>NZ_CP120626.1:0-5443096 GCF_029537255.1 Pseudomonas sp. NyZ480 | reverse complement strand
TTGCGCATGGTTCTGCGCGATGGACGCGGCAACGGCGGCACTGACAGGTGCGTTAGGCGCAGCCCGGGGGGCGGAGCTGCGACGGCTGCCTATTAATAAGGAAAGGGCAGGCGCAATACCGTTGCCTTGCTCACCCAGGAGTTCGAGCAGGCGGCCCAGGTACTTTTCATTGACCCAATCGAGAACGAAACGGTTAGGCGCATAGACGCGCAACTCGTCGCCTTCGGCTTCGACCTGTAGCGGACGGATCCAGGTGTTGAATTGCTGGGCAGGCAGTTCATCGCGCAAAAGCTCTACGCACTGCTGCCAAAGTTCCACTGACACGGATATCCCCTGAGTTGAAAGCCGGATGAGGCAAAAACAAACCGCCATTGTACCGGTCGGGCGACCAGTTATCCACATGTGGAAACGTTCTGATCCATGCCAAAACAGCCATTTAGCGTCCAAAAAGACATTTGCCGTGTACGCATAAGCTCTGTGGATAACTATGACTGAGGGCTATGCACAACCCTGGAGCGTAGCCTGTGGATAACACCGCTGTGGATAAACGCCAATTCAATCCACAGGTTCTGCGCACGTCCGGCACATCATCAGCACCCGTTACCGACAGGGTTAAAGTTTTCTGTACAGCACGTCATTTCTGGCCTACAGCAGGTTATCCACAGAAGACTGCTCCCTAAAGATCTATAAGTTCTTCAGAAAAGCTTTTTATATGTCTCTTCTTTTTTTCATGTTGAGCTTCCGTTCAGTGATCTGTCCAGCCACCCACGGGTGCTCCACTCGTGGGCATCAGCCGACGTTCCACCTATAAGGAAAGGCTGGTTGGAAATTGACCTATTGGCTTGCTTTCTCTAGAATCGCCGATCTCTTAAAAAGGGGGCCATTCCGGCCCGTTGTCGACAAACCCAGGTAACACGCCATGAAACGTACTTTCCAACCAAGCACCATCAAGCGCGCGCGCACCCACGGCTTCCGTGCCCGTATGGCTACCAAGAACGGCCGCGCTGTTCTGTCGCGTCGTCGTGCCAAAGGCCGTAAGCGTCTGGCAATTTGATCTTTCGGCACAGGTGGTGAGTCAGGACTTCAGTCGGGATAAGCGACTGCTTACACCCCGGCATTTCAAAGCGGTCTTCGACTCCCCAACCGGCAAGGTTCCAGGGAAAAACCTGCTGATCCTTGCTCGCGAGAACGGACTCGATCACCCGCGCCTAGGCCTGGTGATTGGCAAGAAGAGCGTCAAGCTCGCCGTTCAACGCAATCGCCTCAAGCGCTTGATGCGCGATTCCTTCCGTCTGAACCAGCAGATGCTCGCTGGCTTGGACATCGTGATCGTCGCGCGCAAGGGATTGGGTGAGATAGATAACCCGGAATTGCACCAACACTTTGGCAAGCTCTGGAAGCGCCTGGCACGCAGCCGGCCATCTCCAGCGCGAAACGCCGATTCCGTAGGGGTAGACAGTCAAGATGCGTAAACTGGCACTCGTTCCGATCCAGTTTTACCGTTACGCCATTAGTCCTCTGATGGCCAGTCACTGTCGTTTCTACCCCAGTTGCTCCCATTACGCTTATGAAGCCATCGAAAATCATGGCCTCGTACGTGGTGGGTGGCTAGCCGTTCGTCGCCTGGGGCGTTGTCATCCGTGGAACGACGGTGGTTTCGATCCCGTTCCCCCCGCTCCTTCCTCCCGAACTTCTTCGATAGCCGAGTAATCATGGATATTAAACGCACGATCCTGATCGTCGCCCTGGCAATCGTGTCCTACGTCATGGTCCTCAAATGGAACCAGGACTATGGCCAGGCAGCCCTGCCGACTCAGAATACTGCTGCCAGCACTACCGCTCCGGCCTTGCCGGATGGCGTACCGGCCGGAAACGCCGGCGCCAGCGCCGATGTGCCAAGCGCCAATGCCGAATCGACCCCTGCCGAACTGGCGCCGGTCGCGGTCAGCAAGGACCTGATCCGGGTCAAGACCGACGTTCTGGAACTGGCTATCGACCCAGTGGGTGGCGACATCGTCCAACTGACCCTGCCGAAGTACCCACGTCGTCAGGACCATCCGGACATTCCATTCCAGCTGTTCGACAATGGTGGCGAGCGCGTCTACCTGGCCCAAAGCGGTCTGACCGGCGTCAACGGTCCGGATGCACGCCCAGCCGGTCGTCCTCTGTACGCCACCGAGCAGAAGAGCTACCAGCTGGCCGATGGTCAGGAACAACTGGTGGTCGACCTGAAGTTCAGTGACAACGGTGTCAACTACATCAAGCGCTTCAGCTTCAAGCGCGGTGAATATGACCTGAACGTCACCTACCTGATCGACAACCAGAGCGGCCAGGCCTGGAGCGGCAACATGTTTGCCCAGCTCAAGCGCGACGCCAGCTCGGATCCATCGTCGAGCACCGCCACCGGTACCGCCACCTACCTGGGTGCCGCCCTGTGGACAGCTTCCGAGCCGTACAAAAAGGTGTCCATGAAGGACATCGACAAAGGTAGTTTGAAAGAAAATGTGTCCGGCGGCTGGGTCGCCTGGCTGCAGCACTACTTCGTCACCGCCTGGATCCCGGCCAAGTCGGACAACAATGTCGTCCAGACCCGCAAGGACAGCCAAGGCAACTACATCATCGGCTACACCGGCCCGGCAATCAGCGTTCCAGCTGGTGGCAAGGTCGAAACCAGCGCCATGCTGTATGCCGGTCCGAAGATCCAGTCCAAGCTCAAGGAGTTGTCCCCAGGCCTGGAACTGACCGTCGACTACGGCTTCCTGTGGTTCATTGCCCAGCCGATCTTCTGGCTGCTGCAACATATCCACAGCCTGCTGGGTAACTGGGGCTGGTCGATCATCGTTCTGACCATGCTCATCAAAGGCCTGTTCTTCCCGCTGTCGGCTGCCAGCTACCGTTCGATGGCGCGTATGCGTGCCGTTGCACCGAAGCTTGCGGCGCTGAAGGAACGCTTCGGTGACGATCGCCAGAAGATGTCCCAGGCGATGATGGAGCTGTACAAGAAAGAGAAGATCAACCCACTGGGCGGCTGCTTGCCGATCCTGGTGCAGATGCCCGTGTTCCTGGCCCTGTACTGGGTACTGCTGGAAAGCGTCGAAATGCGCCAGGCCCCATGGATGCTGTGGATTACCGACCTGTCGATCAAGGATCCGTTCTTCATCCTGCCGATCATCATGGGCGCCACCATGTTCATCCAACAGCGTCTGAACCCGACGCCGCCGGATCCGATGCAGGCCAAGGTTATGAAAATGATGCCAATCATCTTCACCTTCTTCTTCCTGTGGTTCCCGGCTGGTCTGGTGCTGTACTGGGTTGTGAACAACTGCCTGTCGATCGCACAGCAGTGGTACATCACTCGCAGCATCGAAGCAGCAACCAAGAAAGCTGCTGCTTGACGGGCTACTGAGCTAGCCTGTGAATAAAAACGCCCCCTCGGGGGCGTTTTTGCTATCTGTCGTATTCGTCCTAGAGGCTTTCGAGCATGAACACTGTGCGTGAAACCATCGCTGCCATCGCCACTGCCCAGGGCCGTGGCGGGGTCGGTATCGTCAGGCTGTCCGGGCCGTTGGCCGCCAAGGCTGGCCAAATGATCACCGGGCGTACACTGACACCGCGCCACGCCCATTACGGTCCATTCCGCGACGAGGATGGGTTGGTGCTGGACGAGGGCATTGCGCTGTTCTTCCCTGGGCCGAATTCCTTCACCGGTGAGGATGTGCTCGAGTTGCAGGGGCATGGTGGCCCGGTGGTGCTGGACATGCTGCTCCAGCGCTGCGTGCAGGTGGGTTGCCGTTTAGCGCGCCCAGGGGAGTTCAGCGAACGGGCATTTCTCAATGACAAGCTCGACCTGGCTCAGGCCGAAGCGATTGCCGACCTGATCGAAGCCAGCTCCAGCCAGGCCGCACGCAATGCCTTGCGCTCTCTGCAGGGTGAATTCTCCAAACGTGTGCACAGCCTGACCGAAGCGCTGATCGCCCTGCGGATCTATGTCGAGGCGGCTATCGACTTTCCCGAGGAGGAGATCGATTTCCTCGCCGATGGCCATGTGCTGTCGATGCTCGATGCGGTGCGCAGCGAGTTGTCCACAGTGCAACGCGAGGCCGGGCAGGGCGCACTGTTGCGTGACGGCATGACGGTAGTCATCGCCGGTCGACCGAACGCTGGCAAGTCGAGCCTACTCAACCGCCTGGCTGGCAGGGAAGCCGCGATCGTGACCGATATTGCAGGCACCACTCGGGATATCCTGCGGGAACATATCCACATCGATGGTATGCCGCTGCATGTGGTCGACACTGCCGGGTTGAGGGATACCGACGACCATGTGGAAAAAATCGGCGTGGAACGTGCTCTGAAGGCCATCGGTGAAGCGGACCGTGTCCTGTTGGTGGTGGACTCCACCGCACCCGAGGCGAACGATCCGTTTGCATTGTGGCCAGAGTTCCTCGATCAGCGGCCAGACCCCGCCAAGGTGACGCTGATCCGTAACAAGGCTGACCTCAGCGGCGAGCGGGTAGGGCTGGAGCAGTGCGACGACGGCCACGTGACGATCACCCTGAGTGCCAAGGGCGACGATCAAGGCCTGCAGATGCTGCGCGATCACCTGAAAGCGTGCATGGGCTATGAGCAGACCGCTGAAAGCGGCTTCAGCGCCCGTCGCCGGCATCTGGATGCGCTGCGTCAAGCGAGTGCACACCTGGAACACGGGCGCGACCAACTGACATTGGCGGGGGCTGGGGAGCTGCTGGCTGAAGATTTGCGCCAGGCTCAACAGGCATTGGGTGAAATTACAGGAGCATTCAGCTCGGATGACCTGCTTGGGCGGATCTTCTCCAGTTTCTGCATCGGTAAGTAATCCACAGCCCACATGACCAAGGCCGCTCCTTCTGGAGCGGCTTTTTTTTGCCTGAAATTCCCCCACAGAGCCCTGTATGAGCGGGCTTTGCCCCGCGACGTGACCGTCCATCCAGCGAAATGCTCGTGGATGAGTGGTCGACTCGCGTCCCTGTCCTCGTTTTGCCTGCTCTATGCAGTACATTTTTTTCATCAACAGGCGCCACCAGGCTCCCAGGAGCTCTGTGGAAAACTCGCCTTCAGCTCCGTTGATAACCGGCATTTTTCTCTGAGGACAAACCCGCTTGTGGGTAAAGGGGCATTTAATCCACAGGCTAAATCCTGTTATCCAGAGCCCTCATGGCACTCCAGCCACAGGGTTTAATTTTCCTGTATCCAGCGTCACATATGGGGTATAGAACGTTATCCACAGAAGACCCTGTGCATAAGAATAAACATAAAAACAAAGCTTTTTTAAATTTTTCCTCTTTCATTTCTGTTGCCTGCCATTCATCCACAGACTGATCAAAAATTGCTCAGACGGTTTCTTTAAGAGGGGTGAAGTCCCTATACTTGTCCGCTTACCTTTTCTAATCGCAAAACAGGCACGAGGTGCGTGGTGGATTTCCCTTCCCGTTTTGAAGTGATCGTCATCGGCGGCGGCCATGCCGGTACCGAGGCTGCGCTTGCGTCTGCACGCATGGGTGTGAAAACCCTGCTGCTGACCCATAACGTGGAAACCCTCGGTCACATGAGCTGCAACCCCGCCATTGGCGGTATCGGTAAAAGCCATCTGGTCAAAGAGATCGATGCGCTCGGCGGCGCCATGGCGCTGGCCACCGACAAGAGCGGCATTCAGTTCCGTGTGTTGAACAACCGCAAAGGGCCCGCCGTGCGTGCGACCCGTGCGCAAGCTGACCGCGCCATCTACAAGGCGGTGGTGCGCGAGATCCTGGAAAACCAGCCGAACCTGTGGATATTCCAGCAGTCCTGCGACGACCTGATCGTCGAACAGGACCAGGTCAAAGGCGTGGTTACGCAGATGGGTCTGCGTTTCTTCGCAGAATCGGTGGTGCTGACGACCGGCACCTTCCTCGGCGGGCTTATCCACATTGGATTGCAGAACCATTCCGGTGGCCGCGCCGGCGATCCGCCCTCGATCGCCCTGGCTCACCGCATGCGTGAACTGCCGCTGCGCGTTGGCCGCTTGAAAACCGGTACCCCACCGCGTATCGATGGGCGTTCGGTGGACTTCTCGGTGATGACCGAACAGCCAGGCGACACGCCGATTCCGGTGATGTCGTTCATGGGCAACGCTCAGATGCACCCGCGCCAGGTCAGTTGCTGGATTACCCACACCAACGCGCGTACCCATGAGATCATTGCCTCGAACCTCGATCGTTCACCGATGTACTCGGGTGTCATCGAAGGGATCGGCCCGCGTTATTGCCCGTCGATCGAAGACAAGATCCACCGCTTCGCCGACAAGGAAAGCCACCAGGTGTTCATCGAGCCTGAAGGCTTGACCACCCATGAGCTTTATCCGAACGGTATTTCCACCTCGCTGCCGTTCGATGTGCAGCTGGAGCTGGTGCGTTCGATCCGCGGCATGGAAAACGCACACATCGTGCGCCCGGGTTACGCCATCGAGTACGACTACTTCGACCCGCGTGATCTGAAGTACAGTCTCGAAACCAAAGTCATCGGCGGCCTGTTCTTCGCTGGCCAGATCAACGGCACCACCGGCTACGAAGAAGCTGGCGCCCAGGGCCTGCTGGCCGGGACCAACGCGGCACTGCGTGCGCAAGGCCGTGAAAGCTGGTGCCCACGCCGTGATGAGGCATACATCGGTGTACTGGTCGACGACCTGATTACCCTCGGTACCCAAGAGCCGTACCGCATGTTCACCTCTCGCGCCGAGTACCGACTGATCCTGCGTGAAGACAACGCCGACCTACGCCTGACCGAGAAGGGCCGTGAACTCGGCTTGATCGACGACGCGCGTTGGGCCGCCTTCTGCGCCAAGCGCGATGGCATCGAGCGCGAGGAACAGCGACTGAAGTCGACTTGGGTACGACCCAACACGCCGCAAGGTCAGGCCATTGTGGATAAGTTCGGCACTCCGCTGAGCCACGAGTACAGCTTGCTGAACCTGCTGGCACGTCCGGAAATCGACTATGCCGGCCTGATTGAAGCCACCGGTGGGCAAATCATCGATCCACAAATCGCCGAGCAGGTGGAGATCAAGACCAAATACGCGGGCTACATCGACCGCCAACAGGAAGAAATCGCCCGTCTGCGGGCAAGCGAAGACACCCGCCTGCCTGTGGATATCGACTACACCACGATTTCCGGCCTGTCGAAGGAAATCCAAAGCAAGCTAGGCCAGACCCGTCCTGAAACCTTGGGCCAGGCTTCGCGTATTCCCGGTGTTACGCCGGCGGCGATTTCCCTGTTACTGATTCATCTGAAAAAACGCGGCGCCGGCCGCGAATTGGAGCAAAGCGCTTGAGTTCCCTGGTCACCCCACAACACGCAGAAGAGTTGTCCACAGGTGCGCGCCAGCTCGGCGTCGAGCTGAGCGCCGAGCAGCAGGAAAAGCTGCTGGGCTACCTGGCCCTGTTGATCAAGTGGAACAAAGCCTACAACCTGACCGCCGTGCGTGACCCGGACGAGATGGTTTCGCGCCATCTGCTCGACAGCCTTAGCGTCATGCCGTTTATCCACAGCGACCGCGAACATTGGCTGGATGTCGGGAGCGGTGGTGGCATGCCTGGCATTCCCTTGGCTATTCTGCACCCGAGCAAGAACGTGACGGTGCTGGACGCCAACGGCAAGAAGACGCGCTTCCTGACCCAGGTAAAAATGGAACTGAAATTGGACAACCTCACGGTTATCCACAGCCGGGTCGAAGCCTTCCAACCGCCGCACCCGTTCAGCGGAATCATCTCCCGCGCCTTCAGCAGCATGGAGAACTTCACCAACTGGACCCGCCATTTGGGCGACACCGGGACGCAATGGCTTGCAATGAAGGGGCTGCATCCTGCCGATGAACTGGTAGCATTGCCCGCAGACTTCACAGTGGAAAGCGAGCAGGCCCTGACCGTTCCGGGTTGCCAGGGCCAGCGCCATCTGCTGATACTGCGCCGCAAGGCATGACTGGGAACACACGCAACAATGGCTAAGGTATTCGCAATCGCGAACCAGAAAGGGGGTGTGGGTAAAACCACCACCTGTATCAATCTTGCAGCATCGCTGGCTGCGACCAAGCGTCGTGTGCTGCTGATCGACCTCGATCCGCAGGGCAACGCCACCATGGGCAGCGGTGTGGACAAACATGAACTCGAGCACTCGGTCTATGACCTGCTGATCGGGGAATGCGACCTTGCCCAGGCCATGCACTACTCCGAGCACGGCGGCTTCCAGCTGCTGCCGGCCAACCGCGACCTGACCGCCGCGGAAGTGGTGCTGCTGGAGATGCAGGTCAAGGAGAGCCGCCTGCGCAACGCCTTGGCGCCGATCCGCGACAACTACGATTACATTCTCATCGACTGCCCACCGTCGCTGTCGATGCTGACGCTCAATGCCCTGGTCGCCTCCGATGGCGTGATTATCCCGATGCAGTGCGAGTACTACGCACTGGAAGGCCTCAGTGACCTTGTGGATAACATCAAGCGCATTGCCGCTCGTCTGAACCCGGCGCTGAAGATCGAAGGCCTGCTGCGAACCATGTACGACCCGCGACTGAGCCTGAACAACGATGTTTCGGCGCAGCTCAAGGAGCATTTCGGCGAGCAGCTCTACGACACGGTCATTCCACGCAACATCCGCCTGGCTGAAGCACCGAGCTTCGGCATGCCCGCGTTGGCTTACGACAAGCAATCGCGCGGCGCACTTGCCTACCTGGCCCTGGCCGGGGAACTGGTGCGCCGTCAACGCCGTCAATCACGCACTGCACAAACAACTTAAGGAATCCGCATGGCCGTTAAGAAACGGGGTCTCGGACGTGGGTTGGATGCACTGCTAAGTGGTCCTTCCGTCAGCGCGCTCGAAGCGCAGGCTGTCAAGATCGACCAGAAAGAACTGCAACACCTGCCAGTCGAGCTGATCCAGCGTGGCAAGTACCAGCCGCGCCGCGACATGGATCCGGAGGCGCTCGAAGAACTGGCGCACTCGATTCGCACTCATGGCGTCATGCAGCCGATCGTGGTTCGCCCGATCGACGGCAGCCGCTATGAAATCATCGCCGGTGAGCGCCGCTGGCGCGCCACCCAACAGGCCGGCCTGGACACCATCCCGGCGATGGTCCGCGAAGTGCCCGACGAAGCCGCCATCGCCATGGCGCTGATCGAGAACATCCAGCGTGAAGACCTCAACCCACTGGAAGAGGCCCTTGCCCTGCAGCGCTTGCAGCAGGAGTTCGAACTGACCCAGCAGCAGGTGGCCGACGCCGTGGGCAAGTCGCGGGTGACCGTGGCCAACCTGCTGCGCCTGATCTCGCTGCCGGAAGTCATCAAGACCATGCTCGCCCACGGCGACCTGGAGATGGGCCACGCCCGAGCTTTGCTCGGCCTGGAGGAAGATCGCCAGGAAGAGGGGGCGCGTCATGTTGTCGCACGTGGGCTGACCGTGCGCCAAACTGAGGCACTGGTACGCCAGTGGCTCAATGGCAAACCTGAGCCGGTCGAACCGAGCAAACCTGATCCGGACATCGAGCGCCTTGAACAGCGGCTGGCAGAGCGCCTGGGCTCCCCGGTGCAGATCCGCCACGGCAACAAGGGCAAAGGCCAGTTGGTTATTCGTTATAACTCGCTTGACGAGTTGCAAGGCGTGCTTGCTCACATCCGCTGAAACAATTCCCGTTGTAGCGCGCAGTCGGAAATCACTACCGAAGAGTTGAATAGGGGTTAATCCACCCCTATACTCTGCGCGCATTTTGTCGGCACAAATTATGCCAAGTCATTGCTGACTTGTTGGTCGACTTCCGAGGAGCAGTTCTGATGGAAATCCGCACGCCAAACCGCTTGCCTTTCCATCGCTGGGCAGTTTTTCCGGTACTGCTGGCTCAATTTGTCGTACTGCTACTGGCAACATTGGGGTTGTGGCAGTGGAAAGGGACGGTCAGTGGATATTCAGGCCTCTGCGGAGGTTTGATTGCCTGGCTACCCAATATGTATTTCGCCTGGAAGGCTTTTCGCTACAGCGGAGCCCGGGCGGCGCAGGCCATCGTCAAGTCGTTCTACGCAGGCGAGGCAGGCAAGATGATTTTGACGGCAGTGTTGTTTGCACTGACCTTCGCAGGAGTGAAGCCATTGGCGCCGTTAGCAGTATTCGGCGTCTTCGTGCTGACCCTTTTGGTCAGCTGGTTCGCGCCCCTGCTGATGAATAAAAGACTTTCGAGACCTTAGGGCGTTTGAGGCAACCATGGCAGCAGAAACCGCTTCGGGCTATATCCAGCACCACTTGCAGAACCTGACCTACGGTCAACTACCAGACGGCAGCTGGGGCTTCGCCCATTCGGCTGCAGAAGCCAAAGCGATGGGCTTCTGGGCGTTCCACCTGGACACCCTGGGCTGGTCCGTTGCACTAGGTCTGATCTTCCTGTTCATCTTCCGCATGGCGGCGAAGAAGGCGACCTCCGGCCAACCCGGCGGCCTGCAGAACTTCGTCGAAGTGCTGGTCGACTTCGTCAACGGCAGCGTGAAGGACTCCTTCCACGGCCGTAGCCCAGTGATCGCCCCGCTGGCGCTGACCATCTTCGTCTGGGTATTCCTGATGAACGCCATCGACCTGGTTCCGGTCGACTGGATTCCTCAGCTGGCCATCCTGATCTCCGGTGATCCGCACATCCCGTTCCGCGCGGTTTCGACCACCGACCCGAACGCGACCCTGGCCATGGCCTTCTGCGTGTTCGCCCTGATCATCTTCTACAGCATCAAGGTCAAGGGCCTGGGCGGCTTCATCGGTGAGCTGACCCTGCACCCGTTCGGCAGCAAGAACATCTTCGTTCAGATCCTGCTGATCCCTGTGAACTTCCTGCTGGAATTCGTCACCCTGATTGCCAAGCCGATCTCGCTGGCACTGCGTCTGTTCGGCAACATGTACGCCGGCGAGCTGGTGTTCATCCTGATCGCCGTGATGTTCGGCGCCGGCATCCTGTGGCTCAGCGGCCTGGGTGTGGTGCTGCAGTGGGCGTGGGCTGTGTTCCACATCCTGATCATCACCCTGCAAGCCTTCATCTTCATGATGCTTACCATCGTCTACCTGTCGATGGCTCACGAAGATAACCATTAAGACCGCCTGGCGTGTCTGATAGCCTTCCCCGCTCGTTTGGGGGGAGGGCTCTAAAAGTCCGCAAGGGCAGCTGTACCAAACGATTTGTTTTACCGCTTCAAACTAAAAACCTAACCAATACGACGTAAAAGTCGGGAGGAAAGATGGAAACTGTAGTTGGTCTGACCGCTATCGCTGTTGCTCTGCTGATCGGCCTGGGTGCTCTGGGTACCGCCATTGGTTTCGGCCTGCTGGGCGGCAAGTTCCTGGAAGGCGCTGCTCGTCAGCCTGAGATGGTTCCGATGCTGCAGGTGAAAATGTTCATCGTTGCCGGTCTGCTCGACGCCGTAACCATGATCGGTGTTGGTATCGCTCTGTTCTTCACCTTCGCGAACCCCTTCGTTGGTCAGATCGCCGGCTAATCACTCGTTCCCACGAGTTGATTGGTGTGATGGACAAAGACCGAGCGAGGTGTTGGCGTGAACATTAATGCAACCCTGATTGGCCAATCCGTTGCTTTTCTGATTTTTGTACTCTTCTGCATGAAGTACGTATGGCCTCCGGTCATCACTGCCCTGCAAGAGCGCCAAAAGAAGATTGCCGACGGCTTGGACGCTGCCAACCGCGCAGCTCGCGACCTGGAGCTGGCCCAAGAGAAAGCGGGTCAGCAACTGCGTGAAGCGAAGGCACAGGCAGCTGAAATCATTGAGCAAAGCAAGAAACGCGCTGCTCAGCTTGTCGAGGAAGCCCGTGAACAGGCTCGCGTCGAAGCTGACCGTGTGAAGGCTCAGGCTCAAGCCGAGATCGAACAGGAACTGAACAGCGTCAAAGACGCCCTGCGTGCCCAAGTGGGTGCCCTGGCTGTCGGCGGTGCTGAAAAGATCCTTGGCGCCACAATCGATCAAAACGCGCATGCAGAGCTGGTTAACAAACTGGCCGCTGAAATTTAAGCGAGGGCGATCATGGCAGAACTGACCACGTTGGCCCGACCTTACGCTAAGGCTGCCTTTGAGCATGCCCAGGCCCATCAGCAACTGGCCAATTGGTCAGCCATGCTCGGCCTGGCTGCTGCGGTGTCGGAAGACGACACCATGCAGCGCCTGCTCAAGGCCCCGCGACTGACAAGCGCAGAAAAGGCCGCCGCATTCATTGAAGTGTGCGGTGACAAGTTCGATGCACAGGCACAGAATTTCATTCATGTTGCCGCGGAAAACGACCGTCTCCTGCTTCTGCCGGAGATTTCCGCTCTGTTCGACCTGTACAAGGCCGAGCAAGAGAAATCCGTGGACGTGGAAGTCACCAGTGCTTTTGCGTTGAACCAAGAACAGCAAGACAAACTCGCCAAGGTTCTCAGTGCACGGCTCAGCCGGGAAGTGCGCCTGCACGCGTCGGAGGATGCCAGCCTGATCGGCGGCGTCGTCATCCGCGCCGGCGACCTGGTAATCGATGGCTCGGTTCGCGGCAAGATCGCGAAACTGGCCGAAGCATTGAAATCTTGAGTTTGAAGGGGCAGCAGAGCAATGCAGCAACTCAATCCTTCCGAAATTAGTGAAATCATCAAGGGTCGCATCGAGAAACTCGATGTCGGCTCCCAAGCCCGCAACGAAGGTACCGTCGTATCCGTTTCTGACGGTATCGTACGGATCCACGGTCTGGCCGACGCTATGTACGGCGAAATGATCGAGTTCCCGGGCGGCGTATACGGTATGGCACTGAACCTGGAGCAAGACTCCGTAGGTGCAGTGGTACTGGGTGCGTACACCTCCCTCGCCGAGGGCATGAGCGCCAAGTGCACCGGTCGCATCCTGGAAGTTCCAGTCGGCAAAGGCCTGCTGGGCCGCGTCGTCGACGCGCTGGGTAACCCGATCGATGGCAAAGGTCCTCTGACCACTACCGAAACCGACGCAGTCGAAAAGGTTGCGCCGGGCGTTATCTGGCGTAAATCGGTAGACCAGCCTGTACAGACTGGCTACAAGTCGGTCGACGCCATGATCCCGGTTGGCCGTGGCCAGCGCGAGCTGATCATCGGTGACCGTCAGATCGGTAAGACCGCCATGGCGGTCGATGCGATCATCAACCAGAAGAACAGCGGTATCTTCTGCGTCTACGTCGCCGTTGGTCAGAAGCAGTCGACCATCGCCAACGTCGTTCGCAAGCTGGAAGAAGCCGGCGCCCTGGCCAACACCATCGTCGTTGCCGCCAGCGCCTCGGAATCCGCCGCACTGCAGTTCCTGGCACCTTACGCCGGCTGCACCATGGGCGAATACTTCCGTGACCGCGGTGAAGACGCGCTGATCGTTTACGATGACCTGTCCAAGCAGGCCGTTGCCTACCGTCAGATCTCCCTGCTGCTGCGCCGTCCGCCAGGACGTGAAGCGTACCCAGGCGACGTGTTCTATCTCCACTCCCGTCTGCTGGAGCGTGCATCGCGCGTTTCGGAAGAGTACGTCGAGAAGTTCACCAACGGTGCTGTGACTGGCAAAACCGGTTCCCTGACCGCTCTGCCGATCATTGAAACCCAGGCTGGCGACGTTTCCGCGTTCGTTCCGACCAACGTGATTTCCATCACCGACGGTCAGATCTTCCTGGAATCGGCCATGTTCAACTCGGGCATCCGTCCTGCAGTTAACGCCGGTGTTTCGGTATCCCGTGTAGGTGGTGCCGCTCAGACCAAGATCATCAAGAAGCTGTCCGGTGGTATCCGTACCGCTCTGGCTCAGTACCGTGAACTGGCTGCATTCGCCCAGTTCGCTTCCGATCTGGACGAAGCGACCCGCAAGCAGCTGGAGCATGGTCAGCGCGTCACCGAGCTGATGAAGCAGAAGCAGTACGCGCCGATGTCCATCGCGGACATGGCTCTGTCGCTGTACGCCGCTGAGCGTGGTTTCCTGACTGACGTAGAAGTCTCCAAGGTCGGCAGCTTCGAGCAAGCGCTGATTGCCTACTTCAACCGTGATCACGCCGATCTGATGGCGAAGATCAACGTGAAGGGTGACTTCAACGACGAAATCGACGCTGGCATGAAAGCTGGTATCGAGAAGTTCAAGGCCACCCAGACCTGGTAAGCCGCAGCGGGGGCTGTAGCCCCCGCTTGCTAACCTGATAGGTGATACATGGCAGGCGCAAAAGAGATTCGCAGTAAGATTGCGAGCATCAAAAGCACGCAAAAAATTACCAGCGCCATGGAGAAGGTGGCGGTCAGCAAAATGCGCAAGGCACAACTGCGCATGGCTGCTAGCCGTCCTTACGCGGAGCGTATCCGCCAGGTGATCGGTCATCTGGCCAACGCCAACCCGGAATATCGCCACCCGTTCATGATCGAGCGCCCTGTAAAGCGCGCCGGTTATATCGTGGTGAGCAGTGACCGTGGTCTGTGCGGTGGCTTGAACACCAACCTGTTCAAGGCCCTGGTCAAGGACATGAACGAAAACCGCGAACAGGGCGTTGAAATCGACCTGTGCGTGATTGGTAGCAAGGGTGCGACTTTCTTCCGCATCTTTGGTGGCAATGTCGTAGCTGCGATCAGCCACTTGGGCGAAGAGCCATCGATCAACGACCTGATCGGCTCCGTCAAAGTGATGCTGGACGCCTACCTGGACGGCCGTATCGATCGCCTCTCGGTGGTTTCGAACAAGTTCATCAACACCATGACCCAAAAACCGACGGTCGAGCAATTGGTACCGTTGGTGGCAACCCCGGATCAGGATCTCAAGCATCACTGGGACTACCTGTACGAACCCGACGCAAAAGAGCTGCTGGACGGCTTGATGGTGCGTTACGTGGAGTCGCAGGTGTACCAGGCGGTGGTCGAGAACAACGCTGCTGAACAAGCGGCCCGGATGATCGCCATGAAGAACGCCACAGACAACGCCGGTGACCTGATCAGCGAACTCCAGCTGATCTACAACAAGGCGCGTCAGGCTGCGATCACCCAGGAGATCTCGGAAATCGTCGGCGGCGCTGCCGCGGTTTAACGGTTCAAATATTCAGAGGATCCAGCTATGAGTAGCGGACGTATCGTTCAAATCATCGGCGCCGTCATCGACGTGGAATTCCCACGTGACGTCGTGCCGAGTGTTTACAACGCGCTGAAAGTACAAGGCGCGGAAACCACCCTGGAAGTTCAGCAGCAGCTGGGCGACGGCGTGGTTCGTACCATTGCGATGGGCTCGACCGAAGGCCTGAAGCGTGGTCTGGATGTCGTCGACACCGGCGCTGCCATTTCCGTTCCAGTTGGTAAGGCCACTCTGGGCCGTATCATGGACGTTCTGGGCAACCCGATCGACGAAGCTGGCCCGATCGGCGAAGAAGAGCGTCGTGGCATTCACCAGAAAGCCCCTTCGTTCGCTGACCAGGCAGGCGGCAACGACCTGCTGGAAACCGGCATCAAGGTTATCGACCTGGTTTGCCCGTTCGCCAAGGGTGGTAAGGTTGGCCTGTTCGGTGGTGCCGGCGTCGGCAAGACCGTTAACATGATGGAACTGATCCGTAACATCGCCATCGAGCACAGCGGTTACTCCGTGTTCGCCGGTGTGGGTGAGCGTACTCGTGAGGGTAACGACTTCTACCACGAGATGAAGGACTCCAACGTTCTCGACAAAGTAGCGCTGGTCTACGGTCAGATGAACGAGCCACCAGGAAACCGTCTGCGCGTTGCGCTGACCGGCCTGACCATGGCTGAGAAGTTCCGTGACGAAGGTAACGACGTTCTGCTGTTCGTCGACAACATCTATCGTTACACCCTGGCCGGTACCGAAGTATCCGCACTGCTGGGCCGTATGCCTTCTGCAGTAGGTTACCAGCCGACCCTGGCCGAAGAGATGGGCGTTCTGCAAGAGCGTATTACTTCGACCAAAGAAGGTTCGATCACCTCGATCCAGGCCGTATACGTACCTGCGGACGACTTGACCGACCCGTCGCCAGCCACCACCTTCGCCCACTTGGACGCCACCGTCGTTCTGTCCCGTGACATCGCCTCCCTGGGTATCTACCCAGCGGTCGATCCGCTGGACTCGACTTCCCGTCAGCTGGACCCGAACGTGATCGGCAACGAGCACTACGAAACCGCTCGTCAGGTTCAGTATGTTCTGCAGCGCTACAAAGAGCTGAAGGACATCATCGCGATCCTGGGTATGGACGAACTGTCCGAAGCCGACAAGCAACTGGTAGCCCGCGCTCGTAAGATCCAGCGCTTCCTGTCGCAGCCGTTCTTCGTGGCCGAGGTCTTCACCGGCTCGCCAGGCAAGTACGTTTCCCTGAAGGACACCATCGCTGGTTTCAGCGGTATCCTCAAAGGCGACTACGACCACCTGCCAGAACAAGCGTTCTACATGGTCGGCAGCATCGACGAAGCGATCGAGAAAGCCAAGAAACTGTAATCCCGGCGCCCCGCAAGGGGCGCTAATCAGGTTGAGGCAAGCAGATGGCTATGACAGTCCATTGCGATATCGTCAGCGCGGAAGGAGAAATCTTCTCCGGTCTGGTCGAGATGGTAGTAGCGCACGGCAACCTGGGCGATCTGGGTATCGCTCCAGGCCACGCGCCGCTGATCACCAATCTCAAGCCAGGTCCGATCACGCTGACCAAGCAGGGTGGCGAGCGCGAGGTGTTCTACATCTCCGGTGGCTTCCTCGAAGTGCAGCCGAACATGGTCAAGGTACTCGCCGACACCGTGCAACGTGCCGCCGACCTGGACGAAGCCTCCGCTCAGGATGCCGTCAAGGCAGCTGAGAAGGCCCTGCATGAGAAAGGCGCGGATTTCGACTACAGTGCCGCATCCGCACGTCTGGCCGAGGCCGCAGCTCAGCTGCGCACCGTCCAGCAGATCCGCAAGAAGTTCGGCGGCTAATACCGCTGGGTTCATGCAGATTGAGAAAAAGGGTAGCCATCGGCTACCCTTTTTCTTTTTTCACCCCTCAATACCGGTCATGCCACTGACCGCCCAGGATTGGTAGCCAGTCAATGTCACTCGATATCGTTATTCTCGCCGCCGGCCAAGGCACCCGCATGCGCTCGGCGCTGCCCAAGGTCCTGCACCCCGTGGCCGGCAATTCCATGCTTGGTCATGTTATCCACAGCGCGCGCCAGCTCAAGCCGCAAGGTATTCATGTGGTGATAGGGCATGGTGCCGAGCTGGTGCGTGAGCGCCTGGCTGCCGACGATCTGAATTTCGTCATGCAGGACAAGCAACTGGGCACCGGCCATGCGGTTGCCCAAGCGCTGCCTGCCCTGAGTGCGGATACTGTGCTCGTGCTGTACGGCGATGTTCCACTGATCGAAGTGGAAACGCTGCAACGCCTTCTGGCCAAAGTGAGCGAGCAACAGCTGGGACTGCTTACCGTGACGCTGGACGATCCGACCGGCTATGGCCGTATCGTGCGTGACGAACGGGGCCAGGTAGCGGCGATCGTCGAGCACAAGGATGCCAACGAAGCTCAGAAGGCGATCAAGGAAGGCAACACCGGAATTCTGGCCGTACCGGCTGCACGTCTGGCGGATTGGTTGGGCCGTCTGTCGAACAACAACGCTCAGGGTGAGTATTACCTGACTGATGTTATCGCCATGGCGGTCGCCGATGGCCTGGTGGTAGCGACCGAGCAGCCGCACGACCCGATGGAAGTGCAGGGCGCCAACGATCGGCGCCAGCTGTCTGAACTGGAGCGCCATTACCAGCTGCGTGAGGGGCGTCGCCTGATGGCCCAGGGCGTGACCCTGCGTGACCCTGCGCGTTTCGACGTGCGTGGCGAAGTGACCGTGGGGCGCGACGTTATGATCGACGTCAACGTGATTCTCGAAGGTAAGGTCATCATCGAGGACAACGTAGAGATTGGCCCCAACTGCGTCATCAAGAACAGTACGCTGCGCAAGGGAGTGGTGGTCAAGGCCAACAGCCATCTGGAAGGCGCGGTAATGGGTGAGGGCAGCGATGCCGGCCCGTTCGCTCGCTTGCGTCCGGGCAGCGTGCTCGAGGCCAAGGCCCATGTGGGTAACTTCGTTGAACTGAAGAATGCGCACCTGGGCGAAGGTGCCAAGGCCGGTCACCTCACCTACCTCGGCGATGCTGAAATCGGCGCTCGTACGAACATTGGCGCAGGCACCATTACCTGCAACTACGACGGTGCCAACAAGTTCAAGACCGTGATGGGCGAAGATGTGTTCATCGGGTCGAACAACTCGCTGGTAGCCCCTGTTGAGATCAAGGCTGGCGCCACCACCGCTGCAGGTTCCACGATCACGCAAACCGTAGAGGCTGGGCAATTGGCTGTGGCACGCGCGCGCCAACGCAATATCGATGGCTGGAAACGGCCGGAGAAGATCAAGAAAGACTGATTATCCACAGCCGTTGGATCGAAAGCCGACTTATGTGAATAAGTCGGCTTTTTTTTGGGGCTCCGTCAACGCCGGCAAGTCAGCGCTTACTCGTTATCCACAGAGCGCTTTTCCGATAACGGGCCTTGACGAACGAATGTTCTTAGGTTTTGATTGCAACCATTATCTTTCGAATCGAAACTTAAGCGCCCATGTCGAAACGAAATACCCCTCAACGCCGTCACAACATCCTGGCCTTGCTCAGCGAGCAGGGTGAGGTCAGCGTTGATGCCTTGGCAAAGCGCTTCGAAACGTCGGAAGTGACCATTCGCAAAGACCTTGCCGCGCTGGAGGCCAATGGGCTGTTGCTGCGCCGTTATGGGGGGGCGGTGCCAGTGCCGCAGGAAATGCTGGGCGAGTCCGTGCAGCCGGTTTCTGCCTACAAGAAAGCCATTGCCCGCGCCGCCGTAGGTCGTATCCGTGAGCACGCGCGCATCATCATCGACAGCGGCAGCACCACCGCAGCCATGATCCCCGAGCTTGGTCGACAACCCGGTCTGGTGGTGATGACCAACTCGCTCAATGTGGCCCGCGCCATCAGCGAACTGGAACACGAGCCGGTGCTGTTGATGACCGGTGGTACCTGGGACCCACATTCCGAGTCGTTCCAGGGCCAGGTCGCCGAGCAGGTACTACGCTCTTACGATTTCGACCAGCTGTTCATCGGCGCTGATGGCATCGACCTCAATCGTGGGACCACAACGTTCAACGAGTTGCTGGGCCTTAGCCGAGTGATGGCCGAAGTGGCCCGGGAAGTGATCGTCATGGTCGAGTCGGACAAGGTCGGGCGCAAGATCCCCAACCTTGAGCTGCCGTGGAGCAGCGTGACCACCCTTATTACAGATGAGCGCCTGCCCGCATCGGCACGCGAACAGATTCAAGCCCGCGGCATCAACCTGATCTGCGCCGCGATCAGCCAGGAGCAATAATCATGTGTGGAATCGTCGGTGCCGTAGCCGAACGCAACATCACTGCCATCCTCATCGAGGGCCTGAAGCGCCTTGAGTACCGCGGGTACGACAGTGCCGGCCTTGCTGTCTACACCCAACAGGGGCAGCTCGAACGCCGTCGCCGTATCGGTAAGGTGAGCGAGTTGCAGGCTGCCGTTGCAGCCGAGCCGCTGGTTGGCCAGTTGGGCATCGCTCACACCCGCTGGGCGACCCACGGCGCGCCAACCGAAGGCAATGCCCATCCGCACTTCTCCGGCAATGAGGTTGCCGTGGTGCACAACGGCATCATCGAGAACCACGAGGAGCTGCGCGAGGAGCTCAAGGGGCTGGGCTACCTGTTTGCGTCCCAGACCGATACCGAAGTCATCGTCCATCTGATCCACCACACCCTGAAGTCTACTCCGGACCTGGCCGACGCGCTGAAGACGGCGGTCAAGCGCCTGCAGGGTGCCTATGGTCTGGCGCTTGTCAGCGCGCATCAGCCTGATCGCCTGGTCGCGGCGCGCAGCGGTAGCCCGCTGGTGATTGGCCTGGGACATGGCGAGAACTTCCTCGCCTCCGACCAACTGGCCTTGCGCCAGGTCACCGACCGCTTCATGTACCTGGAGGAGGGGGACATCGCTGAAATCCGCCGCGACCAGGTACAGATCTGGGACCAGGCCGGTCACCGGGTTCAGCGTGAGACCGTGCAGTACCACGAAGGTGCGGAAGCTGCGGACAAGGGCACGTACCGTCACTTCATGCTCAAGGAAATCCACGAGCAGCCGACCGTCGTTCAGCGCACCCTCGAAGGTCGCCTGGGCAAGGATCATGTCATGGTCCAGGCCTTCGGCCCGCAGGCTGCCGAGCTATTCGCCAAGGTGCGCAATGTGCAGATCGTTGCCTGCGGCACCAGCTACCATGCCGGTATGGTTGCCCGTTACTGGCTCGAGAGCCTGGCCGGTATTCCGTGCCAGGTGGAAGTGGCCAGCGAGTTCCGCTACCGCAAAGTGGTGGTTCAGCCGGATACGCTGTTCGTTTCTATCTCCCAGTCTGGCGAAACCGCAGACACCTTGGCCGCGCTGCGCAATGCCAAGGAGCTTGGCTTCCTCGGTAGCCTGGCGATCTGCAACGTCGGCATCAGCTCCCTGGTGCGTGAATCCGACCTGACCCTGCTGACCCTCGCAGGTCCAGAGATTGGTGTGGCGTCGACCAAGGCCTTCACCACCCAGTTGGTATCGCTGATGCTGCTGACCCTGGCGCTTGGCCAGGTCCGCGGAACCCTCGAGGCCGGCATAGAAGCAGAGTTGGTCGAAGAGCTGCGCCGCTTGCCGGCACGCCTTGGTGAGGCACTGGCTATGGACGGTACCGTCGAGAAGATTGCCGAGTTGTTCGCTGACAAGCACCACACTCTGTTCCTGGGCCGCGGCGCCCAGTATCCGGTGGCAATGGAAGGTGCGCTCAAGCTCAAGGAGATTTCCTACATCCATGCTGAAGCCTACCCTGCAGGTGAACTCAAGCATGGCCCGCTGGCGTTGGTAGACAGCGATATGCCTGTGGTGACTGTGGCGCCGAACAACGAGCTGCTGGAGAAGCTCAAGTCCAATCTGCAGGAAGTGCGTGCCCGTGGCGGCGAGCTGGTGGTATTTGCCGACGAGCAAGCCGGCATGAGCAACGGTGAAGGTACCCACGTGATCAAGGTGCCGCACATCGCCGATGCCCTGGCACCGATTCTGTACACCATTCCGCTGCAACTGCTTTCGTACTATGTGGCAGTGCTGAAGGGGACTGATGTGGACCAACCTCGTAACCTGGCTAAATCGGTTACGGTGGAATAAGTCTCACCGTCCAGTGGATTGAATTGTCTGCAAAGAATAAAGGTTGTCACAAAAGAATAAAGGTTGTCACAAGTTAATAAAGGTTGTCACAAGCTCTTGCCCCGACCGTACATCGGGGCAGGAGCAGGTCTGGCAGATTAGGATCAGAATCCTTTGGACCGCTGTGACTGTCGTCCTGGCTGCGCCCGCTCCTGACATCTCCAACGCCACGTTTACCCCAGTGCCGTACCGGTCGAGTGGGTCGCCCATCGATGAGCGACTCGATAATGACATCTGTACCAACTGCATCAGTTAAGCCCGCGCATTCCAAGCTGATGACTCAGCAGAAAATCGATAGGAGAATCAAATCTGGTCGTGGGAGCGGCGTGAAAGAATCCTATGAGCCGTGGATCAAGGTGTGGGATATCAAATCCAAAGGTGTCTCTCACCTTGTGTCAGGGGGTGAAGGTACACCGCACTCATCACCTGATATCTAATGCCGAGCGCGACTACCTCACAATTCTGGAGCACGAAAATTCCATTATTGATATCCGTGAGCAGTTTCCTCTGCTAACGCAAGCCGAAACCCAAGCAATTGCTAACAGCTTAAACTATCGCCATCCGGTCTACCCAGGAACTCAGATTCCAGTAGTAATGACGACCGATTTCCTGATCACCTATCTCGATTCATCGGGGGAAGTGAAAGTTGCTGCGCGCTCCGTCAAATATAGGAAAGAGTTTGAGGATGCCAATATTGGTGTGCAGAACAGGATGGCAGAGAAACTAGCTATCGAGGAAAAGTATTGGGCATCTAGGCAGATAGAATGGAGGCTTGTGCTGCACGAAAACTTGTCAAAAGTTCGGATAGCGAACCTCACTATTCTCCGGACCTACGCAAGTATTCACCCATCTTTACCTACCGAAAAGAACATTGGTAAACTATTCGAGCTTTGGCGCCGAAGTAATATTGATTGCCCTTCTTCGTCTGATGCATCTCGGGATCGCGCTTGCCGTCCTTGTTTTTGGTCGAGCTGGGCGCGTGAATCAAGGTGGCATCGACGATGGTGCCCTGGCGCAACGACAAGCCACGATCCCCCAGATACTCATTGATGACACCGAAAATCCCACCCGCCAACTCATGCTTTTCCAGTAGACGTCGGAAGTTGAGAATGGTGGTTTCGTCCGGGATTCGTTCCAGGCTCAGTCCGGAAAACTGGCGCAGGATCGTTGCTTCATACAGCGCCTCTTCCATTGCCGGATCGCTGTAGTCAAACCAGTTCTGCAGCAGATGTACGCGCAGCATCGCCATCAACGGATAGGCCGGACGACCGTCTTCGCCCTTTGGATAATGCGGTTCGATCAGGGCGATCAAGCCTGTCCACGGCACCACCTGATCCATCTCGATCAGGAACAGCTCTTTGCGGGTCTGCTTACGCTTGCCGGCGTACTCGGCATCGGCGAAGGTCATCTGCTTCATCAGGCGTCTCGGCGGTTGAGATCAGGCATTCTGCCAAATATGGAAGTCCTCTTCAGAGTTTCCCTAACCCGATTCGCTTTCCGGGCCAGTATCAGGACAATGAAACTGGGCTACATTACAATCGTCACAGGTATTACGAGCCTCGGCAAGGACGGTTCATCAGCAAAGATCCAATTAGTTATCGAGGTGGGTTGAACCTCTATGCGTATACGCCGAATCCAGTAGGCTGGACAGATGCTTCTGGGCTGTGTAGTACTAGGCTGGATAGAAATTTAGGTGGTGTGAAATATGACAACCACCAAGCGCATCACATTATTCCAGAGGAAGTATGGAAGAATAACATTAACTTCCTGACTGATATTGGAATTGGTGCTGACATGGACAACAAGGAAAATGGTGTTTTGATGCCACATAGCGCAGCTAAAGCCACGCAAATGAAACGTAAATTTTATCATTGTGGGAGCTATGATATTTACAGTCGCGGTGTCCAGAAAGAAATTGATAAAATTCACTCCGCATTTTATAGCGAGCGCATTTCCAAAGATGAAGCCCGTCAAAGAATCTCGGCGATTCAGACTCGTAATAGAGCGCTGCTAAAGACTCCCTCCATCCCTGGTACCTCGCCTATCCGTCTGAGCTAATTGCTATGAAATATTATATGTTGTCGCGAAAAAAAGAACCGGCCTGCCCTATGGGCATGCTAGATGCAACACTTTACGACAAGGTCTACGACGACTGGGGCTCGGTCGCGCATGGCTACTTCCCATGGTATGCAAATGCAGGAAGGCCAAATCTTCATGAAAAGCTGCCGTCAGGTTTGATTCTTGTTGGTCGGTCAAAAAAATATCTATTTGGTGCACGCCAACTGATACGCGATCTTTATGTGTTTAGCTCCAATTTTGTCAGTGCGTGCCGACAAGCAAATGCCTCATTTTTTGATTTTGAGCCAGTTGATTTCAAGGTTTCAAATGGTTCAGAAGTTAACCCTTTGGGATATTATGTTGGGGTGTTTGAAAGCTACGCAATCGAAGAGGTCGTGGACCCTCAATCTGTATTGCAGGTTGATGAGTTTGATCAGGTTGAATCATTTTCAAAGCTAGTGATTCGAGAAGGGTTTTCAGCGGCATTGTTTAGGATAAAGGATTTCAACCCCGAAGTAAGTACGCTTTTCTGTAATGAGATATTTATGCAGAAGGCAATGGATAATCATGTTCAGGGTATTGAGTTTTTATCACTTGACGAGTGTGATTCTTCTTCTCTTGATACGATTTGACGCCACTTGGTGAATTTTTCATGAGATTAGAGATAAATACCAGTCCAAGCCGATCCACATTGCGTTTAGATTCAAAGAAGACGCCCATGCGGATAGTCGCACGCTAGATAACCGAAGGACTAGGATGGTCTGAGATAGCCATGCATTTCTGGCTGACTTCTGCGGCGGGCAAAAGAGTAGAAGTGGGCGGATCTAATGTCCTGCTTTAATCGAGCTGCCCTTGCCCAAGAAAGGCAAGCCGCACTACAACGGCATCGATTCGTTCACCTTCGTGCGCACGGGCGAACAGCAACTGGTGCTGCTGCGTGGCCTGGACCGCCAGGAGACCTATCCCGGATCAGTTCAAGTCGCTGAAGATCGTCATCTGCATGTGCTTCGGTGGAGAAATCCATGAGGCTCTGCGCGTCAACGTTGCTCAGTTCACTGCAATGAAAACGACGGAGCGCATTTCGTTTCAGGAATGGAACGGTGACTACATCGCGGGTCTGCTGATGGAAGGGATTTTAGGACAGCAGCTCGTAAGCAAGGAGCTTCGTGGAAGCTTTCAGAAGTCTATCGCGATGCTCCACGGCTGGGAGGCCAAGGACCGGTTCTACAACGGCAACCACCCGTTCCTGTGTGATTGCGGTGCTCGCTACTTGATCGCAGAAACGTCAGTGAGCCAGGCATTCGATTTGGCTGAAACTGTAGACGGTGACGCTGGTCTTGACCGACAGGCCAAGGCCAACCTCATGTGCGAGCTGTACGTGATCCTTGGAGCTCTTGATGCCCCAGCTGCAGTGCTGGATCAGGTGCTTGCCGCGGTCGAAGGCGAACAGCTTCCGTACTCCACTCTGATTCCATTCGAGAACGACAAATGAACAAGATCAATTGGTTCGCAGTTTCCAACCCAGGCGGTAAGCGCTTTCCCGAGTGGCGGCGGTCGTTCGGCGTCAGCGACAGCGGTACTGTCTTTGTGCCGGCGGCAATGGCGGGTGATGAGACGGAGATGAACGTGATGCTCTGTGCTAGTGGTGACGGACAGTGCACCGCGGTGCATCTCGATCATCACTTTGTTCCCAGTGATTGGCTGAAGGGTGAGTTCCCAAAGCACTTAGAGCTGATTGAAATGGTAGAGGCTCGTGCCAAGACTGCCTTTAGTGAAGTCAGTCAACAGGAGCCAGCAGCTACCTAGGAGTAGCTTCACGGACTGGCTTCAGGACTATCACTCCGTCGATGACCTCGATGCTCAACTGGTCACCAACTGTGACACCAAGCGCCTTTAAGATTTCTGGAGGTAAATCGATGATGACGTCTTTTGAGCCGTCTTCAGGATCCTGGCATTTCACCGTCATACGCAATGGCTGGATCATTGAGGTCGGTTCCTGTGTGGCTTCACCGACTCATCGTACTCCCTTGCGCTGCTGCAGGTCGAGTTACCGCCTCGCTGGCAACCGGCTCGAGTTCTGACCTGTTTGTGTCAAACTATAATGTCAGCTATGACCCCCGTTTTTCAAAAGCTGGACGGGTTGTGTCAATCTATGTTGTTGCGGAGGCTACCGCGTCAACGGCTGCAGGCCCCGATTTTCGCGGGTGCTTGTGTCAAACTATGTTGTGAGCACCCATTGAATTGATTCTTGAGAATAAAAACTGTCGCTAGACAATAAGGACTGTCGCAGAGGAAGGGAGCCGTCCCGGCTCCCTTCGTCGGCACAGCCTTCCTTTCCTTTGTTGCGATAGCTGCAACACTGCTTTGACGCTCTTCCATGCCTTTGCAAATTCAGCCCGACGAATCGCTCGCCTCTTATGTGCGGCGGAACCACTTCCTCAGATGGCATGTAGACATCGCACCGGTCTTTGAACAGCTTGCGACCCGTGACGTGTTGAAGACTATAGAGGTGAAAAACTGGCAGCGGCGATGGGCTGGCAAGGATGCAACGGCTTTAACCGGCTGATTCATAACCACACCATGTTGGCTTCAACCCACGTCTTCAAAGGCTATTGGGATCATTCGTATTCAGGAAGGCAGTACATTCCGAAGGCGAGCACTTCGGCGTGTGGGATGCCTCGTTCTGTCCTGAATGTGTTCGAGATGATCTGAGGGCGCTCGGCTTTTTCATACTGGCGACGATACGTTGCTCCTTATGTGACCGTGTGCTTCAAGCACAACATAGTCCTACAAAACCGATGCCCATTTTGTGACAAGCCGTTCAACAGACCGGGGCATGATCTCGATGTCATGGTATGTGTTGCGGTCGGCACTTAGGTGAGGCGCTGGCAGTAACAAATGAAGATCCCAAAGCACTTCGCCGCGCGAAGATCTGCCGTCTGCTGTGCACTTCAGCCCGACACATTTCCGATGAGCATGCTGCCGAGATGGCTCGAGATAGAGCGGCCTCACTTATCCCTGGTCTTCATGGCGAAGAAGCCGCAAAAATGGACTCCCTCTTCATCCAGCTTGGGATGTTGCGTGATGCTTTGGAATCTGCACGCTTGAGTAGCCAGGCACCGATTGCGGGTGGTGAGAATGCCCGGATCAGCGAAGCGTTCGTCAGTGTCTATGAGAGCTGTGATGACTTCGCAGAACACCTCAAATCGTTGGCTGAGCGGGGACGGCCTACGGATTCTCTGTGGAATACCTACCATGCGGGCGGCGGTGAATCTGCTCATTTCGTCCAAGAGAACTATGAGTACGGGGTGGGGTATTGGTGCTGCCCAAACCCCAGTCCCCATTCGCATGCGCCTCATAGTGTTGACGGCTTATACCGGCGGCGACCCTCTATTTCTTGTTCTACCCTGCGCCGCGCCACAGATGACACAAGCACACCACCGAAATTAGATGCCGACCAGCAGCAGCGAATCGGCCTCATCCTGAGCATTCATGCCTCTCTCCGGACAGTTTTCGACAACCCGGCGAACGTCAAAAGTTTTCCAAACCTTCCAAACGGGAAGGCTTTTTTTGAAGGCCGCTCGCCGACCATCCTCTTTCGCCCGCAGGGCGCCTTTGGCTGGTTCAGTTACACCACTTCCCGGGACACGATTGTGCCATGCGCGCGCGACCGCCTTGTTCGTACCCCGCGATAGCGTGCCATGCGCCAAGGCGTCCGCGCGCAAATCCTCCAGGAATAACTGGCCCGAAACAAACGTAGGAGCGAGCGTAGCTCGCGATGCGCCGCGCGGGAGGGGCTCGATCTCATAAGCGCTGAAAACCTTCCGGCGAAAACCTGTTGGCCCCAGATCTACCGTTCGTTGGAAAAAATTTCCGACCTAAATTCCGCCCTCTCCGAAATCCCCCTTTTTTAGCCTGTTTTTACCAGCTGACCTTCGAGTCAAGCTGCCAATGCTGTTCAGGTTTCAGGGGCTAAGTGCTCACTTTAGTACATTGTTTTGCGCTAACTTATTCAAGGAGAAAGCGGAAGGTGTAGGGCTTAAGGGGCTTGAGTTTATTCCGTTAGAAACGAGCTGCTCTGAAGATGTAGAACCATTGTGAAGAATGCGGTGTCAGTCCGTCCGAGGTGACGTATGGCAGCGGTCACCTGCTGGGCATGACCCTCGACCATCATGAGATGCTGGCCTACGAGCGCGACGACCTGCACCGCGAGGTAGTGCGGCACCAGGGCAACAAGCTCATGCAGACCCAGACTTGGGACCCTGCAGGGCGCCTGCAAGAGCAGTAGTTGGGTAGCCACGATGGCCAGTCCACTCTGCTCAAGCGGCAATACCGTTACGACGCTGCGGGCCAGTTGACCAACATCCACGACACCCGTCGCGGCCAGTTGGAGTATCAATACGATCCGGTCGGCCGCCTGCTCCAAGCCACCAGCCGCCTGGGTGTCGAGACCTTCGCCTTCGACCCGGCCGGTAACCTGCTGGACCAGAAAGCCCAGGAACTCAATCGCCCGTTGGAGGCGGATTCACGTCGCAACAAGCTGATGGATAACTTGCTGCGTGAGTACGCTGGCACCCATTACAAGTACGACGAGCGCGGCAATCCGGTGCATCGCCTGCAGAACGGATCGCATGCGCACTTCACCTGGGACCTGTTTGATCGGCTGGTCAGTTTCAACGACGATAAGCTCAAGGTCGATTTCGGCTACGACGCGTTGGGCCGGCGCCTCTACAAGAACTCGGTCGCGCACTATTGGGACAGACCGGAAGGCCGCCTGCTGGCCCACTCCGATGGCCTCGACCGTTGTACCATCTGGTCATACAGCGCCGCCGGCTTGCTGGCCGAACGCATCGATGCCAACGAACACACCCTGCGCTATCGCTGGGACAAACTCGGTCAGCTGGTCATCAACTGTGACACCGAGCTCCCTCAGGACTTCCGGAGGTAGCTCGACGATGAAATCTCCTGAGCCGTCTCCAGGGTGGCTTCACCGAATATCGTGCTGCTAAATGCAGCTTTCAGGTGGAGTTACCACCTCGCCGCAACCAGCTCGGACTCCTGTCTGCTTGTGTCAAACTATGTTGTGAGCGCCACAGTCCAGCAGATTCCGGAATTTTGAGAGCCTTCAGTCTATGAGCATTCAAAAAATATTGGCAATTCAAGTTCGTAATAGAATGTGGCTTAAAACGCCTGCTATTCCCGGGACTTCACCAATTCGTTTGAGGTAACCCAATGAAATACTACATGATGTCGCGTAAAAAAGCGCCAGGTTGCCCTGTGGGTAGACTAGACGCCACTTTATATGATAAGCATTATGATGATTGGGGTTCGGTCGAACATGGTTACTTGCCTTGGTATGCGAATTCAGTGAGGAGGCGCCCTCACGAAAAACTGCCTTCTGGGTTGGTTCTTGTGGGGCGATCAAAAAAATACCTTTTTGGTGTGCGCCAACTTATTGGTGATATTTATATTTTGAGTGACAGTTTTTTCAAGGCATGCCAACAAGCCAACGTTGTACTCGTAGATGCCGAGCCTGTTGAGTTTAAGGTTTCTGAAGGTTCGGCTCTAAATCCACTTAGCTATTATGCCGGCTTGTTTGAAAGTTTTTCGAGCAAGGATGTCTTAGAGCCTGCTTCAGTTGTAGAGCGTGACAAATACGGAAGGGTGGAATCATTTGAGAGGCTAGTGATTAGTGAGGGGGCGCGTGCGCCTGTATTTAAGATCAAAGACTTCAATTCATACGTTGATACACTTTTTTGTAACGAGGAATTCATGCGTAGAGCCGAGGAGCAAAAGATTCAAGGTGTTGAGTTTTTGCCGCTAGATGCGTATGGCTCTGCCTCACTTGATACAATTTGAAAGCACATGGCGGGGAATTTTTGACGTAAGGAAATACTGCCAAGGGGGCCCTCACTGCGCTGAGCTATGGCTCAGCCAACAAGAGCAGATAAGGTGTTAGGCGGCAAAGGGTTTGGTTATACTAAGCCCCTTCCCCCTGAAGGACAACATCAACCTGCTGGCCAAACTCGACATCACCGCCAAGATCGAGCTGGTGATCCAGGGCGGCGGCAGCGCCACCACCTACAACGCCGGCAGCATCACCCACTTCACCAGCGCCAACGACACAGCCCACGCGGCGCAGTCCGCCCACATTGGCGCAGCGAGCAAGGCTTGCACAAGCGGTCTGTCGCGCACTTCTGGGACAGGTCTGAAGCCGGCACGGGTTGGAATGATTTATCGGGCGAAGCGACAGCGTGAGCTGGGCTGCGGCTTTACCCTTTTCGGCTGGTATGGCGACAAACTCGCCAGGGAAAGTCCGCCACCGCAGGATGTAGGCGATACCGGGCGGACGGTGCATTACCTGTACGAGCCGGATAGTTCTGTGCCGGCCGCACTTCGGCTTCGGCTCAGGCTTATTTCTCTGCAAACTCAGCCTGATGAGTCCCTCTCCTTCGTACGTCAGGCCTGATGGCCCAGGCGCCCGGACCAGTGATGGCCAAGCCTGCAAACAGGATGGTGAACAGCCACGCGAATTGCGCTTGTTCCAACGTCCAGTCGGGGTGGACTACCACCAGCGCAACTCCGAGCACGGCCAGCACTGGCAGGCAAGCGAGGCGCGCGAAAACGCCCAGGATCAACAAGATCGGGCAAACCACTTCCGCAAACACCGCCATCGAGAGTGTCAGGGTTGCCCCCAGACCGAACGGATCCTCGATCCGTTGCAGCTCGCTGCTCCAGTGAAGAAGCTTCGGCAGACCGTGGATCTGAAGAAGCAACAGAGCGGCAGATACGCGTAGAAACAGCAGGCCAAGCGGCAATGAGATTTTTGCCAGGCCCGCGGGCCCCTGGCGGATTTCAGTTGGAGTCATTTTCAAAGGTCCTCTTGCGACGTCCGCGCTTTAGCGGTGATGTGTATGTGATTCAGCCAGAAGGTGGCGGATACGCACGGGAACATCTTCGGTTTGAAACTTCCGCACGCGGGCCTCGATTTTCAGCTCACCCCGTGTGACGCGGTGGTGATGGCGCAAGTGTTCAAGCCACGATTCCTCGAAGAAGAACTCCTGCCACAGTGCGGGTTCGGCACTGTCTTGCATCAATCCCCAAGACAACGCGCCGTTACGCTTGCGCATTGCCTCCAGGTCGCGGGCAGCCTCGGAGAACGCCTCGGCCTTCGCAGGGTCGATGTGGTATTCGAGCGTCACCATTACCGGTCCGCGTTCTTGATCCATCTCAGCGTTGATCAGAGGGGTTGGCCAGTGCAGTGAGGGCGCGAGTTCGTCGGCTTCGGTCTCGGGAAGCGTAACGTTGCATGTGAGAATCGTGCCTAGCGCCAACCCGCCAGAAGCCACCAGCAAGCTCAGGGTGATCGAGGCATGGCTCGCCACGGAGCCCCACAAAAAGCCTCCGCTGGCCATGGCCCCGAAGAAGACCAGGATATAAACCGACAGCGCACGGGCTCTGACCCACGCTGGGACCGATGTTTGCGCAGCGACCTGCATGTTCGAGAGCACCGCGATCCAGGCCGCACCGCTCAACAGCATGGCGGGCATCAGCACATAGAAATTTCGCACCAAAGCCAAAACCAGCAGGAAAAGCGCATAGAGAAGGCTGGCGATCATCACCAGTCGATCTCTGCTGATGCGTTCGCGCAGGCGAGGCAGCAGGGTAGCCCCACCCACTGCGCCAATACCGATGGCGGCGAGAAGCATGCCGAAGTCAGCGGCGGTACCTTGCATTTCACCGCGGACGATCAGCGGCAGCAGCGAGGTACCGGCACTCGCGAACAAGAAGAATGCCAGTGCACGAATCAGCACTGCTTGAAGGGGTTTGGAACTGCGAGCGAAGCGCAAACCAGTACGCATGGCACCCATGAAACGTTCTGCTGGAAGCAGTGGCTCCTTGATCTCACGTTTCCATGTGAACAGCACCAGGATGACACCCGCGAATGAAATGGCGTTGAGGGCGAATGTCAGCCACGGGCCGACCAGGCTCACGACAACGCCTGCTAACGCTGGGCCTATCGCGCGCGATACGTTGATCCCGACACTGGAGATCGCCACCGCATTGGGCAGGTCGTCCTTGCTGACGAGCTCAGGCGTCAGTGCACTCCACGCCGGCATCATCAAGGCCGTACCGATGCCCAAGGCGAGGGTGAGCATCAGCAGCAAAGGAATGTTCATCAGCCCCAGCAAGGTAAGGCCAGCGAGTGTTACCGCTACTGCAGACATCCACAGCTGCACGAGCAGCAGGTAGCGACGTTTATCGACGATGTCAGCGGCGGCACCGGCGGGTAGCGCCAGGAAGAACATTGGTAGCGAGCCGGCCACTTGGATCAATGCCACGTGGAGCGGGTTGGCGGAAAGGGTCGTCATCAACCATCCGGCGCCGACCTCATGCATCCAGGTACCGATGTTGGAAGCAATCGTTGCGATCCACAACATGCGGAAGGTGGTGTTGCGCAGGGGGCTCCAAGCGCTTGCAGTCGATGTGTTCATTCCGTTGCTGCCCTTTAGGTGTTATCGGGTCCAGGTGATTCCCGGTGCTTGGTAACGAAGCCTGGCAGTGCGAGAAAGCATGCGCAGCCCAGTACGCAGGCTTCGAGGTTTGCGATGAGAGAAATCTACTGTCAATGCCTGGGTTGAAAAACCCGCTTCGGCAGGAATAAGTGTCTCGCTGAGTGGGACAAACTGAGCTCATCAGCCAGTGGGAGACGCCCGCCCTGCCGCAGGCATTCATGCGAGAGCAGGGCGACTATCTGTTACAGTCCGCCAGTCAATCCCCAGGAGATGTACAAGGATGTCACTTCACGATTGGTTCGGCTTTGTCGTCGTCGCCATGCTGGTCACCCTGACCCCAGGTCCCGGCGTGATCATGGCGCTGTCCAATTCGGTGGCCTTTGGGCCGCGACGGGCCATGCTGGGTTCGGTCGGAAACGCCTTGGGCTTGCTGGTGATCTCGGCCGCCACCAGTGCGGGACTGGGCGTGCTACTGCAGGCGTCGGCCACGGCCTTCCTGCTGCTGAAGGTGCTCGGTGCAAGCTATCTGATCTACCTGGGCGTGAAGCAGTGGAAGAGCCGCACCAGTGCCTTCGATAAACTCGATCAGCCGGCCAGGCGCGCTACCCCCCTCAACAGACTGATGCTCAACGGTGTGACCGTGGCGCTGACCAATCCCAAGGCGATTTTGTTCTTCGCAGCGTTCCTGCCGCAGTTCATCCGCCCGGGTAATGATTCGAACGTGCAGTTGGGCATTCTCGTGCTGACCTTCGCGGCCTGCTCGATGATCTCCCATGCCTTCTATGTGACCTTGGCCCAGGTGCTGCGCAGCAAGCTTGCTGCGCCGAACCGTGCGAGGCTGATGAATCGGCTGTTCGGCGCCTCGTTCGTGGCGCTGGGGGCGAGCCTGTTCACCGTTCAGGCCAAGGTAGCCTGAATCTCGGTCATCATCCCTGGAGGGGAGAGAGGGGTATCTGAGCGCCAGACACGCTGGCGCCATCAACCAAGCCACCCTTGTCATGGAACTTGCGCACCCAGCCGCCCAACAGTGAATGTTTTTTTTCACGAACCGATCCTGTGAAACTGTGTATCGCGGAGGAAATCCTTCTTCAAGCACTTTAGCGCGCGGTACTTCAAATTTCCCCCTTCTCGAAACGTCCGGTCAAATCCCCAAAACCAGCTAAATAGAGCCTTTTCTATGGGTTTAGTGTCATTCTGCATCTGACACAAATATTTCTGCATTGTAGATTTATGAAAATAAACGTGTCATAAATGCTGCCGAAACCGGTCCCGTGAGCGGGTAGGCTTTCACGTCAGGGCTGCACGCAGGCTCTAGGACTTGGCGCTGAAAAGCTTGCCACTCGGTGCGGGAAAAGAACTGTCAGGAGCAGGGGTGAAGCCCTGCGTCGACAACCACCTCGCCCCAGTCAGGAGTCAATAAGATGAACAAGATCGTACTTCTCGGAGCACTGGCGCTCTACGCCTCCACCAGCATCGCTTCCGCCAGCGAAGACACCCTGCGTATTGGTATCGAAGCGGCTTATCCGCCCTTCGCCTTCAAAACCCCTGAAGGCCAGATCAGCGGGTTCGACTACGACATCGGCAACGCCTTGTGTGCCGAAATGAAGGTCAAATGCGAGTGGGTCGAGCAGGAATTCGATGGGCTGATTCCATCGCTGAAAGTACGCAAGATCGACGCGGTGCTGTCGTCGATGTCCATCACTGAAGACCGTCTGAAGTCAGTGGATTTCACCAAGAAGTATTACCAGACCCCAGGCAAGCTGGCGATGAAAGCTGGCAGCGTGGTGAATGATCCATTGGTTGACCTCAAGGGCAAGAAGGTCGGTGTACAGCGCGCGTCTACCTACGATCGCTTTGCCTCCGACCAGTTTGAACCCGCTGGCATCGAAGTGGTGCGTTATGCCTCACAAAACGAAGCCTTCCTCGACCTGGTGGCCGGTCGGCTGGACGCTACCTTGGCCGACATCATCAATACCAGTGAAGGGTTTATCAAAACCCCCATAAGCAAGGGCTTCGCCTTGGTCGGGCCGGACTTCAACGACCCAAGGTACTTCGGCAAAGGGGCTGGTATTGCGGTTCGCAAGGGCGACAGCGAGAACGCTGCGCGCATAAATGCTGCGATCGACGCGGTACGTGCCAACGGCAAGTACCAGCAAGTGCAGGCCAAGTACTTCGCGTTCGATATCTACGGCAAGTGACTGCTGGGAGCGCAACCGCTTCCACCTTTTAGTGCTTGAGCGCCGCCTCGGACGGCGCCGGTTGAGGACCCCCACCATGCTGCACGGCTATGGCCCGACCATTCTCCAGGGTGCCTGGCTCACGCTGAGCCTGGCGCTGATTTCCATGACGGTGGCGATTGCCCTTGGCTTGTTGGGGGCGGCGGTTCGCTTGTCGCATGTGAAATGGTTGGCAGCACTCGGCGAAGGCTATGCCACGGTCATCCGTGGCATTCCCGACCTGGTGCTGATCCTGCTGATCTTTTACGGAGGCCAGGACCTGGTCAACCGCTTGGCTCCCTTGCTGGGTCACCCTCGATACATCGACATCAACCCTTTCATCGCTGGCGTCTGCACCATGGGCTTCATCTTCGGAGCCTACCTCTCGGAAACGTTTCGCGGGGCTTTCATGGCTATCCCCAGAGGACAAGCGGAAGCCGGTGCGGCCTACGGCATGAGCGGGATGCAGGTATTTCGGCGGGTGCTGTTGCCGCAGATGATTCGCTTTGCTATCCCAGGTTTCACGAACAACTGGCTGGTCCTGACCAAGGCGACGGCACTGATATCGCTAGTGGGCTTGCAGGACATGATGTTCAAAGCCAAGAACGCCGCTGACGCTACCCGCGAACCCTTCACCTTTTTCCTGGCCGTTGCCGGGTTGTACCTGCTGCTCACTACGGTGTCCCTGGTGATTCTGCGCTGGGTGGAACAGCGCTACGCCGTCGGTACCCGCCTGGCCGAATTCTGAGGAAACGCCCGTGCTGGATTTCAAGCTGATCGCCGACAGCCTTCCGCTCTACGCTGGAGGCGTCCTGGTGACCTTCAAACTGCTTCTGATCGCCCTGGCCGCGGGCCTGGCATTGGCCATTCCCTTGGCACTGCTGCGCATATCCCGCACGCCTTGGCTCAACCGCTTGGCCTGGTTGTATACCTACGTGATCCGGGGCACGCCAATGCTGGTGCAGCTTTTTCTCATCTACTACGGGCTGGCGCAATTCGAGGCCGTGCGGGGGAGTGTGTTCTGGCCGTACCTCTCCAGCGCCACTTTTTGCGCTTGTCTGGCGTTTGCCATCAACACCAGTGCCTACAGTGCGGAGATTCTTGCTGGCGCCTTGAAAGCTACGCCCAGTGGTGAAATCGAAGCGGCGCGAGCTGTGGGCATGTCGCGCTTCACGCTGTATCGCCGGATCCTGTTGCCCTCGTCCCTACGCCGGGCGCTGCCGCAATACAGCAATGAAGTGATCATGATGCTGCACACCACTTCGCTTGCCTCGATCGTCACCTTGGTCGATATCACCGGCGTGGCGCGTACGGTCAGCTCGCGCTACTACATGCCGTTCGAGGCTTTTGTCACCGCTGGCCTGTTTTACCTGTGCCTGACCTTTATCCTGCTGCGCCTGTTCAAGCTGGCCGAAGGTCGCTGGCTTGCGCACCTGGCCCCGCGCAAGAGTTGAGAGATATCCATGGAACATATTCAACACCCACTGCCCTGGAGCACCGCTGGAACGGAGCGTCGACTCTCGGTGTTTCGCTTTGGCAGCGGCCCGCGCAAGGCCTATATCCAGGCCGCCCTGCACGCCGACGAACTGCCAGGCATGCGCGTGGCGGTGGAGCTCAAACAACGTCTGATCGAGCTGGAGCGGCAGGGCCAACTCAACGGCGTCATCGAGCTTGTACCCGTGGCGAATCCGATTGGCCTGGGGCAAATGTTTCAAGCCACCCATCAGGGACGTTTCGACCTGGCCAGCGGACAGAACTTCAACCGCGATTTTCCTGCGTTGGCGGAGCTGATCGTTCCGCAGCTCGAAGGCAGGTTGAGCGACGATCCGCAGGTGAACGTCACGCTGATTCGCCACCTGATGCAAGAGGCCATCGCCGCGTTGCCGCCGGCCAGATCGGAGCTCGATGGGCTGCGCCGCTTGCTGCTGCAACAGGCCTGCGATGCGGATGTGGTGCTCGACCTGCATTGCGATTTCGAATCGATCATGCTGCTCTACGCGCTGCCACAGCTTTGGCCAGCCCTGAAGCCGTTGGCCGCTCGTTTGAACGCGGGCGCGGTGTTGTTGGCCGAAGACAGCGGCGGCAATTCCTTCGATGAAGCCTGCGCGCTCCCTTGGCTGCATTTGGCGCAGCGCTTCGCGCAACACAACATTCCGCTGGCGTGCACGGCTACCACCATCGAATTGCGTGGCATGGCCGATACCGATCGACCACAGGTACAGCAGAGTGCCGAGGACATACTCGGCTTCCTTGCCGACCAAGGGTTGATCAGCGGCGAGTGGCCAGCCGTGCCTTCTACATGTTGTGAAGCCACCCCTTTTTCTGGCGCGCAGTATGCCTATGCACCGCACCCAGGCGTAGTGAGTTTTCTCCAGCCGCTAGGCAAGCAGGTCAACGTCGGCGACCCATTGTTCGAGGTCATCGACCCGCTCAGCGATCGGCACTCTGTGGTGTACGCCACGACCTGCGGCGTTCTCTATGCCCGCGAGCGTCTGCGCTATGCCCAGCCCGGCCTGTGGCTGGCCAAAGTTGCCGGTCGGCACCCGATTCGTCAGGGCCGCCTGCTCACCGACTGACAACAAGAGCACCGACTGCCATGTACACCTTGGAAATCGACAACCTACACAAGCGCTACGGCACCCATGAAGTGCTCAAGGGCGTGTCCCTGACGGCCAAAGCCGGTGATGTCACCAGCATCATCGGATCCAGCGGGTCGGGCAAGAGTACCTTCCTGCGTTGCATCAACCTGCTGGAAGAGCCGCATAGCGGGCGCATTCTGCTCAACAACGAAGAGCTCAAGCTGCGGTCGCACAAGACCCGCGGAACCCTCACTGCCAGCGACAGCAGGCAATTGCAACGGATGCGATCACGCCTGTCCATGGTCTTTCAGCACTTCAATCTGTGGTCCCATATGACTGCCCTGGAGAACGTCATGGAAGCACCGGTGCATGTGCTGGGCGTTGGCAAGAAAGAAGCCCGTGAGAAAGCCGAGCACTATCTGGCGAAGGTTGGTGTTGGCCATCGCCGAACCGCATACCCGGGGCACATGAGTGGGGGAGAGCAGCAGCGCGTGGCCATTGCCCGAGCCCTGGCTGTCGAGCCTGAAGTGATGTTGTTCGACGAACCGACCTCGGCGTTGGATCCGGAGCTGGTTGGCGAGGTGCTCAAGGTCATGCGTGACCTGGCGCAAGAGGGGCGGACCATGGTGGTCGTCACCCACGAAATGGGTTTCGCCCGGGAAGTCTCCAACCAGCTGCTCTTCCTTCATCAAGGTCGCGTCGAGGAAAGGGGCTGCCCACGCGAAGTTCTGGCCCAGCCAAAGTCCGAGCGCCTACAGCAGTTTCTGGCCGGCAGCCTGAAGTAGGCGACGCGCAGGACACCCAGCAGAGCGCTACACCGGCGCTCTGCTTCGGATACACTTCAGCCGGAACTTCCCAAGCCTCGCCCCGATAGAGCGCGTAGGTCCATTCATTCAAACGTGCTGAAAGCCCATCCATGCCGACATCTACCAAGCATGTAACCGTCTACGCTGCCCCGGTGATGCGCAAGCTGGCGGAGGCTGCACCCCATCTGCAACCCTCGCTGCGCAAGGTGGCCGACTTCATCCTGCGTCATCCGCTGAAGGCTGCGACCCTGACCATCGAGGAGATGGCAGTTGAAACCGCCACTTCGCCAGCCGCGGTCAACCGCCTGGCCAAAGCGATAGACATGGGCGGGTATACCGGTCTGAAGGCCGAACTGGTAGCCACACTGCAGCAGATGGTGTCGCCAGTGGACAAGCTGCGTAATGAGCTTGCGCATCGCCCGGACGGGGCCTTCGGCCTGCATGAGCAAATACAGATCGCCGCCAGCAATCTCGACACCGCTGGCGCCAACAATACCGCCGATACCTTCGAAATTTTCATCCGTTGCCTGACCCAGGCACGCAAGATTTTCATCCTGGGCTTTGGCAACAGTGCGTACATGGCAGGCTTGGCGGCAGCGAACCTGGTACCGTTCTGTGCCGATGCCACGGCGGTGAGTATGGAGGGGGGCAATGAAAACGCCGCTTATCGCCTGGCGGCTATCACCGAACAGGATGTATTGCTGTCGATTTCCCTGCCGCGCTACTCGCTCGATACGCTGCAGCTGTCGCGCTTTGCACGCGAACGCGGGGCAACGGTCCTGGCGATAACCGACTCGCCCGCTTCACCGCTGACCAATATCGCCGACCATGCGCTCTTTGCCCCAGCGGACCACCCTGTGCTGATCAGTTCCAACGGCAGCGTACTGGCGCTGATAGAGGCATTGGTGGCGGGTGTGATGGCCCGCAACACAGAAGCGGTGCAGTTGGCTTCAGAGCTGACCGAAAGCGTGATGTCCTACCTGCACATGCCGAGCAACGATAAGCCGTTGCGCAAACCGATCAAGCGCCGAGTGAAATCCGTTTAGACCCGACGGCCGAGCTGATTCCACGAGCTGAGCGTCTGCTTGGCCAGGCGCCAAACGGTGGCCTACCACCGTCTGGCACCGTACCCTGGGGTCAGATCTGCATCGCCATCCCATCGACGTTCATCGCGGCCTGGCGCAACGCCTCGGACCGGGTCGGGTGTGGGTGGCAGGTGAGGGCGATGTCCTCGGCCGAGGCGGAGAACTCCATGGCCACGCAGAACTCACCGATCATCTCGCTGACGCTCGGGCCGACCAGATGCACGCCCAGCACTTCATCGGTATTGGCGTCGGCGATGACCTTGGCGAAGCCTTCGGTCTCGTGGTTGATCTTGGCGCGGCTGTTGGCGGTGAAGGGGAACTTGCCTACCTTGTAGGCACGGCCTTCGGCCTTTAGCTGCTCCTCGGTCTTGCCCACGCTGGCCAGTTCCGGCCGGGTGTAGATCACGCCGGGGATCAGGTTGTAGTTGACCTCATGGGGCTTGCCTGCAATGCGCTCGATGCAGGCCACCGCTTCGTCTTCGGCTTTGTGCGCCAGCATCGGGCCGGAGGTGACGTCGCCGATGACCCAGATGCCTGGCACCGAAGTGCGGTGATGCTGATTGTCGAGCATGCCGCGCTTGTCAGTTTCCAGGCCCACGCTTTCCAGGTTAAGGCCCTTGGTATAAGGACGGCGACCGATGGCCACCAGTACGTAATCGGCTTGCAGGGTTTCGGCGGCGCCCCCTGCGGCGGGTTCGAGGGTAAGGCTGACGCCATCGGCCGAGGCGTTTGCCTGGGTGACCTTGCTGCCCAACTTGAAGGCCATGCCTTGCTTGGCCAGGGCTTTTTGCAGGGTCTTGGCGGTTTCTTCGTCGGTGCCAGGGCAAATGCGGTCAAGGTATTCGATGACAGTGACCTGGGCGCCCAGGCGACGCCACACCGAACCGAGTTCCAGGCCAATCACACCGGCGCCGATCACCACCAGGTGCTTGGGCACCTGGGGCAGGGCGAGGGCACCGGTGGAGTCGATGATGCGCTGGTTATCGATTGTCACACCTGGTAGCGGGGTGGGCTCGGAACCAGTGGCGATGACGATGTCCTTGGCTTGCAGCGTGGTTTCGCTGCCATCCTCTGCCTTGACCACTACCTTGCCGACGCCATCCAGGCGACCCCAGCCTTTGACCCAGTCGACCTTGTTCTTGCGGAACAGGTACTCGATGCCCTTGGTCAGGCCGGTCACGCTCTCGTCCTTCTGCTTCATCATCTGGGCGAGATTGAGGGTGGGCTTCACCTCGATGCCAAGGTGCGCAAATTCGGCCCCGCTGGCGGCTTCGTACAGTTCGGAGGCATGTAGTAGCGCCTTGGACGGCATGCAGCCGACGTTCAGGCACGTACCGCCCAAGGTCGGGCGGCCTTCCACACAAGCAACGCTCATGCCCAGCTGACCTGCGCGAATTGCTGCGTTATAGCCACCGGGGCCGCCGCCGATGATCACCACGTCATAGGATTTCATGGGTTCTACTCCAGGATGAAGAAGCGCGAGAGGGGCACAAGGTTAGTCGTAGTGCCTTGAATTGTATACAATCTGCGTCGTTTTCATTGCTGTTGGTTCTAGACGATGGTCGTGATAAGCGGAAACTTTGTTTCAATGAACTACCCTTTTGCGGTGGCGTCCCAATTTTCAGGGGGCACGTCCGTTACATGAAGGGGAGGGTCATCGATGCTTGCGCAACTTCCACCAGCCTTGCAAAGCCTGCACTTACCTTTGCGTCTGAAGTTGTGGGACGGTAACCAGTTCGATCTGGGGCCCAGCCCGCAAGTCACCATCCTGATCAAGGAACCTCAGCTCATTGCCCAATTGAATCATCCTAGCCTGGGTGAACTGGGTGAGGCGTTCGTTGAAGGCAAGCTGGAGCTCGAGGGCAATATCGGGGAGGTCATTCGGGTTTGCGATGAGCTCAGTGAAGCCCTGCTCACGGATGAGGATGAAACCTCGCCGCAGCGCATTGCCCATGACAAGGCAACCGACGCCGAAGCCATTTCCTACCATTACGACCTCTCCAACGAGTTCTATCAGCTGTGGCTCGATCCGGACATGGCGTACTCCTGTGCCTATTTCAGAGAGCCCGACAATACACTTGCCCAAGCCCAGCAAGACAAGTTCGACCACCTGTGCCGCAAGCTGCGGTTGCAGGCCGGTGACTATCTGCTGGATGTCGGTTGTGGTTGGGGTGGGCTGTCACGTTTCGCCGCGCGTGAGTACGGTGCGAAAGTGTTCGGTATCACGCTGAGTAAAGAGCAGCTCAAACTTGGCCGTCAGCGCGTCAAGGAGGAGGGGCTGGCCGACAAGGTCGACTTGCAGATCCTCGACTACCGCGACTTGCCCCAGGACGGTCGTTTCAACAAGGTGGTCAGCGTCGGCATGTTCGAACACGTAGGTCACGCCAACCTCGCCTTGTACTGCCAGAAGCTGTACGGGGCTGTGCGTGAAGGCGGCTTGGTCATGAACCATGGGATCACTGCCAAGCACGTGGATGGTCGACCGGTCGGGCGTGGCGCCGGCGAGTTCATCGACCGCTACGTGTTCCCCCATGGTGAGCTGCCGCACCTGTCGATGATCAGTGCCAGCATCTGCGAGACCGGCCTTGAGGTGGTGGATGTCGAGAGCCTGCGTCTGCATTACGCCAAGACCCTCAACCACTGGAGCGAAAACCTGGAGAACCAGTTGCACAGGGCCGCAGGCCTGGTGCCCGAAAAGACCCTGCGCATCTGGCGCCTGTACCTGGCCGGTTGTGCCTATGCCTTCCAGAAGGGCTGGATCAACCTGCACCAGATACTGGCGGTGAAGCCGTATGCCGATGGACACCATGACCTGCCCTGGACTCGGGAGGACCTGTACCGCTGAGCCATTCAGAGAATCGGTGAGATCAGCCGGGCGATACGCATCCCAAGTTGTTGCAGGCGATGCGTGTCGCGGCTGTCTTCTGCGGTGATCTCCCTGGCATGCTCGAAGTCATGGGACAACATCGCTTCGACCTGGTCGGCGAACGTGCGGTCGATGGTCAGCAGGGTGATCTCGAAGTTCAGGCGAAACGAACGGTTATCGAGGTTCGCGCTACCGATAGCGCTGACCTCATCATCCACCAGTACCACCTTCTGGTGCAGAAAGCCCGGCAGGTACCGGAACATGCGCACGCCTGCGCGTACCGCTTCGAAGGCGAACAGACTGGAGGCGGCGTAGACGATCCTGTGGTCTGGGCGCGACGGAATCAAAATCCTCACATCCACGCCCCGTAGCACTGCCAGACGCAAGGCCGCGAACACGGCTTCGTCGGGGATGAAGTAGGGGCTGGTTATCCAGACTCGCCGGGTCGCGGAATGGATCGCTTCGATGAAGAACAGCGAGCAGGTTTCCTGAGAGTCTGCCGGGCCACTGGCCAAGGCCTGGCAGAGTATGCCGTTCTCTGGGTACGCATCTGGCAGGATCAGCGGCGGTAGCTGGCGCGTGGCCCAGTACCAGTCTTCGGCGAACGACTCCTGAAGGCAGGCCAAGACAGGCCCGCTGACTTGCACATGGGTGTCGCGCCACGGTGACAATCGAGGATGCCCGCCCAGGTACTCATCACCCACATTGTGGCCACCGATGAAGCCCAGCAGGCCATCCACTACGACGATCTTGCGGTGATTGCGGAAGTTGACCTGGAAACGATTGAACCAGCCGCGGCGGGTGGCGAACGCATGGATCTGCACGCCGCCCTCACGCAGCACTTGGCTGTAGCTTGCTGGCAGCGCATGGCTACCAACCCGATCGTAAAGCACGAAGACCCTCACCCCCTCGGCAGCTTTGCGTAACAACAGCTGCTGAAGCTCCTGGCCGATGACGTCATCGTGGATGATGAAGAACTGCACCAACACTGCTTCTTTGGCGTCGGCGATGGCAGCGAAAATGGCATCGAAGGTCGCCCTGCCATTGACCAGCAACTTCACCTGGTTGTTAGCCAGGCAAGGCATGCGCCCAAGTTTGGGCATGGCACGCAGGGCGGCGTAGCTTTCCGACTCTCTGGCCGTGAGGGCTTCCTCGACCCAGGGCCGCCAGTTGAGGTTAGCCATGGCCACGTGCATTTCCTGGTTGGCCTGGCGTCGGGCGTGGATGTAGGCGTAGAAGGAGCGGGCGCCGAACACCAGGTAGGGGATCAACGTGAAGTAGGGAATGAAGAAGAGTGACATCGCCCAGGCGATTGCGCCTTGGGCAGTGCGCACGGTGAACACCGCATGGAGGGCGGCGAAAATCCCGATCAGGTGAATCACACCAAGCACGTAACCGAAGAAGTAGGGGCTGTGGTAATCCATACGCATCCTGCTTGCCGAATACACTTGGGCTAACAGAACACGTTCAGGGTGTGGCTTGCAACCTGCGTGCGGTTTTAGCGTCTAAGGCTCAGTCCGGCCCGTTGACCGGTTTTCTCTAGGAGCGTTCGTCCATGAAGATTCGTCTGCCACTGTTGGTCTTGGCCGTGGGCCTGAGTAGCCCCGTGGTGCATGCGCAGATGTTGCAACCAGGCCTGTGGGAACTGACCACCAGCAACATGCAGGTCGATGGTAAACCGCTGCCCGACATGGAATTCATGCTCGGCCAACTGAAAAATCTTCCACCGGAGCAGCGGGCGATGATGGAGGGGGTGTTGGCCAAACAAGGTGTGACGGTAGGGGGCAAGGGCGTGCGTTCGTGCCTCACGCCGGAGCAGGTCAAGACCAACGACATCCCCCTGCAGGATCCTCAGTCCGGATGCACGCAGAAGATCACCGACCGCACGGGTAATGTCTGGAAGTTCCAGTTCAGTTGCCCTCGCGCCCAAGGCAGCGGGCAAGCGACTTTCCTCAGCGATCGGGAGTTTCACACGCAGGTCAGCGGGACCTTCAATGCCTCCGGGGTTCAGCAGCAGGGCAGCATGAATACCAAAGCGGTCTGGCTGGGAAATGATTGCGGTACCGTCAAACCACGAAGCTGATGGTTCACCATTGCCACTGGCTCGTGGCGACCGCGTCGTGGGCATGCAGACTTTCCGCATGTTCCACGCGCAAGGTGAAAGCAGTGCTCCAACTCAACTGCCGCAGCGTCTGATGAACGCGTCGTGCGGCGTCCTCACAGAACATCAGGTTCTGTCCGTTGGCCAGTGCGAAGGCTTGTTCATCGGCGCGCTTGACCGCCGTCTGCACCGGCGTGCCCAGGCTCGATTCGATGCTATCGATCAGTTCGGTCACGGGTAAACGGTCCAAGTTGTCCTGCAATCGTACGCCCACCAGTGCCAGGCTGCGTTGGCTATGGGGTGTCGCGACGATTCCCTGGGTGCTGCCCAGCCACTGCAATACGGCTTCATGATTGATCGGTTGCCCGGCAAAATCTGCCTGAAACTGCTGTTGAATCAATTGTCTGGCCAAGGCCGCCGAGCAGGGGCAGGTCGACGAATAGGGCACACGCACCGATAGTTCCACGTGGAACATTTCGTGTTCCATCCTAGCGTCCACGGTGATGGCGTAACTTTTCCAACCCGCCAACGGGCTGACCAAGGCTGGCCGTTTCAGCAGATGATCGAAACGTAGGCGCAGGTATGCACCGGATGACAGCTCCGCGTGGCTGGCCAGAAACTCCGCCAGGCATCGCCGAATGGCGAGTGGAGTGAGTGGTTGCCGCTCCAATGCTTCCAACGAAAGGTACAGCCGCGACATGTGAATACCGCGCGATGCTCCGTCGCTCAGGTTCACCCCTGCGTCGGCCAGTGCAGCCACGCTGCGTGTCTCGAACTGAATAGGCACGGCGATCCCACACATGCCAACCCAGTCCAGCGGGGTTGCGTGTTGTTGGGTTTGTGCGGCGATATCGGGAAGCGTGAGGCTGGTCATGTGAATATCCAAGGGAAGTATTGTCAGCGGCAACCGCCGATCAGGCTGCAATGCAGGTTGAACCGGGCTCCGCTGGAGCTCGATACACGATTGAGCGTGGTCCAGCCGACGCGGTGGCTGTAGCCGACCCAAGCTTCGCCGTCGCTGGCCAGACCAGTGAAAAAGGTCATCGCGCCGAAGCGGCTATTGGTCTGTGCCCACAAGCGGCGGCTGGCGCTGTCATAACCCCGCAGGTAAAGCGTGCCCCGTTCGCTGCGCACGCTGTAGTAATTGCCTTTGCCATCTTGGCAGGCCAGCAGCGTGGCGCTGCGTGTGCACAGCGCCAGGTTGCCGACCTTGGGCATGGCGAACAGTGGCAAAGGCGTGAAAAGCAGCAGCAGTGCCACCGCGCGCGACAGGTTCATTTACAGCTCCGGGCAACACGTCCGACGAGAACGGCTTGGCGAAATTGTATTGTTACTTTATAACATTATGCAATGCATCGTTTCGAATGCGTCTGCCTGATGAGGTTTCACCATGTCCAATCGCTTACCCGTTACCGTGTTGTCCGGCTTCCTTGGAGCGGGCAAGAGCACGTTGCTCAACCATGTCCTGCGTAACCGCGACAACCTGCGTGTGGCGGTGATCGTCAACGACATGAGCGAAATCAACATCGACGCCAGTGAAGTGCAGCGCAATGTCAGCCTTAACCGCGCTGAAGAAAAACTGGTGGAGATGAGCAACGGCTGCATCTGCTGCACGCTACGGGAAGATCTGCTGGAGGAAGTTGCCCGGTTGGCGCAGGAGAAGCGTTTCGATTACCTGCTGATCGAGTCCACGGGGATTTCCGAACCCTTGCCCGTGGCGGAAACTTTCACTTTCCGCGACGAGCAAGGGCGCAGTCTGTCTGACATGGCGCGCCTGGACACCATGGTTACCGTCGTCGATGGCCTGAACTTCATGCGTGACTACCAGGCGGCCGAAAGCTTGGCCAGCCGTGGTGAGACACTGGGCGAGGAGGATGAACGCTCGATCAGCGACCTGCTGATCGAGCAGGTGGAATTTGCCGATGTGCTGTTGCTGAGCAAGATCGACCTCATCAGCCAGCACGAGCGAGAAGAGCTGACGGCCATCTTGCGCAGCCTGAACGCTCGGGCGCAGATCGTGCCGATGGTCATGGGGCAGGTGCCGCTGGCGCGCATCCTGGACACGGGTCTGTTCGACTTCGACCAAGCTGCACAGTCGCCGGGCTGGTTACGTGAGCTGCGGGGCGAGCACGTGCCAGAGACTGAGGAATACGGCATCGCCGCGAGCACCTGGCAGGCCCGTCGACCCCTGCATCCACAACGCTTCTTTGATTTTATCCACAGCCCTTGGAGCAATGGTCGTTTACTGCGCTCCAAGGGGTTCTTCTGGCTTGCTAGCAAGTTTCAGGAGGCCGGCAGTTGGTCGCAGGCTGGCGGCATGATGCGCCATGGGTTGGCGGGGCGTTGGTGGCGGTTCGTGCCGAAGGAGCAATGGCCTCAGGACGAGGAGAACATCGCCGCCATTCTTAAGCTGTGGACCGAAGAATGCGGAGATTGCCGGCAGGAGCTTGTGTTCATCGGGCAGAACATCGACTTCGAGAGGTTATCCACAGAGCTCGATGCATGCCTGTTAACCGACCAGGAGATGGCGCTTGGCGCAATGGCTTGGCTGCGGTTGCCTGATCCTTTTGGTCCCTGGCATGAGGAGGCGGCGGCATGACGCCCGCGCTCAGGGCTGTGGATATCCGTCAGGTCGCAGGTGAATCACCGCGCAGCCTGTCCGACATTCTGCTCGATGGCGTCAACCTGGCCGTGTGGCAACGTCGACTGCCGGTCCAGGTGCAGGACTTTGCCAGCTTGCTGCTCGGTCAAGGCCAATTGCTGGCGGATGCGCGTGTGCTGGAGGTGAATGAAGATCGCCCGCTCCAACTGAGCCCTCTATTGCCCGAGGCGGCTGATCTGCATGGTTACGAAGGGTTCGTCGCCGATGTCTACTGGCTGGTCTCTGCGTTTACCTGCCTTGTCGGTGCGCGCCGTGTCGGCCTGCGTGTGCGCGTACTGGAGGGGGCCATGTGTCCCCGCTTTCATGTTGATCATGTGCCTTTGCGCTTGCTCACGACCTACGCCGGCCCCGGTAGCGAGTGGTTACCCGAGGGGTCTATAGCCCGCGACGGCCTGTCGCTGGCGCACGAGCCTGTGGATAAGATACAGCGCCTGCAAGCGGGCGAAGTTGCCATTCTCAAAGGTGAGAAATGGTTGGGTAACGAAGGTGCCGGATTGGTCCATCGTTCGCCGTCGAGTAACGAGCGGCGTTTGCTGCTCAGTCTTGACTGGTTGGCGTGACGGGGCATAGTGGGTGACACACCCGCCTTGAACTCATCGCATGCTGCAGAATATTCCCACCCATGTCATCGCCGGTCCCTTGGGCGCTGGCAAGACCAGTCTGGTTCGCCAGTTGCTGGCCCAGCGCCCACTCAATGAGCGTTGGGCGGTACTGGTCAACGAGTTTGGGCAAATAGGACTGGATGCCGCCCTGCTGCACCGCGATGACGATGGCATTGCCATCGGCGAGGTGGCAGGAGGCTGCCTGTGCTGCGTCAATGGCATGCCGTTTCAGGTAGGATTGGGCCGGCTGCTGCGCAAAGCTCGGCCCGACCGCCTGTTCATCGAACCCTCGGGGCTGGGTCACCCTGTGCAGCTGTTGAAGCAGCTTGGGCAAGCGCCGTGGACTGGGGTCCTGGCTGTCCAGCCGCTGTTGATGGTGGTGGACGCAGAAGCGCTGGCGCGCGGCGAGCCTCTGGCAGATGCTCAAGCACAGGCGTTACAGGCATCGGGTTTGGTGGTTTTCAATAAGGCCGCTGCTGTGGATGAACAGAAACGGCTGTTGATAACTGCCGCCTTGGCCGGCCAGGAAGGCTACTGGACGGACTTTGGCGCATTGCCCTTGGCCCGACTTCCGGTTTCGTCCACAGGGACGGCCGGTCGAGGTTCGGTAGAAGCACTGGCTGTGGGTAATGCGCCGGCTCCACCTCAGCCCCTGTGGACAGACCCACGAATCCCAATGTGCCTTGTCCACGCGGGAGAGGAGAGTTGGAGCATCGGTTGGCGCTGGCACCCCAGCCAGTGTTTCGATCAGCAGCGACTGCGCGGTCTTCTTGAGTCCTGGCCTTGGCGTCGCGCCAAGGGTGTTATCCACAGTGCGCAGGGCTGGAAATCGTTCAACGGTGTCCATGGCAGGGCGCCTGATTGGCAGCCCAGCGATTGGCGCAGGGACACCCGTATCGAATTGATCTTCGACCAAGCCCAGCCCCAGCAAGTCCTGCAGGACGCGCTGGCTGACTGCCGGATCGATTGATCAATTGCGCCAGCGGTTGTGCTCCTGGCGCCACTGCTGCATCTCGATCACGTTGTCGCCGCGAGGCGGGGTCTTGATCTCGAACGGGTAAGGCGCCAATTCGATCTGCATACTGTGGGCACCGAATTGCGTTACGGTGCCTGGGTGACGTTGCTCGCCTGTGACAGTGAACTCGAAGGCGTATACCCGCGCCAAGCGCTTGCGCCCATTGGCATCGCGGACAAAGGCGATGCGCTTGAGGGCGACGGCGTCGTCGAGCAGCTCAAGGTCGAGCTTGGCGCAATGCTGCTTGACCCGTTCCAAGGCTTTTTCGCGCAGCCCATGGTTGTGCCACAACCAAGCGCCTGCCGTGGCCACCAGCATCAGGACGAGAAGATTCTCAAGGGTCAACATTTGCATATGCTCCAAACAGGTCGAACCAGCTTAACTGCGTCCCTGGCCTGTCGTACAGGTGGCAATCGAGTTCATACTGCGCTGCGCACAATCCTTGAAACAGCTTTGGAAATCTCCCGCATGAAACGTACCCCGCACCTGCTCGCAATCCAGTCCCATGTGGTGTTTGGCCATGCCGGAAACAGTGCTGCGGTGTTTCCCATGCAGCGTATCGGGGTCAACGTCTGGCCGCTCAATACCGTGCAGTTTTCCAATCACACTCAGTATGGCCAGTGGGCAGGAGAAGTGCTTGCTCCAGCGCAAATTCCTGCGTTGGTGGAAGGCATTAGCAACATCGGGGAGCTAGGCAACTGTGACGCCGTGCTTTCCGGCTACCTGGGCAGTGCGGAGCAAGGGCGGGCGATTCTGGCGGGGGTGGAGCGTATCAAGGCGGTGAACCCGAATGCCTTGTACCTGTGCGACCCGGTCATGGGCCATGCGGAGAAGGGCTGTATCGTCCCGGTCGAGGTGAGCGAGTTCCTGCTCGAAGAGGCCGTCGCGAAGGCTGACATTCTATGTCCGAATCAGCTGGAGCTGGACAGCTTCTGCGGCCGGCGCGCAGAGTCGCTGGCCGATTGCGTGGCCATGGCGCGCAGCCTGCTCAAGCGTGGCCCGCAGGTGGTGCTAGTCAAGCACGTGTCCTACCCCGATCGGGCGCCAGATTCGTTCGAGATGCTGCTGGTTACCGAGCAGGCGAGCTGGCATCTGAAGCGGCCGCTGCTGGCCTTCCCGCGCCAGCCGGTGGGTGTCGGTGACCTTACCTCGGGGCTGTTCCTGGCGCGTGTGCTGCTGGGGGACAGCTGGCAGCAGGCCTTCGAGTTCACTGCGGCGGCGGTGCACGAGGTATTGCTGGAAACCCAAGCCTGCACCAGCTACGAATTGCAGCTGGTGAGGGCCCATGATCGCATCGCCCATCCGCGTGTGCGCTTCGAGGCGCAACGCCTGGCGTTCTAGATCGAGTCGGTCTTCAGGTCCTGGTAGCGCTTTTCCAGTTCCTGGCGGATCTGGCGGCGCTGCTGGCCTTGCAGGAAGCGCCGCTTCTCTTCGCTGGTTTGTGGCTGACGCGGTGGTACCTGGACCGGGCGGCGATTGTCATCGACAGCCACCATGGTGAAGAAGCAGCTGTTTGAGTGGCGAACGGAGCGTTCGCGGATGTTCTCGGTCACCACCTTGATGCCCACCTCCATCGAGGTATTGCCGGTGTAGTTGACCGAAGCCAGGAAGGTCACCAGTTCGCCGACGTGTACCGGCTCACGGAATATCACCTGGTCCACCGACAGCGTCACCACGTAGCTGCCGGCATATCGGCTGGCGCAGGCGTAAGCCACTTCATCGAGATACTTGAGCAGGGTGCCGCCATGTACGTTGCCGGAGAAGTTGGCCATGTCCGGCGTCATCAAAACGGTCATAGTCAGCTGGGCGTTTCCAGGTTCCATAGAGTGCTCACGGTGAGGTTGCGCTGAAGCGGGGTGGGTATCTACAGACACGTCGGTTCCCCTCTTGGTGTTTGCCATCCTGATACGGGACGTTGGCTGACGCTCCATCGTCACGCCGATCACGCCATCGGCGGCGGTTAAGTAGCCGATCTGTTTCTGCATATTGCACCGGCAATTTGCGGCGAGGTGCGATGTTAACCTGAGTACGCCCCTGCAACATGGGCTTTCCAGCATTCAATACAGTATGTACTTGCTGCTCGCTCGGGGCTGCTTTGGCAGAGGAGCGGTCTGCCTTGGCATCGAGAAAAAGGAGAATCGCGCCATGCATGCCATCAGCTTCATCCAGGACCTCGCAGTGATCATGCTTGTCGCTGGTGTCGTGACCATTCTCTTTCATCGGCTCAAACAGCCCGTGGTGCTGGGCTACATCGTCGCAGGCTTCATCATCGGCCCGCACACTCCGCCCTTTGGCCTGATCCACGACGAAGACACCATCAAGACCCTGGCCGAGCTTGGGGTGATCTTCCTGATGTTCTGCCTGGGCCTTGAGTTCAGTCTGCGCAAACTGTTCAAGGTCGGTGCCACCGCCTTCATCGCAGCGTTTCTGGAAATCGTCCTGATGATCTGGATCGGCTTCGAGATAGGCCGCTGGTTCGGCTGGAGCACCATGGATTCGCTGTTCCTAGGGGCGATCCTGGCGATTTCATCGACCACCATCATCGTCAAGGCGCTCAATGACCTGAAGATGAAGAACGAGCGTTTCGCCCAGCTGATCTTCGGCGTGCTAATCGTCGAGGACATCCTCGGTATCGGCATCATCGCCTTGCTGTCAGGAATCGCGGTCAGTGGCACTGTCAGCTCCGGGGAAGTGTTTTCCACCGTAGGCAAGCTGTCCTTGTTCATGATCGTGGCGCTGGTCATCGGCATTCTGCTGGTGCCGAGGCTGTTGGCCTACGTCGCCAAATTCGAAAGCAACGAGATGCTGCTGATCACCGTGCTTGGGCTGTGCTTCGGCTTCTGCCTGCTGGTGGTGAAGCTCGAATACAGCATGGTACTGGGGGCCTTCCTGATTGGCGCGATCATGGCCGAGTCGCGGCAGTTGCTGAAAATCGAACGCCTGATCGAACCCGTTCGCGACCTGTTCAGCGCGATCTTCTTCGTCGCCATCGGTTTGATGATCGATCCTCAGGTGCTGGTAGATTATGCCTGGCCGATCGTGGTCATCACCTTGGCGGTGGTGCTGGGCAAAATGCTGTCCTGTGGCATGGGGGCATTCATTGCCGGCAATGACGGCCGCACGTCGCTACGCGTGGGCATGGGTCTTTCGCAGATTGGCGAGTTTTCGTTCATCATCGCTGCCTTGGGCATGACCCTGCAGGTAACCAGCGACTTCCTTTACCCCGTCGCCGTTGCGGTGTCGGCCATCACCACGCTGCTGACGCCGTATCTGATCCGCGCCGCTGATCCGCTTTCGATCAAACTCGGGCACGTGGTGCCGCGCCGCCTGGCACGGGTGCTGTCGCTGTATGGCGAGTGGTTGCGCAGCATCCAGCCGCAGGGCGAGGGCGCGATGCTGGCCGCGATGATCCGTCGCATCCTGCTGCAGGTGGGGGTGAATCTGGCACTGGTGATCGCGATCTTCTTCAGCGGAGGCTATTTTGCTGGCCGTATCGGCAATTGGCTGACCGAGTGGGTGAGCGATGTCAGTCAGCAGAAGGCGGTGATCTGGGGCGCTGCACTGCTGCTTTCGCTCCCGTTTCTGATTGCGGCCTATCGCAAGCTCAAGGCGCTGTCGATGCTGCTGGCGGAGATGGGCGTCAAGCCGGAGATGGCCGGGCGTCACACGCAGCGCGTGCGGAGGGTGATTGCCGAGGTGATCCCGCTGTTGTCGTTGCTGGTCATCTTCCTGCTGCTGTCGGCGCTATCGGCGAGCATTCTGCCCACCAGCGAGTTGCTGCTGGTGATCGCGGTGGTGGCGGCATTGGTGGTGGCGTTGCTTTGGCGTTGGTTCATACGCGTACACACGCGCATGCAAATCGCCCTGCTTGAAACCCTGGAGAACAGTCGCGATCACTCGCACTGAGCGGGTTGGGCTTTCTGCGCCAGCGTTCACCGAAGTCCGAGGGGATGGAGCGGTAGCGATGGCGCCAAGCGCAGAAAGCCTGGGGATTCTACGGGGCAAAATGGCCATGGGCCATTATTTTGTGAGTTTAATTCTCACTCAGCTTTCAAGCCAGACGTCCCGGGCCCAGTGCCAGACCGACTCCCAGCTGTCTTCGCCCAAGGCTTCCTCTTCGGCATCCCACAACACGACAGTGCCGTCTTCCTCGACGCAGTAGTAGTTGTCGCCGTCCTGGCAGATGGGGATCAGGTCGCGCGGTACGCCAGCATCCCAAGCGTTTGCCGCGACGTCGGGCAGGTAGGTGTGCGACTGCGGGTCGGTGACGGTTACCGGTTCAAGAGAGCCATAGACCACATCGCTGACGGTCAGCAGGAACTCTTTGAACACGAAAGGGATGTTGATGAACAGTTGTTCCTCGATCTCGACCAGCAGATCTTCGTCGGGAAGTTCCAAGGGTACCGGTACCGGCTCGTTGGCTTCACGGAGTTGTTCGATCACTTCTTCCACGGTTCACATCCTCTAACCTTGATGAACGCTGCGCGTTATACCCTAGTATCCCACTTTGGCAAAAGCAAAAACCCCGGGGCAAGCCCGGGGTTTTTTGCACAGCGTGCGTCGGTTAACCGTTCTGGCGGATACCGGCGACCAGCCACGGCTGGTTCTCGCCTTGAGCGCGAACCATGTGCCAGCTCTCGCTGAAGGCCTCACCTTGATCGAAGCGCGAATTCTTCGACACGCCACGGAAGGTCAGGGTAGCGTCGGTGCGGTCTGGGCGATCGTCTACACCGTCCAGTTGCACATCGAGGTTGTCGATGTAGGTGGACTGGAAGCCATCACCCAGTTCGGCACGTTCACGCTTGAGGAACTCGAGCATTTGCGGGGTCACGAACTCAGCGATCTTGTCCATCTCGTTGGCATCCCAGTGCTGCTGCAGCGCCTGGAAGTGGTTGCGAGCGGCGGCCAGGAAGTTCTGCTCGTTGAACCAGGCTGGTGCGTTGATCACCGGAGCGGCTGCGGCGGCTGGCGCGGCCGAACCACCGAAGATCGACGGCTGGGCAGGCTGGGCGTGAGCTTCACGCTGGAACGGCGCATGGCCAGGCGCGGCCATTTGCGGCTGCTGCTGGCGGCGGCGCGCAGCAATGAAGCGGAACACCAGGAACGCGATCAGGGCGACGATCAGGAAGTCCATGATCTGCAGGCCCTCGAAGCCGTCACCCATGAACATGGACGCCAGCAGGCCACCGGCGGCGAGGCCGGCGAGTGGGCCCAGCCAGCGCGAAGCACCGCTGGCGGCGGCCGGAGCACGGCCAGGAGCGGTCGGCGCGGCAGCAGGCGTGGTTGGCGTGGCCTGGCGGGTCTGGTGGATAGGCGCGGAGCCCGAACTCTTGCCGCCGCCGAAACGCTTGGCGTTGGCGTCCAGGCTCAGCGTCAGGCCGACGCAGAGCGCCAGAGCGATGCTAAGAAAACGTTGCATAAATGGGATTTCCCCTGTTGTGGATTGCACGCGCGTCATGTTGCACAGGTTCCTGGGCACATGACCAGCGTCATAATGTTTCGAGCTTTTGCCTGATGTTGCCAAGACCTTGTGGCGGGCAAGCCGGCTCCTGCCCGTATGGCACCGATCCCGAAATCCCGCAGGAGTCTACTTGCCAGCGATGGCGGCGCAGGAGCCTCAGATAGCCTCGAGCTTGGCGTACCCCAGCATGAGCCACTTGCTGCCTTCGGCGAAGTTGACCTGCACCCGTGCCTGGGCGCCGGAACCTTCGAAGTTGAGAATCACCCCTTCGCCGAACACCGCATGCTGCACGCGCTGGCCAAGGTTGAAGGCGGTCTGCGGAATACTGGCGTTGGCGAACAGGCTACTGGCCGAGCTGGTCTTCGCCCCACCGAATGGTCGGCTGACGCTATTGGACAAACGCACTTCCTGAACCAGGCCGGCCGGGATTTCCCGTACGAAACGCGACACTTTGTTGTAGGTCTCGCTGCCGTACAGGCGTCGGGTCTCGGCGTAAGTCATGATCAGCTGACGCATGGCGCGGGTAATGCCCACATACGCCAAGCGGCGTTCTTCCTCCAAGCGGCCAGGCTCTTCCAGGCTCATCTTGTGTGGGAACAGGCCTTCTTCCATGCCCACCAGGAACACATAGGGGAACTCCAGGCCCTTGGCGCTGTGCAGGGTCATCAGCTGAATGCTGTCCTCGTGCTCGTCGGCCTGCGCCTCGCCCGCTTCCAGCGACGCATGACCCAGGAAGGCCGAGAGCGGCGTCAGATCGGCATCTTCTTCGCCCGCTTCGAAGTTGCGTGCTGCGCTGACCAGTTCCTCAAGGTTTTCTACCCGTGCCTGGCCCTTTTCACCTTTTTCTTCCTGGTGATAGATGATCAAGCCGGACTGTTCGATGACCGTCTGGGTCATCAGGTGCAAGGGCATGTCAGCCGTTTTGCCTGTCAGGCTTTCGATCAACTCGATGAAGGCCCCCAGGGCGCTGGCGGCGCGCCCCTTGAGAGCCTTGGCGGCCAGCAACTGGCACATCGCCTCCCACATCGACAGTTGGCTGTGGCGGGCATGTTCACGGATGGCCTCGACGGTTTTCTCGCCGATGCCCCGTGGCGGTACGTTGATGACCCGCTCGAGAGCGGCATCGTTGCCACGGCCTTCGAGCAGGCGCAGGTAGGCCATGGCGTTCTTGATTTCGGCACGCTCGAAGAAGCGCTGGCCGCCGTAGATGCGATACGGGATGCGTTCGCGAAGCAGCGCCTCTTCCAATACCCGCGACTGGGCGTTGGAGCGATAGAGAATGGCGATGTCGCTGCGCGAGTTGCCTTGCTTGATGAGGCTCTCGATGGTCTCGACCACGTAGCGCGCTTCGTCATGCTCGTTGTAGGCGGCGTAGAGGGTCAGCGGTTCGCCTTCGCCGAGGTCCGTCCACAGCTCCTTGCCCAGGCGCCCGCTGTTGTTGGCGATCAGCGCGTTGGCGGCCTTGAGGATGCCGCCGGTGGAGCGATAGTTCTGCTCCAGGCGAATCAGTTCGGCGTCGGGGAAATCGGCGGTGTATTGGTGGATGTTCTCGATCTTGGCGCCACGCCAGCCGTAGATCGACTGGTCGTCGTCACCCACGGCCATCAGGCTCACGCCGCCGCCGGCCAGCAGGCGCAGCCAGGCGTACTGCACGGCGTTGGTATCCTGGAACTCGTCCACCAGTACATGGCGGAAGCGCCGTTGGTAGTGCTCCAGCAGGCCGGGGTGGTCGCGCCACAGGTCGAGGGCGCGCAGCAGCAGTTCGGAAAAGTCGATGACCCCGGCTCGCTCGCAAGCCTGTTCGTAGGCTTCGTAGATGCTGCGCATGGTGCCCAGGAACAGGTCGCCGCTGGCCTGGATGTGCTGCGGGCGAAGCCCTTCGTCCTTCTGCCCGTTGATGAACCATTGTGCCTGGCGTGCTGGCCAGCGCTGTTCGTCCAGCCCCAGGTCGCGGATCACCCGCTTGATCAGGCGCTGCTGGTCGTCGCTGTCGAGAATCTGGAAGTTCTGCACCAGCCGCGCCTCCTGCCAGTGCGCGCGCAGCAGGCGGTGAGCCAGGCCGTGGAAGGTACCGACCCACATGCCAGCCGGGTTGATGCCCAGCAATTGCTCGATTCGATGGCGCATTTCTGCTGCGGCCTTGTTGGTGAAGGTCACCGACAGGATCGAATGCGGTGAAGCCTGCTCGACCTGGATCAGCCAGGCGATACGGTGCACCAGCACACGGGTCTTGCCGGAGCCGGCGCCAGCAAGCACCAGTTGACGCCCCAGCGAGGCTGCTACGGCCTGGCGTTGGGCATCGTTGAGGGAGTTCAGCAGGAGGGAGAGGTCATCATTGTGCATCCGGCCATTCTAGGGCCGTGCAGGGGACAGGGGCAAACGCCGATGGGGCAAAACTTGCCGTTCGTCCGTTGCCGTTCATCCGGGCTTGTGCCAGGGCAGCGTAATTGAGCGGTTCGGTGCGGGTTTGTCGGGGTTTTGGCAAATCATGATCCAGAGCAGTTTGGTCTGGCGCGGCGCTTGTGTATTCTCCCAGCACGTTTGCGGTCATCCATAACAATAACAGCACAAGAACCCGACATTATGACCCAGGATTGCGTGGCGATCGGAGCATCGCCGGATACGACACGGAGTGTTCGCAGGCAATTCGCTACCCAGCTTTCGATCGAGCGCACCCGTCTGCTCTACCAGGGCTCTTTGTTGCCCACCTTGTTCATGCTGCTCAACGGCCTGCTCTGCGCCTGGTTGCTGTGGAGCCCTGAGCGCTACCTGCTGGTCAGTGTCTGGATTGTCTGGCTGCTGGCGCTGGTGGCCTTGCGAGTCATTCAGGTAACCGCTTTCGAAGCGGCCGACACCCAGCGCCAGGCCCGGCCTATATGGTGGCGGATGTTCCTGCTTGGCTCGGGTTTCAGCGGCCTGACCCTGGCCTGTGCGGCCATCGCTCTGGTACCTGCGGAGAGTTTCGTCCAGCAGGCGTGGGGGTTTGGCCTGTTGGGCGCGGCTACGCTGTCGGCCAGTGTCGCCTACGCGGTGAGTTTGCCAGCCTTCCTCAGCTTTGCCCTGCCATGCCTATTGCCACCGATTGCGTTTCTGTTCTTTTACGATGCCGGCGAACAACGGGGCTGGGGATGTTTTGGCCTGATTCTGCTGGCGGCATTGCTGGTCGTGGCCTGGCAGGTTAATCGCCTGATCGAGCGCGGGCTGTTGCGGCGCTTCCAGAACCAGCTGTTGACCGAGGACCTGCAGCGCGTCCAGGCCCAGAAAGCCCTGGAGGACCACCAACGGCTCGCGGCCTCGGTGTTCGAGGCTTCCAGTGAAGGTATCGTCATCCTGAGCGCTGACTTCACGCTGCTGACCGTCAATCGGGCTTTCTGTCAGATGACCGGTTACTCGCGCAGCGAGCTGCTGGCGCGCAATGTCCTGGATCTGCCCTGCAGCAGCGATGCTCGGCGGCACAGCGGCCAGATCGAGCAGTCGCTGCGTCAGCAGGGGTACTGGCAGGGCGAGTTGGTGGAAGCTCGCAAGAGTGGAGAACTGTACCCGCAATGGCTGCAGTTCACGGGCGTTCGTGATGCTTCGGGGAATTTGAGCAATATCGTTGGCTTTTTCTCCGATCTTTCCGCGAGACGGGCGTCCGAAGAGCGCATTCGTTACCTGGCCCAGCACGACGAGCTCAGCGGCCTGGCCAACCGTGCGTTGTTCCGCATGCGCCTCGATGAGGCCGGGCGGCGTGTGCGTCTGAGTGGCCGCAGCCTGGCGTTGCTGCACATCGACCTGGACCGCTTCAAGCTGCTGAACGAAAGCCTCGGCCATGAGCATGCCGATCAACTGTTGAAGAAGATCTCTCAGCGAATCGCCAATGCCGTACCCGAGGCCGACACCGTGGCGCGCTTGTCTGGCGATGAGTTTGCCGTGCTGTTCGACGGTTATAGCAACCTGTCGAGCCTGGTGCGGGTGACCACCCGGCTGCTGGACAAGCTGCGCGTGCCGTTGCGTCTGGGCGAGCATGAAGTGGTGATCAGCGCATCGGTTGGCATCAGCCTGGCGGCTGACGGCAGTTTCGAACCCAACCAGTTGATCAGCCAGGCTGACATGGCCAAGCAGCACGCCAAGCACCTGGGTGGCGACAATTTCCAGTTCTACACCGAGAGCCTGCGCGCCAGCACCTTGGAGCGTCTGCAACTGGAGAACCAGCTGCGCAAGGCCATTGATGAAGGCCAACTGCTGGTCTACTACCAACCCAAGCTCTGCTTGCGCACCGGGCGTTTGCATGCGGCTGAAGCTCTGGTGCGCTGGCTTCATCCTCAATGGGGCATGGTACCGCCCGGTGATTTCATCGGCCTGGCCGAGGAAACCGGGCTGATTGCGCCAATGGGCGAGTTCGTTTTGCGGCGTGCCTGCTGGCAGGCTTGTCAGTGGCAGCGTCAGGGGCTGGATGTGCGTGTCTCGGTGAACCTGTCGGTTTACCAGGTGCGCCAAGGCAAGATCGTCAGCCTGGTGCGGCAGGTGCTCGAAGAAACGGGCCTGCAGCCGCATCTGCTGGAGCTCGAACTGACCGAGAGCCAGTTGTTGGAGAATGTCGAGCACATCATTTCGACCTTCAGGCAGCTGCACGAACTCGGTGTGAAACTGGCCATCGACGATTTCGGAACCGGTTACTCCTCGCTCAGCTACTTGAAGCGCTTACCGGTGGATTTCGTGAAGATCGACCAGGCCTTCATCCGAGGCTTGCACGAAGGCAGCCAGGATGCGGCCATCACCCGGGCAATCATCGCCATGGCGCGTAGCCTGAACCTGAGAGTGGTCGCGGAAGGGGTAGAGACGCAGGAGCAGATGGCGTTCCTGCGTGAGCAAGGGTGTGACGAGGCACAGGGTTATCTGATCAGCCGACCGATCTGCGAAATGGACTTCGAACGCTTGATCGCCACCCGCCAGGCCTGATGCGCACCTGGCGTCGCGCGGTAACTTGAGTTCAGCTGTGCCACGCCCGTCCCTGATGGGCCAGCAGGCTATTGGCCTGCTCGGGGCCGTTGGTGCCCGCCGGGTAGTGGCGTGGCGCTTGGAAATGCTCCTCCCAGCCCTTGATGATCGGGTCGATCCAGGCCCAGGCCGCTTCGACCTCGTCGCGCCGCATGAACAAGGTCGAATCGCCTTCGAGCACGTCCAGCAGCAAGCGCTCGTAAGCTTCCCAGCGCCGGGTCTGGCCAAACACCTGGGCAAGGTTCAGATCCAGGTCGACCGGTTCCAGGCGCATGCCCTTGCCGGGGGTCTTGGTCATCATGCGCAGGCTGATGCGTTCGTCCGGTTGCAGCTGTATCAGGAGCTGGTTGGCCTGGCCGCCGTTGAACAGCTCATGGGGTACTGGTTTGAATTGGATGACGATTTGCGAGGAGCGCCTTGCCATTCGCTTGCCGGTGCGCAAGTAAAACGGTACGCCCGCCCAGCGCCAGTTTTCGATATGAGCCTGAACGGCGACGAAAGTCTCCGTATCGCTGTCGTTGTCGACATCTTTTTCGAAGTAGTACGCCGGCACTTCCTGGCCACCAATGCGTCCAGCGCCGTACTGACCGCGCACGGTCTTGTCCTGCACGTCTTGGCCGGTAATCGGTTTGAGGGCTCGAAGGATCTTCACTTTCTCATCACGCACCGCCTCGGCTTCGAAGTGGGCAGGCGGTTCCATGGCCACCAGGCACAACAGCTGCAGCAGGTGGTTCTGCAGCATGTCTCGGGTCGCGCCAGCACGGTCGTAATAGGCACCACGATTCTCGACGCCCAGTGTTTCACAGACACTGATTTGCACATGGTCGACCTGGCCATTGCGCCATACCGGCTCCAGCAGGGCGTTGGCGAAACGCAGGGCCATCAGGTTTTGCACGGTCTCCTTGCCCAGGTAGTGATCGATCCGGAACACGTGGGACTCGTCGAACACCGCGCCAATGGCTTCGTTGATGGCGGTGGCCGATTCCAGCGAATGGCCAATGGGCTTTTCCAGCACGATGCGGGCTTCGCTGTCAGCCAGGCCGGCGATGCGCAGGTGGTTGACGATCGGCACGAACAGGTTGGGCGCGGTGGCCAGGTAGTAGATGCGGGTAAGCCCACCGGGTTCGCCAAGGTAGCGGGCCAGGCGCCCGAAGTCCGCGCTTTGCGAAGCATCCATGGCGAAGTAGTCCAGGCGTGCGGAAAAACGCCGCCACACTTCTTCGTCGAAATCGTTGCGGGCGATCTGTGCCCGGCAATGGCGTTCGGCGAGCTTCACATAGTCGTTGTGTGGCAGGTTGCGCCGGGCCAGCGCAATGATGCGCACGGCATTATTCAGGCGAGCCTCGCGATACAGGTGGTAGAGCGCCGGCAGCAGGTTGTGCAGGGCCAGATCGCCAGTGCCACCGAAAACCAGAATGTCGCAAGGAATAGTCAAAACCACCACTCTCCACGTTCGTTTAACTGGGCGGGTTGGCGTGCATGTAGTATAACTACAAGAAAGCTACATCCCGGCCAGCCGATCATAACCGAGTCCAGCCTGTGAATCTGTTGCAACATATCGCTCAATCGCGCCACCTGCTGCGCAAATCGGAACTGAAAGTGGCTGACCATGTGCTGCTTGATCCGGCTGCAGTCATGCACAGCTCGATGGCCGACCTGGCTCACAGCGTGGGTATCAGCGAACCTACCATCGTGCGCTTCTGCCGTGCGATTGGCTGCTCGGGTTTCCAAGACCTCAAGTTGAAGTTGGCGCAGAGCCTGGCGGCCGGTGCCAGTTTCGGCCAGTTCGCGATCCACGAGGATGACTCGGTCGCCGACTACAGCCTGAAAATTTTCGACACCACGCTGCACACCCTCATGGAAGTGCGCGAACACCTCGACCCTCAGGCGTTGCAGCAGGCGGTGAGCGCCATGGCGCAGGCGCAGCGCGTGGAGTTCTATGGGTTCGGTGCCTCGGGTGCGGTGGCCGCCGATGCCCAGCACAAGTTCTTCCGTCTGTTGCTCAGCGCCGCGGCGTACTCCGACCCGCACATGCAGGCGATGTCTGCCGTCACCTTGAAACCTGGTGATGTTGCGGTCTGCATCTCGCAATCCGGGCGCTCAAAGGACTTGCTGATCACCGCCAACCTGGTGCGTGAGAGCGGTGCCAACCTGATTACCCTGTGCCCAAGCCAGACGCCATTGGCGGAGCTGTCCACGGTGAACCTGGCGATCGATGTGCACGAGGACACGGAAATCTATACGCCGCTGACCTCGCGTATCGCCCACCTGGTCGTGATCGACGTGCTGGCCATGGGCGTAGCCATGGCGCGCGGGCCAAGCCTGGTCAACCACCTGAAGAGCGTGAAGCGCAGTCTGCGCAGCCTGCGGTTGTCGCCGAAGTCGATCAAGGCGATGGACGACTGACCGGGCAGGCACTGCAGGCGTCGGTTTGCCGGCGATGCTCCGGTACCCAAACGACCAAATTTCACCATTTTGTCACCGTTTCACAGCCAAACCGTAAACCGCCAACGTCACGCTGAAGCTCCCGCATCTTAATCTGGGAGACAGGCAATGGCTCGTGACTACGACGGTACGTACCAACCCAGCGCCAAGGCTCGCAAGCAGCAGGAAAAAGATCAGCGTCGCATGGAATATCGACGCGCGATCGAAAGCTACTGCGACCAACGTCAATTGCTCCGCGACCTGGCGGACTACCCTGAGCTACAAGCGCTCACGGTGTGGCGGGCATCGTCGGCAGCTTCCCCGAAAAACGCTCAACAAGCGCACTGATCAAAGCACGTTCGCTGCGGATGAACGCCAGAAACGCCAAGGCCACCGGCGACTGTCGCTTGGCCTTGGACTGCACCACGCACCAGCTGCGATACAGGGGCAGCTCTTCGACCGGCAGCTCTTTGAGCACCCCAGTGGCGAGCTCCAGGTTCAGCGCATGGCGGGTCAGCAGGGCAATGCCAAGCCCGGCGATCACACATTCGCGCTGGGCATCGGCCGAGGCCACCTCCAGGGTCTGGGTGAAGTGCACGCGCTTGTCCTTGAAGTACTCCTCGCAAGCCTTGCGCGTGCCGGAACCCTGTTCCCGCACGAGCAGGGTATGAGGCTCAAGATCTTGCAGGCGCAAGTGTTCGAGCTTGCACAACGGGTGGTCCGGAGGCGCTACGGCAACGATCGGGTTGTTGAGGAATGGCAGAAACTCCAAGCCCATGTCCTGGGGCACCATCGACATGATGATCAGGTCATCGCGGTTGTCCGAAAGGCGCCGGATGGCCTGGGCGCGGTTGACCACCGTCAGGGTCAGGTTGACCTCCGGGTGACGCTGCTTGAAGGCGGCGAACAGGTGTGGCACGAAGTATTTGGCACTGGACTCGATCGCCAGCTTCAGCTGCCCCTGCAATGAGCCCTGCATGTCCGACAGTTGCATGTCGAGGCTTTCCAGGCGACCGAAGATATCCCGGCTGGCGCGCTGCAAAGCTTCAGCCGCCTCGGTCAGGTAGAGCTTCTTGCCGACATACTCGAACAGCGGTTGGCCGATCAGCTCTTCGAGCTGCCGAATCTGTAGACTAACGGCGGGTTGCGTCAACGCCATTTCTTCCGCAGCCCGGCTGTACGAGCGCAAATCGCACACCTCGTTGAAGATCTGCAGCTGACGCAATGTCATACGCATCAAGGACTTACGCATTTTTATCCGGGCTCCTGCAAAACCTTGTAACTGCACTATAAGCTTTTGCTAATACAGCCTCTAACAAATATTGATTTTTGTTTATCGACCTTCGGCGCTAGGGTGAATACGCGACTGGCCATCAACGTCTGGTCACGCGCCGACCGGTAGAACCGGCTCGTCTGTTCCTACGGCTTTGGGAAGACTCCAGTGATAAAAAAAATCCTGATCGCCAACCGAGGTGAAATCGCAGTTCGGATCGTGCGTGCTTGCGCCGAGATGGGCATTCGCTCGGTGGCGATCTATTCCGACGCCGACCGTCATGCCTTGCACGTCAAGCGTGCCGATGAGGCCTACAGCATTGGTGCCGAGCCGCTGGCCGGTTACCTGAACCCGCGCAAGCTGGTGAACCTGGCTGTGGAAACCGGCTGCGATGCGTTGCACCCCGGTTACGGTTTCCTGTCGGAAAACGCTGAACTGGCAGAGATCTGCGCTGAGCGCGGCATCAAGTTCATCGGGCCGGCTGCCGACGTCATTCGCCGTATGGGCGACAAGACCGAAGCGCGCCGTACCATGATCGCCGCTGGCGTTCCGGTGACCCCTGGCACCGAAGGCAACGTTGCCGATATCCACGAAGCCCTGAGCGAAGGCGACCGCATCGGTTACCCGGTGATGCTCAAGGCCACCTCCGGCGGTGGCGGCCGCGGCATTCGCCGTTGCAACAGCCGTGAAGAACTGGAACAGAACTTCCCCCGGGTCATTTCCGAGGCCACCAAGGCATTTGGTTCGGCTGAAGTGTTCCTGGAGAAGTGCATCGTCAACCCCAAGCACATCGAAGCACAAATCCTCGGTGACAGCTTCGGCAATGTGGTGCACCTGTTCGAGCGCGACTGCTCGATCCAGCGCCGTAACCAGAAGCTCATCGAAATTGCCCCAAGCCCACAGCTGACCCCCGAGCAGCGCGCCTACATCGGCGACCTGGCGGTGCGTGCGGCCAAGGCAGTGAATTACGAGAACGCCGGTACCGTGGAGTTCCTGCTCGCCGATGGCGAGGTGTACTTCATGGAGATGAACACCCGGGTGCAGGTGGAACACACCATCACCGAGGAAATCACCGGCATCGACATCGTCCGTGAACAGATCCGCATTGCCTCTGGCCTGCCACTGTCGGTCAAGCAGGAAGACATCCAGCACCGCGGCTACGCGTTGCAGTTCCGTATCAACGCTGAAGATCCGAAGAACAACTTCCTCCCAAGCTTCGGCAAGATCACCCGTTACTACGCTCCCGGCGGCCCGGGCGTGCGCACCGATACGGCGATCTATACCGGCTACACCATTCCGCCGTTCTACGACTCGATGTGTCTGAAGCTGGTGGTCTGGGCGCTTACCTGGGAAGAGGCCATGGACCGCGGCCTGCGGGCTCTGGACGACATGCGCGTGCAAGGGGTGAAAACCACCGCCGCGTACTACCAGGAAATTCTGCGCAACCCAGAATTCCGTAGCGGCCAGTTCAACACCAGCTTCGTCGAAAGCCATCCTGAACTGACCAACTACTCGATCAAGCGCAAACCCGAAGAGCTGGCCCTGGCCATCGCTGCCGCCATCGCCGCCCACGCAGGCCTGTGAGGAATTCCATAATGTCCAAGAAAATTCACGTAACCGACACGATCCTGCGCGACGCCCACCAGTCCCTGCTGGCTACCCGCATGCGCACCGAAGACATGCTGCCGATCTGCGACAAGCTCGACAAAGTCGGCTACTGGTCGCTGGAAGTCTGGGGCGGTGCCACCTTCGATGCCTGCGTGCGCTTCCTCAAGGAAGACCCGTGGGAACGCCTGCGCAAGCTGCGCGCTGCGCTGCCCAACACCCGCCTGCAAATGCTGCTGCGCGGCCAGAACCTGCTGGGCTATCGTCACTACAGCGATGATGTGGTCAAGGCTTTCGTGGCCAAGGCTGCTGTCAACGGCATCGACGTGTTCCGTATCTTCGACGCCATGAACGACGTGCGTAACCTGCGTGTGGCCATCGAGGCGGTCAAGGCTGCGGGCAAGCATGCCCAGGGCACCATTGCCTACACCACCAGCCCGGTACACACCATCGATGCGTTCGTCGCCCAGGCCAAGCAGATGGAAGCCATGGGTTGCGACTCGGTGGCGATCAAGGACATGGCCGGCCTGCTGACTCCCTACGCCACCGGCGAACTGGTCAAGGCGCTGAAAGCTGAGCAGTCGCTGCCGGTGTTCATCCACTCCCATGACACTGCCGGCCTGGCAGCCATGTGCCAGCTCAAGGCGGTGGAAAACGGTGCCGACCACATCGACACCGCCATCTCCAGCTTCGCCTGGGGCACCAGCCACCCGGGTACCGAGTCGATGGTCGCCGCGCTCAAGGGCAGCGAGTTCGACACCGGCCTGGACCTGGAACTGCTGCAGGAAATCGGCCTGTACTTCTATGCCGTGCGCAAGAAGTACCATCAGTTCGAAAGTGAATTCACCGCCGTGGACACCCGCGTGCAGGTGAACCAGGTACCCGGTGGCATGATTTCCAACCTGGCCAACCAGCTCAAGGAGCAGGGCGCTCTGAACCGCATGAACGAGGTGCTGGCCGAGATCCCGCGTGTTCGCGAAGACCTTGGCTTCCCGCCGCTGGTCACCCCGACTTCGCAGATCGTCGGCACCCAGGCGTTCTTCAACGTGCTGGCTGGCGAGCGCTACAAGACCATCACCAACGAAGTGAAGCTGTACCTGCAAGGCGGTTACGGCAAAGCGCCAGGCGTGGTGAACGAGCAACTGCGTCGCCAGGCCATCGGTAGCGAAGAAGTGATCGACGTGCGTCCGGCCGACCTGCTGAAGCCGGAAATGGCCAAGCTGCGCGCCGATATCGGCGCCCTGGCGCGCTGCGAGGAAGACGTGCTGACCTACGCCATGTTCCCGGACATCGGCCGCAAGTTCCTCGAAGAGCGTGAAGCCGGCACCTTGGTCCCCGAAGCCCTGCTGCCGATTCCGGAAGCCGGCGCAGCGGCGGCGCCAGGCGGAGAAGGCGTGCCGACCGAGTTCGTCATCGACGTGCATGGCGAAACCTACCGCGTCGACATCACCGGTGTGGGGGTCAAGGCCGAAGGCAAACGTCACTTCTACCTGTCGATCGACGGCATGCCGGAGGAAGTGGTGTTCGAGCCGCTCAACGAGTTCGTCAGCGGTGGCGGCAGCAAGCGCAAGCAGGCCAGCGCGCCGGGCCACATCAGCACGACCATGCCAGGCAACATCGTCGATGTACTGGTCACGGAAGGCGTTGTGGTCAAGGCCGGCCAAGCGGTGCTGATCACCGAGGCCATGAAGATGGAGACCGAAGTGCAGGCGGCGATCGCCGGCAAGGTCGTGGCTATCCATGTGGCCAAGGGCGACCGTGTGACGCCGGGTGAGATCCTGATCGAGATCGAGGGCTGAGATACGCCCTCATCTACAAGCGGTTAACCTCTGGGGAGCGGGTGCTCCCCTTTTTTTGCCTGGACGCCGGCAAGTCGGTCCAGTACCACCATCAGCCGTTGCGGCACGCCTCGAGTGTCTTGATCTGGCCCTCGGGACGCTGGTTGTCAGCACTCAACCACTGCTCGAACCCCGCGGCCACTCGCGGCCACTCATCATCGGTAATCGAATACCAGGCCGTGTCGCGGTTACGATCCTTGACCACCAGGTGCTTGCGGAACACGCCCTCGAACTGGAAGCCGAATCGCTCTGCAGCCCGCTTGGAGCGAGCGTTGGCGTTATTGCACTTCCATTCCAGGCGGCGGTTGCCCAGCTCGAAGCTCAGCTTGCCTAGCAGGTACACCGCCTCGGTGCTCTTTGGCGTGCGCTGCATGGCGGCGCCGAAGGCGATATGACCGATCTCGATGCGGCCATGATCGGGCACGATCGACATCAGGCTCAGGATGCCCTGCGCCTGTCCGCTGCGGCGGTCGATGACGGCATAGTAGAGCGGGTCACGCCCCGCAGCGTTGCTGTCTAGCCAGCGGTCGAAGGTGGCGCGCTCGGTGAAGGGTCCGTAAGGCAGGTAGTCCCATAGCCGCGGGTCCGAGGCTGGGCCTTGCAGCACCTCCCAGAGGTTGTCGCCATGGCGCGCTGGGTCGAGCTTTTCCAGGCGGATGAAACGGCCTTCGATGGGTTCTGCCGTAGGCGTAGATGCAGGTTTCCAGTTCAATGCGTCAGTCATGCTCAGCCTACAGCCCTTTGCGGAATTGGATGAAGCCAGGGCGCTCGGCAACCTGCTCGTACAGGCTGATGGCGGTGGCGTTGGTCTCGTGAGTCAGCCAGTGCACCTTGATGCAGCCAGCGGCCTTGGCCGTGGCATAAACGTGTTCGATCAGCTGGCGGCCGATGCCCAGGCCCCGTTGCTTGCTGTCCACGTACAAGTCCTGCAGGTAGCAGGAATTCTCGATGCTCCAGTTGGAACGATGATAGATCCAGTTGACCATCCCGACCGCCTCGCCATCGACCCAGGCCAGCGCCGAATGGGTAGGCTCGTTCGGGTCGAGCAGGCGCTGCCAGGTGCTGACGCTGACCTCCTCTGCCAGTTCGGTTTCATAAAAGCGCAGGTAGGCTTGCCACAGGGCGAGCCAGGCGGCGTGGTCTTCGGCGCGGACGGGGCGCAGGGTGACGCAGGTCATGGGGCTTTTCCTTCAGAGTTGGCGCATGTGCGCCGCGAGTTGATTGTCCAGGTGGTCGGCGCTGGCGCTGAGGCCTTCGCGCACGCCAGCGATGTCCTGCTCCGAGCGGTTCTGGCTGAGCTTGCGTGCTCCCTGCAGGCGGGCAATGGGCATGCGGATGCCGACAATGGCGCGGAGCATGCCGTCCACGTAGTCGGTGGGAGCGTCCGTCACGCTCCATGGCAGGTTACGGCCTTGCTCGTGGCGGTCGGTCAGGCGGCTGACGATGTCCAGCAAAGGGGTGGCATCGTGGATGACGTCGACCGAGCCATAGGCATGAACCGCCAGGTAGTTCCACGTTGGCACGACCTTGGGGTTGTCGGCTTTGCTGGGGTAGTAGCTGGGGCTGACATAAGCGTCCGCTCCTGGGAATACCAGCATTGCCTCGCTGCCGTGCTGCAGGTCCTGCCATTGGCGATTGGCTCGGGCAAGGTGAGCATAGACGGTGCCGAACTCGCCTTCGCTTGGCTCGACAAGCACGGGTAGGTGGCTGGCCAGCAGGCCGTGCTCGCCATGGCTGACCAGCACGGCAAGGCGTGTATCGAGCATGTGCTGGTGCAGGCGCTGGAGATCATGTTCCTGATGAGGCTTGCTGTTGTACATGGCGAGGTTCCTTGTCGAATCACTCCATCCTAGGCAGGCTATTGGCACCGAGTAAGAGCCATTAACGGCTGATTTCATAGGTCCAATTCCATGAGCGAGCGTCCTCTCGTATTGCCATTCGACCCTGCCGGCATCGTCCTCGACCGCCGCCGAGGCCTCAGCCAACAGCTGTATCAGGCACTGCGGGCACGGGTGCTCGATGGCCGGCTCAGCAGTGGTACACGTTTGCCAGCAACCCGCGACCTGGCCGCCATACTGGCGTTGTCCCGCAACAGCGTGATCCGCGCGTATGACCAGTTGTATGCCGAGGGCTACATCGAAAGCCGGGTTGGCGATGGCACCTATGTCAGTCGGCTGCCAAAACTATCCACACAACTATCCACAGGGTTATTCCGGGGTTTATCAACAGAGTTATCCACATTTTCATCGAAAAACACTGAGGATATATCCAGCCGAGAGCGTTCCAGCGAGCCGCTTGAGCGTCTGAAAAATAACCATTTACCACCACCAAAAAGTGGCGCGCCACGGGCATTTCGGGTGGGCATTCCCGCGTTCGACCTTTTCCCGTTCGAGGTCTGGGCCAAGCTGCAAGCGGGTTTCTGGAGAAATCCGGATCCCGCGCGACTCGGCTATGGGGACCCCGCAGGCGAGCGAGCTTTGCGAGAGCTGGTAGCGGCATATATGCGTCGTTCCCGAGGACTTTCGTGCACGGCTGAGCAAATTGTGATCACCCATGGCGCGCAGCAGGCCATCAGCCTTTGTGCACAGTTGCTGCTGCAGCCCGGCGACAAGGTGGCTGTGGAAAACCCAGGCTACCGGGCAGCAGGTCACGCCTTCGCCATTGCAGGGGCCAGGGTGATTGGGGTAGCGGTGGACGAGCAGGGCATGGACTGCCAACGACTGGCGCAGGTGACGGACTGCCGGTTGGCCTATGTGACGCCCGCTCATCAGTACCCCACGGGGGTAACCATGAGCCTGGCGAGACGCCTGGCGTTGCTGGACTGGGCCGAACGCAACGAGGGCTGGATCGTCGAAGACGACTATGACGGCGAGTATCGCTACAGCGGCGCGCCATTGGCACCCTTGGCCGCCCTCGATCAGCAGGGGCGCGTGTTGTACGTGGGTACCTTCGGCAAGATTGCCTTCCCGGCCTTGCGCCTGGGGTATCTGGTATTGCCTGCGCGCCTGGCGGAGGCCTTCAGCCAGGGCCGCGCGCTGGCGGTGCGGCATTCGGAAGTGGGCTCGCAGTGCGTAATGGCCGAGTTCATGGCCCAGGGGCACTTTCAGCGGCATATCCGGCGCATGCGCCGGGCAGCGTTGAGCCGCCGCAACGTGCTCAAGGCGGGATGGCCGGTGGATGTTCCCGGGCTAGGCGAAATGCCGGAAGTCGAGGCTGGGCTTCATGTGAAGGTAGATGTGGATAACCATGCCCGGGAGCAGGAACTGGTAGCCAAGGCTGAGGCGGTGGGGGTCGAGGTCAATCCGCTGAGCAGTTATTGGCTTGAGGACAGCGAGGTGCCTGTGGATAAACGCGCTGGGTTGGTTCTTGGGTTTGCGGCGGTGCCAGAAGGGGAGATCGCTGAGGCGTTGATGCGCTTGCGCAAGGCATGGAAGCAACGGTGACGCTGATGGCCACTTCGCGGGCGTATCCGCTCCCACAGGCACGGGTGTTCAAGGATATCGCCCCCGAGGGTTGGATTTGGGTCCACTTCCTTGGGGGCATACCCTTACGGGGAGCGGCTTTGCCCGCGAAGTGAGCGACTCAGGTGCCTGACTTGATCCGTGTCCAAGCCCGCGTGCGTGCCCGCTCCGCATCCCGTGGCAACGGCTTGAGGGTATACAGCTTGGTCATCGCCTCCGCTGTCGGGTACAGGTTGGGGTTGTTGCGAATAGCCGGGCTCACTTTTTCGGTGGCATCCTTGTTCGGGTTTGGATACCCGACGAAGTCGCTAATCGGCGCAATCACCTCTGGGCGCAGCAGGTAATTGATGAACGTGTGGGCATCTTCCGGGTTAGCCGCATTCTTCGGAATCGCCAGCATGTCGAACCAGATCGGCGCGCCTTCCTTGGGCAGGCGCATATCGACCACCACACCATTCTTGGCATCGCGGGCGCGGTTGGCGGCCTGGGAGAAGCTGCCCGAATAGCCCACTGCGACGCAGATATCGCCGTTGGCGATGTCCGCCATGTACTTCGAGGAATGGAAGTAGGTGATGTGCGGGCGGATCTTGAGCAGCAAGGCTTCGGCTTTCTTGTAGTCGTCAGGTTTGCCGCTGTTGGGGTCCAGGCCGAGGTACTGCAGAGCCAGCGGTAGAATCTCTGATGGCGAGTCGAGCAGTGCGACACCGCACTGCTTGAGCTTGGCGATGTTCTCTTCCTTGAAGATCAGGTCCCAGCTGTCCACAGGTGCTTTGTCGCCCAGCGCCGCCTTGACCTTGTCCGGGTTGAAACCGATGAGCACGGTGCCGTACATGTAGGGCACGGCGAACTTGTTGCCAGGGTCGTTGGCTTCGATCAGCTTCATCAGCGCAGGGTCCAAGTGTTGCCAATTCGGCAGCTTGGCGCGATCCAGCGGCTGGAACACGCCCGCCTCGATCTGCTTGGCCAGGAACACGTTGGACGGTACTACGACGTCATAACCGGAGTTACCGGTAAGCAACTTGGCCTCGAGCGCTTCGTTGGTGTCGAAGATGTCGTAGATCAGTTTGACGCCACTGTCCTTCTGGAAGTCGGTCAAGGTCTGTGGCGTGATGTAGTCGAACCAGTTGTATACGCGCAGGGTACGCTGTTCGGCCTGGGCATTGAGGGCGCCGGTGAACAGCGTGGCGGCGATGAGCGGGGCGAGCAGACGCTTGAGTCGGACCATTACCGGGCTCCTGGTTGTGCTTGCTGGAAGCCTTCCAGCACATTCACTGCGTTGATACCGATTTCTTCCACAGCGTAGCCACCTTCCATCACGAACAAGGTCGGCTTGCCCAGGGCGGCGATGCGCTTGCCCATTTCCAGGTAGTCCGGGCTGTCCAGTTTGAACTGGGAGATTGGATCGTCCTTGAAAGTGTCCACGCCAAGGGAGATCACCAGCACGTCCGCGTCATAGCTGGCGATGCGTAGGCAGGCGTCTTCCAATGCGGCGCTCCAGGCTGCCCAGTCGCTGCCAGCCGGCAGTGGATAGTTGATGTTGCACCCTTCACCCGCACCCTCGCCGGTTTCGTCGGCGTAGCCGAGGAAGAACGGGAATTCCGCTTGTGGGTCGCCGTGGATCGAGGCGAAGAACACATCGTTGCGGCTGTAGAAGATGTCCTGGGTGCCGTTGCCGTGGTGGTAGTCGACATCCAGGATCGCCACTTTCCCATAGCCTTGATCGAGGAAGGCCTGGGCGGCGATGGCGGCATTGTTCAGGTAGCAATATCCGCCCATGACTTCGGCGGCAGCGTGGTGCCCCGGTGGACGGCACAGGGCGAAGGCGGAATGTGCGCCTTCGACGATGGCGGCCTGGGCGGTCAGGGCTACCTGGGCGGCGCTGTAGGCCGCCTGCCAGGTCCCGGCTGTGATCGGGGCGCCAGCGTCGAAGCTGTAGTAGCCCAGTTCGCCATGCAGGCCAGTGGGCTTGACCTGGCGCAAGGTGCGGGCGGGCCAGGTGAAGGGCAGCAAGTCGCCCTCGTGACCCAATGCGGCCCAACGTGCCCACGCACCTTCGAAGAAGTTCAGGTACTCGGCGCTGTGGATGCGCTGCAATGGCGCACGACCAAAGTCGCTCGGCCCTTTTACCTCGCCGAGGTTGCGCTTTTTCACGCGTTCGAGCACATGATCGGCGCGCGATGGCATTTCGAAGCAAGGCATCAGCTTGCCGTCGATCAGCTCGCAGCGGCCGTGGTGCAGGCGATGATCATCGGAATAGATCGTCAGCATTGTTGTTCTCCGGTTTTACTGGCGTAGGCCCATTGTCATGGGCAGGCCTGGGGTGGAGAACGACGCAAACGGCCAAAAGGGGATAGATGTGGCCAAGCTCGTTGGCCGTTCAACGACCCATGGGCCGACTTGCCGGCGATAAGACCCGTCAGCCTCGATAATGACTTGGCGCCACACCACTCCAGCGCTGGAACGCATGGCGAAAGCTCGCTGTTTCGCTAAATCCCAGGGTTTCGGCGATCCGGTAGATCGGCATCTGCGCATCGGCCAGCAGCTGCTTGGCCCGCTCGAAGCGCAGCTCATCCAGCAGTTGTTGATAACTGCAGCCCAGCGCTTGCAGGTGCCGGCGCAGGGTGCGCGATGAACAGTTCATCTGCCGCGCCAGGCCGTCCAACCCAGGTGCGGCATCCAGCTGTTGCAGCAGTAATTGGCGAATGCGCCCGAGCCAGGCCTGGCGACCGGTGAACTCCAGGTTCAGGCGCCGGCAACGCTCGCTCATGGCTTTGTGCGTGATGGGGTCGGCCAGTGGCAGTGGCGTGTCTAGCCAGCGGCGCTCGAAGGCGAAGGCATTGTCCTCGGCATCGAAACCCAGCGGACACTGGAATGCACCGGTATAGAGCGCATGGTAGACGGGCCGACGGTGTTCGAAGCGGGCACCAAGCAGCGGCAGCGTGCGTCCCAGCAGGTCATCGCAGATGACTTTCAGCGACACCAGGCAGAACTCGGCATTGAAGGCCGCCAGCGCTGGGCTGTCGCGGTAGTCGCTGGCACTGAACCAGACGCGCTGGCCATCATCCACCAGGCGCAGCTGGAAGACTGTTCCCAGCAGTGCCGGGTAGCGCAACGCCAGGCGCAGGGCGTCACCCAAAGTGGCACTGGAGAGCAAGGCGTAACCGAGCATGCCATAGCACGACACATGCATCCGCCGGCCCAATTCCAGGCCGATATCCTCGCGCCGAGCCACAGCATTGGCGCAGACCTGCAGCTCCTGCTGGGTGGTGATGCGCGCATCGGGATGCCCCAGGTCTGCCGGGCCTATGCCACTGCCGGCCAGCAGCGACGCAGCCTCGCAACCTTCTTCCTGGAAGAGGTTGAGAATCAGCGAAACCGCGTTGAGGGTGGTGAGGTGGCTGTGCAGCATGCTCGGAATCCCGTTGGGCTGGGCAGATTCTGGAGCAATTAGCGTGCCTTTTCACTTTAACAACGGCGATAGAAGTGAATTAGACGGGTACGACGCCAAATACGGCCTCGATGTGTGGCCGTGGATGGCCCCGCAGCGTGCCCAGGGGCGTGAAGTCATTGTGGTGCTGGATGGCGAAGCATTCACTCGCCGCGAGTTGATGGCCGCCCTGGGCAGCGACCGATGGTGCGCGCTTCATAGCCAGACGCCAGCCGCCTAATCGTCTAATGCTGGCCCAGTGGCATTCCGGGTGATGCCTGGCGAGCCAAGTCTGGCCGAGCCTGACCGTTCGACGCCGCAGCAGAATTGGGGTTGGTTGGCCAGCTTGGCCCCGGCTGAGCTGCCCGCTTACCACCGTGGCCGGAGGAAACACCCGAGACGCATTTTCAGCGGATGCGACGGTTTGCGCCGTTCGGCGCTAGGGGGTGTGAAATGAAATATTGTTTGAAACGAGTCGTTGTGGTGACCGCAGCATGGTTACAGACCAATTGTTTTGAAGAGCAATCGAATACGTTCACGTAGGTAAGTGAGCTACCGCCAAACTTTTCTTATTGGCTGGTGTGATTTACAAGCCCGAGCCAGGCACTCACAGCACAGTGACATCCTCGCCATGCTCGACGCTGAGGACGACCCGTCCGACCCGTTGAATTTGATATAAAAAAAGGGCCCTAAGCGTGCGCTAGGGCCCTTGAAAGGTTGAGAGGTGTCTAGTCCCTCGACCTGGTGAGACGTTTCAAGCGGTCGGTTACGCCTTCAGCGGAACCAGACGTGGAGCGATCATGTTTTCCGGACGCAGGATGTCGTTGAGCATCTCTTCGTCCAGCAGCTGTTCTTCGCGCACCAGTTCCAGTACGCCGCGGCCGGTTTCCAGGGCAACGCGGGCGATACGGGTGGCGTTTTCGTAGCCGATGTAAGGGTTCAGGGCGGTGACCAGGCCGATCGAGTGCTCGACCAGTTCACGGCAACGCTGTTCGTTGGCGGTAATGCCGACGATGCAGTGCTCGCGCAGCATGTCCATGGCGCGTTGCAGCAGGCGGATCGAGTCGAAGATCTTGTAGGCGATCAGCGGCTCCATCACGTTCAACTGCAGCTGGCCACCTTCGGCGGCGACGGTCAGCGCCAGGTCGTTGCCCATGATGGCGAAGGCGACTTGGTTCACGGCTTCCGGGATAACCGGGTTGACCTTGCCTGGCATGATCGAGCTGCCTGGCTGGCGTGCCGGCAGGTTGATCTCGTTGATGCCGGTGCGTGGGCCGCTGGACAGCAGGCGCAGGTCGTTGCAGATCTTCGACAGCTTGACCGCGGTACGCTTGAGCATGCCGGAGAACAGCACGAAGGCGCCCATGTCGGAGGTGGCTTCGATCAGGTCGGCAGCCGGTACCAGCGGCTGGCCGCTGATGGTCGCCAGGCGCTGCACGGCCAGGGCCTGATAGCCAGGGTCGGCGTTGATGCCGGTACCGATGGCGGTGCCGCCCAGGTTGATTTCGGTCAGCAGCTCCGGAGCCAGCGAGCGCAGGCGCTGCAGGTCTTCGGTCATGGTGGTGGCGAAGGCGCGGAATTCCTGGCCCAGGGTCATCGGCACGGCGTCCTGCAGCTGGGTACGACCCATCTTCAGTACGTGGTCGAATTCCTTGCCTTTGGCGGCGAAGGCCTGGATCAGGCTGTCGAGGCTGGCCAGCAGGGCGTCGTGACCCAGCAGCAGACCCAGGCGGATCGCGGTCGGGTAGGCATCGTTGGTCGATTGAGCCATGTTCACGTCATTGTTCGGGTGCAGGTACTGGTACTCACCCTTCTGGTGGCCCATGGCCTCCAGTGCGACGTTGGCGATGACTTCGTTGGCGTTCATGTTGGTGGAAGTACCAGCACCACCCTGGATCATGTCCACCACGAACTGGTCGTGGAAGTCGCCTTTGATCAGGCGGGCGCAGGCTGCGGTAATGGCAGCATGCTTGGCATCGCTCAGGTGACCCAGCTCACGGTTGGCGTCGGCAGCGGCCTGCTTGACCATGGCCAGGGCCACGACCAGCTTCGGGTAGTGCGACAGCGGAACACCGGAGAGGTGGAAGTTGTTGGCAGCGCGCAGGGTCTGGATGCCGTAGTAGGCATCGGCAGGGACTTCAAGGGTACCAAGCAGATCTTTTTCGACGCGGAACGATGCAGCGGAGGACATGATGGATATCATCTCGATTTTGACCCGGCACATGCCGGAATGGCGCCAATCCTAGGGCTGCCGCGATTTTGCGGCCAATGCTGTTGCACGCTAACCTATGCATAAACGGCATACGGTTTGATGTGACGCCGATTGACAATCGAGCGTGTTCCATTTTGGTGCACGCCTTGCGGAGTAGTCGATGAACCTCGAAAGCAAGTGGCTGGAAGACTTCAGTGCCCTGGCCGCCACACGTAGTTTTTCTCAGGCGGCAGAGCGCCGCTTCGTCACCCAGCCAGCCTTCAGCCGTCGTATCCGCAGCCTCGAAGCTGCCCTGGGCTTGACCTTGGTGAATCGTTCCCGCACGCCCATCGAGCTGACTGAGGCAGGACAGCTTTTTCTGGTCACGGCGCGCACGGTTGTCGACCAGTTGAGCGAAGTTCTCCGCCATTTACATCATCTTGAAGGTGGGCAGGGTGAGGTGATCCAGGTGGCTGCGGCGCACTCCTTGGCATCGGGCTTTTTCCCCCGTTGGGTGGCACAGTTACGCAACGATGGGTTGAACATCGCCACGCGCCTGGTCGCCACCAACGTGGGGGATGCCGTGCATGCCTTGCGTGAGGGTGGCTGCGACCTGATGCTGGCTTTCTATGACCCGGATGCCGCCCTGCAGATGGATGCCGAGATCTTCCCGTCGCTGCACATGGGCACCACGGAAATGCTGCCGGTGTGCGCGGTGGGCGCAGATCGCAAGCCTTTGTTCGACCTCGATGGTGACAGCAGCGTGCCGCTGCTTGCCTACAGTGCCGGCGCCTTCCTGGGGCGGTCGGTGAGCCTGCTGCTACGTCAACGCAACCTGCGCTACACCACGGTCTACGAAACGGCCATGGCCGACAGTCTCAAGAGCATGGCTCTGGAAGGAATGGGCGTGGCCTGGGTGCCGCGGCTTTCCATGCGGGGTGAACTGGAGCGGGGCGAACTGGTGGTCTGTGGTGGTAGCCAGTGGCATGTTCCGCTGGAAATACGCTTGTACCGCTGCGCCCTGGTGCGCAAGGCCAACGTGCGTTTGTTGTGGCGCAAACTGGAGTCGGCCGGTAACCAGGCGGACCCTGCACTCTGAATCATTAGGGGGTAAAAAGTTGTCCCGCGAGACAGCTTGCCCTTTGATCCGACATGTGCTTGTGGGGGTGGGCGGGCTGCTTCGCTATACGCTATAATCCCGCGCCTTCGGCCGGCTAGGTCGATTCAGAATCCGTATGACAAGCCACGCCGGTCGACCTGCGTGGCTTGTTGCTTTTAGCGCGCCTGAAGGCGCTTGCAGGAGAGGCTCGACGATGAGTGCACTGGTTGGCGTGATCATGGGCTCCAAGTCCGATTGGTCCACCCTTAGCCACACCGCCGATATGCTGGAAAAACTCGGCATTCCCTATGAAGTGAAGGTGGTTTCCGCCCACCGCACCCCGGACTTGCTGTTCCAGTACGCTGAAGAAGCCGAAGGGCGTGGTATCGAGGTGATCATCGCCGGTGCTGGTGGTGCAGCCCACCTGCCAGGCATGTGCGCGGCCAAGACCCACCTGCCGGTGCTGGGCGTACCGGTGCAGTCGTCGATGCTGTCGGGCGTGGACTCGCTGCTGTCGATCGTGCAGATGCCTGCCGGCGTACCGGTTGCTACCTTGGCTATCGGTCGCGCCGGAGCTGTTAACGCCGCTTTGCTGTCGGCGAGCATCCTGGGCGCCAAGTACCCTCAGTACCATGCAGCGCTCAAGCAGTTCCGCACAGAGCAGACCGAGACCGTCCTGGACAATCCAGATCCACGTCAGGCTTGAGGCTGAACCCATGAAGATCGGTGTAATCGGTGGCGGCCAGTTGGGCCGCATGCTGGCTCTGGCGGGTACTCCGCTGGGCATGAACTTCGCTTTCCTCGACCCGGCGCCGGACGCCTGTGCCGCCGCACTGGGCGAGCACCTGCGTGCCGACTATGGCGACCAGGACCACCTGCGCCAGCTGGCCGACGAAGTCGACCTGGTGACCTTCGAGTTCGAGAGCGTCCCGGCCGAGACCGTGGCTTTCCTGTCGCAATTCGTACCGGTGTACCCGAGCGCCGAGGCCCTGCGCATCGCCCGTGACCGCCTGTTCGAGAAGAGCATGTTCCGTGACCTGGGCATCCCGACCCCAGCCTTCGCCGACATCCTCTCGCAGCAAGATCTGGACGCTGCCGTGGCCAGCATCGGCCTGCCGGCGGTGCTCAAGACCCGCACCCTCGGTTACGACGGCAAAGGCCAGAAGGTCCTGCGCACGCCCGAGGACGTGGTCGGCACCTTCGCCGAACTGGGTAGCGTACCGTGCCTGCTCGAAGGCTTCGTGCCGTTCACCGGCGAAGTCTCGCTGGTGGCCGTGCGTGCCCGGGATGGCGAAACCCGTTTTTACCCGCTGGTGCACAACACGCACGAGAGCGGCATCCTGCGTCTGTCGGTGGCCAGCGAGGCTCACCCGCTCCAGGCGCTGGCTGAAGACTATGTTGGCCGTGTACTGCAGAAGCTCGACTACGTGGGCGTCCTGGCGTTCGAGTTCTTCGAAGTCGACGGTGGCCTGAAGGCCAACGAAATCGCCCCGCGGGTGCACAACTCCGGGCACTGGACCATCGAAGGCGCCGAATGCAGCCAGTTCGAGAACCACCTGCGCGCCGTTGCCGGCCTGCCACTGGGTTCGACCGCCAAGGTGGGTGAGAGCGCGATGCTCAACTTCATCGGCGAAGTCCCGGCGGTCGACAAGGTCTTGGCTATCGAAGATTGCCACCTGCATCACTACGGCAAGGCCTTCAAGGCCGGACGCAAGGTGGGTCACGCCACATTGCGCTGCCAGGACATGCCCACCCTCAAGAGCAAAATCGCCGAGGTAGAGGCGCTGATCAGCAACTGATCGAACTTCTGCTACGGGCAGGGTCTCTGAAATGGCAACAAGCCAAAGCGCTGTCTAGGCTTTGGCTTGTTCCATCTTCACTGCAGAGGGACTGCCATGGGCATCATTGGAACTATCTTCATCGGCCTCATCGTTGGCCTGCTGGCGCGCTTCATCAAGCCAGGGGACGACAGCATGGGCTGGATCATGACCATCCTGCTGGGTATCGCCGGCTCCTTGCTCGCCACCTACGGTGGGCAGGCCTTGGGGATCTACCAGGCGGGCCAGGCTGCAGGCTTCTTCGGAGCGCTGGTAGGTGCCGTCGTCCTTCTGGTGATCTATGGATTCATCAAGAAGCGTTGAATAGGCGGTAGAATGCCCGGCAATTCATCCGAGTTGCCGAGCATTTCATGCGAGCCTTTTTTCTCATTCCCTTGCTTCTGGCCAGTACCCTGGCCCATGCCGAACTGCCCGAGACCGACTGGCTGGAGCTGATGCCCAAGTCGGATCAGAAAGCGCTCGAGCAGATGCCCGAGATCGACCACAACTCGCCGGAGGCCATGGGCACCTTCACCGACAAGGGCGGCCTCAAGCAGAGCAAGGGCTTGCCGGCGGTGATGTACTCGACCAAGACCGTGGCGGCGATGGACGGCCGGGAAATCCGCTTGGGTGGCTACCCGGTGCCGTTGGAAAGCGATGCCAAGGGCAACAGCACCTTGTTCTTCCTGGTGCCGTACCCAGGAGCTTGCATCCACGTGCCACCGCCGCCGCCCAACCAGCTGGTGCTGGTGCGCTACCCGAAGGGACTGAAGATCGACGATATCTACACCCCGCTTTGGGTCAGCGGCAAGCTGAAGGTGGAGAAGGTCAGCAATGACCTGGCCGATGCGGCGTATGCGATGGATGCGGGGCAGGTGAGGGTGGTTGAAGACGCCGACCTCTGAGTGCCTGCGCCGGCCTCTTCGCGAGAGAACCCTAGAAGAGGCCCATGAGCTAGGCGCAGGCTGTCAGATCGTGTCACTACCCACCCGGACCTGCAGCGAACTGCTGGCCCCAGGTTCCAACTCCACTACGTCATCCCACACGTTCGCCGTCTCGATGCACAGCATCCGTTGCCAGCCATCATCGGCCATGTCTGGCAGTTCGCGGGCGCGGTCGGTCCATGGGTTCCAGATCACCGCCGAGCGTGAACCCTGGCTGCTCAAGGTGATGCGCCGGTTCCAGTGTGGATCGACGATGCTCAGTCGAGCGGGTGTGTTCAGGTAGATGCGGTCGGTCTCGCCGGTGAAGCCCAGTGCACCCTGTTGTTGGCGTTGCTCCCAGTCTGCCAGGGTCTCGATGTAGCTCAGCCCCTCGACGCCTTCGACCCGCGCCTGTCGCACATCGCTGAGCGCAAAGTAGCTGTGCAGGGCCTGGCTGATGGTGACCGGGGTAGTGCCCTGATTACAGCTGGTCAGCGTCAGCGTCAGGTCCTGGTCCAGCTCCACCACAAGCTTGAGTTCGACTTCATGAGGCCAGCCGGGCAGTTCACCCTTTGCCTCGGGCAGCTCGAACTCGATGCGCAGGCCATCGCCAACTTCTTCGATACCCAGCAATTGCCAGTCACGCGTGCGCGCCAAACCATGGGCAGGCGGCTGCTCGCCACGGTACATGGCCTGCACCGACTGGGGGTTGCGCTGCAGATTGCCGAACCACGGCCAGCACACTGGCACCCCCGCGCGCACCGACTTGTCCTTTCGGAAGATGGCCTGGTCGCTCAGCCACAGCAGCGGTGGCTCGCCCACGCGCTGGTAGCTGAGGATCTGCGCACCCTGCTGGGCGATCAGTAATTCGGCGCGGTCGCTGGTGATGCGCCAGCAGTTGAGTTCGCCATGTTGCTCGGATTCGACCTTGAAGGTAGCCATTGCGCTCGTCTCATTGAATGCCTGTGGGTCTTGGACCCTGTGACTTGCAATGAGTTTACCGCTCGCCAGGCTCAGCGACGAGGCACAGAGCGGGTGCGGCCGCTGCCATCGATGGCCACGAAAACAAATACCGCTTCGGTCACCTTGCGCCATTCGCTGGACAGCGGGTCGTCGCTCCAGACTTCCACCATCATCTGGATCGAGCTGCGGCCGATTTCCAGGGTCTGGGTATAGAACGACAGCTGCGCGCCGACGGCCACCGGGACAAGGAATGCCATGCGATCGATGGCCACCGTGGCAACCCGGCCGCCGGCGACGCGGCTGGCCATGGCGGTGCCGGCCAAGTCCATCTGGGCAACCAGCCAACCGCCGAAGATGTCGCCGAAACCGTTGGTTTCGCGGGGGAGTGCGGTGATTTGCAAGGCCAGGTCGCCTTGCGGAATAGGATCTTCTTGTTCGAGCTCAATCATGCGGTGGGGCCTCTGACCCGTGACGCTTCGTTGGTATGGCGCAAGGCCGTGAAAACGATTCAGCTCGAAACATACTACGCTGATTTCGCTTTGCTGGGCGGCCGTAGGGAAACTCTGCGAAACCGCCTGAGCATAGTGACCGGCGTTTTCGCACAACATCCCACAGTTGGACCAACCTTTTTCCTACGAGTGGGCAGTATATAGAGCAGAACAGCCAGCGACGACCGTGCATTGATGAATATCTGTATGGATTTTGTATCGCTAACGATGCGCCTCGGCAATTTGCTATCTTCGCCTGTCTCCCAATCCAGAAGCCGCGTGCCAAGCGGTCTGCATGACCTACAAGAGAACAACGAGCGATGACCTCCGTGCCCAGCAGTATCGAGCAGCCTTCGCGGCCGCTGACCCGCAGTGACTACAAGACTCTCTCACTGTCCGCCCTTGGCGGAGCGCTGGAGTTCTACGACTTCATCATCTTCGTATTCTTTGCCACCGTGGTCGGCAAGCTGTTCTTCCCGGCCGACATGCCTGAGTGGCTGCGCCTGATGCAAACGTTCGGCATCTTTGCCGCCGGCTACCTGGCGCGGCCGCTGGGCGGGATCATCATGGCCCACTTCGGCGACCTGCTGGGTCGCAAGAAGATGTTCACCTTGAGCATTTTCATGATGGCGCTGCCAACCTTGGTCATGGGCCTGCTGCCGACCTACGCGCAAATTGGCATGTGGGCACCCATCCTGCTGCTGCTGATGCGCGTCATCCAGGGCGCGGCCATTGGTGGTGAGGTGCCGGGTGCGTGGGTATTCGTCTCCGAGCACGTACCAGCGCGCAACACAGGTTATGCCTGCGGCACCCTGACTGCGGGGCTTACCGCCGGCATCCTGCTGGGTTCGCTGGTCGCGACCCTGATCAACAGCGTGTACAGCGCCGAGGAAGTCGCCGGCTACGCCTGGCGTATCCCATTCCTGCTCGGTGGCGTGTTCGGCCTGTTCTCGGTGTACCTGCGTCGTTGGCTGCATGAAACCCCGGTGTTCGCCGAAATGCAGGAACGCAAGGCACTGGCCGAAGAGCTGCCATTGCGCGCGGTACTGCGCGATCACCGTGGCCCGATCATCCTGTCCATGCTGCTGACCTGGATGCTGTCGGCGGGTATCGTCGTGGTGATCCTGATGACTCCGGCGTTGCTGCAGAGCATCTACCACATCAGCCCCACCGACTCGCTCAAGGCCAACAGCCTGGCGATCGTGCTGCTCAGCCTCGGTTGCATCGGTGCCGGCAGCCTGGCCGACCGCTTCGGCGCGGGCCGCGTGTTCGTGGTTGGCAGTCTGCTGCTGCTGGCAAGCTCCTGGACCTTCTATCACAGCCTGCCGGTCCGGCCTGACCTGCTGTTCCCGTTGTATGCCGTCACTGGCCTGTGCGTGGGCGTGATCGGGGCGGTGCCTTACGTAATGGTCAAAGCCTTCCCGCCGGTGGTGCGTTTCAGTGGCCTGTCGTTCTCTTACAACGTGGCATACGCCATCTTCGGCGGCTTGACGCCAATGGTGGTCACTGCGCTGCTGAAGGTCAGCCCGATGGCGCCCGCCTACTATGTGGCGGGGTTGTGCGCCGTTGGTCTGGTCGTGGGCCTTTATTTGCTCGCCAACAAACGCTGATTGGCAGAGGTACCGCTCCGATCGCTGGCAAGCCCCGACCCTGTAGGTGCCGGCTTGCCAGCGATAAGGTTCCCCCTTTCTGAAACATCCTGAAAAGGCCATCCCGGCAACCGGTGATGGCCTTTCATCCAATTGTCACATTGAAGTCATATCGTGTTCATGCGGCCTGCAGATACTTGGGCCCGATCCATCCAACACCCCCAATATTCCTGCTAGGAGCAAGGCATGAAACTGAAGCGTTTGATGGCGGCCCTCACCTTTGCCGCCGCTGGCGTTGCAACCGCCAATGCGGTAGCCGCTGTCGATCCTGCGATCCCGACCTACACCAAGACCACCGGTGTATCGGGCAACCTCTCCAGCGTCGGTTCCGATACCCTCGCGAACCTGATGACTCTGTGGGCCGAGGCCTACAAGAAGGAATATCCGAACGTAAACATCCAGATCCAGGCTGCCGGCTCCTCCACCGCGCCACCTGCGCTGACCGAAGGCACCGCCAACCTCGGCCCGATGAGCCGCAAGATGAAGGATGTCGAGCTGCAGGCCTTCGAGCAGAAGTACGGCTACAAGCCGACCGCCATCCCGGTTGCCGTCGACGCCCTCGCCGTGTTCGTACACAAGGACAACCCGATCAAAGGCCTGACCATGGCCCAGGTCGATGCGATCTTCTCCTCGACCCGCCTTTGCGGCGGCAAGGCCGACGTCAAGACTTGGGGCGACCTGGGCGTGACCGGCGACCTGGCCAACAAGCCGGTTCAGCTGTTCGGTCGTAACTCGGTGTCCGGCACCTACGGCTACTTCAAGGAAGAAGCCCTGTGCAAAGGCGACTTCAAGCCTAACGTCAACGAACAGCCTGGCTCGGCTTCGGTCGTGCAGTCGATCAGCTCCTCGCTCAACGGCATCGGCTACTCGGGCATCGGCTACAAGACCGCCAGCGTCAAGACCGTAGCCCTGGCCAAGAAAGAAGGCGGCGAGTTCATCGAGGACAACGAAGCCAACGCCCTGAACGGCACTTACCCGCTGTCGCGTTTCCTGTACGTCTACGTCAACAAGGCCCCGAACAAGCCTCTGGCCCCGCTGGAAGCCGAGTTCGTGAAGCTGGTCCTGTCGCAAGCTGGTCAGCAGGTCGTGGTGAAGGATGGCTACATCCCGCTGCCGGCCAAAGTGGTCGACAAGACCCTGGCTGACCTGGGCCTGTCCCACGCAGGTAACGTTGCAAAGAAGTAAGTAACTGAGGAAGAGGTCGGCGCGGATGCCGGCCTTTTCCACGAATTCCCAGTCCGAAGCCAGGGTTCCTGAGCGGCGGGCTTTTGTGCGTCAACGCACTGTCATGTTTTTGTCATACGGGACCGCTAGGGTGTGCGCATGAATGATCTGGCCAACTCCACAATGACCCAAAATTCCCCTCCCGTGCGGATTGACTTCAATACGCCGGAGCTGCAACGCAAGCGCCGCATGCGCGCCCTCAAGGATCGCCTGACCCGCTGGTATGTACTGGTGGGCGGGCTTGCCGTATTGGCAGCCATTACCCTGATCTTCTTCTACCTGGCCTATGTGGTGCTGCCACTGTTCCAGGGCGCCGAGCTGACCAGCAAGAAGGCCCTGGAGCCGACCTGGTTGCAGCAGGACGCCGGCAAGCCGCTGATGATCGCGCTTGAAGAGCAGAACCTGGTGGGCATGCGGGTTTCCGACAAGGGGCAGGCGCTGTTCTTTGACTCCAAGACCGGTGCCGAAGTGAAGCGCGTCGACCTGCCGTTGCCAGCTGGCACCCAGGTCAGCTCGATCAGTACCGACCAGCCGGGCAGCCCGCTGGTGGTGTTGGGGTTGTCCAACGGCCAGGCGTTGGTGTTCCACCACACCTACAAGATCACCTACCCGGACAACAAGAAAACCATTACCCCCGACATCGACTTCCCGTACGGCCAGGCGCCGTTCGTGCTCGATGACGAGGGTCGTCCGCTCGAGCACGTAAGCGTGAACCTCAATGGCGAGACCTTGCTGCTGGCTGGTTCCACCGGTTCGCACCTGCAGGTGGTCGAGCTGACGAGCACCGAGAACATGATGACCGGCGAGGTTACCACCGAGCAGAACCGCATCGAACTGCCGCAGATGACCGAAGTGGTGAAGAACATCTTCATCGACCCGCGTCAGCAGTGGCTGTACGTGATCAACGGTCGCGCCACTGCCGACGTCTTCAGCCTGCGTGAGAAAAGCCTCAATGGCCGCTACAAGCTGCTTGAAGACGGCCAGGCCGAAATCACAGCCACTGCCCAGCTGGTCGGCGGCATCTCGCTGATCTTCGGTGACTCCAAGGGGGGGCTGAGCCAGTGGTTCATGGCGCGTGACCCCGATGGCGAATCGCGCTTCAAGCTGATCCGCAGCTTCCAGATGGGCAACGCGCCTGTCGTCCAGATCGACGCCGAGGAGCGCCGCAAGGGCTTCATTGCGCTGGATGCGGCAGGCAAACTGGGCGTGTTCCACAGCACTGCGCACCGAACCCTGTTGGTCGAGCCAGCGGCTGAAGGCCCGGGTATCCTGGCGCTGTCGCCGCGCGCCAACCGCATCATCATCGAGGAAGGTGGCAAGCTGCTGCCACTGAGCCTAAAGAACCCGCACCCTGAAATTTCCTTCAGCGCGCTGTGGGGCAAGGTCTGGTACGAAAACTACGACGAGCCGAAGTATGTATGGCAGTCGACCGCATCGAACACCGATTTCGAACCCAAGCTGAGCCTGTCGCCGCTGACCTTCGGTACTCTGAAGGCCGCCTTCTACGCGATGATCCTGGCTGCTCCACTGGCCATCGCCGCCGCCATCTACACCGCTTACTTCATGGCCCCGGGCATGCGCCGCAAGGTCAAGCCGGTGATCGAACTGATGGAAGCGATGCCGACGGTGATCCTGGGCTTCTTCGCCGGTCTGTTCCTGGCCCCGTACCTGGAAGGCCACCTGCCAGGTGTGTTCAGCCTGTTCGTGATCATGCCCCTTGGTATTCTCCTCACAGGCTTCACCTGGAGCCGTCTGCCTGAGTCGATCCGCCTGCGTATTCCAGACGGCTGGGAAGCCGCGATCCTGATCCCGGTGATCCTGGTGATCGGTTGGTTCGCCCTGTACATGAGCCCGTTCATGGAGACCTGGTTCTTCGGCGGCGACATGCGCCTGTGGATCACCAACGACCTGGGCATCACCTACGACCAGCGCAACGCCCTGGTAGTTGGTATCGCCATGGGCTTCGCGGTCATTCCGAACATCTACTCCATCGCCGAAGACGCCGTGTTCAGCGTGCCGCGCAGCCTGACCCTGGGCTCCCTGGCCCTGGGTGCGACACCGTGGCAGACCCTGACCCGCGTGGTCATCCTCACCGCCAGCCCGGGTATCTTCTCGGCGCTGATGATCGGCATGGGCCGTGCGGTTGGCGAGACCATGATCGTGCTCATGGCCACCGGCAACACCCCGGTGATGGAGCTGAACCTGTTCGAAGGCATGCGCACCCTGGCCGCCAACGTGGCGGTGGAAATGCCTGAATCCGAAGTCGGCGGCAGCCACTACCGTGTGCTGTTCCTCGCTGCCCTCGTGCTGCTGATGTTCACCTTCATCATGAACACCTTGGCCGAGCTGATTCGCCAGCGTCTGCGCAAGAAATACTCGTCGCTTTGATAGGAAGGTAGAGATCCGTGAAAAAGGATTCCCTCAAAAGCTGGTTCAAGAGCGGCGCCCCAGGCGTCTGGATCAGCGGTGGCGCGGTCGCCATGGCGGTGATCATGACCGTCGGCCTGCTGGCGGTGATCGCCGTGCGCGGCCTGGGCCACTTCTGGCCGGCCGACCTGGTCCAGGCCACCTACAAGGTGCCGGGCCAGGCCGACCATATCGTCATCGGTGAAGTGGTACAGAAAGAAGAAGTCCCGCGTGCCCGTCTCAAGGGTGCTGGCTTGCCAGTACCGGACGAGGGGCCGGAGTTCATGACCCGCGAGCTGATCAAGGTCGGTAACCGCGACCTCAATGGCAGCGACTTCACCTGGGTGGTCGGCGAATGGCTGGTCGACGAGCAGAAGCCGGTCGACCTGATCGCCCTGGAACGTCGCGAGTGGGGCAACTTCTACGGCTACCTGGTCAGCGTCAAGGAAGAGGGCAAGGTCGTCGCCGAAGGCCCTGCGGCCTGGAACGAGCTACAGACTCGCCTCAAGCGCGCCAACCAGCTCAACAGCGAGCTGCAGAGCCTCGAGAAGAAAGACATTGGTGCCATCAACCATGGCCTCGAACGCCTGCGCCTGCATGCCCGTAAACTGGAGCTGGACGGCAAACTGGACGCCGCTGCCCAAGCAGACATGGACGCCGAGCGTGCCGAGCTGAACAGCCGCTACAAGGCCATCGAAGACCGACTGACCAGTCTGCACCAGGCTTTTGCCCGTGACAGCCTGGTGGCGCGTGACGGTAATGGCCGCGAAGTCGAGATCAACCTGAGCAAAGTGGTACATGCCATCCAGCCGAACGCCATGTCCGGCATGACGAAGATGGGCACCTACTTCGCCAAGGTCTGGGAGTTCCTCAGCGACGACCCGCGTGAAGCCAACACTGAAGGCGGTATCTTCCCAGCCATCTTCGGTACCGTGATGATGACCCTGATCATGGCCGTGATCGTCACCCCGTTCGGTGTGCTGGCCGCCGTTTACCTGCGCGAGTACGCCAAGCAGGGACCGGTGACCCGCCTGATTCGTATTGCGGTGAACAACCTGGCGGGTGTTCCGGCCATCGTCTACGGCGTGTTCGGACTGGGCTTCTTCGTCTACGTGCTGGGCGGTTCGATCGACCGTCTGTTCTTCCCCGAAGCGCTGCCGGCACCGACCCTGGGTACTCCGGGCCTGCTGTGGGCCTCGTTGACCTTGGCACTGCTGGCCGTGCCCGTGGTGATCGTGGCCACCGAGGAAGGCCTGGCGCGCATTCCACGTACCGTGCGCGAAGGCTCCCTGGCCTTGGGTGCGACCAAGGCCGAGACCCTGTGGAAAATTGTCCTGCCGATGGCCAGCCCGGCCATGATGACCGGCATGATCCTCGCGGTGGCCCGCGCTGCCGGTGAGGTCGCGCCGCTGATGCTGGTGGGTGTGGTGAAACTGGCACCGTCGCTGCCGGTTGACGGCAACTACCCGTACCTGCACCTGGATCAAAAGATCATGCACCTGGGCTTCCACATCTACGACGTCGGCTTCCAGAGCCCTAACGTCGAGGCCGCGCGGCCGTTGGTGTACGCCACCGCGCTGCTGCTGGTGCTGGTGATCGCCACCCTAAACCTCTCGGCGGTGTGGATCCGTAACCACCTGCGCGAGAAGTACAAGGCTCTCGACAGCTGAACCTGATTGCAAGCGTGCCGCCCGCCCGTCGGGCGGCCCTTTGAAACGCATTGATAGCGTATGGAGTTGACCATGCAGCATGAATCCCACGCCCACGGCATCGACATGTCGGCCCTGGGCCGCGACAAGCAGAGCCTGCGCCTGGCCGAAGAAACCGTGGCCATCGAAGTACCGGGCCTGTCTCTGTTCTATGGCGAGAAGCAAGCGCTGTTCGATGTGCAGATGAATATCCCCAAGCAGCGCGTGACCGCCTTCATCGGCCCGTCCGGTTGCGGCAAGTCGACCCTGCTGCGTACCTTCAACCGCATGAACGACCTGGTTGACGGTTGCCGCGTGGAAGGCGCGATCAACCTGTACGGCAACAACATTTACCGCAAGGGCGAAGACGTGGCGGAGCTGCGTCGCCGTGTGGGCATGGTGTTCCAGAAGCCCAACCCGTTCCCCAAGACCATCTACGAGAACGTGGTCTACGGCCTGCGCATCCAGGGCATCAACAAGAAGCGTGTGCTCGATGAGGCTGTCGAATGGGCACTCAAGGGCGCTGCCCTCTGGGATGAGGTGAAGGACCGCCTGCACGAATCGGCACTGGGCCTCTCTGGCGGTCAGCAGCAGCGTCTGGTCATCGCCCGCACCATCGCGGTAGAACCGGAAGTGCTGCTGCTCGACGAGCCATGCTCGGCACTGGACCCGATCTCGACCCTGAAGGTCGAAGAGCTGATCTACGAGCTGAAATCCAAGTACACCATCGTCATCGTGACCCACAACATGCAGCAGGCGGCCCGTGTCTCGGACTACACCGCGTTCATGTACATGGGCAAACTGGTCGAATTCGGGGATACCGACACCCTGTTCACCAACCCGGCGAAGAAGCAGACCGAAGACTACATCACCGGTCGCTACGGCTAACAACCGAAGCCAGGGAACGACACGAACTTCTTGAAGCTTGCAGCTTCTTCGCGGAGCGAGACGATGATCAACAAAGAAAGCCTTACGCATCACATTTCCCAGCAGTTCAACGCCGAGCTCGAAGAGGTGCGCAGCCACCTGCTGGCCATGGGTGGCCTGGTCGAGAAGCAGGTCAACGACGCCGTTACCGCGCTGATCGAGGCCGACTCGGGCCTGGCCCAGCAAGTGCGCGAAGTGGACGAGCAGATCAACCAGATGGAGCGCAACATCGACGAGGAGTGCGTGCGCATCCTCGCTCGCCGTCAGCCTGCCGCGTCCGACCTGCGCCTGATCATCAGCATTTCCAAGTCGGTGATCGACCTGGAGCGCATTGGTGACGAGTCGACCAAGATCGCCCGCCGTGCCATCCAGCTGTGCGAGGAGGGCGAATCGCCGCGTGGCTATGTCGAGGTTCGCCATATCGGCGACCAGGTGCGCAACATGGTGCGTGACGCGCTGGATGCGTTCGCCCGCTTCGACGCCGACCTGGCATTGTCGGTGGCTCAGTACGACAAGACCATCGACCGCGAGTACAAGACCGCGCTGCGCGAGCTGGTGACCTACATGATGGAAGACCCGCGCTCGATCTCGCGGGTACTGAGTGTTATCTGGGCCCTGCGTTCGCTGGAACGCATCGGCGACCACGCGCGCAACATCTCGGAGCTGGTGATCTATCTGGTGCGCGGCACTGATGTGCGCCACCTGGGCCTCAAGCGCATGAAAGAGGAAGTCGAAGGAACGGCCGATAGCGCTAATGTTCCGGCCGGAGCGGACGATAAATAGGATTGCTCCCGAGCCTCAACGCCCGGCCTGTGCCGGGCGTTTTCGTTTGCGGTCGAGCAGCCAGCAGGCACCCGCGAATGATGTGAAGAACTCCCGGCGTGGTCCATGTTTTGGCAAATGGCCATCAGTCAGCGTTATGCTAGCCGGGATTCAAGAGGAGTATCGATGAGTAAAGTCAATGTGCTGGTCGTGGATGACGCACCGTTCATTCGTGACCTGGTGAGGAAATGCTTGCGCAATGCCTTCCCCGGCATGGTCATCGACGATGCGGTCAACGGCCGCAAGGCCATGACCATGCTGAGCAAAGAACCGTTCGACCTGGTGCTGTGCGACTGGGAGATGCCGGAAATGTCCGGTTTGGAACTGCTGACCTGGTGCCGTCAGCAGCCCGAGATGAAGAACCTGCAGTTCATCATGGTAACCAGCCGTGGTGACAAGGAGAACGTGATCCAGGCCATTCAGGCCGGCGTCTCAGACTTCGTCGGCAAGCCGTTCACCAACGAGCAGCTGCTGACCAAGGTAAAAAAGGCGCTGACCAAGATCGGCAAACTCGAAGGCCTGGTGGCGGGTGCGCAGGCACGGGTCAACTCGGCATTCGCCAACGACTCGTTGAGCGCCCTGACTGGCGGCAAGCCTGAAGCGGCCAAGGTCTCGGCGCCCGCGCCTGCCTCAGCCCCGGCCCCTGCCAAACCCTTGATCAACGCGCCAACCCCCACTACCGCCGCTGCTGCTGCGCAGACGGGCCGTGGTCAGGGGCAGCTGCGGTTGTCCAGCGGTACACAGCCTTGTGTGATCAAGGCCTTGAGCCTAAAGGAAGCCTTGCTGGTGGTTCGGCGTAGTGCGGTCCTGCCACAAGTGCTAGAAGGTGCGGTGTTGGACCTGGAGCAGGGCGAGAACGCCGAGGTGGCACGTTTGAACGGCTACTTGCATGCGATTGCGGCTCTGGAACCGAAACCAGAGAGTGATTGGCTGCAATTGACGTTCAAGTTCGTCGATCAGGATGCACAGAAGCTGGATTACCTGTCGCGCCTGATCGCGCGCGGCACCCAGCAGAAGCATTTCACTCCGGGGGCCTGAGCCCATCGTCGATAAGCTGGCGCCTTGGGTTGCACGACCACCAGGTGCCGGCTTGTCGGGTGCTGGCTGTTCACCCGACCAACTGCAGCCCATCGGCCAAATCCCCCTGCTAGGCTTCGACAGACAATAACTGTCAAAAAGCCACTATCATGCCAGCCTCTCGCCTGCTGCTGTTCTGTGCCTTGCTCACGGCTTCGGCGTCGAGCCTGGGCATGACCATCTACAAGACCGTCGACAATTTCGGCGTGGTCTCGTACTCCGACCGTTACAGCCCCGGCGCGAAAACCTTCGAGCTGCGTGAGCCGATGCTCGAACGGATCGAGGGCAAGGTGCGTTTGCAGACCGAGACCTTTCCTGGCGGTGTGCGCTTTGTCGTGCGAAATGACCTGTACGTACCGATGCAGGTCGAGCTGCGTATCGACAAGCTGGCCAACGCCTTTGGCGGCAACGCGCCCCGCACCGTGCGCGCCATCGTCGGCCCGCGTTCGAGCAAAACGTTGAGCTCGGTGCTGGCGGCGCCGGGCGGGCCGCTCAAGTATGTCAGCCAGTTCCAGTACGCCATGGGAGACCCCACTCAGCGCTCGCTGGCTTACCGATATCCCTTCCCCTGGAAAGGCGGACCGTTCCGCTTGACCCAGGGGCCCAATGGCCGTTTCAGCCACTTCGGCCCTAAGGGGCGCTATGCCATGGACATCGCCATGCCAGAGGGCACGCCGATCATCGCTGCGCGGGGTGGGGTGGTGGTCAGGATCGAGAACAACCAGAGTGGGCGGGGCACCAACCCGTCGGGCAACTTCGTGCGTATTCTGCACCCGGACGGCACCATGGGCGTCTACCTGCACCTGATGCGCGGGTCGGTGGTGGTCGCTGAGGGGCAACAGGTGGTAGTAGGGCAGGCCTTGGCCAAGTCGGGCAACACGGGCAACAGCACCGGGCCACATCTGCATTTCGTGGTGCAACGCAATGTGGGGCTGGCGCTGGAGTCGATACCCTTTCAGTTCGACCGGCCGATTGGCGGGCTGCCGGATTTTACCGCTGGCAACCCTTGAGGAGGGTGTGGGCTTCACCGTCGGCAAGCCGGCTCCTGCAGGTTCGGGAGTCGGCTTGCCGGGTGGCGCCACGGTCGGTCAATCCAGCTTGAGCACCTTGGCCAGCACGATCTTTGGCCCTTTCATCTTCTTGATGATGATACGCAGCCCCTCGACCTCCAGCACTTCTTCTTCCTCAGGTACCCGCTTGAGCGTCTCGTACACCAGGCCAGCCAGGGTTTCTGCCTCGATATGGTCCAGGTCGATGCCCAACAGGCGCTCGACCTTGAACAGCGGTGTATCGCCACGCACCAGCAGTTTGCCCGGCTGGTAGGCGAGGATGCCGCGTTCGGTCTTGCGGTGTTCGTCCTGGATGTCGCCGACCAGCACTTCCAGCACGTCTTCCATGGTCAGGTAGCCGATTACCTTGCCATCGGCTTCCTCGACCAGCACGAAATGCGCGCCGCCCTTGCGGAACTGCTCCAGCAGTTGCGCCAGCGGCATGTGCCGGGAAACACGCTCCAGCGGGCGGGAGAGGTCTTCCAGGTCGATGGTCTCGGGCAGGTGCTCCAGCTCGGCAAGCTCCAGCAGCAAGTCCTTGATGTGCAGCAGTCCGGTGAACTCCTCGCGCTCGGCGTCGTACACCGGGTAACGGCTGAACTTGTGGCGGCGTACCAGGGCCAGGATCTCCCTCAGCGGCGCATGGGCGTCGATGCTGACCATGTCTTCGCGCGAGTTGGCCCAGTCGACCACCTCCAGCTCGCCCATTTCGACCGCCGAGGCGAGTACGCGCATGCCCTGGTCACTCGGGTCCTGGCCTCGGCTGGAGTGCAGGATGAGCTTGAGCTCCTCGCGGCTGTAGTGGTGCTCGTGGTGTGGGCCGGGCTCACCCTGGCCGGCAATGCGCAGGATGGTGTTGGCGCTGGCGTTGAGCAGATAGATGGCCGGGTACATCAGCCAGTAGAACAGGTACAGCGGCACGGCTGTCCACAGCGACAGCAGTTCCGGTTTGCGGATGGCCCAGGACTTGGGCGCCAGCTCGCCGACCACGATGTGCAGGTAGGAGATCACGAAGAAGGCGACGAAGAACGAAATCGCCTTGATCAGCTCAGGCGTGTCCACACCCATGTATGCCAGCAATGGCTCGAGCAAGTGGGCGAAGGCCGGCTCACCGACCCAGCCCAGGCCTAGGGAGGCGAGGGTGATACCCAACTGGCAGGCCGAGAGGTAGGCGTCCAGCTGGTTGTGAACCTTGCGCAGGATGCTGCCGCGCCAGCCGTGCAGTTCGGCAATGGATTCGACGCGGGTAGCGCGCAGCTTGACCATGGCGAACTCGGCGGCAACGAAGAAGCCGTTGAGCAGCACCAGCAGCAGGGCGAAGATGATCATGCCGAAATCGGCGAATAACGAGGTGAGGCTGATACCAGGGGAAGGGTCCATGATGGAGTTTTTACGGGGTCCGTCTTTGGGAAATTAAAAAATAAAGTGCCAGCTTTTGCTGGCACAGGGGATCCAATGTAGCGGCTGAGGGCGCAAAAGCAAAGGGTGGTGGTCCTATTGGGGCCGACTGCACGCCCAAACGCTTCGCCGACAGGTCAGTCCTGGTCAGCTTTGCCGTTGGCCAATTGAGCCGGTGCGAAGTGACAGGTGAAGGTGCTGCCATGCCCCGGAACGCTGCTGATCTCCAGCTTGCCGCGATGGCGCATCAGCACATGCTTGACGATGGCCAGGCCAAGCCCGGTACCTCCGGTGTTGGAAGCGCGGCTGGAGTCGACCCGGTAGAAACGTTCGGTCAGGCGGGGCAGGTGCTTGGCGTCGATACCCACACCTGAATCCTGCACAGACAGATGGGCGCCCTGTTCATCGGCCCACCAGCGGATGCGGATGCTGCCTTCGTCCTGGGTGTACTTGACTGCATTGAACACCAGGTTGGAGAACGCGCTGCGCAGCTCCGCCTCGCTGCCCTTCAGGCGCAGGCCCGGCGCAGCTTCCAGGCTGATTCGCTGGTTACGTGGGCCAGACAGCGCCTGGGCATCGCTCTTGATCGACTGCAGCAGGGCGTCCACAGCCACCGGATGGTTGTCCGATGGGTAGTCCGTGGCTTCCAGCTTGGCCAGCAGCAACAGGTCGTTGAGCAGGGTCTGCATGCGTGAGCCCTGCTGGCTCATCTGCTGCAATGCCCGGCCCCAGCGTGGGTTCACGTCATCGACGTTGTCCAGCAGCGTTTCCAGATAGCCAGTGATCACCGTCAGCGGGGTGCGCAGTTCATGCGAGACGTTGGCCACGAAGTCCTTGCGCATCTGTTCGAGCTGATGAATGCGGGTGACATCGCGCACCAGCATCAGATGCTCGTTGTTGCCGTAACGGGTGATATGCAACTGGACCCGCATGCGGTCGTTGATCGGCGACGGGATTTCCAGCGGCTCGGCGTAGTTCCCGGCCTCGAAGTATTCCTTGAAACGGGGATGACGCACCAGGTTGGTGACGGGTTGTCCGCCATCCTGAGGGGTCTTGAAGCCCAGCAGGGTTTCAGCGGCGCGGTTCCACCATTCCAGGTTGCCGTCGCTGTCGAGCATGATCACTGCATCGCGCAGCGCGGCGGTGGATTCCTGAACCCGGTCGATCACTGCCTGCAGGCGGCCACGCACTCGTTGGTCGCGCCGCTGCAGGTGGTAGATGCTGTCGAAGACCTCGCCCCACAGGCCGTAGCCATCGGGTGGAGCTTCGTCGGGCTGATGGTTGCGCAGCCAGTCATGCAGGCGCAGCAGTTGCTTGAGGGTCCAACCCAGGTAAAGCGCCAGGCCAATGGCCAGGCTCCAGCCGTAGTACCCACTGATCAGTCCACCGATCAGGCAAACGGTGATCAGTAGCAGCAGGTGACGAATCAGGGTCGCGTGCCAGTTCTGGTTCAATTGACGGTCCTTGTACAGCGGCGTGCGGCTGGCTTGCGGGTTAGTCAGCTTTTGGTCGAGAAGCGGTAACCCGTGCCCCGGACGGTTTGTACCAGATTTTCATAGGCCTCACCCAAGGCTTTGCGCAGGCGGCGGATATGCACGTCGACGGTGCGTTCCTCGACATAGACGTTGCCGCCCCAGACCTGGTCCAGCAGTTGCCCACGGGTGTAGGCGCGTTCCTGGTGGGTCATGAAGAACTGCAGCAGGCGGTACTCGGTAGGCCCCATTTCCGCAGGCTTGCCATCGATGGTCACGCGGTGGCTGATCGGGTCGAGCAGCAGGCCGCCGACTTCGATGGGGGCTTCACTGTCACTGGGGCCGGTGCGACGCAGCACGGCCTTCAGGCGTGCCACCAGCTCGCGCGGCGAGAACGGCTTGGTGATGTAGTCGTCGGCGCCGACTTCCAGGCCTTGGATCTTGTTGTCCTCTTCACCTTTGGCGGTGAGCATGATGATCGGGATGTCCCCGGTCAGCTCGTCACGCTTGAGGCGACGAGCCAGCTCGATGCCGGAAGTGCCGGGGAGCATCCAGTCCAGCAGGATCAGGTCGGGCTTGCGGTCGACGATGATCGCGTGGGCCTGCTGCGAGTTCTCCGCTTCCAGGCAGTCATAGCCGGCCATTTCCAATGCAACGGCGATCATCTCGCGGATAGGCGCCTCGTCGTCGACGATCAGAATGTTTCTGCCAACCATGCTCAAAACCTCTCCCAGGAACGATGTCTTGGCCCGCATTAGATAACGGAATTATTGCAGCTGTGTGACAGGGCGTTGGCCGTTCTGGCGACATTCCATGACTGGACTAGGCTTCAAAGGGCCGCTGCGGCGGCTCTTCGAACCCATAGCCCCCGAACAATGGTGATTCCAATGACACGACATACGCTGAGCTGGATGGCCCTTTTCGCTGCCCTGGCGCTCCCGGGGGTGGCGTCCGCCCACCATGCCATGGAAAAAGATGGCATGTGGGTCGATGATGCCGGGATGACGCTCTACACCTTCGACAAGGACAGCGGTGGCAAGTCGATGTGCAATGGTGAGTGTGCGAAGAACTGGCCGCCGCTGATGGTCTCGAAGGACGATGAGGCACCAAAGGACAAGTGGACCCACGTCACCCGCGACGATGGTTCAATGCAGTGGGCCTATGACGGCAAGCCGCTGTACACCTTCATCAAGGACAAGAAAGCCGGGGACAAGACCGGCGATGGCATGAAAGACGTCTGGCACATCGCCAAGCCTTGAGGTCCTGCGGGCCCACACGCCGCGTCGATCACGAACCTGCTGCGGCTGTTGCACAGCCCTTTCTCGACATAAGGCCGCTCCTACAAGGCACGCGCATTGCCTGTAGGAGCCGGCTTGACTGCGATGAACTCAGCGCAAGGCGTAATCCAGCACCACGCCAATGAACACCAGCATCCCCGCCCAGTGATTGTGCAGGAAGGCCTTGAAGCACGACTCGCGGTCCAGCTTGCGCGTCGACCAGAACTCCCAGGCGAAGCACAGCGCCGCACCCAGCAGCCCCAAGTGGAACCAGCCCCCCAGCTCGAAGCGGTTTCCCGCCAGCAACAGGCAGCCCAGCGACAGCATCTGCAGGCTCAGGATGATGACCCGGTCGGCCTCGCCGAACAGAATCGCGGTGGATTTCACCCCAATCTTCAAGTCGTCGTCGCGGTCGACCATGGCGTAGTAGGTGTCGTAGCCCACCGTCCATAGCAGGTTGGCGATGTACAGCAGCCAGGCACTGGCTGGCAGTTCACCACCGGCCGCCGTGAATGCCATGGGGATACCCCAGGAATACGCGGCGCCCAGCACCACTTGGGGGTAGTAGGTGAAGCGCTTCATGAACGGGTAGCAGAAAGCCAGGGCCACCGCCCCGAACGACAGCCAGACCGTCTTGCTGTTGGTGCACAGCACCAGCAGGAAACTCACCCCGACCAGAATCGCGAACAGCGCCACGGCCTCGCGTGGCCTGACCCGGCCGCTGGCCAGGGGACGATCGGCGGTGCGCTTGACGTGGCCGTCCACTTTGCGATCGGCGAAGTCGTTGATGCAGCAGCCGGCGGCGCGCATCAGTACCACCCCCAAGCCGAAGATCAGCACGTTGGCCAGTGTCGGCGAGCCATTGCCGGCGATCCACACTGCCGACAAGGTTGGCCACAGCAGCAGGTAGATACCGATGGGTCGATCCATACGGCTGAGCTGTATGAAATCCCAGGCACGCGGATGGACGCGATTGAGCGACTTGAGCATTTGCAGGTACATCAGCGAATTTCCTCCTTGGCCGCTTGCCATAGCGCCGGCAGGAAGACTTCCGCCACCAGCAGGTCGAGGCCATCGCGTTCGAAGCGTGAGCGTCGTCCCCACAGATTTGCCTGGGCTGCTTCGGCGGGCAACCAGGCCTGTGGATACTGGCAGGCCTCGATCGGGTGGCGAACGAATGCCTGGTCGCAGAACAGTAGCTCGCCGAGTGAGCGGCTGCCCAGCGACTCCAGGTCCAGGCCGCCACGCGCCAGTGCACTGCGGCTCGAGACGCTACGGGCGAAGACCCATGGTTCGCCATGGCCGCGCAGGAACACTTCGCGCACCCAGCCTTCGGCCCCCGTGGGGATGCCCAGGGCCAGGCATTCGTCCTCGCGCAGGGCTTGCCAGCCCTCGAACAGCGGGGTAACGGTGAAGTGGTTCTGGGAAAGATGGGTCAGGCGGCGGGTCAGCGAGCCTTCGTCGAACAGCCAGTCAACAATGGGCTGGCCCAGGCCGGTTGCCAGTTGCGAATACGGCAGCCACGCGGCAGCGGCTGCTTGCGGGGTTTCGTACGACACGTCGGTATGCTTGTTACAACCAGAGAGGCGGCGAGCTTAGCATGATTGCCCCGACTGCTTGCATACTGCTGGCTGGGCCATTACAAAGCCCCACCTGACTGAGGAACGAGCCTGATGAAAAAGTGGCAGTGTATTGTTTGCGGATTGATCTACGACGAAGCCGAAGGCTGGCCGGACGACGGCATCGCTCCGGGCACCCGTTGGGAAGATGTACCGGAAGATTGGCTGTGCCCCGACTGCGGCGTCGGCAAGAGTGACTTCGAAATGATCGCCATCGGCTGATCGAACCTGTTCAAGAGCGAGGAAAGCACGACATGTCATCCCCTGTGGTCATCATCGGTACTGGTCTGGCGGGCTATAACCTGGCCCGTGAGTTTCGCAAGCTCGATACCCAGACGCCGCTGCTGCTGATTACCGCCGACGACGGCCGCTCCTACTCCAAGCCAATGCTCTCCACCGGCTTTGCCAAGCACAAGGATGCCGACGGCCTATGCATGGCCGAACCTGGCGCCATGGCCGACCAGCTCAATGCCGAAATCCGCACCCATACCCGCATCAGCGGTATCGACCCAGGCCACAAGCGCCTGTGGATTGGCGAGGAGGCCATCGAGTATCGGGACTTGGTATTGGCCTGGGGCGCGCAGACAGTGCAAGTGCCCATCGAAGGGGATGCTGGTGAATGGGTATTCCCGATCAATGACCTGGAAGACTACGCCCGGTTTCGCGCCGCCGCTGCGGGCAAGCAGCGCGTACTGATCCTGGGTGCCGGGCTGATTGGCTGCGAGTTCGCCAACGACCTGACCTTGGGTGGTTACCAGGTCGATGTCGTGGCCCCGTGCGAGCAATTGATGCCAACCCTGCTGCATCCGGCTGCCGCCGCGGCGGTACAGGACGGGCTGCAAGAGTTGGGCGTACGCTTTCATCTGGGGCCCGTGCTGACGCGCCTGCAACGGGCGGGTGATGGGCTTGAGGCGCATCTGTCGGACGGTACCGTGATCGCCTGCGAACTGGTGGTGTCCGCCATTGGCCTGCGCCCACGCATCGACCTGGCCGCTGCCGCGGGCCTGCAGACCAATCGCGGTGTGGTGGTGGACCGACAGTTGCGTACGTCCCACGGCAATATCTTCGCGCTGGGGGACTGCGCCGAGGTCGACGGTATCAACCTGCTGTATGTGATGCCGCTGATGGCTTGTGCCCGTGCCTTGGCCCAGACCCTGGCCGGCAACCCCACCACAGTCAGTTATGGGCCGATGCCGGTCACAGTGAAGACCCCGGCCTGCCCACTGGTAGTCTCGCCGCCACCTCCGGGCCGGGAGGGTATTTGGCGGGTGCACGGCGAGGGTCGTGACCTCAAGGTGCTCTGCCACGATGCTGACGGCCAGTTGTTGGGCTATGCCCTGACGGGCGCCGGGGTGATGGAGAAACTGGCCCTGAATCGGCAGTTACCACCCCTGATGGCGTAAATGACAGGCGTTCTGTCGGGTTTACCCTTTAGTTGCCACTACAATGGCCGCCCAGATACTGGCGCGGCCTCGGTGGGCGTGCCATTCTCACTCCCGTCTGCCGCAGATTAGAGCCTGCGGTGCCTTGAGCGCTGCCTCTTCGGGCAGCACGGCATAACAACAAGAATTCCGTCAAAGAGGCTTCACTATGCGTAAACCAGAACTCGCCGCCGTCATCGCCGAAAAGGCCGATCTGACCAAGGAAAAAGCCAACCAAGTGCTGAACGCGATTCTCGACAGCATCACAGGTGCCCTGGACAAGGACACCGTCACCTTGGTCGGCTTCGGCACCTTCGAAAAACGCCATCGTGGTGCCCGCACCGGCAAGAACCCGCAAACCGGCCAGCCGGTGAAGATCAAGGCCAGCAACACCGTTGCCTTCAAACCTGGCAAGAACCTTCGTGACAGCGTCAACGCCCCAGCCAAGCCGGCTAAAAAAGGCAAGTGATGCACACCTGACAATCCCCAGTGTCAGTAAGACGGGCGCCCCAGGGCGCCCGTCGTGTTTTGCAAGCGATGCATTCGGCAGAGCTGTATAAAAAGTTCAGGAAACGGATAAACTCCGCGTCTCAGTCATTTTTTATTCGAGGCGCGTTGATGAAGTTTCGCTTTCTTCTTTGGGCCATGGGGCTATTGATGGCCAGGGCCAGCCGCAGCAACCCGGCCTTCCAACAGCAGCTCAAGGACAAAGACCTGGTGTTCCAGATGCAGACACTGGACGGCAAGGTTGCGCGTCACTTCATCGTCAGCGGCGAGCGCGTCAGCAGCAAGGGTGGGTTGCACCCGCAACCGGCTTTCGCCATTGCATTCAAGGATGCGGCTTACGGTTTTGCCACGATGCAGGCGGGTAACAAGCAGTTGGCCTTCATGCAGGGTATCCAGGACAAGAACATCCAGATCAAGGGCAATCCAGCGTTGGTGATGTGGTTCCAGGGTTTGATGAAGTACCTGAAGCCGAAAAAGAAGGGTTGAGATCCCAGAAACTGTTGCGCTGAACCTGTGAGCGCGGGCTCATCCGCCAAGCCCGCGCCACAGGGGCGAATACCCCGAAAGATTGGACGGATCCAACCCTGGGGATCAATGCGGTGCGTGGAATTGCGAGGCCAGCTCGCGCAACAGGCTTTCGGCCTCCAGCACCTTGTTCACCACATCCTCCGCCTTTTCCCGCGTGATGCCCAGACGGTCCAGTAAATCATCAGGGATTTCAGCCTGTGGCCCTGAGCCGATTCCGCGCGAGCGCAGCAGCCGGGTCGCCAGGCACACCAAATTGGGGAATGCTGAATTTTCGCCGTCGTAGGACGGGTCATGCTGGAAACGCAGCGCGGCCGACAGCTCTTCTGGCATGTCCCACAGCTTCATCAGCCAAGTGCCGATCTGTTCGCGGCTGATGCCCAGCAGGTGCTGTTCCACATAGGTGTGGCACAGGTGCGGGTTGACCTCCAGATGACGGCAGATCAGCGAGAAGTGCGGTGGGAACACGTGGGCCAGCAGTAGATAGCCGAAATTGTGCAGCAGCCCCGCGAGGTAGGTCAGACCGGCTTCAGGGCGCTCGGCCCGTGGCATGGCGCGGGTCAGGCCTTCGATGATCGCGGCGGTGTAGATCGACTGCTGCCAGTAAGGCGTGGCTTGCTGGGGGTGGTCTTTCGGCAGGCTCAGGGTCTTGCCCAGGGCCAGGCCCAAGGCCAGGTTGATCACCAGGTCGAAGCCCAGCACGCGCACGATGGCGTCCTCTACCGAGCGGATCTTGCCGGGTGAGGCGTAGTAAGGGGACGCCGCCCAGCTGACCACTTGGGCAGCCAGCGCTGGATCGGTTTCCACTACGCCGGTGATGTCATCGATGCTGGCATTGGGGTCGACCCGCAGCTTGATGATCTTCTGTGCGGTGTCTGCCAGCGGCGGAATTTCGATGGTCTGCTCCAGTCGTTGCTGGATGCGCCGGGCGGTGAAGGCCTGCACGGCCTGGGTGATTTCCTTCGAGTCGTCGTCGGGGCGGTCCAGGTTGGGGCGGATGTCCCTGACGGGCTGTCCGAAGCTGCCCGCGCTGGCTTTCTTCAGCATGCGCTTGAAGTCATCCCGCTCGATTCTCAGCAAAAGACCGGTTTCTCCGGACTCGATGAGCAGCGTCTGGCTGTCGAGCAGTTTCTGTTCGTACAGGCAAGGCGAGCTGGTCAGCGCCGGGATGCCAGGCAGCGCCTTGAGACTGTGCTTGTCGAGCATCTGCTTGAGGCGTGCAACGGGGACCGCACGGAGCTTGCGTCCGGTCAATTCCTCAAGGCGATTGAGGTCCAGCAGCTTGCTCTGTGGGAACAGCACCATCAGGGCGCCGACCTCATCGTCGAGCAGAATCGCCTGTACCCGCGAAGCCGCCGGCAGGGCCGGATCCTCAGGCACCTCGCGATAGCTGACGCCAAGCTTTTCCAGCAGCAGCTTGATCACCGAGGGTGCATGTGGGGTTGCGGTATCCAGGGCAACTTCAGTCATGGTCCGTATCCACTATTTCTTTTAAACGCGAAGTATAACCAGCCTGGCCCGCAAGCTGGATCCAATTTGGGACAATCGTCACACTTGGCCATATTGCTGGCCATGGCGCAGCCAGCGATCGAGCAGCGGGCTGACATGGTCGGGCCAGCGGGCTAGCAGGGCCTGGGCCGCGTCACGCACGGCCGGCAGCAGATCGGCATCGCGCATCAAGTCGGCAACCTTGAACTGTAGCAGGCCAGTCTGACGGGTTCCGAGCATCTCGCCAGGGCCACGCAGCTCCAGGTCTTTCTCGGCGATGATGAAGCCATCGTTGGTTTCCCGCATGATCCCCAGCCGTTCGCGGCCGATCTGCGACAGGGGCGGGTGGTACAACAGGACGCAATGGCTGACCGCGCTGCCACGGCCGACGCGGCCACGCAGCTGGTGCAACTGGGCCAGGCCAAGGCGCTCGGGGTTCTCGATGATCATCAGGCTGGCATTCGGTACATCCACCCCGACCTCGATCACCGTGGTGGCCACCAGCAGTTGCAGCTTGCCTTCCTTGAACTCGGCCATCACCGCCGCCTTCTCGGCCGGTTTCATGCGGCCGTGGATCAAGCCCACGCGCAGCTCGCCCAGGGCGCTGCCCAGCTCCTCGAAGGTGCTTTCTGCCGCCTGGCAGGTCAGCTCTTCGGACTCCTCGATCAACGTGCACACCCAATACGCCTGGCGCCCTTCGGCACAGGCAGCGCGGACCCGCTCGACCACTTCGAAACGCCGGCTGTCTGCGACCAGAACGGTGTTGACCGGTGTGCGGCCAGGCGGCAGCTCGTCAAGGATCGAGGTGTCGAGGTCGGCGTAGGCGCTCATGGCCAGGGTGCGGGGGATCGGCGTGGCCGTCATGATCAGTTGGTGCGGGCACAGTTCGCCGGCCACACCTTTCTTGCGCAAGGCCAGGCGTTGCTGGACACCGAATCGGTGCTGCTCGTCGATGATCGCCAGGGCCAGGTGCTTGAACCGGACCTCGTCCTGGAACAGCGCGTGGGTACCGACCACCATGGGTGCGCCATTGGCGATCTGCTCCAGGGCACTGGTACGGGCCTTGCCCTTGAGTTTGCCGGCCAACCAGGCCACCTCTATGCCCAGTGGTTCCAACCAGCGCTTGAACGTGATGTAGTGCTGCTCGGCCAAGATCTCGGTCGGGGCCATCAGTGCCACCTGGTAGCCGGCTTCCAGCGCCTGAAGCGCTGCCAGGGCAGCTACCACGGTCTTGCCGGCGCCGACATCGCCTTGCACCAGGCGCATCATCGGCTCGGCCTGGCTGAGGTCGTAGGCAATTTCATTGGCAACCCGTTGCTGGGCGCCGGTCGGCTTGAAGCCGAGGTTGGCCAGGTATTGCGCTTGCAGACGGCCAGCCTTGGGCAGCACGGGGGCACGTAGGCTGCGCAGGCTTTCGCGCAGGCGCTGCTGCGAAAGCTGGTGGGTCAGCAGCTCTTCGAACGCCAGGCGATGCTGGGCCCAGTGCTGGCCTTCGGCGAGTTCGTCGAGGTCAGCGTCAGCCGGTGGGTTGTGCAGGTAGCGGATGGCATCGTCCAGCGGTGCCAGGTGGTAATCGCGAGCCAATTGCTCCGGCAGCCAGTCCGGCAGGCTGCGCGGGCCGAGCATGCCCAGGCTCTGTTGGCACAGCAGGCGCAAGCGCTGCTGGGTGAGCCCTTCGGTGGACGGGTAGATCGGCGTCAGTGTCTGCTCGACAGGAGGCGGTGGTTCGTCTCCGTTCAGTGCACGGTACTCTGGGTGGTAGATTTCCAGCCCTGATGCACCTGGCCGGGCTTCGCCGTAGCAGCGCAGGTGCGTGCCACGCTTCAGGCCCTCTTTCTGAGCATTGCTGAAGTGGTAGAAGCGCAGGCTCAGCACGCCGCTCCCGTCACCCAGGCGTACCACCAGGCTGCGGCGTTTGCCCATGGTCACATCGGCACCGCTGACCACACCTTCGATGACCGCGTCCTGGCCGGGGCGCAGGGCCCCGATGGGAACGACGCGCGTGCGGTCCTGGTAGCGCAGCGGCAGGTGGAACAGCAGGTCCTGCAGATTCTCGAGTCCAACCTTGGCGAGTTTTTCCGCCATGGCTTCGCCCACTCCCTTGAGTGCCGTGACCGGCACCTTAGACAGCTCAGTCATGGTTCAGGCCGATTGTTCCACGGGCGGCTTGGCGACCGAGCAGAGGCGGATCGAGTCAGCGAGGATCTCGATCGCCTTGGGCCGTGGGAAGCTGGCGCGCCAGGCAATGGCCACGGTGCGGAACGGCGCGGGCGGTGTGAGTGGACGCACTTCGATGACGCCGGGCGCATAGTGGTGGCTGTGCACCGCCGACAACGGCAGGATCGATACGCCGAGGCCTGAGGCAACCATGTGGCGGATGGTTTCCAGGGAGCTGGATTCTACGGTGGTGTGCTTGGAACCTTCGCCTTTATTCAAGGTCGGGCACGCTTCCAGCACTTGGTCGCGGAAGCAGTGGCCTTCGCCGAGCAGGAGCAGGCTCTTGTCGTTGAGCATGGCGGTGTCGATGGTCTTTTTGGCCGTCCATGGGTGATCGGCGGGCATCAGCGCGCAGAATGGCTCATCGTAGAGTGGCAGGGTCAGCACGTCGGCCTCGTTGAACGGCAGGGCGATGATCACTGCGTCCAGCTCGCCATTGCGCAACTTCTCGCGCAGGACGTGGGTGAAGTTCTCTTCGATGTACAGCGGCATCTGTGGGGCAACCCGGTGCAGCTGTGGGATCAGGTGCGGGAACAGGTAAGGGCCGACGGTATAGATGGCGCCCACCTTGAGCGGCGCGGTCAGCTGGTTCTTGCCGGCTTGGGCCAGTTCGCGGATGCCCTGTGCCTGCTCCAGCACCTTCTGCGCCTGGGCCACGATGCTTTCGCCGACCGGTGTCAGGCGCACCGCGCTTTTGCTGCGCTCGAAAATCAGTACACCCAGCTCGTCCTCAAGCTTCTTCACGCCGACCGACAGGGTCGGTTGGCTGACGTGGCAGCGCTCGGCGGCATGGCCGAAGTGCTGCTCTTGGGCGAGTGTGACGATGTAGCGTAATTCTGTGAGGGTCATAACGTGCGTCCATGAAGTTGCGGGCCCAGCATAGCGGCTGCAAACGATAGACGCACGTTATCAGACTTGTTGATTTGTGACAGAAACAACCGTATCAGCGGCGATCCAGCGAGTAGACGAAAGGTGCCACTACTTCGATGGTGCCATTGTTCAGCAACTCGGCCGGTGGCTTAGGCACCGTACCGGCACGACGGATCATCTCCAGAGTCGCCCGGTCCAGTGCTGCGCTACCGGAGCCGCCAGCCAACGAGTACGACACCACCTTGCCCTCGGCGTCGACCACGAACCGCAGGCGGTTGATGCCTTGCAGACCGCGGCGTCGCGCGTCTTCCGGGTAGCGCTTGTACTTCGCCAAGTGGCGCAGCAGGTCGCTTTGCCAGGTCGGCAACGCTTTGCTGTTGGACGCGATGCTTGGCGCCGGTGCCGCCGACTTCTGCGGTGGCGTGTTGCTTGGCGGCGTGTCCGCGACTTCTTCCTTGGCCGGTGGCTCATCCTTCGGCGGCTCAGGCTTTTTCTCTGGCTTGGGCGGCTGCGGCTTAGGCTTGGGCTTCGGGGGTTTCGGGATGGCGATCTTGGGCTTGGGGGCCTCCGCCAGCTTGGGTAACGGCGGTTCTTCAACCGGTGCCGGCGGTTGTGGAGCCGCTTTGGGAGGTGGTGGTGGCGCGGGCTCGGGCAGCGGCGCCAACTCGACCATCATCGCTGCCGGGGGCAGTTCGATGGCCTGGGGCACCGACCAGTTGAGCGTAAGCAGCACAGCGACGGCATGGACACCCAGCACGAGTGCCAGGCTGCCGCTGTAACGCGCCAGATTGTGCCGCGTCTTCGTCATTTCTTGGCTGCCGTCTCGAGACCTACCAGGCCGACTTTCAGGTAGCCGGCCGCGCGCATGTTGTTCATCACTTCCATCAGGTCACCGTAATCCACGCCTTTATCGGCCTGGAAGAAGATGGTGGTTTCCTTGTCGCCCTTGGTCTTGGCGTCGAGCATCGGGCCAAGCTGGTCGGGTGCCGGAACCTGATCGTCGCCGACATAAAGCTTTTGGTCGGCCTTGACGCTGACGAACACCGGTTTCTCGGGCCTCGGCGCCGGTTTGGCGGTCGAGGCGGGCAGGTCGACCTTGATGTCAACCGTGGCCAAGGGGGCGGCGACCATGAAGATGATCAGCAGCACCAGCATCACGTCGATGAACGGCGTGACGTTGATTTCGTGGTTTTCGGCGAGGTCATCGCCACCTTCGTTCAGATGCAGGCCCATGGTTTACCCCACTTTCACCATGTGCGGGGTGGCGCGCTCGCTACCCTGGTGGTCGAGGTCACGGCTTACCAGCAGCAGTACCTGCGCCGACGCGTCGGAGACTTGAGCCTTGTAGCCTGCGATGGAGCGGGCGAAGACGTTGTAGATCACCACGGCCGGGATAGCCGCAACCAGGCCCAGTGCGGTGGCCAGCAGGGCTTCAGCGATACCAGGGGCAACCACGGCGAGGTTGGTGGTCTGGGTCTTGGCGATTCCGATGAAGCTGTTCATGATGCCCCAGACGGTACCAAACAGGCCGACGAACGGTGCGGTCGAGCCGATGGTGGCGAGGACCCCGGTGCCGCTGCTCATGCTGCGGCCGCTGGCTGCTACCAGGCGCTCCAGGCGGAAGCTGACGCGTTCCTTGATGCCTTCTTTCTCGCGGGCATTGGCCGACAAGCGCATTTCCTCCAGTGCATCGTGGACCAGCGTGTGGGCCAGCGTGCCTTCCTTGTTAGAGGCGTCGCTGGCCTCCTTGAGGCTGGCGGACTTCTTCAGGACCGCGATCTCACCGCGCAGACGACGTTTGGCGCCCATCAGTTCGAAGCCTTTGGCGATCCAGATGGTCCAGGTAATGATCGAGGCGATGGCCAGGCCGATCATCACCGCTTTGACCACGACGTCGGCGTTCTTGTACATGCCCCATGGAGACAGGTCATGTGCCATGCCCAGGGAGTTGTCCTCGACGATTGCTTGCGTCTGTTCGCCTGCTGGCGCCGCTGAATCTACCGGGGCGGCGGCGTTGGCAGCTGGGGCAGCGGCCTGAGCATCGCCAGCGGGCGCGGCAGCCGGTGCAGTGGCAGCTGCAGGGGTGGAGGCATTGGTGCTTGGTTCATCAGCCATGGCAGCTGGGGCCAGTACCAGGCTGAACATCAGCGCGGCAATGGCGCGCCAGGCGCGCGAGGTGGTTGGCGAAGCGGAAGGTTGAGTACGTGTCATGCTGGCCGGACCTGATGAAGAAGAAAAGTCAGCGTTCTTCAAAGCCTCGAAGCAGGCCGAGAACAGATAGGGGTGCCATTATTGCAAGTAATTCTTGTTAACAAAAGTAATCTCGTTGCTTTTTTCCACCTTGGTCTAGCCGCCTATCGCGTAATCCGGCTAGCCTGACCCTTTGATCTTCGGAGTTTTGTGATGTCAGACCTATCCGCGATGATCGTAGGATGCGGTGATGTAGGCGGCCGCCTGGCCCGGCAACTGCTGGCTCGCGGTTGGCAGGTCAGTGGCCTGCGACGTTCGGTTGGCCAACTGCCGGCCGGAGTGATACCGGTCGCCGCAGACCTCTTGAGCCCGGAGATTCCCCAGGCATGGCCAGTGCGTGCGCCGGACTACCTGGTGTACTGCGTAGCGGCCAGCCAGCACGATGAAGCCGGTTACCAGGCTGCGTACGTCGAGGGTTTGCGGCACGTATTGTCTTGGTTGAACGAGCGAGGACAACGCCCGCGTCGCCTGCTGTTCGTCTCCAGCAGCAGTGTCTATGCGCAGAAAGATGGCGAATGGATCGACGAGACCGCCGCCACCGAACCCGAGGGTTACTCCGGGCGGATCATGCTGGAGGCAGAGCGGCTAGCCCTGGGCAGTGGCATTCCAGCTACCCTGGTGCGCTTGACGGGAATCTACGGGCCAGGTCGCGAATGGCTGCTCAGCCAGGTGCGTCAAGGTTACCGCGTGGCCGAGGAGCCGCCGCTGTATGGCAACCGCATCCACGCTGAAGATGCCGCAAGCCTGCTCGCCTTCCTGTTGCAGGCCGACGCTAAGGGTGTGACGTTGGAAGATTGCTATATCGGTGTCGACAATGACCCGGCGCCCTTGGCCGATGTGGTGGCCTGGCTGCGAGCGTACATGGGTGTCACCGAGTGGTCGGATGAGCAACGCGTGCGGCGCACCGGTAGCAAGCGCTGCAGCAACGCCCGGGCACGCGCGTTGGGGTGGGCCCCGGTGTATCCGAGCTACAAGGAAGGGTACGCAGCCATTCTTGCGCAGCGTTGACCTTGTCGCCGACTTGCCCGCATCCCCAAATCTCACACAGGGCTGGCCTGCCCCCAAGAAGCTGGACACAAATCCAACCCTTGGGGGCCGTCCAGGGCAGTGCAGGTCGTTATGCCGCGATCAGCCGCGCTCGAGCACCCACTTGCGAGCGCCCGGTGCCAGGGTTGGCACCTCATCGGGCTGTGCGCTGTTGATTGCCTGGAAGATCTCCAGCTTGTCGCCATCGCGTTTGAAGATGAATGGCGCGCCACGCTGGTCACGCTCCAGCCACAGGCTGTCATTGCTGCCGCCCATGGCGGCGCAGTCGCCGGCAAGGCACAGGGCATAGCGGTCCGGGCCGGGCAGGCCAGTGACGCTGCCGTTATCGGCGAAACGCACCACGCCGCCTTTACCCTGTCCTTCGACGATCTTCCATTCGCCGCCCAGATAGGACTGGTACAACGCCTTTTCGAAGCTGCTGCCAAGCGGAGCGTCAGCCGCATTCGGTTGCTTGGCACGGACGAAGGTCTGCTCAGCGCCGCGCTGGTCGGTGGCTTTCAGTTCATCGCCATCCAGTTTCAACTGCTCGGTCTGGCCACCGGGGAAGCTGGCTTGCCATTGCTTGTCATTGGCGCTCAACTGGCCATCGGCAGCTTCGAAGCCGTTGCTGTAGCTGACTTGCTGGTTGGCGACATCGAGTTTCCACTCAAGGACCGGCCCATGCTTGTCCAGCGCCTGGCGCAGGCTACCGCCCTTGGCGGCCTCGATGGCGTCCTGGTTGATCCAGACGCCGTTGAAATCTTCGGGTTTGTGGCTGGCACAGCCGCTCATGAGCAGGGCGGCCAGTGCGAAGGGGAGTGCTTGACGCATGGCTGTATAACCTTGGCAGGAAGGTGACGGGCAGGGCGCCCGTCACCAGGGCATCATTCGATGACCAGAATGGCGTCCATTTCAACCTGGGCGCCTTTCGGCAGTGCGGCAACGCCGATGGCGGCGCGGGCCGGGTACGGCTGCTCGAAGTAACGGCCCATGACTTCGTTGACTTTGGCGAAGTGGCTCAGGTCAGTGAGGAAGATGTTGAGCTTGACGATGTCCTTGAAGGAACCACCAGCAGCTTCAGCCACGGCCTTGAGGTTTTCGAATACCTGTACGGTCTGGGCTTCGAAACCTTCGACCAGTTCCATGGTTTTTGGGTCCAGCGGGATCTGGCCCGACATGTACACGGTGTTACCGGCCTTGATCGCCTGGGAGTAGGTGCCGATAGCGGCAGGGGCCTTGTCGCTGTTGATAACAGTCTTGCTCATGATGACTCCTTGCTGTTGACGGACTACGCACGCATGCGGGTGATGCGGACCACGCCGGTCAGCGTACGCAGCTTCTTGATCACTCGCGCCAGGTGCACGCGGTCGTGCACGCTGACCACCAACTGGACCACGCTGATTCGACCGTCGCGTTCGTCCATGCTGATCTTCTCGATGTTGCCATCGGCGGCATTGACACTGCTGGCGAGCAGGGCGATCAGACCGCGCTGGTGCTCCAGCTCGACGCGCAGCTCGACATTGAATTCGCCAGTGATGTCCTTGGCCCAGGAGAGCTGCACGCACTTCTCTGGGTTGTGTCGGATTTCGCTGATGTTCCGGCAGTTCTCAAGGTGCACGACCATGCCTTTGCCTGCGGACAGGTGGCCGACGATGGGGTCGCCCGGAATCGGTGTGCAGCACTTGGCGTAACTGAGCACCAGGCCTTCGGTGCCACGAATGGCCAGCGGGCCTTCCGGAGCCGGCAATGGTTCGCCTTCGGCCGAAAGCAGGCGGCGGGCGACGACATAGGCCATGCGATTGCCCAAGCCGATGTCTTCGAGCAGGTCTTCGATCAGTTCCAGACGGTACTCGGCAAGAATCGCCAGGATACGGTCCTGCGGTATCTGCTCCAGACTGCTGTCGAACCCGGTCAGCACTTTGTTCAGCAGGCGTTCGCCCAGGCTGATGGATTCGGAGCGGCGTTGCTGCTTGAGCGCGTGGCGGATGTGCGTGCGCGCCTTGCCGGTGACGACGAAGTTGAGCCAGGCCGGGTTGGGCCGGGCACCTGGCGCACTGACGATTTCCACGGTCGAGCCGCTTTGCAGGGGTTCGGAGAGCGGTGCCAGGCGGCGATTGATGCGGCAGGCGATACAGCTGTTGCCAACGTCAGTGTGCACGGCATAGGCAAAGTCGACAGCGGTGGAGCCTTTGGGCAGCTCCATGATTCGCCCTTTGGGCGTGAAGACGTAGACCTCGTCGGGGAACAGGTCGATCTTCACGCTCTCGATGAATTCCAGCGAGTTGCCGGCGCGTTGCTGCAGTTCGAGGATGCCCTTGACCCACTGGCGGGCGCGGGCATGGCTGCCTTTGGGCTGCTCGTCCTCGTTGGACTTGTAGAGCCAGTGCGCGGCGATGCCGTTGTTGGCCATCTCTTCCATCTCGCGGGTGCGGATCTGGATTTCGATGGGCACGCCGTGCATGCCGAACAAGGTGGTGTGCAACGATTGGTAGCCGTTGGCCTTGGGGATCGCGATGTAATCCTTGAACCGGCCCGGCAGCGGCTTGTACAGGTTGTGCACGGCACCGAGCACGCGGTAGCAAGTGTCGACCTTGTCGACGATGATGCGGAAGGCATACACGTCCATGATCTCGTTGAAGGCGCGACGCTTGCCGCGCATCTTCTTGTAGATGCCATAGAGGTGTTTCTGCCGGCCGCTGACTTCGCCCTCGATACCGTCTGCAGCCAGGCAGTTGGCCAGTGACTGCTCGATCTTGGCGACGATTTCCTTGCGGTTGCCGCGAGCGCTCTTGACTGCCCGGTGGATGAGCGACGAGCGCATCGGGTGCATGGCCTTGAAGCCGAGGTCTTCGAACTCCACGCGCACGGTGTGCATCCCCAGACGATTGGCGATGGGGGCGTAGATTTCGAGGGTTTCCTTGGCGATGCGCCGGCGTTTTTCGCCCGACAGCACTTCCAGGGTGCGCATGTTGTGCAGGCGGTCAGCCAGCTTGACCAGGATCACGCGGATATCGCGAGCCATGGCCATGGCCATTTTCTGGAAGTTCTCGGCTTGCGCCTCGGCCTTGGTTTCGAAGTTCATCTGGGTCAGCTTGCTGACCCCGTCGACCAGCTCGGCGACGGTTTCGCCGAACTGCTGGCAGAGGGCTTCCTTGGCGATGCCGGTGTCTTCGATCACGTCGTGCAGCATGGCGGCCATCAGGCTTTGATGGTCCATGTGCATGTCGGCAAGGATGCTGGCCACGGCCAGCGGATGGGTCACGTAGGGCTCACCGCTGCGGCGGCGCTGCCCGTCGTGGGCCTGTTCGGCGTAAAAGTAGGCGCGACGAACCAGGTTGACCTGCTCCGGGCCCAGATAGGTCGACAGCCGTTCGGCTAAGGCTTCTATACCCGGCATGGATTCACCTCTTGCCGAGGAAGAGGGCCTTGTGCCGCACGATGTCGACCAGGCATGGATCAGACCGCCTCGTTGGACTCGTCCTCGAACGCGGCGAAGACCGGATCCTCGGTGACGATCTCTTCTGCGGCGATGAACTCAGGGGTAACGATACCTTCGGCGATTTCGCGCAGGGCGACCACGGTCGGCTTGTCGTTTTCCCAAGCTACGCGCGGTTCTTTGCCGCCGGTAGCCAGCTGACGTGCGCGCTTGGTCGAGAGCATGACCAGCTCAAAACGGTTATCCACGTGTTCCAGGCAGTCTTCAACAGTAACGCGGGCCATGGTCTTCCTCAGTAGCAAATGCGGTAGGCGTGCAGCCCAATATGGGCGGGCGGACTCGATAGTTTAAAAAATCACCAGCCAATAGGGAAGCGCTGTTTTGTCCGGTGGCTCGGTGTCGGCTTCTGCGCGGGTACATCCGCGTCTGCTGGGAATGCGCGGGTCATGAACCGCGGCAGCCGCGAAAGGGCCGTTACAGACACCCTCGATGCATGATTCCGACGATAACGTCCCAGGCCCCAGGAACACAACATCCCTTACAACATTGCGTCGCGCAACCGGGGTGTCAGTTCTTCGAAGAGTGTCTGTACCGAGCGCAACGCCCGGCAGTCCGGCCGCGTCAACAGCCACAACTGGGTGTCGCAACCCGGTAGCGGGCCGCTCAGCGCCTCCACTCCAGGCAATGCGTGCACCATGTAGTCAGGCAGCGCCGCTACACCAAGGCCAGTGCTCACCAGCTGGGCGATGGTCGACATGCCGCTGCACTGGTAGCGCGGGCTAAGCCCTGGGTACTGCTGGTTGCGCCAAACCACCGTGGGGTGATCCTGCATCGAGTCGTCCGGGGCGATCCACGGCACGCTGCTGGCAGACTCGGCCAGGCGTTCGCGCCACTGCGCTTGGCCGCAGATCACGTAGGAGGTGGACCCCAGGCAGCGTCCGACCAGATGTTCCGGTGGCGTGTTGGTCAAGCGCAGGGCGATGTCGGCATCGCGTCGGCTCAGGTTGGCGAAGGTGTTGGACGTACCCATCTCCAGCGACAGCGCTGGGTAGTTCGGCATGAACGCAGCCAGCGCGGGCAGCAGCAAGGTGTGCATCACCGCCTCGGTGCAGGTCAGTCGAACCGTGCCGCTGACTACCTGCTCGCCGCTGGTCATGGCGATGCGCGCAGCGTCCAGCGCTTGTTCTGCACGTTCGGCCTGTTCTGCCAGGGCCTGTGCGGTGTCGGTGGGCAGGTAGCCCTTGCGGCTTTTGACGAACAAGGCGGTGCCCAGCGCCGACTCAAGGCGACGTATGGAGCGGAACACGGTCGAGACGTCGACCTTGAGCAATTCGGCAGCCTTGGCCAGCGAGCGGCCACGTTCCAGGGCCAGGACCAGAGAAAGGTCGGCATGGGTAATCTGATATTGCATTGGTGCACGCTCTGCTTGCCGAATTGCCAATGTCTGTTGCGTTGAGGCCATTTTATAGTGAAACGGCCCCCGGTAATCAATGCAGCCGGTCGGGCAACCTATCCCCCGATGGGAAAGTGAAAAGAACAACAGTAGCAACCATCGCCGCCGCCGAGGCGCCAGCCGTATCCCCTCACATCGCCGCAGCAAATCAAAGGATGTACAGCCATGACGTCGGTAACCCCGTGCGCCAGTTCTTCCAGCGAGATGAATGAATTCCTCAAGGCCCATCCGGACACTCAGTACGTCGATCTGCTGATCTCCGACATGAATGGAGTGGTACGTGGCAAGCGTATCGAGCGCGCCAGCCTGCACAAGGTGTACGAGAAGGGCATCAACCTGCCTGCCTCGCTGTTCGCCCTGGATATCAACGGCTCGACCGTCGAGAGCACCGGGCTTGGCCTGGATATCGGCGATGCCGACCGCATCTGCTACCCGATCCCTGGGACGCTTTCCGATGAGCCGTGGCAGAAACGTCCTACCGCCCAGTTGCTGATGACCATGCACGAACTGGATGGGCAGCCGTTCTTCGCCGACCCGCGCGAGGTGCTGCGTCAGGTGGTCAGCAAGTTCGACGATCTTGGCCTGGACATCTGCGCCGCGTTCGAGCTGGAGTTCTACCTGATCGACCAGGACAACCTCAACGGTCGTCCGCAACCGCCGCGTTCGCCCATTTCGGGCAAGCGCCCGCAGTCCACCCAGGTGTACCTGATCGACGACCTCGACGAATACGCCGACTGCCTCCAGGACATGCTCGAAGCTGCCAAGGAGCAGGGCCTGCCGGCTGACGCCATCGTCAAGGAAAGCGCCCCGGCGCAGTTCGAAGTCAATCTGCACCATGTCGCTGACCCGCTGAAGGCCTGCGACTACGCGATTCTGCTCAAGCGCTTGATCAAGAACATCGCCTACGACCATGAGATGGATACCACCTTCATGGCCAAGCCCTATCCGGGTCAGGCGGGCAACGGCTTGCATGTGCATATCTCGTTGCTGGACAAGAAGACCGGCAAGAACATCTTCGCCAGCGATGATCCGCAGGAAAGTGAAACCCTGCGCCATGCCATCGGTGGCGTCCTGGAAACCATGCCTGCCTCCATGGCGTTCCTGTGCCCGAACATCAATTCCTACCGCCGTTTCGGTGCGCAGTTCTATGTACCCAACGCCCCGAGCTGGGGCCTGGACAACCGCACAGTGGCTGTACGCGTACCCACCGACAGCCGCGAAAACGTGCGTATCGAGCACCGCGTGGCCGGTGCGGACGCCAACCCGTACCTGATGCTCGCGGCGATTCTCGCCGGTATCCATCACGGCCTGACCCACAAAGTCGAGCCAGGTGAACCGATCGAAGGCAACTCGTACGAACAGTTGGAGCAGAGCCTGCCGAACAACCTGCGCGATGCCTTGCGCGCGCTGGACGACAGCGAAGTGCTCAATCAATACATCAGCCCGGACTACATCGATATCTTCGTGGCCTGCAAGGAAAGCGAACTGGCCGAGTTCGAAGTATCGATTTCCGACCTCGAGTACAACTGGTACCTGCACACGGTGTAAGCCCATGAGCGCAATTGCGGTCCCCTTGATCGGTGTCAGCGCCTGCCGTCAGCAGGTGGGGAAGAACTCGTCGCACACGGTGGGCGACAAGTATGTCGAGGCGGCGGGCTTTGCCGGGCTGCCACTGCTGTTGCCGGCTCGCGATGCCGGCAGTGACACGCAGGCGCTGTTGGCGCAGCTCGACGGCATTGTTTTTACCGGTTCGCCTTCAAATATCGAGCCGCATCATTACAATGGCGCCCCCAGCGCGGAAGGGACCCGGCACGACCCTGCTCGTGACCGCCTGACCTTGCCGCTGCTGCAGGCGGCCATTGCCGCCGGTGTACCGGTGTTCTGCATTTGTCGTGGTTTCCAGGAATTGAATGTGGCCTTGGGCGGCACTCTGCACCAGCGCGTGCAGGAGCTGCCTGGCTTCCTGGACCACCGTGAACCTGAGGATGCACCCCTGGAGGTGCAATACGGCCTTCGTCACCCCGTCAGCATCGAGCCGGGCGGGTTGTTCGAGCGCCTGGGCCTGGCTGCGCAGTTCGAAGTCAATTCGTTGCACAGCCAGGGTATCGACCGCCTGGCCCCAGGGCTGCGTGTCGAGGCACGGGCCCCGGATGGCCTGATCGAAGCGGTGTCGATGGTTGATGCACCTGGCTTTGTGCTGGGTGTTCAGTGGCACCCTGAGTGGCGTTTCGCCGAAAACCCGGTCTCCTTGCGCCTGTTCCAGGCGTTTCGTGAGGCCTGCATTGCCCATGCTGCACGGTAGGGTCATGACCCGAAGGTCTTGGATGACCTAAACCGATTCGCAAGCTTTCAATGAGTGAAAGCGCCTTGCTTGCAAGGCCTGTGACAACAATTCCAATAGTTACGGCGTTTTCTCATGAGCAATTACACAGAAGCCGGCCGCCCACCTGACGTGGCGACCGACTCGGGCAATACCTCGCGCGGCAAAGGCCTGGCCAAGGGCCGTTTGGGCTTGCTGGCCAGCGTGGTGCTGGGCATTTCCACCATCGCGCCGGTCTACACCTTGACCGGCGCCCTCGGGCCAACCGTCCGCGAAGTCGGCGCTCACCTGCCGGCGGTGTTCATCGTCGGTTTCCTGCCAATGCTGCTGGTGGCCCTCGGCTATCGCGAGCTCAACTCGGCGGAGCCTGACAGCGGTACTTCATTCACATGGTCGGCCCGTGCCTTCGGCCCAATGATCGGCTGGATCGGCGGCTGGGGGTTGGTAGTTGCCACCACCATCGTGTTATCCAACCTGGCGGGCGTGGCGGTCGACTTCTTCTACCTGTTCCTTGCCCAGATCACCGGTCAGCACGAACTGGCGGCCCTGGCGGACAACCTGTTGATCAACATCACGACCTGTTGCGTGTTCATCGCCTTGGCGGTGTGGATCTGCTGTCGCGGCATGACCACGACCATGACGGTGCAATATGGCCTGGTAGCCTTGCAGCTGTTGGTATTGATCGGCTTTGCCTTTGCAGCGTTCGGCGAGACCACGGCGCCGCCCCCGCTGGAATTCGATTTTGCCTGGTTCAACCCGTTTGGCGTCGAGTCGTTCTCGGCGTTCGCTGCCGGGCTGTCGCTGTCGATCTTCATCTTCTGGGGTTGGGACGTATGCCTGACCGTCAGCGAGGAGTCGATTGGCAGTGACGAGGTGCCGGGCAAGGCAGCGACCTGGACCGTGCTGCTGATTCTCGGGCTGTACCTGCTCACGGCCATCGCCACCCTGCAGTTCGCTGGCATCAGTGAGGAAGGCCTGGGCCTGAACAATCCGCGCATTCAGGAAAACGTCTTTGCCCACCTGGCCGGTCCGGTGATGGGGCCGTTGGCGATCCTGATGTCCATTGCCGTGCTGGCCAGCACCGCCGCTTCGTTGCAGTCGACCTTCGTTTCGCCCGCGCGCACCTTGCTTGCCATGGGGTACTATGGTGCCGTTCCGCAGAAGTTCGCCAGCGTCTGCCCGCGTTCGCAGACGCCGCGTTACGCCACCATCTGCGCAGGCGTTGCCGCGGGGCTGTTCTACGTAACCATGCGTACCCTCAGTGAGAACGTGCTGGCCGACACCATCACCGCGCTGGGGATGATGATCTGCTTCTACTACTCGCTGACGGCTTTCGCCTGTGTCTGGTACTTCCGTGACAGCCTGTTCGACAGTCTGCGCCACTTCTTCATGCGTGGCCTGTGCCCGTTGGTGGGTGGGGTGATTCTGTCGGTGATCTTCGTGCGCACCGCGATCGACAGCGCTTCGCCAGACTTCGGTAGCGGCTCGCATGTGGGGGGGCTGGGGTTGGTGTTCGTGATTGCAGCGATCATCTCGGCACTGGGGATCGTACTGATGATGCTGTCGCGGATGCGCGCGCCGGCCTACTTCCTGGGGGCTACCCTGCGTCAGCAGGCTACCCTGCCTCTGCCGGAGTGATGTTGGGGCCGCAAAGCGGCCCCTGTGAACCTTCAGCCGACCAGCTGCTTCAACAACGCCCCATGCCGCTGCTGTTGTTTCTTCAGCAGCAGCCGGTTGGCGACGAACACCGCCTTCAACTCCTGCAGCGCGACATCGAAATCATCGTTGATGATCACATAGTCGTACTCGTCGTAGTGCACCATCTCGCTGACCGCTTCCTTCATGCGCCCGGCGATGATCTCTTCGCTGTCCTGTCCACGGCCATCCAGGCGCTCGCGCAGCGCCTGCTGGCTTGGCGGCAGAATGAAAATCGACAGTGCGTCCGGCATCAGCTTGCGCACTTGCTGCGCACCTTGCCAGTCGATCTCCAGGATCAGGTCGTAGCCCTGGTCGAGGGTCTGCTGCAGTGCGCTGCGCGAGGTGCCGTAGAAGTTGCCGAAGACTTCGGCATGTTCCAGGAAGTCGCCTTGCTCGATCAGCGCCTTGAACTCTTCGTGGATGACGAAGTGGTAGTTCACGCCGTGCGTTTCGCCTGGGCGCATGGCGCGCGTGGTGTGCGAGACCGAGACGCGGATCTGCTGGTCGTCATTGGTCAGGGCGGTGACCAGGCTGGTCTTGCCGGCGCCCGAAGGGGCCGAGACGATATAGAGGGTGCCGCTGCTGTGATTCATGGTAGGGGTGGCCTTACTCGATGTTCTGTACTTGTTCACGCATCTGTTCGATCAGCACCTTCAGGTTGACCGCCGCTTGCGTGCTGCGCGGGTCGAAGGCCTTGGAGCCCAGGGTGTTGGCCTCACGGTTGAGTTCCTGCATCAGGAAATCCAGGCGCCGTCCCGCTGCGCCACCGGACTTGAGTACCCGGCGCACTTCGTTGACGTGGGTGCTCAGGCGGTCCAGTTCTTCGGCGACGTCGCTCTTCTGGGCCAGCAGGACCATCTCCTGCTCCAGGCGCTGCGGGTCGAGCTCGGCCTGCAGGTCGCCGAAGCGATCAAGGATCTTCTGCCGTTGGGCTGCCAGCATTTGTGGCACCAGGGCGCGTAGGGTGGTGACCTCGCTGGCCATACTGTCCAGGCGCTCGTTGATCAGACGCGCCAGCTCCTGGCCTTCGCGCAGACGACCGGCCTTGAGCTCGGCCAGGGCTTCGTCGAACAGCGCCATGGCCTCGGCGTTCAGGGCCTGCGGGTCACTGGCGTCAGCCACCAGTACCCCCGGCCACGACAGCACTTCCAGCGGGTTGAGCGGGGCTGGCTGCTTGATCAGGCCGGCGACCTCTTCGGCTGCGGCAACCAGTTGCGAGGCGCGCTCACGGTCGACCTTGAGCGGCTTGCCGGCGTTGTCTTCATTGAGACGCAGGGTGCATTCCACCTTGCCCCGGGACACGCCCTGGCGCAGACCTTCGCGGACGGCGCCCTCAAGGTCGCGCAGCGCTTCGGGCAGGCGCAGATGGGGTTCCAGGTAACGGTGGTTGACCGAACGCAGCTCCCAGACCAGGGTGCCTTGGCTGCCGGCGCGCTCGACTCGAGCAAAAGCGGTCATGCTGTGCACCATGGGGAGTACCTCGCGTTGATGGAGTGAACGGAAAAGCCTTTCGGCTGCAAGGCGCAGGATTGTAGCGCAGTGGGACCTTGGCGCCCAATCCACCCATGTTACAGAGTGGCCGCTGGGCAGTGGGAAAAGTCGACAGGCTGCCAGGCGCACGACAATAGGCATGTCCTCGCAAGGCGTCGGGCCCTATAATGCAGGGCAGATTCAAAGTCCCGGTACAGGTATCCCAGATGAAACGTCCAAGTGGTCGCGCCGCCGATCAGCTTCGCTCGATCCGCCTCACCCGCAACTACACCAAGCACGCCGAGGGGTCGGTACTGGTCGAGTTCGGCGACACCAAGGTCGTCTGCACGGTCAGCGTCGAGAATGGTGTTCCCCGCTTCCTCAAAGGCCAGGGCCAAGGCTGGCTGACGGCAGAGTACGGCATGCTGCCGCGCTCCACCGGTGAGCGAAACCAGCGCGAGGCCAGCCGTGGCAAGCAGGGTGGTCGCACCCTGGAAATCCAGCGCTTGATCGGCCGTTCGCTACGCGCCGCCCTGGACATGAGCAAGCTGGGCGACATCACGCTGTACATCGACTGCGACGTGATCCAGGCCGACGGTGGTACGCGCACCGCTTCGATTACCGGTGCCATGGTCGCCCTGTGCGACGCCCTGGCGGTGATCAAGAAGCGTGGTGGCCTGAAGGCTGGCAACCCGCTCAAGCACATGATCGCCGCCGTGTCGGTGGGTATGTACCAGGGTGAGGCCGTGCTGGACCTGGACTACCTGGAAGACTCCGCTGCCGAGACCGACCTGAACGTGGTCATGACCAGTGCCGGCGGCTTCATCGAAGTGCAGGGCACTGCCGAGGGCGCGCCATTCCAGTCGGAAGACTTCAACGCCATGCTGGCGCTCGCGCAGAAGGGCATGAACGAAATCTTCGAGCTGCAGCAGGCTTCGTTGGCTGACTGATTCCAGTCGATCCAGACGAAAATGGGGCCGCAAAAGCGGCCCCATTTCGTTTAGATGGTCAGCGTCCAGTCGTAATCCACAATCAGCGGCGCATGCTGCGAGAAGCGCGGCTGGCGTGGCAGGCGGGCATTGCGCACGAAGCGGCGCAGGCCTGGAGTGAGGATCTGGTAGTCGAACCGGTAACCCAGGTTGAGCATCTCAGCCTGCTCGTTGTCCGGCCACCAGCTGTACTGGTCACCTTCACGACTGACCTCGCGCAGCGCATCCACGTAACCCATGTCGCCGGTGATGGCGTCCATCCAGGCACGCTCCGGCGCCAGGAAGCCTGGCGACTGCTGGCTATCACGCCAGTTCTTGATGTCGAGCTTCTGCTGCGCCACGTAGAACGAGCCGCAATAGATGTATTCACGACGCTTGCGCCGCTGCTTGTCCAGGTACTTGGCGAAGTCGTCCATCAACTTGAACTTCTGGTTCAAATCTTCGTCGCCGTTCATTCCCGAAGGTAGCAGCAGGGTAGCGATGCTTACCTTGTCGAAGTCGGCCTGCAGGTAACGCCCGTAGCGGTCGGCTGTCTCGAAGCCCAGGCCCGTGATGACTGCCTTGGGCTGCATCCGCGAATACAGTGCCACGCCACCTTGGGCAGGCACTTCCGCGTCGCAGGCATAAAGGAAATAGCCATCGAGCTGGAAAGCTGGGTCATCGAGTTCAAAGGCCGAGGCGCGGGTATCCTGAAGGCAGATGACGTCGGCATTCTGGGCTTGCAGCCAGCTGAGCAATCCTCGCTCGGCCGCAGCCTGAATGCCATTCACGTTCACACTGATGATCCGCATAAATGGCCCCAAAAATCTCGTGCGTGTATGATACCCGAGCTCAACTCATTTAGCTAAATCCGTGGTGCCCGGGACATTTATGCAGCCGTATCAGCGCGACTTCATTCGTTTTGCCATCGATCGCGGGGTTCTGCGTTTCGGTGAATTCACCCTGAAATCGGGGCGTACCAGCCCGTACTTCTTCAATGCAGGCCTGTTCAATACAGGCTCCGCCCTGGCGCAGCTGGGTCGTTGCTACGCGGCGGCCATCGTCGACAGCAAGATCCCGTTCGACGTACTGTTTGGCCCAGCCTACAAGGGTATTCCCCTCGCAGCGGCCACTGCCGTGGCCCTGGCCGAGCAGCATCAGCTCGATGTGCCATGGTGCTTCAACCGCAAGGAAGCCAAGGACCACGGCGAAGGCGGCAGCCTGGTTGGCGCGCCGCTGGCCGGCGACGTGCTGATCATCGACGATGTGATCACTGCCGGTACCGCCATTCGTGAAGTCATGCAGATCATCAATGCCCAGCAGGCCAAGGCCGCGGGCGTGCTGATCGCGCTAAACCGTGAAGAACGTGGCAATGGCGAGCTGTCGGCCATCCAGGAAGTGGAACGCGACTTCGGTATTCCGGTGGTCAGCATCGTTTCGCTGACCCAGGTGCTGGAGTTCCTGGCCGATGACCCGCAGCTCAAGCAGCATCTGCCGGCTGTCGAGGCGTATCGGGCGCAGTACGGGATCTGATCCTGGCCCGGTAATGAAAAAGGCGACCTTCGTGAGACGGTCGCCTTTTTTGTGTCGCCTGTTCCGGCCCTTTCGCCGGTTAGCCGTGACGCTTGCGGTTGGTGATCAGGGTGCCGACACCGCTGTCGGTGAAGATCTCAAGCAGCACCGCATTCGGCACGCGGCCGTCGATGATGTGCGAGCTGTTCACGCCACCCTGGACCGCTTCCAGGGCGCACTTGATCTTCGGCAGCATGCCGCCGTAGATGGTCCCGTCGGCGATCAGTTCGTTGACCTGCTCGGTGGTCAGGCCGGTCAGGACCTGGCCTTGCTTGTCCATCAGGCCGGCGATGTTGGTCAGCAGCATAAGCTTCTCGGCTTTGAGCGCCTCGGCCACTTTGCCAGCCACCAGGTCGGCGTTGATGTTGTACGACTCGCCATTGGCGCCCACGCCGATTGGCGCGATCACCGGGATGAAGTCGCCCTTGACCAGCATGTTCAGCAGGTCGGTGTTCACGCCCACGACTTCGCCGACGTGGCCGATGTCGATGATTTCCGGCGTGGTCATCTCCGGGGTCTGACGGGTGACGGTGAGCTTCTTGGCGCGGATTAGCTCCGCGTCCTTGCCGGTCAGGCCAATGGCACTACCGCCATGACGGTTGATCAGGTTGACGATGTCCTTGTTGACCTGGCCGCCCAGCACCATTTCCACGACGTCCATGGTTGCCGCGTCGGTAACGCGCATGCCGTCGATGAAGTGGCTTTCGATCGACAGGCGCTTTAGCAGGTCGCCAATCTGCGGGCCGCCGCCGTGAACCACCACCGGGTTGATGCCGACGGCCTTCATCAGCACGATGTCACGCGCAAAGCCGGTCTTGAGCTCTTCGCTCTCCATCGCGTTGCCGCCGTACTTGATCACCAGGGTCTTGCCGACAAAGCGGCGGATATAGGGCAGCGCTTCGGACAAAACCTCGGCTACATGGGAAGCGGCATCGCGATCGAGGGTCATGCAGGGCTCCAGTAAGGAACAGATAGTCGGTCAGAACGGCAGTTGCAGCTCAGGGGCAACCCGCAGCAACTGAGTGCGGAAAACATCCTTGATACGTTGCAACTCGGCGTCGCTTTCGGCCTCGAAGCGCAGCACCAGCACCGGCGTGGTGTTGGAGGCGCGAACCAGGCCCCAGCCGCGGGCATAGTCCACCCGGACACCGTCGATGGTGGTCAGGCTGGCTTCGCCCCAGTCGGCGTCGCGTTGCAGTGCATCAATGATGCTGAATTTACCCTCGTCGGTCACATCAATATTGATTTCCGGCGTGGAAATATCGTTCGGGAACGCGGCGAACAGGCTTTCGGCATCCTGGTCGGCCTTGCTGAGGATCTCCAGCAGGCGCGCGGCGCTGTAGATGCCGTCGTCGAAACCATACCAGCGTTCCTTGATGAAGATATGGCCGCTCATCTCGCCCGCGAGCAAGGAGCCGGTCTGCTTCATCTTCTTCTTGATCAACGAGTGACCGGTCTTCCACATTAGCGCGCGGCCACCGTGCTGTTCGATCAGCGGGGTCAGGCGGCGGGTGCATTTGACGTCGAAGATGATTTCGGCGCCAGGGTTGCGGGCCAGTACGTCCTGGGCGAACAGCATCAGCAGGCGGTCTGGGTAGACGATGCTGCCGGTGTTGGTCACTACGCCGACGCGGTCGCCGTCACCGTCGAAGGCCAGGCCGATGTCGGCACCGGTTTCCTTCACCTTGGCGATCAGGTCATTGAGGTTCTCGGGTTTGCCTGGGTCCGGGTGGTGGTTGGGGAAGTTGCCATCCACCTCGCAGAACAGCGGGATGACTTCGCAGCCCAGCGCTTCGATCAGTCGCGGTGCGATGACGCCTGCGGCGCCGTTGCCGCAGTCCACCACCACCTTGAGTTTCTTGGCCAGCTTCACGTCACTGACGATCTGCTGGAAGTAGCGGTCCAGAATCTCGACCTTTTCCACACTGCCCTGGGCGCGCGGCACGTCGTTGGTCTGCAGGCGGGTCAACAGGGCCTGGATTTGCTCGTTGGCCAGGGTGTCGCCGGCGATGACGATCTTGAAACCGTTGTAGTCCGATGGGTTATGGCTACCCGTCAGCATCACGCCTGATTTGCCGGCCAGTACATTGGCGGCGTAGTACAGCGCGGGGGTCGGCACCAGACCGACATCGCTGACATGGCAACCAGCATCGGCCAGCCCCTTGATCAGTTGTTCGACCAGCATCGGGCCGGACAAACGGCCGTCGCGGCCGACCGAAACCTTTGGCTCGCCCTGGGCAATGCTTTGGGCACCGATGGCGCGGCCAATCCAATAAGCCGTTTCAGCATGCAGGGTTTTGCCGACCACGCCGCGAATGTCATAGGCGCGGAAGATGCTCTCGGGCAGTGCGGGTACCAGGTGGGCCATGTCATTCATCTCGGGAAGCTCCATTAGTCAAAGGCTTTCTGGGCAGGCACAAACTGAACGCTTGGACGGTGGAATTGCCAGAGAGTTCGCCATCCTTGGCCTGAACGGTTGTCGGTCGGCTCAGTGGCTGCCGGAGTGACCGAAGCCGCCCGCGCCACGCTGGGTCTCATCGAAGGCCTCGACGATGTCGAAGTGAGCCTGCACCACCGGCACCAGCACCAACTGCGCGATGCGCTCGCCGACGGCGATGGTGAAGGGGGTATTGCCACGGTTCCAGCACGACACCATCAGCTCACCCTGGTAGTCCGAGTCGATCAGCCCAACCAGGTTGCCGAGCACGATGCCGTGTTTATGACCCAGGCCCGAGCGCGGCAGGATCATGGCGGCCAGGCCTGGGTCGCCGATGTAGATCGACAGGCCAGTGGGAATCAGCAGGGTCTGGCCGGGTTCGAGGACAGTGTCCTCCTTGAGCAGTGCGCGCAGGTCCAGGCCGGCGGAGCCGGGGGTGGCGTACTGCGGCAGGGGGAATTCAGTGCCCAGGCGTGGGTCGAGAATCTTGGCTTGAAGAGCGTGCATGTAACTTATTGAACCTGGTTGAGCCGTTCGGCGATGAAGGCGACCAACTGGCGGGCAATCTTGCCCTTGCTGGTCTGCGCGAAGAGGGTCTGGTGCTGCTGGCGGTCGATCACGGTCAAGGCATTCTCTTCGCTGTTGAAGCCAATGCTGGGGTTGGCCACATCATTGGCGACGATCAGGTCGAGGTTCTTGTCCTTGAGCTTGCGCGTGGCGTAATCGAGCAAGTGCTCGGTCTCGGCGGCGAAGCCGACGCTGAACGGGCGGTCGTCACGGCCAGCAATGGTGGCGAGGATATCCGGATTGCGCACCATCTGCAGCAGCATGCCGTCGCCAGTCGTAGGATCTTTCTTGAGTTTCTGTGTGGCGACGACTTCCGGGCGGTAGTCCGCAACCGCTGCCGAAGCGATGAACAGGTCGCACGGCATGGCCGCTTCGCAGGCCGCAAGCATGTCCCGTGCGCTCACCACGTCGATACGGGTCACCCGGTCGGGTGTTGGCAGGTGGACAGGGCCGGTGACGAGGGTCACCCGAGCCCCGGCTTCTGCAGCCGCCTCGGCCAGGGCAAAGCCCATCTTCCCGGAGCTATGATTGGTGATGTAGCGCACCGGGTCGATGTTTTCCTGGGTCGGGCCGGCGGTAATCAGTACGTGCTTGCCGGTCAGGGCCTCGCGCTTGAAGCTCTCGGCGGCGCACCAGGCCAGGTCGGTGGGTTCGAGCATGCGGCCGAGGCCGACATCGCCACAGGCCTGGCTGCCGGAGGCCGGGCCGAACACCTGGATGCCGCGGCTCTTGAGCAGGTCGAGGTTGGCCTGGGTGGCAGGGTCGCGCCACATGGCCTGGTTCATTGCGGGGGCTACGGCCACGGTGGCGTCGGTCGCCAGCACCAGGGTAGTCAGCAGGTCATCGGCCATGCCCTGGGCCATGCGCGCCATGAGGTCGGCGGTGGCGGGGGCGATGAGCACGAGGTCGGCCCACTTGGCCAGTTCGATATGGCCCATGGCCGCTTCAGCGGCAGGGTCGAGCAAATCCATGTGCACGGGGTGCCCGGAGAGCGCTTGCAAGGTCAGCGGGGTGATGAACTCGGCACCACCACGGGTCATGACGACGCGCACCTGCGCGCCGTGCTCCAGGAGTCGGCGAATCAGTTCGGCACTCTTGTAGGCGGCGATGCCGCCTCCCACGCCGAGAACGATGCGCTTGCGATACAGCCGCTGCATAGGCTTGCCTTTTTCCAGTGAAAGCGGGCGGCGACGAAGACTGCCTGCGGCAGAACGTCGCATGTACGAGGCGAAATAGATTAACACAGGGCCGAAACGCGCCGCAGTAGGTTGCCAGGAGGGGGCATGAACATGAGGGAGTGGCCGACTGAAGAGCGGCCGAGGGAGAAGTTGCTGCAACGGGGAGTGGGTAGCTTATCGGATGCTGAGCTATTGGCGGTGTTCCTTGGCTCTGGTGTTCGCGGTCGGAATGTTGTGGAGCTGGCGCGAGGGCTGTTGGTGAAATTCGGAAGTCTGCGCCAGTTGCTTGAGGCCGATAGAGAGGCATTCATGGCTGAACTTGGGCTTGGGCCAGTGAAGTACAGTCAGTTGCAGGCGCTTCTGGAAATCGGGCGAAGGCATCTGGCTACGGCTATCGAGCGCGAGTCGGCCATGGAGAGCCCATCGGCGGTTCGGCGTTATCTGAAGGCCATGTTGCGCCATGAGGCCAGTGAAGTGTTCGGTTGCCTGTTCTTGGATACCAAGCATCGGCCACTGGCCTTCGAGATCTTGTTCAGGGGCACGATAGACCGGGCCAGCGTCTACCCGCGTGAAGTGGTCCGGCGGGCGTTGCTGCATAACGCCGCGGCCTTGATTCTGTGCCACAACCATCCTTCGGGTAACTGCGAACCGAGCCAGGACGATGTGCACCTGACGCTATCGCTGAAGCGGGGGTTGGCGTTGATCGATGTGCGGGTGCTGGACCACATCATCATCGGCGACGGGGAGCCGCTGTCGATGGTCGAGCATGGGTGGATCGTGGCTTAGGGGGGAAGTGCTTGTCTTGCTGGAGGGGGAGCCTGTGAGATCGAGCGCCGCCCGTGCGGCGCATCGCGAGCAAGGCTCGCTCCTACGATTGTTTTTGGCCAGTAACGCCAAGGGCAAACGCACGACCGCCTTGTTTGTACGACGTGGATTGCGCCAAGTCACCCAAGCGGTCGCGCGCAAATCCTACAGAAATAATTGGCCCGAAACAGGCGTAGGAGCGAGCCTTGCTCGCGATGCGCCGCACGGGCGGCGCTCGATCTCACAGGCTCTCCCCCTCAAGTCAGCCGCGGAATCAGCGGTTCACCGAAACCTTGCTGAAATCAAGTCGCCCGAACGGGCTGACCTGATACCCCTCGACGCCCTGGCGCAGCAGTGTCGTCGCCGTCGGGTGCGCCAGCGGTACCCACAGCGCCTGCTGCTGAATCAGCGTCTGCGCCTGCTGGTAAAGCCGGCTGCGCACGCTCTGGTCGTTGGTGGTGCGTCCAGCGCTGATCAACTGGTCCAGCCGGCTGTCGCAGAACCGTGCGAAGTTGGTCCCCGACTTCACCGCAGCACAGGCAAACTGAGGGCTCAGGAAGTTGTCCGGGTCGCCGTTATCACCGGCCCAGCCCATGAACAGCAGGTCATGTTCGCCCGCTTTGGCGCGGCGAATCAGCTCGCCCCATTCGATGACCTTGATCTCGGCCTTGATGCCCACCTTGGCGAGGTCTGCCTGGAGCATCTGCGCGCCCAGGCTGGGGTTGGGGTTGAGCAGGCTGCCCGACGGACGGGTCCAGATCGTCGTGGTGAAGCCATCCGGCAAGCCAGCCTTGGCAAGCAGGGCCTTGGCCTTGGTGGGGTCCAGTGCATAGCCCGGCAGATCCTTGGCATAGCTCCAGGTGTTCGGCGGGTAGGGGCCGTTGGCGGCGGTGGCGGTGTCTTCGAACACGGCTTTGAGGTAGGCCTGTTTATCGAACGCCAGGTTGATCGCCTGGCGTACCTCAGGCTTGTCCAGCGGTGGGTGCTCGCTGTTGATAGCCACGAATGCGGTCATGAAGGCCGGAGTGGTCGCCACCTTGAGGTTGCCGTCCTTGCCTGCTTCTGCGATGTCCAGCGGCTTGGGCGACAGGGCTACCTGGCATTCTCCGCGCTTGAGTTTCTGCAGGCGGACGTTGGCGTCAGGCGTGATGGCGAAGATCAGTGGGTCGACCGTGGGCTTGCCGTCGAAATAGTCGGGGTTCGCGCGGTAGCGAACCACGGAGTCTTTCTGGAAGCGCTGGAAGACGAACGGACCGGTGCCGATCGGCTGGCTGTTGAGTTTCTCGGGAGTTCCTGCCTTGAGCAGCTTGTCGGCGTACTCGGCGGAGTAGATCGAGGCGAAGCCCATGCTCAGGGTGGCCAGGAAGGTGGCATCCGGATGAGTGAGGGTGAAGCGCACGGTGCGTGGCTCGGGCGCCTCGATCGACTTGATCAGGTTGCCCAGTTGCAGCGACTGAGCGTGTGGATAACCACCCGGAGCGGTCTTGTGCCAAGCATGGGCGGGGTAGAGCATTCGCTGGAAGCTGAACAGCACATCGTCTGCATCCAGATCACGGCTGGGCTTGAAATAGGGCGTGGTGTGGAATTTCACACCGTTGCGCAGCGTGAAGTCATAGACCAGGCCATCGGCCGACACCGTCCAGCTTTGCGCAAGTCCCGGCACCACCTTGCCCTGGGTCGCATCGAATTCCACCAAGCGGTTCATCAGCATGTCAGCCGAGGCATTGGTGGTGGTCAGCGAGTTGTACTGGACCACGTCGAAGCCCTCGGGGCTGGCTTCGCTACATACGCTCAGCGGGGCCGCCTGGGCGAGTCCGGTTGCAAGCAGGGAGGTGAACATTAAGGAAAGGGCGGCGGCACGCATCAAAGCTCCTTGGCGAGTCAGTGGCCCATCTGCCAGTGCAGTCTGGAAATGTCCTACCCTAGTGCGCGCGTCGGGAAATGGCCACCCCCTTTTTATGCCAGTCTGCGACGAGCGGTCGACAGGCCGGCGCGCGAGTCGCTATGCTGCCCGCGCGCCATCGGCAGCAATCAGATGCTCATCTTCTGTTGTTGCGGCGTAGTCTTTCTGGTATAAAGCAGCGCTCTTTTCTAGGGGCTCGGCCTGTCGCATCAGCGGATCCGGTCGATAAGACCTCCAGAATCACGGCGCCTGGCGCCAAAGACTGAGAGATTAAGCGGCCAACCCATGCCGGGTTGGGCATGAGGTTTTAGAGGGCTGAGTCATGTCGAGAGTCTGTCAAGTTACTGGTAAGGGTCCAGTAACCGGGAACAACATTTCCCACGCAAACAACAAAACCCGTCGTCGTTTCCTGCCGAACCTGCAGCACCACCGTTTCTGGGTTGAGTCCGAGAAGCGTTTCGTGCGTCTGCGCGTTTCTGCCAAAGGCATGCGCGTCATTGACAAGCGTGGTATCGACGTAGTGCTGGCCGAGCTGCGTGCTCGCGGCGAAAAGTTCTAAGGAGAACGTCATGCGTGAATTGATCCGTCTGGTTTCGAGTGCTGGCACTGGCCACTTCTACACCACCGACAAGAACAAGCGCACCACTCCGGACAAAATCGAGATCAAGAAGTACGATCCCGTTGTTCGCAAGCACGTGGTGTACAAGGAAGCCAAGATCAAGTAATTGATCGGCGACCAAGAAAAACCCGCATCCGAAAGGACGCGGGTTTTTTTATGCCCGGATGCCGGTCATTGGAAGCGGAAGCCCTGAATCACGGCGTGTGCATCGGTCTTGATGTGAACACGGTTGATGTCGTACTCGCGAGTGGTGATTTCATTGGGGCCGACGACCCGAGGGCGGCCGGTGATCGCTGTGATGGCGTCCTTGATCGATGGCTCGTACGGGGTGCCGATCAGGTGAGCCAGGGCTTGCAGGACTTCTTCGTTGTTCATGATGTATTTCCTTTGGTAGGAGGACAGCCCGACATGGGCAGGGGCATCCTCCTCCAGAGGTGCAAGGCGCCTGCGCTACATAGTTACTTTTGCTCGAACATCACATAGATCTTGCGGCAGGGCTCCAGCACCTCCCAGGTACCTTTGAAGCCGGCCGGGATAACGAACCGATCACCGGTACGCAGGGTCTTGGCGTTGCCTTCCTGGTCGCGCAGTACCGAAACGCCTTGCACGATTTCACAGTATTCGTGCTCGGTGTAGTTCACGCTCCATTGCCCCACTTCACCTTCCCACACGCCCGCAGCGAACTGCCCGCAGGGGCTGGAGTAGTGGTTGTAGACGGTCTGGTCCGGCTCGCCTTTGATGATTTTTTCCGCAGCCGGGCGGTAGCGTTCGGCCTCGGTGAGGGCCTGGGCGAAGTCGATGATGCTGGCGATGCTCATGGTGCGGCTCCTGTTGTTGTTTAATAAAATGCACATCAGTAGGCTTTTAGGCCTTTCGTGTCAAATATATTGATAGTTTGCATCGGCTGGTTTAGGGTATCGCGTGCCAGTGTGCGCTTGTCGCCCGGCCAGATTTCTGACAACGCCAGTGAGTCCTCAGTGCGGCGTTGCACCTTAACAAGAGGAGGAGTTTCGTATGACCACCCTGACTCGTGCGGACTGGGAACAGCGTGCCCAGCAACTGAAGATCGAAGGACGCGCCTTCATCAACGGCGAATACACCGACGCCGCATCCGGTGAAACCTTCGACTGCCTGAGCCCGGTCGACGGACGCTTCCTGGCCAAGGTCGCCAGCTGTGACCTGGCTGACGCCAACCGTGCCGTGGATAACGCCCGCGCTACCTTCGACTCCGGCGTCTGGTCGCAACTGGCCCCGGCCAAGCGCAAGGCCAAACTGATTCGCTTCGCCGACTTGCTGCGAAAGAACGTCGAAGAGCTGGCACTGCTCGAAACCCTGGACATGGGTAAGCCAATCGGCGACTCCTCCACCATCGACATTCCGGGCGCGGCCAACGCCATCCACTGGACTGCCGAAGCCATCGACAAAGTGTACGACGAAGTCGCGCCGACGCCGCACGACCAACTCGGCCTGGTCACCCGCGAACCTGTTGGTGTGGTCGGTGCCATCGTGCCGTGGAACTTCCCGCTGCTGATGGCATGCTGGAAGCTCGGCCCGGCCTTGGCCACCGGTAACTCGGTCGTGCTCAAACCGTCCGAAAAGTCGCCACTGACCGCCATCCGTATCGCCCAGCTGGCCATTGAAGCTGGCATCCCGGCAGGTGTGCTGAACGTGCTGCCAGGCTACGGCCACACCGTGGGTAAGGCCCTGGCCCTGCACATGGACGTCGACACCCTGGTGTTCACCGGTTCGACCAAGATCGCCAAGCAGTTGATGGTCTATGCGGGCGAGTCGAACATGAAGCGTATCTGGCTGGAAGCCGGTGGCAAGAGCCCGAACATCGTCTTCGCCGACGCTCCGGACCTGAAAGCCGCCGCCGAGGCTGCTGCCAGCGCCATCGCCTTCAACCAGGGCGAGGTCTGCACCGCCGGTTCTCGCCTGCTGGTCGAGCGCTCGATCAAGGACAAGTTCCTGCCCATGGTGGTCGAAGCCCTCAAGGGCTGGAAGCCAGGCAACCCGCTGGACCCTGCCACGACTGTCGGCGCTCTGGTCGATACCCAGCAGATGAACACCGTGCTGTCGTACATCGACGCCGGCCACAAGGACGGCGCCAAACTGCTGGCCGGCGGCAAGCGCACCCTGGAAGAGACCGGCGGTACCTACGTCGAGCCGACCATCTTCGACGGCGTGACCAACGCCATGAAGATCGCCCAGGAAGAGATCTTCGGCCCAGTGCTGTCGGTGATCGCCTTCGACACCGCCGAGGAAGCCATCGCCATCGCCAACGACACCCCGTACGGCCTGGCTGCGGGCATCTGGACCTCGGACGTCTCCAAGGCCCACAAGACCGCTCGTGCCGTGCGCGCGGGCAGTGTCTGGGTCAACCAGTACGACGGCGGCGACATGACCGCGCCGTTCGGTGGCTTCAAGCAGTCGGGCAACGGCCGTGACAAGTCGCTGCATGCGCTGGAGAAGTACACCGAGCTGAAGGCGACCTGGATCAAGTTGTAAGTCCAGGGGGCCGCTTAGCGGCCCAATCGCCAGCTTGTCGTGGCGACGAACCACAGCCGGGACGGTTCACACCGCCCCGGCTTTGTCGTCTTTGCAATTCATGAAGACTGCCTGGGAGGCTGCAATGCGTTGGGGAACCTATTTCGCCGTACTGGCATCGGTGCTCAGTGTCGGGCTGGCGCTCGGCGTGAGCATGCCGCTGGTGTCCCTGCGCCTGGAAGCCTGGGGCTACGGCAGCTTCGCCATCGGCGTCATGGCGGCGATGCCGGCGCTGGGTGTACTGGCAGGTGCCAGTGTGGCCAGCCGTCTGGCCGGGTGGGTCGGCGTGCCCTCGGCCATGCGCCTTTGCCTGTGGGGCGGGGCGCTGTCGATCGGCCTGCTTGCATTGCTGCCCAGCTACCCGTTGTGGTTGCTGCTGCGGCTGATGATCGGTATGTCGCTGACTGTGGTGTTCATCCTGGGCGAGAGCTGGATCAACCAACTGGTGGTCGAGCAATGGCGGGGACGGCTGGTGGCGCTGTACGGCAGCAGCTACGCGCTGAGCCAGCTGGCCGGGCCGTTGGTACTGGGCTTTCTCGGCTCGGATGATGACTTCGGCTTCTGGGCGGCGACTGGCCTGCTGCTAGCCGCGCCGCTGGTCCTGCTAGGCCGTGGCGGTGCGCCGAGCACCGAAGCCTGCAGCGTGACCTTCGGCGACCTGCTCGCGTTCTGCCGGCGTTTGCCAGTGATTGCCTGGGCGATTGCCCTGTTCGCGTCCTTTGAGGCGATGATCCTCACCTTGCTGCCGGTGTATTGCCTGCAGCAAGGCTTCAGTACCGAAATCGCCTTGTTCATGGTCAGTACCGTGGTGGTGGGCGATGCTGTGCTGCAGTTGCCGATCGGTGCGCTCGCCGACCATATGTCGCGACGGGCTCTGTTCACGGGCTGTGCGGTAACCTTGCTGGTCTCAAGCCTGGCGATCCCATTGCTGTTGCACACACCTGTGATCTGGCCGTTATGGGTGCTGTTCGGGGCTAGCGCCGGGGGGCTGTTCACCTTGTCGCTGGTGCTGATTGGCGAGCGTTATCGCGACGATGAGCTGGTGCGGGCCAATGCCCATGTGGCGCAGCTCTGGGGTATCGGCTGCCTGCTCGGGCCATTGTTGGCCGGAGCAGGCAGCCAGTGGATCAGCGGGCACGCGTTGCTGTTGCTGATGGCTGCAGGGGCGGCTGTTCTGGTGCTGTTGACCCGGCGGCGCGGGGCGTTCGAGCCAGCCTCCGCCTGAGGCATGGGGCTAGAGCATCTTCTCCAGCCCCACCGCCTTGCTGATCCAGGCATTGAAACGCCGCCACAGGCCGCCAGGCTCGGAGGTCAGCATGCGGCGCTTGCCATTTTCCTCGGTTACCCAGACCAGCTTGTCGTCCACCAGCCTGGGCTGGTAACTCAGTGCGGGTGCCATGCCTTGTACCGCCAGAAAACGGGTGTATTCAGCCAGTTCCGGGCTATCGACCAGCACTCCAACCTCGGTGTTCCACAGCAATGATCGCGGGTCGAAGTTGAACGAGCCGATGAAGGTCTTGCGCCGGTCGAAGACGATTGCCTTGCTGTGAAGGCTCGAATCCGAACTGCCATGGAAGCTCAAACGGTATCTGGCGTTGGTGTCACCAGGTTGGCGGCGCAGTTCGTACAACTGCACGCCGTGCTCCAGCAGGGCGCGGCGGTAGGGCGCATACCCGCCATGCACAGCCGGCACGTCGGTGGCTTCCAGGGAGTTGGTCAACAGCTTGATCGAAACGCCCGCATCGGCAGCGCCGGTCAGGTACAGCAGGCCTGACTTGCCCGGCACGAAGTAGGCCGAAACCAGAATCAGCTCGTGATGCACGTTGTCCAGGTCCGGCGCCAGTTGCTGGCTAAGCAGCAGGTGCGGGTCTGGCTCGTCGTCGGCCAGGACTTTGCTCGGCGCATCCCACAAGGCCTGGCTATGTGCCCAGATCAGTTCGTTGCGCCAGATATCCAGGCGCGGCTGCGTCTGGTAGGCCATCAACCTGTCGTACAGGGCCTTGTGCCTGACCCGCGCTTCGGCCAAGGACACCTCAAGGCGTCGACGGCTGGCATGCAGGTCGCTGGCATCTGGCTGGCGCCATAGGAAGTCTCCAATGGGACGGCTCAGCGCGCTGTTCCAGTACTGGTCGAAACCATGACTGAGCTGCTCGGCCACGGGGCCGACTCCCAACAGGTCGATGTCGGTGAAGTTGAGGTTGGGCTCGGCATCGAAATACTCGTCACCCAGGTTACGTCCGCCGACGATGGCCATGGCGTTGTCCACCACGAACAATTTGTTGTGCATGCGCCGGTGTTGTCGGGAGAGGTTGAACAGACGTCCTGCGGCGCGTGTCACGCCTGTGCTGCGGCCGAGGTGCAGCGGGTTGAACACGCGAATCTGGATGTTGGGGTGGGCGTCGAGGGTGCCCATGATGGTGTCGAGGCCATCGCTGGTGGTGTCATCGAGGAGAATGCGCACCCGAACGCCACGGTCGGCCGCGCGCAGCAGTTCGTGGACCAGCGCCCGCGTGCTCAAGCCGTCATGGACGATGTAGTACTGCAGGTCGATGCTGGCCTGTGCGTTACGGATCAGCTCGGCCCGGGCGCGGAAGGCCTCGTTGCTGTTAGGCAGCAGCCGGAATCCGGAGCGGCCGTCATAGGGTGCGGCCTGGCGAAGTACGGAGCGGCCGAAGGCCGACTCGTTCGCTGGCAGCGCCTGGCTGACTTCGCGGGTCGTACCGACGCTGGCGCAGCCCGCGAGGCCGAGCAGCAGCGCTAGCAACAGAGGCAGGGCAGGCGTGAATCTCAAGGGTGGATCGTCCTGTGCAGCAAGGGCCTGAAGGTTGGACTGTGGAGGGCGGCGCAAAGTTACGCTCAGGTGATGTCCTGATCCAGTAGACGAAGGGCGGTTTCACCGACCTTGCGCACGGCATCCTCGATCTGTGGTGTGGGGCGCGAGGCGAAGTTCATGCGCAGGCAGTGACGAAACTTGCCCGAGGCCGAGAAGATGCTGCCTACCGCGATTTGCACTCCCTGCTCCAGTAAAGCTCGGTTCAGCCGCAGCGTGTCGAAATCTTCAGGCAATTCGACCCACAGCATGAAGCCCCCTTGTGGCCGGCTCACACGCGTCCCTCTCGGGAAGTACTGGGTGACCCAGTCGCTCATCAGGTCGCGACCGCGCTGATACTGGCTGCGCATGCGGCGCACATGGGGTTGGTAGTGCCCGGCGGCGATGAAGTCGGCGATGGCCAGTTGCGGTTGGGTGGCCGTGCTGCCGGTGCTGATGTACTTCATGTGCAGCACCCGCTCCAGATAACGCCCCGGCGCGACCCAGCCTATGCGCAAGCCCGGGGCCAGGGTCTTGGAGAAGGAGCTGCACAGCAGCACGCGGCCGTCGTCGTCGAACGACTTGAGGGTGCGCGGGCGAGGGTAGGTATATGCCAGGTCGCCATACACATCGTCTTCGAGAATCGCCACGTCATAGCGCTGGGCCAGGCTCAGCAGCGCCTTCTTGCGGGCCTCGGGCATTATGTAGCCGAGCGGGTTGTTGCAGTTCGGGGTGATCTGGATGAGCTTGATCGGCCATTGTTCCAAGGCCAGTTCCAGCGCCTCCAGACTGATTCCGGTGACGGGGTCAGTGGGGATCTCCAGGGCTTTCATGCCCAAACCTTTGAGGGTTTGCATGGCGCCGTGGAAGCTCGGCGAGTCAACCGCGACGATGTCCCCCGGGTCGCACACCGCGCGGATGCTGCAGGACAGCGCTTCATGGCAGCCGGTCGTCACCACCAGGTCAGCCGGCCCCAGGCGGCAGCCGGAATCGAGCATCAACCGGGCGATCTGCTCGCGCAGGGCCAGGTTGCCGTGGATGTTGTCGTAGTAAAGGCCGGGCATGTCCTGGCGCCGGCTCAACTGGGCGAGGCTGCGCAACAGCGGCTTGAGGGTGGGGCTGTCGATGTCGGGCATGCCGCGGCCGAGCTGGATCACATCCTTGCGGGGCGTGCTACGCACCAGCTCCAGCACCTGTTCCCACTGGGAGATATCCACAGGGCGCTGCGCCGGCCGGCTGACGGCGGGCAGGGCGGGGAGGTGGCGTCCTTCGCTGACGAAGTACCCGGACTTTGGGCGTGGCGAGACCAGGCCGCTGTCCTCGAGCATGCGATAAGCCTGCTGTACGGTGCTGAGGCTGACGCCATGTTCCTCGCTGAGGGCTCGCACCGATGGCAGCCGCTGACCAGGGCGATACAGGCCCTGCTCGATGCGGGCGCCCAGCAATTCGGCGAGGTTGAGATAGAGCGTCACGGCATACTCCCGCGTTCAAGGCTGGCAGCGACCAGTACAGTTGTGGGGAAAATACAGCATTCAGCGGCCGGTTCGCCAATTCTGTATGGGAATAATAAGCCATTATTGGATCTGTATCGTCACGCCTGCCAGCGCGCATGCTGTCTCCACGGTATGAACTGATCGGGAGGATGCAGCAATGGGTGGCTTGAGCGATGTGCGCTTGCAACTGTTGGCCAAGGAGCTCGAGGACGAGCAGCGGCCCAAGGTGTTCAATGCACCGGCCGGCTTGAGCCGCTGGGGCCTGCTACTGCACCGTTGGCACACCCGCAGGGCGCTGTTGCAACTGAGCGATGAGGAGTTGCGTGATGTAGGGCTGAGCTGGGAGCAGGCCCGGACCGAAGGGCGAAAGCCCTGCTGGAAGGACTGACGCAAAGCGCTGGGAACGGCAGCGCATCACCGTGTAGGAGCGGTTCACCCGCGAGCATCGGCCAAGTCAGTGTCGTACATCGCAGTGCTTGGTTCGCGGGCAAGCACGCTCCTGAAAGGTACGTCAGCGGTCAGATCAGCTCTTTGAGCCTGTGCCACAACATTCCCAACGCCAGCAGCGGCGAGCGCAGGTGCTTGCCACCGGGGAAAGTGACGTGCGGCACGTTGGCGAACAGGTCGAAGCGCCCGCTTTCCTGACCGCTGATGGCTTCACCCAGCAGGCGCGCAGCGAGGTGGGTGGCGTTGACCCCGTGGCCCGAATAGGCCTGGGCGTAATACACGTTCGGTTGGCTGGCCAGGCGGCCGATCTGCGGCAGGCGATTGGCGCCGATGCCGATCATGCCGCCCCATTGATATTCGATGCGCACGTCGGCCAACTGTGGGAACACCTTGAGCATCTTCGGCTGCATGTAGGCGGCGATGTCTTTTGGATCACGGCCCGAGTAATGGCAGGCGCCACCGAACAGCAGGCGGTGGTCGGCAGACAAACGATAGTAATCCAGCGCCACGCGCTGGTCGCACACCGCCATATTCTGCGGCAGTAGCTGGCGCGCTCGTTCTTCGCCGAGCGGTTCAGTGGCGATGATGTAGCTGCCGGCGGGCAATACCTTGCCACCCAGTTCGCGGTTGAGGTCGTTGTGGTAGGCGTTGCAGCACAGCACCAAGGTCCTGGCGCGCACTCTTCCTTGGGGAGTGTGTACCTGAACCAGGGGGCCGTAGTCGATGCGTGTGACCTCGGACTGCTCGAACAGCTTGACGCCTAGACGGCTGGCCACGGCTGCTTCGCCCAATGCCAGGTTGAGCGGGTGCAGGTGGCCTGAACCCATGTCGATCAGGCCGCCGACGTAGCGGTCGGAACCGACCACGCTGTGGATATCTTCTTGTTGCACCAGGCGCATTTCATGGCGGTAGCCAAGGCTGCGCAGTTCTTCGGCATCCTCGGCAAAGCCTTGCAGCTCGCCGGGTTTGTTGGCCAGGTCGCAGTAACCCCAGGTCAAGTCGCAGTCGATGGCGTGTCGTTCGACGCGCTCGCGGACGATGTCCACGGCCTCCAGTCCCATCAGCTTCATGCTGCGCACACCTTCCTGGCCAATCACCGGCAAGAACTGCTCAAGGCCATGGCCAACGCCACGAATCAACTGACCGCCGTTGCGGCCGCTGGCGCCCCAGCCAAGCTTGCGTGCCTCCAGCAGGATTACCGACAGGCCGCGTTCGGCCAGTTCGATGGCAGTGTTCAAGCCTGAGTAGCCGCCACCAACGATGCACACGTCGGCAGAATGTTCGCCCTGCAGGTAGGGATGATCGGGATGAGGCGCGCTGCTGGCGGCGTAGTAAGAGGCGGCGTGCTGCGCGCTGTGGATCATCGGGCGGTTCCTGGGCGTTGGGCGAAAGGGGGAGGATAAGCTGGGGTTTTGCGGTGGGGCAACTGGCCTCCTCGCCGGCAAGCCGACTGCCGCTCAGGGGCGCGTGTGACTTGGGCAGCCGGCTGGCGGGCAATTGGTCCTATAATCGATATTCGATCGTCAATCCTGTATCCGGCCATGTCCTGCAACCGCCACAAGATTCACTTCCTGCGCGAACTCATTCCCTCTTTCGAGTGCGAGCCCGGGTGCCACGACTGTTGTGGTCCGGTCACCACCTCGGCTGAGGAGATGGCGCGCTTGCCGCGCAAGTCCCAGGCCGAGCAGGATGCGGCGTTGGAGCGCCTGGACTGCGTACACCTGGGCCCCGATGGCTGCACGGTGTATGAAGAGCGCCCGATGATCTGCCGCCTCTTTGGCACAACTCCACGCATGGCCTGCCCCCGTGGTCGTGGGCCTGAACAGATGATCGAGCCGCAGGCCGAGCAGCTCGTTCACCAGTTCATCGCCACCACACGTCAGGTGCTGGTCTAGCCTTAGTCCGGAATCGGTAGGCAGAGGCTCTCTTTGACCTCTTCCATCACGATGTAGCTCTTCGACTCACGGACGTGCGGCAGCTTGAGCAGGATGTCGCCCAGCAGCTTGCGGTATGAAGCCATCTCCGAAATACGGGCTTTCACCAGGTAGTCGAAGTCGCCAGAAACCAGGTGGCATTCCAGCACATGCGGCAGTTTCAGCACGGCGCGGCGGAACTCCTCGAAGGTGTCGCCGGACTTGTAGTCCAGGCTGATCTCGACGAACACCAGCAGGCTACCTTTGAGGTGCTGGGGGTTGAGCCGGGCGTTGTAGCCCATGATGATGCCCTCGCGCTCGAGGCGGCGGACCCGCTCGGTGCAAGGGGTGGTGGAAAGCCCAACTTTCTCGCCCAGTTCGGTGAAGGAAATACGCCCGTCATTCTGCAGGATGCGCAGGATGTTGCGGTCGATCTTGTCCAGCTCACGCTTACTCTGGTGCTGGGTTCTCATAGGGGATGCCCCTCCGTGAAAGGCGATTTTGCCGAGAATTCTCGCCAATAATAGGCTTTTATATAGTGAATTGCACTGGGCCTACCTTTTTATACTGCGCGCATCCATGCCATTTCAACAAAAGACAGCGGTGCGCCGCGTGCGAGGAATAAACGATGCGAGTTCTGGTACTTGGTAGCGGTGTGATCGGAACCGCCAGCGCCTACTACCTGGCCCGTCAAGGTTTCGAAGTGACGGTGGTCGACCGCCAACCCGCGGTGGCCATGGAAACCAGTTTTGCCAACGCAGGTCAGATCTCGCCTGGTTATGCCTCGCCCTGGGCTGCCCCTGGCGTACCGCTGAAGGCCATCAAGTGGCTGCTTGAGCGCCACGCGCCCCTCGCCATCAAGCTGACCGGCGATGTCGACCAATACCTGTGGATGGCGCAGATGCTGCGCAACTGCACCGCCAGCCGTTACGCGGTCAACAAAGAGCGCATGGTGCGGCTGTCCGAGTACAGCCGCGACTGCCTCGACGAGTTGCGCGCTGAAACCGGCATCGCCTACGAAAACCGCAGCCTGGGAACTACCCAGCTGTTCCGTACCCAGGCCCAGGTGGATGCCGCGGCCAAGGATATCGCCGTGCTCGAACAGTCCGGCGTGCCTTACGAGCTGCTCGACCGCGACGGCATCGCCCGCGTCGAACCGGCCCTGGCGGGCGTGAAAGACATTCTCGCTGGCGCCCTGCGTCTGCCCAACGACCAGACCGGCGACTGCCAGCTGTTCACCACCAAGCTGGCCGAGATGGCCGTGAAGCTGGGCGTGGAGTTCCGCTTCGGCCAGGACATCCAGCGCCTGGACTTCGCGGGTGATCGCATCAATGGCGTGTGGATCGACGGCAAGCTGGAAACCGCCGATCGCTATGTGCTGGCCCTGGGCAGCTACTCGCCGCAGATGCTCAAGCCGCTGGGTATCAAGGCCCCGGTGTACCCGCTGAAGGGTTACTCGCTGACCGTGCCGATCACCAACGCTGACATGGCGCCGACTTCGACCATCCTCGATGAGACCTACAAGGTCGCCATCACCCGCTTCGACAACCGTATTCGTGTCGGCGGCATGGCTGAAATCGCTGGTTTTGACCTGTCGCTGAACCCGCGTCGTCGCGAAACGCTGGAGATGATCGTCAACGACCTTTATCCTCGCGGCGGCGACCTGAGCCAGGCCAGTTTCTGGACCGGCCTGCGCCCGGCTACCCCGGACGGTACGCCGATCGTGGGTGCGACCTCGTTCCGTAACCTGTTCCTCAATACCGGTCACGGCACACTGGGCTGGACGATGGCGTGCGGCTCCGGTCGCCTGCTGGCTGACCTGATCGCGCGCAAGAAGCCGCAGATCAGCGCCGAAGGCCTGGATATCTCTCGTTATGGCAACCGCCGTGAGGTTGCCAAGCAGGGTCAGACCGCGCCAGCCCATCAGCAGTAAGGTCGACTGACCCGGCCTCATCGGCGGCAAGCCGGCTCCTGCAGGATCAGCCTGAAGTTCTGGTCCTGAGGAGAACCGGCCTGCCGGCGATCAATCCAACACCGATGACAACCCGAACACCATAAGGCAGCCGCCATGCGACCCGCCCGCGCCCTGATCGACCTGCAAGCCCTCCGCCACAATTACCGCCTGGCCCGTGAACTGTCCGGTGCCAAGGCCCTCGCCGTGATCAAGGCCGACGCCTATGGTCACGGTGCCGTGCGCTGCGCCCTGGCGCTGGAGCCGGAAGCCGATGGCTTTGCCGTGGCCTGCATCGAGGAGGCGCTGGAGCTGCGTGCAGCGGGTATCAAGGCACCCGTGTTGTTGCTCGAAGGCTTTTTCGAAGCCAGCGAGTTGGCGCTGATCGCCGAGCATGACCTGTGGTGTGTCGTGCACTCGCTGTGGCAACTGGAGGCGATCGAAAGGACTCAGGTGCACAAGCCCCTGACCACCTGGCTGAAACTCGACAGCGGCATGCACCGGGCGGGCCTGCACCCCAAGGATTACCACGAGGCCTACCAGCGGCTGCTGGCCAGCGGCAAGGTTTCGCGCATCGTGTTGATGAGCCACTTCGCCCGTGCGGACGAGTTGGATGCCGATGCCACCGCCCAACAAATCGCCGTGTTCGAGGCTGCCCGCCAAGGCCTGGCTGCCGAGTGCAGCCTACGCAATTCGCCCGGTGTGCTGGCCTGGCCGCAGGCGCCAAGCGACTGGGTGCGACCTGGCATCATGCTGTACGGCGCCACGCCCTTCGAAGTGGATCAGGCCCAGGCTGCGCGCCTGCAGCCGGTGATGACCCTGCAATCGCGCATCATCAGTGTGCGGGAGCTGCCGGCTGGCGAACCGGTGGGTTACGGCGCCAAGTTCATCAGCTCTCGGCCGACCCGTGTAGGTGTGGTCGCCATGGGCTATGCCGACGGCTACCCTCGCCAGGCACCCACTGGCACGCCGGTGATGGTCGCTGGCAAGCTCACCCAACTGATTGGCAGGGTTTCGATGGACATGCTCTGCGTCGACCTCACCGACGTGCCTGAAGCCACCATCGGCAGCCCGGTCGAGTTGTGGGGCAAACAGGTACTGGCCAGCGACGTGGCCATGCGCGCTGGCACCATTCCGTACCAGATCTTCTGCAATCTCAAGCGTGTACCGCTGGACTATTACGGCGAATAAGGCGCCGAAGCGGACAGGATGGAGGGGGTGTGTTGTAAATACTGAACGGCATTGCCATGATATCGTTCACATCACCCCCCATTTCTACCGTTTCAGGAGGCTCCAGCTTTGGACGTCGGCGAACGACTGCAAGCCATCCGCAAGCTCAAGGGCCTGTCCCAGCGTGAACTCGCCAAGCGTGCGGGTGTGACCAACAGCACCATCTCGATGATCGAGAAGAACAGCGTGAGCCCTTCGATCAGCTCGCTGCGCAAGGTGCTCAGTGGCATTCCCATGTCCATGGTCGAGTTCTTCTCCGTCGAGCTGGAACCCGAAAGCCCTTCCCAGATCGTCTACAAAGCTCACGAGCTGATCGACATCTCGGACGGTGCGGTAACCATGAAGCTGGTGGGCAAGTCGCACCCCAACCGCGCCATCGCTTTCCTCAACGAGGTCTACCCGCCGGGTGCCGACACCGGAGAAGAAATGCTCACCCACGATGGCGAAGAGACCGGCATCCTGCTGGAAGGGCGCCTGGAGCTGGTGGTCGGGAATGAGACCTTCATCCTCGAAGCAGGCGACAGCTACTACTTCGAAAGCACCCGGCCGCATCGATTCCGCAACCCCTTCGCAGAGCCAGCACGGCTGATCAGTGCGGCGACGCCTTCGAACTTTTGATCCAGCGCAGCGTATTGTTTCGCTAATACCCCTTTCACCTGTGGGGTCGTTTCACGGGTTCCGGGTTCCCGCTATACTTTTCAACGCTCGCAATTTCGTGGTGCGGGCATGATTAGCCACCATGAGGGTGTTCGCGTGAACCAAATCAAGAAGATGCTGGCCTTACCAGCCGCCGTACTCGCCCTCTGGGCAATCAATGCAACTGCTGCAACCAACGACGACATTGCCAAGCGCCTGGAGCCTGTAGGGCAGGTGTGCATTCAGGGTCAGGAGTGCAAAGGCATGGAAGTGGCTGCCGCAGCGGGCGGTGGCGGGGCCAAGACGCCGGACGAGATCATCGCCAAGCACTGCAACGCCTGCCATGGCAGCGGCTTGCTCGGTGCGCCGAAGATTGGCGATACCGCCGCGTGGAAAGAGCGCGCCGACCACCAGGGCGGCCTGGATGGCATTCTGGCCAAAGCCATTACCGGCATCAATGCCATGCCGCCGAAGGGCACCTGTGCGGATTGCTCGGATGACGACCTGAAAGGGGCGATCAAGAAAATGTCCGGGCTGTAAACTGCAGCTGAATTGAATGAGGCCCGCCGTTGATGGCGGGCTTTGTTTTTGTGATGCCTGTGCCGTAGGCCACCCCCCCATGGGTAAAACCTTGTGCTCAAGGACAGCAGAACATACCCCAACTCACGGTGATCCGGCTTCACAACATATGAAAACTAGCATTTTTGCCAGTATGCTATGTCAGGTTATGGTGTGACAATAAGTTATCAGGCCATGACTGGGTGAATTGTAGTGAGTACTAAAAAAATATATCCCGGCGGCTTGCTGCTCGGTGTTAACTATTCGCCATACGGCAATCACCCAGCGCTGGTGTCTATGCTTGGATTCAATGCTGAACGGCCAGATCCAGTAACCGGATATTACTTTTTGGGTCGTGGTTACCGAGCATATGCGTCAGCGTTGATGCGGTTCGTCAAACCAGATGACATGAGCCCATTCGGCGCGGGCGGGTTGAATTCATATGCATACTGCTTTAACGATCCAATAAACCTCCAGGATCCAGATGGGCACACCCCAACGATTAAGAGCGGCCTACAACGCGGCGTGCGATTTATCAGCAACTTGTTTACAAAGCGGGTAAATGGGCAGAGGCGGAAACTGCCGCAGGGAATTGGATCTGTAGAAAAAACTATCGCAGATACCCGTGCGTCCCATAATAAAGCCAATGGAAAATCAAATATTGCGAATGATTATGTGTTGATTGGATTTCATGGTACCAGTCATCCTGATGCGCACAAGCTCAAGTCAGGGCTTAATGAGCGATATGTAAGACATGGAAACGTGCACGGGGTTGGATTTTATACGTCGCCGTACAAGGAGGTTGCCAGAGGGTTCGCTGGCTCCAATGGTGGGATATATGCAGTCTATGCAAGTAATTTTAAAAAATGGGTTCATGGGGTAGACTTTGTTCATGTTGATCAAGGCGAGCTATTAATTAAGGCAGTGGCATATAAAAATGTCATTGTGCGACGTGAAATAATTGGGCCGCTAGTGCTTAGTGATACGTTCAAGGAATATATGGTTACTCCCCCAAATTCTGATTGGTTGAATCCGAATTTGCCGGCCTCTCTAGACCTCTTTCAATTGTCATGAGAGATTTGGATTTTGCTACCTGAGTGATCACTTGCTTGTGAGAAATTCGGAACAGGCAACCAACCCGCAAGAGTCATGTCCAACCCCCTGAACCCTTGGATGTCTCAGGAGGCCCCGATGCACCTCTGCTCCATCGACCAGGCTGTCGAACAGGTCTTGTCCCGGCTGCCAACCCATATCCACATGGGTCTGCCTTTGGGCCTGGGCAAACCCAACACTTTCGTGAACGCCCTGTATGCCAGGGTGCGCGACTTGCCCGAGCGTCGGCTGACCATCTACACGGCACTGTCGCTAGGCCGCCCGCCGCTGGGCGATGGCCTGCAACGGCGTTTTCTCGAACCCTTCATCGAGCGTATCTTCGCCGACTACGAAGAGCTCATCTACCTCGCCGACCTGCGCAACGACAACCTGCCGCCGAACATTCGCGTGGAGCAGTTTTTCATGCAGCCCGGCAGCTTGCTAAACAGCGAATCGGCCCAGCAGGACTACATCAGCAGCAACTACAGCCACGCCGCCCGTGACATCAACGCCAAGGGCCTGAACCTGATCGCGCAACTGGTCGCTGCCACTCCCGAGAAGTCCGTCCACCTCAGCCTGGCCTGCAACCCCGACATCACCCTCGACCTGCTGCCGATGATCGCCAAGCGCCGTGCGGCCGGCGAAACCATTCTGATGCTTGGCCAAGTACATACCGAACTGCCGTACATGCCTGGCGATGGGGAATTGCCCATCGATGCGTTCGACCTGCTGATCGATGAAGCCGAGCAGCGCCGGTTGTTCTCCACGCCGAACATGCCGGTCAACACCCAGGACCACTGCATTGGTTTGCACGCCAGCACGCTGGTGCGTGACGGCGGCACCTTGCAGATCGGCATCGGTGCCATGGGGGATGCAGTCGCTGCGGCGTTGCTGGCGCGCCAGGGCGACAACGCGGGCTACCGGGCCTTGCTCGACGAACTGGATATCGGCCCGTGGCAGGCGCTGATTGGGCGGGAAGGGGGGCTGGAGACTTTCGCTGAAGGCCTGTACGGTTGCAGCGAAATGTTCGTTAACGGCCTGTTGGTGCTGGCCGAAGCGGGCTTGCTACGGCGCTCGGCCGATGGGCAGGGGCCGGTGTTGCATGGCGGCTTTTTCCTCGGGCCTCAGGCGTTCTACCAGCGGCTGAGGGAGATGCCGCTTGAGCAGCGCGCACGGTTTGCGATGACTCGTATCAGCTTCATCAACGAGCTGTACGGGCAGGAAGAACTCAAGCGCCACCAGCGGCGCGATGCGCGTTTCATCAACACGGCGTTCGGCATGACGTTGCTCGGTGCCGGGGTGGCCGATCAGCTGGAAGACGGCCGTGTACTCAGCGGCGTAGGTGGGCAGTACAATTTCGTTGCCCAGGCCCACGCACTGGAAGGCGGGCGCTCGATTTTGCTGCTGCGCAGCTGGCGCGAGGCGGGTGGTGAGATCAGCTCGAACCTGTTCTGGACCTATGGCCACTGCACCATCCCCCGACACCTACGCGATATCGTGGTGACCGAGTACGGCATCGCCGACTTGCGCGGGCAGACCGACAGCGAAGTGATTGCGCGGTTGCTGGCGGTGAGTGACTCGCGGTTCCAGGACACGTTGATGGAGCAAGCCAAGCGTGCCGGTAAATTGGCCAGGGACTTTCAGCTGGATCCGCGCTTCACCGACAACACGCCCGAGCGTCTTGAGGCGGTGCGGGCACGGCACGCACGGTTGTTCCCAGAGTATCCGCTGGGCACGGATTTCACGGCACAAGAGCAGGATTTGCTGCGCGCGCTCAACTGGTTGAAGAGCAAGTTCAAGCTCAGAGAGGTGCTGGAGCTGGGCAAGGCGGCACTGGAGGCACCGGGGCCGGAGGGGTATGAGGCGCACCTGGCGCGGATGCAGCTGGATCAACCGCAGGGGCTGAAGGAAGAGTTGTATCAGCGGTTGTTGCTGGCGGGGCTAGAGGCAACCCGCTAAACCAAGGTTCAGCGCCTTACCCTGTGGGAGCGGGTTCACCTACGAATGAGAGGGTGACGTCACCGTTGTCTTCGCGGGTAAACCCGCTCCTACAGGAGAGGTGCTCAGGCTTTAGTCGATGAAGCTGACCACACCACCTTCCAGCGACTTTACCCGGGCCAGCGATTCGACGCGGTAACCCTGGCTGTCCAGCTCGGCACGGCCGCCCTGGAACGATTTCTCGATGACGATACCCAGGCCCGCCACGGTAGCACCGGCTTGCTTGATGATCGAGATCAGTGCCTGCGAAGCCTTGCCGTTGGCCAGGAAATCGTCGATCACCAGCACGCGGTCGCTGCTGTTGAGGTGGCGCGGCGAGATGGCCACGGTGTTCTCGGTCTGCTTGGTGAAGGAGTACACCGAGGCGGTCAGCAGGTTCTCGGTCAGGGTCAGCGACTGGTGCTTGCGCGCGAAGATCACCGGTACGCCCAGCTTCAGGCCAGTCATCACGGCCGGGGCAATGCCCGAGGCTTCGATGGTGACGATCTTGGTCACGCCGGCGTCGGCGAACAGGCGGGCGAATTCGTCACCGATCAGCTGCATCAGCGCAGGGTCGATCTGGTGGTTGAGAAACGCGTCGACTTTGAGAACCTGATCGGAAAGCACGATGCCTTCTTCGCGAATCTTCTGCTGCAGTGCTTCCACTGTGTATTCCTCGATGTAGCAAAGGTGGCCGCATGAAGCGGCAGTGTTAAAGAGTAATGGTTGATCAGCGTTTGAGCATTGCCCGGATGTCGGCCAGGGCGTTATTGCCGCGAGCGGCTTTGACTTCTACCGGCGCATCGTCCAGGCCTTCCCAGGCCAGGTCCTCCGGCGGCAGCTCGTCAAGGAAGCGGCTGGGCGTGCAGTCGATGATTTCGCCATACTGCTTGCGCTTGGCGGCGAAGGTGAAGGCCAGGGTCTGGCGGGCGCGGGTGATGCCCACATAGGCCAGGCGGCGTTCCTCTTCGATGGTGTCGGCTTCGATGCTGGAACGGTGCGGGAGGATTTCCTCTTCCATGCCCATGATGAACACGTAGGGGAATTCCAGGCCCTTGGACGCATGCAGAGTCATCATCTGCACGCCTTCGGCGTTTTCTTCCTCTTCCTGCTGGCGCTCGAGCATGTCGCGCAGCACCAGTTTGCCGATGGCGTCCTCGATGGTCATGTCACCCTCTTCGTCTTTCTCGAGGGTGTTCTTCAGCGCTTCGACCAGGAACCAGACGTTGCTGATGCGGAACTCCGCCGCCTTGTCGCTGGCGGTCTGCTGGCGGATCCAGTTCTCGTAGTCGATGTCGCGGATCATCTCGTGCAACGCGGCAATCGGGTCTTCCAGGGCGACCTTGTGACGCACGCCATCGAGCCAGTGCTTGAAGCGCTGCAGGCGCTCTGTGTAGCGGGCATCCAGGTGCTCACCCAGGCCCAGCTCTTCGCTGGCGGCGTACATCGAGATGCCGCGCTCGGTGGCGTAGTTGCCGAGCTTTTCCAAAGTGGTCGAGCCGATCTCCCGGCGCGGTACGTTGATCACCCGCAGGTAGGCGTTGTCGTCGTCCGGGTTCACCAGCAAGCGCAGGTAGGCCATCAGGTCCTTGACCTCCTGGCGGCCGAAGAAGCTGTTGCCGCCGGACAGGCGATATGGCACCTGGTGGTGTTGCAGCTTCAACTCGATCAGCTTGGCCTGGTAGTTGCCACGGTAGAGGATGGCGAAATCGCTGTAGGGGCGATTGGTGCGCAGGTGCAGGGTGAGGATCTCCATGGCCACCCGCTCGGCTTCGGCTTCCTCGTTCTTGCAGCGGATCACGCGGATCTCGTCGCCCACGCCCATCTCGCTCCACAGCTGCTTTTCGAACGCGTGGGGGTTGTTGGCGATCAGCACGTTGGCGCAGCGCAGGATGCGGCTGGTGGAGCGGTAGTTCTGCTCCAGCATCACCACTTTCAGGGAGGGATAGTCCTCCTTGAGCAGCATGAGGTTCTCCGGGCGGGCGCCACGCCAGGCATAGATCGACTGGTCATCGTCGCCGACCACGGTGAACTGGTTGCGCATGCCGATCAGCATCTTCACCAGCAGGTACTGGCTGGCGTTGGTGTCCTGATACTCGTCCACCAGCAGGTAGCGCACACGGTTCTGCCAGCGTTCGAGCACGTCGGGGTGTTCCTGGAACAGCTTGACCGGCAGCAGGATCAAGTCGTCGAAGTCCACGGCGTTGAACGCCTTGAGCGTGCGCTGGTAGTGGGTATAGACGATTGCGGCGGTCTGTTCGCGCGGGTTGCGCGCTTTCTCCAGCGCCTCGGCAGGCAGGACCAGGTCGTTCTTCCAGGCACCGATCATGTTCTTGATCTCGTCGATGCCATCGTCGCCGGAGTATTCCTTCTGCATGATGTCCGACAGCAATGCCTTGATGTCGGACTCGTCGAAGATCGAGAAACCAGGCTTGTAGCCCAGGCGCTCGTGTTCCTTGCGGATGATGTTCAGGCCCAGGTTGTGGAAGGTGCACACCGTCAGGCCACGGCCTTCGCCCGGACGCAGCAGGGTAGCGACCCGCTCCTTCATCTCGCGGGCGGCCTTGTTGGTGAAGGTCATCGCCACGATGTACTGGGCGCGGATGCCGCAGTTCTGGATGAGGTGGGCAATCTTGCGCGTGATCACGCTGGTCTTGCCGGAGCCAGCACCGGCGAGCACCAAAAGAGGGCCGCCGACGTAGTCTCGGGCTTCTTGTTGCCGGGGATTGAGTCGGGACATGCTAGAAACCGGGGGTCGCCAGAAAATAGCCGCGCATTCTAACAGGCATGGGGCAGTTGTGGCGCGACCGTCTGACGTCTGAGTCAGACTTTTGTCTCTCGCTACTATTAGTCAGACTCATGATATCCAAGAAAAAAATCGGATTTGCTGGTTTAGCGAGTTTCGCGCAGGATGCACGTCAAAATGCGTCGGGGAGCACTGCAGGCAAGGATATGTCTAAAAGTGAAAATCGTTTTCATTTATGCAGTAGCATATCCGGCCTCATACGCTTCACTGTCCAAGCCTTTAAGGAGCCCGCTTGTCCACGCCTGTCGAACCTTTGCGTTTGCTGTTGTTGGCTGATGAGCCGGAATGGGCTGCCCTGTTGCGCGACTGCCTGCTGCCCTTGGGCGGCAGCGCCGTATTGCTGACCGCACCCAGTTGGGAGGCTGTCGACACCCTGTTCAACCAAGACCGCCAAGCGGTGGTGCTGGCTACCCCGGCCTTGCAACCCGCGCCGGGGCGTTGCGAACTCCCCACCATCTTGCTGCTTGAGCATGAGCCTGACTCACCACCGACGGCTGTCAGCGATTGGTTGGTGCGCGATCAACTCAGCGCCGACGCCATCCGCCGATCCTTGCGCCATGTGCGTGAGCGCGGCGTACTGGTGGCCACCCTGCAGCGCCTGGCCGAACAAGACCCGCTTACCGGCATCGCCAATCGTCAGGGCTTCCAGGCCTTACTGACCGCGCGCCTGGCCGAGAATGACGGGCGCGGTCTGGCGCTTGGCCACCTGGACCTCGACAATTTCCGCCACGTCAACGATGCCCTTGGCCACCAGAGCGGCGACCGGTTGATCTTGCAGGTGGTGGCCCGGCTGAAGCAGCAACTGGAAGCGGGGGACCAGCTGGCACGTCTGGGCAGTGACGAATTCGCCCTGCTGATCGACACCCGACGCGATGCCAACCGCGCCGAATGGATGGCCGAACGGATCGTCGAAGCGCTGGCCGAACCCTTCTGGATAGACGGCGAGAGCCTGCTGCTGGGCTGCAGCCTGGGCCTGGCCCATGCCCGCGCTCAGGCTGGGCCAGACCCATTGATGTGGCATGCCCACATCGCCATGCGCCAGGCCAAGGGCAGCCAGGGCTGCACCTTCCATGTATTCAATGAGCGCATCAACCGCAACGCACGCAGCCTGGCCGACCTGGAAAGCGAGTTGCGCCGTGCGCTGCGCCGCGATGAGTTGGAGCTGCATTACCAGCCACGATTGAACCTGGAAGACGGTCGTATCGTTGGCCTGGAGGCCCTGGTCCGTTGGCGCCATGCCGAACGTGGCCTGCTGCCGCCCAGTGAGTTCGTGCCGCTGGCAGAGCAGAGCGGGCTGATCGTGCCGTTGGGATACTGGGTGATTTCCCGCGCCCTGCGTGACATGCAAGCCTTGCGTGAAGAGGGCCTGGCCCCCTTGCACATGGCGGTGAACCTGAGCTTCCGTCAGTTCCAGGACAGCCAGTTGCTGGCTACCCTGAGCCGCTTGATCATCGAGCACGGTGTCGATGCCCGCTGGCTGGAGTTCGAGCTTACCGAGACCGCCGTCATGCGTCGCAACGAACTGGTCCGCCAGACCATGGATGCCCTGGCGCGCCTTGGCGTGCGGTTTTCGCTGGATGACTTCGGTACCGGCTTCTCTTCGTTCGTCCACCTCAACAGCTTGCCGATCACGTTACTCAAGGTCGACCGCAGCTTCGTCGCTGAAATGGAGATGCGCGAAGAGAACCGCAAGTTGGTGCACGCCATGATCAACCTGGCGCACAACCTCAACCTCGAAGTGGTCGCCGAGGGGGTGGAGAGCGAAGAGCAGATGCAGTTACTGCGCGAGTTCGGTTGCGACCAGGTACAGGGGTTCCTGGTCAGCAAGCCGTTGCCGGTCGAGGCGTTGATCGATTACCTGTTGCAGGTTCCGGGGCGGCGGTCGGCCTGAGGCGCACCGCCGGTCCCGCAGGGCTCATCGCGGTCCATGCACGAGCTGCCCAGCCAGCGTAGGTGCCCTGGACTTCAGCAACCGCTTCATCCGCCACTCGAAGCCGATCGTCAGTGCCACCGAAGCGCACGCCAGCCCCAAGGCCAGCCCCCACCACACGCCGACCGCACCGCCGCCCAGGGTGAAGGTGAGCAGCCACGCTGCCGGTGCGCCTACCAGCCAGTAGCAGCACAGCCCGATCAGGAAGGTGGTCTTGGCATCCTTCAGCCCACGTATCGAGCCCATGGCGATGGTCTGCACGCCATCGAACAGCTCGAACCAGGCCGCGACCATCAGCAGGCTTACCGCCAGCTGGTAGATCGCCGCGAAGGCTGGGTCATCGCCGTCGATGAACAGGCCTACCAGCATCTCCGGACGCAGCCAGAACAGCGCGGCAAAGGCGAACATGATCATCGCGCCGAAGCCGATTCCCACACGCCCAGCGCTGCGTGCCGCCAACAGGTTGTCGGCGCCGTAGTAAAGCCCCACTCGCATGGTCACCGCGTACGACAGCCCGGTTGGTACCATGAATGCGGTGGACACGATTTGCAGGGCGATCTGGTGCGCCGCCAGTTCCGTGCTACCGAGCACACCCATGCACAGCGCGGCGAAGGCGAACAGCCCCACCTCCACCATGTAGGTACCGCCAATCGGCAGACCTAGCCGCCACAGTTCCCGCAGGGCAGGCAGGGAAGGGCGCGACAGGCCCCGGCGTAGCGGGTAGGGTGTATAGGCCGGGTGCCAGTGGATGTACAGCGCCAGGGCAATGGCCATGCCCATCGACACCACGGCGGTGACCAGGCCGATGCCCATCAGGCCAAGCTTGGGCAGGCCGAACATGCCTTCGATCAGCGCGACGTTGAACAGATAGTTGAGCACCGTGCCCACCAGGCTGATGACCATCACTGGCGTCGAGCGACCCAATGCGCTGGTGAATCCGCGCAAGGCCATGAACGTCAGGTAGCCAGGCAGGGCCAAGGGCAGCAGGGTAAGGAATTCGGCCGCCGAGGCCACGTTCTCGGGCTTCTGGCCGAACAGCAGTAACACAGGCTCGAGGTTCCACAGCACCAGGGCCGCGACCAGCGCCAGACCCCAGGCCAACCACAGGCCGTTCTGTGCCAGGCGGGTAGCGCCCTCGATGTCATTCGCCCCTTTGCGAATCGCCACCAGAGTGCCGACTGCAGCGATCACACCCAGGCAGAAAATCGACACGAACGAATAGCTCGCCGCACCCAGGCCGCCACCTGCCAGGGCCTGTGGGCTGATACGGGCCATCATCAAGGTGTCGGTCAACACCATCAGCATGTGCGCCAACTGCGAGGCGATCAGCGGCCCCGCCAGGCGCAGCAAAGCCTTGAGTTCAGTAGCGGGCGCGACATGCATGGTTGAGGTCCTTGATGCTTATCCTGTAGGCGAGGCGACGATTCTGAGGCTTTGGTCAACTTTCCACAAAAGGATAATAGCGATGCTTGGCATGAGTTGAACTCATGCATATATGATTATCTGCATTCCTTTCCACGCCCTCTTTCAGGTGCCCCATGTCCCGTCAGTTGCCTGCGCTCTATGCACTGCGCGCATTCGAAGCCGCCGCTCGGCTGAGCTCTTTCACCCGCGCTGGCGAAGAGCTCTCGATTACCCAGAGTGCGGTCAGTCGACACATTCGCACCTTGGAGGATCATTTCGCCTGTCGCCTATTCGTACGCAGCGGGCGCAGCCTGCAATTGACCGAGGCCGCGCGGGTGCTGCTGCCGGGTGTGCGCGAGGGCTTCGCCGCGCTGGAGCGGGCTTGCGATACCCTGCGCGGTGAAGATGACATCCTGCGCATGAAGGCGCCCTCGACCTTGACCATGCGCTGGTTGCTGGCACGCCTGAGCCGCTTTCGCCATTTGCAGCCGGGTAACGAGGTGCAGCTGACCAGCGCCTGGATGGACGTCGACCATGTGGACTTCAATCAGGAGCCGTTCGACTGTGCAGTGTTGCTCAGTGACGGTGTGTTCCCACCAGACTGGGAAGTGCGCCGGTTATTCAGCGAGTTACTGATCCCGGTGGGGGCGCCGGATTTGCTCAAGGATGGCCCCTGGGACGAGCGCCGGTTGGCGGGTATCGAGTTGCTGCACCCAACGCCGGACAAGCGTGACTGGCGGGCTTGGCTAGAGCGCATGGGGCTTGCCGAAAAGGTTTCGCTCAAGGGCGGCCAGGTATTCGACACGCTGGAGCTGGGCATGATTGCGGCTGCCAGGGGTTATGGGATTTCCATGGGTGACCTGCTGATGGTGGCGGAGGACGTTGCGCAAGGACGCCTGAGCCTGCCGTGGCCCACGGCGGTGCCCAGTGGCATGGACTACTATCTGGTGTGGCCGCGCACCCGACCGGGTGGCGAGCGGTTGCGACGGCTGAGCGTGTTTCTGCAGGAGGAGGCGGCTGCGGTGAGTTTGCCGGATGTGCAGATGCTGCCTCCCCTCTAGCCGGCAAGCCGCCTTCTTCAGGGCTGGGTGGGATCCTGGGCTTGCTGCAACAACGAAAACGTTTGCGAATATCCCGGCCCGACACTCAAGTATTGGCTTGCGACGCCGATTCTCTGGCACCAGCGTCCCGGAAGAGGATGCGATTTTCGTCGATAACCCGCAGGTGGCCTGGGTGATCAGGATGATCCCGGCCACTTGTCAGGAGCTTCCCCATGTCGCAACCGCGTGCACGCATCGCCTCGCAGCTCGGAATCGCCCTCGCCATCGTGCTGGCGTTGGTGATCACCGGCAGTACCTTGTTCGCCCTGCGCTCGTTGGACCAGGCCAACCTCGCCACCCGCCAGCAGCACCTGGCCAGCGAGGCCCGGCTGTTGGCCGACCAGCTCGAAACCTTCCACAGCTCGCTCAAGGACAACACCCAGCGCCTGAGCGGCTTGTTCGAGCGGCGTTTCGCCTCGGGCCTGACAGTGCATGCCGGTGAAACCGTCAATGTCGCAGGCCAGGCTACGCCTGCGTTGTACTTGGGCGAGCGGCTGCTGAACAACGACTTCCAGCAGGTGGACGAATTCCAGCAGATGACCGCGGGTGTCGCGACGCTGTTCGTGCGCAGCGGTGACGACTTCGTGCGCATCAGCACCTCGCTGACCAAGCAGGATGGTAGCCGCGCCATCGGTACCCAGCTCGACCGTCAGCACCCGGCTTATGCAAAGCTGATGGCGGGCCAGACCTATGTCGGGCGTGCCGTGCTGTTCGAGCGCAACTACATGACTCGCTACGTGCCGGTCAGCGATGGCAGTGGGCGGGTGATAGCTGTGTTGTTCGTCGGCTTCGACTACACCGACGCGCAGAATGCCCAGTTCGCCAACCTCAAGCGGTTCCGCATTGGTGAAACCGGCTCGCTGGCCCTGCGTGATGAACGAGGTCAATGGCTGGTTCCGCCGGCCAATGCCGAGCAGCCACTGTTCAGCGTCACCGCGCCCTTCGCCGAAGGCCCATGGACGGTGGTGGCGAGCATGCCGGAAGCGGAGATTCGTGAGGTGACCTGGAGCGTCGGCTGGCGCCTGGCCATCGGCAGCCTGCTGGCCATGCTGCTGGCGGTGGCGGCGACCCTGTGGTTGTTGCGGCGCAAGCTTCGGCCCCTCGATGACCTGGTGCTGCAGGCCGAAGCCCTCGGAGCAGGCGACCTCAATGCACGTCTGAATGTCACCAGCCATGACGAAATCGGCCAGCTGGCACGCAGTTTCAACAAGATGGGCGAGGCCCTGTCGACCATGGTCGAGCACATTCGCAATGCATCCGAGCAAGTCAGCGGGCGGGCACGCTCGTTGGCCGGGTTGTCGGCCGGGGCTTGCGAAGGCATGGACCAACAGTCCGGCGAGATCACCAGCATGGCAGGCGCGGTGGAGGAGTTCAGCGCCACCTCGATGAACATCGCCGACAACATGGCGGGCACCGAGCGCATGGCCCGCGATAATGCCCAGCAGACCCGCATCGGCCGTAACGCCATGGATCAGGCATCGAGCTCGCTACGCCAGATCGCCGAGGCGCTGGGTGGCACGGCTACGGTGATGGACACCCTGGGCGCTCGCTCCCAGGAAATCGGTGGGATCGTTGGGGTGATCACCGCGATTGCCGAGCAGACCAACTTGCTGGCGCTCAACGCCGCCATTGAAGCGGCCCGGGCCGGCGAGCAGGGACGAGGCTTCGCCGTCGTGGCTGATGAGGTGCGAGGACTGGCTGCCCGCACGCGCCAGGCGACGGACGAAATTTCCGGCATGATCGCCAGTATCCAGCAACAGACCGGGCATGCGATCAGCACCCTGGAGCAGGGCAACCAGTTGATGCAGGAGGGCCTGGAGCGCAACGACAAAGTGGCCGAGGCACTGGCGCGCATCGATGAGCAAAGCCGCGTTGCCGGTGAACAGTTCGCCGTCATCAGCACCGCGACACAGGAGCAGAGCAGCACGGCAACGGTGCTTAGCCGCAACCTGCAGAGCATCGCGCAAGCCAACAGCGAGCAACGCGACGTGGCCAACGAGCTGGCGTTCACTGCCCGGGAGCTAGAAGGGCTGGCAGCGCAGTTGAGGCAGGAAGTGGATCGATTTCGGGTAGGCCGCTGACTGCTACGGACCTGTCGCCGGCAAGCGGGCTTGCCGGCGACTTTATGACCGAGGCTTAGATCGAGCCGAGGTTCAACGCCTGCGCACATGCCTGCAGCGAACGCTGTTCACTCTGTGCATACAGCGTCAATTCATCCTGTACCTTCAGCCCAAGTGCCGCCTCGAAAGCATCCCGGTTGGCATTGCTACCGTACTCGGCCTGGGCATCGTCACCGAGGTTGGATTGGAAAATGCCCGCGGCACTGACCGGCAGGAAGTCTTCGTACACCAGCGCCTCGAAGTGCACATGGCCAGCTTCGATCAGCCCTTCCAGCGTGGTCGGGCGATCATCCTGATCCCGTACGGCCAAGCCCTTCTCGGTGGGGAAGTAGCGGAAGTAGGCCAGACCCTGTTCGCGCATTTGGGCCAGGTCATCCGGAAATGCGGCGAATTGCTCCTTGAGCAACACCATGTAGCGTTCGGCGTTGGCCTCGGCCGGGGCGCCGCCCAGGGCCGCGCGGGTCGCATCCAGCAGCGTGTCGTAGAGCTGGCGGCCTTTGGGCGTCAGTGCCGCGCCGCGTTGCTCGATTTCGCCGAAGCGCGCGGTGTGGCTGCCTTCGCTGCCCTGCTGACCGCTGAACGCGACCGTCTCTTGCAGCGCCTTGAAGCTGGTCTGGCGCAACAGGATCGGGTGACGGCGAGTAGGAGGGCCTTCGACCACGGCTTTTGGCGGGATGCCCTTGGCAGGCATGCCGGCCTGGATCGCGTCGATATCCAGCGTGCGCGGCGTCAGGTGGTTGATGTGTGGGCCTTTGAAGGCCACCACATCGGCGATCAGGCGGTGCTGGTCATGCAGCTGCTGATACTGCTCGGCGGTCACCGTGGCATCCTGGTGCCAGCGGAAGGTGTGCAGCGCCTCTTGGACGAAGGTGTGGGCATCGACTGCATTCAGGCCGCCGTCACGCTCGCTTTGGGCGATCAGTTCCAGTACCCGTGGGGTGAAGATCTTGCGCTTGGCCAGAATGGTCTGGGCCAGTTCACGCAGTGGCGGGTTGTCGATCAGCTCCAGTCGTAACAGCGAGGTGAATACCCGGAAGGGGCTGACATGCAGGGACTGCTCGTGCACCGCGCGGAACGCGGTGGAATGGACCGGTACACCGGCCGAGCTGAGATCGTAGTAGCCGACAGGTTCCATGCCCATGACGGCGAACAATTTGGCGATGGTCGCCAGTTCCTCTGCGGTGCCCACGCGGATCGCGCCGTGGCGCTCCTGGTCCAGGCGCTCGATTTCGCCGGTCCAGCGCAGGGCCTCGGCCACTGCTGGCTGTTGGGTCATGACCTGCTGGTTGACTTCGCTCACCAGCTCCAGCAGCGTGCCGTACAGCGGCACTTCCTGTTTGTACATGAGTGACATGGCGGCAGAGAACTGCGCACGGATGCTGTCGGGGCTGACGAAATCGTGGGCGGGCATCGCAAGCTTCCTGGTTGGGTTCGGACACTTACATGAAAACTGGGAATGCACGTTGGCCACAAGCGAAAAAAAGTGAGTGTGTCATTCCTTTTTTGATCGACCCTGAGTCGTTGCGACCGCCGCTGCAGAATGTGGCAGGCCGCGCCACGCGCCTGACAACGTCAAACCGACAACTGCTCGTTGATCCACGCCATCAGCGCTCGCACCTTCGGCACCTCGGCCGCATGTTCGGCATACGCCAGGTAATGCGCCCCCGCGCTACGCATCGCATGATCCCAGGGGATGACCAGGCTTCCCTCGGCCAACTCCTTGGCAGCCAGGTATTTGGGCACCAGCGCCACTCCACACCCCGCCTGCGCCGCGCTTAATGCCATGTAGAATGTATCGAAGCGTGGTCCGTGGTAGGCGCTGACACTGTGCAGTCCAAGCTCCAGGAACCATTCATGCCAGGCCTCTGGGCGAGATGTGCTTTGCAACAGCACCAGTTCCGCCAGTTCAGCGGCATCGGCCAGGGTTCGGCCGGCCAGCAGTTCCGGCGCGCATACCGGCACCACGTCCTCACGGAACAGTTCAAGGCAGGTAGCGCCCGGCCAGGTGCCCTGGCCGTAGAAGAACACCACATCGGCCGAGCCTTGCAGCAGGGCAAAAGGCTCCATTTCGTTGCGGATATCCAAGTGGATATTCGGGTGGCGTTTGCCGAAGCCCTTGAGGTGCGGGATCAGCCAGCGCACGCCAAAACTCGGTTGAGTGGCTACCTTCAATATCTCGGTCTGCTCGCCATAGGTCAGGACATAGCGGCTGGACATGTCGACCTGGGTCAGGATCTTGTTCACCTCGGCCAGGTACAGGCTGCCGGCAGGCGTGAGTTGCAGACGCCGGCGAATACGCAGGAACAGGTGGTGACGCAGCATGTCCTCAAGCTGTGCCACCTGTTTACTGACCGCGCTCTGGGTCAGGTGCAGCTCTTCGGCGGCACGGGTAAAACTCAAGTGACGGGCTGCGGCTTCGAAGCACTGCAGGGCGGTCATGGAGGGAACCAGGCGTTTTGACATAGCGGTCTCTGCGGCAGAAATCATTACCTGACGGAATGATATGCGGAATAAAGGTCGTTTGTTGCACTGGTGTGATCGGATTAATACTGATCCACATCATTTTTCCATCCCTTCACCCGATGTAGGAGAAGCACAAATGGTTGCTGGATTGCTCGAGCGCCTTGGCGTTGCCGCCGAGGCTCACACCCAGGGCGACTACCCTGTTCACACGCCGATCGACGGCAGCCAGATCGCCTCGGTGAAACTGCTCGGCAAAGCCGAGACCATCGCCTGCATCGACAGGGCGCAGAACGCCTTCGAAGCCTGGCGCAGCGTCCCGGCCCCACGCCGTGGCGAGCTGGTGCGCCTGTTCGGCGAAGTGCTGCGCGAGCACAAGGCCGACCTCGGCGAGCTGGTATCCATCGAAGCGGGCAAGATCACCCAGGAAGGCCTGGGCGAAGTACAGGAAATGATCGACATTTGCGACTTCGCCGTTGGCCTGTCGCGTCAGCTGTACGGCCTGACCATCGCGTCCGAACGTCCTGGCCACCACATGCGTGAAACCTGGCATCCGCTGGGCGTGGTCGGCGTCATCAGCGCTTTCAACTTCCCAGTCGCCGTCTGGGCCTGGAATACCGCCCTGGCCCTGGTGGCCGGTAACTCGGTGGTATGGAAACCGTCCGAGAAGACCCCGCTGACCGCCCTGGCTTGCCAGGCGCTGTTCGAGAAAGCCCTGAAAGCCTTCGGCGATGCTCCGGCTGGTCTGTCGCAACTGGTGATCGGCGGCCGCGAAGCGGGTGAAGCCCTGGTCGACGACCCACGCGTTCCGCTGGTCAGCGCCACCGGCAGCACCCGTATGGGGCGCGAAGTCGGCCCGCGTGTGGCCGCACGCTTCGGCCGCAGCATCCTGGAGCTGGGTGGCAACAACGCCATGATCCTGGCCCCGAGCGCCGACCTGGACCTGGCCGTGCGCGGCATTCTGTTCTCCGCAGTCGGCACCGCGGGCCAGCGCTGCACCACCCTGCGTCGCCTGATCGTGCACCGCTCCATCAAGGACGAAGTGGTTGCTCGCGTCAAAGCGGCATACGGCAAGGTGCGCATCGGCGACCCGCGCAAAGACAACCTGGTTGGCCCGCTGATCGACAAGCAGTCGTTCGATGCGATGCAGGGTGCCTTGGCCAAGGCCCGTGATGAGGGTGGCCAGGTATTCGGTGGCGAGCGTCAGCTGGCCGATCAGTACCCCAACGCCTACTACGTGTCGCCCGCCATCGCCGAGATGCCGGCGCAGAGCGATGTAGTGCGCCACGAGACCTTCGCGCCGATCCTGTACGTGCTGGCCTATGACGACTTCGAAGAGGCCTTGCGCCTGAACAACGAAGTGCCACAAGGTCTGTCCTCGTGCATCTTCACCACCGACATTCGTGAAGCCGAGCGCTTCCAGAGTGCTTCGGGTAGCGACTGCGGTATCGCCAACGTCAACATCGGTACCAGCGGCGCGGAAATCGGCGGTGCATTCGGTGGCGAGAAGGAGACTGGCGGTGGTCGTGAGTCGGGTTCGGATGCCTGGAAGGGCTACATGCGGCGCCAGACCAACACCGTGAACTACTCCCGTGAGCTGCCGTTGGCGCAGGGTATCGTGTTCGACTGATGGATTGATGCTGCATGGCCGGGGGCGTTGCCCCCGGTTCGCAGTGGTGCGGCGACCCAATATACCCGTTCCCACAGGTTCTCCACTGCCCTCGAGGCCTGTGTGGCCCCTGTGGGAGCGGGTTTATCGGTTCGTCGTACCGCCGCGAATGGGCCGCTTGGCGGCCCCAACAAGAACAAATCGCTGGAGCCGGGCCATGTCCGAACTGCGTCAAGAATGTCTGTGGGAACACGTCACCAAACCGACCGTCGCCGCCCAGGCCCTGGCCGGTGAGCACAGGGCTGACGTCTGCGTGATCGGTGGCGGTATCACTGGCCTGTCTGCGGCCATCCACCTGCTGGAACAGGGCAAGTCGGTGATTCTGCTGGAGGCCTGGAAGATCGGCCACGGTGGCTCAGGGCGCAACGTAGGCCTGGTGAACGCTGGCACCTGGATTCGTCCCGACGATGTCGAGGCAACGCTTGGCCAGAAGCAAGGCAGCCGCCTGAACAAGGTACTGGGTGAAGCCCCAGCCGAAGTGTTCGCCATGATCGAGCGCCTCGGCATCGACTGCCAGGCGCAGCACAAAGGCACCCTACACATGGCGCACAACGCCACCGGTATTGCCGACCTGCAAGCGCGTCACGAGCAATGGCGCCGTCGTGGTGCCGATGTGGAGTTGCTCACTGGCGTGCAATGCCAGGAATACTGCGGCACCGACAAGATCTCCGCCGCGCTGCTAGACCGCCGCGCCGGTACCATCAACCCCATGGGTTACACCCAGGGCCTGGCCGCCGCTGTCACCCGCCTGGGTGGCAAGGTGTTCCAGCAATCATCGGTCGAAGGCCTGGCGCGTGACGGCGATGGCTGGCAGGTAAGAACCGCGCGCGGTTCGGTATGCGCCGACAAGGTGGTGATATCCACTGGCGCGTACACCGAAGGCGATTGGAGCAACCTGCAGAAGCAGTTCTTCCGCGGCTACTACTACCAGGTGGCCTCCAAGCCGCTGCAGGGTGCTGCCGCCGACAAGGTGCTGCCCTATGGCCAGGGTTCGTGGGATACCCGCACCGTGCTCAGCAGTATTCGCCGTGACGATCAGGGCCGCTTGTTGCTTGGCAGCCTGGGCCGGGTCGACAACAAGCCAACCTGGTTCGTGCGCAGCTGGGCCGACCGCATCCAGAGCCACTACTACCCCGAACTGGGCAAGGTCGAGTGGGAGATGCACTGGACCGGTTGCATCGACTTCACTCCAGATCACCTGATGCGCCTGTTCGAGCCTGCGCCCGGATTGGTGGCGGTGACGGGTTACAACGGGCGTGGCAATACCACCGGAACGGTGATTGGCCGGGCGTTCGCTGAGTTCCTGCTCAAAGATGATCCGGACAGCCTGCCGATTCCCTTCTCGCCGATGACGGGGGTCAGTGCGCCGTCGCTGCGCACCGCGTTCTACGAGTCTGGGTTCTCGCTGTACCATGCCGGGCAGTGCTTGAGAGTCGTGCTCTAGCTGATGGCCTCATCGGCGGCAAGCCGGCGATGGGGCCCGTTCCAACAACGGCCTACTTGTGCAGCCAGCTTAGGAAACCGCCCTTCTTGATCAAGGCCGGCTTTTGCAGCAAAAGCGACTCCCGGCTCTGGCGCCGGAAGCGCTGTAGTTTGGTCAGCGCGGTCTGCACCTCGCCCCGCTGGGCCAGGCAGCTGCGCACCTGCTCCTTGTCGATGCGGAACAGCACACAGCTGGTCAGCGTGCGGAATTCGGCGAACGAATCGTCCTCGTCGATCAGACCCTCGATCCCCAGCACTTCTCCCGGTCCCATACGCCCAGCCTCCAGCAGCCTGTCACCGTCGCGTACCGACGCCGAGACCACGCCGCTGCCAATTACCAGCAGGTGATCGGACTGCTCGCCCACCCCCAGGATCACCTGATCGGCCAGGTACTCCACAGCGGTCATGCGCTGGCTCAGGGTGTCGCGCTCTTCGTCGGTGAGCGAGCGGAACACGCGCACCTCGTCCAGCACTTCACGCTGGCGACTGCGCGCAGGCATGGCCAAGTCGACGTTCCACATCACACCGCTGGCTTCCAGATGCCGATGTGCCAGATCGAACAGCTGGTTGCGCACTTCGGTCTTGCGCGCCATGTCGGCGATGAAACCACTGGCCTCGTACTCGACCGACTCCAGTGTCGAGGCCTTGACAGTAACCTTTGGCGCGGGGTTCGCGAGCAGGGCGCTGGTGCCTTGCAGTGCCTTCTCCAGGGCATCGAAAACCCGCCTCGGCCGCACCTTGGCAGGCACCACCACGCTGATTGACACCCCATGGCGGTCGATGGGACGGCTGTGGTTGAGCAGTTTGGCCTTGGCCGCCACGGAGTTGGGGATGACCGCCAGACTACCGCTGCCGGTGATCATGCGCGTGGCGCGCCAGTCGATATCCACCACCTTACCCTCGGTGCCGTCGATGGAGATCGCATCGCCGATCTGGTAAGGCCGGGTGGTATTCAGCACGATGCCGGAAAACACGTCGGCCAGAGTGCTTTGCAGCGCAAGACCAATGACGATGGCCATGACACCAGAGGTGGCCAGCAGGCCCTTCACGGGCAGTTGCATTACGTAAGCCGCGGCAGCTACCACCGCCGCCAGGAAGATCAACGCCCCTAGCACATCCTGCAACAGCCGACCGCCGTGGCTGCCCCGTGCCACCAATAGCAGCCCGAACACTACGGTCACCGTTCGTGCGCCGAACAGCCACCAGCCAATCGCCAGCACCGTGGCCAACAGGTTACGCGAAACATCGTCTGGCCAGGGTGGCGGTTGCAGCGGGCTCATGCCAGCGGCCACCAGCACCGAACTGAACAGCAGGAAGATCACCAACCGCGTGCCGATGCGCCAGGCGTGGCGCTGGAGGGGGATCAGTTGCCAGAGCACGAGGTCAAGCAGGATCAAGGCGGTGCCGAGCAACAACGGGGACGACTGGATGAACGCCAGCATGGTGGTCTCGGGATGAGGGAGGGCTGCGGGTAGTAATAGAGTAGGTTGAGGTGGCAGGCAATGGGGGAGGGGTGAGGTTTCTCCAGTGGCGGGGGCCGTTGCCCTGCCACTGAAACGGCCACATTGGATTCCAGGTCAGCCAGATGTGGTGCTCACATAAGTGAACCGTGGATTAGCAGGTAGCTTAATATGGCACCGGCGGATATCCAGACGATCACTATCCACAGAACGTTTGCCCATGTGATCTGCGAGTTTTGCAGCCCCAATGGATCGCCCTCGCAAACATTGGCGGTCTGCTGGATTTGTAATATTGACAGCGCGAGAAAGGTTGTCCGTATGATCGGTAGGATCAGCGATGCCAAGATCACGATCAAGAGAGGCAGGGACTCCAGAGCATGCTCGGCGAGTGCGATGTCCCATGTAAACACCATCAAGCAGGGAATCCAATACATCAAGGTGACGCCAAGTGCACTACCTTCGACAGGTTGGTTGGCTTCGCGGCTGCGCATGACGATCTTTTTCATCAAGAAGTACATCGTAATGGCGCCGAAAATTGTGCATAGCAGCGGAATGACCTTGAATCCTCGCTCGCCCCGAATGAGCAGCCAATGGCGATAATTCCAGTATGCTATATAAAGACCGATGGAAAAGATCCCCATAATAGCTAACTTTGAAAGTGAGATTACATGAAGTCGGCTGTGCTCGACTGGCAGGTGTGTGCGTGACTCGAGCTTGTGTGTTATGGCTGTTTCCATTGTGTTTTCTCTGTGGTTATTTATGTGATTAAGTAGTTTATGGTTAACCAAGTGAATCCAATTGTGTTCAGCCAAGATGCAAGGCGAATCTTTCTCCTCAGGTAAAGAGGAATGCCTTTGTAATCCTGAACATCCAGGTTTCCGTTGCGCATGTTAAAGTTCGGAAATGTGATGGCGCCGGCCACGATGAATATAACTAGCATTCTTGAGCTTATGCTACGCTCTCCCCACATGCTCACGGCGAATGAAAGACACGAGCTCCGTTGGAGTGACGAAGTCATCACGTGATAGTGACGAGAGCAGGCAATATGAAGATCAGATGCAAGTCCGCTAAGGCAAAGGCAGATAGGCGAGCCCACCAAAATTAGTTGGGTCTTCAACTCGAGTTGATTAATCATCCTGAATGGCCTCGAATATGATCTCACCAAATGTTTCGCCCGCCTCCATTCCTACAACACTTCCTGCCAAGGCACCAACGCCGGTGAGCGCGACTCCACATATCAGGGCGCCCGGTCCGGTTGCCCCGCAGACTTGTGTCGCCACTAAACCTCCAATTTTCGCTCCCGCCCAGCCCCCCGCCAGACCGACAGAGAAGCTGCCTGCCTCTGCAACTTTTACTTTTTTGCAAGACTTGGTATTCCCCTCGCGGCACACTGCAGAAACTTTTGTTGCGGAGCCAAGACCGCCGACGGCAATCCCTATGTAGCCGCCCGCTTTCAGGTAGGTGGACATTCTCGCCAGTTTGTCCAGGTGCGTAGAATAACCGGGTATTTGTCCTGGTGCACCAGCACTGCGCCAGTGATGAACTAAATTTCTTGATGAAATGCCCAGGTCGCGGCGCAGCCTTTCATAATTGCCAAGGTTCAGGTGCTTATTAAGGAAGGTGGCTTTCAGATTTGCATCCAACTGCTTGAGCAGCTTTTTGCGTTCGGCGAAAAACTCCGAGCTGCGCAAATGCCCATACTTGGCAAATTGCTGCTGATGAAGGCTTTCAATATTTTTCAGCGTGGCAGTCAATTCGTCGAGGGCTTTTGCCAGCATCGCCTCGCTCACCCCCATCGCCAGGCTCACCTCACCAAGCAATCCGGCAATGTCGGCCTGATGTTGCATCATGAACTCGGCCTCTTCCGGCGTCAGGCTTGCCAATGCCTCCCGCGCCTGTTTTGCCGCGCTCATCGAATACAGCTCTTCACGGGTGCAAACCGGTCGGCTCAGGCCGTCGCCGATGACGAAGATCTCTCCTGCCTTGAACCCTTGCTGATAAGTCGGGTTCAGGCGCTGCAGAATCGAGCTCGGCAGGTTCGCCTGCGGCGCGCCGAGCTCAATCAGAACCTCCTGGTAGGTCATGCACCGCGGCACGATATAGAAGCCAGGCTCCATGCCTTGAGGCGCGGTCGATGATTGAAATGCCGAAGGCCGGTACCTGTTCACGTGCGGGGTTGCCTGGGCTGGGACTTGTGCCTCGACAACGGTTCCAGCCGCCGTCATGCGACGCGGTGCAGGGCCCTGATTCAACGGCGCCAACACGCGGTTGCTGCCCAACGGGCAGCCGCACTTGACCAGCGAGCCGTCCACGGCGGTGGGCCGACCGTCCTGCATCCAACGTTGCTCGCCTTCGATGATGACGCCTTCCTCACCGCAGCGTGGGCAGGCGGTAGTTCGGTCGCCTTCGATCAACCACCGGCGGCCATTGAACGTGCCCCGGGAATGGCTGGCGATGCACGTGGCACCTGTGGTGGTGACGTCGCCGTCGAGGCCTTGGCCGTTACCGAAAATGTTGGTGCGCTGATTCATGTCTCGATTCCCTGAGATGTGAATCCGGCAAGCTATCACTCTGAAGGCCCCTATTTTCGGGAGGGGCAGCGCTTAAGACATGCCTTACGCAAGATGCAGATTGACCTGTAGGAAAGGTCCTGCTTTTAGGGTGAAGGTATCCAAAAGTATGTCGTGTGCGTGGAGCCGAGCGGGTAGGCAACGCTTGTAACGGTGTGCTCAGATCGTTCACATAATGGAACGCTAAAGCCAAAATTCACTATCTTCCGCGCCAAAGGGTCTGGTTTTAATCTTCTCCCATCAACGCGAAACACCCCACTTACTGAAGATCAGAACCCCTTAGGAGCGACGACCATGACCCAGTTCAAATACAACCGCCTGAACAAAGACGACGCTGCCGTGCTGCTGGTCGACCACCAGGCTGGCCTGCTGTCCCTGGTGCGCGACATCGAGCCGGACACGTTCAAGAACAACGTGCTGGCCCTGGCGGACCTGGCCAAGTTCTTCAACCTGCCGACCATTCTCACCACCAGCTTCGAGCAAGGCCCCAATGGCCCACTGGTACCGGAACTCAAGGCGCTGTTCCCGGATGCCCCGTACATTGCCCGCCCTGGTCAGATCAACGCCTGGGACAACGAAGACTTCGTCAAGGCGGTGAAGGCCACCGGCAAGAAGCAGCTGATCATCGCTGGCGTGGTGACCGAAGTGTGCGTGGCGTTCCCGGCGCTGTCGGCCCTGGAGGAAGAATTCGATGTGTTCGTGGTGACCGACGCTTCGGGCACCTTCAACGAGATGACCCGCGATGCTGCCCACAACCGCATGAGCCAGGCGGGTGCGCAAATGATGACCTGGTTCGGCGTGGCCTGTGAGCTGCACCGCGACTGGCGCAACGATATCGAAGGCTTGGCGGCACTGTGCTCGAACCACATCCCGGACTACCGCAACCTGATTACCACCTACAACGCCCTCACCGCCGGCAAGTAAGCCCCGCCGCCCGGGCACCAAGCATCGGTGCCCGGGCAAGGCAGCACACCCATCCAATCCTCAGCCCGTCCGCCGTTGCACAGTGGATGCGGGCAAGCTCATCCCAAGGAACGCCGATGAACACCGCATTCCAAGACAACCGCAACGTGGTGACCCTGGTCATCCAACACAAGGTCCGCGCCGAGTCGCTGGCGGGCTACGAGGCGTGGCTAAAGCGCACGGTCAGCACCGCGCGCCGTCAGCCGGGGCACCTGGATGTCAATGTCATTCGCCCCGACGACGGTGGGCGCCACTTCACCACCGTGGTTCGCTTTGCCGATGCCAGTCTGTTGCAGGCCTGGGTCAACTCGGCCGAACGCCAGGCGCTGGTCGAAGAGGTGCTGCCGCTGCTCGAAGACGGTGACCACACCCAGGTCCACGAAGATCCCGAGTTCTGGTTCACCCCGCCCAGCACCAGCGTTGCACCGCCGCCGCGTTGGAAGCAGGCGCTGCTGACCTACCTGGTGATCTGTCCGATGACTCTGGTCATTCCTCAACTGCTGGCACCCTTGTTCGCGCACTTCCCGCTGTTGGGCGGCCGGGTTACCAGCAACCTGATCGTCAACCTGTTCGTCATCCTGCCCGTGGTGTTCTACATCATGCCTTGGGTAACCCGCCGCTGCGCCAAGTGGCTGCGCGGCTGATTCACACCTCACCTGCAGACTTTCAAGGAGATACCGACATGAGCACACTCGTCACCCGCGATGGCACTTCGATCTATTACAAGGACTGGGGCAGCGGCAAGCCTGTACTGTTCAGCCACGGTTGGCCGCTGGACGCCGACATGTGGGATTCGCAGATGGAGTACCTGGCCAGCCGTGGCTACCGTGCCATCGCCTTCGACCGTCGAGGGTTTGGCCGCTCCGATCAGCCGTGGACCGGTTATGACTACGACACCTTCGCCGATGACATCGCACAACTGATCGAACACCTCGACCTGCGCGAGGTAACCCTGGTGGGCTTCTCGATGGGCGGTGGCGATGTCAGCCGCTACATCGCCCGTCACGGAAGCGCGCGCGTTGCCGGCCTGGTGCTGCTGGGGGCGGTGACGCCAGTGTTTGGCAAGATCGAAAGCAACCAGGAGGGTGTCGACCTTTCGGTGTTCGAAGGCATCAAGGCTGGCCTGCGCGCCGATCGCGCACAGTTCATCGCCGACTTCGCCACGCCATTCTATGGCCTGAACCATGGGCAGCAGGTATCTCAGGGCGTGCAGACCCAGACCCTGAATATCGCCCTGATGGCGTCGATCAAGGGCACCCTCGATTGCGTGACGGCATTCTCCGAGACCGACTTCCGTCCGGATATGGCCAAGATCGATGTGCCAACCCTGGTAATCCACGGGGATGACGACCAGATCGTGCCGTTCGAGACCACCGGCAAGCGTGCCGCGGAACTGATCCGTGGGGCCGAGTTGAAGGTGTACAGCGGTGCACCGCACGGCTTTGCGGTGACCCATGCCCAACAGCTGAACGAAGACCTGCTGGCGTTCCTGCAGCGCTGAAGGCGGGGCCGCTGTGCGGCCCATCGCCAGCGAGTCGGCTCCCGCATCGATCGTGTCGTCACTGGGATCCGCGGGAGTCGGCTTGCCGGCCAAAGGGCTGGGGCAGGCGGCACGAATCCGAGTGGTTGCTAGTCTTCAACCACTTCACCGCACATCCATCCAATCCTTAGCCCGGCGCGAACCGGCATGCTCGGCAGTCGCCTGCCGCCCCAGCCAGACGGAGAAGACCATGTCCCAGGACCCCAACGACAAGACCCGTCGCCAGTTCATCGCCACCAGCACCCTGCTCGGTGCCGCTGGCGCGCTCTGGTCCGCATTGCCCTTTACCGGCCAAGCCGGTTCCGCTCACGCATCGACCCAAGGAGGTTCCATGATCGCCGACCTGATTCTGTTCAACGGCAAACTGCACACCGTTGACCGCGAAAAGCCCACCGCGACTGCCGTCGCCATCAAGGATGGCCGCTTCATCGCCGTGGGCAACGACGCCGAGGCCATGGCCCACAAGGGCTCCGCCACGCAGATCATCGACCTCAAGCAACGCACCGTGATCCCCGGCCTCAATGACTCGCACCTGCACCTGATCCGTGGTGGCCTGAACTACAACCTCGAACTGCGTTGGGAAGGCGTGCCATCGCTGGCCGATGCCCTGCGCATGCTCAAGGATCAGGCCGAGCGTACGCCAAGCCCGCAGTGGGTGAGGGTGGTGGGCGGCTGGAACGAATTCCAGTTCGCTGAAAAACGCATGCCGACCCTGGAGGAAATCAACCAGGCCGCACCCGACACCCCGGTGTTCCTGTTGCACCTCTACGACCGTGCGCTGCTCAATCGCGCAGCGCTCAGGGCCGTGGGCTACACCAAGGATACGCCGAACCCGCCAGGTGGCGAGATCCAGCGCGACAAGTTCGGCAACCCGACCGGCATGCTGATCGCTCGTCCCAACGCCACTATCCTGTATGCCACCCTGGCCAAGGGGCCGAAGCTGCCGCTGGAATACCAGGTCAACTCGACCCGTCAGTTCATGCGTGAGCTCAACCGCCTGGGCTTGACCAGCGCCATCGATGCCGGCGGTGGTTACCAGAACTACCCGGACGACTACCAGGTCATCCAAGAGCTGGCCGACAATGACCAGTTGACCGTGCGGATTGCCTACAACCTGTTCACCCAAAAGCCCAAGGAAGAGCTGGCGGACTTCAAGAACTGGACCACCAAGGTCAAGCCGGGCGACGGCACGGACTTCTTCCGCCACAACGGTGCCGGCGAAATGCTGGTGTTCTCCGCCGCCGACTTCGAAGACTTCCTCGAACCGCGCCCTGACCTGCCGCAGACCATGGAGCAAGAGCTCGAACCGGTGGTGCGTCACCTGGTTGAGCAGCGTTGGCCGTTCCGCCTGCACGCCACCTATGATGAGTCGATCTCGCGCATGCTCGATGTGTTCGAGAAGGTCAACCGCGACATCCCGTTCAACGGCCTGCCGTGGTTCTTCGACCATGCCGAAACCATCTCGCCGAAGAACATCGAGCGCGTGCGCGCCCTGGGCGGTGGCATCGCGATTCAAGACCGCATGGCCTTCCAGGGCGAGTATTTCGTCGACCGCTATGGCGCCAAGGCCGCCGAGAAGACCCCGCCGATCCAGCGCATGCTGGCCGAAGGTATCCCCGTCGGGGCCGGTACCGATGCGACCCGCGTGTCCAGTTACAACCCATGGACCTCACTGTACTGGCTGGTCAGCGGCAAGACCGTTGGAGGCCTGGAGTTGTACCCCGAAGGCCTGAGCCGCGAGACCGCACTGCAGTTGTTCACCCATGGCAGCGCCTGGTTCTCCAGCGAGCAGGGCAAGAAAGGTCAGATCAAGGTCGGCCAGCTGGCAGACCTGGCCGCACTGTCGCTGGACTTCTTCAGCGTCGAGGAAGAAGCCATCAAAGGGATCGAGTCGGTGCTGACCATCGTCGATGGCAAGGTGGTGTACGGCGCGGCAGAGTTCGACAAGCTCGGCCCGGCGCAGGTGCCCGTGCTGCCAGAGTGGTCGCCAGTGGCCAAGGTGCCAGGGCACTGGCGTGCGGGCGCGCCAATGGCGGCGGCCTTGCACCAGTGCGTTGGCCCATGTGGGGTGCATGCCCACAGTCATGAGAAGGCTCGCCATTCCAGTGTGCCGGTCAGTGACTTCCAGGGCTTCTGGGGAGCGTTGGGTTGTTCGTGCTTCGCGTTCTGAGGTAAGCGGGGGCCATCAGGGCCCCCACCGTTGGCAACCTGGCGCCTATACGATCTTGTAGGTGCCGGCTTGCCAGCGATTCAGTTCAGAAAACCCCTTTGAGCGGGTATTCGATGATGAGGTACAGGCGGTCGATATCGTCGCCCGCCTGGGCCTCGTTGGCGCGATGGCTGACGTGGGACAGCGACACGCCGAGGTCCTTGGCAGCGCCGGACTGCACCACGTACTTGAGGTCCAGGTCACGCTCCCAGTGGCGCCCTCCTTTGCCCTGTTGCGACACATAGGCACCCGCCGCCGGAGCATGGCTGCCATCGATGCCGCGCCCGCTGACGTAGCGCCCCATCACGCTCAGGCCGGGCACACCGAGGGTGGCGAAATCCAGGTCGTAGCGCAGTTGCCACGAGCGTTCGCCGGGTCCGTTGAAGTCTGCATACTTGATCGAGTTGGCGAGGTAGATGGAGTCGCCGCCGACGAAGTCGAACGGGGTGTCGCCCTCGACCTTCTGATAGGCAAGGGTCACGGCCTGGGCGCCGGCTCTGTACTTGGCCGCCAGACTGTAAGCCAGGGTGTCGATGTTGCCTGCACTGGCTGCACCGGTATCGCGGGTGTGATAGAGGTTGCCGTCCAGCCGCCAGCGGCCTTCCGCCAGGTTCAGGTTGAGGTAGGCCTGGTTCCAGGTGTCCTGCAGCTGCGAGGCGAACAGTGCTCCGCCAAACGGACCGTTGGGGGCGAAAGTGACACCCGCCAGGCTGATCGCGCGCCCATGGGTGCTGGCGCCGTAGCCGGCGAAGTCGTCGTGCGTCGAACTGTTGTCTTGATTATTGAACGCGGTGAATCGCCCGGCTTGCACGCGCCAGTCGGTTAAGTCGGTGTTTTCCAGTAGCCAGCCTGTGGCGTACTCCGGGTGCAGGCGCTTATCGCCGGTATCGAACACTGGCGTTTCCACTGTCATTTCGCCATAGCGCAGCACGGTGTTGCCCAGGCGCATTTTCAGCGCAGCGCCTGCGCTGGAGTAGTCAGACTCAGCGCGCCCGTCGCTGTCTCGGGGCAACAGACCCGTGCCGGCGTGACCGCGTCCACCGTCGAGCTTGAGCCCCAGGAAACCGTGGGCATCCACACCGAGGCCGACCGTGCCCTCGGTGAAGCCCGAGCGAATTTCACCGATGAAACCCTGGGCCCATTCCTGGCGATAGCTTTGGCCGCTGGGTGACGGCGAGCGGAAGTCACTGTGCAAGAAATAGTTGCGGCTGAGCAGTGACCAGCCTGGCTCGTCGGCCAGTGCAAAAGCAGGGCCGAGGGCGGCGAAGGCGATCAGCAGGGCGCGAGGGGGTAAGGTTCCGTTATGCATGAGCCGGGACTGTGCACCAGCGACGTGTGAGGTTCTTGTATGGGTGTGCTGGCCTCATCACGGGCAAGAGGCATTGGGCCGCTCCCGTGGGAGCCTGCTTGCCGGCGATAAGGCCAGGGGACCCGAATCAAGCCATGTCGCTGGCCGCGAACTCTTCCGCCAGATGATCGATCAACGACCGCACCGAAGGCAGCAAGCCCCGCCGCGACGGGAAGATCGCGTGCACGATACCGCAGCGCGGGTGCCACTGCGGCAGCAACTCCACCAGCCGCCCCTCGGCCAGGTCCTCGCGCACCGCTACCCGTGGCAAGTGGGCGATACCCACGCCAGCCACGACGAAGTGGCGTAGCGCGAACAAGTCGTCAGTGACCATGCGCGGTGTATGCGGGATCACCAGGCTGTGCGTCATGTCCTCGCCCTGGAACAGTTCCCACTGATACTCGCGCTGGGCGCTGCCCCAATGCAGGCTGGGAAGTTCGCCGAGTTTTCGCGGGTCGAAGCCCTCTGGCAGTTGTTCCAGAAAGGCTGGGTGCCCGACCAGGCACTGGGTGCTGTTGCTCAGCACCTTCATCACCATGTCGGTGTTCTCCAGCGGTGGAAAACGCACGCGCAGGGCGACGTCGAAACCTTCATGAAGCAGGTCGACGCGGCGGTTGGTGCTCTCGATGAACAGCTCCACTTGCGGGTACTTGAGCATGTAGCGGGTCAGCATGGGGCCGACCCAGGAGTTGAGCAGCGTGGTCGGGCAGCTGATGCGCACCAGACCGCGTGGTTCGCTGCGGTTGCGTTCGATGATCTCCGCTGCGCCTTCGGCCTCGACCCGCATGGCCAGGCATCGGTTGTAGTAGGCCTGGCCGATCTCGGTCAGCGAACAGTGCCGGCTGGTGCGGTGCAACAAGCGCACACCCAGGCGGTCCTCAAGGTCGGCGATGCGCCGGCTGAGCTTGGATTTGGGCATGTCCAGCGCTCGCCCTGCGGGAGCGAATCCACCGTGCTCGACCACTTGGGTGAAGTAGTAGAGGGAGTTGAGGTCTTCCAATGATCGTTCTCCAAATGGAACGCTAAGGGCAATTTTCGCAGTCTACCGCGCCAAAGGTGATGAATCTAATCTTCTCCCATCAACGCGAAACACCCCACTTACTGAAGATCAGAACCCCTTAGGAGCGACGACCATGACCCAGTTCAAATACAACCGCCTGAACAAAGACGACGCTGCCGTGCTGCTGGTCGACCACCAGGCTGGCCTGCTGTCCCTGGTGCGCGACATCGAGCCGGACACGTTCAAGAACAACGTGCTGGCCCTGGCGGACCTGGCCAAGTTCTTCAACCTGCCGACCATTCTCACCACCAGCTTCGAGCAAGGCCCCAACGGCCCACTGGTACCGGAACTCAAGGCGCTGTTCCCGGATGCCCCGTACATTGCCCGCCCTGGTCAGATCAACGCCTGGGACAACGAAGACTTCGTCAAGGCGGTGAAGGCCACCGGCAAGAAGCAGCTGATCATCGCTGGCGTGGTGACCGAAGTGTGCGTGGCGTTCCCGGCGCTGTCGGCCCTGGAGGAAGAATTCGATGTGTTCGTGGTGACCGACGCTTCGGGCACCTTCAACGAGATGACCCGCGATGCTGCCCACAACCGCATGAGCCAGGCGGGTGCGCAAATGATGACCTGGTTCGGCGTGGCCTGTGAGCTGCACCGCGACTGGCGCAACGATATCGAAGGCTTGGCGGCACTGTGCTCGAACCACATCCCGGACTACCGCAACCTGATCACCACCTACAACGCCCTCACCGCCGGCAAATAACGCCAAAGCGCTTGAAGGATGAGGCCGGCCCCTGTCGCAGGGGCCGGCTTTTTCGTTCAGCCCTGGTAGCGCGCTGCTGCCTTGTTCAAGGTGTTGGCAACTTCCTGCCGCAATTCGATCGGCAGCTCCACTTCGATCTGGTCGCCCTGGCTCAACAGCCACCATCGCAGCGGCCAGCCATCACTTAAGGTGGCCTGCAGCCGGTGCCCCTGGTCGAGGGCTGTCAGTCGCATGTCGGCACACAGCGGGGACTCACGCAGTTGGCGTGCCAGCGTGTCGCTGATCCATAGTTGCACTTCCAGGCCATCGCCCTGTGGCGGCTGCAAGGCATCGCCACGCAGGTACCCTTGCAGATCGAAGTTGCCGCGCAGGTCGCCCACGGGATTGGCCGACCAATGCCAACCGAACGGAATGCTCTTGTCATTGCGCTCAAGCGGGAAGATCAGCGACAGCTCGTTAAGGTCGCGCTCGACCGTGCGCTTGCTGACATTGAAGCCTACATCACGCAGGCGCCAGACCAGTTCGGCGCTGGTGGTTCCGGGGGAGCGGCTGGGTAGCTGGCGCAGCAGCGCCCACTGACGGCTAAGGGTGGCGCGGGTGGTGGCGAACGGCAAAAGATAACGTCCTTGTCTAGGCTTGCCGCACTAGGATGGCGGCACGGGCGCGGCATGGCAATTGGCCATTGATTGATCAGATCAACGATCGTGCATTTGGTTGCCTGTGCTTGAATCGTTCGCGACAGGTTCTGTCGTGGTGTCGCGCAGAATCACGCCTCATCACAGCCGAGGTCGGGACTGTGGGTCGTTCAATGAGGATGAACATGTCTGCTGCCAGCAATATCCATTCGCTGCTCGCCCGTCTTCTGCCTGAGCGGGTCTTCTCGTCTCCAATCCCCGCCCAGAGGCGGCTCCGTCAGTTCGCAGGCGTTGGGATGCCCAGCCAACGGGCGTTACTGGTCCGCCGTCTGGACGAAGCGGTCGACGTGCAAGTGGTGTACGACGATCTCCGGCGTCAGGCATTGCAAGGGAATGTTGCCGCACTCAATGACCTGGGCTGGATCTGGCTCAACGGCAAGTACTGGCACGCCGATACCGATCTGGCCGGACACCTGCTGCGCATGGCGGCATTGCAGGGTCATCCGGTGGCCTGGTTCAACCTCGGGCAGCAGCATTATTTCGGCAAGGGCGTCGCGACCTCCTACGTGCAAGCAGCCGAGTGCTATCGACAGGCGTTCGAGCGCGGCGTTTTGCAGGCTGCCGCTGCGCTGGCCGATCTGTACGAGGAAGAGGTCTGCGATGAGCAGTTGGCCTGGCAGGTCGACTTTCCCCAGGCCTACCAGTGGTTTCTTCGGGGGGCCGAGCAGGGTGAGGCGCGCTGTCGGTTCGAGGTGGGGTACCGGCTGCTGCATGGCTTGACGGTGGCGCGCGATGTGAAGGCGGCCTTGTACTGGCTGGAGCTGGCGGCGGCGGCGGGGGTGATGCAAGCGGCCGAGGAGCTGGCCGTACATTTCAGCCGCAGCGACAGTGCGCGTTACCTCGACTGGCGCGACCGAGCGGTGCGATTGGGCAGTAGCCTGGCGCTGGCGATGAAGCTGGAGGACCAGGTACAGACCTGATCCGCCCGGCTTGGCGGCGATATCCCGAGCAGGCCCGGGGAACTGTCGAATAAAAAACAATTCATCCAGGCTGTCCGTCGCCCACGGTTGACGACAGGGGGAGGGCGAAGCGTATATTGATAGTTAGCAAACTATGAATATGTTCGGTTTCTCTCATGACGCTCGATGCACTGCACCTGAAAGTCAGTAGCGGTATGGTCGTGGCCGCCCGCCATTGGCGGCGGATCTGCCATGCCGCGCTGACCAGCTACGGCATTTCCGAGGCCTGTGCCGCGCCTTTGCTGATGATCGTGCGCCTGGGCGATGGGGTGCACCAGGTGGCGGTGGCTCAGGCTGCGGGCCTGGAAAGCCCGTCGCTGGTGCGCCTGCTCGACCAGCTGTGCAAGGCCGGCCTGGTGTGCCGCAGCGAAGACCCTCTGGACCGTCGCGCCAAGGCCTTGAGCCTCACGGCTGAAGGTCGCGCACTGGCCGAGGCCATCGAAACCGAGCTGGTGCGTCTGCGTCGCGACGTACTGCACGGCATCGACCAGGCAGATCTTGAAGCCACCCTGCGGGTGCTGGGCGCGTTCGAGGCTGCTGGTCTGGGCACGGTCGGCGGGGTGGCATGAACGGTTTCTTCAGCTCAGTGCCCCCGGCCCGCGACTGGTTCTACGGCGTGCGTACCTTTGCCGCGTCGATGATCGCACTGTACATCGCTCTCTACATGGAGCTGCCACGCCCCTACTGGGCCATGGCCACGGTCTACATCGTCTCCAGTCCCTTCGTCGGTCCGACCAGTTCCAAGGCGCTGTACCGTGCCTTGGGTACCCTGCTTGGGGCGGGCGGGGCAATCTTTCTGGTGCCGCCGCTGGTCCAGTCGCCCTTGCTGTTGAGCACCGCTATCGCGCTGTGGACCGGCACCCTGCTGTTCCTCTCGCTGAACCTGCGCACCGCCAACAACTATGTGCTGATGCTGGCCGGCTACACCTTGCCGATGATCGCCCTGGCGGTGGTCGACAACCCTACGGCGGTGTTCGACGTGGCCTCTTCACGGGCACAGGAAATCTGCCTGGGTATCGTCTGTGCAGCGGTGGTGGGCGCAATCTTCTGGCCTCGCCGCCTGGCACCGGTGGTGGTCGGCTCGACCGGCAATTGGTTCAACGAAGCGATCCGCTACAGCGATACTTACCTGGCGCGCGAAGCCGCCGCCGACAAGGTAGGCGGCATGCGGGCTTCCATGGTGGCGACTTTCAACACCCTGGAAATGATGATCGGCCAGCTCGGCCACGAAGGCGCCGGGCCTCACACCCTGAAGAACGCGCGTGAATTGCGTGGGCGGATGATCCACCTGCTGCCTGTGATCGATGCCCTGGACGATGCCCTGGTCGCCCTCGAAGGTCGGGCCCCGGCACAGTTCGCTCAATTGCAGCCGGTGCTCGGCGCGGCCCGCCAGTGGCTCGAAGGGACCGCCAAGGACGCCTCGCTGGCCCGCTGGACCGTCTTGCATGAACAGATAGATCGCCTGCAACCCAGCGCAGCGGCGCTGGATCAGCGCGCCGAGTTGCTGCTGTCCAACGCGCTGTATCGCCTGACCGAGTGGGTCGACCTCTGGCAGGATTGCTGCGCCCTGCAGCATGCCCTGCGTCTGGATGACGCCACGCCTTGGCGTGCCACCTACCGTCATTGGCGCCTGGGTCGCCTGACCCCGTTCTTCGACCGTGGCCTGATGCTCTATTCGGTGTTCTCCACCGTGACCGCGATCATCGTCGCCAGCGGCCTGTGGATTCTGCTGGGCTGGAACGATGGTGGCAGCGCGGTGATCCTTGCTGCCGTTGCCTGCAGCTTCTTCGCCGCCATGGACGACCCCGCGCCGCAGATCTACCGGTTCTTCTTCTGGACGCTGATGTCGGTGATTTTCTCCAGTGTCTACCTGTTCCTGGTGCTGCCCAATCTGCACGACTTCCCGATGTTGGTACTGGCCTTTGCCGTTCCGTTCATCTGCGTCGGCACGCTGACGGTGCAGCCGCGCTTCTATCTCGGCACCTTACTGACCATCGTCAACACCGCGACCTTCATCAGCATCCAGGGCGCCTACGACGCGGACTTCCTGACCTTCATCAACGCCAACCTGGCCGGCCCCGTTGGCTTGCTGTTCGCCTTCATCTGGACCCTGCTGCTGCGTCCGTTCGGCGTGGAACTGGCCGCCAAGCGCATGACCCGGTTCGCCTGGCGCGACATTGTCGAGATGACCCAGTCGGCGACCTTGGCCGAACACCGCCAGGTCGGCGTGCAGATGCTCGACCGCCTGATGCAGCACCTGCCGCGCCTGTCGCAGACCGGACAGGACAGCGGCGTGGCGCTGCGTGACCTGCGCGTGGGCCTGAACCTGCTCGACCTGCTGGCCTACATGCCCCGTGTCGGCCCACAGGCCCGCGAGCGGCTTGAGACGGTGATCCACGAAGTCGGTGCCCATTACGCCGCCTGCCTGCGCGCCAACCGCCGCCTGCATGCGCCAGCAGAACTGCTGCGCAGCATGGAGTACGCCCGCCAGGGCCTGGCGCTGGACGAGCACAACGACCGTGGCGATGCCCGCGTGCATCTGCTGCACGCCCTGAGCGGCCTGCGCCTGGCCTTGTTGCCGGGTGTGGAGGTCATGCTCGAACCAACCGAACAACCGCAACTGCCCGAAGGCATCGATGGAGCGCCCCTGTGATCGGTGATCTGGATATCAGCGGGGTATTCCTGCCCACGCTGCTGGTGATGATGGTGTTCACCTACTTGCTGTTCCTGGGCGTGCACGCCGTGCTGGTGCGCCTGCATTTCTACCGCCTGGTCTGGCACCGGGCGTTGTTCAACGTTGCCCTGTATGCCGTGCTGCTGGGCGCGGTCGACCACTTTTGCCGAAACCTGATGCTGCCATGAAAAAACCTTTGCTGACCCTGGGCCGCGTGGTCCTGACCTTGCTGGTAGTGAGCTTCGCCGCCGTGCTCGTGTGGCAGATGGTGGTGTACTACCTGTTCGCCCCCTGGACTCGCGACGGCCATATCCGCGCCGACGTGATCCAGATCGCCCCAGATGTATCGGGGTTGATCCAGAAGGTCGAGGTGCGCGACAACCAGGTGGTCAAGCGCGGCGACGTGCTGTTCACCATCGATCAGGACCGCTTTACCCTGGCCTTGCGCCAGGCCAAGGCGACCCTGGCCGAGCGTTCGGAAACCCTGGCCCAGGCCTCCCGCGAGGCGCAGCGTAACCGCAAGTTGGGCAACCTGGTGGCGGCCGAGCAGTTGGAAGAAAGCCAGTCCCGCGAGGCCCGTGCCCGCTCGGCGGTGAACGAGGCCCAGGTGGCGGTCGACAGCGCCCAGCTCAACCTCGATCGCTCCGTGGTTCGCAGCCCTGTGGACGGGTACCTCAACGACCGTGCGCCGCGAAATCATGAGTTCGTCACTGCTGGCCGCCCAGTGCTGTCGGTGGTCGACAGTGCCTCGTACCACGTCGATGGTTACTTCGAGGAAACCAAGCTCGGTGGCATCCACATCGGCGATGCCGTGGACATTCGCGTGATGGGCGACAACACCCGTCTTCGCGGCCATGTGCAGAGCTTCGCCGCCGCCATCGAAGACCGCGACCGCAGCAGCGGTGCCAACCTGCTGCCTAACGTCAACCCTGCGTTCAGCTGGGTACGCCTGGCCCAACGGATTCCGGTGCGTATCGCCTTCGACGAAGTGCCGGAAGACTTCCGCATGATCGCCGGTCGCACCGCGACCGTCTCGATCATCGAGGGCCAGCGCCCATGAAACAGTTGATCCTGGCCGGTTTGTGCCTGTCTCTGGGTGCCTGCATGATGGTTGGCCCGGACTATGACGTGCCGAAGGACGCGGCACTGCAGCGCCGCGACCTCAACGGCCCGTTGCGCCAGGATGCCGACAGCGTGGTATCGGCGCCGGTGCCCGAGGACTGGTGGCAGCTGTATCAGGATCAGCGGCTCAATGCGTTGGTGCGCCAGGCGTTGAGTGCCAACACCGAGCTGCGCGTGGCGGCGGCCAACATCGCCAAGGCCCGTGCCCAGGTTGAAGTGGCTGAATCGCAGGGTGGTTTCAATGGGGGGGTGAAGCTCGGCGCGCAGCGCTTGCAGGAGTCCGGCGAGGCGTTCCTGCTGAGTGAAAAAGTGCCGGTGGCCAACATCGGCGAAGCGATCATCAGCGCGTCCTACCAGTTCGACCTGTGGGGTACCTTCAAGCGAGGTACCGAAGCGGCCAAGGCCAATGCCGACGCCGTGCAGGCCGCTGCCGATACCGCCCGTATCACGCTGGTGGCCGATGTGGTCAAGGCCTATACCCAGGTGTGCTCGGCTAACGAGGAGTACCACATTGCCCGTGAGTCGCTGGATTTGCAGCAGCAGAGCGTCGAGCTGAACCAGCGCCTGCGCGATGCTGGCCGGGGTGACGAAACCCAGGTGACCCGTTCGCAAACCCAGTTCAAGTCGTTGCGCGCCGAGTTGCCGCGCTTCACGGCCGAGCGGGAGACGGGCTTGTACACCTTGGCGGCGCTGCTGGCCAAGCCGGTCGACCAACTGCCGGCCGGGACGGCCGATTGCGCGGAATTGCCGCACCTTGCCCAGCGGGTGCCGGTGGGTGACGGCGCCGCACTGCTCAAACGCCGCCCCGACGTGCGTCAGGCGGAACGTCAGCTGGCTGCTGCAACGGCCAACATCGGCGTGGCCACCGGCGCGTTGTACCCGGACATCAGCATCGGCGCCCAGGTCGGCACCATCGGCATTCTTGAGAATCTTGGCGAACCTGCAACCAACCGCTGGGGCTTCGGGCCACAGGTCAGCTGGACCATTCCCACCAACGGCACCCGCGCCCGCATCCGCATGGCCGAAGCCTCGACCCAGGCGGCACTGGCGCACTTCGATGGCGTGGTGTTGAACGCTATCCGCGAGACCCAGACGCGGTTGGCCCAGTACAGCGCGCTGCTTGATCGTCGAGATGCCCTGGCCGAGGCTGAAAAGTCGGCCAAGGAAGCGGCTGAACAGACGCACCGGTATTACCTGGCTGGACGTGAGTCGTTCCTGGCGGATTTGCAGGCGACACGGACCTACACCGACATGCGGGCGCAGTTGGCGGCAGCCAACAGCCAGGTGGTGTTGGGGCAGATTGGGGTGTTCCTGGCGTTGGGTGGTGGATGGAAAGGAGCCGCTGTGGACCAGTAATCTTGGGTTTAGCAGTACAAGTCGGTATCTGGTGATATCCCTCCACTTTTCAACGACAGGGGAGGCCGGCGGGGATGGTGGCCTTCGCGGATTTTGCTGCACCGGGCTTGATACGCGTTGCCGTGAGCAAGAATATTCGCCTGCTGTGCCGGGTGGTTCGCTAAACGGGTATGACTCCCTTAATACTGAACTGTTTTCGACTTTAGGCCAATCGCGCTAATGCACATCCCGAACAAATTTGCATGCCCAGCCCGGTGAGTTTGCTGGTGTACACGAGATCGTAAGCACTTATCTGAGTCATGGTGCGGAGGACTTGTTGAGGGGCGAACGGAGGGCTATTCCAGCACAGGTCAGACCGCATGTGCCGGTTTGAGCAGAGAAGCGCGAATCGAAGCATTGGCCTGCGGTGTTCCGAACAGTCTATTAGCTATGTCACTTACACTATGCTGAAATCCATTCCCTAACGTGTACGGATGTAGATGTTCTTCGGGAGGTAATCCACGGTTGGTGGAGATGCGGTGTATGATGGCTTCATATTTTATGAAATCCCTTATTTTTTTTGCGGCTTCAATTTCTTGTTTTTCTGTTTTTGCAACCTTATTAGGAAGGTTTGCAAAGGCAGTCGCAGATTGGCTTTTCGCAAGGCGTAGGTCTGTCGAAATGGTTTTGTGTTCTGGTATTTTTTTTATGATGGCCTGAAGTTCTCCTTTGAAGACTTCTGATTGTATTTTTCTTGTCCTTTGAACGCCTTGTGTTTGACTTTTTTGTTGTAGTGAAGAGGTGGCAATATTGGATTTCTTCGAAGTCTGCTCTAAAGGGGAGCGAGGTTTTAGTGTCGGATTTTTAGTCCGCGTGCGTCCACTAGGGTCGGTATAATTTATCGGGTCGCCCCCGCAATAACAATATGAGTTGATGCCGCCTGAGCTAAATGGGGATAAATTGTCGGGCGAGCAGAATACTCCTAATTTTGGGTTATAATTGCGTTGCCCATTTCCGAGCGCATAAGTTCCGCTCGGCTGCCATGGCTGGCCGTTGAAGCCGAGAGATGAAAGCGGGTTTTTAGCAAGAGCACTATGTCCGTAAGGAGTATAGTTAAGGTTCTGTGCTCTAGTGTGGTGAGTTTGCAGGATAGAATATTTTTGATCGCTCGCTAGCATTGATAGCTTGTGAGCATGTTCTTGTTGGTGCAGCTCAGCCAATGGTAAGTTTTCATTTCGAAAAATAGAATTGGATGTGCTGTCGGACAACACAAGGCTGAGCTGTTCGTGCTGATAGAAGAGTTGTGATAAGGTTTTTTTACGTTCCATGATGAATCCCAACGACAATCTGCTGACGTTTAACCAGATTGATTGGGGTTCATACCGTCGTCAACTGTTAAAAATGACAGGTAATGCACAATCGAGCGGCTGCGAGGTGAATTAGCGCTCGTATCATTTGCGCTGGTGTTGGGGTCGAAGAGACGTGAGTCATTTCCGTGTCTGAAACCAAATGCTTCAGTTCTGATTCTCTCTTGAATTATCCTAAGGCGCCTGTCGGAAGGTGCTGTCTTGGCTTGGAAGTACACCAGGAATAGCGTCCTTTGGTCGCCTCGTAAGGCGATCGGGCGTGAGACATCCGCTGGTCACAGGTTGCGCTGCTGCATGGTGCTCGTGCTCGTGCTCGTGCTCGTGCGCGGGCAGGCTTCGGTCTGGCCGGGTCCTTGTACCACAGGTCTCCCCCTGCACGACTGCCACCCAAATCCGTGAGACGAGCAGGGGGCAGAGCACTCCCCGTACGGGAGCCCCATGGAAAGCTCGTCCCCAATCCACCCCCCCTCGTACCTACTTCTGCTTGATCCACCCATCCTATCGCTCCAAACCCCACCGCCTCTCGAGGAATGCGACGAATTGATCGCGCAATGAGCTATTGCGGCATCTCGGTCTCGCAGAGTTGTCACAAGATTTTTCATGAAATCCGCCGAGAAACCTTGAGGGAAATAGAGTGGAAGTGAACAATGTTCTCTTTCGCATTCCCTTCGAGACTGCCCATGAAACATTCCCGTCTGCTTGCCTGGCTCTCGTGGCCGGTGCTGGCGCTGTGCAGCACCTTGGTATTGGCCGGTGCGCCCGCCGAGGCGAGCAAGGCCATGCATCTGCTCGACTACCTGAGCGCTGACTACCCGCCGACCGTGCGCGACGGCAACGTGGTCGACGAGAGCGAATACCGCGAGCAACAGGAGTTCAGCGCGGTGCTGGCGGAGCTGGTCAAAGGTTTGCCGGCCAATGCCGAGCAGGCCGCATTGGCGCAGGGTGTACAGACCCTGCGCCAGGCCATCGACCAGCGCCAGGATGGGGCGGTGGTCGCCAAGCAAGCGCGTCAGCTGGGCGCTCGCCTGGCTGTTGCCTATGAGGTCAGCCAAGCTCCGGTGATTACCCCGGACCCTGCACGTGGCGCATCGCTGTACGCGCAGAACTGCTCGATCTGCCACGGTGACACCGGCGCGGGCGATGGTCCGGCCGGGGTGGGACTGGAGCCACCTCCCGCCAACCTGCGCAGCGCCGAGCGCCTGGATCGGTTGAGCCTGTTCGACCTTTACAACACGCTAGCACTGGGTATCGACGGCACCGAGATGCCCTCCTTCGCCGACCAGCTCGATGACCGTCAGCGCTGGGATGTGGCTGCGTACGTCGCCAGCTTCACCGCCGACCCGCAGGCTGCCAAGGGCGGGAAGACCTGGAACCTGGCCGATCTGGCCCGCCAGACGCCAGCGGAAGTCGCGGCCAGCCAGGGTAGCGACGCCGTCGCGGCGTTCCGTGCCCAGCGTGCCCAACCACCACAGGTCAAGCGTGGCCCGGCGCAGTTGCTCGAGTACACCGCCAGCACGCTGGACAAGAGCCTGGCGGCTTACCGCGAAGGTGATCACGATCAGGCCTATGACCTGTCGGTCGCTGCCTACCTGGAAGGCTTCGAGCTGGTGGAAAGCTCGCTGGACAACATCGATAGCCAAGCGCGCAAGGACACCGAAAAAGCCCTGATGGCCTACCGTCAGTCGTTGCAGGATGGCGTATCGGTGGCCCAGGCCGAACAGCGTCTGGTCGAGGCCAAGACCAAGCTCGACCAGGCCGCCAAGCTGCTGGGCAGCGATGGCCTGAGCTGGTCGTTGAGCTATATCTCCGGGTTGCTGATTCTGCTGCGTGAGGGCATCGAGGCGATTCTGGTGCTGGCGGCGATCCTCGCTTTCCTGCGCAACACCGGCCAGCAGTCGGCGGTGCGCAGCGTCAACGTCGGTTGGGGCCTGGCGTTGGCCGCGGGCTTCGCGACCTGGGCGTTGGCAGCGTATGTGATCGACGTAGGCGGCGCACAGCGCGAGCTGCTCGAAGGCAGTACGGCGCTGTTCGCCAGTGTCATGGTGTTGTGGCTTGGTGTGTGGATGCATGACCGCCGCCACGCCGCCGCATGGCAGAACTACATCAAGAGCTCGCTGGTCAGTGGCGGTGGGCGGTTTGGTTTCGCGGTGCTGGCGTTCTTCTCGGTGTACCGCGAGCTGTTCGAAGTGATCCTGTTCTATGAAACCCTGTGGTTGCAGGCAGGCCCGGCGGGTCACCAGGCAGTGCTGGCCGGTGGCGCCACGGCACTGGTGTTGCTGATGGGGTTGGCCTGGGTGATTCTGCGAGGTTCGGCGAAGCTGCCGCTGTCGCTGTTCTTCAGTATCAACGCCGCGCTGTTGTGCGCGCTGTCGGTGGTGTTCGCCGGGCATGGCGTGAAGGCGCTGCAAGAGGCTGGCGTGCTGGGCACACGGCCAGTGTCGTTCTTCGAGTTCGATTGGCTGGGGATTCATGCCGATGCCTATTCGCTGGCGGCGCAGGTGGTGGCGTTGATGGCTATCGTTGTGTTGTATGGGCGCAGTCGCCTGGCCGAGAAGCGCCGGGCCGCGGCGAGCTGACTACAGTGTGGGCCGCTTCGCGGGTTTACCCAGGAAAGGGCCGGACCTGACACAATGCCGACCTCACAGAAGATGGGACAAGTTGCATGCGTGTATGGATCGATGCCGACGCCTGCCCCAAGGCAGCCAAGGACCTGATCGTCAAATTCGCCCTCAAGCGCAAGATCGAGGTGGTGATGGTGGCTGGCCAGGCCGTGGCCAAGCCGGCCTTCGCCCTGGTGCGGCTGATCGTGGTGCCAAGCGGTATGGATGCGGCGGACGACTATCTGGTCGAGAATGCCGTGCCCGGCGAACTGGTCATCTGCAGTGATGTGCCGTTGGCCGACCGCTTGATCAAGAAGGGCGTGGCCGCGCTCGACCCCAGGGGGCGCGAGTTCGATGAGCGCAACATGGGCGAGCGGCTGGCAGTGCGCAACCTGTTTACCGAATTGCGTGAGCAAGGACAGGTAGGGGGCGGGCAAGCGCCCTACGGCGAGAAGGAAAAGCAGGCATTCGCCAATGCGCTGGACCGGATTTTGACGCGTTTGTCGAAAGGGTAGTGGGGCCAATGGCCGGCGAGCCGGCCCCTGCAGTCACCGCAACGGTGGAGGGGCCGGCGCACTGGCGATCGCCTTTGAAGCAGGCGCAAGGCGCTTACTGCTCGCCTTCGTGGGTCAGCTCCAGCACCCGGTCCACCAGCTTGTAGATACCGCCCGCCGCTTCGCTGATCGATTGGGCCAGCATGTAGGCCGGGGTGGTCACCAGCTTGCGCTGGGTGTCTTCGACGATGTCGTGCACATCGCACTCTTCATGGGTCCCGCCCATCTTCGCCACCGCCGCAGCGGTGCCGGCATCGTTGCCAATGGTGCAGACCACGCCAGGGCCATAGATCTTGGCCGCCAGGGCGGGCGAAATGCAGATCAGGCCAACCGGTTTGCAGGCGTCGGCAAAGGCTTCGGCCAGGGCCAGCACGTCCGGATTGACGGAGCAGTTGGCGCCCTCGACGGCAAAGTTCGAGAGGTTCTTCGCCGCGCCGAAACCGCCCGGTACGATCAGCGCGTCGAAGTCTTCGACCTTGGCTTCGCGGATGTCCTTCACCTCACCACGTGCGATGCGCGCCGACTCAACCAGCACATTGCGTGACTCGGGCATTGCCTCGCCAGTCAGGTGGTTGATCACATGCATCTGCGCAATGTTCGGCGCGAAGCACTGCACCTGCGCTCCGCGCTGGTCGAGGCGCAGCAGGGTGATCACGCTTTCATGGATTTCGGCGCCGTCGTAAACGCCACAGCCGGAAAGAATCACCGCTACTTTTTTCGTCATGCTCATTACTCCAGTGTCGAGGCGCTAAATGTCCTCTAGTTTGGCAGATGTCGCCATAGGGTTTCCTGTGGCCGCGGCCTAATCTCTTCAGATCATGCCGGAGCCGTTGCCCATGGACCTGATTCTGCTGGCCGTGCCGTTCTTCTTTGTGCTGATCGCTGTCGAACTGGTGGCTGACCTGGTGCGTGGCCAACGCAATTTCACCGTGGCCGACTCGATCAACAGCCTGAGCACGGGGGTGCTGTCGACCAGCACCGGGCTGCTGACCAAAGGGGTTGGGCTGGTGACCTACGCCGTGGCCTGGGAGCACCTGGCGTTGCTGCGTTTGCCAGAGCAGGCCGGGTGGGTATGGCTGCTGGCATTCGTGCTGTATGACCTGTGCTACTACTGGCTGCACCGCCTGGGGCACGAGCGCAACGTGCTGTGGGCGGCCCATTCGGTGCATCACCAGAGTGAGGAATACAACCTCACCACCGCCCTGCGCCAGACCAGCAGCGGTTTCATTTTTTCGTGGGTCTTCTACCTGCCTCTGGCCTTGGTCGGCGTCCCGCCGGTGGTGTTCATCACCGTAGCGTCGCTGAATTTGCTGTACCAGTTCTGGGTGCACACCCGGCACATACCTAAACTGGGTTGGCTCGAGTGGGTGCTGATCACGCCATCCAACCATCGCGTCCACCATGCGCAGAATCCTGCTTACTTGGATCGTAACTATGGCGGCGTGTTCATTCTCTGGGACCGCTTGTTCGGTACCTTCAAGGAGGAAGACCCGGCCGAGCCCGTGGTGTTCGGCGTGACCACGCCACTGGCCAGCTGGAATCCGTTGTGGGCCAACCTGCAGTTCTACGCCCAGCTTTGGCACGATGCATGTCGCACCCATCGCTTTTGGGACAAGCTGCGCATCTGGTTCATGCCCACTGGCTGGCGGCCGGCCGATGTCGCGGCTGGTTATCCACAGGCCAAGCAGGACCTGGCGTCGTTTCGCAAGTTCGACGTGGTCATCGGGCGTGCGCAACAGCGCTACGTGGTGGCGCAGTTTGCGGTGCACGTCGCGTTGGGCAGTTACTTGATGGGGGTGGCAGAGCAGGTGACGACTGGCGCCCTGGTGCTGGGCTGGTTGGTAATGGCGTTTGGTTTGTTCGTGCTGGGCGCGATGCTGGAAAACCGCCGCTGGGCGCCGCGTCTGGAACTGGCGCGCCTGGTCTGCAACGTACCGGCGCTTTACCTGGCTGGCGTGCTGGGCTTAGCGCCGGTCACGGTGCTGGTCTGGGGCCTGCTCCTGGCCTACAGCTTGGCCTGCCTCTGGGCCCTGGCCATTTGCCGCCGCCTTGCGCTCGGCACGCAGGGTGCGGAACCGTCGGCGCAGCCACAACAGGCCGCCCAGCACCAGCAGGCCGCCAAGCACCCATAGCTCGTACTTCTTCACATTGCCCAGCAGGCCTTCGAGGATGGCGCCGAAGTGATAGGCGGCCGCGCCCAATGCCAGGGCCCAGACCGCAGCACCGATGCCGTTGAGCAGCAAGTAGCGGCGCGGCGGGTAGCCGGACAGCCCGATCGCTACAGGCATGACCGTACGCAGGCCATACACGAAGCGGAAGCTCAGCACCCAGATGTCGGGATGTCGGCGAATGTGGTCCAGCGCTCGGTCGCCCATGGCCTGCCAGCGGGGCTTGCGCGCCAGAATCTTGCGGCCGTGGCGACGGCCCATGAAGTACCACAGCTGGTCGCCAGCGTAGCTGCCGAAGAACGCGGTCAGCACGACTAGGTTGATGTCCATGTAACCGCGGAACGCAAGGAATCCCGCAAGCACCAGGATGGTCTCGCCTTCGAAGAAGGTGCCAAGAAAGAGGGCGAAGTAGCCGAAATCCTGCAGGAATTGTTGAAGCATTTTCTGAGGTGCTGGCGAAATGAACGCGCAGCCTACCCCTTCGCGCGCATTCGTGAAAGTGTCCAAATGTGTCTCGACGTGAACAATCCCTGTGCGGACAATGCCTGCGGCCATAAGTCGCGACTTGCCTTGGTATGTAACACAGGCGTCATAATGGCCGCTTATCGTGCCGCTCAATTGATGATAGGGCGTTAACGTCCTCCAGGAACGCCAGATGAATAATGAAGTGCTAACCCCTGTCGCGATCAAGGACGCCCAGGCTCTTCCCGAAGAAATGGTGCAGACCCCGCCGGACCTGCCAGAGGCACCGGAACCTGTGGTCGAGGCCGCTGCCACGCCAGCCCCCGCGCCAGCACCGGCAATCGCCATTCCGAGCCTGGACGACAGCAGCCTGTACATTCATCGCGAGCTTTCGCAGCTGCAATTCAATATCCGAGTGCTGGAGCAGGCGCTGGATGAGTCCTATCCGCTGCTCGAACGCCTCAAGTTCTTGCTGATCTTCTCCAGCAACCTGGACGAATTCTTCGAAATCCGTGTTGCCGGCCTGAAGAAGCAGATCAACTTTGCCCGGGAACAAGCCGGTGCCGATGGCCTGCAGCCGCACCAGGCGCTGGCACGGATCAGCGAGCTGGTGCACGGCGAGGTGGACCGTCAATACGCGATCCTCAACGATGTGCTGTTGCCGGAGCTGGAAAAACACCAGATCCGCTTCATCCGCCGCCGTTACTGGACGCCCAAGCTCAAGACCTGGGTGCGTCGTTACTTCCGCGACGAGATCGCGCCGATCATCACCCCCATTGGCCTCGACCCGACGCACCCGTTCCCGTTGCTGGTGAACAAGAGCCTCAACTTCATCGTCGAGCTCGAAGGTGTCGACGCCTTCGGCCGCGACTCGGGCCTGGCGATCATCCCGGCCCCGCGGTTGCTGCCACGGGTCATTCGCGTACCTGAGGACGTGGGGGGGGCAGGCGACAACTATGTGTTCCTGTCGTCGATGATCCACGCTCACGCCGACGACTTGTTCCAGGGCATGAAGGTCAAGGGCTGCTACCAGTTCCGCCTGACGCGAAACGCTGACCTCGCGCTGGACTCCGAAGAGGTCGACGACCTGGCCCGTGCTTTGCGCGGTGAACTGTTTTCGCGTCGTTACGGCGACGCCGTGCGTCTGGAAGTGGCCGACACCTGCCCGAAGCACCTGTCCGACTACCTGCTCAAGCAGTTCAGCCTCAGCGAGAGCGAGCTGTATCAAGTCAATGGTCCGGTCAACCTGACCCGCCTGTTCAGCATCACAGGCCTTGATAGCCATCCTGAACTGCAGTACACCCCGTTCACCCCGGCGATTCCCAAGCTGCTGCAGAACGCCGACAACATCTTCAGCGTGATCGGCAAGCAGGATGTACTGCTGATGCACCCGTTCGAGTCGTTCACCCCGGTGATCGACCTGCTGCGCCAGGCTGCCAAGGACCCGCATGTGCTTGCCGTGCGCCAGACGCTGTACCGCTCCGGCGCCAACTCGGAGATCGTCGATGCGTTGGTGGACGCAGCGCGCAACGGCAAGGAGGTCACCGCGGTGATCGAGTTGCGTGCGCGCTTCGATGAAGAGTCCAACCTGCAAATGGCCAGCCGTCTGCAGGCAGCTGGCGCGGTGGTGATCTATGGCGTGGTGGGCTTCAAGACCCACGCCAAGATGATGCTGATCCTGCGCCGCGAGCAGGGAGAGATCGTCCGTTATGCACATCTGGGTACTGGTAACTACCATGCCGGCAACGCCCGGTTGTACACCGACTACAGCCTGCTCACCTCCGACGATGCCCTGACCGAGGACGTGGGCAAGCTGTTCAGCCAGCTGATTGGCATGGGCAAGACACTGCGCATGAAAAAGCTGCTGCATGCGCCGTTCACGTTGAAGAAGGGCATGCTCGACATGATTGCCCGCGAGACGCAGTTCGCCCTCGAAGGCAAGCCGGCGCACATCATCGCCAAGTTCAACTCGCTGACCGATGCGAAGGTCATCAAGGCGCTGTACAAGGCCAGCCAGTCTGGCGTGAAAATCGACCTGGTGGTGCGTGGCATGTGCTGCCTGCGGCCGGGCATTCCCGGGGTGTCGCACAACATCCAGGTACGTTCGATCATCGGCCGCTTCCTGGAGCACACCCGGGTGTTCTACTTCCTCAATGGAGGCGAAGAGCAGATCTACCTGTCCAGTGCCGACTGGATGGAGCGAAACCTCGACAAGCGTGTGGAGACCTGCTTCCCGGTAGAAGGCAAGAAGTTGCTGCTGCGGGTTAAGAAGGAGCTGGAAGGTTACCTGACCGACAACACCCATGCCTGGGTCCTGCAATCGGACGGCCGCTACGTGCGCACCGCCCCGACCGGTAACCAGAACCCTCGCAGTGCCCAGGCCGCTCTGCTGGAGCGCCTGAGCAACCCGGTCCTCAACGTACGCTGAGGACGAAGCCGACCCGGGCCAGCCACTCCGCTTCGTTGGCGAAGTCGGCCTGGGTCAGCTGGTTTTGCTCCAGCCAACCATTGGGGAAGGCCACATCCAGCGATTGCTCGCCAGCCTGCAGTGACACGGTGGGCATCTGTTGGGTGCCACGGATGTGGTGGAACAGAATGGCGAAACGCAGCAGCACGCACAGACGCAGCAGCTTCACACCTTCCTCGCCCAGTTCGGCGAACTTGTCCTTGGGGATGTTGCGCCGATGGCCACGCACCAGCAGGGCCATCATCTGCTGGTCTTCGCGCGAGAAGCCGGCAAGGTCGGAGTGCTCGACCAGGTAGGCGCCATGCTTGTGGTAATGGTAGTGAGCGATATCCAGGCCAATTTCATGGATTTTGGCTGCCCATCCCAGTAGATCGCGCCAGTTACCGTCTTCCAGGTCCCACGCCTTGGCCACTTGGTCGAAGGCATGCAGTGCCTTGCGCTCCACGCGAGCAGCTTGGCCCTGGTCGACGTGGTAACGCTCCATCAACGAATTGAGTGTGCGCTCGCGCACATCTTCGTGGTGATGGCGGCCGAGCAGGTCGAACAGCACGCCTTCACGCAGGGCACCGTCGCAATGGTCCATGCGTTGCAGTTCCAGGGCGTCGAAGATGGCTTCGAGAATCGCAAGGCCGGCCGGGAAGATGGCGCGGCGGTCCGGTTTGACCCCTTCAAAGTCGATCTTGTCGACGTCGCCGAGCTTGAACAGTTTGCGTTTGACCCAGGCCAGGCCTTCGGCGTTGACTTCGCCGTTGCCCAGGTTGCTGGCCTTGATCGCGGCGCCGATGGCGCGAATGGTGCCGGACGAGCCGATGGCTTCATCCCAGGTCAGTCGGTGCAGGGCATTCTCGATGCTCATCAGCTCCAGGCGCGCCGCCGTGTAGGCCTGTGCATAGCGCGCCGGGGTGATCTTACCATCGCGGAAATAGCGCTGGGTGAAGCTCACGCAGCCCATTTGCAGGCTTTCGCGCAGTAGCGGTTCGAATCGCTGGCCAATGATGAACTCGGTGCTGCCGCCGCCAATGTCGGCCACCAGGCGTTTGCCGGGGGTGTCGGCCAGGGTATGGGAGACACCGAGGTAGATGAGGCGAGCCTCTTCGCGGCCGGAGATCACCTCCACTGGGTGGCCCAGAATGGCCTCCGCGCGCTGGATGAACTCATTGCGGTTGCGCGCTTCGCGCAGGGCGTTGGTGCCGACGATGCGCACGGCGCCGGAAGGCATACCGTTGATCAGTTGAGCGAAGCGCTTGAGGCATTCGAGCCCCCGTTGCATGGCTTCTTCGCTCAGCAGACGATCCTCGCCGATGCCGGCGGCCAGCTGAACCTTCTCGCCAAGCCGTTCAAGAATACGGATCTCGGTGTGGTGAGCCTTGGCCACGACCATGTGAAAACTGTTGGAGCCAAGGTCGATGGCGGCGATCAGAGACAGGTTCTTCGCGGTTGTTTGCGGCATGATCTGAGTGTTCTCGGTCGTTAACCTGGCAATCGTGCCACGATACGTGGCTGTCGCCAACGCGGGGCACGCCAAGGTTTGATGCAAGGCAATGTGCCATTCGATGCTATGACACTTATGTGACGGTTTCGATTCGCGGCGTCTTGCACAACTATAGTTACACTCAATCGTCCGTGACTTCCTGTAGGCAGCCTGTGCGGCTATGATGGGCCACGTTTTTTGCTTACGACCCTGGAGATATCCATGAGCAGCGATCTGATCAAACACGTCACCGACGCCACCTTCGAAGCCGAAGTCCTGCAGGCTCAAGGCCCGGTGCTGGTCGACTACTGGGCTGAATGGTGCGGTCCATGCAAGATGATCGCTCCGGTTCTGGACGACATCGCCGCCACCTACGAAGGTAAACTGACCGTCGCCAAGCTGAACATCGACGACAACCAGGAAACCCCGGCCAAGCATGGCGTGCGTGGCATCCCGACCCTGATGCTGTTCAAGAACGGCAACGTCGAAGCTACCAAGGTCGGCGCTCTGTCCAAATCCCAGCTGGCTGCGTTCCTCGACGCCCATCTGTGATGTGAAAAAGCCCCGCGAATGCGGGGCTTTTCTTTTGCTCGACGACCCTGTGGGAGCGGGATCCCCCGCGAATCCAAGGTTCAGCCGGTCGATGCCTTCGCAGCTAAATCCGGTCCCAAAAGGTTCGATTTCCCTCGTCAAAACCACTAGACGTCGAAAAATGCAAGTGTTACATTCGGCCTCGCACTGCTTCTTCAGTGCCCTCTGCACGCCGTCGCCGAAGCATCCCTAATTCGAATCAGTACGCGATCCTGTCGCCATCTAGCGGCGCGGCCTCATTAAGCCAAAGCTTAATTCTCCCTTCTTACATGATTACGTCACTCCCCTTATGAACCTGACTGAACTCAAGCAAAAGCCGATTACCGATCTTTTGGAAATGGCCGAACAGATGGGCATCGAAAACATGGCCCGTTCGCGCAAACAGGACGTGATTTTCGCCCTGCTGAAAAAGCACGCGAAAAGCGGCGAAGAGATCTCGGGTGACGGCGTGCTGGAGATTCTCCAGGATGGTTTCGGTTTCCTGCGTTCGGCTGATGCGTCCTACCTGGCCGGCCCCGATGACATCTACGTCTCGCCTAGCCAGATCCGCCGTTTCAACCTGCGTACCGGCGACACCATCGTCGGCAAGATCCGTCCACCGAAGGAAGGGGAGCGTTACTTCGCGCTGCTGAAGGTCGATACCATCAACTTCGACCGTCCGGAAAACGCGAAGAACAAGATTCTGTTCGAGAACCTGACGCCGCTGTTCCCCAACGAGCGCCTTAAGATGGAAGCCGGCAACGGTTCCACCGAAGACCTCACCGGCCGTGTCATCGACCTGTGCGCCCCGATCGGTAAAGGCCAGCGTGGCCTGATCGTCGCTCCGCCGAAAGCGGGTAAGACGATCATGCTGCAGAACATCGCGGCCAACATCACCCGTAACAACCCCGAGTGCCACCTGATCGTCCTGCTGATCGACGAGCGCCCGGAAGAAGTGACCGAGATGCAGCGCACCGTGCGCGGCGAAGTGGTCGCCTCGACCTTCGACGAGCCGCCAACCCGTCACGTGCAGGTGGCCGAGATGGTCATCGAGAAGGCCAAGCGCCTGGTCGAGCACAAGAAGGACGTGGTCATTCTGCTCGACTCCATCACCCGTCTGGCCCGTGCCTACAACACCGTGATCCCGAGCTCCGGCAAGGTGCTGACCGGTGGTGTCGACGCACATGCCCTTGAGAAGCCGAAGCGCTTCTTCGGTGCCGCCCGTAACATCGAGGAAGGTGGTTCGCTGACCATCATCGCCACCGCGCTGGTAGAAACCGGCTCGAAGATGGACGAGGTGATCTACGAAGAGTTCAAGGGTACCGGCAACATGGAGCTGCCCCTGGACCGTCGTATCGCCGAGAAACGTGTGTTCCCTGCCATCAACATCAACCGCTCCGGTACCCGTCGCGAAGAGCTGCTGACCGCCGACGACGAGTTGCAGCGCATGTGGATTCTGCGCAAGCTGCTGCACCCGATGGACGAAGTCGCTGCCATCGAGTTCCTGGTCGACAAGCTCAAGCAGACCAAGACCAACGATGAGTTCTTCCTGTCGATGAAGCGCAAGTAAGCACTTCAAGCTGGAATTGATTGGGGCCGCTTCGCGCCTCTTCGCGGGCAAGCCCGCTTCCACAGGGTCAGTGTGATGCTTGTGGGAGCGGGCTTGCTCGCGAAAGGGGCGCGAAGCGGCCCCACATCATTTTTGCCCCCAATAAAGGCCTGAACGGCGCTACACTCTGCACCCCGACCGATACGGCCAATACGAGGCTCATGCATGCAGTATCGCGACTTGCGCGACTTCATCCGTGGCCTGGAGCAGCGCGGTGAACTCAAGCGCATCCAGGTTCCGATCTCCCCAGTCCTGGAAATGACCGAGGTCTGTGACCGTACCCTGCGCGCCAAGGGCCCAGCTTTGCTGTTCGAAAAGCCCACCGGCTTCGATATGCCGGTGCTGGGCAACCTGTTCGGCACCCCGGAGCGGGTGGCCATGGGCATGGGCGCCGAGTCGGTCGACGAACTGCGCGAAATCGGCAAGCTGTTGGCCTTCCTCAAGGAACCCGAGCCGCCCAAGGGCTTGAAGGACGCCTGGTCCAAGCTGCCGATCTTCAAGAAAGTCGTGTCCATGGCGCCGAAAGTGGTCAAGGACGCGGTCTGTCAGGAAGTGGTGGTCGAGGGCGAGGATGTCGACCTTACCCAGCTGCCGATCCAGCATTGCTGGCCGGGCGACGTGGCTCCGCTGATCACCTGGGGGCTGACCGTCACCCGCGGCCCCAACAAGGACCGCCAGAACCTGGGCATCTACCGCCAGCAGCTGATTGGTCGCAACAAGGTCATCATGCGTTGGTTGAGCCACCGTGGTGGTGCGCTGGACTACCGTGAGTGGTGCGAGAAGCACCCAGGCCAGCCTTTCCCGGTCGCAGTGGCGCTTGGGGCGGACCCGGCGACCATCCTTGGCGCGGTCACGCCTGTGCCTGACACCTTGTCCGAGTATGCCTTCGCCGGCCTGCTGCGCGGCAACCGTACCGAGCTGGTCAAATGCCGTGGCAGCGACCTGCAGGTCCCGGCAACCGCCGAGATCATTCTCGAAGGTGTGATCCATCCGGGTGAAATGGCCCCGGAAGGCCCCTATGGCGACCACACCGGCTACTACAACGAGGTCGACAGCTTCCCGGTGTTCACCGTGGAGCGCATCACCCACCGCCAGAAGCCGATCTACCACAGCACCTACACCGGCCGTCCACCGGATGAGCCGGCGATCCTCGGTGTGGCGCTGAATGAAGTGTTCGTGCCGATCCTGCAGAAGCAGTTCCCGGAAATCGTGGACTTCTACCTGCCTCCGGAAGGTTGCTCGTACCGCATGGCGGTGGTGACCATGAAGAAGCAGTATCCAGGGCACGCCAAGCGCGTAATGCTGGGCGTGTGGTCGTTCCTGCGACAGTTCATGTACACCAAGTTCGTTATCGTTACCGACGATGACATCAACGCCCGCGACTGGAACGATGTGATCTGGGCGATCACCACGCGCATGGACCCCAAGCGTGATACGGTGATGATCGACAATACGCCGATTGACTACCTGGATTTCGCGTCGCCGGTATCGGGGCTTGGGTCGAAGATGGGCCTGGATGCCACCCACAAGTGGCCAGGCGAGACCACGCGGGAATGGGGCCGTGCCATCGTCAAGGACGAGGCGGTCACCCGCCGTATCGATGAGCTGTGGGATCAGTTGGGAATAGATTGATGCAGGTAACGTTGCAGCCGTCCGGGGCAGTGCTGGCGCTCGAACCCGGGGAACGGATCCTGGATGGGGCGCGGCGACTGGGCTATGACTGCCCGAACAGCTGCCGCAATGGCAATTGCCATGTCTGCGCCGCGTTGTTGGTGGAGGGGCGGGTGCGCCAGGACGGCGAAGTCCGTGACCATGGCGAGCTGTTCACCTGCATTGCCGAGCCACTGGAGGACTGTGTCTTGCTGTGGGATGGTGTGCTGGCGTTGGGCGAGCTGCCGGTGCGTAAACTGGCTTGCACCGTGAGCGAATGCGCCGAGGTAGGTGGCGATGTCTGGCGCGTGCGTCTGCGTGCGCCGGCCGGAAAGCCGCCGCGCTACCACGCCGGGCAGTACCTGATGATCGAGCGCAAGGGTGGCAAGCAGGCGGCCTTCTCGCTGGCTTCAGCCCCCCATTGCGGGCGGGACCTGGAGCTGCATGTGTTGGTCCGCGAAGACAGCGCCCGACAATTGATCGAGCAACTGCAGCGTGATGGCGTGGCGCGCATCGAAATGCCATTTGGCGATGCCCACCTGGCCGAGCTGCCCGACGGGCCGTTGGTATTGATCGCTGCGGGCACGGGTATGGGGCAGATGCACAGCCTGGTCGAACATTGCCGCGCTCAAGGTTTCAAGCACCCGGTCCACCTGTACTGGGGAGTGCGGCGCCCCGAAGATTTCTATGCCATCGAGCATTGGGACGAGTGGGAGCGCCTGCCCAATCTGTACTTGCACAAGGTCGTCAGCGACCTGTGCGATTGGGAAGGGCGCTGCGGCATGCTGCATGAAGCGGTCTGCGAAGACATGGACGACCTGAATGCAGTGCATGTTTACGCCAGTGGCTCGCCCAACATGGTCTATGCCACGCTCGATGCGTTGGTCGAGGCTGGTATGGACGCGCACCGTATGCGTGCCGATGTGTTTGCCTACGCCCCCCGCAGTTAATAACCGAAGTTTGAAAGCGTCGGTATAAGGCGGTAACTATTACCGCCTTGGTTAATAACTTTCGCGTTTTTCGGAATAATAATTCCCAATCGTCGGAAGGCCCCATGAAAATTTCGACATATACTTGAGCTAAGGCGGTGGCTGTCTTAAGTTAGACATGACGCCTCCACGGGAGCCGGCCAGCCGGCGATTTGGCTGGCATGGGCAGCAGAGTAAGATCTGCCTTGAATCGTCTTTTCCGCTACAAGCGCTATTCACAGGGAATCATGGCGGCAGCTTATGTCGGCACTTGAAAGTTCATCCTGGAAAGTTTCATATCCACCCTCGCTTGACTTCGGGCAACAACTGACCCGTGAGCAACTGTACAACTCCATGCAGACGACCATGTCACGGCACCAGGGCGGCCCGGTCTGGCTGTTCGCCTATGGTTCCTTGATCTGGCGCCCGGAATGCAACTCCGTGGAGCGCCAACGCGCGCGGGTGCATGGTTACCACCGTGGGTTGTACTTGTGGTCGCATGAGCACCGTGGCACGCCTGAAACGCCCGGCCTGGTGTTTGGCCTGGATCGGGGTGGCTCTTGCAGCGGTTTTGCCTACCGGCTTGATGAAAGCAACCTGGACGACTCGCTGATGGCCCTGTGGCAGCGCGAAATGCCTTACCCGGCGTATCGGCCGCACTGGCTGAGCTGCCGGCTCAGCGATGGGAGCAAGGTCCAGGCCCTGGGGTTCGTGTTGGAGCGGCATTTGCCCTGTTACGCAGGGAACCTGCCGGATACCTTGCTCAGCCAGATCCTGGCCAGTGCCAAGGGGCGCTATGGCACTACGCGCGATTATGTCGAGCAGACCTTGAATGCCTTGCGCAGCCACCAGATGCCGGATCGCAACCTCGAGGCGCGTTTCAGGCGCTGCCATAACCTGCGCGAGGTTTGAGTTCCCCACTGCCTGTACCTTCCCAAGCATCCCCCTTCAGCAGACGCCTGGCCAGCGATAGGGCGGGTACAGGCAATGAACGCTTCCAGCCCTACTTGGCCAGCACCACCAACTTACCCACAGCTTGCCGCTGCCCCAGTCGATCGATAGCCACCCCAGCTTCGGCCAGTGGATAAGTCTGCGAGACCAGCGGTTTCAGCTTGCCCTGGCCATGCCAGACGAACAGCTGTTGGAAGTTGGCGGCATTGTCCTCTGGCTGGCGCTGGGCGAATGCTCCCCAAAACACCCCGAGCACCGCTGCGCCCTTGAGCAGCACCAGGTTCGCCGCCAGCTGAGGGATGGTGCCGCTGGCAAACCCCACCACCAGTAACCGACCATTCCAGGCCAGCCCGCGCACTGCCTGTTCGAACAGCTCGCCTCCCACTGGGTCGTAGATCACATCCACGCCCTGGCCGCCGGTCAGTCGCTTGATCTCATCTTTCAGGCTGGCCTTGCTGTAATCGATCACTTCATCGGCACCCGCAGCCTTGGCCACGGCGAGTTTTTCCGCGCTGCTGGCTGCAGCGATGACCTTGGCGCCCATGGCCTTGCCAATTTCCACAGCCGCCAGGCCGACGCCCCCGGATGCACCCAGTACCAGCAGGGTTTCGCCAGGCTTCAGTTGGCCGCGCTGTTTGAGCGCATGCATCGAAGTGCCGTAGGTCATGCCGAAGGCAGCGGCGGTGGCGAAATCCATACCCTGCGGGATCGGCATCACGTTGTAGAAGGGCACCGCCACGTGTTCGGCGAAGGCGCCCCAGCCGGTCAGCGCCATGACCCGGTCACCGACCTTGAAAGCGCCGGCCTTCTCGCCTACCGCCGCCACCACACCAGCCGCCTCACCACCGGGAGAGAAGGGCAGTGGTGGTTGGAACTGGTATTTGCCTTCGATGATCAGGGTGTCAGGGAAATTGACCCCGGCAGCGTGTACGTCGAGCAGGATCTCGTTCTTCTTCGGCACCGGGCTGGCCACTTCCTCCACTACCAGGTTGCTGGCAGGGCCCAGGGTTTTGCACAACACAGCTTTCATCGGGGCTATTCCTTTGCGTGTGGTGGCCGATAAGTGTAGGAGTGCCGCCTGCCCGGTCAACGAGCATGCCCCGGCCTGATGGGCTGGCATAAGCCGGAGCTTGGGTTTGAGCGGCGTGCTGGGTAAGCTGGCGCCAACTGTATTGAGGAGCTAATTCGTGAAAGCGTGGATCTTGATGGTACTGGCCCTGATGCTGCCAGCGGCGGCCATGGCCGAAGAAGCCAAGGAAGGAGAGCCCAAGGTCTCCTACATCAGCCTGAGCCCGCCCTTCGTCGGCAACTATGCCCTCGATGGTGGCCCTAAGCTGCGCGTGTACAAAGCCGATGTGGCCCTGCGTGTGACGGGCGATGCCGCCGCTGCTGCGGTCAAACACCATGAGCCGTTGATTCGCAATCAGCTGGTGGCGCTGTTCACCCAGCAGGGTGTGGATAACATGAGCAATGTAGAGGCCAAGGAAAAGCTGCGCCAGGAAGCGCTGAAACAGGTGCAGCAGGTAATGGAGGCCGAGGAAGGCAAGCCGATCGTCGAGGACCTGCTGTTCAACAATTTGATCGTGCAGTGATGCTGCCTCGATAGGCTCGCCGGTAATTGTGTGGTGCGGTTGAGATCGCGCGCCGCCCGCGCGGCGCATCGCGAGCAAGGCTCGCTCCTACGTTTGTTTCTGGCCAGTCATGTCTGTGCCAACGCACGCGAACGCCTTGTGTGCACTCGCGCGCATTTCCCACAGGAATAATTGGCCCGGAATAGACGTAGGAGCGAGCCTTGCTCGCGATGCGCCGCGCGGGCGGCGCTCGATGGTGACGGCGCTGAACAACGCCAGACGGACCACTCGAATTCACCGGGCCAAGGCAATAATCGCCGCCCACTGCTCATCGGTCACGGGCATCACCGACAGCCGCGTGCCCTTCTGCACCAACGGCAACGCCTCCAATGCACTCTGCTGCTTGAGCAAGCCCAGCCCCAGCACCTGGCTGAACGTTTTTACGTGCGCCACGTCCACTGCGCTCCAGGGGTTCTTATCGGTAGTGGCCTTTGCGTCGAAATAGTGGCTTAGCGGATCCAGCGCAGTCGGGTCCGGGTAAGCTGCGTTGACGACTCTGGCAATGCCGGCGATTCCCGGCTGCGGGCAGCTGGAATGGTAGAAAAAGAACTCGTCTCCGACACTCATGGCGCGCATGAAATTACGTGCCTGGTAGTTGCGCACACCATCCCAGCGCGCTTCCCCCAGCCGGCCCAGGCCTTCGATCGAGAGCTCGTCGGGCTCGGATTTCATCAGCCAATAGGCCATGGATGCTGCTCCTGAAAAAGTTTGAAATAACCTGTTGCATGAAACCGACAGTCGGTTGGCGTCAACGTTTGCGTGTCGACTCAGGTTGTCGGAAAATGCGCCGATTTTAACGCTAGACGCTCCGGCGACACCAAGAAGGTCGCCGAGCCTGACCATTGCCTAGGGGGGCAATTTTCGATGAACCAACGTAAACCAGATCTGCTTTGGATCCTGGTATTCATCTTTGGACTTGGCGTGGTCACCACCGGTTATGCGCAGGGTATCTGGGAGCGCAAGCTCGATGCCGCTTACCAGGCGCCAGTCGACGCCGGCCAGCAGCAGCGCTGATTCCCCCGCTGGCGCCGATCAGTTCGGCGCCATGTACCAGCCGCGGTCCGAGACCGTGCCTTGTAGCGGTACATCCCAGCTGGCCTGAGCCAGTCGCTCCACTTTCTGGCACTCATGGGCCAGCCCCAGCAGCAGTGGCTTTTTCCAGGTTTGACGACGAGCCTGGTAGGCGAGGCTGCGATCATAGAAACCGCCGCCCATGCCCAGGCGTCCGCCGACCTCATCGAACCCCACCAGTGGCAGCAGGATCAGATCCAGCGACCAGATCGGACGCTGACGCTTGCGGTCGGTGACCGGTTCTGGAATGCGAAACCGATTGCGTTTGAGTTTTTCGCCGTGCTCGAAGCGTTGGAACACCATGCGCGTGCGCGGCCAGGCGTGCAGCACTGGCAGGTAGGTGCGCTTGCCACGACGCTGGGCTTCGCGCAGTAGCAACTGCGGGTCGATTTCGCCATCGTTGGGCAGGTACAGGGCAATGTGCCGGGCACGGCGGAACAGCGGGTGCTGCGCCAGTTGGCGATACAGGCCACGTGCGGCTCGATGTTGCTGTGCCGGCGTCAGGGCGCGGCGGGCATCGCGAAGCAGGCGACGAAGCTGGGGGCGGGTTAGCGGCGCGGTGTCGGTCATGGCACGGGCGTTCCCAGGTGTGCTGGCCGACTGGGCCGGCCAAAACGAATTGCCCGCCAGAGGAGGCGGGCAAGCGAATTCAGGCTCCCCGATAAGACCGCTATCGGTGTAGCCCTTGAACCCGAAAGTTCAAGGTGGAGATTGCAGGGGGCGTTAAGGCTTTCCGTCGGGCGGACATGCACACCGGCCCCAGCGTGCAACCCCCGTGGTTGTGCGTATCGGCTCAGGGACATAACCGACTGGCGCATCCCCCAGGGAGTGGCGCCAGTATACCAATCTCAGCCGATTTTGGTATCCGCGTCGTCGGACAGCGCTTGGTCGACCCGTTCCAGCAGGTCGCGTACCTGTTCACGGGTAGTGCCTGTGCTGGCCGTTTCCGGGGTGTCCTGGCGGTGCAGCAGCTCGTGGGTGATGTTCAGGGCCGCCATGACGGCGATGCGGTCGGCACCGATGACCTTGCCGCTGCTGCGGATCTCGCGCATCTTGCTGTCCAGATAGCGTGCGGCGCTGACCAGGTTGTTGCGTTCTTCCGGAGGGCAGATGATCGAGTACTCCTTGTCGAGGATCTGCACGGTAACGCTATTGCTTGAACTCATGAGTCTTGCTCCAGGGCCTTCAGGCGTAAAATCATCGACTCGATCTTGCGCTTGGCGATTTCGTTCTTTTCGATGAGGTGGGCGCGTTCCTCGCGCCAGGATTTTTCCTGAGCAATTAGGAGTGCATTTTGCCGTTTAAGTTGCTCGACACGTTCGATCAGCAACTCGAACCGGCTCATCAGCGCTTGCAGGTCTTTCTCTTGCATGGGTTGCACTCGATTCGCTCCGTCGTTGACTCACCTGGCGATGATGCCTCTCCCTGGGCAATGGCGGCCAGTGCCGATGGTCTTGGCGCGCCTGCCGGTGCTAGGATACAAGGTCTTCATTCTAGTCATTGCGCCGCCTGGCGCCTAGCTGCCCATGCCTAATACTCAATCGCCTTACACCGCTTTCGCCTCGCTGCTTTCGAGCAACGGTCACCCTGTATCTCCCGCCGAACTGCATGGTCTGCTGATCGGCCGCAGCTGCGCTGGCGCGGGCTTCGACCCCGAAGCCTGGCTGGCCGATGCCGCAGGCGCGCTGGAAAGCGAGCCCGCGGACTCCGTGCGCAATGCCTTGGTTGGCCTGCAGGAAATGGTCAAGGCCGAACTCACTGGCGAGGACATCGCCATCGTCCTGCTGCTGCCAGGCGACGAAGCCCCGCTGACCGAGCGCGCCACCGCGCTGGGCCAATGGTGCCAAGGTTTCATTACCGGCTTTGGTCTGAACGCTGGCGGCAAGGACCTGTCCACCGATGCGAAAGAGGTCCTGCAGGACCTGGTCGCCATTTCTCAAGTCCAGGAAGCCTTGGAAGAGTCCGAGGATGGCGAAAGCGACTACATGGAAGTGATGGAGTATCTGCGTGTCGCGCCGCTGCTGCTCTATACGGAGCTGGCCGCACCCGCCGCACCCGCACCCAAGCCATCGCTGCACTGATTCGATCACCCTGGGGGGAAGTCTTGTCCATGAGCCACATACCCAAGGCCGAGTATGCCCGTCGGCGCAAGGCGCTGATGGCGCAGATGGTTCCCAACAGCATCGCCATCCTGCCTGCCGCTGCAGTCGCCATTCGCAACCGCGACGTCGAGCATGTGTACCGCCAGGACAGCGACTTCCAGTACCTCAGCGGCTTCCCCGAGCCTGAAGCCGTGATTGCGCTCATTCCTGGGCGCGAGCACGGTGAGTACGTGTTGTTCTGCCGTGAGCGCAACCCCGAGCGTGAGCAGTGGGACGGTGTGCGGGCCGGCCAGGAAGGGGCGATTCGCGACTTTGCAGCCGATGACGCCTTTCCGATCACCGACATCGACGAGATCCTCCCGGGCCTGATCGAAGGGCGCGAGCGGGTGTACAGCGCCATGGGCAGTAACCCCGAGTTCGATCGCCGGCTCATGGACTGGATCAACGTGATCCGTTCCAAGGCCCGTCTGGGCGCCCAGCCACCGAACGAGTTCGTTGCGCTGGATCATCTGCTGCATGACATGCGCCTGTATAAATCGGCGGCGGAGGTGAAGGTCATGCGTGCTGCCGCGCAAATCTCCGCGCGCGCCCATGTGCGGGCCATGCAGGTCTGCCGGGCGGGGCTGCACGAGTACAGCCTGGAAGCCGAGTTGGATTACGAATTCCGCAAAGGTGGCGCCAAAATGCCGGCCTACGGCTCGATCGTCGCGGCCGGGCGCAATGGCTGCATTCTGCATTACCAGCAAAATGACGCCCTGCTCAAGGATGGCGACCTGGTGCTGATCGACGCTGGCTGTGAGATCGACTGCTATGCCAGCGACATTACCCGCACCTTCCCGGTCAGTGGACGCTTTTCCCCCGAGCAGAAGGCGATCTACGAACTGGTGCTCAAGGCCCAGGAGGCCGCGTTCGCCGAGATCGCTCCGGGCAAGCACTGGAATCACGCCCACGAGGCGACCGTGCGGGTCATCACCGAGGGCCTGGTGGAACTGGGGCTGCTCAAGGGCCAGGTGCAGGCGTTGATCGAAAGCGAGGCCTATCGCGCCTTCTACATGCACCGAGCCGGACATTGGCTGGGCATGGATGTGCACGATGTGGGCGAGTACAAGGTCGGTGGCCAGTGGCGGGTGCTCGAGCCCGGCATGGCGCTGACGGTAGAGCCAGGTATCTACATTGCTGCCGACAATCAGACGGTGGCGAAGAAGTGGCGTGGCATTGGTGTGCGAATCGAGGACGATGTAGTGGTGACCAGGCAGGGCTGTGAAATTCTGACGTCGGATGTGCCCAGGACAGTCGCTGAAATCGAGGCACTGATGGCGGCCGCGCGCAGGGATGCAGCATGAGCCGGGTCAACCTGGCGATCATCGGCGGCGGCCTCGTCGGTGCAAGCCTGGCCTTGGCCCTGCAGGCAGGTGCCAAGGCACGAGGCTGGAAGATTCTGCTGATCGAGCCGTTTGCCCCGGGTGATAGCTTCCAGCCCAGTTATGACGCACGTTCATCCGCGCTGTCGTTTGGTACCCAACAGATCTACCATCACCTGGGCCTGTGGCCGACCATCAGCCGACGTGCCGAACCCATCCTGCAGATCCAGGTCTCCGACCGTGGACGCTTTGGCGCAACACGCCTGGATGCTTCGCAAGAAGGTGTGCCGGCACTGGGCTACGTGGTGGAGAACGCCTGGCTTGGCCAGTGCCTGTGGCAAGGGTTGGACAGCGAGGTGGTGAGCTGGCGCTGTCCGGCGGAGGTCCGGTCGATGCAGGCCATCGACGGTGGATACCGATTGCGACTGGACGATGACACCAGCCTGGAATGCGACCTGGCGATTCTGGCCGACGGCGGCCGCTCGGGTCTGCGTGAGCAATTGGGCATCCATGTGCGTCGCAGGCCCTACGAACAAAGTGCACTGATCGCCAATATCACACCGGGTGAGGCCCATCGCGGGCAAGCCTTCGAGCGTTTCACCGAACAAGGTCCGATGGCCCTGCTGCCATTGCCGGACAATCGCTGCGCGCTCGTCTGGACCCGCCAGGGAATGGACGCCCAGCGCCTGGCGGATATCAACGAGCGCCATTTCCTGCGTGAGCTGCAGGACGCCTTTGGCTATCGCCTCGGCGCCCTGCGTCAGGTGGGCGCGCGGCACCTTTATCCGCTGGCGCTGGTGGAGGCCGAGGAACAGGTGCGACCGCACCTGGTGGTACTGGGCAATGCTGCGCACAGCCTGCACCCGATAGCCGGCCAGGGCTTCAACCTTTCATTGCGCGATGTGCAGGCACTGACCGACGCGCTGTTGGCTGGCCCGCAACATCCGGGCGACCTTGCGACACTGCAGGCCTATCACCAGCGCCAGCGACTCGACCAGGCGCTGACCATCGGCTTTTCCGACCAGGTGACCCGCCTGTTCGGCAGCAGCCAGCCATTGCTGGCGGCAGGGCGAAACATCGGATTGCTCGGGCTTGACCTGCTGCCGCCGGCGAAAAGTTGGTTCGCGCGCCAGGCCATGGGCCTGGGCACCCGCCCTGACGCGCGGGGCCAGGCATGAGCGATTCACGCCGCCTGGCTCGCCGGGCTCGCATGCTGCGTTGGTTGCTGAACCTGTACCCTCCCTACCTCGGCGCCGGTATCCGCGTGCAGCACATCAGCCCGGACATGCGCAGCGCCAAGGTCCGCATGAAACTGACCCGCTGGAACCGCAACTACGTCGGTACCCAGTTCGGTGGCAGTCTGTACTCGATGGTCGATCCGTTCTACATGTTGCTGCTGATCGAACAGCTGGGCCGCGAGTACATCGTCTGGGACAAGGCTGCCAGCATCGACTTCATCGCCCCGGGCAAAGGACCGGTGTACGCCGAGTTCCACCTCGACGATGCGTTGCTGGACGACATTCGCCAGCAAACCGCTTCCGGCAAGAAGTACCTGCCGCGTTTGCAGGTGGATGTACGCGATGGCGCCGGCGAGCTGGTGGCGCGGGTCGATAAAACCCTATACGTGCGGCTCAAGCCGCAAGCGAGGCAGGCGTAAAGCATGGAAATGCGCGCAGATGTACTGATTGTCGGTGCCGGTATGGTCGGTAGCGCCCTGGCCCTGGCCTTGCGCCACAGTGGCCTGGATATTCTCCTGCTCGACGGCAGCCCGCTGTCGGTCAAACCCTTCGATGCCCAGGCGCCGTTCGAGCCCAGGGTGAGCGCCTTGTCCGCAGCGAGCCAGCGAATTCTGGAGCGCCTGGGGGCCTGGGAAGGCATCGCTGGGCGACGCGTGTCGCCCTATTCGGACATGCAGGTCTGGGACGGAAGCGGCACCGGCCAGATTCATTTCTCGGCGGCCAGCGTGCATGCCCAGGTACTTGGCCACATCGTCGAGAACCGGGTGGTGCAGGATGGGTTGCTGGAGCGCCTGCACGACAGCGATATCGGCCTCTTGCCCAATGCACGCCTGGAGCAGCTGCGCCGCTCCGGTGACGAGTGGCTGCTGACCTTGGCCGACGGTCGCAGCCTGCGAGCTCCTCTGGTGGTGGCCGCCGACGGCGCCAATTCGGCGGTGAGACGCCTGGCGGGTTGCCAGACCCGTGAATGGGATTACCTGCACCACGCTATCGTGACCAGTGTGCGCTGCAGCGCGGCGCATCGAGCCACCGCCTGGCAGCGTTTTACCGACGAGGGGCCGCTGGCGTTTCTGCCTTTATCGCGCGATGGCAACCAGCAGTGGTGCTCGATCGTATGGTCGACCACGCCTGAACAAGCCGAGCAGATCATGGCGTTGGAGGACGACGCCTTCCGCAGGGCGCTGCAGGAAGCCTTCGAGGGGCGACTGGGCGATGTGCTGGAGGCCGACCCGCGTGTTTGCGTGCCGCTGCGCCAACGCCATGCCAAGCGCTACGTGGATGAAGGCCTGGTGCTGATTGGCGATGCCGCGCACACCATTCATCCGTTGGCCGGGCAGGGCGTCAACCTGGGGTTCCTCGACGCCGCCGTGCTGGCCGAGGTGTTGGTCAATGCCTGTGAGCGTGGTGAGCGGTTGGCGGATGTGAAGGTGCTGAGCCGATACGAGCGCCGGCGTATGCCGCACAACCTGGCGCTGATGGCGGCCATGGAGGGCTTCGAGCGGCTGTTCCAGGCCAATCCGCTGCCGTTGCGCTGGCTGCGTAACACCGGCTTGAAGCTGGTGGAGCAGATGCCGGAGGCCAAGGCGATGTTCGTGCGCCAGGCGTTGGGCTTGAGTGGGGATCTGCCTGAGTTGGCCAAGGCCTGATGCGTGGGTGCCGCTTGGCGGCCTCATTGCCGGCAAGCCGGCTTCTGGTGGTGCTGGGGCTTTGCAACATCCGGTAACGGCTCCGAGGATGAGCTGCAAAATGGGATTCACTACCATTTGCACCTCTCATACCATTCGAGGAGTGCTTTTCATGTTGCCACGCAAGCCCCTACTGGCCGTTCTGGCCTTGACCCTGCTGGGCGGCACTGCCCAGGCAGCGGACGAAGTGGTGGTGTACTCCTCGCGCATCGACGAGCTGATCAAGCCAGTTTTCGACGCCTATACCGCCAAGACCGGCACCCAGATCAAGTTCATCACCGACAAGGAAGCCCCGCTGATGCAGCGCATCAAGGCCGAGGGCGAGAATGGTGTGGCCGACCTGCTGCTTACCGTCGATGCCGGCAACCTGTGGCAAGCCGAGCAGATGGGCATCCTGCAGCCGATCAAGTCGGACATCATCGACAAGAACATCCCCCCGCAGTATCGCGCGTCGTCCCATGACTGGACCGGCCTGAGCCTGCGTGCGCGGACCATCATCTACTCCACCGAGCGGGTCAAGCCTGAAGAGTTGAGCACCTACGAAGCTCTGGCCGACAAGCAGTGGGAAGGCCGCCTGTGCCTGCGGACGGCGAAGAAGGTCTATAATCAGTCGCTGACCGCCACGATGATCGAGACACACGGTGAGGCCAAGACCGAGCAAATCATCAAAGGCTGGGTCAATAACCTGTCCACGGACGTGTTCTCCGACGACAACGCGGTGATCCAGGCCATCGCGGCAGGCCAGTGCGATGTGGGGGTGGTCAACACCTACTACTACGGGCGTCTGCACAATCAGAATCCACAACTGCCGGTGAAGATCTTCTGGCCAAACCAGGGCGACCGAGGCGTGCACGTCAATCTCTCGGGTATCGGCCTGACCAAGCATGCGCCGCATCCTGAAGCGGCGAAGAAGCTGGTCGAGTGGATGACCGGCGAGCAAGCGCAAAAGCTGTTCGCCGATATCAACCAGGAATTCCCGGCCAACCCAAAGGTCAAGCCATCGGACGAGGTGGCGGCCTGGGGTAGCTTCAAGGCCGACAGCATTCCGGTTGAAGTCGCCGGCAAGCGCCAGGCCGAAGCGATTCGCTTGATGGACCGGGCTGGCTGGAACTAAGCCCCAGGCCTTATCCTTTCGGGGGCCTGCGAAGGCCCTTTCGCGGGTGAACCCGCTCCCCCAGGTATTTCGCCGTCATCAAGAGCGGCGCCGCACCCTGTGGGAGCGGGTTTACCCGCGAATGACCCCAAAGCGGTCGCAATTCAGCCTCAGAGACAGTCAACTTGCCGCACACGCCCCAACGCCGTTGGTACCTCCCGGTCTTGATGACCGCCGCCCTGGTGCTCTTGCCCCTGAGCGTGCTGTTGCTGTCGTGGCAGTCGATCGACCCGCAAATATGGTCGCACCTGCTCGATACCCAGATGAGCCGCTTGCTGGGCAACACGGCCACCCTGGTACTCGGGGTCGGCGTCGGGGTCACCGTGTTAGGCGTCAGCCTGGCCTGGCTCACCAGCCTCTGTGAATTCCCCGGCCGACGCTGGCTGGACTGGGCGTTGATGCTGCCATTCGCCATTCCGGCGTATGTGCTGGCCTTCGTCTTCGTCGGCCTGCTGGATTTCTCCGGCCCGGTGCAGACTGCCCTGCGCGAAATGTTTGGGCCGATGCGCTTGCCCCGTGTGCGCTCCACGGGCGGGGTGATCGTCGTGCTGGTGCTGGTGTTCTACCCCTACGTCTACCTGCTGGCGCGCACGGCGTTCCTCGCCCAGGGCAAGGGCCTGATGGAAGCGGCGCGGGTGCTGGGGCTGTCGCCGCTGCAAGCGTTCTGGCGGGTCGCGTTGCCAATGGCCCGACCCGCCATCGGTGCGGGTATTGCCTTGGCGTTGATGGAGACACTGGCCGACTTCGGCGCAGTTGCGGTATTCAACTTCGACACCTTTACCACGGCCATCTACAAGACCTGGTACGGTTTCTTCAGCCTCTCCAGCGCGGCGCAGTTGGCCAGCCTGCTGCTGCTGGCGGTGATGCTGGTGCTGTATGGCGAGCGTCGTGCCCGGGGTGCCAGTCACCATGGCAACGAGCGGCCACGAGGGCGGGCGCTTTACCATTTACGCGGCGGCAAGGCGCTGCTGGCCAGTGGCTGGTGCCTGCTCGTATTCGCCTGTGCCTTCGTCATTCCGCTGCTGCAATTGCTGGCGTGGTTCTGGCAGCGCGGGCGGTATGACCTGGATGAGCGATACGTCAGCCTGGTACTGCACACCCTGTATCTGGGCGCCATGGCGGCGCTGATCACCGTTGGTGTGGCGTTGGTGCTGGCCTTTGCCCGACGTCAGGCGCCGACGCACGTCATCCGTGCTGGCGTGAGCCTGGCCAACGTGGGTTACGCGTTGCCGGGGTCGGTGTTGGCGGTGTCCATCATGCTGGCCTTCAGCTATCTGGATAACCAGTTGGTGGTGCCGCTGTCCCAGTGGCTGGGGGGCGCAGGCAAGCCACTGTTGCTGGGCAGCCTGGCGGCGCTGCTGCTGGCGTATCTGGTGCGTTTCATCGCAGTGGCTTACGGCCCCTTGGAAAGCAGCCTGGAGCGTATCCGGCCTTCGCTGCCGGAGGCATCGCGCAGCCTGGGTGTCGGTGGCGCGAGATTGTTTTGCAAGGTGTATCTGCCATTACTGGTTCCAGGTGCTCTCAGCGCGGCCTTGCTGGTATTTGTCGATGTGCTCAAGGAAATGCCGGCAACCTTGCTGATGCGTCCTTTCGGCTGGGATACGTTGGCGGTGCGGGTGTTCGAGATGACCAGCGAAGGGGAGTGGGCGCGTGCTTCGTTACCCGCGCTGACCCTTGTGCTGGTTGGGCTGCTACCGGTCATCGGCTTGATCCGCCGTTCGGCCAGACGTCCCGGTCACAGTCAGTAAGGATGCCAGCCCGCGCCCTTGCGGCTACAATGCGCGGCATTCGCAGCGGCGGGTCCTATAACAAGAGTTGACGACCAAACGTCATCGCCCGCTGCCGCTTCGCCAAGCCCGGAAGGAGAAACCCATGGGACAGCGCACGCCTTTGTATGACCTGCACCTGGCGCTCGGCGCCAAGACGGTCGATTTCGGCGGTTGGGATATGCCCCTGCACTATGGCTCGCAAGTCGAAGAGCACCACCAGGTGCGTAGCGACTGCGGGGTTTTCGACGTGTCCCACATGACCGTCATCGACATCGATGGCAGGGCCGCCACGCCTTGGCTGCAACAGCTGCTGGCCAACGATGTCGCTCGCCTGGACAGCCCCGGCAAAGCCCTGTACAGCCCGCTGTTGAACCACGCAGGCGGGGTCATCGATGACCTGATCGTCTATCGCACCGAGGACGGCTACCGCCTGGTGACCAATGCCGCGACCCGAGCCAGCGTGCTGTCCTGGCTGACGACACGCAGCGCGGGTTTCGAGGTGGGTGTGGATGAGCGTTCCGACCTGGCCATCCTTGCCATTCAGGGCCCCCACGCCCGCGAGAAGGTCGCCGCGCTGGTCAGTGCCTCGCGTGCCGCGCTGATCCGCGAATTGCGCCCGTTCGAAGGCATGGCCGAAGGTGACTGGTTCATCGCCCGAACCGGTTACACCGGTGAAGACGGCCTCGAGATCATCTTGCCCGGTCATCAGGCCCCTGCATTCTTCAACGACCTGGTCGGTGCCGGCATCGCCCCCAGCGGCCTTGGCGCCCGCGATACCCTGCGACTGGAAGCCGGCATGAACCTGTACGGCCAGGACATCGACGAAAACCACACGCCGCTCACCTCCAACCTGGGCTGGAGCATTGCCTGGGAACCTGCCGAGCGCGACTTCATTGGCCGCACTGCGCTGCAGGACGAGATCAAGAGTGGCGTGAAGGAAAAACTGGTTGGGCTGGTGCTCGAAGAACGTGGCGTGTTGCGTGCCCATCAGGTGGTACGTGTCGCTGGGATTGGCGAAGGAGAGATCACCAGTGGTAGTTTCTCGCCTACGCTGAGCAAGTCCATCGCCTTGGCGCGCGTGCCCATGGCCACTGGCGACCGCGCCGAAGTCGAAATTCGCGGCAAGTGGTACCCGGTGCGTGTGGTAAAACCCACTTTCGTGCGCCACGGCAAGATTCTGATCTGAACAATCAACGGCGGACCGACCGCTGAGCCAATCGAGGAATACAAGACATGAGCAATATCCCCGCCGACCTGCGTTATGCCGAAAGCCATGAATGGGCACGCCTGGAAACTGACGGGACCGTCACCGTGGGCATCAGCGATCACGCCCAGGCAGCCCTGGGTGATGTGGTGTTCGTAGAGCTGGCGGAAGTTGGCAAGGTGTTCGCCGCTGGCGACGCTGCCGGCGTTGTGGAGTCGGTCAAGGCCGCTTCCGACATCTACGCCCCGGTCGGTGGCGAAGTCATCGCCGTCAACGAAGAACTGGCCGACAGCCCCGAGCTGCTCAACGAAAAACCTTACGAGTCGTGGATCTTCAAGCTCAAGCCAAGCGACACGTCCGAGCTGGACAAGCTGCTGGATGCCGCCGGCTACAAGGCTGCCATCGGCGAGTAATCGCCTGGTCGCTGGCTCCTGCAGCAGGCACCCTCCTGCAGGAGCCCGGTACTGCAACCCCAAGAATTCCCGCAGAATCGGCAATCCTTCCTAGACTTATAAGTCTCCATGAGGCCTGGTCTAGGAAGAGAGCGTCGTCATGTCCCAGTCGCCATCCCTGCATCAACTGCAAGAGCTCAACCCTTTCCTGCGTCGCCACCTGGGGCCTGATGCCTCGGAGCAGCAGGCCATGCTCACCACGTTGGGCGTTGCCAGCCGCAGTGAGCTGATCGAGCAGACTGTCCCCCCTGGAATCCGACTGAACCGTCCGCTCGACCTTCCGCCGGCCCTGGATGAACAGGCTGCACTGGCCAAGCTCGCTGGCTATGCCGAGCAGAACCAGGTATGGACCAGTCTGATCGGCATGGGCTATCACGGCACGGTCACGCCGACGGTGATCCTGCGAAACGTGTTGGAGAACCCCGGCTGGTACACCGCCTACACGCCCTATCAGCCGGAAATCGCCCAAGGCCGGCTGGAGGCGCTGTTGAACTTCCAGCAGATGATCATCGACCTGACCGGGCTGGCCCTGGCCAATGCGTCGTTGCTCGACGAGGCCACCGCTGCCGCCGAAGCCATGGCCTTGGCCAAGCGTGTGGCGCGCAGCAAGAGCAACGCGTTCTTCGCTGATGAGCATTGCCACCCGCAAACCCTCTCGGTGCTGAAAACCCGCGCCGAAGGGTTTGGCTTCGAGCTGATCGTGGACTGCGTGGATAACCTCGCCAAGCACTCGGTATTCGGCGCGCTGCTGCAATACCCGGATACCCACGGCGAGGTGCGCGACTTGCGTCCGCTGGTCGACCAGCTCCACAGCCAGCAGGCATTGGCCTGTGTAGCGGCCGACCTGTTGAGCCTGGTGGTGCTGGCACCGCCCGGCGAGTGGGGTGCGGACGTAGTGCTGGGTTCGACCCAGCGCTTTGGCGTGCCCATGGGCTACGGCGGCCCCCATGCGGCCTATTTCGCCTGCCGCGATGATTACAAGCGCGCCATGCCGGGGCGCATCATCGGTGTCTCCCGCGATGCCCGCGGCAACACCGCGCTGCGCATGGCGCTGCAGACCCGCGAGCAGCACATTCGCCGTGAGAAGGCCAACTCCAACATCTGCACGGCCCAGGTGCTGCTGGCCAACATCGCCGGTTTCTATGCCGTCTACCACGGCCCGGAAGGCCTGCAGCGCATCGCCCAGCGGGTCCATCGGTTGACGTTTATCCTGGCAGCAGGGCTTGAGGCCAAGGGTATAAAGCGCCTCAACCAGCATTTCTTCGACACCCTTACACTGGATGTCGGTGGCGCCCAGGCCGCGATCATCGAAAGTGCCGAACATGCCCGGATCAACCTGCGAATTCTTGGACGCGGGCACCTGGGCGTGAGCCTGGACGAGACCTGCAACGAAGCGACGGTACTGCGGCTGTTCGACATCTTCCTCGGTGTGGACCATGGCCTGGACATCGCTGAACTCGACAAGCATGCCTTGCCCGAGGGTATTCCTGCCGCGTTGGTACGGCGCACGCCCTTGCTCGCTCACCCGGTGTTCAACCTGCACCACAGCGAGACCGAGATGTTGCGTTACCTCAAGCACCTGGAGAACAAGGACCTGGCGCTGAACCAGTCGATGATCCCACTGGGCTCATGCACCATGAAGCTCAACGCCACCAGCGAGATGATTCCCATCACCTGGCCGGGCTTTGCCAACATCCACCCCTTCGCGCCGGCCGCCCAGGTGACGGGCTACAAGGCGATGATCGACGAGCTGGAGGCTTGGTTGTGCGCCATTACCGGCTTCGACGCCATCTGCATGCAGCCCAACTCGGGCGCCCAGGGTGAATATGCCGGGCTCATGGCCATCACCCGATATCATCACAGCCGTCATCAGCCCCACCGCACCTTGTGCCTGATACCCTCATCGGCCCACGGCACCAACCCGGCTTCGGCGCAGATGGCGGGGATGGAGGTGGTGATCGTCGAATGCGATGACGAGGGCAACGTCGACCTCGACGACCTCAAGGCCAAAGCCCGAGCGGCTGGCGACCGGCTGTCCTGCCTGATGATCACCTACCCGTCCACCCATGGGGTGTACGAGGAGGGTATTCGCGAGATTTGCGACGTGATCCACCAGCACGGCGGCCAGGTGTACATGGATGGCGCCAACCTCAATGCCCAGGTTGGCCTGACCAGGCCGGCGGACATCGGCGCAGACGTTTCGCACATGAACCTGCACAAGACGTTCTGCATCCCCCACGGCGGGGGTGGCCCAGGCATGGGGCCAATTGGGATTCGCGCCCACCTCAAGCCGTTCGTCGCCAGCCACCCGGTAGTGCCGGTGCCTGGGCTGGACCCGAACAACAGCGCGGTCAGCGCCGCGCCGTGGGGCAGCGCGAGCATCTTGCCGATCAGCTGGATGTACATCGCCATGATGGGCCCGCAGCTGGCTGACGCCAGCGAGGTGGCGATCCTCTCGGCGAACTATTTGGCCAGCCAGCTGAGTGGCGCGTTCCCCGTGCTGTATCGCGGCCGCAACCAGCGGGTGGCGCACGAATGCATTCTCGACCTGCGCCCGCTCAAGGCGCAGACCGGCATCACCGAGGAAGACGTGGCCAAGCGCCTGATGGACTACGGTTTCCATGCCCCGACCATGTCGTTCCCGGTGCCTGGCACGTTGATGGTGGAGCCGACCGAAAGCGAGTCGAAGGCGGAGCTGGATCGCTTTGTCGATGCCATGCTGGCAATTCGCGCCGAGATCGGCGAGGTGCAGGAGGGTAATTGGCCGGCGGAGGACAACCCGCTCAAGCACGCGCCGCATACGCTGGCTGATGTCCTCGCACCGTGGAATCGGCCGTACAGCCTGGAGCAAGGCGTCGCCCCCAGTGGCCACGTTCGCCAGCACAAGTATTGGCCAGCGGTGAACCGGGTCGACAATGTCTATGGGGACAGGAATCTGTTCTGTGCGTGTGTGCCGGTGGAGGCCTACCGCTGAGAGAAGGGGCTGCGTTGCAGCCCCCCACGCTTACTCGGCTACTGCATTCTTGGCAAGAATGGCATTGGCCAGTTCCATGTCGCTGGCTTCAATCCCTGGGTTCTCGGTGCGTACCTGGTGCAGGGCTGCCTCCAGGAAAGGTCCGCGAATGGCGCCTTCACTGGCGACGAAGCTGCCGGCATCATCCTGTGCCGCCAATACCAGCTTGTGATCTCTGGACGTCAGGTAGCTCGACGCTGTGGTCGCACCTGTCGTCATGAGGTTACGCAAGAACTCATCGGCCATGGCGGAGCCAATCGGCAGCGACAGCAAGGCAGTAGCTGCGATGGCGGTTTTGAGACGCATGATGAAACACCTCAAAGGGTGGGGGTTGAAGATGCCCGCTTTGATCCTGCCGCACTGACGCAAGTTCCTTGAATACAAGGCTTTTTTTGCTCAGGTGCAGACCCTCAGGACCTCCTCGAGGCTGGTCAGACCCAGCGCCACTTTCGCTTCCCCGCAGCTTCGAAGATCCTTTAGTCCATCCTCCCTGGCCTGGTCACGCAATGCTGCAAGGTCGGTGCCCGGGCTTATCCGCGCGCGAAGCTCGTCGCTTGGGGTCAGCAGCTCGAAAAGACCGGTTCGGCCTTGGAAACCAGTGCCACGGCAGCGGCGGCATGGCTGGCCTTCTCCCATCGTCGGACGTCCATTGCACTCGTCGCACAAGGTGCGCACCAGACGCTGGGCCATGACGCCGATAAGGGTTGCCTTGATCAGGTAATCGGCGACGCCCAGCTCTTGCAGCCGAGTGATGGCGCTACAGGCGTCGTTGGTGTGTAACGTGGACAGCACCAGATGCCCGGTCAAGGCCGCCTGAACCGCCACCAGCGCCGTTTCGCGGTCGCGAATTTCACCGATCATGATGATATCCGGGTCTTGGCGCAGCAGGGCGCGGGCGCCGTTGGCGAAGCTCAGGTCAAGGCTTGGTTGGACTTGCAACTGGTTGAACGCAGGCTCCAGGCGCTCGACAGGGTCTTCGATGGTGCACAGGTTGACCTCGGGCGTGGCCAGCGACTTAAGGCTCGCGTACAGGGTGCTGGTCTTGCCGGAGCCGGTGGGTCCGGTGACCAGGATGATGCCCTGTCGTCGACGCAACAGTGCTTGCCACAGGGCAAGCTGTTCGCCTTCAAGACCCAGGCTGTCGAAGCGCTCATGCAATTGCTGCGGGTCGAACAGGCGCAGCACCAGTTTTTCGCCAAACGGGGTAGGGAGGGACGAAAGGCGCAGCTCGACTTCTTCGCCGCCAGGCAGACGGCTCTTAAGTCGACCATCCTGAGGCCGGCGTTTTTCCGCGACATCCATGCGCCCTAGGTGCTTGAGGCGGCTGACGACCGCCAGGGTCACGCCGGCAGGGAAGGCATAGACCGTGTGCAGCAGGCCGTCGATGCGGTAGCGCAGTCGGCCCTGGTCGCGGCGGGGCTCCAGGTGGATGTCACTGGCCCGTTGTTCGACGGCATACTGCAGCAGCCAATCGACGATGTGCACGATATGGGCATCGTCAGCCGAGGCTTCGGCCTGGCGCTTGCCCAGCTCCAGCAACTGCTCCAGGTCGCCCAGGCTGGCCGATTGCTGATGCTGCGCGCCCTTTACCGAATGGGCCAGGCGAAAGAGCGACTGGCCTAGCTGGCGGAGTTGCACCGGGTTGGCCAGCACGCGGCGAATGGGTTTACCCAGGCTGCGCGCCAGGTCGGCCTGCCAACTGTCCTGAAAAGGTTGGGCGCTGGCGACGGTGACGCGCTGGGCATCGGCGTGCACGACCAGGATGCCATGGCGTTGAGCGAATGCTGGGGAAACCAGACCCGTGACCTGGGACAGGTCGAGCTGCATGGGGTCGATTTGCATGTAGGGCTGGCCGACCTTGTTCGCAAGCCATTGGCAGAGGCGGTCCAGATCAAGGCGTTGGCCTGGCTGCTGGCGATCTTGCAGGCCACAGGCGGCGATTTGTTCCAACGGATGGCGGGCGGGTTGGGTGGCGGCGTGCCTAAGCACCTGCAGGGTGTCGTTGGCGTGCAGGTGCTGGTCGGTGAGCAGGGCTTCGAGCACGCGCCTGAGGTCGAGTGCCGGATTGTCTTGGCTATGCATGGAGGCGTCCGTGCCTGATGGAGGTGCTGCTCAGGCTAGCCGGGCGGGGGGAGGTTGCCGAACATGAAGGGTTTCTGGATCTTGCAGGGCCTGTCACTGCCCGGTCATTGGCGAGACGGCGCTTACAGTGATCGTGACGACCTGACGAGCCACTGCTGGTTGGTCAGGCTCACCTCACCCACACACACCAGGTTACGCAGTTTTTGCGCTATCACCTCGGCCCGGTGCCAGCTCAGTCCACCGATGCCCACCTCGATGTTCAACCAGTCATCCTGCTGGCTGACCTGCACGCTGTGTGGCGTGAGGAACTGCAGGGCAAACAGGTTGAGTACCCGGCACAGGCTGTCGGGTTCGGCCTCGGCCTGCAGGCGATAGTTGACGGTGCTGTGGGCGTTGTTGGCCGCCCAGACGTCGGTACGGGGCTGTGCGTTCATGCTGTTCTCCGCAAGAGTGGGAAGAATTCTTGCACGTTTCCAAAGGCATTTTTTCGCTATGATGGGTGGATTTCGCCGTTGAGGCGAATTGATCAATTCAAAAAACACTCTATGAGAGAATTAAAAATGCATGGCGAGCTGGACGCCTACGACCGACGCATTCTTGAGCTGCTGCAGGAGGACGCCTCGCTGTCCAGCGCACAGATCGCCGAGCGTGTCGGGCTTTCGCAATCGCCGTGCTGGCGTCGCATTCAGCGCCTGAAGGAGGAGGGGGTGATTCGGGGCCAGGTGACCTTGCTCGATCGCAAGAAAGTCGGGCTCAACACGCAGATTTTCGCCGAGGTGAAACTCAACGCTCACGGGCGCTCCAACTTCACCGAGTTCACCGAAGCGATTCGCGGCTTTCCGGAAGTGCTGGAGTGTTATGTGCTGATGGGGTCGGTGGACTTTCTGTTGCGCATCGTCACGCCGGACATCGAAGCCTACGAACGGTTCTTCTTCGAGAAGCTGTCGAATGTGCCGGGGATCCAGGAGGTCAATTCGATCGTGGCCTTGTCCGAGATCAAGTCCACGACCAGCCTGCCGCTGGCGCGTTGAGCGACTGCGATGATCCGCAAATCATCGCAGCCCCTGCAGGAGCGGCTAGCCGGCGGGGTCTACGCTGACTCAAGCCTTGATCAGATACTTCCAACCGCGGCTCTGATCCACCGCGCGGGCCTGCTCGATGCGCGCTTCGAGCAGCTCATCGGACAGGGGTTGTTCGGCCAGCTCGTGCAGTTTCTTCAGGTCGCCATACAGGCGGTCCATCTGCGGCGCTTCGAGCACCTGGCGTGCGTGGTGCAGCCAGGCCAGCAGCTGTTCGAGACGCGGCAACTGCTCGGCCAGGTCTTCTGGGCGCTGAGTGTAGAGCGGCAGCTTCAGGGCGCGGCCTTCCTCGCCCAGCAGGTGGCCCAGCCAGCTGGCCAGTTGCGCCTTGCCCTGGCGCTCGCCACGGCCTTTACGATCCAGAGTCCAACTACGGGCTAGCAGCCAGCGAGACGTTTCCAGCGAGAACTGGCCCCAACGGATGTCTTCCAGCTCTTCGGCGAACTGCTCGGGCGCGGCGCGGCGGATGTCTTCGTCATCGTTGCCGGCCTGAACCAGCGGGCGCCAGTCTTCCAGCAGTGCGTCCAGGCGGGTGCGCAGGGCGCGAGTAGTCGGGCGTGGTGCGGCCTGGCCCAGGCTGCTGGTCAGGGCGCGCAGTTCGCTGAGGCACAGGACCCATTCCTGCAACAAGCGCCAGTGACCGTTGTGGCGGTATTGCTCAGCCAGGCGCTGGCTGCTGCCCAGCAGTTGCCAGGCGAGTGCGGCGTAGGCGTCGTCCACGGCCATTTCGGCGTCCAGCTCGGTGTGGGGCAGGCCCAACTCGTAGCTGTCGGGATCCAGCAGGCGGTAGCCGCGCTCGGCCTTGCTGATGTCGCAGGGCATCAGTGGCAGGCTGGCGGCCAGCTCGGCGGCAAGTTCGAGCAATGCCTCCGGGGCACCTTCGCGCAGTTCGAGTTCCAGCTCGCAGATCTCTTCCTTGCGTTTGCCGGCGATCACGAAGCCCTGGTCCAGCGCGGCTTCGATCACCACCTTGCTCTTGCCCCGACCCCAGGCGATTTCAGCGTATTCGCGGGTGAAGTCGGTGGTGAACAGCGGCTTGATGGTTTTCTTGTCCAGGTCGGCCAGTTGCTCGGGCCAGCAGGTGGCGTCGAACTTTTTCAGGTCCAGCTTGACCTTGTCCAGCTGCCATTCGAATTCGTTGCGCTCGGACAGGCCGGCAACGCTTTGGCCACGGCACTTGAGGGTCTGGATGATCACATCGCCGTCACGGCGCAGGCGCAGGGCGACGCGGGCAGCCGAGAGGTCGCGCTCGGGGGTATCGAAGTACTGGTTGAGCAGCTCGCGGGTCTGCCAGCCGGACTTGTTGCGCTTCTTCAGCAGGGGGTGCTCGCGCAGGGCGGCAAGGGTCTCGCGGCTGGCGCGGAGCTTGAGTTCGGTTTCTTTGTGCATCACAGGCTCGAAGGGAGGGGCGTGGTTGGCGGTGAGTCTACAGGAGTCGGCTGTGGACTGTTGAGTTTGCCAGGGCTTTGCCCTGCTTTGGCGACGCAAGGGGACTTCCACAGGGCCAGCGGGTTGCCCGCGAGCAGGAATGCGTTGCTATGATGGGCAACGCTTTCGAGGAGTATGCGCATGCCGTTGCCGACGCTCAAAGACCAGTTCGCCGCCTTGGTTGCCGCGCCCTCGGTCAGTTGCACCCAGCCCGCGCTGGACCAGTCCAACCGCCAGGTCATCGACCTGCTGGCAGGCTGGTTGGCCGACCTGGGGTTCAAGTGCGACATTCAGCCAGTCAGCCCCGGCAAGTTCAACCTGTTGGCCAGTCGTGGCACCGGCCCTGGCGGCCTTGTACTGGCAGGTCACAGCGATACGGTGCCCTATGACCCGCAGCTGTGGGCGAGTGATCCGCTCAAGCTGACCGAGGTCGATGGTCGCTGGGTCGGGCTTGGCAGTTGCGACATGAAGGGCTTTTTCGCCTTGGTGATCGAAGCGGTGCTGCCGTTGCTGGAGCACGACTTCAAGCAGCCGTTGCTGATCCTGGCCACCTGCGACGAAGAAAGCTCCATGTCTGGGGCCCGCGCCCTGGCAGAAGCCGGGCAGCCTCTTGGGCGTGCGGCGGTGATTGGCGAGCCCACGGGCCTGCGGCCGATTCGCATGCACAAGGGCATTCTCATGGACCGAATCGACATCCTCGGGCGCAGCGGCCACTCCTCCGACCCAAGCCTGGGGCGCAGCGCCATGGAGGCCATGCATGCGGTCATGGGCGAGTTGATGGGCTTGCGCCGGCAATGGCAGGAAACCTACCGCAACCCGCAGTTCTCCGTACCGACACCGACCATGAACTTCGGCTGCATCCACGGTGGCGACAACCCTAACCGCATCTGTGGCCAGTGCGCGCTGGAGTTCGACCTGCGTCCTTTGCCTGGCATGGACGTGGAGCAGTTGCGCGCGGCCATCCGCGAGAAGTTGGTGCCGCTGGCTGAGCGCCATGAGGTGCGTATCGACTACGCGCCGCTGTTCCCGGAAGTGCCACCGTTCGAGCAGGCCGCCGATGCCGAGCTGGTACAGGTAGCCGAACGTCTGACCGGGCATCGCGCCGAAGCGGTGGCGTTCGGCACCGAAGCGCCTTATCTTCAGCAGCTGGGTTGCCAGACCATCGTGCTCGGCCCCGGTGACATCGCCTGTGCTCACCAGCCGGGCGAATACCTTGAAATGTCACGAATCGAGCCTACCGTGCGTCTATTGCGTGACCTGATCCGGCACTATTGCCTGAATTAAACGTCAATCGAGCTGATTCGTTCTTGCCTAGAGGAGACCGCGCGTGACCGCAAGCCTGTTCCGACGATGATCCTGAACGCCGTGTGATCCACCGTTCTCCGTCCACTTTATCCACAGGCCCTGTCATGCCCGAATACGTCAACTGGCTGCGTCATGCCTCCCCGTACATCAATGCTCATCGCGATTGCACCTTCGTGGTCATGCTCCCCGGCGATGGTGTGGAGCACCCGAACTTCGGCAATATCGTCCATGACCTGGTACTGCTGCACAGTCTTGGCGTGCGGCTGGTACTGGTGCATGGCTCGCGTCCACAAATCGAAAGCCGCCTGGCGGCTCGCGGGCTGACGCCGCACTACCACCGCGGCTTGCGCATCACTGACGCGGCCACCCTGGACTGTGTGATCGATGCAGTCGGCGCCTTGCGTCTTGCCATCGAGGCGCGGCTGTCGATGGATATCGCCGCCTCACCGATGCAGGGCTCGCGCTTGCGTGTGGCCTGCGGCAACCTGGTCACCGCACGGCCGATCGGCGTACTCGAAGGCGTCGATTTCCACCACACCGGCGAAGTGCGTCGGATCGACCGCAAGGGCATCAGCCGCTTGCTCGACGAGCGCTCCATCGTGCTGCTGTCGCCCCTGGGGTATTCGCCTACGGGTGAAATCTTCAATTTGGCCTGCGAAGACGTCGCCACCCGGGCGGCCATCGAATTGGGTGCTGACAAGCTGCTGCTGTTCGGCGCCGAACCGGGTTTGCTGGACGAGAACGGCAAGCTGGTGCGCGAGCTGCGCCCGCAACAGGTCGCACCGCATTTGGCCCGTCTGGGCAGCGATTACCAGGGCGAGTTGCTCGATGCTGCCGCCGAGGCGTGCAAGGGGGGCGTGGCGCGCAGTCATATCGTCAGTTATGCCGAAGATGGCGCGCTGTTGACCGAGCTGTTCACCCGTGAGGGTGGCGGTACGCTGGTTTCCCAGGAACAGTTCGAGGTGGTGCGCGAGGCTACCATCGACGACGTCGGCGGCTTGCTGGAGTTGATCAGTCCGCTGGAAGAGCAGGGCATTCTGGTACGTCGTTCGCGCGAGGTGCTGGAGCGGGAGATCGAGCAGTTCAGCGTGGTCGAGCGTGAGGGCATGATCATCGCCTGTGCGGCGTTGTACCCGATAGCCGATTCCGAAGCGGGCGAACTGGCGTGCCTGGCGGTCAACCCAGAGTACCGCCATGGCGGGCGCGGGGACGAGTTGCTGGAGCGCATCGAGAGCCGGGCGCGGCAGTTGGGGTTGAATACCTTGTTCGTGTTGACGACGCGTACCGCGCACTGGTTCCGCGAGCGTGGGTTCGCGCCCAGTGGGGTCGAGCGGCTGCCTGCGGCGCGAGCTTCGCTGTACAACTATCAGCGCAATTCGAAGATTTTCGAGAAATCCCTGTAAGCCTGTGCTTGCCGGCTTCGCGGCCCGCAATGAAAAACGCCGCCCTTGTGGGCGGCGTTTTCGTTTACACGGTATGTAGGTACCAGTTGTACTCGAGGTCGGAGATCGAGTGCTCGAACTCCTCCAGCTCGCTTTCCTTGCACGCGACAAAGATGTCGATGTACTTCGGATCGATGTACTTGTTCAGGATCTCGCTGTCGTCCAGCTCGCGCAGGGCATCGCGCAGGTTGTTCGGCAGGCTCTGTTCCAGCTGCTCGTACGAGTTGCCTTCGATCGGCTCGCCTGGCTCGATTTTGTTGGTCAGGCCATGGTGCACGCCCGCCAGGACGGCCGCCATCATCAGGTACGGGTTGGCATCGGCACCGGCAACGCGATGCTCGATGCGCACGGCATCTGGCGAGCCAGTCGGCACGCGCAGGGCCACGGTGCGGTTGTCCAGACCCCAGCTCGGCGCGTTCGGCACGTAGAACTGGGCGCCGAAGCGGCGGTACGAGTTGACGTTCGGGCAGAGGAACGCCATGGACGCGGGCAGGGTCTCGAGCACACCGCCGACAGCGTGACGTAGCGCGGCGTTCTGCTCGGGATCCTCGCTGGTGAAGATGTTGTTGCCATCTTTGTCCAGCACGGAGATGTGTACATGCAGGCCGTTGCCTGCCTGGCCCGGGTAGGGCTTGGCCATGAAGGTGGTGTCCATTTCATGGTCGTAGGCGATGTTCTTGATCAAGCGCTTGAGCAGCACGGCATAGTCGCAGGCCTTGAGCGGGTCGGCGACGTGGTGCAGGTTGACTTCGAACTGCGCCGGGGCGCTTTCCTTGACGATGGCGTCGGCCGGAATACCTTGCTCCTTGGCACCTTCGAGGATGTCCTGGAGGCAGTCGGCGTATTCGTCGAGGTCGTCGATCAGGTACACCTGGGTCGACTGCGGACGCTTGCCCGAAATGGGTGAACGCGGTGGCTGTGGACGGCCGTTCACGTTCTCCTGGTCGATCAGGTAGAACTCCAGCTCGAAGGCTGCGCAGATGGTGAGGCCCATCTCGGTGAATTTGCTCACTACCTGACGCAGCACTTCGCGCGGGTCGGCGAAGAACGGCTCGCCTTCGAGCTCGTGCATGGTCATCAGCAGCTGAGCGGTGGGGCGCTTCTGCCAGGGTTCGTTGGAGAGGGTGCCGGGAATCGGGTAGCAGATGCGGTCGGCATCGCCGATGTCCAGGCCCAGCCCGGTGCTTTCAACGGTGGAACCGTTGATATCCAGGGCGAAGAGGGAGGCCGGCAGGTTGATGCCTTTCTCGTAAACCTTGTGGAGGCTGGTGCGTTCGATTCGCTTGCCACGAACCACACCATTCATATCTGCAATCAGAAGGTCAACGTAGAGAACCTCAGGATGTTCCTTAAGGAACGCGTTCGCTTCGTTAAGCTGAACGGCACGCGGGGGTACCGACATGATGCAACACCTTTGTTGTTAAAAATATCAATCAAGGGGGGCTTGCAGGTCCAGTCAATCGAAAAGACATACTGATGTCAAGCCAACCCCATGATGCCCTGAAATGGCACATCGACGGCAGATTTGCTGCATATCGGGGCAATCCATTATCCGCTATTTCCGCTGCGAAGGGCTATCTCCGACACGCCGTGTTTTATTTTTTACGGAGGTGTTGTGTAAAAAAATGAACAAGGCTAAGCTCGGTCTCAACCCAGAACACAATAATACGAGGGTCACATGGTCCGCTTGTCGCGACCTGTACGTGCTGCCAGTGCAGCACCATCGGGTATCTCCGTCCTATTTGCGCGCCCCGACGATTGGTCGGCTGCACTGGCCGCAATAATTGACGCCTGGCCTTCGCGGACCACGCCCCGTAGCGGTCTATCGCACCTCTTTTCGCCTTTCTGCCCATCGAACTCATTACGGATACGCCTGTTTCCAGTGTATCCACTGCGGTCCTGCGCGCGGGTTTTTGCTTTAGCAATGTACTCCATCCAGAATCAGAGCGCGGACCACCTTACCTCCTGAGGTATTTATGAGTAACAACCTCGACCAGCTCACCGATTGGTTGAAAGAGCACAAGATCACCGAAGTCGAGTGCCTGATCAGCGACTTGACCGGCATCACGCGCGGCAAGATATCGCCCACCAACAAGTTCATCGCCGAAAAAGGCATGCGCCTGCCCGAGAGCGTGTTGTTGCAAACCGTGACCGGCGACTACGTCGACGACGACATCTATTACGAACTGCTCGATCCTGCCGACATCGACATGATCTGCCGCCCGGACGAGAACGCCGTGTTCCTGGTGCCGTGGGCCATCGAGCCAACCGCCCAGGTCATTCACGACACCTACGACAAGAAGGGCAACCCGGTCGAACTGTCGCCGCGCAACGTCCTGAAAAAAGTGCTCAAACTCTATGCCGACAAGGGCTGGCAGCCGATCGTCGCGCCCGAGATGGAGTTCTACCTGACCAAGCGTAGCGAAGACCCGGACTTCCCGCTGCAGCCCCCGGTGGGCCGTTCGGGCCGCCCGGAAACCGGTCGGCAGTCGTTCTCCATCGAGGCAGCCAACGAATTCGACCCGCTGTTTGAAGATGTCTACGACTGGTGCGAGCTGCAGCAGCTGGACCTCGACACGCTGATCCACGAAGACGGCACGGCGCAGATGGAGATCAACTTCCGTCATGGCGACGCCCTGCACCTGGCCGACCAGATCCTGGTGTTCAAACGCACCATGCGCGAGGCGGCGCTCAAGCACAATGTGGCCGCGACCTTCATGGCCAAGCCGATGACCGGCGAGCCGGGCAGTGCCATGCACTTGCACCAGAGCGTGGTCGACGTGCACACCGGCAAGAACATCTTCTCCAATGAAGACGGCAGCATGAGCCAGCTGTTCCTCCACCACATCGGTGGCTTGCAGAGATTCATTCCCGAAGCGCTGCCGCTGTTCGCTCCCAACGTCAACTCGTTCCGTCGTTTCCTGCCCGATACCTCGGCGCCGGTGAACGTCGAATGGGGCGAAGAGAACCGCACGGTTGGCCTGCGGGTGCCGGATGCCGGGCCACAGAGCCGGCGTGTCGAAAACCGCCTCCCCGGTGCTGATGCGAACCCCTACCTGGCCATCGCGGCGAGCCTGCTGTGCGGCTACATCGGCATGGTCGAAGGTATCGAAGCCAGCGCACCGGTGGTGGGCCGAGGCTATGAGCGGCGTAACCTGCGCCTGCCGCTGACCATCGAGGATGCCCTTGAGCGTATGGAAATCAGCCGCGCGCTGACCCAGTACCTGGGCAAGAAATTCATCACCGGCTACGTCGCCACCAAGCGCGCCGAGCATGAAAACTTCAAACGCGTCATCAGCTCCTGGGAACGTGAGTTCCTGCTGTTCGCTGTCTGATCAACCCTGAGGCCGCTCAAGGGCGGCCGCCGGAAAATGGAGAGGCACATGAGCGTCAACAACCCGCAAACCCGTGAATGGCAAACCCTGAGCGGCGAGCACCACCTTGCACCTTTCTCTGACTACAAGCAGTTGAAGGAGAAAGGGCCGCGCATCATCACCAAGGCGCAGGGTGTGCATTTGTGGGACAGCGAGGGGCACAAGATCCTCGACGGCATGGCTGGCCTGTGGTGCGTTGCAGTCGGCTATGGCCGTGAAGAGCTGGTGCAGGCGGCAGAAAAGCAGATGCGAGAACTGCCGTACTACAACCTGTTCTTCCAGACCGCCCACCCACCTGCGTTGGAGCTGGCCAAGGCCATTACCGACGTGGCGCCGAAGGGCATGACCCATGTGTTCTTCACCGGTTCCGGCTCCGAAGGCAATGACACCGTGCTGCGCATGGTCCGTCATTACTGGGCGCTCAAGGGCAAGCCGCAGAAACAGACCATCATCGGCCGCATCAACGGTTACCACGGCTCCACTGTCGCCGGTGCAAGCCTGGGTGGCATGAGCGGCATGCACGAGCAGGGCGGCCTGCCGATCCCGGGCATCGTGCACATCCCTCAGCCGTACTGGTTCGGCGAGGGCGGCGACATGACCCCTGATGAATTCGGGGTTTGGGCTGCCGAGCAACTGGAGAAGAAAATTCTGGAGGTTGGCGAAGACAACGTCGCGGCCTTCATCGCCGAGCCGATTCAGGGCGCTGGCGGCGTGATCATTCCGCCAGTGACCTACTGGCCGAAGGTCAAGGAGATCCTTGCCAAGTACGACATCCTGTTCGTCGCCGACGAAGTGATCTGCGGTTTCGGCCGTACCGGCGAGTGGTTCGGTTCGGACTACTACGACCTCAAGCCAGACCTGATGACCATCGCCAAGGGCCTGACCTCCGGTTACATCCCCATGGGCGGTGTGATCGTGCGTGACACAGTCGCCCAGGTGCTCAGCGAAGGTGGTGACTTCAACCACGGCTTCACCTACTCCGGCCACCCGGTTGCGGCGGCGGTGGGCCTGGAAAACCTGCGCATCCTGCGCGACGAGAAGATCGTCGAGAAGGCTCGCACAGATGTGGCACCCTACTTGCAAAAGCGTCTGCGAGAGCTGCAAGACCACCCGCTGGTTGGCGAAGTGCGCGGCCTGGGCCTGCTCGGTGCGATCGAGCTGGTCAAGGACAAAGCCACCCGCAGCCGTTACGAAGGCAAGGGCGTAGGCATGATCTGCCGCAACTTCTGCTTCGAGAACGGCCTGATCATGCGTGCGGTCGGCGACACCATGATCATCGCCCCGCCCCTGGTCATCAGCCATGCAGAGGTGGACGAGTTGGTAGAGAAGGCGCGCAAGTGCCTGGACCTGACCTATGAAGCGATCAAGTGAGCGCCTGCTAGGCTAGCGTTGTGACATTAGTTGCGGACAAGGCTCTGCTTTCCTTGAAACAGCGCCTTGGAACTTGCCAGACTAGCGACTGTTTCAGTCGCCCAACGCGTGTACTGCGGGACCTGGCAGCTGAACGGATGGCTAATCAAAAAAATCTGGAGCATGACGCATGAAGAAAATGGGCAAGACGTTGCTGGCCGCAGCCCTGATGGGTGCCATGGCCACCGCTGTGCAGGCTGAAGACAAAGTCCTGAACGTCTACAACTGGTCGGACTACATCGCTCCGGAAACGGTCGCCAAGTTCGAGAAGCAGACTGGCATCAAGGTCAAGTACGACGTCTTCGACAGCAACGAAACCCTGGAAGCCAAGCTGCTGGCGGGCAAGTCCGGTTACGACATCGTTGTGCCGTCCAACAACTTCCTGGCCAAGCAGATCAAGGCTGGTGTGTATCAGGAGCTGGACCGTTCCAAGCTGCCGAACTGGAAAAACCTCGACGAAGACCTGCTCAAGGCCGTCGGCGATGCCAGCGACCCGGGTAACAAATACGCCTTCCCCTACATGTGGGGTTCGATCGGTATTGGCTACAACCCTGAGAAGGTCAAGGCCGCGCTGGGCGTCGACAAGATCGACTCCTGGGACGCCGTGTTCAAGCCAGAGAACATCGCCAAGCTCAAGAGCTGCGGCGTGAGCTTCCTTGATGCGCCGACCGAAATGCTGCCGGCCGCACTGCACTACCTGGGCAAGCCGACCAACAGCACCAAGAAGGAAGACCTGAAGGCCGCCGAGGACCTGTTCCTGAGCATCCGTCCTTCGATCACCTACTTCCACTCGTCCAAGTACATCGGTGACCTGGCCAACGGCAACATCTGCGTCGCCGTCGGTTACTCGGGTGACCTGGAGCAGTCCAAGGCGCGTGCCCATGAAGCGGGCGACAAGGTCAAGCTGGACTACGTCATTCCGAAAGAAGGCGCCGGTACCTTCTACGACATGGTCGCCATGCCGAAGGATGCCGAGCACAAGGACGCTGCCTACAAGTTCATGGACTTCCTGATGCAGCCGGAGATCATGGCCGAGATCACCAACGCCGTGCGCTTCCCGAATGGCAACAAGGCCGCGACCCAGTTCGTGGACAAGGACATCACCAGCGACCCAAGCATCTATCCGCCTGCCGAAGTGAAGAAACAGCTGTACGCGATTGCTGCTCCAGAAGCCGCCGCCCAGCGCGTCATCACTCGCAGCTGGACCAAGATCAAGTCGGGCAAGTAAACCCGATGCTGAACCCTCTGGGCCGGGGCTTTCCGGCCCAGAGGCAGTGAAAGGCAATTGATGATTGCGGCATCGAGGCTGCGAAGGTAAGTTGCGCGCCGGTTTTACGTGTGCGGCAGCGCTCGTACCCATGAAGCGAGCCGTCACCGAGGCACTGATTGTGAGGACCACCCACTTGTCTATTTCTGTTTTACGCAAGGCCTTGATGGCTGGAGCGGGCCTGACGCTGGCATGCAGCGTCCAAGCGGCGCCTACGGTGCACTTCTACAACTGGTCCGATTATATCGGCCCTAACACCCTCGCGGATTTCGAGAAAGCGACCGGTATCAAGCCGGTGCAGGACGTCTTCGACTCCAATGAAACCTTGGAAGGCAAGCTGCTGGCCGGTAACACCGGCTACGACGTAGTCGTGCCGTCCAACCATTTCCTGGGCAAGCAGATCAAGGCGGGCGCGTTCCAGAAGCTCGACAAGAGCCTGCTGCCTGATTATTCCAACCTGGACCCGGCGCTGATGAAGCGCCTGGAAAAGAACGATCCGGGCAACCAGTACGCCGTGCCGTACCTGTGGGGCACCAATGGAATCGGCTACAACGTCGACAAGGTCAAGGCCGCGCTCGGCGTGGACACCATCGACTCGTGGGCGGTGCTGTTCGAGCCCGAGAACATGAAGAAGCTGTCCAAGTGCGGTGTGGCCTTCCTCGACTCGGCGGACGAAATGCTGCCGGCGGTGCTCAACTACATGGGTTTGAACCCCAATAGCACCGATGCCAAGGACTACGCCAAGGCTGAGAAGAAGCTGCTGGCGGTACGCCCCTACGTGACGTATTTCCACTCCTCCAAGTACATCACCGACCTGGCCAACGGCGACATCTGCGTCGCGGCAGGGTTCTCCGGTGACGTGTTCCAGGCCAAGACCCGCGCTGAAGAAGCGAAGAAAGGCGTGAACCTGGCCTACGCGATTCCCAAGGAGGGCGGCAACCTCTGGTTCGACGTACTGGCGATTCCCAAGGACGCCAAGAACGTGAAAGAGGCCCACGCCTTCATCAACTATTTGCTGAAGCCTGAGGTTATCGCCCAGGTCAGTGATTACGTCGGTTACGCCAACCCGAACCCCAAGGCTGGCGACCTGATGGACCAGGCCGTGAGGACTGACGCTGCGGTTTACCCACCGCAGGAAGTGCTGGACAAGATGTTCGTGAACAGTGAGTTGCCACCCAAGGTGCAACGTTTGATGACCCGCAGCTGGACCAAGGTCAAGTCGGGCAAGTAACAATCCAGGCCTGCCGCGCCAGACGGGGCGGGCACACAAATCTTGTTGGGAGTTTCACTCATGGCAGTTGCCTCCGGTGCCTATAAAAAAGCCCTCGAGGGTGGCCAGCAACCCAAGCAGGTGCTGGTCAAGATCGACCGGGTCACGAAAAAATTCGACGAAACGGTAGCCGTGGACGATGTGTCCCTGGAAATCCGCAAGGGTGAAATCTTCGCCCTGCTGGGAGGCTCCGGTTCCGGTAAATCGACCCTCCTGCGTATGCTGGCGGGCTTCGAGCGTCCGACCGAAGGGCGGATTTTCCTCGATGGCGTCGACATCACCGACATGCCGCCCTACGAGCGGCCGATCAACATGATGTTCCAGTCCTATGCGCTGTTCCCGCACATGACCGTGGCGCAGAACATCGCCTTCGGCCTGCAGCAGGACAAGATGCCCAAGGCCGAGATCGAAGCCCGCGTGGCGGAGATGCTCAAGCTGGTGCACATGACCCAGTACGCCAAGCGCAAGCCGCACCAGCTTTCCGGTGGTCAGCGTCAGCGTGTGGCACTGGCCCGCTCGCTGGCCAAACGCCCAAAACTGTTGCTGCTCGACGAGCCGATGGGCGCTCTGGACAAGAAGCTGCGCTCGCAGATGCAACTTGAACTGGTCGAAATCATCGAGCGGGTCGGTGTGACCTGCGTGATGGTGACCCACGACCAGGAAGAGGCCATGACCATGGCCCAGCGTATCGCCATCATGCACCTGGGCTGGATCGCCCAGATCGGCAGCCCTATCGACGTCTACGAGACCCCGACCAGCCGCCTGGTCTGCGAGTTCATCGGCAACGTCAACCTGTTCGAAGGTGAGGTGGTCGACGACGCCGAAGGCCACGCGATCATCGCAAGCCCGGAGCTCGAACGTAAAATCTATGTCGGCCACGGTGTCACTACCTCGGTAGAAGACAAGCACATCACCTACGCGTTGCGCCCGGAGAAGCTGCTGGTCACCACCACCCAGCCGACCTGCGAGCACAACTGGTCGCGTGGCAAGGTGCATGACATCGCTTACCTGGGTGGCCATTCGGTGTTCTACGTCGAACTGCCGAGTGGCAAGGTCGTCCAGTCGTTCGTTGCCAACGCCGAGCGCCAGGGTACCCGCCCGACCTGGGGCGACGAAGTGTACGTATGGTGGGAAGACGACAGCGGCGTGGTACTGCGGTCATGAAACCGAGCAAGCTCAAGCGAGCCTTCAAGCGCATCACCCCGGAGGGGCGGCATCTGGTGATCGGCGTGCCCTTCATCTGGCTGTTCCTGTTCTTCATGCTGCCGTTCTTCATCGTTCTGAAGATCAGCTTTGCCGAAGCCGACGTGGCGATCCCGCCGTACACCGAGATCTACAGCTACGTCGAAGACAAGGTTCAACTGGTGCTGAACCTGGCCAACTACGGACTGCTGACCGAGGATGAGCTGTACATCTCGGCCTATCTGGGTTCGTTGAAGATGGCGTTCTTCAGCACGCTGTTGTGCCTGCTGATCGGCTATCCCATGGCGTATGCGATTGCCAACGCCAAGAAGGAAACCCAGACAGTACTGCTGCTGCTGATCATGATGCCGACCTGGACCGCGATCCTGATCCGCGTCTATGCCTGGATGGGCATTCTCAGCAACAACGGCCTGCTCAATGGCTTCCTGCTGTGGACCGGGTTGATCGACCAGCCGCTGCAGATCCTCAACACCAACCTGGCGGTGTATATCGGCGTGGTCTATTCGTACCTGCCGTTCATGATCCTGCCTCTGTACGCGAACCTGGTCAAACACGACCCGAGCTTGTTGGAGGCCGCGTCTGACCTGGGTTCGAGCACCTTCAACAGCTTCTGGAAGATCACCGTGCCGCTGTCGAAGAACGGCATCATCGCCGGCTGCATGCTGGTGTTCATCCCGGTCGTGGGTGAGTTCGTGATTCCTGAACTGCTGGGTGGCCCGGAAACCTTGATGATCGGTAAGGTGCTGTGGCAGGAGTTCTTCAACAACCGTGACTGGCCGGTGGCATCTGCCTTGGCGGTGGTGATGCTGGCGATCCTGATCGTGCCGATCCTGCTGTTCAACCGCAGCCAGGCCAAAGAAATGGAGGGCAGGGCATGAAGCGCTTCAGTTTCTCCAAGCTGATGCTGGTGCTCGGCTTGCTGTTCATCTACCTGCCGATGTTGATCCTGGTGATCTACTCGTTCAACGCCTCGAAGCTGGTGACGGTGTGGGGCGGCTGGTCGGTGAAGTGGTACGTTGGCCTGCTGGACAACAGCCAGTTGATGGGTTCGGTGATGCGCTCGCTGGAGATCGCCTGCTACACGGCGGTGGCAGCGGTGGCGCTGGGTACCCTGGCGGCCTTCGTGCTGACCCGTGTGACACGCTTCAAGGGCCGCACGCTGTTCGGTGGCCTGGTGACCGCGCCGTTGGTGATGCCTGAGGTGATTACCGGTCTGTCGCTGTTGCTGCTGTTCGTGGCCATGGCGCAGATGATCGGCTGGCCGCAGGAGCGTGGCATCGTCACCATCTGGATCGCCCACACCACGTTCTGTGCGGCTTATGTGGCGGTAGTGGTGTCGGCGCGCTTGCGTGAGCTGGACCTGTCGATCGAGGAAGCGGCGATGGACCTGGGTGCCAAGCCGTGGAAGGTGTTCTTCCTGATTACCATCCCGATGATCGCGCCCTCGCTGGCGGCGGGCGGCATGATGTCGTTCGCCCTGTCGCTGGATGACCTGGTGCTGGCCAGCTTCGTGTCCGGCCCCGGTTCGACCACCTTGCCGATGGAAGTGTTCTCGGCGGTGCGCCTGGGCGTGAAGCCGGAAATCAACGCCGTGGCCAGCCTGATCCTGCTGTCGGTGTCGCTGGTAACCTTCCTGGTCTGGTACTTCAGCCGCCAGGCCGAAGAGCGTCGTCGCAAGGCGATTCAGCAGGCGATCGAAGAAGGTGCGGCGGCGAACGTATCGCAGCCCCAGGTGCGGCGCCCGGCTCCGGCCACTGCGTCGGCCTGACCGGCCTCTTCGCGGGTGACCCGCTCCCACAGGTCTCATGCAGGCTGCACTGAGCCTGTGGGAGCGGGTTCACCCGCGAAGACCTCACCAGGGACTCAAAGCCAAGCCGCATCCCAGAGGGGTTGGGTCGCTGACGCAACATGCGCCAAACGTTTCTCCCGCCGCACAGGCCAATCATGGGCAGGTTTTCTGTAGCGATGGGCTCATGCGGAATCTGCAAGCGCAGGTTTCCCCGCGAAGGCGCCCTCGAAGCCGCCATGATTTCCCCACCTTCCTGCCATCAGTGCCGTTTCCCAAAGCCTGATCTACGCTAACAGTCGCATCCCAAGAATCGTTCGCGCGCAAGCCAGGAGGCCTGCATGACGGTGACGCGTCTGCTGTCGGTCGTCTGCCTGGGGCTGTTGTACATGCTCACGGGCTGTAGCAAGGAAGAAACGCCTGAGGTACTGCCTCGGGTGGGGGTACTGGAGGTCCAACCAACCGATTTCGCCGCCAGGGTCACGCTGACCGGTGATGTACAGGCGCGGGTGCAGACTGACCTGTCGTTTCGGGTCGGCGGCAAGATCATCTCGCGTAGCGTCGATGTGGGGGATCACGTCAAGGCCAACCAGGTGCTGGCGAGGCTGGATCCGAAAGACTTGCAGAACAACGTCGACTCGGCCAAGGCCGAGGTGTTCGCTGCCCAGGCTCGGGTCACGCAGACCAGCGCGGCGTTCGTCCGGCAACAGAAGCTGCTGCCCAAGGGCTATACCAGCCAGAGCGAATACGACTCCGCCGAAGCCGCCCTGCGCAGCAACCAGAGCGCGCTGAAGGCCGCCCAGGCGCAACTGGCCAACGCCAACGAACAACTGAGCTACACCGCGTTGGTGTCCGAAGCCGATGGCGTCATCACCGAGCGCCAGGCCGAGGTCGGACAGGTGGTGCAGGCGACCATGCCGATTTTCAGCCTCGCCCAGGATGGCGACCGTGATGCAGTGTTCAACGTCTATGAATCTTTGCTGGTAGCGCCGCCCAGCGATGCAGGTGTCATCGTCAGTCTGCTGGATAACCCGAAGGTGAAGGCGCGGGGCTTCGTTCGGGAAATCACCCCGACCGTCTCCGCGCAGAGCGGCACGGTACAGGTCAAGGTAGGCCTGCGCGATGTGCCGCCCGGCATGCAGCTGGGCGCACCCGTCACCGCCACCACCAATGCCGAAGGCCGGCCGAGCATCGAGCTGCCCTGGGCCGCGCTGACCAAAGCCCTGCACGAGCCAGCGGTCTGGGTGGTGGGCGAGGGCGACAAGGTCGAGCTGCGCAAGGTCGAAGTCACCCGCTACCTCACCGGCAAGATCGTGGTCGCCAGCGGCCTCAAGAGCGGCGAGACCGTCGTGGTCAATGGTGGGCAGCTGCTGCACCCGGGCATGCAAGTGGAGAAGATCGACGCCAAGGCCGAAGGAGGTGAGCTATGAAGCGCCTGCTGCTGTTGCCATTGGCCGGCCTGCTGCTTGCCGGATGCGGCGATGAGCAACAGGTGGCTGAACCGATCCGGCCAGTACTGTCGGTCAAGGTCGAGCCGCTGGAACAATCCCAGCTCGGGCGCTTTGCCGGGAGCATCCAGGCGCGCTTCGAAAGCACCCTGGGCTTTCGTGTTTCCGGTCGCATCGCCCGGCGCTGGCTGGACGTTGGCGCCCAGGTGAAACCAGGCGATACCTTGGCCACGCTCGACCCGACCGACCAGCAAAACCAGTTGCGTGCCGCCGAGGGCGACCTGGCGAAGGTGCAGGCGCAGTGGATCAATGCCCAGGCCGACGCCCGCCGCCAGCAGCAATTGTATGATCGCGGTGTCGGCGCCCAGGCCCAGTTGGACATCGCCCAGACCAACCTCAAGACGACTGGCGCTGCGCTCGAGCAGGCGCGCTCGGCAGTCAGCCAGGCTCGCGACCAGCTCGACTACAGCACCTTGCGCACCGATCACGCGGCAGTCATCACCGCTTGGCAGGCCGAAGCCGGGCAGACCATCACTGCCGGTCAGGCCGTGGTCACCCTGGCCCGCCCGGACGTCAAGGAGGCGGTCATCGACTTGCCGATCAGCCTGGCCGACCAGCTCGGCAAGGGCGTTACCTTCACCGTGGCCTCTCAGCTCGATCCCACTATCAGCACCACTGCCACCCTACGGGAACTGGAGCCCCAGGCGGATGCCACGACCCGCACACGACGTGCACGCCTGACCTTGGCGAGTACGCCCGCGGCTTTCCATTTGGGTACTGCCATCAGCGTGACCCTGAGCTCGGCGATCACGCCACGCAGCGAACTTCCCCTGAGCGCATTGCTCGAGCGTGATGGCAAGCCGCAGGTCTGGGTGATCGATCCGCAGCAAAAGACTGTGGCTGTCCGCGACGTGAAGCTGATCGAGCGCACCCACGACAGCATCGTTCTGGCCTCAGGCGTTCAGCCCGGCGAGCGGGTCGTCACGGCGGGTGTGAACAGTCTCAAGCCTGGCCAGAAGGTCGCCTTCGATGAGGACGCGCAATGAAAGGAAGCTTCAACCTGTCCGAATGGGCGCTCCGGCATCAGTCCTTCGTCTGGTACCTGATGTTCGTCGGTTTGCTGATGGGGATCTTTTCGTACTTCAACCTGGGGCGTGAGGAAGACCCTTCCTTCTCCATCAAGACCATGGTGATCCAGACCCGTTGGCCAGGGGCGACTCAGGACGAGACGCTGTACCAGGTCACCGACCGCATCGAGAAAAAGCTTGAGGAGCTCGACTCGCTCGATTACACCAAGAGCTATACCCGCCCCGGCGAGTCCACGGTCTATGTCTATCTTCGCGATACCACCAAGGCCAAGGACATCCCGGACATCTGGTACCAGGTGCGCAAGAAGATCCAGGACATACGCGGTCAGTTCCCCCAGGGTATCCAGGGCCCTGGTTTCAACGACGAGTTCGGCGATGTGTTCGGTTCGATCTACGCCTTCACCGCCGATGGCCTCACCCTGCGCCAATTGCGTGACTATGTGGAGCAGGCCAGGGCCGAGGTCCGTGATGTGCCCAATATCGGCAAGATCGAGCTGGTCGGCACCCAGGACGAAGTGCTGTACCTGAACTTCTCGACCCGCAAACTGGCGGCGCTGGGCATAGACCAGCGGCAGGTCATGCAGGCCCTGCAATCGCAGAACGCCGTCACGCCGGCGGGCGTGATCGAGGCGGGTCCGGAGCGCATTTCGCTGCGGACCACCGGGCAATTCGCCTCTGAGAAAGACTTGGAAACCGTCAACCTGCGCATCAACGACCGGTTCTTCCGCCTGGCGGACATTGCCGACATCGAGCGCGGTTACGTCGACCCACCATCGCCCATGTTCCGCTACAACGGCCAAACCGCCATCGGCCTGGCCATCGGCATGAAGGCCGGTGGCAATATCCAGGTGTTTGGTGCGGCGCTGAAAAAGCGCATGGATCAGGTGGTCGAAGACTTGCCGATAGGGGTCGGAGTGCACACTGTTTCCGACCAGGCGGTGGTGGTCAAGCAGGCTGTCGGTGGCTTCACCAGTGCCCTGTTCGAGGCGGTGGTGATCGTGCTGGGGGTGAGCTTCGTCAGCCTTGGGGTGCGTGCCGGCCTGGTGGTGGCCTGTTCGATTCCATTGGTGCTGGCGATGGTGTTCGTGTTCATGGAATACAGCGGCATCACCATGCAGCGGATTTCCCTGGGTGCACTGATCATCGCCCTGGGCCTGCTGGTGGACGATGCGATGATCACCGTGGAGGTCATGGTCACGCGGCTCGAGATGGGCGAGAGCAAGGAGCAGGCAGCCACTTTCGCCTACACCTCCACCGCTTTTCCTATGCTGACCGGCACCTTGGTGACCGTGGCGGGCTTCGTGCCCATCGGGCTCAATGCCAGTTCCGCCGGTGAATATACCTACACCTTGTTTGCCGTGATCGCCGTCGCGCTGATGGTGTCATGGGTGGTGGCGGTGTTCTTTGCGCCGGTGTTGGGTGTGCACATTCTCAGCAGTCAGGTGAAGCCCCATGAAGCCGAGCCGGGGCGGGTGGGCAAGGCCTTCGAAAATGGCTTGCTGTGGTGCATGCGCAACCGCTGGCTGACCATCATCGGCACCGTGCTGCTGTTCGTCCTGGCCATCTTCTGCGAGCGTTTCGTGCAGAACCAGTTTTTCCCCTCCTCGGACCGACCGGAAATCCTGGTCGACCTGAACCTGCCGCAAAATGCCTCGATCGAAGAGACCCGCAAGGTAGTCGACCGGCTGGAAGCCAAGATCAAGGACGATCCGGACCTGGTGCACTGGAGCACCTATATCGGCCAGGGCGCCATTCGCTTCTACCTGCCGCTCGATCAGCAACTGCAGAACCCTTACTACGCCCAGCTGGTGATCGTCAGCAAAGGATTCGAAGAGCGCCAGGCCATGATGGACCGCCTGCAAAAGCTACTGCGCGAGGAGTTCGTCGGCATCGGTACCAACGTCCAGTCGCTGGAAATGGGCCCACCGGTAGGGCGGCCGATTCAGTACCGGATCAGCGGCCCGGACATCGACCAGGTGCGCAAGCACGCCATCGAACTGGCGACCTTGCTCGACCGCAACGAGCATATCGGTGAAATGATCTATGACTGGAACGAGCCCGGTAAGGTGATGCGCATCGAAATTGCCCAGGACAAGGCACGCCAGCTTGGGCTTTCGTCCGAGGATGTAGCCAATGTGATGAACAGCATCGTCAGCGGCGTGCAGATCACCCAGGTCAACGACAACATCTACCTGGTGAACGTGGTCGCGCGCGCCGAAGACAGCGAACGAGGCTCGCCCGATACCCTGCAGAACCTGCAAATCGTCAGCCCCAACGGGACTTCCATTCCGCTGCTGGCCTTCGCCACCGTGCGCTATGAGCTGGAGCAACCGCTGGTGTGGCGTCGTGACCGCAAGCCGACCATCACCATCAAGTCCTCGGTGACCGGCGACATACAGCCCACCGACCTGGTGACCCAGCTCAAACCGAGCATTGACGAATTCATCAGCAAACTGCCGACCGGCTACGAGGTGGCCACCGGCGGTACCGTGGAGGAAAGCGCCAAGGCGCAGGGGCCGATCCGCAAAGTCATTCCGCTGATGCTGTTCCTCATGGCGACCTTCCTGATGATCCAGCTGCACAGTGTGCAGAAGCTGTTCCTGGTGGTGAGCGTGGCACCGCTGGGATTGATCGGTGTCATCATCGCCCTTGTGCCCACCGGCACGCCCATGGGCTTCGTGGCAATCCTGGGGATTCTGGCCCTGGCCGGGATCATCATTCGCAACTCGGTGATTCTGGTGACCCAGATCGACGAGTTCGAGGCGCAGGGCTTCTCGCCCTGGGATGCCGTGGTGGAGGCCACCAACCACCGGCGCCGGCCGATTCTGCTGACGGCGGCAGCGGCGAGCCTTGGCATGATCCCGATTGCCCGCGAAGTGTTCTGGGGGCCGATGGCCTACGCCATGATTGGTGGGATCATCGTGGCTACCCTGCTGACGCTGTTGTTCCTGCCGGCGTTGTATGTGGCCTGGTACAAGATCCGCGAGCCTGAACACAGCACTAAAACCCAACATTAAACCCTGTGGGAGCGGGCATGCCCACGAATGCGATGGTGGATTCACTGCCGCATTCGCGGGCACGCCCGCTCCCACCGAGGCTTTTTGTCGCGTGTAAAATCGCGATTTAATTTTGGTTATATAAAAATTCTTAAACAGTATTTTTAAGAATAAACCCACCTCACTACTATTGCACTCAAGCCAGGCGTACATCCCCTTCAAACCTCTGCCCGGCACCTCACTCCAAGGAGAACGAGCATGAGTGCATCTCTGCGTAGCATCGACGGTCAGGACGAAGCCACCATTCTGCGTGAGATCCAGAGCGCCTTGCGCGATCTGCGTTTCGGTGCGGTGGAGATAACCGTGCACAACGCGCAGGTCGTACAGATCGAGCGCAAGGAGAAGTTCCGCCTGCAGCAGCCTGGCAACAAGTCCGGCTGATCGCGATTCACATTCAAAACTAGAAAAATGCCAATCGGGAGCTTCACCATGTCCATCCGCCGTTATGCGCTCGCCGCCCTGGCCAGTGCTGTTTTTGCCGGTTCCGCCATCGCCAAGGACTACGAACTGTTGAACGTGTCCTACGACCCGACCCGTGAGCTGTACCAGCAGTACAACGCCGAATTCATCAAGCACTGGCAGCAGGCTCACCCGGACGACAAGGTGAAGATCCAGCAATCCCATGGCGGCTCGGGCAAGCAGGCCCGCGCGGTGATCGATGGCTTGCGCGCTGACGTGGTGACCCTGGCCCTGGCCGGAGACATCGACGAAGTCGCCAAGCTTGGCAAGTCGCTGCCCGAGGACTGGCAGAAGCGCCTGCCGGATGCCAGCACCCCGTACACCTCGACAATCGTGTTCCTGGTGCGCAAGGGCAACCCGAAAGGCATCAAGGACTGGGGCGACCTGATCAAGCAGGATGTCTCGGTCATCACCCCCAACCCGAAAACCTCTGGTGGCGCCCGCTGGAACTTCCTGGCCGCCTGGGCCTACGGCCTGAAAACCGGTGGCAGTGAAGACAAGGCCAAGGCCTATGTGCAGGAGCTGTTCAAGCACGTGCCAGTGTTGGATACCGGCGCCCGCGGCTCGACCATCACCTTCGTCAACAATGGTCAGGGCGATGTTCTGCTGGCCTGGGAAAACGAAGCTTTCCTGGCGTTGAAGGAAGATGGCGGTAGCGACAAGTTCGAGATCGTCGTGCCTTCGCTGTCGATTCTGGCCGAGCCGCCGGTGGCCGTGGTCGACAAGAACGCCCAGAAGAAGGGTAACGAGAAGATCGCCGAGGAGTACCTCAAGCATCTGTATAGCCCTGCAGGCCAGAAGATCGCCGCAGAGAACTTCTACCGTCCGCGTGACGCGAAGGTGGCCGCCGAATTCGGCAAGCAGTTCCCGAAACTGGAACTGGTGACGATCGACAAGGACTTCGGCGGCTGGAAGACTGCACAACCTAAGTTCTTCAATGACGGCGGTGTATTCGACCAGATCTATCAGGCACAGTAAGGGTCATGAAAAAGCGCGGGGGCCGCTATGCAGCCCTTTCGCGACACGAGGCCGCTGCCATTAGGAATCGCGATCTCCTGTGGCGGCGGCCGCGTGATTCAGAAGCTTGCACCGGCCCGGCAGAATTGCCGGGCCAAGTGCGTTAAACCAGGGATATTTATGTCGCGTCGCATTTCCCCCGTCATACCCGGCTTCGGGCTGACACTGGGCTACACCTTGGTGTACCTCAGTCTGATAGTGCTGATACCACTGGCCGCCATGTTCGTGCATGCCGCACAGCTCACCTGGGAACAGTTCTGGAACATCGTCAGCGCGCCGCGAGTGCTTGCCGCGCTCAAGCTGAGTTTCGGCACTGCGCTGTTCGCCGCCATCATCAATGGCGTGATCGGCACCTTGTTGGCCTGGGTGCTGGTGCGCTACACCTTCCCGGGACGCAAGATCATCGATGCGATGATCGACCTGCCGTTCGCCCTGCCCACCGCGGTGGCGGGTATCGCCCTGACGGCCTTGTATGCACCGGCCGGCTGGGTAGGGCAGTTCGCCACCGATCTGGGCTTCAAGATCGCCTACACTCCGCTGGGCATCACGCTTGCGCTGACCTTCGTCACCCTGCCGTTCGTGGTGCGCACCGTGCAGCCGGTGCTGGCGGATATCCCGCGTGAAGTCGAAGAAGCCGCTGCCTGCCTGGGTGCCAAGCCGCTACAAGTGTTTCGCCACATCCTGGCGCCAGCGCTGCTGCCCGCCTGGCTGACCGGTTTCGCCCTGGCTTTTGCCCGTGGCGTGGGTGAGTACGGTTCGGTGATCTTCATTGCCGGCAACATGCCGATGAAGACCGAGATCCTGCCGTTGCTGATCATGGTCAAGCTCGACCAGTACGACTACACCGGCGCCACGGCCATCGGCGTGCTGATGCTGGTGGTTTCCTTCATCCTGCTGCTGCTGATCAACCTGCTGCAGCGCCGCATCGAAACCCCTTGAAGGAGGCCGTGGCTCATGTCTAGTTCATCCATTGGCGCCGCTGCCGCCGCCAACGCCGCCCGTCGTGGCAGTGCTACTTCGCGACGGGTACTGATCGGTCTGGCTTGGCTGGTCTTCACGCTGTTCCTGTTGTTGCCGTTGTTCATCGTGGTGTCGCAGGCACTCAAGAATGGCTTCGGTACGTTCTTCGAGGCAATCTTCGAGCCAGACGCACTGTCGGCGCTCAAGCTCACCCTGCTGGCGGTGTTCATCTCTGTGCCGCTGAACCTTGTATTCGGTGTCAGCGCCGCATGGTGCGTGAGCAAGTACACCTTCCGCGGCAAAAGCCTGCTGGTCACCCTGATCGACTTGCCGTTCTCGGTCTCGCCGGTCATCGCAGGTCTGGTCTATGTGCTGATGTTCGGTGCACAGGGCCTGTTCGGGCCTTGGTTGCAGGACCATGATATCCAGATCGTGTTCGCCCTTCCGGGCATCGTCCTGGCGACCATTTTCGTTACCGTGCCCTTCGTGGCCCGTGAACTGATCCCGCTGATGCAGGAGCAGGGGACCCAGGAAGAAGAAGCAGCACGCCTGCTCGGTGCCAACGGCTGGCAGATGTTCTGGCACGTGACCTTGCCGAACATCAAGTGGGGCCTGATCTACGGCGTGGTGCTGTGCACCGCCCGGGCCATGGGCGAGTTCGGCGCGGTGTCGGTGGTCTCTGGCCATATTCGCGGCGTCACCAATACCTTGCCGCTGCACGTGGAGATCCTCTACAACGAGTACAACCACGTCGCGGCCTTCAGCGTGGCCAGCCTGCTGCTGATCCTGGCGCTCTTCATCCTGCTGCTCAAGCAGTGGAGCGAGAACCGTATTAACCGCCTGCGCCAAAGCGCAGCGGAGGAATAATTCATGTCGATCGAAGTTCGTAACGTCAGCAAGCGCTTCAACAGCTTCCAGGCCCTGGACAACATCAACCTGGATATCCACAGCGGTGAGCTGGTGGCTTTGCTCGGCCCGTCCGGCTGCGGCAAGACCACGCTGCTGCGCATCATCGCTGGCCTGGAAACCCCGGATCAGGGCAGCATCGTGTTTCACGGCGAGGACGTATCCGGCCACGATGTGCGCGACCGTAACGTGGGTTTTGTGTTCCAGCACTACGCGCTGTTCCGCCATATGAGTGTGTTCGACAACGTTGCCTTCGGCCTGCGCATGAAGCCAAAGGGCGAGCGTCCGAGCGAAAGCAAGATTGCCGACAAGGTGCACGAGCTGCTGAACATGGTTCAGCTCGACTGGCTGGCCGACCGTTACCCCGAGCAGTTGTCCGGTGGCCAGCGCCAGCGTATCGCCCTGGCGCGCGCACTGGCGGTAGAGCCCAAGGTGCTGTTGCTCGATGAACCATTTGGCGCCCTGGACGCCAAGGTCCGTAAAGAGCTGCGCCGCTGGTTGGCGCGCCTGCACGAGGACATCAACCTGACCTCGGTGTTCGTCACCCATGACCAGGAAGAGGCCATGGAAGTGGCTGACCGCATCGTGGTGATGAACAAGGGCGTGATCGAGCAGATTGGCTCGCCAGGTGAGGTGTACGAAAAGCCGGCCAACGATTTCGTCTATCACTTCCTGGGTGACTCCAACCGCCTGAGCTTGAGCGAAGGCCACCATGTGCTGTTCCGCCCGCACGAGGTGTCGCTGTCGCGGCACGAGACGGAAGGACATCACGCGGCAGAGGTGCGGGACATTCGCCCATTGGGCGCCACGACCCGGGTGACCTTGAAGGTGGAGGGGCAGAGCGAGCTGATCGAGGCAGAGGTGGTCAAGGATCACGACAGCCTTACCGGATTGGCCCGTGGGGAGACCTTGTTCTTCCGGCCGAAGGTTTGGCAGAAGGTGGCGGATATCTGAGCCGCCAGAAACAAAGAACCCGGGCATGTCCCGGGTTTTTTGCATTCACGGACGGCAGTAATTTTGGTTATTAATAAATAGCTTCTTATTCCTTTACGAATATAACTCCCTCCCTATACTGGTCTCCAAGCACGCAAACTTACTGGAGGCGTCCCCATGCGCAATGAGTCGATTCGTTACCTGATTGTGCCGGGCTGGCAAGGATCGCCAGACAACCACTGGCAGAGTCACTGGCAGCGTACCTTGCCCAACAGTGCCCGGGTCGAACAGCACGACTGGCTGACCCCGCAACGCCATGATTGGGTTCAAGCACTGGAGCAGGCCATCGCCGCTGAACGCTCGCCGGTGATTCTCATTGCCCATAGCCTGGGTTGCATTACCGTGGCCCATTGGGCTGCACACGCCAGCCCGTCCCTGCTACGTCGAGTGCGCGGTGCATTGCTCGTGGCGCCCGCCGATGTCGAGCGCCCTACCTGTGCGCCGGCACTGCGCAACTTTGCGCCTATCCCGCTGCAGGCACTGCCGTTCCCCAGCCAGGTGGTCAGCTCCGACAATGACCCGGCGGTGAGCGTGCCCCGTGCGCTGTACTTGGCTCGCGCCTGGGGTGCCGAAGCGGGGTTGTTGGCCAACGCCGGACATATCAACGTGAAGTCCGGACATGAGCGCTGGGAGCAGGGCTTCGCCTACCTGTACCGCCTGCAAAGCCGGGTCGAACAGCGCGCACTGCGCCGCGCCTGAGCGACCCTACCGATTACCGCTGCACCTGACGCCCGGCCATCGCAGGTCTGGGGCGGGAGTTCGTCATGACCCTTCAAAACCCATTTGGCCAGCCGCTGCTGACCTTTCCTGAACTGGACAAAAGCCCCCTGAGCATCCGTGCCAAGGCGCTGGTGTTCATCGACCCTCGTTCGCAGGCCTTGCGTCAGGCGCTGGAGCGACTGGCCCCCCAACCGCTGCCAGTGTTGATACGGGGTGAAACCGGCACCGGCAAGGAATTGCTGGCGCGTCAGGTCCATCGGGCCAGTGATCGCAGCGGGCTGTTCGTGTCGGTCAACTGCGCGGCCATCAGTCCCACCTATGCCGATGCCGAACTGTTCGGCTACAGCGCCGGCGCCCATGGTGGAACCGCCAGCAGTCGAGCCGGTTGGTTCGGGTCGGCCAATGGCGGCACCTTGTACCTGGACGAGATAGCCGACTTGCCGCTGGCTGTTCAGGGCAAGCTGCTTGCCGCCCTCGAGACCCGTGAAGTCACCCGGGTCGGCGCCCAGCAACCGCAGGCGGTTGATGTACGCCTGGTCGCTGCCTCCAGCGTCGATCTGGCGCGAGTGGTGAAGGCCGGTCGATTCAACGAGAGGCTTTACCTGTACCTGCGCGAAGGCGCGCTGGACCTGCCGCCGCTGCGCCAAAGGCGTGGCGATATCCTGCCGCTGGCCGAGTATTTCGTCGGCATCTACAGCGTGCGGCAACAGCGCGCTGTGCCGCTGATCAGCGAGGCTGCGCAGCACGCGCTCGAAGCCCACGCCTGGCCTGGAAATACCCGCGAGTTGGAAAATGTCATCCACTTCGCGTTGCTGGTCTGTGACGGTGAAGAGATCCTGCCGGAGCACCTGGACCTGCTGAATATCCCGCGCTAGACGGCGGGCAACAGGGCTCATAAGCAAAGTGGGTGATGGCTTTTTGATTTTGGAATAAGCAGCTAATTAAAAGATATTGTTACGGTATAAAAAATCTCGGTATTGTCCGCCTCACGCCCCCCCGCTAGAACGGTTGGGCACCCGACTTTGCCATCACCGATGGCCCAGGTTCATAACAAGGAACACCATGAAGAAGACTCTGTTGACCACTGCCCTGGCCGCTGCGCTGTCGTTCGCCGGCCTGGCCTGCGCCGCCGAGAAACTGGTAGTTGCAGCGACCCCCGTACCGCATGCCGAGATCCTGGAGCTGATCAAGCCGACCCTGGCCAAGGAAGGTGTCGACCTGCAGATCAAGGTCTTCACCGACTACGTCCAGCCCAACGTGCAGGTCGACCAGAAGCGCCTGGACGCCAACTACTTCCAGACCTTGCCGTACCTGCAGAACTTCAACGAAGGCAAGGGTACCCACCTGGAAACCGTGATCGGCGTGCACGTCGAGCCGTTCGGTGGCTATTCGAAGAAGGTCAAGTCCCTGGCCGAGCTCAAAGAAGGCGCCACCATTGCGATCCCTAACGAGGGCAGCAACAGCGGCCGTGCCCTGCTGCTCCTGCAGAAGGCTGGCCTGATTACCCTGAAAGATCCGAAGAACGCGCTGGCCACGCCGAAAGACATCGCCGAGAACCCCAAGAAGCTCAAGTTCCGTGAGCTGGAATCGGCCATGCTGCCGCGTGTGCTGGACCAGGTCGACCTGGACATGATCAACACCAACTACGCGCTGGAAGCCGGCCTGAACCCTGCCAAGGATGCCTTGGTGATCGAGGGCAGCGACTCGCCGTATGTGAACTTCCTGGTGGCGCGTCCGGACAACAAGGACAGCGAAGCCATCCAGAAGCTGGCCAAGGCCCTGACCAGCCCCGAGGTGAAGGCATTCATCACCAAGAAGTACCAGGGTGCAGTGTTGCCGGCGTTCTGATGCGCCGTTAACGCGTTGCCTGATGTGAAAACGCCGACACCTGTGTGTCGGCGTTTTCGTTTTCGGCCGATAGGAGCGCGCCGTTCTTCTCAGGCGCTGCGCGGCAACCAGCTCAGCAGGAAATCATTCACCACCTGCGGGTTCTCAAGGCTGGAGATGTGTCCTGCAAACGGGATCTGCGCCGCCAGGCAGCCGATGATCCTTGCCATTTCGCCAGACTCGGCCGGCGGCCGGGGGATGTCCTGGTCGCCACAGAGGACGATGGTCCTGTGCGCCGCCAGTTCACCCAGCCGCGCCAGCAGGTCGGGGCGTCCGAAGATCACCCGGCCCATGGGGTCCAGGCTGTTGCGAATGGCCTGCGCGGTGCTGGCCTTCAGGTCCGCGCGGAAACGCTCGCGAACCGCTGGCACCGTCTGGCCTTCGGCATGGAAGAAAATCGGCACGACGATATCCAGCAGCGGCTCCGGGAAACAGCCTGCTGCACTGGCGGCATCCAGCAGGCCGAAGTACTTCAGCCGGGTCGCTTCAGGTTCGGCACCCAGGTAAGTGTCCATCAGCACCAGGCGGTCGATGCGCGTTGGGTGCTCGATGGCCAACTGTGCGCCCCACATGCCGCCGACCGACAGGCCTACCAGGTGGCACTTGGGAATATCCAGGGCATCCAGCAACGCCAGGTGCTGGCGAGTCAGGGCGCCCATGTCGGTAGTGGTGGCCGGTGGCGCGTCGGAGTCGCCATGGCCCCACAGCTCGGGGACGATGACTCGGAAGTGTTGTGACAGCGCCTCGATCTGCGGTTGCCACATCTGGGCCGACCACAGGTAGCTGTGGCCCAGCAGGACCGGGAAGCCCTGGCCTTGGTCGACGTAGCTCATGCGGGCGCCGTCGATTTCGATGAAGTGTTTCTGCATGGGGGTGCCTTGCTGGTTAATGTGCCGGGTTCAATCGTAGCGTGCCTTGGGCCGGTATGACGCCCATTTGCGCTTTGGCGTAGCGGCCGTCGATGTAGTCCTCGGCCTGGTCGGCGTAATGGGTGTCGAACAGCACGCCACTCTGCCCGACCGGGTTGCTGGTCAGCGCTTGCGAGGCGTCTGCGAAGTCGATCAACCGCCGCGTCGAAGGCCCGTAGGTGACCGGCCAGGGCGCCGGGCCGATCTTCGCCGAGAGGTTGTTCGGTACCTCATGGGTGCCGGGCGCCGCGAATGGACCGACATTGAACAACAGGTTCAGCGGCTTCTTCGCTCCCAGCGGGTGGTTGTGGGTGAGGGTGTGGGCCTTGCCCCATTGCCAGCTCGCCGGGTCCTTGCCGAAGGTATCCCGCAGGTGCACAAGGCTCTTTTGCCAGGCCATGCGCACGATGGCCGTCCGGTCGGTGCGTTCATTGCCGCCGCGCAGGTTCCACCAGGGCGACTGTGGGTCGGCGGCCAGGCGTGGGAGGGCGGCGTCGATGGCACGGGTGCTGATCAACACCGGGAACCAGGTATCACCCAGTTCGTCATGCAAGGCCGCGAACGCCAGCTCATAGAGAAACTGGTTGAACAGCGTGGCACTGATCGAGTCCAGCGGGTAATCGCCGCGCCAGGCGGCCAGCTGTTCGACCAGCTCTTTTTCCTCGTCGCCCTGGGCCACCGCACGCAGGGTCGACAGCAGTGGTGCCAGGGTGCGAGGGCCATAATCGTTGCTGGTGTCCAATTGCAGGGACTGGCTGTTGCGGGTGTCCCACTTGATATCAGGGTCGGCCAGCCGGCGGTCGAGTTGGCGGCCCCGATCCGGCAAGTTGTAATAGCCCGGTACGGGCACCGTGGCGGGTGGCTGGAAGTTGGCTGACACGATGTAGCCGCTGGCTGGGTTTTCCTGCTGTGGGTTGACGCTGAACGGGTAGAAGCCCAGCTTGTTCGCCTGCGCGCTGGCGCCGTCGAGGATGAAGGTTGGGTTCACGCCATCGGGGCGTATCGGCAGCTTCGCCGCCGCCCACCAGCCGATGTCGCCGCGCGCGTTGGCCCAGACGAAGTTCAGGCCGGGCGCCTGCACCTTGGCCACCGCCTCGCGCATCTTGCCCAGGGTGTCCGCACGGTTGAGCTGGTAGAAGCCTTCCAGGATTGGGTTCTCGGTTTCGAGGAACGCCCACCACATGGCAATGGGCGTGGTGCTGGCGGTGGCACCGAGCACATCGTTGACGATCGGGCCGTGGGGGGAGCGGCGCAGGGTGAGGGTGACTGGCGCTTCACCTTTGACTGCAATCTTCTGCTCTGTCTTTTCGAGGGGGCGCCACTTGCCATCGACCATCACGTGTTCGGCATTGGCCGGATTGGTCCGCTCCGCGATCAGATCGACATCGTCGTTCTGGAACATGGTCAGGCTCCAGCCGAAGTCGCGGTTGTGCCCGAGCATGGCGAAGGGGTTGAGTGCCTGAAAATACCCATACAAGTTGAAGCCGGGGGCTGAAAGCTCGGCTTCATACCACACCGCCGGCACCGCAAAGCTGATGTGCGGGTCGCCGGCCAGCAGGGGCAGGCCGCTGCGGGTGCGGCTACCGGCTATGGCCCAGGCGTTGCTGCCCTCGAACTGCGGGATGCCCGCATCGCCCAGCGCTTCTTGGCTGAGCCGGGCGAGGGTTTCCAGGCTGGTCCAGTCGGCAGCCGCCAGGGGGGCATTCAAGTCACCCTGGGGCTTCCAGTCCAGATCGAACAGAGTCAGGTACTGTGGGCCGAGTTGATCGCGAATGTAGGTCAGCGCAGGCTCGGTCCGGAACGCAGCGGCAAAGCTATAGGCCAGGTAGCCTGCGATGCTCAGGGTGTCCTCGGCGGTGAACGGGCGCGGCGTGATGCCTAGCAGGTCGAACTCCATGGGCTTGGGGTGGCTGCTCTGCCAGGCGTTGACGCCATCGAGATAAGCTTGCAGGGCTTGCCAGGCCGGCGCGCTGTGGTCTTGGCGGCGCGCCATGAGCGCAGCCTGCTCGCGGATGCGCAAGCTGCGGAACAGGGTGTCTGTGGGCACCAGCTTGCTGCCCAGCACTTCGGCCAGTTCACCCTGGGCCAGCCGGCGCATGATTTCCATCTGGAACAGCCGATCCTGGGCGTGCACATAACCCAGGGCGCGGTACAGGTCTTGCTCGTTCCGTGCCTGCAGGTGCGGCACCCCCCGGGCGTCGTAGCGCACGCTGACCGGCGCTTGCAGGCCGGCCAAGGCAACCTCGCCCTCGCGTCGCGGCAACTTGCCTTGCACGTACCAGTAACCGGCTCCCGCGGCCACCGCCATGACGAGGGCCAACACGGTCAAGCTGCGCTTCATCGATACTCCTTGCGTGCATGAACGCCAAAACTGTGGTCCGATCATCGACGGATTCGCGAACAGAGCATAGCCCTTGGAGAGCCGTACCCATGTCCCTCAGCGAAAAACAGAAGATGCTCAGTGGCCAGCTTTACCACGCCAGTTGTCCTGAACTCCAGGCCGAGCAGATCGCCAACAAACACTGGATGCAGCGATACAACAACAGCTTCGAATTGCTCAACGAACAGCGCCATGGCCTGCTCGCCGAACACTTCGGTCATGCTGGCGAAGGTGCGGTAATCCGGCCGCCGTTCTATTGCGACTATGGCTACAACATCAGCATCGGCCGCAACAGCTTCATGAATTTCAACTGCGTGATTCTGGATGTGCTGCCTGTGCGGATCGGCGACGACTGCCAGGTCGGACCCGCCGTGCAGATCTATACCGCCGACCATCCCCTCGACCCGGCACTGCGGCGAACCGGCCTTGAAAGTGGTCGGCCGGTGACTATCGGTAACAACGTGTGGATCGGTGGGGCGGCGATCATCTTGCCAGGCGTGACCATCGGTGACGATGCCGTGATCGGCGCGGGCAGCGTGGTCACGCGCGATGTGCCTGCGGGTGCTGTGGTGGTGGGTAACCCTGCGCGCGAGCGTCACCCGGCCCAAGTGCAATAGCAGCCGACGGCCAAGGTGTTGGAGGCCGTGACTGGGCGGCCGTCGAGCAACGCCTTGAGGATGGGTTCAATGAAGCTGTTGCTGGCATTGCACACCGCGCCTTCGCTATAGGGGCCGAAGTAGGCCAGGCGGCCCTGGCGGTCCCAGATCGCCACGGCAGGTGAGGCTGGCAGCTGCTCGCTGCCGGGAAGACGGGTGATAGGTTTCAGGCTGCTGAGGTTGGCTGGCAACTGGCCGTGGCTGCCTGGCTTGTGCACGACGAAGAAGGTGACGCCTTGGTCGGCAAAGTGGCTGACCAGGTCACCCAGGTGCTGCTGGTTGCCGACGTTGCAGGGGCAAGCTGGGTCCCAGAAGTGCACCACCCGGATCGGCCCGGGGCCCGCCAGCTCTGCAGGCAGGCGCAGTTGGCTGCCGTCGAACAGGGTGGCCTGGTTGTCGAACGAGCGCAGGTAACGGGACTGGAAACTATCGTAGGCCCACCACAGCCCGGCGGCGCAGAGTGCAAGTGCCAGTAGGGTGATTGCAGGCTTGATGATGTGGGCGTTCATGGGGTTTCCGGAGCCTTGTGCGAGCGGCAGTGCAGTGCGTTCGAAGGTCAGCAAGCTTGCCATGACGCCAGGCAGAGCTGAATATCCCAGATCAATACTTGCTCTACCGTGGATGCACCTGATGCCCGCTGTTTTCGACCCCAACCACCTGCGTACCAGCCTTGCACCGCTGACAGCCTGTGAGCGTTTGTCGGCGCAGGCCCAGCAATACCAGCGCTTCTACGGCCTGGACCTGCCGGCCCGCAGTTGGCTTGGCCGCTTCCAGGCAGCGGGTTTCGAGGTGGTCGGCCAGGTGTGGCTACCCAGGGAGCCGACGGCAACGCTATTTCTGATGCACGGTTACTACGACCACATGGGCCTGTACCGACATGTGATCGAATGGGCCCTGGGCCTGGGTTATGCGGTCATCAGTTGCGACCTGCCAGGCCACGGCCTGTCTAGCGGCGAGCGCGCCAGCATCAAGGATTTTGCGCTGTACCAGCAGGTGCTCGATGCGTTGTTCGAGCAGGCGCGCATGCTTGAGCTACCTCGTCCATGGCACCTGTGTGGGCAAAGCACGGGTGGGGCAATCGTGATCGACCACCTGTTGAGCAAGGGCGAGCATAGCCCGTCCGATGGCCAAGTGATTCTGTTGGCGCCGTTGGTGCGGCCAAGGGGGTGGCGCTGGTCGAAGTTGAGCTATTGTGTGTTGCGCCACTTCGTCAATGGCATCGAGCGGCGCTTCAGCGAGAACACCAACGACCCTGCTTTCTTGCCCTTTCTCGAAGCGGACCCGCTCCAACCTCGGCGCCTGCCCACGGCCTGGGTCGGGGCGTTGGCGGCTTGGGTCAAGCGGATCGAGGCGGCGCCGCGCAGCACGCGGCAACCGCTGATCGTGCAGGGCGAGGCAGACGGCACGGTGGATTGGCAGCATAACCTCAAGGTGCTCAAGGCCAAATTCCGCGAACCACAGATTCTGATGCTGCCGGAAGCACGACACCACCTGGCCAACGAGTTGCCTGGCATCCGCCAGCGCTACTTCGCATTCATCGACCAGCGGCTGGGCGTGACTACTTGAGATCCTCGGTACTTTGCCCCACCGCCAGCCCCGCACGCACAGCGGCAAGGGCTGCCTGGTAGTACGCCTTGCCTTCAGGCGACTCGGCGAAGGTGGCGAATTGCTCCAGCTCGGCATCGGACAAGTCGCGATAGACATACAGCAGCGTGTTGTTCAGGTCTTCGCCGATTTGCGACATCAGGCGCTGGCGCTGGCCGTCGAGCATGCCCTGGGCCTGCCCGCCCCCGAACAGGCCGGGGATCATCGAGCTGAGGCTGTCGGCGGCCACGCCGGCGATCGCCAGGCTCACTTCGGCTCCGGCCTCGCGTGCCGGCAAGGCCTGGGCCAGGTGGCCGATGATCAGCAGGCGGTCGTCGCTGGCCTGGACCTTTGGCAGGCCCTTGGCATTCTTGGCCAACTGGTCCTTGCGGGTAGCTTGAAGTTCAGCCGCCACCACCTTGCGCCCCAGTGGCGACTGGAAAAAGGCCAGCGCTGGCGAAGGGTTGGGCAGGGTAGCGCGCAGTTGCGCCTGGGCACGGCGGTCCATGGCCTGGGCCTGGAAGCGCTGGTTGCTGTTGTTGACCAGGGCCTGGTAGACGGCAGGCGGCAAACTGTTGCGGTAGCGCTGCTGGGCAGCGGTCAGGGCATCGTTGAAATGGGCGCGCTGGTCGGGCCAGCCGGCGGCCTTGTACAGTTGATCGAGGCTGTCTGCCCAGACAGGCATGGTGCAGATCATCAGCAGAAGCAGGGAAAACAGACGGCGCATTCAGGACTCCTGTCGGCAGGCGGCTATTGTCCTTGGCTCGGCGGTATTTTGTCGAGATATCAGAGTGGTTCTCAGCCAAGTGGCGCTGTCCGTGGTCATGGCTAATGGATATGATGCGCGCCATGCACATCTCTCCTGAACACCCTATGCTGTCGGCCGTCGTCGATGACCTCGCCACCCGTGGCTGGTCGCAGCAGGCCCTTTTCTTGCCTGCGGACCTGGTGCGCGCCCTGGCGGCCGAGTGTCGGCGCCGTCATGCCGAAGGCGAACTCAACCCTGCCGGGGTTGGACGGGGCGCTTCCCAGGAAGTGCGCGAGGCCATTCGCGGCGACCAGATCCAGTGGATCGACCCCGGTCAGGCCGACGCCTGCGATCGCTATCTCGAAGCCATGGACTGCTTGCGTCAGGCCATCAACCGTAGCCTGTTCCTGGGGCTCGAGGACTTCGAATGCCATTTCGCCCTGTATCCACCGGGTGCATTCTATCGCCGGCACCTGGATCGTTTCCGCGACGATGATCGCCGCAGCGTTTCGGCGGTGTTCTACCTCAATGAAGACTGGCAGCCCCAGGACGGCGGCCAGTTGCGCATGTTCCTGGCCGACGAAGTCGAGCACGACGTCCTGCCGTTGGCCGGTAGCCTGGTGGTATTCCTCTCGGGTGATGTTCCCCATGAAGTCTTGCCGGCCGGGCGCGAGCGCTTGTCGCTGACGGGCTGGTTCCGCCGCCGTGGCAACGAACCCTTCTGACTTGCCGAAGGTCCTGGTCAGCGCCTGCCTGCTGGGGCAACCGGTGCGCTACGACGGCCGGGCCAGCGGGCACCACGATCAGTTGCAGCGCTGGCAGGCCGAAGGCCGTGTAGTGCCGTTGTGTCCGGAAGTGGCCGGCGGCTTGCCGACGCCGCGTCCTCCTGCGGAGATTCCGGGCGGGCAAGGCGGACAGGTACTCGATGGCATGGCGCAGGTGCTGACAGTCACCGGGGAGGATGTCAGCGGTGCCTTTCTGGCTGGGGCGCGGCAGGCGCTGGCGTTGGTGCGCCAGCACGCGATCGGCGTGGCGGTGCTCAAAGCCGGCAGCCCCTCGTGTGGCAACCGTTTGACCTACGATGGCACCTTCAGCGCGGTGAAGGTGCCGGGGGAGGGCGTCACGGCGGCATTGCTGCGGCGCGAGGGCGTGCTGGTGTTCAGTGAGCTGGAGTTGGAGCAAGCGCAGCGGGCGCTGGCTCGGCTGTCTGAATCGCCTTGAACCACTTCTGTTCGAGTTGTGCGGTACGGCCACTGTCCTTCAGGCGCTGAAGGGCATTGTTCAGCGCGCTTTGGAAGGCCGGGTTGTCCTTCTGGAACGGAATGACCAGCTGCTTCTCGCCATAAGGCTGGCTGACATCCAAGGTGCCGTTGGCGGCGGTCTGTGCTTGCTCCGCCGTCAGTGCGACGTCGTACTTCCCGCTTTCTACGCCTGGTAGCACATCGGCAGCAGGCGCCTCGATGAACTCGGCGCGCAGGTCCAGCTCACGGGCAAGGTCCTGGCCAAACTCGACCTGAAAGCCGGTCAGGCGGTCGTTTTCCTTGAAGGCGTAAGGCTTGTTATCAGCCTGCACGACAATGCGCAGTTCGCCGCGGTCGTTGATTTCATCTATCAGCTCGGCCTGAGCCAATGGAGTGATCAGTACTGCCAGCAGTACGCCTATGGTCGAACGCATGAATGCCCCTTTTATTTGGCAGATGAATAACCTTCGCCGCGACTTTCTTCCTCGTCACGGTCGAGCGCAGCCTATGACCTTGAAGCCTTGGCGAGGTTTAACCCTAACTGAAAAAATTCTCTTTGTGGGCTATGGTGAATTACCGCCGCCATTCGTTTTACTGGGGGCGGCCAATAAGTGAATCACAGGAGAAGTGAATGAACAGCCTATTTTCGCGTGCTGCCGTCGCCGGTTTGCTGATGGGGGTATCGGTGTTCGCCGGCGCTGCGGATGCGCTCAAGAGCCAGGAACCGCCCCAGGATGCCAAGGTCTTCATCGTTTCCCCCGCCGATGGTGCCACGGTCGACAAGACCTTTACCGTCAAGTTCGGTATCGAAGGCATGGCGCTCAAGCCCGCTGGCGACCAGACCCCGCACACCGGCCATCACCACCTGTTGGTGGATGTCGACACAGCACCGGCTGCCGATCAGCCATTGCCAACCAGCCTGATGCCGGAGAACAACGCGCCGCTGCCGGCCGGCCCGCAAGTGCTGCACTTCGGCAAGGCGCAGACCGAAGCGACCATTACCCTGACCCCAGGCAAGCACACCTTGCAGCTGGTGCTGGGCGACCAGTATCACGTGCCGTTCAAGCCGAGCGTCGAGTCGAAGAAAATCACGGTAACCGTGAAATGATTGCTGCTCCTTTCGCATGCTGAAGCTGCCGGAGCGGGTTCATTCGCGAAAGAGCCGGGACACAGGCAATAAAAAAGGCGACCTTCATCGAAGGTCGCCTTTTTCGTTAGCGGTGGAAACTCAGAACAGTACGCGGGAACGGATGGTGCCCTTGACGTGCTGCAGTTTCTCTTGCGCCAGGTCCGAGTACTCGGCGTCCACGTCGATTACCACGTAACCCACTTTCTCGTCGGTCTGCAGGAACTGACCGGAGATGTTGATGCCGTTTTCGGCGAAGACCTTGTTGATCTCGCTGAGTACGCCAGGGATGTTTTCGTGGATGTGCAGCAGGCGATGCTTGCCTGGGTGCGCTGGCAGGGCCACTTCCGGGAAGTTGACCGACGATACCGAGGTACCGTTGTCGCTGTACTTGACCAGCTTCTCGGCCACTTCCAGGCCGATGTTGGCCTGCGCTTCGGCGGTGGAACCACCGATGTGCGGGGTCAGGATCACGTTGTCCAGGCCACGCAGCGGGCTTTCGAACTGCTCGTCGTTGGAGCGAGGCTCGACCGGGAATACGTCGATGGCGGCGCCGATCAGGTGCTTGTCCTTGATGGCGGCGGCCAGGTGATCCAGTTCGACCACGGTGCCACGGGCGGCGTTGATCAGGATCGAGCCCTTCTTCATCGCACGGATTTCCTTCTCGCCAATCATCCACTGGGTGGAGGGCAGCTCAGGAACGTGCAGCGAGACGATGTCGGCCAGGCCCAGCAGTTCGTGCAGGCTGGTGACCTGGGTGGCGTTACCCAGCGGCAGCTTGGTCAGCGGGTCGTAGAAGTAGACCTGCATGCCCAGGCTTTCGGCCAGGACCGACAGCTGGGTACCGATCGAGCCGTAGCCGACGATGCCCAGTTTCTTGCCACGGATTTCGAACGAGTTGGCCGCGCTCTTGATCCAGCCGCCACGGTGGCACGAGGCGTTTTTCTCAGGGATGCCGCGCAGCAGCAGGATGGCTTCAGCCAGTACCAGTTCGGCCACCGAACGGGTGTTGGAGTACGGGGCGTTGAACACGGCGATGCCGCGCTCGCGGGCAGCGTTCAGGTCGACCTGGTTGGTACCGATGCAGAAGCAGCCGACAGCGACCAGTTTCTTGGCACTGTCGAAGATCTCTTCGGTCAGCTGGGTACGCGAGCGGATGCCGATGAAGTGGGCATCAGCGATCTTTTCCTTGAGTTCCGCCTCTGGCAGCGAGCCAGTGTGGTACTCGATATTGGTGTACCCGGCAGCCTTGAGGGTATCCACCGCGTTCTGGTGCACACCTTCAAGAAGAAGGAACCTGATCTTGCTCTTGTCGAGAGAAGTCTTGCTCATCTGCGTAAACCTGTATCCCGGAGAAAAAATGGCGAGGGGGTAAAGCGGCGCGGTGTCGGCCTTAGCACGAACAGCAGGGGGGCTATGCTAGCATACGCGACACAATCTGAGCTTATCCCGACAGGTGAAGAGTGCTCAGGGTGACTATGAATAAGTCGAGAGTTCCGGCGATGACCCACCCGGCGGTAATTGATGAACTGAAGACCCTGGTCGACCCTGGCCGGGTGCTGACCGACGCGGCTTCCCTTGATACATACGGCAAGGACTGGACCAAGCATTTTCCCCCAGCACCCTCGGCCATCGTCTTTCCCAAGACGGTCGAGCAGGTACAGGCCATCGTCCGCTGGGCCAATTGCCACAAGGTCGCGCTGGTGCCTTCTGGCGGGCGGACCGGGCTTTCTGCCGGCGCCGTGGCGGCCAACGGCGAAGTCGTCGTCGCTTTCGACTACATGAACCAGATTCTCGACTTCAATGCCTTCGACCGCACCGTGGTCTGTCAGCCGGGTGTCATCACCCGCCAACTGCAATTGTTTGCTGAAGAACATGGCTTGTATTACCCGGTGGACTTCGCTTCCTCCGGCTCCAGTCAGATTGGCGGCAATATCGGCACCAATGCCGGTGGGATCAAGGTCATTCGCTACGGCATGACCCGCAACTGGGTCGCGGGCCTCAAGGTGGTCACTGGCAAGGGTGAACTGCTCGAATTGAACAAGGACCTGATCAAGAACGCCACAGGCTATGACCTTCGCCAGCTGTTCATCGGTGCCGAAGGTACGCTGGGCTTCGTGGTCGAGGCCACCATGCGCCTGGATCGCGCTGCGCGCAACCTTACTGCCATGGTGCTGGGCACACCGGACTTCGACTCGATCATGCCAGTGCTGCATGCCTTCCAGGCCAGGCTGGACCTGACCGCCTTCGAGTTCTTCTCCGACAAGGGCCTGGCCAAGATCATGGCACGAGGCGATGTTCCGGCACCGTTCGAGACCGACTGCCCGTTCTATGCCCTGCTGGAATTCGAGGCCAGCACCGAGGACGTCGCCAACGAGGCCCTGGCCACTTTCGAGCATTGCGTCGAGCAGGGCTGGGTGCTGGATGGGGTGATGAGCCAGAGCGAGACCCAGCTCAAGAACCTGTGGAAGCTACGCGAGTACCTGTCCGAGACCATCTCCCACTGGACGCCGTACAAGAACGACATCTCGGTCACCGTTTCGAAAGTGCCGGCTTTCCTGCGTGACATCGACGCCATTGTCGCCGAGCACTACCCGGACTACGAAGTGGTCTGGTATGGCCACATCGGCGACGGCAACCTGCACCTGAACATCCTCAAGCCCGACTCTATGAGCAAGGATGATTTCTTCGCCTCCTGTGCCAAGGTCAACAAGTGGGTGTTCGAGATCGTGCAGCGCTATGACGGCTCGATCTCCGCGGAGCACGGCGTAGGCATGACCAAGCGCGACTACCTGGGCTACAGCCGCTCGCCTGAAGAAATTGCCTGCATGAAGGCAATTAAGGCCGTCTTCGACCCTAACGGGATCATGAATCCGGGTAAGATCTTCGCTCCTGAATAAAAAGCAGTATCCAGAGGAGTCGGCCATGAGTTACCAGCACCAGTACGTAGACGGCACGCGCATCCACTTCCCACTGGGCAAGGTGGTGTGCATCGGCCGTAACTATGCCGAGCATGCCAAGGAACTGGACAACCCCATTCCCACCGAGCCGCTGCTGTTCATCAAGCCAGGCAGTTGCGTGGTGCCGCTGGAAGGTGGCTTCAAGATTCCGACCGACCGTGGCTCGGTTCACTACGAAGCGGAGATCGCAGTTCTGCTGGGCAAGCCGCTGTCCACCAAGCCGACCGAGGAAGAGGTGCTCGACGCTATTTCCGGTTATGCGCCAGCCCTGGACCTGACCCTGCGCGACGTGCAGGCCAAGCTCAAGGAAAAGGGCCTGCCGTGGGAGCTGAGCAAGAGCTTCGATGGTGCCTGCGTGCTGCCGCCGTTCGTTTCCGCCGCCAGCTTCGAGGATCTGACCGACATTGGCATTCGCCTGACCATCAATGGCGAAGTGCGCCAGGATGGCAACAGCGCGATGATGCTCAACCCCATCGTGCCGATGATCCAGCACATTGCCGCGCACTTTTCCCTGCAGGCGGGCGATGTGGTTCTGACCGGCACGCCAGCCGGCGTTGGCCCGTTCAGCGTGGGCGATGAGCTGGTGCTGGAGCTGCCGGGCGTCAGCCGTTTCGAAAGCCGCGTGCTCTGACGGCTGGCCTGCCGGCATCGCCGGATATCGCCGGCAAGCCGGCTCCCACAGGTTGCACGGTTTGACCGGGGAGCCGGCTTGTCGGCCAGGTGGCCTTCAGCGCGTGTGCAAGACAGTTTTTTCACAAACCATCTGGATAATGCGCTGATCATCGTCCATCTACCGGCGCCAGCGTTAGCCCGGCACATTCCAGGAACTCTTCGCATGGCTCCCTCCCCCAGCGCCCCTGCCACCTCCCGTCACAAGCGTCGCTTCTTCCTGCGCTGGCCGTTCGGGCTGGCCGTGGCGGCCGTGATCGGTTACGGCGTTGCCGTGGCGATGCACTGGGATGACCGGGGGCTGCTGTGGGTCAAGGAGCGCTTCGAGAGCTCGGCCGAACGCAGCGAGAGCGTCTGGCTGCCGAACTATCGGGTTGACATCGACGCCAAGGTCTTGCCGGGCATGGAGGACGACGAGGCATCGGACCTGTCCTTCAACCCGCGCACCCGCACCCTGTTCGCCGTCATGGGCAAGAATCCGTTCCTGGTCGAGTTGAGCCTCGATGGCGATGTGCTGCGCAAGATGCCACTCAACGGCTGGGAGAACCCCGAAGGCGTCGCTGTGCTGGAGGACGGGCACCTGGCCATTGTCGACGAGCGCCGCCACGACCTGACCCTGGTCAAGGTGGATGAGCACACCACGGCCTTGAACCGAACCGACTTCCAGAGCTACGACCTGGGTGAGTCGGTCAAGAGCAACAAGGGCTACGAATCGGTGGCCTGGGACCCCCTGCGACAGCGGCTGGTCATCGGGGAAGAACGCCCGCCGAAGCTATTCACCTGGAGCACCGATGGCCGCAGCCCTTTGAAGGGCGAGAAGCAATCGCTGCCTAATGACGAACTGGACCTGCGCAACCTGTCGGCCCTTGACGTTGACCCGCGTACCGGCCATTTGCTCGCGCTGTCGGCTGACTCCAACATGCTGCTTGAGCTGGACGAACAGGGCCAGCAAGTCAGCTTCATGACGCTGCTGGGCGGTTTCAACGGCCTGGAAGACACCGTGCCGCGTGCCGAGGGGGTGGCCATGGATGACCAAGGCAACCTGTACATGGTCAGCGAGCCCAACCTGTTCTATCGCTTCAGAAAAGACTGAAGATTGCTTCGGGCCATTCTTACGCCAGCATTAAGCTTTACTTCAGTTGATCATGGTTAGATTCGCCATCCTCACGTCGAGTCTGCCGTTATGCGCCGTTTTGTCCGCCCGCCACTGATCCTTGCCACCTTCGGTTTGATTGCCTTGTGCATGTTGGTGGTGGCCGGCTATGAGTTTCGCCTGTTCGAGCGGGGCTGGTTCAACCTGAAGACCTGGTGGCAGCCTGCGCAGCAGAGCATCGGCCTGGATCGCTACCGGGTGGTGGTCGAGGCGCAACCTGTCGAAGGGCTGGACGATGACGTTTCGGCGCTGACCTACGACCCCGACCGCAAGACCCTCTTCACAGTGACCAACAAGCGCTCGGAATTGATCGAGCTGTCGTTGGCTGGCCGCATTCTACGCCGTGTTCCATTGACCGGGTTCGGCGATCCCGAAGCTGTGGAGTACGTCGGGCCGAACAGCTACGTGATCACCGACGAACGCCAGCAGCGGTTGATCCGTGTGCGTCTGGACGATGACACGATGTTCCTTGATGCCCATGATGCCGAGCAACTGACGCTGGGCATTGGCCTGAACGGAAACAAGGGCTTCGAGGGCCTGGCATACGACTCGGCGGGCAAGCGCCTGTTCGTGGCCAAGGAGCGGGATCCGATGATGATCTATGAGGTTCATGGCTTCCCGCATGCCAACCCCGAACAGCCCTACGCCGTGCATGTGGTGCAGGACCGCGAGCGCGATTCACGGCTGTTCGTACGGGACCTGTCGAGCCTGCAGTTCGATGAGCGCAGCGGGCACTTGCTGGCGCTGTCCGACGAGTCGCGCCTGGTGCTGGAACTGGATGTGGAGGGCCGGCCGCTGAGCTCCTTGTCGCTGCGCAAGGGCTATCAGGGGTTGAAGGAAACGGTACCGCAGGCAGAGGGTATCGCCATGGATGAAGCCGGAACGATCTACCTGGTCAGCGAGCCGAATCTGTTCTACGTGTTCAAGCAGCCGGCTGACTGAAGGTCCAGCGCGCCGGCTGATGGCCTTCAATCGCCGGCTGCAGTTCCCAGGAACTTGCGCAGGAACTGCCGTGTGCGCTCTTCCTTGGGGTTGGCGAACAGTGCCTTGGCCTCGCCCTGTTCCACGATCACGCCCTTGTCGAAGAAAATCACCCGGTTCGCCACGTCGCGAGCAAAGCTCATCTCGTGGGTGACGATGATCATGGTGCGTTTTTCCTCGGCCAGCCCACGGATGGTGGCCAGCACTTCTCCGACCAGCTCGGGGTCGAGCGCCGACGTCGGCTCGTCGAACAGGATGACTTCCGGCTCCATGGCCAGGGCGCGGGCAATGGCGACCCGTTGCTGCTGGCCACCGGACAGGCGCCGTGGGTAGGCATCTTCCTTGCCAGCCAGGCCCACCTTGGCCAATAACCGCCGGCCCAATTCCGCCGCTTGTGCTTTCGGGGTCTTCTTGACGATCACCGGCCCCTCGATCACGTTTTCCAGGGCCGTGCGGTGGGGGAACAGGTTGAAGTTCTGGAACACGAAGCCGGCTTGCTGGCGCAGCTGGCGGATTGCACCTTGCTGGCTACCCAGCGGGCGGGTGGCATCGATGCGAATGTTGCCGATCTGGATCTGCCCGGCATCAGGGGTTTCCAGCAGGTTCAGGCAGCGCAGGAAGGTGGTCTTGCCCGAGCCGCTGGGGCCGATGATGGCCACCACTTCGCCGGGCTGCACCGTCAGGTCGATACCGTTGAGCACGGTCTGGCCCTTGAACTGCTTGGTCAGGCCTTTTACTTCGATCATGCTCAATGCTCCTGGTCGTGCTGGTTGACCCGCGCTTCCATGCGGTTCTGGAAGTGCGCGAGGATGCTGCAGAGAATCCAGTAGATCACCGCAACAGCCAGGTACATGGTGAAGACTTCGAAGGTGCGTGCGGTGATCAACTGCGCCTGGCGGAACAGCTCTGGCACCTGGATGGTCGCCGCGAGGGCAGTGTCCTTGACCAATGAAATGAAGCTGTTACCCAACGGCGGCAGTGCGGTTCGCAAGGCCTGCGGCAGGATGGCCCGGCGCATGGCCTGGGTGCGGGTCATGCCGATACTGGCGGCGGCTTCCCACTGGCCGCGGTCGATCGACGAGATGGCCGCCCGCAGGATTTCGCAGATGTAGGCCGCCATGTTCAGCGACAGGCCGATCAGCGATGCCGGGATCGGATCGAGCTCGATACCGATCTGTGGCATGCCGAAATAGATGACGAACAACTGCACCAGCAGGGGTGTGCCCCGGAAGAACGACACGTAGACACGTGCCAGCCAGTTCAGTGGCAGGATTTTCGACAGGCGCATCAGTGCCAGGGCAAACCCCAGCACAAGGCCGAAGAACATGCCGCCGACACTGAGCAGTACCGTATAACCCGCGCCCTTGAGCAGGAAGGGCGCGGAATCGACAACGAGTTGCAGGCTTTCAGCGATCATTTAGTGACATCGGCACCGAAGTATTTCTCGGACAGCTTGGCCAGCGTGCCGTCAGCCTTGAGCTTGTCCAGCGCCTTGTTGATGGCCGCCAGCAGCTCAGGCTCGCCCTTGCGCAAGGCAACACCGGACTCCAGGCGCGAGAACGCATCGCCGGCCAGTTGGGTGTCCTTGGCTTTCTGCGCGTACTCCAGCGCGGCCAAACGATCGATCAGGATCGCGTCAATGCGGCCGTTGCGCAGGTCGGCGAACTTGCTTGGGTCATCTTCATAGGTGCGCACATCGGCTTGCGGGACGTCCTGTTTCACCCACTGTTCGTAGTTGGTGCCCAGGCCCACGCCGACCTTCTTGCCCGCCAGGTCTGCCGCCTTGTGGATGTTCAGCTGGTCAGCCTTCTTCTTCAGGATCAGGGCCTGGATACCGGAGACGGTGTAGGGCTCGGAGAAGTCGTACTTCTTCTTGCGCTCCTCGGAAATGGTGACCTGGTTGATCACCACGTCCAGGCGCTTGGATTCCAGTGCTGCGAGAATGCCATCCCATTTGGTCGGCTGGACCTTGGCCTTCACCCCAAGCTCTTTGGCCAGCAGCTCGGAAAGCTCCACTTCGAAGCCGGTCAGCTTGCCGTTTTCGTCCTGGAAGCTGAAGGGGGGATAGGTGCCTTCCAGGCCGACGTTGATCACGCCTTTTTCCTGGATGGTTTTCAGTTGCTCGCCAGCGAAGGCCTGGCTGAGCAGACCGGCGCCCAGCAGGACGGCCAGGGTAGCGTTGAGTAGCGGTTTGGCAAATTTCGGCATGACAGGCCCCGCGCTTGTTGTGGAAGTAGTGGTTGGCGACTATAGGGGTGAATTCGATAGGTCGGGAAATAATAAAAAATCAGGTTGTTATTCCTAAATCCCGATTTTGAATCAGCTTATGCCCGAGTTAGCTCAGGATGGAATAAAGCGTTGTTTTTTCCAAGGGGGAGAATTGACGTATCGTGGGACAAAAGGCTGGCACTTCCTTTGTGGGCGGCGGATGCCGTAGCCGACAAGCCGGTTGCTACAGGGGATGCGTGCCTATTCGAGAACACCGGCAGGAGAACACCGTGAGCGAACAATCTTCATCTGGGCATTGGCAATTGCAGAGCATCGTCAGCGGCCTGCGCAGCGCCCGGGAGCAGTGGCGCACCCGCAATGGCCGTAGCAGTGGTGAGCAAGGCGGGCGCGAACTGCCCTCGCGCGAGGCCATGCGGCACATTCTCGAACAGTTGTGCGGGGCGTTGTTTCCCATGCGCCTGGGGCCGGTGGACCTGCGGGAAGAAAGCGAAGACTTCTATGTCGGTCATACCCTCGATGCCGCGCTGACCGCGCTGTTGGCCCAGGCGCGCCTGGAGTTGCGTTACGCGGCAAGGCACAACAAGGGCGACCTGAGTACCGTGGACGCCCAGGCCCTGCGCTTGATCCAGGACTTCGCTGCGGCCCTGCCGAATCTGCGTGTGCTGCTCGACACCGATGTGCTGGCCGCATACCACGGCGACCCAGCGGCACGTAGTGTGGATGAGGTCCTGCTGTGCTACCCCGGCATTCTGGCGATCATCCACCATCGCCTGGCGCACCACCTCTATCAGGCCGGCCTGCCGTTGTTGGCGCGGATCAGCTCGGAGCTGGCGCACTCGGCCACGGGTATCGACATACACCCGGGTGCGCAGATTGGCCCGAGCTTCTTCATCGACCATGGCACCGGTGTGGTGATCGGTGAAACCGCCATCATTGGTGAGCGGGTCCGTATCTACCAGGCGGTGACGTTGGGCGCCAAGCGCTTCCCCAGCGACGAGTCGGGAACGTTGCACAAGGGCCTGGCGCGCCACCCGATCGTCGAAGACGATGTGGTGATCTACGCCGGGGCGACTATTCTGGGGCGGATCACCATTGGCAAGGGGTCGACCATCGGCGGCAACGTGTGGCTGACGCGCAGCGTGCCAGCCGAGAGCAACATCACCCAGGCGAATTTGCAGTTGGATTGCCAGGACAAGACTTGACCTGATGGGGGGCGGGTCGGGTTGGCGCCATCGCGGGTGAACCCGCTCCCACAGGGGCCTGAGTGAGCCTGTGGGAGCCCCGCCACGAGCTGGTTCTACCTTCGCCAGTCGGCACCCCAGGTCGCATTGAAAGTCGATCCATGTTTAACTTGAACGCTTGTTCAACGAAAAACGCTGGTCCGCTGCCGGTGTTCAACAGGAGGATTCCTTTGCTGAACCCGTTCAATCCGAACCTCACGTCCTTCGACGAGGTGCATGCCCAATGAGTGCACCGACCGCTTCCCTTGCCCACGGCAAGATCCGCATGAACCCTCCGGTGTTCTACTTCGCGGCAAGTTTCATCCTTTTGTTCGGCCTGGTGGTCATCGCATTCCCGCAAGCCTCAGGTGAGTGGCTGCTGGCGGCACAGAACTGGGCGGCCAACACGGTCGGCTGGTACTACATGCTGGCGATGACCCTGTACCTGGTCTTCGTGGTGGTCACCGCCTTGTCCGGCTACGGCAAGATCAAGCTCGGTGCCGACCACGACGAGCCCGAGTTCAGTTACCTGTCCTGGGCCGGCATGCTGTTCGCCGCTGGCATCAGCATTACCCTGTTCTTCTTTTGCGTCTCCGAACCGCTGACCCACATGCTGCAACCGCCTCAGGGCGAAGCGGGTACGGCGGAGGCCGGGCGCCAGGCGATGCAGATCCTGTTCCTGCACTGGGGCCTGCATGGCTGGGGCGTGTTCGCCTTCGTCGGCATGGCCCTGGCCTACTTCGCCTACCGCCACAACCTGCCGCTGGCCCTGCGGTCGGCGCTGTATCCGCTGATCGGCAAGCGTATCAACGGCCCCATCGGCTATGCGGTGGACGGCTTTGGCATCATTGCCACGGTCTTCGGCCTCGGTGCCGACATGGGTTTCGGCGTGCTGCACCTGAATTCCGGGCTGGACTACCTGTTCGGTATCAGCCATAGCCAGTGGGTGCAGGTCATCCTCATCACCCTGATGATGGGTGCGGCGGTAGCCGTTGCGGTGGCTGGGGTCGAGAAGGGCGTGCGGGTGATGAGCGACATCAACCTGTTCCTGGCCTGTGCGCTGTTGCTGTTCGTGCTGTTCGCCGGGCCTACCCAGCACTTGTTCAACACCCTGATCCAGAACCTCGGCGACTACCTCGGTGCCTTGCCGCGCAAGAGTTTCGATGTATACGCCTACGGTGAGAATCGCGACTGGCTCGGCGGCTGGACGGTGTTCTACTGGGCCTGGTGGATTGCCTGGGCTCCGTTCGTGGGCTTGTTCATCGCACGTATTTCCCGTGGCCGGACCATCCGCGAATTCGTCTTCGGCGTGCTGCTGATTCCGCTGGGCTTCACCCTGGCGTGGATGTCGATCTTCGGCAACAGCGCCTTGGACCAGGTGATCAACCACGGCATGACCGCGCTCGGGCAGTCGGCGCTGGATAACCCGTCGATGAGTCTGTACCTGCTGCTGGAAACCTACCCGTGGAGCAAGACCGTCATCGCGGTGACGGTCTTCATCAGCTTCGTGTTCTTCGTCACGTCGGCCGACTCGGGCACGGTGGTGCTGTCGACGCTGTCCGCCAAGGGCGGTGGTGCCGATGAAGATGGGCCGAACTGGCTGCGGATCTTCTGGGGCGCGATGACGGCGCTGATCACCAGCGGGTTGCTGTTCGCTGGCAGCATCGACTCGCTCAAGTCGGCGGTGGTGCTGACTTCGCTGCCATTCTCGCTGATTTTGCTGAGCATGATGTGGGGGCTGCACAAGGCGTTTTACCTGGAGTCCCAGCGGCAGATCGCGCAGATGCACTCGTTGGCGCCGTTCGCCCAGTCACGTCGTGGTCGTGGTGGCTGGCGCCAGCGTCTGAGCCAGGCGGTGCACTTCCCGTCACGCGATGAGGTGTATCGCTTCATGGATGACGTGGTGCGCCCGGCGATTGCCGACGTGACCGAAGTGTTCGAGCAGAAGGGCCTGGCGCTGATTACCCAGGACGACCCGAGTCACGACAACGTCAGCCTGAAGATTGGCCATGGCGAGGAGCAGCCATTCCTTTACCAGGTGCAGATGCGCGGGTATTTCACGCCATCGTTCGCCTTGGGTGGATTGGGGACCCAGGATTTGAAGAACCGCCGCTACTACCGGGCGGAGGTGCATCTGAGCGAGGGCAGCCAGAACTACGACCTGGTGGGCTACAGCAAGGAGCAGATCATCAACGACATACTCGACCAGTACGAACGGCACATGCAGTTCCTGCACCTGGTCCGATAGTTCGCGGGGGCCGCGTTGCGGCCCTTTCGCGACACAAGGCCGCGGCCACCGGCCGAGGGCATTCAGAACGGCGCGTCCCCCAGGATGGTCGCCCGATGCATCACCCGCCGGCTCGGCCGGTAATCATCCACCGCGAAATGCTGGGTCACGCGGTTGTCCCAGAAGGCCACGTCGTTCTCCTGCCACCGCCAGCGAATGCTGAACTCTGGCCGCGTGGCGTGGGCGAACAGCAACTTCAGCAGCGCCTCGCTCTCCAGTTCGCTCAACTCGTTGATGCGAGTCGTGAAGCCTTCGTTGACGAACAGCGCCTTGCGCCCGCTCACCGGGTGAGTGCGCACCACCGGGTGAGACAGCGGCGGGTTGTTGCGGCGGGTAGCTTCCCAGCGCGCCAGGTCTTCAGCCGTGGTGCCGAAGCGCTCGAGCGGGAACGACTTGGTGAAGTCATGGGTGGCGGTCAGACCGTCGAGCATCTCGCGCAGCGGCGCTGACAACGCCTCGAAGGCGGCGATACCACTGGCCCACAGTGTATCGCCGCCGTAGGCCGGCAGCTGCTTGGCGCTAAGTACCGCGCCCAGCGCCGGGGTGCGCAAGAAGGTCACATCGGTGTGCCAGACCGCGTTATCGCGCACGTCGGTGACCGCGGTGTCGAGGATCAGCACCTGCGGGGTTTCCGGCACATTGGGGTAGATCGGGTGAATGTGCAGGTCGCCGAAGCGGGCAGCGAAACGGGCCTGCTGTTCAGGCGTGATCGGTTGGTCGCGGAAGAACAGCACCTGATGCTTGAGCAGCGCTTGTTCGATGGCATCGCGTTGCTCGACGGTGATCTCGCGGCTGATATCCACGCCACTGATCAGCGCACCGAGCGCTGGGCTGAGAGGGGTAACGGTCAGGCTCATGTCTTGTCTCGTTCTAGCGCCGGCGTGCCAGCGTGGTCAGTCGGAAATCAGTGGCTTTGCCCATGCCAGGGCACCAGCTTGCGTTGCAGGGCGCGCAGGCCCATCTCCAGGGCGAAGGCGATCAGCGCGATCAGCAGGATGCCCAGTACCACCACGTCGGTAACCAGGAACTGCGCCGCAGACTGCACCATGAAGCCCAGGCCGCTGGTGGCGGCGATCAGCTCGGCGGCCACCAGGGTCGACCAGCCGACACCCAGGCCGATCCGAATGCCGGTGAGGATGTCGGGCAGGGCACTTGGCAGGATCACGTGGCGAATCAATTGCGCCTGGGTAGCGCCCAGCGATTGCGCGGCCCGCAGTTTGGCAGGGTCGACGGTGCGCACGCCGGTGGCGGTGGCGATGGCGATCGGAGCAAAGATCGCCAAGTAGATCAGCAGCACCTTGGACAGCTCGCCGATACCGCACCAGATGACGATCAACGGCAGGTAGGCCAGCGGCGGAATCGGGCGGTAGAACTCGATCAGCGGGTCGAGGATGCCCCGGGCCACGCGGTTGTAGCCGATGGCGATGCCGACCGGGATGGCGGTCAGCGTTGCCGCGACCAGCGCCAGCCCGATGCGGCCCAGGCTTGCGCCCAGGTGCTGCCACAGGCTGGCGTCCATGTAGCCTTGGGTAAGCAGCGTCCACGCCTTGGCCAGGATGTCGGCGGGCGAGGGCAGGAACAAAGGTTCGATCCAGCCAGCGGCAGTGACCAGCCACCACAAGGACAGTAGCAATCCGAGGGTCAGAGCGCTGATCCAGCGGGTTGGCAGTGGCTTGCGGGGCTTGGCCGCTGGCGCGGTACGCTTGGTGGCAACCGGCAGTTCGAGGATGCTCATGCGGATGCCTCCCGGCGGGCCGTTTCACGTTCGGAAAACACTCGCGCCAGCACGTGTTCGCGGGTTTCGATGAAGCGAGGATCGGACTTGATCGCCCGGGCCGATTCGCCAGCCGCGTAGCGCTGGCCAAAGTCCAGTTGCAAGCGTTCGACCACGCGGCCGGGGCTCGGCGCCAGCAATACGAGTTCGGAGGCCAGGAAGACCGCCTCCTCGATGTCGTGGGTAATCAGGAACACCGGCTTGGCGGTGCGCTGCCATACCTGCAGCAGCAGCTCTTGCATTTGTTCGCGGGTGAAGGCATCCAGGGCGCCGAACGGTTCGTCCATCAGCAGTACCCGAGGGTTTGCCGCCAGCGCCCGGGCCAGGCCCACGCGTTGTTTCTGGCCGCCGGACAACTGCCAGATGCGCCGCTCGCCGAAGCCTTCCAGGTCGACCAGGGCCAGCATCTCGCGAGCTTTGGCCTCGCGCTCCGGGCGAGCGACACCGGCCAGTTCCAGGCCAAAGGCGACGTTGCCCAGCACGTTCTGCCAAGGCAGCAAGGCATCGTCCTGGAACACCACGCCACGCTCGGCGCCAGGGCCTTGCACCGGGACACCATCCAGGGTGATGCGTCCGCCGCTGGGGGCGACGAAGCCGGCGATCAGGTTCAGCAGCGAGGTCTTGCCGCTGCCGGAAGGCCCGAGGGCCACCAGCAGCTGGCGCGGCCCCAGGCTCAGGTTGATGTCGGCCAGCACCGGGGTGGTGGCGCCGGGGTACTGTGCGCTGATGCGCTCCAGCTCAAGCAAGGCCATGACAGCCTCCCGTCGGTTGCAGTCTTAGTTGGGGATGTACTGGGCGCTGACATACGGCGAGTAGTCAGGCAGCACTGCGTCGACCTTGCCTTGCTGCTTGAGGAAGGTGGCCGTGTCAGTGAGGGCCTGGGTCGTCGGCGCGCCAAGCGCACTGGCCTGGTCGGCGGCCAGCGGGTAGACGTTGCCTTGCAGCAGCACAGGGATGTCCGATGGCTTGGCGCCGGACAGCTTGGCCAGCTTGGCGACGTTGTCAGGGTTGGCCAACCAGGCTTTAGGGTCCTTGCGGTAGTCGGCGTAGGCGTCGAGGGTGACCTTGGCGAAGGCCTTGACCACATCAGGGTGCTTGGCGGCGAAGTCCTTGCGCACGATCCACGCGTCGAAGGTCGGTGCGCCTTTCTCGGCCAGCTCGCCGGAGGTGATCAGCACCTTGCCGTTCTCCTTGGCGACGCCCAGGGCCGGGTCCCAAACGTAGGTGGCGTCGATGTCGCCACGTTTCCAGGCGGCGATGATGGCCGGAGGCGCCAGGTTGAGGATCTGTACCTTGGACGGATCGATGTTCCAGCTCTTGAGCGCCGCCAGCAGGCTGTAATGACCGGTCGAGACGAAGGGCACCGCGACCTTCTTGCCGATCAGGTCTTGCGGGGTCTTGATGGTGTCGCGAGCGACCAGCGCTTCGCCCGCGCCGATCTGGGTGGCGATCAGGAACGTCTCGACCGGGAGTTTGCGGGTGGCGGCGGCAGCCAGCGGGCTGGAGCCCAGGTAGCCGATCTGCACATCGCCGCTGGCCACCGCGGTGATCACATCGGCGCCATTGTCGAATTTGCGCCAGTCGATGCTGGCCTTGCTGGCTTTTTCATAGTCGCCATCGACCTGGGCCACTTTGGCCGGATCGACGGTGGTCTGGTAGGCCACGGTCAGGTCAGCGGCCTGGGCCAACCAGCTGGCGCTGGCGAGGGTCAGGGCGGCGAACAGGCGCAGCGGAGCGTGCGGGATCATGGTTGAACTCCTCGTCAGGCAATCGTGGTGATGGATGGCGAGAAGACTAGATGATCTAAGAAATCAGAAATAAATAACGTTTTGGAATTAGCTTAGGAGCCAAAGGTTTTAACCCTTGTCAAGTGGTCTGGGTGCCGCTGGCGAAACAGGTTTCCGCTGCTAGGCTCTTTTGCCTTTAGAAGAGAGGTGGGCGGCTAGCAGGTTGGCAAACGTTTGCAAATAACCTAAAGGTATGATTTGCGCGGACGATACAACTTTTGGCTGTAAAGGTTCCTACCTTATTCCGCAAAAATCTTAGAAATTCATAAAACGGTCATTTTGGATTTATAGGATTGTCATTATCCTGTAGCCCAGGCGGCGCCTTAGACCAAAGTCTAGAAACGTTTAGTAACCATTGACTAGACGGTCACACTTTGGGACTAAATCGCCAATCCATGGTGAGCACGGCAGAAGACCTGGCCACCTGAGACCTACAAGAATTAGAACGTAGAGGAGCAAAACATGTACAAGTCCAGCCTGGCTCTGGCCGTGGCACTGGGGGTTCTCGCCCAACAAGCAGGCGCTGCCGGTTTCGTAGAGGACAGCAAGTTGTCCCTGAGCTCGCGCACCATGTATTTCAACGACGATAACCGCGAGGCTCACGGTGACAAGCCTCGTCCAGATCAGCGCGAATCTGGTCAGGGCTTCAAGCTCGACTACATCTCGGGCTTCACCGAAGGTACCGTTGGTTTCGGTGTGGATGCTCAAGCTGTCTGGGGTATTCACTTGGATGGTGGTGGGGGCTACCACGGTAGTACTTTCTTCCCGAACGATGGCGACAAGTCCGCTGACCAGTGGGCTCGTATCGGTGGTAACGCCAAAGCTCGCTTCTCCAAAACCGAGGCTCACTTCGGTAGCGCACTTGCGCCAAACCTTCCGATCCTGGTTTCCAACGATAGCCGTCTGCTGCCGCAAACCTTCGAGGGTGGCACCATCCAGTCGAAGGAAATCGACAATCTGACCATCAATGCTGGTCAGCTGACTCACGCCATGGGTCGTGCTTCGAGCAACCGTACCGGCTTATCTGTGGCTGGTTCCAATGCTGAAAGCAACAAGTTCCGCTTCGGTGGTCTGGACTACAAGCTCACACCTGACCTGACCCTTCAGTACTACTACTCGAACCTGGAAGATTTCTACAAGCAGCACTTCCTGGGGGCTACTCACGTATACAAGATCGCTGATAACCAGTCGTTCAAGACCGACCTACGCTACTTCGACAGCAGCAGCGACGGCAAGAATGGCAATGACAGTGCCTACAACTTCAACAACAACGGCGGCTATGCCAAGAATACTGGCGAGATCGACAACAAGACCTGGTCTGCGATGTTCACCTACACCTTGGGTGGCCATGCGTTCTTGGTCGGTCACCAGCAGGTTGGCGACGATGGCGGTTTCGTCTGGCTGAACCAGGGCAGCCTGGTGGATGAGGGTGCTGGCGGTTCCAGCTTCTACCTGTTCACCGACAGCATGATCAACTCATTCGCCCGTGCCGGTGAGAACACCACCTTTGGTCAGTACTCCTACGACTTCGCTGCTCTGGGTGTTCCAGGTTTGAAGGCTTCCATGTCCTACCTGCGCGGTGACGACATTCGCAACAAGTCGGGCAACGGCACGTACAACGAGTGGGAGCGCGATGCACGCGTCGATTACACCATCCAAGAAGGCACCCTCAAAGGCCTCGGTTTCACCGTGCGTCAAGCTGTCTACCGTGGTAGTGGCGAAAGCAGCCCTGACAAAGACCAAGCCCGCTTCATCGTGAACTACACTTACAGCTTCCTGTAAGTCGTAACCACAAAAAGAGCCTCGCCTAGTGCGAGGCTTTTTTGTGTCTCAACTTCTGTATTCCACCTGGTTATAAATAAATCAATATTTATTCTTTTTGTTTTGAATCGAATGCAGGCACATTGAATCCCATAAGGCAAACACAGCACAGGAGCCGCAGCCCATGAGTCTCAAACTTGGCGACATCGCCCCCGATTTCGAACAAGCGTCCAGCGAAGGCAATATCCGCTTCCACGAATGGCTCGGCAACAGCTGGGGTGTGCTGTTCTCCCACCCGGCCGATTTCACGCCGGTATGCACCACCGAGTTGGGCCTGACCGCCAAGCTCAAGGACGATTTCGCCAAGCGCGGCGTCAAGGTCATCGCGCTGTCGGTAGACCCAGTCGACTCCCACCACCGTTGGATCGACGACATCAACGAAACCCAGAATACCGTGGTGAATTTCCCGATCATCGCTGACGCCGACCGCAAGGTGTCCGACCTGTACGACCTGATTCACCCCAACGCCAGCGATACCCTCACCGTGCGATCGCTGTTCGTCATCGACCCGAACAAGAAGGTGCGCCTGACCATTACCTATCCGGCCAGTACCGGGCGCAACTTCAACGAAATCCTGCGGGTGATCGACTCGCTGCAGCTCACCGACAACCACAAGGTCGCCACGCCAGGTAACTGGCAGGACGGCGACGACGTGGTGATCGTGCCGTCGCTGAAGGACGAGGACGAGATCAAGCAGCGCTTCCCTAAAGGCTACCGTGCCGTGAAGCCCTATCTGCGTCTGACCCCGCAACCTAATCGTTAAGGATCCTCGTTGCATTGCTCTTAGCCATAGCAGGGATATTCGGGCCGTTTCGACGGCCCTTTTTTATGGCTGCAGGAATGGTGTTCGGGCCGCTGGGTGATTGGCGCGAGAGGTACGGTGATCATGAGAACGAGCGCCGCCCGCGCGGCGCATCGCGAGCAAGGCTCGCTCCTACGTTTGTTTACGGCCAATAACGCCTGTGACAGACGCGCGCGACCGCCTTGTTTGTTCTGCTCGATATCGCGGCGCACGCCAAAGCGGTCGCGCGCATTTCCCGCAGGCTTAACTGGCCCGAAACAAACGTAGGAGCGAGCCTTGCTCGCGATGCGCCGCGCGGGCGGCGCTCGATTGACGCATCAATGAAAATGCAAAATGGAATAAACAAATAAAAAAATATGATTTCTGGATATATAAGCCGACTGTTAATGTCTCTCCCCATAGAACTCAAGGAAGCGCTCCAATGCTGGTCGTCTCTATCGGTGGTAGCCCCAGTCCTCGTTCACGCTCTGGCGTGCTGCTCGAGCGTTCGCGCCATTGGCTACAGGAGCGTGGCGTCGAAGTGGTTAACTTCCAGGTGCGTGACTTTCCAGCCGAGGACCTGCTGCATGCGCGTTTCGACAGCCCGCATGTCCAGCACTTCCAGCAGGTGGTCGCCCAGGCCGATGGCCTGATAGTCGCAACCCCGGTGTACAAGGCGTCTTTCGCTGGTGCCCTGAAAACCCTGCTCGACCTGCTGCCCGAGCGCGCCCTGGTGCACAAGATCGTTTTGCCCATCGCTACCGGCGGCAGCATTGCCCATATGCTGGCGGTGGATTACGCACTCAAGCCCGTGCTGTCGGCACTTAAGGCGCAAGAGACCCTGCAAGGGATCTTCGCCGACGACAGCCAGGTCAGTTACGCAGAGGGCAGCAAGCCTGCCCAGCTGACACCCGCGTTGGAAGCGCGGCTGCTGGACTCGCTGGAAACCTTCCACGTTGCCTTGGCCCGTCGGCCGAGCGCCGTGGCCCCTGGCGTACTCAACGAACGCCTGATCAGTGCTCGCTGGAGCATCTGACCCGGCAACACCGCTTCACTGCTTTTCCACCTTACTCGCCCGTCAACGAGGCAAGCAGGTGCAACCCGAACCTCATTCGCACAGGAGAGCGCCATGCGCACAGTCTTCTTGCGTCGTGGTCTGGTCGCCCTGTTCGCGGCGGCTGTGTCCTTCGGCGCCATCACTCAGGCCCAGGCTGAAAGCCTGCGTATCGGTTATCAGAAATACGGCACCCTGGTGCTGCTCAAGGCCAAGGGTACGTTGGAAAAGCGCCTGGCCGAGCAAGGCATTCAGGTGCAATGGACCGAATTCCCCGGCGGTCCGCAGCTGCTCGAAGGGTTGAACGTTGGCTCCATTGACTTCGGCGTGACCGGCGAAACGCCACCCGTGTTCGCCCAGGCAGCTGGCGCTGACCTGCTCTATGTCGCCTATGAGCCACCTGCGCCGCACAGCGAAGCGATCCTGGTACCGAAGGGTTCGTCGATCCAGTCGGTCAAGGATCTCAAAGGCAGGAAAGTTGCCCTGAACAAAGGCTCCAACGTTCATTACCTGCTGGTCCGCGCCCTGGAAGACGCCGGCCTCAAGTACAGCGATATCCAGCCGGTCTACCTGCCGCCTGCCGATGCCCGCGCCGCTTTCGAGCGAGGCAGCGTCGATGCCTGGGTGATCTGGGACCCTTACCAGGCCGCCGCCGAGCAGCAGCTGCAGGCACGTACCCTGCGCGACGGCAAAGGCCTGGTCGACAACCACCAGTTCTACCTGGCTACCCGCAATTACGCGACCCAGCACCCGGCGGTGATCAACACGCTGATCGATGAGGTGCGCGGTGTGGGTGAATGGTCCAAGGCCAACCCGCAGCAAGTCACCGAACAGGTAGCGCCGCTGCTTGGCCTACCTGCCGACATCACCCTGACGTCGGTCAAGCGCCAAGGCTACGGTGCCGCGCCGCTGACGCCGGAAGTGGTCGCCGCGCAGCAGAAGATCGCCGACACCTTCCAAGCGCTCAAGCTGATTCCCAAGCCGCTGAGCATCAAGGACGTGATCTGGACACCCCCGGCCAAGGTCGCCAGCGCGCCTTGAACCATTCGCTACGCCGGGGCGCCGCGCCGGCTTGAGCCACCCTTGAGGAGACAACTCCAATGAGCCTTAACATTTTCTGGTTCCTTCCGACCCACGGCGACGGCAAGTACCTGGGTACTTCCGAGGGCGCCCGCGCAGTCGATCATGGCTATTTGCAGCAGATCGCCCAGGCCGCCGACCGCCTTGGCTTTGGTGGTGTGCTGATTCCCACCGGGCGCTCCTGCGAAGACTCCTGGTTGGTCGCGGCATCGCTGATCCCCGTGACTCAACGCCTGAAATTCCTCGTCGCCCTGCGCCCAGGCATCATTTCGCCGACCGTCGCTGCCCGCCAGGCGGCGACCCTCGATCGTCTGTCCAATGGCCGTGCGCTGTTCAACCTGGTTACCGGTGGCGACCCGGACGAGCTGGCCGGTGATGGCCTGCATCTTAACCACCAGGAGCGCTACGAAGCGTCCGTCGAGTTCACCCGCATCTGGCGCAAGGTGCTCGAAGGCGAAGTGGTGGATTACGACGGCAAGCACATTCAGGTCAAGGGCGCCAAACTGCTCTACCCGCCGATCCAGCAGCCGCGTCCGCCGCTGTATTTCGGTGGCTCTTCAGAGGCTGCCCAGGATCTGGCCGCCGAACAGGTCGAGTTGTACCTGACCTGGGGCGAGCCGCCGGCCGCCGTGGCCGAGAAAATCGCCCAGGTGCGTGAGAAGGCCGCGGCGCAGGGCCGGGAAGTACGCTTTGGTATTCGTCTGCACGTAATCGTGCGGGAAACCAACGAGCAAGCCTGGGCCGCCGCCGACAAGCTCATCTCGCACCTGGACGACGACACCATCGCTCGCGCCCAGGCCTCGTTGGCGCGGTTCGATTCGGTCGGCCAGCAACGCATGGCGGCCCTGCACAACGGTAACCGCGACAAGCTGGAAGTCAGCCCCAACCTGTGGGCCGGCGTCGGCCTGGTTCGCGGTGGCGCAGGCACTGCACTGGTGGGCGACGGCCCGACGGTGGCGCAGCGGGTCAAGGAATACGCGGCACTGGGCATCGATACCTTCATCTTCTCGGGCTACCCACACCTGGAAGAGTCCTATCGCGTGGCTGAACTGCTGTTCCCCCACCTGGATGTACAGCGTCCACAGCAACCGAGCAGTGGTGGCTACGTGAGCCCGTTTGGCGAGATGGTGGCTAACGACATCCTGCCCAAATCCGTCGCGCAGAGCTGAGGGCCAGGCCATGAGTCGTGCAACGTCATCCAACTTGCAGCAGCGTCTGGCGCCATGGGCGCTGCCGGTATTGCTCCTGGCCGTCTGGCAACTGGCGGTCAGCGCTGGCTGGCTGTCGACCCGCATCCTGCCGGCCCCGAGCGCGGTGATCAGTGCCGGGGTCGAGCTGGTGCGCAGCGGTGAGATCTGGTCTCACCTGGCCATCAGTGGCTGGCGGGCAGGCCTAGGTTTCTTGATCGGTGGCAGCATTGGCCTGGTGCTGGGCTTCATCACCGGGTTGTCGAACTGGGGCGAGCGCCTGCTCGACAGCTCGGTGCAGATGATTCGAAACGTGCCGCACCTGGCGCTGATTCCACTGGTGATCCTGTGGTTCGGCATCGACGAGTCGGCGAAGATTTTCCTGGTGGCGCTGGGCACGCTGTTCCCCATCTACCTGAACACCTACCACGGCATCCGTAATGTCGACCCGGCATTGGTGGAAATGGCGCGCAGCTACGGCCTGTCAGGCTTCTCGCTGTTCCGTCAGGTGATCCTGCCGGGGGCGCTGCCCTCGATCCTGGTGGGCGTGCGCTTCGCCCTGGGCTTCATGTGGCTGACGTTGATCGTTGCCGAGACCATTTCGGCCAACGCCGGCATCGGTTACCTGGCCATGAATGCCCGTGAGTTTCTGCAAACCGACGTCGTGGTGCTGGCCATCGTCCTGTACGCCGTGCTTGGCAAGCTCGCCGACCTGGCGGCCCGTGGTCTGGAGCGTGTCTGGCTGCGTTGGCACCCGGCCTATCAGCCGGCGAAGAAGGAGGGCGCATGACCGTGCTCAATGAACAGCCGCCACGCCTGCTGCGTGGCATCCCCCTGGCTGCCAACGACCTGCGCAAGACCTTTGGCAAACGTGAAGTGTTGCGTGGCATCGACTTGCACATCCCGGCCGGTCAGTTCGTCGCCATCGTTGGCCGCAGCGGCTGCGGCAAGAGCACCTTGCTGCGTCTGCTGGCCGGTCTCGACAAGCCTACTGCCGGCGAGCTTCTGGCCGGTGCTGCGCCTCTGGCCGAGGCGCGCGAGGAAACCCGGTTGATGTTCCAGGACGCACGCCTGCTGCCCTGGAAGAAGGTGATCGACAACGTCGGCTTGGGCCTGTCGGGCGACTGGCGGACGAAGGCGCTGGATGCCCTGGAGGCGGTCGGCCTGGCCGATCGCGCCAACGAGTGGCCGGCGGCGCTGTCCGGTGGCCAGAAACAGCGCGTGGCCCTGGCCCGTGCCCTGATCCATCAGCCGCGCCTGCTGCTGCTGGATGAGCCGCTCGGTGCGCTGGATGCTCTGACCCGGATCGAAATGCAGCAACTGATCGAACGGCTGTGGCGCCAGCACGGTTTTACCGTGCTGCTGGTTACCCACGATGTCAGCGAAGCGGTTGCCGTTGCCGACCGCGTGATTCTGATCGAGGACGGTGAGGTCGGTCTCGACCTGGTCGTCGACTTGCCAAGGCCCAGGGCGCGTGGCTCGCACCGCCTGGCGGCGTTGGAAAGCGAAGTGCTCGACCGTGTTCTTTCCGTGCCGGGCGCTGCGCCCGAGCCGGACCCTGTAGCCCCTTTGCCCACGCAACTGCGTTGGGCGCACTGAACCCCAGAAGCCAAATAGAAGGAATCAAGTCATGACCATCAAAGCGATCAATGTCCGCAACCAGTTCAAAGGCACTGTGAAAGAAATCCTCGAAGGCCCGGTACTGTCGGAAATCGACGTGCAGACCGCCTCCGGCATCGTCACCTCGGTGATCACCACCCGTTCCGTGAAGGAGCTGGAGCTGCAGGTTGGCAGTGAGGTCATTGCCTTCGTGAAGTCGACCGAAGTGTCCATCGCCAAGTTGTGAGGTTGGCCATCCGGGGCCGCGCAGCGGCCCCAACAATCTCAAACCGGACGCTTGCTCAGAAACGGCGGCAGGTAAAGCCCCAGATACGCCTCGAACACCCGTTTGCCTTCCTCGGCCATGCGTGGGGTAATCGCCTCATGCAACTGCACCGACCGCGCATACACCCGGTCGCTGAGCTCCATGGCCAAGGCGAACACATCCACATCCACAGGCATCACCGGCAACTGGAAGTGCTGGTTGAACAGCTTGTGCATCAGCTCGCCCAACTCCATGTCGTGCTGGCGGTCAGCCTGCACCACTTCACTCAAGCCGTGCTGCGCCAGAATCAACTGGCGGGCAGCGGCGTCTTCGTTGTAGATGGCGAGCATGCGCTCTTCGATCAGCCGTGACAGCTCATGCCAGGTGTTGAATGCCGAGCTGTCGATGGGCGCGCTGAGGGCCTCGCGGAAGGCGCGATGCACATCGGCGGTCAAGGCTTCGAGCAAGGCCGGAACACTGGCGAAGAAGTGGTACACCGACGACGGTGGAATCTGCGCCCGATCGGCCACGCTGTAGATCGACAACCCTGCCACCCCTTGATCGGCCAGTAGCTCGCGTGCCGCTGCCAGGATCGCTTCGATCCTGGCCTGGCTGCTGGCGCGTGGCTTGCGCGGGGTGACGGTACGGGTCATCAGTTGCTGATCGCCAGAATGCTGGCCTGGTAGGCGCCGACGAACAGGTCGAAGTCGCCGACCTCTTGCTGTTCCAGGCGCGCCTGCTCGGCCAGCGACTCGCGGGCTAGGGTTTCGAAAGCCTGCTGGCGCTCGACGGGCAGGGGCTGGTCGCGGAAGGTCTCGGCGTGCAGGCGGCTCTGGCGCAGGGCGAACTTGACGAAAGATTCGTCATGTTCGGTCATGCGCGCCAGTACCTGGGCAGAAGGGGTCAGCGAAGCGTCATCGACCTTGGCTTGCTGAGCACGCAGCGCCTTGGCGTGCTCGTCGCCACCGTTGGCTCGGTCGAGCAGTTCGGCCAGTTGCCCGATACGCTCGATCAGCTCGCTGGCCCATGCCTTGAGGCCGATCGGTTGGCCGTCACGGCGCAGTTCGAGGCCAGGACGGCGGCCTTCCTTGACCACGGTAAGGAAGTTGCTGGTGCACTGGCCGCATTCGCCGTTGTCCAGCTGCGGGCTGTTCTCCAGGGCGCAGAACAGCAGGAACGCGTCGAGGAAACGCGCTTCGGTCAGGTCGATGCCTACCGGCAGGAACGGGTTGATGTCCAGGCAGCGCACCTCGACATACTGCACGCCACGCGAGGTCAGGGCCTGGATCGGCCGCTCGCCGGTGTAGGTCACGCGCTTGGGGCGGATGTTCGAGTAGTACTCGTTCTCGATCTGCAGGATGTTGGTGTTCAGCTGCACCCACTCGCCATCTTTGTGGGTTCCCACTTCGACATAGGGCGGGTAGGGCGTGCCGACGGCCTTGCGCAGGCTGTCGGTGTAGCTCGACAGGTTGTTGTAGCAAGGCGTCAGGCCCGCCTGGGCGTTGCTCTGGTAGCCCAGGTCGCTCATGCGCAGGCTGGTGGCGTAGGGCAGGTACAGGGTCTCGGCGTCCAGCTCTTCGAGCTGGTGCGGGCGACCGCGCAGGAAGCCTTTGTCCAGCGCCGGCGAGGCACCGAACAGGTACATCAGCAGCCAGCTGTAGCGGCGGAAGTTGCGGATCAACGCAATGTAGGCCGAGGACTGGTAGTCGCGGTCGCTCTCCTGACCACCCTCGGCCTCGCGCAGCAGCGGCCAGAGGGCTTCAGGCAGGGAGAAGTTGTAGTGGATGCCGGCGATGCACTGCATGGTGCGGCCGTAGCGCAGGGCCAGGCCCTTGCGATAGACATGCTTGAGCTTGCCGATGTTCGAGGTGCCGTACTCGGCGATCGGAATATCCTCCTCGGCCGGCAACGTGCAGGGCATCGACGGGCTCCACAGGTACTCGTCGCCCAGCTTGCTGTAGACGAAGCGGTGGGTCTGTTCAAGGCTTTCGAGCACCTTGGCCGGGTCGGCCAGTGCCGGGGTGATGAACTCCAGCAGCGACTCGGAATAGTCGGTGGTGATCTGCTCGTTGGTCAGCGCCGAACCCAATGCTTCCGGGTGTGGGGTCTGGGCCAGGCGACCTTCGTCGGTCACGCGCAGGCATTCGCGCTCAATACCGTGCAGGCACTGCTTGAGCAGGGGAAGATTGGCGCCGAGCAGGCTCAGGCGGCGGTTGAGGAGGTCGCTCAAGATGGATTCCTTCACGCGTCAGTCGCCCCAATATGGGGGTAGCGTTGACGGTCTACAAGGGTAGTTGGAAAAGGAACTGGCGTTGTCGCCTGGTTTGCCTGGGTTCTCGGCAGTGCCAGCGCCGACTTGGGACCGCCTCGCGCGGCGAAGCGGCCCTCATCTGCTGCCGAAAATACCGCAGATACTGCTTTGGGAGCTAGAGAACAGCGAAGGTTCCTTGCGCTTTGGCCACCAGCTTGTCGCCTTGGACTACGTCAGCGTCGACAACCAGCGTGCGGCGCCCGGCGTGCAATACGCGGGCGGTGCACAGCACGTCGCCGTCGCTGACGGCGCGCAGGTAGTTGATCTTGCATTCGATGGTCACGCTTTGCTGGTCGAAGCCATGGCTGGCCGAGCAGGCCAGGCCCATGGCGATGTCCACCAGGCTGAAGATCGCCCCACCGTGCAACTTCTGGCCACGGTTGCGCAGGTGCGTTTCGACCGCCAGGGCCACCTCGGCAACACCTGTGTCCAGGCGTTGCAGGCGGCAGCCCAGCAGTTGGCTGAAGGCGCTTTCGACGTATTCGCGAGGAACGTCCATTACTTCTTCTTCAGCTGCTTGGCGTTGGCGAACAATGCCGCCATGGCGTTGTTGGCCGGCGCGGCGGTCGCGGTTTCACGCTGGCGGAGCGCCTGCTGCGAACGGTTGCCGCCGTTGCCGCGGTTGCCGCCCCCACGGTTGCCCTCGACCTTCTCGCCCGGGGTATCGCTCATGCGCATGGACAGGCCGACGCGCTTGCGCGGGATGTCCACTTCCATGACCTTGACCTTGACCACATCGCCGGCCTTGACCGCTTCACGTGGGTCCTTGATGAACTTCTCCGAAAGCGCCGAGATGTGCACCAGGCCATCCTGGTGCACGCCGATGTCGACGAAGGCACCAAAGTTGGTGACGTTGGTGACCACGCCTTCGAGGATCATGCCGGGCTCCAGGTCCTTGAGGTCTTCGACGCCGTCCTGGAAGGTGGCGGTCTTGAACTCGGGGCGCGGGTCGCGGCCGGGCTTGTCCAGTTCCTGCAGAATGTCGGTGACGGTCGGCAGGCCGAAGGTTTCATCGGTGAACTTCTTCGGGTCGAGGCGCTTGAGGAAGGCGCTGTCGCCGATCAGCGAGCGAATGTCGCGGCCGGTGTCGGCGGCGATGCGTTGCACCAGCGGATAGGCCTCCGGGTGAACCGCGGAGGCATCCAGCGGGTTGTCGCCGTTCATCACCCGTAGGAAGCCGGCGGCCTGCTCGAAGGTTTTTTCGCCCAGGCGGCTGACTTTCTTCAGCGCGGCACGCGTGGCGAACGGGCCATTGGCGTCGCGGTGGGCGACGATGTTCTGCGCCAGCGTGGTGTTCAGGCCGGAGATGCGGGTCAACAGCGCAACGGAAGCCGTGTTGACGTCCACGCCCACGGCGTTCACGCAGTCCTCGACCACGGCGTCCAGGCCGCGAGCCAGCTTCACCTGCGACACGTCGTGCTGGTACTGGCCGACACCGATGGATTTCGGGTCGATCTTGACCAGTTCGGCCAGCGGGTCCTGCAGGCGGCGGGCGATCGACACGGCGCCACGGATCGACACGTCCAGGTCCGGGAATTCGCGGGCAGCCAGTTCCGATGCCGAATACACCGAAGCGCCGGCCTCGGAGACCATGATCTTGGTGATCTTCAGGGCGGGGTACTTTTTCACCAGCTCGGCCACCAGCTTGTCGCTCTCGCGGCTGGCGGTGCCGTTGCCGATGGCGATCAGTTCCACCGAATGCTTGGCGCACAGGGCGGCCATGATGGAAATGGTGCGGTCCCAGTCATTCTTCGGTGCGTGCGGGTACACGGTGGTGTGGTCCAGCAGCTTGCCGGTGGCGTCGACCACGGCGATCTTGCAGCCGGTGCGCAGGCCCGGGTCAAAGCCCAGGGTAGCGCGTGGGCCAGCTGGGGCGGCCAGCAGCAGGTCATGCAGGTTGTGGGCGAAGACGTTGATCGCCTCGCCTTCGGCGTTGTCGCGCAGCTCGCCGAACAGGTCGGTTTCCAGGTGGGTGTACAGCTTTACCTTCCAGGTCCAGCGCACCACCTCGCCCAGCCACTTGTCGGCCGGGCGGTTGCGGTTCTCGATGCCGACGTGGTTGCCGATCATCAGTTCGCACGGGTGCAGGGTGCCGGGCAGCTCTTCGCCGACTTTCAGCGAGGCGCTGAGCACACCTTCGTTACGGCCACGGAAGATGGCCAGGGCGCGGTGCGACGGAGCGTTGCGCAGCAACTCGTCGTGGGCGAAGTAATCGCGGAACTTGGCGCCTTCCTCTTCCTTGCCGGCCACCACGCGTGCACTGAGCACCGCTTCCTGCTTGAGGAAGTTGCGCAGCTTGTCGAGCAGGGCGGCGTCTTCGGCGAAGCGCTCCATCAGAATGTACTTGGCGCCTTCCAAAGCGGCCTTGACGTCGGCGACGCCCTTGTCGGCGTTGACGAAGCGCGCGGCCTCGGTTTCCGGCGTCAGCTGCGGGTCGTTGAACAGGCCGTCGGCCAGCTCGCCCAGGCCGGCTTCCAGGGCGATCTGGCCCTTGGTGCGGCGCTTTTGCTTGTAGGGAAGGTAGAGGTCTTCGAGGCGGGTCTTGGTGTCGGCGAGCTTGATCTCGCGGGCCAGTTCCGGGGTCAGCTTGCCCTGTTCCTCGATGCTGGCCAGGATGCTGGCGCGGCGCTCGTCGAGCTCGCGCAGGTAACGCAGGCGCTCTTCCAGGTGGCGCAATTGCGTGTCGTCCAGGCTGCCGGTCACTTCCTTGCGGTAACGGGCGATGAAGGGCACGGTCGAGCCTTCGTCCAACAGGCCCACGGCCGCTTCGACCTGCTGGGGGCGTACGCCCAGTTCCTCGGCGATACGGCTGTTGATGCTGTCCATGTAAACCACCTGACAAATGTGAATGCTGGGGGCCGCGGTGGGGCTCAAGGCCCGGCGACACAGGGTGAAAGCCGCGCATTATACCCATCGGGGACGGCTTGCGGTGATGGCGCCCAGCCACTGCTGCGCGGCCAGGAAGTGGCACCATGGGAAAAATCTGCTAACAATGCTCACGGCACGCGCAGCAATGGCTACGCCATAATGCACGGCGATATCAGAGGAGTTATTCATGACCGGCACTGCAAACAACGCTGAAGGCGAAAAAATTCTCATCGTCGATGACGATCCAGGGCTGAGCAGCCTGCTGGAACGTTTCTTCACCAGCAAGGGCTACCGCGCCCGTGCAGTGCCCAACACCGAACAGATGGATCGGCTGCTGTCGCGTGAAGTGTTCAACCTGGTGGTGCTGGACCTGATGATGCCTGGCGAAGACGGCCTTTCCGCGTGCAAACGGCTGCGCCAGTCCAACAACCAGATCCCCATCATCATGCTCACCGCCAAGGGCGACGAGCTCAGCCGTATCAAGGGGCTGGAGCTGGGGGCTGACGACTACCTGGGCAAGCCGTTCAACCCGGACGAGCTGATGGCGCGGGTCAAGGCCGTGTTGCGTCGCCAGGCGCCAAGCGTGCCGGGTGCGCCGGGCAGCGAGGACGAGTCGGTCACCTTCGGCGACTACGAGCTGTCGCTGGCCACCCGCGAACTCAAGCGTGGCGATGAAGTGCACATGCTCACCACCGGCGAGTTCGCAGTGCTCAAGGCCCTGGTCATGCATGCCCGCGAGCCGCTGACTCGTGACAAACTGATGAACCTGGCCCGTGGTCGCGAGTGGGACGCGTTGGAGCGCTCCATCGACGTGCAGATCTCGCGCCTGCGCCGCATGATCGAGCCGGACCCGTCCAAGCCGCGCTACATCCAGACGGTCTGGGGTGTGGGCTATGTCTTCGTGCCGGACGGAAACGCCGGCAAATGATGGTCGGCCTGCTGGCTTGCCAGGACGCGACAGGGCGACCCGAACGGGTCGCCCTGTTTTCGTCTGCGCCGGTCGGCGTTGTTGGCGAGCCAGTCTCGCGTCTGTGCAGTAGTTGTCCTCGATGAAAACGCCTCTCTGGTTTCCGCAAAGTTTCTTCGCCCGCACCCTGTGGCTGGTGCTGATCGTCGTCCTGTTCTCCAAGGCGCTGACCCTGGTCTACCTGCTGATGAACGAGGACGTGCTGGTCGACCGCCAGTACAGCCACGGCGTGGCACTCACCCTGCGGGCCTATTGGGCTGCGGATGAAGAAAACCGTGACAAGATCGCCGAAGCGGCAGGGCTTATCCGGGTCACGGGTTCCGGGGTGCCCGAGGGTGAGCAGCACTGGCCTTACAGCGAAATCTATCAGCGGCAAATGCAGGCCGAGTTGGGCGAGGACACCGAAGTTCGCCTGCGCGTGCATGCGCCGCCGGCCTTGTGGGTCAATGCGCCTAGCCTGGGGCCTGGCTGGCTCAAGGTGCCGCTGTACCCGCACCCGCTGCGCGGGCAGAAAATCTGGAACGTCCTGGGCTGGTTCCTGGCCATCGGCCTGTTGTCCACCGCGTCGGCGTGGATCTTCGTACGGCAGCTGAACCAGCCACTCAAGCGCCTGGTGTTTGCGGCTCGCCAACTGGGCCAGGGCCGCAGCGTGCGCCTGCCGATCAGCGATACGCCCAGCGAGATGACCGAGGTCTACCGCGCATTCAACCAGATGGCCGAGGATGTGGAGCAGGCCGGTCGCGAGCGCGAGCTGATGCTGGCAGGGGTATCGCACGACCTGCGCACACCGCTCACGCGCCTGCGCCTGTCGTTGTCGCTGATGGCCAACGACAGCGAGCTGACCGACGACATGGTCCGCGACATCGAGGACATGGACGCTATTCTCGACCAGTTCCTGGCCTTCATTCGGGATGGCCGTGACGAGCCGGTGGAGGAAGTGGACCTGGCGGACCTGGTGCGCGAGGTGGTTGCGCCCTACAACCAGCCCGAGGAGCGAGTGCGCCTGTGCCTGGAGCCGATTCCACCGTTCCCGCTGCGCCGGGTTTCGCTCAAGCGCATGCTCGGCAACCTGATTGGCAATGCGTTGCACCATGCCGGCAAAGGCGTCGAGGTGGCGGCTTACGTGTCGGGTGATGAAAGCGCGCCGTACGTGGTGCTCAGCGTGCTGGACCGTGGGGCGGGGATCGACGAATCGGAGCTTGAGACCATCTTCAACCCGTTCATCCGCGGTGACCGTGCCCGGGGCGGCAAGGGCACCGGGTTGGGCTTGGCGATCGTCAAGCGGATCGCGGCGCAGCACGGCGGAAATGTGGAACTGCGCAACCGGTCTGGCGGCGGGATCGAGGCGCGGGTGCGTCTGCCGTTGGGGCTGTTGCTGCCGCGTAATGCCGTCTGATCCTTCAGGGCTGTGCCGGTCTCTGCGCGGGTAGACCCGCGCCTATAGGGACTGCGCAGTGCCTGAGCGCTGCGCTGTAGCTGTGGGAGCGACTCTAGCCGCAAAATAGGCCGGCGCCATCACCCTCATCCCTTACCTTTGGTTCGGGTCTGATTCGGCCCGCCATTTTTCTCCAGATGCTCGATGATCATCCCGGCCACGTTCTTGCCGGTGGTCACCTCGATGCCTTCAAGCCCTGGCGATGAGTTCACCTCCATCACCAGCGGCCCGTGGTTGGAGCGCAGGATGTCCACCCCGGCTACGCTCAGCCCCATGACCTTGGCGGCGCGAATGGCGGTCATGCGCTCTTCAGGGGTGATCTTGATCAAGCTGGCGACGCCACCTCGGTGCAGGTTGGAGCGGAACTCGCCCGGCTTGGCCTGGCGCTTCATCGAGGCGATCACCTTGTCACCAACCACGAAGCAACGGATATCCGCGCCACCGGCCTCCTTGATGTATTCCTGAACCATAATGTTCTGCTTCAGGCCCATGAACGCCTCGATCACCGACTCGGCCGCCTTGGTGGTCTCGCACAACACCACGCCAATGCCCTGGGTACCTTCGAGCACCTTGATCACCAACGGGGCACCATTGACCATCTGGATCAGGTCGGGAATGTCATCCGGCGAGTGGGCGAATCCGGTGATCGGCAAACCGATGCCACGGCGTGACAGCAACTGCAATGAACGCAGCTTGTCCCGCGAGCGGGCGATAGCGACCGACTCGTTGAGTGGGTAGACACCCATCATCTCGAACTGGCGCAACACTGCGCAGCCGTAGAATGTCACGGAGGCACCGATGCGCGGAATGACCGCGTCGAAGCCTTCCAGTGGCTTGCCGCGGTAGTGGATCTGCGGCTTGTGGCTGGCGATGTTCATATAGGCCCGCAAGGTATCGATCACTACCATTTCATGGCCCCGCTGGGTACCGGCCTCGACCAGGCGGCGGGTGGAATACAGACGCGGATTGCGCGACAGCACAGCGATCTTCATGCAGCACCTGTGACAGTGGAGAGAGTGGCCGGGAAGGCCGGTTTGTCTTGAACGTATTTAAGGCCCGGGTTGACCACCAGTTGGCCATGGATGAGTGCCTTGGACCCCAGCAGCAGTCGGTAACGCATGTTCTTGCGGCAGGCCAGGGTGAATTCGACCTCCCACACACCATCGCCCAGGGCCAGCGATGTGCGGATCACGTAGCGGGTCTGGGCCTGGCCGTTGGAGCTCTTGATGGTTTTCATGGTCACCAGCGGCGCCTCGCAGCGACGGTGACGCAGTTGCACCACCGAACCCAGGTGAGCGGTGAAGCGCACCCACGGCTGGCCATCGCGCTCGAAGGGTTCGATGTCGGTGGCATGCAGGCTGGACGTGCTGGCGCCGGTGTCGATCTTGGCGCGCAAGCCTGCGACGCCGAGGTCGGGCAGGGCGACCCACTCGCGCAGGCCGATCACTGTCAGATGGTCAAATGTCTTCACTAAGCACACCCTGCGAATGAGGTGGTGAACTGTAAGCACGGCGCGGACTTTTTGCATCCGTTAGTGAAGGTAGTACAGTTCGATGAAAGACAGAATTTGAGGTATCGGGATGGCTCAGAAGCCGGAAGACGACGACAAAGTACGCCTCGACAAATGGCTGTGGGCAGCGCGCTTCTACAAGACCCGCGCCCTGGCCAAGGCGGCTATCGAGAGTGGCAAGGTGCATTGCCGGGGCGAGCGCTGCAAGCCTGGCAAGGAGCCACGGGTGGGGGACGAATTCGTGCTGCGGACCGGCTTCGATGAACGCACGGTGGTAGTCAAGGCGCTTTCGGTGGTGCGCCGTGGCGCGCCAGAGGCGCAGACCTTGTACGAGGAGACCGAGGATAGCGTGCGGCGCCGGGAGCAGGCCGCCGAGATGCGCAAGGCAGGGGCGATGGGCGTAACCACCGATGGCCGGCCGAACAAGAAGCAGCGGCGTCAGATTCACCAACTGCACGGCAGTTTCGAGTAGTTGGGATGCCTTGCGCTCTATCGCTTTCAAGCCAGCCCCCACGATGATTGTTGCAGGAGCCGGCTTGTCGGCGATGGCAGTGGGGCAACGCTCAGGCAGCTAACGAAGGATCGCTAATCGCCCGACAAACGGTACCCGCCCCAGCAACCCGAACAACGGTTCTGTCCAACGCACCAGTGCTTCGCTTGCCTTGGCCGCCAGCGGCGTGTGGCAGCTCCAGCCCAACGCCAGCACCGCCATCAGCAGTCCGCCGATGTAATCGTCCTGGCCCCAATGCGCGCCCGCGACGAGGCGCGGCATCATGAACAGAAACGCCAGACCCCAGATCACCAGGTACTGAATCAGGCGGCGGCTGAACAAACTCATGAACAGCGCCCAGATCAACAGCACCGAGGCATGGTCGCCAGGGAAACTGTTGCTGGAGCGGTCTTTGAGCTCCCACTTGGCTTCGAGGTTGGGGTAGTAATCCTTCAGGTGCACGGCGTCGTCGAACATCATCGACGGACTGTCGTGTTGCCAGCCCATTGCATCCACCCACTTGGAAAACAGCGCGCGAATCACCACTAAGAGCAACAGGGTGACCAGGAAGCCGAAAAACGCCTGGCGCACCTGACAGGCTTTGAACACCCAGTCGCCACGGATGAGCAGGGCTAGCAGGATCAGGCCAACGACGATGTCGAAGGGCCGTAGGCTGCCGACGGTCCAGGTGTAACGCCAGAGGGTGTGATCGGCCAGCGGTGAGTTCAGGCTATGGAATAGCCATTCGTCGACTGTCAGACACAAGATCTGGCCAATGGGCCATAACCAGAAACACAGTAGGGCGATAGGCAGCAAAGTGCAGGCTGCCAAGGGGCCCCAGGACCACCTTGCTTGGAACAGTGGTCGATTGTCCATAAAATACCTCTATTGCCAACAGGAAACGGAGCGGCCTTTTGAGCGCTCTGCCACGGGGGTTCGTAACTCCCTGTAATTATTTTGTCATCATTTTTAGATAGCCAGACAACCATGAGCGACTTGCCAGATACAGATTTCACCCAACGTTTCATCTTCGACGAGCGCGATGTGCGCGGTGAGTGGGTGTCGCTCGACCAGAGCTATGCCGATGTGCTGGCTCGCCATCCGTACCCGCAACCGGTCGCCAAGCTGCTTGGTGAACTGATGGCGGCGACCTCGCTGCTGGTCGGTGCGCTCAAGTTCGACGGGCTGCTGATCCTGCAGGCGCGTTCGGCAGGGCCGATCCCACTGCTGATGATGGAGTGCTCGAGCGAGCGCGAGATCCGCGGCATGGCGCGCTATGAGGCTGACCAGATTCCTGACGACGCGACCCTGTCGCAGTTGATGCCGGACGGCCACCTGACCTTGACCATCGACCCGATCAAAGGCCAGCGCTACCAGGGCACCGTCGACCTCGATGGCGCCACGCTGTCGGAATGCTTCACCAATTACTTCGTTCAGTCGCAGCAGCTCAACACCCGCTTCTGGCTCGATGCCAGTAATGGCGAAGCGCGCGGATTGCTGCTGCAGCAGTTGCCGCGCGATCGTCAGCCGGACGATGAAGAGCGTGAAGACAGCTGGCAGCACGTCATTGCGATGGCCAGCACGCTCAAGTCCGAAGAGTGGAAGCTGGGCAACGAAACCCTGCTGCACCGCCTCTACCACGAAGACGCCGTTCGCTTGTTCGATATCCAGCCGCTGCATTTCAAATGCAGTTGCTCGCGCGAACGTTCCGGCAATGCGCTTGTCAGTCTTGGCGAGCACGACGCTACGCAGCTGGTGGAAGAATGTGGCGGACAGGTCGAGATCGACTGCCAGTTCTGCAACGAGCGCTATTTCTTCGATGCCAGCGATGTTGCGCAACTGTTTGCCGGCGGTGGCACGAACTCGGCGTCAGAAACTCGCCACTGAAACGTTTAATTTCAGGGAAATCTCCTGTCGAATTGCGCAAAAGAGCAGTTCTGACAGGAGGGGCCTACTTTTTTTGGGCGTTTCTGGCATAATCCGGCCACTTTTTTCGCTGTAGTAGTTTTTTACAGACAACTACAAAACGTTTGGAGCACTCGGCCTCGGGCCGGATGGGGTATCTCATGACGCAAGCCAACAACACCGTGTACACCGACCTGAGCGTCGATGAGCTGGTAAAAGAAGCGCTGTCCCGCGGTGAAGGCGTGCTGGCCGATACTGGCGCACTGGTAGTCGAGACCGGTCACCGTACTGGTCGTTCGCCGGCTGACCGTTTCATCGTCGAAGAACCTTCCACTCAGGACGCCATCGCCTGGGGCCCGATCAACCGCAAGTTCCCGGCCGACAAGTTCGATGCCCTGTGGGATCGCGTCGAAGCGTTCAACAACGCTCAGGATCACTTCGTTTCCTACGTTCACGTAGGGGCTGCCGCCGAGCACTACCTGCCGGTCAAGATGACCACCCAGACCGCCTGGCAGAACCTGTTCGGCCGTTGCCTGTTCATCAACCCGGAGAAGGGCCAGTACAACCCGGCCGGTCGCGACCAGTGGCAGATCCTCAACGTCGCCAACTTCGTCTGCGAGCCTGAGCGTGACGGCACCAACTCCGATGGTTGCGTGATCATCAACTTCGCCCAGAAGAAAGTGCTGATCGCTGGCATGCGCTACGCCGGTGAAATGAAGAAAGCCATGTTCTCGGTGCAGAACTTCCTGCTGCCGGCCGCCGACGTGCTGCCGATGCACTGCGCCGCCAACATCGGCGAAGAAGGCGATGTAACCCTGTTCTTCGGCCTGTCCGGCACTGGCAAGACCACCCTGTCGGCCGACGAAAGCCGTTACCTGATCGGTGACGACGAGCACGGTTGGGGTGAAGGCGTCGTCTTCAACATGGAAGGCGGCTGCTACGCCAAGTGCATCGACTTGTCCGAGAAGAACGAGCCGGTCATCTGGAAAGCCATCAAGCACGGTGCAGTGCTGGAAAACGTCGTTCTCGACGCCAACAAGCACGCCGACTACGCCGATGTCAGCCTGACCCAGAACAGCCGCGCTGCCTACCCGCTGGAGCACGTTGCCAAGCGTTCCGAAGCCAACCTGGGCGGCGAGCCTAACGCGGTCATCTTCCTGACCTGCGACCTGACTGGTGTTCTGCCTCCGGTTTCGATCCTGAACAACGAACAGGCTGCCTACCACTTCCTGTCCGGCTACACCGCGCTGGTCGGTTCCACCGAAATGGGCTCGGGTGGCGGCATCAAGTCGACCTTCTCCACCTGCTTCGGCGCACCGTTCTTCCCGCGTCCGGCTGGCGAGTACGCCGAGCTGCTGATCAAGCGCATCAATGCCTTTGGCTCCAAGGTCTACCTGGTCAACACCGGCTGGACCGGCGGTGGCTACGGCGTCGGCAAGCGCTTCAGCATCCCGACCACCCGTGGCGTGATCTCCGCTATCCAGAGCGGCGCACTGATCGGTGCCGAGACCGAGCACCTGGACATCATCAACCTGGACGTGCCCAAGGCTGTTCCAGGCGTCGAGACCGAGCTGCTCAACCCACGTAACACCTGGGCTGACAAAGCCGCCTACGATGAAGCCGCCAAGGGTCTGGCCAAGCTGTTCACCGAGAACTTCAAGAAGTTCGACGTATCCGACGCCATCAAGGCCGCTGGTCCGCAGCTGTAAGCTGTCGCTGGTTGCAACGAAGAAGCCGCCCCAAGGGGCGGCTTTTTCGTGTCTAGCGTTGCTACCGGCGGTCAAGCCGATTCCCCATCGCTGGCAAACCAGCGCTTGCAGGTTCTGCGCTGCCCCTGTGCCGCCATGGGCCCTTTAGCAGCCGGTAAAATTTATCCGCCTTCAGGAAAATTCTGTTTCACTTGTCGATATCCGTGCAAATCACCGGGCCAGGTCAATGACAGAATCCCCAAACCGAACCGCCTTTTCCCACTTTCACCCGATACTCACTCGCCCTCAGGACAATGACCACAACGGTCATGTCGCCGGTGCCACCGTGCATGGCTTCTTCGAGACCGCCATTCAGGCATTTCTCGTCGAGCAAGCCGATATGGACTTGCGCGATGGTGAGTTGGCAGCCTTCGTGGTCAGTTCGTCGGCGGACTTCTATGCGCTGCCGGGTTTCCCGGATGTGCTGGAGGTGGGCTTGGGCATAACCCGCCTGGCGGGCAGCACGGTGGAGTACCGTCTGGCGCTGTTTCGCCCTGGGGATCAGGATGCCTGTGCGGCCGGTAGGGTGGTGCAGGTGTTCATCGAGCGGGAAAGCGGTCGCCCGGTGCCGCTGCCGAGCGCGTTGAGCAGCATTCTCTCGGGCCTGCAGTTGGACCCTCAGACATAAAAAAGCCCCGCGGGTGAGGGCGGGGCTTTTTGTTGCCAGGCCAGAGGCCTCAGGCATTAGTCGCGCCAGTGGCGCTTGTGCTTGCGGTGACCGTAGTGGTGGCCACGGTCCCAGTGACGACGGTCGTCGTAGTCACGACGATAACGGCGGTGCTCGTGACGCTCGTCTTCATCGGCCTTGTTACCCATGTAGTTACCCAGCGCACCACCGGCACCACCGCCGGCTGCTGCGCCAATGTAGCTACCGGTGGTACCGCCTACGGAGCGACCTACCACGTTACCGCCTGCCGCACCCAGCGCACCGCCGATGGCGGCCTCACCACGCTGGTGCTTGTCGGCACCTACCGCACTGCCTGCGGCACCGCCCAGGCCAGCGCCAATGGCGCCGCCGGTGCTACCACCGATGGACTGGCCCACAACCGAGCCCAGTACCCCACCCAATGCGCCGCCAATGCCGGCCTCGGTGGTGCCGCCTGCCATGGCAACGCCGCTGAGCAAGCTGAAAGACAACAACAGAATCGAGGAGTACTTCTTCATCGAGAAAGCCTCATAGGGATGACGAGGCGAATTTGAGGCTCTGCGAGGCTGCTGGCAACGAAAATCCGACGAGTAACACGAGTTGTACACAATTCTCTAAGTTACTGTTTTTTCGCTGAAACTTTCTCGATTTTCGCTTGTCTTAGGCTGTTATGACAAAAGCCCTGAGCCATTACGGACAGGGCTTTTTTCGTTTTCGCAGGTGCGTTTTCAGGCCTGATCGTCGCCCAGCCGGTGCCTACAGAATACGACCATCATCCCGCGCTCGCTCCAGTTTGATGGCGACGAATTTGGAGGTTGGCGTATGGCTGCCCTCACCGATGCTCTCAAGCGGAATCAGCGGGTTCACTTCCGGATAGTAAGCCGCTGCCTGGCCAGCCGGGATGTCGAACGCCAGCAACGTGAACCCGTGCACACGGCGTACATGATCATCCCCCCACAATGAGACGATGTCGACCTTTTGCCCCGGCTGGAAGCCCAGCCGGATGATGTCCGCTTCGTTGGCGAACAGTACTTCGCGCTGACCACGTACCCCCCTGTAGCGGTCATCCAGGCCGTAGATCGTGGTGTTGTACTGGTCGTGCGAGCGCATCGACTGCATGATCAGGTCGGGCAACTGGCCGCTGGCCCGGACGCGCTCATCGAGCAAAGTGTCCGGTAGCAGGTTGGCCTTGAAGTTGGCGCGACCGGTGTTGGTTTTCCACTCACGGCTGCTGGCGCTGTTACCCAGGTAGAAGCCGCCGGGATGACGAAGGCGCTCGTTGAAGCCGCTGAAACCGGCAATGGTGTCGCCGATCAGGTTGCGAATACGGTCGTAGTCGGCCACCAGCCAGTGCCAGTCCACCGGACGCTTGCCCAGTGTGGCGGCGGCGATGCCGGCGATAACGGCTGGTTCCGAACGCATCAGGGTCGACAGCGGCTTGAGCTGGCCGTTGGAGGCGTGGACCATGCTGAACGAGTCTTCCACAGTGACCGCTTGCGGGCCTTCGCTCTGCAGGTCGATGTCGGTGCGGCCCAGGCACGGCAGAATCAGCGCTTGCTTGCCATGGATCAGGTGGCTGCGGTTGAGCTTGGTGCTGATGTGCACGGTCAGCTCGCAGTTGCGCAGGGCCTGAGCGGTGCGCTCGGTGTCCGGCGTGGCTTGGGCGAAGTTGCCACCCAGGCCGATGAACACCTTGGCCCGGCCATCGAGCATGGCGTGGATCGCCTCGACGGTATTGTGGCCATTGTGGCGTGGCACACGGAAGTTGAAGCGCTTCTCGATGGCATCGAGCAGCGCTGCCGGTGGGCGTTCGTTGATGCCCATGGTGCGGTCGCCCTGCACGTTGCTGTGGCCACGAACCGGGCACAGGCCGGCGCCTGGTACACCGATGTTGCCGCGCAGCATCTGCAAGTTGACGATTTCCTGGATGGTTGGCACCGAATGGCGATGCTGGGTGATGCCCATCGCCCAGCACATGATCACGCGCTTGCCGCGGCAATACATGCGCGCTGCCAGCTCGATGTCGGCAAGGGCCAGGCCGGACTGGGCCTGGATATGCTCCCACGAGGTGGCATCCACTGCTGCCAGGTACTCATCGACGCCATGGCCGTGCTCGGCGATGAAGGCATGGTCGAATACGGCTGGCTCGCCCTTGGCCTGGGCTTCGCGCTCCCACTGCAGGACGAACTTGGCCATGCCGCGCAGCATCGCCATGTCGCCGCCCAGGGCCGGGCGGAAAAAGGCGGTATTGGTCGGGCGGTCGCTGTTGGTCAGCATTTCCAGCGGGTTTTGCGGATGCTGGAAGCGTTCCAGGCCACGTTCCTTGAGCGGGTTGACGCACACCACCTGGGCGCCGCGTTTGACCGCATCGCGCAGTGGGTCGAGCATGCGTGGATGGTTGGTGCCGGGGTTCTGGCCCCAGACGAAGATCGCGTCGGCATGCTCGAAGTCGTCGAAGGTGACGGTACCCTTGCCGACCCCGACGCTCTGGCTCAAGGCTACGCCGCTGGCCTCGTGGCACATGTTCGAACAGTCGGGGAAGTTGTTGGTGCCGTAGGCGCGCACGAACAGCTGGTAGAGGAATGCCGCTTCGTTGCTGGCCCTGCCCGAGGTATAGAACTCAGCTTGATCGGGGGTGAGCAGGGCGTTCAGCTCGCGGGCGATCAGGGCGAAAGCGTCGTCCCAGGCGATAGGTCGGTAACGGTCGCTGGCCGGATCGTAAACCATTGGCTCGGTCAGGCGGCCCTGGTATTCGAGCCAGTAGTCGCTTTGTTCGAGCAATGCGCTCACGCTGTAGCGTGCAAAGAAGGCCGCATCCACCCGACGCTTGGTGGCTTCCCAGTTGACCGCCTTGGCGCCGTTCTCGCAGAACTTGACCATGCCGCTTTCGGGCGAGTCGCCCCAGGCGCAGCCGGGGCAGTCGAAGCCGCCGTTCTGGTTGGTCTTGAGCAGTGCGCGAATGTTCTTCAGCGCGTTGTCGCTCGCGACCCAGGCCTTGGCCACGCTGCGCAGCGCGCCCCAGCCTCCGGCGGGGCCGTCATAGGGCTTGTAGCGAGGGGTGGAAGCTGGGGCGTTGTCTGGAAGGTGCTGGTAAGAGGTCACGACTGTTACGACTCCGCCGCTGGGCTGTAGACCCGCGGTGCGCTGTGTTTGGGCAGGTGGATGAGGTTGAGGTTGTGCTTGCGCGCCCACTGCAGGGCCAGGCCGGTCGGGGCCGAGAGGCTCACCAGGGTCTGGATCCCGGCGCGCAGGACTTTCTGGATCAGTTCCAGGCTGCAGCGGCTGGTGACGATGGCCAGGCCGCCGTCGGTGCTGATTTCCCGACGCAGCAGCGCGCCGATCAGCTTGTCCAGGGCGTTGTGTCGGCCGATGTCTTCACGGCCGAGCAGCAACTCGCCGTTACGGTCCATGAACAGTGCGGCGTGTACCGCCCCACAGTGCTGCCCCAAGGGCTGGAACTGGTCGATACGCTGGCGCAGGCCGACCAGCCAGGCCGCCGGCGGCAGGGGCGCGCCGGGCAACTCGGTCAACTCTGGCAAGGCCTGTTCCAGGGCCTCGACCCCGCACAGGCCGCAGCCACTGGTGCCGGCCAACTGACGGCGTTGGTTCTTCAGGTTCCAGAAGGCGCGGCTGGATATCTCGATGTCGGCATACATGGCCGAGCCGCTGCCCGAGAGCTTGAGGTCGTAGATTTCCGCTGTGCCTTCGACGATGCCACTGCCGACACTGAAGCCGACCGCGAAGTCCTCAAGGTCGGTGGGGCTGACCAGCATCACGGCCTGATTGAGGCCGTTGTAGGCGATGGCCAGGGCGACTTCCTCGGCAAGCGGGGTGCTGGCTCGTTCGCCATCGTCGAGCTGCACGTAATCGTAGGTATTGCTGGCGGCCGGCATGGACAGGGGTGTGGAGGCCGCGCAGACCGGAGGCTTGCTTTTCATCGGAGCTGGCTTTCGACGGCTTTTTGATAGCACAAGCCTAGGCGCGTGGGCTGCCCACGTCTAATCGCTAGGGTCTATGCCTTGATAGAGCGCGTCGATTGGTCGCAGGGGAGCGGGGGCGGCGATCCTGGCCTAGACTCCTGGCTCCGAGGTTTCATCAACAAGGAGCGCGTCATGAGCCTGTTCAGTTTCGTGAAGGAAGCCGGCGAGAAGTTGATCGACCTGCTGACCCCCGGCAATGCCAAGGCCGAGGAACAGCTCAAGAAGCATGTGGAGACCGTCGGGCTGGGAAACCCGAACATCAGCGCCACTGTGGAAGGAGACAAGATCATCCTCAAGGGCGAGGTGGCCAGCCAGGAGGAAAAGGAAAAGATCATTCTGGCAGCCGGCAATATCGCCGGAGTGGCCACTGTCGAGGACCAGATCACCGTCACCGGGCCGGTTGCCCAGGCCGCGCGGTTCGTCACGGTCAAGAAGGGTGACACCCTCAGTGCCATCGCCAAAGCCGAATATGGCGATGCCAACCAGTACAACAAGATCTTCGAGGCGAACAAGCCGATGCTCAAGCACCCTGACAAGATCTATCCGGGGCAGGTGCTGCGGATTCCGGACTGATCGGGTGGTGCTATCGAGGCCAAGCCGGCTCGTGCAGGGGAAGGCTTGGCGTCGATCACGGTGCTACAGCCCGGCCAGTAATTCCCGGTAATCCTCGACCGCCGCAAACTCCTGGGTGTCCCGCGGGGCTGCCTGGCTGTCGGGTTGGCGTACCGCCAGCAGATGCCCCACGCCAAACCGTCGTGCACTGCGCAGAATCGCCAGGGTGTCGTCGATGAACAGGCTACGGGCCGGATCGAAACCGATATCGGCTTGCAGTGCGTCCCAGAATTGCGGGCTTTCCTTTGGGTACCCATAGTCATGGGAGCTGATCAGCCGCTCGAAGTAACACGCCAGCTCCACACGCTCCAGTTTCAGCGACAGCGAGTCGCGGTGGGCATTGGTGATCATTACCACCCGCTTGCCTGCCTTGCGGACTGCCGCCAGGAAGGTGTCGGCATCGGGTCGCAGGGCGATCAGGTGGGCGATTTCGCGTTTGAGTTCGCGGATCGGCAGGTTCAGTTCGCGACTCCAGAAATCCAGGCAGTACCAGTTGAGCGTACCGGCGTTGCGCTCGAACAACGGTTGCAGCTCCAGTTCCGCCATGGCCCGGCTCACCCCATGCAGTTCGGCGTAGCGCTGGGGCAGGTGGTCCAGCCAGAAACGGTTGTCGTAGTGCAGGTCGAGCAGTGTGCCATCCATGTCCAGCAGGACGGTATCGATGGCGGACCAGGGAAGAACAGGCATGGGAAACTCTCGATCAGTCGGCAAGCCACGGTATAGTAACCCGTTCACGCCAAGGAGCCGCCCCATGCGCCAGAAACCTACCGTCCTCAATCGCGAGATCGTCGCCAGCAGCCGCCTGTTTCGCGTCGAGGCCGTGCAGTTGCGCTTCGCCAACGGCAACGAGCGCACTTACGAGCGCTTGGTGGGCCGAGGCAACGGTTACGGCGCGGTGATGGTGGTGGCTATGCTCGATGCAGAGCACGCGGTGTTGGTCGAAGAGTATTGCGGCGGTACCGACGAGTACGAGCTGTCGCTGCCCAAAGGCCTGATCGAACCGGGCGAAGACGTGCTGGCGGCGGCTGACCGTGAGCTCAAGGAAGAAGCCGGTTTCGGCGCTCGGCAGCTTGAGCACCTGACCGAGCTGTCGCTGTCGCCGGGCTACATGAGCCAGAAGATCCAGGTGGTATTGGCCACTGACTTGTACGAAGAGCGCCTGGAAGGTGACGAGCCGGAGCCGATGCGGGTCGACAAGGTCAACCTGCGCGAGTTGTCCGCCTTGGCCATGCACCCGCAGTTCACCGAGGGCAGGGCGCTGGCGGCGCTGTACCTGGCCCGCGACCTGCTGATCCAGCGGGGGCTGCTCGACGCATGAACGACCAACAGCTGATGCATGAAGTGGTGAAGCTGGCCGTGCAGGCGGGCGAGGCTATCTTGCCGTTCTGGCAGTCGGACGTAGCGGTGACCGCCAAGGCCGACGATTCGCCGGTGACGGCTGCCGACCTGGCAGCGCACCGGGTCATCGCCGACGGCCTGGCGGCCCTGGCGCCGCACATTCCCGTGCTGTCGGAAGAGGACTGCAACATCCCGCTGACCGAGCGCCAGGGCTGGACGCGCTGGTGGTTGGTCGACCCGCTGGATGGCACCAAGGAGTTCATCGCCGGCAGCGAAGAGTTCACGGTCAATATCGCCCTGATCGAGGAAGGCGAGGTGGTGTTTGGCGTGGTGGCCATGCCGACCAATGGTCGCTGCTACTTCGGTGGTCGGCAGTTCGGTGCCTGGCGTGCCGATCCAGGTGCCGATCCCCTGTCTATTCGGGTGCGCAACACGCCGCCTGCCGGTAGCCGTTTCACGGTGGTGGCCAGCCGTCGTCATTCCAGCCCTCAGCAGGAGGCGCTACTGGCGGGGTTGGGAGGCACTGTCGGTGAGCTGGAACTGGCCAATATCGGCAGCTCCCTGAAGTTTTGCCTGCTGGCTGAGGGGAGCGCCGATTGCTACCCGCGTCTGGCGCCGACTTCGCAATGGGACACGGCAGCTGCCCAGGGTGTCGTGGAGGGTGCGGGCGGCGAGGTCATCGAAGTGGACGGTCAGCCATTTCGCTATCCCGCGCGGGAGTCGCTGCTCAACCCCTTCTTCCTGGCCTTGCCGGCCGCTGCCAGCTGGCGTGAGGCGTTCATCGAGCACTGTGTCAAACGTTGATGGTGTGCGGGTCGATCGCCGGCTTGCCGGCGATCTGCTGCTTTAGCGATGCAGTACGTACTGCCCGCTGAAACGCACCGCAGGCTCGTCGCTGCCAAGATTGCTGACGGTGGTTTCCAGCGTCAGCCGCGCCCGTCCGCGACGCTGATACAGCGTGATGAACCGCTCCCAGGTCTTGTCGTCTGGCGCCGGGCACCGCGCCTGGGCCGCACCCGTCACCGGCAGCGGATAGCTGATCTGGCCTTCCTGAATGACGATGTGGCCGTCATCGATGCCCAGCTCGCGTAGACGCAGGTGCAACCAGCCCCAACCTACCAGCACCGCGGCGCAATACAGACTGCCGCCAAACATGGTGCTCTTGTGGTTGACGTTGGCCTCCAGCGGCAGTTGCAGCTGCAGGCAGTGATTTTGCCAGCCAACGACTTCCAGCCCCATTTCGCGGGTCAGGGGAATGTCATGGTGCAGTACGGACTGCAGGTACTGGCTGTCGGTGGTCATGGGCGAGGGTCCTCTTGGTCGTCGTTTCCGCTGCTGGCGCCTTCGAAGCTAAGGCCATGCTTGCGCAGCTTGTCGTGCAGGGTCTTGCGGGGGATGCCAAGGGCTTCGGCCAGGCTGCGCATCGAGCTGTGCGGCTGGGCCAGCTCGGCGGCGATCAGCGAGCGTTCGAACTGTTCGACCTGTTCGCTGAGATTGCCGCTGAGCACCGGGGCTGCCGGTGCCGTCGCGGCTGGCAACTGGCCGTCGAGGGCCAGCTCCAGGCCCAGGGCGAAACGCTCGGCGGCGTTCTGCAGTTCGCGCACATTGCCTGGCCAGTCGTGGCGCAGCAGCATGGCGCGTTGCGCCGGTTGCAGGCTGTGTGGCGCAAGACCGTGGCGCTGGCTGGCGGCATCGGCGAAATGCTGGAACAGCACCAGAATATCGTCGCCGCGTTCACGCAGTGGCGGGATACGCAGCGGGGCGACGTTCAGGCGGTAGTAAAGGTCGGCGCGGAAGCGGCCCTGGTCGGCGGACTGGCGCAAGTCTTCCTTGGTGGCAGCGATCACGCGGATATCCAGCGGGATAAGCTGGTTGCCGCCCAGGCGTTCGACCACGCGTTCTTGCAGCAGGCGCAGCAGCTTGACCTGCACATCCAGGCTCATGCTCTCGATTTCGTCGAGGAACAGCGTGCCACCATTGGCGAACTCGAACTTGCCGATGCGGCGTTTTTGCGCGCCAGTGAAGGCGCCCGGCTCATGGCCGAACAGTTCGCTTTCCACCACCGACTCGGCCAGCGCCCCGGCGTTGATCGCCACGAACGGCCCATCGCGGCGGCTGGAAAGGTCATGCAGGGCACGTGCGACCACCTCTTTGCCGGCGCCAGTCTCGCCCAGAATCAGGACATCCGCGCGGGTACCGGCCAGGGCGCCGATCTGCTCGCGCAGGCGCTGCATGGCGGGCGACTGGCCAACCAGGCGAGTGGACAGCTGCTGACGGTCGCTCAGGGCCAGACGCAGGCTACGGTTGTCCAGCACCAGGCGGCGCAAGGCCAGGGCGCGGCGCACGCTATCGAGCAAGGCATCGGTGGCGAACGGCTTTTCCAGAAAGTCGTAGGCCCCGGCGCGCATGGCCTGTACCGCCAGCGGCACATCGCCGTGGCCGGTGATCAGCAGCACCGGCAGCTCGTTGTCGCGCCCGTGCAGTTGTTCCAGCAGTTGCAGGCCATCGATGCCAGGCATGCGGATATCGCTGACCACCACCCCCGGCCAGTCAGGCTCGATGCGCCCGGCCAGGTCCTGTGCATCGGCCAGGGCGACCACCTTCAGCCCCGCCAGGTCGAGGGTCTGGCTCAGGGCCTGGCGCAGGTGTGGATCGTCGTCCACCAGAATGACCTGGGCGTGGCTGTCGATGAATGTCTCGGTCGTCATGCCGAGGGGTCCTCCGAAGGTTGCAGGTTGGCGCCAGGCTTGGCCACACGCAGCTGCAAGGTCAGCAGGGCGCCACCTTCCGGGTGGTTGCCGAGCAGCAGTTCGCCACCCAGGGCGCGCATCAGGCTTTCGCAGATAGCCAGGCCCAGGCCCAGGCCTTGGGTGCGGGTCTTGGTGGTGAAGAATGGCTCCTTGGCATGCTCCAGGGCCTGGCGGCTGAAACCTGGGCCATTGTCGCGAATGTACAGGTAGACGTAGTCGTCACGCTTTTCGGCACTCAACCAAAGTCGACGTGGGTTGGCTTTTTCGGTCAGTGCATCGAGGGCGTTGGCCAGCAGGTTACCGAGCACCTGGCGCAGGCGGGTTTCACCGGCCTGCACCCAAAGGGTGGCGTCCGGCAGGTCGCGGATCAGTTCCACGGCCATGGCGCGCCGACGCTTGGCCAGCAGGGCCAGGGCATCATCCAGGGCCGGCTGCAGGGCCACGCTCTCCGGGGCATGGCGATCGCGCCGGGCGAACGCACGCAGGTGGGCGATGATCGAAGCCATGCGCCCGGTCAGCTCGCCGATCAGCTTGAGGTTGCCGCGGGCATCTTCGGTGCGCTGGTGGTCGAGCAGGATCTCGGCGTTTTCCGCGTAGCTGCGGATCGCGGCCAGGGGCTGGTTGAGCTCATGGCTGATGCTCGCCGACATGGTACCGAGCACCGACAGCTTGCCGGCCTGGACCAGTTCGTCCTGGGCACGGACCAATTCCTGCTGGGCATTCTCACGTTCGAGCACCGCGCTTTTGAGGCGGGCGTTGAGGCCTTCGAGGTCGGCGGTACGTTCCATCACACGCTTTTCGAGCTCTTGGCGGCCACGTGCCTCGAAGTCGATGCGATCGATATAGTGGCGTCGTCGCTGCATTACCAGCCCGGCCAGCAACATCAGCACCAGCAAGGCGCCGCCACCGATGGCCATGACGGTCTGCACCGAGCGGTCGACCAGGATGCGTGGGGCGAGAATACTGACTTGCCAGCCGGTTTCCTTGATGTCGCGGGTCTGGATCAGCCAGGCCTGAGGGTCCAGGGTCAACGGCTGCGGCGCCTGGGTCGGGTAGGGCTGGATGGCGATGATCGCCTGGCGTTCGGCCTCGGTCAGCTCACGGGTGGAACGGAAACGCCAGTCTGGCCGCGAGGTCAGCACCACCACGCCGTTCTGGTCGGTCAGCAGCAGTTGCTCGGGCGTCCGGCCCCAAAGGGTTTCGGTGTGGTCCAGGTCGACCTTGACCACCAGCACGCCGACCACCCGTTCGCGGTCGCGCACGGCCGCGGCGAAGAAGTAGCCGCGTTTGGCCGAGGTGGTGCCCTGACCGAAGAAGCGCCCCAGACGTCCTTCCATGGCTTCGATGAAGTACGGGCGGAAGGCGAAGTTACGGCCGACGAAGCTGTCGTGCTTGTCCCAGTTCGACGCGGCCAGGGTGTTGCCACTCACGTCCATCAGGTACATCACCTCGGCACCGGTCTGGTGGACGATGTCCTTGAGCAAGCGATTGGCGTTGGTGACCGCTTCTATGCGAAACGGGTCGGCCAGCACGTTGCGCAGCGCCGGCAGGTCGCCGAGGATCTGCGGCAAGGTCTCGTACCGGTGCAGGGTGCCGAGCAGGTTCGCGACATACAGGTCGAGGGTCTGGCGGTTCTGCGAGGCCAGTTCGTCCTGATAGTAACGTTCGGCGAGGTGGTGCAGGGGCCACAGCAACGGAGCCAGGCACAGGGCCAGCAGGGCCAGGCTGCGCCAGCGGGGGCGGCGAGGGGGCGTGGGTTTTGCAATCATCGCGTAAAGGCGCCAGAAGAGTCTGGCGCAATTATGCGCTAGTTACGGCAGGTCATCAGCGCCTGCGGCCATCACGCGACTCAGGGGAACAGATCCGCTTCGCTCAACGGGGCGCCTGCCTGGTCCTTGGCAGAAAGGATGGGCGGGTACTTCTTGTCCCACTCGATGGCAAGCTCAAGGTCGTCCCAGCGGATGCAACGTTCGGCGGCGGGGTTGTAGTAATCGGTGGTCTTGTACAGGAAGTCCGCCGACTCGCTCAGCACCTGGAAGCCATGGGCAAACCCAGGGGGAATCCAGAACTGGCGGTGGCCATCGGCGCTCAGTCGGGTAGCCACCCAACGCCCGAAGGTGGGCGAGCTGCGCCGAATGTCCACGGCCACATCCAGCACTTCGCCATGCGTTACCCGAACCAATTTCCCCTGGGGGTTGTCGATCTGGTAGTGCAGCCCGCGCAGCACACCGCGTCGAGAGCGTGAGTGGTTGTCCTGGACGAAGGGCGAAGTGAAACCTGTTTGCCTGGCGAAGTCGCGGGCGTTGAAACTCTCGAAGAAAAAGCCGCGGCTGTCGCCGAAGACCTTGGGTTCGATGATCAGCACATCAGGGATGTCGGTGGCAATGATGTTCATGGCGATAACGGGCCCCCTGAGCTCTGATTCGACCGTGTCAGTCCCTGTTCAATTTAGCCACCCTGGCCTCTTGCAGCCTAGATTGCCAGCATGGCAGCGCTTGCGGTCACGCTCATCATTTCATCTTCAACGCTTGTTTATCGGCGATTTTGCGGGCGAGATAAGTGAAATGTGAAAGAGGTTTCATCTTCAGTGCTTGCGATGCGGGGCCGCTTTGCTGACAGGTTTAATGTGGCTGTGTTACACATTTAAGTCGATTGTTATCGGCGTGATTCCGTTCTCTTATGCTTAAACGGTTGGTCTTGTGGCTTCTAAAGCCGATATTTATCGGTTAAATTGGCAGACAACTGAACAGCGCAACCCCTGGCCAGCACGCCGGGCTCTACAAGAGGTTAACCATGAAAACCCTTAACTCGACACCCCGCGCCGACGGCTTCCACATGCCAGCCGAGTGGGCGCCGCAGAGCCAGGTCTGGATGGTCTGGCCGGAGCGTCCGGACAACTGGCGCCTGGGTGGCAAGCCGGCGCAGGCCGCCCATGTGACCCTGGCCAAGGCCATCGCGCGCTTCGAGCCTGTTACCGTGGCGGTTTCCGCGGGCCAGTACGAGAACGCCCGTCGTCAGCTCGACCTGCCGAACATCCGTGTGGTTGAGATCAGCAACGATGATGCCTGGGTGCGCGACACCGGCCCGACTTTCGTCATCAACGACCATGGCGAAGTGCGCGGTGTGGACTGGGGCTTCAATGCCTGGGGTGGTTTCGACGGGGGCCTGTACGCGCCGTGGAACCGCGATGAAGAGCTGGCGGCCAAGGTCCTGGAAATGGAACGTTGCCAGCGTTACCACACCGAGGGTTTCGTGCTTGAGGGCGGTTCGATTCACGTGGATGGTGAAGGCACCCTGATCACCACCGAGGAATGCCTGCTCAACCGTAACCGTAACCCGCACCTGAACCGCGAGCAGATCGAAGACATCCTGCGCGAGCACCTGTCGGTCGAGACCATCATCTGGCTTCCCGATGGCCTGTACAACGACGAAACCGACGGCCATGTCGACAACTTCTGCTGTTACGTCAGCCCAGGCGAAGTGTTACTGGCCTGGACCGATGATTCCAACGATCCCAACTATGCACGCTGCCACGCGGCCTATGAGGTGCTAAAAAATAGCCGCGACGCCAAAGGGCGCGAGTTTGTGGTGCACAAGATGCCGATTCCGGGCCCACTGTTCGCCACCCAGGAAGAATGTGACGGCGTCGACCATGTCGCGGGTAGCCAGGAGCGCGACCCCTCGGTCCGCCTGGCAGGGTCGTATGTGAACTTCCTGATCGTCAACGGCGGCATCATTGCTCCAAGCTTCGACGACCCAGCAGATGCGCAGGCTAGAGCGATTCTGGCCAAGGTCTTCCCGGACCACGAGGTGGTCATGATTCCGGGGCGTGAACTGCTGCTGGGCGGAGGCAACATCCACTGCCTGACTCAACAGCAACCGGCACCGGTCAAGCGCTGATACGCAACTCCCACAAAAGGCCCGTCAATTGACGGGCCTTTTGTTTCCGGCAGATGTTCGGCAGGCCACATGGCATATGTTTTGTATTGTTTTTCATGGGCTTAGACCCAGCAGACGGGAAGTGCCGTTCTGTAACAATACCAACGTAAATTTGCCGCTCACGGGGCCCAGGGAGTACGTGGAAAGATGAATGCAGCAAGTGAGTCGGCATTGCCCCCATCGGCAGTGGATCACCAATCGCTCCAAATTCTGGCGCAGTGGTTGAAACACCATGGATGCAAACGGGTCAGGACGACCGACCCTCGCCGCCTGCTGGACGGGCGATACCCCCAAGGGCTGATCAGCGATGCAGAGCTAGAAGCGCTGCTGGCCGTATGGCATTGATCAGGGGTTGACCTGTCAACAAATGAACGCCACCGCACTTGCGGTGGCGTTTTTTTTGGGGTGCGCTTTTTGCGTATCTGCTCCCCCTCGGCTTGTTCAACAAGCGCTGTGGGTAGTGTCCACTTCGGCCGGTCGATTTTTCCTCGGCCAGAGATAAATTGTCTGTCTTGACCGGGCACCTGCATTGAAATGCACCAGACCTTAGGGTGATTTTGGTTATATCAACCTGCATTTCACGAGTTTTTGACATTTGTAATCGCACGCGGCTACGATTCGGCCAACGCCTGCTGGCCACCTATGGCCATGCTGCTGCACAAGGCCCGCCACCCGACCATTGGCGGGCTTTTCAGTTTGGATCCGCAAAGCGTCGAACCTACGAAGGGGCGTTGGTTCCTGGCGTCATATTGCAGAGCGTTTTTGATTAAGAAATAAGGAAAACAACATGTTGAAAACCAGGATCAGCCTGGTCGCGCTGGCGATGATCGCCGCGACCCAGGCCCAGGCCAACGAGCAGGCCGAAAGCAAGGGCTTCATCGAAGACAGCCACGCAAACGTTCTCCTGCGTAACGCTTACATCAACCGTGACAAGAAGCACGGTACCGATGACCAGATCGAATGGGGCCAAGCGTTCATCGCCAACTTCTCCTCTGGCTTCACCCAAGGCACCGTTGGTGTCGGCGTCGACGCATTCGGCCTGTACGCCGTGCGTCTGGATGGCGGCAAAGGTCACAATGGCGGTGCCGGCGTCGACTTCTTCAAACCGCACAACACCAAGAACGCCGATGACAATGCCAGCTCGCCGCATGATCTGGCCCGTGCGGGCGCTGCCGTGAAGTTCCGCATCTCCAACACCGTGCTCAAGTACGGTGACCAGATGCCAACCCTGCCAGTGCTGCAATACGACGACGCACGTCTGCTGCCAGAAAGCTTCACCGGCACCCTGATCACCTCCAAGGAGATCGAAGGCCTGGAGCTGAACGCCGGCCGCTTCACCCAGGAAGCGCGCAAGAGTGCCGAGCGTCGTGACGGTGGCGGCCTGAAGTCGATCAACGTCTTCGGCGGTAGCTACAAGTTCACCGATAACTTCACCGCTTCGTTGTACACCGCAGACAACGAAGACGTGATGAAGAAGCACTACCTGGGCCTGAACTACGTCTTCCCGATCGCCAATGACCAGTCCCTGACCCTGGACTTCAACGGCTACAAGTCGGACATCGACAAGAAGTATGTGCAGTCCGCTGGTCTTAACGGCGACTCCAACACCATCTGGAGCCTGGCTGCGACCTACGCCTACGGCCCGCACTCCTTCACCCTTGCGCACCAGCGCAGCACCGGCAGCACTGGCTACAACTACGGTTGGTACCAGAACGAAGGTGGCGTGGGTGACGGTGGTTCGACCATCTACCTGGCCAACTCCTACTGGTCCGACTTCAACGCCGAGGACGAGCGTTCCTGGCAGCTGGGCTATGGCCTGGACTTCGGTGCCTTCGGCATTCCGGGTCTGACCTACAAAGTGGCCTACGTCGTGGGTGACAACATCAACACCCGCAAGGTCGGCGCCCCGCAAGGCTTCGGTGAAGGTAAAGAGCGCGAGATCTTCAACCAGATCCGTTACGTCGTTCAAGACGGTCCGGCCAAGGACCTGTCGATCAAGCTGCGTAGCTCGTTCGTGCGTACCAACAACGCTGTCCAGCAGAACGGCAACTACATGGACGACGGCAACGAAGTTCGTGTGTTCGTCGAGTACCCGATCAGCATCTTCTGATCCTGATCGCGTCACCAGCAGCCCCGGCCTATGCCGGGGCTGTTTCGTTTCGGCGTACCGCAGCCACCGCTGGCGCCACCAGGGCCTCACCGGTATCTGGCGCGAAGCTGTCGCTGCGGGCCATGCGCCACATCCGCGCGTAGAACTCACTTTCGATCGAGCCACTGAGCAATTCGCCTGGCTTGAGGAACTGATGCAAGTCCGAGAACAGGCTGATTTCGCTGGTGCTGATGCGCCGCGCCAGGTGCTTGGGCTTGAGCTCCGACGGGTGTTCCAGGCCCGCCGCGGCCAGCATCTCGGCCAGCGCGTGCAAGGTGTTGCGGTGGAAGCTGGCGACGCGCTCGGCCTTGTCCGGCACCACCAGGGCGCGTTGACGCAGTGGGTCCTGGGTCGCGACGCCGGTCGGGCATTTGTTGGTATGGCAGCTTTGCGACTGGATGCAGCCAATGGCGAACATGAAGCCACGCGCCGAGTTGACCCAATCGGCACCGATGGCCAGCACGCTGGCGATATCGAAGGCGCTGACGATCTTGCCGGCGGCACCGATGCGGATACTGCTGCGCAGGTTCAGGCCCACCAGGGTGTTGTGCACGAACATCAGGCCTTCACGCATGGGCACGCCCATGTTGTCGCTGAATTCGCGTGGCGCCGCGCCGGTGCCGCCTTCCTTGCCGTCGACGACGATGAAATCAGGCGTGATGCCGGTGGCCAGCATGGCCTTGGCGATGGCCATGAACTCCCACGGGTGGCCCAGGCAGAACTTGAACCCCACGGGTTTGCCCCCTGACAACTCACGCAGGCTAGCGATGAACTTGAGCAGTTCCACCGGCGTGCGGAAGGCGCTGTGGGCGGCGGGTGAGATGCAGTCTTCGCCAACGCGCACGCCACGGGTGGCGGCAATCTCCGGGCTGACCTTGTGCCCTGGCAGGATGCCGCCGTGGCCAGGCTTGGCGCCTTGGCTGAGCTTGACCTCGATCATCTTCACCTGGGGCGAGCGCGCCTGCTCGGCGAAGCGTTTAGGGTCGAAGCGACCCTCCTCGGTCCGGCAACCGAAGTAGCCGCTGCCGATCTCCCAAATCAGGTCGCCACCGTGTTCGCGGTGGTAGGGGCTGATGCTGCCCTCGCCGGTGTCATGGGCGAAACGCCCCATGCGTGCGCCCTGGTTGAGGGCGGCGATGGCGTTGGCGCTGAGTGCGCCGAAACTCATGGCCGAGATGTTGAAGATCGACGCCGAGTACGGCAGCCGGCACTGCGGACCACCGATGGCGATGCGGAACGACGCCGGGTCAGGCGTGGCCACCGGCACCATGGAGTGGCTGATGAACTCGAAGCCAGGCTTGTAGGCATCGTTGAGGGTGCCGAATGCCTTCTCGGCGCTCTCGTTCTTGGCCCGGGCGTACACCAGCGAGCGCTGCGAACGGGAGAAGGGCAGCTTGTCGTCATCGCCCTCGATCAGGTACTGGCGGATTTCCGGGCGGATGGTTTCGATCAAGTAGCGAATGTTGCCCAGGATCGGGTAGTTGCGCCGCACCGCGTGATGGCTTTGGCGCAGGTCGTTGAGGCCGATCAGGCTGAGCAGCGCGGTGATGACCGTGACGGGCCAGAGCCAGTCATGTTGGCCAAGGTACGGGAGGCTGGCGAAGGTGAAGATCAGGCAAGTCGCCAGGCAGGCGTAACGGCTGGGAAGAGAGTGTTTCATGGATCCATCGCTGACAGGATGACCGGGCCTAGGATAGGCAAAGCGACAGTTGGGAAAACCTGGAGAATCGGTAAAACACTGTTACGCGATGATGGGTTGTGCGGGCGCTTTTGGCCTCATGGGGGCAAACCGTTGGCCAATCCGGCCCTACCCCGGCAGTAGAACGCTGACCCGCAAGCCACCGCCCTCGCGGTTCATCAACCTCAGCTCGCCACCATGGCTGGCAGCGATCCGCTGGGCGATGCTCAATCCCAGCCCGTAGCCACCCGAGGCCTGGTTGCGCGAACCTTCACCCCGCACGAACGGGTCAACGATGGTCGCCAGCAGCCCCGGTGCGATACCCGGCCCGCGGTCGTCGATGTGGATGAGCACATGCGTGGTAGCACGTTCCAGCGTCACCGACACCGCTTTGGCATAACGCAGGGCATTGACCAGCAGGTTTTGCAGGCAGCGCTGCAACAGCAAGGCATCGACCTCCACATTGCCCACCTTGCCCTGTACCGGCAGTGGCTCGTCGGCGCTGGCCAGGTCGGCGCATAACCGGGCCACCAAGCGGTCGAGGTCGACTGGCTGCAGGTTCTGTTGCTCGCCAGCGCGCAGGTAGTCGAGCACCTGGCCGATCATGTTGTCCATCTGGGTGATGTTCTGCCGCAGGCGTTCACGCTGTTCGGCGTCTTGCAGGCGTTCCAATCGCAGCCGCATGCGCGTCAGCGGCGTGCGCAAGTCGTGGGATACGGCGGCCAGAAAATGAGCCTTGTCGTTGACCATGGCAATCAGGCGCTGCTGCATGGCATTGAATGCCTGCGCTGCCTGGCGCACTTCTTGGGGCCCGTCCAGGGCCAGCGGCGGTTGTTCCAGGTTGCTGCCCAACCCACGTGCAGCATCGGCCAACCGCCTTAGTGGGCGCAGGCAAAGGCGCACCGCGACCAGGCAGACCAGCAGCACCGCAACGATCCGCAAGGCGTATACCCGCAGCAGGTAGTCACTGATCAGCAGCCAAGCCGATTCACCGCTCCAGCCTTGCAGCTCCTGGCCGTCGATGGTCAGCCAATGGCCGTCGGCCAAGGGAACCGCGAACTGGATATGCGCCTGCGCCGTACGCAGGCCGAACAGGCTGCGCCAGACGATCGGTTGGCCCAGTTCATCGGTCAGTTGCACGTTCAACAGGCGCACATCCTGAGCCTTGCCCAGCTCGTATTCCAACGCCTGGCGCAGTAGCAGCTCGACTCGCCGTCGCCCCCGGCGCTCGTCCTGTTTCGCCCCCGGCAAGGCCTCGACGCAGCGCAAGCGGTAATGCGTCGGCGCCTGCAGTTGGCCGACCGGGCAGTCCGCCTGGGCGATCAGCGGCGCGCTGCGGGCGGCGAGCAACCGCACTGGCGCTTCCAGCACCTGAGCGAAACGCACATCGAACCAGATGCTGCTCGACATCAGCTGGATCACCAGCGTGCCACTGACCATGATCAGCAGCAGCTGGCCAAACAACGTACGCGGCCACAGTCGGCGCAGCCAAGGCACCTCAGGCATCCGCCCCCGCGCGGGCGATGTTCAACAGATAGCCTTCGTTGCGAATGGTCAGAATCTGCACGTCGCCTTCGGGGGCGCGGCGCAACTGCTGGCGCAGGCGACTGATGCACATATCCACCGAGCGGTCGTCGGGGTGGTGGTCGCGACCGAACGCGCTGCGGGTCAGTTGGTCGCGGGACACCACGCGGCTGTTGGCGTCCAGCAGCTCGCGCAGGACACGGTGGTCCGAGCGCGGCAGGGTCAGCGACTCCCCGTCCGGGCGGGTGAGCAGGCGCTTGATATGGTCGATGGCAAAACCCGCGAAGTGTTGTGTTTCGGCCACCGGCGCGTCGGTGGTCACCTCCAGGCGCTGGGGACGGCGCAGCACCGCCTTGATGCGAGCGGTCAATTCGCGCGGTTCGAAGGGCTTGGCCAGGTAATCGTCGGCACCCACCTCAAGGCCGATGATGCGGTCCAGGGTGCTGCCCTTGGCCGACAGCATGATCACCGCCAGGCCGGGCGTTGCCTGCAACTGACGGCACAGGCTCAGGCCGTCTTCGCCAGGCAGCATCAGGTCGAGTACCACCAGGTCGACCTTGTGCCGCGCCAACTGCGCGCGCATCTCGTCGCCATGGGCTGCTGCCAGCACGCTATAGCCGGCTTCGGTCAAATACTCGCAAAGAAGTTCGCGGATCTCGTCGTCATCATCGACGACAAGCAAGGTTGTGCTCATCGAAAAACACCTGTTGGCGGAAGGTCGGCAGCGCTCGTTACGTTCGATTACATGCCCGTACAAGCCGGACATGGAGCCCGAAGGGCGGATGCCTAGAATCGTAACAAAAAATCAACTGCGAATACGAAGCCTTCCCAAATGAATCATCAGCGCATCATGCCCGACGTCTCACCCATCCACCGAGGCGTTAACCACCTTCACCCGCTTGCCTTCTTCATTGCCGTCGCCTTGAGCGGCGGTGCCATGGCTGCCGACAGCCAACCGCTGGAGCTGGAGGCCACGCAAATCGAGGACAGCGCCCTGGTCCCGGCCGACGAGGCTGGCCAGCTGGGTTACACGGTCGAAAGCACCCGAAGCTCCACCGGCCTGAATCTGACCCCACGCCAGACCCCGCAATCGGTCACTACCATCACCCGCCAGCAGATGGACGACCGCGACATCCATACCCTCGAACAGGCGCTGGACACCACGCCAGGCGTGAGCGCCACCAAGTCCGAGGTCGGTGGTCGCACCGACTTTCGTGCCCGGGGTTACTCGATCAGCAACTGGAAGGTCGATGGCCTGCAGTTCCAGGGCGGTTCCGACTTCAGCGGCGGCGGCAATGCGCTGAACATGGACCTGTACGAGCGCATCGACATCGTGCGCGGCGCCAACGGCCTGCTCGGCGGCACCGGCGACCCGTCGGCCACCGTCAACCTGATCCGCAAGGCCCCGACCCGCACCTTCGGTGGCAGTGCATACGCCACCTATGGCAGTTGGGACAAACGCCGCCTGGGCGCCGACCTGAACCTGCCGTTGTCCGAAGATGGCCGCCTGCGCTCGCGCTTCGTGATGACCCAGCAGGACGCCAACTCATTCCGCGACAACCAGTCCGAGCGCTCCCGCGCTGCCCTGGCCAACTTCGAGTTCGACCTGGACGACGCCACCACCCTCGGTGCCGGTTACCAGTACGAGTACAACAAAGTGGTCGGCGGCGGATGGGGCGCGAACATCCCCATCTGGTATCGCGACGGCAGCAAGACCGACCTGCCGCGCAGCACCAACCTGGTCCCGAGCTGGAGCTTTGGCGAGTACACCACCCGCACGGCATTCGGCTCGTTGGAGCACCATTTCGACAACGACTGGACACTGGACCTCAAGGCCGCCCAGAGCACTGCCGAAGTGCTCAACCACCGAGGCTTGGCCAAGGTCAACTCGGCGGGGCGCGGCCGCTACGGCGGCTACTGGGACCAGGACGGCAGCGGCGCCGTGCTCAACGGCCTGCACAGCACCAGCGACACCACCCAGCAATCCGCCCAGATCGACCTCTCGGGCCCGTTCCAGCTGTTCGGCCGCACCCACCAGGCCATGGTCGGTTACAACGACAGCCGCACCGTGGCCTGGTCGCCGGAATACAGCTGCACCATGGTCAGCGACGACCGCATCAGCGCGCCATCGGTTGGCTGCCAGTTCCGCGCCAACAACGGCTTCCCGGTGACCGACTGGCACAACGGCGTGGACAGCGACTACGACATGATCGCCTCCCGCACCGGCCGCCACACCAAGACCACCACCCGCCTGCAAGGCCTGTACGCCGCCACCCGCCTGAGCATCACCGACCCCCTGTCGGTGATCGTCGGCGTGCGCAGCACTGATTATTCGGCCACCACCCGCAACGTCAGCGGCGTGCGCAGCAACCAGCAGAACCACGGCATCGTCACGCCCTACCTGGGGGCGGTCTATGACCTCGACGACACCTACTCGCTGTACGCCAGCTACACCGACATCTTCAACCCCCAGACTGCCGAAACGGCCAGCGGCACCAAGGTCGAGCCGATTCGCGGCCAGAGCTACGAAACCGGTATCAAGGGTGAGTGGCTGGATGGCCGCTTGAACGCATCGGCGGCGTATTTCCGCACCAAGCAGCAGAACAAGGCCGTGCTAGACGACGGCCTGACCACGCCAACCGGCGGCGACGCCTACAAGGCCGGCACCGGCCAGGAAACCGACGGTATCGACCTCGAAATCGCTGGCGCCCTGACACCGAACTGGAACGTCTATGCCGGCTACACCTACCTGCATTTCCGCCGCGTCGACAGCGACGGCAGAAGTGACCCGTCGCACCTGTTCAAGGCATCGACCACCTACCGCCTGAGCGGCCCGCTCGACCGCTTGACCCTCGGCGCAGGCGTCAAGGCACAAACCAACATCCGCGCAATCTCAAGCCCGGCTGGGCAGCCGGTGAACGGTGTGAGTGGAGGGGCTACTGACGTGAACTGGTCCGGATATGCGATTTGGAATGCCATGGCCAAGTACCAGCTGACTGACGACACCACGGTGAGCTTCAACGTCGATAACTTGTTCGATAAGCATTACTACACGCAGTACGGGTTCTATGCGGGGGCGATCTACGGGGATCCGCGGAATATGGCGGTGACGGTGAGTACGGCGTTCTGATCAGGCGAGGGCTGCGTTGCAGCCCTTTGGTGATACCAGCGCGTCGCATCGGTGGAGTGCGCTTTTTGCGGGGCGGATTCAGGTGACGGAACGCCAAAACGAACAAACCCGCCAGAAGGCGGGTTTTTCGGGGGTTCCAGAGATTTTGAAAGCTTTCTATGGAACCTTGAATGGTGCCGGTACCAGACGAACGGTTTAACGCTGTGAGGGCAGGGGATTCGGAATCGAATCGGCGTGTAACGGCCTTGTCCTTCGTCGGTCTGTGCTCATAAGCCACTTGTCTGCTGCCCAGAATTGCGCCACTGTAAAGACTATTGTCATTACAGTGAGCTAGCCATCATGGCATCCATCAATGTTCGTATCGACGACGATCTCAAAATCCGAGCCTATCGTGAGCTTGAGCGGTTGGGTGTTACGCCCTCCGAGCTCATGCGCCAAGCCTTGCAGTACGTCGCCGAGCGCGGGCAGTTGCCTTTTAAGCCTGTGCTCATGACTGATGAAGATGAGGCGCTGCTAGCGATCGTTCGCGAGCGCCTTGCCGACCCTCAGCGAGTGAGGGTTTCGCTGGATGACCTATAGCCTTGAGTTCGATGCGCGAGCGCTAAAGGAATGGCAAAAGCTGGGGGATACGGTCCGGCAGCAACTCAAGAAAAAACTCGCCTCGGTTTTGCTGAATCCGAGGGTTGAGGCGAACCGGCTGCATAGCTTGCCGGACTGCTACAAGATCAAGCTGCGCAGTAGCGGCTACCGATTGGTCTACCAGGTGATCGAACAAGAGGTTGTAGTTTTTGTGGTAGCTGTGGATAAGCGCGAGCGGGAACAGGCTTATCTTAAGGCGGCAGAGCGAGTGGTAGGTAAAACGTCATAACGAAAAAACCGTTAAAGGGCAGTTTTAGGCTCTGTCTGAAATCCCAAGAAACTGAAATGTGGCCCCCGGAACAGCCGGGGTTCTGTACAGTCGCCGGCCATCTGCGGAAAGGAATTCTGTGATGGCAAAGCGTTATTAACTCTCGGGTGAGGCGTGGGCAGTGGTCGCCGATCTCTTTACGGCAGCCCACGTCAGGGGCAGGCCCCGCAGCAGTGATCGCTTGATGCTCGATGGTGTGCTCTGGGTGCTGTGCTCAGGAGCAGCCTGGCGAGATATGCCCGAGCGCTTCGGGTCTTGGGCGACGGTCTATCACCGCTTCCGGGTCTGGCGAAACCGCGGAACATTCGATCAGATGCTCAGACGATTGCACCTCAGACTCAATGACAAAGGCCTGATTGATCCCCACACCTGGATGATCGATTCGACCGCTGTTCGAGCAACCCGTGCTTCATCTGGAGCGCGGAAAAAAGGGGGCCTGACGAGCCTACCGATCACGCTCTAGGCCGCAGTCGCGGCGGACTGACAACCCAAATTCATATGCTCTGCGATGCCAACGGGATACCGTTGCGCTTCCTTCTCTCTGGCGGCCAAGCCAGCGACATCAGCTATGCCCAGCCGTTACTTGATGATGTCAGCATCCCGACAAACCAGCGTGGTCGTCCACGCAAACGATGCAAATGGTTGCTGGCTGACAAAGGCTACGACGCCGAGGCCTTGCGCCGTTACTGCGATCGATATCGGATGCAGCCGGTCATTCCGCTGCGCTCAATGAAACACAAGCCCAAACCCGGCTTGCCAAGACTGTTTGACCGCCCAAAATATCGACAGCGCAACATCATCGAACGCATGTTCGGCTGGCTAAAAGAGAACCGCCGAATCGTCACGCGCTTCGACAAGCTCGCAAAAAGTTATGCCGCAATGGTCTCGCTGGCTTGTGTCATGCGGTGTATGCGACGGCTTTTTTCAGACAGCGCCTAGCGCTGGCTACCCTCGGAATCCGACGGAACGCCAAAACGAAAAAACCCGCCAGAAGGCGGGTTTTTCGGGGGTTCCAGAGATTTTGAAAGCTTTCTATGGAACCTTGAATGGTGCCGGCACCAGGAATCGAACCCGGGACCTACTGATTACAAGTCAGTTGCTCTACCATCTGAGCTATACCGGCAATGGGGCGTCATTATAACGATCGGTTGGCGCCTGTAAACCACTTCCTTTCGATTCAGCGCAAATGAGCTAAGTCACCGGCCTAAAAGGAGAATTTTCTTACCAGCCGCGGTGGATGGTATTGACGCTGGGCTCGGTCTTGCCGGGGTTGAAGAACAGCTTGTGGTTGTCGCAGCCGCGCTTGCGGCATGGGGTTTCGCCGCGCAGCGGCAGACCGTTGTCGCCGCCCAGTTGCATGCCTGGGGTGTTCCAGTCCAAGTTGCCGTGATGGTGCGTCGGGGCGCTGCTCGCGCAGGCGCTCAGGGTCAGGGCGGAAGCCAGCAGGGCGAAAAGTTTGGCTCGGTTCACGATGTCTAAATCCGTTTGTCCACTGTCGGTTCTGGCGCAACGCCAGAAGGTCGCGAGGCTGGCGGGCAGCGTGCGACGTCGCTTTTTAATGATTTTGGGGGGCGGATGATACACCGTTGGCTCGCAAGGCGGTGCATCGGTTCGGGATTGCGCCGCACGCCCGCAGAGTAGGGCGCTGGAGCCTCCTGATTCTTTGCTCTTCTGTAGGGCATTTCTGAACCTGAAACCAAATACTTCAGAAGCGGCCCACTTCGGAACTATCCTACGCGACTTGCCGAACCTTCTCTGTTGGCAGGGAAATGCCTCATGGATAACGTTTTCGGGTCGCCTAGCGACCGGGTGTGAGAACCCGAATTCGAATCCAAACGGCACCACCGTTTATGGCAGTTGTGCGCGGGCAGACCTCGGTCTGGCCGGGACTTCCTGGATTCGCTCGGTTTCTCACCCCGCGTACAGCTGCCACCCTCACCCGTGAGAAGGTCAAGTGGCCAGCTACCTGATCTCGAACCCAGGAAAGCGCCATGAAAAAGATTGTCCCCGACCCACCCCGTAGCATCCTCGATTTCCCATTCTTCTCTATCCACAGCGGCATCACCCCACCCGACGCCCTCGCTCACGCCAGCGAACTCATGCGCGGCGTGGCCGAAACCATCGACGAACACTGCCGACTCCATGCCGGTGAACCAGGCCTGAACATGCTGAGCACCGCCGCGCATGCCGCCGAATCTGCCCGGGCATTGGCCGAACATGCACTGGCCCGCATCAGCACCACAAAGCAAGAGGACTGAAAGCGATGAGCGACCAACCTAAAACCGCCGTCACCGCTGGCGTGGCAACGTTGATCGAAGTGGGTAACCCTCCGGTGGATCTGCTGCGCGTGGTCGCGGGCATCCCGGTGGACTATGCCTACGATCAGGTGTCGGTGCTGCTGGGCTACATCACGCATCTTGTGCGCGAAGGCGATGCCGAGGATGACCACAAGCTGCTCGGTGCAGCCGATTACCTGAGCGCCTTGGCGAAGGCATTGATGAACGATGTCGAGATTGCCAGGAACAAGATGAACTGAGGGAGGCTCTTGTGAAAGGTGGCCCGGAGTGGCGATGACACTTCAGGGTCATTGGGGTCGCTTTGCATCCTTTTCGCGACGCAAAGCCGCTCCCACAAGGTGGGTTTGGGGATGGAGCTCAATGGAGTGGGTTATGCTTATGCACAATCGGCAGCGGGGGGCCGAGCGAAACGCGTGCCGGTTTTCATTACCATTGGTCTTTGCGCAAATGCCTGTTTTTACTGGCTTCAGTGGCTGGCTGGAATAAGCCGTGAGCCTCAAATAGCGCTTGGATCCAACGATTCATCACAAGCTTGTTCACAGAGTTATCCACAGGTTTTTCTGCGGCTAACGGTCGCGTTCTGCCAGCAACAGAAGGTTGCGCGGAGTCAGTGGATAGTCGCAGAACAATCCCAGTTGCACGGTGTAACCGTGCGCTTGCAGATACAGCGCACGGTCCAGTACCAGCCAAAGCTCCAACGGTCGGCGGAACAGGTTGCGTAGCCGTTCGAGGTTGCGCACCTGCGCCAGGCGCTGCCAGCCAGCGGCCTCCAGGGCTTGCCAGTCCGGTGTGCCGTGCAGGGGCAGCTGCTTGAGCGCTGCGAGGTCGCGGCAGTATTGCTCGAAGGTCTTGTCCAGCCATGCGGTTGGCAGCGACGGGGTGGGCAGGTAATCGTCGCATTGCCGCTGCTGGCGCTGCAGCAGGTCGAAGCCCAGGCGGCGCGCCATCGAGGCGTCACGTTGGCGGCGCACGCGGGCGCTGGCAGTGACGGCTTCGCACAAGGGCAACGCCAGGTCATCCACGGACAGTGTCAGCGCTGAACGCTGCGCCGCTGTGGATAACGCCTGGTACTGCGGGGTACGGATCCGGTTGTAGCAGCAAGGGGCGACCGCCAGGTGGCGGCAACCTGCCTGGCTGGCCGATTGCAGCAGGCGCACATGCAGGTCGCCGCAGGCGTGCAAGGCCACGGCGCTGGTGTCTGGGCCCAGGTGGCGGGCACTGTCGGCGGCCATCACGTCCTGCTGCACGTGGGTGGCTGGCAGACGGTGGTGATCGCTCAGCGCCTGGCCGGCGGCCACCAGCTCGGCGTCGTACTCCAGGCAGGTCAGCTGCTGGCCCGGCTGCAACAGCCTGCGCCCCAGGTGGCCCTTGCCGGAACACCAATCCAGCCAGTGACGCGGTTGCTCGCGAAAGCCCAGGCGGCGGCTGAAGGCGTCTATCTGCTGCCATTTGCGACCGGGAACGTTGACCTCCAGACGGTGGTTGGCGAAGGAGGCGCTGACGTCCGGAAGGCCGCCGAGGGCCGACAGCTCAGCGGCCCGTTGGGCCAGCTGGGGGAACGGCGAGGGCAGCAAGTCGGGGGCTTGCTCGGCTTCGGCGTCGGCCAGCGAGCCTTGGCGCAGATGGGCGGCGAGTTCGGGGTATTGGGCTTCCCAATCCAGGCGAAGGCGGGTGAATGGCCTTGGTTTCCACAGCTGTTGATGCTCGATCAGGAACTGGTCGAGGGCCTGGAAGCGGTCGCTTAAGTGGTGGCTGTGGAGGACGGGGCGCATGGGGTCGGGGAGCGGGTTGATTGGAAGGGGTATCGCTGGCAAGCCGGCTCCTGCAGGAGCCGGCGACGGGGGTCAGCGGCCTTGGCAGGCGTCGACGCGCAACCAGCGTTCGAGCACTTTGAAGCCCTGCACCAGCACGAACGAGATGACCAGGTAGAACACCCCGGCCGCGAAGAAGATCTCCACCGGCAGGTAGGTTCGGGCGATGATGGTGCGGGCCATACCGGTCAGTTCCAGCAAGGTCACCGTACTGGCCAGGGCGCTGGCCTTGAGCATCAGGATCACTTCGTTGCTGTAGGCCGGCAGGCCGATGCGGGCCGCGCGCGGCAGCATGATGTAGAACAGCGTCTTGCCGCGAGACATGCCCAGCGCACGTGCCGCTTCGATCTCGCCCTTGGGGATGGCCTGCAATGCACCGCGCAGAATCTCGGCGATGTAGGCGGCGGTGTGCAGGGTCATGGTCAGCACCGTGCACCAGAACGGATCGCGCAGGTACGGCCACAGGCTGCTGGAGCGCACCAGGTCGAACTGAGCCAGGCCGTAGTAGACCAGGAACAACTGCACCAGCAGCGGCGTACCACGGAAGAAGAAGATGTAGCCGTAGGGCAGGGCGCGCACGTACCAATGCCGCGACGAGCGGGCGATGCCCAGCGGGATGGCCAGGATCAGCCCGGCGACGACCGCGATGGCGACCAGCTCCAGGGTCAGGGTGGCGCCTTGAGCCAGGCGTGGCAGCCACTTGATGATCACTTCCCAATTCATTATTCGGCCCTCGCAAAGCCGCGAGCGGCGCGTTTTTCCAGGAAGTGCATGCCGGTCATGGCGACGATGGTCAGGCTCAGGTAGATGCAGGCCGCGACCATGTAGAAGGTGAAGGGCTCCTTGGTCACGGTTACGCCGATTTGCGCGTGGCGCATGATCTCTTCAAGGCCGATCACCGACACCAGCGCGGTGTCCTTCATCAGGATCATGAACAGGTTGCCAAGGCCAGGCAGGGCGATACGCCACATCTGCGGCAGGATGATCCGCGAGAGGATGCGCCCTTTCGAAAGGCCCAGCGCCAGGCCGGCCTCACGGTGGCCCTTGGGGATGGCCAGGATGGCGCCGCGGAACACTTCCGTGGCATAGGCGCCGAAGCACAGGCCCAGGGCGATCACGCCGGCGGCGAAGGCGCTGAGTTCAAGGCCGGGCAGGTTCAGGGCTTCGCCGAGGCTGTTCATCAGGCCGACGGTGCCGAAGTAAATCAGCAGGACCCAAAGCAGTTCCGGTACGCCGCGAACCAGGGTCGAGTAGGTGCCGCCAAGCCATTGCAGTGGCTTGGCCGAGGAAGTCTTGGCCAGTGCGCCGAGCAGACCGAGGACCAGCCCCAGCAGCAATGCGCAGAGCGCCAGTTTTACGGTCATCAGGGTGCCGGCCGCCATGGCCGGACCGAATCCGTGCAGGTCGATATTCATTGGCAGGTGCGTTCTAGGGACTGGCGCGCCGCAGGGGCGCGCCGGTCGGGGCGGATCATTCGATGCTGAATGGGAAGTACTTGTCGTTGATCTTCTTGTACGTTCCGTCGGCCTTGATTTCAGCCAGGGCTTTGTTCAGCTTCTCGCGCAGTGGGTCACCCTTGCGCACGGCGATGCCGATCTTGTCGCTGTCCATCACAGGCTCGCCCTTGAACTCGAAGTTCGAGCCGTCTTTGCTTTTGAGCCACTCGTACTGCACGTACTTGTCGGCCAGGATGCCGTCGATGCGGCCGGAGACCAGGTCCAGGTAGGCGTTTTCCTGGGTGTCGTACAGCTTGATTTCAACAGCGTCGCCATAGTTGTCTTCCAGCCAGGTGCCGGCCAGGGTAGCGCGCTGGGTACCGATCACCTTGCCCTTGAGCGAGGCCTTGTCGGTCTTGAAGTCGACGTTCTTCGGCGCGATGAACTGCAGTTTGTTGGAGTAGTACGGGTCGGTGAAGTCGACGGCCTGCTTGCGCTCGTCGGTGATCGACAGCGAAGACACCAGGAAGTCGAACTTCTTGGCGTTCAGGGCCGGGATGATGCCGTCCCAGTCGGAAGTGACGACCGAGCACTCGACTTTCATCTTGGCGCACAGGGCGTCGCCGATGTCTTTGTCGAAGCCAACCACGTTACCGCTGGCATCCTTGTTGTTGAAGGGTGGGTAGGCCGCTTCGATACCCATGCGCAGTTTTTCCGCGGCCATGGCGTTTGCCGACATCACCAGGGTGGCAGCAGCTGCCAGTAGGAACTTCTTGTAGGTCTGCATGTATTGCTCCGTTAGCGGTGGCTGGACATGAATTGCTTGCAACGCGCCGAGGTCGGGTTCTCGAAGACCTGCTGCGGCGATCCTTGCTCTTCGACCAGGCCCTGGTGCAGGAAGACGACTTCACTGGACACCTGGCGGGCAAAGTTCATCTCGTGCGTCACCAGCAGCATGGTACGGCCTTCTTCGGCCAATGCGCGGATAACGTTAAGCACTTCCTGGACCATTTCCGGATCGAGCGCCGAGGTCGGCTCGTCGAACAGGATGACTTTGGGCTTCATGGCCAGCGTGCGGGCGATGGCCGCGCGTTGTTGCTGGCCACCGGAAAGCTGGGCGGGGTAGCTGTGACGCTTGTCGTAGATGCCGACCTTGTTCAGCAGCGCTTCGGCGGATTCGATGGCTTCGGCCTTGCTCTGGCCAAGCACGCGGCGCGGCGCCTCGATGATGTTGTCGAGGATCGACATGTGCGGCCACAGGTTGAAATTCTGGAAGACAAAGCCGATTTCGCTGCGCAGGCGGTTGATCTGGCGATTGTCGGCGGCGATCAGGTCGCCATTCTTGGCAGCCTTGAGCTTGAGCGACTCACCGGCGACCAGGATTTCACCCTGGTGCGGGTTCTCCAGCAGGTTGATGCAGCGCAGCAGCGTGGACTTGCCGGAACCGGACGACCCCAGGATGGAGATCACGTCACCGTCGCGGGCGGTCAGCGAAATGCCCTTGAGAATTTCCTGATCGCCGTAGCGTTTATGCAGATTGCGGATTTCCAGCGCGGGCGTGGCCTGAGCCATGTGCGGTCCTCATGTGTACGGGTGCGTTCCCAGCTGTTGGCGGCCTTCCTGGCGAGCGCCACGCTAGCATAGCGGCAATATGGCGGCCAACCGGGTTGCAGGGGGCTTGGGGTGCTGGCGGGGCGGTTTGTCGCATCGTTGCAGTGCAACGTCGCGCAGATGTCCGCATGGGTTTTGTCCAGCACCGGAGCCTTGATGAAAAAAGGCGCGATGGTGCCAGCTTTGGACAGCCCTGAAAAGCCGTTTTTGGCCGGGTGGCGCTTTGCCGCCAGTTGTGTCTCGGTGCGGTTGCGCCTTCCGGTTGCGCTTTTGCCTGCCGCATTTTTGTGCACAGGTGTTACCGAGGAGCACCTCTGGTGCATTTGTAAGTGGGTATTTCAGTAATCCAGAAGTCGTATGGAAATTTGGCGGCCTTTCGGCCATTGGCTGGCCGAAGGGCCTGCAACCCGCGTTCTATACGGGTGCAACGGACGATCGGACGAATGCCTGGTGTACCTGGCCCGCTTATTGCCCTAGGGAAACCGCCGATTGCAGCGACGCCTAAATCAACCCCGGGCGCGCTTCGTTACAGCAATCGGGTGGTCCACTCCTTACAAAGGTAGTTTTATGAGCGGTAAGCACAATTCCAATGACCTCGCTCAGGGGCTCAAACAACGGCATGTGACCATGCTGTCCATTGCTGGCGTGATCGGCGCCGGTTTGTTCGTGGGCTCCGGCCATGCCATCGCTGCAGCCGGCCCGGCCGTGCTGCTGGCTTATGCCGCTGCCGGTACCCTGGTGGTGCTGGTGATGCGCATGTTGGGCGAAATGGCCGTCGCCTCGCCTGACACGGGTTCTTTCTCGACATACGCCGACCGCGCCATTGGCCGCTGGGCCGGTTTCACCATCGGTTGGCTGTACTGGTGGTTCTGGGTGCTGGTCATTCCACTGGAAGCCAACGCCGCTGCGGCAATCCTGCATGCCTGGTTCCCGGCTGTGGACCTGTGGGCCTTCTCGCTGGTCATTACCCTGGCGCTGACCCTGACCAACCTGTGCAGCGTCAAGAACTATGGCGAGTTCGAGTTCTGGTTCGCCCTGCTCAAGGTGCTGGCGATCATCGGCTTCATCGTCGTGGGCTGCGCGGCCCTGTTCGGCATGGTACCGAGCAGCCAGGTCAGCGGTGCCAGCCACCTGTTCGACACCCAGGGCTTCATGCCTAACGGCCTGGGCGCCGTGCTCGCAGCGATGCTGACTACCATGTTCTCCTTCATGGGTACCGAAATCGTCACTATCGCCGCTGCCGAGTCGAAAGACCCAGGCAAGCAGATCAGCCGTGCCACCAACTCGGTCATCTGGCGTATCTGCCTGTTCTACCTGGTGTCGATCTTCCTGGTCGTGGCCCTGGTACCGTGGAACGATCCAGCGTTGGCTGAACTGGGCTCTTACCAGACCGTGCTGAGCCGCATCGGCGTGCCCAACGCCAAGCTGATCGTCGACATCGTCGTGCTGATCGCGGTGACCAGTTGCCTGAACTCGGCGCTGTACACCTCGTCGCGCATGCTGTTCTCGCTGAGCAAGCGTGGGGATGCACCTGCCGTAGCGCAGCGCACCACCAAGGCCGGCACCCCGCACTGGGCGGTGCTGCTGTCTACCGCCGCAGCGTTCCTTTGCGTGTTCGCCAACTTCGTCGCGCCGGCCCAGGTATTCGAATTCCTGCTGGCCAGCTCGGGCGCTATCGCGTTGCTGGTGTACCTGGTGATCGCCGTGTCGCAACTGCGCATGCGCAGCCAGCGTGAAGCCCGCGGCGAGAAGATCTCCTTCAAGATGTGGCTGTTCCCTGGGCTGACCTGGGCGACCATCGCGTTCATCATCGCCATTCTGGTGGTGATGGGGCTGCGTGAGGATCACCGTGTCGAGATCCTCGCGACTGCACTGTTGAGCATTGGTGTGGTGGCGGCTGGTTTGCTGGTGCATCGCAAGCGCGAAGCGGCTGGGCGAGTGGCGCTGGATAACTGATCCGGGCTGCTTGAAATGAAAAGGCCGCGTCCTGTGAAGGGTGCGGCCTTTTTATTGGGCGCATCGCGAGCAAGGCTCGCTCCTACGTCTATCATCGGCGTTACTGTAGGAGCGAGCCTTGCTCGCGATGCGCCGCTCGGTCTCAACCAAACTGCTTCTGCTGCTGTTGCTGCTTGGCCACCAGCTCGGAAGCGGCGATGTACGCCTCCTGGAACTCGTCGCTCTCCAGCCAGGCCATGGTGGTGTCTTCGTCGGCGCCATCGAGCCAGGTGCGGTAGGCGTTGAACACCAGCACGATGTAGTCGGTGGCGTGCTCTTCCTTGTGGCCCTTGAGCACCAATGCCAGCAGCGGGTCGACCAGGAACACCGAGATCATCGCCACCAGGCTGGTTTCCTGCGCCACCTTCATCTTGGCGAACAGCTCCTTGTAGCTGTCCGACTCCATGGCCTTGTTGAACACCTGTTCGATGCTGGCGCTGTCACCGGCGCTGGCCTTCACGGCCTGGCCGCTGCGCACCATGCGGTTCTGCTTGGCCTTGGTGGCGGCGCGTTTGGCGCGTTTCTGTTGCTTGGTATTGGAGGCCATGGGGCGAATCCTTGGGTATGTCCGGAAATTGCGCGTATTGAAACGCAGACCCCCTAGGTATTCAACTGAGCCGGCTCATCCTCTTCGAAGCCCTTGGAGGCTTTGCCCACCAGCAAGGGATCTGGGGCGTGCGCGACGCTGTGGTCCTTGCCGGGGTAATCCAGTGAATGCAGGAAATGGCGGATGCAGTTGATGCGTGCGCGTTTCTTGTCGTCGGACTTGATCACCGTCCATGGCGCATCGGCTGTGTCGGTATGGAAGAACATCGCCTCCTTGGCGGCGGTGTAGTCCTCCCACTTGTCCAGCGACTTGATGTCGATCGGCGACAGCTTCCAGTGCTTGAGCGGGTCGTCGCGGCGTGAGATGAAGCGGCGTAGCTGTTCCTCGCGGTTTACCGAGAACCAGTACTTGAACAGCAGGATGCCGCTGTTGCACAGCATGCGTTCAAGGTCGGGCGCCTGGCGCATGAACTCCAGGTATTGCAGCGGTGTGCAGAAATCCATGACCTTCTCGACCCCGGCGCGGTTGTACCAGGAGCGGTCGAAGAAGACCATTTCGCCTGCCGTGGGCAGGTGCTGGATGTAACGCTGGAAGTACCACTGGCCCTTTTCCTGTTCCGAAGGCTTCTCCAGTGCGACGATCCGGGCACCCCGTGGGTTGAGGTGCTCCATGAAGCGCTTGATGGTGCCGCCCTTGCCTGCCGCGTCCCGACCCTCGAACAGGATCACCACGCGCTGGCCGGTTTCCTTCACCCAGCTTTGTACCTTCAGCAACTCGATCTGCAGCGCGTGCTTGGCCTTCTCATAGTCCTGGCGGCGCAGGCGGGTGCGGTACGGGTAGGTGGCCGGCAGGCGCGCTGAAGTGCTGTCCTCGTTGCTGCCCTTGGGGGCCGTCGCCACCTCAAGCGCGGCGGGCTGCTGGCTGACACGGGTAATGGTGGGTTCGGGCTTGCGCTGGCGTGGCCGGCGGGGGCGAGGTGTCGGTTTGGCGCTTGGGGCGGATTCGCTGGGGGCGGGAAGGAGGAGGGGGGATTCTTCGCTCATGGAGGTCCTTGCGGGTCGACTCGGAGGGTTGAACCGCAGTGTAGGGATGAGCAATTGCTGGCGACTTGATACTGATCAAGGCTTACTGCCAGCTTGGCGAGCGCACTGCATCAGGCGCGTACAACAAGCGCTGCCTTTCTCGGAGAAAATCCCAGACAACAAAAAACCCGCACTAGGCGGGTTTCTTGTTGTCGCTTCGGGTAACTTTGCAACCACCAGAAGCTTGAAGGTGGTGCCCAGAGACGGAGTCGAACCGCCGACACGAGGATTTTCAATCCTCTGCTCTACCGACTGAGCTATCTGGGCGACGAGGTGCATTAAATAGATTTCCAGACCGTCCGTCAACGACTTTTTGAAAAAATTTTAAATTAATTCCGTCGCTTACGTTTTCTGGGGTCATTCGGCCGGCGGAACGTAGCCTTCGGCCTGGGCGTATTCTTCGCCGGCGAAAAACTTGTCCATTTCGCCCTGGAGGTACTTGCGGTCTTCACCGTTCATCATGTTCAGGCGCTTTTCGTTGATCAGCATGGTCTGGTGCTTCTGCCAGTCGGCCCAGGCCTTCTGCGAGATGTGTTCGAAAATGTCCTGGCCTTTGGCGCCGGGGTAGGGCGGGCGGTCCAGGCCTGGCAGTTCTTCTTTGTATTTGCGGCACATCACGGTGCGGGTCATCGTGCTTCTCCTGCAATCAGTTCGTCGGCCGCGCGTTTGAGCAGCTTCTTGACCGGGGCGGCGAGGCCCAGGCGCGGCGGGGTGGCGAGGTTATACCAGAGCCAGTCGGCCTCGGCCACGGGCTGGCCGACCGGGTCGACGCGGACCAGCCAAGGCTCGATCGCCAGCTGGAAATGGCTGAAAGTGTGAGTCAGGCCTTCTAGCGCGCGGCTGTCGGCCAGGCGCAAGCCGTGTTGGTAGGCCAGGTCGTCGAGCTGTTCGATGTCGTCCAGTTCGGGCAGGCTCCACAGGCCACCCCACAGGCCGCTGGAGGGGCGGCGATACAGCAGAATGGCGCCTTCGTGGTTGGCCAGCAGCGGCATCAGCGTGCGGCGCTGGGGCAGGGCTTTGCGCGGCTTGGGTTCAGGGTAGCGGGTTTCTTCGCCGTGCAGGTGCGCCTCGCAGCCGCGCTGCAATGGGCAGATCAGGCAACTGGGCTTGCTGCGGGTGCACAGCGTTGCGCCCATGTCCATCATCGCCTGGGTGTAGTGGTTGGCGCGCTGCTGCGGGGTGAAGCGCTCGGCGGTGGCCCACAGTGCATTGGCCACTTTTGGCTCGCCTGGGTAGCCAGCTTGAGCGGTGTAGCGGGCGAGCACGCGCTTGACGTTGCCATCGAGGATCGGTGCGCGGATGCCCATGCTGATGCTCGCGATGGCGCCGGCCGTCGAGCGGCCGATACCCGGCAACTCGGTGAGCTGCTCGACGCTGCGCGGGAACTCGCCGCCGTACTGCTCGACCACCATTTTCGCGGCTTTCTGCAAGTTGCGGGCGCGGGTGTAGTAGCCCAGGCCCGTCCACAGGTGCAGCACTTCGTCCTCCGGCGCGGCCGCCAGGGCCTGCACGGTGGGCAGGGCCTGCATGAAGCGGTCGAAGTAGTTGAGCACGGTGCTCACCTGGGTCTGTTGCAACATGATTTCCGACACCCACACCCGATACGGGGTGATGCCCTGTTGCCAGGGCAGGTCATGCCGACCGTGCTGGTCGTACCAATCCAGCACGGCGCTGGAGAACTGCTCGGGGCTCATCGCTTGAACAGCCCCTTGAGCGCGTCTTTGAGTTCTGGGCTCACCTTGTCTCCGAGTTTTTCGTCAATCTTGTCTTTAAGGCGGTTACCGGCCAGCTTGGCGGCGACCTTGCCCAGGCCTTCCTGATCGAGGCGGCAGGCTTTGGCGCCCAGCTCCAGCGGGCCACGGCAACGCAACGGCACTTCAATGCCCACGAAACGCTCGTTGACCTGGCAGGCAGGGTCCGGCATGGCGCGCTGGTCACCTTCCACGATCACGCCAACGTTGTAGTCCATGCCCAGCACACGCAGGTCGAGGTCGCCCTGGCCATTGACGGTCAGGCCGGGAATGCGGGCCTTGAGGTCCGGGTTGCTGGCCACGCCGTTGCGTATCACCAGGCTGCCGCGCAGTTCTTCGAACGGGGTGTCCTTGCCGCGTGGCTCGCCGCTGAGCGACTTGCGGTTCAGCGTGGCGATGGCTTGGCACAGTTGCTGTTCGAGGTTGGCATTGACCAGCACACCGTCATTGATGGTGAAGTTGGCGGCGCCGTTGAGGGTGTCGATCAGCGCTTTCTGGCTGTTGCCGGTGGCGGTCAGGTCGCTGGACAGGGTGAGCAGCCCCTTGACTGGAGGTGCCTGTTCCTTGCCTTCTGCCTTGATGAAATGCTCGACCGGCACCCGGTTGATCTTGGTGCTGATGCCGATTTGCGGCACAGCGGGGCGCACGTCGACGGTGCCTTTGGCGTCGAAGCTGCCGTTGTACAGGCCGCCGCGCAGGGTCTGCAGAGTGACCAAGCCACCCTGGCCGGTGACGGCCAGCTGGGCGTCGCTGATGGGCAGCTTGTCCAGGGTCAGCGAGCCGAACGCAATGTCAGCCTGCAGGTCCAGGGCACGCAGGCGGTCCACCGGCAACAGTTTGTCGTTGCTCCAGGCTACCTGGGTCGGGGCATTGGGCAGCGGCGAGGTGCCGGCACCTGCGACGGCGCTGGCCTCCTGCTGCTTGACCTCGGCCTGGCGGGCGGCGGTGGCGCCCTTGGCCTCTTCGCTCTTGGCCGGCAAGTAGCGGTCGGCGTCGAAGGTGTCGCCTTTGAGTTGCAGGCGCAGGGCCTGCTTGGCGAAGTCTTCGATGGCCACCCGACCACTGAAGCCGCTCTCGTCGAGCTTCACCGCCAGGTCTTCCAGGGTCAGGCTATTGGGCGTGCCTTGCAGGCGGCTGACCAGTTCCAGCTTGCCGAAGACGGTCGGGTCGTTGGTGGCTGGCAGCGGGTGGCCGATGCCGTCGAGGAAGGTGCGCAGGTCGAACTGGGCGATGGACAGGCCGCCACTGAGCTGCGGCGTCTTGTCCAGGTCACGCACGTTCAGCTCGCCGAGCGCGCGCATCTGGTTGGCCGAGACCTTGAGCCCGCTCCAGGAGGCCACGTTGGCCGCCAGGTCCACCAGCAGCTGGCCTTGCGCGGAGAAGGTCATGGTTTTGCCGGCCAGGGGCTCGCCCGACGTTTCGCCAGAAAGTCGCATGTCCTCGAAGTTGTAACGCTTGAGCTTGCGATCGAAGCGCAGTTCACCCGCCAACTCGGTGCGGGCCTTGATATTCGGTTGGCTGGCACTGAGGAAGGCGCTGGCCTTGAGCGGGATGTTCGCGCCTTCGTGAACGGGGCCGGTGCTCAACTGGATGCTTTCGGCGCTGAAGGCCTGGCCGCTCTTGGCATCGGTGTACTGCACGCGCGCGTTGTTCACGGTCAGGCTGTCGATGTCGAGTTTGACCGAGCGTTCGCTACCGCTGTCCGAGGGTGTCGAGGTGGGTTCGGCGGGAGCTTGCGCAGGCGCGTCGGCGGGGGCGCCGGTCTGTGCGGGCAGGGGTTTGCCGATGTCTTCCCAGTTGCCGTGGCCGTGCTCGTCGCGGGCCAGGGTCAGGTTCAGGCCTTCTACACGGACATCGCTCATTTGTACTTCGCGGCGCAGCAGCGGCAGCACACGTACCGACAGGCCCAGCATCTGCAGGTCGGCGAACGGTTGCTTCGGCGCCGTGAGCGTAGCGATGCTGGCATCGTGCAGCTCCAGGCCCAACCAGGGGAACAGGCTCCAGCCGATGTCGCCATTGAGGGTCAGTTCAACGTGCGCCTTGTCGCGCGCCAGCTGGCGAATCTCGTCTTTATAGTCGTTGGGATCGAAGAGGTGGGTCAGGGCGAAGCCCAGCGCCACGATGATCAGCAGCAACCCGAGTAACCCAAGCCCCAGGATTTTGCCGAACGCTTTCATGGGCGAGTCCTTGTAGTCCGATTTTTGAATTCAAGCGGCAGAGTATAGCGCCGCACGGGTTGTGCCTGCGTATTCGACAAGAGGCACAGGGTATTTCCTACGAAGGAAGGGTGCAGCAATACCGATTCAGCGGTTCAAAAAATAACGATATCAGATTGCTTTCATGTCACTTGATCCTGTTAACCTTGCGCCGCTTCCACGGAGCGCCGCGACGGATTGTCGCGGACGTTGCCGCAAATGGCCGGGCCTTGCCTTGTGTGCAGCCAGAAGAGCCGGGCATTCAATCCGCGAGCATCGTCTACCTACAAAAGGATCGAATCCATGAACAGCAGTATCACGGCAGGAGCGGTCGCCACTGCGCCGAGCTTCCTGTCGAAGGAGCGCATCATCGCCCGTCCGGGCTTCAACCGCTGGCTGGTACCCCCGGCAGCCCTGGCCATTCACCTGTGCATCGGCATGGCCTATGGCTTCTCGGTATTCTGGTTGCCACTGTCCCAGGCCATCGGTATCAGTGCCCCAGTCGCCTGTTCCGCCGACATGGGCTTCATCGCCAAGTTGTTCACCGCTGAGTGCGATTGGCCTATCTCGATGTTGAGCTGGATCTACACCCTGTTCTTCGTCTTCCTCGGCTGCTCGGCCGCTGTGCTTGGCGGTTGGCTGGAACACGCCGGTCCGCGCAAGGCTGGCCTGGTATCGGCGCTGTGCTGGTGTGGTGGCATGCTGATCTCGGCGATTGGCGTGAAGACCCACCAATTGTGGCTGATGTGGCTGGGGTCCGGCGTCATCGGTGGCATCGGCCTGGGCCTGGGTTATATCTCCCCCGTGTCGACCCTGATCAAGTGGTTCCCGGACAAGCGTGGCATGGCGACCGGCATGGCGATCATGGGCTTTGGCGGTGGTGCGATGGTTGGCGCCCCGCTGGCGACCGCATTGATGGGCCACTTCGGCAACGCGCAGGAAGTGGGCGTATGGCAGAGTTTCGTGGCGATGGCCGCGATCTACTTCGTGTTCATGACCGCTGGCGCCCTGGCCTACCGCGTGCCGCCGACCGGCTGGAAGCCTGAGGGCTGGACCGCGCCGGTGAAGAAAGCCAACGCGATGGTCACCGACCGCCACGTTCACGTCAGCGTGGCCTGGAAGACCCCGCAGTTCGCGCTGATCTGGCTGGTGCTGTGCCTGAATGTTTCGGCGGGCATTGGCATCCTGGGCATGGCTTCGCCACTGCTGCAGGAAGTCTTCGCCGGCAAGCTGCTGGGCAACCAGCTCAGCTTCAGCGAACTCAATGCCGCGCAACTGGCGCAGATCGCCGCCATTGCCGCTGGCTTCACTGGTTTGCTGAGCCTGTTCAACATCGGTGGTCGCTTCTTCTGGGCTTCGTTCTCCGACTACATCGGCCGCAAGAACACCTATTTTGCCTTCTTCGCCCTGGGCGTGGGCCTCTACAGCCTGGTGCCGAACATGGGCCACCTGGGCAACGTGGCACTGTTCGTAGCGGCGTTCTGCATCATCCTGTCGATGTACGGTGGTGGTTTCGCCACGGTGCCGGCTTACCTGGCCGACCTGTTCGGTACACAGATGGTGGGTGCCATTCACGGTCGCCTGCTGACTGCCTGGGCGGCGGCGGGCGTGCTGGGGCCAGTGCTGATCACCTACCTGCGCGAATATCAGCTGGCAGCGGGTGTCGAACGTGCAGCGGCGTATGACATGACCCTGTACATCCTTGCCGGCCTGCTGGTGCTGGGTTTCATCTGCAACCTGCTGGTACGTCCGGTGGCGGACAAGCACTTCATGACCGACGCCGAGTTGGCCGCAGAGCGTGCGTTGAGCCATGACAAAGGCGCCGATGGCGCTCGCTCGCTGGAATGGCATGCGGCACCGGGCAGCCTGCCGCTGGTGCTGTTCGCCTGGGCGGTGGTGGTGATTCCGTTGGCCTGGGGGGTGTGGATCACCCTGCAGAAGACGGCCGTTCTGTTCCACTGATCGTCCGGCCGCTATCGCCGGCAAGCCGCCGCCTACCGGTGTCTGGTGGAGGCGTCGGCTTGCCGGTGATAGGGGCAACACAGCTTGTATAGACCTGTAGCGCACTCGGCCTTGCGAAATTGCTTTGCCTGCCATATGTCATCCGCGTTTCAAGCTGGCGCGTCTTGGGCCTATAATGGAGCCCTTTTCGCCCAATGATTTTGCGGAGCTGGTGATGGTCGAACGTAAGGCTTCCGTCGAGCGCAATACCCTGGAAACCCAGGTCAAGTGCTCGATCAACCTCGATGGCAGTGGCAAGGCCCGATTCGATATCGGCGTGCCTTTCCTTGAACACATGCTCGACCAGATCGCCCGACACGGGCTGATCGATCTGGATATCGAGTGCAAGGGTGACCTGCATATCGACGATCACCATACCGTCGAAGACGTCGGCATTACCCTGGGCCAGGCATTCGCCCAGGCCATCGGTGACAAGAAGGGTATCTTCCGCTACGGCCATGCCTACGTGCCGCTGGACGAAGCCCTGTCGCGCGTGGTCATCGACTTCTCGGGCCGTCCAGGCCTGCAGATGCATGTGCCCTATACCCGCGCCACCGTTGGCGGTTTCGACGTCGACCTGTTCCAGGAGTTCTTCCAGGGCTTCGTCAACCATGCCTTGGTGACCCTGCACATCGACAACCTGCGGGGCCATAACACCCACCACCAGATCGAAACCGTGTTCAAGGCCTTCGGCCGCGCGCTGCGCATGGCGGTGACGCTGGACGAGCGCATGGCCGGACAGATGCCTTCCACCAAGGGATGCCTGTAAATGCAGACGGTAGCCGTAATCGACTATGGCATGGGCAACTTGCACTCGGTGGCCAAGGCGCTTGAACACGTCGGCGCCGGCAAGGTGCTGGTGACCAGCGACGCCGCAGTCATCCGCGAGGCGGACCGCGTGGTGTTCCCGGGTGTGGGCGCGATTCGCGACTGCATGGCCGAAATCCGCCGCCTGGGCTTCGACAGCCTGGTGCGCGAGGTCAGCCAGGACCGCCCGTTCCTCGGGATCTGCGTCGGCATGCAAGCGCTGCTGGACCACAGCGAGGAAAACGACGGTGTCGACTGCATCGGCCTGTTCCCCGGCCAGGTGCGCTTTTTCGGCAAAGACCTGCAAGAAGACGGCGAGCACCTGAAGGTGCCGCACATGGGTTGGAACGAAGTCAGCCAGACCATCGACCACCCGCTGTGGCATGACATTCCCGACCGCGCACGGTTCTACTTCGTGCACAGCTATTACATCAACGCCGGCAAGCCCGGCCAGGTGGTCGGTCGTGGCCACTATGGCGTCGACTTCGCCGCAGCATTGGCTGATGGTTCGCGCTTTGCCGTGCAGTTCCACCCGGAGAAGAGCCACACCCACGGTCTGCAGCTGCTGCAGAACTTCGTGGCCTGGGACGGGCGCTGGTAAATGAGCAGGTCGCGGACCAAGGCCCCGGTCATCACCCTGGCACCCGAGCAGGAGCGCGAAGCGCTCGATACCTTGAAGCGCTTCCTTGAAGACCGCTTCGAGCTGGAGCTGGGGTCGTTCGAGGTGGCTGAGGTCCTCGAGCTGTTCAGCAAAGAAATTGCACCCCTTTACTACAACAGGGCGATTGCCGATGTTCAGCTGCACCTCAAGGAGCGGTTCGAGAGCATCGAAAGCGACCTGTGGGCGCTCGAGAAGCCCTGAACTCCACCGAATAGACAGGTTTCCAAGATGCTGATTATCCCCGCTATCGATCTCAAGGACGGTGCCTGCGTACGTCTGCGCCAGGGCCGTATGGAAGACTCCACGGTATTTTCCGACGACCCGGTGAGCATGGCCGCCAAGTGGGTCGAAGGTGGCTGCCGCCGCCTGCACCTGGTTGACCTCAACGGCGCCTTCGAAGGCCAGCCGGTCAATGGCGAGGTGGTGACTGCCATCGCCAAGCGTTACCCGAACCTGCCGATCCAGATCGGCGGTGGCATCCGCTCGCTGGAAACCATCGAGCATTACGTCAAGGCTGGCGTCAGCTACGTGATCATCGGCACCAAGGCGGTCAAGCAGCCTGAGTTCGTCGCCGAGGCCTGCAAGGCCTTCCCGGGCAAGGTCATCGTCGGCCTGGACGCCAAGGACGGTTTCGTCGCCACCGATGGCTGGGCAGAAGTCAGCTCGGTGCAGGTCATCGACCTGGCCAAGCGTTTCGAGGCCGATGGCGTCTCGGCGATCGTCTACACCGACATCGCCAAGGACGGCATGATGCAGGGCTGCAACGTGCCCTTCACCAAGGCCCTGGCCGAAGCCACGTCGATCCCGGTCATCGCTTCGGGCGGCATTCACAACCTGGGCGACATCAAGGCCCTGCTGGATGCCAAGGCCCCTGGCATCATTGGCGCCATCACCGGCCGTGCCATCTACGAAGGCACCCTCGATGTCGCCGAGGCCCAGGCCTTCTGCGACAACTACCAAGGCTGAGGACTGAACCATGGCACTGGCCAAGCGCATCATCCCTTGCCTGGACGTGGACAACGGCCGGGTGGTCAAGGGCGTCAAGTTCGAGAACATTCGGGATGCCGGCGACCCGGTGGAAATCGCCCGTCGCTACAATGAGCAAGGTGCCGACGAGATCACCTTCCTCGACATCACCGCCAGCGTCGACGGTCGCGACACCACCCTGCATACCGTCGAGCGCATGGCCAGCCAGGTGTTCATTCCGCTGACCGTGGGCGGTGGCGTGCGCACCGTGCAGGACATCCGCAACCTGCTCAATGCCGGTGCCGACAAGGTCTCGATCAACACCGCGGCGGTGTTCAACCCCGAGTTCGTCGGTGAAGCTGCCGACCGTTTCGGTTCGCAGTGCATCGTCGTCGCCATCGACGCGAAGAAGGTTTCCGGCCCCGGCGAAGCGCCGCGTTGGGAGATCTTCACCCACGGTGGCCGCAAGCCGACCGGCCTGGATGCCGTCGAGTGGGCGAAGAAGATGGAAGGTCTGGGGGCCGGCGAAATCCTGCTGACCAGCATGGATCAGGACGGCATGAAGAACGGTTTCGACCTGGGTGTGACCCGGGCCATCAGCGATGCGCTGGGGATTCCGGTGATCGCTTCGGGTGGTGTGGGTAACCTGCAGCACCTGGCCGACGGCATTCTGGAAGGGCATGCCAGTGCGGTTCTGGCGGCCAGTATCTTCCACTTCGGTGAGTACACGGTACCGGAAGCCAAGGCCTACATGGCTTCGCGCGGGATTGTGGTGCGCTGAACAATGATTGGGGCCGCTTTGCGGCCCATCTGCCGTAGCCGGCCCTCCGGAGGAGCCCGCTCGCCGGCGATGGGCCGCAAGGCGGCCCCAATTGCATCATCCGTGGGTCTTGCCCAGCAACGCGTGATACAACTCGGTATCCCCGAGAATCCCTACCACTTTGTCGTTATCCTGCAGCACCAGCTTGTTGCCCGTCTGATAACGAATCTGCAGCGCCTCACGCATGCCGATATCGGCGTGCACCACAGTTGGCCTGCGTTCGAGCAGCTCTACATCCTGCCCCGGTGCCCATTTCTGCATGTCCAGGCCGTTCTGGCCCTGGCGTGCGCGCTTGAGCGAGCCTCCTTCGCCAAGGTCCAGCCACGAGTCGATACCTGGGTCCAGGCAAACCGAGCCGTTGACCCGTTTGCAGTTGTCCAGGCTGCGCATCAGGCTGCGGCCGCACAGCACGTTGAGCGGGTTGGTGTGGGCGACGAAGGTGCGCACATACTCATCCGCCGGGTTGAGGACGATTTCCTCGGGCTTGCTGTACTGGATGATCCGGCCATCTTTCATGATGGCGATGCGGCTGCCCAGTTTCAGCGCCTCGTCCAGGTCGTGGCTGACGAACACGATGGTCTTGCTCAACTTGCTTTGCAGCGCCAGCAGCTCGTCCTGCAGGCCCTGGCGGATCAGCGGGTCAAGCGCGGAGAAGGGTTCGTCCATCAGCAGGATGTCGGCATCCATGGCCAGTGCGCGGGCCAGACCCACACGTTGCTGCATGCCGCCTGACAGTTCGTCCGGCTTCTTGTTGCGCCATTGGGTCAGGCCCACCAGTTCAAGCTTTTCGTCCACCAGCTTGCGCCGTTCCTTCTCCGGACGGCCCTGCATTTCGAGGCCGAAGCTGATGTTCTCGCGCACCGTCAGCCAAGGCATCAGGGCAAACTTCTGGAACACCATGGCGATGCGCTTGGTGCGCATCATTTTCAGCTCGGCCGGGGTGCAGTGGGCAATGTCGATGTTCCGGCCTTCATGCTCGACGAACAGTTTGCCGCGGCTGACGGTGTTCAGGCCGTTGATGCAGCGCAGCAGGCTCGACTTGCCCGAGCCCGACAGGCCCATGAGCACGCAGATCTCGCCTTTGTTGATATCCAGGTTGGCCTTTTCCACGCCCACCACGAGGCCGGTCTGCTTGAGGATCTGCTCGCGGGTCTTGCCCTGGTCGAGCAGGGCCAGCGCCTCGCGTGGCTTGTTGGAGAAGATGACGTCGACGTCTTCGAATCGAATGATGCTCATGCTTCACCCCTTACCGGCAGCTCCGGTTGCTTGCAGATACGGTCGAGCATGATCGCCAGCAGCACGATCGCCAGGCCCGCTTCGAAGCCCAGGGAAATATCAGCGGTGTTCAGTGCGTTGACCACAGGTTTGCCCAGGCCATCGGCCCCTACCAGTGCAGCGATCACCACCATCGACAGCGACAGCATGATGCACTGGGTCACGCCGGCGGCGATGCTCGGCATCGCGTGCGGCAGCTCGATGCGGGTCAGCAGTTGGCGGCGTGAGCAGCCGAATGCCTTGCCGGCGTCCATCAGCTCTTGCGGCACGTCGCAAATGCCCAGGTAAGTGAGGCGGATGGGGGCGGCGATGGCGAACACCACCGTCGAGATCAGCCCCGGCACCACTCCCAGCCCGAACAAGGTCAGGGTCGGGATCAGGTAAACGAAGGTGGGCACGGTCTGCATCAGGTCGAGGACCGGGCGCATGGCGGTATAGAACATTGGCTTGTGCGCGGCGACGATGCCCAGCGGCACGCCGATGGCCACGCAGACCACTGTGGCGAAGGTGACCTGTGCCAGGGTCTCCATGGTTTCCTGCCAGTACCCCAGGTTAAGGATCAGCAGGAAGGAAAGGGCAACGAAAGCGGTCAGCGCCCACTTGCGCTGAATCAGGTGCGCGAGGGCGGCGAATACAGCCACCAGAACGAACGGGTTGAACCACGTCAGGGCGCTGGTGACGCCGTGGATCATGAATTCCAGGCCTTGGGCGATGGCGTCGAAGTAGCTGGCGCCGTTCTGGGTCAACCATTCGACGAATGAGGCGATGTACTGCCCCAGGGGTATTTTCTGATCGATAAGCATGATAGCGAGCTTCCACCTGCAAAGATTGAAATCAGTCCGGGGCGGGAAGGTTCCCGCCCCGGCGGTGTTGCCATAGCGTCTTGCGTTATTGCGTCAGTTTGGCCTTGGCCGCCTCAAGGCCGGGTTTGCCATCAACGGTGGTAACGCCGGCCAGCCAGTTATCCAACTTGCCGGGGTTGGCCTTGAGCCATTTCTTGGCGGCGTCCTCGGGCTTCATCTTGTCGTCCAGGACATAGCCCATCATGGTGCTTTCATCCTTGAGCTCGAACGACAGGTTCTTCAACAGTTGCCCGACGTTGCTGCATTCCTGCGTATAGCCTTTGCGCGTATTGGTCAGCACGGTGGCCTTGCCGAAATCGGGACCGAAGAATTCGTCCCCTCCGGTCAGGTACTGCATCTTGAAGCGGGTGTTCATCGGGTGCGGTTCCCAGCCCAGGAACACGATCGCTTCGCCGCGCTTCTGTGCCCTGTCCACTTGCGACAGCATGCCGGCCTCGCTGGACTGCACGATCTTGAAGCCTGCGTCCTTCAGGCCGAAGGCGTTCTTGTCGATCATGCTCTGGATGGTGCGGTTACCGTCGTTACCCGGCTCGATGCCGTAGATCTTGCCGTCCAGCTCTTTCTTGAACTTGGGGATGTCGGAGAAATCCTTCAGGCCCTTGTCATAGAGCGCCTGGGGGACGGCCAAGGTGTACTTGGCGTTCTCCAGGTTGGCGCGCACCGTTTCCACGGTACCGGCATCGCGGTACTGCTTGATGTCGTTTTCCATGGTCGGCATCCAGTTGCCGAGAAACACGTCCAGGTCCTTGCCGGTGGCCAGCGACTTGTAGGTCACCGGTACCGAGATCATGGTGGTGTGGGTCTTGTAACCCAGTGCTTCGAGCACAACGCTGGTGGTAGCGGTGGTTACGGTGATGTCAGTCCAGCCGACGTCGGAAAAACGTACCGTCTGGCACTGCTCAGGCTCTGCAGCCTGGGCCAGCATCGGTGCGGACAGCAACGCAACCAGCAACAGCGAGGGTGAACCTTTCATGGATGGACTCCTGTGATTTTATCTTCGGGTTCGCGTGGGTCTCCGGGCTTTCTGAGGGTCCGGTAGACCAGGCCTGCAGAGGGCAGGATGCGAGGCCGTGCAAAACGAGTCGCTTTCGATAATCCTCCAGCGCCGGTTAATCGCCTACTGGTAGGGTCGTAACCAGTACGGAACGGGTCGCATCCAGTATCGGCGACGTCGTTTATGGATTTCTCCACCCCGTCGGCCGCGTTTTTGCGTCACAAGGTCGCTTGAAAACGGCGCACGGGTGGCCGGATCGACAGCGGCGCTGCTGAGCAAAAGTACGTCGGTTGCAGACGGCGAGGGGAGGCATAAAAGCCCGATGATGCGTGCATTCGTGGCGGCTCGCAGCTTCAGCCTAGCAGTTGCCCCGCCCTGCGCATGGCGCGCAGAGACAAGCCCAGCAAGAGGTGAAGCGACAATGGCCATCAGCGTGTTCGACCTGTTCAAGATTGGTGTCGGGCCTTCCAGCTCCCACACCGTTGGCCCCATGCGTGCCGGCGCCCTGTTCGTCCAAGGGCTGCGCGAGCGCGGCGAGCTGGAACAGGTAAAACGGATCGAGGTGAGGCTGTACGGCTCGCTGTCGGCCACCGGTATCGGCCACGGCACCGACAACGCCACCATCATGGGCCTGATGGGCGAATGGCCTGACGCCATCGACCCCACCCAGATCGTCCCGCGCATCGCCGACCTGCGTGAAACCAACACCCTGCAGCTGGACGGGCGCCTGCCCATCGAGTTCGTCTGGGCCCGCGACATGCTGCTGCTGGATGAGAACCTGCCGTACCACCCCAACGCCATGACCCTGATCGCCGAAGGCGCGCAGGGCGAGCTGCACCGCGATACCTATTACTCGGTAGGCGGCGGCTTCGTGGTCGATGCAGCCCAGGCCGCCAGCGGTGTGCTGGACGCCGACCAGACGGTGTTGCCATACGATTTCAACAGCGCGGCCGAACTGCTGCGCCTGTGCAAACAAAACGACATGAGCGTGTCGCAATTGATGATGGCCAACGAGAAGGTCTGGCGCAGCGAAGAAGAGATTCGCGCCGGCTTGCACAAGCTCTGGGATGCCATGCAGGAATGCGTCAACAACGGCCTGAAATACGAAGGCACGCTGCCCGGCGGGCTCAACGTCCGCCGTCGCGCCGCCAAGCTGCATCGCAGCTTGAAGGAGATCGGCAAGCCCAACGTGATCGGCTCGACCATGAGCGCGATGGAGTGGGTCAACCTGTTCGCCCTGGCGGTCAATGAAGAGAACGCCGCGGGCGGGCGCATGGTCACGGCGCCCACCAACGGCGCCGCGGGCATCATTCCGGCAGTGTTGCACTACTACATGCGCTTCAGCGATGCGGTGAACGAGTCCAGCGTGGTCGACTTCTTCCTCGCCGCGGCAGCCGTGGGCATCCTGTGCAAGAAGAACGCTTCCATCTCTGGTGCCGAGGTCGGCTGCCAGGGCGAGGTGGGCTCGGCGTGCGCCATGGCGGCGGCAGGCCTTGCCGAAGTGCTGGGGGCAACGCCTCCACAAGTGGAGAACGCGGCGGAAATCGCCCTGGAGCATAACCTTGGCCTGACTTGCGACCCGGTTGGTGGGCTGGTGCAGGTGCCGTGCATCGAGCGCAACGCCATTGCCGCGGTGAAGGCGATCAACGCCGTGCAGATGGCTTTGCGTGGGGATGGCGAGCACTTCATTTCCCTCGACCAGGTTATCCGCACCATGCGAGACACCGGCGCCGACATGCACGACAAATACAAGGAAACCTCGCGTGGTGGCCTGGCGGTCAGTGCCATCGAATGCTGATGCGCTGATTTCGAACTGATGTGAGCTCTGCGCCCCTTTTTGGGGCGCTGTTTTTGGAAGTACCGGCTGTCGGCTGTCGCACTCAGTGTGGGTATTGTCGGTGACACTCAAATGTGTCGCTTCTGGGCATCCTTCCCAACCGTGCTACCGTTCTGCTCAGCAGTTACACGCAAAGGCGCTGGCGCGCCTGTTTGCGTTTTTCCGCAAGCGCGTACGAAACGCTTGATTTGCCGAAAGAAGACGTCGTTTTTGGTTTTTTTTGGATGCGCGTTCAATTTCCGGCACGCCGTTTGCGTTGAGATTGGCAAAGCCCCTGCATAACGAACGGGGGCACTAACAAGAAATCAGTGTCCGCCTGAGGCACACCCTGCATTTGTGTGAGGAGAAATCGCGATGACGTCGTACACCTCCGGGAACCCAACCCAGAACCGCACAGCCCCACAGTCCATCGGTTTTCTCCTGCTGGACAATTTCACCCTGATTTCTCTGGCATCGGCCGTCGAGCCGCTGCGCATGGCCAACCAGCTCTCCGGTCGTGAGCTGTACCGCTGGCATACGCTGACAGTCGATGGCGGCCAGGTATGGGCCAGCGATGGTCTGCAGATCACCCCGGATGCAGCCATCAACAACGCACCGCCCATGGACACCGTGATCGTCTGCGGTGGCGTGGGCATCCAGCGTTCGGTCACCCGCGAGCATGTCACCTGGCTGCAGGCCCAGGCCCGCCAGTCGCGCAGGCTTGGCGCGGTATGCACCGGCAGCTGGGCTCTGGCATGTGCCGGCCTGCTCGACGGCTTCGATTGCAGCGTGCACTGGGAATGTCTGGCGGCGATGCAGGAAGCCTTCCCTCGCGTGAACATGAGCACCCGTCTGTTCACCCTGGACCGTAACCGCTTCACCAGCTCGGGTGGCACTGCGCCGCTGGACATGATGCTGCACCTGATCAGCCGCGATCATGGTCGTGAACTGTCGGCAGCGATTTCCGAAATGTTCGTCTACGAGCGCATCCGCAACGAGCAGGATCACCAGCGCGTGCCGCTCAAGCACATGCTTGGTACCAACCAGCCGAAGCTGCAAGAGATCGTCGCGCTGATGGAAGCCAACCTGGAAGAGCCGATCGACCTGGACGAGTTGGCTGTTTATGTGTCGGTGTCGCGGCGCCAGCTCGAGCGCCTGTTCCAGAAATACCTGCACTGCTCGCCGTCGCGCTATTACCTCAAGCTGAGACTGATTCGTGCGCGGCAGTTGCTCAAGCAGACGCCGATGTCGATCATCGAAGTGGCGTCGGTGTGCGGCTTCGTTTCCACACCGCACTTCTCCAAGTGCTACCGCGAATACTTCGGTATTCCGCCGCGTGACGAGCGTGTCGGTTCCAACACCGCTCAGCAGGTAGCGATGATGCCGATCCCGCAGGCCATGACCCTGTCGCCGCACAGCGGGCCGATGGCCGCCCTGAGCCAGGCGCGCAACGAGTCGACGTTCGCCAGTGTGAGGATCTGACGCTCAATCGCCGGCCAGCCGGCGCCTACAGGTAACCCGCTAACCTGTAGGCGCCGGCTGGCCGGCGATGGGCGTGGGTGAAATCAGGTGCGCTTGTTGAACTGCGCCAACGCAGGCAGCAATTGCTTGTCGATCGCCTGGCGCACGGCCGGCAGAATCGTTGCGCTACCGGTATACATCTGTTCGACCATACCCTTCAGGGCACGGGCGTTGGGCTCGGTCAACCCGCGAACCACCACCTCGCACGCCTGCTCGGCGCTGGCACCGGCCGGAATGTCGAATCCCCGTGCGCGCAGGTGGCCCAACAGGTCGTCCTGATCAATCAAATCCGCATGCATCATGGCTGTTGTCCTTGTTTGCTGCTGTGATCGTCAGCCGATTCTGTGACGTGCCAGGCAAGGCGGCAAGGACAGAATGTCGCAATGGCTGCTTTGGCTAAGAACAGGTCGTTCCCGACTAAATCTGCGAGCGGGGAAGTCAGCACACTGAACTCATTCACGGTACCAGGGGGTTTGGTCACCCTCGCTCACACAGTGGATGTTTGCTCGCTCTTGGCCCCGGATGCTCACGGCTTTCCGGGGTTATTTTTTTGCGTCCAAGGGCCATTCGCGGAAAACCCGCTCCTCTAGATACCCGCTGCTCTCGTGAGCCGTGGAACACCTGTAGGAGCGGGTTCAGCCGCGAGCGGGCAATGGAATCTATGCAGGAAGACCAATCACACGCCCGGCGAATTCAGGCGCTGACAGGTCGCGCTGGTTCTCTACCCAGTCGTTGAGCAATGCCACGCTGCGCTCCCCGAACGGCGCCGATTTAGGCCCCGCCAGGTCTACATGCAGCAGCATCTGCTCGCTTGCCGCCAATGCTTCGTCGAACCCCGCCCGGTGCAGGCTGTGGTAAAGGTGCAGGCGCTTGCGGTCGAAACCGATGATCTGCGTCTGCACCCACACTTCGGTGCCCAGCTTCACTTCATGCAGGTAGTTGATGTGCGCCTCGAGGGTGAACAGCGAATGTCCGCTTTGCCCACGGCTGTCGGCATCCAGGCCGATGCGCTCCATCAATGCGTCGGTGGCGTAGCTGAAGATCAGCAGGTAATAGGCATCGCGCAGATGCCCGTTGTAGTCGACCCAGTCCTCCTGGACCGGGGTACGGTAGGTGATCGAAGCGGGCATTGCGGTCTCCTCACTCGCCAAACGCCAGGCCGTGGCTGGCTTTGCTGTTTTTCACAGCTTCCAGTACTGCCAGCAGGGTGTCATCACGATAGCGCTCCAGCGCGGCGATGCTGCGCTCGCCCAGTTGCTCCGAGGTGCCTTCGACCACGTCGTCGATCAGTTTGTCCGTCAGCTCCGGTGCTGGCAGGTAGGTCCAGGGCAGCTTCAGCGCCGGGCCGAACTGGGACATGAAGTGGCGCATGCCAGCATCGCCGCCCGCCAGGGTGTAAGTGAGGAAGGTGCCCATGAACGACCAGCGCAGACCGGCACCGAAGCGGATGGCGTCGTCGATCTCGCCCGTCGTGGCTACGCCGTCGTTGACCAGGTGCAGGGCTTCGCGCCACAGCGCTTCGAGCAGGCGGTCGGCGATGAAGCCGGGGACTTCCTTGCGTACGTGCAGCGGGCGCATGCCCAAGGCCGTGTAGAAGGTCTTCGCGGCCTCGATGGCGTCCGGGGAAGTGCGGTTGCCACCGACGATCTCGACCAACGGCAGCAGGTACACCGGGTTGAACGGGTGGCCGACCACGCAGCGCTCGGGGTGGGTGGCCGACTCGTAGAACTCACTGGGCAGCAGCCCCGAGGTGCTGGAACCGATGATGGCGTTCGGTTTGGCCGCGGCGCTGATCTTGGCGTGCAGGTCGAGCTTGAGGTCGAGGCGTTCCGGGGCGCTTTCCTGGATGAAATCGGCGTCGCGAACGCATTCTTCGATGGTCGCGACGAACTTCAGCCGCTGCTGCGAAGCACCGGGCGCCAGGCCTTGTTTCTCAAGGGCCGGCCAGGCATTGGCGATGCGCTTGCGAAGCGCCTGTTCGGCACCGGGGGCCGGGTCCCAGGCGATGACATCCAGGCCATGGGCGAGGGCGCGGGCGACCCAGCCGCTGCCAATCACGCCGCTACCGAGGGCGGCGAAGGTCTTGATTTCGGTGATGAAGGGCATGTCGATCTCCTTGGCTCGGTATCAGCGGCGCTTGAGGTTCATTTTTTCCCGGCCTTCTGCCGGGGTGAGCACGCGGGCGCCCATGCGGGTGATGATTTCCGCTGCCCGCTCGACCAGCTGGCCGTTGCTCGCCAGTACGCCACGGTCCAGGTACAGGTTGTCTTCCAGGCCCACGCGAACGTTGCCGCCGAGCAGTACCGCCTGCGCCGCCATGGGCATCTGCATGCGGCCGATGCCGAAGCCTGCCCAGGTCACGTTCGCCGGCAGGTTGTCGACCATCGCCTTCATGGTGGTGGTGTCGGCCGGTGCCCCCCACGGGATGCCCAGGCACAGCTGGAACAGCGGGTCCTCTAGCAGGCCCTCCTTCATCATCTGCTTGGCGAACCACAGGTGGCCTGTGTCGAAGATCTCCAGCTCGGCTTTCACGCCCAGCTCGGTAATGCGCTTGGCGCCGGCACGCAGTTGCGCGGGGGTCGAGACGTAGATGGCGTTGCCATCGCCGAAGTTGAGGGTGCCGCAGTCGAGGGTGCAGATTTCCGGCAACAGTGCCTCGACGTGGGCCAGGCGTTCCAGCGGGCCGATCAGGTCGGTGCCTGGGCCGAATTCCATTGGCGACTCGCCTGGGCCGATTTCAAGGTCGCCGCCCATGCCGGCAGTGAGGTTGACGATGATGTCCACGTCGGCTTCGCGGATGCGTTCCATCACTTCGCGGTACAACGCTACGTCGCGGCTGAAGCGGCCGGTTTGCGGGTCGCGGACGTGGCAGTGGACCACGGTGGCGCCAGCCTTGGCGGCTTCGACGGCGGATTCGGCGATCTGTTTGGGGGTGACCGGGACCAAGTGGCTCTTGGCAACGGTGTCGCCGGCACCGGTGAGGGCGCAGGTGATGATGACGTCATGGTTCATGGCGTGGTTCCTGGTGATATCGGGGGTGGATTTTTCGCGGGCAAGCCCGCTCCCACAGGATCGACGTGACCTTGAATGTAGCGCTGTACCTGTAGGCGCGAGCTTGCTGGCGAAGAGGCCGGATCAGTTGGCGCTGAGCTTGAGGTTCTCGGCAGCTGGCTGGCCGTCGAAGGTGGTCACACCCTCAAGCCAGCGGGCCTTGTCTTCGGGGTGGTCCTTGAGCCACTGGCGGGCCGATTCCAGGGCGTCCTTGTGGTCGAGCAACGGCTGCATCATGCGGCTCTCGTCCTCGGCACTGAAGTTCAGGTTGGTCAGCAGGCGGTGGGCATTGGGACAGCGTTGGGCGTAGTCTGGCGCCGTGACCGTCCACACCGTCGCCCGGCCTTCGTCAGGGCCCAGGGCATCCTGGCTGTCGCCCAGGTAGGCCATCTCGATGTTCACATTCATCGGGTGCGGCGCCCAGCCAAAGAACACTACCGCTTCCTTGCGCCGTACGGCGCGGTCGACAGCGGCGAGCATGCCTGCCTCACTCGACTCGACCAGCTGGAACTTGCCCAGGCCGAACTGGTTCTTGGTGATCATCGCCTTGATCTGGGTATTGGCGCCGGAACCCGGTTCGATGCCATAGATCTTGCCGCCCAGTTCTTTCTCGAACTTGTGGATGTCGGCGAAGGTTTTCAGGCCTTTGTCATAGAGGTATTTCGGCACGGCCAGGGTGGCGCGGGCGTCCTCCAGGCTTGGCTTGTCCAAGACCTTGACCTGGTTGGCATCGACGAACGGGGTGATGGTTTGGGTCATGAGCGGGTTCCAGTAACCCAGGAACATGTCCAGGCGCTTGTCGCGGATACCGGCGAAGATGATCTGCTGCGAGGCGCTGGTCTGCTTGGTCTGGTAACCCAGCCCATCGAGCAGCACCTGCGCCATGGCGCTGGTGGCGATGACGTCGGTCCAGTTGACCACGCCCAGGCGCACGTCCTTGCAGACGGCGGGTTCGGCGGCGAATACGGGGCTTGCAAGGGTGGTGCTCAGAGCGAGGGAAAACAGGCTGCGGCGGATCAAGCTGTGCATGGTGGCTCTCCAACGGCAGTGCATATTGTTATAGGGGCCGGTCTCTCTGGACCGTGTGTTTAAGCTACGCGGGTGGCACACTGGAAAATCGCACGCTGGCGACTCACACTTGCACCCTGGCGACCTGTCCTCATCAGAGAAACCTCGATGTCGCAAACTATCCAGTTCCTCCTGCTTCCAGGCTTTTCGGCCATGGGCTTCATCAGCGCCTTGGAGCCGCTGCGCGTGGCCAACCGCTTCCGTGGGCCACAGTACCGTTGGCAGGTGCTGAGCCTGGACGGCGGGGCGGTGCAGGCGAGCAACGGTATGTCGGTCAACGCCGATGGCGCGTTGGGCGATGAGCCGCACGGGCAGATGCTGCTGGTGGTCGCAGGCTTCGATCCGTTGGCCAGTTATGGCCATGGCTTGCAACAAGCGCTACGTCGTCTCGACCACGAGGGGGTGATTCTGGGCGGCATCGATACCGGCGCGATGGTATTGGCCGAAGCGGGCCTGCTGGATGGGCATCGGGCGACCTTGCATTGGGAGGCGCTGGAGGCTTTCAAGGAGCGTTATCCACGGTTGCAGGCGACGCAGGAGCTGTTCGAGATCGACCGCCGAAGAATTACCTGCGCGGGTGGCACGGCGTCGATCGACCTGATGCTCGACCTGATCGGCCAGGCCCATGGCAGCGAGTTGGCGGTGCAGGTTTCCGAGCAGTTCGTGCTGGGGCGTATCCGTCCGCGACAGGATCACCAGCGCATGCAGATCGCCTCCCGCTACGGCATCAGCAACAAGAAGCTGGTGAAGGTCATTGGCGAGATGGAGCGCAACACCGAGCAGCCGCTCAATACCCAGGTGCTGGCCGATGCCGTGCAGGTGACCCGGCGGCAGCTCGAGCGGTTGTTTCGCCTGTACCTGAACGACACGCCCAGTGGCTTCTATTTGCGGCTGCGCTTGGACAAGGCGCGGCAGTTGTTGCGTCAGACCGACATGAGCGTGCTGGAGGTCGGCGTGGCATGCGGGTTCGAGTCTGCGTCGTACTTTACCCGCTGCTACCGAACGCGGTTCGAGCGCTGCCCGCGGGAGGACCGGTTGGCTCGGGTGGTCTGAGGTCTTCCTGCGCTGGCCTCTTTGCGGGGTTGCCCGCGAAGAGGCCGTTACAGGGCTACTGCTGACCGATGGATTGCAGGTACTCCGAGCGGTCATCGCTGCGCTGTGCAACGCAGGTATCCCAGGCCGCCTGGAACGCTTTGCTGCCGGGTTTCTCGGCATAGGTTTCGACCTTGCAGTCGGCATCGCGCAGCTGCGTCCACAGTTTTTCGGCGGCATCCATGCGCCCGACCAGGGCTGTGGCCTTGTCGCCTTCATCGGCATATTGGTCGCGAATGCGCTGAATCAGGTCGTCATACGCCGACTTCAACTCGCGCTCGGCGGTCTGTTTATTGAACGCCGCGCAAGCGAAGGCCTGCTGGTCGCTCTCGACGTTATCGCAGGGCGTGCTTTCTTCCTCGCCGGCCTGGGCGCCCATCGCAAAGGCCATCAGAACCAGCCATGCCATTGATTTCATCCGTTATCTCCTCGAACCGGCTGACGAATCGCCGCGATTCTCGCTCAGCCCACGTCTGTGCGGTAGCTCCCTGACGAAATGTTCATAAACGCCTGGCGAATGTCGTTATCGAGACTGGCTCTCATCGGCGGATGGCGCGCCAGAGCGTGCCATGTCGCGCATTGACGCTTTCGGCAAACCCCCTGTCGTTTTTGCATCGGGGCGCCTCGGGGCACAGGCATATGCTGGCTCCAAAGCGCCGGCACAAGGTTTGGCGCGAGCCAACTCGATAAAAGGGGACAGCCTGATGAGCCCAGCCGAACTTCACGCCGACAGCATCGTCATCGACGGTCTGATCATTGCCAAATGGAACCGCGAGCTGTTCGAGGACATGCGCAAGGGCGGGCTGACCGCGGCCAACTGCACGGTGTCGGTGTGGGAGGGCTTCAAGGCCACCGTCGATAACATCGCCGCCAGCCAGAAGCTGATCCGCGAGAACAGCGACCTGGTAATGCCGGTACGTACCACCGCCGACATTCGCAAGGCCAAGGAACTGGGCAAGACCGGCATCCTCTTTGGTTTCCAGAACGCCCATGCGTTCGAAGACCAGATCGCCTACGTCGACGTGTTCAAGCAGCTGGGCGTGGGCATCGTGCAGATGTGCTACAACACCCAGAACCTGGTTGGCACCGGCTGCTACGAGCGTGACGGCGGTCTGTCGGGCTTCGGTCGCGAAATCGTCGCCGAGATGAACCGCGTCGGCATCATGTGCGACCTGTCCCACGTGGGCTCCAAGACCTCCGAGGAAGTCATCCTCGAATCGAAAAAGCCGGTCTGCTACTCCCACTGCCTGCCTTCTGGCCTGAAGGAGCACCCGCGCAACAAGTCGGACGAAGAGCTGAAGTTCATCGCCGACCACGGCGGCTTCGTCGGCGTGACCATGTTCGCACCGTTCCTGGCCAAGGGCATCGACTCGACCATCGACGACTACGCCGAGGCCATCGAGTACACCATGAACATCGTCGGCGAAGACGCTATCGGTATCGGTACCGACTTCACCCAAGGCCACGGCCAGGATTTCTTCGAATACCTGACCCATGACAAGGGCTACGCCCGTCGCCTGACCAACTTCGGCAAGATCATCAACCCGCTCGGCATTCGCACTGTCGGCGAGTTCCCCAACCTCACCGAAACCCTGCTCAAGCGCGGCCACTCCGAACGTGTGGTGCGCAAGATCATGGGCGAGAACTGGGTCAACGTCCTCAAGGATGTCTGGGGCGAGTAAGCCGCTCTCCAAGCCTGATAGCCCCTGCCAGCAACGCCGGGGCACCCACATAAAAATTTTTATGGAGTTGAGTTTCCATGGCCAAGATCGCCCCGCAATTGCCAATCGAAGTCGACAGCGAGACCGGTGTCTGGACCAGCGACGCCCTGCCGATGCTGTACGTGCCGCGCCATTTCTTCGTTAACAACCACATCGGCATCGAGGAAGTGCTGGGCGCCGAAGCCTACGCCGAGATTCTGTACAAGGCCGGCTACAAGTCCGCCTGGCACTGGTGTGAAAAAGAAGCCGAATGCCATGGCCTGGAAGGCGTCGCGGTGTTCGAGCACTACATGAAGCGCCTGTCCCAGCGTGGTTGGGGCCTGTTCGAAATCCAGGACATCGACCTCGACAAAGGCACCTGCAGCGTCAAGCTCAAGCACTCGGCGTTCGTGTACGTCTATGGCAAGTGCGGCCGCAAGGTCGACTACATGTTCACTGGCTGGTTCGCCGGTGCCATGGACCAGATTCTCGCCGCCCGTGGCAGTTCGATCCGCACCGTGGCCGAGCAGGTCTACGGCGGTTCGGAAGAAGGTCACGATGACGGCCTGTTCGTCGTCAAGCCGTTGTAAGTCGGAGAGAGCGTCATGGCATTCGAAGCAATGTTCCAGCCGATCCAGATCGGCAAACTGACCATCCGCAACCGCGTGCTCAGCACCGCGCATGCCGAGGTCTACGCCACCGACGGCGGCATGACTACCGACCGTTACGTGAAGTACTACGAAGAGAAGGCCAAGGGCGGCATCGGCCTGGCCATCTGCGGTGGCTCGTCGGTGGTCGCCATCGACAGCCCGCAGGAGTGGTGGTCGTCGGTGAACCTGTCCACCGACCGGATCATCCCGCACTTCCAGAACTTGGCCGACGCCATGCACAAGCATGGCGCCAAGATCATGATCCAGATTACCCACATGGGTCGTCGTTCGCGTTGGGACGGCTTCAACTGGCCGACCCTGATGTCGCCGTCGGGCATCCGTGAACCGGTGCACCGCGCTACCTGCAAGACCATCGAGGTGGAAGAGATCTGGCGCGTGATCGGCAACTACGCGCAAGCTGCGCGTCGTGCCAAGGAAGGTGGTCTGGACGGCGTCGAACTGTCGGCCGTGCACCAGCACATGATCGACCAGTTCTGGAGCCCTCGGGTCAACAAACGTACCGACGAATGGGGCGGTACCTTCGAAGGCCGCATGAAGTTCGGCCTGGAAGTGCTCAAGGCCGTGCGCAAGGAAGTCGGCGACGACTTCTGCGTGGGCATGCGTATCTGTGGCGACGAGTTCCACCCTGATGGCCTGAGCCACGAGGACATGAAGCAGATCGCTGCCTACTACGACGCCACTGGCATGATCGACTTCATCGGCGTGGTCGGCTCGGGTTGCGACACCCACAATACCCTGGCCAACGTCATCCCGAACATGAGCTACCCGCCGGAGCCGTTCCTGCACCTGGCGGCGGGCATCAAGGAAGTGGTCAAGGTCCCGGTGCTGCACGCGCAGAACATCAAGGACCCGAACCAGGCCACGCGTATCCTGGAAGGCGGCTACGTGGACATGGTCGGCATGACCCGCGCCCATATCGCCGACCCGCACCTGATCGCCAAGATCAAGATGGGCCAGGTCGACCAGATCAAGCAGTGCGTCGGTGCCAACTACTGTATCGACCGTCAGTACCAGGGCTTGGATGTACTGTGCATCCAGAACGCCGCGACTTCCCGTGAATACATGGGCGTGCCGCACATCATCGAGAAGTCCACCGGGCCCAAGCGCAAGGTGGTGGTGGTCGGTGCCGGCCCTGCCGGTATGGAAGCTGCGCGTGTCGCCGCCGAGCGTGGCCACGACGTGACCGTGTTCGAGAAGAAAGACCAGATCGGCGGGCAGATCACCATCGCCGCCAAGGCGCCGCAGCGCGACCAGATCGCCGGTATCACCCGCTGGTACCAGCTGGAGTTCGCCCGCCTGAAAGTCGACCTGCGCCTGGGCACTGCCGCTGACGTGGATGCCATCCAGGACCTGCGTCCGGACATCATCGTCCTGGCGGTGGGCGGCCATCCGTTCGTCGAACAGAACGAGCACTGGGGCGCTGCCGAAGGGCTGGTGGTCAGCAGCTGGGACGTACTCGACGGCAAGGTCGCGCCGGGCAAGAACGTGCTGGTGTACGACACCATCTGCGAATTCACTGGTATGTCTGCCGCGGACTTCCTGGCCGACAAGGGCAGCCAGGTGGAAATCGTCACTGACGATATCAAGCCGGGTGTCGCGATGGGGGGGACCACCTTCCCGACCTACTACCGCAGCATCTACCCGAAAGAAGTGATCATGACCGGCGACATGATGCTGGAAAAGGTCTACCGCGAGGGTGACAAGGTGGTGGCGGTGCTGGAGAACGAGTACACCGGCGCCAAGGAAGAACGGGTGGTCGACCAGGTGGTGATCGAGAACGGCGTGCGTCCTGACGAGCAGCTGTACTACGCGCTCAAGGAGGGTTCGCGCAACAAAGGCCAGATTGACATCGAGGCCCTGTTCGCGATCAAGCCGCAGCCGATCCTCAGCCAGCCGGGCGAAGGTTACCTGCTGTATCGCATCGGTGACTGCGTGGCCCAGCGCAACGTGCATGCTGCGATCTATGACGCCCTTCGCCTGTGCAAGGACTTCTGATCGCTCCGCCTCTCTAGAGGCGGACTGGCCCCCCTGTAGGAGCGAGTTCGCTCGCGATGGCGGCAGCCCTGGCAACCAGGTTGTCTGATCGGTCGCTATCGCGAGCACGCTCGCTCCTACAGGGGTCCGCGCCGACCTTCAGGGCGGCGCAAGAATTCAGCTGTTGTGGGAGCCTCCCATGTTGAACACCCTTCTACCCATCCTGCTGTTCGCTGCCCTTGGCCTGGCAGTGCTCGGCGCCCTGCGTCGCGTGCGCATGTGGCGGCGTGGTCGGGCCGCCAAGGTCGACTTGATCGGCGGCCTGCTGGCCATGCCAAGGCGCTACCTGGTGGACCTGCACCATGTGGTCGAGCGCGACAAGTACATGTCCAAGACCCACGTCGCCACCGCGGGCGGCTTCGTGCTGTCGGCCGTTCTGGCGATCCTTGTGCATGGCTTCGGCCTGCAGAGCAAGATTCTTGGCTATGCCTTGCTGGTAGCCACGGTGATCATGTTCAGCGGCGCCATCTTCGTCTTCAAACGCCGTCGCAACCCACCCGCACGCCTGTCCAAGGGCCCGTGGATGCGGCTGCCCAAGAGCTTGCTGGCGTTCGCCGCGAGCTTCTTCATCGCCACCTTGCCAGTCGCTGGCATCCTGCCGGCCGATACCGGCGGCTGGGTCATGGTCGCGGTTCTGGGCCTGGGCGTGCTGTGGGGCGTGTCGGAGCTGTTCTTCGGCATGACCTGGGGAGGCCCGATGAAGCACGCCTTCGCCGGGGCTTTGCACCTGGCCTGGCACCGGCGCGCCGAACGCTTTGGCGGTGGCCGCTCCACCGGCCTCAAGCCGCTGGACCTGGAAGACCCCAACGCACCGCTGGGCGTGGAAAAACCGGTGGACTTCACCTGGAACCAGCTACTTGGCTTCGATGCCTGCGTGCAGTGCGGTAAATGTGAAGCGATGTGCCCGGCGTTCGCCGCCGGTCAGCCGCTGAACCCGAAAAAACTGATTCAGGACATGGTCATCGGCCTGGCCGGTGGTACTGACGCCCAGTTCGCGGGCAGCCCGTATCCGGGCAAGCCGATCGGCGAACACGGCGGCCACCCGCACCAGCCGATCGTCAACGGCCTGGTCGACGCTGAAACGCTGTGGTCGTGCACCACTTGCCGCGCCTGCGTCGAGGAATGCCCGATGATGATCGAGCACGTCGATGCCATCGTCGACATGCGCCGCCACCTGACCCTGGAAAAAGGTGCGACCCCCAACAAAGGCGCCGAGGTGCTGGACAACCTGATCGCCACCGACAACCCGGGCGGTTTCAACCCTGGCGGGCGCATGAACTGGGCGGCCGACCTCAACCTGAAGCTGCTGTCGGACGTGAAAGCCACCGAGGTGCTGTTCTGGGTCGGCGACGGTGCCTTCGACATGCGCAACCAGCGCACCCTGCGCTCGTTCGTGAAAGTGCTCAAGGCCTCTGGCGTGGACTTCGCCGTGCTCGGCCTGGAAGAGCGCGACAGCGGTGATGTGGCGCGGCGCCTGGGCGATGAAGCGACCTTCCAGCAGTTGGCCAAGCGCAACATCCAGACCCTGGCCAAGTACAAGTTCCAGCGCATCGTCACTTGCGACCCGCACAGCTTCCACGTACTGAAGAACGAGTATGGCGCGCTGGGCGGCGAGTACCAGGTGCAGCACCACAGCACCTACATCGCCGAGCTGATCGCCGCGAACAAGCTCAACCTCGGCCAGCACAAGGGCGGCAGCGTCACCTATCACGACCCATGCTACCTGGGGCGCTACAACGGCGAGTACGAAGCCCCGCGCGCGGTGCTCAAGGCGCTGGGTATCGAAGTGCGCGAGATGGAGCGTTCGGGCTTCCGCTCCCGCTGCTGCGGCGGTGGTGGTGGTGCGCCGATCACTGACATCCCTGGCAAGCAACGTATTCCGGACATGCGCATGGACGATATCCGCCAGACCGAAGCCGAGCTGGTGGCGGTTGGTTGCCCGCAGTGCACGGCAATGCTCGAAGGCGTGGTCGAACCGCGTCCACAGATCAAGGACCTCGCCGAGTTGGTGGCCGATGTGCTGATCGAAGAGGAAACCCCTGCAAGCGCAAAGTCGCAAGCGGCCAAACGTGAACCTGCGGAGGTGCACTGATGAGCGACATCATCCGCCGCGACCCACGCGCCGAGTGGATCGCCCGTAACCGTCTGCATCCGCTGCACGCGGCGATGCAGACGCAGCAGACCAGCTGGATGGGGCCCAACGGCCTCATCCGCAAGAACCCCCATGCCATTGCCGCAGGCTTCATCGGCCCCCATGGCATCAAGCGCATCGACCGCAGTGGCGCCCAGCAGGGCACTGGTGTGGGCGGGCGCCGCGCCGCCGCCGCGCAAGTGCAGCTGCCGCTGCACCAGGTGCCGGCCCCTGCGTTCTACATCGCCGTGGTTCCAGACATGGTCGGTGGTCGCCTGAGCAGCCACGACCGTGACCTGCTTGGCCTGGCCCATAGCCTGGCCGGCAGCGACGGTGCGGTGCTGGCGATCGTGTTTGGCGAGCACAAGGAAAGCAACTTTTCCACAGCCGGCGTCGACCGCTTGCTGGTCATCGAAGGCGAGCAGTACCAAGGTTATGCGCCGGAACAACTGGTACAAGCCCTGCGCGCTGTGGATAACCAATTCACCCCGCGCCATTGGTTGCTGCCCGACAGCCGCACCGGGGGCGGCGAACTGGGGCGGCGTCTGGGCGCGACGTTGGGCGAGCGCCCGGCAACGCGGGTCTGGCAGGTCAAGGACGGCCAGTGCATCGGCCGCGCCGGTGCCGGTCAGCAGGACCTGCAACGCAGTGTGCCTCGGTTGATCCTGGCCGCCGCGGAGTGCGCCGAGCCGGTCAGCGAAACCCGTCACGAAGCCTTGCCGGTGGAGTTGTCCACAAGCGTTGCGCGCAGCCTGTCGCGTATTGAAGACCTGGGTTCGGTCGCGGTCGATCCGGCCACCATCGCCATGGCCGAGGCCGAGTTCATCGTCTCGGGTGGCAATGGTGTCAAGGACTGGGACCTGTACCACAAGGCCACCGCAGCGCTCGGTGCCACCGAAGGCGCCTCGCGGGTGGCGGTGGACGACGGCTTCATGCCGCGCAACCGTCAGGTGGGTGCCACGGGTACCTGGGTAACCGCGCGGGTCTACGTGGCGGTGGGTATCTCTGGTGCGATCCAGCACCTGCAGGGCATCGGTGCCTGCGACAAGGTGGTGGCGATCAACATGGACCCTGGCTGCGACATGATCAAACGGGCGGACCTGTCGGTGATTGGCGACAGTTCGGCGATTCTCAAGGCACTGATCGAGGCTGTGGACAACTTCCGCAGCGGCGGCCAGCGCGACGCGGCATAAGGGCACGAGCATGAGTACGAAAGTCATCAGCCTGGTTTCCATCGGTGCCCACCCAAGCTCCGGCCGCGCCCGTCGCGCCGAGCAGGACGCCCGAGCCGTGGAACTGGGTTTGCAACTGGCTGGGGATAACTTGCAGGTGGTGCACGCAGGTGACCCTCGTGAGGAAGCGCTGCGTGCTTACCTGGGCATGGGGCTGGATCACCTGGATGTGCTGGAACAGCCTGCCGGCGCCGATGTGCTGGGAGTGTTGAGCGACTACCTGCGTGACGCAGGGGCCCAAATGGTATTGACCGGAAGCCAGGCCGAGACGGGTGAAGGTTCGGGCATGCTGCCGTTTCTGTTGGCTGAGAAGCTGGGTTGGCCGCTGGTGGTAGGGCTGGCCGAAGTCGAATCCATCGAGAACGGTACTGCCCAGGTACTGCAAGCGCTGCCGCGTGGTCAGCGACGCCGTTTGAAGGTACGCCTGCCGCTGCTGGCGACTGTGGATAACGCCGCACCTAAGCCCCGTCAGAGCGCCTTTGGGCCAGCGCGCCGGGGCGTGTTGGCGGCGCGCAATGTGGATATCCTCGAGGATGAACTGCTGGCGGACGCCGAGCTGCAACCGGCGCGGCCACGTCCAAAGCGGCTGAAGGTGATCAAGGCCAAGAGCGGAGCCGACCGGATGAAGGCGGCGACGGCCAAGGCCAGCGGTGGTGGGGGCAAGGTGTTGAAGGACGTTTCGCCGCAGGAAGGGGCCGAGGCCATCCTCAAGTTGCTGGTGGAGGAGGGGGTCTTGCGCTGAATCCAACGGCCCTGTCGCCGGCTTCTCGGCGATAGGGCCTTCAAGGCTGTTCCCGTATGACATTGAACGCCCAACAAGCGACTCCCTCTATCACCGGCTCGAACGATACCCGCTCTCCCTCCTGCAGGCTGCCCTGGCCACCCTCGATGATCGCAAGCTGAGTCACGAAGTAATCCACCTCTTCCTCATCGCTGCTGATAACACCCATCCCATGGTCTTCGTGGAACCACTTCACGGTACCCAGCAGACGATTGTGCATAAGTGCGCTCGCAGTGATGCCTTAATAGTGGCATCCACTTCATCACGCCCCTCCCAGGAGCGAAACTGGCAGAAATACCAGGTGAACCGCAATTTTGCCCACGGAATCTGTTCGCCAAGGTGTGGATAAAGTGTTGGTGCATGGCTGTGCGCCTTTGATCATGCGCCTTTCAGAGATTAGATCAAAAAATGATCAGCCTTCAGCGAGCGTGCTTGAGTCGTGATTCGCGGCATTGACCTGATATTGCCCACAATCCCTGTTAGCCGGTCTGTGGATAATATGTTCGCCCATCCCTGGATGCGGTGAAATCAAAGGGCTTCATGGAAACGATCATTTTTTGTCCAAATTCTCCTGTTACGCACACAAGCCACTGATTTCGGGAGTTCTAGACACTTTTCCACATCCCTTTTCGGCTGAACTGCTGTTTCCCACATTCTTTGTTGGTTGCTCTGTGGACAATGTGTTCGCAGAGGCTTCCAGGCCTTTGTTTACAGTGCCTGTAGAGGTTTGATCAGAAAATGATCAAACACACGGTCGTATGACGAGAGGTAGACGCGCGTTGTCTTTGTACTTGGGTTGTGGGTAAGTCTGTGAGTAAGAGGCTTCACACCTATCATTTTTGCTAGTTTTCAGCCGCTTCGAACTCCACTAGGTTGGGCACAACCATTCTCTGGAGCCTGTCACCATGAGCTTTGTGCAGTTGTTGGCGACTGATCGGCAGCATTCGGTCCTCAATGGTGCGCAAAACCAAGCAAGAGCCTATACAGCCTATGGATCGACTGCCGCCCAGGGTGGGCCAATGAGTGCATTCTGTGGGGAGCCCAGAGATGAGCTGACAGCTTGCTACCACTTGGGCAATGGGTATCGTCAATTCAACCCAGCGATCATGCGTCTCCACTCGCCGGATTCACGCAGCCCCTTCGGTGAGGGGGGGGTGAACAGCTACGCCTATTGCGCGGGCGACCCGGTGAACAAATATGATCCGACAGGTCGCGTTCTGGAGTGGATCCCTGTGGGCACTCAGGCATTTTCCAGCCTGTCGACGGCGCTTGCCGCTGGCAATCGTAGGGCGCTGGTCGTGACTAAACAGCGGGTGCAAAGGGCACAAGGTGAGACGGTGAGCCAGGCGCCCTTGCTCCCCGAGCTTGCGGACAGTCTGATCGGTTACGCCGCAGCGCCCATGGGGGCTGTCGCCAATGTCACCCGAAATGTCCTCCAGACCCCCTCATCCCCTGCAGCGTCATTGGCAGGGCAGCTCGCCTGGGCCGGGGCCGCAAGCAGTGGTTTTGTCGCAGTGGGGACCAATTTGCACAGTTACCAGACATTTAGAACCTGGACCGCGCTGGCTGACCAGCACGGAATAAATAGATGGAGCGTAGCGATAGAGGCCATGGGCCAGGTGCTTCTCCCTTCTTTCGTGCGAAGGGCGGCCTTGCAGGCAGGGATCAGAACAGGGAAGGCGGCACTGGATACGGTGCACTGGGCCTATCGACTACCAGGGGCCGCGCTGGCCAGGCAGGTTTCTCGTGCAGATGAGGATGTGTTGAACAGCGTGATGGTTAGAAGCCGCTGACCGGGTCGGTGTCGTACCGTCCGGCGGGGCCCGGGTTGACCGCGCCTCGCCCAGTGTGGGCGAGGCGCGGCATCGATCACTGTGCCTGAACTTCCTTCAGATACGGCGCAGGCTCGGCCCCCAGATTGTTCAGCAACCGCTGGCTGTACCAATCGATGAAGTTCACCACGCCGAACTCATAGGTCTTCGAATACGGCCCAGGCTGGTAGGCGGTGGAGTTGATCCCGCGCTGGTTCTCTTCCGCCAGACGGCGGTCCTGGTCGTTGGTGGCGTCCCATACCTTGCGCATCTGCTCAGGGTCGTAGTCCACGCCTTCCACGGCATCCTTATGCACCAGCCACTTGGTGGTGACCATGGTTTCCTGGGCACTGATCGGCCACACGGTGAACACGATCATGTGGTCGCCCATGCAGTGGTTCCACGAGTGCGGCAGGTGCAGGATGCGCATCGAGCCCAGGTCCGGGTTCTTGATGCGGCCCATCAACTTCTTGCACGCCTGCTTGCCGTCCATGGTCATGGACACGGTGCCCTTGAGCAGCGGCATGCGCACGATGCGGTTACGCAGGCCATGGCTCTTGTGCAGGTACGGGATCTTCTCGGCTTCCCAGGCAGCGGCGGAGGCGGCCACGTGGTCCTTGAAGGCCTGGTCGGCGCGTGGGTCGTTGGTGTCGTCCCATTCCAGCAGGGTTTTCAGCAGCTCAGGGTGGGAGCCGTTGCAGTGATAGCACTCGCGGTTGTTTTCCAGCACCAGTTTCCAGTTGGCTTTTTCCATCAAGGTGGTCTGCACCGCCACCTTGGTGTTTTCCATGTCGTACGGTTCCATGTAGTGGTCCAGGGTGGCCAGGAACTCGTCGATGGCGGGTGGGTTTTCCGCCAGGCTGATGAAGATGTAGCCACCGGCGACCTTCACATTCACAGGCTTGAGGCCGTACTGGTTCATGTCGAAGTCGGCGCCCATTTCGGTGCCGGCGAACAGCAGGCGGCCGTCGAGCTCGTAGGTCCACTGGTGGTAAGGGCAGACCAGCTTGGCCACCTTGCCTTTTTCGCTGGTGCACAGACGCGAGCCGCGGTGACGGCAGACGTTGTGGAAGGCATGCACTTTGCCCTCGGCACCGCGGATCACGATGATCGGGTTCTTGCCGATCTGCAGGGTCAGGAAGTTGCCCTTGGTCGGGATCTCGCTGACAAGCCCCGCGATCAACCATTCCTTGTGGAAGATCTCCTGCATGTCGATCTGGAACAGACGCTCGTCGTTGTAGAACGGCTGGGGCAGCGAGAAGGTGCGCTCGCGGGTCTGCAGCATCTCGGCGGTGGCCTTGCGTGCAGGTTCCAGTGGATCGCCCAGGCTCAGTGTTGCGGTGACGTCCATCGTGTATTCCTCGGGGCCGTGTGCGGCCGGCAAAAGGTGGCTAATCGTTGTTGTGGTGCCGCAAGGCTGCTCGTCAAGAAACAGCATGTTGTTTTGCCGTGGAGTGTGCGTCCGAAGACGTCAGCAACCGTATCCATGGGCGACATGGCCGATTCGAATTCCGACGCGCCAACCCTTGTAGTGCGCGGCTGGTCGCGATAAGCACGCCGATGTCGCTGGCAGGAATGTACGTCGCCTTCAGCTTGCGCATTATCCAAGCCATAAAAGGCCAATAGTCGGCCGCTGGAGATGAACATGTCCGATACCTTCCTCAATCCGGTCACCACCCAGACCTGGGCCAACGGCCGCCACATCGTGCGCTGCGTCAAGGTCATCCAGGAGACCTGGGACGTGCGCACCTTCTGCTTCATGGCCGACCAGCCGATCATGTTCTTCTTCAAGCCAGGGCAGTTCGTCACCCTGGAGCTTGAAATCGACGGCAAGCAGGTAATGCGTTCGTACACCATCTCCAGCTCGCCATCGGTGCCGTACAGCTTCTCGATCACCGTCAAGCGCGTGCCGGGGGGGCTGGTGTCCAACTTCCTGCACGACACTATGCACGAAGGCCTTGAGGTGCCGGTGCACGGCCCTGTCGGGCTGTTCAACGCCATCGACTTCCCCGCGCCGAAAGTGCTTTACCTGTCGGGTGGCGTGGGCATTACCCCGGTGATGTCGATGGCGCGCTGGTTCTATGACACCAACGGCAATGTCGACATGGTGTTCGTCCACAGCGCCCGTTCGCCCAAAGACATCATCTACCACCGCGAGCTGGAGCAGATGGCGTCGCGCATCCCTAACTTCAGCCTGCACATCATTTGCGAGAAGCATGGTTTGGGCGAGCCGTGGGCGGGCTACCGTGGTTACCTGAACCAGCGGCTGATGGAGCTGATCGCCCCTGACTACATGGAGCGCGTGGTGTTCTGCTGCGGGCCGACGCCATACATGAGCGCGGTCAAGCGCATGCTCGAAGCGGTGGGCTTCGACATGAAGAACTACCACGAAGAGTCGTTCGGCGCCACGCCGCCAGAGGCCAAGGCCGATGCGGTCGAACATGCCGAACAGGCCGCCGACGCGCCGGAACTGGACGCATCGGACCTGAACCTGGTGGAGTTCGTCGGCAGCGACAAGAGCATCCGCGTCGCGCCGGGCGAGACAGTGCATGCGGCGGCGGCGAAGGTCGGGCTGATGATTCCCAAAGCCTGCGGCATGGGCATCTGTGGCACCTGCAAGGTACTCAAGCTCGGTGGCGAAGTGGAGATGGAGCACAACGGCGGTATTACCGAGGAAGACGAAGCCGAAGGCTACATCCTGTCGTGCTGCAGTGTGCCGAAGGGGGATGTACGGATCGAATACTGATCCGAAATGGCTGGCTCCTGCACCCTTTTGTGCAGGAGCCGGCTTGCTGCGATGGGCCGCGAGCGGCCCCGCTTTCTCAGGTGCGGAACCGCGCCACCAGTCCATTCAAATCCACTGCAAGGCGCGACAACTCCGCACTCGCCGCACTGGTCTGATGCGCTCCTGTCGCGCTTTGTACCGACAGGTCATTGATGTTGACCAGGTTGCGGTCCACTTCCCGCGCCACCTGGGCCTGCTCTTCCGCCGCGCTGGCGATAACCAGGTTTCGCTCATTGATCTGCGCCACTGCGCCGGCAATGATATCCAGCGCCATACCGGCGCCACGGGCGATGTTGAGGGTGGACTCGGCGCGTTCGGTGCTGGTGCGCATCGACGCCACGGCCTCGTCGGTACCGCCCTGGATGCTACCGATCATGCGCTCGATTTCGCTGGTCGATTGCTGGGTACGATGGGCCAGCGCCCGCACTTCATCGGCCACCACCGCGAAACCACGGCCAGCTTCACCGGCGCGGGCGGCCTCGATGGCGGCATTGAGCGCCAACAGGTTGGTCTGGTCGGCCAGGCCCCGGATCACATCCAGCACCTTGCCGATGTCGCGTGATTGCTCGGCCAGGTGGGTGATCAGCTTGGCAGTGGCCTGCACATCGCCGCTCATGCGTTCGATGGCACCGACCGTCTCCATCACCAGGTCGCGGCCATCGCCTGCCGAACGGCTGGCCTCGCTGGAGGCTTCCGAGGTGCTGACCGCATTGCGCGCCACTTCTTCCACTGCGCTGGTCATCTCGGTGACGGCGGTGGCGGCCTGTTCGATTTCATTGTTCTGCTGCTGCAGGCCACGGGCGCTTTCGTCGGTAACGCTGTTCAACTCTTCGGCAGCCGACGCCAGCTGGGTGGCGGAGCCGGCGATCAATTGCAAAGTGTCGCGCAGTTTGTCCTGCATGCGGGCCATGGCACGCAGCAGGCGAGCAGCTTCGTCGGTGCCTTCGGCACGGATGGTGTGGGTCAGGTCGCCATCGGCCACCTGTTCGGCGCACTTGAGCGCTTCCTCGATAGGTTTGACGATGCTGCGGGTCAGTAGAAACGCGCAGAGGAAGGTCAGTACGGTGGCGGCAATCAACAGCCCGACCACCAGGGCGAAGGCGGTGTCGTACTGACTGGCGGCGATTTCGTTGGTCGCGCGGGTCTGCTCGGTGTTGATCCGTACCAGGGTATCCATGACCTTGTTGATTTGTTCGGAGTTTGCCAACAGATCGCGATTGAGCAGGTCGCGCAGCTCGTCGGTGCGATTGGCCTGGCTCAGGCTGCGCATGCGGGCTTCGAGCTGACGGTACTGATTGAGCAGTTGCGTGTACTGGTCGAATGCGGCCTGTTCATCGGCTGCGCTGATCAGTGGCTCGTAGGCACGACGGGCCTGGTCGATCTGGGCATTGCGCTGGTCCAGCAGGGCCAGGGTATCGCGCTGAGTTTCTGGCTCCCGGTTGGTCAACAGGCGGTACGAGAGGGTACGCAGGCGCAGGTTGAGCGATGTCAGCTCATCGAGGGTCTTGATGCTCGGCACGCTGATGTTCTCGATGGCGACGCCCGCCTGTCGGATGCTGCCCATCTGGATGAGCGAGAAAACACCGAGGCCGAGCATCAGCAGGCCGATCAGCGCGAACCCGAGGAGTGCGCGCGGGGCAATGTTCATGTTGCGTAGGGACATGGGAGAGGGGTCCAGGGAAATGAAGGCGCGGTCCGTGCGACAAAATATGACCTGACAAGCTATCGGACGTGACTGATCGGTCTTGAGTGCGACCGGACAATTATGTGAGGTCGCTAACGGTTTTCCTGACCGGCGGTTGACCCAGGTCGGAACAAGGTGCTGCTTACCCTGTCAATCTGCGCAGGCAATAGCCTTGAGAATCCGATATTTAATGGCGAGGGTTCGCGCTTTTCTTTATCGTGTGCGCCCTTTGCAACAACCCGAGATAGACCTATGTTGGAAGCCTCCCTGAATCAACTCGAGCAACTGGTCAGCGACCTGATGCAGAAAAACGCTCAGCTCACCGAGCAAAATACCGCCCTCGGCCAGCAATTGGCCCAAGCCAAGGAGGAAAACGAGACCCTGCAGCTGTCGCTGATGGAGCAGGAAGAAAAGCACGGTGCTACCGCTGCCCGTATCCAGGCATTGGTTGAGCGCGCCAGCGCAGGTGTCGTCGGCGCATGAGACTGCAAGCGCAGCCGATCAACGTCGTGTCGATCCTTGGCAACGACTATTCGATCAAGGCGCCCGAAGGCCAGGAGGAGACCCTGGCGCAGGCGGTACGGATGCTCAACACCGCCCTGGCCGAGACCAAGCGACAGTACCCGACCCTGATCGGTGACAAACTGCTGGTGCTGGCGGCCCTGAATCTGTGTTCCAAGCAGGTTGAACTGCAACGCGAACACCAGCAGACCCTTGAGCGTACCCAGGCGCAGATCGACGCCACCGTGGACGCGATCGTTCGGACCATTGCCGAGCAATAACTTCTGCACCGACCCTTTGTAGGAGCGGGTTTACTCGCGAATGCGGCGGTGAACGCAACATCGCATTCGCCGGCGAACCCGCTCCCACAAGGCGCAGCAGCTTGCGTCAGATCGCTGGATTAACTGGATACGTAAGTGTATACACTTCCCCCAAAACAATAATTGGTGGGAGAGTGGTGGCATGCGTATCTGGCGGCGCAGTATCCAGTGGCAGTTGATCGCGAGCATGGGCGCGGCCCTGCTGGCGAGCATCCTGGTGGTGGTGGCGATCTATACGGTGGCGGTCAACCGCCTGACCGACCGGTATTTGGTCGACACGGCATTGCCGGCCAGCATCGAAGCCATCCGCAACGACATCGAGCGTATGCTCGGGCAGCCGCTGACCGCAGCGGCCGACATCGCGGGCAACACCCTGCTGCGCGACTGGCTCGCAGCCGGTGAGAACCCCGCCGAAGCGCCCCGTTTCATCGAGTACTTGGAGGCTGCCAAGCAGCGCAACCGAGCCTTCACCACCCTGTTCGCCTCGACCGAAACTGGCCACTACTACAACGAGAAGGGCCTGGACCGAACCCTGAGCCGCGACAACCCCAAGGACACGTGGTTCTATGGCTACATCGACAGCGGCGCCGAGCGCCTGATCAATATCGACATCGACGGCTCCACCGGGGAGCTGGCGCTGTTCATCGACTATCGCGTGGAAAAGAACGGCCAACTGGTGGGTGTGGCGGGCATGGGCCTGCGCATGACCGAATTGTCGAAGCTGATCCATGACTTCAGTTTCGGCGAGCACGGACGGGTCATGCTGGTGCGCAACGATGGCCTGATCCAGGTGCATCCAGAGAACACGTTCAGCGGCAAACGCCAGCTTACGGAGCAGATCGGCGCCGGGGCCGCCAAGGCGGTCATGGCTGCAGGTGACAACCTGCACAGCACCCGCTTCAGCCGTGACGGTGAAGACTACCTGGCCCTGGGCCTGCCCCTGCGCGACTTGAACTGGACGCTGGTGGCCGAAGTGCCGGAAGCCGAGATCTACGCCCAGGCGCGCCAGGCCGTGTGGCTCACCAGCCTGATCGGTGGTGCCGTGGCGCTGGTTTCATTGCTGTTGGTGGTACTGATGGCGCGCGGGCTGGTGCGGCCAATCCGCCAGGTCACTGCGGCATTGGTGCAGATCGGCAGTGGCGGGGGAGACCTCAGCCAGCGCCTGGATGACTCGCGTGAAGATGAGCTTGGCGACCTGGCGCGCGGCTTCAACCAGTTCGTCGACAGCCAGCGCGCACTGATCGGTGAGGTGCTGCGCACCACCGAGCGCCTGCACCTGGCGGTCGGGCAAGTGACCCGGGTAGTGGACAACACCGCCGAGCGCTCGGGGCGGCAGCAGGAAATGACCGAGATGGTCGCCACGGCTGTGCACGAGATGGGCCTGACCGTGCAGGACATCGCCCGCAACGCCGGTGATGCAGCCCAGGCATCGCAGTCGGCTCGTGACGAAGCCTTGCAGGCGCGCGAGGTGGTGCGCCGGTCGATACAGGGCATCGAGGGCATGTCCGGCGATATCGGCAAAGCGGCGGATGCAGTTGCGCAGTTGGCGGATGAAGTCTCCTCTATCGACGAAGTTCTTGCCGTTATCCGCAGCATTTCCGAGCAGACCAACCTGCTGGCGCTGAACGCTGCCATCGAAGCGGCGCGGGCGGGGGAAATGGGCCGTGGTTTCGCGGTGGTCGCCGACGAGGTACGCACGTTGGCGCGGCGTACGCAGGTGTCCACCGACGAAGTCCAGCACATGATCCAGCGCCTCAAGCATGGCGCCGGCATGGCCGTGAGTTCGATGCAGGCCGGGCAGCAGGCGACCGGTAGCGGTGTCGAGTCCAGCCAGCGCACCGGGACATCGCTGGGCGCGATTACCGATCAGGTCGAGCACATCAGCGACATGAACAGCCAAGTGGCCACGGCGACCGAAGAACAGTCGGCGGTGACCGAGGAAATCAATCGGACAGTGCAGGGGATTTCCGACTTGGCCAGGGAGACGGCGGCCGAGGTGCAGGGCTGTAGGCAAGAGTGTCAGGCCTTGCGCGGGTTGACCGATGACCTGGCGCGGCAAATGGGCGGGTTCAAGCTTTAGATTGGTGCTGCGTTCATCGCCGGCAAGCGGTTCCTACAGGTGCTGTCCGCTCTCTGTAGGAGCCTGCTTGCCAGCGATGCTGCCTCGACGACGCAACGAACAGGCCTGCTGTTCGGGCGAAAGCGTAATTCAGTTGTGTCAGAGCGATTCGAGGTTAAGGTTTACAAAGGCGAAACCCTGCTCGCTAAAGTAAGCATATTGATAGAGTTTCACTCGATACTTTTTGCTGCTGAAGGCGATTCTTCGATCCGCTGACTGGGCCAATGTGGTGAGCACGTCATAAACAGTTATTTTATCTTGGATTATGATGCCTTCATTATCGACCGTGAGTGTGAGGCTATTTCCGTTTGGGGTTGGACTGCGTTGTGCAAGTTCAAGTAGAGGCGCGGGTGCCTCGGTGGTTACTCCGCCATTTGTCGAAGTTAGGTTGAGCCTTGTACTCCAGTCTGTCTCCTGCTTTTTTGTACTTCCTTGAGAATGAAAGTCTGAAAGTCTCCGCCCGTCACATAAGTGAACCAGTCATTGGCGGTCAGGCAGAACAAGGGTAACCCGGCAAACTCATCTAATGTATAGGGGGTATGGTCGATGATGACTAAATTTTTATCGATGTTTTTTATTCGCACTTGGCATCTGGCACCTTCCTGTGGGTATTCGGTCACGTCACGAGGCATATCAAAATAGGGCGCCCGTCGGAAAGTGCACAACTGTCAGAACTGCCAGTTGCAGCTTGCAACTAATTAACCGGTATTGAGGCCCGATGTGCCGAGCCTCAATAGTGGGCTCGATCAATGGCCCATGATGGCTCTGATATCCGCTGCCAACGCGCGAACTCTGGCCTCTTCGGTATCCCACGAGCACATGAAGCGCGCCCCACCGTTACCAATGAAGGTGTAGAACCGCCAGCCCTTTTGACGCAGCGCTTCGATGGCGGGTTCCGGCATCTGCAGGAAGACCCCGTTGGCCTCCACCGGGAACATCAGCTCCACCCCAGGCAAATCACTGACCAGCGACGCCAGCAACTGTGCGCAGCGGTTGGCGTGGGCGCCATGGCGCAGCCAGGCGCCATCCTCCAGCAGCCCGACCCATGGCGCCGACAGGAAACGCATCTTCGAAGCCAGTTGCCCGGCTTGCTTGCAGCGGTAGTCGAAGTCTTCGGCCAGGGCGCGATTGAAGAACAGGATCGCCTCACCGACGGCCATGCCGTTCTTGGTGCCGCCAAAGCACAACACGTCGACGCCGGCCTTCCAGGTCAGCTCGGCCGGCGAGCAGCCGAGGAACGAACAGGCATTGGTGAAGCGCGCCCCGTCCATGTGTAGGTTAAGGCCCAGCTCCTTGCAGGTGGCGCTGATCGCCTTGAGCTCGTCGGGGCGGTACACGGTGCCCACTTCGGTGGCCTGGGTAATGGTGACCACACGTGGCTTGGGGTAGTGGATGTCCTGGCGCTTGAGGGCCACTTCGCGGATCGACGCCGGGGTCAGCTTGCCTTCGATGCTAGGCGCGGTGAGCAGCTTGGAACCGTTGGAGAAGAACTCCGGCGCGCCGCATTCGTCGGTTTCGACGTGGGCGGTCTCAGAGCAGATCACACTGTGGTAGCTCTGGCACAACGAGGCCAGGGCCAGGGAGTTGGCGGCAGTGCCGTTGAAGGCGAAAAACACTTCGCAGTCGGTTTCGAACAGTTTGCGGAAGTACTCCGAGGCACGCTCGGTCCACTGGTCGTCGCCGTAGGCGCGTTCGTGGCCATGGTTGGCCTTTTCCATCGCCGCCCAGGCTTCGGGGCAGATTCCGGAGTAGTTGTCGCTGGCGAATTGTTGGCTGTTATCTGGCATGACACGGTCCTGTGAACGACGCAGAACAGCACTCTAAACCATCGCTTCGGCGGTTGCCTATACAAGCTGCGCATCGGTTGATATGTGTGGTGGCCGGGCTGGCCTTCTCGCGGGTAAACCCGCTCCCACAGCGATACCACAGGCCTTCAGCACACCGCACTGGCTGTGGACGCGGGTTCGCCCGTGACAGGGCCGGCATAAACAGCACAACGACGAATGTCGTAAACGCGCCATTGCAAGGCGTGCGCAGGCATCTGAGTCACCCCGGCCAGTCATACCATCGCCATAAAGGGCCACAGTGCCTTACAGACAAGAAACGATCGCTGCCGGGAGAAACAAGATGTTCAGCAAGCAAGACCAGATCCAAGGTTATGACGATGCACTGCTGGCGGCGATGAATGCCGAAGAACAGCGTCAGGAAGATCACATCGAGCTGATCGCCTCGGAGAACTACACCAGCAAGCGCGTGATGCAGGCCCAGGGCAGCGGCCTGACCAACAAGTACGCCGAGGGCTACCCAGGCAAGCGTTACTACGGCGGCTGCGAGCATGTCGACAAAGTCGAAGCGCTGGCCATCGAGCGCGCCAAGCAGCTGTTCGGCGCCGACTACGCCAACGTCCAGCCACACTCTGGCTCCTCGGCCAACGGCGCTGTCTACCTGGCCCTGCTGCAGGCCGGCGACACCATCCTGGGCATGAGCCTGGCCCATGGCGGCCACCTGACCCACGGCGCCAAGGTGTCGTCCTCGGGCAAGCTGTACAACGCCGTCCAATACGGCATCGACACCAACACCGGCCTGATCGACTACGACGAAGTCGAGCGCCTGGCTGTCGAGCACAAGCCGAAGATGATCGTTGCTGGCTTCTCGGCCTACTCCAAGACCCTCGACTTCCCACGCTTCCGCGCCATCGCCGACAAAGTGGGTGCGCTGCTGTTCGTCGACATGGCCCATGTGGCCGGCCTGGTCGCCGCTGGCCTGTACCCGAACCCGATTCCGTTCGCCGATGTGGTCACCACCACCACCCACAAGACCCTGCGCGGCCCTCGTGGCGGCCTGATCCTGGCCAAGTCGAACGAAGAGATCGAGAAGAAACTCAACGCGGCCGTCTTCCCAGGCGCCCAGGGCGGTCCGCTGATGCACGTCATCGCTGCCAAGGCCGTGTGCTTCAAGGAAGCGCTGGAACCTGAATTCAAGGCCTACCAGAAACAAGTCATCGAGAACGCCCAGGCCATGGCCCAGGTGTTCGTCGATCGCGGCTACGACGTGGTCTCCGGCGGCACTGACAACCACCTGTTCCTGGTCAGCCTGATTCGTCAGGGCCTGACCGGCAAAGACGCCGACGCCGCCCTGGGTCGCGCCCACATCACCGTCAATAAGAACGCCGTACCGAACGACCCGCAGTCGCCGTTCGTCACCTCTGGCCTGCGCATCGGTACCCCGGCCGTCACCACCCGCGGCTTCAAGGTTGCCCAGTGCGTGGCCCTGGCCGGCTGGATCTGCGACATCCTCGACAACCTCGGCGATGCCGACGTCGAAGCCGATGTGGCCAAGAACGTCGCCGCCCTGTGCGCCGATTTCCCGGTTTACCGCTGAGGGAGTAACCCACCATGCAACGTTATTCGGGCTTCGGCCTCTTCAAACACTCTCTCAGCCACCACGAGAACTGGCAGCGCATGTGGCGCACGCCGACCCCTAAGAAGGTCTACGACGTGGTCATCGTCGGCGGTGGCGGCCACGGCCTGGCCACGGCCTACTACCTGGCCAAGGAGCACGGCATCACCAACGTGGCGGTAGTCGAGAAGGGCTACCTGGGCGGCGGCAACACTGCCCGTAACACCACCATCGTGCGTTCCAACTACCTGTGGGACGAGTCGGCGCACCTGTACGAGCACGCCATGAAGCTGTGGGAGGGCCTGTCCCAGGACCTCAACTACAACGTGATGTTCTCCCAGCGCGGCGTCTACAACCTGTGCCACACCCTGCAGGACATGCGTGACTCCGAGCGTCGTGTCAGCGCCAACCGCCTCAACGGCGTGGATGGCGAGCTGCTCAACACCGCCCAGGTCGCGGCCGAGATCCCGTACCTGGACTGCTCGAAGAACACCCGTTACCCGATCCTCGGCGCGACCGTTCAGCGCCGTGGCGGCGTGGCCCGTCACGACGCCGTGGCCTGGGGCTTCGCCCGTGCCGCCGATGCCCTGGGCGTGGACCTGATCCAGCAGACCGAAGTGATCGGTTTCCGCAAGGAAAACGGCGCGGTCATCGGCGTGGAAACCAACAAGGGCTTCATCGGCGCCAAGCGCGTCGGCGTGGTCACCGCCGGTAACTCCGGGCACATGGCCAAACTGGCCGGCTTCCGCCTGCCGCTGGAATCGCACCCGCTGCAAGCACTGGTGTCCGAGCCGATCAAACCGATCATCGACAGCGTGATCATGTCCAACGCCGTGCACGGCTACATCAGCCAGTCCGACAAGGGCGACCTGGTGATCGGTGCGGGTATCGACGGCTGGGTCGGCTACGGCCAGCGTGGTTCTTACCCGATCATCGAGCACACCCTGCAAGCGATCGTCGAAATGTTCCCGAACCTGTCCCGCGTGCGCATGAACCGTCAGTGGGGCGGCATCGTCGACACCACCCCGGATGCGTGCCCGATCATCTCCAAGACCCCGGTCAAGAACATGTTCTTCAACTGCGGTTGGGGTACCGGCGGCTTCAAGGCCACCCCGGGTTCGGGCAACGTCTTCGCGGCGAGCCTGGCCAAGGGCGAGATGCACCCGCTGGCTGCGCCTTTCTCCATCGACCGTTTCTACAACGGCGCACTGATCGACGAACACGGCGCTGCTGCCGTCGCCCACTAACCGGAGACAACCGTCATGTTGCAAATTTTCTGTCCCCACTGCGGCGAGCTGCGCTCCGAAGAAGAGTTCCACGCCTCTGGCCAGGCGCACATCGCCCGCCCGCTGGACCCCAACGCCTGCTCCGACGAGGAGTGGGGCACCTACATGTTCTTCCGCGATAACCCTCGCGGTATTCACCACGAACTGTGGGACCACGTTGCCGGCTGCCGTCAGTACTTCAACGTCACCCGTGACACCGTGACTTACGAAATTCTGGAAACCTACAAGATTGGCGAGAAGCCACAGGTGACCGCCAACGGCAAGGCCAGCAGCGCACCGTCGACCGTCAAAGGCCAAGGGGAAAAAGTATGAGCCAGACCTATCGCCTCGCCAGCGGCGGCCGTATCGACCGCAGCAAGGTCCTGAACTTCACCTTCAACGGCAAGACCTACCAGGGCTATGCCGGTGACACCCTGGCCGCCGCGCTGCTGGCCAACGGCGTCGACATCGTCGGTCGTAGCTTCAAGTATTCGCGCCCTCGCGGGATCATCGCCGCCGGGACCGAAGAGCCGAACGCCATCCTGCAGATCGGCTCCAGCGAAGCCACCCAGATCCCTAACGTGCGTGCCACCCAGCAGGCACTGTACGCAGGCCTCGTCGCGACCAGCACCAACGGCTGGCCGAACGTCAACAACGACGTCATGGGCATTCTCGGCAAGGTTGGCGGCAGCATGATGCCGCCGGGCTTCTACTACAAAACCTTCATGTACCCGAAATCGTTCTGGATGACTTACGAGAAGTACATCCGCAAGGCAGCCGGCCTGGGCCGCGCGCCGCTGCAGAACGACCCGGACAGCTACGACTACATGAACCAGCACTGCGACGTGCTGATCGTCGGTGCCGGCCCTGCTGGCCTGGCCGCCGCACTGGCCGCCGCCCGTAGCGGTGCCCGTGTGATCCTGGCCGACGAACAGGAAGAGTTCGGTGGCAGCCTGCTCGACAGCCGCGAAACCCTCGACGGCAAGCCTGCCGCGGACTGGGTCAACAGCGTCGTCAAAGAGCTGGAAAGCCTGCCGGAAGTGACCCTGCTGCCGCGTGCCACGGTCAACGGCTACCACGACCACAACTTCCTGACCATCCACGAGCGCCTCACCGACCACCTCGGTGACCGTGCCCCGATCGGTCAGGTGCGTCACCGCGTCCACCGTGTCCGCGCCAAGCGCGTGGTGCTGGCGGCCGGTGCCCACGAGCGCCCACTGGTGTACGGCAATAACGACGTGCCGGGCAATATGCTGGCCGGTGCCGTTTCCACCTACGTACGCCGCTACGGCGTGGCCCCAGGCCGCAAACTGGTGCTGTCGACCAACAACGACCACGCCTACCGCGCCGCGCTGGACTGGCACGACGCCGGCCTGCAAGTGGTGGCGATCGCCGACGCGCGCCACAATCCACGCGGTTCGCTGGTCGAGGAAGCGCGCGCCAAGGGCATTCGCATCCTCACCTCCAGCGCTGTGATCGAGGCCAAGGGCAGCAAGCACGTCACCGGCGCCCGTGTCGCCGCCATCGACGTCCAAGCGCACAAGGTCACCAGCCCTGGCGAAGTGCTCGAATGCGACCTGATCGCCACCTCCGGCGGCTACAGCCCGGTCGTTCACCTGGCCTCGCACCTGGGCGGCCGTCCGGTATGGCGTGAAGATATCCTCGGCTTCGTGCCGGGCGACGCACCGCAGAAGCGCGTGTGCGTAGGCGGCGTGAACGGCGTGTACCCACTCGGTGACGTGATTGCCAATGGTTTCGAAGGTGGTGTGCAAGCCGCCACCGAAGCCGGCTTCAAGGCTACCGTCGGCACCCTGCCAAAAGCCGTGCAGCGCAAGGAAGAAGCGACCGTCGCGCTGTTCCAGGTTCCGCACGACAAGGGCACTGCCCGTGCGCCGAAGCAGTTCGTCGATCAGCAGAACGACGTCACTGCCGCGGCCATCGAACTGGCCACTCGCGAAGGCTTCGAGTCGGTCGAGCACGTCAAGCGCTACACCGCGCTGGGCTTCGGTACCGACCAGGGCAAGCTGGGCAACATCAACGGCCTGGCCATTGCTGCCCGTTCGCTGGGTATCGGCATTCCGGAAATGGGCACCACCATGTTCCGCCCGAACTACACCCCGGTGACCTTCGGTGCGGTAGCCGGTCGCCACTGCGGCCACCTGTTCGAGCCTGTGCGTTTCACCGCCCTGCATGCCTGGCACGTGAAGAACGGCGCCGAATTCGAAGACGTCGGCCAGTGGAAACGTCCGTGGTACTTCCCCAAGGCGGGTGAAGACATTCACACCGCCGTGGCCCGTGAATGCAAGGCCGTGCGCGACAGCGTGGGCCTGCTGGACGCCTCGACCCTGGGCAAGATCGACATCCAGGGCCCGGATGCCCGCGAGTTCCTCAACCGCGTGTACACCAACGCCTGGACCAAGCTCGACGTGGGCAAGGCTCGCTACGGCCTGATGTGCAAGGAAGACGGCATGGTCTTCGACGACGGCGTGACCGCTTGCGTTGGCGACAACCACTTCTACATGACCACCACCACCGGCGGCGCCGCCCGTGTGCTGCAGTGGTTGGAGCTGTACCACCAGACCGAATGGCCAGAGATGAAGGTGTACTTCACCTCGGTCACCGACCACTGGGCCACACTGACCCTGTCCGGCCCCAACAGCCGCAAGCTGCTGAGCGAGCTGACCGACGACATCGACCTGGACAAGGAAGCCTTCCCGTTCATGACCTGGAAGGAAGGCACCGTCGGCGGCGTGCCGGCCCGTGTGTTCCGAATCTCGTTCACCGGTGAGCTCTCGTACGAAGTGAACGTCCAGGCCAACTACGCCATGGGTGTGCTGGAGAAGATCGTCGAGGCAGGCAAGAAGTACAACCTGACCCCGTACGGCACCGAGACCATGCACGTGCTGCGTGCCGAGAAGGGCTTCATCATCGTTGGCCAGGATACCGACGGCTCGATGACCCCGGACGACCTGAACATGAGCTGGTGCGTGGGCCGCAACAAGCCGTTCTCGTGGATCGGCCTGCGTGGCATGAACCGCGAAGACTGCGTGCGCGAAAACCGCAAGCAGCTGGTGGGCCTCAAGCCCGTGGACCCAACCAAGTGGCTGCCGGAAGGTGCTCAGTTGGTGTTCGACCCGAAACAGCCGATCCCGATGGACATGGTCGGGCACGTCACTTCCAGCTACGCGGCCAACTCCCTGGGCTACTCGTTCGCCATGGGTGTGGTCAAGGGCGGCCTCAAGCGCATGGGCGAGCGTGTCTACTCGCCGCAGGCCGACGGCAGCGTGATCGAGGCGGAAATCGTGTCTTCGGTGTTCTTCGATCCGAAGGGTGAGCGGCAGAACGTTTGACTCTGGGCCCTGTGGGGGGTGGCTTGCCGGCGATAGTGCCGGTGGCCACACCACAGAAGCTGCTTCGCATCGACGAACAAGAATTCAAGGCAGGTAAGAAATGAGCGCTATCAACGTCTTCCAGCAAAACCCCGGCGCCGAGGCCAAGGCCCAGTCGCCACTGCACCACGCCGACCTGGCCAGCCTGGTGGGCAAAGGCCGCAAGAACGCAGGCGTGACCCTGCGTGAGAAGAAATTCCTCGGTCACCTGACCATCCGTGGCGATGGCCATGACCCAGAATTCGCCGCAGGCGTGCACAAGGCCCTGGGCCTGGAGCTGCCGGTGGCGCTGACCGTGGTCGCCAATGGCGAAATGTCGCTGCAATGGATGGGCCCAGATGAGTGGCTACTGATCGTCCCAGGCGGCCAGGAGTTCGCAACCGAGCAGAAACTGCGTGCGGCCCTCGAAGGCCAGCACATTCAAGTGGTCAACGTCAGCGGCGGACAGAGCGTGCTGGAGCTACGCGGCCCGAACGTGCGCGACGTGCTGATGAAGTCAACCAGCTACGATGTTCACCCGAACAACTTCCCGGTGGGCAAGGCGGTCGGTACCGTGTTCGCCAAGTCGCAACTGGTGATCCGCCGTACTGCCGAGGACACCTGGGAACTGGTGGTTCGCCGCAGCTTCTCCGACTACTGGTGGCTGTGGCTGCAGGACGCTTCGGCCGAGTATGGCCTGAGCATCGAAGCCTAAGGAGAACTGAACATGAGTCGGGCACCGGATACTTGGATTCTCACCGCCGACTGCCCGAGCATGCTCGGCACCGTCGATGTGGTGACGCGTTACCTCTTCGAGCAGCGTTGCTATGTCACGGAGCACCACTCCTTCGATGATCGGCTGTCGGGGCGCTTTTTCATTCGCGTCGAGTTCCGCCAGCCGGACGATTTCGACGAAGCCGGTTTCCGTGCCGGCCTTGCCGAGCGTAGCGATGCGTTCGGCATGACGTTCGAGCTGACCGCGCCGAATCACCGCCCCAAGGTGGTGATCATGGTGTCCAAGGCCGACCACTGCCTGAACGACCTGCTGTATCGCCAGCGCATCGGCCAGTTGGGCATGGACGTGGTCGCGGTGGTGTCCAACCACCCCGACCTCGAACCGCTCGCGCAGTGGTACAAGATTCCCTACTACCATTTCGCCCTCGACCCCAAGGACAAGCCAGCGCAAGAGCGCAAGGTGTTGAACGTGATCGAGGAAACTGGTGCCGAGCTGGTCATTCTTGCCCGTTACATGCAGGTACTGTCGCCTGAACTGTGCCGGCGCCTGGATGGCTGGGCGATCAATATCCACCACTCGTTGTTGCCTGGTTTCAAAGGCGCAAAGCCGTACCACCAGGCCTACAACAAGGGCGTGAAGATGGTGGGTGCCACCGCGCACTACATCAACAACGACCTCGACGAGGGGCCGATCATCGCCCAGGGCGTCGAAGTGGTGGACCACAGCCATTACCCGGAAGACCTGATCGCCAAAGGGCGTGATATCGAGTGCCTGACCCTGGCGCGAGCGGTGGGCTATCACATCGAGCGGCGGGTGTTCCTGAACGCCAATCGGACTGTCGTTCTCTAACGGCTGTTCCAGCTTCTTCCCGACTGACGCCGCTCCCGCACGGATATCATGCCTTCAGGGGCAACGTGGTACCTGTAGGAGCGGCCTTGGCCGCGAAGAGGCCCGAACAGTTCACCCCCTCGGTTTCATCCCGCCGGTTTCCCCGCGACACTGCTGCCGCTAAAAGGCATCTGCTTGTCGCTCCCAGTCAGTGCACCCTGCGGTATCAGGCCCACAATTCTCTGCATTCCAGTAACACAAGCCGCCCATGGATGGTGGCGCTTCAACCAACGCTGCATAAATACAAATCAAGCGAGGTAAGAGCATGTCTGGCAATCGTGGAGTGGTGTATCTCGGCGCTGGCAAGGTCGAAGTACAGAAGATCGACTACCCGAAAATGCAAGACCCACGCGGCAAGAAGATCGAGCACGGCGTGATCCTCAAGGTGGTTTCCACCAACATCTGCGGCTCCGACCAGCACATGGTCCGTGGCCGCACGACTGCCCAGGTCGGCCTGGTTCTGGGCCACGAAATCACCGGTGAAATCGTCGAGAAGGGCCGCGACGTCGAGCGCATGCAGATCGGCGACCTGGTCTCGGTACCGTTCAACGTTGCCTGTGGTCGCTGCCGCTCCTGCAAAGAGATGCACACCGGTGTCTGCCTTACCGTCAACCCGGCCCGCGCCGGCGGTGCCTACGGCTACGTCGACATGGGCGACTGGACCGGCGGCCAGGCTGAGTACGTGCTGGTGCCCTACGCCGACTTCAACTTGTTGAAACTGCCACAGCGCGACAAGGCGATGGAGAAGATCCGTGACCTGACCTGCCTGTCCGACATCCTGCCAACCGGCTACCACGGTGCCGTGACTGCCGGCGTAGGCCCAGGCAGCACCGTCTACGTTGCCGGTGCCGGCCCGGTCGGCCTGGCTGCTGCAGCCTCGGCACGCCTGCTGGGCGCTGCTTGCGTCATTGTCGGCGACCTCAACCCAGCCCGCCTGGCCCACGCCAAGTCCCAGGGCTTTGAAGTGGTCGATCTGTCCAAGGACACCCCGCTGCACGAGCAGATCGTCGACATCCTCGGCGAGCCGGAAGTGGACTGCGCCGTCGACGCCGTAGGCTTCGAGGCACGTGGCCATGGCCACGAAGGTGCCAAGCACGAAGCCCCGGCCACGGTGCTGAACTCGCTGATGCAGGTTACCCGCGTCGCCGGCAACATCGGTATCCCGGGCCTGTACGTGACCGAAGACCCGGGCGCGGTAGATGCCGCTGCCAAGATCGGTGCGCTGAGCATCCGCTTCGGCCTGGGCTGGGCCAAGTCGCACAGCTTCCACACCGGCCAGACCCCGACCATGAAGTACAACCGCCAGCTGATGCAGGCGATCATGTGGGACCGCATCAATATTGCCGAAGTGGTGGGCGTGCAGGTGATCAACCTGGATCAGGCGCCGGAAGGCTACGGCGAGTTCGATGCCGGTGCGCCGAAGAAATTCGTGATCGACCCACACAAGATGTGGGGCGCGGCGTGAAGTGACTGACAAGACAAAGCCCCTCCCGTGAGGGGCTTTGTTTTTTCTGGGTTGTCCGAGGGCGGTGGAGCGAAATGCCAATGGGCGAATCGGTCAGCGGTGGAGCGGGTCAGTTCGCCTGGTCATTGCGGGTGGTGGAGCTTTCGCCTTCTTTGCCTTGCACCACGAACACAGAACCTTTGTCATCGGTTGCCAGCAACCCTGTGCTCGATACCCCGTCTACTCGCTGCTCGGCCAAGGGCATATCGGCATGTCGAATGATGGTGTGGTAGTAGTCGCCTTCTTTTACGGTAGTTGGCTTGTCGGTGTTATAGAAGAAAAGCCTGCGTTTTGATGATTTGCTCATGATTCCAGTCCCTGCCGTATCGGTTGAATGGAGGCTGCTCGAAGCCCATTTTGAACAGCCGCAGGAATTTTGATACTGGCAGAATTAACAGTTTTTTATGCGTTCGCGGGCCTGCACGAAATTGCTCGCTCGGGGCGCTTTGCAATGGAGGTCTCTGGTATGTCCTTGCGGATCATATCTGCGGCTGTAGCTTTGACTGTTACTAAAGTCGGCGGTGGTCTGCACCTAGTAGGGCTGATTTGGAGTCTGAGTAGGGCTGGCTGATCGGCTGCTACGCGGAGTCGAGTCCCTGGACGTATCAGATGACGATGGCTCGGGTGGATCCGAGCGTAGTTGCCAGCTCGACTCTTGCGTGGATGGCATAGCCTTGATGGTGGCCGTGGGTTTACCACCAGCAGTTGATCTAGGCAAAAGAGGTTCGTGCCTTGCATCCCGGATTACCCACTCGACTAAGTGTTGGGGGGTGTCAGGACGGTATGGCGATACACGCTGGAGGGGTATCTTTTTTGTGGGTGTTGAAGGAGTGGCGGCTTGCTCGGACATAGGGCTGGCACCTGAGAATGACGCTCGCCTGGTTTGGTTTGAAGGTGGGGAGAGGTTCAACGTCTTGAGCGAAGCGGTTCTCGTGAGAGTTGAAGGGCTCATCCAGTGGCCTGCCGGGGTTGCCATATTTCGACTGCGCCGCATTATCTGGCCGTTTGGCAGGAAAACAAGGGAGCGCCCGCTAGGATCTATATTGTTCACAGGATCACCCATGCAATAGCAATACGCGTTGAGCCCACCTCTTCCGAATGGGCTCAAACTGTCCGGTGAATTGAAGCGCATCCTCGCAGGGCTGAACGATCGATGGCCATTGCCCAATGCGTAGTCGGACTGTAATGAGGTGGAGGCTTCGCCATTGAACCCAAGCAGTGTCAGCAATGATGGCAGTCTTGGGTCATGGCCGTAGGCGGAGTACCTGTGAGTTTCGCCTTGGCCATTCTGTTGGACCTGCAATACCTTACCCTTGCCATCTATCGCCAGCAGGCCAGGCTTATGGCTATCGGATTGCTGTTGGGCTAATGGCATGTCGACGGTGCGGAAGATTGTGCGGTGCTGGTTGCCCTGTTTTATCGCGATGAGCCTGGTGGCTTGGTAGAAGTAAAGCGAACAGGTTGATTCTGTAGTCATGACGCAAATCTCTGCTGCACCGAATGAATGGGGCTATCAAGAGCCATTTTGAACAGCCGCAGAAATTTTGATACTGGCAGAATTAACAGTTTTAACATCTCACGCGGAACCTGTGGCTTGCCCCGCGAAGAGGCCAGCCCTGGCGACCCATGGCTCAGCGCATCATCCCCAGTTCGGCATCATCCAGCAGCGCCTTGGCCAATGCGCTCAGATAATGTGAAGCCCAGAGCAACTGCGGCTTGTTGTCCATCAGCCCGTCAATGGTCAAATCCCGCACATAGCCCATCAGTTCCGAAGCCTGTTCGCGGGCACTCTGGCAGGGAATGCCCGGTGCAATGCAGAACAACGGGTGGTTGTGGCCTTCGGCCTGGTAGAAAAAGGTCTTGCCGACGGTGGTCTTGGTGTCATCGCTGGTCATCATTCAACCTCCCTGCAGTTTCTCGACTGCCAGGCCCGGCCCTATCGCGGCTAAAGCCGCTCCTACAGGCCCAGCGCAATTCTTGTAGGAGCGGCTTTAGCCGCGATAGGGCCAGCCCAGCCAACACAAGTCTCACGCCTTAATGCAGCGTTCGCGGTTCCGCTGGCATCTGCACCTGGATCAACGCCGTCTCCAGCAGTACGCGCAGCGCTTCAAGCTCATGCATCGTGGCCATGATGAGGATCGAGGTCGGCGACTTGGGCTGCAGCAGAATGACCTGGTGCGCGACGGTTTGGGCGCACAGGGCATAGTCCGTGGCCTGGATGAGGGTGTCTTCGAGGGAAGGGGAATTGTGGGGTGGATCGGGGACGATCTTGAGCATGATGGATTGACCTCTAATGGTGCCACCACCAGCCTGCTGTCAAACAAGAAGGCGGCAGCTGTACATGGGTTGACAGACCGGTAGGTCAACCAAAACCCGGCGCACGTGAGTGCCCCATGCACAGCTGCCATAGAGGCAAAGCCATGTGGTTGACGAAATCGGCCTGTCAAAGCCGGTCGTTGATCAGTAACGACCGCCCGAGACTAGAGCGCGACCCAGGTCACTGCAATGGCTTTGGGGGATTGCGAGTATGTTTCGGAAACGTCCTACACGGAATAGGTAAATTCTTAAATGTCTTGCCGGAGGTAGGTGGGAATACGTTGTGGTTGATGGGGGATGGCACCTGCAGTGAGCCTATGCCTTAATCCCACTTTGGCCAAAGGGCACCTCTAAAAAACCTGTTTTCAGTTGGATACAGGACGTACAGCGATGGCGTGCGCAAAAAAGAGTGGGGTTGGGGCTTATCGCAACGGGCTTGCCCCGCGAAGAGGCCAGCCCTGCCAACCCGTGGCTCAGCGCATCATCCCCAGCTCGGCATCATCCAGCAGCGCCTTGGCCAATGCGCTCAGATAATGTGAAGCCCAGAGCAACTGCGGCTTGTTGTCCATCAGCCCGTCAATGGTCAAATCCCGCACATAGCCCATCAGTTCCGAAGCCTGTTCCCGGGCACTCTGGCAGGGAATGCCCGGTGCAATGCAGAACAACGGGTGGTTGTGGCCTTCGGCCTGGTAGAAAAAGGTCTTGCCGACGGTGGTCTTGGTGTCGTCGCTGGTCATCATTCAACCTCCCTGCAGTTTCTCGACTGCCAGGCCCGGCCCTATCGCGGCTAAAGCCGCTCCTACAGGCCCAGCGCAATACTTGTAGGAGCGGCTTTAGCCGCGATAGGGCCAGCCCAGCCAACACAAGTCTCACGCCTTAATGCAGCGTTCGCGGTTCCGCTGGCATCTGCATCTGGATCAACGCCGTCTCCAGCAGTACGCGCAGCGCTTCAAGCTCATGCATCGTGGCCATGATGAGGATCGAGGTCGGTGACTTGGGCTGCAGCAGAATGGCCTGGTGCGCGACGGTTTGGGCGCACAGGGCATAGTCGGTGGCCTGGATGAGGGTGTCTTCGAGGGAAGGGGAGGTGTGGGGTGGATCGGGGACGATCTTGAGCATGGTGTAAACCTCTGTCGGTTGTGCCGACGCCCTTGCTGTCAAACATATGGGTGGCGGCTGTACGCGGGTTGACAGACCGGTCGACAGAGTAAACCCGGCGCACACGAGGTGCCCCACGCACAGCCACCATAAAAGGCAAGCCACAATGCGTCCGTCGAAATCGGCCTGTCAAAGCCGGTCGTTGATTAGTAACGACCGCCCGAGACTAGAGCGCGACCCAGGTCACTGCAATGGCTTTGGGGGATTGCGAGTATGTTTCGGAAACGTCCTACACGGAATAGGTGAATTCTTAAATGTCTTGCCGGAGGTAGGTGGGAATACGTTGTGGTTGGTGGGTGATGGCACCTGCAGTAAGCCTATGCCTTAATCCCACTTTGGCCAAAGAGGGTAAAGCTATAAAGCGAAAATAATACCCTAAGGCAAGGGCTGTAAGCCCGGTGCGCTTTCGCCTGTATCAAATATGATGATACAAGGACCGAACAATCGCCGTACCGGGAAATGGCATTCAGAGTAAGGCGATTTGTTCATGGCAGGCCGGTTGTGAGCGGCTTTGTGGTCATGCCAAAAGCGCTGGGCGGTGGAACGGACTCATGTCTGGAATGAGCGAGCCAGTTATCCGGATCTTACGGTTTTATTGTTATGACTAAGCACGCCGGTGCTTGCAGTAGGGGAGCTGGTGCTTGCAGTGGAGTAAATAGACATTCCACTGTCTGAGCTCTCCCAGAAGTTTCTTCCTTGGTCGGAGAGGCTAAGAGCGTGGTCGGGATAGCGCATACTATATTGTTCTACTATTGCGTTAAGGTTGCTCCGGTATCTGGTAGAGGCTTGGAAATACTTTGAGGTTTCATGGGAGGTTCTTTTTGGACGAGCGTCTTCTTTGGAAAGTAGTTCATTGAAACGGCGAGCTTTTTGTTTTAGTTGCTGGTCGGAGTAGTCGTTGTAATGATTGTAATCAGTTTGGGCTGATAAGTCTTCCAGGCGTAAGTGCTTTCGGGGTTTTTTGGCTTTGCCTGGTTGAAATAATAAGTCGTCCGCCATGGCGGATTGAAAATGTTGCGATGGAGAAACTTTTTGCTGCTTCGGCATGAAGCGATGTAGGAAGTAGACTCTACTCATCCCGGTTGGGTCAGTGAAATTTACAGGGTCATCTCCGCAGTATACGTAGCTATTGATGCCACCCTCATCGAAAGGACTTAAGCTGTCTGGGGAATTAAAGCGCATGCGTACAGTGCTGAAGGTACGATGGCCGTTACCCATGAAGTATCCGTCGAGTTCCGAGTGCCATATCCCACCGTTGAAGCCTGAGAAAGCCTTGTTCAAGTAGTCATTATGCTGATATCCATAAACCGTGTAGGTTATGGCTGGTAGCTTATCTGTCATTTGGAGCACTCTCCTGGATTGGCGGTCTTCACTAAGATTCGGCTAGCATCAATGCTTAGATTCGAGAGATTTGAGATTTTCCGCAACTGTTAGAAATGCTAGGTGGAACTGGATTTTCATCAATTGTGATTGCTATGGGGTGCACTTCGATAAGTGCCGCAAAACAAATTCCAGAGTCTCCAGTCCAACCCTTCGTTTCCCCGTTCATGCAGAACCAGAGGCAACAGGGCGAGGTGCAGGCGCCCGAAGCGCAGGCCAGTTTGCTCAATACCTTGGGCAGCGAACTGAACATCACCCCGGAACAGGACATCAGTGGGGCAAGGGCGATGCTGGGGCTAGGTGTTCAGGCCAAGAGAGTCATGGTGCATCCTTGACGCCTCATGAGGCGGATGCATTTTGGAAGGACGTATCCATGGCTCAGCCCGCACGACGCCGAGAATACGAGCCGAGCTCCAAGCGTCGAAAGAGTCGAATCGAAGCTCGCCGCCCGCTACCGACTGAACATGAAGACCGTCATCAAATGGCGATCACGAGCCACCACGCAGCATTCTCGGTGGGGCCTGCCAAACCATCTAGTGCCAAGCTGACAGCCACCGAGGAGGCAATGGTTGTCGAGTTCCGACAGAGGACCATGATGCCCCCCCTGGGCGACATGCTGGGCCACCTCCTTGATTACTTTCCATAACTGAGCCGCAGCGCTGCGGCGTGTGTCGGATGCAGTAATAAGGTCCGTGCTGGTAGTCGTTCTCGCCCATGCCTCCTCATCAGTGCCCTGTCGTCGGCTATTAGCTATTCAACAGGCCTCGAATATGGTCTTGCTCGTTGCTAAGGTTCTCTAGGGTTCGTTGTTGGCTCACTGGCACCACCATATTTCTGTGTCTAAGTTCCCGGACATTTCGTGCTACACGCTCATATTGGCCAGCTATTTCTTCGAGTCTTTCATGGTAAGCGGAAGCTTGTTCAGGTGAAAGCGCGCTTCGAGGAGGCTGGTTGTTGAGCTTACTATACTTGGGCAGTATTGGTAGCGGTCTTTTTTCAGGTGAAATACTAGGGGTAACTACTTTTTTGTGGCCTTTTGGTAGTGACTTAGAGTAACTAGGAAGCTTTCCTAGTCTATAGGGTGGCGGTGTGCCTGCTGTTGAAAATACATTGGGGCTGGAGCTGAAATACGGCGGGGCATCTCTATTATACGAGGTGTTAACTTGGGCGGGGCTGTCGAAGCTAAGCAGTAATTTGGATCGTGTTGGAAGTGTGCGGCGCCTTGATAGTAGTATGCTGACCGTCGCATGGCCAGAAGGGTCAGCGTAGTTAATGGGATCCCCGCTGCAATAACAATAGGCGTTTATCCCTCCCTCCGAAAATGGACTTAGGCTGTCTGCGGATAGAAAACGCATCAAGATAGGGCTGAATGTTCTATAGCCGGATCCAAGGGCGTAATTGTTAGTGACTGCTTGAATAAGCTCGCCGTTAAACCCCAGTGTCGTATTTGCTGAAGGTAGCGTATGGGTGTGGCCAAAAGCGGAGTACGCATGGGGTGTGCCATAATCATCGATCTGTCCAAGTAGTACCGAGTTGTTAACATTCGTCGCCAATAGACAAGTATCAGGTTTTTCATGCAGGCTACGTTCCGCCAGGAGATAGTTCGTAGTTCGAAATATCGTCTTGCTTCGCGTAGCGGTTCCTGTTGTCAGGATTTTGTCTTTTTGATAGAAAAATCTCATGGCAATCTCCGGGGTTGTCCTTTTATTTCCGTTGATTTACAGCAATTGTCTCAGTCTGTGTGTGGGGGGAGTAACATGCAACTAGCAAAAATGACAGGCTGTCACATCTTGTACAGTCCAACGCAGTAGGCAGAGAGCCCGATACTCGGCCTGGAACAAACTCCAAAACCTCGAGTCCAACGCCTCGTTTCCCCGGCCATTCCGGCCCACGAGGTCCCTCCCGATGAAAGCATTCACCCTGGCAACCCTGATGACCCTGGCCGCAAGCCCGGTGTTCGCCTTCAACCTCAGCGACGCCGCCAATGCCGTGTCGGCCATGCAGAACCAGAATCAGAGCCAGCAAGGCCAGGTACAGGCGCCCGAAGCGCAGGCCAGTTTGCTCAATACCTTGGGCAGCGAACTGAACATCACCCCGGAACAGGCCATCGGCGGGGCAGGGGCGATGTTGGGGCTGGCGCGTAACAACCTGAGCAGCGACGACTATGGCCAGCTGACCAAGGCCGTGCCAGGGCTGGACCTGCTGGCTGGAGCTAATGCGCTGGGCGGGTTAAGTGGGTTGGGGGATTTGTTGGGCAAGAACAGCGAAAGCCAGTCGGCGCTGAGTAACGCGCTGGGCAACAACGTGGAGAACCGCAGCGACCTGGACACTGCGTTCAAGGCGCTGGGGATGGATACCGGGATGATCGGGCAGTTTGCGCCTTTGATTCTGCAGTATCTGGGGCAGCAGGGCATTGCCGGATCGTTATTGCAGAATTTGGGTAGCCTGTGGACCACCCCAGCGGCCGCACCTATACCGTCGGTATGAGTCAATTGCGCACCGAAATTCTCATTACCGCAAGCCGGATTTTATAGGCGGATACTTTTGAGCGTCTTGTCGAACCGTCTGAAACGCTCACGGATATCATCTAACTGGCTTTGGATCACGGTGATCAGCGCCAGTTGTATATGGGGGCTTTTGAGCTGTTTGAACATGGCTTCGGTAGAGGGGGTCAGCAGCTCGTCAAATTCGCCTCGGTAGAGTTCAAAGATCCTGTATTCCCTTCCCATATAACTGATGAGTGCCTTGCGCTCTTGGAAGAGCTGGCGCTTGGATTTTAACTGCTCTTTCTTGTAGAAAAAATTCTCTGTGGTTTCGTTGAAGCTGATCGTCTTTTTCGGCTTGACGTCTCTTGGAGCCGAATGGGGGCGCAGAAGATCCTTTCTTTTTGGTGCGTTTGCACCGTGTTGGATTCCAGAGGCATACGAGGCTGTCTTCAGGCCCATCTGCTTCATTCTCGCTTGCAGTTGCGCAGCGGTGGGAGCATGTCCTGTAGTGTCTAACAGGTTCACGGGGTCGTTTAAACAATAGGCATAGGCATTCAGCCCTCCTTCTGCAAACGGGCTGAGATCATCCGGCCCCTGAAAGCGCATCAAGGTCGGGCTATAGCTGCGATAGCCCATGCCTAATGCGTATGTCAGGGCAACCGGGTCGTACCGTTGGCCATTAAAGCCAAGCAGGGGGGGCAAGCCCGTCTGGCAGTAATGCTGCCCATACGGTCCATAGGTAAACCTCCCAATCATCATAAATATTTCCTTAAGGGCGCGTTTAGCGTCAAGGGCGTGCCGCTACGATATCGCTATCCGGTAGGCCCCATTATCAGCAACCGTGCAGAGTCCATTTAGAAGTGAAACCACTGGAGCGTTTCAACTCCAATTAGGTTACGAATCCGGTCCATTTCTGCCCTGATCCTGGTCAGGGCGCTGTCATACTCGCGACGTATCTCAGTACCCTCTGCCAAGTAAGAAAGATTGTTGATGTAAGTCTGTTCGTGCCCGTTTGCAGTCATTAGCTGTTCGTAGAGCGCATTTGCTTGGTCGAGGCTGAGTGGCTGTATTTCAGGTGAATGGGCCAAGGCTCGATCCGGGTTGGTCGGTAACGTCTGTGTAACTGTGGGGGTTGTTGTTGCTGATCTTGGGCGGGGGAGATACTGGGTGCCCTGCTGAGCCATGGGGTTTCTAAATCGTTGCTCTCCCGCCCGATCACCTTGGCGTTGGCGTAGTCTGGCACGCAGCGCATCAACACGCTGCTGAGCGGTCTGTTGCGGAGTCTGACGTGCTCGTTCAGTCCGTGCATCGGCCAACAGTCTCTGCGGAACTTTGCGTAGCTGGCTTAAATCCGCGTGCCCACTTGGGTCCCGCCCCATCACCGGATTTCCTGAGCAGTAGCCGTAGGCATTTAGGCCACCTGCGTCAAAAGGGCTCCAGTTATCAGGTGCAAGAAATCGCATCAGCGATGGGCTGTACGCTCGATAACCATTGCCTAGCAGGTAGGTGCCCGAGAGCGTGTCATCCCATTCAGCATTGAAACCGAGCGTCGGCGCTTGGCTAGTGTAGCTGTCACGCTGCTCATAAGGGCCATATGCAAATTGGATTGTTGGCATGGGGCCCCTCGCGTAAAGACGGTATGGCTACAGTCTTTTGTAAATCCAAGACACGCACAACTGGCAGATTTATCAGTATCCGCGAGAGGTCTCAGTCTGCTTCGGAGAAATCCACCAAACTGACTGGACGACGGAAGCCGGCTGTAAGCACCGCCAGGTAGGCTAACCCCAGTGCAAACCAGCACAACCCGATCACCAGCGTCAGTGCCGACAGGCTGGTCCACAGCCACAAGGTCAGCCCCAACCCCACCAACGGCACCACGCCATAGCGCAGCAGCCCTACGAGGTGACGCTGAGCCCCATCGTTCATCAGGTGCGTCTTCACCACCGCCAGGTTTACCGCCGAAAACGCTACCAGCGCCCCGAAGCTGATCAGCGAAGCGAGGGTCGACAGGTCGATCACCAACGCCAGCAGCGAGAACGCAGACACCAGGGCAATGGCGAACACTGGCGTGCCGAAGCGTGGCGACAGGTAGCCGAACGTGCGCTGCGGCAGCACGTTGTCCCGTCCCATGGTGAACAGGATGCGCGACACCGCCGCCTGCGAGGCCAGCGCCGAGCCCAGGCTGCCGGCGACATAGGCGGCAGTGAAGAAGTTGGTCAGGAACTGGCCCCCGGCCTTGAACATCACTTCATTGGCCGCCGCATCGGCGTTGGCGAAGCTGCTGCCTGGTAACACCAGCTGGCTGGCATAGGCCAACACAGTGAACAGCAACCCGGCAAACAGGGTGGTGAGGATGATCGCCCGGGGTACATCGCGGCGGGCGTCGCGGCACTCCTCGGCCAGGGTCGAGACGGCATCGAAGCCGAGGAACGACAGGCACAGTACCGCCGCGCCGGCCATCAGGGGGCCGAAGCCTGGCTTGGTGCCGTCACCCAGCAGCGGCGACAGCAGGTCGAGCGGCTGGCCCGCCAAGGTCTTGCAGGATAGACCGATGAACACGCCAATGAAGACGATCTGCGCACCGACGATCAGGTTGCTGGTCTTGGCCACCGAGTTGATGCCGACCACATTGAGCACTGTCACCAGTGCGATCGAGCCAAGCACGAAGGCCCAGGCGGGAACGGCCGGGAAAGCAATGTTGAGGAACAGGCCAATCAGCAGGTAGTTGATCATCGGCAGGAACAGGTAGTCGAGCAGCAGCGACCAGCCTGCGAGGAAGCCCGCATTGGGGCCGAAGGCCATGTTGGTGTACGAGTACGCCGAGCCCGCGACTGGGAAGCGCTTGACCATGAAACTGTAGGACGCAGCGGTAAACAGCATGGCTACGAGGGTGACGAGGTAGGCGCCGGCAGTGCGGCCACCGGTGAGTTCAGTGACGATGCCGTAGGTGGTGAAGATGGTCAGCGGGACCATGTACACAAGGCCGAAGAACACCAGGGCGGGCAGCCCTAGGACACGGCGCAGTTGGGCGGGGGCGGAGCTAGGTTGATTGGCCATCGACTCGATCCAGGCTTTTTGTAGTTGTGCTTTGGTCGATTTTTATCCACTTAGGTAGGTAATGACAAAAAAGTATTACTTATTCTAATTATTAGCCTCGTTTTTAATCGGGGTTACGCCTAACCCTGTGCCGGCCTCTTCGCGGGTAAACCCGTGCAGAGGCCAATACAGGCAATCAATTCAGTTCATCTCGGCGCGCAATTGTTCAATCCGCTGGTCCTTCTCCACCCACAACTGGTTTACCCAGGCCTGTATGGTCTGGCGAAACGCGGGGTCGTTCTCGTAGTCCCCCGACCACAATACCGGGTCCAGCTCGCGCACCCGAATGTCGATAATCACCCGACTAATGCTGCCATTGAGCAACGCCCAGAACCCAGGCGCCTGGTTGCCGGGGTAGACGATGGTCACGTCCAGCAGTGCATCGAGCTGCTCGCCCAGCGCCGCCAGCACGAACGCCACGCCGCCGGCCTTGGGCTTGAGCAGGTGGCGGTACGGCGACTGCTGCGCCTGGCGCTTGGCCTCGCTGAAACGGGTGCCTTCCAGGTAGTTGACCACGGTCACCGGCTGGCGCTTGAACAGCTCGCAGGCCGCCTTGGTGATCTCCAGGTCCTTGCCCTTGAGCTCGGGGTGTTTTTCCAGGAAGGCCTTGCTGTAGCGCTTCATGAAGGGGTAATCCAGCCCCCACCAGGCCAGGCCCAGCAGGGGCACCCAGATCAGCTCCTTCTTGAGGAAGAACTTGAAGAACGGCGTACGACGGTTGAGGCTTTCGATCAGCGCCGGAATATCGACCCAGGTCTGGTGGTTGCTGACGGCCAGGTACGAGGTGTCCTGACGCAGCTTCTCGATGCCGCGAATGTCCCATTGGGTCGGGATGCACAGGGCGAAGATCATCTTGTCGATCTCCGACCAGGTTTCGGCAATCCACATCACCGCCCACGAGGCGTAGTCTCGCCCACGGCCTGGCAACACCAGTTTTAGCAGGGCGAAGACCAGCAGCGGGCCGATCAGCACCAGGGTGTTGAGCAGCAGCAGGGTGGTCGTAAGAATGCCGGTAAACAGGCGACGCATAAGCAGACTCTTGTTGTGTGAATTTTGCGGGTGGCAATGATAAGCAGGGCTGTGCCATACGCCAAACGTCGAATGCTCGACGGTTGGTACAAATGTTTCACATTGTGTTGTTTAAGGTGTGACAACGAACCTATCCTGCTTGCGCAGTCTAAGCACTGACTCTTCTCAAGGAAGTTTGCCTGTGAAACCTCTGCTTGCCCTGTTGTCGCTGTTGGCGTTGCCGGTGATGGCTGCCGAGCCCACCCTATACGGTCGCTACGAATACATCGCCCTGCCTGAGATTGGCGAAACCCTGAAAGCCAAGATGGATACCGGTGCCTACACCGCGTCGCTGTCGGCCAAGGATATCGAGCTGTTCACCCGCGATGGCGAGGAGTGGGTCCGCTTCCGCCTGGCGACCAAGGACGCCGACGGCAAGGTCTATGAGCACAAGCTGGCGCGCATCAGCAAGATCAAGAACCGTGCTGACGAAGAGGAGGAGGGCGATGCACCGGAGCTCTCGAAACGGCCGGTGGTCGACCTGGAACTGTGTCTGGGTGATGTGAAGCGCACGGTGGAGGTCAATCTGGTCGACCGCAGCAGCTTCAACTACCCATTGCTGGTGGGCGCCAAGGCGCTGCGCGAGTTCAAGGCCGCGGTCAACCCGGCCAAGCGGTTCACGGCGGGCAAACCGGACTGCTGATTCGGTTTTGGCTGTGATGGCGGCATCGCCGGCATGCCGGCTCCTACAGATTTCACACCCCTGTGGGAGCCTGCTTGCCGGCGATGCGCCTGATCAGGCAGCCGGCGCCGTCGCTACCATCGACGGCCGCTTGATCACCTCGGCATACCACGCCGCGAGTCCGGGCTGTTGCGCCCGCCAGCCGAACTCAGGCTGACGCAAGTCCAGGTAACCCAGCGCACAGGCCACACCAATCGCCGCGATGTCGAACCCCGATGCCAACTCGGCCAGGTGCTCGCGTTCCAGGTTGGCCAGGCTGCGCCGAATCTTCTCGCTTTGCGCGGCCACCCAGCCATCCCAACGCTTGTCTTGCGGTCGCAGGAAGGTCTCGTAGCGGGTCGATACCGCCGCATCCATGATCGCATCGGCCTGGGAGGCCAGGGTCATGCGCCGCCAGCGCGCCGAGCCTTCCCGGGGAATCAGCGGAGTGCCGACGTGCTGGCAGTCCAGGTACTCGCAAATGACGCGGCTGTCGTGCAGCACGGTGCCATCTTCCAGGCGCAGTGCCGGGATCTTGCCGATGGGGTTGCCCTGGTTGAGTTGCTCGTCGCCGTTCACTGGGCTGATGTTCACGGGCTGCAGGGCCACGCGGTCAAGCTGGGCGGTTTCGTGCAGCACCACCATGACTTTGCGCACGAAAGGCGAAAGCGGCCCGTGGAAAAGGGTCATCGTGCTCATGGCTCAGTTGCCCTGCAGGCTGGGTGGCAGGCACACGCCAGTACCGCCGATGCCGCAATAGCCATCGGGGTTCTTGGCCAGGTACTGCTGGTGGTACGCTTCGGCGAAGTACACGGTCGGGGCCTGGTCGATTTCGGTGGTGATTTCACCGAAGCCTGCCTTGGTCAGTTCTGCCTGGAACGCATCACGGCTGGCCTTGGCCTGCTCCAGCTGTTCTGGGCTGGTGCAGTAGATCGCCGAGCGGTACTGGGTGCCGATGTCGTTGCCCTGGCGCATGCCTTGGGTCGGGTTGTGCAGTTCCCAGAACATCGCCAGCAGTTCGCGGTAGCTCACCTTATCCTTGTCGAACACCACCAGCACCACTTCGGTATGGCCGGTCAGGCCCGAGCAGACTTCTTCGTAGGTGGGGTTTGGCGTGAAGCCACCGGCATAGCCGACCACGGTGCTGACCACGCCTTCACGCTGCCAGAAGCGGCGCTCGGCACCCCAGAAGCAGCCCAGGCCGAAGATGGCGAAGTCGATACTGCCCTCGAAGAAGGGGCCCAGCAGTGGGGTGTCTTTGAAGACATAGTGGAATTCGGGCAGGGCCATTGGGGTTTCGCGTCCAGGCAGGGCCTGTTCCGCAGTAGGCATGACGTTTTTGTTCACCAGGATTTCCGAACGCAGGACCATGGCCGTTCCTCTGTGTGTCAGATAGATGGAGGCTCGATCACCGGCAAGCCGGCGCCTACAGGGTCGTTCCGCAGGTACTGGGGATTGCCGGCGATGAGGCCGAATGGGTTCTATAGTGCCCGAGGTTGAGGCTGCTGTCAGTCCATTGGACCGCGCGGGTAGCGCTTGAGTTTTTCCGCCAGCTCCCGGCCCGGAATGGGCCGGTCGAACAGGTAGCCCTGGCCGACATCGCAACGGTGCCTGCGCAGGAACGCCAGCTGTTCTGGAGTTTCGATCCCTTCGGCCACTACCTTGAGCTTGAGGTTGTGGGCCATGGCCACCACCGCCGAGGTGATCTCCATGTCGTCCTGGTTGTCCGGGATTTCATTGATGAAGCTGCGGTCGATCTTGATGATGTCGATCGGAAACTTCTTCAGGTAGCTCAGCGATGAGTAACCGGTGCCGAAGTCGTCCATGGCCAGAGTCAGGCCCAGGGCCTTGAGCTCATCGAGCTGGCGGTGGGTGTCTTCGGTGGCCTCCAGCAGCAGGCCTTCGGTAAGTTCCAGCTCCAGCAGGTGCGGTGGCAGTTCTTCTTCCTTGAGGATCGAGCTGATCGAGGCGACCAGGTCGGGGTCGGAGAACTGCTTTGGCGACAGGTTGATGGCCACGTGCAGGTTGCCCATGCCGGCCTCGCGCAGTTGCTGGCTCATGCGGCACGACTGGCGCACCACCCATTTGCCGATGGGGATGATCAGGCCGGTTTCCTCGGCCACGCTGATGAACTGGTCCGGGCGAATCATGCCGCGCTCGGGGTGGTTCCAGCGCAGCAGTGCTTCCAGGCCGAGTAAACGGCCGCTGCGCAGGCACAGCTTGGGCTGGTAGAACACCTCCAGCTCGTTCTGGGTCAGGGCGCGGCGCAGGTTGTTCTCGACGAACAGCTTGTAGCTGGCCTCGGCGTTTAGCACCTCGGTGAACACTTGCACCTGATGCTTGCCGTTGGCCTTGGCCTTGTGCAGGGCAAGGCCTGCATTCTTCATCAGGGTGGTCGGGTCGCTGCCGTGCATGGGCGCGCAGGCCAAGCCCACCGACGCGGTGACGTTGATCAGCTGGTTGTCGACGAACATCGGTTTGTCGAGGGTGCGCAGCAGTTGGAGGGCGACGCCCTGGCCATCCTCCAGGCTGGTGCCGTTGAGCAGCACAGCGAACTCGTTGCTGGCGAAGCGGGCAAGGATGTCATTGGGGCTGAGGCTGTTGCGCAGGCGTCGGGCCAGGCTCACCAGCAGCTTGTCGCCGGTCTGGTGGCCGAGGCTGTCGTTGATCCGCTTGAAGTTGTCGATGTCCACCAGCAGCAGGCAGATCGGGCTGTCACCGTCGCGGGTGAAGTGGGTATCGAGGTTGCGGATGAACGCTGGGCGGTTGCCCAGGTTGGTCAGGTTGTCGGTATAGGCCAGGCGCTCGATGCGCTGCTGGGCCAGTTTGGACTGGGTGACGTCCTCGTAGATACCGATGTAGTGGGTCAGCTCTCGGTTATCGCCATATACCTTGGAGATCGACAGCTGCCCCCAGTAGGGTTCGAGGTTCTTGCGCCGGCTCTTGAATTCTCCTTGCCAGCTGTTGCCCATTTCCAGGCTCGACGGCGAGTCGAACAGCAGTTCGCTGAGATTCTCCAGCGCCGGCAACTCGGCCAGATGGTGGCCCTGGACCTCTTCGGTGCTGTATTGGGTGATGGCGGTGAAGCTGGGGTTGACGTATTCCACCACCCCGTCGCGGTTGACCAGCAGGAAGGCGTTGGCGCTTTGCTCGACCGCCCGCTGGAACAGGTGCAGGGCGCTGGCCGCGGTACGCCGGTTGTGGTTGGTGATGACCTGGGCGAACTGATCGGCCAGCTCGCCGGCAAAGGCAATCTCGTCGGACTGCCAGGCCCTTGGCTGCCCGGTCTGTTCCAGGCATAGCACGCCGACCACCTGGCCGTCGACGCGAATACTGGCGTCGAGCATGGCGTTGTTGGCCGGTAAAAGACTGTTGGCGAGCTCACGGGTGCGTGGGTCGTGGCTGGCGTTATGAGCATCGATGGCGCGGCTGGCATGCAGGGCTTCGAGGTAGTCCGGGAAGCGGCTGGCATCGATCGGCTCGGGCAGTTGGTGTTGCTGCTCGTGTCGGTACCAGGCGCTTATCGGTACCAGACGCTGCTCTTCCAGATGCCAGATGCTGGCGTTGTCGACCTTGTAGATTTCACAGGCGCTGCGGGTAATCAGCTCGGCGGCCTCGAGCAACGAGTTCTCTGCACTGTAGCGTTGGCGTGCCAGGCGCAGGATCAGGTCTTGCTGGCCACGTACCCGTTCCAGGTGTTCGAGCTGTTCCTGTTGTGCACGCTGGTTCAACTGCAGGGCCAGTTGCAGGCGGTTGTTGCGCGATTCGAGATCGTTTGCGTCCAACTCCGAGAGGTCGTCTGCCTGGTCGTCGAGCACGGTCAGGTAGCCGCGCAGCAACTGGCGGTTGTGCTGTTTGTAGGCCTCGCCGACCTCCAGCAGGCGCAGTGGCGCCTGTTGCGCATGCAGGGTGTAGCGCACTCGGTAGTAGCCACGGTGGGCCAGCTGTGCCTGGATCTCGTCATGCAGCTTGTAGCGGATCTCGGGTGCCATCAGGCTTGCATAGGGCGAGCCGATGAGCGCGCACAGTTCGGATGCGGGCAAGCCGAATTGACGCTCGCAGGCGGGGTCCAGGTAAAGCAGCGACCAGGTGGCTTCGTTCAGCCTTTCGAAACGCAGCATGCCGAGCCGCGAAGGCACGGGAAGCTGCGTGACGACCTCGGCCACCACACGACTGGTGGCATCGGGTTGGCTTTTCATCGAAGACTCGCTTGAAGAGGATGACGCTGCCTTGAGCGGCGCATCTGGCAAGGTTGCATCATGTCCCCGAGGCTGGCAAGCGGCTAGGGGGCTGTCATGTATATGTTTTCGGCTGCGGGGGGGAAATCCTTAGTTTGGCTGATGAGTTTGGGGGCTGTTCGACGAGAGGTTTTTGGTGTTTGTGAAATCGAGCGCCGCCTGCGCGACGCATCGCGAGCAAGGCTCGCTACCTTGATTGGCGTGAAACAACCGTAGGAGCGAGCCTTGCTCGCGATGCGTCGCGCAGGCGGCGCTCGATCGCAAAATCCTATCGGCGAACAAAAAAAAAGCCCCGCCAATCGACGGGGTTGAGGTACGAGCGTGGCAGCTCGAAAAGGGTACCTGCCTCCGCGACGGGAGGCAGGCTGGCTGCGTGTTACAGCAGCATGGTGCGGATATCGCCCAGCACGTCGCCCAGACGCTTGGTGAAGCGCGCGGCGGCAGCGCCGTTGATCACACGGTGATCGTAGGACAGCGACAGCGGCAGCATCAGCTTCGGCTGGAAGGCCTTGCCATCCCAGACCGGCTGCATGGTTGCCTTGGAGACACCCAGGATCGCCACCTCAGGCGCGTTGACGATCGGCGTGAAGCCGGTGCCGCCAATGTGGCCGAGGCTGGAGATGGTGAAGCAGGCGCCCTGCATCTCGTCTGCCGACAGCTTCTTGGTGCGGGCTTTTTCGGCCAGCGAAGCGGCTTCGGCAGCCAGTTGCAGCAGGCTCTTCTGGTCGACGTTCTTGATCACAGGCACCAGCAGGCCGTCCGGCGTGTCCACGGCGAAGCCGATGTGCACGTACTTCTTGCGGATGATGGCCTTGCCGCTGGGGGCCAGCGAGCTGTTGAAGTCTGGCAGTTCCTTGAGCAGGAAGGCACAGGCCTTGAGCAGCAGTGGCAGCACGGTGAGCTTGACACCAGCCTTCTCGGCCACGGCCTTCTGTGCAACGCGGAAGGCTTCCAGCTCGGTGATGTCGGCGGAGTCGAACTGGGTGACGTGCGGCACATTCAGCCAGCTGCGGTGCAGGTTGGCGGCACCGACCTGCATCAGGCGGGTCAGGGCGACTTCTTCCACTTCACCGAACTTGCTGAAGTCCACGGCAGGAATCGGCGGGATGCCAGCGCCGCCAGTCGCACCGGCGGCTGCCGGGGCTTCCTTGGCCTTCTGCATCATGGCCTTGACGTAGACCTGTACGTCTTCTTTGAGGATGCGGCCGTGCGGACCGGTCGCGGCGACCGCGCCCAGGTCGACACCGAACTCACGCGCCAACTGGCGAACGGCCGGGCCTGCGTGAACCTTGGCATTGCTGCCGGCAGCCGGTGCGGTGGCGACCAGCGCCGGGGCGGCTGCCGCAGCGGCGACCGGCGCCGGGGCGGCTGCCGGAGCGGCGGCCGGGGCTGGAGCAGCAGCTGGAGCGGCAGCGGCCGGAGCCGGAGCCGGAGCCGGAGCAGGCGTGGCGCCAGCGACTTTCAGCTTGAAGATCAGGTCGCCAGTGCCGACTTCATCTTCCAGCTTGCACAGCACTTCTTCGACCACGCCAGCGGCAGGCGATGGAATCTCCATCGAGGCCTTGTCGGACTCGAGGGTGATCAGCGACTGGTCAGCCTCGACGGTGTCGCCGACCTTGACCAGCACTTCGATGATCTTGGCCTTGCCCGACGAACCGATGTCCGGCACGTGGATGTCCTGAACGCTGGCGGCAGCGGGGGCTGCAGCCGGAGCAGGGGCGGCGTCGGCAGCCGGCGCCGGAGCGGCAGCCGCTGGAGCCGGAGCGGCCGCGGCCGGAGCCTCGGGCGCCGCAGCGGCGCCCTCGGCTTCCAGGACCAGCAGCTCGTCGCCTTCTTTCAGGCGATCGCCCAGCTTGACCTTCAGTTCCTTGATGACACCGGCCTTGGGCGCTGGAATCTCCATGGAGGCCTTGTCGGACTCCAGGGTCAGCAGGCTCTGGTCGGCCTCGATGCGGTCACCGACCTTGACGAACAGCTCGATGATTTCACCTTCACCGCTGCCGATGTCAGGTACGCGAATGAGTTCGCTCACTTAAAAATACTCCTCAGCAGTCCAGTGGGTTGCGCTTGTCCGGGTCGATACCGAACTTGACGATAGCGTCTGCCACCACCTTGGGTTCGATCTCGCCACGGTCAGCCAAGGCTTCCAGGGCAGCCAGCACGACGAAGTGACGGTCGACTTCGAAGAAGTGACGCAGCTTCTTGCGGCTGTCGCTGCGACCGTAGCCATCGGTACCCAGGACTTTGAACTCTTTGCTCGGTACCCACTGGCGAATCTGCTCGGCGAACAGCTTCATGTAGTCGGTGGACGCGATGACCGGGCCCTTGCGACCGGACAGGCACTCTTCGACGTAGGTCTTCTGAGGCTTCTGGCCAGGCTTGAGGCGGTTGGCGCGTTCCACGGCCAGGCCGTCGCGACGCAGTTCGTTGAAGCTGGTGACGCTCCATACGTCGGCACCGACGTTGAACTCGTCACGCAGGATCTTCGCGGCTTCGCGGACTTCGCGCAGGATGGTGCCGGAGCCCATCAGCTGTACGTGGTGCGCGGCTTCGCGGGTGTCTTCTTCGAGCAGGTACATACCCTTGATGATGCCTTCCTCGACACCGGCCGGCATGGCTGGCTGCTGGTAGGATTCGTTCATCACGGTGATGTAGTAGAAGATGTCCTGTTGCTCTTCGGTCATCTTCTTCATGCCGTCCTGGATGATCACCGCCAGCTCGTAGCCGTAGGTCGGATCGTAGGTGCGGCAGTTCGGGATGGTGCCCGCCATCATGTGGCTGTGACCGTCTTCGTGCTGCAGGCCTTCACCGTTGAGGGTGGTACGGCCGGCGGTACCGCCGATCAGGAAACCACGGGTGCGGCTGTCGCCAGCGGCCCAGGCCAGGTCGCCGATACGCTGGAAGCCGAACATCGAGTAGAAGATGTAGAACGGCAGCATCGGCTGGTTGTGGCAGCTGTACGAGGTACCGGCAGCGATGAACGACGACATGGCGCCGGCTTCGTTGATGCCTTCCTCGAGGATCTGGCCCTTCTTGTCTTCGCGGTAGAACATCACCTGGTCTTTATCGACGGGCTCGTAGAGCTGGCCGACCGACGAGTAGATGCCCAACTGACGGAACATGCCTTCCATACCGAAGGTACGGGCTTCGTCCGGGATGATCGGCACGATACGCTGGCCGATTTCCTTGTCCTTGACCAGCTGCGCCAGAATACGCACGAAGGCCATGGTGGTGGAAATTTCGCGGTCGCCCGAGCCGTCCAGGATCGCCTTCAGGGTTTCCAGTGGCGGGGTCGGCACGCTGAAGCTCTTGCTGCGGCGCTGTGGCACGAAGCCACCCAGGGCAGCACGGCGCTCGGCCAGGTACTTGGCTTCGGCGGAGCCTTCTTCGGGCTTGAAGAACGGCAGGTTCTCGAGGTCGGCATCCTTGACCGGGATGTCGAAGCGATCACGGAAGTGACGCAGGCTGTCGACGTCGACCTTCTTGGTGTTGTGCGCGGTGTTCTTGGCTTCGCCAGCACCGGTACCGTAACCCTTGATGGTCTTGGCCAGGATGACGGTAGGCTGGTCCTTGTGGTTGACCGCCTGGTGGTAGGCCGCATAGACCTTGTACGGGTCGTGGCCGCCACGGTTGAGCTTCCAGATTTCCTCGTCGGACAGGTCTTCGACCATGGCCTTGAGCTCTGGGGTGTTGAAGAAGTGCTGACGGACGTACGCACCGTCCTTGGCCTTGTAGTTCTGGTACTCGCCGTCGATGACTTCGTCCATGCGACGCTGCAGGGCACCGTTGGTGTCCTTGGCGAACAGTGGGTCCCAGAAACGGCCCCAGACGACCTTGTTGACGTTCCAGCCGCCGCCACGGAACACGCCTTCGAGTTCCTGGATGATCTTGCCGTTGCCGCGAACCGGGCCGTCGAGGCGCTGCAGGTTGCAGTTGATGACGAAGATCAGGTTGTCCAGCTTCTCGCGGCCAGCCAGGGCGATTGCACCCAGGGATTCCGGCTCGTCGCACTCGCCGTCGCCCATGAAGCACCAGACCTTCTGCTTGCCGGCCGGGATGAAGCCACGGGCTTCCAGGTACTTCATGAAGCGCGCCTGGTAGATCGCCTGGATCGGGCCCAGACCCATGGAAACGGTCGGGAACTGCCAGAAGTCAGGCATCAGCCAAGGGTGCGGGTACGAAGACAGGCCGTTGCCGTCCACTTCCTGACGGAAGTTGTTCATCTGTTCTTCGCTGATGCGGCCTTCCATGAAGGCGCGGGCATAGACGCCTGGCGAGGCGTGGCCCTGGAAGAAGATCAGGTCGCCGCCGTGCTCTTCGGTCGGGGCTTGGAAGAAGTAGTTGAAGCCGATGTCGTACAGGGTGGCGCTGGAGGCGAAGCTGGAGATGTGTCCGCCCAGGTCCGAGTCTTTCAGGTTGGTACGCATGACCATGGCCAGGGCGTTCCAACGTACCATCGAGCGAATGCGGCGTTCCATGAACAGGTCGCCAGGCATGCGTGCTTCGTGGGTGACAGGGATGGTGTTGCGGTATGGCGTGGTGATCGCATACGGCAGCTGGGAGCCACTACGGGTGGCCAGCTCGCCCATACGGGTCATCAGGTAATGAGCGCGGTCTTCGCCTTCTTTGTCGAGGACCGACTCCAGGGCATCCAGCCATTCCTGGGTTTCGATTGGATCGAGGTCTTGCATGGCTTGCTCCAGGGCGGAAAGGCCACCAGAATCGGTGGCCTGAGTTTGCGACTGGCCTTATGGGCAGACGTCGTGAATTCTTGGATTACCGGGGTCTCATCCGGCGCCGTGTAGTTTTACTACAAAAGCTTTCGCATTTCATGCTTTTACACGGTCGGGGTAGTAGTAATACTACAGAAATGCGACGTTTGGTCGCACCCTGCGTTGTGAGGAAAAACGTTCATGTTGGTTGGCGTTGTGCCGAAAACAGGTGGTTCTTGATGTTTTTTGCCAGTGATTCGTTTTTTTCAGCTATTTCCAACTTTTGTATGACAGTCCAACCGTGGTCGGGCTTCCCCTTGGCCGCCTCTACCCCTCACTTTCTCGCCGATCAAGGATAGTCCATGCGCCTGCCTTTGCCGCTCGATCTGCCCGCTACCCTGCAACCGCTGGTCGCTCGCAACCAGCAGTTCCTGCTCGATGCCATCGCCGGTCACCCTGAGCTGGACTTGCACGCTTGGAGCCTGGCCCATCGGCAACAGTTCGATCAGGTAGCCGCGGCCAGTGACTTCGTCCTGGGCCTGGCCCAGCGCGAACCGGCCATGCTGTTCGAACTGGTCGCCAGCGGTGAGCTGGACCGTCGCTATGGCCCGGGCGATCTGTGCGCGCATATCGCCGCCGCTGCCCAGGCGGCGCAGACCGAGGACGAGCTGGCGCGCAATCTGCGCCGTGAACGCAACCGCCAGCAACTGCGCATCATCTGGCGCGACATCACCCGCCAAGCCGAACTGGGCGAAACCTGCCGAGACTTGTCCGACCTTGCCGACGCCGCCATCGACCAGGCCTATCAATGGCTGTACCCGCGCCATTGCCAGCAGTTCGGTACGCCCATCGGCAATCGCAGTGGCCAGCCGCAACATATGGTGGTGCTGGGCATGGGCAAGCTCGGTGCGGTGGAGCTGAACCTGTCGTCGGACATCGACCTGATCTTCGCATTCCCCGAAGGCGGCGAGACCGAAGGGGTCAAGCGCTCGCTGGACAACCAGGAGTTCTTCACCCGGCTGGGCCAGCGCCTGATCAAGGCCCTGGACCCGGTGACCGTCGACGGTTTCGTCTTCCGTGTCGACATGCGCCTGCGTCCTTATGGTTCGGCAGGTGCACTGGTGCTCAGCTTCAACGCCCTGGAGCAGTATTACCAGGACCAGGGCCGCGATTGGGAGCGTTACGCCATGATCAAGGCCCGCGTGGTAGCGGGCGACCAGCACGCCGGTGCCCAGTTGCAGGAAATGCTGCGTCCCTTCGTTTACCGGCGTTACCTGGATTTTTCGGCGATCGAAGCGCTGCGCACCATGAAGCAGCTGATCCAGCAGGAAGTGCGACGTAAGGGCATGGCCGACAACATCAAGCTCGGTGCCGGGGGCATCCGCGAGGTGGAGTTCATCGCCCAGGCCTTCCAGCTGATTCACGGTGGACGTGACCTGAGCCTGCAACAGCGGCCGCTGCTAAAGGTGCTGGCGACCCTCGAAGGCCAGGGCTACCTGCCACCGGCCGTGGTTGCAGAGCTACGCGAAGGCTACGAATTCCTGCGTTACGCCGAACATGCCCTGCAGGCCATCGCCGACCGCCAGACCCAGATGCTGCCAGACAGCGAGACCGACCGTGAGCGGGTGGCGTACATCCTTGGCTTTGCCGACTGGCAGAGCTTCCACGACCAGCTGATGTACTGGCGCGGCCGGGTCGACTGGCACTTCCGCCAGGTCATCGCCGACCCGGACGATGAAGAAGGCGAGGGCGAGCTGGTGGTCGGGGGCGAGTGGTTGCCACTGTGGGAGCAGGCGCTGGACGAAGACGCTGCAAGCCGGCAGTTGGAAGAAGCAGGCTTCAAGCAACCTGCCGAGGCGCTGCGTCGTCTGTCTGGCCTGCGCGCAAGCCCCCAGCTGCGGTCGATGCAGCGTATCGGTCGTGAGCGCCTCGATGCTTTCGTGCCGCGCCTGATGGCGCAGACGGTGGAGCATGACAACCCCGACCTGGTGCTCGAACGCGTCTTGCCCTTGGTAGAGGCCGTGGCCCGGCGTTCGGCCTACCTGGTACTGTTGACCGAGAACCCAGGTGCCCTGCGCCGGCTGCTGACATTGTGCGCGGCCAGCCCTTGGATCGCCGAGCAGATCGCTCGTTACCCGTTGTTGCTCGACGAGCTGCTCAACGAAGGGCGCTTGTTCAGCCCACCGCTGGCGCCTGAACTTGCCAGTGAGTTGCGCGAGCGGTTGACGCGCATTCCCGAGGATGACCTGGAGCAGCAGATGGAAGCGTTGCGCCACTTCAAACTGGCCCACAGCCTGCGGGTGGCCGCCTCTGAAATCAGTGGCAACCTGCCTTTGATGAAAGTCAGCGATTACCTGACCTGGCTGGCCGAGGCGATTCTCGACCAGGTACTGGCCCTGGCCTGGCGCCAGACCGTGTCGCGCCACGGCCAGCCCAAGCGCAGCGATGGCAGCTTGTGCGATCCGGGCTTCGTCATCATTGGCTACGGCAAGGTCGGAGGCCTGGAGCTGGGCCATGGCTCGGACCTGGACCTGGTGTTCATCCATGATGGCGACCCTCAAGCCGAGACCGACGGCGCCAAGCCCATCGACAGCGCCCAGTTCTTCACCCGCCTGGGCCAGCGGATCATTCACCTGTTGACCACTCAGACCAACTCTGGCCAGCTCTATGACGTCGACATGCGCCTGCGCCCGTCCGGTGCCTCCGGGCTGCTGGTCAGCTCGCTGGGGGCGTTCGAGCGCTACCAGCAGAGCGAGGCTTGGACCTGGGAGCACCAGGCCCTGGTGCGCGCCCGCGTACTGGTGGGATGCAAGCAGGTGGCGGCGGCATTCGAAGGCGTGCGCGCCAGGGTGCTAGGCCAGGCTCGCGACCTGGACAAGCTGCGCACCGAGGTCAGCGAGATGCGCGCCAAGATGCGCGACAACCTCGGCACCAAGGCGACCGTCGCGGGCACGGCGGCCAACGCTTTCGATGCGGGGGTTCCATTCGATATCAAGCAGGATGCAGGCGGTATCGTCGATATCGAATTTATGGTGCAATACGCCGCTTTGGCTTGGTCTCACGACCATCCGGCCATACTGCGATGGACCGATAACATCCGCATTCTGGAAGAGCTGGAACAGGCAGGGTTGATGCCGGCCAGTGACGCGGTGCTGTTGCGTGAAGTGTACAAGGCGTTTCGTTCGGCTTCGCACCGCCAGGCCTTGCAGAAGCAGGCTGGAGTGATCGACGCGGCGCAGTTTGCCGATGAACGACGCGAGGTGCGGCGGATCTGGGCTGAGCTGGGTTTGAGCTGAAGGCCCCGCTGCCACAGGGGCTGCGATCAGCGACGGATGGGCCTGAGTGGTACACTGTCCGCCAAATAGCCTGAATATAAAGAGGGGAGGCCAGGCTGTACCGCAGTCTGCAGCCTCCCCGAGCGTTTCTGGACTAAGCATGAGAATACTGATCATTGGCCCCAGCTGGGTCGGCGACATGGTGATGGCGCAGACCCTGTTCCAGTGCCTGAAACAGCAGCACCCCGACTGCGTGATCGACGTGCTGGCACCCGAGTGGAGCCGGCCGATCCTCGAACGGATGCCCGAAGTGCGCAAGGCCTTGAGCTTTCCGCTCGGCCATGGCGCCCTGGAACTGGCCACGCGGCGGCGTATTGGCAAGTCTTTGGCGGGCCAGTACGACCAGGCCATCCTGCTGCCGAACTCGCTGAAGTCGGCGCTGGTGCCCTTCTTCGCCGGTATCCCCAAGCGCACCGGCTGGCGCGGCGAAATGCGCTTCGGCCTGCTCAACGATGTGCGCACGCTGGACAAGGCCCGCTACCCACTGATGATCGAACGCTTCATGGCCCTGGCCTATGCGCCCGGTGCCGAGCTGCCGCAGCCTTACCCACGGCCCAGCCTGCAGATCGAGGCAGCCAGCCGCGAAGCCGCCCTGGCCAAGTTCGGCCTGGAGCTGGACCGGCCGGTGCTGGCGCTGTGCCCAGGTGCCGAGTTTGGCGAGGCCAAGCGCTGGCCCGCCGAGCACTACGCCGAGGTTGCCGACGCGATGATCCGCCAGGGCTGGCAGGTATGGCTGTTCGGTTCGAAGAACGACCACCCGGTGGGCGAGCAGATCCGCGACCGTCTGATTCCGGGGTTGCGTGAAGAGTCGTACAACCTGGCCGGTGAAACTTCCTTGGCCGAAGCCATCGACCTGATGTCCTGCGCCGACGCCGTGGTGTCCAACGACTCGGGCTTGATGCATGTGGCCGCTGCGCTGAACCGTCCGCTGGTCGCCGTCTATGGTTCGACCTCGCCGGGCTTCACCCCGCCACTGGCCGAGCACGTCGAGATCGTGCGCACCGGCATCGAATGCAGCCCGTGCTTCGACCGCACCTGCCGCTTCGGTCACTACAACTGCCTGCGCCTGCTGGAGCCTGGCAACGTCATCGCCGCCCTGCACCGCCTGGGTGGTCCGAACCTGATCGATACCGTGGCCGAGGTCGACTAAGTGCGGGTACTGATCATCAAGACCTCATCGCTAGGGGATGTGATCCACACCCTGCCTGCGCTTACCGATGCCGCCCATGCCATGCCAGGCATTCGCTTCGACTGGGTGGTGGAGGAAGGTTTCGCCGAGATCCCCAGTTGGCACCCTGCGGTCGACCAGGTGATTCCGGTGGCGATTCGCCGCTGGCGCAAAAACCTCTGGCAGACTTTCAAGAGCGGCGAGTGGAAGGCGTTCAAGCAACGCGTTCGCGAGCGCAAGTACGACCTGGTGATCGATGCCCAGGGCCTGGTCAAATCGGCCTGGCTGACCCGCTACGTCAAGGCGCCGGTGGCCGGCCTGGACCGCTATTCGGCGCGTGAGGGCTGGGCCAGTCGCTTCTATGACCGACGCCTGTCGGTCGCCGTTGGCCAGCATGCGGTGGAGCGTGTGCGTCAGTTGTTCGCCATGGCCCTGGCCTACGACTTGCCCGAAGGCATCGGCAACTATGGCCTGGACCTGGACCGCCTGCAGCTGCCCCCAGCCGCGCCCTACGTGGTGTTCCTGCACGGTACCACCTGGGCCACCAAGCATTGGCCCGAGGCCTACTGGCGCGAACTGGCAGAGCGCATGGGCCAGCGCAACCTGCAGGTGCGCCTGCCATGGGGCAACCCGCAGGAGAAGGCTCGCGCCGAGCGTATCGCCCAAGGCTTGAAAAACTGTCAGGTGCTGCCCAAGTTGAACCTTGCCGGCGTCGCCCGTGTACTGGCGGCCGCCAAGGCGTGCGTGGCGGTGGATACTGGCCTGGGCCACCTCGCCGCGGCACTGGATGTGCCGACCATTTCGCTGTTCGGCCCGACCAATCCGGGCCTCACCGGGGCCTATGGTCGGGCTCAGGTTCATCAGGCCAGCAATTTCCCCTGCGCGCCCTGCCTGCAGAAGAAGTGCACCTATAAGCCGAGCGCCGAGGACCTGCGCCGGTTCGATCTCAAACGCGAGTGGCCGCTGTGCTTCACTCGCCTGAATCCCGAGCATGTGGCGAGCCGCTTGAGCGCGTTGCTGCTGGCTGAGGATGTCCGTTGATGCAACTGGCTTTTGTGCTTTACAAGTATTTCCCCTTCGGCGGGCTGCAGCGTGATTTCATGCGCATTGCCCTGGAATGCCAGAAGCGGGGCCACCAGATCCGTGTCTACACGTTGATCTGGGAGGGTGATATTCCACCGGGTTTCGAGGTGCTGGTGGCGCCGGTCAAGGCGCTGTTCAACCACCGTCGCAACGAGAAGCTCAGTGCCTGGATGGCCGCCGACCTGGCCAAGCGCCCGGTCGATCGTCTGATCGGCTTCAACAAGATGCCGGGTCTGGATGTGTATTACGCTGCCGACGGCTGCTTCGAAGACAAGGCGCAGACCCTGCGCGGTGGCTTGTACCGCCGTTGGGGGCGCTACCGGCATTTTGCCGAGTACGAGCGGGCGGTGTTCGCCAAGGACGCCCATACCGAGGTGCTGATGATTTCCGAGGTGCAGCAACCGCTGTTCATCAAGCATTACGGCACGCCGGTGGAGCGCTTTCACTTGCTGCCACCGGGGATTTCCCAGGATCGCCGGGCTCCGGCCAACGCCGCCGAGATCCGCGCCGACTTCCGCAAGGAGTTCGACTTGGGTGACGACGACCTGCTGCTGGTGCAGATCGGCTCTGGCTTCAAGACCAAGGGCGTGGACCGCAGCCTCAAGGCCCTGGCCGCGCTGCCGTCGGCGTTGCGCAAGCGTACCCGGTTGATGGTCATCGGCCAGGACGACCCCAAGGTGTTCCAGTTGCAAAGTGCCGCGCTGGGCCTTGGCGAGCAGGTACAGTTCCTCAAGGGACGCAGTGATATCCCGCGCTTCCTGCTGGGCGCCGACCTGCTGATCCACCCGGCATACAACGAGAATACGGGTACCGTGCTGCTCGAAGCCCTGGTGGCGGGGTTGCCGGTGCTGGTCTCGCAGGTGTGCGGCTACGCCCATTACATCGCCGAGGCCGACAGCGGCCTGGTGCTGGACGAGCCTTTCGAGCAGGAGCAGCTCAACCGCTACCTGCAACGCATGCTCGAAGAGCCGCAGGCCCGCGCCGACTGGTCGCGCAACGGCCTGGCGTTCGCGGAAACCGCCGACCTTTACAGCATGCCGCAACATGCCGCTGACGTGATCCTGGGGCAGGAGACCGCATGAAGCTGATTCTGGCCGAACCGTTCAAGCACCTGTGGGCCGGGCGTGACGCCTTCGAGGCCGTGGAAGCGCTGCAAGGCGAGGTATACCGCGAGCTCGAAGGCCGCCGCACGCTGCGTACCGAGGTCGATGGCGAGGGCTTCTTCGTCAAGATCCACCGTGGCATCGGTTGGGGCGAGATCTTCAAGAACCTGCTGACCGCCAAGCTGCCTGTGCTGGGCGCTGGCCAGGAATGGCAGGCGATCCAGCGACTGCATGAGGCCGGTGTGCCGACCATGACGGCGGTCGCCTATGGCGAGCGCGGCAGCAACCCGGCTGCGCAGCATTCGTTCATTGTCACCGAAGAGCTGGCACCGACCATCAGTCTCGAAGACTTCAGCATCGACTGGGTCAAGCAGCCACCTGCGCCCCGCCTCAAGCGCGCGCTGATCGCCGAGGTGGCGAAGATGACCGGCGGCATGCACCGCGCCGGGGTCAATCACCGCGACTGCTACATCTGTCATTTCCTGCTGCACACCGACCGTCCGGTGACGCCCGATGACTTCAAACTGTCGGTCATCGACCTGCATCGTGCCCAGACCCGGGCGACAATCAGCCGGCGCTGGCGCAACAAGGACCTGGCTGCGTTGTACTTCTCGGCGCTGGACATCGGCCTGACCCGGCGCGACAAACTGCGCTTTCTGCGTGGCTACTTCCAGCGGCCACTGCGCCAGGTCCTGGCCGACGAAGCCGCGTTGCTGGCGTGGCTCGAACGCAAGGCGCAAAAACTCTACGATCGCAAGCAACGCTATGGGGATGCACTCTGATGGCGGGTTGGACACTGGCGCCGGGCTATGAACACCTGGTGGCGGATTTTGGCAGCCTCGATGCGGTATTCGCCCTGCAAGGCGAGCGCCTGACGCGTGACCCGCTCAGCGAAGTGATCCGCGTCGAGCGCGATGGGGTCAATTACTACGTCAAACGCTATACCGGCGCTGGCAAGCACATGCGTCGCTACCTGGGCCGTCCACGCATCAAGGCCGAATGGCAGAACCTCAAGCAGTTCGCCAAGTGGGGCATTCCCACCGCCGAAGTGGTCGCCTGGGGGCTTGAGCGCAAGGGCCTGGCTTTTGGTCGCGGGGCCATGGTCACCCGCGAGCTGCCGCGTACCGAAGACTTGTCCGAACTGGCCAGGCGTAATGATCCACGGCTGTCCGACCCTGCCTGGGTAGCGCATGTCAGCCGCCAGTTGGCGCGACACACGCGGATCATGCATGAGCACCGCTTCGCCCATAACGACCTGAAGTGGCGCAACCTGTTGGTCGACGACCAGGGCACGCTATTCTTCATCGACTGCCCGACCGGCGACTTCTGGCGCGGCTTCATGTGGCGCCACCGGCTGATCAAGGACCTGGCGTGCCTGGACAAGGTCGCCAAGTATCATCTGTCAGCCACCCAGCGCTTGCGTTTCTACCTGCAATACCGTGGGCGCCAACGCCTGAGCCTGCGCGACAAGCGGCGCATTCGCCAGGTGCTGAGCTTTTTCGAGGGAAGGGAATGACCGATTACCTGGCCAGCGCTGACCTTGCGCTGCTGCAACGTCATGGCCTGAACGATTTCGAGGCGCTGTGGGCCTTGCAGCTCGACGCCGTCGACGAGCCCAACACCGGTCGAGGCGGCTGGAGCCGCGTGTTCCGCCTGGAACTCGAAGGCAAGGGCTACTACCTCAAGCGCCAGAGCGACTACCTGACGCGTACCTTGCACCGGCCATTCGGCGAGCCGACCTTCGCCCGCGAGTTCCGTAACATCAGCCGTTACCAGAAACTGCGCATACCGGCTTTGCAGGCGGTGTTCTATGGTGAGCGCAAACAGGCTGGTCAGCACCGGGCCATTCTAATGACCCGGGCGCTGGATGACTGGAGCGACCTGGACAGCCTGTTGGCGCGCTGGTCGCAGCTGGGCGAGCATGAGCGCGAGGGTATTCTCCAGGCCTGTGGCCAGCTGGCGCGCACCCTGCACAAGGCCGGCCAGGTGCACGGCTGCTTCTACCCCAAGCATATTTTCCTGCGCCAACGCCGTGAAGGCTGGGACGCGCAGTTGATCGACCTGGAAAAGACCCGGCCGCTGCTGTTCGGCATGCGCGACCGGCTCAAGGACCTGGAGCCCTTGCTGCGCCGCGCGCGCGCCTGGTCCGAGGGTGACGTGCGAACCCTGTTGGCGGCCTACCTTGGCCAGCCGGCAGACAGCGTGCGGGTCGACACCTGGTTACAACGCTTGACGCAACGCCGTCGACATAAAGAGGCCCGCTGATGCGTTTGTCCGAATTGAAGAACGCAGGTCGCAGCCCTTCGCTGCCCCTGTCCATCACCCTGGCCGATGCTGCCGGTAGCGCTGACTTGCAGTTGCTCAGCCTGTTGCGTGTCTTGCCCGGCCAACGCTACGTGGGCGCGGGTATCTGGCGTGGCACGCCGGTATTGGCCAAGTTGCTGGTCGGTGGCAACGCCGCTCGCCATTTCCAGCGTGAGCTGGCAGGGGTGAAGCTGCTTGCCGAACAAGGCCTCACCACGCCCAAGCTGTTGGCCGATGGCCTCAAGGAAGGCGAGGGCGGCTGGCTGTTGTTCGAGTTTCTCGACGACGCTGAAAGCCTGGCCGATGCCTGGGCCGACGTAGAGCCTTTGCCGGTGCTGGCCGATGAGCAACACCGAGTGCTGGGCGAGGCGCTGACCGCTGTTGCTCAGATGCACGCCAAAGGCTTGTGGCAGGAAGACCTGCACTTGGACAACCTGCTGCGCCACGGCGGCAAGCTGTACCTGATCGACGGTGCCGGCATCAAGGCCGAAACGCCCGGTCAGCAGCTTTCGCGCCCTCGCGTGCTGGAAAACCTCGGTGTGTTCTTCGCCCAGTTGCCCAAGCGCCTGGAGCCGTTCATCGAAGAGTTGCTGGTGCATTACCTGCTCGCCAACGCCGAACACGCCTTGCCGATGGAAGCGTTGCAGAAGCAGGTGGACAAGGTGCGCAACTGGCGTTTGAAGGACTATCTGGAAAAGGCCGGGCGAGAATGTTCGTTGTTCAGCGTCGAGCGCAGCCTCTCCGGGTTGCGGGCGATTCGGCGCAGTGAAACCGATGCCATGCTGCCGGTTCTCGAACAGGCCGACGCGCTGATCGACCAGGGTCACCTGTACAAGACCGGTGGTGCGGCCAGCGTCGCTCGCGTAGAGGTCAATGGCCGCCCGCTGGTGGTCAAACGTTACAACATCAAGAATACCGCCCACTGGTTCAAGCGCTTCTGGCGCCCGAGCCGGGCCTGGCATTCCTGGATCGAAGGGCACCGCCTGGAATTCCTCGACATCGCCACGCCAAAGCCCCTGGCGGTGCTCGAACAACGGGTCATGGGCCTGCGCAGCCGCGCCTACCTGGTGACCGAGTACGTCGATGGCCCGGACCTGGCTGCCTGTTTCGCGCCCTACGTGGAAAACGGCGAAGCCCCCGAAGAGCAGGTCGACGCCCTGGTGCACCTGATGCAGCAACTGATCCGTGAGCGCATCAGCCATGGTGACTTCAAGGGTCACAACCTGTTCTGGCACAACGGCCAGTGGTCGCTGATCGACCTCGATGCGATGTGCCAGCATGCCACTCAACTCAGCTTCGCGCCGGCCTATGCCCGTGATCGTGCACGGCTGTTGCGCAACTGGCCCAGTGGCAGCGCCCTGTATCAGCGGCTGGACAGGCTGCTGCCGCGGCTGACGGAATAAGCTGGCGGCAGCGCCAGCCACTCGCTGCTGCGTCCAGCCTGGCGCACGCGGATGCGCCATTGGTCGTCCTGCCAGCGCAGGATGGCCCATGCCGCCCCGGTACTGAGCGGTTGCCCGGGAATCAGCAGGTGGTAGTGGTTGTCCAGCAAGTGCGCGCGCAGCGGCAAGGCGTGCCCACCTGCAAGCAGGTAATATCGCTGTCCGTGGCGAGACAGTCCGTCCACGCCTTCGACCTCGGCCCCTGCGGGCCGCTCGGCCAGTCGGCAGTCTTCGAGCAATGCGCCCAGGTCGGGTAGGCCGTCGTACCACAGGACCGGGGAGTCCACGACCCACTCTCCGTCGCGGCGTCGTTTTACCGGCACCTGGGTGTAGGCATCCGGCATGCGGGGGTCGACGACACGCCAGCGGTAGCCGTCGAAGGACACCTGGTAGGTCGTGCCGGCGGCATCCTTGATGTAGTAGAAGGTCAGCCCGGGATAGGACGAGGGCTGTTCATAGATGCCTTCCTTGTGAATGCCATCGACGCGATAGTGCAATCTGTCGGTATCGACCCCCACCGCCAACGACTGCGGCAACTTCAGCGGCGGGGCTGGTGGAATGGCTCGAATGGCTCGCCGCACCACGGTGGTTCCCCCGATGTTGTTCACCGCGTCGTTGGCGTGCGTGAACGCCTCGACCATGTGTTTCAGAATGCCGAGCTGGTCACCTTGCCTGAAGGCCCTGCCGGCATCGATCACCGACAGCACCGAGCGCCCCAGCGACACCGCCACCAATGCGCGGTTGGGTAGTACGAGGCTGATCAGGTCCAGCAGCACCGATAACGCGTGCAGGCTCAACTCGCCCAGCAGTTCGAGCTTGGTATTGGTGCCGGCATCGACAGCGGCGAGCGTGGCGTTCACCTCGGCCAAATAGCGGGCCTGTTGGAAGTTACCGGTGATCTCTGGGCGTTGGGTGCTTGCGCCAAGGCCGCCCTTGGTCAGCCATCGTTCGACTTGCCTACGCGCTACCAGCGGCAGTCGGTCTTTTACGTATTCGCGCAGGGCAGGCTGTTCACGCAGCGCTCTGAGCAGGTGGCGGGTATTGCGATACTCCCGCCATGCACGGCGGTCGGGCGCGTCTGGGGTGTAGGCGAGAAACCGCGTGGTCCCAGCTTTGTCCGGCGTCACCAGCATGACGCCTTGCAGGCTATGTCCGCCGATCAGCAGTTGGCGCACGCTCAGGCGCTCCCGGTTCGCTTGTTTGCGCAACTGGCTGTCTGGGTGGTCGAGTACCAGGGTGGTCCAGGCGAAGCCTCGTTCGAACGGGTCCTCCAGGTAATGGCCGGCGTACCGTGCCTTGGCCGCCTCGGCACGCATGCGCGCACGGCTGATGTCGACGTAGCGCTCCCGGCGCCACTGAGCCTGCTGCGACGTCAGCAAATGGGTACGCAGGTACTGGCTGTAGCGTTCGCCGACGTCCAGTTCGCGTACCAACTGCTTGACCTGGCTTGGGGTGATGCCCGCGGCTGTTCGTTCATCCTTGTCATGCACCCGTGCAGTCAGCCAGTAGTCGATGTCGAGCACGCCGATGTTGAGAAACGCCAGCTCATCCAGGCGGTAGGTCTGGCGCACCAGTTCGACGGTATTGCCTGCCTGCGCACGGCTGGCCGCAGGAATCCAGACGCTGGTGATGCCAGGGTGCGACACCGGGCCTACCTGCCTGGCCCTGGTGATGCTGACATACAGATCGAGCGGATCGACATCCAACTGATACCGTAGCTGCAACGCCCTGCGCAGGTGCTCGCGGGTCCAGGCCTTGAGATGGTTGCGATCGAGGAACTGTTCGTGGCTGAGGATGCCGGGGGCGCTCGCGCGGTCGATGGCAATCACCAGCTCCTGCAAGGTTTGCATGATGTGCGTAAGGCCTTGGGTCGAGGCATTTCTGAGCCAGGCCGGTGCGTTTCGTTCCAACAACAGGCCGTAGCGTGTCGTCAGCGCAGATCGGCTGTCGGCCAGCGGCAGCAGATCCGCGGCCTTGCGCAAGCGTTCCTCGAGCATCGGCCAGTCCACCGGGGATTGCAGCAGCGCGTCGTGCCATACGCGGGTGAGCGCTGCTTGTTGCCCATCGATCAGCGCCTGGGCCTGGGTCTGGATCAGGTCATCGTTGAACCAGTCGTAGCGCAGGCGTTCGGCGTTGCGTGCCAGCTCTCGATCCTGGTCGCTGTCCAGATACCGCAGCAGCGACTGGCTTTGCTGAGGATCGTCCAGTCGCTCGCACAGTTCGGTGTGCAGGTCGCCGAGATTGTCGAACGCCTCTATGCCATGCGACAGGCTGCAGAGCAGCGCGTAATCGCTGGTTTGCCTGGGGTCCGCCCTACTGCCTTCGGGGCCGCCTTCGACGATCACGAAAGCGCCGGGCAGGTAGCTGCGCCAGTTGGGTGTGCCGATATCCAGTACTGGCCGGTAGACCTGCGGGCGCTCAGCCTCAGGCAGATGCTGGCGCTGCGAGGGCAGCGGCATGTTCACGCAACACCTGACCAGAGCAGCATGGTGGTCGCCGAGTGTATGGTCGTCGCAGCGCAGTGCAATCTGCGCCAGCATTTGCTGACGGAGCAACGCGATCAACTGCGTCCGCCGGCTTAGCGAGGCGTCGCTGGCAAGCCAGTACCGAGCGAGGTCGGCGAAGTAGTGCTGACGTGCCTGCAGCAGCGATCGCGAGCGGTCAGGTTGGGGAGGCGAGGCAAGCAGGGCGGCCAGGTGTCGGTCGAAGGATTGAAAGTAGTGCAGGCTCATCGAACTGGCTCCGCGATAAATGAGCCGTCGAGCATGGCGCCTGCCGGCGATACAGGCGTGTTAGCCGATTACCTCCACAGGGCACGAACCCCGAGCCACGCCGGGATGCCCAGGCCCAGCCAGGACAGTGCATCCCAGGCGCCATCCCCGAGCAGCGCCGCGAACAGCCCGGCTGCGCCCAGCGCGGCGATAAGGCTTGGCCAGGCGAAAATCCGCTGGGTCGGTTGCGACTTGTGGCTCATGCACGCTCCTTCTTGCCGTTGCGTTGCTTGCCCCACCACAGGTACAGGCCGCTGCAGAGCACGATGATGGTCAGGACATCGAGCACAGCCCACAGCAGTTGCATCGGACGTCCACCGTAGTCGCCGAAGTGAAGGGGTTGGGACAGGCCCATGGCATCCATGTACCAGGGGCGTTCGCCGATGGCAGTCACTTGCAGGGTCTGAGCATCGATCAGCACCGGGGTGAGCAGGTGCGAGGTCAAATGCGTCGCGCCTTTCATGAATACTGCATAGTGGTGTTCGCTGGAGAAGCGGGTGCCGGGAAAGGCGATGAAGTCCGGGCGCATGCCGGGTGCGGCCTGTTCGGCGATCGTCAGCAGGTGCGTCGCCGGGGCTCGCTGGGTGAGAGGTGGAGCATCCCGGTACGGGGCGACCATGGCGGCCAGGCTGTCGTTGCGCCAGGCGGCGATTACCAGGTCGGACAAGGCACTGATCACGCCGGTGACGCCCACCGTCAGTGCCCAGGCCAGGGTGACGATGCCGATCAGGTTGTGCAGGTCGAGCCAGCGCAGGCGGCGTGATTTGTCGTGGCGTACGGTGGCGAATTCCAGGCGACGCATGAATGGCGCGTAGAGCACGGTACCGGAAACGATGGCGACAACGAACAGCACGCCCATGAAAGCCAGCAGCAGCTTGCCGGGAAGCCCGGCGAACATGTCCACATGCAGGCGCAGCAGGGTCATCATCACGCCGCCATTGGCTGCGGGCATGGCCACGGCTTCGCCGGTGCGTGCATCGAGCATGAAGGTGTGCGACGCGTTGGGTTCTGTCCCGGCAGTGGCGGCCATGATCGCTACCACGCCATTGCGTTCGTCATCTTCGTAGCCAACGTACTGCATGACTTCGCCGGGACGGTGTTGCTCAGCCTTGAGCACCAGTTGTTGCAGGTCAAGGTGCGGGGTATCCGCTGGCATTTCGCGCAGTTCAGGCGCGTCGCCAAGCAGGTGTTCCAGGTCGTGGTGGAAGATCAGCGGCAAACCGGTGAGCGCGAGCAGCAGCAGGAATAGGGTGCAGACCAGGCTGCTCCAGGTGTGGATCGCCGACCAGCGGCGGATGGTTTGGCTTTTCATCTGGGTTCCGGTTTTTGGTCTGATGGACCCTGGGTCTGCGCTGCAGCCCAATCGCCGGCAGGCCGGCGCCTACTGGGCGATGGGGCTGCACGGTGGCCCCGGGCGGTCAGAACTTGTAATTGACGCTTGCCACCACGTTGCGCTCGTCGCCGTAGTAGCAGTAGTAACCGTCACAGGTCGACAGGTAGTCCTTGTTGAACAGGTTCTTGGCATCCACCGCCACGGTCACGCCCTTGAGCGTGCTGTTCACGCGGCCCAGGTCGTAGTGCACCGAGGCGTCGTAGACGGTGTAGGAACCTACGTGGCCCCAGTCGGTGTTGGTGGTATTGCCGTAGGTATCGCCCACATAGCGAACGCCCACGCCCACGCCGAAGCCGTCGAGCAGGCCTTCGTGCCAGGTGTAGTCAGCCCAGGCCGTGGCCTGGTTACGTGGAACCTGGGCCATGCGCTTGCCTTTCTCGCCGTCGTTGCCTTTGACGATTTCACTGTCGTTGTAGGTGTAGGAGCCAATCAGCTTGAGGTTGCGGGTGACATCCGAGGTGGCTTCCAGCTCCAGGCCTTTGACCCGAACTTCGCCAACCTGTCGGGTTACGCCGCCTTCGGTTACCGACATGTTTTCCTGGGTCAGGTCGAACACCGCTGCGCTGAGCAGGGTCTTGCTGCCTGGGGGTTGGTACTTGATACCCAGCTCGTACTGCTTGCCTTCGGTTGGCTTGAAGCCATCGGTGGCGTTGACCGTAGCGCCGGCGGCCGCCTGGAACGACTCGGCATAGGAGAAGTATGGGGTGATGCCGTTGTCGAAGACGTAGCTCAGGGCTGCGTTGCTGCTGAACTTCTTGTCACGCTGGGTGTTGGTGGCATCGCCTTTGTTGTGGAAGGTCGTGCCGGTGTGTACCCAGTCCTGGCGACCACCCAGGGTCAGGCGCCAGTTGTCCAGGGCCATCTGGTCCTGGATGTACAGGCCGGTTTGCTGGGTCTTCTGGTCGTAGTCGTACATGTCGAAGTACTCGACGTTCGAGAAGTCCTGCCCGTAGATGGGGTTGTGGATGTTGCTCGGCGGTACGCCGTTCGACCCCCAGCGCCAGCGGGCATTGCTGTCGGAACGCTGGTGGTCGAGGCCGAGCAACACGGTGTGGCTCAGTGCACCCGTCTGGAAGTCGGCCTGGAAGTTGTTGTCCACCGCGAACTGGCTGATGTCTTCCTCGACGATACCAGCGGTACGTTGCACCGTGCCGTCGGCACTGACCGCTTCATCCGGGCCGGCTGGCCAGATCGAGCCGCCAGCGGTGATGCCCTTGAAGTCCAGCTCGTTGCGGGCATAGCGCAGGTTCTGGCGGAACTGCCAGGTGTCGTTCAGGCGGGTTTCGAAGGCATAGCCCAGGTGATAGTAGGTGCGGTCGTAGGATTCCCAGTCCGGGTCACCCAGGTTCTTGTGGTGCGAGATCTTGCCCGCCGGGCTGTCGAGCTTGGTGCCTTGCAGGGGCAGGAACTGGCCGGTGATGCCCGTGTCGTCACGGGTGTACTGGGTGATGAAAGTCAGCTTGGTATCGTCGTTGATGTTCCAGGTCAGGCTGGGGGCGATGTTGTAGCGCTTGTCTGGAATGTGATCGACCGGCGAGTTGCTGTCGCGAACGGTGCCGCTGACGCGATAAAGGAACTGGCCTTCGTCGTCGATCTTGCCGGTGCTGTCGAAGTTGATCTGCTTGTGTTCGTTGCTACCCGCTTGAAGCTCTACTTCGTGGCTGCTCTCGAACTGTGGGCGACGGGTGGTCATGTCCAGCAGGCCACCGGGTGGCGTCTGGCCGTAAACCGACGAAGCCGGACCGCGCAGTACGGCGATACGCTCAAGGTTCCAAGGTTCGATCTTGGGGGTGGCGTAGTTGCCCTTGGGCAAGGGCAGGCCATCGAGGAACTGGGTAGGCACGAAGCCGCGCACCAGCAGCCAGTCGCTGCGCGAATCCGAGCCATAGCCGCTGCTTTGCACACCGGCGGTGTAGCGCAGGGCGTCGTTAAGGTTGAGCACCGGGCGGTCTTCCATCTGCTGACGGGTGATCACCGTGACTGAACGCGGCAGTTCGGCGATGGCTGTGTCGGTCTTGGTACCGGCTGCGGTGCGGGTGGCGGTGTAGCCATCGACCGGGCCCCACGCGCTTTCATAGGCGGCGTTGGCATTGATGGCGGTTTCCGGCAGCGCCAGGGTGCCGTCCGGCGTGGCCACCAGGCTGTAGCTGCCGACGCTGCTCTGCTGCAGTTGCAGGCCAGTACCCCGCAGGGCGGCCTGCAGGGCGCCAAGGCCATCGTACTGGCCACTGACGGGAGCCGAATTGCGGCCACTGACCAAGGCCGGGTCGATGGCCAGGGCAATGCCCGACTGGCTGGCGATCAGGTTGAGGGTGGTGGCCAACGGTGCGCTAGGCAGGTTATAGGCACGCAGGGTGGACTGTTCGGCAGCGAACAGGGCTGGGCTGGCCAACGGGGCGGCCAGGCCGATGGCCAGGGCCATTACGCTGGGGCGCAGGAAACGATCAACAGCACGGGACATGCAGTGGCTCCTCGACGAATATGTGCTAACTGCTTCCTTGCCGAGCGAGATTTGGAAAGTGACAGGGGTCGTCTGAAAAAAAGTGAGAATTATTTAGAAATCGTTTTCGCTCGCCACGGGTCATGGCCGGCAAGCCGGCGTCTGCAGGGGGAGCGCAGGGTTACTTGGCTTTGACGGTCACCCACCACGGTGTATGCCGCTCGATCTTCACCGGCAGTGCCGGTATCAGCGAGGCCAGGGCCAGGTCGGTATCGTGCAGCGGGAAGCTACCGGTCACGCGCAGGTCGGCGACCTCGTCGTCCATCCCCAGGTGGCCGTGGCGGTAGTGGCCCAGTTCGGCGAGCAGATCGGCCAGGCGCACGTTGTCCACCACCAGCATGCCACGGGTCCAGGCGTCGGCGCCGGCTGGCACCGGGGCGACCTGGCCAAGGCCATCGGCATGCATCAGCACCTGCTGGCCTGCGGCCAGGACGTGTTCGTCACCGCTGTTGCGTGGCATCGCCGCGACCGACGATTGCAGCACCTCCAGGCGTGTGCCATGGGCTTCGCGGCGTACCAAAAAGCGCGTGCCCAGTGGGCGCAGGCGGCCATCCTCGGTGCGCACGAGCAGTGGGCGAGGGTCGGCGTGGCCGGTTTCAACGGAAATTTCGCCTTCATGCAGTACCAGCACGCGCTGCTCGCCTTCGAAGTCGATATCCACAGCGGTATGTGTGTTCAGGCTTAGCAGCGTGCCATCTTCCAGGCGCAAGGTGCGCAGCTCGCCGGTGGCGGTACGTTGGTCGGCCAACCAGTAATGTGGCGATAGCGACGGCGCGGTCGCCCAGGCCAGCAGGGAACCGAGCAGGAACATGCTGGCCAGGCCGCCGCCGACCTTGCCGATACGTCGCCTGAGGCCTACCCGCGACTGCACCAGGGCCTGGCGCGCGGGGCCAGCGGCGGCGCTGACGCGTTGGTCCAAGGCCCCCAGCTGTTGCCAGGCGCGGGCATGTTCTTCGCTGGCTGCATGCCAGCGCATGAAGTCATTGCGTTCATCGGGTGTGCTGCTGCCGCTGTCCAGGCTCAGTTTCCAGGTGATGGCGGCGTCGAGAACACGGGCCGAAACCGGTGAGTTATTCACGTCGGCTCCCCGTACAGCGCCACATAGCACTGGCGCATGCCTTGGGCGATGTACTGCCGTACCCGCGACACCGAGACCCCCAGGTGCGCGGCGATCTCGGCGTGGCCCATGCCGTCCAGGCGATTGTGCAGGAATGCCGCGCGGGCCTTGCTCGACAGTTTGCCAAGTAAGCGGTCGATGGCCTTGAGGTCTTCCAGGATCAGCAACTGGACTTCCGGTGCGGGCTGCTCGGCCTCCGGCACGCGCGCAAGCTCTGCCAGGTAGGCCTGTTCCAGCGCAGCGCGGCGGAAATGGTCGAACATCAGGCCTTTGGCGATGGCGGCCAGGAAGGCGCGGGGTTCACGAGGGCTGTCCAGTTGCTCGCGGCCCAGCAGACGCACGAAGGTGTCCTGGCTCAGGTCTTCGGCACGCTGGCGGCATGCCATGCTGCGTTGCAGCCAGGCGAGCAGCCAGCCGCGATGGTCGCGGTAGAGTGCTCCAACCAGCTCGGCGTGTGGGCTCTGTACAGACGACAAGCAGCGTCCCCCGGAACGAATGCATTAACTAACGATAATTATTCGCGATTGTTGCAGAGCCGAGGGGCGGGGTGCAATGGACGCTTATCGGAATGCCAGTATGGGGGCGTCATGTGCCGGTGAGGTCGGGCGCCGCCTGCGCGGCGCATCGCGAGCGAGGCTCGCGCCTACGGGTGTGTTGTGCGTTGCACGTGCAGGCTCGATGGCTATCTCACTAAAGACCGTAGTGATGAGCCTTGCGCCGACGCATCACGCGCAAGCGCTGCTCCAATTGCAACGGGCTATCCAATTTCTGGCGGCGGGCCTGGCTGAACAGGATCAGGGCCAGCTCGGCCGTCGCCTGGGCATCGGCACTGGCATGATGACGTTCGTCCACTTGCAGGCCGAAGCACGCCAACCAGTCGTCCAGGCTGGCTTCGCGCAGCACGGTGTCGGGGTTGAGCAGGGGGGCCAGTTCGGCAATGTCGATGAAGGGATGCTGCAGGCGATAGCCAAGACTTTCCTTCAGCGAGCGGGCCAACATGCGTTGATCGAAAGGCGCATGGAAAGCCAGCACCGGGCTGTCGCCAATGAACTCGAGAAGGTCGAGCAATGCTTCGGCCGGGTCGCATCCGGCAGCCAGGGCGCTAGGGCCGAGGCCGTGGATCAGCACGCTGGCGTTGGTCTTGTGCTCCGGGCGGCGCAAGGTGCGCTCGAACTGTTGGGCAAAGTCGATGGCGCCATCCTCGATCGCCACCGCGCCGATCGACAACACCTGATCGCGGTTGGTGTTCAGGCCGCTGGTTTCCAGGTCCAGCACCACCCAGCGCTGCTCACGCAGGGTACAGACGCCCAGTGGCGCAGGCTTGGGCAACTGCGACAGGCGCTGGCGCAGCGAGGCCTCCAGCAGGGGCGCGTTGGGGCGCAACCAGGTGAACAGGCTCATAGCTGGTACCGCAAGGCCAGGCTGCTTTGCAGGCGCTGGGCCTGGCGCAGGGACTCGCGCAGGATGCGTCGGTCCAGGTGGTTGAGGCTGTCCGGGTCGAGACGGTTGGAATGCGGCAGGTTTTCGCGAGTCTGGCGCTGGTGCTGCTGCATGCGGGTTTGCTGGATGAAGTGGTAAGCCTCTTCGAACGCGGCGCCATCGAGCGGTTCGATGATGCCTTTGTCGACCAGCTGGCGCAGACGCTCGAGGGTATTGCAAGCGCCGATACCATTGGCCAGCGCCAACAGCCGTGCGCCGTCGACGAAGGGCGTGAGTCCCTGGACCTTGAGGTCGAGGGTGGCGGCTTTGTCGGTTCCTTGGCGAGTCAGCACGAACTCGCGCAGACGGCCCACTGGCGGGCGCTGGCGAAGGGCGTTTTCGGCCATCATGCGTTGGAAGATACGGTTGTCGGCGACCTGTTCGAGAAGGCCCTGACGCAACTGTTCGCAGCCCTGCTCGTCACCCCAGACCACGCGCAGGTCGAAGTAGATGCTCGAACCCAGCAGGTTTTCCGGACTGGCTTCACGAACGAAGCCGGCGAAGCGGCGCGCCCACTCGCTGCGCGACAGGCACAGCGCGGGATTGCCGGCCATGATGTTGCCTTTGCACAGGGTGAAGCCGCACTGGGCCAGGCACTGGTTGATGTATTGCGCCAACGGTAGCAGCCGGGCGCGAATGGCATCGGCCTCGGCGCTGTTGGCGGCCTCGAACAGGATGCCGTTGTCCTGGTCGGTGTACAGGGTTTGCTCGCGACGGCCCTCGCTGCCAAAGCACAGCCAGCTGAAGGGCACCCCGGGGTCGCCGCGTTCGGCCAGGGCCAGTTCGATGACTCGGCAGACTGTATGGTCGTTGAGCAGGGTGATGATCTGGGTGATCTGCGTCGACGACGCGCCATGGGCGAGCATGCGCTCGACCAATTGGCCGATTTCACCGCGCAGGGACACCAAGGTTTCAAGACGCGGTGCGTGGCGAATGGTCCGGGCCAGGTGCACCAGGTCGACCCGTTGCAGCGAGAACAGGTCGCGCTCGGACACCACGCCACACAGCCGACGGTTTTCCACCAGGCAGACATGGGCGATGTGCCGTTCGGTCATGGCGATGGCCGCATCGAAGGCCGAGGACTGCGGGCTGAGATAGAACGGTTTGGTCGTCATGTGCCGATCGATCGGCGCACCCAGGTCGGCATCGGCGGCGGCCACCACCTGACGCAGGTCGCGCAGGGTGAAAATGCCTACCGGGTAGCGTTGCGGGTCGACCACCACGATGCTGCCGACCTGCTGCTCGTGCATCTGCCGCACGGCATCGCGCAGGGGCGTGTCAGGGGGACAGACAACCGGGTGACGCATGGCCAATTCGCCCAGCGGCGTGTTCAGTGAGTACTGCGTGCCCAGCGTCTCCACGGCGCGCTGACGTACCTGCTGGTTGAACTGATCGAGCAGGCTGCTGACGCCGCGCAGGGCAAAATCACGGAATACGTCCGACAGCGAGAACAGGCGAATGAACGCTGCTTTGTTCAGTTGCAGGCAGAAGGTGTCCTCACCGGCCAAGTGCTCGGTGCGGGTGGCCCGCTCGCCCAGCAGGGCAGCCAGGGGGAAGCATTCGCCGCTGGTGATCTCGAAGGTGGTTTCCACACCTGGCTTGACCAGGTGCTGGCGCTCGCCCACTACGCGGCCCTGCTTGACGATGTAGAAATGCTCAACGGGGCCATCGGCGGGTTTGAGGATGCTCTCCCCCTCTGCATAGAAACGCAGTTGGCATTGTTCCACCAGGTAGGCCAGGTGGCTATGTTCCATCTGGTTGAACGGGGGAAACCGCTGCAGAAACTGCAACGTGCCCTGAATGTTCTGCAGAACAGCCGTCCTGCCCGCCTGGCTGTAGGCGTCCTTTTTGCTCATGAAACTGACCGTATCGCTACGCCGAACTATATATATCTATATAAGTGTCGGCCTTGTTGTTCTCTGCCTCCATGGTCGGCCGACGGCGGTGTGGTGCCCATTGGACGTAAGTCTATGGAGCGTTTGTGAACAACCTCACAAGGCGTTGTCCTAGCGAAGGGACGAGATGTTTCTGACGAGATGATCATGGTTGAGCATGACGACATCCTGAGTGACGCCGAGCGCGAAGCGCTGGCCGTGTTGAGTGCGCCTGTCGCGCCCAAGCCGGTGGTGCTGGTCGTGGACGACGATCCGGTGAACAGCGAGGCGCTATGCCTTTATCTGAAAAGCCGGGGCATTGACTGCATGAAAGCCGATGGTGCGCAGGAGGCGATGTTCAAACTGCACTACGAGCCGAGAATCGCGCTGATGATCACCGACTTACGCATGAAGCCTAAGGACGGTCTGGAGTTGATTCGACAAATCCGACAGTCGGAGCGGGCGGCGTTGTCGATCATCGTGGTCTCGGGGGACACCGATGTGAAAGAGGCAGTGGACGTGATGCACCTTGGGGTGGTGGATTTCCTGCTCAAGCCGGTGGACTTGGGCAAGTTGCTCGACTTGGTGAAAAGAGAACTGCGGATCGAATGATGATGCATCCGTGAAAAGCAATCGCGGCGAGCCGGCTCCTACAAGTTCGCGGTGGACCCTGTAGAAGCCGGCTCGCCGGCGAAGGGCTGCAAAGCAACCCTTTTATTGCTTACAAACCGTTACGCGCCTTGAACTCGCGACGACGACGGTGCAGCACTGGCTCGGTGTAGCCGTTGGGCTGCTTGGCACCTTCAACCACCAGCTCGACAGCCGCCTGGAACGCGATGTTGTCATCGAAGTTTGGCGCCATCGGACGGTACTGGGCGTCACCTGCGTTCTGCTTGTCCACCACTGCGGCCATGCGCTTGAGGCTTTCCAGCACTTGTTCCTGGCTGACCACGCCGTGGCGCAGCCAGTTGGCCAGCAGCTGGGCCGAGATGCGCAGGGTGGCGCGGTCTTCCATCAGGCCGACGTCATTGATGTCGGGCACCTTGGAGCAGCCTACACCCTGGTCGATCCAGCGAACCACGTAGCCAAGGATGCCCTGGGCATTGTTGTCCAGCTCGTTGCGGATCTCTTCGGCCGACCACTGGGTGTTGGCCGCCAGCGGGATGGTCAAGATGTCGTCGACCGAAGCTGGCGTACGCGAAGCCAGCTCGCGTTGGCGCGCCTGAACGTCCACCTTGTGGTAGTGCAGCGCATGCAGGGTGGCCGCGGTCGGCGAAGGCACCCAGGCGGTGTTGGCGCCAGCCAGCGGGTGAGCGATCTTCTGCTCGAGCATGGCCGCCATCAGGTCAGGCATGGCCCACATGCCCTTGCCGATCTGCGCACGGCCTTGCAGGCCGGTAGCCAGGCCAACGTCGACGTTGTTGTTCTCGTAGGCGCCGATCCACTTCTCATTCTTCATGGCGCCCTTGCGCACGACGGCGCCGGCTTCCATGGAGGTGTGGATCTCGTCGCCGGTACGGTCGAGGAAGCCAGTGTTGATGAACACCACACGCTCAGCGGCCGCCTTGATGCAGGCCTTGAGGTTGACCGTGGTACGGCGCTCCTCATCCATGATGCCGACCTTGACGGTGTTGCGCGGCATACCCAGCAGGTCTTCGACACGGCTGAAGATCTCGGCGGCGAAGGCGACTTCTTCGGGGCCGTGCATCTTCGGCTTGACGATGTAGACGCTGCCGGTGCGGGTGTTCTTGCGGGTGGTGTTGCCCTTGAGGTTGTGCAGGGCGATCAGGTTGGTGAACAGACCGTCCTGGATACCTTCCGGAATCTCGTTGCCTTGGGCATCGAGGATTGCCGGGTTGGTCATCAGGTGACCAACATTGCGCACGAACAGCAGCGAACGGCCGTGCAGGGTAACGCTGCCACCGTTCGGCGCGGCGTACTCGCGATCCGGGTTCATGGTGCGCGTGAAGGTCTTGCCGCCCTTGGTCACGCTTTCAGCCAGGTCGCCTTTCATCAGGCCCAGCCAATTGCGGTAGACGATGACCTTGTCGTCGGCATCGACGGCGGCGACCGAGTCCTCGCAGTCCATGATGGTGGTCAGTGCCGACTCCATCAGGATGTCTTTCACGCCTGCGGCGTCGGTGCTGCCAACAGGAGTGCTGGCGTCGACCTGGATTTCGAAGTGCAGGCCGTTGTGCTTGAGCAGCACGGCGGTCGGGGCCGCGGCGTCGCCGTGGAAGCCGATCAGTTGGGCATCGTCACGCAGGCCGGTGTTGCTGCCGCCCTTGAGCGAAACGACCAGCTTGCCGCCTTCGATGCGGTAACCGGTGGAGTCGACGTGGGAGCCAGCAGCCAGTGGCGCGGCTTCGTCGAGGAAGGCGCGGGCGAAGGCGATGACCTTGTCACCACGGACCTTGTTGTAGCCCTGGCCTTTTTCGGCACCGCCTTCTTCGCTGATGGCATCGGTGCCGTAGAGCGCGTCGTACAGCGAACCCCAGCGGGCATTGGCGGCATTCAGGGCGAAGCGAGCGTTCATCACCGGCACGACCAGCTGTGGGCCGGCCATGTGGGCGATTTCTTCATCGACGTTTTGCGTGGTGGCCTGGAAATCGTCGGCTTGTGGCAGCAGGTAGCCGATTTCCTGGAGGAAGCTTTTGTAGGCGACGGCGTCGTGTGCCTGGCCTTTGCGTGCCTGGTGCCAGGCGTCGATCTTGGCTTGCAGCTCGTCACGCTTGGCGAGCAGGGCTTTGTTCTTCGGAGCGAGGTCATTGATGATCTTCTCGGCACCGGCCCAGAACTGCTCGGCGACGATACCGGTTCCCGGAATGGCTTCGTTGTTGACGAAGTCGTACAGGGCCTTGGCGACCTGAAGGCCACCGACTTGAACGTATCCAGTCATTGCTTGCCTCACCTCTGCTCAGCTATTTCGCTCTTCTTTATTAAGCCTGTAGCGCTTCTCTAAACACGGCACCAGTGCATGCCCGAAGGCGGCTGGGTGCGGCCTGCCAGATAGCCTGGCAAGCAGTGTACGTATTTTCACAGGCGCCTTGGCAGACATCCAAACAACACATTTTGTAGTCCGCGCCACGGCATACTACATGAAGCAGTAGACGGGGGAAAATCAGACTAAAAGCGTCGTTGTGCGACCAATTGGTCGCATAGGGTCACGCTGGGAGTGGGTATGTTCGCAAAAAACGGGTGGATTGTTCCAGATAAATCTTGAAACAGTACACGATTTGTTAGTCGGACTGTCCTGCGGCAGGTTGCCGCGCCTTGCCTATACTGAGTCGATCCCCCCGATTCTCGCCGCCCGCGGCGGCATTTTGCTGAGGAATGGCCTGTGGACCATCTTGTACTGACCGTGATTGCCCCTGACAAGGCCGGCCAGGTCGAACGTATCGCCAAATGCATCGCCGACCATAGCGGCAACTGGTTGGAAAGTCGCATGTCGCGCATGGCGGGCCAGTTCGCAGGGATTCTGCGGGTGGCTGTACCGGCGGAAAATTACGATGAGCTGGTCGAGGCGCTGCAGAAGCTGGCCAAGCACGACATTCGCGTGTTGATTGCTGAAAGCGGAATCGAACCCTCGTGCACCTGGAAGCCGATCGCCATGGAGCTTGTGGGCAACGACCGGCCGGGGATCGTGCGGGATATCACCAAGGTGCTGGCCGAGCTGGGCGTGAACCTCGAACGCTTGAGCACCGAGGTCAATCCGGCGCCGATGAGCAGTGAGCCTCTGTTCCGCGCCGATGCCTTGCTGGCATTACCGTTGACGCTGTCGCTGGATGAATTGCAGCAGCGCCTGGAAAGCCTGGCCGACGACCTGATGGTGGAGTTGAAGCTGCGTCCGGAGGAATGACGTGGCTTGTGGGTTATCCCGTTTTCACGGGGACGGCCCTGTGGATAACCTGGGCGCATCATTCTCCGGCCCAGGCGGGCCGAGGCTTGCACAGGTTTGATCAAAAAATGCCCAATAATCAGGTGCTTGTGCACAAAGCACGGGGACGAGGGTGTGGATAACCTTTGGAGATGTTTCTGCAGGCCAGGCGCGGCGAGGCCTGCAGGATTTTGATCGTTTTTTGATCAGGCGCGTTTGCGCAGGCTGAGCCAGGCATCGACGCTGTAGATGGCCAAACCGGCCCAGATGCAGACGAACGCCATCAGGTTGCTCGGTGACAGGTGCTCATCGAACAGCAGTACTGCCTGCAACAGGACTAGCGTGGGCGCCAGGTACTGCAGGAACCCCAGCGTGGTGTAGGGGAGGTGACGTGCAGCGGCGTTGAAGCACACCAGCGGTACCAGCGTGACCGGGCCTGCCGCCATCAGCCACAAGGCTTCGCTGCTGGCGTAGAACGAGCCCTGGGCGCTCATCGCCGTGGGGTTCAACAGCAACCAGCCCAGCGCCAACGGCACCAGCATCCAGGTCTCTACCACCAGGCCCGGCAGCGCTGCCACCGGGGCTTTCTTGCGGATCAGCCCATAGAAACCGAAACTCAGGGCCAGCGCCAACGACACCCAGGGCAGGCTGCCGACCTGCCACACCTGTTGCGCCACACCCAGCGCCGCCATGCCCACCGCCAGCCATTGCAGGCGCCTCAGGCGTTCCCCCAGCAACAGCATGCCCAGCAGCACGTTGATCAGCGGGTTGATGTAGTAGCCCAGGCTGGCTTCGAGCATGCGCCCGTTGTTCACCGACCACACGTAGGTCAACCAGTTGGCGGCGATCAATGCCCCGCTGACGGCGAGAATACCCAGGCGTTGCGGATTGTCGCGCAGCTCGCGCCACCAGCCTGGATGCTTCCAGACCAGCAGCAACAGCGAGCCGAACAGCGCCGACCAGAGTACCCGGTGGACGATGATCTCGACGGCGGGAACGCTCTGGATTGCCTTGAAGTAGAGTGGAAACAGGCCCCAGATGATGTAGGCACCAAGGCCCAGTAAATACCCGCGACGCGGGTTTGCAGCGTGCATGCAGAATCCTTGCTTAGGTAGCTAAATAGCGCAGCGGCTATTGTAGACAGACGCCGCTGTGCATCTAGAACAATTTCAGCACGGGTTCATCCAGCGCTGCTATCTGTTCGCGCAGCGCGAGGATCTGGTCGCCCCAGTAACGTGGTTGGCCGAACCAGGGGAAGCTCGGCGGGAACGCCGGATCGTCCCAGCGGCGGGCCAGCCAGGCGCTGTAGTGCAGCTGGCGCAAGGCGCGCAAAGGCTCGATCAACGCCAGTTCGCGAGGATCGAAGTCATGGAATTCGTTATAGCCGTCGATCAGTTCGGCCAACTGCCCCAGGCGCTCCTCGCGACTGCCGGCGAGCATCATCCACAGGTCCTGAACCGCCGGGCCCATGCGGCAGTCGTCGAGGTCGACCACGTGATAGACATCGTCGCGGTGCATCAGGTTGCCGGGGTGCAGGTCGCCGTGCAGGCGAATCAACGCGTGCGGGGTGCGAGCGTAGATGTCTTCGACCCGCTTGAGCAGGTCGCGGGCCACGGACTCGAACGCGGGCAATAGCTCACGGGGCACGAAGTTGCCGTCCAGCAGCGTCTTCAGCGAGGCATGGCCAAAGTTGTCCACGGTCAGCGCTTCGCGGTGCTCGAACGGACGCGCTGCGCCTACTGCGTGCAGGCGGCCGAGCAACTGGCCCAGGCGATAGAGCTGGTCGAGGTCGCCAGGCTCTGGGGCGTGGCCGCCGCGGCGGGGGAACAAGGTAAAGCGAAAGCCCTGGTGTTCGAACAAGGTCTTGCCGTCGTGTTGCAGAGGGGCGACAACGGGCACCTCGCACTCGGCGAGCTCGGCGGTGAAGCGGTGTTCTTCGAGGATCGCATCGTCGCTCCAGCGGCCTGGCCGGTAGAACTTGGCGATCAGGGGTTGCGACTCTTCGATGCCCACTTGGTAGACGCGGTTTTCGTAGCTGTTCAGGGCCAGCACCCGGGCATCGCTGAGAAAGCCTAGGCTTTCCACGGCGTCCAGGACCAGGTCGGGCGTGAGTGTGTCGAAAGGGTGGGACATGAAAGCTCCGAGAGAGTGCGGCGTAAGGCAATAGTACCAGTGCTGCCACTGGCCAGTGCCGGCTCCATGCTTCACCACACTTCCTGTGGCGCGGCAGGCTATACCGGAACGCCCAGCAGAACATGCGACGGTTTGAATTGCACGCGCACCCGGTTGCCTGTGGTCACCTTCTGGCGCGCTAACCACTGCGCTTGGGCAAAGGCGCACAAGGTCTGCCCATTGCCCAGTGCCAGGCGTACTTCGCAAGGGCCTTGCTCGTCGGTCAGCACATCTTCGACCACTGCTGTCAGGCAATTGCTGCCCACTTCTACCTTGTCCTCGTCACCCAGCAACTGTACCCACCCAGCCTTGAGCAGCGCCACGACCGTGGTGCCCAAGGTCAGCTCCAGGCGGTCGGTGCTGTCATGGGTAATCAACGCCTCGATTTCCAAGCCCCCACCCAGGGCCAGGCTCACGCGGTCATGCCGGCCTTCACGGCGCAGGCCGCTGACCTGGCCTTGCAGTTGATTGCGTGCACTGGTACGCAGCATCAGTCGGCCCAACAGGTCAAGGTCGCCGGAGTCCTCGGCTGCCTCCAGGAACTGCGCCTGCAATGCTTGCAGGCGTTGATAAAGGCGCAGCACCCGCTCGCCTTCTGCCGACAGGCGGGCGCCGCCGCCGCCGCGCCCACCCGTGCTGCGCTCGACCAGCGGTCGGCTGGCCAGGTTGTTGAGCTCATCGATGGCGTCCCAGGCGGCCTTGTAGCTGATACCGGCAGCCTTGGCGGCGCGGGTGATCGAGCCTTGTTCGGCGATATGTTGCAGCAGGGCGATGCGCTGGGGGCGCCGGGCGATGTGCTGGGTGAGCAGGGCAGGTAGGGGCATGGCGAAACGCGCTTGATGATCAATGAAGGGACGTTGCCTGCCGGACCGGCAGCAGTCAAGTTCCCGCCTGCCAGCCTCGGTCGGGCTTTGGCGTGCGGGCCAGGCAGTAGACATCGACCCGCCGCGCGCCGGACTTGCGCAACGACTGCGCGATGGCTTGAGCCGTGGCTCCGGTGGTCAACACGTCGTCGACCACCGCGATATGCAGGTTCTCGACCGCTCGACCTCGCCCTACATTGAACGCCCCCCGCAGATTCTGTCGACGCGCCTTGGCGTGCAGATGCTGTTGCGCAGGTGTATCGCGTACCCGCTGAAGGAGTCGTTCGTCACAGGGAATCGCCAGTGGCACGGACAGCCAGCGCGCCAGCATGCCGGCTTGATTGAAGCCGCGCTCGCGCTGTCGACGTTTGGCCAGCGGCACAGGCAACAGCAGGTCGGGTTTTGCCAGCCCTTCGTCGTAGCGATGCTGCAAGCCATGGACGAGCAGTTCGGCCATCAGTCGACCTAGAGGCCACTGTTGGTTGTGCTTGAAGCGACTGATCAACGTATCCACCGGGAAGCCGTAATGCCACAAGGCAACCACCTGAGCGAATGCCGGAGCTCGCCGGCAGCACTGGGCGCAGGTCAGCCCCGGCATGGGCAAAGGCAGGGCGCAGCGTGAACAGCAGTCGTGCAGCCAAGGCAGTTCGTGCTCGCAGGCGACGCAGATGGGGTGGGGTTGCTCACTGGCTTCGTCACACAGCAAACAGGCATGGTTAATATTTAGACACTTGTAAACCAGTTGTTTTATGAGTGGTTGACAGTACATGGGCCTTCCGTGACTATGCGAGCTATCCGTGATGCGCTGGCGGGCCGTTCCTGTCCCGGCGCTAGAAACAGCCTAAACAAGGAAACGCCGATGAGCGCCAGCACAACTGCAACAACACGTCACGACTGGTCCCTGTCCGAGGTCAAGGCGCTGTTCCAGCAACCGTTCAACGACCTGTTGTTCCAGGCGCAGACCGTGCATCGCGCGCATTTCGACCCTAACCGCGTGCAAGTCTCCACGCTGTTGTCGATCAAGACCGGCGCCTGCCCTGAAGATTGCAAATATTGTCCACAGTCCGGCCACTACAACACCGGGCTGGAAAAACAGAAGCTGATGGAAGTGCAGAAAGTCCTGGAGGAAGCTGCTCGGGCCAAGGCCATTGGCTCGACCCGTTTCTGCATGGGCGCGGCCTGGAAGCACCCGTCGGCCAAAGACATGCCGTACGTGCTGGAGATGGTCAAAGGCGTCAAGGCCATGGGCCTGGAGACCTGCATGACCCTCGGCAAGCTCGACCAAGAGCAGACCAAGGCCCTGGCCGAGGCAGGCCTTGACTACTACAACCACAACCTCGACACCTCGCCGGAGTTCTACGGCAGCATCATCACCACCCGTACCTACGCTGAGCGTCTGCAGACCCTGGCTTATGTGCGTGATGCAGGCATGAAGATCTGCTCGGGCGGCATTCTTGGCATGGGCGAGTCGCTGGACGACCGCGCCGGTCTGCTGATCCAGCTGGCCAACCTGCCGGAGCATCCGGAATCGGTGCCGATCAACATGCTGGTGAAAGTCGCCGGTACCCCGCTGGCCGATGAAGACGACGTAGACCCGTTCGACTTCATCCGCATGCTGGCGGTCGCGCGTATCCTCATGCCCAAATCCCATGTACGCCTTTCCGCCGGCCGCGAGCAGATGAACGAACAGATGCAAGCGCTGGCCTTCATGGCCGGTGCCAACTCGATCTTCTATGGCGAGAAGCTGCTGACCACCGCCAACCCGCAGGCCGACAAGGACATGCAGCTGTTCGCCCGCCTGGGCATCAAGCCAGAAGCGCGTGAAGAGCACGCTGACGAAGTGCACCAGGCGGCCATCGAGCAGGCGCTGGTCGAACAACGCAGCAACGAGCTGTTCTACAACGCCGCGTCGGCCTGAGCATGGCCTTCGATCTGGCGGCGCGCCTTGCCGAACGGCGCGCCGCAGACCTGTATCGGCAGCGGCCATTGCTGGAAAGCCCGCAAGGGCCGGAGGTAGTGGTCGATGGCCAGCGATTGCTGGCCTTCTGCAGTAACGACTACCTGGGCCTTGCCAATCATCCTGAAGTGATCGCCGCATGGCAGGCTGGCGCCGAACGTTGGGGCGTCGGTGGCGGGGCATCGCACCTGGTGGTGGGCCACAGCACGCCGCATCACGAAGTCGAAGAGGCCCTGGCCGAGCTGACCGGGCGCCCGCGTGCGCTGCTGTTCTCCACCGGCTACATGGCCAACCTTGGCACCATCACCGCATTGGTGGGGCAGGGCGATACGGTGTTGCAGGACCGCCTGAACCACGCCTCGCTGCTCGATGGCGGGTTGCTCAGCGGCGCCCGCTTCAACCGCTACCTGCACAACGATCCGGTCAGCCTGGCCAGCCGCCTGGACAAAGCCGTCGGCAACACCCTGGTGGTGACCGACGGGGTGTTCAGCATGGATGGCGACCTTGCCGACCTTCCGGCGCTGGCCGACGTTGCCCGCGCCCGTGGAGCCTGGCTGATGGTCGACGACGCCCATGGCCTGGGTACGCTGGGCGAGCAAGGCGGCGGTATCGTCGAACACTTCGGGCTGGGTGTCGACGACGTGCCGGTGTTGATCGGTACCCTGGGCAAGGCCTGTGGCACGGCTGGGGCTTTTGTCGCAGGCAGTGAAGCGCTGATCGAGGCGCTGGTGCAGTTCGCCCGCCCATACATCTACACCACCAGCCAACCCCCCGCATTGGCCTGCGCCACCCTCAAGAGCCTGCAGCTGCTGCGCCGCGAAACCTGGCGTCGCGAGCACCTGGCGGCTTTGATTCGTCAGTTCCGCCAGGGTGCCGAGCAGATCGGCCTGACGCTAATGGACAGCCCTACGGCGATCCAGCCGATCCTGATCGGCGAAAGCGCCCAGGCTCTGCGCCTGTCGCGCATGCTGCGAGCGCGTGGCCTGCTGGTGACGGCGATTCGTCCGCCCACCGTGCCGGCCGGCAGCGCCCGGCTGCGCGTGACCTTGAGCGCTGCGCACAGTCAGGCGCAGGTCCAGCTATTGTTGAATGCATTGGCCGAGTGTTATCCACAGTTGGAGGCCGCCGATGCGTGATCGCCTGATTCTTCTGCCCGGCTGGGGACTGGGTACCGCTGCCCTGGAGCCGCTGGCCGCCAGCCTGCGTGCGCAGGACCTGCGCCTGCACGTCGAACTGATGCCGCTACCAGAGCTGGCCGACACCAGCGTAGAGGCATGGGTCGATTACCTCGACCGCAAGTTGCCCACCGATACCTGGCTGGGCGGTTGGTCGTTCGGTGGCATGTTGGCCAGCGAGCTGGCATGCAAGCGAGGCGACCATTGTTGCGGGTTGCTGACCTTGGCCAGCAACCCGAGTTTCGTGGTGCGTCCCGATTGGCCCCATGGCATGCCGAAGGACACCTTCGGCACCTTTCTGGATGGCTGTCGCAGCCATACCCAGGTGACCCTAAAGCGTTTCCGTAGCCTGTGCAGCGAGGGTGCGCAGCAGCCACGCACGCTGTTGCGCCAGTTGGGCGTGGGGGTTCCGGATACCGATCCGTTGTACTTGGCCAGTGGCCTGGAAGTGCTGGCCGAGCTCGATACCCGCGTTGCACTGGAAGCCTATGGTGGCCCGCAGTTGCACCTGTTCGCCGGCAGCGATGCCCTGGTGCCGGTCGAGGCGGCAAAAGCCCTGAGCGAACTGCTGCCCGACGTGGAAGTCGGCCTGGTCGAAGACAGTTCCCACGCATTCCTGCTGGAGTACCCACAGGAACTGGCGGCGGGTATCAAGAGTTTCCTGCATGAGAGTGGTGATGACTGACCTTTCCTATCCAAGCCTGCCAGGAGCCTTGCCCGACAAGCGTCAGGTGGCGGCTTCATTCTCCCGCGCAGCGGCCAGCTACGACAGCGTCGCGGCTCTGCAACGTGCGGTGGGGGTGAGCTTGCTGGACCAGATGCCCGATGGCCTGAGCCCATCGCGCTGGCTCGACCTGGGCAGCGGCACGGGTCATTTCAGTCGCGTGCTGGCCGAGCGTTATCGGGCTGCAACCGGTGTGGCTGTGGATATCGCCGAAGGCATGGTGCACCACGCCCGTGGTGAGCAGGGTGGGGCGTGCTACCACGTGGCCGGCGACGCTGAACGACTGCCGCTGCGAGACACCAGCATGGACTTGGTGTTCTCCAGCCTGGCAGTGCAATGGTGCGACCAGTTCGCCTGTGTCCTGGACGAAGTTCGCCGTGTCCTGCGTCCGGGTGGGGTGATGGCCTTCAGCAGCCTGTGCGTCGGTACGCTCGGCGAACTGCGTTCCAGCTGGCAGGCGGTGGATGGCCTGGTGCATGTCAATCGCTTCCGCCACTTTGCCGATTACCAGCGCCTGTGTGCCAGTAGCGGGCTGGAGCAAGTCAGCCTGCAGCAACGGGCGCATGTACTGCATTACCCCGATGTGCGCAGCCTGACCCACGAACTCAAGGCCCTTGGCGCCCACAACCTCAATCCGGGCCGGCCCTCGGGCCTGACCGGTCGTGCGCGCATGCAGCGTCTGCTGCAGGCATACGAAGCGTTCCGTCAGCCGCAGGGGCTGCCAGCCACCTATGAGGTGGTCTATGGTGTTTTGCGCAAGCCAGAGGTGTAAGGGGAGCCAGATGAGCCAGGCCTATTTCATTGCCGGTACCGATACCGATGTGGGCAAGACCACCATTGCTGCCGGGTTGTTGCACGCGGCCCGTCTCCAAGGGCTGAGCACCCTCGGTGCCAAGCCGGTGGCTTCTGGTTGCAGCGTCACACCCAAAGGGCTGCGCAATGCCGACGCCCAGGCATTGATCGACGAAAGTTCGATCAAGCTGGCGTACGAAGAGGTCAACCCGTTTGCCTTCGAACCTGCCATTGCGCCACATATAGCGGCGCGCGAGGCCGGCGTTGCGCTGCAAGTGCCGGTGTTGCTCAAGGCCATGCGCCATGTGCTGGACCAGGGGGCGGACTTCACCCTGATCGAAGGCGCAGGAGGATGGCGCGTGCCGCTGTCCAACCTTGACAACCTGTCGGACCTGGCAATTGCCTTGAAACTGCCGGTGATCCTGGTGGTAGGTGTGCGTCTGGGCTGCATCAATCATGCGCTGCTCAGTGCCGAGGCCATCTCCCGGGACGGTCTGCAACTGGCGGGCTGGGTGGCCAACATCATCGATCCGCGCACATCGCGACTGGAAGAAAACCTCGCCAGCCTGGCGGAGCGCTTGCCAGCACCGTGCCTGGGCCGGGTGCCGAAACTGAAGCAGGCCTCTGCCGATGCCGTGGCTGAACACGTGCAGTTGGACTTGCTGGACTGAGATGCCCATCGCCTATCAAATGGCACTGAGCCATTAGGGATTTAAACGAGCCTTTTTGCCCTTGGCCTGCTTTAATTGGCCCTGTTCCTATCCAGCGTCAATGGAGTCCTGACATGGAAATCACCGGTAGCTCCGCTTTCTACGCGGGCCTTGGCAGCATTCAGGCCGGGCAGAACCGCGTCGACCAGGCCGCCAGCCAGATTGCCAACAGCACTGTCGAGCGTGCGGCCACCAGCCAGTCCAGCGACTATCAGGCCGAGCGCCTGCGTGCGGTCGACCGCAGTCAGCAGATGGACCTGGCAACCAGCGCCGTGCAATTGGCCCTCGGCAAACAGGAAGTCGAACTGGGCGTAAAGGTGGCAAAAGCTTCCGACGAAATGCTCGGGCGGTTCATCGATACCTACGCCTGATCTGGCGTCGTCCAAGGTGTGGCCAGCCCCTTCTGGGCGTTGCGCCATGGCCTTATCGCCGGCAAGCCGGCGCCTGCACTCGTGCGGTGAACTCATGTGGGAGTGACCTTGCGTCGCCAAAGGGCTGCGAGGCCGCCCCGAGGACAGGTCGTTCCCAGAAGAAAATTACCCCCACTCAACCAGGTTCGACCCTATTTATCAGGGCGTGGCGTAAATGCCATTTTTCGCGGCATAAATGGCACCATGGTCCCGTCTTGACATTGGGCGGTGCTAAACGTAAGTTTCAAACAACTGTTTGATCGAAAGCCGCCAAGAGCTGGTCGGTATAAGCGGTCTTCCCCAGAACTCATCACAGAGGTTCATCGCAATGCCTGATTACAAAGCCCCCTTGCGTGATATTCGCTTCGTTCGCGACGAGCTGCTCGGCTATGAGGCGCACTATCAGAGCCTGCCGGGTTGCCAGGACGCCACCCCTGACATGGTCAACGCGATCCTGGAAGAAGGCGCGAAATTCTGTGAAGAAGTACTGGCCCCGCTCAACCGCGTTGGCGATCTGGAAGGCTGCACCTGGAGCGAGTCGGGTGTGAAGACCCCGACCGGCTTCAAGGAAGCCTACAAGCAATTCGTCGAAGGCGGCTGGCCGAGCCTGGCGCATGACGTCGAACACGGCGGCCAAGGCCTGCCTGAGTCGCTGGGCCTGGCGCTGAGCGAAATGGTCGGTGAGTCGAACTGGTCGTGGGGCATGTACCCAGGCCTTTCCCATGGCGCGATGAACACCATCTCCGCGCACGGCACGCCTGAGCAGCAGCACACCTATCTGACCAAACTGGTCAGTGGCGAGTGGACCGGCACCATGTGCCTGACCGAGCCGCACTGCGGCACCGACCTGGGCATGCTGCGCACCAAGGCCGAGCCTCAGGCCGACGGCACTTATAAAGTCAGCGGCACCAAGATCTTCATCTCGGCCGGTGAGCACGACATGGCCGACAACATCGTCCATATCGTCCTGGCCCGCCTGCCGGATGCGCCGGCTGGCACCAAAGGCATCTCGCTGTTCATCGTGCCGAAGTTCCTGCCTAATGCCGACGGTGGCGTCGGTGAGCGTAATGGCGTGAGCTGCGGCTCCATCGAACACAAGATGGGTATCCACGGCAACGCCACCTGCGTGATGAACTTCGACGGCGCTACCGGCTACCTGATCGGCCCAGCCAACAAGGGCCTGAACTGCATGTTCACCTTCATGAACACTGCACGCCTGGGCACCGCGCTGCAGGGCCTGGCTCACGCCGAAGTGGCCTTCCAGGGAGGCCTGAAGTACGCCCGTGACCGGCTGCAGATGCGTTCGCTGACCGGCCCGAAAGCGCCGGACAAGGCAGCCGACCCGATCATCGTCCACCCTGACGTGCGCCGTATGCTGCTGACCATGAAGGCCTTCGCCGAAGGCAACCGTGCGATGGTGTACTTCACCGCCAAGCAAGTCGACATCGTCAAGTACAGCCAGGACGAGGAAGAGCGCAAGAAGGCCGACGCCCTGCTGGCCTTCCTCACTCCGATCGCCAAGGCATTCATGACCGAAGTCGGCTTCGAAGCGGCCAACCACGGCGTGCAGATCTACGGTGGCCATGGCTTCATTGCCGAGTGGGGCATGGAGCAGAACGTGCGCGACAGCCGTATCTCCATGCTGTACGAAGGCACCACCGGTATCCAGGCTCTCGACCTGCTGGGCCGCAAGGTGCTGATGACCCAGGGCGAAGCGCTCAAGGGCTTCACCAAGATCGTGCACAAGTTCTGCCAGGCACAGGAAGGCAACGAGCGCGTCAAGGAGTTCGTCGAGCCGCTGGCTGCACTGAACAAGGAGTGGGGCGAACTGACCATGAAGGTCGGTATGGCCGCCATGAAAGACCGTGAAGAAGTGGGTGCCGCTTCGGTGGATTACCTGATGTACTCCGGCTATGCCTGCCTGGCTTACTTCTGGGCCGACATCGCCCGCCTGGCGGCCGAGAAACTGGCGGCAGGTACCAGCGAAGAGGCGTTCTACACCGCCAAGCTGCAGACCGCGCGCTTCTACTTCCAGCGCATCCTGCCCCGCACCCGTGCCCATGTGGCCGCGATGCTGTCCGGTGCCGACAACCTGATGGCGATGAAGGAAGAAGATTTCGGCCTGTCCATCTAAGCCTGTTCATCGGTATAAAAAAACGCCTGCCTCACCGGCAGGCGTTTTTTTTTGTTTCCGGCTCCTAAAGATTCAGTAACAACAAAAGCTCAAGCCCTCCACCCCTGCGGCCGTTAAACACGCCGTGTATTCATCTATTCATGTGCGCTGCCGATGAAGTAAGGGCACAATGCCATTATTGATCTGCCGGGTCGGAGATTACCCTTGTTTCGTCTAAACGCTGTACGCGCGAGCCATTTCCTGCCTTCGCTGTTTCTCTTGTTGTCGGGGCTCGCGGCGGCGTATGTGAGAGACCTCAGCGTCTTCTTCACTTCGCTGTTCAATGTTCTACCCACGTTGGTGCTGCTGTTGGGGGGCGCCTACTGCGCGGTATACCGCCGCCAGCGCGAGCTGTTCCTGATGGTGACGGTATACATCGCCTATTTCCTGCTCGACACCCAGACTGATTTCTACCGTGACAACGGCCGGGTGCGCGAAGACGCGGCGGTGATATTCCACCTGGTATGCCTGTTGTTGCCTGCGTTGTTCGGCTTGTTTGGCGCCTGGCAGGAGCGCACGCACCTGGCCCAGGACCTGCTCGCCCGGTTTGCCGTGCTGTTCGCCGTCGGCAGCGTCGCGGTGGCGCTTGAGCAGAGCTTCCCCAAGGCGCTGCTCGCCTGGCTCGCCGAAATTCGCTGGCCGGCGCTGCATGGCCAGTGGATGAGCCTGATCCAGATGGTCTACCCACTGTTCGTAGGGGTATTCGTCCTGTTGGTCGTGCAGTACCTGCGTGAACCCAGGCCGTTGCATGCCGCGCAGATCATCGGCCTGATCGGCATCTTCTGGATGCTGCCCAAGACCTTCATCCTGCCGTTCACCCTGAACATCATGTGCAGTCAGGTGATGCTGATGATTGCCGCGGCAGTGTCCCATGAGGCCTATCAGATGGCCTTCCGGGATGAGCTGACCGGGTTGCCGGGGCGCCGTGCGTTGAACGAACGCATGCAGCGGCTGGGTCGCAACTACGTGATCGCCATGACCGACGTGGACCACTTCAAGAAGTTCAACGACACCCACGGCCACGACGTCGGCGACCAGGTGCTGCGACTGGTCGCCAGCCGTTTGTCCAAGGTGACCGGCGGGGGACGAGCCTATCGCTACGGCGGCGAGGAGTTCGCCTTGGTGTTCGCGGGCAAGACGGCCGAAGAGTGCCAGCCGCACCTTGAGGCCGTGCGTGAAATGATCGCCAACTATGCTATGCAACTACGTGATCAGAGCAGCCGCCCCCAGGACGATTCTGCCGGTCGGCAGCGGCGCGCAGGCAATGCGGCCACCACGGTATCGGTGACCATCAGCATCGGTGTGGCCGAGCGGCTGGTGGAGCACCGTAACCCAGAGGAAGTGCTCAAGGCCGCTGACCAGGCGCTGTACAGCGCCAAAGGCGCGGGGCGTAACTGCGTCATGGTCTACGGGCAACAATCGCGACGCGGGGCTGTTCGGATGGCGTGACCATAGCTGACTATTCGGTCGCTTGATGACCCTATGTCTCGCAAAAGTTGTTCGGTTACACTGCCTTCAATCCAGTGCCGCGGTTCCCTGAGACCGCCCCGACCCTGTTAGCGAGAGGTAGTCATGGCTGAATATAAAGCGCCCCTGCGCGACATGCGTTTCGTTCTGAATGAAGTCTTCAACGTGGCCGAGCTCTGGGCTCAACTGCCGGCCTTGGCCGAAGCGGTGGACGCGGACACTGCCATGGCGGTGCTGGAAGAGGCCGGCAAGGTTACCGGCAAGACCATTGCTCCGCTCAGCCGCGCGGCGGACGAAGAGGGTTGCCACTGGGACAACGGCGCGGTGCGCACACCAGCCGGTTTCATCGATGCCTACCACACCTACGCCGAAGGCGGCTGGGTGGGCGTTGGCGGCGACCCGCTGTTCGGCGGGATGGGCATGCCCAAGGCCATTTCGGCCCAGGTCGAGGAAATGGTCAACGCATCCAGCCTGGCCTTTGGCCTGTACCCGATGCTGACCGCCGGCGCCTGCCTGTCGATCAACGCCCACGCCAGCGAAGCGCTCAAGGAAAAGTACCTGCCCAACATGTACGCGGGTGTATGGGCAGGCTCCATGTGCCTGACCGAGCCCCATGCCGGTACCGACCTGGGCATCATCCGCACCAAGGCCGAGCCGCAGGCCGACGGCAGCTACAAGGTCAGTGGCACCAAGATCTTCATCACCGGTGGCGAGCATGACCTGACCGAAAACATCATCCACCTGGTGCTGGCCAAGTTGCCTGATGCCCCGGCCGGGCCCAAGGGTATCTCGCTGTTCCTGGTGCCTAAGTTCCTGGTCAATGAGGACGGCAGCCTAGGGGCGCGCAACCCAGCCACCTGCGGCTCGATCGAGCACAAGATGGGCATCCAGGCCTCGGCCACGTGCGTGATGAACTTCGACGAGGCGGTCGGCTACATCGTGGGCGAACCGAACAAGGGCCTGGCGGCCATGTTCACCATGATGAACTACGAGCGCCTCGGCGTCGGTATCCAGGGCCTGGCATCGGCCGAGCGCTCTTATCAGAACGCCGTTGAGTACGCCCGCGACCGCCTTCAGAGCCGCGCGCCAACGGGTCCGCAGGCCAAGGAAAAAGCCGCGGACCCGATCATCGTGCACCCCGATGTGCGCCGCATGCTGTTGACCATGAAGGCGCTGATCGAAGGTGGCCGCGCCTTCTCCACCTATGTGGCCATGCAACTGGACAGTGCCAAGTACAGCGAGGATGCGGCTACCCGCAAGCGCAGCGAGGAGCTGGTAGCGCTGCTGACGCCGGTCGCCAAGGCCTTCCTCACGGATCTGGGCCTGGAGTGCACCGTGCACGGCCAGCAGGTGTTCGGCGGCCATGGCTACATCCGCGAGTGGGGCCAGGAGCAGTTGGTGCGCGATGTGCGTATCACACAGATCTACGAGGGCACCAATGGCATCCAGGCGCTGGACCTGATGGGGCGCAAGGTCGTCGCCAGTGGTGGTGCCTACTACCGGCTGTTCTCCGACGAGATTCGCCAGTTCATCGCCAGTGCCAAGGACGATCTGAGCGAGTTCACCACGCCGCTCGCTGCTGCCCTCGACAAGCTCGACGGGCTGACGGAGTGGGTGTTGGAACAGGCCAAGGGCAACCCGAATGAAATCGGTGCGGCGTCGGTCGAGTACCTGCATGCCTTTGGCTATGTGGCCTATGCCTACATGTGGGCATTGATGGCCCGTGCCGCCAAGGCGGGTGAAGGGGATGAGGCGTTCTATTCGGCCAAGCTGGGGACCGCTCGGTTCTACTTCGCGCGGCTGCTACCGCGGCTGGATTCGCTGGTGGCCTCGGTCAAGGCGGGCAGCGAGTCGCTGTACCTGCTCGATGCCGAGCAGTTCTGAGGCATGGCGTGTCAGCCTGGTCGCCGGCTTGCCGGCGACTGGCACATGACCAGCGTTTGGAAATGGCGCCGCTTGTAAGCTTTCTCCTACATGACGTGGTGACTTTTCGCCACTGGCCTAAGATTGGATCCATAGCTAGTATTTCCCACATGGACGTTGCGCAGGAAGCGCAAAGGACAGAACAGGGACAACGAAGGAATACCTGCCAGGATGGTGGGGCGATAGGGATGTCAAAGGGAAACAGTCTGGAAAACCCCGCTTCGGCGGGGTTTTCTTTGTGCGCGTGTTTTTACCCGAGCACATCCAGGGGCGAGGCCCCCAGCTGGCGCGCATCGGTCTCTTCTTCCAGCAATGTGCGCAGCATCTCCACTGACGCCTGCTGACGCTGTGCGTCGCGAAACACCAAGCCCACCTTGAGCGGTACGCGCGGTTCGCTCAACGGCTTCCACAGCAGGCCTTGGTCATCCTCGGCGGCCTCCTTGGCCCGGCCCGGCAGAATGGTCGCCAAGGCCGTGTGCGACAGGCTGTCGAGAATTCCCGCCATGTTGTTCATCTCGGCCTGAACCTGCGGTCGGCGGCCCTGGCTGGCCAGCTGTTCCTTCCAGATCTGGCGGATCTGGAACTCTTCCCCGAGCATGAGCATTGGCAACTCAGCGGCCTGGCGGATGGACACCTTCTTGAAGTCCTTCAAGGGGTGGGTGGCGGGGATGACCAGCTGCAGTTCATCTTCGTACAACAGCAAGCCATGAAGCCCCGGCTGGCGCGGTGGCAGGTAGCTGATGCCAATATCCAGGCTGCCGCTGAGCAAGCGCCGTTCGATTTCCAGCCCCGACAGTTCGTAGATCTGCACCACCAAGTGGGGTTGCGCCCTGCGCACCCGTTCCAGCAGGCGCGGCACCATGCTTGGGCGAACCGTCTGCAACACACCAATGGCCAGTGTTCGCAGGGACTGACCCTTGAAGTTGCGCATGGCCTCATGGGCCCGCTGCAGGCCGTCGAGCAGCGGCAGGGCATGGTTATACAGGGTATGGGCGGCGAGCGTCGGCAACAGCCGCTTGTTACTACGTTCGAACAGGCTCAGGTCGAGGCTGTGTTCCAGCTGCCTGATCTGCTGCGACAACGCCGGCTGTGACAAGGACAGGCGCTCGGCGGCCCGGCCGACGTGGCCTTCTTCATACACCGCGACGAAATAACGCAGTTGGCGAAAATCCATAAGTATTACTTATCGAAAAAGCTGGAAAAACGGAATGGCCTCAGCAGCCCGTGAGCCCTAGTCTATCGCCGTATTCCAGTAGGTTACAGCGCTGATTCAGTCGATTGTTACCTTGGATGAAAAACACTTTTGATAGGAAAGGCAAAATATCGAGCGCCGGCATACCGACCGGACCTGCCGCCCTTTGCCGTGATTGGTTGGAGCCCTGATGAACCTGTTCAACCTGCGCCGTTCGGCCCCTACCGCAGTCGCCGAGCCCAAGCGTGCGCCGGTGATCGTGCCGGATGCGCCGCAGTTGTCCCGCGAGCGTCTGATGCCCAGCACCGAACGTGCCACGCAGGTGTTCGTCCGAGGCCAAGGCTCCTGGTTGTGGGACAACGAAGGGCATGCCTACCTGGACTTCACCCAAGGCGGTGCGGTCAACAGCCTCGGCCACAGCCCCAGCGTGCTGGTCAAGGCCTTGGGCAACCAGGCCCAGGCGCTGATCAATCCAGGTTCGGGGTTCCACAGCCGTGGTTTGCTGGCCTTGGTCAATCGCCTGTGCCAGAGCACCGGCAGCGATCAGGCCTACCTGCTCAACAGCGGCGCCGAAGCTTGCGAAGGGGCGATCAAGTTGGCGCGCAAATGGGGTCAGAAGCATCGCAACGGCGCCTACCACATCATCACGGCCACGCAAGGCTGTCACGGTCGCAGCCTGGGGGCGCTGTCGGCGTCCGACCCGCTGCCGTGCAACCGTTGCGAGCCGGGTTTGCCAGGTTTCAGCAAGGTGCCGTTCAACGACCTCGATGCGCTGCATGCCGAGGTGGACTCGCGCACCGTGGCGATCATGCTCGAGCCCATCCAGGGCGAGGCGGGTGTGATCCCGGCAACGCGCCAATACCTGCAGGGTGTGGAAAAACTCTGCCGCGAGCTCGGCATCCTGCTGATTCTCGATGAGGTGCAGACGGGCATTGGCCGTTGTGGCGCGTTGCTGGCCGAGGAGACCTATGGCGTACGTGCCGATATCGTCACCCTCGGCAAAGGCTTGGGCGGCGGTGTGCCGTTGGCGGCACTGTTGGCGCGGGGGACCGCTTGCTGCGCTGAACCCGGTGAGCTCGAAGGCAGCCACCACGGCAACGCGCTGATGAGCGCGGCAGGCCTTGCCGTGCTGGATACCGTGCTGGAGCCGGGCTTCTTCGAGCACGTTCAGGACAGTGGTCGCCACTTGCGCGATGGCCTGAGCCGCCTGGCCGGTCGCTACGGCCAGGGCGAGGTGCGTGGCCAGGGCCTCTTGTGGGCATTGCAACTGCACGAAGACCTGGCCCAAGACCTGGTGCAGGCAGCCTTGCAGGAGGGCCTGCTGCTCAATGCGCCCCAGGCCGACGTGGTGCGTTTTTCGCCCGCGCTGACGGTCAGCAAGGGCAACATCGACGAGATGCTCCTACGCCTTGCCCGGGCCTTTGCCAGGCTGCACGCGCAACAGCAAAGCCGCCGCGAGGTACCGGCCTGACCGGTAGCGGCGAGCCACAGATTTTCAACGAACCGTCTCGCGTTTCTGCGCATCGCCCTTGGCCAGCTTCATTTGGCTCGGGGCGTTTTTTTTGCCTGGCGTTACTGTGGAACCTCTGGCTGGCGCGGCTAGTCTCTGTTGAAACCCCTTCAGGAGAGATTCACATGGACTTCATCCGCATCATCATCGCGATCATTCTGCCGCCCCTGGGTGTATTCCTGCAGGTGGGGTTTGGTGGGGCGTTCTGGCTGAATATCCTGCTGACCTTGCTGGGGTACATTCCGGGGATCGTGCATGCGGTCTACATCATCGCCAAGCGCTGAGGCGTTCTTGGCGCCCTCGCCGGCAAGCAGAGCCTGCAGGGTGGTTGGGGCTTATAGCCCCAACACCCGGCAATAGAACTTCCATTCTTCCTCGAGCGCATGCGCCAGGTTCTGCGCATTGCGCAACCCATGGCGTTCCCCTGGGTAGAAATGCCCTTCGGCCTCGATGCCATTGGCTTTCAGGGCCGCCAGCATCGAGCGGGTCTGCTCAGGCACTACCACTGCATCCAGCTCGCCCTGGAAGAAAATCACCGGCACCTTGATAGCCGAGGCATGCAGCAGCGGCGTGCGTTGTCGGTAGCGCTCGGCATCCTGTTGCGGGTCGCCGATCAGCCAGTCCAGGTAATCGCCTTCGAACTTGTGCGTGGCACGGCCCAATGCGACCGGGTCACTGACGCCATACAGGCTGGCACCTGCGCGGAACACATCGTGGAAGGCGAGGGCGCACAACGTGGTGTACCCGCCTGCGCTGCCGCCGCGAATGAACGCTTTGCGCGCATCGATCAGCCCTTTTCCGGCCAAGTGCTCGACGGCCGCACAGGCATCTTGCACATCGCATTCGCCCCACCGCAGGTGCAGAGCCTGGCGATAGGCCCGGCCGTAGCCACTGCTGCCGCGATAGTTGAGGTCGGCGACGGCAAAACCACGCTGGGTCCAATACTGGATACGCGGGTCGAGCACCGGGTAGCAGGCCGAAGTCGGGCCGCCGTGGATGAACACCACCAGTGGGGCCGGGCCTTGCCCATCAACGGCCTTATAGAAGAAACCATGGGCAGTTTCGCCTGCGCTGCTGTAGCGGATCGGCTGGGGCAGGCTGATGCGTTGGGCTGGCAGCACTTCGGCGCCACCGGCCACTACCCGTACCTGGTGGCTGTTGCGGTCGATGGCGACGACCGCAGGCGGGCTGATCGGCGATGCGGCGATGGCGTAGAGATGCTCGGCATCCATCGCCAGGCTACGAAAACGCGTATAGGCGCTGGCGAAATGTTCGACAGGATTACCCGGCGTACGCAGCCCCAGCTTGGCAAAGCCGTCTTCGAACCAACTGGCCAGGTAGCTTTGCGGACCTATTGCAAGCCAACTGCTGGCCCCCAGTTGCCAAGGGGCGCCAGCGTGGTCGGCGGGTTCTGCTGGCAGAGCCTGCCACTGGCCATCGACCTCGCCCCAGGGCTGCCAGAAGCCGTTTCTGTCCGAGAGGCAATACAGCCGGCCTTGGGCGTCGAAGCGCGGTTGTTGCAGGGATTCATCGGTCCCGGTGACACAACGCGCCGGGCCCCAGGCGCCGCTACTGTCCCGTTGGCGCTGCATCAGGCGGGTACGGGTCCAGGGTTGCGCTGGGCGGTCCCATTCGACCCAAGCCAGGCGCGTACCATCGTTGGACAGGGTGGGGGACGCATAGAAATCAGCACCTTCGGCGAGGACTTCGCGGGTGCTTTCGCCAAGTATGACCAGGCGATGCTCGACGGGCTTGCCACTGCGCTCCTCGACGGCGAGGACCTGGCCGGTGTGCCATTGCAGGTCGCCGTAGCGGCATTCCGGGCGGTGGGTGAGCGGGCGAGGTGTCACGCTATTCAGCGCCTGGGTATAGACCTGCTGGTCCTGCTCGTTGACGAACAGCACCCCGTCGCCACCCAGGCAGAAACTGCCGCCACCGTACTCATAGACTCGGCTGCGCACGCTGAAGCCATCGGGGGTAAGGCACCGGGCCTGCTGGTCGCGCCAGTGCCAGATACGGCAGGCGCCGTCGGCCGGGCGGAATTCGTTCCAGAACAGCCCGGCTTCGCCGACCTTGAGCTCGGCAAAGTCGGTGCTGGCAGCCACCGCCTGTGCGGCGCTGAATTCATCCACGGGCGATGACACGGGAGTTGCGCTCGTTGCGGAAGGTCATTTGCTCGATTTCCAGCTGGGCGGTCTCCGCCTCTTCGCGGGCCTTGAGAATGATGCCGTGGTCAGCTGACTTGGCACACACAGGGTCGGCATTGCTGGCATCGCCAGTCAGCATGAAGGCCTGGCAGCGACAGCCGCCGAAGTCCTTTTCCTTCTCGTCGCAGGAGCGGCAGGGTTCTGGCATCCACGCGTAGCCACGGAAGCGGTTGAAGCCGAACGAGTCGTACCAGATGTGGTGCAGGTCATGGTCACGCACGTTGGGAAATTCCACCGGCAACTGGCGAGCACCGTGGCACGGCAGCGCGGTGCCGTCCGGGGTGATGGTCAGGAACAGGCTGCCCCAGCCGTTCATGCAGGCCTTGGGACGTTCTTCGTAGTAGTCCGGGGTGACGAAGATCAGCTTGCAGGGGCTGCCCTGCGCCTTGAGCTTTTCCCGGTATTCGTTGGTGATGCGCTCGGCACGTTCGAGCTGGGCGCGGGTCGGTAGCAGGCCCAGGCGGTTGAGGTGGGCCCAACCATAGAACTGGCAGGTGGCGAGTTCGACGAAGTCGGCCTCCAGCGCGATGCACAGCTCGATGATGCGGTCGATCTTGTCTATGTTGTGCCGGTGGGTGACGAAATTGAGCACCATCGGGTAGCCGTGGGCCTTGACCGCCCGGGCCATCTCCAATTTTTGGGCGAAGGCCTTTTTGGAGCCGGCCAGCAGGTTGTTCACCTGCTCGTCACTGGCCTGGAAGCTGATCTGGATGTGGTCCAGCCCGGCTTTCTTGAAGTCGGCGATGCGCGCTTCGGTCAAGCCGATGCCTGAGGTGATCAGGTTGGTGTAGTAGCCGAGCCGACGAGCCTCGCCGATCAGTTCGGCAAGGTCCTGACGTACCAAAGGCTCACCACCGGAGAAGCCGATCTGCGCGGCCCCCATTTCGCGGGCCTCGGCCATTACCTTGAACCACTGCGCGGTGGTCAGTTCCTGGCCCTGGGCGGCAAAGTCCAGCGGGTTGGAACAGTACGGGCATTGCAGCGGGCAGCGGTAGGTCAGTTCGGCCAGCAGCCACAGCGGCAGGCCGACCGCGGGCGTGGGCGGCAACTCAGGCGAGGACGATCCAGTGTTCGGCACGGGCCACCTCCATGAACTGCTCGATGTCGTCGGCGACTTCCGGGACATCGGGGAACTGCTGCTCAAGCTCGGCGATGATCGCCGCCACGTCGCGCTGGCCGTCGATCAGGCCACCGATCAGCCCTGCGCTTTCGTTAAGTTTGATCATGCCTTCGGGGTACAGCAACACGTGCCCCTTCTGTGCGGGCTCGTACTGGAAGCGGTAGCCGGGGCGCCAGTTCGGCACTAGCTTGCGATCGAAACTCATAGGGCGATTCCCTTGTGCCAGACCCGCTCGCGGGTGACGGAATGATAGGGCGGGCGGTTCAGTTCGTAGGCCATGCTCATGGCGTCGAGCATGCTCCAGAGGATATCCAGCTTGAACTGCAGGATCTCCAGCATACGCTCCTGGCCGGCGCGAGTGGTGTAGTGCTGCAGGGTGATCGCCAGACCATGCTCGACATCACGTCGGGCCTGGCCCAGGCGCGTGCGGAAGTATTCATAGCCGGCCGGGTCTATCCAAGGGTAGTGCTGCGGCCAGCTGTCCAGGCGCGACTGGTGGATCTGCGGGGCGAACAGCTCGGTCAGCGAGCTGCTGGCGGCCTCCTGCCAACTGGCGCGGCGGGCGAAGTTGACGTACGCGTCCACGGCAAAGCGCACACCTGGCAGTACCAGCTCTTGGGAGCGCAGTTGGTCAGGGTCCAGCCCTACGGCCTGGCCCAGGCGCAGCCAGGCCTCGATGCCGCCGTCTTCGCCGGGGGCGCCATCGTGGTCGAGCAGGCGCTGGATCCACTCGCGGCGTACTTCGCGGTCCGGGCAGTTGGCCAGGATCGCGGCATCCTTCATCGGGATGTTGACCTGATAGTAGAAACGGTTGGCCACCCAGCCCTGGATCTGTTCGCGGGTGGCGCGGCCTTCGTACATCGCCACGTGATAGGGGTGGTGGATGTGGTAATAGGCGCCCTTGGCGCGCAGGGCCTGCTCGAACTCGGCAGGGGACATCGGGGTTGTGTCGCTCATTCAGCGGACTCCTGTAACAGCGGGGGCTCTCCTGAGAGCCGGCTTTTCCCGCGGGGCCTGCACCGCCGGAGAGCCGGCGGCTGCATGGGCCGTTTGCCTCACAGTTCGATGCTCATGCCATCGTAGGCGACTTCAACGCCCCGACGCTCCACCTCGGCCCGTTCTGCAGAGTCTTCATCCAGGATCGGGTTGGTGTTGTTGATGTGGATGAGCACCTTACGCTGACGGGGGAAGCCGTCCAGCACCTCGAGCATGCCCCCGGGGCCGTTCTGTGCCAGGTGGCCCATCTCGCGGCCGGTGCGGGTACCGACGCCGCGCCGCTGCATTTCATCATCCTCCCACAGCGTACCGTCGACCAGCAGGCAATCGGCGCCGTGCATCATCGCCAGCAGCTTGTCGTCCACCTGGCCAAGCCCTGGGGCGTAGAACAGCTTGCCGCCGGTGCGGGTGTCTTCGACCATCAGGCCGAGATTGTCGCCTGGGTGTGGGTCGAAGCGGTGCGGCGAGTAGGGCGGTGCGGCGCTGCGCAGGGGGAAGGGGGTGAACTTCAGGTTCGGGCAGGCTTCGATCACGAAACTGCCTTCGAGCTCGATGCGGTTCCATACCAGTCCGCCGTTCCAGTGGCTGAGCATGTTGAACAGCGGGAAACCGGTGGTGAGGTCCTGGTGGACCATGTCGGTGCACCAGACCTGGTGTGGGCAGCCTTCGCGCAGGCTGAGCAGGCCGGTAGTGTGGTCGATCTGGCTGTCGAGCAGGACGATTGCATTGATGCCGGTATCGCGCAGGGCGCGGGCCGGCTGCATGGGCGCAAAGGCCTGGAGCTGGGCACGGATGTCCGGTGAGGCGTTGCACAGGATCCAGTGTTCGCCGTCATCGGACAGGGCGATGGACGACTGGGTGCGTGCCGTGGCGCGCAGGCTGCCATCGCGGTAGCCCTTGCAGTTGGCGCAGTTGCAGTTCCACTGGGGGAACCCGCCACCGGCGGCGGAGCCGAGGATCTGGATGTACATGACTACTCTCTGTCCGAAAAACCGTATCCGAAAAACGAAAACGCCCCGGCGGGCCGAGGCGTCGAACCGCGACTGGGCTTAGCGGCTGGCGAAGTACATGGTGACTTCGAAGCCGATGCGCAGGTCAGTGTAAGCAGGCTTGGTCCACATAGAGTTGCTCCTTCCGGGTGGGTTGGGGTTGTCAGTTGGCAGGTTGGCGGCCGCTTGGCTGGGCGGCTGCATAAACTGAGATTGCGCTATCTTACAAGAAAAATTTGTACCGAAAGGTTAATTCTTCGAAAAGCGCCCTTGCAGCCTGCGTAACAATCCACCTTTTGCTCACTGCCAAGTCCCGTCCGGGGCAGCCGCATTGGCCAGGCAAAGCCACGCCGCACCAGGGTTTGAGCATGCTCGCAGGAGATCGTCCAGGTCGCATTGCTGTGTTTGGAGGATAGACCACCGCAGGTCGGAGAGTTTCCCTGAATGTGTAGCCAGATGTGCCTGCCACGCCCATTCGGCGATTTCCGAGTTGGCCCTCTGCGGTTCGCTGAACTGCTCGGCCAACGCTTGGCGGGCGCTGGGGTCAAGCTGTACACCTTCGCCCAGGACGCGCGTCAGGTGTTGCAGGATCTCGACAGGGGACGCGTGTGGCGACTGCACGCCGAACAGCAGACCGTTGATGCCTTCGAGCTGACGGAAGGCGCTGAACACCGCGTAGCCCAGTTGCAGTTCTACACGTAGGCGCTGGTATACCGGCCCTTGCAGCGACTGGGCAAGCAAGCGGCCGGCAGCTTCATCAGTAGCGTGAAGAGGGCAGAACAACAGCAAGGCATGTTCACTGCCTGCTATATCGGCGTGATGCCAGCGGCGGCGGGGCCACAGGGTGGGCGCGACGGGTGCCGAGCCGATGCCAGGGCACGCTTGCAGGGTGTCGCCCAAGGCGTGCACCCCATCTTCATCGAAGCCCACCGCCAAGCCGTGCCACCGTGCCTGCTGCCACACGTCATCGAGCTGTGCTTGATTGGCCGTGCCCGAGGGCATTGGCTCGGCTTTCGCTGGCTGCAGGGCGTCGGGCAGTTGCTTGAGCAATGCCCGGATTGGAATCAATGCAGGCTCTGGTTGCGGCGTGTCCTGCCAACTGTCGGGTACTCGCAGCTCTGCCAGTGCTTGTTCGACGGTACGAATCACCGCTGCAGGCAGCCCACTGGCGCGCAGTTCCCAGCACTGGCCTGCGGCATCGAACTGCAGTTGCACGCCCACCCGCTGCGCCCGTTCTTGCAAGGGCCGAAGGGCGTGGGCCAACAGGCTGTACAAGCGCTGACGCAGTGGCGATTCGATACGCCAGCGTAGGAAAAGGGCGGCGAATTGGCGTGCGGCCGGTAGTTCATGACTGACGGCCAGTGCTATTGGCAATGGTCCTCGGCCAGCCGGTAATTCGGCAGTCGCCAACGGGTCGGTTTCTGGCAGATGCCAGTGACCCCGTCGGCATCGGGGGAGGTCGTCGAGCAGCGCACGTAGCGCCAGCAGGCCATTCTCATCCAACGCACTGAACGGCTTGCCTGCACTGTCCCGACGCGCCAGGTCCAGCGCACTGGCGAGCGACTCACGGATCTTCTGCAGGAGGCCATACTCGACGTTGAGGTGCCCTGGATCGGTCTGACGAATGAAACCGAACCAGCCGTGTAGCAAGGCTTCGGCTTGTTCTGCACAGGCCGAGGCGGCGAGCTGCAACTCGATATGCCAAAGCAATTGGCCTGCGTAGGCGTACAGCGTCTGGGCTTTGAACCCTTGTAACCAGCCGCGCTGACGCAGGGTCCCGAGCCAGCTGCCGGGGCGGGTATCGCTCAGGCAGGTAACCAGCAGGTCGAGTGCGTGTTCAGCTGCATCGCCCAAGGCTTCGTGGGCGAAGGTCATGGGCTGCACGGTGCCCGACAACGCGGGTGGTGGCTCTTGCGGCACGCGTTGTCCCGAAGCGAACAGGCTGCCGAATCGTGTGCCCAATTGCTCAAGCTCATCCAGCGTCTGCGGGCCGCACAGGCTCAGGACGATCTGACCGCCCCGGTAGAAGCGCTGGTGGAATCCGCTCAGCGCGTGCTGGAAGTCAGGGCATTGCAGCGCGAGTGTGTGGCGGTTACCAGCATGAAAGCCGCTGAGCGGGTGGCGTGGCGACACCGACTGCAACAGCGTGAATTGCCGTTGGGCTTCAGGGTCGCGCGACCAGGCGATGAATTCAGCATGGATGACTTCACGTTCGCGGCGCTGGCGCTCGATGCCAAGGTCAGGCTCGGCAAGCATCTGGCACAGACGCTCCAGCCCGCCTGCCAGAGCAGGGGACGGCACCTCGAAGAAGAAGTCGGTGGTGCGTTCCCGCGTGCTGGCGTTGACCTGTCCGCCGAGCGTCTGAACATAGCGCATCAGGCCATCGTCCAGTGGAAAACGCGCGGTGCCGAGAAAGAACAGATGCTCAAGGAAGTGGGCAAGGCCCGGCCAGCGAGGCGAAGCGTCATGGCTGCCCGCGTGGACCCGTACCGCGGCTGCCGAGCGTTTCAGGCGCGGGGCATGGCGCAGGGTGAGCTGCAGGCCATTGGTGAGGGTCAGGTGGCGGATGGCGTCAGGCATGGGAACTCCGGGGCAGGTGTTCATGCTAACCCATTTGTGTTGCCTGGCCGGGCCGAATCGCCGGCAAGCCGGCGCCTACAGGGGGCCGGCGTCTTGTCGGTGCAGGTCTTGGCGCAGGTCGGCCAGGTAGGGAAACGCCTCCCGCCCTTGCTTGATTCGTTCATGCGCAAGATCGGCCATCAATTGACACTCATCGTGACCCGCCATGGCCAGCAGGCTGCCGTCCGGCCCGACAATGCTGCTTTGCCCGCAGTAGTGGATCTCGCCCTCGGCGCCACAATAATTTGCATACACCAGATAGCACTGGTTCTCCTGCGCCCGCGCTCGCACGGTCACCTGGCAAACGAAATCGTAGGGTTCCATGTTCGCCGTGGGTACCAGAATCAGCTCGGCGCCTGCCAAGGCCAGGCGCCGCGCATTCTCCGGAAACTCGATGTCGTAGCAGATCAGCATACCGACCTTCCAGCCATCGAGCTCGACCACTGGGAAGTGGTCGTGGCCCGCGCTGAACATGGAACGGTCCAACTCGCCGAACAAGTGTGTCTTGCGGTAGTTGCCCAGGCTGCTGCCATGGGCATCGATCAACTGCACGCTGTTGTAGAGGGCACCGTCGTCGCCACGCTCTGGATAGCCGTACACGATGGCGATGCGGTGTGCCTGGGCAATCTCCACCACGCGCATGGCCGACGGCCCGTCATTGGCTTCGGCCAGGTTCACCACCTGCTCCAGCCCAATGTTGTAGCCGGTCAGAAACATCTCTGGGCACACCAGCAGTTGCACCCCGCGCTCGGCGGCCAGTTGCGCCTGGTGCTGCAATCGTTGCAGGTTTCCAGGCACGTCTAGTGGCTTGGGGATGCCTTGGAACAGAGCAATGCGCATGGCGTCTCCTGGTCTCAGTCGGGCAGGGCGATGGGGCCGATTTCGGCGAACACATCGCCAGGGCCTGGGTTGTCGGGGTGGGTGCTGCCACCGAAGTGGTTCATGATACCCCACACGGCATTCAGCGACGTCTGTACCGCGCCCTCGACCCAAGCTGGGGTCCATGACACGTCGTCTCCTGCGATGAATATACCGCGCTGTTCGGCCGGCATGTCCTGCTGCATGAAATGCGCGTACATGCGCTGGTTGTAGCGGTAGTGTCCTGGCAGCGCGCCCTTGAACGCCCCGAGGAAGTGCGGGTCGGCTTCCCAGGAAATGGTGATCGGGTCGCCGATGATGTGCCCGGCGATGTCGGTCTTGGGGTAGATTTTCCTGAGTGCATCGAGGGCCAGTTGCACGCGCTTTTCCACGGGGTGTGGCAGCATCTTCAGCGCGTCGCTCATCCAGGCGTACGACAGGCAGATCACCCCGGGTTTGTCGTCTCCGTTGTCGAACAGGTAGGTGCCCCGGGTCAGACGATCGGTGAGGGTCATGCTCATGAGGTCGCGGCCAGTTTCCGGATCTTTGTCCTTCCAGAAAGGACGGTCGACCATGACGAAGGTTTTCGACGACTGCATGTAGCGGGTGCGATCCAGGGCCATCCACATCTTCTGCGAGAACAGCGACTCTTCGCAGTCGATCTGTGTGGTCAGCAGCCAGCTCTGGCAGGTGGCGAGCACGGCGCTGTAGTGGCGGGTATCGCCCCAGTTGTCGGTCACGGCCAGGCGGCCATCGGCGGCGCGGGCTATGCGCTTGACCCCCGTACGCGGCGCGCCGCCATGCAAGGTGCTCAGGCTGGTGCCCTCTGGCCAGTGGGCGCAGCGCTCAGGTACATGACGCCAGATGCCTTGGGGCACTTGTTCGACACCACCGACGATCAGGTGCTGGTGGTCGTCGCAGTTGGTCATCACCACGCGGAAGATTTCCAGCATCGAGTTGGGGAAGTCCGAGTCCCAGCCGCCGGTGCCGAAGCCAACCTGACCGAACACTTCACGGTGCTGGAAGCTCAGCTTGGCGAACGAGCGCGAGGTGGCGACGAAATCGTAGAAGGTGCGGTCGTCCCACAGGGGCACCAGTTTGTTCCACAGTTCTTTCAGGCGAGGTACGTCGCGGTCGCGGATCGCTTGCTGGATATCGGCGAATTGGGCACCGCTTTCAAGCGCATCGGCCCAGGCGTCGGCCACCTCATGGAACAACGCGGGCAGGTCGGCTGGCTTTTCGGCGTAGTAGGTCTGGCCTTCGAGGTCGATCACCGTGCTGCCTGAGGCGGGAGTCAGCGGGTTGGGGAAGGGTTTGGTCTCAAGGCCAAGCTTGTCCACATAATGGTAGAAGGCCGTGGACGACACCGGAAAGCGCATACCGCCCAGCTCAGCGATGATCCCATCGGTGCCGTTGAACGGCTGGGAACGCAACCGTCCGCCCAGCTTCGAGGCTTCGTACACCACAGGCTTGAGACCCAGCTTCATCAGCTCGTACGCCGCCACCAAGCCAGCGATGCCGGCACCGACGATGGCGACTTCCTCGCCATGGCGCTCAGGCGGAATGCTGCCCAGGCCGGCGGGGTGTTCCAGCCAGTTGTCGAAGGCGAAAGGGAAGTCTGGGCCGAAGATGGTGATCGGTTGCTTGCCGTCGGCGGGGTGGCGGTTTTTCTTGTTCATAAATGACCTTGCCAGAGGGCTGCGCGAGGGCGGAGCCTGAGTATAGGAGATGGCTGGAGGTCATTTTATGGCGAGGGGTGTTCGTAATTAAGATGCAGAGTGGTGGCGGTATGTAGTTATGTTCGTCTAAGTGACGGGAGTTCTTCTACTTATGACGAGGATGGCGATAACCAGGTGCAGCGAACCGATAGGGGTGCGTTCCTCCACGAAGCATGCACCACGGTGTTGGGCACCGGCTGAGCCCAGGTTCGCGGGCAAGCGGGCAGGCCAGTCGTGTCAGACGGGCTGCCCACGATCGACCTTGCTGCTGAGGATGATCGATGTTGTGGTCTTCTCCACGCCCTCCACGCTGCCAATTTGATCGAGCAGTTGGTCGAGCTGTTCTGGCGAATCGCTGCGCAGCCAGGCCACATAGTCGAACTCGCCACTCACCGCGCACAGCTGCTGAACTTGCCCCATGGCCCCCAAACGCCGCACCACCTCTTTGCCGGACCGTGGCTGGACCTTGATGCCCACATAGGCCTGCAGACCACCGCCGACCAAGCGCTGGCCGAGGCGCACGCCATAGCCGGTGATGACCTTGTTCTTCTCCAGCCGCTCCAGCCGTGAGTTGACCGTGGTGCGGGCGATGCCGAGCTGACGGGCGAGGGTGGCGACGCTTTCGCGTGCGTTGATCTGCAGAAGCGCGATCAGTTGGCGGTCGATTTCGTCCAGGGTAATGGCGCGGGAGTCCGACATGGTGAGTCTCTGTGGTGGGCGCGTTAGCCTAGCCAGCCAGAGGTGGCAAGGGCAAGGCTGGCGACATGTCCGGGATGGGCATTGAACCTGAGCCGAAGTAGTGCCGCCATCCACTGGTGGGCAATGGATACGAAAAAGCCGCGCTGATGCGCGGCTTTCTGGTACTTGGTGGGCCCACACGGACTCGAACCGTGGACCAAAGGATTATGAGTTGCTGGGCTAATGAGAACGCCTAGCGAAATCGTTCGAAGCTACACGTAGCTTATCATACCTGAAGGCCCTGTTTTTGAAGGGGCGGAGCGTAATTTTCAGTAATCTGAGAAAACTGGCTTGTGTACCGGAAATGTACCGCAGACAGGGTGCTCTGATACAGATTCATGCACTGCCCGATGTGACAAGGCTGTGCAGCGAAGGAGGGCTGTCTCAGACAAAAGTGTGATTCGCAGGTGGTGGCTCTATGCTATCGTGGGCGGATTTATGTACAAAGGATGTACGGACGGGCCAGCGTAATGACCAACGGATTGACATACCACCGCTCATCTCTTCAGCTGAAACTCTCTGTTTCAGTGCTAAAAGGCAGCTGTAACTGCTGCTCTAATCCTATTGATTCAAAATGGCGTCCTTGCTATCGGTGCTTGAAAAGCATCGTGCCTGTGGCTTTGATATTAATTTATAAACGTGTGCGGTTGATGAGCTCAAGATATTTTTGACTTGCTGCCCGTATTTATGGGAGGTTTTGTAAATGGTCAGGGGATATTGGGTTTGGGGCGTAGATTATGAGTGGTGAAGTTGCGAATATTTCCGAGGTGGCGGTCAGGGTTACCCAGGATATATTTAAGTGGTTTAAATGGGAAGCCACTCCGGTAATGGATGAGAACTTCAACTGTCATAAAGTTGAAAAGCATAAGCCTGCCCCGAAAAAAGCTTCTGCTAAAGCAAGTGCAACACCCAGCTATACACATCCTGTGGATGTGGTTTTTAAGTATTTTGATCCGTATCTAAATAAGATTGTTATGCTTAATACGGATTTAAAAAGCTATGCTAAGTCGAGTATCACGACTGCCAGCGTGACCGGCGCCATTGAGTCGTTAGCAAAAACAATTGACTGCGCAAGAGGCAGCACTGAGTGGCAAGGTAAGTACGTGCTCGATGCTAGACCCTACGAGATACGGGGCCTATTATTTATTTATAACCATGACAATGAATATCATAACGATTTCCTGAAGTTGATTGAGCCTATAAACACGGACAAGATAGGAGTACAAGAAGGGCAAGTGCTGCATGTGCTTGATGCACTTCGTATACGCTACCTTTATACAATTGTTACGGACATGAAGCATCTGTACTCAGAAAACGAATTCCCCATAAAGGACTATTCGTTTTTTTATCCGGAGCTGTATTTGCATAGGTCTCATGGTGACCCCGATAATTTGCCGGCAACAATTGAGTTGCTGTGTTCGCCTTACATGATTATCAAGCATGGTAGCACAAGCCAAATTGATCCGACCAATACGGACGCTGGTTCTGAGAACGAAGGTTATGTTATTTATTATAATCAAGATGGTTCTACTGAGCAGGAGTTTAGATATTTGCTAGACTCATTGTCTCGGTTTCAGATATTGCGAGGCAAGTGCTCGATAAAAATTAGAGTGGCGCATCATAAACCTAGCCCTGAAATGCGCAGTAAATTCGAAACGGCTAAGAATTTATATCTGGCTGCATGGGGTATGGATTCATATAAAAAATTAGAATTAGAGCGAATTGAGTTTGGTGTGGTTAATACTGCCATTCCAAACTATGTGCCCGGTCATTTGGCGTGGAGATATCAATGAAAAGCGGACACCTGTATTACGCCTCAGATAAAGCTGTGTATGACGCTTTACTGCAATATAATTTTAAAAACTCAGATATGAAAGAGTTATTCCTGAGTCGCGGTATAATCATCTCACCTGATACGGAACGGGATGCTGCCGCTCTATATTTTAGCCGCTTGAATCACGACTATTATGATCATCAAAAAATCGCAGCCATATTTGGGGCTGGAGTAAAAAAAGAACGAATATCGGTGGCGCATGTATCAAATAGCTTTAGTGATGCAAAGTTGGAAGTTGTGGCGCAGGGGCTTAAAGAGAATTTAGAAGCCACAGGCTCCGAGGTGAAGTTCACTTGGGTTGGAAAAAAGCTGGAGATTGAGATTAAATACGAAGAGTATAACAGTAATAAGTCGGAGTTTAAACAGGCGGTTGAGCGACATGCAGTAATTGAAATAGAAACGTCAGCTGACGGTATATCGATTCGAAATCCGCAAAACAAATTTGTTGATGACGCAAAAGAAACCTTGGTTGATCTACTTGCCAAGAATAGCGGCGGAGCTGAGTTGGTTGTCAAAGAAATTCAAATGCGTACGTTGGTGGATAATAAATTACGGACTCAGTTTTTTAGAAACCTCCTGCAAGGTTTAACAGGTTATAGGTTCAAGGACGTTACAGATGTGTATGTTTATAATCCGAAGATCAAAGGTGCTACGTCAGGCGATGATGACATAGGTATACACATCACTAAAGCTTCATTAAAAGGTGAGGGGCTTCTGTCATCCCCGGAGCTTAAAGGACTACTGGAAACGGGTTTTTACGTTTGTAGAGTGGTTTGGACTACTTTAGCTGCTAGCGAAAAGTCAGATATTTATGAATTGGAAGCCCAGTTTTCAGATCCAGAGAACTGCGAGAAATTTTCATATGCGGTTAAGGGACGGTATAAGCTAAACGATCAAGGTCATCATAATAAACATCGTATTGCTTGCGAGTCGACCGCCGAAAGAAAGATGCTAAGATTGATTGAAGGCGCCGCAGTCAAAGCACTGGATGCGGTTCAGGCGGATTTTGCTGGGGGCGAGGCCAATGAGGGCAAATAGGCAGCAGTGGCTTGTTTTAAATCATGATCTACCTGTGAGTGCAGCCATAGCCAAATTTAGCTTTTCGCAAGAAAAAGGAATAGGCTTCGAGCTAGTTGAAGTCCAAGGTAGTTTAGTTCGTGCTAGATTTATTGAAAAGATCGAAACAGTTGAAGATGTTGGCTCGCTGGATGGGGGTATTGAACAAGTTAGTGTAATTAGGTATGTTACTTTTGAGTTTTCAGTTTCAAAATTAACAAGTGAAATGTCGTTGATAAAGATAATAAAGCCCCCTGTCTCATTGAAGAGCTTTGTAAAGATTCTAATGGAAGTATTAGAACATAGGGCAACATTGAAAAAATTGGGCTTTGATTTGAGCTCTGTATATGCTTCGATTGCGCAAGATGTAGCTGTTGATAGACTGATTGTTAGCAAGGTGACTGTCAGTCAAGTGCCTCTTGGGAAAAATGCAACTTCAAGGGTTGAGGTGGTTTCGACTGAAAATGCCTTGTCTGAGTTTTTGGAAAACTATAACGCCCCCGCTATGAAAATTGAAAAAATAGCAATTTCCTTGAGAGTAAAGCATGAATCAGAGGTTTTGGAGCTGACTTCGGCTGGGTCGATATGCTGTACTCCTGGAGTTGAATTTTACTTAGAAAGAACTATTTCTATAGGTTGACCGCAGCTACCTGTGGCGGCCAGTTGGGGCAAGATGGCATAACTACGGGTTTTCTATGGCGACAAACTTTAACGTTTTAGTTGGCTGGCAAATCAGTCAAGCTTTTACTCCGGTTTGATTTTCCAACGTTCGAGGCTTGCTCTGATTGCAGAGCTGACGATATCTGTATGTTTGTTTATGAGCTAGCGCTTCAATAGGCGGGAGGGCTTTACCACCCATTAGCCTTCATGGGTGGCTATAAAGCAGTTTATCTGTTGCTCACGGATGTCCAAGGTTCAGGAAGACTCTAAAGATGATTGTCACTGCTCTCTTTGAACGTCCACTGATACTCTATTGATCTTGTACAGGCTGACATCTCCACCCTCTGCTTTGCTTGGGTCAAAAAGGGCTAAGTTCATTCCTTCGCTTACTGAACTTCGGTAGATTACCCCGTCGTATCCGCTTTTCTTAATGAACTCACATAGATACTGACTTGGTACATAGTCAATCGCTGCACCTTGAGGTAGAACTGGCCTGGTAAGTTCCTCCCCCAAACGCTCAAGAAACGGAATGTCGGCACGCAGTTGCCCGATTGCACTTGCGTCACCCAGCAAAAATGGCGATACCAGCTTTCGCGGATTTCTAAGGTCTACTGCTCGGAGGGGAGCGGTAATTTTGAATTCAGCTACGCATGCAACTTCGCCAGTATGAGGGCGGACTTCCGAGGCTGCTGTGTCCGGCTGTGAGCCAACATACAAATATGGAATTCCGGGAGGATTCGCTCGGCCATGGGACGCTAGACGATTAGGTGGAGGCCCCATATCTTTGATTTCATAATTTGTTTCGCCAGTACGAATCCTAGCTCTGTACCATAGTTGTGGTAAGTCATCAGCAGGCAGGTGAGCCAATAGTTCTTTAAGCCGATCAGTATCTAACGGTTCATCAAGGAAGTATCGGTTTTTGTACATTAGCTCGTCGCGGAAAGTTTCCCATCTAACTAGTACTTCGCTTTTGTACTTCTCGGACGGAGAAAAATTTCGACGAACGATATCTCCATCGTCAAGTATTTCACCCAGCAGCTCCTTGGCGTGAGCAATATCCATCTTTGTGTGCGAAAAAAGCTCCCAGTCTTCTTTCAACCACTCAACTAATAGCTTACCATCCGTATCTGGTTCATATATGCTTATCAATAAGTGAAACCATTCTGCTAGAACTCCTGGCTCTACTAGATTCTGATCGACTGAGTCACAAAAATCACATTTCCCAACTGTTTGAGAATTCAGTGGAATGATACTGTGTCTCAATCCGCGGTCACCAAAACATTCTGGGCAGCAATGGGCTGGCATATTATTCTCAGCTAAAAAATTTGGCCACGGTCTCGATATGGTGATTTAGTGAGATTTTCTTTAAATATCCTAGCCCTGGGAAATGCCCTTTGCTATGCAGCGAACGAAGGTCTTGCAAAGCATTAGTCTCGTATAAATTAGAGGTTCCGGAGTTGAGCTTGTCGATTAGCTTGTCAAGCGCCTCAGCAAATTTTCCCGCTGGATCGGTAGGAGTGTCTTGGCTAGTGGATACAAAGTGATATATAAACATTGCATCATCTTGGTCGGGATCAATGAATGTTAAATGGATTGCTACTGCATAAGCTGGCCCGCCGGACTCCGAGTAGTCATCTCCAACGATCGAAAAATCTCCGAAAGCGTTCATGCCTTCATCGTGGAAGGTCACGTTAAGGTCTGAAAATAGTTCTACCGGTGGATAGTCTCTATTTCGACGGCGCTTGAAGCCATCTCGGAGAAGAATACGCTCACTTCCGCTGAAATGTTTCCGATATGTTTTGGGACAGAAGCTCTCATTGAAAATGTGTCGCGCTGTAGGGAGAGTTTCTCCCAGCTCGTGCGCTAACTCCTTCCCGTGCGTGAATCCAGCGTGGATAAAGTTTAGTTGATGTTGGTGATGACGCTCGCAAAGCTGCATCGCCTCAGCTATCCCCATATCTTGACGGAGTAGAATCCCCGCGCCAATTGATGGGTTATCAATATATCCTCGTACAAATTCAGTTATGCCTGCCCCATTCTCCCGATGATCACCATGATAGGGATTGACGATCACTATTGCTTTGCCCTTCGCTTCGCAAACAGCTTTTATAGCTCTGTCTAAACCACTTAGCGCCTCTCGGACTGGCTCGACTATGGGTGCAAAATTTGAAGCAGCCATAAGAGGTGCATTTTCACGAATAGAAATTAGTTCGAACTGTTTTCCACGAAAATATGGGTAGTACATTCAGATTATTTCCAGTCCATGGCTTGAGCTAGAGGAAGATTTACTGCGTTGATAAAGCGCTGCTGTTGATCTTTGCTCCTTAGCTGTACTGATAGAGCTATTGGGCGCAGTGATAGAGGCAACTGCTGAATAAATGCACTAAGAGGAGCGAGGCTACGCGTCCGTTTAAGGGTGCTGACCATAGCCTTATGAACTTCTGCTGGTGCGAGTTGTGCGTACAAGTCCCGCATAGCACTGCGTAAAATGGTATTTGGTACGTCAGGAACCACCAATCCAAGGTCGTTCAGAATAGAACGAGCTTCATCGGAACGCAGAGATTCGAAGATTGTGACAGAACATACATTCTCCGACATGTCAACTGCTGTGCGAACCTTGGAAATCTGGTTTCTGCGATTTAAGCACATCACTCCAATATCGGAAGGTGTATTGTCCAACACGCTGTTTACATGCGCTTCACCTGCGATAACATATATCTTGGCAAAGACTTTCCGATAATTTTTGATCTGATTTTCTAGGCGTGCGAGCGAATCTCGTTCAGATTTGATCTCATAGACAGTTGCTGTTCCGTTTAGAATAGCCAAATCGGCTTTGCAGGCACCAGCGCGAAACTCTGTCAACATGCTTGCACTATTTAAGGAGTGAGTGCCGAGCAAGACGTTCTGGGTTAATGCGGCACGATAGACATACTCGTCACGACACCCAGACCTTCGGAGAATCGCAAAGGCTGCATCGAAGCCATCAGCCACCGTGTGGTGTGACACCAAGTCAATGCCCGTTTGCGAAAATAGCCGAGAAAACAGCGCCGACTGCCCTTTCCGTGAAATTTCCCGGAAAACACCTGGGGAAAACAGCCGTGAAAGCGCTGAGAGTTGTGATGCATTAGGTGACACGATGCCTCCGCAGACCGCTTGCCTAGGATTTCAAAGCGGTAAGCAATTCTAGACCATTCACACGCAGCGGGGAATTTCTGAGTCGATCTGCACAGGCAGGCTGCGCCGATTGGACCTCATGATGCCGCGTGAGTCTTGGCTTACGGCGGCTACCGCTGGGTGTTGGGTCCGAGGAGGTGCCGGGTTCCGTTCGGCCGCCGGCGAAAGCGCGGATGAAGCTAGGTCGGGCTAGGTCACTTGAGGCTCCATCGCTCCAAGCTCGCGCGAATGGCTGAGCTAACCAGGTCAGTGTGCTTGTCGATGATCCGGCTTAGTGCCTCGATTCGCTGAACAGTGACGGGTTCGTAATTCCCCTCATTCAATCGCCGGGCAATCTGGTTAAGGTTGCGGCCCAAGGCCAACAACTGATAGTTGGACTCACCTAATGCGTCAATTTCAGACATCCCAAACTGTGGTTCGTGCGTAAGTCCAGCGCGGATGGCATCAATAATCCAGCGACGCATTGAGCACCGCTCAATATGCGCCCGCTCTTTTATTGATTTTTTCTCGGAAGTGGTCAGCAGGATTTCAAAGCGCTGTTTTGATTCTTGCTCGTTCTCGATCTGGCGATAGGTTTTAGGTGCAAAAGGTTCATCAACAGCCTTAAGTTGTCGCTCGACAGCCTCTCTGATTGCGGAGCTAGGGGCTCGGCCTAGCTGTTCGCAATAGTTTTCCCAACGACTTTTAAGTTCAGGTCCTAGACGGACACTCAGAATCGGCGATCTTTTCTCAGTATTCATTGCATGGGCCCTGTCTGTGCTAGCAAACAAAGTGACATCCTTGATGTATGACGCTTTACCGGCGATTAGCCTATCCTGCAGTAGTTCTTCATAGCAACCGGGATTTCGTCATGACGAAGAATTTGGGATGTATGGCACTTTTAGATGATGAGCCGAAGTGAGATAATAAATACCGCCAAAATACAGTGTTTTGGTTTAATTCTACGAGCGCTGTAGCCGCCTCGCTGATGCTTATTGCATTATGGGCGCGGCCCTTAAAAGACGGGGCCTACACCGGGTAAGACTGGCGCATAGTCACCCCAAGAACGGTTCAACCGTGCTGGGTGCGATTCCTAAACAGATCGACAGGCCGGACAGACGGCTCAGTGTTCACCATGTCTAATGGAGAGGTGACTATGGATCTGTTCAAGCGTTTCGCCTTCAAAGGCGTCCGACCATTTAGTTTCGCAACAACGTTCGCATTGATGCTGGGCTCGCAGCAGGGATACGCGCAAATCCCTGTAACCGTTACTACCCAAGTGACTGATTCCCCTATGACTGTCGCAGAGTTCGCAGCTAATACGACTCGCTGGGCCCAACAGGTTCAGCAAATGGCATTCCAGATTGATCAGATGAAGCAGCAGTACGGCGCGCTTACTGGGTCGCGTGGGCTTGGGCGAGTATTCGATGACCCACAGCTGCGAGAATATCTGCCGCAAGACTGGCAGGCTGTGTATGACGCAGTGAAGCGTGGCGGCTATTCAGGCCTGAATAGCCGTGCTGGTTCGATCTATACGGACAACAAGGTGTTCGATGCCTGCGAAAGTCTGGTTCAGGAGCAGCAGCGCGATGCTTGCCGAGCACAGGCGGTGAAGCCGTCACAGGATAAAGCGTTTGCTCTGGAGGCCTATGACCAGGCCGAAGCCCGACTGCGTCAGATTGACCAGCTCATGGGGCAGATCAATCAAACGCAAGATCCCAAAGGGATCGCAGAGCTGCAGGGTCGCATCGCTGCAGAGCAAGCGATGATCCAGAACGAGCAGACCAAATTGCAGATGTTCCAAATGGTCGCTGAGGCTGAGGGCAAGATTCAGGAGCAGCGGCAACGGGAACTGAATGCCCAGGTGCTCGACAAGAGAGGCTATAAGAATCGCGAATTGCTGAACCTGGGGGGCAACTGAAATGATCTCGTACGCTCATATCCTCCCCTTGGTCGTGTGCTTCTTCATCCTCACTTCCTTACGACGATTCTGGATTTGCATCGGCCGGTTCGGGGCTCTGAAAGAGGTGTCACGACGTGCACCTGAGTTGATCCAGAGCGATCTCCTGGCTGCGTCGGCCGCGATCATGCCTTTTGTACTGGCGCTTGCCGATTGGTTGCAGATAGTGCCGCCCCGAGCAACAGGTCCAATCTCCTCAACGCTCGCCGTTTTGATCTCGTTCGCATGTGCACTGGGTTCGTCTCTATTGATTTCGAGGTCCGAATCCCGCATCGCGGGTAGTTGGGCAGGGACAAGGGAAAGCGCGTTGAGAACGCTTGCAGCACTTCAGATTATCAACGCTGCTGAGCTGGCCTATTCGCTGAAATTTGCTGGGGAATTCCGCACGGAGGCGGAGCATGTGCTGCCTCGTGAAGTGAATGGGGCGGATCAGAATCGGGAGGGCCGGAAATGACAGCCTCTCGTTTCTCAATTGTCGTTTTGTTTCTGCTCACTGGCTGCGGGGCGGATGAACCGGTCCATTCTGTCGATTGGTACAAAGCCCACAGCTCGGAAAGGGATATCCGAATATCGGAGTGCGAGCGACATGCCGGGACTCTGGCCCTTACGCCGAACTGCGTTAATGCCAAGCAGGCCAGGAATGAGCAGCAGCTTGATCAGCGCGGCTATCGGAAGCGCGAAATGCTGAATTTGGAGGGGCAATGACCATGGAGTCCAATTTTTACGAATGGGTAGGTGGCTCAATCGACTCGGTGTTGAACGGCTACGTGCAACTCATGGCACATAGTGTCATTGATAACTCCTCGGGCTTGTTCGTTGCTAGCGGCGGCCTTTTCTTCATGATCCTGGGCCTTCTGTCCGTCGGTGGCTTCATCGAGCATCCTCTCCCGCATGTCTTCAAGCTCATGTTGAAATGGGTATTCACCGGCGCATTGGCACTCAATGCTGATACGTACCTTGGTTGGGTCGTGGAAGCGATTCGCGGCCTGGAGGTTGGCTTGGCAGATGCGTTCTCGCCAAATGGCAAAGGTGTGGCTGCCACATCGGTGTATCAGGTGATTGATAGAGCCATGACCGATGGATTTGATATCGCTTCCGATCTGATTGCTCGCGCCGGACGTCGTGGCATGACCGAGATAGGCATGATTCTTTATGACTGGCTTATTGCAGGAACGATGATCATCGCAACATTCCTGATTACGCTGCCCGCTGGAGCGATGATCATCACGGCCAAGGTGCTGTTGGCGTTTTTGCTGGGGTGCGGACCACTGTTCATCGCACTGCTGCTGTTTGGGCAGATGACCAGCAAGTGGTTCGATCAATGGTTCGCCCAGGTGATGACCTACATCATTCAATGCGCAGCGATCACCTCAGTGCTTACGCTGGGGATGAAGTTCTTTTCGACAATGCTGGCCGATGTGCAGCCCACTGCTGGAAACGGCCCAGCGACCGACATGCTGGAGATCCTCGCGTTGAGTGGGATCGTGCTCTATATGGTTTATCAGGCTTACTCATTGGGAGGTCAGCTTGCAGGTGGTCTGTCGTCCAGTGCGATCACATTGCGGCAGATGACTCAGGCTGCGTTAAACCCAGCCAAGGCGGTCTTCAACACCGTTAACCCGATGTCAACGCGCCGAGACCTGCAGTCGGGCATGATGACCACTGCAAGAGGTTTGAATCATGTGATCGCAGGGAACAGCGTTTGGAATCCCGCCTATCGGCAGCATGTCATGCAGAACCTGGGCAAGAACTGGGGTAGGGCGCGGGGAGGGAAGGTCGGCAGTTAGTGATTTATTGGTGCCATGGAGCATGCTGCGCGCCCTGACGGGCTTACCCAAAGGGGCTCTGCCCCTCTGGACTTCCCGCCCTCGCCGGTAGCAGGGGCCGCTGGGAAAGGCGCCCAGCAGCCCCCGCATCTAGGATTAGAGGTGCATAGCGTCAAGGGTTCGCTTCGCCGTCATCCTCGCCCGGTCCCGTTTCACGGGCTGCGGCCTCCGGTGCCGCCCTTGACCCTCGTTTATCTGCTCAGCGCTGAAATTGTCTTGTTTTAGTCACCGACACGAGGGGAAAGCCCGTGAACATTACGGAGAGCATCATCATCACGAATGCTGAGCGGGAGCGGCGTCGGAAGGCTGTCCAGTATGCTTGCGCGTCAATCGGGCTTGAGGGCTTTGTATTGAGCACTGAAGAAAAGCGACGCGCTCAAGCTTTTGTGGACGGGAAGCTCACGTTGAGCGAATTTGTTTCAGCCAGCATCCACGAATAGCTGGAAGCTGGGTCAAGGGCATCACCGCAAGCCGCAGCGGAGCGCAGCCCGGAGGGGGAGCACCGAACGGGTGAGGATGATGGGCGTAGCCGTACCCTTGATGCAGCTGTAAGCGACCAAGCCTAGCGACAGGGGAAGGAACAAGGCGAAGCCGCCGGACCTGCCCCTGCCGCCTGTCCGGCAAGGATAGGACGCGGGATGCAACCGAAGGGGTTGCCCAAGCGAAGCGCGGAGTGCTGGGTTTTGTGTTCGTTGGCTACCACACGGGATAGTTGCAATCCCTTGCCTTCTGATTCTTTTAAGACCTACTGGTTAAGGTCCGACACCTAAGAAACTGCTTACCGACACTTAACGGTAACTGCTCAGAGAGGCCTGACCACGTGCCTGTGGATAACTTCGAAATCGGGTGGGTTATGGGGATAGCCAGATGAGGGGAGGGGGGTGGCTTCGGCCGGCGAATGCTGTTTCCAGGCTGTTTATGGCCTCTTTGGCGCCTTGCGAGCGTGGGGAGGCCTGCCGTTAGGGCTAAGCGGTGAATCGTCCTGCTTTGGCTGTCTTGGCTGTGTAGCGTTGCCTGAGTATCTGGTCAGCTTCGGCGTTTACCTCTGCTGCTGTCTTACCTGGGTTCGCTCTCAAGATCGCTATCGCCAGTTCGGTGCGCGCTAGGGCATATGTTTGAGCGTCAGCATCCGCTGGTATCCGCTGGGGGATTTGTGGCGATCTGAAGGCCGCTGCAAGCCCCGTGGTGCTCTCGGCTACCGTTAGCTTATGGTGGTCACTTGCTGATGTCTTCAAACGCTTCGGGGCTTTGATACTCCCGATTACCAGCCTGTTGCGGGCCCAGCTGGTCATGGTGCCGCCTGCCTTCTTAATCTTCTTGGTCAGCCGGTCTTTGGCGCGCTCCGTTTCCCTCTCTAAGCGCTTACCAAGGCCAAAGGCAGTGAATAACATCTTGTTCACCGCCTTTACTGCCGCCAGGCCGCGATAAGTGCCGTCTTCATTCAGCTTTCTCGGCTGGCTGCAGGTGATAAGGTTCGCACGCTTCAAGTCGGCCATGGCGCGTTCTGCGCGGCGCATGTGGAGGCCTGTGTATTCGACTAGATAGTCTAGGGTCAGTGACATAAAACCTTGCTTCGTTGGCACGCCGCAGCGTAGCGACACAAGGTCTGTATAAGAAACGATGACTGCCAGCATCAGAAGACAAGCTTCGCGGCGTTCGCTGCGCTGCTGACGACCTCCGAGGCCGGGGTTTGCGTTGCGGAGTGAGGGCAGGACGGCGGGTTTGTCGTAGTAGCGTTTAACCCGCTCTTTGAGTTCGGTCAAAATGCCGGGCAGGGCTTTTCCAGGGCTCACAACGTCCTTCAGCAGCTCCAGGCGCGGGTGTTCCGGCGAGTGACCGCAGTAGTTACCACCGCGATTCACACGATGGGTGTGGGGCCTGCTGCGTCTTCCTGGTTGAGCTACGGAGATTGAACCCATAATCCCGCCATTCGGCGGTGAGTGATAAAAGCCACGTTCTTCGACTTGTGCGAAGCCGAAGCGATAGCCATAATCGGCTCACCTTCTCATGTAAATCGAATAGGTTTACGAACAGGTTTCTACCGTCGAAAGAGAAAACTTGTTCTGAAAGGTCCGAGGAGCCCGGTTGCCACACCGGGCTTTTTGGTATTTGCTATTTGGTCGCTGTAGTTTGAATTAACGGCATGTCTAATATCAGGAAGAGCTTCATACGGTTCGATTAGTGATAGTAATTTGGTGTAATTTCGGCCGCTGGGCCTAGTGTGTTCACTAACCGAGAGCTTTGCCCTGCCCCGGTCCAAAGCGTTGGTCATTCCAGATTCCCATCTAAGCCTAGGGCGTCGTTTACTTGAATTGTGCGGAAAAACACTCGGCGTCCAATACGGACTACCGTTGGCTTCAATTTTCGCGACAGATCGGAATCAGTGTACATGGCGACTCTAACCCCTTCTGGAGAGCGTCCCAGTATCGCAGCGATGTCTACGATGCTCATAAGCGGACCAAAGCGCCCAAGCAAATACTGTTCGGTCGTCATGTCAATCAACCATAGTTGCCAATAGTTAGGCGTATCTTTGGGGGCTTACAGGAAATCGTCAAATGGCTACGCCTTGGTTTTCGACCAAGGCGCATGAGTTTGGATTGTTGGGTTTACTTATCTGTATTTGCCAAATTATGTAACTTTGGTAGCGGGTGCATCTGAGATAGCCAATGATTACAGGGGGTGGATCGATATCTATCGCTGGAGCAAAATTGATAGAAATTATTTTTTATTTATTTTTCTGACTTTCAAGCTATCAAGCCTCACCACAAGATCTTCCGCACGAAGATGCGTATATCGCTTCAACATTTGCATTGATTTATGGCCGCTGATGCTAGAAACCTCTTGGTCTGAAAGCCCACCTTCCACCAATCGACTGACTGCTTCATGGCGAAGGTCATGGAAGCGGAAATCTGGCATGCCCAGCTTAGATTTGAGCAACCCCCAGATTTTCGTGAATGCATAGGGGCGTCGTTTTCCGTCTTTTCCGGGTTCGCCAAAGAAGATCAGATCACAATCGATGGGTCGCACAGGGTTTTGAAGCGCTGCTTGAAATGCGGCAGCAGCGAGCTTGCTCAGTGGGACTGTCCGGGCGCTATCGTTCTTCGTTGTCACAAGGCGCGCAACGCGCTTTTTGACATCGACCTGATGCCGACGTAGCCCTGTGATTTCGGATGATCGCATACCGGTCTCCAAAGCGATGCTGACGATCCACCCGAGCATAGGGTTGCTGTGCTTGTTTACAGCTGTCAGTAAGCGACGCTCCTCGTCTGCCGTGAGGCGACGATTTCGGCCCTCCCCTGGGCTCGGCTTCCGAATGTTTAGCACTGGGTTGAATGTGAGCCCAAGGCCCCATTCCTGAATGGCTACCGTGAACAGATGGCTGAGCAAAGCCAACTCCAGCCGAACGGTATTGTTGCTCACTGGTTTACCGCGGCTGGTCAACGAACCAAGTCGAGTATCGCGATAGTTCGCAATCACCTCCGACGACAGGGCTGCCAGCGAGTATTTCCCCAGGTGCTTGATCAACTGCTGAGCCTTGGTCGCCTCAGCCTTCTGCGTGGTGGGCTTTTTGGTAGGGCTGACTTCACGCAGATATCGCTGCAGCGCATTTTCGAGTGTCAGTCGCTCGGACCCACTGCGCTGGATATAGACACCCCGCACCATTTCATCTTCGGTGCGTCGTGACCAATCTTCGGCGTCGCGTTTGGTGCGGAAGGTTTTGGCGTTGGTCGGCCATCCGGTCTTGCGGATGACGGCCTTCCAGGTGCCGGCAGGGGTTTTGACGATTGTGGCCATCTGAAGGACTCCAAAGGCGTGCAAGCGAAGCCGCACTGTACCTAATTTGTACCTTCGGACCATAGGACTGATCCGGCTGCCACAAACCCAAAAAGCCGAAAGCCGCGTAGTACGCGGCTTCAAGGTTGGTGGGCCCACACGGACTCGAACCGTGGACCAAAGGATTATGAGTCCTCTGCTCTAACCGACTGAGCTATAGGCCCTCAGAAGGTGGGCGGATTATAACGAGGGTTTTGAAAGCGTGCCATCCGAAAGATCGGACAGTGCTATGCGAAGAAACGTAGCAGCGAACTCTTCCGGGGACAGCGGCAGGCTGACGATGTAGCCCTGGATCTGTTCGCAGCCTTCGCTGGCCAGGAAACGTTGCTGAGCCTGGCTTTCCACACCCTCGGCAATGATGGTCAGTTGCATGCTGCGGCCCAGGGCAATGATGGCGCGGGCGATGGCCGCGTCGTGCGGGTCGTCGGGCAGGCCGCGGATGAATGACTTGTCGATCTTGAGGATGTCCAGCGGCAGGCGCTTGAGGTAACTGAGCGAGGAGTAGCCGGTGCCGAAGTCATCGATGGCCAACTGTACGCCCAGTTGCTTGAGCTGATGCAGCACGGCCAGGGCTTCTTCAGCCTGGCTCATGATGAAGTTCTCGGTAATCTCCAGTTGCAGGTCGCCGGCCTTGAGCTGGTAGGTCTTGAGCAGGCTTTCGATGCGTTTGGCCAGGCCGGGGTGGCGGAGCTGGGCGCCAGCCAGGTTGATCGACAGTGGGCCGAAGGCGCTGTAGCGCTTCTTCCACGCATGCATCTGCCGGCAGGCTTGCTCCAGCACCCAGTCGCCCAGTTGCAGGATGGTGCCGTTTTCTTCGGCCAGGTGGATGAAGTGCTCCGGCGGAACTTCACCGAAGGTGGGGTGGCTCCAGCGCAGCAAGGCTTCGGCGCCTACCAGGCTCTGGGTCTTTAAGCTGAACTTGGGCTGGAAGCTCAGGCTCATTTCGTTGCGTTCGATGGCGCGCCGCAGTTCGTGCTCCAGGGCGATGCGCTCGCTGGCCTGGATGGTCAGGTCGCGGGTGTAGGCCTCGACGCGGTTGCGGCCTTTGGCCTTGGAACGGTACATGGCCGCGTCGGCATTGCGGATCAACGTGGCGACGTCGGTGCCGTCCTGCGGATACAGGCTGATGCCGATGCTGGCACTGGTGAAGAACTCATGTTCGCCTGCCTGGAACGGCGCGCTAAAGCAGGCCAGCAGTTTGTTGGCGATGGCGCTGGCGTCGCTGGGTTTGTGCAAGCCTGGCAGGAGAATGATGAACTCATCGCCGCCCAGCCGCGCTACGGTGTCGACATCGCGAACTTGCTCCTTCAGGCGTTGTGCGATGCCCTTGAGCAGTAAGTCGCCGACTGGGTGGCCAAGGCTGTCGTTGATGTGTTTGAAGCGGTCGAGGTCGAGGAACAGCACCGCACCCTGCCGGTTGGAGACTTGCGCGCAGCTCAACACGGCTTGCAGGCGGTTCTCGAACAGGGCGCGGTTGGGCAGGCCGGTGAGTGGGTCGTGGTGCGCCTGGTAATCAAGCTTGGCCTGGGCGTGCTTGAGGCTGGAAATATCGGCGAACACCGCGACAAAGTGAGTGATCTCGCCATCGCTGTTGCGCACGCTGCTGATAGTCAGCCAGCCTGGGTACAGCTCGCCGTTCTTACGCTTGTTGTAGATCTCGCCTTGCCAATGTCCCTCTGCGGTCAGCTGGTGCCACATGGCTGCGTAGAAGGCGCTGTCGTGCTGGCCTGAAGCGAGCAGGCGTGGGGTCTGGCCGAGGGCTTCGACTTCGCTGTAGCCGGTAATCTCGCTGAACGCGCGGTTGACCGCGCTGATGTGCTGGTCGGTGTCGGTGATCAGCACGCCCTCTGCGGTGTTCTCGAACACGGTTGCGGCCAGTTGCAGCTTTTCCTGCATCAGGTGGCGTTCGGTGATGTCACGGGCAATGGTCAGCATGCAATCGACGCCAGCGATCGGCAGCGGACGCGCAGAGAGCTCGCACAGGCGAATCTGCCCATCGCTTCGGCGGATCAGGCAGCTGAAGTCGCGGACGAAACCATCGCGGTTGAGCAGCTCGATCAAGCGCTTGCGCTCGTTGAGGTCGACCCAGATGCCTAAGTCCAGGGAGGTCTGATCGATGCTGGGGGTAAAGTCATAGCCGGTCAGGCGGCAGAAGCCCTCGTTGACCTCGATCAGCAGGCCATCGCTCTGGCGCGACAGCAGCAGGCCGTCAGGCGATGCGTGGAACGCTTTGGCGAACTTTTCTTCCGAGGTTTGCAGTTGTTGCTGGGTTTCCTTGAGTTGGCTGATGTCGCGCACGGCCACGACCAATGCCTGGGTGCCGTCAAGGTCGAAGGTTTCGGCCGATGTCAGGCCTGTGAACAGCTGGCCATTGCTTCGCCTGAAGCTCATTTCAAGGTTGCGGATGCCGCCTCGATGCAGGCGCTCGAGCAGCAAAGGGCCGGTTCCGTCGACGCCCCACAGGTTCAATTCGGTGGCGGTGCGGCCGATCACCTGGCCGGGTGGCAGGCCTATCTGTTCCTCGAAGGCTTCGTTGACTTCCAACAGGCAGCCGTCACTGTGGCGGGCGATGAGCAGGATGTCGGGGCACTGCTGGAAGACCGAGGCGAACTTCTGCTCGGACAGGCGCAGGGCATCTTCGGTGCGCTTGGTTTCGCTGATGTCGATCATCAGCCCACGCATCAGTGGCCGGTGGCCGTGCTCGATCATACTGACGATGTTGCGAATCCATACCGGTTGCCCGTCGGCTCGCATCACCCGGTAGTCCAGGCTGTGGTCGCGGCCCGCGGCAGTTTCGCTTTCGCTGAAGGCCTGGGCCCACAGTGCGTCTTCAGGATGCAGGATGCTGCGCCAGAACCCGGGTTTGAGCCAGTCGTGCAGAGGGTAGCCGAGCAGGTTCTCGGCATGGGGTGAAACGTAGCTGTAGGTGAAATCGTTCGCGTCGGCTTCCCAGGCAATCGCCGACAGGCTCTCGACCAGCCCGCGATAGTGGTACTCACTGCTGCGCAGCTCCTGCTCCAGTGCAATGCGACGGGAGATCTCCGAACTGAGCCGGCGATTTACACGAATCATCGCAGCGAGTATGGCCACCAGGATCAGCACACCTGGCAGGCCATAGAGCAGCATGTCGTGCCAGAAGGTACGCTGGTCGACCACATTGCCAACCCAGCGCTGCTGGATTTGACTGACCTCGCCGCTGGACATGTCGGCCATGACCTTGTCGAGAATGCCCACCAGGATCTTCTTGTCCTTGGGGGCTGCCATTGCCAGCTGGTAGCGATAGGGGGTTTCGCCGCTGACGTACAGGCCGTCGAGCTTCAGCTGGCGCAAGCTCCAGATGCTTGAGGCCAGGTCGCCGACCACTGCGTCCACTTCGTCGGTGGCCAGGGCCTGCAATGTCGAGCTGACATTGGGCATGGCCACCAGGTTGAGGTCTGGGTGGTGGGTGCGCAGCAGCTCGTGGGGCGCGTAGTTTTCCACCACGGCAATCTTCAGGCCGTACAGGTCCTTTAGGGTGCGAGGTTGCGGCCCGCCTTCATGGGCAAGAATGACGATGGGGAAATCCAGGTAGGGGCGGGTGAAAGCCAGGTAGTCCTGACGCTCAGGCGTCGACATGATGCCGGGTAGCAGGTCGATGCGACTGGTACGCGCTTGCTCCAGTACTTCGGTCCAACTGCTGGGCTCGATGGGCTTGAGCGCCACTGCGAGGCGCTCCTGAATCATGGCGATGTAATCGGCGGCCAATCCCTGGTATCTGCCCTCCTGGTCGCGGAACTCGAAAGGTGGCCAGGAAGCATCGACACCCAGCCTCAGCTGCGGGTGGGCAGCAAGCCAGGTCTTTTCCTCGTCAGTCAGGGTCAGGGCGCCGGCCGTTGTGTTCCAAAGGATAAGGAGCAGCAACAGAATGGCCGGCATAAGGGGCATAGCGGCCTCGCATTCAGGTGATCTGAAGTCGAGTGTAGACGGGCATTTCGTCTGGGGTAGCTGTGTACCACAACCTTTTTTTGCACAAGAAAAACCCCGGCCTGGGCCGGGGTTCGTCATCACTCGTCGAGGAAGGAGCGCAAGTGCTCGCTGCGGGTCGGGTGGCGCAGTTTGCGCAACGCCTTCGCTTCGATCTGACGGATCCGCTCGCGGGTCACGTCGAACTGCTTGCCCACCTCTTCGAGGGTGTGGTCGGTGTTCATGTCGATGCCGAAACGCATGCGCAGCACCTTGGCTTCGCGTGCGGTCAGGCCCGAGAGTACGTCGCGGGTCGCTTCCTTGAGGCTTTCGACCGTGGCCACGTCAATCGGGGACTGCATGGTCGAGTCCTCGATGAAGTCGCCCAGATGCGAGTCTTCGTCGTCACCGATCGGGGTTTCCATGGAGATCGGCTCTTTGGCGATCTTCAATACCTTGCGGATCTTGTCCTCAGGCATTTCCATGCGCTCGCCAAGCTCTTCCGGAGTCGGTTCGCGGCCCATTTCCTGCAGCATCTGCCGGGAAATACGGTTGAGCTTGTTGATCGTCTCGATCATGTGCACCGGAATACGGATGGTGCGCGCCTGGTCGGCGATCGAGCGGGTGATCGCCTGGCGGATCCACCAGGTGGCGTAGGTCGAGAACTTGTAACCACGACGGTATTCGAACTTGTCCACCGCCTTCATCAAGCCGATGTTGCCTTCCTGGATCAGGTCGAGGAATTGCAGGCCACGGTTGGTGTATTTCTTGGCGATGGAGATCACCAGACGCAGGTTCGCCTCGACCATTTCTTTCTTGGCGCGACGGGCCTTGGCCTCGCCGATGGACATGCGACGGTTGATTTCCTTGATTTCGGCGACGGTCAGGCCGGTCTCGTTCTCGAGGTCGATCAGCTTTTGCTGGCAGGCGACGATGGCGGCGTCCTTTTCACCCAGGGCGGCAGCCCATTTGGTGTTGCGCTTGGCCAGATCACCGGACCAGGTCTGGTCGGTTTCGTTGCTCGGGAACAGGCGCAGGAAGTCGGCACGCGGCATGCGCGCATCACGTACGCACAGCTGCATGATGGCGCGCTCTTGCTGACGCAGGCGGTTCAGCGAATCGCGTACACGCTCGACCAATGCGTCAAACTGCTTGGGCACCAGCTTGATCGGCATGAACAGATCGGCCAGGGCCTGCATCGCAGCGATGCTGTCGGCATGATCACGACCATGCTTCTTCAGCACCTTGAGGGTGATGGCGAGCTGGTCGGCGACGGCGCCGAAACGCTGGCGAGCGACTTCCGGATCCGGACCGCTTTCCTGCTCTTCGTCGTCACCGCTGTCGTCGCTTTCTTCGTCCTCGTCTTCGGACTCTTCTTTCGCGGCAGCGGTCTTGGCGCCAGGAATCGGCACTTCTTCGGTCGGTGCGGCGATGTTGTCGTCAGGGTCGATGTAACCGCTGAGAACATCCGACAGACGGCCACCTTCGCTGGTGACGCGGTCATATTCGCCGAGAATGTAGTCGACAGTGCCCGGGAAGTGGGCGATAGCACCCATGACTTCACGGATGCCTTCCTCGATACGCTTGGCGATTTCGATCTCGCCTTCGCGAGTCAGCAGCTCGACGGTACCCATTTCGCGCATGTACATGCGCACCGGGTCGGTCGTGCGGCCGATATCGGTTTCAACGGCCGCCAACGCAGCGGCGGCTTCTTCGGCCGCGGCTTCGTCGGTGTCGGCTTCCGCCAACAGAAGGGCATCCGCATCCGGAGCACTCTCGAATACGTTGATCCCCATGTCGTTGATCATGCGGATGATGTCTTCCACCTGTTCCGGATCTGAAATATCCTCAGGCAGGTGGTCGTTGACCTCCGCGTAAGTCAGGTAGCCCTGCTCACGACCGCGGGTGATCAACTCTTTGATACGAGACTGCTGTTGCGCTTTTCCGGACATAACACCCTATCCACTGAAGGTCTTGGCGGGCAAAAAACAAGCCGAGGATTATACCCGAGCATGGGCCTCACGCGCCAGATGAGGTCGGCGTTTGTGCGGGAACATTCCGGCTCAGCAGGGCGAGGAGCTGAGATTTTTCCTCGCTGGTCAATTCGCTTTGACGTGATTTCCTGAGCAGTTGTTCCAGGCTGCGCTCGCGTTGGCGGGCGGACAAGCTAGTTATAGTGTCGAAAAACTGTTGTTCAAGGTTGTCGGCTACGATAAGCCATTCCTTTTCTGCCAAGGCCCGCAGCAGGCGGCCTTGTTCGGTGCCGTGCCAGCGTGCGATCAACTGCATTGAGCTTAGCCCAGGATTTTTCTGTGCGGCTTCGATCAATGCGACCAGCAGCTGGCTGTAAAGATGCTCTTCGTCGGCGAAATGACTGGCGTCCTCGACCTTTCCGGCCAACAGCGGGTGGTGCAGCAGGGTGCGCAGGGCCGCCAGGGTAGGCGGTTCCACCGGCGCCGGCACCCGGGGCGGGGCTTCGTCACGCTGCTGCCATGGCTTGCCGCCCTTGCGGTTCTTGTCCCAGGGCTTGTCGCTCCACGGCTTCTTACCGCCCCCCTTGTTGGACTTCCACTCGTGCGCCTGATGGGCAGGGGCGTAGTCGTGCTGCGCCAGGTCGCCGTAGTCGGGGGTGAAGCTGGCCATGGCGTCGTAGTCGTAGCCAGGGTCGTAGTCCGGCACACTGTTCGGCGCCGGGGCATGCTGAGCCAGTTGCTCGACCTGCTGCGGATCGAGGCCGGTGATTTCCTTCAGGCGATTGCGCATCAGCTGACGCAGGTTGGCACCCGGAATCTTTTCGATCAACGGTGCGGCCAGGGTGGCCATATGGGCCTTGCCTTCCAGTGAGCGCGGGTCGGCCTCGTTGCTCAGTTGCTCGAAGAAGTAATCTGCCAGCGGCTGGGCGTGCTGGTTGATGCGTGCCATGAAGGCATCGGTGCCTTCGGCGCGGACCAGGCTGTCCGGATCTTCGCCTTCGGGCAGGAACAGAAAGCGTGCCCGACGGCCATCCTGCAGGGCCGACAGGGTCGACTCCAGGGCGCGCCAGGCGGCCTTGCGCCCAGCTTGGTCGCCGTCGAAGCAGAACAATACGCTTGGCACCACGCGGAACAGGCGCTTGAGATGTTCCTCACTGGTGGCGGTGCCAAGCGTCGCCACGGCATTGCGCAGGCCTTGTTGGGCCAGGGCGATGACGTCCATGTAACCTTCGACGACGATGATCTCGTCGAGGTTGCGGTTGTGCTTGCGTGCCTCGTACAGCCCGTACAACTCCTGGCCCTTGTGGAAGACAGGGGTTTCCGGGGAGTTGAGGTACTTGGGCTTGTCGTCGCCCAGCACCCGACCGCCGAAGGCGATGATTCGGCCACGGCTGTCGCGGATCGGGAACATCACCCGGTCGCGGAAGCGGTCGTAACGCTTGCCGCTTTCGGCGTTCTCGATCAGCAGGCCGGCGTCGATCATCACCTTCTGTTGCAGGCTGTCGGCACCCAGGTGCTTGAGCAGGTTGTCCCAGCCGGGTGGGGCGAAGCCCAGGCCAAAGTCGCGGGCTATTTCGCCAGACAGGCCTCGGCCTTTGAGGTAATCCACCGCGGCCTTGCGGGTCGGGTGGCTGCGCAGGGCCTGGCGATAGAAGCCGGCGGCCGCCTCCAGCAGCGGATACAGCGGTGAGTCGGTCGGCTGGCGGTTTTTTTGCGAGCGCCGGCCTTCCTCGCGGGGTACTTCCATGCCGGCGGCGCGGGCCAGTTCCTCCACGGCCTGGGGAAAATCCAGGTTGTCGTGGTCCATGACGAAGCCCAGGGCGTTGCCGCCGGCCCCGCAGCCGAAGCAGTAGTAGAACTGCTTGTCGGGGCTTACCGTGAAGGACGGCGTTTTTTCCTTGTGGAACGGGCAGCAGGCGGAGTAATTCTTGCCGGTCTTTTTCAGCTGGACGCGCGAACTCACCACGTCGACGATGTCGAGGCGGTTGATAAGGTCGTCAATGAAACTCTGGGGAATCAGCCCGGCCATGGCAGTCTCGTCATCTGGCAATTGGCAAGTCTAATCGCTAACGCGCCACATCGGAGTGGTTGCTGCTTGGGGAAATGCGAGGGAATGTGTGCTCGTCGCCAGCCGGTGAGGGCTCGTCAGTCAGGACGTGCACGACTGGTCGTAGACCAGCTCTGACGTGTTAAGGCAGGTTGCCGCTATGCAAGGACACTGCATTTGGGCGCCTCAAGCGAGAGCTCAAGGGGTAAAGCAACTGCTGCCATTAGCCCGGCATGGTGCCGGGCTGGGCAGAAGCTCTGCGTAGAACGTCTGTATTAGTACAGACGAACGGCGCGGCGCTGTTCGCGCTGAACTTTCTTGGCGTGACGCTTAACAGCAGCAGCTGCTTTGCGCTTACGCTCGGCGGTCGGCTTCTCGTAAAACTCGCGGCTACGAACTTCAGCCAGTACACCGGCTTTTTCGCAGGAGCGCTTGAAACGACGCAGAGCTACGTCGAAGGGTTCGTTCTCTTTAACTTTGACGGCTGGCATCCAGGGCTACCTTAATTCATTACCGGGGTAGACGTGCTCCTGGCAAAACAAAAGGTGTGCTGGAGAACGTCGGTTTTCAAGGGTTGCGGATGTTAACCCTTAGCTGGCCGGAATGCAAAGCCTCTGATCGAAAACCGCTGGTCGGCACCCGGCACGGGGACTATCATGCGCGGCTTCGAATTCAGCCCCCACAAGGGACGAACCCATGCTAGTACTGGGATTGGAAACATCCTGCGACGAAACCGGCGTCGCATTATACGACAGCGAGCGCGGTTTGTTGGCCGACGCGCTGTTCAGTCAGATCGACCTGCACCGCGTGTTTGGCGGGGTGGTGCCGGAGCTTGCTTCGCGTGACCACGTCAAGCGCATGCTGCCGCTCATCCGCCAGGTGCTGGACGAGGCCGGCTGCGTGGCCACCGAGATCGACGCCATTGCCTATACCGCAGGCCCTGGCCTGGTCGGGGCGCTGCTGGTGGGTGCCTCGTGCGCCCAGGCCCTGGCGTTCGCCTGGGATATTCCAGCGATCGGCGTTCATCATATGGAAGGCCACTTGCTCGCACCCATGCTCGAGGAGCAGCCTCCTGAGTTTCCGTTCGTCGCCTTGTTGGTGTCCGGCGGGCACACTCAGCTGGTGCGCGTCGATGGCATCGGGCGTTACGAACTGTTGGGCGAGAGCCTGGACGATGCGGCCGGCGAGGCGTTCGACAAGACCGCCAAGCTGATCGGCCTCAACTATCCGGGTGGGCCGGAAATTGCCCGTCTGGCCGAACACGGCGTGCCCGGGCGTTTCGTATTCCCGCGACCGATGACCGATCGCCCAGGCCTGCAGTTCAGCTTCAGCGGCCTCAAGACCTTCGCGCTCAACACCTGGCAGCAATGCCGCGATGCTGGTGACGACAGTGAGCAAACCCGTTGCGACGTGTCCCTGGCGTTCCAGCAGGCGGTGGTGGAGACTCTGACCATCAAATGCAAGCGAGCCCTCAAGCAGACCGGGCTCAAGCGCTTGGTCATCGCCGGTGGCGTGAGTGCCAACAAGGCGCTGCGGGCGTCGCTGGAAGAGATGCTGGCCGGTATCAAAGGCAATGTTTACTACGCCCGCCCGCGGTTCTGTACCGACAACGGCGCCATGATCGCCTACGCCGGTTGTCAGCGCTTGCTGGCCGGGCAGCAGCAGGACCTGGCGATCAGCGTGCAGGCGCGCTGGCCGATGGAGCAGTTGCCGCCGGTGTGAAGGTCGATGGGGGCGTTAGAAATGCCTTTCGCGCCCAGCGAACAAATCCCGCAGGTTGTTACGGTGGCGCCAGACGATCAGCACGGTCAGGACGCTGATCGGCAGCAGCGCTTCGGGTTCGCGCCAGGCCAGCAGCGGTAGGGTAAGTGGAGTAGCGATGAGCGCGGCCAGCGAGCTGGTTCGAGTCAGGTAGAAGGTCAGCAGCCAGGCGCCGATGGCCAGCAATGCGGCAGGAAAGTACAGGCCCATGAGCATGCCGGCCGCGGTGGCGACACCTTTGCCACCCTTGAAGTTGAAGTACAGTGGGAACAGGTGGCCGAGCACCGCGCAGACGCCGACCCAGCCCTGCTCCTGCAGGTCAAGGCCAGCGAGACGGGCCAGCAAGACGGGCAAAAGTCCCTTGCACAGGTCGCCAAGCAGGGTCAGGATCGCCAGTTTACGGCCTGCCAGGCGTAGCATGTTGGTGGCGCCGGCATTGCCTGAACCGCTGGAACGCGGGTCCGGGCTGCCTGAAAGGCGGCTGAGGACGATGGCGAAGGACAGCGAGCCGAGCAGGTAGGCGAGCAGCGCCAATAACCAAAACATGCTAACTATTCCGGGCGAGGACGCCCTGATTCTAACGGCGCCAGTCGCCCTTGTCGTGCTGTGGAGAGAAGTGCTTGGACAGAGTGTTCATCGAAGGCCTGGAAGTCGATACCGTCATCGGTGCCTATGACTGGGAGCGGGATATTCGCCAGTGCCTGCGCCTTGACCTGAGTTTCGCCTGGGACAACCGCCCAGCGGCGGCCGGTGACGATCTGAGCCTGGCGCTGGACTATGCCAGCGTATCGGCACGCATCCAGGCTTTCGCCGAGCAGGCGCGCTTCGAGCTGGTGGAGACCTTTGCCGAGCGCTTGGTGGCAGCGTTGATGGAAGAGTTCCACATTCCTTGGGTACGCCTGAAACTGACCAAGCCAGGAGCTGTCCCGGCAGCCCGTGGCGGTGTTGGCGTGGAGATCGAGCGCGGATGTCTCTGAGCACGGTTTACCTGGGCCTGGGTAGCAATATCGACCGCCAGGCGCACCTGTGCGCTGGGCTCGACGCCTTGGCTGGCATCCTCAAGGACATGCGTTGTTCTCCGGCGTTCGAGAGCCAGGCCGTGGGGATCAAGAGTGGCCCCTTCATCAATTTCGTGGTCACCGGCAAGACAGATCTTCCGCTGATGGAGCTGGATCGCCGGCTCAAGTTCATTGAGGCGGACAACGGCCGTTACGCACCGGATCGCAAGGGCTTGCCGCTGGATATCGATGTGCTGATGTATGACGATCTGTACGGTACCTTCGATGGGCTGGTGCTGCCCAGGGCGGAAATTCTGAAGAACGCGTTCGTGCTGTGGCCACTGTCGTTGCTAGCGCCTGAGCTGGTGCACCCAGGGGCTGGAAAGCGCATGGCGCAGTTGTGGGAGGAGGCGAACATCGACCAGGTGCTGGCACCGGTGGCGTTCGAGTGGCGGGGTGTGCAGTTGACCCCGGCTTGAGCTTTTTCGCGATCGTCGTAGGCGCGACACGAGGCCGCGCCTGGAGCGGGCGGGCCGCGTGGTCAGCGGCGTTTGTACGCCTCGATCGCTTTCAGTCGCTCGTTCTTGAGGGCCTCTCCCAGCGCCTGTCCGGCCAGGCCTGCGTCCACCAACGGCTTCACATTAACTGCCCTGGCCGTTGCCGCCGCTCCACGCAGGTACTCGGCCTGTGGATACGTTTGCTCCCCGCGCCCAAGCGCCCTCATTTCGCACGTGACTATGAAGTCCTCGAAGCGCTGTGGCCGCCGATAGACGTCGAATTTCTGCAGCATCTCCAGCAAGCCTGAAGGCTCAAGCGCCATTCCTGCATCGGCACGACCGGAAAACTCACCGGTCAACACGGCCAGTTCCTGGCATTCACGCGGGGCTTTGAATCGCTGGTTGAGTGCCTTGATGGCTGCCGGCTGCACCCTATCCAACAGGCACGCCCAACGCACGTGCAGAGGTTGTCGATGCTTGGCTGCCTGTACCAGCGCTGCCAGCGAATCCGCGTCACAGTGGAGCTCGGGCATCAACTCCTGAAGTGCCGAGCAGTCGTTCAGCACCTGGATGAACACCTGTGGCTGTTCCTCCATCAATGCTCGCTCGATCTCTTTCCAGCTGCGCTCGGCAGTCAACGCTTGCAGTTCGCCGGACGCGGCGATCTGGCGCATCAACTCAAGGGTATCGTCAGCTACCTGGAAGCCCAATGGCGCATACCGTGCGGCGAAGCGGGCGACGCGCAGCACACGCAAAGGATCTTCGGCGAACGCGGGGGAAACATGGCGTAAAAGGCGGTGTTCAAGGTCTTCCTGGCCGTGGTAGGGATCCAGTACGTTGCCCTGGTCATCCTCCGCCATTGCATTGATGGTCAAGTCACGGCGTATGAGGTCCTCTTCGAGCGTGACCTCTGGACTGGCATGAAAGGTGAAGCCGCCATAGCCGCGTCCACTCTTGCGCTCGGTGCGTGCCAGCGCGTATTCCTCGCCCGTCTGCGGGTGCAGGAACACCGGAAAATCCGCGCCGACCGGGCGAAAACCCTTGGCCTGCATTTCCTCGACCGTCGCGCCCACCACCAGCCAGTCGATATCGCTGACCGCGCGCCCGAGCAGACGATCACGCACCGCGCCACCGACTTTGTAAATTTGCATGTGCAGCCTCCATAACTGCCCACAGGATACCCTGTTGGCAGTTATGGCGGTGCGTCGAGCTTAAAGGTGATGAACCACGGCCAGGTCCATGCGGCCATAATCGCCGCTGTCACTGTGCTCGCCGCGTGGCGGCATGTGGTGGGTTTTCATGACCTGGTCGCCTTGCACGGTTTCCAGGTGGATATCGAAGCCCCACAGCCGGTGCAGGTGCTTGAGCACTTCATCGGTGGAGTCGCCCAGTGGCTTGCGGTTGTGTTGCTGGTGGCGCAGGGTCAGTGAGCGATCGCCACGGCGGTCGATGCTCCAGATCTGCACGTTGGGCTCGCGGTTGCCCAGGTTGTACTGGGCGGCCAGTTGCTCACGGATGATCCGGTAGCCCGCTTCGTCATGGATAGCAGGCACCAGCAGGTCGTCGCGCTGGTCGTCATCTAGGATGCTGAACAGCTTGAGGTCGCGGATCACCTTGGGCGACAGGTACTGCAGGATGAAGCTCTCGTCCTTGAAGCTACTCATGGCGAACTTGATGGTCGACAACCAGTCGCTGCCAGCGATGTCTGGGAACCAGCGGCGATCTTCCTCGGTCGGGTTCTCGCACATGCGCCGGATGTCGGTATACATCGCAAAGCCCAGTGCGTAAGGGTTGATGCCACTGTAGTACGGGCTGTCGAAGCCGGGCTGGAACACCACGCTGGTGTGCGACTGCAGGAACTCCATCATGAAGCCTTCGGTGATCAGGCCTTCGTCGTACAGGTCGTTCATCAGCGTGTAGTGCCAGAACGTCGCCCAGCCTTCGTTCATCACTTGGGTCTGGCGTTGCGGGTAGAAGTACTGGGCTATCTTGCGCACGATGCGCACCACTTCGCGCTGCCAGGGCTCGAGCAGTGGCGCGTTCTTCTCGATGAAATAGAGAATATTTTCCTGAGGTTCGGCGGGGAAGCGCGCATCATCGCGCTCATTGCCTTTCTCTGCGCTCTTGGGAATGGTGCGCCAGAGGTCGTTGATCTGCCGTTGCAGGTGCTCTTCGCGCTCTTTCTGCCGCCGACGCTCCTCTTCGGCGGAGATGGGGTAGGGGCGTTTATAGCGGTCGACACCGTAGTTCATCAGGGCGTGGCAAGAGTCGATCAGGTCTTCGACCGCATCGATGCCATGGCGCTCTTCGCACTGGGCGATGTACTGCTTGGCGAATACCAGGTAATCGATGATCGAGCTGGCGTCGGTCCAGGTGCGGAACAGGTAGTTGCCCTTGAAGAAACTGTTGTGACCATAGCAGGCGTGGGCGATCACCAAGGCCTGCATGCACATGGTGTTCTCTTCCATGAGGTAGGCGATGCAGGGATCCGAGTTGATCACGATCTCGTAGGCCAGGCCCATTTGGCCGCGGCTATAAGACTTCTCAGTGCTGAGGAACTGCTTGCCGTAGCTCCAGTGGTGATAACCCAGCGGCATGCCGACGGACGCGTAGGCGTCCATCATCTGCTCGGCGGTGATCACCTCGATCTGGTTGGGATAGGTGTCCAGGGCGTAACGCTCGGCCAGCCGGCTGATTTCCCGATCGTAGGTCTGGATCAGCTCGAACGTCCACTCGGACCCGGTGGAAATGGGTTGGCGTCTCTGTGCTCTGGCGGTCATGTGGCTAACCTGCGCTGGAAGAGTTCACGGAAGACCGGGTAGATATCGCCGGCCGAAACCAACTGCTGCTGGGCGAATGTGTCGGGGAAGGCCTCGCCGATTCGCTCGTACTCGTACCACAACGCCTGATGCTCACGCGGGGTGATTTCGACGTAAGTGTAGTACTGCACGTGCGGCATGATCTGCTTGGAGAGAATCTCGCGGCAGATCGGCGAGTCGTCGTTCCAGTTGTCTCCGTCGGAGGCCTGGGCGGCATAGATGTTCCAGTCGCTGGCCGGATAGCGTTCGGCCATGATCTCCTGCATCAACTTGAGCGCGCTGGAGACGATGGTGCCGCCGGTTTCCCGAGAGTAGAAGAATTCTTCCTCGTCGACTTCGCGGGCACTGGTGTGGTGACGGATGAACACCACCTCGATGCGGTCGTAGTTCCGCTTCAGGAACAGGTACAGCAGGATGAAGAAGCGCTTGGCGATGTCCTTGGTGGCCTGGGTCATCGAGCCGGAGACGTCCATCAGGCAGAACATCACGGCCTTGGAGCTGGGGTTGGGTTGCTTGACCAGCAGGTTGTACTTGAGGTCGAAGGTATCGAGGAACGGCAGGCGGTTGATGCGTGCCTTGAGGCGTTCGATCTCGGCTTCGGTTTCCTGGATATCGGTGAAATTGTCAGGCTCTTCGACTTTCAGCCGTGCCAGTTCCGCCTGGGCTTCGCGCAGCAGGGCACGGCTGCTGCCGGTCAGGGCGATGCGGCGGGCGTGGGCCGAGCGCAGGGTGCGCACGATGTTGATGCGCGAGGGGTTGCCCTCGTTGGCGATACCCGCCCGTACGGTCTTGAAGGTGTCGGCGCCCGTCAGGTGACGCTTGACGAGGTTGGGCAGCTCCAGGTCCTCGAACATGAATTCGAGGAATTCCTCTTGGGTGATCTGGAAGACGAAGTCGTCCATGCCCTCGCCAGAGTTGCCAGCCTTGCCGCGACCGCCACCACCGCCGCCACCCTGGGGCCGTGGTATGTGTTCGCCGGCAGTGAATTCCTTGTTGCCTGGGTGCACAATGGTCTGCTTGCCGCCACGACCGTGGTGCAGCACCGGCTCGTCGATGTCCCGTCCCGGAATGCTGATCTGCTCGCCATGTTCCATGTCCATGATGGAGCGGCGGCTCACGGCCTCTTCGACGGCTTTCTTGATGTGTTCACGGTAACGCCGCAAGAAGCGCTGGCGGTTGACCGTGCTCTTGTTCTTGCCGTTCAGGCGTCGGTCGATAACGTAGCTCATGGTCCCTCCGGTAGCTGGGAACAGCTGCACGCTTCAAGCTACGAGCTGCACGTAAAAGCAGCCGCCGCCGCCCGAGGCTGACTGGGCAGCCAAGGGCGCGCGGCGTGTAGCTTGCCGCTTTATTGCGATTTCCTGACCCGCAGATACCATTCCGACAGCAAGCGCACCTGCTTGTCGGTGTAACCACGTTCCACCATTCGGGTGACGAAGTCGTTGTGTTTCTGTTGGTCCTCCTTGCTGGCCTTGGCGTTGAAGCTGATGACGGGCAACAGATCCTCGGTGTTGGAGAACATTTTCTTCTCGATGACCACCCGCAGCTTCTCGTAGCTCAGCCAGCTCGGGTTCTTGCCATTGTTGTTGGCCCGGGCGCGCAACACGAAATTGACGATTTCGTTGCGGAAATCCTTCGGATTGCTGATGCCGGCCGGCTTCTCGATTTTCTCCAGTTCCTCGTTGAGGGCGATACGGTTGAGGATCTCGCCAGTTTCCGGGTCGCGGTATTCCTGGTCCTGAATCCAGAAGTCGGCGTACAGCACGTAGCGGTCGAAGATGTTCTGGCCGTATTCGCTGTAGGACTCCAGGTAGGCGGTCTGGATTTCCTTGCCGATGAATTCGATGTAGCGCGGCGCCAGGTATTCCTTCAGGTAGCGCAGGTAGCGTTCGCGCACTTCGGCCGGGAACTGTTCCTGTTCGATCTGCTGTTCCAGCACATACAGCAAGTGCACCGGGTTGGCGGCCACTTCATGGGGGTCGAAGTTGAACACCTTGGACAGGATCTTGAAGGCGAAGCGGGTCGACAGGCCGTTCATGCCCTCATCGACGCCCGCGGCATCGCGGTACTCCTGAATAGACTTGGCTTTCGGGTCGGTGTCCTTGAGATTCTCGCCGTCATAGACGCGCATCTTGGAGTAGATGTTGGAGTTTTCCGGCTCCTTGAGTCGCGAGAGCACCGTGAACTGGGCGAGCATCTTGAGCGTATCCGGCGCGCAGTGGGCCTTGGCCAGCGAGCTGTTGACCAACAGCTTGTCGTAGATCTTGATCTCGTCGCTGACGCGCAGGCAGTACGGCACCTTGACGATGTAGATACGGTCGATGAACGCTTCGTTGTTCTTGTTGTTGCGGAAGGTGTGCCATTCCGATTCGTTGGAGTGGGCCAGCAGAATCCCGGAGTAGGGGATCGCGCCGAGGCCTTCGGTGCTGTTGTAGTTACCTTCCTGGGTGGCAGTCAGCAGCGGGTGCAGGACCTTGATCGGCGCCTTGAACATCTCGACGAATTCCATCAGGCCCTGGTTGGCCCGGCACAGCGCGCCCGAGTAGCTATAGGCATCGGCGTCGTTCTGCGGGAATTCCTCAAGCTTACGGATATCCACCTTGCCCACCAGTGCGGAGATGTCCTGGTTGTTCTCGTCACCCGGCTCGGTCTTGGCGATGGCGATCTGGTTGAGGATCGACGGGTACAGCTTGACCACCTTGAACTTGCTGATGTCGCCGCCGAATTCCTGCAGGCGCTTGGTAGCCCAAGGCGACATGATGCTGTTCAGGTAGCGGCGCGGAATGCCGTATTCCTCTTCGAGAATGGCGCCGTCCTCGGCGGGATTGAACAAGCCCAGGGGTGACTCGAAGACCGGCGAGCCCTTGATGGCGTAGAACGGCACTTTCTCCATCAACTGCTTGAGTTTTTCGGCCAGCGACGACTTGCCGCCGCCCACCGGACCCAGCAGGTAGAGGATCTGTTTCTTCTCTTCCAGGCCCTGAGCGGCATGGCGGAAATACGACACGATCTGGTCGATGCACTCTTCCATCCCATGGAAGTCGGCAAAGGCTGGATAGCGGCGAATTACCTTGTTTGAGAAAATCCGCGACAGTCTGGAGTTGGTTGAGGTGTCGATCAGCTCGGGCTCACCGATGGCCAGCAACAGCCGTTCGGCCGCCGAAGCGTAGGCGCTACGATCCTCTTTGCACAGCTCGAGGTACTCCTGTAGCGAGAGTTCTTCCTGGCGTGTTGACTCGAAACGTTGTTGGAAGTGGCTAAAAATGCTCATGACGTCACCTCGCTCGATACGTGGAGACGACGCCGGATCAGTCAGCTGATGCTGGCATGCAAGCGGCTGGGCCGATTGCTGTATACCCCCCAGAACACCTTGTAACGCTACCGATGACCCGCACGCCGGTGTACCGGCTCTCCCCTTTTTTGGATGGCCTGCGCTTAAGGATAGTTGGTAATACGCAAGGTCAAGGGCGCGGGGCCGAGAAGTTGCTTTCGACCGTTCGTCAGAAAAGGCGCAAGCCCGCATGGGGCGCGGGCTGCAGCAAAAATGAAAAAATTATTCGGCGGAGCCTTGGGCAGTCTCGGCCGGGTAGGTGGCGCGCCACAGCTCAAAGCCGCCATCGACGCTGTAGACGTCCGAGAAGCCCTGGCCTACCAGATAGGCGGCAGCGCTCTGGCTGGAGTTGCCGTGGTAACAGACCACCAGGGTCGGGGCGTCCAGGTCGGCGTTGCGGATGAAGTCAGCGACCGAATGGTTGTCCAGATGCTTGGCGCCGGTGATGTGGCCTGCGGCAAAGGCTTGTGGGTCGCGAATGTCGACGACGACCGCACCTTCCTTTTTGCGAAGCTCCAAGGCCTGCTCTGGGGGGATGCGCTTGAATTCGCTCATGGGTACGGTTTCCTTCAGGGTTGGTCGTTCATTCTAGTGGGTTGTGCCGCTTGGCGTACGGTGCCGTCGTCGGCGCAGTCGCAGCGGTGGTATTCGCCACTGTCGAGGTTGTACAGGGTCATGGCGCCGCCCCACACGCAACCGGTGTCCAGGGCAATCACGCCGGGTTCGTCGACACGTCCTTCCAGGGCTGCCCAGTGGCCGAAGATGATCTTCACGTGGCGTGAGCGGCGGTCCTTGTGCGCGTACCAGGGCTTGTAGCCCTTTGGCGCCGTGCCAAGGCCTTCCTTGCTCTTGAGGTCGAGCTTGCCATCGGCGGTGCAGAAGCGCATCCGCGTCAGGTAGTTGGTGATGACGCGCAGGCGCTCGACGCCGGCCAGGCTCTTGCTCCACTTGTTCGGTTCGTTGCCATACATGCCATCGAGGTACAGCTTCAGGCGCTCATCGTCACGCAACACTTCCTCGACTTCGCCCGCCAGTTCAAGGGCCTTGCCGAGTGTCCATTGGGGGGGAATGCCTGCGTGGACCAGAGCGATGCCGCGTGGCTCGTCGTAATGCAGCAGCTTTTGCCGACGCAACCAGTCGAACAGTTGGTCGGCGTCTGGTGCTTCGATGATTTCACGCAGGGTGTCGCTTTTCTTCAGGCGCTCGACGTTGTGCCAGACAGCGAGCAGGTGCAAGTCGTGATTGCCCAGCACGCAGACCAGCGCGTGGCGGATCGAGTAGAGAAAACGCAGGGTTTCCAGTGATTCCGGCCCACGGTTTACCAGGTCGCCGACTAGCCACAGGCGATCGACGTCTGGGTTGAAGTTCACCCGTTGCAGCAGGCACTTGAGCGGTTGCAGGCAGCCTTGCAGGTCACCGACAGCGTAGGTGGCCATCAGTGCAGCGCCCCTGGCACCGCCAGACGGAAGGGGGCGATCTGGGCGTCGAAGCGCTTGCCGTCTTCGGCGAACATCTGGTAGCTGCCCTGCATGGTGCCGACACGGGTGCTGATCACCGCGCCGCTGCTGTAGGTATGGCTCTGGCCGGGTTCGATGGTCGGTTGCTGACCAACCACGCCTGCGCCGCGAACCTCCTCTACCTCGCCGTCACCGTTGGTGATCAGCCAGTGACGAGACATCAGCTTGGCTTTGACCAGGCCGTTGTTCTGCACGGTGATGGTATAGGCGAAGGCAAAGCGACTGTTTTCGGGGTCGGATTGGTCTTTGAGATAACGGGTCACGACGCTGACGTCGATCTTGTAGCGGGGATCGGACATGCAAAGGCCTTGGGAGAACTGACGCAATAATGCAGTCTAGGCCATTGAGCGGGGGGAGGGCCAGCGGTAGAAGGGCTCGGGGATCGGTGTTGTCAGGGCCGCCCCTATCGCCGGCTTGCCGGCGATAGGGGAGGTACAAGCGATATCAGGCTTGCTGATCCGCCAACTGGTCAGCCAGGCGCACGAAGGCCGCCAGGTCCAGTTGTTCAGGGCGCAGGCTGCCGTCCACACCCGCAGCTTCGATGGCCGCGCTGTCGAGCAGGCCTTTGAGGGTGTTGCGCAGGGTCTTGCGGCGCTGGTTGAAGGCTTCGCGCACCACGCGTTCGAGCAGTTGCGCATCCTTGGCCGGGTGCGGCAGCACTTCATGGGGGACCAGGCGGACGATGGCCGAATCCACCTTCGGTGGCGGGTTGAACGCGCCCGGGCCGACATTGAACAGGTGCTCCACGCGGCAGTGGTACTGCACCATGATCGACAGACGGCCCCAATCGCCACCGCCGGGGCCAGCGGCCATGCGCTCGACCACTTCTTTCTGCAGCATGAAGTGCATGTCGCGAATCAGCCCGGCATGGCTGAGCAAGTGGAAGATCAGCGGGGTTGAGATGTTGTAGGGCAGGTTGCCGACTACCTTAAGGCTGCGGGGCGGTACGCCCAGCTGATTGAAATCGAACTTCAGGGCATCGCCCTGGTGCAGGCGGAAATTATCGCGACCGGCGAACTTGTGCTGCAGGATCGGCACCAGGTCCTTGTCCAGTTCGACCACATCCAGTTGTGCGCCGCTGCCCAAAAGGCCCTCGGTGAGTGCGCCTTGGCCCGGGCCGATTTCCAGCAGGTGTTCACCCGCCTTGGCGTTGATGGCGCGCAGGATGCGGTCGATGATGCCGGCGTCGTGCAGGAAGTTCTGGCCGAAGCGCTTGCGCGCGCGGTGTTGGTAGTGCTCGTTCATGGTCGGTTCTCGGCCATCTGGTAGGCGGTTTCCAGCGCGACCCGCAGGCTGCCGGTGTCGACCTTGCCGGTACCGGCGAGGTCCAGGGCGGTGCCGTGATCGACCGAGGTGCGGATGATCGGCAGGCCCAGCGTCACGTTGACCGCGGCGCCGAAGCCTTTGTACTTGAGTACGGGCAAGCCTTGGTCGTGGTACATCGCCAGCACCGCGTCGCAGTGCTCCAGATATTTGGGGGTAAACAGGGTATCGGCTGGCAGCGGGCCGCGCAGGTCCATGCCCTCGGTGCGCAGGCGTGCCAGGGTTGGTTCGATGATGTCGATTTCTTCGCGGCCCAGATGGCCGCCTTCACCCGCATGGGGGTTGAGCCCGCATACCAGGATGCGTGGCTGGGCGATGCCGAACTTGTCGCGCATGTCAGCGTGGAGAATGCGGGTGACCCGCTCCACGCGCTCGGCGGTGATGGCATCGGCGATATCGCGAAGTGGCAGGTGCGTGGTCACCAGGGCCACGCGCAGCCCATGGGTGGCCAGCATCATCACCACTTGGGCGGTATGCGTCAGTTCGGCGAGAAACTCGGTATGGCCGGAAAAGGCGATACCGCTTTCGTTGATCACACCCTTGTGCACGGGGGCTGTAATCATCCCGGCAAAATACCCGTCGAGGCAGCCTTGGCCAGCGCGCGTCAGGGTTTGCAGGACGAAGGCGGCATTGGCCTTGTCGAGCTGGCCTGGTACCACGGGCGCTGCCAGGGGGGTATCCCATACGTACAGGCTGCCGGCAGGTGCGGGCTGGTCGGGCCACTGGCCCGGCGCAACCGGCAGCAGATCGACCGCCAACCCCAGCTGCGTGGCCCGCTCGGCGAGCAGGTCACGGCTGGTGATGGCAATCAGGGGATGGGGCTGGGCGTCGGCGGCGAGCAGCAGGCACAGGTCCGGGCCTATGCCTGCTGGTTCACCGGGGGTGACGGCGAAGCGCAGCGGCTTCACTGGGTGGCCTGGTCGGCGCCAGGCAGCTTGATTTCAACGTAGGCTTCGTCGCGGATCTGGCGCAGCCAGGTCTGCAGCTCTTCGTCGTACTTGCGGTTACGCAGAACGTTCATCGCCTGCATTTCGCGAGCTTGCTCGGTGCTGTCGGTGGCGCGACGGCCCAGCACTTCCAGAACGTGCCAGCCATACTGGGTCTTGAACGGCTTGGTCACTACGCCTTGCTGGGCGTTGGCCATCTGCTCGCGGAACTCGGGAACCAGGCTGTTCGGGTCGACCCAGTTGAGGTCGCCGCCGTTGAGCGCCGAACCCGGATCTTCCGAGAAGCTCTTGGCCAGCTCGCCAAAGTCTTCGCCATTCTTGATGCGCTCGTAGAGGCGCTCCGCCAGTTGTTCGGTCGCCGCTTCGCTGCGGATTTCGCTCGGCTTGATCAGGATATGGCGCACGTGGACTTCGTCACGCAGCACGTTCTCGCTACCACCGCGCTTCTCTTCGAGCTTGATGATGATGAAGCCGCTGGGAATGCGAAGTGGCTGGGTGATGTCGCCAGTGGACATGGTGCTCAGCAGCTTGGCGAATTCCGGCGGCAGTTGGCCCGCTTTACGCCAGCCCATCTCGCCGCCTTCCAGGGCGTTTTCGCTGGCTGAGTTGGCAATCGCCATCTGGCCGAAGTCCGCGCCTTGGCGCAGTTGCTGGTACACGTCGCCAACCTTGCGGGCAGCGTTCTGGATGTCTTGCGAATTGGCGCCTTCCGGGGTCGGGATGAGGATGTTGGCCAGGCGATACTCTTCCGACATCTGCATCTTGCCCAGGTCCGAGGCAAGGAAGTTCTTCACTTCCTGCTCGGACACCTGGATGCGCTCGGCCACACGGCGCTGGCGCACACGGCTGATGATCATCTCGCGCTTGACCTGCTCGCGGGCGTCATCGAACGACAGGCCGTCGTGGGCCAGGGCGGCGCGGAACTGGTCCAGGGACATGCCGTTGCGCTGGGCAATGGTGCCGATGGCCTGGTTCAGTTCTTCATCGGTGATGCGGATGCCGGAACGTTCGCCGATCTGCAGTTGCAGGTTCTCGACGATCAGGCGTTCCAGTACCTGCTGCTCCAGGGCGCCGGTCGGCGGCACGCCGCCGCCGCGCTTGGCGATGGTTTGTTGGACTTCGTGGACACGTTGGTCCAGTTGGCTTTGCATGACCACGTCGTTGTCGACGATGGCCACCACACGGTCCAGAGGTTGCACCGCGGCGTGAACCGCGCTGCTCAGCAGTGCAGCGCCCACCAGCAGCGGGCGCAGACGATCAATAAGCTTGGTCTTCACGTGTACGGTAACCTTGAATGCCTTCATCGAGGAACGACTCGACCTTGTTGCCTACCACGCCACCGAGGCCTTTCAGCACGATTTGCAGGAAGATGCCATGGTCGCCTTTTTCGTTGTCCGGAACGGCCTGGCTGAAGTCGTCGTAGTCGATCCAGTAACGGTTGATCAGGCGCAGCTTCCAGCAGCAGTTGTCATACTCGAAACCGCCCATGGCTTCCAGGGTGCGGTTGCGGTTGTAGTCGTGCTGCCAGCGAGCGATGACGCTCCACTGCGGGACGATCGGCCAAATGACGGAGAAGTCATGCTGCTCGATCTTGTAGTAGTCCTTGATGTAGTTCGGGCTGCCCGGAGTGCCGTAGTCGCCACCGCCGACCTGCCAGGTACCGGTCAGCTGGTCATAGCGGACCAGGTCGTTGCGGTAGCGATAGCCCAGGTTGACGATCTTGTTCGGGTTGTCTTCCGGCTGGTAGTGGAACACCGCGCTACCCGAGCGAGGGCTGTGGGTGTCCGGGTCCCAGTTGTAGTCGGCGTTCAGGCGCCAATCGCGGTTGAAGGCGAACATGTACTCAAGTGCGTACGGCGAGACATCGGTCTGCGAGTCCGAACGGGTACGCCAGTCGATGCCTGGCATCTGCACCTTGCGGTCCTGGAAGTACAGGGCCTGGCCGACGCTGACGCGCTGGCGCTCGAAGCCGTTTTCCTCGATCCAGCGCGAGGTCACGCCCAACGACAGCTTGTTCTCGTCGCCGATGCGGTCGCCACCGCTGAAGCGGTTGTCGCGGAACAGCGAGCTGTAGTTGAAGTAGGTTTCGCTGGTGTCGAAGACCGGGATGTCTTTCTGGTCCTCATACGGCACGTAGAGGTAGAACAGACGCGGTTCGAGGGTCTGGCGGTAGTTCTTGCTGAAGTACTGGGTGTCGCGGTCGAAGTACAGGCCGCTGTCGACACTGAATACCGGAACGCTACGTTCCTGGCTGCTGGAGAAGTCGCCGCGCAGGTCACGAGTAGCGGCGCTGGCGTTGGCCAGGTCGGTCTTGCCCTTGCTGTCCAGGTCCAGGTCGTAATGGGTATAGACGTACTTCAGCGTCGGCTTGAAGAAGCCATAGCTGGCTTCCATCGGCAAGCTGACGGCAGGCGCCAGGTTCAGACGGGTGCCGTTGGCACGAGCCAGGCCGAAGATGTTCTCGTCGAGCCTGCGGCCATCTGCGCCAGCAGTGGTATCGAGCACGCCATCTTCATTGAACACCGGACCGGTTTTCAGATCACGATCGAAGCGAACCGCCTCGGTCTTGTAAGTGAAATCCAGGCCACCCGGGTTGTACGGCAACTTGCCGTCGAAGGTGATCTGCGGCAGACGATCATACGGCGTGATCCGGGAGATGGTCGCCATCTCGTAGGCATGCACATTCAGGCGCGCGCGGTAGGTGTCGCCACGGTAGGTCAGTGCCCCCTGCTGGTTCACCACGTCACGGCTTTCAACACCGATCTGGTCGGTTTCCAGGTCCTGGAAGTAGAACGGATCGCTGATGTCGGTGTAATCAACCTCAGTCATCAGGCGCTCGTCCAGGCCACCTTTGTGCTGCCAGTTGATCATCCAGCGCTGATCCTTGTAATCAGTCTGGTCCTTGCGATCGTCGTTCTTGTCGTTCAGGTACGCACCGCCGAACTGGCCTTCGCTGGACTTGGTCAGGTAGCGGAACTCACCTTCCATCAGCAGGCCACGCTTGGTCATGTAGCGTGGGTACAACGTGGCGTCGTAGTTCGGGGCCAGGTTGAAGTAGTACGGCGTGACCAGCGTGAAGCCGCTGTCACTGGTCGAGCTGAACGACGGCGGCAGGAAGCCGGACTGGCGACGGTCGTCGATCGGGAAGTAGATGTACGGTGTGTAGAACACCGGGAAATCCTTGACCCGCAGGGTGACGTTGGTCGCGGTACCGAAGCCGGTGGCCGGGTTCAGGGTGATGTTGTTGCCCTTCAGCTGCCAGGCATTGCTGCCCGGTTCGCACGTGGTGTACGTACCATCCTTGAGGCGGATGATGGCGTTTTCGCCACGCTTGGCGTACAGGGCGTTGCCGCGGATATGCGACTTGTGCATCACGTATTCGGCGTTATCGACCTGGGCCTCGCCGGTGTCGAGCTGGATCTGGGCTTCGTCGCCAACCACCAACGAGCCATTGTCGCGAATCTTGACGTTGCCCTTGAGCTCGCCACGGTTCTCGGCCTGATACAGGTTGGCTTCGTCGGCTTCGACCTGCATGCTGCCCTGGCGCATGACCACATCACCGGCGAGCGTCGCGATCTGCTGCTCCTGCTGGTACTTGGAGACCTTGGCGTTGATGTAGGTCGGCGACTCGTCCTTGGGCGTGGTGTCGGCCATGCCAGGACGGGTCGGTTCGATATAGGCGCCACCGCAATACGGGCCGGTTTCGGCCAGCTGGGCTGCGGTGAGCTTTTCGCGCGGAACCCAGTCCAGGTGACTGTAGTCTTCGCTACGCGACTTCAGGCCGCGGCCCTTGCTCTCGGTGACCAGCACAGGCTTGTCGCCGGCATCGGCGGCTTCGGCCTCGGTACCGGAACTGACGGCAGCACCTTCGTGCACCGGGCGCGGCGGAAGGTTGCTGACAGGGGTTTTGGGCTTGCAGTCCCAACCACCGGAGGCGGACACTTGGCAGTCAAACTGCTCGGCTGCCACCACGTACGACGTGGCCAGAGGTTGCAGGGCCAGCAGACCGCCGGTCACCAGCAACGGAAACTTTCTACGAAACGCGGGGGATTTCAATGCCATCTTATTAGTCCGGGCTTCCTGCGTGCCATCTGCCCGCGTGTGGGGCCGCACGCCTCTCGATGGTCTGAAAAAGATGCTGGATAATAAAGCATGACCCGCTTGACGGCTAGGGCCGTCGGAGACCCTTGTAATGCCTGATCACGATGTACGCCTGCAACAACTGACTGTCTGGCTCGCCGAGCAGCTCGAACAACTTTTCCATATCAACGCCGCTGAGGGCAGCCTGACCGCCGCCAGCAGCGACGCCAGCTTCCGCCGCTACTTCCGCTGGCAGGGCGCGGGCCAGAGCTTCGTGATCATGGATGCGCCACCGCCGCAGGAAAATTGCCGGCCCTTCGTTGCCATCGACCACTTGCTGGCCAGCGCCAATGTCCATGTGCCGGTGATTCACGCCGAAGACCTGGAGCGTGGCTTCCTGCTGCTGGGCGATCTGGGCCGTCAGACGTACCTGGACGTCATCGACGCCGATAACGCCGACAGCTTGTTCCACGACGCCATCGACGCGTTGCTGGCCTTCCAGCGCCTACCAATGGATGCACCGCTGCCGAGCTATGACGATGCCTTGCTGCGCCGTGAAGTCGAACTGTTCCCGCAGTGGTACGTGGGGCGTGAGCTGGGGCTTGCCTTCAATGAAACCCAACAGGCTACCTGGAAGCGCGTCAGCCAGATGCTGATCGACAGTGCCCTGGCCCAGCCAAAGGTGCTGGTGCACCGCGACTTCATGCCACGCAACCTGATGCAGAGCGAGCCGAACCCTGGTGTGCTGGATTTCCAGGACGCGGTCTACGGTCCGGTGACCTATGACATCACCTGTCTGTTCAAGGATGCCTTCCTCAGCTGGCCGCAGGCCCGGGTAGAGGGCTGGCTGCGCGACTACTGGGAGAAAGCGCGGGCCGCGGGTATTGCGGTGCAGGATTCGTTCGAGGCGTTCCAGCGCGCCAGTGACCTGATGGGCGTGCAGCGCCACCTCAAGGTGATCGGTATCTTCGCGCGGATTTGCCATCGTGACGGGAAACCACGCTACCTGGCCGACGTTCCGCGTTTCTTCGCCTATATAGAGGAAGTGATTGGTCGCCGGCCCGAATTGGCGGAACTGGGTGAGCTGATCGCCGAACTGAAAGCCGGAGCGCGTGCATGAAGGCAATGATCCTGGCGGCTGGCAAGGGTGAGCGGATGCGTCCGCTGACCTTGCATACGCCAAAGCCCCTGTTGCCGGTCGCCGGCCAGCCTCTGATCGAGTACCACCTGCGCGCCCTGGCGACCGCCGGCTTCACCGAGGTGGTGATCAATCACGCCTGGCTCGGCCAGCAAATCGAAAACCATTTGGGTGATGGCCGTCAATTTGGCCTGAGTATCCGTTATTCGCCCGAGGGCGAGCCGTTGGAGACTGGGGGCGGTATCTTCAAGGCCTTGCCGCTGTTGGGCGAAGCGCCGTTCCTGCTGGTCAACGGCGATGTGTGGACCGATTACGATTTCGCGCGCTTGCGAGCGCCGCTGCAGGGCCTGGCGCATCTGGTGCTGGTCGACAACCCTGGCCATCACGGGCGCGGCGACTTCCGCCTGGTAGGCGAGCAGGTGGTCGATGGCGACGACGCGCCCGGAACGCTGACCTTCAGCGGCATCTCGGTACTGGCACCGGCACTGTTCGACGGTTGCGAGCCGGGCGCGTTCAAGCTCGCCCCGCTGTTGCGCCAGGCCATGGGCCAGGGCAAGGTCAGTGGTGAGCATCACCCTGGCCATTGGGTCGATGTGGGCACCCGCGAGCGCCTTGCCGAGGCCGAGCGTCTGATCCTCGAGCGCACCTGACATGTGGTGGCCGAGCACGGTGATAGGGGCTGGGGCCGGGTTTGCGGTGGCCAGCATTCCCGGTGCCTTGCTGGGGGCTTTGCTGGGCCAGGCCATGGACCGGCGCCTGCGTTTGCAAGGTTGGGAGGACATGCGCGAGCGCCTGGGTGGCCGCCCGGCCTTGCGTGATGAGGAGTTGTTGTTCGTTCTGCTTGGGCGTCTGGCCAAGAGCGATGGCCGGGTGGCGGAGCAGCACATTCAGCAAGCGCGACAAGAAATGGTGCGTTTGGACTTGGCTGAACCCGCCAGATTGCGCGCCATCGCTGCGTTCAACCGGGGTAAGTCCGGCAAAGACCGGCTAGCGGGGCACCTGCGCCGTATTCGCGAGCAGCCGCATGCGGCGGAAGGTACGTTGCGCGCCTGCTGGCGAATGGTCTGGGCCGATGGCAAGGCCGGTCAGCGCGAGCGTGACTTGTTGTTGGACTGGGGCCAGAAGCTGGGGCTTAGCCGGCGTCAGGTACAGGCGATGTCGCTGGAGTACGAGCCGCGTAAATCCAGTGTCCAGGGTGGCGCCATGACGTATGCGGCGGCCCTGCGCCTATTGGGGGTCGAGGCCGACACCGAAGGCGCGCAGGTCAAGCAGGCGTACCGTCGGTTGGTAAGCCGGCATCATCCGGACAAACTGGCAGGCAGCGGAGCCAGCCCGGCCCAGGTGCGTGAAGCGACCGAGCGAACTCGCGAGCTGCACCTGGCCTATGCGTTGATTCGCAAGCGCCGCGGGCTTTGACGCCCAATCCTGCAAAGACCCCGCGCCGGCTTGCCGGCGATAGGGCAGAATGGCCTGGGCTGATCACTCCTGTGGGCTGATCCACCCGCGCACCCGTCGGAACAGTTGCTCCTGTTCGGCTGCCTGGTTGCCCGGAATCGCCGTCAGCGTCAACTGTCGGTACTGGCTGTCCTTCTGCCGCTTGCTCGCCTGCAGACGCTGTGCGGCGGCCCGACTGTCGCCGGCTCGGGTAGCGTAATAAAGGTCGGCGGTCGGTACTTTCAGGCTCGGTGCCAGGCTGTCCAGGCTGTGCTCGACTCGCGCCGGTGTCTGCGGCGTAACCATTACAAGCTTCTGCACCTGGGGTGGTTGTTTTTCACTCAGGTAGCGCGCCGCCCAATATGCCCCGCTGCCATGGCCGATCAGTACGATACTGCGGGCATTTTGCTGCTGTGCATAAGCCACCGCAGCGTCGAGGCGGGCGAAGATGCGCTCGGCGTCAGCCACATCGGCCTGCTGGTCGGCCTCTTCGGCATTGGTGCTTTCAGCGGTGTCGGCGTCGGCTGCGGTGGCCTGGGCGACGTTGGCATTGGCATCGTCTGGTGTGGCCTTGGCCGGTGCGCTTTCGCCCTTGGCTTGTTCAGCGGGGGTGGCCGGCTTTTCTTCGACCCGTGCCAACGGGCTGTCGGCGAGCAGGTCTGGCAGGGTAATGCTCAGGCTGTGCCAGCCGACATCCGGGAACTTGCGCCGTAGCGGCCCCACCGCGTTGGGCCAGTCGGCCGTTTCGCCGGCACCGGGTACGATGATTACCGCGCCTTGTGGGTCACCGTCGTTAGCCGGTTTCCAAAGGGCCAGAAAACTGTCCGCACCCGCTTGCAAGGTGCGTTGTTCGGCTTTGGGCACCAGGCGCTCCAGGGCCAGGGCATCTTCCTGGCTGCGTTCGAGCAAGGGGGCGCGCGAGGCGGCTGTGGCCGGCGTTTCGGTTGCGGCCTGCGGTTGTTCGGCGTCGGCTGCCATGGCGCCGAACGGTAGAAGCGAGGCCAGGCAGCACATTGCCAGCGTCGTGCGATAAAGTGTGGACATGAATCAACCCAAGGCCAGAATGATCCCGGCAGCCTAATAGTATTTGCCCGCGACGGCCATGCTGCATGGCCGCCCTTGCCAAGACGAGCGTGTAGATGAAGCGAGTGCGTCGCCTGTTGGTTATCGGCTGGTTATGGCTGCCCTTGATCGCCTTTGCTGGGTCACAGGCGCCTGCGCCGGTGGCACTGGAACCGGCCCAGCAGCAATGGCTCGAGGCCCATCGCAGTCTGCGGGTCGGCATTGTGCTGCAGGCGCCCTATGCCCAGTTCGACCGGCGCCTGCAGCAACTGTATGGGGCCAACGTCGAACTGGTGAACGGGTTGGCGCAAGCGCTGCGCCTGGATCTGACCTGGCGCAACTTCCCCGACCAGTCCAGTCTCGAGCATGCCCTGCAGGCCGGCGAGGTGGATTTCGCCCCCGGCCTGACCCAGACGCCGGCAAGCCTGCGCTTGTGGCTGTTCAGCGACCCCTACATGCGTGTGCCGCAACTGGTGGTAGGGACACGTACCGGCGCAGTGGCTGTCGAGCTGGAGAAGCTCGGGGCTCATGAGCGTGTAGCGGTACGCATGCCGAGCGCACTGGCTGATTATCTGCGTGGCAACTACACCAACCTTAACCTGCAAGGGGTGCCCAACGAGCGCGAGGCGCTGCAATTGGTGGTCGGCGGCCAGGCCAGCTATGCAGTGGTGGATGAAGCCCAGCTCAGTCGGCTGTCTCGCGAAACTGAGTTCGGCGAGCTGGCGGTGGTCGGCGATATCGGTCTTCCGCAACTGCTGCGCATCGGTTCGCGCCGCGACTGGCCACTGCTGGCCGATGTGCTCGAACGCGGCGTGCAGGCCATGCCGGCCAAGGAGCTGGAGCAGTTGCACCAGCGCTGGCTGCAGCCCAAGTATCCCCGCTTCAGCGAGTCGGCCGGCTTCTGGCAGAACCTGACATTACTGTTGGGCCTGTTGCTGCTGTGTGCCCTGGCTACCTTGGCCTGGCAGCGTCGCCAGCAGCGCCAGGTCGAGCGCAGCCTCCTGGCCACCCGCGAAACCCTGGCGCAACGCCAGACCCGCGAAGAAGCCCTGCGCCTGAGCCAATTCGCCATCGACCAAAGCACGGTGGGGATCCTGTGGGTTAACTGGGACAGTCACATCCGCTATGCCAACCATGCTGTCGAGCGCATGCTCGGGTATGGCGAGGCACAGTTGTTGGACCGTCCGCTGATCGACTTCGAGCCGAGCCTGAACATGGACCGCTGGCTGGACTTGTGGCGGGCGGCGCGTGCTGGCGATGGCGGCGTCAGGCAGTTCGAGACGCGTTGCCTGCATGCCGACGGCAGCCTGATTCCGGTCGAGTTGTCGCTGAGTTTCCTGCGCTTTCGCGATGCCGAGTACTTGGTCGTGTACCTGGCTGACGTCACCGAACGCCATCGCGCCTTGGCGGCGCTGCGTGAAAGCGATGCGCGGCTCAAGGGTATCGCGGGCAACGTCCCAGGGCTGGTGTTCCGACTGGAACCGGACCCTGCCGAGGGCGACCTGGAGTTTCCCTACATCAGCGAGGGCAGCGAGGCGCTGGTGGGTTATACGCCCGCGCAGATCCAGCATCCGCAAATGGGCTTGCGTAACCTGGTCCATCCAGAAGACCGGGCGAATTATCATCAGGTGCAGGACCTGGCCATCGCCTCAGGGCAGGACTGGTCCTGGCAAGGGCGCATCCTGACCCGTGAGGGCGAAGAGCGTTGGGCCGACATCAAGGCCAGTGCCCGGCGCCTGGCCAGTGGTCGGGTGGTCTGGGACGGCATCGTCTGGGACATTTCCCAGAGCAAGCAGGCCCAACTGGCCCTGGCGCGGTCCCAGGAGCAACTGCGTGAGTTGTCGGCGCACCTGGAGAGCGTGCGTGAGGAAGAAAAGGCGCGTATCGCCCGGGAAGTGCACGACGAACTGGGGCAGATGCTCACCGTGCTCAAGCTGGAGTTGTCGATGTGCGAACTGGCCTATGCCGAACTGGACCCCGGCCTGAACGAGCGCCTTGCCAGCATGAAGCGCCTGATTGCCCAGTTGTTCCAGTTGGTGCGTGATGTCGCCACTGCCTTGCGGCCGCCCATTCTCGATGCCGGTATCGCCTCGGCCATCGAGTGGCAGGCCCGTCGCTTCGAAGCGCGCACGCAGATACCTTGCCTGGTGCAAGTGCCGGATAATCTGCCAGCATTGAGCGATGCCAAAGCCACAGGGCTGTTCCGCATCCTCCAGGAAGCCCTGACCAACGTCATGCGTCATGCCCAGGCGCACAGCGTGGAAATCGAACTGGTGCGCGAGGCAGGGCAGTTGCGCATGACGGTCAGTGACGATGGCGTGGGCTTTTGTCGCGACCAGGCCCGACCGACCTCGTTCGGTCTGGTGGGTGTGCGCGAGCGGGTGCTGATGCTTGGTGGCAGCATGACCCTGGACAGTGAACCGGGCGAGGGCACCAGCCTGAGCGTGGCCATTCCGTTGGAGTAGGAGAACGATCGTGATTCGAGTGTTGGTGGCCGAAGACCACACCATTGTCCGTGAAGGCATCAAGCAGCTCATTGGCCTGGCCAAGGACATGCAGGTGGCGGGGGAGGCCAGTAACGGCGAGCAATTGCTGGAAACCCTGCGCCATACCCCCTGCGAGGTGGTCTTGCTGGATATCTCCATGCCCGGTGTGAATGGCCTGGAAGCCATCCCGCGGATACGCGCGCTCAACGACGCCCCAGCGATTCTCATGCTGTCGATGCACGACGAAGCCCAGATGGCGGCGCGCGCGCTCAAGGCCGGTGCGGCGGGCTATGCCACCAAGGACAGTGACCCGGCCTTGCTGCTGACTGCCATACGCCGGGTGGCTGGAGGTGGGCGCTACATCGACCCGGCCCTGGCCGACCGCATGGTGTTCGAGGTAGGCCTGACCGAGACTCGGCCGTTGCACACGTTGCTCTCCGAGCGCGAGTTTTCCGTGTTCGAGCGCCTGGCTCAGGGGGCCAACGTCAATGACATCGCGCAGCAGCTGGCGCTTTCGAGCAAGACCATCAGTACCCATAAAGCGCGGCTGATGCAGAAGCTCAAGGTCAACTCGCTGGCAGAGCTGGTGAAGTACGCCATGGAGCACAAGCTGTTGTGACTGTTCTGGTTGCGACAGCAACGATCCGAGGTACGGCTGTGCACGCTGCAGGAGCGGTTTTACCGGCGAAAAGCGCCTGGCCAGCCGTTTTTTAGCGCTTGGGTTGGCGTCTTCGCGGGTGGACTCGCTGCCACACAGCGGTGGCATTTGGCCTTCGGGCTATCTCAATCCCGCCATCTTTGTAGGGCAATCCCTACAAGAAGTCTTCCATCCGGATGATGGCATTCTCTCAGTGCCCCCGATTTTCGGGGGCTTGCACCTTGTCTAGTCTGTATCCACGCAGTCATCCAACAAGAAGGTGCAGGCATGAGCGAGGCGAATTCGAACGCGGCCACCAGCGAGACGCTGGTCAGCTTCCGTGGTGTGCAAAAGAGCTACGACGGCGAGTCGCTGATCGTCAAAGACCTCAACCTGGACATCCGCAAGGGTGAGTTCCTGACCCTGCTGGGCCCTTCCGGTTCGGGCAAGACCACCAGCCTGATGATGCTGGCCGGCTTCGAAACCCCTACCGCAGGCGAGATCCAGCTGGCCGGTCGCTCGATCAACAACGTGCCGCCACACAAGCGCGACATTGGCATGGTGTTCCAGAACTACGCGCTGTTCCCGCACATGACCGTGGCCGAGAACCTGGCCTTCCCCCTGACCGTGCGCAACCTGAGCAAGACTGACATCAGCGAGCGGGTCAAGCGCGTGCTGAACATGGTCCAGCTCGATGCCTTCGCCAAGCGCTACCCCGGGCAGTTGTCCGGCGGCCAGCAGCAGCGCGTGGCATTGGCCCGGGCACTGGTGTTCGAACCGCAGTTGGTATTGATGGACGAACCGCTCGGGGCGCTGGACAAACAGCTGCGCGAACACATGCAGATGGAAATCAAGCACATCCACCAGCGGCTGGGTGTGACCGTGGTCTACGTGACTCACGATCAGGGCGAGGCGCTGACCATGTCTGACCGGGTAGCGGTGTTCCATCAGGGCGAGATCCAGCAGATCGCCGACCCTCGCACCCTGTATGAAGAACCCTGCAATACCTTCGTCGCCAACTTCATCGGCGAAAACAACCGCATCAACGGCACGTTACTGGGCAGCGATGGCAAGCGTTGCCAGGTGCAGCTCGGGCGTGGCGAGCGGGTCGAGGCGCTGGCGGTGAATGTCGGCCAGGCCGGCGAGCCGGTCACGCTGTCTATCCGTCCTGAACGCGTGCGCCTGAACGGCCACAGCGAACGCTGTGTCAACCGCTTCTCTGGCCGGGTGGCCGAATTCATCTATCTGGGCGACCACGTGCGTGTGCGCCTTGAGGTTTGCGGCAAGGCTGACTTTTTCGTCAAACAGCCGATTGCCGAACTCGACCCGGCGCTGGCCGTGGGCGATGTGGTACCGCTGGGCTGGGAGGTGGAGCACGCCCGCGCGCTCGATCCGATTGCCGAAGCCCATTGATGGAGTGTTTCACCAACCCTGTACTGTGGAGAGAATAAGAATGCGCAAGCAGTTGAAACTGACCGCCCTGGCCCTGGGGCTGTTCGCCGCCGGCCAGGCCATGGCGGCGGACCTGACCGTGGTGTCGTTCGGTGGTGCCAACAAGGCGGCCCAGGTCAAAGCGTTCTACGAGCCGTGGGAAAAGGCTGGCAACGGCAAGATCGTTGCGGGTGAGTACAACGGTGAAATGGCCAAGGTCAAAGCCATGGTCGACACCAACAGCGTGTCCTGGAACCTGGTGGAGGTGGAGTCGCCAGAGCTGGCCCGTGGCTGCGACGAGGGGATGTTCGAGGAGCTCGACCCTGCGCTGTTCGGCAACGAAAGCGACTACGTCAAGGGTGCCATCCAGCCTTGCGGTGTCGGTTTCTTCGTGTGGTCCACGGTACTGGCCTACAACGCCGACAAACTCAAGACCGCGCCGACCAGCTGGGCTGATTTCTGGGACACCAAGAAATTCCCAGGCAAGCGCGGCCTGCGCAAGGGCGCCAAGTACACCCTCGAGTTCGCGCTGATGGCCGACGGTGTTGCGCCGAAGGACGTCTATCAGGTGCTCGGTACCAAAGAGGGCGTGGACCGTGCCTTCAAGAAACTCGACCAGCTCAAGCCAAGCATCCAGTGGTGGGAAGCCGGCGCCCAGCCGCCGCAGTACCTGGCTTCGGGTGACGTGGTCATGAGCTCGGCCTACAACGGCCGTATCGCCGCGGTGCAGAAGGAAAGCAACCTGAAGGTGGTGTGGAACGGCGGTATCTACGACTTCGACGCCTGGGCCATTCCGAAGGGCGCCAAGAACGTCGAAGAGGCGAAGAAATTCATCGCCTTCAGCGTCCAGCCCGAGCAGCAGAAAACCTACTCCGAGAACATCGCCTACGGCCCTGCCAACTCCAAGGCGGTACCGCTGCTGGCCGATGCGGTGAAGAAAGACATGCCGACCACACCTGAAAACATTGCCAACCAGGTGCAGATCGACGTGGCCTTCTGGGCTGACAACAGCGAGCAGCTGGAGCAGCGCTTCAACGCCTGGGCGGCGAAGAAGTAATCGACTTGGAGCCGCTGCGCGGCTCCTACAGGTCCGTAGGAGCCGGCTTGCCGGCGATGGGCTGCACCACAGCCTCAACCTGTCGCCGTTACCCGGCGGCGACAGCGCCCCCCGTTTTTCTGTTTCGCGGAGTTCGCCATGGCCATTGCAGTGCCCCTAAACGAAGGCGCAGGTCCAAGTCTCAAGCAGCGCCTCAAGCACGCCGAGCGGGTCAACCGCTGGAAGGCGCAGGCGTTGATCGCGCCGCTGGCGCTGTTTCTCCTGCTGGTGTTTCTGGTGCCGATTGCGGCGCTGCTGTACAAGAGCGTCGGCAACCCGGAAGTGGTGGGCGGCCTGCCGCGTACGGTCGAGGTGATCAGCCAGTGGGACGGCAAGAGCCTGCCTGGCGAGGACGTCTATAAGGCGCTGAGTCAGGACCTGGCCGAATCGCGCAAGAACCAGACATTGGGCGACCTCTCCAAGCGCCTGAACATGGAGCTGGCCGGCTACCGCAGCCTGTTGGCCAAGACTGCACGGGCACTGCCGTTCAAGGCCGAGCCTGCTTCCTATAAAGATGCCTTGCAGGCCCTCGACGAGCGTTGGGGCGACCCGGCCTACTGGCAGGCGATCCGTCGCAACACCAGTTCGGTCACCTCGTTCTACCTGCTGGCTTCGCTCGATCACCGTATCGATGACCTCGGTGAACTGGCCAAGGCCACCCCCGATCAAGCCATCTACCTGGATATTTTCGCCCGCACCCTGTGGATGGGTGTGGTGATCACCGCCATCTGCCTGGTGCTGGCCTACCCGCTGGCCTACCTGCTGGCCAACCTGCCGACCCGGCAAAGCAACCTGCTGATGATCCTGGTGCTGCTGCCGTTCTGGACCTCGATCCTGGTGCGGGTAGCGGCGTGGATCGTACTGCTGCAATCGGGCGGCCTGATCAACAGCGCGTTGATGGCGATGGGCATCATCGATGAGCCGTTGGAGCTGGTGTTCAACCGTACCGGTGTATACATCTCGATGGTTCACATCCTGCTGCCGTTCATGATCCTGCCGTTGTACAGCGTGATGAAGGGCATTTCGCCGAGCTACATGCGCGCGGCGATCTCGCTGGGTTGTCACCCGTTCGCCAGCTTCTGGCGTGTGTACTTCCCGCAGACCTACGCGGGTGTGGGCGCCGGCTGCCTGTTGGTGTTCATCCTGGCGATCGGCTACTACATCACCCCGGCGCTGCTGGGCAGCCCGAACGACCAGATGGTCAGCTACTTCGTGGCCTTCTATACCAACACCAGCATCAACTGGGGCATGGCCACCGCACTGGGCGGGCTGTTGCTGCTAGCGACCGTGCTGTTGTACCTGATCTATAGCTGGCTGGTCGGCGCCAGCCGCCTGCGCCTGAGCTGAGGAGCCTTGTCATGCTGAGCCCTTACATGTCGCCCGTGGAGCGGGTCTGGTTCTACAGCCTGCGCATTCTTTGCGGCCTGATCCTGCTGTTTTTGGTATTGCCGGTGCTGGTGATCGTGCCGTTGTCGTTCAACAGCGGCAGTTTCCTGGTCTACCCGCTGCAAGGCTTCTCGCTGCAGTGGTATCACGACTTCTTCGCCTCGGCCGAATGGATGCGCGCGCTGAAGAACAGCATCATCGTCGCCCCGGCGGCTACCGTGCTGGCCATGGTGTTCGGCACCTTGGCATCCATCGGCCTGACGCGTGGCGACTTCCCCGGCAAGTCGCTGGTGATGGCACTGGTGATTTCGCCGATGGTGGTGCCGGTGGTGATCATCGGTGTGGCCAGTTACCTGTTCTTCGCACCGCTGGGGATGGGCAACAGCTTCGTGTCGTTGATCCTGGTGCATGCGGTGCTGGGTGTGCCGTTCGTGATCATCACGGTATCGGCCACCCTGCAGGGCTTCAATTACAACCTGGTCCGGGCGGCAGCCAGCCTTGGCGCCTCGCCGCTGCTGACGTTCCGTCGTGTGACGCTGCCACTGATTGCGCCGGGCGTGATCTCGGGGGCGCTGTTCGCGTTCGCCACCTCGTTCGATGAGGTGGTGGTGACGCTGTTCCTGGCGGGCCCCGAGCAGGCGACCCTGCCGCGGCAGATGTTCAGCGGGATCCGCGAGAACCTGAGCCCGACCATTGCCGCGGCGGCGACCTTGCTGATTGCCTTCTCGGTAGTGTTGTTGCTGACCCTGGAGTGGTTGCGTGGGCGTAGCGAGAAGCTCAGAACTCAACAACCCGCCTGATCATGGGGTGGCGGTACCGACCTCTTCGCGGCGTTAGTTGTTAAGAGGTCGGTACAGGTTGATGCTAATCAGCCCCGATCCGTTTCCCTGAGTTACAATGCGCACCACCGTGATTCTGCCAACAGGTGCGCCATGCAGCCCTACGCTATTGCCCCCTCCATTCTTTCCGCCGATTTCGCCCGTCTGGGCGAGGACGTCGACAAGGTATTGGCCGCTGGGGCCGACATCGTTCACTTCGATGTCATGGACAACCACTACGTCCCCAACCTGACCATCGGCCCGATGGTCTGCAGCGCGCTGCGCAAGTACGGTGTGACCGCGCCGATCGACGTGCACCTGATGGTCAGCCCGGTCGACCGCATCATCGGCGATTTCATCGAGGCCGGCGCTACCTACATCACCTTCCACCCGGAAGCTTCCCAGCACATCGACCGTTCGCTGCAACTGATCAAGGACGGCGGCTGCAAGGCTGGACTGGTGTTCAACCCGGCCACCAGCCTGGACGCCCTGAAGTACGTGATGGACAAGATCGACATGGTCCTGCTGATGAGCGTCAACCCAGGCTTCGGCGGGCAGAAGTTCATCCCCGGCACCCTCGACAAACTGCGCGAGGCCCGTGCCCTGATCGACGCCAGTGGGCGTGATATCCGTCTGGAAATCGACGGTGGCGTCAACGTCAACAACATCCGTGAAATCGCCGCTGCTGGTGCCGATACCTTCGTTGCCGGCTCGGCGATCTTCAACGCCCCGGACTATGAGCAAGTCATCGCCACGATGCGCGCCGAACTGGCCCAGGCACGCCCATGAGCGGCTTCGAGCAGCTGTTCCCAGGGGCGCTGCCCAGGCTGGTGATGTTCGATCTGGACGGTACCTTGATCGACTCCGTCCCCGACCTGGCCGCCGCTGTGGATCGTATGCTGCTCGAACTCGGGCGACCGCCGGCTGGCCTCGATGCGGTGCGCCAATGGGTGGGCAATGGTGCCCAGGTCCTGGTGCGCCGTGCGCTGGCCGGCGATATCGAGCATGAGGGTGTGGATGAGGCACTGGCCGAGCAAGGGCTGGCGCTGTTCATGGACGCCTATGCCCAAAGCCATGAGCTGACGGAAATCTACCCCGGTGTGAAGGACACCCTGCGCTGGCTGCGCAAGCAGGGCGTGGAGATGGCGTTGATCACCAACAAGCCCGAGCGTTTCGTCGGCCCTCTGCTGGACCAGATGAAAATCGGTCGATATTTCCGCTGGATCATCGGCGGCGACACCTTGCCCCAGAAGAAGCCAGACCCAGCCGCGCTGTTGTTCGTCATGAAAATGGCCGGCGTTGCCCCCGAGCAGTCATTGTTCGTCGGCGACTCGCGCAGCGATGTGTTGGCGGCCAAGGCGGCAGGGGTGAAGTGTGTCGGCCTGACCTATGGCTACAACCACGGTCGGCCGATTCACGACGAATCACCCAATCTGGTGGTCGACGACCTGCGCGCCCTGCTGCCTGGTTGCGTAGACCCGGCCACTGGGATAACGTTGGCGGACCTTCAAGCCTCACAAGACAGAGAGTCCACCGTGGCGGTTACTGGCAAATTCTGGATGAAAGTCATCAAGGCCCTGGCCCGTTGGCGCTGGCGCGCCTGACTTCTGCCCACCGGCGCCTGCCGGTCCGTCCGCTTGCCCGAACCCATTGCTGCTTGCCACGAGGCTACCCATGACCCGCGAAGAATTCCTGCGCTTGGCCGCTGCCGGCTACAACCGCATCCCCTTGGCCTGTGAAACCCTGGCCGACTTCGATACGCCGCTGTCGATCTACCTGAAACTGGCTGACCAACCCAATTCCTACCTGCTCGAATCGGTGCAGGGCGGCGAGAAGTGGGGCCGTTACTCGATGATCGGTCTGCCGTCGCGCACCGTGATGCGTGTACATGGCTACCATGTGAGCATCCTGCAAGACGGCGTCGAAGTGGAAAACCACGATGTGGAAGACCCGCTGGCGTTCGTCGAAACCTTCAAGGACCGCTACAAGGTCGCCGACATCCCTGGCCTGCCGCGCTTCAATGGCGGCCTGGTCGGTTACTTCGGCTATGACTGCGTGCGCTATGTCGAGAAGCGTCTGGGCGCTTGCCCAAACCCAGATCCGCTGGGCGTGCCGGACATTCTGCTGATGGTGTCCGACGCCGTGGTGGTGTTCGACAACCTGGCGGGCAAGATGCATGCGATCGTGCTGGTCGACCCGACCGAGGAGCAGGCTTTCGAGCAGGGCCAGGCGCGCCTGCAGGGTTTGCTGGAAACCCTGCGTCAACCGATCACGCCACGCCGTGGCCTGGACTTGAGCGGCCCGCTGGCGGCCGAGCCGGAATTCCGCTCCAGCTATACCCGTGATGACTACGAGAACGCGGTTGGGCGGATCAAGGAATACATCCTGGCGGGCGACTGCATGCAGGTGGTGCCGTCGCAGCGGATGTCCATCGACTTCAAGGCCGCGCCGATCGACCTTTACCGTGCGCTGCGTTGCTTCAACCCGACGCCCTACATGTACTTCTTCAACTTTGGTGACTTCCATGTCGTTGGCAGCTCGCCCGAAGTGCTGGTGCGGGTAGAAGACAACCTGGTCACCGTGCGCCCGATTGCCGGCACTCGCCCGCGCGGCGCTACCGAAGAAGCCGACCGGGCGCTGGAAGACGACCTGCTGTCGGACGAGAAAGAGATCGCCGAGCACCTGATGCTGATCGACCTGGGTCGCAACGATGTGGGGCGCGTGTCCTCGACCGGTAGCGTTCGCCTGACCGAGAAGATGGTGATCGAACGCTACTCGAACGTGATGCACATCGTGTCCAATGTCACTGGCCAACTGCGCCAAGGCCTGACCGCCATGGATGCGCTGCGGGCGATCCTGCCGGCGGGCACCTTGTCGGGGGCGCCGAAAATTCGTGCGATGGAGATCATCGACGAACTCGAGCCGGTCAAGCGGGGTGTGTACGGAGGGGCGGTGGGCTACTTTGCCTGGAACGGCAATATGGACACAGCCATCGCCATTCGCACGGCGGTGATAAAGGACGGCGAGTTGCATGTGCAGGCTGGCGGGGGCATCGTTGCCGACTCGGTACCGGCACTGGAGTGGGAAGAAACCATCAACAAGCGCCGGGCGATGTTCCGGGCAGTGGCGCTGGCTGAGCAGACCTCTGCCAAGTAGTTCGTCGGCATCTGGGGCTGCTTTGCAGCCCTTTCGCAGTCTCCAAGCAGTTGAAGCGGCCTGATGTCGCAAAAGGGCCGCTAAGCGGCCCCCACCGTCCTAGAAGTCGACGCTGATCCCCAGGCTCATCCCTTGTTGCGTTAACTCATCGCTCTTGCGCCAGGTGTAGTTCCCTCGCAGATGCACCCCGGCCGTCAACTCATGGGTCAGTCCCACACTGGCCCGGGTGAGGTTACTGTTCGGCGTATACCCGGTCAGTGTGAACTCGTTCGCCGGCAAGCTGGTCAGGTGCATCGTCACCTCTTGCTGGTCATCCTCAAACTCATGCTCGCGCGCCACCTCGGCGAACAGCCGGGTGCTCGGCGATACCTGCACACTGCCCAACAACCCCAGCCCCAAGCGTCGTGAAGTACGTTCCTGGTCATCGAAGCCAAGCGCCGTCGAACGTCCGCTCTTCTCGTCGTAGCCGTCCACCTTCACCCGCGCATAGTCGGCGCTGAGGAAGGGTGACAGTTGCCAGGTGCTGCTGGCTGCTGCCAGGTTGTAGCCCAGGCGGCCGGTGACTGCCCAGGCCTCGCCATCGGTGTCGGCTTTCTCGCTACGGTCGTTCACCCCCAGGGCAAAGGTACGCTTGAGGTCGCGGTAGTCCAGGTGCCCCGCGCTCAAGGCGGTATCGGCCCACCAGCGGTCCTGTCTGAACTGGGCGAAGGCAGTGGCCAGGTAGCTGTCGAGCTTGTAATTGGAGTCCTGTGCACCTGCTTCCAGCTTTTGCCGATACACACCGCCCGCCAGCCCCAGTCGCCAAGCGTCATTCAGCCGGTAGCTGCCGCCCAGCGTCAGGCTATAGCCATGGCCGTTACCGCTGGCAGCGCTGCCTTGCTCGTCGAAGTCCAGATCCTGGGCACCGGTTGCAACGAACGGTTGCCATTGCCCTACGCCTTGCCACGGCGTCTGCCACTGGTTGCGCAGCTCGTCCTGGTGTGCCCGGAGGCTGGAGTGAGCCATTTCTGGCAGCAGTGTCAGTTCCCATGGGGCGGAGAGAATCGAGTAGGCGTAGTCGGCGATCAGTAGCTGGCCCGCAATGGTCGGATGGACTGAGTCGTTGAAAAGAAGCTTGGTTGGGTCGGGCGCTGTGCCGTTGGCGCCATACACGGGGTTTGCAACGCAATTGTTGCCGCTGTAGCAGGTGCCGATCAGGTTCTGTCCTGTGGCCAGGCCGAATTGGCTCGGGTCGGTGACGGCTTCCTGCAGTAGCACGGGAACATTCAGTGGGATGATCTCGGCGTCGATCTGCCCGAGCTGGCCGACCAGCGATTGGTTGAACACGCTCGACAGCTGTGACAGGGCGCCTTGCAAGGGCGATCCGCTGAAGTTCGGGGTCTGGCCGAGGTCTGGCAGTAGCCAGACCATGATGTAGCGTGCCCCTCCTTGCTGTAGCGCCTGGGCGCTGGCGGCCAGGCGTGCGCCGGCTGCCGCCGCGTCCGCGGGGGTGTTCACCAGGCCTTGGAGGAAGTCATTGCCGCCACCGGTCAGGTAGTAGAGCGCGTTGGGGTCTGCGCGCAGGCCATTGGCCAGGTAGCCAGGTCGCTGACGAATCACGGTGCCCGCTCCCAGGTTGCCAGGGGGAATGATCAATTGAGAGGTGCCGGTGATCGAATCCAGTATTTGCTGGGTCGTGTAGCCGCCAACCGCCCAGTTGTTACCATCCGGGCGAATTCCGAAGGAGGTGGAAGGGTTGAGGTCTGCTGGCGCTACCCCCAGTTGTCCTCCGAGGATCATCGGCGAGACGGGGGCGAAGTTGCCGTCGCTGTCACGGTTGGTGAAGCGCATGCCATCAGTGCCTCCCAGTAGATCGGGAAACTGGCCGGCATCGCTCAAGCTGTCGCCGAACACGATCATGGTGGAATATGGCGAAGGAGCTGCCAGGGCTTGGCTGCAGGCCAGCGCGAGCGTACAGAGGGTGAAGCGCAGGAAATGCGAACATTGCATGGGTAGATATCCTTCTCATTGTTTTTATCGGAACAGCCCGATTGACCTTAACAAAGCAAAGGTCTTTTCTCACAAGTCCATTCGTTACCCCGTGTTTACGGGCATATTGCGCCAGGCGCCCCGGTAAGCTACTGTGCCGGGACGTATGAGCGAGACCTATCCTGTGTTGATCGTCAGCAAACTCTTGATGCGCGTAATCAAGGCCCACGCCCGTTGGCGTTGGCGCGCCTGACTTTATCTCCTGCCGGCAAGTCCGGCCCGCCCCCGTTTGTCTTCCTCTTTGTAACACCCGCCACCGCACGATGCGGCTGCATTTGCGCTTGTTCTGGCGTGTAGGAAGATTCGAATTCAAAAGTCAGTAGATTCAAGAGGTTCATCCCGATGTTACTGATGATCGACAATTACGACTCATTCACTTACAACGTTGTTCAGTACCTTGGCGAGCTGGGTGCCGAGGTAAAGGTCATTCGCAACGACGAAATGACCATCGCCGAGATCGAAGCCCTCAATCCGGAACGCATCGTCGTCTCGCCTGGTCCATGCACACCGAGCGAAGCGGGTGTGTCCATCGAGGCCATCCTGCATTTCGCCGGCAAGCTGCCAATCCTTGGCGTCTGCCTGGGGCACCAGTCCATCGGCCAGGCCTTCGGCGGCGATGTGGTGCGGGCGCGTCAGGTGATGCATGGCAAGACCAGCCCGGTGTTGCACCGCGACCTGGGTGTGTTCGCCGGCCTGAACAATCCGCTCACCGTGACCCGCTACCATTCCCTGGTGGTGAAGCGCGAAACCTTGCCTGACTGCCTGGAAGTGACCGCCTGGACCGCCCACGCAGATGGCGCGGTCGACGAGATCATGGGGTTGCGCCACAAGACGCTTAACATCGAAGGGGTGCAGTTCCACCCTGAATCGATCCTGACCGAGCAGGGCCACGAGCTGTTCGCCAACTTCCTCAAGCAGACCGGCGGCCGCCGCTAAGGACCGAACATGGATATCAAGAGCGCGTTGAGCCGTATCGTCGGCCACCTTGACCTCAGCACCGAAGAAATGCGCGATGTCATGCGCCAGATCATGACCGGCCAATGCAGCGAGGCGCAGATCGGCGCCTTCCTGATGGGCATGCGCATGAAGAGCGAGAGCATCGACGAGATTGTCGGTGCGGTCTCGGTGATGCGCGAACTGGCTGACAAGGTCGAGCTGCAAAGCCTCGATGGCGTGGTCGATATCGTCGGTACCGGCGGTGATGGCGCCAACATCTTCAACGTTTCCACCGCATCCTCCTTCGTCCTCGCGGCGGCGGGGTGCCCTGTGGCCAAGCACGGCAACCGTGCTGTCTCCGGCAAGAGCGGCAGCGCGGACCTGCTGGAGGCCGCCGGAGTCTACCTGGATCTGAATCCAACCCAGGTCGCCCGTTGCATCGACAGCCTGGGGATCGGCTTCATGTTCGCTCAGAGCCACCACAAGGCAATGAAGTTCGCGGCTGGCCCACGCCGTGACCTGGGGCTGCGTACCCTGTTCAATATGCTCGGCCCGCTTACGAATCCGGCCGGTGTGAAACACCAGGTGGTCGGCGTGTTTACCCAGGCCCTGTGCCGTCCGTTGGCCGAAGTGCTGCAACGCCTGGGCAGCAAGCATGTGCTGGTGGTGCATTCGAAGGACGGTCTGGACGAGTTCAGCCTGGCCGCGCCGACCTTCGTGGCCGAACTGAAGAATGACCAGATCACCGAGTACTGGGTCGAACCGGAGGACCTCGGCATGAAGAGCCAGAGCCTGCATGGCCTGGCTGTCGAAGGCCCGGAGGCCTCGTTGGCGCTGATACGCGATGCCTTGGGTCGTCGCAAGACTGAGAACGGGCAGAAAGCCGCCGAAATGATCGTGCTCAATGCGGGCGCGGCGTTGTATGCCGCAGACCATGCAATGAGCCTCAAGTCGGGTGTGGAACTGGCCCATGACGTGCTGCACACCGGGCTGGCCTGGGAGAAGCTGCAGGAGCTGGGTGCCTTTACGGCGGTATTCAAGGTGGAGAACGAAGCATGAGTGTGCCGACGGTGCTGGAAAGGATCATCGCCCGCAAATTCCAGGAAGTGGCCGAGCGCAGCGCGCGCGTAAGCTTTGCCGAACTGGAGCGTCTGGCCAAGTCGGCCGATGCGCCCCGAGGTTTTGCCAATGCCCTGATCGAGCAGGCCAAGCGCAAGCAGGCGGCGGTCATTGCCGAAATCAAGAAGGCCTCGCCGAGCAAGGGTGTGATCCGCGAGGACTTCGTGCCGGCGGACATTGCCGTCAGCTACGAAAAGGGTGGGGCGACCTGCCTGTCGGTGCTGACCGATGTGGACTACTTCCAAGGCGCCGACGAATACCTGCAGCAAGCTCGCGCCGCCGTTTCGCTGCCGGTGATCCGCAAGGACTTCATGGTCGACCCGTACCAGATCGTCGAGGCTCGTGCCTTGGGCGCCGACTGCGTGCTGCTGATCGTGTCGGCGCTGGACGACGTGAAGATGGCTGAGCTGGCCGCCACGGCCAAGGAGGTCGGCCTGGATGTCCTGGTCGAAGTGCATGACGGCGACGAGCTGGAGCGTGCACTGAAGACGCTCGATACGCCGTTGGTGGGGGTCAACAACCGTAACCTGCACACCTTCGAGGTGAGCCTGGAGACCACCCTCGACTTGTTGCCGCGCATCCCACGTGATCGCCTGGCCATTACCGAAAGCGGCATTCTCAACCGTGCTGACGTCGAGCTGATGGAAATCAACGAGGTCTACACCTTCCTGGTGGGGGAGGCGTTCATGCGTGCCGAGCAACCAGGGTTGGAGCTGCAGCGGTTGTTCTTCCCTGATCAGGTCAAGAAGACTGTTCAGCAACTGGACTGATCGAAACGAAGCCGGCGTATTGCCGGCTTTTTTGTAGGCCTGCCATGGCTGCTAACAAAGGTGAAAGGATGACCGATCAACCCCTGGCACTGACTGTCGAACAAGGCCTGCACGCCGAGCAGGAACTGCTGGCGGCCGTCTGCCGCGGCGAGCGTGACGCTGGCGTGCTGTTCTGGCGCCCCACCGATCATGCCCTGGTGATGCCACGGCGCATGAGCCGGCTGGAAAACTTCGAGGCTGCATGCGCCGAGTTGGCGATTGCCGGATGGCCTGTGCTGCTGCGGGAAACCGGTGGTGAGCCGGTGCCACAGTCCCACGCGACGGTGAATGTCGCGCTGGTCTACGTCGCGCCGCGCAGCGAAGGCGACCATGGGCGAATCGAGCATGCCTACGAGCGACTGTGCCTGCCTTTGTGCGATGTGCTGCGCGAATGGGGTGGCGTGGCTTCGGTGGGCGAAATCGACGGTGCTTTCTGCGACGGGCGTTTCAACGTCAACCTCAACGGCCGCAAACTGGTCGGCACCGCTCAGCGCTGGCGCCAGGGACTGGGTGGCAAGCGGGCCGTGGTGCTGGTCCATGGCGCCCTGCTGCTGGACAACGAGCGGGAGTCGATGGTCGCGGCCGTCAACCGTTTCAACGAATGTTGCGACCTGGAGCAGCGCTGCCGCGCCGACAGCCATATCGCTCTGCATGAAGTGGTGCCCGAAGCGCCCTGGTTCGAGCGCTTGTCGCAAGCCTATGCTGATGAGCTGGCGAAACTGCCCAGGGACTAGCGTGTTCCGTAGACCACCATGGTCTTGCCCTTGACCTGCACCAGGCTGCGTTCCTCGAGGTCCTTCAGGACGCGGCCGACCATCTCCCGCGAACAGCCGACGATGCGACCGATCTCCTGACGGGTGATCTTGATCTGCATGCCATCCGGATGGGTCATGGCGTCGGGTTGCTTGCACAGGTCAAGCAGGCAGCGCGCCACTCGGCCTGTCACATCGAAGAAGGCCAGGTCGCCAACCTTGCGCGTGGTGTTGCGCAGGCGTTGGGCCATCTGGCTGCCCAGGGCATAGAGGATGTCCGGGTCGTGGCGCGACAGTTCGCGGAACTTGTCGTAGCTGATCTCCGCCACCTCGCATTCGGTCTTGGCGCGAACCCAGGCGCTGCGCTGCTGATCGCTACCCACGGGCTCGAACAGGCCCAACTCGCCAAAGAAGTCGCCACTGTTGAGGTACGCGATGATCATCTCGTGACCTTCGTCGTCTTCGATCAGGATGGTGACCGACCCTTTGATGATGAACGACAGCGTCTCGGCCCGATCACCCGCGCAAATGATGTTGCTCTTGGCGACATAACGGCGGCGTTGGCAGTGGACCAGCAGTTTATCGATGTTCTTGATCTTGGCGGGTAGGGCTGAGGCAACCATCACGAAATCCTGTTCGATGTGAGGTATGAGCTTTTTCTAGGATGCCTGACGGTTGACGCCAGTCATTTGGCGCCAGCTTATCAGACACTGTGGGATGTTTCGGCACAATTGCGACACGTCTTGATCTTTTCCGACAGCCACACAAGGTCTAAGCTGACACCCTTTTCCGATATTTAGGAGTCCGGATAGATGAAGGCACGCATCCAGTGGGCCGGTGAAGCGATGTTCCTCGGCGAGTCCGGGAGCGGCCATGTCGTGGTGATGGACGGTCCGCCCGAAGCGGGTGGTCGCAATCTGGGCGTGCGCCCGATGGAAATGCTCCTGCTGGGCCTCGGTGGCTGCAGCAGCTTCGACGTAGTGAGCATTCTGAAAAAGTCGCGCCAGGCAGTGGAAAGCTGCGAAGCGTTCCTGGAGGCAGAGCGCGCCAGTGAAGACCCGAAAGTGTTCACCAAGATCCACATGAACTTCGTGGTGAAGGGGCGTGGTCTGAAAGAGGCCCAGGTAAAACGGGCTGTCGAACTGTCGGCGGAGAAATACTGCTCGGCATCGATCATGCTGGAGCGTGCAGGCGTTGAGATCACCCACGGTTACGAGATCGTAGAGCTGGGTTGATTTTCACCCTTTGGGCTGCTTTGCAGCCCATCGCCGGCAAGGAGGGTGCAAGCCTGTAAGGGCGGGCTTGCCGGCAGTCGTCAATTTCGCAGTGCTGGCAGGGCAGTCAGCAACCATTGCGGCAAGCGCCCCCGGACGGCCTGGCTCAGTTGTTCTCGCCGTTTCTGATACGCCAGACCCAGGCCGATCACTCCCAGCCCGATCAAGGTCAGTACTACCGGGAATAACAGGGATTCGGCAAACACGTCGTACGACAAGTAACCCAGGTATGCCGCCACGCCAAGCGCGCCGAACACCATGAAGACCGGTCGGCGCAGCAGCACCGCCATGCCCATCAGCCCAAGGTTGATCACACAGTACATCGCCCTGCCCAGTTCGCTCCCGCTGTCCAGCAATGTCAGCCCGCCCCAGAATGCCGTCAGCCCGGCCAGATAACCCCAGTGGGCATAATCCTGGCGGGTGCGTCCGTCCAGAATCAACACCGCCAGCAGCAGCCCAAGGCCAAACCACAGTGATACCGTGCGGCGTTGCTCCCAGCTCAACGGCGAGCCGTAGAACCATTCGCTCAGGTCCATCGACATGAACCACAAGGCCAAGGCGATCGGCATGACGATGAACGGGTAGGGGATCAGGCGCAGCATGAGCAGCCCTGCCAGCACCGTGGCGGCCTCCATCAACAGCCAACCGCCTTGCACATAGCGGTAGTACTGGTGGTAATCCGTTTGCGTGTCGCCCATGGGCCACCACCCCGCCATACGCTCGATGGCGAAGACGGCCAGCGGCACGATGCTTACCGCGACCGCGGCCAGCACCCCGGCAGCGATGGGTTGATGGCGTCGTTGCAGGCCGAGCGCGAAGAGGGTCATTAGCACGATGTACAGCATGGCGATGGCCAGCAGGGCGCCGTCGCCAATACGCATCCAGGCTTCGGTCAGCAACCAGCCCATGGCACCCATGATCAGCAGGGCGCCGAAATAGAACGCCACGTGGGCCAGTTGCAGCGTGCCGCGTGGGACCGGAGGCTGTTGCAGGAATGCCAGCAGGGCCTGGTCCTGGCCCGGCTGGAGGATGCCGGCTTGCACGGCGCGCGCCAGGTCCTTGGCGTCGATGCGGTCCGTCATGGTATTGGCCCTAGATGCGATAGGTGCTCTTGGTCATGACTTTGGCCAGCAGGCTCATGCCAAAGCGCACAGGTGCGGGGAAACGGTAACCACCGGCTTCGAGGGCCGATTCGGCATGTTGCTCTTCGTCGACGCGCATCTGTTCGAGAATGGCGCGCGATTTCTCGTCCTCTTGCGGGATCTGTTCCAGATGCTCGTCCAGATGCTTGCACACCTGATGCTCGGTGGCAGCCACGAAGCCCAGGCTGACCTTGTCGCTGACCAGGCCGGCGAGTGCGCCAATGCCGAACGACATGCCATAGAACAATGGGTTGAGCACGCTCGGGTGGCTGCCCAGTTGGCGGATGCGCTGTTCGCACCAGGCCAGGTGGTCGACTTCTTCCTCGGCGGCATGCTCCATGGCCTTGCGTACCTGCGGCAGCTTGGCCGTCAGGGCCTGGCCCTGGTACAGCGCCTGGGCGCACACCTCACCGGTATGGTTGACCCGCATCAGGCCGGCGACGTGACGAGCCTGGCTTTCATCCAGTTCGACATCTGGCTGGACGATGGCCGGGGAGGGTCGGGAAGGTTGGCCGCTGAAAGGCAGCAAGGTGCGCATGGCGGTATCGGCCTGCAGCAACAAGCGGTCGAGCGGCGAGTAGTGACGTTCGGTAGCCATCGGGCACCTCCGCTAGAGTGTGCCCGACAGTTTACCGCAATCGGATCAGGGTCGCTTGCCCTGGATCAGCCCGGAGGCCAGTGCATCTGGCGTTGGCCAAGCACATGCATGTGGATGTGGTAGACGGTCTGTCCACCCAGTTCGTTGCAGTTCATGACCACGCGGAAGCCGTCTTCACAGCCAAGTTCCTTGGCCAGGCGCTGGGCGGTGAACAGGATGTGGCCGGCCAGGCCCTTGTCGTCTTCGGTCAGGTCGTTCAGGGTGCGGATGTGTTTCTTCGGGATAACCAGAAAATGCACTGGCGCCTGGGGGGCGATATCGTGGAACGCCAGGACCTGGTCGTCCTCATAGATGATCTTCGCCGGGATCTCCCGGTTGATGATTCTGGTGAATAAGTCGTCCACAGCTCTTGCTCCATGGTGAGGTTCCGGGCCGAGTTTACTCAGCCGGGCGCCGCTCGCCCAGTGGCTATTCCATGCCGATCGGGCAGTAGCGCCGATGCAGCACTCCTGCGAGCTTGCGTACCAGCCAGCGCGGCAGCAGGCGTGGGACGAAGGCCAGCCAGCGGTTGCGTCGGCCAGGGGTGATCAGCGCGCGGTTCTTGTCGAGGGCTCGTACGGTGTAAAGCGCAACTTCTTCGGGCGTCAGGCAACGGGATTTGCCTTCGAGCCTCGGGATGGGGCGCCTGGACGAACGCACGGGACCAGGATTGAGTACCGAGACCTTGATGCCCGTGCGCCTGAGCTCTTCGCGCAGTGCCTCGGAAAAACTCAGTACATAGGCCTTGCTGGCGGCATAAGTCGCCATCCAAGGGCCGGGGGCCGCGCTGGCCAGTCCCGCGACGTTGAGAATCTGCCCGCCACCTTGCACCGCCATCAGGTTGCCAATCGCGTGGCACAAGCGACTCATGGCCAGGATGTTGACCTCCAGCAGATCTTGCTCGTCGGCCCATTCATGGGCGAGAAATGGCCCATAGCTGCGCAGCCCGGCGCAGTTCACCAGCAGGTCGATGCGCCGCTCGCCTTCCTCAAGCTCTAATACGAAACCTGACAGTCGCAAGGGTTGGCTGAGGTCGCAGGCGCGGAACAGCACCTCGACGCCGAAGCGCTGGGTGAGCTCGATGGCGACCGGCTCAAGGGTCTCGCGCTGGCGCGCTACCAGGATCAAATTGCGACCGCGCCGCGCCAGGGCTTCCGCCAGGGCCAGGCCCAGGCCGCTGGAAGCACCAGTAATCATGGCGTAACGGGTCATGCAAGGCTCCTGGGGGCTGAAGAGGGCGCCTAGTGTACAGCTTGGTCAGGCAAGGTGTTGCCTTTTGCTACAGGGCCTTGTCACGCAGCGCCAAGCTGTGGTCCAGAGCCGCCCGGTACTCGCCGTGCAGGCGCTCGATCAGTGCCGCTGCACCAGGCACGTCCTGAATATCACCCACGCCCTGGCCAGCAGACCATACCGTCTTCCATGCCTTGGCTTCGTCGTCGATCGGCTTGAGCTTGCCTTGTTCGTGGCCGCGCTCGAGGGTGGCCATGTCGTACCCCGCCTGCTGCAGGCTTTGGCGCAGGAAGCTGGCAGGAATGCCGGACACCGCTGGGGTGTGCACGATATCCGCGGCACGGGCATCGAGCAGCATCTGTTTGTACTGTGGCTGCGCCTGGCTTTCGGCCGTGGCGATGAAGCGGGTGCCCATGTAGGCAAGGTCTGCCCCCAATAGCTGGGCGGCGAGGATCTGATGGCCATGATTGATGCAGCCTGCCAGCAGCACGGTCTTGTCGAAGAATTGGCGGATCTCCGCGACCAGCGCGAAGGGGCTCCAGGTGCCGGCGTGACCGCCAGCCCCGGCGGCTACCGCGATCAGGCCATCGACGCCAGCCTCGGCGGCCTTTTCGGCATGGCGCCGTGTGGTGACGTCATGGAACACCACGCCGCCATAGCCGTGCACGGCATCCACCACCTCCTTCACCGCACCAAGACTCGTGATGACGATCGGCACTCGGTGCTCGACGCACAAAGCCAGGTCAGCCTGCAAGCGAGGGTTGGTAGGGTGGACGATAAGGTTGACGGCGTAGGGCGCTGGCGCGGCCATTGCTTGCAAAGCCTGCTCGATCTCTTCGAGCCAGCGCTTGAATCCGGCACTGTCGCGCTGGTTCAGGGCTGGGAAGCTACCCACCACGCCATTGGCACAGCAAGCCAGGACCAGGCGCGGGTTGGAGATCAGGAACATCGGCGCTGCGACCACCGGGAGGCGCAGGCGTTGCTCAAGCGAGGCAGGCAAAGGCATGGAGGGCTCCTGCGGGCAGGTTTGTCGTCAGAACGGTTTGACCACCACGAGAATCACGATGCCCAACAGGAACAACACAGGGACCTCGTTGAACCAGCGATAGTAAACATGGCTGCGGGTATTGCTGCCGCTGGCGAAGCGTTTGCGCTGGGCGCCGCAGATATGATGGTAGCCGGTCAGCAAGATCACCAGGGTGAGCTTGGCGTGCAGCCAGCCTTGGCTGAGCCAGCCCGGAGTGAGGTAGAGCATCCAGGCGCCGAACACGTACGTGGCGATCATCGCCGGGTTCATGATGCCCCGATACAGCTTGCGCTCCATGGTGATGAAGCGTTCCTGGCTGATGCTGTCCTGGCTCTGGGCGTGGTAGACGAACAATCTTGGCAGGTAGAACAGGCCGGCAAACCAGCAGACCACGCTGATGATGTGCAGTGCCTTGATCCATAGATAAAGCATGGAGGGAGTTCCTTCAGGTTTTCACGGTCGTCAGATAGTAGAGCTCAAGCGCCCAAAGGGGCACCCCAAGAGTTGTTACAGGCGGCGTGCCCCCCTATCATCGTGCGCTTTCCAGTCGGCTCGTTGATAAGGGGCAAGCGTTATGATCAAGGTCGGTATCGTCGGCGGCACGGGTTACACCGGCGTCGAACTGTTGCGTCTGCTGGCACAGCATCCACAGGCCGAGGTGGCGGTCATCACTTCGCGCTCCGAGGCGGGCGTGGCGGTTGCCGACATGTATCCGAACCTGCGTGGCCACTACGATGGCCTGTCCTTCAGTGTGCCGGACAGCAAGACGCTGGGTGCCTGCGACGTCGTGTTCTTCGCCACCCCCCATGGCGTTGCACACGCCCTGGCCGGCGAGTTGCTGGCTGCCGGCACCAAGGTGATCGACCTGTCCGCCGACTTCCGCCTGCAGGATGCCGTGGAATGGGGCAAGTGGTATGGCCAGCCGCATGGTGCGCCCGAGCTGCTCAAGGATGCGGTATACGGCTTGCCTGAAGTCAACCGTGAGAAGATTCGCCAGGCGCGTCTGATTGCCGTGCCGGGCTGCTACCCGACCGCTACCCAACTGGGCTTCCTGCCGCTGCTCGAAGCTGGGCTGGCCGATCCGTCGCGATTGATCGCCGACTGCAAATCGGGCGTTAGCGGTGCCGGCCGTGGCGCTGCCGTAGGCTCACTGTTCTGCGAGGCTGGTGAGAGCATGAAGGCCTATGCGGTCAAGGGGCACCGTCACCTGCCGGAAATCAGCCAGGGCCTGCGCCTGGCGGCCGGGAAAGACATCGGCCTGACCTTCGTGCCGCACCTGACGCCAATGATCCGTGGCATTCACGCAACCCTGTACGCGAACGTCGTCGACACCTCGGTCGACCTGCAAGCGTTGTTCGAGAAGCGTTATGCCGATGAACCGTTCGTCGACGTGATGCCGGCCGGCAGCCACCCGGAAACCCGCAGCGTGCGAGGCGCCAACGTCTGCCGTATTGCGGTTCACCGTCCGCAGGGCGGCGACCTGGTGGTGGTGCTGTCGGTCATCGACAACCTGGTCAAGGGCGCATCCGGCCAGGCTGTCCAGAACCTGAACATCCTGTTCGGCCTGGACGAGCGCATGGGGCTGTCCCACGCCGGCCTGCTGCCGTAAGCGCAAGCTCGTTCCTGAGGCCCGCCTTGTGCGGGCCTTTTTGTTGGGCGCGACTAAAGCAGCACAATTCTTGACCGATTTTCTCGGAGAAGCGGATAATGCGCACCATCGAGTTTTATGGCGGCAGTGCGCCGGGAGAATCAACATGAGCGTCGAAACCTTCACCCCCACCGCGTTGGAGTTCACTCACGGGGCTGCGCAAAAGGTGAAGACCCTGGTTTCCGAGGAAGGCAACGATCGCCTGAAGTTGCGTGTATTCGTGACGGGTGGCGGCTGCTCGGGCTTCCAGTACGGTTTCACCTTCGATGAAGATGTGGCCGAGGATGACACCATCGTCGAGCGCGAAGGCGTTTCCCTGGTCGTCGACCCAATGAGCTTCCAGTACCTGGCGGGTGCCGAGGTGGACTACCAGGAAGGCCTGGAAGGCTCGCGCTTCGTGATCAAGAACCCCAACGCTACTACCACTTGTGGCTGTGGCTCCTCGTTCTCGATCTGAGCTTCGGTCATACGAAAACGCCGCGCAATTGCGCGGCGTTTTGCTTTCTGCAGTGGACTAAGCCGGGTAGATCGCACCCAATATGCGCAGCCCTTGTGCCGCCGTGACGCTGGGGCGGTTGGCAGGAATACCCTCCAGGCAACAATGGGCGAGCCAGGCGAAGGCCATCGCTTCGACCCAGTCCGGGTCCACACCATGGGCGGCTGTGCTGCTGACCTTGGCGCCGGGCAGCAAGGTAGCCAGTCGCGCCATCAGTGCTCTGTTGTGGGCCCCACCGCCGCAAACCAGCAGGGCTTCGGTGCTCTGTTGGGCATTGCGAAGCGACTCGATGATGCTGCGGCAGGTCAGTTCCAGTAGCGTGGCTTGCACATCTTCATCGCGGTACTGGGGCAGGCGAGTCAGGTGGCCATCGAGCCACTGCAGGTTGAACACCTCACGGCCAGTGCTTTTCGGGCCGCTGCCGGCGAAGAACGGATCGCTGAGCAGTGCGCTGAGCAGGTCAACCTGCACCTGTCCGCTCGCAGCCCAAGCGCCATCGGCATCATAGGAAGGCCCGCGCTTGCGCTCGATCCAGGCGTCCATCAACACGTTGCCTGGGCCACAGTCGAAACCGTGCACCGGGCTGTCGACCTCGATCAGGCTGAGGTTGCTGAAACCGCCCACGTTGAGCACTGCCAAGCGCTGGCCGAGGTGGCCGAACAAGGTTTCATGGAATGCAGGCACCAGCGGGGCGCCTTGACCGCCGGCAGCGACGTCACGACGGCGAAAGTCACCTACCACGCTGATACCGGTCAGTTCGGCGAGTAGGGCTGGGTTGCCGATTTGTACCGTGAAGCCACGAGAGGGTTCATGGCGAATGGTCTGGCCGTGGCTGCCGATGGCGCGGATTGCAGCAGCCTCGAGCCCTTGCTGGGCCAGTACATGACGGATGCCCTGTGCGGCGAGGCTGGCCCAGCGGTTTTCTGCGAGGGCAGCGCGTGCGATCTCGTCAGGGCCGCTGGCACAGAGGCTCAGCAGCTCCTGGCGCAGGTCTGAGGGCATCGGAAGGTAGTGGGTAGCGAGCAGGCGGGGCTGCTCGCGTTGTTCGATCAGGGCGATGTCCAGGCCATCGAGACTGGTGCCGGACATTACCCCCAGATAAAGCGCCATGGGCTCAGCGCTTGTTGGCTGCGAGCAGCGTGGCCTTTTCCTGATCCATGCGTGCGATCAGGGGTTGGCTTTGCTGCAGGAAGCGCTGGCGCTCGGCTTTGGCGATCGGGTCAGCCATTGGCACTTTCTGGCTCAATGGGTCGACGTGCACGCCATTGACCTGGAACTCGTAATGCAGGTGCGGTCCGGTCGACAGGCCGGTGGTACCGATGTAGCCGATGATCTGGCCCTGTTTGACCTGGCTGCCGGTCTTGATGCCCTTGGCGAAGCCTTGCATATGGCCGTAGAGGGTTTTGTAGCGGTTGCCGTGGGCGATGATCACGGTGTTGCCGTAACCGCCACGACGCCCGGCCAGCTCGATGCGACCGTCTCCGGCAGCCTTGATCGGCGTGCCGCGAGGGGCTGCGTAGTCGACGCCTTTGTGCGCACGGATCTTGTTCAGGATCGGGTGCTTGCGCCCGGCGGAAAAGCGCGAGCTGATGCGGGCGAAGTCAACTGGGGTACGGATGAACGCCTTGCGCAGGCTGTTGCCGTCGGCGGTGTAGTAGCTGGTATTGCCCTGCTTGTTGGTGTAGCGCACGGCGGTGTAGGTCTTGCCGCGGTTGGTGAAGCGAGCGGACAGGATGTTGCCGGTGCCGATGACCTTGCCATCCATGACCTTCTGTTCGTAGACCACGTCGAATTCGTCACCTGGACGGATGTCCTGGGCGAAGTCGATGTCGTAGCCAAGTACTCGCGCCATGTCCATGGTCATGCTGTGGGACAGGCCGGCGCGCTGGGCGGAAGCAGAGAGCGAGCTCTTGATCACGCCATGGGCGTAGGCGGTGCGCACGATCGGTTTACTGATCTCGCGGTCGAAGGTATAGCCCTTGGCGGTCTTGCTCAGGCGAATGGTTTCCAGGTTGCTGACCTTGCTGTGCAGGCTGGCCAGTTGGCCATCCTTGTCCAGTTCGAACTGCAGGACCTGGCCATGCTTGAGTTGCGTGAACTGCTTGGCTTGCTTGTTGCTGGCCAGCAGGTCATGGACCGCGTTCGCCGGCAGGCCGACCTTGGCGAACAGGGTGGACAGGGTATCGCCACGGGCCACGGTGACTTCGCGGTGGGCAGGGTCCTTGGCTGCGGTTTCCGGCTGGCCCTCCGGGGCTTGCTGGGAGGCTGTCTGTTCGGTGCTCGGCTCGGCGTTTTCGATCTGGGCGAAGGGGGAGCCTTGATCGCCTTCGGACTGGACCAGCGGTGCGCTGCTGGTTTCGTCCTTCAATTGCTCGGCAGGGCTCTCCAGTTCGAGGGAGAGCGTGGTCTTCTTGGCTTCGACCTCACTGGAGGGGAACACCAGCAAGGCCAGGCTGAGCAGGGCGGCAATGCCGCTGGCGGCCAACAGATGGCTTTTCGGATAAAGCGGAGGCGCTTTAGGCGTTTTGTTGGTCATAGGTAAGGTGGCTTTGAAGAAAAATGAATATGGAAAAGATGAATGACATGATGAAGATGAAATAACTGTATAAAATATAACCAAATCCATTTTCGCGCAAGGGCGCATAGACGCCGGAAGGCTTCACCCGGGTCACATTCCTTTGCGAAACTTGTATTTGATGGCCGATCTTGTATGGTTGGCTCCCCTTGAATCTGAGCCTTGCGGGTCTGTCTATGAAGTCGGTTGAAGAGCAGCTGGCGCTTATCAAGCGCGGTGCGGAAGAAGTGTTGGTCGAGTCGGAACTGGTGGAGAAGCTCAAGCGCGGCCAGCCTCTGCGTATCAAGGCAGGCTTCGATCCGACTGCCCCGGACCTGCATTTGGGGCACACGGTGCTGATCAACAAGCTGCGCCAGTTCCAGGACCTTGGGCACCAGGTCATCTTCCTGATCGGTGATTTCACCGGGATGATCGGCGATCCGAGCGGCAAGAGCGCGACTCGTCCACCGCTGACGCGCGAGCAAGTACTGGAAAACGCTGAGACCTACAAGCAGCAGGTGTTCAAGATCCTCGACCCGGCCAAGACCGAAGTCGCATTCAACTCCACCTGGATGGACAAGCTGACGCCGGCAGACTTCATTCGCCTGGCCTCGCAGTACACCGTTGCGCGCATGCTCGAGCGCGACGACTTCGACAAGCGCTACACCACCAACCAGCCGATTGCCATCCACGAGTTCCTCTACCCACTGGTGCAGGGCTATGACTCCGTGGCGTTGAGGGCTGACGTCGAGCTGGGTGGTACCGACCAGAAGTTCAACCTGCTGATGGGGCGTGAGCTGCAGCGGGCCTATGGCCAGGAAGCGCAGAACATCGTGACCATGCCGTTGCTCGAAGGGCTCGATGGCGTGAAGAAGATGTCCAAGTCGCTGGGCAACTACGTGGGCATCCAGGAAGCGCCGGGTGTGATGTACAGCAAGCTGGTATCGATTCCGGATACGTTGATGTGGCGTTACTTCGAGCTGCTGAGCTTCCGTTCGATGGAAGAAATCGATCAGTTCCGGACTGATGTTGCCAATGGTGCGAACCCGCGGGACATCAAGATCAAGCTGGCGGAAGAAATCGTTGCGCGTTTCCATGGTGAAGAGGCGGCTGCCAATGCTCACCGTGCGGCGGGTAACCGCATGAAGGAAGGTGAGCTGCCGGAAGATCTACCGGAGGTCGAGGTGAGTGCAACTGAAGACCTGCCGATTGCCGCGGTGCTGAACCGGGCTGGTCTGGTCAAGAACTCGGCTCAGGCGCGGGATCTGCTCGGTGCCGGAGCAGTGAAGGTCGATGGCGCGGTGGTTGAGCGAGATTTCATGTTTGCAATTGGCGCGACTCATGTGTGCCAGGCCGGCAAGAAGGCATTTGCGCGGGTTACCCTCAAGGCTGAGTGATCGCTTGCAGGTGTTGCAGCTATATAGAAGCGGGGGGGGCAACAGGCCTCCCCGCTTTTTTATGGCGGCGTCCCTAACGGCCGACCGCCTCAATACCGAACGGCCAACGGCGTGCGGCCCCGTTTCACAATTATTTCTGTTTAATGGAATTTAGGGGTTGACCACTTCTCGAATCCCCTTATAATGCGCCCCACTTCCGACGCAGTCGAAACGAAAAACTCCTTGTTAATCAACAAGTTGAGCGTTTAGAAAGCAATCGGAAGCGCTGAAAGAGGTGGTTGACAGCGTTTTAAAACGCTGTATTATTCGCCTCCCGCTACGAGAGATCGCAGCGAGTCAAGTGTTTGAAGCTAAACGAGTTTCTCGCAAAAAACTTCAAAATAAACGCTTGACAGCAAATGAGGAAAGCGTAGAATGCGCGCCTCGGTTGAGGCGAAACGCTCTTAGCCAAACGCTCTTTAACAAATCGAATCAAGCAATTCGTGTGGGTGCTTGTGAGTACGGACTGATAGTCACAAAGATTATCAGCATCACAAGTGACCATGCGAGAAATCACATAGTCATTTGAGATTGCTGAGCCAAGTTTAGGGTTTCTTAAAAACCCAAGCAGTATTGAACTGAAGAGTTTGATCATGGCTCAGATTGAACGCTGGCGGCAGGCCTAACACATGCAAGTCGAGCGGATGACGGGAGCTTGCTCCTTGATTCAGCGGCGGACGGGTGAGTAATGCCTAGGAATCTGCCTGGTAGTGGGGGACAACGTTTCGAAAGGAACGCTAATACCGCATACGTCCTACGGGAGAAAGCAGGGGACCCTCGGGCCTTGCGCTATCAGATGAGCCTAGGTCGGATTAGCTAGTTGGTGAGGTAATGGCTCACCAAGGCGACGATCCGTAACTGGTCTGAGAGGATGATCAGTCACACTGGAACTGAGACACGGTCCAGACTCCTACGGGAGGCAGCAGTGGGGAATATTGGACAATGGGCGAAAGCCTGATCCAGCCATGCCGCGTGTGTGAAGAAGGTCTTCGGATTGTAAAGCACTTTAAGTTGGGAGGAAGGGCAGTAAGCTAATACCTTGCTGTTTTGACGTTACCGACAGAATAAGCACCGGCTAACTCTGTGCCAGCAGCCGCGGTAATACAGAGGGTGCAAGCGTTAATCGGAATTACTGGGCGTAAAGCGCGCGTAGGTGGTTCGTTAAGTTGGATGTGAAAGCCCCGGGCTCAACCTGGGAACTGCATCCAAAACTGGCGAGCTAGAGTACGGTAGAGGGTGGTGGAATTTCCTGTGTAGCGGTGAAATGCGTAGATATAGGAAGGAACACCAGTGGCGAAGGCGACCACCTGGACTGATACTGACACTGAGGTGCGAAAGCGTGGGGAGCAAACAGGATTAGATACCCTGGTAGTCCACGCCGTAAACGATGTCAACTAGCCGTTGGAATCCTTGAGATTTTAGTGGCGCAGCTAACGCATTAAGTTGACCGCCTGGGGAGTACGGCCGCAAGGTTAAAACTCAAATGAATTGACGGGGGCCCGCACAAGCGGTGGAGCATGTGGTTTAATTCGAAGCAACGCGAAGAACCTTACCAGGCCTTGACATGCAGAGAACTTTCCAGAGATGGATTGGTGCCTTCGGGAACTCTGACACAGGTGCTGCATGGCTGTCGTCAGCTCGTGTCGTGAGATGTTGGGTTAAGTCCCGTAACGAGCGCAACCCTTGTCCTTAGTTACCAGCACGTTATGGTGGGCACTCTAAGGAGACTGCCGGTGACAAACCGGAGGAAGGTGGGGATGACGTCAAGTCATCATGGCCCTTACGGCCTGGGCTACACACGTGCTACAATGGTCGGTACAGAGGGTTGCCAAGCCGCGAGGTGGAGCTAATCTCACAAAACCGATCGTAGTCCGGATCGCAGTCTGCAACTCGACTGCGTGAAGTCGGAATCGCTAGTAATCGCGAATCAGAATGTCGCGGTGAATACGTTCCCGGGCCTTGTACACACCGCCCGTCACACCATGGGAGTGGGTTGCACCAGAAGTAGCTAGTCTAACCTTCGGGAGGACGGTTACCACGGTGTGATTCATGACTGGGGTGAAGTCGTAACAAGGTAGCCGTAGGGGAACCTGCGGCTGGATCACCTCCTTAATCGACGACATCAGCCTACTGATGAGCTCCCACACGAATTGCTTGATTCATTGTCGAAGACGATCAAGACCCTATATAGGTCTGTAGCTCAGTTGGTTAGAGCGCACCCCTGATAAGGGTGAGGTCGGCAGTTCAAATCTGCCCAGACCTACCAATATGCGGGGCCATAGCTCAGCTGGGAGAGCGCCTGCCTTGCACGCAGGAGGTCAGCGGTTCGATCCCGCTTGGCTCCACCACTCGCTTACTTGATCAGAACTTAGAAATGAACATTCAGATCGAATGTTGATTTCTGACTTTTGTCAGATCGTTCTTTAAAAATTCGGATATGTGATAGATAGACTGACACGCACTTTCACTGGTGTGATGTCAGGCTAAGGTAAAATTTGTGAGTTCTGCTCTTAATTGAGCAACATGCGAATTTTCGGCGAATGTCGTCTTCACAGTATAACCAGATTGCTTGGGGTTATATGGTCAAGTGAAGAAGCGCATACGGTGGATGCCTTGGCAGTCAGAGGCGATGAAAGACGTGGTAGCCTGCGATAAGCTTTGGGGAGTCGGCAAACAGACTGTGATCCAGAGATCTCTGAATGGGGGAACCCAGCCAGCATAAGCTGGTTATCTTGTACTGAATACATAGGTACAAGAGGCGAACCAGGGGAACTGAAACATCTAAGTACCCTGAGGAAAAGAAATCAACCGAGATTCCCTTAGTAGTGGCGAGCGAACGGGGACCAGCCCTTAAGTTGATTTGAGATTAGTGGAACGCTCTGGAAAGTGCGGCCATAGTGGGTGATAGCCCCGTACACGAAAATCTCTTATCAATGAAATCGAGTAGGACGGAGCACGAGAAACTTTGTCTGAACATGGGGGGACCATCCTCCAAGGCTAAATACTACTGACTGACCGATAGTGAACCAGTACCGTGAGGGAAAGGCGAAAAGAACCCCGGAGAGGGGAGTGAAATAGAACCTGAAACCGTATGCGTACAAGCAGTGGGAGCCTACTTTGTTAGGTGACTGCGTACCTTTTGTATAATGGGTCAGCGACTTATATTCAGTGGCAAGCTTAACCGAATAGGGGAGGCGTAGCGAAAGCGAGTCTTAATAGGGCGTTTAGTCGCTGGGTATAGACCCGAAACCGGGCGATCTATCCATGGGCAGGTTGAAGGTTAGGTAACACTGACTGGAGGACCGAACCGACTACCGTTGAAAAGTTAGCGGATGACCTGTGGATCGGAGTGAAAGGCTAATCAAGCTCGGAGATAGCTGGTTCTCCTCGAAAGCTATTTAGGTAGCGCCTCATGTATCACTCCAGGGGGTAGAGCACTGTTTCGGCTAGGGGGTCATCCCGACTTACCAAACCGATGCAAACTCCGAATACCTGGAAGTGCCGAGCATGGGAGACACACGGCGGGTGCTAACGTCCGTCGTGAAAAGGGAAACAACCCAGACCGTCAGCTAAGGTCCCAAAGTCATGGTTAAGTGGGAAACGATGTGGGAAGGCTTAGACAGCTAGGAGGTTGGCTTAGAAGCAGCCATCCTTTAAAGAAAGCGTAATAGCTCACTAGTCGAGTCGGCCTGCGCGGAAGATGTAACGGGGCTCAAACCATGCACCGAAGCTACGGGTGTCATCTTTGATGACGCGGTAGAGGAGCGTTCTGTAAGCCTGTGAAGGTGAGTTGAGAAGCTTGCTGGAGGTATCAGAAGTGCGAATGCTGACATGAGTAACGACAATGGGAGTGAAAAACTCCCACGCCGAAAGACCAAGGTTTCCTGCGCAACGTTAATCGACGCAGGGTTAGTCGGTCCCTAAGGCGAGGCTGAAAAGCGTAGTCGATGGAAAACAGGTTAATATTCCTGTACTTCCAGTTATTGCGATGGAGGGACGGAGAAGGCTAGGCCAGCTTGGCGTTGGTTGTCCAAGTTTAAGGTGGTAGGCTGAGATCTTAGGCAAATCCGGGATCTTAAGGCCGAGAGCTGATGACGAGTTGCCTTTAGGCGACGAAGTGGTTGATGCCATGCTTCCAAGAAAAGCTCCTAAGCTTCAGATAACTGGGAACCGTACCCCAAACCGACACAGGTGGTCGGGTAGAGAATACCAAGGCGCTTGAGAGAACTCGGGTGAAGGAACTAGGCAAAATGGCACCGTAACTTCGGGAGAAGGTGCGCCGACGAGGGTGAAGGACTTGCTCCGTAAGCCCATGTCGGTCGAAGATACCAGGCCGCTGCGACTGTTTATTAAAAACACAGCACTCTGCAAACACGAAAGTGGACGTATAGGGTGTGACGCCTGCCCGGTGCCGGAAGGTTAATTGATGGGGTTAGCGCAAGCGAAGCTCTTGATCGAAGCCCCGGTAAACGGCGGCCGTAACTATAACGGTCCTAAGGTAGCGAAATTCCTTGTCGGGTAAGTTCCGACCTGCACGAATGGCGTAACGATGGCGGCGCTGTCTCCACCCGAGACTCAGTGAAATTGAAATCGCTGTGAAGATGCAGTGTATCCGCGGCTAGACGGAAAGACCCCGTGAACCTTTACTATAGCTTTGCACTGGACTTTGAATTTGCTTGTGTAGGATAGGTGGGAGGCTTTGAAGTGGGGACGCCAGTTCTCATGGAGCCATTCTTGAAATACCACCCTGGCAACTTTGAGGTTCTAACTCAGGTCCGTTATCCGGATCGAGGACAGTGTATGGTGGGTAGTTTGACTGGGGCGGTCTCCTCCCAAAGAGTAACGGAGGAGTACGAAGGTGCGCTCAGACCGGTCGGAAATCGGTCGCAGAGTATAAAGGCAAAAGCGCGCTTGACTGCGAGACAAACACGTCGAGCAGGTACGAAAGTAGGTCTTAGTGATCCGGTGGTTCTGTATGGAAGGGCCATCGCTCAACGGATAAAAGGTACTCCGGGGATAACAGGCTGATACCGCCCAAGAGTTCATATCGACGGCGGTGTTTGGCACCTCGATGTCGGCTCATCACATCCTGGGGCTGAAGCCGGTCCCAAGGGTATGGCTGTTCGCCATTTAAAGTGGTACGCGAGCTGGGTTTAGAACGTCGTGAGACAGTTCGGTCCCTATCTGCCGTGGACGTTTGAGATTTGAGAGGGGCTGCTCCTAGTACGAGAGGACCGGAGTGGACGAACCTCTGGTGTTCCGGTTGTCACGCCAGTGGCATTGCCGGGTAGCTATGTTCGGAAGAGATAACCGCTGAAAGCATCTAAGCGGGAAACTTGCCTCAAGATGAGATCTCACTGGAACCTTGAGTTCCCTAAAGGGCCGTCGAAGACTACGACGTTGATAGGTTGGGTGTGTAAGCGCTGTGAGGCGTTGAGCTAACCAATACTAATTGCCCGTGAGGCTTGACCATATAACACCCAAGCAATTTGCTGACGCAGATTGCGGTGGTGAAGACGAAACGACCGAAAGTTCGCAAAACCACAAATTCACATATCCGAATTGGCCAAGAGTGTTTAAACGACATTCTGGCAACAGAATTTCTTGACGACCATAGAGCATTGGAACCACCTGATCCCATCCCGAACTCAGCAGTGAAACGATGCATCGCCGATGGTAGTGTGGGGTTTCCCCATGTGAGAGTAGGTCATCGTCAAGATTCATTTCGCAAAACCCCTATCTGCGCGAGCAGGTAGGGGTTTTGTCTTTCTGGCGCAGGCTAGCCGTGCCATGGGCCGCAGTTCGTCTTAGCGTATCAGCCGCGCAGCCCCCTTCATGCCCCATTCATTAGCGTATGGCCGCTATATCGGGGCCCTTTTCCTATGCAAGCCCATTACCCATAGCTATCATGCCAGCCTTATTCCAAGTCGAGACTGGCATGCTGAAGTTGTTGAATCTCCTCAAGGATGGCCGGTTCCATTCCGGAGAAGCCTTGGGTGCAGCCCTCGGGGTGAGTCGTAGTGCCGTCTGGAAACAGCTACAGCACCTCGAAAGTGAACTGAACCTCACTATCCACAAGGTTCGTGGACGCGGCTATCAACTCGCCGCGCCCTTGGCGCTGCTCGAGGAGCAAGCGATCGCCGAGTTTTCCCAGGGGGAACAATGGCCGGTATTCATCCATGACACCATCGACTCCACCAATGCCGAAGGCTTGAGGCTCGCCACACAGGGCCAGGTTGCCCCCTTCGTGGTGCTCGCTGAGCGCCAAAGTGCTGGCCGAGGGCGGCGTGGGCGCCAGTGGGTAAGTCCGTTTGCCGAAAACCTTTACTACAGCCTGGTGCTGCGTATCGATGGTGGGATGCGGCAACTTGAAGGGTTGAGTCTGGTCGTCGGCTTGGCGGTCATGCGGACACTGCAGGCATTCGGCGTGAAAGAGGTGGGGCTGAAATGGCCTAATGACGTGCTGGTCAGGGGGCAGAAGATTACTGGCATCCTGCTTGAGTTGGTCGGCGATCCCGCTGATGTCTGCCACGTAGTGCTTGGAGTTGGTATCAATGTGAACATGCAGGTCAACGAACAGGTTGACCAGGCCTGGACCTCGATGCGGCGGGAGCTTGGTGCAAGTATTGACCGAAATCGCCTGGTGTCGGCCCTTACCCAGCAACTACAGCATGAGTTGTCGCGCCACCGTCGATACGGTTTTGCAGCATTCCAGGAAGAGTGGGAGCAGGCACATCTATGGCAAGGGCATAATGTATCGTTGATTGCTGGCACCACCCGGATCGATGGCGTGGTGTTAGGCGTGGACGGGCAGGGCGGTTTGCGCCTTGAAGTCGATGGTGTGGAAAAGAGCTTCAGTGGCGGAGAGCTCAGTTTGAGGTTGCGTGATGATTCTTGAGCTCGATTGCGGAAACAGTTTCATAAAGTGGCGGGTCATACACACGACTGACGCCACTATCGTAGGGGGTGGCATCGTCGACTCCGACCAGGCCCTGGTTGAGCAAGTGGCGGCGTTGGCATCTGCTCATTTGTCTGGCTGTCGCATGGTCAGTGTGCGCAGTGAGGACGAAACTGAAGCGCTTTGCGTCCTTCTTGCCCAGGCGTTTTCGGTTGAAGTGCAGGTCGCCCAGCCAGCGCAGGAAATGTCCGGTGTGCGTAATGGCTACGAAGATTACCAGCGCTTGGGCATGGATCGCTGGCTGGCTGCACTGGGTGCTTTTCACCTGGCCAAGGGGGCCTGCTTGGTCATCGACCTTGGTACCGCAGCGAAAGCCGACTTCGTCGCTGCTGATGGTGAGCATCTTGGCGGCTACATCTGCCCCGGTATGCCACTGATGCGCAGTCAACTGCGCACCCATACCCGTCGCATTCGATACGACGATGCATCGGCAGAGCGGGCGCTGACCAGTCTGGCGCCAGGGCGCTCCACCGTTGAAGCGGTCGAGCGCGGTTGCGTGCTCATGCTCCAGGGTTTTGCGCGCACCCAGCTCGAGCAGGCGCGTAGTTTGTGGGGGGATGATTTCGCGGTATTTCTCACAGGCGGGGATGCCCCGCTGGTAAGAGATGCCGTGCCTCAGGCGCGAGTCGTGCCTGACCTGGTGTTCGTCGGTCTGGCCATGGCCTGCCCATTGGATTGAGGTGCCTATGCGTTGGTTGTTTCTGTTGTTGGTGGTGCTTAACGTCGTCTATTACGTATGGCACCAGCAGGAAGCCCCGCTGAAGGTCAAGGAAGTCGCCCCCCTGTCGCTGTACAAGGGAAATCAGCAAGAGATCCGTCTACTGCGGGAGGCGGGGATCAATGCACCGGCCAAGCGGCGAGATGAGTGTCTTGTGGTGGGAGGCCTGGCGACTCAAGAGGAGCTTGATGAGCTGCGCCAGCGTCTGTTGAGTCTTGATATCAGCACCGTGCCGGTGTCTGGGCAGCTGGCTGGCGCGGAGGGTCGTTGGCTCAAGGTCAGTCCGCAAAGCGAGCGTTTGCTGGACCCTGTGGTCCTCTCGACACTTTCCAACGATTTCAAAGACTTAAAACATAAAATTATTTTCTGCCAGGGTATTGCAACTGGCGAATAGCTTGATAGAATGGCGCCCGCTTCACAGGGAACACCACCAAGGTGGCGGAACTGGAAGCAGTGTCAAAGCAGCTAAGTTTCGGATTTGATTGAAAAAATTTGAAAAAACGCTTGACACTAGGACGGCAGACAAATAGAATGCCGGCCACATCTGGAGGGATTCCCGAGCGGTCAAAGGGGACGGACTGTAAATCCGTTGCGAGAGCTTCGAAGGTTCGAATCCTTCTCCCTCCACCAGTTTTAGCGAGAGCTGCAAGCTCCGCGGGTATAGTTTAGTGGTAGAACCTCAGCCTTCCAAGCTGATGATGCGGGTTCGATTCCCGCTACCCGCTCCAAGTTTGCTGGTTTTGCACAAAGTGTTTCGCTCTTGTAGCTCAGTTGGTAGAGCACACCCTTGGTAAGGGTGAGGTCAGCGGTTCAAGTCCGCTCAAGAGCTCCATATAAACAAGGCAGATATGAAAATATCTGCCTTTGTTTTATCAGCGGTGTGACTATTTTCTTCTGCGGAGGATTGTATCGATGGCTAAGGAAAAGTTTGATCGTTCCCTACCACACGTGAACGTTGGCACTATCGGCCACGTTGACCATGGTAAAACCACTCTGACCGCAGCTCTGACTCGCGTCTGCTCCGAAGTTTTCGGTTCGGCAGTCGTTGAGTTCGACAAGATCGACTCGGCTCCGGAAGAAAAAGCGCGCGGTATCACCATCAACACCGCTCACGTCGAGTACAACTCGAACATTCGTCACTACGCTCACGTTGACTGCCCAGGTCACGCTGACTACGTGAAGAACATGATCACCGGTGCTGCCCAGATGGACGGCGCGATCCTGGTTTGCTCGGCCGCCGATGGTCCGATGCCACAAACCCGTGAGCACATCCTGCTGTCCCGTCAGGTTGGCGTTCCGTACATCGTGGTCTTCCTGAACAAGGCTGACCTGGTAGACGACGCTGAGCTGCTGGAACTGGTCGAGATGGAAGTTCGCGACCTGCTGTCCACCTACGACTTCCCAGGCGACGACACTCCGATCATCATCGGTTCGGCTCGTATGGCGCTGGAAGGCAAAGACGACAACGAAATGGGCACTACCGCTGTCAAGAAGCTGGTAGAAACTCTGGATGCCTACATTCCTGAGCCAGTTCGTGCCGTTGACCAGCCGTTCCTGATGCCGATCGAAGACGTATTCTCGATCTCGGGTCGTGGTACCGTTGTTACCGGTCGTATCGAGCGTGGTATCGTTCGCGTTCAAGACCCGCTGGAAATCGTTGGTCTGCGTGAAACTTCGACCACCACCTGCACCGGTGTCGAGATGTTCCGCAAGCTGCTGGACGAAGGTCGTGCTGGCGAGAACTGCGGCGTTCTGCTGCGTGGTACCAAGCGTGACGACGTTGAGCGTGGCCAGGTTCTGGTCAAGCCAGGTTCGGTCAAGCCGCACACCAAGTTCACCGCAGAAGTCTACGTTCTGTCGAAGGAAGAAGGCGGTCGTCACACTCCGTTCTTCAAAGGCTACCGTCCTCAGTTCTACTTCCGTACCACTGACGTGACCGGTAACTGCGAACTGCCGGAAGGCGTTGAAATGGTAATGCCAGGTGACAACATTCAGATGACTGTCACCCTGATCAAGACCATCGCAATGGAAGACGGTCTGCGCTTCGCTATCCGTGAAGGCGGTCGTACCGTCGGCGCCGGCGTCGTAGCAAAAATTATTGAATAAGTAGTTGATTTACTTGATCGGGCCGGTATAATGGCCGGCCTGATACAGCGTTATAGGTCAGTAGCTCAATTGGCAGAGCGACGGTCTCCAAAACCGTAGGTTGGGGGTTCGATTCCCTCCTGACCTGCCATTCACCTCGGTGTGATTGGCTTTCTTCTCACAGGATCCTCCCCGATGACGCCCAAGACTGAAGCCCAAGAATCGCGTTTTGATCTGTTCAAGTGGCTGGCTGTAGTGGCTTTGGTAGTCGTTGGCGTTGTGGGTAATCAGTATTACTCCGCCTCTCCAATCCTGTATCGCGTCCTTGCACTTCTCGCCCTGGCTGCTGTCGCAGGCTTCGTTGCTCTGCAGACTGCGAAGGGTAAGTCGTTCTTTGCGCTGGCGAAGGAAGCTCGTACCGAGATTCGTAAAGTCGTGTGGCCGACCCGCCAGGAAACCACCCAGACCACTCTGATTGTCGTGGCTGTCGTGTTGGTTATGGCACTGCTGCTGTGGGGTCTTGATTCCCTGCTCGGCTGGGCGGTCTCCTTGATCGTTGGCTAAAGGTGTCCCGTGGCTAAGCGTTGGTATGTTGTGCATGCTTACTCGGGTTACGAGAAGCATGTGATGCGGTCGCTGATCGAGCGCGTCAAGCTGGCTGGCATGGAAGGCGAATTCGGCGAGATCCTGGTCCCGACCGAAGAAGTCGTTGAGATGCGCAACGGCCAGAAGCGCAAAAGTGAGCGCAAATTCTTCCCTGGCTACGTTCTGGTCCAGATGGAGATGAACGAAGGGACTTGGCACTTGGTCAAGGACACCCCTCGTGTGATGGGCTTTATCGGTGGTACCGCAGATAAGCCTGCGCCGATCACTGATAAAGAAGCTGAAGCTATCCTGCGTCGCGTGGCTGACGGTAGTGATAAGCCGAAGCCGAAGACGCTCTTCGAGCCGGGTGAAGTGGTTCGAGTCATTGATGGTCCGTTTGCTGACTTCAATGGTAGCGTCGAAGAGGTTAACTACGAAAAGAGTCGCCTCCAGGTGGCGGTGCTCATTTTCGGTCGCTCTACTCCGGTGGAGCTCGAGTTCAGCCAGGTCGAAAAGGTCTAGGCGGACAACGCATCCCATACCCCGCAGCCCTGTGTGCTGCGGGGTTTTGTCGTCACTGGGATAAAACGCAAGTCATCCGGGGAGCCATCTGGCGTTCGTACCCGATATTGGAGTAGCTCATGGCTAAGAAGATTCAGGCTTACATCAAGCTGCAAGTTAAGGCCGGCCAGGCCAACCCAAGCCCACCCGTTGGTCCAGCACTGGGTCAACACGGTGTGAACATCATGGAATTCTGCAAGGCCTTCAACGCCCGTACTCAGGGTCAAGAGCCAGGTCTGCCGACTCCAGTGATCATCACTGTTTACAGTGACCGTAGCTTCACTTTCGAAACCAAGAGCACCCCTGCTTCGGTTCTGCTGAAGAAGGCTGCTGGCCTGACCAGCGGTTCGGCTCGTCCGAACACTGTCAAGGTTGGTACCGTCAACCGTGCTCAGCTGGAAGAGATCGCCAAGACCAAGCAGGCTGATCTGACCGCTGCTGACCTGGACGCAGCTGTACGCACCATCGCTGGCTCTGCCCGCAGCATGGGTCTGAACGTGGAGGGTGTGTAATGGCTAAGCTGACCAAGCGCCAAAAGGCCATTGCTTCGAAAGTCGAAGCTGGCAAAGTTTACAACTTCGAAGAAGCAGCAGTGCTGCTGGCCGAACTGTCCACCGTGAAGTTCAGCGAGTCCTTCGACGTTGCCGTCAACCTCGGCGTTGACCCGCGTAAATCCGACCAGGTCGTTCGTAGCGCTACCGTGCTGCCACACGGCACTGGCAAGACCGTACGTGTTGCCGTCTTCACCCAGGGTCCTGCTGCTGAAGCCGCTCTGGCTGCTGGCGCTGACCGCGTAGGTATGGACGATCTGGCTGCCGAAATGAAAGGCGGCGACCTGAACTATGACGTCGTCATCGCATCGCCTGATGCAATGCGCGTTGTAGGTCAGCTGGGTCAGGTTCTGGGTCCGCGCGGCCTGATGCCTAACCCGAAAGTTGGTACCGTGACGCCAGACGTCGCTTCGGCTGTCAAAAACGCCAAAGCTGGTCAGGTTCGCTACCGTACCGACAAAAACGGTATCATCCACACCTCCGTTGGCAAGGTCGGCTTCGAAGCTGGCAAGCTGAAGGAAAACGTTGAGGCACTGATCGCTGATCTGAAGCGTATCAAGCCTGCTTCTTCGAAAGGTATCTACGTCAAGCGCGTTACCCTGAGCACCACCATGGGCCCAGGCCTGGTCATCGACCAGAGCTCGCTGAACGCGTAAGACCGATGGTGGCGCGATTCGTCGCGCCACCAGCAAAAAATTGGGGTCCCTGCCTGGCGGGGGCTATCCAAGACCGTAGGCGGCGCAAGCCTTAAACCACAAGCCTACGCAGATGGTGCTCCCGATTCGTTACCGAATCAGACACCAAAACGACATCCGGCTTCGGCCAGATGAAACGGTAAAAACCAGGAGTAAACCCGTGGCAATTAAACTCGAAGACAAGAAGGCCATCGTCGCTGAAGTCAACGAGGCTGCCAAAGTCGCTCTGTCCGCTGTCGTGGCTGATGCCCGTGGTGTGACTGTAGGCGCAATGACCGGACTCCGTAAAGAGGCCCGCGAAGCTGGCGTTTACGTACGTGTCGTACGTAACACCCTGCTCAAGCGCGCTGTTGAAGGCACCGAATTCTCGATCCTCAACGACGCGTTCAAAGGCCCGACCCTGATTGCTTTCTCCAACGAACACCCGGGCGCTGCTGCTCGTCTGTTCAAAGAGTTCGCCAAGGGTCAGGACAAGTTCGAGATCAAGGCAGCTGCGTTTGACGGCAAGTTCCTTGCCGCTAACCAGATCGACGTGCTGGCAACCCTGCCAACTCGCGACGAGGCTATCGCACAGCTGATGAGCGTAATCCAAGGTGCAACCAGCAAGCTGGCTCGTACCCTGGCAGCTCTGCGCGACCAGAAAGAAGCTGCTGCTGCCTAAGGCACGCGCAACTCTTTCAAAATCATACGTTTAATTTGATGGCTGCGTAGGCTGTCACCCCAATACAGGATTTAAGTCATGTCTCTGACTAACGAACAAATCATCGAAGCGATCGGCCAGAAAACTGTTCTGGAAATTGTTGAACTGATCAAAGCGATGGAAGAAACCTTCGGCGTTACCGCTGCTGCCGCTGTTGCCGCTGGCCCAGCTGTTGCTGCCGCTGCTGCTGAAGAGCAGACCGAGTTCAACGTCGTTCTGACCGAAGCTGGCGACAAGAAAGTAAACGTGATCAAGGCCGTTCGTGAACTGACCGGTCTGGGCCTGAAAGAAGCCAAAGAGAAAGTCGACGGCGCTCCTCAGGTTATCGCTGAAGGCGTTTCGAAAGAAGCCGCTGAAGACGCGAAGAAGAAGCTGGAAGAAGCTGGCGCTAAAGTCGAGCTGAAGTAATCTCGACCTTGCGACTCCAGCCGGAGCGTTGAGCGAAGGCTGATGGCTGGTGGCTTATGCCACCGGCCTTTTTCCGTTATTGGTGGCCGATCAGGTCGGCCCCGATAACTGGCTGCAAGACACCCATGTGGGTGGCGCAAACCAAGAGGTTTGCACGATTTTCTGGCTGCTCCCGCCGGGAGAAGCCAAACAAGCAGGTGACCAAGCTGGGGAACGCTGATGGCTTACTCATACACTGAGAAAAAACGTATCCGCAAGGACTTTAGCAAGTTGCCGGACGTCATGGATGTGCCTTACCTCCTGGCCATCCAGCTGGATTCGTATCGCGAATTCCTGCAAGCGGGAGCATCCAAGGATCAGTTCCGCGACGTCGGCCTGCACGCGGCCTTCAAATCGGTATTCCCGATCATCAGCTACTCCGGCAATGCTGCCCTGGAGTACGTAGGCTATCGCCTGGGCGAACCAGCCTTCGATGTGAAGGAATGTGTCCTGCGTGGCGTGACCTTCGCGGTCCCACTGCGGGTCAAGGTGCGCCTGATCATCTTCGACAAGGAATCGTCGAACAAAGCGATCAAGGACATCAAAGAGCAAGAAGTCTACATGGGTGAAATCCCCCTGATGACTGAGAACGGTACCTTCGTTATCAACGGTACCGAGCGTGTGATCGTTTCCCAGCTGCACCGTTCGCCTGGTGTGTTCTTCGACCACGACCGTGGCAAGACGCACAGCTCCGGCAAGCTGCTGTACTCCGCTCGCATCATCCCTTACCGTGGTTCGTGGCTGGACTTCGAGTTCGACCCGAAAGACTGCGTGTTCGTCCGTATCGACCGTCGCCGCAAACTGCCGGCCTCGGTACTGCTGCGCGCCCTGGGTTACAGCACCGAAGAGGTTCTGAACACCTTCTACACCACCAACGTATTCCACGTATCCGGCGAGAAGCTGAGCCTGGAACTGGTACCGCAGCGTCTGCGTGGTGAAGTCGCGGTGATGGATATCCACGACGGTAGCGGCAAGGTCATCGTCGAGCAGGGCCGTCGTATCACTGCGCGCCACATCAACCAGCTCGAGAAGGCTGGGGTCAACCAGCTGGACGTACCGCTGGAATATGTCCTGGGCCGTACTACCGCCAAGGCCATCGTGCACCCGGCAACCGGTGAAATCCTCGCCGAGTGCAACACCGAGCTGACCACCGAGCTGATGATCAAGATCGCCAAGGCTCAGGTCGTCCGCATCGAAACGCTGTATACCAACGACATCGACTGCGGTCCGTTCATCTCCGACACCCTGAAGATCGACACCACCAGCAACCAGCTGGAAGCTCTGGTGGAGATCTACCGCATGATGCGCCCAGGCGAGCCGCCAACCAAGGATGCTGCCGAGACCCTGTTCAACAACCTGTTCTTCAGCGCCGAGCGTTACGACCTGTCCGCCGTAGGCCGCATGAAGTTCAACCGTCGTATCGGTCGCACCGAGATCGAAGGTTCGGGCGTGCTGAGCAAGGAAGACATCGTCGAGGTCCTCAAGACCCTGGTCGACATCCGTAACGGCAAAGGCATCGTCGACGACATCGACCACCTGGGTAACCGTCGCGTTCGCTGCGTCGGCGAGATGGCCGAGAACCAGTTCCGTGTTGGCCTGGTGCGCGTGGAGCGCGCGGTCAAGGAACGTCTGTCGATGGCTGAAAGCGAAGGCCTGATGCCGCAAGACCTGATCAACGCCAAGCCGGTAGCGGCGGCGGTGAAAGAGTTCTTCGGTTCCAGCCAGCTGTCGCAGTTCATGGACCAGAACAACCCGCTCTCCGAGATCACCCACAAGCGTCGTGTCTCTGCACTCGGCCCAGGCGGTCTGACCCGTGAGCGCGCTGGCTTCGAAGTCCGTGACGTACACCCGACCCACTACGGCCGTGTGTGCCCGATCGAGACTCCTGAAGGTCCGAACATCGGTCTGATCAACTCCCTGGCAGCCTATGCCCGCACCAACCAGTACGGTTTCCTGGAAAGCCCGTACCGCGTGGTGAAGGAAGGCGTGGTCAGCGATGACATCGTGTTCCTGTCGGCGATCGAAGAAGCGGATCACGTCATTGCACAGGCTTCGGCCGCAATGAACGAGAAGAAGCAGCTGATCGACGAGCTTGTAGCGGTCCGTCACCTGAACGAATTCACCGTCAAGGCGCCGGAAGACGTCACCCTGATGGACGTTTCGCCGAAGCAGGTTGTTTCCGTCGCTGCCTCGCTGATTCCGTTCCTCGAGCACGACGACGCCAACCGTGCACTGATGGGTTCGAACATGCAGCGTCAGGCTGTACCGACCCTGCGTGCCGACAAGCCGCTGGTAGGTACCGGCATGGAGCGCAACGTCGCCCGTGACTCCGGTGTCTGCGTGGTAGCTCGCCGTGGTGGTGTGATCGACTCGGTCGACGCCAGCCGTATCGTCGTTCGCGTAGCCGACGACGAAGTCGAAACCGGCGAAGCAGGTGTGGATATCTACAACCTGACCAAATACACCCGTTCCAACCAGAACACCTGCATCAACCAGCGTCCGCTGGTCAGCAAGGGTGATGTGGTTGCGCGTGGTGACATCATGGCCGACGGCCCGTCCACCGACATGGGTGAACTGGCACTGGGTCAGAACATGCGCATCGCGTTCATGGCGTGGAACGGCTTCAACTTCGAAGACTCCATCTGCCTGTCCGAGCGTGTTGTTCAGGAAGACCGTTTCACCACCATCCACATCCAGGAACTGACCTGTGTGGCGCGTGACACCAAGCTTGGCCCAGAGGAAATCACCGCGGACATCCCGAACGTCGGTGAAGCCGCCCTGAACAAACTGGACGAAGCCGGTATTGTCTACGTCGGTGCCGAAGTCGGCGCTGGTGACATCCTGGTCGGCAAGGTCACTCCGAAAGGCGAGACCCAGCTGACTCCGGAAGAGAAGCTGCTGCGCGCGATCTTCGGTGAGAAAGCCAGCGACGTCAAAGACACCTCCCTGCGCGTGCCGACCGGCACCAAGGGTACCGTCATCGACGTTCAGGTCTTCACCCGTGATGGCGTAGAGCGCGACAGCCGTGCCCTGGCCATCGAGAAGATGCAACTGGACGAGATCCGCAAGGACCTCAACGAAGAGTTCCGCATCGTCGAAGGCGCAACCTTCGAGCGTCTGCGTGCTGCCCTGAACGGCCAGGTGGTCGACGGTGGCGCGGGCCTGAAGAAAGGCACCGTGATCACTGACGAAGTGCTGGACGGTCTGGAGCATGGGCAGTGGTTCAAGCTGCGCATGGCTGAAGATGCACTGAACGAGCAGCTGGAAAAAGCTCAGCAGTACATCGTCGATCGCCGTCGTCTGCTGGACGACAAGTTCGAAGACAAGAAGCGCAAGCTGCAGCAGGGCGATGACCTGGCTCCGGGCGTTCTGAAGATCGTCAAGGTCTACCTGGCAATCCGCCGTCGCATCCAGCCGGGTGACAAGATGGCCGGTCGTCACGGTAACAAGGGTGTTGTCTCGGTGATCATGCCGGTCGAAGACATGCCGCACGACGCCAACGGTACTCCGGTCGACGTCGTACTGAACCCGCTGGGCGTACCTTCGCGTATGAACGTCGGTCAGATCCTTGAAACCCACCTGGGCCTCGCGGCCAAAGGTCTGGGCGAGAAGATCGACCGCATGATCGAAGAACAGCGCAAGGCCGCTGAACTGCGTACCTTCCTGACCGAGATCTACAACGAGATTGGCGGTCGTCAGGAAAACCTGGACGAGTTCTCTGACGAAGAGATCCTTACCCTGGCGAACAACCTGAAGAAGGGCGTGCCCATGGCCACTCCAGTCTTCGACGGTGCCAAGGAGCATGAGATCAAGGCCATGCTGAAACTGGCCGACCTGCCAGAGAGCGGCCAGATGGTGCTGTTCGATGGCCGTACCGGCAACAAGTTCGAGCGTCCAGTGACCGTTGGTTACATGTACATGCTCAAGCTGAACCACTTGGTGGACGACAAGATGCACGCGCGTTCCACTGGTTCGTACAGCCTGGTTACCCAGCAGCCGCTGGGTGGTAAGGCGCAGTTCGGTGGTCAGCGTTTCGGGGAGATGGAAGTGTGGGCGCTGGAAGCATACGGCGCGGCATACACCCTGCAAGAAATGCTCACAGTGAAGTCGGACGACGTGAACGGCCGTACCAAGATGTACAAGAACATCGTGGATGGCGATCACCGTATGGAGCCGGGCATGCCCGAGTCCTTCAACGTGTTGATCAAAGAGATCCGTTCGCTCGGTATCGATATCGATCTGGAAACCGAATAACACGTGACGCGAAGGGGAGTGGGCAGCTAATGCCCGCTCCCTGCTCCGCCAGGAGGAAAGGCCTTGAAAGACCTACTGAATTTGCTGAAAAACCAGGGTCAAGTCGAAGAGTTCGACGCCATCCGCATCGGTCTGGCGTCGCCTGAAATGATCCGTTCGTGGTCGTTCGGTGAAGTTAAGAAGCCGGAAACCATCAACTACCGTACGTTCAAGCCTGAGCGTGACGGCCTGTTCTGCGCCAAGATCTTTGGCCCAGTCAAGGACTACGAGTGCCTGTGCGGTAAGTACAAGCGCCTGAAGCACCGCGGTGTCATCTGCGAGAAGTGCGGCGTTGAAGTCGCCCTGGCCAAGGTTCGTCGTGAGCGCATGGCCCACATCGAACTGGCTTCGCCGGTTGCCCACATCTGGTTCCTGAAGTCGCTGCCGTCCCGGATCGGCCTGCTGATGGACATGACCCTGCGTGATATCGAGCGTGTTCTCTACTTCGAGAGCTATGTCGTTATCGACCCAGGCATGACCACCCTTGAAAAAGGCCAGCTGCTGAACGACGAGCAGTATTTCGAAGCGCTGGAAGAGTTCGGCGATGACTTCGATGCCCGCATGGGTGCCGAGGCTGTCCGCGAACTGCTGCACGCTATCGACCTGGAGCACGAGATCGGCCGCCTGCGCGAAGAGATTCCGCAGACCAACTCGGAAACCAAGATCAAGAAGCTGTCCAAGCGCCTGAAGCTGATGGAAGCTTTCCAGGGTTCGGGCAACCTGCCTGAGTGGATGGTCTTGACCGTCCTGCCAGTGCTGCCGCCGGACCTGCGCCCGCTGGTTCCGCTGGATGGCGGCCGCTTCGCGACCTCCGACCTGAACGACCTGTATCGTCGGGTGATCAACCGTAACAACCGTCTGAAGCGCCTGCTCGATCTGTCGGCGCCGGACATCATCGTGCGCAACGAGAAGCGCATGCTGCAGGAAGCGGTCGACGCCCTGCTGGACAACGGCCGTCGCGGTCGCGCCATCACTGGCTCGAACAAGCGTCCGCTGAAGTCGCTGGCCGACATGATCAAAGGTAAGCAAGGTCGCTTCCGTCAGAACCTGCTCGGTAAGCGTGTGGACTACTCTGGCCGTTCGGTAATTACCGTAGGTCCGACCCTGCGTCTGCACCAGTGCGGTCTGCCGAAGAAGATGGCTCTGGAGCTGTTCAAACCGTTCATTTTCGGCAAGCTGGAAATGCGTGGTCTGGCGACCACCATCAAGGCTGCCAAGAAGATGGTCGAGCGCGAACTGCCAGAGGTGTGGGACGTTCTCGCCGAAGTGATTCGCGAACACCCCGTCCTGCTCAACCGCGCACCGACCCTGCACCGTCTGGGTATCCAGGCCTTCGAACCGGTTCTGATCGAAGGTAAGGCTATCCAGCTGCACCCGCTGGTCTGCGCCGCGTACAACGCCGACTTCGACGGTGACCAGATGGCCGTTCACGTGCCGCTGACCCTGGAAGCCCAGCTCGAAGCGCGCGCACTGATGATGTCGACCAACAACATCCTGTCGCCAGCCAACGGTGAGCCGATCATCGTTCCGTCGCAGGACGTTGTACTGGGTCTGTACTACATGACCCGTGAAGCCATCAACGCCAAGGGCGAAGGTCGCGTGTTCGCTGACCTGCAGGAAGTCGACCGCGTATTCCGCGCCGGCGAAGCTGCCCTGCACGCGAAAATCAAGGTTCGTATCAACGAAACCGTGAAAGAGCGTGATGGCTCGGTGGTCAAGAACACCCGCATCGTCGACACCACTGTCGGCCGTGCGCTGCTGTTCCAGGTTGTACCGGCAGGTCTGCCGTACGACGTGGTCAACCAGCCGATGAAGAAAAAGGCGATCTCCAAGCTGATCAACCAGTGCTATCGCGTGGTTGGTCTGAAAGAGACCGTGATCTTCGCTGACCAACTGATGTACACCGGTTTCGCCTACTCGACCATCTCCGGCGTTTCCATCGGTGTTAACGACTTCGTTATCCCGGACGAGAAAGCCCGCATCATCGGTACCGCTACCGACGAAGTGAAGGAGATCGAGAGCCAGTACGCGTCCGGCCTGGTAACCCAGGGCGAGAAGTACAACAAGGTCATCGACTTGTGGTCGAAGGCGAACGACGAAGTGTCCAAGGCGATGATGGCCAACCTCTCGAAAGAGAAGGTCATCGACCGCGAGGGCAAGGAAGTCGAGCAAGAGTCCTTCAACTCGATGTACATGATGGCAGACTCCGGTGCGCGTGGTTCGGCCGCCCAGATCCGTCAGCTGGCCGGTATGCGTGGTCTGATGGCCAAACCGGACGGCTCCATCATCGAGACGCCGATCACCGCGAACTTCCGTGAAGGTCTGAGCGTTCTGCAGTACTTCATCTCGACCCACGGTGCTCGTAAGGGTCTGGCGGATACTGCACTGAAGACCGCGAACTCCGGTTACCTGACTCGTCGTCTGGTAGACGTTGCCCAGGATCTGGTTGTGACCGAGATCGACTGCGGCACCGACCAGGGCCTGCTGATGACTCCGCACATCGAAGGCGGCGACGTTGTAGAGCCGCTGGGCGAGCGCGTATTGGGTCGTGTGATTGCCCGTGACGTGTTCAAGCCAGGCACCGAGGACGTCATCGTTCCGGCCGGTACCCTGGTCGACGAGAAGTGGGTCGAGTTCATCGAGCTGAACAGCATCGACGAAGTCGTCGTTCGTTCGCCGATCAACTGTGAAACCCGCTACGGCATCTGTGCCAAGTGCTACGGTCGCGACCTGGCGCGTGGTCACCTGGTCAACATCGGTGAAGCTGTCGGCGTTATCGCCGCTCAGTCGATCGGTGAGCCGGGTACCCAGCTGACCATGCGTACGTTCCACATCGGTGGTGCTGCAAGCCGTACTTCGGCTGCCGACAGCGTACAGGTGAAGAACGGCGGTATGGTGCGTCTGCACAACCTGAAGCAGGTTGAGCGTGCCGATGGCAACCTGGTCGCGGTATCGCGTTCCGGCGAGCTGGCCATTGCCGACGAGTTCGGTCGTGAGCGTGAGCGCTACAAGCTGCCTTACGGTGCTGTGATTTCGGTCAAGGAAGGTGACAAGGTCGAAGCTGGCGCCATCGTCGCCAAGTGGGACCCGCACACCCACCCGATCGTCACCGAGCTGAAAGGTACCGTGACCTTCGTAGGCATGGAGGAAGGCATCACCATCAAGCGTCAGACTGACGAATTGACCGGCCTGACCAACATCGAAGTCATGGACGTCAAGGATCGCCCTGCCGCAGGCAAGGAAATCCGTCCGGCCATCAAGATGGTCGACGCCTCTGGCAAGGATCTGTACCTGCCAGGTACCGACGTACCTGCTCAGTACTTCCTGCCGGCCAACGCCTTGGTTGGTGTGGCTGACGGCGCCCAGATCGGTGTTGGTGACGTTATCGCGCGTATCCCGCAAGAAACGTCCAAGACCCGTGACATCACCGGTGGTCTGCCGCGCGTTGCCGACCTGTTCGAAGCGCGCCGTCCGAAAGAAGCCTCGATTCTGGCAGAAGTCAGCGGCACCATCGCCTTCGGTAAAGAGACCAAGGGCAAGCGTCGTCTGGTCATTACCCCGACCGACGGTAGCGAGCCGTACGAAGAGCTGATTCCGAAGTGGCGCCACCTGAACGTCTTCGAAGGCGAACAGGTAAACCGCGGCGAAGTTATCTCCGACGGTCCGAGCGATCCGCACGACATCCTGCGTCTGCTGGGTGTGAGCGCGCTGGCGAAGTACATCGTCAACGAGATTCAGGACGTTTACCGTCTGCAGGGCGTGAAGATCAACGACAAGCACATCGAGACCATCCTGCGTCAGATGCTGCGCAAGGTCGAGATCTCCGAGTCGGGCGATTCCAGCTTCATCAAGGGCGACCAGATGGAACTGACCCAGGTACTGGTCGAGAACGAGCGTCTCGCCAGCGAGGACAAGTTCATCTCGAAGTTCACCCGCGTGCTGCTGGGTATCACCAAGGCGTCGCTGTCGACCGAGTCGTTCATCTCCGCGGCTTCCTTCCAGGAAACTACCCGCGTACTGACCGAAGCGGCGGTAACCGGCAAGCGCGATTACCTGCGCGGCCTGAAAGAGAACGTGGTCGTGGGTCGTCTGATCCCGGCTGGTACCGGTCTGGCGTACCACAGCGAGCGTAAGCGTCGCCGTGATGCCGACAAGCCGCTGCGTGTAAGCGCCAGTGAGGTGGAAGCCGCACTGACCGAAGCGCTGAACTCCAGCGGTAACTAAGTACAGGGCAGGGCCCCGGCAGTTCCTGAAGGTCATCGGTGACAGGATTTGTTACCGATGACCGGGCGGGGAGGGCCGGGGCCTCGTCTTGACTGGGTGCAAGATCCTCTTTAGACTTTTGTACCCTTAAATTTGGTGAGGCTCCGTCTCGCCAATTTTTGGCTTTTCTTGCAAGACAATAGCGTCGCAAGACAATCAGTGGAGCTAGTAGATGGCAACTATCAACCAGCTGGTACGTCAGCCGCGTAAGCGTATCGTCGAGAAATCCGACGTTCCTGCGCTGCAGAACTGCCCGCAACGTCGTGGCGTGTGCACCCGCGTGTACACCACCACGCCGAAAAAACCTAACTCGGCACTGCGTAAAGTATGCCGTGTGCGTCTGACCAACGGTTTCGAGGTTTCCTCGTACATCGGTGGTGAAGGCCACAACCTGCAAGAGCACAGCGTCGTCCTGATCCGTGGCGGCCGTGTAAAAGACTTGCCAGGTGTTCGTTACCACACCGTTCGCGGCTCTCTGGATACTTCGGGCGTCAAAGGCCGTAACCAGGGTCGTTCGAAGTACGGTACCAAGCGTCCGAAGTAATCGGCCGTTTGCAGACATCCAATTTTTTGAGTCGATAAGAGTAAGGTCGGGCAGGGGTCGAAGACCCACGTCCCGGGCTAACCTGAAGACCGTTTGAGGGCTTATCATGCCAAGACGTCGTGTAGCAGCAAAACGTGAGATCCTGGACGATCCGAAGTACGGATCCCAGATCCTCGCCAAGTTCATGAACCACGTGATGGAAAGCGGCAAGAAGGCCGTAGCCGAGCGCATCGTTTACGGTGCTCTGGATACCGTCAAAGCACGCAAGAACAGCGATCCCCTGGAAATCTTCGAGAAAGCTCTCGACGCCATCGCTCCGCTGGTCGAAGTAAAGTCCCGCCGTGTCGGCGGTGCCACTTACCAGGTTCCGGTTGAAGTTCGTCCGTCCCGTCGTAACGCTCTGGCAATGCGCTGGCTCGTAGACTACGCCCGCAAGCGCGGCGAGAAGTCGATGGCTCTGCGCCTGGCTGGCGAGCTGCTGGATGCTGCTGAAGGCAAGGGTGCTGCAGTCAAGAAGCGTGAAGACGTGCACCGTATGGCTGAAGCCAACAAGGCGTTCTCGCACTACCGCTTCTAATTCAAGCATCAATCTTTTTGCGAGGGCTTTATGGCTCGTACTACAGCAATTAACCGCTACCGTAACATCGGTATCTGCGCGCACGTTGACGCGGGCAAGACTACCACTACCGAGCGGATCCTGTTCTACACAGGCCTGAGCCACAAGATGGGCGAGGTGCATGATGGCGCCGCGACCACCGACTGGATGGTTCAGGAGCAGGAGCGCGGTATCACCATTACCTCCGCTGCTGTTACCACTTTCTGGAAAGGCTCCCGTGGTCAGTACGACAACTACCGCGTAAACGTCATCGATACCCCCGGCCACGTAGACTTCACCATTGAAGTAGAGCGTTCGCTGCGCGTACTCGACGGCGCGGTCGTCGTGTTCTGCGGTACCTCCGGCGTTGAGCCGCAGTCCGAAACCGTATGGCGTCAGGCCAACAAGTACGGCGTTCCACGTGTTGTCTACGTGAACAAGATGGACCGTGCTGGTGCCAACTTCCTGCGCGTTGTCGGCCAGATCAAGAACCGCCTGGGTCACACCCCGGTTCCAATCCAGCTGGCTATCGGTGCTGAAGACAACTTCCAGGGTCAGGTTGACCTGATCAAGATGAAAGCCATCTACTGGAACGAAGACGACAAGGGCACCACCTATCGCGAGGAAGAGATTCCTGCCGATATGCTGGAGCTGGCTGAAGAGTGGCGCGCCAACATGGTCGAGTCCGCTGCTGAAGCCAACGAAGAGCTGATGAACAAGTACCTCGAAGAAGGTGACCTGTCCGTCGAAGAGATCAAGGCTGGTCTGCGCGCCCGTACTCTGGCGAGCGAGATCGTGCCTGCGGTCTGCGGTTCTTCGTTCAAGAACAAGGGTGTTCCCCTGGTTCTCGACGCCGTTATCGACTTCCTGCCGGCTCCGACCGAGATCCCTGCTATCCAGGGTATCAACCCGGACGACGCCGACCTGGCCAAAGACGACCCGGCTGTTCGTCATGACGAGCGTCACGCTGACGACAACGAGCCGTTCTCGGCTCTGGCGTTCAAGATCGCTACCGACCCGTTCGTAGGTACTCTGACCTTCGTTCGCGTCTACTCGGGCGTTCTGAACTCCGGTGACTCGGTCATCAACTCGGTCAAAGGCAAGAAAGAGCGCGTTGGTCGTATGGTGCAGATGCACGCCAACCAGCGTGAAGAGATCAAGGAAGTTCGCGCTGGCGACATCGCGGCCCTGATCGGCATGAAAGACGTTACCACTGGTGAAACCCTGTGCGACGCTGACAAGCCAATCATCCTTGAGCGCATGGACTTCCCAGAGCCAGTGATTTCGCTGTCTGTTGAGCCGAAGACCAAGCAAGACCAGGAAAAAATGGGTATCGCACTGGGCAAGCTGGCTCAGGAAGACCCGTCGTTCCGTGTCAAGACCGACGAAGAGACTGGCCAGACCATCATCTCCGGTATGGGTGAGCTGCACCTGGACATCATCGTTGACCGCATGAAGCGCGAATTCAACGTTGAAGCCAACATTGGTAAGCCTCAGGTTTCGTACCGCGAGAAGATCACCAAGTCCGGCGTCGAGATCGAAGGCAAGTTCGTTCGTCAGTCCGGCGGTCGTGGTCAGTTCGGTCACTGCTGGATCCGCTTCTCCGAGCCGGATCAGGACGAAAAGGGCAACATCACCGAAGGCCTGGTCTTCACCAACGAAGTCGTTGGCGGTGTGGTTCCGAAGGAATACATCCCGGCGATCCAGAAGGGTATCGAAGAGCAGATGAAGAACGGCGTTGTCGCCGGCTATCCTCTGATCGGCCTGAAGGCTACCGTGTTCGACGGTTCGTACCACGACGTCGACTCCAACGAGATGGCGTTCAAGATCGCGGCCTCCATGGCGACCAAGCAGCTGGCCCAGAAGGGTGGCGGTGTTGTGCTTGAGCCGATCATGAAGGTTGAGGTAGTAACCCCTGAGGATTACATGGGTGACGTGATGGGTGACCTGAACCGTCGTCGTGGTCTGATCCAGGGTATGGATGACTCGGTCTCCGGCAAGGTTATCCGTGCAGAAGTCCCACTGGGAGAGATGTTCGGTTATGCGACCGACGTTCGTTCCATGTCTCAGGGTCGCGCAAGCTACTCCATGGAATTCTCCAAGTACTCCGAAGCTCCGTCGAACATCGTCGAAGCACTCGTTAAAAAACAAGGCTAATCCAGCCCTTTAGGCAAGAGGTTCACTGTCGTGGCTAAAGAAAAATTTGATCGTTCCCTTCCCCACGTTAACGTCGGCACCATCGGCCACGTTGACCACGGTAAGACCACTCTGACCGCAGCTCTGACTCGCGTCTGCTCCGAAGTTTTCGGTTCGGCAGTCGTTGAGTTCGACAAGATCGACTCGGCTCCGGAAGAAAAAGCGCGCGGTATCACCATCAACACCGCTCACGTCGAGTACAACTCGAACATTCGTCACTACGCTCACGTTGACTGCCCAGGTCACGCTGACTACGTGAAGAACATGATCACCGGTGCTGCCCAGATGGACGGCGCGATCCTGGTTTGCTCGGCCGCCGATGGTCCGATGCCACAAACCCGTGAGCACATCCTGCTGTCCCGTCAGGTTGGCGTTCCGTACATCGTGGTCTTCCTGAACAAGGCTGACCTGGTAGACGACGCTGAGCTGCTGGAACTGGTCGAGATGGAAGTTCGCGACCTGCTGTCCACCTACGACTTCCCAGGCGACGACACTCCGATCATCATCGGTTCGGCTCGTATGGCGCTGGAAGGCAAAGACGACAACGAAATGGGCACTACCGCTGTCAAGAAGCTGGTAGAAACTCTGGATGCCTACATTCCTGAGCCAGTTCGTGCCGTTGACCAGCCGTTCCTGATGCCGATCGAAGACGTATTCTCGATCTCGGGTCGTGGTACCGTTGTTACCGGTCGTATCGAGCGTGGTATCGTTCGCGTTCAAGACCCGCTGGAAATCGTTGGTCTGCGTGAAACTTCGACCACCACCTGCACCGGTGTCGAGATGTTCCGCAAGCTGCTGGACGAAGGTCGTGCTGGCGAGAACTGCGGCGTTCTGCTGCGTGGTACCAAGCGTGACGACGTTGAGCGTGGCCAGGTTCTGGTCAAGCCAGGTTCGGTCAAGCCGCACACCAAGTTCACCGCAGAAGTCTACGTTCTGTCGAAGGAAGAAGGCGGTCGTCACACTCCGTTCTTCAAAGGCTACCGTCCTCAGTTCTACTTCCGTACCACTGACGTGACCGGTAACTGCGAACTGCCGGAAGGCGTTGAAATGGTAATGCCAGGTGACAACATTCAGATGACTGTCACCCTGATCAAGACCATCGCAATGGAAGACGGTCTGCGCTTCGCTATCCGTGAAGGCGGTCGTACCGTCGGCGCCGGCGTCGTAGCCAAAATCATCGAGTAATCACTCGGTCGATTGAAAAAGCCCCCGCTCAGCGGGGGCTTTTTTTATTGGGTTGACACTAAATGGGGGCGTCTATAGAATCACGCCTCCTTTTAACGGGCGTAGTGCGCCCGATGGGAACAGCCTGGAGTCTGAAATCCAATGCAAAATCAGCAAATCCGTATCAGGTTGAAGGCTTTCGACCATCGCCTGATCGACCAATCCACCCAGGAAATCGTGGAAACCGCGAAACGTACTGGTGCACAAGTGCGTGGTCCAATTCCACTGCCTACCCGCAAAGAGCGTTTCACCGTTCTGGTCTCCCCGCACGTCAACAAAGACGCGCGTGATCAGTACGAGATTCGCACTCATAAGCGTGTTCTGGACATCGTCCAGCCAACGGATAAAACCGTTGATGCGCTGATGAAGCTTGATCTCGCGGCAGGCGTGGAAGTGCAGATCAGCCTCGGCTAAGACTTCGGTCTGGTCGTGTAACGCTCTGAAATGGGCGGCCATAGCGGGTGAAAGCCCCGTACACTCATGAGGTTTACAACATGACTATTGGTGTAGTCGGTCGCAAGTGCGGTATGACCCGCATTTTCACCGAAGAAGGTGTCTCCATTCCGGTCACGGTCATTGAGATCGAGCCGAATCGCGTCACCCAGTTCAAAACTGAAGAAACCGATGGCTACCGTGCAGTGCAAGTCACTGTCGGCGAGCGTCGTGCTTCGCGCGTGACTGCCGCTCAGGCAGGTCACTTCGCTAAAGCGAACGTTGCCGCTGGTCGCGGTGTCTGGGAGTTCCGTCTTGAAGAAGGCGAGTTCCAGGCTGGCGACTCGATCAAAGCTGAACTCTTCGCTGCAGGCCAGCTGGTAGACGTTACTGGTCAGTCCAAAGGTAAAGGCTTCGCCGGTACCATCAAGCGCTGGAACTTCCGTGGTCAGGACAACACCCACGGTAACTCCGTGTCGCACCGTGTCCCAGGCTCCATCGGCCAGTGCCAGACTCCTGGTCGTGTGTTCAAGGGCAAGAAAATGTCCGGTCACATGGGCGCCGAGCGCGTGACTGTTCAGTCCCTGGAAGTAGTGCGTGTAGACGCTGAGCGCAATCTGCTGCTGGTCAAGGGTGCCGTTCCGGGCGCTACTGGCGGCGACGTGATTGTTCGTCCAGCTGTCAAGGCTCGCGGTTAAGGGGAAACTGACATGCAACTCAATGTAAATGACGCTCAGGCGATCGAAGTTTCCGAACTGACCTTCGGTGGCGAATTCAACGAGACGCTGGTACACCAAGCAGTCGTGGCCTACATGGCCGGCGGCCGTCAGGGCACCAAGCAGCAGAAGACCCGTTCCGACGTGGCTGGTGGCGGTAAGCGCCCATGGCGTCAGAAGGGTACTGGCCGTGCTCGTGCTGGTACCACTCGTGGTCCGATCTGGCGTGGCGGTGGTGTTACCTTCGCAGCTCGTCCTCAGGATCACTCGCAGAAGCTCAACAAGAAGATGTATCGCGCAGCTCTGCGCTCCATCCTCGCTGAGCTGGTGCGTAGCGACCGTCTGGTCGTGGTTCAGGACTTCGCTGTTGAAGCCCCGAAAACCAAAGACCTGCTGAACAAGCTGAACGGCATGGGTCTGAACGACGTACTGATCGTTTCGGACGCTGTTGATCAGAACCTGTACCTGGCTGCTCGCAACCTGCCGCACGTAGATGTACGTGACGTTCAAGGTTCCGACCCGGTCAGTCTGATCGCATACGAGAAAGTGTTGATCACTGTCTCGGCCGTGAAGAAATTCGAGGAGCTGCTGGGATGAACCAGGAACGCGTATTTAAAGTCCTCCTTGGCCCGCACGTTTCCGAGAAGGCTACCGTTCTGGCTGAGAAAAAAGGCCAGTTCGTATTCAAGGTTGCTACCGATGCAACCAAGCTGGAAATCAAGAAAGCTGTCGAAGGCCTGTTCAACGTAAAAGTTGAAAACGTGTCGACCGTTAACGTTCTGGGTAAAACCAAGCGTACCGCACGTGGTCTGGGCAAGCGTAATGACTGGAAGAAGGCGATCGTCTCCCTTCAGCCAGGCCAAGATCTCGATTTCAGCAGCAGTGCTGAGTAAGGAAGGGGTGCATCATGGCAATCGTTAAATGCAAACCGACTTCCCCTGGCCGCCGTTTCGTGGTCAAGGTGGTCAACCAGGAGCTGCACAAAGGCGCTCCTCACGCACCGCTGATCGAGAAAAAATCGAAGTCTGGTGGTCGTAACAACAATGGCCGCATCACCACTCGTCACGTTGGTGGTGGTCACAAGCAGCATTACCGTCTGGTCGACTTCCGTCGCAACGACAAAGATGGCATTCCAGCCACTGTCGAGCGTATCGAATACGATCCGAACCGTACTGCTCACATCGCCCTGCTGTGCTACGCAGACGGCGAGCGTCGCTACATCATCGCCCCTAAAGGCGTGAGCGCTGGCGACCAGCTGATCGCAGGTGCCCTGGCCCCAATCAAGGCCGGTAACTCCCTGCAACTGCGCAACATCCCAGTAGGTAGCACCGTTCACGGCGTCGAACTGAAGCCGGGTAAAGGTGCTCAGATCGCTCGTTCCGCTGGTGCTTCGGCTCAGCTGATCGCTCGTGAAGGCGTCTACGTGACTCTGCGTCTGCGCTCCGGTGAGATGCGCAAAGTACTGGCTGAGTGCCGTGCGACCCTGGGCGAAGTCTCGAACTCCGAGCACAGCCTGCGCTCGCTGGGTAAAGCTGGTGCCAAACGCTGGCGCGGCGTTCGCCCAACCGTTCGTGGTGTTGCCATGAACCCGGTTGACCACCCACATGGTGGTGGTGAAGGTCGTACCTCCGGTGGTCGTCATCCGGTATCGCCATGGGGCTTCCCAACCAAGGGTGCTAAGACTCGTGGTAATAAGCGTACCGACAACATGATCGTCCGTCGTCGCAAGTAACTAGAGGGATACGACAGTGCCACGTTCTCTGAAAAAAGGTCCTTTTATCGATCTTCACCTTCTGAAGAAGATCGAAGTGGCGGTGGAGAAGAACGATCGCAAGCCAGTTAAAACCTGGTCGCGCCGTTCGATGATCCTGCCACAAATGGTCGGTCTGACCATCGCGGTACACAACGGTCGTCAACACGTCCCAGTTCTGGTGAACGAAGACATGGTCGGCCACAAACTGGGCGAGTTCGCCGGTACCCGCACCTATCGCGGGCACGTGGCTGACAAGAAAGCCAAGCGTTAAGGGGTAAGGAAATGGAAGTAGCCGCTAAGTTGTCGGGCGCTCGCATCTCCGCCCAGAAAGCCCGCTTGGTCGCCGACCAGATCCGCGGGAAGAAGGTGGGCGAAGCGCTCAACCTGTTGGCCTTCAGCAGCAAAAAAGCCGCTGAAATCATGAAGAAAGTCCTCGAGTCGGCCGTTGCCAACGCCGAACACAACGAAGGCGCAGACGTTGATGACCTGAAGGTCTCCACCGTCTTCGTCAACGAAGGGCGTTCGCTGAAGCGCATCATGCCACGTGCCAAAGGCCGTGCTGATCGCATCGTCAAGCGGTCTTGCCATATCACTGTCAAGGTTGCGGACAAGTAACGGAGTCGATCAGATGGGTCAGAAAGTACATCCCACTGGCATTCGCCTGGGAATCGTCAAGGAGCACACCTCCGTCTGGTACGCAGACGGTGCTACTTACGCAGATTACCTGTTGAAGGATCTGAAAACGCGTGAGTACCTCCAGGACAAACTAAAAAGCGCGTCCGTAAGCCGTATCGATATTCATCGTCCGGCTCAAACTGCACGCATCACCATCCACACCGCTCGTCCCGGTATCGTTATCGGTAAGAAAGGTGAAGATGTCGAGAAGCTGCGTCAGGACCTGACCAAGCAGATGGGTGTGCCTGTGCACATCAACATCGAAGAGATCCGCAAGCCGGAACTCGACGCTATGCTGGTTGCGCAGAGCGTAGCTCAGCAGCTGGAGCGCCGCGTAATGTTCCGTCGCGCCATGAAGCGCGCCGTTCAGAACGCCATGCGTATTGGTGCCAAGGGCATCAAGATCCAGGTGAGCGGTCGTCTCGGCGGTGCTGAGATTGCTCGTACCGAGTGGTATCGCGAAGGTCGTGTGCCTCTGCACACCCTGCGTGCCGATATCGACTACAACACCTACGAAGCTCACACCACCTACGGTGTGATCGGTGTGAAGGTTTGGATCTTCAAAGGCGAAGTTATTGGTGGTCGCCAAGAAGAACTGAAACCACAAGCACCAGCGCCTCGTAAAAAAGCTGCTAAGTAAGGGGTACGCCAAATGTTGCAACCAAAGCGTACAAAATTCCGCAAGCAGATGACCGGCCACAACCGTGGTCTGGCACTGCGCGGTAGCAAAGTCAGCTTCGGCGAATTCGCCCTGAAGGCTGTTGCTCGCGGTCGCCTCACCGCTCGCCAGATCGAGTCCGCACGTCGTGCGCTGACCCGTCACGTAAAACGTGGCGGTAAGATCTGGATCCGTGTGTTCCCGGACAAGCCGATCTCCAAGAAACCTCTCGAGGTTCGTATGGGTAAAGGTAAGGGTTCCGTGGAATACTGGGTTGCCCAGATTCAGCCAGGCAAAGTCCTGTACGAAATCGAGGGTGTTTCTGAAGAGCTGGCGCGCGAAGCTTTCGCTCTGGCCGCTGCAAAGCTGCCTCTCGCCACCTCCTTTGTTAAGCGGACGGTGATGTGATGAAAGCGAATGAACTTCGTGAAAAATCGGCACAGCAACTGAATGAGCAACTGCTCGGCTTGCTGCGCGACCAGTTCAATCTGCGTATGCAGAAAGCAACTGGCCAGTTGGGGCAGTCGCACCTGCTCTCGCAAGTTAAGCGTGACATCGCTCGCGTGAAAACTGTGCTCAACCAGCAGGCAGGTAAGTGATCATGGCTGAAGCTGAAAAAACCGTCCGTACGCTGACTGGCCGTGTCGTCAGCGACAAAATGGACAAGACCATCACCGTTCTGATCGAGCGTCGCGTTAAGCACCCGATCTACGGTAAATACGTTAAGCGTTCGACTAAGCTGCACGCGCACGACGAAGCCAACCAGTGCAAGATCGGCGACAAGGTTTCCATCCGTGAAACCCGTCCGCTGGCCAAGACGAAGTCCTGGGCACTGGTTGAAGTCCTCGAACGCGCTGTTGAAGTCTAAGGGCTAAGGGTCGGAGAAATTTTATGATTCAGACTCAATCCATGCTCGATGTGGCCGATAACAGCGGCGCTCGTCGCGTCATGTGCATCAAGGTGCTCGGCGGTTCGCACCGTCGTTACGCCGGTATCGGTGACATCATCAAGGTAACCGTCAAGGAAGCAATTCCGCGCGGTAAGGTCAAAAAAGGCCAGGTGATGACTGCTGTTGTCGTCCGTACCCGTCACGGTGTACGTCGCGCTGACGGTTCCATCATTCGTTTCGACGGCAACGCTGCTGTTCTGCTGAACAACAAGCAAGAGCCGATCGGCACTCGCATCTTCGGGCCAGTGACCCGTGAACTTCGTACTGAGAAGTTCATGAAGATCGTCTCGCTCGCCCCTGAAGTGCTGTAAGGAGATCCGACATGCAAAAGATTCGTCGTGATGACGAGATCATCGTGATCGCCGGCAAAGACAAAGGTAAGCGCGGTAAGGTGCTGAAGGTTCTCGCTGACGACCGTCTGGTCGTTGGCGGTGTCAACCTGGTCAAGCGTCATACCAAGCCTAACCCGATGGCGGGCGTACAGGGCGGTATCGTCGAAAAAGAAGCGCCTCTGCACGCTTCCAACGTTGCCATTTTCAACAGCGAAACCAACAAGGCAGACCGCGTTGGCTTCAAAGTTGAAGACGGCAAGAAAATTCGTGTCTTCAAGTCGACCCAGAAAGCGGTTGATGCTTGAACACTGCTAGGTAGAAGACAATGGCACGACTGAAAGAGATTTACCGGAACGAAATCGCTCCCAAGCTTAAGGAAGAACTTAAGCTTTCGAACGTGATGGAAGTTCCGCGCGTAACCAAGATCACCCTGAACATGGGCCTGGGCGAAGCGATCGGTGACAAGAAAGTCATCGAGCACGCTGTTGCCGACCTGGAAAAGATCACTGGTCAAAAGCCAGTTGTGACTTTCGCTCGTAAATCCATCGCGGGCTTCAAAGTCCGTGAAGGTTGGCCGATCGGTGTCAAGGTGACCCTGCGTCGCGACAAGATGTACGAGTTCCTGGACCGCCTGCTGGCGATCTCCCTGCCTCGGGTTCGCGACTTCCGCGGCCTGAACGCCAAGTCCTTCGACGGTCGTGGCAACTACAGCATGGGCGTGAAAGAGCAGATCATCTTCCCGGAAATCGATTACGACAAGATCGATGCTCTGCGCGGTCTGGACATTACCCTGACCACCACTGCTCGTACGGATGATGAAGGCCGCGCACTGCTGCGTGCTTTCAAATTCCCGTTCCGCAACTGATTGGAGTAGGAAAATGGCCAAGAAGAGCATGAAGAACCGCGAGCTGAAGCGTCAGCTCACGGTAGCCAAGTACGCTAAGAAGCGTGCCGAGCTGAAAGCGACCATCGTCAACCTGAACGCCTCTCCAGAAGAGCGTTTCGCTGCCGTAGTCGCTCTGCAGAAACAGCCACGTGACGCCAGCGCTTCGCGCCTGCGCAACCGTTGCCGCCTGACCGGTCGTCCTCACGGTGTATACCGTAAGTTCGGCCTGGGCCGTAACATGCTGCGTCAAGCTGCAATGCGCGGCGACGTACCAGGCCTGGTCAAAGCCTCCTGGTAATCGCTGCAGGTGTGATCCCGGCGGAAGGGGAGCAATCTTCCGACCGTCGGTGACCTCGCCAACAAACAAGCCCCTATACGGGGCTTGTTTCGTTTCTGTCTTGTGTCTAGAATGACCGGCTCACCTGAGCCTGGGTTTTTTGCCCTGCCTGCTCGGGTGGTTGTGATAGCCGCAAGGCTAATAATTCTTGTATCAGGAGCATCTAGCCCATGAGTATGCAGGACCCGTTAGCGGACATGCTAACTCGCATCCGTAATGCCCAGATGGCTGAAAAGTCCGTCGTAAGCATGCCTTCCTCCACCCTGAAGGTCGCGGTTGCCAAAGTTCTGAAGGACGAAGGTTACATCGCTGGCTACCAGGTCAGTGGCGAAGCCAAGCCTTCCCTGTCGATCGAACTGAAGTACTTCGAAGGCCGTCCGGTCATCGAGGAGCTGAAGCGCTCCAGCCGTCCAGGCCTGCGCCAGTACAAGTCCGTCTCTGACCTGCCGAAAGTACGTGGCGGTCTGGGCGTGTCTATCGTCTCCACCAACAAAGGTGTGATGACTGATCGCGCTGCGCGCGCTGCCGGTGTCGGCGGCGAAGTTCTGTGCACAGTGTTCTAAGGGGAGATAGGCATGTCTCGCGTCGCTAAGAACCCCGTTAAGCTGCCAGCTGGTGTCGAAGTCAAATTCGCCGGCCAACAGCTTTCGGTTAAGGGTGCCAAAGGCACTCTCGAACTGAATGTTCACTCGTCTGTTGAAGTTACCGAAGAGTCTGGCGAGCTGCGTTTCGTCGCTCGCAATGGTGACCAGCAAGCTCGCGCCATGGCCGGTACTACCCGTGCTCTGGTCAACAACATGGTCCAAGGCGTAAGCCAAGGCTTCGAGCGTAAGCTCCAGCTGGTCGGTGTTGGTTACAAGGCACAGGCTAAAGGCACCGTTCTGAACCTGGCTCTGGGCTTCTCGCACCCAGTGGACTACGAACTGCCAGCCGGTATCACCGCTGAAACCCCAAGCCAGACCGACATCCTGATCAAGGGTATCGATAAGCAGCTGGTGGGTCAGGTGGCCGCTGAAATCCGCGACTTCCGTCCGCCAGAGCCTTACAAAGGCAAGGGTGTGCGTTACGCGGACGAAGTAGTCCGTCGTAAAGAAGCCAAGAAGAAGTAGGGCCTAGCAAATGACCGACAAAAAAGTTACTCGACTGCGTCGCGCTCGCAAAGCACGCCTGAAAATGCACGAACTCGAAGTCGTGCGTCTCTGCGTGTTCCGCTCCTCGCAGCACATCTATGCCCAGGTCATTTCGGCCGACGGCAGCAAGGTTCTGGCAAGCGCCTCGACCTTGGACAAAGAACTGCGTGATGGCGCCACCGGCAACATCGACGCGGCCACTAAGGTTGGCAAGCTGGTAGCTGAGCGTGCGAAAGCCGCCGGTGTATCTCAAGTTGCCTTTGACCGTTCCGGCTTCAAGTACCACGGCCGCGTCAAAGCGCTGGCTGATGCTGCTCGTGAAGGCGGGCTGGAGTTCTAAGTTATGGCAAATAACGATCAAAAGCGCGACGAAGGCTACATCGAGAAGCTGGTTCAAGTTAACCGCGTAGCTAAAACCGTTAAAGGCGGCCGTATCTTCACCTTCACCGCGCTGACCGTGGTTGGTGATGGCAAGGGTCGTGTTGGTTTCGGCCGTGGCAAATCGCGCGAAGTACCTGCCGCGATCCAGAAAGCCATGGAAGCTGCTCGTCGCAACATGATTCAGGTTGACCTGAAAGGCACCACCCTGCAGTACGCCACCAAGGCCGCCCACGGCGCCTCGAAGGTTTACATGCAGCCTGCCTCGGAAGGTACCGGTATCATCGCCGGCGGCGCCATGCGTGCCGTCCTGGAAGTTGCTGGCGTTCAGAACGTCCTGGCCAAGTGCTACGGTTCGACCAACCCAGTGAACGTAGTTTACGCCACCTTCAAGGGTCTGAAAGCCATGCAATCTCCTGAGTCCATTGCTGCCAAGCGCGGCAAGAGCGTTGAGGAGATCATCTGATCATGGCAACCGTAAAAGTAACGCTGATCAAAAGCACCGCCGGCCGTCTGCCTAACCACAAACTGTGCGTTAAAGGCCTGGGTCTGCGTCGCATCGGTCACACTGTAGAAGTCCAGGATACTCCCGAGAACCGCGGGATGATCAACAAGGCTTACTACATGCTGCGCGTCGAGGGTTAATCGATGAAACTCAATGATCTGAGTCCAGCGCCGGGTTCCCGTCGCGAAAAGCATCGTCCGGGTCGTGGTATCGGTAGCGGTCTGGGTAAGACTGGCGGCCGTGGCCACAAAGGTCAGACTTCCCGTTCGGGTGGTTCGATCGCTCCGGGCTTCGAAGGCGGTCAACAGCCGCTGCACCGTCGCCTGCCGAAGTTCGGCTTCGTTTCCCTGAAAGCCATGGACCGCGCAGAAGTGCGTCTGTCCGAGCTGGCCAAGGTGGAAGGCGACGTGGTCTCCGTGCAATCCCTGAAGGATGCCAACGTGATCGGCCAGAACGTCCAGCGTGTGAAAATCATGCTGTCTGGCGAAGTCACTCGCGCAGTCACCATCAAGGGTATCGCAGCCACCAAGGGTGCGCGTGCGGCTATCGAAGCAGCTGGCGGCAAGTTCGAGGAATAAATGGCTAAGCAAGGTGCTCTCTCTTCGCTCGGTAAGGGCGGGATGTCGGAACTCTGGGCTCGTCTGCGCTTTCTGTTCATGGCGATCATCGTCTATCGGATAGGTGCGCATATCCCGGTTCCTGGCATCAATCCAGACCGTCTGGCGGATCTGTTTCGGCAGAATGAGGGGACCATTCTTAGCTTGTTCAACATGTTTTCCGGTGGCGCGCTCGAGCGCATGAGCATCTTTGCACTGGGGATCATGCCGTATATCTCGGCATCGATCATCATGCAGCTGATGACTGCGGTCAGCCCGCAACTGGAGCAGTTGAAGAAGGAAGGTGAAGCTGGCCGTCGCAAGATCAGCCAGTACACCCGCTACGGCACCGTTATCCTGGCACTGGTTCAAGCCATTGGCATGTCCATTGGCCTGGCCAACCAGGGCGTGGCGTTTTCTGTAGGCCTGGGCTTCCATGTCGTTGCCGTCTCCACGTTCGTGGCTGGCGCGATGTTCATGATGTGGCTGGGCGAGCAGATCACCGAGCGCGGTGTGGGCAACGGTATCTCGATGTTGATCTTCGCAGGTATCGTTGCCGGTCTTCCGAGAGCAATCGGGCAGTCTTTCGAGTCTGCACGCACAGGCGATATCAACATCTTCGCCCTGGTCGCTATCGGTTTGCTGGCAGTAGCGATTATCGGTTTCGTGGTGTTCATCGAGCGTGGTCAGCGTCGTATCGCCGTTCACTACGCCAAGCGTCAGCAGGGCCGTAAGGTCTTCGCTGCGCAGACCAGCCACTTGCCGTTGAAAGTGAACATGGCAGGGGTTATCCCGGCCATCTTCGCGAGCAGCATTCTGCTGTTCCCGGCTTCGCTGGGTGCCTGGTTCGGTCAGTCCGAAGGTATGGGCTGGCTGCAGGACATCTCGCAGTCGATCGCTCCTGGTCAGCCGTTGAACATTCTGCTGTTTAGTGCAGGGATCATTTTCTTCTGCTTCTTCTACACAGCGCTGATGTTCAACCCGAAAGACGTAGCGGAAAACCTGAAGAAGTCCGGTGCCTTTATTCCGGGTATCCGTCCTGGTGAGCAGTCGGCACGCTACATTGATGGCGTTCTGACTCGTCTGACCATGTTCGGTGCTCTTTACATGATGGCCGTCTGCCTTCTGCCCCAGTTCCTGGTGGTGGCAGCAAATGTGCCGTTCTACCTTGGCGGGACCTCGTTGCTGATTGTGGTAGTGGTTGTGATGGACTTCATGTCCCAAGTACAATCGCACCTCGTTTCGCACCAGTACGAATCCCTGATGAAGAAAGCCAACCTGAAAGGCTACGGTGGCAGCGGTCTGCTGCGCTGATACGCCCCTAAGGTTCGAGGAGTCGGTAATGAAAGTTCGTGCATCGGTGAAAAAGCTGTGCCGCAACTGCAAAATCATTCGTCGCGAAGGCGTCGTACGAGTGATCTGCAGCGCGGAACCGCGTCACAAACAGCGCCAAGGCTGAGTGTGATCTGCGCTTCAAACCCAGCAGCTAGTGTGCTGCTGGGTTGATTATTCGTTTCTACAGCGATATTATCTCGCGCCCTATTTCTTGGCTTCCGGGGCGTAGGTAGCTGTCAATTGGAGTCCCACTGAATGGCCCGTATTGCAGGCGTCAACATTCCAGATAACAAGCATACTGTTATCTCGCTGACCTACATCTATGGTGTCGGTCGCACTACTGCACAGAAGATCTGTGCAGACGCTGGTGTCAACCCAGCCGCTAAGATCAAGGATCTGAGCGACGAGCAAATCGAAATCCTGCGTGGCGAAGTCGCGAAGTTCACCACTGAAGGTGACCTGCGTCGTGACATCAACATGAAGATCAAACGCTTGATGGACCTGGGTTGCTACCGCGGCCTGCGTCATCGTAAAGGTCTGCCGGTTCGCGGTCAGCGCACCAAGACCAACGCACGCACCCGTAAGGGCCCGCGTAAGCCGATCCGCAAGTAATCGCCCAGGAATATAGACATGGCAAAACCTGCTGCTCGTCCTCGTAAGAAAGTCAAAAAGACAGTGGTTGATGGCATCGCCCACATCCATGCGTCTTTCAACAACACCATCGTGACCATCACCGACCGTCAGGGCAACGCGTTGTCCTGGGCTACCTCCGGTGGTTCGGGTTTCCGTGGTTCGCGCAAATCCACCCCGTTCGCAGCTCAGATCGCTGCTGAACGTGCTGGTCAAGCTGCGCTGGAATATGGTCTGAAGAACCTCGACGTTAACGTCAAGGGTCCAGGTCCAGGTCGTGAGTCCGCCGTTCGTGCGCTGAACAGCTGCGGCTACAAGATCGCCAGCATCACCGACGTGACGCCTATCCCGCACAACGGGTGCCGTCCGCCGAAGAAGCGTCGCGTGTAATCAGGAGACAGATAAATGGCACGTTACATTGGTCCAAAATGCAAACTGTCTCGCCGTGAAGGCACTGACCTGTTCCTGAAGAGCGGCGTTCGCGCTCTGGAATCGAAGTGCAACATCGAAGCAGCCCCAGGTATCCACGGCCAGCGCCGTGGCCGTCAGTCCGACTACGGTACCCAGCTGCGCGAGAAACAAAAAGTCCGTCGTATCTACGGTGTTCTGGAGCGTCAGTTCCGCGGTTACTACCAAGCTGCTGCCTCGAAAAAAGGCGCAACTGGTGAGAACCTGCTGCAACTGCTCGAGTGCCGTCTGGATAACGTCGTCTACCGTATGGGCTTCGGCTCGACTCGTTCCGAGTCCCGTCAGCTGGTTTCGCACAAAGCGATCAGCGTCAACGGTAAGACTGTAAACATTCCATCCTACCAAGTTCGTCCGGGTGACGTGGTCGCGGTTCGCGAGAAGTCGTCGAACCAGCTGCGCATTGTTCAAGCCCTTGAACTGTGCGCCCAGCGTGGCCGCGTTGAGTGGGTAGACGTAGATGCTGCTAAAAAGTCGGGCGTTTTCAAGAACGTTCCTGCTCGCAGCGACCTGTCTGCCGACATCAACGAAAACCTGATTGTCGAGCTCTACTCCAAGTAAGGGCTAGAAAATAGGTGCATCCATGCAGATTTCGGTAAATGAGTTCCTGACTCCCCGTCACATTGACGTGCAGGTAGTCAGTCCAACCCGCGCCAAGATTACGCTCGAGCCTCTCGAGCGTGGTTTCGGCCATACCCTGGGCAACGCGCTGCGCCGCATCCTGTTGTCCTCCATGCCTGGCTGTGCAGTAGTCGAGGCCGAGATCGATGGCGTACTCCACGAGTACTCCGCGATCGAAGGTGTACAGGAAGACGTAATTGAAATCCTGTTGAACCTGAAAGGTCTGGCTATCAAGCTGCACGGTCGTGACGAAGTTACGCTGACCTTGTCGAAAAAGGGTTCGGGGGTGGTTACCGCTGCCGATATTCAGCTGGATCACGATGTCGAGATCGTCAACCCCGATCACGTAATCGCGAACCTGGCGTCCAACGGCGCCCTGAACATGAAGCTCACTGTAGCTCGTGGTCGCGGTTACGAGCCGGCCGACTCTCGTCAAACTGACGAAGACGAAAGCCGCAGCATTGGCCGTCTCCAGCTGGACGCTTCGTTCAGCCCGGTGCGTCGTATCGCCTACGTGGTCGAGAACGCCCGTGTTGAACAGCGTACCAACCTGGACAAGCTGGTCATTGATCTGGAAACCAACGGCACCCTGGATCCTGAAGAGGCTATCCGCCGCGCTGCGACCATCCTGCAACAGCAGCTGGCCGCGTTCGTCGACCTCAAAGGTGACAGCGAGCCTGTCGTAGTCGAGCAGGAAGACGAGATCGATCCGATCCTGCTGCGTCCGGTTGACGACCTGGAACTGACTGTACGTTCGGCCAACTGCCTCAAGGCGGAGAACATCTACTACATCGGCGACCTGATTCAGCGTACCGAAGTAGAGCTGTTGAAGACTCCTAACCTGGGCAAGAAGTCCCTGACTGAAATCAAGGACGTGCTGGCCTCTCGTGGTCTGTCTCTCGGCATGCGCCTCGACAACTGGCCGCCTGCAAGTCTTAAGAAAGACGACAAGGCGACCGCCTGATCGTCGTAATCACCGAACGTAGTGTTTGGTAAGGAATGAATCATGCGTCATCGTAAAAGTGGACGTCACCTGAGCCGTACCAGCTCTCACCGCAAAGCTATGTTCCAGAACATGGCTGTGTCGCTGATCGAGCACGAGCTGATCAAAACCACCCTGCCGAAAGCCAAGGAACTGCGCCGCGTTGCCGAGCCGCTGATCACCCTGGCCAAGGAAGACAGCGTTGCTAACCGTCGTCTGGCCTTCGACCGTACCCGTTCGAAGTCCGCTGTTGGCAAACTGTTCAACGACCTGGGCAAGCGTTACGCCACCCGTCAGGGCGGCTACCTGCGCATCCTGAAGTGCGGTTTCCGCGCTGGCGACAACGCCCCTATGGCGTACGTCGAGCTGGTTGATCGTCCGGTCGGCGGTGCTGTAGAAGCTGCTGAGTAAGACGTTCTGTCTGCTACAAAGAACCGGGCCTAGTGCCCGGTTTTTTGTCTTTACATGTATTGTAATTATCTATTGATGTTAGTCATTCAATGAATTTGTTCTTGTAACCTCGTTCGCCAATACTCTCCTCAAGCCGTTTGGTCGGCACATCAAGACCCCATAAGGAGAGCCCATGAGCAAGATTCTCACCACCGCCAGCGGTGCACCCGTAGCCGATAACCAGAATTCCCGTTCTGCAGGCCCGCGCGGCCCGCTGCTGCTCGATGATTTCCACCTGGTGGAGAAACTCGCCCATTTCAACCGTGAGAACATCCCCGAGCGTCGTGTACACGCCAAGGGCTCGGGTGCTTACGGTACCTTCACGGTCACCCGCGACATCACCCATTACACCCATGCAAAACTGTTCTCGGAGCTCGGCAAGCAAACGGAGACCTTCCTGCGCTTCTCTACTGTTGGGGGTGAGCGTGGCTCGGCCGACACCGAGCGCGACCCGCGCGGTTTTGCCGTCAAGTTCTATACCGAAGAAGGCAACTGGGACATCGTTGGCAACAACACGCCGGTATTCTTCATCCGCGATCCGTTGAAGTTCCCTGACTTTATCCACACCCAGAAGCGCCATCCGCAGACCAACCTGAAAAATGCCCAGATGATGTGGGATTTCTGGTCGCACTCGCCCGAAGCGCTGCACCAGGTCACCATTCTGTTCTCTGACCGCGGAATTCCGGATGGCTATCGCCACATGCACGGGTTCGGCAGCCACACCTACAGCCTGGTCAATGCCCAAGGTGAGCGCACCTGGGTCAAATGGCACTTCAAGACCCAGCAGGGCATCAAGAATCTGGAACCTTCCGAAGCCGCGCGTTTGGCAGGTACTGACCCGGATTACGCGCAGCGTGACCTGTTCGAGGCCATTGCACGCGGCGATTACCCGCGCTGGACTGTCTGCATCCAGGTGATGAGCGAAGCCGAGGCAGCCGGACGTGGCGAGAATCCGTTCGATGTCACGAAAACCTGGTCGCAGAAAGATTTTCCGCTGATCGAGGTGGGCGTTCTGGAGCTCAACCGTAACCCGTTGAACTACTTTGCCGAAGTCGAGCAAGCCACGTTCGGCCCGAGCAACATGGTGCCTGGCGTTGGCCTCTCGCCCGACCGCATGCTGCAAGGCCGCGTGTTCGCCTATGCAGACGCCCACCGCTACCGCGTCGGGACCAACCATCAGCAGTTGCCGGTTAACGCGCCGCGCTGTCCGATGCACAGCTACCAGCGCGATGGCTCGATGGCTAACGGTAGCTATGGCAGTGCGCCGAACTATGAGCCGAACAGCTACGCGGACGCGCCCAAGCAGTCGGCACGTCACGCCGAGCCCGCGTTGCCCTTGAGTGGTGCCGCGGATCGTTACGATCACCGTGAGGACAATGACTACTACAGTCATGCCGGTGCGTTGTTCCGCTTGATGAGTGAGCAGCAAAAGGCACTTCTTTTCCGCAACATCGCCGGCGCCATGGCCGGTGTCAGCGAAGAGGTGGTTCAGCGGCAGCTGCAGCACTTCTTCAAGGCTGACCCGGCCTACGCAGAAGGGATAGCCAACGCGTTGGGCGTAAACCTCGCCTAAGTCGAAGTGATAAGGAGAACCGCCCTCAATTGGGCGGTTTTTCAATGAATATCACTACTGTTTAGCCGATTTTTTACTTCTAATTGCGCGTTTTTCAGTGACCGCGCGCGAAAGCTGGTTCACACTATGTGGCATAGACGTTTTCACATGGAGAAACAGGGCGATGCAAGGTCACCCGGATGTTATCAACTACCTCGTTACATTGCTGAAGGGCGAACTGGCGGCGCGCGACCAGTACTTCATCCACTCGCGTATGTACGAAGACTGGGGCCTGTCCAAGCTCTACGAGCGAATCAACCATGAGATGGAAGAAGAGACGCAGCACGCCGATGCCCTGATGCGTCGAATTCTCATGCTCGAAGGTACGCCAGACATGCGCGCGGATGACCTCGAAGTGGGTACAACCGTGCCGGAGATGATCGAAGCGGATCTGAAGCTCGAGTACAAGGTACGGGCTGCACTGTGCAAAGGCATCGAGCTTTGCGAGCTGCACAAGGATTACGTCAGCCGCGATATCCTGCGTGCGCAGTTGGCCGACACCGAGGAAGATCACACCTACTGGCTGGAGAAGCAGCAGGGCCTGATCAAGGCGATAGGCCTGGAGAACTACCTGCAGTCGCAGATGTAACGCCGGCCACCCTGATACCCAAAGCCCCTGGCAATCAACTGCCAGGGGCTTTTTGTTTATGCCCGGTCCCGCTCCAGCAACGGTTTGAGGTAATGCCCGGTATAGGACTGTTTGGTGTTGCTCAGTTCTTCCGGTGTACCACAGGCGATGATCTGGCCACCCTTGGAGCCACCCTCTGGCCCCAGATCCACCAGCCAGTCGGCTGTCTTGATCACGTCCAGGTTGTGCTCGATCACCACTACGGTGTTGCCGTGGTCGCGCAGGCGATGCAGTACGTCCAGCAGCTGCTGGATGTCGGCGAAGTGCAGGCCGGTGGTCGGCTCATCGAGGATATACAGCGTTTTGCCCGTGTCGCGCTTGGACAGCTCGCGCGACAGCTTCACCCGTTGCGCCTCACCACCGGACAACGTGGTCGCCGACTGCCCCAGCTTGATGTACGAAAGCCCGACATCCATCAGGGTCTGAAGCTTGCGCGCCAGCGCGGGGACGGCGTCGAAGAACTCGCGGGCATCCTCGATGGTCATTTCCAGTACTTCGTGGATGTTCTTGCCCTTGTACTTGATCTCAAGCGTCTCACGGTTATAGCGCTTGCTCTTGCAGACATCGCACGGAACGTAGATATCCGGCAGGAAGTGCATTTCGACCTTGATCAGGCCATCGCCCTGGCACGCTTCGCAACGGCCACCTTTGACGTTGAACGAGAAGCGCCCCGGTCCGTAACCGCGGGATCGCGATTCCGGCACGCCCGCGAACAGCTCGCGGATCGGAGTGAAGATGCCGGTATAGGTGGCTGGGTTCGAGCGTGGTGTACGGCCAATCGGGCTCTGGTCGATATCGACCACTTTATCCAGGTGCTGCAGGCCATCGATGCTGGTGTGGGCGGCAGCCTCCAGGCTGCTTGCGCCATTGAGGGCGGTGGCGGCCAGGGGGAACAGGGTGTTGTTGATCAGGGTCGACTTGCCCGAGCCGGAGACACCGGTCACGCAGGTCAGCAGACCGATCGGCACCTCCAGATCGACGTTCTGCAGGTTATTGCCTCGCGCACCCTTGAGCTTGAGTTGCAGCTTCTTGTTGCGCGGCGTGCGTTTGGCCGGCACCACGATCTTCTTGCGACCGGACAGGTACTTACCGGTGAGCGAGTCAGGGTGAGCCATCACTTCCTGTGGTGTACCCTCGGCGACGATCCGGCCGCCATGCACGCCCGCCCCGGGGCCGATGTCGACGACATAGTCGGCCAGGCGAATGGCATCCTCGTCGTGTTCGACGACGATCACCGTATTGCCCAGGTCCCGCAGGTGGTTGAGGGTGGCCAGCAAGCGATCGTTGTCGCGTTGATGAAGTCCGATGGACGGTTCATCGAGGATGTACATCACCCCCACCAAGCCTGCGCCGATCTGGCTTGCCAGGCGGATACGCTGGGCTTCGCCGCCGGACAAGGTCTCGGCGCTGCGGTCCAGTGTCAGGTAGTCGAGGCCGACGTTGACCAGAAACTGCAGGCGTTCACAGATTTCCTTGAGGATTTTCGCGGCGATTTCACCGCGCCGACCGGTCAGGGTCAATGCGCCGAAGTAATCGCTGGCTTCGCCGATCGGCAGGTTGGTCACTGCTGGTAGGGTCTTCTCCCCGACCCAAACATGGCGGGCTTCACGGCGCAAACGCGTACCACGGCAGTCCGGGCAGGGCTGCGTGCCGAGGAATTTGGCCAGTTCTTCGCGCACGGTGGCCGACTCGGTCTCACGGTAGCGCCGCTCCAGGTTCGGCACGATGCCCTCGAACGGGTGCGAACGCTTGACGATGTCCCCGCGGTCGTTGAGGTACTTGAAGTCGACGCTCTGCTTGCCACTGCCCTGAAGAATGACCTTCTGGTGTTCCGCAGAGAGCTGCTCGAAAGGCGCTTCGAGGCTGAAGCCATAGTGCGCGGCCAGCGAGCCGAGCATCTGGAAGTAATAGACGTTGCGCCGGTCCCAGCCGCGGATCGCCCCTTCGGCCAGCGTCAGCTCGGCATTGACAAGGCGCTTGGTGTCGAAGAACTGCTTTACGCCCAGACCGTCGCACGTCGGGCAGGCGCCAGCGGGATTGTTGAAGGAGAACAGCTTCGGTTCCAGCTCGCTGATCGCATGACCGCAGATAGGGCAGGCGAAGCGTGCGGAGAAGATCATCTCTTCGCCGGCCTCGTCGTCCATCGGCGCCACCAGGGCAATGCCGTCCGCCAGTTTCAGGGCTGTCTCGAACGACTCGGCCAGGCGCTGCTGCAAATCGGCACGCACTTTGAAACGGTCTACCACTACATCGATGCTGTGCTTCTTCTGCTTGTCCAGCTTGGGCAGTTCGTCGAGCTCGTAGAGCTTGCCATTGACCCGTGCACGGACGAAGCCCTGGGCGCGAAGTTCGTCGAACACAGCCAGGTGCTCGCCCTTGCGCTCGCGGATCACCGGGGCCAGCAGCATGAGTTTGCTGCCCTCGGGTTGGGCAAGCACCAGGTCGACCATTTGGCTGATGGTCTGCGCTTCCAGCGGAATGTCGTGGTCAGGGCAACGCGGCGTACCGACACGGGCATAGAGCAGGCGCAGGTAGTCGTAGATCTCGGTAATGGTGCCGACGGTCGAGCGTGGGTTGTGCGACGTCGATTTCTGTTCGATGGAAATGGCCGGCGACAGCCCCTCGATGGTGTCGACGTCGGGTTTTTCCATCATCGACAGGAACTGTCGGGCATAGGCCGAGAGCGACTCGACGTAGCGGCGCTGGCCTTCGGCGTACAGGGTGTCGAACGCCAGGGATGACTTACCGGAGCCGGACAGGCCGGTGATCACGATCAGCTTGTCCCGGGGCAGGGTCAGGTCGATGTTCTTCAGGTTGTGGGTACGTGCCCCACGAATCAGGATCTTGTCCACTGCGGCCTCGCTCTGCGGGCATAAACAAGGAAGTATACGGCGCGCTGCCAGTACGCGGCAAAGCGTCGCGTAGATGCCGTCAAGCTGTCGGACTGGTAGAATCGCCGCCGGTTCATACGAGGTTAAACCATGCACGACACCCACAACGAACGCATGAGTGGCAGCGAAACCCGCGCCGCAGGCGGCCTGGCTCTGGTCTTTGCCTTTCGTATGCTGGGCATGTTCATGGTCTTGCCCGTGCTGGCCACCTACGGCATGGACCTTGCCGGCGCTACCCCCGCGCTGATTGGCCTGGCCATCGGTGCCTATGGATTGACCCAAGCGGTGCTGCAGATCCCGTTCGGGGTGATTTCCGACCGCATCGGCCGTCGCCCGGTGATCTACCTGGGCTTGGTCATCTTCGCCCTGGGCAGTGTGCTGGCGGCCCAGGCCGACTCGATCTGGGGCGTGATCGCCGGTCGCATCCTGCAAGGCGCAGGGGCGATTTCCGCAGCGGTCATGGCGTTGCTGTCAGACCTGACACGCGAGCAGCACCGTACCAAGGCCATGGCCATGATCGGCATGAGCATCGGCCTGTCGTTCGCTGTAGCCATGGTCGTCGGCCCCTTGCTGACACGTGCCTTCGGCTTGTCAGGATTATTCCTCGCCACCGCAGCGTTGGCGCTGGTCGGTATCGCGCTGATCGCCTTCCTGGTGCCTAATACCCACAGCACCTTGCAGCACCGAGAGTCAGGTGTGGCGCGCCAGGCCCTCGGCCCGACCCTGCGCCATCCGGACCTTCTGCGCCTGGACGCGGGCATTTTCATCCTTCATGCCATCCTCATGGCCAGCTTCGTGGCGCTGCCGTTGGCGTTCGTCGAGCGTGGTGGGCTGCCCAAGGAAGAGCACTGGTGGGTGTACCTGACCGCGTTGTTCATCTCATTTTTTGCAATGGTCCCGTTTATCATCTACGGCGAAAAGAAGCGCAAGATGAAGCGCGTTTTGGTTGGTGCAGTCGCTGTGCTGCTGCTAGTCGAGGTGTTCTTCTGGGAATGGGCTGACAACTTGCGCGGACTGGTGATCGGCACCGTGGTATTCTTTACCGCATTCAACTTGCTGGAGGCGTCGTTGCCTTCGTTGGTGAGCAAGGTGTCGCCCGCTGGCGGCAAAGGGACGGCGATGGGGGTATATTCCACCAGCCAGTTCCTCGGCGCTGCTCTGGGAGGAATCATCGGTGGCTGGTTGTTCCAGCACGGTGGGCTGAGCATGGTGTTCCTCGGTTGTGCAGGGCTCTGCGCCATTTGGTTGGTCGTTGCCTTGCGTATGAACGAGCCGCCCTATGTGACCAGCCTGCGCATGCCGCTGTCGCCCGAGGCCGTCCGTGAAGCCGGACTGACCGAGCGCCTGATGGCCGTGCCGGGTGTAACCGACGCCGTGGTGGTGGCAGACGAGGCCGCCATCTATATCAAACTGGATACGAAAATTTTGGACCGTGCGACCCTGGAGCGTCTGGTGAATCCAGCCTCTTCGGCGTGCGAAGCCTAGGAGAACGTTATGGCCCGTGGGGTTAACAAAGTCATTCTGGTCGGCACCTGCGGTCAGGATCCCGAAGTCCGCTACCTGCCCAACGGTAACGCCGTGACCAACCTGAGCCTGGCTACCAGTGAGCAGTGGACCGACAAGCAGTCCGGTCAGAAGGTCGAGCGTACCGAGTGGCACCGTGTGTCGCTGTTCGGCAAGGTTGCCGAAATTGCTGGTGAATACCTGCGCAAGGGTTCCCAAGTCTACATCGAGGGCAAGCTGCAGACTCGCGAGTGGGAAAAAGACGGCATCAAGCGCTACACCACCGAAATCATCGTCGACATGCAGGGCACCATGCAGCTGCTCGGCGGCCGTCCGCAGAACCAGCAACAGGGCGGCGACCCCTACAACCAGGGTGGCGGCAACTACGGTGGCCAGCAGCAGTACAACCAGGCACCGCGCCAGCAGGCCCCACGTCCGCAACAGGCACCACAGCGTCCCGCGCCGCAGCAGCCAGCCCCACAGCCAGCCGCCGACTTCGATAGCTTCGACGACGATATTCCGTTCTAAGGAATTGCTGCAGCGTTGAGCTGATCGTAAAACCCCCGCGATGCGGGGGTTTTTTATAGGTGTGGTGTTTTGTATTGAAGCAACCCGGGCCGCGCATGAACGCCCTGAACCGTGAAAGTTCAGTAGAACAGCCGCGGCTCCGGCGAATCCAGCAGGCTGGCCAGCTTGGTCAAGGCGAAGCTCAGTTCCTGGCGGCTGGGTGTCATCAAGGCGATGCGCACGCCGCAGGTGGCGGAGGTCCGCTCTGGCAGGAACTGGCTGCCACTGACAACCGTCACCCCATTGTTGCGCGCCAGGTTGGCGAACTCGTCGCTGGTCCAGGGCTCGGGCAATTCCAGCCAGATGTGGAAGCTGTTGGGCTGGCTGCGAATGTTGTACTGGCCGAGGATTTCCCGTGCCATCTGCTGTCGCGCCGCGGCTTCGCTCTGCTGGACCTGGATCAACTGATCGGCCTTGCCGCTGTTGATCAGGTTGCTGGCCAGCTGGGCCATCAGTGGCGAAGGCATCCAGACGCTGCTGCGCACCATCGACGACAGCCGCGACAGCGTCTGCGGCGGGGCATACAGGTAGCCGATGCGCAGCGCCGGCAGCACGCTCTTGGACAGGCTGGTCAGGTACACCGAACGCTCGGGCGCATAGGCGGCCAGTGGTTCGTACTCGGGGTTCGGTTCAAGAAACCCGTAGATGTCGTCATCGATGATGAACAGGTCGAATTCACGCGCGATCTGAGCGATAGCTTCGCGTCGCTCGCGGGGCATGATCGAGTTGGTCGGGTTCTGGTGGGTCGCCACGCAAACCAGCAGGGCAGGGCGATGCTCGCGACAGGCCGCACGAAGCGCCTCCGGAATGAGACCGTGCTCGTCCATCGCCACACCGCGCAGACGGCGACCCATGCTGTGCGCAAGCGAAATGATGCCGGGGTAGCAGAACGACTCGCACAGAATCACATCGTCGCTTTTCGACAGGCTGCTGATGGCTACCAGCAGGCCATGCTGCGCGCCAGAGGTCAGCACCACCTGCTGCCAGCGGGCCTCGGGCAACCAGCGCTGGATCCAGGCGGCACCCGCTTGCTTGTGCGTCGCATGGCCACCTTCGGTGACGTAGTCCAGCACTTGCGCAAGATCGGGGGCGTCGGCCAGTGCATTGATCGCGCCGCGCAGCCAGTCGGCCATGTGCGCGTCGTTGGGTTTGATGATCGAGAGGTCGACCTGGCTGCTGTCGCCTTTCTGCGCTGCAGGCACCGTCTGTAGCGCAGGCGTGGGTGTCGCGGACTGTCGCTGCAACACGAAGGTGCCACGGCCGACCTCGCCAACCACCAGGCCGCGCTTGGCAGCTTCGTCGTAAGCCCGGCCGATGGTGCCAGGGGTCACGCTCAACGCCTCGGCCAGGTCCTTGAGTGTTGGCAAGCGATCGCCAGCTGCAAGACGACCGCTGCCGATGTCCTGTTCGAGGGCGTCGGCGATCATCAGGTAGACCGGTTGCGACAGGTCGCTGTAGTGAGGAACCCACATAGAAATGGCACCAGAATCTGCGAGAACGCGGAAGCCTAGCACGAATGGTCTTATAGAGGTAATTGCAATTTCCTACGGGTTAATTACCTCTATTGCATCGGTTCTGCTCTGTGATCGGTCGATACGAAGGCGCGTTCTCGCCGGTCCAAGGCGGGTGGTAGGGTGCCGGCTCTTCGCCAGCCCATGTTGAAATCTTTTGAAATCAATGGCTTGATTGAGTCGGTGCAATTTTGTGCGTAATCATTGTAAAAATTTAATTGAATCGAGTCATTTTCCGTTATTACAATGATTGAGTCGATGCAATGTGCCTGCGCCGCTCGGACGTACGCCCTGTCATCGCATTGTTGTGAACGGCTTCAAAAAATAACGACGTCTGCCGCCTCTGCCCGGCTTAGCACGACAACGAATGGCCCCAAGCTAGTTCAATGGAATATCACTCGAAATGGAAAGCGCACACCTGCAACAAGCAGCCGAAACTCAGGCCTCACTGGAGATTCGCTTGCCCTGGGTCGTCTCCAGTGCCTGGCAAACCTTGCTGAACAACACGCCGCTCGACTTCGAGACCAGCAAAGACCTTTATCCACAACTCAAGGACCAGGCGCAGGAAGTGCTGGGCAAGGCGCTGTGTCAGCAGATTCATCACTTCGTCGAAAACCCTGACCTGACCTCCCTGATCGTGCGCAACTGCCCCCGTGACCGCGATGTGCCGCCAACGCCGTATTCCGGCGTACTCAGCCCGCGCAGCACGCCGGTTGCCTGCCTGGTCAGCCTGACCATGCAGAGCCTGATGGGCATCCACCCGATCGTTTACGAAGGCGAGAACGACGGCCGGCTGTTCCGCCATGTCATCCCGGCGCGTAGTTCCTCCAGTCACAAGAGCTCGCATGGCTCCCGACTGCGTTTTTCCTATCACGTCGACAACCCTGACCTGCCATTGTCCTCCGAGCCCATCGGCGAGGCGTCCTGCTGCCCGGAGTACCTGTCGTTCTTCGGTATGCGCTGTGACCCGCGCATCAGCACCACCCTGGTCAACCTCGATGCCGTGATCGCAGCCCTGCCAATGGCCACGGTGCGAGAACTGTGCCTGCCGCAGTTCGAGATTCGCCGTCCGGACTCCTTCACGGGTAACCGCCGTCGCACGGCCGAGCTGCCGGTGCTGGTACGCGGTCAATCCGGCGAGTGGTTGTGCCGCTTCGACAGCGAGAATACCCATGGCCTGAACCTGCGTGCCGAACAAGCGTTGGCCAGTTTGCGCAGTCTATTGGAAACCCGCCGCTTCGATGAGCCCCACCTGTTACTGCCAGGCGACTTCATGATCTTCAAGAACCAGCGCGTGCTGCATGCCCGTGATGGCTTCGAGCCACAGAACGACGGCGCCGACCGCTGGTTGTTGCGACTGTTCGCGGTCAATGACCTGAACCGGGTTCGCCTGGCCCGGGCCGACCACCTCTACGAAGTTCTCTCGTAACCCTCTCCACCACTCGACGGACACACTGCTATGGAACTGTTAGGCGCCTTCTGGGCGGAACATTGGCTGTTGGCGATTTTGCTGCTGGGCGCAATCGCCTTCATCGCTGGCTTCGTGGATAGCATCGCTGGGGGCGGTGGGCTGTTTCTGGTCCCAGGGTTTCTGCTGGTCGGCATGCCGCCCCAAGTCGCCCTGGGCCAGGAGAAGCTGGTGAGTACGCTGGGAACCCTGGCGGCCATCAGAAACTTCCTGGCCAACAGCAAGATGGTCTGGCAGGTGGCGTTGGTCGGTGTACCGTTCTCGCTGCTCGGTGCTTATCTAGGGGCCCACCTGATCGTGTCGATCTCCCAGGAGACTGTGGGCAAGATCATCCTCGCACTGATCCCTTTCGGCATCCTGATCTTCCTTACCCCTAAAGATCGACCTGTCGAAGAACGCGAGCTGTCGACGCGCATGCTCTACACGGTGGTGCCACTGACCTGCCTGGTGATCGGCTTCTACGACGGCTTCTTCGGACCAGGTACCGGCAGCATGTTCATCATCGCGTTCCATTACCTGTTGCGCATGGACCTGGTATCCAGCTCGGCCAACTCCAAGACCTTCAACTTTGCCTCCAACATCGGTGCACTGGTGGCTTTCGTGATGGCGGGCAAGGTGGTCTATCTCCTGGCCGTGCCCCTGGTGGCCTGCAACATCCTCGGCAACCACATGGGCAGCGCCCTGGCCATCCGTAAAGGCAACGAGGTGGTACGCAAGGCCCTCGTGTTCTCGATGCTGTGCCTGTTCACCAGCCTGGGCGTGAAATACCTGGCCTGACCCCCTGACTTCTGGAGATCCCTGATGAAAACAGCATTCGTAACCGGCGCATCCTCTGGGTTTGGCCGTGCCATCTGCCAAACCCTGGTCAAGAAGGGCTACCGCGTCATCGGTGGCGCCCGGCGCACCGACAAACTGCAGGAGCTGGAAGCGGAACTGGGCGACAATTTCATCCCGCTGACGTTGGATGTCACCGATGCCCGGTCGATTGCTTCTGCGGTAGAACAGATCAACGAGGCGGCGCCCAGCATCGATGTGCTGGTCAATAACGCCGGGCTGGCGCTGGGCATCGAGCGTGCCCAGGTCAGCAGTGCCGAGAACTGGCAGCGCATGATCGACACCAATGTCACCGGGTTGGCCATGGTTACCCATGCCGTGCTGCCGCAGATGGTGAAGGCCGACAGCGGTATGATCATCAACATCGGCTCGATTGCGGGTACTTATCCCTACCCCGGTGGCAACGTGTACGGTGCCAGCAAGGCTTTCGTCCGCCAGTTCAGCTTGAACCTGCGCGCCGATCTGGCAGGCACCCGCGTGCGCGTCAGCAACATCGAACCTGGGCTGTGTTCGGGTACCGACTTCTCGGTGGTGCGCCTGAACGGTGACTTGGCCGCGGTGGAGGCGCTGTATCGCGACGTGCAGGCAATTCTGCCCGAAGACATTGCTGCCACCGTTGCCTGGATCGCCGAGCAACCGGCCCATGTGAACATCAATACCGTAGAAATGATGCCAGTTGCGCAGAGCAGCGCGGCGCTGAACGTGGTGCGCAACCTGCCAGAGTGCTGAAAAGCCTGCATCCCACCTCCATGGTGCTTGCCACCGGATCGTCAGCGCCCATCAGAACGAGCGCCGCCCGCGCGGCGCTTCGCTCCCTTTTTCTCGGCCAATTTCGTCTGTGGCGTACGGCGGTAACGTGCAGATCGCACTGGCATAACTGGCCCAAAACGAACGTAGGAGCGAGCCTTGCTCGCGATGCGATGCGATGCGATGCGCGGCGCGGGCGGTCGGCGCTCGATCTCATGTGCACTGAATAGCCCAAGACATACCCAACAACTCCCCCCATGACCCACGTCATCGCACTTCCATGAATCTTGTCTAGTCTTAACGGTTGGCGGCATCTATTTGCCACCACCGTGACTACCAGAGGCGCCGGCCAAGTCCCGCGCGCTCACACCTGATCAGGAGTACACGATGGACCTCAACCGTCGGCAGTTCTTCAAGGTCGCCGCCGTCGGCCTTGGAGGCTCGAGCCTGGCGGCGTTGGGCATGGCCCCGACGCCAGCCTTCGCCGAGCAGGTGCGCCACTTCAAGCTGGCGCACACCCACGAGACGCGTAACACCTGCCCCTACTGTTCGGTCGGCTGCGGCCTGATCATGTACAGCCAGGGTGATGCGGGCAAGAACGTCAAACAGAACATCATCCATATCGAAGGCGACGCCGATCACCCGGTCAACCGCGGCACCCTATGCCCGAAAGGCGCTGGCCTGCTGGACTTCATCCACAGCGCCAGTCGCCTGCAGTACCCTGAGGTGCGCAAGCCGGGCAGCAAGGAGTGGGTACGGGTCAGTTGGGATGATGCGCTCGACCGCATCGCCGACCTGATGAAGCAGGACCGCGACGCCAACTTCATCGAGAAAAACGCCCAGGGTCAGACGGTCAACCGTTGGCTCACCACTGGTTTTCTCGCTGCATCCGCCGCCTCCAGCGAGGCTGGCTACCTGACCCACAAGGTCATCCGCGCAACAGGCATGCTGGGGTTCGATAACCAGGCGCGTGTCTGACATGGCCCGACGGTGGCAAGTCTTGCCCCGACGTACGGCCGTGGCGCCATGACCAACCATTGGTCAGATATCGCCAACGCGAATCTGGTCCTGGTGATGGGTGGCAACGCAGCAGAAGCGCATCCTTGCGGCTTCAAGTGGGTGACCGAGGCCAAGGCGCACAACAAGGCGCGGCTGATCGTGGTCGACCCGCGGTTTACCCGTACCGCCTCGGTGGCGGACTACTACGCGCCGATACGCACCGGCAGTGATATCGCCTTCATGGGCGGGCTGATCAATTACCTGCTGAGCAACGACAAGATCCAGCACGAATACGTGCGCAACTACACCGACGTGTCGTTCATCGTCAAAGAAAACTATGGTTTCGAGGACGGGCTGTTCAGCGGCTACGATGCGGCCAAGCGTGTGTATGCCGACAAATCCGGCTGGGGATACGAGCTGGGTGAAGATGGCTTCGCCAAGGTCGACCCGACGCTCCAGCACCCGCGATGCGTCTATCAACTGATGAAGCAGCACTACAGCCGCTACACACCGGAAGTGGCGAGCATGACCTGTGGCATGCCGCAGGACGCCATGATGAAAATCTGGGAGGAGATCGCCACCTGCTCGGTACCGGGCAAGACCATGACGATCCTCTACGCGCTGGGCTGGACGCAACACTCGATCGGTGCGCAGATCATCCGCAGCGCCGCGATGGTGCAGTTGCTGCTGGGCAACGTTGGCATGCCGGGGGGCGGCGTCAATGCCCTGCGCGGGCACTCCAACATCCAGGGTCTGACCGACCTTGGCCTGCTGTCGAACTCGCTGCCGGGTTACCTGACCTTGCCTGGTGACGCCGAGCAGGACTACGCCGCCTACATCGACAAGCGCGCCTCCAAACCGTTGCGCCCCGGCCAGCTGTCATACTGGCAGAACTACGGCAAGTTCCATGTCAGCTTGATGAAGGCCTGGTTCGGCGCCAATGCAACTGCGCAGAACAATTGGGGCTACGACTGGCTACCCAAGCTCGACGTACCAGCCTACGACGTGCTGCGCATGTTCGAGATGATGGGGCAGGGCAAGGTCAACGGCTACATGTGCCAGGGCTTCAACCCTATTGCCGCGTTGCCGGACAAGAACCGCGTCACTGCGGCCTTGGCCAAGCTCAAGTGGCTGGTGATCATGGACCCGCTGGCCACCGAAACCTCGGAGTTCTGGCGCAACGCCGGGCCGTTCAACGATGTCGACACGGCCAACATCCAGACCGAAGTCATCCGCCTGCCCACCACCTGTTTCGCCGAGGAAGATGGTTCGCTGGTCAACAGCAGTCGTTGGTTGCAGTGGCACTGGAAAGGCGCCGATGGCCCGGGCGAAACACGCACCGATGTGCACATCATGAGCGAACTGTTCCTGCGCCTGCGCAAGCGGTATCAGGCCCAAGGCGGTGCTTTCCCGGACGCGCTGATGAGCATCAACTGGCCGTACAAGGTCCCCGAAGAGCCATCCCCGGAGGAACTGGCCAAGGAGATGAACGGCTGGGCAGTGACCGACCTCACCGACCCGACCGGAGCGCAGCTCAAGGCCGGCCAGCAGCTGTCGGGCTTCGGTCAGCTCAAGGATGACGGCAGCACCGCCTCCGGCTGCTGGATCTTCTCCGGCTGCTGGACCGAGCAGGGCAACCAGATGGCCCGCCGCGACAACAGCGACCCCTATGGCATGCACCAGGTACAGAACTGGGCATGGGCCTGGCCCGCCAACCGTCGCATCCTCTACAACCGGGCCTCCAGCGACCCACAAGGCAAACCGTGGGACCCGGAGAAGAAGCGCCTGGTGTGGTGGAACGGCAAGGCCTGGACAGGCACCGACGTGCCCGACTTCAAGGTCGACTCGCCACCGGAGGCGGGGATGAATCCGTTCATCATGAACCCTGAGGGCGTGGCGCGGTTCTTCGCCATCGACAAGATGGCCGAGGGGCCGTTCCCCGAGCACTACGAGCCGTTCGAAACGCCGATTGGCATCAACCCGCTGCATCCGCAGAACCAGAAGGCCACGAGCAACCCGGCCGGACGGATCTTCGATTCGGTGTGGGACACCTTGGGCAAGCACGACGAGTTCCCTTACGCGGCAACGACCTACCGGCTGACCGAGCACTTCCACTTCTGGAGCAAGCATTGCCGACTCAACGCCATTGCCCAGCCCGAGCAGTTCGTCGAGATCGGCGAGGTGTTGGCCAATGAGAAGGGCATCAAGGCGGGCGACCGGGTGCGGGTGTCGAGCAAGCGCGGGCATATCGAAGCGGTAGCGGTGGTGACCAAGCGGATTCGCCCGCTCAAGGTCAACAACCAGACCGTGCACCAGATCGGCATCCCGTTGCACTGGGGCTTCACCGGGGCTACTCGGCACGGCTACCTGACCAACACGCTGGTGCCGTTCCTCGGTGACGGCAATACCCAGACGCCGGAGTCCAAGTCGTTCCTCGTCAAAGTGGAGAAAATCTGATGGCCAGCCAAGACATCATCGCTCGCTCGGCCACCACCACTGTACCGCCTTCGGTACGCCAGCAGCAGGAAGTGGCCAAGCTGATCGACACCACCAAGTGCATCGGCTGCAAGGCCTGCCAGGTGGCGTGTTCGGAGTGGAACGAGTTGCGTGACGAGGTCGGCCACAACCATGGTACCTACGACAATCCTCAGGACCTGACCGCTGAAACCTGGACCCTGATGCGCTTCACCGAGCACGAGCGCGATGACGGTAACCTGGAGTGGCTGATCCGCAAGGATGGCTGCATGCATTGCGCAGACCCGGGTTGCCTGAAGGCGTGTCCGAGTCCGGGGGCGATCATCAAGCATGCCAACGGCATCGTCGACTTCAACCAGGACCATTGCATCGGTTGCGGCTACTGCATCACCGGCTGCCCGTTCAACATTCCGCGGATCTCGCAGAAAGACCACAAGGCATACAAGTGCACCTTGTGTTCCGACCGCGTGACCGTGGGCCTGGAACCGGCCTGCGTGAAGACGTGCCCAACCGGGGCGATTGTGTTCGGGACCAAGGACGAGATGAAGGTTCATGCCGCCGAGCGTATCGTCGATCTCAAGTCGCGAGGCTACGACAACGCCGGGTTGTACGACCCCGATGGTGTCGGTGGCACTCACGTCATGTACGTGTTGCACCATGCCGACACGCCCAAGCTTTACGCCGGCCTGCCGGACCAGCCGGTGATCAGCCCGCTGGTCGGGTTGTGGAAGGGCTTCGCCAAGCCGCTGGCGCTGCTGGCCATGGGCGCGGCGGTGCTGGCTGGATTCTTCCACTATGTGCGGGTCGGCCCGCAGCGTGTCGAGGAGGATGAACACCCCGCACCGCCGGGTGATGGCGTGCATCAGGTGGACCCGTCGGTCCATGTCTATGATCCTAAACAGCCCGGCGGGCAGGGGGAGCAGCGGCCATGAACGACAACAAGCCTATCCTGCGCTACAACGCCAACGAGCGGAGCAATCACTGGGTCGTGGCGATCCTGTTCGTGCTCGCTGGACTGTCGGGGCTGGCGCTGTTCCACCCAGCGCTGTTCTGGCTGAGTCACCTGTTCGGTGGCGGCCCATGGACGCGCATCCTGCATCCGTTCATCGGGGTAGCGATGTTCGTGTTCTTCCTGGGCCTGGTGCTGCGCTTCTGGCGTGCCAACTTCATCACCGCCAATGACCGCCTGTGGTTGCGCCGCATCGACCGGGTGATGCTCAACAAGGAGGAGGGCGTACCGCCGATCGGCAAGTACAACGCGGGCCAGAAGCTGCTGTTCTGGACCCTGTTGGTGTGCATGCTGGTGTTGCTGGTCAGTGGCGTGGTGATCTGGCGAGCGTACTTCAGCCATTACTTCGACATCGGCGCCATTCGTCTTGCCTCCTTGCTACATGCCTTGGCAGCCTTCGTGCTAATTCTCAGCATCATCGTGCACATCTATGCCGGGATCTGGATCAAGGGCTCGGTAGGCGCCATGTTGCATGGTTGGGTGAGCCGCGCCTGGGCGCGCAAACACCACGCGTTGTGGTACCGCGAAGTGACTGGCGACAAGACGCCGACCCCTCACGGACGTAAAGAAGGATGACCGTTTGAGCACGATACTCGAGCCAGGGCAGATCGAAGCCTCGGCAGTGATGCCGCCGTTTCTGCATCTGCCCCCCGCCAACCTGTTCGAGCTGCGCGCCACGCGCCTCGAACAATTATCCACAGGGCATGCCTTGGGTGACTATTTGCGGCTGGTCGCCCGGCTGTGCCGCATTCAGCAACAGCTTGTGGATAACCCGCCCAGCGGTTTGCCGGTGGCAGAAGACCGTCAGCGCTTGTGTATGAGTCATGGGTTGCCGCCGCTGGCCGCAGATAGCCTGGTTCGCGAAGGCCCGTGGCTGGGATGGCTGCAGGCGTTGCTCGATCACTTCGACAGTGAAGCTGATGGCCCGCTGGTCGATGCCTTGCAGGCCCTGCGTGGCAGCGACGATGGCCAGCGCAAAGGCTGGGGCATCGCCCTGCTCGCTGGCCAGTACGACGCAGTGCCGGCGGCGCTGGTCCCCTTCATTGGCGCGGCTTTGCAAGCGGCCTGGTCGAGCTGGTTGCTGGCGTTGCCCGCGCCCGAACTCCAGCCCACCGCTAGCCTGGCCCAGTGCCCGGCTTGCGGTTCGCCGGCCATGGCCGGCGTAGTGCGCAATCGCGGCAAGCACAATGGGTTGCGTTACCTGGTATGTTCATTGTGCGCCTGTGAATGGCATGTGGTGCGGGTCAAGTGTGTGTACTGCGAGTCGAGCAAAGGCTTGCGGTACACCTATCTGGAGGATGACCGCCATGCGCCGGGCAAGGCGCCGCTGCGTGCCGAATGCTGCCCGGGGTGCGAAAGCTACCTGAAGCAGAATTACCTGGAAAACGATGCAGCGGCCGAGCCGCTGGCCGACGACCTGGCCAGCCTGGCGCTGGATATCCGCCTGGACGAGGAGGGCTTTCATCGCCTGGCACCTAACCTGATGCTCGCGCCCGGATAGTGGGGAGTGTCTACACTGCAATACCGAGTCGCCTGATTCGCGGGTAGGCCCGCTTTCGCAGCGGGATCTGCGCGAGCGGGTTTACCCGCGAAGAGGCCAGCACAGACAACGGATCAGTCCAAGGTAGTACCGCATGTCATCCAGCGTAGCCAGCGACACCCCACGCCTGCCTTCCATCGACACCCTCCTGCGCCACCCGGCCAGTCTTGCGCTGATCGACCGCCACGGTCGCGATGCCGTGCTCGCCACCCTGCGCCAGCTGCTAGACGATCTGCGCGAGCCGGCTCGCGCCGGCCAACTCTGCGCCGCCGAGCTGGCCGCTGAAGTGCTAGTGGGCCGCGCGGGCGAGCGCCTGGCCATCCAACAGCGCAGCCACGTGCGCCGCGTCTTCAACCTCACTGGCACGGTGCTCCACACCAATCTCGGCAGGGCACTGTTGCCGGAAGAGGCCATTGAGGCCATGCAGACCGCTGCCCGCTATCCGCTGAACCTGGAATTCGACCTGGCCACCGGCAAGCGCGGTGACCGTGACGACTTGATCGAAGGCCTGATCCGCGAGCTGACTGGTGCCGAAGCCGTCACCGTGGTCAACAACAATGCCGCCGCCGTGCTGCTGGCGCTCAATAGCCTGGGCGCGCGCAAGGAAGGCGTCATCTCGCGCGGGGAACTGATCGAGATCGGCGGCGCCTTTCGCATTCCCGACATCATGGCCCGTGCCGGTGTACGCCTCCATGAAGTCGGCACCACCAATCGCACCCATCCCCGCGACTACGAAGCGGCCATCGGCCCGCGCACCGGTCTGTTGATGCGCGTGCACTGCAGTAACTACAGCATCCAGGGTTTCACCACCCAGGTGGCCACCGCAGAACTGGCGCGCATTGCTCACCAACATCAGCTGCCACTGCTTGAAGACCTGGGCAGCGGCAGTCTGCTCGACCTGACGCGCTGGGGCCTGCCGGCCGAACCCACGGTTCGCCAAGCGCTCGCCGATGGTGCCGACATCGTGACCTTTAGTGGCGACAAACTGCTCGGCGGCCCTCAGGCGGGCATCATTGTCGGGCGCAAGGCGCTGATTGCCAGAATCAAGAAAAACCCGCTCAAGCGAGCCTTGCGGGTCGACAAGATCACCCTCGCTGCACTCGAAGCGGTGCTGGCGCTGTATCGCAACCCCGACCGCCTGGCCGAGCGCCTGCCCAGCCTGCGTCTGCTGACCCGCAGCCAAGCCCAGATCCAGGCCCAGGCCGAGCGTCTGGCACCGGCACTCACGGCCCGCCTGGGTGAGCAGTGGCGGGTCAGCGTGGAGCCGGCGCTGGGCATGATCGGCAGTGGCAGCCAACCCGTGGCGCGTTTGCCCAGTGCTGCGTTGTGCCTGCGTCCGCAGGTGTCGAAGAAGTTGCGCGGGCGCAGCCTGCATGTGCTGGAGCGTGCCCTGCGAAGCCTGCCCGTGCCGGTGCTGGGGCGCATCGACGACGATGCACTGTGGCTCGACCTGCGCCAGCTCGATGACGAAGCCCAATGGCTGGCGCAACTCCCTGCCTTGCAGTTGGGGCCTGTGCAGTGATCGTAGGAACCGCTGGCCACATCGACCATGGCAAGACTGCGCTGTTGCAGGCACTGACGGGCCAAGCGGGTGACCATCGCCAGGAAGAGCGTGCCCGTGGCATGACCATCGACCTCGGTTATCGCTACGCATCCCTCGCCGAAGGGGCGCCGTTGACCGGCTTTATCGATGTGCCCGGCCACGAGCGATTTATCCACAACATGCTGGCCGGGGCGCATGGCATCGACCTGGTGCTGCTGGTGGTGGCCGCCGATGACGGAGTCATGCCACAGACCCGTGAGCACTTGGCGATCATCGAACTGCTGGGCATTCCCCAGGCGCTGGTGGCGATCAGCAAATGTGACCGGGTGGAACCCGTGCGTTTGCTGGAGGTGCAGGCGCAGGTCACCGAGTTACTCGCGCCAGGGCCTTACGCCGGCGCACCGCAGTTTCCGCTGTCGAGCATCACCGGTGAAGGCATCGGATCCCTGCGTGAGGCCTTGCTGGCGGCCGAAAGGCGTGTGCAGCAACGTAGTGCCCGCGGGGGCTTTCGCCTGGCCGTAGACCGTGCCTTTGCCGTCACCGGTGCAGGTGTGGTGGTCACGGGGACGGCGTTGGCCGGGCAGGTGAGTGCAGGCGACACGTTGTGCCTGGGCAAGGCAGGCAAGCCGGTGCGGGTGCGTGGCCTGCATGCGCAGAATCAGGCGGCACTGGTGGCCGAAGCGGGGCAACGGGTGGCGTTGAACGTCACCGCCGAACGCCTGACCGTCGAGCAGGTGCATCGGGGCGATTGGCTGGTGCCTGAATGGCTGCATGCTCCGAGCATGCGGGTCGATATTGAACTGACCCTGTTGGCGGGAGAAACCCGCACTTTCGAACATTTCAGTGCCGTGCACGTACACCTGGGCACCCAGGACGTCACTGCCCGTGTCGCGCTGCTGGAGGGCGAGCGATTGTCGGCGGGCCAGCGCATGTTTGCCCAGTTGCTGCTCAACGCCCCGTTACAAGCCGTCCACGGCGACCGTTTGGTGCTGCGCGACCAGCGTGCCCAGCGCACCTTGGGCGGCGGCAAGGTCCTCGATCCGTTCGCACCCAGTCGCCAGCGACGCAGTGATGAGCGCCTGCGTCAGTTGCAAGTGCTGCGCGATGCCGAGGGGCTGGAGCATGCTCTGACGACATTGCTGGAAAACGCACCTGGCGGAGTGGATCCGCAGCGCCTTGAGCGCCAGTTCAACCGTCTGCGAGAAACCTGGCAACTTCCAGCCAATGTGTGGGTGGTCGCTACCCGGCAAGGCCAGTTGTTGTTCGATAAAGGCCAATGGCAACGACTCAGGATCCGTGTGCTGGAGCAACTGGCGGCATTCCACGAGCAAGAGCCCGACCAGCTTGGTCCCGACCGCGATCGCTTGCGTCGCTTTGCTGCCTTGCCGCTTGAGCGGCCGGCATTCGTCAGCCTGCTGGATGAGTTGCTGAATGAAGGCGCGATTGCCAGCAGCGGTGCTTGGCTTCACCTGCCTGGTCACAAGGTTCAACTGAGCGATGCCGACAGCGCGTTGTGGTCGCGTCTGCAGCCTCGCTTGCTGGAGGGGCAGTTCGACCCGCCGTGGGTGAGGACCTTGGCCAGCGAGGAAAAATGTCCCGAAGCGGATGTGCGTCTGCTGTTACGCAAGTTGGCGCGGTTGGGCTTGGTGCACCAGGTGGTGCGCGACCTTTTTTACCCTGAAGCGACCCTGCAGTGCATGGCAGAGCTGTTGCTTGCGCAGGCCAATGAAACCCCGATAGTGCAGGTTGCGGCGTTTCGCGATATGTTGGGCATCGGTCGCAAGCGCAGTGTGCAGATTCTCGAGTACTTCGACCGCATCGGTCTGACCCGCAGGGTCGCCGATCAGCGTCACATCCGTGCCGACAGCGCCCTGGCACAGCAGCAGGGCAGGCCCTGAGTTCAAGGAAGGCAATCGCGCCCGGTGGCGCGGCCGGGCTTCAAACCCGGTTGGGGACGGCAGCCGTTCCCGGGCAGGTTCGACTCCCGCTGCCTTCCGCCAATTTTTTTGTACGTGGGAATGGCGTGTGGGCTGTTGGAAGCTTGGCGCAAGGTGGCCGCGCCCATGGGGTCGAGCGCAACGCCCAAGTCAGGCCCGCTCCCCACACAGATCCAACGCAAACCACCGCTCGGCCGCATCCGCATCCAACCCTGCTCCCAGCAGTGCAAACAGCTTGCCCAACGCCGCCTCACGGGTCATGCCGCCACCGCTGACCAACCCCGCACCTCGCAGCTTGTTACCTGCCGCATAGGTATCGAACACCACCGAACCCTCAGGGCACTGGCTGATCGCAACGATCATCACGCCACGCTGGCGTGCCGCCTGCAGCACCTCCAGCAATGCGTGGTCATCCGAAGGGCCGGTGCCACTGCCGTAGCACTCCAGCAGCAAGCCTTGCACACCGCTGTCGAGCAGGGCGCGCAGGTGATCGGCCTGCAGGCCGGGGAACACGGGCATCACCGCAAGGTTCACCAGCTTGCGCGGCTGGCGGTAATCCAGCGCGGCAGGCACGCTACCGACACGTTCGCCCTCGCGATGGCGAGGCAGGACGGCAAATGCGTCGAATGCTTCGCTGCGCAGCTTCGAGGCGCGGCAGCCGTGCAGTAGCTGGCCGTGGAAATACAGTTGCACGCCCTCTTCAAGGCCTGCCTCGAACTGACGCAGCGCGCCGCTGAGGTTGTCCCAGGCATCGCTGCCCGGTGCGCCCGCCGGCAACATCGAGCCTGTCAGCAGCACCGGCACTGGCAGGCCCAGCAGCAGGAACGACAACACGGCGGCGCTGTAGGCCAACGTATCGGTGCCATGCAGCAGCAACACGCCGTCGTGGCCGCCAACCTCGACAGCCTCGACGATGGCATCACGCATTGCCAGCCAGTTGGCTTGCTGCATGTTGGCGCTGTCGAGCAGCGGGTTCATTTCCATCAGCGACCACTGCACCTGCGGCGCGTCGGCCTGCTGGGCAAAGTGTTCGCGCATCCGCGCCTCGAAACCACCGGCCGGGGCCAGGCCTTCTGGGGTTTCGAGCATGCCGATGGTGCCTCCGGTGTAGAGGACGAGGAGATTCTTGACTGCACGCATGGAAAGCATCCGTAGCGGTGAGCGGAGAAAGAACAGCCGCCCACGGAAGGGGCGGCTGGGTACGGCAGGATATCAGCGCTGAGGTTGAGCGTGACCGGTGATCTTGTCAGCGGCTGTTTCAACCTGAGGATTGGCAGGCCAGGCATCGCGGTCCAGGTCCAGGTCGGTGAACTTGGACGAGTCGAATACCGGTTGCTTCACGCCGGCCTTGCGCTGGGCGTCGTAGTCGCGCATCACACGCAGTCCGACCTTGAACAGCAGGGCCAGGGCGATCAGGTTGACGAACGCCAGGCAGGTCATGGTGATGTCGGCGAAGGCGAACACGGTCGACAGGTTCTGCACCGAACCCCATACGATCAGCGCCAGGACCAGTGCGCGGTAGCCCATCAGCACAGCACGATTGCGGCTCAGGAACTGCAGGCTGTTCTCGCCCAGGTAGTAGTTGTAGAGGATGCAGGTGAACACGAACAGCGACAGCGCGACGCTGACGAACAGACGACCCCAGTCACCGACCACGGCAGCCAGGGAGTTCTGGGTCAGGACAATACCGTCACCCTCGAAACCAGGGGTGTAGAAGCCCGACAACAGAATCAGCAGTGCGGTGCAGGTGCAGATGACGAAGGTGTCGAGGAACACGCTGAACGCCTGGACCACGCCTTGGGCGCCTGGGTGCTTCACAGCGGCGACCGCAGCGACGTTAGGCGCGCTGCCCAGGCCGGCTTCGTTGGCGAACACGCCACGCTTCACGCCCATGACGATGGCACTGCCGAGCAGGCCGCCGAACGCTGGGTCAAGGCCGAAGGCGCTCTTGAAGATGGTTTCCAGCATGGCGGGTACGTGCTCGATCTGGCTGCCGATCACGTACAGGGTTACGCCGATGTAGGCCAGGGTCTTGACCGGAACCAGCAGGTCGGACACAGCTGCGATGCGCTTGATGCCGCCGAGGAACACGATGGCCAGCAGCACGGCCAGGGCAATACCGGTGTGCTGTGGGTCGAAGCCGAAGGCGTTTTGCAGCGAGTGGGTCACGGTGTACGACTGCAGCCCGTTGAAGGCGAAGCCATAGGTGACCAGCAGCAGGACCGAGAACACCACGGCCATGCTCTTGAGCTTCAGACCATGCTGGATGTAGTAGGCTGGGCCGCCACGGTACAGGCCATCGCCATCGGCGCGCTTGTAGACCTGGGCCAGGGTACATTCGAAGAAGCTGCTGGACATGCCCACCAGTGCGGTAACCCACATCCAGAACACGGCACCTGGGCCGCCCAGGGTCACGGCGATGCCGACGCCTGCGATGTTACCGGCACCGACACGGCCGGCGAGGCTCAGCATCAAGGCCTGGAACGAGCTCAGTTGGCCTGCCTGGCCGCGAAGGGATTCCTTGAAGACACTGAACATATGGCCGAAATGGCGGAACTGCACGAACCGCGAGCGGATGGTGAAGTAGCTGCCGAGTCCGACGATCAGCACGATGAGGAGTTTCCCCGAAAGGAAATCGTTGAGTGCTTCGAGCATTGGAAAATGACCTCGATTCTTATTGTTCGTGTGAATAGAACAGCGGGCGGCAGGCGCACCGCTATGCGTTGGGGCGCATGTTTGGCTATGACAAGAGTCGTTACAATTTCGCGGGTTGCTCTGAGTTGATGCGACTTGATGCTACAATGGCGCCATTCGCGTCACCTTGGATTCCGCACATGAGCGATCATTTCGCTACCAATCTGAAACTGGCTTGCAGCCACTACCGCTCTATTTCCGAAGTTTGCCGGCAGTTGTCGATCAACCGCGCTCAGTTCAACAAGTACCTGAGTGGGCAGAGCCGTCCGACGGCCTACAACCTCAAGCGCATCGGCGATTTCTTCGGCGTCGAGGATTACGAGCTGAACCTGCCACCCGAACAGTTCGCGCGGTTGATAGGCGCCCGGGTTTCCACCGTGGCCGACCAGGCCAGCGACCCGATCAGTGAATTGTTCCGGCCGCTGCATGCACACGCTGGCAACCTGTCGCGCTATTGCGGGTACTACTTTGAATATTCCAACTGCATGTCGGTGCCCGGCACGATCCTGGTCTCGCTGGTGCATTTGCGGGAGGAGCGCGGCCAGTTTCTGTTCGAGCGTCAGGAGCGTCAGGAGCGATCCACTGCGACCGACCTGCATGCCGAAGTACGCTGCCGTTATCTGGGGGCGGCATTCCAGCTGCAGGACCGCGTGTTCCTGATCGACTACGAGTCGCTGACCCTCAACGAAATGAGCCAGACCATTCTCATCCCCAGTTTCAAGAGCCGCATCACCCGCCTCAATGGGCTCAAGACCGGCGTCTCTAGCGGCGACCGGCGCAACCCGGCCTGCACCCGTGTGGTCTGGGAATACCTGGGGGAGGAAATCAACCGCATCAATGCCTACCGGCAGGTCAAACTGTACCGGCCGGACGATCCGCGCATCGATGATGATGTGCGTGAGCGGTTGAGCGTGGGGCCGCTGAAGAACAGTTTGTTCGAGATTGAGTGATGCTCAGCCTCTTTCGTGCCTTATCTGCAACGCGAAGTGCTGTAGACCGTGTTTCGCAATAACGTCCTGTCATTGTTCTTTTCTTTGTATGTAGGGCTTGGCGGGAGTTTTTGGGAAAACACTGAAGATTGAGCCAGGTCTTTTTCGCGTCTGATGCAGGGCCGAGCTCGTTCCGCGTGCCGGGCATTTCTCGTGTAGGGGTGTGATTGGGTTGAATAAGTTACGCCGTGCCTAGAGTTGGACTTCCCCGCCCGGAAACCGCAAAATGACTCCTTTCCTCAAATCAACCTGTTCGGATCTGCTGACTCTATGCGTATGCGCCTGATGCTGTTGGGTGGTGGCAATGCCCTCGGGCAAGCGCTGATTCGTCTCGGGGCCGAGGAGGACATCGCATTCCTGGCGCCGCGTCCGCCTGAAGACGGCTGGACCCCTGCCAGTCTCACCCAGTTGCTGGACGATCATCGCCCCGACGCCCTGGTCAACCTGGCCTATTACTTCGACTGGTTCCAGGCCGAGTCGGTCAGCGAACAGCGTCTGGCCCTGCAGGAGCGGGCGGTGGAGCGGCTGGCGGAACTGTGCCAGCACCACCAGATCACCTTGGTGCAACCGTCTAGCTACCGGGTTTTCGACGGCTCGCGGGCCACGGCCTACAGCGAAAAGGACGAGCCGCTGCCGCTCGGCCTGCGTGGCCAGGCGCTGTGGCGGATCGAGCAGAGCGTGCGGGCAGCGTGCCCTCACCATGTGCTGCTGCGGTTCGGCTGGCTGCTGGACGAGAGCATCGACGGCACCCTGGGGCGCTTCCTGACCCGCGCCGAGCAGCCACAGGAATTGCTGCTGGCGGACGATCGCCGTGGTAACCCAACGCCTGTCGACGATGCGGCCCGGGTCATTCTCTCGGTGCTCAAGCAGCTCGACTGCAACGCGCCGCTGTGGGGCACCTACCACTACGCTGGTAACGAGGCGACTACGCCGCTGGCGCTGGGCCAGGCCATCCTCGGCGAGGCCGGGCAGTACCGCAAGCTGGCCGTGCAGGCACCCACCCCGCAGGCACACGCTGCGCGCCCGGATGCCAGCGAGGAACCCCAGCATGCGGTGCTGGCCTGTAAGAAAATCCTTCACACCTTCGGCATCAAGCCGCGTGCCTGGCGCGCCGGTTTGCCGCCCCTTCTGGACCGATTCTACCGACATGGCTGATGCCCCCATCCTCATCACCGGCGGCGCCGGCTTCATTGGCTCCCATCTGTGTGATGCTTTGCTAGGCAAAGGCTACGCCGTACGTATCCTCGACGACCTGTCCACAGGCAAGCGGGACAACCTGCAGCTGGGCCACCCAAAGCTCGAACTGATCGAAGGCGACGTGGCAGACGCCGAGCTGGTCAACCGCGCCGTTGCCGACTGTGCTGGCGTGGTGCACCTGGCGGCGGTGGCTTCGGTGCAGGCGTCGGTCGAAGACCCGGTGAAAACCCACCAGAGCAACTTCATTGGCACCCTCAATGTATGCGAGGCGATGCGTGTGCAAGGTGTGCGTCGTGTGCTGTTCGCTTCCAGTGCGGCGGTTTATGGCAACAACGGCGAGGGCGAGTCGATCGCCGAAGACACGCCCAAGGCGCCGCTGACGCCCTACGCCGTGGATAAACTGGCCAGTGAGCAGTACCTGGACTTCTACCGTCGTCAGCATGGCCTGGAGCCAGTGGTGTTCCGCTTCTTCAATATTTTCGGGCCACGGCAGGATCCGTCCTCGCCCTACTCCGGTGTGATCAGCATTTTCTGCGAACGAGCGACCCAGGGCCTGCCGATCACTGTGTTCGGTGATGGTGAGCAGACTCGCGATTTTCTCTATGTGGCGGACCTGGTACAGGTCATGGTGCAGGCACTGGAAAAGCCGCAAGCGGAAGAGGGGGCTGTGAATATCGGCCTGAACCAGGCGACTTCGCTGAACCAGCTGTTGAAGGCGCTGGAGACGGTGGTGGGCAGCTTGCCGGCTATCAGCTACGGGCCGGCGCGGTCGGGTGACATTCGCCATTCTCGGGCGGATAATCAGCGGTTGCTGGCGCGGTTCCAATTCCCACAGCCGACCTCGATGGTCGAGGGCTTGGCCCAGCTTCTGGGTAAAGGCTGAGATAATCCAAGGGTTATCGCCCGTCACCTGCAGAAAGCCGGTTTGCCGGCAATAAGCCACAGCACAGCGGGGGCGCAAGGCCCCCGCCAGTATCGCGACCTGAATCAGAACTTGTAGCCGAGACCGACCATGTACACCCAAGGGTCTACGTCCACGTCGACCTTGGTCTTGCCAACGCCCAGGGCGTTGGGGCCATCGACGGTCGCCTTGGTGTCGAGGTCGATGTACCAGACCGAGGCGTTGAACAGCAGGTTATCGGTCAGCATGTAGTCCATGCCCAACTGGCCGGCCAGGCCCACCGAATCCTGCAGCTTCAGGTTGCTGAAGCCCTGCTGTTTGCGTGCACCGCTGAGGTCTTCGTCGAAGAACATGGTGTAGTTGATACCGATACCGGCGTACGGCTGGAACTTCGAAGTAGGCGCCATCGGGTAGTACTGCAACGACAGGGTCGGTGGCAGGTGCTTGATGTCGGCCAGTTTGCCGTCCAGGCCCGGGCCAAGGCCTTTGACGGCCACGGTGTGGTTGAACGGGGTGGCGGCCAGCAGCTCGACGCCGATGTGGTCGGTGAGCATGTAGGCGAAGGTCAGGCCCAACTGGGTGTCGCTGTCCAGGGTAGCCTTGGTGCCCGAAACCTTTGCGCCATCGAGCTTGAGTGCGCCGCTGTCTTCGTTCGGATCTACCGTGGCGGCACCGGCGCGGATGATGAAATCACCCGCCTGGTGGGCGTTGGCAACAGGGGCTGCGAGCGCCAAGGCAACGAGTGCGGCGCCGAGCAAGGACTTGTTCATGGAAGCTCCCAAAGGACGTGAAAATTTTGTGAAGTCCAATGGTACGAAGACGCATAAACAGAAAGTTTGACCCAGCTCAACGAAGCGTGTGTACGACTTCGAAACAGTTCTCACTTCAGCTCATAAGCGTAGATTTTCTCGGCTTCCATCTGGTATCCGGCATCGGCCAGCTCGCTGCTGGAGGCTCTAACTTGCATCTTTCCCTCGATCCAGTAGGGCTGGTAGAGGTCTTCGACGCGTACGCCCATCTCACTGAAAATATGCACGATCTGGTTCGAGGGCGGAGGCGGCACGTGTATGCAGGCGCCGTAGTAAGGCACCAGCAGGAATTCGGTGGTGCGGCCTTCTTCGCTGACTTCCAGCGGCACGATATAGCCGGGCAGTTTGATCAACTGGCCGTCCAGTTTCTTGACCACGGGAGCATTGGGCGCTTGCTGGCGCGCTGCCGGGGCAGATTCGGCGGACAGTGCATCGCTGAGCTGCGACATGTCGTGCAGCGGGGCGAGTTGTGGCGGGATGACCGGTGCGCCCTCGGGGATGAGCGCGGGCCAATCCAGCTCGCGAGGTTCCGAGGCCCAGGCAGGCGATGCCAGCCAGAGCAGCACAACCAGTAGAAGTTGTGCTGCTCTGGCCGGCCTGTTCGCGGGTTTACCCGCGAAGAAGGCGGTGAGGTTCCTGGTCATGGTAGGCACTCAGAGGTGAATCGACAGACCGTCGGCGAGCGACTGCCGGTAGGCGCGCCAGGCGGGCACACTGCCCATCAGCAGCGCGGCAACGAGGATGATAGCCAGCAACGTCCACTCATGCGCACTTGGCCAGGCCAGCGGCAGGTAGAGGCCGTAGTTGGCCTGCACATAACCCTGGGCCAGGGCTATACCGGCATAGAGCAGACCAAGCCCAGCAGCGATGCCCGCCACGGCGAGGGCGAATGCTTCGAGCACCAGCAAGCCGGCAATGTGCCAAGGGCGCGCGCCAACCGAGCGCAGAATCGCCATCTCCCGGCGCCGTTCGTTGAGGCTGGTGAGAATGGCGGTGAGCATGCCAATCAGCCCGGTCAGCACGACGAACAGCGACACCACGAACAAGGCCTGCTCGGCAGTGCCCATGAGGCTCCACAGCTCTTGCAGCGCCACCCCAGGCAGAATCGCCAGTAGCGGCTCATTGCGGTACTCGTTGATTTCGCGTTGCAGGCTGAAGGTGGCGATCTTGTTGTTCAGGCCCAGCATGAAGGCGGTGATTGCGGTGGGCTGCAGGTCCATACCACGTGCCTGCTCGGCGCTGATGCGTCCGGCGCCCCTGGCAGGGACACCGTTGTGCCAGTCGATGTGGATAGCTTCCATGCCGCCAAGGCTGATGTGCAGCGTTCGGTCCACGGGAGTGCCGGTGCGTTTGAGCACACCCACCACAGTGAAGGGCTTGTCGTCATGCTTGACCAGGCTGATCGCGGCCACCCCGTGGGCCAGCACCAGCTTGTCACCCAGCTTGTACTGCAGGGCCTCGGCGACTTCGGCTCCGAGCACCACTTCGAACGGGTCGTCGGCGAACGCCCGACCCTGGCTCAGTTCCAGATGTTGGCGGCGGCCATATTGGTAGTGGCTGAAGTAGTCGCCGGTGGTGCCCATCACCCGGTAGCCTCGGTGCGAGTCGCCCAGTGAGATGGGGATGGCCCATTTCACCCGAGGGTCCTTGGCGTAGTGCTCGAAGCTGTCCCAGCGAATGTTGTTGGTGGCATTGCCAATGCGGAACACCGAATACAGCAACAGGTTCACCGAGCCCGAACGGGCACCGACGATCAGGTCGGTGCCGCTTATGGTGCTGGCGAAACTGGCGCGGGCTTCGGTGCGTACTCGTTCGACGGCCAGTAACAGGCACACTGACAGGGCAATGGCAAAGGCCGTCAGGAAGGCGGTGAAACGACGGTTGGCCAGGCTGGCCAGGGCAAGGCGAAGCAGGTACATCAGGCCTCCCGGGGCTTGGCGGCGCGGTTGAGTTCGGTCAGCGACAGGTGTCGGTCGAACAGGGGGGCCAGGCTTTGGTCGTGGCTGACGAACAGCAGGCTGGAACCCGCTGCCCGACATTCGTCGAACAGCAGGCGAATGAACGCCTCACGGGTATCGGCGTCAAGCGCCGAAGTGGGTTCGTCGGCGATCACCAGTTCAGGTTGGCCGATCAATGCCCGGGCTGCGGCGACCCGTTGTTGCTGGCCAATCGACAGGCTGCCCGCGCGGCGAGCGAGCAAGGCCGGGTCGTCCAGGCCCAGGTGGGCCAGCAGTGAGGCGGCGGCTTGGCTCACGCTACCGTGGCGCTCCATCGCACGTTTGGCGCGGCTTTGCGAGAAGCGACAAGGCAGTTCGACGTTTTCGCGCACCGAGAGAAACGGCAGCAGGTTGAACTGCTGGAAGATGTAACCGGTGTGGTCGACCCGGAACCGATCGCGGGCCCCTTGGCCCAGGCCGGAGAGGTCTTGCCCGAGTAGGCGGATGCTGCCTTGGCCGGGTTGGTTGACGCCACCCAGCAGCCCCAGCAGGGTGGTCTTGCCACTGCCGCTGGGGCCTTTGAGGAACAACGCCTCGCCGGTATCCAGGCGCAATGCCGGGATATCCAGCAAGGGCGGCTGCCCTGGCCAGGCGAACACCAGGTCATGCAGTTCGATCAGCGCCTGGCTCATTCAGAATGCAACCACGGCCTTGGCGGGAGTGGTTTCCAGGCCTTTCTGGCCATCAGGGCCGATCAGTTGCACGCTGATCTTCTGGGTTTGCGGGAAGGCCTTGAACAAAGGGCTCAGGTCAATCTGGGAAAGCTTGTCGGGGTTCGCGCAGCTCAGTTGATAGTGGGCGTTGACGTCGGCGTGCTGGTGCGCGTGTTCATGGGCATCGCCCTCGTCATCGGCATGGGCGGCATCGCCGAACAGCGGGCTCTCCAGTTCCTGCGCTTCTTCCTTGCAGCCGGCGGCTTGCGCCAGGCCGAACAGCTTCAGGGGCTGTTCGAGCTGCTGGCGAGCGGCGGCGACCTTGGCTTTGTCGGCGTCGGTGTTGGCGGTGTGCTCGAAGCCGACCAGGTTCATCGCCGGGCTGTCCAGTTCCAGCTCAAGGGTGTTGCCGTCGAGCACGGCGTTGAGCTTGGCCACCCCATGCTCGTGGGCGCCGAGGGTGCCGTGGGCGTGATCGTGGTCATGATCATGGTCATCGTGGGCATGGACCACGGCCAGGGGCAGCAGGGCGAAGGGCAGGGCAAGCAGCAGGCGACGCATGGACGACTCCGGGAGCGGGTTGAAATTTAAGTTATGTTATAACAAGTTCTCTGCGAGTCGCCAGCCTGCGTGGCGCAGGTTTCATGTTGCGGTAGCATGGGGCATTGACTTGGGTTCAAGGAATGCATCATGAGAATTCGCGGACAGATCGGCGACTGGCCGGTGGACCTGACTATCGAGTTGGATCCGGCAGAATGGGCGCAGTTGGGGGGGCAGGTCGAGGCGCAGGTACAGGGCACAGCCTCGCCTGCGCCGACAATGTCGACACCGCGTCAGGATGACGGCCAGTGGGCTGTGGCGCTTGATGTATTGCGCCAGGCTGGGCAGATGTCCGGGCCTGATTTGTTGGAGAGCCTCACGGGGTTGGCCGGCAGTGCCGCAGCAGGCAAGAAGCTGCTGGTGCGGTTGAGGCACTCTGCTCAGGTACGCGTGTTGGCGGGAGAAGATGCGCCACTGTACTGTTGGCAGGAAGATGCAAGCGAGCAGCTTTGAGCACTATCCGGTCTGATATCAACTGACATTATTGCCAGTTTATGTTGAGTGTCCGAAGGTGTCGAATGGGTAGGTCTTCGAACAGGAGAGCCTGCCATGGACACCGGAATCGACGAAGCGGGACAACATTACGACTTGCGCGGTTGGCGCATGCACTTTGTTTTCAATGTTGAAAAACTAAACGCCCTCCTGCTGCGCTACTACGAGAGTCGGCCTGACAGTGCCAACAATGACGCCCTGGATTTTGTCCATCAGCGCCCCAGTGGCTGGCTGAGGATATGCTGTGTGTTGGGCAGTCCACTGCTGGAGTTTCCAACCGGCAATGGTGATTCGATCAATGTGACAAGGCGTTTTGTGTCCTACACCAGCTACGAGTTTCAGAGAGCGTCGGGGGCGAATCAGGCTGAGCTGTTTGAGGTCGTTGCCGGCAGCCGGAATGAGCGCATGGCGCTGTTTCAGACCTTCAAGCTGGACCAGTGCGTCGGGACCTATAAATACAACGATAACGCCGTCTTTACGCTGACGGAGGGTTCCGACTTTTCTGTCGGATTATTGGGAGGGCAAGGGCGCGACACAGAGGCGGGCCTGCCATTCAAGATTCGTTTCGCCAACCTTCCTGCGGGAGAAAAAAATGTTGTGCTGCCCAAGACCGCGGATGTTAGCTACGGGCGATGGTTGATGCAGGATCTACGTTTCCATCTGCGAAGCGTTGAAGGCCAGCTTGTAATGTATATCGCCAGTTCTGATGAGGCCAACGGGTCATTTCCTGGCAGTAGGAACACCGGGCGCGACGAAGTATCGGTTACGGACGAGAGTCTATTAGGTCAGTGCTACCTGGATGTCAGAAACATTCCCGAGGCAGGTTACTACGGGCTAGATTTCGAGCACTTTGCCCAAATACTATTCCCTCGTGGATATGTGAAGTTTGCCGGGATGATTTGGGGGGCTCCGGGCAATACGGTTGCTGAAGCCAGATTGGTTGACTTGCAGGTCAAGGGTGCTGATGCATTCGCGACAGAGAATGCCGCTTATTCTTCGCATGTGAATCCTTTGGTCCGTATCGTCCCTGCGGGGAGTGTCGGCCAGCGATTGGTGCTAAACACAGTCAACCTTGGCACACCGGTCTGGCAGTTTGCTTCGGAAGCTATAGGGCAGCTTGTTCCTGACGGCCGCACGTGCACTTACGTCCCGCAGGGCGATGGCGATGTGATCTACGGGGAAAGTCCGCTCACCCGGAAGGATGCAGCGTTGCATACTTCGTTGAAAAGAAATCCCGTTGATATTGTCCGAATTATAACGGGCTTCACGCTACTTCCCTATTACTCGACCATTGTCGTGCTCAATGCCAAACCGACTCATTACTTCAAGCTCGCCATTGTCGGCGGCAAACTGCAGATGACGTTCTGTTATGAGCCGTGGGGGGGGCGGAGAAACCGTGGTAGCGCCGGAACTTACCGACTGGAAAGTGCTGGCAGGGGACGGGAAAGTGTCGGACGGCATTTTCACGCCTGGCGTCATCAACAGGTTTAGCGTGGTACAGGCAATTCACCGTGATCCGATCTACATGCAGTTCGCGGTGATCATCATTCCCGTGCCGATGCTGACAGCCGCTGAATTCGTGGCCATGCGCAATGGTGGCTGATGTCAAAAAAGTGAAGGGCAGGTAGCTGCTGCGCTATCTGCCCCTGCCGTTCGGGTGCGGTGCAGGTCAGAACATCGCCGCCGACAACTTGCGACGATAAACGCCAACCAATGGATGGTCACTCCCCAGCAACTCGAACACCTGAAGCATCGCCTTCTGCGGCAACCCGTTCTCGTAACCACGGTTGCGCTGGAACAGCTTCAACAGCCCGTCCAGGGCGGCTTCGTACTGCTGACGTGCCAGTTGCTGAATGCTCAGCTGGTAGGCGGCTTCGTCATCCTGCGGGTTCTGCGCCAGTCGGCTCTTGAGCTCGGCGACTTCTGGAAGGCTGGTCGCTTGGCGCAGGAAGGTCAGCTGGGCCTTGGCGCCGGCCAGTGCGGCCTTGTGCTCGTCGGTCTTGACCGCGTCAAGCACCACTTCGGCTTCGCCCAACTCGCCGCGCTCGGCCAGGCAGCGGGCATAGAGGATCAGCGCTTGGGCATTGCTGTTGTCTTCACCCAGCAGTTGCTTGAGCTGCGCTTCGGCTTCGGCGAAGCGGCTCTCGGCAAACAGCGCCTTGGCCAGTTCCAGCGGGGAGGCCGTCGGTGCGGCGGGCATTTGCACGTGCGGTTCGAGCATGGCGCGGATCGCCGATTCTGGCTGGGCACCGGCAAAGCCGTCGACCGGCTGGCCGTCCTTGAACAGCACCACGGTCGGCAAACTGCGGATGCCGAACTGGGCAACGATCTGCTGTTCGACATCGCAGTTGATCTTGGCCAGCAGCAGCTCGCCCTGGTAACCCTCGGCGATCTTCGCCAGCAACGGCATCAGTGCCTTGCAGGGCGCGCACCATTCAGCCCAGAAATCGACCAGCACCGGCTTGTGGAAGGAATTTTCGATGACCAGTTGTTGGAAGGTGGCATCGGTGGCATCGAAGATATACGGCGTTTCCTGGCTCATCGTAACTCTCGCAAATCGGTCAATGGGCTCACTATAAAGGCTCGCGACTGGCGTGGTACAGGCTGACCCTGCGGAATTCGTGCGGCTCGGCCAGGTCTGGCAGTGTCAGGGCTTCGAGTACGCCCAATTGGCGATACAGCGGGTGGCTGAAGTCGCGCACGCGCGAGTCGGCCACCAGCGCCTGTCGGCCCCGCCCCAGAAAGGCGTCGAGCAGAGGCAAGTTGGCGCGGTCGTAGAGCACGTCGGCGACCAGAATCAGGTCGAAGCGGTCGTCTTCGCCGAAGAAATCGCTGCTGTAGCCCAGCTCGACGCCATTGAGAGCGGCATTGGCGCGGCAAGCGTCCAGTGCCAATGGGTCGAGGTCGCAGGCGACCACTTCCAGGGCGCCGGCACGGGCGGCAGCGATCCCGGCAATGCCTGAACCTGCGCCGAAGTCCAGCACGCGCTTGCCTGCCACCCACTCAGGCCGCTCGGCCAGGTAGCGGGCCATGGCCAGGCCGCTGGCCCAGCAGAAGCTCCAATAGGGCGGGTCTTCGAGGATCCGCCGGGTTTCCTCGCTGCTGAAGGCGCGGTCCATGTTCTGCTCGTCGATCAGCCAGAGCTTGAGCTCGCAACCCGGCAGTTCGCTGACGATCAGGCGCGCTTCGCCGATCAGGCCGCTCAGGGCCTGTTGCAGGTGTTGCGGCGCCATCTACGGCGCCTTCTTGAAACGCAGTGGGCCGGTGGCCTGGGTTTGCGCCTGGGTGATGCGCACCGGCGGCAGGTGCAGGATCAGTTGCCCGGACTGACTGGCTCGACCGCGCAGCTCGACCCGCGCGCCGGTGGGAAAGACTTCGGGGTTGAAGCGCAGTTGATAAGGCAGGGCCTGGCCGGTGCCTGTCAGGGTGCTGCTGGCCAACAACTGTTGTGGACGGTCACGTTCGTCGATCACCAGTAAGGCCAGTTCGACGTCGGCGCCGGCAGGAATGTCCAGCAAGGTGCCGCTCAATTCACGCTGGTAGGCCGGCAACGGACCCAGTGGTTCGGCCTTTTTCGTCACCTTGGCCGGTGTGGGCGCGGGGGGCTGTTCGGTCTTGGGCCGTTCGCTGCTGCAGGCGGCGAGCAGGGCGGCGCAGCACAGCACGGCGAGCGCTCGAAGATGCATGGGGTCGTCCTTCACGGGCAGAATTGAATGGATGTTAACCCCTTTGGCTTGTCTTGCCAGTGCAATGCGCTACCATGGCCCTCCCTTTTTTTGTTGCCTGCCACCATGCACTGTCCCTTTTGCGGTGCCAACGACACCAAGGTCATCGACTCGCGTCTGGTCGCCGAGGGCGAACAGGTGCGTCGCCGGCGCGAATGCGTCGCTTGCGGCGAGCGTTTCACCACCTTCGAAACCGCCGAACTCGTGCTGCCTCGGCTGATCAAGCAGGATGGCACGCGCCAGCCCTTCGATGAAGAGAAGCTGCGGGCCGGCATGCAGCGCGCGCTGGAAAAGCGTCCGGTCAGCGTCGAGCGCCTGGAAGCTGCGCTGGCGCACATCAAGAGCCGTTTGCGCGCCACCGGCGAGCGTGAGGTCAAGTCACTGGTCGTGGGTGAGCTGGTGATGGCCGAGCTGCGCAAGCTCGACGAAGTCGCCTACATCCGTTTCGCCTCGGTCTACCGGCGGTTCCAGGATCTCGACGAATTCCGCGAAGAAATCGACCGACTGGCCCGCGAGCCAGCTAAAGAGTAAGCATGCCCAGCCAGACCGCGATCCTCGACGCCCATTACATGGCCCGTGCCCTGGAACTGGCCCGCAAGGGCGCCTACACCGCGCACCCCAACCCACGGGTGGGCTGCGTCATCGTGCGTGACGGCGAGGTGGTGGGTGAGGGCTGGCATGTGCGCGCCGGCGAACCGCATGCCGAGGTGCATGCCCTGCGCCAGGCTGGCGAACGTGCCCGTGGTGCCTGTGCCTATGTGACCCTCGAACCCTGCAGCCACCATGGCCGCACCCCGCCGTGCGCCGAGGCCTTGGTCAAGGCAGGCGTCGCCCGGGTGGTGGCGGCCATGCAGGACCCGAACCCGCAAGTGGCTGGACAAGGCCTGCGCCGTCTGGCCGAGGCGGGTATCGAGGTCGCCAGCGGTGTGCTTGAAGGCGAAGCGCGGGCGCTCAACCCCGGTTTTCTCAAGCGCATGGAACATGGGCTCCCGTTCGTCAGGGTCAAGCTGGCTATGAGCCTGGATGGTCGCACCGCCATGGCCAGTGGCGAGAGCCAATGGATCACTGGCCCGGCCGCCCGCTCGGCGGTACAGCGCCTGCGCGCCCGCTCCAGCGTGGTGTTGACCAGCGCCGCCAGTGTGCTGGCCGACAATGCCCGCATGACCGTGCGCGGCGACGAGCTGGGACTGGATGCCGAAACCACCGCCCTGGCCCTGAGCCGGCCACCCCTGCGTGTACTCATCGATGGCCGCCTGCGCCTGCCGCTGAGCGCTCCATTCTTCCAGGCCGGCCCCGCGCTGGTGGTGACCGCTGTCGCTGAAGACCCGCGTTATGCCGCTGCCGGCCATGAGCTGCTGTGCCTGCCAGGCGAGAATGGCCAGGTCGACCTGCCCGAACTGCTGCGCACCTTGGCTGCCCGCGGCGTCAATGAGATCCTGCTGGAGGCGGGCGCCGGCCTGGTTGGCGCCTTCGCCCGGCAACGACTGATCGACGAGTACCAATTGTTTGTCGCCGGTACCTTCCTCGGCTCCCAGGCCCGCCCTCTGCTGGACTGGCCATTGGCGAAAATGAGCGAGGCGCCACGACTGAAGATCACTGAAATGCGTGCTGTGGGCGATGACTGGCGGGTCACGGCCATCCCCTTGCCGCCGCCCGGCGTATAATGCCGGGCTTGCCCTGCGCAACCCGTTCCTGAGGAAGACCCCATGTTCACCGGTATCATCGAATCCATCGGCACCATCCGCAGCTTGACCCCGAAAGGCGGCGACGTGCGCGTCTACGTCGAGACCGGCAAGCTCGACCTGGGTGACGTCAAGCTCGGTGACAGCATTGCCGTCAACGGCGTGTGCCTGACCGCCGTCGAGCTTCCGGGCGACGGTTTCTGGGCCGACGTCAGCGTCGAGACGCTCAAGCGCACCGCGTTCATCGACCTCAAGAGCGGCAGCAAGGTCAACCTGGAGAAAGCCCTGACCCCGACCACCCGCCTAGGCGGGCACCTGGTCAGTGGCCACGTCGACGGCGTCGGCGAGATCATTTCGCGCAGCGATAACGCCCGCGCTATCCAGTTCCGCGTGCGTGCACCGAAGGAGCTGGCCAAGTACATCGCCCACAAGGGTTCGATCACCGTCGACGGCACCAGCCTGACGGTCAACGAGGTCAATGGCGCCGAATTCGAGCTGACCATCGTCCCGCACACCCTGTCCGAAACCATCATGGCCGACTACCGTGCAGGTCGTCGGGTCAACCTTGAGGTCGACCTGCTGGCCCGTTACCTGGAGCGTCTGCTGCTGGGTGACAAGGCTGCCGAGCCGAGCAAGGGCAGTGGCATTACCGAAAGCTTCCTGGCCGCCAACGGCTTCTTGAAATCCTGATTGAGAAGGGGGTGCCGAGTGGCGCTCAACAGCATCGAAGAACTGGTAGAAGACATCCGCCAGGGCAAAATGGTCATCCTCATGGACGACGAAGACCGTGAGAACGAAGGCGACATCATCATGGCCGCCGAGTGCTGCCAACCCGAGCACATCAACTTCATGGCCAAGCACGCCCGTGGACTGATCTGCATGCCGATGACCCGCGAGCGCTGCGAAACGCTCAAGCTGCCGCTGATGGCGCCGCGCAACGGCTCGGGCTTCGGCACCAAGTTCACCGTGTCGATCGAGGCCGCCGAAGGTGTCACCACCGGCATCTCCGCCGCCGACCGCGCGCGTACCGTGCAGGCTGCCGCCGCCAAGGACGCCAAGGCCGAAGACATCGTCAGCCCTGGCCACATCTTCCCGCTGATGGCCCAGCCGGGCGGCACCCTGGCCCGTGCTGGCCACACTGAAGCGGCCTGCGACCTGGCGCGCATGGCCGGTTTCGAGCCTAGCGGTGTGATCTGCGAAGTGATGAACGACGACGGCACCATGTCGCGTCGCGCCGAGCTGGAAGTGTTCGCCGCCGAGCACGGCCTGAAGATCGGCACCATCGCCGACCTGATCCACTACCGCATGATCCATGAACGCACCGTGCAGCGTGTGTCCGAGCAGCCAATCGAGAGCGAGCTGGGCCAGTTCAACCTGGTCACCTACCGCGACGCGGTGGAAGGTGACGTGCACATGGCCCTGACCCTGGGCAAGATCTGCGCCGAAGAGCCGACCCTGGTGCGGGTCCACAACATGGATCCGCTGCGCGACCTGCTGATGGTCAAGCAGCCGGGCCGCTGGAGCCTGCGTGCGGCCATGGCCGCGGTGGCCGAGGCGGGCAGTGGCGTGGTGCTGCTGCTGGGCCACCCGCTGGACGGCGATGTGCTGCTGGCCCACATCCGCGAAAGTGCAGGCGATGTGCCGGCCAAGGCGCCGACCACCTACAGCACCGTGGGTGCCGGTTCGCAGATCCTGCGCGATCTGGGCGTGCGCAAGATGCGCCTGATGAGTTCGCCGATGAAGTTCAATGCGATATCCGGATTCGATCTGGAAGTTGTAGAATACGTGCCCTCCGAGTGACTTGAAGCGGCATTGACGCCCTTCTGCTCGAGTCCAAACCCTCCCGAGGCCGCCTGCGCGCGGCCTCGCTCTTGAAGATGAGAACATCGGAATGACCCTGAAGACCATCGAAGGTACCTTCATCGCCCCCAAAGGTCGCTATGCTTTGGTGGTTGGCCGCTTCAACAGCTTCGTCGTCGAAAGCCTGGTAAGCGGTGCAGTCGATGCCCTGGTTCGCCATGGCGTCAGCGAAAGCGACATCACCATCATCCGTGCCCCGGGCGCGTTCGAAATCCCGCTGGTGGCTCAGAAAGTTGCCCAGCAAGGGGAATACGACGCGATCATCGCCCTGGGCGCAGTGATCCGTGGCGGTACCCCGCACTTCGAATACGTGGCGGGCGAATGCACCAAGGGCCTGGCCCAGGTGTCCATGGAGTTCGGTGTACCGGTCGCCTTCGGCGTCCTGACCGTCGATTCCATCGAGCAAGCCATCGAGCGTTCCGGCACCAAGGCCGGTAACAAAGGGGCTGAAGCTGCCCTGTCCGCACTGGAAATGGTCAGCCTGCTGGCGCAGTTGGAGGCCAAGTGATTAGCGACGAAAGCGATCGTTTCAACCCGCGCGATCCAAAACCTGCGGATGCCGGCAAGCCATCGAAGAGCGCCAAGCGCCGCGAAGCCCGCAAGCTCGCGACCCAGGCCCTGTACCAGTGGCACATGGCTCAGCATTCGCTGAACGAGATCGAGGCACAGTTCCGGGTCGATAACGATTTCTCCGATGTCGACGGCGCCTACTTCCGCGAAATCCTGCACGGGGTTCCGGCGATCAAGGGCGAGATCGACAACGCCCTGGCACCTTGCCTGGACCTGGCACTGGAAGAGCTCGACCCGGTCGAGCTGGCCGTGCTGCGCCTGTCCACCTGGGAGTTCATCAAGCGCGTCGACGTACCGTACCGCGTGGTGATCAACGAAGGCGTGGAACTGGCCAAGGTCTTTGGCGCCACTGACGGCCACAAGTTCGTCAACGGCGTGCTGGACAAGCTCGCTCCGATCCTGCGTGAAGCAGAAGTCAAGGCGAACAAGCGCTGATCCTGGCGCTGTCGGGCCATGGGTGAGTTCGAGCTGATCAACCGCTTCTTCGCTGCTGCGTCCTGTGCGCAAGGCGGCGAAGGTGTGGTGTTGGGCATTGGCGACGACTGCGCACTGCTTAGCCTTTACCCAGGCGAGCAAATGGCGGTGTCCACCGACACGCTGGTCGCCGGGGTGCATTTTCCCGCTGTCTGCGATCCTTGCCTGCTCGGCCAGCGTTCGCTGGCGGTGGCAGCCAGCGACCTGGCGGCCATGGGGGCAAAGCCGATCGGCTTCACCCTTGCCCTGACCTTGCCCGATGTAGGCCCTGATTGGCTCGCGGCGTTTGCCGAAGGCCTCAGCCGCATGGCCCATCGTTGCGGCATGAGCCTGATCGGCGGCGATACCACACGAGGCCCCTTGAGCATCACCGTGACCGTGTTTGGTAGTGTGCCTGCTGGCCAGGCCCTGCGCCGCAGTGGCGCAAGGCCGGGTGATGTGCTGTGCGTCGGCGCAGCGTTGGGTAACGCTGCAGGTGCCTTGCCACTGGTACTGGGCGAGCGTGTGGCGCCGGTCGAGCTGGCAGCGCCGTTGCTGGGCCATTACTGGTCGCCGATGCCGCAGCTCGAACTGGGGCAGTTGCTGCGGGGGCACGCGACGGCGGCATTGGACATTTCCGATGGCCTGCTCGCCGATTGCGGGCATATCGCCAAGGCCTCCGGTGTCGCGATCGAGGTGAACCTGGAGCAGGTCCCCATGTCTTCTGCTTTGCAGGCCTTCCTTGGCCAGGACGCAGCGCGGCGAGCGGCGCTTACCGGTGGCGACGACTATGTGCTGGCGTTCACCTTGCCGCCCGAGGCGCTTTCATCCCTGCAGGGCCGTGTAGCGGTGCACGTCATCGGCCGGGTGCTCGAGGGCGAAGGCGTGACGCTGCGTGATCCGCAGGGCCGAGACATCACCCCCGTGCAGCGGGGTTATCAACATTTTAGGGAGACACCGTGACCGACCACCCCAACCAGGTGCCAGCGGAGTTCGTTCCGCCATCGGTCTGGCGCAACCCGTGGCACTTCATCGCCTTCGGCTTCGGTTCCGGCACGCTGCCCAAGGCACCGGGTACCTGGGGTTCGCTGGTGGCCTTGCCGTTCATTCCGTTGTGGCAAATGCTACCGGACTGGGGCTACTGGCTGCTGCTGGGCATTACCATGCTGTTTGGCTTCTGGCTGTGCGGCAAAGTCGCCAATGACTTGCGTGTGCATGACCATGAGGGCATTGTTTGGGATGAGATGGTCGGCATGTGGATCACCCTGTGGCTGGTGCCTGAAGGATGGCAGTGGCTGCTGGCGGGGTTCTTGATGTTCCGCTTCTTCGACATCCTCAAGCCGTGGCCGATCCGCTGGATCGACCGTCATGTGCACGGCGGTGTGGGGATCATGCTCGACGATATCCTGGCTGGCGTATTCGCCTGGCTGGGCATGCAGGTTCTGGTGTGGGTGGTGGCCTGACAGGGAGTACGCGAATGGCCATTAGGACGATGCTGCTGGCAATGATGCTGACTCTCGCCACGTGGGCGGGCAACGCGGTGGCCGAACAATTGCCCAGGCAGATCCGGCTGGTGAGCGAGCAGTGGCTCGACTACACCAATGCCGACGGCACCGGGGTGGCATGGGATGTACTGCGCAAGGTGTTCGAGCCCGCCGGCATCAAGGTCCAGGTGCAAAGTGCGCCCTACAGCCGGGCGGTTGGGCTGGTCAAGCGCGGCGCAGCCGACGCCTGGGTCGGCTCCTACAAGCAGGAGAACGACGACAACCTGTACCCGAGCTGGCATTTTGATATGGACCATATCTATGCCCTTGGCTTGACCAGCAAGCCCACGCCGACGCTGGACACCGTCGGCCAGTATCGCCTGGCCTGGGTCCGTGGCTACGACTACGGCAACTACCTGCCAAATGTGCGCAGATTCCGCGAGATCCAGCGGCGCGAAGGCATTTTGCCCATGCTCGAGCACGACCGTGTGGATTTCTACATCGATGCCCTGACCGAAGTGGACTATGTGCTGGAGCAGGCGCCGCAGCCTGAGCGCTTCCGCCGTACCCATGTGGCCGAACTGCCGCTGTACCTGGCCTTTGGCCGCAGCGATGAGGCCAAGGCGCTGATCAGGGTATTCGACAGGCGAATGGCGGAGCTGGTGCGAAGTGGCGAACTCAAGCCCATCTTCGAGCACTGGAAGCAGCCGTATCCATTCACCCCGGACAGCAAGCCGCAATAGCGCGGCTGTCGCCACTGGAGAGCGACCCGCCCGTGAGCATTTCAAGCATCGAACTTTTCGATCTTAAGCCACGATATTCAGCCAGCGCACAGCCGCCAACCTGCTGATACAATCGGCTCACGTGAAATTTCAAACTTATCCAGGAGCACAACGTGCCCGTCGTCTTTGTTGCCGCCTCGAAACTCCCGACTCCTTTTGCAATCTTCACCATGCATGGCTTCCTCGATGAAGCCACTGGCCGAGAGCACGTCGTGCTCAGCCTGGGTGACATTGCCGATGGCGAGCCGGTGCTGGGGCGCTTGCACTCCGAGTGCCTGACCGGTGATGCCCTGTTCAGCCAGCGCTGTGATTGCGGCTCGCAACTGGAGGCCGCACTTCAAGCTATCGCCCGTGAGGGGCGCGGGGTGCTGCTGTACCTGCGCCAGGAAGGCCGTGGCATTGGCCTGCTCAACAAGATCCGCGCCTATGAGCTGCAAGATGGCGGCGCCGATACCGTTGAGGCCAACGAGCGTCTGGGCTTCGCCGCCGACCAGCGCGACTACGGTATCTGTCTGCCGATGCTTGAGCACTTGGGCGTGAAATCGCTGCGTCTGATGACCAACAACCCGCGCAAGGTCAAGGCGTTGACCGACATGAACATCAAGGTCGCCGAGCGCGTGCCGCTGCACACCGGCCACAACCCGCACAACCGTCTTTATCTGGCGACCAAGGCCGATAAACTCGGCCACATGATGGGCAACAAGCACCAGGGTGAGGTGCCTCAGGCGTGACACGTGGCGAGGTGAAGCGGCGTCTGGCGTTGGCCTGGTGGCAATACCTGGCGGTGGGCCTCGTGCCGCTGCCGGTCATGGCCTGGGCCTTCGGCGGCGGCGATGCGTTGATCCCGGTACTGGCGATGCCGCTGTTCATCGCCGGTGCTGCTTCCATGTTCCTGAGCCTACCGCGCTTTGGCGCCTACAAGCGCGCCCTGATCGCCACTTCCAAGGCGCTGGGCACGGCTGAAGAGCCTGCGGCCTGGATCGAGCTGGCCCGTGTGCGACGGTGGGCCATGCTGTACGCCTGTTTTCCTGCCTGGGTCGCGGCGCTGTCGGTACTGGTGGGCCTGGAAGCCGTGCCGCAGGTGCTCCTGGCGCTGTCGACCGTGGTGCTGCTTTACCTCTACCGTATTCCGCGTCAGTTGGGCTGATGCGCATTTTCCTCTGCCTGTTGGTACTGCTGGCGTGCAGTGCCCGGGCGCAGGAACCGCTGCGGGTGATCAGCCTGGCACCCTCGATGACCGACATCATGCTCGAACTGCAGGCCGATGACCTGCTGGTTGGCGTACTGGATGGCGGCGAGCGGCCAGCGGGTCTACGTGCCTTGCCCTCGGTGGGGCGCCAGGGGCAACTGGACATGGAGCGTTTGCTCAGCCTCAGGCCCGACCTGGTGCTGGTATGGCCCTCAGGCGTGTCGCCAGCCCAACAAGCCCAGCTCAAGCGATTGGGCATCGAGACCTTCAGTGCCGAACCCCACAGCCTTGACCAGGTTATCGAGCAGATCGAGGCGATAGCCGAACGTATTGGCCGTGGCGAGCAAGGGCTGCGATATGGGGCGCTGCTTCGTGATCGTTTACAGCAGTTGCGCCAGCGCTACCGGCGCGAGCAACCGGTAAGCGTGTTCTACCAGGTGTGGGACACGCCGCTCTATACAGTGGGTGCAACGCAGATCATCAGTGACGCATTGGCCGTATGCGGGGCCCGGAACGTGTTCGACGATATTAACCTGCCTGCTCCGCAGATAAGCGTGGAAGCGGTGCTTCAACGTGATCCTCAGGTGATTCTGGCCGGCGATTGGGCACAATTGGCCCGTTGGAAAGCCTGGCCGCGACTGCGTGCCGTGGCGGGGAAGCGCTTGCTGGTAGTGCCGGACAAGGGCCTGGAGCGGCCCAGCGGGCAGATGATCGACGCCACCAAGCGTCTGTGTGCACTGCTGGAGGCCCGAGCGCCAGATTGAAACCTGGCGCTCGGAGCGACGCGCTTTACAGGCCGAGCTTGTTCATCCGCGCTTTGACCGACGCTGCGATGCCGGCAGCATCCAAGCCGCACTCGGCCAGCATTTGGGCGGGCTTGGCGTGCTCGACATAGAGGTCGGGCAGGCCAAGGTGCAGCAGCGGCTTCACCACGCCCTCGCGAGCGAGGAACTCGCCCACGGCAGCACCGGCCCCGCCCATGATGGCGTTTTCCTCAATGGTCACCAGCAGTTCATGGCTGTCAGCCAGCGTGCGGACCAAGGCTTCGTCCAGGGGTTTGACGAAGCGCATGTCGACCACAGTCGCGTTGATCTGCTCGGCCACTTGCAGGGCTTCGGCCAACTGCACGCCGAATACCAGCAGTGCGACGTTCTCGCCCTGGCGGCGAACCACGCCCTTACCAATTTCCAGGGGCTCGAGATCGCCGCTGATCGGTGCGTTCGGTCCTGTGCCACGCGGGTAGCGCACGGCAGCCGGGCCGTTGTAGTGATGGCCTGTGCTGAGCATCTTGCGCAGCTCGTTCTCGTCGCTTGGGGTCATCACCACGATGCCGGGGATGCAGCGCAGGTACGAAAGGTCGTAGCTGCCTGCGTGGGTGGGGCCGTCTTCGCCGACCAGGCCGGCGCGGTCGATGGCGAACAGTACGTCGAGGTTCTGCACGGCGACATCGTGAATCAACTGGTCGTAGGCGCGCTGCAGGAAGGTCGAGTAGATGGCAACGACCGGTTTGGCGCCTTCGCAGGCCATGCCCGCCGCCAGGGTGACGGCATGCTGCTCGGCGATGGCTACGTCGAAGTAGCGCTCCGGGTAGCGTTCGCTGAAGGCGACCAGGTCCGAGCCTTCCTTCATCGCTGGGGTGATGCCTACCAGGCGATTGTCGGCGGCGGCCATGTCGCACAGCCACTGGCCGAACACCGCGGAGTATTTCGGGCCGCTGGCTTTCTTCGGTGCGGCCGGCTTGTCGGCCGGTTCCAGCTTGGTGATGGCGTGGTAGCCGATCGGGTCGGCTTCGGCAGGGGCGAAGCCTTTGCCTTTCTTGGTCACCACGTGCAGGAACTGTGGACCCTTGAGGTCACGCATGTTGCGCAGGGTGGCGATCATGGTCGGCAGGTCATGGCCGTCGATCGGGCCGATGTAGTTCCAACCCAATTCCTCGAAGAGGGTGCCGGGGGCCAGCATGCCCTTGGCGTATTCCTCGGTGCGGCGGGCGATTTCCCAGGCGCCTGGGAGGCGCGACAGCACCTTCTTGCTGCCTTCGCGCATGCTCGAATAGGTGCGGCTGGAGAGGATCTTGGCCAGGTAGTTGGACAGGCCGCCGACATTGCGCGAGATCGACATGTCGTTGTCGTTGAGGATCACCAGCATGTCGGCGTCGACTTCCTGGGCGTGGTTCAACGCTTCGAAGGCCATGCCGGCAGTCAGTGCGCCGTCGCCGATCACCGCGATCGACTTGCGTGGGTCGTTCTGCAGGCGTGCGGCAATGGCCATGCCTAGGGCGGCGCTGATCGAGGTGCTGGAGTGGCCGACGCCGAAGGTGTCGTATTCGCTCTCGCTGCGGCGCGGGAAGGCGGCGATGCCATCTTTCTGGCGCAGCGTCAGCATGCGGTTGCGACGGCCGGTGAGAATCTTGTGCGGGTAGGCCTGGTGGCCGACGTCCCACACCAGGCGGTCATCCGGGGTATCGAAGACGTAGTGCAGGGCAATCGTCAGTTCGATGACGCCCAGACCGGCGCCAAAATGCCCACCGGTCTGACCAACGGTGTACAGAAGCTCCTGGCGCAACTCGTCGGCCAGGGTCTCCAGGTCGGCTTCGGCCAACCGGCGCAGGCCAGCAGGCGTGTCAGCGCGGTCGAGCAACGGCGTGACCGGGCGTTCGCGGGGGATCTCTTGAAACGTCGTGGGCATCAGGCGAGTCGTTATAGGTGTGAAGACGCGGCAGTTTACCCCATTGTGGGAAAAGCTGCCCATTGGGTCGGGGTCGCTTCGGGCTGCTTTACAGCCCATCGCCGGCAAGCCGGCGCCTACGAATGCTGCGGTGAAACGTGCCGGTGATGGACCGCGAAGCGGCCCCGATCAATGGCGGCGCTCGACGATATAGCGTGCCAGCGCCCGGAGTGGCTCGGCGTTCTCGCCAAAACCATCGAGCGCGGCCAGCGCCTGGTCACGCAGCTCCAGCGCGTAGGCCTTGGCCGCGTCCAGGCCGAGCAAGGCCGGATAGGTCGGTTTGTCACGGGCTATGTCGGCGCCCTGGCGTTTGCCGAGGGTGGCGGTATCGCTTTCCACGTCGAGGATGTCGTCCTGCACCTGGAATGCCAGGCCGATGGCTCGTGCATAGGTTTTCAAGGCATCGAGCTGTGCTTGCTCGGCGCGGGCGCTGGCCAGGGCGCCTAGGTGTACGCTGGCTTCGATCAACGCGCCGGTCTTGTGCCGGTGCATGAATTCGAGCGCCTGTTGGTCAAGCTTCAGGCCCACCGACCCCAGGTCGATGGCCTGGCCGCCGACCATGCCAGCCGGCCCGGCTGCCTTGGCCAGGGTTTGCACCATCGCCAGGCGGATGCTGTCTGGCTGGGGGCTCAGACGCGGGTCGAGCAGAGCGCTGAAGGCCAGGCTCTGCAGGCCGTCGCCCGCAAGGATGGCGCAGGCTTCGTCGAAGGCCTTGTGGGTAGTTGGCTGGCCACGGCGCAGGTCATCGTCGTCCATCGCCGGCAGGTCATCGTGCACCAGCGAATAGGCATGGATCAGTTCCACCGCACAGGCCGCGCCATTGGCTTGTTCGGCCGGGGCACCCAGGGCTTCGCAGGCAGCATAGGCGAGCAGTGGGCGTACCCGCTTGCCGCCGTTCATGACGCTATAGCGCATGGCTGCGTAGAGGCGTTCGAGCTCTTTGGACGGGGCCTCGAACAGGGGTTCGAGCGCGGCGTCGACACGGGCCTGGCTGCTGGCCTGGTAAGCGCTGATCATGCTTCTGGCTCCGCATCGAAGGGCTGGGCGGCCAGCTCGCCGTCCCGCTCCAGGAGGATCTGTACTTTCTGCTCGGCCTGGGCCAGCGCCCCCTGGCAATCACGGGTCAGGGCAATGCCTTGTTCAAAGGCGGCCAGCGACTCTTCCAGCGACAATTCGCCGTTCTCCAGGCGCTCGACCAGCGCTTGCAGGTCTGCGAGGGATTGTTCGAAATCGATGGAGGCTTTTTTGCGGGCCATGGCGACTGTCTCGGTGGTGTTCAGAACGGCGCGACACTAGCAGAGCAGGGCGGGGGGAGCAAACTTGTGTGGCGGGCCAGGTTCTTTGGGGTAGGCATGATTTCTGTGGTGTCTGTGAAATCGAGCGCCGCGTGCGCGGCGCATCGCGAGCAAGGCTCGCCCCTACGGTTGATTCAGCCCAGGGAGGGGGTAACCCAACCGGTAGGAGCGAGCCTAGCTCGCGATCCGCTGCGCCACTGCGCTCAAGGCGAGCGCCTGCAGGCAATCACACCATTTCCGCTTCCCGCACCAGCATCGCCTCGCGGTACCGCGCCAGCTCTTCAATAGTCAGCACGGGTAGATTGTATTGCCGCGCATACACCGCCACCTGTTCGCCCCTGGCCATGCTGCCATCAGGGTTCATCAGCTCGCACAGCACTGCTGCCGGGCGCAACCCGGCCAGACGCGCAAGGTCCACCGAGCCTTCGGTGTGCCCACGGCGGGTCAGCACCCCGCCATTGCGTGCGCGCAGCGGGAACACATGGCCGGGGCTGACGATGTGGCGCTGTTCGGCGCTCGAGCGCAAGCACGCTTCGATGGTGGTGATGCGGTCCTGGGCCGAAACCCCGGTGCTCACGCCTTCGGCGGCTTCGATGCTGACGGTGAAACCGGTACCGTGGCGTGCCTGGTTGTTCTGCACCATCGGTGCCAGCTGCAGGGCGTCGACGGTAGTTTCGTCCAGGCACAGGCAGACGATGCCGCTGCAGTCGCGAATCATCATGGCCATGGTCTGTAACGACAGGTTCTCGGCAGCGGCGACGATGTCGGCTTCGTCCTCGCGGTCGTCATCGTCAAGCAGCAAAACGGGGCGACCGGCCTGGAAGGCAGCGATGGCGGCGGATACGTTGGGGAATTGCTGTTGCAGCATAGGGGACATGAAACGCTCCTCGTGAATGATCGATGAACGTCTCGGGGCGAACAAAACGCGTGCACGGGGGCGCCCGAACGGCCCCTGCCTGACGCCTTCTTTCATCCGGACTATGACCGTCGGCTCTGGAGTCGCACCAGATCTGCTGACCCCCGGCATGGCCGGGGCGCTCGCGGGCTCATCTTTCGATTTACCGCCGGTGGGGACTTTCACCCCGCCCTGAAGACCGCCCAAGCATACAGCACCGTGCCACCCCGCTGGCAACCCGGCAGGCTACGACCTTCGGCGGTATCATGCGGCCAGGGTCTTTTGGAAAACGACATCATGGACATTCTCCAAGTCGCTGGCGGCAAGCCGATCAAGGTGTGGACCGACGGCGTGCCGGTCGAAGACGAAGCCCGCCAGCAATTGCTGAACACGGCGAAGATGCCGTTCATTTTCAAGCATCTGGCGGTGATGCCCGATGTGCACCTGGGCAAAGGCTCGACCATTGGCAGTGTGATTCCAACCGTCGGTGCGATCATCCCGGCTGCGGTAGGTGTGGATATCGGCTGCGGCATGATCGCTGCTCGTACCTCGCTGCACGCCCGGGACCTGCCGGACAACCTGCACGGTCTGCGCAGCGCCATCGAGAAAGCGGTGCCCCACGGCAAGACCTTCGGTCGTCGCGACCAAGGCGCCTGGGATGATGTTCCCACTTCTGCGGACCAGCAGTGGCGTGGGTTGGCAGGTCGCTTCAAGGCGATCACCGACAAGTACCCTCGCCTGGAGAAGACCAACAACCGCCATCACCTGGGGACGCTGGGCGGCGGCAATCATTTCATCGAGGTGTGCCTGGACGAGGCCGACCAGGTCTGGTTCATGCTGCACAGCGGTTCACGCGGCGTCGGTAATGCCATCGGCAACCTGTTCATCGAACTGGCCCAGGCCGACATGCGTCAGCACCTGGCCAATCTGCCGGACAAGGACCTGGCCTACTTCGAGGAGGGGAGCCGGCATTTTACCGATTACGTCGAGGCGGTCGAGTGGGCCCAGGACTATGCCCGGCGCAATCGCGAATTGATGATGCACGCAGTGGTCGCCGCCGCACGGCAGGTATTGGGGCGGCCCTTCGAGGCCCGCCTGGAAGCCGTCAACTGTCACCACAACTATGTGCAGCGCGAACACCATTTCGGCCGCGAGGTGCTGGTGACGCGCAAGGGGGCGGTTTCGGCGCAGAAGGGGCAGTTGGGCATCATCCCCGGCTCGATGGGCGCCAAGAGTTTCATCGTACGTGGCCTGGGCAATGAGGAGTCGTTCTGTTCCTGTAGCCACGGTGCTGGGCGGGTCATGAGCCGCACCCAGGCCAAGCGTCGTTTCAGCGTCGAAGACCAGCGGCGAGCGACCGCGCATGTGGAGTGCCGCAAGGACAAGGAGGTGATCGATGAGATCCCCATGGCCTACAAGGACATCGACGCGGTGATGCTGGCCCAGCGGGAGCTGGTGGAGGTGGTGCACACTTTGCGTCAGGTGGTGTGCGTGAAAGGGTGACGACACCGGCCCCAAACGCAGCTTCAGGCCACGCTGCGGACCGACGCGGCGTCTAGGGGCGATGCCCGGGCGTCGCTTCTTCCTCAGCCTTGCTCGCGCATGATCTGGGCGATGATTGGCACCGGGGTCATCAAGTGCGCATGCATCATCGTGCTGGCACGGGCGGCATCACGGGCGAGAATCGCCTCGACCAGTGCCGCGTGCTCCTGGCGCTTGGTTTCCAGAGCCTGCTCGGAAAACACCGTATGGGTCAGCCACAGATGACGGTAACGTTCGGCCTGGTCGAACAGGTAGGTGCGCGCCTGCAGCAGGTGCTTCGAGCCACAGCCTGACGCGATGGCGGTATGGAACGCCTTGTGGCGCTGGTCCCAGACGTCCAGACGCTGTTCACGGGTCTTCACTTCCATGACCTTGGCCAGGGTATGCGACTGCGCCAGCACCGAAGCCTCCCAGGCGTCATCGCCACGCTCGATGGCCAGCCCAACGATCATGGCTTCGAGGTTGGCGCGGGCATCGTAGATATCTTCCATCTCGTCCAGCGACATCGGCGCCACCCGGTAGCCCTTCTGGCTGATGGCAACCACCAGCTTTTCCGCCACCAATTGCGACAGGGCCTCGCGCAGTGGGCCGACGCCCAGGTCGTAGCGCTCCTTGAGCGTGCTCATCAGCAGCTTTTCGCCCGGTTTGAACAGGCCGCGGATGATGTCTTGCTTGAGCCACTCATACCCACTGAAGGCCGAGTTCTGCCGTGGGGCGTGTGCTTCCAAGGTGCTGTCCTCAAAACGTTTTGCAAATCATACCGAAACGTCTTTTCAGATAGAAACAATGGACAAACGAGCGTTTTGTTATCGTTTTATAAAAATGTAGACATTTTGCTTTTGTGGCGATATTTTTGCTGTGCCCACCTGATCCGGGCACTGCCTTCGAACCTCTCTGCCAGGAAACCGCCATGAACGCCTTCACCAAGATCGAGGAACCCGTGCTGCCGATGCCTCTGGAAACCCGGGGCTTCTCCGTCAAACCGTCCGAACAGTCGCCACGCCTGCTGGAAGTGGTGTTTGCCCGCGAAACGGTGGAAGCGTTCGTCAAGGCCGTGGCCGAATGGCCCGTGCAGGCGCTGGAGTACAAGTCCTTCCTGCGTTTTCGCGTTGGCCAGATTCTCGATGAGCTGTGCGAAGGCACCCTGCGCCCGGTCTTGCTGAACGGCCTGCTCGACCGTGCCACCGGTGGCATGCTGATCACACCGCAGGGGCTGGACGATGTGAGCCAGGCCGAGGACATGGTCAAGTTCACCACCGCCTGCGCGCACCTGGTGGGTCGTTCCAACTACGACGCCATGAGCGGTCAGTTCTATGCCCGCTTCGTGGTGGTCAACACGGACAACTCCGACAGCTACCTGCGCCAGCCGCACCGGGTGATGGAATTGCACAACGACGGCACCTTCGTGAACCAGATCACCGATTACGTGCTGATGCTCAAGATCGATGAAAAGAACATGGAAGGCGGCAACTCGCTGCTGCTGCACCTGGATGATTGGGAGCAGTGCGAGTCGTTCTTCCGTCACCCGATGGCTCGCCGCGAAATGCGCTGGACCGCGCCGCCCAGCAAGAAGGTCAGCGAGGACGTGTTCCACGCCGTGTTCGACACCGACGCCGTGGGCCGCCCGACCATGCGCTACATCGACCAGTTCGTGCAGCCCGAAAACTTCGAGGAAGGCATCTGGCTGAATGCGCTTTCCGAGTCGCTGGAAGGCAGCGAGCGCAAGCTGTCGGTGCCAGTGCCGGTCGGCAGCTTCCTGCTGATCAACAACCTGTTCTGGCTGCACGGCCGCGACCGCTTCACGCCGCATGACGGCCTGCGCCGTGAGCTGATGCGCCAGCGAGGCTACATCAGCTACGAAAAGCCGCTGTACCAGCGCGGCCAGTAACCCTTCCAACGCTGCAGGGCTGCCCAGGGGGCGGCCCTTCGTCGTGCCCGAAACAAAACCACCGGCTGGCGCCGCGCGCCACCGGTAAAGAGGTAATGGCTGTGTACGATTTCATCATCATCGGCGGCGGTATCGTGGGCATGTCCACAGCCATGCAGCTGATTCAGCTCTACCCGGACGCCAAGATGCTCCTGCTGGAGAAAGAGTCCGGGCCTGCCCGTCACCAGACTGGCCATAACAGTGGCGTGATCCATGCCGGTGTGTACTACACCCCCGGCAGCCTCAAGGCACGTTTCTGCCTGGAGGGCAACAAAGCCACCAAGGCCTTCTGCGACAAGCACGCCATCCGCTACGACGAGTGCGGCAAGTTGCTGGTGGCCACCAATGCCCTGGAAATGGAGCGCATGAAGGCATTGTGGGAGCGTACCGCTGCCAATGGCCTGGAACGCTCGTGGCTGTCGGCGGCCGAACTGCGTGAACGTGAACCGAATATCGTCGGCATCGGCGGTATCTTCGTGCCCTCCAGCGGCATCGTCAGCTATGCCGAAGTCACTGCCGCGATGGCCCGCGAGTTCCAGGCGGCAGGCGGCGAGATCCGCTACAGCGCGCAGGTACAGGGCCTCCAGGAACATGCCGACCAGGTCGTGGTGCGTGCGGGGGCCGACGAGTTCCGTGGGCGCTTCCTCATTACCTGTTCCGGGCTGATGGCCGACCGTGTGGTGCGCATGCTGGGCATCGAACCCAGCTTCATCATCTGCCCGTTCCGTGGCGAGTACTACCTGCTGCCCAAGCAGCACAACCAGATCGTCAACCACCTGATCTACCCGATCCCGGACCCGTCGATGCCATTTCTCGGCGTCCATCTGACCCGGATGATCGACGGTACCGTCACCGTCGGCCCCAACGCGGTGCTGGCCACCAAGCGCGAGGGCTATCGCAAGTCCGATATCTCGCTGCCCGACCTGTTCGAGACGCTCACCACGCCAGGCATTCTCAAGGTGCTGGCGAAGAACCTGCGTCCGGGGCTGATCGAGCTGAAGAACTCGCTGTTCAAGGGCGGCTACCTCAAGCAGGTGCAGAAGTACTGCCCAAGCATCACCAAGGCCGACCTGACCGACTATCCGGCGGGTGTCCGCGCCCAGGCGGTATCCCGCGACGGCAAGCTCATCGATGACTTCCTGTTCGTCAACACCCGACGCAGCGTGAACGTGTGCAACGCCCCGTCGCCAGCGGCCACGTCGGCGATCCCGATTGGCGCGCACATCGTCGACAAGGTACGCGAACAGCTCGCCGCCACCGGCACCCGGCTGACGGCCCGTATCCCCGATAACCCGCAGCGGGCCGCCGGCTGAAGTGCCGCCACCGCCATCCCAGCAGAGGAAGACTAGCGTGCAATTGCAAGACTCCAGCCTGTTCCGCCAGCAGGCCTACATCGATGGCGCCTGGGTCGATGCCGACAGCGGCCAGACCCTCAGGGTGAACAACCCGGCCACCGGCGAACTGATCGGCCATGTGCCGAAGATGGGCGCTGCCGAGACCCGCCGCGCCATCGAAGCCGCCGAACGGGCCTTGCCGGCTTGGCGCGCCCTGACTGCCAAGGACCGCGCCAATCGCCTGCGCCGCTGGTTCGAACTGATGATGCAGAACCAGGAAGACCTGGCGCGCCTGATGACCCTCGAGCAGGGCAAGCCGCTGGTCGAGTCCCGAGGCGAAATCGCCTATGCCGCTTCCTTCCTGGAGTGGTTCGGCGAAGAAGCCAAGCGTGTCTATGGCGACATGATCCCCGGCCACCAGCCAGACAAGCGCCTGATGGTGATCAAGCAGCCGATTGGCGTCACCGCGGCGATCACCCCGTGGAACTTCCCCTCGGCGATGATCACCCGCAAGGCCGGGCCGGCGTTGGCCGCCGGCTGCACCATGGTGCTCAAGCCTGCTTCGCAGACGCCGTACTCGGCCCTGGCCCTGGCTGAGTTGGCCGAGCGTGCCGGCATTCCCAAGGGGGTACTCAGCGTGGTCACCGGCAGTGCCGGTGAAGTGGGCGGCGAACTCACTCACAACCCGATCGTACGCAAGCTGACCTTCACCGGCTCTACCGAAATCGGTCGCCAACTGATGGCCGAATGCGCCAAGGACATCAAGAAAGTGTCCCTGGAACTGGGCGGCAATGCCCCGTTTATCGTGTTCGACGATGCCGATCTGGATGCAGCCGTCGAAGGTGCCCTGGTTTCCAAGTACCGCAACAACGGCCAGACCTGCGTTTGCGCCAACCGCCTGTATGTGCAGGACGGCGTCTACGACGCCTTCGTCGACAAGCTCAAGGCGGCAGTCGCGCGCCTGAACATCGGCAACGGCCTGGAAGCCGGCATCACCACCGGCCCGCTGATCGACGCCAAGGCCGTGGCCAAGGTCCAGGAGCACATCGAGGATGCCGTTGCCAAGGGCGCCCGTGTGGTGGCGGGTGGCAAACCGCATTCGCTGGGCGGCACCTTCTTCGAGCCGACCATTCTGGTCGACGTGCCCCAGCATGCTGCCGTGGCCAAGGAAGAGACCTTCGGCCCGCTGGCGCCGCTGTTCCGCTTCAAGGACGAAGACGAAGTCATCGCCATGTCCAACGACACAGAATACGGCCTGGCGGCCTATTTCTATGCCCGCGACCTGAGCCGGGTGTTCCGTGTGGGCGAGGCGCTGGAGTACGGCATCGTCGGTATCAACACCGGGATCATCTCCAACGAAGTCGCGCCATTCGGCGGTGTTAAAGCCTCTGGCCTGGGCCGCGAAGGGTCCAAGTACGGCATCGATGACTACCTGGAAATCAAATACCTGTGCATCGGCGTGTAACCACGACCGTCGTTGATCGAGTCTTGAACGGAGCGAACATGAACACCAACCAGAGCCTGCAACAACGCCGCCTGGCCGCCATTCCACGTGGCGTCGGGCAAATCCACCAGATCTACGCCGAGCGTGCCGAGAACGCCACCGTGTGGGACGTCGAGGGCCGACAGTACCTGGACTTCGCCGGCGGTATCGCGGTGCTCAATACCGGCCACCTGCACCCGAAAGTCATGGCAGCCGTCCAGGCGCAGCTGGCCAAGCTGACCCACACCTGCTTCCACGTCTTTGGCTACGAGCCCTACGTGGCCCTGGCCGAGAAGATCAACCAGCGCGTGCCGGGCGACTTCGAGAAAAAGACCTTGCTGGTGACCACCGGCGCCGAAGCGGTGGAGAACGCCATCAAGATCGCCCGTGCCGCCACTGGCCGCCAGGGTGTGATCGCCTTCACCGGCGCCTACCATGGGCGTACGCACTACACCCTGAGCCTGACCGGCAAGGTCGTGCCGTACTCTGCGGGCATGGGCCTGATGCCAGGTGGCATCTACCGTGCCCAGTACCCGAACGCGGTGCATGGCGTGAGCAGCGATGACGCCATCGCCAGCGTCGAACGCATCTTCAAGAACGACGCCGCGCCGACTGACATCGCCGCGATCATTCTCGAACCGGTCCAGGGCGAAGGTGGTTTCAACGTCGCGCCGAAAGACTTCCTGGCCCGTCTGCGCGCCCTGTGTGACGAGCACGGCATCGTGCTGATCGCCGACGAAGTGCAGACCGGTGCTGGTCGTACCGGTACCTTCTTCGCCATGGAGCAACTGGGCGTCGCCGCCGACCTGACCACCTTCGCCAAGTCCATCGCCGGTGGTTTCCCGCTGGCTGGTGTGTGCGGCCGTGCCGAGATCATGGATGCGGTGGCTCCCGGTGGCCTGGGCGGGACCTACGCCGGTAGCCCAGTCTCCTGCGCCGCTGCCCTGGCCGTGCTGGAAGCCTTCGACGACGAGAAACTGCTGGAGCGGGCCCAGGCGGTCGGTGAAATCCTCACCAGCGGCCTGCGCGCCATCGGCGAGCGTCACAACAGCCTGGTGGATGTGCGCAACCTGGGTGCCATGGTCGCCGTAGAGTTGTTCGAGGGCGGTGACCTGAGCAAGCCTGCGGCCGATCTGACCGCCAAGGTGGTGGCCAAGGCCCGTGACAAAGGGCTGATCCTGCTGTCGTGCGGCACCTATTACAACGTCTTGCGCATTTTGGTTCCGCTGACCGTCAGCGACGCGGACTTGCAGCGCGGTCTGGCCTTGATCGGCGAGTGCTTCGACGAGCTCGCCTGACACTCATGCCTGACGGTCGCTCGACGGCCGTCGGCGCTTTCTTGAGTCAGCGTCACCCTGGTCTGTGCTCACCCGCATCTGTCCGACTCACCCTCTCGGACAGGGCGGGCTTTTTCGTCCGATGCTGGTGAGCGCGGACACCGAAAATGCCCTCAGAGGCAGTACAAGAACAAAGGTAATGCCATGCAGAACGATAAGAACAATCTCAGTCACGGGCTCAAGTCCCGTCATGTGACCATGCTTTCCATTGCCGGTGTCATTGGCGCCGGCTTGTTCGTAGGTTCAGGACGGGCCATTGCAGAGGCCGGCCCGGCCACCATCCTTGCTTACATCTTCGCCGGCGTGCTGGTCGTGCTGGTGATGCGCATGCTGGCGGAAATGGCCGTCGCGTCGCCAGACACCGGTTCGTTCTCCACCTATGCCGACCAGGCCATCGGCAAGTGGGCGGGCTATACCATCGGCTGGCTCTACTGGTGGTTCTGGGTGCTGATCATTCCCATCGAAGCCAATATCGCCGCAACCATCATCAACACGTATGTGCCGCAGATGGAAATCTGGGTGCTGTCGTTGGTCATCACCTTGCTGCTGACCGCCACCAACCTGTTCAGCGTCAAGCACTACGGCGAGTTCGAGTTCTGGTTGGCGTTGGTGAAGGTGGCCGCTATCGTCGGCTTCATCATCCTCGGTGCCTGCGCCATCCTTGGCCTGTTCCCCAGCACCGGCGTGAGCGGGGTTTCACGCTTGTGGGATAACGGCGGCTTCATGCCCAACGGCTTTGGCGCAGTGCTCAGCGCGATGCTGATCACTATGTTCTCGTTCCTCGGTGCCGAGGTGGTGACCATTGCCGCGGCGGAGTCCGATGCCGCTGGCAAGCAGATCTCCAAGGCCACCAACTCGGTGATCTGGCGGATCACGTTGTTCTACATCCTGTCGATCTTCATCGTCGTGGCGCTGGTGCCGTGGAACGATCCAAGGCTGGCGAGCGAAGGGTCCTATGTGGCGGTGCTGAATATTCTCAACGTGCCCCATGCCAAGGCCATCATCGACTTCGTGGTGCTGACCTCGGTGACCAGTTGCCTGAACTCCTCGCTGTACACCGCTTCGCGCATGCTCTATTCGCTGAGCCGCCGGGGCGATGCGCCCGCTTGTGCCCAGGTGACCGCCCGCAGCGGTACGCCGATCTATGCCGTAATGCTGTCTACCGGTGCCGCGTTCCTGACGGTGATCGCCAACTACCTGGTGCCCTCGAAGGTGTTCGGTTTCCTCATGGCCAGCTCGGGTGCGATTGCTCTGCTGGTCTATCTGGTGATTGCCATTTCCCAGCTGCGCCTGCGTAAACGCCTGATCGCCGAAGGTAAGACCCTGAGCTACAGGATGTGGCTGTTCCCTTGGCTGACATGGGGTGTGATCTTGTTCATCAGCGCCGTGCTGGTGCTGATGTTGCTGCGCCCCGACCACCGGCTCGAAGTGGTATCGACCATGGCGCTGGCGATACTGGTGGTGTGCTCGGGCCTGCTGGTGACACGACGTCGCCGGCGTGTGGAGCAGGGCGGCGCCAACCCGCTGACGAGCTCCGGAAGCGGGGTCGCTGGTTGATGGAGCTCCCCCTCGAGGTGCGCGCGTCGAGGGGGATATTCACGGTAAACTTTCTCAGCCCCTGGGCATGCCATGGCGATGCCGATGACTTTCAGTGCTCATGGGTGTGCTCCTTTCCATCGCGGTGAAAATGCGACTTCGGAGCCGGCTTCGAGTGTTGGGCGCTGTCGGCCTCGCCATGCCCGTGATGGCCAGGCGCGGTGGGTGCGCTTGGCGAAGCCGGATGATGCGCCTTGGATTGCCCCTTGTCATGGTGGCCACTTCCCGAGGCTGCCTCTTCGTAGCGACCTGGCACGTTGTCGCCGTGTTGGCCTTCATGATTGTGCATTTCGCTTTCGCCACCCCCATGCTGGTGACCGCCGCTGATCGCGACCATCGCGTTGTACTGCTGAGCGTTCATTCGGGGTAGCTGATCGAGGAAGGCGACAATTCCCCAGATGTACGGGTCACCCATGCTCTTGCCCCAAGCTGGCATGCCTGTGGCCTTGATGCCGTGTTTGATGGTCCAGAACGCGACAGCGGGATCACCGCTGACCCCAAGTTTGGTCAGGTCGGGAGGAGAGGGGTACAGCGCCTGGCTGAGCTCTGTCTTCTCAACGCCGGGGGCAAGATGGCAACCGATGCACATGGCGTTGTAGTTACCAGCGCCCATGCGAATCAGGTTTTCGTCCTTGAGGTCTGGTACCTCGATATCCCTGGCGCGCACCTCGATGGAACGATCCCGAACCATGGCCAGAAAGGCATGTACTGCCGGGAAGTGAGGATCATCGGCCGCGACGTTCACCACGCCAAAGTACGCGGCTGCCAGAACGCTCGCGCTGGTGACGGCGCCTGCTGCAACCAGCGTTGTTATCGTTCTTTTCATGTCTGGCTCTCAAAACCACATGCGGATGCCGGCGACGAAACGTGCTTCATCCACATCCCCACCTTCATCACGGATGAAGTCGGCGGTTTTGCCATAGGAGCGGTTCCAGGTGACGCCTATGTAAGGTGCGAACTGGCGAACGATTTCATACCGCAGCCGCACGCCGACTTCGGTATTGGCAAGACCGGAACCCACACCACGCTCAGGATCGTTCTTGCCGTAGAAATTGACTTCAGCGGTTGGCTGCAGGATCAGGCGATTGGTCAGGAGTATGTCGTAGTCGCCTTCCAGGCGGGCGGCGGTCTGGCCGTTTTCGCCGAGGAATGCAGTGGCTTCGGCTTCGAAACCGTACAGTGCCATGCCCTGGATGCCGAACGCAGCCCAGGTCTGAGGAGATTGCGGCTTGAAGTCCTGGCGAACCCCGGCAACCACATCCCACCAAGGGCTGACCGAGCGGCCGTAGAGCAGCTGTAGTTCGGCATCTTCGGTGACACTGTTGGTCCGTTCACCCTCGGAGCGTATCCAGAGCCGGTTGATATCACCGCCTATCCATCCAGTAGCATCCCAGGCCAGCGCGCTGCCTTCGTCAGCATCCTGGTACTCGAGTTGGTCCAGCAAGAAGAAGCTGTTGATTGCGCTGTCGTGCATCCGATGTCCGCCCAACGGCGGGAACGCTGCCTGGCGGTCTGCATCCGTGAGTACGGGAATCGGGGTACGGCTGGTAGTGGCAGGCGCCGCGGAACCGTGGTTCATCGTTGAGTGATCCATGGCGCCATGGTCCATCCCCTGCATGCTCGTATGATCCATCTTGCTGTGATCGGCGGGCGCGGTTTTTTTCCGAGGCTCGCTTGCGCCCATCTGGCTGTGGTCCATGCCTGGCATCGAGTCGTGCCCCATGGACGAATGATCCATCGCCGAGTGGTCCACCTCTTCAGCGGCGAAGCTGGGCGCAACGCCCAGCACGCCAAGCGAAACGGTCAGGGCCAGCAGCGAGGGTCGCGCCAGGCTACTGGTCATCTTTCCCTGCCTTAGCGTCGTCGCTGCCATGCGATTGCATCATTTTGCTGTGATCCATGCCCTGCATCGAGCCATGATCCATGCCTTTCATCGCATCGTGATCCATGCCCTGCATCGAGCCATGATCCATACCTTTCATGGCGCCGTGATCCATGCCTTGAGCGCCCTTGGCCTTCGCGGAATCGGCAGACGTCTGGGTATGTTGTTCATGGGTGTCGCTCGACCACGACGATGGGGCATAAACGGTGAACAGGCCCGCCATCGCAGCGCAAAGGACAAAGGTGTTTCGTTTCAGGGGTTTGCTCATTTCGGATCTCCAGTTCATTCGTCCACGCGGACTTCTCGGAACATGCCCATTTCCATGTGGAACAGCAGGTGACAGTGATAGGCCCAGCGTCCCAGGGCATCTGCGGTCACGCGATAACTCCGTTTCGAGCCGGGGGGCATGTCAATCGTGTGTTTTCGAACCATAAAGTTGCCGTGCTCATCCTCCAGGTCGCTCCACATGCCATGAAGGTGGATGGGGTGGGTCATCATGGTGTCGTTGACCAGGGTGATGCGAAGGCGCTCGCCGTACTTCAGGCGCAGGGGGGCGGCATCGGAGAACTTGATGCCGTCGAAGGACCAGGCGAACTTCTCCATGTGGCCGGTCAGATGCAGTTCGATGGTTCGGCCAGGTTCCCGACCGTCCGGATCGATGAAGGTGCTTCGCAGATCCGAGTAGGTCAGAACCCGACGGCCGTTGTCGCGCAGCCCAACCCCCGGGTCGCTCAGCTTTGCGGTTGGAGTCATCGTCTGCATGTCGACCAACGGATTGTTGGTCTCTGAGGCGGGATGGCTTTGCATGGCCCCACCGATATCTGCCATGTTGCCGTGATCCATACCGGCCATGTCGCCGTGGTCCATGCCGGCCATGCTGCCGTGATTCATCCCCGCCATGCTGCCGTGGTCCATGCCCATGTCACCCATGGAGATGACGGGGCGAGGGTCGACGGCTGGAACCGGTGCTTGCAAGCCTTCGCGGATAGCCAAGGTGCCCCTGGAGTACCCCGAGCGATCCATGGATTGAGCGAAAATGGTGTATGCCTGTTCATCCTGTGGCTCAACGATGACATCGTAGGTTTCAGCAACGGCGATACGGAACTCGTCGACCGAAACGGGATTGACATGTTGCCCATCCGCCGCGACCACGGTCATCTTCAGGCCAGGAATGCGCACATCGAAGTACGTCATGGCCGAGCCGTTGATGAAGCGCAGCCGGATTTTCTCACCGGGCTTGAAAACGCCGGTCCAGTTTCCGTCTGGCGCCTGGCCATTCATGAGGTAGGTGTAGGTGTACCCGCTGACGTCGGCAAGATCGGTGGGGCTCATCTTCATCTCGGCCCACATCTTGCGGTCAGCGACCGCGGCGGACCAGCCCATTTCGCCGACGTCGTTGACGAAATCACCCACCGTTCGCTTGTGGAAGTTGTAGTAGTCAGACTGCTTCTTGAGCTTGGAGAGCACCCGGGCAGGGTCTTCGTCCGTCCAGTCGCTGAGCATCACCACATAGTCCCGGTCATAACTGAACGGCTCGGGCTCTTTCGCATCGATGACCAGTGCGCCATACACCCCGACCTGCTCCTGGAAGCCAGAATGGCTGTGGTACCAGTAGGTGCCGTTCTGATGGACCTTGAACCTGTACTCGTACATGCCATCAGGGGCGATGCCATGGAAACTCAGGCCTGGGACACCGTCCATGTTCGCCGGCAGGATGATGCCGTGCCAGTGGATGGACGTGTCCTGCTTCAAACGGTTGCGCACCCGAAGCGTGACGGTATCGCCTTCGCGCCAACGGAGCGTGGGGCCTGGCAGAGAACCGTTGATTGCCATGGCGGTGCGCGGGGCGCCGGTGATATTGACCGGCAGCTCACCGATGTAAAGGTCAAATTCTGTGCCTGTCAGCACATTGGGCTGGCCAGGGCTGGTCACCGCCCACACCGGCGCGCGCCACATGCCCAACCCGCCCAGTAGTCCGGTAGCAGCCAGGCCTTTGACGAAGGATCGTCGTGTGGTTTTGCTTTGCATGCCGTTGCGTCCAGTCAGAGAAATAGCTGATATCCAGGCCGCCGAATGTCGCAGCCCTCGGTTTCAGTTCGGTCCTCGCAAGCTTCGCAGGTTTTCGACGAAGCACCCGATTTGCCGGAGGAGGTCACTTGAAACTGCCATAGTTCGGGTTCGAGGGTGATTACATTTCTGTAAGCTTGCTTCAGCAGTGCTTGTGCCCTGTGTGCTGGTCTTGCTGAGCGGCGACGGGGGTCTGGCCATTGTTCTCCTGGGTAAGCTGATAAGCCTGCTGGGAGGATTGCCGAGCGGCTTCCATCCTCATGAAGGTGCGGTCCCCACCGCCTTCTGCATGGGCCAGGTTTGCCATGCCGAAGGTTGCTGCCATCACAACTGCCTTGACGCTGTTCATGGGTGTTCCCTCTGGTTTTTCGTTGGCGCCGATCGGCGCTCTGTCCAGAGGCAATTTAGGGACCTGAGCCTGTCAGGAAACTGAGTGGCGCATGACGTTTGCGTCAGCTTTGCAGGGTGGCTTGGCTGCCAGTTTGAAGCGCACGCAGCGGTGGTTCGGAAAGGCCATCATCCGGCACTTCCTGACAGTACCCCACCAAGCAGTAGCTGGGTCGCCTACCTCGTGTTTGCCTACAGCCAGTCCATGGCAACCCGAGCTTAAGTTTGTGGCCGGCGTGCTGCACTTTGCGATGTTTTTTACAGCTTCGGCGCACTCTCCTGACTTTTTAGTCAACTGCGCAAGAAGTTGCGCACTCAAATGTGGATAAGCCTGTGCATACATTCCTGTAGGCCTTGAGAAATATGGCGTACAGGCAACTGCGCAACTTTTTGCACACCACTGCGCAAGAAGTTGCGCACTTTTCCCGTGGTTTTTTCCGAAAAAGCTCCCCGATTTTCAGTGTGGGTCGCTGCAGGCCTTGATCTATAAGGCTTTTCCTCAAGTTGGCACGACTTTTGTCACATCAAGATCCGATTGACCGGCAATTAGCTGCCGAAAAAGGCACTTATCCACAGCAAGGAGAGCAGCACCATGGCAACACCCGCGTACATGTCCGTCACCGGCGAAAAACAAGGCCTGATCACCGCTGGCGCGTTCACCGCCGATTCGGTGGGCAACACCTACCAGGAAGGCCACGAAGACCAGGTGATGGTCCAGGGCTTCGACCACCAGGTGATCATCCCCCGTGATCCGCAGTCCGGCCAACCGACCGGCCAGCGCGTGCACAAACCGGTGAAGATCACCAAGGTCTTCGACAAGGCCTCGCCACTGCTGCTGGCGGCCCTGACCTCCGGCGAGCGCATGACCAAGGTCGAGATCAAGTGGTACCGCACCTCGGCCGCCGGCACCCAGGAGCACTACTACACCACCGTCCTGGAAGACGCGATCATCGTCGACATGAAGGACTACATGCACAACTGCCAGGACCCGGCCAACGCCCACTTCACCCACCTGGAAGACGTGTACTTCACCTACCGCAAGATCACCTGGACCCACGAGGTCTCCGGGACTTCCGGTTCCGACGACTGGCGCGTTCCGGTCGCAGGCTAAACCTGGATCACACCGCTGCCTGCCGCGTTCGCGCGGCGGGCTGCGGTCGTTTTCACTACGTTTTCCTAAAGGAGGACAGGGATGTTTGCCGCCGCGAACCAGACCCATTTCAGCTTGCACATCGACGGCCTGGAGCACGATTTCCAGGTCCTCGCCTTCAACGGCACGGAAGCCATCAGCCACGCCTATGCCATTGACCTCGAGCTGGTCAGCGAACGCCCTTCGCTGGACCTGGAACGCCTGCTGCACAAACCCGCCTTCCTCCAGCTCGACGATGCCGGCCGTGGCCTGCACGGCCTGATCTATCGCGCCGCCCAGGGCGAGTCGGGCAAGCGCCTGACCCGCTACCAGGTCACCCTGCGCCCGCAGCTGGCGTACCTGGACCACCGCATCAACCAGCGCATGTTCCAGCACAAGACCGTGCCGCAGATCATCGCCCTGGTCCTGGAGGAGCATGGCATCCTCGCCAATGCCTACCAGTTCCAGTTGGGCGCGCAGTACCCGCAACGCGAATACTGCGTGCAGTACGACGAGTCCAACCTGCACTTCATCCAGCGCTTGTGCGAAGAAGAAGGCATCCACTATCACTTTCGTCACCGCGCCGACGGCCACCTGCTGGTGTTCGGCGACGACCAGACGGTGTTTCCCAAACTGGCCCCGGTCAGCTTCCAGCACGACGCCGGGCTGGTCGCCGACACGCCGATGATCAAGGGCTTCGCCCTGCGCCTGGAAACCCGCACCAGCAGCGTCACGCGCCGCGACTACGACTTCAAGAAGCCGCTGATCCAGCTCGAAGGCGAGGCCGTCAGCCACGCCGAGCCGGACCTTGAAGACTACGACTACCCCGGCCGCTTCCTCGACCGCGCCCGTGGCAAGCACCTGGCCACCCGCGCCCTGGAGCGCCACCGCAGCGACTTCCGCCAGGCCGAGGGCCGCAGTGACCAACCGCTGCTGGCCAGCGGGCACTTCCTGGCCCTGGCCAGCCACCCCAACGCGGCCTGGAACGACCTCTGGCTGCTGCTCGCCGTGCACCACCAAGGCCGCCAGCCGCAGGTGCTGGAAGAAGTCATCACCAGCGACATCGACGCGAAGTACGACGGTTTCCAGCAGGGTTACCGCAACACCTTCACCGCCACGCCGTGGGACGCCCCGTACCGCCCGCCGCTGCGCCACCCCAAGCCCCGGGTGCTGGGCGACCAGCGCGCCGTGGTCAGCGGCCCGGCCGGCGAAGAGATCTACTGCGACGAATACGGCCGCATCAAGGTGCAGTTCTTCTGGGACCGCGAAGGCCAGGCCGACGACAAGTCCAGCGTGTGGCTGCGCGTCGCCTCCGGCTGGGCCGGCCAGGGCATCGCCGGCCTGCAGTTGCCCCGCGTGGGCATGGAAGTGCTGGTCAGCTTCCTTGAAGGCGACCCCGACCAGCCGCTGGTGACCGGCTGCCTGTACCACGGCGTGAACATGCCGCACTACAAGCTGCCCGACCTCAAGACCCTGGCCACGATCAAGAGCAAGGAATACAAGGGCAGCCGCGGCAACGAACTGCGCATCGACGACACCACCGGTGAAATCAGCATCGCCCTGCGCAGCGACCACGGCGCCAGTGCGCTGAACCTCGGCTACCTGACCCACCCCCGGCCGAGCGGCGGCGCCCCGCGCGGTGAAGGCTTCGAGTTGCGCACCGACCGCCACGGCGCCGTGCGCGCCGCTGGTGGCCTGCTGATCACCACCGAGCCCCGGCCGAACGAAGCCAGGCACCACAAGGACCTGCCCGAGACGGCCGAGCGCCTGGCCACCGCCAGCGAGCAGCAGGACAGCCTGGCTGAACTGGCCAAGCAGATGCAGGCACAGGAGCCAGGCGATCAGGACGAGGTGGCCAAGCGACTGCACGAGCAGCATCAGGGCATTCTCGGCAGCGGCCCGGCCAACCAGAGCGCCAATGAGTTTCCCGAACTCACCCAGCCGCACCTGGTGCTCGCCAGCCCTGCCGGCATCGCCCTGACCACGCCAGGGCCGACGCACGTGTCGACCGGTGAGCACCTGGCCCTGAGCAGTACCGGGCACACCAGCCTGTCGATCGGCAAACGCCTGCTGGCCAGTGCCAGCCAGGGCATGCGCCTGTTCGTGCAGAGCCTGGGCTGGAGACTGGTGGCGGCTGCGGGCGACATCGATATCCGCGCGCTGAAAGACAACATCAACCTGCTGGCCAAGCTCGACATCACCGCCAATGCCGACCGCATCGTGCTAACCGCCAAGACCGAATTGGTCGTGCAAGGCGGCGGCAGCGCCACCACGTACAACGCGGCGGGTATCACCCATGTCACCAGTGGCAACTACACCGCCCACGCGGCGCAGTTCGCCCACATCGGCGCCGCGAGCAAGGCGGGTACGTTCCCCGAACCGCCGAAGCCGGGCAAGGGCAACCTCGAACTGCTCTACCAGTACGTCAACAGCGCGGGTGTGAAGACCGGCGACTACGGGGTGATCGACGCGTTGGGCGCCTCGATCAAGGGCAGCCTCGACGGCAAGGGCTTCAATCAGGCATCCGGCGCTGCCGCTGGCCCGCTGTGGGTCGACTTCGGCCTAGACCCGGCCGACACCTGGTCCGATGCCAGCTTCTTCGGCGCGAACGCCTGGCCGGTGAAAGGCCAGTTCGACGACATCGCCCCCGGCCAGCAGGCCGTGGTCGGCGAAGTCGCGAGTGGCACCAAGGGCGCGGACGGGCTGCTGGGCCAGGGCTTGGCGCTGGCCCAGCAAGGCATGGACAAAGGCAAGGCATTGGTACAGGACGCAATGGCACAAGGAAAAACCGTGGCCCAGGGCATGTTGGGTTCGAGCGGCGGCGGCCTGCTGGAGCAGGGCAAGTCCCTGGCCAGCACCGGCATGAAACTGGCCCAGAGTGGCCAGGCCGCGTTGCAACAGGTGCAACAGGTCAAGGCCGTCGTCGGCGGCGACACCAGCGCCATGACCCAGCTCGCCAGCACGGTGGTGCCCGGCGCCGCCTCGGCCCTCAAGGCCGCCGACACTCTCAAGCAACTGCCCGCGCTGCCGACGCTGAGCCCTCCCGCCAACCCGGCCAAGCGCCCGCTGGGCAGTGAGGTGCTGGCATGAGCGGCGAAACCAAGCAACGCGAAGCGCAAGTCGCGGTCGCCCCGCTCAACACCATCGACGCCAAGGACGTGGGCCGCGGCGCCGCCGCCTTCGACGCCTGGTTGCAGTCGGTCAGCAGCGGCTACGTCACCCTCGAACGGATCAAGACCGTGGCCGGTGCCTTGCCGGTGGTGGGCAACATCATGGCTCTGGTCGACGCCCTGGGCGATGTGGTCACCCTGGTCAAGAGCAAGCACCGCCAGGTGCTCGACTGGGTCAGCCTGGGCATCAACCTGATCGGCGTATTGCCGGCGCCGCCGACCATGGCCGCCGCCCGCATGAGCTTGCGCCCGACCTTGTTCCTGGTCCGCCAGGAGCTGCGCAACAGCGCCAAGATGCTGCTGGGCGACTCGCTGATCACGGTGCTGATGGGCCACCTCAACGCCACCATCGCCGGGACCCTCGACGACTTTGTGACCCAGGCACAGCCAAAGATCGCCGGCATTCTCAAGGACGCGGGCGATCTGGGTACCAAGGTGACTGGCGAAATTGCCACGGGCCTGGAGAAAGTCGTGCTCGGCCAACTCGACGCCCAGGGCGACAAGGCGGCGGCGAGCAAGCAGATGGCAGCCGCCAGCGACCAGTTGCTCAACGACCCCAAGGCGGCGATCAGCAACTTCTTCGGGGCGGTGCACAGCGCCTGCAAGGCGGCTGGTAAAGGCATGGCCAACAGCGCTACCAGCAAGCTGATGCCCGATGACATCAAGAACAGCGTGCTGGCCAATACCGGGCAGCTGCGAGCGCTGGGCGGGGAAATGGCCACGCAGCTGAACAAGCTGTCCGATCCTGCGACGCAGATGAGCATCGGTTGGATGCTGACGGTGCTGGGTGGGGCGGTGGCAGGCTTCCGCAGCCGCCACAAGAACGGCCAGCCAGGGGTGGCCAAGCCGGATACCGTGACCAAGGTGGAGCGGGAGCAGAGCAAGGGTGAGCTTGCTGTCGTGGGTAAACAGGCCCCAGCCGAGCAGACCCCAAGCCCCAAGCGTCCACCGTGCCCCGCTGAACCGAAGGCCCGTACCGGCCACAGCATCAGCTTCTCGCTGGGCTCGGAATTCATTCAGCACACCGATTTCAGCTTGCCAGGCCCATTTCCCATCGAGTGGGAGCGGATCTACCACTCGCGCCTGGCCGAGTACGACCAGGGCAGCCTGGGCGCTCGTTGGGTAACCGAGTTCACCACCCGCATCGACATCGTCGGCAAAGGCGTGCTGTTCCACGACTTCGACGGCCGCAGCCACGCATTCGAGCTGCCCAAGGTCGGCAAGGCGCTGTTCAACGCCATCGAAGACTTGCTGCTGGTGCGCAGCACCGACAGCGAACTGGTGATCTGCCGTGGGTTCGTGCGCAAGGAATACTACCTGCGCGTGGGCGAACGTTATTACCTGCGCAAGATCCTGCTGGAGAACGACGCCGGCTGCATGCTGCATTACGAGCATCGCCACGAAGGCCGCCCGGTGCTGTCCGACATCATCACCTTCCAGGGTGATGCGAAGAACGTCCTACGTCACCTCGGCACCCTGATCGATGATCACGGCCATATCAAAGGCCTGTGGGAAATGCGCGACGGTCAGCCGCTACGCCAGCTCTGCGCCTATCACTATGACGAACAGGGCGACCTGATCGCCGCCCAGGACGAGAACGGCGCCGCCTGGCATTACCAGTATCAGCACCACCTGGTTACCCGCTACACCGACCGCACCGGGCGCGGCATGAACCTGGAATGGGAGGGCAGCAGCGCCCAGGCCAAGGCGATCCATGAATGGGCCGACGACGGCAGCTACGACACGCGTCTGGCGTGGGACGAGAACATCCGCCTGACCTACGTCACCGACGCTCACGGCCAGGAGACCTGGTACTACTACGATATCCAGGGCCACCTGTATCGCATCCGCTACCCGGACGAACGCTCCGAGTGGCTGTTCCGCGATGAGCGCAAGAAGCTCCTGCGCCACGTGCACGCCGATGGCAGCGAAGACCGCTACGACTACGACGATCAAGGCAGCGTCATTCGCCATATCCGTGCCGACCACAGCAAGACGCACTTTGCCTACGACGACCGTCGTCACCCGATCAAGATCCGCGACGCAGAAGGCGGCCTGTGGCTGCGTGATTACGACCGGAAAGGCAACCTGGTCGAAACCACCGACCCGCTGGGCAACAAGACCGAATTCGCCTACACGCCTTCGGGCCTGGTGAAGGCGATCAAGGATGCCAACGGCAACGAGAAGAAGCTGGCGTACAACGCGGCGGACCAGCTGATCGAGTACACCGACTGCTCGGGCAAGACCAGTCAATGGGAGTACGACGACGTCGGTCGTCTGGTGCTGTTCACCGATGCGGCGGGCAACAAGACCACCTACGCGTACAAGGCCGGTCAGCTGGCGAAAGTCACCCACCCCGACAACACCGAAGAGCGTTTCGAACGCGATGCCGAAGGCCGCCTGTTGGCCCACGTCGACGCGCTGGACCGCTGCACTACCTGGTCCTACGACGCGGCCGGCAAACTGGTCGAACGGGTCGACGCCAACGAGCACAGCCTGCGCTACCGCTGGGACAAGCTGGGCCGCCTGATCGGGCTGGAGAACGAGAACGACAGCAAGGCCACGTTCCTGTACGACCCGGTCGGTCGCCTGCTGGAAGAAAAGGGCTTCGATGGTTTGGTCACCCGCTACCAGTACGACCCGGACAGCGGTCGACTGGCCAGCACCCAGGTCGGTCAACGCCGGATCGACATCACCTTCGATGCCGTCGGGCGTCTGGCCTCGCGCACGGCCCGCCAGGGCGACCAGCGCCAGGAAGAAACCTTTGCCTACGACGGCAACGGCAAGCTGATCCAGGCCATCAATGCCGACAGCAAGCTGCAATGGTTCCATGACGAAGCGGGCAACCTCACTCGCGAGCATCAGTACTACCTCAAGACCGCTGTGCCGATGGTCGCGGTGTGGAAGCACGAGTATGACGCGCTGAACCTGCGCACGGCGACGATTCGCCCCGATGGCCATAAGGTCAGCACGCTCACCTACGGCAGCGGTCACGTGCTGGGCATGACCGTTGACCAGCATGAGCTGCTGGCCTATGAGCGCGATGCTCTGCACCGTGAGGTGGTCCGGCACCAGGGCAACCAGCTGATGCAGACCCAGGCGTGGGACCCGGCAGGTCGCTTGCAGGCGCAATGGCTGGGTAGCCACGACGGCAAGTCCACGTTGCTCAAGCGCCAGTATCAATACGATGCCATCGGCCAGCTGACCAACATCCACGACACCCGCCGTGGTCACCTGGCTTATCAGTACGACCCAGTGGGCCGTCTGCTGCAAGCCACCAGTCGCCTGGGTGTCGAGACCTTCGCCTTCGACCCGGCTGGCAACCTGCTGGACCAGAAGACCCAGGAACTCAACCGCCCGCTGGAAAGCGACCCGCGTCGCAACAAGCTGATGGACAACCTGCTGCGCGAGTACGCCGGCACGCATTACCAGTACGACGAATGCGGCAACCTCATCCACCGCCTGCACAACGGCGACGAGGCCCGCCTGACCTGGGACCTGTTCGACCGTCTGGTCCGCTTCGACGATGGCAAGCTCAGCGTGGCATACAGCTACGACGCGCTGGGCCGTCGCCTGCACAAACACTCGACCGCGCATCATTACGACGATCCCCGTGCGGGCAGCGGCTGGAACCAGATGCAACGCGCCAAGCGCCAGCGCGAACTGGGTTGCGGTTACACGCTGTACGGCTGGGATGGCGACAACCTCGCCTGGGAAAGCTCGCCGCCGCAGGACGAAGGCGAAACCGGGCGGACCGTGCATTACCTGTACGAACCGGACAGCTTCGTGCCCGTTGCGCAGGCGCTGCGCAAGGCACCGATTCGCCTGTTACGGCAGCCGGACTGGCGTGGACGCGAATACGACATCGACCAGGACCCGCTGTGGCAACACGAAGTGAAACCGCAGCCGATCGATGCGATTGCCTGGTACCAGTGCGATCACCTGGGCACGCCGATGGAGCTGACCGACCACCACGGAGAGGTGGCGTGGGCGGGGCAGTACAAGGCGTGGGGTGACGTGCGCGAGGTGCGTTCGGACTGGGCCAAGCAGGTTGGGATGAGCAACCCGATTCGCTTCCAGGGGCAGTACCACGATCATGAGACGGGTCTGCATTACAACCGGTATCGGTACTATGATCCGAGGGTTGGGCGGTTTGTGAGTCAGGATCCTATTCGTTATGCCGGAGGGCTAAACCTCTTCGCGTATACGCCGAACCCAATATTTTGGGTCGACACACGAGGCCTCACTCCAACGCCGCTTAATGAACCTGGCTATATCGTTTATGGGCTTTATAAACCAGATGACGAGATTCCTTACTATATTGGACATACTAAACAAGATCCGCTTAAGCGAGAGGCTCAGCATGCTCAGTCAGGCCGGTTAGGTAATGGAGCGTTGAAACCAGTCTCGGAAGGCCTTACTTATACACAGTCGAAGGGGCAGGAGCAGTACTATCGAGAGGTTTATGATACAAAAACCGGGTTCCCAGGGAATATCATTGAACCGATTGATAAGTCTAGGCAAGACGAGCGTGGTAGATCGCATGTCGCCGAATATGAAAGAATCAAATCAAAAAATACTTGTGAGCTTTAAGGTGTAAGATGATGAAGCTTTTAAGGAATGATGTCCAAGCCGGCGATATTTTCTACATTCCAGCGATCACCCCAGCAGGTGAGGTTGGGTTTGTATTAGCTAGGTTTATCGAACATGTTGAGCATAATGCAGGGGCTTTAATAGAGGTTTTTAAAAAATTTTATCGTGAGCCGCCGAAAACTTTGGGGCAAGTGGATATGACAGAGCGTCTTTTTAGGCCAATTTTATGCTCCATGCGATTTTCTGAGATACCTAGATGGCGAATTTTGTTTAGGGATGAAGCCTATGATAGATTGGTTTCGAATTATAGAGATATAACGCTGGAGTATCATTCTGACTTTAGGGTTGGTGGGGTGCGACACCCTAAGCCAGTAAGTGAGCATGGGTACGCAAGTTGTAGCCCTTACGAGGCCGCCACATGCTGGCGAATGCATCATATTGTGTTCAGAGTTAACGCTCATCTGGCTGGGTATTTTGGTCCGAATGACAGTTGTCGAATGAGTGAGATTCCAGAGGATATGAGAATTGGGAACGAGGTTGCGGAGCAAAAAGTTTTAGGTTTGGCCAAAGAGGTTGATGGGTTGTTTAAGAAATGGGCAAAAAATAGCTCATCATTTGTAGGGTGCTGATTTCAATTTGCGGTCGAGGAGCTTAGCTCCTTGGCTGCATTACAAACGTTATCGCTGCCACGAACCGAGGGATGGTAGTTGGTTTATCAAGATCCGATTAGTTGCCCGGGTGGCTTAAATCTCTCCGCCTAACGTAGCTGTTATGTGCTCGGCATGACCATTGACTAGGCTCTGTACGAAAAGCCTTGATACTCGGTGATGCTGCGTTGAAAACCGCCTCCGAATGCTCATTTGCAACCCGTAAACTCCGCTTCCTCGGCTGTTTTCGCCTTGCCTGACCTTCGTCTCAAGACTTTTCATACAGACCCTAAGCCTGCTATCGGTTACACATTGAGAGATGCGGATACTGATGAAGTAATGAAGTATGGTGAAACGATACACGGAGAGCGGCGGTATACTCAGAAATATCTATCTGAAAACAACGTTTACATGCAGCGATAGGCGGGTGGAACAAAAAGGGAAATGCACGCCTGGCAAAATCAGAAGATTATTGCATATAAGTCGGCGCACGGTGGGAAGAGATCGCCACTCAATAATAGTGATTATTAGAAGGCTTATATGAATTTTCATTCTTCAAGTGAGCAGGATATTTTGGTTGGTCCGGGTGCGCAGGTCGCCCGGAGGAAGGTGGCGGCTGTCATGTCTGATCTACTCGAAGACGTTACTCTTGAGTGTGGGGCGGGTACATGGAGCTATATCTCAATAATGATGCCGGACGATATTGTAGATAGCTATCCTGAAGTCAGAAAATATCATAAGCAGCGAAGCGTTATTGAAGTGCGTGTGCAGCTCCCGTTTTAAGATTTCAAAGATGCAGATGATGTTGGGATGGTTGGATTTATGCTTGAGGGATTAAGTCCTTCAGTTGATCTGATGGTTGGTATAAAAAGTCTAAAAATGTCCGATTCCGACGCTGATCTTCTTAGGGGTGTCGTCGACCAGGCTAAGCATAAGCTCGGAATCGCTTAGATGTCTCAATATGGTGTCTGGCCGGCTATTTGTACAGGTCGAAGGATTAAGTCCTGATGGAGTCGGGGTTTCTAGCGCGAAACATCCAAACGCCTCAATTCACAGTGAGTGCTATTTGAGAGATGCTACTGGCCAGTACCAGATTGGCCAACCCAAACAGACTGAACAACTGCGCCGTATTCTTTTCCAGTCCACGGTAGCGAACCTTACGATGATTGAAGCGCACCTTGATCACCTGGAAGGGATGCTCGACCTTGGCACGCAGCTGCGCCTTACCAGTACGACGAACGCGGCAACCTCATCCACCGCCTGCACAACGGCGACAAGGCCCGCCTGACCTGGGACCTGTTCGACCGTCTGGTCCGCTTCGACGATGGCAAGCTCAGCGTGGCGTACAGCTACGACGCCCTGGGCCGTCGCCTGCACAAACACTCGACCGCGCATCACTACGACGATCCCCGTGCGGGCAGCGGCTGGAACCAGATGCAACGCGCCAAGCGCCAGCGCGAACTGGGTGGGGTGACGTGCGCGAGGTGCGTTCGGAGTGGGCAAAGCAGGTTGGGATGAGCAACCCGATTCGCTTCCAGGGGCAGTACCACGATCATGAGACCGGGCTGCATTACAACCGGTATCGGTACTATGATCCGAGGGTTGGGCGGTTTGTGAGCCAGGATCCGATTAGCTACGGCGGCGGTTTAAACCTGTTTGCCTATGCGCCGAACCCTGTGGAGTGGATTGATCCGTTGGGGCTGTGGAAAGGACAGCCGCGTCAGTCGAATGGGCGGTTTGGGGCAGGGAAAGATCCTTCGATACCGTGTCCGTGTGAGACGGATGGTACTCATGGGAATAGTCATAACTCAACTAAACCGGCAATTGGATATACATTGAGAGATCGCGACAGTGATGAGGTAATGAAGTATGGTGAAACAACCATGGGGTCGCGACGGTACTCGAAAAAATATCTAAATGAAAATAACGTCGAGATGGTTGAGGAAGCGTCAGGCACTAAGAAGGAAATGCATGCTTGGCAACATGAGAAGATTGTTGAGTACAGGGCGGCTAATGGTGGTAATAGGCCGCCGTTAAATAAAGGCGATTACTAGGGGGTGGGCAATGGATTTCTGGATGTCCAGTGAAAAACATATATCAGTTAATGAGGCGGTGTCAGAGGCGCGCAAGGCGATAGAACCAATAATTTCTGAGTTTATAAAAGACGTTGAACTCTCGTGTGGTGCAAAAAAATGGAGCGTCATTTTCATCGTCATGCCGGATGACAGAGTCGGAGATTATCCTGAGATTAGGCGCTATCATAAAGCAAGTAAAGATATTGAGTTGCGGGTGCAGTTGCCCTATGGCGAGTTTAAGGGATCTAGCGGGTTAGGGCGGATTAATATGATGCTCGACTCGTTAGTTTACTCTGTTGATCTAATGGGTGAAATAAAAAGTTTGAAAGTTACTAGCGGCGATGCTCAAGTGCTTAAGGGGGCTATTGAAAAGGCTCGGGCGAGATTGAGCAGTTAATCATAGCGGCGCCCTACCAGCGGGGATTGTCCAAGGTTGAAAGGAGGTTGTAATGACTAATGATTATCCGGTTTGGGGTATTGACGTATTGGTGGCTTCGTAATGAAAGTTCTCCAGGTTGGCAGGAGAGTATTCACATTGCAATGGAAAGCCTGTTTTTCCTCCTCGAGAGTAATGAGCTTTTGAAGTGTCGTGTTACAGATAAAAATGGGCATGTAGTGAAGCGCGTTATAATAAAAGTGAGCTTACTGAAGAAGTAGGCGGGTTTGATGAAGATGAATTTTGACAAATTGTTTGGGATGTCGAGAGAAAAAATATCTCTGTTTTGCCTTTAAGGGGCAGAGCGTGTGGCAGGAATTTATGCTGAGTACTGTAAAAAATATGCCCTGAGTGTAGATGTCAACTCTTCGGCTCTGGCTGAGTTATTTCAGCGGCATGTGTTGCTGGATAAGCACGAGCTTAAGCTGTTGTATCAAGAAGTTTATAGTGGTATTCCGGATACTGAGGACTACAGTGATGAGTTGGTAGATCAGGCCCGGTGTGCTGTGATTTGTACATCTTATTGTGTTGAGTATTTAGAAAATTCCAGCCATGAGTCAGTTCGATACGCCATTGCGAAGGTGGCTGAAGCAATCGATATTTTAGACGAAGATGTAGACAGGAAGACTGCGCTAGAGGTGGATTGGTGTGATCAGTTGTTGGATGTATTAATCGAAAGGGACCTGGGTGATGTCCAGAAAATTAAGGATATTAGGCAGAAAAATTTACTGCATGAAGTCCCAGTGCTAGGGGTTTAGTTCTCTTGCTTAGAGGTTCATCTGCGAAATCGGCTGGCCGCTTGTTACAGGCCGTCAGCCGTCTGGGTATCGACATCATTTTCTTTGGCTTAGGCTCTGTACGAAAAGCCTTGATACTCATTACAGACCTATTTTTACAATGGGTGACCGAAAGGAGCGTAAGAACTAAAACCTATCCATCACCCATCAGACTTCACACCAAAGCTTTACAAAAATCAAAAATCAAAACTTTAATTAAACTTAAAAAACCGCACCTAAACAAGTAGGCGCAGCCCGCCAAACATATAAAAATCGCGCATACTATTGACGTACCTTGCCGTACTCATAATCCAACCAGCCTTCTTCGCTCTTTACCTCCAAATACTTGACAACCTCATCAAAATCAACCTCCCGAGGAACGTTTACTGAGAAAAATTTTTTACTCATTCCCTCCCAAGAACAGCCCATATTGGAAATCTCGGCCATGATCAAACCTGGCACACTTTCATCGCCATCAAAAAATATAATCCTAATTGTACTATTACCCTCATCAGCCACCACAGCAACGAAAACGGCCTCACCATCACTTCCCTTTGAGGTACTCACCTCGTCCTCAAAACACACCTCCTTTGAGTAGAACGGTATATTCTTAATTCTATAAAGATTTCCGTCTTTTTTTTCAGCCCATACACTTTCAACCCCAACCGGGGGGTAGCCATCAACAACATTCAAGCTAATAAAAACCTTTTCCATTAGCACCGCCTATATTTCACAAGAATCACTTTTCTCTAGATTACAGACCCTACACAGAACCTGTCCATTCTCTGGAGTTCCCGAACCGCCCTTTGCCTTAGGAATCACGTGATCAACATGTGCCTCATTGTCAGGCGGTCTCACACCCCGCTCATGCCTGACTGCATTGAACGCCTGCACGCTGCAGCTCTCGCAAGTCAAGTGACCATAACGGTCAATATTTTCTTGCTTAACCTCTCTCCTCCCAGCCTTTGTAAAATCTTTACCAGGCCTACTACCTGGTCCACTTATTCGAGCAAGATCCAACGGATCAAGCCACTCCGTCGGATTATCCGCATAGCTATATAGATTTATCCCTCCCATATAGCTTATTGGATCTTGACTTAGGCTCTGTCTGAAAAAAGCCGTCGCATACACCGCATGACACAAGCCAGCGAGACCATTGCGGCATAACTTTTTGCGAGCTTGTCGAAGCGCGTGACGATTCGGCGGTTCTCTTTTAGCCAGCCGAACATGCGTTCGATGATGTTGCGCTGTCGATATTTTGGGCGGTCAAACAGTCTTGGCAAGCCGGGTTTGGGTTTGCGTTTCATTGAGCGCAGCGGAATGACCGGCTGCATCCGATATCGATCGCAGTAACGGCGCAAGGCCTCGGCGTCGTAGCCTTTGTCAGCCAGCAACCATTTGCATCGTTTGCGTGGACGACCACGCTGGTTTGTCGGGATGCTGACATCATCAAGTAACGGCTGGGCATAGCTGATGTCGCTGGCTTGGCCGCCGGAGAGAAGGAAGCGCAGCGGTATCCCGTTGGCATCGCAGAGCATATGAATTTGGGTTGTCAGTCCGCCGCGACTGCGGCCTAGAGCGTGATCGGTAGGCTCGTCAGGCCCCCTTTTTTCCGCGCTCCAGATGAAGCACGGGTTGCTCGAACAGCGGTCGAATCGATCATCCAGGTGTGGGGATCGATCAAGCCTTTGTCATTGAGTCTGAGGTGCAATCGTCTGAGCATCTGATCGAATGTTCCGCGGTTTCGCCAGACCCGGAAGCGGTGATAGACCGTCGCCCAAGACCCGAAGCGCTCGGGCATATCTCGCCAGGCTGCTCCTGAGCACAGCACCCAGAGCACACCATCGAGCATCAAGCGATCACTGCTGCGGGGCCTGCCCCTGACGTGGGCTGCCGTAAAGAGATCGGCGACCACTGCCCACGCCTCATCCGAGAGTTAATAACGCTTTGCCATCACAGAATTCCTTTCCGCAGATGGCCGGCGACTGTACAGAACCCCGGCTGTTCCGGGGCCACATTTCAGTTTCTTGGGATCTCAGACAGAGCTTAGTAGGCGTCAGATGGATGTTTGGCAGTGAGCGTTGCGAACATCAGGCCTGCCGGCCTCTCGAGCCCGGCAGTTAAGGCAGGAAGCGGAGCAGTTCTTGTCGAACTGTCCTTGTACGATTTGATTTAGAGGTGTGGGATGTTTAATGAATTAACTTTTGAAGAGGGCGAATTTGATCTGCGTAAACCTTATCTAGGCGGTGACTAGGATGGGAGGAGATTATTTTGGGCAATTAAAAAGCCGGCTTGTGGCCGGCTTCTCGGGGACGGTCTTGGCTAATTTTTGGTAAGCCGCAATCGCCTTAATCGTGTTGGCACTCGGCCAGAATAGAGATGGCAGACGGCTGTGTGAGACGTCGCCAAGCCCTCTGGATCGCGGTTTGCACCGGTCGGGGCTGATGTGGCGCGTAGCATACTAGGGCTGGCGCTGGATGCCCAGCGAAAAATGGCACAGGTTGTTTCATTCGGCGCGCTTCTGGCGAAAATGTGACCAGTGGAATACCCAGCCTAGAATTTTCAGGTCCTGGCTTCTTAGCTGCGCGGGGGTGTAGCGTTCGACCGCGTGATTTCGACGGTCGTGGCTGTGCAGGCACAGGGTCCCCGATTGGCCCAGGCTCAGGCAGTTCACCCTGAGCGTGCCGTTATGCAGCAAGGCATAGGTTTCGCCTTCGATCACGTCGGTCAGGCTAAGGTCGATGGCCAACAGGGCGTTTCCTGGGATCAGCGGCGCCATGTTAGTGGCCGGCATGATCATGCAGACGGTCTGGCTGGCGGCGACGCCGAGTTTCTGCAGCGCTTGCGCAGGGAGGCGCAGGTATTTGCCTTTGATGGGTACCAGCTTGCCTTCGTGCAGTTCGTGCAAGGGTACTGGCAGCAGCCGCCCATCCATCGTCGACACGGCAACCAACCCTTCGCCAGCCTCTGGTTGTCTGGGCTGACGCAAGATGGACGTCGGGTGCTTGGGGCCATCGCCTGTGTGTAGCCAGCGTCGGTTTACGCAGAACAGCTCGGCCAGTTCGTCTAGTCGGGCCAGTGGGACGCCGCGCTTGAACCATTTGTTGACGTGCTGGGCCGACACATGACGCAAGGCGGCAAGGTCGGAAGGGGTCAGACCGCATTCCCTGAGCAGGGCCCTTAAGCGTTCACCGGATGTATTCATGACAGCGAGTGTAACGACCGAGTGCCAGCGGGGAAATGAACCTGATGTTGATGCGAACTACGGCAAGCTGCCTGAGTTGTGGGAAATGGATTAGGACTAAGTAGGATTACTTACAGCCAACCTTCGAGGTTTGAATTTCGCTTACAAAAAACCCCGCCGAAGCGGGGTTTTTTTCCAATCGGTATCAGCCCTTGTAGGCTGCAACCGATTTGGTGATCTCGGCGCGGGCGGCGTCGGCGCCTGCCCAGCCCTTGACCTTGACCCACTTGCCTTTCTCGAGGTCTTTGTAGTTCTCGAAGAAGTGCTTGATTTGCTCCAGCAGCAGGGCTGGCAGGTCGGTGTATTCCTTCACGTCGACGTACAGCTGGCTCAGCTTGTCGTGTGGTACGGCCAGGACTTTGGCATCGCCACCGCTTTCGTCGTCCATGTGCAGGACGCCAACCGGACGGGCGCGGATGACCGAGCCTGGGGCAACCGGGTAGGGGGTAACGACCAGCACGTCCAGCGGATCACCGTCGTCAGCCAGGGTGTTGGGGATGTAGCCGTAGTTGGCTGGGTAGAACATCGGGGTGGCCATGAAGCGGTCAACGAACAGGGTGTCGCTGTCCTTGTCGATCTCGTATTTGATCGGCGCGTGGTTGGCCGGGATCTCGATGGCGACGTAGATGTCGTTCGGCAGGTCTTTGCCAGCCGGGATCTTGCTGTAGCTCATTGGGCTATGCCCCCGTGTTTGATCAAAAAAGTGGCGGCGATTATAGGCACATTCTGCCCGGGCATGCCACGCCTGGCCTGATGTGCGGCCGCATCAGGCGTGGCTTTCGCGGTAGTCCGGATGCTCCGCCAACAGCCGGGTCAGGCGGGCCAGCGGGTCCTGCCGGTAGAACAGCGACAGTTGATGGTACACCTGTGGATAACTGCCCTGCAGCAGGTCGGGAGCGCTGAAGAAGTATTCGCTGCTGACGGCAAAGAACTCCGCCGGGTTCTCGGCGGCATAAGGGTCGATGGCGGTCTCTGCGTCGGGGTCGGCATCCAGTTGCCGGTTGAGGTCGTCGTAGGCCGCTTGCATGGCGCTGGCCCAATGCTCTACGTGCATGCCGCTGTGCAGCGGCGGCAGGCCGTTGGCATCGCCGTTGAGCATGTCGAGCTTGTGTGCCAGCTCGTGGATGACCAGGTTGTAGGCCTCCCAGCCACCGCTGGCCAGCACGCCGGGCCACGCCATGATCACCGGGCCCTGCTGCCAGGCCTCACCGCTGTGCTCGGCATCCCAGACGTGCTCGACACCGCTGCTGTCACGGTGGCGCTGGGGGCTTTTGAAATCGTCGGGGTAGAGGATGATTTCGTGAAAACCCTGGTACCAGTTCAGGTCACCCAGGTGCATCAGCGGCAGTTGTGCCTGGGCGGCGAGGAACAGGCGCTGTTCGTCACTGAGTTCGACGCCGGGCAGGGTGGTGAGGTGTTTGTCGTGCAGGAAGAGGATGCAGGCCTCGCGCAGCCAGCGGTCCTCTTCATCACTGATGCCATCGAGCATCGGCAGATGGTCGCGGACCACCTGCCACTGCTGTGCGGTGACCGGGAAGCGCGCCAGGGTGCGCTTGCGCCGCCAGGCGCTCAACGACCACATGGGCTGTGGTCAGTGGGCCTTGGCCGCGCGGCCCAGGCGGCTGCGCAGCAAGCCGAGGATCATCGGCACTAGCGACAGGAAGATGATGGCCACCACCATCAGCGACAGGTGCTGCTTGATGAACGGCACGTTGCCGAAGAAGAAGCCCAAGGTCACCAGGCCTCCGACCCAAAGTACCGAGCCCGCGACGCTGAAGGCCAAAAAGCGCGGGTAGTGCATGTGGGCTATGCCGGCCACGAAGGGCGCGAAGGTGCGCAGGATCGGCAGGAAGCGCGCCAGGGTCACGGTCTTGCCGCCATGGCGTTCGTAGAACTCGTGGGTGCGCTGCAGGTAGTCACGACGGAATATCTTCGACTCGGGGTTGTTGAACAGCCGTTCGCCCGCGGTTCGCCCGATGATGTAGTTGGTGCTGTCGCCCATGATTGCCGCCGCCATCAGCAGGCCTGCCAGGAGCACCGGGTCCATGCCACCGCCCGCGGCAACGGCCCCTGCGATGAACAGCAGCGAGTCGCCCGGCAGGAACGGCATCACCACCAGGCCGGTCTCGCAGAAAATCACGGTGAACAGGATGGCGTAGATCCAGGGACCGTAATTGGTGACCAGCAGATCGAGGTACGCATCGAGATGCAGGATGAGGTCCAGCGGGTTGAAATCCATGTACAGCACCTGTGTTCTTGACCCGCTACGACGGGCACGCGATGACGGACAATGCCAAGGGCGTGGGCTTGTTTACCGCGCAATGGGTAAAAATTCACACATGACAGAGGGAGGCATTATACGGCGAAGTAGGAATCGTGCCCGGAGAGATTGTAGCGGGGGGTTACCAACGGGCGGCGGCGGACCAGCCGATTCAGCTGAGCCTGTGGGAGCGTTTATATCCGCCGTGCAGGCAATCTAGGCCAATCGCCGTACCGCCCCTCCCACAGGCGTCGTGCCAGCTTTTCAGAGGTTGGCGACTGGCTTCAATCCAACTGGATCGGCAGCACGTAGCTCTCGAACTCGGTGTCCTTGCGAAAGCCGATCGACTCGTACGTCTTGCGTGCCACTTCGTTGTTGGCGCTGGTGGATACCCGCATGCGCACGGCATTGGTGTCCTTGGCCATTTTCTTGGCTTCACGTATCAGGTGGTCGGCCACCAGCATGCGTCGGGAGTCCTCGGCCACGTAGATGTCGTTGAGAATCCAGACGCGCTTGAGCGACAGCGACGAAAAACTTGGGTAGAGCTGGCAGAAGCCCAGCAGCCTGTGGTCGTCGTCATCCGGTAGCGCCAGGTAGATCACTGACTCGTCGCGTTTCAGGCGTTTTTCCAGGAAGCTGCGCGAACTGTCCGGGTAGGGCAGTTGCCCATAGAACTCACGGTATTTGACGAACAGCGGGGTCAGCAGGTCGAGGTGTTCCAGCGTTGCCTTGATGATGCGCATGTGCAGCCCTCAGAGTCCATTTGGGGAAACAGCGGATTGCCAGTGGCTCTGATGGCATCCTGCCCAATGCGGGCTTCGAGCGCAATCCGCCTTCCGTGACATGTTTTTTACCCTTTTCCCAGCAGGAAGTTACCTTTTGGGCTGGGGGCATGTTCACTGTCGAGGCTATGGACCTCGGCTTCGTCCTTCAGATTCACTCCGGACAATTGCCGGCGACAGGCTTCGCGCATCAGGTATAGCAGACGGTGAGCGGCCATGCCGTAGCTCAGCCCTTCCAGGCGCACGTTGGAGATGCAGTTGCGGTAGGCGTCGGTTAGACCGACCTTTGGCGCGTAGGTGAAGTACAGCCCAAGGCTGTCAGGGGAACTGAGCCCTGGTCGTTCGCCGATCAGCATGACGGTCATGCGGGCACCCAGCAGCTCGCCCACTTCGTCGGCCACCGCAACCCGCCCTTGCTGGACCAGTACTACCGGGGCGCTGGTCCAGCCGTCGGCGGCCGCCTGCTCTTCGAATCGGGTCAAGAAGGGCAGGGTATGGCGGTGCACGGCCAGGGCCGAGAGCCCATCGGCCACCACGATGGCAAGGTCGACGCCACCCGGGTTGGCTTGAGCATGCTGGCGCAGCAAGGCTGCCGAGTCTTCGTTCAGGCGCCGACCGAGGTCGGGCCGTTGCAGGTACTGGTGACGGTCGCTGGCCGCGCTGTGCAGCACCAGGCTCTCGCGACCACGGTCGCTGAGCTGAGTGCTCAGGCCTTCATGGTCGAAGGGCAGGTGTACCGCGTCGCGGGCCTGGGCATGGGCAAACTGGAAATCCAACTGGGCGCCGGTCGGCAGACTGGTGCCGGCGCGGCCTAGGGCGATGCGTGCCGGGGTCAGGTTGCGCAGGGCCAGCCAGGGGTTGTCAGGGGTAGGCGTGCGATGGTCCATGGTCATCCCTATGCAAGCTGTGCCAAAGCCTGGCGGAAAGCCGGCGGCAGGTTGTCACCGAAACGCACCCGGCCGTCGGCCTGGGTGAAGATGCCGGTACGCTCGAGCCAGGCCTCGAATTCGGGGCCGGGTCTGAGGCCCAGGGTCTGGCGCGCATACAGCGCGTCGTGGAACGAGGTGGTCTGGTAATTGAGCATGATGTCGTCGGAGCCGGGGATACCCATGATGAAGTTGATCCCGGCTACACCCAGCAGGGTCAGCAGGGTGTCCATGTCGTCCTGGTCGGCTTCGGCGTGGTTGGTGTAGCAGATGTCGCAGCCCATGGGCACGCCGAGCAGCTTGCCGCAGAAATGGTCCTCGAGGCCGGCGCGGATGATCTGCTTGCCGTTGTACAGGTACTCCGGGCCGATGAAACCGACCACCGTGTTCACCAGAAATGGCTTGAAGTGCCTAGCCACGGCGTAGGCGCGGGTTTCGCAGGTTTGCTGGTCGACACCGTGGTGGGCATTGGCCGACAGCGCGCTGCCCTGGCCGGTTTCGAAGTACATGAGGTTTTGCCCGAGGGTGCCGCGCTTGAGCGAAAGACCCGCTTCGTAGCCTTCCTGCAGGACGTTTAGGTTGATGCCAAAGCCTGCGTTGGCTGCCTCGGTGCCGGCAATCGACTGGAACACCAGGTCCAGCGGCACGCCACGGTTGATCGCTTCGATCGAGGTGGTGACGTGGGTCAGCACGCAGGCCTGGGTGGGGATGTCGTAGCGCTGGATGATGGCGTCGAGCATTTCCAGCAGGGCGCAGATCGACGCGATGCTGTCGGTGGCCGGGTTGATGCCGATCATGGCGTCGCCATTGCCGTACAGCAAACCGTCGAGGATGCTGGCGGCGATCCCCGCGGGTTCGTCGGTGGGGTGGTTGGGCTGCAGGCGGGTGGACAGGCGACCGCGCAGGCCCATGGTGCCGCGAAAACGAGTGACCACGCGAATTTTCTGAGCCACCAGCACCAGGTCCTGCACCCGCATGATCTTCGACACCGCCGCGGCCATTTCCGGCGTCAGGCCCGGGGCCAGGGCACGCAGGCTGTCTTCGTTGGCCTGGTCGCTGAGCAGCCAGTCGCGCAGGCCGCCCACGGTCAGGTGGCTGACCGCTGCGAACGCCTCGGCGTCATGGGTATCGACGATCAGGCGGGTGACTTCGTCTTCTTCGTAGGGAATCAGCGCTTCGTTGAGAAAGTGAGTGAGCGGGATATTGGCCAGGGTCATTTGCGCGGCGACCCGTTCACCGTCGTTGCTGGCGGCGACGCCGGCCAGGTAATCACCCGAACGCGCCGGGCTGGCCTTGGCCATGACCTCTTTGAGGCTGTCGAAGCGGTAGACCAGATGGCCCACGGTGTGTACGAAACTTGCCATACAGATTCTCCAGAGCGCCGCGGGCGTGGCCCGCGACGGGTGTCGGCGATCAGTGCAGGGCCTCTTCAGCCTTCTGAATCGCGGCGAATTCCTCTTCCGGTGTGCCCGCTACCAGATGGTGGCGGCTGTAGAAAGCAAAGTAGGCAATTAATACTCCATAGATCACCGCGGCGCCAATCACCACCCGCGGGTCGACCAGGAAACCGGCGACCACTGCGATGCAGGCCAGTACCAGGGCCACGCTGGAGGTGAAGATGCCGCCGGGGGTGCGGTAGGGGCGCTCCATCTTCGGCCGGCGGATGCGCAAGGTGATATGCGCGGCCATCATCAGTACGTAGGACAGGGTGGCGCCAAACACTGCCACCAGGATCAGCAGGTCGCCTTGGCCGGTCAGCGACAGTGCGAAACCGATGATACCGGGGATGACCAGCGCCAGGACCGGTGCCTTGCTCTTGTTGGTTTCCGAGAGTTTGCGCGGCAGATAGCCGGCGCGGGACAGGGCGAAGATCTGCCGGGAGTACGCGTAGATGATTGAGAAGAAACTGGCGATCAGGCCAGCCAGGCCCACGAGGTTGACGAAGCTGCCCATCCAGGTGGACCCGCCATAGGCTTTGGCCAAGGCCTCGACCAGCGGGTTGCCGGATGCCTTGAGGGCCTCGGAGCCCGCGCCACCTGGGCCAACCACGAGAATCAGCAGGGCGAATGCCAGCAGTACCAGCATGGCACCGATCAGGCCGCGCGGCAGGTCGCGACGCGGGTTCTTGGTTTCTTCAGCGGCCAGCGGCACGCCCTCGACAGCCAGGAAGAACCAGATGGCGTAGGGAATGGCCGCCCACACACCGACATAGCCGAATGGAAGGAAGCTGCTGGCGCCCACCGCGTCGGTTTTGGCGATGTCGAACAGGTTGGCTGCATCAAAATGGGGCAACATGCCCACCAAGAAGACAGCCAGGGCGATGGCGGCGATCGCGGTGATGATGAACATCAGCTTCAGTGCCTCGCCGACCCCGAAGATGTGGATCCCGATGAACACGATGTAGAACGCCAGGTAGATCATCCAGCCGCCGATGCCGAACAGCGACTGGCAGTAGGCGCCGATGAACACGGCGATGGCGGCCGGGGCGATGGCGTATTCGATCAGGATGGCCGTCCCGGTCAGGAAACCGCCCCAAGGCCCGAAGGCGCTGCGGGCAAAGCCATAGCCGCCGCCTGCGGTGGGGATCATCGAGGACAGCTCTGCCAGGGAAAAGCACATGCACAGGTACATGGTGGCCATCAGCAGGGTGGCCAGGAACATGCCGCCCCAGCCACCTTGGGCCAGGCCGAAGTTCCAGCCGGCGTAGTCGCCGGAAATTACATAGGCAACGCCTAGGCCTACCAGCAGGACCCAGCCGGCGGCGCCTTTTTTCAGTTCACGTTGCTGGAAATAATCCGAGCCGACTTTTTCGAAGTCGACGGAAGAGCCTGCCGGCGTGCCGGCGGAATGATCGCTTGGCATGGTTTCACCTGTTTTTTTTCTTGGTGGCCAGAAGGATTCCGGCCCTTGGTGATAGAGGTTGCAGGAAGCGAGCCAGAGCGGATGGTGCACGGATGCCGCCCTGGCTTTGACGCCGCAGGTCTGGCCCCCTCGCGGGTGAGCCCGCTTCCACGGTGACCGCACTGGAAGGGAAACCTGTGCGGTCCCTGTGGGAGCGGGTCTACCCGCGAAGAAGGCAACGCGGTCTAGAAGAAGCCCAGCGGGTTGATGTCGTAGCTCACCAGCAGGTTCTTGGTCTGCTGGTAGTGGTCGAGCATCATCTTGTGGGTTTCACGACCGACGCCGGACTTCTTGTAGCCACCGAACGCGGCATGCGCCGGGTACAGGTGGTAGCAGTTGGTCCACACGCGGCCTGCCTTGATGCCACGGCCCATGCGGTAGGCGCGGTTGATGTCGCGGGTCCACACGCCAGCACCGAGGCCGAACTCGGTGTCGTTGGCGATGGCCAGGGCCTCGGCTTCGTCCTTGAAGGTGGTGACGCTGACGACCGGGCCGAAGATTTCCTCCTGGAACACGCGCATCTTGTTGGTGCCCTTAAGCAGGGTCGGCTGGATGTAGTACCCGGTGGCCAGGGTCCCTTCGAGTTTCTCCACCTTGCCGCCGGTGAGCAGCTCGGCGCCTTCTTCCTGGGCGATGTCCAGGTACGAGAGAATTTTCTCGAATTGCTGCTGCGAGGCCTGGGCGCCGACCATGGTGTCGGTGTCCAGCGGGTCGCCGCGCTTGATCTGCAGCACCTTCTTCATCACCACTTCCATGAACTGCGAGTAGATCGACTCTTGCACCAGCGCCCGCGACGGGCAGGTGCAGACCTCGCCCTGGTTGAAGAACGCCAGCACCATGCCTTCGGCGGCCTTGTCGATGAAGCTCGGCTCGGCCTGCATGATGTCTTCGAAGTACACGTTCGGCGACTTGCCGCCCAGCTCGACGGTGGACGGGATGATGTTCTCGGCAGCGCACTTGAGGATGTGCGAGCCCACCGGGGTGGAGCCGGTGAAGGCGATCTTGGCGATGCGTTTGCTGGTGGCCAGGGCCTCACCGGCCTCGCGACCATAGCCTTGCACCACGTTTAGCACGCCTTTGGGCAGCAGGTCGCCAATCAGCTCGAGCAGCACGGTGATGCCCAGCGGGGTCTGCTCGGCGGGCTTGAGCACCACGCAGTTGCCAGCGGCCAAGGCCGGCGCGAGTTTCCAGGCCGCCATCAACAGCGGGAAGTTCCACGGGATGATCTGCCCGACCACGCCCAGCGGCTCGTGGATGTGATAGGCCACGGTGTTTTCGTTGATCTCGGCGGCGCCGCCTTCCTGGGCGCGGATGCAACCGGCGAAGTAGCGGAAGTGATCGACGGCCAGCGGAATGTCGGCGTTGAGGGTTTCACGGATCGGCTTGCCGTTGTCCCAGGTCTCAGTGATGGCCAGCACTTCGAGGTTTTGCTCGATGCGGTCGGCGATCTTCAGCAGGACGTTCGAGCGGTCCTGCACCGAGGTGCGGCCCCAGGCATCGGCAGCGGCGTGGGCTGCGTCCAGGGCTTTCTCGATGTCTTCGGCAGTGGAGCGAGGGAATTCGGCGATCGGCTGACCGTTCACCGGAGAGGTGTTGGTGAAGTACTCACCCTTGACCGGAGGAACGAACTCACCACCGATGTAGTTTCCGTAGCGGCTCTTGAAGGAAATCTTCGCGCCTTCGGTACCGGGATGTGCGTAACGCATGGTGTGTCTCCTGGCTATTGTGTTTGTTAGGGAGCTGGTAAAGCGTAGAGCAAAGGTTGGGCCAGTGCTTTGCACCCCTTGTAAATCAATGAGTTGGGACAGTTTTACAGGCGCGCCAGGCGTGTGCTGTGCCAGCGTTGGCACGGGGTGGGTGACACTTTGTACCGTTTGCGACACGCTGTGTGACTGGGCAGTCCCGGTGCCATTGCAATGGAAGGTCAGGTGGAGGATGCTGACGGGAATCTCTATCTGCGGAGAACAACAACAAATGCAGAGCAACCCGTTCAGCAGCCATGCCCAGCAAGTGCATACCGTCGCCCGCGGCGAGGCGGGCGGCGCCGGCAGCGATCCCTCCATCGCCCGTTCCTGGCTGCGTTGCCTGGAGGACTATCACCTCGATCCGGCGCTGATCGAAGCCCCTGTGGTGCTTGAGCATGGGCGTCTGCTGGAGAGCCGTGAGCGCCTGCGCCAGGTGCTCAAGATCGCCGATAGCGAAATGAACAGCCTGCATCAGCAACTCTCCGGTGCCGGCCACGCGGTGCTGTTGACCGACGCTCGCGGGGTCATCCTCAATTGTGTCACTGCTCCTACCGAGCGCCGCAGTTTCGAGCGCGCCGGCCTGTGGCTGGGCGCCGACTGGAGCGAAGCCCGTGAGGGCACCAATGGCATCGGCACGTGTCTGGTCGAGCGCCAGGCGTTGACCATCCACCAGAACGAGCACTTCCGTGGCCGCCACACCGGGCTGACATGCTCGGCGAGCCCGGTCTTCGACCCCCATGGCGAGTTGCTGGCGGTGCTCGATGTGTCGTCGGCGCGGCCTGACGTCTCGCGCCAGAGCCAGTTCCACACCATGGCGCTGGTCAACCTGTCGGCCAAGATGATCGAAAGCTGTTACTTCCTGCGCCATTTCGAGCAGCAGTGGCTGCTGCGCTTTCACTTGCAGGCCGAGTCGGTGGGGCTGTTCAGCGAAGGGTTGCTGGCCTTCGATGGCGAAGGGCGCATCTGCGCGGCCAACCAGAGCGCACTGAACCTGTTGGGCACCGTTCGTGGCGGGTTGCTGGGCAAGCCGATGGAGCAGTTCTTCGCCTGCAGTCATGACGACTTGTTCAGCCGGGCCCAGCCCCAGGGCAGCACCGCCTGGCCGCTGCATACCCGTGATGGCCGCCTGGTGTTTGCCAGCCTGCGCGGTCGGGCGCGGGCGCCGGCGTGGTCGGTGCCGGTGAGCTTGCCTCAGGCTCCCACTGTGGCAGAGCCGGGCATTTGCTTGCTCGACCCGGCGCTGCAGCATGAGTTTCGCAGGTCGGTGCGGGTGTTCGAGCGTGATGTACCCTTGCTGCTGCGCGGTGAGACCGGCTGTGGCAAAGAGGCCTTCGCCCAGGCCGTGCACCAGGCGAGCCAACGCCGTGGCAAGCCGTTCGTGGCGGTCAACTGCGCCTCGATCCCAGAGAGCCTGATCGAGAGCGAGTTGTTCGGCTATCGCGGTGGGAGTTTCACTGGGGCGCGCAAGGAAGGCATGCGCGGCAAGCTGCTTCAGGCCGATGGCGGCACCTTGTTGCTGGACGAAATCGGAGACATGCCGTTCGCCCTGCAAACCCGCTTGCTGCGCGTGTTGGAAGAGCGCCAGGTGGTGCCCATCGGCGGTGAGCCCCAGGCAGTGGATGTACGCATCATCAGCGCCACCCACCGAGACCTGCTCGAGCGGGTTGAGCAGGGCTGTTTCCGCGAAGACCTTTACTACCGCCTCAACGGCCTTGAAGTAGCGCTGCCGGCGGTGCGCGCGCGAAGCGACAAAGAGCAGTTGCTGGAGTTCCTGTTACGCCAGGAGTCGCAGGGGCAGGTCGTGCAATTGGCCCCCGAGGCGCGTAGGGCATTATTGGGCTTTGCCTGGCCGGGGAACGTGCGGCAGCTGCGCAATGTGCTGCGCACTCTGGTGGCGCTGTGTGACGACGGCCGCATCGAATACCTCGATCTCCCTGCCATCGTACGCGAAGGCGCCACCCTCGATCGCGACGTTGACGACACCGCCGCTGAGGGCGGAGGCGTGCTGGCGATGGGCGCGCCGCTGCAAAGTGCCGAACGCGACACGCTGCTGGCCACATTAGAGGCAAAACACTGGCACATGACCCATGTCGCCGAGCATCTGGGGATCAGCCGCAATACCTTGTATCGAAAACTGCGTAAACACGGCATCGCCAGGGTCGTCTGAGCGAAACAGCGGGTGCGATTTCCTGCGCCCTGGGCTACCCTGCCTCGAAGTTTTGCGAGGTCGACCATGCATATTCACATTCTCGGTATTTGCGGCACATTCATGGGCTCGCTGGCGGTGCTGGCCAAAGAGCTCGGCCACCGCGTCACCGGCTCGGACGCCAACGTCTATCCGCCGATGAGCACCCAGCTCCAGGCCCAGGGCATCGAACTGACCCAGGGCTACGACCCGGCTCAGCTCGACCCGGCGCCGGATCTGGTAGTCATCGGTAACGCCATGTCGCGCGGCAACCCGGCCGTGGAGTACGTGCTGAACAAAGGCCTGCCATATGTGTCCGGCCCGCAGTGGCTGGCCGACCATGTCTTGCAGGGGCGTTGGGTCCTGGCCGTGGCGGGTACCCACGGCAAGACCACCACCAGCAGCATGCTGGCCTGGGTGCTGGAGCATGCGGGCATGAGCCCGGGCTTTTTGATCGGCGGGGTGCCGCAGAACTTCTCGGTGTCCGCACGCCTGGGCGACACCCCGTTCTTCGTGGTCGAGGCTGACGAGTACGACAGCGCCTTCTTCGACAAGCGCTCCAAGTTCGTCCACTACCACCCACGCACTGCGATTCTGAACAACCTTGAGTTCGATCACGCGGATATCTTCCCTGATCTGGCGTCCATCGAGCGGCAATTCCACCATCTTGTGCGCACTATCCCCAGCGAGGGCCTGGTCATTCATCCCACCACCGAGCCGGCACTCGAGCGGGTGATCGGCATGGGGTGCTGGACCCCGGTGCAAACCACCGGCGAAGGTGGCCAATGGCAAGCCAAGCTGCTCAGCGCCGATGGTTCGCGCTTCGAAGTGCTGTTCGAAGGTCAGGCGCAGGGCGTGGTGGACTGGGCGCTGACCGGCCAGCACAACGTCGCCAACGCGCTGGCGACCCTGGCCGCCGCTCGCCATGTGGGCGTGGTACCGGCCATGGGGATCGAGGGCCTGAGTGCCTTCAAGAGCGTCAAGCGGCGCATGGAAAAGGTCGCCGAAGTGCAGGGCGTGACCCTCTACGACGACTTCGCCCACCACCCGACGGCCATTGCCACCACCCTTGATGGCCTGCGCAAGCGGGTAGGCGAGGCGCCGATCATCGCCGTGATCGAGCCTCGCTCCAATTCCATGAAACTCGGCGCCCACCGCGAGGGTTTGCCCGGCAGTGTGACGGATGCCGACCAAGTGATCTGGTATGCGCCGCCTAACCTGGGCTGGGACCTGGCGGCCACTGCTGCGCAGTGCAAGGTGCCGGCGATCGTGGCGGACAGCCTCGAGGCGATCATCGAGCGGGTCAAGGGCCAGGCGCGTCCGGGCACCCATGTGGTGATCATGAGCAACGGCGGCTTTGGCGGCCTGCACGGCAAACTGGCCGAGGCCTTGAAGTGAGCGGGCCGGAACGCATCACACTGGCCATGACCGGTGCCTCGGGGGCGCAGTATGGCCTGCGCCTGCTCGACTGCCTGGTGCGCGAGGACCGTGAGGTGCACTTCCTGATTTCCAAGGCAGCGCAACTGGTCATGTCCACCGAAACCGACGTGGTGTTGCCGGCCAAGCCCCAGGCCATGCAGGCGTTTCTGACCGAGTACACTGGCGCAGCCGATGGGCAGATCCGTGTGTATGGCAAGGAGGACTGGATGTCGCCAGTCGCCTCCGGTTCGGGAGCCCCGGCGGCGATGGTGGTGGTGCCGTGTTCCACCGGCACGTTGTCGGCGATCGCTACAGGTGCTTGCAACAACCTGATCGAGCGGGCTGCGGATGTCACCCTCAAGGAGCGTCGCCAGTTGATTCTTGTGCCGAGGGAGGCGCCGCTCTCGACCATCCACCTGGAAAACATGCTCAAGCTGTCGCAGATGGGGGCGGTGATCTTGCCGGCGGCGCCGGGGTTCTATCATCAGCCGCAGACCCTCGACGACCTGGTCGACTTCGTGGTGGCGCGCATCCTCAACCTGCTCAATATTCCGCAGGACATGCTACCGCGCTGGGGCGAGCACCACTTCGGGGTCGATGATTGAAGCCGGCGCTGGTCGGGCTGCTCGCCACGCTGTTGCTCGGCGGTTGTGCGACGGTGCGTACGCTGGATGCCAACAAACCGGGCGCACCGCTGGTATATGCCGGCACGCGTCTGGACGTGTACGTGATCAACGGCGGGTGCTGCCCGAAGGACCGCTTCGGCGCCGAGGCGCCGGCGTATCCTGGGCTGGACCTGCCGGGTAGCCTGTTGCTCGATACCCTGTTGCTGCCGTTGTCCCTGCTGACGGCGGCGGGGGTTGGGTTTCAGGCCACCGGCGGCCTTTGATGGCCCAAAGCAGGTCTGCTGCCTAAAGTGCCGAGAAGGCGTGTGCGAGCGGTTTCACCCGCGCAGAAGCCCTCGGCGGCGCCTACTTCTTGCCCAGCCTTCGCAACTCGTCGGACTCGATAATCCGCACGCCGTCCTCTTCCTCCAACGCCAGCCGCCAGAGCGCCCGCGCCAGGGTGCAGGCTTCGATGCCCCGGTACTTGCCTGGGATCAGACGGGCAAATGGCGACGCCAATCGTTCGCCAAGCCGCGGCTCGACACGTTCGCCCAGCAGCAGCGACGGCCGTACGATGGTCAGTTGCGGCCAATCCTGGGCTTTGAGGGCTTCTTCCATTTCACCCTTGACCCGGTTGTAGAAAATCGACGACTTGGGATCGGCACCCAGGGCGCTGACCACCAGCAGGTGCCGAGCGCCCATTTCCCGGGCACGCTTGCTGAATGCCACGACCATGTCCAGGTCGACCGCGCGAAAGGCGGATTCGGAGCCCGCTTGCTTGAGGGTGGTCCCCAGGCAACAGAAGGCGATGTCGACCCGGCCGGCCAGCTGGGGGAGAAACACTGCAGGGTCGCCGACCGGGTTTTCCAGGTGTGGGTGCTCGGCCAGGGGGCGGCGGGTAGGCGCCAGCACGCGGCTGATGGTGGGTTCGTTGAGCAGGCGGTCGAGCAGGTGTTCACCCGTCAGGCCCGTGGCTCCGGCAAGCAGGACATGCTGAGGCGTCAAGTACATGATGTCTCTCCCTTGTTACACACAAGCTTAGTGGTTGCCGGGCTTTTTTGCCTGCTCCCCCACAGGGGCTTGTGCCGCGTTACGTAAGGCTTCCTCGGCCTGCTGTCGGCGCAACTGCTGCCAGTGTGCCAGTACTGCGGGTGGTGCCCATATCTGAGGCTCCGAGGCTTCGAAACCTTCCCTTCGTTCACGTTCGGCAACGCTGGTCCGGGCCAGTTCAAACGCCAGTTTCAAATCGTCGGTCTGGTTCAGCGCCTCGGCGAACAGGGCGTCGCCAAAGTAGGTGAAATCCGCTTCCTCGGAGCAGCCGAAGGACACCCGATCAGCACGTGCCGCGGTCATGATGACCGTCCGATCATCCTTGAGCGGGGTGATGTAGCCACCGGAATAGCAGGCGGAGATGACGATCACCTTGTCGCGTTCCTTGAGCGGAGCCAGTGCGCTGGCCAGTTCATCGGCGGACAGGTCGGCCAGTTGCAGGCGCGGCTGGTCGAGTACCAGTTGGTGGTCCTGGCTGCCATGGCTGGTCAGGTAGATGAACACCAGGTCCTCCGGGCCACTGCGCTCGGCGAGGATGCGGGCGGCACGGGTGATGTTCTCGCGGGTGGCCATGGGGCGCGTGGTCATGTGGTCGCGATGGTTGACCAGGGTGACTTGGCCCCGGGCGCCGAAGCGCACCTTGAGCATGTTGCTGACATAGTCTGCTTCGCGCAGGAAGACGCTTTGCTGGCCATCGCCGCCAACCACCAGGCTGTACAGCTGAACGGGCGGGGCGGAGCGAGGTACCTTGGCCAGGGCGTCTTCCAGCAGGCGGCCCTGATTGAGCAGGGCCAGGTCCAGCGGGTCGGGCAGCAAAGTGCCTTTCTGGTCGCGCACGCGCACACCGTTGACCCAGTACCCGGCCTCGACCTTGCCATTGGCCTGTATCAGCTTGCCGCGGCCGTGATAGGCGTCATTCTGGAAACTGCCGATATAACGGCTGCCATCGGCCAACTGCAGGTTGCCCTGGCCAGACAGGCGCCAATCGACGAAGTTGCCCTTGTAGTGGCTGCCATCGCTGCCCAACAACTCACCTTCGCCGCTGAGCGATCCATCCTTGAACTCGCCGATCCAGACATCGCCGTCGGCGTTTTCATAGCGCCCTCGGCCTTCCAGGCGGTTGTCCTTGAATTCGCCGATGTACTGTTCGCCATCGACGCTGTCGTAGGTGCCGCTGCCTTGCAGCAGGCCGTCGACGAAACGGCCGCTGAACTGGTTGCCACTGGCATCGCTGCGCACGCCCGCCCCGTTGGGCTTGCCCCTGGCGAACAGGCCCTGGTAGCGGCTGCCATCGGCCAGTTCCAGTTCGCCGGCGCCTTCGTACAGGTCGTCCTTGAACTGGCCGCGGTAGGTCTGGTCGGCTTGCTTGAGCGTGCCCTCGCCGTCCCGGCGGCCATGGCTGAAGGTGCCGGCATAATGGCTGCCAGGCGTCGTCAGGTCGCCCAGCCCCTGGAACAGGCCTTCGGCGAATTGCCCTCGATAGACCTCGCCGTTGCGTCCATGCCACTCACCTTGGCCGTGCCATTGGCCATCCTTGAACGTGCCGGCGTACCAGCTGCCGTTGGGGTAGTCGATACGCCCTTCGCCCTGCAGCACGCCATTGACCACTTCACCGCGGTAGCGCCCTCCGTCAGGCAGACGTGCATCCGGCGGAAGAAGCGATTCGCCATCACCGCAGGCAGCGAGTAACAGGGTCAGGGCTAGGGGGAGCAGTGGACGCATGGCGGGATCCGGGCAATAGATCTGCCGAGTATGCCGCAGAATGGGCCGCTTTGCGGCCCTGATGAGAGGTCAAACGAAACAGAGCGACAGCGGCTCGGCGATGTAGGCCGGTTTTTCTTCGCTCTCGATTTCCAGTGTGACGGTGGCCTTTAGCAGCCACTGGCCTGGCTTCTTCTCGAGGGCATCGACCAACTCGACTTTCAGGCGCACCCGGCTGTCGACTTTCACTGGCTGGATGAAGCGCACGCTGTCCAGGCCATAGTTGACGACCATCTTCAGGCCCTCTGGCAGGACCAGAATGTCTTCCATGAGCTTGGGGATCAGCGAAAGGGTCAGGAAACCATGGGCGATGGTCGTGCCGAATGGGGTTTTCGCGGCTTTTTCCGGGTCGACATGGATGAATTGAAAGTCGCCGGTGGCCTCGGCGAACAGGTTGATGCGCTGCTGGTCGATCTTCAACCACGCGGAGCGCCCCAGTTCCTTACCAACGTACTGCGAAAGCTCTGTAACCGGTACATAAGGCATCGCGACTCTCCAAGTTGTCTTTTGGTACGAAGGTGCAAGATCAGCACGATGAACCGTTCCAGTCAAGTTGCCAGCTTTTCGGCGAATATCGGCTTATCAGTCGGGCGTGCTTATAATGGCCGCCATGCCCGAAGGAGATGCTTATGCTGTTGCGTGGTTTGACCTGGCTAGTGCTGTTTCAGCTGCTGGGTACGGCGATCAACCATTTGTTCGTGCCGATCCTGCCGGGGCCGATCATCGGTCTGCTGCTGTTGTTATGCTTCCTGATGGCCCGCGGTGAAGTGGGCCAGCCGTTGAACGAAGCGGCCAGCAGCCTGCTGCGCTACTTGCCGCTGTTGCTGGTGCCACCAGCGGTGGGGGTGATGGTGTATGCCAAGGATATCGCCGCCGATTTCTGGGCCATCGTGGGTGCTCTGTTCATTTCTTGCCTGGTGACCCTGGTGTTCGTCGGCGTGCTCATGCAGAAGCTCATGCAGCGCCAAGGCCAGCGCGGCGAGGAGCGGCCATGAACCTCGATTGGCAAGGCGCGCTCGATGCTGTTATCCATCACCCGCTGTTCGGCATAGGCATCACGCTGGGGGCCTACCAGATCGTGCTGGCCGCCTATGAGAAGACTCGCTGGATCTTCCTGCAGCCAGTGCTGGTGTCGATGGTGCTGGTGATCGGCGTGTTGCTGACCTGCGGCATCGATTACGCCGAATACCGCAAGAGCACCGAAATCATGAACATCCTCCTGGGCCCGGCCACGGTAGCCTTGGCGGTACCGCTGTATCTGAACCTTCGACGGATCCGGCAGTTGTTCTGGCCGACATTTACTACGCTGGTAGTCGGAGGCTTGTTCGCGACTGTGGCCTGCCTACTGCTGGGCAGGTGGTTTGGCGCCGAACACATGATTCTGATGACCATGGCGCCGAAGTCGGTGACCTCGCCAATCGCCATGCTGGTGGCCGAGCAGATCGGCGGCGTGGCGGCGTTGGCGGCGGTGTTCGTGTTGATTACCGGGGTGATCGGGGCGATCTTCGGCCCGGCCTTGCTGACCCGTTTCGGGGTCCACAACCCCGAGGCGCGCGGCATGTCCCTGGGCGTCACGGCGCACGCCGTGGGGACCTCGGTGGCCTTGCAGGAAAGTGACGAATGCGGCGCCTTCGCAGCGCTGGCGATGAGCCTGATGGGCGTGGCCACGGCAGTATTCCTGCCCTTGGCCGTCAGCCTGGTGGCCTGAGGAGTTGTGATGACGCTACCGCTGTTTCCCCTCAATACCGTGCTGTTTCCCGGCTGCCTGCTCGACTTGCAGATCTTCGAAGCGCGCTACCTGGACATGATCGGGCGCTGCATGAAGAAGGGCGAAGGTTTTGGAGTGGTCTGCATCCTGGAAGGCGAGCAGGTCGGCAAGGCGCCGCCAGTGGTCGCGTCGATTGGCTGCGAAGCGATGATTCGCGATTTCGTGCAGCAGGAGAACGGCCTGCTGGGTATTCGTGTGGAAGGTGTTCGACGCTTCGAGCTGAGCCAGACCGAGGTGCAGAAGGACCAGTTGTTGGTCGGGGAAGTCAATTGGTTGCCGGAGCAGGCCGACAGCCCTTTGACCGAGCACGATGATGACCTGCTGGCGTTGCTGGTGGCCTTGGGTGAGCACCCGATGGTCGAAGCTCTGGACATGCCTCGGGAGGTCGATGGGCGGCAGGCCTTGTCTAATCAGCTGGCGTATCTGTTGCCGTTCATGGAGGAGGACAAGCTGGACTTGCTGGCGATCGACTCGCCTCAGGAGCGGTTGGCTGAAATCCAGAAACTGCTGGAGCGCATCCAGGGCGAGCTGTTTGCCTGAAGGTCATCGATTCGAGCAAGGCCCCTCACCAGCGTAGGAGCGAGCCTTGCTCGCGATGCGCCGCACCGGCGGTGCGCGCTCTCACAGGCGCCAACAACCCCCGCCAGGCTCAATACTGATACCGCAACAACGCCTGAGGCAGCGCATGCAGGGCAAAGAACGCCAGTAGCGCGATACAGGCCGGCAACACCAGCCACCACACTCGCAGCGGCAAGGCACCCAGCGGCTGGCGGTGCTGGGCCAGCGTCAGGCTGACCGCGCAGACGCAGCAAGCCAGCAATGCGCCGGCCAGAATATCAGTCGGCCAGTGCGCCCCCAGATACACTCGCGACAGCGCAATGGCCAGGGCAGGAATGCAGCCCAGCAGCACCCAGGTCAGGCGCATCCTCGGTGGCTGCCCGCGTCCGGCCAGCAACGCCAGCACCACGAAGAATGCGAACGAGGCCGAACTGTGCCCGCTGGGCATGCTGTAGCTGGTCAATGGGTCGGTCAGCACCTCAGGTCGAGCCCGGGCGAACAACCATTTCAGTGTGCCGTTGGCAATGGCCGTTCCCATCAGTGCGCCGCCGGCAAACAGCGCATGGCGCCATTGGCGGGCAAGCAGCAGCAAGCCAGTGAGCAACCCTCCGAGGAACAGCTGGGTACGGAAATCGCCCAGGCGGGTCACCAGCACCACGGCGCCATCGATGACCTGGCTGCGGTGCTCCTGGACCAGGCTCATCACGCCTTGATCGAACTCATGCAGATAAGGCCAGCCAAGGAACAGTCCCAGCAGCGCCAGGAAGCTCAGGCCGGCGATCAGCCGTGTGCCATGACGTTGATCGCGAATGCTGCTGCTCAGACTCAGACCGATCAGCACCGCAAGGCTGCCGCCGATGATTCCTGCATCCAGCCAGAAGCCTTCCGGCAGAGGCAGGCGCATGGCCGCACCGGTGGCCCAGCCTGGCAGCAGGTACGCCACTGACCACCCGGCGCCCGCCACCAGGCTGACGGCAATAAAGCGCGGCAGGGGCATGTCGAACATGCCCGCGACCATGGGCAGCATCGGGCGCAGCGGGCCGATGAAGCGGCCTACCAGCAGGCTGGCGATGCCATAGCGTTGGAAGTAGTTTTCGGCGCTGCCAATCCATTCCGGGTGGTGGCGCAACACGGGGAGGCGGCGGATGTTCTGGTGGAAGTGCTTGCCGATCGTGTACGAAATCGCATCGCCGAGCAGGCCGCCCAGGAAACCGAGCAGCAGCGTTTCGCCAAGGCCGAACGTGCCGCTACCCGCGAGCACGGCGACGGCGAACAGCAGCACGGTCCCTGGCACGATGATGCCGGCGATGGCCAGGCACTCCACGCAGGCCACCAGGAAAATTGCCAGGCCAAGCCACTGAGGGTTGGCGCTGAGCCAGCCAGTCAGGCTATCGAGCCATTGGCCCATCTATCAGCTTCCTTGTTCGAGAGTGAAGAAATCATGCCCTTCGACTTGTCCCCGGCGCAGCGGGTTCCGGGTACAGAAGCGGGCGTACTCGGCGTCGACGAAGCGGTACGGCAGATGCTCGTCGCGGCCTGTGGGAATGCCCAGTCGGGCGCATTGCACAATCCGAGGGACCTGTATGTCGCAGTCTTCGACATAGAGGTTTTCGGGGTCGAAGCGTTGGGCGTCCCAGCGCGGTACCTTCAGGCCCAGCGCCCGGCACAGCAGCGTCTGGCCCGCACACAGGCGCTCGGCCGGGCGCAGGTTGCCGCTGGCATCGGGGTTGTTCAGTTGCATCCGTGCCAGGCTGTTGGCATCCGAAAGGGCGTCCACCCACGGATAGCCCGACTTGATCAGCACCGCATTGCCTGGACCCTGGGCGCTGAAATTCAGCGAATCGCCGCCGCGGGCGTAGTACATGTAGATGTGCCCGCCATCGAGAAACAGTGCCTTGCGCTTGTCTGTGTAGCCGAGCGAGGCGTGGCTGCCTTTGTCGGTCAGGTAGTAGGCCTCGGTTTCGATGATGCGCGCCGCCAGCCACAGGTCGCCGTGGCGATGGCGGATGACTTTACCCAGCAGGTCCTTGGCGAGCGTCTGGGCGTCGCGGTCGAAGAAGCTGTCGGGCAGGGCGCGGGCAGGGCAGGGTGCGGTAGCTGGCATGCTGGCGGTTCGTCGTTTCAGAGGCGGCGATGATAACAATGATTGGCTTAACCGAGGCTGAAGCTGAGGAAATGCCGTCGCATCGCGGCAAGTCAGTCCAAGGCCCGGTAGAGCCGGCTTGCCGGCGATCAGGTCGAGGTGGCTTGAAGCAATTTCGATAAGAGCGGTTACATCTTTCCCAGGCATTCCCCGCTACCATTTTCTACCATCCGCCACCCGCCGCTGGGCGTATACCTGCGCGACAGTTATAATCAGCCGATTTCCCCTTCGCCAAGACACCGAACCCATGACTGAGTCCGTTCTTGACTATATGACCCGTTTGGGTCGCGCTGCTCGCCAGGCCTCCCGGGTGATCGCCCGTGCCAGCACCGCGCAGAAAAACCGCGCCCTGCAAGCTGCCGCCGATGCGCTGGATGCTGCCCGTGACGAGCTCGCCGCAGCCAACGAACTGGACCTGGCCGCCGGACGTGCCAATGGCCTGGAGCCAGCCCTGCTGGACCGCCTGGCGCTGACCCCGGCGCGTATCGACGGCATGATCACCGGCCTGCGCCAGGTGGCCAGCCTGCCGGACCCGGTCGGTGCGATCCGTGACATGAGCTACCGCCCGTCGGGCATCCAGGTGGGCAAGATGCGCGTGCCGCTTGGTGTGATCGGGATCATCTACGAGTCGCGTCCCAACGTGACCATCGATGCTGCCAGCCTGTGCCTGAAGTCGGGTAACGCCACCATCCTGCGCGGTGGTTCCGAGGCCATCCACTCCAACCGCGCCATCGCCACCTGCATTCAACGTGGCTTGGCTGAGGCCGGCCTGCCGGCGGCGGTGGTGCAGGTGGTCGAGACCACCGACCGCGAAGCCGTGGGCGCCTTGATCAGCATGCCGGAGTTCGTCGATGTGATCGTGCCGCGTGGTGGTCGAGGGCTGATCGAGCGCATCAGCCGTGACGCCCGGGTCCCGGTGATCAAGCACCTCGACGGCATCTGCCACGTCTATGTGGCCGAGCATGCCGACCTCGACAAGGCCTGGCGTGTGGCCTTCAACGCCAAGACCTACCGTTATGGCATCTGCGGGGCGATGGAAACCCTGTTGGTCGACCAGCGCGTGGCCGAAGGCTTCCTGCCGGAAATGGCCCGCCGCTTCGCCGAGAAAGGGGTCGAGCTGCGCGGTTGCGAACGCACCCGGGCGCTGATCGATGCCAAGCCGGCCACCGAGGACGACTGGCACACCGAGTACCTCGACGCGATCCTGTCGATTCGAGTGGTCGACGGCCTGGACCAGGCCATCGAGCACATCAACCACTATGGCTCGCACCATACCGATTCGATCATCACCGAACACCAGGGGCAGGCCCGCCAGTTCATGGCCGAGGTCGATTCCGCATCGGTGATGCTCAATACCCCGACCTGCTTCGCCGATGGTTTCGAATATGGCCTGGGTGCTGAGATTGGCATTTCCACCGACAAGCTGCATGCTCGCGGCCCGGTCGGCCTGGAAGGGCTGACCTGCGAGAAGTACGTGGTGATCGGTGATGGCCAGCTACGCGGCCAGGAGTCCTGCTGAGTTGAGCAAGGCCCAGGCAGTCCGGCGCATTGGCGTTCTAGGCGGCACATTCGACCCCGTGCACATCGGCCACCTGCGCAGCGCGCTGGAGGTTGCCGAGTTCATGGCGCTGGATGAGTTGCGCCTGCTGCCCAACGCCCGGCCACCGCACCGCGACACCCCGCAGGTGGCGGCGCAGGACCGGCTGGCGATGGTTCGCGAGGCGGTTCAAGGCGTCGCATGCCTGAGCGTGGATGCCCGGGAGCTGGAGCGCGACAAGCCGTCGTACACCATCGATACCCTGGAGTCGATCCGTGCCGAGCTGGGCGCTGCCGACCAATTGTTTCTGGTGATGGGTTGGGATGCCTTCTGTGGCCTACCTAGCTGGCATCGCTGGGAAGAGCTGTTGCAACACTGTCACATCCTGGTGCTGCAACGCCCGGATGCCGACGTAGAACCCCCTGACGAGCTGCGCAACCTTCTGGCGGCGCGCTCGGAGAGCGATCCCACCGCCATGTCCGGCCCGGCGGGGAATATTTCGTTCGTCTGGCAGACGCCGCTTGCGGTGTCGGCTACTCAGATCCGACAGCTGCTGGCCAGCGGCAAGTCGGTGAGGTACCTGGTGCCGGACGCCGTACTGGCCTATATCGAGGCGCACGACCTGTACCGTGCCCCTAACTGACGGTGCCGCAGGCACCTCACCTAACGAGTTGAAAGAGTTTTTTATGAGCAAGCAGAAAATCAATGGCGAAGAGCTGGTCGAGCTGACCAAGGCAGCGCTGGAAGACGTCAAGGCCCAGGACATCCAGGTCATCGACGTGCGCGACAAGCACAGCCTGACCGACTACATGATCATTGCCACCGGTACCTCCAATCGTCAGATCAACGCGATGCTGGAAAAGGTCCGTGAAGCGGTCAAGGCCAAGGGCGCTCAGCCTCTGGGTGAAGAAGGCAAGGGCGACAGCGACTGGGTGCTGCTGGACCTGAACGACGTCATCGTGCACATGATGACCGCCGCTGCCCGTCAGTTCTATGACCTGGAGCGTCTGTGGCTGGGCGCCGAGCAGAGCCGTTCGGCCGATGGCAAGCACCACAGCCCGGAGAACAGCCACGACTACTCCGACAAGCTCAAGGATCGGGAATAAGGAAGCGTCGTGCGTCTGCGCCTGATCGCGGTCGGCTCGCGCATGCCCAAGTGGGTCGAGGACGGTTGGCATGAATATGCCAAGCGCCTGCCCCCTGAGCTGTCGCTGGAGCTGGTGGAAATCCCGCTGAACACTCGTGGCAAGAATGCCGACGTCGCCCGCCTGATCCGTCAGGAGGGCGAAGCCATGCTGAGCAAGGTTCAGCCTGGGGAACGCATCGTCACGCTCGAGGTCCATGGCAAGCCCTGGAGCACCGAGCAGTTGGCGACCGAGTTGGACCGCTGGCGCCTGGACGCGCGCACGGTGAATTTGATGGTGGGTGGCCCGGAAGGGCTGGCGCCTGAAGTCTGTGCACGCGCCGAGCAACGCTGGTCGCTGTCGCCGTTGACCCTGCCGCACCCATTGGTAAGGATACTCATCGGCGAGCAGATCTATCGCGCCTGGACCGTGCTGTCCGGGCATCCTTATCACAAATGAGCCTGTAAGCCCGCCCGATGTCGCAGCCGATCCGTCTCAAGGACCACGAGAAAGACGCCCGCCTGGTGCGCAACCGCGTCGTGGTCGGCGCGGTTGCGATCATGTTGCTCATCTGCGTGCTGATCGCGCGGCTGTACTACCTGCAGATCATCCAGTACGACTATCACTCGACGTTGTCCGAGAACAACCGGGTGCATGTCCAGCCCATCCCGCCAACGCGGGGGCTGATCTTCGACCGCAATGGCGTGATCGTCGCCGACAACCGGCCCAGCTTTAGCCTGTCCATGACCCGGGAACGTGCGGGTAACTGGCAGGAAGTGCTGGATACCATCGTCGAAGTGCTGGAATTGACGCCCGACGATCGCGCGCTGTTCGAGAAGCGCATGCGCCAGGGTCGCAGGCCGTTCGAGCCGGTGCCGATCCTGTTCGAGCTGAACGAAGAGCAGATCGCTCGCGTGGCGGTCAACCAGTTCCGCCTGCCTGGCGTGGAAGTGGTTGCGCAGCTGGTGCGCCACTACCCGCAAGGTGCGCACTTCGCCCACTCGGTCGGCTATGTCGGGCGCATCAACGAGAAAGAGCTCAAGTCCCTCGACCCGGTGAACTACAGCGGTACCCACCACATCGGCAAGACCGGCATCGAGCGCTTCTACGAAGCCGAGCTGCATGGCCAGGTAGGTTACGAGGAAGTCGAGACCAACGCCCGTGGCCGTGTGCTGCGGGTGCTCAAGCGCACCGACCCGAAACCGGGCAAGGACATTGTCCTGAGCCTGGATATCAAGCTGCAGGAGGCTGCCGAGGCAGCGCTGGGTGGCCGGCGTGGCGCGGTGGTCGCGCTTGACCCGCGCACCGGCGAGGTGCTGGCGATGGTCAGCCAGCCAAGCTTCGATCCGAATCTGTTCGTCACCGGCATCAGTTTCAAGGCCTATGCCGAGCTGCGTGACTCGATCGACCGACCACTGTTCAACCGCGTGCTGCGCGGTTTGTATCCGCCTGGCTCGACCATCAAGCCTGCCGTGGCCATCGCCGGCCTCGACAGTGGCGTGGTCAACGCCAGCAGCCGGGTGTTCGACCCGGGTTACTACCAGTTGCCCAACTACGACCACAAGTACCGCAACTGGAACCGCACCGGCGATGGCTGGGTCGACCTGGATACCGCCATCATGCGTTCCAACGACACCTACTTCTACGATCTTGCCCACAAGATGGGCATCGACCGGCTGTCGAGCTACATGAATAAGTTCGGTATCGGGCAGAAGGTCTCCCTCGACATGTTCGAGGAATCGGCCGGCCTGATGCCGTCCCGCGAGTGGAAACGCGCCACCCGTCGCCAGGCCTGGTTCCCCGGTGAGACGCTGATCCTGGGTATTGGCCAGGGCTACATGCAGGCCACGCCGCTGCAGCTGGCGCAGGCCACCGCGCTGATCGCCAACAAGGGCGTGTGGAACCGTCCGCACCTGGCCAAGACCATCGAAGGTCAACCCCCGGTGGACGACAACCCCATGGAGAACATCGTCCTGCGTGACAAGTCCGATTGGGCCAAGGTCACCCATGGCATGGAACAAGTGATGCACAACGCCCGAGGTACAGCACGCAAGGCTGCCCTGGGTGCCCAGTATCGGATTGCCGGCAAGAGCGGTACCGCGCAGGTGGTAGCGATCAAGCAAGGCGAGAAGTACGACCGCAACAAACTGCAGGAGCGCCATCGCGACCACGCGCTGTTCGTTGCCTTCGCCCCGGCTGACGATCCGAAGATCGTGGTCTCGGTGATGGTCGAGAACGGTGAATCCGGCTCTGGTGTCGCCGCCCCGGTGGTGCGTCAGGTCATGGACGCCTGGCTGCTCGACGAAAACGGCCGGCTCAAGCCTGAGTTCGCGCCTGCCACCGTTGCCCAGGAAACGGCTCAGTGAAGAACAATTTCGATCGCATGCTCTCCAGCGAGGACGTGATGCGTCGACGCGCCAGCTTCCTGCAGCGCATCCACGTCGACGGCCCCTTGCTGGTCATCCTGCTGACCCTCGCGGCCGGCAGCCTGTTCGTCCTCTATTCGGCCAGTGGCAAGAACTGGGACCTGCTGCTCAAGCAGGCCAGCTCGTTCGGCATCGGTCTGGTGTCGATGTTCATCATCGCCCAGCTCGAGCCACGCTTCATGGCGCGTTGGGTTCCGCTGGCCTACCTGGCCGGGGTGTTCCTGTTGATCGTGGTGGACGTCATGGGCCATAACGCCATGGGCGCCACGCGCTGGATCAACATCCCCGGGGTGATCCGCTTCCAGCCGTCAGAGTTCATGAAGATCATCATGCCGGCGACCATCGCCTGGTACCTGTCCAAGCGCACCTTGCCGCCACACCTCAAGCATGTGGCCATCAGCCTGGTGCTGATCGGTGTGCCGTTCATACTCATCGTGCGCCAGCCTGACCTCGGCACAGCACTGCTGATCCTGGCCTCGGGGGCCTTCGTGCTATTCATGGGCGGCTTGCGCTGGCGCTGGATCATCAGCGTGCTGGCGGCGGCGGTGCCCGTGGCGGTGGCCATGTGGTTCTTCGTCATGCATGACTACCAGAAGCAGCGCGTGCTGACCTTCCTCGACCCGGAAAGCGACCCGCTGGGCACCGGCTGGAACATCATCCAGTCCAAAGCCGCAATCGGCTCCGGTGGCGTGTTCGGCAAGGGCTGGCTGCTGGGTACCCAGTCGCACCTGGACTTCCTTCCCGAAAGTCATACCGACTTCATCATCGCGGTGCTCGGCGAGGAGTTCGGCCTGGTGGGCATCTGCCTGCTGCTGCTGATCTACCTGTTGCTCATTGGCCGTGGCCTGATGATCACGGCCCAGGCCCAGACCCTGTTCGGCAAGCTGCTGGCAGGTAGCCTAACCATGACCTTCTTTGTATACGTATTCGTCAATATCGGTATGGTCAGCGGCCTGTTGCCCGTGGTGGGCGTGCCGCTGCCCTTCATTAGCTATGGCGGAACTTCGTTGGTGACGCTGCTGTCAGCGTTTGGCGTTCTGATGTCGATCCACACGCACCGCAAATGGATCGCGCAAGTTTGAATAAGGTGAAAATTTTCATGCAAGCAGTGCGTGGCTGGGCTGCCCGTTTTGCGCCCTGGATTGGCGCGTTGGGCCTGTTTGGCGCTGTCCAGCAAGCTAATGCCGGCGATTACGAGGGCTCGCCCCAGGTGGCCGAGTTTGTCAGCGAAATGACCCGTGACTACGGTTTTGCCGGCGAGCAGCTCATGGCCGTGTTCGGCGAGGTCCAGCGCAAGCAGTCGATTCTCGACGCGATTTCCCGCCCTGCCGAGCGGGTCAAGCCGTGGAAGGACTACCGGCCGATGTTCATCACCGACGCACGCATCGCCCGCGGCGTGGACTTCTGGCGCCAGCACGAAGCGACCCTGGCCCGTGCCGAGCAGGAATACGGCGTGCCTGCCCAGGTGATCGTGTCCATCATTGGTGTTGAAACCTTCTTTGGTCGCAACACGGGCAATTACCGGGTCATCGACGCCCTGTCGACCCTGGGCTTCGATTATCCGCCGCGTGCCGAGTTCTTCCGCAAAGAGCTGCGCGAGTTCCTGTTGCTGTCCCGCGAGGAGCAACTCGACCCGCTCACCCTCAAGGGCTCCTACGCCGGTGCCATGGGGCTGCCGCAGTTCATGCCCAGCAGTTTCCGTAACTATGCGGTCGACTTCGACGGCGATGGCCACATCAACATCTGGAACAATCCCGATGATGCCATCGGCAGCGTCGCCAGCTATTTCAAGCGCCATGGCTGGGTAGCTGGCGAGCCTGTGGTCAGTCGGGCCCAGGTGGCCGGTACACAGGCGGATCAGGGGCTGACGACCGGCATCGAGCCGGTGAAGACGGTTGGGGAGTTGCGAGCGCTAGGCTGGTCGAGTCATGATGCGCTGCGCGATGATCTGCCAGTGACCGCCTTCCGCCTGGAAGGTGAAAACGGCCCCGAATATTGGATGGGCCTGAAGAATTTCTACGCGATCACTCGCTACAACCGCAGCGTGATGTATGCCATGGCGGTGCATCAGCTTTCGGAACAGCTGGTTCAAGCACGGGGCGTCAAGTAATGCGCGCAATCATCTCTGCCAACTCCTTCAAGTTGCTGACCTGTGTCGCGGTCGGCCTGGCGCTGGCCAGTTGTTCGTCCAGCCGCCCAACCTCCCAGCAGAGCGGTAACGTGGTCAGTTCCCAGCCTGGACTGGATATCAACCGTGCCCACAAGGACGGTGCGCCCTGGTGGGACGTGGACGTGAACAAGATCCCCGATGCCACGCCCACCGTGCACACCGGTCCCTACAAGGCCAACCCGTACACGGTGTTGGGCAAGACCTACTACCCGATGCAAGACGCGCGCAATTACCGCGCCGAAGGCACGGCGTCGTGGTACGGCACCAAGTTCCACGGTCAGAACACCGCCAATGGCGAGCTCTATGACCTCTATGGCATGAGCGCGGCGCACAAGACGCTGCCGCTGCCTGCCTATGTGCGAGTGACCAACCTGGCCAACGGCCGCAGTGTGATCCTGCGGGTCAATGACCGTGGACCGTTCTATTCGGACCGGATCATCGACTTGTCCTACGCGGCGGCGAAGAAGCTCGGTTACGCCGAGATCGGTACCGCCCACGTGCGGGTCGAGGGTATCGACCCGCAGCAATGGTGGGCCCAGCGTGGCCAGCAGCCGCCCCTGATGCTCAAGGAGCCTCAGGTGGCCCAGGCTCAGCCGATTCCGGCCAGCACCGGGCGCGTCGAGCAGTGGACGCCGCCGCCGCAGCAGCACGCCGCACCTGTAGTGCCGGTGCAGGTTGGCGGCAACAATGTGCCAAGCGGCAACGGCGGCAGCTTCCTGCAAGTGGGGGCGTTCGCCAACCCGGACGCCGCCGAGCTGCTGCGTTCGAAACTGAGCACCATGGTCAGCGCCCCGGTGTTCATCAGTTCCATCGTGCGTAACCAGCAGACCCTGCACCGTGTTCGCCTGGGACCGATCGGCAGCCAGGGCGAGATCCAGCAGGCTCAGGACAGCATTCGCCTGGCGAACTTGGGGCAGGCAAAGCTGGTCACAGCTGACTGACCCTGTCGACGGCAACAGGGCCGGTACTGAACCATGCCAAACTGTCGGTTTTGTCATGAATTGGCGGGCGCAGGCATGTACAATGGCCGCTTTTGCTGCCGGCCAGGGAACCCTTGCCCTCCGGGCATCAGACCATTAGCGATTTTCGAGAGACGGATGAACATCACCAAGCTTGCCAAACGACTTTGCCTGCCCGTACTGCTGATGATCACGCCTGCCGCTTTCGCGGCGGAGCAGATGATGCCATCGCCACCGCAGCTGGCGGCCAAGTCCTACGTACTCATGGACGCGTCCAGCGGCAACGTGCTGGTCGAGAACAACGGTGACGAGCGTCTGCCGCCAGCCAGCCTGACCAAGCTGATGACCGCTTACATCGCCACCCTGGACATCCGCCGTGGCCAGATCGGCGAAAACGACCCGGTCACCGTCAGCGAAAACGCCTGGCGCACCGGTGGTTCGCGCATGTTCATCAAAGTGGGCAGCCAGGTCACCGTCAGCGACCTGCTGCACGGCATCATCATCCAGTCGGGTAACGACGCCTCCGTCGCCCTGGCCGAGCACATCGCCGGCAGCGAAGACGCGTTCGCCGACATGATGAACAAGACCGCCGCCGACCTCGGCATGAGCAACAGCCACTTCATGAACCCGACCGGCCTGCCGAACCCGGAGCACTACTCTTCGGCCCACGACATGGCCCTGCTGGCGCGTGCGATCATCGACGAGGATCCGGCCCACTACGCCATCTACTCGCAGAAAGAGTTCTTCTGGAACAACATCAAGCAGCCTAACCGCAACCTGCTGCTGTGGCGCGACAAGACCGTCGACGGCCTGAAGACCGGCCACACCGACGAAGCGGGCTACTGCATGGTGGCTTCGGCCGTTCGTGACGGCCAGCGCCTGATCGCCGTGGTGTTCGGCACCAACAGCGAGCAAGCCCGTGCCGCCGAGACCCAGAAGCTGCTGACTTACGGTTTCCGCTTCTTCGAAACCCAGACCTTCTACCAGAAGGGTACCGAACTGGCCCAGGCGCCGGTTTGGAAGGGTGCCACCAGCCAGGTGAAAGCGGGTCTGGCCAACGACCTGACCCTGACTATGCCTAAAGGCCAATTGAAGCGTCTGCAGGCTTCGATGACCATGAACCCGCAGCTCACCGCACCGATCGCAAAAGGTGACGTGATCGGCAAAGTGGAAGTCAAACTGGACGAAAATGTGGTTCACAGCGCCGACCTGATCGCCCTCGACGGCGTCGAGGAAGGTGGTTTCATCCGCCGTATGTGGGATAGCATTCGTCTATTCTTCTACGGGTTGTTCAACTGATACGTGACCTGCCACGCTCCCGCGCATCGTTGCGGGAGCGTTGTTGTTGCCACGGCTTACGAGGCCGTTTCCGCCATGAGCGAAGCTGACGTCAAGTCGCACAAAATCGAATTCCCCTGCGAGGATTACCCGATCAAGGTGATCGGCGATACCGTTGTCGGTTTCCGAGACACGGTGATCGAGATCCTCAGCAAGCACGCCAAAGTCGACCTCCAGACACTGGCCGAGCGCCAGAGCAAGGAAGGCAAGTACACCACCGTGCAATTGCACATCGTTGCCGAAAGCGAGAACCAGCTGCACGATATCAATAGCGCCCTGCGCGCGACCGGCATCGTGAAAATGGTGCTCTGATGCCGCGGTGTCTCGGTTTTCGCGATCTTGGCCTGCAGCCCTATGAACCGGTGCTGGAGGCCATGCGTCGTTTTACCGAGCAGCGTGGCCCGGACAGCCAGGACGAAGTCTGGCTGGTCGAGCACCCCGCGGTCTTCACCCAGGGCCAGGCCGGCAAGGCCGAGCACCTGCTGGTACCGGGCGATATCCCGGTGGTGCAGACCGACCGCGGTGGCCAGGTGACCTATCACGGCCCCGGGCAGTTGGTGGCCTACCTGCTGCTGGATGTACGTCGCCTTGGCTTCGGTGTGCGTGACCTGGTGAGCCGTATCGAGCGCACCCTGATCGACCTGCTGGCCAGCTACGATGTCCAGGCTGCGGCAAAACCCGATGCTCCCGGTGTCTATGTCGATGGAGCGAAAATCGCCTCCCTCGGCCTGCGAATCCGCAATGGCCGTTCGTTTCATGGCCTTGCTCTGAATGTGGACATGGACCTTGCGCCATTCCGCCGAATCAACCCCTGCGGGTACGCGGGGCTGGCCATGACCCAGCTGCGCGACCTGGCAGGTCCGATCGAACTCGACGAGGTCAGGACAAGGCTGCGCGGACAGCTGGTCAAGCACCTCGACTATGCTGAGCAGACGACCCTCACGGGCGGAATCGACTGAATATGACAACTGTGCAAGAAGCCGTGCCGAACCTGACTCCTACCCAGGATTCCACCCCGCGCCCCGCGCCGAAGAAGGTGGAAGCTGGCGTTAAACTGCGTGGCGCCGAAAAGGTCGCCCGTATTCCGGTGAAGATCATCCCCACCGAAGAACTGCCGAAAAAGCCGGACTGGATCCGCGTGCGTATCCCGGTTTCCCCGGAGGTCGACCGCATCAAGCAACTGCTGCGCAAGCACAAGTTACACAGCGTGTGCGAAGAGGCATCCTGCCCGAACCTGGGCGAGTGCTTCTCGGGGGGGACTGCGACCTTCATGATCATGGGTGACATCTGCACCCGTCGTTGCCCGTTCTGCGACGTTGGCCATGGCCGACCAAAGCCACTGGATGTCGACGAGCCGAAAAACCTGGCCATCGCCATCGCCGACCTGCGCCTGAAGTACGTGGTCATCACTTCGGTGGACCGCGACGACCTGCGCGACGGCGGCGCCCAGCACTTCGCCGACTGCATTCGCGAAATCCGTGCGCTGTCGCCGGGCGTTCAGCTCGAGACCTTGGTCCCGGACTACCGTGGCCGCATGGACATCGCTCTGGAGATCACTGCGCAAGAGCCGCCAGATGTCTTCAACCACAACCTGGAAACCGTCCCGCGCCTTTACAAGGCCGCGCGTCCGGGCTCGGACTATGATTGGTCGCTGGACCTGCTGCAGAAGTTCAAGCAGATGGTGCCCCATGTGCCGACCAAGTCGGGCCTGATGCTCGGCCTGGGCGAGACCGACGAAGAAGTCATCGAAGTCATGCACCGCATGCGCGAGCACGACATCGACATGCTGACCCTTGGCCAGTACCTGCAGCCATCGCGCAGTCACCTGCCGGTTCAGCGCTTCGTCCACCCGGATACCTTCGCCTGGTTCGCCGAGGAAGGTTACAAGATGGGCTTCAAGAACGTCGCGTCCGGCCCGCTGGTGCGCTCGTCCTATCACGCTGACCAGCAGGCTCATGAGGCCAAGATCAAGCTCTGATCCTGTGTTGAGTCAGACATGCCGATGCGCGCCGAAAGGCGGCATCGGCATTTTTGTATGAGCATTGTCGGTGAAACACGGTAAGGAGTTACCCAGTGAACAGCGTTGAAACCTTCGAGTCCCGCTTGCTTGCCGCGTTGCCCGTAGGTGCTTGCTTCGCCGTGGTCGCCCCCGCCGGGCCGGCCCGGCTGGATGCGCAAAAAGCCGGCCTGTGGTTTGCCAGCCGGGGCTATCAGTCCCGTATCTATCCGAGCGTCAATCAGGCCCAGGGTTATCTGGCCGGCTCCGACCAGCGTCGCCTGCAGGACCTGCACGATGCATTCGCCGACCCTTCCATCCACGCCATTTTGTGCATGCGTGGCGGTTACGGCAGCATGCGCCTGCTCGACAAGCTCGACTTCGAGCTGATTCGGCGCAATCCCAAGCCGTTGATTGGCTACAGCGACATCACCGCGCTGCATACCGCCATCGGCCGTCACAGTGGGCTGGTGACCTTCCATGGGGCGATGCTCAACGCCGACCTGCTGGGCGCCAAGCTCGAGCCCACCGAATCTTCGCTACTGGCGCAGTTGAACGGGCGTCTGGCGGCGGGCGATGCCATCGTCCATCCGGCAGCCTACCCGTTGAGCAGTGTAGTGCCTGGCGAAGCCAGTGGGCGCTTGGTGGGCGGCAACCTGTCGTTGCTGGGGGCTACGATGGGTACCATGGCCGAGGTCGATACCCAGGACAGTATCCTGTTCATCGAAGATGTGAACGAGCCACTGTACCGGGTAGATCGTCTGCTGACCCAACTGCGCCTGGCCGGCAAGCTCGAGGGCGTCAAAGGCGTATTGGTGGGGGACTTCGCCGGCGTTACGGTCGCCGCCATGACGCCGCTGCTGGAGGACATCTTCGCGCCGCTGGGTGTGCCTGTACTGGCCGGGTGGCGCAGCGGGCACTGTGACCCGAATGTGTGTCTGCCCCTGGGGGCGTGGGTGCAACTGGACAGCAGCAAGCAGACCTTGGTGCTGCAGCAGGACCTGTTCCGGTCCTGACCGCCATCGTCAGCAGATCATCCCTGCGGCCTTCAGCAGCGGCCTCGACGGGCAAAAGGGGCGCAACGCGGCCCAAGATCCTGATCGCCCAGTGCACCTAGGCTTTGTACGAAAAGCCTTGAAACTCGGTGATGCTGCGTCGAAAACAGCCTCGGAATGCTCATTTACAACCCGTAAACTCCGCTTCCTCGGCTGTTTTCGCCTTGCCTGACCTTCGTCTCAAGACTTTTCAGACAGACCCTAATGCCCGCCCGGTGAAACAATGATCTTCACGTTCTGCTCCTTGTTGTTCACCAATTCTTCGAAGCCGAGCTCGACAATTTGCTCCAGCCCGATTCGCCCAGTCACCAGCGGTCGAATATCCAGACGCCCATCGGCAATGAATGCGATCACATCAGCGAACTCGCCATTGTAGGCCAATGCCCCGATCACCTGTTTCTCGGTGGACACCAGTTCGAAGAAGTTGAACTCGCTGGGCTCCTCGAAAATACCCACCAACACGCACTTACCGGCCTTGCGAATGGCATCGATGGCCAGCTTGGCCGTGTGCTTGTTGCCGATGCACTCGAAGCTCACATCGGCCCCAAGCCCGCCAGTGAGCGCGCGAATCTCGGCCAGGGCATCGCACTGGCTAGGGTCGAGCACCACGCTGGCTCCCACTTCCTTGGCCTTGGCTTTGCGTGCCGAGGACATTTCCAGCGCGATCACCTGAGCCGCACCGGCAGCCTTGGCGCACATGATGGTGCAAAGGCCGATGGTGCCTGCGCCTACCACCACCACGTTCTGTCCCAGCAGGCTGCCGGCCTTCTTCACCGCGTGCATGCCCACCGCCAACGGCTCGATCAGTGCCCCGGCCTCCCGTGGGAAGCCCTGTGGCAACCGATACAGCAAGTTGGCGGGCACATTGACCCGTTCGGCGAAGGCACCGTTGTTCATAAGCCCGGTGAAGGCCAGGCGCTCGCAGATGTTGTACAGGCCATGGGTGCAGTAGTAGCAGGTCCCGCAATGCTGGCAGGCATCCGCCGCCACCGGGTCGCCCACGGCATAGCCTTCGACTCCCTCGCCGAGCTTGGCGATTTCACCGCAGAACTCGTGGCCGAGGATGCACTGGCCCTGGATGCCGGTCAGAGGATGCGGCGCCTCGACCGGGATGAACACTGGGCCCGCCACGTATTCGTGTAGATCGGAACCACAGATGCCGCACCAGTCCACCTTGATTTGCACCCAGCCAGGAGGCGGGTCGGCAGGCAGGGGGACCTGTTCGACACGGATGTCATGGCGGCCATGCCAGACGGCGGCGCGCATATGGGTGTGGCTCAGGTCATTCATGATGATTGTCTCCAGACTCACGCAACGGGATCAGTGCTTGCGCAGGAACGCCAACAGTCGTTCGTTGACCTGTTCGGCTGCCTCCATCTGCACCATGTGACCAACGCCAGGCACGACCAGGACCTCGGCCTCCAATCCTTCGGCATGGGCGGCTGGGATGATCGCGTCCTCGGCGCCCCAGACCACCATAGCCGGGTGCTGGCCAAGCACGCTACGCAGGTCGTACCGTTGCCGGTCACCTTCGGCGATGGCCGAGCGCAGCTGTCTCAGTGCCTGGTCCACGCCTTCCAGGCGCTTGAACTTGAGCATGTCCTCGAGCATCTGCCGGGTGACCAGCGCGGGGTCGGCGAACAGCTGGGTCAGCTGTGGCTTGAGGGCGTTGCGGTTGGCCGCCTCGACGAAGCCGTGAAGGTATTGCCCGTTGATCGCATCGCCCAGCCCGGCGCTGGCGACCAGGCTCAGGCTCGCCACCCGTTGCGGCGCCAGGCGCGCCACGTTCAGGCTGACCGCGCCGCCCATTGAATGCCCGGCCAGATGGGCGCGTGGGATGTCCAAATGGTCGAGCAGGGCGAGCACTGTCTCGCTCAGCTCATCCAGGTCGCCCCGCTGCAGTGCCTTGGCCGACTCGCCATGGCCAGGCAGGTCCAGCGCAATTACCCGGCGTTCGGCGGCCAGGGCCGGATGGTTGAACAGCCAGTTGTTGAGGTCGCCGCCGAAACCGTGAACCAGCAGCAGCGGGGTGCCACCTTCACCCAGTTCGAACCAGCGCAGCAGGCGGCCACCCACTTCGGCCTTCTGAGGTGCGGGCCCTTGAGCCTGGTCGGCGGCCCCTTCGGCGACGAACTCGGCCTGGAACTGCTGCACCACCGCGTCGATTTCAGCCTCGCTGGCCTGACCTTCCACCACCACGGCAAGCAACGCACCCACCGGCAGGGTTTCGTCGGGTTGGGCGATCAGGCGGCGTAACACGCCACTGAAAGGCGCCTCGACGCTGCTGCTGATCTTGTCGGTTTCAACGTCCAGCACTTCATCGCCCTTGTTGATCTCGTCGCCTTCCTGCTTGAGCCAGGCATCGACCCGGCCCTCGGTCATCGACAAGCCCCACTTGGGCATGGTCAGGGTATGGATCTGGCTCATGCGGCGCTCCTTGCAGCTTCGATTACCTTGCGCACAGCGGCCTCGATCTTCGCGGCATCCGGGATGTACAAGTCTTCGAGGGCGTCGGAAAACGGCACGGGTGTATGGGGCGCGGTGACCATCTCGATCGGGCCTTTGAGCGAGCCGAACGCTTTCTGCGCAACCAGTGCGCTAATGTCGGTGGCCATGGAGCAGCGCGGGTTGGCTTCGTCGATAACCACCAGGCGGCCGGTCTTCTCCACGCTTTCGAGAATGCTGTCTTCGTCCAGTGGGCTGGTGGTGCGCAGGTCCAGCACTTCGCAGTCGATGCCCTGACGAGCCAAGTTGTTGGCTGCCTCAAGCGCCACATGGACCATGCGCCCGTAGGTCACCAGCGTCACGTCGTCGCCGTCGCGCAGGAAGTTGGCCTCGCCGAAGGGCACCGTGTAGACCTCTTCCGGCACCTCGCCCTGCATGCTGTAGAGCAACTTGTGCTCGCAGAAGATCACCGGGTCGTTGTCACGGATGGCCTGGATCAACAGCCCCTTGGCGTCATAGGGCGAGGCGGGGCAGACCACCTTGAGTCCTGGGATGTGGGTCCACAGCGAGGTGAGCATCTGCGAGTGCTGTGCCGCCGCACGCAGTCCGGCGCCGTACATGGTGCGCATCACCAGCGGAGTGACGGCCTTGCCGCCGAACATATAGCGGAACTTGGCCGCCTGGTTGAGGATTTGGTCCAGGCAGCAACCAGCGAAGTCGACGAACATCAGTTCGCAGACCGGGCGCAGGCCTTGGGTGGCGGCCCCGACGGCGGCCCCGACATAGCCGATTTCCGACAGCGGTGCGTCGAGTACCCGGCCAGGGAATTGGTGGTAAAGACCTTTGGTCACGCCCAGCACGCCGCCCCAGGCATCGTCTTCGCCGGGCGCGCCGGCACCGCCGGCAACGTCTTCGCCGATGATGAACACGCTGCTGTCGCGACGCATTTCCTGGGCCAGGGCTTCGTTGATGGCCTGCTGGTAGCTGATCTTTCTTGCCATGGTGGTTCTCCTGTTGTTCTTGTTGTCCGGGCTCAGGGGTAGGTGACGTAGACGTCGGTGAGCAGGTCTGCAGGCTGTGGCTTGGGATCGGACTTGGCACGGCGCACGGCGTCTTCGATCAGGTCTTCGACGCGGGCGTCGATGGCGTCGAGCTGCTCGTTGGTAAGCAAGCCAGCGCGGGTGGTCTTGTTGCGGAACTGCAACAGGCAGTCGCGCTGTTCGCGCAGGTGCTTCACCTCGTCCGGGGCGCGGTAGGTCTGCGCATCGCCCTCGAAGTGGCCGTAGTAGCGGCTGAGCTTGACCTCGATCAGCGACGGGCCTTGTCCGGAACGGGCGCGTTCGATGGCGGCAGCGGCAGCCTCGTGCACGGCGAAGAAGTCGAAGCCATCGATGGTGACCCCGGGCATGCCGAAACCGGCGGCGCGGTCGGCGATGTGGTCGCAGGCCACCGACCAGGTCGAGGCGGTGGCTTCGGCGTAGCCATTGTTCTCGGCGACGAAGATGCACGGCAGGTTCATGATCGAAGCCAGGTTCATCGCTTCGAACACCGCGCCTTCGTTGGAGGCGCCGTCGCCGAAGAAGGCCACCGAAACGTCGTCGCGTCCCTTGAGCTTGGCGGCCAGAGCGGCGCCGGCCACCAGCGGGGCACCGGCACCGACGATGCCGTTGGCGCCGAGCATGCCTTTTTCCAGGTCGGCAATGTGCATCGAGCCGCCCTTGCCGCCGCACACGCCGGTCTTCTTGCCGTAGATCTCGGCCATCATGCCGTACACATCCACGCCCTTGGCAATGCAGTGACCGTGGCCGCGATGGGTGGAGGCGATGCAGTCGCTGTCGCGCAGGTGGGCCATGACCCCGGCGGCGGAGGCTTCTTCGCCAGCGTAAAGGTGGACGAAACCGGGGATCTCGCCGGTGGCGAACTCCACGTGCAGGCGTTCTTCGAAGGCGCGGATGGTACGCATCACTTCGTAGGCATGTAGCAACTGTTCGCAGCTCAGGTGAGTGGACATCTTGTTGTTCTCCAGGGTTGTCTCAACACGGGTTTGCAGGGTGCAGCCGATGACCGCGCGGGACGGCCAGCAGGTGGTGCCGTGCGGCATGGGCCAGCACGGCCTCGACATCCACGGTCAGGGGGCCTTGGTGATCGAGGGTAATGGTGGGGTTGTCGCCTTCGGCAAACTCGATTTCGCGCTCGCCGTCCAGGGCCAGGGTGCCGCTGGCGAGGCTCAGGCCATGGGGCACGCCGGGGGCCAGAAAGCCCGAAGCGGTGATGCCGCAACCTTGCAGCAGTCCTGGCGCCAGGGGGGCCAGCAAGGCATGTTCGGCGCCGGGGTTCAGGCGTACCCAGGCACCCTGCGCCGCGTGGCGCGACACTGGGCACCACAGGCCGCACAGGGACGAGAGGCCAATGGCATGGGGTTCGGCGAAGCAGGCAAAGACTTCGCTCAGGTCTTCGCTGCGGCTCAAGGCGCGGGCACCGACGAAGCGCTGAGGCGACACCGCGACTTCCACCAGGGCCCATTCACAGAGGTTCTGCCGCGCTACGTTCACCAGCAGGCGCTTGTTGCGGCGCAGGCTGATCGTGTTCGGCACTTGGCCGCTGGCGAACAGGCCTCCGGCCAGGCCGGCACTGGTGGCTTCGCGCAGCTCGGGGAAAGCGTTATTGGTGCCGGTGGACAGTGTCAGCAGCGGTACGTCCCCGGCATGGGCAGCAACCGCCTTGTGGGTGCCGTCGCCACCGAGCACGGCGATCATGGCCACGCCACGCTCGACCATCAGACGGGTGGCCAGGCGGGTATCGGCGACCGTCTGGGTCAGGGGCAGGTCGAGCAGTTCCAGTGCCGGCCAATGCTGGTCGCGAGCTATCGGGCCATGGCTGGCCTTGAGTACAGCGGCAGCGATACCCGTCATGTCCGTGGGCATCAGCACTTGGCTCACACCGGTGGCACCGAAGGCTGCGAGCAGTCGCTGGATGGCCGAGGCCTTGTCGGTGCTCGAGTAGAGCCCGGCGTTGGCGGTCAGGCGACGCAGGTCTCGGCCAGAGGCAGGGTTGGCAATGATCCCGACAGTCGGGGCAGGTTGCGACATGGCGCACCTCGTATTCTTGTTTGCCAAGGCAAGAGCAAGGTGGGTGCCAGCTTTTTCGGGGTTGGCTGAGAAGCTTGCTCCAGAGCGGTTCCGGCGTCTTCCGGCGGGTGCCCTCGGTGGCACTGGCGAGACGCCCGGTGCCAGGGCTCGGCCGGTTTCGACGAGACGCTGAGACGCTGCGTCTCAAGCCTGCCGGTAATCACTCAGTGCTTGTCGGGGGATGTCCGGAAGCGCTTAATGGCCGGACAACGATAAAAACAGCAACGAGAACCGGAGGGCCTGAATGCTTGCCGCGAACTCCCGAGCCCATGTCGACTGCGTCAGCCGGGTGCTGAAGAATGCCGACCGCCTGCCGCAGGCACCGGTGCCGCCGCTGATTCTCGATTCATGGCGCCGTTCCATGGAGCTGTACCGCCTCGACCCAGGCTCCCAGCAGGGGCCGCGCATCCTTTCCCAAAGCGTGCTCAACGAATGCCGCGAACGTGCCGAGCTGTTTCTGCGTATCGCCAGCGATGCCGTGGCGCGCCTGCATGAGCGTGTGCGCGGTGCCGACTACTGTGTGCTGCTCACCGACGCCCTCGGGCGCACCATCGACTATCGGGTTGAATCCGCTATTCGCAACGACTGCCGCAAGGCCGGGCTGTACCTGGGTACCTGCTGGTCGGAAGGCGAGGAGGGGACTTGCGGCGTGGCGGCCGTCCTGACCAGCAAGGCGCCGGTCACGGTGCACAAGCGTGACCACTTTCGCGCGGCCTTCATCGGCCTGACCTGCACGGCGGCCCCTGTGTTCGACCCCCAAGGGGAGTTGCTGGGGGTAGTGGATGTTTCCGCCCTGCAATCGCCGGACGACCGTCGTAGCCAGCACTTGATCCGCCAGCTGGTGGAGCAGACTGCGCGGGAGATCGAAAACGCCTTTTTCATGCACAGCGCCCAAGGCCATTGGGTGATGCGCGCTCATGGCACGCCGGGGTATGTCGAGAGCCAGCCGGACTACCTGCTGGCCTGGGATGCCGACGGGCGCCTGCGGGCGATCAACAGCCTGGCCCGCGAGCGCCTGCTGGCCCGCCATGGACGCTTGCCCGAGCACATCGGCGAGTTGTTCGACCTGGATCAGCTGCGCCGCGCCAACGAGGCCTCTGCCCAGCGGCTGCCGGGGTGGGGCGGTTTGTATGGCCGGGTGAGTGCGCCCCGGCGACGCGAGCCAGTGCGCGCCGTGCAGCAGGCCCAGGACCCTCGAATCGAGCAGCATTTGCGCCTGGCCACGCGGGTCAAGGACTGCAACCTTGCAGTGCTGGTGCAGGGTGAGACTGGCGCGGGCAAGGAAGTTTTCGCCCGCCAGTTGCATCAGCAGAGCCAGCGCTGTACCGGACCCTTCGTTACGCTCAACTGCGCGGCGATCCCTGAGAGCCTGATCGAGAGCGAGCTGTTCGGCTATGTGGCCGGCGCCTTTACCGGTGCATCGAGCAAAGGTATGCAAGGACTGTTGCAGCAGGCCGATGGCGGCACCTTGTTCCTCGATGAAATCGGTGACATGCCACTCAATCTGCAGACCCGATTGCTGCGGGTGCTGGCTGAAGGCGAGGTGGCACCTTTGGGCGCTGCACGGCGCGAGCGCGTGGATATCCAGGTGATCTGTGCCACCCACCGGGACTTGGCTGTGATGGTGAGTGAAGGGCGTTTTCGTGAGGACCTGTATTTTCGCCTGGCCAACGCCCGCTTCGAGTTGCCGCCGCTGCGTGAGCGCGATGATCGCTTGGGCTTGATTCACCAGTTGCTGGCCGAAGAGGCCAAGGCGTGTGGTGTCGAGGTGACGTTGGCCGACGATGCGTTGCAGGCGCTGCTGGTGTATCGCTGGCCGGGTAATCTGCGCCAGCTGCGGCAGGTGTTGCGCTATGCCTGTGCGGTCAGTGAAGGGGGGCAGGTGTGTCTGGAGAGCCTGCCACAGGAGGTGCGTGGCGATGCAGCGCCTTCGGCGGATGTCGGGACGTCGAGCCCGGCCCGGCAACTGTTGCTCGATGCCTTGATTCGCCATCGCTGGAAGCCGGCCGAGGCGGCGCGGGCGTTGGGGATTTCGCGAGCCACCCTGTATCGGCGGGTGCATGAGCACCGGATCGAGATGCCGCGGATGAAGGGGTGATTTTGGGGCTGCCTTGCGGCCCCATCGTCGGCAAGCCAGCTGTTTGGGATCGAGCGTCGCCTGCGCGGCGCATCGCCAGCAAGGCTCAGTCACCAACCCTCTAAAGACAACCCAAAAAAAACCCCGGCACATGTCCGGGGTTTCGGTACATCACGCTACGCGATCACTCCTGGCTAGCCAGTTTGTGCTCAAGGTAGTGGATGTTGACGCCGCCTTTGCAGAAACCTTCATCCCGCACCAGGTCGCGGTGCAGTGGGATGTTGGTCTTGATGCCGTCGACGACGATCTCGTCCAGGGCATTGCGCATGCGCGCCATGGCTTCGTCACGGTCCTTGCCGTAGGTGATCAGCTTGCCGATCAGCGAGTCGTAGTTCGGCGGAACCGAATAACCGCTGTACAGGTGCGAATCGACGCGAACGCCGTTGCCGCCTGGCGCGTGGAAGTGCTTCACCTTGCCTGGGCTCGGGATGAACTTCTTCGGGTCTTCGGCGTTGATACGGCATTCCAGCGCATGACCACGGATGACCACGTCTTCCTGGCGGATCGACAGCTTGTTGCCAGCGGCGATGCTGAGCATCTCCTTGACGATGTCGATACCGGTGACCATCTCCGACACCGGGTGCTCAACCTGCACACGGGTGTTCATCTCGATGAAGTAGAAACGGCCGTTTTCGTACAGGAACTCGAAGGTACCGGCACCGCGGTAGCCGATCTCGATGCACGCATCGACGCAACGCTTGAAGACTTCCTGACGGGCTTTCTCGTCGATGCCCGGGGCAGGTGCTTCTTCCAGGACTTTCTGGTGACGGCGTTGCAGCGAGCAGTCACGGTCGCCCAGGTGAATGGCGTTGCCCTGGCCGTCGGACAGCACCTGAACTTCCACGTGACGTGGGTTGGTCAGGAACTTCTCCAGGTAGACCATCGGGTTGCCGAAGGCCGCACCGGCTTCGGTACGGGTCAGCTTGGCCGAGGCAATCAGGTCTTCTTCCTTGTGCACCACGCGCATGCCGCGACCACCACCGCCACCGGCGGCCTTGATGATCACCGGGTAGCCGACGTCACGGGCGATTGCCAGGGCAACCTCTTCGTCTTCCGGCAGCGGACCGTCGGAACCCGGAACGGTCGGAACGCCCGACTTGATCATCGCGTCCTTGGCCGAGACCTTGTCGCCCATCAGGCGAATGGTGTCGGCTTTCGGGCCGATGAAAGCAAAACCGGACTTCTCGACCTGCTCGGCGAAATCGGCGTTTTCCGCCAGGAAGCCGTAGCCAGGGTGGATGGCGGTAGCGCCTGTCACTTCAGCGGCAGCGATGATCGCCGGGATGTGCAGGTACGAATCTTTGGACGAAGCAGGACCAATGCAGACCGACTCGTCTGCCAGGCCCAGGTGCATCAGTTCACGGTCGGCCGTGGAGTGTACGGCGACGGTCTTGATGCCCAGCTCTTTGCAGGCACGCAGGATCCGCAGGGCAATTTCCCCACGGTTGGCGATCAGGACTTTTTCCAGCTTCCCAGACATCGTTGGCTCTCCGCGAATCAAACGATGGTGAACAGCGGCTGGTCGAACTCAACCGGCTGACCGTCTTCCACCAGGATGGCGTCGATAACGCCGCCGACATCGGCTTCGATGTGGTTCATCATCTTCATGGCTTCGACGATGCACAGGGTGTCGCCTTTCTTCACGGTCTGGCCAACTTCAGCGAAGTTCGGCGAGGTCGGCGAAGGCTTGCGGTAGAAGGTACCCACCATCGGCGAGCGAATCACGGTGCCTTTGAGGGCTGGAGCGGCGGCAGCGGCTTCGGCAACCGGGGCAGCGGCGGCAGCGACCGGCGCGGCAACAGGCGCGGCGGCAACCGGTGCCGGAGCGAAGTACTGCTGGCCGGCTGGGGCCTTGCTGTGACGGCTGATACGGACCGACTCTTCGCCTTCCTTGATCTCCAGTTCGTCGATGCCAGACTCTTCCAGCAGTTCGATCAGTTTCTTGACTTTACGGATATCCATTAATCATCAACTCCCAAGGTTCGGTCAGGGGGCGTAATTGAAAACGTGTTTGAAAACGTTTCTCTCGAACCCCGGCCCACTTAGGCCGAGGTCTCTATCATCAGGGCTGTGCGTTGGCAGCCAGTTGTTCCAGCGCGGACTCCAGGGCCAGGCGATAACCGCTGGCGCCCAGACCGCAGATCACCCCTACGGCTACATCGGAGAAGTAGGAGTGGTGACGGAACGGTTCGCGTTTGTGCACGTTGGACAGGTGCACTTCGATGAATGGGATGCTCACCGCAAGCAATGCGTCACGTAATGCGACGCTTGTGTGCGTAAAAGCAGCCGGATTGATCAGGATGAAGTCCACACCCTCGTTGCGTGCGGCGTGAATACGGTCGATCAGTTCGTACTCGGCATTGCTCTGCAGGTACTGCAGATGGTGGCCAGCGGCGCGAGCGCGCTGCTCCAGGTCCTGGTTGATCTGGGCCAGGGTCACGGCGCCGTAGTGGCCCGGTTCGCGGGTCCCGAGCAGGTTCAGGTTGGGGCCGTGGAGCACCAGTAGGGTTGCCATCTGCGGATTCCTTGAATTTGTAGGGCAATTCGACACAGCGCGGCGAGTGTGCCGCAAAGCGGGAGCAAGTGTCCAGTTCCCGGCAATAGCCAGCACGATGTCCGAGGTTCGCGCGAAGTATGTGACCAAATAATTCAATCTGGTCACTCTACTGAGGTTTTTTTACAGCCCGCGGGAAGTTATAGACCGAGTTTGCTGCGTACGCGCGCCAGAACCTGCGCAAAATCGCCGGCATTTATCTCGCCAATCACCCGATCAGCGGTAATTTCGCTGCCGTTCGCGGCAAAGAACATCAGCGCAGGCGGCCCGAACAGCTGGTAGCGGTCGAGCAGGCTGCGCTGTTCGGCATTGCTGTCGGTGATGTCGAAGCGCAGCAGGCGGAAGGCGCTCAGCTGTGGTTGCACGTGGGGCGCATTGAGCACTTCATGTTCGATCACCTTGCAGCTGATGCACCAGTCGGCATACCAGTCCAACAGCACCGGCTGGCCGGCGGCCTTGGCCTCGGCCAGCGCTGCATCGAGCGCGGCAGGGGTGGTCAGGGTTTGCCAGGCATCCGATTGAGTGGCGGGGCTGGTCGGGCCTGCACCGACGACCGCAGGCGGTGGCAGTGGGCGTAGCGGGTCGCCGCGTCCGCTCAGGGCGCCGTACCAGCAGGCCAGGGCGTACACCAGCAGCGCCAGGCCCAGCAGTTGTACCAGACGCTGGCGTGGTGTCTTGACCACGAACTCCAGGGCGCCGAGGAATAGCGCCACGCCGGCGGCCAGGAAACCGACCAGTAGCAAGGTGACCGGCCCCGGGAGAATGCGGCTGAGCAAGCCAATGGCCAGGCCCAGCAGCAATACACCGATGGCATTCTTCACCGTGTTCAGCCAAGGGCCACTCTTCGGTAGCCAGGCTGCACCGCCAGTGGCGACCAGCAACAGCGGCGCCCCCATGCCCAGGCCCAGGGTGAACAGTTTGAGTGCGCCGCCCAGGGCATCGCCGCTGGCGCTGATGTACAGCAACGCGCCGGCCAGCGGCGCCGATACGCACGGTGACACCAGCAGGCTGGACAGGACGCCCAGCACCGCCGCGCCCAGTAGCGAGCCGCCCCTGACACCATTGGCGAAGTTGTTCAGGCGGCTGCTCAGCGCCTGCGGCAGTTTCAGCTCGAACAGACCGAACATGGCCAGGGCGAACAGCACGAAGAACAGCGCGAACGGCACCAGTACCCATGCCGATTGCAGGCGCGCCTGCAAGTTGAGGCTGGCACCGAACACACCCATCAAGGCACCCAGCGCGGCGAAGGAGGCGGCCATTGGCAACACATAGGCCAACGACAGGCTGAGCCCACGCCAGCCACCTACCTGGCCGCGCAGCACGACGCCCGAGAGGATCGGCAGCATCGGCAGCACGCAAGGAGTGAAGGTCAGGCCGATGCCGGCGAGGAAGAACAGTAGCAGCGATTTCCAGTTCCAAGCCTGGTCAGGGACTGGCGCGGTGGCGCTGCCGGTACCGTCGATGGTCAGGCGTTCGGTTTCCGGTGGGTAGCACAGGCCTTTGTCGGCGCAGCCCTGGTAGCTCACCAGCAAGGTGAAGGCGCGCTGGTCGCTGGTCGAGCGCGGTATCTCGATGTCGAGCACGCCGTGGTAGACCTCGACATCGCCGAAAAACTCGTCGTGCTTGGGCTCGCCCTTGGGGATTCGTGGTGCGCCCAAGGCAATGTCGGCCGGCTCGCTGCGGAACTGGAAGCGGTGGCGGTAGAGGTAGTAGCCGTCGGTGGCGACGAAGCGCAACTTGATGGTCTGGGCGTCGCCCTGGATCAGGCTGAGCTTGAAGGCTTCATGGACAGGCAGGAAATCGGCGCTGTTGGACAGCGAGGCGGCACCGAGGGTGGCGCTGGGGCGGTTGTCGAGCAGGCCTGAGGCGAAGGCGGGGCTGGCCAGCAGCAGGAACAGCAGGAAAAACAGGCGGCGCATGGCGGACTCGCGAGGTGGAACGTGCTGGGCATGATAGCGGAGTTGATGGGCGTTGGGGGCGGGGGTTTGTCGGGATATCTTCAGCGTTGGGGGAGCGAGCGCCGCCGGCGCGGCGCATCGCGAGCAAGGCTCGCTCCTCCGGTTGTTTCGGGCCAGTTCGCGTGCGATCTCAGACCCTGAATGCCCCCACCGCCCGGTTCAACTCGCCACCCAGCGCCAGCAACTGCTCCCCTTGTTCGCGCCCTTCGCCGATGCGCTGCAGGTTGTCTTCGCCCAGGGCGTGGATTCGCTCACTGTGGTCGCGGATCTCGCCCACGGCGCCGCTTTGCTGGGCGGTGGCGTCGGCAATCCGGATGGCCGTGGCAGAAATCGTGCGGATCGCACTGACGATCTCGTCCAGCGCGCCGTCGGCGGCCTGGGCCTGGTCGGCGGTAGCCTCGGCATGTTCGAGCTGGGCCCGCATGCCCGCCACCGACTCACGCGCCGCCTGTTGCAGGCGGTCGATCAAAGCCTGGATTTCGCCCGTGGCGCCAGTGGTACGTTGGGCCAGTGAGCGCACTTCATCGGCGACCACAGCAAAGCCTCGACCCATCTCGCCGGCTCGGGCCGCTTCGATGGCGGCGTTGAGGGCCAGCAGATTGGTCTGCTCGGCAATCGAGCGAATAACCGTCAGTACACCACCAATGGTGGCTGACTCTTCGGCCAACTGCTCGATCATGCGGGCATTGCCGTGCACCTCGTCCACCAGTTCGCGCAAGCCCGTCAGGCTCTGGCCAATCACGGCCTGGCCCTGTTCGACGGCACGGCCGGCATCGCGGCTGGCATCGGCAGCCGAGCTGGCATCGCTGGCAACCTGCACGATGGTCGCTTCAAGCTCACCGAGCGCATCGCGAATCTGCCCGGTATCGCCCGCCTGGCGCTCGGCACCGTCGTGCAGGGCCGCACTCATCCCGGCTAGGGCATGGCTGCTGCCCGCCACCTGCTCGGCGTTGTGGCGGATGGTGCCGACCAGCTCCACCAGATACTGGCGCAGGCGGTTGAGCGATTCCTGTATGTCCTGCAGCTCCCGGTTGCTCTTGCCCAGGACGATGGCCTTGGCGAAGTCACCCTCGGCCCAGCGTGACAAGGCCGGCGCCAGGCTGGTGAGGGTGCGGGCCAGGCGGCGCTGCAGGGTATCGATGAGCAGGGCGATGAGCAGGATCACAGCGATCATCAGGCCTTGGATGATGCGCACTTCGTTGGCGATCGTGCCATGCTGGCTGCGCACTGCCGGCTCCACGGCGGCGATGGCCTGTTGGACGGCATCGAGGCGTTCGTTGGTATTGGCGGCCAGGACCGTGCGGCGTTCGATCAGCTCTCGGGTGCGCTGCAGTTCCGCGGGGTACCGGTTTAGCAGACTCAGCAACTCGCGTTTCAGGCCGACGGCAATGTCTTCCTGTTGCTCGCTGGCTTGGGTCTGCAGGCCCATCATGGCAGCGAAGTCATCGGCGCCGGATGCGGCGGCGCGAGTCACGCCCAGCAGTGGCAGGCTGTCGATGACCTGGGCCTGGGCGCGAATGAGCTGCAGCTCGCGATCGACTTCGTCGGCCAGTTCGGCGCGTCCACTGCTGACCAGTTTGTCCCGGGCCAACGACAGGCGGCCCAGGTGCAGCGTGGCGTCGAGGATCGGCGTCAGGTAATGCTCGGCTTCGGCGCTCGCGCTGTCGCGGGCATAGCCTGCCAATTGTTCGAGGTTCGCCCCCAGTTCGCGTTCGGCTTGCAGCAGCAAGGCCTGTGGGTCGCCGGCCAGCTTGCCGGCGGCAAGCAGTTCGTTGCGGGTGAAGGCCTGAAGGCTGCCAAGGCTTGGGCGCAGTCGGCCAGCCAGGTCTTCCGGCCACTCGGCGAGGGCGGCCTGCAACTGGGTATTGGCTTGCACGGCCGCCGCGTGGCGCAATGCGTCACCGCTGCCGAGGTAGGCCTGGATATTGCCCACGGCGTCGTTCTGGAACTGCCGCGACAGGCCAAGGTAGCGCTCCATCAACTGGTAGGGACGTTCCAGGACGCGTTGCGACCACCACAGGGTCGCGCCCAGGGCGATACACACGGTCACCAGCAACAAGGTGTTGAAATTGGTCAGCCACTTCAGGCGCATAGCCGCGAACTTCCTGCGGGGGAGTGGAGAGGTAGGTGCCTGAAGTTATTGCGGTTTTGTGACGTGGTGATGACGACGGGGCGGCGTGGCACAAAAAAAGTGGCACAGTGCCGGCATTGGTTTTGGCCGTGCCGACGCCTTCACGGGTGAAGCCGCTCCCACAGGGACTGCTGCGAATTCAAGGTCGGTGCGAAGGGCACAGCACAGGCAAAGCCCTGCCTCAGGGCTCCACGCGCACCACACAATTGCGTCCGGCATGCTTGGCGCGGTACAGCGCCTCATCGGCGGCGCTGGCCATGGTCAGCGCATCCAGGTCGTCGTCGAGTTGAACCACACCTGCACTGAACGTGCATTGCAGGTCGTGGGGCTGCGCGGGGTAGAGAATCTCGGCAAAGCGCCTGCGGATTTCATCGAGCACCTTGTGCGCCGCCTCCAGGCCAGTGTTAGGCATCACGATGGCGAATTCCTCGCCGCCGTAGCGGCCGATGAAATCGGTCTTGCGCAGACGTTGCTTGAGAAACAGCGCCAGGCTCTTGATTACCCGGTCGCCCATGGGATGGCCGTGGCGGTCGTTGATCTTCTTGAAGTGGTCGATGTCGAGCATGGCGAAGCTCAACGGCTGCTCTTCGCGGCGCGCGCGGAAGCTGCAGTCTTCGAGCAATTGCAGGATGTGCGTGTGGTTGTACAGCCCGGTCAGGCTGTCGCGGACCATGCGCGCTTTCAGGTGACGGGCACGGGCGGCGCGGTTGCGCACGGTGGTGATCAGGTGGCGCGAGCGGATCGGCTTGGTCAGGAAGTCGTCGCCGCCTTCGCTCATGGCATCGAGCTGCTTATCCAGGTCGTCCTCGGCCGACAGGTAGATGATCGGCACGCTCACATAGCGGTCGTTATGTCGGATCACCTTGGCCAGCTCGGTGCCGGTGCAGGCCGGCATGTACATGTCGAGGATCACCAGGTCGGGCTGGAAGTCGGCCAGCTCGGCCATGGTCCGGATCGGATCGTTCAGGCTGCGGGTGATCATGCCGGCGCTGTTGAGCAGGCGTTCGGTGTGCAGGGCCTGGGCGCGTGAGTCGTCGATGATCAGCACGCGAAACGGGTCGTACTGGGTGGCGCTGGTCAGCAGCTCGACTTTCTCCAGCAGGCTGGAGGCCTCAAGGGTGCCGGTGAGAAACTCCTGGCCTCCGGCGCGCACAGCGGCCAGCCGGGTCGGCGTGTCGGTTTCCTGATGGCTGAAGAACAGCAGCGGGATGTGTTGCTCCAGGCCCTGCTGGGCCTGAGCAGCCAGTTGCAGGCCCAGACCTGGGCCGGTGAAGTCGACATCCATGACAATGGCTGACGGTAGGCGCTCTTTCATCGAGGCCTGGAAAGCGTCTGCACTGAACAGGGCTTCGACGCCCAGGCCGAAGAACTCCAACTGCTGGGCCAGGCGCTCGGCCCGGTCATGGTCCTGCAGCAGGATGTACACCGGCTTGCGCAAGGGCGGCAGGGGCACTTGGTCGAGTTGGTCGCCCTTGCGCAGCCCGGTGCGCGACAGACGTTGCATCAGGCGGTTGAGCTCGCCGATCAGTTGTGAGTTGAGCCGTGCGCTGTTGGCTTCGATGGCCTGCAGGGTCTGGCCAATGGCGGTCGACAGGTCGCTGTGCTCAGGCTGCTCGAAGCGTTCGGCGTAGCGTTGCAGGCGTAGGTTGGCCTCGCACAGTTCGCCCAGGTCGCCGTCCGACCATTCGCCACGCTGCAGACGCTGCCAGATCTCGAGGATCTGCCTGGCCTGGAGGATCACACGCTGGGCGAAGTGCTGCTTGAGACGCTCGTGGCTCGGCTCGGCTGTTTGGCTCATGTCCTGACTACTTATTAGTTGGGGATGTGCAGGTGCAATGATGGCTCTATGCTAGCAGTTCTTTTCCGACGAGTGAGTGCCCTGAATCAACAAAGGGTTCCGAACGAATATTCAGTTACTGACTCATTGGTCGCTTATGCGTACGACGGTGTCTGCTTTATAGTGCAGCCACGCGGGCTTGCCGTGGCACCCTGGCGCAGGCCTGTGGTCCAAGCCCCTGAACCGTCGTGACTGATTAAGGACAAAGCCATGCTGGATTGGAAAAACCGCGAGGCCAAAGCCGAGCCCCGCGAGCGTGTCGATGGTCGCGGTGCTGCGGCCCGCAGCTACCTTGGTGGCCTCTGGAGCCGTGCGCTGGGCACGTTGATTGGCCTTTACCTGCTGGTCTGCATTGGCCTTGGTTGGTACTGGAGCCAGGAGCCTGAACTGTTCCCGGTGCAGCAGAACGCCCAGGCGGCGGCCGAGAAGAATGGCCAGCAGATGGTCGTTGGCTACACCACCATCGAAACCCTCAAGACGGTCGCGCAGACCTTGCTGGACAAGCCGGGCGGCTACATTTCCAACGACCGCTTCCCACCGGGGCTGTGGATGGACAACATGCCGAGTTGGGAATACGGCGTGCTGGTCCAGGTGCGCGACCTGTCGCGCGCACTGCGCAAGGACTTCGCCCGTTCGCAGTCGCAATCCACCGAAGACGCCGACTTGGCCAAGGCCGAGCCGCGCTTCAACTTCGACAACAAGAGCTGGATCCTGCCATCGAGCGAGTCGGAGTTCGAGGAAGGCATCAAGTCGCTGAGCCGCTACCAGGCTCGCCTGGCCAAGGGTGATCAGGGCGCGATCTTCTATACCCGTGCCGACAACCTCAACAACTGGCTGGGTGACGTGGCGACCCGTCTGGGTTCGCTGTCCCAGCGCCTGTCGGCCAGTGTCGGCCGGGTCAAGCTCAACAGCACCCTGAAGACCGAGTCGGTGCAGCCCGGCCAGGCGCCGCAGGTTGACGAGGAACTGGTGGAAACGCCTTGGCTGCAGATCGACAACGTGTTCTACGAAGCCCGTGGCCAGGCCTGGGCGCTGTCGCATCTGCTGCGTGCCATCGAGGTGGACTTCGCCGATGTACTGGCGAAGAAGAACGCTACCGTCAGCGTCCGCCAGATCATCCGTGAACTGGAGGCGTCCCAGGAGGCGCTGTGGAGCCCGATGGTGCTCAACGGCAGTGGCTTTGGCATGTGGGCCAACCACTCGCTGGTGATGGCCAACTATATCTCCCGAGCCAACGCAGCGGTGATCGACCTGCGTCAGCTGCTGTCCCAGGGCTGATCATGGCCATCGATCCCAAGGAGGCTGCCCACCGGGCAGCTTCCGACCGTGAGCTGGTCGCCTGGGTGGACGAAGCCGATCAGGTCCTCGGCGCCTTGCCCAGGGCTCAGTTGCGTGAGCGCGGCCTGATCGGTCGCTGCACCTTCATCCTGCTGTTCAACAGTGCCGGTGAACTGTGCGTGCACCGCCGTACCCTGAGCAAGGCGCTCTACCCAGGCTACTGGGATGTGGCGGCAGGCGGCATGGTGACGGCGGGAGAGGCGTATGCCGAGTCCGCCGCGCGAGAGCTGGCCGAAGAGTTGGGGATCGAAGGCGTCGACTTGCGCTTCCATGAGCGGTTCTACTTCGACCAGCCGGACAACCGCTTGTGGTGCGCGGTGTATTCGGCGGTGTCGGATGCGCCGTTGCGCTTGCAGCCGGAAGAAGTGATAGAGGCGAAGTTCGTTCGCATCGAGCAAGCGGAGGCCGAGAGCCTGAGCAAGCCTTATTGCCCGGACTCGCTGGCGGCGTTGCAGCGCTACAAGGCCAGTCTCTGATGTAGGCTTCCCGGTGCTGGCCTTTTCGCGGGTTAACCCGATCCAGCAGGTGATTCACTGCCAGTGAGTCCAGTGAAATAGCCGTTGCAGCGGGCTTGCCTGCGAGGGGTCGCAAAACATTCGAAAAATGGCGCATTCCAGTACTTAGCAAACGCCGGTTTTATCGTTACACTGCGCGCCCTTTTCGGGCTGCCGCAGGTCTTGTGGCAGTAGCGCCGCCCCTGCCAGAGTGGGGCTTCGCGGTCGGCTCCCGTCGACCAGTTTTTGTCCTCAGCAAGAGGAACAAAAGTGGCCAAGAAAGCTTCTTCCTTCTCCGCCCTTGGCGGTCTCGTGTACTCCACCGATTCCGGTCGGCATTGCCCCGACTGTGGCCAGCCGGTGGACGCCTGCACCTGTAAGCAATCCGTCATCCCCGAGGGGGACGGTATCGCCCGCGTTCGTCGTGAAAGCAAAGGCCGTGGCGGCAAGACCGTGACCACCGTCACCGGCGTCCCGCTGCCGCTCGACCAGCTCAAGGAGCTGGTCTCCACCCTCAAGCGCCGATGTGGTACCGGTGGCGCCTTGAAAGAGGGCGTGATCGAGATCCAGGGCGATCACGTCGAGTTACTCATCGGCGAGCTGACCAAGCAAGGCTTCAAGGCGAAGAAATCCGGCGGTTGATACGGCCGCGCGATTTTTTCCCCAGCGCTTTCTAAACTCGTTTCCGTAGCAGGGGTCTATCCCTGAATACGGAATAATCGTCATTTTCAGCTTTTACACTGCGCCCGCCGCCTCGTGGGGCAGTGTCTTCGACTTATCTATAGGGGACGTGAATGTCCGTACGACGCACACGCAAAGACGATGGTAGCCAATGGACCGTGGCCGACAGCCGCAGTGTTTATGGCATCCGCCATTGGGGCGCTGGTTATTTCGCCATCAATGAAGCCGGGCGCGTCGAAGTGCGCCCCAACGGGCCGAGCAGTGCCCCGATCGACCTGTTCGAGCAAGTCCAGGAGCTGCGCCAGAGCGGCCTGTCGCTGCCACTGCTGGTGCGCTTCCCAGACATTCTGCAGGACCGCGTGCGCCAGCTGACCGGCGCCTTCGACGCCAACATCGCGCGCCTTGAGTACCAGAGCAAGTACACCGCGCTGTACCCGATCAAGGTCAACCAGCAGGAAGCGGTGGTGGAAAACATCATCGCCACCCAGAACGTGTCCATCGGCCTTGAGGCCGGCTCCAAGCCCGAGCTGCTGGCGGTGCTGGCGCTGGCGCCCAAGGGCGGGACCATCGTCTGCAACGGCTACAAGGACCGTGAGTTCATTCGCCTGGCGCTGATGGGGCAGAAACTCGGCCACAACGTGTTCATCGTCATCGAGAAAGAGTCCGAAGTGGCTCTGGTGATCGAGGAGGCCGCCGAGCTCAAGGTCAAGCCTCAGGTAGGCCTGCGCGTGCGTCTGTCGTCGCTGGCATCGAGCAAGTGGGCAGACACGGGTGGCGAAAAGTCCAAGTTCGGTTTGTCCGCGGCCCAGCTGATCTCGGTGGTTCAGCGTTTCCGCGACGCGGGCCTGGACCAGGGCATCCGCCTGCTGCACTTTCACATGGGGTCGCAGATCGCCAACCTGGCCGACTACCAGCACGGTTTCAAGGAAGCCATCCGTTACTATGGCGAACTACGGGCCCTGGGCCTGCCGGTCGACCATATCGACGTCGGCGGCGGCCTGGGTGTCGACTACGACGGCACTCACTCGCGCAATGCCAGCTCCATCAACTACGACATGGATGACTATGCCGGCGTGGTGGTGGGCATGCTCAAGGAGTTCTGCGACGCGCAGGGCCTGCCACACCCGCACATCTTCTCCGAGAGCGGCCGTTCGCTGACCGCGCACCACGCCATGCTGGTGATCCAGGTGACCGACGTCGAGAAACACAACGACGACGTGCCGACCATCGAGAACAAGGAGTCGTTGCCGGAGACCGTGCAGTGGCTGGCCGACCTGCTTGGCCCGACCGACATCGAGATGGTGACCGAGACTTACTGGCGCGCCACCCACTACATGGGTGACGTGGCAGCGCAGTATGCCGATGGCAAGATCAGCCTGGCCGAGAAAGCCCTGGCCGAGCAGTGCTACTTCGCCGTGTGCCGTCGCCTGCACAACTCGCTCAAAGCCCGCCAGCGCTCGCACCGCCAAGTGCTGGACGAGCTCAACGACAAGCTGGCCGACAAGTACATCTGCAACTTCTCGGTGTTCCAGAGCCTGCCGGATACCTGGGCCATCGGCCAGGTGCTGCCGATCATTCCGCTGCATCGCCTGGATGAAGAGCCGATGCGTCGCGCGGTGCTGCAGGACCTGACCTGCGATTCCGACGGCAAGATCAACCAGTACGTCGACGAGCAGAGCATCGAGACCAGCATGCCGGTGCATGCGGTCAAGGAAGGCGAAGACTACCTGCTGGGTGTGTTCCTGGTCGGCGCCTACCAGGAGATCCTGGGCGACATGCACAACCTGTTCGGTGACACCGACTCGGTGAACATCTATCAGAATGCCGATGGCAGCGTGTACCACGCCGGTATCGAGACCCACGACACTATCGAGGACATGCTGCGCTACGTGCACCTGTCGCCGGAGGAGTTGATGACCCACTACCGCGACAAGGTGGCCAGCGCCAGGATCAGCGCCCGCGAGCGGACCCAGTTCCTCGATGCGCTGCGTCTTGGCCTGACCCGGTCTTCATACCTGTCGTCCTGATCGCCAGGGGCCGCTCCTGCCCTGTGTGGGGCGGGAGCGACCTTGTGGCGCGAAAGGGCTGCGTAGCAGCCCCAACTGCCTATACACAACAACCCTGCTCAGTACGGGCTTTGAGTCTGTGGTGAGCATCCATATGCCTTGTCCGACGGCAAGTAGAAGCAAGACTGCTATCAGGCACTGAGTAGCCCCTTGACTTCGCATACTCAATACCTGCTTTGATCCATGCCTGATCTTCGGGGTCGTCTCCATAAGGGGCATCATTGCACCACGATCCAAATGCCGAATTGCAGGTGCCAGCCCGACGCTGTGCCCATCCAGCACCTCTCAACAAGAATTCTTGCGATAGACCTGCGGCGGTTCCCGTAGCTCCGGAATTGAAGTTGCCAAAGGCTTCGTACTGCCTTCCTTGCTGTTTATAGTCCCACTCACCTCGATTTCTGACCATCGAGTAAAACCACGGCACTAGAAAAGCACTGCCGCCGTTTTTAAAGTAGTTACGCGCCTTGCTGGCAGCATTCATGTCGCTATCAACAGATGCGGTTGGAGGGTACATAAAGGCTCCTTGCTCTTAAGTAATTAAGAAGAGTCCCCTCCGTGGGCGCTGCATTTACCAAATTGATTCTCGCAGTCAATCGAATCTATTTTTCATATTGTTTTCCACTCCGACCCACTTGCCTCTCTGCTGCAATTTCCATCCCACCCACCCCAACGTCACTGCCCGCAACGCCATGAACCCCAGAAACGCCAGCCATAACCCATGGTTGCCGGAGCCACTCAACACCAGCGCCAGAGGCAGCGCGACCAGTACCGAAACCAGCATTGCATTGCGCATCTCTCGCGCCCTTGTCGCACCGATGAACAGCCCGTCGAGCAGATAACTCCACACCGCGATCAGCGGCAGCACCGCCAGGTACGGCAGATACGGATAAGCCGCTGCCCGCACACTGTCGATGTCGGTTTGCAGGTCGATGAACAGGTGCCCGCCGACCAGGAACAACACGGCAAACCCCAGGCTGGTGATCAGCGACCAGCCACAGGCCACCACCAACGAGCGGCGCAGCGTGTCGCGGTCGCGGGCGCCGATGGCGTGGCCGCACAGGGCCTCCACGGCGTGAGCCAGGCCGTCCAGGGCATAGGCGGTCAACAGCAGGCCATTGAGCAGGAGGGCGTTAGCGGCCACCGTGGCCTCACCCAGGCGCGCGCCCTGCACGGTAATCAGCAGGAACACCAGCTGCAGCGCAAGGCTGCGCAGGAAGATGTCGCGGTTCACCGCCAACAGTGGCCGCCAGGCTTGCCAGCGCTTGAGCGCCGCCCAGGCGATCTGCCCCGGATAGGCGCGCAGGGCAGGGCGGGTGAGGGCCAAGCCCAATAGCGCGGCGCTCCATTCAGCAATCACCGACGCTCGCGCCGAGCCCAGCACCCCCCAGTCGAGGCCAAGGACGAACCACAGGTTGAGCACGATGTTGAGCAGGTTGGTGGTCAGCAGAATGGCCAGCGGTGCCCTGGCGTTCTGGGTGCCGAGGAACCAGCCCACCAAGGCATAGCTGGCAAGCGCGGCCGGCAGGCCAAGCAGCCGCGTGTGGAAGAAGTCTTCGGTGGCTTGCTGCAAGGCTTCGCTCGGCTGCATGGCCTGCAGCGCCAGCTGGCTGAAGGGTACGGCGAGCAGGCCGATGAGCAGGGCGAAGCCGACCGCCAGCAACAGCCCCTGTACCAGCACCTGGCGCAGCGCAGCACCGTCGGCGCGCCCGGCAGCCTGGGCGGCGAAACCGGTGGAGCCCATGCGCAGAAAGCCCATCAGGCCGACCATGAAGGTGAACAGGGTGGCGCCCACGGCGACCGCACCCAACTGGTGGGCATGGGGCAGGTGACCAATCACCGTGCTGTCGACCAGCGCCACCAGTGGCACCGAAACGTTGGAGAGAATCATCGGTGCGGCCAGGCCCCAGACCTTGCGGTGGGTGGGGCGGTCGCGCCAGTCGGTCGTCAGTGAAGTCATCGGGTTCCTGTTGAATCTGCGGCTGCGTTGCGGCCGTTTCGCGTCACCGGGCCGCTCCCAACGATTGCGGGTCCGGGAACGGCCGTGCGCCGCGCTTTTCTGAGGGCAACAGTGTAACGGCCAGCCAGCCAATACGCTCGACCTCAGGTGTCCCTGCTGCCATTGCGCTATAGTTGCTGCCCTTACGTACACGCTGCCAAAGAGTTCCCACTCCATGTTCAACAAAGGATTGTTGCTGGCCTGCGCGCTGGCGTTGCTCAGTGCTTGTGACGGCGCCTCGCCGGAAAAAACCAAGCCGACCGAGTCTCCTGCCGCGAGCGCGGCGGTCGAGGCGGCGGCACCCAAACGCGAAGACCCGGCTGTGCTCGCCAAACGTTACGAGGGCCGCGAGCTGAGCGTGCTGGACGTCTCCGAAGTCCAGCTCGACGGAGCCGCTACCTTGTCGGTGAGCTTCTCGGTGCCACTGGATGCCAAGCAGGACTTCGCCAACACGTTGCACCTGGTGGATACGGTCAAAGGCAAGGTCGATGGCGCCTGGGAGCTCTCCGACAATCAGATGGAACTGCGCCTGCGCCATCTTGAGCCACAGCGCAAGCTGGTGCTGACCATCGACAAAGGCCTGCTGGCGGTGAACGGCAAGACGCTGGACAGCGAGTCGGTGAGCCGCCTGGAAACCCGCGACATGCAGCCCACCGTGGGCTTCGCCAGCCGCGGCTCGCTGCTGCCGACGCGCCTGGCCGAAGGCCTGCCGGTCATCGCCCTGAACGTCAACAAGGTCGATGTCGAATTCTTCCGCATCAAGCCGGACATGCTCTCCAGCTTCCTGGTCAACTGGGGTCGCAACAGCAGCCTGTACTACTACCAGTCCAAGGAAACCCTGGAGATGGCTGAGCTGGTCTACAGCGGCCGTTTCGACCTCAACCCTGCGCGCAACACCCGCGAGACCATGCTGCTGCCGATTGCCGGTATCAAGCCGCTGCAGGAGCCGGGCGTGTACCTGGCCGTGATGCGTGCCTCGGGCACCTACGACTATTCGCAACCGGCAACGTTGTTCACCCTCAGCGACATCGGCGTATCCGCCCATCGCTACCACGACCGCCTGGATGTATTCGCCCAGGCGCTGGAAGGCGGCAAGGCGTTGAAAGACGTCAACCTCGAACTGCACGATGACAAGGGCAAGCTGCTGGCCCAGGCCAAGACAGATAGCCAGGGTCATGCCCAACTGCCCATCACCGCCAAGGCCGACACCCTGATTGCCACCCAGGGCGTGCACACCACGCTGCTGCGCCTGAACACGGCGGCGCTGGACCTGGCCGAGTTCGACATCACCGGGCCCCAGGCCAACCCGCTGCAGTTCTTCATCTTCGGCCCGCGAGACCTGTATCGCCCTGGCGAAACGGTGCTGCTCAATGGCCTGTTGCGCGATCAGGATGGCAAGCCGGTCAAGGCCCAGCCGGTCAGCGTGGAGGTCCGTCGCCCCGATGAGCAGGTGAGCCGCAAGTTCGTCTGGGAGGCTGACGCCAACGGTCTTTACCAGTACCAATTGCAACTGGCCACCGAAGCTCCGACGGGCCGTTGGCAGTTGCTGCTCGACCTCGGCGGCGGGCGCAAGCAGGTGTATGAGTTCCTGGTCGAAGACTTCCTGCCCGAGCGCCTGGCACTGGAGCTCAAGGGCAGCAGTCAGCCGCTCGCACCAGAGCAGGATGCGCGTATCCAGGTCAATGGCCGCTACCTTTATGGCGCCCCGGCTGCCGGCAATCGCCTGAGTGGTCAGGCCTATGTCCGCCCGCTGCGAGAAGCCGTACCCGCCTTGCCGGGCTACCAGTTCGGCTCGGTGACCGAGACCGAGCTGAACCAGGACCTGGAGCTCGATGAAGTGACCCTCGACCAGGCCGGTAAAGCGGTGGTCGACATCGAAAGCCGCTGGGCCGAGGCCCGTTCGCCGCTGCAACTGACCGTGCAGGCCAGCCTGCAGGAGTCCGGCGGCCGACCGATCACCCGGCGTCTGGAACAGCCGATCTGGCCTGCCGAGCGTTTGCCGGGCCTGCGTGGCCTGTTCGACGGTGACGAGACCGACAGCGATGGCCCGGTGGAATTCGAGTTCCTGGTGGCGGACCGGGACGGCAACAAGCTGGCGGCGAACGACCTCAAGGTCAGGCTGATTCGCGAGCGCCGCGACTACTACTGGAACTATTCGCAGAGTGATGGCTGGAGTTACAACTACAACGAGAAATTCCTCACGCAAAGCGAGGAAACGCTCAGCGTCAAGGCAGGCTCCACGGCCAAGCTGACCTTCCAGGTCGAGTGGGGGCCGTATCGCGTGGAAGTGGAAGACCCGGAAACCGGACTGGTTTCCAGCGAACGCTTCTGGGCCGGTTATCGCGCCCAGGACAACGCCGAAGGCGGCGCTGTGCGTCCGGACCAGGTCAAGCTGGCGCTGGACAAGCCTTCGTACGCCGATGGTGCCACGGCCAATGTCACCGTCACGCCACCGGCGCCAGGCAGTGGTTATTTGATGGTCGAGTCCAGCGAGGGCCCGCTGTGGTGGCAGGAGATCGACGTTCCCGCCGAGGGCAAGACCTTCGAGGTGAAACTCGACAAGCAGTGGGCACGCCATGACCTGTATGTCAGCGCCTTGGTGATCCGCCCCGGCGAACGCAAGGCCAATGCCACGCCCAAGCGCGCGGTGGGCGTGCTGCACCTGCCGCTGGACCGCGCCGAGCGCAAGCTTGCCGTCACCTTGCAGGCCCCTGAGAAGATGCGGCCGAAACAGCCACTGACCGTGAAACTCAAGGCCGCCAACGCTGATGGCAGCCACCCGAAACAAGTGCATGTGCTGCTGTCCGCGGTAGACGTGGGCATCCTCAACATCACCGACTTCAAAACCCCGGACCCGTTCGCCAGCCTGTTCGGTCGCAAGGCCTACGGTGCCGACCAACTGGACATCTACGGGCAGTTGATCGAAGCCGGCCAGGGCCGTCTGGCGAGCCTGGCATTCGGTGGCGATGCGGCCATGGCCAAGGGCGGCAAGCGCCCCAATACCACGGTGACCATCGTCGCTCAGCAGAGCGTGCCGGTGACCCTTAACGAGAAGGGCGAGGGTCAGGCAACGGTCGAGATCCCCGACTTCAACGGTGAGCTGCGCCTGATGGCTCAAGCCTGGAGCGATGAGCACTTCGGCATGGCCGAGGGCAAGACCGTGGTCGCCGCGCCATTGATTGCCGAACTGGCGGCGCCGCGCTTCCTGGCCGGTGGTGATCGCACCAGCCTGGCGCTGGACTTGGCCAACCTGTCGGGGCGCGCGCAGCAGTTGAGTGTCGAGCTGCGTACCGAGGGCCAATTAAGCCTGCAAGCGGATGCCCTGCAAAGCGTCGCGCTGGCGGAAGGTCAGCGCACCACGCTGATGATTCCGGTCCAGGCCCAGGGAGGCCTCGGTCAGGGCAAGGTGACCGTGCGCGTCAACGGCCTGCAACTGCCGGGTGAGCCGACCAACACTTTCGAGCGGGAATGGACCTTGGGTGTTCGCCCCGCCTACCCGGCCATGCTCAAGCACTACCGTGTGGCCCTGAAGGAGCAACCCTGGACGCTGCCGGAGGGCGACCTGGCCGCCTTCGAGCCCGCCGGCCTGGAGGCCAGCCTGGCCTTGTCGAGTCGCCCGCCGTTGAACCTGGCCGAGCAGATTCGTGCGCTGGAAGCCTACCCTTATGGCTGCCTGGAACAGACCACCAGCGGGCTCTACCCCTCGCTGTATGCCGATGCGGAGAGTCTCAAGCGCCTGGGCATCAAGGGCGAAGCCGCCGAGGTCCGCAAGCGCAAGATCGAGATGGGCATCGAGCACTTGCTGGGCATGCAACGCCACAACGGCAGCTTCGGCCTGTGGAGTTCGGACAGTGAGGAGGAGTACTGGCTGACCGCCTATGTCACCGACTTCCTGATGCGTGCCCGCGACCAAGGCTACGGCGTCCCGGCCGAGTCCCTGAAAAAGGCCAGTGAGCGGTTGTTGCGTTACGTGCAGGAGCGCAACCTGATCGAGGTTGATTACAGCGACAATGCCGAGCACACCCGTTTTGCCGTGCAGGCCTATGCCGCCCTGGTGCTGTCGCGCAGCCAGCAGGCACCCTTGGGCGCATTGCGCAGTCTGTTCGAACGACGGGCCGATGCGCGTTCCGGGCTGCCGCTGGTGCAACTGGCGGTAGCGCTGGACAAAATGGGCGACAAACCACGCGCCGATCAGGCCTTGCAGGCCGGCCTAGGCATCAGCCGTGGCAAGGGCTGGATGGCTGACTACGGCAGCGCATTGCGCGACCAGGCACTGATTCTGGCGCTGTTGCAGGAGAACAAACTGGCCAGTAATCAGGTCGACCAGCGCCTGTTCGCCTTGTCGGACGAACTGGCCGCCAACCGTTGGCTTTCGACCCAGGAGCGCAATGCGCTGTATCTGGCAGGCCGTGGCTTGCTCGACAAGCCGGAAGGGCAGTGGAAGGCGCGCCTGGACAGCGCGGGCGAGATTCGCGTGTTCAGCAACACCGAATCGGGCATGAAGCTCGAAGGGCCGTTGCTGGCCGCGCCGCTGAGCGTGCAGAACGAAGGCAGCGAAACGCTCTACCAGCAACTGACGCTGTCGGGGTATCCGCGTCAGGCACCGGCCGCCGGCGGCAACGGCCTGCAGATCCGCCGCGAGTACCTGGGCATGAACGGCCAGGCACTTGACCTGCACAACCTGCGCAGTGGTGACCTGGTGCTGGTGCACCTGGCACTCAAGGCCGAGACCGCCGTGCCGGATGCGCTGGTGGTGGACTTGTTGCCTGCGGGCCTGGAGCTGGAAAACCAGAACCTGGCGCAGAGCGCGGCGAGCCTGGACAACGCCAGCAGTGCGGTCAAGCAGTGGCGTGAGTCGATGCAGAACGCCAGCGTGGTGCACCAGGAGTATCGTGACGATCGCTACGTGGCGGCGCTCAAGCTCGACAGCTATGGGACCACGCACTTGCTGTACCTGGCGCGGGCCGTGACGCCGGGCACCTATCGCGTGCCGCCGCCGCAGGTCGAGTCGATGTACCGGCCAAACCTTCAAGCAGTGGGGGATGGGCAGGGTGAGATGGTTGTGAAGGCGCGTTGAGATGCGGGCTGGCTCCCACAGGTAGCGGTTATCCGTGGGAGCTAGCGATGGGCCGCGAAGCGGCCCCACGTCAGTGGATGATCCAGCTCAACACCCACAACCCCAGCAGCAACCAGATGATCCCAGCGATGATCGAGGCGCGCATGAAGGCGCGGATTGCCGAGTACAGCAGCATCAGGCCAACGATCAGGGCCAGGATGCTGATCAGCGAGGTGTCCATGCCCAATGTGCGCGCCAGGCCATCTATGAAATTACCCCCGGCATTGGCCAGCAGGTTGAACAGGCCGCTCAACGCGTCGACGATGAAGCGGATCAACGACCCCAGCGCCTGCCCCAGCCACTCGAAAAAACCTTCTACATGCATAGTTGCTTCCTGATGATCGAATCGGCGAGGTTACCGATTCCAAGCCTTTGGCCATCACCTGGCCAGGTCGGTTCCCAATGCCAAGCTTAACCCGCCTGCATACCCGTGCGGGGCGCTTGCTGTGCGGTTGTGCCTTGGCGTTGGCGATGACGGCGGGCCTGTTGTGGCTGGCCGACCGCCTCTGGCCGTTGCCCATGCCAGCGGATGATCTGGCACGGGTGGTGCTGGCCGAAGACGGCACGCCGATGTGGCGTTTCGCCGATGCCGATGGCGTGTGGCGTTACCCGGTCAGCCCCGAGGAAGTTTCGCCGCTATACCTGCAGGCGCTGCTGACCTATGAAGACCGTTGGTTCTACAGCCACCCGGGTATCAACCCCTTGGCCCTGGCCCGTGCGGCCTGGCTCAACCTGCGCGGTGGGCGCGTGGTCTCGGGTGGCAGCACCCTGTCGATGCAAGTGGCCCGGCTGCTCGACCCGCATGATCGAACGCTGGCCGGCAAGCTGCGGCAACTGTGGCGCACCGGGCAACTTGAATGGCACCTGTCCAAGCGCGAGATCCTGCAGCTTTACCTGAACCGTGCTCCATTTGGCGGCACCTTGCAGGGCGTAGCGGCGGCCAGTTGGGCTTACCTGGGCAAGTCGCCGATGCATTTGACCCCTGCCGAGGCTGCGCTGCTGGCGGTGTTGCCGCAGGCGCCCAGCCGTTTGCGCCCGGACCGTCATCCGGCGCGTGCCCAGCGGGCGCGGGACAAAGTGCTGCAGCGCCTGGGCGAATATCACGTGTGGCCTGCCTTGCAGATCAAGGAGGCTACCGAGGAGCCCCTGTTGCTGGCCCCGCGCCAGGAGCCTGCGCTGGCGCCGTTGCTGGCGCGCCGGCTGAACACGGCCAACAGTCCGCCGCTCATTCGTACCACCCTGGACGCGAACCTGCAGCGGCGTTTGGAAGACCTGCTGCTAGGCTGGCGTGCACGCCTGCCGGAGCGCACCTCGGCCGCGGTGCTGGTGGTGGAATCGCAGACCATGGCCGTCAGGGCCTACCTGGGCTCAATCGACCTGGCCGACGAGCGCCGATTCGGCCATGTCGACATGGTGCGATCCCTCCGCTCGCCCGGCTCGACCCTCAAGCCATTTCTCTACGGCATGGCGCTGGACGACGGCCTGATTCATTCCGAGTCGCTGCTGCAGGACGTGCCGCGCCGCTATGGTGACTACCGTCCCGGCAATTTCTCGATGGGGTTCAGCGGGCCGGTGGCAGCCAGTTCGGCGCTGGCCCTGTCCTTGAACTTGCCAGCCGTCCAACTGCTTGAAGCCTACGGCCCCAAACGCTTTGCAGCGGAGCTGCGAAATGCGGGCATACCGCTGGTGCTGCCGCCCCTGGCAGAGCCCAACCTGTCGCTGATTCTGGGGGGCGCCGGCAGTCGCCTGGAAGACCTGGTCGCAGGCTACGCGGCGTTGGCCAGGGCGGGCAACAGTGCCCAGGTACGCCTGCGGCCGCAGGACCCGCTGGTGGAACGACGCCTGCTGTCGCCGGGGGCGGCCTGGATCATCCGCCGCATTCTCAGCGGCCAGGCCCGCCCTGACCGTGACCCACATGCCGAACTGGTCCAACGGCCGCTGCTGGCCTGGAAGACCGGGACCAGTTATGGCTTTCGCGATGCCTGGTCGATCGGGGTAGGGCCGCGTTACCTGATCGGTGTGTGGATCGGTCGCCCCGACGGTACGCCGGTGCCTGGGCAGTTTGGCCTGGCCTCGGCAGCGCCGCTGATGCTGCAGGTTCATGACCTGTTGAGCAATCGCGACAGCCAACGTGGCATTGCCGCGCCGGTGGAGCAGGTGCCGCAAAGCGTTGGCGTGGCGGCGATCTGTTGGCCTTTGGGCCAGCCAATGAAGCGGCAAGACCCCAACTGCCGTCGCCAGCGCTTCGCCTGGACCCTGGAAGGCACCACGCCACCCACCCTACAGGCGGCCGACCAGCCGATCGGGCTTGGGCTGCGGGAAACGGTCTGGGTGAACGACCAGGGCCTGCGCGTCGACAGCACCTGCCCCGGTGCCAAGGCGCGAGAGGTCGCCCTGTGGCCCGCCCCGCTCGAGCCTTGGTTGGGGCGTCAGGAGCGTCGCGCTGCCCGGTTGCCAGCCGTGGACCCTGGTTGCCCGCCGCAGCTTGCGGCGCGGGTGCCGCCGTTGTCGATCGTGGGGGTGCGCCCTGGGGACAACCTGCGCAGGCCTTCGACCAGCAGCGAGCCACTGCAACTGCATGTCTGGGCATTGGGCGGAGGCGGGCGCCGCTGGTGGTTCCTCAACGGCCAGCCCTTGGGCGAGACCGAGGGGCAGAACAGCTTGCTGGTGCGTTTCGACAAGGCCGGACAGATCGAGCTGAGCGCCCTGGACGAAAGCGGCGAGACCGCGCGGGTGGCATTTGAGGTCAACGAGTGACGGTCGACGTTTGCAGGTCCAGCACCTACGCTTGCAAGTGACTGGGGTGACCGGCTGGCGCCCTGGTACCCAAGGGATCATGGAGTGTCCTATGCGTCCTCTGGTCGTGCCCCTGTTGCTGCTGTCTTGGGCCAACCTGGCTCATGCCGAGCCGTTGCCTGGCTTTCTCGACGGCCACGAAAATGAGCGCCGCCTGCCCGCCGCCAACCTGCCGCTGGATGTTTATCGCCCCTTGGCACCTGGGCTGCGGGTGTGGGCTCCGCTCGCCAAGCAACGCGCATCGCTGCCGACGAATACTCCGCTGATGCTGCACAAGGTGCGTTTCGAAGGGGGGACCGTCTACCCGCTCAGTGAACTGCGCGAGCATTTCCAGCCGCTGATGGGGCGGCAAACCACCTTCGGCGAACTGCAACAGTTCACCGATCGCCTGACTGAGCGTTATCGGGGTGACGGCTACCTGCTGTCCTACGCATACCTACCGCCCCAGGACGTCAGCGAAGGCCGGGTGCAGGTGGTGCTGGTCGAGGGCTATATCCGCGACTACCGGCTGGTAGGCGATATCGGACCTGCCGCCGCCTACCTCGAGCAGTTGCTGACGCGGCTCAAGGCCGAGCGCCCCTTGACCGGCAAGACCCTCGACCGTTACCTCGGCCTGGCCGAGCGGATGCCCGGTGTGTCCATCGAGGCCGAACTGCCTGCCACCGTTCAAGCGGACGGTGCGACCCAATTGACCGTTCGTGCCCGGCGCAGGCCCTTCGACGCGGCGTTGACCCTTAGCGATGGCAACCGTGACGAGCCGCAAGCATTGCTCAGGGTTTCCAGTCGTTCGCAGACCCGCTTTGCCGAACGCGTCGCGGCCAGCGTCATCCAGCCCAAAGGCGACGAGCAGACCCGATACCAGCATCTGGAGTACAGCCAGTACCTCGATGCCGAAGGCAGCCAACTGCTGGTGTCTGCCACGCGCTACCGTAGCGAGCCGAATACACGCGTTCGCCTGGACCATGGCCGGACCATGACGCAACGCCGGGAGAGCGATCGCTACGCAGTAGGGCTGCGTCAGCCGGTGATCGTCGCGGCGGATGAGTGGATGACGGTGGCTGGGCATTTCTATGCCGTCAGCGAGCACATCGAAGACCGGCCAGGGCAGGGCGTGCCTTCTCGAAACAACGCGACCTCGCTACGGGCCTTGTCGTTCGGCGGCGACTGGCGCCATGCCGACCCGCGTCGATTGCGGATCGTCACTGCGGGGGTCTACCAAGGCCTGGATTATCTGGGGGGCCATAGCGATGGCGACTACGACCTCAACTTCTTGCGTATGCGCGTCGCGGGGCTGCAAAGCGATCGGCTGATGGACAACTGGCAGGGTGTGCTTTCTGGGGCGTTGTACTGGAGCGATGACCGGCTGCCCGACAGTGAAAGGGCGGTGTTCGGCGGACAGAATTTCGGCAGGGGTTACCCTCGGGACCAGGCGGCGGGCGACAGGGGCTGGGGCATGGCCTACGAGCTGAACTACAGCTTTCAGCTCGATGGTGCGCTGCTCCGCCAGGTGCAACCCTATGGTGTGCTCGATAGCGCGCGTGCCTGGTACAACAGCGGGCACCTCGAGGATTCAAAGCTGAGCGCTGTGGCACTGGGTGTGCGCCTGGGTGACGGTCGCCGTGGCAGTGTCGCGCTGGAAGTGGCCAAGCCGTTGGCGGATGTGGCGCTGGACAGTCTCGATCGCGGGCCGCGCTGGACCCTGACCTTCAGCTTCCAGCCCTGAGCCTGGCCGGTTTCGATGCCCTCAGTGCGTGGTGAATCGCTGGTGCACAGGAGACGAACTAGGCGTCAGGGCCAACGCCAGCTGGGTGCGGTTGTGCATATGGGTCAGGCGCAGTACCTGGGATACATAGAGCTTCACGGTGTTCTCGGTGATACCGAGCTCGCAGGCGATCTGGTAGTTGGTCTTACCCTTGCTCACCAGGCGGGCCACTTCCAGCTGGCGTGGCGAAAGCTTCTCGAAGGCAGCTGGCAGCTCGGCTTCGTTTTCCTCGGCATCGCTGGCTCGACGGTGCACGCCCTGGCCGCGGGCTTTTTCCAGGTCTTGGTAAAGTTCGTCGATCGATTCGGCCAGCTCCTGCAGGCGTCGGTTCAGGCTGCCCAGGTCGCGGAAGCTGTTCTGGCGTTCGAGTAACGATTGCTCCTGGCGGCGTACACCTTCGAGCAACTCATCGAGGTCCACGGGTTTTTGGTAGTAGTCGGCAAAACCTTCGCGCAGCGCGCGGACCACATCCTGTTTCTCGGCTCGCCCGGTCAGCATGATCGCCTCGAACAGACGCTCACGTCCGGCGACTTCCTTGAGTGCGTGAACCAACTCGATGCCATCGCGTTTGGGCATGTGCAGGTCGCACAGCACAAGGCCAATGGCTTGGTCCGCCACGTAGCATTCGATGGCCTGGTCGGTTGAAAAAGCCGGCACGCAGCGATGGCCATGGCTTTCGAGGAATTCACACAACTGTTCGACGATCAACTGCTGGTCATCGACAACCAGCACCTTTACCTCACTCGTTGGCTTGCTCACGATCAACTCCCTGTTCGTAATCGGCCCTGCTCCCGGGCCAGACGCTCTGGCAGTTAGAAAAGTAGTCCTACTTCCCAACTTTGTACAAGTTTTGTACAACACTTCGGACCATGGAAATGACTATTGGATCCATACGGCAGTGAGCATGAAGCCGGCCAGCACGTAAGGCACGAACGCTTGCTTGTCGCCCATTTGCTCAGTCAGCGCTTGCAGTCGTTTCTTGACCTTCGGATTCATCAGGGTCCACAAGCGTCGCCGGGCGAGCAACCACAGCAGGACGCTGATCCCGGCACCAATGAAGGTGCCGAGTACATACTGGTAGCTGGTGGCCAGCGCCAGGGCGCCCATCAACTTGACGTCATCAGCGCCGAAGCGGCCGAGCATGTAGCCGGGCAGGGTAAGCAGCATGACGATGGCCAGCGCCCAGCCGGCATCGCTGGCGTCGGCGCCGATCCAGCTGTGTCCGGTTGCGAACAGCCACACCAGGGCACAAGCGGCCACACCCAGGGTAAGCATGTTGGAGATCTGCCGTTCGCGGACATCTTGTTCGGCGCACAAGGCAAGCCACATCAGGAGAACAATGCTTTGCATGGGCAGGTCGCCATCCCTATTCGTTGAACTGATCTATCCAGGCAGTCAGGTTTCAATAGTCAGGGTAGACGGAATCCGACGAACGGGCGTGGCGTGAGGGAAAAAAGGTTTCATCCATGACCGTCCACGCACAGTGAGGCGGTCACGGATGTCGAGGCCAGCGCAGTCTTATTGCTTGCTACCCGGTGGGTACTTGCTCAGCACCTGGGAAATGGTCTTCTGGATCGCGGAATTGCGTTCCTCGGGGCTTGGTGGGTAGTTGTTCATGATTTGTTCGGCACTGCCGCGCCACACCAGCTTGCCATCGTGGCCATCGAACATGTCGACTTGGAGGGTGGCCACCTTGTAGTCGACGCTGCGGGTCTCGTTGTACATCGGGCCACCCCAATAGCCTCCCCAGTAACCACCCCAGCCGCCGCCATAGTTGGTGGTGATCTGTTGCTGGCGTTGCTCGACGATCAGGTAGGCCTGGACCTTCAGATCAGGCCGGGCGCTGCCCTGCGCAGGACGCAGACCACGTTGATCCAGCTCGCTGGCAACTGCCTGACGGATGCGCTGCTCGGTCAGGTCGCTCTTGATGCGAGGGTCATCGGGTCGGTACTGCAAGCCTGGCTCCTGCCATGCCCAGCTGCGATAGGCAGCAAAATCGCGGCTCGCGTCGAAATCCTGTTGGACGTTGTTGCTTGCACAAGCGGCGAACAACAGCGCGAATGACAGCACAACGAGACGGCGCAACATGATGGTTCTCCGTTGAACGTTAACTAGGAGGATAGCCGCTGAGCGCCTTGTGCACCGATTCGCGCAGGGCTTGCTCGCGATCACGTGGTGAGTCCTGGTCGCTGCCGCTTTCGGCGCTGGCGCTCCAGACGGGCTGGCCGTTGCGGGCGTCGAACAGGTCGATGCGTACCACCATCACCTCGACCTCGTAGGTGCGCACGATGGGCACGCTGCCATAGGCCCCATAGCCATTGCGGTAACCGCCGAAGCCGACGCCGCCATAGGGGTAGGGGCCGTAGTAGGGGTCATAGTCGTAATCGCGAACCTGGCGCAGGCGCCGTTCCAGCCGGATGTCGGCGCTCACCAGCAAGTCGCCGGTACCACCTCTGGCCGGGCGTAGCCCGTGCTGGTCGAGGGCACCGCTGACAGCGTCGGCCAGTTGGCTGGGGTCGGCGTTGGCACTGCTGCTGGGCAATTGGCCGTTGCGCCAGCTCCAGCTGCGGTAATGCCCGTAGTCCCGTGTCGGTGCCGGGTAGGCACTGGCATCGAAGGTCGTTGCGGCCTGGGGTGGTGCGGGGGGCAGCGGGCGGCTGCTGGCGACATACGGGTTGGCACCCTGGCAGGCGGCCAGGGCTAACGGCAGCAAGGCCAGGCACAGCAAGCGATACGGCATGTAGTCCTCCCGGCGGGCGGGGTCAGCGGGGGCGGCAGATCCAGTGCAGGTAACGGCCCAAGCCGGCAAAGGCTGGGTGACGACGGTGGGCCAGTTCCATTTCCAGAAGGTCCAGCAGCTCGGCCTTGTCCTGGAATTCCTTGGGCATGTAGTCGTGGAACACCCTGACACCACTTTCACTTTCTACCTGCCACACAGGATCAAGGTGAACCTTGAGCTCACGGGGATCAAGTGGTTTCTGCGGCGTCAGGCTCTGCTTTTCACCTTGCAATCTGTTGCTGCGCAACTTGCGGAAATGGCCTTTGAGCAGGTTGCGGTAGACCAGCGCATCACGGTTGTAGAACGCCAGCGACAACCAGCCGCCTGGGGCGGTCAACTGGTGCAGTACCGGCAGGATGCTTTCGGGTTCGGCCAGCCATTCGAGCACCGCGTGGCACAGCACCAGGTCGTAAGGCTCGGTCAATTGGCCCAGCAGGTCTTGCCAGGGGGCCTGGATGAAGGTGGCTTGTTGCCCGGCTTCGGCAAAACGCGCCTGGGCGCCTTCGAGCATCGGGGCGGCGGGTTCGGCCAGGGTAAGGTGGTGGCCGCGTTGGGCCAGCCACAGTGCCATGTGGCCAAGGCCTGCGCCGATGTCGAGCACCCGCAGCGGGCGGTCGGGCAGGGCGTCGGCCAGGTCGGCCTGGAGCACGGCCAGGCGAATCGCACCTTTGGCGCCGCCGTAGATCTTTTCGGCAAAACGCGTGGCGAGCTCATCGAAGTGACGGTCGTTCATTTGGCGAAGCGCCTCTCGCTGTCGGCCAGCTTGGCGCGCACCACCTGTTCCATGTCCAGGCCCAGTTCGCTGCACAGCAGCAACAGATAGAGAACCACGTCGCCCACTTCCTGGCCGGCGTGGGCGAGTTTGTCCGCGGGCAGTTGGCGTGATTCGTCTTCGCTCAGCCACTGGAAGATTTCCACCAGTTCGGCCATTTCCACGCTGGCGGCCATGGCCAGGTTCTTCGGGCTGTGGAAGCCGCGCCAGTCGTTGTTGTCGCGAATCTGGTGCAGGCGTTCGGTGAGTTCTTGCAGGTTCATCGGGGTCTCCTAATGCTGCATAGCTTCGGTGGAGGCCCGGTGCAAAGCAAGTGGATTCGGGAGGCTTCCAGCCTCGACCTGTCATTGATGCAGTGACGCCGGGCGCGGGAGCCGCTGTGCGGCCCTCTCGCAACCTTGCCATGGGGTTTGCTCCTACCGTGGCGCCCAGCACCCGACCATGTGCAGCAGATCGCCATGCCCGTCTAGCCGCAGTTCACCGCTTGCCCCCGCTTCACTGGCACTGAGCACCACCTCGGACGGCAACCGTACCGGTTTCAGGAAATCCACCTCGAAGCGGTAGCCGCTGCTGGGCAGGTGCGTACGCAGTGCCGCCAGGGCCATGGCCTTGCTCCACATGCCATGGGCGATGGCCTTGGGGAAGCCGAACAGGCGCGCACTGGCAGCGCTGAGGTGGATCGGATTGTAATCGCCGCAGACCCTGGCATATCGCCGGCCGATGTCGCTGTCGGCGTACCAGCGGGTGGCTTCTGGCAATGGGGCGGTGTCGGGGGCAGGTGCTTCTTCGGGCTGCCCATCGAGGCGCAAGCCGCGTACCAGCATGCGGCTGGTTTCGCGCCACAGCAGGCCGAGACTGTCTTCGGCCTCGGTGATCAGGTCGAAGGTGCCGCCTTTGGCGTGCGGCTGAAGGTTCTCGGCGTGAACGGCAAACCGCAGACCGTCGATGCCGCCAAGCGGCCGCAACACGTCGATGCGGTTGTGCACATGCACCAGCCCCAGCAGCGGGAAGGGAAAGTCATGGGCGGTCAGCAACTGCAGTTGCAGGGTGAACGCCATGATGTGCGGGTAGGTACCCGGCAAGCGGCCGTCATCGGGGAAGTGGCAGAGCCGGCGGTAGGCCGCCAGGTTGTCGTGCTGTACATGAAGGAAACAACGCAAGCCCGAGGCCGGAAGCGTGTCGCCGCTGATCTTGCGCTTGCTCGCCGCGCGCAGATAGAGGCTGGCGCGCGCGTCTGGACTGTGCAGGTCGTGCCACTGTCGATCCATGTTCACGCTCCCATCAGCGCCTGGCCGCAAACCCGAAGCACCTGGCCATTGATCGCACCGGAGCCAGGCTGGCTGAGCCAGGCAATCGCCTCGGCGACATCTTGTGGACGCCCGCCCTGGCCCAGGGAGCTCAGGCGTCGGCCGGCTTCGCGAAGCCCCATGGGCATGGCGGCGGTCATATGGGTTTCGATGAAACCGGGGGCCACGGCATTGATGCTGGCGCCTCGCTCGGCGAGCTTCGGCGCCCAGGCCTGGGCAAGCCCGATCAGCCCGGCCTTGCTTGCTGCATAGTTGGACTGGCCACGGTTGCCGGCGATACCGCTGACCGACGCCAGCAGCGTGATGCGAGCCTCTTCGCCCAGGGCGCCGGCGTCATACAGCGCCTGAGTCAATACCTGCGGGGCCTTGAGGTTGACCGCCAGTACTGCGTCCCAGTATTCCGGCGTCATGTTGGCCAGGGTCTTGTCGCGGGTGATACCGGCGTTGTGCACGACGATATCGATTCCGCCGGGCAAGGCTTCAAGCAATCGCGCAGCGGCATCGCTGGCGCAGATGTCCAGGCCCAGCGCCTTGCCGCCGAGCCGTGCGGCCAGGGCGGCGAGGTCCTTCTGGGCCTGGGGTACATCCAGCAGCACGACTTCTGCGCCGTCGCGCGCGAGGGTTTCGGCGATGGCTGCGCCAATCCCGCGTGCGGCCCCGGTGACCAGGGCCCGGCGCCCACCTAGAGGCCGCGTCCAGTCCTGGACCTGGCTGGCGCAGGGCTCAAGACGCAGTACCTGACCGGAGATGAATGCACTCTTGGGCGAAAGGAAGAAGCGCAGGGCCCCTTCAAGTTGATCTTGTGCTCCGGGGGCCACGTACAGCAATTGTGCAGTGGCGCCGTTGCGCAGCTCTTTGGCCAACGAGCGGCTGAAGCCCTCCAAGGCGCGTTGTGCGACGCTGGCCATCGGGTCGTCGAGGCTTTCCGGCGCACGCCCGAGGATCACTACATGGGCACAGGAGGCCAGGCTGCGCAGCAGCGGCTGGAAGAACTCACGCAACTGCTTCAGCCCGTCGCTGTCGGACAGATGACTGGCATCGAACACCACAGCCTTCAACTTTGGCCCAAGGCCGGCGACCCAGGCGGGTGCCTGCAGGTCTTCGCCATTGAAGCTATAGAAATCGTCGGTCAGGCGCGGGGCGATAGACTCGACCTGGTTCGCCAGCGGACCACCGCCGAGCACCAATGCGCCTTCGACCGGGCGCAGGCGGCCGGGTTGCCAGCGCTCCAGGGGCGCGGGGTGGGGCAGGCCCAAGGCATCCACGAGGCGTCGACCGAGGTTGGAGTTGGCGAAGCCTAGATAGCGATCACTCATGTGCGGGTCTCCCTGAATGCAAGCTTGCAAGTGTGGACCAAGTTTGTGGCAAGGTCGTTCGAATGCGGTAAAAACACCTAGGCTGTACGGATCAAATTGTTTCAGGAGGAACATGCGCATGCGTTCAACTCGCCGGGTCGCGATCCTGGGCGGCAACCGAATTCCCTTCGCCCGCTCCAACGGTGCCTATGCCAATGCCAGCAACCAGGCGATGCTCACCATCACTCTGGAAGGCCTGATCGAACGCTACCGGCTGCATGGATTGAAGCTGGGGGAGGTCGTTGCCGGGGCGGTACTGAAGCACTCCCGCGAGATGGCCCTTACCCGCGAGTGTGTGCTGGGCTCACGGCTGTCGCCGCAGACGCCTGCCTATGACATCCAGCAAGCCTGTGCCACCGGCCTTGAGGCGGCGTTGCTGGTGGCCAACAAGATTGCCTTGGGGCAGATCGACAGCGCGATCGCCGGCGGGGTGGACACCACGTCCGATGCGCCCATCGCCGTCGGCGAAGGCTTGCGCCGGATTCTGCTGCAGGCTCACCGGGGCAGGACGCTGGGGGAGCGGCTCAAACCGTTCCTCAAGCTGCGCCCCGGCCACCTGAAGCCAGAACTGCCGCGTAACGAAGAGCCACGCACCGGCCTGTCGATGGGCGAGCATTGCGAACGCATGGCTCAGACCTGGCAGATTGGCCGCGCCGAACAGGACGAACTGGCGCTGCTCAGTCACCAGCGCCTGGCTGCGTCCTATACCGAAGGTTGGCAGGATGATCTGCTGACGCCGTTCATGGGGCTGGCCCGCGACAACAACCTGCGTGGGGACCTGACGCTCGAACAACTCGGTGCGCTGAAACCGGTGTTCGACCGAAGCGGCCAAGGCACGCTGACGCCGGGTAATGCCACCCCGCTGACCGATGGCGCCTCGCTGGTGTTGCTGGGCAGCGAGGAGTGGGCACAGGCGCAAGGCCTCCCGGTGTTGGCGTATCTGGTCGATGGCGAGGCGGCCGCGGTGGACTTCGTCACTGGCAAGGAGGGGCTGCTGATGGCGCCAGCGTACGCCGTGCCGCGTCTGCTGGCGCGCAATGGCCTGACCCTGCAGGACTTCGACTACTACGAAATTCACGAGGCATTCGCCGCCCAGGTGCTGTGCACGCTCAAGGCCTGGGAGGACGCCGACTACTGCCGTGAACGACTGGGTCTCGATGGCCCGCTGGGGGCGATCGACCGCAGCAAGCTCAACGTCAAGGGCAGTTCGTTGGCGGCCGGCCACCCCTTCGCCGCGACGGGCGGGCGGATTCTGGCCAACATGGCCAAGTTGCTGGCGACGGCAGGCAAGGGCCGGGGCTTGATCTCGATCTGCGCGGCGGGTGGGCAGGGGGTCACGGCTATCGTCGAGCGTTGAGCATTTGCACGACAAGCCCACGGTTCAGGCATCCCATCGCCGGCTGGCCGGCGATGAGCCCGATAGTCCCGTGTTAGGCTTGTCTGGTCAGAACTACAAGAAACCCACATGCCGACCATCGGACACCCACGCCCCATCCCAGTGCTGGATCACCTGCCCAGGCCGCTCTACGCCCGTGCCGAAAGCCTTGGCGCCGGCTCCTGGACCACGCGGCACCGCCATGACTGGGTGCAGTTCTCCTATGCCATCAGCGGAGTGCTCGGCGTCTACACCGCGGATGGCAGCTATTTCGCGCCGCCGCAATGGGGCGTGTGGATTCCCGCTGATGCCGAACACGAAGTCGTTACCTCGATGCAGGCTGAAATGCGCAGCCTTTATGTGCGCCGCGATGCCTGCCCGTGGGCGCCGACGCAGTGCCGGGTCCTGGAAGTGACGCCGCTGGCGCGTGAACTCATCAAGCAGTTCTGCCTGTTCCCCGTGGATTACCCCGAAGGCGACAGTCCCGAAGCACGGCTGGTGTCTGTGCTACTCGATCAGTTGCGTACATTGCCTGAGGTTGGGTTCTCACTGCCGTTGCCGCGTCATCCCGGGCTGCTGGCCTTGTGCAACGGCCTGATCGCCACACCCGAGCAGCCGCAGACCCTGCAGGAATGGGCCAGACAGCTGGCGTGTTCGGAGAAAACCCTGATGCGCCTGTTCCAGCGGGAGACGGGCCTGAGCTTTCGCAACTGGCGCCAGCGCATGCGCCTGTTGTCGTCCCTGGCCCTGCTGGAAGCGGGAGAGAGTGTGACCGAGGCGGCGCTGGGCTGTGGTTATGACTCCACCTCAGCCTACATCGCCGCCTTCAAGCAGCTGTTCGGGTCGACCCCCGGCGAGTTGCGGCTCTAGCGGTCAGGTGCGGAAGCGGCGTACCAGCGCATCCAGCTCGTTGGAAAGGCCGGCCAGGCTCTCGGAGTCCTGACGGGCGGCTTGGGCCAGCTCGGCCACCAGTTGCGCATCGCCATGGATCTGGCTGATGTGGCGGTTGATGTCCTCTGCCACTTGGTGCTGCTCTTCCGCTGCCGTCGCGATCTGGGTATTCATGTCGCGGATGATGTCCACCGACTCGCGAATCTGGCCAAAGCTGTCGCGGGCCAGCCCGATCCGGCTGACCGACTGCTGCGACACCTCCAGGCTGGCGTGCATCTGCTCGGCCACCTCGGCGGTACGGCTGGCCAGGTTGCCCAGCAGGCCGTCGATCTCAGCGGTGGAATCGGCGGTGCGCTTGGCCAGGGCCCGTACTTCGTCGGCGACCACGGCGAAACCACGGCCCTGCTCGCCGGCACGCGCGGCCTCGATGGCGGCGTTGAGGGCCAGCAGGTTGGTCTGCTCGGCAATCGAGCGGATGGTGCCGAGGATCGACTGAATGGCGTTGCTGTCACGCTCCAGTTGCTGGATCGACTGCGCCGACTGCTCGATCTCCTGGCTCAGGCGATCGACGCTGTGCACCGCCGCATCGATCTGCTGCTGGCCTTCACGCGCTTGCTGCTGGCCGCTGTCGGCCGATTGCGCGGCCTGGCTGCACGAGCGGGCCACTTCGTTGGCGGTCGCGACCATTTCGTGGAAGGCGGTGGACACCATGTCCACGGCTTCACGCTGGCGCCCGGCGGCTTCGGCCATGTCGCTGGAAACCCGGGTGGAACTGCTGGAGGTGCTGAGAATCTTGGCGGCGGCGGCACCGATGTGCTGAATCAGGCTGCGGATCGCGCCGAGGAACTGGTTGAACCAGCTGGCCAGTTGTGCGGTTTCGTCGCGGCCGCGGATTTCCAGGTTCCGGGTCAGGTCGCCTTCGCCCTGGGCGATGTCTTCCAGACCGCTGGTCACGCTGTTGATCGGGCGCACGATGAGCTTGGCGAACGCCGCGCCGACGACCGCGAACAGCGCCGCCAGCACCAGGGCGATGGTGCCGATCAGCCAAGTCAGGCGGGTAGTGGTCTGCATCACTTCGCTTTGTTCGATCAGGCCGATGAAAGTCCAGCCCAGCTTTTCGTCCGGGTAGACGTTGGCCATGTAGCGGGTGCCGTTGAGCTCGATCTCCACCAGGCCTTTGCCGGCCTTGGCCAGTTCGGCGTAGCCGTCACCAAAGCTGGCCAGTTGTTTGAAGTTGTGGCTGGCATCGCGCGGGTCGACCATCACGTTACCGTTGCTTTCCACCAGCATCAGGTAACCGCTTTCGCCCACTTTGATCTGCTTGACGATCTCGGTCAGGCCTTTGAGCGAGACGTCGATGTTGACCACACCGCCTGGGTTGCCCAGTTTGTTGGCGACAGCGCGTACGGTGCTGACCAGCACGGCATCGTCGGGAGCCCAGTAATAGGCCCCGGTGCGTACGGTCTTGCCGGGGTTGGCCATGGCCTGCTGGTACCACGGGCGTGGGCGTGGGTCGTAGTTGACGAACTTCTGGCCGGCAGGCCAACCGACATAGCCGCCGTCGCTGACGCCGTAGGAGATGTAGGCGTAGCCAGGGTGAGCGTCAGCCAGACGGGTGAAAAAGTCGAGCAGCTGCTGCGCCTGTGCACCCAGTTCATAGGACGGATTGGCACTCATGAACTTGTTCAGCTCGTTACCGGTCGCGGCTACCATGGGCTGCGCGGCCAGAAACTCCACGTTTTGGTCGATGCCCTGGAAGAAGATATTCATCGCATTGCTGACCTGGCGGATTTCCCGGCTACTGCCGTCGAGGAAACCTTCGCGGGCTTCGCCTCGCAGGTTCAGGACCACTAACGTGGCTACCAGCACAATGGGCAAGGCGGCGATGACCGCGAATGCCCAGGTCAGTTTCTGTTTGATGTTCATCGACGCTCCCGGAATTTTTTTCTTTATCGACACACGAGGCAGTAAGCGTTGTATCGGCAGGAGCGTCGGCTTTTTGAGGGGAAACCCCCGTATTTATTGGATAAAGTCGTATTTGGCGACTATTCGGTCGGGTTTAGGCTAATATGGCATACCAAAATGCCAGCAGCGGTGTGCTTTCAGGGGCAGCAAGCGCCACCGTTGGCCAGATCCTTGAGTATTGGGCAGTCTGGCCGGTCGTCGCCCTGGCAGTGCGCGACCAGCTCATCGAGGGTATCGCGCAGGCTGACCAACTCTTCGATCCGGCGGTTCAGTTCGTCGATGTGTTGCATGGCCAGGGCCTTCACATCGGCACTGGCGCGTTGGCGGTCCTGCCACAGGGTCAGCAGCTTGGCGACTTCGTCTAGCGAGAAGCCCAGGTCGCGTGAGCGTTTGATGAAGGCCAGGCGGTGCAGGTCGTCCTGGTGGTACAGGCGATAGCCACTGTCGCTGCGGGTAGCGGGCTTGAGCAGGCCGATGGACTCGTAGTAGCGAATCATCTTGGTGCTGAGCCCGCTGCGGCGGGCGGCCTGGCCGATGTTCATGGGGCCTCCTGCGAGGTGGTGGTGGGTTTCCAGGTTTTCAGCCAAAGGGCATTGCTGACCACGCTGACGCTCGACAGCGCCATGGCGGCGCCGGCCAGTACCGGATTGAGGTAGCCCAGCGCTGCCAGCGGAATGCCGATGAGGTTGTAGATAAAGGCCCAGAACAGGTTCTGGCGAATCTTGGCGTAGGTCTTGCGGCTGATTTCCAGGGCAGCGGGCACCAGGCGCGGGTCGCCACGCATCAAGGTGATGCCGGCCGCCTGCATGGCGACATCGGTGCCACCGCCCATGGCGATGCCGATATCGGCGGCGGCCAGGGCCGGCGCGTCGTTGATGCCATCGCCTACCATCGCCACCACGCCATCCTGCTTGAGTGCGGCGACAGTGGCGGCTTTGTCGGCTGGCAGCACTTCGGCGTGAACGTCATCGATGCCAAGGGCAGCGGCGACCACTTTGGCGCTGCCACGGTTATCACCGGTCAGCAAATGGCTGCTGATGTGGCGTGCCCGTAGGGCCGCGACGGCCTGTTCGGCGCCGGGCTTGAGGCTGTCACCGAAGGCGAACAGGCCAATGACACGGGGCTGTTCGCCGCGCTCGATGAGCCACGACAAGGTACGGCCTTCGGTTTCCCAAGCCTGGGCCTGGGTGGCCAGTGCGCCGGGCTGCAGGCCGCTTTCATCGAGCAGGCGTCGGTTACCCAGGGCCAGTTCGCGGCCTTGTACCTGCCCGGCGATACCGCGCCCGGTCAGGGACTGGCTGTTGGTCACTGTCGGAACATCCAGATTCTGCTCGGCGCAGGCCTGCAGCACAGCCTTGGCCAAGGGGTGTTCGCTGCCGCGTTGCAGGGCGCCGGCCAGGCGGTGCAGTTCTGCGCTGTCCCCGACCAGCGCCTGGCTGTGGACGACACGGGGGCTGCCGGATGTCAGGGTGCCGGTCTTGTCGAACACCACGCGGTTGACCGCATGGGCACGCTCCAGGGCTTCGGCGTCTTTGATCAGGATGCCATTTCGGGCAGCGACACCGGTGCCGGCCATGATCGCCGCTGGCGTGGCCAGGCCCAAGGCGCAAGGGCAGGCGATGACCAGCACCGCGACGGCATTGATCAGCGCGGTTTCCAGCGGCGCACCGGCCAACCACCAGCCCACCAGCGTGATCAGTGCCAGCACCAGCACCGCTGGGACGAACACCTGGCTGACGCGGTCCACCAGCTTCTGTATAGGGGCCTTGGCCGCCTGGGCGTCTTCGACCAGACGGATGATCCGGGCCAGTACGGTTTCCGTGCCCAGTGCCTGGGTGCGTACCAGCAAGCGGCCTTCACCGTTGATGGCACCTCCGGTGACTGTATCGCCTGGCTGTTTGGGCACCGGCAGGCTTTCGCCACTGATCAGGGCCTCGTCGGCATGGCTGCTGCCGTCCTCCACCAGGCCATCGACCGGGAAGCGTTCGCCAGGTTTGACCACGACCAGGTCGTCGATGCGCAACTGGTCGATAGCCACGTCTTGCTCCAGGCCATCGACCCATCGTACGGCGCGGTCGGGGCGCAAGGCTTCGAGGGCGCGGATGGCGCTGGCGGTCTGGCGTTTGGCGCGGCTTTCCAGGTACTTGCCCAACAGCACTAGGGCAATCACCACCGCCGAGGCCTCGAAGTACAGATGCGGCGCCATTTCCCCCGAGGCATTCGCCCACTGGTACAGGCTCAGCCCATAACCGGCGCTGGTGCCCAGCGCCACCAGCAGGTCCATGTTGCCAGTGCCGGCGCGAACGGCTTTCCAGGCGGCTACGTAGAAACGTGCGCCGAGGACGAACTGCACCGGTGTGGCGAGCAGGAACTGCACCCAGGCAGGCAGCATCCAGTGAATGCCGAATGGCTGCACCAGCATCGGTACTACCAGGGGCAGGGCGAGCAACAGTGCCAGGCCGACCGCCAAACGCTCCTTGCGCAGAGGGTGGAGCGCATCGCTCTGCTCATCCGCGCCGGCCTGGGGCAGGCGGGCACTGTAGCCGGCTTTCTCCACCGCCTCGATCAGTTGGCGATCATCCAGCGCCTGCAGCACACGCAGATGGGCTCGCTCACTGGCCAGGTTGACGCTGACCTCCTCGACGCCTGGCAGTTTGCCCAAGGCGCGCTCGACACGGCCTACGCAACTGGCGCAGGTCATGCCACTGATTTCCAGCTCTACGGTACGGGTAGGGACGGCATAGCCTGCTTCGCGCACGGCGTCGACCAGGGCGTGCAGGCTGTCGGCCGGCGCGAGGACGCGGGCCTGTTCGGTGGCGAGGTTGACACTGACCTGTTCAGCGCCAGCGACTTTGCGCAGGGCGCGCTCGACACGGCCAGCACAGCTGGCACAGGTCATGCCGGAGATCGGCAGGTCGAACGTGGTGGATGCGGGCATGGCTCACTCCTTGGACTGGCCTCCAGCATCAACCTTGCCACGTGGGGAAGGTCAATAGCCCAGGCCGGCTCGCTTCAACTCAAGCCCATTGTGCCCCATGGCGATGCGGTATTTGTTGATCTGCCCAGCCTGCAGGTTCAAGCGGGTGCTGCGTTGGTCCTCGATACCCGGGGCGCAGCCAGGCGCTTGCCCTGGCAACAGACGCAAGCGCACGTCCACCGGGCCGGGTGGCAGGTTGAAGGAGGTCGATTGTTCCTGGAATACACGTCCAGAGAGCTGATCGTTGAGGTAGATGCCGATTTCGCAGCTGGTGGCCACCTCCAGGCGCTCGCGGGAAATGATCAACACGCTGTAGTCCGAGTTGCCCTCGGCGTAAGCGGGGGGCGTGGCGGCCAATGCGCCTAGCAACCCGACAACGCCCACTGCTGCCCTGAACATGAGAAATCTCCTACTTGCCAAATCATCAAAGGCGCAGCTTGGCCGAGGTCAAGGCAGATTTCCAGCCCGGCCGTTTACCGCAGAACTTGACCTTGACCCGATGGCAAGGTTGAAACTGAGGCAAATCCTGAAAGGAGGTAACCTCGATGCAAGTGTTCAACGTACAAGGCATGACCTGCGGCCACTGCGTGAAAGCGGTGACCCGAGCGGTGCAGGAACAGGACCCACAGGCGCGTGTTGAAGTCGACCTGGCTGGCAAGCAGGTGCGTGTGCAGAGCGAGCTGGGGAGCGAACGGATTCTGCAAGCGATCCGCGAAGAGGGTTATCAGGCCGAGATGGCGTGAGGATGGGGGCGCACCGCGCCCCACCCTGGAGGCGGCCTGCCAGCGACAACACAGAGTAATCGACGCCAAATCGCCGGGTTTTTGTTGCAAATGTTTTCATACTCAGGCCATCCGCAGCAGGTAGACTTACGCGCTTGCTTAGCCTGCTATGGATTCCTGATGAACCTGAGAATGGTGCTGATCCTGGGCGCATTGAGTGCGTTCGGGCCCTTGGCGATCGACTTCTACCTGCCCGCCTTCCCGGCCATGGCGCAGGCTTTCGCCACCGATGAACAACATGTCCAGACTACCCTGGCGGCCTATTTCCTCGGGCTGTCCATTGGCCAGTTGGCCTACGGCCCGATCGCCGACCGCTTTGGCCGGCGCAAACCGCTGCTGTTCGGTGTGGCGTTGTTCACCGTTGCGTCCTTGGCCTGCGCGTTCGCGCCCAACCTCGACACGCTGATCCTGGCGCGTTTCGTCCAAGCGTTGGGGGGCTGTGCCGGTATGGTCCTGTCGCGCGCCATCGTCAGCGACAAGTGCGATGCGGTGGCGTCGGCCAAGGTGTTCTCGCAGTTGATGTTGGTCATGGGCCTGGCACCGATCCTTGCGCCGATGCTCGGTGGGGTGCTGGTGAACCTTGCCGGCTGGCAGTCAATCTTCCTGACCTTGAGCCTGTTCAGCGCGGCCTGCCTGCTGGCAGTTGGCATGGGCCTGCCGGAAAGCCTGCCTGCGCACATACCCCGGCAGCCGCTGTCTGGCGCCTTGCGTCAGTATTTCCGGTTGCTCAGCGACCGGGTGTTCCTGGGGCATGCCCTGACGGGAGGCATCGCCATCGCTGGGATGTTCGCCTACATTGCAGGTTCTCCGTTCGTATTCATCAAGCTTTACGGCGTGCCTGCCGAGCATTACGGCTGGTTCTTCGGTGCCAACGCCGCGGGCTTCATCCTGGTTGCACAGGTCAATGCCCGCTTGCTGGCCAAGCGTGGTCCTGCCTTCCTGCTGCTGCGCGCCGTCTGGATGTATCTGGCGGCAGGTTTGGTGTTGCTGGGCGTGGCGGCCACGCGGCCGACGCAGTTGTGGCCGCTGCTGGTGCCTTTGTTCGTGTGCATTGCCAGCCTGGGATGCATCATTCCCAATGCGTCGGCTTGCGCCATGAACGGTCAGGGCGCGCGGGCAGGCAGCGCCTCGGCCCTGATGGGGTGCTTGCAGTTCAGTGTCGCCGCAGGCGCGGCGGCACTGGTCGGGCTGTTGCATGATGGCAGCGCGGTACCGATGGCCATGGTGATCAGCTTGTGTGGCGCACTGGTGGTCAGTGTCGCGCTGCTGACCCGGTACTTGCAGGCCAGGCGTCCGGCATGAGCGTGTGAGGTGCCTTCAGGCGGGTTTCCAACGTGGCGACGAAGGCACGCGCCTCGGCTTCACTGCGGAAACTCACCTTGTGCTGATCGAGTTGAACCTGCCAAGGGCAGTTGGGGTTTCGGCTTGATGCAGTGACGACAATCTTCATCGCGGCATACCTCTGAGGGGGCCGGATCAGTGTAGCGCTGTGCCGAGCGCATGCCATGACCGGCTATGGTGTCCTGACTGACGGTCCTGAGGTGCCACCTCCGTGCCCCTTGCAATGCCAGGTGCAATGCCTGGAATCATGTCGAACCTTCGCTTTTGTTTGCGCTACTTTGGGAAGCCTGTTGTCGGCAGTATCTGCGAAGGCAGCGGGCGATCTTTCCTCCAGCTTCGTCTGTAATCCTTCTAGCTTGCGGTTTTGTCACGCCCCATCAGGCGCTGGCCGGGTCTGCTGTGGATAACCCAGGGCTTTCCAGGGTCGGTGCACCCACGGCACGGCCCCCGTACCTGGCAATCCTGAATGGGTGTTTGCCGGGCATATACTGGCGGCGGGGCCAGCGGCAGTGAGTCATGTTTCCCTGCCAGGGGGGCAGACGAAGTGCTGGTGATGCGTGTTGCCACGGTTGGCCATTGGAAACCAAAGTGAGCTTGCAGGGAGTTACCAGGACATGAAAGCAGCCAGCAGCATAAGCCAGATCGCCGGCCTGATGGCAGACCCTAAGCGCAGCGCCATGCTATGGGCGTTGATAGACGGCATACCGCGGCCAGCCGATGAGCTGGCAGTGATGACTGGGCTGACCTCATCCTCGGCGTGCGCGCACCTTTCCCTGTTGTCCTCGGCAGGGTTGCTCAGGTTGGAAGCCAGGGGGCGCAAGCGCTATTTCCGGCTGGCGACGCCTCAGGTGGGGGCGGCGGTCGAGGCCTTGGCCAGCGTGCAACTGGAAAGCGCCAGGGGCGCCGGGGCGAAGGCAGCGCCATTGCAGGTACCGTTGTCAATGCGCAGGGCACGCCGTTGTGGCGATCACCTTGGCGGAGAACTGGCAAGCGAGCTGTACCATCGGCTGGTGGTCGCGGGCTGGCTGGAGGGGGCAGGGCAGCAGTTGCTCGTCAGCGAGCAGGGCCGGGCGGAACTGGCCGCCATTGGCGTCTATATCGAGGCCTTGGCGCCGTGCCAGCAGCGCGCAAGCGCACTCTGTCACTGCAACGAATGGAGCGACCAGGGGCCGCATATCGGCGGAAGCCTGGGTCAGGCGATGTTCAAGCTGTTCCTGCAGTCGGGGTGGATTCGCGAGCCGAAAGGCACACGAGCGTTGCACATATCCGCCATGGGCATTCAGCACATCAATCAGATCGCCCGGGTGAAGACGTTGCAGGTGGGGTAATCAACCACCTGCAATGCCAGGTGTGGTCGATCAGCGAACGAGGCGGGCGTCGAGGCTGTTCTGCGCCAGGCGACGGGCCTGGTCTTCGGTCATGCCCAAGTGTGTGTGCAGGGCATGGAAGTTTTCGGTGACATAACCGCCGAAGTAGGCCGGGTCATCCGAATTGACCGTGACCTTCACGCCGCGCTCCAGCATGTCGAGGATGTTGTGTTGGCCCATGTGTTCGAACACGCAAAGCTTGATGTTCGACAGTGGGCAGACGGTGAGCGGAATCTGTTCGTCGATGATGCGTTGCATCAGGCGTTCGTCCTCGATGGCGCGTACGCCATGGTCGATACGCTGGATCTTCAACAGGTCGATGGCTTCCCAGATGTACTCGGGTGGGCCTTCCTCGCCTGCGTGTGCCACGGTCAAGAAGCCCTCGGCGCGGGCGCGGTCGAAGACGCGCTGGAACTTGCTGGGTGGGTGGCCTTTCTCCGAGCTATCCAGGCCAACAGCGATGAACGCATCGCGGAATGGCAGGGCCTGGTCGAGGGTCTTTTGCGCTTCTTCCTCGCTGAGGTGGCGCAGGAAGCTGAGGATCAGCCCGCTGGAAATACCCAGTTGCTCACGGCCATCCTTGAGCGCCTGGTTGATGCCATTGAGCACCACTTCGAAGGGGATACCTCGGTCGGTGTGGGTCTGTGGGTCGAAGAAAGGCTCGGTGTGGATTACGTTCTGGGCTTTGCAGCGTTGCAGGTAAGCCCAGGTCAGGTCGTAGAAGTCCTGCTCGGTGCGTAGCACGTCCGCGCCTTGGTAATAGAGGTCGAGGAATTCTTGCAGGTTGTTGAAGGCATAGGCACTGCGCAGCGCCTCCACATCCCCCCAGGGCAGGGCGATCTTGTTGCGCTCGGCCAGGGCGAACAGCAGTTCGGGCTCCAGCGATCCTTCAAGGTGCAGGTGCAGTTCGGCCTTGGGCAGGGCGTTCAACCATTCATACATAGGGGGTTATCTCAATCAGGTACGGTTGCCGCCATTCTACAGGGCCTGGCCGGGCAATGCGCCCAGCCAGGCCTGTGTTGCCTCAACCAGCGATCAGTTGGGCGGCTGCCTGGCGGTGGTCGGCGATGAGGCCCTGGATGTCCAGGCCCTCGATCTGGCCGTCGATGACGCGCCACTGGCCGCCGACCATGACCCGGTCGGCACGGTCGGCGCCGCAGAGCAGCAGCGCCGAGAGCGGGTCGTGGCTGCCTGAGAAGCGCAGCTCATCGAGTTTGAACAGGGCCAGGTCGGCCTGTCTGCCGGGGGCCAGCTCACCGATATCCTGGCGGCCCAGCAGGCGTGCGGAGCCTTGGGTGGCCCAGCCGAGGGCGCGTTCGGGGGTGATCTGTTCGGCACCGTAGCGCAGGCGCTGCAGGTAAAGCGCCTGGCGAGCTTCCAGGATCATGTTCGAGGCATCGTTGGACGCCGATCCGTCCACGCCCAGGCCCACCGGAGCACCGGAGGTCTCGAGCTCCACGGTCGGACAGATGCCCGATGCCAGGCGCATGTTCGAGCTGGGGCAGTGGCAGATACCGGTGCCTGCAGCGCCCAGGCGGGCCATTTCATCGCCGTTGAAATGAATACCATGGGCCAGCCAGGTGCGCGGACCGAGCCAGCCGACGCTGTCCAGGTAGTCGACGGTACGCAGGCCAAAGCGCTGCAGGCAGAAGTCTTCTTCGTCGAGGGTCTCGGCCAGGTGCGTGTGCAGGCGCACGTCCAGCTCTTCGGCAAGGGTTGCGCTGGCACGCATGATTTCCGGGGTGACCGAGAACGGCGAGCAAGGCGCCAGGGCGATCTGGATCTGCGCGCCGTCACCGCGCTCGTGGTAGCTGTGGATAAGCCGTTGGCTATCGGCCAGGATCACTTCACCTTGTTGCACCGTCTGCTGAGGCGGCAGGCCCCCGTCGGCTTCGCCCAGGCTCATTGAGCCTCGGGTCAGCATGGCGCGCATGCCCAGCTTACGCACGGCCTCGACCTGCACGTCGATGGCGTTGTCCAGGCCTTGGGGGAACAGGTAGTGATGGTCGGCCGCGGTGGTGCAACCGGACAGCAGCAACTCTGCCAATGCTACCTGGCTTGCCAGTTCCAGCTTGGCCGGTGTCAAGCGTGCCCAGACCGGGTAAAGGGTCTTCAGCCAGGGGAACAATGGTTGGTTCACCACTGGCGCCCAGGCCCGGGTGAGGGTTTGGTAGAAGTGGTGGTGGGTATTGATCAGGCCGGGCAGCACGACGTGCTCGCGGGCGTCGAAAACCTGCTCGCAAGGTTGGCTGGGGCTTTCACCAAGGGCCAGGAGTTCGCGGATACGGCCGTCTTCGATCACCAGTCCGCCGCGGGCGTCGAGGGTGTTGGCGGTGAAGATGGCAAGGGGGGATTTCAACCAGATACGGGTCGCAGGCATGGTGCCGGCTCCTCTGAAAGTGGGTTCAGGTTAGCCAGCTCAGTGTTGCCCTGTCTGCTGATCCAGGTCCGCCGCGTGGGCGAGGCTCCGAGTCTACTGCCTCGCCTCGCGGCTTTCAATTCACCAGGTCAGGCTCTCGCCTTTGTAGTTGATGAAGCGCAGACCGGCATTGCCACGTTGAGCTTCGATTTGCTCGACCATGCCACGGGTGCTGGTCAGCACGTCGATTTCGGCGTTTTCGCCACCCATGTCGGTTTTTACCCAGCCCGGATGCATGGCCAGCACGCAAAGATCGGGACGCTGCGCCTCGACCACCAGGAAGCTGTTGATCATCGAATTCAGCGCAGCCTTGCTGGCCTTGTACAAGCACAGTTCGCTGCCATCGGGAATGGTCACGCTGCCCAGGATCGAACTCATGAAGGCCAGTACACCGCTCCCTTCGCGCACTTGGCCAACCAAACGGCGGGCGACACGGATGGGCGCAACGGCATTGGTCATGAACAGGTCGCCAACATCGGCTGCCTGCACGCCGTCCACATCCTGGGGCAGAGGCCCCATGACGCCCGCATTGACGAATACAAGATCGAACACCTCACCCTGAAGGCTTTGCTTGAGCGCATCGAGCTGGGTGGTGTCGTTCATCTCCAGTTGTTCGATGCGTACGCCGGGCACCTGGCGCAGTGTGTCGGCCTTCTGCGGATCACGCACCGTTGCGATGACCTTCCAGCCCTTTTCGTGCAGACGCTGTACCAGGCCTAGGCCCAGTCCACGCGAAGCGCCAATGACAAGGGCGGTTTTTTGAAGGGACATTGGGGACTCCTTGAGCGTTGGAGGAGAGGGATATTGAGCATAATTCAGCCGGGCAGAAGCTGCCCGATCTGAATTTGGTTAAAAAATGACCACCTTTGCCAGGCCGTGTGCCGCCGGGCACTGCACTCATTGGCTAACGGGTTATCCACAGGCTGCTCCACAGTTAATGTGTGCAACCGATCGGGGTATGATTCGAGACCGGTGGCAAAGTGCTGGGGATAAGTCTTGACCTTTCAGACGTTTGCAGCTGTCATCAAACGGTGATCAAAATATGATCAAAGCGCTGGAGCCCTTTGATAACGGGCGCTGCCGGGGAGTGCTCATAGCTTATCCACAGGCAGGCCCACAGTTGTTGTGAGCAAGCTTCAGCCGATTTCCAGAATGATCCGGCCGCGGCTGAGGTCTGCCAGTTGCTGCTGCAAGGTGGGTATGTGTGCCTGGCCTGCGGCGATGCGCAGGTCGACTCCATTGGCGGTGAACTGTTCGTCCAGCACCAGCCCATCCACTTCGGCCAGGCGCAGTTTCACCAAGGCCAGCTCGCTGAAGGTGCAACTGCAGGTGTATTCACTGCGTTGGACCAACAACCTTTTCGGCGCTTGTTGCAAGCATTTGTTGGCACCTCCGCCGTAGGCCCGGGCCAGGCCGCCTGTGCCGAGCTGGATACCGCCGTACCACCGAATGACCAGCACCACCACTTGGTCGCAGTCCTGCGCCTCGATGGCCGCCAGGATCGGCCGCCCGGCCGTGCCGCCAGGTTCGCCGTCGTCGCTGCTGCGGTATTGCGCGCCCAGTTTCCAGGCCCAGCAGTTGTGGGTGGCGGCCAGGTCGCTGTGGCGTTCGATGAAACTGATCGCCTCGGCGGGGCTAGAGATGGGGCCGGCGAGGGTGATGAAGCGGCTCTTGCGGATTTCCTCGCGAAACTCGCAGAGGTCAAGCAGGGTAGAAGGCATAAGTGGCTATGAGGCGCTCGGCGTGATGCCGCAGCCCTTGAGAATGATGTGGATAAGGTTGTTGCTGGCGTCTTCCATGTCTTGCTTGGTCAGGCGGCTGCGGCCGGTGACCTGGCAGATCTGTGTGGCGAAGTCGGCATAGTGCTGGGTGCTGCCCCACAGCAGGAAGATCAGGTGTACCGGATCGACCGGGTCCATCTTGCCGGCGTCGATCCAGGCCTGGAACACCGCGGCCCGGCCTCGGAACCACTCACGGTAGTCGGCGCTGAAATACTCGGTGAGGCAAGTACCGCCGCTGATCACTTCCATGGCGAAGATTCTCGACGCTTGTGGGTTGCGCCGGGAGAACTCCATCTTGGTGCGGATGTACTGGCTCAGCGCCACAGCCGGGTCGTCATCGACGCTGAGGGCGTTGAAGGTGCTGTCCCACAACTCGATGATGTTGCTGAGCACCGCGATATAAAGGCCAAGCTTGTTGGTGAAGTAATAATGCAGGTTAGCCTTGGGCAGCCCGGCTTTCAGCGCGATGGTATTCATGCTGGTGCCTTTGAAACCATGGCGCGCGAATTCGTCTTCGGCTGCCTGGATGATGGCCTGTTCGTTTTTCTGGCGGATGCGGCCAGCGGGCTTGCCTGAGGCAGAGAGGCGATGCGCAGGGACTTCAAGGGTCATGGACGATTCCGTACGGGTCAGTGGCTGCGGCTGTCGGACAAGATTACCTTCCTGCGCCGAACTGACAAGCGTTAGCGTCAGAGACAGGCATCAGCGCGTCGCTGCCAGGCTTTCGAGGAAGCTTTCCAGTACCAGATTCGGCCGGCGTCCCTTGCGGGTCACCCAGCTCAGGCTCAGGTCATAGAAGCGTTGGCCGGATTTCAGCGCGCGCAGTCGGCCCTGCTGGACCCAGAAGCTGGCGTAGTGGTCGGGCAGGTAGCCGATGTAGCGTCCGGTCAGGATCAGAAAGGCCATGCCTTCGCGATCCGATGCACTAGCGGTGCAGTGCAGGGCCTGATAGTGAGCCTGGATGTCGCTTGGCAGGCGGAACGTAGGGGCGATAGCTTCCTGGCTGTTGAGGCGTGCGTCGTCGATTTGCTGGTCATCGGCGTAGAACAGTGGGTGCCCCACCGCGCAATAAAGCAGCGAACGCTCGCTGTACAGGGGTTCGTATTCCAATCCTGAAAGAGGGCTGGTCTGCGGTACCACGCCGACATGCAGGCTGCCGTCGAGCACACCCTGCTCGACCTGGCTGGGGGCGATCATACGGATGTTGATGCGCACGTCGGGGCCCCGGTCCTTCAGTTCTGCCAGGGCGTGGGTGATGCGCATGTGCGGCAGGGTCACCAGGTTGTCGGTCAGGCCGATGTTCAGCTCGCCACGCAGGTGCTGGTGCAACCCGTTGACCTCGGTACGAAAGGTCTCCAGGGCGCTGAGCAACTGCAGCGCCGAGTGATACACCTCGCGTCCCTCCTCGGTAAGCGAGAAGCCGGCGCGTCCGCGCTGGCACAGGCGCAAGCCCAGGCGTTGCTCCAGATCGTTCATCTGCTGGCTGATGGCCGAGCGCCCGATGCCCAAGACGTTCTCGGCGGCAGAGAAACCACCGCACTCGACTACGCTGCGGTAGATCTTCAGCAGACGAATGTCGAAATCGCTGACTTGTGCGAGAGGGTCGGGACGTCGGCTCATAAGTTTAGTTTTGTTCAATCTGAAGATTAGAAATGTTGGCTTTTTCAGACTTTATCGCCGTGCCAACTTAGCTGCAACAACATCCATCGTTGCCTAATCGTCTCTCGAGGAACCGCCGATGAACATGCCGGAAACCGCCCCTGCAGGAATGGCCAGCCAGCTCAAGCTGGATGCGCACTGGATGCCTTACACCGCCAACCGCAACTTCCAGCGCGACCCGCGTCTGATCGTGGCTGCATCGGGCAACTACCTGACCGATGACAAGGGCCGCAAGATTTTCGACGCCCTGTCGGGCCTGTGGACCTGCGGCGCCGGTCACACGCGTCAGGAAATCACCGAGGCGGTCGCACGTCAGCTCGGCACCCTGGATTACTCCCCCGCGTTTCAGTTCGGGCACCCGCTGTCGTTCCAGTTGGCTGAGAAAATCGCCGAGCTGACCCCGGGCGACCTGAACCATGTCTTCTATACCAACTCCGGTTCCGAGTGCTGCGACACCGCGCTGAAGATGGTACGTGCCTACTGGCGCCTGAAGGGCCAGGCCACCAAGACCAAGATCATCGGCCGCGCCCGTGGCTACCATGGTGTGAACATCGCTGGCACCAGCCTCGGTGGCGTCAACGGCAACCGCAAGATGTTCGGCCAGCTGCTGGACGTCGACCACCTGCCTCACACCGTGCTGCCGGCCAACGCCTTCTCCAAGGGCTTGCCGGAGGAGGGCGGAATCGCCCTGGCCGACGAGATGCTCAAGCTGATCGAACTGCACGATGCCTCGAACATCGCCGCAGTCATCGTCGAGCCCCTGGCCGGTTCGGCTGGCGTGTTGCCGCCACCGAAGGGGTATCTCAAGCGTCTGCGCGAAATCTGCACCCAGCACAACATCCTGCTGATCTTCGACGAAGTGATCACCGGCTTCGGCCGCATGGGCGCCATGACCGGCTCCGAGGCCTTCGGCGTGACCCCTGACCTGATGTGCATCGCCAAGCAGGTCACCAATGGTGCCATCCCGATGGGCGCGGTGATCGCCAGCAGCGAGATCTACCAGACCTTCATGAACCAGCCGACCCCGGAATACGCCGTGGAATTCCCACACGGCTACACCTACTCGGCTCATCCAGTGGCCTGTGCCGCCGGTATCGCCGCGCTCGACTTGCTGCAGAAGGAAAACCTGGTGCAATCGGCTGCCGAGCTGGCGCCGCACTTCGAGAAGCTGCTGCATGGCGTCAAGGGCACCAAGAATATCGTCGATATCCGCAACTACGGCCTGGCTGGCGCGATCCAGATCGCTGCCCGTGATGGCGATGCCATCGTCCGTCCGTACGAGGCGGCGATGAAACTGTGGAAAGCCGGCTTCTATGTGCGCTTCGGGGGCGACACCCTGCAGTTCGGGCCAACCTTCAACACCAAGCCGCAGGAGCTGGACAGCCTGTTCGATGCGGTAGGCGAAGCCCTGAACCAGATCGACTGACCTTTCCGACTTTGACGTAGGGCGCGTGCTCAGCACGCGCCTGGCTCAACCCTCTTTATCTGGAGTTATGCATGAGCATTGTTCAGCACCTGATCCACGGCGAGCTGGTTACTAAAGGCGAGCGCACTGCCGATGTGTTCAACCCGTCCACTGGCCAGGCAGTTCGAAAGGTCGAGCTGGCCAGTCGTGCAACCGTTCAGCAAGCCATCGATTCGGCCAAGGCTGCCTTCCCGGCCTGGCGCAACACCCCGCCTGCCAAGCGTGCTCAGGTCATGTTCCGCTTCAAGCAGTTGCTGGAGCAGAACGAAGCCAAGATCTCGCAGATGATCAGCGAAGAGCACGGCAAGACCCTGGAAGACGCCGCTGGTGAACTGAAGCGCGGTATCGAGAACGTGGAGTTCGCCTGTGCTGCCCCTGAAGTGTTGAAAGGCGAGTACAGCCGCAACGTTGGCCCGAATATCGATGCCTGGTCCGACTTCCAGCCGCTGGGTGTGGTTGCCGGTATCACCCCATTCAACTTCCCGGCCATGGTTCCGCTGTGGATGTATCCATTGGCCATCGCTTGCGGTAACGCATTCATCCTCAAGCCCTCCGAGCGCGACCCGAGTTCCACGCTGTTCATTGCCCAGTTGCTGCTTGAGGCCGGTTTGCCAAAAGGCATCCTCAACGTGGTCCACGGTGACAAGGAAGCCGTGGATGCGCTGATCGAGGCGCCTGAGGTCAAGGCGCTGAGCTTCGTGGGTTCGACCCCGATCGCCGAGTACATCTACGCTGAAGGCACCAAGCGCGGCAAGCGTGTGCAGGCGCTGGGCGGAGCCAAGAACCATGCGGTACTGATGCCGGATGCCGACCTGGACAACGCGGTCAGTGCACTTATGGGCGCGGCGTATGGTTCGTGCGGCGAGCGTTGCATGGCGATTTCGGTCGCGGTCTGCGTGGGTGACCAGGTGGCCGATGCGCTGATTGCCAAACTGGAGCCGCAGATCAAGGCACTGAAGATTGGTGCCGGCACTGCTTGCGGTCTGGACATGGGCCCGCTGGTAACCGCTGCGGCTCGCGACAAGGTGGTCGGTTATATCGACGACGGCGTTGCCGCTGGTGCCAAACTGGTGGTCGATGGCCGTGGCTACCGCGTATCGGGCAATGAGGATGGTTACTTCGTAGGTGGCACGCTGTTCGACAACGTGACGCCAGAGATGCGCATCTATAGAGAAGAGATCTTCGGCCCGGTGTTGTGCGTCGTGCGCGTGAACAGCCTGGAGCAGGCCATGCAGCTGATCAATGATCACGAGTATGGCAACGGCACCTGCATCTTCACCCGTGACGGCGAAGCTGCACGCCTGTTCTGCGACGAGATCGAAGTGGGCATGGTCGGCGTCAACGTCCCGCTGCCGGTGCCGGTGGCTTACCACAGCTTCGGCGGCTGGAAGCGTTCGCTGTTCGGCGACCTGCACGCCTATGGTCCGGATGGCGTGCGCTTCTATACCCGTCGCAAGGCGATCACCCAGCGTTGGCCGCAGCGTGCGAGCCACGAGGCTTCGCAGTTCGCGTTCCCAAGCCTGTAAGGGTTGCGATAGCAGCGGGGGAGGCCGAAAGGCCTCCCCCGCTTTGTTTCCAGTGGCGTCCTTGCAGACCAACCGGGTAGGCGAGAGCCTTGCTCGCGATGCGCCGCGCGGGCGGCGCTCGATCTACAAACCACTGAATGCATCGCGGCGGGCACCTGGCGGCCTCGATACGGTCCGTGTTTGCCATCATTTCAATTTAAATGAACATTAACGGTTGACGGCCTCTCGAATCCCCTTATAATGCGCCCCACTTCCGACGCAGTCGAAACGAAAAACTCCTTGTTAATCAACAAGTTGAGCGTTTAGAAAGCAATCGGAAGCGCTGAAAGAGGTGGTTGACAGCGTTTTAAAACGCTGTATTATTCGCCTCCCGCTACGAGAGATCGCAGCGAGTCAAGTGTTTGAAGCTAAACGAGTTTCTCGCAAAAAACTTCAAAATAAACGCTTGACAGCAAATGAGGAAAGCGTAGAATGCGCGCCTCGGTTGAGGCGAAACGCTCTTAGCCAAACGCTCTTTAACAAATCGAATCAAGCAATTCGTGTGGGTGCTTGTGAGTACGGACTGATAGTCACAAAGATTATCAGCATCACAAGTGACCATGCGAGAAATCACATAGTCATTTGAGATTGCTGAGCCAAGTTTAGGGTTTCTTAAAAACCCAAGCAGTATTGAACTGAAGAGTTTGATCATGGCTCAGATTGAACGCTGGCGGCAGGCCTAACACATGCAAGTCGAGCGGATGACGGGAGCTTGCTCCTTGATTCAGCGGCGGACGGGTGAGTAATGCCTAGGAATCTGCCTGGTAGTGGGGGACAACGTTTCGAAAGGAACGCTAATACCGCATACGTCCTACGGGAGAAAGCAGGGGACCCTCGGGCCTTGCGCTATCAGATGAGCCTAGGTCGGATTAGCTAGTTGGTGAGGTAATGGCTCACCAAGGCGACGATCCGTAACTGGTCTGAGAGGATGATCAGTCACACTGGAACTGAGACACGGTCCAGACTCCTACGGGAGGCAGCAGTGGGGAATATTGGACAATGGGCGAAAGCCTGATCCAGCCATGCCGCGTGTGTGAAGAAGGTCTTCGGATTGTAAAGCACTTTAAGTTGGGAGGAAGGGCAGTAAGCTAATACCTTGCTGTTTTGACGTTACCGACAGAATAAGCACCGGCTAACTCTGTGCCAGCAGCCGCGGTAATACAGAGGGTGCAAGCGTTAATCGGAATTACTGGGCGTAAAGCGCGCGTAGGTGGTTCGTTAAGTTGGATGTGAAAGCCCCGGGCTCAACCTGGGAACTGCATCCAAAACTGGCGAGCTAGAGTACGGTAGAGGGTGGTGGAATTTCCTGTTTAGCGGTGAAATGCGTAGATATAGGAAGGAACACCAGTGGCGAAGGCGACCACCTGGACTGATACTGACACTGAGGTGCGAAAGCGTGGGGAGCAAACAGGATTAGATACCCTGGTAGTCCACGCCGTAAACGATGTCAACTAGCCGTTGGAATCCTTGAGATTTTAGTGGCGCAGCTAACGCATTAAGTTGACCGCCTGGGGAGTACGGCCGCAAGGTTAAAACTCAAATGAATTGACGGGGGCCCGCACAAGCGGTGGAGCATGTGGTTTAATTCGAAGCAACGCGAAGAACCTTACCAGGCCTTGACATGCAGAGAACTTTCCAGAGATGGATTGGTGCCTTCGGGAACTCTGACACAGGTGCTGCATGGCTGTCGTCAGCTCGTGTCGTGAGATGTTGGGTTAAGTCCCGTAACGAGCGCAACCCTTGTCCTTAGTTACCAGCACGTTATGGTGGGCACTCTAAGGAGACTGCCGGTGACAAACCGGAGGAAGGTGGGGATGACGTCAAGTCATCATGGCCCTTACGGCCTGGGCTACACACGTGCTACAATGGTCGGTACAGAGGGTTGCCAAGCCGCGAGGTGGAGCTAATCTCACAAAACCGATCGTAGTCCGGATCGCAGTCTGCAACTCGACTGCGTGAAGTCGGAATCGCTAGTAATCGCGAATCAGAATGTCGCGGTGAATACGTTCCCGGGCCTTGTACACACCGCCCGTCACACCATGGGAGTGGGTTGCACCAGAAGTAGCTAGTCTAACCTTCGGGAGGACGGTTACCACGGTGTGATTCATGACTGGGGTGAAGTCGTAACAAGGTAGCCGTAGGGGAACCTGCGGCTGGATCACCTCCTTAATCGACGACATCAGCCTACTGATGAGCTCCCACACGAATTGCTTGATTCATTGTCGAAGACGATCAAGACCCTATATAGGTCTGTAGCTCAGTTGGTTAGAGCGCACCCCTGATAAGGGTGAGGTCGGCAGTTCAAATCTGCCCAGACCTACCAATATGCGGGGCCATAGCTCAGCTGGGAGAGCGCCTGCCTTGCACGCAGGAGGTCAGCGGTTCGATCCCGCTTGGCTCCACCACTCGCTTACTTGATCAGAACTTAGAAATGAACATTCAGATCGAATGTTGATTTCTGACTTTTGTCAGATCGTTCTTTAAAAATTCGGATATGTGATAGATAGACTGACACGCACTTTCACTGGTGTGATGTCAGGCTAAGGTAAAATTTGTGAGTTCTGCTCTTAATTGAGCAACATGCGAATTTTCGGCGAATGTCGTCTTCACAGTATAACCAGATTGCTTGGGGTTATATGGTCAAGTGAAGAAGCGCATACGGTGGATGCCTTGGCAGTCAGAGGCGATGAAAGACGTGGTAGCCTGCGATAAGCTTTGGGGAGTCGGCAAACAGACTGTGATCCAGAGATCTCTGAATGGGGGAACCCAGCCAGCATAAGCTGGTTATCTTGTACTGAATACATAGGTACAAGAGGCGAACCAGGGGAACTGAAACATCTAAGTACCCTGAGGAAAAGAAATCAACCGAGATTCCCTTAGTAGTGGCGAGCGAACGGGGACCAGCCCTTAAGTTGATTTGAGATTAGTGGAACGCTCTGGAAAGTGCGGCCATAGTGGGTGATAGCCCCGTACACGAAAATCTCTTATCAATGAAATCGAGTAGGACGGAGCACGAGAAACTTTGTCTGAACATGGGGGGACCATCCTCCAAGGCTAAATACTACTGACTGACCGATAGTGAACCAGTACCGTGAGGGAAAGGCGAAAAGAACCCCGGAGAGGGGAGTGAAATAGAACCTGAAACCGTATGCGTACAAGCAGTGGGAGCCTACTTTGTTAGGTGACTGCGTACCTTTTGTATAATGGGTCAGCGACTTATATTCAGTGGCAAGCTTAACCGAATAGGGGAGGCGTAGCGAAAGCGAGTCTTAATAGGGCGTTTAGTCGCTGGGTATAGACCCGAAACCGGGCGATCTATCCATGGGCAGGTTGAAGGTTAGGTAACACTGACTGGAGGACCGAACCGACTACCGTTGAAAAGTTAGCGGATGACCTGTGGATCGGAGTGAAAGGCTAATCAAGCTCGGAGATAGCTGGTTCTCCTCGAAAGCTATTTAGGTAGCGCCTCATGTATCACTCCAGGGGGTAGAGCACTGTTTCGGCTAGGGGGTCATCCCGACTTACCAAACCGATGCAAACTCCGAATACCTGGAAGTGCCGAGCATGGGAGACACACGGCGGGTGCTAACGTCCGTCGTGAAAAGGGAAACAACCCAGACCGTCAGCTAAGGTCCCAAAGTCATGGTTAAGTGGGAAACGATGTGGGAAGGCTTAGACAGCTAGGAGGTTGGCTTAGAAGCAGCCATCCTTTAAAGAAAGCGTAATAGCTCACTAGTCGAGTCGGCCTGCGCGGAAGATGTAACGGGGCTCAAACCATGCACCGAAGCTACGGGTGTCATCTTTGATGACGCGGTAGAGGAGCGTTCTGTAAGCCTGTGAAGGTGAGTTGAGAAGCTTGCTGGAGGTATCAGAAGTGCGAATGCTGACATGAGTAACGACAATGGGAGTGAAAAACTCCCACGCCGAAAGACCAAGGTTTCCTGCGCAACGTTAATCGACGCAGGGTTAGTCGGTCCCTAAGGCGAGGCTGAAAAGCGTAGTCGATGGAAAACAGGTTAATATTCCTGTACTTCCAGTTATTGCGATGGAGGGACGGAGAAGGCTAGGCCAGCTTGGCGTTGGTTGTCCAAGTTTAAGGTGGTAGGCTGAGATCTTAGGCAAATCCGGGATCTTAAGGCCGAGAGCTGATGACGAGTTGCCTTTAGGCGACGAAGTGGTTGATGCCATGCTTCCAAGAAAAGCTCCTAAGCTTCAGATAACTGGGAACCGTACCCCAAACCGACACAGGTGGTCGGGTAGAGAATACCAAGGCGCTTGAGAGAACTCGGGTGAAGGAACTAGGCAAAATGGCACCGTAACTTCGGGAGAAGGTGCGCCGACGAGGGTGAAGGACTTGCTCCGTAAGCCCATGTCGGTCGAAGATACCAGGCCGCTGCGACTGTTTATTAAAAACACAGCACTCTGCAAACACGAAAGTGGACGTATAGGGTGTGACGCCTGCCCGGTGCCGGAAGGTTAATTGATGGGGTTAGCGCAAGCGAAGCTCTTGATCGAAGCCCCGGTAAACGGCGGCCGTAACTATAACGGTCCTAAGGTAGCGAAATTCCTTGTCGGGTAAGTTCCGACCTGCACGAATGGCGTAACGATGGCGGCGCTGTCTCCACCCGAGACTCAGTGAAATTGAAATCGCTGTGAAGATGCAGTGTATCCGCGGCTAGACGGAAAGACCCCGTGAACCTTTACTATAGCTTTGCACTGGACTTTGAATTTGCTTGTGTAGGATAGGTGGGAGGCTTTGAAGTGGGGACGCCAGTTCTCATGGAGCCATTCTTGAAATACCACCCTGGCAACTTTGAGGTTCTAACTCAGGTCCGTTATCCGGATCGAGGACAGTGTATGGTGGGTAGTTTGACTGGGGCGGTCTCCTCCCAAAGAGTAACGGAGGAGTACGAAGGTGCGCTCAGACCGGTCGGAAATCGGTCGCAGAGTATAAAGGCAAAAGCGCGCTTGACTGCGAGACAAACACGTCGAGCAGGTACGAAAGTAGGTCTTAGTGATCCGGTGGTTCTGTATGGAAGGGCCATCGCTCAACGGATAAAAGGTACTCCGGGGATAACAGGCTGATACCGCCCAAGAGTTCATATCGACGGCGGTGTTTGGCACCTCGATGTCGGCTCATCACATCCTGGGGCTGAAGCCGGTCCCAAGGGTATGGCTGTTCGCCATTTAAAGTGGTACGCGAGCTGGGTTTAGAACGTCGTGAGACAGTTCGGTCCCTATCTGCCGTGGACGTTTGAGATTTGAGAGGGGCTGCTCCTAGTACGAGAGGACCGGAGTGGACGAACCTCTGGTGTTCCGGTTGTCACGCCAGTGGCATTGCCGGGTAGCTATGTTCGGAAGAGATAACCGCTGAAAGCATCTAAGCGGGAAACTTGCCTCAAGATGAGATCTCACTGGAACCTTGAGTTCCCTAAAGGGCCGTCGAAGACTACGACGTTGATAGGTTGGGTGTGTAAGCGCTGTGAGGCGTTGAGCTAACCAATACTAATTGCCCGTGAGGCTTGACCATATAACACCCAAGCAATTTGCTGACGCAGATTGCGGTGGTGAAGACGAAACGACCGAAAGTTCGCAAAACCACAAATTCACATATCCGAATTGGCCAAGAGTGTTTACACGACATTCTGGCAACAGAATTTCTTGACGACCATAGAGCATTGGAACCACCTGATCCCATCCCGAACTCAGCAGTGAAACGATGCATCGCCGATGGTAGTGTGGGGTTTCCCCATGTGAGAGTAGGTCATCGTCAAGATTCATTTCGCAAAACCCCTATCTGCGCGAGCAGGTAGGGGTTTTGTCTTTCTGGCGCAGCCGCGCCCGCGTGTCCCCCGCATTAGTCGCCTCCCACATTTGCAGCCAGATCACTAGAATAGAGCCGACGTACCCATTCAGAGCTCTGTATGCCCAACCCTTTAGAACCTGAAGCGCTAGATCGACTCCCCCTTAAAGAGCTCGTCGCCTGTCATGAATGCGACCTGTTGATGCGCAAGCCGGTACTGCAGCGAGACGAAAAGGCTCAGTGCCCGCGCTGTGGATATGAGCTGTACGCTCACCGTCACAACGTGGTCAACCGCAGCCTGGCCCTGGTGCTGACAGCTTTGTTGCTCTACGTGCCCGCCAACTTCCTGCCGATCATGCAGTTGCACCTGCTTGGGCAGACCTCCGATGACACCGTCTGGACAGGTGTGGTGGGTCTGTACAATTCGCAAATGCGGGGTGTGGCAGTGGTGGTCTTCCTCTGCAGCATGGCCATCCCTGCGGTGAAATTACTGTGTCAGTTGCTGGTGCTGTTGAGCATTCGCCTCGACGTAGGGCGCAGCTACGGTTTGCTGTTCTATCGCATTTATCATCATTTGCGAGATTGGGGCATGCTCGAGGTCTATTTCATGGGCGTGCTGGTGGCGATCGTCAAGCTCGTCGACCTGGCCGAGCTTACCGTAGGGCTTGGCCTGTTCTGCTTTATCAGTCTTTTGCTGATACAGGTCTGGCTGGAAGTGGTGATGTCTCCACACCAGATCTGGAGCGCACTTTCCGGGGAGGATCTCCATGCGGGCGATTGATGCAGGCATCCTGGTCTGTAATGAATGCCATGAGTTGAACCGCCAGGAGGCCGACAGTACTTCGCAGACCTGCACGCGGTGTGGTGCGGTCGTGCATGCGCGTCGGCCAAACAGTATCGTGCGCACTTGGGCGCTGCTGATCACTGCGTCGATCCTCTACATTCCGGCGAACATGCTGCCGATCATGACCGTCAGCACGCTTGGGCAGGGTAGCCCCGACACCATCATGTCCGGTGTCATCACCCTGCTGCAGCACGGCATGCTGCCAATCGCCGCCGTGGTGTTCATTGCCAGCATTTTGGTACCCACCTTCAAGTTGGTGGGTATCGGCCTGCTGCTGTACTCGGTGCAGCGTCACCAGCCCTTGTCAGCGCGACAAAGGATCCTGATGTACCGCTTCATCGAATTCATTGGGCGCTGGTCCATGCTCGATATCTTCGTCATTGCCATATTAGTGGCCGTGGTGAATTTCGGGCGTATCGCCAGTGTCGAAGCCAACTTGGGTGCCGTTGCATTTGCCAGTGTGGTGATCCTGACGATGCTCGCAGCTTTAACTTTTGATCCCCGACTGATCTGGGATAACACGGAGTCGGATGACGACCATGAGTGACGTGCCTACGGCTAGAACCCGACCAGCTTCGAACTGGTCGGCTATCTGGATTTTGCCGCTGATCGCCTTGCTGATCGGTGGCTGGTTGGCTTGGCAGGCCTATCGCGATGCGGGTGTTGAAATCGAAGTTCGATTCGAGAGCGGGGAAGGAATCGTCGCCAACAAGACCGAAGTCATCTACAAGGGCATGCCCGTCGGCAAGGTGAAGAGCCTGGTGCTCGATGCCAAGGGCGAGAACCAAGGTGTCATCGCCACCATTGAGATGAACAAGGCCGCCCAGCCTCATCTGAATAAAGGCACGCGCTTCTGGCTGGTCAAGCCCAGTGTCAGCCTGGCAGGTATTTCCGGCCTTGAGACACTGGTGTCCGGTAACTACATCGCGGTGAGCCCAGGCGAGGGTGAGCGCACCAAGCGCTTCACTGCGCTGAAAGTGGCGCCGCCGCTGTCGGACTCCGAGCCAGGCCTGCACCTTACCCTCAAAGCCGAACGGCTGGGTTCGCTCAACCGTGACAGCCCCGTGTTCTATAAGCAGATCCAGGTGGGTCGGGTAAAGAGCTACCGCTTGTCCGAGGATCAGGAAACCGTCGAGATCAAAGTGTTCATCGAACCGGCTTATGCCAGCCTGGTGCGAAAGCACACGCGGTTCTGGAATGCCAGTGGCATCAGCATCGACGCTGACCTGTCTGGCGTGAAGGTGCGCAGCGAGTCGCTGTCCAGTATCGTGGCCGGGGGGATTGCCTTCGCCACACCGGAATACCGCAAGGACAGCCCGCCCACCGATCCGAGCCTGCCATTCCGTCTGTACGAGGACTTCGATGCAGCCCAGGCGGGAATACGGATCAAGGTCAAGCTCACCGACTATGAAGGCTTGCAGGCCGGGCGCACGCCCGTGATGTACAAGGGGATCCAGGTCGGTTCGCTCAAGGCCCTGAAGATGGAAGACAACCTGGGCAGTGCCACGGCCGAGCTGACACTCGACCCGCTGGCCGAGGACTACCTGGTAGAAGGCACGCAGTTCTGGGTGGTCAAGCCGTCGATCTCCCTGGCCGGCATCACCGGCCTGGAAGCATTGGTCAAAGGTAACTACATCGCGATTCGTCCGGGCGAGAAGGGGGCCAAGCCTCTGCGCGAGTTCGAGGCCAGGCCCAAGGCGCCACCGCTCGACCTGAAATCCCCAGGCCTGCACATGGTGCTGTTCGCCGATACCTTGGGATCGCTCGAAATCGGCAGCCCGGTGATGTACCGCCAGGTCAAGGTCGGTAGCGTGCAGAGCTACCAGTTTGCCCGTAACAGCAATCGCATCCTGATTGGCGTGCATATCGAGCAGGAGTACCAGAACCTGGTAAACGGCTCGTCCCGATTCTGGAACGTCAGCGGTATCACGCTGACCGGAGGGCTGTCGGGCATCAAGATCAAGAGCGAGTCACTGCAGACGCTTATGGCCGGCGGTATCGCATTCGACACACCGGTTGCGAACGTGGCGCTCAAACGCCGGATTCCACGTTTCCGCCTGCATGAGAGCCAGGAGGCAGTGAATCGTGCCGGCACCTTGGTGACCATCCGTGTCACCCGGGCCGATGGCTTGAAGCCTGGTACCGCGATTCGCTTCCGTGGCCTGGATGTGGGCAGTGTCGAGAGTGTCGACCTGACTGCTGACCTGCAAGCAGTGCTGCTGCGAGCGCGCATTACCGAAGCAGCCGACCGCATTGCCCGTGTCGGTACTCAGTTCTGGGTGGTCAAGCCTTCACTTGGTCTCGTACGCACCGAGAACCTGGATACCCTGGTAGGTGGGCAATACCTGGAAGTGCTGCCGGCAGCCAAGGACAAGGGGCCGCAGCGTGATTTCATTGCACTGGCCGATGCCCCGGCGTTCACGGAGCCGGAAGTCGGCTTGCCCCTGACCCTGAGCGCGCCCCGCCGTGGGTCTATCAAGCCGGGCGTACCTGTCACCTACCGTGAAGTGGCGGTAGGCAAGGTCACCGGCTTCGAGCTTGGGCAGAATGCCGACCGGGTGCTGATCCATATCCTGATCGAGCCTCGCTACGCCGCCTTGGTACGCAGTGGCAGCCGATTCTGGAACAGCAGCGGCTTTGGCTTCGATTGGGGTCTGTTCAAAGGCGCCACGGTGCGGACCGAGTCGGTGGAGACGCTGATCGATGGCGGTATCGCCTTTGCGACACCGGATGGCGAACAGATGGGCACCCCAGCCCGGCCTCAGCAGACCTTTGCCTTGTTCGACAAGGCCGAGGATGAATGGCTGCAATGGGCGCCCAAGATCCAGATTGCCAAGTAAGGGGCATTTCTCAGGCGGGGCCGCGTGCGGCCCCCACTGATTGCCAGCGAACCGGCGATTGCAGAAGCAAATCGCAGGCAATAAAAAACCGACCCTAGGGTCGGTTTTTCGACAAGCGCGTCGCTTAGGCAGCTGCAGCTTCTTTCAGCGCCTTGATGTGGCCATTCAGACGGCCTTTGTGGCGAGCAGCCTTGTTCTTGTGGATGATGCCCTTGTCGGCCATACGGTCGATTACAGGCACAGCCAGGATGTAGGCGGCTTGCGCTTTTTCGGCGTCTTTTGCGTCGATGGCTTTGACTACATTCTTGATGTAGGTGCGGACCATGGAACGCAGGCTGGCGTTGTGGCTGCGACGCTTCTCAGCCTGTTTTGCACGTTTCTTGGCGGAAGGTGTGTTGGCCACCGTCGAGCTCCTCGAAAGACTTTAGGTAAATAGCAAACAAAATAGGCCGCGAATCATGCCGATCAGTCGAGCGGATGTCAAGGCCACCTGCAGGGTTCCGCCGAGCGGTGCGCCAACAAGAGGGAAATATTCCTTTCTGCTGCGCGACCTGTAAACTCGGGAATTTTTGGCTCCCATGCGAAGGCGCGGGAGTATCGCACATTCGGACGCTGTCTGGCAGCGTCCTCTGCCCTTGGCGTGAAACTTTTCGATGAACCTGCTCAAATCCCTCGCCGCTGTCAGCTCCATCACCATGATTTCCAGGGTACTGGGCTTCGTTCGTGACACCATCCTGGCGCGTGTGTTTGGCGCTGGTATCGCCACCGACGCCTTCTTCATCGCCTTCAAGCTGCCCAACCTGCTGCGACGCATTTTCGCCGAGGGCGCATTCTCGCAAGCCTTCGTGCCGATCCTGGCCGAGTACAAGACTCAACAGGGCGAGGAGGCGACCCGCACCTTCATCGCCTATGTCAGTGGCCTGCTGACCCTGGCCTTGGCGCTGGTCACCGCCGTCGGCATCCTCGCCGCGCCCTGGGTGGTGTGGGCAACCGCGCCCGGGTTCGTTGACAGCCCCGAGAAGTACCAGCTGACCACCGACCTGCTGCGCGTGACCTTTCCTTATATACTGTTGATCTCGTTGTCGTCCCTGGCCGGCGCGATCCTCAATACCTGGAACCGTTTCTCCGTCCCGGCGTTCACCCCGACCTTGCTGAACGTGGCGATGATCGCCTTCGCGTTGCTGCTGACGCCGTATTTCGACCCGCCCATCATGGCGCTGGCCTGGGGGGTACTGGCCGGCGGCCTGGCGCAACTCGTCTACCAGCTGCCGGCGCTGAAGAAGATCGGCATGCTCGTGCTGCCGCGCCTCAACCTGCGCGACACGGGCGTCTGGCGCGTGCTCAAGCAGATGCTGCCGGCCATCCTGGGGGTGTCGGTCAGCCAGATCTCGCTGATCATCAACACCATCTTCGCGTCCTTCCTGGTGGCCGGCTCGGTGTCGTGGATGTACTACGCCGACCGCCTCATGGAACTGCCGTCAGGCGTGCTGGGTGTCGCGTTGGGCACCATCCTGCTGCCGACCCTGGCCAAGACCTACGCCAACAAGGACCGCGAAGAGTATTCGCGCATTCTCGACTGGGGCCTGCGACTGTGCTTCCTGCTGGTGCTGCCCTGCACCCTGGCCCTGGCGATCCTGGCCGAGCCGCTGACCGTGGCACTGTTCCAGTACGGCAAGTTCAGCGCCTTCGATGCGGCCATGACCCAGCGTGCGCTCATCGCCTATTCCGTGGGCTTGCTGGCGATCATTCTGGTCAAGGTGCTAGCACCTGGCTTCTATGCGCAGCAGAATATCCGGACCCCGGTGAAGATCGCCATTTTCACCCTGGTCTGCACCCAGCTGTTCAACCTGGCGCTGATCGGCCCCCTCAAGCATGCCGGCCTGGCCCTGGCCATCAGCCTTGGCGCCTGCCTCAATGCCGGACTGCTGTTCTGGAAGCTGCGCAGCCAGCAATTGTTCCAGCCGCAGCCAGGCTGGGCCATGTTCCTGTTCAAGCTGGTGTTGGCGGTGACGCTGATGTCGGCGGTGTTGCTGGTGGGCATGCATTACCTGCCAGCCTGGGAGCTGGGCGGCATGCTCGAACGTTTCGTACGCCTGGGGGCATTGATCCTGGCGGGGGTGGTGACCTATTTCGGTTGCCTGTACCTGTGTGGTTTCCGGCCCCGGCATTTCGCCCGCAAGGCCCTGCATTGAAGCTGAAGGCGGGTCAGGCGTCGGTTTTTCGCATTCCACGCCACCCCTCGGCGCTGTTGCCTGTCACCAGCGCCCGGGTGTGGTTATAATCGGCCACTTTATGAGCAAGAAGCGCGTTATGCAGCTGGTTCGAGGTCTTCACAACCTGCGCCCCGAGCACCGGGGCTGTGTCGCCACCATTGGCAACTTCGACGGGGTTCACCGTGGCCACCAGGCAATCCTGGCGCGCCTGCGCGAGCGCGGCCAGGCCATGGGCCTGCCCACTTGCGTGGTGGTCTTCGAGCCTCAGCCTCGCGAATACTTCGCCCCGGACACCGCGCCCGCGCGCCTGGCACGCCTGCGCGACAAGGTCGAGCTGCTGGCTGGCGAAGGTATCGACCGCGTTCTATGCCTGTCTTTCAACCAACGTCTGAGCCAGCTCAGCGCCGAGGCCTTCGTCAAGGCGATCCTGGTCGATGGTCTTGGCGTGAAGCATCTGGAAGTGGGCGATGACTTCCGCTTCGGCTGCGACCGCGCCGGCGATTTCGCCTTCCTGGTTGAGGCAGGTCACCGCTACGGCTTCACCGTCGAGGCGGCCAACACCGTGATTCAGGACGGCCTGCGCGTCAGCAGCACCGAGGTGCGCAAGGCGTTGTCCGAGGCCAACTTCGAACTGGCCGAACACCTGCTGGGCCGCCCGTACAGCATCACCGGGCGGGTATTGCATGGCCAGAAGCTGGCGCGCCAGCTTGGCACCCCAACCGCCAACATCCAGCTCAAGCGCCGCCGCGTGCCGCTGTCCGGGGTCTACCTGGCCAGTATCGAGATCGACGGCAAGGCCTGGCCGGGCGTTGGCAACATTGGCGTGCGCCCCACCGTATCCGGTGACGGGCGCCCGCACCTCGAGATTCATCTGCTGGATTATGCCGGCGATCTGTATGGCCGGCGCCTGACGGTGGAATTCCACCACAAGCTGCGTGAAGAGCAGCGTTTCGCCTCCCTGGAGGCGCTGAAGTCGGCGATCGACGCGGACATCGCCGCCGCACGTGCACATTGGCACGCTCAACCGCTAACGAAGAGCCTGAAATGACCGACTACAAAGCCACGCTAAACCTTCCGGACACCGCCTTCCCGATGAAGGCCGGCCTGCCTCAGCGCGAACCGCAGATTCTGCAGCGCTGGGACAGCATTGGCCTGTACCAGAAGCTGCGCGAAATTGGCAAGGACCGTCCGAAGTTCGTCCTGCACGACGGCCCGCCCTATGCCAACGGCAAGATTCACATCGGTCATGCGCTGAACAAGATCCTCAAGGACATGATCGTCCGTTCCAAGACCCTGGCAGGCTTCGATGCGCCATACGTGCCGGGTTGGGACTGCCACGGTCTGCCGATCGAGCACAAGGTCGAGGTCACCCACGGCAAGCACCTGTCGGCCGACCGCACCCGCGAGCTGTGCCGAGAGTACGCCGCCGAGCAGATCGAAGGGCAGAAGACCGAGTTCATCCGCCTTGGCGTGCTGGGTGACTGGGACAACCCCTACAAGACCATGAACTTCGCCAACGAGGCCGGTGAAATCCGCGCCCTGGCCGAAATGGTCAAGCAAGGTTTCGTGTTCAAGGGCCTCAAGCCGGTGAACTGGTGTTTCGATTGCGGTTCTGCACTTGCAGAAGCCGAGGTCGAGTACGCCGACAAGAAGTCCCAGACCATCGATGTGGCCTTCCCGGTTGCCGACGCCGACAAGCTGGCCGCCGCCTTCGGCCTGTCGGCGCTGGCCAAGCCCGCTGCCATCGTGATCTGGACCACCACCCCGTGGACCATCCCTGCCAACCAGGCGCTGAACATCCACCCGGAGTTCAAGTACGCCCTGGTCGATACCGGCGAGCGCCTGCTGGTGCTGGCCGAAGAATTGGTCGAGTCGTGCCTCAAGCGCTACAACCTGGAAGGCACGGTGCTGGCTACCGCCCAGGGTTCGGCCCTGGAACTGATCAACTTCCGTCACCCGTTCTACGACCGCCTGTCGCCGATCTACCTGGCCGACTACGTCGAACTGGGCGCCGGTACCGGTGTGGTTCACTCCTCGCCAGCCTACGGTGAAGACGACTTCGTCACCTGCAAGCGCTACGGCATGGTCAACGACGACATCCTCACACCGGTGCAAAGCAACGGTGTGTATGTCGACTCGCTGGAATTCTTCGGCGGTCAGTTCATCTGGAAGGCCAACCCGGCCATCGTCGAGAAGCTGAGCGAAGTCGGTGCGCTGATGCACACCGAAACCATCAGCCACAGCTACATGCACTGCTGGCGCCACAAGACTCCGCTGATCTACCGCGCCACCGCGCAATGGTTCGTCGGCATGGACAAGCAGCCAACCACAGGCCAGCCGCTGCGCGAGCGCGCGCTCAAGGCCATCGAGGACACCAAGTTCGTCCCGGCCTGGGGCCAGGCGCGCCTGCACGCGATGATCGCCAACCGCCCGGACTGGTGCATCTCGCGTCAGCGCAACTGGGGCGTGCCGATTCCGTTCTTCCTGCACAAGCAGACCGGCGAGCTGCACCCACGTACCGTCGAGCTGATGGAAGAAGTGGCCAAGCGCGTCGAGAAAGAAGGCATCGAGGCGTGGTTCAAGCTGGACGCCGCCGAGCTGCTGGGTGAAGAAGCCGGCCAGTACGACAAGATCGCCGATACCCTGGACGTGTGGTTCGACTCGGGCACCACCCACTGGCACGTGCTGCGTGGCTCCCACGACATCGGTCATTCCACTGGCCCGCGCGCCGACCTGTACCTGGAAGGTTCCGACCAGCACCGCGGCTGGTTCCACTCGTCCTTGCTGACCGGTTGCGCCATCGACAACCACGCGCCGTACCGCGAGCTGCTGACCCACGGCTTCACCGTGGACGAGAACGGCCGCAAGATGTCCAAGTCGCTGGGCAACACCATCGAGCCGGAAAAGGTCAACAACACCCTGGGCGCCGACATCCTGCGCCTGTGGGTAGCCGCCACCGACTACTCCGGTGAAATGGCTGTTTCCGAGCAGATCCTGCAGCGCAGCGCTGATGCCTACCGCCGCATCCGCAACACCGCGCGCTTCCTGCTTTCCAACCTGTCCGGTTTCGACCCGGCCCGCGACCTGCTGGCCCCGGAAGACATGATCGCACTGGACCGTTGGGCGGTTGACCGCACCCTGCTGCTGCAGCGCGAGCTGGAAGAGAACTACAGCGAGTACCGCTTCTGGAACGTCTACTCCAAGGTTCACAACTTCTGCGTCCAGGAGCTGGGTGGTTTCTACCTCGACATCATCAAGGATCGCCAGTACACCACCGGCGCCAACAGTGTCGCCCGTCGTTCCTGCCAGACCGCGCTCTACCATATCAGCGAGGCGCTGGTGCGCTGGATCGCCCCGATCCTGGCCTTCACTGCCGACGAGATCTGGCAGTACCTGCCAGGCGAGCGTAACGAGTCGGTGATGCTCAATGGCTGGTACGAAGGCCTGAGCGAGCTGCCGGAAGGCACCGAGCTGGACCGCGCTTATTGGGATCGCGTCATGGCGGTCAAGGCCGCGGTCAACAAGGAGCTGGAGAACCAGCGTTCGGCCAAGGTCATCGGCGGCAACCTGCAGGCGGAAGTTACCCTGTACGCCGAGGACGCCCTCAGCGCCGACCTGGCCAAGCTGGGCGACGAGCTGCGCTTCGTGCTGATCACCTCGGCGGCCAGCGTCGTGCCGTTCGTCCAGGCACCGGCGGATGCCGTTGCAACCGAAGTCGAAGGCCTCAAGCTGAAAGTGGTCAAGTCCGGTCACGCCAAGTGCGGCCGTTGCTGGCATTTCCGCGCTGACGTCGGCAGCCACCCGGAGCATCCGGAAATCTGCGGCCGTTGCGTCGACAACCTGAGCGGTTCGGGTGAGGTGCGCCACTATGCCTAACCCTGCAGCGGGGCGCTTCGGGCGCCTTGCCTGGCTCTGGCTCAGCCTGGTGGTCCTGGTCCTTGACCAGGTCACCAAGGTGTACTTCGAAGGCAAGTTGAGCCTGTACCAACAGATCGTCGTCATTCCCGACTACTTCAGCTGGACCCTGGCCTACAACACCGGCGCAGCATTCAGCTTCCTGGCGGAAAGTTCGGGCTGGCAGCGCTGGCTGTTCGCCCTCATCGCCGTGGTGGTCAGTGCCGTGCTGGTAGTCTGGCTCAAGCGCCTGGGGCGCAGCGAGACCTGGCTGGCGGTGGCCCTGTCGCTGGTGCTTGGCGGTGCGCTGGGCAACCTGTACGACCGGATCGTGCTCGGCCATGTGGTCGACTTCATCCTGGTGCACTGGCAGAACCGTTACTATTTCCCGGCCTTCAACCTGGCCGACAGCGCCATTACCGTCGGTGCGGTGATGCTGGCGCTGGATATGTTCAAGAGCAAGAAGTCCGAGGAAGCTGTCCATGACTGAAACCCGTATCGGCCAGAACACCGAAGTGACCCTGCACTTCGCGCTGCACCTGGAAAACGGCGACACCGTCGACAGCACCTTCGACAAGGCCCCGGCGACCTTCAAGGTCGGTGATGGCAACCTGCTGCCTGGTTTTGAAAATGCGCTGTTCGGCTTCAAGGCCGGCGACAAGCGCACGGTCGTCGTGGCCCCGGAGAATGCCTTCGGCCAGCCCAACCCGCAGAACGTGCAGGTCATGCCGCGGTCTCAGTTCGAGGGCATGGAGTTGTCCGAAGGGCTGTTGGTCATCTTCAACGACGCCGCCAACACCGAGCTGCCGGGTGTGGTCAAAGCGTTCGATGACGACCAGGTGACCATCGACTTCAATCACCCACTGGCTGGCAAGACCCTTAACTTCGAGGTGGAAATCCTCGAGGTCAAGGCGCTTTGAGCCTGGAGCCGAGCATGCAAATCAAACTCGCCAACCCGCGCGGCTTCTGCGCGGGGGTCGACCGGGCGATCGAGATCGTCAACCGCGCCCTGGAAGTCTTCGGCCCACCGATCTACGTGCGTCACGAAGTGGTGCACAACAAGTTCGTCGTCGAAGACCTGCGCAACCGTGGCGCCGTCTTCGTCGAAGAGCTGGACCAGGTGCCGGATGACGTGATCGTCATTTTCAGCGCCCATGGCGTCTCCCAGGCGGTGCGCCAGGAAGCTGCCGGCCGTGGCCTGAAGGTGTTCGACGCCACCTGCCCGCTGGTGACCAAGGTCCACATCGAGGTGGCCAAGTACAGCCGCGATGGCCGTGAGTGCATCCTCATCGGCCACGCCGGTCACCCGGAAGTCGAAGGCACCATGGGGCAGTACGATCCCAGCAATGGCGGCTCCATCTACCTTGTCGAAGACGAGAACGATGTGGCCAGGCTGCAAGTGCGCAACCCCGATCACCTGGCCTTCGTGACCCAGACGACCCTGTCGATGGACGATACCAGCCGTGTGATCGACGCCCTGCGCGCGCGCTTCCCGAACATTGGCGGCCCGCGCAAGGATGACATCTGCTACGCGACCCAGAACCGCCAGGACGCGGTCAAGCAATTGGCCGACGAGTGTGATGTGGTGCTGGTGGTGGGGAGCCCCAACAGCTCCAACTCCAACCGCCTGCGCGAGTTGGCAGAGCGCATGGGCACACCGGCCTACCTGATCGATGGTGCCGAAGACCTGCAACGTGCCTGGTTCGACGGCATGGCCCGCATCGGCATTACCGCGGGTGCTTCGGCGCCGGAGGTGCTGGTGCGTGGCGTGATCGAGCAGCTCAGGTCCTGGGGCGCGACCGGTGCCGAAGAGCTCGATGGACGCGAAGAGAACATCACCTTCTCGATGCCCAAGGAGCTGCGGGTTCGCTCGCTGATCTGATCAGCTGGCCTGGCAAGCGGGTCGGTCGGGTTCGTCTGTCGTCAGCCTGACCCGACCGCTCGGTGCCACGATGACCCGATAGGGTGTGCTTTCGGCAACCCGTCTGCACACCTCCAGCGTTATCCCTTGCAGACTGGCATTGCGCCCCTGCGCGATGCCGATCTCGCTGAATACCACCTCTCTGCTCGTACTCGCCACGACCCGCAGCGGTCGCGCCAGGCGATGTTCCCGCAGCACTTGTTCGTTGTCAGCGAGCACGATTCGCCAACCTGTCCCCCAGTCACTGTCCAACGGTTGAATCGCCACCGCACGGCTTTGCAGAAGCGCATGGCTGCGAGCGCTACGCAAGCCTTGCAAGAGGTCCCGTGCGGCTGCCGAGCGATGCAGGTCATCGGTCATGTTGATGTAGGCAGGCATGCCCAGTTGCGTAAGCACCGCCGCGAGCGCCAACGCGAACATCATTTGTATCAGTGTTGCCCCTTGTTGCCGCACCGTGCATTCCTCCCCCGGAAGTGCTTCGCTTTAGCTTCAAGGTCGATGGCGGCAAGGTCCAGTCGGCCAAGTTCGCGCTCTTCAGGGGGAAAAGTCGCAGGAGGTGCACGGATGCGCACGAGGGATCAGGGGATGACGCTGTTGGAAGTGCTGTTGGCCGTGGTGGTGGTGTCGTTGAGCATGTTCGCTGCGGCCGCATCGCAGTTGCGAGCGATGCAAGCCACCGAAAGCGCCCGCCACGAGGGGCAGGCCGCGTTGAGCGCGCACAGCGAGCACGAGCGGGGCAGGGTCCAGGGCAGGCAGCCATGAGCCGCGAGCAAGGAGGCTTCGGCCTGCTCGAAGTGATGCTGGCGCTTGCCATCGGGCTGATGTGCCTGGCGGCGGTCAGCCAGGTGTTCGTCGCCGCGCATCAGGCCTGGCGCCTGCAAGGCGCGGCGGTCCATATGCAGGACGATGCCCGGTTTGCACTGCTGCACATGGCGCAAAGCATACGCATGGCCGGCATGTTCGGGTGTCTGCGAGCGCAACCTGGCGACTTCAAGGCACCAGAGGCGATCCAGGCCTTCGCCCAGCCGTTGCAAGTCGGTACATCCAGCCTCGACCTGGTCGTGGCCGAGTTGCCTGGATACACCGGAATACCGAACTGGACCCTTCGCACCGATTGCATCGAACAGGTACAGGTGCATCGCGCGCGCGAGGGCAACGACCAGCTTCCTTTGGCGTTTCCGATCAGCCGCCACAGCTACCGGCTTGAAGGCACGACGTTGGTCTTCAAGCGCGCCAACAGCCGAAACTTCCAGCCTCTGGTCAACCACGTGCGCGAACTGCGCTTGGTCCATGTGCCAGCGCTTGGCGGAGGGCGGGTGGATATCCAGCTGGCGCTGTACGAGCCAACCTTGGGTATCGAGCAGCGTTACGCACTGACCGTTGCGGTACGCAACCCGGTGGACGAATCATGAAACGCCAACGCGGCATGGTGCTGTTGCTGGCGTTGGTGCTGAGCCTGCTACTTGCCCTGATTGCAGCGTCGGCCTTGCGCGATGCGCTGTTGGAGACGCGCATGACCGGTTACCTGCGCGATGGCCTGCAGGCGCTGGAACAGGTGGAGACCACCCTGCAGTTCGCCGAAGCCGAGCTGGAGCGCGCGCCACCTGCATTGTGCAAGGACTGCCAGCCCCCTTCGCGCCCGCACGAGCTGCAGGGGGCATGGCAAGGCACCGAGAGCGGCTACTTTCAGCTTCAGAATCTGGGCGCGAGTACCCGTGCCGCCCACCGCGCAGAGGGCGAGGAAGTCACGTTGTACAGGGTGACCGCCGTCAGTCGCCAGAGCGAGTCAAGGCAAGTGGTGGAGGCGGTCTACGCTGTGCCAGCCGCTCACGGGCAGGTAGCGCAGCGCATCCTTTGGCGGCAGAGACTGAGGCGGGACTGACATGCAGCAAGGTTTGAGCCTGATCGAGTTGTTGATTGTCCTGGCCGTGACCGGCATTCTGGCAGCCATTGCCTACCCCAGTTACAGCGACCAGCTCAGGCGAGCCGCACGCAGCGAAGTGGTTGGCCTGCTGCACGAAGCCGCCCTGCGCCTGGAGCGTCATCGTGCGCTCACTGGCCAGTATGCCGAGGGCGACCCCCGGTTACCTGACGGGAATCGTCACTACAGGCTGCACGCCCAACGTGGCAGCGACACCTTCACGCTGTTGGCACGCCGGCTGCCGAGCGGCCTGATGGCCGTTGATCGCTGTGGCGATTTCCAGCTCGACCAGGCCGGTGTGCGCGCCAACCCCGGCGCGTCCGGCGACGCTGAACGCTGTTGGGGAAGCTGAAGGTTGAATGATGCCGGGTGCATCGCGGATTTACTTCAGGTGTTTGGATCGACAGATGAGCAAACGAGTAGTGGTTGTTGGCGGCGGAGTGATCGGCCTGCTGACGGCGTTCAACCTGGCGGAGAAAGTCGGCCAGGTAGTGGTCTGTGACCAGGGCGAGGTTGGCCGCGAGTCGTCCTGGGCCGGTGGCGGTATCGTCTCGCCGCTGTACCCGTGGCGCTACAGCCCGGCGGTCACCGCCTTGGCGCACTGGTCGCAGGACTTTTATCCACAGCTTGGCGAGCGTCTGTTCGCCAGCACCGGGTTGGACCCGGAAGTTCACACCACCGGCCTGTACTGGCTCGACCTGGACGACGAAGCTGAAGCTTTGGCTTGGGCTCAGCGCGCGGGCCGCCCGCTCAGTGCCGTCGACATCTCGGCTGCCTACGACGCGGTCCCGGTCATGGGGCCTGGTTTCAAGCGGGCCATCTACATGGCCGGCGTAGCCAACGTGCGTAATCCTCGCCTGGTGAAGTCGCTCAAGGCGGCATTGCTGGCGCTGCCCAACGTGACAATGCGCGAGCATTGCCAGATCACAGGGTTCCGTCAAGAAAGCGGGTGCGTGACAGGCGTACGGACCGCTGACGGGGTGATCGAGGCCGATGACGTGGTACTCAGCGCTGGCGCCTGGAGTGGCGACCTGCTCGGCACCCTGGGCCTGACCTTGCCGGTGGAACCGGTGAAGGGGCAGATGATCCTCTTCAAGTGCGCCGCCGATTTCCTGCCCAGCATGGTACTGGCCAAGGGGCGTTATGCAATTCCACGACGTGATGGGCACATTCTGGTGGGCAGTACGCTGGAGCATGCCGGTTACGACAAGACGCCAACGCCAGAGGCACTGGAAAGCCTGAAGGCTTCGGCGGTGGAGTTGCTACCGGCGCTGGCAGATGCCGAGGTCGTGGGGCACTGGGCCGGTTTGCGGCCAGGCTCACCGGAAGGCATCCCATACATCGGGCGGGTGCCGGGGCATGATGGGCTGTGGCTCAATTGCGGGCATTATCGCAACGGGCTGGTGCTGGCGCCGGCATCGTGCCAACTGTTCACCGATCTGCTGACAGGGGCCGAGCCGATTATCGACCCGGCGCCCTATGCGCCGGCGGGGCGCCTTGGCTGATCGTGCGCTGGGCCGCAGTGCGGCCCGTGATCTTCTCGGGCTCCGCGCGCTCCTTGTGGGCGTTGGCTGGCCGGCGATGCGCCGGCCAAGCCATCAGCCATTGCAGCCTGTCAGCGGCACCTGAAGGTGCCGGCTTGGATAATGCTGCTCATACACCTTGCACACCCGCAGCACGTGCTCATCGGCAAACCGCCCGGCAACCACTTGCAGCCCGACGGGCAACCCCTCGCGGGTAAACCCGCACGGTATGGAGGCCGCGGGCTGCTGAGTCAGGTTGAAGGGGTAGCTGAACGGCGTCCATTCCATCCATTGTGCCATCCCTGACCCAGGCGGCACATTGTGCCCCGCCTCGAATGCCACCAGCGGCAACATGGGCGTTACCAGCACGTCATAGCGCTGATGGAAGGCATTCATCTTCGCGATCAGATCCGCCCGGGCCTCCAGTGCCTGGGTGTATTCGCTCAGGTTGATTCGCGCACCCTGTTCGGCGATCCACCGCAGCCCAGGGTCAAGCAGGGCTCGCTGCTCATCGCTGAACGCGCTGGCCAACCGTGCAGCTCCGGCAAACCACAGCGTATTGAAGGTTTCCAGCGGGTCGCCGAATCCTGGGTCGACTGCTTCGACCTGCGCCCCCAACCGAGCCAGGCGCTTCACCGCCTGTGCCACCAACGCCTGGATCTGCGGGTCGACGTTCACATACCCGAAATCGGCGCTGTAGGCGATGCGCAGGTGGCCAAGGTCCTGATCCTGACCCAGCCACGGCGTCTGGCGTGGTGCGCCTGCCAGCCCGTCGCGCGCATCGGGTCGGGCGACGCAGTCGAGCATCAGCACCGAGTCGTCGACCGTGCGCGTCATCGGCCCCAAGTGCGAGAGGACGGTCATGGCGCTGGCCGGCCATTGCGGTACATAGCCGAACGTTGGCTTGATGCCGAATGTACCGGTAAAGGCACAGGGGATACGGATCGAGCCACCGGCATCGCTTCCTTGGTGCAGCACGCCCAGGTTCAGCGCGGCAGCCGCCGCGGCGCCGCCGGATGATCCGCCAGCGGTCAGCCGGGTATCCCAGGGGTTACGAGTGATGCCATACAGCGGATTGTCGGTGACCCCCTTCCAGCCGAACTCCGGCGTAGTGGTCTTGCCCACCAGCACCGCGCCGGCTTCGCGCATGAAGGCGGTGAAGGGCGCATCAACTTCCCATGGGCCTGCAGCCGACGTGGTGCGCGAACCCTTGCGCGTGGGCATGCCAGAGGTCAGGGTCAGGTCCTTGATCGAGGCAGGCACGCCATCCAGCCGGCCACAGGGCTCACCCCGCAGCCACCGTCGTTCGCTGGCGCGGGCCGCGGCGCGGGCCCCCTCGCCGTCGACATGGCAGTAGGCATTGACTACCGGGTTGTGCAGGTCGATGCGCGTCAGCACATCGTCGACCACCTCCACCGGTGACAACTGCCGGCGTTGGTACAGCTCCAGCAGTTCGACGGCGGTGAACTCGCCAATCGCGGTTTTCTCGGTCATCTCAGCGGGCTCCTGGATTGGCAGCCTGGAACATGGCGCGCAGCAGGACATCGCAGCCATCGGCCAGGTCCTGTGGTGCGGCATTTTCGATCTCGTTGTGGCTGATGCCACCTTCGCACGGTACGAAAATCATACCGGCCGGCCCCAGTTCGGCCAGGAAGATCGCGTCGTGGCCGGCGCCGCTGACGATGTCCATGTGGCTTAGCCCCAGGGCGCGGGCTCCCTGGCGCACGGCATCGACGCATTGCTCGGCGAAGTACAGCGGTGGGAAGTCCGCGGTCGGTGTCAGTTCATAGCTCAGGCCGTGTTTCGCTGCACTGGCTTCGATGGCGGCACGTACTTCGCCCACCATGCTGGCGAGGTGGTCGGGGTCGAGATGACGCAGGTCGATGGTCATCTGTACCTGGCCGGGAATGACATTGCGCGAGCCGGGGTGCAGGGTCAGGCAACCGACCGTGCCGCAAGCGTGAGGCTGGTGTGCATGGGCCGAGCGGTTGACCGCCGCCACCACTTCGGCGGCACCGACCAGTGCGTCCTTGCGCAGGTGCATCGGGGTGGGGCCGGCATGGGCTTCGACGCCGGTCAGCACCAGATCGAACCATTTCTGCCCCAGACAGCCCTGGACCACACCGATGGTGGTGCGTTGGTCTTCCAGGATCGGGCCCTGCTCGATATGCGCTTCGAAATAGGCGCCAACGGCATGCCCGGTGGGCGCGCGCGGGCCGGCATAGCCGATGCGCTGAAGCTCGGCGCCAACCGACAGGCCCTGGTCGTCGATCTTTTCCAGGGTTTCCTGCAGGCCGAACTTACCGGCAAACACGCCAGAGCCCATCATGCACGGTGGGAAGCGTGAGCCTTCTTCGTTGGTCCATACCACCACTTCCAAGGGTGCTTCGGTGCTCAGGTCGAGGTCGTTCAGGGTACGGATCACTTCAAGGCCAGCCATGACCCCGTAGCACCCATCGAACTTGCCCCCGGTGGGCTGTGTATCGATATGGCTACCGGTCATCACCGGTGGCAGCGCCGGGTTGCGCCCGGGGCGGCGGGCGAAGATGTTGCCGATGGCGTCGATGCTGACGGTACAGCCGGCTTCCTCGCACCAGCGCACGAACAGGTCGCGGGCTTGACGGTCAAGGTCGGTCAAGGCCAGGCGGCAGACACCGCCCTTGGCGGTGGCACCCAGTCGTGCCAGGTCCATCAGCGATTGCCAGAGGCGGTCGCGGCTGACCAGCGAACCCTGGCCGAGCAGGTGCTGCGAGGGATCGATGCGGGTGTTCATGGTTCATCTCTCCTGAAGCAAAACATGGTCAATTCAATGGCGGTGTGCTGTGTGGCCTGCGCCGGGTCCCGTCGAAAGAGCCGGTACACACAACCCACAGTCAGGCGCTCAAGGCCAGGTAACGGTTCTTGATGCTCGGGTCTTCGCGAAACTGCGCAGCGCTACCCTGATAGGCCACGCGGCCCTGTTCGAGCACGTAGTGACGGTCGGCGAGGGCGTCGCAGACCATCAGGTTCTGTTCCACCAGCAGGATCGACAGGCCTTCGTCCTTGATCCGTCGCAGGATTTTCACCAGTTCGTCGACGATCACCGGGGCCAGACCTTCGGTGGGTTCGTCGAGGATCAGAAGCTTGGGGTCGTTGAGCAGCGCACGGGCGATGGCCAGCATCTGCTGCTCACCACCGGAAAGGGCAAAACCGCCGTTGCGGCGCCGCTCCTTGAGGCGCGGGAACATGCTGTACACATCCTCAAGCTGCCAACGGCTGTCCTTGCGCAGGGCGATCTTGAGGTTTTCCTCCACGCTGAGCTGGCGGAAGATGCCACGGTGCTCGGGCACCAAGGCGATGCCGAGCCGGGCGATATCGAAGATCTCGCGGCCAACCAGTTGCTGGCCGTTGAAGGTGATCTGCCCCTGACGCGGGCGGACGATGCCGAGGATGCTGCGCAGGGTAGTGGTCTTGCCGGCACCGTTGCGCCCAAGCAAGGTCACGAGCTCGCCGGCCTCGACCTTGAGCGAGACGCCTTCGAGCACATGGCTCTTGTCGTAATAGGAGTGGATCGAGTCGACGTTGAGCATCAGGCGGCCTCTCCAAGGTAAGCGGTGCGTACGCGTTCGTCGTTGCGCACCTGTTCAGGGGTACCTTCGACCAGTATCTGGCCGTGGCTCATCACGGTGATGCGCTGGCTGATCGACATGACGATGCTCATGTTGTGTTCGATCAGCAGCACGGTGTGGTCGCGCCCAAGGTCGCTGATCAATGCTGTCATGACCGGGATATCGTCGATGCCCATGCCCGACGTGGGCTCGTCGAGCATCAGCAGGGTGGGCCTGGCGCAGATCGACATGCCGACTTCCAGTACCCGCTGCTGGCCGTGCGACAGCTCGCCGGCCAGCGTCTCGGCGCGGGCCGTGAGTTTCAGGCGCTCGAGCACCTGGTCGGCGGTGTCCCAATGGCTACGCTTGTGCTCGACGCTGCGCCAGAAGTTCAGCGCACCCAGGCCGTCGCGGCCTTGGGCGGCCAGGCGCAGGTTCTCGCGAACCGACAGGTTCTGGAACAGGCTGGTGAGCTGGAACGAGCGCGCCATGCCCAGCGCAACGCGGCCGTGGGAGGGTTTGCGGACGATGTCCTGGCCGTTGAACAGGATCTGGCCGCCGGTGGCCTGACGCTCACCGGTCAGGCAGTGGAACAGGCTGGTCTTGCCAGCGCCGTTGGGGCCGATGACGGTATGAATGGTGCCGGCGCTCACTTTGAGGTCAACGCCTGCGACCGCCTTGAACGGCCCATAGGCCAGCTCCAGCTGGCGGGTTTGCAGAAGGTAGTCGCTCATCACAGGGTCTCCTTGGTGTTGGCCTGGGGTTTGTCGCTGGCACTGCGTGGCGCCAGCAGGCGCTTGCCCAACTCGGCCAGACCGCCCCACAGGCCGCCGCGCATGAAGACCACCACCAGGATCAGGATCACCCCCAGCAACATCAGCCAGCGTGGCCACAGCTCCGACAGCACATCGCCCAGCAACACGATGGCGCCAGCGCCGAGCAGTGAGCCGAACAGCGAGCCGGTGCCGCCGACGATGGTCATGATCAGGATGTTCTCGCTCATCATCAGGTCGATGTTCGACAGCGGCGCAAAATGCAGCAGCATGGCGTACAGCGCACCGGCGATGCCGGTTATGGCACCCGACAGCATGAAAACGAGGATCTTGAAGTGTCGGATGTCGTAGCCAATGGCCGCGGCGCGGGTTTCGTTCTCACGGATGGCCAGCAGGGTGCTGCCGAATGGCGAGCGGATTACCCGCAGGGCACCGGCGAAGATCAGCAGGAACAGCACCGCGACGAACACGTAGAAGTGCCGAGGGTCGCCCAGGTCCACCAGCACGTGGCCGGCCATTTCGATGTTCGGGCGTGGCACGTCGAGCAGGCCATTGTCACCGCCGGTCCAACCGCTGAGGGTGTAGGCCAGGAAGTAGGCCATCTGGCTGAAGGCCAGGGTCAGCATGACGAAGTAGATGCCTTTGCGGCGAATCGCCAGGGCCCCCACCAGCAGCGCCAGGAAGGCGCCGAACAAGGCTGCGCCGAGCAGGGCGGCGAACAGCCCCCACTGCAGGTGAATCATCAATAGCGCCGCACCGTAGGCACCGGCGCCGAAGAAGATGCCCTGGCCGAAAGAGAGCAGGCCGGTGTAACCGAGCAGCAGGTTGCAGGCCAGCGCTGCCAGGGCAAAGATCAGGATCTCGGTTGCCAGGGTGGCCGACGGCAGCAGCAGCGGCAGCGCAACCAGGCTGGCGACGACCAGCGACAGCAGAGCTGGCGCGCGGCCCTTGGCAACGGGTAATGGGTTTTTCTCGCTCATCTCACGCTCTCCCGAACAGGCCATAAGGACGGACCAGGATGACCGCGGCCATGGCGCCATAGATCATCAGGCTGGCGCCTTGCGGCCAGAGGCTGGTCATCATGCTTTGCACCACACCCACCAGCAGGCCGCCGACCAGCGCACCGCCGAACGAGCCCATGCCGCCGATCACCACCACCACGAAGGCGATGCCGAGGATTTCCGGGCCGACGAAAGGCTGGGCACCCCGCAGCGGAGCGAAAAGGACGCCCGCCACGCCGGCCAGGCCCACGCCCAGGGCGAAGGTCAAAGAGAACAGGCGGAAGATGTTGGTGCCCAGCAGCGATACGGTTTCGGTGCTCTCGCTGCCGGCCCGAACCAAGGCGCCGAAGCGGGTGCGCTCCAGCAGAAGCCACAAGCCAAGGCCGATCAGGGCAGCGAAACCGATCAGGAACAGGCGGTAGTAGGGGTAGATGAAGTCACCGAGGATCAGCACCCCGCGCAGCTCCGGCGGCACGGCGATGTTCTTGCCCACTGGGCCCCAGATCAGCACCGAGGCTTCCTGGATGATCAGCGCAATGCCGAGGGTGACGAGGATCTGGAAGGTGTGCGGCAAGTGGTAGATGCGCTTGATCAGCAGGCGCTCCACCGCCCAGGCCAGCGCGGCCACCACCAGCGGCGCGATCAGCAGCGCCAGCCAGAAGTTGCCGGTAACAGCCACGGCGGTGTAGCACAGGTAGGCGCCCAGCAGAAAGAAGGCGCCATGGGCGAAGTTGACGAAGTTCAGCAAGCCGAAAATGATCGTCAGGCCGACGGCGATGAGGAAGTAGATCATCCCCAGGCCCAGGCCGTTGAGCAGTTGGAACAGGTACAAATCGAGCATGAGCGTGCCCTCGACAGCGCGCGGTGCGGCTGCCTGTACGAGTGTGTTTGACTAACGCCTTGGCTTCAGGCCAGGGCGCAACCGGTGTGGTCGACCTCGATGAACGAGCGCCCCGAGCTGATGACTTCGGCCAGGTCGTCCTCGTCGCGCATCTGCCCTTGGGGCTTGCCGCGCAGCAGGTAGTAATCCTTGAGCACCTGGTGGTCACCCGGGCGGATCAGTTCATCGCCTGTCGGGCCTTGGAAGCGCATGCCCTGGAGTGCGGCGGACACCGCGGCGCCTTCGAGGCTGCCGGCCTTGATGATCGCTTCGAGCATGACCTTGGTACCGATGTAGTCGGCCGCCAACGGGTAATTGGGGTTGATGCCGTAGGCTTTACGGGTGGCTGCGACCAGTTGCTTGTTCAGCGGCGTGTCGACCTGATGCCAGTACTGAGCGCCAAGATAGACGCCTTCGAGCACGTCGCTGCCCAACTCCTGGAACTGGTCCAGGCCCGCTGACCACACCATCAGCACGCTCATGCGGTCCTTGATGCCGAAGTTCACCGCTTGGCGCAGTGCATTGGATGCCTGGCTACCGAAGTTGAGCAGCACCAGCACATCGGGTTTGGCGGCGATGGCGTTGGTCAGGTACCCGGAGAACTCCTGCTCCTGCAGCGAGTGGTAGCTATTACCGATGTGTTCGACGCCGAACTCGGAGAATACCTTGCGGGCGTTGTCCAGCAGGGCATCGCCGAACACGTATTGCGGGGTGATGGTGTACCAGCGCTTGGCCTGCGGCAGCTGGCGGATCATCGGCACCAATGTTTCGCGGATAGCGCCGTAGGTGGGCACTGACCATCGGAAGGTCGAGGCATTGCAGTCCTTGCCGGTGATTTCGTCGGCGCCTACTGGCGTCATGAACACGCCGCCGGCCTTGTGGATTTCCTTCGACACCGCCAATGCCGAGGACGACAGCGTACAGCCCTGGAAGAAGCGCGCGCCGTCCTGGCCGATGGCTTCCTGCACCTTGCGCACCGCTTTACCGGCGTTGCCTTCGGTGTCTATGACCTTGTACTTGAGCGGGTGGCCGAGCAACTGTGGGTACTCGGCGATGGCCAGACGCGAGCCCATGTCGGCGTACTTGCCGTAGCTGGCGAAGGCCCCAGACATGGACTTGAGCCCATAGAAGGTCAGCGGTTGGTCGGCGAATGCCCGGTGCGCCCCCAAGGGGAGGCCTCCTAGGGCACCCAGGGCAAGGCCTGCCTTGAGCAGGGTACGTCTTTGCATGGGTAACTCCTTGGTTCTGGTTATTAGGCAGGAGTGGCAATGACAAAGCGGGTACGGCCGGGCCTGTGTGCAGGCCTCTTTCCAGGCGCATCAGTGGTGGTGTTCGAACTCCAGCAGGAAGTTGCGGGCAACCTCGCCTTCGAGCGCGGTCATGTGGTGCTCGGCGTCGCACATGTGTTCGTGCATCAACCGGCGTACAGCGGGTTCGTCGCTGGCGCGCAAGGCTGTCAGCAGCTGCTTGTGGTACGCGATGTTGGCGGCAGCGAACTGCTGGCGCTTGGGCAGGTAGGCCTTTTTCAGCACCACCAGGTCGCGTAGCAGGTCGTTGAGGAACACTGCCATGAAACGCAGCAGCGGGTTGGGGCAACGGTCGGCCAGCAGCGTGTGGAACTCCAGCTCCGCCAGCCGTTGTTCGCGCTGCCCTTCTTCGCTGTCTTCCGGCGCGCTGCAGAAGTCTATGTTGGCTTGCAGGGCCGCATAGTCAGCGTCACTCAGCTTGCCCATGACCGACACCGCCAGCTCGACCTCGATGACTTTGCGCAATTGGTACACCTGCTCGCCGTCCAGGTGCTGGAAGTGCAAGTAGTTGCGCAGTGCGCGGCTGGCCGGCTCGGTGCCGACCTCATTGAGGTAGGCGCCACCGCTCGGGCCGGTGCGGGTGCTGACCAGGCCTTCCACTTCAAGGGCCTTGAGCGCTTCGCGGGCGGTGCCTTTGGAGCATTCGAAATGCTCCATCAGCTCACGCTCGGTGGGCAGCCGATCGCCAGGGTGCAGCGCTTCGGTGACGATAGAGCGCTTGACCGATTCGACGATCACATCCGACAGCTTCTGGCGCTTGCGTTTGGGTTTGAGCATTTCGCTATTTTTCATATTTATGCGGATAAATAGGATTTAGCGAGTTTTGCCCATAGGGGTCAATGCCGAAGGCTGGGGAGGGGTCGTAAACGGTGCGAAAGCGTCGGGGAGGGATAAGAGCGCAAGAAAATTACCGCGCAACTTGTAAGAGCGGGTGACCCGCTCCTACAGGGCTGTGTGTTCAGTTTTGGCGGCCAGGGCCTTGCTGCAAGTGCGCCTGGCTGCAATACCACTCGTTACCCTGGCGCAGTGCCCGGTCGTTGGGCAGGTGCACCCCGCAATGGGCGCAGCGCACCATCTTCAGCGGGTCGTCGAGCTTGGGCTCGGGATGCGACTGTTGGCTGATCTTGAACTTGCGCCACAGCCAGAACGCGGCGGCGATCAGGGCGATCCAGAAGAGTAGGCGAACCATGGTGTCCAGCTTGTTCAGAGAGGAAGCCACCAGTCTAGGGCGGCCCCCACGAAAAAGGGAGGCCCTGAGCCTCCCTTTCTTGTAGTGCCGTGTATCAGTCGAACAGACCGAAGGTCATGTAGCTGAACCACGAACGGTCTTTCTCGGCTTCCTTCGGACCTTCCGGCAGGATCGGATTGCCGTCTTCGTCCTTGGGCAGCAGCTCTTCCGGCATTTCCGAGCGAGCGTCCTGGAACTGCTTGACCACGTCCTGGTTGGCGCGGGTTTCACCCGGTGGCAGCGGCGTTTCGGTCTCGATCAGGCCCAGGGTGGCCTTGGACAGCCACGAACGGCCATCAGCCTCGTCCTGCTTGGGCTGGAACTGACCATCGACCAGGCTTGGGTGGTCGGGGTAGTTGAGCTTGAGGGTTTCCAGGCTGGTGGCGGCCAGGTCGTCCAGGTGCATCTTCTGGTAGGACTCGACCATGATCGCCAGGCCGTCACCGACCGACGGGGTTTCCTGGAAGTTTTCCACCACGTAACGGCCACGGTTGGCCGCGGCGACATAAGCCTGGCGGCTCAGGTAGTAGTCGGCCACGTGGATTTCATAGGAGGCCAGCAGGTTGCGCAGGTAGATCATGCGCTGCTTGGCGTCCGGCGAGTAACGGCTGTTCGGGAAGCGGCTGGTCAGCTGGGCGAACTCGTTGTACGAGTCGCGCGCGGCACCCGGGTCGCGCTTGGTCATGTCCAGCGGCAGGAATCGCGCCAGCAGGCCACGGTCCTGGTCGAACGAAGTCAGGCCCTTGAGGTAGTAGGCATAGTCGACGTTCGGGTGCTGCGGGTGCAGACGGATGAAGCGCTCGGCAGCCGATTTGGCAGCTTCAGGCTCGGAGTTCTTGTAGTTGGCGTAGATCAGTTCGAGCTGCGCCTGGTCGGCGTAGCGGCCGAACGGGTACCGCGACTCCAGGGCCTTGAGCTTGCTCACGGCGCTGTTGTAGCTGTGGTTGTCCAGGTCAGTCTGGGCCTGCTGGTACAGCTCGGCCTCGCTGAGGTTCTCGTCGATCACTTCTTTGTTAGAGGAACAGGCCGCGGTGAGCCCGAGGATGGCGATCAGCAGCAGGTGTTTCACTTGCATGGCGGCTTGCGTCCCTTTGACGGCCGCTGTCTTGGGCGGTGCCGTCCTGTTATGATGAGCGCCCCGGCCAACCCCGGGACAAAAGAAGCCGTATTTAACCACAAGCTCGCAGCCGAAACCAAAGGCTGTGCGCCCGCCGAATCGAGCATGTCCGAGATCATTCAACTTAGCGCAGAGGTACCGTCCGAACTGGGCGGCCAACGCCTCGACCAGGTCGCAGCCCAATTGTTCGCCGAGTACTCGCGCTCGCGGCTGACTTCGTGGATCAAAGAGGGCCGCCTGACGGTCGACGGCGCGGTCCTGCGCCCCCGCGACACCGTGCACGGCGGCTCGCTGCTGGCCCTGGATGCCGAGCAAGAGGCCCAGGGCGAGTGGGTGGCTCAGGACATCGAGCTGGACATCGTCTATGAAGACGACCAGATCCTGGTGATCAACAAGCCTGCCGGGCTGGTGGTCCACCCTGCGGCAGGCCATGCCGATGGCACCCTGCTCAATGCCCTGCTGCACCACGTGCCGGACATCATCAATGTGCCGCGCGCAGGCATCGTCCACCGCCTGGACAAGGACACCACCGGTCTGATGGTGGTGGCCAAGACCCTGCAGGCGCAGACCAACCTGGTCGACCAACTGCAAAAACGCAGCGTCAGCCGTATCTACGAGTGCATCGTGGTGGGCGTGGTGACCGCGGGCGGCAAGATCGACGCCCCGATCGGCCGCCACGGCGGCATGCGTCAGCGCATGGCCGTCACCGACGGCGGCAAGCCGGCGGTCAGCCACTACCGCGTGCTCAAGCGCTTCCGCTCGCACACCCACGTACGGGTGAAGCTGGAGACCGGCCGTACCCACCAGATCCGCGTGCACATGGCCCACGTGGGCTTCCCGCTGGTCGGCGACCAGACCTACGGCGGTCGCTTCCGCATTCCGCCTGCGGCGAGCCCGACCATGGTCGACGCGGTCAAGAACTTCCCGCGCCAGGCCCTGCATGCGCGTTTCCTGGCACTGGATCACCCCACCACCGGTGAACGCATGGAATGGGCATCGCCGCTGCCGGATGATTTCGTCTGGCTGCTATCGCTGCTCAACCAGGACCGCGAGAGTTTCATCGGATGAGTGAATTGATGCAGTCGCTGTTGATTCCCGACTGGCCAGCCCCAGCCTCGGTTCGCGCCTGCGTCACCACCCGCCAGGGCGGCGTGAGTCTGCCGCCCTACGAATCCTTCAACCTTGGCGACCATGTGGGCGACGACCCTGCAGCGGTCGCCGAGAACCGCCGCCGCCTGAGCGATGAATTCGCCATCGAGCCTGCCTGGTTGAAACAGGTGCACGGGCTGGTGGTGGCCGATGCAGACCCCTCTATCGTTGCCGAAGCCGACGCCAGCTGGACCGACCAGCCCGGCATCGCCTGCACCGTGATGACTGCCGATTGCCTGCCGGTGCTGTTCTGCGACCGCGCCGGTACCCGTGTGGCGGCAGCCCATGCCGGCTGGCGCGGGCTGGCCGGGGGCGTGCTGGAGGCTACCCTGGACCGCCTGGGGCTGCCCGCTGAAGAGGTATTGGTGTGGTTGGGGCCGGCCATCGGACCAACGGCATTCGAAGTGGGCCCGGAAGTGCGCGATGCATTCACCGCTGTGCACCCGCAAGCGGCCACGGCCTTCGTCGACGGTCAGCGCCCCGGTAAGCTGATGGCGGACATTTATGCGCTGGCGCGTATTCGCCTGGCGGCACGTGGGGTCACGGCCGTTTATGGCGGTGGCCTCTGCACGGTGAGCGACCCGCGGTTCTTCTCTTATCGCCGGACCCCGCAGGGTGGGCGGTTCGCTTCGTTGGTCTGGTTGCAGGTTTGAGATTGGCGGGGCCGCTTCGCGGCTCATCGCAGGCTAGCGCCAGCGGCTGCCTCTGATTTTGCGCGGTGCGAAGCGACCCCTCTTGCACTCTCAAAGCTGATCCACGTCAAGCCCGCTACGCTTGAATCTTCCAGAATCAACCTTATCTATAAGGTCATCTCAGGCAGGTTTCTTCATCAACAGGCGCTGTCCATCGCTCCGACCTGCCCTTTAAAGGAAGGTACCCCATGCGAATAGACCGTTTGACCAGCAAGCTGCAGCTGGCTTTATCCGATTCCCAATCCCTGGCCGTTGGCATGGACCATCCGGCTATCGAGCCCGTGCACCTGATGCAAGCGCTGCTCGAGCAGCAAGGTGGTTCGATCAAGCCGCTGTTGATGCAGGTCGGCTTCGACGTCAACAGCCTGCGCCAGGCCTTGGTCAAAGAGCTCGACCAGCTGCCGAAGATCCAGAACCCTACGGGCGACGTGAACATGTCCCAGGACCTGGCGCGCCTGCTCAACCAGGCCGACCGCCTGGCCCAGCAGAAAGGTGACCAGTTCATCTCCAGCGAGTTGGTACTGCTGGCCGCCATGGACGAGAACAGCAAGCTCGGCAAGTTGCTGCTCGGCCAGGGCGTGACCAAGAAAGCCCTGGAAAATGCCATCAACAACCTGCGCGGCGGCGCGGCGGTCAATGACGCCAATGCCGAAGAATCGCGCCAGGCGTTGGACAAGTACACCGTCGACCTCACCAAGCGCGCCGAGGAAGGCAAGCTGGACCCTGTGATCGGCCGTGACGACGAAATCCGCCGCACCGTGCAGGTGCTGCAGCGTCGTACCAAGAACAACCCTGTGCTGATCGGTGAGCCTGGCGTGGGTAAAACCGCCATCGCCGAGGGCCTGGCCCAGCGCATCATCAACGGCGAAGTGCCCGATGGCCTCAAAGGCAAGCGCCTGCTGGCCCTGGACATGGGTGCCCTGATTGCCGGCGCCAAATACCGGGGCGAGTTCGAAGAGCGCCTCAAGGCGCTGCTCAACGAGCTGTCCAAGCAGGAAGGCCAGATCATCCTGTTCATCGACGAACTGCACACCATGGTCGGCGCCGGTAAAGGCGAGGGCGCCATGGACGCAGGCAACATGCTCAAGCCGGCCCTGGCCCGTGGCGAGCTGCACTGCGTTGGCGCTACCACGCTCAATGAATACCGCCAGTTCATCGAGAAGGACGCAGCCCTTGAGCGGCGCTTCCAGAAAGTGCTGGTCGAAGAGCCGAGCGAAGAGGACACCATCGCGATCCTGCGTGGCCTGAAAGAGCGCTATGAAGTGCACCACAAGGTGGCGATCACCGACGGCGCCATCATCGCCGCGGCCAAGCTCAGCCACCGCTACATCACCGACCGTCAGTTGCCCGACAAGGCCATCGACCTGATCGACGAAGCGGCCAGCCGCATCCGTATGGAGATCGACTCCAAGCCCGAAGTGCTCGACCGCCTCGACCGCCGCCTGATCCAGCTCAAAGTCGAATCCCAGGCGCTGAAGAAAGAAGAAGACGAGGCCGCGAAGAAGCGCCTTGAGAAGCTGACCGAAGAAATCGAGCGTCTGGAGCGTGAGTACTCCGACCTTGAAGAAATCTGGGCTTCCGAAAAGGCTGAAGTACAGGGCTCGGCGCAGATCCAGCAAAAGATCGAGCAAGCCCGCCAGGAGCTGGAGTCCGCCCGTCGCAAAGGCGACCTGAGCCGCATGGCCGAGCTGCAGTACGGAGTGATTCCAGACCTGGAGCGCAGCCTGCAGATGGTCGACCAGCACGGCAAGTCGGATAACCAGCTGCTGCGTAACAAAGTCACCGAGGAAGAAATTGCCGAAGTGGTGTCCAAGTGGACCGGCATCCCCGTTTCCAAGATGCTCGAAGGTGAACGCGAGAAGCTCTTGAAGATGGAAGCGCTGCTGCACCAGCGTGTGATTGGCCAGCACGAAGCGGTCACCGCCGTTGCCAACGCCGTGCGCCGTTCCCGTGCAGGGCTGTCCGACCCCAACCGGCCAAGTGGTTCGTTCCTGTTCCTCGGCCCGACCGGTGTGGGTAAGACCGAGCTGTGCAAGGCGCTGGCCGAGTTCCTGTTCGACACCGAAGAGGCCATGGTGCGCATCGACATGTCCGAATTCATGGAGAAACACTCCGTGGCTCGCCTGATCGGTGCCCCGCCAGGCTACGTCGGTTATGAAGAGGGCGGTTACCTGACCGAAGCCGTACGCCGCAAGCCCTATTCGGTGGTGTTGCTCGACGAAGTGGAGAAGGCACACCCGGATGTGTTCAACGTGCTGCTGCAAGTGCTGGAGGACGGCCGCCTGACCGACAGCCATGGCCGTACCGTGGACTTCCGCAACACGGTGATCGTGATGACCTCCAACCTGGGCTCGGCGCAGATCCAGGAACTGGTGGGCGATCGCGAAGCCCAGCGTGCGGCGGTTATGGATGCGGTGGGGTCGCACTTCCGTCCGGAGTTCATCAACCGGATCGACGAAGTGGTGGTGTTCGAGCCCCTGGGCCGCGACCAGATCGCTGGCATCACCGAGATCCAGCTGGGCCGCCTGCGCAGCCGCCTGCTCGAACGCGAGCTGACGCTGAGCCTGAGCCCGGAAGCGTTGGACAAGCTGATCGCCGTGGGTTACGACCCGGTGTATGGCGCACGGCCGCTGAAGCGGGCGATCCAGCGCTGGATCGAAAACCCGCTGGCGCAGCTGATCCTGGCAGGCACGTTCATGCCAGGCACGGCGATTACCGCCACGGTCGAGGGCGACGAGATCGTCTTCGCCTGATTCACCGCTGTGCCACGAGCCCCGCATTCGCGGGGCTTTTTTTTAGCCGGCCCCCCGAAAACCCAGGCTTTTCGGCACTCCCAGATAACTTGCTGAAAATTTTGAAATTTTTGCTTGCATCTAAAATCGAGTGCCCCTAATATACGCCGCGTTGTCAGGCACTAAGCGAATCACCAGCAACACCGGGAATCGCAAAACAACTTACAAATCAGTAAGTTGAATGAAAAAAAGTGGTTGACAAGCAAAACGAAGAATGTAGAATAGCCGGCCTCAGCAGCGACAACGCGAAAGCGAAGAAGCTAAAGGGTTCGAAGCTAACACAGCCTTCGAAGTTGTACCGAAGTTCAGTTCCGCGATAGCTCAGTCGGTAGAGCAAATGACTGTTAATCATTGGGTCCCTGGTTCGAGTCCAGGTCGCGGAGCCAATCTCGGGGTGTAGCGCAGTCCGGTAGCGCGCCTGCTTTGGGAGCAGGATGTCAGGAGTTCGAATCCCCTCACCCCGACCATTTTCAGGGTCGTTAGCTCAGTTGGTAGAGCAGTTGGCTTTTAACCAATTGGTCGTAGGTTCGAATCCTACACGACCCACCATGTAAAAAGGGCATCTCGAATGAGATGCCCTTTTTCTTTTGTCTCGAATTTAGGTTTTGGGGTTTTGCTGGCTTTATCGCCGGCAAGCCGGCTCCTGCGGGGGCGGGTGATTGGCGGGCAAAAAAAGTGGGAGAGGGCAAGCCCGCTCCCACAGGGTGTTTCAGCGCGCTGTCAGTGCAGCTTCAGGCGCGGCTCGGTACCGCGACCAATCTTGCTGCCCAGCATCAGCATCGCCGTGCGGAAGACCCCATACAACGCCATCTGGTGCATCCGGTACAGCGACACATAGAACATCCGCGCCAGCCAGCCTTCCAGCTTCACGCTGCCCATCAGGTTACCCATCAGGTTGCCCACCGCCGAGAAGCGCGACAGCGATACCAGCGAGCCGTAATCCTTGTAGGCATAGGTGTGCAGCGGCTTGTTCTCCAGGCGCGCCTTCAGGCTCTTGGCCAGTGTCGAGGCTTGTTGGTGTGCCGCCTGGGCCCGTGGCGGCACGTTGCGGTCGCTGCCAGGTTGCGGGCAGGCGGCGCAGTCACCGAAGGCGAAGATGTCGTCGTCACGGGTGGTCTGCAGGGTAGGGCGCACCACCAGCTGGTTGATACGGTTGGTTTCCAGGCCGTCGATGTCCTTGAGGAAGCCCGGCGCACGAATGCCCGCCGCCCACACCTTCAGGCTGGCCTGGATCATTTCGCCATCCTTGGTCTTCAGGCCCTCGGCCGTCACTTCGCTGACCGCCGCGTTGGTCATCACCTTCACCCCGAGTTTTTCCAGGGTCTTGTGCACCGGCACGCTGATGCGCTCCGGCAGTGCCGGCAGCACCCGTGGGCCCGCCTCGATCAGGGTGATGTGCATGTCCTTGGGCTGGATGCGGTCCAGGCCATAGGCCGCCAGTTCATGGGCGGCATGGTGCAGCTCGGCGGCCAGTTCCACACCGGTGGCACCGGCGCCGACGATGGCCACGCTGATTTTCTCGCTTGCCACATCGCCGGCGTGGGCACGCAGGTAGTGGTTGAGCAACTGCTGGTGGAAGCGCTCGGCCTGCTTGCGGGTGTCCAGGAACAGGCAGTGCTGCGCCGCGCCCAGGGTGCCGAAGTCGTTGGTGTTACTGCCGACGGCAATCACCAGCGTGTCGTAGCCCAGCGTGCGCGCCGGCAGCAACTCGCGGCCCTCTTCATCGAGGGTGGCGGCGAGCTGGATCTGCTTGCCCTCACGGTCCAGGCCGCTCATGCGTCCCAGCTGGAAGTTGAAGTGGTTCCACTTGGCCTGGGCCACGTAGTTCAGTTCGTCTTCCGAAGAGTTCAGCGAGCCTGCGGCCACTTCGTGCAGCAGCGGTTTCCAGATGTGCGTGAGGTTAGCGTCGACCAGGGTGATCTCGGCCCGCTTGCGCTTGCCCAGGCTTTTACCCAGGCGGGTCGCCAGTTCCAGGCCGCCGGCGCCGCCGCCGACAATCACGATGCGATGAGTCATGGGGATATCTCATAAGGTTTACGGAATTCCTGGCCCTGGGGGCCGGCCGCAAACTGCGCGAGAGGAGGGCGAGCGCGAGGCAGCTCATAGCACCAGTCCACTCAACAGGCGGCTAATGAGGCCCAGGGCGATGGTCACGGCCACCACCAGGACAAGGAGCAGCCACGGCCTGAAAGGCTTGCGCTCGACTTGGTGCTGGGGGGCTCGCAGGTACTCATCGACACGACGCTGATCTTCCGGATTCAGTCGGCTGGTCATGGTGGGCCTCGTCAGATAGACGTTTGTGACTGCGCGAACGCCACAGCGTTCACGCAAGCGCTTGAAACAAATGATAATGCTTTCTATCCCTGGCGCCGAGTTTACGCCATTGCAAAGACTCTCGGCACTGGATCAAAGACTGATTCCGACATCGAACACGATACTGCGCCCCAGGTTGCCGCGCAGGAAGTCCGGCGCATCGGGGTGAGCGAACAACACCCGGGCGAAGGTCGGCCCGACCAGTGACAGCGAGCGCCAGCCCTGGCGCAGGTATTCGGTGGGCGGCGGGAAGTGCGTGTTGAGGTCGAGCACCTCACGCTTGAGGCTGGAGAAGGCGATGATGTCCAGCTCGCTCAGGTCCAGCCCGCGTTCGCGGTAGTTGTGCGCCTTCTTGCGCAAGGTCGGGGCCAGGCGCCCAAGCAGTTCGGCGGCACTGATCCGCCTTGGCCGCGCTTCACGCCGCACCAACTGCGCCAGCGAAAAGGCGCTGCGCCGGCGTTGCAGCTCTTCGCGCCATTCGTCATTCAGCCGGCGCCCCTCATCGAGCACGAAAAACACCTCGAACGCCGCATCGCGGAACAGCACGTCGGGCGGTTCCTGGCCGGCGGGGGAAAAGTCCTCGCTGCGGTAGGGAATGTTCAGGCCTTGCAGCAGACGCTGGCAGACCCAACGCTCGCGCTCCCATTTGCGGGCATTGGACAGGAATGCATTGGCTTGTTCGGCCTGGATGGTAAGCAGGCGCAGGTAGTCTGAGTCATCCATGTGAACTAGCTTAGTCGGCAATTGTGAACGGTAAGAGCTTGTTTGCCCGTGGGAAACGTCATCAAGGTGTAGACTCGGGGTATCTGAAACGGGAGCGAGCTTGAGTTGATCAGCGCACAGGTCCTGTCTTCCACCAGCATGACCGTGGGTTGGCTGGCATACGTACCGCTGTTGATCTGGGCGGCGACGCGCACGCGCTGGGTGGAATTGTTCACCGACAGCCGCCGTCAGCACCTGCTGTTCGGCACGGTCTTTTGCCTCTTCGCGCTGTGGTTGGTCAGGCGCGACTTCGACACCGGCGTGTCTTACCACTTCATCGGCATGACTGCCGTGACCTTGCTGCTGGACTGGCCGTTGGCGATGCTTGGCGGCTTTCTCGCCCAGCTCGGGTTGCTGGCGCTTGGCCGTCAAGACATGGCGGCCTTGGGGGTCAACGGGCTGCTGCTGATTGGCTTGCCGGTGCTGATTACCGAAGTGTGCGCGATCCTGGTCGAGCGGGCGCAGCCGCGTAACCTGTTCGTCTACATCTTCTGTTCCGGGTTCTTCCCGGCAGCGCTGACAGTGTTGGCCTGTTTGGTGGCGGGGTTGGGGTTGCTGTGGCTGGATGGGCGATTCGCCATGCCGGAATGGCTCAGCGACTTCGTGGGCTACCTGTGGTTGATGATGTTCCCGGAGGCGTTCATCAACGGCACGGTGATCAGCGCGCTGGTGGTGTTCTGCCCGGAGTGGCTGGAGACGTTCAACCGCACGCGGTATTTGCAGGCGCCGTGGAAGGAGGATGAGCGGTGATTGTGTGTTGGCTGTTCCGGCCTCTTCGCGGGTAAACCCGCTCCCACAGGTACTGCACCGATCTTGAAAACCATGAGATCTCTGTAGGAGCGGGTTTACCCGCGAAAGGGCCCTTACGAGCACCGTGCTATCGGATCAATGCCGAGACTCCAGATCCCCCGAATACAGCTCATCCTCCGACTCATCCGCCCCAGGAATCTTGTGTTCTTCCGCCGCCCAGGCGCCGAGGTCGATCAATTTGCAGCGGTCCGAACAGAACGGCCGGAACGGGCTGTGCTCGTTCCATTCCACAGGTGCGCCACAGGTCGGGCAATCGACGGTCAATGGCTGGCTCATGGCTGGCCTCCTCGTAAAGTCAGGTAAAAGTGGTGCAGGCGGTCGATCTGCGCATGCAGCGCGCTCAGGTCGCGATCATTGACCACCACATCATCGGCATGGCGCAAGCGCTCCTCACGGGCCAACTGGGCCTTGAGAATCGCCTGCACCTGCTCGCTGCTGGTGTTGTCCCGCTTCAACGTGCGCTCCATCTGCAGCGCTTGCGGAGCATCGATCACCAGCACGCGTTGGGTTTTCTGGTGCTGACCAGACTCGATCAACAGCGGCGAAACATACACCGCATAAGGCGACTCGGCCTTGGCCAGGTAGCTGAAGATCTCCTGCCCGATCAGCGGGTGCAGCAGTTGCTCCAGCCATTTGCGCTGCGTCGGGTCGGCGAAGATCAGCTGGCGCAGGGCGGCGCGATCGAGCTGGCCATCTTCCTGCAGCACGCCAGGGCCGAAACGCTCGACGATGCTGGCCAGGGCAGGGCGACCGGGCTCGACCACCCAGCGCGCAGCCTGGTCGGCGTCGACCAGGTGCACGCCCAGTTCGACGAAACGTTCGGCAGCCGCGCTTTTGCCGCTGCCAATACCGCCAGTCAGGCCCAGAATCCAGGGGGTGAAGGCCGCAGTGGTCATCAGAGTCCCAGTAGTTGCATGTAAGAGGCGTATATTTCATCACCCCAGAGCAACGCAATCCACCCTGCAATGGCCAGATAAGGCCCAAACGGCAACGTCGTACTCAGCGATTGCCGACGCACACGCAGCAGGCACAGGCCAACCAGCACCCCCAGCACCGATGACAACAGCAAGGTCAGCGGCAGCACCTGCCACCCGCCCCAGGCGCCGATCAACGCCAGCAGCTTGAAGTCCCCATAGCCCATGCCCTCCTTGCCGGTCAGCAGCTTGAACACCCAGTACACGCTCCACAGGCAGAGGTAACCCGCAATCGCGCCCCACAGCGCATGGCTCAGGGGTACGAAGGTGTGGAAGGCATTGGCGATCAAGCCTAGCCACAGCATTGGCAGCACCAGCACGTCGGGCAGCAACTGGTGTTCGATATCGATCAGGCTCAAGGCCAGCAGGCACCAGGTGAGCAACAGTAGCAACAGCAGTTGCGCGGCACTGCCGCCATGCCACGCCACCACCAGCGACACGGCCGCGCACGCCAGCTCCACCAGTGGATAACGCGGGCTGATGCGGCACTTGCACGCCGAGCAGCGCCCACGCAGGGCCAGGTAACTCAGCACCGGGATGTTTTCCCAGGCACGAATCGGGTGCCCGCAGCCCGGGCAGCGGGAGGCCGGCAGGCACAGGTCGAAGCGTTCATGCACCGAGGTCGGCAGCCCCAGCACCTGCTGTGCTTCGCGCTGCCATTGGCGTTCGAGCATGATCGGCAGGCGGTGCACCAACACGTTCAGAAAGCTGCCGACCAGCAACCCCAGGAGGGCGGCCAAGGTCATCAGGTAAGCCGGCTGCGCAGCCAGGAAAGTCCATAAAGTCATGTTCAGATCAAACTACCCAACTGGAAAATCGGCAGGTACATGGCTACCACCAGGCCGCCAACCAGCACGCCCAGGACCAGCACGATGGCCGGCTCCAGCAGGCTGGTCAACTGGTCCAGTGTCTGGCTGACCTGTTCTTCGTAATGGCTGGCGGCCTTCTCTAGCATCACGTCCAGCGTGCCACTGGATTCGCCGATGGCCACAAGCTGCACCAGCAACGGCGCAAACAGCGGCTCACTGGCCATCGCCTGATTCAGCCCCTGCCCGTTGGCCATGCCCTGACGCAAGCGCAGGATGGCCTGCTCGTGCACAGGGTCGCCGCTCACCCTTGCCACCGTTACCAGCGCATCCAGCAGCGCAACGCCCGCCGCGTAGGCGGTGCCCAGGCTGCGGGCGAAACGCGCCAAGGCCGCTTGCCCCAGCAATGTGCCGAACACCGGCAAGCGCAGCGCGTAGCGCGTTATCCACAACCGCGCCGACGCATGCTGCCGATAGAGCCGGAGCACGCCGGCCATCAGAACCAGCGCGCCAATCAGCAACCCCGGCGCATAACGCCCCAGCGTTGTGGATAAGTCGATGACCCACTGAGTGAAAGCTGGCAACTCGCTGTTGAACCCCGCAAACAAGTTCTGAAAGCGCGGAATCACCTCCAGCAACAGCAGTGCCGAAACGCCCAGCCCCGTCAGCAACAACAGCACCGGGTACAGCATGGCCTTGCGCACCCGCTTGCGCAGCGCCTGGCGCTGTTCCAGCATGCACGCCAACTGTTCCAGTTGCCGGTCGAGCGTGCCGGACTGCTCACCCACCCTTACCAGGTTGCAGTACAACGCATCGAACCAGCCCGGGTGGCGCTGTAGCGCATCGGCCAGCCCCAAGCCCGCCGCCACATCCTGTTTCAATCGCCCCAGCAATGCCGCTTGCCCCGCACCACAGCCGCTGCGCCCCATCACCTCGAACGCCTGCAGCAGCGGCACGCCCGCCTTGAGTAACGTCGCCAATTGCCGGCTGAAGCCCGGCGCATCGGTTTTTTCCCGAGCCTTCGGCCATTGCCAACCCCGCGAACCCGCCCGCTGCACCCGCACGTCCCGAACACCCTGGCGCAGCAGCCCCGCCCGCACATAGGCAGGGCTGCGCCCGCGGGTTTCGCCACTGACCGGCGTGCCATCGGTATCGGTGCCATGCCAGCTGTAGAGGTGTGTCGATGAGCTCATGAACAGTCCTTGGGTGCCTGTGCGACAAGCTTGGAAACAGCTTGCCGAGTCCATTGTCGGGCGCGCTTGCCTGATGCTCACTAGAGTAGTTCAGCGAACATGACGCCCAGACGGGCAGGGGTGACAAAAGGTGTCTGATCAGGCCTACTGCGCCGCTGTCAGCCGGGGTCGAGAGTGACCTCAACGAGTACGCGTATCGAAAAGGAAGATGTTCATGAAAGGGCAACGAGGTATCACCCTGATCGAACTGATGATCGTCGTGGCGATCATTGGCATCCTGGCGACCATCGCCATCCCGATGTACACCAACCACCAGTCCCGCACCAAGGCGGCGGCAGGCTTGCTGGAGATTTCAGCGCTCAAGACCGCGATGGACCTGCGCTTGAACGAAGGCAAGGACGTATCCGACGTCGCCGCCCTCGGCGGTCAGCCCGCCACCTCCCATTGCGCCATCACCGCCACCGGCAAGGCCGCCGACGGCAGCGCCACGCTCGAATGCACCCTGGCGGATGCACCGGCCAACGTGCTGGGCAAGACCGTCACCCTGACCCGCTCGGCCACAGGTTGGAGCTGTGCGACCAACATCGAAGAAGACCTCGCGCCGAAGGGGTGCAAGGCGCCTTGAGGGCAGGGCAATAAGTCAGGGGAAACAGGAGTTTGCGTAACGGGTGCGAGCAGTGGTACGTTGCGCTACACGCCGGTGTAGCTCAGTCGGTAGAGCAGCGCACTCGTAACGCGAAGGTCGCAGGTTCGATTCCTGTCTCCGGCACCAGTTCAGGTTCCAGCGAAGGCTACCAAATTCTCTGTAACCCCCGTAAAACCCGCCTTCTGGCGGGTTTTTTCGTTATGGCGTTCCGTCGGATTCCGACAGCTGCCAGCCGATTTAGGGGTAACGTTTGGGATAAAGTCGATTCGATAAAGGGGTTTACCCTTATGGCTCGTACTACTGCTCCCCTGACTGACACCGCATGTCGTTCGGCCAAACCTACTGACCGCCCATACAAGCTTTTCGACGGTGACGGTCTTTACCTCCTCGTTTACCCCAACGGCCGCAAAGGCTGGCGTTTCCGGTATGTGAAACCAGATGGGCGAGAGGGGCTGACCTCGTTTGGCAACTATCCCGTCATTGGTCTCGCAGATGCTCGGCAGAAGCGTCTGGAAACTAAGCGGATGCTGGCTGAGGGTATTGATCCGATCGCGTCCAAGCAGCAGGCCAAGGCCGAGGCGGTTGTCAGAGGGCACACGTTCGAACGCGTTGCCTTGGACTGGCATAAGGAAATGTCCGTGAAGTGGGCGCCGGGCCATTCTAGGACTGTGTTGAGTCGCTTGAAGACTCACGTATTCCCGCTGCTCGGCGCACGCGCCATCGTTGATCTGGATACCTTCGACCTCATGCAGCCGCTGGAAGAGATCAAAAAACGCGGCACGATCGATGTGGCCTTGAGGGTGCAAAACTACCTACAGAGCATCATGCGTGAGGCTAAGCGGCAGCGGCTGATCACGGTGAACCCTGCATATGATCTTGAGGGCTTCATCAGCGCGCCACGGGTTACGCACCGGCCTGCACTCCCGCTCTCTCGTCTGCCTGAGTTGATGGACCGCATCGAGAACTACAAGGGACGTACGCTCACTCGGCTGACAGTCATGCTGTCGCTACACGTGTTCGTGCGCTCCAGCGAATTGCGCTTCGCACGTTGGAGTGAGTTCGACCTGAAGCGCGGCATATGGGAGATACCGGATACGCGGCCCGCTTTGGAAGGCGTTCCGTATTCGACCAGAGGGACGAAGATGGCGGGCGATATCCATCTGGTCCCTCTGTCACCGCAAGCGGTGGCGTTACTCGAACAGATTCATGCGATCACGGGGTACTTTGATCTGGTGTTTACCAGTGACGCTCGCTCGTGGAAGCCTATGTCTGAGAACACGGTCAACAGCGCTTTGCGGAACATGGGCTACGACACCAAGACCGAAATTTGCGGGCATGGCTTTCGGTCCATGGCGTGCAGTGCCTTGGTCGAATCCGGGCTGTGGTCAGAGACGGCTATCGAGCGGCAGATGAGCCACAGGGAGCGCAACAACGTTCGAGCGGCGTATATCCACAAGGCTGAGTTCCTGGAGGAACGGCGAATGATCATGAGTTGGTGGAGCCGTTACCTCGAAGCGAACCGGCAGGAGCATATCTCGCCGCATGAGTTCGCGAATCAGACCGGGGCAAACGTTTCTAGCCTAAGAGCAAGGCGTGGCGCAGTCGAGTGAGCGCACGGCTTTGAAGTTTCGATGATCCGCTTTCCATTCGGGTCCATCCAAACAGGGCTGCAAAGCCGCCCTGTTTGGATGGACCTTACCTAAAAAGATCAAAAGCACCACATCGGCCACTGGGTGCCACGGTGTTCCGTATACGCCCAGTACCATTTTCAATCGCAAAACCATGCGGTGCACATCGCTTGACCCTCCCGGATTGCGGGCGTAGAAAAGACAGTGCAAAGGCTGTCGTTGACAGCACCCCAGGTGACCAGAGCCTTCAAGGTCACGCCGCTCTGGCGGTGGTTCTCCCCAAGGGCGATTCGCATCCGGCAGCTCACCCGGTCACTACCCATGTGATGGATGCTCTTATACATATGGCGCTCGTGCGCCAGATACTCCGTACTTCGCTGCCCTGCAGCAACCTATCCGCTTGGCCAAATTTTTGCGCCAACCTGTGCCCGTCTCTTTCTTCTGGAAAGAGACGGGCACTTCTAACACTGCTGCAGCCCTGATCGCACAAGGCTTTGCGGCAATCCCCATCGTGACAATCGGCGTGACAAACGCCGATGTCACCAGCAACAGCGCTGTAGACGATGGTGCCGCAGACCAGGGAATGGACTGCACCTGACTGACAGTCAGGCATGCCCCCGGTCATCGCATTGCTGCTTGCACCTGGCTCAGGATCTTCAGGCGCTGGTTTAGTCAGCCAGCACTGCTTCCACCCGCCCACCGGTAACGGTGTTCAGGAGGCCAGATCATGAGATGCCCTTGCTCCCGGACGTAAGGAGCCGCCAGTCCCGCGTAGAGGACATTCCCCACAGGTCGCAGGGGCCTTGATCCCTGATAACACTCAGCATTCTTGGCGGGATGACGTGGGGCGAGGATCGGAGAAAGCAGAAGATGAGGTGACCAATACACGTCACGCGCGGCTGACGATTGCTTATGGTCTTGGCGGTGATTTAGCAGATGCCTATCACCACGCCCACCGGGTTAGAGAGTGGAGAACTCACTGGTTTGAACAAGACCGCGAACGTCAGTTGCAGCACGACAGAGCGGACCCGACTGCCTTGGACATGGCTGCCGTGCCTTTCTGCTATCTCATTAAAGGGGAGAGTGAACGTGCGGCACACGACTTCGCGGTATGGATGGATTGGTATGCCTTTGAGGTGGCCGAAACTCTAGTACCCCTCCTACGCCTGGGCGCTGATTTGGGGAGCCTCCAAAGCTGCGCGGTAGAAGCTTTCTTGAAATCGGAGTTGTTGGGTTCGGGAGCTCTGACAGCTCTGATTCCTTTTGTTGAAGGAGATCAATCCCTGCAAAAAGTCCTGATCACCAGGCTCGCGGAGGCTTGCGAAAAAGCCGGACAGGTGCGGGTGGGAGAGAAGGACCATGGCTACAAACATCCGCGGATCATCCGTGGGTTGTTACGAGCAGCATCAATAGCCTTGATGCAGGGAATGAAAACAGAGGCCCGCGGCATCCTGGTCGCCACGCCAGTATCTGCTCCTTCGTTGTACGTATACATGAGCGATTACTGGTCTGGAGAGGTCTATTCATTTCTGGCAAAGCAGGCGCTGCTCTGCGCCGCCGAGGAGGTAAACCTCCTTGAGCGACATCTGCTCCCCCAAGAACTGGCTGATCTAATCTTGCATATGCCTGCGGAACTACAAGGGCTGGAGCTCATTACAGCTTTGAAGGCTGAGCTCGAGACGAAGGCTAAAGAGAAGCTCGCGAATGATAGCCATGAGAAGGGCATCTCAGCCGATACGAAAAGCTCTAGGGTCTCAATCAATTGCTCAGTACCGCACACATAGAGCTCTGCCGGATTAGCAGTGCGAAGGATTGCCACGGCAGCCGCTGGATCGATCTTCTCTAAATGGATCAACGCCCTGACATACGGGAGGAGTGTGTAATCAAGTGTGACCCTACCGCGATCCTCCCACCGCGCAAGCTTAGCCAACCCTTTCACGCCCGAGACTCTAGCCATCGCCATGCCATACAGGCCCCAATTGAACTTGTTTTCCTCCTCACCGAGATTCAATTCGCAAATGTTCGAAAGCGTATGACTGTCCTCATCCGATAGCTCCTCGCCATGCAGGGAGGCTGCAAACTGCATCAACTCATTCACGAACTGATAGTCGCCAGAGCCGACGGCATCCATCTGCTCCAAGCCCCGATGAAAGTAGACAACAGCTTCCTGCTGGCTGGCTGGCGATACCGCTCGCGCTAAGTCGGCGAACAACGCTGCTCGCTGCTTGACCTCATCTTCTCGTTCGATGGCCTTTTTGGCGATGTTGGCTGTAGCCCCGGCCAGAGCTTGAAACTCGGGCCGGACGGCCAGCACACTAACGATGCTGATCAGATGCGGAATATCGGAAACTCCCCGGGCTTGTACTGCCTCCAGGTAGTTGACAACCTCAGCGTGCTCTAGAGAAGGTGCTGCTTCGAACGCCAACGTCAGAAGCCGGTCGGCCACCAATAGTCGTTGTCGTTGAGCATCAGTGCCACCGGATTGGTAGTCGTTGCAGCGGAGCAGCTCTGGCCAGAGGTCGAGTAGGGGAGTCAAGCAAAGCCCACTTTCAAGCGGGTGACCGAAGCAGGCGGCAAATGCACGGGTGATTGTTAACCAGTGATCCAGTTGGTGTGCCAGGAACTTCACGGCAGAGCGTCGGCAAGTGGGGCGGCTGGAGGGGGTCACAGAGGAGTTGATCACCCAGTACCAGCAAAACAATCCTCACGGATTTGGCGCCGCGGTACCTCGTGCCTTGGCAGGCCTGGCAAAGTCCGCCTTCGATGAGATGTCCGGCGAGTACGAGTACTTGACCTCACTGGCTGAGCGGATTGAAGTCTCTACACGCGAATACAACGACCTGAATAACTGGAGAGGTTCACCCCTTCTCGCCGATGTCGAGCGACGCCATCAAGAGCAAGTTGCTGCCGAATCGTTGCTTGCGTCACTTGTCCTCGAAACAGACCCTGTGGAAGAGCTCTCCCTTGCAGATGCTCTAGAGAAACTCCATGAGCTAAATGGTTGGGGATGGGGGGCGCAACGCGACTTTTTCGAGCAAGTTCAGGCGAAAATTCCCTATGGCAAGTGGTCACAATACGTCACCATGATTGCTCGTCAGGAGCAACTGAAGCTCCATGAGAAGCTTCGCGTTCTGAGTTCCTGCAAAAGTGCTTGGTCGCAAGCATCCAATGCTCTTGCCAGCACGCTATACGACTGCGCCGAAATCATTATCCGGCAGTGCGCGGATGAGTTTGTTTCATTTGGTTATCTAAACACCTCGGACATCAATGAGCTTTCGGCGGTTTCAGGCGTGGACCGTCACACGCTCACCTTGGCATTGATCAAGGAGTTTTCCCGGCCCAATTTCGATGTGCCGGCATCCGTTTGGTTGAGCCTGGGGACTACCGTTAATGCGTCGGCTGCAGAGGGTGTCGGTCAAGCGGCCATCCATCGGTTATTAAACGCTGGAGCAGCCAAGTTGGCGTCTTCGGTAGTGGACGGCCCGTGGCAATCCAATCTCTACCCGCCCGGTGATCAAGCGGAGGCGGCTGCCGGTCTTTTCTGGTTCGCGCTTGGTGCGCCTCAGGCTGAGAGACGTTGGATGGCCGCGCATAGCCTCAGGGTTGCTGTACGACTTGGCCGGGCAGATATTTTGGACAAGGTTGTGATGAAGATTGACGCGACCGATGCGGGGTGTTTTCAAGCTGCGGAAATGCCGTTCTTCCATCTTCATGCGAAGCTTTGGCTCCTGATCGCATTGGCGCGAATTGCCGTTGATAATCCAGCAGCGGTCTGTAAACACCAGACCCTTATCAAGCGAATTGCCCTGGATGCAACAAACCCTCATGTGCTTTTCAAGCATTTCTCGGCGCAAGCACTGCTCACGTGCAGCCGCGGTGGTCACCTCACGTTGGAGCAAGAGGTAGTAACCGAGCTTGAACGTGTGAATCACTCGACCTATCCAATGGCTAAGTCGAGCAAGCATCTTGGTGGCTCGTTTTACAAAGGTAGGCCCGAGGGCGTGTCGAAGCCATTGAAGTCATTACATCTTGATTATGACTTTGGAAAGTATGAAGTCAGCCAGCTAGGTGAGGTCTTCGGCCAAGCATATTGGTCCACAGGGGATGCAATAAACCAATGGGTAAGACAGCATGATTCTGAAATCACTCATATGTCGGATCAGGGCGGGCGCGCTGTGTACCGCCGTGGAGGTCATCGCGGTTTCTCCCCTGATCATCATACCTATGGTGAGCAGTTGTGTTGGCATGCCTTACATGCGGTAGCCGGTGAGTTTCTCTCCAAACTCCCAGTGGTTCAGGGCCCCTATGACGAGGGTGACCCGTGGGAGGAGTGGTTGAATCGGCGAATGTTGACTCGTAAAGATGGGCTTTGGTTGGCCGACGTCACGGATCGGAGACCTCTGGCCACCCGCATCAATCTACGGGAAGTTAACGAGGGTACAGTTGGCCTAACTGGAGCGCCGAGCACGCTGCAATCTCTACTGGGGATCAGCGGCGAGCTGGGCGATTGGTTAGTCGTTGATGGCGAGTGGAAGTCTATCGACGGAGTCGACGTCCACATCCGATCTGCTTTGGTCTCGGCCAAGGAAAGCACTCTGGTCGCATCTGATCTCGCCCGCCAAGAGCCGTTCCAAGCCTATATTCCTCGGTTGGACGAGTATGAGGATGCGGATTCTGAGGCCGCGCAATCGCATCTGCCCTTCATGCCTTGGGTCGTCGATGCTGAGCTCGATGAGGGGCTAGATGCATCCGATTCATTGGGCGTAGCCCAGGCAGCTTTGCGGTTGAGACTTGCCAGCCATGTAAATGCTTTCGCGCACATCGCGATGGCAGACGCCCTCGGACGTCGGTGGGTTGATCCGTCTGGTGCTGTCGTTGTGCATTCTGAAACTTGGAGCCAGCAAGCCGACCGTTACGAAGAAAACCGGTCCAGTGGTACTCAACTACGTTGCCGGTCGGACTTGGTCCAAAAGTACCTAACCGCGAACAGCGCGCACTTGCTCATCTTGATAGTACTTCGTCAGTTTGAGCCTGGATTCGGCGATCGCTCCTCGCGGTTTAGGCACACCATGGCTGTGGTAGAGGTGACTGAATCACTGACAGTTGACTACTACCCTGGGCGGACGAATGTATTCGACGATGAGGACTAGCCCCGCTGTCGGCGGGCAACAAATGCACTTTGTTGACGAAAGGGGGCACTGATGGTGAGCGGCAGAGGCAAACTGTAGCTGTTCACTGGCCGCCGTTGCGCTGTTTGCCGCAGGCATGGAGTAATCCCACTGATGCTTTATGCCCTCCGTCCCATCTTGGTTACAGACCTATCGAGGAGGCGCCTTGAGGTAATTTTAGAGGTAGCGGGGAGGGGTTTTGTTGAAAGTATTGTTAAAAATCATATGGTTAGGTATCGATACGATTCCTGTCTCCGCCACAGTTAGTCCATTACAGATTTGCTCGCCTTCGGCCCCACCGCCAAACGACAAAATCACCATTTTCCGCACAATCCAGCACTATCGACGCCTTTCCTCTAAAAATCAGAGACGTTTCCTACAGCTTTAAACCTTGTCCCATCCAAGCCGCAAGGATAAATTTCCTAAGTCGCGGCAAATTCCGTGACCGGGCGTAGGAACCCGTTGGTAAACTTGGCGCACGCACTAGGCGCCCCCTGCACCACAGCTGGCGCTTTTTTTGTGCCTGCCGTGCTCTGTAATGGCGGCTGTGTGTGGGCAGGCTTCGGCCTGGCCGGGTTTCCCAAGTTCCCCGGTATTCCTACCCCATACACAGCTGCCACCCAATCCCGTAGGAAGGATCGTGGTAGCTCCAACCAAAACTTGGAGTCTCATGCATGCCCACCAAAAATCCGATAAGGATCCTCGCATCCGCTCTCCGCCGCCGCCCCAAACCGGCCCACACCCCTCCAACCTTCTACCCCATCCACACCCAAACCACCCCCGCACCCAAGCAGGTGCCCCATGACTGACCAAGAACGCCTCTCCAACCTGCAAAGCTACGCCTGGACCCTCGAACTCCTCGGCGAAGCGCTGGTCCAGCACGACGAAATGCTGGAATGCGAACACAACCCACGCCTGAGTTTCCGCAACACCGCTGGCATCCACCAGGCCATCCGGATCATCAGCCGCCTGGCCAGTGAGCAATGCGGAAAAGTCCTCCAGCAGAGCGACACCGGCACACACCCTCCAACCGAGTAAAAACCACCACCATGCTGGCTCGGCCAAACCCAGGCGACACCGACCGAAGCCAGCATGTGCCCAAGCCCCATTGCGCGCCGCCTCACCCCACCAGCGCCCCCGCCCGATAATTGTGTTCGATCACCGCACAAAGCCCACCAACCCGAGGTAAACACTGCGCGCTTCCTGCCGATCGTACGAGCAGTCCACCAGCCTCCGGTAACCTGCCATGTCCGTACGCAGTCTCAACATCGCCACTCGCTCCTACCTGAGTTTCAGCCTGATCGCCGTGTTGGTGGTCTTCCTGGGCCTGTTCTCCATCAACAAAATCTCTTCCATGCGCGAAGCGGTGGTGTACACCGAGCAGGTCACCAACGCCGGCACGCGCTACCTGGGCGAGATCCGCAGCCACATGCTGGGCCTGCGGGTCATCACCATGCGCATGACCCTGGCCCGTGCCCCGGCGCAGTTGGCGCCGACGCTGGCGCGGCTGGAGGAGTTGAAGGGGCTGCTGGACGCCGGGATGAAGGACTTCGGCGCCGTGGCGCCGCCCTCGGCGCAACCTGCTTTCGTGGAAATGCAGCAACTGATCGGCAAGTACCGTGTGCTCATCGACCAGTACAAACTGCTGTCCGACCAGAACCAGGTACCGCAGATGCAGGCCATGCTCAGCGGTGAGATGCAGGACATTTCCAACCGTATCGGCGAGCTCTACGACACGCTGGTGAAATCCAGCCGCGATGTCGCTGCGCGCTACACCGCCGATGCCAGCGCCGAATACCAGCGCGCGCTGTACCTCACCTACTCGATTCTGGGGTTGGTGGTGGTGCTCACGGTTGGCCTGGCCTGGCTGCTGACCCGCAGCATCGTCAGCCCGCTGCGCGAGGCCATCGACGTGGCCCAGGGCATCGCCGGTGGCAACCTGGCCCGGGTGGTGCGCACCGATGGCCGTGACGAAGCGACGCAATTGATGACGGCGCTGGCGGCGATGCAGGACAGCCTCAAGGATGCCCTGCGTCTGATCGCCGACTCGTCCCAGCAACTGGCGGCGGCCAGTGAGCAGATGTCGGCCATCACCCGGCAGACGTCCAGCGACCTCAATCGCCAAAGCGACGAGATCCAGCTGGCGGCCACGGCGGTGACCGAGATGAGCGCCGCGGCGGAGGAGGTCGCGCACAACACCGTCAGCACCTCCGAGGTGTCGCGCCAGTCCGAAGACGCCGCGCGCCTGGGCCGCGAGCGGGTAGGGCAGGTCATCAGTTCGATCGACAAGATGAACGAAAATGTCGGCGAGGCCTGCCGCCAGATCGGCGAGCTGTCCGAACAGTCCCAGGAGGTGGGCAAGGTGCTGGACGTGATCGGGGCCATTGCCGGGCAAACCAACCTGCTGGCGCTCAACGCTGCCATCGAGGCGGCGCGGGCGGGCGAGGCCGGGCGTGGTTTCGCGGTGGTGGCTGACGAAGTGCGGGCGCTGGCGGCGCGTACCCAAAGCTCGACGCTGGAAATCGAAGAAATGGTCAACGCCATCCGCAATGGCACCGCCCGTGTGGTGACCTCGATGCAGAGCAACAGCCAGCAGGTGCGCGAAACCCTGGAAGTGGCCGAGCTGGCCGGGCAGGCCCTGGATGAGATCACCTCGGGCGCAAGCACCATCCATGAGCGCAACCTGGTGGTGGCCAGCGCCACTGAAGAGCAGGTGCAGGTCGCGCGCGAGATCGATCGCAATCTGCTGAACATCCGTGACCTGTCGCTGCAAACCTCCGACGGCGCCAGTCAGATCAGCAGCGCCAGCCAGGAGCTGGCCAGCCTGTCGATTGGCTTGAACGACATGATGAAGCGCTTCCGCTTCTGATAGCCCTTGGGGGTTGTGCTTTGCATATGGAAATCCGTATATTCGATTATCCATATGTAAAAGGCAGCCCCCATGATCGCGCCCACCGAGGTTTTCAAAAGCCTGTCCGATGAGACCCGCGCCCGCGCCACCTTGCTGATCGCCAGCCTCGGCGAGCTGTGCGTCTGCGAGCTGATGTGCGCCTTGCGCGACAGCCAACCCAAGATCAGCCGCCACCTGGCGCAACTGCGCAGCAGTGGTCTGTTGCTGGATCGTCGCCAGGGCCAGTGGGTGTATTACCGCCTCAACCCGCAACTGCCCGCCTGGGTGCACGAGATGCTGCAGGTTACGCTCAAGGCCAACGCCGCGTGGCTGCAGGACAACACCTCGCGCCTGCAGAACATGAATGACCGCCCCGTGCGCGCCAGCGCTTGCTGCTGAACTTCGAGGTCGCTCCCATGCTGGTTGCTGCTGCTGTCTTCATCTTCACCCTCATTTTGGTCATCTGGCAGCCCAGAGGCCTCGGCGTAGGCTGGAGCGCGGCCTGGGGGCGATCATCGCCCTGGCGGTCGGCGCGGTATCGCTGCACGACATTCCTGCGGTCTGGGCCATTGTGTGGAACGCCACGGCGACGTTCATCGCGATCATCGTCATCAGCCTGCTGCTGGATGAGGCCGGTTTCTTCGAGTGGGCGGCGCTGCATGTGGCGCGCTGGGCCGGTGGCGATGGGCGCCGGTTGTTCGCCTTCATCGTGCTGCTGGGGGCGGCGGTGTCGGCGTTGTTCGCCAACGATGGTGCGGCGCTGATTCTTACGCCCATCGTCATGTCGATGCTGCTGGCCCTGCGTTTTTCGCCGGCTGCGACCCTGGCCTTCGTCATGGCCGCGGGCTTCATCGCCGACACGGCGAGCTTGCCGCTGGTGGTGTCCAACCTGGTCAACATCGTTTCGGCGGACTACTTCGGGCTGGGCTTTGCCGAATATGCGTCGGTGATGGTGCCGGTGAACCTGGCCAGCGTGGCCGCCACGCTGCTGGTGCTGTTCCTGTTCTTCCGCCGCGACCTGCCGGTGCAGTATTCGCTGGCGGCGCTCAAAGCGCCGAAGGCCGCTATCCATGACCGTGCCACCTTCATCGTCGGTGGCTGGATGCTGCTGGTGCTGTTGGCGGGCCTGTTCGTGCTGGAACCCTTGGGCGTGCCGGTCAGTGCGGTGGCGGCGGTGTGTGCGGCGATTCTGTTCGCGGTGGCTGCCCGTGGTCACCGAATTTCCACCCGCCGTGTGCTGCGCGAGGCGCCCTGGCAGGTGGTGATTTTCTCCCTGGGCATGTACCTGGTGGTGTATGGGCTCAAGAACGCCGGCCTCACCGACTTTCTCAGCATGCTGCTCGAACGGCTGTCCGGGCAGGGGCTGTGGAGTGCGGCCATCGGTACGGGTTTGCTCTCGGCCTTGCTGTCGTCGGTGATGAACAACATGCCCAGCGTGCTGGTCGGCGCGCTGTCGATCCATGCCAGCGGGGTGGAGGGGCTGGTGCGCGAGGCGATGATCTACGCCAACGTCATCGGCTGTGACCTGGGCCCGAAAATCACCCCCATCGGCAGCCTGGCCACGCTGCTGTGGCTGCATGTACTGGAGCGCAAGGGTATGCGCATCACCTGGGGTTACTACTTCAAGGTCGGCATCCTGCTGACGGTGCCGGTGCTGTTGATCACCCTGTCGGCCCTGGCCCTGCGCCTGAGCCTCTGAAGCCTGTTACCACGTAGAGGAGCGATCGATGCCGCCGCTGCCCATGCACGCTGGACCGCGTTGGCCTGCTCCAGGAGGACCTATGTCTGAGCAACTCCCCAATCTGGACCTTTCCCTGTTCGAGGCGCCGCCTGCCGAAACCCGCGTCAGCGACCACAAGCCGCGTATCTTGATGCTTTATGGGTCGACCCGCGAACGTTCCTTCAGCCGCCTGCTGGTCGAAGAAGCGGCGCGCCTGCTGGAGCATTTCGGTGCCGAGGTGCGGGTCTTCAACCCTTCTGGCCTGCCCCTGCCAGACGATGCGCCGGTCGAGCATCCCAAGGTGCAGGAGCTGCGTGAGCTGGTGCTGTGGTCGGAGGGGCAGGTGTGGTGCTCGCCAGAGCGTCATGGCGCGATGTCGGCCGTGTTCAAGGCGCAGATCGACTGGATTCCCCTCGCTCTTGGGGCCGTGCGTCCCACCCAGGGCAAGACCTTGGCCGTGATGCAGGTGTGCGGCGGCTCGCAGTCGTTCAATGTGGTCAACCAGCTGCGGGTGCTGGGCCGCTGGATGCGCATGTTCACCATCCCCAACCAGTCATCGGTGCCCAAGGCGTATCTAGAGTTCGACGATGCGGGCCGCATGAAGCCTTCGCCTTATTACGACCGTGTCGTGGACGTGATGGAGGAGTTGGTGAAGTTCACCGTGCTGCTGCGCGACCGTGCGGCGTTTCTGGTCGATCGTTATTCCGAGCGTAAGGAAAGCGCCGAACAGCTTTCTGCGCGCGTGAACCAGCGTTCGATCTGATCGCGCGTTCGGCGCCCCTGGGGGGGTGGAGTGTCCGGTGGCTAGCGTTGATAAGCCCTGCCATAGTGGCGCTCCAGCCGCGCCTGTACGAGTTCGAGCAGGATCGACAGCAGCCAGTAGATCACCGCCGCCGTGGTCAGCATCTCTAGATACCGATAGCTCGACCGCCCATACGACTGCGCCAGGAACATCACCTCCCACACCCCCATCACCGATATCAGCGATGAATCCTTGAGCATCGAGATGAACTGGTTGGCGCTGGGCGGAATGATCACCCGCATGGCCTGGGGCAGGACGATGTGCCAGAAGATCTGCCGTGGGCGCATGCCCAGCGCCAGCGCCGCTTCACGTTGCCCCCGGGCGACGCCGAGGATGCCGGCGCGGAAGATTTCGCTCAGGTAGGCGCCGTAGTTCAGCGACAAGGCGATGATGCCGGCACTGATGGCGCCCGGCACCAAGCCCAGCTGTGGCAGCCCCAGGTAGATCAGCAGAATCTGGATCAACAGCGGTGTGCCGCGGAAGAACGAGGTATAGAAGCTGGCGACACCCACCAGCACTGCGCTGTTCGACAAGCGGGCCAGGGCGGCGGCAAAGCCGAACAGCACCGACACCACCATCGAGCACAGGCACAGGAACAAGGTCAGTGCCGCGCCTTGCAGAAAGCCGTTGGGCCCCAGCCTGAAACCGGCGAGGTTCGGAAACTTCTCCAGGATGATCGAGAATTTCAGGTCGAAGCTGAGGAAAAACGCGACGAACAGGCCGAACAGCGCCAGCCAGGTCAGCAGTAACCGTGTGCGAAAGCCGAACAGGCCGGCGCCCGTGGCCTTCACCACGGGCTTGGGGGAGGGAGGGAAGGTGCTCATTTGCTGATGTCGGCGCCAATCCATTTTTGCGACAGCTTGGCCAGGGTGCCATCAGCCTTCAGTTCGGCAAACACCTGGCGCACCTTGGCATCCCACTCGGGGTCGCCTTTCTCGATGGCCACCGAGTTCGGCTCTTCGTACAGCGGGGCGCCGGCCAGCTTGAAGCGTTTGTCCTGATCCAGGCGCGGCTGCGCTGTCACCAGGTTGGTGAGGATGGCATCCAGACGCACGCCGGCGCCCAGGCCCAAATCCTGGAAGGCAACGTTGTCGGTGTCGTACGGCGCGATCTGCACGAAGTCGAAGGGGTATTCGATCTTCTTGTCTTCGTTGCCTTCGATCACCAGGTTCTTGTTCAGGTAGCTCTCGTAGCTCGATGCACTGGTCAGGCCTACCTTGCGGCCGTCCAGGTCCTTCGCGCCATGGATCCGGTCATCCTTGGCGTTGACCACGATCACCGCCGGCGATGCGTAGTACTCCACCGGGAAGTCGAACACCTCGGCGCGGGCCTTGCTCGGCGTCATCGAGCAGATGCAGATGTCGTAGCGGCCGCTCCAGCGGCCCGCGGCGATCACGTCCCACGAAGGGGTTTCCAGGCGCAGCTTGACGCCCAGTTTGTCTGCCACGGCCTTGGCGACATCCACGTCGAAACCGTCCAGTTGGTTCTGGTCGTTGAGGAAAGAAAACGGCGGGTAGCTCTCCATCAGCACGTTGACCAGTTCCTTGCGCGATTCGACCCGCTCCAGCGTGGCGCCGGCCAAGGCCTGGGAAGCAGTCGCGAGCAGCACGAGGCCCGCACCGAGCAGAGTAGAAAATCGCATGTACATACCTGAAATGTTGGACAAAGGAGATAAAGGGTATTTAATAGTTATAAATGTTCCTCTCATAATGAATTTTATTCATAAGAACCTTCAGAGTAGTTATATGAAACAGCGAGCGATGGTGATTCTGGACGGTGGCATGGGCCGTGAACTGCAGCGCAGTGGCGCGCCGTTTCGCCAGCCGGAGTGGTCGGCGCTGGCGCTGAGCGAGGCGCCCGAAGCGGTGGTGGGCGTGCACGCAGCGTTCATTGCCGCAGGGGCCCAGGTCATCACCAGCAACAGTTATGCGGTGGTGCCGTTCCACATCGGCGAGGAGCGTTTTGCCAAGGAAGGCCGCCAGCTGGCCACGATCGCCGGCCAGCTGGCACGTCACGCCGCCGATACAGGGGCGCATCCGGTCAAGGTGGCCGGTTCGCTGCCGCCGCTGTTCGGCTCGTATCGCCCAGACCTGTTCCAGCCCGAGCGAGTAGAGGAAGTGCTGTCCCCGCTGCTGCAGGGCCTGGCCCCGCATGTCGACCTGTGGCTGGCGGAAACCCAAAGCTCGGTTGCCGAAGTGCGGGCCATCCATGCCCACCTGCCGGAAGACGGCAAGCCGTTCTGGGTCTCGTTCACCTTGCAGGACGAAGAAGTCGACGACGTCCCGCGCCTGCGTTCCGGCGAGCCGGTGGCCGATGCCATCGAAGCCGTGGTTGGCCTGGGGGCCGACGCGGTGCTGTTCAACTGCAGCCAGCCTGAGGTGATTGGCGCGGCGGTGGATGTCGCGCGCTCGGTGATCGAGCGACACACTGCCGATATCGTCATTGGCGCCTATGCCAATGCCTTCCCGCCGCAGCCGAAGGAAGCCACCGCCAACGACGGCCTCGATGAACTGCGCGAGGACCTTGACCCGCCCGGCTACCTGGCCTGGGCCAATGACTGGCGCAAGCGCGGTGCGAGCATGATCGGTGGCTGCTGTGGCATCGGCCCGGAGCACATCGCCGAGCTGAAACGCCATCTGGCCTGAAGCTGAAAAGGGCGGGCGGCTGCTGTACAGGCAACGTACGCCCGCACTCGGCCATCGGGGCGCGGATCGCTGAGGCCCGGGTGTCCAGGCATCGGTTTGCCTGGAGGCTTTCGTGGATTGCCTGCTGCCTGGCGGGAGGGCGGTGCCACACCGGCAGTGGCCTGAGTTGGCGTCGAGCTGGGCTCACCGCACCAGCCGTGGCACGGCCCTGACGTAGATCAGCTCGCTCACCAGTTCCACCAGGGTCTGCATGATCACGGCAGCCGCTGCCAATGCGCGTATTTCCTCGGGCAGCGCCAATGCCAAAGGCAGCACCACCAGCGAGTTGCGGGTCGATGCGCTGAAGGTCACCGAGCGCGCCTCGGCCACTGGCAAGCGGAACAGTCGCGCAGACACCAAGCCGAGGGCCGGCGCCAGCAGCATGAAGCCGATATACACCGGAATCACCGGCAACAGGCTGTCGAAGTCGCGCATCACCACCGTGATCTGCGAAGCGATCACCACCAGCAGTACCAACGCCATCGCCGGCACCGGCATCCACGCCCAGGCGTCGTTCCATGTCGCCACGGCACGGGAGCGACGGGCGCCGATGCTGGTGAGCACGGCGAGTACCATCGGCAGCACGATCAGCAGCACGAAGGCTTCGATGAACGGGGCGATGGCGATCGTCACCCGTGCGCCAGCACCGAGCATCAACGCCAGGTAAACCGGCAGCAGCACCAGTTGTAACAGCAGCAGGAGGGGGGTGGCGGTCAGGGTCAGGCGCGAATCGCCCTGGCCAATGTGGGTGAACACCACGACGTAGTCGATGCAGGGGGTGAGCAGCACCAGCAGGGCGCCGACAAGAATTGCCGGATGCTCGACCAACCCCCGGGTAGTCGCCCAGACCAGCAGTGGGACGAAAACGAAGTTGGCGAGCAGCAGCGCGGCCATGAAGCGGCGGTTGCCCAGGCCCTGGCGCAGGTCGAGGAAGGGGATTTGCAGGAACATCGCATACATCAATACCGCAATGGCCGGGGTAACCAGCGCTTGCAGAGGGTGAGCGGTGTCGGGGGCCAGCAGGCCGAAGGTGAGGGCGACGGCTACGGTGGCGAAGTAGATCGGAATCTGCTGGGTTTCGAGTTGCTCTCTGGTCAAGGCGAGGTCCTGTGATCGCGGGTACGCAAGGCGTGGCTATTGTGCGGGTCTGGCCGCTGGCAAGCCAGCGCCCGCAGGTGACATGCCGCCTGTTGGCGCCGGCTTGCCGGCGATGAGCACACGCTCAACCAAGGTTCGCCCAATCCACACCACGCGCCTTGATCACCAGGCTCACGGTGCTGTGCTCCGCAGCCTGATGGCACGCCAGGAACCCACCCACTGGATACAGGTTGTGGATCTCCAGGCCATGCCCTTTGGCATTGACCAACTGGATTTCCCGACGCCCTTCTTCCAGCTGCGTGACATCGAACGGCTCGCCCAGCTGCACATCGGTCAAAGTCCACAGCGCCGGGTCCTGGCTGCCAATGGGTTCGACATTGACCAAACCGTCGGAGGTGGTGAACACCCCTTCACCGAAGTGGGGGCCGCTGCGAACGTACAGCCGATAACCGGCGTCGTTATGGCGGAAATACAGCACCAGCGCGACCGGCTGTTCGCCTTTGTCGAAATTGACCAGCCCCAGCTCTTGGCCGTGCTGCCAGTCGGCGTCCGAGCCATTGAGCAGTCCAAGGGTGCGGTTCCCTTGCACGGCATACCCTGGCGTTTGCTGTGGGCTGTCGAGGGCTACCTGCCCTGTGGTCATGCTGCCGAGCGTGTTGATGGGCGACTCGGCCACTTCCAGGGTGGCGGTGAACGAGTGTGCGACGTGATCGGTCATGGGAGGCTCCACTAGGTTGGGGAGGCCTCAGGCTAGGGGGCTTTGCCGGGCTAGCCCACGCGGAACGGGTTCCGTACAGGGCGCAGAAACGAAGAAGCCCGGCACGAGGCCGGGCTTCTTCACATCAGGCAATCGCCAATCAGTTGCCGTAAACCGGCAGCTTCTTGCAGATGGCCTTGACCTTCTCACGCACGGCATCGATGACCGCTTCGTTGTTCAGGTCAGCCAGGATGTCGCAGATCCAGCCGGCCAGCTCGCGGCACTCGGCTTCCTTGAAACCACGGGTGGTGACGGCTGGGGTGCCGAAACGCAGGCCCGAGGTGACGAACGGCGAACGTGGGTCGTTCGGTACCGAGTTCTTGTTGACGGTGATGAAGGCTTTGCCCAGCGCGGCGTCAGCGTCCTTACCGGAGATTTCCTGCTTGATCAGCGACAGCAGGAACAGGTGGTTCTGGGTGCCGCCGGAAACGACGTCGAAACCACGCTCGATGAACACGCTGGCCATGGCCTGGGCGTTTTTCACCACTTGCTGCTGGTAGGCCTTGAACTCAGGCTGCAGGGCTTCCTTGAAGCAGATGGCCTTGGCCGCGATGACGTGCTCCAGCGGGCCGCCTTGGGCGCCTGGGAAGACGGCGGAGTTCAGCTTCTTCTCGATCTCTTCGTTCTTGCGAGCGAGGATCAGGCCGCCACGCGGACCACGCAGGGTCTTGTGGGTGGTGGTGGTGACCACGTCGGCGAACGGAACCGGGTTCGGGTACACGCCAGCGGCAACCAGGCCGGCAACGTGGGCCATGTCGACGAACAGGTAGGCACCGACCTTGTCGGCGATGGCGCGGAAGCGGGCGAAGTCCAGAACCTGCGAGTAGGCCGAGAAGCCGGCAACGATCATCTTCGGCTTGTGCTCGACGGCCAGGCGCTCGACTTCGTCGTAGTCGATCAGGCCGTTGGCGTCGATGCCGTACTGGATGGCGTTGTACAGCTTGCCCGAAGAGCTCACGGAAGCACCGTGGGTCAGGTGGCCACCGTGCGCCAGGCTCATGCCCAGGATGGTGTCACCGGCCGACAGCAGGGCCAGGTAGACGGCAGCGTTGGCCTGGGAACCGGCGTGCGGCTGGACGTTGGCATAGTCGGCGCCGAACAGCTGCTTGGCACGGTCGATGGCCAGTTGCTCGACCACGTCGACGTATTCGCAGCCACCGTAGTAGCGCTTGCCTGGGTAGCCTTCGGCGTACTTGTTGGTCAGGACCGAGCCCTGGGCTTCCATGACTGCCGGGCTGGTGTAGTTTTCCGAAGCGATCAGCTCGATATGCTCTTCCTGGCGCAGAGCTTCTTGCTGCATGGCTTCGAAGAGCTCGGCGTCGTACTTGGCAATGGTCAAATCACGGCTGAACATGGCGGTCCTCAAGGATCGGGGTGAATTGGGGGGGCATTCTAACCGATTGATTCGCGCCTGGCATATGAAGTGGCATCAAGTCGCGGACCAATGGCCTTCATGTTGGATCCCGCGCCGTGTCTGGGCTGGCTGGGGGCGTGAGTTGACTCGAAAGTCCGTTTCCGCCGCCTCTGTGCTGGCATCGGATCACTGGAACATGAATAGCGTTTCGTTGCTGAATTGCGCCTCGAACTGGTTGGCCGGCATCGGCCGTCCGAACAGGTAGCCCTGCACTTCGTCGCAGCCGTGCTCACGCAGGAACTCCAACTGCTCATGGGTTTCCACGCCTTCGGCGATCACCGCCAGGTTGAGGCTATGGGCCATGGCGATGATCGCCCGGGCGATCTGGGCATCCTGTTCGCCTTCGGGCAGGCCATCGACGAAGGTGCGGTCGATCTTCAGCACGTCGATGGGGAACTGCTTGAGGTAGTTGAGCGACGAGTAGCCAGTGCCGAAGTCGTCGACGGCAATGCTCAGGCCAAGGTTCTTGAGGCTGTCGAGAATCTGCATCGCCTCGTTGACCTCGCGCATCAGGATACTTTCGGTCAGCTCCAACTCCAGGCACGCCGGCGGCAGGCCGGTCTCTTCCAGAATGGTGGCGATGCGCGTGCCCAGCTGGCCGTCGGAGAACTGCCGTGCGGAAATGTTCACCGACACCTTCGGCACACGGACTTTCTCCTTGTGCCAGGCCTTCAGTTGGCGGCTGGCCTCGCGCAGCACCCAGTCACCCACATCCACCACCAGGCCCAGCTCCTCGATCACCGGAATGAAATCGCCCGGCGGCACCAGGCCACGGGTGGGGTGGCGCCAGCGCAGCAGCGCTTCGGCACCGGTCAGGCGCTTGCCGTCGCCGCTGAACTGCGGCTGGTAGTACAGAATGAATTCGTTCTGCTCCAAGGCATGGCGCAGGTCGCTTTCCAGTTCCAGGCGCTCCAGGGCACTGGCGTTCATCTCGGCCTGGTAGAACTGGAAGTTGTTCTTGCCGCGCTCCTTGGCGTGGTACATGGCCGTGTCGGCGTTCTTCATCAGTTGGCTCAGTTCGCTGCCGTCCTGCGGGCTGAGGGCGATACCGATACTGGCGGTGACGAAGAACTCACGGTTTTCCAGCACGAACGGCCGCACCAGGCTCGCGAGGATGTTTTCGGCCACGTGGATGGCGCGGTTGAGCGCCATTTCACGGGTGGCGCGCGGTTGCAGCAACAGGGTGAATTCGTCGCCGCCCATGCGCGCCACGGTGTCGTCGTCATCGACGCACGCCAGCAGGCGCAAGGCCATGTCCTTGAGCATGCGATCGCCCGCGGCGTGGCCGAGGGAGTCGTTGATCGGCTTGAAGCGGTCCAGGTCGAGGAACATCAGCACCACCCAGGCCTTCTGCCGATCGGCCTGCTGCAGCGCGTTGTACAGGCGGTCCTGGAACAACGTGCGGTTGGGCAGGTGCGTCAGGGCATCGTAGTAGGCCAGGCGATGAATGCGTTGCTCGCTGGCCTTGCGCTCGCTGATGTCGGTGAAGAAGCACACGTAGCTGGCCAGGTCGCCTTCGTCGTCGAGCACGGCGGTGATGCCGACCCATGCCGGGTACGGCTCGCCATTGCGACGCTTGAGCCACACTTCGCCTTCCCAACTGCCGCGCTGGTGCAATTGCTTGAGCACGTAGGCAAGGTGGCCTTCCTGCTGCTCATCGACGGTCAGCATGCCGGGCAGTTGGTCGAGTACTTCCTCCACCGCATAGCCGCTGACGCGGCTGAACGCTTCGTTGGCCTGGACGATGTAGCCGGCCGGGTCGGTGATCAGAATGGCCGAAGTCGAGTGCTCGAATACCGTAGCGGCCATGCGCAGGTCTTTTTCCGCGCGGCGCTGCTGGCTGATGTCGCGGCCAACCCCCAGTACCCCCTCGAAGCGCTCGTGCTCGTCCCACACCAGTACCAGGCGCAGTTCGATGGGAATCTTGCGGCCATCGGCACGCAGGCAGTCGAACAGGAACAGCTGGGAGGGCAGTTGGCTGCGCAGCTGCGCCAGCTGTTCGCGGTCGCCCATGGCTTTGCTGACCCGTTCCATCAGGCTATAGATGCCGGTGAGCTGGGCCGGGTTGGCGACGATCGACTGCCAGCTGTTCTCGAAGATCCACTCGGCCCGGTAGCCCAGCACGGCATGCACCGACGGGCTGACGTAGTTGAGCTGCAGCTGGCTGTCGGTGGAGAAGATCACATCGCTGATGCTCTCGGCGAGCATGCGGTAGCGTTGTTCGCTGTCGCGCAGAGACTGGCTGGCCTCGATCTGCACGGTCACGTCCTTGCCCACCCCGATGATACGGGTGACGACGCCATCGGCGTCGCGGGTCAGCACCTGTTCGCGAATCTCATAGCAGCGCCAGTTGCCGTCGCGGTGGCGGAAGCGCAGTTGGCAATGCAGCGACTCGCTGTGGCCGGTCTCGCGTTGATGCTGAAGCAGTGCCTTGTAGTGTTCGGCGTCTTCGGGGTGTAGGAGCAGCTCCCAGAAGCGGTCGCCCATCTGCGCCAGCTCGCTGCGGTCATAGCCCAGGGTCTGGCCGAGGTGGCGGTTGCTGAAGATCATCCGCTTGTTGAAGACGTCCTGCACATACAGTTGGTCGGGTACGGTGCGTACCACGTCCGACCAGAAACTTTCGCGTTCGAGCAGCGACAGCTCTACCTGCTTGCGGCTGGTGATGTCGCTGATGCTGAGGATGACCGCCTGGTAGTTGCGCCGCTGCTGCGGCAGGCGGGCCATCAGCCACAGGTGCAGTTCTCCACCGAGCGGGGCGGGCAGGCGGACTTCGAGTTCCAGCACAGGGCGCTGTTCGATCAGCGCGTCGATCAGTTGCATGGCAACGCTGTCGCGGCCATCGCCACTGCCGTCGATCAGGCGCTGCCAGGCGCCTTCGTTGCAGTCGACATTGAGCAACTGGCGCGCCACTTGGTTGATTTCGGTGATTTTCAGTTCCAGCAGCAGGGCGCGGCGCAGGTTCGGGTCCAGCGCCAGGCTTTGCTTGAGCGCGGCCAGGTTGCGCAGGTGGTAGCGGTCGAGCTGGCCGGGCAGGCTGGAGAGGTCGAGCACGCACAAGGCCACGCCCGTGCCCTCGAAGATGTCCTGGTAGCGGCGGCGGTCCTCCTGCAGGGCCTGCTGGCGTCGGCGCATGTTGATCAATGCCAGCACCGGCAGCAGCGCGCAGAACAGCACCAGCATGCATTTGCCGATCAGCGCCGGCAGCAGCTTCTGCCGGGCCAGGCCGGCATCGAACAGCCCGCGCAACTGCCATGCGCTGTTGTCGATGAAAGCCAGCATGACGCTTTGCAACGGCTCATTGCTGGTTTGCACCGGGGCATGGCGCTCCAGCACATCGCCGCTGCGGCTGTTTTCCAGCAGCCACAAGGGGTGGCTTACGCCATCGAGGTGAATCGTCAGGGTCCTGTAGTAGGAGGGCGCAAGGCGCAGCAGCCAGTAACCGCGATCCTGCTCGGTCGACTGGCGCAACAGCAGGTAGACGGTACGGTTATCGTCCGAGTTGGAGAAAAAGTAGGCGCGGCCCTTGGCCAGTTCGACCAGCTCGTCAATCCACTGGCGGTCTGGGCTGCCCGCCAGGCTGTCGCCGCGCACGTTACCGGCAGCATCGAGCCAGGCCAGTTCCCGCAGCTCGGGCAGGCGTTCGCGCAGGGTTTGCAGCAGGCTGGGCAGTGCTGCGGGCGTCGGCGTTTTGACATAGGGCTGGACCACATTCACAGCCTCCTGGGCTTTGAGCGCCATGTTCAGGCCCAGGTGGTCCGCCAGGTCGGCACTGGTCGCCAGGCTTTGTTGACGCAGCTCCGCCTGCGTGTGATGGAACTGGGCGAACAGCTGCCACAGCAGCAAACCCAGCAGAACCAGGGCCAGCAGGGCCAGCGCACCTTTGACCGAGCCGCGCACGGACGCAGCCGGAGCGGAGGAGGCAGGTCGCAGCGAGGGCGAGTGTGTGAGATCGGTCAAGCGGTGGTCCTGCAATTGGGCTGGCGATGGCAGGGTTTGATCATGCACGGTGTGTGCCGCAAGGCCGTGGCCGTGCTGGCGTGGCGCACTATACGGCGGGACACCGGAAAGGGGCTAGCATGCCAATCATTATGGCAAAGTGCCAGCGCTGCTGTCCTGTGCCGACGGTCGTCGCCCGCTGGGGGGGTTCGGCAAGCCCCTGCAACCTGTGCGAGAATGCCGGCCGCTTCAATGACAACGCATCGGAGATGTTCGGTTTTGGTTACCCACTATTCCACCAATGGCCTCGATTCCGCCTGCGGGCGCAGCAGTCAGACCCTTGTCAGCACTGCCGTGACCGAGGACGTATCCTGCAAGTCTTGCCAGCGTTCGCTGGACAAATCTGGCGCGGCTAGCGCGCCGAAGAGCAAGAGCCCGTCGCTGGCCGAGCTGCGCAAAACCGCCAAGGCGGTTGCAGAGCCGGCCGTCGAGTCCGTCGCTGCCAAGCCAGCCGCCAAGGTCGTGAGCGCGCCGGTCGGCAAGCCGGCCAAGGCCGCCGAGCAGCCTGCCCGTCGCGGTGGCTTCAGCGTCAAGGCCGCCTGGGCCGCGCGTCTTGCCGAGCAGGGCGACCGTTGCCGCTTGCCGCGGGGCAAGGCCAAGCAGCGTCACGTCTGACACCCTTATCGAGCCGGTAAGGGCCAATGCGCGGGTAAACCTGCTCCCACAGCATGGGCTGCCCCCAAGCGGGTGCGGTCCGGCAAACGATCGAACCTGTGGGGGCGGGCTCTACCCGCGAAAGGGCCGTCACGGACGCTGGAAGCGGCGCTCGATCCCTGCGACTTCATCCCACCATCCGACCACCCTGCGCAATGCCGCGTCTTGGCGTAGAATGGTCGACTTTGTTCAATGACACCCCCGTAAACACATCCCCTGGTCACAAGGCCGGGGCGTACGTCGATGTCTTTACCTATCTGATAGAGGGCTTGGTTTTGGCTCAATACGTCTACACCATGCATCGGCTGAGCAAGGTCGTGCCGCCGAAGCGGGAAATTCTCAAGAATATTTCCCTGTCGTTCTTCCCAGGCGCCAAGATCGGCGTACTCGGCCTGAACGGTGCGGGTAAATCGACCCTGCTGCGGATCATGGCGGGCGTCGACAAGGAATTCGACGGCGAAGCCCGTCCGATGCCTGACATCAACGTCGGCTACCTGCCGCAGGAGCCGCAACTGGATCCGACCAAGTCGGTCCGTGAAGTGGTCGAGGAAGCGGTCAGCGTGATCAAGGACGCCCAGGCGCGCCTGGACGAAGTGTACGCGGCCTACGCCGAACCCGACGCCGACTTCGACAAGCTGGCCGCCGAACAGGCCAAGCTGGAGGCTATCCTGCAGGCCGCCGACGGCCACAACCTGGAGCGTCAGCTGGACGTCGCCGCCGACGCCCTGCGTCTGCCGGCCTGGGACGCCCGCATCGAGCACCTGTCCGGTGGTGAGAAGCGCCGCGTGGCGCTGTGCCGCCTGCTGCTGTCGGCCCCCGACATGCTGCTGCTCGACGAACCGACCAACCACCTGGACGCCGACTCGGTGGCCTGGCTGGAGCGCTTCCTGCACGACTTCCCCGGCACCGTGGTGGCGATCACCCACGACCGTTACTTCCTCGACAACGTCGCCGGCTGGATCCTCGAACTGGACCGCGGTGCCGGTATCCCGTACGAAGGCAACTACTCGGGCTGGCTGGAGGCCAAGTCCGAGCGTCTGGCGCAAGAGTCCAAGCAGCAGAGCGCCCACGAGAAGGCCATGAAGGAGGAACTGGAGTGGGTGCGCAAAGGCGCCAAGGCCCGCCAGTCCAAGTCCAAGGCCCGTCTGGCACGCTTCGAAGAAATGCAGTCGCAGGAATTCCAGAAGCGCAGCGAGACCAACGAGATCTACATCCCGGCCGGTCCGCGCCTGGGCGACAAGGTCATCGAGTTCAAGAACGTCACCAAAGGCTATGGCGACCGCGTGCTGATCGACAACCTGTCGTTCTCCATGCCTAAGGGCGCCATCGTTGGCGTGATCGGCGGTAACGGTGCCGGTAAGTCGACCCTGTTCCGCATGTTGATGGGCAAGGAACAGCCAGATTCGGGCAGCATCGAGATCGGCGAAACCGTGCAACTGGCCTGCGTCGACCAGAGCCGTGAAGACCTGGACGGCAACAAGACCGTGTTCCAGCAGGTTTCCGACGGTTCCGACATGATCCGCATCGGCAACTACGAGATCCCGTCGCGCACCTACGTTGGCCGCTTCAACTTCAAGGGTGGCGACCAGCAGAAGTTCGTCAAGGACCTCTCCGGTGGTGAGCGTGGCCGTCTGCACCTGGCGCTGACCCTGAAAGAGGGTGGCAACGTCCTGCTGCTCGACGAACCGTCCAACGACCTCGACGTCGAAACCCTGCGTTCGCTGGAAGAAGCCCTGCTGGACTTCCCAGGCGCCGCCATCGTGATTTCCCACGACCGTTGGTTCCTGGACCGTGTGGCGACCCACATCCTGGCGTACGAAGACGACTCGAACGTGGTGTTCTTCGAAGGTAACTACACCGAGTACGAAGCCGATCGCAAGAAGCGCCTGGGTGACGCAGCTGCCCAGCCGCACCGTGTACGCCACAAGAAACTGGCCCAGTAAGCTGGTCTTTTGATGCACAAGAATGGGGCCCTAGCGGCCCCATTTTTGTGCCTGATTGGGAAGCGATGTTGGCTTCATGCGCGGGCATTCTTGCTACTGGAGATGCGGCGCTAACCTCAGGACTTGCAGGCTCCTTGTGGGGGTGGGGTAGCCGCGGAGCGGCCGCCGCCGAAGGGCTATTTTGTATACAGTTATATAATACGCACCAAAAAATTTCATAAAAACGACATTTCGCCCTGTTCCAGTGCGATTGCTTCTTGGTACATTCCAGAAAAAACCAATAAGCCCAATCCCTCTTGGTGAGATGTCTACCATGATCGAATCCGTCGACAATTTCCTCGCGCGCCTGAAACAGCGCGATCCGGCCCAACCCGAATTCCACCAGGCGGTGGAAGAGGTGCTGCGCAGCCTGTGGCCGTTCCTCGAAGCCAACCCTCGCTACCTGCAGGCCGGGATTCTCGAGCGCATGGTCGAGCCGGAGCGCGCGGTGCTGTTCCGAGTGTCGTGGGTCGATGACCAGGGCAAGGTCCAGGTCAACCGCGGTTACCGCATCCAGATGAGCAGTGCCATTGGCCCTTACAAGGGCGGCCTGCGCTTCCACCCGTCGGTGAACCTCGGCGTGCTGAAGTTCCTGGCCTTCGAACAGGTATTCAAGAACTCCCTCACCTCGCTGCCCATGGGCGGCGGCAAGGGCGGCTCGGACTTCGACCCCAAGGGCAAGAGCGATGCCGAAGTCATGCGCTTCTGCCAGGCCTTCATGAGCGAGCTCTACCGCCACATCGGCGCCGACCTCGACGTGCCGGCCGGTGATATCGGCGTCGGCGCCCGCGAAATCGGCTACATGTTCGGCCAGTACAAGCGCCTGGCCAACCAGTTCACCTCGGTACTCACCGGCAAGGGCATGACCTACGGCGGCAGCCTGATTCGTCCGGAAGCCACCGGCTATGGCTGCGTGTACTTTGCCGAGGAAATGCTCAAGCGCCAGAACCTGCGCATCGACGGCCGTCGCGTGGCGATCTCCGGTTCCGGCAACGTTGCCCAGTATGCGGCGCGCAAGGTCATGGACCTGGGCGGCAAGGTGATCTCGTTGTCCGACTCCGAAGGCACGCTGTACGCCGAAGCGGGCCTGACCGATGCCCAGTGGGAGGCGCTGATGGCGCTCAAGAACGTCAAGCGCGGCCGCATCAGCGAGCTGGCCAGCCAGTTCGGCCTGGAGTTCCGCAAGGGCCAGACACCGTGGAGCCTGCCGTGTGATATCGCCCTGCCATGCGCCACGCAGAACGAACTGGACAGCGAAGACGCTCGCACCTTGCTGCGAAACGGCTGCATCTGCGTAGCCGAAGGCGCCAACATGCCGACCACCCTCGAAGCCGTGGATATCTTCCTGGACGCCGGTATCCTGTACGCGCCGGGCAAGGCGTCCAACGCCGGTGGCGTGGCCGTGTCGGGTCTTGAGATGTCGCAAAATGCGATGCGTCTGCTGTGGACCGCCGGCGAGGTGGACAGCAAGCTGCACAACATCATGCAGTCGATTCACCATGCGTGCGTGCACTACGGTGAAGAGGCCGATGGCAAGGTCAACTATGTCAAAGGCGCGAACATCGCAGGCTTCGTGAAAGTGGCTGACGCGATGCTGGCGCAAGGCGTGGTCTGATCGCAGGCGCGGGGGCCGCAGCGCGGCCCCTACCGTTCGCCTTCGATGTCGACGACCTCGATCAGTTGATCCCCCGCTGGCCGTCGCCACAACACTTCATCCCCAGGCGCTGAACCCAACAATGCCCGTCCCAGCGGCGAGCCCCAGTTGATCAACCCTTGGCTGGCATCCGCCTCGTCCTCCCCGACCAGTTGCACCGAATGCTCCTGGCCCTGCTCATCGGCGAACGTCACTCGGCTCCCGATCTGCACCTTGCTGCGCGAGGTCGCGGCAGGCACCACCTGCGCGCTCTGTACGCGCGCGCTGAAATAACGCAGGTCCCGTTCGGTATCGGCCAGGCGTTGCTGGTCGGCACGCTCGCCTTGAGCCTGTAGTTCGCTGCGCAAGGTATTGAGCGCGGCCACCCGCTGGTGCAGCTGGTTCAGGCCGTTGGCAGTGACGTAGTTGGGCTGCTCGCTCACCAGGCGCTCTACCGGCGGGTCTGCCTGGGCGGCGGCCTGGTCTTCGTTGACGAATGCTCGGCTCATGCTGGGGCCTCCTTATGCAGGGGACCATGGTGACAGGTCAGTGGTTTCGAGGGATGTCCGTTTGCGACCTAGTTGCGCCGATAGGCACGTCCCGCGTCGCGGTCTTTTTCCTGCTGCCATTCACGGTCACGCTCATCCCAATAGCGCTCGCGGTACTGGCGCAGGTCTTCGCTGTCCTGCATGGCGTGGCACTGGCGAAAGCCATCGTCCCAGCCACTTTCATATTGCCGGTTGTGCAGGTAGCGGGGCACGTCCTTGCGAAAATCGCCGACCATCAGCCCGGCAGCCTGGCGACCGCTGCTGCAGCCATCCTGGAAGCCGTCGGCGTAGGCGGGGGGATAACCTTGCTTGACCATTTGCTCATGGGTGGTTTCGCAACCTGTCAGCAGCAAGGCGATGCACAACCCAAACCAGTACCGCGACATATCCACAACACCTCCCAACGATCGTGGAAAGTCTAGGTGGCGTTTTGTCGGGGAGTCGTCAAAACAGTGTCAAAGAGTCGGTTGGGTCACGTTGGTCGCGGGTAAAGTCGCGCCTGCAGGGCCAGCCGATGCCTGCAGGCGCGCTGAGAGGACTCAATAGTGATACCACTTCAACTCCAGCATCACCTCATTCTGCGCCGTGGCCAGGTGGCTGAATGCCCGCGAGGCGCTCAGGCGCAACCCGAGGTTCTGGCTGATCTCCCATTGCTGGTTCAGGCTCACGCTGCGCCGCACTTCGCCATGGGTGAAGTAATCGCCCTTGGCCTCCAGCGTCATGTTGCCCAGCCCATTGCGCCACAACAGCCCGCCATTGAAGCCCGCTGCCGGGGCGATGAACGGGGCGAAGTCGTTATGGTGCTCGACCCGCACCGTGCCCAGGGCAAAGCCCAGCAAGCCGTCGGACAACTGCCAGGTGCCACCGGCGCCGCCGTTCACGTGGCTGACCAGCACTTCGTCGTCATGCTTGCCCGGCACCCGTTCCAGACCACCGGCAACCTGCCATGACCACGGCTTGAGCAGCGCGTTGCGAGGCGTCAGCGAGCGAATGGTGGCCAGGTCCAGGCGCTGCACCTGCCAGTCGTTGCCTTCGTACTGGCGCAGCTTGAGCTGGAGGATTTCGATCTGTGCGCCCAGCGGGAAGCCGTAGGCGTTGTCGTTGAGGTCGTGGTAGGCCATGCGCAGGCCGTACTCGGCAAAGGCCCGGTCCTCGCGGGTGCCGACGCCCAGTTGCCAGGTACGCGAGTCGTGGCCATCCTCCGGCAGGCCGGGTCGCTCTATTTCAAGCGCCGGCGGCGGGTTGCGGTTGATCGCCCGCAGCAGCTCGAAACTGCGCTTGGCCTGCGCGGGGTCGCGTTGCTGGCCGTTGGCGCGGTAACGCTCCAGGCGGTACGCGGCATCCTGCACCAGGGCTTGGCGCTCGCGGGGCAGGGCGGTGAACCCAGGGCTTTGCAGCTGTGCCGTGTCGGCGCTGACGGCCAGCACCTGGCGCTTTTCGTCGTGATCCAGGGGCTCGGCCCGGGCCAGCAGTTCTCGCTCGCGCGAGGGGCGGTAGTTGATGCTGCTGACCAAACCAGACTGCTTGACGGCCTTGACCGTGTCGGTGGGGATGGCGGTCAGGGGGAACTGCGAGGTCAGGTCCAGGCCTGGGCGGGCCACTTGCAGCAGTTCGAGCAGGCGGTAGGAGCAGTTTTCATCGAAGAAGAAGTAATCGAACTGGATCTGCTTGAGTTCCCACACGTGCTCGACCATGCGCCCGGTTTCTTCGGGCGTGAGGTCTAGCTGGTATTCCCACAGGTCGCGGTTTTCCAGGCTGCGGTATTCGGACAGTTTCTCCTGGTAAGGCATCAGCGCGAACAGGCCTGGGTAACCGCCCATCAGGCCTTTCCAGGCATACAGGATGCTGTTGTCGCTGCCTTCGATGTAGGCGCCGAAATTGATCGCATAGCTCAGCAGCGTGGTGTCGTCGCTGCGGGTGTGGGACTGGTCGATGCGCAGCAGGGTATGGCCGAACATCGACGATGGGCTGTTCAGGTAGGCCGCCGGGAAGATCAACGCTGCGCTGTGCGGGTCGATCGACTGGTACCAGGTCTTGAACGCCTGGCAGTCTGGTTGCGGCAGGTCTTGCAGGTCGAGTTGCTCGCGCAGCCAGCGGGTGCGGGCGGGGAATACGCACTGGGCGTGCTTGTCGCCTTGGCTGGCCGGGGCATACAGCGCTTCGACGGTGGACTTGAGCTCCTGGTCGGGGTGGTGCGCGCCGTCCTCGGCGAGGAAGAACGCGTCATCGTCGACATAGCTGCGCCAGCCGCCGAGCTTGGCGGTTTCGTAATGGCCCAGGGCAATCCAGTAAGGGGTATTGGCCAGTTGCTGGATACGGCCTTGTTCCAGCGCAGGCATGGCATGAACAGGGGCGCAGGCAACCAGCGCCAGGTAAGCGAGGCGTTTGAGCATGTCGGGCAACTACTTCTCAACGATGCCGAAAGAAAAGGCGAAACCCGCCCCGAGAAGGGGCGGGAGCAGCTGCGCTTAGGCCTCGGTGGCGTACTTGGCCAGGCGTGGGTCGTTCTTCAGAACGGCCAGGGTGTTGTTGTGGACAGTCTCGGCAGTGACGTCGGCGCTGCTGAAGATCTGGTCGAAGTGCTGGTGGGTGACCGATGCAAAGTAGCCGCGGTCTTCCGGAGCCACGCCGAGTACCACGGCATAGGTGGTCAGGGCTTCGCCCTGGCCCTTGGCCATGTCTTCGGACAGCTCGTTCATCATGCCATTCATGGCGAACCACGACTTGCCGCCATAGGTCAGTGCCGCCTTGGTCGAGCAGCCGTTGGTACCGGAAGTCATACCGAAGGTGGCGTTGCCGGAGGTGCCGTTGGTGGTAGAGGCCAGGAAGTGCGCCGGAGTGCCGCGTTGGCCTTCGAACAGCAGGTTACCCCAGCCGCAGTTCGGGCCACCTGGCGCTTCGGCCATGGCGTTGATGGAGACCACGGTGAACAGAGTACCCAGAAGAATCCGTTTCATAGCATTTGTTCTCTTTGTCTAAACCAAGGGTCAGGGTTATCTGGCAACTCGGTTGCCAGGTCGGGAAAGCTTTTCACCCACCCGCGCAGCTTGGAGTTTAGGCACGATCTAAAGGTTGCGTCGCTGATTGCGAAAAATTTGCTTGCCTTCGGTGGGCGATGCGGCTGCGACATAAAGTCCCGCCGAGCCTTGCAAGGCGCGCGCGGGCAGCGCCAGAATGCTGCTATCCGCCCGCCGAAGTAAGGAAACACAATGCCCGATCCTGTCGCTGCGCGCCTGCGTCTCGCGCCCGAAGCCCTGACCCGGCGTTTTTCCCCCGAGCAGTTTGCATTCACCAACACCGACGATCTGGAGCCGTTTCGCGGAGTACTGGGCCAGGAGCGCGCTGTAGAGGCCCTGCAATTTGGCGTGGCGATGCCGCGCCCTGGTTACAACGTGTATGTGATGGGCGAGCCGGGCACTGGCCGCTTCTCGTTCGTCAAACGCTACCTCAAGGCCGAGGGCAAGCGTCAGCAGACCCCGTCCGACTGGGTCTACGTCAACCACTTCGACGACACCCGCGAGCCGCGTGCGCTGGAGCTGCCGTCGGGCAGCGCCGCCGAGTTCATCGCCGACATGGGGGGGCTGATCGACAACCTGCTGTCCACCTTCCCGGCGGTGTTCGAGCACCCGTCCTACCAGCAGAAGAAAGGCGCCATCGACCGCGCCTTCAACCAGCGCTATGACCGCGCCCTGGACGTGATCGAACGTGCCTCGCTCGAGAAGGACGTGGCCCTGTACCGCGACGCCAGCAACGTCGCCTTCACCCCCATGGCCGACGGCAAGGCACTGGATGAAGCCGAATTCGCCCAGTTGCCAGAAGAGGTTCGCGAGCAGTTCCACGAAGACATCGCCCTGCTGGAAGAGCGCTTGAACGAAGAACTCGCCAGCTTGCCGCAATGGAAGCGTGAGTCGAATAACCAGCTGCGCCAGCTCAACGAAGAAACCATCACCCTGGCCTTGCAGCCGCTGCTGGCGCCGTTGTCGCAGAAGTACGCCGAGAATGCGGCCGTGTGCGCCTACCTGCAGTCCATGCAGCTGAACCTGCTGCGAACGGTGGTCGAGCAACTGGTCGACGACAGCAAGACCGATGCCGCCGCGCGTAAGCTGCTGGAAGAGCAATACGCCCCCAGCCTGGTGGTCGGCCACCATGCCGATGGCGGCGCGCCGGTAGTGTTCGAGCCGCACCCGACCTACGACAATTTGTTCGGCCGTATCGAATACAGCACCGACCAGGGGGCCCTGTACACCTCGTACCGCCAACTGCGCCCCGGTGCGCTGCACCGCGCCAACGGCGGCTTCCTGATTCTGGAAGCCGAGAAAATGCTGGGTGAGCCGTTCGTGTGGGACGCGCTCAAGCGCGCCCTGCAATCGCGCAAGCTGAAGATGGAGTCGCCCCTGGGCGAACTGGGCCGCGTGGCCACCGTCAGCCTTACGCCGCAGGTGATCCCGCTGAACGTCAAGCTGGTGATCATCGGTTCGCGTCAGCTGTACTACGCGTTGCAGGACCACGACCCGGACTTCCAGGAGATGTTCCGGGTGCTGGTGGACTTCGACGAAGACATGCCCATGGTCGACGAGAACCTGGAGCAGTTCGCCCAGTTGCTGCGTACCCGTACCAACGAAGAGGGCATGGCGCCGCTGACCAGCGATGCGGTGGCACGCCTGGCCACCTACAGCGCCCGCCTGGCGGAAAACCAGTCGCGGCTGTCGGCGCGTATCGGCGATCTCTTCCAGTTGGTCAGCGAGGCCGATTTCATTCGCCAGCTGGCCAGCGACACCATGACCGACGCGGGGCACATTGAACGTGCGCTCAAGGCCAAGGCCACCCGTACCGGTCGGGTTTCGCAGCGGGTGCTGGACGACATGCTCGCCGGCATCATCTTGATCGACACCGAGGGCGCGGCCATCGGCAAGTGCAACGGGCTGACGGTGCTGGAGGTCGGTGACTCGGCGTTCGGTATGCCGGCGCGGATCTCGGCCACGGTGTACCCCGGTGGCAGCGGCATCGTCGATATCGAGCGCGAGGTCAACCTGGGCCAGCCGATTCACTCCAAGGGGGTGATGATCCTCACCGGTTACCTCGGCAGCCGCTACGCCCAGGAGTTCCCGCTGGCGATCTCGGCAAGCATCGCCCTGGAGCAGTCCTACGGCTATGTCGACGGCGACAGTGCTTCGCTGGGCGAGGTGTGCACGCTGATCTCGGCCTTGTCGCGCACGCCGCTCAAGCAGTGCTTCGCCATCACCGGGTCGATCAACCAGTTCGGTGAAGTGCAGGCTGTGGGTGGGGTCAACGAGAAGATCGAAGGCTTCTTCCGCCTGTGCGATGCCCGAGGCCTGACGGGCGACCAAGGCGTGATCATCCCGCGGGCCAACGTCGCCACGCTGATGCTCGACGAGCGGGTGTTGCAGGCGGTCGAGGCCGGGCAGTTCCACGTCTACGCGGTGAGCCAGGCCGACGAGGCGTTGAGCTTGCTGGTGGGTGAGGAGGCCGGCGTACTGGACGACAAGGGCCAGTTCACCGAAGGCAGCGTCAATGCCCGGGTGGTGGAGCGCCTGCGGGAAATCGCCGAGATGATCAGCGAAGAAGACATCAAAGAGGCAGAAAAAGAACGTCTGGAGGACATGATTGCCCAAGCCAAGCCGGCTTGAGTCAAGAAAACGGCGCTGAAGGCGATGTGCTACCGTTCAGCGCCGGTTTTCCATCTTTTTCCGTCGCTATTCTATGCTGGAACGTAGGACGGTATCAGGGTTCAGGATGGAAACAGCCTGTGATTCCAGGCTGAACAGGGCTCATTGGAGGGGACGCGGCCATGCGCAACCTCAGCCTTACTCGCCAGTGCCTGGGCCTGGTGACCCGCATTGAATGCAGCATTCGCCCACTGGCCGGTGACAACGGCATGTGGACCCTGCTGTTCGCTGCCGGCATGGCCGGTGAACAACCGTCGGCCATCAAGGCGCAGGGACCGTTCCATGGGCCCGCGGTGGCCGAGTCGGTGCTCCATGCCATCGTCGATAGCCTGACCTTGCACGGGTATCAGGTGGCGCACGATCCACAGATCTGGGCGCTGCACCTGCAGGCGCAGTTGCGACGGATCAACGGCGAGCGTTGTCGCAACCTTGGGGATTACCAGTTTCATCCTGAAACCTGAGCAGCCGCCGCTGCTCGTTTCGGAAGGCGCTGGCGATTGGTTCGCGCAACTGCCCAAGGCTTTTGCTGTCACAGGTGGCTGGCTATACTCGCCCTCGCTTTTTTAGTCACCTGACGAGTCCCAATCCCTCCATGGAACGTATTCTCGAAAACGCGATGTATGCCTCTCGCTGGCTGCTCGCTCCTATCTATTTCGGCCTGTCCCTGGGCTTGCTCGCCCTGGCGTTGAAGTTCTTCCAGGAAATCATTCACGTCCTGCCCAACGTGTTCTCGTTGGCTGAGGCGGACCTGATCCTGGTCATCCTGTCGCTGATCGACATGTCGCTGGTTGGCGGCCTGCTGGTGATGGTGATGATCTCGGGCTACGAGAACTTCGTCTCGCAGCTGGACATCGACGAAAGCAAGGAGAAGCTCAACTGGCTGGGCAAGATGGACTCTTCGTCGCTGAAGATGAAAGTGGCGGCGTCCATCGTGGCGATCTCCTCCATCCACCTGCTGCGGGTGTTCATGGATGCGCAGAACATCTCCACCGACTACCTGATGTGGTACGTGATCATCCACATGACTTTCGTCATCTCGGCGTTCGTCATGGGTTACCTGGACAAAGTCACCAAGCATTGACGGCTGGCGCTGTGGGAGCCGCCCTTGCTCCCACTGCAAATGCACACTAACGGACGAGCGGCGGCGGTAATGCCTTGTGTATTGCCCTTTTCCGTACAAAAAATGAGCAGTCATGCGTGGTTCCCATTGCGAGGTGCTCTCATGAACCTGCATCAGCTCAATTCCGAGGCCAGGGCCGGCCATGTCGATGAAGTCAACCTGATCGCCATCGAAGGTGGCGATTACCTGCTCGAGGCTCGGGTCAAGGGGCATGCCCATCCTTTGTCCGACACGCGGGGAGAACGCTTGCGGGTGCATTCGGTGGAGGATGCGCGCAAGTTGCTGCAAACCATTCCGATGGTCTCCATGAACCTGGTGCACTGGTCCGTCCAGGATGAAATGGTCGGCATGGGCACCCATCCTGAAGAAGACCTCAAGGTTCCGATTTCCCAGCGTTCGGCCTGGTAGCTGCTCGCAGCGTCCCAGTGTGCTAGGCTGCTCGCCCTTTTCATCAAGGGCGCGGCCTCACTGCGCCCTGCAGTGGAGCACGACAATGTCCGAACTCAACCTGACCACCGACGAATCTCGCGTCAGCTACGGCATCGGCCGTCAGCTGGGCGGCCAGCTGCGTGACAACCCGCCACCCGGCGTCAGCCTGGAAGCGATCCTGGCCGGCCTGACCGACGCCTTCAACGGTGCTGAAAGCCGCGTCAGCGAAGCCGACCTGTCGGCCAGCTTCAAAGTCATCCGCGAAGTGATGCAAGCCGAAGCGGCCGCCAAGGCTGAAGCCGCCGCTGCCGAAGGCAAGGCATTCCTGGCCGAGAACGCCAAGCGTGAAGGCATCACCACCCTGGCTTCGGGCCTGCAGTTCGAAGTGTTGACCGCAGGTGAAGGCGCCAAGCCGACCCGCGAAGACAACGTGCGCACCCACTACCACGGCACCTTGATCGACGGCACCGTGTTCGACAGCTCGTACGAGCGTGGTCAGCCGGCTGAATTCCCGGTGGGCGGTGTGATCGCGGGTTGGACCGAAGCCCTGCAGCTGATGAACGCTGGCAGCAAATGGCGTCTGTACGTGCCGAGCGAACTGGCTTACGGCGCTCAAGGCGTGGGCAGCATCCCGCCGCACAGCGTACTGGTGTTCGACGTCGAGCTGCTCGACGTTCTGTAAGACCTGCTGATGCCATTCGCGGGTAAACCCGCTCCTACAGGGCCTGTGGGAGCGGGTTTACCCGCGAATACTCAAAGACCTGCGAGCTTCACATCCAGTCTGTCCCACCGGGGCGCAACGCCCGCGCATAGCAGAACAGAAACACATTTCGCACCAGCTCCTTGAGCACCATCGGCTCACTCGAATTCAACCCGCTCATGTCCAGGTCGCCCTGGTCACGCAGTTCATCGAGCGCTTCTGCTTCAAGCAACGCGCACACTTCGCCGGTTTCGCGATGAAGTATGCGCAGGTAGGGGTGAGGGCGGTCCAGCCAGGCGTCGATCAGATAAGTCATGGCTATTCTCCTTGGATAGCGGTTCCAATGAGAATAATTCTTATTATCTAAATAGCAAGCGCCAATTGCCGGACAGGCGCGTCATCAGACCTTACGCACGAACTCGGACTTCAGCTTCATCGCGCCGATGCCGTCGATCTTGCAGTCGATATCGTGGTCGCCGTCGCACAGGCGGATGTTCTTGACCTTGGTGCCAACCTTGACGACCAGGGAGGAGCCTTTGACCTTGAGGTCCTTGATCACGGTAACGGTGTCGCCGTCCTGCAGGACATTACCGACAGAATCCTTTTTCACCACGTCATCGCTGGCGGCCTCGGCTTCGCCGCTGGCCGACCACTCGTGGGCGCACTCAGGGCAGATCAGCTGGGTGCCATCCTCGTAGGTGTATTCGGAGTTGCATTTGGGGCAGGGTGGCAGAGTGCTCACTTCGGTTCCTTAAACAGACGGACGGTTAAAGGCCCATATTGTATAAGGTTTTGTGCGGCAAGTGTTTCTGTCCGTACAAATGCCTTCGCGGGTAACCCCGCTCCCGATACAGCATCGGAGCCGGGTTACCCGCGAAGGAGGGCGAAGCGGTGTTCAGTGCGTGCGTGCGACGGCGAATTCGCTCAGCTCGACCAGGGCATCCCGGTATTGGCTGGCAGGCAGCACTTCCAGGCAGGCAATGGCACGCTTGACGTAGTCACGGGCCAGCTCGGCAGTGTACTTGAGGGCGCCCGATGCACTGACCGCTTCACGGATCTGCTCCAGATCATCGAGGCCACCCTTCTGGATCGCCTTGCGCACCAGGGCCGCCTGCTCGGGCGTACCTTCGCGCATGGTGTAGATCAGCGGCAGGGTCGGCTTGCCTTCGGCCAGGTCGTCGCCGACGTTCTTGCCCAGGGCTTGCGCATCGCCTTCGTAGTCGAGCAGGTCGTCGACCAGTTGGAAAGCTACGCCCAGGTGGTCGCCGAAGGTGCGCAGTGCTTCGCGCTGCTCCTCGGTGGCGCCCGCCAGCGCCGCTGCGCTGTGGGTCGAGGCTTCGAACAGCATCGCGGTCTTGCCGCGGATGACGTCCATGTAGATTTCCTCGGTGGTGCTGGCATCACGGACGCGCGACAGCTGCAGCACCTCACCCTCGGCGATGACGCGGGTGGCCTGGGACAGGATCTTCATGACCGGCATCGAGCCCAGCTCGACCATCATTTCGAACGAGCGCGAATAAAGGAAGTCGCCCACCAGCACGCTCGGTGCGTTGCCCCACAGGGCGTTGGCGGTGGAGCGGCCACGGCGCATGCCGGACATGTCGACCACATCGTCATGCAGCAAGGTGGCGGTGTGCAGGAACTCGATGGTGGCGGCCAGCAGGCGCAGGTCGTTGCCTTCACGGCCCAGCGCCTTGCCGCACAGCAGCACCAGCAGGGGGCGCAGGCGCTTGCCGCCAGCGGACGTGATATAGTCGCCGATCTTCGATACCAGCGGCACGCGCGAGGTCAGCTGCTTCTTGATGATCTCGTCGACGGCGCTGAAATCGTCAGCCACCGCGCGGTAGAAGGATTGGGGTTGCATCGGCTGCTCCATTGAGGTTGCGCGGCATGCTAGGTCGCGGGTCCCGGTGTGTCAAGGCGCGGTACCTGCGGGCCTGGGGCGGCACTTGCAAGCAAAACCTGGGTTGCGTACAATCGCGCACCCTAACTTCCTGGGCAGCACCTGCCTTACGCAATTGCACAGGGCCGTTCCAGCCCCATGCAGCCATGCCAGCCAATACTCATCATATAAAGCGCTGGGTGAGCAGGATTATCGGAGAAATACCCATGTCTTACGCAGTAATCGTTACCGGCGGCAAGCAGTACAAAGTCGCTGAAGGTGAATTCCTCAAGATCGAAAAACTGGAAGTCGCTACTGGCGAATCCGTGACCTTCGATCGCGTTCTGCTGGTTGCCAATGGCGACGACGTCACCATCGGCGCTCCAGTCGTCGCTGGTGCTAAAGTTGTAGCCGAAGTCGTTTCGCAAGGCCGTCACGACAAGGTCCGCATCATCAAGTTCCGTCGTCGTAAGCACCACATGAAGCGTATGGGCCACCGCCAGTGGTTCACCGAAATCAAAATCACCGGTATCCAGGCTTAATCCCCTCGATCCCCTGAATTTATTGGAGAATTGAACCATGGCACACAAAAAGGCTGGTGGTAGTACTCGTAACGGTCGCGACTCAGAATCGAAACGCCTTGGCGTGAAGATGTATGGCGGCCAGGTCATCAAGGCCGGCAACATCATCGTCCGCCAGCGCGGCACCCAGTTCCACGCCGGCTACGGCGTTGGCATGGGCAAGGATCACACTCTGTTCGCCAAGATCGAAGGCGTGATCAAGTTCGAGAAGAAAGGCGAGTTCAACCGCCGTTACGTGAGCATCGTCGCAGCCTAATCTCGACGTCGCTCCAGAAGCCCCGTCATGCGACGGGGCTTTTTCGTTTGTGGTGAGCCTCTTGCAAAGCTGTTTGTATGGGCTGCCGGCGTTGGTTTCTACGGTCGTACGGGGCCGCCGCGCTCATTTTTGCAAGAGCCTCAGGTTTTTTAGTATTCAGCTCGTCGTCCGACGAGAGGCGGTTTTGAATGAAGTTTGTTGACGAAGTATCCATTCGGGTCAAGGCCGGTGACGGCGGTAACGGTTGCATGAGCTTCCGCCGCGAGAAATTCATCGAGAACGGCGGCCCCAACGGCGGCGACGGTGGCGATGGCGGTTCGGTCTACATGGTGGCTGACGAAAACCTCAACACCCTGGTCGACTACCGTTATACCCGTCACCACGAAGCCCAGCGCGGCTCCAACGGTGGCAGCACCGACTGCACCGGCAAGAAGGGCGATGACCTGATCCTGCGGGTGCCGGTCGGCACCACCGTGATCGACGCCTCGACCCAGGAAGTGATCGGTGACCTGATCGCTCCGGGCCAGAAGTTGATGGTCGCCCAGGGCGGCTGGCATGGCCTGGGCAACACCCGTTTCAAGTCCAGCACCAACCGTGCGCCACGCCAGACCACGCCGGGCAAGCCGGGCGAGCAACGTGACCTGAAGATGGAGCTCAAAGTGCTGGCCGACGTTGGCCTGCTCGGTTTGCCAAACGCTGGCAAGAGCACCTTCATTCGCTCGGTTTCGGCCGCCAAGCCGAAAGTCGCCGACTACCCGTTCACCACCCTGGTGCCGAACCTGGGCGTGGTCAGCGTCGACCGTTGGAAGAGCTTCGTCATCGCCGACATCCCCGGTCTGATCGAAGGTGCCTCCGACGGTGCTGGCCTGGGTATCCGCTTCCTCAAGCACCTGGCCCGTACCCGCGTGCTGCTGCACCTGGTCGACCTGGCACCGCTGGACAACAGCGACCCTGCCGATGCTGCCGAAGTCATCATCAACGAGCTGGCGCAATTCAGCCCGTCGCTGATCGAGCGCGAGCGTTGGCTAGTGCTGAACAAGTGCGACATGCTGATGGACGACGAGCGCGACGAGCGGGCCAAGGCCGTGATCGAGCGCCTGCAATGGGAGGGGCCGGTCTACATGATCTCGGCCATCGCCAAGCAGGGTACCGAGCAGCTCAGCCACGACCTGATGCGCTACCTCGAAGAGCGCGCCGATCGCCTGGCGAACGACCCGGCCTACGCCGAAGAGTTGGCCGACCTCGATCAGCGTATCGAAGACGAAGCCCGTGCTCAGCTGCAGGCCCTGGACGACGCCCGTACCCTGCGTCGCACCGGCGTCAAGAGCGTGCACGACATCGGCGACGATGACGATTGGGATGATGATTTCGAGGACGACGAAGACGGTCCGGAAATCATTTACGTGCGCGACTGACCGGTTGCAGTACACTAAACGCCGCTTTTTCAAGCGGCGTTTTGGTATCTACGGTATCTACAGATTCGACATAGGTTGGAAGAGAAGATGCGAAGCAAGGTGACAGGCGCCAAGCGCTGGGTCGTGAAGATCGGCAGTGCGCTGCTGACGGCCGATGGCAAGGGCCTCGACCGCGGCGCCATGGCTGTCTGGGTCGAGCAGATGGTGGCGCTGCGCGAAGCGGGCGTGGAGTTGGTATTGGTCTCCTCCGGGGCCGTGGCTGCCGGCATGAGCCAGCTTGGCTGGACCTCGCGACCGAGCGCGATGAACGAGCTGCAGGCCGCGGCCTCCATCGGCCAGATGCGCCTGGTACAAGCCTGGGAGTCGAGCTTCGGCGAGCACGGCAAGCACACCGCGCAGATTCTCCTGACCCATGACGACCTGTCCGACCGCAAGCGTTACCTGAACGCCCGTAGCACCTTGCGCACCCTGGTCGACCTGGGCGTGGTACCGGTGATCAACGAAAACGACACGGTGGTCACCGACGAGATCCGTTTTGGCGACAACGACACCCTGGCGGCGTTGGTGGCCAACCTGGTGGAGGCCGACTTGCTGGTGATCCTCACCGACCGCGACGGCATGTTCGACGCCGACCCCCGCAACAACCCCGAGGCGCAACTGATTTACGAGGCCCGCGCCGATGACCCGTCGCTCGATGCCGTGGCCGGGGGTACCGGTGGTGCCCTGGGCCGTGGGGGCATGCAGACCAAGCTGCGCGCCGCGCGCCTGGCGGCCCGTTCTGGCGCGCACACCATCATCATCGGTGGGCGCATCGAGCGCGTGCTCGACCGTCTGAAGGCCGGTGAACGCCTGGGCACGCTGCTGTCACCTGAGCGCGGCATGCTCGCCGCGCGCAAGCAGTGGCTGGCCGGCCACCTGCAGACGCGCGGCACGCTGGTACTCGACGCAGGCGCCGTGCAGGCGCTGCGCGAGGCCAACAAGAGCCTGCTGCCGGTGGGCGTGAAGACCGTGCAGGGCAGCTTCCGCCGTGGCGAGATGGTGGTCTGTGTCGGCCCGGATGGTGTTGAAGTCGCCCGTGGCTTGGCCAACTACAGTGCACTGGAGGCCCAGAAGATCATTGGCCAGCCGTCCGACGCCATCGAAGCCGTGCTTGGCTATATTGCCGAGCCCGAACTGGTGCACCGCGACAACCTGGTGCTGGTATGAGATTGCTCAAGCGGTTTGTAGCCGTGGCGGCGCTGGCGCTGCCCGTGCTCGCCGGCGCCGAGGAAATCGGCCAGGTGTCCACTGTGTTCAAGTTCCTTGGGCCGAACGATCGTATCGTGGTCGAGGCGTTCGACGATCCTAAGGTCGAGGGGGTGACCTGTTACCTCTCGCGTGCCAAGACAGGCGGTGTGAAGGGTGGTTTGGGGCTGGCCGAGGATCGGGCGGAAGCTTCGATTGCCTGCCGCCAGGTTGGGCCGATCAACTTCAAAGGGGAGTTGAAGGATGGCGAGGAGGTGTTCAAGGAGCGCACTTCGCTCGTGTTCAAGACCATGCAGGTGGTGCGCTTCCTGGACAAGAAGCGCAATACGCTGGTGTATCTGGTGTACAGCGACCGCATGATCGAAGGCAGCCCGCAGAATGCGGTGACGGCGATCCCGATCCTGCCTTGGGCGCATTGATGTAGTTGGGAGGCCTTTGGCCTCCATCGCGGGTAAACCCGCTCCTGCACGCACTCCACTGCCGTTGGGGCGTGTGCAAAACCCGCGTAGGGGCCGCAAAGCGGCCCCGTCACACCGAATCAGGCCAACTCTTCGGCCTGATCCTCACGCACGATCGCCTTTTCCACATCCAGACGGCTGATGAACTTCCAGTCCGCCTCGTCGATGTAGATGCCATTCGGCCCGCTGCCACCTTCCAGGTCGATCGCAACTCGCGCCGATACCTGCGGCTTCACGCTCGCCAGAATCGGCACGAAGCCCAGCTGCAGGCTGGTCTCCAGCAGCGCGGCCTGGTTGCGTTCGTCGATGTCCGCTGCCTCGTCGAGGTAGTAGGGCAGGCGAATGCGGCCGGCCAGGTCACGGTCCATCAGGTGCAGCAACAGGTACATGTTGGTCAGCGCCTTGATGGTCATGGTGGTGCCGTTGGAGGCGGCGCCGTCGATGTCGGCATGGATCACTGGCTGGCTGTTGACCTTGGTGATCTCGAAGGCCAGCTCGAACAGGTCTTTCAGGCCCAGCTGGTTGTGGTTGGCCGCCACCAACCGTGCCAGGTACTCCTTGGCCTCTTCGTTCTTGTGATCCTGCTCGGCGCTTTGGGTCAGGTCGAACACCGACAGAGTCTCGCCCTCCTCGTACTGGCCGGCGCTGTGGATGATCTGGTCGATGTGCTTGAGCGCTTCCTTGTTCGGCGCCAGCACCACGCGGAAGCTCTCCAGGTTGGAGACCTGGCGGCGGTTGATCTCGCGGTTGAACAAAGCCAGCTGGTGCTCGAGGCTGTCGTAGTCGCTGCGAATGTTGCGCAGGGTCCGGGCAATGTCGGTGACTGCGGCGCGGCGTGCCTTGGCCAGGGTCAGGGCTTCGTCGGTGCGGTGCGCGTAAGCGTTCACCAGCAGTTGCAGGCGGCGCTCCATGTCGTCTTCGCTGTCGAACTTGGCCACGCCCTTGAGGCGAACCTGGGCGTACAGCGCCTCGATCTGGTTGTCGACGCGCTGCAGGCTCTGCCAGCTGTCCTGGTAGTCGTTGAGCAACGGCAGCAGGTTGTCCATGGAGTCGTCGACCGCTTCCATGAACGGTGTGCCGTAGGGCAGGTCGGCGGGCAGCAGTTGGCGGCGGCGCAGGGCGTCTTCCAGGGTGCGCTGCTTGGCTTCGAGGTCGGCGATCTGGCGGCCGACCAGTTGCAGCTTGGCCGACAGCTGCTGGACGCGTTCGGTGAAGGCGTCGCTGGAGCGCTTGAGTTCGTCCTGGGCGGCTTCCAGTTGCGCCAACTGCTCCATCTTCTCGGGCTCTTCGGCGCTCAGCGTCTCGGTGCGGCGGAAGTCTTCCAGGGCTTTCTGGGCATCCAGCACCTGCTGGTACAGGGCTTCGGTCTGGGCTTTCGAAGCCGAGCGGTCGGCGGCGACGGCCTGCTGGGTCTTGAGCTGCTTGAGCTCACGCTCCAGTCGGTCCTTCTGGTCGCGCAGGGCGGCGCGGTCGGCCAGGGCCTGTAGGGCTGGCGGTTCGATGTGGGAGAGGTCGATGGACAGGCCAGGGGCCTCGAAACGCTCGCCCTTGAAGCCATCGAGCACGGCTTCGAGGGACTTCACCCACAGGTCGCTGTCGTCCAGCTCGATGCCGCGCTCGCCCAGCGGCAGGCTGAACAGCGCGCCGTTGAACAGGCGCATCAGGCGGTCGACATCCTGCTGCGAGAACTCCTCGCGCAGGCGGGCGTAGCTGTTGTTGTCGGCGTGCTCGAGCTGCTGCTTGACCTGCTTCAGGCGTTTTTCCAGGTCACGCACCCGCTCGTCGAGGTCTTCGGCGGAGAACTGGCGCGACTGGGCCAGGGCACCGGCCAGCTCGTCGTGGGCGTCCTTGGCCGCCAGCAGCTGCTGTTCCAGGACCTTGACGTCATCGACCAGGGCAAAGCGGTGCTTGAGCACCGACAGCTCACCGAGCCAACGCTGGATACCGGTGATCTCGCGCTCCAGGCGCATCAATTCCTGGGTGCCGCTGCGCTGGTCGTTCTGCAGGCTGTCCTGCTCGCTGCGGTAGTGCTCGGCCTGGATGACCAGCTCTTCCTTGCGCGCCATGGCGTAGTCCTGCCAGGTGCCCAGCAGGTTGTCGAGCAGGGGCGAGAGGCGGTGCAGCTTGCCGCGCAGGATGTCGCGCTGGGCCACGCCGCCGGCCAGGGCTTCGACCAGTGGGCCGGCCGCGACCAGCGCGTTGTAGTCCTGCTCCATACGGCGCACATCGCGGAACGCCTCTTCGCAAGCGGCGATGTAGTCGACGCTGCCTGAGCGCAGGCTGTGCTCGAAGGCATCGAGGAACAGCTGCTTGAGCTTGGCGGCAGTGATTTCACGCATGTGCAGCAGGTTGATGAACAGTGCGCGGAAGGTTTTCAGGCTCTGCTCGCTGGTCGAGCGCAGCGGAATCAGGGTCAGGTCCAGCGGTACCGAGGTGTGGCCACCGACCAGCAGCCGGCGCAGTTCGTCCGGCTTGAGCTCGTAGGCCTTCAGGCCCAGACGCTCGAGGTTGGTGAACAGCTCTTTCTGGCGCAGGCAGGTGTCGTTCTTCTGGTAATGGGCCAGGTCCAGCTCGCCCTTGTAGGCGAAGAACTGGTGGCCGAAGCCGCCGCCCGGGCCCCGGCCGACCACGCCGATCACGTGGGGGCCATGGGGCAGGTTCAGTTCGCAGAGGATGTACGAGGTGTCGCTGGCGAAGTAGAAGCGACGCGACTGTTCGAGGCTGTACTTGCCGAAGCTCATGTCCGACATGCGCGCCAGGATCGGGAACTGCAGCGCGTTGATCGACGCTGATTTACCCAGGTTGTTGGCACCGTAGACCGACAGCGGGTGTTCCAGCGGGAACAGGCCGAGGCTGTAGCCGGCGGTGTTGAGCAGTGCGAAGCGGCGGATGCCGTAGCGTTCCTGGCTCATGCTTCATTCTCCTGTTGCTCTTCGCGGATGGCCCGGGCAAGGGCCTGTTCCTCGCTTTCCTCGTCGTCGAACGGCGCCAGATCCAGCGGGTCGTCGGTGCGGTTGAGTGCTTCGGTGCTCTCTTCCTCGACCAGCACCGGCGTCGGCAGTGGCAAGTCGCTGTGCAGACTGGCCGCCAGGTCGCGGTCCTGCTGGACCGACAGGCACACGTCGAGGAAACGGTGCATGGGCGGCAGGAAGCGGTAGATACCGCCTTCCTCGTGGGCGAAGCCAAGCTGGGTCATGCGGCGCATGATCTTTTCTTCCAGCTCGTCGACGGTCTGCACTTCGGCCTGCAGGAACAGGTCGCGGTACTTGTCCAGCAGCGAGGGCAGTTCGTCACGACCGATGCTGCCACCGTCGAGCACGGCCATCGGGTCGCGGCCCTGGTCAGCCAGGTGCTCGACCAGGATGAAGGTGAACAGCGACAAGCGCTGGGCAGTCTTGTTGACCTGCGCGGCGGCCTGCTCGGGGACGAAGTAGTAGAAACCACGGGTGTCGCACACCAGCTCGAAGCCCAGGGCCTTGAACAGGGTGCGGTACTGGTCCTGGAAGTTCGACAGCTGGCCGTACATTTCAGGGTCGCGGCGGCTGACGTGGAAGCCCTTGAACAGCTCGCGGAAGATCGGCGCGAGCTGGGACAGTTCGGAAAGATCAAGATGCATTGGCTGGGCTCGCGTTGGTTTCAGGCGATGGTTCGCGGCTGGATGTCAGGGCGAACGAGCGCAGGCTGACCAGGTGTTCTTGGGTGGTGTACTCGCGCCGTTCCAGGCGCTCACGCTTGAAGCGTTTTTCCCGCGACAGGCGCGAGAACCAGTACAGCAATTCGTCGGTGGCGCCTTCGGGCTCCTGCTCCAACAACCAGACCATCAGGTCGGGCAGCGGCAGGGCGTCTTCGCAGCGTTCGAGCATTTCCTTGACCGTGCGTGGCGCGCGCGGCAGCGGGCCTTTCTGGGTCTTGTGCGCCTTGGGGAAGCGCGCCGGCTTGGGCTCGAAACGGGCCAGGGCGTAGACATACGCTTCGACCTGGCTGGCGCTGCCCAGGAAAGTGCTCTGCGGCCGGGTGAACAGTGGCATGGCGGCGTGGGGCACGGCGTCGATGCCCTTGCGGCGGATCACCGACAGCGCCAGGGCCGCGCCACGGGTCACGGCGTTGTGCCGACGTGCTTCTTCGCGCAGCGGCAGCAGCAATTCGCGGGCATGACGCAGCGTCAGCTGGGCGCTGGTCTGCATTTCCAGAATGCGCGCATGGGTGCGCAGCAGCATGTCGTCGTCGACCAGGTGACCGAGGCGGGCTTGCTCGCCGAGCAGTTTCAGCAGCACGGTCTCGACCTTGCGCACGCCCTGTTCGAAGGCACCGTCGGCGTTGACCAACTGGATCATCGGCTCGACGTACTCGTCCCAGGTCGCCAGGACCTCGGCATAGCGCTGGCGCAGCGGGATCTGGCGGTTGCTGGTCTTGGCCCGCTCGGCCACGGCCACCAGGGCCTGTTCGTCGTTGTCGAGCTTCTTGAGGACGTCACGCACGCGCATGTCGAGCAGGCGCAACTGGCGCGCCAGGTCATCGCTGTCGCGGTTGTCGAAAGCGTCCTGGATATGTCCGGCCAGGCGTTCGAGGTGGCGCAGGTAAGCCTCGATCTCCAGGCACAGGCCCAGGCGGTGCTCGCGGCGCAGGTAGGCGAGGAAGTCGTGGATCTGGGCGTTGAGCTCGAAGCGGTTCGGGCTCTTGGCCACCGGGACCAGGATATCCAGGCGGATCCACACGTCGAGCAGCTGGGTGATGTCCTGCGGGGTGCTCTCGACCTGCTGGCGGGCCAGCTGTTGGCGCAGTTCGACCAGGCTCAGGGTGCCCTGGTCGAAACGCTCGCACAGCGGCTCGATCAAGGCCCAGTGTTCGGCTAGGGCGCGCAGGACGCGCTTGGGTTCGATCATTGGCGTCGACTCGTTGCCAAATAAAAGGGGGCGATTGTACTGCATCCTTGGGGGAGGATTTCACCCCTTGGTCTGTAATGAGGGATAACCCTGGCTTTTCTGGGGGTTTCACTGGCCAGTTCGCCGGCACGCCGGCGCCTGCAGGTGTTGCGGCCTAGTCGAAATGCAGGGGAAACCTGTGGCCGCGGGTTTACCTGCGATGGCCCTGGTCAGGCGACAAAAATCCGCTGACCAGTTGCAGCGCATGCCTGCCAACAACGTTAGAATGGCCCACTGTTTCGACCCGGATACCCGTGCCTTGCTGACCGAACCCCGCCGCCGCGCCTACCTCTCCGCCATGCAAGTGGTGCACTGGCTGCCGCGTGCCGAACTGCCGTTCGCCGCACCGTCGCGCCCAGAGCTGTTATTGCCGCAGGTGCCGGTGGAGGCGCTCGAGTTCGAAGCCAGGCCATCCGCGCCTGTCGCCAGCGAGACGCCGGTTGCGCCCCAGGCCCGTTCCGTCGAGCGGCCGAAGATCGAAATTCCGCGGCCGGGCAGTGCGCCCAAACCTGTCGCCAAGGCGGTGGAGGCCGAAGAGGCCGCCCCGGCGCCACGTCCGGCTCCGGTGCCGCCGCCACGGTTCTCGCTGCAGTTGCTGCGCGCTGGCGGTTGCCTGCTGTTGATCGAGTTGGCCACCGGCCAACCGTTCCAGAGCCGCGATCCGTCCTACCTGCTGCTCAAGGACATGCTGCGTGCCGCCGGTCTGCCCGATGCGCCGCAGATCATCGGCGAGCCGGTACGCTGGCCGCTGCTGGTGCGCGGCAACATGGATCAGGGCCCGGATGCCGCTCGGGACTTCGTCCAGGGCTTCCTCCAGGCGCGCCTCGAAGAAGTGCCGGGCGCCTGCCTCTGGCTGGTCGGCATGCCGGCGCTGCGCTTTGCCGCCAATGCCGACGCCGATGCGTATTACCAAGTACTGAAGGTCGAAGGCCTGGGCGATGCCTGGGCGTTGCCGGGCCTTGAACTGTTGATGGACGAGCCGCAACGCAAGGCGGACGTCTGGAAAGCGATGCGCCAGCTGATGGCGCGCTGGAAGAGCGTTGAATGAGTGACTCGATCAGCTTCCGCCTGATGACCGAGGCGGATCTGGATGCCGTGCTTAAAATCGAATATGCAGCGTTCAGTCATCCCTGGACCCGTGGGATCTTTCAGGATGCGCTCAAGTCGTACGAAGTCTGGCTGATGTTCGATGGCCAGCAGCAGGTCGGCCATGGCGTGATCAATGTGATCATCGACGAAGCGCACCTGCTCAACATTACCGTCAAGCCGGAGAACCAGGGCCGTGGCCTGGGGCTGCGCCTGCTGGAGCACCTGATGGCACGTGCCTACCAGCTCAATGGCCGGGAGTGTTTCCTGGAGGTGCGGGCCAGCAACCAGTCGGCCTATCGCTTGTACGAGCGCTATGGCTTCAACGAGATTGGCCGCCGACGTGACTACTACCCGATCGCCGGTGGGCGCGAAGATGCCCTGGTGATGGCCTGTACCCTGCTCGAAGAGTGAGCCTGGGTCAGGCCTGAGCCGGCCTCGATCGTGGCGTGAAGCCTGGGGGCGCGGGCTTGCGCCGCGAAGAGGCCGGTATGTCGATCACAGCGCTGGAGGCAGCGCCTCGACGGGCTTGCGCAGGTCCCGAAGCGATCGGGTCACCGCCGCGCTGTTGCATTTCGCCGCTGCTTGTTCCGGCGTGTACTTGCGTACGGTGCGGAAGTACAGCTCGCACGTCTGTTTCTTCTGCGTGACTTGCCACTTGGTGGCACAGGCCTCGAGTGTCAGTTTCGGCTCTGCCGCCGGGTTGCGCCCCATCCCGGCCTGCCAGCAGGCCGCCGTCAGGTCCTGCCCCATCATTTTCAGCCCGGCCGTATCGGCTGCATCCTGATCGCCACCATGGCTGGCCTTGTCCGCCGCATACCAGATCGCACTGGGGTGGTTGGCCCCCAGCACCGGCACCGTCGTGCCCTTTTGCGGGCTGATGCCGACCAGGCCCAGTACGCCGACCTGCGGTCCGTACTGCTGCTGGATCCAGCTGCGCACCGGGGCGCCGAAGGCGACCATCGGCAGGGGTTTGGCGGGGTTTTGCAGGGTCATCTCGCGGACCATGCGGACCTGGTAGTCCTTGAAGTAGCTATAGGTGTCCTTCAATGACTCGCCAGCGCTGGCGGGGGCGGCGATGGGTGCGATGTCGATGATGGTCTGGTAGGCCGGGGTCTGGCTGGTAGCGACGCCGTTGAACGTCAGCAGTTCGGCCCAGCGGTCGGTGGTGTTCGAACGCAGGTAGTCCTGGGCCTGGGTCAGCGAATAGTCAGGCGGGAAGTGCAGCAGCTCGATGCTGCGACGGTTCTGCAGGGCCATGCCCAGCGGCAGGAACAGGTACCAGTCGTAGGACCATTTGCCGTCCTTGTTCAATTGTGTGGCGCCATCGTAGGCCAGCTCACCACTGTCGAGCAGCTGGCGCAGTGGCGCGACGTAGTTGGCGGGCACCTTGCTGATAGTGGCGTACAGCCTGTCGTTGTCGCGACTGACGTGCACCCCTGCATCGGCATAGCCGTCGCGGCGCACGCTCTGGGTCAGGTAGTGCTCGACGGTCTGTTCCAGCGACCAGTTGCGGTAGCACACCACGTTGCAGTTGTTGGGGTAGGCGAACAATCGGGTGACGCGCTGGCTATCGCCCAGGTCGATATGCGCGTCAGCCAGGGCCAGGCTGCTGAAGGCGACGACGGCGAGGCTCGATAAGGCAATCTTGTGCATGCTTAACTCCTTGTCATTGCCGCCCGATCCGGCGGCCGGTGCTAATACTGGGGCAGGGAGCGTGGCGATGAGAAGGGCAGGTTGGGTGTTGATGGCGGCGATGGCGGGCGGCGTGGCACAGGCCGATGAGCGGGACGTGTGGATGTTCGCGCAATGGGCGGGGGATCATCAGACCCGACCGTTTCGCGAGATGCTGGTCGATGCCCGATTGTACGGTGTGGTGCCGATCGCGCAGTTGCTGCGCTCGGCCTCGGACTGGCGGGTATGCCGGGCGTCGCCTTTCGCCGTGCCGCCAATCAGTCACTGGCCGGCGGTGCGCTCCACCTTGTCGCTGCTCAAGACCCTCGACCAGCAAGGCATCCTGCGTCAGTACGAGGTGGTCTCGGCCTACCGCGAGCCAGGCCTCAATGCCTGTGCAGGTGGCGCTGTGGGCAGTGCGCATACCCGTGCGTTCGCGGTCGACATCCTCTTGCCGCGCTGGGCTGATCCCCAGCCGCTATGCCGCTTCTGGCAACAGCATGGCCAGGCTTGGAACATGGGCCTGGGGCGCTATCCGACGGGGCGTATCCACATCGACACCGCAGGCTATCGCACCTGGGGTGGGGATGGTGGTGCCGGTTCGTCGTTCTGCATCAAGCCCAGTTGAGTCAGGCCGCGTTGGCACTCATCGGCCACCCATTGGGCGAAGCGCTGGCGTTTACCGCCAGCGTTGAGCGGATGGGGGCTGAGCAGGTGATAGGCAGAGCCGTCGCGCAGAAAGCCGAAGGGGGCTTTCAGCTGCCCGCTTTCCAGTTCGTCTTGCACCATCAGGGCTGAGGCGATGGCTAGGCCCAGGCCTGCGCTGGCGGCCTGGATCGACAGGTAGAAATGTTCGTAGTCACTGCGCTCGGTGTGCCCGAGCCGCTGGCCGCTCAGGCGCAGCCAGGTCGGCCAGGCGCTGGGGCGAGTGCCGCTGTGCAGCAGGCGCTGGTTGTCAGCAGTGGTGGGGTGGCCTACCGGGCCGATCCATTCCTCGCAGATTTTCAGGCTGTGCAGCGTGTGGTCCCAGTGGAAGTCGTCGCGGCGCAAGGCCAGGTCGATGCCCCCGCGAGTGAAGTCCGGCAGGCCGCCCGCTGCCACCAGGTGCAGTTGCAGGTCGGGGTGGGCGGCGTGGAAGCGGGGCAGGCGTGGGATCAGCCAGCGCATGGCAATGGTGGGCTCGCAGGACAGCACCAGTACGTTGTTGCTTTCCTGCTGCCGCAGGCGCTGCACCGCGCCTTCGAGCTGCTCGAAGATGGCTTGGGTGGTGCCGTGCAGCGCGCGGCCTGCAGGTGTGAGGAAGATGGCCCGGTTGCGCCGTTCGAACAGCTCGATGCCCAGGCTTTCCTCCAGCAGGCGTACTTGGCGGCTGACGGCGCCATGGGTGACATGCAGGCGTTCGGCGGCGCGCACGAAGTTTTCGGTTTCGGCGGCGATGTCGAAGTAACGCAATGCATTGAGTGGGGGCAGTTTCATCGAAGGGTCGTTATCCATTCCTGCGCCTTGGCGTATGCATCACCCTTCATAAGGTTGGCGCTGACCCCGTAGAAGGACGGTTGCTCATGAAGAGGCCATAAAAATCTGACAGGAAAACTATCAGATTTCCTTCACTATAAATCGATTTTTCGCCAGGGCATCAGGCCTCGATAATCGCGCATCCGTGCATTTTCATCGCTTATCGAGGAGTTGTTCCGTGAATGAATTGGTCGCTATCGCCGTGTTCACCGTGTTGGCAGTCATCAGCCCTGGCGCTGATTTCGCCATGGTCACGCGCACTAGTTATGCACAGGGCCGCAAGGCGGGCTTGGCCGCCGCCTTGGGTATCGCCCTGGGCGTACAGGTGCATGTGCTGTACACGGTGCTGGGAATCGCGGTGATCATCAGCCGCAGCCCAACGCTGTTCATGGGGATGAAGGTGCTGGGGGCGGGGTACCTGATCTACCTGGGTTACCAGTCGTTGACCAACACCCGCCGGATCCGTCTTGAAGGTGGCAGCAGTCGTGCGGGTATGCTGCAGGCCATGCGCACTGGTTTTCTGACCAACGCCTTCAACCCCAAGACCCTGCTGTTTGTGATCAGCGCCTATACCCAGGTGGTGAAACCGGGCAGTGCATTGCAGTTGGATTTTGCCTACGGCGCGTTCATGTCGTTCGCCCACTGGGCTTGGTTCAGTCTGGTGGCGGTGTTCTTTTCCAGTGAAGGTTTGCGCAGGGCGATGATCGAGCGTCAGCGGATGGTCGACCGAATGATAGGCGTAGCGCTGATCGGGCTGGGGCTGGCGGTTGCAATCAGCGGTGTGCGCTGAGCGGGGAGATGTGTCGCGGGCAAAGAAAAAGGGCTTACCTTGCGGTAAGCCCTTTCACTTGTTTGGTGGCTACACAGGGACTTGAACCCCGGACCCCAGCATTATGAATGCTATGCTCTAACCAACTGAGCTATGTAGCCGATGGCGCGCATTATTCCCTTGTGATGACCCTGTGTCAACACTCATTTCAAAAAAAATTTGCACGCTTTCAAAAACTTAGCCGCAAAGCCCGGTTTCAGCGGACGATCAGCCAGTGGCCAAGCAGGCCGTTGAGCGTCAATCGCTGCGCGGCGGCGAGTTTGTCCAGGCTGTCTTGCGCACGGTCGAGGCTGAAGTCGCCGCTGATGCGCCGATAGGCGGCCTGCTGGTCCATCAACCACACGCGCCTACCCTGGTAGCCGGCCAGACGTTCCAGTACCTGGCCCAGCGGCATGTCGGTGACGCGCAAAGCCCCACTGCGCCAGGCTGTAGCGCGGTCGATGTCGACCTTCTGCACCGTGTCGATGCGTGCCTGGTTGAAGGTCACGCGCTCGCCCGAAGAGACCATTCGTTGGTCCCCTCCCTGAATGACCATGGCCTTGCCGTTGATCACCACCACTTCGTCGTGGTCCGCGTGGCGCGCCACCATCAGGCGGCTACCGAACACTTGGATGCGCGCGTCATCGACCTGCAGGTCCATGGCCCGGCCATCGAGCATCACTTCCAGGTAGACCTGGCCCTGCACCAGCTGCAGTTGGCGGGTACGGCTGCGCAGGTCGACGTTCATCGCACTGGCGCTGTCCAGGTGCAGGGTCGAACCGTCGGCCAGGCGCACACTGCGCCGTTCGCCGGCCTCGGTATGCAGTTCGCTGCCCCAGCGTTGCATCAACGGCCAGTACAGGTAGACCAGGGCGCCGGCCAGTAACAGGCACAACAGCGCCATCGCTTTGCCCAGGTGACTGCGACGGGGCTTCGCCGGCAGGGGGCGCGGGCGAACCTGTGGCGGTTGCAGGTGCTGCCAGAGGGCCTCGAGTTCGGCATAGGCATGGGCGTTGAGCGGGTCTTGGCACCAGGCAGCGAATTCGCGGCGCTCGATGTCGTCGCAGCCAGGCTGGCGCATGCGCGAGAACCACTCCAGCGCTTGTTGCTGGGCCTCGCGCTGGGTCTGCTGGGCTGGCATCGGGCTCATGGTGTCGATCAGTTCACGAAGAGGGCGGGTTCGCCCAACGAATACAGGGATAGAGCGTGAGGATGCTAAATATATTGAGAACCATTTACAAGCGTGCGCCGATAGGGTGATAAAAAGGTAGCTATGTATCTATTCGTTTCCTGATAATCGGATCCCAACCTGCCGACGGAGACACCAGTTCATGGCCACCAGCAGCGCCTCAACCGCCTCTGCCAGCGGCTCGGCTTCCCACGCCAATCCGCTGGTGATGCGCATCATCGCCTTCTGTGCCCTGGCGCACCTGATCAACGACCTGATCCAGTCGGTACTGCCGGCGATCTACCCGATGCTCAAGGCCAATTACGACCTCAGCTTCGCGCAGATTGGCCTGATCACCCTGACGTTCCAGATCACCGCGTCGTTGCTGCAACCCTGGGTAGGCTTCTTCACCGACCGCAGGCCGACGCCGAACCTGCTGCCGATGGGCACGCTGTGTACCCTGGTGGGCATCGTCATGCTGGCGTTCGTGGGTAGCTTCCCGATGATTCTGCTGGCTTCGGCGCTGGTAGGTATCGGCTCCTCGACCTTCCACCCTGAAACCTCGCGGATCGCCCGCCTGGCCTCGGGGGGACGCTTCGGCCTGGCGCAGTCGACCTTCCAGGTCGGTGGTAATGCAGGCTCTGCATTCGGTCCGTTGCTGGCAGCGGCCATCGTCATTCCCTTCGGCCAGAGTCACGTCGCCTGGTTCGGCCTGGCGGGGCTGTTCTTCTTCGGCGTGACCTTGATGCTGCGCCGTTGGTACAAGGACCACCTCAGTCAGGCCAAGGCGCGCAAGGCGGTGCAGGCCGCCCATGGCATCTCGCGCCAGCGGGTGATCGCGGCACTGATCGTGCTTGGCCTGCTGGTGTTCTCCAAGTATTTCTACATGGCCAGCTTCACCAGCTACTTCACCTTCTACTTGATCGAGAAATTCGACCTGTCGGTGGCCAGCTCGCAGCTGCATCTGTTCCTGTTCCTTGGCGCGGTGGCCGCTGGCACCTTCTTTGGCGGGCCGATCGGCGACCGCATTGGGCGCAAGGCGGTGATCTGGTTCTCGATCCTGGGCGTGGCGCCGTTCACGCTGGCGTTGCCGTATGCCGACCTGTTCTGGACCACCGTGCTGAGTGTGGTGATCGGTTTCATCCTGGCGTCTGCATTCTCGGCCATCGTGGTGTATGCCCAAGAACTGGTGCCGGGGAGCGTGGGCATGATTGCCGGGGTGTTCTTCGGGCTGATGTTTGGCTTCGGTGGAATTGGCGCTGCGCTGCTGGGGTATGTGGCTGACCTGCGCGGCATCGAGTATGTGTATGGCGTGTGCTCGTACCTGCCGTTGTTCGGGTTGTTGGCGGTGTTCTTGCCCAATACCGGTAAGCGTTGAGAACGCTGGGGCTGCGTTGCAGCCCTTTCGCGACACAAGGCCTCTCCCACCTGGGTATTTGACGAACCAACTCGCCTTGGCCTAGAGTGCCGCCTCTTTTTTCGACACACCTGCGTAGTAGTCTCAGCAATGCGCCGTACCCAAAGCCTCCCTCATGCACGCCCGCCTGCCTTTCAGGCCATGCGTCGCGCGTGGCCGAGCGACACGGTGCTCAAGCGTCGGCGCAGTGTGCTGTTCGCCTTCACCTTCTCGCCACACCTTGCACTGAACTGATCCGCGCCCCTGCGTCGTCCACCGTCCCGGTGTGCGCCTGGGCGCCTGCGTTTGCGCGTCTTTTCGGTTTGCAAGGAGTGGTACATGAACATGCGTTTGCTGGCGGGCCTTCTGTTCGCCGTTTCGGTGGTGGGCTTCAGCCTGGGGGCCAGCCTGCCGCTGGTGTCGTTGCGCCTGCATGAAGCAGGTGCCGGAACCCTGGAGATCGGCATCATCTCGGCCATTCCCGCTGCGGGGATGATGCTCTCGGCGTTCCTGGTCGATGCCTGCTGCCGGCACCTGACCCGTCGCGTCATCTACCTGCTCAGCTTCAGCCTGTGCACGCTGAGCATCGCCTTGCTGGAGTGGGCCTTCGACTCGATGCTGTGGCTGGCGCTGCTGCGCCTGGGGCTGGGTGTCGGCATGGGCATCGCCATCATCCTGGGCGAGTCGTGGGTCAACGAACTGTGCCCGGACCACAACCGCGGCAAGATCATGGCCCTGTACGCCACCAGCTTCACCGGATTCCAGGTGCTGGGCCCGGCGATGCTGGCGATCATCGGTGCCAACAGCCCGTGGATCACCGGGGTGGTCACCGCCTGTTATGGCCTGGCCTTGCTGTGCATTCTGCTCACCGTACCCAACGATCACGTCGAGCATGGCGACGAAGGCGAGAAGAGCTTCGGCCTGGCCGGCTTCTTTCGCGTCGCCCCGGCGCTGTGCGTGGCGGTGCTGTTCTTCTCGTTCTTCGATGCCGTGGTGCTGTCGTTGCTGCCGGTGTATGCCACCAGCCATGGTTTTGCCGTGGGCGTGGCAGCCTTGATGGTGACGGTGGTGTTCGCTGGCGACATGGTCTTCCAGCTGCCATTGGGCTGGCTTGCCGACCGGGTCGAGCGTACCGGGCTGCATCTGGTCTGTGGGCTGGTGGCGATGTCCATCGGTATCGCGCTACCGTGGTTGCTGCAGATGACTTGGTTGCTGTGGCCGCTGTTGGTGTTGCTGGGCGCCGTGGCGGGGGGCATCTACACCCTGGCGCTGGTGCTGATCGGGCAGCGCTTCAAGGGGCAGGACCTGGTGACGGCCAATGCCAGTGTGGGCTTGCTGTGGGGTGTCGGTAGCCTGGTCGGGCCGCTGGTCAGTGGCGCGGCGATGGACGTTGCACCGCATGGTTTGCCCATGGCGCTGGCGCTGATGGCCGGTATGTTCGTGTGCTTCGCCCGGCAGTCGTACCGACGGGCAGGGAAGCTGCGGGCGCTCGCTGATTGATGGACCTGTCGCCGGCAAGGCGGCGCCTGCAGGTTCTGCAGGCGTCAGCGATCAGGTCTTGCAGGCCAGGTCAGAAGCTTCCGCGCAAGGTCACCGACACGTTGCGCGGGTCGCCCCAGTAGTAGCCGGTCGCGGTAGTGCCGATCTGGCGGTAGTAATGCTTGTCGAACAGGTTGTTCGCGTTCAACTGCACCGAGTAATTGTCGTTGATACGGTACTTGAGCAGGCCGTTGTACACCGCATAACCCGCCTGGGTGGCCTTCGCGCTGCCGCTTTGCGAATAAATGTCGCTTTGTGCCTGCACACCGGCGCCGATGGTCCAGGCATCGAGCGTGCCTGGCAGGCGGTAGCTGGTGAACACGCGCAGCATATGCTCGGGGTCGGTGGTGCGGATCGCGTCGCCATTGGTCTGGGCGGTGTTCTTCACGTATTCGGTGGTGTTGTAGGTGTAGCCCCCGGTAACTTGCCAGCCTGGCAGCACTTCGCCGGAGATTTCCAGGTCGATGCCCTCGCTGCGGCTCTTGCCAGAGGCGATCTTGCAGTAGCCGGTGCTGCCGTTGCAGCCGATCGGGACCGACGTGTCGTCGATGGGCGTACCCACCTGGTTGATCCGGAAGAACGCCAGCGAGGTGTTCAGGCGGCCATCGTAAAACTCGCCCTTGATGCCTGTTTCATAAGCTTCGCCGACGATCGGGTCGAGCACCTTGTTGTTCTTGTCCACCACCGTCTGAGGGTTGAAGATTTCGGTGTAGCTGGCATAGACGCTGAAGTTGTCGTTCAGGTCGTAGATCAGCGCGGCATAAGGCACGATCTTTTCGTCGACGCTGAACTTGCCGCTGGCGCCTGCATTGTTCTCCTGCTCGTAGTCGTACCAGTTGGCCCGCGCGCCGATGATGGCGGTCAGCGGGTCGGCCAGCGAAATGCGCCAGGTGGCGTGCACGGCTTGCTGGGTCGTGCGGGTGCGCACCGGGTGGGGGATATCGGTGATGGTCGGCTCGTCGAGGCTGGTCCTGGGGTCCCAGTCACGAATATCGACCACGTCGGAGTACACCACGCGATTGGTCCCGGAGGCATAGGAGTCGTTGCGAATGCGTTCGACCCCGAGCATCAGCTCATGGGTGCGGCCAAACAGGTCGAACGGGCCGTTGAGCGTGGCGCTGAGGTTGTTTTGCAGGCTTTCGCCGCCATCGCCCTCGGTCACCTGGTACTGCATCAGGTAAGGGTTGTTGGTGGGGTTCAAGCGAGCGGGCGCGCGCGTCATGTAGGTTTGCTTGAAGCCATTGTCATCCAGCTCGAAATGACTGCGCAGCGCCATCAGCTTGAGCGTCCAGTCGTTGTCGAAATGGTGTTCGAGTTCGGCGTAGGTGTTGAGGTTGCTGCGGTCCCAGCGGTTCCAGTCGGCACCCAGGTAGGTGCTGCGGCCCAGTGGCAGGGGCGAGCCGTCATAGTCGGCGGGCAGGTTGCCCCAGGCGCCGGTGGCATCGAGCTTGGTCCATTCGAAACCGGTGGTCAGCGTGGTGCTGTCATCGAGGTCGAAGGCCAGGGAGCCGCCGAAGGCCTCCTTGCGCTCCATGCGCGAGTCCTGGAACAGGTCGCGGTCGTCGTGCACGGCGATCACTCGGCCACGCACGTTGCCAGTGTCGGTCAGCGGGCCGGAGATGTCGGCGACGTAACGTTGGGCATTCCATGAGCCGAGGGTGGCGGTGCCGGAAGCCTGGAACTCATGGGTCGGGCGCTTGCGCACCAGGTTCACGGTCCCCGATGGGTTACCCGCGCCACGCAGCATTCCGGTGGCGCCGCGCAATACTTCGGCACGGTCGATGAAGGCCGAATCGCTCTGGATGAACGAGCCGCCGCCACTGCTCTGCACCACGGTGGCGCCATCGTACTGGATGGCATCGATCAGGAAGCCACGGGAGAAATACTGGACCCGCTCGCTGTCGGTGTAGTTGACCACCACGCCGGGAGTCTGCTCCAGCAGGTTGGTCAGGTTGGTGATGTTCTGGTCGTCGATCCGCTGGCGAGTGACCACGCTCACCGATTGCGGCGTATGGCGCAACGACTGCGGGATCTTGCCGATGGTGACCGCGCCTGTGGTGTACGAGCCTGTGTTCTCGGTGGTCTCGCCCAGGCGATTGCTGGAAATGCTGGTGGCACCGAGCTCCAGCGCGTCGCCCACGTCCATGGCCGGGATCAGCAGGAAACTGTTGTCGCCTTCCTGCTGCACTTGCACATCGCTGCCCTGCAACAGGATCGACAGGGCTTGGGCGGCGTCATGACGGCCTTGCACCCCTTGGGTGGTCTTTCCCTGCAGGCTGTTCGCATCGAACGACAGGTTCAGGCCGCCTTGGCGCGCCAGTTGGTCCAGTGCCGGTGCCAATGGCCCCGCCGCGATGCGCCAGTCCAGTTGTTGGCGCTGGCTGGCCGGTGCAGCCAATGCCGTCACCGAAGCGGCCAGGCCAGCGCCCAGGCCAAGGCCGAACACCGCGGCGCGCACGGCATGGCGCAACCTGTCGTTACGAGGGGAACACGGGTGAATCATGGACGGCTCCTGAAGGTTTCACAGACCACTGTTGGGGCTTTTGTTCCTTCAGGCCGGACGAGAATGAGATTCCACCTCATTATTTTTTGAGTTTTTTCACACGGCGCCGATGCTGACCCAGTAACGCGTGCGGTAAACGACGCGCACAGGCAGGCTGCGCGCCAGTAGCAGCAGGATTCGCTCGGTGTCCGCCAACTGATAGGTGCCGGACACTTTCAGGCCCGCCACCTCAGGCGCACAGCGCAGCAAGCCAGGGCGATAGCGCGACAGTTCGGCGACGAACTCGCCAAGCGGCATCTGCTGCACGCTCAGCACGCCATCGGTCCAGCCCCACGGATCGGCATACAGGGTGGCCGGCGCGTAGCAAGCCGCCGAAGCAACCTGAAGCACTTCGCCGGGCTGCACCCGGCGTGGTGCGCTCGAATCGGGGAACATCGTCACTTCGCCGCTGCGCACGGCGAGCAATACACCTTGGTCGTTCTCCCGCAGCAGCAAGTGCCCGTCGCGGGTGGACAAGGCGCCGATCCGCGTGCCGAGGAGGAACGGACGGTTGTCGTTGGCGTTGCAGGCCAGGCTGACTTCACCATGCACCAGCTTCAGTTCGCGCTGCGTGTCGCTGTAGCGCAGGTCGATGGCGCTGGCGGTGTTGAGCTGGATACGGCTGCCATCGCTACCCAGCAGTTGACGGCGTTCGCCCGTGCTGGTGTGGGTGTCGGCCAACAGCGCCGGCAAGCCCAGGGGCTCGCGCGCGGCCCAGCCCAGGCTGCTACCGACCGCCAGAGCGGCCAGCAGCTTGAGGTGGTCGCGCCGGCTGATGCGCTGGCGCTGGCTGCCCTCCAGGGTACGGCGGCTCAGTTCGCTGGGGAGCCCGGCCAGTTCATCGCTGAGGTGGCTGACGCGTTCCCAGGCATGGGCGTTGTGCGGATGGCTGGCCAACCACTGCTGGAACCGTTGCCGGGTGCGCGGGGAGGGGGTGTCGAAGCGCAGACGCACCAGCCAGTCGATGGCCTGGTCGACCTGGGCTTGATTCGGGGTGCTGTCAGAGGTCGGCATAGCGTAACCGATAGCAAACGCCCAGGGCCTTGGCCAGGTCGCGTTCGACGGTGGCACGCGATACGTCCAGGCGCAGGGCGATCTGGGCAATGCTCAGGCCATCGAGCTGGGCCAACAGGAAGGCCTGGCGCGCCCTGGGCTTGAGCTGCTGCAGAGCGCGGTCGAGGCGTTCGAGGGTGTCGAGGATGACCAGCCGGTGCTCTTCGCTGGGTATTTCCGCCTCTGGCAGGGTGGCCAGGCTTTCCAGGTAGGCCCGTTCCAATGCCCGGCGTCGGAACTGGTCGATCATCAGGCCCCGGGCGATACTGCTGAGGTAGGCGCGGGGTTCTTTGAGCGGTGAAACCTGGCGCGCACGCAGCAGGCGCACGAAGGTGTCCTGAGCCAGGTCGGCGGCGTGTTCGTGGCAACCGACCCGGCTGCGCAACCAACCGCGAAGCCAGGCATGGTGCGACTGATAGAGCAGCGCGACCTCGGTAGGCTTGAGCGTGTCGTTCATCTGCATCGTGACGAAGGCCCGGTCTCGTGAAAGAGGTGCGACTGTTAATGGTTCTCAATTCTATGCGGGGATCTGGGCGCAGGGCAATGGCAGTCCCGGAATTAGCCGCGCAAGATCCGGCGTTTTCCTGATCGACGGTTGAACTAAGCTGGACCCGCAGCGGACCTCTGGAGCCCCCAATGATTCTGGCCGACCTTTCACCCGAAGCCTTTAGTGAGGCCACCGACTACCTGGCATCGCTCGACCCTGACTGGGCACGCCACATTGCCGCCACCGGCCCGTGCTTGCACCAGGCCACACCGGAACGCGAGCCATATGAAGCCTTGGTGCGGGCCATCGCCTACCAGCAACTGCATGCCCGCGCCGCTGAGGCGATTCTGGCGCGGTTGCTGGCGTTGTTTCCCGATGTGGCGTTTCCGGAACCGAGCCAACTGTTGGCGACCACGCCGGAGGCGATGCGTGCATGCGGTTTTTCTGCCAGCAAACTGGCGACCATCCATGGCATCGCACAGGCCAGGATGGACGGCGTGATTCCTGACCGGCAGGAAGCATTGAGCCTGACCGACGATGCGTTGATCGAGCGTCTGGTCGCCTTGCGTGGGGTAGGGCGCTGGACCGTTGAAATGTTGCTGATCTACTGCCTGGAGCGCTCGGATATTTTGCCGGTGGACGACTTCGGCGTGCGCGAGGGTTACCGCCGGCTCAAAGGCTGGGGCAAGGCACCGACGCCCGCACAGCTGCGCTCGCTCGGCGGCGCCTGGAGCCCCTATCGGACGGTAGCTGCGTGGTACCTGTGGCGGGCTTGAAAGCCAGCGGCAGGCAAGAACAGACAGAGGAAATCATGAGCCTTTACATCACCGATGCCCAACGCTGGCAAGCCGTTCAAAGCCGCGACAGCGCAGCCGCCGACGATTTCGTCTATGCCGTGCGCACCACCCAAGTGTACTGCCGCCCTGGTTGCAAATCGCGCATGGCCAAGCGTGAGAATGTCGTGTTCTTCGACGATGCCGCAGCGGCTCAAGCGGCCGGCTACCGACCTTGTCGCCGCTGCGGCGTCGACCATGACGCTGCAGCGGCTCGGCGCACCCAGCTGATCGCCCGGGCCTGTCGCCTGATCGAAGCTGGCGACAGTGCCGCCAACCTCGATCAGCTTGCCGCGCAACTGGCCGTCAGCCCTTTTCACCTGCATCGCCTGTTCAAGGCCGAGACCGGCCTTACTCCCAAGGCCTATGCCGCCGCATTTCGTGCCCGCGCCTTGCGCGAGCAACTGGGCGATGAGCAACGCTCGGTGACCGAGGCCATCTACGAGGCCGGCTACAACTCCAACAGCCGCTTTTACGAAACCGCCGGGCAGCGCCTGGGCATGCTGCCCAAGGCCTACAAGGCTGGCGGCGCTGGCGCGACGATTCGCTTCGCGCTGGGTGAATGTTCACTGGGGGCGATTCTGGTGGCGCAAAGCGAGAAGGGTATTTGCGCGATTTTGCTGGGTGACGACCCCGAAGCGCTGTTGCATGAGCTCCAGGACCAGTTCCCCAAGGCCAGCCTGATCGGCGGCGACAGCGAATTCGAACGACTGGTCGCTGAAGTGGTGGGGTTCGTCGAAGCCCCTTCCATCGGCCTGGCATTGCCCCTGGACGTCCAGGGCACGGCCTTCCAGGAGCGGGTCTGGCAGGCCCTGCGCGAAGTTCCGGCGGGCAGCCGGGTCAGCTACACCGACATCGCCGAGCGCATTGGCGCGCCCAAGGCAATGCGCGCCGTGGCGCAGGCCTGCGCCGCCAACCGCATTGCGGTGGCCATTCCGTGCCATCGGGTAGTGCGCCGCGACGGTGATGTCAGCGGCTACCGCTGGGGAGTGGAGCGCAAGGTCCAGTTGTTGACGCGAGAAACGGCACTCTCCTGATTGCCTGGAGCAGCGTAGAATCCCCCGCCAAATCGCGTTGTGAAGAGGAATTTTCGATGAGGCGTGTAAGCCTTGCCCGTTATTGCCTGGGCGTAATCGCCCTGATGCTGGCGCTGGCCACCCCAGCCTGGTCGGCACCGGCTACGCCGGTTTCGAACCTGGCGGGCGGTGAATTGCCGGTGTTGGCTGAAGACGCCAGCCTTGACCAATTGAACGAACGGCTCGACTTCATTCGCCAGGGCGTGACCAGCAACGCCAACGATGACTTGCTGTCGCAGCTGCGCCAAGCGGCCATTCAGGTCCAGCGTCAAGCCGATGTCCTGAGCTCTCAGCGGGCCACCGATGTGCAGAAACTCGACGACCAGCTCAAGGTCATCGGCCCCGCGCAACCCGATGAACCCCAGAGCCTTGCCCAGCAGCGCAAGCAGCTCGAAGCCGAGCACAAGGCAGTGCTCGCCGAGCAGGAGCAAGCCACCAAGCTGACCCAGTCGGCCCGTGACCTGTCCACGCAGATCGTCAACCTGCGCCGCAGCCAGTTCAACTCGCAGGTCACCAGTCGCGCTGCCAGCCCACTGAGCCCGGCTTTCTGGCAAACGCTGATCCGCCCCACCGAAGAGGACGTACTGCGCCTTCGCGACCTGCGCAGCGAAGCGGCCGATGCGGTGGCCAGTGCCTTCAGCGCCGAGCATCGCTGGCTGTTCATCACCAGTCTGGTGGCTGCGATTCTGGTCTGGACGCTGGTCCGTCGCGTACTCGAACGTCTGCTTGCCGATGCCATGGTCCGCTGGTTGCCGGAAGGGCGTCTGCGGCGTAGTGCGTTGGCCTTGAGTGTGAGCCTGGCCACCCTCGGCACCATCGCAGGCTCCGTCTCGCTGCTGCGTTGGGGCCTTGAGAGCAGCGCCGAGCTGGGCGCGGACCTGGCCAGCCTGACCAATCATATTCTCGCCCTGGTCGTGTTCAGCGCCTTCATTTCGGGACTGGGCCGCGCCATGTTGATGCTGCAGCGCCCGTCCTGGCGCTTGCCGCCGATTCACGACGAAGTCGCCAGTGCCCTGGGTTGGTTCCCCAAGCTGCTGGCCCTGGCGCTGATGGTGATGCTGACCCAGGAGCGCATCAACAGCGTGATCGGCTCCAGTCTGGCGCTGACCGTCGCCACCAACGGCCTGACCGCGCTGGTGGTGGCGCTGATCTTCTCGGCAGCGCTGCTGCGCTACCGTCGTACCCTGCGCAAGCATGATCTGGAGCGCCCGACCGGCTTGGCCGGGTTGATACCCTTCGTGATCGTGGTGTGGGTGGGGCTGATTCTGTTGGCGCTGCTCGCCGGCTACCTGACCTTGGCCTATTTCCTCACGGCCAAGTTGCTGTGGATCAGCGTGGTCGCCACCTGCGCCTACCTGCTGACCACATTCCTGGGAGACCTCTGCGAAACCTTGCTGTCGCCACGCCAGCCTGGCGGCCTGGCCCTGGCCTCGGCGCTGGGCCTTGCGCCGCGTCACCAGGCCCAGGCCAGCACTATCCTGGCCGGTATCGGTCGCACCGCGCTGTTGTTCCTGGCGTTGTTGCTGGCGCTGATGCCATCGGGCACCAGCCCGGGCGAGCTGCTGTTGAGCTTGGGCGACTGGGATGGCACGGGCGGCAAGGTGCTGGGCAACCTGAACATCGTGCCGCAAGACATCCTGCTGGCCTTGGTGATGTTCTTCGGCGGCCTGTTTGGTATCCGCGTGGTCAAGCGTTGGCTGAGCGAGCGCCTGCTGCCGGAGACCGACATGGATGCCGGCATGCGCGCGTCCCTGGTGACCCTGGTCGGTTACCTGGGCTTCCTGTTCCTGGCCATGCTGGTGATGTCGACCTTGCGCATCAACCTGACCAGCCTGACCTGGGTAGTCAGTGCCCTGTCGGTTGGTATCGGTTTCGGCTTGCAGCAGATCGTGCAGAACTTCATATCTGGCCTGATTCTACTCACCGAGCGTCCGGTCAAGGTGGGTGATTGGGTCAGCTTGGCTGGGGTCGAGGGTGATATTCGCCGTATCAACGTGCGCGCCACCGAAATCCAGATGTCTGACCGTTCGACGGTGATCGTGCCCAACTCGCAGTTCATTTCGCAGAACGTGCGTAACGTCACCATGGGCAATGCCCTGGGTGTGGTCGGCATCAGCCTGACCCTGCCGTTGGAGACCGATGCCAATCGGGTGCGTGAGTTGTTGCTGGCGGCGTATCGCGAGCACGAGTCGATTCTGGATGCGCCGGCCAGTTCGGTGACCTTCAAGGATCTCACGGCCAGCGGCATGGTGATCGCGGTCAGTGGCTATGTAGCGGGGCCGCGCCAGGTGTCGGGGACGCGCAGTGATCTGCTGTTCACCATCCTGGGCCGCTTGCGTGACGAAGGGATTTCCCTGTCTTCGCCGCAGAGTATGGTGCTGGTGCAGGAGGGGGCGCGTCCGGCTGACGAACAGGCATGAGGTGTGGGGCTGCTCTTGGGGCTGGCTTGGGATTTGTGGGGGGCGCAAATCGAGCGCCGCCCGCGCGGCGCATCGCGAGCAAGGCTCGCTCCTACGTTTGTTTCGGGCCAGTAACGGCAGTGACGGGCGCGCGCGACTCGTAGGAGCGAGCCTTGCTCGCGATGCGTCGCACGGGTGGCGCGCTGTCGATTCTGGGTGCGCCGGCCTGCGGCGTGGTGATCGCGGTCAGTGGCGACGTGGGGTCCGGCTGACGAACAGGCATGAGGTGTGGGGCTGCTCTTGGGGCTGGCTTGGGTTTTGTAGGGGGGCGCAAATCGAGCGCCGCCCGCGCCTACGTTTGTTTCGGGCCAGTAACGGCAGTGAAAGACGCGCGCGACTCGTAGGAGCGAGCCTTGCTCGCGATGCGCCGCGCAGGCGGCGCTCGGTCTCCCAGGCACCCAAGCTGGTCTGGCTAGCCCCCGTATTGCCCTTAACCCAAGCAGCGCGTCACATGCTTGACCGACAGATACCCCGACAACCCCCAAGGCCCGAGCTCGCGCCCGATGCCGCTGCCCTTGGTCCCGCCCCACGACGTTTCGACGAACACCGCCTGCACCGAGTTGATCCACACGTGCCCGACCTCCAGCGCATCGGCCACACGCTCGGCGCGCTCAAGGTCGGCGGAGCAGACGGTAGCGACCAGGCCAAAGCGGCTGTCATTGGCTTCGGCAATCGCCTGCGCTTCGGTCGAGAAGCGACGAGCACAGAGCACCGGCCCGAAGATTTCTTCCGTCCACAGGCGGCTGTCCTTCGGTACCTCGGCATACAGCGTGGGGCTGACGAACCAACCGTCACGGTCCAGCGCCTTGCCACCGGCCAGGCACTGCAAGCCCTCTTCACGCGCCGTGGCGAAGTAACTGGCCACTTTCAGCCATTGCGCCTGGCTAGTCAGCGGCCCCATGTCCACTTCCTCAATCAGCGGATTGCCAACCCGCAGCTTGTCCAAGGCTTGCTGCAGGCGCGGCAGCAATGCATCGGCGATGCCGTCCTGCACCAGCAGTCGTGAGGTGGCAGAGCACATCTGCCCGGCATTCCAGGTGATACCCGCGACGATCCAATCGACCGCCTGGTCGACATCGCAATCATCGAACACCACGATGGCCGATTTACCACCCAGCTCCAGCGTCACCGGCCGGCACTGGGCCGAAGCGCTGCGCATCACCTGGCTGCCAACACTGTTGCTGCCGGTGAACGACAGTTTGTCCAGGCCGTTGTGGCCGCTCAGGGCAGCGCCGGTTTCAGCCTTGCCGTTGACGATGTTCAGCACCCCTGCAGGCAGGCCCAGGGTGTCGGCGATCTGGCCGTAGGCCTGTTCGATAAGCGGGGTCACTTCCGATGGCTTGAGCACCACGGTGCAGCCGGCCGCTAGGGCTGGGGCGAGCTTCCAGGCGCTGGTCACCAATGGGAAGTTCCACGGTACGATCAGGCCCACCACGCCCACCGGCTCCAGCCGCGTGCGGGCGGTGAAGCCGGGCGCGGCCAGTGGCACGTCGCGGTTCTTTGCCGGCAGCTGTTCGGCGAGGTCGGCGTAGTAGGCAAAGGTGGCCACGGCGTCGTCCAGGTCAATTTCGGCCTCGTGGCGTGGCTTGCCGTTATTGCGCATCTGCAAGCCGATCAGCTCTTCACGGCGTTGCCCAAGCTGCTCGGCAAAGCCGCGCAGGAACGCCGCGCGTGCGGCGGCGCTGACGGCTTTCCAGGTGGTCAGTGCCTGGCGGGCGGCGGCGACCGCCTGGTCGACCTGGGCCACGCTGGCGGCCCTCAGCTCGGCGAACGGCTGGCCGAGCGACGGGTCGTTGACGGTGATGCAATCGCTGCCCTGGCCTTCGACCCAGCGGCCAGCGATGTAGTGGGAATGGGTCATGGTCGGACTCCGGTCAGGCCATTTCGGCAGTGGTTACGGGCAGGTGCGGGGTGCGTTTGCTGGGCACCCAGCGAGGGCCATTGGGGCCATACACGCCTGCAGGTTCAGGGAACACGTTGAGCAGAATGAGGTACAGCACTCCGGCCAGCCCGAGGGTCACCGGCAAGCTCAGGTCGATGCCGCCAGCCAGGTCGCCCAGCGGGCCGACGAATTGCCCAGGCAGGTTTACGAAGCACAGGCCCACCGCCGCACTCGGGATCCATGCGCCCATGCCTCGCCAGTTCCAGCCGTGCAGGAACCAGTAGTGACCGCCGCGCTGGCCGCGGGTGAACACTTGCAGGTCGTCGGCGTGGTAGAAGCCACGGCGGGTGATCAGGCCAAGGATCATGATCACCATCCAAGGGCTGGTACAGGTGATGATCAGCACGGCGAAGGTCGACACGCTCTGCACCAGGTTGAAGGTGAAGCGACCGATGAAGATGAAGGCGATCGCGGCTACGCCGATCAGCAGGGTCGCCCCGGCGCGGCTGAGCAGGCGTGGGAACACGCTGGACATGTCCAGGCCGGTGCCGTACAGCGCGGTGGTGCCGGTCGACATGCCGCCGATCACCGCGATCAGGCATACCGGCAGGAAGAACCAGCTAGGCGAAATCGCCAGCAGGCCGCCGACGTAGTTGTTGGCGGCGATGTAGTCGGGCGCCTGGCTGGCCACCAGGGTGGCGGTGCACAGGCCGAACAGGAACGGGATCAGCGTTGCGACCTGGGCGGCGATGACCGCCAGCATGATGCGTGCCTTTGGCGTTTCCCGCGGGATGTAGCGCGACCAGTCGCCAAGGAAGGCGCCGAACGACACCGGGTTGCTCATGGCCAGGATCGCTGCACCGACGAACGCTGCCCAGAAGCCAGGCTGGCCGAGGTTCACGCTACCGGCAAAGTCCGCGTCGAAAGGCCCGGCAAAGGCGAAGATGCCCAGCAGGAACAGCAGGCTCGACGCCCACACGGCAATCTTGTTGACCCACAGCATGAAGCGGAAGCCGAAGATGCACACTACCAGCACCAGCACGGCGAACAGACCGTAGGCCAGGCCCAGGGTGAGGTCGGTTTCCGGCAGCCCGGCCAGGCGCTTGGCACCACCTACCAGGGCGTCGCCCGAACTCCAGACCGACAGCGAGAAGAACGCCACTGCCGTGAGCAGTGAGAGGAACGACCCGACGATTCGTCCATGCACGCCGAAGTGCGCGCCCGAGGACACTGCGTTGTTGGTGCCGTTGAGTGCACCGAACAGGCCCATTGGCGCAAGGATCAGCGAACCGACACCGACGCCCAGCACAATGGCCCAGTCCCCGGCCTGAAACGACAGCCCGAACAGCACCGGGAAGCTGCCCAGTACCGCCGTGGCGAATGTGTTGGCGCCGCCGAAGATCAGGCGGAACAGGTCCAGTGGGGAAGCGTCGCGTTGATCGTCGGGGATCTGTTCGACGCCATTGGTCTCGATACCGGTCGAGTGGCTCATGATGATGCTCCAGCGCGGTTGTTGTAGGTCGGCGCGGTGCGCGGACCCTCTTGTGGGTGCGATGGCAGAGCGGCAAGGCCGCGTAAAAGGTGTAGGTCAGGCGGCGGTGACGACCGACAAGTGCTCGTGGCACGCCAGCCAGCGTTCGCCCTGGCGACGGAACACGATGGTTTCGCGCTCGGCCAGTTGGTGCTCTTGATCGGCCATGCGGATATGCGTGGCGACATCGTGCATGAACACCGCCACATCGCCTTGCAGGCTCACATGCACATTGCTCGACCGGCACGCCAGCACGGCGAACCCTTCGGCTTGCCATTGCGCCCAGAGGTCTTCGTAGGCGCGACGAGAAAGCAGCGGCTGCGGCAAGGTATGGAACAGGAAGGTGGCGTCTTCGCTGAAGCAGGCGAAGTAGCGGGCGGTATCGTTGCTGGCGAAGGCTTCGACGAGGTCGGCAGCGGCCTGCCGTACATGGAGTGTCTGGTCCACGGGAGTGGCCTCACGGTTTTTGTGATTGTGGTGAAGCGATTCTGGTGGGGGGCGCTGACGGGAAAAATCGCTGGCAGGAAATAATTAGTTCAGGAATTTGTGAAGTGACCAGGGGAGGATGCCCATCCGTGGCGTATTGCCGAAACCAGCGCGCTGCGCAGCCCTTGCCGACTGGCGGTCATCCTGTCTGCGCATCCTTGCCTACGCTGAATTACCCACGCACAGAAGCAAGGAGTTGCGCCATGACGTTCCAATACAAGCGCCTGGACAAGAACGATGCCGCGGTACTGCTGGTCGACCACCAGGCCGGCCTGCTCTCGCTGGTACGGGATATCGACCCCGACCGTTTCAAGAACAACGTGCTGGCCCTGTCGGACCTGGCCAAGTACTTCAAGCTGCCCACCATCCTCACCACCAGTTTCGAAACCGGCCCCAATGGCCCGCTGGTGCCCGAGCTCAAGGCGCAGTTCCCCGACGCCCCGTACATCGCCCGTCCCGGCAACATCAACGCCTGGGACAACGAAGACTTCGTCAAGGCGGTGAAAGCGACCGGCAAGAAACAACTGATCATCGCCGGCGTGGTCACCGAGGTGTGCGTGGCCTTCCCGGCGCTGTCGGCACTGGAAGAAGGCTTCGAGGTGTTCGTCGTCACCGACGCCTCCGGCACTTTCAACGAACTCACCCGCGACTCGGCCTGGCGCCGCATGGAAGCGGCCGGGGCACAGCTGATGACCTGGTTCGGCGTGGCCTGCGAGTTGCACCGCGACTGGCGCAACGACATCGAAGGGCTGGGGACGCTGTTCTCCAACCACATCCCCGACTACCGCAACCTGATGACCAGTTACAACAAGCTGGCCAAGTAAAGCAGCGGTGCGACGCTTGCGGGGCAGCAGCGAGCCCCGCGAGCCATCCAGCAAACCCCCATTAATCGACCATACTCAGTCATCATTCGCCTCCGGGAGCAGGCCATGTCCAAGTCGGCCAAAAAGAAAGCCACCCAGTCATCCGACGAAAAGCTCAGCGGCAAGGACTATGAGAAAGCGCTCAAGTCCCTGCACGTCGAACTGGTCAAGCTTCAGGAATGGGTCGTGGCCAAGGGCCTTAAGGTATGCATCGTTTTCGAAGGCCGTGATGGCGCGGGCAAGGGCGGGACCATCAAGGCCATCACCGAGCGGGTCAGTCCACGAGTCTTTCGGGTGGTTGCGTTACCGGCACCCACCGAGCGGGAAAAGACCCAGATGTACGTGCAACGCTACCTGGGCCACCTGCCTGCCGCTGGCGAGGTGGTGATCTTCGACCGCAGCTGGTACAACCGCGCCGGGGTCGAGCGGGTGATGGGGTTCTGCACCGAGGAGCAAGCCAACAAGTTCCTCACCGTGGTGCCGCTGTTCGAGAAGATGATGGTCGAGTCTGGGATCATTCTGATCAAGTACTGGCTTGAAGTCAGTGCAGAGGAGCAGACCCGACGGCTGCAGGACCGCATCAACGATGGGCGCAAACTGTGGAAGCTGTCGCCGATGGACCTGAAGTCCTATTCACGTTGGGACGACTACACCCATGCCCGTGACGAAATGTTCGCCGCCTCGGACTCATCCTGGGCGCCCTGGTTCATGGCGCACTCCAATGACAAGCGGCGCGCGCGGCTCAATATCATCAGCCACCTGCTGTCGCGCATCGAGTACAAGGACGTGACCCGCGAAGAGATCGTCAAGCTGCCCAAGCGCGGCAAGATCGGCAAGTACAAGTCCGTGGACTACCCCTTCAAGGTGGTGCCGGAACGGTTTTGACACGTGTGAAACAGCCCGTCAGTTGGCAGTCGGCGTTGGCAAGAGGGTCCGTATCGACAGTCGGAGTTCGCTTCCGACAAAGCCAGGGGATAAGCGGCCATGCCACACGACGGCAGTCTGCTACAGGCGACAGTGGTCTTCTTGCTGGCCGTGGTGCTGTTGGTGCCACTGGCGCAGCGTCTGAAACTGGGGGCGGTACCGGGCTATCTGCTGGCCGGTATCCTCATCGGCCCATCCATGTTGGGCTTGATCAACCATCCCGAGAACGTTTCCCGCCTCTCCGAAATGGGCGTGGTGATGCTGTTGTTCGTGATTGGCCTGGAGCTTTCGCCGCGCCGCCTGTGGACCATGCGCCGGTCGCTGTTCGGCGTCGGCTCGCTGCAGGTGGCGCTGACCGCCGTGGTGCTGGGGTTGCTGGCGTACCTGGTGTTCGGCCAGCCGAGGGCGGCGGCGATTGTGCTGGGCCTGGGCCTGGCGCTGTCGTCCACCGCCTTCGGTTTGCAGGTGCTGGCAGAGCGCCGGGAACTGGGTAAGCCGCAAGGGCGACTGGCTGTGAGTATCCTGTTGTTCCAGGACATCGCGGCCATTCCGCTGATCGCCGTGGTACCCCTGCTTGGTACCGGTATCAGTCCGCCGGAGGAGGGTAGTTGGCCATTGTTGGCGGTGGCATTGGGCGTTGGTTTGGTGATCGTGACGGGTCGCTACCTGCTGCAACCGGTATTCCGCTGGACCGTCGGCTCGGGGCTGCATGAACTGTCGACCGCTACGGCATTGCTGGTGGTGCTGGGCACCGCCTGGGTAATGGAGCATGTCGGGGTTTCCATGGCCTTGGGCGCTTTCCTCGCGGGTGTGGTGATGGCCGATTCGCCGTTTCGCCATGAGTTAGAGTCCCAGGTCGAGCCACTCAAGGGGCTGCTGTTGGGGCTGTTCTTCGTCGGCGTGGGGATGACCGCCGACTTGCGCCTGCTGCTGAGCATGCCGGTGCAAGTGTTGGGGCTCACCGTGTTGCTGGTGGGGGTCAAGTTACCGCTGCTGTTCATGCTTGGACGCACCGCGGGCGGCCTGGAGCGGGCCCAGGCACTGTGCCTGGCGGTGGTGCTGGCCTCGGGCGGTGAGTTCGCCTTCGTGGTGTTCAAGCTGGCGTTGGAGCATCGAGTGCTGGAGCAGCAGGTACACGACCTGCTGGTGCTCGCCATCACCCTGTCGATGGCCGTGGTGCCGCTGGTGATGATGGCCCTGGCCCGCCAGTTGCGCGATGACGCGACGGTGGCCGCAGCCGCTGCGGCCCTGCCGGAAGTCGACGAAACACCCCAGGTAGTGGTGGCCGGCCTCGGGCGCATGGGCGGTGCCATCGTGCGCATGCTGCATGGCGAGGGCGTGCGCCTGGTGGCGCTGGACACTTCGATCGAGTCAGTAAGCCGCAGCAGCGAGCCGGATGGCCCACTGGTGTTCTTTGGCGACCCGTCTCGCTCGGAGATCCTGCGGGCGGCCAGGGTCGACCAGGCCAAGCTGGTGATCGTCGCTACCGACGACCCGCAGGCCAACCTCAAGGCTGCCGATGTGCTGGCGCATCTTTATCCACAGACTCCAGTGATCGCCGCTGCGCGTGACAGCCAGGAGGCGCTGCGGCTGCTTGCCATGGGCGTCGATCCAGTGCGCGAGACCTTCCATTCCAGCCTGGAGATGGCGCGCCGGGCCCTTATCGCGTTGGGGTACAGCGAAGAGCAGGCGTCGGCCTGGGTTCAGCGATACCAACGGCAAGAGGCACGCAGGCTGCTGGATCAGCAGCACGGCAAGGGTGATTTTCCAGGTGCTCGCTGAGCGCCCTGAAGCTTCGCAGCACAGACACGCGCCATGGGGCGCACTGATCGTTCATCCGCTGAATGCGGCCAGGAGGTGAACCATGCAGTCGGGTTTCAAGCTGGACAGCGCCCTGTCGCGAGGGCTGCTCGACGTGCTGATCAAGGCCGGGCTGGTGGCGGCCCTGGTGATCTTTGCCTTTCAGGTGTTCGAGCCGTTTCTGGAGCTAATGCTCTGGGCGGTGATCCTGGCGGTCACCTTGTATCCGCTTTATAGCCGGATCAAGCGCCGTATCGGTCTGAAAAACGGGTATGTCGCAACGCTCGTGGTCTTGCTCGTGCTGGTGGTGTTGTTGGTCCCGATCTATCTGGTGGTGGTTTCCATTGGCGAGTCCGTTCATAGCCTGGTGGCGCTGCTCAAGGAGGGCGGTTGGAGTGTGCCTGCGCCACCGGAATCAGTGGCAGGCTGGCCCCTCATCGGCCCTCGGCTGTATGCCTTCTGGCAGTCGGCTTCCGAAAGCCTGGCCCCGGTGATGAACAACCTGATGCCACATCTCAAAGGCGTAGGGCTGAGCATGCTGGGCGCCGCGGCGAGTGCGGGCGGGGCGTTCCTGTTGTTCATCGGTGCCGTGATCATCTCGGGTGTGATCATGGCCTTCGGCGAGCGTGGCGAGATTGCAGCACAGCGCATCGCCATGCGGGTATCCGGCGAAGAGCGCGGCAAGCCGTTGGCCAAACTGTGCACCGCGACGATACGGGCGGTCGCCCAGGGCGTGATTGGCATCGCCTTTATCCAGATGCTGCTGATTGGCGTCGGTTTCGTGGTCAAGGGCGTGCCGGGGGCGGGCATGTTGGCGATCGTTGTGTTGATGCTGGGGATCGCCCAGGCGCCAGCGACCCTGGTGACCGTTCCGGTGATCATCTACGTATTCAATGTCGAGGGTTTCACCGCTGCGACCATTGTCTTTGCCGTCTACACCTTCGTCGCGGGGCTTGCCGACAACGTGCTCAAACCGCTGCTGCTGGGGCGCGGGGTGGACGTGCCGATGCCGGTGGTGTTGATCGGAGCCTTGGGCGGCATGGTGGTCAAGGGCATCATCGGTTTGTTCATAGGCCCAGTCATCCTCGGCGTTGCCTATGTGCTTTTCTGGCAGTGGGTGGCGTTGCAGGTGCCGGAGCAACCTGTGCCGCCAGCAGCATGAGCCAGGCCTGTCATGCCCAAGCGCTGCCATGGCCTGATCCTGTTGCTGGTGCTCACCGGCTGTAGCCAGGTCGGCCCGGATTTCGCGGCGCCCCAGGACCGGTGGTTGCAAGGCTGGAGCACACCCCTGCTGGAACAGGCGGGGCGTACCGCACCGACACCTGATCTGAGCCGGTGGTGGGCGGTGTTCGCCGACCCGACGCTGGATGCGCTGATTGCCGAGGCTGACGCTCAGAATACCAACCTGCGGGTGGCAGGCCTGCGCATCGTCGAGGCACGTGCGCAACTGGCCATTGTGCAGACCGGACGCTATCCCCAGTTGCAGCAGTTACGTGCGCAAAGCCTGTACCTCAAGCAGGACCAGTCCGGCACCCCGACCGCTCGTGACTCGGTGTTCTGGCAGTCCAGCCTGGGTTTCGACATTGCCTGGGAGGTGGATTTCTGGGGACGATTCAGCCGCGCCATCGAGTCGGCCGATGCCGCCTACTTCGCCTCCCAGGCCAACTATGCCGACGCCATGGTGCTGCTGCGCGCGCAGGTGGCCGACACCTATTTCGGCTTGCGCACCGCCGAGGCGCGCCTGGCCATCGCCCAAGAAAACGCCAGGCGCCAGGCCCGCAGCCTGGAAATCACCGAGCGGTTGTTCCGCCATGGCGAAAACGACGAGCTGGACTGGCAGCAGGCGCGCACGCAGTACCTGGCCACCCAGGCGACCATTCCCGAGTTCCAGAACCAGGTGAATGCCTTGCGAAATGTGCTGTGTTCGCTGATCGGCCGGCCGCCTGGTCCGTTGCCGGAGCTCGAAGCGCGCCATGGCCAGTTGCCTCTGCCGGATCGGGCGGTTCTGCAGGACGTGCCCGCCAACCTGCTGCAACGCCGCCCGGATATCCGCGCCGCCGAGCAGGCGGTGGCGGCGCAGTCGGCCCTGGTGGGCGTGGCCGAGGCTGATCTTTATCCGTCGTTGAGCTTGCTGGGCAGCATTGGCTGGAGCTTCGTCACGGCCAATCACGTGCCCGATACGTTCGACCTCGCAGCCGGACCGAGCCTGATCTGGAACCCGTTCGACTATGGCCGGCGCAAGAACGCCGTGCGGGTGGAGGATGCGCGTTTGCAGCAGTTGATCGAGCGGTATCACCAGAATGTGCGCGACGCTGCACGCGAGGCGGACGATGCCGCCAGCGGCCTGGTGCGCTCGCTGGAAAGCGCCGGTATTCGCCAGCAGGCGTCGCAGGCCGCGCAACGTTCGTTGAGCTTGGCCAGCTCGCAGTACCGTGAGGGCTTCGCCGATTTTCAGCGGGTGCTCGATGCCCAGCAGCTGCTGTTGCAGCAGCAGGACGGCTACCTGGTCAGCCGAGGCAACGCCGTCAGCAGCCTGGTGAGCCTGTACAAGGCGCTAGGTGGAGGCTGGGAGCAGGTTGGTGAGCCGATCCCGCCGGCGACCCGCCAGCAGATGCAACAACGCACCGACTGGGGAACGCTGCTCGATGGGCCAGCCCCTGAACATCAGGAAACAGGTACGCGAAGATGAGCGACGCCCAGGGTACACCGCCGACACCAGCAGCACCGGACCGGGGCATGCGCTGGGTGCTGCTGCTGATTGTCGTCAGCCTGGTCTGGTACCTGCTGGCCGACCGCTTCACGCCTTACACCCAGCAGGCCCGCTTGCAGGCCTACGTGGTACCGGTCAGTGCCGAAGTGGCAGGCCAGATCAGGCGGGTGGCGGTGGGCAACAACCAGGAAGTGCGCAGGGGCGATGTGCTGTTCGAACTGGACCCCGAGCAGTACCGCATCGCGTTGGCACGGGCCGAAGCGGACCTGGACACCATGCGCCGGCAGATCGGCGCCCATACTGCTGGCATCGACTCGGCCCAGGCCGCGCTGGTGGCCGCCCAGGCCAACGAGCGCAAGGCGCGGCAAGATGCCGAACGGTTGAAGCGGCTGATCGACGAGGACCCCGGCACGGTGTCGGTGCGGCGTCTGGAAGGGGCCCAGGCGACCCGCGACCAGGCCATCAGCCAGGTCGCCGCAGCCCGCGCGGAAGTCGAGCGGGCCCGTGAACAGCAGGGTGGGGCTGAAGCGGACAACGCCCAGTTGCGCAGTGCCGCGGCCAATGTGCAAAAGGCCCGTCTGGACCTGGCGCGCACCGTAGTACGGGCCGAGGCCAATGGCCTGATCACCGACCTGCGTACCGATGTGGGCCACTACGTCGCGGCAGGCAGCCCGATGATGACCCTGATCGCCATCCATGACCTGTGGATAAGTGCCGACATGACCGAGAACAACCTTGGCTACCTGCAGTCCGGTACGCCGGTACTGGTGGTGCTCGATGCACTACCGGGCAAGGTGCTGCGCGGGCGTGTGCGCAGTATTGGCCGTGGCGTGAGCGTTGGTCAGAGTACCCCGCCGGGCAGCTTACCGACGGTGCAGAACAGCCGTGAGTGGTTGCGTTCGGCGCAACGCTTTCCGGTAATCGTCGAGCTGGAACGCGATCAGCTGCAAAGCGCTGCCGGCCTGCGGGTAGGCGGTCAGGCCGAAGTCATGGCGCTGCCTCGCGAAGGCAACCCGCTGAACCTGTTGGCCAGGGTGTTCATGTGGCTGATGAGCTGGATGTCCTATGCCTATTGAGCTGCGTCGCTTGCGCGCCCTGCGCTTGGCGTGGGGCACGGCGTTGTGCCTGGCGGTCAGTTTCGGCCTTGGCCTGCCGGTGCCGATTCTGGCGCCTGTGTTCGCCGTGCTGCTGCTGGCGATGCGCAGCCAACCTCTGCCGTTGCGCGCCGCGCCGTTGCTGGCACTGCTGGTGCTGCTCAGTTGCGGCAGTGGCCTGTTGCTGATTCCGTTGCTGCGCCATGCCCCGGTCAGCGGGGTGCTGGTGGTTGGCACCGGCGTATACCTGGTACTGCGCTATGCCCTGCTGGGGGGCAACGGCTTGCTGGCGAACCTGCTGGTCATCGGCCTGACCATGATCGCCGCGGCGGGCACAAGTGACTTCACCCTGGCGCTGTCGGTGGTCGAGGCCATGGCCAAGGGCATGCTCCTGGCAACCCTGGGCTGTGCCCTGGCGCATCTGTTGTTCCCCGAACCTGCCGATGCTCCCGTCCCATCCCCCCCGGCACGGCTGAATGACAATGAGGTTGGGTGGGTGGCCTTGCGTGCCACCCTGATCGTGATGCCAGCGTTTCTGTTGGCATTGATCGCACCGGACACGTTCATGCCGCTGATCATGAAATCGGTGAGCTTGGGGCAACAGGCCGGCGAGACCCACGCGCGGCATGCCAGCCGCGAATTGATCGGTTCGACCCTGCTGGCCGGGGCGCTGGCGATCCTGCTGTGGGGTGCGCTTGGCCTGTTCGTGCACCTGTGGATGTTCTTCTTGTGGGGGCTGCTGTTCTGTCTTTGGCAGGCGCGCAGGCTCTACCAGGCAGTGATGACGCAGCAGACGCCGGCTTTTTGGATCAGTTGCCTGACGACGTTCCTGATCCTTCTGGGGCAATCGGTGCAGGACAGTGCAGCCGGGCAGGATGTGTACCGTGCGTTTGCCGTGCGCATGGCACTGTTCGTCGCGGTGTCGTTGTATGCCAGCGCGATGCTGATCTGGATCGACAGGCGTCGTGCCAGGCAGGTCGTCACGCCGTGATGTCATCCGCCAGGCTTTGTATGAAAAGCTTTGATACTCGGTGATGCTGCGTTGAAAACAGCCTCGGGGCCTGACGTTCGTCTCAAGACGTTTCATGTAGACCCTAGGGCTGCCAGTCGACGCCGGTATCCTTCAGGTAGGCATCCACGGCGGCGCCTACCGTGGGATGAAAGGCCTGCGCACCAATGCAATGGAACAGCTCGAAGCGCTTCATCTTGTCCTTGACCGGGTCTTTCATCTCGGCAAATTGCAGCTCAACGCCACGGGATTCAAGGATGCGGTCCAGTTCGGCGAGCATGTCAGCGGAGGTGATGTCGATGCTGGTCACAGGCTCGGCGGCCACCACCAGGCGTTGTACCGGGGTCGGCGACTCGTCGATCGCTGCCATTACGGTGTTATGGAACTGCTCGGCATTGGCGAAGAACAGCGGAGCATCCCAACGCAGCAGCACCAGCCCCGGAATCCGTCGTGCGTGCGGGTGGCGCTCGATGTCGTGGTAACCGCGGGTGCCATTCACACGGCCCAGCACGGCGAAATGCGGACGCCAGCCGTCCCAGAGAAATTCGATCACCGAGATCACCACCGCGATGCCGATGCCAGGAATGGCGCCGAACACCGCCACGCCGACGAAGCAGGTGAACGACAACCAGAACTCCCATTGCTGCATACGGAAGATGCGCTTGAGGTCGGCGAACTCGAACAGCCCCAGCGCGGCGGCGATCACCACTGCCGCCAGGGCGCTGTTGGGCAGATAGCGCATCAGGTTGGGCGCCACCAGCAACAGGAGCGTGACTGCCAGCGCGCCGATGATGCCGGTCAGTTGGGTCTTGGAGCCAGCAGCTTCGGCGACTGGGGTGCGTGACGAGCTGCTGCTGATGGGGATGCCCTGGAACAACCCGGACGCCAGATTGGCCACGCCCAGGCCGAACATTTCCTGGTTCGGGTTCACCGGAGCCTTCAAGCGAGCGGCGTAGGTGCGCGACAGCACGCTGGTGTCAGCGAAGGACACCAGTGCCACGGCGATGCCGCCCAGTAGCACCTCCACCAGGTCAATGTCGCTCAGCCATGGAAAGGTGAAACTGGGCAGGCCCTGGGGCAGCTCGCCGAGCACCTTCACGCCCTGCTGGTCCAGGTTCAGCACGCTCACGGCCACGGTGGCCAGCACCACCGCGATGAGGATGCCGGGGAGACGTTTGTAGGGTTTGAGCAACACGATCAACGCCAGGCTGGCGCCACCCACCGCGAAGCTTGGCCAATGGCCTTGGCCGGCGAACAAGGCCTGGGCCAGTTGCCAGAGATCGCGCAAAGGGCCCTGGCTGTCGAACGAAAGGCCGAACAGCTTGGGTAGCTGGCTGATCAACACCGTTAGGGCAATGCCGTTCATATAGCCATAGCGGATTGGTTTGGACAGCAGTTCGGTGATGAAGCCCAGCCGCAGCAGGCCGGCGACCATGCAGAACGCACCGGCCACCAGGGCCATCATGCTGGCGATGGCGATAGCCCGTTGTGGGTCGCTGGCGGCGTATTGCACCACCACGGCGAGGATGGGGGCCGCCAGTGCCGAGTCCGGGCCGAGCACCAGAATGCGGCTGGGGCCGAACAGGGCGTACGCCAACAGCGGGACGATGGTGGCATACAGGCCGTAGATGCCCGGTACCCCGGAGGCTTCGGCGTAGGCGATCCCCACGGGGACCAGCATGGTGGTCAGGACCAGGCCCGCGGCGAGGTCCCTGGGGAGCCAGGTGGGTTGGTAGTGGAGCAGGGTGGCCAGACCGGGGAGCCAGCGTTGCCAGTCGAAGCGGGAGGCGCGAGGCGATTTTTCCATGGTGCAGGCTCCGGGAAGTGGGGGGCTCTACAGCACTAGCGCGCCCCCATCAACCTCAAGGATGCAAGACATTTGCGAACTTGCAACCCGCTGCTTGAGGTCACATCAGCTTGGGAATTGGCTTACCGGGGCCAGGAAGGGCTCACGGCTGCCCAGCGGGCAAAAGAAAACCCCTTGGGCATTGCTGCCCAAGGGGTTTTCGTATCGCGACTGGCCTGGTCTCAGACGTTGAAGCGGAAGTGCATCACGTCACCGTCCTTGACGATGTAGTCCTTGCCTTCCAGACGCCATTTACCGGCTTCCTTGGCGCCGCTTTCACCCTTGAATTGGATGAAGTCGTCGTAGGCGACAACTTCAGCGCGGATGAAGCCTTTTTCGAAGTCGGTGTGGATCACGCCAGCGGCCTGAGGCGCGGTAGCGCCGACGCGTACGGTCCAGGCACGTACTTCCTGCACGCCGGCGGTGAAGTAGGTCTGCAGGTTCAGCAACTGGTAACCGGCACGGATCACGCGGTTTAGGCCAGGCTCTTCCAGGCCTAGGGCCTCGAGGAACATGTCCTTCTCTTCGCCTTCATCCAGCTCGGCGATTTCCGCCTCGATCTTGTTGCACACCGGCACCACGACCGCGCCTTCTTCCTCGGCGATGGCCTTGACCACGTCCAGGTGCGGGTTGTTTTCGAAGCCGTCTTCGGCAACGTTGGCGATGTACATGACTGGCTTGCTGGTCAGCAGGTGGAAGCCACGGATCACGGCCTTGTCTTCGGCGCTCATGTTCTTCATCAGGCTGCGCGCAGGCTTGCCTTCGGTGAAGTGCGGAATGAGCTGCTCAAGGATGGCCTTCTGTGCCAGGGCTTCCTTGTCGCCACCTTTGGCGTTACGGGCAACCTTCTGCAGTTGCTTTTCGCAGCTGTCGAGGTCGGCGAAGATCAGTTCGAGGTCAATGATCTCGATGTCGCGCTTGGGGTCGACGCTGTTGGAGACGTGAATCACGTTCTCGTCTTCGAAGCAGCGCACCACGTGGGCGATTGCGTCGGTTTCGCGGATGTTGGCCAGGAACTTGTTGCCCAGGCCTTCACCTTTGGATGCGCCCGCCACCAGGCCGGCGATGTCGACGAATTCCATGGTGGTCGGCAGGATGCGGTTCGGCTTGACGATTTCCGCCAGCGCGTTCAGGCGCCCATCAGGCATCGGCACGATGCCGCTGTTCGGCTCGATGGTGCAGAAAGGGAAGTTCTCCGCCGCGATGCCGGACTTGGTCAGGGCGTTGAACAGGGTGGACTTGCCGACGTTGGGCAGGCCGACGATGCCGCAATTGAAACCCATGGGTGTTCCCCTCTCTAGGAAATCAGGCCTTCTGGCTGTGCAGTTCGCGCATCGCCTTGGCGAAGTCGCCAGCGAGCACGTCCGGCATCACGCCGAGGGCAAAATCGATGCTGGCGTCGAGCTTCTCCTGCTCGGCGCGCGGCGCGCGGCCCAGGACGAAGTTGGAGACCAGTTTGGCGTCGCCCGGGTGGCCGATGCCAAGCCGCAGGCGGTGGAAGTCGTTCTGGTTGCCGAGCTGCGCGATGATGTCGCGCAGGCCGTTGTGCCCTCCATGGCCGCCGCCGCGCTTGAGCTTGGCAACGCCCGGAGGCAGGTCGAGTTCGTCATGCGCCACCAGAATGGCCTCCGGCTTGATGCGGAAGAAATTGGCCAATGCCGCCACGGACTGGCCGCTGCGGTTCATGTAGGTGGTGGGGATCAGCAGACGAACGTCGTGACCCTGATGGCTGAACTTAGCCGTCAGGCCGAAATATTTTTTGTCAGCGGTCAGCGACACGCGCTGGGCGCTGGCAAGGCGTTCAACGAAAAGAGCCCCTGCGTTATGCCGGGTCTGTTCGTATTCGGGGCCGGGGTTACCCAGGCCAACGATCAACTGGATGGCGGTCACGTCAGGGGCTCTTCCTTGGAGTTGGTGGGTTACAGGGCGCGGGGCACTGTAACCCGGTCAACACCGGCGCGCGAGTGGATTACTCGGCAGCGCCTTCAGCTTCTGGAGCAACGCGCGGAGCGTGAACGTTGGCAACAGCTTTGTCATCACCGTGGGCCAGAGCGACGAACTCTACGCCTTTCGGAGCTTTCAGGTCCGACAGGTGGATGATGGTGCCGATTTCAGCCTTGGCCAGGTCGACTTCGATGAACTCAGGCAGGTCCTTGGCTTCGCAGGAAACTTCAACCTCGGCCACTACGTGGGAGATTTCGCCGCCTTTCTTGACCGGGGCTTCTTCGTTGATGAAGTGAACCGGCACTTTGGCGGTCAGCTTCTGGCCTGCAACGACGCGAACGAAGTCGGCGTGCATGATGAAGCCTTTGGCCGGGTGGCGCTGCATGGCCTTGACCACGACGTTCTGCTTGGCGCCGTCGACGTTCAGTTCGATAACGTGGCTGAAGGCAGCTTCGTTTTCGAACAGCTTGGTGATTTCCTTGGCCAGGATGGTCAGGGATTGGGCTTCTTTATCGCCACCGTAGACAACGGCAGGGATGTTGGCGGAGTGACGCAGGCGGCGGCTCGCACCTTTCCCCAGGTCAGTACGCGCTTGGGCGTTCAGGATGAAGTCAGTCATTTTGTATCTCCAAAATAGCCTCCCGAGGGCGTTTGCGACCAGCGCCAACGGGGATGGCAAAAAAGCCCCGCCCCAACAACAGGTGTTGGGGCGGGGCGCTTTTCGTCAGCAGGTGTTCCGCTTAGCGGAACATCGCACTGATCGATTCTTCGTTGCTGATGCGGCGTACCGCTTCAGCGACAACCGGTGCGATATCCAACTGGCGGATACGGTCACAGGCTTGAGCAGCGGCGGACAGCGGAACGGTGTTGGTCACCACCAGCTCGTCCAGTACCGACTTCTCGATGTTCTCGATCGCGCGGCCCGACAGGACAGGGTGCGTGCAGTAGGCGTAAACCTTGGCAGCGCCGTGTTCTTTCAGGGCCTTGGCCGCGTGGCACAGAGTGCCGGCGGTGTCGACCATATCGTCTACCAGGATGCAGGTGCGCCCTTCGACGTCGCCGATGATGTGCATGACCTCGGAGTGGTTAGCCTTCTCGCGGCGCTTGTCGATGATACCCAGATCGACACCCAGGGACTTGGCGACGGCACGTGCGCGCACGACACCACCGATGTCCGGGGAAACGATCATCAGGTTCTCGAAACGCTGGTCTTCGATGTCGTCGACCAGTACGGGCGAGCCGTAGATGTTGTCGACGGGGATATCGAAGAAACCCTGGATCTGGTCAGCGTGCAGGTCGACGGTGAGAACACGGTCGATACCCACGACAGTGAGCATGTCAGCGACGACTTTGGCGCTGATGGCTACACGTGCCGAACGCGGACGGCGGTCCTGGCGGGCGTATCCGAAGTAAGGAATCACGGCGGTGATTCGCGACGCTGAGGAGCGGCGGAAGGCATCAGCCATCACGACCAGTTCCATCAGGTTGTCATTGGTTGGGGCACAGGTTGGCTGGATGATGAAGACGTCCTTACCGCGAACGTTTTCATTGATCTCAGCACTGATTTCGCCGTCGGAGAATTTGCCGACAGAAACATCACCCAGTGGAATGTGCAGCTGACGTACGACACGCCGAGCCAGATCGGGGTTGGCATTCCCCGTAAAGACCATCATCTTGGACACGCGCAGTACCTGAAGGCTGAGGGTAACCTGGATGAGTATAAGGAAAATGGCAGGGGCGGCTGGATTCGAACCAACGCATGGCAGGATCAAAACCTGCTGCCTTACCGCTTGGCGACGCCCCTGTATCTGTTGCTGCGAGCGCTAGGCACTCGACTTCTTGATCAGACTTTGCAGCTTGCGATGCAACATCGAAACATTGCTTCCTTTCGCCACAAACCCTGTTTGGGTCTCTGAAAGAAGGGCCAGAACTTTATCAGCTTCGGCTTTGCTTGGGAAGGCCCCAAACACACAACTTCCAGTGCCGGTCAGTCGAGCTTCAGTGAATTTACCCAATGAATTCAACGCATTGCGAACTTCTGGGTAACTCTGCTCTACCACCGGTTGGCAGTCATTTCGACTGTTTCCCTCGGGAACGGGGCGCATCTTAAGGGGGAGGGAATCACGTGTCAACTGTGGATGCGAAAAAATTTCTACAGTACTGACAGAGACTTGCGGCACCAGTACGACGTACCAGGGCTCTTCGGGGTCGACCGGGGTCAGCTGCTCGCCGACACCTTGGGCGAAAGCTGCATGACCGCGAACGAATACGGGTACATCGGCGCCCAGGGACAGGCCCAGGCTCGCCAGTCGGTCTTCATCCCAGCCCAGCTGCCACAAGTGGTCCAGGGCCAGCAGGGTGGTCGCGGCATCGGAACTGCCGCCACCGATTCCACCGCCCATGGGTAAAACCTTGGTCAACCAGATGTCGGCGCCCAGGTGGGTGCCAGACTGCTCCTGCAGTTTACGGGCGGCGCGCACGATCAGGTTGCTGTCATGTGGCACCGAGTCGATCTCGGTGTGCAGGCGGACCTGGCCGTCGTCACGCAGGGCGAAGCTCAGCTCGTCAGCGTGTTCGAGGAACTGGAACACGGTTTCCAGTTCGTGGTAGCCGTCCGGGCGACGACCGATGATATGCAGCCACAGGTTGAGCTTGGCCGGCGCGGGCAGGGTGAGCTTTTGCATGGTTTCAGTGCCCCAGCTGGCGTGGCTGCCAGTCCTTGACCACCAGGGTCACGTCCAGGTTTTCGCCATGCAGTTTCATGCGCTCGGGCAGCCAGTAGCCGTTCTGCTGGGTGTAGCTCAGGTACTGCACCTGCCAGCCATCCTGGTTCAGGCTGGCCAGGCGGCTGTCGTCATCCAGGGTGAGCTGGCTCTTGCTGTCCGGGGCCGGCAGTCCGCGCACCCACCACACCAGGTGCGAAACGGGCAATTGCCAGCCCAGTTGTTCTTCGAGCAGGGCTTCGGGGCTGTTGGCCTCGAAGCGGCCCTGGTTGGCGACTTCCAGCACCACGCCGCCAGGGCGGCCGGTCAGGCGTGCGGCGCCACGGCCAAGCGGCCCGGCCAGACGGATGTCGTAGTAATCCTGGCGCTGCAGCCAGAACAAGGTGCCGCTGCCGGAGTCGCGGGGGGCGCGAATACCGACCTTGCCGTTGATCTGCCAGCCGTCCAGGGTGCTCAGCTGTTCTTTGTGGGCTCGCCACTGTTGTGGGTTGCCTTGGCCATGCAGGGCTTCGCGGGATCCGAAGCCGGCGCAGCCGGCAAGCAGGGCGATCAGGGAAAAGGTAATGCAATGGCGCAGGAACATGGCGTTAAAGAGTCTCGGATCCGGTCAGGCGCAAGACGGTCTTGCGCAGGATAGGGCTGTCGGGTTGGGCCTCGAAGGCCTTGGCCCAGACCTGGCGGGCCTCACGACGCTTGCCGTTGGCCCACAGCACTTCGCCCAGGTGGGCGGCGACTTCATGGTCGGGGAAGCGCTCGAAGGCCTGGCGCAGGTAGCGCTCGGCTTCGTCGAGGTTGCCCAGGCGGTAGGCGACCCAGCCCAGGCTGTCGAGCACCGCCGGGTCGTCCGGGGTGAGCTGGTGGGCCTTGTCGATCAGCGCCTTGGCTTCGGTGTAGCGGGTGGTTCGATCGGCCAGGGTATAGCCGAGCGCGTTCAGCGCCATGGCGTTTTCCGGCTGGCGGGCGATGATGGCGCGCAGGTCTTGTTCCATTTGCGTCAGGTCGTCGCGCTTTTCGGCCAGCATGGCGCGGGTGTAAAGGAGATTAAGGTCGTCCGGGAAGCGCTTGATGGCTTGCTGCAGCACCTGGTTGGCCTGGGCGTCCTTGTTGTTGTTGCTGTAGCTCTCCGACTCGACCAGGAACAGCTGGACCGCGAGGTCCGGCTGGGCTTCGCGGGCCTCGGCGAGCAGGCGCGAGGCCTCGGTGCCGCGACCGTTGGCGATCAGGATGTCGGCCTGGCGAAGTTGCGCTGGCAGGTAATCGGGGCCAGTGCCGACCAGGGCGTATTCGCGCAAGGCACCCTCGGGGTCGTTGCGTTCCTCGCGGATGCGGCCCAGGTTGAGGTGGGCGGCATCGACGTTGCTGTCGCGCTCGATCAGCTCCTGCAGGTAGCTTTCGGCTTCATCCCAGTCCTTGTTCTCCATGCAAACCAGTGCCAGGGAGTAACGCAGCTCGTCATCTTCCGGGTACTGCTGGACCAGGCCGAGGAATTCACCCTTGGCGTCGGCGATGCGGTCCTGCTCGACCAAGGTCCGGGCGTACGTCAGGCGCAGGCGCTTGTCGTCCGGGTTGTCGCGGATGGCGCCGCGCAGCAGCGGCAGCGCCTCGGGGCCGCGGTCGAGGGCCTGGAGCAGGCGGGCGCGCAGCAGGATCGGCGCCACTTCGCCGTTTTGTGGCGGGTGTTCCTCCAGCAGGTCGAGGGCTTGCTGGGGCTTGCCGTCCTGGTTCAGCAGCAGGGCCTTGCCGAAGACCAACTGGCTGTTGTCCGGGTATTTGACCAGCAGCCGTTCGAAACTCTGCAACAGGCCGTCGCGGGTACCTTGATCGGTTTCGGCGGCCGACAGGGCGAGGAAGTCGAAGTGGGTGTCACCCTGGCCCTGAAGCACCTTTTCCATGTAGGCCATGGATTCGTCATAGCGGCCGGCGCCTGCCAACTGGACGGCAGCGGCGCGCTGGGCGTCGAGGTTCTGCGGGTCGTTGCGGGCCCAGATGAGCGCGTTGTCCAGGGCCGGCTCGTCGGCACCGAGGTATTCGGCGATGCGGTAGGCACGCTCGGACACGCCTGGGTCCTGGGTCTTCTGCGCCTGGTCGGTGTAGTTGGCCAGGGCGATGTCGAAGCGATTGCGCTGGCCGGCCAGCTCCGCGACCAACAGGCTGTAGAGCGTGTCCTGTTTGAATGACCCATACACCACGGGCTTGTCGGCCGCGGCTTTGCCCGCCTCGGCGACGGGCGGTTCGGCTTGTTGCGGGGCCAGGTTCTGGCAGCCCTGGAGCAGGGCGAAGGCAAGCAGCAATGCGTAGGGTCTGTTCATAAATGAGGCTTAGAAGGACTAACCGGCGGTCGGAGCATGATGACACAAGCGCGGGGGCAAACCCACCGGCGAAGGTCGTGGTTTACAGGGATAGCCTGGGATTGTTGGGACAATAGCGAACGGTGGTTGTTCTAAAACCTGTGAAAGAGGACAATTATCGGCTTCTCGTCACAACCAGCGACCTTGCATGGCCTTTCTTGCACTTGGTATCAACCATAAGACTGCCTCGGTAGACGTACGCGAGCGCGTGGCGTTTACCCCAGAGCAGCTGGTAGACGCCCTGCAGCAGCTCTGTCGACTGACCGCCAGCCGCGAAGCGGCGATTCTGTCGACCTGCAACCGTAGCGAGCTCTATATAGAGCAGGACCACCTGTCCGCCGATGCCGTCCTGAAGTGGCTGGCCGACTATCACCGGCTGAGCCTGGATGAGCTGCGCGCCAGCGCCTACATCCATGAAGAGCACGATGCCGTGAAGCATATGATGCGGGTGGCCTCCGGACTGGACTCGCTGGTGCTCGGCGAGCCGCAGATCCTCGGCCAGATGAAGTCGGCCTACGCCGTGGCCCGCGAGGCCGGCACCATCGGACCGCTGCTCGGGCGCTTGTTCCAGGCGACCTTCAGCGCCGCCAAGCAGGTACGGACCGATACCGCGATCGGCGAGAACCCGGTGTCGGTTGCCTTCGCCGCCGTCAGCCTGGCGCGGCAGATCTTCAGCGACCTGGGCCGCAGCCAGGCCCTGCTGATCGGTGCGGGCGAGACCATTACCCTGGTCGCCCGTCACCTCCACGAGCAAGGCGTGCGCCGGATCGTGGTTGCCAACCGGACCCTGGAGCGGGCCAGTATCCTGGCCGAACAGTTCGGTGCCCATGCCGTGCTGCTGGCGGACATTCCGCAGGAACTGGCCAACAGCGACATCGTCATCAGCTCCACTGCCAGTCAGTTGCCGATCCTCGGCAAAGGCGCGGTGGAAAGCGCGCTGAAACAACGTCGGCACAAGCCGATCTTCATGGTCGATATCGCCGTGCCGCGAGACATCGAGCCTGAAGTCGGTGAGCTCGATGACGTGTACTTGTACACGGTCGATGACCTGCACGAAGTGGTCGCCGAAAACCTCAAGAGCCGCCAGGGTGCGGCGCAGGCTGCCGAAGAGCTGGTCTCGGTGGGCGCCGAGGACTTCATGGCGCGCCTGCGCGAGCTGGCGGCGGTTGATGTGCTGCGTGCCTATCGCCAGCAAAGCGAGCGCCTGCGCGACGAAGAACTGCAAAAGGCCCAGCGACTGCTGGCCAACGGCGGCAACCCCGAAGATGTACTGGCCCAACTGGCCCGGGGGCTGACCAACAAACTCCTGCATGCGCCCAGCGTGCAACTGAAAAAGCTCTCGGCCGAGGGCCGCCTCGATGCGCTGGCCATGGCCCAGGAACTCTTTGCCCTCAACGAGGGCTCGACGGACAAAACCCCGCAATGAAAGCGTCGCTGCTGAACAAACTGGACACGCTCCAGGACCGCTTCGAGGAACTCACCGCCCTGCTCGGTGACGCCGAAGTCATTTCCGACCAGACCCGATTCCGCGCCTATTCCCGTGAATACGCCGAAGTCGAGCCGGTGATCGCTGCCTATAAAGAGTGGCGCAAGGTTCAGGACGACCTCGAAGGCGCCCAGGCCCTGCTCAAGGATGCCGACCCCGACCTACGCGAAATGGCGGTGGAGGAGGTGCGGGAGGCCAAGGAGCAACTGGTGGGCCTGGAGTCGCAACTGCAGCGCATGCTGCTGCCCAAGGACCCCAACGACGGTCGCAACGTGTTCCTGGAGATTCGCGCAGGTACCGGCGGTGATGAGGCGGCGATCTTTTCCGGTGACCTGTTCCGCATGTATTCACGCTATGCCGAGCGGCGCGGCTGGCGCCTTGAGATCCTCTCGGAGAACGAGGGCGAGCATGGCGGCTATAAAGAGATCATCGCGCGTGTCGAAGGCGACAATGTCTACGGCAAGCTGAAGTTCGAGTCTGGCGCGCACCGCGTGCAGCGAGTGCCGGAAACCGAGTCCCAGGGCCGCATCCATACCTCCGCATGCACGGTGGCGGTGTTGCCTGAGCCCGACGAGCAAGTGGCCATCGAGATCAACCCCGCTGACTTGCGGGTCGACACCTACCGTGCTTCGGGTGCTGGCGGCCAGCACGTCAACAAGACCGACTCGGCAATCCGCATCACCCACTTGCCGACCGGTATCGTGGTCGAGTGCCAGGAGGAGCGTTCGCAGCACAAGAACCGTGCGCGGGCCATGTCCTGGTTGTCAGCCAAGCTCAATGACATGCAGACCAGTGCCGCCCAAAACGCCATCGCCAGCGAGCGCAAGCTGTTGGTCGGCTCGGGTGACCGCTCCGAGCGTATCCGTACCTACAATTATCCACAGGGCCGGGTGACCGATCACCGTATCAACCTGACTCTCTATTCCCTCGACGACATCCTCGCCGGTGGCGTGGAGGCCGTGATCGAGCCGTTGCTGGCCGAGTACCAGGCCGATCAATTGGCTGCCCTGGGGGAATAATGACCATCATCGCCAGCTTGCTGCGCAACGCGCAGCTGCCGGATTCGCCCACTGAGCGACTGGATGCCGAACTGTTGCTGGCCGCGGCCATCGGTAAGTCGCGCAGCTACCTGCACACCTGGCCCGAGCGGATCGTCAGCAGCGAGGCGGCGGACGTCTTCGCCAGTTACCTCGAGCGCCGTCGCGCCGGAGAACCGGTGGCCTATATCCTCGGGCAGCAGGGCTTCTGGAAGATCGACCTGGAGGTCGCGCCACACACCCTGATTCCGCGTCCCGATACCGAGCTGCTGGTAGAAACAGCCCTCCAGCTGCAGCCAGCCTCGCCAGCCAGGGTGCTCGACCTGGGTACCGGTACCGGTGCCATCGCCCTGGCGCTGGCCAGCGACTGCCCGGCCTGGCAGGTGACGGCGGTGGACCGTGTCGACGAGGCAGTGGCCCTTGCCGAGCGCAATCGCCAGCGCCTGGGTCTCGATAACGTGAAGGTGATGGCCAGCCATTGGTTCGACAGCCTGGCGGGGCAACGCTTCGACCTCATCCTGAGCAACCCGCCCTACATCGCCGCCGAGGACCCGCACCTGGCGGAGGGCGACGTGCGCTTCGAACCGAGCAGCGCCCTGGTGGCGGGGCCCGATGGCCTGGATGATCTGCGGATAATCGTCGACCAGGCGCCGGAGCACTTGCTGCCGGGTGGTTGGCTGTTGCTCGAGCACGGTTATGATCAAGCGACTTCGGTGCAGGCGTTGCTGACTGCCCGGGGCTTTACCGAGGTCGCCAGCCGCAAGGACCTGGGCGGCCACGAACGCATCACAATGGGACGTCTGCCATGTTGAGTGACCAGGAACTGTTGCGTTATAGCCGGCAGGTGCTGCTGGCCCAAGTCGATATCGATGGCCAACTGCGGCTCAAGCGCAGCAAGGCGCTGATCGTCGGCCTCGGCGGCCTCGGCTCGCCGGTCGCACTGTACCTGGCGGCGGCAGGCGTGGGCGAACTGCACCTGGCGGACTTCGACACCGTAGACCTGACCAACCTGCAACGGCAGGTGATCCACGACAGCACCAGCGTCGGCATGAGCAAGGTGGACTCGGCGATCCAGCGTCTGCAGGCGATCAACCCCGAAGTGAACCTGGTTGCCCATCGCCATGCACTGGACGAGGACTCCCTGGCTGCGGCGGTGGCGGCGGTTGACCTGGTGCTGGACTGCTCGGACAACTTCGCCACCCGCGAAGCCGTCAACGCGGCCTGTGTGGCCGCCTGCAAGCCGTTGGTCAGCGGTGCGGCCATTCGCCTGGAAGGGCAGCTTTCGGTGTTCGACCCGCGCCGCGACAACAGCCCTTGCTACCACTGCCTGTATGGCCATGGCAGCGAGGCCGAGCTGACCTGCAGCGAGGCCGGCGTCATCGGGCCGCTGGTCGGGCTGGTGGGCAGCTTGCAGGCCCTTGAGGCGATGAAACTGCTGGCTGGTTTCGGCGAGCCGCTGGTGGGGCGCTTGCTGTTGATCGACGCACTGGGCACGCGCATGCGCGAGCTGCGGGTCAAGCGCGACCCGGCTTGTGCCGTGTGTGGTAACCGGCATGGCTGAACGCTCGGCGCCGGTCGGCGTGATGGATTCGGGGGTCGGCGGATTGTCGGTGCTCGCCGAAATCCAGCGCCTGCTGCCTGGCGAGTCGCTGTTGTACGTGGCCGATTGCGGCCATGTGCCCTACGGTGAGAAATCGGCGGAGTACATCCGTGAACGCTGCAGGCACATTGCCGAGTTCTTCCACGCACAAGGGGCCAAGGCCATGGTCCTGGCGTGCAATACCGCCACGGTGGCGGCGGTGGCCGACCTGCGTGAGCGCTACCCGGATTGGCCGCTGGTGGGCATGGAGCCTGCGGTAAAACCGGCTGCGGCGGCGACTCGCTCCGGGGTGGTCGGTGTTCTGGCCACCACCGGCACGCTGCAAAGTGCCAAGTTCGCCGCCTTGCTGGACCGCTTTGCCAATGACGTGCAGGTTGTCACCCAGCCGTGCCCGGGACTGGTCGAGCGGATCGAAACCGGCGACCTTGGCAGTGCGCAGCTGCGCCAGTTGCTGCTGGGCTACGTACAGCCGCTGTTGGACGCGGGCTGCGATACGCTGATTCTGGGGTGCACCCATTATCCCTTCCTACGCCCGCTGCTGGCTGAAATGGTGCCGGCGGACGTTGCGATCATCGACACTGGCGCCGCGGTTGCGCGACAGTTGCACCGTTTGCTGGCCGCTCGCGATCTGCTGGCCGACGGGCCGGCGCAGGCGGCACGCTTCTGGAGCAGTGCCGACCCGCAAGCCCTGAGCGATATCCTGCCTTTGCTATGGCATGAGTCCGATCGTGTGCAACGCTTCCCGTTGTAACCACAGCGCGGAATAAAGCTGAACTATCGTGCTATCGCCGATTTCTACTATTTGCCTGGCACAAGGCGAACAGTCATAACACATCAGGAAGAAGGAAGTTTCCCATGAAGAAACGGCTTGGCGTGGCGGCGGCTGCCGCCTGGATTCTGGGGCATGTGGTAACGGCGCAGGCCGCCGATGTTTCGTTTTCGGTGGGCCAGACCGGTGACTCCACACAGGTCTATCGCCTGGGGCTGCAATCGAACTGGGACGCCAGTTGGTGGCAAACCCGCGTGGGCAGGCTGACGGGCTACTGGGATGGGGCCTACAGCTATTGGGACGGTGACGAAACCGCCAGCAACCACAGCCTGTCGTTTGCGCCTGTCTTCGTGTACGAGTTCGCCGGGGAGTCGGTCAAGCCTTACATCGAGGCCGGTATTGGCGTTGCGTTGTTCTCCAGCACCGAGCTGGAAAGCAACGAACTTGGCTCGTCCTTCCAGTTCGAAGATCGCATCGGCGTGGGCCTGCGCTTTGCCGGTGGCCATGAGTTGGGTATCCGGGCCATTCACTATTCCAACGCGGGCATCAGGCAGCCCAACGATGGTGTAGAAAGCTACAGCTTGCATTACCGCATGCCGCTGTAAGCACGGCCCCGCCGCGGGGCCATGCTGGCGTGTGTCCTCAGCGTGGCAAGGGCCACAGGTTGCTCAGCGTCAGGGCTTCGAGCACCAGTTCAGGCTCACGCTGAGGCAGCCGACGTATCAGTTCATCGGCCGTACGCTCCGGCGTCCACTGCTCAGGTATGGCCTGGGCCGATGATGCCGGGCTTTGCATGGCCTGCGGCGCCACCAGCGTCAACCCGACTCCAAGGATCTGCAGCTCTTGACGCTGTTCGCGCAGCCACTGCGCGGTGCTGTTGGCGCCGCTGGGCACGCGTGTCGGCGAGTACAACTGAAGGGCGGAATAACGGCTGAGCAACGCCATTACTTGTGGCGCATCGCGCTTGACCAGCAAGGTCAGGGCGCTGGTGAGGCAGTGCTCGCTGGCGTGCAGGTTGGTGCTGACGATGGCTTCGAACAGCTCGGCCTCAGGGAGGTCATCGGCCAGGTAGTCGCACGTTCCGGCATTGAGGATCAGGCAGTCCAGCCCCCCCCAGTTGCGCAGGATCGACGCCGCGGCTGCCTGAGCCTGCTCGAGCAGCGGCAATTGCCCTGGTACGCGCAGCAACTGTTGGGGGTACCGCTTTGCCAATCCATCCAGCGCTTCGCTGTCCCTGCCACTGGCGGCGACGCGGTGCCCGCCTTCCAGCAACTGCTCCACCAAGGCCAGCCCTAGTCCATTACTGGCGCCTGTTACCCAGAAATCCAGTGTGTTGTTCAATGTGCTGCCCTCTGATCCTGCCTGCGCGGAAGGCCTTTGAAAGCTTCCAGGGCGCGCTGGCGACTGCTTGTGAGATCGACGATTGGATGGTGATAGGATTTATTAGCAAAAAGATCGGCCGCCTTCATCGGCTCATGAACCCTTTCGTCGCCCAGGTCCGACAATTCCGGTAGCCAGTGGCGGATGAAGCGCCCTTGGGGGTCGAAGCGCTGCGACTGGGAGACCGGGTTGAAGATACGGAAGTACGGCACCGAGTCGGTGCCGGTGGAGGCGCTCCATTGCCAGCCCCCATTGTTGGCGGCGAGGTCGCCATCGATCAGGTGGCGCATGAAGTGCCGCTCGCCCAGGCGCCAGTCGATCAGTAGGTTCTTGCTCAGGAACATGGCGACGATCATGCGCAGACGGTTGTGCATCCAACCGGTTTCCAGCAGTTGGCGCATGGCGGCATCGATGATCGGGAAACCGGTACGGCCTTCCTTCCAGGCGTTGAAGTCGGCAGGGGCGTCGCGCCATGGCAGGGCTTCGGTCTGGTCGCGGAAGGCACGGTGTCGGGAGACCTGTGGATAACCATTGAGGATGTGTTTATAGAACTCCCGCCACAGCAACTCGTTGATCCAGGTCTGTATACCTGCGCTGCCACTGTCCAATTCGCCTCGGTTGTGGGCCAGTGCAGCGTGCAGGCACTGGCGGGGCGAGATCACGCCAGCGGCCAGATAGGCAGACAGTTGACTGGTGCCCGGCTCAGCTGGCAGGTCGCGCAGGTGCTGGTAGTTCTCGATGGTTTCATCGAGAAAGCGCTGGAGCCGCTTCTGTGCTTCATCCTCGCCCGCAGGCCAGAGCGTTCGCAGGGTATCGGTTGGCGTATCGAAACCTTCGATCCGCTCCGGGACCGGGTCGCTCGGAATGTTCAGCGGGGCCTGGCATTGCACCCGGCCAGCCAGTGCCGGCAGGCCCAGATGCAGCCGCTCGAAGCAGGCCTTCTTGAATTGGCCGAACACCTGGAAGTACTGGCCGCTGCGCGTCAGGACGGTGCCGGGGCGCAACAGCAACTGGTCGAGGTAGCTGTGCGCCTGTATGCCGGATTGCTCCAGCAGGCGACGCGTTGCTTCGTCGCGACGGTGTTCGTGGATGCCGTACTCCTCGTTCCAGTGCACGGCTTCTACCTGCAGTTGCTTGCAGACCGCGAGCAGGGTCTCGGGGGCCTGGTCCCAGCGTTCGACCGTGCGGATCAGCAGCGGGATGTTCAGGGCCTTCAGCGACTGACGCAGCGTGCGCAGGTTGCGCAGCCAGAAGTCGACCTTGCAGGGGGCATCGTCGTGGTCCTGCCATTGGCCGGGACTGGCCAGCCAGATGGCCACGGTGGGGCCGCGCTCACAGGCGGCGCTCAAGGCAGTGTTGTCGGTAACGCGCAGGTCGGTGCGCAGCCAGATCAATTGCATGGCAGGGTCAACTCTTCAGGCAGACGGCCCTGGCGTTGGAGCAAACGCAGGGCCGCCTGTGGGGTATCGAACAGAAACAGCTGGTCAAGATCCAGCGCCTGCAACGGTGGGGTATGCAGGGCAACGGTCAAGCCGCCCAGCAACTTCATCCCGTCCACTTCGGCCAGGGTCCGGTGCAGGGCTTTCAGGTCGACGCGTGGGCCCAGGTGCAGCAACAGTGCGCGGGGCCGCAGGGCGGCGACGGCGCGTTGCAACTCTGGCCCGCTGACGGGGTATTCGAGCACCTCCACGGCGATGCCGTTGCTGCTGAGGAGCCAGGCATACAGCCACAAGCTGATGTCGAAAGGCCGTTCGCTGTCTTCGGCGAGCAGCACTGGCGGGCCGGACAGCAACTGGTTGTCGTGATAGACCCGAGCGCCCAGTTTGCTGCGCAGCCAGGTGTGGAAGAACACCTGCTCAAGGCGGGCGTTGAAGTAGCTGCGCCAGCGCTGTGCGAGGCTGTCGAGCAAGGGCAGCAGCAACTGCTCGCACAGGGTGATGGCAGGGTAGAGGGCCATCACCTGGTTCAGTTGCTGGTCGAGTGCGCGTTGCGAGAGGCTGGCGACGGCCTCGATCAAGTGTTCCTGACGGGCCTGCCAGTCGCCCTGGGGCGCGCTGTTGGCAGGCTGGTCGAGCAGCTCGCGTACTTGGCCGACCGATGCACCGCGTTCCAACCAGGCAAGAATGGCCTCGACGCGCGCCAGCTGGTCCAGCGGATACAGCCGGTGGCCTTTGCTGGTGCGCTGCGGCTTGAGCAGACCATAGCGCCGTTCCCACGCCCGGAGGGTGACTGGGTTTACGCCGGTGCGGCGAGCCAGCTCGCCGATGGGTAGCAGTTCAGACGGCATTGCGCAGCCCCAGGTCCTCGGGGTGAGGTTGCAGGTAGGCCTGCTGTAGCAAGTAAGGATCCGGGTGCTTGCGCAAATGGTGCTTGAGCAGGGTCAGGGGTACCACCAGCGGTATCACGCCCTGCTGGTACTGGCCGATGATGGTTTGCAACTCGGCCTTGTCCTGCGAACTGAGTGAGTCCTTGAGGTAGCCGGTGAGGTGCTGCAGGACGTTGCCATGGGTGCCGCGGCTGGCACAGCGACGCAGGGCCTGCATGAGCAGGCTGAAGTAACGCGGCCCTATCACCAACGGGTCGTCGTCCTTGCGCATGTTGCCAAGCAGGCGGCCGAGCTCGCGATAGGCCTGGGGATTGTTGGCCATCAGCAGGTACTTGTAGCGCGAGTGAAAGCGGATCAGTGCACCACGGCTCAGGCCCTCGGCCAGCAGGTGTTGCCAATCGGCGTAGGCGTAGACGCGGCTGATGAAGTTTTCCCGCAGCACCGGGTCGTGCAGGCGGCCTTCCTCCTCCACCGGCAGGTCTGGGCGCCGTTCGCAGAAAGCCGCCGCGAACGCGCCACGCCCGCCTTTGCGCGCTGGGTGCCCGGCCTCCTGATAGACCTTGACCCGTTCCAGCCCGCACGAGGGGGACTTCTGCATGAAGATGTAGCCGCAGATATCGTGCAGTTGAGTGGCCATCTGCTCGCCGTAGGCACGCAGCGGCCCTGACAGGTCGGTACCGGGGTTGCGTGTGCCGACCACTTCAGGCTTTTCGGGGTCGCCCACCAGACGGATGGCGTCTCGGGGAGTGCCAAGGCCGATGGCCACTTCAGGGCACACCGGCATCCATTCGAAGTGCTGTTCGAGCTGGCCGAGGCACAATTCGGACGCCTTGTGCCCGCCGTTGTAACGCACGTTGTGCCCGGTAAGGCAGGCGCTGATGCCGATTCGAGGCTTACGGTGGGCAGAAGGCTCGAGCATGGTTGTCTCCGGAGACCTGTACAGAAATAAATGTGTGTACAAGGCTATTCCAGCACAACCAGAAATTTATGCAACCTGGTTTTTTTGTATAGGTTTAGCGCTCGCTTACTCAAGGTGTTCCAGAAGGCGGCGTGCGGCCTCCTGGCCACTGAGCCAGGCACCTTCGACCCGTCCGGACAGGCACCAATCGCCACAGGCATACAGGCCTTGGTCGGCATCGGCCAGGGCGCCCCATTCGTGATTGCCCGCTGGGCGCGCGTACAGCCAGCGGTGGGCGAGGGAGAACGTCGGAGGTGGCACCACGCAACCGATCAATTCGGCGAACTCTCCCAACAGTTGTTCGATCACTTCGTCCTTGTGCAGGTCGATGTGGTGTCTGCTCCAGGTGGAGGTGGCGTGCAGGACCCAAGTATCGAGATGCCCGTCCCGTCCTGGCTTGCTGCGATTACGGGCCAGCCAGTCGAGCGGGTTGTCCTGGACGAAGCAGCCTTGCATCGGGGTGTCCAAGGGTGTCTGGAAGCCCAGGGCAATGGCCCAGGTCGGCTCCATCGTCACCCCTGCCGCGACGGCGGCGAGCTTGGGCGTAGCGGCAAGCAGCGGAGTGGCCTGAGGCGCCGGCACTGCGATGACCACGCGGCTGTAGGGACCATGGCTGCAGCCTTCGGTGTCCTGCAGGTGCCAGAACTGTTTGCCACGGAAGACCTCGGCGATGCGGCAGCCGAAGTTGACTGTCACATCCTTGAGTAGCCCACGGGTGATCGCGCTCATGCGAGGCACGCCGACCCAGCGGGTCTGCTCGTCGGGGGAGGGGGTCAGTTCGCCGTCGCGGTAGTTGTACAACTGCGGCTTCCATTGCGCGGCCCAGCCGTTGGCGACCCACTGTTGCACCTGCTCGACGAAGCGTCGATCGCGGGCAGTGAAGTACTGGGCGCCCAGATCGAGCGCACCGGCCTCACTGCGTTTGCTGGCCATGCGACCGCCACTGCCATGGCCCTTGTCGAACAAATGGACGGCCTGCCCGGCCTTCTGCAAGGCCTGGGCGGCGGACAGGCCGGCTATGCCGGCACCGATGATAGCGATTGGTACTGTCATGATGGCCTCTTCGAACCGTGCTGTTACGCAGACTACGCTGTCAGGCAAACCTGTACAATGCATAATTTTTGTATAAGGTTATGCTGCTTCATGGAACAGGGTGGCCTATGTTTAACGAGAGCGTTGGGTCAAACATCTGGTCAGGAAAGTGCCTTGATCTTAAAAATAGACCACAGCGGCACTCCACGAGGACACAGCCATGCATATATTGCTGACAGGCGGTACCGGCTTGATTGGCCAGCACCTGTGCCAACTCTGGTCAAGCCAGGGTCATCGTCTCACGGTCTGGAGCCGCCGCCCCGAACAAGTGCCCAGGTTGTGTGGCAGTGGGGTGCGTGGGATAGCCCGGCTGGAAGACCTGGCCGCCGACGAAGTGCTTGATGCGGTGGTCAATCTGGCCGGCGCGCCCATTGCGGACCGACCTTGGACGGCGGGCCGGCGCAGCGTGCTCTGGGCCAGCCGGGTCACCCTGACCGAACAATTGCTGGCCTGGCTCGAGGCCAGGGCACAACGTCCCGAGGTGCTGGTTTCAGGGTCCGCCGTGGGGTGGTACGGAGATGGCGGTGAGCGTGAGCTGACCGAGTCCTCGCCGCCTGTGCGTGAGGATTTCGCCAGCCAGCTGTGCATCGCCTGGGAAGAAACCGCATCGCGCGCCCAAGCCTTGGGCATACGTGTGGTGCTGGTGCGAACCGGCTTGGTACTGGCTGCCGATGGCGGCTTTTTGTCGCGCCTGCGCCTGCCGTTCAAACTCGGCCTGGGCGGGCCTTTGGGCGATGGCCGGCAGTGGATGCCCTGGGTCCACATAGACGATGAAATCGCCTTGATTGATTTTCTGTTGAAGCATAAGGACGCTAGCGGTCCTTATAATGCCTGCGCCCCTGAACCTGTGCGCAACCGCGAGTTCGCCAGGCGTCTGGGCCGGACCCTGCACCGGCCAGCAGTGCTGCCGGTACCCAGGCTGCTGCTGAAGGCAGGCCTGGGCGAGTTGTCGATCCTGCTGCTCGGCGGCCAACGGGCCCGCCCAGCGCGCTTGCTGGCGGCGGGCTTCACGTTCCGTTTCAACGATCTGCAATCGGCGCTGGACAGCCTGTCCAGCCGCCTCTGACATAGGACGCTGCATGACCGATCACGCCCTGCTACTGGTCAACCTGGGTTCACCCGCCAGCACCTCGGTGGCCGATGTACGCCGTTACCTCAACCAGTTCCTGATGGACCCTTATGTGATCGACCTGCCGTGGCCGGTGCGGCGTCTGCTGGTATCGCTGATCCTGATCAAGCGCCCGGAGCAGTCGGCCCATGCCTATGCCTCGATCTGGTGGGACGAGGGTTCGCCTCTGGTGATGCTGACCCGACGCTTGCAGGCGGCGATGGTCGAGCACTGGCCCCACGGCCCCGTTGAAATTGCCATGCGCTACGGCGAGCCGGCATTGCCCGATGTGCTGGCGCGATTGGCCGCACAGGGGGTGCGCAAGGTTACCCTGGCGCCACTGTATCCCCAGTTTGCCGACAGCACGGTCACCACCGTGGTGACGCTGGCGAACCAGACGATTGCCGATAAGCAATTGCCCTTGCAGATGCGTGTGCTGCAACCGTTCTACGATCACCCCGAGTACATCGACGCCCTGGTGGCCAGTGCCAAGCCTTATCTGCAGCAGGACTACGATCACCTGTTGCTGAGTTTCCATGGCCTGCCAGAGCGCCATTTGAAAAAGCTCGATCCGACCGGCCAGCACGATTTCCAGGCCGCCGATTGCTGCAAGGACGCCAGCGCCGAAATGCGCGCGGTGTGCTATCGCGGGCAGTGCCTGGCCACGGCCAAGGCGTTTGCAGCCAGGATGGGCCTCCCGGATGGCAAATGGTCAGTGTCGTTCCAGTCTCGCCTGGGGCGGGCCAAATGGATCGAGCCCTACACCGAAACGCGTCTGGACGAACTGGGCAAGGCCGGTGTGAGGAAGCTGTTGGTGATGTGCCCGGCATTCGTGGCCGACTGCATTGAAACGCTGGAGGAAATTGGCCAGCGGGGGAGTGAGCAGTTTGTCGAGGCGGGGGGCGGGGAGTTGGTGCTGGTGCCTTGCCTGAATGACCACCCGGAGTGGGTGAGGGTGCTGGCGGGAATGTGCGAGAAGGTATAAGGCGTTTGCGCCCCCCTCTCTCAGCCGTGAACCGGCTCCCGTAGGAGCCGGCTTGCCGGCGATGGGGGCTCAGTCACTCAGGGCAACTGGTCGTCCAGTTTCTTGTGCTTCCAGCTGTCGTTGCCCGGCAGAATCAGGTTCAGCGCAATGGCCACGATGGCGCACAGGGCAATGCCCTTGAGGCCCCAGTCGTCCGGGCCGTCGCCGCTGCCGATCAACACGCCGCCGATACCGAACACCAGCGTTACCGACACGATCACCAGGTTGCGCGCCTCGGCCAGGTCGATCTTGTGGCGGATCATGGTGTTCATGCCTACCGCCGCGATCGAGCCGAACAACAGGCAGAGAATGCCGCCCATCACCGGAACCGGAATGCTCTGCAGCAATGCGCCGAACTTGCCGATGAAGGCCAGGCTGATGGCGAAGATCGCCGCCCAGGTCATGATCTTCGGGTTGTAGTTCTTGGTCAGCATCACCGCGCCAGTCACTTCGGCGTAGGTGGTATTGGGCGGGCCACCGAACAGGCCGGCCGCGGTGGTCGCCAGGCCATCGCCCAGCAAGGTGCGGTGCAGACCTGGCTTCTTCAGGTAGTCGCGACCGGTCACGCTACCGACGGCGATCACGCCGCCGATGTGTTCGATGGCCGGGGCCAACGCCACGGGCACGATGAACAGGATGGCCTGCCAGTTGAACGCGGGCGCGGTGAAGTTGGGCAGCTCCAGCCATGGCGCGGCGGCGATCTTGGCGGTATCGACCACGCCGAAGGCGAACGACAGGGCGAAGCCCACCAGTACACCGGCGATGATCGGCACCAGGCGGAAGATACCCTTGCCGAACACGGCGACGATCAGGGTGGTCAGCAGTGCCGGCATGGAGATCAGCATGGCGGTCTTGTACGGCAGCAGCACACTGCCGTCACCGGCCTTGCCCATGGCCATGTTCGCGGCGATCGGGGCCATGGCCAGGCCAATGGAGATGATCACCGGGCCGATGACCACAGGCGGCAGCATGCGGTCGATGAAACCGGTGCCCTTGATCTTCACCATCAGGCCCATGAAGGTGTACACGAAGCCTGCGGCCATCACGCCGCCCATGGTCTCGGCTAGGCCGAACTGGCCCTTGGCGAGAATGATCGGGGTGATGAAGGCAAAGCTCGACGCCAGGAATACCGGCACTTGCCGACCGGTGACCAACTGGAACAGCAAGGTGCCGATGCCTGCGGTGAACAGCGCGACGTTCGGATCGAGGCCGGTGATCAGTGGCATCAGCACCAGCGCGCCGAATGCCACGAAGAGCATCTGCGCGCCCGAAACGACCTGGCGCCAGAGCGGGTCGTTGAAGCCGTCCTGCATGGTCAGGCGTCCTTCTGCTTGGTGCCGAAGATCTTGTCGCCAGCGTCGCCCAGGCCTGGAACGATGTAACCGTGCTCGTTCAGGTGCTGGTCGATCGACGCGGTGTAGATCTGGACGTCCGGGTGGGCTTTTTCCACCACCTCGATGCCCTCTGGGGCGGCGACCAGGACCATGGCGCGGATTTCCTTGCAGCCGGCCTTCTTCAGCAGGTCGATGGTGGCGACCATCGAGCCGCCGGTGGCCAGCATCGGGTCGATGATCAGGGCCAGGCGCTGGTTGATGTCCGGGGCGAGCTTTTCCAGGTAAGTGTGCGCTTCGAGGGTTTCTTCGTTGCGCGCAACGCCCACGGCGCTGACCTTGGCGCCCGGAATCAGGCTGAGCACGCCGTCGAGCATGCCGATACCGGCCCGCAGGATTGGCACCACGGTGATCTTCTTGCCGGCGATTTTTTCCACTTGGACCTTGCCACACCAACCGTCGATTTCGTAGGTTTCGAGCGGCAGGTCCTGGGTGGCTTCGTAGGTCAGAAGCGCGCCGACTTCCTGGGCGAGTTCGCGAAAATTCTTGGTGCTGATATCGGCACGGCGCATCAGGCCGAGCTTATGGCGGATCAGCGGATGGCGGATCTCACGAGTGGGCATAGGGGGGCTCCGAAAGGCGGGCAAAAAAACCGCGCTAGATTAATCTATTCAGCCTGTGCTGTCGTGCAGTCATTCTGGACGTTAGTCCATAAATGCTTGATTCGGGACGAGCGGATGCGTACCTTTGCCCGCTTTTCCAAAATGCACCCCCTGGAGAGCGCCATGTCCGCTGATCTCGAGCACATCCGTCAAGTCATGCGCGAAGCAGACTGCCTGTACAACGAAGCTGAGGTCGAAGCGGCCATCGCCAAAGTCGGCGAGCAGATCTGCAAGGACCTGCACGACAAGAACCCGGTGGTTTTCTGCGTGATGAACGGTGGCCTGATCTTCGCCGGCAAGCTGCTGACCCACCTGCAGTTCCCACTCGAAGCCTCTTACCTGCACGCTACCCGCTACCGCAATCAAACCAGCGGTGGCGAGCTGTTCTGGAAGGCCAAGCCGGAAGTGTCGTTCATCGACCGCGACGTGTTGATCGTCGATGACATTCTCGACGAAGGCCACACCCTCAGCGCCATCATCGACTTCTGCAAGCATGCCGGCGCCCGTTCGGTACACACTGCCGTGCTGATCGACAAGGACCACGACCGCAAGGCCAGCCCGGACCTCAAGGCCAACTATGTCGGCCTGCCATGCGTCGATCGCTACATCTTCGGCTATGGTATGGACTACAAGGGCTACTGGCGCAACGCCAACGGCATCTTCGCGGTCAAGGGGTTGTAAGCATGCGCCGGCCTGAGTTCATCGACCAAACGCTGTTCGCCAGGCTGGCCAGCACAGCCGCCGAGGTGCCGCGCCAGCGGCATCATCACACCTTTCATGAAATGGATGAGCCGTGCCACCGGGTGGCGGTCGGCTTGCAGCCCTCCACCTACATCGCGCCGCACCGGCACCTGAGCGCCGACAAGGCTGAAACCCTGCTGGTGCTCAAGGGGCGCCTGGGCCTGCTGATTTTCAATGAAGACGGCCAGGTATGCGACAAGCGCGTGCTGCAGGCCGGTGGCGACTGCCTGGGCGTGGATCTTGTGCCTGGGCTTTATCACGGGCTGGTCGTACTGGAGCCTGACAGCATTCTGTTCGAGTGCAAGGCTGGGCCGTACCGGGCCTTGGCTGAAGGCGAGCATGCCCACTGGGCGCCGCGTGAAGGCGACGAGGGCGTGGCGCAATACCTGGCCTGGATGATCGCGCAATTCGATTGAGGCGTGCTGCCCAGCCAGGACGCCGGCGTGTGCTGGTGCCGATCCGCGGCAATAGGGCCGTACAGCCAAAACCCGGCGTGCTAGAGTGCTCCTTCATGCCAAGGAGCCTCACATGCGTGCGATTCTTTCCCTGTTGCTGGTCGTAAGCCTGCCGCTTTGCGCCGCACCGTTGCACAGCCAGTTTCTCCCACCCGATGACTTGTCATTGCGCCAGGAAGCGCCGACCGGTCAGCAGTTGCTGCAAGTGACCGACTACTCGGTGGTGGTGGGAGCCCAACGTCAGTCCGACCAGCAACCGATCCCGATCACCGCCTCGCTGCAGATGCGCCTCAAGGGCAAGCCGCTGAGCAAGGGCGCGACCATCGGCCAGGTGCTGCTGACCTTCGACGGTGAGGCCGGCAAGAGTTTGAAGAAGCCGGTGTACGACGAAAAGACCCGCACGCTGAGCCTGAATTACCCGGTCAGCGATTATCGCGTGGTCATGGACCTGCTGCGTAACGAAACTGTCTACGTGCAATTTCTGACCTACGCCAACGGCCATGTCTGGGCCGACCTGCACACCGGCACTGTACGTACGCGTTGAGGCCTGTCGCCTGAGGGGGGTAAACTGCCGGCCTTCGAAATCCCGTGATGGTCCAGTTGGAGCCGGCAATGCGCAAAGACAAGAAGCAGGTGATTGGTGACGAGATCAGCGATGACTACGTCAAGACGTTCCTTCAGTTCGAGCCGGCCGATGGCGTGACCTCGCCGTCGCTGCACAAGCTGGTCAAGGCCTATCGTGGTCTGCGTGTCGACGATTTCGAGCGCTTTGTCGGTTTCTTCGTCGAGGCCGGCCATGACTTGGACGGCAAGGACGAGCACGGCAAGACCTTCGTCGAGTTGATCGCCGACCAGCGCAATGCGCCGGAGTACATCGAGATCATCGATAAAGCCCGCGGCTGATCGGCCGCCTGAACCGGCCCTATCACCGGCGAGCCGGCTCCTACAGGGGCAGGGCGGTATAGGCGGCACAGCGAGCAGACACAAAAAAACGCCCCGAGGGGCGTTTTTTCGTTTCAGCCAGATCAGGCGTAGTGCTTGGCCGGGCTGCTTTCGACCAGATCCAGGGCCGCATCGTTGTCGGCACTGATCTTGTGGTACAGCGCGGCATCGTTGGCCAGGGTCTTCTCGCGAGCCGGGAAGATCTCCTTGAGCTTGGCAGCCCAGGCGCCCTTGGCCTGCTCGGGGAAGCAGCGCTCGATCAGTTCGAGCATGATCGACACGGTCACCGAAGCACCTGGCGATGCACCCAGCAAGGCTGCGAGGCTGCCGTCCTGGGCCGAGACCAGCTCGGTACCGAACTGCAGGATGCCGCCTTTCTTCGGGTCCTTCTTGATGATCTGCACGCGCTGACCGGCCACTTCCAGGCGCCAGTCCTCCGCTTTGGCCTGCGGGTAGAAGCGACGCAGGGATTCCAGGCGTTGCTCCATCGACTGCATCACTTCGCTGACCAGGTACTTGGTCAGGTCCATGTTGTCGCGCGCGACCGCCAGCATCGGGCCGATGTTGCCCATGCGTACAGACAGCGGCAGGTCCATGAGCGAGCCGTGCTTGAGGAACTTGGTGGTGAAGCCGGCGTACGGCCCGAACAGCAGCGATTTCTTGCCATCTACCACACGGGTATCCAGGTGCGGTACCGACATGGGCGGCGCGCCAACCGCGGCCTGGCTGTAGACCTTGGCCTGGTGTTGCTTGACGATTTCCGGGTTGTCGCAGCGCAACCACTGGCCGCTCACCGGGAAACCGCCGAAACCTTTGCTTTCCGGAATGCCGGACATTTGCAGCAGCGGCAGGGCCGCGCCACCGGCGCCGAGGAAGACGAAACGGGCGTCCACTTCACGGCTGCCGCCGCTGTTGACGTCCTTGATGCTGACGGTCCAGCCGCTGCCGTTACGGCGCAGGCCGACGACTTTCTTGCTGTACTTGACCTGGGCGTCCTGGCTGGTGCTCAGCAGCTTGAGCAGCTTGTTGGTCAGGGCGCCGAAGTTGACGTCGGTGCCCTTGAGCACGCGAGTGGCGGCGATGCGCTGGTCGGCCGGACGGCCCGGCATCATCAGCGGCATCCACTCTTTCATCACTTCCTTGTCTTCGGTGTACTCCATCTCGGCGAAGGCATGGTGCTGCTTGAGCAGCTCGAAGCGCTTCTTGAGGAAGGAGATACCCTTGTCACCTTCGACGTAGCTCAGGTGCGGCACCGGGTTGATGAAGGCGCGCGGCGAGCCGAAGCTGCCTTTTTTGCTCAGGTAGGCCCAGAACTGGCGCGAAACCTCGAACTGGGTGTTGATGTGCACGGCCTTCTTGATGTCGATGCTGCCATCGGCGGCCTGGGGCGTGTAGTTCAGCTCGCACAGCCCGGCATGGCCGGTACCTGCGTTGTTCCAGGGGTTGGAGCTTTCCGCGGCTCCGGAGTCCATCGCCTCGACGACCTCAAGCTTCAGGGTCGGGTCAAGCTCCTTGAGCAGTACGGCCAAGGTGGCACTCATGATGCCCGCGCCTACCAGTACCACATCAACCGATTCGTTCTGCGCCATTTAACGCGTCTCCACAATCTACAGCTACCTAATTGACAGCATAGGACCCCAGGGTCGCCAGGATCGCCATGTCCGACTTTTCGCAGTTCTTGCAACTTCCGCGGACACCGCCAATCAGTCTTCGGGTTCGGCTATTGAACGCCGCTTGCCACAGGTGCGGCAATTCGACTAATGGTCAAGGTGTCGTGCGTGCGTTATGGAACGACCTCAGACATCCATCCGGGATGAACGCGTTAGCCGCCTGTTCAGGGCTGTTCGGGACACATCTGCCGCTTTTACACATGCCAGACTGTTCATTTGCTCGCCACACTCTCGTGAAGTTGTGAAAAACCGTTTTTTCACGCTCTTTTGGAGACGTGAACCTCAAAAGGGGACTGCGCGATGGCAACCCACAGGTTCATGCAGTGCGAAGGGCCGGAAAAGCAGGCACGACAGCCGATGCAAGACCTGAGTGGAAGGCTCTCTGTGGGCGAAGCGTTGAAGGTGCCGGGGTCAATCGGCGAATGCGGGGCCCGATCAGGAGACGTCCTTATAATCGGGGGGAGATTATAACGATGTCGCGGGCAGAAAGGTCGTAATTCGTAGTTTTTATTGCAGCGTTTGTCTGGGAAATGCGGTGCGTGGGTGCCATCGGGGGCTTGCGCGGGTGCAAATCCCGGCTTTGGTCGGGTGCCAGAGTGGCTTTACGACGGGGCAGGCCGATGACTGGTCAGGGCCTGGCTGAGTATACTGGGGGCCTTTGCCGCATTTTCTGGAGAAACGCGCATGTTGCAACGTCTGTTGTTCGGTTTGATTGCCGTGGCCAGCCTCAGCCTGGTCGGTTGTGCCCACAGCCCGCAACAACTCAGCCCGCAACCCAAACTCACTGCCCAGCTCGCGCCGGTCGGTCATGGCCAGCCCGTGGTGGTCAAGGTCGTCGATGGGCGGGCTTCGCAATCGCTGGGTACTCGCGGTGGCATGTACCCTGAAACCAGCACCATCAGCGTCAGTGGCAACGACATCGTGCCCAAGCTGCAAGCCCAGGCAGAAGCAGCCGTGCGCCTGCTTGGCTTCACCCCGACCCCCAACGCCTACAACGCACCGCAACTGACCGTGACCCTGGCCGAGCTGAAATACCAGTCGCCCAAGGACAACCTGTATGTGACGGAGGCTACCATCGGTGCCACCTTCCGTGCCGACGTGTCCAATGCCAACCGTCGCTACAGCGGCCGCTACGGTGCATCGCTGGACCAGCGTTTCGGCATGGCGCCGAATCAGGAAACCAACACCAAGCTGGTCGGTGACGTGCTGAGCGATGCCCTCACGCGCCTGTTCAAGGACCCGACCATCGGCCAGGTCCTGGGCGAGTAACCTTCGGCTCGATCGGCCCCATCGCCGGCTCGCCGGGGATGGGGTCGACACGTTTCAAACGGCCTCGACATGAAATCGCATGACACTTTGTCGCCTGGGCCGGGCGGTGCAAGCGGAGTTGGGTAGAATGCCGGCCTTCGCTGTCGTTCTAACCGAGGTTGCGTGATGTCGTTGCAAGTGCTCTGGGGCTTCCTGGTTGCCCACCCGACCAAGCTGATCAATCTGCTGGCACTGTTGATGACGTGCCCGGGCGGATTGTTGCTGCACAGCGCCCGGCGGCGCGAAGCCGTAACCCGCGAAAGCCTGGCGATGGACGAAGGCGTGGTGGAGGCTTTCGACCTGCGCGTGCCGCGCTACTACTACATCCTGGGCTTTTCCTGCCTGGCCATGGCACTGCTGCTGTCCTGGTTCAGCACCTGGATCTGAGCCATCGCCGGCACGCCGGCGATGGGGTTCGGCCGATCAGGCCACGGGCGCCTGCTGCTTGACCTGATACTGGTTACGTACTGGCGTCGCATACTGCAATATCAGGTACGGTCGCTGCTCTTCAGGGCATGCCTCCAGCCGGCGCTGCCATTCTTCCTTGGCTCGGGCCAGTTCGTCTGCCGGGAACAGGGTCTCGGCGCTCGGCACGTGCAGCGCTTCATCCTTCTCTGCCCACATCGCGTAGGCCAGGTAGTGCACCGGGAACAACCGGTAGCCGCCGAGGATCTGCCGGTCGATTTCCTGCGCCAACTGCTTGGTGTCTTCGTAATACTCGGTCACTGGCGGGGCGAAGTTGATGTGCACCCGGCCTTTGTAGCCAGTGATGCCCTTGGCGATGCTGTTGTCATCTTCGCCAGGCGCCTTCTTGTAGGTGCCGGTGGTGGCGCGGATGTACAGCTCGCGCGCCTTGGCCTGGTCGCACGGGTCGTACTCGTAGCTGATCGAGACCGGAATCAGGTTCAGGCCCTGGATCACTGCGCCGAACGGCTCGTCCTTGCGGCTCATGTGGAACATCTTGAGGATCGCCGAATCGGTGCGATCGTCACCGTCCTTGGCGCGGCCTTCGGCCTGGGCGATCCAGATCGATACGCAGTCATTACGAATCGAGTGGTTGATATAGGCCGAGAGCAGTTGGTAGGCGGCCAGCTTTTCGCGGCGACCGGTCAGCGAACGGTGCACGATGAAGCTCTTGTTCAGGCGCATCATGTCGCTGACGAAGGGCTTTTGCAGCAGGTTGTCGCCAATGGCGATGCGCGGGGTCGGCAGGCCGGCATGGTACACCGCGTAGTTGACGAAGGCCGGGTCCATGACGATGTCGCGGTGGTTGGCCAGGAACAGGTAGGCCGCACCGGACTTGAGTTGCTCTACGCCGGAATAGGTCACGCCGTCGGTGGCGCGTTCGATGGTGTGGTCGACGTAGTACTCGACCTTGTCCTGCAAGGTCGCGACGCACGTGACGCCCGCGAACTCCTTGCGCAGGCGGCGGGCGATCAGCGGCTTGAGCAGCCAGCCGAGCGGGCCCGCTGCACGCGGGAAGCGGAAGTGGGTGAGGATATCGAGGAATGCCGGGTCGCTGAGCAGGCGTGCCAGAACGGCAGGGACCTCAGCGTCGTCGTACGGTCGGATGGCATCGAATTCGCCCATCATGCTCTCTTGTTGGAAACGGCTAGGGTAATAAAGTAGGGATGGGGTCCGAAAAACGGCTCGGACACTCACAGGCCCTGTAAACAGACCGGCAATTATACGCATAAGTCACTGCGGAGGCCGCGATGCTGGAAACCGACTTCTACGATTGTCCTTATTGTGGTGAACGGGTGGAAACCACAGTCGACCTGTCCGGTGGCGATCAGGTCTACACCGAGGATTGCCAGGTGTGTTGCCAGCCTGTCGTGTTCATTCTGCAGGTGCACGGTGACGAATGGATGCTCGACGTCAGACGCGAGGATGATGCCTGATGCAGAGAATCTACGATCCGGAAAACCTGCTGGAGGCGCAGATGCTGTTGGGCATGCTGACCAGCGAAGGCATCGAGGTGCACCTGATTGGGCGCGACCTCGTGGGTGGTGTAGGCGAGTTGCCGGTATACGGCCTGCTCGGCATTGCCGTGCCGGATGAGCAGGCCGGTTACGCACGGCATCTGATCGAAGCGTACAATGATGCCCAGCCGCTTGCCGGCGACGAACCGGAGAGTTTTCCCGGTACCTTGATCTGCTAGGTTCAGAATTCGCCCATGTGTGGACGTTATGCCCTGTTTCGCTGGCCCCAGGCGCTTGCCAGCCTGCCGGGCTTCCCTGCCGGCCAGCCGGCGCAATGGAATATCTCCCCCGGCCACTCGGTGCTGATCCAGCGACAGCTCGACGGTCGGCAGCAACTGGACAAGGCACGCTGGGGGCTGACCCCAGCCTGGCTTACCGACCTTTCCCGCACGCCTGCCCATGCCCGCGCCGAAACCCTCGCCGAACAGCCGATGTTCCGTGAGGCCTTTCGTCAGCGCCGGTGCCTGATGCCTGCCAATGGTTTCTACGAGTGGCGCGGTTCGGTGCGCAAGCGCCCGTATTGGCTGACGCCGGCAGAAGGTTCTTCGCTGTACTTCGCCGCGATCTGGGAGGCGTATCCAGTGCAGGACCAGGTGTGGCTCAGTTGCGCGGTGGTGACCCAGGCAGCGATGAACCAGCGCCGGCCGCTGATTCTCGACGAGGCAGCGCAGGCGGCGTGGCTGGATCCGGAAACGCCGGTGCTGCGGTTGCACGAGTTGCTGGCTTTGCCGACCGTTACCCTGCGCGAGCGGGCGTTGGCCAATTTCGTCAACGACCCGAAGCTGGATGCGCCCGAGTGTCTGACCCCGGCATAAATCTTACCTGCGGCTATGGCAAGGGGCAGGGGACTCGTCCTAGGATACGCCGCATGTAAAAAGGGAGTGTTTTCATGCGTAAGTCATTCGTTGTCAGCCTGTTGAGTGCTGGCATCCTGCTGGCTGGCTGCCAGGCGGTGAACACCACCAGCGGCGGTGCCGTCGGTGTCGAGCGCCAGCAGTACATGTTCAGTATGCTTTCGACCGATGAGGTCAATCAGATGTACGCGCAGTCTTACCAGCAAACGTTGGGTGAGGCTTCGAGCAAGGGTGTGCTGGACAAGTCCAGCAGCGATGCCAAGCGGGTTCGCGCCATCGCAGACCGTCTGATTGCCCAGGCGCCGATCTTCCGCCCGGATGCCGCGCAGTGGAAATGGGAAGTCAATGTCATCAAGAGCGATGAGCTCAACGCCAACTGCGGCCCAGGCGGTAAGATCATCGTCTACACCGGCCTGATCGATAAGCTCAAGCTCACCGACGCCGAGATTGCCGCGGTCGTCGGCCACGAAATCGCCCACGCCCTGCGCGAGCACAGCCGCGAAGCGATGTCCAAGGCCTATGGGGTCGAGATGGCCCGCCAGGGTGCTGGCGCGCTGTTCGGCCTCGGCCAGAGCGGCATGGCCTTGGCCGACACCGTGGTGAACTACGCCATGACGTTGCCCAACAGCCGTGCCAACGAGAACGAGGCCGACCTGATTGGCCTGGAGCTTTCGGCACGTGCCGGCTACGACCCGAATGCCGCGATCACCCTGTGGAACAAGATGAGCAAGGCGTCCGAAGGCGCACCGCCCGAGTTCATGAGCACCCACCCGGCGTCCAGCAGTCGGATCGCTTCGTTGCAGGCGGCCATTCCGAAGGTGATGCCGCTGTACGAAGCTGCCAAGAAGTAAGGTTGCCTGGGGCCGCAACGCGGCCCCAGGGCACTGCCTTACCCCACCCAGCCACTGGCCTTCATCGCCGAGTAGACGGCGACGATCGCCAGCACGAAGAACGCAGCAGCTGCCAGGCGACGAATCAGCGCCAACGGCAGTTTCTCCGCCGCGAAGTTACCCGCCAGTACCACCGGCACGTTGGCAATCAGCATGCCCAGGGTGGTGCCGATGATGACCATGATCAGGTGCGGATATTGAGCGGCCAGCATTACGGTGGCTACCTGTGTCTTGTCACCGATTTCGGCGAGGAAGAAGGCGATCAGCGTGGTCAGGAACGGCCCGAAACGGCGGGCCGGATTCTCGTCGTCATCCATCTTGTCCGGTACCAGGGTCCACAGCGCCGTGGCGGCAAAGCTCGCGGCCAGAATCCAGTGCAGCGTCGTCTCGCTGAAGAACCCGCTGACCCAGGCGCCTACCGCGCCGGCAGCGGCATGGTTGGCCAGCGTGGCTGCAATGATGCCGGCGATGATTGGCCAGGGCTTGCGAAAGCGTGCAGCGAGGATGAGTGCGAGCAGTTGCGTCTTGTCGCCGATTTCGGCCAGGGCAACGATTGCGGTGGGTACGAGCAAAGATTCCAGCATCAGGTTTCCTACGGGGGCGGGTCGACACGGCTATGACACGTACGACCTCCCCGCCCCGGGTAAGGTGTGCGTGTCATAGGTCTTGTCAAACCCTGGACCTGTCTGCGCAGATCATGGGTCGCACGCGCCATGGCCTGTGGGCCAAGTGTGTTGACGCGTACCGGGCGAGCAGGGCGCTCGCGGGAGACTACTCCCCTAGGACGGTGCGGATTCTGCCTAGTCGAAACGGTTTCGGCAAGCCCTGTTTTTATCAGCGGGTCGCTTTGTAGATCCGGAACCCATCCGCCTCGGCGAGCGTGTGACACTGGCCCAAGGCCGCTTCGATCAGCGGCTGATAGCGCAGGAAACTGTTGGCCACAAGGCGGATTTCGCCGCCTTTTCGCAGGTGTTCGCCTGATTTTTTCAACAGGTTTTCCGATGCCTGGTAATTGGTATGGACGCCGGTGTGGAACGGTGGGTTGCTCAGGATCAAGCTCAGGTCGCGGGGCGCTGCGTCGATCCCGTCACCGCTGATCACTTCACCTTCCAGGCCGTTGGCGGCCAGGGTCAGGCGACTGGCGGCCACTGCGAAGGCATCGACGTCAAGCAAGGTCACGCTGCTTTGCGGGTAGCGTCGCTTGACCGTGGCCCCCAGCACACCGGCGCCACAGCCGAAGTCCAGCACATGGCCCACAGGCAGGTCGTCCAAGTGCTTGAGTAACAGGGCGGTGCCACGGTCGAGTCGGCCATGGCTGAACACACCCGGCAGGCTGACCACCTGCAGGGGGCCATCCTCCAGGTCCAGTTCGAAGCGCTCGGCAAGGGTTTCCAGCGGTTTGGCCTCGGGGGCGTTTTCCACCGTCACTTGCCACAGCTGGCAATGACGGGCGCTGTCGAGCTTGCGGGGCTTGCCGAAGGCCTGTAACTGTTTGGCCGCGCCTTCGATGCCGCCTCGCTTCTCGCCCACCAGGTACAGCGCGCGTCCTTTCAGGCGCGAAGCCAGGGCGTTGAGCAAGTAGGCGGCCAGCTCGCGGGACTTGGGCAGGAACAGCACCGCCGCCTCGAATGCCACCTCAGGCGCTTCCACCGCGTAATGGCTGCGCCCCGGGAAGCGGCTGTCGAGCACGGACTGGTCGCCCGCATGCCAGGTCCAGCCATGGGCACTGGGCAACTGGCCGAGCAAGTCGTCGGCGGGCGCACCGGCGATCAGCAGCGGCCCCTGGAACAGGTCCGCCTGGCGGAGCAATACTTCACTGCGCGGGTCCATGGACGACGCCTCCTGAAAAAAGTGGCGCAGTGTAGCAGAGGCCGGCGTGCGGCTCAGCTGACCACGCGCCGTGGCTGGCCGGCGAAAAAGGCCTGGGCGTTTTCGCTGAGCTGGCCAACGATGCGCTGGCGTGACTCCACCGCGCCCCAGGCGCTGTGCGGAGTGATGACCAGGCGGGGAATGTCGGTGGCCAGCAACGGGTTGCCGTTGACCGGTGGCTCGACGCTCAGCACGTCGGTAGCAGCGCCGCCCAGGTGACCGCTGCGCAGGGCGTCGGCCAGGGCCTGTTCATCGATCAGGCCGCCGCGTGCGGTATTGACCACCAACGCGCCGGGTTTGAGCAGGGCCAGCTGATCGGCGCCGATCATGTGCCGGGTGTGCTCGTTCAGCGGGCAATGCAAGGTCAGGGCATCGACTTGCGGGAGCAGCTCGTCCAGCGGCAGGCGGTCGTCCCGCGCCGGGCGACCGGGGATCTGCCCGCTCAGCACGCGCATGCCGAAAGCTTCGGCCAGGCGCGCCACCGCACCGCCCAGTTCACCGTGACCGAGCAGGCCGAGGGTCTTGCCTTCAAGCTCAACGATCGGGAAGTCCAGCAGGCAGAACTGGCTGGCCTTGGCCCAGCGGCCATCGGCTACTGCCTGGTTGTAGTCACACAGGCGCGTGGCCAGGGCCAGCAGCAGGGCAAGGGTGTGCTGGGCCACCGAAGGGGTGCCGTAGCCTTGGCAGTTGCACACGGTAATGCCCTGGGCCCTGGCCGCCGCCAGGTCGACGTTGTTGGTGCCGGTCGCGGCCACCAGGATCAGCCTGAGCTGCGGGTTGGCGGCCATGGCCGCGGCGTCGAGCACGACCTTGTTGCTGATGACTGCGATGGCACCGTGCAAGCGTTCGGCTACCTGGTCAGGGCGGGTCGAATCGAACAGCTGGAATTCGTCGAACTGGCTTTGCAACGGCGACAGGTCGAGGTCACCGAGGTCCAGGGACAGGTGGTCGAGAAACACGGCGCGACGCGGGCTTGGCATCAGGAAGCTCCGGTGGAGGGTTGAGAAGGGCCAACACCCGAACAATGCCACTCATACCTTGGTTGAGCCAAATCATTCCTTTGGCTGATTTAGCCGTCACATTGGCCAACTAGAGTTGGTATCAGAGTTGTCCGACACGCTTTCAAGAAAAGGGATACCCATGCTGCAGACTCGCATCATCAAGCCCGCCGAGGGCGCCTATGCCTTCCCGCTCCTGATCAAACGCCTGCTGATGTCGGGCAGCCGCTACGAAAAGACGCGTGAAATCGTCTATCGCGACCAGGTGCGGCTGACGTATCCACAACTCAACGAGCGGATCGCCCGGCTGGCGAACGTGTTGAGCGAAGCCGGGGTCAAGGCCGGCGACACTGTCGCGGTGATGGACTGGGACAGCCACCGCTACCTGGAATGCATGTTCGCCATCCCGATGATCGGGGCAGTGGTGCACACCATCAACGTACGCCTGTCGCCCGAACAGATCCTCTACACCATGAACCATGCCGAAGACCGCTTCGTGCTGGTCAACAGTGACTTCGTCGGCCTCTACCAAGCTATCGCGGGGCAACTGACCACAGTCGACAAGACGCTGCTGCTGACCGACGGCCCGGACAAAACCGCCGACTTGCCCAACCTGGTGGGCGAATACGAACAGTTGCTGGCCGCCGCCAGCCCGCATTACGACTTCCCTGACTTCGACGAGCACTCGGTAGCCACCACGTTCTACACCACCGGCACCACGGGTAACCCCAAAGGGGTTTACTTCACCCATCGGCAACTGGTGCTGCACACCCTGGCCGAAGCCTCGGTCACCGGTAGCATCGACAGCGTGCGGCTGCTGGGCAGCAATGACGTGTACATGCCTATCACACCGATGTTCCATGTGCATGCCTGGGGTATTCCCTACGCCGCTACCATGCTTGGCATGAAGCAGGTGTACCCAGGGCGTTACGAACCGGACATGCTGGTCAAGTTGTGGCGCGAGGAAAAAGTCACCTTCTCCCACTGCGTACCGACCATTTTGCAGATGCTGCTCAACTGTCCGTCGTCGCAAGGCGAGGACTTCGGCGGTTGGAAAATCATCATTGGCGGCAGCGCGCTCAACCGTTCCCTGTACGACGCTGCCCTGGCCCGTGGCATCCAGCTCACGGCCGCCTACGGCATGTCCGAAACCTGCCCGCTGATCTCCGCCGCGCACCTGAACGACGAATTGCAGGCTGGCAGCGAGGACGAACGGGTCACCTACCGGATCAAGGCCGGTGTGCCGGTGCCGTTGGTGGAGGCCGCTATCGTCGATGGCAACGGCAATTTCCTCCCCGCCGACGGTGAGACCCAGGGCGAGCTGGTGCTGCGCGCGCCGTGGCTGACCATGGGCTACTTCAAAGAACCGGAAAAAAGCCAGGAGCTGTGGGCGGGCGGTTGGCTGCATACCGGTGATGTGGCGACCCTCGATGGCATGGGCTACATCGACATCCGCGACCGCATCAAGGACGTGATCAAGACTGGCGGCGAGTGGATTTCGTCGCTGGACCTCGAGGACCTGATCAGCCGTCATCCGGCGGTACGCGAGGTGGCGGTAGTGGGGGTTGCCGACCCGCAGTGGGGCGAGCGTCCATTTGCCTTGCTGGTGGTACGCGACGGGCAGGCAATCGATGCCAAGGGACTCAAGGATCATCTCAAGCCGTTCGTCGAAGAAGGGCATATCAACAAGTGGGCCATTCCAAGCCAGATCGCCGTTGTTACTGAAATTCCCAAGACCAGTGTCGGCAAGCTCGACAAGAAGCGTATCCGCCAGGACATCGTTCAGTGGCAAGCCAGTAACAGTGCGTTCCTGTCGACCCTGTAACACTGTCGCGGGTCGCCTCCAAACGGTCGCGACCCGCATGCTAGAGAGGCAGCGCCTTGCCAAACGGCGAAAATGCGCCATGCTTCGCTCTGCTGGCGCGCCGTGATCACTGTCACGGGTCGCGTTGCAGGCACGGAACGCAAATCACACTTTAGAGGGATCAAGCACCTGTGCCTGCTGGCTATAGTCGAGGCCAGGGGATTTTTCAGGAATGGGGGAGGGCGACATGCGCAACACGTGTCGCCGCAGGTAAACGCCTGCATACCGGTCGCACGGGCCGTTTCTGAAAGGACTCACTGCCATAACAAAAAAGTACATGGAGTAGCGTCGATGAAATCTGCAAACCTGTTCTGGCGCCGGGCCAAGCTGCCCCTGGCCGTCAGCCTCGCTTCTACGCTCGCAAGTCCAGCTTTCGCGGTCAGTTTCAACATCGGAGAAATCGAAGGCCAGTTCGACTCGTCGCTCTCCATTGGCGCCAGCTGGTCGACCGCCAACCCTAACAAGAACCTCATCGGGGTCAACAATGGCGGCCGGGGGCTGTCGCAGACCTCCGACGATGGCCACCTGAACTTCAAGAAGGGCGAGACCTTCTCGAAGATCTTCAAGGGTATTCACGATCTCGAACTCAAGTACGGCGACACGGGCGTATTCGTGCGTGGCAAGTACTGGTACGACTTCGAACTGAAGGACGAGCACCGCGAGTTCAAGGACATCAGTGACTCCAACCGCAAGGAAGGTGCAAAGTCCGCAGGCGGGGAAATCCTCGACGCATTCATCTATCACAACTACAGCCTGGGTGACTTGCCGGGTACCGTTCGTTTCGGCAAGCAGGTCGTGAGCTGGGGCGAAAGTACCTTCATCGGCGGCGGCATCAACGCCATCAACCCAATCGATGTCTCGGCGTTCCGCCGGCCTGGCGCGGAAATCAAGGAAGGCCTGATCCCGGTCAACATGTTCTACCTGTCGCAAAGCGTCACCGACAACTTGACCATGGAAGGCTTCTACCAACTGGAGTGGGACCAGACCGTCGTCGACAACTGCGGCACCTTCTTCTCCCAGCCCGACGTGATTGCCGATGGTTGCAACAACAACCTGGCGGTGCTGGCCACCCAGGATGCCGTGGCGAGCCGCCTTGGCGCTCAGATCGGCCCATTCGCCGGCCCGGCCATGAATGCGCTGGCCGGGCAAGGCGTGACCTGGGGCTCGCCTGACGAGGGTGTGATCGTGAAGCGTGACGCCGACCGTGACGCCCGTGACAGCGGCCAGTTCGGTGTGGCCCTGCGCTATATGTACGAGCCGCTGAACACCGAGTTCGGTGGTTACTTCATGAACTACCACAGCCGTGCGCCGATCTTCAGCGGCCGTGGCGCGGCTGCCGGCTTCTACCAGCCAGGCAACCTGGCCGGGGCACTGATCGCTGCGGGCGTTCCGGCCGCTGCCGCGACCAACCCGGCGCTGCTCCAGGCGCTGATGCCGCTGTATGTGGCGGGCAACTCCAGCTACTACGTGGAGTATCCGGAGGACATCCGCCTGTACGGCCTGAGCTTCTCCACCACCTTGCCCACCGGCACGGCGTGGAGCGGCGAGATCAGCTACCGGCCGAACGCACCGGTGCAGTTGAACACCACCGATATCCTCTACTCGGGCCTGACCCCGCTCAACCCCAATGCCTCGGTCCTGGAAGGGAAGGCCGACACCGACCAGCCAGGCTATCGCCGCAAGGAAATCACCCAGCTGCAAACCACCTTCACCCACTTCTTCGACCAGGTCATGGGCGCGGAGCGCCTGACCATGGTGGGCGAGGTTGGCTGGACCCACGTCGGTGGCCTGGAAAGCACCTCCAAGGCGCGCTACGGGCGTGACCCGGTGTACGGTCCGGGTCCGCTGCCCAATGGTACCTGCCAGGCGCTCAACGGCAGCACGCTGGCCGGTGGTCCGCAGAACAACCTGTCGCGTTACTGTGAAAACGATGGCTTCACCACGTCCGACTCCTGGGGTTATCGCGTGCGGGCCATCTGGGACTACAACAACGTCTTCGCTGGCGTGAACCTGCGCCCCAGCGTGGCGTGGTCCCACGACGTCGACGGTTACTCGCCAGGCCCAGGCGGCAACTTCGAGGAAGGCCGCAAGGCAGTCAGCCTCGGCCTGGACGCCGAGTACCAGAACACCTACACCGCCAGCCTGTCGTACACCAACTTCTTCGACGGCAAGTACACCACCGTGGATGATCGCGACTTCGTCGCCCTCAGCTTCGGCATGAACTTCTAATCAGGACGAGACAGACAATGAAAACAACCAAAAGTCTGCTGAAAGCCGGGGTACTGGGCCTGTCCCTGCTGGCGACCAGCGTCATGGCTGCGGTTTCCGCCGACGAAGCGGCCAAGCTGGGCAGTACCCTGACCCCAATGGGCGCCGAGAAGGCCGGAAACGCCGACGGCTCGATCACGGCCTGGCAGCCGCTGTCCAAGACTGCCGGCAGTGTCGACAGCAAAGGCTTCCTGTCGGACCCGTACGGCAGCGAAAAGCCCAAGTTCACCATCACCGCGCAGAACGTCGACCAGTACAAGGACAAGCTGTCTCCCGGCCAGGTAGCGATGTTCAAGCGCTACCCCGACACCTATAAGATCCCGGTCTACCCGACCCACCGCGGGGCCACCGTGCCTGATGAGGTGTTCGCCGCCATCAAGGAAAACGCTACCAAGACCACCCTGGTCGAAGGTGGCAATGGTCTGAACAACTTCAAGACCGCTGTGCCATTCCCAATTCCGAAAAGTGGCCTGGAAGTGGTCTGGAACCACATCACTCGCTATCGCGGCGGCAGCGTGAGCCGTCTGGTAACCCAGGCTACACCGCAGCAGAACGGCTCTTACAGCCTGGTGTACTTCGCGGACCAGTTCGTCTTCCGTGACAAGATGAAGGACTACGACCCGAACAACCCCGGCAACATCCTGTTCTACTTCAAGCAGGAAGTGACCGCGCCGGCGCGCCTGGCGGGGACCGTACTGCTGGTGCACGAAACCCTGGACCAGGTGAAGGAGCCACGCAAGGCCTGGATCTACAACGCCGGCCAGCGTCGTGTTCGCCAGGCACCGCAAGTGTCCTACGACGGCCCGGGTACCGCGGCCGACGGTCTGCGCACCTCGGACAACCTGGACATGTACAACGGCGCACCCGACCGCTACGACTGGAAGCTCGAAGGCAAGAAGGAGATGTTCATCGCCTCCAACGCCTACAAGCTCGATGACCCGAAGCTCAAGTACGCCGACATCCTCAAGGCCGGTCACATCAACCAGGACCTGGCGCGTTACGAGCTGCGCCGAGTGTGGCATGTGGTTGCGACCCTCAAGCCTGGCCAGCGCCACATCTACGCCAAGCGTGATTTCTACATCGACGAAGACACCTGGCAGGCGGCGGTGATCGACCAGTACGACGGCCGTGGCCAGCTGTGGCGCGTCTCCGAAGCCCACTCCCAGGACTACTACAACGTGCAGGTGCCGTGGTACACCCTGGAAGCCATCTACGACCTGCAGTCGGGCCGTTACCTGGCGTTGGGCATGAAGAACGAGGAAAAACGTGCCTACGACTTCGGCTTCAGTGCCAGCAAGGCCGACTTCCAGCCTGCTGCGCTGCGCCAGACAGGGGTACGCTGAACCCCAACCTGAAAACACCTTGCTATCTCCCAGAACGCCCCGGCTTGCCGGGGCGTTTCTGTTTTTGCCACAGGCCCCGCCGCCCGCAAGGTCGTCGCGCTGCACATGGGCATCGGCTGGCCAGCGATAAGCACCCCATCATTGTGCTGAATACCCTGGCAAACCCCCGCTCCAGCCTTTGTCCATCGGTGCTGTTGCTTTTTGTCGTAGTCTTTTTTGTGCCTGTAGCGTCCATCATCTTCAAATACGCCGAGTTACCCGCTAGTCTCGCAGCAATCCGTACTGCCGAAGTCTTCCAACTAGAACGAGCCGGCCATGACAGATCTGTCCCGTATGAATGGATTCGCCAGCCAGGCTTTGGGCCTGCTGGACGGGCGTTTCTTCCGGCCACCGCTGCCGGAGGGCCATGTACCGCGCCCACGCTTGTGCCAGCGCCTGCATGCAGGGTTGGCGGGGCGCTTGTTGTTGGTCAATGCCCCGGCCGGGTTCGGCAAGAGCTCCCTGGCCGTCGAGTTCAGCCAGGCACTGCCCGATCACTGGCGTAGCCTCTGGCTCGGGTTGAGCCGCCGCGATGCTGATCCTGGGCGTTTCCTCGAACGGTTGCTCGAAGGCCTCCAGCAGTTCTGTCCGGCGCTGGGTGGCCAGGCCATGGGGCTGCTGAAAATGCGCCAGCGCCATCAGCCGTTCGCGTTCGAGGAGTGGATCGACGGCCTGCTCGACGAATTGGCGCTGTACCTGCAACCCGACACCCCGTTGTTGCTGGTGCTGGATGACTATCACCTGGCGCAGGGGCCGGTACTCGACCGGTGCTTGCAGTTTTTCCTCAATCATTTGCCCAATGGGCTGGTGTTGCTGATCACCAGCCGTCAACGACCAGACTGGCACCTGGCGCGCCTGCGCCTGTCGCGGCAACTGGTAGAACTGAACGAGCAGGACTTACGACTTACGCCTGATGAATCGCTGGCGGTCATTGGCCGGCAACCCATTGGGCTGCGTGGCCAGGCCCTGGACAACCTGATCCAGCGCAGCGATGGCTGGGTGGCCGGGCTGCGCTTCTGGCAGTTGGCGGCCAGCGAGTCCGGCGATGAACATGCCTTACCCCAGGCCCTGCATGGCGGCGAGGGGCTGATCCGCGACTACCTCTTGGAAGAAGTGATCGACATCCTGCCGGCCGATGTGCAGACGTTCCTGTACGACACCGCCTGCCAGGAGCGATTCTGCGCTTCGCTGTGCGATGCCCTGCGCGAGCGTCAAGACAGCGCCACGATCCTGCGTTACCTGCAGGCTCACCAGGTGTTCCTGGTGCCTTTGGACGAGCACGGCCACTGGTTCCGCTACCACCACCTGTTCTCGGACCTGCTGCGCAGTCGCCAGGCCAGTGAACCGCTGGCGCAACTGCACTTGCGTGCCTGTCGTTGGTTCGAGGCCCAAGGCCTGCTGGATGAAGCGGTGGAGCAAGCCCTGCGCGCCGGCCACCTGGATGTGGCTGCCGATCTGGTGCAGAGCCTGTCGGAAGAACAACTGCTGGCCGAACAGAATGTCGGCATGTTGCTGCGTTGGAAGATGGACTTGCCGGACAGCCTGCTGATCAGCACGCCGCGGCTGATCGTGCTGTACAGTTGGGCGTTGGGGCTGGCCTGTCAGCTGGATGCCGCGGAGGAACTGGCGGGGTATCTGAGCCGCTTCCTGCCTGCGCCATCGGCCACTGCGCAAAAGTCCATGCTGGCCCAGTGGCTGGCGCTGAGCGGTGTGATCGCCCGGGGGCGTGGTGACCGTGAGCGCACGTTGACTTACTGCGGCGAGGCGTTGCAGAGTCTGCCGAACAAACGCTATGGCCAGCGCCTGGTATGCCTTTCGACGCTCTCCAACCTGGCCATCGCCGATTCCGACTTCTGGCGTGCCAGGGGCTGGAACCGCGAGGCGCTGGAGCTGGCCCAGCGGGTCGGTAACCCGTTGTTCGAGGCGCTTGCTCATTACGACCGTGCCCGTGTCCTGCATGCCCGTGGCGAAGTGTTGCGGGCTCTGGATGAAGTTCGCCAGGGGTTGCAGCGTCTGCAAGGGCTGTCGGGCCAGCGGCTCTATGCCGTGCGCGCGCGGTTGACGCTGTATGAAGGATATCTGCTCGCTTCGAACCTGCAGCCGGCGCAGGGCCGGGCGCGTTTGCGGGCGGGGCTCGGCGAAGCGCGCGCCTGTCGTGATATCAGCGTACTGATCGGGCACTGCGTGATCGCCTCGCTCGATGGCCGCGAAGGCCAGTTTGCCGAAGCGTTCGCCGAGCTGGCCGAGGCAGAGCGGTTGATGCACATCTGGGACGTGCCGCCGATCTACTACCTGGCCATGATCACCTTGGTGAAATGTGAATTGTGGCTGGCCCAGGGGCGCACCGACCTTGCCGAGTCCTGGTTGCTGCGGCTGGGCCAGACCTACGGTGGCGAGCATGCGGCGGCGCCCCCGGAATTCCACCCCTTGCTGCCACTGCACATCGAGCTGCAGCAGGCGCTGCTCGAGCGTATCCAATCGCGCAGCGAAGAGGCGGTGCGGCGCCTTTCGAGCCTGGTCGAGCGAGGCCAGGCCAGCGGCGGGATGATGCTGACGGTGTTTGCGCTGTGCCAGTGGATGGCCCTGCTGCTGGAGCAGGGGCTGGAGGCGCAGGCCTCGGCCCTGTTGCCCAAGGCGCTGACGGCGGCTCAAGGTGGCATTCTGCAGCCCTTCCAGCGCTTGATCGAGGCGCATCCGCTTTGGCTGCGCGAACAGTTGCTGGTGAATGCAGGCGGTTATGCCCAGGCCCAATTGCTTGCGCGTCTACCCGAACTGCCGCTGGCCAGCGCTGGCAATGCTGAAGCCCTCAGCAGCCGGGAGCTCGCCGTACTGGAGCTGATCGCCCAAGGTTGTTCCAACCAGCAGATCAGCGAGCGGTTGTTCATTTCCTTGCACACCGTCAAGACCCACGCCAGTCATATCAACAGCAAGCTGGGGGTAGAGCGGCGCACCCAGGCCGTGGCCAAGGCCAAGTCCCTTGGCCTGCTGGCCTGAAGCTGGTTCTGCAGGCTGTCGCCTTGTAAAATGATGGCTCAGTGCCATTAATTGGGCGTCGCGTTCTCCGGGCTCATCTTTCCTGAAGTGCTGCCGATAAAAAAATCGGCGGTATGCATCGCCACGCGCCATTTTCCAATTATCCCAAGACAGGTCGTGTTGATGCTGCAGTACGGGCAAAAAAGCTTTCTGATCGTCGACGACTTCACCGACTTTCGCACGTCGACCCGTTCCATGCTGCGCGAACTGGGCGTGCGTGATGTGGACACCGCCGACAGTGGCGAGCAGGCCATCCGCATGTGCGGGCAGAAGCGCTACGACTTTATCCTCCAGGACTTCCACCTGGGCGACGGCAAGAAGAACGGCCAGCAGGTGCTGGAGGACCTGATCCTCGACAAGCTGATCAGCCACGAGTGCGTCTTCATCATGGTGACGGCCGAAAGCAGCCAAGCCATCGTGCTCAGCGCGATCGAACATGAGCCCGATGCCTACCTGACCAAGCCGTTCAACCGCGTTGGCCTGGCTCAGCGCCTGGAAAAGCTGGTGCAGCGCAAGACCCTGCTCAAGCCGATACTCCAGGCCCTGGACCGCGGTCGTCCGGCCGAAGTGCTGGCCGCGTGCGCCGAGCTGTGCAAGCAGGACCCGCGCTTCGCCCCGCTGTGCCTGCGCTATCGGGCCGATGCCTTGCGCGATCTCGGCCGCTTCGACGAGCTGGACAAGTTCCTCAAGGCCATTCTCGCCAGCCGACCGCAGCCGTGGGCGTACTCGGCGCTGGGCAGCCTGCTGCACAAGCGTGGTCAGCATGCCCAGGCCCAGGGCGTGTATGAACAGGCGCTCAAAGCCTTCCCGATCATGCCGGCGCTGTACGACGGCATGGCCGAGGTGCTGGTCGCCCAAGGCGAAACCAAGCGTGCCCAGCACATGCTGGAAGAAGCCGTGCGCCTGTCGCCCCTCGCGGTAAGGCGTCAGGCGGCCCTGGGCAAGCTGGCGTTGAGCAACGAAGATTTCGAAAGTGCCTCCAAGGCTTATCGGCATGCGGTGAACCAGGGGCAGAGCTCGCGCTACAAAGATGCCGAAAGCAACCTTGGCCTGGTTCAGGCATTGATGAACAAGAACGCGGGTTTTGGCCTCGATGCGCGTACTCGCGTCGAGATCAATACCGTGCTCAGCGAGGTGGCCAAGGAGAACGTCGAGGACCAGGGTCTGCAGGTTCGCGCCCGCTTGATGAAGGCCGCCAGCCTGCAGCAGGCAGGTGATGCCGAAACCGCCGCCAAGTTGACTGAGCAAGCCATGCAGCGTCTGGACAAGATGGAGCAGTTCTTCTCGGTCGAGGCTGCCCTTACCGTGGCCAAGCAGTTGCAAGCGCTTGGCCAGGAGGCAGCGGGCGGCGCCATTCTCAAAGGTTGCGTGGAAACCTATGGCGACGACCCCAAGGTCATGCAAAGCGTCGCCAAGCTGACTGACGACCCGGCGGTGCTTGGCGCTGTCACCGAGGCTGTCGACCTCAACCGTCAGGGTGTGCGCAGTTACCAGGGCGGGCAGTTGAACGAGGCGCTGGAGATGTTCCGCAAGGCGTTGGGGCTGCAACCGAAGAACATCAGTATCGCGCTGAACACGGCCCAGGCGTTGTTGCGCATCGGGGGTGAAACGCCATCGCCCGACATCATGCAAGAGTGCCGCAGTTGCCTGAACAGCGTGGCCGGCATCCCCGCCAGCGATAGCCGCTACGACCGCTATCGCAAATTGCACGTTCGGATATTCGGCGCATGAACCAGGACAACCAGGGGCTGGATTTCTCCACGGTGATCGCCTCCACCGTGCATGACGTGAAGAACTCGCTGTCAGCGTTGATCCAGGCACACGACCAGTGGCTGGCGCGCTTGCCCGAGGAGCTGCGCGGCGGGTCCGAGCAAGGGGTCATGGAACATGAGTTTCGTCATCTCAACGGCATGCTGGTGCAGCTGCTGGGCCTTTACAAACTGGGCGTCAACCAGTTGCCGGTATGCCCGGACTACCACGAGCTGGACGACTTCATCGAGGCCCAGCTCGCCGCTCACGAGGAGGTGCTCAAGCACCGCGATATCCTCGCTACCTGGCGTATCGACAGCGACAACCCGCTGGGTTTTTTCGACCGCGAACTGGTCGCCACGGTGGTGGCCAATGTGCTCACCAACGCCATCCGTTATGCCGGCCATGCGCTGCTGATCAGCATCGAGGAAGACGGTGAGCAGTTGGTGATAAGCGTCAACGACGATGGCGCGGGTTACCCTCCACGCATGCTCGAACGGCAGTTGGACTATGTGCAAGGGATCGACCCGCAGAGTGGCAGCACCGGGCTTGGTCTTTACTTCGCGGCCAGGATTGCGGCACTGCATGAACGCAATGGCGTACGCGGACGGATCGAGATTGCCAATGGCGGGGCGCTTGGCGGTGGGTTGTTCCGGTTGTATTTGCCTTGAGGCTGGTGGTGAATTGCGTTGAGGGTATTGGCGTACGCATGTATTTTTAGCGCCTATGAATGCGAACGCCGCCCGCGCGGCGCATCGCGAGCAAGGCTCGCTCCTACGTTTTTTTGGCCAGTAACACCAGTGGCAGACACGCGCGACCGCCTTGTTCGTAAGACTCGGTTTCGCGCCGTGCACCAAAGCGGTCGCGCGCAAATCCCGTAGCCATGACTGGCCCGAAACAAACGTAGGAGCGAGCCTTGCTCGCGATTCGCTGCGCGGGCGGCGCTCGATCTGCGCCTCACTACAGAACTGATGGTAGGCTCTCGTCTGAATCGCCCAAAACATACTCGGACATGCCCGGTAGCCAGATGCCCCCGCAAACCACCCTCATCCGCGAAACGTTCCCCGTCGGCCCCCTGCAGTGCAACTGCACGCTGATCGGCGACCCTGTCAGCAAAAAAGCCATCGTGGTCGATCCTGGGGGTGACCCGGACAAGATTCTCGCCCGCCTGCAGGCCCATGGCCTGACCTTGGTGAGCATCATTCACACCCACGCGCACTTCGACCATTTCCTTGCCTCAGGCAAGCTCAAGGAGTTGACTGGCGCCACCCTGCATCTGCACAAGGATGACCAGCCGCTGTGGGACAACCTGGAAATGCAGTGCCAGATGTTCGGGGTGCCCTACACGCCGGTGCCTTCGCCAGACCGCTGGCTTGGGGACGACGAGGAACTGGCCTGCGGTTGTGGCGTGGCGTTGCACACCCCGGGACACACGCCGGGTTCGATGAGCTTCTGGTTCGCCGAGGCCAAGCTGCTGGTAGCCGGTGACACCCTGTTCCGCCGTGGAATTGGCCGCACCGATTTGTGGGGTGGCGATCAGCGGGCCATCGTGCGCTCTATCAAGGAACGGTTGTATCGCCTGGACGAAGAGGCCATCGTGGTGACTGGCCACGGCCCTGACACACGCCTGGGCGACGAAATGCGCGAGAACCCTTTCGTGCGGGCGTGAGCCATCATGAAAAGCCTTTCATGGAATTTTTCCGTAAATTACCCATCCAAGGCTGGCGAAGATCCATTCGCGCTCTGCCGTACACATGAATTTCAGTAGGAGCTTGTCCATGTTCACCATGCGTCGTCTGATTATCGTCGCTACCGCCGCGGCCCTGATGGCCGGCTGTGCCAACCAGAACCCCTATGACAGCCAGGGTCAGGCGCAGGGCTCCACCGGGATGAGCAAAACCGCCAAGTACGGTGGCTTGGGCGCGCTGGCCGGTGCTATCGCCGGTGCCGCCATCGACCACAACAACCGTGGCAAGGGTGCGTTGATCGGTGCAGCCGCCGTCGGTGCCGCTGCCGCAGGCTATGGCTACTACGCCGACAAGCAGGAAGCCGCGCTGCGCGCGCAAATGGCAAACACCGGCGTCGAGGTTCAGCGTCAGGGTGACCAGATCAAGCTGATCATGCCAGGCAACATTACCTTCGCTACCGATTCGGCGAACATTGCCCCTAGCTTCTACACACCGCTGAACAACCTGGCCAGTTCGTTCAAGCAGTTCAACCAGAACACCATCGAAGTGGTTGGCTTCACCGACAGCACCGGCAGCCGCCAGCACAACATGGACCTGTCCCAGCGCCGTGCCCAGGCAGTCAGCAGCTACCTGACCTCCCAAGGTGTCGATGCCTCGCGCGTCACGGTGCGCGGTATGGGCCCGGACCAACCGATCGCCAGCAATGCCGATGCCAATGGCCGGGCGCAGAACCGCCGTGTCGAGGTCAACCTGAAGCCGATTCCTGGCCAGCAGTATGACCAGCAGGGTCAGGTTCAGCAGTACCCTTGATTGAGATAGGGGCTGCTGCGCAGTGTCTTCAACCACTGTCGCAGCGGCCTTGATCCGGGGCTGCCATGCAGCCCCTTCTCTCTAGCGCACCACGCTGGCCTGAATCGCCGTCAAGGCAATGGTGTGCACGATATCGTCCACCTGTGCTCCACGCGGCAAGTCGTTCACCGGCTTGCGCAACCCCTGCAGCATAGGTCCCAGGCTGACCCCGTCGGTGCTGCGCTGCACCGCTTTGTGGGTGGTATTGCCGGTATTCAGGTCGGGGAATACGAATACCGTGGCACGCCCGGCCACTGGGCTTTGCGGTGCCAGCTGACGGGCGATCTCGGGGTTGGCTGCCGCGTCGTACTGCAGCGGGCCGTCAATCAGCAGGTTACGTTCGACGCTCTGTGCCAGGCGTGTCGCTTCTCGCACTTTTTCCACTTCATCATCGCTCGCCGAATCGCTCGAATAGCTGATCATCGCAACTCGTGGCGCGATGCCGAACGCCTGCGCGGATTCGGCGCTCTGCCGGGCAATTTCGGCCAGTTCGCTGGCGCTGGGGTGCGGGTTCATCACGCAATCGCCGTACACCAGCACCTGGTCGGGGAACAGCATGAAGTACACCGAGGACACCAGGCTGGCGCCCGGGGCGGTCTTGATCAGTTGCAGGGCAGGGCGGATCGTGTTGGCGGTGGAGTGCACCAAGCCAGAAACCAGGCCGTCGACCTCATCCAGTGCCAGCATCATGGTGCCGATCACGACCGGGTCCTCCAGTTGCTGCTCGGCCATGGGCGCATTGAGGTTCTTGCTCTTGCGCAGGTCGACCATCGGTTCGACATAGCGCCCGCGGATCTGTTCCGGGTCGAGAATTTCCAGGTCCGCCGGTAGGCTGATGCCCTGCGCGCGGGCTACCGCCTCGACGTCCTCGGGTTTGGCCAGCAGCACGCAGCGGGCGATGCCGCGCGCCTGGCAGATGGCAGCCGCCTGCACCAGCAACGGCTCGGCACCTTCGGGCAGCACGATGCGCTTGTTGGCTTGTTGGGCGCGTTGGATCAACTGGTAGCGGAACACCGCGGGTGACAGGCGCAGCTCGCGCGGGGTACCGCAACGCTGGTGCAGCCAAGCGGCGTCGAGGTGGCTGGCCACGAAGTCGGTGATGAATTCGGCGCGCTCGCGGTCATCCACCGGTATCTCGCGGTTCAACGAGTTGAGCTGGTTGGCGGTGTCGTACGAGCCGGTGCTGACCGACAGGATCGGCAGGCCAGCCTGCAGGGCGCCACGGCACAGGCCAAGGATGCGGGTGTCTGGCTTGCTGTCGCTGGTCAGCAACAGCCCGGCCAGGGGGACGCCGTTGATCGCCGCCAGGCTCACTGCGAGGATGATGTCGTCACGGTCGCCTGGCGTGACCACCAGGGTGCCCGGCGTCAGCAAGGGGACGGTATTGGCCACTGTGCGGGCGCAGATGATGATCTTGTTCATGCGCCGCTGCTCGTAGTCGCCGGCGTTGAGCACTTGCGCACCCAGCAGCTCGGCCACGTCGCGGGTGCGCGGGGCATTGAGCTCGGGCTGGTAGGGAATGCAGCCGAGCAGTCGGAAGTCATCGCCGCGCAGCAGGGGCGAATGCTCGCGAAGGCGCGTGGCGAACTCGGCCATGCTCTCATCGGTTCGCACTTTGTTGAGGATCACCCCGAGCACTTTCGGGTCGCGTGGGCCACCGAACAGCTGGGCTTGCAACTCGACGCGGCCGGAGAGCTCGCTGAGCACTTCGTTTTCCGGCGCCGAAACCAGGATCACTTCGGCGTCCAGGCTCTTGGCCAGGTGCAGGTTGACCCGCGCCGCATAGCTGGCATGCCGGGTTGGCACCATGCCTTCGACCACCACCACGTCATTGCCGACGCAAGCTTGTTGGTAAAGCCGGATGATCTCTTCCAGCAGTTCGTCCAGCTGGCCGTCGCCGAGCATGCGTTCCACATGGGCCAGGCTCAGCGGAACAGGCGGCTTGATGCCGTGGGTGCGGGCCACCAGCTCGCTGGAGCGCTCGGGGCCGGTATCGCCCGGATGAGGCTGGGCAATGGGCTTGAAGAAACCCACCTTCAGCCCGGCGCGCTCCAGGGTGCGCACCAGGCCCAGGCTGATGGAGGTCAGGCCGACACCAAAGTCGGTCGGCGCAATGAAAAATGTCTGCATGCGTGCTTCTCGAAATAAGCGGTGCAAGGAATCAACGGCCAAGGGTAGCGCTATCGGCCCCCTGTGCGCACCAGCCGCAGGCGAAAGCCTGTCCGATGTGCTGTCGCCGTTGTCCGGCGTCGAGCACCCACGGGCGAGCCTGCCAAGGGGGTTGGTGGCGCAGATGTTGGGTATGGCCGCAGGAAAGCTCGACCACCCAGTGGCCTTCTTCGTCCTGGTGAAAGCCGGTGATCCGACTGATGGGCCGCTCCTGGTCCGCGGTGCGTTCGCATTCGGACGGTGCCTTGGTTACACTGGTGTCCTCTACATACTTTTGCAAAAGGTCGTGCCCCCATGCTGATCGCCGCCAACAAGGCTGTCTCCATCGAATATACCCTGACCAACGACGCCGGTGAGGTCATCGACAGCTCCGTCGGCGGCGCGCCGCTGGTGTACCTGCACGGTGCCGCCAACATCATCCCGGGCCTGGAAAAAGCCCTGGAAGGCAAAGAGTCCGGTGACGAGCTGGCCGTTGCCATCGAGCCGGAAGAAGCCTACGGCGAATACCTGGCCGAGCTGGTCAGCACCCTGAACCGCAGCATGTTCGAAGGCGTCGACGAGCTGGAAGTCGGCATGCAGTTCCACGCTTCGGCGCCGGACGGCCAGATGCAGATCGTCACCATCCGCGACATCGACGGCGATGACGTCACTGTCGACGGCAACCACCCTCTGGCTGGCCAGCGCCTGAACTTCAAGGTCAAGGTCGTCGACGTGCGTGACGCCAGCGAGGAAGAGATCGCTCACCGTCACATCCATGGTGAAGGTGGCCATCACCACTGATTTTCTGCGCTAAGCTCAGAAAGTCGCCAGGCGCTCGGGCAAGCCGACCAGCCTTCCCAACGGAAGGTGGACGGCTTGAACGAGCGCCTTTTTAGTGGGCGGGTTTCGCCCCAGCGGCAATCAGGAACCTCAGAGGGGATTTATCATGAGTGCATTTCACGACCTGACGTTGAAGGCGTTGAACGGCGAGGACCTGCCCCTGGCCCCGTTCAAGGGCCAGGTGGTGCTGGTGGTCAATGTTGCCTCCAAGTGTGGTCTGACGCCGCAGTACAAAGCCCTGGAGAATCTTTACCAGGACTACAAGGACAAAGGTTTCAACGTGCTTGGCCTGCCATGCAACCAGTTTGCCGGCCAGGAACCGGGCAGCGAAAAGGAGATTCAGGCGTTCTGCAGCCTGAATTACGGCGTGAGCTTCCCTTTGGGAAGCAAACTCGAAGTAAACGGGCCGCAACGTCACTCGTTGTATCGCCTGCTGGCGGGCGAGGGCGCCGAGTTCCCGGGGGATATCACCTGGAACTTCGAAAAGTTTCTGGTGGGCAAGGACGGGCGTGTGCTGGCCCGGTTCGCACCGCGTACCGCGCCGGATGATCCGTCCGTGGTGCAGGCCATCGAGAAAGCGCTGGGTTGAAGTCTTCATCGACGGCAGGCCGGCTCCGACAGAGGACCGCGCAGGTCCTGTGGGAGCCGGTTCGCCGGCGATACCCCAGAATCACCCAGATCAATAATACTGGGCCAGGCCTTCCTCTCCCCCTAACCTCAGGCGCAATTCCTCACCAGACGGACGCGCGCCCATGTCAACCAACCCGCTGTTCCAACCCTTTACCTTCGGCGCCCTGCAGTTGCCGACCCGCGTCGTCATGGCCCCCATGACCCGGACCTTCTGCCCGGGTGGCGTTCCTCACGATGGCGTCGTCGATTACTACCGCCGCCGCGCGGCCGCAGGTGTGGGGTTGATCATCACCGAGGGCACCACAGTGGGTCACCGGGCGGCCAATGGCTACCCCAACGTTCCACGTTTCTACGGCGCGGATGCCCTGGCGGGTTGGAAACAGGTGGTCGATGCGGTTCACGCCGAAGGCGGGCGCATTGTGCCGCAGCTCTGGCACGTGGGCGCGGTACGCCGCCTGGGTACCGAGCCAGATGCCAGTGTGCCGGGCTACGGGCCGAGCGAGAAGGTAAAAGACGGCCAGGTGCTGGTGCATGGAATGACCCATGACGATATCCGTGAGGTAATCAGCGCTTTCGCCCAGGCCGCCAGCGATGCCCAGGCCATTGGCATGGATGGGGTGGAGATTCACGGTGCCCATGGCTACCTCATTGACCAGTTCTTCTGGGCCTCCAGCAACCAGCGCGAGGATGAATACGGCGGCGACCTGGCCGCCCGTTCGCGGTTCGCCATCGAGCTGATCCAGGCAGTACGCTCCGCGGTCGGCCCGGACTTTCCGATCATCTTGCGTTTCTCGCAGTGGAAGCAGCAGGACTACAGTGCACGACTGGTAGACACCCCGGAGGCCTTGGGCGCTTTCCTCAAGCCGTTGTCCGAAGCCGGTGTGGATATCTTCCACTGTTCAACTCGACGTTTCTGGGAGCCTGAGTTCGAAGGCTCTGAACTGAACCTGGCGGGTTGGACCCGCAAGCTCACCGGCAAGCCCACCATCACCGTGGGCAGCGTCGGGTTGGAGGGGGAGTTTTTGCAGTTCATGGTCGACACCGACAAAGTGGCCAAGCCGGCCAGCCTCGAAGGGCTGTTGCGTCGCCTCGGCGATGAAGAGTTCGACCTGGTGGCAGTGGGTAGGGCGCTGCTGGTGGATGCCGAGTGGGCACTCAAGGTCCGCGAGGGGCGTGAGACGGAGGTACTGCCCTTTAGCCGCGAGGCATTGTCGACCCTGGCTTGATCGTCAGCGCAGGGGCTGTCGCTAGCGCCTGGTTGCAGGCGCTTTGCAGGTGCGCCTCGAACTGCTCGACAATCGCCGGCCAGCCCTGACGGCTGGCATGCTGGCGAGCGTTCAGGCGCACACGGCGCAGGGTTTCGTGCTCTTCCAGCAACCAGCAGGCAGCGTCGATGAAGGCGGCCTGGTCTCCTGGCATGGCCAGGGCGCCGCTGTGACCATGGCGAATGTGCTGGGCGGCGGCGGCCTCGTCATAAGCAACCACCGCCAGGCCGGAAGCCAGCGCTTCGAGCACGACATTGCCAAAGGTCTCGGTCAGGCTCGGAAACAGGAACAGGTCGCCACTGGCATAGTGTTCGGCCAGGGATTCGCCTCGTTGCGCGCCGCAGAAGACGGCCTCCGGCAGTTGCTGCTCGAGGGTTGCTCGCTGTGGGCCGTCACCCACCACCACCAGGCGCAGGCGCAGCTGTGGATAAGTGTTCTGCAAGGTTTGCAGGCAGGGCCGCAGCAGGCCGAGATTCTTTTCCGCGGCCAGTCGCCCGACATGCAGGACGGCAATGTCATGGGGCCCCAGCCCCCAACTGTCGCGCAGCGCCTGGCTGCGTCGCGCCGGGTTGAACAGGCAGGCATCGACGCCCCGGGCCATCAATGCCAGGCGTTCGAACCCCCGGCGCTCGAGTTCAAGCTGCTGGCTGGCACTGGGTACCAGTGTGGCGGCGGTGCGCCGGTGGAACCAGCGCAGGTAATGGGTCAGCAGCCGTGCCAACAAGCCCAGCCCGTACTGGCCGGAGTACTGCGGGAAGTTGGTATGAAAGCCGCTGACGACCGCGATGCCCAGGCGCCGCGCTGCGCGCAAGGCGCTGAGCCCCAGCGGCCCTTCGGTGGCGATGTACAGCACGTCCGGGCGCAGTTTGCGCCAGCGGCGCCACAGGGTATGCATCGATACTTCGCCCCATTGCAGCCCAGGGTAGCCGGGCAGGGCCCAGCCTCGACACAGCAGCAGGTCCTGGTCACTTTCGTCACGACCATCACCGGCCTGGCGTGGCCGTACTATTTCCACCTGATGGCCGCGTTGCCGAAGCCCTTCGCTCAAGTGGCCAAGGGTATTGGCCACACCGTTGATCTCGGGTGGGAAGGTTTCACTGACAAGGGCGATGCGAAGGGCTGGCATATTCATGACAAAAAGTTTCCGCCTGCTTCATTGCGCTCATGTGACGATGAAGTGACGCACGGATGACGCCTGATTTCCGGCGACGCCGGCGCTGTGAATATTTCGTTGCAAAGTGCTCAAGAACCGTGGACCTATAGCCGATGCAGATGCATTCCATCATGGGTCGCGCTCCGGGAGAGCGGTGATGTTCAACAGAAAGCTCAAGAAAGAAATCCAGCAGTTGCGCGAGGACCTGTTGTCCATCGAGCAGGTCAAGTGCAGCCTCGACAGCGAGATGCTCGTGCTCCAGCTCGACCCCCAGGGACGCATCGACGCGGTCAACAGCAACTTCGAAAGCGAGATGCTGTACCGCAGCGAGCAGTTGATAGGACGCAATATCGAAGAGATCGTCCCCGCGCACGTGAAGAAGCTTGATTTCTATGAGCGGATGAAGAACGCCATCACCCGTGGCGAACACCTCAACGGCGCTTTCCGGCTGCTGCGTGGCAACGGCCAGGAGGCCTGGCTGCGTTCGATCCTGCAGCCGGTCAAGGGCAGCGATGGGCGGATCAAGCATTTCACCATGCACTCCAGCGACCTGACCCGCACCATCGAAACGTCGCGCGAGCACGAGAGCCTGATCAACGCGCTGATGCGTTCCACTGCCGTGATCGAGTTCAACCTCGATGGCTATGTGTTAACGGCCAACGACCGCTTCCTGCAGTCGGTGGGCTATAGCCTTGAGCAAGTGCGTGGCAAGCACCACCGTATTTTCTGCGAGCCGGAAGAAGCGAACTCTACGGCGTACCAGGCATTCTGGGAAAAACTGCGTCGTGGCGAATACGTGGCCGACCGGTTCAAGCGTGTCGATGCCCACGGTCGGGTGGTCTGGCTGGAAGCTTCCTACAACCCGATCTTCGACGCCCAGGATGTGTTGTACAAAGTCGTGAAGTTCGCCACGGTGATCACCGACCAGGTCAATCAGGAACTGGCGGTGGCCCAGGCGGCCGATATTGCCTACAACACGTCGCTGGAGACGGACTCCAGCGCGCGCAAGGCCACTGACGTGGTGACCCAGTCGGTAAGCGTGATGCGGGGCCTGGAAACGTCCATGCAGGAGGCTGCCGAAGGGATCAAGGCGCTGGACACCCAGTCGCGGGTGATCGGTTCGATCATCAAGACCATCAGCGACATCGCTGGCCAGACCAACCTGCTGGCCCTCAACGCCGCCATCGAGGCAGCCCGCGCAGGCGAGCAGGGCCGAGGCTTTGCCGTGGTAGCCGACGAAGTGCGTCAGTTGGCCTCGCGCACCAGTACCGCCACCGAGGAGATCGCCAGGGTCGTGCAGCAGAACGAGCAGCTTGCCCAGGCCGCGGTAGAGATCATTGACACCAGCAAGCGCCAGGCAGAGCAGGGGCTGGCGCTGGCGGCCGATACCGGTGGGGTGATCGTCGAGATTCAGGAAGGGGCGAAGAAAGTGGTGGATGCGGTGGGGCAGTTCTCCAGCCAGCTCAGCCACTGAGTCAGGCGCTCGGCTCCCGTGCGGTTTGCAGGAGCCTGCTTGCCGGCGATGCGCCGCTTTGCGGCGCCTTGAGCTCAATGACGCTCGCGCACCCAGAACAACGTAGCCCCCGCCACCGCCGCCGGCATCATCAGCACGTTCACCAGCGGCACCATCAGCGCCAGGTAAGTGATGCCGCCAAAGCCCAGCGACTGCCAGCGCTTGCTACGTAGCCAGGCGAGCATGTCCTGCCAACTCATCTTGTTGTTGTCCGCCGGGTAGTCGATGTACTGGATGGCCATCATCCACACACCGAAGATCAGCCACAGAGGCGCCGCTATCACGTTGACCACCGGGATCAGCGACAGGATGAACAGACCGATGGCCCGTGGCAGGAAGTAGCCCAGCTTGCGCATTTCGCGGCCAAGGGTTCGCGGCACCATCGCCACCAGCTCGCCCCAACTGAACGGCGGGAAGGTGTCTTGGCCGCGGACCACCACTTCGACTTTCTCGGCGAGAAAACCGTTGAACGGCGCGGCGATCACGTTGGCCAGCATGGTGAAGGTGAAGAACACCATCAACACCACGAGGGCGACGAACAGTGGCCATAGAATGTATGTCAGAAAACTCAGCCACTCAGGCAGGGTCGGCATCAGGGCGTCGACCCAGAGGCTGAACTGATGGCCTGCGAAGTAGATCAGCCCGCCGAACAGCAGCAGGTTGACCGCCAGGGGCAGCAGCACGAACAACCGAAGGTTCGGGCTCAGCACCAGTTTCAACCCTTCGCGAAGGTACTGGGGACCGGAAAGGACAGGGGCTTGCATCGGGACACTCCGCACAGAGGGAAAACGCGCTGACCTTACCGAGTTTGCGGCGCCGACGAAAGGCGGACGGTGGTTGGGAAACCGGCTGTAACAAAAGCGCCAGGTGTTTTCCTTCGTCGAAATTGGGGTATAGAGGATGCCTATGAGGTGGATTGTCGAAGGATATTTCCTTAATCTCTGCGACCTCGCTACAGTGCGCTCAACTTTTCAGGTTTCGGGCCTGCGCGATGTAGCACTTCCCCAAGTGTTGCGTAGGTCCTTTTAATTTCAGCTGCGCAGCTGGTACACCGATACCGGCCCTGTGCGGCCGGCTCGACAGGAGTTCGACATGTCCGAAGTACGTCATTCGCGCGTCATCATTCTCGGTTCCGGCCCTGCCGGTTACAGCGCCGCGGTCTATGCCGCCCGCGCCAACCTCAAGCCCCTGCTGATCACTGGCATGCAGGCCGGTGGCCAGCTGACCACCACCACCGAAGTCGACAACTGGCCGGGCGACCCCCACGGCCTGACCGGCCCAGCCCTGATGCAGCGCATGCAGGAGCACGCCGAGCGTTTCGAGACCGAAATCGTCTTCGACCACATCAATGCCGTCGACCTGGCCAACAAGCCCTACACCCTGCAAGGTGACAGCGGCAAGTACACCTGCGACGCACTGATCATCGCCACCGGCGCCAGCGCTCGTTACCTGGGCCTGCCGTCGGAAGAAGCCTTCATGGGCAAAGGCGTTTCTGCCTGCGCTACCTGCGACGGGTTCTTCTACCGCAACAAGCCGGTAGCGGTGGTGGGCGGTGGCAACACTGCCGTGGAAGAGGCGCTGTACCTGGCCAACATCGCCAGCAAGGTCACCCTGGTGCATCGCCGCGATACCTTCCGCGCCGAGAAGATCCTGGTCGACAAGCTCAACGCCCGTGTCGCCGAAGGCAAGATCGAGCTCAAGCTCAACGCCACGCTGGATGAAGTGCTGGGCGACAACATGGGCGTCACCGGTGCGCGCCTGAAGAACAACGATGGCAGCAGCGACGAAATCAAGGTCGACGGCGTGTTCATCGCTATTGGCCACACCCCGAACACTTCGCTGTTCGAAGGCCAGCTGACCCTCAAGGACGGCTACCTGGTGGTCAACGGCGGCCGTGACGGCAACGCCACCGCCACCAATGTCGAGGGCGTGTTCGCGGCCGGCGATGTGGCAGACCACGTTTACCGTCAGGCCATCACCTCGGCCGGCGCAGGCTGCATGGCAGCGCTGGACGTCGAGCGCTACCTGGATGGCCTGGCAAACGCCTCGCACTGATCGCAGGGCGTTTCACGACCGAACCGGAAGGGGGCTGCTAGGCAGCCCCTTTTCGTATCTGGACTTTTTACAGGCTCAACCGCATCGACAGGTCGACCGCCTTCACATCCTTGGTCATCGCACCAATCGAGATGTAGTCCACGCCCGTCTCGGCAATCACCCGCAGCGTGCTCTCGTTCACCCCGCCGCTGGCTTCGAGCTTCGCCTTGCCCGCCGTGATCCGCACCGCTTCACGCATCTCGTCCAGGGTCAGTTCGTCGAGCATGATGATATCGGCCCCGGCATCAAGTGCCTGACGCAGCTCGTCCAGGCTTTCCACTTCGATCTCCACCGGCTTGCCCGGAGCGATGCGATGCGCCGCCGCCACGGCTTCGGCGACGCCACCACTGGCGGCGATGTGGTTTTCCTTGATCAGGAAGGCGTCGTACAGACCGATGCGGTGGTTGTAGCAGCCACCACAGGTGACCGCATATTTCTGCGCCAGGCGCAGGCCGGGCAAAGTCTTGCGGGTGTCGAGCAGGCGTACCTGGGTATCGCTCACCCTGTCGGCCAGCGCCTGCGCGCGGGTAGCGACACCCGACAGCATCTGCAGGAAGTTCAGCGCCGAGCGCTCGCCACTCAGCAGCGAGCGTGCCGGGCCTTCGAGGTGGAACAAGGCCTGGTTGGCCTTGGCCCGCTCGCCATCGGCAACCTGCCAGTGCACGGCCACCCGCGGATCGAGCTGGCGGAACACCGCATCGACCCAGGCAGTGCCGGCGATCACGCAGTCTTCGCGGGTAATGATGGTGGCCTTGGCCAGGCGCTCGGCCGGGATCAGCTGTGCGGTGATGTCGCCACTGCCGATGTCCTCCAGCAGCGCACGGCGCACATTGGCTTCGATTTCGGCAGTCAGGTCGGCGAGGCGTAGGTTCGGCATGTTCGGCTCCACAAGCTAGGTGCCGGCGATTATAGGGCAGGGGGACGGTGTGTACAGCCGCCTTGCAGGTGACCTTTGGTCAGGTGCGCCGAGCATTCGCTTCAACCCATGGTCTTTACCCTGCGATGCAATGGATGCTGGCAGAGGCCCGCTTTTTTACCGATAATATCGACCAATATTTGGCGTCATAGCTTTGACGATTTTCGCGCTAAGACTTGAAAACACCCAGCAAGGAGTCAGGGATGCAAAAAGAAGGCAAGGTGGTGCCCTTGGCGGCGGCCATCGATCGTGGCGTGCGTACGCCTTTGCCTTGCCTCCCCATGTTGCTGCTGCAGGTACGCGACAAAGCTGCCTTGCAGTTGCGCCAGGCCCTGCAGGACTTGTTCGACAATGCCGACGACACCCTTTTCGAAATGGCGGACAAGGCCGCTGAGCGTTTCGACCAGAACCTGTACTTCGAAGCGATGCGCGACTTGCGGCTCAAGCGCAAGAGCATCGAGCGCGGTTTTCTCGATATCTACCACGATGCCTTCGCGCGCCTGGGCCGGGTCGACCCCTTGGCTGGCCTCAGTCAGCCTGACAGCCCGCGCGGGCAGGCGCAGCTGGAGCGGGCCGCCGCGGTCGATGGCATGATCGCGCGGGTGCTGTCGCGCGATGGCCTTGCGTTGGGGCAACTGAACCTTCGGTTCCAGACTTTGCTTGGCCATGCGCTGGACGACTGGCACAACCCGCTGGAGCCTGGCGCGCTGTGCGGCTACTTCCTCGACGCCGGGCGCAGCCTGGGGGTCGGGCTGCGGGTCAAGCTGGTGCTGTTGAAGTTGTTCGAACGCTACGTTCTGCGTGACATCGACGTGCTATATGGCGAGGCGAACCAGTTGCTCGCCGCGGCAGGCGTGCTGCCCGACCTGCAGCCTGCGCCGCGCCGCCGGGCAGAAGATCGGCAACGGGCATCCCGGCGTGCGTTGGCAGCCGAGGTCCGCGAGGATGTTACCGGCCAGAATGCGGCCGGTCAGGCGTTCTTCGATTCGTTGCAAGGCCTGCTGGCACCCGAGCGCGGGCGGTTCGCGCCGCGCTTGCAAGCGGTGGCGACTGCCCATCCGATCAGCACCGCCGACCTGTTGCGCCTGCTGTCGCACCTTCAACAGTACGTACCGGCCACCTACGAGCCTGAGGACTTCGTCCTTGGCCAGCAGCTCGAGCAGCTGTTGTTGCGTGTCAGTGTTCGCAGCGGTACCCGCAGGCGTATCGCCACGGCCGACGAAGACATGATCAACCTCGTCGGACTGCTGTTCGACTTCATCCTGGCTGACGACAACTTGCCGCCATCCCTGCGCGCATTGCTGGGCCGTTTGCATATACCGGTGCTGAAGGTCGCGCTGCTCGACAAGGGCGTGTTCAGCCGGCCCAGCCATCCCGTGCGGCGCTTGCTCAACGAATTGGCCGCTGCCTCGTTCGGCTGGGATGCCCATGCGCAGGGCCTGCGCGACAGCCTGCATCTGCGTGTGGAGCGCATCGTCCAGCGGCTGCTGAACGATTTCACCGACGACGTGGGTCTGTTTGCCGAACTGCTGGAAGACTTCGTGACGTTCAACCAGGACGAACGGCGACGCAACGAACTGCTTGAGCAGCGCACCCGCGATGCCGAGGAAGGCCGTGCGCGTGCCTTGCAGGCCCGACAGCAGGTGCAGCAGGCGCTCAATCAGCGCTTGCGCGGGCATGTATGGCCGCAGGTGGTGGTGCAGATGCTGGTGCAGTCATGGAGCCAGGTGATGATGCTGGCATGGCTCAAGCAAGGCGAGGCGTCCCTGGCCTGGGTCAACGCTTTGGCAACCTTGGACGCATTGCTGGCCAGTATTGCCCCCCACCACGGGCCGCGGGCTTGTGAGCGCCTGTTGCAGCAGGTGCCGGGGCTGCTCAAGGCCCTGCGCGACGGCCTGGCGGGCGTGGCGCAGGATTCGGCCGCCACTCGCGAATTCTTCCTTGCCCTGGAGCGGTTGCACCTGCGTGCTTGCGCCGGGGGAGAGCCGTCTACAGTCGACGACGATCCGGCCTTGGCAGAGGTGCTGGTCGGCGACGACATCGTCTTGGCGATTGCCGAAGAACCGGCCTGTGCGCCCTTGCGTCAGTCCGATGGCCTGGCCATGCACATGCAGCAGGTCCAGCGCCTGCGTATCGGCAGCTGGGTCGAGGTGTTCGATGACGAGGAGCCGCTGCGCTGCAAGCTGGTGGCGCGCATCGACGGCACTGACCGCCTGGTGTTCGCCAACCGCACCGGAATGAAAGCGCGCGAGTGGAGCACGGCGGGCCTGGCACAAGCCCTGCGCCATGGAGAAGCCCGCCTGCTGGACGACGGCCAGCTGTTCGAGCGGGCGCTCGAGACTGTCCTGGACCGCTTGCGGCAGCAACACGCCCACTGAAACGGCCCGCTGGCCAATCGTCACAATGATTTACATGCACCCGGTGTCGGTGGCAGGGCATACTGCGCGGGTAACCCCTGCTATTCAGGAACTCCCCATGCAACTGAACCGTGCGACAGGCTGGTTCGACGGCGTCACCCATTGCCCCTCGCCGAACTTCAACGCGCGCCCTGCAGGTGAGTCGATTTCCCTGCTGGTTATCCACAACATCAGCTTGCCGCCTGCCTGCTTTGGCACGGGCAATGTCCAGGCATTCTTCCAGAACCAGCTCGATCCCAAGGCGCACCCTTATTTCGAAGGCATCTGCCACCTGACGGTATCGGCGCACCTGTTCATCGAGCGCGATGGCGCCGTTACCCAGTTCGTGTCACTGCTCGATCGCGCCTGGCATGCGGGTGTGTCGTCGTTCGATGGGCGTGAAGGCTGCAACGACTTCTCCATCGGCATCGAGCTCGAAGGCACTGACGACCTACCGTACACCGATGCCCAGTACGCTGCATTGGAGCAACTGACGCGACAGATACGCCGCGCCTGGCCGGCCATCGACCTGGCACGGATCCAGGGTCACAGCGACATCGCGCCAGTACGCAAGACCGATCCAGGGCCGGCATTCGACTGGCCCCGCTACCGAAAAGCTGTCAAGGAAAACGAGGACAACGCATGAGTTTTCTGGTGTTGGTGCTGGTGCTCTGGGTCGAGAAGTTTTCGGCCTTGCGTCATCGACTGCAGCGCGATGGCTTTTTCCTGGGAGAGCTGGTGCGCCTGGAGCGCAGCGGCAAGGTCCATCCCTGGTGGACGCTGGCCATTCTGGTGCTGGCACCGGTCATCCTGCTGACCCTGCTACTGCATGTGCTGGAGCCTGTGGCCTATGGCCTGCTGGCCATGCCGGTGCACCTGTTGGTGCTGATCTACAGTCTGGGCCGGGGAGATGCCAAGGCTGCGCTGGGGCCGTTTCGTGACGCCTGGCGCCGGGGCGACGAGCAGGCCGCGTTGCATGTGGCCGAGCGGGACCTGGGCCTGGTTGCCGAGGAGCCTCGGGCCTTGCTGGTGCAGGTTCAGGGGTATTTGCTGTGGCAGGCCTATCAAAGCTTCTTCGCAGTGATCTTCTGGTATTTCGTGCTCGGCCCCGCTGCCGCGCTGGCCTACCGCTTGTTGTCGCTGAGCATCGCGCACAGCGGTCAGCCCGCATTGAAGGCCAGCGCCGAGCGACTGCGACATGTCATGGATTGGCTGCCGGTGCGGATCATCGCCGTGAGCTTCGCCTTGGTGGGCAATTTCGTTGCCGTGATGCGTGTGATGCTGCACGAACTGTTGAACTGGCACATCAGTGCCGCGCACCTGGTGACCCGGGTGGGTCGAGTTGCCGACGACATTCCCGATGAGGAAGACAGTCAGCGTGGGCTTGGCCGTCTGGACAGCCTCTGGGAGCTGCTGTTGCGCACCGCCGTGTTGTGGTACGCGTGCTTCGCGCTGTGGACCGTGCTGGTTTGAGCCTGGAGGGGCCGGCTTGCACTGCGGCCCTGCCGCCATCGGTTAACCTTACTTTACAAACCTCCGATTCGATCTGCGTTATACCAGTGGCCTGGTGCTATCTCGCAGAACAATAAGAATCCATGGAGGTGACCTGTGAAGCGTTTGCTCTATCCGGCCATCGCATTGATGAATCGGCTGAGCTTCGGCCAGAAATTCAGCCTCATCAGTGTCCTGTTCTTCCTGCCCATGCTGGTGACCAGCTTTTATCTGGTCCGTGATGCCTACCAGCAATTCCAGTCCACTCGCGTCGAACTCGAGGGTATTTCACCCCTGGCTGGCAGCCTGGCGCTGCGAGGCGATCTGGAATCACTGGGCAACCTGTTGCAGATCAACGCGGTACTTGGCCAGTCGGGTCAGGCTGGAGACATCGAGTCACGCATCGCTGCGCTGCAGGACAGGGTCCAGGCGCAATTGCTTGCCTTGCAAGGCCATGACCCACTGCTGGAGGCCAAGCGCGAGGAGCTGTCGGCAGCCTTTGCCCAGGCCCGGGTGGAGTCCTCGCTGCAGAACAAGGTCGCGTTGTTCGACAAGCTGCTGGGCCTTGCCCAAGTGTTTGGCAAATTGCAGGTCAACCAGTCCGGCTTGGGCCAGGACGACCAGGCGTCGGTCCGTCAGCTGAGCGAGCTGGTAGGCACTGCTACGGCCCAGGTCACCCAGACCCTGGGCGAAGGCAGGGCCATGGGTGCCGTGGCGTTGGGCCGGGGCTTCATCGACTCTGCCGGCAGCGCTCGGTTCGAAGACCTGCTGCAACGTCTGGAGCGCCTGGCCGCCGACTATGCCATTCGCCTGGACGATGCACTGGCCGGGGACCAGGCCGTGAAGGCAGGCTTGGCAGGGGCCGCGCAGGCTAGCCAGGCCACGGTCAAGCAGGCGGCGGCATTGTTCGAGGAGCAGGTGGTGGTGGCCGAGACCCTGGATGCGCCTTGGGCGACGTTCTATCAACAAGTCAGCGACCTGATCGGCCAGACCTACCAGCTCAACGATGCCATTCTTGCCCAGTTGCAAGGGCAACTGCAGGCGCGCCTGAGCGAGCAGCGCCTACGTATGGTGGGCCTGGTCGGCGTGCTGGCGGGCGTCTTTGCGCTGATTCTCTATCTCTATGGTGGTTTCTTCGTCTCGACCAAGGCCACCTTGCGCAAGTTGGGCAGTGCCATGGACAAGGTCGCGGACGGTGACATGACGGTCAGCTTCCAGGCCCATAGCCGCGATGAACTGGGCGAGCTGGGCCAGGGCTTCAACGAAACCGTCAAGCGCATCCGGGGGTTGATCGACCAGGTGGGGCGCACCGTGGCTACGGTCGAGGAGCAGGCCGAGCAGGTGCTGGCTGTGTCGGCTCGCAGCAACCTGGCGGTCAGTGGTCAGCGTGAGCAGATCGAACAGGTGGCCACGGCGATGAACCAGATGAGCGCGACCGCCCTGGAAGTGGCGCGCAGTGCGGCGCTGGCAGCCGAGGGGGCGCAGCAGGTCAACCGTGAGAGTGCCAATGGCCGAGGCCTGGTGGAGCACCAGCAAGGCAGCATCGACCGTCTGGCGGCGGAAATCGACGAGACGGTATCGGCGATCAACCAACTGGCCGGCGACAGCCAGGCGATTGGCCGAGTGCTGGAGGTGATCCGCAGCATTGCCGAGCAGACCAACTTGCTGGCACTCAACGCCGCCATCGAGGCGGCCCGCGCCGGCGAGCAGGGCCGGGGCTTTGCCGTGGTCGCCGACGAAGTGCGCACGCTGGCCCGACGCACCCAGGACTCCACCGAAGAAATCGCGCTGATGATCCAGCGCCTGCAAGCCGGCGTGGCCGCTGCAGTCCAGGCGATGGGCAGCAGTCACCAAATGGCGTCGGGCACGGTGGATGAGGCACGCCAGGTACAGCAGGCGTTGGGCAATATCCTCGGCGCGGTTGGCGGGATCGTCGAGCAGAACCAGCAAATCGCAGCTGCCGTCGAGCAACAGACAGCGGTGGCCCATGACATCGACCAGAATATCGTGGCGATCAACCGGGCGGCGCAGGACACCACCCAGGGAGCCTGCCAGACCGAAGATGCCAGCCGGGCGCTGTCGGCACAGGTAATCGAGTTGAAGCGTTTGATCGGAGCTTTTCGGGTCTAGGTCGGTCCTGCGGGACCGCCCTCGCTTGGGTCGAGGGCAATGCCTGTGGGCGCCGGCTTGCCGGCGATAGGGCATTGCCGGCCACTACCAGCCAAACAATTCACTCGCATTGTGCGTGCTGACCTCGGCCAACCGCTGTACATCGATGCCAATCAACTCCGCCAAGGCCGCGGCGATCTCCGGCAAGTGCTCCGGGCTGTTACGCAGCCCTGGGAACATCACCGGCGCCATGTCGGGTGAGTCGGTTTCCAGCACCACACACTCCAGCGGCAGCCTCGGCAAGGTCTTGCGCAGCCTCAACGCCTGCGGCCAGGTGCCGGCGCCGCCCAACCCCAGCTTGAAGCCCAGCTTGATGTATTCGCGGGCCTCCTCGTAGCTGCCCGCGAACGCATGGATGATGCCTGCCCGCGCCGGCTTGTAGCGCTTGAGCGTGGCGATCACCTGCGCGTGGCTGCGGCGCACGTGCAGCAGGGCCGGCAGTTCGAAGTCGCAGGCCATCTGCAACTGCGCCTCGAACAGCGCCTGTTGCTGCGCCTTGTCCAGCGCCGGCAGGTAGTAGTCCAGGCCGAACTCGCCGACTGCGCACAACCGTGGATCGCCACGCAGGCGTTCCAGCCAGTCGCGCAATTGCGTCAGGTGCTCGGGACGGTGCTGGTCGAGGTAGACCGGGTGCAGGCCCAGGGCTGCGAACAAGCGTCGGTCACCACAGACCAGGTCCCATACCCGCTGGAAGTTGGCCTGATACACGCCCAGCACCACCATCCGCTCGACCCCGCGCGCTGCCGCATCGTCCAGCAGGCGCCGGCGGTCAGGGTCGAAATCGGGGAAGTCCAGGTGGGTGTGGGTGTCGATCAGGCGCATGGTCAGGCAGCCGCGATGCGTTGCTTGAAGGTGCGGCCTATGGCATGTACGCCAGGCTCGTAGCGCTTGTCCTCGATGGCGGCCAGGGCCAGCTCCAGGGCTGTGGCGGCGATCAGTGCGTGTTGCTGGGCCATGGCATTGACCGGCAGCGGCAGGAAGTCGAGCAACTGGTTGTCGCCGAAGGTGCCCAACTGCAGTTGGCGCGAATTGGCAGGGCGCGCTTGCAGCGCGTCGAACACGCCTTGCAGCAGCACGTAGGAGGTGGTTACCAGCGCATCGGGCAGGCCGCCCAGTTCGTCGGTCAGTTGCTGCATCAGGCGCTGCCCGCATTCCCGGCTGAAGGCTTCGCCCTGGTAACGGCGTACATCACCGCCGAAGCCTTGCAGGGCTTCATCGAAACCGCCGGCACGGGCCTGGCTGACCGACAGTTCGGGGCGTGCACCGATCAGGGCGATGCTGCGTGGGTGCGTGGCCAACAGGCTTTGGGCCAACTGTCGGCTGGCATCGCGATCGTCACTGATCACCGAGCAGAAATAGGCTGGATCCAGGCGCCGGTCGATGGCGATTACCGGCAGGCCTTTGTCCAGCAGCTCTCGGTAGCTTTCGTCGTGCGGCTCCAGGCAACTGGCGACGAACAGGGCGTCGCAGCGGCGGGCGCGGAACAGCTGCTGCAACTGACGTTCGCTGTCAGGCTGGTCGTCGCTGCTGGCGATCAACAGCTGGTAGCCACGGGCGCGGGCGCCTTGCTCCAGCTGCTTGGCAATGCGGGCATAGCTGGGGTTTTCCAGATCCGGGAGAATGAAGCCAAGCGTGCGGGTATGGCGGCTGCGCAAGCCGGCAGCCTGGGGGTTGGGGGTGAAGCCGTGAGCCTCGACCACCGCACGTACCCGCTCGACCGTGGCGTTACTGATGCGCTGCTGTTCGGCCTTGCCGTTGATGACGTAACTGGCAGTGGTCACGGACACACCGGCCAGACGGGCGATATCGCTGAGTTTCACCGAGTTTTCCTTGTTATTACCGGGGCTGACCGCGAAGCCAGACCGGGTAGTTTGACCCAGGACAGGCACCGCGCGCAGACGACCATTGTCGCAATTGTCCGACAGGATGGGGCTTTTTCCTCGGCAGATTATCGAGTAACGTGGCCGCCTGGTCAGATTAATCGTTTCAGCAGGCAAATTTTCTGCCGGGGTCGTTGCCTGCGTCCGACTGTAGCACTGGTCGTTTTCGTGAATTTCACAACAATACCTCAGTACCCACCTGGGAACTGCAAAAGGAGAAGGTCATGCTCGAGCTCGCCAAAGAGCAGATAGCCATGGGCCAGAAGGCCGCCGACAAGGCCCAGGCCTTGCGCCTGTTGGCGGATCGGTTGGTCGCTGACGGCCTGGTCGCCGAAGGGTATCTGGAGGGGCTTCAGGCCCGCGAGGCGCAGGGGTCGACCTTCCTTGGCCAGGGCATTGCCATTCCCCACGGCACACCGCAGACCCGCGACCTGGTGTTCGCCACCGGCGTGCGCCTGCTGCAGTTTCCCGAAGGCGTGGACTGGGGCGATGGGCAGAGGGTTTACCTCGCCATCGGCATCGCGGCCCGCTCCGACGAGCACCTGCGCCTGCTGCAACTGCTGACCCGCGCGTTGGGCGAAACCGACCTGGCCGAGGCCCTGCGTCGGGCCAGTTCTGCCGAAGCGCTGCTCAAGTTGCTGCAGGGTGCTCCCCAGGCATTGGCGCTGGACGCCCAACTGGTCAGCCTGAACCTTGCTGCCGAAGACTTCGACGAACTGGCCTGGCGTGGCTCGCGCCTGCTGCAACGCGCCGGGTGTGTCGACAATGGCTTTGCCGCCGCGCTGCAACAGGCTGAGCCCTTGCCCTTGGGCGAAGGGTTGTGGTGGCTGCACAGCGAGCGTCAGGTGTTGCAGCCCGGTCTGGCCTTCATCACGCCCCAGCAGCCACTGCGCTACCGTGAGCAACCGCTCAATGGTCTGTTCTGCCTGGCCAGCCTTGGCGCCGCCCATCAGGCCTTGCTCGAACGCCTGTGCGAAGTGTTGATCGAGGGCCGTGGACAGATGCTCTACCAGGCCACCAGCAGCCGTGCCGTGCTCGAGGTGCTGGGCGGCGAGGTGCCGGCCGACTGGCCGAGCGTACGGGTGGTGCTGGCCAACCCCCATGGTCTGCACGCCCGCCCGGCCAAAGCGCTGGCGCAGCTTGCAAAGGGCTTCGAGGGGGAAATCAGGGTGCGTCTGCTGGACAGCGCGCAGCCAGCAGTATCGGTCAAGAGCCTGAGCAAGCTGCTGAGCCTAGGGGCGCGGCGAGGCCAGGCGCTCGAACTGATCGCCGAGCCTGGCATCGCCGCCGATGCGCTGCCGGTATTGCTGGCCGCCATCGAGCAAGGCCTTGGCGAAGAGGTGGAGCCTCTGCCCAAATGTGTGGTGCCGGAGCCTATGGTAGAGGCCGACGCGCTTCAGCCTCCGCTGGCCGGTAGCCATATCCAGGGCGTCGGTGCTGCCCCAGGCATTGCCGCTGGCCCTGCGCACCTGTGTGTCGAGCGTGACATCGATTACCCCCTGCGCGGCGAATCGCCCGCCCAGGAGCGGATGAAGCTGCGCCAAGCGTTGGAGGCGGTGAATGCTGAACTCCAGGCCTTGGTACAACGTAGCGAAAAGGCCATTGGCGAGATCTTCGTCACCCACCAGGAAATGCTCGCCGACCCCGCGCTGACCGACGATGTCGAACTGCGTCTGGCTCAGGGCGAAAGCGCCGCGGCTGCATGGATGGCGGTCATCGAAGCGGCTGCGCGCCAGCAGGAAGCGCTGCACGATGCCCTGCTCGCTGAGCGCGCGGCCGACCTGCGCGATATCGGTCGGCGGGTATTGGCCCAGCTGTGCGGCGTGCAGACCCAGGAGGCCCCGGAGCAACCCTACGTGCTGGTGATGGCCGAAGTTGGCCCATCCGATGTCGCCCGGCTGGACCCGGCCCGGGTCGCCGGTATCGTCACTGCGCACGGTGGGGCCACCGCTCATAGCGCGATTGTCGCCCGTGCCTTGGGCATTCCGGCGGTGGTGGGCGTGGGCGAGTCGATTCTGCTGCTGGCGCCTGGCACCGCGCTGCTGCTGGACGGCCAGCGTGGTTTGGTCAGCGTCGCGCCTGGCGCTGACGAGCTGCAACGTGCCCTGGCCGAACGCGACCTGCGCGAGCAGCGTTTGCAGGCGGCCTGGGCCAGTCGTCATGAGCCGGCGGTGACCCGCGACGGCCATGCCGTCGAAGTGTTCGCCAATATCGGTGAAAGCACGGCTATCGACAAGGTGGTGGATCAAGGCGCCGAAGGTGTCGGCCTGCTGCGTACCGAACTGATTTTCATGGCCCACCCCCAAGCACCCGACGTCGCCACCCAGGAGGCCGAGTACCGCCGCGTGCTCGACGGCCTGCAGGGTCGGCCACTGGTGGTGCGGACTCTCGATGTGGGAGGCGACAAACCGCTGCCTTACTGGCCCATCGCCGCGGAGGAGAACCCCTTCCTCGGTGTGCGCGGCGTGCGTCTGACCCTGCAACGGCCGCAGGTCATGGAAGAGCAGCTGCGCGCCCTGCTGCGTGCGGCCGATCAACGGCCGCTGCGGATCATGTTCCCGATGGTCGGCCAGATTCACGAATGGCGCGAAGCCCGGGCCATGGTCGAACGTCTGCGTGAGGAAATCCCGGTGGCAGACCTGCAGGTCGGAATCATGGTCGAGGTGCCTTCGGCGGCCTTGTTGGCCGCACAGCTGGCCCGTGAGGTGGATTTCTTCAGCATCGGCACCAACGACCTGACCCAGTACACCCTGGCCATCGACCGTGGCCATCCGAGCCTATCGGCCCAGGCAGATGGCCTGCACCCGGCGGTGTTGAGCCTGATCGACATGACCGTGCGCGCCGCCCATGCCGAGGGCAAGTGGGTGGGCGTGTGCGGCGAGCTGGCCGCGGACCCGCAGGCAGTCGCCGTGCTGCTCGGCCTGGACGTCGACGAGCTCAGCGTCGCGGCCCGCAGCATTGCAGAAGTCAAAGCCCTGGTTCGCCAGGCCGATCACCAGACGGCCCGCGCCCTGGCGCGCGAGGCCCTGCAACAAGACAGCGCCGCGGCGGTTCGCGCGCTGGTGGAGCGTTACTGAATGGCCAAGATCCTCACCCTGACCCTGAACCCGGCGCTGGACATCACAGTCAGCCTCGATGCCCTGCGTCCCGGCCACGTGAACCGCAGCCAGGCCCAGCAGAGTCATGCCGCCGGTAAAGGCCTGAACGTTGCCCAGGTGCTGGCTGACCTGGGGCACAGCGTCACGGTCGGCGGCTTCCTTGGCCGCGACAACCTCCAGGCCTTCGAAGCCCTGATCGAGAGGCGCGGTTTTACCGACTGCTTCGTACGCGTTCCAGGCGAAACCCGTAGCAACATTAAGCTGGTCGAGGCCGACGGCCGCGTGACCGATATCAACGGGCAGGGGCCTGAAGTCGACGAAGCGGCTCAGGAGGCCCTGCTGCGTGTGTTGGAGCAGGTGGCCCCCGGACAGGATGCCGTGGTGGTCGCAGGCAGCCTGCCGCGTGGAGTGAGCCCTGAGTGGTTCAACCAATTGCTCGTGCGCCTCAAGGGCCTGGGCCTGAAAGTCGCGCTCGACAGCAGCGGCGAAGCCCTGCGCGCCGGGCTGCGCAGCGCGCCGTGGCTGGTCAAGCCCAACACCGAGGAGTTGGGCGAAGTGCTTGGCCTGACCGTGGACAGTGCAGCGCAGCAGCGCGCGGCGGCCCTGCGCCTGCTGGCCGATGGCGTCGAGCATGTGGTGGTTTCCGATGGGGCGGAAGGGGTCCGTTGGTTCGCCGATAACCTCACGGTGCAGGCTCGACCGCCGAAAGTGCGGGTCGCCAGCACGGTGGGGGCGGGCGATTCCCTGGTAGCCGGCATGGTGCATGGCTTGCTGCAGAGCGAAGCGCCGACCGATACCTTGCGCCGGGCCACCGCGATTGCTGCCCAGGCCGTCACCCAGGTCGGCTTCGGCATTCGTGATCGCGAGCAGCTGGCTCGCCTGGAAGCGGGTGTGCAACTGACAGAACAACAAGAGGGTTGCCGATGAACATTGCCATTGTCACCGCTTGCCCCAACGGGCAGGTGTCGAGCGTGCTCAGTGCTCGCCTGCTGGCCGCGGCGGCTCAGCGCCGGGGCTGGAGCACCAGTGTCGAAGTACAGGACAGCGAACATCCCGAGCGACAACTGACGCCTGCACAGATCGCCGACGCCGACTGTGTGCTGGTGATCAGCACGGGCCCGGTCGATCTGGCTCGTTTCGTCGGCAAGCGCCTGTACCAGAGCACCCCATCCCAGGCGTTGGCCGACCGTGAGGGGTTCCTCGATGAAGCCGCGGCCAATGCGCAAGTGCTGAGGGCGTCTGCCACCAGCCCCACATCGGCAACTGCCGTTGCGCCGCGCATCGTGGCGATCACGGCCTGCCCGACTGGGGTAGCGCATACCTTCATGGCGGCCGAAGCCTTGCAACAGGCTGCCCAGCAGTTGGGTTACCAGCTGACCGTCGAGACCCAGGGTTCGGTGGGCGCGCGCAACCCGCTGTCCGCCGAAGCCATCGCCGAAGCCGATGTGGTGTTGCTGGCGGCCGACATCGAGGTGCCGACGGCACGCTTCGCCGGCAAGCGCATCTATCGTTGTGGCACCGGCACCGCCCTCAAGCAGGCCCGTGCCACGCTGGACAAGGCCCTGGCCGAAGGCAAGCTGGAGGGCGCCGCCGATGTCGCAGGTGCGCCGACTGCCGGCAAAGCCGAGAAAACGGGTATCTACAAGCACCTGCTGACCGGGGTGTCGTTCATGCTGCCGATGGTGGTGGCTGGCGGCTTGTTGATCGCGTTGTCGTTCGTCTTCGGTATCGAAGCCTATAAGGAACCAGGCACTTTGCCGGCTGCGTTGATGCAGATCGGGGGTGAGGCCGCGTTCAAGCTGATGGTGCCTTTGCTGGCCGGCTATATCGCCTGGTCGATTGCCGACCGCCCGGGGCTGGCCCCCGGCATGATCGGTGGCCTGCTGGCCAGCACCCTGGGGGCTGGGTTCATTGGCGGCATCGTCGCCGGTTTTCTCGCCGGCTACAGCGCCAAGGCCATTGCCCGCTGGGCGCGTCTGCCCAGCAGTCTCGATGCCCTCAAGCCGATTCTGATCATTCCGTTGCTGGCCAGCCTGTTCACTGGGCTGGTGATGATCTATGTGGTTGGCCAGCCGGTGGCGGCCATGCTCGAAGGCCTGACCCGCTTCCTCGACAGTATGGGCACCACCAATGCGATTCTTCTCGGGTTGTTGCTGGGCGGCATGATGTGCGTGGACCTTGGCGGCCCGATCAACAAGGCGGCCTACGCCTTCTCGGTGGGGCTGCTGGCTTCGTCCAGCTATGCACCGATGGCCGCGACCATGGCCGCCGGCATGGTGCCGCCGATTGGACTGGGCATCGCCAGCTTCCTCGCCCGGCGCAAGTTCGCCCAGAGCGAGCGTGAGGCCGGCAAGGCTGCGCTGGTACTAGGGCTTTGCTTCATTTCCGAAGGGGCCATCCCATTCGCTGCCAAAGACCCCTTGCGGGTGATTCCGGCGAGTATCGCAGGCGGTGCGTTGACCGGTGCCTTGTCGATGTATTTCGGGTGCAAGCTGATGGCACCGCATGGTGGGTTGTTCGTGCTGCTGATCCCTAATGCGATCAACCACGCGCTGCTCTACCTGCTGGCGATCGTGGCGGGCAGCCTGCTGACAGCGGTGGTGTATGCCGTGATCAAGAAGAGCGAGCGCGTGGAACTGGCGGTAGCGCCTGCCAAAGGCTAGGTATGCCCTGCAGGAGCCGGCTTGCCGGCGATGAGGCCGCGCAAGACAATCCAGAATCCCGCAGCATCGACGCTGCGGGGGCCTTATCGCCGGTGCTTCTGACGCAACGGCACCAGCAGGTCCATCAACCCGTTGTGGTCGATCTCGTGCATCAATGCCAGCAACCCGCCCAGCTCTCCAGTGGGAAACCCCTTGCGAGCGAACCAGGCCAAATAATCCCCAGGCAGGTCGGCGATGATCCGGCCCTGGTATTTGCCGAAGGGCATGGTACGGGTGACCAGTAGTTCGAGGGTTTCCGGTTTCATGGGGGCATCTGGCTGAGTAAAAGCGCAGACCATACTGCAATCTGCACGGGTGCCCAAGCGGCAATCATGCAGAACGCCGCTTCCAGTTCGTTTGCCTCATTAGATAACTTATTGATTTACAACGTTTTAACGATTCGTTGGCGCTTGGCATGAACGCTGCTCTGTTCCTAGGGACTTCCACCTGCCAAGGAGTTCATGCCATGAGCAACCCGAACAAAGACGTTATCAACGTGCTCAACGACCTGATCGAGTACAGCAAGGATGGCGAGAAAGGATTCAAGACGTCGGCCGAAGACGTGAAGAACCCTGAGCTCAAAGCCTTCTTCGTGCAGCGCGCAGGCGAATGCGCCTCGGCCGCCGCAGAGTTGCAGAGTGATGTGCGCCGCCTGGGTGGCGATCCGGAAACTTCCACCAGCATCAGCGGCGACCTGCACCGTGGCTGGGTCAACCTCAAGTCGATGGTCACCGGCAAGGATGAAGAAGCGGTGCTCAACGAAGTCGAGCGCGGTGAAGACCACGCCTTGAAGGCCTATAAGGAAGCCCGCGAAAAACTGGTCAAACTGGGCCGGGGCGCCAACGACCAGACCTACATGATCGTCGAGAAGCAACTCGAGGGTGTGCAGCGCAACCACGACCAGGTGAAGGCACTGCGCGACGCTGTTCGCGCACGTTCCTAAACCGCAGGCGCCTCGACCCGGTTACGGCCATTGGCCTTGGCCCGGTAGAGCGCCTCATCTGCCGCACCCAGCACGCTTGCCAGATCGTGCTGGGTGCCCGGCAGGTACAGGCCGATGCCAATGCTCACCGTCACCGAATGGGCATCGTCGGCAAAAGGTGCCAGTGCTTGCACGCTCGAACGGATGCGTTCGGCAAGAAGCTTGGCGCCGGCCAGGTCGGTCTCCGGCAGCACCACCTGGAACTCCTCCCCGCCATAGCGTGCCGCAAGGTCTGCCGGGCGCCGGATGCACTGTTCGATGGTCTTGGCCACTTCCCGTAGCGCATGGTCCCCGCCGGCATGGCCGTGACGTTGGTTGAAGGCCTTGAAGTGATCCACATCCACCATCAGCACCGCCAATGGCTGTCGATTTCGCTGGGCACGAGCCCATTCCTGACGCAGTACCTGGTCGAGGCGGCGGCGGTTGGCCAGTCCGGTCAGGCTGTCGGTGGCGGCCAGTGTCGCCAGGCCTTGTTCGGCTTCCTGGCGGCGGCGCAGCTCTCGGCCCAGCAACAGGCTCAGCCAGAGGATACCGATGCACAGCACACCGGTGGCACCGCTGACCAGAATCGCGGTGCGTCGCCAGGACTGGAACACCTCGTCGGCCGAGTGCACTACCAGCACGATCAATGGCAGGTCGGCAACACGTGCGAAGGTGTAGATACGGGGTGCGCCAGTGAAGCTGGAGCGGGCGGTGAAGCTGCCCCGGTGCTCACTGAGGATGCGCTTGAAGTTGGGGCTGTCGTTGACGTTGGCCCCGATCATCGGGTCCTGGGGGCGCGTCGGTTGTCGTGCCAGCAGTTGTCCGTCGGTGTTGATCAGGTTGATGCTACTGTCGTCGCCGATATCCAGTCGCCGGAACAGCTCGCTGAAGTACGACAGGCGCAGTGCGCCGGCAGCTACCCCAACGAACGCGTCGTCAGGCCCTGAAATACGTCGGCTGAAGCTGATGCACCAATCCAGGTCGCTGAGTTTGGACTTAAAGGGCGGGCCGACCAGCAACCCCAGATTGGGGTTATGCAGGTGGGCCTGAAAAATGCTGGTGTTGGCCAAGTTGGCCGTGCGTGGGACGGTGCTGGTGGAATCGCCCACTACGTTGCCTTGCTTGTCGAGCCAAAGCAGATCGCCGCGCTTGTGGTCGACGAAGGCGCCATTGAACAGCAGACGCTGGCGCAAGCTGGTGGGTATGTCCGGCAATTCCTTTCGGCTTACGGCCCAGATCAGGCCTTGCAAGGACTGATCGTAGAGCTCGACGTTGCGCAGGATATCGCTTTCGATGAGCTGGACGATGTTGTTGGACGAGCGAATGGCCGACAGCTCGACGCTGTCCCTTTCGCGTGCCAGCAGGTAGCTGACGATGGCCACGATAGCGAGCACGGCAAGGCAACTGGCCAGGTTCAGGATCAGTTCGGGGTGCGACCTGTAGAGTGCGATACGCGGAGATCGGGTGGGCATGCTCGCTACTGCTGAGGCAGGGGCCGTTATGCGGCGGCAGTATTCTAGGGAAGCGAGGATTGTCGGACAAGATTTGTCCGACGGAATTACCTGTGGGGGCTGTTTTTCAGCCCAAATCGCCGGCCAACCGGCTCCTACTGAGCGTTTGCAACCCGGTAGTCGTCGGCTGGCTGGCGATCAATGCGTCAGAAGATGTTCACCGGGTAATCGACGATCACCCGCAGTTCATCGTTGTCACTGTTGCTGTCGATGGACGCATAGCCCTGGCTGCCACGGTGGGTGGCATAGCGCAGCAGTACCGACAGATCCTTCAGGTTGCCCTCCTGGAACACATACTTCACGTCCAGGTCACGTTCCCAGTGCATGGCGTTCTTGCCGTCCGCGCGGTAGTAGTCGTAGTGGGTCAGGTCCTTGTCAGCCTTGGTCAGGTCCGCTTCACCGCGCGAGTACGACAGTGACGACGTCAGGCCCGGTACACCCAGGCCTGCGAAGTCGTAGTTGTACTGCAGCTTCCAGGACTTCTCGTTGGGGGCGTTGAAGTCCGAGTACATACGCGAGTTGTCCAGGTAGATGCTGTCACCCAGGTTGATGTAGTCGAACGGCGTGTTGCCGTTGACCCGCTGGTAAGCGGCGGTGACGCTGTGGAACCCGGCGTTGACGGTGAAGTGCACGCTGTAGGTGTTGTTGTCGATCTTGCCCAGCAGCGCCTGGCCGGTGTCCTGGGTGTGGTAGAAGTGCACGCCTGGGTTCAGGCTGACCAGGTCGTTGACTACGTAGGTGTAGTCGAAGTCGGCGTAGTACTGGTTCCAGATGTCCTTCAGCTCTGCGGCATACAGGTTGGCGGTGATGTTCTCGGTGCCCGTCCAGGACGCGCCTGCCCAGTTCAGGTGCTTGCTCTCGTTGTCACCCAGCTTGCCGTAGTAGGTGTCGATGCGGCGGTGTCCGCTCTGGTTGTACGGCTTGGTGAAACTGGCCTGACCGGCTTCGAGCATCAGGCCATCGATGCTGTTGTTGGTCAGATGCACGCCGCGGAACGTCTGCGGCAGCATGCGGGTTTCACCGCCAGCGATCACCGGATTGGTAAGGAACAGGTCACCGGCCTTGAGCTCGGTGTCGAAAGCCTTGAGCTTGACGGCTGCACCTGCGGTCGAGAACGAGTGCGGCGCGGCACCCAGTTCGTCTTCGTTCTTGAAGTGCGTAGGCAGGATGCTGGTGCCGGCATGGCCGCCACCGCCATCGAGTTTCAGGCCCAGCATGGCATGGGCGTCGAGGCCGAAGCCGACGACACCCGGCGTGTAGCCGGACTCGAACCGGGCAACCGCGCCCTGGCCCCACTCACGGGTGTCACGCACGCCGGGGAGGTGGTTATCGCGGTTGAAGTAGGCATTGCGGAAATGCAGGTTCAGCGAAGAACCCTCGATGAAGCCTTCAGCTTTGTCTTCATCGGCCTGGGCGGCGAAGGGAATCGTTGCGGCCAATGCAACGAATAACGGGGTAAGACGATACGCGGTAAGCACCGGTATGAGCTCCTTTGGTCTATCGGTGGGGCAGTTTTTATTTTTGAATGTGCAACTTTCTTATTAGTGACGCTTCGGCCGCGCTGATGGTTAAAGCACATAAAAAAAGCCGCTGAGCAATCAGCGGCTTTAAAAGGCTAACATACCGGCACGGGAGGTGCCCATGGCGTAGCCAAGGGAAATCGGAAACGGTGACAGCGACAACTCAGCTGTCGGCATTGGCGTCGACAGAAGCTTTGGAAGCTGTCTGCTTGGCGTCTTTCAGAGTGTCTGCCTTGTGTGCCACGGCTTCGCGAGCTTCTTGCTGAGCTGCGGCCAGTTGTGCGTTACGGGCGACGAAAGCCTGGGATTCTTCGGCCATGGCCAGGGGCGACAACAACAGGGAAGACAGGATGAAGACGCTGGCAATACCCATACTGTTGGACATTTTGAAACTACCTTCTTGCTTGGCAAGTGCTGATTGAGACAGGACTAAAGTTAGTCCTTTCAATGCCCGGGAAACAGTATCGGGTACGATAAGCACTGTTGCACAAAAAGTAATGATCGCCGCTGAACTGGCTTAGATTTTTGCCTCAAACCCGCGTAGTTGAGCGCTTGGAAGGCGAATGCCGAAGGTGTTGGCGCCGGCTTCGCTGCGCACGAAAACATCGCCGCCATGCATCAGGGCAATGGCCTTGACGATGGCCAGCCCCAGGCCGTGGTTGCCGCCGCCACTGTTGCTGCGCGCCGCGTCCACCCGGTAGAAGCGCTCGAACAGCAGCGGCAGGTGGGTACCCTCGATGGCGGGGCCGGGGTTGCTCACGGCGATGCTGACCTGTTCGGCGTCGGCAGCGATGTGCACCTGGATCACCTGCTTGGGCGCGGTATGCTGCACGGCATTGTTGATCAGGTTGATCAGTGCCCGGCGCAATTGGGCTTTCTCGATGGGCGCCTGGGCGTCGCCGCTGACGGTGACGCGGACCTGCGCGTCTTCAAGGATGTAGTCCAGGTAGTCCAAGGTGGTCGCCACCTCTTCGGCCAGCGAGGCCTGGGTCAGGGCCGTGGCCTTGCTGCCCTGGTCGGCGCTGGCCAGGAACAGCATGTCGTTGATGATGCTGCGCAGTCGCTCCAGCTCTTCGAGGTTCGATTGCAGCACTTCGAAGTAGTGCTCGGCGCTGCGACCACGGGTCAGGGCGACCTGGGTCTGGCCGATCAGGTTGGTCAGTGGCGAGCGCAATTCATGGGCGACGTCGGCGTTGAAGGCCTCGAGCCGCGAATACGCCTGGCTGACCCGGTCGAGCGCGGCATTGAAGGCGCCTGCGAATTGCGCCAGCTCAGGCGCCAGGTCGTGGGTTTGCAGGCGTCCGTCCAGACGTGGCGGCGCCAGCGCCTGGGCTTCGTTGGAGAGGGCCAGAAGCGGACGCAGGCCAATGCGCGCCACCCAGTAGCCCAGCAGCGAGGCCAACAGCACACCGAGCACGGCAAGACCAACGATGGCCACCAACAAGCTGTGCTGGGCCTGCCAGAAGGTTTCGGTATCGATGCCGATCAGAAAGCGCAACGCGGGGCGGCCCGCCAAAGGTGGGAGTTCGCTGACCAGCACTTTGTAGGGGTAGGGCCGATCGGGCAGGCGCAGCTCGCGCATACCCTGCGGCCCTTCGGCGAATGTGCGGATAAGCGCGTCCGGCTGGCCATACTCGAATGCCGGGGTTTGGCTGACCACCCAGAAGCGGATGCGCCGGTCTTCTTCGCTGAGCAGGTTGAGCTTGTTGGTGATCTTGGCCCAGTGCTCAGGGGTGCCATAGCGGTTGAGGGTCGACTCAAGCACGCTGAAACGCGCATCGAGCTCGGCAGCGGGCAGCAGGTCGAGGCTGCGATCGACCTGGCGGTACAACGCCGAGCCAATCAACAGGAACACGCCCATCGCCACCAGGATGAACAGCGCCGACAATCGCAGGGCGATGGAGTTAGCCGGCACGGTTTTCCAGGACATAGCCCATGCCTCGTATGGTGTGCAGCAGCTTGTTGTCGAACGGGCCGTCGAGTTTGGCGCGCAGGCGTTTTATCGCCACCTCGACCACATTGGCGTCGCTGTCGAAATTGATGTCCCAGACCAGTTCGGCAATGGCGGTCTTGGACAGGATCTCGCCCTGCCGCCGGGCCAGTACGCTGAGCAGCGAGAACTCCTTGGCGGTGAGGTCCAGGCGCTGGCCGGCACGGCTGGCCTTGCGCGCCATCAGGTCGATCCACAGGTCGCCGACCTGGACCTGCAAAGGTTCATGGCTGCTGCTGCGGCGGGTGAGGGCTTGCAGGCGAGCGACCAGTTCCAGAAACGAGAACGGTTTGCCCAGATAATCGTCGGCACCTTCGCGCAAGCCATGGATACGGTCCTCGACCCGTTCGCGAGCGGTCAGCATGATCACCGGCGTCTGCTTGCGCGCCCGCAGTGCACGCAGCACGCCATAGCCATCCAGGCCAGGCAGCATCACGTCGAGCACGATCACCGCGTAGTCGCCTTCCAGGGCCAGGTGCAGGCCGTCGATGCCGTCGCGTGCGAGGTCCACGGTGAAGCCCTGTTCGCTCAGGCCGCGATACAGGTAGTCGGCGGTTTTTTCTTCGTCTTCGATGATCAGCACACGCATGGTCTTGTCTCAAGTGGCACTGGGCGCAGCCGCCTGGATGGCCCGGCGGCGATGGAACAAGCGTTCCAGGGCCAAGTATATGACCGGGGTGGTGAACAGCGTCAGGGCCTGGCTCACCAACAGCCCGCCGACCACGGCGATGCCCAAGGGCTGGCGCAGCTCGGCGCCGGTACCGAAGCCGAACATCAGCGGTACGGCACCGAGCAGGGCGGCGAGGGTGGTCATGAGGATCGGCCGAAAGCGCGTCAGGCAGGCCTGGTGGATCGCCTGCTCGGGCGTGATGCCCTGCGTGCGCTGGGCGTCCAGCGCGAAGTCGATCAGCAGGATGCCGTTCTTCTTGACGATGCCGATCAGCAGCACCACGCCGATCAGTCCCATGATGCTGAAGTCCTGCCCCATGGCCCATAACAGGATCAGCGCGCCCAGGCCCGCCGATGGCAGGGTGGAAATGATGGTCAGGGGGTGGACCAGGCTCTCGTAGAGCACGCCCAGGATGATGTACACCGCCACCAGTGCTGCCAGAATCAGCCACGGCTGGCTCGACAGCGAGCTCTGGAAGGCTTGGGCCGCACCCTGGAAGTTGCCGCTGATCGAGTCGGGCATGCCGAGTTCGCGCTGGGTGCGCTCAAGGATCTGCACGGCATCGCCCAGGGCCACGCCTGGCGCCAGGTTGAACGACAGGTTGGCGGCCGGGAACAGGCCATCGTGGCTGATCGACAGCGGCCCGGTGCTGGGCGGGGCGACATGGGCCAGCGCCGACAGGGGGACCATTTCGTGGGTCAGCGGCGAGCGCAGGTAGAAGTAGTTCAGGCTTTCGGCCTTGCCTCGTTGGCGGGCGTCGAGTTCGAGAATCACCTTGTACTGGTTGGTCTCGGTCTGGAATTCACTGATCTGCCGCTGGCCGAAGGCATCGTACAGCGCCTGGTCGACGTCGGTGGTGGTCAGGCCAAAGCGCGCCGCGGCCTGGCGGTCGATGTCGATGCGGGTGACGCTGGCGCCCAATTGCAGATCGTTGGACAGGTCGCGCAGTGCCGGGTTTTCCCGCAGGCGGTCGGTCAGGCGCTGGGTCCATAGGTTCAAGGCCATGCCATCATTGCTCTTGAGCACGTACTGGTACTGGGTGCGGGAAGGGCCGGAGCTGAGGTTGATGTCTTGCCCGGCGCGCATGTACAGGACGATGCCAGGCACCTGGGCCAGCTTTGGCCGCAGCCTGTCGATCAGCTCGCTGGCGGAAACGTCACGTTCGCCACGGGGTTTCAGGGCGATCCAGAATCGGCCGTTGGCGATGGTCTGGTTGCTGCCGGTCACGCCGACGGAATGGGAGAACGCGCGCACGGCTGGGTCGGCTTCGATGATCCTGGCCAGTGCCTGGTGCTTCTCGATCATGGCCGGGTACGACACATCCGCCGCCGCCTCGGTGGTGCCGAGGATGAAACCGGTGTCCTGCAGTGGGAAGAAACCTTTGGGGATTGCCACGTATCCGGCCACTGCCAACGCCAGGGTGATGCCGAACACACCCAGGGTCAGGCGCTGGTGGGCCAGGGCATGGTCCAGGGCACGCGCATACCGGCGCACCAGGCGCTCGCCAAGGCCGCCGTGTTGCTCGCGAGGCGGGCGGCGCATGAACAGCGCGCACAACGTGGGCGCCAGCGTCAGCGACACCACCACCGAGATCAGGATGGTGGCCGTCGCGGTAAGGGCGAACTCCTTGAACAACCGGCCGACCACACCGCCCATGAACAGCAGCGGAATGAACGCAGCGATCAGCGAGAAACTGATCGAGATCACGGTGAAGCCGATTTCCCCGGCACCTTTGAGCGCGGCGGTGCGACTGTCGTCGCCCGCTTCAAGGTGGCGGTGGATGTTCTCCACCACGACGATGGCATCGTCCACCACGAAGCCGACGGCAATGACGATGGCCACCAGGGTCAGGTTGTTCAGGCTGAAACCGAACACATACATCAATGCGCAACTGGCGATCAGCGACACCCATAGCACACTGGACACCACAAGCGTCGCCGACCATTGCCGCAGGAACAACGCCATCACCCCGATCACCAACACCACGGCGATCAACAGGGTCAGCTCCACCTCGTGCAGCGAGGCGCGGATGGTCTGTGTCCGGTCCTGCAGCACCGAGACCTCGACCGACGCAGGCAGCATCTCCTGCAGCCTTGGCAGCGCTTCCAGCACCCGGTCGACAGTGTCGACGATATTGGCACCGGGCTGGCGGAACACCACCAGGTTCAGCCCTGGTTGCGCGCCGGACCAGGCTTTGACGTAGGCGTTTTCGGCGCCATGGATCACTTTCGCCACATCCTGCAGATACACCGGCGCGCCGTCGCGGTAGGAGACGATCAGCTTGGCGTAGTCCTGCGGGTGGAACAGCTGGTCGTTGGCGGCGAGGGTCGACACGCTGTGCTCGCCGTACAACGCGCCCTTGGCCAGGTTCAGGCTGGTTTGCTGGATGGCCTGGCGCAGGTCGGCGAGGGTCAGGCCGATGGCTGCGAGTTTCTCCGGCTGCGCCTGGACCCGTATTGCCGGGCGCAACTGCCCGGTGATGTTGATCAGACCGACGCCTTCGATCTGGCTCAACTGGCGGGCCAGCAGGGTTTCGGCATAGTCACTCAGGTCATTGCCTGGCATCTGCGAGGAGCTTACGGTCAGCACCAGAACGGGGCTGTCGGCTGGGTTGACCTTGCGCCAGGTCGGCGGGTTGGGCAGGTCCTGGGGCAGGCGTGCGGTGGCGGTGTTGATCGCCGCCTGCACTTCCTGGGCAGCGGTATCGATGTTTTTGTCGAGGGTGAACTGCAAGATCAGGTTGGTCGAACCCAGGGCGCTGCTGCTGGTCATCTGGGTCATGCCCGGAATGGCGCTGAACTGCACCTCCAGCGGCGTCGCCACCGACGATGCCATGGTTTCCGGGCTGGCGCCGGGTAACTGGGCGGTGACCTGGATGGTCGGGAAGTCCGCTTCCGGCAACGGTGCCACCGGCAAGCGCGGGAAGGCGATGGCGCCCAGCAGCACCAGGGCGAATGTCAGCAGCAGGGTGGCGATCGGGTGGTCGATGCACCAGGCCGAAACGCCATTGCGCGTATTCATGGCTGACTCCTGCGGTCGGCCATTGCCGACGCGGCAGGGGCGTCAGGGGTGACCTCGACCCGCGACCCCGGCTTAAGCCGTGACTGGCCATCGAGTACCAGGCGCTCACCGGGCTTGACCCCGGCAATGACGTTCAGCTCGCTGTCCTGGTATATCAGCTTGACCGGCACGCTGGTGACCTTGTCGCCGTCCAGGCGGTAGACAAAGTGCCCATCGACGCCACGTTGCACCACCGGAGGCGGCACCACCAGGGCGTTTTCGTCCACGGCGGTACGCAGGCGAATGGTGACCAGTTGTCCGGGCCACAGGCGGCCATCCTTATTGTCGAACTCGGCCTTGACCCGCACCGTGCCGGTGGTGGCGGAAATCTGGTTGTCGATCAGGGCCAGGTGGCCTTCGCCCAGCAGGTTGCGTTCGCCGTCGGCGTCCATGTAGGCCTGGACCAGAGCAGGGGCGGGGGCCTTGAGCAGGCGTTGCAGGGTCGGCAGCATGTGCTGCGGTAGGGAGAATTCGACGGCGATCGGGTCGATCTGGGTGACGCTGAACAGGCCTTGGGTGTCGCTGGTACGCACCAGGTTGCCAGGGTCGATGTTGCGAATACCGACTCGACCGGTCACCGGTGAGCGGATCTGGGTGTACGACAGCTGCACCTGGGCGTTGGCGATGGCCGCCTGGTTGCCCTTGACCGTAGCCTGTAACTGGTTGACCAGCGCCTGTTGCTGATCGAGCGTCTGTTTCGAAACGCCGTCATCGGCGCTCAACAGGCGGTAGCGCTTGAGATCGACGCCGGCCACTTGGATCTGCGCCTGGCTCTGGCCGAGCAGGGCGCGGGCCTGGTCCAGGCTGGCGCGAATCGCCCGGTCATCGAGGGTGGCCAGCAAGTCGCCTTGCTTCACCCATTGCCCCTCCTTGACCAGCACCTGGGTCAATACCCCCTCCACCTGGGGCCGCACTTCCACGCTGTGCAGCGACAGCACCGAGCCGATGGCACTGGCATAACGCGGCACGTCCTGCTGAACGACGCTGACCACCCGTACCGGAATCGCCGCCTGCGCACGTGGCCCGGGCGCTTGCTCGCGCTGGCCGAACCACAGGCCCAGCGCAGCCAGCGCCAGGAGCGCCACAGCGGCGAGAAAAAGAGAGCGGGACGGGCGTCGCATGGGGCAAGCACCTTGGCCAAGAGGGGTGGGAAACACGTGTCCGTAGTGAAGCTTATAGCCCCCTGACCGGGTCGGCAGCGTGACGCCTGGCTGACAGCGCCGACAGTTTCGGCTCGTTGGTGGCCAATTGCCAATATCCTGCGCTGGATCAATTCAACGCCGGTTTTTACCCCTAGAGTCGAATGCCCTGCCGATCTTCCCAACTACAACAACGAGTGCCTCCGATGAAGTGCAATTTGCCTGTTACCGGTCGCGAAGTGGATTACCCCGGCGATGCCAACATTCTTTCCACCACTGACCTGGACAGCCGTATCACCTATGCGAACCAGGATTTCGTGAAGGTCAGCGGGTTCTCCCATGATGAGTTGCTGGGCAATGCCCACCACATCGTCCGCCACCCGGACATGCCGCCCCAGGCTTTCGAGCAGATGTGGCAGACGCTCAAGGGCGGGCGTTCGTGGATGGGGCTGGTGAAGAACCGTTGCAAGAATGGCGATCATTACTGGGTCAGTGCATTCGTGTCGCCGATCAGCAGTGGCGGCCAGACCATCGAGTACCAATCGGTACGGACCAAGCCCAGCCCCGAGCTGGTCGCGGCGGCTGAGCGTTGCTATGCGCAGTTGCGCCAGGGCCATGGCGGTTGGCGCCAGCGCATACCGGTGCTGGGGTTACGCAGCCGGCTGATGCTCAGCGTCGGCACGGTATTGGCGTCGGTGGCCGCGCTGGGCCATTGGGGCCTGGGTATAGGCGGCTTGCCCGCACTGCTGGAGTTGGGGCTGGCTGCAGGCTTGAGCGGCCTGGTGATCGTCGTCTTGCTACGCCCGTTCGAACGCCTGCGCGCACAGGCCCTGGCCATAGCCGACAACCCCTTGAGCCAGCAGTTGTACACCGGCCGACGTGATGACATCGGCCAGGTAGCTTTCGCCATGCGCATGCTCAAGGCCCAACTGGGCGCGGTGGTGGGGCGTATCGGCGACACCTCGACACGCCTGGCGGCCCATTCCGGCGCCTTGGTCGACGCCTTGCACACCAGTCATAGCCATAGCCTCGAGCAGCAAGGCGAAGCCGACCAGGTAGCCACGGCGATCCACCAGATGAGCGCCAGTGTTGCCCAGGTGGCGAGCAGCGCGCAGTTGGCAGCGGTGGCGGCGGATGAGGCCGAGGGCGAGACCCAGGCCGGGCATCGGTTGGTGGACCGTAACCGCAACGCCATCCAGGGTCTGGCCGGCGCGTTGGCCGAGGCCAGTCAGGTGATTCACCGGCTGGAAACCCACAGCAGCGAGATATCGGGTGTGCTCGATGTCATCCGCGGTATTGCCGAACAGACCAATTTGCTGGCATTGAACGCGGCGATAGAGGCGGCCCGAGCCGGCGAGCAAGGTCGGGGATTTGCCGTTGTGGCCGATGAAGTACGCAACCTCGCCAAGCGCACCGCGCAGTCGACCCATGAAATCCAGCGCATGATCGGTGCCCTCCAGGACGGCACCCGCGCCGCGGTAGAAGTGATGCAGCAAAGCAGCGAGCATGCCGGACACAGCGTCGAGCAGGCTCAACTGGCCAGCAGCGCCCTGGATGGCATCAGCGCCCGGGTCAACCAGATCAACGAGATGAGCTTGCAGATTGCCGCGGCGGTGGAGCAACAAAGCCAGGTCAGCGAGAGCATAAACCGCAATATCGTCAGTATTCGTCTGGCCAGTGAAGCGACGGTGGAGGTGGGGCAGCATAGCCACTCACGTGCCAGTGATGTGGCGTATTTGGCGCAGGACTTGCGGCGGTTGGCGGATGAGTTTTGGCGGCGTTGTCAGTAGGGGGATTGGGCGCCCCCATTTACATGCACCTCAGTTCTATCCAAAACGACTAGCTCCATATTTTTTGAGTCAACGCCTACACGTCGTGCAGATGTAGCTTTTACCTGGGTCGAGTTATCCAACGCCACTTGACCATCCGTTGGCGCGAGGGGCGCGGCGGCCAGGGTCCAGGCGTCGACTTCAAACATGGAGTCGTACAGCGCCACCTGGGCCAGTTGCTGGCGGGCCCGGGCATGATTGACCTCGGCGTCGAGGTTGCCGCTAGCGGCGTCCTTGAGCAGCCCGGCCAGCCCACCGAACAGTTGGCTGGCGGTCTGGCCGGCGGCTTCGAGCATGGCAGGCAATTGCTCGAGGGCGCCGTCGACGTAGTGCTCCAGCTCGCCGCCAAGGTTGGCCTGCAGGTGGCCTTCGAGGATTTCCAGGAACACCGCGCCCAAGTTGGCCCGGGGGTTGCGCCGCAGCTTCTGCCGGGTGACGCGGATGTCACCGGCACCCGCCACCAACCGCCAATCCAGGCCCTGCACGAGAGAGCGCATGCCCAAGGTGGTCAGGGCGATGTCGGCGTGGCTACGAGTAAAGAGCGCGGCTGGGTGAACTCGAGGTCAAGTAATTCTTAGTTGCAATCTTGCCTTTTCAACAATCCCCTTCAGCGTCTGAGCGTCATTTTGAGGCGACACCATGGTTGCCTTTTTTTGCCCGAGTTCATAGATCAATTTGTAAACACCCGCTGGAATTTCCAGATCATGTTCATCGCCAATATTTCCAATAGTAATCACCCCACTTTCAAGGGACTCGTTCACTATCCATAAAAGTAGTCAATAAAACGTTCAAAATTCTCCATACCCAGAACCGGTTCAACGTCCTCCTGCATGCGCCTCATGAATTGTTCCACCATCCCATCGTCGTCAAATACATCAAATATATTGAATTCGTGATAGATGACATCAATCATATTTGCAAGTGCCATCAGGAAGTCGGCAAGCGACGAAGCAATTTTAAACGGAGCAACAGCGTCATAGCTGGCAAAAACAGGTGTATTAACTTCGCCACAGGCAGCTATGATTGGTTTTCCACCTCCGCTGTCATCCATGATTACTAAGTTACTGCTTGGCCATGCTGTATTTCTAGTCACTCGCCCTGCATGACCAACCCAGCGATACCCTACTTGCGCACCAAGTAGTTTTTCGACTGAAAAGAGAATTAAGGGTGTAAGACCCGTTTCGAATTTCACCTCTAAAGGCTCGCTCTCACTATAAAACAAAGCAACTTCTGCTGATGACGGCAGTTCTGCAGGCCACTCGACACCACTTCTTCTCTTGCTGATAAATTCACCAGGCGCCCTGCATTTTGCGTGAACCTCTTTTAAAGCATTCATTGCTTTTTTTAAATCACTCATCCCTCAACCTCCCAACCAAACTCTACAGGAGCATTTTTCGGCACTTTTAATTCGATCAATCAAGCGTCCACTGCCAGGATTTGAGTAGTTCCCCCGATGCCCCTGGGGCGAATTCAAATGTTCATCCAAACCGGACGGATGATTACCATTCTGAAGAAATACGATATTTCTCGGGTCACCTTTCCAATCCTCGCCTAATTTTCCATTACCTTCTACGCTATTAATGTGATGCCCAGTGTATCCAGCCTCGGACATTATCGACGACAACTGAGCATTATTCCGAACGCCCATAATAGTCTCTCTTTCTTGTGCGCTCCAATCTCTAGACCCACCGCCAATCGCCACGAGAATACGTTCTTCCCCCACGCTCGGTTAATCGCAGTACTTCTGCCACCTGGGCTGGGGCCACTGTATCTCTAGGCTTGTACCTTACTAAAGCTTCTGGAGCTAGGCCATATGGGTCGACCCAGCCGGTGGGGTTTACGGTGTAACGATATAGATTATGGTCACCAAGTAGTCCGATAGGATCTTGAGCAATGAATCGCGCAGAACTCGGATCATAGTAGCGATACCGGTTGTAATGCAGCCCTGTCTCATGATCGTGGTACTGCCCCTGGAAGCGGATCGGGTTACCCAGACTATGCTGCTTGGCCCACTCCGAACGCTCCTCCCGCACCTCACCCCACGCCTTGTACTGCCCCGCCCACGCAACGTTGCCGTGCGGATCGGTCAGCTCCATCGGCGTGCCGAGGTGATCGCAGTGGTACCAGGCAATCGCATCGAACGCCTGCGGTGGCATCGTCGTCTGCCACAACGGATCCTGATCGAAGTCGTACTCGCGCTGACGCCAATCCGGCTGCCTGTGCAGCACGATCGGGCGCTTGCGCAGGGCCTGGGCCACCGGCACGAAGCTGCCCGGTTCATACAGGTAGTGCACCGTGCGCCCGGTATCGCCATCGTCCCTTGGCGGTGAGCTTTCCCAGGCCAGGGTGTCGCCGTCCCAGCCGAACAGGGTGAAACCACAGTTCAGTTCGCGCTGGCGTTTAACGCGCTGCATCTCGTTCCAGCCAGTACCCGCTTCCGGCCGATCCCAGTAGTGCGCCACCGAATGTTTGTGCAAGCGCCGACCCAGGGCGTCGTAGCTGTAATCGACCTTGAGCTTGTCGTCGCTGTAGCTGGCCAACCGGTCGAACAGGTCCCAGGTGAAGTGGGCGTGCGCGCCGTTCTGTAAGCGGTGCACCAGGTTGCCGCGTTCGTCGTACTTGTAATGGATGCCGGTGGCGTCGAAGGCGAAGGTCTCGGTCTGGTTCTGCTCGGCCAGGTGGGCGGTGAGCGCGGCCACGCGGCCCATGCGGTCAAAACGCAGCTCGATTCGGCGCTGGCCTTGGAACGGGGACCACTGCCATCCCATTCCAAGATGAAGCCGCCCTCAACGCGATCATTGGACCGCGTGATCCGATGATTGCGGTACCGACTGTGCAGGCGGCGCCATCTTCGTCACGGGCGCCGATCAGGTCGCCCTGGCCGTCGTAATGGTAAGTGCACAACTGACGAAGCGGCTTGCCATCGACTCAGATCCCGAAGGTTGCTATTTGAATCGAAGGCGAAAATTTCCAAGTAGGGGCGGCTGATGACTTTGAGCAGACGCCCCACCGAGCTGTACCCACCGAGCGCCCTACAATCCTGACCTAAAAACAAGGCAAACTTAATTACAAAGGATATATCTTCTCCGACCCCCACTCTTCAATGGGGTAAAAATCGACGCCCAAGACTTTTACCTCTTCGGCTTTATTTTTAAATTCTTCACTGCAAAATAAAGTATTTATATAAGGAGAAAGGCCAGATATCTTAAATACAGCATTCCCAACATCATTCAACTCCAACTTGCCAAATGACTCCACCATATTGTACTCGTCGCGCACCAAACCTAAAGAACCTTTTATAACCTCTTCAATTGCGTATGACTTAAAAACAGCCACATGATAAGCACCGGGGTTTTCCCTTCTACCTCCTCCTACCTTAAAGCTAACGCGAACAACATCCTGAAAAACCACCCCGGACTTTTCACACGCATTATAAAAACTATCACTAATTGCGTATAGATCGTTAATTAGTCGGCGCGCACCAAAACAGTACTTTTTCCCGGCTCCCACTAGGACCATGCCTTCAGGCATTTTTTCATGAGGGTGGTGCCTCGCTGAATTAGCGTACCAAGGGAAGGCGCCATATTCCACCTCCCCCCAATTTTCATAAATCGTGTCGTACAAGGTGGCATCAAGAAGCCCCAAAGGACAACCAGAGTCTTTTTTCTGGCTCATCATGTAGAATTTCATTTTTACCCCTTATTCTAAGCGTTTAGGTGCAATACCAGGAACACCGGGAGCTTGTAGCAACATCCTGTTCCTATTTTGTAGCGCCGCAATTTTATCCCGCGCAGTAGAATTATTAATCATTCCCGCAGAATGAGCGGCCGAGATTCTAGACACCTCGAAATCAACCCCCGCACTGTACTTAGCATGGCTTCCGCAATGATAGAGCATGCGCCCCATTTGTTTTGCTTTGCCCTCCCTATCCGGCATTAGAACTCCATTCTGTTTCTTGTCCACATCCCCGCCGAGGCCTATAGAGACAAAGAATGATGTGTGGTTTTTCCAAATCTGTTCAGGAACGATATGGTGAGCTTGAAGGTGGTCGCCCGCAATCCCTCCTAATGCATTGTTGAGCTTCGAACTGCAAAGCCCCAGCGGGTCAATCATTCCGGTAGGGTTAGCCACGTAAAGGAAAATATTTACTCCTCCGCCGTAGCTTAGCGGATCCTTGCTGACAAACCGCCCTACATCGGGATCATAGTATCTATGTCGATTGTAATGCAGCCCAGTTTGATGATCGTGATACTGCCCCTGAAAGCGAATCGGGTTACTCATCCCGACCTGCTTGGCCCACTCCGAACGCTCCTCCCGCACCTCGCCCCACGCCTTGTACTGCCCCGCCCAGGCAACGTTGCCGTGCTGATCGGTCAGCTCCATCGGCGTGCCGAGGTGGTCACAGTGGTACCAGGCAATCGCATCGAACGCCTGCGGCGGCATCGTCGTTTGCCACAACGGATCCTGATCGAAGTCGTACTCCCGCTGACGCCAATCCGGCTGCCTGTGGAGCACGATCGGGCGCTTGCGCAGGGCCTGGGCCACCGGCACGAAACTGCCCGGTTCATACAGGTAATGCACCGTACGCCCGGTATCGCCATCGTCCCTTGGCGGTGAGCTTTCCCAGGCCAGGGTGTCGCCGTCCCAGCCGAACAGGGTGAATCCGCAACCCAGTTCACGTTGGCGCTTGGCCCGTTGCATCTGGTTCCAGCCGGTACCCGCTTCCGGCCTATCCCAGTAATGCGCGACCGAGTTCTTGTACAGACGTCGACCCAGGGCGTCGTAGGCGAAGTCGACCTTGAGCTTGTCGTCGCTGTAGCTGGCCAACCGGTCGAACAGGTCCCAGGTGAAGTGGGCGTGCGCGCCGTTTTGTAAGCGGTGCACCAGGTTGCCGCATTCCTGGTCCAACAGGTTGCCGGCGGGGTCGTGTTTGTCCAAGCAATTGAGCAGTCGTTTAGCTGGCTTGTTCCATGCGGTGCTTGCGAAATCTCTTCTCGTGCAGAGCCTAGTTGACGCTCACTTTTCAGCCAGAGCGTAAAATCCGGGCGATAATTTCCTTCACCTGCTGGTTTCGCCCCTCTTGCCGTGCAATAACGTCCAGTCCGAGAGCTATACCTTCCTTGCCATTTTTAGTGGCGCAAACGAACGTTTGAGAAAAAAAATGCAGTGCACATTTCCTATTGAAATTTCGAGCAATCAAATCACCAGTCGCCCAACAATAGTCTAAGTTACTACATTTATGGTAGGCGTTAAGTAATGCATTGTATATCTTGCTCTTTTGCTCATCGGTCATGCAGAAAAATTCGGTTCCTGCCTTCAATACGAAGATATCCATTCCTGGTTTGTTAAACAAACGCTCATCGGAAAAGATTGATAGCATAAAATCAACAGATTCGTCGCTGGTTCCGTCGATTTCGAATAACAATTGTTCGTACCTGTCCGCAAGCTGGGCAACTTCTTTTCTAATTTTTTTGCCGTCAGCTTTTTGTAAGGCTGATAACAGTTCGGAAAACATGTTCATAGTCTTGTTTGCCATTTTATGGGCACTTGCAAATTTTTTTTGTATCGTATTTTGCCGAGCAGCTTAACTCATGCTCCAGCTCTAATCTACGAAGGTTGTTGTCCTCTTTGTTTATCAGCTTCCTGTGGCCTCGCTTAGTCTGATATAAGCGTTCGCCAGGCCCAATATACTCAGGAAGTTGCATTTCGTCAGTTTCAAGTTCGTGCCATCTTTTTTCCACTGATAACTTGATGTTCGCGATTTTTTGCTTGAGCTCTTGACAATATTTTCCATTGGAGTCATGTCGTGCTAGACCTCGGGGGTCAATCCAGCCAGTTGGGTTAGGTGCATATAAAAAGAGATTTAAGCCGCCGACATAGCTAATAGGATCCTGAGTGATAAAATGCCCCGCTTTTTGATCATAGTACCGATAGCGGTTGTAGTGCAGCCCCGTCTCGTGATCGTGGTACTGCCCTTGGAAGCGGATCGGGTTACCCAGTCCATGCTGCCTGGCCCACTCCGAACGCTCCTCCCGCACCTCACCCCACGCCTTGTACTGCCCCGCCCAGGCAACGTTGCCGTGCGGATCGGTCAGCTCCATCGGCGTGCCGAGGTGATCGCAGTGGTACCAGGCAATCGCATCGAACGCCTGCGGCGGCATCGTCGTTTGCCACAACGGATCCTGTTCGAAGTCGTACTCCCGCTGACGCCAATCCGGCTGCCTGTGGAGCACGATCGGGCGCTTGCGCAGGGCCTGGGCCACCGGCACGAAGCTGCCCGGTTCATACAGATAATGCACGGTACGCCCGGTATCGCCATCGTCCCTTGGCGGTGAGCTTTCCCAGGCCAGGGTGTCGCCGTCCCAGCCGAACAGGGTGAATCCGCAACCCAGTTCACGTTGGCGCTTGGCTCGCTGCATCTGGTTCCAGCCGGTACCCGCTTCCGGCCTATCCCAGTAATGTGCGACCGAGTTCTTGTACAGACGTCGACCCAAGGCGTCGTAGGCGAAGTCGACCTTGAGCTTGTCGTCGCTGTAGCTGGCCAACCGGTCGAACAGGTCCCAGGTGAAGTGGGCGTGCGCGCCGTTTTGTAAGCGGTGCACCAAGTTGCCGCGTTCGTCGTACTTGTAGTGGGTGCCGGCGTACTCGCGCAGCAGGTTGTCCATCAGCTTGTTGCGACGTGGGTCGGCTTCCAGCGGGCGGTTGAGTTCCTGGGTCTTCTGGTCCAGCAGGTTGCCGGCGGGGTCGAAGGCGAAGGTCTCGACGCCGAGGCGGCTGGTGGCTTTTAATAATCGACCGACCGGGTCGTAGTGGTACTCCAGCGGGCCGCGACGGGTATCGTGGATGTTGGTCAACTGGCCGGCGGCGTCGTAGCGGTACTGGCGCTTGAGCAGCGTGGATTGGCTGTCGTGGCTGCCGAGCCACTGCTCCTGCAAACGCCCGACCGGGTCCCAGGCCTGAGTCTGCATCAGCTGGTTGCCCTGATGCCGAACCACTTCACGGTGCAGGTCGTCGCGCTCGTAGGCGAGCATTTCGTGGTGGTCGAGGGTCATGCCCAGCAGGTGGCCGCTGCCGTAGGTGAGCCAGCTGACTTTGTGGCCGTCCGGGCGGAGGGTGCTGGTGCGCTGGTTGAGGGCGTCGTATTCGTGCTGCCACACGGCGACCATCGGCGTGCCGGTGGCCAGATAGTGCTGGTGCTCGCGGGTCAGGTTACCGGCTGCGTCGTGGAACCACTGCAGCTTGCTGGCCGCGTTGATGGCCTGTATCAGCTTGCCGTTGCCGTCGTAGGCGAAGGTTTCGGTCTGGCTCTGATCGCCCAGGCGTGCGGTGCGTTCGACCAGCCGGTTCATGCGGTCGAAGCGCAGGTCGAGGCGGCGTTGGCCGACCTGGGTGGAGGCCAGGCGACCGGAATACGGGTCGTATTGGTAGCGGGTCACCAGACCATCGAATCCGGTTTCCTGGAGCAAACGACCTACTGGATCGTAGAAGAACGTCGCCTTGCTTTCGTTTTCGTTCTCCAGGCCGATCAGGCGTCCGAGCTTGTCCCAGCGGTAGCGCAGGGTGTGCTCGTTGGCGTCGATGCGCTCAGCCAGCAGGCCGGCGGCGGTGTAGGACCAGGTGGTGCAACGATCAAGGCCATCGGAGTGAGCCAGCAAGCGACCTTCGGCGTCGTAGTCGAAACGCTCTTCGGTGTTGTCAGGGTGGGAGACCTTGGCCAACTGACCGGTCTTGTACTCATAGGCGGTTTTGTTGCCTAGTGCATCGGCGAACTCGATCAACTGGCCGAAGGCGTTGTAGGCCCAAACACTGGTCTTGCCTGAGCAGTCGGTGTACGCCAGCAATTGCCCTGCGTCGTTGTAGGCGAGTGTCTTTTCGTTGCCGTTGGCGTCCTTGATCGCCTTGACCAAGCCCGCCGGGGTATAGGCAAACTCGGTCTTGTTGCCCAGCGGATCGGTGGTCTCGACCAGGTTGCCGCGCGCGTCGTAATCGCGCAGCCACAGCCCGCCTTCGGCATCGCGAATCTTGATCAGTTGGTCGTGGTCGTCGTAGGCATAGTGCTCGACGCTGTGATCGGGGCGGATGTGCTGCAGCAGATTGCTGCGCTCATCGTAGGCGTAACGGTCCTGGCTGCCGTCGGCATGGACGTGGCGGATGACGTTCTTGCGTGCGTCGCGGAACAGCCATTCGGAGTTGCCGTCCGGGTGCTTGATCCGGTAGGTGTAGCCTTGGGCATCGTAGTAATGCCAGGTTTCCTGACCCTGGGCGTCGGTGACGTAGGTCAGGCGGATGCGCGTGTCCCATGCCAGTCGGGTTTCGAAGCTGCCATCGTCGGCCCACTCGCGAATGGCCTTGGCATGGGGGCCGCTGCCGTCCCACTCCAGGTTGAAGCCGCGCGCGGTGCGATCGGTGTAACGGGTGATCAGGTGATGGCGGTAGCGGTAGTGCCAGGCGGCGCCGTTTTCATCCTGGGCGCCGATCAGGTCGCCCTGGCCATCGTAGTGATACCCGCACAGCTGACGCAGCGGCTTGCCGTCGACCACCTGCCACAAGCCTTGAATGTGGCCGTGATCGTCGAGCAGGGTGCCCAGTTGCAGGTGGACCTTGTTCGGGTCGTTGTCGAAATAGGTGTTGATGTCCGACAGCACCGGCTGGTCGTGGTGACGATGCTCGTAATGCAGCATCGCCCCCGCGCCACTGCGCAGCTGGATATGGGTCAGGTAGAAGCGGTCACCGTGACGGGCATAGGTTTCCCGGCGGCCCAGGCCGCGCAGCAGCACCAGTTGCTGTTCACCGGTGCGCACCCAGGTGAAGTACTCGACTACGTCATACTGCGGCTTGCCCTTTTTCGGCAGCGCGAAGGCATGGCTGCGCCCGTCCATGTCGTGGAACAGCAGGCCTTTGTCGACCACGTCGATGCAGGTGGTGAACTCGGTGATCCAGCGGGCGCCGAGGATGCCGTTGTCCAGCTTGTCGAGGCGTGAGTTGTAGGTGCGAGTCCACGTGACCGGGAACGGGCCGGACAGGCTGAAGTCGGTGTGGTGCAACGACTCGCTGCCCACGGCGAAGTTGATGCGGTTGCAGGTGCTGGTGCAGACGACGTTCTTCTTGTCGTTGGCGGCACCCTTGGCCGGGCCCTGGTTGGCCGTGGCTTCGAGCAGGCCATCACCTTTCTGATGCCTGGCTTGTGAGGTGCTGCCTTCCTTGACGTTGCCGGCCACTGCCTTGGGGTTGCGCGCGTGCCAGATCGTGCTGCTCTTGTGCAGGATCAGGCGCATGCTGGCGATGGAGTTGGGGTTGGCCAGACTGGTGAGGTTGAGCATCTGCTTGCTCATCTGCGCGCCCAGGCTGCGGAACTGCGCGGTGTAGCCGAGCACTGCCTGCTGCACACGGGTGGGCACGACATTACCCATGACCATGTTGGCCGCGCCCTTGCTCATTGCCGAGTAGGCATTGCTCAGGGCTCCGAAGGCGTTTTCGAGGGAGACCTGCGGGTCTGACGTCATGGTCTCGCTGACTTTCTGCAACTGCGTGGCAGCCGTTTTCAAGTCGCCCTGGCTGTCGAGCTTGCCAAGGATGATCGCGTCAATGGCATCAGCGGTGTTGTTGACCAGCTTCTCACCGGTCTTGGCCGCTTCGGTCATCACCTCGGTGAGGTGGGCTTCGGCATCGCCCAGGAACGTGTCCAGCTCGCCAATGATCGTGGCGTTGAGGTGGCCGACCAGAATCTCGATCAGCGAGTCGCCGAGCACCTGCTTGGCTTCCTGGCGGGCAAGCACCAGCATCGGCCGCAGGCTTTTGCGGGCATAGGCCATGGTGGGTGGCGCTGGCACCACGCCGATCAGGTTGACGCCCAGGCTGAGCCAGTCCCATGGGTCCGGTTGGTCGGCAGTCGCCAGGTTGACGATGTCGCCCACGGCATCGACCAGGGCCATGATGTTGCCAATGACCGGCAACATCTCGGCGGCGTCCTTGAGCCGTTCGAGGTTGACGTAGCCATGGCTGATGTCGCGTAGCCAGGCGTCGAACACGGCGGCACCACGGCTGACGTCCTCGACGCCGATCTGGTCCAGGGGAACGACCGCTGCCTGGGCCGGGCGTTGTTTTTCGGGGATATCGGTCATGAAATCAGTTCACCAGGCAGAAGGTCGGTAACGGCGCTCGGGCTCAGGGCCTTGAACTCGGGCAGTGCTGGAAGAGAGGGCCGGTTGGCGAGCGCGCCTTGCACCTGTTGCGTGCTTTGCAGAGCGTCCTGGCCGCTCTTGAGCAGGCTCATGCCGCTGCTGGTCAGTTGCTTGGCCTTGGCAAACAGCCCGCCCTCGCCATCCGCGGCCAAGGGCACGTTGTCTGCTAGGTATTCCACGAGGGTTGGCATGCTGGGCGCGTCCGGCAGCTGCAGCGGCCAGTTGATCACGCCGACATAGCTGGAGGGGGTCCAGGGTGCGTTGGTGTCGTCGCCGAACTTGACCCAGGCCGGCCCCGGCGCGGCGCCGGACACGGCGTTGAAACCCTGCCCGTCGAGGCTGCCCTTGAACACCTTGCCCAGGGCATCGGTGACTTCGTAATCCCCGGCCTTGATGCCTTTGGCATTGGCGTACAGGTTGAACAGCTCCAGTGCGCCCTTGCCTGGCTTCGGTGGTTCGGGGAAGGTGCCGGCCATGCTCGCCGCGCCAATGTGGGCGAACTGCGCCGCGTGGGCGGTGTAGTTGCCGCTGGTGACGTGGGTGATGCCACTGGCGTTGTAGGTCGTTGCGCTGCCGCCGCCTTGCACCACCAGCTCGGTCTTGGCCTTGAGGATGATGCGGTCGGCATTGGCGGTGATATCCAGCTTGGCCAGCAGGTTGATGCTGTCCTTAAGGGCTCGCATGTCGATATCGCCGGAGGCGCTGACCACCTTCCAGCCCAGGCTCTGCACGAACAGGCGCATGCCCTGGCTGGCACTGGCCAGCAGGCGTTTGCCGATCGACAGGCTGGTATGCCCGGTGCTGCTCAGGGCCAGGTGGCTGCCGCTGGTGATGTGGTTCGGGCCGGGGGTGGTCAGGGCGATGCCAGCAGGGCTGGCGAGCACCAGGTGCGGCTGGGTGAATTCGGCGAACTCGTTCTTGCTGAGGTCGCCGGGGCCGCTGCCGAGAATGCCCTGATGCTGCTCGTGCAGTCGCTTGGCCACCTCGTCCTGATCGCCTGGCTCCTGTGCCTGCATCTGCTTGGCCAGTTCAGCCAGGCTGTCCTGCTGCTCGCTGGCGGTGGCCAGGCGCTCGGCCGTCTCGGGCAGGTCCTTGTGGTGCCTGGCTTCGTTCGGCCGGGGCTCGGTGGTGATCAGCAGGCCACCAGCGGCGCGCACGGCGCCGTGGCGGTCGGTGCGCAACTCGAAACCTTCACCGCGCGGGGCGCCGCCGCTCGGCCGGGGGTGGGTCAGGTAGCCGAGGTTCAGCGCACTGGCGCCGTGGTCGCTGCGCAGGGCGATGCTGATTTCACCGGTGGTGTCGTCGATGCGCAGTTCGTTGCCGCGGCTGCCCTTGTATTCCTTGCTCTTGATCGTGGCCAGGGTCTTGAGGTCGGGCAGCTTGTAGTGCGGCATGTTCACGCCGTGGTACAGGCAGCCGGTCACCAGCGGCTGGTCGGGGTCGCCTTCAAGGAAGCTGACCAGCACTTCCATGCCCACGCGGGGCAACTGCAGGCCGGCGATGCCCTGGCCGGCCCAGCCGGAGGCGACGCGCAGCCACACGCTGGACTTGTCGTCGGCCTGGCCTTCGCGGTCCCAGAAGAACTGCACCTTGATGCGGCCGTATTCGTCGCAGTAGATCTCTTCGCCGGCCGGGCCGCTGACCACGGCGCGCTGGTTGCCCAGCACCCGGGGCTTGGGGTGGCGCAGCGGCGGGCGGTACGGGGCGTCCCACGGCGTGGCGGTGAAGGTGTTGCGGTAACCCTGCTGGAAACCGTCGTACTTCGCGTCGATGTCGCTGGTGATGACTTCTTCCAGCACCTGCGGCTGGCGGCCTTGGTGGTGCACGGCGAGCAGCAGCCAGAGGTCGTTCCAGGCCGCGTTGGGGTGGCTGGCCAGGGCCAGGAAGTGCCCGCTGGCCAGCAGCGGTTGGTCACTGCGGCCCTCGGCCAGGCGGAAGTCGCTGCGGTGGCGCTCCAGGGCGCGGGTGGCCAGGTGCTTGCCACGGGCGCGGTCGAGGAAGCGGCCGGGGTAGTCGTAGTCTTCAAGGTCCGGCTCGGCGTGGCTGACGGCCTCGCCTTCGAGCTGGATCAGCGGCTTCTTGAAGTCGTAGTCGCGGCGCGTGACGCTGCTGGTGCGGGTTTCCAGGCGCAGGGCGAAGCCCTTGATCATCGGCGTGTCGGCGACCAGCCCGGCGTCGTGCTGGAAGCTGACCGGGGCCAGTTTGGGAAACACCGTCTGGTCGTCGCCGAACACCAGCAGGTGGCCGTCGGCGCGGTGACGAAAGTGATAGTGGATGCCTTCGTCTTCGCACAAGCGCTGGATGAAGTGCAGGTTGGACTCGTCGTACTGCACGCAGTATTCGCGTTGCGGGTACTGCGCGCCCAACTGGAACTGGTAGGCATTGGCGAGGATGCCATGCTCCTCCAGGACCAGGGCGATGATCTGCGGCACGGTCTTGTGCTGGAACATGCGCTGGTTGATGCGGTGGTCCAGGTACGCCAGCTGCGGGCGCAGGGTGACCTGGTAGCGGGTCAGGCGCTTGCCCGACTCGCCCTGGGCGGCGCGATAGATCAGGCCGTGCAGGCCACGGCCGGCATCGCCGAGCTGGAGGAAAGCGGGTTTGTGCAGCAGGCGTTCCAGGTCCAGCGAAGGGCGTTCGCTCACCAGCTCGAGGTCAATGGCATAGGGGTGGCTGATGGCTTCCGTGCCGTTGAAGGCGAGGACCTGGAAATCGTGCTCCAGGCCGTCGATGTGCAAGCTGAAATGGGTCTGGTTCGCGGCGGCAAACATCCCTGTCCTCCTTTAGGAAAACGTAGTGAAAACGACCGCAGCCCGCCGCGCGAACGCGGCAGGCAGCGGTGTGATCCAGGTTTAGCCTGCGACCGGAACGCGCCAGTCGTCGGAACCGGAAGTCCCGGAGACCTCGTGGGTCCAGGTGATCTTGCGGTAGGTGAAGTACACGTCTTCCAGGTGGGTGAAGTGGGCGTTGGCCGGGTCCTGGCAGTTGTGCATGTAGTCCTTCATGTCGACGATGATCGCGTCTTCCAGGACGGTGGTGTAGTAGTGCTCCTGGGTGCCGGCCGCCGAGGTGCGGTACCACTTGATCTCGACCTTGGTCATGCGCTCACCGGAGGTCAGGGCCGCCAGCAGCAGTGGCGAGGCCTTGTCGAAGACCTTGGTGATCTTCACCGGCTTGTGCACGCGCTGGCCGGTCGGTTGGCCGGACTGCGGATCACGGGGGATGATCACCTGGTGGTCGAAGCCCTGGACCATCACCTGGTCTTCGTGGCCTTCCTGGTAGGTGTTGCCCACCGAATCGGCGGTGAACGCGCCAGCGGTGATCAGGCCTTGTTTTTCGCCGGTGACGGACATGTACGCGGGTGTTGCCATGGTGCTGCTCTCCTTGCTGTGGATAAGTCGATATCGACTGGGAAATTTCCGCTTTCCCATGTCTGGTTAATACAGAAAACGTGCCAATTCCAGGCGAGTCCTTATATATCGCGGGCTCTAAAGGTTAAGTCGTTTCAATGAGGGGCTTTTGTGCAACGAAATACCAGAAAAGTGCGCAACTTCTTGCGCAGTGGTGTGCAAAAAGTTGCGCAGTTGCCTGTACGCCATATTTCTTAAGGCCTACAGGAATGTATGCACAGGCTTATTCACATTTGAGTGCGCAACTTCTTGCGCAGTTGACTGCTAAGTCGAGTTGGCCGTGTCGGGCGCAATATCTGAAGCCGTTGTGATGGATTAGAACGTTACGGGAAAACGCTTCCTGGGTATGTAGGACGCAGGGCGACACGAGGTGTAGGAAGGGGATGACATCGGGCGGGGTGGGTAAACGGATTGTTTACCCATGCAGGGCAAGCGCTGAATCAGAATCCGATGTAGGCGTAATAGTCCGATGTTTCAGCGGTGGTTTGCAGACCCAGGTCGCCTAGGGCGACCGCCAGTTCGGCATCAGGTACATGGAGGGTCCAGGCGGTCTGCACAGCAGGAAATTCCTGTCGAAGGGCTGTGGCGAAGGCGTCCATGTTCGGCAAGTAAGCCGTGAAACCACGGCCCTTGAGTGCACTGGTGGTGATGCCCAGCGCCTGGCACAGGGCAACCTTGGCGGCGATGTCGTCGCGGTCGGCCTGGCGTGAAGCCTCCACCAGTGCCACCAGTTGCGGGTCGACCGGTAGCGTGCCATGAATCAGCGTGGGCCCCTGTTCCCATGCTTCGGGCGGACAGTCCTTGCTTTCGGGGCGCAGGGGGATGTGCGGGTTGATCTCCACCGGGTAAATGCGGCACACCAGCGGGCGCGACTCATAAATGGTGCACAGGTCGTTATCGTCCAGATTCCGGCAGCGGCCTGGGTTGAACGCCGCGAAGGTCACCGATACCCGTGCCTCGCCGCTGCCGCAGGGCACCGCCAGGGAGCGGCGCAGCACGTGCTCGCGCTGCTCGATGGGCATGCCAGGGCCGTCGGCCACGAAGCCTTCGATCAAGATGATGACCTGGCCGCCGGACGCTGCCCACTGGCGGGTTTCATCCAGTGTCAGGGGGACATGGTGGCCGGTGCAGCACTTGCCACAGCCAGTACAGGCAAAACGCAGACGGTCGTTCACTGAGCTCCCGGGCTCCATTCGCTGACGAAGGCTCGTTGATGCTGGCGGTCGTACAGGCACAACTCGGTGCCTGTGCGTTGCTGCATGTGTTTCTGCGGATAGACACCTTCGATCAGCAGGGCGCTGAAACCGACCTGATCATCGAACTCCGCAGGCTTGCCGCGGGCGTGGGCATCCTTGAACTGGCTGGCGGCCAGACAAGCCTTGAGCATCTGCTGGCGCTGTTCGTTCCAGGCCTGGCTGCTGGAGGCCTGGGCTGCACCGCTGAACAGGGTGCAGGAGATAAGGAGCGAGCTGAAAAACTTCATACGCAATACCGGCAAGAAACATCCGAGGGGCGTGATTATGCCTTACACGTCCCCGGCGGCAAGCCGGGGAGATTGTCGCTGAATATATCAGTGCTCGGTGTGCGCCACCGCCCGCGCCGCCACCACCAGACAATCGGTAAGCTCTGGCGAGGAGAACTTGGTGAGGATGGCATTGGCTCCGGCCAGCCTGGCCTTTTCACTGCTCATGGCACTGTCCAGCGAGGTGTGCAGGAGGATGTACAGGTGCTGGAAGTCCGGGGTTTCGCGCAGGGTCCGGGTAAAGGCGTAGCCGTCCATCTCGGACATCTCGATGTCGGAGACGATGATGTTGATTTCCTGGGCGGTGCCTTGCAGTTCCAGCAGGACATTGATGGCGTCCTTGGCGCTGCGGGCCGTGTGGCACTCGATGCCGAGGTTGCGCAGGGTATGCACCGATTGCTGCAGCGCTACCTGGCTGTCGTCCACCACTAGGATATTGGCCGCGGCCAGCAGACTGGCATCTTGCTCGCTCACCTCGCCCGGGCGTGCCTCAGGTTCGGGCGGGGCGATGCCGTGGATGACTTTCTCGATGTCCAACACCTGTACCAACGTGTTGTCGACCCGGGTCACGCCGGTGATGAACGAGCGATTGCCCGAGCCATAGGGCGGCGGCTTGATATCGGTGCTCAGGCAATGAACGATGCGGCTGACCGCCTGTACATGAAGGCCCTGGCGCGAGCGGCTGATCTCGGTGACGATCAGGCAGCCGCCGTCCGGGTCGGCCAACGGCCGCTCGCCGATGGCACGGGACAGGTCGATCACCGACAGCGAGTTGCCGCGCAGGGTGGCCACACCTTTGACGTGGGGGTGCGATTCAGGCAACCGAGTCAGGGGCGGGCAGGGGATGATTTCGCTGACCTTGAGCAGGTTGATTGCCATCAGCTTGCCGCTGCGCAGGGTGAACAGCAGCAGGGACAACGCGTCCGCGCGGGCGTTTTGCGTGGCCATGGTGACCTTCGTTCAGAGAGGGGATGCCGGGTTATCGGCGTGTTATCGCCTGGCTTTAGGTTGGGGGAGGGTGGGGGTGTACGATTCTGGATTTTCTGCGGTGAATCGAGCGCGGACCGCGCGACGCTCGATCTCACTCCTTCCAAAAAAACATCGACAGACCTTAACGCTCCCGCAACGCCTCACGCGCCCTGTTCAGTGGCTTGATCAGGTAATCGAGGATGGTCTTCTCGCCCGTACGGATATCCACCGTGGCGATCATCCCCGGCACGATCGCGAAGCGCTTGCCGGCCTTGTTCTGCAGGCTGTCCTGTTCGGTGCGGATGAACACTCGGTAGTAGTAGATCTCCGGTTTCACTTCATCCTGCAAGGTGTCGGGCGAAATCCCCACCACCTTGCCGTCCAGGCCGCCGTACACCGAGTAATCGTAGGCACTGATCTTGACCTTGGCGGCCTGCTCGGGGTGGATGAATGCGATGTCCCTGGGGGCGATGCGGGTTTCGATCAGCAGCCGCTCGTCCATCGGCACGATCTTCATCACTTGGCCGCCCGGCTGTACCACGCCCCCCAAGGTGTTGACCTCGATGTCCTTGACGATGCCCCGCACTGGGGAACGCAGGGTCAGGCGCGTCAGCGAGTCGCTGCGCCCACGGATCACCTCGGCCAGGCTGTCGGCCTCGGCGCTGGCCTTGGCCAGCTCCTCACGGGCGCGTACCAGGTAGTCGGAGCGTGCTTCGTTGGCCTTGAGTTCCAGTTCCGAGCGTTGACGGTTCAGGCGGATCACTTCGACCCGGCTCGAAGCGCCCATCTTCGCCAGGTTCTCGGTGATCTGCAGTTCGCTGCGTACCAGCCGCAAAGAGTCCTCGATGCCGGCCAGGGTCTGCTCCAGGCCCTGGCGGCGGGTTTGGTACAGCGCGGTCTCGGCGTCGATCAGGTCGGGGGACGCTCGCAGGCTGTCGGGAAAGGCTAGCGGCTTGCCGGTCACCTCGGCTCGCAACCGGGCGACGCTGGCGGTGGCCGCGCGGTACTTGGCCTCGCTTTCGCCCACGCTGGAGGCGGTCTTGGTCGGGTCCAACTGGGCAAGCACCTGGCCGCGCTCGACCAGGTCGCCCTCGGCCACATTCATGGTGGTGACGATGCCCCCTTCGAAGGACTGGATCACCTGCTCCCGTGAGCTGGGAATCACCTTGCCAGTGCCGGTGGACACTTCCACCACCTCGAACCACGCCGCCCACCCCAGAAAGCCCGCCAGCATCAGCGCGCACAGGGTGATCAGGCGACCGGCGCGCAGCACGGCGCGGTCGTCCTCGCCATCCAGGTAGGACGAGGGAAGTTCATGGCTGCTCATGCCTGGCCTCCTTTGAGCTTGGCCAGGGCGGCGTCGCGTTTGTCGTCGATGACGATGCGACCGCCGTCGAGCACGATGATCCGATCGACCCGCTGCAGCACGTTCAGGCGGTGGGTGGCGATCACCAGGGTACGGCCCTGGCAGAAGCGGTCGAGGCTATCGAGCAGGTGGCGTTCGCTGATGTCGTCCAGCGAGGCGGTGGGTTCGTCGAGCAGCAGCACCTGTGGCTGGCGTACCAGCAGACGAGACAGCACCAGGGCCTGGCGCTGGCCACCGGACAGCCCTTGGCCGCCCTCAAGGATCAAATGGTCCATGCCCTTGGGCAGTCGGCGGACGAAGTCCAGCGCGCCGGTGGCGGACAGCGCGGCCACCAGTTCCTGGTCACTGGCTTGTCCCGCGCCCAGGGTGAGGTTTTCCCGCAGGGTGCCATGAAATAGCCGCGAGTACTGGGGCAGCAAGCCTACGTCGCGGCGCAGGTCGGCTGGATCCAGGTGGGCCAGAGCAATACCGTCGAGGTTGAGCTCGCCTTGCATCAGGTCCATGGCGCCGCCCAAGGCCTGGAGCAAGGTGGATTTCCCTGAACCGTTGCGCCCCAGCAGGGCGATGCGTTCGCCGGGCTGGATGTCCAGCTGGCCGATGGTCAGCGCCGGTGCCGCCTCGGGGCTGTAGCGGAAGATCGCCTGGCGCACCCGGTATTCCCCACGCAGTGCCGGCAGGTGGACGCGCGCCTCGCCTTCGGCATGGTCCACCGGCGACTGCATGAGATTGTCCAGGCCCTTGAGGGCCACCTTGGCCTGCTGCCAGCGGGTCAATACATGGGTCAACTGGGCCAGTGGCGCCATCATGCGCGATGACAGCATCGAAGCCGCCACCAGGCTACCAGTGGTAAGGTCGCCCGCGATCACCATGGGGGCGCCGATGACGATGACCACGGCGAACACTGCACCCTGGACATTCTGGGTCCAGGTCACCAGGCCGTTGGTCAAGGTGCGCAGGCGCAGGTTGCTGTGGGCACAAGCGGTGTTGTACTGATTCCACTGGCGTTCGAAGCGCGCCTCTGCCTGCAGGGCCTTGATCTCGTCCAGGCCCTGGATGCTTTCCACCAGCATGGCGTTGCGCAGCGCCGACTCGCGCATCGAGGCATTGGCCAATGCGGCCAGGCGCCGCTGCGCCAGCAGGCCAGGCAGCAGCATGGCCAGCAGCGCGACGAGGGGAATCAGCACCAGGACCCCGCCGATCAGCCAGAACACCAACAGGAACAGCAGGAAGAAGGGCAGGTCGGCCAGCACCGAGGCGGTGCTGGAGGTGATCAGGTCGCGAATCTGCTCGAGCTCGCGCAACTGCGAGATGAACGAGCCGGTGGACTTGGGCCGCGCCGAGTTGCGCAGGCGCAGGGCATGGCCATAAACCAGGTCGCTGACCCGCAGGTCGGCGCGCTTGCCCAGCAGGTCGGTCACCTTGAGCCTGAGCAAGCGCATGCTCAGGTCGAACACCAGCGCCAGCACCACCCCCGCGAACAGCACGTACAGCGTCGGCAATGACTCGGCAGGGATCACCCGGTCGTACACCTGCATGGAAAACAATACGCCAGCCAAGGCCAGCACGTTGGCTACCAATGAGGCGACCATGACCTGGCCATAGGGGCGCAGGTCGCGCAGCACGATGCGGGCGAACCAGTGGCGGTCGTAAGGCGCGGTGTAGTCGTCGGTGCGAACGTCGCGCAGGGGGCGAGCGGGGCGGAGCAATGCGACACGGGATATCCGCCCGTCCAGCGTGCCCTGCGATACCCGCGAGGCCAGGCCCTGGTCGCCGGCGAAGACCACCGCCAGTTCGTCGTCCTGGGTCACCGACTCGACCACGGCCAGCTGGCCGTCGTCCAGCTCCAGCACCAAGGGCGTGCGCCATTGCCGTAGGCCTTTGCCATCGAAATGGGTGAAGCGCAGGGTAAGCCCCGCCTGGCGGGCCATGTGACGTAGGATTTCGTCCAGCGGCCGGGCATCTTCCACAGCGGCCAGGTGTATGCGCTGGGGTGAGACATCAAGACGGTAGTGGTGCGCCACCTGCAGCATGGCTTCGAGCCACGGCCCCAGGTCCGGATGCCCGGTCTGGACGGTGGCCTGCGCGGGCTGGGCAAGGTTGATGGTTTCATTCATGGCTCGATCTGCACCCCTTGCAGGTTGCGCCCTTCCAGCCCGAAGGCTGTGCGCAGGGCGCCACTGTTGTACAGGCAATCAACATCCAGGCGCAGCAGGTCGGCGCGTGTGCCAGCGAGGTCGAAGCGTGACTGGTAGATCTCCTGCTCGGCATTGAGCAGGTCGAGCAAGGGCCGTGTACCCAGGTCCAGGTACTGGCGACCGTACAGCTCGCGGGCTTCCTGAATGCTGGTCTGGCGTGCTTCGAGCGAGCTGAGTCGCCGCCCCAATCCAGAGGTCTGCGCCTTGGCTTCGGCCAGCCCGCGACGGGCCTGCAGGCGGGCAGCATCTTCCGCCGAATCGGCCGCAGTCAGGGCATGGCCGGCAGCTCGGGTGCGGGCGCTGATGGCCCCGCCCTGGTAGATCGGCACCTCAAGGTTCAGGTAGATCCCGGCCTGCGTGCGGTCGAGGCGGGAGTTGTCGCGGTCGTACTCGTTGTCCAGGTAATGGTTGACCTGCGGTTGCAGCGACAGGGTCGGATAGGCCTCGGCCTTGGCTTGCGCCAGCTCGGCCTGGGACTGCGCGCGCAGGGCTAGCGCCATGAGCACGGCGGGCAGGCGGTCGTCGCCCTGCTCTGGCCGTTTGCAGGCCTGGTTCAGTTCGGCCGGAGGCGCTTCGGCAAGCGCCGGCGGGGACATGCGCCCGAGCAGCGCGGCAAGTGTCGAGCGCCAGCGTTGGTATTGCGACTGGTACTCCTCCAAGGTCGCGCGTGCTCCTTCTTCCCGGGACTCGGCCTGGACCACGTCGGACCGGGTGCTCGCGCCCATGTCGCTGCGTTGGCGTGCCAGGCCGACAATGGCGCCGATGCCACGGATCTGATCGCGGGCAATGGCCATCAACTGCTCGTAGCGACGGGTTTCGATCCAGGCGTAGGCGGTGTCGCGGGCCAGTTCGTCCACCACCAGCAAGATATTGGCTTGTGCCCGTGCTGCCGCGGCTTTTGCCGCGTTCACTGCACTGTCGACCTTGCCGAAGTCGTAGAGCATCTGTTTCAGCGACAGGTTCAGCGCCTGGCTGCCCCGGTCGTTGCCATACCCGGTGTCATACCCTGCGCGTATACCCCCGGTGACCTGCGGGTAGTAACCGGCGCGGGCCACGTTGATGCCTTCGCCTTGCTTGTACAGGTTACCGACGGCCTCGGCGATGCTCGGGTGCCACTGCGCCGCGAGCAGCACGGCTTCAGCCATGCCCAGGCGGTCGCCGTCGGCTTCGGCCTGCCCGGAAGGCGGGCGAGCAGGTATGGCTTCGGGGGCGTCGCGCAGACGCGACGGCCCGATGCTGCGCAGCTGCGGGTCGATATCGTCGGCCGACCAGGCTGCTGGAGTGATACACAGGGCCAGGAGCCCAAAGGCGCCTGTTAACAGCGGTGACAGCGTACTGCTTCGCTTCACATCATTCCCTTACTGCTGGTCATCCTTGGCGCCGGGCGGTAACCCGGCGGTTTGCTGCAGGCTCAGACGACGTGGATGCCGCTTTGCACCCACAGGTGGTGGCTGGGATCCTCCTGGGCCGTATATTGGTTATAGTCGATGCCATCGGCGGTCTGGGTACCAGCAAGCGTCCAGGTGTCCGTCAGGTGCACCGTGTCCTTGTCATCACCCTTGATCACCAAGGTGTCTTTGCCGGTCTCCGTGACGGCCACGACGTCCGCCAGGTTGAGGGTGAGGGTGACGGCGCTGGTGTCATTGAGGTCGATGACCTCGATGTCGTGTACGCGCTCGGCCAGGTTGCCCAGGTCGATGCTGGCATCGCCCCCGGCCCACAGCAGGGTGTCGGTGCCGGCCCCACCCTCTACGCTGGTGAAGTCCTGGTCGACGATCACCAGGGTGTCGTCGCCGGCTCCCCCCTGCAGGCTGATGGCCCCGCCCTGACTGCCATCGAGGTGGTCGTTGCCGTCGGTACCGGCGATCACGTCGCTGGATGCGGCTGCAACGCTGGCCAGCGCAACGCCATCGTCGCTGGTGTCGGCCAGCAGCGCGCTCGTGGCACTGAAACTGGCGGCGCTGTCCAGGTTGATGGTCAAGGTGGCGGTATCGGTGGTGCCGTTGGGGTGGGTCAATTCATAGGTGAAGGTGTCGTGCTGGCCAATGATGGCCGAGGTCAAGCCCGCCTTGAGGGTGTAGGTGTAACTGCCGTCGGCCTGCACCAGCAAGGTGCCATAGGTGCCTGTCACGCTGACGCCGTTGTAGCCCGGGATCGCATAGGTGTTGGCGGCCACCAGGACGCTGAGCACGGTCAGGGACGAGCCGAGGTTATCGGCTCCACCCCCTGCGGTGTCGGTAAGCAGGTTACCGGTGACCGGGGTATAGCCGCTGACCACGAATTCGGTGAGATGGGTCGTCGTGGTGTTGAGCGTGGTGGTGAGGGAGCTGGCCAGGCCGATGCCGCTGGCGGTCACGCGTATCTGGTAAGAGCCTGCGGTCTGGTCCTGGAAGGTGTAGGCGGAGCCGCCCCCCAGCAGGCTGACCAGCGAACTGCCGTTCACCGACTGAACCACTGCGTAAAGGCCCGTTGCTGGGTTGAGCTTGAGTAGGTCGATGGTCGTGCCGTTGAGCAGCCCCAGCAGGTTGGTCGAGTTGAGCACGACCTGAAGGTCGGCCGTGGTATCGGTGGCTACGGTGGTGCTGTAGGTTGCCTGCCGTGTGCCGATCACCGGCAGGCTCAGCGGTGTGAAGGTGGTGGAACTGGTGGATTCGCGATTGACCAGACTGATGCCAGTGCTGTCGATGTCATTGACCGCATCCACAACCGTGGCGGGAGCGCCGTAGTTGGTGTTGCTCCAGATCTCGGTGGCCTGCGGGCTGTCGATGCGCACGTAGAGCGTGGCGCCATCCACCAGGCCATTGGCGTGAACCAGCTGGTAGCTAAAGATATCGACCTTGCCGACGCTGGATGGGCTGCCGTTCGGGGTGTAGGTGTAGCTGCCATCGGCACGGATCACCAGGGTGCCGTACAGGCCCTGCACCTCGGTGGCGCTGCCAGCAGCGACATAGCTGCCGTTCTTCAGCACTTGCAGGACTGCACCGCTGTCCGGCCCGAGCAGGTCGGTGGCGCCATCGGTGCCCGGGTCACTGATGACGTTGCCGGAGGTAGGCGTTCCGGTTCCGGTGAACTGGGTCTGGCTGGTGGTTTCGATGTCCAGTTGTGTGGTAACCGTGGTCAGCAGGCCGATGCCGCCACTGCTCACCGTCAACCGGTATTCACCGGCCAGCAAGTCGCCGATGTCGACCCGAACACCCTGACCCAGCGGCAGCAGGATCAGGTCGAGCAAACCTTGGGTGTTGCCGGTGGCTAGCGTCACCCAGGCGCCACTGGCGTTTTTCACTTGCAAGGTGAAGGTGGCGTTGTCCAGCAAGGCGAGGGCGCTACTGGTGTTGAGGGTCAGGGTAGGATCCACCGTGGTGCCGGCAGCGACCGTCCAGGTATAGGTCTTGGAGAAGCCCGCCAGCAGGGTCGAGAAACTGTCCTGATAGGTTTGCGTGGACACCACCGGTGCCAGGTTGACGGTGGCGGTCGCCAGGTTGTCACTGGCCACCACCGGGGCGTTGGCGTCCACGTCCGGTGCCGTGATGTTGGTATTGCCCGAGACGTTGTTGCGCGGGTCGGTTAGCGTCACCGACAGCACCTGGCCGTTGTCCTGTGCAGGGCTCAGGGTGACGGTGAAGCTGCCATTGGGCTGCACGGTGTCGGTCTGCAGCACGGTGCCGCTGGCGTTGCGCACCGTGACCGTGGCGCCAGGTTCGCCATTACCGGTCAGCACGCTGCCGTCGGCGCTGATGACCAGGTTGCTGGCCGCCGCTGGCGGTGTGAGGTCCGGTGCGGTCAGCGCGGTACCCTGGGAGGTGTTGCCCGCCGCGTCAGTGAGGGTGACGGTCAACGCCTGGTTGTCCACCTGTGCTGCGGCCAGGCTGACCACGAACAGGCCGTTGGTGCCGACGGTCGCGGTGCCGAGAATCGTCCCGGCGCTGTTGCGCACGGTAACTGTGGTACCGGCCTGTCCAGTGCCTGAAACCACCGTACCGTTGCTGTTGATGCTGGCGACCGGGGCAGTGGGCGGCGTGGTGTCGGGCGCGTTGATGCTGGCGCTGCTGGAGGTGTTGCCTGCCGCGTCGGCCTGGCGCACGGTCAGTTGCTGTCCGTCGTTCTGCGCCGTGGTGAGGGTGATACTGAACTGGCCGTTGCTGCCGACCGTGGCATTGCCCAGTGCGACACCGCCGGGGCCTTGCACGGTGACAGTCGCCCCGGGTTCGCCGGTACCGGTAAGCACGGTGCCGCCGGCATTGATCGCCAGGTTGCTCACAGGCGCTGGTGCCTGTGAATCAGGTGCTGTGAAGCTGGTGCTGCCGGATGGATTCAGCGCCGCGTCGGTTTGAGTCACCCCCAGCACCTGGCCGTTGAGCTGTGGGCTCGACAAGGTGATGGAGAAGGCCCCTCCGGCATTCACCTGGCCGGTACCGATGATGGCCCCTCCTGCATCGCGGACCGTCACGGTTGCGCCTGCTTCACCCGTACCGCTGAGCACCAGGCCATTGGTTGAAAGTGCGGTGACGATGGGGTTGGCCGGGGCCGTGCTGTCCTCCGCTTGCACGATGGCGGGTATCGAGCTTCCCCCCAATGCGGACACAGCGGTGACCGACAGCGTTTCGCCATTGAGCTGGGCGCTGTCCAACGTCAGGGTGAAGGTGCCACCAGCGCCTGTCAGGCCAGTGCCTATGAGTGTCCCTGACGCGTCACGCACCTCGATGGTGGTGCCGATCTCGGCGTTGCCGCTCAAGATCAGGCCATCTGCGGCCAGATCCACGTTGGTGGGGGCGGCAGGTGCCGGCACCAGCGGCGTATCGTAGCTGGCTTCGCCCGATGTGTTCTGGGCTGCGTCACGCTGGGTGATTCGCAGTTCCTCGTCCGGGCCTGGCGCCGGTTGCAAGGTGACTTGGAAAGTACCGTTGGCGGCCACCACTGCGCTGCCGAGAGGGTTGCCGTTCAGCGTGACGGTCACGGTTGCGCCGGGCTCACCGCGTCCGCTGAGCACATCGTAACCGGGGCTGATGCTCAAGTTGGTGACAAGGTCTGGCGCCGTGGTGTCGGCAGCTTGGTAGGAGGCAGTCGGCGAGGTGTTGCCGGCGTCATCGGTGGCCACCACCGACAGCAGTTGGCCGTTGGTCTGAGCGGGTGAAAGCGTGACGGTGAACACGCCATTGACGGGAACTTCGATTTCACCCAGCACCGTGTTGTCCGGCCCGCGCACAGTGATGGTGCTGCCCGGTTCGGCGCTGCCGCTGAGCTGCAAGCCATTGGCGGTCAGGCTCAGGCCGGTCGGTTGTGCGGGCGGTGTCAGGTCCGGTGCGGTGACCTGGAATGGCGACGACGAGTTGCCGGTGGCGTCCTGGGCGATGATGGTCAGCACCTGGCCGTCGATCTGAGGGGGGCTCAGATCCAGCACGAAGGTGCCGTCGGCATCGATCACTCCTTGGCCGACGACATCGCCCTGGTCGTTGACCACGGTGATGTTGGCGCCGTCTTCACCTGTGCCGGTCAGCTGGGTGCCGCTGCCGTTGAGTGTCGCCAGGACACTGGCGGGCGGGGTGACATCGGCCACGGTGAGGGTGCCGATCGGCGAAACGTTGCCGCTGGTATCTTCCAGGGTGACCTGCAATTGCTGGCCATTGAGCTGTGCGGGCGTCAGGTCGACCACGAAGGTGCCGTCGGCGTCCACCGTGGCCTCGCCGATCAGGGTGTTGCCTTGATACACCCGCACTGTGGTGCCAGCTTCGCCATTGCCGCTGAGCTGGTCACCCGCAGCGTTCAGGCGTAGTGCGTCAGGCGTCGCGGGTGGTGTCAGGTCGGGGGCGGTGACGACCACTGGGACGCTGATGTTGCCGGGCGGGTCGGCCTGCTGCACCGACAGCGCCTGTTGGTTGATCTGCGCCGGTGTCAGTGCGACCTGGAAGCTGCCATCGGCAAGTACGACGGTGGTGCCGAGCACCTCCCCGGCGGCATTGGTCACGGTGACAGTTGCACCTGCTTCGCCACGGCCGCTGACCAGGCTGCCATCGGCATTGATGACCACCTGGGTAAGGGCGTCAGGTGGAGTGAAGTCCGGCGTTTGCAGCGAGGTTGCAGGCGAGGCGTTACCGGCGGCGTCGCTCTGGCTGACGCTGAGCAGCTCGGCATTGCCCAGCGGCGGGTTGAGGGTGATGGTGAAGGCGCCGCTGGCATCGACCACGGCGCTGCCGATCTCGTTGCCGTTGGCATCTTTCACCGACACCCGTGCACCCGCTTCACCACGGCCGGTGAGGGTGGCGCCGTCGCTGGCGATGGCGAGTTCGCTTGGCGCCGCGGGGGGCGTTGTGTCCGCCGCGGTAAGGGACGTGGCATCGGATTGGTTGCCGGCGGCATCGGTGAGTATCACCTGCACGGTCTGGCCATTGGCCTGGGCGGGTGTCAGGTTGACCTGGAAGGTGCCGTCGCCACGAACCACCGCAGTGCCCAGCACACTGCCGTCGGCAGCCAGCACCTTGACGCTGGTGCCGGCCTCGCCAGTACCGTTGAGCAGGGTGCCGCCGCCGGCGAAGGCCAGTTGTTGCGGCGCGGCGGGGGCGACCAGGTCGGGGGCGGTGAGGCTGACGCTGTTGGACTCGTTGCCCGCCGCATCGGTCTGGCTGGCACTGAGGTGCTGGCCGTTGAGCTGCGCAGGGCTGAGGTTAATGCTGAACTGGCCTGAGGCATCGACCACACCCTGGCCGAGCTCGACCCCACCGTCGCCCAGTACTTTGACGGTGGCGCCAGGCTCGCCACGCCCGCTCAGCACCAGCCCGTTGCTGGAAATGGCCAGGTTGGTCAGCGGTTGCGGCGCGGTGGTGTCGGGTGCCACCAGGGTGGCAGGCAAGGATGTGTTGCCATCGCTACCCACGGCAACCACTTGCAGCACTTCGCCGTTGGCCTGAGCACTGCTGAGGCCGACGGTGAAAGTGCCGTCGACAGCCACCAGGCCGGAGCCCAGCAGCACGCCATGGGGACCATAGACGTTCACGGCGCTACCGGGCGTGCCGGTGCCGGTTACCGTCAGGCCATTGGCCGATAGCACCAGGTCATCGGGAATGTCCGGGGCAAGATTGCCCGGAGCGGTGACGGTCTGTGCGGGCGAGGCGTTCTGTGCGGCATCGGTCTGCACCACGCCAAGGTCCTGGCCAGCGACAGCGGCGGGCGACAGCGTCACGCTGAACCGACCATCGACACCCACAGTGGTCGTACCCAGAATCGACCCATCTGGTGCGCGAACGGTCACCGAGGCATTGGCCTCGCCGATCCCCGTCAGGGTGCTGCCATCGGCAGACACCGCCAGTTGCGACACTGGCGCTGGCGGGGTGGTGTCCGCGGCGGTATAGGGAGTGGTGGGCGACACATTGCCTGCGGCATCGGTTGCACTCACCTGCAATGTCTGGCCATTGGTCTGTGGGCTGTCGAGGGTGACCTGGAAGGTTCCGTTGCTGTTGGCGATGGCCGTGCCTAGGACATTGCCTGAGGCATCGCGTACCGTGACCGTACTGCCTGCCTCGGCAATGCCGCTCAACTGCAGCCCGCTGGCGGCCAGCGACAGACCGCTGGGGGCGGCGGGTGAGGTGTGGTCGGGCGCGATCACCGTAACGACGGCGGAGGTGTTGTTGCCTGCGTCGGTCTGGGTCACGCTCAGATGCTGGGCATTGAGCTGCGCGCTATCGAGCGTCAGGGTAAAGCTGCCATTTGCGGCCACCAGGCCGGTACCGATGACGGTGCCATCCGGACCGCGAACGGTGACCGTGGTGCCCGCTTCCCCAAGACCGGTCAGGGTCAGTCCGTTGTTGTTCAAGATTACATTGGTCAGTGCGGCAGGCGGCGTGAGGTCCGGGGTGTTGACGCTCACTGCCGGGGAGGTATTGCCGGCGCTGTCTGCCTGGGTCACGCCAAGGGTGCTGCCATCGGCCTGAGGTGTGCTGAAGGCCACCGTGAAGCGTCCATCGGCGCCTACGGTAGCGGTGCCTAGCATGGTACCCGCGGCATTGCGCACCTGGACAATGGCTCCGATCTCGCCACTGCCCGTCAGGTGCCGACCGTCGGCACTGAGTACGACGTCGGCGACGGCATTCGGTGGCGTGCGGTCCGGCGTTGCCAGGCTGGCGGGGGCGGACACGTTGCCGGCGGCATCGGTAAGGGTGACCTGCAGGGCACTGCCGGTGGTCTGCGCACTGGGCAGGGTGACCTGGAACACGCCGCTCTGGTTGACCGTGCCGGTGGCGAGGACAGTGCCATTGGCGTCGCGCACGGTGACAGTCGCGCCGGCTTCGCCCTGGCCGCTGACCACGGTGGCGGCGCTGTTGAGGCTGAGTTGGTTGGCGGCCAGTGGTGCTTGCAGGTCGGGCGCCTGGAGCGTCGCGGGCAGTGAAGTGTTGCCGCCGGTATCCGTCTGGGTGATGGTCAGCTGTTGGGCATTGGTCTGCGCAGGCACCAAGGTGACGCTGAACAGACCGTTGCTCGCAACGACTGCGCTGCCTACTTGCGTGCCTTGAGCATCGAACACTTTGACGGTGGCACCGACCTCGCCACGACCCGTGAGAACGGTCCCGGCCGGGTTCAGGTCGACCTGGGTCGGCGCATCCGGTGCGGTGCTGTCGGCCGCCACGATCACGGCGGGTACCGACGCCGTGCCGCCCACCGTCGCCTGGGCGTAGGCCTGCAGGGTTTGTCCGTTGAGTTGGGCGGCGTTGAGGAACACATGGAAGGTGCCATCGCTGCCGACGGTGGCGGTGCCCAGTACATTGCCGTTGGAGGTCACCGTGATCAGGGTGCCGACGGTGCCTTGGCCGGTGAGGACGAAGCCATCGGCGCTGAGCGCCAGGTTGGTGGGGCTGGCGACTTCACTGCCGTCGGGTCCGTTCAAGAGGCTGCTCGCTTCCTGTCCGGCGCCGTCGCGCACCACCAGGTCGACCACTTCACCGTTGGTGAGCGGGCGATCGAGCACGACCTGGAAGGTACCGTCAGGGCCCACGGTCGCGCTGCCCAAGGGCGTACTGCCGTCCCGGACAATGACAACGGTGCCTGGCTCGGCATTGCCGGCAACGAGGGTGCCATCCGGGCTCAGGGAGACGTTGGTCGCTGCGCTGGGGGGCGTGGTGTCCGGGGCGGTCACCGCTGCCGGGGCGGCGCTGTTGCCTGCGGCATCGGCCACGATGACGGTGAGGGTTTCGCCGTTCTGCTGTGCAGTCGACAGGGGCACGCTGAAGCTGCCGTCGGACTGGACTGTCCCGCTGGCAAGGAGGTTGCCGTTGGGGTCCAGTACCGTGATCGAGGTCGCACCTGGGGCGTTACCCGTGAGCGCCGTGCCGTTCAGGACAACTGCGAGGTCGCTGGGGGCGGCCGGTGGCGTGAGGTCGGGGGCGGTGACCGGTGTGGCCATGGAGGTGTTACCACTGCCGTCGGTCAAGGTCACGTTGAGTGACTGCCCGTCGAGCTGTGCCGGTGAAAGCGCAACCGTGAAGGCGCCGCCTGGCGGAACCACCACGCTGCCCAGCAACACGTTTTGAGCGTTGCGCACCTCCACCGTCGCACCTACCTCGCCAGTGCCCTGCAGGTAGGTGCCGCCCGGGCCGACCAGCAGCCCTGTCGGTGACGTTGGCGCACTGCTGTCGTCGGCGGTGTAGCTGGCTGACGGAGAGCTGTGGTTCGCGGTGTCGATCAGCACCACCGACACCGTTTCACCATTGGTTTGTGGCGGGCTGAGGGTGACGGTGAAGCTGCCGTTGGCATTGACCTGGTCGCTACCCAGTATTTGGCCGTTGGCATTGCGCACCACCACCGTGGTGCCAGGCTCGCCTTGCCCGGTGAGCAAGGTACCACTGGCATCCAGTGCCAGGTTTTGGGCAGGCGTGGGCGCTTCAAGGTCGTTGGCTACGAACGGGGTGTCTGTCGAGCCGTTGCCGGCGGCATCGGCCTGACTCACTGACAACGTCTGGCCATTGAGCTGCGGCGGGTCGAGGATGACTTGGAAGCTGCCGTCGGCCTGTACCACTGCCGTGCCCAAGACCCCGCCAGACCCATCTTTGACCGTGACCTGCGCGCCAGGCTCGCCCGTGCCGGACAGGGTGCTGCCATCGCCGGACAAAGACAGGTCTGCCGGTGGGGTGGGGTCCTGGTTGTCAGGGGCGGTGAGGTCGGTCGAGGTCGACACATTGCCGGTAGGGTCACGCTGCTCGACGGAGAGCGCCTGGCCGTTGGTCTGCGGTGTGTTGAGGGTGACCGTGAAGCTGCCATTGCTGGCGACCTGGCCGGTGCCGAGCACGCTGCCATCGGGGGCGCGAACGGTCACGGTGGCCCCAGGTTCCCCGCTGCCTGTGACGGTTGTACCGGTGCTGTCGATGCTGGGGGTGGTGATCGGCAATGGAGGTGAGGTGTCCGGTGCGGTGAAGTTGACGGCACCGGCACTGTTGCCGAGGCTGTCGGTGGCGTCCACGGTCAGGCTTTCACCGTTGCGCTGCGGTGTCGAGAGGGTGACCTCGAAGCGCCCGTCGGTGCCGACCGTGGTAGTGCCTAGCACGGTGCCATTGGCCGCGCGCACGGTGATGATCGAGCCGGGTTGCCCTTGCCCGGTGAGGTGGGTGCCGGCGACATCGAGTGCCAGCCCGGAGGGTTGTGCCGGGCCGTCCAGGTCCGGAGCGGTGAGCGGGGTGGTCGTCGTGTTGCCTGTGGCATCGCGCAGCGTCACGTCCAGTATCTGGCCGTCGGTCTGCGCAGGGGTCAAAGTCACCGTGAACTGGCCATTAGGCCCAACCACGGCAGAACCGAGCAGCACGCCCTGGGCATTGCGAACCTGTACCGTGGTGCCGATTTCGCCGCGCCCGGTGAGGGTAACCCCATCGGCGCTCAGTGCCAGGTTGGTGGCAGGACTGGGTGGGGTGGTGTCCGGTGCGGTGATCGGGCTGGGCGACGATGTGTTGCCGGCGTTGTCGATGAGCACGACGTTCAGTGCTTCACCGTTGGCCTGGGCTGGAGAGAGAGGAATGGTGAAATTGCCGTCATTGCCCACCACACCACTGCCGATCAAGGTGCCGTCGGCATTGCGCACCTCGACCCTGGTTCCCGCTTCACCGCGACCGCTCAGTTGTTGGCCACCCGCTGCGATCACCAGGTTGACCGGGGCGTCGGGCGGGGTGGTGTCCGGGGGCGTGCCGACGTCGTCCGGCGCGGTGATGCTTGCCGCGGGCGAGGTATTGCCAGCAGCGTCCTGGGCGGTGACAGTCAGGGCCTGGCCGTCGGTTTGAGGGGGTTGCAGGGTGATGCTGAACTGACCGTCGGCACCTGCCACGACGCTGCCCAGCAGCGTGCCGCCAGGGCCGCGTACCTGAACCGTGGCGCCCGGCTCGGCACGGCCGCTGAGGGTGGTGCCTTGTTCGTCGATCGCCAGGTTGGTCGGCGCCAGCGGAGCGGTCGCGTCCGGCGCGACGACGGTGCCTGCCGGGGAGGCGTTGCCTGCGGCGTCGGTCAGGATGACTTGAAGGTTTTCGCTGTTGATCTGCGGCGGGTCGAGGCTGATTTCGAAGCGTCCATCGGCCCCCACTGTGCCGCTGCCGATCAGATTACCGGCCGCATCGCGGACGTTGACCGTTGTGCCGGCTTCGCCCCGGCCGGTCAGGCGCAGGCCATCCGGGGAAACCAGCAGGTCGATGGGGGTAGCCGGAGGCGTTGTGTCGGACGGTGCCGATCCGCCGCCACCGCCGCCACTGCTCCCGTTGTCGACTGCCGCGGCTGCGCCTCCGACGCCCAGCAGACTCAGGCCCGCGATCGCCCAGGTTGGCGTCGCACTGCCGGCGACGCCGATACCCGCCACCACCTGGTCGAGCGAACTCACCTCTTCGAACGTGAAGCCTGTGAACGCTTCGGCATCGTAGTTGGCGTACCACAGGGTGCCATCTTCGCCGACGAAGACCATGTCGCTGGCAACGCCCGCCTGGTCGACGGCGAAGAAATTACCGATCGTTATTTTTTCGCCGGACTTGAGCGTAACGATCAGGTTCTGCCCGCGTTGGGTGACGGTGGCCACCTGGTTGGGCGAAATCGGCATTTGCACGACCGCGGGGCTTTTCAGGCTGATATTGCCCCAGGCATTCTGGGTAGCGACTGAAGTTTGCTTATCGGCAACGACAATACTGTCCATGAGTGCTCCCTGCAGTTGTACGGCGACATGGTCGACGTCCATTGGCCCAGGGCCGAGCGGGCGCGGCATGCCTTCAACAGTACTGGCCACTCAAAGGCCGAGGTACCGATTCCTTATGCAGTTAAGCAGCCAACTGGCAATCGGCTAGATAGCTTTACCGACTAATGCTTTGGTGCACGGGCCTCAGCGAAGCCCTAGCCGGCGCGCCAGTCGGTTGAGGTTGGCGCGGTCCAGGCCCAGTTCACGGGAAGCGGCAGCCCAGTTGTGGTCATGACGTTGGAGGCAGGCTTCAATCACCTGGCGTTGATAGGCGTCCACCGCGTCACGCAGGCCGCCTTCAGGTAAGGGCGCTTCCTGCTGTGGCAGGGCGGATTGAGCCTCATTGGAAGACGCGACCGCGCGCAGGTCCAGGTCGCGGGCTTCCAGGGTCAGAATCCGTGGTCTGTCGGCGTGTTGGCCCAGTGCCTTGAGCGCCGAGCGGCCGATCAGGTGTTCCAGTTCGCGGACATTGCCAGGCCAGTCGTAACCCAGCAGTGCGGCCTGCGCGTCGCTGGACAGGCGCAAACTATTGAGGCCAAGGCGTGAGCGGTTCTGTTCGAGGAAGTAGCCGGCCAGCAACAGCACGTCGCGGCCTCGCTGGCGCAGCGGTGGCACCTGCAGGGGGTAGACGCTCAAGCGGTGATAGAAGTCGGCGCGGAAGTTGCCGTTGCGCACTTCCGCGGCCAGGTCGCGGTTGGTCGCGGCGATCAGGCGCACATCGACCTGATGTTCACGGTCCGACCCCAAGCGTTGCAACTGACCGCTTTGCAGCACCCGAAGTAGCTTGGCCTGCACGGTCAATGGCAGCTCGCCGACTTCATCGAGGAACAGCGTGCCGCCGTTGGCCAGTTCGAACTTGCCGCGTCGTTCGCCATGGGCGCCAGTAAAGGCGCCGCGCACATGGCCAAACAGCTCGCTTTCCACCAGGGTGTCTGGCAGGGCTGCGCAGTTGAGGCTGATCATTGGCTGGTCGGCGCGTTTGCTGGCCTGGTGCAGGGCCTGGGCCACCAACTCCTTGCCCACCCCGGTCTCACCGGTGATCAGCACGGTCAGGTCGCTGCCGCCGACCAGGCGGATCTCCTCCACCAAGCGTTTGTGTGCCTTGCTCTGGCCTATCAGTTCCTGATGCTGGCCGCTGGCCTGACGGTAGATTTCGGCACGGTGGTGTTCGTCCTCGGCGCGCAGGGCCAGGTGTTCGATGCGCTCGGCCACGGTCACGGTAGCCGCTGCCAGGCTGGCGAAGGCCTGCAGGGCTTCCAGTTCAAGACTTTGGAACTGGCCGGGGGTCAGCGCGTCGAGGGTGACCAGGCCCCAGGGACGTTCATCGACCATCAGCGGGCAGCCCATGCAGTCATGGACTTCAAGGTTGGCGTCCGGGGCATGCACCAGGCCGTCATAAGGGTCGGGCAACGCGGAGTCGCTGGCGAAGCGCGTAGGCTCGGGGCGGCTCAACAGGATCTGGAAGCGTGGATGCTCACTGACCTTGAAACGCCGGCCGAGGGTATCTGGCGACAGTCCGTCCACTGCCAGTGGCACCAGCCATTCTCCATCCAGGCGGAGCAGGGCGGCGGCGTCACACGGCAGCAGGCCGCGCATGGCCTGTAACAGGCGGCGGTAACGCTCCTGGTCGGGCAGGTCGCGGGACAGGTCGCTGACCAGCGGGAGGAGGGCGGTGAGCAGAGGCTTTGCAGTCATATTGACTCCTATTGGTCGTAATGACTATACGCTGGGGTGGGTCGTTTTGACATGATCGGTGTCAAGGCATTGATTTCATGGGCCTTTCGAGTTGGCACGAATGCTGAAATAGCCAGTGCAACCATTCGAAGCCACAGGCTTAGGAGTCGTCGCAATGCTCAATGCCGAACAACGTGCAATTATCAAGGCCACTGTCCCGCTGCTCGAAAGCGGTGGTGAAGCGCTGACCACTCATTTCTACAAGATGATGCTCAGCGAATACCCCGAAGTGCGTCCCCTGTTCAACCAGGCTCACCAGGCCAGCGGTGACCAGCCTCGCGCGCTGGCCAACGGTGTGCTGATGTATGCCCGCCATATCGACCAGCTTGAACAGCTGGGCGGCCTGGTTGGCCAGATCATCAACAAGCACGTCGCCCTGCAGATTCTCCCGGAGCATTACCCGATCGTCGGCAGCTGCCTGCTGCGGGCCATCGAGGAAGTGTTGGGCAAGGAAATCGCCACCCCCGAAGTGATCGCGGCCTGGGGCGCTGCCTACGGCCAGCTGGCCGATATCCTGATCGGCGCGGAAGAGCACTTGTACAAACAGAAGGAAGAGGCCGCCGGTGGCTGGCGTGGCGCCCGTGAGTTCCGCCTGGTCCGCCGCGCGCAAGAGAGCAGCGAAATCGTTTCGTTCTACTTTGCTCCGATGGATGGCAAGCCGGTGCTCAAGGCCGAGCCGGGCCAATACATTGGCCTGCAGCTGTTCATCGACGGGGTCGAGCAGCGCCGCAACTATTCGCTGTCGGCGCTGTGCGACGGCAAGGAGTACCGGATCAGCGTCAAGCGCGAGGCCGGTGGCAAGGTATCTAACTACCTTCACGACCAGCTTGTCGTCGGCGATACCCTGCAGCTGTTCCCACCATCGGGCGACTTCACGCTGACCGCCAGCGACAAGCCCTTGGTATTGATCAGTGGAGGTGTGGGTATCACCCCGACCCTGGCGATGCTGGAGGCGGCGCTTGAGACCAAGCGTCCAGTGCATTTCATTCACTGTGCGCGCAATGGCGCTGTGCATGCCTTCCGCGACTGGATCAGCGCGTTGGCCGAACGTCACCCTCAGTTGCAGCACTTCTATTGCTATGCCGAAGCGGATGGCAGCAACGACGCCCATGCGGTTGGCCTGCTGAGCGAGGATCTGCTGGCCGAATGGATGCCGGTCGAGCGTGACGTGGATGCCTACTTCCTCGGGCCCAAGGGCTTCATGGCGGCGGTCAAAGGCTACCTGAAGGGGCTGGGCGTTCCGGAGCAGCAGAGCCGCTACGAGTTCTTCGGGCCGGCGGCCGCGCTGCAGTGATGTGCTGACCCTGCAGGCCTGATCACAGAGGTACCACGGTGACCCGGTGGGAGCGGCCTCGCGACGCAGAGTCGCTCCCTCAGGTGGTTGCCTATATAGAAGGAATGATGAATCAGCATTGACCATCTTTCACCTTTAATCCTCCTTTAATCACTGTATCCTTCACTCCCGGGTGTCGAGGGGCTTGTCCCTGCGCGGCACCTGGGTAGCTTTTTTGCTGGCCGACGTTGAACCGACGCCGCAGCAACAGGTCTCAGCCATCTCTGGATAGTGCAGCGCTGCCATGCCTCGTCCTCGACATGCTCAAAGGTCAAACCGGCGTGTAGACTTGCGCAAGGCAGGCGAATCACACGCTGCCACTCTCCATCGAAGGAATCGGCAATGAACGAACAAACATCGCGCCTTAATCGGGAACGGCGCTTTCTGGTGCTGCTGGGGGTGATCTGCCTCTCCCTGATTGGCGGCGCGCTCTACATGCAAGTGGTGCTCGGTGAGGCGCCTTGCCCGTTGTGCATCCTGCAGCGCTACGCATTGCTGTTGATTGCCGTGTTCGCGTTCATCGCCGCAGCCATGCCGGGACGTCGCAGCCTGACCTTCTTCGAGGCATTGGTGGTGCTCAGCGCGATTGGCGGAATCGTTGCGGCGGGCAACCATGTGTATATACTCGCCAACCCGATGGTCAGTTGCGGCATCGATACCCTGCAGCCGATCGTCGATGACCTGCCGTTGGCCAAGCTGTGGCCGCTGGCGTTTCAGGTCGACGGCTTCTGTAGCACGCCGTACCCGCCGATCCTCGGTTTGTCGCTGGCGCAATGGGCGCTGGTTGCATTCGTCCTTACCACCGTTCTGGTACCGCTGGGGATCTACCGCAACCGACGTGGGGCTTAGACAAAAGTCCCGATTTCCACGTGGTCTTTTACGCCGCGTGAGAAGAGCGAAAAGTCACCTCCCGCTTGATCCAGGTCAATCTCAAAGCCTTGCAGAATGCGGGTTCCAGGGCTATCAAGCGGGGTGCGACAAACTGTCGCGAAGTTGATTTTTTCAGGGTCATTGTTGCGGATTCTGTAAAAGACTGTTGCTCAATAAGTCATAGTCAAGGGTAAGCGACCTATCTACAATCGCCCCCAATTTCCGTTCGGCACTGCTTGCGAGTCGCAGGATTGAAGGAAGCCGCAGCGCTCCTTTTTGCTGACTTCGTCAAGTTTCGCCCAACGGCGATACCGGGCGGACCCCCCTCCGCGTTTTCCCGCACCAAACGGACTTGGTCTGAAGTACAGGCCTGTTGCCTACGAAACCATAAGCACCGCTAACCCGCTTGACGCCAAGGTTCCTGCAGTCGGACCCCGGGCAGGAGCGAGTACGGGCGCGAAATGCCGCACTTGGCAGGACGAAGTGTTGGCTACCAAAACACAAATTGCATTGAAGCAAGCTGATCTAGAGGTCGTGAGATGAGTAAAAAGCGTTACCCCAGACTGTTTGGCATATTGCCCTTTTTAGGCATGCTTTTACTCAGTGGGTGCAACTGGACCCTGCTCGACCCGAAAGGTCAGGTCGGCATTGAGCAAAAGAACCTCATCCTTATCGCTACCGGCCTGATGCTGCTGGTGGTGATTCCGGTCATCATCATGACCGTGGTTTTCGCCTGGAAGTACCGCGCTTCCAACAAGGCCGCCACCTACACCCCTGACTGGTCGCACTCGACCAAGATCGAGGCCGCGGTGTGGATCATCCCGATCCTGATCATCATCGCCCTGGGCTGGTTCACCTACCACTCCACCCACAAGCTGGACCCGTACCGTCCACTGGATTCCGATGTGAAGCCGGTGCAGATCGACGTGGTCGCGCTGGACTGGAAATGGCTGTTCATCTACCCGGAGCAAGGTATCGCCACGGTCAACAAGATCGTCTTCCCGGCTAACACCCCGGTCAACTTCCGCGTCACCTCCGACGCCGTGATGAACTCGTTCTTCATCCCGGGCCTGGGCGGCCAGATCTACGCCATGGCCGGCATGACCACCAAGCTGCACCTGATCGCCAACGAAAACGGCGAGTTCGACGGTATCAGCGCCAACTACAGCGGCGCTGGCTTCACCGGCATGAAATTCAAGGCCACTGCAACCTCCCAGGAAGACTTCGACAAGTGGGTCGCCGAGGTCAAGCAGTCGCCGAAGAAGCTGGACAAGGCCGAATACGAAGCCTTGGCCAAACCAAGCGAAAACAACCCAGTCGCGCTGTACAGCGAGGCCTCGCCTGACCAGTTCCAGATCATCGTCGACAAGTACGAAGGCATGAACCGCGGTCGTCCGAGCCACGAAGAAGCAGGCAGCAAAGATCTGGCCACTACCAAGGGTGTGGAATCGAGTATGCAACCAGCTGCCGGTGCAGAGGAGTAAGAGATGTTCGGTAAATTAAGCCTGGAGGCGATACCCTATCACGAGCCGATAGTCATGGTGACACTCGCCATTATCGCGCTCGGTGGTATCGCTTTGGTCGGTGCTATCACCTACTTCCGCAAGTGGACCTACTTGTGGACTGAGTGGCTGACCACGGTCGACCACAAGAAAATCGGGGTGATGTACATCATCGTCGCGATGGTCATGCTGCTGCGCGGCTTCGCCGACGCCATCATGATGCGTACCCAGCTGGCCGCCGCCACCGGTGGCTCCGAAGGCTACCTGCCGCCTGAACACTATGACCAGATCTTCACCGCTCACGGTGTGATCATGATCATCTTCATGGCGATGCCGTTCTTCACCGGCCTGATGAACCTTGCCGTTCCTCTGCAAATCGGTGCACGTGACGTTGCCTTCCCGTTCCTGAACTCCCTGAGCTTCTACCTGCTGCTGGCAGGCGTGCTGTTGGTCAACATTTCGCTGGGCGTTGGTGAATTCGCCAAGACCGGCTGGGTTGCCTATCCGCCGCTCGCGGGCATTCAGTACAGCCCTGGGGTGGGTGTCGACTACTACATCTGGGCGCTACAGCTCTCAGGCTTGGGTACGACACTGACAGGCGTGAACTTCCTCGTCACCGTGATGAAGATGCGCGCCCCTGGCATGAAGCTGATGGACATGCCGATCTTCACCTGGACCTGCACCTGGGCCAACGTGCTGATCGTGGCTTCGTTCCCGATCCTGACCGCTGCACTCGCGCTGCTGACTGTTGACCGTTATCTGGACTTCCACATCTTCACCAACGAGCTTGGTGGGAACCCGATGATGTACGTCAACCTGTTCTGGGCGTGGGGTCACCCTGAGGTTTACATCCTGATCCTGCCGGCCTTCGGTGTGTTCTCGGAAGTGACCTCGACCTTCGCTGGCAAGCGTCTGTTCGGCCACCACTCGATGATCTACGCATCGGGCGCCATCGCCGTTCTGGGCTTCGCTGTATGGCTGCACCACTTCTTCACCATGGGTGCAGGCGCCAGCGTCAACACCTTCTTCGGTCTGGCGACGATGCTGATCTCCATTCCGACCGGTGTGAAACTGTTCAACTGGCTGTTCACCATCTACCAGGGCCGTCTGCGCTTCACCGCGCCGATCATGTGGACCCTGGGCTTCATGATCACCTTCTCCATCGGTGGCATGACTGGCGTTCTGCTGGCTGTTCCGGGTGCTGACTTCGTGCTGCACAACAGCCTGTTCGTAATCGCTCACTTCCACAACGTGATCATCGGTGGTGCGGTATTCGGCTATATCGCCGGCTTCGCCTACTGGTTCCCGAAAGCCTTCGGTTTCACCCTGAACGAGAAGTGGGGCAAAGCTGCCTTCTGGTTCTGGATCTCGGGCTTCTACGTAGCGTTCATGCCTCTTTATGCCTTGGGCTTCATGGGTATGACCCGTCGTCTGAACCACTCCGACAACCCACTGTGGGAACCCTACCTGTACGTTGCCGTCGTCGGCGCCGTGCTGATCCTGTTCGGTATCGCTTGCCAGCTGATCCAACTCTACGTTTCGGTCCGCGACCGCAACCAGAACCTGGACGTGACCGGCGACCCGTGGGGCGGTCGTACCCTGGAATGGTCGACTTCGTCGCCACCTCCGTTCTACAACTTCGCCCACATGCCTGAGAAGGTTGGCCTGGATGCCTGGCACGAAGCCAAGGAAGCCGGTGTCGCCTACAAGGCTCCGGCCAAGTACGAAGCGATCCACATGCCGAGCAACACCTCTACCGGTTTGTTCATGGGCCTGTTCCTGACCGTCTTCGGCTTCGCCTTCATCTGGCACATCTGGTGGCTGGTTGGCGCGAGCCTGGTTGCAACCATCGCTGTCTTCGTTCGCCACGCTGCGCGTGACGACCAGGGCTACATGGTTCCGGCCGAAGAAGTGGCGCGCATCGAAGGCGAGCGCATGAAAGCGCTGGCCAAAGCAGGTGCTCTGCCTGCCGGCGCACGTGTCGAATCGTTTGAGCGGGTGTAATCAATGTCCAGTCAAGTAATGCACGGTGCTGCTCATGGTCACGACCATGGGCATGACGACCACCACCACGACTCGGGCCAGATGACCGTCCTCGGTTTCTGGCTGTACCTGATGACCGACTGCATCCTGTTTGCGTCGCTCTTCGCCACCTACGCGGTGCTGTCCGGCAGTTTTGCCGGCGGCCCGTCGGGTCATGACATCTTCCAGCTCGATTTCGTAGCTGTTGAAACCGCCTTCCTGCTGCTGTCGTCGATCACCTTCGGCTTCGCCATGCTGCAGATGTTCAAAGGCAACAAGGGCGGCGTGCTGGGCTGGTTGGCCATCACCTTCCTGTTCGGTGCTGGCTTCATCGCGATGGAAATCTATGAGTTCCATCACCTGATCAACGAAGGCTACGGCCCGAACCGCAGCGGTTTCCTGTCGGCGTTCTTCGCGCTGGTAGGTACCCACGGTCTGCACGTAACCGCCGGCCTGATCTGGATGGCTGTTCTGATGTATCAGATCAGCACCAAGGGCATCACGCCGACCGCCAAGACCCGCATGAGCTGCCTGAGCCTGTTCTGGCACTTCCTGGACGTGGTCTGGATCTGCGTATTCACCGTCGTCTACCTGCTGGGGGTTCTGTAATGGCTAACGCACACGACACTCATCACGAAGGTAACCACGGTAGCGTCAAGTCCTACATGATCGGCTTCGTGCTGTCGATCATCCTGACTGCGATTCCGTTCGGCCTGGTGATGTTCCCAAGCCTGCCGAAGAACCTGACCGTTCTGGTTGTTGTGGCCATGGCCGTCATCCAGGTAGTAGTGCACCTCGTGTACTTCCTGCACATGGACCGCTCGAAAGAGCAGCGTTCCAACGTGTCGACGTTCCTGTTCACCACTCTGGTTATTGCACTGCTGGTCGGCCTGTCGCTGTGGATCATGTTCAACATCCACATCGAAATGATGGCCAAGTGAGGTAAGACTGCATGTCCGTGAAGCACTTTATCCAAATCACCAAACCGGGGATCATTTTCGGTAACGTGCTTTCCGTGGCAGGCGGTTTCTTCCTTGCCGCGAAGGGCCATGTGGATTTCGCCCTGTTCCTGGCGGTGGTGGTAGGGACTTCTCTGGTGGTGGCGTCCGGTTGCGTGTTCAATAACTGCATCGACCGCGACATCGACCAGAAGATGGAACGCACCAAGAACCGTGTCATGGTTCAGGGCGGCATGCCGCTGCCCCTCGCGCTGGCCTATGCCACCCTGCTTGGGGTGGCGGGCTTCAGCTTGCTGTATGTACAGGCCAACCCGCTGTCGGCGTTCTGTGCGCTGATCGGTTTCATCGTCTACGTCGGTTTCTACAGCCTGTGGCTGAAGCGCAAATCGGTGCACGGCACCTTGGTCGGCAGCCTTTCGGGTGCCATGCCTCCGGTGATCGGCTACTGCGCCGTGAGCAACAACTTCGACCTGGCTGCAGTGACCCTGCTGGTGATGTTCAGCCTGTGGCAGATGCCACACAGCTTCGCGATCGCCATCTTCCGCTTCAAGGACTACAGCGCTGCCAACATTCCGGTCTTGCCGGTGGCTCGCGGTATCCTGGCGGCGAAGAAGCAGATCGTGCTGTACGTGCTGGCCTTCGTGCTCGCAACCCTGATGCTTACCCTCGGCGGTTACGCCGGCCTCGGCTACCTGGCCGTGGCAGCAGCCATGGGCCTGTACTGGCTCTATATGGCATGGGGTGGCTACAAGGCCGAGGACGACAACAAGTGGGCTCGCAAGGTATTCGGTTTCTCCATCCTCACCGTCACTGCGCTTAGCGTGATGATGTCGGTGGACAGCCAGACCGCTGCGGACGTACTGATGACCTACGCACGCTGATTCAGACGCCTGTTTCACGAAGACCCCGGCCATGTGCCGGGGTTTTTCATGGGCGTCTTCCTGTGCAGCCCCGTTCGCCGGTGAGCTCGTTCCGAGGCATGTGGTTGATCCTGTAGGAGCGGGTTGGTCGGCGAAAGGGCTGCTCGTCAAACCATAAACTTGAAATATTCAATAAAATCGTCTGAAAAGGTCTAACAAAACAGGAAATTATCATTTACAGATAACCTGTATCGGCATTATCTTCTGATTCAGGCCGCCGCAGCGGCCAGCGTCGCTCGGACGGTTCCGGGCGCTTACGTTCTCAGAGGAAACCATGGCCAATCCAGGTTCGCCGCGCCGCTTCGCGCGCATCGATCGTCTCCCCCCTTACGTCTTCAACATCACTGCCGAGCTCAAGATGGCGGCCCGTCGCCGTGGCGAGGACATCATCGACCTGAGCATGGGCAACCCCGACGGGGCCACGCCGCCGCACATCGTCGAGAAGCTGGTTCAGGTCGCACAGCGAGAAGACACCCATGGCTATTCCACCTCGCGCGGTATTCCGCGCCTGCGTCGTGCGATCTCCAACTGGTACAAGGATCGCTACGAGGTCGACATCGACCCGGAAAGCGAAGCCATCGTCACCATCGGTTCGAAAGAAGGCCTGGCGCACCTGATGCTTGGCACCCTCGACCATGGCGACACGGTGCTGGTGCCCAACCCGAGCTACCCGATTCACATCTATGGCGCGGTCATCGCCGGCGCGCAGGTGCGTTCTGTGCCGCTGGTGCCGGGTGTGGACTTTTTCAACGAGCTCGAGCGAGCGATTCGCGAGTCGATTCCCAAACCGAAGATGATGATCCTTGGGTTTCCCTCCAACCCTACCGCGCAATGCGTGGAGCTGGACTTCTTCGAACGCGTGGTGGCGTTGGCCAAGCAGTACGACGTGCTGGTAGTGCACGATCTGGCCTACGCCGACATCGTCTACGATGGCTGGAAAGCGCCGTCGATCATGCAGGTTCCGGGGGCCAAGGACATTGCGGTGGAGTTCTTCACCCTGTCCAAGAGCTACAACATGGCCGGCTGGCGTATCGGTTTCATGGTCGGCAACCCGGAGCTGGTCAGCGCCCTGGCGCGGATCAAGAGCTACCACGACTACGGTACCTTCACCCCGCTGCAGGTGGCCGCGATTGCTGCACTTGAGGGCGACCAGCAATGCGTGCGTGATATCGCCGAGCAGTACCGCCAGCGGCGCAACCTGCTGGTCAAGGGGCTGCACGAGCTGGGCTGGATGGTCGAGAACCCCAAGGCGTCGATGTATGTCTGGGCGAAGATCCCGGAGCAGTACGCACACCTGGGTTCGCTGGAGTTTTCCAAGAAGCTGCTGGCCGAGGCCAAGGTTTGTGTGTCGCCGGGGATTGGCTTCGGGGACTATGGCGATGACCATGTGCGCTTTGCCCTGATCGAGAACCAGGACCGGATTCGCCAGGCGATTCGCGGCATTCGCCAGATGTTCCGAGCTGACGGCCTGGCCCGTAAATAGCACACGGGCAGGGGCTGTGAAGCGGCCCCTGCCATTGCCGGATCAACGGCAAACTATTTTTGCATTACCCCTCTTCTCAGCCGACCTGGCTTCGATTACAAATGGCGCGCGGGCCAACCCCGATAACAACAACCTTCCCTCCGTGCCATCATGTCCGAATACAACCCTTGCCTTGACTGCGGCGCCTGCTGCGGGTATTTCCGTGTGTCCTTTTTCTGGGGCGAATGCCAGTCTGCCGGCGGCCTTGTGCCGGATGACCTGGTGGTGCAAATCAACCCGACGCGTGTTGCCATGATCGGCACCGACGCCAAGCCTTGCCGCTGCGTCAGCCTGCAGGGCGAGATTGGCAAGGAAGTCGCGTGCACCATCTACGCCAACCGTTCCAGCCCATGCCGCGAGTTCGAGGCGTCTTGGGAGGGTGGGGTGCATAATCCAAGTTGCGACGATGCGCGGGCGTTCTATGGCCTGCCTCCGTTGACGCCACCAGAGGCCAACGAGCCGCATTGGCCGGATGATGGGGCCGAGGTGGCCTGAAGCGTCAGCTGTAAGAAGGTTCTGAATCTGAAACCGAATGCTTCAGTAGGGCAGGGGGCGGTGCGCGTGCAGACTTCGGTCTGGCCGTGTCGCGACCTGTACGTCATCCAGCCCGGCATCCGGCTCGACCACGCCTTCGATGAGCTGCCGGTGGTGCTGGGCTTGAGGCGTGTTCGCCGATAGAGCTGCAGCGTTCTTGAGATCGAGCGCCGCCCGCGCGGCGCATCGCGAGCAAGGCTCGCTCCTACGTCTGTTTCGGGCCAATGAGTCCTGCGGGATTTGCACGCGAACGCCTGGCTGCATAGCGCGATACCGTGCCGTACAAACAAGGCGGTCGCGCGCGCCTGTCACTGGCGTTACTGGCCCGAAACAGACGTAGGAGCGAGCCTTGCTCGCGATGCGCCGCGCGGGCGGCGCTCGGTTTCAGCACCACCGCAAACGCCAGACATGCACCCGCCGCCCACTCCAAACCCAAGCCATACCCCCACCCACCCCACATGACGTTAAACTGTCATCTCCCCAGCCATGGACAGGAGATCCGGCGTGACCCCACCCCGCAGTTTCCCCAGTGACCTCTGCCTCGACAGCCCGCGCCTGCAGTTGCGCCCGATGCGCCACGCCGACGCTGCACAATGGCTGAAGATCATGGCCGACCCCGAGGTCATGCGTTACTGGCACCACGCACCCTGGCAAGACCTTGCCGAAGCCCAGAGCGCACTGGCCGCCGACCGCGAAGCGTACGCCAATGGCGACCAGCTCAAGCTGGGCATGTATCGCCGTGACAACGGCGAACTGATCGGCATGGTGCAGCTGTTCAATATCGATGACGTCTCCCGCCGTGGCGAAATCGGCTATTGCCTGGCCAGCGCCGTGCAGGGCAGGGGTTACATGGATGAAGCGCTGACCTGCTTCATCGATTACCTCGCCCACACCTTGCACATGCGCCGCCTTGAAGCGGAAATCGACCCGCGCAACAGCGGTTCGGCCCGTACCCTGGAACGCCAGGGATTCGTATTGGAAGGCACGCTGCGAGCACGCTGGTGCGTGGCGGGCGAGCTGTCCGACTCGGGGATATACGGTCTGTTACTTGAGCCGCCTGTCGTCTGACCGCCCGGTGCTGTATGGTCGGCAATCTCGACGATTGAGCACGGAGCCGCCGTTTGCCAGCTTTCTACCTCACCTTGAGTCTCGCCTTGTACCTGCTCTGCCTGGCGTTCGATGGCGCCCTGATGGGCGCTGATCGGCACATGCCAGCACTGCAGATGCTGCTTTACGGGCCCTGGGGCGTGCCCTTCGGGTTGTTCCAGTGGTTCGCCAATCCGCTGCTGGCATTGGCATTCCTGAGCCATCGGCGCTTCCGACGGCTGGCCCTGGGGCTGGGTTTGGGGGCGCTGTACCTCGCCGCCAGCAGCTTCGGCATTGAACGCCTGCCCGATAACATCAGCTATGAGTTCCATGAGCGAACCGGCTTTGGTGCGGGCTTCTACCTGTGGCTGGCGGCAATCGTCGTGTTCTGTGCCGGCCAGGCCTGGCAGTGTTGGAAGGCCCGCAGCCGTGACGATGTGCCAGGTTGGAACTGGCTGGATGTGGCATTGATTGCGGCGCTTGGGGTGACCTTTTATGCCGCCACGCAGATGCCATCGTTGCGCTTCGAGCCTGGCAAGGTGCTGATGCCGCCGGAGCAGCCGCGGGCATTCTGATGCTCGCCAGGAGGGACGATGATGATCAGACATTTTTTGATAGGCCTCGCAGTGGCCGGTTTGCTGCCGCAGGCATGGGCCGAGGAAAACTCGCAGGGCTATGGCCAGTGCATGGACAAGGCGGCCAGTACGGCGGCAATGAGTGCATGCATTCAACAGGAGACCGCGCTGCAGGACCAGCGGTTGAACCGGGTCTACAAGCGGCTGATGGCCAAGCTCGATGCCGGTCAGCAGAAGCGTCTGCGGGAGGTGCAGCGCCAGTGGATCGCTTATCGCGACGGCAACTGCCAGTTCCATGTGCAGGCCAGTGGCGGGACCATGGCTCTGCTTGAAGGTGGAATGTGCATGCTGGACATGACTCGGGAGCGGGCGGGGGAGCTGGATCGGGTGCTCAGCCCTGGGCAGTGATGTGGGGGCTCCGTCACGCTCGCCGGCAAGTCGACTCCTGGCGCAGTCCTCGCCGGAGCCGGCTTGCCGGCGATGGTGTCAGTGCGCAAGTCGCGCAGCCATCCTTTATCGCTTGCGCGCCTTCAGGTACTCACGCACCTCGCGTGCATCGCCGGCAAACTCGATGCGTTCGGCCTTGGCCTCGCGCTGGTAGGCGTACATCGGGTCGTAGTACTCGTTGAGCAAGCCCTCGATCCAACCCCGGTGCAGGTCCACCGCGCCGCAGCGCTGCTGTTCGTCCAGCGCCTGGCGCATGATCTCGGACAAGCGCTGGAAACGCTCGCCGCCCAGGCGCTTGTGGATATTGCTCATGCTTTGCAGCATGCGCTCGGCGAACAGTCGTTGACCAAGCTCCTCGCCGTGCAGTGCGATGAATTCGGCGCTCAGGTTGACCACGTAATCGCGCAAGATGCGCTCCACGCGGTTCTCGAAGCTGTCCTCCAACCACACCATCGGATATTGCTGCATGCCCTGGTACAACTCCAGCGGCACCGAGCAACTGCCGACAATACGGCCTTCATCCTCGAGCACGAACTGGTCGATGCCGCGAGCGCGCTTCTTCAGTACGTCGATGGCCAGGCGGTTCTCGAAGTCGATCTGCGAAGGCTGTGCGGTGGCACGCTTGCCGAAACTGGATCCGCGATGGTTGGCATGGCCTTCCAGGTCGAGCACGTTGCTCAGCTGGTGCAAGACATCGGTCTTGCCGGTGCCGGTCAGGCCGCCCACCAGCACGAAATCGCATTGCGCCACCGCCTGCAGGGTGGTTTCCAGCAGGAACGTGCGCATGGCTTTGTAGCCACCCTTGATGCGTGGGTAGTCAATGCCGGCCTCGTCACGCAGCCACTGCTGGACGATCAGCGAGCGGAGGCCGCCGCGGGCGCAGTACAGGTATCCGTCGGGGTGGGCCTTGGCAAAGCTGGCCCAGGCATGCAGGCGCTCGCGCTTGGTAGTGCCGCTGACCAGTTGGTGGCCCAGGGTGATGGCGGCGGCCTGGCCTTGTTGCTTGTAGCAGGTGCCAACCTTCTGCCGTTCCTGATCGGTCATCAGCGGCAGGTTGACGGAGCCCGGGAAGGCCCCCTTGGCAAACTCGATGGGCGCGCGCATGTCCATCATGGGCGCGTCGTCGAGGAACAGCTGGCGAAAATCGGTGCAGTCGGGGCGCATCAGATCACCTCGACCGCGTGGCTCTGTCGCTCGACCAGCGCGCCGATCGGCGCGAGCTTCAGGCCAAGCGCTGCAGCTACGTCGAGAAACTCCGCTTCACCCTCTGGAGTAACGGCTACCAACAGGCCGCCGCTGGTCTGCGGGTCGCACAGCAGGTGCTTCTGCTCGTCGCTCAAGGCGCCGATCTTGTGGCCATAGCTGTCGAAGTTACGCAGGGTGCCTCCTGGGATGCAGCCCTCGGCCAGGTAGTGGTCGACACTGGGCAGACGCGGTACGGCTGTGTAGTTCAGGTGCGCGGTCAGGCCACTGCCTTCGGCCAGTTCCACCAAATGGCCGAGCAGGCCGAAACCGGTCACGTCGGTCATGGCCTTGACGCCGTCAAGCTTGCCAAAGCGGCTGCCGGGGGTGTTGAGGGTGCACATCCAGTCACGGGCCAGGCCGTGGTCCTGTTCGCGCAGCTTGGCTTTCTTCTCGGCGGTGGTGAGGATGCCGATGCCCAAGGGTTTGGTCAGGTACAGACGGCAGCCCACGGTAGCGGTGTCGTTGCGCTTGAGGTGATGCTTGCTGACCACGCCGGTGACGGCCAGGCCGAAGATCGGTTCCGGGGCGTCGATGGAGTGGCCACCTGCCAATGGAATGCCTGCTTCGGCGCACACGGCGCGCCCGCCACGGATCACCTCGCGAGCCACTTCCGGCGGCAGTACGTTGACCGGCCAGCCAAGAATGGCGATGGCCATCAAGGGGTCGCCGCCCATGGCGTAGATGTCGCTGATCGCATTGGTGGCGGCGATGCGGCCGAAATCGTACGGGTCATCGACGATGGGCATGAAGAAGTCGGTGGTCGAGACCACGCCACGTTCATCGTCCAGTGCGTAGACGGCGGCATCGTCGCGGGAGGCATTGCCCACCCAGAGCTTCGGGTCGAGGGCCTGTGCACCGCTTTCGGCGAGGATCACGTCCAGCACCTTGGGAGAGATCTTGCAGCCACAGCCGGCACCGTGGCTGTATTGGGTCAGGCGAATCGGCTCGCTCATATGCACCTCGTGCGCTCAATGATGTTGCGCGATTGTAGCAAAGCTGGTCTTTGCGCCATGGACTCTTATACTTGCCACGGTCGGCGCGGATGCCGGCCCTTTCCCCGCTATTGAACCGGAGAACCCCAATGCTCAAACGCCCTCTGGCCCTTGCAGCCGGACTTGCGCTGTCTTGCTGCGCCGTCATCGCCCAGGCTGCCGATACCCTGCGAGTCAGTGCCATCCCAGACGAAGCGCCAACCGAACTGCTACGCAAGTTCAAGCCGCTGGGGGAATATCTGTCCAAGCAGCTGGGCATGGACGTGAAGTTCGTGCCGGTGGCCGATTACCCGGCAGTGGTCGAATCGCTGGCGTCCGACCGCTTGGACCTGGCCTGGCTGGGAGGCTTCACCTTCGTCCAGGTGCACCTGAAGGACCCCAAAGCTACGCCATTGGTACAACGTGAACAGGACGCGCAATTCACCTCGAAGTTCATCACTGCCAATCCGGACGTCAAGAGCCTGGCCGACCTGAAGGGCAAGTCCTTCGCCTTCGGTTCGATCTCGTCCACTTCCGGTAGCTTGATGCCGCGTTACTTCATGCTCAAGGAAGACAACATCAAGCCGGAGAGCTACTTCAGCCGCGTGGCCTACTCCGGTGCGCACGACGCGACGGTTGCCTGGGTTCAGGCCGGCAAGGTCGATGGTGGCGTGCTCAATGCCAGCGTATGGCAGAAGCTGGTCGATGCCGGCAAGGTCGACACCAGCAAGGTCAAGGTGTTCGCCACTACCCCGGCCTATTACGACTACAACTGGACCGTGCGCGGCAACATGGATCCGCAGCTGAAGGAAAAGATCAAGAAGGCCTTCCTCGACCTCGACCCGGCCAACCCGGAGCACAAGGCGATCCTCGACCTGCAGGCCGCCAGCCGCTTCATCGAGACCCAGCCTGAGAACTATGCAGGCACCGAGCAAGCGGCACGTGAGGCCGGCCTGCTCAAGTGACTATCCATCTTCACAACGTCGACCTGCGACACGGCCAGGTTCGTGCCTTGAATGCCGTCAACCTGCGGATCGAGCAGGGTGAACGGGTTGCGATCATCGGTCCTTCAGGGGCTGGCAAATCCAGCCTGTTGCACCTGATGGCGACGGCCATCGAGCCCAGTGCCGGCCGCCTGGAGGTGTTTGGCGAACAACCCTGGAGCCTGTCCGCAGGGGCTCGTCAGCGTTTGCGCACGAGGGTGGGGCTGGTGCATCAGGCACCGCCCTTGCCGCCGCGCCAGCGAGTGGTAACGGCGGTGCTGGCCGGCCGACTCGGACGGTGGGGCACCCTGCGTGGCTTGCTCAACCTGCTTTACCCAAGCGACGTGCCGGGGGCGCGTCAGGCGCTGGCCGAGCTGGGGCTGGCCGATAAACTGTTCGTGCAGTGCGGGCAGTTGTCTGGCGGCCAGTTGCAGCGGGTCGGCATCGCCCGGGCGCTTTACCAGCAGCCTGAACTGTTGCTGACCGACGAGCCGGTGTCGGCCATGGACCCCGTGTTGGCCGATCACAGCCTGGCCTTGCTCAACCGCCACGCCATGACCAATGGCGTGACCCTGGTGGCGAGCCTGCATGCCGTGGACCTGGCTCTGGCGCATTTCCCTCGGGTGGTAGGCATCCGTGATGGCCAGGTGGCGTTCGATTGCCCCGCGGCGGCGGTCAGCGAAGCACGCCTGGATGCGCTGTATGCCAACGAGCAACTGGCGTCGCCCCCCACGACCAGCCCGACGTTGACGGTACAGATTCCACGATGCTGAAATCCGATGTCCGCGACCCGGCGCTGCTGCCGCGCTTATTGCTGAGCCTGATTGCCGTGGCCCTGTTGTGGCCCGGTTTGCAGTTGAGCGAGCTCGATCCTGGTGTGTTGCTGCAGGCAGAGAACCGGCAGCAGATCGCCAGTTTCACCCGCGCGTTCTGGCCGCCAGCCCATGACCACGAGTTCCTGGCGCTGTTGTATCAGTCGACGTTGCAGACCCTGGCCGTGGCCACTGCCGGTATGGCCCTGGCGCTGCTGCTGGCGGTGCCGGCCAGCCTGATGGCCAGCCGCGCCCTGTCGTTGCGCGCAGCCTCCAGGGGCGGTAGGGCAGGGCTGTGGTCGCGGTTGCTGCGCATGCCCGTGCGCGGCCTGCTGATCTTCCTGCGCAGTGTGCCGGAGATCGTCTGGGCGCTCCTGTTCGTGCGCGCCGTGGGGCTGGGGCCGACAGCCGGGGTACTGGCCATCGCCATTACCTACAGCGGTATGCTCGGCAAGGTCTACGCAGAGATCTTCGAGTCGGTCGACCAGCGCCCGGCCCATGCGTTGCTGCAGGCCGGCAGTGGCCGACTGACCGCATTCTTCTACGGCATTCTGCCCACGGCTGGAGCCGAGGTCGTGTCCTACACCGTATACCGCTGGGAGTGCGCGGTGCGCGCTTCGGTGGTGATGGGCTTCGTCGGCGCCGGTGGGCTTGGCCAGCAGATAGACCTCTCGATGCGCATGTTCGCCGGTGCTGAAGTGGCAAGCATGCTGCTGGCGTTTCTGGTGCTGGTATTTCTGGCCGACCAACTCAGCCGCTTCCTGCGGGGGAGGTTGGCATGAACCGGGTGATCAACCTGCTGGTGGTCGCTGTCATCATCGCGGCGGTGGTGGCGTCTTTCGCATACCTTGAGCTGGATCTTCATGCGGTGGTCGGCAACGGTGGCCTGGGGCAGATGGGTGAGTATGCCGGGCGGTTCCTGCGGCCTGACCTGACTGGCGAGCACCTGCGCGCAGTGGGGCGTGGTGCCCTGGAAACCCTGGCCATGTCCGGGATGGGCACCCTGCTCGCAATGGGCTTGGGGATGCTGCTGGCATTGCCTGCGGCAGGGCGTTTCGGCTGGCTGCTACAGGCTGCCGCGCGCCTGCTGCTGAACGCCCTGCGGGCCATACCTGAACTGGTATGGGCTGCGTTGACGGTGCTGGCTGCCGGGCTTGGGCCGAATGCCGGTACCCTGGCGCTGGCACTGCATACCGCCGGGGTATTGGGGCGTCTGTTCGCCGAAGCGTTGGAGAATGCGTCACCGGAACCGGCGGCGGCCATTCGTTTGCAAGGTGGTAGCCAGCTGGCTGCGTTCTGTTTCGGGACGTTGCCCAACCTCTGGCCTCAGCTGCTGGCCTACAGTTTGTACCGCTGGGAAAACAACATCCGCATGGCCAGCGTGCTGGGTTTCGTCGGCGCGGGGGGATTGGGGCAGATGCTTTACACCACCTTGAGCCTGTTCCAGGAAGCGCAGGCCAGTACGGTGATCATTGCCATGCTGGTGCTGGTGCTGCTGGTCGATGCGTTGAGTGATCTGTTGCGCCAGCGGTTCGTGCGCGCCTGATAGAGGGACCGGCCGCTTTGCGGCCCCCCCCGCTGGCAAGCCGGCGCCTACACCCGTTCCCCGCGCTGCGCCTCGCGCTGCATCGATTCCAGGTTCCGCTCGATCGTTTCGCAGATGGTGTCCATCTGGATTTGGTGCTCGCTGAACTTGAACGGGCTCTGCAAGTCGGTGCCGATACGCTCGATGGCCAGCAACATGAACCCCACTACCGTCGACGCCAGGGGCGTGAACCACCCCAGCGATTCCACCAGCCCGATTGGCACGATCAGGCAGAACAAGGTGATGAACAGCCGTGGGAAATACACATAGGGGTAGGGCAGGGGCGTGTTGGCGATTCGTTCCATGCCGCCCTGGGCATTGGAGAGGTCCACCAGGGTGGACTCCAGCCGCGCCAGACGGATGCTGTCCAGGCGGCCAGCCTGGTATTCCCTGGCCAACAGGGTTGCCGAACCGCTGAGAATATCGTTGGCGAAATTGTTGGAACGGTTGCGCCGCTCGAACTCGTCCAAGGGGATGAACGCCATCAGTTCATCCGGGCAGGCCTCGCCCTTCAAGTGTGCCGCCAGGCAGTTGACGTAGGCGATGTGCCTGCGCAGCAGGGTTGCCTTGGCCGGGTTCAGGCCCTCCGTGGGGTCGTCGATCAAAGTCAGCGTCTGCCGGGCAAAGCTGCGAGAGCTGTTCACCAACGCGCCCCAGAGTGTCCTGGCCTCCCACCAGCGGTTATAGGCACTGCTGTTGCGAAAACTCACCAGCACCACCAGCGCCGAACCCAGCAGGGTCAGCGGGATCAGTGGCAGGGTGAACTTGCTGTTGAAGAACAGCATGAAGTCGATGGTGACCAGCACATCCCAGATCAGCAGCCAGAACAGCGACCAACCGATGTAACCGAAAGTCTTCACCACCAGGCGGTACTGGCGGGCGATGAGGTTCTTCACACGCGCTACCTCGAAACGTGGGCGATGCAGGTTCGGACGTCGAGGAGAAGGGAAGGTTCGCTGTAACGGGACCAAGGGTTTTAGGCGCTGTATGAAAAGTCTTGCTACTCGGTGAGGCTGCGTTGAAAACAGCCTGACCTTCGTCTCAAGACTTTTCACGCAGAGCCTGGCAAAGGTGAAGGGTCAACCTATCACTTGCTTCATTTGCACCAGCGCCACCCGCTTGCCATCCGGGGTGTGCCGTTCTTCGATTGCGAAGGGCGCGAAACCAAGCGATGGATAAAGCAGCAGGCCCGCGGTGTTGTGGTTGAAGCACGACACCCACACCTCCCGCGCCGCGAATTGTTCGCGGGCCAGATCGACCATGCGTTGCACCAGATAGCGCGCCACCCCTCGGCCACGCGCCGCCGGCGCCACGACGACATTGCCCAATGCGCAAACCCCGCCCCTTTCTGCCTTGTAGAAGTTGGCGAAGCCCAGAACCACGCCCTCGCCCTCGACCACCGTCGAGCCACTGCGCTGGGCGATGGCGTCGCTCAACTGAGCAGGTGTCAGCGGGTAGCTGGCCTTGGGGAACATGTAGAACAGTTCGTCCGGACCTTGGGGGAAACAGCAGATGACGGGTATATCGGCGGTTTGCGCGGGGCGATGTGTCAGGAGCATGGGGCAGCGTTCCTTACTGATGATTGCTCATGGTCCGTCATCTTCCATCGGTGGCGCCGATCGGACAAGCTGCCCCTGAACGCTTTAGCCTCCTGGGTTGGCGGTTGCCACATAGCCTTTGATGGCTGGCGGCGTCGCGCGAGGATTGGCCTTGCGCGCCTGCAGGTACTGGAAACGTCGCCATTCCTTGGCAATTTCGCTGTAGGACATGAACACACTGACGCGCTCACGCCCGGCCAGGTCCGGCCGGCTCTGCGCGTCGATCTGCTTCGTGGGGATGAACGCGACGCTGATACCCACCACCTTGCCGTCTCCAGCAAACACCGGGCCGCCAGACATGCCCTTGACCATCGGCCCGTCGTGTACCGAATAAAACACACTGCCTGGCGTACCTTCCAGGCGTACCAGCGATGGCAGGGCATGACCGGTGCCCTGAACGGGGACCATGAAGCTGTTGAAACCTACCGCCGTGACCGACTCGCCCGGCACATACTGGCGCCAGGTGGGAACCTGCGCCGCCTTGTGCTTGAAGAACACCACGTCGCCGAGGCCTTCGTGGACCACGTTGCGCAGGAAGGGCGTGTGTTTGGCGGTTACCGCATAGTCTTCATTCCACTGAATGGCCGAGGCCATCAGCAGCATCGGCAGCGGAGCACCTGAGGTGACCACGAAAGCCTGGTCGTAGACGGGATCTGAGACGTAGGAGGTTGGCATTCCATTGCACCCACTGAGCAGCATCATTGCAGCCAGGCAGGGCGCGGTTTTTTTCATGGCACACACAGAGGTGGAAAAACGGGAGCGCAACTATGGCCAGATGACATCATTCGATCAATGCTTTCTGCGTATATCCGACGAATAACATCCTAAGTAGAGGCTTGGCTGCTGGCCAATAGAATCCAGGCATGGCTGCAGGCGGCACAGTCGTTGGCGTGGCGCCAATTAATGGCGTGTCATTGGCAGGTTTGGTGCGGTAGCAAGGGTACAGGGCAGGAGCCTGGTTACAGGCACAAAAAAACCGACCATAAGGTCGGTTTTCTTCGGATTTGGTGCCCCGAGGGAGACTCGAACTCCCACTCCTTTCGAAAACGGATTTTGAATCCGCCGCGTCTACCAATTCCGCCATCAGGGCGTGTGGCGCGCAGTATAGAGAGGTGTCTTGGGTCGGTCAATCGTGTTTCATAGTCAATTTTCACACATTGGGCTAAACTTTGCGGCCCTGTCGAACCGAACACCATCATGCGCGTCGCCGATTTTTCTTTCGAACTCCCCGATTCCCTGATCGCTCGTCATCCGCTGGCCGAGCGCCATGGTAGCCGTCTGCTGGTCCTCGATGGACCTAGCGGGGCGCTGGCGCACAAGCAGTTCCCCGATCTGCTCGACTACCTGCGCCCTGGCGACCTCATGGTATTCAACAATACCCGGGTGATCCCGGCGCGGCTGTTTGGCCAGAAGGCTTCCGGCGGCAAGCTGGAGGTGCTGGTAGAACGGGTGCTCGACAGCCACCGGGTTCTGGCCCATGTGCGCTCCAGCAAGGCGCCAAAGGCCGGCTCGCTGATCCTCATCGACGGTGGTGGCGAGGCCGAGATGGTCGCGCGCCACGAAACGCTGTTCGAACTGCGCTTCACCGAAGAGGTGCTGCCGTTGCTTGAGCGGGTAGGGCACATGCCGTTGCCGCCCTACATCGACCGCCCGGACGAAGGCGCCGACCGTGAACGCTACCAGACTGTGTATGCCGAGCGTGCGGGCGCGGTAGCGGCACCCACTGCCGGGCTGCACTTCGACGAAGCGTTGTTGGAAAAAATCGCCGCCAAAGGCGTGGAACGGGCCTTCGTCACCCTGCACGTGGGGGCGGGCACCTTCCAGCCAGTGCGGGTCGACAAGATCGAAGACCACCACATGCACAAAGAGTGGCTTGAGGTGAGCCAGGAGGTGGTCGATGCCATCGATGCCTGCCGTGCGCGCGGTGGCCGAGTGGTGGCGGTCGGTACTACCAGCGTACGTTCGCTGGAAAGCGCGGCCCGCGATGGTGTGCTCAAGGCTTTCAGCGGCGACACCGATATCTTCATCTACCCAGGCCGTCCCTTCCATGTGGTCGACGCCCTGGTCACCAATTTCCACCTGCCGGAGTCCACGCTGCTGATGCTGGTCTCGGCCTTCGCCGGTTACCCCGAAACCATGGCCGCCTACGCGGCGGCGGTCGAGCAGGGGTACCGCTTCTTCAGTTACGGTGATGCCATGTTCATCACCCGCAATCCGGCGCCACGCGGCCCAGAGGATCAAGCATGAGTCGCACCTGTCGAATGTCCTTCGAACTGCTGGCCACCGACGGCAAGGCCCGTCGTGGCCGTCTGACCTTCCCACGTGGCACGGTGGAAACCCCGGCGTTCATGCCGGTGGGTACCTATGGCACGGTCAAGGGCATGCTGCCGCGTGACATCGAGGCCATCGGCGCCGAGATCATCCTCGGCAATACCTTCCACCTGTGGCTGCGTCCAGGTACCGAGGTGATCAAGAAGCACAACGGCTTGCACGATTTCATGCAGTGGAAAGGCCCTATCCTCACCGACTCCGGTGGTTTCCAGGTATTCAGCCTGGGTGCCATGCGCAAGATCAAGGAAGAGGGCGTGACCTTCGCCTCGCCGGTGGACGGCTCCAAGGTGTTCATGGGCCCTGAAGAGTCCATGCAGGTCCAGCGCGACCTGGGTTCGGACATCGTCATGATCTTCGACGAGTGCACGCCGTATCCGGCCGAGCACGACGTGGCGCGCACCTCCATGGAGCTGTCGCTGCGCTGGGCCCAGCGATCAAAGAACGCCCATGGTGACAACACAGCGGCACTGTTCGGCATCGTCCAAGGTGGCATGTACCAGGACCTGCGCATGCGCTCGCTGGAAGCGTTGGTCAACATCGACTTCGACGGCCTTGCCATTGGCGGCCTGTCGGTGGGCGAACCGAAGCACGAAATGATCAAGGTGCTGGATTACCTGCCGGCGCAGATGCCTGCTGACAAACCTCGTTACCTTATGGGGGTAGGCAAACCGGAAGATCTCGTTGAGGGTGTGCGCCGCGGCGTCGACATGTTCGACTGCGTGATGCCGACGCGCAACGCGCGTAACGGCCATCTGTTCGTCGATACAGGGGTGATCAAGATCCGCAATGCGTTCCATCGCCACGATGATTCGCCGCTGGACCCGACCTGTGATTGCTACACCTGCACCAACTTCTCCCGTGCCTATCTCCATCACTTGGACAAGTGCGGCGAAATGTTGAGCAGCATGCTGAATACCATCCACAACTTGCGCCATTACCAGCGCTTGATGGCCGGTTTACGCGAGGCTATTCAACAGGGTAAATTGGCCGCCTTTGTCGACGCCTTTTATGCCAAACGCGGGCTGCCTGTGCCGCCTTTGGACTGACTGTTCGCTCTTATTATTAAAACTTAGCAACTGGAGTGCCCAATGAGCTTCTTGATTCCCGCCGCTTACGCGGATGCTGCTGCACCTGCCGCCGGCCCCGCCGGTACTGGCTTCGAGTGGATTTTCCTGGTTGGCTTCCTGGTCATCTTCTACCTGATGATCTGGCGTCCTCAGGCCAAGCGTGCCAAGGAGCAGAAGAACCTGCTGAGCAACTTGCAGAAAGGTGACGAAGTTGTCACCAACGGCGGTATCGCTGGCAAGATCGTCAAGGTTTCCGATGATTTCGTGGTTCTGGAAGTTTCCGACAACGTCGAGCTGAAGTTCCAGAAGGGCGCCGTGGCTGCGACCCTGCCAAAAGGTACGCTCAAGGCTATCTGAGTTACCGTTTTTTCTTACCAGTCGGGGCGCGCAACGCGCCCCGCGTCTTGAACGGGCGGCGTGATGCTGAACAAATACCCTCTGTGGAAATACGCACTGATCGTGCTGGTACTGGCGATCGGCTTTATTTATTCCGCTCCCAACCTCTACCCGGATGATCCGGCGGTGCAGATCAGCGGCGCCAGTTCCGCGCTGCACGTGAGCCAGGCCGACCTGGACCGCGCTACCAAGGCGCTGGCCGATGCCGGCATCGCCGTCAAGGGCGCGAGCCTGGGCGAAAAGGGCAGTGGTCTGGTGCGTCTGACCAACCAGGAAGACCAGCTTCCAGCCAAGGATGTGGTACGCAAGGTACTGGGCGATGAGTACGTCGTGGCCCTGAACCTGGCGCAAACCACCCCGCAGTGGCTGCGCAACCTGGGTGCAAGCCCCATGAAGCTCGGCCTGGACCTGTCCGGTGGTGTGCACTTCCTGCTGGAAGTGGACATGGACAAGGCCATGACGGCCCGCATGAAGGTCTACGAAGGCGAGGTGAAGACCTTGCTGCGCAAAGAGCGCATCCGCTACCGCAGCCTGCCGCAGCAGGATGGCGGGATCATGCTGGGCTTCGCTGACGATGCTACCCGCGAGCAGGCACGTGTCCTGATCCGCAAGAATTTCAATGATTTCGACCTGACCACCACCGAGCGCAACGATGTCGCGGTGCTGCGTCTGGCGCTGACCCAGGCGAAAGTCGCCGAGATCCGCGAATACTCGATCAAGCAGAACCTCACCACCGTGCGCAACCGCGTCAACGAGCTGGGCGTGGCCGAGCCGCTGGTACAGCGTCAGGGCGCCAACCGTATCGTGGTCGAGCTGCCAGGCGTGCAGGACACTGCCGAGGCCAAGCGTATCCTGGGTAAAACCGCCAACCTCGAGTTCCGCTTCGGTGCCGAACCCGGTGCCTCCAAGGCCACTACCGAGGTCTTCGAGTTCCGCGAAGGCGGTCGTTCCGCTGCAGTCGAGCGGGGTCTGATCATCACCGGTGACCAGGTGACCGATGCCCAGGCCAGCTTCGACGAGCATGGCCGTCCACAGGTGAACATTCGCCTTGATGGCCATGGTGGTGAACTGATGAGCCGTGCTACGCGCTCCAATGTCGGGCGCAGCATGGCGGTGATCTTCATCGAGCAGAAGCCGGTCACTCGCTACGAGAAGCAGATGGTCGACGGCGTTGAGAAGGACGTCGCGGTCCAGACCTTCAAGGAAGAGAAGAAGATCATCAGCCTGGCGACCATCCAGTCGCCTCTGGGCAGCCAGTTCCGCATCACCGGCCTCAATGGCCAGGGCGAATCTTCCGAGCTGGCGCTGCTGCTGCGTGCCGGTGGTCTGGCCGCGCCGATGTACTTCGCTGAAGAACGTACCATTGGCCCGAGCCTGGGTGCCGACAACATCACCAAGGGTATCGATGCGTCCCTGTGGGGCATGCTGTTCGTCTCGCTGTTCATCATCGCCATCTATCGCGCTTTCGGTGTGATCGCCACCATCGCCCTGGCGGGCAACATGGTGCTGCTGTTGGCCCTGATGTCGCTGCTGGGCGCGACCCTGACCCTGCCTGGTATCGCCGGTATCGTGTTGACCATGGGTATGGCGGTGGACGCCAACGTGCTGATCTTCTCGCGTATTCGTGAGGAGCTGAATGCCGGCATGTCGGTGCAGCGTGCCATTCACGAAGGTTTCAACCGCGCCTATACCGCGATCATCGACGCCAACCTGACCAGCCTGCTGGTGGGTGGCATCCTGTTCGCCATGGGCACTGGCCCGGTCAAGGGCTTCGCGGTCACCATGTCCCTCGGGATTTTCACCTCGATGTTCACCGCCGTCATGGTGACCCGCGCCATGGTCAACCTGACCTGCGGCGGGCGTGACATCAAGAAGCTGTGGGTTTGAGGGAGCTGCGATGAAAACCATCAACTTCATGGGCGTGCGCAATGTCGCGTTCGCCATCACTGTGCTCCTCACCGTACTGGCACTGTTCAGCTGGTGGCAGAAGGGTCTCAACTTCGGCCTGGACTTCACTGGCGGTACGCTGATCGAGCTGACCTACGAGCGCCCCGCCGACCTCAAGGCCGTCCGGGCAGAGCTGGTCGATTCGGGCTTCCACGAAGCCGTGGTGCAGAGCTTCGGCGCCACCACCGATCTTTTGGTGCGTATGCCGGGCGATGACCCGCAGCTGGGCAACAAGGTGGCTGCCGCCTTGCAGAAGGCTGGCGGCGACAACCCGGCGACCGTCAAGCGCGTCGAGTTCGTCGGCCCGCAGGTGGGTGAAGAGCTGCGCGACCAGGGCGGCCTGGGCATGCTGCTGGCCTTGGGCGGCATCCTGATCTACCTGGCCTTCCGCTTCCAATGGAAGTTCGCGGTCGGTGCCATCGTTTCGCTTATCCACGACGTCGTGGTGACCCTGGGCATCCTGTCGTTCTTCCAGATCACCTTCGACCTGACGGTGCTGGCGGCCGTGCTGGCGATCATTGGTTACTCGCTGAACGACACCATCGTCGTGTTCGACCGGGTGCGTGAGAACTTCCGGGTGATGCGCAAGGCCTCGCTGATCGAGAACATCAACGTCTCGACTACCCAGACCCTGTTGCGCACCATCGCCACGTCGGTATCGACCTTGCTGGCGATCGCGGCCCTGCTGTTCTTCGGTGGCGACAATCTCTTTGGCTTCTCGCTGGCGTTGTTCATCGGTGTCATGGCCGGTACCTATTCGTCGATCTACATCGCCAACGTGGTGCTGATCTGGCTGAATCTGAGCAGTGAAGACCTGATTCCGCCTGCCAAGACCGAGGGTGTGGACGACCGTCCTTAACGATCGATCTTTCGCCATCCGGCACCTCAAAAGGCGCGAGTGTTGAACTCGCGCCTTTTTTTTCGTTCCAAGGCAGGGAGAAGGCGGGTGAGTCCCGCGGGTACGATCAGGAGGTTCACGTGAACAAATCAATGCTGGTGGGTGCAGTTCTGGGTGCTGTCGGTGTTACCGCCGGAGGTGCTGTGGCGACCTACAGCTTGGTGAACAAAGGCCCCGAGTATGCTCAAGTCACCGACGTTCAGCCGATCAAGCAGCAGGTGAAAACGCCGCGAGAGGTCTGCAAGGACGTGGCGGTAACCCGTCAGGCTCCGGTCAAGGACCAGCATCAGATCGCCGGTACCGTAGTCGGTGCCATTGCCGGTGGCCTGCTGGGTAACCAGATCGGGGGTGGTACCGGCAAGAAGATCGCCACCGTGGCCGGTGCGGTCGGTGGTGGCTATGCCGGTAACAAGGTGCAGGAAGGTATGCAGGAGCGCGACACCTACACCACCACCCAGACGCGCTGCAGCACGGTGCATGACGTCAGTGAGAAGGTGGTCGGGTACAACGTGACCTATTCCATCGGTGACAAAGTGGGTCGGGTGAAAATGGATCACGAACCTGGCTCGACCATTCCGGTGGACAAGAATGGCCAGCTGATCCTGAGCGACGCCCAGCAGTAAGAGGGGCTCAGGTCGGCGCGGTTCACCTAGTCAGCGCCGCTGCTACAGGCACAAAAAAAGCACCCCTCGGGGTGCTTTTTCGTGCGTGCAATGCGCGCTTAACGCTTCATGTGCTCTGGCAGGTGCGGCTGGATGGCTGTCAGTACCGCCTTGAAGCACTTGATGTTGCCGGCAACGATGTGGCCTTTGTCGAGGAAGTCGTGGCCACCGTTGAAGTCGCTTACCAGGCCGCCTGCTTCCTGGATCAGCAGTACGCCTGCTGCCATGTCCCACTCGGACAGGCCCGACTCCCAGAAGGCGTCGAAGCGGCCGGCGGCTACATAGGCGAGGTCCAGGCTGGCGGAGCCAGCGCGGCGGATGCCGGCGGTCTGGCCGGTCAGCGCGCGGAACATCCCCAGGTAGTTGTCCATGTCGGCCATCTGGTTGTCACGGAACGGGAAGCCGGTACCCAGCAGGGCGCCTTCCAGGCTGGTGCGCGAGCTGACGCGCAGGCGGCGGCCATTGAGTTGGGCGCCACGGCCACGGCTGGCGGTGAATTCTTCCTGGCGCACAGGGTCGACGATTACGGCATGCTCCAGGCGACCACGGTATTTGCAGGCAATGCTCACGGCGAAGTGAGGGATGCCGCGCAGGAAGTTGGTGGTGCCGTCCAGTGGATCGATGATCCACAGGTAGTCCTTGCCTTCTTCGCCGGTACCCGCGTGCAAGCCGGTCTCTTCACCCTGGATGGAGTGGTTCGGGTAGGCCTTGCGCAGGGCATTGACGATGGTTTGCTCGGCGGCGCGATCGACCTCGGAGACGTAGTCCTTGGCCTCTTTCTCATCGACTTTGATGCTGTCCAGGCGTTCGATGGAGCGGAAAATCAGTTCACTGGCGCTGCGAGCGGCGCGCAGGGCGATATTCAGCATAGGCTGCATGGGAGGGTCACCTGGAGATGTTAAAGAAGAAAGCCGATCATTCTAGCAGAAAACTTTGGCGGCAGAAGTGTCACATTTGCTTTCATGGCGTTACGCTGGTCGGTTCTGTAAGATCGTTACCCCCCAAACCTGCATCTGAGAGCACAACACCTTGCTGCAAAATATTCGTGTTGTTCTGGTCAATACCAGCCACCCCGGCAACATCGGCGGCGCTGCGCGTGCCATGAAAAACATGGGCTTGTCGCGTCTGGTGCTGGTGCAGCCAAAAGAGTTCCCGGCGGTCGATGCCACCGCCCGCGCCTCCGGCGCCGACGATGTGCTGGACAATGCCCAGGTGGTCGACAGCCTCGAGCAGGCGTTGGTCGGCTGCAGCCTGGTCATGGGCACCAGTGCCCGTGAGCGCAGCATCCCGTGGCCGTTGATCGATCCCCGCGAGTGCGGGGCCAAGGCGGTGGAGCATGCCCGCGGTGGCGAAGAGATCGCCCTGGTGTTCGGGCGCGAGCACGCCGGCCTGACCAACGAAGAACTGCAGCGATGTCACTTCCACGTGCACATTCCGTCGAACCCCGACTTCAGCTCGCTGAACCTTGCTGCCGCCGTCCAGGTGCTCTCCTATGAAGTGCGCATGGCCTGGCTGGCGGCAGAGGGTGCGCCCTCGAAAGTCGAGAAGTTCGAAGCCAACTCGCTGCGCAGCAACGAGCTGGCGACCATGGACGAGATGGAGCTGTTCTATGAACACCTGGAGAAAACCCTGGTGGACATCGGCTTCCTTGACCCTGAGAAGCCCAAGCACCTGATGCCACGCTTGCGTCGGCTGTATGGGCGCAGCGCGGTCAATCGTTCGGAAATGAGCATTTTGCGCGGCATCCTCACCGAGACCCAGAAGGTCGCACGGGGCGAGCCGCATAAGCGGAAGGACTGACAGATGTTCGAGCGTCTGCGTGAAGATATCCAAAGCGTTTTCCACCGTGACCCTGCGGCGCGCAATGCCTTCGAGGTGCTCACCTGCTACCCGGGCATGCACGCCATCTGGCTGCATCGGCTCGGGCATGCCCTTTGGAAGCGCGATTTCAAGTGGCTGGCTCGCCTGGTTTCGAATTTCGGCCGCTGGATGACCGGGATCGAGATCCACCCGGGGGCGACCATCGGTCGGCGCTTTTTCATCGACCATGGCATGGGTATCGTGATCGGCGAAACCGCCGAGATCGGGGATGATGTGACGCTGTACCAGGGCGTGACGCTGGGTGGCACCAGCTGGAACAAAGGCAAGCGCCACCCGACGCTGGAGAACGGTGTCGTGGTGGGGGCTGGCGCCAAGGTGTTGGGACCGTTCACTGTCGGGGCAGGGGCCAAGATCGGCTCCAATGCGGTGGTGACCAAGGCGGTGCCGGCCGGTGCGACCGCCGTGGGTATTCCGGGGCGTATCATCGTCAAGTCCGACGACAACGAAGTCGAGGCCAAGCGCAAGGCCATGGCCGAAAAGATCGGCTTCGATGCCTATGGCGTCAGTGGCGACATGCCGGACCCGGTGGCCCGCGCCATCGGTCAGATGCTCGACCACCTGCAGGCGGTCGACGACCGCCTGGAAGGCATGTGCGGTGCCTTGACCAAGATGGGCAGCGACTACTGTGCCACGAAGTTGCCGGCCCTGCCCGATGACGACTTCGCCGAGATCGTGCAGCCGGCCCAGCGCGACACTCAGCCGCATTGATCGCGCCAGGCTGAAGGCATACTGATACATGGGGCGTGTGCTCACGCCCCATTGCTGCTACAATCGCGCCCGCCTCCCGCATGCAAACCCGACTAAAGCAGTAGGTCTAATAGTTGACTTAAATGCTCGGGAATCGCATACTCGCTCACATCCTGTAACTCCCGTGGTACCCATTAGCCATGCGACTGACTACCAAAGGCCGATACGCCGTGACCGCCATGCTTGACCTGGCGTTGCACGCGCAGCATGGGCCGGTGTCTTTGGCCGACATTTCCGAGCGCCAGGGCATTTCCCTCTCTTATCTGGAACAGCTGTTCGCCAAGCTGCGCCGCAGCAGTCTGGTTTCCAGCGTGCGCGGCCCAGGCGGCGGCTACCAGCTGTCGCGGGGCATGGAAACCATCCAGGTGGCCCAGGTCATCGACGCGGTCAACGAATCGGTCGATGCCACCCGTTGCCAGGGCCTGGGGGATTGCCATGCCGGCGACACCTGCCTGACCCACCACTTGTGGTGTGACCTCAGCCAGCAGATCCACGAATTCCTCAGTGGCATCAGCCTGGCCGACCTCGTCATGCGCCGAGAGGTGCAGGAAGTCGCCCAGCGCCAGGACCTGCGCCGTGTCGTAGGCCGTTCCGCCCAGCTGGACAAGATTGAGACGTCCGCCGTCGACTGACCTGATTGACCCGACAGCGACGAGCGACGCCAACCGCCTGATAGGAGATACCCAATGAAGTTGCCGATCTACCTCGATTACTCCGCGACCACGCCGGTCGACCCACGCGTTGCCCAGAAAATGGCCGAGTGCCTGCTGGTCGACGGGAACTTCGGTAACCCGGCGTCGCGCTCCCACGTCTTTGGCTGGAAAGCCGAGGAAGCGGTTGAGAACGGCCGTCGCCAGGTTGCCGAGCTGATCAACGCCGACCCGCGCGAGATCGTCTGGACCAGTGGTGCCACCGAGTCCGACAACTTGGCGTTGAAGGGCGTTGCGCACTTCTATCAGACCAAGGGCAAGCACATCATCACCTCCAAGATCGAGCACAAGGCGGTCCTGGATACCGCTCGCCAGCTCGAGCGTGAAGGCTTCGAGGTCACCTACCTGGAGCCGGGCGAAGACGGTATCGTCACCCCGGCCATGGTCGAGGCGGCCCTGCGCGACGACACCATTCTGGTCTCGCTGATGCACGTCAACAACGAAGTTGGTTCGATCAACGACATCGCCGCGATCGGCGAACTGACCCGCTCTCGCGGCGTGCTGTTCCACGTCGATGCTGCCCAGTCGGCAGGCAAGGTCGAAATCGACCTGCAGAAGCTGAAGGTCGACCTGATGTCCTTCTCGGCCCACAAGGTCTACGGGCCCAAGGGTATTGGCGCACTGTACGTCAGCCGCAAGCCGCGCGTGCGCCTGGAAGCCATCATTCACGGCGGTGGTCATGAGCGCGGCATGCGTTCGGGTACCCTGCCGACCCACCAGATCGTCGGCATGGGCGAAGCCTTCGCCATCGCCAAGCAGGAAATGGCCACCGAGAATGCGCGCATCAAGGCCCTGAGCGACCGCTTCTTCAGCCAGGTCTCCGACCTCGAAGAGCTGTACGTCAACGGCAGCCGCACCGCTCGCGTGCCGCACAACCTGAACCTGAGCTTCAACTACGTCGAAGGCGAGTCGCTGCTGATGTCGCTGAAGGACATCGCCGTTTCGTCCGGTTCGGCCTGCACCTCCGCTTCGCTCGAACCGTCCTACGTCCTGCGCGCCCTGGGCCGCAACGACGAGCTGGCGCACAGCTCGATCCGCTTCTCCTTCGGTCGTTTCACCACTGAAGAAGAAGTCGACTACGCCGCGCAGAAAGTCTGTGAAGCGGTAAACAAACTGCGTGAGCTGTCGCCGCTGTGGGACATGTACAAAGACGGCGTTGACATCTCCAAGATCGAGTGGGCCGCCCACTAAGCAGTCGCCGGCAAGAGCGGCTCCCTGATGAGGAAGGAATTGCACCATGGCATACAGTGAAAAGGTCATCGACCACTACGAAAACCCACGCAACGTCGGCAAGATGAACGCCGAGGACCCGGATGTCGGGACTGGCATGGTCGGCGCTCCCGCGTGCGGTGACGTGATGCGTCTGCAGATCAAGGTCAACGAGCAAGGCATCATCGAAGATGCCAAGTTCAAGACTTACGGCTGCGGTTCGGCCATCGCTTCCAGCTCCCTGGCCACCGAGTGGATGAAGGGCAAGACCCTGGACGAAGCCGAAACCATCAAGAACACCCAGCTGGCAGAAGAACTGGCGTTGCCGCCGGTCAAGATCCACTGCTCGGTACTCGCCGAAGACGCCATCAAGGCCGCCGTTCGCGATTACAAGCAGAAGAAAGGCTTGATCTAAGCCGCCTGTTGCACGGTTAGTAAGGAGTTCCGATGGCTATCAGCATGACAGAAGCCGCCGCCAACCACGTGCGGCGTTCCCTCGAAGGGCGCGGCAAGGGCGAGGGCATCCGCCTGGGCGTGCGCACCACCGGCTGCTCGGGTCTGGCCTATGTGCTGGAGTTCGTCGACGAGTTGGCTGACGAAGACCAGGTGTTCGAGAACCACGGCGTCAAGGTGATCATCGATCCCAAGAGCCTGGTCTACCTCGACGGCACCGAGCTGGACTTCGTCAAGGAAGGGTTGAACGAAGGCTTCAAGTTCAACAACCCCAACGTGCGCGGTGAGTGTGGCTGCGGCGAAAGCTTCAACGTCTGAGGCTGGCCGTGGGTACTCCTTGTCATTTCGCGCTGTTTGACCTCCAGCCCTGCTTCCGCCTGGACCTCGACAAGTTGGCCACTCGCTACCGCGAGCTGGCCCGTGAGGTGCATCCGGACCGCTTCGCCGACGCTTCCGAGCGGGAGCAGCGGGTGGCGCTGGAGAAGTCCGCAACCCTCAACGACGCCTACCAGACCCTGCGCAGTGCGCCACGTCGAGCCCGCTACCTGCTGGCCATCAGTGGTCACGAAGTGCCCCAGGAGGTCACGGTCCATGACCCCGACTTCCTGTTGCAGCAGATGCAGTGGCGCGAAGAACTCGAAGAGCTGCAGGACGAAGCCGACCTCGACGGTGTCGCCGTGTTCAAGAAGCGCCTCAAGGCTGCCCAGGACACGCTGAACGAGGATTTCGCCGCCTGCTGGGATGTGCCTGCCGAGCGCGACAAGGCTGAACGCCTGATGCGCCGCATGCAGTTCCTCGACAAGCTCGCCCAAGAAGTGCGCCAACTGGAAGAGCGCCTCGACGATTAACCCGGTGTCTCCCGTGATGACGCCTAAGGTATTCAGATAAGCATGGCCCTACTGCAGATCGCCGAACCCGGTCAAAGCCCGCAACCTCACCAGCGTCGCCTGGCGGTGGGTATCGACCTGGGTACCACCAATTCTCTGGTCGCTGCCGTGCGCAGCGGTCGCAGCGAGCCTCTGCCCGATGCGCAGGGTAATGTCATCCTGCCTTCCGCCGTGCGCTACCTCGATGGCCGTAGCGAAGTCGGCCTGGCAGCGCGCGAGGCGGCCTCCAGCGATCCACTGAACACCGTGCTGTCGGTCAAGCGCCTGATGGGGCGCGGCCTGGCCGACGTCAAGCAACTGGGCGAGCAGCTGCCGTACCGCTTCGTCGGCGGCGAGTCGCACATGCCGTTCATCGACACGGTCCAGGGGCCGAAGAGCCCGGTGGAAGTCTCCGCCGACATCCTCAAGGTGCTGCGCGAGCGAGCGGAAGCCACCCTGGGTGGCGAGCTGGTAGGGGCGGTGATCACCGTGCCGGCCTACTTCGACGATGCCCAGCGCCAAGCCACCAAGGACGCCGCCAAGCTGGCCGGCCTGAACGTGCTGCGCCTGCTCAACGAGCCCACTGCCGCGGCGGTGGCCTACGGCCTGGACCAGAAAGCCGAAGGCCTGGTGGCCATCTATGACTTGGGTGGCGGTACCTTCGATATCTCCATACTTCGCCTGACCGCAGGTGTTTTCGAGGTGCTGGCGACCGGTGGCGATACCGCCCTGGGCGGCGATGACTTCGACCATGCCATTGCAGGCTGGATCATCGAGCAGGCCGGCCTGTCCGCCGACCTCGACCCGGCCACCCAGCGTCAGCTGCTGCAAAGCGCCTGCGCTGCCAAGGAGGCCCTGACCGATGCCGACGTGGTCAGTGTCAGCCACGGCGCCTGGCAAGGCGAGCTGAGCCGCGCTGCATTCGAAGCCATGATCGAGCCACTGGTCGCCCGCAGTCTCAAGGCTTGCCGCCGCGCCGTGCGTGATAGTGGCGTTGAGCTCGACGAGGTCGGTGCCGTGGTCATGGTAGGCGGTTCCACCCGCGTTCCGCGCGTGCGCGACGCCGTCGGTGCACTGTTCGGCCGTACGCCGCTGACCTCTATCGACCCTGACCAGGTGGTGGCCATCGGTGCTGCCATCCAGGCCGATACCCTGGCCGGTAATCGTCGCGAGGGTGGCGAACTGCTGTTGCTGGACGTCATCCCGCTGTCCCTTGGGCTTGAGACCATGGGCGGGCTGATGGAAAAGGTGATTCCGCGCAATACCACCATCCCGGTGGCTCGCGCCCAGGAATTCACCACCTACAAAGATGGCCAGTCGGCGATGATGATCCACGTCCTGCAGGGCGAGCGCGAGTTGATCAGCGACTGTCGCTCCCTGGCGCGCTTCGAGCTGCGTGGAATCCCGGCCATGGTCGCCGGTGCGGCGAAGATCCGCGTCACCTTCCAGGTCGACGCCGATGGCCTGCTGAGCGTCGCCGCCCGCGAACTCGGCTCGGGCGTCGAAGCCAGCATCCAGGTCAAACCGTCCTACGGCCTGACCGATGGCGAGATCGCACGCATGCTCAAGGATTCCTTCGAGCACGCCGGTTCCGACAAGCAGGCCCGACAGTTGCGCGAGCACCAGGTCGACGGCGAGCGCCTGCTTGAAGCGGTGCAGGGCGCCCTCGACGCCGATGGCGATCGTTTGCTCAGCAGTGACGAGCGCGTGGCTATCGAGCATCAGATGCAAGAATTGCGTGATTTGCTTAGCGGCACCGATGGCGCGGCCATCGAGCAGCAGACCAAGCGTCTGTCGCAGGTGACCGATGCTTTTGCCGCCCGTCGCCTTGATTCGACGGTCAAAGCCGCACTGGCCGGGCGCAACCTGAATGAGATCGAGGAGTAACCGATGCCACAGGTGATTTTCCTGCCGCACGAGAAGTTCTGCCCGGAGGGGTTGGTAGTGGAGGTGGAGCCCGGGACCAATATCCTGGAACTGGCCCATGAGCACCACATCGAGATGGAAAGTGCGTGCGGCGGCGTGTGTGCCTGCACCACCTGTCATTGCATCGTGCGTGAAGGCTTCGACTCGCTTGAAGAGGCCGACGAGCTGGAAGAGGATATGCTGGACAAGGCCTGGGGTCTGGAGGCGCAGTCGCGCCTGGCCTGCCAGGTGATCGTCGGTGAGGAAGACCTCACCATCGAGATTCCAAAATACTCGCTCAACCACGCCGCCGAAGCACCGCATTGAGGTTTTGCGCATGAGTCTGAAATGGATTGATGTACTTGAGATCGCCATCCAGCTTGCGGAAAGCAAGCCGGACGTCGATCCTCGTTATGTGAATTTCGTCGATCTGCACCGTTGGGTGCTGGCATTGCCAGAGTTCAGCGACGATCCGTCACGCGGCGGTGAGAAAGTGCTCGAGGCCATCCAGGCGGCCTGGATCGAAGAAGCCGACTGAGCGTGTGCTGCAGGTTAGGCAATCCCCTGGAACCCGCGTATAATTCGCGGGTTTAATTTTTCGCAACACTCATTTTTCTGGAGTTTTCCATGGCTGTTCAACGTACTTTCTCCATCATCAAGCCTGACGCCGTCGCCAAGAACGTCATCGGCGAGATCACCACTCGTTTCGAGAAAGCCGGCCTGCGCGTCGTCGCTTCGAAAATGAAGCAACTGTCCAAAGCCGAAGCCGAAGGCTTCTACGCCGAGCACAAAGAGCGCGGCTTCTTCGCTGATCTGGTTGCCTTCATGACTTCGGGCCCGGTCATCGTTCAGGTTCTGGAAGGCGAAAACGCCGTTCTGGCCAACCGTGAGCTGATGGGCGCTACCAACCCGAAAGAAGCTGCTGCCGGCACCATCCGCGCTGACTTCGCCGTTTCCATCGACGAGAACGCCGTTCACGGTTCCGACTCGGAAGCTTCGGCTGCCCGCGAAATCGCTTACTTCTTCTCCGCTACCGAGCTGTGCGACCGCATTCGCTAAGCGAAGCAGGTCTTGGGTGATTCCATGAGTGACATGACTGGCAAGATCAACCTGTTGGGCCTGACCCTCCAGGAAATGGAAAAATTCTTCGAGTCGATCGGGGAGAAGCGTTTTCGTGCCGGTCAGGTCATGAAATGGATTCACCACTTTGGCGTCGACGATTTCGCCGCCATGACCAATGTCGGCAAGGCCTTGCGCGAAAAGCTCGAGGCCGTTGCCGAGATTCGGGCGCCGGAAGTGGTCAGTGAAGACATTTCCGCCGACGGTACCCGCAAGTGGGTGGTCCGCGTTGCCTCCGGCAGCTGCGTCGAGACCGTCTACATCCCTACCGACGATCGCGGTACGCTCTGCGTGTCGTCGCAAGCCGGCTGTGCCCTGGACTGCAGTTTCTGCTCCACCGGCAAGCAAGGCTTCAACAGCAACCTCACCGCCGCCGAAGTCATCGGCCAAGTGTGGCTTGCCAACAAATCCTTCGGGACCGTTCCTGCCAAGATCGACCGCGCCATCACCAACGTGGTCATGATGGGCATGGGCGAGCCTCTGCTGAATTTCGACAATGTCATCGCCGCCATGAAGATCATGATGGATGATCTGGGCTATGGCATTTCCAAGCGTCGTGTCACCTTGTCCACCTCGGGCGTGGTGCCGATGATCGACGAGCTGGCCAAGCACATCGACGTGTCGCTGGCGCTGTCGCTGCACGCGCCAAATGACGAGCTGCGCAATCAGCTGGTGCCGATCAACAAGAAGTACCCGCTCAAGGTGCTGCTGGAGTCGTGCATGGGCTATATGGCCACCCTGGGTGGCAAGCGCGTGCTGACCGTCGAGTACACCTTGCTCAAGGACGTCAACGACCAACCTGAGCATGCCGCGCAGATGATCGAGCTGCTGCGTGACGTGCCGTGCAAGATCAACCTGATTCCGTTCAACCCGTTCCCGCACTCGGGTTACGAGCGACCCAGCAATAACGCCATCCGTCGCTTCCAGGACCTGTTGCACCACGGCGGCTTCAACGTCACCACCCGCACTACCCGGGGCGACGACATCGACGCGGCTTGCGGTCAGTTGGTCGGGCAGGTCAATGACCGCACCCGTCGTAGCGAGCGCTACATCGCCGTCCGCCAGTTGTCTGCCGACAACGAGTTGCAAGACAGCGCCGTGCGCCACTGATTGCGGGCCCGGCCATGAACCTGCGCGCCGCGCTATCGATGCTGACACTTGTGCTGCTGGCCGGCTGTGTGTCGGGCGGCGCGAGCGACCCCTTGGCCAATCGCCAAGGGCGTGCCGAGGCTGGCAAGGCTTACGTGCAGCTCGGACTCGGATATTTGCAACAAGGCTTTGCCGAACAGGCCAAGGTGCCGTTGAGCAAGGCCTTGGCCCTGAATGCCAACGATGCCGACGCCCACGCCGCGCTGGCACTGGTGTTCCAAGCGCAGGGCGAGCCCGCCCTGGCCGAAGCGCATTTTCGCAAGGCCTTGAATGCGCGTGACGGCGACACGCGAATTCGCAACAATTACGGCAGTTTCCTATATGCTCAGCAGCGGTTCGACGAGGCCGAGCAGATGTTTCGCCTGGCCAGTGCCGATAGCCTGTATCCTGAGCGTTCGCGCGTGTACGAAAACCTCGGCCTCACAGCCCTCAGGCTCGACCGTCGCGACCAGGCCCATGCGTATTTGGGCAAGGCCCTGCAACTCAACCCGCGACAACCCAGGGCGTTGTTGGAAATGGCTGAGTTGTCTTACGAAAACAGGCATTATGTGCCGGCCCGGGACTACTACGATCGTTTCAGCCAGTTGAGTGGCCACGACGCCCGCAGCCTGCTGCTGGGCAGTCGCCTTGCCCGCGCGTTCGACGAACGCAACGCACTGGCTGAGCTGGGCGAGCAATTACAACGACTTTATCCCGGTACGCCGGAATATCAGCAATACCTGTCGGAGCAACGATGAAAGCCGCGCATCCCGAAGTAGCAGCAGCGTCTCGCCAAAACCCCGGTGAACTCTTGCGCCAGGCCCGCGAGAACCGGGAATGGTCGCAAGCCGAGGTCGCCCGCAAGCTCAACCTCACGGTCACGTCGCTGAACCATTTGGAAACCGGTGCCTTCGACAAGCTGCCGGGGCATACCTTCGCCCGTGGCTACATCCGTGCCTACGCCAAGCTGATGGACATGGATCAGGCCCCGCTGGTCGAAGCCTTCGATCAGTTCACTGGTACCCACGCCAAGGGCAGTGAAGTGCACTCGTTGGGGCGCATCGAAGAACCGGTGCGCCTGTCGCATAACATCTTGCGCGGGGTCAGCCTGCTGTTGTTGCTGGCCGTCGTCGGCGGCAGCTTCCTGTGGTGGCAGGACCAGGGCAGCCTGCGTGGCAAGGACCTGGCCAAGATCGCGCTGGAGCACGTCGAGGTCGAGAGCGCCGACGGCACCACGCAGATCCACCCGCTGGACGAACCTGAAGACCAGGCGGTTACCGCTGGCGAGCAAGCTGAGAGTGCGCCACTGCCACTGGAGCAGCCCGCCGCCGAGGAGCCTGCGCAGGCCGCCAGCGAGCCAGCCAACCCTGCTGTCGCTGCGACTGCGCCGTCCGCCCAGGCGCCGGTTGTCGCGCCCGCACCCGCAGCAGCCCCGGTCCAGCAAGCGCCGGCCACGGCCGTAGTGCCTGCACCGGTCGCTCCAGTCGTACCTGCCACGCCAGCGGCACCTGTCGCCAGTGCGCCGGCAACCCCCGTGGCCACCCCAGCCGAAGTAGCGGCCGGGAGTGCCAAGGTAGCGATCCAATTCACCGCCGATTGCTGGACGCAAGTTACAGATGGCAACGGCAAGGTGCTGTTCAGCGCCATCAAGCGCAAGGGTGACAGCCTGGAACTGACCGGTAAGCCGCCGTTCGCGGTACGCCTGGGCTTTGCCCGTGGCGCTCAGGTCAGCTACAACGGTCAGGCCGTCGATGTTGCCCCGTTCACCAGTGGCGAGACCGCTCGCCTGAAGTTGGGACAGTAAGTCATGCACGGCGAATCTCCGATCAAACGTCGCGAATCCCGCAAAATCTGGGTCGGCAATGTGCCAGTAGGGGGGGATGCCCCCATCGCGGTACAGAGCATGACCAACACCGACACCAATGATGTCGCTGCCACCGTGGCGCAGATCCAGCGTCTGGTCGATGCTGGCGTCGACATCGTGCGCGTCTCGGTCCCTGACATGGACGCCGCCGAGGCGTTCGGTCGCATCAAGCAGCAGGTCAGCGTGCCGCTGGTCGCCGATATCCACTTCGACTACAAGATCGCCCTGCGCGTGGCCGAGCTGGGTGTCGACTGTCTGCGCATCAACCCGGGCAACATCGGTCGTGAAGACCGAGTGCGCGCGGTGGTGGATGCCGCTCGCGACCGTGGCATCCCGATCCGTATCGGCGTCAACGCCGGCTCGCTGGAAAAGGACCTGCAGAAGAAATACGGCGAACCGACCCCAGCTGCACTGGTCGAGTCGGCCCTGCGCCATGTCGAGCATCTCGACCGCTTGGACTTCCAGGACTTCAAGGTCAGCGTCAAGGCCTCCGACGTGTTCATGGCCGTCGAAGCCTACCGCCTGCTGGCCAAACAGATCATCCAGCCGCTGCACCTGGGTATCACCGAAGCCGGTGGCCTGCGTTCGGGAACGGTGAAATCCGCCGTCGGCATCGGTATGCTGCTGGCCGAAGGTATCGGCGATACCATCCGTATCTCCCTGGCCGCCGATCCGGTCGAGGAAGTGAAGGTCGGTTACGACATCCTCAAGTCGCTGCACCTGCGTTCCCGTGGCATCAACTTCATCGCGTGTCCGAGCTGTTCGCGGCAAAACTTCGATGTGGTCAAGACCATGAACGAGCTGGAAGGGCGCCTGGAAGACCTGCTGGTACCGCTGGACGTCGCGGTGATCGGCTGCGTGGTCAACGGCCCAGGTGAGGCCAAGGAGTCCCATGTGGGGTTGACCGGTGGTACTCCGAACCTGGTCTACATCGACGGCAAGCCCGCGCAGAAGCTGACCAATGACAACCTGGTCGATGAGCTGGAAAAACTCATCCGCCAGAAAGCGGCCGAGAAGGTCGAGGCCGACGCGGCGCTGATCGCCCGCGGCTGATACACAGATTCGTAAGGATTCCCCGTGAGCAAATCGCTGCAAGCCATTCGTGGCATGAACGACATCCTGCCCGAGCAGTCGCCACTGTGGCGTTACTTCGAGGGTACCGTGGCTGGTCTGCTGGACACCTACGGGTACAGCCAGATCCGTACGCCGATCGTCGAGTTCACCGAGCTGTTCAAGCGCTCCATCGGTGAAGTCACCGACATCGTCGAAAAAGAGATGTACACCTTCGAGGACCGCAACGGCGATTCGCTCACCCTGCGCCCCGAAGGCACAGCCGCTTGCGTGCGAGCCGTACTGGAACATGGCATCACCGGCAACGGCCAGGTCCAGAAGCTGTGGTACATCGGCCAGATGTTCCGTCACGAGCGCCCGCAGAAGGGCCGCTACCGCCAGTTCCACCAGATTGGCGTGGAAGTGTTCAACCTGGACGGTCCGGACATCGACGCCGAGCTGATCATGCTCACCTGGCGTCTTTGGGGCCTGCTGGGCATTCAGGATGCCGTCAAGCTGGAGCTCAACAGCCTGGGCACCAGCGAAGCGCGCGCACGTTACCGCGATGCCCTGGTCGAGTTCCTGTCCGCGCGTCTGGACCAGCTGGACGAAGACAGCCAGCGCCGCCTGAAGAGCAACCCGCTGCGCATTCTCGACAGCAAGGACCAGAACACCCAGGCGGTGCTGGTCGATGCGCCAAAACTGGAAGCGTACCTGGACGAGGAGTCCCGTGTGCACTTCGAGGGCCTCAAGGCCCGTCTGGATGCCGCTGGCATTCCGTTCGTAATCAACACCAAGCTGGTGCGTGGCCTGGACTACTACAGCAAGACCGTGTTCGAGTGGGTCACCGACAAGCTCGGCGCCCAGGGCACTGTGTGCGCCGGTGGCCGCTACGACGGCCTGGTCGAACAGATGGGCGGCAAGCCGACCCCGGGCGTTGGTTTCGCCATGGGTATCGAGCGTCTGATCCTGCTGCTGGAGACCCTGGGCAAGGTGCCAGAGTCCATCAGCCGCCAGATCGACGTCTACCTGTGCGCTTTCGGCGACCAGGCCGAACTGGCCGGACTGAAGCTATCCGAAGGCCTGCGTGACCGTCTTCCGGGCCTGCGCCTGGCGGTCAACGCCGGGGGGGGCAGTTTCAAGAGCCAGTTCAAGAAAGCCGACAAGAGCGGTGCGCTGTTTGCGCTGATTCTTGGCGACGACGAGCTCGCGCAGCGCACCATTGGTTTCAAGCCCCTGCGTGGCCAGGGTGAACAACAGAACATTGCCTGGGATGCTCTGGCCGAGCACCTGGAAGCTGCCATCGCGCAAGCGTGAAGCAGTCAAACAGCCGAATTGCTGAAAAGGAGTATTGGGGTGTCGAGTACCGATGATGAAGGCCTGGCCGCAGCCAAGGACTGGTGGAACCGCAACGGCAAGCCGCTGCTGACCGGTGCCCTGCTGGCCGGTGTGGTGGTGTTGGGCTGGAATACCTGGCACAAGTACCAGAACAATCAGTCGCAAGGTGCCTCGGCGCTGTACCAGGCCCTGCTGGAAACCAGTCTGACGCCGAGTGGCCAGCCTGACGCCACCAAGGTGGCGGAATTGTCTGGCAAGCTCAAGAGCGAGTTCGGTGGTACCGCCTACGCCCAATACGGCAGCCTGTTCGTGGCCAAGGTGGCGGTCGAGAGCGGTAAGCTCGACGACGCCGCCGCCGAGCTCAAGAGCGTGATGGACAAACCTGCCGACGCTACCCTGGGTGAAATCGCTCGCCAGCGTCTGGCGCGTGTGCTCGCTGCCCAGGACAAGGCCGAGGAGGCGCTCAAGCTGCTCGATGGCGACGCCGACAAGGCGTTCCTGGCCAGCCGCGAAGAGTTGAAGGGCGACCTGCTGGTGCAGCTGGGTCGTGCCGACGATGCTCACGGCGCCTACGAAAAAGCCAAGGCCGCGCTGTCCGATGACGCCGCGGTCGGTGGCCTGCAATTGAAGCTGGATGACCTGGCCAAAGGGGACGCCTGACGTGATCGGTTGGAAACAAGCAGCAGTGCTGACCCTGGCCGTATTGGCCGCAGGTTGCAGCAGCAATAGCAAGAAGGAACTGCCTCCGGCCGAGCTGACCAAGTTCACCGAGGAAGTGGTGCTGAAGAAGCAGTGGAGCCGTTCGATCGGTGACGGCCAGGGCGAGACGTACAACACCCTGGTGCCGGCCATCGAGAATGACCGCATCTACGCATCCGATGTCAATGGCGAAGTCTTCGCCCTCGACCGCGTCACCGGTGACGTGGTGTGGAAGAAGGATTTGGAGTTGCCGGTTTCCGGCGCTGTAGGCGTAGGCTACGGCCTGGTCATGCTCGGCACGCTCAAGGGCGAAGTCATCGCGCTGGATTCCAGCACCGGTGAGGAGCGCTGGCGCTCGCGCGTTACCAGTGAAGTGCTGGCACCGCCAGCGAACAATGGTGACGTGGTGGTGGTCCAGACCCAGGACGACCGTCTGATCGGCCTCGATGCCGCGACCGGCGACCGTCGCTGGATCTATGAAAGCACTCCGGCGGTGCTGACCCTGCGTGGCACCGGCGCGCCGATCGTGACCAACCGTCTGGCCGTTGCTGGCCTGTCCACTGGCAAAGTCATTGCGGTGGACATCAGCAACGGCGTGCCTGTCTGGGAAAGCCGCGTGGCCATTCCACAGGGCCGTTCGGAGCTGGACCGCGTGGTAGACATCGACGGCGGCCTGCTGCTGTCCGGTGGTACCCTGTACGTCAGCACCTACCAGGGCCGTGTCGCGGGCCTGGACCTGGAAAGCGGTCGCGTGCTGTGGCAGCGCGATGCGTCCAGCTACGTAGGTGTCGCCCAAGGCTTTGGCAACGTCTACGTCAGCGAAGCGTCGGGCACCGTCGAGAGTGTCGACGAGCGTTCTTCCAGCGCGCTGTGGACCAATGACTCCATGGCCCGCCGCCAGTTGTCGGCCCCGGAAGTGTTCTCCAGCTACGTGGCGGTAGGTGATTTCGAGGGTTACCTGCACCTGCTCAGCCAGGTCGACGGCCGTTTCGTCGGTCGCGAGCGAATCGACAGCGATGGCCTGCGCGCCCGACCCCTGGTGGTCGGCGACACCATCTACGTCTTTGGCAACAGCGGCAAGCTCGAGGCACTGACCATCCGCTGAAGCTATGCTCAAGACCGCTACAGGTCTTGAGTTGCGGCGTAGGAAACGCCGCCCGAACTCCGGCCGCTGCCTTGCAGCGGCCTTTGCATTTTCAAGAATTCAAGAGTGGAGAGCCGCATGGTTCCCGTAATCGCCCTGGTGGGACGGCCGAACGTCGGCAAGTCCACCATGTTCAACCGCCTGACCAAAACCCGCGATGCCATCGTCGGTGACCTGTCGGGCCTGACCCGTGACCGCCAGTATGGCGATGCCACCTGGCAGGGTCGTTCGTACATCCTGATCGACACCGGCGGTATCACCGGCGACGAAGTCGGCATGGACGAGAAGATGGCCGAGCAGTCGCTGATGGCCATCGAGGAAGCCGACTACGTGCTGTTCCTGGTCGATGCCCGCGCCGGCATGACCGCCGCCGACCAGATGATCGCCGAGCACCTGCGCAAGCGGAACAAGGAAGCGATCCTGGTCGCCAACAAGATCGACAACATCGACGCCGATGTCGCTCGCGCCGAGTTCTCGCCGTTGGGCATGGGCAACGCCATTCCAGTGGCCGGCTCGCAGGGCCGTGGTATCAATGCGCTGATGGAGGCCGTCCTCGGCCATCTCCCACGCGACCAGGTCGAGGAAGCGCTGGATGCCGACGTCGCCGAAGGCGAGGAAGCTGTGCGTATTCCGGGGCCGAGCGAGAAAGATGGCATCAAGATCGCCATCATCGGTCGCCCCAACGTCGGTAAATCGACGCTGGTCAACCGCATGCTCGGTGAAGAGCGCGTGGTGGTGTACGACCAGCCGGGCACCACCCGCGACAGTATCTACATCCCGTTCGAGCGTGATGACGAGAAGTACACCTTCATCGACACCGCCGGGGTGCGCAAGCGCGGCAAGATCCACGAGGAAGTCGAGAAGTTCTCGGTGGTCAAGACGCTGCAGGCGATCAAGGACGCCAACGTGGTGATCTTCGTCATGGACGCCCGCGAAGGCGTGGTGGACCACGACCTGAACCTGCTGGGCTTCGCCCTGGAAGCCGGCCGCGCCATCGTCATCGCCCTGAACAAGTGGGATGGCATGGAGCCGGGTGAACGCGATTATGTGAAGACCGAGCTGGAGCGCCGGCTGTTCTTCGTCGACTTCGCCGACATCCACTTCATTTCGGCGCTGCACGGCACCGGTGTGGGCCACTTGTACAAGTCGGTTCAGGCTGCGTTCAAGTCGGCGGTTACCCGCTGGCCGACCAGCCGACTGACCCAGATCCTCGAGGATGCGGTCAGCGAGCACCAGCCGCCGCTGGTCAATGGCCGCCGCATCAAGCTGCGCTATGCCCACCTCGGTGGTGCCAACCCGCCGTTGATCGTGATCCACGGCAACCAGACCGACAAGATTCCGAAGTCGTACTCGCGTTACCTGGAAAACACTTACCGCCGTGTGCTCAAGCTGGTCGGTACGCCGATTCGCATCGAGTACAAAGGGAGTGAGAACCCGTTCGAGGGCAAGAAGAACACCCTCACCGACCGCCAGGTCAACAAGAAGCGCCGCCTGATGTCGCACCACAAGAAGGCCGAGAAGAAGCGCCGCGACAAGAAGCGCTGATTTCCCGCGGGCGTGGTCGCCCGCAAGCAGGCTCCTACCGCCAAGGTCAGGAGCCGGCTTGCCGGCGATTTGGCCCTTTGACCCAGCGCAATACCCTCATTGTTTCATCCTTTTTCCTGACCGCTCGATCCGCTATGCTCGGACTCCAACCCCGTGCCGGATACCCCCAGGAAAGAGGGCTTCATGATCCGCAGCAAACTGCCGAATGTTGGCACGACCATCTTTACCACCATGTCCCAGCTGGCCGTACAGACCGGCGCGTTGAACCTTTCGCAGGGTTTCCCCGACTTCAACGGCCCCCAGGCGCTGCTGGACGCGGTTGGCCGCCATGTGGCTTTAGGGCACAACCAGTATGCGCCGATGACCGGTCTGCCAGCCCTGCGCCAGGAGGTCGCCGCCAAGATCGAGCGCCTGTACGGTGCAAAAGTCGATGTCGACCATGAAGTGACCATCACCCCAGGTGCCACCGAGGCGATCTTCTGTGCCATCCAGGCCGTTATCCAAGCGGGCGACGAGGTCATCGTCTTCGATCCGTGCTACGACAGCTACGCGCCTTCTGTGGCCCTGGCCGGTGGCCGGTGCGTGCATGTTCAGTTGAGCGATGGCGATTTTCGCATCGACTGGCAGAGGTTCAGCGACGCCCTGAGCCCGCGTACGCGCATGGTCATTCTCAATGCTCCGCACAACCCCAGCGGCGCGCTGATTACCCGTGAAGATCTCGACCAGCTGGCCAGTCTGATCGCCGGGCGCGATATCTACCTGGTCAGCGATGAGGTCTACGAACACTTGGTGTATGACGGTGTGCGCCACGCCAGCGTGCTGGCCCATGCCGAACTCTACAGCCGCGCGTTCGTGGTCAGCTCGTTCGGCAAGACTTACCACGTCACTGGCTGGAAGACCGGTTATGTCGTTGCCCCGCCAGCCCTGAGCGCAGAGCTGCGCAAGGTGCATCAGTACGTCAACTTCTGTGGTGTGACGCCGTTGCAATGTGCCCTGGCCGATTTCATGGCCGAAGACCCCGGGCATGTCGACGCGTTGCCTGGCTTCTACCAGGCCAAGCGCGACCTGTTCTGCGACTTGCTGCAAGACTCGCGTTTCACCTTTGTCCGCACGGCGGGCACTTATTTCCAACTGGTGGACTACTCGCAGATCCGCCCGGACCTGAACGACGTCGACATGGCCTTGTGGCTGACCCGCGAACATGGCGTGGCGACCATTCCGGTGTCGGTGTTCTACCAGCAACCCATCCCCGAGCAACGCCTGGTTCGCCTGTGCTTTGCCAAACGAGAGGAGACGCTGCGTCAGGCAGCGGAAAAACTATGCGCGATCTGAGTGCACTGCCTAACCTGAAAGTCGCCTTGGTGCAGACCACCCTGGCCTGGCACGACCGCGAAGCCAACTACGCGCACTTCGATGAGCTGCTGGCGCAGGTGGGCGATGTGGATCTGGTGATCCTGCCCGAGATGTTCACCACCGGGTTTTCCATGGCCTCGGAAACCCTGGCCGAGCCTGAGAACGGCCCCACCTACAAATGGCTCAAGGCCCAGGCGAAGAAACACGACGCAGTCATCACCGGCAGCCTGATCATCCAGGCCGCGGACGGCAGCCACCGCAATCGCCTGCTGTGGGCGCGCCCGGATGGTGAAATCCTGCATTACGACAAGCGCCACCTGTTCCGCATGGCCGGCGAGCACAAGCACTTCACCCCGGGTGAGCGCCAGGTGCAGTTCGAGCTCAAGGGCTGGCGGGTGCGACCCCTGATTTGCTACGACCTGCGTTTCCCGGTGTGGAGCCGTGACGCCCAGGACACCGACCTGTTGCTGTATACCGCTAACTGGCCGGCGGCCCGTCGCCTGCATTGGAACCGCCTGTTGCCGGCGCGTGGTATCGAGAACCTGTGCTATGTGGCCGCAGTGAACCGGGTAGGTACCGACGGCAAGGGCTTCGCCTATTCGGGTGACAGCCAGGTGCTGGACTTCCAGGGCGAGAGTCTGCTGAGCGCCGGGGAGGCGGATGGGGTGTTTACTGCGGTGTTGAGTGCAGCGGAGCTGGCGGCCTACCGGGCCAAGTTCCCGGCGAACCTGGATGCCGATACCTTCGAGTTGCATTGACAGTTGGGCCGGCCTTCTCGCGGCTAAACCCGCGAAGAGGCCGGTGCCGGTTACATCGATTTCCGCTCAGTACACATCCCGCCGATACCGCCCATCCTCGATCAATTGCTGCACAGTCGCTTCGCCGAGGATGGCGTTGAGCGCGGTATCGACCCCGGTGGCCATTCCTCGCAGGCTGCCGCAGACATATACACAGGCGCCGTCGTCGATCCAGCGTCTGAACTCATCGGCCTGTTGCAGCAGGACATCCTGTACATAGACCTTCTCGGCCTGATCCCGCGAGAAGGCCACGTCCAGTCGTTTCAGATCGCCCACGTCGAGCCACTGCTGTAGCTCGACACCACAAAGCAGGTCGTGGGCACGGTTGCGCTCGCCGAACAGCAGCCAGTTGCGCTGCTCGCCCGCGCTGATGCGTGCCTTGAGCAAGCTGCGCAGGCCCGCCAGGCCGGTGCCGTTGCCGATCAGAATCATGGGGGCCGGCGCTTCTGGCAGGTGGAACCCACTGTTGCGGCGCAGGCGCAAGCTGACGGTGCCATTGACCGGCAGGTACTTGGTCAGCCAGCCCGAACCCAGGCCGAGGGTGCCGTCGCCATGACGTTCCTGGCGTACGATCAGCTCGAGCTCGCCGTCGCTGGCAATCGAGGCGATGGAGTATTCGCGGCTACCGATCGGTACCAGCGCATCGACCAAGGCTTGGGCATGCAGGCCGAGCAGGTGGCTGCGGTGGGTGGGCAATTGGCGACTGGCCAGGGCTTGGCCCAGGGTCTCGCTCAGACCGTCCAATTGCACGCGGGTATTGGGGTCCAGGCCCAGCCCATCGAGGAATTCACCGATCCGACGTTGGCCATTGAGTGGAAGCACCTCGACCAGGTCGCCGGCTTGCCAATTCGCCGGGTGTTCAGGGCGCAGCCCCAGCAGGAAGACCGGTTGTCCCAGGCTGCCGGGGTTGAGTAGCTCGCGGCGGGTCAGGCTCCAGTTTTCGAAGTCTGGCGCTTGCCAGGCAGCGACTGGCTTGGCGCCGGTCAGCCTGGCAAGCGCGTGCTGCCATTGTTGCAGTGCCGCCTGGTCGGCGTTGTCCACCTCCACCGGGCTGAAGGCGCTGCTGGCACCGCGCTCGCCGAGCCAGGCCTGCAGGCGCCGGGCAAAACCACAGAAGTGTGGGTACTGTCGGTCACCCAAGGCCAGCAGGGCATAGGTGAGGTTGTTCAATGCCCATGGCTGGCCGAGCACTTTGCGTTCGAACGCGCGCGCACTGTCAGGCGCTTCGCCATCGCCGAAGGTACTGACCACGAACAGCGCGCGACGCGCCTGGCGCAGGTCGTTCTCTTGCAGGTCGGCCAGTGGGCGGACCTGAACGGGCAATCCGGCAGCCTGCAACTGCCCAGCACTTTGCCAGGCCAGCTGTTCGGCAAAGCCGCTTTGGCTGGCGAAGCCGATCAACCAGTTATCGGCTTTGTCCGCGGTAGTGACGACGGTGCCCCGTGCGGCACGAACCTGACGTTTCTTGCGGCGACGATCGAGGTACAGCAGCCAGCCGGTGACGAAGAACAGTGGCATGGTCAGGCTCGCGATCGTGACGATGATTCGCCCGGTCAGGCCGAAATAACTGCCCACGTGCAGCGCGTAGACGCTCTGCAGCAGCTGGGCCTTGAACGACTTGTCATCGTAGCGCTCCACGCGCTTGAACTGGCCGCTGGCCGGGTCCAGGGTGACGGTGTTGAAGGCGCGCTCGTGAGGGGCGTTGTCCAGCAGGTAGAAGAGTGTGGCTGGCCGGTCGCCAGCCGGCGGCAAGCGCAGGTTGTAGCTGGCAAGGCCTGGGCCTGCGGATGCCTTGAGGTTGCTCCAGATCGCGTCGTAGTCGACCACCAGCGGCGGTGTGTCCTTGTCGGCTTTCTGCAGGCCATGGCGTGCACCACGTTTGTGCTGCTCACCACCGGCCGGCGTGTCGGCCAGCCACTTGTTCAGCCCCTCGCGGTACCAGTCGTAGGACCAGAACAAGCCGGTGAGGGCGAAAAGAAGGTAGAACAGCAGGCACCAGGTCCCAGCCACCGCGTGCAGGTCCCAGTTGAACGCGCGGCCCTTCTTGGCCCAGTCGAACGTAAGCCAGACCCGCCAGTTCAGCGCCTTGCGCGGCCAGCGCAAGTACAGCCCGGACAAACAGAAGAGCACCAGCATGAGGGTGCAGGCGCCGGTGATTTGCCTGCCGGTCTCGCCCATGGCCAGGAAACGGTGCAACTGCAGCATCAGGTTGAAGAAGCCTTGCCCGGCGACTTCACCCTTGAGCTCTCCCGTGTAGGGGTCGGCATAGCGCAGTTCGCCACGGCGCTCGCCGGGGGCAGGGGTGAAGAAGAGGCGCGCGGCATTGCCTTCGCGGGTATCGACCCACAGCATCGAGACCTTGTCGCCTTGTGCAGCCTCGGCCCGTCGGACCAGCTCTGCTGGCGGCAGCACGCCTTCCTGGCGCACCTCGACCCGCAGGACATCGGCATTGAACAGCCGCAGCAGTTCTTCCTGGAACGAATACACCGCGCCGGTGATGCCCATCAGGGCCAGCACCAGGCCAGCGGTGATGCCAAAGAACCAGTGCAATTGGAACAGCGACTTCTTCAACACATCGATCACCATTTGGGGCCGCGCGGGGCCGGGCGGCGTGGATTATGCCTTGATACGCAAAAACCCCGCTCACTGAAATGAACGGGGCCGGGTCGGGGATTGTTTAGTGCCAGTGTGGGCCCTATCGCCGGCAAGCCGGCTCCTGCAGGGGCCGGCTTTACCCCAATCCCGTCATCAGAAATGAACGCTGGTGGTCAGCAATGCGGTGCGGCCTGCGGCCTGGTTGGCGAAATGGGTGGAGAACGCCTTGTCGTAGTACACCTCGTTGGTCAGGTTTTGCACGTTCAACTGCAGGTCCACGTTCTTGGTCAGCTTGTAGGCGGCCATGGCGTCGTAGCGGACATAGCTGTCGACCATGGTGGTGTTCGCCACGCTGCCGTAGACGTCGTCGACGTAGAAGGCACCGCCACCGACCGTCAGCTTCGGCGTGATCGCGTAGGTGGTCCACAGGCTGGCACTGTTGTTAGGTGTGTTAGGGAGCTGGTTGCCATCATTGGCCTTGCCCAGGGGGCCGCCGTCGATCTGCCGGGCCTGCATGTAGGTGTAGCCGGCGAACACCTGCCATTTCTCGGTGATCTTGCCGCTGGCCGACAGCTCGATGCCCTGTACGCGAGTTTCGCCAACGTTCTCGTACGAGGTGGTGTCCACCTGAACGCGAGCATTTTCCTTCTCGGTGCGGAACAGGGCGGCGGTGAGCGACAGGCGCTCGTTCAGCAGGTCCCACTTGGTGCCGATTTCGTAGTTGGTGGTCTCTTCCGGCTCCATGTCGCTGCTCAGCAGGTTGCCGGAGCGGTCGGTGGTATTGCCCAGCGGGTTGCCTTCCATACCTTCGCCAAGCAAGGCACCTGGCGGCGTCGCGGAAGTGGCGTAGGAGACATAGATGCTGCCGTTGTCGGCTGGCTTCCAGACCAGGCCCAGTTGGCCTGTGAAGAACTCACTGGTGTCACTGCCCTTGGATGCGATGCCATTCTTGTTCACCACGGTCGCACCCGAGGCGTCGTAGCCACGGTACTGGGTGTCGAAGTGGTCGTAGCGCAGGCCCATGTTCAGCAGCCACTGAGGTGTCAGCTCAAGTGTGTCGAACACGTAGATGGCGCGGGTGTCGCTCTTGGTGTCGGTACCCGCGTAGTTGCGTGAGATCGCTCCATTCCACGGATCGTCCGGCGTCGGGTTGCCCAGCGAGGTGCAGTTGTACGGGGCACCGATGCCATTGCACACGTTCTTGTTGTTGACCTTGGTGGTGCCATCCAGTGTGGCGACATTGTAGGAAGACCGTTTCGATTCTTCGCGGCTGAGTTCGATACCCGTCGAGAAGTTGTTCTTGAAGCCCGCCACATAGAACTCGCCGAACAGGTCCGTCTGGTTGGTGGTGGTCGTGGTATTGCCGACGCGGGTATTGGCCCGACGCCAGACTTCGCCGTTATTGACGTTGCCCTGGCTATCGTCGGGCTGAGTCAGGATGTAGTCCTGCATGCTGTTGCCATGACGCAGGGTGTTCTTGATGGTCAGCGCGTCTGTCAGGTCGTGCTCGATGGCGAAGGTGGCAATGTCGACACGGCTTTTGCGGAAATCGCGATTGGTCAAGCCGTAGAAGTTGTCGCTGTCGCCACCGTCATTCGGCTTGCTTGGGTGGGCCGAGGTGCGGTCGCCGCTACCGCCGGTCGGGATCGTGTACGGGATACCCGAGTCTGGCAGGTCGTCGCTTTCCAGGTGGTAGTAGTCAAGGTTGACGCGGGTCGGCGTGCCCAGGCCAAAGGCCAAGGACGGTGCGATACCCCAGCGGTCGTAGTTGACCTTGTCGCGCCCGGCTACGTTGCTTTCGTGAGTCATCAGGTTCAGGCGGCCGGCAACGGTATCGCTGAACTGGTAGTTGCCATCGAGGGTGTAGCGCTGGGTCTGGTCGCTGCCCCAGGTCCACGCGGCGTCGAGCGAGTTGCCCAAGTGCGCCCGCTTGCTTACCAGGTTGATGGTGCCGCCGGCAGCTCCGCGGCCACCGATCGCCGAGTTCGGGCCTTTGGCAACTTCCACCGACTCCACGGCGAAGATCTCGCGGGTTTGTGCGCCGGTGTCTCGTACGCCGTCGAGGTAGGTGTCGCCTTGGGCATCGAAACCGCGAATGAACGGGCGATCGCCCTGGGGATTGCCGCCCTCGCCGGCACCGAAGGTAATGCCTGGCACGGTCCGCAGAGCATCCTGCAGGTTCAGGGCATTGGTGTCCTTGATCACTTGCTGTGGAATCACGGTGACTGAACGGGGCGTGTCCACCAGGGGAGCGGTGTACTTCTGCGAGGAGGCCTTTTCGACTTTGTAATCGGTGCTGGCCTGTTCAACCTTGCCCTCGATGCTGGTGGCATCGAGGGTGATGGCGTTACTGGCGGAGGGCTCGGCGGCATAGGCAGAGGACGCGCTGAGGGCGACGCCGATGGCCGAAACGATAAGGCGCGGTGAACTTACGGTAGATGGCACGTAGTGACGCATTGCAAAGAACCTTCCCCAAGGTGTTAAGGCTGCGGATCTTAATGTAAGCAATTGTGACTCACAATTGAGAGTCGTTACCATTCGCTATGAATTTACATTCTTTACAATTTGTCTTTACGGTTTGCACGCGCTGAAACGTCTTAAGCGGCGGACGGGGCTTGTACAGCGTAAAAGGTAATCAATATCATTGAGCCTTTACACTTCCTGATGGTGCGTTGCCATGCTGCTTCACATTCCCGGCCTGTTCGACGCCGACGAGCTCACTCGCATCCGCGAGGCCCTTGAGCAGGCCGACTGGGCTGATGGCAAGATCACGGCGGGGTATCAGTCGGCCAAGGCCAAGCACAACCTGCAGTTGCCCGAAGGGCACCCACTGGCCAAGGAATTGGGTTGCGCATTGATCGACCGCTTGTGGAAGAACCCGCGTTTCATGTCGGCGGCGTTGCCGCACAAGGTCTTCCCGCCCCTGATCAACTGTTACCGCGAAGGGGGCAACTTCGGTTTCCATATCGACAATGCACTGCGCCAGCCCAAGGGCAGCCCCGAGCGAGTGCGTACCGATCTGTCATCGACCCTGTTCCTCAGCGACCCCGACAGCTACGACGGCGGTGAGTTGGTCATCCAGGACACCTACGGCGTGCAGCAGGTCAAGCTGGCGGCCGGTGACCTGGTGCTGTACCCCGGCACCAGCTTGCACAAGGTCAACCCGGTGACCCGTGGCGCACGCTATGCGGCATTTTTCTGGACCCAGAGTCTGGTGCGCGACGACGGGCAACGTACATTGCTGTACGAGATGGACAATGCCATCCAGCAATTGACCACCGATGTGCCGGAGCATCCTGCCTTGCTGCAACTGACCGGCACCTACCACAACTTGTTGCGCCGCTGGGCCGAGGTCTGAACCGTGTCCTACCAATTGCGTCGTGAGGACGTGGTGGATGTCGCGGGCTTGCAGGCCATGCTCGAAGACAGCCCTGGCAAGGCCGCCCAGGCGATTCTCGCGGCAGCGGGGCAGGGCGTGGTCCAGGCCCAGTTGTTACTGGGGCAGATACTGCTCGACGGGCGAGGCATCGAACAGGATGCCCTGTTGGCTCGACGTTGGTTCGGCATCGCTGCGCAGGCGGGCAATGCCATGGCGCACAACATGCTTGGACGCTGCCTGGAACATGGCTGGGGCGGCGAGGTGAACCTTGTCAAGGCTGCCATCCATTATGCGCACGCTGCCGATGCCGGGCTCGACTGGGGGCTTTACAACCTGGGTAACCTGCTGGCCACCGGGCGCGGAGTAGCGGTCAACCAGGCCCAGGCTCTGGCCTGTTACGAGAAGGCCGCGCACCTTGGCCATGCCAAGTCGATGAACCTGCTTGGCCGTTATCTGGAACACGGTATTGCCACTGCGCCCAGCCCTGTTCGGGCGGTGCGCTGGTATCGGCGTTCAGCCGAGGCGGGGGATTTCCGGGGCATGTTCAGCTTGGCATTGGTGCTGTTCGAACGAGGTGAAAACCAGGAAGCACTGAGATGGATCGAACTTGCCCGCGCCCAAGGTAACGTGCCGTTCTTGCGTAGCAGCCTGAACACCTTGCGCTCGGCAGGCCCTTCAATGGCGGCTGTAGCAGACGGCTATGCCCTGGAAATACAGCTGCGCGAGGAAGTCTGACCGACTTCGTTGATTGAGCGAGCAGGCTGAAAGTCGCGCCTCTCGATTCAATCGCGAGGTTAAGCATGAAGTACGTTCAGGACCGTTCGTTTATTGCCACCTTCACCTCAGTCACCCCAGGCTACGAAGGGTGGCTGGACTCGATGGAGGGGACGCCTCGGGAGCGGCGCTGCCAGTGGTTGACCGTCAGTTCCAGTAGCGAGGTCAAAAGCCCGCAACGCTTTTGGTTCGGGTATTTCGAAGGAGATCGACACGGCTATCAGGTACGCGCCGTCGAATCGGGCGAAGGCTATGCGCATTACGACATCTGGGACCTGAGTGGGCAAAGCTACATTGGTTACTACGCCAAAAGCGATGAGCCGGTGAGTTGGCGGGTGCGGGTCGACGGCACGAAGATCGAACAGCCGCAGATCCAGGTCTATCAAGGCGTGACGTTGGCTGCGCCAGGCTTGGCAATGGTCAGCGTGGCCAATCGAAAGCCTTGGGATGACCACTACGTGGGGGTTGGCAAACCTAACGTGCTGACGTTCGAGATGGCTGTACGGGACGTCAATGTCCCCAATTTCAGCAATGTTTCACTGTATAGGCGTCGATGAACCACCACGTGGTGCGCCTGCGAAAACGGGGCCTTGCGGCCCCGTTCTGGTTTACAGGTAGTAAGCCTTCAGCGGTGGGAAGCCGTTGAATTCCACTGCGCTGTAGCTGGTGGTGTAGGCCCCGGTCGACAGCCAGTACAGACGGTCGCCGATCGCCAGGTTCAGCGGCAGGCCGTACTTGTAGTGCTCGTACATGATGTCGGCGCTGTCGCAGGTCGGGCCTGCGATCACGACTTCTTCGGTTTCGCCCTTCTTCTCGGTCCAGATTGGGAACTTGATGGACTCGTCCATGGTTTCGATCAGGCCGGAGAACTTGCCCACATCGGTGTAGATCCAGCGCTCGACGGCGGTGCGCGACTTGCGCGCAACCAGGACCACTTCACTGACCAGGATACCGGCGTTGGCGATCAGCGAACGGCCCGGCTCGAGGATGATTTCCGGCAGGTCATCACCGAAGTCTTCCTTCAGGAAGCGAATGATTTCTTCGGCGTAGGTTTCGAGACTGTTGGTACGGGTGATGTAATTGGCCGGGAAGCCGCCACCCATGTTGATCAGTTTCAGTTCGATGCCGTCTTCTTCCTTCAGGCGCTCGAAGATCACTTTGACCTTGGCGATAGCAGCGTCCCAGACGCTGATGTCGCGCTGCTGCGAACCAACGTGGAAGGAGATACCGTAGGGCACCAGGCCCAGGTCGCGGGCGAGGATCAGCAGGTCCATGGCCATGTCGGTCTGGCAGCCGAACTTACGGGACAGCGGCCAGTCGGCAGTGGTGGAGCCTTCGGTGAGGATCCGCACGTAGACCTTCGAACCCGGTGCGGCCTTTGCGATGTTGCGCAGGTCGGCTTCCGAGTCGGTGGCGTACAGGCGCACACCCTTCTCGTAGAAGTAGCGGATGTCCTTGGACTTCTTGATGGTATTGCCGTAGCTGATGCGGTCGGCGCTGACACCGCGGCCCATCACTTTGTCCAGTTCGTAGATCGAGGCGATGTCGAAGCTCGAACCTTTCTCTTTCAAAAGATCGATGATCTCGACCGCCGGGTTGGCCTTGACCGCGTAGTAGACCTTGGCGAATTCGAAACCGGCGCGCAGGTCGTCGTAGGCCTGGCTGATCATCTGGGTGTCGATGAGTACGAACGGGGTTTCCTGCTTGTCGGCGAACGCCTTCATCTTCTGGAAGGTTTCACGCGCGAAATAGTCTTCGACCTGGATCGACATGCTCAGGGACTCCATGGGCAAACTGAAAGATTAAGTGGCTGCAAACTGAACGTCCTCCGTATCCCCACTTTGGTTCGCCTACTCAGTACTTGAGCCGGATGGATCGTTTCCAGCATGGACGTTCGGCGCGCACTTTAGGGCGTGAAGAATGCAGAATCAACAGGCAATCCGGGTGCGATCGTCGTGGATCGACGCCCTACCCGTTGAATAACCGACTCGCATGACCGCCTGATGTTCCCGGCACTGTTTCAAGCGTAAAAAATTGTGGAATGGAGCGTGTAGGCCCCTTCGCGGGTAAGCCCGCTCCTACAGGGTTTTCACAATTTAGGTCGGCGCGGGTTTACCCGCGAAGGGGCCAGAGGTGTTCATATTTATGGCCACATTCTCAAGCACTCCCGTACATGACATCACCCATAAATTTTTTGTTACCGACTGGCGGATTTGCTGAGTTTGATGAGAAACATTACTATTCGCACCCTTATCCGCCTCCCTGACGACCCAGACCGTGTCCGGACACAAAGGCTTCCTCGACCACTACCACGAGCTGATCGGCACCTGGACGCGCAAGTTGCGCAGTCGTCAGCAGGCCGAGGATCTCACCCACGATGCCTTTGTGCGGGTTCTTGAGAACACGCGTGAGCAGGTCGATCAGCCTCGCGCTTATCTTCATCAAACTGCCCGCAACATTGCCGTGGACGGTTTTCGCCGCGAAGACCGGCGTCAGCAACTGGAGCAGGAAACCTTCGAGGAAGGTGCCACCGCCAGCGACGACCCTGAAGCCTATGTACATGCCCTGGAACTGGCCGACAGCGTCGAGCGCGCCCTGGCCGAATTGCCCCTGAACTGTCGGCGGGTATTCATCTGGCAGAAGCTCGAAGGCCTGACCCAGGCGGAAATCGCCGAGCGCATGGGTTTGACCAAGAACATGGTCGAAAAGTATATGATCCGCACGCTCCGGCATCTGCGTGAGCACCTGGATGTGTCCACCCGATGAGTCAGGAGACCTTTGCGATGAAACAGCACGGTGCCGGTACCGTCCGCGAGCAGGCAGCCGAATGGTTCGCTCGCGTCCACGATGCGCCGCGCGACAGTGCGTTGCAGGCTCGGTTGCACGATTGGCTCGAAGCACATCCCAGCCACCGTGCAGAATATGACGCGTTGGCGCTGCTTTGGTGCGCAGCCGAGCGCATCCCCCCACAGCGACTGCAGGCATTATGTGAACCGGAGCCGGTGCGCCATTTGCCGCGGCGGGGCGTGCTGCGCCAGGCGCTGGCTGCCGGTGTTGCCGTCGCCGCGCTGGGCCTGGGCTGGAGCGGTTGGCAGTACCAGCGGCTGAACCATCAGGACACCTTGCAGACAGCCTTCGGTGAGCGCCGTCAGGTCGAACTGCCAGATGGTTCGCTACTTGCGCTCAACAGCGCGACGCGGCTGCAAGTGGCATACAGCACGGGTCGCAGGCACATCGTGCTCGAAGCCGGCGAGGCAATGTTCACGGTTGCCCACGACAGCAGCCGGCCATTCGTCGTCGACACCGCCCAGGGCAGCGTTACCGTGACCGGTACCCGTTTTGATGTACGCCTGGACCCGTCGCTGACCCGTGTGGCGGTCGAGCAGGGCTCGGTGCGTGTGCAGGGCCGCGATGCATCGCTGGCGCAGTTGAGCCCCGGGCAGGGCGCTTCCATCGATGCGCAGGGCAAGGTGGCCGAGCCCTACGCGATCAATGCGGCTGCGTTGACCGCCTGGCGCCAGGGCAAACTGGTGTTCGAGAACGCCACCCTGGAGGAAGTGGTGGCGGAAGTGAAGCGTTACCGGGCTCAACCGCTGCGAGTCGCACCTGGCAAGGTCGCCGGGCTGCGCTTGTCCAGCACTTTCAGCACCGACGATACCGACGCACTGTTGCGCGCTTTGCCAAGTATCCTGCCGGTGGCCATCAGGACCCACCAAGACGGTTCACGCGAAATAGTCGCAAAATAAATTCAGGTTTTTTCCCCGTCGTTCGTCTTCCCCGCCAGCTGCAACTGCCAAGCATTTACATTTGCATGCGGTTGGCGTTTATCCCGACTTTCAGGATGCTTCGAAGACGTGAACAACAACAAGCCATTCCCTCGTTTCCGCGCGCTGGCGCTGGCCCTTGCGGTCAGTGCCGTGGCCTTCGACAGCCATGCCGAGCAGGCCGCTGCCGCAATTCAGATCCAGGCCCAACCGTTAGCGTCTGCCTTGAGCCAACTGGGCCAGCAAACCAACCTGCAGCTGTTCTTCAGCCCTGAGCTGGTAGCCGGCAAGCAGGCCCCGGCGGTATCGGGCCAACTGGCGCCGGAACAGGCGCTGCAGCAACTGCTGCAAGGCAGCGGCCTGACCTATGAGATGTCCCAGGGCACTGTGGTGGTGAAACCGGCCCAGGCCGCTGGCAGCTTGACCTCCGGCAGCCTGGAGCTGGCACCGACCGATGTGAAGGTTGTGGGTGACTGGTTGGGCGATGCCGAGCAGGCTGTGGTACAGAACCACCCCGGCGCACGGACGGTGGTGCGCCGCGAGGCGATGGTGGAGAAAGGCGCGATGAACGTGCGTGACGTGCTGCGGGGCATTCCGGGGGTTCAGGTGCAGGACTCCAACGGCACCGGCGGCAGCGACCTTTCGCTCAACGTTGGCGTGCGTGGCCTGACCTCGCGCCTGTCGCCGCGTTCGACCGTGCTCATCGACGGCATTCCAGCGGCCTTCGCGCCCTACGGCCAGCCACAGCTGTCCATGGCGCCTATCTCCTCGGGCAACCTCGACAGCATCGACGTGGTCCGTGGCGCAGGCTCTGTGCGTTATGGGCCGCAGAACGTCGGTGGGGTGATCAACTTCGTGACCCGGGCGATCCCCGAGAAGGCTTCGGCGCAGTTGTCCACCACGCTTGAGACCTCGCAGCATGGCGGCTGGAAACACACCGAGTCGGCGTTCGTTGGCGGCACTGCGGACAACGGCATGGGCGTCGCGCTGCTGTACACCGGTGTCAACGGCAACGGCTATCGGGAAAGCAACAACGGCAACGACATCGACGACGTCATTCTCAAGACCCACTGGGCGCCAACCGACAGCGATGAGTTCTGGCTGAACTTTCACTACTACGATGGCCGTGCCGACATGCCCGGAGGCCTGACCCAGGCCCAGTACGATCAGAACCCGTTCCAGTCGGTGCGCGACTACGACTACTTCGCCGGCCGTCGCAAGGACGTTTCGTTCAAATGGCTGCGCCAGCTCGACGATGCCACTCAATTCGAGGTGTTGACGTACTACACCGACAGTTTCCGTGGCAGCTCGATTGCCTCGCGCGACATGAAGACCTTGTCTTCCTACCCGCGCAATTATCACACCTTCGCCATCGAACCGCGTGTGTCCCGGATCTTCTTCGCCGGGCCCACCACCCAGGAAGTCAGCGTGGGCTACCGCTACCTGAAAGAGGCCATGCGCGAGCAGTCCACGCGTCTGGGGCTGGTCGACAATGTGCCTACGCCGATCCCAGGCTCCGATGGCCATGTGTTCCAGGACCGTAGCGGTGGCACCGAGGCCAGCGCCTACTACATCGACGACAAGATCGACGTCGGCAACTGGACCATCACGCCGGGTATCCGTTTCGAACACATCAACACCGACTGGCGTGATCGCCCGGTGCTTGGTGCCAATGGCAAGCCGGTGCCGGAGAAGAACCGCAGCATTACCAGCAATGAGCCACTGCCAGCGCTGAGCGTGATGTACCACCTTTCCGATGCCTGGAAACTGTTCGCCAACTACGAGACGTCGTTCGGCAGCCTGCAGTACTTCCAGCTGGGTCAGGGCGGCACGGGCAATAGCACCGCCAACGGCCTGGAGCCGGAGAAGGCCAAGACCTACGAGATCGGTACGCGCTATGACAATGGTGCTTTCGCCGGGGAGCTGACCGCGTTCTACATCGACTTCGACGATGAGCTGCAGTACATCAGCAACGATGTGGGGTGGACCAACCTCGGCGCCACCAAGCACCAAGGTATCGAAGCGTCGGTTCGCTATGACCTGGCCGGTCTGGACCCGCGCCTGCAAGGGCTGTCGGCCAATGCGGGCTTCACCTACACCCGCGCGACCTACGAGGGGGAGATTCCCGGCTTCAAGGGCCGCGACCTGCCATTCTATTCGCGCCAGGTGGCCACTGCCGGCCTGCGCTACGAGGTCGATCGTTGGACCTGGAATCTGGATGCCTATGCCCAGTCCAAGCAGCGCGCGCCGGGTACCGGGATCAACGCCGATGGTAGCTTCAACGGCGACTACATCACCGAGCCAAGTGCTGACGGGCAGTACGGTGACATTCCCGGTTACGTGACCTGGCATGCCCGTGGTGGATATGACTTCGGGCCGCAAATGGCCAACCTGAAGCTGGCGGCAGGGGTGAAGAACCTCTTCGACAAGCAGTACTACACCCGCTCCAGCGATAACAACGCCGGCATTTATGTGGGTGAGCCGCGTACCTTCTATGTGCAGGCCAGTGTAGGGTTCTGATACCGCGTCGGCTGCTTTGCCGGTGAACCCGCGCCCACAGTGACGGTGCTGTCCCTGTGGGGCGGGTTCGCACAGCAATTCAGATCAGGATGCCACGGCCTCGGCAGGCGATACGATGCTGGTCTTCGCCCCGCGCGACCTGCCCGAACTCAAATAGGCCGCAATCGACTCCTGCGTCACCTCGCCGAGGAACACCTGCTCGGCATCCAGCACCGGTAACCACGCCCGATTGAACTCGTACATCCGTGACAACAGGATGCGCAGGTTCTCATCATGCGACGCCGTGGCGTTGAACGGGCGCAGGAAGTCCGCACAGGTTCCTTGCTGGCGGTGCATGTCGCGCCGACGTACGTACCCCAGCGCCTTGTTCGCTGCATCGGTGACCACCACATAGCGACGGTCATGCTCGTCGAGCAGCTCCAGCGCATCGCTCACCGATGTCTGCGGACTCACCGACGGCGCGTTGTCCGCCGCATCTTCGGCGCGCACCAGCAACAGGCGTTTCAAGGTGCTGTCCTGGCCGACGAAATTGCTGACGAAATCATCCACCGGATGGGCCAGCAAGGTATCCGGGTGATCCAGCTGCAACAGCTTGCCGGCACGGAAGATGGCGATCTTGTCGCCCAGCTTGATGGCTTCGTCGATGTCGTGACTGACCATGATCACGGTCTTGTTCAGTGCTCGCTGCATCTCGAAGAACTCGTTCTGGATCATTTCGCGGTTGATTGGGTCGACCGCGCCGAACGGCTCATCCATCAACAGCACGGGCGCCTCGGCGGCCAGGGCGCGGATCACGCCGATACGCTGCTGCTGGCCACCGGAAAGCTCACGTGGGTAGCGCTGCAGGTACTGCTTGGGTTCGAGCTTGATCATGTGCATCAGCTCGCGGGCGCGCTCGTGGCACTTTTGCTTGTCCCAGCCGAGCAGGCGCGGGACCACGGTGATGTTTTCCTCGATGGTCATGTTGGGGAACAGGCCAATCTGCTGGATCACATAGCCGATACGCCGACGCAAGGTCACTTCGTCCAGCCCGCTGGTGTCTTCGCCATTGATGAACACCTGGCCGGAGGTCGGGGTGATCAGGCGGTTGATCATCTTCAGCGTGGTGCTCTTGCCGCAGCCGGAAGGGCCAAGAAACACGCAGATCTCGCCTTCGTTGACGGTGAGGCTGACCGAGTCGACGGCTTTGACGTCCTTGCCGTTCACGTTGAAGGTCTTGCTGAGGTTCTTGAGTTCGATCATGAGCGCAGTCCTTCTGGAGTCAGGGCACGTTGCAGGGTTTGCAGGAGCAGGTCAGCGATGATCGCCAGCAGGCTGACCAGCACGGCGCCGACCAGCAGCATCGACATGTCGCTACGACTGATGGAGGTGAGGATCAACACCCCAAGGCCGCCGGCACCGATGGTGGCGGCAATGGTCATGACACCGATGTTCATGACCACGGCGGTGCGTACACCGGCGAGGATCACCGGCACTGCAATGGGCAGCTCGACCATGCGCAGGCGCTGGCCGAAGGTCATGCCGATGCCACGCGCGGCCTCGCGGATACCAGGTTCGACGTTGGTCAGTGCCAGGTAGGTGTTGCGCAGGATCGGCAGCAGTGAATAGAGGAACACCGCGGTGATCGCAGGCATCGGCCCAAGCCCTTGGCCGAATTTGGAGTAGAACGGCAGCAACAAGCCGAACAGGGCGATCGAAGGGATTGTCAGCATGACCGTAGCGCTTGCCTGCAGCGGGCCGGCAACAGCCGGGAAGCGGGTCATCAGGACGCCCAGCGGCACGCCGACGATGATCGCAAGGCCCACGGCGACACTGACCAGCATGATGTGCTGCCAGGTCAGTTGCAGGACCAGGGCCCAGTCGAGGTGGGCGAACGTATCGAGCAGGCTCATGGCTGCACCTCCTTAAGTGGATGCGCCTGCAGGAAGGCTGCGGCGACGGCACTCGGGTTCTGGTGCTCGACATCGACCTTGGCGTTGAGCTGGCGCATGGTTTCGTCGTCAAGCTGTTCGGCCAGTGGCTTGAGCAGGCTGGCCAGTTCCGGGTTGGCGTCGAGCACCGCTTTGCGAACCACCGGTGCGGCTGTGTAGTCGGGGAAGTAATGCTTGTCGTCTTCGAGAAGCTTCAGGTCGAATGCGCTCAGGCGGCCATCGGTGGTGTAGACCAAGCCGGCGAATACTTGGTTGTTGCGCAGGGCGGTGTAGACCAGGCCCGCGTCCATTTGCCGAATGTTCGCCCTGCCCACTTGCAGGTCGTACATTTCCTTGAGGCCGACCAGGCCATCCGGGCGGTTGGCGAACTCGGTATCCAGGGCCACCAGAAGGTTGCCATCGGGCTGCGCGCGCAGCACATCGTTGAGTGCCGAGATGCTGGTCACTTGCGGGTACGCTTCGGCAACCTTGCGTGGCAAGGCCAGGGCGTAGGTGTTGCTGAACTTGGAGGGTGTCAGCCAGATCAGGCCCTTCCCGGCATCCAGTTCTTTGACCTTGGCGTAGGTGGCTTCGGCACTGGGCATGCGCTCGTCGATATGGTTGTACGACACCAGCGAGACACCGGTGTATTCCCACATCAGGTCGAGTTGGCCGGTTTCCTGAGCCTGGCGTGCCAGGCTGCTGCCTAGCCCGCCGGTGACACGCACCTGATAGCCATGGGCGCGCAGATACTGGGCGGTGATCTCGGCCAGCACGGTCTGTTCGGTGAATACGCGAGCACCGATACGAATCAGCGGTTTGTCCGCTGCCTGGGCAAATCCTGCGAACAGCAGGGCCGCGCCCAGCAACAAGGCGATTGTCTTTTTCATGGGTTCCCTCTCGTTATCGGGCCAGGCCAGGTTCCAGCCAGCGTCTGCTGGCGAAACTCACCGCCGCGTCCAACGCCAATGCCAGCAGTGCCGTGCAGGCAGCGCCCAATAGCAGTTGTGGCTGGTTGTTCAAGGCGATGCCGGGGAAGATCAGGCTGCCCAGACTGTTGGCACCGATCAGGAACGCCAGCGGCGCCGTTCCAACGTTCAGGGCCAGGGCTACGCGCACACCGCCGACGATGATCGGCACGGCATTGGGCAGTTCCACCTGCCACAGTTGCTGGCGCGGGGTCATGCCAATGCCGGTGGCGGCTTCCTTGAGCGAGGCGGGGACGTTCTTCAGACCCTCGTAGGTATTGCGCACGATGGGCAGGAGAGAGGCGAGGAACAGCGCGAAGATCGCAGGACCTGCGCCGATGCCCAGGACACTGAGCGCGATGGCCAGGACGGCCAGGGGGGGAATGGTGTTGCCAACGTTGAAGAACTGCATGAAGCGCTCGGCTTTGTCGACCCGGTGCGGTCGACTCAAGGCAATGCCGGCAGGGATGCCCACGGCCAGCGCCGCCGCCATCGAAGCCAGCACCAATACCAGGTGCGCTTGCAGGTAGAACCCAAGATCGTCGCGATAACGCGCGATCGTGTCGATGCCGATCCAATGGACCAGCAGGGCCAGGATGACGAGCACGGTGGCCCATCCCAACAGCCCTTTTCCGTAGCGTGCAGCCACAGGCGGACTCCTTGTGTAGTCGGCGAACACACTCCCGTGGCGGCCGGCCATTCCTGGCGGCAGGCAGTGTGGTCGCGAGTAGCAGCGTGCGGTCTCGACGCGGACGCGACACGCCATTTAGCCAAGCCCCGTCAGGCTCGAAATGCCGGTGAAACCAGCCCTGACCCAATGGACGTTGCCGAGGGGGTAACAGGATTGTGGACGTCTCCAGGGGGCCAAAGGTTCCCATCTGAGCCGGCATTTGGCCAGCGCGGATTTTTTCAGGTTGATTGTTTCCTCCTGCCTATCGAAACGCCAAGGCCGCTGAATACGGGGCTCGCAGGAGGTTGGAAGCGCCCTCCTTGCGACCCTGGAAAAAAACACTTGAGGTAGTTTCATATGCTTGAACATGACTACGATCGCTCCTTTATCGCCCATGTCACCTCCACCACTGCGGGCTTGGAGGGCTATCTGGATTGCGCAAAAGTGGTGGAGAAGGGCGTGCAGGTAGCCCGCGTCGCAGACGATTGGCTGATCCTGACCTCGCTGACGGTCGGTGAGCCTCATTACTTCTGGTTCCGCTGCATGGTGGATGAAGCCAGGGGGCGTCGTTACTACGACATTCAATCCTGGAGCCGTCGCACGGGGCGTGATTTCAACGCAAGGACCCGCCACCTGGACCGTAATGGCAACGGCTACGGCTGCCTGTACGACACCCCGGTCAGCGACGACCGCCTTTGGAAACTGATGGCGCAGAACCAAGACGGGGGCTTCAGCAGCTTGGATCAGGCGCCGCGAGCGGGTGAGTCGCTACCCGTGCGGATCTGGACACGAACCACCAACCTCGAGTTGGGTGCCACAGGTCGGGAGGACGTTGGCGGGCATTGGTTCGCTTATGCCCGGGCGGGCGACGGCCACGCGCTTGACCTGCAGCTTCAGATCACGCACATCGGCGAAGAACTGCTCGACGACCATTGAGGTCGGTTTCGGCGGCCACTGTTTGGGTATGGCTATGGATTCGGGTATAATCTCGGCCCTTTTTTTGATCTCCAGTCAGGCGATTTCCCATGACCAACCAGGCCGCCGAAGTCGCGAAGCGCCGCACTTTCGCAATCATTTCCCACCCCGACGCCGGTAAGACCACCATCACCGAGAAGCTCTTGCTGATGGGCAAGGCGATTTCCGTTGCGGGCACCGTGAAGTCGCGCAAGTCCGACCGCCACGCCACCTCCGACTGGATGGAAATGGAGAAGCAGCGCGGTATCTCCATCACCACCTCGGTGATGCAGTTCCCATACCGCGAGCACATGATCAACCTGCTCGACACCCCCGGCCACGAAGACTTCTCGGAAGATACCTACCGCACCCTGACCGCGGTGGACTCGGCGCTGATGGTGCTCGACGGCGGTAAGGGCGTCGAGCCACGTACCATCGCCCTGATGGACGTCTGCCGCCTGCGTGACACACCGATCGTCAGCTTCATCAACAAACTCGACCGTGACATCCGCGACCCGATCGAACTGCTCGACGAGATCGAAGCCGTCCTGAAGATCAAGGCTGCGCCAATCACCTGGCCGATCGGTTGCTACCGGGACTTCAAGGGCGTCTACCACCTGACCGGCGACTACATCGTGGTGTACACCCCGGGCCATGGCCACGAGCGTACCGAAGCGAAGATCATCCAGAAGCTGGATTCCGACGAGGCCCGTGCCCACCTGGGCGACCAGTACGAGTCGTTCGTCGAGCAGTTGGAGCTGGTGCAGGGCGCCTGCCACGAGTTCAACCAGGAAGAATTCATCAACGGTCAGCTGACCCCAGTGTTCTTCGGTACCGCGCTGGGCAACTTTGGGGTCGACCATGTGCTCGACGCTGTCGTCGACTGGGCGCCGCGACCCTTGGGTCGTGTGGCCCACGAGCGGACCGTCGAGCCAGTTGAAGAGAAGTTCACCGGTTTCGTGTTCAAGATCCAGGCGAACATGGACCCGAAACACCGCGACCGTATCGCCTTCATGCGCATTTGCTCGGGCAAGTACGAGAAGGGCATGAAGATGCGCCACGTGCGTATCAACAAGGACCTGCGCGTAGGCGATGCGCTGACCTTCTTCTCCTCCGAGCGTGAGCAACTGGAAGAGGCCTATGCCGGCGACATCATCGGCCTGCACAACCACGGCACCATCCAGATCGGTGACACCTTCACCGAAGGCGAGGCATTGGGCTTTACGGGTATTCCGCACTTTGCGCCGGAACTGTTCCGTCGCGTGCGCCTGAAGGACCCGCTCAAGTCCAAGCAATTGCGCCAGGGCCTGCAGCAGTTGGCCGAAGAGGGCGCGACCCAGGTGTTCTTCCCCGAGCGCAGCAACGACATCATTCTCGGCGCCGTGGGTGTGCTGCAGTTCGACGTGGTCGCCAGCCGCCTGAAGGAAGAGTACAAGGTCGAGTGCGCCTACGAGCCCATCACTGTCTGGTCGGCGCGCTGGATCAGCTGCGACGACAAGAAGAAGCTCGAGGAATTCCAGAACAAGGCCATGGAGAACCTGGCCATCGACGGTGGCGGCCACCTGACCTACCTGGCACCGACCCGGGTCAACCTGTCGTTGATGGAAGAGCGCTGGCCGGACATCAAGTTCCGCGCTACCCGCGAACACCACTGATCCTCGGGGTAGGATCAGCACCGTGTGGTGTCTGATCTGGCCCTATCACCGGCAAGCCGGCTCCCACAGGTACAGCGCCAGTCCATAGGGCTGTGCAACAGTCGGTGGGAGCCGGCTTGCCGGCATTGAGGCCAGTGAAAACTGCACAGGGGCTCAGTTACCGGCCTTGATGCTGGTCCAGATCCGCGTCCGAATGCGGTCGATCTTGGCTGGCATCGCCTCTAGCGCATAGAGCTTGCCCATCACGTCCTCGCTCGGGTAAATCATCGTATTACCCTTCATCGCCGGCTCTACCAACCCGTCTGCCTTGAGGTTGCCGTTGGCGTACTGCACATGGTTGCTGATATTGGCCATCACTTCCGGCTGCAACAGGTAGTTCATGTAGGCATACCCGGCTTTCTCATCGGGTGCATCGGCTGGCATGGCGACCATGTCGAACCACATCGGCGCGCCTTCCTTGGGAATCGAGTAGCCCACCTTCACTCCGTTCTTCGCCTCCTCGGCGCGGTTCTTCGCTTGCAGTACATCCCCCGAGAAACCCACCACCACGCAGATATCGCCATTGGCCAGGTCGCCGGTGTACTTCGAGGAGTGGAAGTAACTGATGTACGGGCGCACCTTCATCAACAGCGCCTTGGCCTTGTCGTAGTCCTTTGGGTCCTGACTGTGGTGCGGCAGGCCGAGGTAGTGCAAGGCGATCGGAAGCAGCTCGGGGCCGTTGTCCAGCACCGCGACGCCGCAACGCTTGAGCTTGCTGATGTTTTCGGGCTTGAAGATCAGGTCCCAGGAGTCCACGGGCGCATTGTCGCCAAGCACTGCCTTGACCTTGTCGATGTTGTAGCCAATGCCGGTACTGCCCCACAGGTACGGGAAGCCGTACTGGTTGCCGGGATCGTTCACCTCCAGCGCCTTGAGCAGCACCGGGTTGAGGTTGTGCCAGTTGGGCAACTGCGACTTGTCCAGCTTCTTCAGGGCCTTGCCCTGGATCTGCCGGGCCATGAAGTGGTTGGAGGGAAACACCACGTCGTAGCCGGAGTTACCCGTCATTAGCTTGCCGTCGAGGGTCTCGTTGCTGTCGTAGACATCGTAGGTTGGAACGATGCCCGTAGCTTGCTGGAAGTTCTTGAGCGTGTCAGGGGCCACGTAGCTGGACCAGTTGTAGATCTTCACCGTGTCAGCGGCGCTGACCACGCTGGCGGCCAGCATCAGGGGGGCGACGAGGAGTGTGCGCATGTCTGGAGTACCTTGCTTTGTCTGTTGTTATCGAAGGCAGGCGATCAGCGGATCAGAAAATCAGGACGTAGGTTTTTCGCACGGTTTCCTGGATGTCCCAGGTACCTGTGCTGTTGGCCGGTAGCATCAGGGCATCTCCGGCTTCTATGGACAGGGGCTCGCCACCATCGGGGGTGAAGGTGCAGCGGCCTTTGATGAAATGGCAGAACTCCTGTTGCACGATCTGCCGTCGCCAGCGGCCGGGTGTGCACTCCCAGATGCCGGTTTCGACACCATCGCTGCGCTCGACGCAGGTGACCGAGGTCACTGCTACGGGTTCGCCAAGTGGCACCGCAACCGGGCTGGAGGTGTCGAGCACGGCGCTTTCGGTGTGTTTGAACTGGGTGATGCTCATGACCGGTGGATCCTGTGTAGGGTGAAGGTAATCAGTGCATGAAGCCTTCCATGAAGTCCGCAAGCGAGCTGGCCAGGCGCCGCCTCCAGGGCGCGCTGGCGGGGTTGGCGAGGGTCCGGTCCTCGTGGACGAAGCTTTGGATGATCGCGTTGTAGCCCAGCCAGCGGCACGGCTCGGGCGGCCAGCTGGCCAGGCTCGACACGGGCCGGTTGTCCAGCACCCAGGGCTGTGCGGTCAGTTCGTTGTGCTGGTTGAGAATCAGCGCCGCCAGCGTGCGGCCGCCCAGGTTGGTGGCCCCGACGCCTTCACCGCCATAGCCACCGGAAAGGGCGATACCGCGCTGGCGGTCGCAGAGCATGTGCGGGCGGAAGCGCCGGGCCATGCCCAGGTTGCCGCCCCACGAATGGGTGATCCGTACGTGTCCCAGCTGCGGGAACAGCTCGCTGAACAGGTAGCGACGCAGCTCGATCTCTTGATCGTTCAGGTTGAAGTTCTCGCGCAGACGGCCGCCGAAGCGATAGCCGCCGCGGGCGCCGAACACCAGGCGGTTGTCGGCGGTGCGTTGGCCGTAGGTGACCTGGCGGCTGCTCTCGCTGAAGGCTTGGCCCTGGGACAGGCCGATCCGTTCCCAGGTCGATTCCGGCAGAGGCTCGGTAGCCACCAGCAGGCTCTGTACCGGCAGTTGGTGCTTGCCCAGCGGGGGCAGGCTGGCGGCGTAACCCTCCACGGCAGGCACTACCCAGTGGCAGCGAATATGCGCCAGGGGCGAGCGAACTGCACCGGGCTGCCAGTCGATGGCCGGGGTGTTCTCGTAGATCGGCACGCCCAGCGCTTCCACTGCACGGGCCAGGCCGCGCACCAGCTTGGCCGGCTGGATCGTCGCGGTGTGCGGACTGTAGATGGCGCCATAGGCATTGCTGACCCGCAGTTGGGCATCCAACTGCTCGGGGCGCAGCCAGCGATAGTCGTCCTCGGTCATGCCCTGGCGATACAGGTCATCAAGGTAGGCGCGCAGGTTGCGCTCCTGCTCGGGGTAGCGCGCAGCGCAATACAGGACGCCACCTTTACGGTAATCGCAGTCGATGGCCTCGCGTTGCAGCACGCTTTGCACTTCATCGGGAATGCCGTGCAGCAGGTCGATGCTGGCGCGGCGCGTTTGCGGTGACAGCGTGGCGAGCAACCGGTCCTCGCCCAGCAGGTTGCCCATCAGCCAGCCGCCATTGCGCCCCGAGGCACCGAAGCCGGCGATGTTGGCTTCGATTACAGCAATGCTCAGTTGCGGCGCCTGCCGCTTGAGGTAGTAGGCGGTCCACAGGCCGGTATAGCCCGCACCGATGATGCACACATCGACGTCCAGGTCTTCGCGCAGAGCGGGGCGCGCGCACAGTGGCTCGTCGAGCTGGTCCATCCACAGGCTGAGCGTGCGCAGGGGTTGCATCGGGTTCGGCTCCACATCCATCAATGTCTGTGGGCGATCCTAGTAGCGTTCGACGATGGCTGTCTTACGTGCGTGCACGCAGGGAATTTTGCTTCAGGTACGCCTTGGGCGTCAGGCCGGTGTGTTCGCGAAACGCTTTGTAGAACGCCGAAAGTGAGTTGAAGCCGGCATTGAAGGCCAGGTCGTCTATCGGCGTGTCGGCGCTGCCGTGGTCAAGGATCGCCATCAAGTGTTGCAGGCGGGCCTGGTTGACGTAGCGATAGAAGCTCTGCCCGAGCACCTGGTTGAGCAGGTAGGAGATCTGGTTGCGGCTGTAGCCGCTGGCGTCGGCGACCTGTTGCAGATTCAGCTCCGGGTCAAGGTAGGGGCGTTGGCGCTGGAAATAGTGCTCAAGGTCCTGAGCCATGGTCGACAGTTGGCGTGGTGACAGGCCCAAGCGGCTGGTGGCAGGACGCAAACCGCCGCTGGCAGGGCTGTGGCCATTCTGGCGCACGAGGGTGGCATATTCGTTGACTCGCCAGATCAGGTCGTCCTTGACGGTAATTGCCTCGCTGGACTGGAACGCCACCAGGCCGTCGCCGCCCTGGACCGTCACCTGGTACTGGATGAACGCGGTGCAGCCGTCCACGCGGATGCGGTCGCTATGGACGATGTCTTCGCCAGCCTCATGGGGCAGGCAGGCGCGCACGTAGTCGCGCAGCTCGTGGTAGCCGAGCACGCGATTCTGGAAAAAGTCGTGGTACTGGATGTCAGGGTGGTAGAGCGCGATGACGCCATCCAGGTCGCGGTGCTTCCAGCACAGGTGATAGCGCAGCACCGTGTCAGCCGTGCGTGGGGTCTGGTCTGGGCCGTCGGGGAGGGTGAGGGCGGTCATGAATGGATAGTGCATTGCAGAACACCCAGGTGCAAGGGCGTGGGTCCGGCATATTGCACGGTTCTATCAAGCGGCAGGCAGCGTAAGCCGTTGATTCGGATAGCTATGGGTTTTCGCGGGCGCTGGCATGGCGCGTGCACCGGTTTGTTCACCGCCGAACAGGAGAAAAGCCATGCGCTCGATACTGCTGTGGATGATTGGGGTGCCGATTCCAGTGATCATTCTGATCTGGTTCTTCATGCATTGAGACGGCCATTGCCGACAATCCGGCCCCTACAGCGCCTGTAGGAGCCGGCTTGCCGGCGAGGGGCGCTATCTGGGCCTAGAGAAACTGCTCCGCATAATGGCAAGCCACCTGCCGGGAGGCCACCTGCCTGAAGGCCGGTACCTCGTTGGCACACCGCTCGGTCGCGTAGGGGCAGCGCTTGTGGAACGCGCAGCCCTCTGGCGGGTTCAGCGGGTTGGGCAGTTCGCCGGCAATGCGGATCTTCGGCTTCAGCGGGTCCGGGTGGATCGCCGGAGTCGCCGACAGCAACGCCTGGGTGTAGGGATGCAGCGGCTTTTCGTAGATATCCTCCTTCGGCCCCATCTCTGCCGGCCGGCCCAGGTACATCACCAGCACCTGATCCGCTACATGGCGCACTACTGCCAGGTTATGCGAAATGAACACGTAGGCGGTGTTGAACTCCCTTTGCAGGTCCATGAACAGGTTAAGGACCTGGGCCTGGATCGACACGTCCAGCGCTGAGGTTGGCTCGTCCGCCACCAGCACCTTCGGTTGCAGCATCATCGCCCGGGCCAACGCAATCCGCTGGCGCTGGCCGCCGGAGAACATGTGTGGGTAGCGCTGGTAATGCTCGGGACGCAGGCCTACCTGTTCCATCATCTTCTGCACTTTTTCGCGCCGCTCGGCCTTGCTCAGCGAGGTGTTGATCAACAGCGGTTCTGCCAGTTGATCGCCGATTTTCTGCCGGGGGTTGAGCGACGCGTAAGGGCTCTGGAAGACCATCTGCACATCGCGGCGCAGCTGCTTGCGTTCAGCCTTGCTGGCGCCCTTGACCTCGGTGCCGGCGATTTGCAGCGAACCGGAGGAGGGCTCTTCGATGAGTGTCAGGGCGCGGGCCAGGGTCGACTTGCCACAGCCGGATTCGCCGACCACGGCCAGGGTCTTGCCAGCCTCTAGCTCGAACGACACGCCATTGAGGGCGCGTACCAGGGCATGGCCTTTGAACAGACCACGCGATACTTCGTAATGCCGGGTCAGCTCCCGAGCGGAAAGAACGACGGCCATCACGCCACCTCCTGGTTCAGCGGATAGAAGCAACGCACCAGGCTATGCGCCTGGGGATCAAGGGGTGGGCGCTGGCGCCGGCAGTTTTCCTGCACGTACGGGCAGCGCGGCGACAGCAGGCAGCCGGCTGGGCGGTCGTAACGACCGGGTACGATGCCGGGTAGCGTGGACAGGCGTTCGGCACCGAGACTGTGCTCGGGGATGGCCGCCAACAGGGCTTCGCTGTAAGGGTGGGCGGGTACGTCGAACAGCTCTGGTACCTGGCCCACTTCCACGGCTTGCCCGGCGTACATCACGCACACGCGCTTGGCGGTTTCGGCCACCACGGCCAGGTCGTGGGTGATCAGGATGAGCGCCATGTTGCGCTCTTTCTGCAAGTTGACCAGCAGTTCCATGATCTGCGCCTGGATGGTCACGTCCAGGGCGGTGGTCGGCTCGTCGGCGATCAGCAGCTTGGGCTCGCCGGCGATCGCCATGGCGATCGCCACCCGTTGGCTCATGCCGCCGGACAACTGGTGCGGGTAGGCGTCCAGGCGGCTTTCGGCAGCCGGAATCTCGACCTTCTTGAGCAATTCCAGGGCACGCTGGCGAGCGGCCTTGCCCTTGAGGCCCAGGTGTTGGCGCAGCACCTCCTCGATCTGGTAGCCCACGGTGTAGCTGGGGTTGAGCGCGGTCATCGGGTCCTGGAAGACCATGGCGATGTCCTTGCCCACCACCTTGCGCCGCTGGCGGCCGCTGAGCTTGAGCATGTCGGTGCCGTCGAAGGTGAGGGCGTCGGCAGTGATACGCCCGGGGGCGTCGATCAGGCCCATCAGGGCCATCATGGTCACCGACTTGCCCGAGCCGGACTCGCCGACGATGGCCAGGATCTCGCCGGCATCTACCGCCAGGTCCAGGCCGTCCACCACGGGTACTGCATTGGTGTCGCCGAAGCGCACGTTCAGGTTGTTGATCTGCAACAGTGACATGGCGTTCTCCTCAGGCGGCGTTCTTGAGTTTCGGGTCCAGCGCATCGCGCAGGCCGTCGCCCATCAGGTTGATTGCCAGCACACTGAGCAGAATGGTCAGGCCGGGCAGGCTCACCACCCACCAGGCGCGCTCGATGTAGTCACGTGCCGAAGCCAGCATGGTGCCCCATTCCGGGGTGGGCGGTTGCACGCCCAAGCCGAGGAAGCCCAGGGCCGCGGCGTCGAGAATCGCCGAGGAGAAACTCAGGGTCGCCTGCACGATCAGCGGCGCCATGCAGTTGGGTAGCACGGTGACGAACATCAAGCGCGGCAGGCCGGCACCGGCCAGGCGCGCGGCGGTGACGTAGTCGCGGTTCAACTCGCCCATTACCGCCGCGCGGGTCAGGCGCACGTAGGACGGCAGTGACACGATGGCGATGGCGATCACCGTGTTGATCAGGCCTGGGCCGAGGATGGCGACGATGGCCACGGCCAGCAGCAGCGAGGGCAGGGCCAGCATCACGTCCATCAGGCGCATGATCGAAGGGCCGAGGATCTGCGGGAAGAACCCGGCCAGCAGGCCGAGCAGGATACCGGGGATCAGCGACATCACCACCGACGACAGGCCGATCAGCAGCGACAGCCGAGCGCCCTGGATCAACCGCGAGAGCAAGTCGCGGCCCAGTTCGTCGGTGCCGAGGATGAACTGCCAGGTACCGCCTTCGAGCCACACCGGAGGGGTCAGCAGGAAGTCGCGGTACTGCTCGCTGGGGTCGTGCGGCGCGACCCATGGGGCGAACACAGCGCAAAACACCACCAGGCACATGAAGGCCAGGCCCAGCACTGCACCTTTGTTGCGTGAAAAGGCCTGCCAGAACTCTTTGTACGGTGACGGGTAGAGCAGGCTTTGGTCCACCGGGCTGGCCGGCGTGACGGATTTTGGAATCGGGCTAGTCATGGCGAAGACCTCAGCGCTGATGACGGATGCGTGGGTTGGCCAGGCCGTAGAGGATGTCCACGACGAAGTTGACCAGAATCACCAGGCAGGCAATCAACAGGATGCCATTCTGGACCACGGGGTAGTCACGGGCGCCGATGGCTTCGATCAGCCACTTGCCGATGCCCGGCCAGGAGAAGATGGTTTCGGTGAGCACCGCACCGGCCAGCAAGGTGCCGACCTGCAGGCCGAACACCGTCAGGACAGGGATCAACGCGTTACGCAGACCGTGCACGAAGACCACGCGGGCCGGTGACAGGCCTTTGGCGCGGGCGGTACGGATGTAGTCCTCGCGCAGCACTTCGAGCATCGACGAGCGGGTCATGCGGGCGATCACCGCCAGCGGGATGGTGCCCAGCACGATGGCTGGCAGGATCAGGTGCATCACGGCATCCTTGAAGGCGCCTTCTTCGTCGCTGAGCAATGTGTCGATGAGCATGAAGCCGGTCTTCGGCTCGATGTCATAGAGCAGGTCGATGCGCCCCGACACAGGGGTCCAGCCCAGGCTCACGGAGAAGAACATGATCAGGATCAGGCCCCACCAGAAGATCGGCATGGAATAGCCGGCCAGGGAAATGCCCATCACCCCGTGGTCGAACAGCGAACCGCGCTTGAGCGCGGCGATCACCCCGGCCAGCAGGCCGACGACTCCGGCGAACACCAGGGCGGCGAAGGCCAGTTCGAGGGTGGCCGGGAACAGAGTGAGAAACTCGGTCCAGACACTTTCGCGGGTGCGCAGCGACTCGCCCAGGTCTCCCTGGGCGAGTTTGCCGACGTAGTCCAGGTACTGGACCGGCAGGGGCTTGTTCAGGCCCAGGCGTTCCATGGCCTGGGCGTGCATTTCAGGGTCGACCCTGCGCTCGCCCATCATGACTTCCACCGGGTCGCCGGGGATCAGGCGTATGAGCGCGAAGGTCAGCAAGGTGATACCGAAGAAGGTCGGAATCAGCAGGCCTAGACGCCGGGCAATAAAACTCAACATTGTCGGAGGTACCTCATCAGCCGGTCAGGGCAGTGCCGCCGGTGCCCGTGTGGGGTCCCGGCGGTCGTTGTTGTTCTACTTCACCTTGGTGGTGGCGAAGTTGTTGTTGGTCAGAGGGTTGATCACGTAACCCTCCACGTTGTCACGCATGGCGGTGAACATCTTCGGATGGGCCATGCTGATCCAGGGTTGATCGTCATCGTACACCTTCAAAGCCTCGGCATAGAGCCTTGCGCGTTGGTCGTTGTCGATCACTTCGCGGGCGCGGGTGATCAGCTCCTGGAATCTGGGGTTGCACCAGCGCGCGTAGTTCTCGCCGCTTTTGGCGGCATCGCAGCTGAGCAGGGGACTGAGGAAGTTGTCCGGGTCGCCGTTGTCGCCGGCCCACCCGGTGGACACCAGGTCGGCTTCACCGTTCTTCGCCCTGCGCAGCATCTCGGCCCATTCCATCACGCGGATATCCAGCTTGAGGCCGATCTGCTTGAGGTCGGCCTGCAGCATCTCGGCGGACAGCCGTGGGTTGGGGTTGGTCGGGCCGCCGCCATTGCGGGTGAACAGGGTGATCACGGTGCCTTCGGGTACACCCGCTTGCTTGAGCAACTCGCGGGCCTTGGCCAAGTCGCGAGGCGGGTTCTTGTTGTCGGTGTTGTAGCCGATCATGGTCGGTGGGTAGGGGTTCACGCCGACCAGTGCGTTGCCCTTGCCGAATAGCTGGTCAACATGGGTCTGGCGGTCGAAGGCCATGTTGATGGCTTTGCGCACGCGCACATCGCTCAGGTACTTGTGCTCGGTATTCATCGAGATGTAACCGGTGACCAGTGCTTCGATCTCGTCGACCTTCAGCTTGGGGTCCGCCTTGATCGACGGCACATCGTCTGGCTTGGGGTACAACGCCACCTGGCATTCGTTGGCGCGCAGTTTCTGCAGGCGCACGTTGCTGTCGGTGGCGATGGCGAAGATCAGCGAGTCGGCCGGTGGCTTGCCGCGGAAATAGTCCGGGTTGGCTTTGTAGCGGACCTGGGCGTCCTTGTTGTAGCGCTGGAAGACGAAGGGACCGGTGCCGATGGGCTTGCTGTTGAGGTCGCCGGTCTTTCCCGCCTTGAGCAACTGGTCGCCGTATTCGGCGGAGTAGATCGAGGTGAAGGCCATGGCCATGTCACGCAGGAACGGTGCCTCCGGTCGAGTGAGTGTGATCACCACGGTGCGATCGTCGGTCTTTTCCACCGACTTGAGCAGTTCCTTGAAGGCCATGCTTTCGAAGTATGGGTAGCCGACGCTGCTCTTGGCGTGCCACGGGTGGTTCGGGTCGAGCTGGCGGTTCAGGCTCCACAGCACGTCGTCGGCGTTGAAATCGCGGGTAGGCGTGAAGTAGTCGGTGGTGTGGAACTTGACGCCTTCGCGCAGGTGGAAGGTATAGGTCAGGCCGTCTGGCGAGACGTCCCAACGCTCGGCCAGGGCGGGCTGGATATCAGTGGTGCCGGGCTTGAAGTCGACCAGACGGTTGAATACGGTCTCGGCCGCGGCGTCGGCGGTGACCGCCGTGGTGTACTGGACGATGTCGAAGCCTTCCGGGCTGGCTTCGGTGCATACCACCAGCGGCTTGGCCGCCAGGTGCGTGGCACTGCCCAGGATGACCGCTGCGAGGGCAGCGCGGAGCGGTAACGATTTCATGGAAACTCCCTGCTTGCATTGTTTCCAGCGTAGCCGCCACGGCCCGAGGTGGAGCGGGCCGTGGCGTCAGCGGTTACAGAATGTTGAACGGAATGGTGGTGACGATACGCAGTTCGTCCAGGCTGCCATCACCCTGGGCCTTGCTGGCCCGGTGCGCGGTGTAGGTGGCGCGGATGCTGGTGTCTTTCAGTGGCCCGCTCTGTACCGCGTAGCTGGTGCCGATCCCCCACTCGTAATGGGTCTCGCCATCCAGTCCATTCACGTCGTAGGCGGTGCCGCGGTAGTGAGTACCGTCGATGCCCCAGCCTCGGGCGTTGTACAGGTTGAACTTCAGGCCAGGCACGCCGTAGGGCGCCATGTTCAGTACGTAGGAAATCTGCAGGGATTTCTCGTTCGGGCCGTTGAAGTCCGACAGCAGCGAGTTGGCCAGGTAGATGCCGTTGGTCTCGTGCAGGTAGTCGAAGTACTCGTTGCCGTTCACCTGCTGCCACGAGGCGGCGAGGGTGTGGGCCTGGTGAGTCAGGCCAAGCGACAGGCTGTAGGTGTCGTTGTCGATGTCACCCATCTTCTTGCTGCCTTCGTCCACGGTCTTGTAGTAGTTCAGGCCGGTGGTCAGGCTAAGCACCGCGCTGTCGCCCAGCACGTGGTTGGCACCGAAGTAGTACTGGTTCCAGAAATCATCGACCTTGGTGGCGTACAGGCTGGTAGTCAGGCTCTTGAGCGGCTGGTAGTTGACCCCGGCGGTGCTGGCACGGTCGGTTTCGACACCGGTGGCGCTGTACTCGCTGCGGAATTTGCTCAGGCTCTGCTCGGTACGCGGGGAGACCCGGTCGAAGGTGCCGAGATCGAACGAAAGGTTGTCGAACTCGGCGCTGTGCAGGAATGCACCCTGGAAGCTCGATGGCAGGGCACGGTTACCGATGAAGGCGATCATCGGTGTGTCGACGGATTGGCGGCCCACGGTGAGGGTGGTGTTGGACACGCGTGCCTTGACGTTGGCCAGGCCCATCTTGCTCCACTGGCCGATGGGGTCGCCATCGCTGTGGGTCAGGGTACGGTTGTTGGGGCCGGCGACTGCCGCGCGGCCCTGTTCCAGGGCGATGGCGTTGTAGCCGGCCGCTTCCACGGCGAAGCCCACGGTGCCCTGGGTGAAGCCCGAGCTGTAGTTGAGGATGGTGCCTTGCAGCCAGTTGTCCCGGCTGTGGGTGTCGTGGCGGGTGCCATCGCTCTTGTAATACTTCCACAGCGGAGCGCGGGTGGCGCGCTCGCGGGCGTACCAGTTACGGGTGCTGCCGGATAGGCTCTGGCCGTCGATGAAGCCTTTGGCATCGTCCTGCTCGCTGGTGCTTTTCAGGCTGAACGGAACGTAGTCCTGGCTCTGGGTTTCGGCCTGTGCCATGGCGCAGAAGGTGCCGATGGATAAGGCCAGCGCGGTTATCGTGAAACGTTTCAAAGTAAAGCTCCCTTTCTTTTCTTTTAGTTCTCACCAGGCCTCGTGGGCTGGGGTGTTTGCTGCGGTGTTGCCAGGGTTGCCACGGGATCGCCGGGCATGTTCTTCGTCTGTACCGGCCTTCTCGCCGGCAAGCCGGCTCCAGCAGCCACAGCCCGTGCAGGCGCTGGCTTGCCGGCGATAGGACCGGTATCGGTTGCAGGTCAGTCGATGCTCACACCCGAGAAGTCGTTGCGGCCAAACGGGCTGACCCGAAAGTCGGCGACCTTGGCGCTGATCGGCTGGTTGACGGTGGAATGCGCCACCGGCGTGATCGGCACCTGCTGCTTGAGGCGCTGCTGGGCCTGTTGGTAAAGCGCCGTGCGTTCGGCGCGGTCGGTGACTTGCTTGGCTTTCTTCACCAGGCTGTCGTACTGCGGGTCGCACCACAGCGAGTAGTTGTTGCTGCCGATGGCATCACAGTTGTAGAGGGTGCCCAGCCAGTTGTCCGGGTCGCCGTTGTCACCGGTCCAGCCGATCAGGGCGATATCGTGTTCACCGCTCTTCATGCGCTTGAGGTACTCGCCCCACTCGTAGCTGACGATGCGCACCTTGAAGCCGAGCTTGCTCCAGTCGGCCTGCAGCATCTCGGCCATGAGCTTGGCGTTGGGGTTGTAGGGGCGTTGCACCGGCATGGCCCACAGGGTGACTTCGGTGCCTTCCTTGACACCGGCCTGTTGCAGCAGGGCCTTGGCTTTGGCCGGGTCGAACGGGGCATCCTTGATGGTTTGGTCATAGGACCATTGAGTGGGCGGCATGGCGTTGACCGCCTGTTGGCCGGAGTCCTGATACACCGCCTGGAGAATCGCCTGTTTGTTCACCGCCATGTCCATGGCCTGGCGGACTTCCAGCCGGTCGAACGGTGGATGTTGGGTGTTGTAGGCGATGTAGCCGAGGTTGAAGCCAGGTTGCCGGAGCACCTGCAACCGGTCGTCTCCCCTGAGCGCTGGCAGGTCTGCCGGGCGCGGGTGCAGGGTGACCTGGCATTCATTGCGGCGCAGCTTCTGAATGCGCACCGAAGGGTCGACGTTGATCGAGAACACCAGGTTGTCGATCTTGACCTCATTCGCTGCCCAGTAGTCTTTGTTGCCCTTGAAGCGGATCTGCGCGTCTTTCTGGTAGCGCTGGAATACGAAGGGGCCAGTGCCGATCGGTTGCTGGTTGATGTCGCTGGGGCGGCCGCTGGCCAGCAGTTGTTGGGCGTACTCGGCGGACAGTATCGAGGCGAAGCTCATGGCCAGGTTCTGGATGAACGCGGCATCGACGCGGTTGAGGGTGAACACCACGGTGTGCGGGTCGGTTTTCTCGACACGGGCGATGTTCTTGTCCAGGCCCATGCTGACGAAGTAGGGGAACTCAGTGGGGTAGGCCTTACGGAACGGGTGCTGCTTGTCGAGCATGCGGTTGAAAGTGAACAGCACATCCTCGGCATTGAAGTCGCGGCTTGGGGTGAAAACCTTGTTGGCGTGGAACTTGACCCCTTCGCGCAGGTGGAAGGTGTAGCGCAGGCCGTCATCGGATACTTCCCATCGGGTAGCCAGGGCGGGTTGTACCGCTGTGCCGCCGCGCTCGAACTCGACCAGTCGGTTGTAGATCGGCTCGGCGGCGTCATTGTCGGTGGCGCTGGTGTACTGGGCTGTGTCGAACCCTGCCGGACTGCCCTCCGAGCAGAACACCAGGCTCTTGGCCTGGAGGGCAGAGGCCTGGGCCAGCAGGCTGAGGGCAAGCAGGGTCGAAAGACGGGTAACGTGGCGCATGGCAATTCCTTTTCCAGCTGTTCTCGCCGCCTCGGGGTACGAATTGCGGCAACAGGGACCCAAACCCGACGCGGGTAGCGTCGGGGTGGGCTGCATGTAGGGGAAGGGGCGAAGGTTGCGGTGCTACTTGTCTACGCTGACGCCGTAGAACGAGTTCAACGCGAACGGACTGATCTTGAAGTCCTTCACCTTGGCGCTCATTGGCTGATACACGGTGGAGTGCGCGATAGGTGTGATGGGTACCTGTTCCTTGAGGATGTGTTGCGCCTTCTGGTACAGCTCGGTGCGTTTGCCCTGGTCGGAGGTGGCCTTGGCCTGCTTGATCAGGTCGTCATAGGGCTTGTAGCACCACTTGGAGAAGTTGTTGCCGTCAATGGCATCGCAACCGTAGAGGGTACCGAGCCAGTTGTCCGGGTCACCGTTGTCGCCGCTCCAGCCAATCAGCATCGCACCCTGCTCGCCGCCCTTGGAACGCTTGATGTACTCACCCCATTCGTAGCTGACGATCTTGGCCTTGATACCAATCTTGCCCCAGTCGGACTGCAGCATTTCGGCCATCAACTTGGCGTTGGGGTTGTAGGGACGTTGAACCGGCATCGCCCACAGGGTGATCTCGGTGCCTTCCTTGATACCCGCTTCCTTGAGCAGTTGCTTGGCTTTCTCCGGGTCGTAGGCGGCGTCCTTGATGCTGTCGTCGTAGGACCACTGGGTCGGCGGCATGGCGTTGACGGCAAGCTGGCCGGCGCCCTGGTAGACCGATTCGATGATCTTCTTCTTGTCTACGGCCATATCCAGCGCTTCGCGGACCTTGAGCTGGGACAGCGGGTTGGGTTCGTTGCTGCCCTTGACCTTGTCCATCACGTTGTAGGCGATATAGCCCAGGTTGAAACCGGCCTGCTGTGGCATCTGCAGGTTCTTGTCCTCTTTGAGCGGCTCGATGTCCGCCGGGCGCGGGAACAGGGTGACCTGACACTCGTTCTTCTTCAGTTTCTGCATGCGCACCGAGGCATCGGTGGTGATGGCGAAGATCAAGTTGTCGATCTTCACGTCCTCAGGCTTCCAGTAGTCCTTGTTGCCCTTGAATCGGATCTGCGCGTCCTTCTGGTACTTGCTGAACACGAACGGGCCCGTGCCGATGGGCTTCTGGTTGATGTCGGCGGCCTTGCCTTGCTTGAGCAACTGGTCGGCGTACTCGGCCGACTGAATGGAGGCGAAGCTCATGGCCAGGTTCTGAATGAACGCGGCATCGACCTCATTGAGGGTGAAACGCACGGTGTGATCGTCGAGTTTCTCCACCTTGGCGATGTTCTTGTCCATGCCCATGTCGGTGAAGTAGGGGAATTCGGTGGGGTAGGCTTTACGGAAGGGGTGGTTCTTGTCGAGCATGCGGTTGAAGGTGAACAGCACGTCGTCGGCGTTGAACGCCCGGGTTGGCTTGAAGTAGTCGGTGGTGTGGAACTTGACCCCTTCACGCAGATGGAAGGTATAGGTCTTGCCGTCGTCAGACACTTCCCACTTGGTCGCGAGCCCCGGGATGACCGCGGTACCGCCGCGTTCGAACTGGGTCAGGCGGTTGAACACGGTTTCAGCCGAGGCGTCGAAGTCGGTTCCCGTGGTGTACTGCCCAGGGTCGAAGCCGGCTGGACTGCCCTCGGAGCAGAACACCAGGTTGGATGCGGCTTGGGCGAAGGGGGCGCCGGCTAGCAAGCCTGCGCCGACCAGGAACGGAATGACTGCGTGTTTGAGCATGGTGGCCTCATTGTTGTCATTTTTTTCAGTTGAGGTGGCCTCGTGAGCCGACCTGCGGATACTTATGCAGGGGGTATTCCCAATGCAACAGTCAGGAGGATAGTTGGCGCCAGAAAAGTAGTACGACCGTACATGGATGTCGCATTCATGTAACTTTCACGCAAGTTGAACGTTTGCGCAGGCCGAAAGATGGCATTTTGCTGATTATTTCGAGGCGGGATGATACGTAGGACGCACCGTTTTCGTGCGTAGGAAATGTCTGAAATTACTAAGTTAGAGCGCTGCGTGTGCGGCTTTGTGCCGCGAGAGGGGCGCATGGCGCCCCTCAAGGGATGGGTCAGGGCATTTGCACTTCGATCAGGCCATCGGCGTTCATGCTGACTTCACTGGTGCCGGCCTCGATGTCCGGCGCCGGGGCCGCTTCGTCGGCACCCATGGCTTTCATCGCCATGGGCGCGCTACGCAGGTACGGGCGTGGGTAGCCGCTACTGTTGAGGTTCAGGCTGACCACCTTGTAGCCCTTGCCACCCAGGGCCTCGGTGGCCAGTTGGGCGCGTGCCTTGAAGGCCTCGACGGCGTCCTTGAGCAGGGCATCCTCGCTGGCCTTGCGGGTGGCTGCGGCGATGGAGAAGTCCATGCCGCCCATTTTCATGTTCTGCAGCAAGTCGGCGGTCAGCTGCGACAAGGCCGGGAAGTCGGCGCTCTCAAGGCGCAGCTCGGCACGTTCGCGCCAGCCGGTGATCTTCTGGCCTTTGCTGTCGTATACCGGGTAGCTGTTGCGGCTGCCCTGGCTGATCTTCACGTCCTTGACCTGACGGGCCTGCTGGATGGACGTGTTCAGGGTTTCGGTGATCTGCTTGGCCAGCTTGCCTGGGTCGGTGTTCTGCGCTTCGCTGTAAAGGGTCACCACCATCAAGTCGCGTGGGACTTCCTTGCTGACTTCGGCGCGCAGCGACACCTGGTTGTAGCGTGGCTCATCGGCGGCCAGTGCAGGCAAGCTGGCGAGCAGGCCGCAAGACATGACCAGGGCGGCGCCGCGACGGGAAATTTGCATGTAGGACTCCTTGGCAATAAAAGGCGTGGGCTTGGGCGTTCCTTTCCACGCATGGCCCATCAGACCGGGAACAGTGTAGTGGGTTCAAAAGTGCCATCATGAACCTGTGACAAAGTGTGGCGCTTTGCCGCATCGCTGCAGCGAAGCGCCTGGCTTCGGTATACTCCAGCCGATTTTCCTGGAGCACTCATCAGGAGAGCTCATGCTCGCCGCCGTACAACCGCTATCCGCTACCCGTCAGAACCTCTGGCGCCTGACCGTCATTCGCGTGCTGGTCCTGGCTGCCCAGGCCGGCTCGGTGGGCGTCGCCTACTGGACCGAACTGCTGCCGCTGCCCTGGTTCTCGCTGGCGGCGACGTTGGCACTCTCATCCATCCTGTGCGCGTTCACCGCGTTGCGCCTGCGCCTGTCGCTGCCAGTCACCGAGCTGGAATACGCCTTGCAACTGGCCTGTGACCTGCTGATTCACAGTGCGTTGCTTTATTACTCGGGCGGCTCGACCAACCCGTTCGTGTCGTATTACCTGGTGCCGTTGGCGATTGCCGCAGTGACCCTGCCATGGCTCTACTCGCTGATTCTCTCTGGCATCGCGCTGACGGCCTACAGCCTGTTGCTGGTGCAGTTCTACCCGCTCGAAGGGTTGCCGATGGCGCGGGACAAGATGCAGGTGTACGGCATGTGGCTGAGCATCGCGCTGGCGGCAGCGGTGATCACCTTCTTCGCCGCCCGCATGGCCGAAGAGCTGCGTCGCCAGGAGCAACTGCGTTCCGAGCGGCGGGAAGAAAGCCTGCGCGACGAGCAGTTGCTGGCCGTGGCCACCCAGGCGGCAGGCGCGGCCCATGAGTTGGGCACGCCGCTGGCGACCATGAGCGTCCTGCTCAATGAAATGCGCCAGGACCATTCGGACCCGATGCTGCAGGAAGATCTGCAGATCCTTCAGGACCAGGTCAAACTGTGCAAGGAAACCCTGCAGCAACTGGTGCGGGCAGCCGAGGCCAACCGACGCATGGCGGTGGTCGAGCAGGACGTTACCGCCTGGCTCGACGAGGCGCTCAACCGCTGGCACCTGATGCGCCCGGAAGCCAGCTACCGGTTCCAGCGCCTGCGAGACGGCCAGGTGCCTCGCCTGACCCCGCCGCCGGATTTGACCCAGGCCCTGCTGAACCTGTTGAACAATGCCGCCGATGCCTGTCCGGATGACTTGGAAGTGCGCTTGGACTGGGACGCCCAGGACATCGTCATCAGCATCCGTGACCATGGCCCGGGCGTGCCGCCGGCCATTGCCGAGGCCATCGGCAAACCCTTTATCACCACCAAGGGCAAAGGCTTCGGCCTGGGCCTGTTCTTGAGCAAGGCCAGCGTGACCCGTGCGGGCGGTTCGGTGAAACTCTATAGTCATGAACAGGGTGGCACCCTGACCGAACTGCGCCTGCCCTATGGCAAGCGAGGAGATGAAAGATGAGCGAAGAAAACCAGGTCGAAGGCGAAGAATTGCCCCACCTGTTGCTGGTGGATGACGATGCCACCTTCACTCGGGTCATGGCCCGTGCCATGAGCCGTCGGGGGTTCCGTGTCAGCACGGCCAGTTCCGCTGAAGAAGGGCTGATTCTGGCCCAGCAGGACTTGCCGGACTACGCCACGTTGGACCTGAAGATGGAAGGCGATTCCGGTCTGGTGCTGCTGCCCAAGCTTCTGGAGCTGGACCCGGAAATGCGTGTGGTGATCCTGACCGGTTACTCGAGCATTGCCACGGCGGTCGAGGCGGTCAAGCGCGGTGCCTGCAACTACCTGTGCAAGCCAGCCGACGCGGACGATGTGCTGGCGGCGCTGCTCTCGGAACATACCGACCTCGATACCTTGGTGCCGGAAAACCCGATGTCGGTCGACCGCTTGCAGTGGGAACACATTCAGCGCGTGCTCAACGAACACGAAGGCAATATCTCCGCCACTGCGCGGGCGCTGGGCATGCACCGCCGGACCTTGCAGCGCAAATTGCAGAAGCGCCCGGTCCGCCGTTGACCTCCTGCTGCCTGCACCGGCCCTTTCGCGGGTAAACCCACGCCCACGGGGTGCACATCCCTGTGAAGCGGGTTTGCCCGCGAGGAGGCCAGCAAAGGCAGAAACGTCCGCGATAGTCCTCCACGATCCCCGCATTTCCTGACGCGTTGGCGTATCATTAGCCACCTAACGGCAACTCCCATCAGGATCGCTTGCGCATGCTCGCCCTTCTTATCCAGACGCTGAACATCACGGCCCCGGTGTTCGCCATGTTGTTCATGGGCGTGTTGCTCAAACGCATTCACCTGATCGACGACAACTTCAATCGCGTCGCCTCGCAGTTGGTGTTCAACGTCTGCATGCCGGCGTTGCTGTTCCTGGGTATCTACCACGCCGACCTGGCTTCGGCAGTCAAACCTGGAGTCATCCTCTATTTCATCGTCGCCACGCTGGTCGGTTTCGCCTTGGCCTGGGGCATGGCGATCTGGCGTAGCCCGCTGGCCGACCGGGGCATCTATACCCAAGGGGCATTTCGTGGCAACAACGGGGTCATTGGCCTGGCCCTGGCGGCCAGTCTCTACGGTGACTACGGCATCTCGCTGGGGGCGGTGCTCGCGGGGCTGGTCATCCTCATGTACAACTCGCTGTCGGCGGTGGTGCTGGCGGTGTACAGCCCCGACCTGAAGTCCGACCCCTGGAGCATTTGCAAGAGCATCTTCAGCAACCCGTTGATCATCAGCGTGCTGGTGGCCACTCCCATGGCGTACGGGCAAGTACCGCTGCCTAACTGGCTTTTGACTTCGGGTGATTACCTGGCGCAGATGACCCTGCCGCTGGCGCTCATCTGTATCGGCGGTACCCTGTCGCTGGCGGCCCTGCGTGACAGCGGCAGGCTGGCGATCGACGCCAGCCTGGTGAAGATGCTCTGGCTGCCGTTGATCGGCACCCTGGGTGCCTGGTTGTGCGGGTTCCGTGGGGCCGAGCTGGGCATCCTGTTCCTGTACATCGGCAGCCCGACCGCTGCGGCCAGTTATGTCATGGCCCGGGCGGCCAACGGCAATCATGAGCTGGCGGCTTCTATCATCGTGATCACCACACTAATGGCGGCGATTACCACCAACATTGGCATTTTCATCTTGCAGTGGGGCGGATGGATCTAGATCCTTGACTGCAAACAACTCCAACAACACGGCCTCCTGACTAAAGGACACTTCATGCAAGACCAGAGCACGCCCGAGCGGTTACAGCGCGGGCTGAAGAATCGCCATATCCAGTTGATCGCGCTGGGCGGGGCCATCGGCACCGGGCTGTTCCTGGGCATTGCCCAAACCATCCAGCTGGCCGGCCCGTCCGTGCTGCTGGGCTACGCCATTGCCGGCCTCATGGCCTTCTTCATCATGCGCCAGCTCGGCGAGATGGTGGTCGAAGAGCCGGTCGCCGGCAGCTTCAGCCATTTCGCCCACCAGTACTGGAGCGAGTTCGCAGGTTTCGTATCGGGCTGGAACTACTGGGTGGTGTACGTGCTGGTAGGCATGGCCGAGCTGACGGCCGTGGGCATCTACGTGCAGTACTGGTGGCCGGATTTTCCCACCTGGGCCACGGCGGCGATCTTCTTCGTGGCGATCAACGCCATCAACCTGACCCAGGTTAAGGTCTATGGTGAGCTGGAGTTCTGGTTCGCGCTGGTCAAGGTGGTAGCCATCGTCAGCATGATCGGCTTTGGTGCCTGGCTGTTGAGCAGTGGCCACGGCGGGCCGGACGCCAGCGTGGCCAACCTGTGGCAGTACGGTGGTTTCTTCCCCAACGGCGTGACTGGCTTGATCATGGCCTTGGCGGTGATCATGTTCTCCTTCGGTGGCCTGGAGCTGGTGGGTATTACCGCCGCCGAAGCAGACAACCCACGCCAGAGCATCCCCAAGGCGACCAACCAGGTGGTGTACCGCATCCTGATTTTCTACATCGGTGCACTGGCAGTGTTGCTGTCGCTGTACCCGTGGCAGAAGGTCGTGCAGGGCGGCAGCCCGTTCGTGATGATCTTCCACGAGCTGGACAGCGATCTGGTCGCGACCATCCTCAATATCGTGGTGCTGACGGCTGCACTGTCGGTCTACAACAGCTGTGTGTACGCCAACAGCCGCATGCTGTTCGGCCTGGCCAGCCAGGGTGATGCGCCGCGGCAGTTGCTCAAGGTCAGCCGTCGTGGCGTGCCGCTGACGGCGCTGGGTGTGTCGGCGTTCGCCACCGGCATGTGCGTGCTGATCAACTACCTGATGCCAGGTGAAGCCTTCGGTCTGTTGATGGCCCTGGCGGTGTCGGCCTTGGTGATCAACTGGGCCAGCATCAGCATTACCCACCTGAAGTTCCGTAAAGCCAAGCTGGCGGCGGGTATCAACCCGTTCTACCGCAGCTGGGGTCACCCGGTGACCAACTACCTGTGCCTGGCGTTCATCGTGCTGATTCTGGTGGTGATGTACCTGACCCCGCCGATTCGTATCTCGGTGTTGTTGATTCCGGCGTGGATCGCTGTGTTGTGGGTGGCCTTCAAGATGAAGAAGGCGCGCCAAGCCAAGTAAGACGGTCTGGCGTTATCGCCGGCACGTCGGCTCCTGCACGTTGGGAGCCGGCGTGACGGCGATACATCGTTCAACCCTGGTGGGTGTCGATTACTTCCTGGGCTGCCCTGAAGGCATCGATCGCCGCGGGTACTCCGGCATACACTGCGCAATGCAGCAACGCCTCGCGGATCTCCTCCACCGTACAGCCATTGTTCAAGGCCCCGCGCACATGCCCCTTGAGCTCTTGCGGGCACTTGAGTGCCGTCAGGGTCGCCAGGGTGATCAGGCTGCGGGTCTTCAACGGCAACCCGTCGCGAGCCCAGACACTGCCCCAGGCGTGTTGGTTGACGAAGTCCTGCAGCGGTTGGGTAAAGTCGGTGGCGTTGTTCAGGGCGCGGTCGACGAATGCATCCCCCATCACCTGGCGGCGAATCTGTTCGCCGGTGTTGTGTTCGGCCATGTTGTTTTCCTTAGTGTTGGCGACGCCAGGCGCGCAACGTGGTGTACAGCAGCACCACGCCCAGCACCGGCAAGACATAGAACAGCATCAGCCGTTCCAGGCGGCCGGCCAGTGGCATGCCTGTGGTGAACGCCACCACGTGCAGGCCATAGGCCAGGTACAGGCACAGGAACACCAGGCCCTCGGCGCGGGTGATCCGGTAGCCGGAATAGAACACCGGCAGACTCAGGGCTGCGACGCCCAGCATCACGGGCAGGTCGAAGGCCAGGGCGTTGGGCGAGATCGAAAGCGGCTCGGGGGCAATCGTCGCGGTCAGGCCGAGCACCGCGAGCAGGTTGAACAGATTGCTGCCGACGACCGTGCCCACGGCGATTTCCCGTTCGCCGCGCAAGGCGGCGATCATTGCGGTGGCCAGTTCTGGCAGGGAGGTGCACACGGCCACCACGGTGAGCCCGATGATGCGTTCGGACAGTCCCAGGTCGGTGGCGACTTCGACGGCAGCTTCCAGCATCAAGTGGCCGGCCAGGCTCAGTAGGCCCAGGCCCAATAGGATCTGCAGCGTCACGGTAAACCAGAAGCGCCGGGTGCTGATCGTGGCCACGCTGGGCGCGGGGTAGGTGCGGGCATAGTGGCGGGACTGGTGCCAGAGCATGGCCAGGTAGCCCGCCAGGCCGAAGAGCAACAGGCCCCCTTCCAGGCGGCCTAGGTAACCATTGGCTGCAAGCGCGTAGACCAAGGCGCTGGCGGCGATCATCAGCGGAATGTCCAGGCGCACCAGTTGGCGTGATACCCGCAAGGGGATGATCAGTGCCGCCAGGCCAAGAATGACCAGCACGTTGAAAATGTTGCTGCCGATCACGCTGCCCACGGCGACGTCCGGGGCGCCCTGATAGGCAGCTTGCAGGCTCACCGTCAGTTGCGGTGCGGTGCTGCCGAAAGCCACCAGGCTCAAGCCGATGATCAGCGGCCGCACATGCAGGCGTTGGGCCAGGCGCAGGGCGGCGCGCACCATCAGTTCGGCACCGCCGATCAGCAATAGCAGGGCCAGGCCCAGTTGCAGCAGGCTGAAGGTGGGGAGGGTGGCCAGGTCGAAAATGGTCGAGGCTCCAGTCGAGTCAGTCGCTCAGACCTTGTACCCGGACTCGCGCCGTTCCGCTACGGAGCATGCCGATTTTTTCTGCGGCGGCACGTGAAAGGTCGATCAGGCGGCCGCGCGTGTGCGGGCCACGGTCGTTGATTCGCACAACCACACTGCGTTGGTTGGCCAGGTTGGTGACCAGAACGCGGCTGCCGAAGGGCAGGCTACGGTGGGCGGCGGTGAGGCCATGCTGGTTGAAAGGTTCGCCGCTGGCGGTGCGCTTGCCGTGGTGGCGAGCGCCGTAATAGGAGGCGGTGCCGGTCTTATCGTAACCGCTGGGGTCAATGTCGTGGCTGGCGCAGCCGGCCAGGACGGAGAAGAGAGCGAGGGTGCCGAGGGATCGTTTTAGCAAGTCGGATGCTCCGGTGCTGCATTCGCCGGTGGGGCCGCTCCCCAGGGGCGCGCTGCCCTTGAGCGTGGCGCGGTCCTGTGGGAGCGGGTTTACCTGCGAACGAGGGCCAGGCCCTCGCAGGCTACAGGGGGAAAACAATCACCCTTCGAGCTTGGCTTTGAGCAATTGGTTCACTTGCCCAGGGTTGGCCTTGCCCTTGGACGCCTTCATCGCCTGGCCGACGAAGAAGCCGAACATCTTGCCGCGCTTGGCCTCGTCGGCGGCGCGGTACTGTTCGACCTGCTCGGCATTGGCTGCCAGCATCTCGTCGAGCATCTTGTCGATAGCGCCGGTGTCGGTGACCTGCTTGAGGCCTTTGCTCTCGATGATGGCATCGGCATCGCCTTCACCGGCGGCCATCGCTTCGAACACAGTCTTGGCGATCTTGCCGCTGATGGTGTTGTCGCGAATACGCAGCAGCATGCCACCCAGTTGCGCGGCGCTGACCGGGGACTGGTCGATTTCCACGCCAAGCTTGTTCAGCAGGCTGCCCAGCTCGACCATGACCCAGTTGGCGGCCAGCTTGGCATCGCCACCAACGCGTGCCACTTCTTCGAAGTAGTCGGCTTGCTCACGGCTGGAGGCCAGCACGTTGGCATCGTACGCAGACAGGCCGTATTGGCTCTGGAAGCGCTCGACCTTTTGCTGTGGCAGTTCCGGCAGGCCGGCGCGAACGGTTTCCAGGAAACTGTCCTCGATGACCACTGGCAGCAGGTCTGGGTCGGGGAAGTAACGGTAGTCGTTGGCTTCCTCCTTGCTGCGCATGGAGCGGGTCTCGTCCTTGTTCGGGTCGTACAGGCGAGTTTCCTGGACCACCTTGCCGCCGTCCTCGATCAGGTCGATCTGGCGCTGGATCTCGCTGTTGATCGCGCGTTCGATGAAGCGGAACGAGTTGACGTTCTTGATCTCGCAGCGGGTGCCGAACTCGGTCTGACCTTTCGGGCGCACCGACACGTTGCAGTCGCAGCGCAGCGAACCTTCGGCCATGTTGCCGTCGCAGATGCCCAAGTAGCGCACCAGAGCATGGATCGCCTTGACGTAGGCGACGGCTTCCTTGGCGCTGCGCATGTCTGGCTCGGAGACGATTTCCAGCAGCGGTGTGCCGGCGCGGTTCAGGTCGATGCCGGTGGAGCCGCTGAAATCTTCGTGCAGGCTCTTGCCGGCGTCTTCTTCCAGGTGCGCACGGGTAATGCCGATACGCTTGATGGTGCCGTCTTCCAGGGCGATGTCCAGGTGCCCCTTGCCGACGATCGGCAGGTCCATCTGGCTGATCTGATAACCCTTGGGCAGGTCGGGGTAGAAGTAGTTCTTGCGCGCGAACACGTTGCGCTTGCCGATCTCGGCGTCGATCGCCAGGCCGAACATGCAGGCCATGCGCACGGCTTCCTGGTTGAGCACCGGCAGTACGCCGGGCATCCCCAGGTCAACCAGGCTGGCCTGGGTGTTCGGCTCGGAACCGAAGGTGGTGGCGCTGCCGGAGAAAATCTTCGACTGGGTGGCCAGCTGGGTATGAATCTCCAGCCCGATCACAACTTCCCATTGCATGTGTCAGTTCCTCAGAAGCCGTTGGGGGCGCGGGTGTGCCAGTCGGTGACTTGCTGGTAGCGGTGCGCGACGTTGAGCAGGCGGCCTTCCTGGAAATAGGGAGCCAGCAGTTGTACGCCGACCGGCAGGCCATCGACGAAACCGGCCGGCATCGACAAGCCCGGCAGGCCCGCCAGGTTGGCGGTGATGGTGTAGACGTCCTCAAGGTAGGCGGCGACCGGGTCGTTGCTCTTGGCGCCGAGCTTCCAGGCCGGGTTCGGCGTGGTCGGGCCGAGGATCAGGTCGACGTCGTTGAACGCGGCCATGAAGTCATTCTTGATCAGGCGACGGATCTGCTGCGCCTTGACGTAGTAGGCGTCGTAGTAGCCGGCCGATAGGGCGTAGGTGCCGACCATGATGCGGCGCTGGACTTCGGCGCCGAAGCCTTCGCCACGGGAACGCTTGTACAGGTCGGTCAGGTCTTTCGGGTTCTCGCAGCGGTAGCCGAAGCGCACGCCATCGAAACGCGACAGGTTGGAGGAGGCTTCGGCCGGCGCGATCACGTAGTACGCCGGGATGGCGTGCTGCATGTTCGGCAGGCTGATTTCCTTGACCACCGCGCCGAGCTTTTCCAGCTCCTTGACGCTGGCCTGGACCAGGTCGGCGATGCGCGGGTCGAGGCCGGCACCGAAGTATTCCTTCGGCAGGCCGATGCGCAGACCTTGCAGCGAGGCGTTCAGGTTGGCGCTGTAGTCCGGCACCGGCTCTTCGATGCTGGTGGAGTCCTTGGCGTCGAAGCCGGCCATGCCTTGCAGCAGCAGAGCGCAGTCCTCGGCGGTGCGGGCCAGTGGGCCGCCCTGGTCGAGGCTCGAGGCGTAGGCGATCATGCCCCAGCGCGAAACACGGCCATAGGTCGGTTTCAGGCCGGTGAGGTTGGTCAGCGCCGCTGGCTGACGGATCGAGCCGCCGGTGTCGGTGCCGGTAGTGGCCGGCAGCAGGCGTGCGGCCACCGCTGCGGCGGAACCGCCGGACGAGCCGCCGGGAACGTGTTCAAGGTTCCATGGATTTTTCACCGGGCCGTAGTGGCTGGACTCGTTGGCCGAGCCCATGGCGAATTCGTCCATGTTGGTCTTGCCCAGGGTGACCATGCCGGCTTCGGCCAGTTTGGCGACCACGGTGGCGTCGTAGGGCGCCTTGAAGTTGTCGAGCATCTTCGAGCCGCAGCTGGTGCGGATGCCGTTGGTGCAGAACAGGTCCTTGTGGGCGATCGGTGCGCCGAGCAGGGCGCCGTTCTCGCCGGCGGCGCGACGGGCGTCGGCAGCACGGGCCTGGGTCAGGGCCAGGTCCTCGGTGACGCTGATGAAGCTGTTGATCTGCGGGTCGAGCTGCTTGATGCGCGCCAACAGGGCGCCGGTCAGCTCTTCGGAGGAAAACGACTTGTCGGCGAGTCCGCGGGCGATCTCGGCCAGGGTCAATTGATGCATGGCAGGCTCTTTCCCTTACTCGATGACTTTTGGAACCAGGTACAGACCGCTTTCGGTCGCCGGTGCGATGGCCTGATAGGCGTCGCGCTGATTGCGCTCGGTGACTTGGTCAGGGCGCAGGCGTTGGCTGGCTTCCAGTGGGTGGGCCAAGGGTTCGATGCCGCTGGTATCGACCGCTTGCATCTGGTCGACCAGCCCGAGAATACTGTTCAAGGCATCGGTAATGCGTGGCAGTTCGCCTTCATTCAGCCCCAGACGGGCCAGATGGGCGATCTTTTCCACGTCGCAGCGTTGAAGCGCCATGGGGATCTCCAGAAAAACTAAGAACGGAATGAGGTCCGTGGTGAGGAACATGTCGGCATTTTGGCGGTCATACGGCCGCGATCATCTGCTGGCTTGCTCGGAAAAACTGCCAATTTAACATATTGGCTCCTTGCCCAAAATCCCTGCCATTGTTAGAGTTTGCCGCACTTTTTTACCCACGCTTTCCCCAGGGTCACTTTCCCATGTTCAAGAAACTGCGTGGCATGTTTTCCAGCGATCTCTCCATCGACCTGGGTACTGCCAACACCCTTATTTACGTGCGTGAGCGCGGTATCGTCCTGAATGAGCCCTCGGTTGTTGCCATCCGTACCCACGGCAACCAGAAAAGCGTCGTCGCCGTCGGTACCGAAGCCAAACGCATGCTGGGCCGTACGCCTGGCAACATTGCTGCCATTCGTCCGATGAAGGACGGCGTCATCGCCGACTTCAGCGTTTGTGAAAAAATGTTGCAGTACTTCATCAACAAGGTTCACGAGAACAGCTTCCTGCAGCCCAGCCCACGCGTGCTGATCTGCGTGCCGTGCAAGTCGACCCAGGTAGAGCGCCGCGCCATTCGCGAGTCGGCCCTGGGTGCCGGTGCACGTGAGGTGTTCCTGATCGAAGAGCCGATGGCTGCCGCCATCGGTGCCGGCCTGCCGGTCGAGGAAGCCCGTGGTTCGATGGTCGTCGATATCGGTGGCGGTACCACCGAAATCGCGCTGATCTCGCTGAACGGCGTGGTCTATGCCGAGTCCGTGCGTGTGGGCGGCGACCGCTTCGACGAAGCCATCGTCACCTATGTGCGCCGCAACTACGGCAGCCTGATCGGTGAGTCCACCGCCGAGCGCATCAAGCAGGAAATCGGTACCGCCTACCCGGGTGGCGAAGTGCGTGAAGTCGACGTCCGTGGCCGCAACCTGGCCGAAGGCGTACCGCGTGCCTTCACCCTGAACTCCAACGAAGTGCTCGAGGCCCTGCAAGAGTCGCTGGCGACCATCGTCCAGGCCGTCAAGAGCGCCCTGGAGCAGTCGCCGCCCGAGCTGGCTTCCGACATCGCCGAGCGCGGCCTGGTGCTGACTGGTGGTGGCGCACTGCTGCGTGACCTCGACAAGCTGCTGGCACAGGAAACCGGCTTGCCGGTGATCGTCGCCGAGGACCCGCTGACCTGCGTTGCCCGTGGCGGCGGTCGCGCCCTGGAGATGATGGACAAGCACGCGATGGACCTGCTCTCCAGCGAGTGATTCCCACCCGCTGCTTCTGAGCGCCCGGTTTACAGGTAGCACGAGCAGTGCTACCTGTATGCGCTGGGCAGGCGTCCATCCGGGCGTCGTTTCCGTCAACCCGCAACCAGGCTGGTGCGTTGTCCCATGTCCAATGACCTCCTGAGTCGTCCACGAGGAACGGCCCATTAAACCGCTTTTCTCCAAGGGCCCCTCGTTGGGCGTTCGCCTACTGGTACTCGTAGTGCTGTCCGTCGCGCTGATGGTGGTCGACGCACGTTTCGACGTGCTCAAGCCAGTCCGCAGCCAGATGGGCCTGGTGCTGATGGAATCCTACTGGGTCACTGACCTGCCGCAGCGCCTGTGGCAAGGCGTGGCCGGCCAGTTCGGCAGCCGCACCGAACTGATCGCGGAAAACGAAAAGCTCAAGACCGAGGCCCTGCTGTTGCAGGGGCGCCTGCAAAAGCTGGCGGCCCTCACCGAGCAGAACGTGCGCCTGCGTGAGCTGCTGAACTCCTCGGCCCTGGTCAATGAAAAGGTCGAGGTGGCCGAGCTGATCGGTGTCGACCCCAACCCGTTCACCCATCGCATCCTGATCAACAAGGGCGAGCGTGATGGTGTGTTTCTTGGCCAGCCGGTACTCGATGCCCGTGGCCTGATGGGCCAGGTGGTCGAACTGATGCCCTACACCTCACGGGTGCTGCTGCTGACCGACACCACCCATAGCATTCCGGTGCAGGTCAACCGCAACGGCCTGCGCGCCATCGCCAGCGGCACGGGTAACCCCGAGCGCCTGGAGTTGCGCCACGTGGCAGACACTGCCGACATCAAGGAAGGCGACTTGCTGGTCAGTTCCGGTATGGGGCAGCGCTTCCCGGCCGGCTACCCGGTGGCCACGGTCAACGAAGTGATCCATGACTCGGGCCAGCCGTTCGCCATCGTGCGCGCGATTCCAACCGCCGCCCTTAACCGCAGCCGCTATATGCTGCTGGTGTTCAGCGATCGACGCAGCCCGGAGCAGCGTGCCACCGACGCCGCCATCGCCCAGGAAGAAGCCGACCGCAAGGGCGCCCCGGCCAGTGGCCAGCCAGCTGCACCCGCCGATCACGCTGCCCCGGCCAACGGCGCCGCCCCTGCCGGCACTGCTCCCGCCGTACCGGCCACGCCAGCGCCGACCCCGACGGCCGCGCCCGCTACCCCAGCCGCCGCGCCTGCCGCGCCGGCTCAACACCGGAGACCATGATGGCAGCTTCGCGCCGTAACAACGGGTGGGTGATCTGGCTGACATTCGTCATCGGTCTGCTGCTGAGCGTCTCGCCGATGCCTCAGTTCCTGGAAGTGTTCCGGCCCATGTGGCTGGCACTGCTGGTGTCGTTCTGGACCCTCATGGTGCCGAACAAGGTCGGCATGACCACGGCTTTCCTGCTCGGCCTGGCCGAGGATGTGCTCTATGGTACCTTGCTGGGGCAAAACGCCCTCATCCTGACCCTGATCACCTTCCTGGTATTGTCCCTGCAGCAACGCCTGCGCATGTTCCCCATGTGGCAGCAGAGCCTTGTGATTCTGGTGATCTTCGGTATCGCCCAATTGATCCAGCTATGGCTCAGCGCGCTCACCGGCAACCGCCTGCCGACCCTGGCGTTGGTGTGGTCGGCGGTGATCAGTGCCTTGCTATGGCCTTGGGTCAGCTTCGCCCTGCGCGACTTGCGCCGCCGATTGCACATAAACTGACGGCGATGCCGCGACTGACAGGGAGATGTCCGCATGACTCCGCTTTACCTTGCCTCGGGCTCGCCACGCCGTCGTGAACTGCTGACCCAGATCGGCGTGCCGTTCACCACGGTCAGCGCACCTGTCGATGAAACCCCACTCCCTCACGAAAGCGCCGAGGCCTATGTCGAGCGCCTGGCCCAGGCCAAGGCCAAGGCCGGTTTCGCCAGAGTCGACGGCCCGGCTGTAACCCTTGGCGCAGACACTGCGGTGGTGCTCGATGGTCGTATTCTCGGCAAACCGGAAAACCGCGAACATGCCTTGGCCATGCTGGCCGACCTGTCGGGGCGCGAACACCAGGTCCTGACTGGCATCGCCGTGAGCGATGGCCAGCGCTGCCTCAGTCTGTGCGTTTCGAGCAGCGTGCGTTTTCGCCCGATTACCGGTGATGAGGCCGAACGCTACTGGGCCAGCGGCGAACCCCTGGACAAGGCCGGTGGGTATGCCATACAGGGACTGGGCGCGGTGTTCGTCACCGCCTTGGTCGGCAGTTACTCCTCGGTCGTTGGCCTGCCGCTCGCCGAGACTTCCGATCTGCTTGCGCAATTCGGCATTGCCAGTTGGCAGGTGCCAGGGCTTTTGCCAGAGGTAACACACCCACAGTAGCCAGCCCTGCGTACGACATCCATCATTAGCCAAGACCTTTGACGAGAGCCTGCCATGAGTGAAGAGATCCTGATCAACATCACCCCGATGGAATCACGTGTGGCAGTGGTGGAGAACGGCGTGCTGCAGGAAGTGCACGTTGAGCGCACGCAGCGCCGAGGCATCGTTGGCAATATCTACAAAGGCAAGGTAGTGCGCGTGCTGCCAGGCATGCAGGCGGCGTTCGTCGACATCGGCCTGGAACGGGCCGCGTTCATCCATGCTTCTGAAATTTCTCAGCGCGAAGGTTCGGCGGTCGAGAGCATCACCGCCCTGGTGCATGAAGGGCAGGCGTTGGTGGTGCAGGTGACCAAAGACCCCATCGGCACCAAGGGCGCGCGCCTGACGACCCAGTTGTCTATTCCCTCGCGCTACCTGGTGTACATGCCCCGCAGCAGTCACGTCGGTATCTCCCTGAAGATCGAGGACGAAGCCGAGCGTGACCGCCTCAAGCAGGTGGTCAGCGACTGCATGGCAAGCGAGAACATCAAGGACGCCGGGGGCTTCATCCTGCGCACAGCCGCCGAAGGCGCGCGCGCCGAGGAAATACTCCAGGACATCCGTTACCTGCGCCGGCTGTGGGAGCAGATCGGCAGCCAGATACAGACTTGCGGTGCGCCAACGGTCATCTACGAAGACCTGGGCCTGGCCCTGCGTACCTTGCGCGACCTGGTCAACCCGAAGATCGAGAAAATCCGTATCGACTCGCGGGAAACGTTCCAAAAAACCACGCAGTTCGTCGCCGAACTCATGCCAGAGATTGCCGACCGCCTTGAGCACTACCCGGGCGAGCGACCGATCTTCGACCTGTATGGCGTCGAGGATGAGATCCAGCGAGCGCTGGAGCGCAAGGTGCCGCTCAAGTCCGGTGGTTACCTGGTGGTCGACCCGGCCGAGGCGATGACCACCATCGACGTCAACACTGGCGCCTTCGTCGGTCATCGCAACCTCGAAGAGACCATCTTCAAGACCAATCTCGAAGCGGCAACCGCCATTGCCCGGCAACTGCGCCTGCGCAATATCGGCGGGATCATCATCATCGACTTCATCGACATGGAGGATGAAGAGCACCAGCGCCAGGTACTGCGTACCCTGGAAAAACAGCTCGAGCGCGACCATGCCAAGACCAACATCATCGGCATCACCGAGCTGGGACTGGTGCAGATGACCCGCAAGCGCACGCGGGAAAGCCTTGAGCAGGTGCTGTGCGAGCCCTGCATCGCCTGCCAGGGGCGGGGCAAGCTGAAAACCCCAGAGACGATCTGTTACGAAATTTTCCGTGAAATCCTGCGTGAGGCCCGTGCCTACCAGGCCGAAGGTTACCGTGTGCTGGCCAACCAGAAGGTGGTCGACCGTCTGCTCGATGAAGAATCCGGCAACGTGGCCGAGCTGGAAGCGTTCATTGGTCGAACCATTCGCTTCCAGGTCGAGTCGATGTATTCGCAGGAGCAATACGACGTGGTGCTGCTCTGACGCGTTTCGAACCCCACCCCATGCAGGTCGAGCTGGCAAAACCGCTGCCAGGGGCCATCATGGATAAACGACTTGGAGGGCCATGGCCATGGGACGTCTGACCCGCGTTCTTGTCGCCTTGACCCGCTGGGGGCTGGGCTTGTGTGCTCTGCTTGCGGTGCTGGTGGCACTGTACGTGAGCGCGGGGCGGCAACTGGTACCGCTGGTTGCCGAATACCGCGCCGATGTAGAAGCCAAGGCGGAGCAAACCTTGGGCCTGCCGGTGCACATCGGTGCGCTCGAGGGGCGTTGGAGCGGCCTGGCACCTGTATTGCGCGTGCGCGATCTACAAGTGGGCGAAGGCTCGGCGGCATTGCGCCTGGATGAGGTCAAGCTGGTGCCTGACCTCTGGGCCAGCCTGACCAGCCGTGAAGTGCAGCTGGCGCGTATTCAGCTGGGTGGCTTGCAGTTGATCCTGCGTGAGGACGCCCAGGGCAGCTGGGCGCTGGAAGGTCTGCCGAAAAAAGACGACGCCGCAATCGATCCTGCCGAGATTCTCCAGCGCATGCGCCAGCTGGGGCGCATCGATGTGTTCGACAGCCAGGTTACCCTGCACCCCTGGCAACGTGACCCGCTGACCCTGACCTATGTGAGTCTTGGCCTGAAGGCCGGTGCTTCGCGTCAGGCTCTGGACCTGCGCGCGACCCTCCCGGATGGCCAGCCCTTGGCGGTGAACCTGCGCAGCCGGGCTTCGGCCAACCAATGGCGTGACGGGCAGGTCCAGGCTTACCTGAGCCTGCCGCAGAGTGATTGGGCGCGTTGGTTGCCGCCGCGCCTGCTGGGCCAGTGGCAAGCACACACCCTGCGCTCGGGTGGCGAATTGTGGATCGACTGGAGCCAGGGTCAGTTGCAACAGGCAGTTGTACGGCTCAATGCACCCAAGCTCACGGGTGCCTATGCCGGGCGCAAATCTGCCACGTTGGATAACCTGGCGCTGACTGCCTGGTTCCAGCGCCAGGAGCAGGGCTTCGATGTGGTGGTCGATTCGTTGGCTGCCAGCATTGGCAAGACGCGATGGGAGTCGCATCTGCAAGTGCGTCATCGCGATGGCGAAGAGCCCGCACAGGAGAGCTGGCAGGTGCAGGCCGATCGGCTCGACCTGACTCCGCTCACCCCGCTGGTCGATGCCCTGGCGCCACTGCCTGAAAAACTGATGACCGTGGTCGACGCGCTGAAGGTCACCGGCGCACTGCGCAACGTACGCCTCGATATCCGGCCAAAGGTCGAGGGCGACGAGCGGCTGCAGTTCGCCGCCAATCTTGAAAAGGTAGGTTTCGACGCGTACCACGGTGCTCCTGCCGCCGGAAACGTCAGCGGCAGTATCAGCGGTAACTTGGGGCACGGTGAACTGCGACTGGATACCGATGCATTCATGCTGCATCTGTATCCGATCTTCGCCAAACCCTGGCACTACCAGAAGGCCAATGCCCGCCTTACCTGGAGCCTCGACAAGGAGGGCTTCACCCTCATCGCTCCCTACCTCAAGGTGTTGGGCGAGGAGGGCAAGATTGCCGGCGATTTCCTCATTCGACTGCTGTTCGAGGAAGGGCGCGAAGACTACATGGACCTGCGTGTCGGCCTGACCGAAGGCGACGGCCGCTATACCGCGAAGTACCTGCCCGAAGTGCTTAGTCCGGCCCTGGACGAGTGGCTGCGCACCGCCATCGTCAAGGGGACCGTGGACGAAGGTTATTTCCAGTACCAAGGGTCGCTCAACCATGGGGCAGCGCCCGAGGCGCGAAGCATCAGCCTGTTCTTCAAGGTCCGCGATGCGGCGCTGGACTTCCAGCCGGGTTGGCCGCAGGTGCAGCAGGTCGCCGGGGATGTGCTGATAGAGGACAGCGGCATTCGCATCAAGGCCAGTCAGGGTACATTGCTCGATACGAAGGTGAGCGACGTCAGTGTCGATATTCCCCATGTCGACGGCGACCAGCATAGCCATCTGTACCTGGATGGCAATTTCGACGGCAGCCTTGGCGATGGCTTGAAGATCCTCAAGGAAGCGCCGATCGGCACAGGTGAGATATTCGCCGGCTGGGAAGGAGAGGGGCCGCTCAAGGGCAAGGTCAAGCTCGACATCCCCTTGGTCCGCGGTGATCGGCCCAACGTGCAGGTGGACTTCGCTACCGCCGATGCGCAACTCAAGGTGGCACCGCCGAGCCTTGACCTGAGCCAATTGAAGGGCGACTTCAGTTTTGACCTGGACAAGGGCCTGAGCGGCAAGGACATCAGCCTGCAAGCATTCGGCAAACCGGTGTCCGCGCAGATCGTCGCCGAAGGCAAGCCAGGGCAGATGCAGACCCGGATCAATGCCACTGGCCAGGTGGCGCTCAAGTCCCTGACTGACTGGTTGCAGTTCAAGCAGGCGCTGCCTGCTTCGGGTGATGTGCCTTACCGACTGCAGGTCAATCTGGGCAGCCGCGACAACAGCCTGAGTGTCAACTCGTCGCTCAAAGGGCTGGCGATAGACCTGCCGGCACCGTTCGGCAAGGCCGCGTCCGAAACCCGTGACAGCCGTTTCAGCATGGGCCTGCAAGGCGCAGAGCGTCGCTTCGATGCAGGCTACGCGGACCTTGCGCGTTTTGCCTACGCCGCGCCTGCCGACAAGCTGACCCAAGGGCGCGGTGAGTTGCTGCTCGGCACGGGCGACGCGCAGGTACCGGCCAGCCCGGGTTTGCGTGTGCGCGGACGCCTGGAGTCCCTGGACCTGGCGCCCTGGCAGGAACAGATGAACCGACTGGCTGGCGATGACCCGAGCGGCAATGCCCGGCAGAACCTGCAGAGCGTCGACCTGAGCATCGGCCAGCTCAAGGCGTTCGGCATGGACTTGAACCAGGCCGTGGTTCGCCTGGCTCGCGGCGGCCCAGCATGGGATCTGCGTCTGGACAGCAAGGAAGTCATCGGTAACGCAAGGGTTCCGGATGCCAAGGCCGCGCCCATGACCGTCCGCCTGCAGACCTTACGTCTGCCCGCGGCCGACCCGGCTCAGGTCCAGGCCGAAGATGGACCCGACCCCTTGGCCACCTTCGACCCTCGCAAGGTCCCGGCGCTGGACCTGACCATCGACAAGCTCTACCGGGGTGATGACTTCTACGGCAATGCGGCGGTCAAGCTGCGCCCGACCGCCCGTGGGGTGTCGGCCAGTGATATCGACCTCGATTTCAAAGGGCTGCGCATTGATGGCAGTGGTGGCTGGGAAGGCCTGCCGGGGGCCAGCAGCAGCTGGTACAAAGGTCGCCTCGATGGCAAGAACCTGGCTGATGTCCTCAAGGCCTGGGGCTTCGCGCCTACGGTCACCAGCCGCGATTTCCGCCTGGATGTCGATGGCCGTTGGCCTGGCTCACCGGCCTGGGTTGGCCTCAAGCGTTTCTCGGGGAGCATGGACGCGGCATTGCGCACCGGCCAGTTCGTCGAGGTGGAAGGCAGTGCCCAGGCCCTGCGCGTGTTCGGCCTGCTCAACTTCAACTCCATCGGCCGTCGCTTGCGCCTGGACTTCTCCGATCTGTTCGACAAAGGCTTGGCCTATGACCGGGTCAAAGGCTTGTTGGTGGCAAGTGATGGTGTCTATGTAACTCGCGAGCCGATCACGGTGACCGGGCCGTCGAGCAACTTCGAGCTCGACGGTACGCTGGACATGGTTCGTGACCGTGTCGATGCCAACTTGCAAGTGACGTTGCCAGTGACCAACAACCTGCCCTTGGCCGCCCTGATTGTCGGTGCGCCAGCGGTTGGCGGGGCGTTGTTCCTGGTCGATCGGTTGATCGGTGACCGCGTGTCGCGTTTTGCCAGCGTGCACTACCGCGTCGAGGGGCCGTGGAAAGAGCCTAGAATCACATTTGTGAAACCCTTCAACAAATAGCGTCGGGAGTGCCCATGAAGGCAGCGGTGATCCAGATGGTCAGCCAGGACGATGTACTGGCCAACCTGCAACGTGCTGGCGCACTGCTTGAGCAGGCAGCCTTCGGTGGCGCCAGGCTCGCTGTCCTGCCGGAAAACTTCGCGGCCATGGGGCGCAAGGATGCGGCGGCCATCGGACGGGCGGAGGCTCTGGGTGACGGGCCGATCCTGCCATGGTTGAAACGTACCGCCCGCGACCTCAAGTTATGGATAGTCGCCGGTACCTTGCCGTTGCCTCCCGCCGGTCAACCCGATGCCAAGGCGCATGCCTGCTCGCTGTTGGTCGATGAGCAGGGTGAGGTGGTGGCGCGTTACGACAAGCTACACCTGTTCGATGTCGACGTGGCCGACAACCGAGGCCGTTACCGCGAGTCTGACGACTATGCGCACGGGGCTCGGGTGGTGGTGGCCGATACCCCGGTCGGCCGTGTGGGGCTGAGCGTATGCTATGACTTGCGCTTTCCCGAGCTGTACAGCGCTTTACGCGCTGCCGGCGCGGAGCTGATCACGGCGCCGGCTGCCTTCACCGCAGTCACCGGGGCAGCCCATTGGGAAGTGCTGATTCGTGCACGGGCCATCGAGACCCAGTGCTACGTGCTGGCCGCCGCACAGGGCGGCATCCATCCAGGGCCACGGGAAACCCATGGCCAGGCGGCGATCGTCGACCCTTGGGGGAGGATCGTCGCCGAACAGGCGCGAGGCGAGGCAGTCCTGCTGGCCGAGCGCGATATTGATGAACAAGCGTCCATTCGGGCGCGCATGCCGGTTGCGTTGCACCGGCGCTTTTTCTCGCAGGACGCCTTGCGGCCTGCGCACACCTCGGAGTGACTATGAGCCAGATGTTATCCACCGTCAGCGAGCAGCTCCTGGCACCGGGCGGCCTGAGCCTGGACAGCCTGCAGTCTGTCCTTGGCGAGTTGGCAGGCCCCGGTATCGACGCCGCCGACCTGTATTTCCAAGGTCAGATTTCGGAAACCTGGGCACTGGAGGACGGCATCGTCAAGGAAGGCAGCTTCAACCTCGACCAAGGGGTGGGCGTGCGCGCCCAGTCCGGTGAGAAAACCGGCTTTGCCTACAGCAATGCGATCAACCTTGAAGCCCTGAACTCGGCGGCCCGTGCCGCCCGTTCGATTTCCCGCGCCGGGCAGCACGGCAAGGTACAGGCCTTCCGCAGCCAGGCTGTGCCGGCACTGTATTCACCGGACAATCCGTTGGATGTGCTGACGCGCGCAGAAAAGGTCGACCTGCTCAAGCGTGTCGACGCCGCCACCCGCGCCCTGGACCCGCGTATCCAGCAGGTCAGCGTGAGCATGGCCGGCGTCTGGGAGCGGATTCTGATCGCCGCAGCGGACGGTAGCCTGGCGGCTGACGTGCGTCCGCTGGTGCGCTTCAACGTCAGTGTCATCGTCGAGCAGAACGGCCGTCGCGAACGCGGCGGGCAGGGCGGTGGTGGGCGTACCGACTATCGCTTCTTCACCGAGGAGCGGGTCATGGGCTATGCCCGCGAGGCATTGCGCCAGGCGCTGGTGAACCTGGAGGCGATTCCCGCCCCGGCGGGCACCTTGCCGGTGGTACTGGGTTCCGGTTGGTCTGGCGTGCTGTTGCATGAAGCGGTCGGCCATGGCCTGGAAGGCGACTTCAACCGCAAGGGCAGTTCGGCCTTCAGCGGTCGTCTCGGCGAGAAAGTCGCGTCGAGCCTGTGCACCATCGTCGACGATGGCACCCTTGAAGGTCGCCGGGGGTCTCTGAGCGTGGATGACGAAGGCACGCCAACCGAATGCACCACGCTGATCGAGAACGGTGTGCTCAAGGGCTATATGCAAGACAAGCTCAACGCGCGCCTGATGGGCATGGCGGTGACCGGCAACGGGCGCCGGGAATCCTATGCGCACCTGCCGATGCCGCGCATGACCAACACTTACATGCGTGCTGGCGAGAGCGACCCGCAGGAGATCATCGCGTCGGTGAAAAAGGGCATCTATTGCGCCAACCTCGGCGGTGGGCAGGTGGACATCACCAGCGGCAAGTTCGTGTTCTCGACCAGCGAGGCTTACCTGATCGAAGACGGCAAGATCACCGCACCGGTCAAAGGCGCAACCCTGATTGGCAACGGCCCTGAGGCGATGAGCCGAGTGTCGATGGTAGGTAACGACCTGGCCCTGGATAGCGGTGTGGGCACCTGTGGCAAGGATGGGCAGTCGGTTCCGGTGGGGGTTGGCCAGCCGACCTTGAAGCTGGATGCGATTACCGTAGGTGGTACGGGCGCGTGAAGGATCGTGGGACCGCATCGCGGTCCTTTCGCGCTGCAAGGCCGCTCCCATGGGCTCGCACAGTAGATGCCCTGGGAGCGGTGCGTCGGACTCAACGCAGGCCGCGCTGGATCTCGTCGAGGTCGCGGATGTACTTGAACACCTTGCGTGCAGCGGCCGGCGGCTTGTTCCGCGCCTTTTCGTGCTGGGCATGACGGATCAGCGAGCGCAGTTGCTGACGGTCGGTATCGGGGTATTCGTTGACGAAGCGCTCGAGGTCTTCGTCGTTACCGTCGATCAAACGATCGCGCCAGCGCTCAAGGTTGTGGAATCGCTCGTTGTACTGGCGGGTCGAGCTGTCGATCTGTTCGAGCAAGGCGTGGATGGCGTCCAGGTCCTGCACGCGCATCAGCTTGCCGACGAACGACATGTGGCGTTTACGTGCGCCGTGCGCCGTGTGCTTGCTGGCTTCGGCCAGGGCCTTGCGCAACTCGTCGGTCAACGGCAGGCGCGCCAGTGTATCGGCCTTGAGCGTGGTTAGGCGCTCGCCGAGTTCGACCAATGCATGCAGCTCGCGCTTGATCTGGGTTTTGCTTTTTTCGCCGTCGAAGGCGTCGTCGTATGAATCAACCATGGTGGCAGTCCGCTAGAAATCGCCGCCATGATAACCAGTCGGGGGCCGCTTGTCCGGCCCGGTCGTAGAATGACCCTTGCCGAACGCAGAATTTGAGTGGAGATAACCATGAGTGCAGTCCAGAGCGTAGGCCCCAAGAACCTGCCGGCATTGCAGGAGCAGGTCGAAGCGATCATCGCCGAGGCCAAGCGGCAGGGTGCCAGTGCCTGCGAGGTGGCCGTATCGCTGGAGCAGGGGTTGTCCACCAGCGTGCGCCAGCGTGAGGTGGAGACGGTCGAGTTCAACCGCGACCAAGGCTTCGGTATCACCCTTTATGTCGGCCAGCGCAAAGGCTCGGCCAGTACCTCGGCAAGCGGCCAGGATGCGATCCGCGAGACAGTGGCAGCCGCCTTGGCAATCGCCAGGCACACCTCCGAGGACGAGTGCGCGGGCCTGGCCGACGCGGCGCTGATGGCGCGTGAGATCCCGGACCTGGACCTCTACCATGACTGGGACATCGAGCCGGAGCAAGCCATTGAGATGGCGTTGACCTGCGAAGCCGCGGCATTCGAGGCCGATCCCCGCATTCTCAATGCCGATGGCACTACCCTCAACACGCACCAAGGCTGCCGCGTGTACGGCAACAGCCATGGTTTCATCGGTGGTTACGCGTCCACTCGGCACAGTCTGAGCTGCGTGATGATTGCCGAGGGTGACGGTCAGATGCAGCGGGACTACTGGTACGACGTGAATCGCCAGGGCAACCTGCTGGCCGACCCACGTAGTATCGGCCAGCGTGCGGCCAAGCGAGCCGCCAGCCGCCTTGGTGCGCGACCGGTACCCACGTGCGAGGTGCCGGTACTGTTTTCTGCGGAGCTGGCCGGTGGCCTGTTCGGCAGCTTCCTTTCGGCCATTTCCGGGGGCAACCTGTACCGCAAGTCATCGTTCCTCGACGGTGCCTTGGGGCAGCGCCTGTTCCCTACCTGGCTGACCCTCGACGAGCGTCCGCACATTCCCCGGGCCTTGGGCAGTGCCGCGTTCGACGGCGATGGCCTGGCCACCTATGCCAAGCCGTTCGTCGAAAAAGGCGAGCTGGTGTCGTACCTGCTGGGCACCTATTCTGGTCGCAAACTGGGCCTGCCGAGCACGGCCAACGCTGGAGGCGTGCATAACCTGTACGTGACCCATGGTGTCGAGGACCAGGCCGCGTTGATCCGCCGCATGGGCCGTGGCCTGCTGGTCACCGAGCTGATGGGCCATGGGCTGAACATGGTGACTGGCGATTATTCCCGCGGCGCAGCCGGTTTCTGGGTCGAGAATGGCGAGATCCAGCACGCGGTGCAGGAAGTAACCATTGCCGGCAACATGAAGGACATGTTCCAGCAGATTGTCGCGATTGGCAGCGATCTCGAAACCCGCAGCAACATTCATACAGGGTCGGTGTTGATCGAGCGGATGACTGTGGCAGGTAGCTGATCTTTCACCTGCATCGGCCTGTTCGCGGGTTGATCCGTGAACAGGCTGTGCAAGCGGCACAGTAACCCGGCCCTATGCCGGGTTTCTTGTTTAGTCATTCCCTGCTTGAAGTGACATTGCTTATCAATTAATAATGAATATCATTATCCAGTAACTCGGCGATGATGTTCATGAAACCCGTCCTGCGCGAACTGCCCTACCTGGAAAACTGGCGTTGGCTCAGCCGACGCATCCGTTGCGCCCTCGAGCCCGACGAGCCGCGCCTGATAGAGCACTACCTGGCCGAAGGCCGTTATCTGGTGTGCTGTACCGAAACGTCGGCCTGGACGGTGGCGTTGACCTCCTTCCGTCTCCTGCGGGATACCGCCTGTGATCGCATGCTGCCCTGGCATTGGCGCTGCCTGTGCCTGGACCAGGCCTGGCGCCCGCTGTTGGACCTGCGCAACCTCGATCGCCGCGAACAGAACCAACGCTGGCAGCCCTACGCCCTACAATTGGCGAACTGCGTGCTGCTGCCTTCGATTTCTCCCGATGAACTGATGCAAGGATTTGAAGATGAGTGATACCCGTATCGAGCGTGACAGCATGGGCGAACTCCAGGTGCCGGCCCAGGCCCTGTACGGTGCCCAGACCCAACGCGCGGTCGACAATTTCCCGATCAGCGGTCAGCGCATGTCCGCCCAGTTCATCCGTGCATTGCTGCTGGCAAAGGCTGCGGCGGCCAAGGCCAATATCGAGCTCGAGCAACTGAGCGTCGCGCAGGGCCAGGCCATCGTCACGGCAGTCGAGCAGTTGTTGGCCGGTGACTTCATCCAGCACTTCCCGGTAGATGTCTACCAGACCGGCTCGGGTACCAGCTCCAATATGAACGCCAACGAGGTGATCGCCACCTTGGCCAGCCGTGTGCTCGGAGCGCCGGTCAATGCCAACGATCACGTCAATTGCGGCCAGAGCAGCAACGACATCATCCCGACCACCCTCCATGTCAGTGCCGCCTTGGCCTTGCATGGCCAACTGCTGCCTGCGCTGGACCATTTGGTGCAGGTGATCGAAGCGAAGTCGCTGCAAGTCCATCAGTTCGTCAAGACCGGTCGTACCCACCTTATGGATGCCATGCCGGTGCGCATGAGCCAGGTGCTCGATGGCTGGGCGGCTCAGATCAGCGGCGCGCGGGGCCATATCGAGGCGACGTTGCCCAGCTTGCAGGCCCTGGCCCAGGGGGGCACGGCCGTCGGTACCGGAATCAACGCCCACCCACGGTTCGCGGCCTGCTTCGCCCACCACTTGAGTGACCTGAGCCAGGTTCCGTTCACGCCTGGGCAGAACCTGTTCGCGCTGATCGGCTCGCAGGACACCGCAGTAGCGCTTTCAGGCCAGCTCAAGACCACCGCCGTTGCGTTGATGAAAATCGCCAATGACCTGCGCTGGATGAACTCCGGACCGTTGGCCGGTCTGGGGGAGATCGAGCTGCAAGCACTGCAGCCTGGGTCGTCGATCATGCCGGGCAAGGTCAACCCGGTGATTCCAGAAGCCACCGCCATGGTTGCCGCGCAGGTGATCGGCAACGACGCGACCATCGCCGTGGCCGGTCAGTCGGGCAACTTCGAGCTGAACGTCATGTTGCCGGTGATTGCCCGCAACCTGCTGGAGAGCATCGAGCTGATGGCCAATGCCAGCCGCCTGCTGGCCGACAAGGCCATTGCCAGCTTCAAGGTCAATGAAGGCAAGCTCAAGGAGGCCTTGGCGCGCAATCCGATCCTGGTGACCGCACTGAACCCGATCATTGGCTACCTCAAGGCCGCCGAGATCGCCAAGACCGCGTACAAGCAGGGTCGCCCGATCATCGACGTGGCGCTGGAGCACACCGACTTGTCGCGTGATCAGCTCGAAGCGCTGCTGGATCCTGAAAAACTGACTGCCGGTGGTATCTGATCTTGCGCCTGTGCGGCGTATAGCGAGCAAGGCTCGCTCCTACAGACCCTCGCGATCGGGGTAGGAGCGAGCTTTGCTCGCGAGGCGTCGCGCAGGCGCTCGATCTCACAATCGCGGAGACACTGTGTCGAGCCCCGGCGATTACTCGCCTTCGTCGAAATAGTTGTTGATCAGCGCTACCAGCGCTTCCATGGCTTCATCATCCTGCTCGCCCTCGGTGAGCAGATGCACCTGGGTGCCTTTGCCCGCCGCCAGCATCATCACGGCCATGATGCTCTTGCCGTCCACCATCTTGTCCGGAGCTCGGCCGACCCTGACCTGGCAGGGGAATCGACCGGCCACGCCGACGAACTTGGCTGCCGCCCGGGCATGCAGACCCAGCTTGTTGATGATGGTTATTTCGCGGGCGGGCATCGTGGTGCGGATCCTGTGGGCTATAGGTCGCGGTGGCGGACCTGGACGTTTTTCAAAGATTGCTGCAGCAACTGGCCGAGACGTTCGGTCAGGTACACAGAGCGGTGGTGGCCACCGGTGCAACCAATGGCAATGGTGACGTAGGCGCGGTTGCTGGCGGCGAAGCGGGGTAACCACTTGAGCAGGTAGCTGGAGATATCGTTGAACATCTCTTCGACATCCGGCTGGGCAGCCAGGTAGTCGATAACCGGTTGATCGAGGCCGGAATGTTCGCGCAGCTCTGGCTTCCAGTAAGGATTAGGCAGGCAGCGCACATCGAACACCAGGTCGGCGTCGACCGGCATGCCGCGCTTGAAACCGAACGATTCGACCAGGAATGCCGTTCCAGGTTCAGGCTGGTTGAGCAGGCGCAGCTTGATCGAGTCGCGTAGTTGGTACAGGTTGAGGTTGGTGGTGTCGATCTTGAGGTCGGCCAGATCGGAAATCGGCCCTAGCAGCTCGCTTTCGACACGGATCGCCTCGGCCAGCGAACGGTTGGCATTGGTCAGCGGATGGCGTCGCCGGGTCTCCGAGAAGCGTTTGAGCAGCGTTTCTTCATCAGCGTCCAGAAACAGGACATCGCACTGGATGTGCCTGCCACGAGCTTCTTCGAGCAACTCGGGAAACCGCGTCAGGTGGCTGGGCAGGTTGCGGGCATCGATGGAGACAGCAACCTTGGGCTGCTGCAACTCGGTGTTGATCAGCGCGTTCTCCGCCAACTGCGGCAGCAGCCCGGCGGGGAGGTTGTCGATGCAGTAGTAGCCGTTGTCTTCCAGCACATCAAGGGCGGTACTCTTGCCCGAACCGGAGCGGCCGCTGACGATGATCAGGCGCATGTTCAGTGCTCGTTCTGTACGTCCAGGACTACCTGGAACAGGGCCTCGCTGCTGTCGGCGGCACGCAGGCGATCGCGGACCTCCTTGCGATCGAGCATGCTGGCGATCTGGCGCAGCAGTTCAAGGTGGGCATCGGTGGCCGCTTCGGGGACCAGCAGGACGAACAGCAGGTCTACCGGTGCGCCATCAATGGCGTCGTAGTCGATAGGGGCATCCAGATGCAGCAGTGCGCTGACAGGTGCCGTGCAGCCTTCGAGTCGGCAGTGGGGGATGGCAATACCGTTGCCGAAACCGGTCGAGCCGAGCTTTTCACGACCGACCAGTTTTTCGAAGACGTCTTGCATCTCCAGTTCTGGAACTTGTTCGGCAATCAGTGTGGCGACCTTCTCGAGGGCGCGCTTTTTACTGCCTCCCGGCACGTTCACGAGGGAACGGCCGGGGGTCAGGATGGTTTCAAGTCGGATCATGGATGAGGGGGATCAGCGGGCGGCTGCACCTTGCAGCAGGCTTTGCTGTTTTTCCTTGTGTTTTTTCAGTTGGCGGTCGAGCTTGTCGGCCATGGCGTCGATCGCTGCATACATGTCTTCGTGTTCCGCGTTTGCGACCACTTCGCCACCAGGAATCTGCAGGGTCGCTTCGACCTTCTGTTGCAGCTTCTCGACTTTCAGGATGACCTGCACGTTGGTGATCTTGTCGAAGTGACCCTCCACGCGCTTAAGCTTTTGCTCTACGTATTCGCGCAGAGGGGAGGTGACTTCTACATGGTGTCCACTGATGTTGACTTGCATACAGCTTCTCCTTTGTTGCCCGTGCATAAAGAGGCAGGTATTGCACCTGCCCCGCAAACGCTGTGGCACATTCAGGGGCTACATCAGTCGCTTGCGCTCGCTCGACGGCGCGATGCCGAGGGACTCGCGGTACTTGGCGACGGTGCGACGGGCTACCTGAATGCCTTGTGCCTCCAGTAAACCAGCGATCTTGCTGTCACTCAATGGCTTTTTCTGATTTTCCGCCGCAACCAGTTTCTTGATGATCGCGCGGATCGCCGTAGACGAGCATTCTCCGCCTTCGGAGGTGCTCACATGGCTGGAGAAAAAGTATTTCAGTTCGTAGATGCCGCGCGGCGTGTGCATGTATTTCTGGGTGGTTACCCGGGAAATGGTCGACTCGTGCATGCCCACCGCTTCGGCGATGTCGTGCAGGACCAACGGCTTCATCGCTTCGTCGCCGTGGTCGAGGAAACCGCGCTGGTGTTCGACGATCTGGGTGGCGACCTTCATCAGGGTCTCATTGCGGCTTTGCAGGCTCTTGATGAACCAACGCGCCTCTTGCAGCTGATTGCGCATGAAGGTGTTGTCGGCGCTGGTGTCGGCACGGCGGACGAAACCGGCATACTGCGGATTGACCCGCAGCCGTGGGATCGCCTCCTGGTTCAGCTCGACCAGCCAGCGGTCGTTGTCCTTGCGCACGATCACGTCGGGGACCACATACTCCGGCTCACTGGATTCGATCTGCGAGCCCGGTCGTGGGTTGAGGCTCTGTACCAGTTCGATGACCTGGCGCAGTTCGTCTTCCTTGAGCTTCATGCGGCGCATCAGCTGGCTGTAGTCGCGGCTGCCGAGCAGGTCGATGAAATCGACCACCAGGCGCTTGGCTTCGCTCATCCACGGCGTGCTGGCGGGCAGTTGGCGCAGTTGCAGCAGCAGGCACTCGCCAAGATTGCGAGCGCCCACCCCGGCAGGCTCGAATTGCTGGATGCGGTGCAGGACGGCTTCGACCTCGTCCAGCTCGATGTCCAGCTCGGGGTCGAAGCCCTCGCAGATTTCTTCGAGGGTATCCTCGAGGTAGCCCTGGTCGTTGATGCTGTCGATCAGGGTCACGGCGATCAGGCGGTCGGTGTCGGACATCGGCGCCAGGTTCAGTTGCCACAGCAGGTGGCTCTGCAGGCTCTCGCCCGCGGAGGTGCGGGTGGTGAAGTCCCACTCGTCATCATCGTTGCTGGGCAGGCTGCTGGCACTGGTCTGGTAGATATCTTCCCACGCGGTGTCGACGGGAAGCTCGTTGGGAATGCGCTCGTTCCACTCACCGTCTTCCAGGTTCTCGGCGCTTGGTGCGCTTTCCTGGAAACTGTTGTCCTGAACTTCGGCGACCGGTTTGTTCTCGGCGTTGTCCGCCATCGGGTCGCTGTTGTCGAAGTCGTCGCCGTCTTCCTGACGTTCGAGCATCGGATTGGACTCCAGCGCTTCCTGGATTTCCTGCTGGAGGTCCAGGGTAGAGAGCTGAAGCAGGCGGATGGCCTGTTGCAACTGCGGTGTCATCGTCAGTTGCTGGCCCATTTTTAGGACGAGCGATGGTTTCATGGCTGGGGCTAAATACCTTGTTCGCCGGCGCGCATGCGCCATCCACTACACGAGGGCGCCGGAGCGCCAAATCAAGCAAGTTTTATGCCTTAAATTGTAGCGTTTGCCTAGAGCGCTGTAACAACTTAAGCCTCGATGAGGCGGGATTGCCAGTGCTCCAGGCGCGCCGGGGTCAGAGTCGGAACTCGTGACCCAGGTAAACTTCCTTGACCAGATCGTTGGCCAGGATGGTCTCGGCATCGCCCTCGGCGATCAGTCGACCATCGTTGACGATGTACGCGGTTTCGCAGATGTCCAGGGTCTCGCGGACGTTGTGGTCGGTGATCAGTACACCGATGCCCTTGGCCTTGAGGTGGTGGATGATCTGCTTGATGTCGCCTACGGAAATCGGGTCGACACCGGCGAAAGGTTCGTCCAGCAGGATGAACTTCGGCGCGGTCGCCAGGGCCCGGGCGATTTCCACGCGGCGACGCTCGCCGCCGGACAGGCTCATGCCGAGGTTGTCGCGGATGTGGCTGATGTGGAATTCCTGCAGCAGGCTTTCCAGCTCCTTGCGACGGCCATCGCGGTCCAGGTCCTTGCGGGTCTCGAGAATCGCCATGATGTTGTCGGCCACCGACAGCTTGCGGAAGATCGAGGCCTCCTGGGGCAGGTAACCGATACCGGCGCGGGCGCGACCGTGCATCGGCTGGTGGCTGACATCGAGGTTGTCGATGAGCACGCGGCCCTGGTCGGCCTGGACCAGGCCTACGATCATGTAGAAGCACGTGGTCTTGCCGGCGCCGTTGGGGCCGAGCAGGCCGACGATCTGGCCGCTGTCGATCGACAGGCTGACGTCGCGTACGACTTGCCGCCCCTTGTAGCTCTTGGCCAGGTGCTGGGCTTTGAGGGTTGCCATTTACTCGGCCTTCTTCTTCGGCTGGATCACCATGTCGATACGCTGACGCGGTGCAGTCACGTTGCCACCTCGGCCCGCGGTCGCAACCTGGGTCTTGGTGTTGTAGACGATCTTCTCGCCTTCGGTGGTGTTGCCTTCGTTCTCGACCTTGGCGCGGTCGGTGAGGATCACCATGTCTTTCTGCGCCTGGTACTGAATGGTCACGGCCCAGCCTTTCATCTTGTCGGGCTTGGCGGCGCTCTGCTGCTGCTCGAAGTAGGCCAGGTTGCCAACCGAAGTCACCACGTCGATGTCGCCCGACTGGGCGCGAGTGATGGTCACGGTGTTGCCTTTGATCATCATCGAACCTTGGGTGATGATCACATCGCCGGTGTAGGTCGCCACGCCTTGCTTGTCGTCCAGGTGAGCGTTGTCGGCCTGGATGCGGATCGGCTGGTCACGGTCGTTCGGCAGGGCGAAGGCGCTCGCGCTTCCCAGTGCTGCGCTCAGGCTGAGCAAAAGGGGGAGGGTTTTAACGAGCCTCATACTGTCCTCTTACGTTAGAGAGCAGGTCCATCCTGCCTTCTTTCAAATACGCTTTCATTCCTTTGCCCGTAGTTGTGCCACCGGCGCCGTCGATTCTAACGGCTTGCTCGGTCTGCGCATATTGCTTCTGCGGGAACACGGTCATGCGTGAGCTGGTAATGATGGTTTCGCGCTGCTTCTCGTCGGTACGGGCAACGCGAACCTGGTCGATCAGTTCGACCTCGGTGCCATCCGGGTTGACCTCGGCGCGCGCACTCTGCACGTGCCAGGGGAACTCGGTGCCGCGGTACAGGTGCAGGTCAGGCTTGGTCACCAGGGTGACTTCGCTGGCGGTCAGGTGCTCGACCTTGTCGGCGGTCATTTCGTACTGCAGCTTGCCGTCGGGCAGAAACTGCAGGCTATGGGCATTGATCGCATAGTAGTCGATCGCGCTCTCGTCCACCTGGGCCGCAGGCTTGTCGAGGAAACTCTCCGGGCTGACGTTCCAGTAGCTGATTGCCACCAGCAGGGCGGCAATGACCGCGAGCAGCGCGATGGTGCGGGCTTTCTTGCTGAACATGGGCGGCTCTACAGGTAATTTGCGTTGGCAGCGTCCAGGGTGCCCTGGGCCTGCATGATCAGTTCACAGAACTCGCGGGCGGCGCCTTCGCCGCCGCGTGCCTGGGTCACGCCATGGGCGTGCTGGCGAACGAACGGTGCGGCGCTGGCCACCGCCATGCCCAGGCCCACCCGGCGAATCACGGGGAGGTCGGGCAGGTCGTCGCCCAGGTAGGCGACCTGTTCATAGCTTAGGCCCAGTTCGGCGAGCAGGCCGTCGAGCACCACCAGTTTGTCTTCCCGGCCTTGGTACAGATGCGGGATGCCCAGGTTCCTGGCCCGACGCTCGACCACTGGCGTCTTGCGTCCGCTGATGATGGCCGTGGTCACGCCCGTGGCCATGAGCATCTTGATGCCCTGGCCATCGAGGGTGTTGAAGGTCTTGAACTCACTGCCGTCTTCGAGGAAGTACAGGCGGCCGTCGGTGAGGACGCCGTCGACGTCGAAGACGGCCAGCTTGATGGCCTTGCCGCGTTGCATGAGGTCTTGGTTCATGTCCATGCTCTCCTTACATGACCCCGGCGCGCAGCAGGTCGTGCATGTTCAGGGCGCCGGTCGGGCGGTCGTTCTGGTCGACTACCACCAATGCACTGATCTTGTGGTCTTCCATGATTTTCAGGGCTTCGGCGGCCAGCATTTCGGCGCGAGCGGTCTTGCCATGCACGGTCATCACCTGGTCGATCAGGGTGGTGTGCACGTCGATGTTGCGATCCAGGCTGCGGCGCAGGTCGCCGTCGGTGAAGATCCCGGCCAGCTTGCCATCCGGCTCGAGGATCACGGTCATGCCCAGGCCTTTGCGCGACATTTCCAGCAGCGCGTCCTTGAGCAGGGTGCCACGCTGGACCTTCGGCAGGTCATCGCCCGAGTGCATCACGTTCTCGACTTTCAGCAGCAGGCGACGGCCCAAGGCGCCACCGGGGTGCGAGAAGGCGAAATCCTCGGCGGTGAAACCGCGGGCTTCGAGCAGCGCGATGGCCAAGGCATCGCCCAGCACCAGTGCGGCGGTGGTCGAGGATGTGGGCGCCAGGTTCAGCGGGCAGGCTTCCTGGGCGACGCTGGCGTCGAGGTTGACCTCGGCGGCCTGCGCCAGGGGCGAGTCCGGGTTACCGGTGAGGCTGATCATCTGGATGCCCAGGCGCTTGATCAACGGCAGCAGGGTAATGATTTCGGCGGTGCTGCCGGAGTTGGACAGGGCGAGAATGACATCGTCGCGGGTGATCATGCCCATGTCGCCATGGCTGGCTTCGGCAGGGTGCACGAAAAATGCCGGCGTGCCGGTGCTGGCCAAGGTGGCGGCGATCTTGTTGCCGATGTGCCCCGACTTGCCCATGCCGACCACGACGACCCGGCCCTTGCTCGCCAGGATCAGTTCGCAAGCCTTGACGAAATTGGCGTCGATGCGGGCCATCAGGCTCTGGACGGCTTCGAGTTCAAGGCGCAGGGTGCGCTGGGCGGATTGGATCAGCTCGCTGGATTGGCTCATGTTCGGAAAGCAATGCCTGATGAAAAGGCGGCGATTATAGCCGCAATGGAAGAAACCCTCATCCTTTCCATCGTCCTATCGAATGTCATGAAAGTCTGTCCCTGGGCTGAACGAGTCAAGGCATGGCCTTGGGGCAGCCCTGTCAGCGGTGATATAGTTTCCCGCTATTCGGCCCGCCAGGGGCGCTTGTGCCTTCAAGAAGGAGGCCGGCGTCCATTAGGACGAGGTTGCACTAGCAAGGAGTCTAGATGAGTGTGGATAGCGCCTACGCGGTCGAGTTGAAGGGCGTCACCTTCAAGCGCGGTTCGCGCAGCATTTTCAGCAATGTCGACATACGCATTCCGCGCGGCAAGGTCACCGGCATCATGGGGCCATCGGGTTGCGGCAAGACCACATTGCTGCGCCTGATGGGCGCGCAGTTGCGTCCTTCCAGTGGAGAAGTCTGGGTGGCCGGGCAGAACCTGCCTACGCTGTCCCGAAGCGACCTGTTCGATGCGCGCAAGCAAATGGGGGTGCTGTTCCAGAGCGGCGCCTTGTTCACCGACCTCGACGTGTTCGAGAATGTCGCATTCCCGCTGCGTGTGCATACCCAGCTGTCCGACGAAATGATTCGTGACATCGTGTTGATGAAGCTTCAGGCCGTCGGCCTGCGCGGCGCCATCGACCTGATGCCGGACGAACTGTCGGGTGGCATGAAGCGCCGCGTGGCGCTGGCCCGCGCGATTGCGCTGGATCCGCAGATCCTGATGTACGACGAGCCCTTCGTCGGCCAGGACCCAATCGCCATGGGCGTATTGGTGCGGCTGATCCGCCTGCTCAACGATGCGCTGGGTATCACCAGCATCGTCGTTTCCCACGATCTGGCCGAAACCGCCAGCATCGCTGACTACATCTATGTGGTCGGTGATGGGCAGGTACTGGGGCAGGGCACTCCGGACGAACTGATGGGCTCCGACAATCCACGCATCCGCCAGTTCATGAAGGGTGACCCGGACGGTCCGGTGCCATTCCACTTTCCCGCGCCTGACTACCGCGCCGATCTGCTGGGGGCGCGTTGATGCGCAGAAAATCCTTACTCGAACGTATCCGTCTGTTCGGTCGCTCGGCGATCGACGTGCTGGCGGTGCTGGGGCGTTCCTGCCTGTTCCTGTTCCACGCACTGGTAGGGCGTGGGGGTATCGGTGGCGGCTTCCAGCTGCTGACCAAGCAGTTGTATTTGGTCGGCGTGCTGTCGCTGGCGATCATCGTCGTTTCCGGTGTGTTCATCGGCATGGTGCTGGCGCTGCAGGGCTACAGCATCCTGACCAAGTACGGTTCCGAGCAGGCGGTGGGGCAGATGGTCGCGCTGACCTTGCTGCGTGAGCTCGGCCCGGTGGTGACTGCGCTGCTGTTCGCCGGTCGCGCAGGCTCGGCGCTGACCGCCGAAATCGGCAACATGAAGTCCACCGAGCAACTGTCGAGCCTGGAAATGATCGGTGTCGACCCGCTCAAGTACATCGTCGCGCCGCGCCTGTGGGCCGGCTTCATCTCGTTGCCGATGCTGGCGTTGATCTTCAGCGTGGTCGGTATCTGGGGTGGGTCCTGGGTCGCCGTCGACTGGCTGGGTGTCTACGAGGGCTCGTTCTGGGCCAACATGCAGAACAGTGTTTCCTTTACCGACGACGTGCTCAACGGGCTGATCAAGAGCCTGGTGTTCGCCTTCGTCGTCACCTGGATCGCCGTATTCCAGGGGTACGACTGTGAGCCCACCTCAGAAGGGATCAGCCGTGCCACCACCAAGACCGTGGTCTATGCCTCGCTGGCTGTCCTGGGTCTGGACTTTATTCTGACCGCCTTGATGTTTGGAGATTTCTGATGCAAAACCGCACCCTGGAAATCGGTGTCGGCCTGTTCCTTCTGGCCGGGATCCTGGCGCTGCTGCTGCTGGCCCTGCGTGTCAGCGGGTTGTCGGCCAGCCCGAGCAGCGATACCTATAAAGTTTATGCCTACTTCGACAATATCGCCGGTTTGACTGTCAGAGCTAAGGTGACCATGGCCGGGGTAACCATCGGCAAGGTCACCGCCATCGACCTGGACCGTGATTCCTACACCGGTCGGGTGACGCTGCAGCTGGACAAGAATGTCGACAACCTGCCTGTCGACTCCACTGCGTCGATCCTGACCGCTGGTCTGCTTGGCGAGAAGTACATCGGCATCAGCGTGGGCGGTGAGGAAGACGTGCTCAAGGATGGCGCCACCATCCATGACACCCAGTCCGCACTGGTGCTCGAAGATCTGATTGGCAAGTTCCTGCTCAACTCCGTTGGCAAGGAACCGAAAGAAGCGCAACCGGCTAATTAAGGAGTTTCCATGATTTCGATTCTGCGACGTGGCCTGCTGGTCCTGCTGGCGGCCTTCCCCCTGCTGACCTTCGCTGCGCAGTCGCCGCGTGACGTGGTTCAAGGCACTACCACCGAGCTATTGAGCGACCTCAAGGCCAACAAAGAACAGTACAAGACCAACCCGAATGCCTTCTACGATGCGCTCAACCGCATCCTGGGCCCGGTGGTGGACGCTGACGGCATCTCCAAAAGCATCATGACCGTCAAGTATTCGCGCAAGGCCACGCCGGAGCAAATGCAGCGCTTCCAGGAGAACTTCAAGCGCAGCCTGATGCAGTTCTATGGCAATGCACTGCTTGAGTACAACAACCAAGGCATCACCGTCGACCCGGCCAAGCCTGATGATGGCAAGCGCGCCAGCGTCGGCATGAAGGTCACCGGCAACAACGGTGCCGTGTACCCCGTGCAGTACACCCTGGAGAACCTTGGCGGCGAGTGGAAAGTACGTAACGTTATCGTCAACGGCATCAACATCGGCAAGCTGTTCCGCGACCAGTTCGCCGACGCCATGCAGCGCAACGGCAACGACCTGGACAAGACCATCAATGGCTGGGCCGGTGAAGTGGCCAAGGCCAAGGAGGCCGCCGACAACTCTCCTGACAAGGAAGTGAAATGAGCGAGACCGGCGTGAGCATGGCCGAGCCTGGCGTTCTGCGCCTGGCTGGGGTGCTGGATTACCGCAGCGGCCCGGCTTTGCGCAAGCAGGGCCAGGCGCTGATCGCGGCATGTCGCGAAACGCACGTGGTGTTGGATTGCACGGCGGTCAGCAAGTCTTCCAGTGTCGGTCTGTCGCTGCTGCTGGGCTTCATGCGCGATGCCCAGGCCGGCGGCAAACGCTGGGAAGTGCGCGGCATGCCCGACGACATGCGCGAAATTGCCGGCGTCTACGATCTGGATGAGGTGCTGGCGAGCTGAACGCTCGTCGGTGAAGGTGGGCCCCTCGGTCAGCACATGCCCTTTATGGGCTTCGCAGGCGAGGGGCTTTTTTGTATGATGGCCGACCCGCGCGCATCGGGCGCCGATTGAGGTTGAGCATGCAGGCCGTAGAAGTTAAAAGCTTCCTTGAAGAGAAATTGCCGGGATCCCGGGTCGAAGTTGAAGGCGAAGGCTGCAACTTCCAGTTGAACGTGATCAGCGATGAGTTGGCTGGCCTGAGCCCGGTCAAGCGTCAGCAGGCGATCTATGCTCACCTGAATCCCTGGATCGCCAATGGCAGCATCCATGCGGTAACCATGAAATTTTTCAGCAGCGCAGCCTGGGCTGAGCGCACCTGAGCCAACTTGGCGGCGAGATTCCAATGGACAAACTGATTATTACTGGCGGCGCTCGTCTCGACGGCGAGATCCGCATTTCGGGCGCGAAGAACGCGGCCCTGCCGATTCTGTCGGCCACCCTGCTGGCCGATGGCCCGGTGACCGTGGGCAACCTGCCACACCTGCACGACATCACCACCATGATCGAGCTGTTCGGTCGCATGGGCATCGAGCCTGTGATCGACGAAAAGCTGTCGGTCGAGATCGATCCACGCACCATCAAGACCCTGGTAGCGCCCTACGAGCTGGTCAAGACCATGCGGGCGTCGATCCTCGTGCTTGGCCCGATGGTCGCCCGCTTCGGTGAGGCCGAAGTCGCCCTGCCGGGCGGTTGCGCCATCGGTTCGCGTCCGGTGGACCTGCACATCCGTGGCCTGGAGGCCATGGGCGCGAAAATCGAAGTCGAAGGCGGCTATATCAAGGCCAAGGCGCCAGAAGGCGGCCTGCGTGGCGCACACTTCTTCTTCGATACCGTCAGCGTGACCGGTACCGAAAACATCATGATGGCCGCTGCCCTGGCCAAGGGCCGCAGCGTGCTGCAGAACGCCGCGCGTGAGCCTGAGGTGGTCGACCTGGCCAACTTCATCAATGCCATGGGCGGCAAGATCCAGGGCGCCGGTACCGATACCATCACCATCGATGGCGTCGAGCGCCTGGGTTCGGCCAACTACCGCGTCATGCCCGACCGTATCGAAACCGGTACCTACCTGGTCGCTGCTGCCGTGACCGGTGGTCGCGTCAAGGTCAAGGACACCGATCCGACCATCCTTGAAGCGGTGCTGGAAAAGCTCAAGGAAGCCGGCGCCGACATCACCACCGGTGAAGACTGGATCGAGCTGGACATGCACGGCAAGCGGCCGAAAGCCGTGAACCTGCGTACCGCGCCGTACCCAGCGTTCCCGACCGACATGCAGGCGCAGTTCATCTCGCTCAATGCCATTGCCGAGGGCACCGGCGCCGTGATCGAGACGATCTTCGAGAACCGCTTCATGCACGTGTACGAAATGCACCGCATGGGCGCGCAGATCCAGGTCGAAGGCAACACCGCCATCGTCACCGGTGTACCTGTACTCAAGGGCGCCCCGGTCATGGCCACCGACCTGCGTGCATCGGCCAGCCTGGTGCTGTCGGCGCTGGTCGCCGAAGGCGATACCCTGATCGACCGCATCTACCACATCGACCGTGGTTACGAGTGCATCGAAGAAAAACTGCAGATGCTCGGCGCGAAAATCCGCCGCGTACCGGGCTAGTCGCCCGCTGGCGCAGGGACGCGCCATTCGAATTGAATGCGGTCGGGCGAAACACGCCCGGCCGGCAGTAGCCGCTTAAGGACCGACGTTCCAATGCTGACCATCGCGCTTTCCAAAGGCCGTATTCTCGACGATACCCTGCCGTTGCTGGCCGAGGCCGGTATCGTGCCGACCGAGAATCCGGACAAGAGCCGCAAGCTGATCATTCCCACCACGCAGGACGATGTGCGCCTGCTGATCGTGCGTGCCACCGACGTGCCGACCTATGTCGAGCATGGCGCCGCCGACCTGGGCGTGGCCGGCAAGGACGTGCTGATGGAGTACGGCGGCCAGGGCCTGTACGAGCCGCTGGACCTGCAGATTGCCCGCTGCAAGCTGATGACCGCGGGTGTCGTCGGTGCGCCGGAGCCCAAGGGGCGCCTGCGTGTGGCCACCAAGTTCGTCAACGTAGCCAAGCGTTACTACGCCGAACAGGGCCGTCAGGTCGACATCATCAAGCTGTACGGCTCCATGGAGCTGGCACCGCTGATCAACCTGGCCGACAAGATCATCGACGTGGTCGACACCGGTAACACCCTGCGGGCCAACGGCCTGGAGCCTCAGGAACTGATCGCCACGATCAGCTCGCGCCTGGTCGTCAACAAAGCCTCCATGAAGATGCAGCACGCCCGCATCCAGAGCTTGATCGACACCCTGCGCCAAGCCGTCGAATCGCGACACCGCGGCTGACTTCTGCGCGCGACCTCCGCTGTCGCGCCCGTCTATCCGCGTCATAGCCATTTTTCTCGGGTGCCCGCGCGGATGGACTGGTAGCCTAGGGCGCCTGAGCATTCGCTAACAATCGAGGCCCTCGCCATGACCGTGTCCACTGCAATTGCCCGTCTCAACGCTGCTGATCCGGATTTCGCCCGACATCTGGATCATCTGCTGAGCTGGGAAAGCGTGTCCGATGATGCGGTCAACCAGCGTGTGCTCGACATCATCAAGGCCGTGCGCGAACGCGGCGATGCGGCGCTGGTGGAGTTCACCCAGCGCTTCGATGGTGTGGATGCCAAGCGCATCGACGACCTGATTCTCGGCCGTGAACGCCTCGAACTGGCGTTGACCCGCATTACTCCCGCCCAGCGCGAAGCCCTGGAGAAGGCCGCCAGCCGCGTGCGCCTTTACCATGAACGGCAGAAACAGGACTCCTGGCAGTACACGGAGGCCGATGGCACGGTGCTTGGCCAGAAAGTGACCCCGCTGGACCGCGCCGGCCTGTATGTACCCGGAGGCAAGGCGTCCTATCCATCCTCGGTGCTGATGAACGCCATCCCGGCCAAGGTCGCAGGCGTGGGCGAGGTGGTGATGGTGGTACCGACCCCGCGTGGCGAGGTCAATGAGCTGGTCCTGGCAGCCGCGTGCATCGCGGGTGTCGACCGGGTCTTCACCGTCGGGGGGGCCCAGGCGGTCGCGGCCCTGGCCTATGGCACCGAAAGCGTGCCGCAGGTGGACAAGATCGTCGGTCCGGGCAACATCTACGTGGCCACCGCCAAGCGTCATGTGTTCGGCCAGGTGGGCATCGACATGATCGCCGGCCCGTCGGAGATTCTCGTGGTGTGCGACGGCCAGACCGACCCGGACTGGATCGCCATGGACCTGTTCTCCCAGGCCGAGCACGACGAAGACGCCCAGGCCATCCTGGTCAGCCCGGATGCCGCCTTCCTCGATCGTGTTGCCGCCAGCATCGACAAGCTGATGCCGACCATGGAGCGCGCCGAGATCATCGAGAAGTCGATCAATGGCCGCGGTGCCTTGGTCCAGGTGCGCGACATGCAGCAGGCCATCGAAGTGGCCAACCGCATCGCCCCAGAGCACCTGGAACTGTCGGTCGCCGACCCCCAGGCATGGCTGCCACAGATCCGCCACGCTGGCGCGATCTTCATGGGTCGTCACACCAGCGAAGCGCTGGGCGATTACTGCGCCGGCCCCAACCACGTGTTGCCCACCTCCGGCACCGCCCGCTTTTCCTCGCCGCTGGGCGTTTATGACTTCCAGAAGCGTTCGTCGATCATCTTCTGCTCCGAGCAGGGCGCATCCGAGCTGGGGCGAACCGCCTCGGTCCTGGCCCGTGGCGAGTCGCTGACCGCCCACGCCCGCAGCGCTGAATACCGTATCCTGACCCAAGACAAGGGGAACTGAGCATGAGTCGATTCTGGAGCCCCTTCGTCAAGGACCTGGTGCCTTACGTCCCGGGCGAGCAGCCTAAGCTGGCCAGACTGGTCAAGCTGAACACCAACGAGAACCCCTACGGTCCGTCGCCCAAGGCACTGGAAGCCATGCGCGGTGAACTCAGCGACAACTTGCGTCTGTACCCGGATCCGAACAGTGACCGGCTCAAGCAGGCGGTCGCCGATTACTACGCCGTGACGCCGCAGCAGGTGTTCGTCGGCAACGGCTCGGACGAGGTGCTGGCGCACATTTTCCACGGCCTGTTCCAGCACGGCGCGCCGTTGCTGTTCCCGGATGTCAGCTACAGCTTCTACCCCGTGTACTGCGGCCTGTACGGCATCGCGTTCGAACAGGTGCCGCTGAATGAGCAGTTCCAGATTCGCGTCGCGGACTATGCCAAGCCCAATGCCGGCATCATCTTCCCCAACCCCAATGCGCCGACCGGCTGCCTGATGCCGCTTGAGCAGGTCGAGCAACTGCTGCAGGCCAACCGTGATTCGGTGGTCGTGGTCGATGAGGCCTACATCGATTTCGGTGGCGAAACCGCGATCAAGCTGGTGGACCGCTACGACAACCTGCTGGTGACCCAGACCCTGTCGAAGTCGCGCTCGTTGGCCGGTTTGCGCGTGGGCCTGGCTGTGGGGCACCCGGACCTGATCGAGGCCTTGGAGCGGATCAAGAACAGTTTCAACTCCTATCCCCTCGACCGCATGGCCATCGTTGGCGCGGCTGCGGCCTTCGAGGACCGGGCTTACTTCGAGGAAACCTGCCGCAAGGTGATCGACAGCCGCCAGGCACTGGTCGAACAACTTACGGCCAAGGGCTTCGAAGTGCTGCCGTCGGCCGCCAACTTCATCTTCGCCCGCCACCCGCAGCAGGATGCGGCGCAGTTGGCGGCGCGGCTGCGTGAGCAGGGCGTGATCGTGCGTCATTTCAAGCAGGCGCGCATTGCCCAGTTCCTGCGCATCACCATCGGCACGCCGGAAATGAACCAGGCGTTGCTCGATGCGCTGAATTGAGCCGGTAGTCCACTCGCCGGCAAGCCAGCTCCCGCAGGCACTGTGCTGATCTCCAAGGTCGGTACGGTTTCTGTGGGAGCCGGCTTGCCGGCGTTTGCTTTCAAGGGGCAATGGTCGGCTTGTTGCGCACAGCCACCGGTATTCCATCCAGCACCAGGACGTAGTCGTTGGCCTGGCGCATGCCTTGCGGGTCGATCCATTGCTGAACGCTCGCCTGTACGTGAGCGGCCAATTGGCCATTGCGGTAGATGACAACCATCTGCTGTGATGAACTGTTCCACAGCAGCTTGGACTCACTTTCCCTTACCCTTGCCTTGCGCACTCCCGTGTCGCCCAGCAACGGCGTGCCATCGAGTTTCCAGTCGGGTAGCACGTCGAGCCCCATGTGCCGCAGCACCGTGGGCACCACCGACGTTTGAGCGGCAAAGCTGTACAGATTGTTCGGCCCGGGGTGGTCTTGCGCAGTGCTGGGCTCGGTCAGTTCTACGTTCAGCGGTTTGTTGCTGGCGATGAACACAGTCTTTTCCTGCTCGCTCACGCCGCCGTGACCCGTGCCCCAATAGTCCCGGCCATGGTCGGTGCTGACGACCACCAGCCAATCTTCCAGCGGATGCTTGTGGCGTCGCTCGTCCAGTTTGTCCAGCAGGCGGCCCAGACGGCTGTCCGCATTCTGCAGGGCTTGCTGGTAGCGGGCGCCGAAGCCGTGGTCGTGACCGACCTGGTCAGGCTCATCCAGCTGGATGAAAGTGAAATCCGCCGGAGTGCTGTCGAGGATTGCCAGGGTACGCTCGATAACTTGCTCGTCGGTCAACCCGCTTTCGCGCACATCGTTGCCCTGGGCATCTTCCAGCAGGAACGCGGTGTTGATGGGCGACCAGTTCACAATGCTGGAAAGGTAGGCGTGGGGCAGGGCCTGTCTGAGCCGTCGGAACAGGCTTGGGTAGGCCGGGTCGAGCCTCAGTGACGGCTCGTTGGACACCACGCCGTGCTTGCTCGCCCAGACGCCGGTCAGCAGTGTCATCCACCCTGGGCCGCTGAGGGTTGCCTGCTCGCTCGCACGGCCAGTGATGCCTCCGCTATACGCCTTGCCGTAGTGCAGACGCCGCTTGAGGTTGGTGTCTTCTCCCAGTTGCTCGTAACGCTGCAACTGGACACCGTCCAGGCCAACGATCAGCGTCTTGGGTTGAGCGGCCTTTGGCGACAGGTCGCAGCCGGCCAAAAGCAGGCACAGAAGCAGGGGCCATCGGTGAAACGGCATCGGTACATGTCCTCCAGCGCAACGCGCCAAGCGTTGCAACAACGCGGGCTGACCACAACTGGCAAAAATGCCAGGTGGTTTGCTGTTGCTGGCGCCTTGCTTTAAGCTTTCGAAAATTCATCGGATGATTGGTTGAGTAACATGAGCAGTGAATTGTCCAAGCGCTCGCTGGTCGAGCTGGCGGTCGAGCGCATGCGTGAGCGGATCCTCCAGGGTGACTGGCAGGTCGGCCAGCGCTTGCCGACCGAGCCCGAGCTCGCCCTGGAGCTGGGCATCAGCCGCAACACCGTGCGTGAAGCCATGCGCGTCCTGGCATTCAGTGGCCTGGTGGAAATCCGCCAGGGCGATGGCAGCTACCTGCGCACGGCCCAGGACCCATTGCAGGCCGTGCTGGCCATGTCGCGCTGCACGCCTGAACAAGCCCGCGAAACGCGGCACATCCTGGAGACCGAAGCCATCGGCCTGGCAGCCTTGCGCCGTACCGAAGCGGATGTGCAGGGGCTGCGTGAGGCATTGGAAGACAGCGGTAAGCACTTTCACGGCGACATCGATGCCTATGTGAACTGCGACCTGGTGTTTCACCAGCGGCTGGTGGATGCCGCGCACAACCCGTCGCTGAGCGAGCTGTATCGCTATTTCTCCGGTGTGGTGGCGGCTGCGCTGCAACGCAACATGAGCACGGTGCCGCGCTCCCAGGTGACCTTCGATCTGCACGGAGAGATTCTCCAGGCCGTCGAGCAGCGTGATCCTGAGCGGGCCAAGCGCCTGAGCCGAACCCTCATTGAATCCTGATATCGAGAAGGCCATGGCCGAACCAATGACCCGAAATACTTCCGACGGCGAGCGGGAGTTCGATGAACTGCTGATCGACGCTGAAGCCAACGACGCGCAAGTACAACAGCAACCGGTGGCGCTGGCGCGCCCGTGGCTGCTGTTGCTCGGGCTGGTACTGGTGGCGCTGAACCTGCGTCCCGCGTTGTCGAGCATGGCGCCTGTGCTGGGGCAGGTCTCTGCAGGCCTGGGCTTGACGGGCTCCGAGGCCGGGCTGCTGACCACGTTGCCAGTCCTCTGTCTTGGCCTGTTCGCACCCCTGGCACCGATTCTGGCGCGTCGTTTTGGTGGCGAGCGCGTGATTCTCGGTATCCTGTTCACCCTGGCCCTGGGCATTCTGGTGCGCAGCACCCTGGGGGTTGCGGGTGTCTTCCTGGGCAGCCTGATGGCCGGTGCGAGCATCGGCATCATCGGTGTTCTGCTACCGGGCATCGTCAAGCGAGACTTCCCGCGGCATGCCGGCACGCTGACCGGTGTCTATACCATGGCGCTATGCCTCGGTGCTGCGATGGCGGCGGGTGCCACGGTACCTTTGGCCACGCGCTTCGACGGTAGCTGGGCAATGGGGCTCGGGTTCTGGTTGGTGCCGGCATTGTTGGCGATGCTGGTGTGGTTGCCCCAGGCGCGCCAAGGACATGGCCTGCACAAGGTCGCCTATCGCGTGCGTGGGCTGTGGCGTGATCCGCTGGCCTGGCAGGTCACGCTGTACATGGGGTTGCAGTCGTCGTTGGCGTATATCGTCTTCGGCTGGTTGCCGTCGATTCTGATCGGGCGCGGCTTGAGCCCGACAGAGGCGGGGTTGGTGTTGTCCGGTTCGGTGATCCTGCAGCTGGTCAGTTCGCTCAGTGCACCTTGGCTGGCGACCAGGGGCAAAGACCAGCGCCTGGCGATCTTGATTGTCATGCTGCTCACCCTGGCCGGCTTGTTCGGTTGCCTGTATGCGCCGCTTTCCGGCCTCTGGGGGTGGGCGGTGGTGTTGGGGCTGGGCCAGGGCGGCACCTTCGCCCTGGCACTGACCTTGATCGTACTGCGCTCTGGGGATGCGCACGTAGCTGCCAACCTGTCCAGCATGGCCCAGGGGGTCGGCTACACGCTGGCCTCCATGGGGCCTTTCGCCGTGGGGGTGGTCCATGACTTGACGGGAGGCTGGGCGGCTGTGGGTTGGATCTTCGCCGTTCTGGGTATCGGTGCCCTCGTGTTCGGGCTTGGGGCGGGTCGGGCTGAGCATGTGCAGGTAACCTGCGAAAAAGTGTGAGGTGGGCGGCTGCACTGCGCCTGTGGCCGGCAAGTTGGCGCTGGCAGCGGTGGTTGCTGGCGATGGGTATTCATGGCGCAAATGGGCATGGCGTTGCAGGCGCTGGCGGATTATCGTGCAGCCTTCGCCCCCTCCAAGATGGACCTGAGCCCATGAGCGACGCCAACCGTGACCTGATCAACCGCTTCTACCAGGCCTTCCAGCGCCTGGACGCCGAGGCCATGGTGGCGTGCTACAGCGACGATATCGTCTTCAGCGACCCGGTGTTCGGCATGCTGCGTGGCGACGACGCAGGTGACATGTGGCGCATGCTCACCACCCGCGCCAAAGACTTTTCGCTGACCTTCGACCAGGTCCAGGCCAACCATGACAGCGGCTGCGCGCACTGGGTGGCTACCTACCTGTTCAGTCAGACCGGGCGCGTCGTGATCAACGATATCCAGGCCCGCTTCGTGATTCGTGATGGGCTGATCTGCCAGCATGACGACAGCTTCGACCTGTGGCGCTGGTCGCGTCAGGCGTTGGGTCTGCCAGGTGTGCTGCTGGGCTGGTCACCCATGCTACAGAACAAGGTACGTCAACAAGCGTTCAAAGGGCTGCGTGCGTTCCAGCAAGCGCGCTGAGCGGGTAAGCTGTCGGCTTTATCCTCAGTGCGAAGCCTCGTGAGCGAAGTCGTCGAAAACACCACCGGCAAACCCTGGTACGTCTACCTGGTACGCGCCGCCAATGGCTCTTTGTACTGCGGCATCAGTGATGACCCGCAGCGGCGGTTCATCGCGCATCAGAAGGGGCAGGGCGCCCGCTATTTCAAGACCAGCCCGGCCCAGGCGCTGGTCTACGTCGAACAGTGGCCGGACAAAGGCGAGGCGCTGCGCCAGGAGCGGCTGGTGAAGAAACTGCGCAAGTCGGCGAAGGAGGCGTTGGTAGCCTCCTATGGCGCCGGTATCGCCTGAGAAGTTGGGGCCCTTGACTGGCCCGGCCCTGTCAGTCCTTGCGTCGCTTGAGCTGATCGACCAGCTGCGTTGGCAGGCCCTTGATGATCAAGGTTCCGGCCGCCTCGTCATACTCCACCTTGTCTCCCAGCAAATGCGCCTCGAAGCTGATCGACAGCCCCTCGGCGCGACCCGTGAAGCGGCGGAACTGATTGAGGGTGCGCTTATCGGCCGGAATCTCCGGCGAGAGCCCGTAGTCCTTGTTGCGAATGTGATCGTAGAACGCCTTGGGGCGGTCCTCGTCGATCAGGCTGGACAGCTCTTCCAGTGTGACAGGTTCGCCGAGCTTGGTTTGCGTGGTGGCGTACTCGACCAGCGTCTGGGTCTTCTCGCGTGCGGATTCCTCAGGCAGGTCTTCGCTCTCGACGAAATCGCTGAATGCCTTGAGCAGGGTGCGGGTTTCCCCTGGGCCGTCGACCCCTTCCTGGCAGCCGATGAAATCACGGAAGTAATCCGAAACCTTCTTCCCATTCTTGCCCTTGATGAACGAGATGTACTGTTTGGAATTCTGGTTGTTCTTCCACTCGGACAGGTTGATGCGGGCGGCAAGGTGCAGTTGGCCCAGGTCCAGGTGGCGTGAAGGGGTGACATCCAGCTCGGCGTTCACCGCCACGCCTTCACTGTGGTGCAGCAGGGCGATGGCCAGGTACTCGGTCATGCCTTGCTGGTAGTGGGCGAAGAGGATGTGCCCTCCAGTGGAGAGGTTGGATTCTTCCATCAGTTTTTGCAGGTGTTCGACTGCCACCCGGCTGAAGGCGGTGAAGTCTTTCTCGCCATCGAGGTACTGCTTCAACCAGCCGCTGAGCGGATAGGCGCCGGACTCGCCGTGGAAGAAGCCCCAGGCTTTGCCTTGCTTGGCGTTGTAGCTGTCGTTGAGGTCGGCCAGCAGGTTTTCGATGGCGTCCGATGCGCCAAGCTCGCTATCACGTGCATGGAGCACGGCGGGGCTGCCATCGGGCTTCTTGTCGATCAGGTGAACGATGCAATGACGGATTGGCATGGAATTCTCGAATGGGGTTGGGCGGTGCATGGCCGCGCTGCAAAGTCGCCAAGTTTACCTGAGTGAACCGGTGATGCAGTGGCCAGATGTTGGCGTAAATGCCTGTTGTTCGTTTTTTGTTCAATTTTGTGCGTTTTCGGGCTAAACCCCCGAAAAACCAGCACAAAATCAAAGTTGGCAGCGGATATTTATCCATTCCTGTGGTAGCTTTGCGCGGTCTTGCGCCCCCTGAAGTGGCGCATTGCTGGCAGTTGCTGGCGTCGTGTCGAACCAAACGCCGATTTTCGAATCTACATACGCGATTGGCGCGGCCCTCCAGTATTCAGGGGCTGGCCCGATAACGACGTAGCACGCTGCATAACCTCTGAATTTTTTAGGGAAGGAACACCATCATGGCATTGACCAAAGACCAACTGATTGCCGACATCGCCGAATCGATCGCCGCGCCAAAAGCCACCGCTAAAAACGCTCTGGAGCAACTGGGCCAGATCGTTGCTGACCAACTGGAAAACGGCGCTGAGATCACCCTGCCAGGCATCGGCAAGCTGAAAGTCTCCGAGCGTCCTGCCCGCACTGGCCGCAACCCTTCGACTGGCGCTGCCATCGAAATCGCTGCCAAGAAAGTCGTCAAGTTCGTTCCGGCCAAAGCCCTGACCGACGCCATCAACAAGTAATTGTCGATGTCTTGATGAAACCGCGCCCGGCTTGTCCGGGCGCGGTTTTTTCATGCCTGCGATTTACGCCGCGCATGCCAGGCCTGGCGCGCTGCGTCATCCTGGAAGCTCCAGGCGACCATGCGGCTCTGCTTCTGTCCCTGGCCCATCTCGACGATACGCACGGCCTTGGTTCCGACCTTCTTCAGGGCGGCCTCGATGCCAGGCAGGTTGCTGGCCTTGGACACCAGGCTGGTGAACCACAGCACTCGCTCGGCGTATTGCGCGCTTTCCTCGACCAGCTGGGTGACGAAGCGGATCTCGCCGCCCTCGCACCATAGCTCGTTGTTCTGTCCGCCGAAGTTCAGCACAGGCAACCTACGCTGGGGATCCTGCTTGCCCAGGTTCTTCCATTTGCGCTGGCTGCCACGGGTGGCTTCGTCGCGTGAAGCGTGAAAAGGTGGGTTGCACAGGGTCAGGTCGAAGCGTTCGTCCTCTTGCAGCAGGCCGCTGAGGATGCGCTTGCGGTTGGCCTGCTGACGCAGGGCGATTGCCTTGCTCAGGCCATTGGCCTGGACGATGGCCTTGGCCGAGGCCAGGGCCACGGGGTCGATGTCCGAACCCAGGAAGCGCCAGCGATAGTCGCTGTGGCCCAGCAGGGGGTAGATGCAGTTGGCGCCGACGCCGATGTCCAGTGCGCGCACCTGGGCGCCCTTGGGGATGTCGCCGGCATTATCCTCGGCCAGCAGGTCGGCGGCGACGTGGATGTAGTCGGCGCGGCCTGGAATCGGCGGGCACAGGTAGTCGGCAGGGATATCCCAGTGCTGGATGCCGTACTGTGCCTTGAGCAGGGCGCGGTTAAACACCCGCACGGCTTCGGGGTTGGCGAAGTCGATGCTGGGTTTGCCGTAGGGGTTGGTGATGGTGAAACGGGCCAGGTCAGGGTGGGCCTTGATCAGGCTGGGGAAGTCATAGCGGCCCTGGTGGCGGTTGCGCGGGTGCAGGGTGGGTTTGTTCGGGGTCATGCTCGGGTCCGGTGTTGCTTGCGCTGGCCAGAGGGCCGCTGTGCGGCCCATTCACGGCCAAGGCCGCTCCCACAGGATAGTGGTGCTACTTCAAGGCAGCCTCATTCCTGTGGGAGCGGCCTTGGCCGCGAACGAGGGCGAAGCCCTCGCCGGTCAGATCAGCAATGTCAGGTTACAGCGCTGCAATCCGCGCATGCTGCTCGGTGAAGTTGGCCAGGGCCTGCTCGGACTCGGCCAGCTTGGCGCGCTCCTTCTCGATCACTGCAGGCGGTGCCTTGTCGACGAAGGCGGCATTGGACAGCTTGCCACCCACACGGGCCACTTCGCCTTGTAGACGCTGGATCTCCTTGTTCAGGCGAGCCAGTTCGGCGTCCTTGTCGATCAGGCCGGCCATCGGTACCAGCACCTGCAGGTCACCCACCAGCGCGGTGGCCGACAGCGGGGCTTCGTCCTGCTCACCGAGAACGGTGAACGACTCGACCTTGGCCAGCTTCTTCAGCAGTGCTTCGTTTTCCTGCAGGCGACGTTGATCGTCGGCATTGGCGTTCTTGAGGAACAGCGGCAGCGGCTTGCCAGGACCGATGTTCATCTCGGCGCGGATGTTGCGCAGGCCGACCATCAGCTGTTGCAGCCACTCGATATCGCCTTCGGCGGCGACGTCGATGCGTTCTTCGTTCGCCACCGGCCAGGGTTGCAGCATGATGGTCTTGCCTTGGATGCCTGCCAGCGGCGCGATGCGCTGCCAGATCTCTTCGGTGATGAACGGCATGAACGGGTGGGCCAGGCGCAGGGCCACTTCCAGCACGCGAACCAGAGTACGGCGAGTGCCACGGGCACGCTCGACCGGGGCGTTCTCGTCCCACAGCACGGGCTTGGACAGCTCCAGGTACCAGTCGCAGTACTGGTTCCAGATGAACTCGTACAGGGCTTGGCTGGCCAGGTCGAAACGGAACTGCTCGAGTTGGCGAGTCACTTCGGCTTCGGTGCGCTGCAGCTGCGAGATGATCCAGCGGTCGGCCAGCGACAGCTCGACGGCTTCGCCGTTCTGGCCGCAGTCCTCGCCTTTGTCCAGCACGTAGCGGGCGGCGTTCCAGATTTTGTTGCAGAAGTTGCGGTAGCCCTCGACGCGGCCCATGTCGAACTTGATGTCACGACCGGTGGAAGCCAGCGAGCAGAAGGTGAAACGCAGGGCGTCGGTACCGTAGCTGGCGATGCCTTCCGGGAACTCGGCCTTGGTCTGCTTGGCGATTTTCTCGGCCAGCTTGGGTTGCATCATGCCGCTGGTGCGTTTTTCCAGCAGGGCGTCGAGGGTGATGCCGTCGACGATGTCCAGCGGGTCCAGTACGTTGCCCTTGGACTTGGACATCTTCTGGCCCTGGCCGTCACGCACTAAACCGTGCACGTAGACGGTCTTGAACGGTACCTGCGGGGTGCCGTCTTCGTTCTTGATCAGGTGCATGGTCAGCATGATCATGCGCGCAACCCAGAAGAAGATGATGTCGAAGCCGGTGACCAGCACGTCCGTGGAGTGGAAGGTCTTCAGGAACTCGGTCTGCTCCGGCCAGCCCAGGGTGGAGAAGGTCCACAGGCCCGAGCTGAACCAGGTGTCGAGCACGTCGTCGTCCTGGCGCAGCACCACGTCGGCGCCGAGGTTGTGCTTGGCACGGACTTCTTCTTCGTTGCGGCCGACGTAGACCTGGCCAGTCTCGTCGTACCAGGCTGGGATGCGGTGGCCCCACCACAGCTGGCGGCTGATGCACCAGTCCTGGATATCGCGCATCCACGAGAAGTACATGTTCTCGTACTGCTTGGGCACGAACTGGATACGGCCATCTTCGACCGCGGCGATGGCAGGTTCTGCCAGCGGCTTGGTGGAAACGTACCACTGGTCGGTCAGCCATGGCTCGATGACGGTGCCCGAACGGTCGCCTTTCGGCACTTTCAGGGCATGGTCATCGATGCTCACCAGCAGGCCTTGGGCGTCCAGGTCGGCGACGATCTGCTTACGCGCGACGAAACGGTCCAGGTTGGCGTACTGGGCAGGCAGGCGGGTGTCGATCTGCTCGTTGACGGAGCCGTCGAGGTTGAAGGCCTGGGCGCTTGCCAGCACCATGGCGTTCTTGTCGAAGATGTTGAGCAGCGGCAGGTTGTGGCGCTTGCCGACTTCGTAGTCGTTGAAGTCGTGGGCCGGGGTGATCTTCACGCAGCCGGTGCCGAATTCCGGGTCGCAGTAGTCGTCGGCGATGATCGGAATGCGACGACCGACCAACGGCAGTTCGACGAACTTGCCGATCAGCGCCTGATAGCGCTCGTCGTTCGGGTTGACGGCAACCGCCACGTCGCCCAGCAGGGTTTCCGGACGGGTGGTGGCAACGACCAGGTGGTCCTTGCCTTCAGCGGTTTTGGCGCCGTCGGCCAGCGGGTAGCGCAGGTTCCACAGGTGGCCTTTCTCGTCGTGGTTTTCGACTTCCAGGTCGGAGATGGCGGTGTGCAGCTTGGTGTCCCAGTTGACCAGGCGCTTGCCGCGATAGATCAGGCCGTCTTCGTGCAGGCGTACGAAGGCTTCCTTGACCGCTTCGGACAGGCCGTCATCCATGGTGAAGCGCTCGCGGCTCCAGTCCACGGACGAGCCCAGGCGGCGGATCTGACGGCTGATGTTGCCGCCGGACTGCTCTTTCCATTCCCAGACTTTCTCGAGGAAGGCTTCACGGCCCAGGTCATGACGGTTCTGGCCCTTGGCCTCGAGCTGGCGCTCGACCAGCATCTGGGTGGCGATACCGGCGTGGTCGGTACCTGGCTGCCACAGGGTGTTGCGGCCTTGCATACGGCGGAAACGGATCAGGGCGTCCATGATCGCGTTGTTGAAGCCGTGGCCCATGTGCAGGCTGCCCGTCACGTTCGGCGGCGGGATCATGATGGTGTAGGACTCGCCTGCACCTTGCGGGGCGAAATAGTTCTCGGACTCCCAGGTGTTGTACCAGGAAGTTTCGATGGCGTGCGGCTGGTAGGTCTTATCCATGCGCGGCGGGACCCTATGGCATTTATTCGGGAAAGCCGGGAAGTATAACCAAGGTGGGGGCCGCAAGCGACACGCCTCTGTCATCTGTTGGCGCGGCGATGCCTGCTTCGCAGGTAAACCCGCTCCCATCGGGACCGCGCAGGCGCCTGCCGGTGGGAGAGGGCTTACCCGCGAAGGGGCGCCGCGAGACGTGGACCTTACTCGGAGCGCTTGATCAGGCGTTCCATGCGCGCATCCAGCCGGCGCTTGATTTCGGTCTCGATATGCGGGGTAAAGTCGTTGATCACGTCCTGCATGATCTGTTGCGCGGCTGCGCGCAACTCGCTTTCCAGGTGCAGCAGCGTGTCCTGGCGGCGGGTCTGCGGGTCATCCGCGGTGGCTGCAGGCACAGGCTCGGGTTCGACCGGCGGGTTGCCTGCCGGTACATCAAGCAACAGCGGAATCTGTTCCACCGTCTCGGTCAGCAGAGGCGGTTGCAGATTGGCATCTCCCAGCAGCTGGCGAATCGACTCCAGGTCGTCGAGCAGATGGGCGGAATCGGGTGGGGCGGAAGGCTTGTCCATCGTCGTCAAAGTCGCTGTAAGCGGTGGTCTTGCAGAGCATAGCCCCGTTCGCGGTAGAAACGGAATCGTTCGCGCGCTGACTGGCGGATGCCAGGCTCCTCGACGACGATCTCGGCAACCCGTTCGAACTGGTCGACGAACCCTGGCACCGAGGCGCCGAGGTTGATCAGCAGGTCGCGGTGGTCGCCTGCATCGTCAGCCAGGCCCAAGGCCACTTGGGCATCGGCATGCGCTTCGGCCCGGTCGTGAGGCACGAAAGCCTCGCCCTTGAAACGCCACAGGCGCAGGTCCAGCTCGTCGCGTTGTTCGGCGTCCTGGCAATGCAGGTAGACGCGATGGCCGAGCCGCCAGGCCTTCTCGCACAGCTTGCAGGCGAAATCCAAGCGTGCCGACAAGGCGTCGGTGGGCAGGATGTAGAAATCGACTTTGCTCATGGTTTGGTCTACCGGCCGGTGGCGCACTGGGCGCCACCGGTTTCACGGTTTCAGGCGCCGGCGCGGTCCAGCAGGTACTGCGTCAGCAATGGAACCGGGCGACCCGTGGCGCCTTTGTCCTTGCCGCCGCTGATCCAGGCGGTGCCGGCGATGTCCAGGTGCGCCCAGTTGTAGGCCTTGGCGAAGCGCGACAGGAAGCACCCTGCGGTGATGGTGCCGGCTTTTGGGCCGCCGATGTTGCCCATGTCGGCGAACGGGCTGTCCAGTTGTTCCTGGTATTCATCGAACAGTGGCAGCTGCCAGGCGCGGTCGTCGGCGCGCTTGCCGGCGTCGAGCAATTGATCGATCAGCTCGTCGTTGTTGCCCATCAGTCCCGAGGTGTGGCTGCCCAGGGCGACGATGCAGGCGCCGGTCAGGGTGGCGATATCGATCACGGCCTGAGGCTTGAAGCGCTCGGCGTAGGTCAGGGTGTCGCACAGCACCAGGCGGCCTTCGGCGTCGGTGTTGAGGATTTCCACGGTCTGGCCGCTCATGGTGGTGACGATGTCGCCCGGGCGAGTCGCGCCGCCGCTAGGCATGTTCTCGGCACAGGCCAGCAGGCACACCAGGTTGATCGGCAGTTGCAGTTCCAGCACTGCGCGCAGGGTGCCGAACACACTTGCCGAACCGCACATGTCGAACTTCATTTCATCCATGCCGGCGCCAGGCTTGAGGCTGATGCCGCCGGTGTCGAAGGTGATGCCCTTGCCGACCAGCACGAAGGGTTTCTCGCTTTTCTTGCCGCCCTGGTAGTTCATCACGATCAGCCGTGGAGGCTGGTCGCTGCCCTGGCCCACGGCATAGAAGGCGCCCATGCCCAGGTCCTTGATCTTCTTCTCGTCCAGCACTTCGACTTTCAGCGACTTGTGTGCCTTGCCCAGCTCCTTGGCTTGGTCCGCCAGGTAGCTTGGATGGCAGACGTTCGGCGGCAAGTTGCCCAGGTCGCGGGTGAAGGCCATGCCGGTGGCGATGGCGCTGGCGTGCTTTACGGCGCGCTCGGCTTCGGTCTGGCCGGCCTTGTCGGTCAGCAGGGTGACTTTCTTCAGGGCCCGCGGCTCAGCCTTCTGGCTCTTGAAGCGATCGAACACGTACTCGCCGTCGAGCAGGGTTTCGGCCAGCAGGCGGTACTTGCCGTAGTGAGCGTCGCGGTTGCTGACAGCGATGTCGTCCAGGGCCAGTACGGCATCTCCGCCGCCCAGGTTTTTCAACACGCCGGCCACGCTGGCTACCAGCTTGCGCCAGGCGCGATCGCCAAGGGCTTCTTCCTTGCCGCTGCCAACCAGCAGCACGCGTTCGGCCTTGAGCCCTGGCAGGCTGTTCAGGAGCAGGGTCTGGCCAGGCTTGCCGGCCAGGTCGCCACGCTTGAGCAGGGCAGCAATGGCGCCGTCGGAGGCTTGGTCGACGGCCTTGGCGACAGCGCCGAGCTTACGACCTTCGCCTACTGGTACGACCAGCGTTGCGGTTTTCACAGATGCAGCAGCTACGCTTTTTACAACCAGTTCCATGTCAGGGTCCCCGAATGATCTTTACCGTAGGCGCTGAATGTTCGCGTGCGCCGGGCAGGCTTGGCCGCGTGGTCGCGTGCCAGTGGAAAAGCTGCCAGTTTGAGCCTGCGACAAGCGTGCTGACAACCCCGACGTGCGGCTTCATGCGCGGCCAAGTGACAGGCGCGGTCAATCACAGGATAATGCGCGCACTTTTATGGAGGTTCGCCTTTGGCGAACCAGCATTGGTCTGGCTGTACTACGTCATAGTCTGGCGCCATTGTTTGGCAGTCCGCCCCTGACAACCCAGGAGTGTCTGGTTTGATCGTCTTTCGTTATCTGTCCCGCGAGGTCCTGGTGACCTTGAGCGCCGTCAGCGCTGTGCTGCTGGTGATCATCATGAGCGGGCGCTTCATCAAGTACCTGGCCCAGGCCGCCCAAGGCGTGCTCGACCCGAGTGTACTGTTCCTGATCATGGGTTTCCGCCTGCCGGGTTTCCTGCAGCTGATTCTCCCACTGGGCCTGTTCCTCGGCATCCTGCTGGCCTATGGCCGGTTATACCTGGAAAGCGAGATGACCGTGCTGTCGGCCACCGGCATGAGCCAGCAGCGCCTGCTGGGCCTGACCATGGCCCCGGCGGCGCTGGTGGCATTGCTGGTCGCGTGGCTGAGCCTGAGCCTTGCGCCGCTGGGCGTTGCCCAGGTGCAGCAAATCATCAGCCAGCAGGACGCGCTGACCGAATTCGACACCCTGGTGCCGGGGCGTTTCCAGACCTTGCGTGATGGCTCGCGGGTGACCTACACCGAGCAGCTTTCGGACGACCGCATCAACTTGGGTGGCGTGTTCATCTCCGAGAAACGCTTCAACCAGGACAAGACCAAGGACCGCGCTCCTTCGGTGCTGGTCGCCGAGAAAGGTCACCAGGAAGTGCAGGCCGACGGCAACCGCTACCTGATCCTGGAAAATGGCTATCGCTATGACGGCAACCCTGGCCAGGCTGACTACCGTGCCATCAAGTACGACACCTACGGCGTATTGCTACCCAAGCCTGAAGTCAGCGAGGAAGTGACCGAGCGCGAAGCGATCCCGACCTCCCAACTGATCGGTCAGAAAGGCCTGCGTGAGCGCGCCGAGCTGCAATGGCGTCTGTCGCTGCCGATCCTGGTGTTCATCGTGACCGTGCTGGCAGTGCCGCTGGCCAAGGTCAACCCACGCCAGGGCCGCTTCCTCAAGCTGCTGCCGGCGATTCTTCTGTACATGGCCTACCTGACGATGCTGATTTCCGTACGTGGCGCCCTTGAGAAGGGCAAGTTGCCGATTGGCCTGGGTATCTGGTGGGTGCATGGACTGTTCCTGCTCATCGGCCTGGGCCTGATGTATTGGGAACCGCTGCGCCTCAAGCGCGCTGCCCGTCGTGCGGAGGTGGCCCATGGCTAAGCTCGATCGCTATATCGGCCAGAGCGTGCTGCTGGCCATTCTGGCGGTGCTGGGGATCATCCTCGGCCTGGCCTCGCTGTTTGCCTTCATCGACGAGATGGGCGACCTGAGCGACACCTACACGGTGATGGAGGCAGGTAACTTCGTCCTGCTGACCGCACCGCGTCGTCTGTACGAAATGCTGCCGATGGCCGCGCTGATCGGCTGCCTGGTCGGCCTGGGCAGCCTGGCCAGCAGTAGTGAGCTGACCATCATGCGCGCCGCTGGCGTTTCCATCGGCCGTATCGTCTGGGCGGTGATGAAGCCGATGCTGGTGCTGATGCTGGTGGGCCTCCTGATTGGCGAGTACGTGGCGCCGGTCACCGAAAACAAGGCCCAGGCCGACCGTTCCCTGGCCCAAGGCGGGGGAGAGGCACAAAGTTCCAAGCGCGGCATGTGGCACCGTCAGAGTGACGAGTTCGTGCACATCAACGCCGTGCAGCCCAACGGCCTGCTGCTGGGCGTGACCCGTTACCGCTTCGACAACGAGCGCAAGATCATCACGTCGAGCTTCGCCCGCCGTGCGCAATACAACCAGGATCACTGGGTGCTCAGCGACGTCAGCACCACGTATTTCCGTGGCGACCACACTGAAGTGGTGAAGGCGCCGCAGGAGCGTTGGGATGTCTCGGTCACGCCGCAACTGCTCAACACCGTGGTGCTGGCGCCTGAATCGCTGTCGATCACCGGGCTGTGGGACTACATCCATTACCTGTCCGACCAGGGCCTGAACAACGCGCGTTACTGGCTGGCGTTTTGGACCAAGGTGCTGCAGCCGGCGGTGACCGCGGCGCTGGTGCTGATGGCGATTTCCTTCATCTTCGGCCCACTGCGCTCTGTGACCCTGGGACAGCGGGTATTTACCGGTGTGCTGGTGGGCTTCGTGTTCCGCATTGGCCAGGACCTGCTTGGCCCTTCGAGCCAGGTGTTCGGCTTCCCGCCGCTGCTGGCGGTGGTGATCCCCGCCGGTATCTGTGCGGTGGCCGGTTTGTGGCTGTTGCGCAGAGCTGGTTGAGGTCAGTGGTGCATGCCGTGAGTGTTGCGGTGTGTGCCGGATCGAGCGCCGCCCGCGCGGCGCATCGCGAGCAAGGCTCGCTCCTACAGACGCCCGCGATACTGTGCCTTGCACCAAAGCGGTCGCGCGCAAATCCCACAGGTGTAGCTGGCCCGAAATAACCGTAGGAGCGAGCCTTGCTCGCGATGCGCCGCGCGGGCGGCGCTCGACCTATCGGACACCCTATCCTTCACGGCCTACACCCGAACGCTACCGATCAATTCTTCTGCTTCGGCACCCGCACCAACTGTGTCTCGGAATAGATGTCATGCCAGCCGCGCTTGCGCTTGTCGATCAGCGCCCAGAAGAACCCCATCCCCAGACACAGCCACGAAGCGATCGACACCACGAAGCGCAACAGCGCCTGCCACAGGCTAATGGCGCTGCCATCGGCGTTCTGTACCCGCACGCCCCACACCTGCATGCCCAGGGTTTGCCCGCCATGGGTCCAGAACTTGGCGAAGAAGCCGAACAGCGCGAACAGCAGAATCGTCGACAGCAGCGGGTCTCCATCCAGTGCGCCGGCATCGGTCAGTTCACGCATGCGGGCTTCACCGATGATGCTCATCTGGATCATCTTGTAGGCGCCTGCGGTGACGATCAGCAGGGCCGTACACAACAGAAAGTCATAGAACATCGCCGCCAGGCGCCGGCCGAGGCCTGCGGGTGGGAAATCTCCCTGGGGTGTGAGCAGAGGCTTGGACATGCGTTGCAGCTCCGAATGGCGAAGCCGGTATTCTACGGGCAAAAAAAAGCCCCTGCACTTGGCAGGGGCTTTTCTTCGAAGTCGGGTTCGGCTTAGCCGGCGACCTGAACCTTGTCAGCCTGCATGCCTTTCTGGCCTTGCACGGCTTCGAAGGTGACCTTTTGGCCTTCTTTCAGGCTCTTGAAGCCGTTGCCTTCGATAGCGCGGAAGTGTACGAACAGATCCGGACCGCTTTCTGGGGTGATGAAGCCGTAACCTTTCTCGTCATTGAACCACTTGACGGTACCGTTCTGACGCTCAGCCATTGTCTTATTTCCTATGAAGCTTAAATTTTTAATGACAGTTTCTTTCACATAATTCGGGGTGAAAGAGTACTGGGCTGGGTTGCAGGAAAGTAAGAGACGTCGAACGGGTTGTAGCAAATTGCGGCTACTGGCCCAGGTCACGAACTGTTGCGACCCATGCAAACACAGTGCTGTGACTCTACGCCAACTCCCGAGAGAAAAACAAGCCCTTCGCACTGTAGGAAATCAGCGATTTGCCGATAACCGACCAAATTGTCGGAAACGGCATGGCGCCTGGCCTGGCGCCATGTTCAAAAGTTATTGGACAGGTTCGAAAACGAATATGTCGAACCTCTCCCCAGGGCTTTCAACCGCGATAGTAACGTTGCGGAACAAAAGGCATTTTGCTGACTTTCAGGGCAACCTGCTTGCCGCGGACAACGGCAAACAGAGGCGTATCGATAGCGCTGTGTTCGTTATCGACATAACCCATGGCCACCGGTGCACCGAGTGTCGGACCAAAGCCGCCGCTGCATACCTTGCCGACAGTCTTGCCGTTGGCGTCGACAATCTCCGCCCCTTCACGTACCGGAGTGCGTTCCTGGGGAAGCAAGCCGACCCGCTTGCGTGCCACGCCTTGCTGCTGTTGGGCATAAACCCGTTCGGCACCGGGGAAACCACCTGCGCGTGCACCGTCGGCGCGGCGGACCTTGGAGATGGCCCATAGCAGGCTGGCTTCGACCGGCGTGGTCTCGGTGTCCATGTCGTGGCCGTACAGGCACAGCCCGGCTTCCAGGCGCAGCGAGTCCCGCGCACCCAGGCCGATAGGCTGCACCTGCGGCTCGGTCAGCAGGCGGCGGGCCAAGGCTTCGGCAGCGTTGACTGGCACCGAGATTTCATAACCGTCTTCACCGGTATAGCCCGAGCGGCTGACGTAGCAGTCTTCACCCAGCAGCTTGACCGAGCGCAACTGCATGAAGGTCATGTCGGCCACTTCCGGCGCCAGGCGTTTCAGCACCTCGACGGCGGCCGGGCCTTGCAGGGCCAGCAGGGCACGTTCCTCGAACAGCGGTTGCACCTCGCAGCGGTTACCGATGTGCGCTTGCAGGTGAGCCAGGTCCTGGTCCTTGCAGGCAGCGTTGACCACCAGGAACAGCACATCGTTGCCCAGGTTGGCGACCATCAGGTCATCGAGGATGCCACCTTGGGCGTTGGTGAACATGGCATAGCGCTGCATGCCTACTGGCAGGTCGACGATGTCCACGGGCACCAGGGTTTCCAGGGCTTTGGCCGCATCGCTGCCGCGCAGGATGATCTGGCCCATGTGCGAAACATCGAACAGGCCGGCCTGCTCGCGGGTGTGCAGGTGCTCCTTGAGCACGCCCAGTGGGTACTGCACTGGCATGTCATAGCCGGCGAACGGCACCATGCGCGCGCCCAATTCGAGGTGCAGAGCGTGCAGCGGGGTCTTGAGCAGTGTTTCGGACATCGATGACTCCTTAGTTGTTTGTCGGGTCAACATTCGATGATGTTGACGGCCAGACCGCCTCGGGCGGTCTCCTTGTACTTGCTTTTCATGTCGGCGCCGGTCTGGCGCATGGTGCGGATGACCTTGTCGAGTGACACGTAGTGCTGCCCGTCTCCGCGTAAAGCCATGCGCACCGCGTTGATGGCCTTCACCGAGCCCATGGCGTTGCGTTCGATGCAAGGCACCTGGACCAGACCGCCAATGGGATCGCAGGTCAGACCCAGGTTGTGTTCCATGCCAATCTCGGCGGCGTTCTCCACTTGCTGCGGGGTGCCGCCCATCACCTCGCACAAGGCACCGGCCGCCATCGAGCAGGCGACCCCGACCTCGCCCTGGCAGCCAACCTCGGCGCCCGAGATCGAGGCGTTCTCCTTGTAGAGGATGCCGATGGCAGCGGCGGTGAGCAGGAAGCGCACCACGCCGTCCTCGCTGGCACCGGGGATGAAGCGCATGTAGTAATGCAGCACCGCTGGGACGATGCCTGCTGCGCCGTTGGTCGGCGCAGTGACCACTCGCCCGCCGTAGGCGTTTTCTTCGTTCACCGCCAGGGCATAGAGGTTGACCCAGTCGAGCACCGACAGCGCATCGCGCAGGCTGGCTTCCGGGTTGCTGCTCAGTTGACGGTACAGCGCCGGGGCCCGGCGCTTGACCTTCAGCCCGCCGGGCAGGATGCCCTCATGGCGGCAGCCGGCCGCGACGCAGTCCTGCATCACTTGCCAGATGCGCAGCAGCCCCGCACGGGTCTCGGCTTCCGGGCGCCAGGCGGACTCGTTGGCGAGCATGACCTGGCTCACCGGCATCTGCTGTGCGACGCAATGACCGAGCAGCGCCTTGGCGGTCTTGAAAGGGTAGGTGAGGACCGTGCGGTCCTCGACGATGCGGTCGTGGCCTGCCGCGTCCTCATCGACGACGAAACCGCCGCCCACCGAGTAGTACTCCCTGCTGCGGATTTGCAATCCGGCTGCATCGAAGGCGCGGAAGATCATGCCGTTGGGGTGATATGCCAACGGTTTACGGATCATCGCAAGGTGCTGTTTTTCGATGAACGCGATGTCGTGCTCGCCCAGCAGGCGCAGTTGACCGCTGTCGCGGATCGCTTGCAGGCGGGCGGGGATGGATTCGGTATCGACGGTATCGGGGTGCTCGCCTTCAAGGCCGAGCAATACCGCTTTGTCACTGCCGTGGCCCTTGCCGGTGGCGCCTAGCGAGCCATACAACTCGGCCTTGACGCTGACAGTGTGGCTCAACAGGTCGTCGCGGCGCAGCCCTTCGGCAAAGCGCGCGGCGGCGCGCATCGGGCCGACCGTGTGGGAGCTGGAGGGGCCTATGCCGATCTTGAACAGGTCGAAGACGCTCAATGACATGGTGGTTCCTCCTGAAGATTGTGCGACTGGTGTGCCGCCCGACCGCGACACAAGGCCGCTCCCCGCTCTTTGTCGGAGCGGCCTTGTGTCGCGATGGGGCCGCGACGCGACCCCTGAGTGCCACAGGCCGCCTCAGGCGTCCTGGTAGCTCTCGATCGACGGGCACGCGCAGACCAGGTTACGGTCGCCGAACACGTTGTCGACCCGGCCTACGGGCGGCCAGTACTTGGCCTCCACCAGGCTCGGCAGCGGGTAGACCGCTTGCTCGCGGCTATAGCCGTGAGCCCACTCGCCCACCAGCTCAGCCGCCGTGTGCGGGGCGTTCTTCAGCGGGTTGTCGTCCTTGTCCAGGCTGCCGTTTTCCACCGCGCGGATTTCCTCGCGGATCTGGATCATCGCATCACAGAAGCGATCCAGTTCTTCCTTGGATTCACTTTCGGTCGGTTCGATCATCAGCGTGCCAGCCACCGGGAAGGACATGGTCGGCGCGTGGAAGCCGAAGTCGATCAGGCGCTTGGCCACGTCGTCGACACTGATGCCACTGGTGTCCTTGAGCGGGCGCAAGTCGAGGATGCACTCGTGGGCGACCAGGCCATTGCCGCCGGTGTACAGAACAGGATAGTGCTCTTCCAGGCGGCGGGCGATGTAGTTGGCATTGAGAATGGCCATCTGCGAAGCACGCTTGAGACCGGCACCGCCCATCATGCGGATGTACATCCAGGTGATCGGCAGGATGCTGGCGCTGCCGAACGGCGCGGCGCATACCGCCCCTTCGGTGTTCTCGAGCGCGGCATGGCCTGGCAGGAACGGTGCCAGGTGCGACTTGACGCCGATCGGGCCGACGCCCGGGCCGCCACCGCCGTGGGGAATGCAGAAGGTCTTGTGCAGGTTCAGGTGCGAAACGTCGCCGCCGAACTTACCTGGGGCGCACAGGCCGACCATGGCGTTCATGTTGGCACCGTCGATGTACACCTGGCCGCCGTTGTCGTGGATGATCGCGCAGATTTCGCCAATCGCTTCCTCGAACACGCCGTGGGTCGACGGGTAGGTGATCATGATCGCGGCGAGGCGCTCGCGGTGCTCGATGGCCTTGGCGCGAAGGTCTTCGACATCGACGTTACCGCGGGCATCGCAGGCGGTGACCACCACGCGCATGCCGGCCATGTGGGCGGTCGCAGGGTTGGTACCGTGGGCCGACGAAGGGATCAGGCAGATGTCGCGGTGGCCTTCGCCACGGCTGCGGTGATAGGCGCGGATGGCCAGCAGGCCTGCGTACTCGCCCTGGGAACCGGCGTTAGGTTGCAGCGACACGGCGTCGTAGCCAGTGGCGGCGCACAGCATGGCTTCCAGCTCGGTGGTCATCTGCAGGTAGCCCTGGCTTTGCTCGGCGGGGGCGAACGGGTGCAGGTTGCCGAACTCGGCCCAGGTGACCGGGATCATTTCACTGGCGGCATTGAGCTTCATGGTGCACGAGCCCAGCGGGATCATGCTGCGGTCCAGCGCCAGGTCTTTGTCGGCCAGGCGACGCAGGTAGCGCATCAATTCGGTTTCGCTGTGGTAGCGATTGAACACCGGGTGTTGAAGAATCGCCGATTGACGCTGCAGCGCAGCCGGCAGGCGCGAGCCGGTGCTGGCGGCGAGGGCGGCGAAGTCAGGCTGGACCTTGTCGCCAGCCAGCAGTTGCCAGAGGGCTTCGACGTCAGCCTGGGTGCTGGTTTCGTCAAGGGACAGGCCCAGGTGGCCGGCGTCGATCTGGCGCAGGTTGATGCGCTGGGCGCGGGCTTTTTCATGCAGGTTGGCAGTGGCAGCACCGGTGGCCAGGGTCAGGGTGTCGAAGGCGGTCTCGCCCAGCACCTCGATGCCCAGGCTCTTCAGGCCGGCAGCCAGGATCGCGGTCAGCGCATGGGTGCGCTCGGCGATGCGCTTGAGGCCTTCCGGACCGTGGTAAACGGCGTACATGCTGGCGATGTTGGCCAGCAGTACCTGAGCGGTGCAGATGTTGCTGGTGGCCTTCTCGCGGCGGATGTGCTGCTCGCGGGTTTGCATGGCCAGGCGCAGGGCAGTCTTGCCGAAGCGGTCGATCGATACGCCCACCAGGCGGCCCGGCATGTCACGTTTGAACGCGTCACGGGTGGCGAAGTAGGCCGCGTGCGGGCCACCGAAGCCCAGCGGCACACCGAAGCGCTGGGCGCTGCCGATGGCGACGTCGGCGTCGAACTCGCCAGGCGGGGTCAGCAGGGTCAGGGCCAGCAGGTCGGCAGCAACGGCAACCAGCGCGTTGGCGGCGTGCAAGCGCTGGACCAGTTCCCGGTAGTCGAACACTTCACCGTTGCTGGCCGGGTACTGCAGTAGGGCGCCGAAGAAGGCACTGACATCGGTCAGTTCACGTTCGTCGCCAACCACGATCTCGATGCCCAGTGGCTCGGCACGGGTGCGCAGCACGTCCAGGGTTTGCGGGTGGCAATGGCGGGAGGCGAAGAAGGCATGGCTGGCCTTGTTCTTCGACAGGCGTTTGCAGAAGGTCATGGCCTCGGCAGCGGCGGTGGCTTCGTCGAGCAGGGAGGCGTTGGCGATCGGCAGGCCGGTGAGGTCGCTGATCAGGGTCTGGAAGTTCAGCAGCGCTTCCAGGCGGCCCTGGGAGATTTCTGGCTGGTAAGGGGTGTAGGCGGTGTACCAGGCCGGGTTCTCCAGCAGGTTGCGCAGGATCGGTGCCGGCGTGTGGGTGTTGTAGTAACCCTGGCCGATATAGCTCTTGAACAGCTGGTTCTTGCCGGCGATGGCTTTCAGTGCGGCGAGGGCGTCGGCTTCACTCTGGCCGTCTTCGCTGCCCAGCACGCTGGTGCCCTTGATGCTGTCGGGGATGACGGCGGCGGTCATCGCTTCCAGCGAGTCGAAGCCAAGGCTGGCGAGCATGGCTTGCTCGTCGGCGGCGCGGGGGCCGATGTGACGGGCGATGAATTCGTTGGCGGTGCCGAGGTTGATGGTCATGGTCGGTTCCTCAGGCGTCGTCGTTGGCTTTGATCAGACGGTCGTAGGCGTCCTGGTCGAGCAGGGCAGCCACTTCGCTCATGTCGGCGGGGACGAAGCGGAAGAACCAGCCCTCGCCCAGCGGATCTTCGTTGACCCGCTCGGGGCTGTCGTTGAGGCCTTCGTTGACGGCGACCACTTCACCGCTCAGGGGCATGTACACGCCGCTGGCAGCCTTGACCGATTCGACGGTGGACGCTTCGGCGCCTTTGTCGTACGACTGCAGCTCCGGCAGTTGCACGTAGACCACATCGCCAAGGGCGTTCTGAGCGTAGGCAGTGATGCCCACGGTGACGCTGCCATCGGCTTCGACGCGCAGCCATTCGTGATCTTCGGTGAAACGCAACTCGCTCATGGGAATTCCTCGGGAAGCAGGGCGTTGGGCGCGGTGGCTCCGCGCTCTTGGGGTTGGAATTCCCTTAGCAAATATGCGGCCAGTATTTAAAAACTCATTTAAATCAAAGACTTGCGTGATTACAGAAATGTTTCTGACATTTCGGTGGAATGAAAACGCTACAGAAGGCGCGGGTAGCAAAAGGGTTGGCGGATCAAACCCTTGCGTAGTGGCATTTGCAGGAGGGTGTATTGGTTTCGATACGGTGTATTGATTTCGATACGGAAGAGTCGCAACGCCCAGGCCAGGTTCAGGCTTTGCTGGGTATGCCGTACTTGCGCAAGCGCTGGGCAATTGCGGTATGCGAGGTTTGTAGTCGCCCTGCCAGTTGCCGGGTGGAGGGGTAGCTTGCGTACAAGCGCTGCAACAGTTCGCGCTCGAAATCTCCCACCGCCTGCTCAAGGCTGGCCACGTCGCCATCCTGCCCCCGCGCCACCGAGGTACCGGCGATGTCCAGATCGCCAATGTCTACCAGGTTACCCTCGCAAATGGCGGCGGCGCGAAAGATCACGTTCTGTAGTTGGCGCACGTTGCCTGGCCAAGGGTTGGCCAGCAGCGCCGAATGGGTGGCGGGCGCCAGGCGGCATGGCGGGCGCTGGATCTGGGTGCAGGCCTGCTGCATGAAGAAGTGGGCGAGCATCAGGATGTCCTGGCCACGTTCGCGCAGGGGAGGCACCTGCAGGTTCAGCACGTTCAGCCGGTAGAACAAGTCTTCGCGGAAGCTGCCTTCGGCCACCATGCGTTCCAGGTCGCGGTGAGTAGCGCTGATGATGCGTACATCGACCTTCACCTCGCGGTCACCGCCGACCCGGCGGAAGCTGCCATCGCTGAGAAACCGTAGCAGCTTGGCCTGTAGGTAGGGTGACATCTCGCCAATTTCATCGAGGAACACCGTGCCTTGGTTGGCCAGTTCCATCAGCCCCGGTTTGCCGCCGCGCTGGGCCCCGGTGAAGGCGCCCGGGGCGTAACCGAACAGTTCGCTTTCGGCCAGGCTCTCGGGTAGCGCAGCGCAGTTCAGGGCCAGGAAGGGCGCCGCATGGCGACTGCTGATCGCGTGACAGGCGCGGGCCACCAGTTCCTTGCCGGTACCGGTCTCACCGTGGATCAGCAACGGTGCGTCCAGGGTTGCCACGCGCAAGGCTCGGGCCTTGAGGGTGCGGATCACCGGGGACTCGCCGAGCAGAGCATCGAAGCCTTCGGCATGGTCGTGGTGCAGGGCCGAAAGCCGCTCACCCATGCGGGTGGGTGGGTACAGGGTCAACAGGCCGCCGGCATTGGTGATCGGCGTGGCGTCCAGCAGCAGGCTCTGGCCGTTGAGCTGCATTTCGCGCATCGGCAAGTGGAAGTTATTGTCCAGCAGGGCCTGAAGCAGCCCCGGATCCCCGAACAGCTCCCCCACTGAGCGGCCAGCCGATTCGCGCCCGCACAGGGCGATCAGGGCGGGGTTGGCCAGCAACACCTTGCCGGCGCTGTCGACAGCCAGCACCGGGTCGCTCATTGCCGCCAGCAGGGCATCGAGTTGCAGGTGGCGGCGTTGGCCGGGGAGGATGTCGACGACCTCCACCGACTGCACGCCACGGACTTCGAACAGCGCGTCGTGCAGCTCTTCCAGTACAGCAGGGCTGAGGGTCGGCGCGTCGATGTAGACGTTCGGCGGGACCATCTCCACGGCGTCCAGGTTGAGGTTGCGGGCACCGAGCAGGGCCAGGACTTCCTGGGTGATGCCGACGCGGTCGATGAAGCTGACGTGGATGCGCATGGGGGGCAGAGCTTGTGGCCGTGGAGGGCGGTAGTATGCCTTGGGAGGGGGATTAAGCCCAATCGCCACGACGGGCCAGCTGCCACAGGTATTCCGCATTATCTGAAGCGGCGGAGCACCTGTGGGATTGGCTGTCGTGCATTGGCTGTACCGGCGGCGTCGCCGGTAAGCGGGCTCCTGCGCGGCTTGCGGTCATTCCAGGTGTTCTGGCTTGATCGGGTCGCCCGATTTCACGTCCAGCTTGATGCGAATGTCTTCGAACATCGCGTCGTAGATCTTGTGGGGCGAAGAGAGCGTCTCGAATTTCTTCGGTGGGGGAAGGTGTGCCTGCGCTTTACGGCTCAGTACCATGAGAAAGCTGGGCAGCACTTGGTCTTTGGCCAGGAAGAACTTTTCATCGACATCCTTGCCCTCGATGCTGCCATGCATGCGGAACTGGATGCCCCGGCCTTCCCGTGGGTCTTGCGATGCTTCGTACTCGATGTTGAGGTCGTAGCTGTGGTCATTCTTGTTCAGTGCGTCGCGCTCGATATGTACATGACCTGGCTTGAACTGAGCCATGGCGAAATCCTCTGGAAGGTTGATAACGGCGGGCACCGTAGCACCCGCCGACTGCCATCAACGGTAGCTGATTCCCGGCGTGGCAGTGCTCACCCGCGTGCCGGCGGTGCCTTTGACGATGTCTTCGATGTTCTCCAGCGAGCTGATCACTGCCACTTTGCCGGTATGACGGGCGAAATCACAGGCGGCCTGGACTTTCGGTCCCATCGAGCCGGCAGCGAAGCCCAGGCGTTCGAGTTCGTCGGGATGCGCCTGGGCAATGGCTTTCTGCGTCGGCTTGCCCCAGTCAATGTACGCCGCATCCACATCCGTGGCGATTATCAGAAGGTCGGCATCCAACTGTTCGGCCAGCAGCGACGAGCACAGGTCCTTGTCGATGACAGCTTCGATGCCTTTGAGCTTGCGATTTTCATCGTACATGGTGGGGATGCCGCCACCGCCGGCGCAGATCACGATGCTGTTCTTTTCCAGCAGCCACTTGATCGGACGAATCTCGAAAATGCGCTTGGGTTTCGGGCTGGCCACCACACGGCGGTACTTGTCGCCGTCGGCCTTTACCACCCAGCCCTTTTCCTTGGCCAGGCGTTCGGCTTCTTCCTTGCTGTAGACCGGGCCGATGAACTTGGTCGGGTCCTTGAAGGCCGGGTCGTTGGCGTCGACTTCCACCTGGGTGAGCAGGGTGGCGAAAGGCACTTCGAAGGCCAGCAGGTTGCCCAGTTCCTGTTCGATCATGTAGCCGATCATGCCTTCGGTTTCGGCGCCCAGCACATCCAGTGGGTAGGCTTCATCGGGTTTGTAGGCCAGCCCCTGGAGTGACAGCAGGCCGACTTGCGGGCCGTTGCCATGGGCAATGACCAATTCGTTGCCGGGGTGAATCTTGGCGATCTGTTCGGTGGCGGTACGGATATTGGCGCGCTGGTTGTCAGCGGTCATGGGCTCGCCGCGGCGTAGCAGGGCGTTGCCGCCCAATGCAACAACGATACGCATGGGGAATGTCCTTTCATGTAAAGAGGTGAGTGAAGCTCAGGGGCTGGACACCGCCCCCTGTGGGCACCGGTTTACCCGTGAATGCGTGAGCAGCATCCGTGGCGAATCCGGGACTGACGCTTTCGCGGGTGAACCAGCGCCCACAGGGATTGCGGTTAGAGATCAGCCAGGGTCGACACCAGAATCGCCTTGATGGTGTGCATGCGGTTTTCTGCCTGTTCGAAGGCGATGCATGCTGGCGACTCGAACACGTCCTCGGTCACTTCGATACCGTTGGCCAGGTGTGGGTACTGTTCGGCGATCTGCTTGCCAACCTTGGTCTCGGAGTTGTGGAACGCCGGCAGGCAGTGCATGAACTTGGTCCGTGGGTTGCCGGTGGACTTCATCAGTTCCTTGTTCACCTGGTAGGGCAGCAACTGCTTGATACGCTCGCCCCAGGCTTCGACAGGTTCACCCATCGACACCCAGACGTCGGTGTGCACGAAGTCCACGCCCTTGACCGCGGCTTTCGGGTCTTCGGTGAGGGTGATGCGAGCACCGCTTTCTTCGGCGTACTTGTGGCAGCGTTCGACCAAGTCGTCGTGGGGCCACAGGGCCTTGGGCGCCGCGATGCGTACGTCCATGCCGAGCTTGGCACCGATCAGCAGCAGCGAGTTGCCCATGTTGTTGCGGGCATCGCCCAGGTAGGCGTAGCTGATGTCGTGCAGCGGTTTGTCGCTGTGCTCGCGCATGGTCAGCACGTCGGCGATCATCTGGGTCGGGTGGTATTCGTCGGTCAGGCCGTTGAAGACCGGAACGCCCGCGAACTTGGCCAGTTCTTCGACGATCTCCTGCTTGAAGCCCCGGTACTCGATGGCGTCATACATGCGCCCAAGCACGCGGGCGGTGTCCTTCATGCTTTCCTTGTGGCCGATCTGCGACGAATTGGGGTCGATGTAGGTGACGTTGGCGCCCTGGTCGTAGGCGGCGACTTCGAAGGCGCAGCGGGTACGGGTCGAGGTCTTTTCGAAGATCAGGGCGATATTGTTGCCCTTCAAGTGCTGCTGCTCGGTGCCGGTGTACTTGGCGCGCTTGAGGTCGCGGGACAGGTCCAGCAGGTACTTCAGCTCGCGGGTGGTGTGGTGTTCCAGGCTGAGCAGGTTGCGGTTGTGGATATTGAACGCCATGACAGTTTCTCCTTGAGTTCGGTGATGTTCCGGCCACCACCTTGTGGGGATGGCCGGGCGTGATGGACGTTAGTAGTCGATGGGGTCGCGTACGATCGGGCAGGTCATGCAGTGGCCACCGCCGCGGCCACGGCCCAGTTCGCCGGCGCTGATGGTGATGACCTCGATCCCGGCCTTGCGCAGCAGGGTGTTGGTGTAGGTGTTGCGGTCGTAGCCGATGACCACGCCGGGCTCGATCGCCACCACGTTGTTGCCGTCATCCCACTGCTCGCGCTCGGCGGCGAAGCTGTTGCCGCCGGTCTCGACCACACGCAGCTTGACGCCCAGGTGCTCGCCGACCACCTCGATGAACGACTTGTTCTCGCGACGCACGTCCATGCCGTATGGCTTGCTTTCGTCCGGGCGGATGATGAACGGCACGATCTCTTTCACCACTTCCGGGAAGACTGTGACCAGGTCGCGGTCGCAGAAGCTGAAGACGGTGTCCAGGTGCATGGCGGCGCGGGATTTCGGCAGGCCGGCGACGATCACTTCCTTGACTGCGCCCTTGGCGAACAGGCTCTGTGCCAGCTGGCCGATGGCCTGGCGCGAAGTGCGCTCGCCCATGCCGATCAGCACGATGCCCTTACCAATCGGCATCACGTCACCGCCTTCGAGGGTAGACTGGCCATGGTCCTTGTCCGGATCGCCGTACCAGACCTGGAAGTCGGCACCGGTGAACGCCTTGTGGAATTTGTAGATGGCGGTGGTCAGCAGGGTTTCCTGGCGTCGCGCCGGCCAGTACATCGGGTTCAGCGTCACGCCGCCGTAGATCCAGCAAGTGGTGTCGCGGGTGAACTGGGTGTTGGGCAGTGGCGGCAGGATGAAGCTGGAGTGGCCCAGGTATTCGTTGTACATCTTGACCACTTCGGCACCTTCGGTATCCGGCAGGTCCTGGCCGGCCACGCCGCCGATCAGGTACTCCGCCAGGCGCCGAGGTTCAAGCCCTTCGAGCCAGTGGCGTACTTCGTTGGTCAGCCCCACACCGACAGTGTCTGGAGTGATCTTGCGGTCGAGGATCCACTTGAGGGCCTCTGGCTGCTGCACGGTGTCGGTCAGCAGGTTGTGCATTTCCAGTACATCCACACCGCGCTCGCGCATCTTGGTGACGAAGTCGAAATGGTCACGCTTGGCCTGTTCGACCCAGATCACGTCATCGAACAGCAGCTCGTCACAGTTGCTTGGCGTCAGACGCTGGTGCGCCAGGCCGGGCGAGCACACCATCACTTTGCGCAGTTTGCCGGCTTCGGAGTGGACACCGTACTTCTGTTTTTCAGCGGACATGGTTTCATTCCTCCAATTGAACGAAGACGTGGATCAAAGCGTCAGGAAGCCGTCGTACAGGCCATAGGCTGCCACCAGAGCACCGATGACCACGGCGGCGAAGATCAGCTTTTCCACGTTGGTGAAGACAGGTCGGCCAACTTCACGCTTGGCCTTGGCGAACAGGATCACGCCCGGGGCATACAGCAGCGCCGAGAGCAGCAGGTATTTCACACCGCCGGCATACAGCAGCCAGATGGCATACAGCAGCGCGATGGCGCCGATGATCAGGTCTTTCTTGCGTTCGGCCAGGGCCTGTTCATAGGTTTCGCTACGCAGGGCCAGCAGGAAGGCATAGGCCGCCGACCACAGGTAAGGCACCAGGATCATCGAGGTGGCGAGGTAGATCAGCGACAGGTAGGTACTGCTCGAGAACAGCGTGATTACCAGGAAGATCTGCACCATGGCGTTGGTCAGCCACAGGGCATTGGCCGGCACCTGCTTGGCGTTCTCGCGGCGCAGGAACTCCGGCATGGTGTGGTCTTTGGCGGCGGCGAACATGATTTCGGCGCACAGCAGTACCCACGACAGCAGGGCACCGAGCAAGGAGATGACCAGCCCGACGCTGATCAGCACGGCACCCCAGTGGCCGACCACATGCTCGAGCACCGCAGCCATCGATGGGTTTTGCAGCTTGGCCAGCTCTGGTTGGGTCATCACGCCCAGCGACAGCACATTGACCAACACCAGGAACAGCAGCACCGTGATGAAACCGATGACAGTGGCCTTGCCGACGTCCGAGCGTTTTTCCGCACGAGACGAGAAGATGCTTGCGCCTTCGATGCCGATGAACACCCAGACGGTGACCAGCATCATGTTGCGCACCTGATTCATCACGCTGCCAAGCTCTGGCGTGCCCAGGGCCCAGATGTCGGCGGTGAAGATATCGAGCCTGAAGGCGAACAGGCAGATCAGGGCGAACAGCACCAGCGGCACGACCTTGGCCACCGTGGTCACCAGGTTGATGAACGCCGCTTCCTTGATGCCGCGCAGTACCAGGAAGTGTACTGCCCAGAGCAGGACCGACGCGCCGACGATGGCGGCAGGCGTATTGCCTTCGCCGAAGATCGGGAAGAAGTACCCCAAGGTACTGAACAGCAGGACGAAGTAGCCGACGTTGCCCAGCCAGGCACTGATCCAGTAACCCCAGGCCGAGGAGAAGCCCATGTAGTCGCCAAAGCCCGCCTTGGCGTAGGCGTACACCCCGCCATCCAGGTCAGGCTTGCGGTTGGCCAGGGTCTGGAACACGAAGGCCAGGGTCAGCATCCCCACGGCGGTGATGGCCCAGCCGATCAACACGGCACCGACACCGGCGCTGGCCGCCATGTTTTGCGGCAGCGAGAAGATGCCGCCGCCAATCATCGAGCCGACGACAAGTGCAACTAACGCACCAAGTTTTAGTTTTCCGGACGAATCAGACATTTAACAACTCCTACCAGGAGAAAGTTGACGTCAGAGTAAATCTGACGCCTGGATCATTAGCTGACGTGGGTCAGCTGATGACGACGTGAAGTGGGAAAATTCCTTCACGTAGCTCCTGGAGCGTGCCGACAGCTCTGCTGCAGGCCTCGTGCGCTGGCACCTCCATGTCTTTCTAGAGCAAACGCTCTGTTCAGCCTGCGAAGTCTGAAACTAGCCGCTTTTGCCGCTTTCGCAAATTTTTCACGATAATTTCGAGTGCTATCACTTTCTTTTCTGGCGACCTCTCAATGGCGGTTTTTTCCGCAGGCTTGGCATAGACAACGCAGTTCTGAGTGCTATAGCTTTAATGGCTTGCGCTCATATAAACCGGCTTTGTTATATGAGTGTGTAGCTGTTTCAAATGAATGACAGCGCACAAGAAGGAGGCCCATGAGCGAACCGGGACAAAAGCTGCGCCTTGGCGCATTGATCGCGTTGGTGGTCGGTTCGATGATTGGTGGCGGCATCTTCTCGCTGCCGCAGAACATGGCGGCCCGCGCCGATGTCGGTGCCGTGCTCATCGGTTGGGCCATCACTGCCGTGGGCATGCTGGCGTTGGCCTTCGTGTTCCAGACGCTGGCCAACCGCAAGCCGGAGCTTGACTCTGGGGTGTACGCCTACGCCAAGGCGGGCTTTGGCGAGTACATGGGTTTCTCCTCGGCCTGGGGTTACTGGATCAGTGCCTGGCTGGGCAACGTCGGCTACTTCGTCCTGCTGTTCAGCACCCTGGGCTTCTATTTCCCCGTGTTCGGCGAGGGCAACACGCCGGTGGCCATCGGTTGCGCCTCGCTGTTGCTGTGGGCGGTGCACTTCCTGGTACTGCGTGGCATCAAGGAAGCGGCATTCATCAACCAGGTGACCACGGTGGCCAAGGTGGTGCCGTTGCTGATCTTCATCGTGATCGCCGCCTTCGCTTTTCGCGCCGACATCTTTACCCGCGATATCTGGGGCTTGAGCAACCCGCAGTTCGGCAACGTGCTGAACCAGGTGCGCAACATGATGCTGGTGACGGTGTTCGTGTTCATCGGTATCGAAGGCGCCAGCGTGTACTCCGGTCGTGCGCAGCGCCGTTCGGATGTCGGCAAGGCCACGGTGATCGGCTTTCTCGGCGTACTGGCGCTGTTGGTGTTGGTGAACGTGCTGTCTCTGGGGGTAATGACCCAACCAGAACTCGCCGGCCTACAGAACCCGTCGCTGGCATCGGTTCTCGAGCATATCGTCGGGCCGTGGGGGGCATTGCTGATCAGTATCGGCCTGGCGATCTCGCTGCTTGGGGCCTTGTTGTCCTGGGCCTTGTTGTGCGCCGAGATTCTCTACGCCACGGCGCGGGACAAGACCATGCCGCGATTCCTGGCGAAGGAAAACGCCAACCACGTGCCCGCAAACGCGCTTTGGCTGACCAACTGCATGATCCAGGGCTTCCTGCTGATTACCCTGTTCTCGGCCGGTACGTATACCAGCCTGATCTACCTGGCATCGTCCATGATCCTGGTGCCGTACCTGTGGTCGGCGGCTTATGCGGTGTTGCTGGCGCTGCGTGGTGAAACCTATTCCGGCCAGGGCGCAGTGCGGCGCAAGGACCTGCTGGTGGCGATGGTGGCGCTGCTCTATGCGATCTGGCTGCTGTATGCCGGTGGGCTCAAGTATTTGCTGCTGTCGGCGCTGCTGTATGCCCCGGGGGTGATCCTGTTCGCCCGCGCCAAGCGAGAGCAGGGGGAGGTCTTGTTCACCACCTGGGAAAAGCTGATTTTCACTGCCGTGCTGGTGGGGGCGGGGTTGGCGGCGTATGCCCTGTATTCAGGGTTGCTGAGCCTGTGATGCTTCAGTGTCGAGCGCTGCTGCTCGCTCGGGGCGTGACCAGATCCACAGGTTGCCGAGCGTCATGCCGGTAATGGCCAGGAACACCGGCCAGCGGTGTTCGAGAAAAATCAGCATCAAGGCCGCACACACCAGCATGCTGAAGGTGGCGCTGATCTTGGCGCGACGCTGGATCACCTTGCCATTGCGCCAGTTGCGCAGAATCGGCCCGAACACCCCATGATTCTCCAGCCAGGCCGAGAGGCGCGGGGAACTGCGGGTGGCGGCCCAGGCGGCCAGGAGAATGAATTCGGTGGTTGGCAGACCGGGAATGACGATCGCGACCAGGCCGATGCCCAGGCTGACATAAGCCAGGGTGGCGTAGAGCAAGCGGGACAGTTTCGAGCGGGCAGGTCGTGTCATGGTCTCACTGCGAAAAACGGTTGGCCACCGCAAGGGTGGCCGGGTAGAGCGTATCAGGCCAGCGCAGCATCGGCGGCGTAGGCGTGCTTAAGCAGTTCGGTGAAGCGTTCGAATGCCGCGACAGCACCGCGTTCGACAGCAGCATCTTCCTCGGCCGACAGCTCCAGGCCATCGAGTATACGCGTGAATTGCTTCCAGCCTTCGGCGCGACCGCCGACCGGCTCACCCAGGTGACGTGCGCCGAAATGGTCGGACAACCCCAGCGCCACGGCGCGCTTGATCAGAAACGCGGCGCCCAGTTTGGAGCCTTCGGAGACGAAGATCCAGCCCATGGCTTCACCCAGGCTGGGGTTTCGCAGTGCGCCGGGCGCTGGCGCTGGCACCGGCGTATCGAGGTCAGCGAGGTCCAGCCTGGCCTGCTCGGCGCGGCAACGCGCGGCGAGGTCCGGGACGATGGCGATCAGTTTCGGATCGTTGTACAGCGCCTGCAGTTCGGACTGGAACAGGTACTGGGCAGCGACGAAGCGGGCGAAGCTTTCGCGGGTATCGAACGGTGCGTGGGATTGGACCAGGGCGTCCAGATCGGAGTGGGGGGCCTGGGTTACTTGGTTCAGTCGCTTGGAGCGCAGGGCTGGGCGTTCGGTGGTCATGGGCAATCCTTGGGAAATTTGGGCTTCTAATGACATAACGAAGCAGCGTGCATTGGAGCGTAAACGTTTTTGTCAGTGATGGCCCTATCGCCGGCAAGCGGGTTCTTGCAGGTGCCGTGCGATAGGGTAACCAAAACGGGTGATCAGATGTCCCAGACCACATTGATGGCGAAGTTACGCCCCGGCATGGTGAGGCGATCGAGGTTGGCCGGCTGGGTCACCGCCGCTTCGCCCTGGCCGTCGTAGCTGCGTACCGAATCCCACTGCCAGTACTTCTTGTCGGTGAGGTTATACAAGCCGGCGTTGAGGGTGACGTCGTCGGTCACTTTGTAGAAGCCGGTCAGGTCCAGGACACCGTAGCCTGGTGTGCGGAATTTCGTGCTCGAACCGTCCGGAGCATAGAAGGCGGTGTCGTCCACGCGAGTCTTGCGCTTGACCAGCGTCCAGCTCAGCAGGCCGCCGAAATTCGGCTGCTCGTAACCCAGTCCGAACACACCGGTCAGCGGGTTGACGGTATTCAGCGGTTGGCCGGTGTCGTCGTTGCGACCATAGGCATAGGCGATCGACGTCTGGGTGTACAGGCCCTGCGGCGCGCCGAAGTGCTCCAGGTTCAAGCGGCCCTTGAATTCGGCGCCCTTGATGGTGGCATGCCTGATGTTGTTGGCCTGGAAGGTCTGCTCCAGGTTGGCGCTTTGCACGGCGTCCTCATCGATGAAGTCGCGGTACTTGTTGTAGAACACCGCCACATCGAAGTGACCGGCATCGAAGTTGCCGCGCAGGCCGGTCTCGTAGCTCTTGCTTTTTTCCGGCTCAAGCCCAGGGTTGCCCTTGACGCTGTAGCCCAGGGTCTGGTTTTCGAAGCGGCCATACATGGACTTGGCGGTCGGTGTGCGGAAGCCTTCGGCGTATTGGCCGTACCAGGTGTAGTTGTCATTGAAGGCATAGGTGATGCCGAACTTGGGCGACACGCGGTGCCACTTCTTGTCCGAGTCGTCGCTATCGGTAGGTGCCGAGGTGCCGGAGCCTTGCAGGCCGCGCAGGTACGCTTCGGTGAACTTGGGCTCCATGCGGGTGTAGTCATAGCGAGCGCCGGGCATGAACGTCCAGTTGTTCCAGCGGATCTCATCCTGGGCGAACAGGCTGTAGGTGTTGACGGTTGGGTCCGGGAAATCGCTGACCAACACCTGGCCGTCACGCGAACTGTCCTGGCCGACGAAGGTGCAGGAGCCTCCGATGTTGAGGCAGGTGCCGGTGCCGCTGCGCGAGCCGGTGACCTTTTCGTGTTTCACGGTGGTGCCGTATGTCAGCACGTGGTCGGTCTGGCCGAGGCTGAAGGCCTTGTCCAGCTGCGCATCGAACACCCACTGGCGGTCCTTGTAAGTGGTCTGGCGTTCGCGCATAACTTCACGGCCCGATGCCGCGTACAGTTCGTCGGTGCGCTGGTCGGTCTTGGCGATCTGGTAGTTCAGGCTCCACTTCACATGGTCGGCGACCAGGCTGTCGAGACCGAACTGGTGATCGATGCCGAAGCGTTCCCGGGTGATGGTGTCGTTACCCTGACGCATGCGATAGGCGTTCATGCCGCCGAAGCCCGGAATGAACGGTCCGCCCACGGCGCTGAGGATACTCTGGTCGCGGTCATCCTTGTAACGCTCGTAGGTGAAGCCCAGGCGTGCATCGTCGGCATAGTCCCAGCCCAGTTTGGCCAGCACGTTGGTGGTACGCGCATCCTGCGGGTTGGCTTCGGTGCGGTCCAGGCCGGTGCCGCCGTGGCTGCCGTAGGACTCGGTCTCGTGGCCATTGCGCTGGCTCAGGTGCAGCAGAGCGTCGAAATCGCCCTGGCGACCGGCCACCGTGGCGGAGGTCAGCCAGCTGTCGTCGGCCGAGCTGTAGCCGGTCTTCAGGCGCACACCGGCGTCCTTGCCGGGCTTGATGATGTCGTCCGGGTCGAGGGTGAAGTAGCTTACCGCGCCACCGATGGCGTTGCTGCCGTACAGCACTGAGGCTGGGCCACGCAGAATCTCCACCCGCTTGACGATCTCTGGGTCTACATAATTGCGCTGGGTCTGAGCGTAGGGGCCATAGAAGAAACTGTCGGGAATGGACACGCCATCGACCTGGGTGAGGATGCGTTCACCGTCGATGCCGCGGATGTTGTAGCCGTTCAGGCCACTGCGCTGGCCGGTGCCAGCCACCGAAACACCTGGCTCGTAGCGCACCAGGTCCTGGATGTTGTTGACGTTTTGGCGGTCCAGCTGTTCACGGTTCTGCACGGTCACGGTGCTGGGCACCTGGCTGACTTCCTGGGCGCTGCGGGTGGCGCTGACGGTCAACTGCTGCAGGGCGATGGCCTTACCGGCCGACTGGCGCTCGAGCACCACGTTGCCGTTGCCGATCTTGCGAAAGCCCAGGCCGGTGCCATGCAACAACTGCTTGAGCGCAGCATCTGGCGGCAGAGAGCCTTGCACGCCTGGGGAGGCGATCCCCTCGGCCAGCGGCGCGCTGAACCCGACCTGCCACCCGGTGACCTGGCTGAACGCATTGATCGCCGCCACCAGCGGTTGCTGGGCAATGTCGAAGCGGTAGTCGCCCATGCGCGGGCTACTGGCTTGGGTCGGCTCGGCGGCCAGCGCCGGCAAGCAGCAGGCGCCGCTGGCAAGCAGGGCCAGGGTCAGTAGGGACAATTGCCCGGTACGGCGGGGAAGGGTGGACGGACGAGCTGGGGCTGTGGACATCGAAAGCGCTCCCTGACGCGCGAACTGTTATAGGTGATGTCTGTTCTTGTTTTTAAACAAGAATCAGTTGCATTGGCTATAACGTGACGGGCGGGGTGCTGCGATCGCGTAAAAATAATCTGGCCGTCGGTGATTCGGCTTGGCGACGGATTGCGGCGATGGGGCCAGGGCAGGATTTCTAGTTGAGAATGACCAGGGCCGGGTACTCATGCAACTGGGCCGACGTGATATGAGCCAGGGCACGCAAGGTTTCCAATGGCTGATCGAGGCGGTAGTTGCCAGTGACGGCTACATCGTCCAGCTGGCTGTTGCGGTTGATGATCCAACCGGGGTAGTAGCGCCGGACCTCCGCCAGCACCTGGCTCAGTGGGCAGTTTTCGAACACCAGGCGGCCGTCGACCCAGGCCAGGTCCTTGTCCATGTCTGGACGTTGGCGCTGGCCGAACCCCTTGGGGCCGACACTGATGCTGTCGCCAGCATTGAGGCGGATACGCTGGTCGCTGGCAGCCAGCAAGTCCACATCGCCACGCTGGACGCGCACCTGGGCTTCGCCATCGAGGTAGCGTACGGCGAAATCGGTGTCCCGCACCTGGGCGCGTAGTGGGCCTGCCTGCACTTCCAGCGGCAGTTGGGCGCCGCCGGGTACCTGGAAGTAAGCCTCGCCTTGTAGCAGCCGCGCGATCGACCGGCCGTCGCGCTGGTCGCTTGCCAAGGCTGAATGGGTGTTGAGCAGCACCTTGGCGCCACCGTCCAATGCCAGCCGCTGACGTTCGCCAACCACGGTCAGATGATCGGCTTGCAGGCGTATCGGCAGGTTGCCGAAGGCGAACAGACCCACCATCAGGACGGCAGCGGTGGCCAAGGGTTTCCAGTGACGTCGCAGGCGCCCATGCAAGGAGCGGCGCTGCTCCTGGTTCAGTTGCAGCGCCGCCTTGCGCAAAGCGGCACCATTCCACAGCGCCTCTGCTTCGACATAGGCCTCGGCGTTTTCCGGCGCGGCGCTCAGCCATGCCTCGAAGGCACGGGTATCGTCTTGGTCAGCGCATTGCAGGCGGATGAGCCAGTCCAGCGCCTCGTCCATGGCACGGGCACGGGCGTCGGGCCCGGCAGGTGACGAGTGAGTGACGGGGCTGTCGGTCACGGGTAATCCTTGAAATGATTTTCCACGAATGATCAAGGCTTGGGTCAGGCATGGCAAGGGCCTGGCCGTGCCAATCAGGCGGGCGGTCGGCTTACTTGAGGCGGTCGGCCACACCCATGCAGATGGCCATGATCAGCTTCAGTTCCTTCTGTACCGTGCTGGCCGAGACGTTCAGTTGCTCGGCGATTTCCAGGTAGCTGGCGCCCTGCAGGCGGCTGAGAATGAAGATGCGTTGCTGGCGAGGGGTAAGCTGGCCAAGGCTCACGCTCAGGCGTTTGAGTATCTGTTCGGCGTGGGCGGCGTCTTCGCTGCTGCTGGTCGGTGCGGCGACGTTGTGCAAGACCTCTTCGGGCACGTCATCGACCAGGGTACGCGACTGCATCCGGCGCGTGCGCAGGTGGTCCAGTGCCAGGTTGCGCGCGGTCTGGAAAACGAACGGTTCCAGGTGTTCGATGGGACGCTCGCTCAGAGCACGGGAAACCCGCAGGTAGGTTTCCTGCAGCAAGTCCTCGGCGGTGCTGGGGTTGCCCACCATGCGCTGCAGGGTGCGCAGCAAGCTAAGGCGCTGAACGAGGAAGACGGAGTTGAACCGGGACTGACTCACGGTGGGACCTGGCCGATGAAAAGTTAATGATAATGCTTATCATCCGCTCGCAGGGTCAAGCCCGAAAGTGTTAGTAAAAGGTAAAGATTGTCGGCAGTGCAGTTAAATGAGTTGCTGTAGAGGCCTCTCGCGAGACAAGCCTGCCTGCTCCCACTGGGAGCAGGCTTGCCGGCGACACGGCCGAGGGATCAGCGCGCGCTGCACAAAGCCAGGCAGTTATCCAGCATGCGGTTGGAGAACCCCCACTCGTTGTCGTACCAGGCCAGTACCTTGAGCATGCGTCCGTTGGCGCGGGTGTGGTTGGCGTCGAAGATCGACGACAGCGGGTTATGGTTGAAGTCGCACGACACCAGCGGCAGGGCGTTGTAGCCCAGCACCTTGGAATGCCGGCTCGCCTCCAGGAACAGTTGGTTGACCTCGTCGCTGCTGACCTCGCGCTTGAGGTTGACGGTGAGGTCGACCAGCGACACGTTGATCACCGGCACTCGCACGGCCATGCCGGTGAGCTTGCCGGCCAGTTCCGGGAGTACCAGGCCGACCGCTTCGGCCGCGCCGGTCTTGCTCGGAATCATCGACTGGGTGGCCGAGCGTGCCCGGTACGGGTCGCTGTGGTACACATCGGTCAGCACCTGGTCATTGGTGTAGGCGTGGATGGTGGTCATCAGCCCTTGCTCGATGCCGAACTCACGGTGCAGCACCTGGGCGATCGGCGCCAGGCAGTTGGTGGTGCACGAGGCATTGGAGATGATCTGGTGCGAGGCGCGCAGGATGTCGTGGTTGACGCCATAGACCACGGTGGCATCGGCGCCCTTGGCCGGTGCCGAGACAATCACCTTGCCGGCTCCCGCGGCCAGGTGGGCAGCCGCCTTGGCCCGTTCGGTGAACAGGCCGGTGCATTCGAATACCACGTCGATCGCTTCGGCTTTCCAGGGCAGTTCGGCCGGGTTGCGGATGGCACTGACGGCGATGCGGTCGCCGTTGACCGTGATGCTCTCATGGTCTGCCTCGACGATGGCGTCGAAGGTGCCATGCACGCTGTCGTATTTGAGCAGATGGGCGTTCATCGCGCTGTCACCCAGGTCGTTGATGGCGACGACCTGCAAGTCCTGGCGGTAGCCTTGGGTATACAGTGCGCGCAGGACATTGCGCCCGATGCGGCCGAATCCATTGATCGCGATACGAAGGGTCATGGCATTACCTCTGGCAGTCCGAGTGAAGCTTGTGGCAAAAAGGAGCTTCACTGAAACGGTTTTGTTGTTGGAATTACAAGATTATTCACTGGTAGATAGAAAACAAGCCTTTTTGATGGCAGTATTTTGTTTAAATATACAACGAGTGGTTGGGAAAGCCCCTTTGTCGATGCGTCAGGCCCTGTTTCCATGAGCCTAGGTGGCAATCGTTTGAAGGGGAAATGCCCCGGTAAACCGCCCTTACCGTTAGTCTGGAGTCCAGTACATGCATCCGCGCATCCTTGAGGTTACCCAACGGCTGGTCGAGCGCAGCCGTGCCACCCGTGAACGCTACTTGCAGCTGATTCGAGGGGCGGCGACCGACGGACCCATGCGTGCCAGCCTGCAGTGCGCTAACTTCGCCCACGGTGTGGCCGGTTGCGGCGCTCAGGACAAGCAAAGCCTGCGAATGATGAACGCGGCCAACGTCGCCATCGTCTCGGCCTACAACGACATGCTCTCGGCGCATCAGCCCTATCTGCACTTCCCCGACCAGATCAAGCGAGCCCTTCGTGAGGTCGGCTCGGTCGGCCAGTTCGCAGGTGGCGTACCTGCCATGTGCGATGGCGTGACCCAGGGTGAGCCGGGCATGGAGTTGGCCATTGCCAGCCGCGAAGTGATCGCCATGTCCACAGCGGTCGCCCTGTCGCACAACATGTTCGACGCCGCATTGATGCTGGGTATCTGCGACAAGATCGTGCCCGGATTGATGATGGGGGCACTGCGCTTCGGGCATCTGCCGACCATCTTCGTGCCAGGTGGCCCCATGCCCTCGGGTATCTCCAACAAGGAGAAGGCCGATGTGCGCCAGCGTTACGCCGAGGGCAAGGCCACCCGCGAGCAGCTGCTGGAATCGGAAATGAAGTCCTACCACAGCCCCGGGACCTGCACCTTCTACGGCACCGCCAACACCAACCAGCTGGTCATGGAAGTGATGGGCCTGCACCTGCCGGGAGCCTCGTTCGTAAACCCTTACACCCCACTGCGCGAGGCGCTGACTGCCGAGGCCGCCCAGCAGGTCACCCGGATGACCAAGGCCAGCGGCAACTTCATGCCCTTGGGCGAAATCGTCGATGAGAAAGCGCTGGTCAATTCCATCGTCGCCTTGCATGCCACCGGTGGCTCCACCAATCACACCCTGCACATTCCTGCCATTGCCCAGGCGGCGGGCATTCAGCTGACGTGGCAGGACATGGCCGACCTGTCCGAGGTGGTGCCGACCTTGTCTCACGTCTATCCGAACGGCAAGGCTGACATCAACCACTTCCAGGCGGCGGGCGGCATGTCGTTCCTGATCCGCGAGCTGCTCGATGCCGGGCTGCTGCACGAGGACGTCAACACCGTGGCTGGCCACGGCCTGCGCCGTTATACGCAGGAGCCGTTCCTGGAGGATGGCAAGTTGGTATGGCGCGAAGGCCCGACTCAAAGCCTGGACGAAAGCATCCTGCGTCCGGTGGCGCGGCCGTTTTCGGCCGAAGGTGGCCTGCGGGTGATGGAGGGCAACCTCGGCCGTGGTGTGATGAAGGTGTCTGCCGTGGCGGCTGAACATCAGGTCGTCGAGGCTCCGGCCCGGGTGTTCCACGACCAGCAATCCCTGGCCGATGCCTTCAAGGCCGGCGAGCTGGAGCGCGATTTCGTTGCCGTGGTGCGCTTCCAGGGGCCACGTTGCAATGGCATGCCAGAGCTGCACAAGCTGACGCCGTTCCTCGGGGTGCTGCAAGACCGCGGCTACAAGGTGGCACTGGTGACCGACGGGCGCATGTCCGGTGCTTCGGGCAAGATCCCGGCAGCGATCCACGTTTGTCCCGAAGCCTTTGACGGTGGCCCGCTGGCACGGGTGCGCGATGGTGATATCGTGCGCGTCGATGGTGTCGAAGGCACGCTGCGGGTGATGGTTTCCAATGAGGAACTGGCCAGCCGCGATCTGCCGCCAGCGCCCCAGGGCAACGACCTGGGCTGCGGGCGCGAGCTGTTCGGCTTCATGCGTATGGCGTTCAGCCCGGCCGAGAAGGGGGCAAGCGCCTTTACCTCGGCTCTGGAGAACCTCAAATGAAGGCATTGCTGGTCGGCGACATCGGTGGCACCAATGCACGTTTTGCCCTGTGGCGCGACAACCAGCTCAAGGCCGTGAAGGTACTGGCGACAGCGGACTACACCAGCCCCGAACAGGCCATCGAGGCTTACCTGGCCGAGCAGGGTATCGCCCGCGGCGGCCTTGAGGCCGTGTGCCTGGCAGTGGCAGGGCCTGTGAGTGGCGACGAGTTTCGCTTCACCAACAACCACTGGCGCCTGAGCCGTAGCGCCTTCTGCCAGACGTTGCAGGTCGAACGGTTGCTGCTGCTCAATGACTTTTCCGCCATGGCCCTGGGGATGACCCGCCTGCGTGAAGGCGAGTTCCGCGAGGTTTGTCCAGGGACGCCAGACCTCTCGCGACCCGCGCTGGTCATCGGCCCGGGAACGGGTCTGGGAGTCGGTAGCTTGTTGCGCCTGGAGGATCAGCGTTGGCTGGCTTTGCCGGGCGAGGGCGGGCATGTTGACCTGCCGGTGGGCAATGCCCGTGAAGCGGCTATCCATCAGCAGATCCACAGCCAGATTGGCCATGTGAGCGCCGAGACCGTGCTCAGTGGGGGGGGGCTGGTGCGCTTGTATCAAGCCATTTGCGCGCTGGATGGCCAAGCCCCGCGACACAAGACCCCTGCCGAGGTCACCGACGCCGCGCTGGCCGGTGAGCCACGGGCGCTGGAGGTGATCGAGCAGTTCTGCCGGTTCCTCGGACGGGTGGCCGGTAACAATGTTCTTACCTTGGGCGCGCGGGGCGGAGTCTATATTGTCGGCGGTGTGATTCCGCGTTTTGCCGAGTTGTTCCTGAGCAGCGGTTTTGCCACGAGCTTCGCTGACAAGGGCTGCATGAGCGGTTACTTCGCTGGCGTCCCGGTGTGGTTGGTGACGGCTGAGTTTTCCGGCTTGCTGGGCGCCGGGGTGGCGTTAGGGCAGGCGCTGGATCACTGAGTTTCCAGAAAAGGGGCGCTGTTGCGCCCCCGATTGGCAGAGAGGAGCCGGCTTGCCGGCGATTGGGGCGCGAAGCGGCCCATGCAGCAGGCGACCAAGACCTGCGACAACGAGAGGGCGGGATACCTTGAGCACTGCCGGAAAATCGATCCTCATGGTCGACGATGACCAGGAGATCCGTGAACTGTTGCAAACCTACTTGAGCCGTGCCGGTTTCCAGGTGCATGCCGAAGCCGATGGTCAGGGATTTCGCCGGGCACTGGAAAACACCCCCTGCGACCTGGTGATCCTGGATGTCATGCTGCCCGACGAAGACGGTTTCAGCCTGTGCCGCTGGATTCGCCAGCACCCTCGTCAATCGCGGGTGCCGATCATCATGCTCACCGCCAGCTCCGACGAAGCCGACCGGGTGATCGGCCTGGAACTGGGGGCCGACGATTACCTGGGCAAGCCGTTCAGCCCCCGTGAACTTCAGGCGCGCGTCAAGGCGCTATTGCGTCGTGCCGAGTTTGGCCAGGCCACGCCCAACGGGGTGGTGCTGGCCTTCGACGACTGGCGTCTGGACACGGTCAGTCACCGCCTGTTCCACCGCGATGGCGAGGAAGTGACCCTGTCCGGCGCCGACTTCGCCTTGCTCAAGCTGTTTCTCGATCACCCCCAGCAGATTCTCGACCGCGACACCATTGGCAACGCCACCCGTGGCCGCGAGCCGATGCCCCTGGATCGCATCGTCGACATGGGCGTGAGCCGCCTGCGTCAACGCTTGCGTGATACCGACAAGCCGCCGCGGTTGATCCGTACTGTGCGCGGCAGTGGTTACCTGCTGGCCGCCAATGTCCACTGCACGTCCTGAGCGGCGCTGGCGCCTGCTGCCTCGCTCGTTGCTGGGGCGCATGCTGCTGCTGACCCTGTTGGTGGTGCTGGTCGCCCAGGGCCTGTCGAGCGTGATCTGGGTGGCTCAGTTGCGGGCCAGCCAGTTGCAGGGGCTGCGTGCCAGCGCCGCCAGCCTTGCCCATTCCATGAGTGCCAGTGTCAGCTATTTCCGCTCGTTGCCGGTGGCTTTCCGGCCGATGGTCCTGGACCAGTTGCGCAGCATGGGTGGCACGCGCTTCTTCGTCTCGCTCAACGACAAGCCACTGGAGATGCCGGTGCTGCCCATCACGCCGCGTAAGCAGGCAGTGATCGAGGTGTTTCAGCAAGTGCTGCACGAACGGCTCGGGCCGCAGATGGAGATCTCCGTCGAGTTCGTCAGCCCCGATGACCTGCGTATCTTCAATAGCGGCCTGAAGCTCGACGAGCTGCCGCGCTCCTGGGCGCACTATTCGCTGACCCTGGAACCGCTCAACCCGCCTGTGCTGGTGACGCAGATCCGTCTGGGCGAGGGCGAGTGGCTGTACATCGCGTCGCTGCTGCCCGAGCCCTATACCAGCCTGGAGGCCGAGCGCCTGCCACGCCAGCAGATCGGTTTCATCGTGCTGACCACTGCATTGCTGTTGCTGTTCATCGGTCTGTTGGTGCACTGGCAGAGCTGGCCGCTCAAGCGTCTGGCCCGGGCGGCGCGGGAGATGTCGCTGGGGGCCGATGTGGCGCCCGTGGTCGAAGGTGGTGGCAGCGAGGTGGCCGAAGTGGGCCGCGCCTTCAACAACATGCGCGAGCGCATCAGCCGCTACCTCACGGAGCGCTCCCAGCTGTTCAGCGCCATTTCCCATGACCTGCGAACGCCCATCACTCGCTTGCGTCTGCGGGTCGAACTGTTGGAGGACGAGCGCCTGCAAGCCAAGTTCAGCCAGGACCTGGATGAGCTGGAGTTGCTGGTCAAGGGTGCGTTGCAATGCGTGAAGGACACCGACATTCACGAGAACATCGAGCCGATCGACCTCAACCAGGTGTTGGAAATCCTTGCCGAGCCATACCTGGGCGATGGCAGGATCACGCTCGAGGGGCGCGCCCTGGCGGCGTATCCGGGCAAGCCGCTTGCCTTGCGCCGGTGTATCGGCAACCTGATCGACAATGCCATCAAGTACGGCGAGCGGGCGCATTTGCGCATCCTCGACAGTGCCGAGGGGTTTGTCCTGCAAGTGGATGACCAGGGCCCCGGGGTGCCGGAGCAGCGCCTGGAGCAGGTGTTCGAGCCCCACTTCCGCTTGGCCGGGCAGCAGCAAGGGTACGGATTGGGCCTGGGGATTGCGCGCAACATCGCCCATAGCCATGGGGGAGAGGTGAGTCTGCTCAACCTGCGCGAGGGTGGGTTGAGGGTGACGTTGTACCTGCCGCGTGGGGCCGATTGACTGGGCGGTCGGTGGCGGCCCTCCACGGGTGCTCCTAGGCGGTTGTGCGCGCAGTGGACAGTGAATGTAACCAAACGATGACATTCGCACATCGCTTCGTTACCTGGCGTGGTCCGTGCGCTGATTAGACTCATGCCATGCAAGCGACAGTCTTGCCCGGCATAACAACAAGAAAAGGTGCTCTCATGTATTCCACGCTCCGCCTCGCTGCCGCGATCTCCCTCGCTTCGCTCCTCCCATTAAGCGCCCTTGCTGCCGATTCCAAAGGCAATGTCGAGGTGGTGCACTGGTGGACGTCGGGTGGAGAAAAAGCCGCAGCCGATGTGCTCAAGGCCCAGGTCGAGAAAGATGGCTTCACCTGGAAGGATGGCGCCGTCGCAGGCGGTGGTGGTGCCACGGCCATGACCGTGCTCAAGAGTCGCGCAGTGGCCGGCAACCCGCCCGCCGTGGCCCAGATCAAGGGCCCCGACATCCAGGATTGGGCCGCCACCGGTCTGCTCGACGCCGATGTGCTCAAGCCTGTCGCCGAGCAGGAAAAATGGGACACCCTGCTCGACAAGAAAGTCGCTGCCACCGTGAAGTACGACGGTGACTACGTGGCGGTGCCGGTGAATATTCACCGCACCAACTGGCTGTGGATCAACCCTGAGGTGTTCAAGAAAGCCGGCATCGACAAGGCACCGGCAACGCTCGAGGAATTCTACGCCGCTGCCGACAAGCTCAAGGCTGCTGGCTTCATTGCGCTCGCCCATGGCGGCCAACCCTGGCAGGACAGCACCGTGTTCGAGAGCGTGGCGCTCTCGGTCATGGGCGTCGACGGCTACAAGAAGGCACTGGTCGAACTCGACAAGGACGCCCTGACCGGGCCTGGAATGGTCAAGACCCTGACCGAGCTGAAGAAACTCGCCACCTACATGGACCCTGACGGCAAGGGCCAGGACTGGAACCTCGAAGCGGCCAAGGTCATCAACGGCAAGGCAGGCATGCAGATCATGGGCGACTGGGCCAAGAGCGAGTGGACCCTGGCGAAGAAAACCGCCGGCAAGGACTACCAGTGCGTGCCATTCCCCGGTACCGAAAAGGCCTTCCTGTACAACATCGACTCGTTGGTGGTGTTCAAGCAGAAGGATGAGGGCACCGCAGCAGGCCAGCAGGATATTGCCCGGATCGTGCTCGGCAAGGACTTCCAGAAACTCTTCAGCACCAACAAGGGGTCGATTCCGGTACGCAACGACATGCTCGCGCAGATGGGGCAGTACGGCTTCGATGCCTGCGCCCAGGCCTCTGCCAAGGACTTCCTTGCCGATGCTGGCAACGGCGGTCTGCAACCGAGCATGGCGCACAACATGGCCACGACCCTGGCCGTGCAGGGCGCGTTCTTCGATGTGGTGACCAACTACATCAACGACCCCAAGGCCGACCCGGCCGATGCGGCGAAGAAGCTGGCAGCGGCGATCCAGGCTGCCCAGTAGCCGATGTCACAGCCGTAGATCCGGCACGGTCCCTGTGGGAGCGGGCTCACCCGCGAAGCGTACACCGCGATTGCAGGTCAAGGGCTTGGCCTTTGTTCGCAGATAGGCCCGCTTCCACAGGTCACTCCTACACCAGGACGTCCCATTCCTGAATCGGGGTTTCAATCATGACTACGACAACCGCCCGACTGCGGGCCTCGCCCCTGGACGCTCTACAGCGCTGGCTACCGAAACTGGTGCTGGCGCCGAGCATGTTCATCGTCCTGGTGGGCTTCTATGGCTATATCCTGTGGACCTTCGTCCTCTCGTTCACCACGTCCACCTTCCTGCCGACGTACAAATGGGCAGGCCTGGCGCAATACGCCCGTCTGTTCGACAACGACCGCTGGTGGGTAGCCAGCAAGAACCTGCTGGTGTTCGGCGGGCTGTTCATCGCCATCACCCTGGCCATTGGCGTCCTGCTGGCGGTGCTGCTCGATCAGCGCATCCGTCGCGAGGGCTTCATCCGCACCATCTACCTGTACCCGATGGCGCTGTCGATGATCGTCACCGGCACCGCCTGGAAGTGGTTGCTCAACCCTGGCATGGGGTTGGACAAGCTGCTGCGTGACTGGGGATGGGAGGGTTTTCGCCTGGATTGGCTGATCGACCCCGATCGGGTGGTGTACTGCCTGGTCATCGCCGCTGTCTGGCAGGCTTCGGGGTTCATCATGGCGATGTTTCTTGCCGGGCTTCGGGGTGTCGACCAGTCGATCATCCGTGCCGCCCAGATCGACGGGGCCAGTCTGCCGCGCATCTACTGGACCGTGGTGCTGCCAAGCCTGCGCCCGGTGTTCTTCAGCGCGTTGATGATCCTCTCGCACATCGCCATCAAGAGCTTTGACCTGGTGGCGGCGATGACTGCGGGCGGGCCGGGTTACTCCTCCGACTTGCCGGCCATGTTCATGTATTCCTTCACCTTCAGTCGCGGTCAGATGGGCATGGGGTCGGCCAGCGCCATCCTGATGCTCGGGGCGATTCTCGCGATCCTGGTGCCGTACCTGTACTCCGAGCTCAGGAGCAAGCGCCATGCATAGCCCTTTGGACAAACCGGCGATGAGCCTTGGTCGTCTCGCCATCCATGCAGTGCTGCTGATGGCCGTGCTGCTGTACCTGGTACCACTGGTGGTGATGGTGCTGACCAGTTTCAAGACCCCGGAAGACATCGGCAGCGGCAACCTGTTGAGCTGGCCGGCGGTGTTCACCGGCATCGGCTGGGTCAAGGCCTGGAGCACGGTAAGCGGTTACTTCTGGAACTCGATCCTGATCACCGTCCCGGCCGTGGTGATCTCCACGGCCATCGGTGCGCTGAACGGTTACGTGCTGTCGATGTGGCGCTTCCGTGGTTCGCAGCTGTTCTTCGGGTTGTTGCTGTTCGGCTGCTTCCTGCCGTTCCAGACCGTCTTGCTGCCAGCTTCGTTCACCCTCGGCAAGCTCGGCCTGGCCAGTACCACCAGTGGCTTGGTGCTGGTGCACGTGGTGTATGGCCTGGCCTTCACCACGTTGTTCTTCCGCAACTTCTACGTAAGCGTCCCGGATGCGCTGGTCAAGGCGGCGCGTCTTGATGGCGCGGGGTTCTTCACCATCTTCCGCCGCATCATCCTGCCGATGTCGACGCCGATCATCATGGTCTGCCTGATCTGGCAGTTCACTCAGATCTGGAACGACTTCCTGTTCGGGGTGGTGTTCTCCAGTGGCGATTCGCAACCGATCACCGTGGCCCTGAACAACCTGGTCAACACCAGCACCGGGGCCAAGGAATACAACGTCGACATGGCGGCGGCGATGATCGCCGGCCTGCCAACCCTGCTGGTCTATGTGGTGGCAGGCAAGTATTTCGTCCGCGGGCTGACCGCCGGCGCCGTCAAGGGGTAAGTCATGGCAACGCTTGAACTTCGCAACGTCAACAAGACCTACGGCAGCGGTTTGCCGGACACCCTCAAGGACATTCAGCTGTCGATCAAGGACGGTGAGTTCCTGATCCTGGTGGGCCCTTCGGGCTGTGGCAAATCGACCTTGATGAACTGCATCGCGGGTCTTGAGCAGATCACCGGGGGCGCGATCCTGATCGACGACCAGGATGTCAGCGGCATGAGTCCGAAGGATCGCGATATCGCCATGGTGTTCCAGTCCTATGCCCTGTATCCGACCATGAGCGTGCGCGAGAACATCGAGTTCGGCCTGAAGATTCGCAAGATGCCGCAGGCCGCCATCGATGAGGAGGTGGCGCGGGTGTCCAAGTTGCTGCAGATCGAGCACTTGCTCGCCCGCAAGCCGGCCCAGCTGTCCGGCGGTCAGCAGCAGCGGGTAGCCATGGGCCGGGCCCTGGCGCGGCGGCCGAAGATCTACCTGTTCGACGAGCCGTTATCGAACCTCGATGCCAAGCTGCGGGTAGAGATGCGCACCGAGATGAAACTCATGCACCAACGCCTGCGCACCACCACGGTGTACGTGACCCACGACCAGATCGAGGCCATGACCCTGGGCGACAAGGTAGCGGTGATGAAGGACGGCATCATTCAACAGTTCGGCACGCCACAGCAGATCTATAACGACCCCGCCAACCAGTTCGTGGCCAGTTTCATCGGTTCGCCGCCAATGAATTTCATCCCTGTGCGTCTGACGAAGCAGGAGGGCCGCCTGCTGGCCTTGCTCGACAGTGGCCAGGCACGGTGCGAGCTGCCGCTGGGGGCGGCCAGCGATATGCTCGATGGGCGCGAGATCATCCTTGGTATCCGCCCGGAGCAGATCTCGCTGGGAGCCGGCGAGGGCAATGGCTTGCCAGGGATTCGCGCCGAGGTCGAAGTTACCGAGCCCACCGGGCCGGACCTGCTGGTGTTCGTCACCCTCAACCAGACCAAGGTCTGCTGCCGACTGGCGCCGGATGTGGCGTGCCGGGTCGGTGACAACCTCAACCTGCAGTTCGACCCGGCCAGGGTGCTGCTGTTCGACGCCGCCACCGGCGAGCGCCTGGACCCTGCCGCCAGCAGCGCTGCAGTAAAGGACAACGTGGCCCGCTTCAAGGGACGTTGAAACGTCTACACCATCAAATAAGAACAAAGAGGACGCAAAAGGATGGAACAGCGCAATCGCATCAAGACATTAGGCTCGCTGGCCTTGCTGGCGCCATTGGCCATGCTCGGCAGCGGCGGGGCGCAAGCTGCCGAGGCATTTTCCAGCGAGTCGAAGTGGATGACCGGCGACTGGGGTGGCACGCGTACCGAACTGCTGGAAAAGGGTTACGACTTCACCCTCGATTACGTCGGTGAGGTGGCTGGCAACCTCAACGGAGGCTACAACGACGACAAGACGGCCCGTTACAGCGACCAGTTCGCCCTCGGTGCGCACCTGGACCTGGAAAAGATCTTTGGCTGGAACGACACCGAGTTCAAGCTGGCGATCACCGAGCGTAGCGGTCGTAACCTGTCCAACGACCGGATCAGCGACCCGCGTGCCGGACAGTTCAGTTCGGTGCAGGAAGTCTGGGGGCGCGGCCAGACCTGGCGGCTGACCCAGATGTGGATCAAGCAGAAGTACTTCGACGGTGCCCTGGATGTGAAATTCGGCCGCTTTGGCGAGGGGGAGGACTTCAACAGCTTCCCGTGCGACTTCCAGAACCTGGCGTTCTGTGGCTCGCAGGTGGGCAACTGGGTGGGCGGCATCTGGTACAACTGGCCAGTCAGCCAGTGGGCGCTGCGGGTCAAGTACAACATCACTCCGGAATTCTTCGTGCAGGTGGGGGCCTTCGAGCAGAACCCTTCCAACCTGGAAACCGGCAATGGCTTCAAACTCAGCGGCAGTGGTACCAAGGGCGCGATCCTGCCGGTAGAGATGGTCTGGTCGCCCCAGGTCAATGGGCTGCCGGGCGAGTACCGCCTGGGTTACTACTACAGCACGGCCAAGGCGGACGACGTGTACGACGACGTCAACGGCAACCCGCAGGCGCTGACCGGCGAGGCCTTCAAGTCGCATTCCAGCAAGCACGGTTGGTGGGTGGTGGCGCAGCAGCAGGTCACCGCCCATGGTGGCGATGTCAACCGTGGTCTGAGCCTGTTCGCCAACTTCACGGTTCACGACAAGGCCACCAACGTGGTCGACAACTACCAGCAGGTCGGGATGGTCTACAAAGGCGCCTTCGATGCCCGGCCCAAGGATGACATCGGCTTCGGCGTCGCCCGTATCCATGTCAACGATGATGTGAAAAAACGCGCCGAGCTGCTCAATGCCCAGAGCGGTATCAGTGATTACGACAACCCCGGCTTCGTGCCGCTGCAGCGCACCGAATACAACGCCGAGCTCTACTACGGTTTCCATGTGACCAATTGGCTGACGGTGCGCCCCAACCTTCAGTACATCAAGAGCCCGGGCGGTGTCGACGAGGTGGACAACGCGCTGGTCGCTGGCTTGAAGATTCAGTCGTCATTCTGAGGGTACTTGTTGTAAATTTACGCCAATCCAATCCCGTTACCCGGCATCCACTGGCTTGCAGTGGATGTTGGGGATACGGAAAGACAGCGCTATCTCAAACAACAAGAGCTTGGAACCATGCCTGAACATCCGCTACATCGCTTCTTTTCCTCGCAACGGCCCAGGCCGACCTTCGAGTGGGAGCGTTACCAGCAGCGCGATGTGCTGATCATCGATCACCCCCGCTGCCAGGCGGTGTTCAGTCGCCAGGGGGCGCAGCTGTTGCATTTCCAGCCGGCTGGCGAGCGGCCATGGCTGTGGTGTGCCGAACAGTGGCCGCAAGTGGGGGCCATCCGCGGTGGTGTGCCGGTGTGTTGGCCTTGGTACGGCCGTCACCCCAGTGAGGACCTGTGGCCTGCCCATGGTTGGGCGCGCCTGCTCGACTGGAAGCTGGTAGACAGCCGAGAGGACGAAGAGGGGGTTACGCTCAAGTGGCGTCTTGACCTGTGCGACTGGCAGGTCGACTTGCATGCCAAGCTGGGCAGTCGCATGGAACTGAGCCTGAGCACCGAGCATCAGGACAGCGAACCCTGCCAGCTGAGTCATGCGCTGCTGGCTTACTGGCGTATTAGCGACGTGTCCGAGATAGCGCTGTCTGGGCTTGAAGACATCGAGGGCTACGACCGCCTGAACCGTCAGGTTTGCCGCGAAGACGGCGCGCTCAAGCTCAAGGGCGGTTGCCAGAAGGTGTTTCCGGGTACCCCTCGTGTGCAGTTGCAGGACCCGGCCTGGCAGCGTGAATTGTGCATCGACACTGGCGACAGCGACGACACGGTGGTCTGGCACCCCGGCAACCGGCCGCTAATGGGTGTGAGCGGGCGAGAATGCCAGGGGTTCGTCTGTGTCGAGGCTGCCAGCGGCAGCGGCGAGGGCCTGAGCCTGGCGCCGGGGCAACGCGCCCACCTGCGTCTGCAGGCGCACCGGCTCAGCTGAGTTCGTCGTCCTCGATGGGGTAGCGGCTGGCGTTCAGGCTTTCCTTGATCTTGCGCAGGTGCGGCTGGAAGTCCACGCCACGGCGCAGGGTCATGCCGGTGGCCAGGACGTCGAGCACTGTCAGCTGGATGATCCGCGAGGTCATCGGCATGTAGATGTCGGTGTCCTCGGGCAGCGGGATGTGCAGGCTCAGGCTGCAGGCGTTGGCCAGCGGGGAGCCTGCGGCGGTCAGGCCCAGCACCGAAGCGCCGTTTTCCCGCGCCAGGCGTGCCACCTCGACCAGTTCGCGGGTGCGCCCGGTGTAGGAAATGATCACGAACAGGTCGCCGGTGTGGGCAACCGAGGCCAGCATGCGTTGCATCAGCACGTCGGCATGGGCCGACACGGCGAGGTTGAAGCGGAAGAACTTGTGTTGCGCATCAAGCGCCACCGGGGCTGAGGCGCCGAGGCCGAAGAAGTGGATCTGCCGGGCCTGGATCATCATGTCCACGGCGCGGCTGACCTGCTGCGGGTCGAGCTGCTGGCAGGCGCTGTCCAGGGAGGCGATGGCGCTGCCGAAGATCTTCTGCGTGTAGGCCGCCGGATCGTCGTCGGCCTCCACGGCGCGGCTGACATAGGCTGCGCCACTGGCCAGGCTCTGCGCCAGTTGCAGCTTGAGCTCGGGGTAGCCGCTGACGCCGAACGAGCGGCAGAAGCGGTTGACGGTCGGCTCGCTGACCTTGGCCGCTTGGGCCAGCGCGGCAATGCTGAAGCGGGTGGCTTGTTGCGGGTTGAGCAGGATGACTTCGGCGACTTTGCGTTCGGCCTTGTTCAGCTCGTCGAGGCGTCCCTGGATCTGCTCCAGGAGGTTTCGCACGCGGTCCATGGTATGTCCTTGGGTCGGGAAGACAGCCGGCTGCCTGGGCAGCAGGCTTTTTGCACGGTCGTCTATCGTACTGTCGGTGCGGTTGGCGCACCACTTGTCTGTTACGCTTACCGATAATGTTGTGTTTTTTACTACATTATCCCTTGAAAACCGTATGTGAAAGCGGTATTCCTAGACCAACTTTAGGAAAGAACCAACATCATGGCTGCGATCAGTGTCGAACCTTGCACATTTGCCTTGTTTGGCGCCCTGGGCGACCTGGCATTGCGCAAGCTGTTTCCTGCGCTTTACCAACTAGACCGTGCCAACCTGCTGCACCCGGATACCCGCTTGCTGGCGCTGGCCCGTGAGCCTGGGAGTGCGCAGGAGCATCTGGGTACCATCGAAGCCCATCTGCGTCGGCACGTGACGGAGGCCGACATCGAGCCGGCCGCGCTTGGGCGTTTCCTTGGGCGCCTGAGCTATCAGCACCTGGACTTCCTGCAGCCTGAGGGCTACCAGGCCCTGGCCGAGCAACTGCCGGACGAGCTGCCGTTGATCGCCTATTTCGCCACCGCGGCGGCGGTTTACGGGGCGATCTGCGAGAACCTCGACAAGGTTGGGCTCGCCGCACGTACCCGCGTGGTGCTGGAAAAGCCCATCGGCCATGACCTGGAGTCGTCGCGCCGGGTCAATGACGCCGTGGCCAGGTTCTTCCCCGAAAGCCGGGTCTACCGCATCGACCATTACCTGGGCAAAGAGACGGTGCAGAACCTGATTGCCCTGCGTTTTGCCAACAGCCTGTTCGAAACCCAGTGGAACCAGAATTCCATCTCCCACGTGGAAATCACCGTGGCCGAGAAGGTTGGCATCGAAGGCCGTTGGGGTTACTTCGACAAGGCCGGCCAGCTGCGTGACATGATCCAGAACCACCTGCTGCAGCTGCTGTGCCTGATCGCCATGGACCCGCCCAGCGACCTGTCTGCCGACAGCATCCGCGATGAGAAGGTCAAGGTGCTCAAGGCACTGGCACCGATCACCGGCGAGCGTCTGAGCACTGCCGTGGTGCGTGGCCAGTACATTGCCGGCTACAGCGACGGTAAACCGGTGCCAGGGTACCTTGAAGAGGATAACGCCAACGCCCAGAGCGATACCGAGACCTTCGTCGCTCTGCGTGCCGACATCCGCAACTGGCGCTGGTCGGGCGTGCCGTTCTACCTGCGTACCGGCAAGCGCATGCCGCAGAAGCTCTCGCAGATCGTCATCCACTTCAAGGAGACGCCGCATTACATCTTCGCTCCGGAACAGCGTTTGCAGATCGGTAACAAGCTGATCATTCGCCTGCAACCGGATGAAGGCATTTCCCTGCGGGTAATGACCAAGGAGCAGGGCCTGGACAAGGGCATGCAACTGCGCAGTGGCCCTCTGCAGCTGAATTTTTCCGACACCTGGCGCAGTACACGAATCCCGGATGCCTATGAGCGCTTGTTGCTCGAAGTGATGCGCGGCAACCAGAACCTGTTCGTGCGCAAGGACGAGATCGAGTACGCCTGGAAGTGGTGTGACCAGCTGATCGCAGGCTGGCGCAACGCCGGGGACGCGCCCAAACCATACGCGGCGGGGTCCTGGGGGCCGATGAGCTCGATTGCATTGATTACCCGCGATGGGAGGGCATGGTATGGCGATATCTGAACTGAATCTGCCGGCGGCGATCAAGGCCCATCAATTAGCCGACGCCAAGGCCCTGGCGACCACCCTGGCCGAGGATGTCGCCGACCGCTTGCGCGCTGCCATCGCCGTCAAGGGCCACGCCTGCGTGGTGCTGTCGGGGGGGCGCAGCCCGGTACCCTTCCTCGAGCAACTGGCGGTGCAATCGCTGGATTGGTCGAAGGTGACGGTGAGCCTGGCCGATGAGCGTTGGGTGCCGGTGGAACATGCCGACAGCAATGCGGGCCTGTTGGCCCGGCACCTGCTCAAGGGGCCTGCGGCCAAGGCGCGTTTTGTCGGCCTGTACCAGAGTGCGGTCAACCTCGAAGCTGCGTCCGAGCTGGCTGACCAGCTGATGGCCGAACTGCCACCCATCGACGTGCTGGTGCTGGGCATGGGCGATGATGGCCATACCGCTTCGCTGTTCCCAGGTAGCCCGTTGTTGCGCGAAGGCCTGAACCTTTCAAGCCCGCGCCGCATCCTGCCGATGCTGGCGCCGAGCGTGCCGCGCCAACGCCTGACCATGACCCGTTCACTGCTCGCCAGCGCCGCATTCATCGCGCTGTCCGTGCAAGGCGAGGGCAAACTCGCTACCCTGCGCGCCGCCCTGGCGGGCAACGACCTTTCCGAAATGCCGATTCGCGCTTTTCTTCACGACCCCCTGGACATCTACTGGTGCCCATGAGCCAAGGATCCACTGTCATGACCACCCTCGAACGCCCACAGCCCAAGCTCTCGATGGCCGAGAAAGCTGCACGGATCGATGCCATCTGCAAAGCGGCGCGCATCCTGCCGGTGATCACCATCGCCCGTGAGGAAGACATCCTGCCTCTGGCCGACGCTCTGGCCGCTGGCGGCATCCGTACCCTGGAAGTGACCCTGCGCTCGCAGCACGGTCTGAAGGCCATCCAAGTGCTGCGTGAGCAGCGCCCGGAGTTGTGCGTCGGCGCCGGTACCGTGCTCGATCGCAGCATGTTCGCTGCCGTCGAAGCTGCAGGTGCGCAGTTCGTCGTTACCCCTGGCATCACCCAGGACATTCTCGAAGCGGGCGTGGACAGTGAGATCCCGCTGCTGCCAGGTATCAGCACACCGTCTGAAATCATGATGGGCTATGCCCTGGGTTACCGCCGCTTCAAGCTGTTCCCGGCGGAAATCAGCGGTGGCGTGGCGGCAATCAAGGCCTTTGCTGGCCCGTTCGGCGATATTCGTTTCTGCCCGACTGGCGGCGTGAACCCGGCCAACGTGCGTAACTACATGGCCCTGCCCAACGTGATGTGCGTGGGCGGTACGTGGATGCTCGACAGCAGCTGGATCAAGAATGGCGACTGGGCGCGGATCGAGGCATGCAGTGCCGAGGCGATTGCGCTGTTGGATGCCAACTGAATTTGTTGTGTGCTTTACGGCTTATGGGGCGCTTGGTCGGCGCCCCTTTTTTTTGCCTGGCGTGGGTTGGGTGGCGCCTGTGAGATCCAGCGCCGCCCGCGCGGCACATCGCGAGCGCCTTTCACAGGCGTTACTGGCCCGAGACAAACGTAGGAGCGAGCGCAGCTCGCGATGCGCCGCGCGGGCGGCGCTCGATTGCATCGACGCTAAAAATGCTGTGGCGAACGCAAAAAAAACCCGCATCCAATGATGCGGGCTTTCTTGTCCATCAGGGTAAGGCTCAGGCGGCCTTGGCTTCCTGCTGGCTCAGCGAGCGGTTCAGCGCGCTGAACAGGGCCTTGAAGCTGGCGGTGGTGATGTTCTCATCGATACCCACGCCGTGCACCGGACGGCCACCGGCCACGCGCAGCTCGATGTAGGCCGCCGCCTTGGCGTTGGTGCCCGCGCCGATGGCGTGCTCGTTGTAGTCCATGATTTCCACTGCAACCGGCAGGCCGGCTACCAGGGCTTCCAGGGCGCCATTGCCCTTGCCGCGCCAGTGCAGGGTGGTCTCGCCTTCACCGGCGACTTCCACTTCCACGGCGCTGTGGCCGTTCTCTTCCTGCAGACGATGGCTGACCAGCGCATAAGGGCTGTTGGCCTGGAGGTATTCCTTGTGCAGCAGGCTGTAGATCTGCTGGGCGGTCATCTCCAGGCCCAGACGGTCGGTTTCTCCTTGAACCACCTGGCTGAATTCGATCTGCATGCGGCGTGGCAGGCTGATGCCGTATTCCTGCTCGAGCAGGTAGGTGATGCCACCTTTGCCCGACTGGCTGTTGACGCGGATCACCGCCTCGTAGCTGCGGCCGATGTCGGCCGGGTCGATCGGCAGGTACGGCACTTCCCACAGCTCGCCTTCCTTCTGCTTGGCGAAGCCCTTGCGGATGGCGTCCTGATGCGAGCCGGAGAATGCGGTGTGGACCAGGTCGCCAACGTACGGGTGGCGTGGGTGTACCGGCAGCTGGTTGCACTCTTCGACCACCTTGCGCACGCCGTCGATGTCGGAGAAGTCCAGCCCAGGGTCGATGCCCTGGGTGTAGAGGTTCAACGCCAGGGTCACCAGGTCGACGTTGCCGGTACGCTCGCCGTTGCCGAACAGGCAGCCTTCGGCGCGGTCGGCACCGGCCATCAGGCCCAGCTCGGTGGCGGCGATGCCGGTGCCGCGGTCATTATGGCAGTGCAAGCTGATGATCACGCTGTCACGGCGGTTGATGTTGCGGCAGAACCACTCGATCTGGTCGGCGTAGATGTTCGGCGTGGCAACTTCCACGGTGGCCGGCAGGTTGAGGATGATCTTGTGCTCAGGGGTCGGGTTCCACACGTCGATGACTGCGTCGCAGACTTCCTTGGCGAACTCCAGCTCGGTCGCGCTGAACGTTTCAGGCGAGTATTGGAAGGTCCACTGGGTTTCCGGCTGCTGGGCGGCATATTTGACGAACAGCTTGGCTGCGTTCACCGCGATGTCCTTCACGCCTTGCTTGTCCTGGTTGAAGACAATGCGGCGGAACGACGGGCTGGTGGCGTTGTACAGGTGGACGATGGCCTTTTTCGCGCCGCGCAGCGACTCGAAGGTGCGGGCGATCAGGTCTTCGCGGGCCTGGGTCAACACCTGGATGGTGGTGTCGTCGGGAATGTGGCCTTCTTCGATCAGCATGCGCACGAAGTCGAAATCGGTTTGCGAAGCGGACGGGAACGATGCCTCGATTTCTTTCACGCCAACCTGCACCAGGGTCTTCCAGAAGCGCAGTTTCTTCTCCGAGTCCATCGGCTCGATCAGCGACTGGTTGCCATCACGCAGGTCGGAGCTGCACCAGATCGGCGCCTGGGTGATGGTTTTCGACGGCCAGGTACGGTCGGGCAGGTCGATAGTCGGGAAGGCGCGGTATTTCTTCGAAGGGTCTTTGAGCATGGTCATGGAAGCAATCCTTTTGTGTGCGGCCGAGATCGGGCCTGCCGAGCGATAACGAGATGAAGAGGCGAGGCGACGCGATTCAACCTGGTAGTCGGGCGCTGACCAGGCAGAGGCTGCGATGTTGTCGGAGCAGAATGAGGGTGCTGAAGGTTTTCATGCCTTCAACCCTAACCAGTGGGGTGGGGGATGGCAAGTGTTCAGAAAAAATTGAGAGGAATGCTTAAAAAAAGCGCAGTGACGAGATTTTATCGCTGATATTTGTCTGTGTATTTGGATTTCTTGCGCGGTATTTTTCAATGGCGCAACAAGGTGAAGAGGGGTTCAATTAGGCGGCCCCGTTCGCGGGTAAACCCGCTCCTACAGGTGTGATACCCCCGTGGGAGCGGGATTACCCGCGAAAAAAGCGCCGTCGATATCAGGGCTGGAACGCACCGATGAAAATCGCCGGATCCACCCGGGCATCGTTCAGGCTGACATTCCAGTGCATATGTGGCCCGGTAGCCCGCCCGGTCGAACCTACTCGCCCGATCACATCACCTCTGCGCAGCGTCTGGCCTGGTTGTACGTCGATCTTCGACAGGTGGCAGAACATGCTAATGAAGCCTTGGCCGTGGTCGACGAAAACGGTGCGGCCGTTGAAGAAGTAGTCGCCCACCAGAATCACCTTGCCGTTGGCGGGCGTCTTGATCGGCGTGCCGGCAGGTACCGCGAAGTCCAGGCCTGCGTGCGGGTTGCGTTCTTCGCCATTGAAGAAACGACGCACGCCGAACTTGCTCGACAGCGGGCCGTTGACCGGCTTGTCGAGGATCAGGTTGCTCGGCAGGGCCGGGCTGAAGCTGCGGTAGGCGTTGATCTGTTCGGCCAGTTCGCGGTCGATGCGTTTCAGGTCGGCGGGGTTGGGGTTGACCTGGCGCTTGTTCTTCAGGGTGATGTGCTGCTCGGGGTACTTCTTGCTGCCGACGGTGAAGCGCAGGTTGCGACCGCCCTGGTTGAGGACGGCGGTGCCCGGCTTCTGGGTCAGCGGAATGCCGACGATGGCCAGCCAGTTGTCCTGTTCCTTGACCACCAGCACCGGTTTGCCATCGAAACGTGCGCTGGGTGCGGTTGCCGAGGGGCCCAGGTCGATGACTGCGACGCCACCGGGCACCGGCTTGTTCAAGGTGCGGGTGATGTAGCTGGCCTGGGCGCCGCCGGCAAGCAGCAGCAGGGAAAGGGCGAGCAGGGGCGCGATCAGGCGAGGCATGAGTCAGTCCAGTAGGGGGAGGGTGACCGGGGTCAGGTGGTTGTCTTCGACCCGCACCTGCAGTTCGCCCTCGTTGAGGCGGGCGGTCAGGCGCTGGCCGTTGTAGGTCTGATCGGCACTGCGGATGGCCTTGCCGCGTTCGTCGAGCAGGATGCTGTAACCGCGGGCCAGGGTCGCCAGTGGGCTGACCACCTGCAACGTCTGCAGTTGCGCCTGGAAGCGCTGACGGCGGTCCTTGAGCACTTCGCGCATGGCCCTTGGCAGGCGTTCGGCGAGGCTGTCCAGGCGCTGGCCCAGCAGTTTCAGGGCGCGGCCCGGATGCTGCGCGGCCAGGCGGGTGTCCAGGCGTGCCAGGCGTTCGCGGCGCTGGTTCAGGTCTAGCATGAACGCTCGGCGCAGGCGCATGTCCAGGTCGTCCAGGCGCTGGGCTTGCTGGCGCAGGCGTTCGCCAGGGTGGCGCAGGCGACGGGTCAGGGACTCCAGGCGCAGACGGTCATGGGTCAGGCGGTTTTGCATGCGCAGCAGCAAGCGCCGCTGCAAACCGTCCAGGCGCTGTTGCAGGCCACTGTTGTCCGGGGCCAGCAGTTCAGCGGCCGCCGAAGGTGTCGGAGCCCGCACGTCGGCGACGAAATCACTGATCGATACATCGGTTTCATGGCCTACCGCACTGACGATTGGCGTGGCACAGGCGGCCACCGCGCGGGCCACGGCTTCTTCGTTGAAGCACCAGAGGTCCTCCAGCGAGCCGCCGCCACGGGCCAGGATCAATGCATCGAAGCCACGGCTATCGGCCAGTCGCAGGGCCCGGACGATCTGGCCGATGGCTTCACGTCCTTGCACCGCAGTGGGGATCAGGTTCAGCTCGACCTGTGGTGCGCGGCGGCGGAACACACTGATGATGTCGCGGATCACCGCGCCGGTGGGCGAGGTGATGATGCCGATGCGTTGCGGATGGGCCGGCAGCGGCTTCTTGCGTTCGGCGCTGAACAGGCCTTCGGCGCCGAGCTTTTCCTTCAAGGCCTCGAATGCCAGGCGCAAGGCGCCGTCGCCAGCGGGCTCGACGGTGTCGAGAATCAGCTGATAGTCGCCACGCCCTTCGAACAGCGAGACCTTGCCGCGTACGCGTACCGCCAGGCCATCGCGCAGGGCCTGGCGCACGCGCGCGGCATTCTGCCGGAACAGCGCGCAGCGCACCTGCGCCCCGCTGTCCTTGAGGGTGAAGTACATGTGGCCGGAGGCCGGGCGGGCGAGGTTGGAAATTTCGCCTTCCACCCAGACACTGCGGAATACATCTTCCAGCAGCACCCGGGCGCGGCCGTTGAGCTGGCTGACGGTGAGGACCTCGCGGTCCAGGCCGAGTCGTTCGAAGGGGTCTTTGATCATGGTGGGCATGATAAGGGGGAGGGTGGGGGGCGCCAAGTGCATGGCGGGAGAATTATGATGCTGTCGCGATCGAGCGCCGCCTACGCTTGTTTTTCCTGCGAGATACCGGGCGGTCGCGCGCGCCTTCGACAGGCATTATTGGCCCGAAACAACGGTAGGAGCGAGCCTTGCTCGCGATGCGCCGCGCGGGCGGCGCTCGATTACCCACGCGCTATAACCCTAAAGGCATGCCCCTGTCCGCCTCGGCGCAATCCGGTGACGGACACACCAAGGACTCCACAGGAATCAAGCAAGATGCTGACCCAGCTGTCACTTAGCCCTCTCGACTGGCTACCCATTCTCCTCGCCATTGGCGTTGCCTACATCGTCTTCGGTATCGCTGGCTTCGGCACGGCATTGGTGGCCGGCCCGGTGCTGATCCACTTCATGCCGCTGTCCCGCATCATCCCGCTGTTGGTGTTGCTCGACTTCGTCGCCGCATTCGGCAACCTGCTGCCGTCACGCCGTGATGTGGTGCGCGATGAGCTGCTGCGCCTGCTGCCATGCATGGCGGTGGGCTGCACGTTGGGCGTGGTGTTCCTGCTGGGGCTCAAGTCCGACCTGCTGCTGTTACTGATGGGGCTGTTCGTCACCGCCTACGCGATCTATGGCCTGGCTGTGAAGGTGCGACCGGCCAGGCTGGCCGGCTGGTGGGCGGTGCCGATGGGAACGGTCGGCGGCCTGTTCGGGGCGTTGTTCGGCAGTGGTGGTTTCCTGTATGCCATTTACCTGAGCGCACGGCTGGACGCGAAAGAGCAGGTCAGGGCAACCCAGAGCGCGCTGATCAGTTGCAGCACGGTGGTGCGCTTGTCGCTGTTCCTGATCGCCGGTGTCTATGCCGATGCGAGCCTGCTACTGCTGGCAGTCTCCCTGCTGCCGGTGATGTTCATAGGCCTGTGGTCCGGGCGCCGGCTGACCACGAAGCTGTCCCGCGAAGCCTTCGTGCGCCTGGTCACCTGGCTGGTCCTGGCCAGCGGCCTGGCCCTGATCGGTCGCTACCTGAGTGCGTGAGCGTTAGAATTGCCTCATTACCGCAGTCCGTAGGCTCGCTTGCTTGATGAACACCCAAAGCATCATCGTTCCGAAACTTTCCACCGTGCCCGTGCACGAAGCCCGTGCCAGGGCCATCCTGCGCTGGCTGGTGCGCGAGAAGATCGTCGAGGAGCACCTGACCACCTGTGGTCGAACCGGCAACCGCATGGGCCATGCCCTGTCCGAAGGCGCGCGCAAGGTCGCGCTGCATCCCGAGAAACTGCCTTTCGGCGAGCAGGTCAACGGGCTGGAAGTGGTGCTCAAGCGCTGCATCTATACCCCGACCGAAGGTTTTCTCGAAGAGGCCGGCTGTCCGGAGTGCCGCCGCGAAGTGGGCGAGCCGCTGTTCGAAAGCCTGGAGGAGTGGATGCCCGGCGTCAGCGATAACTTCACCTGCCCGCTGTGTGGTTTCGAAGATGACATCAATGGCTTTCTCTTCCTCCAGCCATGTGCCTTTTCCAACCTGGGATTCATCTTCAACAACTGGGGCGAGGCCGGATTCACCCAAGCCTTCCTTGACAGCTTCGCCGACTGGCTCGACCAGCCGGTGGCGGTGGTACAGGTAAAAGTGCCACGCGCCTGACCGAAGGCCCCTTTTTTGCATTGAGCGGCGCGCCGTGGATGAGTATAATGGCGCGCTTCCATTTTTCCCGCCCGGGAGCCCCCGCGATGCTGCGTATCAGCCAAGAAGCCCTGACCTTCGACGATATCCTCCTTGTACCTGGTTATTCCGAGGTACTGCCCAATGAAGTCAGTCTCAAGACCCGTTTGACCCGTGGCATCGAGCTGAACATTCCGCTGGTTTCCGCTGCCATGGATACCGTGACCGAAGCGCGCCTGGCCATCGCCATGGCCCAGGAAGGCGGCATCGGCATCATCCACAAGAACATGACCATCGAACAGCAGGCCGGCGAAGTCCGCAAGGTCAAGAAGTTCGAGGCTGGCGTGGTCAAGGACCCGATCACCATCGACGCCGACGCCACCGTGCGCGACCTGTTCGACCTGACCCGCCTGAACAACATCTCCGGCGTTCCGGTGCTGGCGAACGGTGACCTGGTCGGTATCGTGACCTCCCGTGACGTGCGCTTCGAAAGCCGTCTGGACGCCAAGGTCCGCGACGTGATGACGCCAAAAGAGCGTCTGGTCACCGTTCGCGAAGGCGCCGACAAGAACGAAGTCCGCGAGTTGCTGCACAAGCACCGTCTGGAAAAAGTCCTGATCGTCGACGACAAGTTCAACCTCAAGGGCATGATGACCGTCAAGGACATCGAAAAGGCCAAGGCCTACCCGCTGGCCAGCAAGGACGACCAGGGTCGTCTGCGCGTTGGCGCCGCCGTCGGTACCGGCAAGGACACCGGCGAGCGCGTTGCCGCCCTGGTTGCCGCTGGCGTTGACGTCGTCGTCGTCGACACTGCCCACGGTCACTCCAAGGGTGTCATCGACCGCGTTCGCTGGGTCAAGGAAAACTACCCGCACGTGCAGGTGATCGGCGGCAACATCGCCACCGGCGCTGCTGCCAAGGCCCTGGCTGAAGCCGGCGCCGACGCGGTCAAAGTCGGTATCGGCCCAGGTTCCATCTGCACCACCCGTATCGTCGCCGGTGTCGGCGTGCCGCAGATCAGCGCCATCGCCAACGTTGCCGCTGCACTGGAAGGCACGGGTGTCCCGCTGATCGCCGACGGTGGCATTCGCTTCTCCGGTGACCTGTCCAAGGCCATCGTTGCTGGCGCCTCGTGCGTGATGATGGGTTCGATGTTCGCCGGTACCGAAGAAGCACCGGGTGAAGTCGAGCTGTTCCAGGGCCGTTCCTACAAGGCTTACCGCGGCATGGGCTCGCTGGGTGCGATGGCACAGGCGCAAGGCTCCTCGGACCGTTACTTCCAGGACTCTTCGGCCGGTGCCGAGAAGCTGGTTCCGGAAGGCATCGAAGGCCGCGTCCCTTACAAAGGCGCCCTGGCTGCGATCATCCACCAGCTGATGGGCGGCCTGCGTTCGTCCATGGGCTACACCGGCAGCGCGACCATCGAAGAGATGCGTACCAAGCCGGAGTTCGTGCGCATCACCGGTGCCGGCATGGCCGAGTCCCACGTGCATGACGTGCAGATCACCAAAGAAGCCCCTAACTACCGCGTAGGTTGAGGCTTCCAGCTACAACAGAAAGCGGGGCTGTCATGACAGCCCCGCGTCGTTTCCGATTTCCACTGACGAGATTGAGTCATGGCCCTCGACATTCACGCTCACCGCATCCTGATCCTCGATTTCGGTTCCCAGTACACCCAGCTGATCGCCCGCCGCGTGCGCGAAATCGGCGTGTACTGCGAGCTGCATCCGTTCGACATGGCCGATGAAGCGATCCGCGAATTCAACCCGCGCGGCATCATCCTCGCCGGCGGCCCCGAGTCGGTCCACGAAGCCAACAGCCCCCGCGCTCCACAAGCGGTATTCGACCTGAAGGTCCCGGTGCTGGGTATCTGCTATGGCATGCAAACCATGGCCGAGCAGATGGGCGGCAAGGTCGAAGGTTCCGACCTGCGTGAGTTCGGCTATGCCCGCGTTGATGTAGTAGGCAAGAGCCGCCTGCTCGATGGCATCGAAGACCACGTCGATGACGACGGTGTACTGGGCCTGGACGTGTGGATGAGCCACGGCGACAAGGTTACCCAGATGCCGGGCAACTTCCACGTGCTGGCCAGCACCCCGAGCTGCCCGATCGCCGGCATGTACGACGATGCCCTGGGCTACTACGGCGTGCAGTTCCACCCGGAAGTGACCCACACCAAGCAAGGCGGTCGCATCCTGTCCCGTTTCGTTCAGGACATCTGCGGCTGTGAAGCCCTGTGGACCCCGTCCAACATCGTCGAAGACGCCATTGCCCAGGTTCGCGAGCAAGTCGGTTCGGCCAACGTCCTGCTGGGTCTGTCCGGCGGCGTCGATTCCTCCGTGGTCGCCGCGCTGCTGCACCGCGCCATCGGCGACCAGCTGACCTGCGTGTTCGTCGACAACGGTCTGTTGCGCTTGCACGAAGGCGACCAGGTCATGGCCATGTTCAAGGAAAACATGGGCGTCAAGGTCATCCGCGCCGACGCTGAAAAACAGTTCCTCGACAATCTGGCCGGCGAAGCCGACCCAGAGAAGAAGCGCAAGATCATCGGCCGCACCTTCATCGACGTGTTCGATGCCGAAGCCAGCAAGCTGGAGAACATTCAGTTCCTCGCCCAAGGCACCATCTACCCGGACGTGATCGAGTCGGCTGGCGCCAAGAGCGGCAAGGCTCACGTGATCAAGTCGCACCACAACGTCGGTGGCCTGCCGGAGGAAATGAACCTCAAGCTGGTCGAGCCACTGCGTGAACTGTTCAAGGACGAAGTGCGCAAGATCGGCCTGGAGCTGGGCCTGCCGTACGACATGGTCTACCGCCACCCGTTCCCGGGCCCAGGCCTGGGCGTGCGTATCCTGGGTGAAGTGAAGAAGGAATACGCCGACCTGCTGCGTCGCGCCGACCACATCTTCATCGAAGAACTGCGCAAGGCAGACTGGTACCACAAGACCAGCCAGGCGTTCGTGGTGTTCCAGCCGGTCAAGTCGGTGGGTGTCGTTGGCGACGGTCGTCGCTACGCCTGGGTCGTGGCCCTGCGTGCCGTCGAGACCGTGGACTTCATGACCGCTCGTTGGGCGCACCTGCCATACGAGCTGCTGGAGACCGTCAGCGGCCGTATCATCAACGAAATCGACGGTATCTCGCGCGTTACCTACGACGTGTCGAGCAAGCCGCCAGCCACCATCGAGTGGGAATGAGTTGAGCCACAGGGGCGCCGCAAGGCGCCCTTGTCGTTAATGCGCCAGGCTCGGCGCGTTGCGCATCAGTGCAACCCGCTTGGTAGTGGTGGCCAAGCGGGTGACTTGGAGGTGAAAGTCCTCTGCACACCCGGCGACGGCACGTGTTAGCCAGGGGCAAGGGTGTCGCGACTGCGGATCTGTAGGAAGCCCGAGGCAAGGTGCTGGCCTGGCGAACAGCAAGCCGATAGAGGCGGCACGGCGGGGTAAGGTTGCATTGACCACCAAAGCCCGATACTTGCACGCAATGCTGTACGGTAGCGTGAGAGGACAGCGGGTGCAAACCCGCCTCCAACTCGATTCCACCGCCCGAAGAGGCTCGAAACCAGCGATACAATCCTTCACTTAATATTTCCCATTTGCAGGTGTATCGTATTCGCCCTTCATCGCCAGCGGCTGCTGGCAGACTGATTGCGCCGAACACGAGGTACCCGCACCGATGTCCTTCACCCGTCGACAAATGCTCAAAGGCCTGACAGGCCTGGTTGTGGTAGGCCTGGGCGCCGGAGGGGCGGCGCGGTACTGGCTGGGCAAGGTCGAAGACGAGAACGCCGGGCACGACTACGAGTTGATCGCCGCCCCCTTGGATGTGGAGCTGGTGCCTGGCTTCAAGACCGAGGCCTGGGCTTTCGGTCCGTCGGCCCCAGGCACCGAATTGCGGGTGCGACAGGGCACCTGGCTGCGGGTGCGCTTCATCAACCACTTGCCGGTGGAAACCACCATCCACTGGCATGGTATCCGTCTGCCGCTGGAAATGGACGGTGTGCCATACGTCTCACAGTTGCCGGTCAAACCAGGCGAGTATTTCGACTATAAATTCCGTGTGCCGGACGCCGGCAGCTACTGGTATCACCCTCATGTCAGCAGTTCCGAGGAGCTGGGGCGTGGCCTGGTCGGACCATTGATCGTCGAGGAGCGCGAGCCCACCGGATTCCGCCACGAGCGCACGCTGAGCCTGAAGAACTGGCACGTGGACGAGCAGGGCGCCTGGCTGCCCTTCAGCATTCCACGCGAGGCGGCGCGCAACGGCACGGCTGGGCGGCTGATCACCATCAATGGCCAGCCGGACTCGGTCACCGAACTGCCTGCCGGCCAAGTGGTGCGCGTGCGCCTGCTGAACCTGGACAACACCTGGACCTACCGGCTCAACCTCAAGGGCAACTGCGAGGCGAAGATCTATGCCTTGGACGGTAATCCCGTCACGCCGCGCCCGCTGGAAGACGAATACTGGCTTGGCCCTGGCATGCGTATTTGCCTGGCCATCCGCATTCCAGAGGTGGGAGAGGAGATTTCCCTGCGCGATGGCTTCGTGCGCCTGGGCACCCTGCGCTCCGTGGCCAGCACTGATGCGCCCAGCGATTGGCCGCCGGCTTTGCCGGCCAACCCGATCGCCGAACCGGACCTGGAGAATGCCCAGAAGCTGAACTTCAATTTCGAATGGGTTGGTAAAGTGTCGGTCAACACCGAGAACGGCAAGCCGCCTAGCCTGTGGCAGATCAACGGCCAGGCCTGGGACATTACCGACAAGACCTGCGCCGACCGCCCCATCGCTACGCTGCAGAAGGGCAAGAGCTACATCTTCGAGTTGAAGAACATGACCCAGTACCAGCACCCGATTCACCTGCACGGCATGAGTTTCAAGGTAATCGCTTCCAACCGCCGCGACATCGTCGAGCCTTGGTTCACCGACACCTACCTGCTGGGCAAGAACGAGCGGGCACAAGTCGCGCTGGTGGCCGATAACCCAGGCACATGGATGTTCCATTGCCATGTCATCGACCACATGGAAACCGGCCTGATGGCCGCGATTGCGGTGGTCTGATGCGTGCGCAGATCATCGATCGCAGCCGCGATCAGGAATTCATGCGCCTGGCACTGGCCCTGGCTGCCGAGGGCGCGTCGATGGGCGAGGTGCCGGTGGGCGCGGTGCTGGTGCAGCATGGGCAGGTGATCGGCCAGGGCTTCAACCGGCCGATCATCGACAGCGACCCCAGTGCCCACGCCGAAATGGTGGCTATTCGGGCGGCAGCCAAGTCAGCCTGCAATTATCGCCTGCCTGGCAGCACCCTGTACGTGACGCTCGAACCTTGCAGCATGTGCGCGGGGCTGATCGTGCATTCGCGGGTGGCGCGGGTGGTGTATGGCGCGCTGGAGCCCAAGGCGGGTATCGTGCAGAGCCAGGGACAGTTCTTCAGCCAGGGGTTTCTCAACCACCGGGTGATGTTCGAAGGCGGGGTGCTGGCCGAAGAGTGTGGGCAGCTCCTGAGTGAGTTTTTCAAGGCTCGCCGGGCCAAGGCCTAGGCCCTGTACGAAAAGCCTTGATACGCGGTGATGCTGCGTTGAAAACAGCCTCGGTAGGCTCATTCACAACCCGTAAACGCCGCTTCCTCGGCTGTTTTCGCCTTGCCTGAGCTTCATCCCAAGACTTTTCACTCAGCCTAGCGCTGCCCAGGGGCTGTGCACAGCCTGTAGGAGCCGGTTTGCCGGCGGTCAGGCCGTGAAGGTTCACATCGGCGGCGATTGATCCGCTGGTTTGTCCTTGTTGACCCCGGGCACATGCAGGCTGCCCTCGGCCACCTGGCCCTCGAGCTGCGGCTGGGTCACCCAGGTGAGGATGTCGTAGTAACGACGAATGTTGGCCACGAAATGCACCGGTTCGCCACCGCGGGCATAGCCGTACTTGGTCTGCCGGTACCACTGCTTCTGCGACAGGCGCGGCAGCATTTTCTTCACGTCCAACCACTTGTTCGGGTTCAGCTTCTCGCGCTTGGCCAGGGTGCGGGCATCTTCCAGATGGCCAGTGCCGACGTTGTATGCTGCCAGGGCGAACCAAGTGCGGTCCGGCTCCTGAATACTGTCATCGAGCTCTGCCTTGATTTTCATGAAGTACTTGGCACCGCCCTGGATGCTTTGCTTCGGATCCAGCCGGTTGGATACGCCCATGGCCTGGGCGGTGCGCTGGGTCAGCATCATCAGGCCGCGTACGCCGGTCTTGGAGGTGACTTCCGGCTGCCACATCGATTCCTGGTAGCCAATGGCGGCCAGGAGGCGCCAATCGACCTTCTCGACCTTGGCGTAGCTTTTGAAATGTTTCTCGTACTTGGGCAGGCGTTGTTGCAGATGCTGGGCGAAGGTGTATGCACCGACATAGCCCAGTACGTCGACATGGCCGTAGTAGCGATCTTTCAGGCGCTGCAAGGTGCCATTCTTCTGCGCCTTGTCGAGGAACTCGTTGACCTCGTTGAGCAGGCTGTTGTCGTCACCCGGAGCCACCGCCCAGCGCTGGTCGCGGGTATCGCCCAGGTCGAAGGCCACCCGCACGTTGGGGAAATAGACCTGGTTCATGGCCAGCTCATTGGAATCGACCAGAGTCAGGTCGATCTGGCCTTCATCCACCATGCGCAGCAGGTCGACCACCTCGACGGCGTCCGACTCTTCATATTGCAGGGACGGGTACTGTTTTTTTAGCGCGGCCAGCTGGTCGGCGTGGCTGCTGCCCTTGAGCACCATGATTTTCTTGCCGACCAGCCCCTTGGGGTCGGTGGGGCGTGGGCGGCCGTTGCGGTAGATGACCTGTGGGGTCACTTCCAGATAGGGGTGGGAGAACCGGGCCTGGGTCTGGCGCCGTTCACTGCTGACAAGGCCCGCCGCTGCGAGCACCGGACCGGAGGGTTTGTTCAATTGGTCGAACAGTTCGTCGAGGTTGTCGGCGGTCTCGATCTCCAGCTTCACGCCGAGATCATCGGCGAAATGCTTGACCAGCTCGTATTCGAAGCCGGTTTCGCCGTTACGATCCTGGAAGTAGGTGGCCGGGCTGTTGCGGGTAATCACGCGCAGCACACCATCCTCCTTCACGCGCTCCAGGGTGCTGGGTTTTTCAACACAGGCACCGAGCATCAGAAAGAGTCCGGTTGCGATGAGCCATCTGGCGCAGCGCTGGCGCAAAGCAGTGTGGGCGAACATAGGTTGCAGTATACGCAAAGGACCGGCCCCGCCATATCTCGACAACGGTTAGCTTGTCTGGTAGCGGGTTATGTGCTGCGCCTGTGCCTAAGGTGGCCGGCTTTAGGGGGAGTGGGGATGGGAGATCGAGCGCCGCCTGCACGGCGCATCGCGAGCAAGGCTCGCTCCTGCAGTTATGCCTGTGGGATTCGCGCGCGTTCGTCACTGGCATTACTGGCTCGAAACAAGCGTAGGAGCGAGCCTTGCTCGCGATGCGCCGTGCAGGCGGCGTTCGATCCCCCAGGCCCTGCGCCTCTCAATCCAATCACTCTAAATTTCTGACCCGAAAGTCCGGTTCCACCGCCCGGCAGCCGTGGCGTAGAGCGGGTGCCGAAAGTTATCGAATTAGGCTAGAATGCACGGCCTCTAAGCACACCCCTTCCTGAGGCTGTCCCGACGATGTTGATCCTGCGCGGCGCTCCTGCCCTTTCTGCCTTTCGCCACGGTAAATTACTCGAGCAACTGAGCCAGAAAGTCCCCGCTGTTACTGGTTTGTATGCCGAATTCGCCCATTTCGCCGACGTCGACGGCGAGCTGACCGCCGACCAGCAGCAGGTGCTGGGCCGTCTGCTCAAGTACGGCCCGAGCGTCCCGGTACAGGAGCCAAGCGGCCGCCTGTTCCTGGTCGTCCCGCGTCTGGGCACCATTTCGCCCTGGGCCAGCAAGGCCAGTGACATCGCCCATAACTGCGGCCTGCAGTCGATCCAGCGCCTGGAGCGTGGCATCGCCTACTACGTCGCGGGCAACCTGAGCGACGCCGACGCCGAAGTCATCGCCGCCGAGCTGCACGACCGCATGACCCAGCGCGTCCTGGGTCAGCTGGAACAGGCAGCCGACCTGTTCAGTCACGCCCAGCCCAAGCCAATGACCTCGGTCGACATCCTGGCTGGCGGCCGCGCGGCCCTGGCCCAGGCCAACGTCGACCTGGGCCTGGCCCTGGCCGAAGACGAAATCGACTACTTGGTCAACGCCTTCCAGGGCCTCAAGCGCAACCCGAACGACATCGAACTGATGATGTTCGCCCAGGCCAACTCCGAGCACTGCCGCCACAAGATCTTCAACGCCAGTTGGGACATCGACGGCCAGGCTCAGGAAAAGAGCCTGTTCGGCATGATCAAGAACACCTACCAGATGCACAGCGAAGGCGTGCTGTCCGCGTACAAGGACAACGCCTCGGTAATCGTCGGTAACGTCGCCGGTCGCTTCTTCCCGAACCCTGAGACCCGCCAGTACGGTGCGGTACAGGAGCCGGTGCACATCCTGATGAAGGTCGAGACCCACAACCACCCGACCGCCATCGCCCCGTTCTCCGGCGCCTCCACCGGCTCCGGTGGCGAAATCCGCGACGAAGGTGCTACCGGTCGCGGCGCCAAACCCAAGGCTGGCCTGACCGGCTTCACCGTTTCCAACCTGCGCATCCCGGGCTTCGAACAGCCATGGGAAAAGCCATACGGCAAGCCAGGCCGCATCGTCGACGCCCTCGACATCATGGTCGAAGGCCCGCTGGGCGGCGCTGCGTTCAACAACGAATTCGGTCGCCCGGCCCTGACTGGCTATTTCCGTACCTTCGAGCAGGCCATCAACACCCCGCGTGGTGAAGAAGTCCGCGGCTACCACAAGCCGATCATGCTCGCAGGCGGCATGGGCAACATCCGTGAAGACCACGTGCAGAAGGGCGAGATCACCGTCGGTGCCAAGCTGATCGTGCTCGGTGGCCCGGCCATGCTGATCGGCCTGGGCGGCGGCGCTGCCTCGTCGGTCGCTACCGGTGCCAGCTCCGCTGACCTGGACTTCGCCTCGGTACAGCGCGAAAACCCGGAAATGGAGCGCCGTTGCCAGGAGGTCATCGACCGCTGCTGGCAGCTGGGCGACAAGAACCCCATCGCCTTCATCCACGACGTGGGTGCAGGTGGTATCTCCAACGCCTTCCCCGAACTGGTCAACGACGGTGGCCGCGGTGGTCGCTTCGAGCTGCGCAACGTGCCCAACGACGAGCCGGGCATGGCCCCGCACGAAATCTGGAGCAACGAGTCGCAGGAACGCTACGTGCTGGCTGTCAGCGCCGAAGACTTCGAGCGCTTCCAAGCCATCTGCGAACGCGAGCGCTGCCCGTTCGCGGTAGTGGGTGAAGCCACCGAAGAGCAGCACCTGACCGTCACCGACAGCCATTTCGGCAACACGCCGGTGGACATGCCGCTGGACGTGCTGTTGGGCAAGCCGCCGCGCATGCACCGTTCGGTCACCCGCGAAGCCGAGCTGGGCGATGATTTCGACCCGAGCGAGCTGGACCTGGACCAGGCCGTCGAACGTGTCCTGCATCACCCGGCGGTTGCCAGCAAGAGCTTCCTGATCACCATTGGCGACCGCACCATCACCGGCCTGGTGGCACGCGACCAGATGGTCGGCCCGTGGCAGGTGCCAGTGGCCGACTGCGCCGTCACCGCCACCAGCTTCGATGTCTACACCGGTGAGGCCATGGCCATGGGCGAGCGTACCCCGCTGGCTCTGCTGGACGCCCCAGCCTCCGGCCGCATGGCGATCGGCGAGACCCTGACCAACCTGGCAGCGGCGCCAATCGCCAAGCTTTCCGACATCAAGCTGTCGGCCAACTGGATGTCCGCCGCCGGTCACCCGGGTGAAGACGCTCGCCTGTACGACACCGTCAAGGCTGTCGGCATGGAGCTCTGCCCGGAGCTGGGCCTGACCATTCCGGTCGGCAAGGACTCCATGTCGATGAAGACCAAGTGGAGCGATGACGGCGTCGAGAAGAGCGTCACCGCGCCGATGTCGCTGATCGTCAGCGGCTTCGCCCCGGTTACCGACGTGCGCAAGACCCTGACCCCGCAACTGCGCATGGACAAGGGCGAGACCGACCTGATCCTGGTCGACCTGGGCCGCGGCAAGAACCGCATGGGCGCCTCGATCCTGGCCCAGACCTACGGCCAGATCGGTGCCCAGGCACCGGACGTCGACGACGCCGAAGACCTCAAGGCCTTCTTCGCCGTGATCCAGGGCCTGAACGCCGATGGTCACCTGCTGGCTTACCACGACCGTTCCGACGGCGGCCTGCTGACCACCGTGCTGGAAATGGCCTTTGCCGGCCACTGCGGTCTCGACCTGCAGCTCGACACGCTGACCGACAACCGCAAGGACGTACCGGCCATCCTCTTCAACGAAGAGTTGGGCGCGGTGATCCAGGTTCGCCAGGATGCCACTCCGGACGTGCTGGCCCAATTCAGCGCCGCCGGCCTGGGCGAAGGCTGTGTGTCGGTGATCGGCAAGCCGGTCAACAACGGTGACGTCTCCATCAGCCTCAATGGCGAAGTGCTGTTCGACGACGAGCGCCGCATGCTGCAGCGCCAGTGGGCCGAGACCAGTTACCAGATCCAGCGCCTGCGCGACAACGCCGACGGTGCCGATCAGGAATTCGACCTGCTGCTCGAAGAAGACAACCCAGGCCTGTCGGCCAAGCTGGGCTATGACGTCAATGACGACATCGCCGCGCCGTACATCAAGAAAGGCGTACGTCCACAAGTGGCGATCCTGCGTGAGCAGGGCGTCAACGGCCAGGTCGAGATGGCTGCCGCGTTCGATCGCGCAGGCTTTGCCGCCATCGACGTGCACATGAGCGACATCCTCGCCGGCCGTGTCGATTTCGCCGATTTCAAAGGCCTGGTGGCCTGTGGTGGCTTCTCCTACGGTGACGTGTTGGGTGCCGGTGAGGGCTGGGCCAAATCGGCACTGTTCAACGCCCGTGCCCGCGATGCCTTCCAGGCCTTCTTCGAGCGTACCGACAGCTTCGCCCTGGGCGTGTGCAACGGTTGCCAGATGATGTCCAACCTGCACGAGCTGATTCCGGGCACCGAATACTGGCCGCACTTCGTGCGCAACCGCTCGGAGCAGTTCGAGGCGCGCGTGGCCATGGTCGAGGTGCAGAAGTCCAACTCGATCTTCCTGCAGGGCATGGCCGGTTCGCGCATGCCAATCGCCATCGCCCACGGTGAAGGCCATGCCGAGTTCGCCAGCGAAGAGGCACTGCTCGAAGCCGATGTGTCCGGTTGCGTGGCACTGCGCTACGTCGACAACCATGGCAAGGTCACCGAAGCCTATCCGGCCAACCCGAACGGCTCGCCGCGTGGTATCACCGGCCTCACCAGCCGCGATGGCCGTGTGACCATCATGATGCCGCACCCGGAGCGCGTGTTCCGTGCTGTGCAGAACTCCTGGCGCCCGGATGAGTGGCAGGAAGACGCACCCCTGATGCGCATGTTCCGCAATGCGCGCGTTTGGGTGAACTAAGGGTGTACAAGCTCGCCTTCTTCGTCCCCGCCAGCCACCTCGAAGTGGTCAAGGCCGCCGTGTTCGCCGAGGGTGGCGGACGCATTGGCGACTACGACCACTGCGCCTGGCAAACACTTGGCCAGGGCCAGTTCCGCCCATTGGACGGTAGCCAGCCGTTCCTGGGGCAAACCGGCCAGGTCGAAGTGGTGGAGGAGTGGAAGGTGGAGCTGGTCGTGGACGACGACCTGATCGCTCAGGTCGTCGCCGCGCTCAAGCAGAGTCACCCTTACGAGACGCCAGCCTACGAGGTCTGGCGGCTCGAACAGTTTTGAGCGCTTAACCGAACGGGAAAGCGCTGCTGATAATTTCCGAGACGGTGTTGGGTGCGTTGCGGTACTGCTCTCCCAGCACTCTCACCCTGTCCTTTTCCTCTCTCTCGAGTTGCGCCTGCAGTTGCACCAGGTCTTCCAGGCGGCTGCCCGCTTGAATCTTGTTCCGCGATCCATCCGGGTCTTTCGCCTCCCATGCCGCCACGATGTCCTCATGCCAATTGTCGGCATCAGGGTGCAGAATGAAATTCATGGCCACGCTAGCCGGGTCTCGCTCGGTGTTGCCCTGCCAGAATTCATACATCGAGCGGCCCACCTGCTCTACCGCGTAAGTGGCCAGATAGGCTGCCAGTTCATGAAACGGGTGGGTGTCGTGATCCTTGGCCAGTTGTGAATGTGTCGGGTGCAAGCCAGGCTTCTCATTGGGGTTATGCCCGGACAACGTCTGGTATTCGTCGACGCTGTCCGCAACCCAGTTCAGCATGCCCTGCATCGTGGAGTTGATTGCATTTTGCAGCAGCGTCAGCGGCAGTTGAGTGATCCACCGTCCGGCTTCGAATAAGCCGAACAAGGGCGCCGCCGCTGCCTTGTCGCGCAATTCCAGGTAGGTTTTCAGCCAGGAGAGCGGCACATCGGTAGGATGTTCGGCCAGCAGGATCAGCAGGGCCTGCTCTGCGTCACTGCGGTCCCCCGGTTTGGTGCGTTTGAAATCGAGCGCTTTCGTCTCGAAAAAGATCTGGCCCAGCGGCTCGGCGATGCTGGCGATCACGTCCAGACCACCAAACATGCCCGTGACGATCGGCAAGCCATGCTTGCAGTCTGTTTCCGTGGTCCAGGGCAGAACCTCATGGCCCTTTTTGCGCAGGCACAGTTCGACGAAGTTGGAGTGAGAGAAATAGTCTTCGAGCACATGCAGCGCTTCGCCGAAATAGCGTCGGCCCTCGATCGTGTTACCCGCGTTCATGGCGTCGATCAGCTTGTTGTACATGTAGCGGGCGGCATGGTCGACGTAGTTCGAAATGGAGCGCGCCGGATGGACCCGCAGCAGTGGGTCGTCAGCCTTTACCAACGGCTCGAAGTCCGGATCGATGGCCTGAGGGTCGATGCTGTCGCTGGCCGGGTTCAGCGGATTGTCGATATGCTCGGAAGGCCGGTATACCCCAAGCTTTTCCTCATCCACGGTGTAGGCGCGGCGGCCGGCTGGGGTGTCCTGCAGGTCGTGAAATTCCTTGAGTGCCAACAAGTCGACCAGCTTGGTCAGCGCGGCTCGCGACAATGTTGACGGAAAGTTCTTCGGTTCGTCCGGTTTACGCACGATTTTGGGGTCCAGCAACTGTGAGTGATCGCGCAACCAGTTGCCGAAGTAGATGCTCCGACGTTCTTCGTCAGTGAACCCCACGGATGCCAAGCCCCTTTCCAAGGCCTCGTGACCGAAAGAGCCAGCCTTGTCGTGGCCGTTACCTGCGACGAACGCTGCGGTTTGAGGGAGCGGCTCCAGGGTAGGCATCGTCAGGCGCAAGTCTTCACCCGCGTAGTTGGCGTACACGGTGTGGTCGGTTGCGCTGGCACCGTAGAAGAACATCATGGCGGCGTAATCGGTGCCGACGTCGTGCGCTGTCTCGGCCTGGGACTCAGGTGAGCGTTCCTGTGCACGTTCGTCGATGTCTCGGCGTATCACGCTGCGCAGGTATTCGCCGAACGCCCTGGTCATGGCGTTGAACAGATTGACACTCATGAAGGCTTCGTCGCGTGCCTGCGCGATCGCGGAAATCGCTACGACAATCGTACGGCTGGCGCCGTCATAGCGGGCAAGGGTGCTTTCCTGGGCATCGATCCGATAGCTCGGGTTGGCGATGTTGCCCTCATGCAAGGCTGCCCGCAGTTTCAAATAGGTAGCGACTGGCAGGTCGGTACCAAACACTGACATCAGCAGCGTGACGAAGAGCGCTTTGTCGGTGTGCCAGGCCAAGGCATCGAGTCGGCCCAGCTCATAGGTGCTTTCCAGGGTTGGGCTGTTGACGTTGGTTTCAATGGGCATGGGCGTCTTTCCGTACAGAATGGAACGCCCAGTCTGGTGGCCTGGATTACCCGGATGAACCGAGCAGCCTTACCTGAGGGAGAGGTTTTCCTCACCGGTCGCATCGGCCTGCATTCCAGGGGGCGGGTGCGCGCCGACCAGCGTGCTCGCCACCAGCCCCAGTTCGAACAGCACCCACATCGGTACCGCCAACATCGTCTGCGAAAACACGTCAGGCGGCGTCAGAATCATCCCCACCACAAAACAGCCGACGATCACGTAGGGTCGGCTGCGCCGTAACCTGGCCACATCGGCCAGCCCCGTCCAGATCACGATGAACGTCGCCACCGGAATCTCGAACGCCAAACCGAACGCCAGGAACAACGCCATGATGAAGTCCAGGTACTGACTGATGTCGGTCATCATCGCCACGCCTTCAGGTGTCACGCTGGCAAAAAAGCCGAACATCATCGGAAACACCAAGAAGAACGCGAACGCCATGCCGGCATAGAACAGCACGATGCTCGACACCAGCAGCGGCAGGGCAATTCGCCGTTCGCGGCGGTACAGGCCAGGGGCCAAAAAGCCCCAGGCCTGGTGCAGCAGCAGCGGCATGGCGACGAACAGCGCGCACAGGGCCGTCAGCTTGAACGGCGTCAGGAACGGTGAGGTCACGCTGGTGGCGATCATGCTCGCGCCTTCGGGTAGAAAGCGCCGCAGCGGCTCGGAGATCAGCGTGTAGAGAGTTTGGGCGAAGGGAAACAGGCCGGCGAATACCACGGCGATCACCAGCAGGCAGCGCACCAGGCGCTTGCGCAGTTCGCGCAGATGTTCGGTCAGCGGCATCCCCGTTGCCGGGTCCATGGCAACGCTCATGAAGCATTCTCCTTCGGTAGGCTGGCGGTGTCTGCATCGTTGGCCGGCGCCGTGTTGAGGCTGATGCCTCGGCGTATATCCTGCTCAAGACGTTGCAACGGTGCGCTGTCCAGGTTCGGCATGTCGATCTCGCGCTCCATCTGCGTGCGCAGTGCGTTCATGGCCCGGCGTGCCTGGCCGAGGCCACGCCCCAGGGTACGTGCCGCCACCGGCAAACGTTCCGGGCCCAGTACCAGCAAGGCGATGACACCTACCAGCAGCAGTTCGCTGAAACCAACCTCGAACATCAGGCCTGTCGATCCGACTGTGCTTGCTGAGTCGTCAGCGGCGCGGGCTGTGGCGGCTGCGGGTTGGCGTTGGCATCCCCATCGCCGCCCATGGATTTGCGAAAGCCCTGGATCGCCTCGCCGACGTCGCTGCCCAGGCCTTTGAGGCGTTTGGTGCCGAACAACAGAAACACGATCAGCAGAACGATGACCAGTTGCCAGATTCCAATGCCACCCATGTGCGACCACTCCTGTAAGGTCATGAAAAGGAAAGGTAATCCTGCCCGGTGCAGATGACATGAACATGACCGCCCCTTGATTGCCATCTGACTGCAACACCCTGGGTGTTGACTGGCGCTTTCAGTGACCAGCAAGGCGGTGAGGGATGGGTGGCAGGCGACAGCGGGGGGCAGCGCTGCTGATGGTGATGGTGGTGCTGGCGATGCTCGCTGCAGGCATGGCCTGGATGGTGGAGGATGGCCGACGCCAGGTCGACGAGGTTCGCCTGTTGCATCAGCGTGTGCAGGTGCGAGCCATGGAGCAGGCGGGGTTGGCCTATGCCGAACAGGCATTGCGCGACCCAGCCTGGCGTCAAAGCCCGCTGTTCTGGCAGGCATTGCGCGGACAACCACTGACGTATGATTTCGGCGCCGGCAAGGCGCAACTGCGCGTCAGCGACCAGCACACCTGTTTCAACGTCAACGCGCTGCTTGGGGCAGACGGCGAACGGGCCGAGCGCCAGTTGCGCTTCCTGCTGGGGGACGACATGGCGGCCGAACGCCTGGTCGATGCCTTGGCCGACTGGCTCGACAGCGACAGTGACGCCCGCCTGCAGGGCGCCGAGAGTGCCCAGTACCTGCGCCAGCAACCGCCACGCCTGGCAGCGAACCAACCCATGCTCGACACCAGCGAGTTGAACCTGTTGCTGGAGCCCGATGCTTCACGTCAGGGCCAATTGCCGATGCTCTGCGCCTTGCCACAGACCACGGGCTGGCGCCTCAACGCCAATGCCTTGGGGTTGGAGCATCTGCCGTTGCTCGATGCGCTGTACGAGGGACATTACCCGCGCTCGCTGCTAAGTCGCATCGTCAGTGGCCGACCAACGTCCGGCTATGCGGATGCCGCAGCGTTGCGCCAGGCGCTTGGCGCGGTGGATGACCAGACCTTCGAGACACTCAGTGAAGGCTTGCTGCTCAACAGCGGGCATTTCCTGTTGCAGTTGTCGTTCGAGGAGCAGGGGCGGGTGATGCGCAGCGAGTTTCAGCTGGAGGCGCTGGGAGTGGTGCAGTGGCATGCGCGGGTACCGGCGCAGCAGGTGCGAGTGCGGAGTCGCGCGCCGATGGCCTGGTGAGCCATGGGGCCGGCCTCAGTGCCGACCCCGCCGCCGAGTACGTCAGGCGGTGCCGATTTCCCCGCCATCATCGCGCTGGATCACCACCGTCGAGGCGCGTGGCCGCACCGTGCTGCCTGCTGGCGTGGCATCGGTAGCCCTGTCGGTGTACGGCCAGTTCTCGGGGTGCTGAATGTTCACGAACATTGTCTTGTTGTCCGGAGTGAAGGCGATCCCCGTCACTTCGCAACCATTCGGACCGACGAAGAAGCGGCGCAGGTCCACCTGGTTCTGGGCATTGACTGGGACCTGCTTGCCGCTGGCATCGACCAGGTTGGTGGGGATCACCGCCAGCAATTGGTCGTTGGTGTAGTCGGTCACGGTCGACTCACCATTGTCGGTCTCGAACCACAGCACGCCACGGCTATCGAAGCTCATGCCGTCGGGGCTTGCGAACTGGTTGAGTTCGGTCAGGCCCGAGCGGTTGATGTCAGCGGTACCTGCGGCGTTGGCGCCGAACACGAAGATGTCCCAGGTGAAGCTCAAATGATCGTCGCTGTCGTGCCAGCGGATGATATGGCCATGGCGGTTCGGGCCGCGCGGGTTGGCCGCGTCGACCTTGTCGGCGGTGCGCGCGCTGTTGTTGGTCAGGGTCAGGTAGACATCGCCATTGAGCGGGTTGACCGTGGTCCACTCCGGGCGGTCCATCGGCGTGGCGCCCACGGCATCGCCCGCGCCACGGGTGTTGAGGAGGATGCCCGGCAGGTCGCCATACAGCGCCCCCAGGGTGCTGCCGCCCGTGGTGGCGGTGGTGACGTCGAGCAGCAGCCAGACGCCGGTGCCGTCGGCATTGAAGCGCGCCACGTAGAGCTTGCCCTGGTCCATGTACTTGGCACCGGTGGCCAGGCGATTGGCCGGGGTGGCGTCGGCGGCATACCACACGGCATCGGACACGAACTTGTACACGTATTCGTTGTTGGAGTCGTCACCCATGTACCAGACCAGCGGCTTGCCGGCCACCGGCAGGCCAGGGCAGCACCCTTCATGGCGCAAGCGTCCCAGGGCCGTGCGCTTGGTGGCCTGGGTGGAGCTGTCGTACGGGTCGATCTCGACGATGTAGCCGTAGGTGCTGGCTTCGTTGCGGTAGTCGTCGGTGGCGCTGGCGCCTTTGACGGTGACGTCGAAGCGGGCGAACTCATCGTCCACCTCGCTGGCGTCGCCCGCTGCGGTTTCCCATTTGTACTGTCCGTTGGACGTACCCACGCCGATGCGCGCCTGGTCGGCCGGGCGAGTGCCCTTGTTGACGAAGATGCCGGGCCAGTTCTCTTCACAGGTGAGGTAGGTGCCCCATGGGGTGTAGCCGTTGCCGCAATTGTTGTTGGTGCCTCGGCACTGGGTGCCGTCCGGCGAGAACTTGGTCTTCACATGGTCGGTGCCGCGCAGGGGGCCTGCGATGTCCATTTGCGAGGCGGTGGTGAAGCGGCGGTTGAGCGGGTCGTTGTCGACCACCTGCCAGCGGCCACTGACTTTCTGCAGGCGCACCACGCCAGCGCCGTGGGCGTTGATCTCCTTGCGCACCTCTTCCACTGGGCGGTTGCCGCTGCCATCGGTGGTCGGGCCGGCGGGGTGCAGGGCGGCGGTGTCGATGTATTCGAAGTTGATCGCCAGCAGGCCATCTTCGGAGCTGCCGTTGATGGGGAAGAAGTGCATGCCGTCATGGTGCATGCCCATGGCGTTGGCCTGGTCGGTCGAGGTGTTGCTGCCGTCGGACTTCCACGGATTGCCATTGCTGTTGAGCGGCGTGCCCCAGGGGGCTAGCACGTAGGCGCTGTAACCGGCGGCGACGACGCAGGCGTCGGTGCGCGAACCTGGAATGGACTGGAAGCCCAGTGCCAGTGCGGGCGGCTGCGGGTCGGTAACCGGAGGCTTGGAGGCTGCATCGTCGTCCGAGCCGCCACCACTGTCGAAGCAGCCCGTCAGGCCGGCCCCGGCGATCATGGCAATGGCCGCGCCGAGGCTGCCGCGCATCACGCTGCGACGGCTCAGGTAAGCATCCATGACGCTGGCCATCGGCAGGTTACCGCTCAGGTTGCGATCCAGGTTATCGCCGCTTTCTCGACTCATCAGGGTGTCCTTAAATTGGCTGAGTTGGAGGAAAGCGCGACTTTAGAGCGCAAGTGTGATGATTGATTGGCAGAAATGTTAAGGGGTTTTTAAAACTACCCGTTCTTACCGAGCGTTCACAAAGATCAATTTGGAATTGCTGTCGGATTTCTGCCATTAAACTGTCACGCGAACGCCGCAACATCCAGGGCCCAACAGGAACGTGGATAGGGACGGCAGGCAGCATGCACAGGCGTGAAGTAATCAGCTGGATGGGGATCGGTGCACTGGCACCGCTACTCGGCGCCTGTTCCGCACTGCCCGGCTCGCGTCGCGAGGACGCCAGCCTCGATTTGTTGTACATAGCCGATACCCTCGATGCACGCCAGCCGGGCCCGGCCGTGGTGCCGGCCACGCGGTTGGGGCCAGTCAGCCATCTGGGCCGCGCACCCTGGATGACTGGCGCCAGTGCCAGCGTCGCTCACCCGCAACTTGCACCACTGCTCGATGCCAGCCAGGCGTCAGCCGCTCAGTTGGGAGGCTACGCGGTGCTGGGCGCCTTGCTTGAGCAGTTGCGCGCGCAAGCCGGTTCGGGGAATAGCCTGACCCTGGAAAACGGCCAGGGCTGGAATGGCAGTGGCCTGGCCTACCTGACCCAGGGCGAGAGCGGCCTGCAAGGCAGTCAACTGCTGGGCAGTGAGGTGCGGGTCAGCAGCGATGAGCGCGTGCTCTGGCCGCAGCGTTGCGCCGGCCTGTATCGTCAGTCTTCCTCCGTTACCCTCGGCGCCGGGCTTGCTGGCGAGCAACGCCAGGCCTTGGGGCTGGAGGCGCTGCACCTGTTCGAACGCGGCGGTGTACGCATCGCCGTGGTAGGCGTCACCGACCCCTACGCCCAGGACCAGAAAGCCTCATTGAAGCAGTGGTACCACTCGCTGAGCCCGGCCTTCGAACAGGCCCGACGCGAGGCCGACCTGGTGGTGGCCCTGGCCGATGTCGGTACCGGGCCGGGTTTGTGGCTGGCCGAGCGTGTCAAGGAAGTTGACGTCGTGTTGTGCGCCCGAGGTCAGGACCTGTGGCCCGCACCCGTGCCGGTGACCCAGGCCAGCGGTCGCCAGGTGCCGGTGCTCTTCGCCGGTTGTCGTGGCAGTGGGGCATTTCGGCTGCGTTGCCAGCAGGTAGCTGGACAATGGCAGTTCGATGCGCATTTTTTCCCTGCGTTCGCGTACCAGCTTTCACCCGCGGCGCAACGGCGCGCAGGCCAGTTGCAAGGCCAGTTGCGCCAGCAGCGCGCAGGTCATGCGGCCTGGCTTGACCAACCGTTGGCCCGCGCGCCGCAAGCGCTATGGCGCCGCGATACCCGCGCTGGCAGTTGGGACCAACTGCTGCACCAGGCCTTGGCGGATGACGGCAGCATGCCAGTGCTGTTGCCCGGTCTGCGCTACGACTACCCCGTGGCAATGGGCGATGCCATCACCCGTGAGCATCTGATCAGCCTCACCGGCAGCTATCCGGCCCCGGTGGTCGAAGCGCCAGCGCGCCAGGTCGAACACGTGCTGGAAAACGCCGCCGAGCAACTGTTCGGCGACCCATTGCTGCTGGACAACAGCCAGGACCTGCCGCGCTGGCAGGGCCAGCCATGGCGCGTCAGCTACAGCCCGCAGGGCAAGCGCATCACCGGCCTGGATCCGGTCCAGGGGGTGTGTCGCACCTTCGGCTTGCAGTTCGACGCCCAGGCCGGCGAACCACTGTGGCAGCGGGTCGAGGCCTGGCTGGCGGACCAGCCGACAGGCTGGCAGCTGGCGCCGCTTCAGTTGCCTGAAGTGCGTTATGTGCAGGGACACCCCGGCTGGCACCCACGGCAGGTGGCCTCGTGAGCCTGGGCGCCAGGCTAGTGACCGGCAGTTGCCTGACGCTGGCCGCCTGGCTCGCCGCCCAATGCCTGCTGCAACTGGGGCGCTCGCCGCAACCGGCCAGCCCGCCTGCCGCCGGCGACACACCGCTGCCTGGGCTGATGGTCGGTCACTGGTCGGCGTCAGGCAACGACGGTGCCATCGCCATCACGCGTCTGCCGCTGCAGTACCTCGGTGGCCTCAAGGCCCAGCCACTGTCCGCCAGTGTGGTGGTGCTGCGCTTCGGCCAGCAGGTGCGCACGCTCGGGCGAGGCCAGCGCCTGGCGCCGGGGATCGTGTTGCAGGACATCGACGCCGATGGCCTGATTTTCGACAACCAGGGGCGGCGTGAACGCCTGCCCTGGCCGCCACGCCCCGCCGTGGCCGGCTTCAAGCGGCAAGGATGAAAGATGCTCGTTAGATACTGCGTTGCCGCGACGATGAGCCTGGCGCTGACGCTTGCGTGGGCCGAGGAACCCGAGGTGTTCGAGGAGGATGGCACACCGCGGTATGAGGTGAATTTCGTCGATACCGAATTGGGCGAGTTCATCGACAGCGTGTCGCGTATCACCGGCACTACCTTCATCGTCGATCCACGGGTCAAGGGCAAGGTCACGGTCCGCACCGTCGACCGTCACGATGCCGATGCCATCTACGATATCTTCCTGGCGCAGTTGCGCGCACAGGGGTACGCCGCCGTCGACCTGCCCAATGGCAGTGTGAAGATCGTACCCGACCAGGCTGCGCGCCTGGAGCCGGTGCCGGTGGAGTCCGCCGGCCAACCAGGTGAAGGCAGCGATGGTGTGGCCACGCGGGTATTCAATGTACGCAACGCCGCCAGCGAGCAGATGCTCGGCATCCTCAAGCCGCTGATCGACCCTCGGGTCGGGGTCATTACGCCTTATCCGGCGGCTAACCTGCTGGTGGTCACGGACTGGCGCAGCAATCTAGAACGCATCGACAGCCTGCTACGTCAGCTCGACCAGGTCAGCGACGAACCGTTGCAGGTCATGCCCCTGCAGCATGCCAGCGCTACCGACACCGCGCCGTTGCTGACTCGTCTGTTGGCCCGGGAGCAGGGTGGCGACAGTACCCAAGTGGTCGCCGACCCTCGCAGCAATGCGCTTCTGGTACGCGGCAGCACAGACCGTGTGCGTGCCCTGCTCAAGCAGCTCGACCGCCCCAGTGACAACCAGCACAGCAGCAATACCCAGGTGATCTACCTGCGCCATGCCAACGCCGGCGAGGTGGTGAAGGTGTTGCGCGGGCTGAGTCAGGACGGCGCGGTGCCCGGCGAAGGCGAAGAGGAGGGCAAGGACAAGCGCTTGGCACCGGCCAACGACCTGGGCATCCGCCTGGAGTACGAAGAAGGTACCAACGCGGTGGTGATGGTGGGGCCCGACAGCGCGTTGGCGGCCTATCGCACGATCGTCGAGCAGTTGGACATCCGTCGCGCCCAGGTGGTCGTCGAGGCGATCATCGCCGAGGTTTCCGACAGCCGCGCCCAGGAACTGGGTGTGCAATGGCTGTTCGCGGATGAAAAGTTCGGCGCCGGTATCGTCAACTTCGGCAGCAACGGGGTGAACATTGCCAACATTGCCGGCGCGGCGGCCAGTGGCGACAACGAGGCACTTGGCGATCTGCTGTCGGCCACCACGGGGGCCACGGCGGGCATCGGCCATATCGGCGGTGGCTTCAATTTCGCCATGCTGATCAACGCCCTCAAAGGCAAGAGCGGCTTCAACCTGCTGTCTACACCGACCCTGCTGACCCTGGACAACGCCGAAGCGTCGATCCTGGTCGGTCAGGAAGTGCCGTTCGTCACCGGCTCCGTCACCCAGAACAACGCCAACCCCTACCAGACCATCGAGCGCAAGGAAGTCGGGGTGAAGCTGCGGATCAAACCGCAGATCAACATCGACAACAGCGTGCGCCTGGATATCGTCCAGGAGGTTTCGTCCATCGCCGACTCCACCACCGCCAGCGATGTGATCACCAACAAGCGTGAGATCAAGACCAAGGTGATGGTCGAGGACAACGGCCTGGTGATCCTGGGCGGCCTGATCAGCGATGAGCTGAGCACCAGTGACCAACGCGTGCCATTTCTGGGGGACATCCCGGGCCTTGGCCGGTTGTTCCGCTCCGATGCCAGCAAGAACACCAAGCAGAACCTGATGGTGTTCATCCGCCCGCGCATCCTGCGCGACGGCCCCAGCCTGGCTGGCTTGAGCGAAGACAAATACCGCACCTTGCAGCAGACCACGCCGCTGAACCTGCCCGGCCTTGCCGGCGCTCAGAGCGCTACGCCGTTGATGCAGGCGTTCCCCGCCAGCCGGGCACGCCTCGAAGGCGGTGACTGGTGATGCTGCCCTACCGCCTGGCGCGTCACGCGGGGCTCGCCATCGCGCCTGCCGAAAGTGGCTGGCAACTCTGGCTGCGCCACGGGGCCGACAGCTGCCAGTTGCAGGAACTGCTGCGCGTCCACGGCCAGCCCAGTGCACTCCAATACCTGGCGCCAGATGCTTTCGATGCGCGCCTTGGCCAGCTGTACCAGGCGGGCGAAGGGGCCAACGAAGCATTGATAGAAGGCATAGGCGAGCAGGTCGACCTGGACAGCCTGATCAGCGACATGCCGCGCATCGAGGACTTGCTCGAAAGTGACGACGAAGCCCCGGTCATTCGCCTGATCAACGGGCTGTTCGGCCAGGCCTTGCGCCTGCGCGCTTCGGACATCCACATCGAAACCTTCGAGCAGAGCCTGGTGGTGCGCCTGCGGGTCGATGGCCACTTGCGCGAGGTGCTGCGCCCACCTCGGGCGCTGTCAGCGATGCTGGTATCGCGGATCAAGGTCATGGCGCGCCTGGACATCGCCGAGAAGCGCCAGCCGCAGGACGGGCGCATCACCTTGCGCGCTGCCGGGCGTGAAGTGGATGTGCGTGTCTCGACCCTGCCTGGCATCCATGGCGAGCGGGTGGTGATGCGTGTACTCGACAAGCAGGCCAGCCTGCTGGCGCTGGACAACCTGGGTATGCCGGCCGCCGTGCTGCAAGGCCTGCGCGCCTGTCTGGCGCGGCCCAATGGCATCGTGCTGTCCACCGGGCCGACCGGTTCAGGCAAGACCACCACCCTGTATGCCAGCCTCAATGGCCTCAACGATGGCAGCCGCAATATCCTTACCGTCGAGGACCCGGTGGAGTACGCCATTACCGGCATCGGCCAGACCGCTATCAACCCACGAGCCGGGCTGACCTTCGCCAATGGCCTTCGGGCCATCCTGCGTCAGGATCCGGACGTGATCATGCTGGGGGAAATCCGCGACCAGGAAACCGCGCAGATCGCCGTTCAGGCCAGCCTCACCGGCCACTTGGTGCTGTCGACCCTGCACACCAACAGTGCGGTAGGTGCCGTGACGCGCTTGCGCGACATGGGCATCGAGCCGTTCCTGATCGCTTCATGCCTGCGTGGCGTGCTGGCCCAGCGCCTGGTGCGCCGGCTATGCCATTGTGCGGTGGCGCATCCTCTGCAAGTGGCCGAACGCGAGATGTGGCCGGAACTGGCGACGCTGGGCAACAGCTACCACCCGGTAGGCTGTGCGGATTGCCAGGGTAGCGGCTATGTCGGACGCATTGGCCTGTACGAGTTCGTCGAACTGGATGCAGGCCTGATCGGCTTGCTGTATGACGGTGCCAGTGAAGTCGCCATGCACGATTACCTCGCCCCACGACGCCAGAGCCTGCTGGCCATGGCCAGCGATTGCCTGGCAAGCGGCCAGACTAGCCTGGCCGAAGTGCTGCGCGTGGTGCAGGGCTGAGCCATGCCGACCTACCGCTATCATGCCGTCGATCTAACCGGCAAAACCCACACGGCTAGCCTGCAAGCCGACAGTGAGCGCCATGCCCGCCAGCTACTGCGCGAGCAAGGGCTGTTCGCCCGTCGATTGTCCGGTGCCAAGGGCGGGGGGCGCACGTCTCGTCGACAGCGGCTGAGCCGTGCGCAGTTGTGTGAGCTGACCCGTCAACTGGCCACGCTCACAGGCGCTGGTATCCCGTTGGTCGATGCCCTGGCCACGCTTGAGCGCCAACTGCGCGAACCGCAGTTGCACAGCGTGCTGGTGGCCTTGCGAGGCTCGCTGGCCGAGGGCCTGGGGTTGGCTCGCAGCCTTGCCCGTCAAGGGGCGCCATTCTCTGGGCTCTATTGTGCGCTGGTCGAGGCCGGCGAGCGTTCCGGGCGCCTGGCCCAGGTGCTCACACGTCTGGCAGATCATCTGGAGCAAGTCCAAAGGCAACAGCACAAGGCGCGCACCGCGCTGATCTACCCCGTCGTGCTGATGGGCGTGTCGCTGGCGGTGGTGGTCGGGCTCATGACGTTCGTGGTGCCCAAACTCACCGAGCAGTTCGCCCATGCCGGGCAAGGCCTGCCCCTGATCACCTCGCTGTTGATCGGGCTGAGCCAGGGCTTGGTGCAGGCCGGTCCCTGGTTGCTGGCATTGGCACTGCTGCTCACGGGCCTCTCTGGCTGGCTGCTGCGCAAGCCGTACTGGTGCCTGCGCCGCGATGAGCTGCTGCTGCGCCTCCCGCGCATCGGCACCCTGCTGCAGGTGCTGGAAAGCGCGCGGCTGGCGCGCAGCCTGGCGATTCTCAGCGGCAGTGGCGTGGCATTGCTCGAAGCCTTGCAGGTGGCCACCGAAACCGTCGGCAACCGGCGTATCCGCCTGGCCATGGAGCAGGTGCGCCTGCAAGTGCAGGGCGGCACCAGCCTGCATCGCGCCCTGGACGCCAGTCAGCAATTCCCGCCGCTGCTGGTGAACATGGTGGGCAGCGGCGAAGCCAGCGGCACCCTGTCCGACATGCTCGAACGCGTGGCCGACGACCAGGAGCGGGGCTTCGCCCGCCAGGTGGATACGGCCATGGCGCTTTTCGAACCCCTGATGATCCTGGTGATGGGCGCGGTGGTGCTGTTCATCGTGCTGGCGGTCCTGCTGCCGATCATGCAACTGAACCAGGGCCTGCAACTGTGAACACAAGGAGTACCGACATGCAGCAACGACGCACCCGCCAGAGCGGTTTCACCCTGATGGAAATCATGGTGGTGATCTTCATCATCGGCCTGTTGATCGCCGTGGTCGCGCCCAGCGTACTGGGCAACCAGGACAAGGCCATGCGCCAGAAGGTCATGGCCGACCTGGCCACCCTGGAACAGGCCCTGGACATGTATCGCCTGGACAACCTGCGCTTTCCCAGCAACGAGCAGGGCTTGGCCGCTCTGGTGAAAAAGCCTGCGCAGGAGCCGCTGCCACGGGCCTGGCGCAGCGATGGTTACGTGCGTCGCTTACCGCAGGACCCTTGGGGCACGCCTTACCAGTACCGCATGCCGGGCGAGCATGGTCGGGTCGATGTGTATTCGCTGGGGGCCGACGGCATGGCCGGCGGTGAAGGGCAGGATGCCGACCTGGGCAACTGGGAGCTGTAGCCCATGACGGACCAGCGCGGTTTCAGCTTGCTTGAGCTGCTGGTGGTACTGGCCATCGCCGGGTTGATGACCGGGCTTGCCGTCGCCTCACTCGAGAGCGGTGGGGCGAATGTCGACCAGGCGTTGCAGCGCCTGGCCGTCGAGACCCGCGCACAGGCTGCGTTGGCACGCCACACCGGACAACTGCGCGGGTTGCGCTGGACCGGCCAGCATCCACAGTTCGTCCGCAGGGAGGGGGCACGTTGGGTCGTCGAACCGGTCACCTTCGACCCTTGGCCCAAGGGCTTGCGCCCTGACTGGCCGGCCAGCGCGCAACCTCGCGTGCTGTTCACGGCCCAAGGCTGGGCGCAGCCGGGCAGTGTGCGCTGGCATTGGGCCGAGGGCAGCCAGCGCTGGGACTGGAGCCGCGATGGCCGTTTGCGGGTAGCGGCGGCGCCATGAAGCACAGGCAACAGGGCTTCACCTTGCTGGAAGTCACCGTCGCCCTGGCGATTGCCGCCGTGCTGGCGGTCATCACCAGCCAGGTCTTGCGCCAGCGCCTGGCCGTTCAGGATAGCGTGCAACACCACCGCCTGGGACTGCTCTGCGCCCGGGAGCTGCAAGCGCGCTTCACCGTCGAGCAGTTTTGGCCGACCGCTAACCAGGTTGGCGGCGTGCTGAGCCAGGGCGGGCAAGCCTGTCATTGGCAATTGCAGTTGCGTGGCACCGGTGTGCGCGACTTGCGCCGGGGTGAGTTGCAGCTTTACGCCGACCGCGACCAGCGCCTTGCGCTGGGCCAGTTCAGCGTATTTCTGGAGCGCCCCTGATGCCCGCGATCAGCTGTTCTGTAGGCGCTGGCTTGGCGGAGATCAGGCTATGAAAGCGACCATGGGAGTGACCCAATGAAGCGGCGCCAGGCGGGCCTGACCCTGATCGAACTGTTGGTCGCACTGGCCCTGACCGCGCTACTGGGCGTCATGCTTTCGGCGCTGGTCAATGGCTGGCTGAAGGTGCGCGAACGGCTGCAGTCGACGACCCAGGAAACCAGTGTGCTGGACTTTTGCCTGGCCCTGGAGCGGCGTTTCGACAGCCCGGTGCTGCGCCGTGTCCATGAACAACGTCTGCCACTGGCCAGCCGGTGGCTCGATTGGCAGCCCGACCGCCAGCAACTGCTGTGGGTGGCTGCTGCCGCCATACCAGAAGCCGAAGGGGGTTCACGGCTTCAGCGCCAGCGTCTGCGTTTCGATGTCCGCCAACAGCGCGTGTTACTGGAAAGCTCTGCCGACCTGTACGCCGCTGGCGCGCCCCATTGGGTATTGCGTGAGCAACTGGAGCGGGTCAGCGCGATGAACATTCTTTACCACCAGGGTGGCCGTTGGCTGGCCTGGCCTTCCGATCAACCGGCGCACCCAGGTCGCGGCGTGCGCTTGGAACTGCAGCGTGATGGAGCACCCTATGTCTGCACCTTCGTTCTCCCTTGGGGGCGGTCATGATGCTTGAGTGGCGTCGACGGACAGCGAATCGGCCCCGCTTGTTGCTGCGGCCGGGCATCGTCTGGGACTGGATGCTGATCGACACGAGGGGCGCGACAACAGAAGGGGTAGGTAAGCCGCCGGTGCAGGAGGATGTTCAGGTTGTGCTGATCATCCCCGCGCAGCATTGCAGCCAGTTCCAAGTGGCGGCACCGCCGCGGCTCAAGCGCGAGGAGTGGCCGATGCTTCTGGAAGATCGCTTGCTTGAGCACCCGGAGGATGTCGTGTGCGCGCGCCTCTGCGCCCCACCCGGGCAACTGCAGTTGTTGGTGGTGGCGCGCCAGGCCCTGGCGGGCTGGCGCGAGCAGTGTGCCGAGTGGGGGCTGCAGGCCGAGCACTGTTGGGCCGAGTTCCAGTTGATGCCGATGCCTGAACCAGGTGCTGCCTGGCAGTGGCGAAGATCGTCGGGCCTGACGCTGTTCAAGGGCATGACGGCCGAGGCGAACGAGCTGTGGCTGGCCTGGCCCGATGGACTGGGCGAGCTGCCAGAACACCCTTGGTCAAGCCTGCGCAGACAATTCATGGAAGGCCCATGGCCGACGCCCTTGGCGTCGCTGGCGCAATTGCCTCGTGTGTTCGAGCAGCGCGGTGGGGCATGCAAGTTGCCTGGCGTGTCGCGGCAACAGCGCGGTCTGCTGGTCGCCTGCCTGCTGTTAGCGTGTACGTGGGGCGGGGTGTGCCTGACCCAGCAGTGGCACCAAGCCCAGGTCTGGCGTGCCGAGGTGGCGGCGGTTGCCGGCGAGCATGCCAGCCCTCGCCAGGCTGCCCAGGCGCTCAAGCGCCTGCGGGAAGGCCAGGTACAGCAGCAGCTGCGCTTACGCCAGCTCGACGAGCTGCAAGCATGTCTGCAGGGTTGGCTGCGTGAGCACCCCCAGTGGCGGCTGCAAGCGCTGCGCTTCGACGGCCAGCGTTGGTACCTGCGCCTGGAGGGTGATGGCGTTGCGCCGCCCTGGCGTGAAATGGCCGAGACGGCCGGTGCGCGAGTCGAGGTTCAAGGCGGGACGCCGGCGCTGCAGTGGCAAGTGACCTTCGACCTGGGGGATGCGGTATGAACCTGTACGGGTTGCAGCGCAAGCGGGGCGTGCTCGCAGGGTGCCTGATCGGGCTGCTGGTGGCGGTGCTGGTTACCCGTGAAGGGCTGAGCCTTTGGCGTGAGCTGGGGCAATGGCGCGAACTGGCGCAAACGGCTGGCCGTTTGCCTGGAGGGCCGGCGTTGAGCCTTGAGCGTTTGCATCAGTCGGCCCTGGTGGCGCGCATCGACATCAGCCAGGTCGAGCCGCAAGGCGAGCGCTGGCAGGTGCGCGGCCAGGTCGCAGATGCGCAGCATCTTCAGGGCTGGTTGCAGACTCTCCAGGCAGAGGGCGTGCAGCCGCTGCAGTGGGGGCTGGAGCAGGACGCCGGGCGCTTGCGGTTCGACCTGTTGGTGCAGCCATGAGCCGACGCGGATTGTTGTGGATGGCACTGGTGTTCGGGCTGACCGTGCTGGTGGAATTACCCGCCAGTTGGGTGGCGCGCGCCTCGGGGGCCGCGCTTGGCGGCGTCAGCGGAACGCTGTGGCACGGACAGGCGCAACATTGGGGGGCGGTCGGTCCGTTGCGATGGACCTTGCAACCATGGCGTCTGGTAGCAATCGGCGAGCTGGGTTACCAAGGCCAGGCCTGGCAGTTACGTGCCGAAGGTTGGCCATGGCGCTGGCGCTTGCAGGTGCAGGCGACAGGTGCGCAAGCGACTGCGCAGGCGGACTATCGCCTGGCGGGGCAATGGCAAGGCACGCTGACGGCGCAAGGCTCGGGGCTGAACTGCCAGGGTTCGGCTGGGCGCCTGCAGGCAGTGGATGTGGCGGTGAGCGCACCCTGGTCATTGGCGTTGGGGCAAGGCTCGATCGAGCTGGATTGCCGGGCGGGCTGGCATCTGCTGGGACACCTGGCGCTGCAGGGGCAGCACCAGGTGAACCTGGATGCCGACCTGATGCAGCGAACGGCGCAGGTCCGATTCCAGATGCAGCCCGATGCCGCCTTGACGCCCGTGCTGCGTGGCGCGCAATGGATGGAGGCACAGGCGACTTCAGGTCAGCGTCGCTTGAGGTGGTAGGCGGGCAGGGCGACGACGCCCCACCCGCCCGGTCCAGTCAATCACGCTTGCCCTGTACGCTCGATGCCCACGCCTGGTTGCGGTTGTAGCCGCTGGTGCGCAGCAAGCCCAGGTCGAGCGCATTCTCGCCATCGGCCGCCCCCTTGCCTTTGGTCAGCTGGGCCACGGCGGTACCCAGGTCGACTGGCGAGTTGGAGGCGTCGATCGACACGTCACGGCGATAATCGCTGCCGCTCAGGGTTTCACGGGTTACGGCTTGGGCACGCAGTGCGACATCGCCTTTGGCCGACTGCAACCGCGCGCCCATCAACTGCGCTTCGCCTGCGACGTTCAGGTCGATACCTTCGCTGCCTTTGAGCGCTGTCGGGTGAGCGACGCTGTCACGCTGCGCGTGGGTGAGGTCGAGACTGAAGGTTGGCGAGAAGCCGGGTTCCGCCTTGCTCAAGGCCGGGCCGGCTTTCTTCGCGACGTTCCCTCCCAATGGCCCGGCCAGCGAACTGGCGGCATTGACGTAGCCCTGCGGGTTCTTTTCCTGGCTCAATCGCGCATCGGCATTGATTGTCAGGGTATCGACGCGGTCCTTGAGACTGGCCAGCTTCAGGTCACCGCCGACATCGCCGGTGATGCGCTCGGCTTCCAGGCTGGTGCCTTCCAGCTGTGTGTCGCCGAGGCTTGCCAGGCTGATGTGCCCGGCGCGCAGGGTATTGGCGTTCCAGGTCTGGTTGTCGCGCTTGTCCAGGTCGACCTTGACGCGGCCATGCAGGCCGCGGGTATCGGTCGCGCCCGTGGCCATGCTGAAACCGGCACCTGCAGTGATGTCCAGGTTGTTGCGGCGCTCGATATCCTTCGACGCTTCGATCCGCAGGCCGCCGTTGCTTGCGTTCAGCGCAATCTGTTCGGCGGAAACCTGCAGCCCTTGCAAGTGCGCAGCGAGGTTGTCGCGGGCGCGGCTGGTCACGCTCAGTTTTCCGCCGCTGGCGATCTGCGCATCGACCGCCTGGCTGGCGTTCTCGTCCACCCTGCCGTTGCTGAAGTGGCCACCGAGGGCGCCGCTCTGTGTAGCGCCCGTCTTGGCCGCCAGTTCCATGCCGCCGCCCAGGTTGGCGCCACTGGCCTGTTGGGTATCGCTGGCGGCCTTGACCTGCAAACGGCCGCCGCTGTCCAGATAGGTATCGCCTACCTTGGCGGTGCGGTCGCCGATGCGGGTGCCTTCGAGCAACAGGTCGCCCGCGCTGCTCAGGCGTACTTCGCCTTTGGCATCGACCTGTGCGACCTGTGCCTTGGTTTGCTCGCTGTTTTTCTGGACGTGGTCGAGGTAGCCGCGGGTCTCGCCTCCGGTGCTGTCCGGGCGGTTGCCGCCCTTGGCCCAGGCGTTGCCATCAAGCTGGCGCGACGACTGTTTGCTGTGGTTGGTCGCCTGGGTCAGGGCCAGGTCGCCGCCACTGCGAACGAGGACATGGCCGTCACCGCCATCGAAGCGTGTGCCTTCGTAGCGGCCGTCGCTACCCAACTGTACCTGGATGCCTTGTTGGCCATAGAGGCTGCCGGGCACCGCTGTGTTGGCGACTTCCAGCTTGTCCAGTGAACCGCCTTTGCCAGAGGCACGCATGTTCAGGTCGCTGCCGGTGGTGCTGTCCACGCGCAGGTCGCCGCCATAGGCCAGCCGCTGCACAGTGGTCTGCTGAGTGTTTTCGGCTGCCCGCAGGTGATGCCGGTCGGCGTCGATCTGCAAGGCGCCGGCGTTGGCTCGCCACGCGGTGCCTTGGTCTTCGATGATGTCAGCCTTGCTGGTCACCGCGCTGCCGGACAACTCGCTGACCTGGGCATAGCCACGGCGCTGGTTTTCCAGGCGCTTGATGTGCTCCAGCGTCAGGTCGGCACCCACGCTGGGCGCTGCCATGGCATCTTCGGGCGAAGCTTGCTGGAAGCGCTGAGCCTCCTCGCCCAGTATCAGGCGCTCGATCGGGCGGGTGAGATCACGGTACTCCACGCTGGCCCCCAGGCTGCCACGCCAGTTGTCGGTGACTTCCTCACGCTGTTCGATGTTTTCCGGGGCGCGGTTGTCGATGTGCGTGGCGACGACCTGCAGGGTTTTACCGGCCTCGACGCGTGCCGCTTCGTTGGCCAGTTCGCCCGTGTCGATCTTCACGTCGCCGCTGGCCTGGAGTTCGCTGCGTTGCACTTTGCTGTCGAGCGCGGTGACCGTGTGGGTGTCGTGGTGGCCATCGAACGCACTGCCGAGCCGGTCGATGCCGCCGGTCACGGTCAGGCCGCCACCGCTCTGCTGAGTACGGGTGGTTTCTTGCGTGTCGTTGCGTGTGACGCCCAGGGTCAACTGTTTGCCGTGCAGGCCTAGGTCACCCGCGCTGGCCTGAACCTTCGAACCATTGACCTGCAGATGAGCGCCGCTGTCGAGGGTTACCGAGGCGCCCTTGAGTTCGCTGGCAACCTGGCGGGTCTCGACGCGTTCACCGGTCGTCGTGGCGACTTCATAGCCCACGCTGGCCGCGTACTGGCGCGATTCAGGCTTGCCGTCCTGGGCCGCATGGGTTTGCCTGGCATCGGCGCTGAAGCTGCGCTGCTGGGACGAGGTTTGGATGAGGTCCCGGGACTGTGCACTGTCGACCAGCAGGTCGCCCTTTGCTTCGACTTGCAGGTGCTTGCCGGCCTCCACCCTGGCGCCCCGCACACGCAATGCGTCGGCGCTGGCCAGGCGCAGGTTGGTGGTGGACGACACGTCACTGATCAACACCTGGGCTCTTTGCGTTTTGCTCTCGTGCTTGTTGCCGAGCAGATCGAACAACTTGCTGCTGCTATCGCGCTGGGTGGACGTGCTGCTGCCCTGATCGGCTTCGATGGCCAGGTGGCCTTTTTCGCTGTAGAGCACGGCATCGCCCTCGGCCATGACACGGCTGCCCTTGAGGCTGACTTGATCGGCGACCACCTGCATGGCGCCGTCGCTGGTGATGCTGCTGCCGACCACGGTCTGGCCTTGGCTGTCCTTGCCTTTGCGGTCGCCGAAGAAGGTGCCGGATACCAGATCGCCCCGGTAATTGCGCTGGGTGCCGTGTTCTTTCAAGGCTGTGGTCCGCACCTCGACGGTCCTTGCCTTGATGGTCTGGTCGCCGCCGCTGTGCAGGGTGCTGCCGTTGACCCAGAGGGTATCGGCAACCTTGACCGTCATGCGTCCGGCATCGAGGGCGCTGGCATTGGCCTTCTCGGCGAGTAGGTCCGAGTCACGGTCTCCGCGCCACAGGTCCTTGCGATGGCGCACCTTTTCCTGGATACGCAGGCTGTCGATACCGGCTTCGATGTTCAGATTGCCGCCACTGTTCAGCTCAAGGTCGCTGGGGGTGCTGAGGTTGGCCGCCACCATTTGCATGTCGTCCCCGGACTGCAAGGCCATGCCGTCGCGACCGTGCAGGGTTGTGCCGTGCTGCGCCTTGTTGGTGGTGGTGCGCTCACGGTTGTAGGTTTCCCGGGTGACGAACAGGAACTTCTTGTTCCACTTGTCGCGATTTCGCTCGATGGTTTCCCGGGTTTCGGCATCCAGGGTCAGCTTCTTGTCGGCCTTGAGCTCGACGCGCCTGGCGTGGCCGTCGACGGCGCTCAGGCTCAGGTCGTCGGCAGCGCTGAGCGTCAGCGCGCCTTGTTCGCTGCGCAGCTTGGCATGATTTTCGGCATCGCCCTTCACCTGCAACCCGCCAGCGGAGCGGATGTCGATACCCTCGCGGCCTTCGACCTCCATCGCCCCCATGCGCACTCCAGCGCCCTCGGCGGTACTCACCACACGAATGCGTCCGGCACGCATGGCGCCGAACAGGCTGGCGTCGATGGTCGAGGGCAGCGCAGGCAGGTGCTCGACGATCTGGCCACTGCCGTGGTCGATCCGATGGCGGCCTACGGTGATGTTCAGATCCTGCTTGGCCTGCAGCAGCCCCGTGCTGTTCAGGCGGGGTGCGATCAGGTCGAGCGCGCCTTCGCTGTTGCTCTGCCCACCTTCGAGCACCTGCAAGCTGCCGCTGGCACTGAGCGTGTCGAGGTACTGGAGTTGCTCGGCTTGCATCTCGGGCGTGCCGACCACGAAGCCTGCACGGGTGGTGTTGATGAAACTGCCGCCGTTGAGGGTGATGCCGTTGGGGTTGGCCAGAATGTAATCGGCCGGGCGGCCGAAGATTTCCTGCGGCCCTTCGATCAACGATGCGTTGCGGCTGACGACCTCGTTGAGAATGGTGGAGGCTGCCTGCCCCTGGAACTGCGGATTGGCGGCCAGGGCACCGGCCAGCTGCGACTGGCCGGCTTGCAAGGCGTTGTTGAGCACTAAACCGGGTCTACCCACGTTGTAGTCGAGAAACTGGTTGTGCGACAGGCCATTGGCGTTGGGGGCGACGATGTCGATGACCGGTACGCCGTGGCCGCTGTTGATCACGGGTGTGCCGCCTGGGCCTGGTGCCGCTTGCAGGCCACCTTGGGCCATAGCGGTGCCGGGGCTCAGCACGGCGAGGAAAATGGCCCAGCGCAAGGTATCGGGACGGGGGGATTTCAACGGCGAGAGTGTTTGCATGTTCTCGTTCTCTTTTTGTGGGTGAATCAGATGTTCAGGGACCACTCCAGCACCCAGAAGCCGCGCTCCAGACCGGAGGAACGGGGCAAATCGCTGGCATACAGGGCATGTTGGTAGTCCAGGCGCAGGCGGCTGCTGGGCAGGCTCAGTTCCATGCCCACCGCTGCTCCCGCCAGGCGGTGCCTGGGGGAATCCCCGGCAAGCTGCACCCAGCCAAGGTCCAGGCCGAGGTAGGGGCGCACCTGCACCGGCCCGGTCCAGTCCATTGGCAGCACCTGGCTCAGGGTGTTGCGCCACAGGGCCGCATTGGCGCCGGCGTGGGTGGCCTGGCGGAATCCGCGCACGGCCGAGTCATCGCTGAGCAGGCGTTGTTCGACGGCGGGTAGCACGTCGTCGCTCCATTGCAGGGCCAGCTCGCTGTGCCAGCGCCATGGCCGGTGCGCGGGGCCTTGGCGCAAATGGAACAGGCTGGCGCTGTACTTGCGAAAATCCGGGCGAGGCGCATCGGCGCGCAGAGCCGATCGGTCCGCGCCGAACCAGTCCACGCCTTGGCTCATGCCCAGGTAGGCGTTCCACAAACCATGGTCGAGCCAGAGCAGGTTGACGCCCGCTTCGAGCGTCGTGAGGGTGGGGCTCTGGAAGGCCAGTACCGCGTTGTTGCTCCGGTTGATCAGCTGCTTGCGGTTCAGTCGGCCGCTGACACTGAGCATGCCGCGCTGGTCGCGCCAGAGCGTGCGCTCGAGGTTCAGCCCTTGATAGCTGCTGCGACCACTGGTGGTGTGCGGACTATGGGGAATGGGCGCGCCATAGCGCAGTTCGCTGGCGTTGAGGGCGAAGGTCCATGGACCGTAGGGAATGCTGTAGTGCAGGTTGATGCCCTGGCTCTGGCCCGGCGCATCGACGACGGTCGAGACCCGTGACAGGCGCAGGTCGTCATTCAGGCCCAGCGGGCTGTCCAGGCCAAGGCTTAGGCTCAGGCGGTGGCGGCCGGTGAGCGCGCTGCCGCGGTTGTCGAAGTGGCTGTCCAGATGCCAGCGTGAAGCCACTTTGTGCGGCACGACGTGTACGCGGGTCCCACCGGGAATCTGACCAGGCAATAGGTCGATACCCAGTTCGTAGGCACGCAAGCGGTTGAGTTGGTCCAGCCCTTGTTCCAGATCGGGAAGGTACAGGGGGCGCCCCAGGACGTCTGGAAATGCGCCGCGCAGCGACAGTGGCAGTTCGGCCCCGGCGAATTCGATGGACTCGACGAAGCCTTCGATGACGACGATGGCGAGCGGTTCGCCATCGTGGGGGGCTTGTTGCAGGTAAGCGCGACTGGTGGGGTAGCCGGCCTGGACATAGAGCTGGGTGATGGCTTTGAGCAACCGGTTGATGCTGGCGATGCCCATGCATGCGGGGACCAGTGGTCGTACCGTGGTTTCCAGCAGTTGCGGCGCCAGTAGCTGGCTGCCGGCCAGCCGTACGCCGGAGGTTTTCCAGCAGTGGCCGTCACTCGGCTGGTCGGGGGAGGTGACTTCGGTGCTGTCAGGCGTCCAGGGGCGTTGCCAGCGTTGCAGACGTTGCTGGTGTTCCAGCTGTCGCAACGCGCGCTGCTGATCGCGCAGTTGCTGGCTGGCGGGGTCGTCGGCCAGGGCCTGGGCCATGGTCAGTGCGCCGGCGATCAGCCAGGCAAAGATGAGGATGAGAAAGTGGCGTGATGGGTACTGCATCGAACAACCCCGCAAGGTCAGTACCGTTCAGGTACCGGTATGCGGGGATTCTAAAAATGCAGCGCAGGGCCTGGATGCGATCCCGTGCCTAGGCGGGCGTAGGCACGGAGTGGAAATACCGTGCGAAGCTTCCTACAGCTCAAATTGAAATGTAGGACCTTAGGGGCGAATCTCGATCAGTGTTCCGTCCTTGACCAGGTCCCAGACTTCGCGCATGTCGTTGTTGCGCATGGCGATGCAGCCATCGGTCCAGTCCAGGGTGTGGAAGTACCACTCCGGGTACTCGTCGTTGATCGGCGTGCCATGGATCATGATCATGCTGCCGGCACTGATGCCCTCGCGGGTGGCGCGGGCGGCGTCGCTGATGTTGGGGTAGGAGATGTGCATGGCCAGGTTGAAGCGGTCGCTTTGCTTGCGCCAGTCGAGCCAGTACAGCCCCTCGGGGGTCTTCTTGTCCCCTTCGCGTTCCTTGGGGCCCTTGGGCTGCTTGCCCAGCGAAATGCGGTAGGTCTTGAGCGGTTCGCCACGGCTGATCAGCTGTAGGCGGCGCTCGGACTTGATCACCAGCACCTTGTCGATCAGCGGTTGCATGGCGGTCTGGGAGGGCGAAGGCGCCTGCGCGGGCGGTTGCGGCTTGCGGATGATGACCTCGGTGTAGGCCGCCTGGGTCACCGACGTAATGCAAAGGCAGAAAAGGGCGAACAACCAGCGCATGAAGCGGTATCCCTGAAAACTTAAGTGGTAGACGTGACGTTCATCGGTGGCAGGTATTCATGGCCAACGGGGAAGGCCTGCCCGATGCGGTCGCGATAATAGCATTCTAGTGTGCGAGTGACGGTGCGGAAAGCCAGCTCGTCCCACGGGATCTCGTCTTCTTCGAACAGTCGCACTTCAAGGCTCTCTATGCCCACATCGAAGTCGAGGTCGAGCAGTTCGGCGCGGAAGAACACATGCACCTGGTTGATGTGCGGCAGGTCGAACAATTGGTAGAGACTCATCGAACCGACCTGGGCACAGGCTTCCTCGACGGTTTCGCGACGGGCGGCCTGGTCGAGGGTCTCGCCGTTCTCCATGAAGCCGCCGGGCAAGGTCCAGAAGCCACGGCGCGGTTCAATGGCGCGCCGGCATAGTAGCACCTGGCTACCCCAGGTAGGCAGTACACCGGCGACGATGTTGGGGTTCTGGTAATGAATGGTCTGGCAATGTTCGCAGACATACCGCTGGCGGCTGTCGCCATCGGGTACCCGCTGAATGACCGGTTGGCCGCACGCGCTGCAGAATTTCATGCTGTTCTTCCCTTGTGATCGACCTATCTTGGCGCGCCAGGCGGGGTGCTCGCAAGCTCACGGGGCTTGGGTGCTTCGCGGCTTTGGTGCATCATGCTCGAAGGCCTTGGAAACGAGAGTGCGCAATGCTGGACGAGCTTCTTCGCCGAATGAGCAACCATGAACCTGCATCATTGGAAACCGACCGACGGTTCCCAGAAGCGGCGGTGCTTTTGCCCATTACCCGTAGCGAAGAACCCGAGCTGGTCCTGACCTTGCGTGCCAAGGGGTTGTCGACCCACGGTGGCGAAGTCGCCTTCCCTGGCGGGCGTCGCGACCCGGATGACCCTGACCTGGTGTTCACCGCGTTGCGTGAGGCCGAAGAAGAAATCGGCCTGCCGCCTGGGCTGGTCGAGGTGATTGGACCGCTCAGTCCGCTGATCTCGTTGCATGGCCTGAAAGTAACGCCATTCGTCGGTTTGATCCCGGATTACGTCGAATACCGCGCCAATGATGCCGAGATCGCGGCAGTATTCACCGTGCCGCTGGCTTTCTTCCGCCAGGACCCTCGCGACCATACCCATCGCATCGATTACCAGGGCCGAAGCTGGTACGTGCCCAGCTACCGCTACGGCGAGTACAAGATCTGGGGATTGTCCGCGATCATGATCGTCGAGCTGGTCAACCTGTTGTTCGATGCCGGTATCAGCTTGCATGAGCCCCCCGAGCGCTACATCGAAAACTGAGCGGGATACACCCGCCATCTGCCTTGAGCCATGAGGAGCCAACATGAAATACCGCCTCGGCGACCTGCGGGTCGAGAGTCATCCCACCAGCTGGGCTGCGCCTAATGCCACGCTGATCGGCAAAGTGCGTCTGCAGGCCCGTGCCAGCGTATGGTTTGGCGCGGTGCTTCGGGGCGATAACGAGTTGATCGACATTGGCGAGGACAGCAATGTCCAGGACGGCACCGTGATGCACACTGACAAGGGCATTCCGTTGAGCCTGGGCAAGGGTGTGACTGTCGGGCACAACGCGATGCTGCACGGCTGCACGGTCGGCGATTACAGCCTGGTCGGTATCAATGCGGTGATTCTCAATGGGGCACGCATCGGCAAGCATTGCATCATCGGCGCCAATGCGCTGATACCCGAAGGCAAGGAAATTCCCGACGGTTCGTTGGTGATGGGCTCGCCGGGCAAGGTGGTACGTGAGCTCACCGAGCAGCAGAAGCGCATGCTTGAAGCCAGCGCTGCCCACTATGTACACAATGCCGAGCGTTATGCGCGGGAGCTGGTGATCGACGATGAGTGAAGTGGTAGCGACCGAGCGCCCGGTTGCCTCGCCGTGCGTGAGCATCTGTGCGTTGGATGAACAGGATATCTGCACCGGCTGCCAGCGCACCGTGGCGGAAATTGGCCGTTGGGGGCGCATGAGCAATGACGAGCGCCGGGCGGTGTTGAAGCTTTGCCATGAGCGGGCGGTGGCTTCTGGCCTGATCATGGGGCAGTGATGGGGGTGTTGCCTTTGAAGGGGCGGCGTGCCTGTGGCAGCGGGTTTACCCGCGAAGAAGGCGGCGCTAATCTGTCAGGCTTGCCCTAAGATCTCCCCCACCATGTTCTATCTCATCGCCTACATCAGCAGCGTAGTGCTGATCAACTACGCCTTCTCCAGTGCACCGCACCTGGACGTTATCTGGTCCGCCTGGGGTGGGCTGGTATTCATCCTGCGCGACATGGTGCAGACCCGTTTCGGCCACGGCGCCCTGGTTGCCATGCTGGTGGCGCTGGTGCTGTCGTACGTCACGTCGGAACCGGCCATCGCGTTGGCCAGCGCCACCGCGTTCTTCGTCTCCGAACTGATCGACTGGCTGGTGTTCAGCATCACTCGCAGGCCGCTGCGTGATCGACTGTGGTTGAGCTCGGCGCTGAGCATCCCGGTCGATACCTTCATCTTCTTCGGCATGATCGGGGCAATGACCCCAGTGGTCATCGGTACCGCGATGGCTTCCAAGTTTGCTGGAGTCACCGCGGTGTGGCTGGCCATGGCATTTCGTGCCCGACGGGCCGCCGTGGCTGGTTGATGGTGTAGAATAGCGGTCCTTTTTTCAGCGGGCAGCGCACAGCCTGGCGCGGCCCCGGACGCCTTCGAGGACCTGAAATGACCTGTATCGGAACCCCATTGTCGCCCACCGCGACCCGAGTACTGCTCTGCGGCTGCGGCGAGTTGGGCAAGGAAGTGGTGATCGAGCTGCAGCGCCTGGGCGTCGAAGTGATCGCCGTGGACCGTTATGCCAATGCACCGGCCATGCAGGTGGCGCACCGCAGCCACGTGGTCAACATGCTCGACGGCGTTGCCCTGCGTGCGGTGATCGAGGCCGAGAAGCCGCACTACATCGTTCCGGAGATCGAAGCCATCGCCACCGCGACCCTGGTCGAGCTGGAAAACGAAGGTTTCAATGTGGTGCCCACCGCCCGCGCCACGCAGCTGACCATGAACCGTGAAGGCATCCGCCGCCTGGCCGCCGAAGAGCTCGACCTGCCGACCTCGCCCTACCATTTCGCCGATACCTTTGAAGACTACGCCAAGGCCGTCGCCGACTTGGGCTACCCTTGCGTGGTCAAGCCGGTCATGAGCTCGTCGGGCAAGGGCCAAAGCCTGCTGCGTAGCGATGCCGACCTGCAGAAGGCCTGGGATTACGCCCAGGAAGGCGGACGTGCCGGCAAGGGCCGGGTCATTATTGAAGGCTTCATCGACTTTGATTACGAAATCACCCTGCTGACCGTGCGCCACGTCGGTGGCACCACTTACCTCGAACCGGTGGGGCATCGTCAGGAGAAGGGTGACTACCAGGAATCCTGGCAGCCTCAGGTGATGAGCCCGAAGGCGCTGGCCGAGTCGCAGCGTGTGGCCAAGGCCGTCACCGATGCACTGGGCGGCCGCGGCCTGTTCGGCGTTGAGCTGTTCGTCAAAGGCGACCAGGTGTGGTTCAGCGAAGTGTCGCCACGCCCGCACGACACTGGCCTGGTGACCCTGATTTCCCAGGACCTTTCGCAGTTCGCCCTGCATGCCCGCGCCATCCTGGGCCTGCCGATTCCGGTGGTGCGTCAGTTTGGCCCGTCGGCCTCGGCGGTGATCCTGCCTGAAGGGAAGTCGCAGCAGACCAGCTTCGCCAACCTAGGCGCCGCGCTGAGCGAGCCAGACACCGCGATCCGCCTGTTCGGCAAGCCGGAAATCAACGGCCAGCGCCGCATGGGCGTATGCCTGGCGCGTGACGAGTCGATCGAAGCGGCCCGTGCCAAGGCGACCCGCGCTGCGCAGGCGGTTCAGGTCGAGTTCTGATCCTGAAGGGGCCGCTTTGCGGCCCATCGTCAGCAAGCCGGCTCCTACAGGTACAGCCTTGACGTGTAGGCGCTGGCTTGCCGGCGATCAGGCTGTGAAGGCCGTGATGTTCAAAGCGCAGTATCGCGTGTCTCTTTCAGGCACAGCACGGCAATCAAGCTGATCACCGCCGCCACCGACACGTACCCACCCACCCAGCTCAACCCGCCCATGCTCACCAGTTTCTGGGCGAAGAACGGTGCCGCCGAGGCGCCAACGATACCGCCCAGGTTGTACGCCGCCGACGCGCCGGTGTAACGCACGTGAGTCGGGAACAGCTCTGGCAGCAATGCGCCCATCGGGGCGAACGTCACGCCCATCAGGAACAGCTCGATGGCCAGGAACAACGCCACGCCGGTGGTCGAGCCCGAGGTCAGCAGCGGTTCCATGGCAAAGCCCGACGCCACCGCCAGCAGGCCGCCGACGATCAGTACCGGTTTGCGCCCGTAACGGTCGCTGAGCCAGGCCGACAGCGGCGTGGCCAGGGCCATGAAGACCACGGCGAAGCACAGCATGCCAAGGAAGCTCTCGCGGCTGTAGCCCAGGGTCGAAACGCCGTAGCTGAGCGAGAACACCGTGGAGATGTAGAACAGCGCATAGCACACCACCATGGCCGCGGCGCCCAGCAGGGTTGGCAACCAGTACCTGGCGAACAGATCCACCACTGGCATCTTGACCCGCTCATGACGGGCGACGGCCTTGGCGAACACTGGGCTTTCCTCCAGTTTCAGGCGTACATACAGGCCGACCAGCACCAGTGCAGCGCTAAGCAGGAAGGGGATGCGCCAACCCCAGTCACGGAATTGCTCGTCGCTGAGCACCAGCGCCAGTGTCAGGAACAAGCCATTGGCCGCGAGAAAACCGATCGAGGGGCCCAGTTGCGGGAACATGCCGAACCAAGCGCGTTTGCCCTCTGGTGCGTTCTCGGTGGCCAGCAGTGCTGCGCCACCCCATTCCCCGCCCAGGCCAAGGCCCTGGCCAAAGCGCAGCAGGCACAGCAGGATCGGGGCCCAGACGCCGATGCTGTCATAGCCCGGCAGTACGCCAATCAGTGTCGTGGACACGCCCATCAGCAGCAGCGAGGCCACCAGGGTCGACTTGCGTCCGATGCGGTCACCGAAGTGGCCGAACAGTGCCGAACCCAGCGGGCGGGCGAGGAACGCGATACCGAAGGTCAGAAACGCCGCCAGCATCTGTGCGGTGCCGGAGCCGGACGGGAAGAACACCGGGCCGATCACCAGCGCGGCGGCGGTGGCGTAGACATAGAAATCGTAGAACTCGATGGCGGTGCCAATGAAACTGGCGGTGGCGACCCGAGCCGGGGAATTGACCGGGGCGGCTGGCGCTTCGGCGTAAGTGCTGCTGGTTGTCATTAAGTAGGTCCCTAACAGTCTGGTCTTGCTCCATGGGCTTGGCCCACGATCGCGCGCACTCGAAACGACAGGCAGGCACGGTCTCGCGGACGCCGGAAGCGTATTGTTGTGATCGCTCGACTGACGGCAGCCCAAGGGGGATAGGGGCGGGAGCGGGCACTGTTCGGGGTGTTGAAGCAGGACCGCGGGGCGTGTCAGTGAAGCGGACTGGCCGTATGGCGCCGGGTGCGGGTAGCAGGCGTGACGGCGGGGCTGGGTAAGCGTGACCCGAGTATAGCTATCGGGTCACGGTCCACACCAGTACCTTGCTGGCGCAATTGTCCTCTGTTTCGAGGATCTCCAGGCGATAGCGGCCGATCTTCAGGCAAACGGCGCTTTCCGGGATGCTTTCCAGGGCTTCGGTCACCAGCCCGTTGAGGGTCTTCGGGCCGCCGTCGCAGGGTAGGTGCCAGCCCAGGCTGCGGTTGATTTCTCGCAACGAGGCCGCGCCTTCGATGACGAACCGACCATCGGCCTGGGGGTGTACGTGGGGGTTGTCCAGGCTGTGTTCGTCCTCGAATTCGCCGACGATCTCTTCGAGAATGTCTTCGAGGGTGACGATGCCCAGCACTTCACCATACTCGTCCACCACCACGCCCAGGCGTCGTTGCTGCTTGTGGAAGTTCAGCAATTGCAGCTGCAGCGGCGTGCTTTCTGGAACGAAGTACGGCTCGTAGCAGGCGCTGTGCAGTTTCTCCAGGGTCAGTTCGGCCTTGGGTAGCAGGTGGCTGATCAGCTTGGTGTTGAGGATGGCCTCAACCTGGTTGATATCGCTGTGGTAGACCGGCAGGCGGGTGTGACGGCTGACGATCAGTTGTTCGATGATGCGTTCGATCGGGTCGTCGAGGTTGATGCCGTCCACCTCGTTGCGCGGCACCAGAATGTCGTTGACAGTGATCTTGTCCAGCGATTGCAGGCCATCGAGCAAGCCGTGGGATGTTTCCGGCAGTTCGTCCTCATCGAAGTCCTGGCTTTCCTGAGGGTGGAGGGCCACGGCGGTGGGTTGCACACGGAATGGGCGCAGGATGAGTTTGGCGCAACCATCGAGCAGCAAGGCGAGCGGCTGCAGCAAGGTGAGCGGGAGCTTGAGCAGGCTGGTACCGAGGGTGGCAAAGGCTTGTGGGTTGCGTCTGGCGAGCCGCCGGGGCAGGAATTCGGCGAACACCAGCAGTGCCGCGGACGCTGCCAGGCCGGCCAACCAGAAACCGTGCTCGCCGTTGTAGCGTTGGCCCATCAGGCACGCCAAGCCCAGCACCAGCAACTTGCCCAGGCTGGCGCACAGCACCAGGGCTTGGCCCGGCAGGGCGGAATGGCCATCATCGCCCTGGCGCAGCGTGCCGTTGAGCAGCACGCGGGCGGTCTCCACGGCGGTGAACAGCGCCGACCACAGTAGCGCCAGTGCCAAGGTGCCGAGTAGCGGGGCGTACGGCAGGGAGTCCATGGGCAGTCGTCAGATGTGCAGGATGAATTCGCGAACCAGCTTGCTGCCGAAGTAGGCCAGCATCAGCAGGCAGAAACCGGCCAGGGTCCAGCGGATCGCCTTGTGGCCACGCCAGCCCAGGCGGGTACGGCCCCACAGCAGCACGCTGAACACCACCCAGGCGACGCAGGCCAGCAAGGTCTTGTGCACCAGGTGTTGGGCAAACAGGTTCTCGAGGAACAGCCAGCCCGAGATCAGCGACAGCGACAGCAGCCCCCAGCCTGCCCAGAGGAAGCCGAACAGCAGGCTTTCCATGGTTTGCAGTGGCGGGAAGTTGCGGATCAGCCCGGACGGATGCTTGTGCTTGAGCTGGCGGTCCTGCAGCAGGAGCAGCAAGGACTGGAACACCGCGATGGTGAAAAGGCCGTAGGCCAGGATCGACAGCAGGATATGCGCCAGGATGCCCGGTTCCTCGTCGATCAACGGCACGGTGCCGGGAGGGGCGAACTGGGCCAGCAATGCGGTGACTGCGCCTAGCGGGAACAGCAACACCAGCAGGTTCTCTACCGGAATGCGCAGGCACGCCAGCAGGGTCAGGGCAATCACGGCCACGGCGATCAGGCTGGCGGCGCTGAAGAAGTCGAGGCTCAAGCCCAACGGTGTGATCAGTTGGAAGTACAGGGCGCCGCCCTGGGCAGCCACGGCGAGAGCACCGAGCAAACCGAGCAGCCGCTTGTCGGCTTTGCGGCCCTGCGCCAGGTGCAAGCTCTGATAAATGGTCGCTGCTATATAAAGGCCGGCGGCGATCAGGTTGGGGATGAGGCTGGGTGAGGAGAACATAAGTCCTGGTTGGCGAGCCTTAAAGAGACGGAGTTTGGCATAGAACGCGTTGCGCAAGGAAGACTGGGCCGACCCGGTCGGCCGTTTCGCTGGCACATCTGTCCTGTGGGTGCAGGTTTGCCCGCGAAAGGATCGGCTGCAGCACCGAATATCCAGAGGGTCAGCGCCAAGGTGTGCGCCGCCGCCGCACTTCGCTATAATCGCCGCCTTGCTGTGTCCGGGGTGTGTGCGTTTCCCCCCCAGGACGCCTGACAAACCTCGGCTTTTACTGGGCCTGAAAGGATCACCATGTTCGAAAACCTGACCGACCGCCTGTCACAGACGCTGCGCCATGTTACCGGCAAGGCCAAGCTGACCGAAGACAACATCAAGGACACGTTGCGCGAAGTGCGCATGGCCCTTCTCGAGGCCGACGTTGCCCTGCCGGTGGTCAAGGATTTCGTCAACAGCGTCAAGGAGCGTGCGGTCGGCACCGAGGTGTCGCGCAGCCTGACCCCAGGCCAGGCGTTCGTCAAGATCGTCCAGGCCGAGCTGGAAAGCCTGATGGGCGCGGCCAACGAAGACCTCGCGCTCAATGCCGCGCCACCTGCCGTGGTGCTGATGGCCGGTCTGCAGGGTGCGGGTAAGACCACCACCGCCGGCAAGCTGGCGCGCTTCCTCAAGGAACGCAAGAAAAAGAGCGTGATGGTGGTCTCGGCCGACGTTTACCGCCCGGCGGCGATCAAGCAGCTGGAGACCCTGGCCAACGACATCGGCGTGACCTTCTTCCCGTCCGACATCAGCCAGAAGCCGGTCGCCATCGCCGAAGCGGCGATCCGCGAGGCCAAGCTCAAGTTCATCGACGTAGTCATCGTCGACACCGCCGGCCGTCTGCACATCGACGCCGACATGATGGACGAGATCAAGGCGCTGCACGCTGCGGTCAAGCCGATCGAGACCCTGTTCGTGGTCGATGCCATGACCGGTCAGGACGCGGCCAATACCGCCAAGGCCTTTGGCGAAGCCCTGCCGCTGACTGGCGTGGTGCTGACCAAGGTCGACGGTGATGCCCGTGGCGGTGCCGCACTGTCGGTCCGTGCCATCACCGGCAAGCCGATCAAGTTCATCGGCATGGGCGAGAAGACCGAGGCCCTCGAGCCATTCCACCCAGACCGCGTCGCTTCGCGCATCCTCGGCATGGGCGATGTGCTCAGCCTGATCGAGCAGGCCGAGCAGAACATCGACAAGGCCAAGGCCGACAAGCTGGCCAAGAAGCTCAAGAAGGGCAAAGGCTTCGACCTTGAAGACTTCCGCGACCAGCTGCAGCAGATGAAGAACATGGGCGGCCTGGGCGGCCTCATGGACAAGCTGCCGAGCATCGGTGGTGTCAACATGGCGCAGATGGGCAACGCCCAGGGCGCGGCCGAGAAGCAGTTCAAGCAGATGGAAGCGATCATCAACTCCATGACGCCGGCCGAGCGCCGTGATCCGGAGCTGATCAGCGGCTCGCGCAAGCGCCGTATCGCGCTGGGTTCCGGCACTCAGGTGCAGGATGTCGGCCGGCTGATCAAGCAGCACAAGCAAATGCAGAAGATGATGAAGAAATTCTCCGCCAAGGGCGGCATGGCCAAGATGATGCGCGGCCTTGGTGGAATGCTGCCAGGCGGCGGCATGCCGAAACTGTAAAACCTATTCGGACGCTCGCCTTTGACAAGGCAGGCGTCCAGAACCCCGCTGCGGCGGGATAATGGCCGTGAAATTCGCGGCTCAACCGGCAGATCTGGACGGTGAGGTGAGGCCTTGCCGAAAAAGGCATTTGCAAATGTCCGTGTATTCCCTGAGAATATGCGGCCTTTTGGGCACCCGTGTGCCCATTTGGCATTCAGATTTGCAGCACCGACTATAGGAACGATGTTCACATGGTAACCATCCGTCTTGCCCGTGGCGGCTCCAAGAAGCGCCCTTTCTACCACCTGACCGTGACCAACTCGCGTAACGCCCGTGACGGCCGTTTCGTTGAGCGCGTTGGCTTCTTCAACCCGATCGCTTCGGGCGCTGAAGTCAAGCTGTCGGTCAACCAGGAACGCGTCAACTACTGGCTGAGCCAGGGCGCGCAGCCGTCTGAGCGTGTTGCTCAGCTGCTGAAGGACGCTGCCAAGGCCGCTGCCTAAGTAATATGAACGCGACGCCAGAAAAGGCTGACGACCTCATCGTCGTTGGCAAGATTTTTTCGGTTCACGGCGTTCGCGGCGAGGTGAAGGTGTACTCCTTTACCGATCCGATTGAAAACCTGTTGGATTATCGGCGCTGGACGCTTCGGCACGAAGGCACTGTAAAGCAGGTCGAACTGGTCAACGGTCGTGGCTCCCAAAAGGGCCTGGTCGTGAAACTGAAAGGCCTCGATGATCGCGATGAAGCCCGTCTTCTGAGCGGTTACGAAATCTGCATTCCGCGGAGCCTTTTGCCCAACCTGGCTGCTGACGAGTACTACTGGTACCAGTTGGTGGGTCTGAAGGTCATCAACCAGGACGAACAGCTGTTCGGCAAGGTCGATCACCTGTTGGAGACCGGTGCGAACGATGTAATGGTGGTCAAGCCCTGCGCAGGCAGCCTGGATGATCGCGAGCGTTTGTTGCCCTATACGGCGCAATGCGTGCTCAACGTCGACCTCGAAGCAGGCGTGATGCGGGTCGAGTGGGACGCGGACTTCTAATCGATGGGTAACCTTCGCGTAGACGTCATCACGTTGTTCCCCGAGATGTTTTCGGCCATCACGGAGTACGGCATTACCAGCCGCGCGGTGAAACAGGGGTTGCTTCAGGTGACTTGCTGGAACCCGCGGGACTACACCACAGATCGTCACCACACGGTGGATGATCGGCCGTTTGGCGGTGGTCCGGGCATGGTGATGAAAATCAAGCCTCTGGAAGACGCCTTGGTTAGCGCCAGGCAAGCGACCGGAGCATCGGCAAAGGTGATCTACCTTTCGCCGCAAGGCCGCAAGCTGACTCAGCAAGCGGTCAAAGGCCTGGCCGAACAGGAATCGTTGATCCTGATCGCCGGTCGTTATGAAGGCATTGACGAGCGTTTTATCGAGGCTCATGTCGATGAGGAGTGGTCGATTGGTGACTATGTGCTTTCCGGTGGCGAGCTGCCGGCCATGGTACTGATCGATGCGGTTACACGACTGCTGCCCGGAGCTTTAGGGCATGTGGACTCGGCGGAGGAAGACTCCTTCACCGACGGTCTGCTCGATTGCCCGCACTACACCCGACCTGAGGTGTATGCGGATCAGCGTGTTCCCGACGTGTTGCTAAGTGGCAACCATGCACATATCCGGCGTTGGCGGATGAAGCAGTCCCTTGGTAGGACCTTCGAACGACGCGCCGATCTTCTGGAAAGTCGCTCGCTTTCTGGAGAAGAGAAGAAGCTGCTCGAGGAATATCTCCGCGAGCGGGACGATAGTTAACGTATCGATGGTGGATCGAGTTATCCATCTTAGGAGCACAGCATGACCAACAAGATCATTCAGCAGCTCGAAGCCGAGCAGATGAACAAGGAAATCCCAACCTTCGCACCAGGCGACACCATTGTCGTCCAGGTTAAAGTGAAGGAAGGTGAGCGTTCCCGTCTGCAGGCGTTCGAAGGCGTCGTTATCGCCAAGCGTAACCGCGGTCTGAACAGCGCCTTCACCGTGCGCAAGATCTCCAGCGGCGTTGGCGTAGAGCGTACCTTCCAGACCTACAGCCCACAGATCGACAGCCTGGCCGTGAAACGTCGTGGTGACGTGCGTAAAGCCAAGCTGTACTACCTGCGCGACCTGTCCGGCAAAGCCGCTCGCATCAAAGAAAAACTGTCCTGAGTGCAGTTTTCCGGGTGGCCAAGGCCACCCAGCGAGAACAAAAAAGCAGCCTTCGGGCTGCTTTTTTGCGTTTTGAAACCCTTGCGATGTATCAGCCATGACGACCCGAGACCAGGAAATCCTGCGCCGCACCGAACTGTCGGTGACCCGCGTGACCAAAGCCGTTTTCCCCAATACCACCAACCACCACAACACCCTGTTCGGCGGCACTGCGCTGGCCTGGATGGACGAAGTGTCGTTCATTGCCGCCACGCGTTTCTGTCGCTTGCCGTTGGTGACCGTTTCCACTGATCGGATCGATTTCAAGCACCCGATTCCAGCTGGCTCGATCGTCGAGCTGGTCGGGACGGTGATCAAGGTCGGCAATACCAGCCTGCAGGTGCAGGTCGATGTATTCGTCGAGAACATGTACCTCGATGGCCGTGAGCGCGCAATCCATGGCGTGTTCAGCTTCGTCGCCATCGATGAGGACAAACGTCCGGTGCCAGTGTTGCCAGAGGCCTGAGTTCATTGGGCCGGAGCAGGCTCGATCAACGCCACCAAGGTCCACCCTGGTTGCGGCGCGAGCGAGTTGTCCGGGCTGGCCACATGGACCCAACCATGGTCGTCACGGGCGAACAGCAGGTGCGCACGCTCCCCATGCAGCGCCTGATAGTCTTCCCAGTCGAATCCTTGGGTAAGGTGGGTGCTGTAGAGCTCTGCGCCCTGATGCAGGCGGTTGGCCAGTTGCAGGTAGGTCATTGGGCTCGCACCCAGTAAATGCCCGCGATGCTCCTCGGCGGCCCGATGTTTGTCGCTTCGCTGTTTTTCCAGTCCGCTGGCGAGCACGAACAGGCGGCTATGGCCGAAATCATGGCGAAAGCGCGCACAGGCCAGGGTGTTGATCTCGCCAGCCGGCGACAGGCCAAGGAGATGGCCGAGACCGACCAGGTCCAGGTGCGCGTCGGCATGTTGCGAGGCCGGGTTGCCGAAATAGGTGGGCAGCCCGTCCATGCGTGCAGCACGGATGTTCTCCCAACTCGAATCGGTCAGCAGTACCCGGCAACCCAACTGTTGCAGGGCTTTGCCGATGGCGCGCGCCGGCTCGTTGGCGCCGACGATGAGGAAGCCGCTCGGTGCCGGCTCGGCAACCTTGAGCAGGCGCGCCAGGGGCCTGGCTGTGGCGCTTTGCAGCACCACCGTGCCGATGATCACAGCGAATGTCAGCGGTACCAGCAGCAAGGCATCCTGGTGCCCGGCTTCGTGCAGGCGGATGGCAAAAATCGCCGAAACCGCTGCGGCGACGATGCCTCGCGGGGCAATCCAGGCCAGGAGTGCGCGTTCGCGCCAGTTCAGTGGTGAGCCCAGGGTGGAGACGAGCACGTTCAACGGGCGTGCCAGCAATTGTATGACCAGCAGCAGGGCCCATACGGCAGGGCCGAGGGCCAGTAGCGCATGCAGGTCCAGGCGCGCAGCCAGCAGAATGAACAGTCCGGAAATCAGCAGTACGCTGAGGTTTTCCTTGAAGTGCAGGATCTGCCGGACATCCACGCCCGGCATGTTGGCCAGCCACATGCCCATCACCGTCACTGCCAGCAGCCCCGACTCGTGAACGATCTGGTTGGCGGCAATGAAGATGCCCAGCACGGCCGCCAGCGATGCCAGGTTGTGCAGGTATTCCGGCAGCCACTGGGCGCGCATGATCTGGCCCAACAGCCAGCCTCCGGCGGCGCCGAGTGCACAACCGCAGAAGATCACCCCGGCGAAGGTCACCAGGCTCTGGCTCAGACCGTTACCCTCTGCGCTGGCAATGATGAAGCTGTACACCACCACTGCCAGCAGTGCACCAATCGGGTCGATGACGATACCTTCCCAGCGCAGGATGTTGGCGATGGTGGTGTTAGGCCGTACGACCCTGAGCATGGGCACGATGACCGTGGGGCCGGTGACCAGGGTCAGGGCCCCGAACAGAATCGCCAGAGGCCAGTCGAAACCCAGCAGCCAATGGGTCGCGACAGCGATCACTGCCCATGTGGTCAGCGCGCCGAGCGTCACCAACCGGTGCACCACGCTGCCGATCTCTCGCCACTGTGACAGGTGCAAGGTCAGGCTGCCCTCGAACAGAATCAGGGCCACCGCCAGCGAGACCAGCGGCATCAGCAACGATCCGAACAATGCCTGCGGGTCGAGCCAGCCCAACACCGGGCCTGCGAGAATGCCGCACAACAGAAGAAAGAGAATGGCCGGCAATTTCAGGCGCCAGGCCAGCCATTGGCAGGCGAGGGCGGCCGCTCCGATGCCACCGAAGCTCAGAAGGATTTGCTGTTCGCTCATGCGGGCTCCCTATGCCTGCGTTGTTATGAAAGACTAAGCGTCATTTCGTTCTTCGCCACCGAGTTTTCATGCCCGCTCTAGACCACCCACTGATCGACCAATTCCTCGACGCTCTGTGGCTTGAAAAAGGCCTGTCCGACAACACCCGCGTTTCCTATCGCAGTGACCTGGCCTTGTTCAACGGCTGGCTGCAGGAGCGTGGCGTAAGTCTGCCCGACGCCGGCCGCGACCTGATCCTCGATCATTTGGCATGGCGGTTCGACCAAGGCTACAAGCCGCGTTCCACCGCGCGATTTTTGTCTGGGCTGCGTGGCTTCTTTCGTTATCTGCTGCGAGAAAGGCGGGTGGGGGTCGACCCGACCCTGCTGGTAGAGATGCCCCAGTTAGGTCGTCCGTTGCCCAAATCGTTGTCCGAGGCCGACGTCGAGGCACTGCTCCTTGCGCCGGACCTTGGCGAAGCCATCGGTGAGCGCGACCGGGCCATGCTCGAAGTGCTGTATGCCTGTGGCTTGCGGGTAACCGAACTGGTCAGCCTGACGCTCGATCAGGTCAATCTGCGCCAGGGTGTTCTGCGGGTAATGGGCAAAGGCAGCAAGGAGCGTCTGGTGCCCATGGGCGAGGAGGCGGTGGTCTGGCTGGAGCGTTACCTGCGTCAAGGCCGCAGCGAACTGCTCAATGGCCGCCCCAGCGACGTGCTGTTTCCCAGCTTGCGCGGCGAGCAGATGACCCGGCAGACGTTCTGGCACCGCATCAAGCACCATGCCCGGGTTGCCGGCATCGACAAACCTCTTTCGCCCCACACTTTGCGCCACGCCTTCGCCACGCATCTGCTGAACCATGGCGCCGACTTACGTGTCGTGCAGATGCTGCTGGGCCACAGTGACCTGTCGACCACGCAGATCTACACCCATGTTGCCAAGGCGCGCCTGCAGCAACTGCACGCCCAGCATCACCCCCGTGGATGAATCATTTTCATGTTCCGCCGACCGGTACCCGTAGACCCATTCAGCACCCGTCTGATGTGGTAGGCTTGAGCGGTTTAGCACCAAGGGCCGCTTGGTTGCCGCGTTTTTGCGCGTACAACGTCCCCCGGCCCCGGTTCGCCTTCAGGAGTTCCCATGCGCTTGACCCAGATGTTCGCCGCCGCCGCCCTGGCGCTGGCCAGTACCTTTGCCGTCGCCGCGGCCACCGATGCCAATAGCGGCGCGGAGCAGGCTATTCGCAAGTCGTTGCAGAACCTCGAGCTGGAAGTTCCAGTGGAAAGCGTGGCCAGCAGCCCGGTCAGTGGCCTGTACGAGGTCAAACTGCAGGGTGGTCGCGTGCTGTATGCCAGTGCCGACGGCCAGTTCGTCATGCAGGGCTACCTGTTCCAGATCCAGGATGGCAAGCCGGTCAACCTGACCGAAAAGGCCGAACGCCTTGGTATCGCCAAGCTCATCAACGGCATTCCAGCCGCCGAGATGGTGGTTTATCCTGCCAAGGGCGAAACCAAGTCGCACATCACCGTGTTCACCGACACCACCTGCCCGTATTGCCACAAGCTTCACGCCGAAGTGCCTGAGCTGAACCGTCGCGGTATCGAAGTGCGCTATGTCGCCTTCCCGCGTCAGGGCCTCGGCTCGCCGGGCGATGAACAGTTGCAGGCGGTGTGGTGCTCCAGTGATCGCCGCGCGGCCCTGGACAAGATGATCGATGGCAAGGAAATCAAGGCCGCCAAGTGCACCAACCCGGTCAGCAAGCAGTTCCAGCTGGGGCAGTCGATCGGTGTCAATGGCACACCGGCGATCGTCCTGGAAAACGGCCAGGTGATTCCGGGCTACCAGCCCGCGCCGCAAGTGGCCAAGCTGGCCCTGGCCGGCCAGCAGCAGGCCGCCAAGTAATTCATTCAGTACGCCGTCGTCATGGGGTGACGGCATGTTTCACGGTCGGCGCAGGTGCCGGCCGTTCAATGGGGAGTTCACAGTGAAACCGGTCAAAGTAGGCATCTGTGGGTTGGGGACCGTCGGTGGCGGAACCTTCAATGTACTTCAGCGCAACGCCGAGGAGATTGCCCGCCGTGCCGGGCGCGGTATTGAAGTGGCACAGATCGCCATGCGCTCGCAGAACCCGAACTGCCAGATTACCGGTACCCCCATTACCGCTGATGTGTTCGACGTTGCGAGCAACCCGGAGATCGACATCGTCATCGAGCTGATCGGTGGCTACACCGTTGCCCGCGACCTGGTGCTCAAGGCCATCGAGAATGGCAAGCACGTGGTCACCGCCAACAAGGCGCTGATTGCCGTGCATGGCAACGAAATCTTCGCCAAGGCCCGCGAGAAAGGCGTCATCGTTGCCTTCGAAGCGGCGGTGGCCGGCGGCATCCCGGTGATCAAGGCCATTCGCGAAGGCCTCTCGGCCAACCGTATCAACTGGCTGGCCGGCATCATCAACGGCACCGGCAACTTCATCCTCACCGAGATGCGCGAGAAGGGCCGTGCCTTCCCCGACGTGCTGGCCGAAGCCCAGGCGCTGGGCTATGCCGAAGCCGACCCGACCTTCGACGTCGAAGGCATCGATGCTGCGCACAAACTGACCATTCTGGCGTCCATTGCCTTCGGTATCCCGCTGCAGTTCGACAAGGCCTATACCGAGGGCATCACCCAGCTGACCACCGCTGATGTGAACTACGCAGAGGCCCTTGGTTATCGCATCAAGCACCTGGGCGTTGCTCGCAGCACGCCAGCGGGCATCGAACTGCGCGTGCACCCGACGCTGATTCCGGCAGACCGGCTGATCGCCAACGTCAACGGTGTGATGAACGCCGTGATGGTCAACGGCGACGCTGCAGGGTCGACCCTGTACTACGGCGCTGGCGCCGGCATGGAACCGACCGCATCGTCGGTGGTGGCCGACCTGGTCGACGTGGTCCGCGCGATGACTTCCGACCCGGAGAACCGCGTGCCGCACCTGGCCTTCCAGCCAGACTCGCTGTCGGCTCACCCGATCCTGCCGATCGAAGCCTGTGAAAGCGCCTACTACCTGCGTATCCAGGCCAAGGACCACCCGGGCGTACTGGCCCAGGTTGCCAGCATTCTTTCCGAACGCGGCATCAACATTGAGTCGATCATGCAGAAGGAAGCCGAGGAGCAGGACGGCCTGGTACCGATGATTCTGCTGACCCACGGTGTGGTCGAGCAGCGCATCAACGACGCCATCGTCGCCCTGGAGGCCTTGCAGGACGTGGTCGGCAAGGTCGTGCGCATCCGCGTCGAACAGCTCAACTAACAAATACTGCCGTCGGGCCGCCAGCGCGGCCCGGGCCCCAGCACCGAAGGTTTGTACCCATGCGCTATATCAGCACCCGCGGCCAGGCACCGGCCCTGAACTTCGAAGACGTCCTGCTGGCGGGCCTTGCCAGCGATGGCGGCCTGTACGTACCGGAAAACCTGCCGCGCTTCACCCAGGAAGAAATCGCCTCCTGGTCTGGCCTGCCGTACCACGAATTGGCATTCCGCGTGATGCGTCCGTTCGTCGACGGCAGCATCGCCGATGCCGATTTCAAGAAGATCCTCGAGGAAACCTACGGCGAGTTCGCCCACGCCGCGGTAGCGCCGCTGCGTCAGCTCAACACCAATGAGTGGGTGATGGAGCTGTTCCACGGCCCGACCCTGGCGTTCAAGGATTTCGCCCTGCAATTGCTCGGTCGTCTGCTGGACCACGTACTGGCCAAGCGCGGCGAGCGTGTGGTGATCATCGGCGCCACCAGTGGTGACACCGGCTCCGCCGCTATCGAAGGCTGCCGTCGCTGCGACAACGTCGACATCTTCATCCTGCACCCGCACCAGCGTGTTTCGGAAGTCCAGCGTCGTCAGATGACCACCATCTTCGGCGACAACATCCACAACATCGCCATCGAAGGCAACTTCGACGACTGCCAGGAGATGGTCAAGGCCAGCTTCGCCGACCAGTCGTTCCTCAAAGGCACCCGTCTGGTCGCGGTCAACTCGATCAACTGGGCGCGCATCATGGCCCAGATCGTCTACTACTTCCACGCAGCACTGCAGCTGGGTGGCCCGGCTCGCTCGGTGGCATTCTCGGTACCGACCGGCAACTTCGGCGATATCTTCGCAGGCTACCTGGCCCGCAACATGGGCTTGCCGATCAGCCAGCTGGTGGTGGCCACCAACCGTAACGACATCCTGCACCGCTTCATGAGCGGCAACCAGTACGTCAAGGAAACCCTGCACGCGACCCTGTCGCCGTCGATGGACATCATGGTTTCTTCCAACTTCGAGCGCCTGCTTTTCGACCTGCACGGTCGCAACGGAGCAGCGATCGCCGAGTTGATGGCGAACTTCAAGCAAGGGGGTGGTTTCAGCGTCGAGCAAGACCGCTGGACCGAAGCGCGCAAGCTGTTCGATTCGCTGGCAGTGAACGACGAGCAGACCTGCCAGACCATCGCCGAGGTGTTCGCCACTACGGGTGAGGTGCTCGATCCGCACACCGCCATTGGCGTCAAGGCCGCCCGTGAGTGCCGTCGCAGTCTCGACACCCCGATGGTGGTGCTGGGTACCGCGCACCCGGTCAAGTTCCCGGAAGCGGTGGAAAAGGCGGGCGTTGGCAAGGCGCTGGAACTGCCGGCTCACCTGAGCGACCTGTTCAGCCGTGAGGAACGTTGCACGGTACTGGCCAACGACCTCAAGGCGGTCCAGGCCTTCGTCAGCCAGCACGGCAACCGCGGCAAGCCGCTGTAATCCCGGCAACCTGACAAACAGGCGCCTGCGACGTACTGCAGGCGCCTGCTTGCTGGCGATAGGTTGCGGCGCGCACTTATCGCTGACGAATTTTCCGAAACCCCTTTCAGATATCTCCTATATAAGGCGTTTGGTGCCCCGCCTAGAGTGACCGGTCCTCCCATCAGGAGCGGTTCATGCATCAGCCCCACGTCTTGCTCCACCAGCCACGCCCCTCTCACCAGATCCTCCTGCATCAGGCCTGTAATGCCGTGGGCGTTTTCAATGTGCGCGTCATTCCAACGCTCGATGACCTGTATGCGTGCCTGGCATGCGAGCAGGTCGCCGATGTGCTGGTCCTCGACCATGCCATTGCGCCTGAGAGCGGCATGGCCCTGCTGGAGCAGATCGCAAACAAGCGCTGCTTGCGCGCTTTGCTGTTCGTCGGCCAGGCGAACGAGGGCTGCCTGAACCTCGCCAACGAAGCCCGGCGGCGCGGTCTTTGGGTGTTGGCCGAGCTGCCTTGGCCGCTGCCAATGCCGCGCTGGCAACAGGCTTTGCAGCGTATTCAAACTGTCATCTCACCTACGCATGCTCATTGAAGCGAATGCTTCATGGCGAACTTTGCACCGTATTCGAAGGTCAGTTCCTTCATGTCCCACCACCCAGCGAGTGATCCGGATGGAAAGAATCTGCAAGCTGCTCAATGACGCACTTTCCCCTTATAAAACCCAACTCGGTGAAGCGCAGGCCAGCGGTAATCGCTTGCTGAGCGTGTACGACAGTCTTGGTAGCCTGACGCTCAGGCGCACCGTCAGTGTGCGCCAGTTGCAGGAACAACGCTTGTTGATCGACTTGGTGGATGGCCTGCACCGCGACCTGCAGATCGCAGAGGGTCGCTTGCAGCCCTGTGTGATAGCGGCACTGCAGCAACGGCCTGCAAGCCAGGGAACCTTTGCATGAAGGGGGTATCAGACACAGTAGGGCAGCCAGCCAGAACTTCGCTCCGGTGATGGCGGGGCTGTCACGGGAAGCCCATGAGGGCTTTCGATTGACCCCGGGCGTCTTCCCCAGCGCTCCGGGGTTTCTTTTTCATGGGGTGTGGAAAAAGTGGCGGCTCTGTTCCAGATAACTCTCACGTTGCTCGGGATCGAGCCAGTGCGAGTAATAGAGCGGCAGCGTGTCCTGACGAAGCGCCGGTAGCAACTGGTCGATATGCTCGACCACTTGGCGCCCCATCGGTGTGTCCGAGCAGCCTACGTGAAGGAACTGGAAGCGGTTCACACCCAAGATAGGGTAGAAGAGGTAGTCATCCGCCGAGCCCCCTTGTTGCCCTGTCAGGTAGTTGACCTCGTGCCGATACCCCAGCATCAGCTTCAGTCGCCCTTTCTGCTGCATCTGCAGAAGACTGGCGGTAGCCTCGTTGCCGTAATGGCGGCTGAAGGCTTCGTCGGGCAACTGACGCAGTATCGCGTCGATCTGGGCGCTGTAGCTGCGCTCGGCGACAATGCCTAGTTTAAGCCGTGTGTCGGTGAGCAAGCGCTTGAGATCCACCTGCTGGTCATCCAAAAATGGTTCGACCACGTCGCGGTCTTGCTTGCGGACCAGCAGCCCACCGCTCAGCACGCCCAGGGATGGAATGGAGAAATGCACGAACTTTTCCCGCTCTGGCGTCCACAGTAGTGTCGGGTCGCACGTGAGGCTGCGCGGGTCCTGGAGCATCTGAATCCCGCGGGCGCGGTTAACCCGCACGATGTCATGTTCATACTCCGGCATCTGCGAGATCAACAGCGGCAGCAGTTGGTCGATGACACCCTGGCCTTTCTCTGTCCCTTCGAAAATGGTGAACGGCGGCAGGTCTCGCACCAGCCACAGCACGCGTTCCTTGGCCAGCGCCGGCCCAGTGGCCAGGGTAGCCAGCAGGCCAAGCAGGCCGGTCAGCCGACGTAGCAGGCCAGGTGCTGGCATGGGCGGGCGCGGCAGTATCAGACTGCGCCACTCTGGCGCAGGTTGGCGATGGCGGCAGCGTCATATCCCAAGCGCTCAAGCACGGCGTCGGTATGTTCTCCCAGTGCTGGGCCAACCCACTCGGCAGAACCGGGTGTTTCCGACAGCTTTGGCACGATGCCAGGCATCTTGAACGGCTTGCCGTCAGGCAGGCGAGCCTGGAGGAACATTTCGCGCGCCAGGTACTGTGGATCGTTGAACATGTCCTCGGCCGAGTAGATCCGGCTTGCCGGTACCTCGGCGCTGGTGAGTACCTGCATGACTTGCTCCAGCGTCAGGCTGTTGGCCCAGCGGTCGATCACCCCATATAGCTCGTCGCGCCGCAGGTCGCGGCCATCATTGGTGGCCAGGCTTGGGTCGTTGGCCAGGTCGTCGCGGCCGACGGCGTGCATGAAGCGTTTGAAGATCGCATCACCGTTGGCGCCGATCTGCACATGCTTGCCGTCGGCGGTGGTGTGGATGGAGGAGGGGGTGATGCCTGGCATGATGTTGCCGGTGCGTTCGCGGATAAAACCGAACACATCGAACTCCGGGACCATGCTTTCCATCATGGCGAAAATCGCCTCGTACAACGCCACGTCGACGACCTGGCCCTGGCCGCCATTGACTTCCCGATGGCGCAGAGCCATCAATGCCCCGATCACGCCCCACAGGGCGGCGATCGAGTCACCGATGGAAATCCCGGTGCGCACCGGCGGGCGGTCTTCGAAACCGGTGATGTAACGCAGCCCGCCCATCGACTCGCCAACCGCACCGAAACCGGGCTGATCTTTCATCGGGCCGGTCTGGCCGAAGCCGGACAGGCGCACCATCACCAGTTTCGGATTCAGAGCCTGCAGCACATCCCAGCCCAGGCCAAGTTTTTCCAGCACCCCTGGACGGAAGTTCTCGATGAGAATGTCGGCTTCGGCCAATAGCCGCTTGAGGACTTCGCGGCCTTCCGGGTGTTTGAGGTTAAGGGTCAGCGACTGCTTGTTGCGGGCCTGGACGAACCACCACAGCGAGGTGCCTTCGTAGAGTTTACGCCACTTGCGCAGTGGGTCGCCGCCGTCGGGGGACTCGACCTTGATCACCTCGGCGCCGAATTCGGCGCAGATGCGCGAGGCGAACGGGCCGGCGATGAGGGTGCCGAGTTCGATGACTTTCAGACCTGCGAGGGGTTTGCTGGGCGTAGGCATGTGGCATCCGTGGCGACTGGGCAGAGCGGTGGTTTTATCATAGGTCGCTGGCGGCAGAAACTGCTGCGCGGCAACGACGTCGCGTATCGGTTAGACTGTGCCACTTTTCTTTGCGCAAGAAGCCCGTCGACCATGGCCCAGCCGTCCACCACCTACAAATTCGAACTGAATCTGACCGATCTTGACCGTGGCGTGTACGAAAACGTCAGGCAGACCATTGCCCGTCACCCTTCGGAAACCGAAGAGCGAATGGCCGTGCGTTTGCTGGCTTATGCCCTCTGGTACAACGAAAACCTGTCGTTCGGTCGTGGACTGTCCGATGTGGATGAAGCGGCGCTGTGGGAAAAAAGCCTGGATGATCGCATCCTGCACTGGATCGAAGTCGGCCAGCCGGACGCCGAGCGCCTGACCTGGTGCTCGCGCCGCACCGAGCGCACCAGCCTGCTGGCCTACGGCAGCCTGCGGGTTTGGGAAGGCAAGGTGGTGGGTGCGGTCAAGGGCCTGAAGAACCTCAGCATTGCCGCTGTGCCGCAAGAGGTGCTGGAAACCCTGGCCACCGACATGCCCCGCACCATCAAGTGGGACGTGATGATCAGCGAAGGGACGGTCTTCGTCACCGACGACCGTGGCCAGCACGAAGTGCAGTTGCAATGGCTGCTCGGTGAGCGTGGCTGACCTTCATAGACCCTGACTGCCGAAGCCATTATGCGTATCGAACCTCGCCCACTGCCGCCGACCCTGCCATTTCTGGGTAACCTACCCCCGTTGTTGACGCGCTTGTACGCCGCCCGTGGCGTGCAATCCGAGGCTGAGCTGGACAAAAGCCTGGGGCGCCTATTGCCGTACCAGCAACTCAAGGGGATCGAGGCGGCGGTCGACCTGTTGGTGGAGGCGATCGACCAGCGCCAGCGAATCCTCATCGTCGGCGACTTCGATGCCGACGGTGCGACGGCCAGTACGGTGGGCGTGCTCGGCCTGCGCTTGCTGGGTGCGGCCCATGTCGACTACCTGGTGCCCAATCGTTTCGAGTACGGCTACGGCCTGACCCCGGAGATTGTCCAGGTCGCGTTGCAACGCCAGCCGCAATTGCTGGTCACGGTCGACAACGGGATCTCCAGCGTGGACGGTGTGGCTGCTGCAAAGGCCGCGGGGCTCAAGGTGCTGGTGACCGACCACCACCTGCCGGGCGAGCAATTGCCGGATGCCGACGCCATCGTCAACCCCAACCAGCCGGGCTGTGAGTTCCCAAGCAAGGCGCTGGCCGGCGTCGGGGTCATCTTCTACGTACTGATGGCCTTACGTGCGCGCCTACGCAGCCTGGGGCGCTACCAGACCCAAGCCCAACCGAATATCGGCGAGTTGCTCGACCTGGTGTCCCTTGGCAGTGTGGCGGACGTGGTGCCCCTGGATGCCAACAACCGCATCCTGGTGCACCAGGGCCTCGAACGCATCCGTGCAGGCCGCGCTCGTCCTGGCCTCAAGGCCATCCTGGAAGTGGCGCGGCGTGATCATCGGCGTATCACCTCGACCGACCTCGGCTTCATTCTCGGCCCACGGCTGAACGCGGCCGGGCGACTGGATGACATGAGCCTGGGTATCGAATGCCTGCTGTGCGAGGACGCCGCCCTGGCGATGGACATGGCCCAGCAGCTGGATGACCTGAACCAGGACCGCAAGTCCATCGAGCAGGGCATGCAACGCGAAGCCCTGGCCCAGCTCAAGGACCTGCCGGTCGAGTCCATGCCCTATGGCCTGTGCCTGTTCGACGCCGACTGGCACCAGGGGGTGATCGGGATTCTTGCTTCGCGCCTGAAAGAGCGCTACCACCGTCCTACCATCGCGTTTGCCGATGCGGGGGAGGGCATGCTCAAGGGCTCGGCGCGCTCTGTGCCGGGCTTTCATATTCGCGATGCGTTGGATGCCGTGGCAGCCCGGCATCCGCAGCTGATCAGCAAGTTTGGTGGACATGCCATGGCCGCCGGGCTTTCCTTGCCGGAGGCCAACTTCCCGGCATTCGCCGAGGCGTTCGACGAGGAAGTCCGTCGCCAGTTGCGCGAGGAGGACCTGACCGGCCGCCTGTTGTCCGATGGCACCCTTGCGGTCGAAGAGTTCCACCTCGACCTGGCCAAGGCCCTGCGCAACGCCGGCCCTTGGGGGCAGCACTTCCCCGAACCGCTGTTCCATGGCGTGTTCCAACTGGTCGAGCAACGGGTGGTCGGCGAGCGGCACCTGAAGGTGGTGCTCAAGAGCGAATGTGGTGCCGTGAAGTTGGATGGCATTGCCTTCGGGATCGACCGCGAGGTCTGGCCAAACCCCACCGTGCGTTGGGTGGAATTGGCCTACAAGCTGGATGTGAACGAGTTTCGCGGTAATGAAAGCGTGCAGTTGATGATCGCCCACATGGAGCCGCGCTGAGCGCTCCTTCAGACGGCAGATCTGCATGACGGCATCCACGCGCCTGTCTGGAGGGTTTGGGGGTGTGAATCGAGCGCCGCTCGCGCGGCGCATCGCGAGCAAGGCTCGCTCCTGCAGACGCGTGCGGTCATTGGGCCGTGCACCAAGGCGATCGCGCGCAAATCGTGCAGGCATGACTGGCCCGAAGCAGCGGTAGGAGCGAGCCTTGCTCGCGATGCGCCGCGCGGGCGGCGCTCGGTTTCATAGCCACCGAAAATCTGTTGCCCTCCAATCTGGTCTAGTCTGATTAATGACCGGCACCGGGCCAGGGATGTGCACTTGAGTGTCCGGACTGGATCACCATTGGAGTCCTTGGGAGGTGCCCTCATGAGCCTGCTGCTCGAGCCTTACACCCTGCGTCAGTTGACGCTGCCCAACCGCATCGCGGTCTCGCCGATGTGCCAGTATTCTGCGATCGATGGCCTGGCCAACGATTGGCATCTCGTTCACCTGGGGAGCCGAGCCGTGGGTGGCGCCGGCTTGGTCATCAGCGAGGCCGTCGCGGTGACCGCCGATGGTCGGATCACTGCCGAAGACCTCGGCCTGTGGAACGACGATCAGATTGCGCCCTTGCAGCGCATTACCCGTTTCATTACCGCCCAGGGCGCCGTGCCGGGCATCCAGCTGGCCCACGCTGGGCGCAAGGCCAGTACGTATCGGCCCTGGTTGGGCAAGCAGGGCAGTGTGAAGATCGAAGACGGTGGCTGGCAGCCGGTGGGCCCCTCGAAGATCGCCTTCGACCCGCAGCACACGCCACCGCGCGAGTTGAGCAAGGACGAGATTCAGAGCGTGATCGATGCCTTCGTCGCCTCGACCGAGCGAGCGCTGAAAGCGGGCTTCAAGGTCGTCGAAGTCCACGCGGCCCATGGGTATCTCCTGCATCAGTTCCTCTCACCATTGAGTAACCAGCGCCGTGACGAGTACGGAAGCTGCTTCGAGAACCGCATCCGCCTGACCCTCCAGGTGGTGGAGGCCGTTCGCAGGGTCTGGCCGGCAGAACTGCCGCTGTTCGTGCGCGTCTCGGCAACCGACTGGGTCGAGGATGGCTGGAACCCGGATGAAACCGTCGAACTGGCGCGCCGCTTGCGGGTGCTGGGTGTCGACCTGATCGATGTTTCCTCCGGTGGCACCTCGGTCAACGCCGAGATTCCTACCGGCCCCGGCTATCAGACGCGCTTCGCTGAGCGCGTGCGCAAGGAGGCGGAGATTGCCACGGGCACCGTCGGTATGATCACCGAACCGGCCCAGGCCGAGCACATTCTGCGCACTGGCCAGGCCGACGTGATCTTCCTGGCCCGGGAACTCCTTCGCGATCCTTACTGGCCGCTGCATGCCGATGATGACCTGGGCGGCAACAAGGCCACCTGGCCGGCGCAGTATCAAAGGGCAACCAGCCGAGCCAACCCAATTCACGAATCGGATTTGCGGGATTAGGGCGTATGGCGACAGCGGTGGGGTGGGGCTGAAATCGAGCGCCGCGCGGGCGGCGCATCGCGAGCTGCGCTCGCTCCTACAGGCGCACGCGAACGCCTTGTGGGTACGATGCGATATCGCGTCATGCGCCAAGACGTTCGCGCACAAATCCCACAGATTAATTGGCCCGGAACGATCGTAGGAGCGAGCGCAGCCCGCGGTGCGCTCGATCTTATTATTGGCGCTAGACCTCTAAAGGAATACCCCAGCCGGCAACCTCAATGTTTGATCATCACATGCCGCACACAGGTGTAGTCCTCCAGCCCGTACATCGACAGGTCCTTGCCATACCCTGAATGCTTCTGGCCGCCATGGGGCATTTCGCTGACCAGCATGAAATGGGTGTTGACCCAAGTGCAGCCATACTGCAAACGGGCGGCCAAACGGTGTGCCCGGCCCGTGTCGCGGGTCCATACCGATGAGGCCAGGCCGTACTCCGAGTCGTTGGCCCATGCCAGCGCTTGGGTTTCGTCAGTGAAACGGGTAACCGAAACCACCGGACCGAACACTTCATGGCGCACGATCTCGTCATCCTGAAGGGCATCGGCCAGCACGGTCGGCTCGAAGAAGAAACCATCACCCGGCAAGGCCTTGCCCCCGGTGACCAGGCGGATATGCGGCTGGGCGACGGCGCGTTGCACTAGGCCTGCGACCTTGTCGCGGTGCTGGGCGCTGATCAACGGGCCAAGCTCGGTATCTTCAGCGTCCTGCAGGCCGGGTTTGAGGCTGGCCACCGCCTTGCCCAGTCGTTCGACGAATTGCTCGTAGATGCCATCCTGCACATACAGGCGACAGGCGGCGGTGCAGTCCTGGCCGGCGTTGTAGAAGCCGAAGGTGCGGATGCCATCGATGGCTGCATCCAGGTCGGCATCGTCGAACACCAGCACCGGCGCCTTGCCGCCCAGTTCCATGTGCATGCGCTTCACGCTGTCGGCGGTGGCGCCGATGATGTGCGCACCGGTGGGGATGGAGCCGGTCAGTGACACCATGCGCACCTTGGGGTGGGTGACCAGCGGGTTGCCGACCGTCTGGCCGCGGCCGAAGAGGATGTTGAGTACCCCCGGCGGCAGCAGGCTCTGCGCCAGTTCACCCAGGCGCAGCGCGGTCAGCGGGGTCAGCTCCGAGGGCTTGATCACCACGGTATTGCCCGCCGCCAACGCTGGCGCGATCTTCCAGGCCAGCATCATCAGCGGGTAGTTCCAGGGGGCGATCGAGGCAACCACGCCCAGTGGGTCACGGCGAATCATCGAGGTGTGCCCGGGCAAGTATTCGCCAGCCGCAGAGCCGCCCAGGCAGCGCGCAGCACCGGCGAAGTAGCGGAACACATCGGCGATGGCCGGGATCTCGTCGTTCAGCGCCGCCGTGAAAGGCTTGCCGCAGTTCTGCGACTCTAGCCGGGCCAGTTCCTCGCCGTGATTTTCAAGGGTGTCGGCCAGCGCCAGCAGGGCAAGGGAGCGGTCCTTGGGGCTGGATTGGGACCAGCTGTCGAACGCCTGGTCCGCTGCGCACACGGCCTGGTCGACCTGTGCCTCGGTGGCTTCGTTGATTTGCGCCAGGGCACTGCCCAGGGCCGGGTTGAGCACGGTCCAGGTTGGCCCCTCGCCGGTCACCAGGCGGCCATTGATGAGCATTTGGGTTTGCATGGAAGACACCTCCAGGGTCATTTGCCGCCGCCCGCAACGCTTTCGCCGCCGCGGGTCAGGTAATAGGCGCCGAGGATCGGCAACATGGTCACCAGCATCACCAGTAGAGCGACGACATTGGTGACCGGCACATCGCGGGGACGGCTCAACTGATTGAGCAGCCAGATCGGCAGCGTGCGTTCATGGCCTGCGGTGAAGGTGGTGACGATGATCTCGTCGAACGACAAGGCGAACGCCAGCATGCCACCGGCCAGCAGGGCCGAGCCCAGGTTGGGCAGGATGATGTAGCGGAAGGTCTGCCAGCCGTCGGCACCCAGGTCCATCGAGGCCTCGATCAGGCTCTGGGAGGTGCGCCGCAGGCGGGCGATGACGTTGTTGTAGACGATCACCACGCAAAAGGTCGCGTGGCCGACCACGATGGTGAGCACACCAGGCTCGATGCCCAAGGTCTTGAAGGCTGACAGCAAGGCAATGCCGGTGATGATGCCGGGCAAGGCGATGGGTAGGATCAGCATCAGCGAGATGCTCTCCTTGCCAAAGAAGCTGCGTCGATATAGCGCCGCCGAGGCCAGGGTGCCCAGTACCAGGGCTATCAGCGTGGCGAGGCTGGCGACTTTCACCGACAGCATGATGGCCTCGAGCACGTCCGGGCGCGCGAAGGCTACGGTGAACCAGTTCAGGGTGAATCCCTGGGGTGGGAAGCTAAAGGCTGCGTCCTCTGTGTTGAAGGCGTAGAGGATGATGATCACGATCGGAAAATGCAGGAAAAGCAGCCCGCCCCACGCAGCCAGGCGCAGCCCCAGCGAAGCACTTTCAGAGTGCATCGAAGGCTCCCAGGCGTTTGACGATGGCTAGGTAGACTGCGATCAGCACGATGGGCACCAGAGTAAAGGCGGCCGCCATGGGCATGTTGCCGATCGCCCCTTGCTGGGCGTAGACCATGCTGCCGATGAAGTACCCGGGCGGGCCGATCAGCTGCGGGACGATGAAATCGCCGAGGGTGAGGCTGAAGGTAAAGATCGAGCCTGCGGCGATACCGGGTATGGAAAGCGGCAGAACAACCTGCACGAAGGTTTGCCCCGGCGTAGCCCCAAGGTCGGCCGAGGCCTGCAGGAGCGATGGCGGCAAGCGTTCCAGGGCCGCCTGAATGGGCAGGATCATGAACGGCAGCCAGATGTAAACGAACACCAAAAAGCGCCCCAGGTGCGAGGTGGACAAGGTGCTGCCACCCACTCCCGGCACCGCCAACACCAGTTGCAAGAGGCCTTCGAGGTGCAACTGCTGGACGAACCACTGGGCGACGCCGCCCTTGGCCAGCAGCAGGGTCCAGGCGTAGGTCTTGACGATGTAGCTGGCCCACATCGGCATCATCACCGCGATGTAGAAAAACGCCTTGGTCCTGCCGGTGGTGTAGCGCGCCATGTAGTAGGCGATAGGGAAGGCCAGCACGGCGCTGGCCAGCGATACCGCCACGGCCATGCTCAAGGTGCGCAGGATGATGTCGAAGTTCGACGGATTGAACAGGGCGGCGAAGTTGCCCAGGGTCAGGTCCGGGGTTACCGCCATGGTGAAGTCGTCGAAGGTATAGAAACCTTGCCAGAGCAGGTTCAGCAGCGAACCCAGGTAAATCGCGCCGAACCAGGTGAGTGGCGGGATCAGCAGCAGCGCCAGGTACAGGTTTGGCCGTCGGTACAGCAGGTTGGAAAACCTGCGCAGCAGGCCTGGGGACGCCGCGGCCGGGTTCATTTCGGCAGGGCTCGTTCAGGTGAGTCGAGGAGGGTTTCGCGCAGGGCCGTCATGGCCTCGCGTGGCCAGCGCGCCTGCACTCGCTGTCCCGGTTGCCAGGGCTGAGCCTGGTCCTGCCAGCGATCGTTGGCATGACTCACCGCCAACAACTGGCCACTGTCGAGCTGGACTTCGTAGCGGGTGGCGCTGCCCTGGTACTGGATGTCGCGCAGCAAGCCACTGACCTGGACCTCGGTTCCCGTAGTGGCCGCGTCACCGAGGCGGATGTGCTCCGGACGAATGGAGAACGGCGTGGCGCTGCCATTGAGCTGCTTCGCCAGTTCGCCCCGCAGGACGTTGGACGTGCCGACGAACTCGGCGACGAAGGTGGTAGCCGGTTTCATGTACAGGTTGCGTGGGGTGTCGACTTGTTCGATGCGACCCCGGTTGAACACCGCCACGCGGTCGGACATCGACAGCGCCTCGGTCTGGTCGTGGGTAACGAAAACGAAGGTGATGCCCAGCTGGCGCTGCAGCTTCTTGAGCTCGCCTTGCATCTGTTCGCGCAACTTCAGGTCCAGGGCGCCGAGGGGTTCGTCCAGCAGCAGGACCCGCGGGCGATTGACCAGTGCGCGGGCCAGGGCCACACGCTGACGCTGGCCACCAGAAAGCTGCGCCGGTTTGCGCTCGCCATAGCCAGAAAGGGCGACCATCGCCAAAGCCTCGTCGGCGCGGGCATGGCGCTCGGCCTTGGCCACGCCTTTTACCTTGAGGCCATAGGCGATGTTGTCGCGCACGTTCATGTGCGGAAACAGTGCGTAGTCCTGGAACACGGTGTTGACGTCGCGCTGGTAGGGCGGCACGCCCGTGGCTTCGACGCCGTGAATACGGATCGAGCCGCTGCTGGGATGTTCGAAGCCCGCTATCAGGCGCAGGCAGGTGGTCTTGCCCGAGCCTGAGGGCCCGAGCATGGAGAAGAACTCGCCGTCTTCGATGTCGATGCTGACCTGGTCGACAGCCTTGACCTCGCCGAAGGTGCGGGAAACCTGGGTGAACTGGACGGCTAGGGGCATGTGTGGGCTCCAGGAAACGTTCTTATTCCTGCTCTGGCCCCTTCGCGGGCTAACCCGCCCCCACAGCTACTGCGCGGTACTCTGTAGGAGCGGCTTGCCCGTGAGGAAGCCAGGTCGGGTTTCAACCGGCTTCAGCGTCCGCCCATGATCGCAATGTAATCCTGGGTCCAGCGGCTGTACGGTACGAACTTGCCTCCTTGGGCCTGTGGGGTTTTCCAGAAGGCAATCTTGTCGAAGTTGTCGAAGCCGTTGGTCTTGCACCCTTCGGCACCCAGCAGCTCGCTGGCGGTACAGGCCGCCGGAACGGCCGGCAACGAGCCGAACCAGGCCGCCACATCACCTTGCACCTTCGGCTGCAACGACCAGTCCATCCACTTGTAGGCGCAGTTGGGGTGCTTGGCCTCGCTGTGCAGCATGGTGGTATCGGCCCAGCCCGTTGCACCCTCCTTCGGTATGGTCGAGGCCACCGGCTGGTTTTCGGCTTTCAGGCCGTTGACCATGTAGCCCCAGGAACTGGAGGCGACCACGCCTTCGTTCTTCACATCGCTCATCTGCACGGTTGCGTCATGCCAGTAGCGATGGACCAGCGGCTGTTGCTGACGCAGCAGCTCGAGCACGGCCTTGTACTGCGTTTCGGTGAGCTCGTAGGGGTCCTTGATGCCCAGCTCAGGCTTGGCCGACTTCAGGTACAGCGCGGCATCGGCGATGTAGATCGGCCCGTCATAGGCTTGCACCCGGCCTTTGTTGGGCTTGCCATCGGGCAGGTCTTGCGGGGCGAACACCACGCTCCAACTGGTGGGCGGTTGCTTGAATACGTTGGTGTTGTACAGCAGCACGTTCGGCCCCCACTGGTACGGGGTGCCGTAAACCTGCTTGTCGACCACGTACCAGTCACCGTTCTGCAGGCGCGGGTCAATGTGCTTCCAGTTGGGAATCAGCGCGGTATTGATGGGCTGCACCCGCTTGCCAGCGATCAGGCGGAGCGAAGCGTCGCCCGAAGCGGTGACCAGGTCGTAGCCGCCCTTGGTCATCAGGCTGACCATTTCGTCGGAAGTCGCGGCGGTCTTGACGCTGACCTTGCAGCCGGTTTCCTTTTCGAAGCCTGTGACCCAGTCATAGGCCTTGTCGCTTTCCCCACGCTCGATGTAGCCCGGCCAGGCGACGATATCCAGTCGTCCTTCGCCGGCGCCCAGGGCCTTGGGCAAATCGGCGGCCTGCAAGCTGGCGCTGGCCACTAGCGCGCCGCTCACGGCGCCGAGCAATGCGGTCTTGTGCACTGACATGGTGTTCCCTCTTCTTGGAGATCTTGGTCGGGGCAGTCATCAAGAAAGCTGTGAAGCCATTGTTATAAGCGTAGTGCGGTTGTGCAGGTTGTCGGCGAAGTCGAGTCTAGTTGGGTTTTGTGCCGGCAACGCAACATCTGGAAGCAAATCCACAGGTGGTGTTCATGGCGGTAAGCCTTACTCTGGCCGTGACTTTACGCGCCGTGGAGACGTGCACATGAACACCCGAGGCCTGCTCGACCAATTGCTCAAATCTGGCCAGGAACTGCTGAACAAGCAAACCACCGCAGGCGGCGCGGGCAAGCCTGCGGCAGGTGCCGGTGGCCTGGGCGGCCTGCTTTCCGGCGCCGGCGGCGGCGCCTTGGCTGCCGGGGCGATGGGGCTGCTGCTGGGCAACAAGAAGGCGCGCAAGTATGGCGGCAAGGTTCTGACCTACGGTGGCCTGGCGGCGCTCGGTGTGCTGGCCTACAAGGCCTACGGCAACTGGCAGGCACGCCAGGGCCTGGGGGCGGGCGCAGAGCCTCAGACCCTCGACCGCCTGCCTGCGTCCCAAGCCGAGCAGCACAGCCAGGCGGTGCTGCAGGCGTTGGTGGCAGCGGCCAAGTCCGACGGCCACATCGATGATCGCGAGCGTGCCTTGATCGAGGGTGAGTTCACCCGCCTGGACAGCGACCAGGAGCTGCAGCACTGGTTGCACGCCGAGCTGAACAAGCCACTGGACCCGGCGGAAGTCGCCCGTGCCGCGCAGACGCCGGAAATGGCCGCTGAGATGTACCTGGCCAGCGTGATGATGGTCGATCAGGAAAACTTCATGGAGCGTGCCTACCTGGATGAACTGGCCCGCCAGTTGCGCCTGGACCCAGCCCTGCGGCAGGAGCTGGAGACCCAGGTCAGGTTGGCGTCGACGCCATGATCAGGCAAAACGCCATATTGTCGGGCAAGGATGCCTGAAACAACGAATTTCAGCCGCAATTGCAGAGGAAGCCTGGGCTATACTTCGGCGATTTTTCCCGCTCGTTGTGAATTCCTGAGGGCTGAATGTGAAGAACTGGACCTTGCGCCAACGGATCCTGGCAAGTTTCGCCGTGATCATCGCCATCATGCTGCTGATGATCGTGGCCGCCTACTCGCGGCTGGTGGCGATCGAAAGTGCCGAGGAGGCGGTGGGGACCGACAGCATCCCCGGGCTTTACTACAGTTCGATGATTCGCAGTGCGTGGGTCGACAGTTACGTCACCAGCCAACAATTGGTAGGCCTGTCCAAGCGGCGTGAAATCACTGCGGCCGACATGGAGTTGTTCAAGAGCTTCGAGGATCGGCTCAAGCAACAGATGGCCAACTACCAAGGCACCATCCAGGGCGCCGACGATCAGGCCCGGTTCGACACCTTCATCCAGATGGAAGAAAACTACCTCAAGACTGTAAACCAGGTGCTTGAGGCGTACCGTCAGCGCAATTACGCCGAAGCCGAGCGACTGATCGTCGAGGTGCTTACCCCCGCCTGGCTGGAAGGCCGCAAGCATCTGAACACCGTCATCGAACACAATCGTGAGTCCGCCGGTACAGCCACCCAGGAAATCGTCAGCGCGGTAAGCACCGCCAAGGGCAGCATGTTGGTCTCACTGCTGCTGGCGATCGTCGCGGCAGGCATCTGTGGTTTGCTGCTGATGCGGGCCATTACCGCACCGATGCAGCGTATCGTCCATGCCCTCGACAAACTGCGCTCGGGTGACCTGAGCATGCGCTTGAGCCTGGACCGCAAGGATGAGTTCGGCGCCATCGAAAGTGGCTTCAACGAGATGGCCGAGGCCCTCGCCAACCTGGTCGCCCAGGCGCAGCGCTCATCGGTGCAGGTCACCACCTCGGTGACCGAGATCGCCGCCACCTCCAAGCAGCAGCAGGCCACCGCCACCGAAACCGCCGCCACCACCACCGAAATTGGCGCTACATCGCGTGAGATCGCCGCCACCTCTCGCGATCTGGTCCGCACCATGACCGAGGTTACCAGCGCTGCCGATCAGGCTTCCAGCCTCGCCGGTTCCGGTCAGCAGGGCCTGGCGCGAATGGAAGAGACCATGCACCAGGTGATGGGCGCTGCCGACCTGGTCAATGCCAAGCTGGCGATCCTCAACGAGAAAGCCAGCAACATCACCCAGGTCGTGGTGACCATCGTCAAGGTGGCCGACCAGACCAACCTGCTGTCGCTCAATGCCGCCATTGAGGCGGAAAAAGCCGGTGAGTACGGCCGAGGCTTCTCTGTGGTTGCCACCGAGGTGCGCCGGTTGGCCGACCAGACCGCCGTGGCTACCTACGACATCGAGCAGATGGTGCGGGAAATCCAGTCAGCGGTGTCGGCTGGCGTCATGGGTATGGACAAGTTCTCCGAGGAAGTGCGCCGCGGCATGTTCGAGGTGCAGCAGGTGGGCGAGCAGCTCAGCCAGATCATCCACCAGGTACAAGCATTGGCGCCGCGCGTGTTGATGGTTAACGAAGGCATGCAGGCCCAGGCCACCGGTGCCGAGCAGATCAACCAGGCGCTGGCCCAGCTCAGTGATGCCAGCACCCAGACGGTGGAATCCTTGCGCCAGGCCAGTTTCGCCATCGACGAACTGAGCCAGGTGGCTGCGGGGCTGCGCGGCGGTGTGTCGCGCTTCAAAGTCTGACGGCGATGAGTGACCTTCATCCCCACACGGTAGTGGCGGCCGATGCCAAGGGCGTGCTGTACCTGCAGTTTCGTATAGGCGAGCAGCGCTTCGCCCTGGATGTCCGGGAAGTCATCGAAGTGTTGCCGCGTCGCCCGCTGAAGCCGATCGCCCAGGCGCCGACGTGGGTCGCAGGCGTCCTTGCCCATCGAGGCGTGATGGTGCCGGTGATCGACCTTTCGGCCCTGAGTTTCGGTAGGCCCGCCGTGCAGCGCACCAGCACCCGACTGGTGTTGGTACGCTACCGCCAAGACCAGCAGCTCGGCCTGGTGCTCGAGCAAGCCACCGACACCCTGCGCTGCCACCCCGAAGCCTTCCAACCTTATGGCCTGGATAACCCTGATGCGCGTTACCTGGGGCCTGTGCTTCAGGATGCCGAGGGCATGTTGCAACGCATCGAGGTGGACGACCTGTTGACCGATAGCGTGCGGATGCTGTTGTTCCCGACCCAGCCCCTGCAGGTGCCGACATGAACCTGCATCGATATTTCCGATTTTTGCAGGAACGCATCGGCCTTGATGTGGAGTCGGTGGGCGAGGCCATGATCGAGCGCGCCCTGCGTCAGCGGTGCATGGCCCTGGACGCGGCCGATCTGGACGATTACTGGTTGCGTCTGCAGCAATCGACCGACGAACAGCAAGCGCTCATCGAGGCTGTGATCGTTCCGGAAACCTGGTTTTTCCGCTACCCGGAGTCGTTCACCGCCCTGGTCAGGTTGGCCCAGAGGCGCCTGGCAGAGCTCGCCGGCGAGCGCCCCCTACGCCTGCTCAGCCTGCCCTGTTCGACCGGCGAGGAGCCGTATTCGGCGGCCATGGCATTGCTCGATGCAGGCTTGAGTCCCGCTTCGTTTCACATCGACGGCATCGACATCAGCCCCAATTCGGTGACCAAGGCCCAGCAAGCCATCTACGGACGCAACTCGTTCCGGGGCAGTGAACTGGCGTTTCGTGAGCGGCATTTCCGTGAGATCGAGGATGGCCACCAGCTGGATCAAAGGGTGTGCTCACAAGTGAGCCTGCAGGTAGGCAATGTGCTCGACCCGGCGCTGTCGAGCCGTGATGGCCTTTACGACTTCGTGTTCTGCCGCAACTTGCTCATCTACTTCGATGTGGCGACCCAGCAGCGGGTGTTCGAGATGCTCAAACGCCTGATCCATGCCCAGGGGGTTTTGTTCATCGGCCCCGCCGAGGGCAGTCTGCTGGCACGCTTGGGCATGCGCCCATTGGGTATTGCCCAGTCGTTCGCCTATGTTCGCCAGGACAGCCATGCGCCAACGCCTGAGGTTCGGCCCCGGCGTGCGATGCCCCCGCCATTCACGCCACGTTCGCCGCTGCCGCCGCCGGCACCGATGTCGACGGCCAAGCCTCGCCCGTTACGTACCTTCCCACCGGCGCAGCCTTCGCCTGAGCCGCGAGAGAGCGAGAGCGAGCTGTTGGCCAGCATCGCGCGCCAGGCCAATGCCGGTGACAGCGCACAGGCCCGGGCCAGCTGCCAGCGCTACCTGCGGCAATTCGCCCCTAAGGCGCAGGTGTATTACTGGTTGGGGTTGCTGAGCGACACCGACGGTGACGCCTCGCAGGCGCTGACCCACTATCGCAAGGCACTCTACCTCGACCCCCAGCATCCAGAGGCCCTGGTGCAACTGGCGGCCTTATTGGCAGCCCAAGGGGATGAGGCGGGCGCGCGACGTCTGCAGGAGCGTGCGGCGCGTGTAGGGCGGGAGTCTGAACGATGAAGGTCGATAGCGCGATGGAATTGATCGCTCACGATGACGATCGCATAGATGACTGCTGGAACCGCATCGGCGTGCACGGTGACAAGCAGTGTCCGCTGCTGGATCGGCACATACACTGCCGCAATTGTGAAATCTACGCAGCGGCCGCCACGCGCTTGCTGGACCGCTACGCGCTGTTGCAGGACGACGTGGTGCAAGCGGCCGTGCCGGTGGAAGCGTGTGTGGGCCGCTCGATGCTGCTGTTCCGGCTGGGCGAGGAGTGGATGGCGCTGGCCACCGCCAGTCTTGCTGAAATCGCCCCGGTTCAGCCCGTGCATTCGCTGCCTCATCAACGTTCGCGAGTGCTGCAGGGCGTGGCCAATGTGCGCGGTGCCTTGGTGCCCTGCCTGTCGCTGGCCGACTTGCTCGAGGTGGAGGCCGTGCAAGGCGACGCCCGCGGCGTTCGGGCCATGCCACGGTTGTTGATCCTGGCTGCCTTAGGTGGGCCGGTGGTGATGGCGGTGGATGAAATCGACGGTATTCACCGGCTCGACCCAGCCTTGCTGGATGGCGAACACGAAGGCGCACCGTTCACCGCAGGCGTGTTGCAGTGGCGTGGACGCAGCGTGCGCGTGCTGGACGATCACCAATTATTGTCTGCCGTGCAGCGGAGCCTGTCATGACCCCAGAACAATTGCGTGACGCCTCGCTGCTCGAACTGTTCAGCCTCGAAGCCGAGGCCCAGACCCAGGTGCTCAGCGTTGGGTTGATGGCCCTGGAGCGCAATCCGAACCAGGCTGACCAGTTGGAAGCCTGCATGCGTGCGGCCCATTCGCTGAAAGGCGCCGCGCGAATCGTTGGCATCGATGCCGGCGTCAGCGTCGCCCACGTCATGGAGGACTGCCTCGTGGCAGCCCAGGAAGGGCGGTTGTTGCTGCGCGCCGAGCATATCGACGCCCTGTTGCGCGGCACCGACTTGCTGATGCACATCGCCACGCCGGGAGACCCGGCCGGTGAGGCGGCTGTCCCAGCTTTCCTGGCGCAGATGGCGAGCCTGCTGGATCCCGCCACAGCCGCCGCGCCCTTCGCAGTCGAGGTTCCAGAACCTGAGAGGCCCGTGCAACCGCCAGTGATCGGGCCTGTCCCGGCAGAGCCAGAGGCTGACCTCGAACCGACGCCGCGCAAGGCGGGCAAGCGAGGCAGCGAGGGCAGTGAGCGGGTATTACGCGTGACCGCCGACCGCCTCAACAGCCTGCTCGATCTTTCCAGCAAGTCACTGGTCGAGACCCAGCGACTCAAGCCGTACCTGGCCACCTTGCAGCGTCTCAAACGCATGCATGGCCAAGGCATGCGCGCGCTCGATGGCCTGAAAACCCAGCTCGAAGGCAGCGGTCAGCGTCTGGAAGTGCTCGAAGCCCTGGCTCAGACCCAGCGCCTGCTGGCGGAAACCCAGGAGATCCTGCAGCAGCAGGCCGCCGACCTCGACGAGTTCGGCTGGCAGGCCAGCCAGCGCGCCCAATTGTTGTACGACACCGCCCTGGCCTGCCGTATGCGGCCGTTCGCCGATGTCCTGACCGGCCAGAGCCGCATGGTGCGCGACCTTGGTCGCTCGCTGGGCAAACAGGTGCGCCTGCAGATCGAGGGCGAGAAGACCCAGGTCGATCGCGACGTGCTGGAAAAGCTCGAGGCGCCACTGACTCACCTGCTGCGCAATGCGGTCGACCATGGCATCGAGCTGCCCGAGCGGCGGGTGCTGGCGGGCAAGCCGGCCGAGGGCGTGATCCGCTTGCGCGCTTCCCACCAGGCGGGTCAGTTGATGCTTGAGCTCAGTGACGACGGTGCCGGTATCGACCTGGAGCGACTGCGCCGCAGCATCGCCGAGCGCGGATTGTCGCCTGCCGAAACGCTGTCGCGAATGAGCGAGGCGGAGTTGCTGACCTTCCTCTTCCTGCCGGGCTTCAGCCTGCGCGACAAGGTGACCGAGGTGTCCGGGCGTGGTGTCGGCCTGGATGCGGTGCAGCACATGGTGCGCGACCTGCGCGGTGCCATCGAACTGACCCAGGTGGCCGGGCAAGGCTGTCGTTTTCAACTGGAAGTGCCGCTGACGCTGTCGGTGGTGCGCAGCCTGGTGGTCGAGGTAGGCGGTGAGGCATATGCCTTCCCGTTGGCTCACATCGAGCGCACCCTGGAGGTGGCTGCCGAGGAGATCGTGCAGGTCGAGGGCCGCCAGCACTTCTGGCACGAAGGCCGCCATGTAGGCCTGGTCGCCGCCACCCAGTTGCTCAACCGTCCAGCGGGGCAGGGCGATGAAAGCAGCCTGCGGGTGGTGGTGATCCGCGAGCGCGAACAGCTTTATGGCGTGGCCGTGGAGCGTTTGATTGGCGAGCGCGTGCTGGTGGTGATGCCGCTCGACCCGCGGCTGGGCAAGATCCAGGACATATCCGCCGGTGCGCTGCTCGATGATGGCTCAGTGGTGCTAATCGTCGACGTCGAAGACCTGCTGCGCTCGGTCGAGAAGCTGCTCAGCACCGGCCGCCTGGAGCGCATCGAACGCAGCGCCCACGGCGCGCGTGGTGCGGATCGCAAACGCATCCTGGTGGTCGACGATTCGCTGACGGTGCGCGAGCTGCAACGCAAGTTGCTGAGCACGCGCGGCTACGAGGTAGCCGTGGCGGTCGATGGCATGGACGGCTGGAACGCGCTGCGTGGCGAGGACTTCGACCTGCTGATCACCGATATCGACATGCCGCGCATGGACGGTATCGAACTCGTCACCCTGGTGCGCCGTGACCAACGCCTGCAAACCTTGCCCGTGATGGTGGTGTCGTACAAGGATCGTGAAGAAGATCGCAGGCGTGGCCTGGATGCTGGCGCCGACTACTATTTGGCTAAAGCCAGCTTCCATGACGATGCGTTGCTGGATGCCGTGGTGGAGCTGATTGGGGGTGCTCAAGGATGAAGATCGCCATCGTTAACGACATGCCACTTGCCGTTGAGGCCCTGCGCCGGGCCCTGGCCTTCGAGCCTGCACACCAGGTGATCTGGGTGGCCGGCGACGGCGCCGAAGCCGTGCGCCGTTGCAGCGAGGAACTGCCGGACCTGATCCTGATGGACCTGATCATGCCGGTGATGGACGGTGTCGAGGCCACACGGCGGATCATGGCCGAGACCCCATGCGCCATCGTGATCGTCACCGTCGACCGCAAGCAGAACGTGCACCGGGTGTTCGAGGCCATGGGCCATGGTGCGCTGGATGTGGTCGATACCCCGGCCCTGGGGGCGGGAGATGCCCGCGAGGCGGCGGCACCGCTGCTGCGCAAGATCCTCAATATCGGCTGGTTGATCGGCCAGCAACGCACCAGTGCGGCGAAGTCGGTATCGGCCCCGCTGCGATCGGCATCACAGCGCCGCGGACTGGTGGCCATCGGCTCTTCGGCCGGAGGGCCAGCAGCGCTCGAAGTGCTGCTCAAGGGCCTGCCGCCAGAGTTTCCCGCCGCCATCGTGCTGGTCCAGCACGTCGACCAGGTGTTTGCGGCCGGCATGGCCGAGTGGCTCAGCACCGCCAGTGGACTCCCTGTGCGCCTGGCCCGTGAAGGCGAGCCGCCGCAACCTGGGCAGGTGCTGCTGGCGGGAACCAACCACCACATACGTCTGCTGCAAAATGGCCAGTTGGCCTACACTGCCGAACCGGTCAACGAAATCTATCGGCCTTCGATCGATGTGTTCTTCGAGAGCGTTGCACGTTTCTGGAGCGGTGACGCGGTAGGCGTGCTGCTCACCGGCATGGGCCGCGACGGTGCCCATGGCCTGAAACTGATGCGCCAGCAAGGCTTTTTGACCATCGCGCAGGATCAGTCCAGCAGCGCGGTGTATGGCATGCCCAAGGCTGCTGCGGCCATTGATGCTGCGGTGGAAATACGCCCGCTGGAGCGAATCGCCGGGCGACTGATGGAAATCTTTGCAAAATGACGATATGTATTGCATCACGCCGCCTGGCCGGCAGTGACTGGATGATTACGGATGAATGATCTACCGATCGACGGTTTCACGACCACCAACGAAAACTCGGCAATGGTCCTGTTGGTCGACGACCAGGCCATGATCGGCGAGGCGGTGCGTCGTGGCCTGGCCCACGAAGAGAACATCGACTTCCACTTCTGTGCCGATCCGCACCAGGCCGTGGCCCAGGCAGTGCTCATCAAGCCTACGGTGATTCTTCAGGACCTGATCATGCCTGGCCTGGACGGGCTGACCCTGGTGCGCGAATACCGTAGCAATGCAGCGACCCAGGACATCCCGATCATCGTGCTGTCGACCAAGGAAGACCCGCTGGTCAAGAGCGCGGCGTTCGCTGCTGGAGCCAACGATTACCTGGTCAAGCTGCCGGATACCATCGAGCTGGTAGCACGTATTCGCTACCACTCGCGTTCATACCTGACCCTGTTGCAACGAGACGAAGCCTACCGCGCCTTGCGCGTGAGCCAACAGCAACTGCTCGACACCAACCTGATGCTGCAGCGGCTGATGAACTCCGACGGCCTTACCGGCTTGTCCAACCGCCGTCACTTCGATGAGTACCTGGAACTGGAGTGGCGTCGGGCCATGCGTGAACAGCAGCAACTGTCGCTGCTGATGATCGACGTCGACTACTTCAAGGCCTACAACGACAGCTTTGGCCATTTGGCAGGCGATGAGACCCTGCGTCAGGTCGCCGATGCCATCCGGGACTGCTGCTCGCGTCCCTCCGACCTGCCGGCGCGCTATGGTGGCGAAGAGTTTGCCCTGGTGTTGCCCAACACGTCGCCGGGAGGCGCCCGGCTGGTGGCGGAGAAGCTACGCCAGACCATCCTCGGGCTGAATATCCCGCACAGTGCCCCCCACGCCGACTCGGTGCTGACCGTGAGCATTGGCCTGGCAACGCAGACGCCGAGTATCGGCAGTCATTGCCGGCAATTGATCTCGGCGGCGGACAAGGGGTTGTACCTGGCCAAGAACAGCGGTCGCAATCAGGTTGGTATCGCCTGACAGGGCCGCATCGCCGGCAAGCGGGTGCCTGCCGTGGTCGCACCGGGCTTGCTGGCGATAAGACCGTGCAAGCGCTTTACGTCCCCTGGGCCGACACCATTTTCTACCGCCCGGCGGGTCTGCCGCCAGGCTCCAGACTGGGTTATACTCGCGGGCTTTTCACCGAATTCGCACGAGAGCTGCCCGCCCATGGAAATCCAACCGATTCTGAACACCATCAAGGACCTCACCGAGCGTTCCCAGTCCATTCGGGGGTATCTTTGACTACGATCACAAGCATGACCGCCTGATCGAAGTCAACCGCGAGCTGGAAGACCCCAACGTCTGGAACAAGCCTGAGTACGCCCAGGCGCTGGGCCGTGAGCGTGCCATGCTGGCGCAGGTCGTCGAGACCCTGGACAAGATGTCCAACGGCTTGACCGACTGCAAGGACCTGCTGGACATGGCCGTCGAAGAAAATGACGAAGGCGCCGTCAGCGACGTCGTGACCGAGCTGCAAGGCCTGGAAGAAATCCTGGCCCAGCTTGAGTTCCGTCGCATGTTCAGCGGCGAGATGGACATGAACAACGCCTACCTGGACATCCAGGCCGGCTCTGGCGGCACCGAGGCGCAGGACTGGGCCAACATCCTGCTGCGCATGTACCTGCGCTGGGCCGACAAGCGTGGTTTCGATGCCACCATCATCGAGCTTTCCGAAGGTGAGGTCGCCGGCATCAAGGGCGCTACGGTGCACATCAAGGGCGAGTACGCCTTTGGCTGGCTGCGTACCGAGATCGGCGTGCACCGCCTGGTGCGCAAGAGCCCGTTCGACTCCGGTGCCCGTCGCCACACCTCGTTCTCGGCGGTATTCGTCTCGCCCGAGATCGACGACAAGGTCGAGATCGAAATCAACCCGGCCGACCTGCGTATCGACACCTACCGCTCCTCCGGTGCCGGTGGTCAGCACGTCAACACCACCGACTCGGCGGTGCGTATCACTCACGTGCCGACCAACACCGTGGTGGCCTGCCAGAACGAACGCTCCCAGCACGCCAACAAGGACACCGCCATGAAAATGCTGCGGGCCAAGCTGTACGAGCTGGAAATGCAGAAGCGCAATGCCGCTTCGCAGGCGCTGGAAGACAGCAAGTCGGACATCGGCTGGGGCCACCAGATCCGCTCCTACGTGCTGGATGACTCGCGCATCAAGGACCTGCGTACCGGCGTCGAGCGTAGCGACTGCCAGAAGGTCCTGGACGGCGACCTCGACCAGTACCTGGAAGCAAGCCTCAAGCAGGGCCTGTAAACCGCATACCACCGCCGCGATACGAGGCCATCGGCCCGTATCGCGTGCCCTGCCCGACAGGGGCAACGAACACCTGATGGAAAGAATGACGACATGAGCGACCTCAACACCCAACCGCAAGACCTGCAACAGGAAGAAAACGCCCTGATCGCGCTGCGCAAGGAAAAACTTGCCGCCGAGCGCGCCAAAGGCAATGCCTTCCCCAACGACTTCCGCCGCGACAGCTACTGCAACGACCTGCAGAAACAGTACGCGGACAAGACCAAGGAAGAGCTGGAAGCTGCAGCGATTCCGGTCAAGGTGGCAGGCCGCATCATGCTCAACCGTGGCTCGTTCATGGTCATCCAGGACATGACTGGCCGCATCCAGGTCTACGTCAACCGCAAGACCCTGCCGGAAGAAACCCTGGCGGCGGTCAAGACCTGGGACCTGGGCGACATCATCAGCGCCGAAGGCACCCTGGCCCGTTCTGGCAAGGGCGACCTGTACGTGGAAATGACCGATGTGCGCCTGCTGACCAAGTCGCTGCGCCCGCTGCCGGACAAGCACCACGGCTTGACCGACACCGAGCAGCGCTACCGCCAGCGCTACGTCGACCTGATGGTCAACGAAGAAACCCGCCACACCTTCCGCGTTCGTTCGCAGGTGATCTCGCATATCCGCAAGTTCCTCATCGAGCGCGACTTCCTCGAAGTCGAAACGCCGATGCTGCAGACCATTCCGGGCGGCGCTGCGGCCAAGCCGTTCGAAACCCACCACAACGCGCTGGACATGGCCATGTTCCTGCGTATCGCGCCCGAGCTGTACCTCAAGCGCCTGGTGGTCGGTGGCTTCGAGAAAGTCTTCGAGATCAACCGCAACTTCCGTAACGAAGGTGTGTCGACTCGTCACAACCCCGAGTTCACCATGCTCGAGTTCTACCAGGCCTACGCCGACTACCGCGACAACATGGACCTCACCGAGGAACTGTTCCGCGAGCTGGCGCAGCTGGTCCTGGGTTCCACCGATGTGCCGTACGGCGACAAGGTATTCCACTTTGGCGAGCCGTTCGCCCGCCTGTCGGTGTTCGACTCGATCCTCAAGTACAACCCGGAACTCACCGCTGCCGACCTGCAGGACGTCGACCGCGCCCGTGAAATCGCCAAGAAGGCCGGTGCCAAGGTGCTGGGCCACGAAGGCCTGGGCAAACTGCAGGTGATGATTTTCGAAGAGCTGGTCGAGCACAAGCTGGAGCAGCCCCACTTCATCACCGAGTACCCGTTCGAGGTCTCGCCGCTGGCCCGTCGCAACGACCAGAACCCGGCGGTTACCGACCGCTTCGAGCTGTTCATCGGTGGCCGCGAAATCGCCAATGCCTACTCCGAGCTCAATGATGCCGAAGACCAGGCCGAACGCTTCCTGGCCCAGGTGGCCGAGAAGGATGCCGGTGACGACGAAGCCATGCACTACGATGCCGACTTCGTCCGCGCCCTCGAATACGGCATGCCGCCGACCGCGGGCGAAGGTATCGGTATCGACCGCCTGGTGATGTTGCTGACCAACTCGCCGTCTATCCGTGACGTGATCCTGTTCCCGCACATGCGTCCGCAGGCCTGAGTCAATTGAACGAGCCGCCTTTCGAGGCGGCTTTTTCTTGCCTGTACATCCGTATTGGTGGTGCCGGCCGCTTCGCATCCGCAGCCGCGAAGCGTCCGGCACTGACGAAACACTGTTCATGAGGTACCCCCCGTGACACCCGCAATGCCTCACCAGGGCGCCGCCGGCATCGCCACCGCCGTCGCCGAAAGCGTGCAATACCAAGGCCGCAAGACTGCCCGCCAAGGCAGCGAGCAACGCCGCCAGCTGATCCTCGACGCCGCCATGCGGATCGTCGTGCGTGATGGTGTCCGTGGTGTGCGCCACCGGGCGGTAGCCGCCGAGGCGGGTGTGCCGCTATCGGCTACCACCTATTACTTCAAGGATATCGAGGACCTGCTCACCGATACCTTCGCCCAGTACGTCGAGCGAAGTGCCGCCTATATGGCCAAGTTGTGGGCCAATACTGAAGTGCTGCTGCGCCAGTTGGTGGCGCAGGGTGATGGCAGCCTGGAGTCGCGGGCACGGCTGGCCGACGAGGTGGCGCGCATGACCGCCGACTATGTGTCGCGCCAGTTGCTCAACCGCCGAGACTTCCTCATGGCCGAGCAGGCCTTCCGTCAGGAGGCATTGCTGTGCCCGCGTCTGGCCGAGCTGGTCTGTGCCCACGAGCAGATCCTGCTGCATGGCACCCGCCAGCTGCTGCAAGTGGTCGGCTCGCGGCAACCGGAACAGGACGCCCATATGTTGACGGCGATAATCGAGCAGATGGAATATCAGGGCCTGCTCAAGGACGCTGACACGCAGGCCGATGGGCAGATGCTCGCTATGCTTACCCGATACTTGCACCTGGTGTTGGCATCGGGCTGAGCTGAGACCGAACTTTCAAGGAGAACTTGATGAAAGCCTGGCGTGTGGTGTTGTTGACGTTGTCATTCCTGCTGCTGGGCGGTTGTCTGGTGACCTTCCATGAGCCGCTGCCGAGCAACCAGGCGGCGCCCAAGGCCTTGCTCGGCAAATGGAGCAGCAAGGACGCGTGGGGCGAGCCGCTGAAGCTGGTGATCAGCCGCAGTGGTGCCGATGCCTACAAGGCGGTTGCCACTGCGAAGGGCAAGAAACCCGAAGAATATGTGTTCACTGTGTCGCGCCACGGCAACCGCTGGTACCTGTCGGCCGGGGTTCCCAAGCGCCTGGGCGGCAATTTCCTGATCGGCGGTTTCGACATCGTCGATGGCAAGGAGCTGGTGCTTTACAACCTGGACGTCGAGCAGGTGCAGCAGGCGGTCGAGAAGAAGGAGCTGAGTGGGCGCAGCACCGAGGTGCCTGAGGACAATGGTGAGGGCATATTGATCGACAGCCCGTCGGCGCGGGTATTGGCCTACCTGGACGACCCGGCCAACTCCGACCTTTTCGTCGAGGTGGCGCGGTTCCAGCGGGCCGGCAAATAACCGTGTTGGCTGCTTCGCGGCTAAAGCCACTCCTACAGGGATTGCAGTACCTGTGGTGGATTTAGCCGCGAAGAGGCCGGTACAGGCAATGCAAAGGCTTGGCACTCAGTTCCAATAAGGAGTCCCCGGTGGACGAATACCAGCAAACCATCCGCGCCCTGTCCGACCGCATCGTCGCGGCACAGACCCCGATCCGGGTCCTGGACGCGGTGAAGTGGGACGACAGCATCCGCCAAGGCTTTCTCAAGGCCAAGGGCAAGGAGCCGCCGGCCGTCGACCGTGCCTATTACCAGTCCCGCCCTCTGTCGTTCGATTCCAGCGCGGTCAAGGCCGAGTTCCAGAGCATCGAGCGAGATATCACCCGCCAGTTGGGCCAATTCAACCCGGTTGGGCAGATCATGCGGCGCATGTGCAAGGAGTACCGCATGGTGGTGCGCATGCTCGAAGCGCGTGGCACCGAGGATTTCGGTCTGATCTCGCAGGAGCTCTACGGCGCCGCTTCCGACGCCTTCCACGCGGGTGACCCAACCTTGGCCGATCTGGGCCTGATGCTCTCGGACTACCTGAACAACATCGACGGCCGTGGCGACCTCAAGGACGAACCGAAGAACCTTACCGCCAAGGAGGCCGTGGACATCCTCCAGCACCGCCTGAACAAGGTGTTCGGCGAGGCAGAGGAAACCATTCGCGTATTCGAGTCCGACGGTATCGTCGCCGATGCCGCGGCGGGAGCCGACTACATCAAGGTCCGCGCCGACGCCATGTTCAACAGCCGCGATGTGCGCGCGCTGGAAGTTCACGAGGGACTGGTGCATGTGGGCACCACGCTGAACGGTCTCAACCAGCCGATCTGCACCTTCCTGGCCAAGGGCCCGCCCTCGTCGACGGTGACCCAGGAGGGGTTGGCCATCCTCATGGAGGTGATCGCCTTCGCGTCCTACCCCAGCCGGTTGCGCAAGCTGACCAACCGCACCCGGGCCATCCATATGGTCGAGGAGGGGGCGGACTTCTTGCAGGTCTTCGCGTTCTTCCGCGAGCAAGGTTTCGAAATGGCGCAGTGCTACAGCAATGCCAGCCGGGTATTCCGCGGTTCGGTGCCCAATGGCTTGCCATTCACCAAGGACTTGTCCTACCTCAAGGGCTTCATCATGGTTTACAACTACATTCAGTTGGCCGTGAAGAAGGGCAAGCTGGAGCAGATTCCACTGCTGTTCTGCGGCAAGACCACCCTGGAAGACATGCGCACCCTGCGCCAACTGGTCGAAGAAGGCCTGGTGGAGCCCCCCAAATACCTGCCGGAGCAGTTCCGGGACCTGAGTGCGCTGTCGGCCTGGATGTGCTTCTCCAACTTCCTCAACCACCTGAGCCTGGACCGTATTGAAGCCGACTACGCGAACATTCTCTGAATGCTGGCGCCTGCTGGCCCTGAGCGTGCTGCTGGGGCTGGGTGGCTGCAGCAGCCTGCTGTTCTACCCTGAACCAGGGCAGGCGTTCACACCGGCGCGAGCCAAGCTCGACTACCGCGATGTCAGTCTGATGACCTCGGATGGTGTCCGTCTGCACGGTTGGTGGCTGCCGGCCAAGGCCGGTGTCCAGCTCAAGGGCACGGTGCTGCACCTGCACGGCAATGGTGGCAACCTGCCGGGACACCTGGGTGGCAGCTACTGGCTGCCGGAGCAGGGCTACCAGGTACTGATGATTGACTATCGCGGTTACGGCTTATCCGAAGGCAAGCCGTCGTTGCCGGAGGTCTACCTGGACATCGCTGCCGCGATGGCGTGGCTGGACCAGGCTCCCGAGGTGAAGAACAAGCCATTGGTATTGCTGGGCCAGAGCCTCGGCGGAGCGATGGCGATCCATTACCTGGCGGCCCACCCCGAGCAGCAGCAGCGCTTCAGCGCGCTGGTGTTCGACGGCGTGCCGGCCAGTTATCGCGCCGTCGGCCGCTACGCCTTGAGCACTTCATGGATGACCTGGCCGCTGCAGGTGCCACTGTCCTGGCTAGTGCCGGACGGCGACAGTGCGATTCGCTCGGTCGAGCAACTGAGCAGACCGCCGAAGCTGTTCTTCCACAGTATCGATGACAACCTGGTGCCGATGGACAATGGTATTCGCCTGTACCAGCACGCGCCGCCACCGCGGGTCTTGCAGTTGACCCGTGGTGGCCATGTGCAGACCTTCGCCGACCCGGTCTGGCGCCAGGTGATGCTGCGTTTCCTCGACGACCCCAGCCGTTTCAACGGTCTGCGGCGGCTGGCCGAAATACCCAATTACCCTGACGAGAAGAACAAGCAATGAGTGAAGAACGCAACGCCATCCCGCTGATCCTGACCGGCGTCGGCAGCATCATCGTGACGGTGGGGGCCCTCTGGTATTACGGTTACCTGCATTTCGCCAAGCCCGAGGACGCGTTGTTGTTGCAGGACTACACCATGCTCAAGACCGTTCCAGGGGAGGACTACAAGGTTTCCCTGGACCCGGCACCTCAAGTGGCCCAGTGCGTCGATGGGGTGCTGGTGCTGTTCGATACGCAGCAGAAAGGCCTGACCGGCGTGTTGGTGGACAACCGCAAGCGGGCGGTACGCTGCATGGGCGAGGAGACGCCGCAGCAAGCGCAGTGAAAGGAGCGGTTCAAGGGTCAAGCTGCTGCGCAAGCTGTCGCGAAACAGGGCAGTCGCCGCAAGCGAATGATTGTGCAGGCGATGTGGGAGCCTTGCGTCGCGAAAGGGCCGCAAAGCGGCCCCCGCGATCACGTCATTGAAGCTTACTGCACCTGGCTCACCGCCCGCGGCGCCACCGGCTGGTTGTCGTTGGAGATGGTGACCTCTACCCGACGGTTCTGTGCACGCCCGGAGTTGCTGGCGTTGTCCGCAACCGGGTACTCCTTGCCATACCCTTGGGCAACGATGCGCGCCGGATCGACGCCAGCGCGCACCAGTGCCATGCGCACGGCATTGGCGCGCCGTTCCGACAGGCTCTGGTTGTAGCTGGCCGAACCGACGCTGTCGGTGTAACCCTCGACGATCACCTTGCGCTCCGGATTCTCCTGAAGGAACTGGGCCAGTTTGGTGACGTTCGGGTAGGCACTGCTCTTGAGCTCAGCCTTGTTGAAGTCGAACAGCACGTCGCCGAAGGTCACCAACGTGCCACGGTCGGTTTGCTTGGCGTTGAGGCTTTCCTGGAGCTTGGCGATCTGCGCGTCACGGGCATCGAGCTTGGCCTGGGCACGTTGCGCGGCGGCATTCTTCAGCTCGTTTTCGGCCGAGCGCAAGGCGATGGTCTGTTTGGCCACCTCCACACGCTGGTTGGTCAGGTAGGCCAACTGGTCGACCTTCTTGCTGTCTTCACGCTCCATGAACGCCTTGTCGGCCTTGTTCAGCCAGTCCTGGGCGTCCTTGGTTTCCAGGGCCGCCACTTTGCTCGACTGAGGGTCGCTTTGCAAAGAGGAGAAGTTGGTGCGGGCCGACTCCAGGTTCGGGTTCGGGTCGTGGGCGCACGCGGCGAGGCCGACGCTCAGGGCCAGCAGGGTGGGAATCATGATGGCATTGCGCATAGTGTTCTTCCTTTGATCAGTTGCGAAGGCTGGGATTGGCGTAGGCAGGCTCATTGAGCACTGCGCAGGCCTTCCTCACGCACGTCCTGAGCGCCCTGGCGGGCATCCTGTACGGCTTTCTGGGCCTTGGCGGCCTGGGCCTTGCGTTCGGCCACGCGAGCGTCCCACTCGGCCTGCTCGGCCAGGCGCTTGGCCTCGTCGTACTTTTTGTCGTGCATGGCAATTTCCGCCTGCTTGAATTTGTCCTGGGCGGCTTTCATTTCAACTGCGGCGAACTCGGTGCCCCCGGCGCTGACCGCCGAATTCACCGCGGACTGGGTGACGGCGTACTGCTCGGTGGGCGGTTTACCGGCGCATCCGGCCAGGATCAGGCTACCGCCAAGGGCTAGCGCGGCCAGCTTGATTCCACGCACAGGGGTGGATGAGGGGGAGCAGGTGCGGCGCTTCATAGTCAGTTCCATTGGATCACTCCTGTTTACGACGTTGTCCGTAGCAGTCCATCGCTTGTTCCCTGACACGACCGCGTGCTGGCGCCTCACAGTGCACAACCGCAAGTGTGCAGGGTTTTAGCGTGGTGGCTAATGGCTGTGACTTGGGCGTTTTTCGAATAGTTCAGAAAAAATCACCTGGCCCGCTCCTGCAGGCGAGGCAATGCAACTGCAGGAGCCGGCTTGCCGGCGAGAGAGGAGGGCAGGGAGAGGCCAGGGCCCGGAAGGTCAGTTCTTGCCGTTTTTGGCCAAGTCGCTGAGTGCGTGAAGATGATGGCGGGACAGTGCGAGGAAGCGTGGGGTCGGGCCTACGTCTTCGTACAGCGGGTCGCCTTGTTCGTCGGTGGAAATGACCCGCTGGCCCTTCACATAGGGGAGGCTGGCCTCCAGCTCCTCGAGTGCGGCGGCGACCAGCTCGCCGAGCAGTTCCTCGGCCGAGCGTTTGGGGTACATGTCGATCAGCGCAGCCAGACGCGCTTCGGACTCAAGGTCCAAGTGCAGTATGTGGGGCGTTGGGCTCAGGGCGCCTGCTGCATTCTGTTCCCAGTGCTGGACGAGTTCACGGATTTTCATGATCACCTCTTTCTATGCCTTGAAGGACGGCATTGCATCGGACGCTTTGCTCTAACTTTAGTTTGCTTTGCCCGATCGCGGCTTGCCATGGCAGCTCGGCTGTGGGCACTCTTGGTGCCTGTGCTGTTACCTGGGCGAGCGCGCGGGCGAGCCGCGCCAAAGAGAGGGCCAATGACTGATATCGATGTGCGCTTGCGTGAAGATGTCCATCTGTTGGGTGAGCTGCTTGGCGAGACCATTCGTCAGCAGCACGGCGAAGCGTTCTTGCAGAAGATCGAGGACATCCGCCACAGCGCCAAGGCCGATCGCCGCAGCGCTGGGGAGAAGTTGAGCTCGACCCTGGCGGACTTGGCCGACGAAGACCTGCTGCCTGTCGCCCGAGCGTTCAACCAGTTCCTCAACCTGGCCAACATGGCCGAGCAATATCAACTGATTCGACGCCGTGACGCTGACCAGCCAGAGCCGTTCGAGTCGCGCGTATTGCCAGAACTGCTGGCGCGCCTCAAGCAGGCAGGGCACAGCAACGATGCGCTGGCCCGGCAACTGGCCAAGCTGGATATCCAACTGGTGCTCACCGCTCACCCGACCGAGGTTGCCAGGCGTACGCTGATTCAGAAGTACGATGCCATCGCCGGGCAATTGGCCGCCCAGGACCATCGGGACCTTATCCCGGCTGAGCGTCAACAGGTACGCGAGCGCTTGCGCAGGTTGATCGCTGAGGCCTGGCACACCGAAGAAATACGCCGCAGCCGGCCTACGCCGGTGGATGAAGCCAAATGGGGCTTCGCGGTGATCGAACACTCCCTGTGGCAGGCCATTCCCAACCACTTGCGCAAAGTCGATAAAGCGCTGTTCGAGGCCACGGGCTTGCACTTGCCACTGGAGGCGGCGCCGATCCGTTTCGCGTCCTGGATGGGCGGCGACCGGGATGGCAACCCCAACGTCACGGCCAGCGTTACCCGGGAAGTCTTGCTACTGGCTCGCTGGATGGCCGCCGACCTGTTCCTGCGCGACATCGATACCTTGGCCGCCGAACTTTCCATGCAGCAGGCCAGCGCTGCACTGCGTGAACAGGTCGGCGACAGCGCCGAGCCATACCGGGCCTTGCTCAAGCAGTTGCGCGACCGCCTGCGGGCGACCCGAGCCTGGGCCCAGGCCTCGCTGGCCAGCCCGCAGCCGATGCCTGCCGAAGTGCTGGTGGACAACCGCGACCTGATCGCACCGCTGGAACTGTGCTACCAGTCCCTGCATGCGTGCGGCATGGGTGTGATCGCCGACGGTCCGCTGCTCGACAGCCTGCGTCGGGCAGTGACCTTCGGCCTGTTCCTCGGCCGCCTGGACGTGCGCCAGGATGCTGCCCGGCATCGCGATGCGCTGTCGGAAATCACCGACTACCTGGGTCTGGGCAGTTACGCCGAGTGGGATGAAGACCGGCGGATCGAGTTCCTCCAGACCGAACTGAAAAACCGCCGGCCGCTGCTGCCGGCGCATTTCAAGCCCCAGGCCGACACCGCCGAGGTATTGGCCACGTGTCGGGAAGTCGCGGCGGCGCCCGCAGCTTCCTTGGGTTCCTATGTCATCTCCATGGCGGGAGCCGCCTCGGATGTGCTGGCCGTGCAATTGCTGCTCAAGGAAGCTGGCCTGACCCGACCGATGCGTGTGGTGCCGCTGTTCGAGACCCTCGCCGACCTGGATAACGCCGGCCCGGTGATGGAGCGGCTGCTGGGCCTGCCGGGCTATCGCGCCAGCCTGCGCGGCCCGCAGGAAGTGATGATCGGCTATTCCGACTCGGCCAAGGACGCGGGCACTACCGCAGCGGCCTGGGCTCAGTATCGCGCTCAGGAGAACCTGGTGCGTATCTGCCAAGAGCATCAGGTGGAACTGTTGTTGTTCCATGGCCGCGGTGGCACCGTAGGCCGTGGCGGTGGCCCGGCCCACGCGGCGATTCTGTCGCAGCCGCCAGGCTCGGTGGCGGGGCGGTTCCGCACCACTGAACAAGGCGAGATGATCCGTTTCAAGTTCGGTTTGCCAGGCATCGCCGAGCAGAACCTCAACCTTTACCTGGCCGCCGTGCTGGAGGCCACCTTGTTGCCGCCTCCGCCCCCTGAGCCGGCATGGCGCGAGGTGATGGACCAGTTGGCGGCCGATGGCCTCAAGGCTTATCGCGGGGTGGTGCGAGAGAACCCCGATTTCGTCGAATATTTCCGTCAGTCGACGCCAGAGCAGGAGCTGGGGCGCCTGCCGCTGGGCAGTCGCCCGGCCAAGCGCCGCGCCGGCGGTATAGAGAGCTTGCGCGCCATTCCGTGGATCTTCGGTTGGACCCAGACCCGCCTGATGCTGCCTGCCTGGCTGGGGTGGGAGACCGCGCTGACCAATGCCTTGAGCCGTGGCCAGGGCCCGCTGCTGGCGCAGATGCGCGAGCAATGGCCGTTCTTCCGCACCCGTATCGACATGCTGGAGATGGTGTTGGCCAAGGCCGACGCGCAAATTGCCGAGGCCTACGACGAACGTCTAGTGCAACCGCACCTGCTTCCTTTAGGTGCGCACCTGCGCGACCTATTGTCGCAGTCATGCCGGGTCGTACTGGGTTTGACCGGGCAACCGGTGCTACTGGCACACAGCCCCGAGACCCTGGAATTCATCAGCCTGCGCAATACCTACCTGGACCCGCTGCACCGCCTTCAGGCGGAGTTGCTGGCCCGATCGCGCAGCCGTGAAGCCGCTCTGGACAGCCCGTTGGAGCAGGCCTTGCTAGTGACTGTGGCGGGTATCGCCGCGGGCTTGCGCAACACCGGTTGAGGTCTGCAAGCGGCCGTCATGCCCGGGTTACGCCAAGGGGGCATGGCCGGGTGAGGAGGGTGGTTGCGCCGAGCGCAACCGCCTCTTGGGCAGGTCGTACATGGCGCAATCCTGAAACTTTGGGACGCTTGTCTGGCTGCCGGGCGCTGTGTATCTTGAGCAGCCTTTTGACCGATTTCTGGTCAATACCCGATTTTCCGGACTTGGCCCTGGTCGCCGAATCCATTGAATTGCATAGAAAAATATGAGGAGCACAAGATGCGCGTAATTCTGCTGGGAGCTCCCGGGGCCGGTAAAGGTACTCAGGCAAAGTTCATCACCGAGAAGTTCGGTATTCCACAGATCTCCACCGGTGACATGCTGCGTGCCGCCGTCAAGGCCGGTACCCCGCTGGGCCTGGAGCTCAAGAAAGTCATGGATGCCGGCCAGCTGGTCTCCGACGAGCTGATCATCAGCCTGGTCAAGGAGCGCATCGCCCAGCCTGATTGCGCCAAGGGCTGCCTGTTCGACGGTTTCCCGCGCACCATCCCGCAGGCTGAAGCCATGGTTGCCGCCGGTGTCGATATCGACGCCGTGGTTGAAATCGCCGTGGACGACGAAGAAATCGTTGGCCGCATGGCCGGTCGCCGCGTGCACCTGGCTTCGGGCCGCACCTACCACATTCAGTACAACCCGCCGAAAGTGGAAGGCAAAGACGACGTCACTGGCGAAGACCTGATCCAGCGCGACGACGACAAGGAAGAAACCGTGCGTCACCGCCTGTCGGTCTACCACAGCCAGACCAAGCCGCTGGTGGACTTCTACCAGAAGCTGTCGGCCGCCCACAACGGCAAGCCGAAGTACAGCCACATCGAAGGCGTTGGTTCGGTCGAGTCGATCACCGCCAAGGTGCTGGCAGCCCTGAGCTGATCCATCACCGTGCGTCACGACGGCCCGCTTGCGGGCCGTTGTCGTTTATACTGCCGCTCTTTTTCCCCGTTGCCTGGAAACCTGTTCGATGACCACCTTGCTGGCCCTGGATACCGCCACCGAAGCCTGTTCCGTTGCATTGCTGCATGACGGCAAGGTCACCAGCCACTATGAAGTCATCCCCCGCATGCACGCGCAGAAACTGCTGCCGATGATCAAGCAGTTGCTGGCTGAGTCAGGCGTTGCGCTCAATGCTCTGGATGCCATCGCCTTCGGTCGCGGTCCAGGTGCCTTCACCGGTGTGCGCATCGCCATTGGCGTCGTGCAGGGCCTTGCATTCGCCCTGGAGCGCCCGGTATTGCCGGTCTCCAACCTGGCCGCATTGGCCCAGGGCGCTCTGCGCGAGCGCCGTGTGCAGCAAGTGGCAGCCGCCATCGATGCGCGCATGGACGAAGTGTACTGGGGTTGCTACCAGGCCGAGGCCGGCGAAATGCGCCTGGTTGGCCAGGAAGCGGTACTGCCGCCAGAGCGCGTGAGCTTGCCTGAGGGGAGCCGTGGCGAATGGTTCGGCGCAGGTACCGGGTGGGGCTACGCCGAGCGCCTGGCCGTACCGGTCAGCGCCAGCGACGCAGGCGCATTGCCCCATGCATTGGATATTCTCAGCCTTGCCGGTTACGCCTGGGCGCGTGGCGAGGCCATCGCCGCCGAGCAGGCGCAACCGGTCTACTTGCGCGATAATGTGGCTACGCCAAAGGCACGTTGACGGTCGTTCGTCGGTTATCGCGGTTGTCGATAAACCTTTTGTGCGAACTGTGGTCCAGTTATCACTCGAGCATTAGCGATGGATCCCTGATGCTGCTAAATTGCCATCACTGGTCCTGAGTGCTCACTCCATGCGTATCGACGGTTTCTCATCGCAGTCCTATCCGATCAAGCGTGCACCGCGCAAGGCTCCGGTACGCGATGAATCTGTCGACGATGCCGAAGTGATCGAGGAGGCCGTTGACGAGCAGGCGGCCGCACCTCGACGCAATGGCGGCTTGCCCGCCCGTCAACAAGACCTGATCTTCCCCCGTGCCCGAGACCGCCGAACCGCCACTGCGCTGGCCAGTTACCTCAGCACCGCCGGTTTTACCGATTGGGACATGGAAGTACTTGGGCTCGACCTGTACATTTGAGGGATGACGCCCTCACCCCTGCCTTATTTTCTCGGTTGTCCGTCCTGGAGCGAAAACGCCTGGCGCGACTACCTGTATCCCGCCGATGCCAGCAGCGCTGAAATGCTTGGCTACTACAGCCAAGTGTTCAACGCCGTCGAAGGCAACACCACGTTCTATGCTCGCCCTGCGCCCAGCACCCTTGCCCGCTGGGCGCAGGTCATGCCTGAGCACTTTCGTTTCACCGCCAAGTTTCCCAGGGATATCAGCCACGAGGGTGACCTGCGTGACCAGCTCGAGCCTGCCTTGGATTTCACCCGCCTGATGGCTCCGCTGGGCCAGCGCGTATCGCCGTACTGGCTGCAGTTACCAGCCCAGTTCAGCCCCGCGCGGTTGGGCGAGCTGTGCTATTTCCTCGACGAGATTGGCGTACCGGTAGCTGTCGAGGTGCGCAACCTGGCGTTCTTCGCCAAGGGCGAGGAGGAACGGCTGCTCAACCGGCTGTTGCACGAACGTAGTGTCGAGCGCATCTGCCTCGATCCCCGTGCGCTGTTCAGCTGCAACTCCCGGGACCCTGCCGTACTGCACGCGCAGTCGAAAAAGCCCAAGGTGCCGCCACGCCCTGCTGCCTTCAGCCAGCACCCGCAGGTGCGTTTCATCGGCCATCCCCAGCTTGAGGCCAACGAAACGTTCCTTACCCCTTGGGTGGACAAGGTCGCGGTGTGGATCGAGCAAGGGCGCATGCCTTATGTGTTCCTGCACACCTCCGACAATCGCTTGGCCGCGGCGCTGGCGCAACGGTTTCACCAACGGCTGATGGCGCGCCTGCCCGGCCTGCCCGCCTTGCCGGAATTGCCGCGCGCCCCCGAGGTCGAACAACTGGGGCTACTCTGATCACTCGCCGACCCCGGAGGTTATGACCATGGATGTACAGACCCTACGAGCCGAGGCCTTCAAGGCACTGCACGAGCGTGACGGCGCCTTCGTCATCCCTAACCCGTGGGATGCTGGATCCGCCAAGCTGCTGGCCAGCCTTGGCTTCGAGGCATTGGCCACTACCAGTGCGGGCCTGGCCTTCAGCCTGGGGCGACCGGATGCCGAAGGCGCCTTGAGCCTGGATGAGACGCTGGACAACGCCGGTGTGATCGTCGATGCGACGCCTTTGCCGGTGGCCGCCGACTTGGAAAACGGCTTCGGCGATCTGCCCGAGCAGTGTGCCCAGACTATCCTGCGTGCCGCCGAAACAGGTTTGGTCGGTGGTTCGATCGAGGATGCCACTGGCCATGCCGATGCGCCGATCTACGACTTCGAGCTGGCTGTGGCGCGGGTGCGCGCCGCGGTGCAGGCTGCCCGCAGCCTGCCATTCCCCTTCACCCTGTGCGCCCGGGCGGAAAACCTGCTGCACGGGCGCCTGGATCTGGATGACACCGTCCGGCGCCTGCAGGCCTTTGCCGAGGCGGGAGCCGATGTGCTCTATGCGCCGGGACTGCGCACTGTCGATGAAGTGCGTGCCGTGGTACAGGCGGTGGCGCCGAAGCCAGTCAATGTGCTGATGGGGCTGGCGGGTGTGCCGCTGAGCGTCAATCAGCTGCAGGACTTGGGCGTGCGTCGCATCAGCGTTGGCTCGTCACTGGCCCGCGCGGCGCTGGGCGCATTGCAGCGCGCAGCGCTGGAGATTCGCGAGCAAGGCACTTTCAGCTACGGCGAGCAGGCCTTGTCGTTCGCCCAGCTCAACGACCTGTTCCGCCGCTGAGGCGCCATGCGCGCATTGGGGCTGCTGTGCGGCTTGCTGCTGTTGGCGGCGGGCCTCGCCTGGCAGTACGGCTGGCGCCTGCCTGATGCCTGGAACCCCTGGGCTGCGCTGGATGTGCGTCAACCGCCGAACCTGCTGACAGCCTATAAGTTGTCACGCCTGCGCAACGACCCCCGCTTATGCCGCCAAGCGCTGGAGATCTCTGGCTTGCGCTACCGGGCGCAAGCCGACAGCCCGGCGTCGGCCAAATGCCCGCTACAGAACGTGTGGCGCATCGAGCAAGGGCAAGCCCACCTGAGCAGTAGTTTCCTTGCCAGCTGCCCGTTGGCGGTGGCTTACGCGCTGTTCGAGCGCCATGGGCTGCAACCGGCTGCGCAGCGGGTGTTCGGCCAGTCGGTGGTTCGAGTGGAGCACCTTGGCAGCTTCGCTTGCCGCAATGTCTACAACCGCGAACAGGGCCGCCTGAGCCAGCATGCGACGGCCAATGCCCTGGATATCAGCGGTTTTCGCCTACAGGACGGCCAGCGCATCCTGCTGGCGCGAGACTGGCAGGCGGGCGGGCAGAAGAGGGCGTTCCTGGGTCTGGTGCGACAAGCGGCGTGTGACAGTTTCAACACGGTGCTCGGGCCAGACTACAACGCTGCCCACCACAACCACTTTCATCTCGATATGGGGCGCTGGCAGATCTGCCGTTGATTTCAGGCCTGGGCGCGAACGTTGTTCAGCACCACCGGGCGCGCCCAGTGGATATCGAATTCCAGGTCGTTCTGCTGCTGGGCCATGGTCGCATCGTCGTACGGCGTAGGCGCAGGGTCGAGCAGGTCCATCTCGAATTCGGCGATCGGCAGGTGCAGCGGGCGCGGCGAGGGCGCAGGGCCTGGCGCTGGGAGAGGATGGCCCTGGCTCATGACGATAGGGCGCAGCCAGTTGTTGCTGACGTCGAGCTGGCGCTGCTGCTGGATCATTTCGGCGACGCTGAAAGGCTCCGGAGCCGGCTCCAGCAAATGGGCCTCGAGCTCCGCCTTGGGCAGGAACAGCGGCTCGGGCGGCGCGACGATGGTGTCCTGCACCGGGCAGGCGCGCTGGGTTTCGATCAGCGCCAGGGCCTTGGCCCCGCCAATCGGCTCACCGCTGTCTTTGTCGTACTGCACCAACGCCTGGCTGACGCTGTCGGGCTCTTCGGCCTGCTGCTCGGCCATCGCGCGGGCGAAGAAGTCCTGCCACAGGTGGCTGACGCCTCCGAGTGCCTGGGTATTCTGCCGACCGTAGTTGCCGACAGGCGACAGGTAGGTCAAGCCGATGGGAAGAGTATCTGACATGGCAGTCGCGCGCGTTGTGCTCTGGCAGAATAGCGGGATATTGCCTGTATCGGCCGAAGGTGCCGATTCATTAAGGGCTTGGTTTGATTTTTTAGGTGTGGACGATGCAAGAGCAAGGTGCGGGGATCAGGGTCGAAGCGATGTCGGTTGAATATGCGGAGCAGGCCGTGGCGTGGGCCGAGCGCCTGGGGCTGCCGCTGTCTGACGATGGCGCAGGCTTTGCCGTGCAGGTGGGCGCCGATGGCTTGCAGATCCAGCAGTTGGGCGCGCAGGCGCCAGGGCCGGTGCGGGTGGATTTCGTGGAAGGCCAGGCCGCGCACCGGCGCCTGTTCGGCGGTGGCAACGGGCAAATGATCGCCAAGGCCGTGGGCATTGCCCAGGGGGTGCGCCCGCAGGTGCTCGACTGCACGGCGGGCCTGGGCAAGGATGCGTTCGTGCTGGCCAGCCTGGGTTGCCAGATGACGCTGATTGAGCGCCAGCCGCTGATTGCCGCATTGCTGGAGGATGGCCTGGCACGGGCTCGCGCGGATGAAGAAGTGGGGCCGATTGTCGGGCGCATGCGCTTGCTGACCGGTAATGCCATCGAGCACATGCGCGCCTGGGAGGGCGAGCCGCCACAAGTAATCTACCTCGACCCGATGTTCCCGCACCGGGACAAGAGCGCGCTGGTGAAGAAGGAAATGCGCGTGTTCCGGCCGTTGGTGGGTGACGATCTGGATGCGCCGGCATTGTTGGAAGCGGCCCTTGCGCTGGCCAGCCACCGGGTGGTGGTGAAGCGACCGCGCAAGGCGCCAATCATCGAGGGGCCGAAGCCGAGCCATAGCCTTGAGGGCAAGTCGAGCCGGTATGATATTTATCCGAAGAAGGCGTTGAAGGCCTGAAAGGCTGAAACCCTACCGTTTCTCCGGTAGGGTTGATGCTTGCAGGCGGTGCTGGACTTTTAATTAGGGCTTCTAATATTGTCTGTGATCTCCGGGCAAGTAATAGCGTGTTTTTCCATGGTAATTGAATAGATTGAAGTGTCTTACATCTGAGAGTAACTTGTTGATCGAGAAGGCTTTGTTAAGTTTTTCTATAACTGGCTGTGCTGTTTTGTATAGCATTGCATCCAGTGCTATTTTGTCGTCTTTACTTAGGTTGGGTGTGCCGTCGAGAAATTTCCGTTGCTGGGCCTGTTTGGCGTTAAGTTCATTCATCATGGCTTCGCTATTTGCAAGCTCGCGTTCTGCCATTTTTCTGGCTGCCTGATACTGGCGTTCGCTGAGGCTGTTTGTCTTGTTTTTTGGAAGTTCTAAGTTGTTTCGGCTTTCTTGCATGTAGTCTAATTTTTTATGAAGTTGTTTCGGAAGTATCCCTGCTCGTCTCATTCTCCAGGTTTTGAGGAAAAAATGCCCCGAAGGATCTGAGTTATTGATTGGGTCGTTTCCGCAGTAGCTGTACGTGTTAAGTCCTCCCCTCCCAAACGGTGACAAGACGTCAGCGCTGAGGAAGCGCATAAAGTAAGTGCTCAGTAGACGTTGGCCATTACCTAGTAAATAGCCTCTCAGCTCTGGGATCCAATAAACGCCGTTGAATCGGGATAATAGGGGGCTATCAAAAGGGAGATTGTCATGACCAAATGGGGTGTAGGAAACCGGGCCTGTGGTTTCCGATTGAACGGCAACAGTTGAATTGGATAAGTCGATCGCAAGTAGCCGTGCTTTAGATGCTTGACTGAAGGTTTCGCATAGATTTTGACTGTTGTCGCTGATGATTGTGTGATGCGCATTGCCGCAAGACAAAGTTGCGAGTCTGTTGCCTTTGTAAAATAGTTTCAGTGCTGGCGTTGGCATGGTGGGCGCGCTCATAGTCGTGGATTAGATACGAGCTTGCCGGGAGAGTACTTGGCTGACTACTGGCAAAAATGCTAGGTAGACGTATTGGTTGAACAGGCTCAGGCTTATTGGCGAGCGTGGTCTGTGTCGGAGCGGCCTTGTGTCGCGATAGGGCTGCAAGGCAGCCCCGGGATTTCAGCGGTGTCGCAAGTATTGTCGGGGCCGCTTTGCGGCCCTATCGCGACATAAGGCCACTCCTACGGGGGCGCATGCCAGATGGCTGATGTTTCAGGGGTGGAACGCCCGCAAGAACACCCCCACCACCTCCCGCACGTGAGCCTCGGCCTCTTCACCTTCCAGCGGCCCCGCACACCCCAGCAGCAGCCGATAATCCGGTGCGCCTTTCACCAGGCAGAAGAAGTGCTCCGCCGCCCGCAGCGGGCTGTCGATGCGCAGCAGCCCGCGCTCATGCGCGCCGCGCAGCAGCGCTTCCATCCCCGCCAGCACACGCTTGGGGCCGGCTTCGTAGAAATACTCGCCGAAACTCGGGTCCAGGCTGCCCTGGGCCATGATCAGGCGGCTGAGCTTGACCGCTTCGTCACTGCTGATCAGTGCCTGGAAGCCACGGGCAATGTTCAGTAGCACCTCTTCCACGGGCACACCTTCAGGGTACTCGAACAGCAGGTCGGGCAGTTGGATCTGGCAGGTGGCCATTACCGCAGAGCAGAACAGCGTCTGCTTGTCCTGGAAGTGGCTGTAGACCGTGAGTTTTGAAACACCTGCCGCCGCAGCGACCGCATCCATGCTGGTGTTGGCATAGCCAAGGCTGAGGAACAGCGACTTGGCCGCTTCGAGGATGGCCTCGCGCTTGGCCAGGTCCTTCGGCCGGCCCGGGCCAATGGTTGCGTCGTTGGGCATTGGAGTCCGCATCTGGTGGAAAAGTCGACCATCTTACCGGTTCGGACGGCATCCGGCTGCAAGGTCAGACCAATCGTTAATGTTGATTTTCTTTCCAGCACCCGCTTCCCGGCGCGGGTGGCCTGATTTAATATACTCGTCAGTATAAATATTCGATGTGCACTTCGCGAAAGGATTCATCATGTTGCGTCATGCCTTGTCCCTCGCCTTGCCCGCCGTCGCCGCGTTGTTGTTGGCGGCGTGTGGCCAGGAAGCCGCTTCACCAGCCGCGCCTCGTCCGGCTCTGGTGGTGCAACCGCAACCCGCGCAAGCCGCTGCCGACAGCTTCCCCGGCGAAGTGCGTGCACGCCTGGAGCCCGAGCTGGCGTTTCGTATCGGCGGCAAGGTCAGCAAACGTTTGGTCGAGGAAGGGCAGCGGGTCAAGGCCGACCAGCCGCTGGCCGAACTCGACCCACAGGACGTGCGCCTGCAACTGGAAGCCAACCGTGCCCAGTTGGCGGCAGCCGAGGCCAACCTGTCGCTGGTCCGAGCCGAACGTGATCGTTACCAGAAGCTGCTGGACCGGCAGATGGTCAGCCATTCCCAGTACGACAATGCCGAAAACCTCTATCGGGCTGGTCTGGCGCGGCTCAAGCAGGCCAAGGCCCAGTTCGAGGTGGCGGGTAACCAGGCCGAGTACGCGGTACTGCGCGCGCCACAGGCAGGAGTGATCGCCAAACGCCAAGTTGAGGTTGGCCAGGTGGTAGCAGCCGGCCAGACGGTGTTCACCCTCGCCGCCGACGGTGAGCGTGAAGTGGCCATCGGCCTGCCGGAGCAACAGTTTGCCCGCTTCAGCGTGGGGCAAAGCGTGAGCATCGAGCTGTGGTCGCACCCCAATCAACGGTTCGAAGGACGCATTCGTGAGTTGTCACCCGCCGCCGATCCGCGCTCGCGTACCTTCGCGGCACGTATTGCGTTCGCCTCCTCGCAAACACCGGCCGAGCTGGGTCAGAGTGCCCGGGTGTTCATCGCCCACGACGGTCTGATCCCGTTGTCGGTGCCCCTCTCGGCAGTGACGGCAGAGAACGGCCAGGCCTATGTCTGGCGGGTTACCCAGGACAGCCGACTGGAACGGGCTGCCGTGCGTCTTGGGGCTTATGGCAGTGACACTGTGCCAGTGCTCGAAGGCCTCAACCCTGGCGACTGGGTGGTCGCCGCCGGCGGCCATGTGCTGCGCGAAGGGCAGGAGGTGCGGCCTGTGGATCGCACCAACCGTGTGGTGAACCTGACGGCCAAGGAGTAAGTCCCGATGGGTTTCAACCTTTCCGCATGGGCGCTGCGTAACCGCCAGATCGTGCTGTTCCTGATGATATTGTTGGCCGCCATTGGTGCCATGTCCTACACCAAGCTGGGGCAGAGCGAGGACCCACCGTTCACCTTCAAGGCCATGGTCATCCGCACCCTCTGGCCCGGCGCCACGGCCGAGGAAGTATCGCGGCAGGTCACCGAGCGCATCGAGAAAAAGCTCATGGAAACCGGTGAGTACGAGCGGATCGTCTCGTTCTCCCGCCCTGGCGAGTCCCAGGTGACCTTCATGGCCCGTGACGCGTTGCACTCCAAGGACATCCCCGAGCTGTGGTACCAGATCCGCAAGAAAGTCGCGGACATCCGCCACACCTTGCCGCCCGAAATTCAAGGGCCGTTCTTCAACGATGAATTCGGCACGACCTTCGGCAATATCTACGCGCTCACCGGCAAAGGCTTTGATTACGCCGTGCTCAAGGATTACGCCGACCGTATCCAGATCCAGCTGCAGCGGGTGAAGGATGTGGGCAAGGTCGAGTTGATCGGCCTGCAGGACGAGAAAATCTGGATCGAACTGTCCAACCTCAAGCTGGCGACCCTCGGTGTGCCGCTGGAGGCCGTGCAGCAAGCTCTGCGCGAGCAGAACGCGGTCAGCACGGCTGGCTTCTTCGAAACCCCTAGCGAGCGCTTGCAACTGCGGGTGAGCGGGCGTTTCGACAGTGTCGACCAGATTCGTCAGTTCCCTATTCGAGTGGGGGATCGCACCTTCCGTATCGGTGATGTCGCCGATGTGCACCGTGGCTTCAACGACCCGCCCGCGCCGCGCATGCGCTTCATGGGCGAGGATGCCATTGGCCTGGCGGTATCGATGAAGGACGGGGGCGATATCCTGGTGTTGGGCAAGGCGCTTGAGGGCGAATTCGAGCGCCTGGCTCGAGGCCTGCCGGCCGGCATGGAGCTGCGCAAGGTTTCGGACCAACCGGCGGCGGTAAAGGCTGGGGTCGGCGAGTTCGTGCAGGTGCTGGTGGAAGCCCTGGCCATCGTGCTGCTGGTAAGTTTCTTCTCCCTGGGCCTGCGCACCGGCCTGGTGGTGGCCCTGGCCATTCCACTGGTGTTGGCAATGACCTTCGCCGCGATGCACTACTTCGGCATCGGCCTGCACAAGATCTCGCTCGGCGCACTGGTGCTGGCCCTGGGCCTGCTGGTCGATGACGCCATCATTGCCGTGGAGATGATGGCGATCAAGATGGAGCAGGGCTATGACCGGCTCAAGGCGGCCAGTTACGCCTGGAGCAGCACGGCATTCCCGATGCTCACCGGGACCCTGATCACCGCTGCAGGTTTCCTGCCGATTGCCACGGCGGCCTCCAGCACCGGCGAATATACCCGTTCGATCTTCCAGGTGGTGACCATTGCCCTGCTGACCTCATGGGTGGCGGCCGTGGTGTTCGTGCCCTACCTGGGTGAACGGCTGCTGCCAGACCTGGCCAAACTGCATGCCGCACGGCACGGCAAGGACGGCCACGCGCCAGACCCCTACGCCACACCTTTCTACCAACGGGTACGGCGCGTGGTGGAGTGGTGCGTGCGGCGTCGCAAGACGGTGATCCTGCTGACCATCGCCGCTTTCGTCGGCAGCATCCTGCTGTTCCGCTTCGTTCCCCAGCAGTTCTTCCCAGCCTCGGGTCGTCCCGAGCTCATGGTCGACCTGAAGCTGGCCGAAGGCGCGTCGTTGAGCAATACCGCCGAGCGGGTCAAGCAACTGGAAGCGCTGCTCAGGCAGCAGGACGGCATCGACAACTACGTGGCATACGTGGGCACCGGCTCGCCACGCTTCTACCTGCCACTGGACCAGCAGTTGCCCGCCGCCAGCTTTGCCCAGTTCGTGGTGCTGGCCAAGTCGATGGAGGACCGCGAGCGCCTGCGCAGTTGGCTGATCGCCACCATGGACCAGCAGTTCCCCGACCTGCGCGCCCGTGTCACGCGCCTGGAAAATGGTCCGCCCGTGGGCTATCCGGTGCAGTTCAGGGTCACCGGCGAGCACATCGAGAAGGCCCGCGCCCTGGCCCGCGAGGTGGCCGAAAAAGTGCGTGAGAACCCTCATGTGGTGAACGTGCACCTGGACTGGGAGGAGCCGAGCAAGGCGGTGTTCCTGGAAATCGATCAGGATCGTGCGCGAGCCCTGGGCGTGAGCACCTCGCATCTGTCGAGCTTCCTGCAGAGCTCGCTCACCGGCACTTCGGTGAGCCAGTACCGCGAAGACAACGAGCTGATCGAGATCCTGCTGCGCGGTACCCCGCAGGAACGCAGCCAGTTGGGCAACCTCGGCAGCCTGGCGTTACCCACCGACAACGGCCAGAGCGTTGCGCTCTCGCAGGTCGCGACCCTGGAGTATGGTTTCGAGGAAGGCATCATCTGGCACCGCAACCGCCTGCCGACCGTCACCGTGCGTGCGGACATCTACGACAACGAACAACCGGCAACGCTGGTGCGGCAGATCGAGCCGACCTTGAAAGACATCAGGGCCAAGCTGCCGGACGGCTATTTGCTGGAGGTTGGCGGTACGGTGGAGGACTCCGAGCGCGGTCAGAAGTCGGTGAACGCCGGCATGCCGTTGTTCATCGTGGTGGTGTTGAGCTTGCTGATGATCCAGTTACGCAGCTTCTCGCGCACGGTGATGGTATTCCTCACCGCGCCGTTGGGGCTGATTGGCGTGACCTTGTTCCTGTTGGTGTTCCGCCAGCCGTTTGGCTTCGTCGCCATGCTCGGCACCATTGCCCTGGCAGGGATGATCATGCGCAACTCGGTAATCCTGGTGGACCAGATCGAACAGGACATCGCGGCGGGTATGGAGCGTTGGCAAGCGATCATCGAGGCCACGGTACGACGGTTCCGGCCCATCGTGCTGACTGCGTTGGCGGCGGTACTGGCAATGATTCCGCTGTCGCGCAGCGTGTTCTACGGACCGATGGCGGTGGCGATCATGGGGGGGTTGATCGTTGCGACCGTTTTGACGCTGCTGTTCCTGCCGGCGTTGTATGCGGCTTGGTTCAGGGTGAAGAAGGGCTGAGGAGCGTGAGGAGGGCGTTGCCCTCCTTTCGCCGGCAAGCCGGCACCTACGCACGCGGTTGTAGGGGCCGACTTGCGCGATCAGGCCTCAGAGGGCGCCGAACACCTTCTTGGCCAGGCTGGTAGCGGCCTCGGCCGGGTTCTGGCGAATGCTCTGCTCTTGCTTGCCAATCATTTCGAACAGGCCATCCAGTGCCTTCTCGGTCACGTAGTTCTCGATGCTTGCGCTCTTGGCATCGACCACGCCCAACGCCACGGCTTGGCCGGCGAAGTTGTTGTACTGCTGGGCCAGGCCAACCTTGTCGGTCGCCTGCTTGACGATCGGCAGGAACTTGGCGCGAATCTGTTCGCGGCTGCTCTTGTTCAGGTACTGGGTCGCCGAATCGTCACCCCCGCTGAGGATGCCCTTGGCGTCCGTCACGCTCATGTTCTTCACCGCATCGACCAGAATCGCCTGGGCTTGCGGCACGGCAGCTTCAGCGGCTTTGTTCATGCTGTTTTCCAGGGCTTCGACCTGTTCACCCTTGCCGAACATTTTCATCGCCTTGGCAGCCTTGCCCAGGTTGCCCGGCAGTTCGATGCGCACATCCGGGTTGTTGCTGAACCCGCCTGGGGTGCTCAGTTGCTTGACGGCGAGTTGGGCGCCCTGGGTCAGGGCATCTTTCAGACCGCCAGTGGCGTCTTTCTGGCTCAGGTCGCCGAGCGACAGGGCCAGGGCGCTGGCCGACAGCAGCAGGCCGGCGCACAGGGTAGTGAAGCGCAGGGAGGCGCGAATCATGAGTATTTCCTTATCAACGAAAATGTACAGGCTCAGCGAACCGGATCGACCTTGATGCGTACCGGCTGCTGGTCACTGCCATCGAGTTTAACGCCGTGGTGTTCGGTGTTGATGAACAACAGTTTGCCGTTCAGTTCGATGCGGGCGCTGACCGCGTAACGGTGGCCGGGCTTGACGTGGGCCGGGTCATAGCTGAGACGGAACGGCAGCGGCACGTTGCCTTTGACCGGCCCGGCCTGGCTGGCCAGGGTGACCGCTGGCGCGTCCATCAAAGAAACGTCCTGCAGGCTCACGCTCAAGGTGGCTGTCGGTGGCAGGGCCATGCGCTGCAAGTAGAAGACTTCGCCCTCCAGGCTGGCCTGGTTGGACGGGGTGTGGCTGGAGCAGGCTGCGAGCAGGGATGCGCAACACAGCATAAAGAGTTTTTTCATGGAATCTCCGGTGTCCTTGGAGCTGGCTTGTGGCCAACCCCAGGGACTGTAGCGGATTTTCACTCCCCGCGAAGCCTTCAGGGCTGCGAAGTTTCCAAGGGATCGTCACGGTGCAGGGCCACCTGCCGTATCGACAAGCGCAACTCCGCCGACAGCACTCGCTTGGCCACGCCCTCGGCTAGCTCGCCCAGTTTGTCGTGGTAGCCCAGCTTGCCGTTGCCATCGGGGCGCAGCACATTCTGCTCGACCAGCGTCTGGATGAAATGGCGGAACAGGGTCTTGTCGAAGAACTCCGGGGCGTTCAGGCCATGCAGGATCGACAGTCGCTGGGCCATCATCACGCTGAGGTCTTCCAGTTCTTCAGCACTCAGGGTGTTCTGCCCGCTGTTGAGCAGCAGCGAGGTGGCCATGTAGAAGCGCTGCAGGGTCTGGGTGATGGTTCGGGCGAGCAGGGTCAGCAGGACGAATTGACGCGAGCTCGGTGCCGGGCGCATGTACAGGTCGTTCTCCTGGCGCAGCAGGCCCTGTGCCACCAGCGCTGCAAGCCATTGGTCGATCACCTCATCCAGTTGCTCTGGCGTCCAGCGCAGGAACAGTTCGGCCTGCAGGTACGGATACAGCGCATGCACGTACTGACCAAGCAGCTCGCGGCTCATGCGCGAGCTGCTGAGGAAGAAGCTCGCCAGCAGTGCTGGCAGGGCGAAGATGTGCAGGACGTTGTTGCGGTAATAGGTCATCAGTACCGCGTTGGCTTCATCCAGGTAGAGGATTCGGCCCAGGGCATCCTTCTGCTCGGACAGCAGGTCCATGCGCCTGACGTGTTCGATCAGTGCCAAGCCATCGCCCTCGGGCAACGTGGTATGAGGCGAGTAGGGCACCTGACGCAGCAGGGCCAGGTACAGGTCGAGGACACGGCTCAGCGCCCGTTCGTCCAAGGCGAGGCGGCTGGTGGACAGCAGCGCCAGCGCCACCAGGTTGACCGGGTTGACCGCCGCCGCCTCGTTCAGGTGCCGGGCCACGGTCTCACCCAGGCGTGTGGTGGCTTCGTTGAGCCAGGTTGGGCGAAATTGTGGGGCCAGCTGCTGGTCGCGCCAGCCGGGTTGCTGCTGGTCGAGGAAGCCTGCCAGGCGGATCGGCTCGCCGAAGTTGACGTAGACCTGACCAAAGCGCTGCTTCAGCGCCCCCAGGACCTTGAAGATGTCGAAGATCGACTCTTTCTTCTTGCTCGCCCCCCTCAGCTCGCCCAGGTAGGTGCGGCCTTCGAGCACGCGCTCGTAACCGATGTACACCGGCACGAAAACGATTGGCGTACGCGACGAGCGCAGGAAGCTGCGCAGGGTGATGGCCAGCATCCCCGTGCGTGGCTGCAGCATCCGACCGGTGCGCGACCTGCCACCCTCGACGAAGTACTCCACCGGGAAGCCCTTGGTGAACAGGGTGTGCAGGTACTCGTTGAAAACCGCCGTGTACAGCGGGTTGCCCTTGAAGGTGCGGCGCATGAAGAACGCCCCGCCACGGCGCAGCAAGCCGCCGATGACCGGCATGTTGAGGTTGATCCCGGCGGCGATGTGAGGCGGCGTCAGGCCGTTGCGGAACAACAGGTAGGACAGCAGCAGGTAGTCGATATGGCTGCGGTGGCAAGGGACGTAGATCACCTCGTGGCCGGGGGCGATGCCCTGCACCTGCTCGATATGGTTGACCTTGATGCCGTCGTAGATCTTGTTCCAGAACCAGCTGAGCACCACTTCCAGGAAGCGGATGGCGGTGTAGGTGTAGTCCGAGGCGATCTCATTGCCATAGCGCAGCGCCTGGGCCTCGGCCTTGGCATACGGGATATTCTGTCGTTCGGCTTCGTCAGTGATCGCCTGGCGCACCAGGGGGTCGTGAACCAGGCCTTTGACCAGGTTGCGTCGGTGCGACAGATCGGGGCCGATGACCGCGGTCTTGAGGTTGCGAAAGTGCACGCGCATCAAGCGTTGGGCCATGCGCACGGTTCGCTCGTGCCCTTTGTTGTGCTGTACCAGTTCGCGCAGGTGAATGGGGGCGGAGAACTGCACACGGGTCTTGCGGCCCAGAATGAGGATGGTCAGCAGTCGGCGCAGGCGGCCGGTGACAGCCCAACTGTCGGCGAACAGCAATTTCCAGGGGCTGGATTCGCTGGCAGGCGTCTGCCCCCAGAAGACGCTGACCGGGATGATCTGGGCATCCTCCTCGGCATGTTGGCTCACGGCCGCCACCAGGCGCTCCAGTGTCGGTGGGGCGCCACGCTTGTCGTGGCGCCCCAGCCAGTCCGGGTCGGGCGTGAGGTAGAAGAAGGCGGCAGGTTCGTGCAGGGTGCCCACGGCCACGGGCAGTACCGGGCGTGGCAGCCCTGCTTTGGTGCATTCGCGGTCGACCACGGCCAGGTCGGTGAGCGATGGCGAAGGCAGGGCGTAGAACACCGGGCGACTGCGGTCGAGCTTGAGGGTCAAGGACGACTGGTTGATGGTCTCGGAGCGCACCCACAGGTAAAGCACGCGGCGCAGGGCACCGAAGATCAGGCGGCGCAGGGGAGAACGGGTCATGGGGTGTGAGCCTTGGGTGTGAATTTCAATGAATTTCCAGCCAGTTAGTCTGCCGTATATGCGCAAGTTCAGCAAAATACGGTAATTGGCAGGGCAGTCATGAAATTTTTTTGTTCTGTGTCATATACTCGGCCTGCCACTTGCAGGATATTTCGGCAAGCGGCGTCGGCACAGGTCCGTGACCCTGTGCCTACAAGGCGATCTTCACAATAAAAATCCGGAGTAGTTCAGATGTCGTCTCGTGAGACTGGGAATGTAAAGTGGTTCAACGATGCCAAGGGCTATGGCTTCATTCAGCGCGAAGGTGGTGCGGATGTCTTCGTCCACTATCGGGCGATCCGCGGTGAGGGGCATCGTACCCTGGTCGAAGGTCAGCGGGTGGAATACGCCTGCGTGCAGGGCCAGAAAGGCCTGCAGGCCGAGGACGTAGTCGGGCTCTGAGCCCCGGGTTGTAGGAGTCGGCTAGCCGGCGATCACCCACGAAGCTGGGATCGGGTGCTTCGGCGTCTGCGTCGTCGGCCAGTCGGCTCCTACTAGGTAAACGCTCAGGTACGCCAGGTGATTTCTTCTTCACCGTCGGCGCTGATGCGGACCCAGCGGTCGGCATCTTCTTCACCGTCTTCCTCGACCCAGCCACCTGGCGCACAGCGCACTTCCACGCCCAGCGCGGCGAATGCGGCGCGGGCGCAGGCGACGTCATCCTCCCATGGCGTCTGGTCGCTTTCCAGGTAAAGGCTGTTCCATTTCCCTACAGCCTTGGGTAACCAAGTGACTGGAATGTTACCGGCCTTGCATTTGAAGGTCTGGCCTTTCTGTTGCCACTCACTGCAAGAGCCGATCGCCTCGGCGAGCCATTGGGCAATTCGCTGGTGGTCGACGTCGGCGTCCTTGAGGTAGATCTCGATATCAGGTTGGCGCATGGGGGCTCCGGATGTGCTCAGTCTTGGCGCACGAAATAGTCATATCGCATGGAAACCGTCACCTCGAACGGCTCGGGCTGTTCGATCACCCGCGCTCGTCTTTCGGCGCTGGCACGCCAGCCATGCGGGGTCATGGCCAGCAGGTCGGCGCGGGCCTTGGGTTCGACCAGGCTCAGGCGGAATTCAAGGACCTCGTTATGGGCGTGAACCATGCCTTCCGGTACCAGGGCCAGATGCTTGTCGTCGGCGTAAGGGCGTACTTCATCGTAGAGCACTTCCCGCAGCTCCATCAGGTGACCGCTGGTTGGACCGACCCGCATCAGGCCGCCGCCTGGGCCTAGCAGGCGCTTGGCCTCGGCCCACTCCAGCGGGCTGAACACGCTGGCGATGAACTGGCAGCTGGCGTCCGCCAGCGGCACACGGGCCATGCTGGCGACCATCCAGGTGACCGACGGCTCACGGCGGCAGGCGCGCTTGACGGCCTCGCGGGAGATGTCCAGGGCATAGCCGTCGGCCGATGGCAGTGCCTGGGCGATCTGCGCGGTGTAATAGCCTTCGCCGCAGCCGATGTCCAGCCAGGCACCGGGTTGGCGCTCGGCGGCCAGCTCGGCCAGGCGCCGGGCCACCGGGGCGTAGTGCCCGGCTTCGAGGAAGTCGCGGCGCGCCTCGACCATGGCCTGGTTGTCGCCGGGGTCGCGGCTGTTCTTGTGCTGCACCGGCAGCAGGTTGAGGTAACCCTGGCGCGCGCGATCGAAACGGTGCCCCGCAGGGCACACGACGCCATTGTCGAGCCGCGTCAGGGCCGCCTGGCAGAGAGGGCAGGCAAGCATCAGGCGAGCAACCGGACGAGGGTCTGGTAGTAGATCTCGGTCAGCAGGTCGAGGTCGCTGGCCAGGATCCGCTCGTCCACCTGGTGGATGGTGGCATTCACCGGGCCCAGTTCGACCACCTGGGTACCCATGGTGGCGATGAAGCGACCGTCCGAGGTGCCGCCGCTGGTGGACGGCTGGGTTTCGCGGCCGGTAACGTCTTTGATGCTGGCCGACACGGCATCGAGCAGGTCGCCTGGCTCGGTGAGGAAGGGCAGGCCAGACAACGCCCAGTCGATCGTCCAGTCCAGCTCGTGCTTGTCGAGGATGGCCGAGACCCGCGCTTGCAGGCCTTCGACGGTCGATTCGGTGGAGAAGCGGAAGTTGAACAGGGCGGTCAGCTCGCCCGGCACGACGTTGGTGGCGCCAGTGCCGGAGTTGAGGTTGGAAATCTGGAAGCTGGTAGGTGGGAAGAATGCGTTGCCCTCGTCCCAATGCTCGGCGGCCAGTTCCGCCAGGGCAGGTGCCGCCAGGTGGATCGGGTTGCGTGCCAGGTGTGGGTAGGCCACATGGCCCTGCTTACCGCGCACGGTCAGCTTGGCGCCGAGCGAGCCACGACGGCCATTCTTGACCACGTCGCCGAGCAGGGTGGTGCTCGACGGTTCGCCGACGATGCACCAGTCCAGGCGCTCGTTGCGCGCCTTCAGGCGCTCCACAACGGCCTTGGTGCCGTGATGGGCCGGGCCTTCTTCGTCGCTGGTGATCAGGAAGGCGACCTTGCCACGGTGGTCGGGGTAGTCGCGCACGAAGCGCTCGCTGGCCACCACCATGGAGGCCAGGCTGCCTTTCATGTCGGCGGCGCCGCGTCCGCAGAGCATGCCATCGGCATCGATCAGGGCCTCGAAGGGCTCATGCTGCCATTGCTGTACCGGGCCGGTGGGGACCACATCGGTGTGGCCGGCGAAGCACAGCACCGGACCGTCCTGGGTACCGTGGGTGGCCCAGAAGTTGTCGACGTCCTCGATGCGCATCGGCTCGAGCTGGAAGCCGACGGCGCCCAGACGATTCATCATCTGCGCCTGGCAGTCAGCGTCGACGGGGGTGACCGAGGGGCGACGGATCAGGTCGCAGGCCAGTTGAAGGGTAGGCGAGAGCTCGGCTGGGGCCGTCATGGGGGACTCCGGGGCAAGGCAAGGCGAGAAAACGAGGGGCGTTATCTTATATCAAACAAGGTGTGTCGGCACGGGGCATTGGGGCCGCAGTGCGGCCCCGCAAGCTCAGGCCTCCTGTGGCTCTGCCAGCTTGTCCGCAGGCTTGGGCAGCGACGAAAGGAATGCCATCACCAGCGCCGCCAGATACGGCAGCGACTGCACCAGCAACATCGCCACCCAGAAGCGCATGTCCGAACTCGGCAGCCCTTGCACCAGGTAGATCCCGGCCGCCGCGCCCCACAGCAGCAACATGATGAACAGCTCTTCCCGCGCCTCGGAAATCGCCACCATCAGTCCATGGCTGTCAGCATTCTTCGGTGTGCGGAAGAACGGCATGCTGCTGGTGAAAAAACCGTACAGCACTGCCTTGGCGATGGTATGCGACAGTGCCAGCCCTGCCAGGGCCGCGGCGAATGCGTCCTTGAGGTTGACCCCGACCGCCCGGCGATAGAGGAAGATGATCTTGCCGACCTTGAAGAAGAACAGCGCCAGCGGCGGAATGGCGAAAATCATCAGCGGCGGGTCGACCCGGTGCGGCACGATGATCATCGCCGCCGACCACAGCAGCGCGCCGACCGTGAAGAAGATGTTCATGCCGTCTGCGATCCACGGCAGCCACCCGGCCAGGAAGTGGTAGCGCTGGCCACGGGTCAATTCGCTGCCCTTGCCGCGCAACAAAGCGCCGGCGTGGTGCTTGATGATCTGGATGGCGCCGTAGGCCCAGCGGAAACGCTGCTTCTTGAAGTCGATGAAGGTGTCGGGCATCAGCCCTTTGCCGTAACTGTTGTGGGCGTACGCCGCGGACAGGCCCTTCTCGAACACGCGCAGGCCCAGTTCGGCATCCTCGCAGATGCACCATTCGGCCCAACCCAGCTCCTCCAGCACACTGCGCCGGGTCATGGTCATGGTGCCGTGCTGGATAATCGCGTCACGGTCGTTGCGGGTGACCATGCCAATGTGGAAAAAGCCCTTGTACTCGCTGTAGCACAGTTTCTTGAAGGCACTCTCGTGCTGGTCGCGGTAGTCCTGGGGCGACTGCACCACGGCGATCTTCGGGTCGGCGAAGTGCGGCACCATGTGCTTGAGCCAGTTGCGGTCCACGCAGTAGTCCGAATCGATGACCGCGATCACTTCGGCGTCCTTGGCCGTGTGCGGAATCAGGTAGTTGAGCGCGCCACCCTTGAAGCCGGCCAGCGGGGCGACGTGGAAGAACTTGAAGCGCTCGCCCAGTTTCTCGCAGTGGGCCTTGAGGGGCTCCCACACGGCAGGGTCCTTGGTGTTGTTGTCGATCACCAGCACTTCGTAATCCGGGTAATCGAGCGCCGCGAGGGCATCGAGGGTCTGCTTGACCATGTCCGGTGGCTCGTTGTAGCACGGCACATGCACCGACACCTTCGGCCGATAGGCGGTATCGGCCTGTACTGGCAGAAACTCGCGACGCCGTTTGTGAATCCACACGGCTTCGGCCAGCTCGTGGGCTTCGGTCAACAGGACGATGAATACCCCCAGTGCGCCGAGCGCCAGCAACACGCCCACGGTCAGGCTGAACCAGGTGCTGTACTGCTGGCTGTAGTCGTAGGCGATCCACACCAGCACCGACCCGCACAGGAAGGTGATGAAGGTCAGGAAGGTGCGCCCGCGCTGGCGCAGGGCCGAGCCATCGATCAGCAGTACGGTGAGCGCGATCATCGCCAGCACCACCGAGGCCACCGCCAGAGCCCGCCATTGCGGGATCGCCACCACCGGCCCGTCGAAGTTGAACTTCTGCTGTCGCTCGGCATTGAATACGCCCCAGTAAGCACCCACGGATCCTTCGTCGCTGGCCTTCCAGGGTTGGTCGTAGGCTTCGATGACGAAGTAGTTGTAGCCTCGCCGGTTCAGGGTATTGACCAGTGTGCGCAGGTAGATGGCCTGGTCAGCCTGAGTGGCGTCGGCACCGCCGCGCATGCGACCGTTGCTCGGCCAGCCCACCTCCGACAGCAGCAATGGCTTGCGCGGGAACTGCTGCTTGAGCTCACGGGCGCGGTCGAGCACGAACTCGACCGAGTCCTTCATCGGCACGAATTCCCAGTAGGGCAGGATGTGTGCGGCAATCAGGTCGACATGCTTGGCGAGCTCGGGGTGTTCCTTCCAGATGTGCCATTGTTCACTGGTGGTGACCGGCACCTTCACCGCGGCGCGCACGCGGTCCAGGTACTGGATGAGCGCCTCGGGCGTGACCTCTTCGCGGAACAGCGCCTCGTTGCCGACGACCACCCGCACCACGCTGCGGGATTTGTTGGCCAGTTCGATGGCCGTGGCGATTTCGCGTTCGTTACGCTCAAGGTCCGGGCTGATCCAGATTCCCAAGGTCACGCGCAGGCCAAGTTCTTCGGCCAGGCGGGGAATGTCGGCCTGGGTGCCCTCGACGGTGTAGATGCGGATGCTGTCGGTCAGCTTGCTCATCTGCTCCAGGTCCTGGCGTATCTCATCGTCGCTGGGGTATTGGCCCTTTTGCGGACTCTCGCCAAGACGGAAGGGCGAGTACGACAAACCAGAGATCTGTTCCGGCCAGGCTGGTGCGGTGACCGGTCGGTTGATAAGCGCCCAGAACCCGGTGAACAGCGCGGCAATGGCCAGCACCACCACCAGATTGAGGCCGAATTTGCGTGAAGACATGTTCGTTCAATTCTGTCGAAGGGATAGGACATTAAAGCAGGGTTGGTAGGTACTTTCCTAACGATGGAGGCCACAAGCGCTCTTGGCCTATAATGCGCGCCGGTTTTTTCGGGGTACCAACATGAGCACAGAAGATCCACGCTTTGCCGGCGTAGCCCGGCTGTACGGCGACGAAGGCCTGCAACGACTGAGCCAGGCCCATGTGGCGGTCGTCGGCATCGGCGGGGTTGGCTCGTGGGCGGCCGAGGCCCTGGCCCGCAGTGGCGTGGGCGAAATCACCCTGTTCGACCTCGACGATGTGTGCGTCAGCAACACCAACCGTCAGGCGCATGCGCTGGAGGGGCAGGTGGGGCGGCCCAAGGTCGACGTCATGGCTGAGCGCCTGCGGGCGATCAACCCTGCCTGCACGGTGCATGCGGTGGCCGACTTCGTCACCCGCGATACCATGGCCGAATACATCACCGAGCAGATGGACTGCGTCATCGACTGCATCGACAGTGTGATGGCCAAGGCCGCGCTGATCGCCTGGTGCCGGCGGCGGAAGATTGCCATCGTCACCACCGGGGGCGCCGGTGGGCAGATCGATCCGACCCAGATCCAGGTCGGCGACCTCAACAAGACCTTCAATGACCCACTGGCGTCACGGGTACGCTCGACCCTGCGCCGCGACTACAACTTCTCGCGCAACGTGAGCCGCAACTATGGCGTACCGTGCGTGTTTTCCAGCGAGCAACTGCGCTATTCGAAGGGCGACGGCAGCGTGTGCCTGCAGAAGAGCTTCGTCGGTGAAGGCGTGCGCCTGGATTGCGCCGGGGGCTTCGGCGCGGTGATGATGGTGACCGCGACGTTCGGCATGGTGGCGGCGAGCAAGGCAATAGAGAAGCTGGTGGCAGGCGCGCGGCGGCCTTCGGAGCGGGTCAAGGCCCAGTAGCCGCAAGCCGACCCCGTAAAGGCCAGCTTGCGCGATCGCTTCAGCGCTGATCCAGCGTCAACTGCGCCATCCGCTGCAACACCGCATGCAGCCCGTTGCTGCGCGACGGCGACAATTGGCGCTCAAGGCCCAGTTGGGTGAACCAGCCTTGCAGATCCAGCCTGCTCAGTTCGCTGGTGGCCAAGCCTTGCACCCGAACCAGCAGCAGCGCCAGCAACCCGCGCAATAAGCGCGCATCGCTGGCCGCCTTGAACTGCCATTGGCCGTCGACCTGAGTGGCCACCAGCCACACCAGGCTCTCACAGCCATGCACCCGATTGCTCTCGGTCTTCTGCGTGTCCTCCAGCGGTTCCAGCCGTTCGCCCCACTGCATCAGCAGTCGTGCCCGCTGCTCCCAGCCGCGCGCTTGTTCGAAGCTCTCCCGCGCCTGGCGCGCCTGCTCTGACAAGTTCATCGCAGCAACTCCAGGCCTTGGTCCAGCGCAGCGAAGAACCGTTGCAGGTCGTCGCTGTCGTTGTAGATCCCCAACGACACCCGAATCGCCCCCTCCAGCCCCAAACCCTTGAGCAGCGGCATTGCGCAATGATGGCCGGCGCGCACGGCGATGCCTTGCTCGGTCAGCAGATGGGCGATATCGGCGTTGTGCACGCCTTCGATGACGAAACTGGCCAAGGCCGCCTGAGGTGTGCCGAGTACACGAATACCGTCGCGGTCCGCCAGGCCTCGCAGCAGGTGCTGGTGCAGGCTCGCTTCGTGGTTCTCGACGGCATGGACGTCGAGGCTGGCGAGGTAATCAAGGGTTGCGCCCAAGCCAATCACGCCGGCAATGGGCGGTGTTCCTGCCTCGAACCCCAGCGGCGCTGGCCGGAAACTGGCGCTCTGATAATCGGCCATTTGCACCATCTCGCCACCGAATTGCCAGTGATGCAGCAGGTCAAGGGCCTGGCGCCGGCCGTAGAGCACGCCAACGCCGTCCGGCCCGTATAGCTTGTGACTGGAGAACACGTAGAAGTCGCAGCCCAGTTGCTGCACGTCGTGGCGGCCATGGACCACCCCTTGGGCGCCGTCGACCACCGTGATCGCGCCTTGGGCACGGGCGTGGGCGAGCAAGGCAGGTAGCGGCTGCCAGGTACCCAGTACGTTGGACAACTGGCTGACCGCCAGGACCCGGGTGCGCGGCCCGATCAGTTGCAGGGCCGGGTCAAGGTCGATGCGTCCGTGTGCGTCCAGCGGCAACACCACCAGGCGCAGATTGCGCCGTCGCGCCAGTTGTTGCCACGGCAACAGGTTGGCGTGGTGTTCCAGGGCGCTGACAGCGATTTCGTCACCGGCCTCGAAACGGTGCTCAAGCCCATAGGCCAACAGGTTCAGTGCCGAAGTGGCTCCGTGAGTGAACACGATCTGCTGGGCATCGGCGGCGTTGAGCCAGGCGGCGACCTTGTCCCGGCTGGTTTCGAACGCTTGGGTCGCCAGGGCGCCGGGAAGGTGCTGGGCGCGATGCACATTGGCTGCACCATGACCGTAGTAATGGCTCAGGGCATCGAGCAGCGCCTGGGGTTTCTGGGTGGTGGCGGCGCTGTCCAGGTAGGTCTGGTGCTGCCGTTGCAGGGCGGCGATGGCGGGGAAATCGGCACGCCAGGGGGAGGGCTGGAACATGTTCGCAAGGCCTGGAATGAAAATCGGGTCTGGCATTACGCCAGACCCGATCTTATCACTTCAAACCGTGCAGGGTTCTCAGTTATGGGCGTGCAGCGCCTCATTCAGCTCGATGGCCGACTTGTGGGTCTTGCACTCGACGGCGCCGTTCAGCGAGTTGCGGCGGAACAGCAGGTCGGTCTGACCGGCCAGGTCGCGGGCCTTGACCACTTTGACCAGCTCGTTGTTTTCGTCGAGCAGGTTCACCTTGGTGCCGGCAGTGATGTACAGACCGGCTTCCACGGTGTTGCGATCGCCCAGCGGGATACCGATGCCGGCGTTGGCGCCGATCAGGCAGCCTTCGCCGACCTTGATGACGATGTTGCCGCCACCGGACAGGGTACCCATGGTCGAGCAGCCGCCACCCAGGTCCGAGCCCTTGCCGACGAACACACCAGCCGAGACGCGGCCTTCGATCATGCCCGGGCCTTCGGTGCCGGCGTTAAAGTTGACGAAGCCTTCGTGCATGATGGTGGTGCCTTCGCCGATGTAGGCGCCCAGACGTACACGGGCGGTATCGGCGATACGCACGCCAGCCGGAACCACGTAGTCGGTCATCTTCGGGAACTTGTCCACCGAGAACACTTCCAGCAGCTCGCCCTTCAGGCGTGCTTCCAGTTGCAGCTCAGCCAGCTCGGCCAGGTCAACGGCGCCCTGGTTGGTCCAGGCGACGTTCGGCAGCAGCGGGAAGATGCCGGCCAGGCTTACGCCGTGCGGCTTGACCAGACGGTGCGACAGCAGGTGCAGCTTCAGGTAGGCCTCTGGGGTCGAGGTCAGTGCGGCGTCTTCGGCCAGCAGGGTGGCGACCAGTGGCTTGTGGCTTTCGGCCAGGCGGGTCAGCAGGGCGGCCTGGGCGGCATCGACGCCTTTGAGGGCTTCGGCCAGTTGCGCGGCCTGGGCGTTGCTGAAGGCGATGGCCTGGTTGCCACCTTGGTAACCGAGGATCGGCGCAACGGCGGCGACCAGCTCGGCACTCGGGTTGAGCAGGGGTTGTGCGTAGAAGACTTCGAGCCAGGCGCCCTGGCGGTTCTGGGAGCCGACACCGAAGGCCAGGCTGAACAGGTTATTGGACATGTGATTACCTCGTGCGAAATAGGGGATGGGCTCAGGCCAGCGCAGCGCCGTACAGGTCAGGCTTGAAGCCAACCAGCGTGCGTGCGCCGAGGTCGAGCACCGGGCGCTTGATCATCGACGGCTGGGCCAGCATCAGCTCCACGGCCTTGGCCTGGTCGAGATCGGCCTTGCTGGCGTCGTCGAGCTTGCGGAAGGTGGTGCCGGCACGGTTGAGGATGACTTCCCAGCCGTGTTCATCGCACCAGCGGTTCAGGCTGTCGCGGTCGATGCCTTGAGTCTTGTAGTCGTGGAATTCGTAGCCGATGGCGTGTTCTTCGAGCCATGTGCGGGCTTTTTTCATGGTGTCACAGGCTTTGATGCCGTAGAGCGTGTAAGTCATCGCGTACATTGGGGTTCAAAGGTGCCCCCAATCTCTCCGTTTTCCGAATGTCAGTCGCGGGATTATGCGGGAACGATTCTTTGAGCGCCACGGGTGTGCATGCCTTGTGTCCTGCAGCACCTCGGAGATTGCCAGGTGCCTGCCTTGAAATTTCGGGCGCTCTATCTCTTGGGCGCCAAGATCTTAAGGCGCACACCTGCCAGCCATGACCCCAGTATCATCATGTTACATATACATTTGCCACCTGCGACTATCGTGCAGCGGTCTCGATTTACCTATCCCCGCTAACATATTGTTTCAATGGCGATGTTTCGCCCTGATGTCGTTTTTGGTTCACAAAGGAAGCTTTCACGGATGCAGTCCGCCTACACCGTCCTCATCCTGCTGACGCTGGTAAGCGTGTCGAAACTGGTCGGGCGAGTCATTCCGCTACCGCTGCCATTGGTGCAGATCGCCGCTGGCGCCTTGCTGGCATGGCCGACCCTGGGCCTGCATGTGGCCCTGGACCCAGAACTGTTTCTGTTCCTGTTCCTGCCACCGTTGCTGTTCGCCGATGGCTGGCGCATTCCCAAGCGTGAGCTGTGGCGTATTCGCGGACCAGTGGTGGCCCTGGCGGTGGGCCTGGTGCTGTTCACCGTGGTCGGCGCCGGATATTTCATCCACTGGCTGTTGCCTACTATCCCGCTGCCGGTAGCGTTCGCGTTGGCAGCCGTGCTTTCGCCCACCGACGCCGTGGCTGTGTCGGCCATCACCCAGGACCGCCTGCCAACCCCGCTCATGCACATGCTGCAGGGCGAGGCGCTGTTGAACGATGCCTCGGGCCTGGTGACCTTCAAGTTCGCCCTGGCAGCGGCGATCACAGGGGCATTCTCGCTTGCCGACGCGGGCATGAGTTTCGTCCTCGTTGCCATCGGTGGCTTGGCGGTGGGGGTCGCGCTTAGTTGGCTGATCGGCCGCCTGCGTGCGTGGATGATCGCCCGGGGCTGGGACGACCCGGCCACCCATGTCGTGTTCATGCTGCTGCTGCCGTTCGCGGCCTACGTATTGGCCGAGCGCCTGGGCGTTTCTGGCATTCTTTCCGCCGTGGCTGCCGGCATGATGCAGAGCTGGCTCGACCTGCTGCCCCGCCAGACCAGCACACGGCTGTTGAACCGCAGTGTCTGGTCGTTGCTGGAGTTCGCCTTCAATGGCCTGATCTTCCTGCTGCTGGGCCTGCAGTTGCCGGACATCATCAAGGCGGTGGTCAGCCATGAGACCACTGTCTGGCCGACCCTGGCCTGGCGCTGTCTCGATGTGCTGGCGATCTTCGCTGCGTTGATACTGCTGCGTTTCGTGTGGGTACAGAGCATCTGGCGAGCGATCGGTGTGGTGCGGCGCTGGCGCGGTAAACCGGACCTGGTGCTGATGCCCACCGCGCGCTCTTGCTGGCTGTTGACTCTGGGCGGCGTGCGCGGTGCCGTGACGCTGGCCGGTGTGATGTCGATCCCGCTGCTGATAGGGGCGGGCAAGGCGTTTCCCGAGCGTGATCTGCTGATTTTCATCGCCGCGGGGGTGATCCTGTTGTCGTTGATCAGCGCGTGCGTCGCCTTGCCGTTCCTGCTGCGGGGCGTTACCAGAAGTCCGGATGAGCGTTTGCACCAGGAAGTGCAGGAAGCCTGGCGGCGCACCGCGGAGGCGGCCATTCATGCCTTGGAGGCAGAAGAAGTGATCGATGCAAGCGCACCCCAGGATGCGGCGCAGGCGACCTTGGCCACCGAGCTGAAGGCGCGGTTGATGGCCGAATACCGGGACGAGCTGGAAAGCTACAACGACACCGCCGAAGCGCGGGCACTGGCCGAGCAGATGGACTTGCTGGAGCGGCGACTGCGCTTGCGTGCGCTGCGGGCCCAGCGTCTTGAGCTGTACAACCTGCACCGCCAGCACTTGGTGGGCGATGAGGTCGTGCGCCAAGTGCTGGGCGAGCTGGATCTGAGTGAAGCCAACCTGGGGCAGGTCAAGTAGCGGATCTGTCTGTCGGAGGGCCGCGTGGCGGCCCGTCGTCTTCAGCGGCTTTGCAGGAACTGGCGAATCCGCTCCGCCGCTTCGATACACTCGGCCAGCGGCGCAACCAGGGCCATGCGCACTCGACCAGCCCCTGGATTCACGCCGTTAACTTCACGCGAAAGGTATGAGCCTGGTACCACGGTCACATGCTGGGCCTCGAACAGGTCGCGGGTGAAGTCGGCGTCGCTGCCCGGGACCTTGGCCCACAGGTAGAAACTGCCATCCGGGCGCTGCACGTCCAGCACCGGTTGCAGGATGTCCAGCACGGCGTCGTACTTGGCGCGGTACTGGTCGCGGTTGTCGCGCACATGGGCTTCGTCCTGCCAGGCTGCGATGCTGGCCAGCTGGGTCTGAACCGGCATCGCGCAGCCGTGGTAGGTGCGGTACAGCAAAAACGGCTTGATGATCGAGGCGTCACCGGCCACGAAGCCCGAGCGCAGTCCTGGCAGGTTGGAGCGCTTGGACAGGCTGTGGAACACCACGCAGCGCTTGAAGTCGCAACGGCCAAGCTCGGCGCAAGCGGTCAGCAGGCCAGGTGGCGGGGCGTCCTCGTCGAAGTACAGCTCGCTGTAGCACTCGTCGGCGGCAATCACGAAGTCATGCTCGTCGGCCAGGGCGATCAGTTTCTTCAGGGTGTCCATTGGTACCAGGGCACCTGTCGGGTTGCCCGGGGAGCACAGGAAGAGGATTTGGCAGCGCTTCCAGACCTCGACCGGCACTGCGTCGAAGTCGGGGTTGAATCCGTTGGCTTCCAGGCAGGGCAAGTAGTGCGGCGTGGCCCCGGCCAGCAGGGCCGCGCCTTCGTAGATCTGGTAGAACGGGTTGGGGCTGACCACCAGGCCATCGTCGGCGCGGTTGACCACGGCCTGGGTGAAGGCGAACAGTGCCTCACGGGTGCCGTTCACCGGCAGGATGTGGCGGTCGGCGTCCAGCCAGCCGGTTGGCACGCCAAAGCGGCGCTCGCACCACTGGCCGATGGCCTGGCGCAATGCCGGCAGGCCGATGGTGCTCGGGTACACCGCCAGTTTGTCGAGGTTGTCGGCCATGGCCTTGGCGACGAAGGCCGGCGACTCGTGCTTCGGCTCGCCAATGGACAGGGCGATGGCGCGTTTGTCCGCGGCCGGTTTCACGCTGCCCAGCAGGGCACGGAGTTTCTCGAACGGGTAGGGCTGCAGCTGGGTCAAGGCATGATTCATCGGCGCAAGGTCTCGTCAATCGTTAAAAGGTCACGCGGGTGGGGCTGGCATCGCTGGCCTGGCCAGCCTGCAACTGCTGGACGATCGCTTCCTGCAGGCGGCTGCACAGTTGTGGGTCGGACAGCGGCTGGTTGTCGGCGTCGGTGATGAAGAACACGTCCTCGACCCGTTCGCCGAGGGTGGCGATCTTGGCGTTCTGCAGCGACAGGTCGAACTCCAGGAAGATCCGTCCGATCCGCGCCAGCAGGCCGGGGCGGTCGGGAGCGGTGATTTCCAGGATGGTCACCGGGCGCTGCGCATCGTTGTGGATGGTTACCTGCGGCGCGAAGGTGAAGTGCTTGAGCTGGCGCGGCACCCGGCGCTGGATGATGGTCGGGTAGTCCTCGGGGTTGCGCAGCGCTTCGGTCAGGCCATCGCGGATCTGCTTGACCCGCTGCGGGTTGTCGCCGATCGACCCGCCGTCGTTGTCGAGCACGATGTAGGTGTCGAGGGTGAACTGGCTGCTCGAGGTGATGATCCGGGCATCGTGGATGTTCAGGTTGAGCTGGGACATGGCCGCCACGGTCACGGCGAAGAAGTCGTGTTGGTCAGGGGCATAGATGAAGATCTGCGTCCCGCCCTCGAACTCGCGCTGGGTGGTTTCCTTGATCAACACCAGTGGCCCGCCGTCCGCCGGCTGCTGCAGGATCGCATCACTGTGCCAGGCCACGTCGGCGGCGGTATGGCGCAAGAAATAGTCATCGCCCAGCTGCGACCAGAGCTGCTCGACATCGTCCGGGTCGGTGCCTTCGCGCACCAGGATGTCCAGTGCTGCGGTCTGGGTCTGGCGAATCTGTTCTTCGCGATCCAGCGGGTTTTCCAGGCCCCTGCGCAGGGCACGCTTGGTCTCGGTGTAGAGCTGGCGCAGCAGGCTGGCGCGCCAAGAGTTCCACAGGCTGGGGTTGGTGGCGTTGATGTCGGCCACGGTCAGCACGTAGAGGTAGTCCAGGCGGGTTTCATCGCCGACATGCAGGGCGAAGTCATTGATCACCTGCGGGTCGGACAGGTCCTTGCGCTGGGCGGTGGTGGACATCACCAGGTGGTTCAGCACCAGCCAGGCGATCAGGCGGCTATCCCAGGCTGGGAGTTGGTGGCGCTCGCAGAAGGCCTTGGCGTCCACCGCGCCCAGTTCGGAGTGGTCGCCCTGGCGGCCTTTACCGATGTCATGGTAAAGGCCGGCCAGGTAGATGAGTTCGGGCTTGGGCAGTCGTCCCATGAGCTTGCTGGCCAGCGGGAATTTTTCGGACACTGGCGTGTACTGCAGCTTGCGCAGGTGCTTGATGAGGTTGAGCGTGTGGGCATCGACCGTATAGATATGGAACAGGTCATGCTGCATCTGCCCCACGATCAGGCCGAACTCCGGCAGATAGCGGCCAAGAATGCCGTAGCGGTTCATGCGCCGCAGGTTGCGGTGGATGCCGATTTCGCACTTGAACAGTTCGATGAACAGGCTGGTGTTGCGGATGTCGTGGCGGAACGTTTCGTCGATCAGGTGACGGTGCTCGCGCAGCAGGCGCACGGTGTCGGCGCGTACACCCTTGATTTCCGGGTGCTGGGCCATCAGCACGAAGATTTCCAGCATGGCGAAGGGCGTGCGTTTGAACACGTTCGCATTGACCGCTTCGATATAGCCGTCGTGCAGGCGGAAGCGCGCATTCAGAGGTTGCGTGGCGCCGCTGTCGTCATCGGCGAGGATCACTTCCTCGAAATGCTGGATGATCAGGTCGCACAACTGGCTGATGCTCATGACCACGCGGTAGTACTGCTGCATGAACTGCTCGATGGCCCGCTTGGGGTTCTCGTCGCTGTAGCCCAGTAGCGCGGCGATGCTGCGCTGGTGGTCGAACAGCAGGCGGTCCTCGGCGCGACCGGCCAGCATGTGCAGGGCGTAGCGCACCCTCCACAGGAAGTCCTGGGAGGACGCCAGCAGCTCGTTCTCGCTTTCCAGCAGGAAGCCTTCGCCGGCCAGGGCATGCAGGTTCAGCGTGCCGTACTGGCGTCGAGCCACCCACAGCACGGTCTGGATGTCGCGCAGGCCGCCGGGAGAACCTTTGACATTGGGTTCGAGGTTGTACTCGGTGTCGTTGTACTTGTGGTGGCGGGCCTTGAGTTCGGCGCGCTTGGCCAGGAAGAACTCCTTGCTCGGCCACATGTGTGCGGTGCTGGTGACGTCCAGCATGCGCTGACGCAGGCTCTCCGGGCCGGCAATGGTGCGGCTTTCCATCAGGTTGGTGATTACCGTCAGGTCGGCGCGGGCTTGTTCTGCGCATTCGTCGACGGTACGAACGCTCTGGCCAACTTCCAGGCCGATGTCCCACAACAGGGTGAGGAAGCGCTCGATGGCGTCGCGGTACTGTTCGTGTTCGGCGGCACCCAGCAGAATCAGCAGGTCGATGTCCGAATAGGGGTGCAGTTCACCGCGTCCATACCCACCCACTGCAACCAGGGCGATCCCGCTTTGGTCGCCCCAATCGAACTGGTTCCAGGCTTGTTGCAGGATGTTGTCGACGAGCCAGGCGCGATCCTCGATCAGTCGGCGGATTTCGCGGCCGCTGCGAAAACGCCGGTCAAGCACCTCGCCCGCCTGGCGGATGGCTTTCTTGAAGGCGGCGATAGGGCTCGCCTTGAGGGCCAGTTCCGCTTGGAACTGGCCGCGGTCGAACAGCTCGGGATCCACCTGGGGCATCGCGTCGCGTTCCTGTCTGAGTGTTTGCCTAGTGTGGGCTCAAGCCGAGGTGCGCGGGATGGTATCGTCCTTGCGCAGGGTGAAGATCTCGTAGCCGGTGGCGGTGACCACCAGGGTGTGTTCCCACTGGGCCGAGAGCTTGCGGTCCTTGGTGATGGCGGTCCAGCCGTCGCCCAATACCTTGGTGTCGGCCTTGCCCTGGTTGATCATCGGCTCGATGGTGAAGGTCATGCCTTCCTTGAGCTCCATGCCGGTGCCGGCCTTGCCGTAGTGCAGGATCTGCGGCTCTTCGTGGAACACCTTGCCGATGCCGTGGCCGCAGAACTCGCGCACCACCGAAAAGCCGTTCTTCTCGGCGTGCTTCTGGATGACCTCGCCGATGTCACCCAGGCGGCAGCCCGGCTTGACCAGCTCGATGGCCTTGTACATGCACTCTTGCGTCACCTTGGACAGGCGCTCGGCCCAGGGGGCGACGGTGCCGACGTGGAACATGCGGCTGGTATCGCCGTGGTAGCCATCCTTGATGACGGTCACGTCGATGTTGATGGTGTCACCGTCCTTGAGCGGCTTGTCGTTGGGAATGCCATGGCAGACGACGTGGTTGATCGAGGTGCAGATCGACTTGGGGTAGCCCTTGTAGTTGAGCGGGGCCGGGATGGCCTGCTGGACGTTGACGATGTAGTCGTGGCACAGGCGGTCCAGCTCCTCGGTGGTGACACCGGGCTTGACGTGCTCTTCGATCATTTCGAGCACTTCGGCGGCCAGGCGGCCGGCGATGCGCATCTTCTCGATGTCTTCTGCGGTCTTGATGGTGACGGTCATTGCAGGCTCTCTACGGCGCCATCGATGGCGCGAACAAACGGGAAAGGCCGGATTCTACCAGAGCAGGGCGGCAATCGGTCGGGATAAAGGCGGTCGTCCTGCTGTCTATAGAGGGCATTCTGGCCTGAAAGCCAGGGTGCTGCAAAAAACGCTGACGGACGAGACCTTATTCGGGTTCCGTTCGCCTGCGGTCTGTGGTATAAAATGCGCCGCTTTCGGGGACGACCCCGAGAGTACTAAACCCCACACACGTGTCGACACGATGGCCTGGGTGCCCCGACTCTTCGGAATCGCGGGTTGGTCATTGGGATACGTGGAGGCCCAACCCGACTTATCAAGGAACTATCATGTCCCAAGTCAATATGCGCGATATGCTGAAGGCCGGTGTGCACTTCGGCCACCAGACCCGTTACTGGAACCCGAAAATGGGCAAGTTCATTTTCGGCGCGCGTAACAAGATTCACATCATCAACCTGGAAAAAACCCTGCCGATGTTCAACGACGCTCTGTCGTTCGTAGAGCGCCTGGCCCAGGGCAAGAACAAGATCCTGTTCGTCGGCACCAAGCGTTCCGCCGGCAAGATCGTCGCCGAGCAAGCTGCTCGTTGCGGTTCGCCATACGTTGACCACCGTTGGTTGGGCGGCATGCTGACCAACTACAAAACCATCCGTGCTTCGATCAAGCGTCTGCGCGACCTGGAAACCCAGGCCGAAGATGGCACCTTCGCCAAGCTGACCAAGAAAGAAGCCCTGATGCGCACCCGTGATCTGGAAAAGCTGGATCGCAGCCTGGGCGGTATCAAGGACATGGGCGGCCTGCCTGATGCCCTGTTCGTGATCGACGTTGAGCACGAGCGCATTGCTATCACCGAAGCCAACAAGCTGGGCATCCCGGTCATCGGCGTTGTCGATACCAACAGCAGCCCGGAAGGTGTTGATTTCGTCATCCCAGGTAACGACGACGCCATTCGCGCCATCGAGCTGTACATGACTTCGATGGCTGACGCCGTCATCCGCGGCCGCAACAACGTTGCTGGCGGCACCGAAGTCTACGCTGAAGAAGCGGCTGCACCTGCTGCTGAGTAATTGACGCTTAGCGTCTGACTTGGCACGCAAAAAGGGGGCTTGGCCCCCTTTTTGCCACCTTGAAATCCTGCTGTCAGCAACGGCCCCGCATCATGGGTCGCTGACGATAAAAGCAGTGGATTTGCAGAATTGAACGCCCGTCACAAGCGGGTGGAATGGTTGAAAAACTTTCCAAGAGGATTTTGAAATGGCAGCAATTACTGCAGCGCTGGTCAAAGAACTGCGCGAGCGTACCGGCGAAGGCATGATGGATTGCAAAAAGGCCCTGGAAAAGGCCGGCGGCGACATCGAGAAAGCCATTGACGACATGCGTGCCTCGGGCGCCATCAAGGCCGCCAAGAAGGCTGGCAACGTTGCCGCCGAAGGCGCCATCGCCGTCAAGACCGACGGCAAGGCCGCTGTCCTGCTGGAAGTGAACTCGCAGACCGACTTCCTGGCCCTGCAAGATGACTTCAAGGCCTTCGTTGCTGAAAGCATCGAAGAAGCTTTCGCTCAGAAGCTGACCGACGCCGCTCCGCTGATCGCTTCGCGCGAATCAGCTCGTGAAGCCCTGGTTGCCAAGTGCGGCGAAAACGTCAACATCCGTCGCCTGGTGCGCGTTGAAGGTGACGTTGTCGGTGCTTACCTGCACGGTAACAAGATCGGCGCAGCCGTTGTTCTGAAAGGCGGTGACGTTGAACTGGCCAAGAACATCGCCATGCACGTCGCAGCTTCGAACCCAGAGTTCCTGCTGCCTTCGGAAGTTTCCCCTGAAGCCATCGAGCGTGAGAAGGGCGTCTTCCTGCAGCTGAACGCTGACAAGATCGCTGGCAAGCCAGAAAACATCGTCGAGAACATGATCAAGGGTCGTATCTCGAAGTTCCTGGCCGAAGCTTCGCTGGTCGAGCAAGCTTTCGTCATGAACCCAGAAGTCAAAGTTGGCGAGCTGGCCAAGAAAGCCGGTGCTGAAATCGTTTCCTTCACCTACTTCAAAGTCGGCGAAGGCATCGAGAAGCCAGTCGACAACTTCGCTGAAGAAGTTGCCGCTCAGGTCGCTGCCGCCAAGCAGTAAGACAGACTCGTCTGTCGCCCCAAAGAGGCTGCCCGCTCACGCGCGCAGCCTCTTTGTCAAAACGGAGACGGGTTTATCGAACCGGTCTCTGCTGGCACCAAAACGGTGCCACGCTACAGTTAGCAGGCTGCAAACAGCCCGCACGGAATTTTCTACAGTACGCCGCAGGAGAGACTCGCAATGGCTCAGCAGGTGAGTGGTCGCCAACCTCGCTATAAACGCATTTTGCTCAAACTTAGCGGCGAGGCCCTGATGGGCTCGGAAGACTTCGGGATCGACCCGAAGGTGCTGGATCGCATGGCCCTGGAAGTCGGCCAATTGGTCGGTATCGGCGTCCAGGTTGGCCTGGTGATCGGCGGTGGTAACCTGTTCCGCGGCGCCGCGCTCAGTGCAGCCGGCATGGATCGCGTCACCGGTGACCACATGGGTATGCTGGCCACCGTGATGAACGCCCTGGCCATGCGCGACGCCTTGGAGCGTTCGAACATCCCGGCCCTGGTCATGTCGGCCATTTCCATGGTCGGTGTCACCGATCATTACGATCGTCGCAAAGCTATTCGCCACCTCAACTCCGGGGATGTGGTAATTTTCTCCGCCGGTACCGGCAATCCGTTCTTCACCACCGACTCCGCAGCCTGCCTGCGCGCCATCGAAATCGATGCCGACGTTGTGCTGAAGGCGACCAAGGTCGATGGTGTGTACACTGCCGATCCATTCAAGGATCCGCATGCCGAGAAGTTCGATCACCTGACCTACGACGAGGTTCTGGATCGCAAGCTCGGCGTTATGGATCTGACCGCAATCTGCCTGTGCCGCGACCACAAGATGCCATTGCGGGTATTCAACATGAACAAGCCTGGCGCCCTGCTGAATATCGTGGTGGGTGGCGCTGAAGGTACTTTGATCGAGGAAGGCGAAGCATGATCAACGACATCAAGAAAGACGCTCAGGAGCGCATGACCAAGTCCATCGAGGCCCTGGGTCGCAACCTGGCGGCGATCCGCACCGGTCGCGCCCACCCAAGCATTCTGGACAGCGTCAAGGTCCCTGCGTGGGGCAGCGAGATGCCGCTGAACCAGGTGGCCGCGATCACCGTCGAAGACGCCCGTACCCTGAAGATCGTCGCCCACGACAAGAACCTCAGCGCCGCCATCGAGAAGGCGATCCTGACCTCCGACCTGGGCCTGAACCCCTCCAGCGCCGGCACCACCATCCGTGTTCCGATGCCTGCCCTGACCGAGGAAACCCGCAAGGGTTACACCAAGCAGGCCAGCGGCGTCGCCGAAGATGCCAAGGTGGCGGTACGTAACGTTCGTCGTGACGCACTCGCCGACCTGAAGAAGCTGACCAAGGACAAGGAAATCAGCGAAGACGAAGAACGCCGCGCTGCGGACGAGATCCAGAAGCTGACCGACAAGTTCGTCGCCGAAATCGACGCTGCGTTCAAAGCCAAGGAAAAGGACCTTATGGCCGTCTAAGGCCGAGGTTTTTTAATGGAAAAGACCAAGCTGGCGGCACTGTCTTCGGTGCCGCGTCACGTCGCGATCATCATGGATGGCAACAATCGCTGGGCGAAGAAGCGTCTGTTGCCCGGCGTTGCCGGGCACAAGGCGGGCGTCGACGCCGTTCGTGCGGTCATCGAAGTGTGCGCGCAGTCCGGGGTCGAGGTGCTGACCCTGTTCGCGTTCTCCAGCGAGAACTGGCAGCGTCCGGCCGATGAGGTAGGGGCGCTGATGGAGTTGTTCTTCTCGGCCCTGCGTCGTGAGGCCAAGCGGCTGAACGAGAACAACATCAGCTTGCGCATCATCGGTGATCGCTCGCGTTTCCATCCTGAGCTGCAGGCGGCCATGCGTGAAGCCGAGGCGCTGACTGCGGGCAACAACCGCTTCATCCTGCAGATCGCCGCCAATTATGGCGGTCAATGGGATATCGCCCAGGCCGCCCAGCGCCTGGCCCGTGAAGTCCAGGCCGGCCACCTGCGTCCGGAGGACATCACGCCTGACTTGTTGCAGACTTGCCTGGCGACGGGGGAGCTGCCTTTGCCCGACCTGTGCATTCGCACCGGCGGCGAGCACCGCATCAGCAACTTCCTGCTTTGGCAGCTGGCTTATGCCGAGCTGTATTTCTCCGACCTCTATTGGCCGGACTTCAAACACGAGGCCATGCGCAACGCGTTGGCCGATTTCGCTTCGCGCCAGCGCCGCTTCGGTAAGACCAGCGAGCAGGTCGAGGCTGGAGCTCGTGCTTAATGCTTAAACAACGCATCATTACTGCGCTGATCCTGCTGCCGGTCGCGCTGGGCGGCTTTTTCCTGCTCAACGGCGGGGATTTCGCCCTGTTCATCGGCTTCGTGGTCACCCTTGGTGCCTGGGAGTGGGCGCGCCTGGCCGGGCTGATGGCCCAGCCGCTGCGTATTGCCTACGCCGCCGTGGTTGCCGGGGCGCTGATGCTGCTCTACCTGATGCCCGACCTTGCGCCCTGGGTGCTGGGTGCGGCGGTGATCTGGTGGGGGCTGGCCACCTGGCTGGTGCTCACCTACCCACGCAGCAGCGAGCTTTGGGCCAGCGCCGCCTGCCGATTGCTGATCGGCTTGCTGGTGCTGCTGCCGGCCTGGCAAGGGCTGGTCTTGCTCAAGCATTGGCCGTTGGGCAACTGGTTGATCCTGTCGGTCATGGTGCTGGTCTGGGCGGCCGATATCGGGGCTTATTTCTCCGGGCGTGCTTTCGGCAAGCGCAAGCTGGCTGCGCAGGTCAGCCCAGGCAAGAGCTGGGAAGGCGTCTATGGCGGTCTGGCCCTGTGCCTGCTCATCACCCTGGTGGTGGGTATCAGCCGGGACTGGAGCTTCGGCCAGATCGTCCTGGGGCTGCTGGGCGCTGCGGTAGTGGTCATGTCCTCGGTAGTGGGTGACCTGACCGAGAGCATGTTCAAGCGCCGCTCGGGCATCAAGGACAGCAGCAACCTGCTGCCAGGTCACGGCGGCGTGCTCGATCGCATCGACAGCCTGACGGCGGCGATCCCGATCTTCGCGGTGCTGCTGTGGGCGGCTGAATGGGGTGTGATGTGAGTACGCTGCAACGCATTACCGTACTCGGCGCTACCGGGTCCATTGGCCTTAGCACGCTGGATGTGATCGCTCGCCATCCCGAGCGCTATCGGGTGTTCGCGCTCAGCGGTTATTCGCGTATCGACGAGTTGCTGGCACTGTGCGTTCGCCATGATCCGGTCTATGCAGTGGTGCCGGATGCAGAAAGTGCTGCGCGTCTGCGCGAGGGCCTGGCTGCCGCGCGCTGTGCCACCGAAGTGCTCGAGGGCGAGGCGGGGCTGTGTCAGGTCGCGGCGGCGCAGGAAGTCGATGCGGTGATGGCCGCTATCGTCGGCGCCGCTGGGTTGCGTCCGACCTTGGCTGCCGTCGAGGCAGGCAAGAAGGTGTTGCTGGCCAACAAGGAAGCCTTGGTGATGTCCGGCGCACTGTTCATGGATGCGGTGCGGCGCAGTGGCGCTGTGCTGTTGCCCATCGACAGTGAACACAATGCCATTTTCCAGTGCCTGCCCGGCGACTACGGTCGTGGGCTGGTTCAGGTCGGGGTGCGGCGCATCCTCCTGACGGCGTCGGGCGGCCCATTCCGCGAGACGCCCCAGGCGGCCCTGGCCAATGTCACGCCGGAGCAGGCCTGTGCCCACCCTAACTGGTCCATGGGGCGCAAGATTTCCGTGGACTCGGCCAGCATGATGAACAAGGGCCTGGAGCTGATCGAAGCATGCTGGTTGTTCGATGCAGCGCCGGCCAAGGTCGAAGTGGTGGTTCACCCGCAGAGCGTGATCCACTCGTTGGTGGATTATGTCGACGGTTCGGTGCTGGCCCAGCTGGGCAATCCAGACATGCGCACGCCCATAGCAAACGCCCTGGCCTGGCCCGAGCGGATCGACTCCGGGGTAGCCCCGCTGGACTTGTTCGCCATCGCTCGTCTGGATTTCCAGGCGCCCGACGAACAACGCTTCCCTTGCTTGCGCCTGGCGCGGCAGGCTGCCGAGGCGGGCAACAGTGCGCCTGCCGTGCTCAATGCGGCCAACGAAGTGGCGGTCGAGGCATTTCTCCAGCGGCGCATCCGCTTTCCAGAAATCGCGAGTATGATCGAACAGGTGCTTGACCAGGAGCCAGTGGTCTCGCTGCCGTCGCTGGATGCGGTGTTCGCTGCCGACCAGCGCGCCCGGGAACTGTCCCGTGAGTGGTTGAGGCGCCACGGCCGCTGATGCAGGCCTTGCTCCAGGTTCCGCTGAACGTCATTCGGAGATGGATATGACTGCGCTCTACATGATTATCGGCACCCTGGTGGCCTTGGGTGTATTGGTCACTTTCCACGAGTTCGGCCACTTCTGGGTGGCCCGACGCTGTGGCGTCAAGGTGCTGCGCTTCTCCGTGGGGTTCGGCACACCGTTGATTCGCTGGCATGACCGCCATGGCACCGAGTTCGTGGTGGCGGCGATCCCGCTGGGCGGCTACGTCAAGATGCTCGACGAACGCGAGGGTGAAGTGCCGCCAGCGCTGATCGAGCAGTCGTTCAATCGCAAATCCGTCCGTCAGCGTATTGCCATCGTGGCGGCGGGGCCGATCGCCAACTTCCTGCTGGCCATTTTCTTCTTCTGGCTGCTGGCCATGCTCGGCACCCAGCAGATCCGTCCGGTCATCGGTGCGGTCGAGTCCGGTAGCCTGGCGGCTTCGGCGGGCTTGGTCGCTGGTCAGGAAATCGTATCCATCGACGGAAAACCGACCAGTGGCTGGTCGGCAGTCAACCTGCAGCTGGTTCGGCGCCTGGGCGAGAGCGGCACCCTGCAAGTCGGCGTGCGCGACGAAGGAGCCACGGTCGAGCGTCAGTACCAGATCACGCTCGCGGGTTGGCTCAAGGGCGCCGACGAGCCGGACCCGATCCAGTCCCTGGGCTTGCGTCCATGGCGTCCGGCCATTTCGCCGGTTCTGGCTGAAATCGATCCAAAGGGGCCGGCCGCAGCGGCCGGGCTCAAAAGTGGTGACAAATTGTTGGCCGTCGATGGCGTGACGGTGAGCGACTGGCAGCACGTGGTCGACACCGTGCGCGCACGCCCCGAAGCCAGGGTGGTGCTGCGTGTGGAGCGTGATGGCGCGCCGCTGGACGTCCCGGTGACGCTGGCCCGGCGCGGCGAAGGCAAAGCCTCCGGCGGCTACCTGGGGGCAGGAGTCAAGGGCGCCGAATGGCCCGCCAGCATGCTGCGCGAAGTCAGCTATGGCCCGCTCGAGGCAGTGGGCGAGGGCTTGTCGCGCACCTGGAACATGAGTGTGCTAACCCTCGAATCGCTAAAGAAAATGCTGTTCGGGGAGCTCTCGGTAAAAAACTTGAGCGGACCGATAACCATTGCTAAAGTGGCGGGCGCTTCGGCCCAGTCCGGCGTGGGGGATTTCCTGAATTTCCTGGCCTACCTGAGCATAAGCCTGGGGGTTCTTAACCTGCTGCCCATCCCGGTACTGGATGGGGGGCATTTGCTGTTTTACCTGGTCGAGTGGGCGCGCGGTCGTCCGCTGTCGGATCGGGTGCAAGGTTGGGGGGTCCAGATCGGTATCAGTTTGGTCATTGGGGTGATGTTGCTCGCCCTGATCAACGATCTGGGTCGACTATAAAAGATTCGCTCAATTGCGAACCTGCCGTTTTCATACGGCGGGTGGTTTATTGCCAGTTGGAATAAAAGGACTTCATGAAACGTCTGCTGCTAACTGCGGTCCTCTCCGCACTGATGATCGCTGAAGTTCACGCCGAGTCCTTCACCATCTCCGATATTCGTGTCAACGGCCTGCAGCGGGTGTCCGCCGGCAGCGTCTTTGGCGCCTTGCCCCTGAACGTGGGCGATCAGGCCGATGACCGACGCCTGGTGGAATCCACCCGCTCGCTGTTCAAGACCGGTTTCTTCCAGGACATCCAGCTGAACCGCGACGGCAATGTCCTGATCATCAACGTGGTCGAGCGCCCCTCGGTGTCGAGCATCGAGATCGAAGGCAACAAGGCGATCAGCACCGAAGACCTGATGAAGGGCCTGAAGCAGTCGGGCCTGGCCGAAGGCGAGATCTTCCAGCGAGCCACCCTCGAAGGCGTGCGTAACGAACTGCAGCGCCAGTACGTGGCCCAGGGCCGCTACTCGGCCGAGGTCGACGCCGAGGTGGTGCCGCAGCCGCGCAACCGTGTGGCGTTGAAGATCAAGATCAACGAAGGCACCGTGGCGGCCATCCAGCACATCAACATCGTCGGCAACACCGTGTTCGACGATGAAGAGCTGGCGCAGCTGTTCGAGCTCAAGACCACCAACTGGCTGTCGTTCTTCAAGAACGACGACAAGTATGCCCGCGAGAAGCTCTCCGGTGACTTGGAACGCCTGCGTTCCTACTACCTGGACCGCGGCTACATCAACATGGACATCGCCTCCACCCAGGTGTCCATCACCCCGGACAAGAAGCACGTCTACATCACGGTCAACGTCAACGAGGGCGAGAAGTACACCGTCCGTGACGTGAAGCTGTCGGGTGACCTGAAGGTGCCGGAAGACCAGGTCAAGTCGCTGCTGCTGGTGCAGCCGGGCCAGGTGTTCTCGCGCAAGGTCATGACCACCACCTCCGACCTGATCACCCGCCGCCTGGGTAACGAGGGCTACACTTTCGCCAACGTCAACGGCGTGCCTCAGCCGCACGACGAAGACCACACCGTGGACATCATGTTCGTGGTCGACCCGGGCAAGCGTGCCTACGTCAACCGCATCAACTACCGCGGCAACACCAAGACCGAAGACGAAGTGCTGCGTCGCGAGATGCGCCAAATGGAAGGTGGCTGGGCGTCGACCTACCTGATCGACCAGTCCAAGACCCGCCTGGAACGTCTGGGCTTCTTCAAGGAAGTCAACGTCGAGACCCCACCGGTGCCAGGCACCGATGACCAGGTCGACGTCAACTACAGCGTCGAGGAACAGGCCTCCGGCTCGATCACCGCCAGCGTCGGTTTTGCCCAGAGCGCCGGCCTGATCCTGGGAGGCTCGATCAGCCAGACCAACTTCCTGGGTACCGGTAACAAGGTGTCCATCGGCCTGACCCGTTCGGAATACCAGACCCGCTACAACTTCGGCTTCGTGGACCCCTACTTCACTGCCGACGGCGTCAGCCTGGGCTACAACGCCTTCTATCGCAGCACCGACTACGATGACCTCGACGTCGACGTGGCCAGCTATGCGGTCGACAGCCTGGGTGCCGGTGTCAGCCTCGGCTACCCGATCAGCGAAACTTCGCGCCTGACCTACGGCCTGACCGTGCAGCAGGACAAGATCAAGACTGGCCGTTACACCGTCGACGAGATCTTCGATTTCCTCGAGCAGGAAGGCGACAACTTCCTGAACTTCAAGGCCTCGGTCGGTTGGTCCGAGTCGACCCTGAACAAAGGCGTGCTGGCGACCCGTGGTCACTCCCAGAGCCTGACCTTCGAGACGACTGTTCCTGGCAGCGACCTGTCGTTCTACAAGCTCGACTACCGCGGCCAGCTGTTCAAGCCGATCACCAACGACTACACCCTGCGCCTGCACACTGAATTGGGCTATGGTGATGGTTTCGGTGGTACTTCCGGCCTGCCATTCTATGAAAACTACTACGCGGGTGGTTTCAACTCCGTACGTGGCTTCAAGGACAGCAGCCTGGGTCCGCGCAGTACCCCGAGCGACGGTACCAACCCGGGCACCGTGAAAGACCCGGACCAGGACCCGCTGCCGTTCGGTGGCAACGTGTTGGTCCAGGGTGGTGTCGAGTTGCTGTTCCCGCTGCCATTCGTGAAGGACCAGCGTTCGCTGCGCACCTCCGTGTTCTGGGACGTGGGTAACGTGTTCGATACCAACTGCGGCAGCAAGCCTGACTGCGAGAAGGTTGGCTTCTCCGGCATGGCCAGCTCGGTCGGCCTGGGTGTCACCTGGATCACTGCCCTGGGCCCGTTGAGCTTCAGCCTGGCAATGCCGGTCAAGAAGCCGGACGACGCCGATACCCAGGTGTTCCAATTCTCTCTGGGCCAGACCTTCTAAGGTCGGCCCTTGCTTAACGACAACGGTTTATCCAGGAGTGCATCGTGCGTAAGTTGACTCAACTGGCCGTAGTGGCCGCGGCGCTGGTCGCCACCCCGGCTTTCGCCGAAATGAAGGTTGCCGTGCTGAACTATCAGATGGCCCTGCTCGAATCCGATGCCGCCAAGAAGTACGCGGTTGATGCCGAGAAGAAGTTCGGCCCGCAACTGACCAAGCTCAAGTCCCTGGAAAGCAGCGCCAAAGGTATCCAGGACCGCCTGATCAAAGGCGGCGACAAAATGCAGCAGCAGGAGCGTGAGCGCCTGGAGCTCGAATTCAAGCAGAAAGCCCGTGACTTCCAGTTCCAGTCCAAAGAACTGAACGAAGCCAAGGCCGTTGCTGACCGCGACATGCTCAAGCAGCTCAAGCCGAAGCTCGATGGTGCCGTCGAGGAAGTGATCAAGAAGGGCGGTTACGACCTGGTTCTGGAGCGCGGTGCGGTCATCGATGTCAAACCTCAGTACGACATCACCCGCCAAGTCATCGAGCGCATGAACCAAGCCCGTTGATATGACCGTGACCATGACGCTCGGCCAGTTGGCCGAAGCGCTCGGGGCGACCCTCAAGGGGCCCGAGGCGCTGCAAATTACCGGACTGGCCACCTTGCAGGAGGCCGGACCTGGTCAATTGAGCTTCCTTGCCAATCCGCAGTACCGCAAATACCTGGATAACAGCCAGGCAGCGGCGGTATTGCTGAAGGCCGCGGACGCCGAAGGCTTTGCCGGTAACGCCCTGATCGTGGCCGACCCGTACCTTGCCTACGCGCGCATTTCCCACCTGTTCGATCCCAAGCCCAAGGCTGAGGCGGGTATTCATCCCAGCGCCGTGGTGGCAGAGGATGCCCAGGTGGATGCCAGTGCCAGCATCGGGCCATTCGTGGTCATCGAGAGCGGTGCGCGTATTGGTGCCAATGTGAGCATCGGTGCGCACTGTGTGATTGGTGCGCGCAGCGTGGTGGGCGAGGGCGGCTGGTTGGCGCCGCGCGTCACCCTGTACCACGATGTGACCATTGGCAAGCGTGTGGTCATTCAGTCAGGCGCGGTGATCGGAGGTGAAGGCTTCGGCTTTGCCAACGAGAAGGGTGTCTGGCGCAAGATTGCCCAGATTGGCGGCGTCACCATTGGTGATGACGTGGAAATTGGCGTCAATACCGCGGTCGACCGTGGTGCGCTGTCCGATACGCGCATCGCCGATGGCGTCAAGCTCGACAATCAGATCCAGATCGCCCACAACGTGCAGATCGGCGAACACACGGCCATGGCGGCCTGTGTCGGGATTTCCGGCAGCACGCGTATTGGCAAGCACTGCACCATCGCCGGTGGCGTCGGCATGGTTGGCCATATCGATGTCTGCGACAACGTATTCGTGTCTGGAATGACCATGGTCACCCGTTCGATCACTGAACCGGGCGCCTATTCTTCCGGCACGGCCATGCAGCCGTTGGCTGACTGGCGCAAGAGTGCGGCGCGTATTCGCCAGCTGGACGACATGTCCAAGCGTCTCCAGCAGTTGGAAAAACGTGTCGATACCGTGACCTCAGGTGATCAGCCGGCATCAGAAGGCTGATACCATTTCCTGAGCGAGCGTGAACAGTCGCTAGCTGGCTCCTCTTTGGATTTGCAAAAGGAGCGTGTGGTCAGCACCTGCGCTCCCTATTCTTATTACAGGCTTCCCCCCGAAATGATGGACATCAACGAGATTCGCGAATACCTGCCTCACCGTTACCCGTTCCTGCTGGTGGACCGAGTGACGGATTTGGACTTCGAGGCCCAGAGCATTCGTGCCTACAAGAATGTCAGCATCAACGAGCCGTTTTTCAATGGCCATTTCCCGGCGCACCCCATCATGCCGGGCGTTTTGATCATCGAGGCCATGGCCCAGGCGGCCGGCATTCTCGGTTTCAAGATGCTCGACGCCAAGCCGGCCGATGGCACGCTGTACTATTTCGTCGGTTCCGACAAATTGCGTTTCCGTCAGCCGGTATTGCCGGGTGATCAACTGGTGCTGGAGGCCAAGTTCCTCAGCCGCAAGAGCATGATCTGGAAGTTCGAATGCCGTGCGCTGGTCGACGGCAAGCCGGTCTGCTCGGCAGAGATCACCTGCGCGGAACGTTCCCTATGAGTTCGATTGATCCTCGGGCGATCATCGACCCGTCGGCCAAGTTGGCCGACGGTGTCGAAGTCGGCCCTTGGTCGATCGTAGGCCCCGATGTCGAAATCGGGGAGGGTACTGTCATTGGTCCGCACGTGGTGGTCAAAGGACCAACCCGTATCGGCAAGCACAACCGTATCTACCAGTTTTCCTCGATCGGCGAAGACACCCCGGACCTCAAGTACAAGGGCGAGCCGACGCGACTGGTGATCGGTGATCACAACGTGATCCGTGAAGGCGTGACCATCCACCGCGGTACCGTGCAGGACCGTTCGGAAACCACGCTCGGCGACCACAACCTGATCATGGCCTATGCCCACATTGGTCACGACAGCGTCATCGGCAACCATTGCATCCTGGTCAACAACACCGCGTTGGCTGGCCATGTGCATGTGGGCGACTGGGCGATCCTGTCGGGCTACACCTTGGTGCATCAGTACTGCCACATCGGGGCGCACGCGTTTTCCGGCATGGGTACGGCGATTGGCAAGGACGTCCCTGCCTTCGTCACGGTGTTCGGCAGCCCCGCCGAAGCCCGCAGCATGAACTTCGAGGGCATGCGTCGGCGCGGCTTCAGTGACGAGGTCATCCACGCCCTGCGCCGTGCCTACAAGGTCGTTTACCGCCAGGGCCTTACCGTTGAAGAAGCGGTCAAGGAACTGGAAGAACTGGCGGGGCAACACCCTGAGGTCGAGCTGTTCCGCCAGTCGATCCTGAACTCCGCTCGCGGCATCACTCGCTGACATGGCGCAGCTCTGTGTAGCGTTGGTCGCGGGTGAGGCCAGCGGCGACATTCTCGGTTCTGGCCTGATGCGCGCGCTCAAGGCGCGCCATCCTGACGTCCGCTTCATCGGTGTCGGCGGTCCGCTGATGGAGGCCGAAGGCCTGCAGTCTTACTTCCCCATGGAACGCCTGGCGGTCATGGGGTTGGTCGAGGTGCTTGGCCGCCTGCGCGAGCTGCTCAAGCGGCGCAAGGAACTGATCCAGACCCTGATTGCGCAGAAGCCCGACGTATTCATCGGTATCGACGCGCCTGACTTCACGCTCAACATCGAGTTGAAGCTGCGTCAGGCGGGTATCAAGACCGTGCACTACGTCAGCCCTTCGGTCTGGGCCTGGCGGCAGAAGCGTGTGCTGAAGATCCGCGAAGGCTGCGACCTGATGCTGACCCTGCTGCCCTTTGAGGCGCGGTTCTACGAAGAGCAGGGCGTGCCGGTGCGTTTCGTCGGTCATCCGTTGGCAGATACCATCCCGCTCGAGGCCGATCGACAGGCCGCGCGCGCTTCCCTCGGCCTGGCCGATGGTCCGCTGGTCGCCTTGATGCCGGGGAGCCGTGGAGGCGAAGTGGGGCGCTTGGGGGCATTGTTCCTCGATACTGCCCAGCTTCTACGCGACCGCATCCCGGGGGTGCGTTTCGTCCTGCCGTGCGCCAATCCCGCGCGCCGTGCCCAGATCGAACAGATGCTGGAGGGCCGTGACCTGCCGCTGATGCTGCTGGACGGCCAGTCGCATGTGGCGCTGGCGGCCTGCGATGCGGTGCTGATCGCGTCGGGCACAGCCACCCTTGAAGCACTTCTGTACAAGCGGCCCATGGTTGTGGCCTACCGCCTGGCGCCTTTGACCTTCTGGATCCTCAAGCGCCTGGTGAAGAGCCCCTACGTATCGTTGCCCAACCTGCTGGCCCAGCGCGAACTGGTGCCGGAACTCCTGCAGGATGCCGCGACGTGTGAAGCCCTGGCCCAGGCCTTGGTGCCGTTGGTCGCCGATGGCAGCCGACAGACCGAAGGTTTCGACGAGATTCACCGCACCCTGCGCCGCGACGCTTCCAACCAGGCCGCCGACGCGGTGCTGGCTTTGCTCAAGGACCGCTGACATGCAGATTGGATTGGATTTCAACCTGGTCGAAGACTTGGTGGCGGGTGTCGACGAAGTGGGACGTGGGCCGCTGTGTGGCGCGGTCGTCACCGCTGCGGTGATTCTCGACCCGCAACGCCCGATTCTGGGTCTGAACGATTCCAAGAAGCTTACCGAGGCCAAGCGCGAAGCGCTGTTCGATGAGATCTGCGAAAAAGCCCTGAGTTTCTGTATTGCCCGTGCCGAAGTCGAAGAAATCGACCGGTTGAACATTCTTCAGGCCACCATGCTCGCCATGCAGCGTGCGGTCGAAGGCTTGAGCGTCACGCCCAAGCTCGCGCTGATCGATGGCAACCGTTGCCCCAGGCTGGCCGTGCCCGCCGCGCCGGTAGTGAAGGGCGATAGCCAGGTGCCGGCCATCGCCGCGGCGTCGATCCTGGCCAAGGTCACGCGCGATCGCGAGATGAGCGCTTTCGAGCTGATCTATCCCGGTTACGGAATTGGCGGGCACAAGGGCTATCCGACGCCGGTGCACCTGGAGGCACTTGCGCGCCTTGGGCCTACGCCCATCCACCGGCGTTCCTTCGCGCCGGTTCGCGCGGCCTGGGAAGCCCGTGAAGGCCTCACTGACTCACTGATCTAACACATTGGGGCCGCACAGCGGCCCCAATCGTTTCCCTCTCATTTACGTTACAATCCCGCCCTTGTCGTCAAGCTCTGCTACAGGATCATCCATGTCGGTTCCCTTCGTTCACCTGCGCGTACACTCCGAATTCTCGCTGGTCGACGGCCTGGTGCGGATCAAGCCGCTGGCCAAGGCGCTGGCCGGGATGAACATGCCCGCGGTGGCGATCACTGACCAGAGCAACATGTGCTCGCTGGTCAAGTTCTACAAGACTGCCATGGGCGCCGGGATCAAGCCGATCTGCGGCGCCGACCTGTGGCTGGCCGGAGCCGATCCCGAGGCGCCGCTGTCGCGCATCTGCTTCCTGGCCATGAACCCCAAGGGTTACCGCAACCTGACGGAGTTGATCTCGCGGGGTTGGACCGAAGGCCAACGTAACGGCCTGGTGATTCTCCAGCGCGACTGGATCGCCCCGGCCAGTGAGGGCGTGATCGCCCTGTCCGCTGGCAAGGAGGGCGACATCGGTATGGCCCTGATGGCTGGTCGGAATGAAGAAGCCGAGGCCCTGCTGCGCGACTGGATGGGCATGTTCCCCGAGCGTTTCTACGTCGAAGTGCAGCGCACCAACCGCGCAGGTGACGAGGAGTACGTGCATGCCGCCGTGGCCCTGGCCGACAAGCTCGGGGCGCCGCTGGTGGCGACCAACGACGTGCGTTTCATCAAGCAGTCCGACTTCGACGCCCACGAGACCCGCGTCTGCATCGGCGAGGGCTGGACCCTGGATGACCCACGTCGTCCCCGCAATTACAGCGACCAGCAGTACCTCAAGAGCGCAGAGGAAATGGTCGAGCTGTTCAGCGACCTGCCGGATGCCGTCGCCAACACCGTCGAGATCGCCAAGCGTTGCAATATCCAGGTACAGCTGGGCAAGTACTTCTTGCCGGACTTCCCGACCCCCAACGGCATGGGCATCGACGACTACCTGCGCCACGTCTCCCATGAAGGCCTGGAAGAGCGCCTGGCGGTGCTCTGGCCGAAAGAGACCACGCCCAACTATGAAGAGAAGCGTCAGGTTTACCTGGACCGCCTGAAATTCGAGCTGGATATCATCATCCAGATGGGCTTCCCCGGTTACTTCCTGATCGTTATGGACTTCATCAAGTGGGCCAAGAACAATGGCGTGCCGGTCGGCCCGGGCCGGGGTTCGGGTGCTGGCTCGCTGGTGGCCTATGTACTGAAGATTACCGACCTCGACCCGCTGGCCTACGACCTGCTGTTCGAGCGTTTCCTCAACCCTGAACGTATTTCCATGCCCGACTTCGACGTCGACTTCTGCATGGATGGCCGTGACCGGGTGATCGACTATGTGGCCGAAGCCTATGGGCGCAACGCGGTGAGCCAGATCATCACCTTCGGTACCATGGCGGCCAAGGCGGTGGTGCGCGACGTGGCGCGGGTCCAGGGCAAGTCCTACGGTCTGGCGGATCGCTTGTCGAAGATGATCCCGTTCGAAGTGGGCATGACGCTGGAGAAGGCCTACGAGCAGGAAGAAATCCTGCGTGACTTCCTCAAGGGCGACGAGGATGCCCGTGAGATCTGGGACATGGCCCTGAAGCTGGAGGGGGTCACCCGCGGCACTGGTAAGCACGCCGGTGGTGTGGTTATCGCGCCCACCAAACTCACTGATTTTTCGCCGATCGCCTGTGATGAAGAAGGCGGCGGCCTGGTTACCCAGTTCGACAAGGACGACGTCGAAGCTGCCGGCCTGGTGAAGTTCGACTTCCTCGGCCTGCGTACCCTGACCATCATCAAATGGGCAATGGAGACCATCAACCGCGAGCAGGCCAAGAAGAACCTGCCGGACGTCAACATCGACTTCATCCCTCTGGATGACCGCAAGACCTACGAGCTGTTGCAGAAGGCCGAAACCACGGCGGTTTTCCAGCTCGAATCCCGTGGCATGAAGGAGCTGATCAAGAAGCTCAAGCCCGACTGCCTGGAAGATTTGATCGCACTGGTGGCCCTGTTCCGACCGGGCCCGCTGCAATCGGGCATGGTGGATGACTTCATCAACCGCAAGCACGGTCGCGCCGAGCTGGCCTACCCGCACCCGGACTACCAGTACGAGGGCCTGCAGCCGGTACTGGCGCCGACATACGGCATCATCCTGTACCAGGAACAGGTGATGCAGATCGCTCAGGTCATGGCGGGCTACACCCTCGGTGGTGCGGACATGCTGCGTCGAGCCATGGGTAAGAAAAAGCCCGAAGAAATGGCCAAGCAGCGCGGCGGCTTCATCGAAGGTTGTGCCAATAACGGTATCGATGCTGATCTTGCGGGTAACATCTTTGACCTTGTAGAGAAGTTCGCAGGTTACGGCTTCAACAAATCCCACTCCGCCGCCTACGGCCTGGTGTCCTACCAGACCGCTTGGCTCAAGACGCATTATCCTGCGCCGTTCATGGCTGCGGTCCTGTCGGCGGATATGCACAACACCGACAAGGTGGTGGTGCTGATCGAGGAAGTGCGCAGCATGAAGCTGCGCCTCGATGCGCCGGACGTGAACAACTCCGACTTCAAGTTCACCGTGAACGATGACGGTCGCATCGTCTACGGCCTGGGGGCGATCAAAGGCGTGGGCGAGGGGCCGGTGGAGGCCATCGTCGAGGCGCGCGCCCAGGGCGGTCCCTTCAGGGACTTGTTCGATTTCTGTGAACGCGTCGACCTCAAGCGTGTCAACAAGCGGACCCTGGATGCGCTGATCCGCAGTGGTGCGCTCGATCGCCTCGGTCCGTACTTCCACGACGAGATCAAGGCCTACCAGGCCAACATCGATCGCAACCGCGCGACCTTGCTGGCCGCGCTGGAGGAAGCCATCAAGTCTGCCGAGCAAACGGCCCGTACCGCCGACAGCGGTCACGTCGACCTGTTCGGCGGGTTGTTCGTCGAGGAAGACTCCGACGTCTACGCCAATCACCGCAAGGTGCGTGAGCTGACGCTCAAGGAACGCCTAAAGGGCGAGAAGGACACCCTCGGCCTGTACCTGACAGGCCATCCGATCGATGAGTACGAAAGCGAAATTCGTCGCTTTGCCCGTCAACGCATCATCGACCTCAAGCCGTCGCGCGAGCCCCAGACCATCGCCGGCATGATCGTTGCTTTGCGGGTGATGAAGAACAAGAAGGGCGACAAGATGGGCTTCGTGACCCTGGATGACCGTTCAGGGCGTATCGAGGCCTCGTTGTTCGCCGACGCCTTCATGGCGGCCCAGTCGTTGCTGCAGGCCGATGCCATGGTGGTGGTGGAAGGAGAAGTCAGCAACGACGACTTCTCCGGTGGCCTGCGTTTGCGGGTCAAGCAAGTGATGACCATGGAGGACGCACGCACCAAACTGGCCGAAAGCCTGCGCCTGAAGGTGGCCCATGACGCGCTCAAGGGCGACCGGCTGAAGTGGCTGGGTGAACTGATCACCCGCCATCGCGGTGGTTGCCCCATTACCCTCGAGTACACCGGCAGCGATGCCAAGGCTATGCTGCAGTTCGCCGACGAGTGGGCGATCGACCCGGCCGATGGCTTGATTCAAGCGCTGCGTGACCAGTTCGGGCGTGAGAACGTCTTCCTGCAATATCGTTGAACCGACCTAATTTAATCTCGACCTGAATGCGCCTGATCCCTTAAGGTAGGGCGCCAAACGGATCAACCGGCCGGCCGCCTGGCCGTAGACCCAAGACGGATGACTATGAACCCGAACTTCCTCGATTTCGAACAGCCGATTGCCGACCTGCAAGCCAAGATCGAAGGGTTGCGCCTGGTGGGTAACGACAATTCGCTGAACATCAGCGATGAAATTGCCCGTCTGCAAGACAAGAGCAACACCCTGACCGAAAGCATTTTCGGCAACCTGACCAGCTGGCAGATCGCCCGTCTGGCCCGTCACCCGCGTCGTCCTTATACCCTGGACTACCTCGAGCACATCTTCACCGAGTTCGAAGAGCTGCACGGTGACCGCCACTTCGCCGATGACGCTGCCATCGTCGGTGGTACCGCACGTCTGGATGGCAAGCCGGTGATGGTCATCGGTCACCAGAAAGGCCGCGAAGTGCGCGAGAAGGTGCGCCGCAATTTCGGTATGCCGCGTCCGGAAGGCTACCGCAAGGCCTGCCGCCTGATGGAGATGGCCGAACGCTTCAAGATGCCGATTCTCACCTTCATCGACACCCCGGGTGCCTACCCAGGTATCGACGCCGAAGAGCGCAACCAGAGCGAAGCCATCGCCTGGAACCTGCGTGTCATGGCGCGCCTGAAAACCCCGATCATCGCCACGGTGATTGGTGAGGGCGGTTCCGGTGGCGCGTTGGCCATCGGTGTGTGCGACCAGCTGAACATGCTGCAGTACTCCACCTACTCGGTCATCTCGCCGGAAGGTTGCGCCTCGATTCTGTGGAAGACCGCCGACCGCGCAGCCGACGCGGCCGAGGCCATGGGTGTCACCGCAGAACGCCTGAAGAGCCTGAACATCGTCGACAAGGTCATCGAGGAACCGCTGGGCGGCGCCCACCGTGACCCGGTGAAGATGTCCGAAAGCATCCGTGCCGACCTGATCCAGCAGCTGGACATGCTCGGCAAGCTCGACAACGACGCGCTGCTGGCGCGCCGTTATGAGCGTCTGATGAGCTACGGTCTCTGATAGACCCGGGGCTCTGGAAGCCTTGATCGTCGGTTTGCCGGCGATCAAGGCCTGTAGTGGCCCCGGCGATTTCAAACCGTGTGAGGCCTACATGATCAACCTCACCCCCTGGCTGAACGCCCCCGCCTGGCACGTCGCCTTCTCTGGCGGCCTCGACTCCACAGTCCTTCTGCACCTGTTGGCCGATTACGCCCGCAGTCACTGCGCTCCACCACTGCGCGCCATCCATGTCCACCACGGTTTGCAACCTGTCGCCAATGACTGGCCGGAGCACTGCCAGCGTGTCTGCAACGACTTGGGTGTCGAGCTTACCGTGATCCGCGTTCAGGTCGAGCCGGGTGCCAGCCTTGAGCAGGCTGCACGTAACGCCCGCTACTCGGCATTGGCTCAGGTGCTGGGCCCGGGAGAGCTGCTGTTCACCGGCCAGCACCGCGAGGATCAGGCTGAAACCCTGCTGTTTCGCCTGTTGCGTGGCGCCGGTTTGCGCGGGTTGGCCGCCATGCCCGACAAGCGGCGGTTGGGGCAGGGCGCCTTGGTCCGCCCATTGCTGGCGATCTCGCGAGCACAGTTGGCCGCGTACGCCCAAGCCTGGCGGCTGAAGTGGGTCGAAGACCCTTCCAACCGTGACACCGACTTCGCCCGCAACTACTTGCGTGGCGAGGTGTTGCCGTTGCTGCGCCAGCGTTGGCCGCAAGCGAGCCAAAACATCGCGCGCTGCGCCGATCATCTTGGCGAAGCGCTGGGGCTGCTCGATGAAGTGGCGCTTGACGATCTGGCCCTAGCCGAGCAAGGCGCTCCGGCTCAGTGGTCTGCCCTGAGTTCGCTCGATCTGACCTGCCTCCGTTCGCTGTCACCTGCTCGCCAGCGCAATGCCTTGCAATACTGGCTCAGCCAGCGCACTCGATTGCCTGACAGCCGTCACTGGGCCGGGTGGGTGGATTTGTGCACTGCCGCGCTCGATGCCCAGCCGATCTGGCGCCTTGCCGACGGCCAGTTGGTGCGCAGCAATGGGCGTATCTGGTGGCTTGGCGATGACTGGTTGCAGTCCGAGCCTGTCGGGCAGCCCTGGCTGGCGCCGGCCGAGGCACTGGCATTGCCGGGCAATGGCTATGTGCGTATCGAGGGCAAGCGGCCCGAGGGGCCGCTACGCATCGCATATCGCCAGGGGGGCGAAGTGCTGGACGTCCCCGGTCGTGGTCGGCGTGATCTCAAGCGCCTGCTGAACGAGGCGCAGGTTCCGCACTTCCTGCGTTCGCGCCTGCCGTTGCTGTTCCGTGGCGAGGACTTGCTGGCGGTGGCCAATCTTCCCGAACGGGGGCAGGCCGATTGCCAGCTTCGCTGGCATTTGCCGACAAGCGCGCAAGGTTTGAGATGAAGGGTACATTCCGGTAGACTACCCTCCCTTCTTGATACAGCTTCTGTGGGTTCCGCGAAAACACAGGAGTTGCCGATTACCAAGCAGTTTTTTGCTGGGCTGATTCTGGAAATGACGAGCGAGCTCCATGCCGGGGATACCCCTGGTCTGTACAGACGCGGCAGTTTTTCGAGATGCACTGTGATTGACGCAGGTGATCGGGGGCTTCGGCCTTCCTTCGCTTTCTCCGGCGGCGCTGGCCGCCTTAACGCAGACTTCTAGGGTTTTTCATGACGCGCTACATATTCGTCACGGGCGGTGTTGTTTCTTCATTGGGGAAAGGCATTGCCTCGGCTTCCCTGGCGGCCATCCTGGAAGCGCGGGGGCTCAAGGTCACCATGCTCAAGCTGGATCCGTACATCAACGTCGATCCTGGCACCATGAGCCCGTTCCAGCACGGTGAAGTATTCGTCACCCACGACGGCGCCGAGACTGACCTCGACCTGGGCCACTACGAGCGGTTCATCCGCACCACCATGACCCAGAACAACAACTTCACCACCGGCCGTATCTACGAGCACGTGCTGCGCAAGGAGCGCCGTGGTGATTATCTGGGCGCGACCATCCAGGTCATCCCGCACATCACCGACGAAATCAAGCGTCGCATCATCAAGGGTGCCGGCGATGCCGACGTGGCCCTGGTGGAAATCGGCGGTACCGTGGGTGACATCGAGTCGCAGCCGTTCCTCGAGGCGATTCGCCAGTTGCGCGTCGAAGTGGGCTCCAAGCGCGCCATGCTGATGCACCTGACCCTGGTGCCGTACATCGCCACCGCCGGCGAGACCAAGACCAAGCCGACCCAGCACTCGGTCAAGGAGCTGCGCTCCATTGGCCTGCAGCCGGACGTGCTGATCTGCCGTTCCGACCATCCGGTCGATGCCTCCTCGCGTCGCAAGATCGCGCTGTTCACCAACGTTGAAGAGCGTGCGGTCATCTCCCTGGAAGACGTCGACACCATCTACAAGATCCCGGGCGTGCTGCACGCACAGGGTCTGGACGACTTCGTCGTCGAGCGCTTCGGCCTGCAGTGCAACAGCGCCGACCTGTCCGAGTGGGACAAGGTGGTCGATGCCAAGCTCAACCCAGAGCAAGAAGTCACCATCGCCATGGTCGGCAAGTACATGGAACTGCTGGACGCGTACAAGTCGCTGATCGAAGCGATGAGCCACGCCGGCATCCAGAACCGTACCAAGGTCAACCTGCGCTACATCGATTCCGAAGATATCGAGAACCAGGGCACCAGCCTGCTGGAGGGCGCAGACGCCATCCTGGTTCCTGGCGGTTTCGGCCTGCGTGGCGTGGAAGGCAAGATCACCGCAGTGCAATATGCCCGCGAGAACAAGGTGCCGTACCTGGGTATCTGCCTGGGCATGCAGGTTGCCGTGATCGAGTTCGCCCGTAACGTGATGGGTTGGAAAGACGCCAACTCCACCGAGTTCGACCGTAACAGCGGTCACCCGGTAGTCGGCCTGATCACCGAGTGGGCCGATGCCACCGGCGCGGTCGAAACCCGTACCGAAGCCTCCGATCTCGGCGGCACCATGCGCCTTGGCGCTCAGGATTGCCAGATCGTTGCCGGCTCCAAGGTTCATGACTGCTACGGCACTGACATCATCACCGAGCGTCACCGCCACCGCTACGAAGTGAACAACAACCTGCTGCCCCAGCTGATCGACGCCGGCCTGGTGGTTTCCGGCCGTTCCGAAGACGGCGCGCTGGTGGAAGTGGTCGAGTCCAAGGATCACCCATGGTTCGTGGCCTGCCAGTTCCACCCGGAGTTCACTTCCACCCCGCGTGACGGTCATCCGCTGTTCAGCGGTTTCGTCAAGGCAGCCCTGGCACAGAAGAACAAGGCCTGATCAATGACCCAGAAGATCATTCGCGTCGGTAACATCGAGATCGCCAACGAGAAGCCGTTCGTCCTGTTCGGCGGCATGAACGTGCTGGAGTCTCGTGATCTGGCCCTGAAGGTCTGCGAAGAGTACGTACGGGTGACCGAGAAGCTCGGTATTCCGTACGTGTTCAAGGCCAGCTTCGACAAGGCTAACCGTTCGTCGGTGACATCGTTCCGCGGCCCAGGCATGGAAGAAGGCCTGAAGATCTTCGAAGAGATCAAGAAGACCTTCAACGTGCCGGTGATCACCGACGTGCACGAACCCTACCAGTGCGAGCCGGTCGCCAAGGTGTGCGACATCATCCAGCTGCCGGCTTTCCTGTCGCGCCAGACCGACCTGGTCGTGGCGATGGCCAAGACCGGCGCGGTGATCAACATCAAGAAGGCCCAATTCCTCGCGCCGCAGGAAATGAAGCACATCCTCAACAAGTGCGTTGAGGCCGGCAACGACCAGCTCATTCTGTGCGAGCGTGGTTCGAGCTTTGGCTACAACAACCTGGTCGTGGACATGCTCGGCTTCGGCATCATGAAGCAGTTCGAGTACCCGGTGTTCTTCGACGTGACACACGCCCTGCAGATGCCGGGTGGCCGCGCCGATTCCGCCGGCGGCCGTCGCGCCCAGGTCACCGACCTGGCCAAGGCCGGCATGAGCCAGAGTCTGGCAGGCCTGTTCCTCGAAGCTCACCCTGACCCGGACAACGCCAAGTGCGATGGTCCTTGCGCCCTGCGCCTGGACAAGCTGGAGCCGTTCCTGGCCCAGCTCAAGCAACTGGACGACCTGGTGAAAAGTTTTCCGACGGTAGAAACCGCGTAAAGCTCATTTCTCGGGTAAAGTACCGCCCGTTCTCCCCTTGACCGTTTGGTCAGGGGGCGCTTTCACCCGGCCTGCCCGCTGTGCCCCGCCTGGTGGAGTGCAAGGATTTCCTTAAGCTGCGTTGTTTTCGTCAATTCTGGAGTGCTTACAACAATGGCAAAGATCGTCGACATCAAAGGTCGTGAAGTTCTCGACTCGCGTGGCAACCCCACCGTGGAAGCCGATGTACTGCTCGACAACGGCATCATCGGCAGCGCCTGCGCGCCGTCCGGTGCTTCCACCGGCTCGCGCGAAGCGCTGGAGCTGCGCGATGGCGACAAGAGCCGTTACCTGGGCAAGGGCGTGCTGAAGGCCGTCGCCAACATCAACGGCCCGATCCGTGACCTGCTGCTGGGCAAGGACCCGGCTGACCAGAAGGCCCTGGACCGTGCCATGATCGAACTGGACGGAACCGAGAACAAGGCCAAGCTGGGCGCCAACGCCATTCTGGCCGTGTCCCTGGCTGCCGCCAAGGCCGCCGCACAGGATCTGGACCTGCCGCTGTACGCGCACATCGCCAACCTGAACGGTACCCCAGGCCAGTACTCGATGCCGGTTCCGATGATGAACATCATCAACGGTGGCGAGCACGCCGACAACAACGTCGACATCCAGGAGTTCATGGTTCAGCCGGTTGGCGCCAAGACCTTCTCCGACGGCCTGCGCATGGGTACCGAGATCTTCCACCACCTCAAAGCCGTGCTCAAGGCCCGTGGCCTGAACACTGCGGTGGGTGACGAAGGTGGCTTCGCGCCGAACCTGGCTTCCAACGAAGACGCGCTGGGCGCCATCGCCGAAGCGGTCGAGAAGGCGGGCTACAAGCTGGGTACCGACGTGACCCTGGCTCTGGACTGCGCGGCTTCCGAGTTCTACGAAGACGGCAAGTACAACCTGTCCGGCGAAGGCAAGTCGTTCGACGCCGAAGGTTTTGCCGACTACCTGAAGGGCTTGACCGAACGTTTCCCGATCATCTCGATCGAAGACGGTCTGGACGAGTCCGACTGGGCTGGCTGGAAAATCCTGACCGACAAGATCGGTGCCAAGGTTCAGCTGGTGGGTGACGACCTGTTCGTGACCAACACCAAGATCCTGAAAGAAGGCATCGAGAAGGGTATCGGTAACTCGATCCTGATCAAGTTCAACCAGATCGGCTCGCTGACCGAAACCCTGGAGGCCATCCAGATGGCCAAGGCCGCCGGTTACACCGCAGTCATTTCGCACCGTTCCGGTGAAACCGAAGACTCGACCATCGCCGACCTGGCAGTCGGTACTGCTGCCGGCCAGATCAAGACCGGTTCGCTGTGCCGTTCCGACCGCGTTTCGAAGTACAACCAGCTGCTGCGTATCGAAGAGCAACTGGGCGCCAAAGCGGTTTACCGTGGCCGTGCCGAGTTTCGCGGTTAAGCAAGAGATGGTAAAAAGACAGCAGCCGAGGCTGTCGGACCTTTCCTACTGAAAGATCTGGCGCTTCCAGCGGGTTTCTGTCGACGAAGCCTGGCCTCGGCCAGGCTTCGTGCTATTCGAAGCCCGTGAGCGGCGTCTTTTTAACCCTGGATACCTTGATGCGCAGTCCCTATTGGTTGTTCCTTGTCCTGCTCCTGCTGCTCGGTGGCCTGCAGTACCGCCTGTGGGTGGGTAATGGCAGCCTGGCGCAAGTGGCCGAGCTCAAGCAGCAGATTGCCGAGCAGCATGCGGAGAACGAGCGTTTGCTCGAGCGTAACCGTGTGCTTGACGCGGAGGTCCTGGAGTTGAAGAAAGGTATGGAGACCGTCGAAGAACGGGCTCGTCATGAATTGGGAATGGTCAAAGAGGGCGAAACTCTCTTCCAGTTGCCGCAAAAATGACTGATACGTTGCCGGCCTTCTGGGCTGTGATTCCTGCCGCGGGCGTGGGTACCCGCATGGCTGCCGACCGTCCCAAGCAATACTTGCAATTGGGCGGGCAGACGCTTCTCGAACATAGTCTCGACTGTTTTCTCGATCACCCGGCGCTCAAGGGCGTGGTGGTCAGCATTGCTGAAGACGACCCTTACTGGCCGACCTTGCGTTGTGCCAGTGATTCACGCATTCGGCGTGCGCCTGGCGGGCGTGAGCGTGCTGACTCGGTGCTCAATGCCTTGTTGTTGTTGTTGCATGCCCAAGGGGCGACTGATAACGACTGGGTGTTGGTGCATGATGCTGCGCGTCCGAACCTTGCACGTTCCGATCTGGATCGGTTGCTGACTGACTTGGCTGACGACCCTGTAGGTGGGTTATTGGCGGTGCCGGCACGTGACACGCTCAAGCGGGCGGATGCCCATGGGCGGGTCAGTGCGACGGTGGATCGCAGTACCATTTGGCAGGCTTATACGCCACAGATGTTTCGTCTTGGGGCTTTGCATCGGGCATTGGCTGAATGTCTGGTGTCGGATGTCGTGGTGACTGATGAGGCGTCCGCGATTGAATGGTCTGGTCAGGCGCCGCGGTTGATCGAGGGTCGCAGTGACAACATCAAGGTGACCCGACCGGAAGATCTGGAGTGGTTGCGTCAACGCTGGTCAACCCGAAGCTAAAGGCTGTCGCTGTCGCTGTCGCTGTCGCTCGTTTTTTGCTTTTGCTTCTAGTGCGCAATAGACCAAGCGCCGCGAATTGCGACGTCAGGAGGCCGAACGCAGGTCTTGCGGAGGGAGGTGACGGGCATGGATGCCCGTCAAGCGCTGCGGCCCAGGATGGGCCGTTCAGCGCGGTCCTCCCGGGAGCAAGGCCGGAGTGAGGGTACCCCGAAGCGAAGCGTAGGGGCCGGATGATAGGAGCTGACGGTTTTTGGTTCCTTTTTGCCACGACAAAAAGGGACCCGCTGTAAGAGCGGAAAGGTGATTAGGCGTCACCTTGGCAAATGGATATGTTCACAAATCCAAATACCAAAACCTCGAACCTCGAACCTCGAACTTCAAACTTCAAACTTCAAAGCGAATGCTTGGTGCTGGCACTCAAATAGCGTGAATATCCATTTGCCATGGAGGCACCTATTCACCTTTCCGCCCTTCCGGCGGGTTACTTTGGTCGTGGCCAAAGTAACCAAAACCGTCGGCTCCTATCATCCGGCCCCTACGCTTCGCTCCGGGGTTCCCTCACTTCGGCCTTGCTCCCGGGAGGACCGCGCTGAACGGCCCATCCTGGGCCGCAGCGCTTGACGGGCATCCATGCCCGTCACCTCCCTCCGCAAGACCTGCGTTCGGCCTCCTGACGTCGCAATTGGCGGCGCTTGGTCTATCGCGTAAAAAAAAGCAAAAGCAAAAGCAAAAGCAAAAGCAAAAGCAAAAGCAAAAGCAAAAACAAACACAAACGCAGCGAGTGGGATGGCATTATCGAATAATCGTGTTCAGCGATATTCCGGTAATTGCGAAAGACCGGCTTTCAAGAAGTCCACAAGCCGCCTGACTTTAGGCGAAAGATGCCGCTGCTGAGGATACAGCGCCCAAACCGCAGTATTAGGCGGCTGATGCGACTCCAACAGCGAAACCAACGCCCCGCTTTTAAGATGCTCCAGCACGTAATAATCCGGTAGCTGACACAATCCCATCCCCAGCAACGCAGCATCCAACACAGCTTGCCCACTGTTGCACCGCCAATTCCCCTGCACACGCTGACTGATCTCCCGACCATCCTGCTGCAGCGCCCAGATATCAGAGCTACCCACCAGGCAATTATGTCGCGCCAGCTCCGACAAACTATGCGGCCGGCCATAACGCTCAAGGTAAGCCGGCGAAGCACACAGGTACATGCGCCGTGGCGCCAGACGAGCCGCGACCAACCGCGAGTCCTGCAGACGCCCCAGGCGAATCGCCAGGTCCATCCCCTCGTGCACCAGGTCCAGCGTCCGGTTGGTCAGTTCCACCTCGACCCGCAACTGCGGATACAACGCCATGAAGCGCGTGACCAGAGGCACGATGAAACGCTCGCCGTAAGCCACCGCGCAGGTCATGCGCAACAATCCCTTCGGTTCACTGGCCAAGTCGCCCATCGCGCGTAACGCCTCTTCGCGACCATCTTGCAGACGCTGGCAGTGTTGAAGGAACGTCTGGCCTGCCTCGCTCAACGTCACGCGGCGGGTACTGCGGTACAACAGGCGTGTCTGCAGGCGCTCCTCCAGGCGAGCGATCTGCCGGCTGATGTGCGACGACGATACCCCCAACCGCTCCGCCGCAGCAGTGAACTGTCCCGACTCGGCCACGGCAACGAACTCGTCGATGCCTTCCCAGCGACTGCTCATCGATTATCCCTGTATGGCAATAATGTTTTTTCTTCGCTCGGATTATTCATCAAAAGTGCCTGAATTACACTGAGTACTGGAATCGACACTCTGTCTGGAGAACCTTGATGATCAAGTCCCGTGCCGCCGTCGCCTTCGAGGCCAAGAAACCCCTGGAAATCGTCGAAGTCGACGTGGCCATGCCCAAGGCGGGCGAAGTGCTGCTGCGCGTGGTCGCCAGCGGCGTCTGCCATACCGATGCCTATACCCTGTCGGGCGCCGACCCGGAAGGTATCTTCCCGTCGATTCTCGGTCATGAAGGCGGTGCAATCGTCGAAGCAATTGGTGACGGCGTGACTTCCGTAGCTGTCGGCGACCACGTCATTCCGCTGTACACTCCAGAGTGCGGCCAGTGCAAATTCTGCCGTTCGGGCAAGACCAACCTGTGCCAGGCCATCCGCGCCACTCAAGGCAAGGGCTTGATGCCTGATGGCACCACTCGCTTCTCCTACAAAGGCCAGCAACTGTTCCACTACATGGGGACCTCGACGTTCTCCGAGTACACCGTGCTGCCGGAAATTTCCGTGGCCAAGATCCAGAAAGAAGCGCCGCTGGAGAAAGTCTGCCTGCTGGGCTGCGGTGTGACCACCGGTATCGGTGCCGTGCTCAACACCGCCAAGGTCAAGCCAGGTGACACCGTGGCCATCTTCGGCCTGGGTGGCATCGGCCTGTCGGCGATCATTGGCGCGGTCAAGGCCAAGGCCTCGCGCATCATCGCCGTCGACATCAACCCCGCCAAGTTCGAGATCGCTCGCCAGCTGGGTGCTACCGACTGTGTCAACCCCAAAGACTACGACCGCCCAATCCAGGAGGTGATCGTCGATCTCACTGATGGCGGCGTGGACTTCTCGTTCGAGTGCGTAGGTAACGTCCAACTGATGCGTGCGGCCCTGGAGTGCTGCCACAAAGGCTGGGGCGAGTCCGTCATCATTGGCGTGGCCGGCGCTGGCCAGGAAATCTCCACCCGTCCATTCCAGCTGGTGACCGGTCGCGTCTGGCGCGGTTCGGCCTTCGGCGGCGTACGAGGTCGCAGCGAGCTGCCAAGTTACGTTGAAATGTCCGAGAAGGGCGAAATTCCGCTGGATACCTTCATCACCCATACCATGGGCCTGGAAGACATCAACAAAGCCTTCGACCTGATGCATGAAGGCAAGAGCATCCGTAGCGTGATCCACTTCTGAGGTCAGCCATGAGCCTGGATAACATCTCCTGCCAGAAGAGCTTCGGCGGCTGGCACAAGCGTTACCGGCATCACTCCAAGGTGCTGGGCTGTGACATGGTATTCGCCGTGTACCTGCCGCCGCAGGCCGAACAGGGCGAGAAGCTACCGGTGCTCTATTGGCTGAGCGGCCTGACGTGCACCGATGAAAACTTCATGCAAAAGGCCGGCGCCCAGCGCCTGGCCGCCGAGCTGGGGCTGATCATCGTCGCGCCAGACACCAGTCCGCGTGGTGAGCAGGTGCCCGGCGATCCGGACGGTGCCTGGGACTTCGGACTCGGTGCTGGCTTCTACCTCAATGCCACCCAGCAACCCTGGTCGAAGCACTACCGTATGCACGATTACGTGGTCGAGGAGCTACCGGCACTGATCGAGGCGCATTTCCCAGCTTCCGACCAGCGCAGCATCAGCGGCCATTCCATGGGCGGGCACGGTGCTTTGGTCTGCGCATTGCGCAACCCAGGGCGCTACCGTTCGGTGTCGGCGTTTTCGCCAATCAGCAATCCAATGGATTGCCCTTGGGGCGAAAAGGCCTTCAGCCGTTACCTGGGTGAGGACCGGGCGCGCTGGCGCGAGTGGGATGCCAGTGTGCTGCTGGCCGAGACGCCTTCCGGCAAATGCCCGCCGTTGCTGGTCGATCAGGGCGACCGCGATGACTTCCTCGAGAAGCAGCTCAAGCCAGAAGCACTGGAGCAGGCAGCGCGCAAGGGGGGGCATGAGCTGACCCTGCGTCTGCAGCCTGGGTATGACCATAGCTACTACTTCATCGCCAGCTTCATCGATGAGCACCTGCGCCATCACGCGCTGGCGCTGGGGCGGGCGTAGCGGTGGTGCTTGGTGTCGGCAATAGCCAGCCCAAGCGCCCACAAAGCAGGTAGAATCACGCCCTGACTTTATCAGGGCGTTTTTCTATGCGTATTGGCCACGGCTACGATGTGCACCGTTTCTGCGACGGTGATTTCATTACCCTGGGCGGGGTGCGTATCCCCCACAAATACGGCCTGCTGGCCCACTCCGACGGTGACGTGCTGCTGCACGCACTGAGCGATGCTCTGCTCGGCGCCGCCGCGCTGGGAGACATCGGCAAGCATTTCCCCGATACCGACCCGCAGTTCAAGGGCGCGGACAGCCGTGTCCTGCTGCGTCACGTGGTCGGCATCGTTCTGGCCAAGGGCTGGAAAGTCGGCAACGTCGACGCCACCATCGTTGCCCAGGCGCCGAAGATGGCCCCACACATCGAAACCATGCGCCAGCTGATCGCCGAGGACCTGCACGTCGAACTCGACCAGGTCAACGTCAAGGCGACCACCACCGAAAAACTCGGCTTCACCGGCCGCGAGGAGGGTATCGCCGTGCATGCGGTTGCCCTGTTGCTGCCAGCATGACCGAACACGACCTGCTCGGCCCGCGTGCATCGGGCCAATCCTTGGGCACCGCGGTGCTCAAGGCGGTGGCCGACGATTTCCAGGTGGACGAAGTGCTGGACATTCCGCTGTCCGGCCAGGGCGAGCACCTGTGGCTGTGGGTTGAAAAGCGTGACCTCAATACCGAGGAGGCTGCTCGTCGCCTGGCACGTGCAGCTGGTGTGCCGGTCCGCGCCATCAGCTACGCCGGTCTGAAGGACCGCCAGGCCCTGACCCGCCAGTGGTTCAGCCTGCACCTGCCGGGCAAGGCCGACCCGGACCTGTCCCGCGCCGAAGACGACACCCTGCGTGTACTCAAGCAGGTGCGCCACCAGCGCAAACTGCAACGAGGCGCTCATTCCGCCAACGGCTTTACCCTGCGTCTCACTGCGCTGGCGGCAGACCACCAGGCGCTGGATGCTCGGCTGGAACTGCTCAAGCAGCAGGGGGTGCCCAACTACTTCGGCACGCAGCGTTTCGGCCATGGTGGCGGCAACGTGCATGACGCCCGGGACTGGGCACAGCGCAAGGCGCTACCGGAACAACGCAATGTACGTTCGCGGCTGCTGTCAGCGGCGCGCAGCTATGTGTTCAACCAGGTGTTGGCGGCTCGGGTTGCCGATGGAAGCTGGCAGCACGCGCAGGTTGGCGATTTGTTGGCGTTCACTGACAGCCGTAGTTTCTTTCCGGCGGGCGAGTCGGAATGTTCCGATCCACGCCTGGCGATTCTGGACTTGCATCCCACCGGCCCGATGTGGGGAGAGGGTCCGTCACCGGCAGCCGGGGCGCCCTTCGAGCTGGAGTCGGCTGTCGGCGAGCAGCACCAGGCGCTTTGCCAATGGCTGGCCCACGCGGGAATGAGTCACGAACGACGCATCCTGCGGCTCCCTATTGGCAGCTTGTCGTGGCATTATCCCGAGCCTGATATCCTGCAACTGGAATTCGTCCTTCCGGCCGGATGCTTCGCCACCGTGGTGGTGCGCGAACTCGTCGATCTGGTGCCGGCAGGGCAGACGGACAGCCCATGCGTATTCTGATTTCGAACGATGACGGTGTTACCGCCCCCGGGATTGCCGCGCTGCATGCTGCGCTGGCGGACTACGCCGAGTGTGTGGTGATCGCCCCGGAACAAGACAAGAGCGGCGCCAGCAGTTCGCTGACGCTCGACCGGCCTTTGCACCCGCATACCCTGGCCAACGGCTTCATCAGCCTCAATGGCACGCCGACCGACTGCGTGCATCTGGGGTTGAATGGGTTGCTGCCGGAAATGCCCGACATGGTCGTTTCCGGCATCAACCTGGGCGCTAACCTGGGTGACGATGTGCTCTACTCCGGCACCGTTGCCGCCGCCCTCGAGGGCCGCTTCCTCGGCGGAACGTCGCTGGCGTTCTCGCTATTGTCGCGCCAGACCGACAACCTGCCGGCGGCGGCCTACATCGCACGCCGCCTGGTGGAGGCACAATCGCGACTCGACCTGCCGCCTCGGACCGTGCTCAACATCAATATCCCCAACCTGCCACTGGAGCATATCCGGGGTATCCAGCTCACCCGGCTCGGGCATCGGGCGCGTGCGGCGGCGCCCACCAAAGTGGTCAACCCACGTGGCAAGGAGGGCTACTGGATTGCCGTGGCCGGCGATGCCGAGGATGGCGGGCCGGGTACCGACTTCCATGCGGTGATGCAAGGCTACGTGTCGATTACACCGCTGCAGTTGGACCGGACCTTCAACGACGCGTTCGAGCGCTTCGATGGCTGGCTGGAGGGCGTACTCTGATGCGCGAACACGACGATCTGCTGCGCCGCGGAATCGGCATGACTTCCCAGCGGACCCGGGAACGGCTGATCCAGCGTCTGTGCGAGGAGGGCGTGTCGAACACCAAGGTGCTCGACGCGATCCGTCGCACGCCGCGCCATCTGTTCGTCGACGAGGCCCTGGCCCATCGCGCGTATGAAGACACCGCGCTGCCAATCGGCCATAACCAGACCATCTCCCAGCCGTTCATGGTGGCCCACATGAGTGAGCTGCTGCTCGAAGCCGGCCCGTTGGACAAGGTGCTGGAGATTGGTACGGGATCAGGTTACCAGACGGCGATCCTGGCCCAGTTGGTCGAACGGGTTTTCTCGGTGGAGCGGATCAAGGTCCTGCAGGACCGGGCCAAGGAACGCCTGGTCGAGCTCAACCTGCGCAACGTGGTGTTTCGCTGGGGCGATGGCTGCGATGGCTGGCAGGCCTTGGCACCTTACAATGGCATCATCGTCACCGCGGTAGCACCTGAAGTCCCGCAGGCGCTGCTCGACCAACTGGCCCCAGGCGGGCGCATGGTGATTCCCGTGGGGGCGGCGGGCGAGGTGCAGCAACTGATGTTGATCGTCCGTGAGGAACACGGTTTCTCCCGGCGTGTGCTGGGCGCCGTGCGCTTCGTGCCGTTGCTCAACGGCCCGCTGGCCTGAGCCGTACGGAATATTTGCGCAGACGCAGAATTCTTGCGGCAAGGCCCTGTCTATCTGCGGTGCGGCCGAGTTGTTCTCAGGCTGCGCCGAGCTCTCCCAAGGCGGACGGGCTCAGTTATAATTGCAACAATATTGCATTTCTTATCGTCATATCGTTTTGGGCACCATGAGGGGAGCGCGGGTGGGTCACACAGTCGTTCAGCAGCGCAGGGATCGGTCGGGTTTGAAGCTTCTGGTGATCGCACTGGCCATGGGCAGCCTGCTGACCGGCTGCTCCAGCACCGGCTCGAGCGGCGCGCGGGTAGTCGACCGTAATACCACGGCGCCCAAGCGGCCAGCGGTGACCTCGGGTCAGTACATCGTCAAGCCCGGCGATACGCTGTTTTCCATCGCCTTCCGCTACGGCTGGGACTACAAGGAGCTGGCGGCGCGCAACGGCATCTCGGCCCCCTATACCATTCGTCCCGGCCAGGCGATACGTTTCAGCAGCGGTTCCAGCAGCACTACCACCGTGGTCTCCAGCCCATCGTCTTCGAGCAGGACAACGGTCACCCGCCGCCCGGTCACCAGCACGGTCACGACGCCCGCCAGCAATCGCAAACCGGCGACTTCGACGCCGGCGACCCCGGCACCGGTGGTCACTACCGTGCCTGCCGCCGAGCGTGCCGTGGGTGGTTGGACCTGGCCGGCGAACGGCGTCCTGATTGGAAAATTCGCTTCAAACGGTAGTTTGAATAAAGGCATTGATATCGCCGGTGATTTGGGACAGCCTGTTTTTGCTGCAGCTGATGGTTCGGTGGTCTACGCCGGCAGTGGCTTGAGGGGCTACGGCGAGCTGATCATCATCAAGCACAGTGATACCTACGTCAGTGCCTACGGCCATAACCGCAGGCTTTTGGTTCGGGAGGGGCAGCAGGTCAAGGCAGGGCAGTCGATTGCTGAAATGGGGTCCACGGGCACTGATCGGGTGAAGCTGCATTTCGAGATTCGCCGCCAGGGCAAACCCGTCGATCCGCTCCAATTCCTGCCACGCCGTTGATCGTTGTACCCGGCCTGTTCCTATGATGTAGAGGGGACAGGCTCCAGCGCTGCCAGGGAAACAGGTGCCGCTTGAGTCTGAGTTCGAACTCAGCAAAGGACTATAACAATGGCTCTCAATAAAGAAGCGCCGGAGTTTGACATCGACGATGACGTCCTCCTGATGGAGACGGGTATCGTTTTGGAAACGGATGTGGTGTCAGACGAACCTGCTGTACCTTCGGTTCGGACGAGGGCCAAGTCAGGCTCTACGCTCAAGCAACACAAGTATATCGATTACAGCCGGGCGCTCGATGCCACCCAGCTGTATCTCAACGAGATTGGATTCTCGCCTCTGCTGTCGCCGGAAGAGGAAGTGCACTTTGCGCGCTTGTCGCAAAAGGGCGATCCCGCTGGCCGTAAACGCATGATCGAAAGCAACCTGCGCCTGGTTGTGAAAATCGCGCGTCGTTATGTAAATCGCGGATTGTCGTTGCTCGACCTGATCGAGGAGGGCAACCTGGGGCTGATCCGCGCCGTCGAGAAGTTCGACCCGGAACGCGGTTTCCGCTTCTCGACCTATGCGACCTGGTGGATTCGCCAGACCATCGAGCGGGCAATCATGAACCAGACCCGCACCATTCGCCTGCCGATCCACGTGGTCAAGGAGCTGAACGTCTACCTGCGTGCCGCGCGGGAACTGACCCAGAAGCTTGACCATGAACCGTCGCCTGAAGAAATCGCCACCCTGCTCGAGAAGCCGGTCACCGAGGTCAAGCGCATGCTTGGTCTCAACGAACGGGTTTCGTCGGTGGATGTTTCCCTGGGCCCGGATTCGGACAAGACGCTGCTCGATACCCTCACCGACGATCGGCCAACCGATCCGTGCGAGCTGCTGCAAGACGACGACCTGTCGCAGAGTATCGACCAGTGGCTGGGCGAGCTGACTGACAAGCAGCGTGAGGTGGTGGTGCGCCGCTTTGGTCTGCGTGGCCATGAGAGCAGTACGCTGGAGGATGTTGGCCTGGAGATTGGCCTGACCCGCGAGCGGGTGCGTCAGATTCAGGTGGAGGGGCTCAAGCGGCTGCGCGAGATCCTCGAGAAGAACGGCCTGTCCAGCGAGTCGTTGTTCCAGTAACCAAGGCTGCAATGCAAAACGCCCCGATGACCTCGGGGCGTTTTTGTTTGCTTCATCGGCGTGCAGCATACCGCCGGCCAGCTGCGGCCCAGCAGGAGCCGGCTCAGCACCGATTGCCGGGCCGCGAAGCCCCAGCGCCACTATGTAAAGCGCTACCCCTGTAGCATCGTGTGTAAGCCTTTGCTTACTTGTTTTGTAAGCTTTCTACGGAAGTTCCAGTAAAAATTCTTCCGTTGCAGCACAAGACTTTTTCTAACTATTTGAAAAATATAGCTTATTTGGTTGTGAGGAAGTGTGTCCCCTGCAACATCTTGTGAGGTCTCGCAGTTGCCTGCTTGGCGCAAGTCGCTAGTATTCGAACTGTGCACACGGACATGCACAGGCTTTCAGGATGAAAGCCAAGGACATCGCAAGACGCGATTTCATCAGGACGATGTTTGGGACAAGCAGGGACTACGGAAAAAATGTGGGCGGGTCAAACCGCCCCTTTTTTTGCCCGCTGAACATGAAAAAAGGCCCTTTCGGGCCTTTTTCGTTGCTGGTCGCGATCAACGCTCCAAGTCGGCGATCTTGCCGGTTTTGCCATCCCACTCTTCAGCGTCCGGCAGGGCGTCCTTACGCTCGGTGATGTTTGGCCAGATCTCTGCCAGCTCGGCGTTCAGCTCGATGAAGTTCTCCATGCCCGCTGGAACCTCGTCTTCCGAGAAGATTGCTTGTGCCGGGCACTCTGGTTCACACAGGGCGCAGTCGATGCACTCGTCCGGGTGAATGACCAGGAAGTTCGGGCCTTCGTAGAAGCAGTCCACCGGACAGACTTCCACGCAGTCGGTGTATTTGCATTTGATGCAGTTGTCGGTGACGACGAAGGTCATTTCTAGTTCTCTCCTCAGGCGACGGCGGCGGCCCTTCCTCTCGGGGCCGCGCGGTTTGCGGGTGGTTGGCTGCAGGCCAGGCTAATAACCTGCAGCGCCAGCAAACCGCGGCGGATTCTACCAGCTTGTAGTGGGCGCCGTTATAACAGGTTCTTTAGTTGATATAGCGTTTCGATAGCTTGGCGAGGGGTCATCTCGTCCAGATCCAGCTTGCCCAGCTTCTCGATGGCCGGGTGTGGCAGGCTGGCGAATAGATCGCTTTGGTGGGGCACGTGCGGCTCGTCCTTGGCTTTATTCACCACCGGTGGCTCGTGCGGCAGGCTGGCGGTTTCCAGGCGCCCCAGGTGTTCGCGGGCGCGCTGGATGACCGGGCCAGGTACGCCGGCCAGTTGCGCTACGGCCAGACCGTAGCTCTGGCTGGCGGGGCCTGGCAACACGTGGTGCAGGAAGACGATGCGTTCGTTGTGCTCGGTCGCGTTCAGGTGCACGTTGGCCACCAGCGGTTCGCTTTCCGGCAGTACGGTCAATTCGAAGTAGTGCGTGGCGAACAGGGTGTAGGCGCGCAGTTGAGCCAGGCGCTCGGCAGCAGCCCAGGCCAGCGACAGTCCGTCGAAGGTGCTGGTGCCACGGCCGACCTCGTCCATCAGCACCAGGCTGCGGTCGGTGGCGTTGTGCAGGATGTTGGCCGTTTCGCTCATCTCGACCATGAAGGTCGACCGGCCACCCGCCAGGTCATCGCTGGAGCCGATACGGGTGAAAATACGATCGACAAGCGACAACTCGCAACGCGCCGCTGGCACGAAACTGCCAATGTGTGCCATCAGCACGATTAGCGCGGTCTGGCGCATGTAGGTGGATTTACCACCCATGTTCGGGCCGGTGATGATCAGCATGCGAGTGCTGTTGTCCAGGCTCAGGTCATTGGCCACGAACGGCGTGGTCAGTACCTGCTCGACCACTGGGTGACGGCCCTGTTCGATGCGCAGGCAAGGCTCGTCGACGAAGCTTGGGCAGTTGAGATCTAGGTTCAGCGCACGTTCGGCGAGGTTGCTCAGCACATCCAGTTCGGCCAGCGCCGCGGCGCTGTCCTGCAGTGGAGCAAGATGGCCGATCAGCGTTTCCAGCAGGGCGTCGTAGAGCATCTTCTCGCGGGCCAGGGCGCGGCTCTTGGCCGACAACGCCTTGTCCTCGAAGGCCTTGAGTTCCGGGGTGATGAAGCGCTCGGCACCCTTTAGGGTCTGGCGCCGGATGTAATCGCCCGGCGCTTGTTCGGCCTGCTTGGTCGGCAACTCGATGTAATAGCCATGCACGCGGTTGTAGCCGACCTTCAGGTTGGCAAGGCCGGTGCGTGCTTTCTCGCGGGCTTCCAGGTCGATGAGGAACTGGCCGGCGTTCTCGCTCATCGCCAGCAGCTCGTCCAGCTCGTTGTCATAGCCGGCTTTGAGCACGCCGCCGTCGCGGATCACCGCCGGCGGGTTGTCGATGATCGCACGTTCCAGCAGGCTGGCCAGCTCCGGATAGGTACCGGTAATGGCCGCCAGGCGCGCCAGATGCGGCGCCTCCAGCTCGGCCATGGCGTTCTGCAGTTCCGGCAGGGCGCCGAGGGCATCGCGAAGACGTGCCAGGTCGCGGGGGCGGGCATTACGCAGACCAATACGGGCGAGGATCCGCTCGATATCGCCAATTTCCTTCAACTGCGGCTGGAGTTTTTCGAAACGATAGCCGTCGAGCAGGCAACGGATCGAATCCTGGCGCGCCTGCAGCACCTTGAGGTCGCGCAGCGGCCGGTTCAGCCAGCGGGTCAGCAGGCGGCTGGCCATGGCGGTCTGGCAGCGATCGATTACCGATTGCAGGGTATTGTCACGGCCACCCGCCAGGTTGATGTCCAGCTCCAGGTTACGGCGGCTGGCGCCGTCGAGGATCACCGTGTCGTCCATGCGTTCGTGGCGCAGGCTACGCAGGTGGGGCAGGGTGGTGCGCTGGGTTTCCTTGGCGTAAGTCAACAGGCAGCCGGCGGCACCGATGGCCAGGGTCAGTTTGTCGCAACCGAAACCCTTGAGGTCCTTGGTCGCGAACTGCTGGCACAGGCTCTTGCGTGCCGATTCCCGGTCGAAGTCCCACGGCGCACGACGTCGGGCACCTGGTCGCTTCTCTGCCGGCAGGCCCTGGGGCCAGTCGTCTGGAATCAACAGCTCCACCGGGTTGATGCGTTCGAGCTCGGCAAGCAGGTTCTCCCAGCCTTTGATCTCCTGCACGGTGAAGTTGCCACTGGTGATGTCCAGCACCGCCAGGCCGAACAGGCGCTCGTCACCCAGCAGGGCGGCGATCAGGTTGTCGCGGCGCTCATCGAGCAATGCCTCGTCACTGACCGTGCCGGGGGTGATGATGCGCACCACCTGGCGCTCGACCGGGCCCTTGCTGGTGGCCGGGTCGCCGATCTGCTCGCAGATCACTACCGATTCGCCGAGCTTGACCAGCTTGGCTAGATAGCCCTCTACCGAATGGAAGGGAATTCCGCACATGGGGATCGACTGGCCGGCGGACTGGCCGCGGGCGGTCAGGGTGATATCCAGCAGTTTCGCGGCTTTTTTCGCATCTTCATAGAAGATCTCGTAAAAGTCGCCCATGCGGTAGAACATCAGCTGGTCCGGGTGCTGGTTCTTCAGCTTCCAGTACTGCTGCATCATCGGTGTGTGTGCGGAAAGATCAGACATTCAGGGCCTTACAGCGGGTGATCTGGTTGGCGATTGTGAAACGGGCAATGGTACAGGCTTTTTCATCGAGATGCAGGCGGGCCCTGATGTCAGCCGAAGTGGTGGGGTCCCGTTTGGCGCGCGCGGGTGCTAGGGTTGTGGTCTGTCTTGTCGAGGAACCCTTCATGGATCCCATCACCACGCTTTCCACACGCCTGGGCGAGCACCTGCGACGTATAGGCGCGCAGGTCACGACGGCCGAGTCCTGTACCGGCGGCGGTATTGCCGAAGCCATTACCCGGGTGCCGGGCAGTTCGAGCTGGTTCGAGGCGGGCTATGTGACCTACTCCAATGCCCAGAAGACGCGTCAACTGGGGGTGCCCGCCGCCCTGTTCACCACGGTTGGCGCCGTCAGCCAGGAAGTGGTCGAGGCTATGGTTCGGGGTGCGCAGGCGGCCAGCGGGGCGCGCTTCGCCGTCGCGGTCAGCGGCGTGGCCGGGCCCGATGGGGGTTCGGCGGCCAAACCGGTGGGTACCGTATGGCTGGCGTGGGCCGATGGCGTCCATGTGCACAGTGAGCGCAGGCACTTTGATGGTGACCGCGAAGCGGTGCGCCGACAGACGGTGATCGCCGCGTTAGACGGCTTGTTACAGCTTGGCAGCGTTTAAATCGACGACAGGGGTTTGCTCAAACGAATCCCTGTGGAATAATACTGGCTACTTATACAGTTATTCGGGCCATCAGGGCCGGTCGATCACGTGAGGATTTCAATGGACGACAACAAGAAGCGCGCCTTGGCTGCGGCCCTGGGTCAAATCGAACGCCAATTCGGCAAAGGTGCCGTCATGCGCATGGGCGACCATGAGCGTCAGGCCATCCCCGCTATCTCCACCGGCTCCCTGGGCCTGGACATCGCCCTTGGCATCGGCGGTCTGCCGAAAGGTCGTATCGTCGAAATCTACGGTCCGGAATCGTCGGGTAAGACGACCCTGACTCTGTCGGTTATCGCCGAAGCCCAGAAGAACGGCGCCACCTGCGCCTTCGTCGACGCCGAACACGCCCTCGACCCTGAGTACGCCGGCAAGCTGGGCGTCAACGTCGACGACCTCCTGGTCTCGCAGCCAGACACCGGTGAACAAGCGCTGGAAATCACCGACATGCTGGTGCGCTCCAATGCCGTTGACGTGATCATCGTCGACTCCGTTGCAGCCCTGGTACCCAAGGCTGAAATCGAAGGCGAAATGGGTGACATGCACGTGGGCCTGCAAGCCCGCCTGATGTCCCAGGCCCTGCGTAAGATCACCGGTAACATCAAGAACGCCAACTGCCTGGTTATCTTCATCAACCAGATCCGTATGAAGATCGGTGTGATGTTCGGTAGCCCTGAAACCACCACCGGTGGTAACGCGCTGAAGTTCTATGCTTCTGTGCGTCTGGACATCCGCCGTACCGGCGCTGTCAAGGAAGGCGACGAAGTGGTCGGCAGCGAAACCCGCGTCAAGATCGTCAAGAACAAGGTCTCTCCTCCGTTCCGCCAGGCCGAGTTCCAGATTCTTTACGGCAAGGGTATCTACCGCAACGGTGAAATCATTGACCTGGGTGTTTCCCAAGGCCTGGTGGAAAAATCCGGTGCGTGGTACAGCTACCAGGGCAACAAGATTGGCCAGGGCAAGGCTAACGCCGCCAAGTTCCTGCAAGAGAACCCGGCCGTTGGCGCCGAGATCGAGAAGCAAATTCGCGAAAAACTGCTGAACGCAGGTGCTGTTGCTGCAGCAGGCAAGGCCGCTGCTGCCGAGGCTGACGCCGACGATATGGCCGACGCCGACGCCGGTTACTGATTGGCCCTATGTCCGCCGTACTCGACACCCCCGTCGCCGTTCGGCGGACAGCCATGGACCTGCTTGCACGCCGCGAGCATGGTCGAGTCGAGCTGACGCGCAAGCTGCGTCAGCGCGGCGCGCCGGAGGAGCTGATTCAACCTGAGCTCGACCGGCTTGCAGAAGAGGGGCTGCTCAGCGAAGCCCGCTACCTTGAAAGCTTCATCCGCTACCGTTCCAACTCCGGTTATGGCCCCGCACGTATTCGTGAGGAATTGGGCCAGCGTGGGCTGGACCGCAATGACGTCGACCAGGCACTACGTGACAGCGAGGTGAACTGGGCAGAGCGACTACAGGATGTCTGGCAACGCAAGTTCGCCGGGCAGCGTCCGCATGACCCCCGCAGCCGTGCCCAGCAGACCCGATTCCTTGCCTACCGAGGTTTCTCCATGGAGATGATCGGCCGCCTGCTTAGCGGCCGTGACCTCGATGATTACTGAGTAAAGGCCTGGCAATCGTAGGCGGCGGCTTGCTGGCATGCCCCCTCAAAAAAGCGTTCAGCTCACCTTCAAGGCCTCCCTGGCCCGCTGAGTCGTATGCATCGGCTCAGGTTTGGCCCAGTTTTCCGGCAGATTGATGAAGTCAACCAGTTCGCGCAGGCGCCCTTGGTCACGGCCATTGAAGGCAAAGCTCAGTCGCGTCAAATGGCTGAATTTGCCCAGCTCGTGCTCGGCACCACTGTCGGGTTGCTGGTGATACTTGCCGCTCAGGCGCAGGTCGGCGAAGCCCTCCTGGATGTCATACAGCGCTGCATCGCTCAGCGGATGATGCATACGAATCACGAACTGGTTCTTAAGCCAGCGGCTGGAGTGGTAGTTGCTGTAGAACTGGTTGATTTCCTCCACGGCTTCATCAGCAGAGTGCACGAGGCGAAGCAGTTTCAGGTCACTGGGCAAGATGTAGCGGTTCTCTTCCAACTGGCGGGTGAAGAAGTCCAGGGCATCTTGCCAGAAACTTCCACCGGGTGAGTCGAGCAACACTACTGGAACCAACGGGCTCTTGCCGGTCTGGATCAAGGTCAGCACTTCCAGTGCCTCATCCAGCGTGCCGAAGCCACCAGGGCACAGAACCAGGGCGTCGGCCTCCTTGACGAAAAACAGTTTTCGAATGAAGAAGAAGTGGAACGGCAGTAGCTTGTCGGTGCCGCCCACCGTGGCATTGGCGTGTTGCTCGAACGGCAGGGTGATGTTGAAGCCCAGGCTGTGCTCGCTGCCTGCACCCTCGTGCGCGGCGGCCATGATGCCACCCCCGGCACCGGTGATGACCATCATGTCGGAGCGCGCCACCGTTGCGCCCAGCTCGCGAGCCAAGGCGTACATCGGGTGCTCCAGCGGCGTACGGGCCGAGCCGAACACTGTTACCTTTCTGCGGCCCTTGTAGCGTTGGAGCGTACGGAACGAGTGATCCAGTTCGCGCAGTGCTTGCAGGGTGATCTTGGCGCTCCAGCGATCGGTGTCATCGTGGGCCATACGCAAAACGGTCAACATCATGTCGCGATACAAGGGCAGGTTGGGGCTGTCGGGAGCGACCAGTTGCAGTTGTTCGTCGATCTTGTTCAGGTCGATGCCGCTGTCCCTGAAGTGGTTGAACAAAAGCTCATTCGGTTGGTAAGGCATTCAACGTCTCCTTCTGCAGCAAAACCCCTGACCGGGCCGATGGAGTGGCTCGGCCGCGACACTGCGTGTGTCGCTGGCTGCTGTGGCTCGAGTGTGCATACCGAGCATTGCAGTAGGCCTTCAAGGCCCTGATGCAGTGGCAATCAATCCATCTTCTTTGATTTCAGGATCCTCGCTATCAATCTAGACCCTTGCGCATGATCGTGCCGCAGGGAGCGAAGTCGCCGCTCGTCGGCACATGGCCCATGGCGGTGCGGGTTTGGTTAACTGGGAAAGCGAATCGTGTCGATGCAGGAGGTGGCGGTATGCATCGCTTGGTCATCGAGGTGGACTCCCAGCTCTACCAACAACTGGAAAGTGCGGCGCATGATCACCACGTAAGCCTGGAGACCGAGTGCCGTCGCAGGCTGGCGACATTGGAGTGCCAGTCACGCTACCTGCAGGCGCTGCTGGCCGAGATGCGCGCCGAGGATGAGCCGCAGCGCGCGCGGAACGAGCAGGTGCTCTGATTACTTCTTCTTGTTGCCGGCAGTGCAGCTGGCGGCGTCGAACGCTTGGTCCATCACCGGCTGATTGGTCTTGTAGACCGTGAAGCGATAGACCATCACCGCGCCTTTGGACATCAAATTGCGGTAACCGCTGTTGCGGCACACGCTGTCGCCCAGCTGGCTGCGCACCTGTGCCGGGTTTTCCTGCATGCGTGCAGCGTGGCTGGCACGCACGCTCAAGTGGTTGATCAGGGCTTTGCCTTCGACGGTGTAACCCTGGTCGAGGATGTCTTCGTTGATGGCGCGTGGGGTGCCGACGCTGCTTTCCTTGGCGACCTTCTGCAGCAGCTTGTTCAGCTCGAACTCCTGCTTGGACGCCGCCTGGGCAGCCAGGGGCAGGGTGAGCAACAGGCTCAAGGTCGGGACGATAAGACGCAGCATGAATCTCTCCTGGTTCGATGACTGGCGCTTTGACCTGCGCCGGCAGTTGGCGTTCCCTGCCCATCCGCGTCATGGCGGATAACAGTGGGGCACCCAAAGGCCGATTATAAGGGAGCGACCGGCACGCCTGCACGGCAAATGGCAACCGCTCTGGTAGACTGGCGTTTTGTATTCGCCGAGTCATCGCAGTGACCCTTTCCAACCTCTCCCAAGGCCTGCCCGCATGAACCATGCGGTCGCGCGCCTGCGTGCCGAGCGCCTGGCGCGCAGCAACAAACCCTTCATTGCCCGTGGGTCGCGTGCCGAACGTTGCCCCGACTGCCGGGTGATCGCCACTCATTGCCTGTGCGCCTGGAAGCCCCGAGTCCAGGCGGATTCCGGTGTCTGCCTGCTGATGCACGATACCGAGCCACTGAAGCCGACCAATACCGGTTGGTTGATCGCTGACCTGATCGAGGACACCGCTGCCTTCGGCTGGTTGCGCACCTCGGTGGATGAGCGCTTGTTGGCATTGCTCGAGGATCCGCAATGGCAGCCCTACATCGTGTTTCCTGGCGAATTCGTTGCCCAGGAGCGCGTGGTCAGCCAGGTCGTACGGGAACCGGGCAAGCGCCCACTGTTCATTCTGCTCGATGCGACTTGGACCGAAGCACGCAAGATGTTTCGCAAGAGTCCCTATCTTGATCGTTTCCCGGTGCTGAGCTTGCAAGCCGAGCAGATGTCGCGTTACCGCCTGCGCCGTTCCAAGCGCGATGATCATTTCTGCACTGCGGAAGTCGCGGCCATGTGCCTGGACCTGGCCGGTGACAGCCGGGCCTCGCAGGCGCTGGATGCCTACCTGGATGTGTTCAGCCTGCACTACTTGAGTGGCAAGCGTCGCCTGCCGCTGGATGAGCAGGATGACATTCATCAACGTTTGCATACCTTCCTATAGTCCAAGGGGCAACAACACCCCGATGGTTCATAATGACGGAGCTGGCAGCCAGGGTGGGCGAGGCGGCAGGGTGATCGGCTTGACCGCCCCCGACCGTGCTCGGCATCCTTGGCGCCGATTCCCCGCCGGGCGCTCCCTTCCCCCGCATGCGCCTGGCACAGAACAGGATCCATAGATCGATGGCCACATACGAAATCCTGATTGCCGATGACCACCCGCTGTTTCGCAGCGCATTGCGCCAGGCGGTAACCTTGGGCCTGGGCCCGGACGTACGCCTGGTCGAAGTGGCGAGCATCGCGGAACTGGAAACCCGCCTCGGCGAAAAGGCCGACTGGGACCTGGTCCTGCTCGACCTGAACATGCCAGGTGCTTACGGCTTCTCCGGTCTGGTGCTGCTGCGCGGCCAGTATCCGCAAATTCCAGTGGTGATGGTCTCGGCCCAGGAAGAGGCGGCTGTTGTGGTCAAGTCCCGCGAATTTGGCGCCAGCGGTTTCATTCCCAAGTCCAGCGGGCTGGAAGTGATCCAGGATGCCGTGAGGAAAGTGCTCGACGGCGATGTCTGGTGGCCGCCCCAGGCCTTCGAGAAGGTCGACGTTTCCGCCGAGGCCAAGGCGGCCAGTGAAGGTTTGGCCAGCCTGACGCCGCAGCAGTTCCGGGTGTTGACCATGGTCTGTGAAGGGTTGCTGAACAAGCAGATTGCCTACGAACTGAATGTGTCCGAAGCGACCATCAAGGCCCATGTCACGGCGATCTTCCGTAAACTGGGCGTGCGTACTCGCACCCAGGCTGCCTTGCTGCTGCAACAACTGGAATCAGTTGCGGCCAGTTGACGGTTTGCTGCTTCACGCTTTTTTGACTTGCGCTGGTCTAGTCTGCCGGCCTTTTAACGGTGAAGTCACACCTATGTCGCCATTCAAAGGCCAGACAGGCCTCAAACGTATCGTCAATGCCGCCGGCTACTCCCTCGATGGCCTGCGCACGGCTTTCAAGGGCGAGGCGGCGTTTCGCCAACTGGTGCTGCTCAACGTCCTGCTGATTCCGACCGCCTTCTGGCTGCCTGTCAGCCGAGCGGAGCGGGCGATCATGATCGCGGTCTGCCTGCTGGGCCTGATCGTCGAGTTGTTCAACTCGGCGGTGGAGGCGGCGATCGACCGCATCTCGCTGGAGCGTCATCCCTTGTCGAAGAACGCCAAGGACATGGGCAGTGCCGCGCAGTTGGTAGCGCTGACCATGGTGGCGCTGGTCTGGGGTGTGATTCTGCTTTAAGCGATCGGCGGCAGCACGATTTCGTCGCTGCGAGTGAAGCCTGCGGTGAAGTTGCGGCACAGTTCGAGAAACTCGCGCATGGCCGAGGTCTGGTATTTCTGTTTGTGCCAGATGAAGTAGAACTGGCGCATCAGGTCGAGCTCGGGGGTTTCCACCGGTACCAGGCTGCCGCGCCGGAAAGCATCGCGCAACGCCAGGCGTGAGATACAGCCGATACCCAGCCCCGATTCCACGGCGCGCTTGATCGCTTCGGTGTGCTCCAGCTCAAGGCGAATGTTCAAGTTGGCGCGGTGGTGGCGCATGGCCTGGTCGAACGTCAGGCGAGTGCCTGAGCCTTGTTCGCGCAGGATCCAGGCTTCCTGGGAGAGCGTCTGGACGTCCGCCCGGCCGAGTTTGGCCAGCGGATGCTGCGGGGCACAGAACACCACCAGTTCATCCTCGACCCAAGGTTGAACCTCCAGGTCTGGGTGATTGCAGTCGCCTTCGATTAGACCCAGGTCAATCTCGTAGTGGGCAACCTGTTGCACGATATGCGCAGTGTTCTGCACATGCAGCTTCACCTGGCTCTCGGGGTGCACCTGCATGAAGCTGCCGATCAGCAGGGTCGCCAGGTAGTTGCCGATGGTGAGCGTAGCGCCAACAGCCAGTGAGCCGAAACCGGACTTGCCGTTGAGCAGGTCTTCGATTTCCTTGGCCTGGTCGAGCAGGGCGACGGCCTGGGGCAAGAGCTGGTGCCCCAGGGCATTGAGGCTCAGGCGCTTGCCGGCCCGGTCGAACAGCTGGCAGCTGGATTGACGCTCCAGTTCAGTGATCGAGGTGCTGGCCGCCGATTGCGACAGCGCAAGCACGCTGGCAGCGCGCGACACGCTTTGGTGCTGAGCGACGGCGACGAAGACCTGCAGCTGACGGAGTGTGAATCGCATATCTATATAACCGATAACACATATCTTGATAATTCAGTTAACAGATATTGTCGCTGCCCCTAAACTATCGCGCAACTGCGCGTTTTACGCGCTGCGTCTTTCTTCAGGAGCCCCATAAATGAGCAACATGAACCACGAACGTGTCCTCAGTGTGCACCACTGGAACGACACCCTGTTCAGCTTCAAGTGCACCCGTGACCCGGGCCTGCGCTTCGAGAACGGTCAGTTCGTGATGATCGGCCTGCAACAGGACAATGGCCGTCCGCTCATGCGCGCCTATTCCATCGCTTCGCCGAACTGGGAAGAGCACTTGGAGTTCTTCAGCATCAAGGTGCCGGATGGTCCGTTGACCTCCCAGCTGCAGCACCTGAAGGAAGGCGACGAGATCATCATCAGCAAGAAGCCCACCGGCACCCTGGTACTCGACGACCTGAACCCAGGCAAGCACCTGTACCTGCTGAGCACCGGCACTGGTCTGGCGCCGTTCATGAGCGTCATCCAGGACCCGGAAACCTACGAGCGCTTCGAGAAGGTCATCCTGGTCCATGGCGTGCGTTACGTGAACGAAGTGGCCTACCGCGAGTTCATCACCGAGCACCTGCCGCAGAACGAGTTCTTCGGTGAAGCGGTCCGTGACAAGCTGATCTACTACCCGACCGTTACCCGTGAGCCGTTCGAGAACCAGGGCCGCCTGACCGACCTTATGCGCAGCGGCAAGCTGTTCAGCGACATCGGTCTGCCACCGATCAACCCGCAGGACGACCGCGCCATGATCTGCGGCAGCCCAAGCATGCTCGACGAGACCAGCGAGGTCCTGGACAGCTTCGGCCTGAAGATCTCCCCGCGTATGCGTGAGCCGGGTGACTACCTGATCGAGCGTGCATTCGTCGAGAAGTAAGGCGGACGCTGGAACGCAAAAACGCAGGCCTTGGCCTGCGTTTTTTTATACCTGAGGTTTTTGTGCTGACATTATCGGCCCTATCGTCGGCAAGCCTGCTACAGGTGCACGGCAAGCAGGTCACTGGGCCTGATCAGGTACGACCTCCAGCACCCGAATCCTATCCGGCTGCGGATACTGCCACCTGACCTGCACATCCCAGAACTTCACCCCGTAAATCCGCTCCGACGGCGGTACCTGATAGGCCGGCCGTGGGTCTTGGCCCAGGCACTGTTCGATCAGCTCGATCAGCGGCTCACCCAAGCGCAAGGCGTGATTCCGGGCCTGCAGCAAGGCGTTGTCGGACCATTGCACGGCAATGGCTTCTGGCGCGTCGCCAGCCATGTGGTTGTGGGCTTCGGCAATGCTGTCGGCATACGGTACATAGGGCTTGATATCCAGCACCGGTGTGCCGTCGAGCAGGTCGATCCCCGATAACAGCAGACGCCCAGGCTCCACGGCTTCCAGGCGAACCACCGACTGGCCGATGCCATTGGGCCGGTGGGTGGCGCGGGTGGCAAATACCCCCACGCTTTTGTTACCGCCCAGACGCGGTGGGCGCACCTTTAGGCGGGGCTTGTCCTCCAGCGCTTGGTGAAACAGAAACAGCAGCCACACATGGCTGACCTGTTCCAGGCCAGCTACCGCCTCGCCCTGGTCGAACGGCGGCAACAACTCCAGCACGCCCCGCGCGGCGGGTGCCAAGCGAGGCTGACGGGGGATGGCGAACTTTTCCTTGAAGCAGGAGTGGACGATGCCGATAGGTGAGACCGTATGCTGCATGGCCAATCAGCCGCGCACGCGCAAGGTCAGGCCCTTGAGGAAGTTGCGCAGCAACTGGTCGCCGCAAGGGCGGTAGTTGTCATGGCCGACCTTGCGGAACAGGGCACTGAGCTCGGGTTTGGAAACAGGGAAGTTGACCGATTTGAGTATCGCGTGCAGGTCATCTTCCTTGAGCTCGAAGGCCACCCGTAGCTTCTTTAGAATGGTGTTGTTGGTCACCGGCAGCTCGACGGGCAGCGGCGGGCGGCTGTCGTCCTTGCCACGGCGGTAGATCACCAGTCCGTCGAGGAAATGCGCCATGACGCGCTCGGGGCAACGTACGAAGCCTGCCTCGTCTTCTTTCTTCAGGTAAGTGGCGAGCACCACCGGGTGCACTTCGAGCCCGGACAGCCCGATGATCTCGGCCATCTTGGCGTCGTTCACCTTGAGCATGTAGCGCAGGCTGCGCAAGACGTCGTTGTGGTTCATTGTCGCTAAATCCTGTTCAAAGCCACGCCAAGGGCGTGGCGCTTTGCTTAGAAACGTTCGGTGCTGGCCAGGTAGCGCCATTGGCCCAGCGCCAGCTTGCCCATGGATACACCGCCCACGCGAATGCGGCGCATGCCGAGCAACTCCAGGCGCAGGTAGGCGCACAGTTCGGCGATCTGGCCAGGTTGCGGGTTCTTCAGGGCCATGCGCAGGTGGGTCTCGTTCTGCCAGCTGGCCTTGGCCCTGGGCAGTTCCCGGTCATTGCGGGTGGCGCCACGGGCCAGGCGTTCCAGTGCCTGGGGCGTGGTCTGGCCGCGCACTTCGATGATGTACTCTTGCTCCATGCGGCGCAGGTCGGCGTCGATCTTGCGGGTCACCCGCCAGTCCTGGGTGAATACCTGCAAGCCACTGGCGCCGCGCTCGAGCGGCGCGATACAGGACAGCCGGGCAAAGTGCCCGTGCAAAGGTCGCACGCCTTCGCGGTGGGCTTCGCTGAGGTTGCCCATGTTGATGCTCGCACGAGCGGTCTCGCTATCCAGGGTGGCCGGCTGGTTCATCAGCAGTGTCACCGGCTCCAGCGTCTCGGCCCGCGCGCCTGGCAGCAGTTCGATGCGCTGGCTGTCGACCTTGAACTGAGGCTGCTCGACCACCACGCCATCGACCGTGACCCAGCCACCTTCGATGTACAGCTCGGCTTCGCGGCGTGAGCAGCCGAGTTGCTCGATCAGGCGTTTGGACAGGCGGACGGGTTCAGACATGGCTGTAATTCGCAAAAACGGGGAAAGGCGACCATTGTACCTGCCTGCGCACTCCAGATGATGGGAATCTATGTCAATTCCGCCATTTCGGAAGCGTCGCACGCTCTGGTTGTCTTGTGTCCTAGGATGCGGTGCGAATCAGCTTCATGTGCAGCAGCGGGTAGGGCTGCCCCAGTCCGTCGGTTTCCGAGCGACCGACTACTTCGAACCCCTCATGCAGGTAGAAGCCCAGTGCCTGAGGGTTCTGCTCGTTGACATCCAGGCGTTCGGCATTCAGTTCTTCGATGGCGTAGTGCAGCAGCCGCTTGCCTACGCCGATGCCGCGACTTTCCGGGGCGACGAAGAGCATATCGACCTGGCCATTGGACACGCCGGCAAAGCCCAGGATACGCTGCCGGCGGTCTTTGCAGCAGATCAGCATCACGGCATCGAGGTAGCGACGCAGGACGTGCTCACGCAACAGCAGGATGTAGGATTCGGGCAAAAAATCGTGGGTGGCGCGCACAGATGCTTCCCAGACCCGGACCAGCTCGGGGTAGTCGCTCAAGTGCGGTGTGTGTAGCGTCATTGCCGGTGGCATCGCGGGGATCCTCAAGGTCCATTGAGATCACCATAGATGCAAAAAAATACCCCGCCAGTTGGCGGGGTATTTTTCGGTGCATTGCCTTAGAGGGGCTCTGCCCACATGTCGTATTCGTCGGCGTCTACCACACGGCAACGAACCTTGTCGCCCGGCTTGAAGCCGTGGTCGCCATCGATGAACACGCTGCCGTCGATTTCCGGAGCATCGAAGAAGCTGCGGCCGACCGAGCCTTGTTCTTCGACTTCATCGATCAGCACGTCGATTTCCTTGCCGATGCGCAGTTGCAGACGAGCCGCACTGATCGCCTGCTGGTGAGCCATGAAGCGGTCCCAGCGCTCTTGCTTGACGTCGTCAGGCACTTCTTCGAGGCCCAAATCGTTGGCCGGAGCGCCTTCGACAGGCGAGTACTGGAAGCAGCCGACGCGGTCGAGTTGAGCTTCGGTCAGCCAGTCCAGCAGGTATTGGAAGTCCTCTTCGGTCTCGCCTGGGAAGCCGACGATGAAGGTCGAGCGGATCACCAGTTCGGGGCATTGCTCGCGCCAGCTCTTGATGCGCGCCAGGGTGCGGTCTTCGAAGGCCGGGCGCTTCATCGACTTGAGCACCTTGGGGCTGGCGTGCTGGAACGGGATGTCCAGGTACGGCAGGATCTTGCCAGCGGCCATCAGTGGGATGACATCGTCGACGTTCGGGTAGGGGTACACGTAGTGCAGGCGCACCCAGGCGCCCAGGCTGCTCAGGGCCTCGCACAGCTCGAGCATGCGGGTCTTGACCGGGCGACCGTTCCAGAAATCGGTCTTGTACTTGACGTCGACGCCGTAGGCGCTGGTGTCCTGGGAGATGACCAGGATTTCCTTGACGCCCGCCTTGACCAGGCGCTCGGCCTCGCTCAGCACCTCACCCACCGGGCGGCTGACCAGCTTGCCGCGCATCGATGGAATGATGCAGAAACTGCAGCTGTGGTTGCAGCCTTCGGAAATCTTCAGGTAGGCATAGTGACGTGGGGTCAGCTTGACCCCTTGCGGCGGTACCAGGTCGATCAGCGGGTTGTGGTCCTGGCGTGGTGGTACCACTTCATGCACGGCATTGACCACCTGCTCGTACTGCTGCGGACCGGTGACCGACAGCACGCTCGGGTGCACATCGCGGATGTTGCCTTCTTCGACGCCCATGCAGCCGGTGACGATGACCTTGCCGTTTTCCTTGATCGCTTCGCCGATCACTTCAAGCGACTCGGCCTTGGCGCTGTCGATGAAGCCGCAGGTGTTGACCACCACGACGTCGGCGTCCTCGTAGGTGGGCACGACTTCATAACCTTCCATGCGCAGCTGGGTCAGGATGCGCTCGGAATCGACCAGGGCCTTGGGGCAACCCAGGGAAACAAAGCCGACCTTCGGCGTGGCGGGAGTGGTGGACATGGCTAACCTCGGTATTGAAACAGGCCACCCCGGCCTCTGGCGGGGCGATCCAGGCGGGCGTTTTTGGCGCCTCTGATCAAAAAGTGCGCAATTCTAGCGAGCGCGAGGTCGCTTGACCAGCAGAAATACGACGAACGCTGCGCTATGCTTCGCGCCGTTGCGTCCGGGTCTGTGCAGGGCCCAGGCGTGGGAGTGAATTCTATTGGCCTTCGGGGCCGTCTGCGGGAGTGGTCGATGGTTCAGGCAAGCAGTCACGCCGAGGGCGGGCACGGCGAGAAACAGGGCGCGGCTCGGTCGCTGGGCCTGCTCGTGGCAGCTGTTGGGGTGGTCTATGGCGATATCGGCACCAGCCCTTTGTACACACTCAAGGAAGTCTTCTCCGGGGGGTATGGAGTGCCGGTCAATCACGATGGGGTGCTGGGCATCCTGTCGCTGATTCTGTGGTCGCTGCTATGGGTGGTGTCGTTCAAATATGTGATGTTCATCCTGCGTGCCGATAACCAGGGGGAGGGCGGCACCATGGCCCTGACGGCGCTGGCGCGGCGGGCCACGGCGGCCTATCCGCGGTTGCGCACGCTGATGGTGGTCAGTGGCCTGATCGGGGCTTCGCTGTTCTATGGCGACAGCATGATCACTCCGGCAGTGTCGGTCCTGTCGGCGGTCGAAGGCATGGGCCTGGCGTTCGAAGGCATCGACCACTGGGTAGTGCCGATTTCGCTGGTGGTACTGGTGGCGCTGTTCCTGGTGCAGAAGCATGGCACCGACAAGATCGGCAAGCTGTTCGGTCCGATCATGGTGACCTGGTTCGTGGTGCTGGGAACGCTGGGGATTTATGGCATCTCGCAAAGCCCTGAGGTGCTCAAGGCGGTCAATCCGGGCTGGGCGGTGAACTTCTTCATCGTGCACCCGGGCATGGGGGTCGCCATTCTCGGCGCGGTCGTGCTGGCACTGACCGGGGCCGAGGCACTGTATGCCGACATGGGGCATTTCGGCCGCAAGCCGATCGCCCGCGCCTGGTTCGCTTTGGTCTTGCCAGGCTTGGTGCTCAACTACTTTGGCCAGGGCGCCATTTTGCTGCAGAACCCCGAGGCCGCGCGCAACCCGTTCTATCTGTTGGCGCCAGGCTGGGCGCTGCTGCCTTTGGTCGGGCTTGCGACCTTGGCGACTGTGATCGCCTCGCAAGCGGTGATTTCCGGAGCCTTCTCCCTGACGCGCCAGGCGATCCAGCTGGGCTATATCCCGCGCATGCAGATCCAGCATACGTCCAGTCACGAGCAGGGGCAGATCTACATCGGTGCGGTCAACTGGACGCTGATGGCCGGCGTGGTAATGCTGGTGATCGGTTTCGAATCCTCTGGCGCCCTGGCTGCAGCCTACGGTGTGGCGGTGACGGGCACCATGCTGATGACCACGATTTTGGTGTCGGCCGTGATGCTGCTGCTTTGGAAGTGGCCGCCGGTGCTGGCCGTGCCGATTCTGCTGGGCTTCCTATTGGTGGATGGGCTGTTCTTCGCCGCCAACGTGCCGAAGATCGTCCAGGGCGGTGCGTTCCCGGTGCTGGCGGGCGGGGTGTTGTACCTGCTCATGAGCACCTGGAAGCGTGGCAAGCAGATTCTGGTGGACCGTATCGACGAAGGCGGCTTGCCGCTGCCGGTGTTCATCAGCAGCATCCGCGTGCAGCCGCCGCACCGCGTCGAGGGCACCGCGGTGTTCCTGACGGCGCGGCCTGATGCAGTGCCTCATGCCTTGTTGCACAACATGCTGCACAACCAGGTGCTGCACAGCCAGGTGGTGCTGCTGACCGTGGTCAGCGAAGACCGGCCAAGGGTGCCGGAGCAGGAGCGTTTCGAGGTGGAGGCCTACGGCGATGGGTTCTTCCGCGTGTTGCTGCACTTTGGCTTCATGGACGAGCCCGACGTGCCTGAAGCGCTGAAGCTGTGCCATCTGGATGAGCTGGATTTCAGCCCGATGCGCACGACGTACTTCCTCAGCCGTGAAACGGTCATCGCTTCGCGCCTGGAAGGGATGTCGCGCTGGCGGGGCAACCTGTTCGCGTTCTTGCTGAAGAATGCCAACGGCAACCTGCGATTCTTCAACCTGCCGTTGAACCGGGTGATCGAGTTGGGGACTCAAGTCGAGATCTGACGCGCATCGCGGCCTTGCGTAGCAGCCCCCCTGGATGCAGGGAGGCTGTGATCCGGGGCCGCTTTGCGGCCCATTCGCGACACAAGGCCGCTCCCACGGTAATCCTGTGGGAGCGTGGCTACGCCTCAGTTCTGTTCAGCGACGCTGGACTTGCCCTGACGGGTCTCGATCTCGCCGATCAGGCGCTTGGCCAAGGCCGGGTAATTTTCGTCGAAGTGGTGCCCGCCTGGCAGTTTCAGGCGCTCGCCCACGGCAGTCTTGTCGGTGCAACCACTTTCGTCGGTCTCTTCAACACCATAGACGCACACTACCTTCGACGCTGGCAGCTTGGCCATTTCCGGCCCGGTCGGCGCTTCCTGACCTTCCTTGCCCAGCCAGCCTTCGACTTCGATTTCGAAGCTGCCACTGCGGGCGAACGCCAGCAGAACCACGGCATCGACTCGCTGCTGATCCTCGACAGGCAGGCGGTTGTAAATGGCTGGCAGCACATCTGCGCCGAACGAGTAACCGGTCAGCACGAAGCGCTTGGTGCCCCATTTCTGACGGTAATGCTGCATCAGTTCGGACAGGTCGGCGGCACTTTGCTCCGGGGTCTTGTGCTGCCAGTAGTAACGCAGCGTGTCGATACCGACCACAGGGTAGCCGAGCTTGGCCATCTCACCCGCCACGTCGCGGTCGAGGTCACGCCAGCCGCCATCGCCCGAGAGGAACAGGGTCACGGTATCGGTGGTTTGGCCAGCCGGGACTTCCACCACCGGAATGGCAAGCGCGTTACCGTCGCGACCGACCAATGCCTGGGTCAACTGCGTCTTGAGTACCTGCGGCAGATGGATGTCGTAATCGCTGATGCTGGTCTCGGCATTGGCCTGGTCGCGCACGAACGCAGCGCTGGCGTCATCGGGGTTGTCGTTCCAGGCTACGTTCCAGTGACCGTGGGCCGCAGACTTCGGCAGGGCAGTGGCACAGCCCGGCTGTTCGAGGCTGAAGTCGACGGAGATGGCGCGGGCCTTGTCATCGCTCTGACTGGCCAGCCAGCGCCAGGCTTGAGCCGCACCCGGGCCAATACCGGCAACCAGGGTCGGCTTGTCGGACAGTTGGCTCAGGGCCTGGTCCATCGCCTGTTGCTGTTTCGCGCAGTCGCTCGGCGGCAGAATCACTTGCACCAGTTGCGCTTCGCCAGCCTGGCTGAGGTCCAGCAGTTGCTTGCCGGTCAGGGCTTGGTCCTGGGGTACGCCGATGGCGACCCTGGCCTTGGCGTGAACCCCCGGAGTTACCCGGGTCATGCTGGTGCCGTCCAGGGTCAGCTGTTCAAGGCGCGCCTCGGGCGCCGGGCGAGCCCATAGCCAGAAGGCCAGGGCGCCGCACAGCGCGGCCAGCAGCAAGGGAACCAGTACGTACAACCAATAGCGTCGGATCATCAACGTTTCACCAATCCAGTCAGGCCGCCGGCAATCAGGGCGGCAGTGTCAGCCAGTGCCACCAGCGGGTCGAGCCCGGCCGGCACGGCCATGTAACGGGGTTCCCAGTCCGGTTGGAACTTGTCCTTGAAGCGCCGCAGACCCTGGAAGTTGTAAAGCTGCTCGCCGCGGCGGAACACCATCGAACCCAACCGCTGTGTCAGCGGGGCGCCACGGCGCGGTTGCAGGCCGGAAAGCGGAACCATTCCCAGGCTGAAGCGTGCGTAGTCTCGGCTTTTGTAATGCAGGATCAGACCGATCATCATGAATTCCATGGTCAGCTTCGGCGCTTCGGGGTGAGCGCGCATCAAGTCCAGGCTGGCCAGTTCGTTACTGTGGGTTTCCAGCAGGTTGGCGAAGGCCACCGGCCGGCCCTGGAAGCGAATCAGGGCGATACGGAAGTGCTGCAGGTACTCGGCGCTGAAGCGCCCGAGCGAGAAGCCTTTCTCGCGCACGTTCTTGCCGCCGAGCCAGGCGTCGGAAATCTCCTTCAGTTCAGCCAGGGGCGCTTGGCCGGGTTCGTGGATTTCCAGGCTCAGGCCATCGCGGCCGCCGCGGTTCCACGTGTAGCGCAGGTCTTTCATTTCCTTGCCTTTGGCTTCGAGGTCAAAGCGGCGCAGGTCGACCCTGGCCTCTTCGCCGAGCTTGAGCGCGGTCAGGCCGATATCCATATAGAAGGGCAGGTTCTCCGCTCGCACTTGGTAGAACACTGGGCGGGCATGATGGAGGTCGCACAGGTCGCGGAACTGCCAGATCATTTCGGCGCGCTCTTGCGCAGGGCCAATGGGGTCGTAAAGGGCCACCAGGCTGCGACCACGGCGCGCATACATCAGGAAGGCCTTGTCGCTTGGGTGGAACAGCAGCGCCTTGTCGCCAGTCAGGGCCAGGCCTCCGTCGGGTTGGTCGGAGGCCAGCAGAATCTGGTGGGCGCGCTGCAGTTCATCATCATCTGGCAGGTGGATCACTGGGCGGGCAGTGCGCAACAGCCAGGTCAGGGCGACGATCACCAGCAGTACCGCACTGCCCATCGCGGCGCGAAGACCACGCGGGGCATCGGCGTCCAGGGTGAACTGCCACCACAATTGGTGGCTGTAGGGCACATCCTGATAGGCGAACAGCAGCAACCAGACCGACGCTCCGACCACGCAGGCACTGGCTACCAGGTAGATTGGCGAGAATGGCAGTTCCAGCAAGCGGCTTGGGCGGTAGAACGAGCGACGGAACAACGCCAGCAAGGCTGCGGTCACGGTCAGCAGGCTCGCTTCTTCCCAGTCGAAGCCCTTGAGCAACGATAACAAGGCACCGACCAGCAGCAACACAGTGGTCAGTAGCCAGGCGGCCGACAGTCGGCGCCGCAAGCCTTGGGCCAGCAGCAGGCACAGGACACCGATCAGGCTGGCGCCAAAGTGCGAGGCATCGATCAGTCGGTGAGGTACGAGGAACCCCATATGTTCGAGGCGGGTGTCGATTTCCGGTGTCGCACCGGAGAACAGCAGGACCACGCCGGAGAGGAACACCAGGATCGCCAGGATCGGCGCCGCCAGCCCGGAGGCTGCCTTGATAGCCTGCTGGGCGAACAGTAAGCGACGGGCTTCGTTGGCCAGCAGCAGCACGCATGCCATCAGCAGCGGCAGCACGACATAGATCAGGCGGTATAGAAGCAGCGCCGCCGCCAGGGGCGCTGCGCCCAATTGGTCAGCGAAGGCTGCCAGCAGAATCGCTTCGAAGACGCCGACGCCACCCGGTACGTGACTGAGCACGCCTGCGGCCAGGGCCAACAGGTACACCAGCACGAACGCGCCAAATGGCGGAGCCTCTGGAAGCAGTAGATAGAGCACGGTGGCTGCCGCAGCGACGTCCAGGGCGGTGATCAGCAACTGCAGCAGCGTCAGGCGAGCCCCGGGCAGGCGCAGTGTACGGCGTCCGACTTGTACCAGCAGGTTGTCGGCCAAGGGTTGTTCGGCCTGGCGTCGGCGGTATAGCCCGATGACCAGCACGACGGACGCGGCCAGCACGGCAATCGCGATACCTGCCAACAGTGTTGGCGCCATATGCAAGGCGGTGGCTGCGGCAGAGAGGTCGCTCAAGGTGGCCAAGGCTGCCAGGGGAGGCAGCGCGCAGCCAAGGGAGAGACTGGCGAACACCGTCATCCGCGCAACTTCCCCGGCACCCAGCCCCTGGCGCGCATACAGGCGGTAGCGCACCGAGCCGCCAGACAGCATCGACAGGCCGATGGCATTGCCAATCGCAAACGCACTGAAACCACCCAGCACCAAAGTGCGTAGCGGCAGTTTCACGGCTGCGTAGCGGCTGGCCGACCATTCGTACCCGAGCAGGATCACGAAGCCCACCACGGTGGCCACGAAGGCGCCGAGCAGCGCACGGGTCGGCACGCTGAGCATGGCATCGTGCAAGGCATAGATGTCGAGTTCGCTCAACAGGTGCCGGCAGGCGATCAGGCCCATGGCGAACAGCAACAAGGTCACCGCCAGCCCGATGGGTTGGCGATAACGGCTTATGCGCTCCAGCCAGGTCAGCTGGTGCGCGGCGCTGGGTAGGGCCGAGGCGATGGTAGCCTGAGGCTCAGGGTTGCGGGAGGTCATGGGGTACCCCGTGCACACAGCGCGAGGTGGGGGAAAGGTGCGGCCAAGAGAAAGTCCCTTTGGAAAACGTATCCAGATATTACTCCGGGCGACGTCGCTTTTAGCCGTCCGAGCGGGTTAAAGATAGTTCATCCAATACACGGGGCCTGGCCGTAGGGGGGGGGGTAAGGCGGGGAATTTCCTGGAGGGGAAAAGCAACAAACCCCGCGCTGCTGTTAAACAGGCGGGGTTTGTTCTGACGAATATGGTTGCGGGAGCCGGATTTGAACCGACGACCTTCGGGTTATGAGCCCGACGAGCTACCAGGCTGCTCCATCCCGCGTCAGTGGTGCGCATTCTACAGTTTCGCGGACGGCTGTCAAGCATTAAGCATTGATTTTTCGTCATTTTTCTTCCGCGCCTTTTTCAAGGGCCAAAGAAAAAGGCCACTGTGTGAACAGTGGCCTTTTCTCGAATCTGGTTGCGGGAGCCGGATTTGAACCGACGACCTTCGGGTTATGAGCCCGACGAGCTACCAGGCTGCTCCATCCCGCGCCTGTGAGATCGAATTCTACGGATTTGCTTCCCTATGTCAAGCTGTTTCGTGAAAAAAACCTTTTTTGTTCAATCTCTTAGCGTATGCAATGAGTCCGCAGCTCAGGATTGACGTGGCTTTCAGCCCGATTGGCCGGTCTTGTCGCATGCGGGCTGTTTCCATAAGGGGCGCTTACGCTACTATCTGTATGAATTTACAGTGCCGATGGTAGGCCATGTCCCAGCGCAAGATCATTCACATCGACTGCGATTGTTTCTATGCCGCAATCGAGATGCGTGACGACCCGAGTCTGGCGGGGCGCCCCATGGCGGTAGGGGGGCAGCCCGAACAGCGGGGGGTGATCGCCACCTGCAACTACGAGGCCCGCGCCTATGGCGTGCGTTCGGCCATGTCCTCGCGGCATGCACTCAAGCTGTGCCCTGACCTGCTGATCGTCAAGCCGCGCTTTGATGCCTACCGCGAGGCCTCGCGCGAGATCCACGCCATTTTTCGAGACTATACCGAGCTGATCGAGCCGTTGTCGCTGGACGAGGCCTATCTGGATGTCAGCGACAGCCAGTGGTTTTCCGGCAGCGCTACCCGGATTGCCGAAGATATTCGTCGGCGGGTCGCGCGCACCTTGCACATAACGGTTTCGGCGGGTGTGGCGCCGAACAAGTTCCTGGCCAAGATTGCCAGTGACTGGCGAAAGCCCAATGGACTGTTCGTCATCACTCCAGATGAGGTGGGGGCTTTCGTCGCCGCTTTGCCGGTGGCCAGGCTGCATGGCGTCGGCAAGGTCACAGCAGATAAGCTGGCGCGCCTGGGGATCGACACATGCGATGACCTGCGGGATTGGTCGCGACTTGCGCTGGTGCGCGAGTTCGGCAGTTTCGGCGAGCGGTTATGGGGGCTGGCGCGCGGTATCGACGAGCGGGCAGTGCACAACGACAGTCGCAGGCAGTCGGTCAGTGTGGAGAACACCTACGACACCGACCTGCCTGACCTCGCCAGCTGTCTTGAACGGTTACCTGAACTGTTGGCCAGTCTGAATGAGCGAATCGCCCGAATGGACAGCAGCCATCGACCGGACAAACCTTTCGTGAAGGTCAAGTTCCATGACTTTAGCCAGACCACCCTGGAGCAGGCGGGGGCGGGCAGGGATCTGGAAAGTTATCGGCAGTTGCTGAGCCAGGCTTTTGCCCGTGGCGGAAAGCCGGTGCGTTTGCTGGGGGTAGGGGTGAGGCTGCGGGACTTGCGAGGGGCCCATGAGCAGTTGGAGCTGTTCCCAGGGCCGTGAGCAATGCAGTGTCGGCCAACCTCGTGAAAGCGGCCTTGCGTCACGATAGAGCTCCTGTGTAGCCCTAACGCGACGCAAGGCCGCTTTCACGGAGTCGAGCGTCTGGCTTTTTTAGCGGTATCTGGAGAGGCCGGTTTATCAGCGATGCTTTATTACTGCACGCCCGGATCTGCCACCAACCGGCCGGTAGCCTTGGTCAGCGCTTGCAGGAACTCCTGTTGCAGCTCCGGATCGTTGCGGGTCAGCTCGATCAGGCTCTGCTCCATTTCACTGGCCTCTTCTTCCAGGCCCAGCTCCGACAGGCGCTTGACCCGGTGTACCCACTGGCCGACGTCATCGTCTTCCAGGTCATCGAAAATCAGCTCATGGGCTTCGAGCAACTTGTTGCGCAGCGTGGCGCTGACCAACAAGCTGGCATCGCCACGCACGGCGTTCTCTTCATCAGCCACATGCAGGTGCAGGGTGCCGACGTGGTTGAGGTGCTGCTCGGAGAACGGGCTGTCCAGCAGGTTCAGGCGCAAGACGCCGTTTCTGTCGGTGGTCAGCTCGTGGGTTTGCTTGCCAGCCTTCACCTCGACCAGGCGTTCACTCCAGGGCATGCTGGTGAACTCTTCACGTTTGCCCTTCTGCACTTCGCTGATGCCTGCAAGGTTTTGCTGAGCACGACCATTGGACTGCACGTTCATGAACGGGTTTACCCCGGCCACGCCGTAGTTGAGCCAATCGTGCGTGACGCTGTCCGGCAGGTTGCCCAAGGCGAAGACGTTGACCACATTGGCGCCGATCCCGGCAACCACTGCCACCGCACCCAGCGGAATCTCGTAGATCTCCCGCCAGGGCTGGTAGGGCGTGTAGCGGTCATAGCGACGGGTGACTTCGAACTCGGTGACTTCGAAGCGCTTCTGCTCATTGACCCGAACGCGCCGTTGAGGCAGTTCCATCACCTTCGGCTCGCCGACATCGATCTGCAGACTGTGCTCGAGCAATTTGCGCTCGACGCGTTCCTCGTGCTCGCTGCGCTGGGACATCTGGTTGGCGCAGCCGCTGACCAGCAGGGCGCCGCACAAAGCGGCGCCCCCCAGGGTAAAGGTACTTCGCTTGGACATGATCACTCGTGCATTGGTTATCAGCGGCGAACGCGGGCCTGCAGGAAGGTCAGCACTTCATTGAGCGGCAGTGCCTGAGCCTCTTGCTCGGTGCGGTGCTTGTACTCCAGGTTGCCTTCGGCCAGGCCGCGATCGCTGACGACGATGCGGTGCGGGATGCCGATCAGCTCCATGTCGGCAAACTTGATGCCTGGGCTGGTCTTCTTGTCACGGTCGTCCAGCAACACTTCGAAGCCGGCAGCCGTCAACTCGGCGTACAGCTTGTCGGTTGCCTCGCGAACCACATCGGTTTCGTAGCGCAGCGGTACCAGGGCGATCTGGAACGGGGCCAGGGCGTCGTTCCAGATGATGCCCTTGTCGTCATAGCTCTGCTCGATGGCCGCGGCGACCACGCGGGACACGCCGATGCCGTAGCAGCCCATGGACAGGATGACCGGCTTGCCGTTCTCGCCCAGTACCTGGCACTTGAGCGCCTCGCTGTACTTGGTGCCGAGCTGGAAGATGTGACCCACTTCGATACCGCGCTTGATCACCAGGGTGCCCTGGCCGTCCGGGCTCGGGTCACCTTCGACCACATTACGCAGGTCAGCGACCTGCGGGACGGGGAGGTCGCGCTCCCAGTTCACGCCGAAGTAGTGTTTGTCGTCGATGTTGGCGCCGATGCCGAAATCACTCATCAGGGCGACCGAGCGGTCGATGATGCACTCCATCGGCAGGTTCATTGGGCCGAGCGAGCCAGCACCGGCGCCAATGGCCTCGCGCAGTTCGGCATCGGTGGCCATGACCAGCGGGTCGGCAACCTGTTCCAGCTTGGCGGCCTTGATTTCATTGAGCTCGTGGTCGCCACGGACCACCAGGGCGACCAGTTTGCCTTCCTCGGCACCGCGGACGATCAGGGTCTTGACGGTTTTCTCGATCGGCAGGCCGAAGTTGTCCACCAGATCCTTGATGGTCTTGGCATTCGGGGTGTCGACCAGGCGCAGTTCTTCAGTTGGCGCAGGGCGCACGGTTTCGCGCGGGATGGCCTCGGCCTTCTCGATGTTGGCTGCGTAATCGGAAGTGTCGCTGAAGATCACGTCGTCTTCGCCGGACTCGGCCAGTACGTGGAACTCGTGAGAGTAGCTACCACCGATAGAGCCGGTGTCGGCCTGCACTGGGCGGAAGTCCAGGCCCAGGCGAGTGAAGATATTGCTGTACGCCTGGTGCATGCGGTCGTAGGTTTCTTGCAAGGAAGCCTGGTCGGCATGGAACGAGTAGGCGTCCTTCATGATGAACTCGCGGCCGCGCATCAGGCCGAAGCGCGGGCGGATCTCGTCACGGAACTTGGTCTGGATCTGGTACATGTTGAGCGGCAGCTGTTTATAGCTGGACAGCTCGTTACGGGCCAGGTCGGTGATGACCTCTTCGTGGGTCGGGCCGACGCAGAAGTCACGATTGTGGCGGTCTTTCAGGCGCAGCAGTTCAGGGCCGTATTGCTCCCAGCGGCCGGACTCCTGCCACAGCTCGGCAGGTTGGATGCTTGGCATCAACACTTCCAGGGCCCCAGCAGCGTTCATTTCCTCGCGGACCACGGCCTCGACCTTGCGCATTACCCGCAGGCCCATCGGCAGCCAGGTATACAGGCCGGAGGCCAGCTTGCGGATCATGCCAGCGCGCAGCATGAGCTGGTGGCTGATGACCACGGCGTCGGCAGGGGTTTCTTTTTGGGTGGCGAGCAAATATTGACTGGTGCGCATGGTGAGCCGTGTCGATTGCCTGAATGTGAAATGACCCCGCATTGTACGGGGGCGAAACGAAAGCGTACAGAATGCAGCACTGGCTGGCAGTTGTCAGCCAAGAAAAAACCCGGCATGTGCCGGGCTTTTTCAATTGCGAAGCGCTGTCGGCCGAAGCTTACAGGATGCTCAGCGGGTACTCGAGGATCAGGCGCAGGTCGTTGTTGTCCGAAGCGTAGTCGGCGTTGTACGCGTTGTTTGCACGGTAAACGGCGTAGCGTACGCGGAAGGACAGGTCTTTGGCCGGGCCTTCCTGAATGACGTACTTGGACTCGACGTTGAGCTCGTGTTCCTTACCTTCGGTGTTGGAAGTAGTCTCGATGTTGTCACCGTAGACGTAACGGGTCATGAAGCTCAGGCCAGGTACGCCGTAGGAAGCCATGTTCAGGTCGTAGCGAGCCTGCCAGGATTTCTCTTCGGCACCGACGAAGTCGGAGATCTGGATGGAGTTGGACACGAAGACAGTGCCGTTACCATCGACGCCATACAGGTAGCCGGTGTCGCCGCTGGAGCGCTGGTAGGCCAGGGTGAACTTGTGGCCGCCCAGGCTATAGGCAGCTGCAAGGCTCCACAGTTTGTTGTCCAGTTCGCCGTAGAGTTTCTGGCCCTGGTCCTTGGAGCGATAGCCGTTGAAGTCGAAGTTCAGCGCTTGGGTATCATCGATCGGCAGGGTGTAGTTGAGGTTGATGTACTGCTTCTTGAAGTAGTCATCGACATCAGAGGCTGCCAGGGTACCGACGAAGTTGTCGGTGAAGGAGTAGGTGGCACCGGCAATGTTGGCCGACGTCAGGCCAGGCGTGTGCTTGCCGTTGATGCTGTCCTTGCCCATGCCGGTTTGCGAGCTCAGCGCGGTGAAGCGACCGGCGCTCAATTCCAGGCCCTTGATCTCCTTGCTGGTGATCAAGGTACCTTCCGCCACTTCTGGCAGCAGACGGCTGTCATCGGTCGCGAACACAGGGCTTGCGACGAACTGGCGGCCATACTTCAGGGTGGTGTCGGAGAGGCGGAACTTGACGGCTGCGCCGCCTTTGCCTTGCGAATCTTCCGGGTGGCCGTCGCTGTCGGTGCGGAACAGGCCGTTACCGGCAGTGCCTTTGCCGCCATCGAACTTGACGCTACCCATGGCCATGAGGTCAACGCCCACGCCGATGGTGCCCTGGGTGAAGCCGGATTCGAAGGTGCCCAGCAGCGATGCGCCGCTGTCTTCGCGGTGGCCGCTCTTGAAGCCGCTGGAGCGGGTTGGGTCGGCAATGTTGCCTGCACCGTGCTTGAAGTCGCGGTTCATGTACATGGCGCGAGTCTTCAGGTTCAGCGAACTGTCTTCGATGAAACCTTTTGCTTCGTCTTGCGAAGAGGCTACGGCGAACTGCGAGGTCCCTGCCGCAACGGCCAGGGCGATCATGCTCCACTTCATCACGCGCATCGTGATTTGCTCCTTTGGTTTTTAGGAAGAGTACCGCTGTGCCCAAGTTTTTTAGTTATATGGGACAGCTCTTTCTTGTTATGTCGGCGAAAATGTATAGCACGCTGACTGTTGTTGGCGATATGGGAATAAACATCCTTTCGGTAACGTTACGCTCATGTCGCTTCTAGGTAGTTCCATGTCGCAAATCACGCCTCCCCAAGTGAGGCGTACAACGCCAGCGCTGTTTCTGTCACCGTAATCGATCTGTAATAAGAAAGTCCGGTTCGAGAAACTCCCTGGTGCCTCCAATGCCGCTGTTGTTATTTGTCGCGTCCACCCGGTCAATGCAGGTGTCGTGCCGACTTGGCGTGAAGGGAATGCAACAACCGTGCTCAAAATTCGCAACGCTTCATGAAATTTTCACAAAATCCCCGGGCAAGGGGCGCGAAGTCCCGCAAATACGGGGCGGTATCGGGGTGGGTGGTCTACCGCCGAAGCACGTCGGCAAATGCCCAAAAGCTGCCTTAAAAGTCAATGTGTTACCGCGGACTGTTCAAGTTGAGTCGTTTGCGTGGGGGGATGTGTGGTGGAATCCACATTTTCGGCATCATTTTGGTGCGAAAAGTAGCGCAGTGTTACCGCAAGCGTGCAAAGGTGGCTCGTCCGTGAACCGAAAGTGAGCGCAATTCGAGCCGTTGCATGTCCAAAGGGGCGAAGCAGGGTATCCTCTGCGCAGGTTTTCCCGCATTCGACGGGGCTGTTTTCTTAGGAGGTTTGCCGTGTTCGTCCTGGATTCGCGTTTGCAGCAGGATTCCCTCGTGCTGGGGGATTTCCCATTGTCCCGTGTGTTGCTGAGCAAGGATGCCAATTACCCTTGGTTCATCCTGGTGCCACGGCGCGAAGGTGTGAGCGAGCTGTTCGACCTCAGCACCGATGAGCAGGCCCAGTTGTGGAAGGAAACCACCTACCTGGCTGAAGTCCTCAAGGATGAGTTCGCTGGCGACAAGATGAATGTGGCCACGTTGGGTAACGTGGTCAGCCAGATGCACATGCACGTCATCGTACGCCGCCATGGCGATGCAGCCTGGCCGGCGCCGGTGTGGGGCAAGGTGCCTGCGATCGAGCACGGCCCAGGGCAGGTCGACGCCATACGCCAGCGCCTGCGTGCGCGGCTCGATGATCAATACCAGGAGGCCTGAAATGTCTGCCGAATCGCGCATCATCGAGCTGGAGACCCGTCAGGCGTTCCAGGATGACACCATTCAGGCATTGAATGATGTGGTGGTCGAGCAGGGGCGGGTGATCGAGCGCCTGCAGTTGCAGATGGCCGAGCTGATCAAGCGATACGAAGAAATGGTCGGGCAATATGGTGGTGAAGGCGAAGAGGCGCCTCCGCCACATTATTGAAGGGCGGCCCTGGGGTGGCCAGGGCCATGCACGGTCAGCGGCGGGTAACCGCGACCACGTCTTCGGCTTGCAGGCCCTTGTCGCGATGCATCACCGAAAACTCCACGCGCTGGCCTTCGACCAGAATGCGGTGGCCCTCGCCACGAATGGCGCGAAAGTGGACGAAGATGTCATCGCCCGAATCGCGGGAGATGAAGCCAAAGCCCTTCGAGGTATTGAACCACTTGACGGTGCCGGTATCGCGCTTGCCGCCTTCCAGGGGCGCCTGCTGGGTGCTGCGGGCTTTGCGGCCGCTGCGCGCGAAGCCAGCGGCCAGGTGCAGCGCGACGGCCAATGCCGCACAGACCAGGGCGGCCAGGTTGCCCATTTCCGGGCGTGCCAGCAGTGTCAGGGTCTGCAGCACCACGGCCACCACCAGCAGGGCGCAGGCCAGGTGTTGCAATTGCTGGCGAGCGCCTCGGTAGTACAGCGGTACGACCGGGGCGAGCAGCAGGTTGAGCAGGCCGAGCAGGGCGAGGTAGACCGCGTCGGGTTGTTGCAGGAAAGGTGTTGCATCGGTTTTCAGGCCAGGTATGAGCGACAGCAGCAAAGCCGCTACGCCCGTCACCAGATGGACGATCTTGAACATGGGTTGGCTCACAGTTGATAAGGCCGATCACAGGAAGAGCTGGCGGCACGGTGCGCATGAGGTGTAGAGCGCGAACACGTGGCAGGCCAGCCTATGCACCCGGCAATGACAATCCGCACGGGTGGCACCGTGCCTATTTAACAGCAAAGGCGGGGGCTTCTCAAACCGAGGGCGGTTGCCGTCGATCCATTGCCTTGTGTCACATGCGGGTTGGGGAAAGTGTTGGTACAGTGTTTCGGGCCCGCTTGTTCAACAAGCCATCATGGAAAAGGGGAACTTCATGGCAATCGATATCGGTATCTCTGAAGAAGATCGCAAATCCATCGTCGAAGGGCTTTCTCGCCTGTTGTCGGATACCTATGTGCTGTATCTGAAAACCCACAACTTTCACTGGAACGTCACCGGCCCGTCCTTCCGCACGTTGCACCTGATGTTCGAGGAGCAATACAACGAGTTGGCGCTGGCCGTCGATTCGATCGCCGAGCGCATTCGTGCCTTGGGCTTCCCTGCGCCCGGTTCCTATGCCTTTTACGCGCGACATTCGTCGATCAAGGAAGAAGAGGGCGTGCCAGCAGCGGACGAAATGATCCGGCAGCTGGTGCAGGGTCAGGAGGCGGTGGTGCGTACGGCGCGCAGCATTTTCCCGGTGGTGGACAAGGTCAGTGACGAGCCGACCGCCGACCTGCTGACTCAACGGATGCAGGTGCACGAGAAGACGGCCTGGATGTTGCGGGTGCTGTTGGACGGTAAATAGTCGTCTTATTGCGTCGGAATCCTGATAAAGCCCGGTTGTGCCCAGCGCAATCGGGCTTTGGCGTTTTGGCGGGAAACCCTTGCCGCTGCTTAGCGGTGGGTGTCGCGGGCTTCATTGGGGCTGAGTTCCCGTGGCAGTGGAGTGACCCGATGCAAGACACGACGCAAGCGATGAAGCGAGGGGGTAATCAAGGGCGCTGGCCAGGTCGGCAGTGCGTCGACCCGTTCAAGGCCGATTTCGACATGTTGCAGATCCAGCCGGTGTCCCGTTCGGTAAGGCTCAACGGATTTTCCACCTGCTTGCGCCTGGAGGCGGTCTACTGGCGCATCCTGGAGCGGATTGCCGCAGCCAATGGCTGTTCGGTCAGTGCTGTGCTGTCGTACGTGGACCGCGAGGTGCACCTGCGTCAGGGCGGGGTGAGGAACTTCAGTGGCCTGATTCGGGTGATCTGCGTCGCCTGGCTGCTTGAGCCGCCGAGCGGACGCTGATCGCCGGGCGGGCTGCGCAGCGCCTGTTAACCATATATAATCCCGCTTTTTGCTGCCCCGGCAGCCTGCGTTGTGGTTGACGAGAGACATCCATGCCCCTGTATGACTATCAATGTGAATCCTGCGATCACCGGATGGAGGTGTTGCAGAAGATCAGCGCCGCGCCGCTGACCGATTGCCCGGCGTGTCAGGCGCCTGCGTTGAAGAAGCTGCTGTCGGTGCCCGGTTTCCGCCTGAGCGGTAACGGTTGGTACGAAACCGACTTCAAGACCGGGGCAAAAAAGAATCTGGCAGGCGGCGACAAGGCCGACTGAGTTGAATTGCAGTAGTCGGGTCTTGCAGTATTAGCCCTCTGGGCGGTCAAGACCTCCACCGAATACACGAATCACGAGAAGCGAAACCACCATCATGATGCGCAGCCATTATTGCGGCCAACTGAACGAGAGCCTGGACGGCCAGGAAGTCACCCTTTGCGGCTGGGTCCATCGTCGCCGCGACCACGGCGGGGTGATCTTCCTCGATATCCGTGACCGCGAAGGCATGGCTCAGGTCGTGTTCGACCCGGATCGCGCCGAAACCTTTGCCGCTGCCGACCGCGTGCGCAGCGAGTATGTCGTGCAGATCACTGGCAAGGTACGCAAGCGTCCGGAAGGTGCGGTGAACGCCAACATGGCCTCCGGCGCCATCGAAATCCTCGGCTACCAGCTGAATGTGCTCAACGAAGCGGAAACCCCTCCCTTCCCGTTGAACGAATACTCCGACGTGGGCGAGGAAACCCGTCTGCGCTACCGCTTCATCGACCTGCGTCGTCCGGAAATGGCCGACAAGCTGCGCCTGCGTTCGCGCATCACCAGCAGCATTCGTCGCTTCCTCGACGAGAACGGCTTCCTCGACGTCGAAACCCCGATCCTCACCCGAGCCACGCCGGAAGGTGCGCGCGACTACCTGGTGCCGAGCCGTACCCACGCTGGCAGCTTCTTTGCCCTGCCGCAGTCGCCGCAGCTGTTCAAGCAGCTGCTGATGGTGGCCGGTTTCGACCGTTACTACCAAATTGCCAAGTGCTTCCGTGACGAGGACCTGCGTGCCGACCGTCAGCCGGAATTCACCCAGATCGACATCGAAACCAGCTTCCTGGACGAATCCGAGATCATGGGCCTCACCGAGAGCATGATCCGCAAGCTGTTCAAGGAAGTGCTGGACCTGGAGTTCGGCGAGTTCCCGCACATGACCTTCGAGGAGGCCATGCGTCGTTACGGTTCCGACAAGCCAGACCTGCGTATTCCGCTGGAGCTGGTCGACGTTGCCGATCAGCTCAAGGACGTCGACTTCAAAGTCTTCGCCGGCCCGGCCAACGATCCGAAGTGCCGCGTGACCGCCCTGCGCCTGCCTGGCGGTGCCAGCATGCCGCGCAGCAAGATCGACGAGTACACCAAGTTCGTGGGCATCTATGGTGCCAAGGGCCTGGCGTACATCAAGGTCAACGAGCGTGCCAAGGGCGTCGAAGGCCTGCAGTCGCCAATCGTCAAGAACATCCCTGAGGCCAACCTCAACGTGATCCTCGATCGCGTGGGTGCGGTCGACGGCGACATCGTGTTCTTCGGTGCCGACAAGTTCAAGATCGTCAGCGAAGCCCTGGGCGCGCTGCGTATCCGCCTGGGCCACGACTTCGAGCTGCTGACCTGCGAGTGGGCGCCGATGTGGGTGGTCGACTTCCCGATGTTCGAAGAGAACGAAGACGGCAGCTTCACCGCGTTGCATCACCCGTTCACCGCGCCGAAGTGCACCCCTGAAGAGCTCGAGGCCAACCCGGCCGGCGCGCTGTCCCGTGCCTACGACATGGTGCTCAACGGTACCGAACTGGGTGGCGGTTCGATCCGTATTCACCGCAAGGAAATGCAACAGGCGGTATTCCGCCTGCTGGGTATCGAGGCGGCAGAGCAGGAAGAGAAGTTCGGCTTCCTGCTCGACGCTCTGAAGTTCGGCGCACCGCCACACGGTGGTCTGGCCTTCGGTCTGGACCGTCTGGTCATGCTGATGACCGGCGCCCAGTCGATCCGTGAAGTGATCGCCTTCCCGAAAACCCAGAGCGCCGCGTGCGTCATGACCCAGGCCCCTGGCATGGTCGATGCCAAGGCACTGCGCGAGCTGCACATCCGTCTGCGCGAGCAGACCAAGGTCGAGTAAGCGGACCGCGGGCGCACCCGCAGGGTTGCGCCCATGCGCTTTTGCGCAAGATCACACGCGTTCCGCCCTACGGGGCGGAACTTGTTTCTGTATCAAGGATTTTGGAGTTGATATGGCTGGTCATTCCAAGTGGGCGAACATCAAGCACCGCAAAGAGCGCCAGGATGCCAAGAGAGGCAAGATCTTCACCAAGTGGATCCGCGAGCTGACGGTCGCCGCCAAGCAGGGCGGGCCTGATCCGGCCTCCAACCCGCGCCTGCGTCTGGCGTTGGACAAGGCGCTGGGCGCCAACATGAGCCGCGACATCATCGACCGGGCCGTGGCCCGTGGTGCTGGCACCAACGAAAGCGACAACGTCGAAGAGCTCAGCTACGAAGGTTATGGCCCAGGTGGCGTGGCCATCATGGTCGAAGCCATGACCGACAATCGCAACCGCACCGCAGCGGCCGTTCGCCATGCCTTCACCAAATGTGGCGGCAACCTCGGTACCGATGGTTCGGTCGCGTACCTGTTCGAGCGCAAGGGGCAGATCAGCTTTGCCCCTGGCCTTGACGAGGATGCCCTGATGGAAGCGGCCATGGAGGCCGATGCCGATGACGTTGTGGCCAACGAAGACGGTTCGTTCGATGTGTTTACCTCGTTCAACAGCTTCTATGCCGTGCGTAACGCCTTGGAGGAAGCTGGCTTCAAGGCCGCCGATGCCGAGATCGTGATGCAGTCGACCACCAGCGCCGAACTGGACCAGGACGGGGCCGAGAAGGTGCTCAAGCTGATCGACATGCTCGAAGACCTGGATGACGTACAGAACGTCTACTCCAATGCCGAGATTTCCGAAGAGATCCTGGAAAAACTTGGCTAAGGTGTCCTGGGCATCCGGGCCAGGCAGGTAGCTTTATTGGGGCCGCTGTGCAGCCCATCGCTGGCTTGCAGTGATGGGGCGCGCAGCGGCCCCAATGGTGTTTAAACATGGGCTTTGTACGACAGGCACTATGACTCTGATTCTTGGTATCGACCCCGGCTCGCGGATCACCGGTTACGGCGTGGTACGCCAAACCGCGCGTGGTTGCGAGTACGTGGCGTCGGGCTGCATCCGCACCGGCAGTGGCGAGCTGCATGAGCGATTGCAGATCGTCTTTCGTGGTGTCGGAGAAATCATCGCCCAGCACGGCCCGGTGACCATGGGGATCGAGCGGGTGTTCATGGCTCGCAATGCCGACTCGGCGCTCAAGCTTGGCCAGGCCCGTGGCGCGGCGATCGTTGCCGCCGCCGAGGCGGGTCTGGAAATCGCCGAGTACAGTGCCACCCAGGTCAAGCAGGCCGTTGCCGGTACCGGGGGGGCCAACAAGGAGCAGGTGATGATGATGGTCATGCATTTGCTCAAATTGACCCAGAAACCGCAGATCGATGCATCCGACGCACTGGCCATCGCCTTGTGTCATGCCCATACCCGCTCCAGCCTGGTGCCTCACGGCTTGGCGACGGCTCGGCGGCGTGGTGGACGCTTGCGTCTGTAAGCACTTCATGCGCTGATACACATTTTGCTCGGGTGAAACGTTCACCCGCTGCTTTTGCTGATAGGGTTGTGCGGTCTTTGATCGGCTCCCCGAGAGGAAGGATCGGAACGTGATTGGACGTTTGCGCGGCACCCTGGCGGAAAAACAGCCGCCGCACCTGATTATCGATGTCAATGGCGTGGGCTATGAGCTCGAAGTGCCGATGACCACCCTGTACCGTCTGCCCAAGGTGGGCGAGTCGGTCACCGTGCATACCCACCTGGTGGTGCGCGAGGATGCGCACCTGCTGTATGGGTTTCATGAAAAGCGCGAGCGTGAGCTGTTTCGCGAGCTGATTCGTCTCAATGGCGTAGGACCGAAGCTGGCGTTGGCCTTGATGTCTGGCCTTGAGGTCGACGAACTGGTGCGCTGTGTCCAGGCCCAGGACGCTTCGACGCTGGTGCGGGTGCCCGGCGTTGGCAAGAAGACCGCCGAGCGCTTGCTGGTCGAGCTCAAGGACCGGTTCAAGGCCTGGGAAACCTCGCCTGCGATGTTCACGCTCGTCTCCGATGGGCCGGTGTCGGTCAGCAGCGCCAACAACGCCGAGGCCGATGCGGTCAGTGCGCTGGTGTCTCTGGGCTACAAGCCTCAGGAGGCGAGCAAGGCGGTATCCGCCATCAAGGACAAGGCTGGCCTGAGTAGCGAAGAGCTGATTCGCCGTAGCCTGAAGGGGATGATTACCAAGTGATCGAAGCCGACCGCTTGATCGCCGCCACTGGCCGCGACCGTGAAGAAGTCCAGGACCGGGCGATTCGCCCGCTGCGGCTGGATGAATACATCGGCCAGCCCGTCGTGCGCGAGCAGATGTCCCTGTTCATCCAGGCTGCTCGCGGTCGCCACGAGTCGCTGGATCACACCCTGATTTTTGGTCCACCCGGGCTGGGCAAGACCACCCTGGCCAATATCATCGCCCATGAGATGGGCGTATCGGTCAAAAGTACCTCGGGCCCTATTCTCGAGCGGCCGGGTGACCTGGCAGCCATGCTGACCAACCTTGAACCTCATGACGTACTGTTCATCGACGAAATCCACCGGCTGTCGCCAGTGGTCGAAGAAGTGCTGTATCCGGCCATGGAAGACTTCCAGCTCGACATCATGATCGGCGAAGGGCCTGCCGCCCGCTCGATCAAGCTCGACCTGCCGCCGTTCACCCTGGTCGGTGCCACCACCCGTGCCGGCATGCTCACCAACCCGCTGCGCGATCGCTTCGGTATCGTTCAGCGTCTGGAGTTCTACAGCAACCAGGACCTGGCCACCATCGTCAGTCGGTCGGCCAGCATCCTCGGGCTTTCGATCGAGGACCAGGGTGCCTTCGAAATTGCCCGGCGTGCCCGTGGCACGCCGCGTATCGCCAACCGACTGCTGCGCCGGGTGCGCGACTACGCCGAAGTGCGTGGCAAGGGGCAGATCACCAAGGCCGTGGCCGACTTGGCGTTGAACCTGCTGGATGTCGACGAGCGTGGTTTCGACCACTCCGACCGCCGCCTGCTGCTGACCATGATCGAGAAGTTCGACGGCGGTCCTGTGGGCGTGGACAACCTGGCGGCGGCCATCAGCGAAGAGCGCCACACCATCGAGGATGTGCTCGAGCCTTACCTGATCCAGCAAGGCTATATCATGCGCACCCCGCGCGGGCGCGTAGTCACGCGGCATGCCTACCTGCATTTCGGTCTGAACGTGCCCGGAAGGCTGGGGGAGGGGGGCGATTATTGCGAGCCAGGCGATGAATGACAGATCGAATCCCGCTTTTCGTGGTCCTACCGCTGGCATGCCGCAGGGTTGCTGGCAATCAGACATTATTTAAGAAAAAACAGTTGCTACAGCGGATTGGCAAGCTGAGGAGTAAGCACTAGAGTATGCGCGCGCAAAATGGCCTGGAACCGTTCGCACACCGTTGTCGCGTCTATTACGAGGACACCGATGCCGGTGGCGTGGTGTATTACGTCAATTATCTGAAATTCATGGAGCGTGCGCGCACGGAGCGGTTGCGCCACCTGGGCTTTTCCCAGGCGCAGCTGGCCGGAGAAAACCTCCTGTTCGTGGTCCACTCCAGCGAAGCACGCTATCACGCGCCGGCGCGCCTGGACGACGAGCTCCGGGTCACCGCGCAAGTACTTGAACTCAATCGCGCCAGTCTGCGTTTCGTACAGCAGGTCTGGCGGGAAAAGGATGAAACGCTGCTCTGCGAGGGGCAGTTCCTGGTGGCCGCCGTGCGCGCCGACACTTTCAAACCCCGGGCCATTCCCCCAGAGCTGCGTGACGCCTTCCTGGCGGACGGCACGGGTACTCAATCGAATGCAGGAGAATAAGCGTGGAAGCTAACGTCGTCGACCATACCTCCATGTGGAGTCTGGTCAGCAATGCCAGCATCGTGGTGCAGTTGGTCATGCTGGCCTTGGTGGCTGCCTCGGTCACTTCATGGATCATGATCTTCCAGCGCAGCACCATGCTGCGTGCCGGTCGTCGTGCGCTGGATGCTTTCGAGGAGCGATTCTGGTCGGGTATCGATCTGTCCAAGCTCTATCGCCAGGCTGGCAGCAACCCCGATCCTGACTCCGGTGTTGAACAGGTCTTTCGTGCCGGTTTCAAAGAGTTCTCGCGTCTGCGCCAGCAACCTGGCGTCGACCCGGATGCAGTGATGGAAGGCGTTGGCCGTGCCATGCGCGTTGCCATCTCCCGTGAGGAAGAAAAGCTCGAGCAGAGCCTGCCGTTCCTGGCCACCGTCGGTTCCACCAGCCCGTACATCGGCCTGTTCGGTACCGTATGGGGCATCATGAACTCCTTCCGTGGCCTGGCCAGCGCCCAGCAGGCCACCTTGGCCACTGTCGCTCCTGGTATCGCCGAGGCCCTGATCGCCACCGCAATCGGCCTGTTCGCCGCAATTCCCGCGGTCATCGCCTACAACCGTTTTGCTGCCCGCAGTGAAGTGCTGATCGGCCGTTACTACACCTTCGCCGACGAGTTCCAGGCGATCCTGCACCGTAAAGTGCACACCAGCGAAGAGTAAGCAGGTAGAAGCCCATGGCCCGAGTTCGCCACAAACGCAAGCCGGTCGCCGAGATGAACGTGGTGCCCTACATCGACGTGATGCTGGTGCTGCTGGTTATCTTCATGGTGACGGCCCCCATGCTCAACCAGGGCGTGAAGGTCGACCTGCCCAAGGTTTCCAGTGAAGCCTTGCCGCAGGACAACAACGTCCAGATCCTGACCATCTCCATCAAGGCCGACAAAACCTACTACTGGAACCTCGGCAGCGAAGTCGACACCGACAAGCAGATGGACAAGGCCATGACCCTGCCGGAAATGACCAGTGCGGTGACCAAGATCATCGCCGCCGGTCGCGACCAGGGCAAACAGACCCAGGTCTTCATTCGTGGCGACAAGGCTGTCGACTACGGCGCCGTCATGGGCGCCATGGGCGGGTTGCAGAAGGCCGGTGTCGGTAACGTTGGCCTGATTACCGAGGCGCCCTGATGCAGCAGCGAGAGCCATCCGCCTCGGAAAGCTACTTCTGGCCCAGCATCTGGGCCATCGGCCTGCATGTGCTGGTGTTCGCCATGCTGTTCGTCAGCTTTGCGATGACGCCTGAGCTGCCGCCTTCCAAGCCGATCGTCCAGGCGACCCTGTACCAGCTCAAATCCAAGAGCCAGGCGACCACCCAGACCAATCAGAAGATTGCCGGGGAAGCGAAGAAAACCGCTTCGCGCCAGACCGAGGTCGAGCAGCTGGAGCAGAAGAAGGTCGAGCAGGAGGCCATAAAGGCCGCGGAACAAAAGAAAGCCGACGCCGCTCAAAAGGCCGAAGAGGCCCGCGAAGCCGCCGAGGCCAAGAAGGCCGAAGAGGCTGCCAAGGCTGCCGAGGCCAAGAAAGCCGCCGAAGCCAAGAAGGCTGAAGAAGCGAAGAAAGCCGCTGAGAAACAGCAGGCTGACATCGCCAAGAAAAAGGCAGAGGAAGAGGCCAAGAAGCAGGCCGAGGAAGAAGCCAAGAAACAAGCCGCTGAGGAGGCCAAGAAAAAGGCCGCCGAGGAGGCGAAGAAGAAAGCAGCCGAGGACGCCAAGAAGAAAGCGGCGGCCGAGGAAGCGAAGAAGAAGGCAGCTGAAGAGGCCAAGAAAAAGGCCGCGGCAGATGCCCAGAAGAAGAAGGCACAGGAAGCGGCTCGCAAGGCGGCGGAAGACAAGAAAGCCCAGGCATTGGCCGAGCTGTTGTCCGACACCACCGAGCGGCAGCAGGCCCTGGCCGACGAGCAGGGGGACCAGGTGGCCGGCGATTTCGACGACCTGATTCGTATGCGCGCGGCCGAAGGCTGGGCGCGTCCACCTTCTGCGCGCAAAGGCATGACGGTAGTCCTGCAGATCAGCATGCTGCCGGATGGCACCATTACCGGCGTCAGTGTGGCTCGCTCCAGTGGAGACGGTCCATTCGACAGTTCGGCGGTGGCAGCAGTGAAGAACATCGGTCGCTTGACCGAAATGCAGGGCTTGAAGCCGAACGAGTTCAATCCGTACCGTTCGTTCAAGATGACATTTACACCTGAGGATCTTGCGTTGTGATTAAACTCCTTCGAGGAATGCTGGTCATGCTCTGCTGCGTGGCTGGCATGGCCATGGCAGAGGAAAAGAACATCCTGGTCACCAGCGGCAGCGACAGGGCTACGCCCATCGCGGTTGTGCCGTTCGGTCTGCAGGGTGGTAGCGTGCTGCCGGAAGACATGGCCGATATCATTGGTAACGACCTGCGCAACTCTGGCTACTACGCGCCAATTCCACGGCAGAACATGATCAGCCAGCCGACCCAGGCCAGCGAAGTGATCTTCCGTGACTGGAAAGCCCTTGGTGCCCAGTACGTCATGGTTGGCAGCATCGTGCCGTCGGGCGGGCGCCTGCAGGTTCAATACGCACTGTTCAACGTCGCCACCGAGCAGCAAGTGCTGACCGGCAGCGTCGCGGGCGGTGTCGACCAGTTGCGCGACATGTCCCACTACATCGCCGACCAGTCGTTCGAGAAGCTCACCGGCATCAAGGGTGCATTCTCCACCCGCATGCTGTACGTGACCGCTGAGCGCTTCTCGGCCAACAACACCCGCTACACCCTGCAGCGTTCGGACTACGATGGTGCCCGCGCTGTGACCCTGTTGCAGTCGCGCGAGCCGATCCTGTCGCCGCGCTTCGCACCGGATGGCAAACGCATCGCCTATGTCTCGTTCGAGCAGAAGCGTCCGCGTATCTTCATCCAGCACATCGATACCGGTCGCCGCGAACAGGTCACCAACTTCGAGGGCCTGAACGGTGCACCAGCCTGGTCCCCGGATGGCACCCGCCTGGCCTTCGTACTTTCGAAGGATGGCAATCCGGACATTTATGTGATGAACGTTGCCTCGCGCCAGATCAGCCGCGTCACCGCCGGCCCGGGTATCAATACCGAACCGTTCTGGGGTAAAGATGGCAACACCCTGTACTTCACCTCCGACCGTGGCGGCAAACCGCAGATCTACAAGCAGTCGGTCAGCGGTGGTGGTGCCGAGCGCGTAACTTTCGTGGGTAACTACAACGCCAACCCGAAACTTTCGGCCGATGAAAAGACCTTGGTGATGATTCACCGTCAGCAGGGTTTCACCAACTTCAAAGTGGCTGCCCAGGATCTGCAACGTGGAAGTGTAAAGATTCTCTCCGAGACCAGTCTTGATGAGTCTCCCACTGTTGCGCCAAACGGCACCATGCTAATCTACGCCACCCGCCAGCAGGGCCGGGGAGTCTTGATGCTCGTGTCGCTTAATGGACGCGTGAGGCTCCCACTTCCTACCGCTCAAGGCGAAGTCAGAGAACCGTCCTGGTCCCCTTACCTGAACTGATTGCGGCGTAATACTTTTGCTTAACACACTGGGGTTTCATTAGGAGTTTCACGATGGAAATGCTGAAGTTTGGTAAATTTGCTGCGCTGGCTCTGGCCATGGCCGTAGCTGTAGGTTGCTCCTCGAAAGGCGGCGACAACGCTGGTGAAGGCGCTGTTGACCCGAACGCTGGCTACGGTGCCAACACTGGCGCTGTCGACGGCTCCCTGAGCGAAGAAGCCGCCCTGCGCGCAATCACCACCTTCTACTTCGAATACGACAGCTCGGATCTGAAGCCAGAAGCCATGCGCGCCCTGGACGTTCACGCCAAGGACCTGAAAGCCAACGGCAACCGCGTTGTTCTGGAAGGCAACACCGACGAGCGCGGCACCCGCGAGTACAACATGGCTCTGGGTGAGCGTCGTGCCAAGGCCGTTCAGCGCTACCTGGTTCTGCAGGGCGTTTCCCCTGCTCAACTGGAACTGGTCTCCTACGGCGAAGAGCGTCCGGTTGCCACTGGCAACGACGAGCAGTCCTGGGCTCAGAACCGTCGCGTAGAACTGCGTAAGTAAGTTCTCATGCGTATGTGCCGCCGTGTAGTAACCGTCCTCGCACTCAGCCTGCCGCTTGCGGCTTGGGCTGAGGTTCCTGTAGTAGATGACAACGCAGGTGCTTACCCACCTTCGGGTTATGGCACGAGCGGCGCCTATGCCGGGGCAGGGGCTTCGACCCCTGCCTCTGCACAGGGCCAGCTGTTCATGCAGCTGCAACAGATGCAGGATCAGATTTCCCGCCAGCAGGGCATCATCGAAGAGTTGCAGAACGATGTGGCCCGCATGAAGCAGGAAAACCTGGAGCGTTACCAGGATCTGGACCGTCGCATCAACAGTGGCGCCGCGCCAGCCGCGACCCCTGACAATTCTTCTACCGGCGGTGCACCTGGTGCCGCCGCCGGTGCTGCAGCAGGCGCCGCTGGCGCTGCTGCGCAACAACCGGCCGCCAGTAGCGAACCGGGTGATCCGGCGAAAGAGAAGCTGTATTACGATGCCGCTTTCGACCTGATCAAGCAGAAGGACTTCGACAAGGCTGCACAAGCCTTCGGCGCCTTCCTTCGCAAGTACCCCAACAGTCAGTACGCCGGCAATGCCCAGTATTGGCTGGGTGAGGTGAACTTGGCCAAGGGCGATCTGCAGGCTGCCAGCCAGGCCTTCGCCCAGGTTGGCCAGAAGTACCCCAAGCACAGCAAGGTGCCGGATTCGCTGTACAAACTGGCTGATGTCGAGCGCCGTATGGGGCATACCGACAAGGTCAAGGGCATCCTCCAGCAAGTCATCAGCCAGTACCCAGGCACATCCGCCGCGCAACTGGCCCAGCGTGACCTGCAGAAGCTCTAAGCTGCAATGCTTGAAAGAAACCCGCGCTTGTCGCGGGTTTTTTCGTTAGAATCAATGCCCTTTTTTCGTAAACACGCTGCTGCGGATAACGCCATGTCGAGTCCGCAACAGTGCCTGACGGAGGCGGACAGCCTGTTTAGCTGTCACGCCCGTGGCGATCATGCAAGACACATTACGCATCACCGAAGTCTTTTACTCTTTGCAGGGTGAAACGCGAACGGCTGGGCTGCCCACAGTATTCGTGCGCCTTACCGGTTGTCCCCTGCGTTGCCAGTACTGCGACAGTGCCTACGCCTTCAGTGGCGGCACCGTCCGCACCCTCGACGACATTCTCGAGCAGGTGGCCGGTTACAAGCCGCGTTACGTCTGTGTAACCGGTGGCGAGCCGTTGGCCCAGCCCAACGCCTTGCCGCTGCTGCAGCGGCTGTGCGATGCCGGCTACGAAGTCTCCCTCGAGACCAGCGGTGCCCTGGATATCGCCGGCACCGATACCCGCGTCAGCCGTGTAGTCGACCTCAAGACGCCCGGCTCGGAGGAGTCTCACCGAAACCGTTACGAGAACATCGAGCACCTGACCCACAATGACCAGGTCAAGTTCGTCATCTGCTCTCGCGAGGACTATGACTGGGCGGTTTCCAAGCTCATTCAGTACAACCTCGCTGAACGTGCCGGGGAAGTGTTGTTCTCACCAAGTCATCACCAGGTGAGCGCCACCGACCTTGCGGACTGGATCGTAGCCGACAACCTGCCCGTGCGCTTCCAGCTGCAGCTGCACAAGCTGCTGTGGAACGACGAACCCGGACGTTGATTGAAGGAGTAGCAGTACATGAGTGAGAAACGCGCGGTAATTCTGCTGTCCGGCGGCCTGGATTCGGCCACGGTGGTGGCCATGGCCAAGGCCGAGGGCTACAGCTGCTATACCATGAGCTTCGATTACGGCCAGCGCCACCGTGCCGAGCTTAACGCAGCCGCTCGCGTAGCGCGGGACCTGGGTGTCGTCGAACATAAGGTCATCGGCCTGAACCTTGATGGTATTGGCGGTTCGGCCCTGACCGACAGCAGCATCGATGTGCCGGAAACCCCGGGCGAGGGCATTCCGGTGACCTACGTGCCGGCTCGCAATACGGTGTTCCTGTCGCTGGCGCTGGGTTGGGCTGAAGTGCTCGAAGCGCGCGATATCTTTATTGGTGTGAACGCGGTGGACTATTCCGGCTATCCCGATTGCCGCCCTGAGTTCGTCGAAGCGTTCGAGCGCATGGCCAACCTTGCCACCAAGGCTGGTGTAGAGGGGCAGGGCTTCCGTATCCAGGCGCCACTGCAGAACATGAGCAAGGCACAGATCGTCCAGGCGGGTCTTGCTCGCGGCGTGGACTACAGCCTCACCGTGTCCTGCTACCAGGCCGACGATGACGGCCGTGCCTGTGGCAAATGCGACAGTTGCCGCCTGCGTGCCGAGGGCTTCAAGGCCGCCGGTGTACAGGACCCGACGCGATATTTTTAAAAAATTTTGCGATGGGGTGTTGATTTCCCGTTAGAAATCAGTATTATACGCGCCATCCAACGGGTCGTTAGCTCAGTTGGTAGAGCAGTTGGCTTTTAACCAATTGGTCGTAGGTTCGAATCCTACACGACCCACCATATTCACAGCAGTCCGCGAGTACAGGAAACACGGCTTCACTAAGCCATACCTGGTCATGCTGCTGTATGAGGCACCCAAGCCTCACTTAGATGTGTTGAAAAGCCCACCTTCTATGGTGGGCTTTTTCGTTCTAGCATTCATGAACGATCCGTGACCCTTTTTGGACGACGCATGCTTATCATCCGCCCCGCTGTGCCGGAAGATGCGCCACTTCTGCCCGCCATAGAAACTTCCGCCGCTCAATCCTTTCGCCTGATCGATCAGCTGAGTTGGCTGGCTGAGTCGCCTCCGATGTCCGTAGAGCGTCATCGCCAACTCATTGCACAGTCGACCTGCTGGGTTGCAATCGATGCCGAACATCGACCGCAAGGATTTCTCAGCGCTGAGCGCCACGGCAATGAACTTCACATCCATGAAGTATCGGTGGACCAATCGATGCAAGGTCAGGGTATAGGGCGGCATCTGATCGAAGCGGCGAAGGATCACGCGCGGTCACACAGACTTGGTTTCGTCACGCTTACGACATTCACGAGCGTGCCGTGGAACGCCCCCTTTTACGCCCGCCTGGGCTTTGAGGCCAAGGCCCCCAAAGACCTTGATCAGCGGCTGGCGGCGATACTGAGCAAGGAGTACAAGCACGGATTCGCGCCGGAAAGTCGCTGTGCCATGGTATGGCCGGTGGCCTGAACACGAACCTTTCAAGGCTCCTTCACTCCATTGCGGACGTTCACTGCGCGGTGCGTTTGGCGACTTTCAATCTTGAATACGTTGCCTGCGGTAGACCGGCGCTGTTTTCGATAATCTTGAGAAACGTCTCCGTATCGTCAAGAGGAAGGCTTCTCAGGAATTCGAGGTCAAGGTTCCACCATTCGCTTTGGAGAAGTCGCTCAATGGTTTCGGCGCTGTGGCGGTATCTGATGATCTTCGCTGGGTTTCCCCCCACGATTGCGTAGGGTGGCACGTCGCGGGTCACCAAGGCTCTTGTCGCAATGATTGCCCCTGTACCGACATTCACGCCCTCCAACACGGTGGCGCCGTGCCCGATCCAAACGTCGTGTCCTACGGTGGTCCAGGATAGTTGGGGGGAGTAGGACAATGCTCCGGTCTCGTATTGAAACGGGTGTGTGCTCACCCAGTCCATTGGGTGCGTGTGTTTCTCCTGGCCAAGCGTGCAGTCAGACCCAATGGAGCAAAAGCGGCCAATTTCGGCGATCAAGGATAATTTGGTCCCGCTTCTGATGTAGGTATGCGCACCAATCGACAACGAAGGGGGCTCCACTCGGATGTGTCCTAGCTTGACACCCTCCTCGATGGATGCGCTGGCGCGGGAGGCGAAGGAATCTGGCCCCCCGGCTGCCTTGCCTCCCATTTTTCGGAATGCTTTCTTGAATTTTTTTTCTCTGAAGATTTTGAGCATGGCGCTGTTCGCATCGGGAAGGTATTGGGCGATGAGGTATCGCGCCCCATTGTCCGCAGCTTTTGCAGCGTGCTCAATCCCGTCAGTGGAAAGACGGCGTCGAAAAAAATCACGTGGGCAGATCGGCTTGCCGGTGGTCGCCCCATAGCGCGCCTTACTCCGCCCACTCCTTGTCCCCGGTAAACACCACCGTCAGCCAGCGATCCGGCCCTTCGCCGCCAATCGCATTGCCCACCTCATCGCGCAGTGCGTCCCATTCGGCAATGGTCTTGGCCCCCATGTCCGGTGGCACGATGAAGAACAGTTCGATCTCTCGCGAGCGTCCGACCTTGGCCACGTAGGCGCGGTACGACTGCAGGCCGTGAAGGGCGACGAAGTGCTTGGCCACCTCATCGACATGCAGTTTCAGGTCGCTGGGGGTGACCAGGAAGATCTCCGACAGCGCCTGGCGGATCACCGACAGTGGCAGCGGAATGATCACCAGGCAGACCAGGCCCAGCACCGCCGGGTCGATGTATGGCGACATCCATTCCCAGGCAGTGCCCTGAACGGCGTAGCCGAAGCAGAAGGCGATCAACAGGGCCGCGGTGATGCTCGCCGACATGATCCAGCCTTTGACGTCCATGCGCACGAAGTCCGAGCCGAGCTTGCGATTGGCGCGGGCTTCGATCATGGCAATGGTGACGCAGGCGATCACGGTAAGCACCGCGTAGATGATCGCGATGTCGAACTCCAGATGGCGTCCGCCTTCCAGCAGGCTGAGCACTGCGTTGATCAAAGCATAGATGGCCACGCTGCACAGCAGGATGCCGTTGAGCGCCAGCACCATCGGTTCCAGGTGCCAGAAGCCCATGGTGAAGCGCTCGCGCAGCTTGCGCGACATATGCAGGGTGGTGGTATGGGAGGTGATCAGCTTGACCACCACCAGTGACAGCCCGCTCATGCTGGCGTCGACCAGCGAATAGACGCCATCGAAGACGATCGAGAACGAGCCGGAGGCTACGCCGAACGCGATACCGATGGTGGCGATGAACAGGGTGACAGCAATAGAGGCCCGCAGCAGGCCCTGTTCGCTGGTCAGGTCGAAGAATGGGGTTTTGTTGGGTGCATCCATGGTCATGGCTCGATCAGAAAGGGCGGGTCTTGCGTTGGCCTTGTCGCCGGCTTGCCGGCGATGGGGCCTTTACAGGCTAGACGCGGAATTGTTCCATCAGTGCCTGTTGCTGGTTAGCCAGCCGGTTCAGCGCCTGGCTGATCCGCGCCGACTCGTCGGCCTGGCCCGACAGCGACTCGGTAACGTCGCGAATGCCCGCCACGTTACGGTTCACCTCCTCGGCCACGGCGCTCTGCTCCTCGGCAGCCGAGGCGATCTGCAGGTTCATGTCGCTGATCACGGCCACCGCCTCGCCGATACGCTGCAGTGCCGGTAATGCCTGTTCCATGTGCGTGGCGCTGGTCTGGGCCTGGCGCTGGCCTTCATGCATGGCGCCCACCACATCCTGGGTGCCTTGCTGCAGGCCTTCGATCACCTGGCGGATCTCTTCCACCGACACCTGGGTGCGTTGCGCCAGGCTGCGCACTTCGTCGGCCACCACCGCAAAGCCACGGCCGGCTTCGCCCGCGCGGGCCGCTTCGATGGCGGCGTTGAGGGCCAGCAGGTTGGTTTGCTCGGCAATGGCGCGGATCACCTCCAGCACCGAGCCGATCTGCTCGCTGCGGCTCTCCAGGTTGCGGGCTTCGATCATGGCCGCGTCCATGTCGGCGGCCAGCTGGTCGATGGTCTGGCGTGTGCTGGCAACGAGTTGCAGCCCTTCGCGGCTGGCCTGGTCTGCGCCCCGGGCGGCTTGGGCAGCCTGGGCCGCGTTATGGGCGACATCCTGCGCGGTGGCACTCATTTCGTTGGCGGCGGTGGCCACCTGTTCGATTTCCCTTTGCTGTTGCTGCATGCCATCGCTGGTCTGGCTGGCAATGGCGGCAGACTGGTCGGCGGTCCCGCGAGCTTCCTGCAGCGACCCTTTGACCTGGGCGATCACCGGCTGAAGCTTGTCGAGGAAACGATTGAACCAGCCAGTGAGCTGGCCCAGTTCATCCTGGCGGGCATAGTCCAGGCGCCGGGTCAGGTCGCCTTCACCGCTGGCGATGTCTTGCAGGCGTGCTGCCACGGCGAGAATCGGTCGGGTAACGCCGCGGGCGGTCAGCCATACCAGCAACAGGCCGATCACCGCGGCGCCCAGGCCGATCAGCAGGCTGGTGAGATTGGCACTTTGATTGTGCCCGTCCAGGCGCTTGTTCAGGGCTACTGCCGGGGCTTGCAGCACCGCCTCGGGCAACTCTAGCAGCACCTGCCAGGGCGCGGCATTGGGAATGGGGGCGAAGCTGCGGGCAATGCGCAGCAAGCCGTCGGCAGGGGTTTGGCTCAGAGGTTTGGACAGCTGGCTGCTGTCGCGACTGTTGCCGGCCTGCAGGCCGGCCGGGCTGACGATGCTGACCTGGCCCTGGCCATCGAACAGCTCCTTGCGGCCCGCGAGGGCCAGTTGCTGGAGGTTGTCCAAGCCGATGTCCAGGCCGATCACGCCCACTACCTTGCCGTTCTCCAGTAGGGGCAGGGCGATGCTGGTCATCAGCACCTGTCGGCCGTTGACTTCGTCGAAGTAAGGGTCCAGCACACAGGGCTTGGCGGTTTCTAGCGGGCAGGTCAGCCAGCGGTTGCTGGGGAAGCCGGCGACGCCCAGGGTGGTGTCCGCCAGCATCGACTCGGGCATGGCTTCCAGTTCCAGCGTGCCGGGGCGCGGCTGCGACCAGTACATCGAGAATCGGCCAGCGTCGTTACTGCCCTCGTTGCTGCGGGCGATGTGCTGGGTGTCCTGATTGTCCAGTGCATTGGGCTGGAACACCAGGTACAGGCCGAACAGATCCGGGTTGGCCGCCAGGGCAGCCTTGGCCTGTTGGGTGAGGGCCGGGCGCAGGTCGGCGTCGCCGCGCGCCTTGAGCGCCTGCACCAGGCGGGCGAAACCATTGCCGTACTGATAGGCGTCCATGAAGTAGCGCTGGATGCGCAATGCCTGGGTCTCGGCGTGGGCTTGCAGGCGCAGGCGCGCGCTGTGGTCGAGCATTTCGGTGTTGGCCTGGTTTACCAGCGCCGCGCTGCGGCGGGCCTGGGTCAGCGAGGTCGATACCAGCAATGCAACGATAACCAGCAGGCATAGGCCGGCGAGCAGGGTGATCTTCCACTGGATAGAGAGGCGGCGCAGCGGCATGGGGCTTTCCTTTTCGATCAATGGCAACGCCCGCGATCAGGCGCGGGCGTTGTCGGGGGCAAGCGTCATTCAGCGATGTAGTTCGGTGGCGCAACCCGGAACGCCTTGGTCAGCCAGGCCAGGTGCAGCAGGCCAAGCAGCGCCCAGATACCGCCGAACATCAGCGAGTGCTCGTTCAGGTCGAGCCACAGCTTGGCGATGATGCAGAAGCCAATGGTCGGCAGGACCAGGTACTTCATCTGGTTGGCCAGCCCCTGACGGTTGCCTTCGCGCAGGTAGCAGTGGCTGATCACCGACAAGTTGACGAAGCTGAACGCGACCAGTGCGCCGAAGTTGATGATCGACGTCGCGGTGACCAGGTCGAAGAAGATCGCCGACAACGAGATCAGGCCAACCACGGCGATGTTGACCACCGGGGTCTTGTAGCGGGAGTGCAGGCGGGCGAACACACCGCTTGGAATCACGTTGTCGCGGCCCATCACGTACAGCAGGCGCGAGACGCTGGTCTGCGAGGCCAGGCCCGAGGCGATGGTGTTGATCACGGTGCAAGCGATGAAGATCGACTGGAACAGCTTGCCGCCGACGTACAGGGCGATTTCCGGCAAGGCTGCTTCCGGGTCATGGAAGCGTGCGTTGTTCGGGAAGTAAGCCTGCATGAAGTATGAAACGGTGATGAACACCACGCCGCCAATCAGTGCGGTAAGGAAGATCGCCCGAGGGATGATCTTGCCCGGCTCTTTGGTTTCCTCGGACAGGCAGGTGACCGCGTCGAAGCCCAGGAACGAGAAGCACAGGATGGTCGCACCGGCTGCCAGGGCGCTGAACTGGGTCTGGGCGTCGGTGAACGGTGTCAGGCTCCAGGTGGTGCCCACGCCTTCGCCCTGGCTCAGGCCGCGTACGCAGAGGTAGACGAACACCGACATGATTGCCAGTTGTACCACCACGAACAGCAGGTTGAAGTGTGCCACCAGGTTGATGCTGCGCATGTTGATCAGGCTGATCAGGCTGACGAAGCCAGCCACCCACATCCACTCCGGCACTTCCGGGAACATCGCCGACAGGTACAGCTTGGCCAGCAGCGCGTTGACCATTGGCAGCAGCAAGTAGTCCAGCAGCGACGACCAACCCACCAGGAAGCCAACATGCGGGTTGATCGCGCGTTGGGTGTAGGTGTAGGCCGAGCCCGACTGAGGGAAGCGTCGCACCAGGGTGCCATAGCTCACGGCGGTGAACAGCACGCCCAACAGTGCGAGGATGTAGGCGCTGGGTACATGCCCGGAGGTAATCCCTGAAACGATGCCGAACGTGTCGAAAACGGTCATCGGTGTCAGGTAGGCGAGGCCGATGATCACCACATGCCAGAGACGCAGGGACTTGCGGAACTGGTGGCTGCCGGAGGCGCTGTGGTCAGTCTGCATGCTGGCATGGCTCCTGCGGCTGGGCGTGGACGGCGTGCGCGGCGAGCTGCGCGTGCGGCAAGGGCGAGCGGGTGGGCTCCATGTTGTTCACCTTTATTGTGTGGAGCAGGAAGAGGCGCGGACGGGCGCCGGTGTCGGGTATGGCGGGTCCTGGGGCTAGGACGGTGGTGCGTGAGGATGGGTGCAAAAAGGCATGATCACGACGCGACTTTTCTTCTTTGTGGATCGGGCGCTAGCAAGGTGAGAAAAATAAAAAACGATGGGTGGGGTGGGTGTCAAGTTAAACATGACAAGATGTTACGAAAACGTCATCTTTATCAGCGTAAAGCCCTATTTGTTCGCTTTATGCGCGATTTTTTGCGGTTTTGATCATTGCATATGTTCGAAAAAATTGACGAATAGGACGTTGCCAATTCACGCGTCAGGCGTTTCCTAAAAACGCTATTTCTACCCCTTGGCCATCACCCCGGAAGGGTGTCGGTGATATTCTTCCGCTGCCACGTAGCCCTCGGCTGCGTGCACGCCCATATGGACATCAATCGGTTCTATTCATGAAGAAATCAGTAGGCATTCTTTCCGGCCTGGCCATCGCCATTGCCGTCGCAACCACCGCGGGCGCCTGGTACACCGGCAAGCAACTTCCGGCGGAGCTGGAGCGCTCCGTCAAGCAGGCCAACGTACAGCTTGAAAAAGCCCTGGTCGGCATTGGCGGCAGCATGACCGTCGAAGTGGCCTCCCTCGAGCAGCACTTTTTCAGCAGCACCGCGCACTATCGCGTCAAGGCCAAGGATATTCACCTGTCCGATGGCGAAACCCTGAGCTTCGATCTGGGTGTCACCGACCAGATCGAGCATGGCCCGTTCCCATGGTCTCGGGTGAAAGCGTTCAAGCTTGTGCCAGTGATGGCGGCCAGCAACAGTGCGCTGGACAAGGACGACTCGACCGCAGCCTGGTATGCCGCGGCAGGGGACAAGGCGCCCCTGACGTCGCACACCAGCCTCGGTTATGACGGCAGCGTCGAAGGCACCCTATTCCTGGCCCCCGTGAAGGTGACTGAGGACAATGGCTCGACCCTGGACTTCTCAGGTATGCAGTTGGCGGTCAGTAGTGACCGGGAAGGCAAGGCATCGAAGTTCCATGGCACTGCCGAGCGTTTCGAGATGAAGCTGGTGGGCGACGATCATCCGCCTGCCACGTTCGAACTGAAGGGGTTGGCTGTCGACGGCAACCTCGCCGCCACCGAACACGAAGCACTCTATGTCGGCAACTTCGATCTGTTGCTGGCCGAGGCCAAGGCGACCTTGGGGCTTAAGCAGGAAGTGCTGATGCTCAAGGGCTTCGAACAGAAAGCCGTGCAAGCGCTGGATGGCCCGGACACCATTGGTGGTCGCGTGGACTACAAGGTGCAGGACATCACCTGGGATGGCCGCGCAGTGGGCAGCGCGCAGATGGCGATAAGCCTCAAGTCGTTGAATGCCCCGGCCATGGAGGCACTGTCGAAGTGGTACCAGGCGCACCTGCCGGAATTCCAGGAGGCAGCGGAGGCTGGCCAGGCGGTGCCGGTAATCCAGATGGACGAGGCGGAAAAGGCCAAATTCCAAGGTGACCTGCAGCAGTTGCTGGCATCCAAGCCACAGGTGGCCCTGGAGAACCTGTCGTTCAAGACTGCCAATGGCGAGAGCCGTTTCAGCCTGTCGATGGACTTCGCCAAGCCCGACTCGTTCGACCTGCCGCCCGACCAGTTGGGCAAGCAGTTGGTTACCGAGGTGAAGGGCAAGCTGTCGCTGTCCAAGCCCATGATCGGAGACCTGGCTACCCTGCAGGCGCTGCTCGAGGGCCAGACGGATGCCCAGGCGATCGCCCTGCAGTCGAGCCAGGCCGGCGAAATGGTCGGCATGATGGCGCTGCAAAGCGGTATGGCGACCGTGCAAGGCACTGATGTGGTGTCGAGCCTGCACTACGCCAACGGCATGGTCGACTTCAATGGCAAGAAGATGACCGTCGAAGAGTTCGCCATGATTCTCGCGGCGCACTTCGCGTCGATGCAGCCTCAGGGCTAAACCCACTCTTTGGGGCGCTGCTGCTGGCCTTGTTGCAGGCTGCGCCGGCTCATACGGGTAACCACAGCCTTCAGGGGGTGGCACCTGTTGGAGCAGGCGCAGGCCGCAATAGGCCTGCACCGGCAACACAAAAAACCGCTTTTGAATTCCCTTGATTGTCTGTAGCCTTCGGCGTCCGATAATAATCCGCGCCCGCAGAGGGCCGTGGCGGCATGCCTGCCGTCCGGCACCGCTAGCCGATCTGCCAGGGCCGGGTGATACACTCGATATGACGCGCATGCGCGCCCGCAGGTCCAGCGATCATGACCCAGATTTCCGAACGCCTTTTGGTTCAGGCCCATCTTGACGCCAAGCAGCCCAACCCGCTGACAGCCGAGCAGGAGGCCGAATACCGTGCGGCCATCGCCGCCGAGCTCAAGGCCCAGAACGCCGTTCTGGTGGCTCACTATTACTGCGACCCGGTCATCCAGGCGCTGGCCGAAGAGACCGGTGGCTGTGTGTCCGACTCGCTGGAAATGGCGCGTTTCGGCAAGAATCACCCGGCCGAAACCGTGGTTGTCGCCGGCGTGCGCTTCATGGGCGAAACGGCCAAGATCCTCACGCCGCAAAAACGCGTGCTGATGCCGACCCTGGAAGCGACCTGCTCGCTCGACCTGGGTTGCCCGGTCGAAGAGTTCTCCGCTTTCTGCGACCAGCACCCCGAGCGCACCGTGGTGGTTTACGCCAACACCTCCGCCGCAGTGAAGGCGCGTGCCGACTGGGTGGTGACCTCCAGCTGCGCCCTTGAAATCGTCGAAAGCCTGATGGACAACGGCGAAACCATCATCTGGGGCCCGGACCAGCACTTGGGGCGGTACATCCAGAAGCAGACCGGGGCCGACATGCTGCTGTGGGACGGCGCGTGCATCGTCCATGAAGAATTCAAGTCGCGTCAGCTGGCCGATATGAAAGCGCTTTATCCGGACGCTGCCATTCTGGTTCACCCGGAGTCGCCGGAGTCGGTCATCGAGCTGGCCGATGCGGTAGGTTCCACCAGCCAGTTGATCAAGGCTGCCCAGACCCTACCGAACAAGACCTTCATCGTCGCCACCGACCGCGGCATCTTCTACAAGATGCAGCAGCTGTGCCCAGACAAAGAGTTCGTCGAAGCGCCCACCGCGGGTAACGGCGCCGCTTGCCGCAGCTGCGCACATTGCCCATGGATGGCCATGAACACCCTGGAGCGGGTGCTGGATTGCCTGCGCAAGGGCAGCAATGAAATCTTCGTGGACCCAGCGCTGGTGCCGAAGGCGATCAAGCCTTTGAATCGCATGCTGGACTTCACCCAGGCGGCGCGCCTGAAGCTTTCCGGAAATGCTTGAAACCTGATCGTCGGCAAGCCGGCGCCTACAAGTGCTATGCCTGTAGGTGCTGGCTTGGCAGTGATCGGGCGCTCGTCAGCGTCCCATCATGTCCTTGACCATCCGCTGCTGCTCCATCACCTCGCGCTGGCGCTGGTCGATCTGCGCCGCCAACGGGAAGTTGCTGCCCGCACGGCGCTTGGCGTAGTCGAGCTGCTGGATCGCCTGGTCGAAATCGCCCACCAGGGTGAAGTACTCCGCGCGGGCGCGATGCAAGCCAATGGTATTGCCTGACAGTCCGCGAACTTCAGCCACGTCGTACCACACGTCCGGGTCGTCCGGGCGGCTCTTGAGCAGGTCATCCAGAACTTTTTCCGCCTCGGCTGGCTTGCCCTGCTTGACCAGCAGGTCGGCACGCACTTGTTTCAACGGATAATTGCCCGGGTACAAACCGCGCATCCGCTCCACCCGCTGCATGGCATCGGCCAGGCGGTTATTGGTGATGTCCAGGTCGATCTGCGCCAGGTTGTAGGTGATGTCGTTGGGTGCCTTGGCCAGCAGCGGCTTGAGGTTCTCCCGCGCTTCATTGAGTTGGCCGCCCTTGATCTGCGCCAGGGCCAGGCCATAGCGGGCGGCGTCCATGTTCGGATTTTCGTCGAGCTGGGCGCGGAAGCGCTTGGCTGCAAGGCCTGGGGTGCCTTCGTAGGTCAATGCCACGCGGGCGCGGATCAGTTGGTAGCGCAGGCTGTCTTCCACCCCCCCCTTGGGCGCCTGTTCGGCGCGGTTGCGGGTGTCGGCGATACGCGACTCGGTCACCGGGTGCGTCAGCAGAAATTCGGGTGGCTTGGCATCGTAGCGGTACTGGCGCGCCAGGCGTTCGAACATCGATGGCATGTTGCGCGGGTCGTAGCCAGCTTTCTCGAGGTTCTGGATGCCGATGCGGTCGGCTTCCTGCTCGTTCTGCCGCGAGAAACGCCGTTGCTCCTGAATGGCCGCTGCCTGGGTGCCGGCGATCACGCCGATGCCGGCATCGCCGCCACCACCTGCGGCCAGCACGATACCAGCCAGCAGCGCTGCCATCATCGGCAACTGCATGCGTTGCTGGGCCTCGACGCCGCGGGCGAAGTGGCGCTGGGACAAGTGCGCCAGTTCGTGGGCCAGGACCGAGGCGTATTCGCCTTCGGTCTGGGCATTGAGGAACAGGCCACCGTTGACCCCGACGATGCCGCCAGGCGCTGCAAAGGCGTTGAGTTCGCGGCTGTCGATCAGAATGAACTCAAGGCGTCGGTCTTGCAGTTGGCTGGTTTCGGCCAGCCGGTACACGCTGGTTTCGACGTAGTCTTTGAGTTGTGGGTCGTTCAGCTGGTTGACGTTGCCGCGCAACAGGCTCAGCCAGGCGCGGCCAAGCTGGTGCTCCTGCTGCGGCGAGACGATTGCTGAACTGGCGTCGCCCAGTGACGGCAGGTCGTCGGCGTGGCCGGGAAGGGCCATCAGGCAGGCCAGCGTCAGCAGGGTAGGGCGCAGTAGATTCATGCACGAAGCTCGCGTCGGATCAAAGCCCCTACTGTAGCCCGCTCACACGTTGGCGACCAGTGGCGGTATCCTAGCGAACCTGCCTGACCAAGCCTCTGGAGACGCCTGCAATGAGTGACACCCTGACCTGCGACGCCGAACTCGACGCCAGCGGGCTGAACTGCCCGCTGCCCCTGCTCAAGGCGAAGATGGAGCTTAACCGCCTGGCCAGTGGCGCGGTGCTCAAGGTGGTCGCCACCGATGCCGGCTCGCAGCGCGACTTCCGCACTTTTGCCCAGCTGGCCGGTCATACCCTGCTGCACGAAACGGCCGAGGCCGGCGTCTTCACCTACTGGCTGCGCAAGGCCTGAGTCTCAATCAAGGATCGTCAATGTTCAAAGTGCTTCGCGACTGGATACAGCGCTACTTCTCCGATGAGGAGGCGGTGGTGCTGGCGGTCCTGCTGTTCCTGGCCTTCACGGCGGTGCTGACCCTTGGCGGCATGTTGGCGCCGGTGCTCGCGGGCCTGGTGCTGGCCTTCCTGATGCAGGGGCTGGTCAACGCCCTGGAGCGCCTGCGGGTACCTACGCGGGTGGCGGTAAGCGTGGTGTTCGCGCTGTTCATGGGGGCTTTGGCGGTGGTCCTGCTGGTGCTGGTACCGTTGCTCTGGCACCAGTTGATCACGCTGTTCAACGAGTTGCCGGGGATGTTAGGCAAGTGGCAGTCGCTGTTGCTGCTGTTGCCAGAGCGCTACCCGCACTTGGTCTCGGATGAGCAGGTGTTGCACGCCATCGAGTCGGTGCGCGGTGAAATCGGCAAGTTCGGCCAGTGGGCGCTGACCTTCTCGCTGTCCAGCCTGCCCTTGCTGGTCAACGCCATGATCTACCTGGTGCTGGTGCCGATTCTGGTGTTCTTCTTCCTCAAGGACCGCGAGTTGATCGCCCGCTGGGTCAGCGGTTACCTGCCGCGTCAGCGCAGCCTGCTCAACCGGGTTGGCAGCGAAATGAACCGGCAGATTGCCAATTATATTCGCGGCAAGGGCATCGAGATCCTGATCTGCGGCATTGCCACTTACATCGCCTTCATCAGCCTGGGACTCAACTATGCCGCGCTGCTGGCACTGTTGGTGGGGCTGTCGGTGGTGGTGCCCTATGTCGGAGCGGTGGTGGTGACCGTGCCGGTGACGCTGATTGCGCTGTTCCAATGGGGCTGGGGTGATCAGTTCATCTACCTGATGACGGTGTACGCGATCATTCAGGCACTCGATGGCAACGTGCTGGTGCCGTTGTTGTTCTCCGAAGCGGTGAGCCTGCATCCGGTGGCGATCATCTGTGCGGTGTTGCTGTTCGGCGGGTTGTGGGGTTTCTGGGGGATCTTCTTCGCGATCCCGCTGGCGACGTTGATCAAGGCGGTACTGGATGCCTGGCCGCGGCAGGAGCCTAGCGTTTCGCCGATGTTGTAATCTGGGGGGGGCTGCAGGGCAGCCCCATCAGGCTCAAGCCTTGTTCAATGCCTGGGCCGCCGCCAACACGGCGTCCACATGCCCCGGCACCTTCACCCCACGCCATTCCTGGCGCAGCACACCGTCCTTGTCGATCAGGAAGGTGCTCCGGTCGACGCCCAGGTACTCCTTGCCATACAGCTTCTTCAGCTTGATCACGTCGAACAATTGGCAAAGCGCCTCGTCCTTGTCGCTGATCAGCTCGAACGGGAAGCCCTGCTTGGCCTTGAAATTCTCATGGGACTTGATGCCATCGCGGGAAACACCGAACACCACGGTGTTGGCGGCCTCGAAGGCTGCGTGCTGGTCACGGAAACCCTGGCCTTCGGTGGTGCAGCCCGGCGTGCTGTCCTTCGGGTAGAAGTACAGCACCACTTGGCGGCCCTTGAGCGCAGCGAGGCTCACGGCCTGGCCACTGGTGGCCTGGGCCTGGAAATCGGCGACGGGTTTGTCGAGTTCTACGGCCATGGGAAGCTTCCTTACATGGGGTTCTGTGGGCGCCAAGGCTCGATCAAGGCATCCAGGTTCAGGGCATCGGCGAAGTCGAGGAACTGGTCGCGCAGCCAGCTGATCTGGGTGCCGGCCGGCAGGATCACGGTGAACTGGGCATTGAGCATGCTGCTACCGGTCTGCGGCGCCAGGTAGGTGTCGCAGGTCAAGGCTTCCAGTTCGACGCGGTGGTCAAGGAAGAACTGGCACAGCTCGCTGATGATATCCGGGCGGTAGGCGGCGCTGATGTAGGCGACGTATGGCAGGGCCTGGGGGCGTACCTCCTGGTCGGCGCTGCGCACCACATCGAGGGTCAGGCCGTGTTTCTTGCCCAGGCCCGGCAGCATGGCTTCCAGGCGCGCCAGGGCATCCCAGCTGCCACCGACCTGCAGGACCAGGGCGCTGGTCTCGCCATGGCGGCTCAGGCGCGAGGTGACCACCGCGCAGCGGTTTTCGAAGGCGGCGCGGCTGAGGACATTGGCCAGCTCCATGGGGTTGGGCCCCAGGGCGCTGATGACGAGGAATTGTTCGCGGACGGTGGGGGTGGACATGCAGCATTCCTAAAGCGATGAGCGGTCGGCACAGGACGGGCGAAAGCCTCCGGTCGACAGGGCCCCGGGCTCGCATGCGAGGTCGCGGACGCTGGCGCGGAGCAGGGTCGACGGCCCGGCGGGCCGTGCTGCACCGATCAAAGGATCAAGGGTAGCGAAAACCGACGCGAAGGGGAATGCTCCGCCCGCCTGCTTCGCTTGTGCAAGGCCGATGCCCCCAGTACCATTACCGCTCTCTTTTTCCGGCAGGAGCAGTTACATGATTGCGGGCAGTATGGTGGCATTGGTCACACCCATGGATGCACAAGGGCGTCTTGATTGGGACAGCCTCGACAAACTTGTAGACTTCCACCTGGAAAACGGCACCCATGCGATCGTCGCAGTCGGCACTACCGGTGAGTCGGCCACGCTGGATGTCGAAGAACACATCCTGGTCATCAAGCACGTGGTCGAGCGCGTCAAGCACAGCAAGAAGCCGATTCCGGTCATCGCCGGTACCGGTGCCAACTCCACCGCTGAAGCCGTGCACCTGACCCAGAACGCCAAGAACGCTGGCGCCGACGCCTGCCTGCTGGTGGTCCCGTACTACAACAAGCCGACCCAGGAAGGCCTGTACCAGCACTTCAAGCACATCGCCGAAGCCGTCGACATCCCGCAGATCCTCTATAACGTACCCGGCCGCACCTCCTGCGACATGCAGGCCGAGACCGTGATCCGCCTGTCGAAGGTCAAGAACATCATCGGTATCAAGGAAGCCACTGGCGACCTGCAGCGTGCCAAGGCCATCCTCGATGGCGTCGACAAGGACTTCATCGTCATGTCTGGCGACGACCCGACCGCTGTCGAGCTGATCCTGATGGGCGGCAAGGGCAACATCTCCGTTACCGCCAACGTCGCCCCGCGCGAAATGGCCGACCTGTGCGAGGCCGCCCTTGAGGGCAATGCCGAGAAGGCCCGCGCAATCAACGAAAAACTCATGCCGCTGCACAAAGACCTGTTCTGCGAGTCCAACCCGATCCCGGTGAAATGGGCGCTGGTGGAAATGGGCCTGATGCAGAAGGGCATCCGCCTGCCGCTGACCTGGCTGAGCGAAGGCTGTCACGAAAAAGTCCGTACTGCCTTGCGCCAGTCCGGCGTACTGGTTTAATCGAGGAAGTACACCGCATGAAGCGACTGGCTGGTCTTTCCACGCTCGCCCTGATCATCTCCAGCACCAGTGGTTGTGGCTGGTTGTGGGGCGAGGATGGCTATTTCCGCGACCGCGGCAGCGACTACCTGCAAGCGCACCCGACCGCGCCGATGCAGCTGCCGCCGGACGCCAGCAACGTCAAGCGCCTTGACCCGCTGTTGCCGATCCCCCGCAACGTCGCCGACGACCGCGCCACTGGCGAGTTCGAAGTGCCACGTCCGCAACCACTGACCGCTGCGGCCGAAGCCAGCGACTACAGCCTGCAACGCAGCGGCAACAGCCGTTGGGTGCTGGCCCAGCACTCGCCTGCCGAGGTGTGGCCGGTGGCCCGTCAGTTCTTCGAGGACAATGGTTTCCGCATTGCCGAAGAGCGCCCGCAGACCGGTGAATTCAACACCACCTGGCAGCGCTTCGACGAACTGTCCGCTTCGCTCGGCCAGCGCCTGGCGAGCACCGCCAGCAGCGGCGACAGCGAAGTGCGCGTACGTGTTCGCATGGAACCCGGCGTGCAGCGCAACACCTCCGAGGTGTACGTCGTCAGCGTCGAGCGCCCGGCCGGTAGCACCGCCGAGCCTGACTTCCCGTCCAGCTCCAGCAATACCGGCGCCGATGCCCTGCTGGTCGATGAAATGCTTGCCAGCATGAACCGCAGCGCCGAGAAGGGCGGTTCGGTTTCGCTGCTCGCGGCCCGCGACTTCGATGCTCCGAGCCGCGTCAGTCTGAGCGAAGACGGCAGTGGCAACCCGGTGCTGTACCTGGGCGCCGACCTGGACCGCGCTTGGTCCAGCGTAGGCCGTGCCCTGGAGCAGGGTGGCGAGTGGCGTGTCGAGGACATCAACCGCAGTCTGGGCCTGTACTACATCAACCTGTCGGAAAAGCCTGAAGACAAGCAGAACGAGCCTGGTTTCTTCGGCCGCATGTTCGGCAGCGAGCCAACCAAGGAAGAGCGTGAAGCCCGTGCCGAGCGTTATCAGGTCCGCCTGAGCAAGGTGGGCGAGAGCGTGCAGGTAACGGTCGAGAAGAACATCAACACCGTGGCCCCGGCCGATGTTGCCCGCCGCGTGCTGAGCGCCATTCAGGACCACCTGGGCTAAGTGCGCTTCGCGGTACTCGGAAGCGGCAGCCAGGGAAATGGCACGCTGATCGCCAGTGGTGACACCTTCATCCTGGTCGATTGTGGCTTTTCCCTGCGTGAAACCGAGCGACGCCTGGCGCTGCTCGGTGTGTCGCCGGCCCAGCTGAGCGCGGTGCTGGTGACCCACGAACATGCCGACCACGTGCATGGGGTGGGCTTGCTGTCACGGCGCTACAATGTACCGGTCTACCTCAGCCAGGGCACCTTGCGCGGTTTGCGCAAGCCGGTGGAGGTGGCCGGTTTTCTCGCCTGTGGCGACTGCTTGCGTATCGGCAGCCTGGAAGTCAGCGCGCTGCGGGTCGAGCACGATGCATTCGAACCGTTGCAGTATGTGTTCAGCGATGGGCGCCGACGGTTTGGCATGCTGACCGACCTGGGCTCGTACGACAGGCACCTGGTCGAGCGTTACCAAGGCCTGGATGCATTGCTCATCGAGGCCAACCATTGCCGCGACCTGCTTGCCCGCGGCCATTACCCGCACTTCTTGAAGTTGAGGGTCGGCGGCAGCCAAGGACATTTGAACAACCACCAGGCAGCAAACCTGGTGGCCGAGCTGGGCTGGCAGCACCTGCAACACCTGGTGCTGGCCCACCTCAGCAGCAAGAACAACCTGCCACAACTGGCCCGCCAGTGCTTTGTCGACACCCTTGGGTGCGACCCGGACTGGCTCCAGGTGGCGAATCAGGAACACGGGCTCGACTGGCGTGAAATCGCCTAGCCCAACAACTCAAGCAAGCGGAGCCCTCCATCATGGAAAAACGCGACGAACTCTACCGCGGCAAAGCCAAATCGGTTTACAAGACCGACGACGCCGACCGCTTGATCCTGCTGTTCCGTAACGACACCTCGGCGTTCGACGGCAAGCGTATCGAACAGCTCGACCGCAAAGGCATGGTGAACAACAAGTTCAACGCCTTCATCATGCAGAAACTGGAAGAAGCCGGCGTGCCGACCCAGTTCGACAAGCTGCTGGGCGACAACGAGTGCCTGGTCAAGAAGCTGGACATGATTCCGGTCGAGTGCGTGGTGCGTAACTACGCAGCGGGCAGCCTGGTCAAGCGCCTGGGCGTGGAAGAGGGCATCAAGCTCGAGCCGTCCACCTTCGAGCTGTTCCTGAAGAACGACGAGAAGGGCGACCCGTTCATCAACGAATCCCACGTCGTTGCCTTCGGTTGGGGCACCGCCGAACAGCTGGCAGAGATGAAAAAGCTGTCGCTGAAGGTCAACGAGGTACTGACCAAGCTGTTTGACGACGCAGGCCTGCTGCTGGTCGACTTCAAGCTGGAGTTCGGCGTGTTCCACGGCCAGATCGTCCTGGGCGACGAGTTCAGCCCCGACGGCTGCCGCCTGTGGGACAAAGAAACCCGTAAGAAGATGGACAAGGACCGCTTCCGCCAGGGTCTGGGCGACGTGATCGAAGCCTACGAAGAAGTTGCCAAGCGCCTGGGCGTGCCGCTGTAAGGCGCATGTTCACGCAAGCGCCTGATACCACGCGATTTTTTTGCAAATAAAGGTTTGCGTTTTCAGAATTCGCTGGTATGATGCGCGGCATTGGAGAGATGCCGGAGTGGTCGAACGGGACGGATTCGAAATCCGTTGTACTGGCAACAGTACCTAGGGTTCAAATCCCTATCTCTCCGCCATACATGTGAAGCGCGAAACCCCTGATTCCTGATAAGGAGTCAGGGGTTTTGTGTTTTTGGGGCGCGTTCAGGGTCCGCGTTTTACCCGGCCACTGCAGGCCCTGCCATACGTCTTGTACCCCATCCCCTGAAAGACGGCCCCGTCTCGAACGTGGTGGTTGCACCACGTGGGTATTGCGCATTTCCCGAAGTCGGCTAAATTGTACAAAAACCTATACAAAAATTAGGTGTTGTACATGTATTGCGAATGGCCTTTGACGTTGTACTTCGACGGTGCTTGCCCACTGTGCGCCAGGGAAATCGCTTTCCTGCGGCGGCGGTCGACGGGGGGCGGGCTGCTTCTGGTAGACATCGGAGATGCGGATTTCGACCCCGGATCGTTGGGCGTCACTGTCGAGCAACTGAAGGCTTCTTTGCATGGGAGGTTCGCCAATGGGCTATGGGTCACCGGCTTGGACGCGACCCTATGGAGCTGGCGGGCCGCAGGGGTGGGCATGTATGTTGCGCCACTGGCCTGGCGCCCTTTACGCCCACTGCTTGCCGGTTGTTACAGGCTTTTCTGTCGCTTGAGGCCACACTTGGCGTGGCTACCCCATCCCGACGGTGCTCTTCGTTGCACCCGTGAGGCGTCCAAATGTACCCATCGTTAGCTGCGTATTACCGCGACATTCTTATCGGCATTGGAGAAAACCCGCAGCGCGAAGGGCTTTTGGATACGCCTCAGCGTGCGGCAAAAGCAATGCAGCACCTCTGCAACGGTTATACCTTGAAGCTTGACGAGGTCATAAACGGTGCTTTGTTCGAGTCTCAGAACGATGAAATGATCGTGGTCCGTGACATTGAGCTTTATTCACTGTGCGAACACCACTTATTGCCATTTATCGGCAAGGCTCATGTCGCCTACCTGCCGACAGGACGGGTGCTCGGCCTATCGAAGGTTGCTCGTGTGGTCGACATGTTCGCGCGTCGTTTGCAGATACAGGAAAACTTAACGCGGCAAATCGCCTGTGCCATCCAGGATATTACCGATGCTGCCGGGGTGGCAGTGGTTATTGAAGCAAAGCATATGTGCATGATGATGCGCGGTGTCGAGAAGCAGAACTCCGTCATGCTGTCATCTGTGATGTTGGGCGAATTTCGCGACTCACCGACGACCCGACAAGAGTTTCTTCAGCTCATCGGGCAGAAATAACTGACACCGGTATGAAAAGAAGCGTCTGGTTGACTGGTCCATTGGGTGCCGGTCGAAGAGGGTCATTCAAATGAATTCAGTATCTACCCCGTTATCGCCCAGCCGCTTTGCTGTCCTTGGTTACGGCGGTTTGCTGCCGTTTATTGGATTAACGTTGCTTGTCCTTTTTTATGCTCAATACCGGTCGTTGTGGTCGGCTATGCTGGTGAGCTATGGCGCTGTGATATTGAGCTTCATCGGCGCCTTGCACTGGGGATTCGCCATGGCCTTGCAGGGTATGCTCGCTGAGCATCGTCGAGCGCGGCTCGTGTGGAGCGTCATACCTGCCCTTGTTGGTTGGGTCAGTACACTTGTCGCCGTGCCATTGGGCTGTTTGATGTTGACTGCCGGTTTTATCGTTCATCTTTGGCAGGACCAGAAATTGGCGCAAGCGTTGCCTCGATGGTACTTGCCGATGCGAGGGTACTTAACCCTTGTGGTGAGCCTCTGCTTGCTGCTCAGCGCATTTGCCGTGTTGTTTGAGTTCTAGCCGATCTACATGGCGGAGCCCGATCGGCTTGCACGAAGACGCAGTGCACGGCGTGCGGGTGGATGTTTTCAGCGCCAGCCCATCATCCAGGTCTCTGAGTCGCGCAGTGTTCGCCAATCCAGCCATTGGCTACGGCCACTGTGCACCGCTTCCAGTTCGACACGCAACAAGATGCCATCGTCGTCGAGCTCAAGGTCCGTCACCAGGAAGTGCTTTTCTTTATTCTCAGGATGCCGCGCGGTCCATTTGGAGAGCATTAATTTCGCGGGTGCAATGCGATTCATCAGGCGGTCCTCCGGTGGGCTGTTGCAGTGTTGGTCGAGGCTAAACCTGTACAAGGTCAGAGCACGATATAGTCGCTGTATTGCCGTAAGCCGTCATGGGGCCCTTCGATCAGGTGCACGTAACGGCCGTTCACCCACTCAATCGGCAAACAGTCGTCAACTTCCAGTACCGTATCGATATGCTGCTTGAGCCAGTTTGCCTGCAGGCGTCGTTTGCCCAGACGCTTGGCCTCTGCCTTGTCCCTGGCCACCACCAGCAGGTAACGGTGGGCCTCGCCAAACACCCCGTCCTCGTAGCCTCCAAGGTTGATGAAGAACAGTCGAGGGTCATCCGACCCAGGCGCCGCCTGACTGAACTCGACGCGGTAGTGGTCGACACCGCTGACTTCGATCCACGAGTCGATGTGCAGGCCCTGGCGGCTCCCGAACCAGCCTTGACACAGTTGTGGGTACGTTTGCTCGAGTGAGTCGGCCTGTGCAAATAGCACGTCGTGTACCTCGATACGTGCCCGTGGATGGCGACCACCGAGCATGACTATGTACAGCATGAGCGAATCCTTCTTTCCGGCTTGGCCTAGTGCGGTGCCCAGGCCGTTGCCTGACCGGGGGCACTGCGCATGGAAATCTATGCAAGTAAGTATAATATCTGTACACGGTGCTATATTTGTACAGAATTATGGGGTGCTGCTCGTTGGGCTGCGGTCGGCGGACGGCACTGGACGACTGGATGCACCTCATGGATGACGACACCCTGATCAGCCGCCTCGAACGCAAGCCGACCAGGCGTGGAGAGCGGTCGATCCAACCTATTTTCCGCCACCTGTCCGAGGGTACATCATGAACTTGATCGCGCTTACCCAACTGGTATCGACCGGCGAAGCAAAGGAATTGGAACTGTTGTCGCTCGAGGGTGGCTTCTACGTCCTCCGTGCCTTGACCGACGCCGGTCCCGTGACATTGAGCGATGCCCATGGGCAACCGGTTCGCGTGCGCTCGACGACCGAGCTGCGGCACTTGCTGGCCGACATGCCACCGATTCCCTGCATGTTGGTCCAACAGGTGGTGCACGACGAGATGTGCGGGCAGCGTAACGGCCCCGCTGCGCCGCTGCGTGTCCCGATAACACTGACCAGCCAGTGGTAGCCTGAACGCTGCGCCTGTGCAACGTGATTCACTGTTATCAGGCGGTACACCGCGGACAGGAACACGTCCGCATCCGTGTCAGCGGGTGTCGATTTGCGTCTGCAACTGTCCGCCGACAATGGATAGTTCTTTGAGCTGTTCCCCCTCGCGCAGTACGAATAGCGCGTCCATCCCGCGTTCCTGAGCCAGGCGCGGGCCTTTGGTCTCGCCCAGGACCATCAGCGCCGTGGCCCAGGCATCGGCGAGCATGCACGAGGCCGCCACCACGGTGACGGCGGCGAGCGGACTGCACAGCGGCGCGCCGGTGGCCGGGTTCATGGTGTGAGCATAGGACTGACCGGCCACGTCGACCCAGTGTCGATAGTCGCCGGAAGTCGCGATTGAGGCATCACTGAGTTCCATCACGCCCATGACTTCACGCACGCCTCGTTTGGGCTTTTCCAGGGCCACGGCCCAGCTTTGGCCGTCAGGTTTGAGACCGCGGGCGCGCATCTCGCCATCGATACCGACCAGGTAGCGAGTGATACCCAGAGTCTCCAGGCAACGGGCCAGTTCATCCACGCCAAAACCTTTGGCGATGCCACTCAGGTCAAGGTTCAACGGCTCGCGCTTGAGCACCTGATTGCGTTGTGGATCAACCACCAATGCGGCGCTGGCTAACAGCCGGGCGCCCGGCGTCAGGGTGCCGATCACCTGCGCGGTGACCGTCTGCTTCCCTGGGCCGAAGCCCCAGGCGTTCACCAGGTCACCGACAGCGATGTCGAAGGCACCGCCGGATTGCTGGCTGACGTGCAATGCAGCAGTCAGGACCGTTGTCAGTTCCTTGGGCACCGGCACCCATTGCTGCTCGGGGGCTGCATTGAGGCGGTTGAGGTCCGAGTCGGGTTTCCAGGTAGACATCTGCTGATCCACCCGGGCCACGGCGCGGGTCAGGCGCAACCTAACTTCGTCGATATCGAGCCCGGCGGCGGCATAAAAAAGGGCGGTATAGCGGGTACCCATGGTTTCGCCGTTCAGGCTGTAGCGCTTCAGTTCAGTAGACATCTTCACGGTAGCGTCCTTGTGCCCTGAGGGTCAGTACACTGAGGTTAAGCGGCGCCAATACTTCATCAAGGGCCTGCTTGACGCCCTTGGCCATTTCGCGGCTGCCACACACCAGTACTTGGGCACCTTTTTCAAACAGCCTGCGCAAGGCCAGGGCATCGCTGATCAGCCTGTCCTGCACGTAGCTGCGGTCCTGGACCTGAGAAAAGGCGGCTCGCAGTGCCGTTAGGCGGCGGTCGGACAAATATTGGTTGAGCTGCGGTTCGTAGAGAAAGTCCGAGGCTGGGTTGCGGCCGCCCCAATACAAGTGCATCGGGTGTCGGGCCTTGTTGTTGCGGATAAAGCCGGCCAGAGGACCGATACCGGTACCGGCGCCGATCAGGATCACCGGGTGCACGCCCGACGCGGGACGAAATTGCGGGTTGGGCTGGATGAAGGCTTCGATCTGCGCGCCGATGTCCAGGCCATGAAGATACTCCGAGCACTGGCCAGCGGTGTGTTTACGCACACAGATCTCCAACGTGCCGTCTTGGGAACCGCTGGCCAGCGAGTAGAGGCGGGGGATTGGGCTGCCCGGGGGGAAAATCCCTACCAGGTCGCCGGCCAGGAAGCCTGGCAGTTCGCCGCAAGCCTTGAAGCGCAGGATATGGGTAGGTGCGTACACTTCTTCGCCATAGGTGATCCGCTCTGTCAACTGCAATGAATGGGTACGCGGCTGTTGCGGGGTGTGAACCAGTGCCAACTCCTGTCCCAACACGTCGCTCAACGCGTGGCCCCAGCGAGCGAACTCCTGAGAAGACTGGCGGTTGATGGTTTCCAGTCCCAGCAATGGCGAGCCACCGGCCTGCACCATTGCATCCTGCACTTGGTACGCGTACTGACAGAACTGCGCAAACTGGCGATCGCCCAGGCCCAGCACTGCGAAGGGCAGGCCGGGCTTGAGGCCGGTTTTGGCGAGCCGCGCGAGGAACTGCGAAGCCGAAGCCGGCGCATCGCCGTCTCCGTGGGTCGCTGTGAGGATGAACACCCGTTGGGCATTACGGTAATCGGCCGACCATTCATTCATCGCCGTGCTGTGCACTTGATGGCCACTCTGGTGCAAGGCGTCATGCAAGGTCTTGGCAAAACCCCAGGTGCTGTTGTTTTCACTGCCAACCAGAATCATGCTGTCGGCGGAGTGAGCCGGGCTGTTGTGGCGGATGCTCGGGCCGGCTTTGCGGCGGCGCCACCATAACACTATGCCGGTCACGCTCATCAACGGCACGCAGAGGGCGCATAGCCCCAGCGGCAGGCCCAGCCACCAGAGGCCTTCGCCTGTGTGCAACTGGTAGACCAGTTCGTAGAGGTTGTGCATCGAATCATGCGCTTGATAGGACAGTAAGGCGCCGCTGGCCTGGTCCACATAGCCGTCGCCCTGGCCCGTGCGCAGGGAAAACACATCGTGGGGGTTGCCGGGACTCGGGTAGACCAACTCGCGCAGGTCGTTCAGGTCGGTGGCCTGCAAGGCTTGCAGCTTCGCCACCGGCAAAGCCGGGCCGGCATTGAGGTGAGTGGGGAAGGCGGGTTCATGTTGATTGCCCTCAGCGATCAAACTAAAGGTGGTGGCGGACATATAGAGCCCGGTCAATGCCGACAGCAGCATCCCAAGCAAGGCCAGTCGCCCGACTTCAGCGTGCCAGCGCTGGCTGAAAGTACCCCGCAGCGGCCGCAGCAGGTTGTGCCAGCCACCCAGGCGCCGGGCCAGCAATAGCGCGCCGGACACTGACAACGTCAGTATGAACAGGGCACCGATAGCCGACACTCCATGTCCCGGTGTGCCGAGCAATAACGAGCGGTGCAGGTTTTTCATCCAGCGGGAGAACGCGGATGGTTCGTAAGGGGCGAGGCCTTGGCCGGTCAGAGGGTCGACCTTTTCCGCTCGGGCCTGGCCATTCTGGTTGTAGTAGACGACCACCGTGCCGGACGCTGAGCGTTGGATCTGCTCCACGCCTGTAAAGTGGTTGGCAACGCGATCTGCCAGTTGGGCGACGGTGCGTTCTCCGGCAGAGGTGGACGTGGCGTGTAGGCGTTCCAGCGCTGGCTCGACAGACAGGATCGCGCCGCTCATGGCCAATACCATGACCAACAGCGCGGCGATCAGGCCAGGAAGAGAATGGAACTGGCGAAGCATGTTCAGCCTCCAGCGGTGGCGGGTGTTACAGATCGTAAGTAAAGGTGTCGACGTAGACACTGCCGGCCGCGGGCTTGCCTGAGCCCTTGGACGTCAGGGGTACGCTCACATCGCCGCGGGCGTCACGTTTGTCCTCCACCGCGCTGTCGATGCGAATCTGATACCCGGCATCGATCAGGGTGTCTGCCAGTTCCACGCTGACGTTGAGCGTGCTTCCACTGCCGACACTGGCGCCGCTGACCCCATCGAACTCACTCGGGTTCATGCCGCTGCCACGGGCCCAGTCGCCCAAGTGTTTGTAATATTTGGCCTTCTTGCCGGCTACCCAGAGGGTTTTCTGATATTGGCCATTGGCATCGGTGACGTAGATCGCCAGGTAGGCATCGTTACCGCTGTAGTCCTTGAGTTGTGTGGTCAAGGTCACTTCGCGGGCCTGGGCCAGCGCCGGCAGCGCAATGGCGCCGACGAGGCAGGTTGCTGCAATGATCTTTTTCATGAAAGCGTCCTGTTGATCGTTGGATCGAGAGTCTGGACCTGCTTGCTGACAGCAACCTGAAACTCATCGACAGGTGAGGCGTCGTTCGGCGCGAGGGCTGCGGCCAGGGCGTAACCGCTGACCAGCAGGCTCAACCGCCTGGCATTGGCGATACAATCTGATTTCATGATCTATCTCCTGCCGGGGTCGGTGTCTGTGGCATACCCTAAGGTGCATTCCTGACAACCAGCTGAATCTTCAGATTCACGTCAGCTAGGACGATTAAGGTGCCGCCCGACAACCATCACAGGAGGTGTCAGATGCGAGTTCTATTGGTCGAGGACGCTCCAGGCTTGGGGGAAGCGGTGCGCGAGCAGATTGCCGATGACGGCCACGCCGTCGATTGGGTGCAGCGCCTGGATCACGCACGCACTAGCGTCCGTACTACGCCTTACGACTTGATTCTGCTGGACCTGATGCTCCCGGATGGGCTTGGCCTGGATTTTCTGCGTCAACAACGCTCGGCAGGGGAGGTGACGCCGGTGATCATCCTGACCGCACAGGACCAGATATCCGATCGTATCGCGGGTCTCAATGCCGGTGCCGATGACTACCTGGTTAAACCGTTCGACCTGTTTGAGCTCTCGGCCCGTGTAGCGGCGGTGGCCCGACGTTATAGCGGCAACCCCAATCCACAGATCAAGCTCGGCGACTTGCAGGTCGACATGAGTGCCCGTACGGTGCAGCGCAGCGGTGCGACGGTGGACCTCACGGCGCGGGAGTGGGCGCTGTTCGAGGCGTTTGTACAACGCCCCGGTGCGCTGCTGTCCAAATCGCAGCTTGAAGAGCGGCTGTATGCCTTCGGCGCCGAAATCGAAAGCAATACCATCGAGGTCTACATCAGCCGCCTACGTAAAAAACTTGGGCGCGACCTGATTGAAACCGTGCGGGGCATGGGCTACCGGTTGATGTCCGCATGAAGCCGTCTTCGAGCCTGCAAATACGTCTCGGCCTGGGGCTAACCCTGGGAATGACTTTACTCTGGCTGCTGGCGACAGTTGGTGCCTGGCTGGTGGTGCGACACGAGTTGAACGAAGCGTTCGACGGCGCGTTGGAAGAGACAGCGCAACGCATCCTGCCTTTGGTCGAGCTGGAAATCAGCAATCGGCAAGCGCCTCGGACTGCGCAGCACGTTGCGACCCTGAAAATGCACAAGGAATACCTGACGTACCTGGTGCGCGATGCCAAGGGCAAGATTCTGATGCAGTCTCACGACGCCAATCCGGAGATCTTCAATCGACAACCCACCGAAGGTTTTTCCACTTCTGAAAAGTACCGACTGTATGGCGCCAGTGCACTGCGCCAGACGTTGTTCATCGAGATTGCCGAACCGCTTGGTCACCGTCGCGAAGCCGCGCGGGAGGCCTTGTTTGCGTTGTTGTTGCCTTTGTTGGTGTTGATTCCTATCAGCCTGCTGGGCACCTGGTTATTTGTGCGTTTCAGCCTTGGCAGCGTGCTGGCTTACCGCCGTGCTATCGAAGCGCGTGGTGTGGGTGATCTGTCGCCGATCAAGGTGGAGCACCTGCCGGCTGAAATCGATCCGCTGGCTGAGGCGGTCAATCACCTGCTGGAGCGCTTGCGCAATGCCCTGGAGGCCGAGCGCAGCTTTACCGCCAACAGTGCCCACGAACTACGCACACCGTTGGCCTCGACCCTGGCGCAGATCCAGCGGTTACACCGTGAAGCGCCCGACGGTCCATTGCGAAGGCGTGCGCAGAAGATCGAGAACGCGTTGCGCGAGCTTTCACGGCTTTCAGAAAAACTCATGCAGCTGGCCAAAGCCGAGGGCGGCGGGCTGTTGTCCGAAACGCCACAGGACCTGATTCCATTGCTTGCCCACGGAGTGGACGAGTGGAACCAACGCAGCGGGCAGCGCATTGAGTTGCAACTGCCAAGCCAGACGGGTGTCTACTCGATCATCGACCCGGATGCCTTTGGCATTCTGCTGCGCAACCTGATTGAAAATGCGCTGAAGTATGGAGCAACGGACCAACCGGTCGAAGTCAGCCTGACCGAACAAGCACAGCTACGGGTTATCAATAGCGGCCCAACGGTGCCGAAGTCTACCTTGGAGCACCTGACCGAGCGTTTTGTGCGCGGTCACAGTGAGATCAGTGGTTCTGGACTGGGCTTGGCGATTGCCAAAACCATCGTGCAGGGGGTGAATGCCAGAATGAAATTGCGCTCCCCGGCAACAGGTCGAGAAGACGGGTTTGAAGTCTGCATCTGGTTACCGCTTGCCCCCAACCTAAAAGACTGAGATGTCACCGGCGTTCTATTGGTACCATGAATCAGCCCTTGCCGGGAGCACATCACGCCTTGGAAAACGGTAGGTTTTCTGGGGCTTTTCCGTGCTGCGGTCTGAATGTTTTATCCTCCCCAGCGCAGCTTCCTCCAGCAGCGCCTTGGCCATTGGGTCCAGGTCATGCGAGGCCCGGATGAGCGTTCATCGCTGTCCATCGTGCACGCGAGGGGCATGTCCCTTACGTAGCCCAACAGCCTCTGGTGCGGGGGTGATGGCGTCCGATCGCAAGCTGCGCCAGCTCCCACAGGTTCACCGTGGGAGCCCTTTCCAGGATCTTCAATGAGAATGCCGTGGCACTCCGCCCGTCCTGGCGATCACACGCATGTGCAGCGTCGCCGGCTCCAGGCAGCCGCCGGTGGACAACTGCCCAACGAGTTGGCGATAGAGCTCCTGCCATGGTGTCTGCGAGGCAGGGATGTTCGGCGTCCAGGCTGCACGCCGGCGTGCCACCTCTTCGTCGTCCACCAGAAGGTCGACGCGCCGCTGGTTGAGGTCCACCCGTAGCCAGTCGTTGGTCTGCAGCAGCGCCAGGCCACCGCCGACGGCTGCCTCCGGTGACATGTTGAGGATCGAAGGGCTGGCCGACGTACCGCTCTGGCGTCCATCCCCCAGACACGGCAGCGAGTCGATGCCTTTCTTGATCAGCGCGGCAGGTGGCGCCATGTTGACCACCTCGGCGCTGCCTGGGTAACCCACGGTGCCGGCGCCACGAATCACCAGAATGCAACGCTCGTCGATGTCCAGTTCAGGGTCGTCGATGCGGGCGTGGTAGTCCTCTGGCCCCTCGAACACGATGGCCCTGGCCTCGAAGCTGTTCTCCTTGCCGGGTTCGGCCAGATAGGTCTTGCGGAAGGCTTCACCGACGACCGACATCTTCATGATCGCACTGTCGAAGAAGTTGCCGCTGAGCACGATGAATCCGGCGTTGTGCTTGAGCGGGGCATCGAACGGGAGAATGACTTCGCGATTGCTGGTGACTGCATCGCGAACCACCTCGCCGATGGTCTTGCCGCTGACTGTCGCGCATGCCTCGTGCAGACGGCCGGCCTTGCGCAGTTCGTGCATCACCGCCGGTACGCCGCCCGCGCGGTGGAAGCCTTCACCCAGGTATTTGCCCGCCGGCATGCAGTTGACCAGCAGCGGCACGTCCTCTCCGATGCGCTGCCAGTCGTCCAGCGACAGCTCGATGCCCATGTGCCGGGCGATAGCGATCAGGTGCGGCGGACAGTTGCTCGAAGCGCCCAGGGCCGAAGCCACGGCAATGGCATTCTCGAACGCCTCGCGGGTCATGATCGACGACGGGCGTACGTCCTGCATCACCAGCTCGCAGATGCGTCGGCCGGTGGCATAGGCCATCTGCCCGCGTTCGCGGTAGGGCGCGGGGATGCTTGCACAGCCTGGCAGCGACATGCCCAGTGCCTCGGCCAGGGCGTTCATCGACAGTGCCGTGCCCATGGTGTTGCAGTGGCCAACCGACGGCGAGGCGGCGGTGGTCATCTCCATGAAGCCTTCGTAGTCGATTTCGCCCGCGGCCATCAGGTTGCGCGCATGCCACAACACCGTGCCCGACCCGATCAGCTGGCCCTTGTGGTGGCCATCGAGCATAGGCCCACCGGAGAGCACGATGGCTGGCATGTCCGTGGTGGCAGCGGCCATCAGGCAGGCCGGTGTGGTCTTGTCGCAGCCGGTGGTCAGCACGACGCCATCCAGCGGGTAGCCGTGGAGGATTTCCACCAGGCCCAGGTAGGCGAGATTACGGTCCAGCGCGGCGGTTGGTCGGCGGCTCTGCTCGGCGATCGGGTGCACCGGAAACTCCATGGGGATCCCTCCAGCATCGCGAATCCCCGCCTTGACCCGTTGGGCCAGTTCCAGGTGGTGGCGGTTGCAAGGCGTCAGGTCGCTGCCGGTCTGGGCGATGCCGATGATCGGCCGCCCGGATTGCAGTTCGTCGCGGGTCAGGCCGTAGTTCATGTAGCGCTCGACGTACAGCGCGGTCATGTCGGCGTGGCTCGGGTCGTCGAACCATTGCTGGCTGCGCAACGGGCGTTTCAGGGTATCGGTCATGTCATTCTCTCTTGTATTTATGGGCACCGGTCGGCGTTGCAACACGCTGGCCTGGGCAAGGCTGGGCACCCCTGAGACGGTGCTGCCAATCGCGTTATCACGGGTTTCGGTCGACAGCCAGGTGCCGATCAGGGCTAGCTCAGACAGCGCCAGTGTATAGAGCGTCAGCACCCAGTAGGCCCCACCGGTCAGGCCGACCAGAAGATACCCAGGATCGGCGCCAGGCCGCCGGAGCGCATGGCGCCGATTTCATGTGCCAGGGGTGCCCGTTGCGTCAGTGTTGCAGCAGCCCTCGGGCGGCCAGGTTGCGCATCATCGCGCCGAGGCCGAAGGTCCAGGGGTGGGCCTTGTCACTCGTGGTCACCTGGTTGTGCAACTGGCCCAGCAAGGGGCTGGCGATGCGCACCTGGTCGCCAGGCTTGTGGGTGAACCCCGCACCAGGCAGGTCGCGGTCCTCGGTCGGGGCGAACAGGGTGCCGAGGAACAGTAGGAAACCGTCGGGGTACTGGTGGTTTTCATTGAGCGTCTGCCGGACCAGATCCTCTGGGTCGCGACTGATCTGATCCATCGAGCTGCTGCCGATCAGGCGGTAACCGTCGGTGCCTACGACTTCCAGGTCGATCACGCAGCGGCGCACCGCGTCCAGGTCGAAGGTCTCGTCAAACAGTCGAATGAACGGGCCGACCGCGCAGGAGGCGTTGTTGTCCTTGGCCTTGCTCAGCAGCAGCGCGCTGCGCCCCTCGAAGTCGCGCAGGTTGACGTCATTGCCCAGGGTCGCGCCGTGGATGCGACCGCGGCTGTCCACTGCAAGCACCACCTCAGGCTCGGGGTTGTTCCAGGCCGAATGCGGATGCACGCCGATGGCGCTGCCACTGCCGACCGCCGCCAACACCGGGGCCTTGGTGAACACCTCGGCATCCGGGCCGATGCCGACCTCCAGATACTGCGACCACATGCCCTGTTCGATCAGCAGTGCCTTGAGCGCCATGGCCTGTTGAGAACCAGGGCGCACTGCGCGCAGGTTGTCGCCGATCACCGAGCGCACCGTGGCGCGCACGGACTCCGCCTTGCTGGCATCGCCACCAGCCTGCTCCTCGATCACCCGCTCGATCATGCTGGCGGCGAAGGTCACGCCCGCTGCTTTAATCACCTGCAGGTCGACCGGCGCGAGCAGATAGGGCAGGTCGGCGTCGAACGCTTCGCCGCTGTTGCCCAGCAAGTCCTCTACGCTGCCCAGGAAGCGGCCTGGGGTGCTGCGCACTGCCTGCACGGGGTCTTGGCTTTCGAGTAGCTGGCTGAGGGTGGCGAAGCGCTCGGAGAGATCGAACACGCCATCGGCTCGCAGGGTGATCAGCGAAGGGCCCCCAGGTTCGCCGGGGGTCCAGGCGCGACCGATCAGGGTGCCGGTCAGGCCATCCTCGGGCAGGGTGTTGGCGGGCGTGAGGGTTATCGGCATGGCATTAAATCTCTTGGAACAGGAAAGCTGCACGCTAGGCAAGCCGCGCGATAAACTCCAATGGCATCTTTTCACTATTCGATAACATATGGTTATTGCAACAAAGGTGGATCACATGTCGGACCTGTCTTTCTCCCACGTCTGCAACTGGCTCAAGTTCCGCCACCTGTTGCTCATCGACACCCTTGGGCGCACCCACAACATGCACTTGGCGGCGCAGCAGATGAACCTTACCCAGCCGGCGATCAGCAAGATGCTCAAGGAAATCGAAAACCTGCTCGGTTTCGCCCTGTTCGACCGCCTGCCGCGCAGCATGCCGCCCACCGCATTGGGCGAGCAGGTATTGCGCTATGCCCAGGTCGCATTGAACGATGCGCGCAACTTCGTCGATCAGATCGACAGCCTGCGCCAGGGTGGGCACGGCCACTTGAAGGTGGGTGGCATTTTCGCGGCCACCGCCGTGGCGTTGCCGGATGCCATCGTCGAGATCAAGCAGCGCAAGCCATTGCTGTCGATCGAGGTGGTGGAGCAAACCAGCGATCACCTGATGGCCATGCTCGAAGACAAGATCCTGCACCTGGCTGTGGCCCGCTTTACCGACGTGTCCCAGCGCCAGCGCTTCGACTTCCAGCCGCTGGCGCCGGAGCCCTTCTGCTTCGTGGTCAACGACCAGCACCCTTTGAGCAATGTTGGGCCGGTGACCTTGCCACAATTGCTGGAGTGGCCGTGGATTCTCTACCCCAAGGGCACGCCCATCCGCGGACGCATGGAGCGGGCCTTCGCCGAGGCGGGCGTTGCCGTGCCGCGCAACACCATCGATACCATTTCCATGCAGACCTTCCTCAAGGTGCTACTGGGCGGGCCCATGATCGGCATGTTGCCCCAGGCGATGGTCGAGCCGCACCTGGCCAGTGGCGTGCTGGTCAATCTGGACACGCCACTGCACCTCACCCCCCAGGACTACGGCATTCTCACCCGCAAGGGTGAGCCCTTGAGCGGCGCGGCCTTGGAATTTGCCGAGATCCTCCTGACGCATGCGCGTCGCGTTTCGGAGGATTGATAACGTTCCGTTATCGGATGATCCCTAAAAGCCATTGGGCAAGAATCGCAGAGCCGCCTAGATTAGCGCCCCATGTCTTTCGTAACGCCGAGGAATCACCCATGACGTCACACGCAGGCCAACAATTCATCGGTGGGGGCCGCCGCGCTACTGGCCAGGCGACCCTTTACAGCATCGATGCGCGCACCGGACAGGCACTGCCCGACGCCTTTCATCAAGCCACGGAACAGGAGGTGGACGCCGCTGCCCGTGCGGCAGCTGCAGCCTATCCGGTCTACCGGGCACTGTCCGCCGCGCGCCGGGCCGAGTTCCTCGATGCGATCGCCGACGCCCTGGATGGCTTGGGTGATGACTTCATCGAAACCGTATGCCGTGAAACGGCCTTGCCCCCCGCGCGTATCCAGGGCGAGAGGGCGCGGACCAGCGGCCAGCTGAGGCTGTTCGCCACCGTACTGCGCCGAGGTGATTTCACCGGCGCTCGCATCGATCGTGCACAGCCCGAGCGTCAGCCAGTGCCTCGCCTGGACATCCGCCAATGCCGCATAGGCCTGGGGCCGGTCGCCGTCTTTGGCGCCAGCAACTTCCCCCTGGCATTCTCGACGGCCGGTGGCGATACCGCCGCAGCGTTGGCCGCCGGCTGCCCCGTGGTGTTCAAGGCACACAGCGGCCACATGGCCACGGCGCAGTGGGTCGCCGAGGCGATCGTCGGCGCTGCTGAACGCTGCGCCATGCCGGCGGGTGTATTCAACATGGTGTTTGGCGGCAGGGTCGGCGAGGCGTTGGTCAAGCACCCTGACATTCAGGCCGTCGGCTTCACCGGTTCGCTCAAGGGGGGGCGTGCCTTGTGCGATATGGCGGCGGCGCGACCTCGACCGATTCCGGTATTCGCCGAAATGAGCAGCATCAACCCGGTGCTGGTGCTGCCCCAGGCGCTGGCCGTTCGCGGCGAGGCCGTGGCACGTGAACTGACCGCTTCGGTGGTATTGGGATGTGGACAGTTCTGCACCAACCCAGGCTTGGTGCTGGGGGTACGCTCAGCGCAATTCAGCGCCTTCGTCGAGCACCTGTGCGCACAGATGGCCGAGCAGGCGCCGCAAACCATGCTCAACGCCGACACCCTGGCCAGCTACGCCCGGGGGGTAGCCACCCTCAAGGCGCGGGCCGGCATCCGCCTTCTTGCAGGGGCCGAGCAGCAGGGTAACCAGGCCTGGCCTCAGCTGTTCCAGGCCGATGCGCACTTGTTGCTGGAGGGGGAGCCGCTGCTGCAAGAAGAGATCTTCGGCCCGGCCACGGTGGTGGTTGAACTGGCTGACCAGGACCAGCTTGTTGCCGCGTTGCACGCGCTTGGCGGCCAACTGACCGCCACGCTGATTGGCGAACCCGGCGACCTGGCGCAGGCCGCGCCTTGGGTGGCGGTGCTCGAACAGAAGGTTGGCCGGGTGCTGGTCAACGGTTACCCGACTGGCGTCGAAGTCAGTGACGCGATGGTTCATGGTGGCCCGTATCCGGCCACCTCGGACAGCCGTGGCACCTCTGTCGGCACGCTGGCGATCGACCGCTTCCTGCGTCCGGTGTGCTACCAGAACTTCCCTGATGCACTGCTTCCCGAGGCACTGCGCGACGCCAACCCCCTGGGGCTGCTGAGATTGGTCGACGGCCAGCCCACCCGTGAACCGATTCGCTGAACACTGCTACCGATAGGCGCAATACCACCGGGTGCGGTCGTACCCGGTGCTCATTCGATAACAACAACAGGCATGCACGACATGCCAAGAGGCTTGGCCATGGCTCAACACAATGTCGCCCCCGCCCCCGATCAGGCGTTCGAAGATCGCACCTACCGCAAGGTCATCTTGCGTATCCTGCCAGTCCTGTTGCTGTGCTACATCGCAGCCTACCTGGACCGGGTCAACATCGGCTTTGCCAAACTGAGCATGCTCGATGACCTGCAGTTCAGCAACACCGTGTACGCCCTGGGCGCGAGCGTGTTCTTCTGGGGCTATTTCCTGTTCGAGGTACCGAGCAACCTGCTGTTGCATCGCTACGGCGCGCGCTTCTGGATCGCGCGGATCATGCTGAGTTGGGCGATCATTTCGATGGCCGTCGCGTTCACCCAGCCGTTGGCAGGGTTTTTCCACGTCGAGTCCAGCACCATGTTCTATGTGCTGCGCTTTCTGCTGGGTATTTGCGAGGCTGGTTTTTTCCCTGGAGTAATCCTGTACCTCAACTACTGGTTCCCGACTCATCGGCAAAGCCGAGTCATGTCGGGCTTTTTGATGGCGATGCCTGTCAGCCTCACCCTCGGCGGCATGCTGTCGGGTTGGCTGATGACCCGAATGGATGGTTGGCATGACCTGGCGGGGTGGCAATGGATGCTGCTGATCGAAGGCTTGCCCTCGGTGATCATGGCCGTGGTGGTGTTCACCTGCCTGTGCGACAACATCGACAAGGCTGGTTGGCTGTCGGATGCGCAAAAGCAATTGCTCAAGGCCAACCTGCAACAGGAGGAACACGGTAAGGTCTCGCGGTTGGGCGATGTATTCTTCAACCCGCGAGTCTGGTTGCTGGTCTTGATCCTCCTGACGTTCAATACCGGTTTCTATGGCTTGGCCTTCTGGATGCCGTCGATCATCAAGAGCGCGGGCGTGACCAGCAGCCTGGAGATCGGCTTGTTGACCGCCATTCCTTACAGCGTGGCGGTCATTGCGATGTTCCTGAATGCGCGCCATTCCAACCGTACGGGCGAGCGCCGCTGGCATGCAGCGATACCTGCGTTCATCGGCGGCTGTGGTTTGATGCTCAGCGCCGCGTTCGCAGATAACGTCATGCTGTCGATTGTTTTCCTCACGGTTGCCGCTTCTGGTGTGCTGAGCCTGATGCCGATCTTCTGGACGCTGCCAGGCACCGTGTTGTCGGGAGTCGCGGCGGCGGCGGGCATTGGCATGATCAACGCGATTGGCAACTTGTCCGGCTTCACCGGCTCGATGATCACGGCAGTGGCGGAGAACCTCACTGGCAATATCAACAACGGCACCTACGTGCTGGGCTTGTGCCTATTCATCAGTGGCATGCTCATCCTGGCGATACCTGCTGCAATGCTGAAGCGGTCCGGCGTCGAGCGACGTACGCAAATGGAGCCGGAGATGGCATGAGCACCTTGCATACCAGGACGCCGAGGCCGGTGCTGTTGATGCTTACGCAATGGGGAAAGCGTTCGGCTAGGCGTCTTGCGTGATCTGCTGCAGCCATTCCCTTGGGCTCGTGCCTACCTTTCGGCGAAAGGTGCGGGCCAGCGCTGACGGACTTTCGTAGCCGACCTCATCGGCAATCAGGGCGATGGGGCGGCCTTCGCGCAGGCGCTTTTGCGTCAGGCTGATTCGCCAGTTCGCCAAGTAATCCGCGGGGGTGACACCGACGGTCTCGCGAAAGTGCGCAGCAAAGCTTGCGCGTGACATGCCTGAGCGATCCGCCAGCTGCGCCACGGACCAATTGCGCTGTGGCTCGTTGTGGATACTCACCAGCGCGCGGGACAGCTGAGCATTGGCCAACCCGGCCATCATCCCCGAGGCAATGCTGCGGCTGGCGATCAGATGGCGAAGTAGCTGGATCACCATCAGCTCGAACAGCCGATTGAGGATGACATCCCGTCCACATTCGTCGCCGAAGGCCTCTTCGAACAACCAGTCGAGGGTGCCATCGAGGCCCTGCAATTCGCGCAGTGGCTTGATGATGAAGTCCGGCAAAGCCAGGGTCAGCGGATTATTGGCACCGCCATCGAACTGCAAGGTAGCGCACACCAACTCTGCTTCATCTGCCTCGCTGGCCAGCAGCTGATGCGCCTGCGGCCGCACCGCCAGAATCAGGCTGGGTTCGGTCAGCTCGGTGAGCTGGCCGCGCGCGCCGCTGAAGGCCAGACGCCCTGAACGCAGCAGATGTGCGTGGCCGAGACTGTGTTGCCCATCAAAGCCGGTCGTTCCACAGAAACCACCCTGGTGGAAGGTGGACGCGTGCAGGTTGAAGTGCTTGAGCAGTGTCGATAATCGGTCCATGGCGCACTCGAATTTAGACGATCTGTTGCAAATATTCGACGATCTGAAGCCGAAAGGATAGTCCACCTCCCTAAGATTGGCTCCAGGCTTGATCGACAAGCTGGCTAATCAACCTACTGGAGAACTACCATGACGCGTATCGCTGCTCTCTCGCTGGACCACGCTCCTGCTGGCTCGCGCACAGCCCTCGAAGGCATTCAAAAAGGTCTCGGCTTCATTCCCAACGCCTTCAAGACCCTAGCTCACTCCCCGGCTGCGCTCACGGGCTACCTGGGCCTCGCCCAAGCCTTGGGCAAGAGCTCACTGAGCGCCGCCGAGCGTGAAGTCGTTGCCCTTGCCACCTCGCAAATCAATGGTTGCGACTACTGCCTGGCTGCACACGCCTTCTTTGGTGCCAAGGCTGGTCTGAGCGATGAGGCCATTGGCCAAGCCCGCAGCGGCACACTCAGCGCAGTTGCAGCGCTGGCTCACCAGATCACCGAGAGCCGAGGCCAATTGAGCGACGAGCAGATCGCTGCGGCACGCGAGGCCGGTCTTGACGATGGCAAGATCGTGGAGGTGGTGGCACAGGTCACGTTGTTGACCCTGACCAACTACCTGAACAACATCGCCACTACCGAGATCGACTTCCCGCCGTCGGGACACTAGGAGGTACGCTGGCAAAGCGCCCAGAAGTCGGGGGGGAAACCCACTGCGCCTTACCAGGGGGACCGGATATCCTGGGGGGAATCAGGCGCAAGCGGTGGATGTCCACTGAGACATCCTGTCGCCTTGACGCTGGGCCCTGCAATTTGTTTGTGCTGGCATTTCAGATACAATCGGCGAAACGATTCAGCCATGTCGGTCAATACGACAAAAGGCTGGGTCGTTTTCTGGTTCTCTGGCTGCTGAACAATGATCAACAACAAGCCTGCGCTGAAGAACAAGCAATACCCGGGTTAGCCACAGACCCCCTTCGTTCTACTGACTGGAATTGATCAATGTTCAAGAAAGCTGGCAAGACCTTGCTGGGTCTGGCTGTCGCTGCAAGCTTCATGCAAGCGCACGCCGAAGAAACCAAGAAAGTCGATGTGCTGCTGGTCGGCGGCGGCATCATGAGCTCCACCCTGGCCGTGTGGCTGCACGAGCTGGAGCCAAGCTGGTCGATGGAAATGGTCGAGCGCCTGGACGGCGTCGCCGAAGAAAGCTCCAACGGCTGGAACAACGCCGGTACCGGCCACTCCGCGCTGGCCGAACTGAACTACACGCCGGAAGACAAAGACGGCAACGTCAACATCTCCAAGGCCATCGAAATCAACGAAGCCTTCCAGATCTCGCGTCAGTTCTGGGCCTGGCAGGTACGCCAGGGCGTGTTGAAGAACCCGCACTCGTTCATCAACACCACCCCGCACATGAGCTTCGTGTGGGGCGACGACAACATCAAGTTCCTGAAGAAGCGCTATGACGCGCTGCAGGCGAGCCCGCTGTTCCGCCCGATGCAGTATTCCGAGGACCACGCGCAGATCGCCAAGTGGGTCCCGCTGATGATGGAAGGCCGCGACCCGAACCAGAAGCTGGCCGTGACCTGGACCCCCATCGGTACCGACGTCAACTTCGGCGAGATCACCCGCCAGTTCGTCGGTCACCTCAAGACCCAGGACAAGTTCGACCTGAAACTGTCCACCGAAGTGCAGGACATCACCCGCAACGAAGACGGCTCGTGGCACGTCGAGTACAAGAACCTGAAGGACGGTACCGAGTCGGCTACCGATGCCAAGTTCCTGTTCATCGGCGCCGGTGGCGGCGCGCTGAAGCTGCTGCAGAAGTCGGGCATTCCTGAAGCCAAGGAGTACGCAGGCTTCCCAGTGGGTGGCTCGTTCCTGGTCACCGAGAACCCGACCGTGGCCATGCAGCACATGGCCAAGGCCTATGGCATCGCCTCGACCGGCGCGCCGCCCATGTCGGTTCCGCACCTGGACACCCGCGTACTGGACGGCAAGCGCGTGATCCTGTTCGGGCCATTCGCTACCTTCTCGACCAAGTTCCTGAAGAACGGCTCGTACCTGGACCTGCTGAGCAGCACCACCACCCACAACGTATGGCCGATGGCCAAGGTGGGTATCGACCAGTACCCGCTGGTGGAATACCTCGCCGGTCAGTTGATGCAGTCTGACGACGACCGCTTCGAAGCCCTGCGCACCTACTTCCCGAACGCCAAGAAAGAAGACTGGAAACTTTGGCAGGCTGGTCAGCGCGTGCAGATCATCAAGCGTGACGAAGCCCAAGGCGGCGTGCTGAAGCTGGGTACCGAAGTGGTTGCCTCGCAAGACCGCACCATCGCTGGCCTGCTGGGTGCCTCGCCAGGCGCCTCGACTGCAGCGCCGATCATGCTGCATGTGCTTGAAACCGTGTTCAAGGAGAAGGTCGCGACCCCTGAGTGGCAGGCCAAGATCAAGCAGATCATCCCGAGCTACGGCACCAAGTTGAACGATTCGGCGGCGGCTACTCAGAAAGAGTGGAACTACACCGCTGAAGTGCTGCAACTGGAGAAACCGCCGGTGATCGACCAGAGCGTCGGTACCAGCACCGGTGTGAGCCAGCCGCTGGAAAGTAAGCCCGAGAACGACATGGCGCTGTAAGCGGCAGCGTCGTGAACGAAAGCCACGGGGGGGGACCTCGTGGCTTTTTTTTTGGCTTGGGTAGGCAGTGATGGAGCCTGCAGACGCGAGTTCACCCGCGAAAGGGCCGGTGCGGGCACCGAGAAGCTCGTTCGTTCTCTACACCTGCCGCAGGATGCACCCCAGCAAGCCAGGGAAGCGCTCATCGAGCATTTCGCTACGCAGTGAATTCATGTGCGTGGTGCCGACGTTGCGCGTATGCACCAGCCCCGCATCCCTCAATACCCGGAAGTGATGGGACATGCTGGATTTTGGCCGACCGCCGTCCAGCTCGCCACAACTGGCCTCGGCCACGCCTGCCAGATGGCGCACGATCTCCATGCGCACAGGGTCGCTCAGGGCGTAGAGCACGCGCTCCAGGATGAGGTCTTCGGGGTTGGGATGTTTGTAGGCTCGCATGGTCGCCATGATAACGGGGGTTTCACAAATTGCCATAGTTCGAATATGATCGAACTATCGTAAATGTCGTTAACCCTTGGAGTCTGTCCATGTCCGCGCTGTTCGAACCCTATACCCTCAAGGATGTCACCCTGCGTAACCGCATCGCGATCCCGCCGATGTGCCAATACATGGCCGAGGACGGCATGATCAATGACTGGCACCATGTGCACTTGGCAGGTCTTGCCCGGGGTGGTGCTGGCCTGCTGGTGGTCGAGGCCACGGCAGTATCGCCAGAAGGGCGCATTACCCCCGGTTGCGCGGGCATCTGGAGCGATGCGCATGCCGAAGCTTTCGTCCCGGTGGTGAAGGCGATCAAGGCCGCAGGCTCGGTGCCGGGCATCCAGATCGCCCACGCCGGCCGCAAGGCCAGTGCCAACCGCCCCTGGGAGGGCGATGACCATATCGCTGCCGACGACGCCCGAGGCTGGGACACCATCGCCCCTTCGGCCATCGCCTTCGGTGCCCACTTGCCGAAAGTACCCCGTGCGATGACCCTGGAGGATATCGCACGGGTCAAGCAGGACTTCGTCGACGCCGCCCGCCGTGCCCGCGATGCCGGGTTTGAGTGGATCGAACTGCACTTCGCCCATGGCTACCTGGGCCAGAGCTTCTTCTCCGAGCATTCCAACCGGCGGACCGATGCCTATGGTGGAAGCTTCGAGAACCGCAGCCGCTTTCTGCTGGAAACCCTCGCCGCCGTGCGCGAAGTGTGGCCAGAGCACCTGCCGCTGACCGCGCGTTTTGGTGTGCTGGAATATGACGGTCGCGACGAGCAGACCCTTGAAGAGTCGATCGAGCTGGCGCGCCGTTTCAAGGCGGGTGGCCTGGACCTGCTGAGTGTCAGCGTCGGTTTCACCATTCCCGACACCCACATTCCGTGGGGGCCCGCCTTCATGGGGCCGATTGCCCAGCGTGTGCGCCGTGAGGCGGGTCTGCCGGTGACTTCGGCGTGGGGCTTCGGTACGCCACAGTTGGCGGAAGGGGCACTGAAGGCCGATCAGCTCGACCTGGTGTCGGTGGGCCGCGCCCATTTGGCGGACCCGCATTGGGCGTATTTCGCGGCCAAGGAACTGGGGGTCGATAAAGCCTCGTGGACCTTGCCAGCGCCATATGCACACTGGCTCGAGCGCTATCGCTGAGCGGCCCTTTCGCGACGCAAGGCCGCTTCCACAGGTGGACGCGGCCTTTGCAATGGGGATCAGAACCGGTCCAGCCGGTAAGCCTCCATCTGCGATCCCCTCTTACCCGCCAGCATTTGCGCAATCCATTGCGCCGTCACCGCCGCTTGGGTCAGCCCCAGATGCTGATGCCCGAACGCCAATATCACCCGTCCTTCGCACACCTGGTCGATCACCGGCAACGAGTCCGGCAATGATGGCCTGAAGCCCATCCATGGCGTGGCCCCCTCGATGCTCAGGTCTCGCCGGAACAACCCTTTGCTCAAACGGTGCAACTGCCAGGCACGCTGCATGCTCGGCGGCGCGTCGAGCCCGGCGAATTCCACCGTGCCGGCCAGGCGCAGGCCTTCGGCCATGGGCGTCATGATGAACTTGCGTTCGAACGAGGTGACGGCGAACGGCAACCGCTGCTGTTCGTCAGGCAACATCAGGTGGTAGCCGCGCTCGGTGTCCAACGGCACCGGTTTGCCGGTCAGCGCGCTGGTGAGTTTCGCCGAATGGGCACCACAGGCGATCAGCACCTGGCGCGCCTTGAGCTGACGTTGGGCGGTGGCCAAGGTCACGCCATGCGCTTCCAGTGTGGCTCCCACGACTTCATGGCGAGCGAACTGCATGCCACAGGATCGTGCAGCGTCGAACAGCTCGGCGACCACGCGGTGAGGGTCCAGGAAATGCCCGGTACGGGGGAAGAACAAGCCGCCCTGGATCTGCGCATTGAGCTGCGGCGCCGCCGTCTGAACAGCAGAACCGGACCAGTATTCCACCGGCACGGCCTGCTCACGCATGCGCGCCTGCAGGGCATCGAGCGCCTGCCGCGTTTCCGGTCGCTCGAACACCAGCAACGAGCCATCTTCCTTGAAAAGGTCGTTGCGCCCGATCGACCCCAGCAACCGCTGCCATGCCCCCAGGCTGGCTTCGTTCAGCGCCCGGATGCCGGCCACACTGCGTTGGAACGGTGCCGGCCGCAGGTTGAGCAGCAGGCGGGTGAACCAGGGCAAGGCCTTTGGCAGGTACTTCCAGTCCAGCCGCAACGGGCCCATCGGGTCCAACAGCATGTGGGGCAGGCGCTTGAGTATCGACAGGTCGGCGATAGGGAACACCTGCTCGGTCGCCAGGTGTCCGGCATTGCCGTAGGAGGCGCCAAGGCCTGGTTGCTGACGGTCGATCAGCAGCACGCGGCGGCCTTGTCGGGCCAGTTGCAGGGCACAGGCGACTCCGACGATGCCGGCGCCAACCACGGCGATATCGGTTTCAAGGGTTTCGACCATGGCTAGCTTTCCCGTCTACCGTCGAGCAGGCGGCGCAACTGCAACGGATTGTCGTGCTTGAGTGCCGGCGGCAGCAGTGCATCAGGCATGCCCTGGTAGCACACCGGGCGCAGGAAGCGCAGGATCGCCGCAGTACCGACCGAGGTGCTGCGTGCATCGGATGTGGCCGGGAACGGCCCGCCATGGACCATGGCATCGCACACTTCGACGCCGGTCGGCCAGCCGTTGACCAGAATGCGCCCGGCCTTGCGTTCAAGTGTCGGCAGCAGGGCACGTGCGCGGCCGATATCGGCATCGTCCAGGTGCAGCGTGGCGGTGAGTTGGCCCTCCAGGTGTTCGGCAACCTGGCGCATCTGCTCGTCGTCGTCGCAGGCCACCACCAACGAAGCCGCGCCGAACACTTCTGCCTGCAACGCCGGGTCGGCAAGCAATGCACTGGCCTGGGTGATGAACAGCTGCGCCTGGCACTGGTTCGGGCCAGTGTGCGGCTTGCCGCTGGCCGCATGCTGGGCATTGGCGTTCGCGGCCAGGGCGCCGACGCCGGCTTCATAGGCGGCGAAGATGCCAGGGGCGAGCATGGTCTGTGCGTCCGCCTGCCGGAGCTGCTCGCTGGCTGCCTGGATGAAGCGTTGCAGGGCCTGCCCCTGGCGAGCGATCACTAGGCCGGGGTTAGTGCAGAACTGGCCCGCGCCTTGGATCAACGAGGCGACGAAGCCTTGGGCCAGTGCCTCGCCACGGGCTTGCAGCGCGGCTTCGAACAGGAACACCGGGTTGATCGAGCTCATTTCCGCATAGACGGGGATAGGTTCCGAGCGCGCCTGGGCAGCCTGGCACAAAGCGATGCCACCGCTGCGCGAGCCGGTGAAGCCGACAGCCTTGATACGCGGGTCGCTGACCAGGGCGATGCCGACTTCACGGCCTGCCCCGTACAACAGCGAGAACACGCCCTCGGGCAAGCCGCAGTGTTTCACGGCGCGGGCCACGGCATGGCCGACCAGCTCGCTGGTACCAGGATGGGCGCTGTGGGCCTTGACCACGACTGGGCAACCAGCGGCCAGTGCCGAGGCGGTGTCGCCACCGGCAACCGAGAAGGCCAGCGGGAAGTTGCTGGCGCCGAACACCGCCACCGGGCCCAGGGCGACCTGGCGCTGGCGCAGGTCGGGGCGTGGCAATGGCTGGCGCTCGGGCAGGGCGTTGTCGACACGCACGTCCAGCCATTCACCTGATCGTATGACCCGGGCAAAGGTGCGCAGTTGGGTGCAGGTTCGACTGCGTTCGCCCTGGATGCGCGCCTTGGGCAAGCCCGTCTCGGCGACGGCGCGGTCGATCAGGGCATCGCCCAATGCTTCGATCTGCTCGGCGATGGTTTCGAGAAAGCGGGCGCGTTGTTCCAGCGTGGTTTCGCGATAATCGTCGAACGCTGCCCAGGCCAGTGCACAGGCTTGAGCCACGTGCTCGCCTGTGCCGCCGGCATACGCCGGTTCCAAAGCCTGGTGGGTGGCAGGGTCGATGGCGCGAAGCGCTTCGCGGCTGCCGGTCACGGCGTTTTGACCGATCAGCAGGTTACCTGTCAGGTGCATGGGGCTTCCTTCGAAATCTGAATCAGAGCTTGGGGCGCGATGCGCCGCGAAAGGGCTGCGCAGCAGCCCCCCTAGAGTCACGCAATGTTCTGTTCGGCCGACCAGTTGGCGTACCACTGGCGGAACAGCGCGTATTGTTGTTCGGCATAGTTGCGCTGGGCGTCGGTGAGTACGTCGGTTTCGTTGAAGTGCAGGGTGTATTCGCTGTCGCCGTTGAGCACCATCAGGTGCTTGTAGTACAGCACCAGGTCGCACCCTTCATCGAACGACGACAGTACCGCCAGCGCCGACTCCAGCTCACGGGCCAGGCGACGGGCCTTGGCGTCGCCCTTGGCGGCCTGCTTGCTCAGGCTCACCAAGTGCAGCACTTCGCGGGGCAAGGCATTGCCAATGCCGGTGATAGCGCCCGTGGCGTTGCAGTTGACGAAGCCATGTACCACTTGGGTGTCGACACCGACCATCAGGGTCACGTCGTCGTCCTTGGAGGTGATGTGTTCGGCAGCGTAGCGCAGGTCGGCGCCGCCGCCGAACTCCTTGAAGCCGATCAGGTTCGGGTACTCGCGGCGCAGTTCGAAGAACAGGTCGGCACGGGTGGCGAAGCCGTAGTAGGGGCTGTTGTAGATGACCGCTGGCAGTTTCGGCGCAGCCTGCAAAATGGCGGCGAAATGGTGCTTCTGGGCGATCAGCGAGGCGCCACGGGACAGCACCCGTGGAATCACCATCAGGCCGGCGGCACCGACCTTGGCGGCATGGGCGGCGTGCGACACCGCTTCACGGGTATTCACCGCACCCGTGCCGACGATGGTCGGGATGCCGGCCGCCACCAGGCGCGCAACGCCTTCCTGGCGCTCGGCCTCGGTCAGCAGCGGCCAGTCACCCATCGAGCCGCAGTACACCACAGCGCTCATACCGGCTTCGATCAGCTCGCGGCCCTTGCGCACCAGCGCATCGAAATCCGGTTTGCGCGCGGCGGTGCAGGGGGTCATCAGGGCAGGCATGCAGCCGGTGAAGATGTTGTCGGTCATGATAGTCACTCCTAGCGGTAATCAGGTGTCGAGGGTTGAAGCCGGGGCGGTTCAGATGCCCCAGGCGAAAGGGTCTTGTTCGTCGATCAGCAGGGTGGCGTCGGCGGTCATGTGGGCGCGACCGGTGATGAACGGACGGATGCGCTCGCCCTCACGCTCGAAGCGGCCCTGGAACTGGCTGCCGGTGATGCTCGCCTGGGTCCAGGTCTGGCCTTCGGCGAGCTTGCCGTCGGCGGCCAGGCAGGCCAGTTTGGCGCTGGTGCCGGTGCCGCAAGGGGAGCGGTCGTAGGCTTTGCCGGGGCACATCACGAAGTTGCGGCTGTCGGCATTGGCGTCGTCGGCGAACAACTCCACATGGTCGATGGGCGCACCGTCTTCACCGGTGATACCGCGCGCTTCCAGGGCCTTGAGCAGGGTCCAGGTGTAGTTGGTCAGGGCCTCGACGTTATCCAGCTCGATGCGTTGGCCGTGCTCGGACACCAGGAAGAACCAGTTGCCGCCCCAGGCGATGTCGCCGTGCACTACGCCGTAACCGGGCACTTCGACTGCGACCTGCCGGCGATAGCGGTAAGCGGGTACGTTGCCGACGGTCACGGCGCCGTCCTCGTGCAACGTGGCGCTGACCTGGCCGACCGGGGTGTCGATCTTGTGCACGCCGGGTTCGATCAGCCCCAGGTGCTGCAGCGAGGCGACCAGGCCGATGGTGCCGTGGCCGCACATGTTCAGGTAGCCGGCGTTGTTGAAGAAGATCACCCCGCAGGTGGCGTCAGCCGATACCGGTTCGCAGTACAGCGCGCCGACCAGCACATCGTTGCCGCGTGGTTCCAGCAGGCAGGCGCGGCGCCAATGGTCATGCAGCTCGCGCAGTTCGTCGCGTTGCTCGGCCATGCTGCGGCCACTCAGCGAGGGGAAGCCATTGATCACCAGGCGAGTCGGTTCGCCGCCGGTATGGGAGTCGATGACATGGATGCGTTTCATGGTCGTGTCCATTGATGGAGGGCCAGGGTTCAAGAGGCGACCGCGACAGGGCGGTGGCCAGGGTGCGGTTCGGCGCTGGCTTCGCTTTCGTCGTCACCGTCCAGGCGCACCAGGTGGGCCGGCACGCCGGTCGTGGCACCCCAGTGGTAGATGCCCAGCGCGCAGGCGGCGACGACCAGGGTGTCCATCGGGTGCCCGATGACACCCAGTCCGCCGAAGCTGCCGAGCCAGGACAGCAGGATGGTCACGGCGTAGAAGCCGATCAGCCAGGCGGACGAGCGCACCTGTTGGCCAAGCGAGAGATGCTGGGTGGGCACGAAGCGGCCGCACAGCAGGTACAACACGAACATCACGATCTGCAGGGCCAGCAACCACGACACGGTTTTCCAACCCGACCAGTAGACGATCAGCGCGGCGATGATGAACGACAGAGGGCCGAGCACACCCATGCCCTTGACCCGGAAAGGACGGTGCATGTCCGGGGCGTTGCGGCGCAGGGCGGCGACCGAGACCGGAGCTACGGCATAGCTCAGAACCAGAGCGGCCGAGACGACGTTGATCAGCGCTTCCCAGGATGGGAACGGCAGGGTCCAGAATACCGACAGGCCGAAGGTAAGCCACAGCGCAGGACGTGGGATGCCGGACTGTTCGTCGATGCGGGTGAAGACCTTGAAGAAGGTGCCAGTCTGCGCCCAGCCATAGACCACGCGTGGAGTGGCGTTCATGTAGATGTTGCCGCAGCCGCTGGGCGAGATCACCGCGTCGGCCACCACCAGGTAGGCCAGCCAGCCCACACCCAGCGCCAGGGCGATATCACGGTAGGGCAGGGCCAGTTCCTTGGTCACGCCGGCCCAGCCATTGGCCAGCATCTCGGTCGGAATGCTGCCGAGGAACGCCAGTTGCAGCAGCACGTAGATCGCAGTGGACAGCAGCACCGACAGGATCAATGCGATGGGAATGGTGCGCTGGGGGTTCTTCACTTCGCTCGCGACCGAGATGATCGGCGTCAGGCCCAGGTAGGCGAAGATGATGCCACCGGCGGACACTGCCATTTCCACGCCCGACAGTCCGAACGGGGCGAAGCCCTGGACCTCGAAGTTGGCTGGCTTGAAGAAGGTGAACAGCACGCCGATCACCAGCAACGGCACGATGAACTTGAACACGCTGACCAGATTGTTGGCCTTGGCGAAGGTCTTAACGCTGCGGTAGTTGAGCAGGAAGAACACGCAGAGCAGGCCGAACTGCACCAACCAACCGAGGAGCGTCGGGTCGCTCGAGCCGGTCTTGGTCAGTTCGGGAAACCATGCTGCCGCGTATTGACGCGAGGCGACCACCTCGATGGCGACGAGACTGGAAAATGCGATCAGGGTGATGAACCCCATGAGGTAGCCGAGCAACGGGCCGTGGGAGTAAACCGGGTAGCGCACAACGCCTCCGGCGCGGGGCAGGGCGGCACCCAGTTCGCAGTAGACGATGCCCAGCAGCAAGACGGCGAACCCGCCGAGGAACCAGGAGAAAATACCGGCAGGACCGGCGATGGCCGATACGTGGCTGGCGGCGAACAGCCAGCCTGAACCGAAGATGGCGCCAAGGCCGATGAAGGTGAGGTCGAGCAATGACAGCTGTTTCTTGAATTTGCCTGACATGGGTTCGCCTTTTTGTTGGTTATTGGATAGGCAGGTCTGATGTCACGATGTGCGGCTTTTCTGGCCGCGCTCTTGTAGGTGTGGTGCGGCTTGCGTGGGGCATAGAGTGGACTGGGGGAGGGGATGGGTTCTTGATGGTTTTCTGCAGGGTGGGTGACGAAATCGGCACAATTGCGAAAAGCGCTGGCGATTCGTTCGTGCGCTTGGATAGGCTGTAGGCATCGTGGCGTGTTGGCTGTAGCGCAACCGCATCGCGAGCAAGGCTCGCTCCTACAAGGCAATGTGCGCCTGTCACAGTCACAACAGGCCCGTAACGAGCGTAGGAGCGAGCCTTGCTCGCGATGCACCGCACAAGCGGTACCGATTCCATGCGTGGCACAGGGCAATCTGCTGCGCCTGTCACAGGCCCAACAGGCCCGCAACGAGCGTAGGAGCGAGCCTTGCTCGCGATGCACCGCACAAGCGGTACCGATTCCATGCGTGGCACAGGGCAATCTGCTGCGCCTGTCACAGGCCCAACAGGCCCGTAACGAGCGTAGGAGCGAGCCTTGCTCGCGATGCACCGCACAGGCGGTACCGATTCCATGCGTGGCACAGGGCAATCTGCTGCGCCTGTCACAGGCCCAACAGGCCCGCAACGAGGGTAGGAGCGAGCCTTGCTCGCGATGCACCGCACAGGCGGTGCCGATTCCATGCGTGGCACAAGGCAATCTGCTGCGCCTGTCACAGGCCCAACAGGCCCGTAACGAGCGTAGGAGCGAGCCTTGCTCGCGATGCAGCGCACAGGCGGTATCGATTCCATGCGTGGCACAGGGCAATCTGCTGCGCCTGTCACAGGCCCAACAGGCCCGCAACGAGCGTAGGAGCGAGCCTCACTCGCGATGCACCGCACAAGCGGTATCGATTCCATGCGTGGCACAGGGCAATCTGCTGCGCCTGTCACAGGCCCAACAGGCCCGTAACGAGCGTAGGAGCGAGCCTCGCTCGCGATGCACCGCACAAGCGGTGCCGATTCTGAGTGCCGCGAAAGCGCCGTCACAATCAACCGAGAATCCCGATGCCCCACCACGCCCTGTACCAAGCCCTGGAAGCACAGAACCCCGCCACCCTCGAGGTGTTGCTGGCAAGCGTCACCCTGTTGCTCCCGATGCTCGACGTCATCCCAAACGCCGCCATCTTCATCAAGGACACCCAGGCCCGCTATGTCCTGGCCAACCGCACCCTGGTCCAGCGCTGTGGCCTCAAGCAATTGCAGCCATTACTGGGCAAGACCAGCGCGGAAGTGTTCCCTGCACAGCTGGGCCCGGGCTACACCGAACAGGACCGTCGCGTGCTGGAGCATGGCCTGGTGCTGGAAGACCAACTGGAACTGCACCTGTACGGTAGCCGCGAGCCCGGATGGTGCCTGACCCACAAGCGCCCGTTGTACGACCCGCAGGGGCGCATCATCGGCCTGGTCGGCATCTCGGTAGACTTGCAGTCAGCCGCCGATACCCACCCTGCCTACCAGCGTCTGGCCGCCGTGGACGAGCACATTCGTCTGCACTTTCACCAGCCCATCAGCATGGGCCAGTTGACCCGAATTGCTGGAATCTCCGTGGCGCAGCTGGAGCGCTACTGCAAGCGGGTGTTCCACCTCACGCCGCGGCAGATGATCCACAAGGCGCGCCTGGAGCACGCCCATCGCCTGCTGCACAGCGACTTGCCGATCACCGAGGTGGCTTTGCAATGCGGTTACACCGACCACAGCGCGTTCAGCCGGCAGTTCAAGCAACTGACCGGCTTCACACCCAGGCAATACCGCCAGGCGACGGCAACTCAGGAAGGTTGAAACAGGGCGCGAGCTTCGTCGAAACATTGCTCGGCAATCGCCGAGCGTGGCTCGCTGCGACGTAGCAGCAGGCCCACCGGGCTGTGGATGCTGGCGTCAACTACCGGGATGATGCGCATGTGTGCGCTCAGCGCTTCCAGCCCGCAGTCCAGCGGCATGACTGCGCAGCACACGCCGGCGGTGATCGCCTGGACCAGCTGGAAGCTGGAGTCGCTTTCCAGCACCGCCAGCGGCTCCAGGCCGCGGCTGCGGAAACTCAGGTCTAGCGACTGGCGGTAGTGCATGCCCTTGCTCAGCAGGCCCAGCGGAATGTCGGCCAGTTCGTCCCAGTGCAGTCGTGGGGCGTCGAACTGGAAAAAGCGCGTGTCATGCAACAGGCCCATGGTGGTGATGCCCAGTTCGATCACGTCGAAGAAGCTGGTGTTGACCTGGTCCAGGTAGCAGATGCCCAGGTCGAGCTGGTTGCGGCTCAGCCCGTCGATGATCTGCTCGGAGCTGAGCGAGCTCAGCTGAAAGTGCAGCTCAGGGTACTTGGCGCGCAGCGGCATCAGCAGGTGCATGGGGTTGAAGCTGGCCAGCGGTACGGTGCCCAGGCGCAGGCTGCCGACCACCTGGCCACGGCAACTGGCGGCCTCGGCCTGCAGACCGTCGTGGGCGGCGAGCAAGGTGCGCGCCCAGGCCAGGATGCGCTCGCCGGCTTCGGTGAATCCCTCGAAGCGCTGGCCACGCTTGACCAGCACCAGGTCCAGTTCGTCCTCCAGGTTGCGCAAGCGCATCGACAACGTGGGCTGGGTGATATGGCACAGCGCCGCGGCTTGGCCGAAATGGCGGGTCTGGTCGAGGGCGATGAGGAATTTCAGTTGCTTGATGTCCATGGTGCGGCCTGGTGTGCTGGGTAAGTGGACCTTAACCAAGTCTTGGCTGGCTGGCCATTGTTTGATGGTGTCCGGCCGTGTTGCTGGCAAGCCGGTGCCTGTAGCATGGGCCGATAGAGCCGATCGATGAACCCGTTCGCCATATCGATTGGACGCCTGGCGGCCAGGCCTCTAGCGTGGCGGCAATGCCATTCGAGGAGCACACCCTGTGAGCGTCAAACCCGATGCAGTGTTCGTACCGCTGAACATCGCTGTACTCACCGTCAGCGATACCCGAACCTACGACAACGACACCTCCGGCGAGCTGTTGGCCAGCCGCGCGGTGCAGATGGGCCATCGCCTGGTGGCGAGGTCGCTGCTCAAGGACGACCTGTATAAGATCCGCGCCCAGGTCGCCACCTGGATAGCCGACGACAACGTGCAGGTGGTGCTGGTCACTGGCGGCACTGGTTTCACCGGGCGCGACAGCACGCCTGAAGCGGTGCAGTGCCTGCTGGACAAGCGCATCGATGGCTTCGGTGAGTTGTTCCGTGCCCTGTCGATCCTCGATATCGGCACCTCGACGGTGCAGAGCCAGGCAATGGCCGGGCTGGCCAACGGTACCTTGGTCTGTTGCCTGCCAGGTTCGACCGGTGCCTGCCGCACGGCCTGGGAGGGGATCCTGGCCGAGCAGCTCGACGCCCGCCACCGGCCGTGCAATTTCGTACCGCACCTCAAGCCGATTGCGGTGTGCGAGAGCCGCGGTTGATGTCGGCCCCCAGTCGTCGGTAAACCGCGGCGATTGGGGCATCAGCTCAACACATGATCGACCGGTTGCAACGCCTCGGGCAATGGCTCGACCCCAAGCCCCGCCAGCACATCCCGTTCGATGGTGCGCACCATGGCATCGGTGGGCAAGTCGTTCTCATCGCGCCCGAACGGGTCTTCCAACTCATTGCCGATCGCATCCAGGCCAAAGAAGGTGTAACCCACGATGGTGGTGAACAGCGGCGCCAGCCAGCCCAGCGGCTCGGCCAGGGCAAACGGTAGCAACAGGCAGAAAATGTAGATGGTGCGGTGCAGCAACAGGGTGTAGGGGAACGGCAACGGCGTGCCCTTGATCCGCTCACAGGTAGCCTGCACCTGCGAAAGTCCCGTCAATCGCTGCTCCAGCAAGGTGTAGCGCCACTCGCTGATGTGGTTCTGTTCGGCCAGCTGTGAGCACTGCGCACCGACCTGGCGCAGGATGCCGTCGCAAACGTTGTGCGGGCTGATACCGTGCGTGTCGGCCAGCCAGGGACGTGCCGCGGCAAGGTCGTCTTCGTTGCGCAGCCTGGCATTGAGTGCATGGGCGAAGCCACACAGGCTGCGCAGCAACTGGCTGCGCAACTGCTCGTCGGTGATCGCCACGCTCTCGCGCACGAACGAACGGGTCTCGATGATCAGCATGCCCCAGGCCTTGCGGCCCTCCCACCAACGGTCGTAGCAGGCGTTGTTGCGAAAGCTCATGAAGATCGACAACGACAGGCCCAGCAGGGTGAACGGGGTCGCGCTGACCGGGTAGAAGAACGCCGGGAAGTGCCGCTCGACCAACACGATCAGTGCCGCCAGCAAGGTAACCGTGAGGCAACGCAAGGCAATGCGTTTGATGATCGACCCTTTGAGGGTGAACAACACGCGCAGCACATCAGGGCGGGAGTGGACGATCATGGAAGTCCAGAGGCGGGCACTCAGCCGCCGGTCATGTTCATGAAACGCAGGATCTGCACATCGCCGCCGACTTCGAAATGATGGCGGTATGGCTTGAGGTGCAGTGAGTCGCGGATGGCTTTTTCCAGGCGTTCGGGATTGCCCGGATGGGCACGAAGCACGTGCTTGAGGTCCACCGAGTGCTCATTGCCCAGGCACAGCAGCAGGCGACCTTCGACGGTCAGGCGCACGCGGTTGCAGGTGGCGCAGAAGTTGTGGCTGTGCGGCGAGATGAAGCCGACCCGACTGTCCGGCGCCTCGGCCAGGCGCCAGTAACGTGCCGGGCCTTGGGACGATTCGGTGGACTCTACCAGGGTGAAATGCTCGGCCAGGCGCTCACGCACCTCGTCGCTGGAGCAGAACGACTCGCCCCGCTCATGTTCGCTGATAACGCCCAAGGGCATTTCTTCAATGAAGGTGATGTCCAGGTCACGGTCGATGGCAAAGCGCACCAGGTCGACCAGTTCATCGTCGTTGCGCCCTTTGAGCACCACGCAATTGAGTTTGGTCCGGTGAAAACCGGCGCGGCGGGCGGCGTCGATACCCGCGATCACCTGGCTGAGGTCGCCTGTGCGGGTCAGCTGCTTGAAGCGCTCGGCATTCAGACTGTCGAGGCTGATGTTCAGGCGTGAGACGCCGGCGTCGAACAAGGGTTGGGCCATTCGCCCCAGTTGCGAGCCATTGCTGGTCAGGCATAGCTCACGCAGGCCCGGCAGGGCGGCGATGCGCTGGCACAGCTCGACGATACCCTGACGTACCAGAGGCTCGCCGCCGGTTAGGCGGATCTTTCGGGTACCCAGGGCGACGAAGCGTTCGGCGACCTGGAACAGCTCTTCGAGGCTAAGGATCTGTTGGCGCGGCAGGAACTGCATGTCCTCGGCCATGCAATAGACACAGCGGAAGTCGCAGCGGTCAGTAACCGACATCCGTAAGTAGTCGATTTTCCGGTTGAAGCCGTCGATCAGGGGCCGGCTGTTCTGTTCCACGTTCGCGCTCGAATGAGGTAGGGGCGGCGGACGCCGCGTGTCAGGTTCAAGCTATAACCTGGCGCCACCCCCGTCAAATTGCTTTCTCCGACTAATTGATAAATACCCTCTATCGTGGCTGCACGTCCCGTGTGGCATGGGCTGTAGGGCATCATCGAGCCTGCTTATCGAGCCGTAAGGTATTTCGATTGGACGGCCTCGGTTCGGGCTCCATACGCTGGAAAAAAGCCGGGCAACTGACCTGGCGGCCTTTTTCGAATGCCCCGCGTGAGGATCCATCCCATGAGCCAAGACGAACACATCAGGGACTACAAAGGCCCCGCCGCCGGCTGGGGCGCGCTCAAGAGCGTGACCAAGAGCTGGCTGGGCAGTGACAACGCCTTCAAGAACCTGCGTGCCATGCTCAAGACCAATCAGAACGGCGGCTTCGACTGCCCAGGTTGCGCGTGGGGCGAGTCGCCGGAAAGCGACATGGTCAAGTTCTGCGAGAACGGCGCCAAGGCGGTGAACTGGGAGGCAACCGGCCGGTCGGTCGACCCGGCATTCTTCGCCAAGTACAGCGTCAGTGCCCTGGCCGAACAGACCGATTACTGGCTGGAGTACCAGGGTCGCCTGACCCACCCGATGCGCTATGACGCGGCCTCCGACCACTACGTGGAAACGACTTGGGACGACGCATTCGCCCTGATCGCCCAGCACCTGCAAGCGCTCGACTCGCCGGATGAGGCCGAGTTCTACACCTCGGGTCGGGCCAGCAACGAGGCGGCATTTCTCTACCAGCTGTTCGTGCGCGCCTACGGCACCAACAACTTCCCCGACTGCTCGAACATGTGCCATGAGGCCAGCGGTACCGGCATGTCCGAAACCCTTGGCGTGGGCAAGGGCACGGTGGTGTTCCACGACCTGGAGCTGGCGGATGCGATCTTCGTCATCGGCCAGAACCCTGGCACCAACCACCCGCGGATGCTCGAACCCCTGCGCGAGGCGGTCAAGCGTGGCGCACAGGTGGTGTGCTTCAATCCGCTCAAGGAGCGTGGACTGGAGCGCTTCCAGCATCCGCAGCATCCCTTCGAGATGCTCAGCAATGGCTCCGAGCCGACCAACACCGCGTATTTCCGCCCGGCCCTCGGCGGCGACATGGCTGCCATGCGCGGTATCGCCAAGTTCCTTCTGCAGTGGGAGCGCGAAGCCCTGGCCAAGGGTGAACCCCCCGTGTTCGACCATGTTTTCATCGCGGAGCACACCAGTGGCGTCGAGGCCTACCTGGCCGCGGTGGATGCCACCTCCTGGGAGCATATCGTCGAGCAGTCGGGTTTGACCCTGGCCGAGATCGAGTTGGCAGCACGTATGTACCGCAAGGCCGAGCGAGTGATCATGTGCTGGGCCATGGGGATCACCCAACACCGTCACTCGGTGGCTACGGTGCAGGAAATCGTCAACTTGCAGTTGCTGCGCGGTAACGTCGGCAAGCCGGGCGCAGGCCTGTCGCCGGTGCGTGGCCACAGCAACGTGCAGGGCGACCGCACCATGGGCATCGACGAGAAACCAAGGGCTGGGCTGCTCGATGCGCTGGAGAAGCGCTTCCAGTTTCGCGCTCCGCGTAACCCTGGGCACAACGCCGTGCTGGCGATCAAGGCGATGGAAGAGGGGCGGGCCAAGGTCTTCGTCGCGTTGGGGGGCAACTTCGCCCAAGCCACGCCAGATACGCCCCGTACCCATGCAGCCTTGCGCAACTGTGCGCTGACGGTACAGATTTCCACCAAGCTCAATCGCTCGCACCTGGTTACCGGGCGCGATGCGCTGATCCTGCCCTGCCTGGGCCGTACCGAGATCGACCTGCAGGCCACCGGTCCGCAAGGTGTTACCGTTGAAGACACCTTCAGCATGGTGCATCTCTCCCACGGTCAACTGCGTCCACGGTCGCCCCATCTGCGTTCAGAACCGGCCATCATCGCCGGCATGGCCAAGGCCACCTTGGGCAACAAGCCCATCGACTGGGAATACGCCATCGCCGACTATGGCCGCATACGCAGTCTGATCGCCGATGTGATTCCGGGTTTTGCCGACTTCAACAAGCGCCTGCAGCATCCGGGGGGCTTCCACCTGGGCAACAGTGCCGCCGAGCGCAGTTGGCGCACCGCCACTGGTAAGGCGCGTTTCAGCGCCAGCCAATTGCCTGAACACCTGGTCAATGCCCAGGTGCTGGCCCGTGGTGACAAGCCGGACCTGATCCTGCAGACGCTGCGTTCGCACGACCAGTACAACACCACGCTATACGGCCTGGATGACCGCTACCGAGGGGTGTTCGGCCTGCGCGAGGTCGTGTTCGTCAATGAGGCTGACATTCGCCGCCTGGGCTTCGAGCCGGGTGAGCAGGTGGACATGGTGTCGCTGTGGGAGGATGGCCGCGAGCGTCGTGTAGCGGGGTTCCGTCTGGTGCCCTATGACGTGCCCGAGGGGCAGGCGGCGGCTTACTACCCCGAGACCAACCCGCTGGTACCGTTGGAAAGTTACGGCGAAGGGACCTACACGCCAACCTCCAAATTCGTGGCCATTCGACTGGAGAAAGCCAAGGCCGTTAACCGGATCGGCACCGTGCTGGCAGCGGACTGAACACAGCCCATCATCGCCGTCACGCTGATGCTGCAGGGGCCGGCGTGCCGGTGATGAGGCTGGCACCTGTCACGAACGATGCACCGGGTACGCCGTGGTGTACTTCATCTGCTCCATGGCAAAACTGGAAGTGATGTTGGAAAGTCCGTCGGTGCTGTTGATCAGTTTCTTGTAGAAACGGTCATATGCCGCGATATCCCCCACCACCACACGCAGCATGTAGTCCCAGTCTCCGGACATTCTGTAGAACTCCATCACCTCCTCGAAGCCGTTCACCGTCGTGGCGAACTGCTCCAGCCATGCGCTGTCGTGGCGTTGGGTCTTGAGCTGGACGAACACGGTCAAGCCCAGCCCTAGCCGCTGCGGGTCGAGCAACGCAACGCGGCCAATGATGTAGCCGTCTTCTTCAAGCCGTTTGACCCGTTTCCAGCACGGGGTGGTGGACAGGTTGACGGCCTCGGCCAGGTCCTTGAGGGAAATCGAAGCGTCGCGCTGGAGCAGGGTCAGGATGTGTTGGTCGAAACTGTCCATGGGCCTTTGGCGATCAAGTGAGAAAAATTATTCTCCGAGGGTAGCGTGAAATAGCAAAAAATACTGCTATAGGAGCCTCTTGCGCGGGTGTGAGATAGTGGCGCTCTTCAACCTGTCTCCCTTCGACCAATGGACCCGACCATGTCCGACAAGCCGCGTAATTTCGCCACCCGTACCATCCACGCCGGTGAACAGTCCAGCGTCGCCGACAATGCGATCTTCCCGCCGATCTACACCGCCAGTTCGTATATCAAGCGCAGTCTGGACGATAACCCCGAGTACGCCTACAGCCGTGTGGGCAACCCGACGCGGCATGCCTACGAAACCTGTGTCGCCGCCTTGGAAGAGGGCGTTGGCGCAGTGGCGTGCGCCTCTGGCGTGAACGCTACCGCCACGGTGCTCGAGCTGCTGCCCAAGGATGCCCATGTGGTGGTTATGAACGGCGTCTATGGCGGTACGTTCCGAATTCTGGAGGACTACCGCGGGCGTACCTCAGGGCTGACCACTACCTACGTCGACCTCAACGACATTCACGCGGTGGAGCAAGCGATTCGCCCCGAGACCCAATTGATCTGGATCGAGTCGCCGACCAACCCCCTGTTGCACCTGGTCGACATCAAGGCGGTGTGCGACCTGGCCCGTTCGCGCGGCATCCTCACCTGCATCGACAACACCTTCTGTTCGCCCTGGAATCAGCGCCCGATCACCCTGGGCGTGGACTTGGTGATGCACTCGGCGAGCAAATACATCGGCGGCCATTCCGACCTCACCGGCGGCGTGGTGGTGGCCGCCAACGAGCAATTGCTGGCCCGCCTGCGCAAGATCAGCATGGCGGTGGGCGCGATCCAGGGACCGTTCGACTGCTATCTGGCCCTGCGGGGGCTAAAGACGCTCGACGTGCGCATGGAGCGTCAATGCGCCAATGCGTTGCAGGTGGCGCGTTTTCTGGAAAGCCACCCGCAGATCGAGAAGGTCTATTACCCGGGGCTGGAAAGCCACCCGCAGCATGAGCTGTGCAAGCGTCAGATGCGCGCTGGCGGAGCGGTGGTGGCGATGAAGGTCCAAGGGGGTGACCGGGCGGCGCTCAATCGTCTGGTGGAGGCGTTGCGGATCTTTGTCCTGGCCGACTCCCTGGGCGGGGTGGAGAGCATGATCAACCATTCCTGGAGCATGTCCCACAATTCGCTGAGCCCGGCGCAGAAAGGCGAAATGGGGATCAGCGAAAACCTGTTGCGCCTGTCGGTGGGGATCGAGGATTACCGCGATTTGATCGAGGATCTGGACGGGGCGCTCAAGGCGTCCGCTGCGGTGTGAAGGCTGGGCCGGCTCCGTTCAGGAGCCGGCCTGCCGGCGATAGGGCGTGGAATCAGGATTTGGGCGGATGAATGATCCGTTCGATCTTGTCCTTGAGCAGTAACCGTTCCTTGCGCAGGCGATTGATCACATCGTCATTGGTGCCGTTGGTTTCGGCAGTCACTACTTCTTTGTCCTTGGCGTTGTATTCCTTGTGCAGCTTGTGAAGTTCCTGGTCCTTGTCGATGAGTGCCTGGAACTGGTCGGCGGATACGTGCAGGTCAGCGAGCAAATCGTGCGGAACTGGCATTTCTTCACCTCTGTCGGGTTGTCGGTAAGGTCCTGACCTTTGAGGATAGCCGCCTTTGCGCAGGTAGGGGACTGGGGTAGGCTGTCGCCTCCCTTCGGCGAACCGGAACCTGCGCCATGCCCCATCTGAACCTGGAATACAGCGACAACCTGCGTGAACTGAATGTCGATACGCTGCTGCTGCGCCTGAACCATGCGCTGGTCGGGAGTGGCCAGTTCGCCGATGAACGGGACATCAAGAGCCGGGCCCAGGCGTTTGCCCACTACCGGGTCGGCACCGCGCCGGGTGAGCGGGCCTTCGCCCATGTGCGGCTGGCCATCCTCGATGGACGTTCGCCCCAGGTGAAGGCACAACTGTCTGCCAGTCTGCTCGAGGTGTTACGCGACGCCATCCCGCAGCACCCCGGCCTGGACCTTCAGCTGTGTGTCGAGGTACTGGACATCGAGCGAGTGCCGTACGCCAAACTCCACCTGCCAGGCTGAATGACAGCTGAATGAACGGCTTCTAATTTGAAAAAGATGCTGGCTCACGAATTTGTTGGCGTCTTTTTCACGAAAAATTGATGGTTCGCTTTCTAGAGTTTCGCCAACTTTACCAAGGTGCCTTTCAGGCCTTGGCTGATAATCACTCTTGATTGCGAACGCTGATGCTCAACTTCAAATACCTGCGGACCGAATGGGTTACGCTGCTGGCCAGCCTTTACCTGTTGATCGGCTTCAATGCCTTCCTCTGGCAGCACCTGGAGCACATCCTGCCGCCGGGCATGACTGGGCTTTGGTTGGGGATGGCGTTCGCCCTGCTGATGGTGTTCGCCTTCAATCTGATCTTGACGCTGTTTACCTTCCGCTACGTATTAAAACCGCTATTGATCCTCTTGTTCATGAGTGGCGCAGGGGTCGCTTACTTCATGAACCAATATGGTGTGCTAATTGATTCGGGGATGTTTCGTAATATCGCCGAGACCAATGTTGCCGAAGTGCGTGACTTGCTCTCCTTGAAGTTTGCGCTTTATATACTTTTGCTCGGTGTATTGCCTTCGGTCCTGTTGTGGAAGGCCCCCATCGCCTGCCGCGCCTGGCACCGAGAACTGCTCGGCAAACTGGTGGTCAGCGGTGCCTGTGTCGTGGCCTTGGGCTCGGTGGCGCTGGTCAACTACCAAGGGCTGTCGTCGCTGTTTCGAAACCATCACGAACTGCGCCTGATGCTGACCCCCAGCAACATCGTCGGTGCTTCCATTGGCTATGTCAGCGAGCGGGTCGGTACGGCTGCGCGGCCGTTCGAGAACTACGGCGAAGATGCCCGTCGCGATGCCGCCTGGCAGCACCATGAGCGCAAATCGCTGACCGTCCTGGTCGTGGGCGAAAGCGCACGGGCAGAGAACTTCGGGGTGCTCGGCTACGACCGCGACACCACGCCGAGCCTTGCCAAGGAGCAGGGCCTGGTAGCATTTTCCGATGTGCACTCCTGTGGGACCGAGACTGCCGTGTCGGTGCCTTGCATGTTTTCCGGCATGGGGCGCAAGGATTACGACGCACGGGTGGCCAAGAATCGCGAAGGGCTGCTGGACATCCTCCAGCGCGCGGGTCTTGCCGTGCAGTGGCGCGACAACCAGTCCGGCTGCAAGGGCACCTGTGACCGTGTGCAGTTCGTCGATGTCAGCAACCTCAAGGACCCGACGCTCTGCGCCAACGGCGAATGCCATGACGAAATCCTGCTGCAGGGCCTGGGCGATCTGATCGACAACCTCGACAAGGACACCGTGCTGGTGCTGCACCAGATGGGCAGTCATGGGCCGGAGTACTACAAGCGTTATCCGGCGGACAGTGGTCGCTTTGGCCCGGTGTGCCAGAGCAATGCGCTGGACCAGTGCAGCCAGCAGGAGATCATCAACGGTTATGACAACACCCTTGCCTACACCGACAAGGTGCTGGCCTCGTTGATCGACATCCTGCGCAGCAAGCAGGACAAGGTCGATACCGCGATGATCTACCTGTCCGACCATGGCGAGTCGCTGGGCGAATACAACCTGTACCTGCATGGCACGCCCTACATGATGGCACCGGAGCAGCAAAAGCATGTGCCGCTGCTGACCTGGTTCTCCGACAGCTACCGTGAAGACTTCGGCATCGACAACGACTGCCTGGCCAAGCTCAGGGACGCGCCGTTGTCCCAGGACAACCTGTTCCACTCGATGCTCGGCCTGCTGCAGGTGCACACCGAGGTCTACCAGCAGTCGCTGGATATGTTCGCCAGCTGCCGGCCTTGGCTGGCGGCCAAGCGCTGAGAGAATGTCCAGCCCCCTCATCAAGGCTTCCAGGACACCACTGATCGACCTCAAGGATGGCGCAGGTTTCACCAGCAGTGCCCGCGCCGTATATACTGCGCGCCAATGTTAGTGGGAGAGCCTCGTGGCCATCGAAATACACTGGATTCGTGACGACCAGAGCCTGGCCGAACACTGCCTGCGCTGGCGCGAACTGCCGTTCGTCGCGCTCGATACCGAATTCATGCGCGTCGACACCTTTTACCCCAAGGCCGGTTTGGTCCAGATCGGCGATGGCCAGCGGGCGTTCTTGATCGACCCGCTGCTGATCGGCAATTGGCAACCCTTGGCCGAGCTGCTCGATGACAGCGCCGTGGTCAAGGTGCTGCACGCCTGCAGCGAAGACCTCGAAGTGCTGCTGCGCCTTACCGGCAAGCTGCCGCAGCCGCTGTTCGACACCCAGTTGGCGGCTGGTTACCTGAACCTGGGCTTCTCCATGGGCTATTCGCGCCTGGTTCAGGAAGTGCTGGGCATCGAGCTGCCCAAGGGCGAAACCCGCTCGGATTGGCTGCAGCGGCCGCTGTCGGAAACCCAGGTGAGCTACGCCGCCGAGGATGCCGTGCATTTGGCCGAGCTGTTCGCCGCCCTGCGTCCGCGGTTGTCCGATGACAAGTACGCCTGGGTGCTGGAAGACGGTGCCGAGCTGGTGGCTCAGCTGCGCCGTGAGGTCGAGCCTGAAACCCTCTACCGTGAGGTCAAGCTGGCCTGGAAGCTGTCGCCCCAGCAACTGGCGGTGTTGCGCGAACTCTGTGCCTGGCGCGAGCGAGAGGCCCGCAGCCGCGATGTGCCGCGCAATCGCATCCTCAAGGAGCACTCGCTGTGGCCGATGGCCAGGACCCAACCCGACAGCCTGTCGGGCCTGGCCAAGATCGACGAGATGCACCCGCGCACCATTCGGCAGGACGGCGAGTTCCTGATCCAGCTGATCAAGCGTGCCGCCAGCCTGCCCAAGGAGCAATGGCCGCAGGCGCTGCCCGAACCACTGCCGATCGAAGCCGCAGGCATCCTCAAGCGCCTGCGCGCCGTTGGCCAGGCCGAAGGCGAACGCTTGGGCATCGCCCCGGAACTGATGCTGCGCAAGAAGACCCTGGAAGCCTTGCTCAAGAGCGGCTATCCCAATGGCCCTTATCAACTGCCCGATTCGCTGCGCGGCTGGCGTCGCCAGCGCATGGGCCAGGCCCTGCTGGACAACCTGGCGGGCGCCGGAGAGACCCAATGAAACGTATCTGCTCGATCTACAAGAGCCCCCGCAAGCACGAAATGTACCTCTATGTGCTCAAGGCCGACGGCCTGGAGCGCGTACCCGAAGGCCTGCTGCCGTTTTTCGGCACCCCCGTGCACGCCTTCGACCTGGTGCTGACCCCTGAGCGCAAACTGGCCCGCGAAGACATCGCGAAGGTGCTGGAGAACCTGGAGAACCAGGGCTATCACCTGCAGATGCCGCCACCTGAAGACGACTACATCGAGCACCTGCCCGAAGAGTTGCTGCGCCGTAACGATCCCGCCTGACCCAGGCGCGGTTACCCACTTTTGCCAGGCGGCCCGCAGATCGGGCCGCTGTCGTTATCTGTCAAGGTTGTCACGTCGATGCGCGTTCTGATCGCTGAACAGGATCATGCCACTTATGCCCGCCTGCTGAGTGAGTTGGCCCCGGATCTGGAAATCCTGACCAGCGGCGATTCCGCCGAACTGGCGCGCCAGGCGCCAGAATGCCCGGTATGGCTGGGCCAGCCGGACTTGCTGGCAAGCCTGCTGCGCCAGGGCCACAAACCCGACTGGATGCAATCGACCTGGGCCGGCATCACCCCGTTGCTGGCCCAGGGCCTGCCGCGTGATTACCGTTTGACCCGGGCGGTGGGCATCTTTGGCCAGGTAATGGCCGAGTACATGCTGACCTATATGCTGGTCCATGAGCGCGAAGTGCTGTCACGCCTGGTCAGCCAGGTCGAGCGGCGCTGGGATGATCGTCCTGGGCGTTCGCTGCAAGGGCGCAAGGTGCTGATCGTCGGTACCGGTGATATCGGCCAGTGCGTGGCCGAGTTTCTCCAGCCGTTCGGGGTGACGCTGTACGGCGTTGCCAGCCGTGCCCGCGAGCAGGCGCCGTTCGTCGAGGTGGCTGGCCTGGAGGACTTGCCGCGGCTGGTGGGGCAGGTCGACTACGTGCTCAACCTGCTACCGGATACCCCAGCGACCCATGATGTGTACGACGCAGCGCTGTTCCAGCGGTTCCAGCCCAGTGCGTTGTTCATCAATGCCGGTCGAGGTGTGGCCGTGGTCGATGCCGACCTGGTCGAGGCGTTGAAGCAAGGGCACCTGGCGGGTGCGGTGATCGACGTCTGCCGGCAAGAACCTTTGCCCCAGCGGCATCCGTTCTGGACCGCCTGGGGTTTGCTGCTGACCGGGCATAGCTCGGCACCGACGTCGCCGGTGGCGATGGTGCGCTTGTTCGTCGAGAATGTGCGCGGGTATCAGGCGGGCGAGGGGTTGCGTGGCGAAGTGGCTTTCGCCCGGGGTTACTGAACTATCTGCAGCGTTGCGGCCAACCCCACGCAGGAGCCGGCTTGCCGGCGATCAAGCCGGAAAGCCAGCCAAAGGCTCAGAGGCTGAAATCACCCTCGGCCGCCAACTCGCTCAGCGGTCGGCGTGGGCTCGGCACTTCACGGGCTTGCAGCGCTTCGTCCAGGCTGGCCTTGTCGCCCAGCTTGCCGATCGCCACCATGGCGTGCAACTCGTAGCCCTCGGGAATTTTCAGTGTTTCGCGGGCCAACGCCTGATCGAACCCGGCCATGCCGTGGGTGTGCCAACCGCTGATGCTGGCTTGCAGTGCCAGGTGGCCCCAGGCGGACCCGGTGTCGAAGGTGTGCCACAGGGCCGGCTTCTCTTCGTGGGTGCCGGGTGCGGCGAATGTGGTCTTGGAGATGATCAGCACCAGCGCGGAGGCCTGTTGCGCCCAGCTGCGGTTGAACGGCACCAGCAGGTCCAGGTAGCGCTCCCAATGCGCGGTGTCCCGGCGTGCATAAAGGAAACGCCACGGCTGCGAGTTGTAGGCCGATGGCGCCCAGCGTGCGGCTTCCAGGAAGCTGAGCAAGGTTGCTTCGCTGATCGGCTCGGCGGTGAAGGCGCGGGGCGACCAGCGGTTGATGAACTGCTCGTTGATGGCGTAATCGGCGATGCGAGGGTTGGCGCTCATGGCTGATCCTGCAATGGGTGGGAAATACCGCACGCTACTGCCTGCGCGCGGGACTGACAAGCGGTCTGGCTTTGCCGAAGGCCAGGCTCTAGACTGGCGCCGCCGCGCGCCGCGGACTCAAGATGACTGCAGGAAACCCGTGTGATGATTGCTGACGACGCGCCGTTCTGGCGGCGCAAGACCCTCGAACAACTCGACCCGCAGGAGTGGGAATCGCTTTGCGACGGCTGTGGTTTGTGCTGCCTGCAAAAGCTCGAGGACGAGGACGACAACAGCGTCTATTACACCCGCATCGCCTGCAAGTTGCTGGACCTGAACACCTGCCAGTGCAGCGACTACCCCAACCGCTTCGCCCATGTGCCCGACTGCATCCAGCTCACGCCGGGCAAGGCCGACCAGTTCAAATGGTTGCCCAGCACCTGCGGCTATCGCCTGGTCAGCGAGGGCAAGGACCTGCCAGCCTGGCACCCTCTGGTGTGCGGTGACCGCAAACAAGTCCACGAACAGCGCATTTCCCAGTCCGGGCGTATGCTCAGCGAGCATGATGTGGATGAAGACGACTGGGAAGACCACCTGATTTTCCGCGCCAGCTGAACGGCGCGCCCAGTCGCCTCTGGGAAACAAGGAGTTTCTGTATGCGTTGTCAGCTGTTGTTGCTGTTGGGCCTCGTGGCCTGTGCCCCAGCCTGGGCCAAGAAGGTCGATCTCGATTACCAGGTGCGCCTGTTGCCCGAACAAGGCCAGGCCGAAGTGCGACTGACCTTGGGCGATGGCAGCGCCGTACGCTCGCTGGATTTCGACTTGGGCAAGGCGGGTGCGTACAGCGGTTTTCAGGCCGATGGGCAATGGCAACAGCAGGGTGAGCGTGGCGTGTGGCATCCGGCGGCGGGCAAGACCAGCCTCAGCTACCGGGTGCAACTGGACCAGAAACTGCGTAGTGGCGCGTATTCATCGCGCATGACCCCGCACTGGGCATTGTTCCAGGGCGAGCAACTGGTGCCGTCGGCGCGCCTCGACCAGCAGGACGGTACCGAGCTGGTGGCGCGCCTGGCATTCGACCTGCCTGCCGGCTGGAAAAGCGTCGAGACGGCGTGGCCGCGTATCGGCAAGGACAAATTTCGCATCGACAACGTGTCGCGCTTGTTCGACCGCCCGACCGGTTGGATGCTCGCGGGCAATCTGGGCAGCCGCCGTGCTCGTCTGGGCGAGACCGAGGTCACTGTCGCCGCTCCGGTGGGACAGGGCATGCGCCGAATGGACAACCTGACGCTGCTGACCTTCGTCTGGCCGCAGTTGCAGGCGGTGTTCCCGCGTAACCCGCCAAAGCTGCTGGTGGTGGGGGCCCGCGATGGCATGTGGCGCGGGGCGATGGCGGCGCAGGGATCGTTGTACCTGCACAGCGCCAGACCTATGGTGGGCGAAAACGGCAGCAGTCCGTTGTTGCGCGAGTTGGTGCAGTTGTTCGCACAGATCCACGGCCACGAGGACAGTGACTGGATCGGCGAAAGCCTCACCGACTACTACGCCAGCGAATTGTTACGCCGGGCCGGCGGTGTCAGCGATGACCGTTACCAGGCCTGGCAGGCGCGCCTGCACAAGCAGGCGGCCAAGGTCTCTCACTTGGGCGGCGAGCACGCGACCCCGGCGCAGGTGGCGCGTGGTGTGCTGTTGTTGCAGGCGCTGGACAAGGAGATCCGTCTTCACACCCAGGCCAAGCGCTCGCTGGATGATGTGGCCCGGGCCTTGATGCGCCTGCCGAGCGTCAGCACCGAGGCGTTCGTACAGATCAGCGAAAACGTGCTGGGGCGCCGATCCGAGGCGTTGCAAAGCAAGGTCCTGGCTTCGGGCGACTGATAGGCCGCCGCCAGCGCGGTTCGCTTATTTGAACTTGGGCCCGGAGCGGGTATTCAACCCCTTGGCCAAGCGGTCATACAGCACCACGTTCACCGTCGCCGCCAGGTTCATGCAACCCTCGGTCGGAATGTAGATGGTCTCTTCGCACCACGCCCGAACATCGGCGCTCAGGCTGCCGTCTTCCGGGCCGAAGATGTAGATGGCGCGGTCGGGGTGGGTGTACTCGGGCAGGGGGCGGGCGCCTTCGACCAGCTCCACCGCCACGGGTGTGCACCCCAGCGGAATGATGCGCTGCAGGTCATCGATGCCGATCAATGGGATGTCGTAGTGCACTCGCTTGGTGTCGGTGACGAAGTCACGCGCGCGTTCATACCGCTTGCCCGTGTAGAACACCGAGTTGACGCCGTAGCAACCCGCTGCGCGCATCACCGAACCTACGTTCTCCGCTGATTTGGGATTGAACAGGCCGATGCAGCTGTACCGTTTGTTTGCCACGTGCCGGGGTCCTTCGCAAAAAAAGCGCGATTATACGGGCTACCCGGCGGCAGTGGGGGGCGAAACGACGTTCAGTCTTTCTTGAGCATGCCCGCCAACCCAGCGAATGGGTTGTGGGTGGCCTTGGCGATGCTTGGCGTGCTGGTCGACCCTTCGCTGAAATACTGCTGGTCGGTGTAGCGCGAGTGCTCGTTGTCGTGGCAGTACAGGCACAGCAGCTCCCAGTTCGAACCATCCTGGGGGTTGTTGTCGTGGTTGTGGTCGCGGTGGTGCACGGTCAGTTCGCTCAGGCGCTTGCCGGAGAACTCACGGGCGCAGCGGCCACACACATGCGGGTACATTTTCAGGGCTTTGTCGCGGTAGCCCATTTCTTTGTCGCGCTTGGCGTCGGCCAGGATGCGGTCGAGGCGGGCGGTGGCGGCGGAAGTGGAGGCCGAACTCATGGTGTTTCCTTTGTCTTGATCAGGCAAATGACGGTTCTACTCTTGAGTCTAGCGCGCTTGCGGGGCCCTCGGACAGGCAAAAAGTGCCAGGAAGGCGTAGCCTGTAGATTGGTCCCGACAGGAGGTTGCAGATGGTCCGTGCGATCCTCACCGCGCTGCTGCTCGCCGTGGTGCCAACAGTCGAAGCCGCGGGTACGCCACCGCGGATCAACACACCCGTGCCTGGAGCGCCTGGCACGCCGACGCCAACGCCTTACCCGCAAATCACCCCGAGCACGCCGCCCAAGGCGAATGACAGCCAGCCAGGTGGCCCGCTGTTGCCACCGATGCCGGTGCCTGGACCGCCCAAGGACCAGCCTTTGCCTGGGTTGCGCCCTGAACCGGTGAAACCACCGCCTGACGACGATTAAAGTGCCAGGCGTTGGCCATCCTGCATGCGCAGGCGTTTCGAAAGGGTCACGGCCAGCGCGCGGATGATCCGTGCGGCGATACGGGGTGCCTCATTGAGCATCTTTTCCAGCGAGTCCTTGCCCAGGGTCAACAGCAGGCAGTCGCTGGCGGCGATGCAGCTGGCCGAGCGCCGTTCGCCGTCGAGTACGGCCATTTCACCGAAGGCGCGGCCCTTGCGCAGGGTGGCGATTTCGACCTGGGCACCCGTGCTGTCTGTCTTGCGCACCGAGACCACGCCCTGGTGCAGGATGCACATGAAGGTACCGGCGTCGCCTTCGTTGAAGATGGTATGGCCCTCACGGATTTCGGTCAGGCTGAAATAACCAGCGGCGGCCTGGAAGTCGCTGAGCTGCAGGTTGTCGAACTGGCCGCAGTCCATGAGCATGTCGCGGATTTCGGTGTTCAGAAGGGTTTGGTCGGGCATGTGTCGTTCTTCTTCGCGGCTGTTGTCCGAGAGCGTGGGGCACACCTTCTGGAGCCGGATTGCCGGCGTTAGGACCTTCAGGTGCGCTGCGCTGGGTATGACAACAAAAAACGCGATTTACGCCACGCCCAGCTCATTCAACACGAACGCGTACTCCAAGGCCACGTCCTTGAGCCCTTGGTACCGACCGCTCATGCCGCCGTGGCCGGCGCCCATTTCGGTCTTGAGCAGCAGCAGGTTGTCGTCGGTCTTGCGCGTGCGCAGGCGTGCCACCCACTTGGCGGCCTCCCAGTACTGAACGCGGCTGTCATTGTAGCCGGCGACCACCAGCATGGCCGGATAGGCCTGGGCCTTCACGTTTTCGTAGGGGGCGTAGGCCTTGATCCGCTCATACACCTCTGGCGCTTGCGGGTTACCCCATTCGTCGTACTCGGTGACGGTCAGCGGCAGGTCGGGGTCGAGCATGGTATTGAGAACGTCGACGAACGGCACTTCGGCTATGGCGCAGCGGAACAGCTCCGGGCGCAGGTTGAGCACGGCGCCGATCAGTAACCCACCAGCGCTGCCGCCGCTGATGGCCAGGCGATCGGCACAGGTCACGCCCTCGGCGATCAAGTGCTCGGCGCAGGCGATGAAGTCGTTGAAGGTATTCTGCTTGTGCTCCTGCTTGCCCGCGCGGTACCAAGCCTCACCCAGCTCGCCGCCGCCCCTGACGTGGGCGATGGCGAAGGCTACGCCGCGCTCCAGCAGGCTCAGGCGGGCATGTGAGAACCATGGGTCGAGGCTCTCGCCATAGGCGCCGTAGCCGTACAGGTACAGTGGCACGACCTTGCCGGCATCCGTACGCCGGCGCACCAGGCTGATCGGCACACGGGTGCCGTCCTGGGCGATAGCCCACAAGCGTTCGCTCACGTAGTCGTCGGCGTCGAATGGCCCTAGCACCGGGGTTTGCTTGAGCACTTGCTGGGCACCGCTGGCCAGTTCCAGCTGGCGTACCTGGGCCGGGCGGTTGAGGGCCTCGTAGCGCAGGCGAATGCGGGGGCTGGAAAACTCCATGCTGTCCTGCACATACAGGCTGTAGGCCGCATCGGGCAATTCGACACGGTACGGCTGCAGGCCCTGTGGACGAACCTCGATGATCGGCAAGCCGCCTTCGCGCAGGCTCAGGCTCAGGGCGCTGGCGTTCAGGCTCAGGCCTTCGAGCATGATTTCATCGCGATGCGGTACCAGCACCTGCCATTGCTGGCGGGTTGGTACCTGGCTGGCCGGTGCGTGGTACAGGGCAAAGTTGATGCCATCCTGGTTGGTGCGGATGAACCAGCGCCACTCACCGTCAAGCTGGCCGTGGTCCGGGAAGTACTCGTGGTCTTCCTGGCGCGGTGCCAGGCAGGTGAATTCGGCTTGCGGGGTGCTAGCGTCGAGCACCCAAGCCTCGCTGGTGGTCTTGCTGTTGAGCAGCAGCACCAGCTGCTGCTCGGAGCTGGAGCGGTAGCAGTGCAGGAAGAAGCGGCCATCGGTCTCTTCGAACACCGTCGCTGCCGAGGCCTCGCCGAGGGTGTGGCGGCGCAGGCGCCACGGGCGGTGGGTGTCATCCAGTTCGGCGAAGAACAGCGTTTGGCTGTCGTTGGCCCAGGTCATGCTGCCGTCACAGTCGTCGAAGGGCAGGGTGGTGACGCTCTCGTCGGCCAGGTCCTTGACGTACAGCGTGTAGATTTCGTCGCCGCTGGTATCCAGGCTATAGGCCAGCAAGCGGTGGTCGGGGCTGACGTTGAACGCGCCCAGCGACAGGAAGCCGCCATTGGCCAGGGCGTTGGGGTCCAGCAGCAGCTGCTCGCGGCTTTCATCGACGGTGTTGGCGTCGTCCGCCGGGCGCGGGCAGCGATAGTGCCTGGGGTATTCGTCGCCCGCCGTGGTGCGGGTGTAGTACAGGTACGGGCCCCAGGGCGAGGGCAGCGACAGGTCGGTTTCCTGGATACGGCCCCTGATCTCCTCGAACAGCTGCTCGCGCAAGGGCGCCTGGTCGGCCAGGCAGGCTTGCTGGTAGGTGTTTTCCGCTTGCAGGTAGGCCATTACTTCAGGGGTGTCACGTTGTTGCAGCCAGGCGTAGGGGTCGGTTGCCGAGTCTTGGCGGGCGATGGGGGGCTGAGGTTTGCTGGGCATCGGGGATCTCTTGGCTGGGGGCTGTCGGTGTGCGTACCTGCCCCCTCGCGGGGAAACCCGCGAAGAGGCCCTAACAGGCTAGCGCTGTCGCCGGGGGGCGCCTGCGCCCTGAAAAGTGTTTATCATAGGCATCTCTTTGCCTGGCTTGCACGATCACCATGACCGAGAACGACTATACCCTCGCCTGGGGCCTCTACGCCCTTGCCGCCCTGGGCTGCCTGCTGGTGGGCTTCAAACTCACCGGCTGGATGTGGCGCTGGCTGCGTGAACCGCTGCGGGTGATCCTGGCGGTGCTGCTGCTGACCCCAACCATCGTAGACCCGGTCAAGGAAAGCTTCGCCCCGGCCATCGCCATCACCACCCTGGACGTTGCCTTCAAGGTGGGCAACAACGCCTGGCGCGCGGTCTCCGATTTCGCTCTGTACGGCATGATCGCCTTCGCGCTGTATGCACTGTTCGTGCTGGTCCGCTGGCCACTGGAAAAACGCGCCCGCGAGCGCCGTGCGAATGCCGAGGCTACCGCCAAGCGTCAGGCAGCCGAGGATGAGCAGGTCGCGTCCGAGTCCGCCTTCGGTGCCGACCGCCGCGACCGCTACCGCGACGACCCGGCGCCAACGCCGATGACCGGCCGTGGCCGGGTAGAACCGCGCTTGTAAACGGAGCGACGAGCATGTGTGAACTGCTGGGCATGAGTGCCAACGTCCCTACCGACATCGTCTTCAGCTTTACCGGCCTGATGCAGCGGGGCGGGCGTACCGGCCCGCACCGTGATGGCTGGGGCATCGGGTTTTACGAAGGCCGTGGCCTGCGGCTGTTCCAGGACCCGGCGGCGAGTAGCGAATCGGAAGTCGCCAACCTGGTGCAGCGCTACCCGATCAAGAGCGAAGTGGTCATCGGCCACATCCGCCAGGCCAACGTCGGCCGGGTCTGCCTGTCCAACACCCATCCGTTCGTCCGTGAAATGTGGGGGCGCAACTGGTGCTTCGCACACAACGGCCAGCTGGGCGACTTCAAGGGCGAGGCGACGTTCTACCGGCCCGTGGGCGACACCGACAGCGAAGCGGCCTTCTGCGACCTGCTCAACCGCATCCGTGCGGCTTTCCCCGAGCCTGTGGAGGTGGAGCAGTTGCTGCCGGTGCTGGTGGAGGCCTGTGCCGGTTACCGTGGCAAGGGCGTGTTCAATTGCCTGCTCAGCGACGGCGACTGGCTGTTCTGCTTCTGTTCGACCAAGCTGGTACACATTACCCGTCGCGCGCCATTCGGTGCCGCGCGTTTGAAGGATGTCGACCTGATCGTCGATTTTCACACCGAAACCACCCCCAACGACGTGGTCACGGTGATCGCCACCGAAGCGCTCACCGAAAACGAAACCTGGAACCGCTACGAGCCGGGCCAGTGGGCGTTGTGGCGGCACGGAGAGTGCGTTTCCCACGGCCAGAGCTAAGGACGCTGCATGTTCAGAAGTTATCTGCGGTTGCTGCTGTTCACGTTCGGCCTGCTGGCCGGTATCCAGGTTCCGGGGCTGGTCAAGGACTACACCCAGCGGGTCGAGGCGCACCTGTTCGAGTCGCGCCAGGCACTCGACGGTTTCAAGCAGACGGCCGAGCGGTTCTTCAACGGTGACCTGCAGGCATTGCTCAAGCACTATCGCGGCAGCGACGACCCGGTGTTCAACAGCGATGCCAACAGCATCGAGAGCCTGTTGATTCGCAACCAGTTGCTCGAGGATGAATGGCAGGCGTTGCAAGGCTCGTGGGTGAGCCGCACCTGGCATGTGCTGGTGCAGCCAGAGCCACAACTGCGCGAGGAGACGCTCAAGGGCTACAGCTACCAGCTTCTGCTGGTGCCTGAAGCGATTGGCTGGGGGATCGGCACTGGATTCGTGCTGGCGTTTGCCGTCGAGAGCCTGCTGGTGCTGCTTGGCTGGGTGATTCTGGGTGGACGGCGCAAGGCAGTCAAAGAGAGCTGGCGCTAGTCGATTGTCGCCAGCGCCTGCAACGCACCCGCTACAGGGGCGTCTTGGGCGACAAGACCGTCAGACCAGCACGATCCGCTGGCCGCCGACATCCCGCGCATAGCCCTCCAGCACTTGCCTGCACACCCTGACCACTTCGTCGACCAAGGCCACCCCGGTCTGCCACGCCACCACCAGTTCCAGGCTGGGCGGCGGTTGCAGGCCTTCGATCAACACCAGCTCGCCGCGACTCAGTTCCGCATCCACCAGCGCAGGCGGCAGCGCACCAATACCAAAGCCGTCACGCAATAGCCGGGTAATCGCCGCCACCGAGTTCACGCAGTTCAACCGGGGCATCTCGCACCCCGCGCCCTGGAGGAGGCTGAGCACTTCCTGATGTGGCCGCGAATTTCTGGAAAACGTGACGATCCGTTCGCGTCCCAGTTCGGCGAGCGAGGCGTATTCGCGGTGGTGGCTGGAGCCTGTGGCCACCACCCAGCCCATCGGGTAACGGGCCAGGTCCAGGCTGCGAATCGACTGCTCGCGCAGCAGGTCGGTCTGCAGAATCACGTCGAGAAAGCCCTTTTGCAGCTGTTCGCGCAGGTTCAGCGCGGTGTCGGCCACCAGTTCGATTTCCACGTGCGGATAGCGCTCGGTCAGCTCGGCCACCAGCGCGCTCATCCAGGTGTGGATCACCGTGTCCATCACCCCGATGCGAATGCGCCCGACCTTGGTCCGGTCGCTGTCCAGCGACTGTTTCATCGCTTTGGCGGTATCGAGCATGTGCTCGGCGTACTCCAGCACCTTGCTGCCTTCCGGTGTGAGGCTGACGCCCCGCGAGTCGCGCAGCAGCAGCTTAACCCCAAGGTCCGCCTCCAGCGCGGCGATACGGCTGGAGACCGAGGCCTGGGTGGTGAACAGCTTGTCCGCGGTGAGGCGGAAGCTCTTGAGCCGCGCGACCCAGACGAAGGTTTCGAGGAAACGGAGGTTCATGATCAGTTTTTCTTGTTCCAGACCGGCGGTTTTTCTCGTTGGACTCAAGCCGCACGGCCTCTGAACAATGGTGACAGGCCGCGACGCCAGACGTCGTCCATAAAACAATACCAACAAGCCGAGGCAAGCATGAACCCATCCGGCGTGCAACAGATGTCTTCCCCCAGCTCGACCGGGCCATTGGCCTGGTATCGCGACATCGACAAACAGCAACGACGCACCTTCTGGAGCTGCAAGATCGGCTATGGCCTGGATGGCATGGACACGCAGATGCTCAGCTTCGTCATTCCCACGCTGATCCTGATGTGGGGCATCAGCACCACCGAGGCCGGGCTGATTCATACCAGCACCCTGATCGCCTCAGCCATTGGCGGGTGGATCGCCGGTATTCTCTCCGACCGCATCGGTCGCGTGCGCACCTTGCAACTGACGGTGCTGTGGTTCGCCTTCTTCACCTTCCTGTGCGGCTTCGCCCAGAACTACGAGCAGTTGCTGATTGCCCGTACCTTGATGGGCTTCGGTTTCGGTGGCGAGTGGACCGCTGGCGCGGTGCTGATCGGCGAAGTGATCCGCGCCCAGGACCGTGGCAAGGCGGTGGGCATGGTGCAATCCGGCTGGGCCATCGGCTGGGGGCTCACGGCGATTTTGTACGCGCTGCTGTTCTCCTGGCTGCCGGCGGAGCAAGCCTGGCGGGCGTTGTTCCTGCTGGGGCTGGTGCCGGCGGTGTTCGTGATCTTCGTCCGTCGTCTGGTCAAGGACCCGGAGGTCTATCGTGCGGCCAAGGCGGTGGAAAAGGCCGAGGCGCCTGCGCATTTCTACGAGATCTTCGCCCCCGGCATGCTCTGGACCACCGTGCGAGCCTCCCTGCTGACCACTGGCGCCCTGGGCGGCTACTACGCCATTACCTCCTGGCTGCCGACGTTCCTCAAGAACGAGCGCGGCCTGAGCGTGCTGGGCACGGGCGGTTACCTGGCCATGGTGATCGTTGGCTCGTACGTGGGCTATGTGGTCAGTGCATACCTGTCCGATCTGCTGGGGCGCAAGAAGAACTTCATCCTGTTCGCCGTGGGTTCGTTCGTCATCGTGCTGCTGTACACGCAGATGCCGGTCAGCGATGGCGTGATGTTGTGGTTGGGCTTCCCACTGGGCTTCTTCGCCTCGGGCATCTTCAGCGGCATGGGGGCGTTCCTGACCGAACTGTTCCCCACGCGTATCCGGGGATCGGGGCAGGGTTTTTGCTACAACATCGGCAAGGTGATCGCCGCGCTGTTCCCGTTGATGATCGGGCTGCTCGGCCAGAAGGTGCCCTTGGGGCTGGGCATTGGCGTGTTTTCCGCAGTTTCGTACGGCGTGGTGATCCTGGCGGCGCTGAGCCTGCCGGAAACCCGCGGCAAACAGCTTCAGGCACGTTAAGGTAGGCATATGAACATCGACACGGGAGCACGCAAGGTGAAACGCCTGCTACTCAATTGCGACATGGGTGAGAGTTTCGGCAACTGGCGCATGGGCCTGGACGCTGACGTCATGCCTTACATCGACTGCGCCAACATTGCCTGTGGTTACCATGCCGGTGACCCGAGCATCATGCGCCGTACCGTGGCCATGGCGCTGGATCACGGAGTGACCATCGGTGCCCATCCGGCCTATCCAGACCTGGTTGGCTTCGGTCGCCGGTCGATGGCCTGCAGCAACGAGGAAATCCGCGATCTGTTGCATTACCAGATCGGTGCGCTGGACGGCATCTGCAGGGTGCTTGGCGGCCGGGTGGCTTACGTGAAGCCCCATGGTGCGCTGTACAACGACATGATGGCCGACCCAATCAAGCTGCGCACCGTACTCGAAGCCGTGGCGGCCTATGACGCCGGTTTGCCAGTGATGCTGATGGCCACCGCCGACGACAGCGCGGCCCAGGCGCTGGGTGATGAAATTGGCGTGCCGCTGTGGTTCGAGGCGTTCGCTGACCGCGCCTACACCGCCAGTGGGCATCTGGTCTCCCGCCGCTTGCCGGGCGCTGTTCACCACGACCCGGCGCTGGTGGTCGAACAGGCCCTGCACCTGGCCCATGGCGAGGCCCTGGTCGCCAGCGATGGCAGCGCGCTGCGCCTGAACGCCAGCACCCTCTGCGTGCACGGCGACAACGACAGCTCCGTGGCCGCCGTGCGCCAGATTCGCCAAGCCCTCGATGCGCTGGAGCGCGCATGAAGGTGCGTATCGAGGTCGTGGCCATCGACAGCCTGATGGTGCGCCTGTTCGACGCCATCGACGAAGCCAACATGCCGTGGATCCTGGCGGCCAGCCAGCGGCTTCGGGCGGCCTTCGGTGAGCGCCTGGTGGATCTGGTGCCGTCCTATACCACGTTGATGGTGCAGTGCGACCTGGCGCCGGCAGAGGCGAGGAGGTTGATCGTACACGCGCTGGAAGGTGTGCAGCCAGATACAGGCAACAGCGGGTATCGGCATGAGATTCCGGTGTGGTACCACGCCAGTGTCGGCCCTGAACTGCCGGTGCTGGCCGCCCGCAGCGGCTTGTCCGAGGACGAGGTGATCCGTTTGCACAGTGAGCGCGAATACCCGGTTTTCGCCTTGGGCTTTGCCCCCGGTTTCGGCTTCATGGGGCTGGTGGACGAGCGCTTGGCCTCGCCACGCCTGAGCACTCCGCGCAAACGCGTGGCGGCGGGCAGCGTCGGTATTGCCGAGCGCCAGACCGCGGCCTACCCGGCAGTATCGCCAGGGGGCTGGAACTTGATCGGGCGCACCCCGGTTCGTTTGTTCGACCGACAACGCGAGGGCTACAGCTTGCTGCAACCGGGTGACCGGGTGCGCTTCGTGGCGGTCACCCATGCCCGGTTCCTGGCGTTGGGTGGCGATGACAGCCCGCTGGAGGCACAGGCATGAAGCAGTTGAGGATCGAAACCAGCACCGCGCTGTGCCAGGTGCAGGACGCAGGGCGCTTTGGCGTCCGGCATCTGGGGGTGACCCAGGGCGGGGCGTTGGATTGGGTGGCGATGTACTGGGCCAACTGGCTGCTGGGTAATCCATTGGGCGCGCCGGTAATCGAAGTGGCGCTGGGCGGTTTTACCGTCCTGGCCGAGCAGGATTGCGTGCTGGCCCTGGCCGGCGCTGACCTGGATGCGCGGCTTGACGATCAACCTTTATCGCCTTGGCGCGCGTTCACGCTGGCCAAAGGGCAGCGGCTGACACTCAGGCAGCCTAAACAGGGCGTTCGAGCCTACCTGGCGGTGCCCGGTGGGGTCGATGCCGAAGCTGTCCTGGGTAGCTGCGCCACGGTCGTGCGTGAAGCATTGGGCGGCGTCGATGGTTGCGGGGCGCCTTTGAGCAAGGGGCAGGTGCTGACGTTCGAAGGCAGCGCATCGGCCTTGAGTGAGGTGCCCGAAACGCTGCGTCCAGGCTATGGCGTAAAGCCTGTTCTGGACCTGGTGATGGGCGCGCAGATCGGGGATTTCAGCGGCACCAGTCTGTTCGAGGCGTTCAATTCGGACTGGACGCTGGACAGCCGCGCCGATCGCATGGGGATTCGCCTGTTGGGACCGCAATTGGTCTACCAGGGCGCGCCGATGATTTCCGAGGGTATCCCCCTGGGAGCCGTGCAGGTGCCACCGGATGGGCAGCCGATCGTGCTGCTCAATGACCGTCAGACCATTGGTGGGTATCCACGACTGGGGGCATTGACGCCGCTGGCACTGGCGCGATTGGCCCAGTGCATGCCGGGGGCGACGGTGCGGTTCAGGGCAGTGCTTCAGGAGGATGCCTGGCGGGAGCAGCAGGCTTACCTGCGCCGTTGGGGGTAACGCCAAAGGCCCTGTCGCCCCGACGACCCGTGGCGACAGGGCCGCTATCGACCGAGCCTACTTCGACAGATACCGCATGCCATCCTCCAACCCCTGCAAGGTCAGCGGGTACATCTTGTCCTCGATCAGATCCCGTACCAGATGCGTCGAAGCCGTGTAGTCCCAGGCTTGCTTAGGATAGGGGTTGATCCAGATGATCTTCTTGAATTTCTCCATGAAGCGCTGCATCCACACATACCCGGCTTCTTCGTTCCAGTGCTCGACGCTGCCACCGGGCTGGGTGATTTCGTAAGGTGCCATCGCCGCATCCCCGACGAACACGACCTTGTAGTCATCGCCGTACTTGTGCAGCAGGTCGAAAGTGGAGAAGCGCTCCGAGGTGCGGCGCAGGTTGTTCTTCCACACCGACTCGTACACGAAGTTGTGGAAGTAGTAATACTCCAGGTGCTTGAACTCGGTCTTGCAGGCCGAGAACAGTTCTTCGCACACCTTGACGTGGGCGTCCATCGAACCGCCGATGTCGAACAGCAACAACAGCTTGACCGTATTGCGCCGCTCGGGGCGCATCTGGATGTTCAGCAGCCCGGCATCGCGGGCGGTGTGGTCGATGGTGCCGTCGATATCAAGCTCTTCGGCGGCGCCTTCGCGAGCGAACTTGCGCAGGCGGCGCAGGGCCAGCTTGATATTGCGGGTGCCGAGTTCGACCTGGTCGTCTAGATTCTTGTACTCGCGCTGGTCCCAGACCTTGACCGCCTTGCCCTGGCGCTTGCCGGCCTCGCCCACGCGAATGCCTTCGGGGTTGAACCCGCCCGAGCCGAACGGGCTTGTGCCGCCGGTGCCGATCCACTTGTTGCCGCCGGCGTGGCGTTCCTTCTGTTCTTCGAGGCGCTTCTTGAATTCCTCGATCAGCTTGTCCAGGCCGCCCAGGGACTGAATCTGCGCCCTTTCCTCATCGCTGAGCGAGCGTTCGAACTCCTTGCGCAGCCAGTCCTCGGGGATCAGCGCCTCAAGGTGTCGGTCGAGGTTTTCCAGGCCCTTGAAGTAGGCCGAGAACGCCCGGTCGAACTTGTCGAAATGACGCTCGTCCTTGACCAGGATGGCCCGTGCCAAGTAGTAGAATTCGTCCATGTCGGCGAACACCACACGCTTTTGCAGGGCATTGAGCAGGTCGAGCAACTCGCGCACCGACACCGGTACCTTGGCCGCGCGCATTTCATTGAACAGGTTGAGCAGCATGGCCGGCTCCTGTCAGCGGTTGCCGCGTCGGCTCATGAAGGCCAGGCGCTCCAGCAGTTGCACGTCCTGTTCATTCTTCACCAATGCCCCGGCCAGCGGCGGGATGGCCTTGGTCGGGTCGCGCTCGCGCAGCACCGCTTCGCCGATGTTGTCGGCCATCAGCAGTTTCAGCCAGTCGACCAGCTCGGAGGTAGACGGCTTCTTCTTCAGGCCCGGTACCTTGCGCACATCGAAGAACACGTCCAGCGCTTCACTGACCAGCGATTGCTTGATGTTCGGGAAGTGCACGTCGACGATCTGCTGCAGCGTGTCGCGATCGGGGAAGGCGATGTAGTGGAAGAAGCAGCGGCGCAGGAAGGCGTCGGGCAGCTCTTTTTCGTTGTTGGAGGTAATGATGATGATCGGGCGCTGCTTGGCCTTGATGGTCTCGTCGATTTCGTAGACGTAGAACTCCATCTTGTCGAGCTCTTGCAGCAGGTCGTTGGGGAACTCGATGTCGGCCTTGTCGATTTCGTCGATCAGCAGGATCACCCGCTCGTCAGCCTCGAACGCCTCCCACAGCTTGCCCTTTTTCAGGTAGTTGCGCACGTCGTGGACCTTGTCCACGCCCAGCTGCGAATCGCGCAGGCGACTGACCGCATCGTACTCGTACAAGCCCTGGTGGGCCTTGGTGGTGGATTTGATGTGCCAGGTGATCAAACGGGCGCCGAAGGAGGCGGCGAGTTGTTCGGCGAGCATGGTCTTGCCGGTACCCGGCTCACCCTTGACCAGCAACGGGCGCTCCAGGGTGATCGCTGCGTTGACTGCCAGTTTCAGATCGTCTGTGGCGACGTATTCACGGGTACCTTCGAACTTCATGAACCGCTCCTCGGTGGGTGTCCGTACTGGCCCTCGCGGCGTACCGGAGGGAGCCGGGTTGTCGGCGACAGGGCCGAAACGGACAACACAGGTTTGTCATTTGCCAGCGACTATAACCCGCGCCCAGGCAGCTGGAAACGCAGACCGGGCATTCAGTCTCTGAATGGTGCGTCGCGCTAATATTCAGTCGGAATCAGGAGAAGGCTGCTCATAACGTGCATTGAATGCTTCGATGAAGCCATTGCGCAGTATCTGCAGGAAGGCCTCGAAGGCGCTGACATCCTGCTTGTGTACGCTGCCACTGAGTTCCACGCGGGTGGCGAACTGGTTCTTGGGCTGGTTTTTCAGCACGGTTTCGCTGGCACCGACCAGCACCTCCCAGATCGAGCGGAACCAGCCTTTGTTCTTGTTCTCGACATCCTGCTGCCAGTCGAACACATCGACATCGCGCAGCAGCGGCTTGATGTAGCCGCTTAGCCTGCCGTCGCTGGCCTGGGCTTCGATCACCAGGTCGCCATGGCCGGCATTGAAGTCGAACTTGCCGTAGGCACTGGCAAAGTCGTTCAGTCGGCGCAGTTCGATGCCGGTGGCACGCAGGCGGAATTCGAAGTTGTCGAAGTCGCTGAACGGGTCGAAGGTCGCGCGGCTTTCTACCCGCGCATCGCCCAGCAAGCGAGCGCTGCCGTCGAAACGGGCGTCACGACGGCCTTTTTCGTTGCGTACGTTGGTCAGGTTGAGCACCTTGGCGTTGAGCTGGGTGGCCTTGAGGTCGACCGGCGGTCTGGAGTTGAAGTTATGAAAGTTCAGGGTGGCGTCTTCGATACGTACCTCATTGAGGGTGATGGGCAGCAGCTTTTCCAGCTGTTGACGCCAGTCGGTACCCTGGCCGGTCTGCGAGGACTGCTTGTTGCCACCATCGACGAAGTTAAGCTCGGGGCGCACGAAGGTGACCTCAGCGACGACTGCCCGGTCATACCACAGCGAACGCCAGCTCACCGAGAGGTCGATCAGGGGGGCGTCGAGCAGGGGCACTGGCACCTTGCCGGTGGTCTTGACGATCTTCAGGCCGTTGATCTGGTAAGCCCCTCGCCACCAGGCAAGGTCCACATCGCTGACCTGGCCGCGGTAGTCGCCCATATCGGCAAGTTTTTCGTTGAGGTAGTCGCGCACCAGGTAAGGCAGTGCCAGGTGCAGGGCCGCCAGCAGCACGAGCAGGCTGGCCAGGCCGACCAGCGGCCAACGGTAGCGAGCGGTCATTGGGGCTCTCCTGGGCAGGTTGAAGGGTGGACCACGGGGCTGGCGGGGGAGTTCGAACAGGCTTTACTGGCCACCGGGGCAGGCTTAACCTTGAAGTCTTTCCCTGCATCTCATGTTCAAGGACACTGCCATGAGCCGTATCTACGCAGACAACGCCCATTCAATCGGCAATACGCCGCTGGTGCAGATCAACCGCATCGCCCCGCGTGGGGTGACCATCCTGGCCAAGATCGAAGGGCGCAACCCTGGTTATTCGGTGAAATGCCGGATTGGCGCGAACATGGTCTGGGACGCCGAGAGCAGCGGCAAGCTCAAGCCGGGCATGACCATCGTCGAACCCACCTCGGGTAACACCGGTATCGGCCTGGCTTTCGTTGCAGCGGCCCGAGGCTACAAGCTGATCCTGACCATGCCGGCGTCCATGAGCCTGGAGCGACGCAAGGTGCTCAAGGCCCTTGGTGCCGAACTGGTGCTCACCGAGCCTGCCAAGGGCATGAAGGGGGCGATCGAGAAGGCCAATGAAATCGTCGCTGGCGACCCTGATCAGTACTTCCTGCCCGGCCAGTTCGACAACCCGGCCAATCCGGCGATCCACGAAAAGACCACCGGCCCGGAAATCTGGAACGACACCGACGGCGCTATCGACGTGCTGGTCGCAGGCGTTGGCACCGGCGGCACCATTACCGGTGTATCGCGCTATATCAAGCACACCCAGGGCAAGTCGATCCTCTCGGTGGCCGTGGAGCCGGTGGCTTCGCCGCTGATCAGCCAGACCCTGGCCGGCGAAGAGCTCAAGCCCAGCCCGCACAAGATCCAGGGCATCGGCGCAGGCTTCGTACCGAAGAACCTCGACCTGTCGATCGTCGACCAGGTGGAGACGGTCACCGACGAAGAGTCCAAGGCCATGGCCATCCGCCTGATGCGCGAAGAGGGCATTCTTTGCGGTATCTCCTGCGGCGCGGCCATGGCGGCGGCGGTGCGCCTGGCCGAAAAGCCGGAGATGCAGGGCAAGACCATCGTGGTGATTTTGCCCGACTCCGGCGAACGCTACCTGTCGAGCATGCTGTTCAGCGACATGTTCAGCGAGCAGGAAAACCAGCAGTAAGCTGACACCGGGCAATACTCGGCGAACCGGTTTATTACAAAATCTTTAATACAGCCATCCCGTTCCGGTTGTTTTTACCGGAGCGGGATCGGTTTATGATGGCCGGATGATTTTCGTCAGCATCAGGCAGCGCTGGCCTGCTGCTCAGCAAGGAGTGTTGCATGACCTTTTCCTTCGTCGCCAAGGCAGGTGTGCTGCTGGTGTTCTTCGGCAGCGTGCTGTTCGTGCACCTGCGTGGCAAGGCGCGGCTCCCGGTGTTGCGCCAGTTCGTCAACCATTCGGCACTGTTCGCCCCCTACAACGCGCTGATGTACCTGTTCTCCGGAGTGCCGTCCAAGCCTTACCTGGACCGCACACGCTTTCCTGAGCTGGATGTGCTCAAGGATAACTGGCAGGAAATCCGCGAAGAGGCCATGCGCCTGTTCGACGAGGGCTACATTCGCGCTGCCGAGAAGGACAACGACGCTGGCTTCGGGTCGTTCTTCAAGAAAGGCTGGAAGCGCTTCTACCTGAAGTGGTACGACAAGCCGCTGCCATCGGCCGAGGCACTGTGCCCCAGGACCGTCGAGCTGGTCAGCAGCATTCCAAACGTCAAGGGCGCGATGTTTGCGCTGTTGCCCGGAGGCAGCCACCTGAACCCGCACCGCGACCCGTTCGCCGGCTCCCTGCGTTATCACCTTGGGCTGTCCACGCCGAACTCCGATGCCTGCCGTATCTATGTCGACGGGCAGGTGTATGCCTGGCGTGACGGTGAGGACGTGATGTTCGACGAGACCTACGTGCACTGGGTCAAGAATGAAACCGACGTCACCCGCGTGATCCTGTTCTGCGACATCGAGCGCCCGCTCAGCAGCTCGCTGATGACCCGCATCAACCGTAAGGTCAGCGCCTTCCTCGGGCGTGCCACCGCGCCGCAGAACACCGATGACGAGCGTGTTGGCGGCATCAACCAGGCGTACGCCTGGAGCAAGCGCTTCAGCAACAAGATCAGCACCCGCATGAAGCAGTTCAAACGCGCCAACCCCAAGGCCTACCGCATCCTGCGGCCAGTGCTGGCAGTGGTGGTGGCGTACTTGCTGTATCGCTGGTTGTTCTGATTGTTGCGAAAGGTCGCCCTGGGGCCGCGTGGCGGCCCTTTCGCGACACAAGGCCGCTGCCACCGCTCATCGAGTGCTTGTCGCAGGAACAATCCACCGCTATAGTCCTTCGCAGTCATTTCCTCGAAGACCCTGTTCATGCCTGCCATCCCTACCACCACATGCTTCGCCATCGCGCCAGTCGCGGGCAGGGGCGTGCGTGGCAGTCAGCAGCCGGTCATGATCAGTCATTACCCACCACCTGTCAGTGGCGTCGTAGGCGGCGTAGCTCCGCCTCGCTGCGGGGTCGTGCTGGGCTGATCGGCTTCTGGCCGTCTCCCTTCGCACCCGCAACCTACTGAACACGGTCGGCGACTTCCCTCACTGAAGCACACGCCCTCCGTTCGGCTTTTTTGCCCGATTACAGGTGGCATACATGTCTGTCTTTTCCAAAGCGTCCGTGGCCTCGGCGGCCACGACCAGTCTGTTCGTCCTGCTGTGGAGCAGCGGTGCGATCGTTTCCAAGCTCGGTCTGGCCCATGCCAGCCCGTTTGCCTTTCTCCTGCTGCGCTCGGCGCTGGCCTTGGCCGGTCTGCTGCTGATCAGCCCGTTGCTCGGACTGCGTTGGCCGCGAGGCCGTGCGGCGGTGCTGCGGGCCTTGGGCACCGGTTGCGTGCTGCTGGGCGCCTACCAGATCTTCTACCTGCTGGCGCTCGACACCCACGTCACCCCTGGGGTGATGGCCACGGTGATGGGCGTGCAACCGATCCTCACCGTGGTGATCATGGAACGCCAGCGTTCCTGGAGCCGGCTGTTCGGTCTGGGCCTGGGGCTTGGCGGGTTGGTGATGGTGGTGTTTCAGGGCATCAACCTGGGCGGGGTATCGCTGGCCGGCATGCTGTTCGCATTGCTGGCGCTGGCCAGCATGACGTTGGGTTCGATCCTGCAAAAGCGCATCACCGACAACCCCATGGGCACCTTGCCGCTGCAGTACCTGGCCGGTTTTGCCCTGTGCGGGCTATTCGCACCGCTGCAACCGCTGCATGTGCAATGGAGCGGTGGCTTCATCGGCGCGCTGCTGTGGATGGGGCTGGTGGTGTCGTTGCTGGCCACCTTACTGCTGTACCGGCTGATTGCGCGGGGTAACCTGGTCAACGTCACCAGCCTGTTCTACCTGGTGCCTGCGGTGACGGCGGTGATGGACTTGCTGATCTTCGGTAACCGCCTGGCGCCGCTCAGCTTGTTGGGCATGGGGCTGATCGTGGTCGGTCTGCTGTTCGTGTTCCGCAAGCCGGCGGCACGGTTGGCCGAGGCGTAAGCGCTTAGCGGAACTCTTCGGGGATGGTGTGGCGCAGCACGCCTTCCTCGAAGTCCAGTGTGCCGGCTTCGCGCTGGGTCAGCAGATAGTAGAGCACGGTGTCGAGTGAACGTGCAGGCGGGACTTCGACGGCCAGCATCCTTACCGCCTTTTCGACTTCGCAGGGGCAGCCAAAATCCTCGAGCGCTGCGCGCACTTGTTCCAGGTCGCCTGCGGCTTTTACCAGGATGCGGAACACCGAAGCACCGCCGCCGTGCAGCAGGGTTTCGAACCAGCATTGTTCGCCGTCTTCACGGATGCTGATGGTGTCGCCGGGTGCGATGCCGTAGGCATAGAAGGGAATGCTGTCGACCTTGTAGCCAGCTACGGTGGGCTTTGCCCAGAGGCCTTCGACCGACGCGGGTGGGTAACCTTGGGCATCCTGCTCCAGGCGCCAGAGCACGATCTTGTAGGCTGGGGTTTGCTCGGGGGGCATGGGGCGTTACGTGTCGGGAGGGCTGCCTATCGTAATGCGGTTTGGCTTGGGTGTCTGTACCGATTGAGATTGGGTAGGGGCCACCTGGGGCATGCCGAGCGTTTTGTTGCGTATTCGAAACCGAGCGCCGCCCGCGCGGCGCATCGCGAGCTCCTACGTTTGTATTCGGCCAAAACGCCTGTGACAGGTGCGCGCGACCGCCTTGTGTGTACGTCGCGCGCAATTCGCGCAGGCATAATTGGCCCGAAACAAACGTAGGCGCTCGCGATGCGCCGCGCGGGCGGCGCTCGATCTCAAAAGCGGCACAATGCCACCGACAAGCCCATCAAAAATAATACCCAATATTGATATTGGTCCGGTAATACCAGTCATTGCTACCCACCGAGCGGGTGCTGGTCCAACCGGTCCCGTTCTCCGCGCCGCCGAAAGGGTTGGCATTGCGTGCCCAGGTCAAATCGACCCAGGCCATGATCGGCATGGCCAGGAACTGGGCGCCGACCGTGAACATCTGCGAGTCGTCCCAACCGTTTTTATCTTTCATCATCCGGCTGTAGTCGGTGTAGAACTTGATCTTCTTCAATTGCCCCAGGTTGGGCGTGAACACGTCGTAGCCGACGTTCACCGCACCGATGGTCGCCTTCGAGGCAATCAGGTAGGCCGGCGTCAGGCCATTGCCTCCCATCAATACGGCGTCGTCACTGACCCCTGCCGGGTTCTTCGGGTCGTACGCATAGCGGATCGCCTGGCCAGTGATTGTCCATGGCCCGTGATTGAACAGGGCATGCACGCCGCCAGCCCAGTAGTCGCCGTCATCGTCAGTGGTGGCGTTGTACAGTTCAGCCGCTGCCAGCGACGCGCCGAGTTCGGATTTCCAACCTTCGCCACTGAACGTGCGGGCCACGCGCGCGTTGATCTGGTGGCGCTTTTCGTTGTCCTGGCGAGACTGGGTGAAGGGAACGGCGTTGTCGTTCAAGTCGGCATAGCGCCCGACTTCTGGCGAGTAACGCAGGCTGGAGGGCAACATGCGCGGGAAGTACCCCAACTGCAGGTCCCATCGATCATCCTTGTAGCTGTATTTGAGGCCCGTACCGGCACTCACGCCGTAGCCCATGAAAAATGGAATGTGATAGCTCCAGCCAAATTGCGGGTAGGGTTCCAGGCCGAAGGGTTTGAACGGCGCGCCCAGTTGCAGGTTGGCTTGCGGGCTGAGGCGGTAGCCGACGAAGCCGCGGTCGATGGAGCGTTTGCCGTCATCCTGGAACCAGTAGCCGACATCGCTGAATAACTGGCGGTGGCTGGCCTGGACATCCAGGCGGAAGGTGTCGAACAGGAAGCGGCCATTGTTCTCGGTGGTATCCCAGTGCTCGTCGCGGTAGTTGATGCGCAGGGCTCCGCCGATATCCAGGCTGCTTTGCCCATCGTCACTGCGCCAGGCGATGTGTGGGAACGGCTTCTTGACCGCTGGCGGCTGGTCGGGGGCGGCGGGGCCGGGTTCGGAGGCGAGACTTGCGCAACTGCCGAGAATGAAACCGAGGCTTATCACATATTTGTTCATGCCATGCCCTGCAAGATTAAGTAGTTTTCCCCAGGCAATAAGGGAGCGTCGCCCTGGATTGCGGGTTTTTTGTTTCAGGGGTGATATGTTGTTTTGCACAGGGAATGGAGCAGGTTTTGTGCCAGTGTTTTAAAGTTGTAAAATATCCATGTAAAACAGTTATTTATATTTGAAACGCATTATTTTGTGCCGTATCTGGAACAGCCCGGAAGTTGGGTTACCGATCTGCCCAGCGAATGGGCGAATGTGCACCAGCGTGGTTCTGTTGCCCGTTCAGGCCTCTTCACGGGTGAACCCGCTAAATGCACGCCCCCCTAACCAGGCGCAAAAAAAACCGGCCGCGAGGGCCGGTTCAAACGACGCGTGAGCAAGCACGAGATTTACTTTAAAGATCTAGCACCAAACGCCGGCTCTTGCACCCGGACACACACACCATCATCGAACCGTTGGCGGCGCGCTCGGCCTTGGTCAGCACACCGTCACGATGGTCGATCTCGCCTTCGATGACCCGTGTCTCGCATGAACCACACACGCCTTCGCGGCAGCTGTAGTCGATGTCGCAGCCTGCTTCGAGCAGTGCATCCAGCAGGTTCAACCCAGGCTCGACGGTGACTGTCTTGCCCGACCGGCTCAGCTCGACACTGTAGCTGACCTGGGCATCCTCGGACGGCGCCACTTCCACAGCCGTAAAGCGTTCGATGTGGGCATGGGGGTAGCCCAGGTTTTCGCAGGCCTGCTCGAAGGCATCGAGCATCGGCGTCGGTCCGCAGCAGTAGAAGTGCGTGTCGCTCGGGCGCCCGGCCAGGTAGCCCGCCAAGTCCGGCAGACAGCCCTTTTCGTCATTGAAGTGGTAGACCACCTTCGCCCCAAGCCCGGCGATGTCCTCCAGCAGCGCTGCCTCCTTGCGCGAACGGGCGCAGTAGATCAGCTCGGCCGACCTGCCGAGCGCCAACAGTTGACGGAACATGCAATAGATCGGCGTGATGCCGATGCCACCGGCCACCAGCACGCTGTGGCTGGCGCGGGTGTCCAGGGCGAAGTTGTTACGCGGCTGCGAGATCTGCAATTGCATGCCCACCCGCAGTTGCTCGTGGATGTAGCGCGAGCCCCCGCGGCTGGCGCGGTCGCGCAGGATACCGACCACGTAACGGCCCTGATCGCTCGGCGCGTTCAGCAGTGAGTAGCTGCGCACCAGGCCGTTGGGCAGGTGCAGGTCGATGTGCGAGCCAGCCTCGAACGGCGCGAACACCGTGTCGCCCCAAGGGCGCAGCTCGACGCTGATGATGCCTTCGGCTTCATGGCGCAGGGTGTGCACCAAGGCACTGATGGTGGAGGAGTTGGACATCGGTCACCTCAGCCCAGTTGCTTGGTTTCGATCAGGGCCAGTTGTTCCTTGGCCTTGCTCTTCAGGTAACGGCGCAGGCGCACCACACCCAGGTCGTGCTGGTAGAGGTTCTCGCGCTGGTTGGCGTCCGGCTCCATGAATTCCAGCAGCACCCGGTCCTGCTCCAGCACCGCCCAGTGGCGGGCCTCCAGGCGGTTCTTGTAGAGGAAGCGCCAGGTGTCGCGCTGCCAGCCGGTCAGTGGACGGGCGCGCCAGTGGAACACGGCGGACAGGGCACGGCTGCTGGGGGTGTAGCTGCCGATGATGGTGAAGTTGCCGCCAGGTCCGCCGGTCTTCGGGTAAGGGATTTCCAGGCGCAGCCAGTGGCAGCCGTTGTCGAGGAATTCGGTCCAGTCGAAATTCACCCCGCGCTGGCCCTCCTTCTCGAAGAAGAAGCCTTGCTCGGTGTCGCGGGTGACGAACTTGGCGGTGGCTTCGCCTTCGCTCATGGAGTGGGACATCTTGTGCAGGTAGGTGCCGTGCATTGGGTCCATGACGTTGTCGAGCACATAGCGATAATCGCCTTTCCACTCGGTGTAGCAGAGGAAGCTGCTCCACTCGGGCGAGGTCAACTGCTCGGGCAGTACCAGCGCCGGAGGCGTTTCCAGATGCGGGTCGGCGGCGTTGAACAGGAAGATCGCGCCCGCCGCCTCGCGGGTGTGGAACATTCGCGTCGGGCGGCTGCCTTCGAGCTTGCAGCCGGGGCTGCCGGGCACTTTGGTCACGGTGCCGTCGCAGCGCACTTCCACACCGTGGTAAGGGCATTGCAGGCGATCGCCCAGCACCGGCCCCTGGGACAGCGGCGCGCCACGGTGCGGGCAGTGGTCTTCGAGGGCATGGACGCTGCCATCGTTGTCGCGCCACAGGGCGATCTTGTAGCCCAGGCGGCGAATCGAGACGGGTTTCTCGCCCAGCAGTTCCGACGGCAAAACCGGGAACCAGAGGTCTTTCAGGCCGTTGGCCAGGTGTTGCTCAACAGGATCGACGGTTACGTGCATGTTCATCTTGTTCTACCTCCAGCGGATCACTCGCCCAGCCGAGCCATCAGGGTTTTGAAAGCGTCTTCGGTCCACTCGCCACTGGTCAGCGGGCAGGGCGGGCCGGCCAGGTTGAGGTGGGCGAGCAGCTCGCCCAGTTCGCTCACACCATTGCCGTAGGCGCGTTCGATGGAGTCGCCGAGCAGGTCCTCGAACGGCGTGTTGGGGCGTTTGCGCGCCTGGTGCGGCTGCAGGTAAACCTCGGTCGTGCTCATGGAATGCACCTCAGTTGTTCTTTGGCTTGTCGGTGAGGAATTTGCCTTGTGGCGCTTCGACGTGCTGCTGGCGCCGGGTGTTGCCGTCGATACCGCCGGCAATGGCCCATTCGGCAAAGACCGTTGGGCCCGGTTCGAATTCGCGTGGTTGCCACTCGCCGGTCAGCTGGTCTTCGTCGGCGTAGTACTCGACCAAGGCGCCGGCCGGGTTCTTGAAGTACCAGAAGAAGGCCGACGACACCGGGTGGCGGCCGGGGCCGATTTCGGTGGCCCAGCCGCAGCGGGAGATGTGCATGCCACCACCGAATACCTCGTGCAGGTCGCGCACGGTGAACGCTACATGGTTGAGTCCGGCGCGCGGTGCGGGTAGTTGCAGCATGAACAGGTCGTGATGACCGCCTTCCTCGGCAGTACGCAGAAAGGCACCACGGTTGGGGTAGCGGTCCGAGGCCTGGAAGCCGAAGCGCTCGTGGTAGAAGGCTTCGCAGGCGTTGACGTCCTTGACGAAGAACACCACATGGCCGACCTCGATCGGCGTGGCGCGGTCGTAGATGGGCGATGGCTTGTTGATGCGGCCCTTGGTCTGCCAGGTGTTGTGGCCGCTGCACTCGATGTCCAGCGCACGCTTGCGAGTGACCTGCAAGCGGATGGCCAGGCCGTTGGGGTCGGTGCAGCCGATGCGGCCGTTGCCCTCGACGAAGCCTGGGTCGTTGGCGATACGCTGGCTGTACAGCGCAAGGTCGGCTTGGCTCTCAACACCCCAGACCACCTCACGCACGGTCGAGCCAGGCTCGATGGCCGGTGGCAAGCCCGGCTTGTCGTGGGCGGCGAGTACCACGCGGCAGCCGTTGAGGGTTTCGAAGATCACTTCATCGTCGTGCTCGCTGACCTGGGTCAGGCCCCAATCGGTGAAGAAGCGTGCGCAGGTGGCGAGGTCCTCCACGCCGTAGGTGACTTCGTCGATGCCCAGTACGCTCATTGTCCTGTCTCCAGTCCGGCCCAGGCCAGCGGTTGATCGTTCATGCCCCAGTAAAGGCTCTTCTGTTCCATGTATTGCAGGATGCCGAGGCGGCCTTTTTCGCGGCCCAGGCCGCTGTCGCGCCAGCCGCCGAAGGGGGTCGAAATGGAAAATTGCTTGTAGGTGTTGATCCACACGGTGCCGGCTTGCAGCTTGCGGCCCAGTGCCCAGGCGCGCTTGTAGTCACGGCTCCAGATACCGGCGGCGAGGGCGTACAGGCTGTCGTTGGCCTGAGTGATCAGCGCTTCTTCATTGTCGAAAGGCATGGCCACCAGCACCGGACCGAAGATTTCTTCCTGGCAGACCTGCTGGTGATTGCCCAGGCCCTCGAGGATGGTCGGTGGGTAGAAGTGGCCTTGGTCGAACACGCCACCTGCGGGGCGTTCGCCACCCAGTCGCAGGCGGCCACCTTCGGCCAGGCCCAGGGCGACGTAGCGCTCCACCGATTCGCGGTGGGCGGCGCTGATCAGCGGACCCATCTGCGTACGTTCGTCGGCCGGGTCGCCCACGCGCAGTTGTGCGGCAGCGGCAGTCAGGCGTGCCATGAACGGCTCGTACAAGGGGCGGGCGACGAACAGCCGGGAACCGGCGATGCAGGCTTCGCCCGAGGAGCTGAAAATGCCATACAGCACCCCGGCCACCGCGTGGTCGAGGTCGGCGTCGTCGAGGACGATGGTCGGTGATTTGCCGCCCAGTTCCAGGGACACTGGCATCATCTTGTCGGCGGCGATATGGGCGATGTGCTTGCCGGTGCGGGTGCCACCGGTGAACGACACACGCTTGACCAGCGGGTGGCGGGTGAGGGCGTCGCCCAGCACCGAGCCCTTGCCCGGCAACACGCTGAGTAGCCCTTTAGGCAGCCCGGCCTCCTCGCAGATACGCGCCAGTTGCAGGGCCAGCAGCGGGGTGATTTCCGCCGGCTTGATCACCACGGCGTTGCCACCGGCCAGGGCCGGGGCCACCTTCTGCGCTTCGCTGGCGATCGGCGAGTTCCATGGCGTGATCGCCGCGACTACGCCCATCGGCTCGTAGACGCTCATGCTGACGAAGTCGCCGCGTGATGGGGTGATGGTTTCTTCCAGCGTTTCGCAGGCCGCAGCGAAGAACTGGAAGGTGCCAGCGGCGCTGGCGACCAGGGCGCGGGTCTCGCCGATTGGCTTGCCGTTGTCCTGGCGCTGCAACTGTGCCAGCTCCTCGGCGCGTTCGCGGATCAGCCCCGCGATGCGATACAGCACCGTTGCGCGCTCGTGGGGTTTGCGCTGTGCCCAGCCGCTGTGCAGGAAGGCCTGATGCGCGCCCTGCACGGCGGCCTCGACGTCGTCCAGGCTGGCGGCGTTGAGCCAGGCCACCGGCTCGCCCGTGGCTGGGTAGCAGGTGGCGTAGCGCTCGCCGCCGCCCAGACGCCAGGTGCCGGCGATGCAAATGGGTAAGGTCTGTTCCAGAGTCATTGACAGTCCCCTAGATGGATATGGCGTGGGCGTGGTTGCCTAAGGCGCGGACCACGCTGTACACGGTCAGCGCCGAGGTTTTCGGGTTGGCTTCCAGCGGCTTGCCGCGCAGGCTCATCTCGAAACCGCCGAAGGCGCCACGGGCTTCGAAGTGGTGGACGTTGTCCTCGCTCAGCGGGTCGGCGATCAGCGTCACCCGGGTGCGGTCCAGGCCGATGCCAGCCAGCGACAGGGTCGCGGCGACATTGGCGTTCTTCGGGTACAGCTGTGCGGCTTCTCGGGCGCTGCCGTGGAAGATCACCGTTGGCTCGCGCAGCTCGTCCAGTGCGCAGACCTGTTCGGCAGGCGTGTTCTTCCACGCCCGAGCCGGCTTGCGGCCGATGTAGTCGACCGTGTCCAGGCCGCCGACCTTGGCGGCCGAGAGCGCATCGATGCCACCGATGGCGCCAGGCAGCAGCTCGATGCGGGTGTTACCTCGTGCCGCTGCCGCTTCCAGGCGCTCGACCAGGCCAGGTTCCGAGAGCGCCCCGACCGAGACCACCAGGCAGGCGATACCACGCTCCAGTGCCGGCAGCACATGCTCTTCGATGGCCTTGTGGCCGGCGCACTCGACGAGCAGGTCGGGACGGGCGTCGGCCGGTAGCGCCGTGAGCACTGTCGGCGGCTGACGGAAGCTGGCCAGGCGTTGACGCACCAGGTCTTCGGAACCGGCCGAGGCGATCACCGCGTCAACGTGCAACTGCGGGTCTTTCTCCAGCAGTTCGAGCACGCTGATGCCAATGGCACCGCAACCGATCATGGTGATGTTGAGCATGACGGGGTCCTCAGGCCGTGGCCTTCTGCGCCTTGGTTTCGCTGTTGGGCGGGCCGGCGAAGCGGGTGGCGAAGCCGCCGACGCTGAGCATGTCCACTTCCAGCAGGAATGGGCCGTTGGTCTGCAGGGCGCCACCGAGGACGCTGCTGAAATCCTTGAGGTCCTTGACCAGGCCGTGGCGCAGGCCAAGGGATTCGGCGAGCTTGCTGTAGTCGGGGGTATGCAGATCGACATAGGCGTGGCGGGCGCCGTAAATGGCGTCCTGGATGTTGCGGATCACGCCGTAGCGCTGGTCGTTCATCAGCAGGATGACCACGTTGGCCTTTTCTTGGACCAAGGTCGCCAGTTCGCCCAGGTTGAGGATGAAACCACCGTCACCGGCCAGGGCGAAGACCTTGCGCCCCGGCGCGGTTTCAGCGGCGGCTACCGCCGCACCAATGCCCATTGCCAGGCCCTGGCCAATGCCACCGCCCAGGGCGTGCACGCCTGACAGCGGGTGGTACAGGTTGAGTAGGCGGTTGCCCCAGATACTGTTGGACAGCGTGACGTCGCGTACCCAGGTGAAGTTGCGGCCGGTCTGGGCCTGCAGTTGTTCGACCATGGCCGAGTACGGGCCGAGGTCGGCCACCAATTGTTGGCGAGCCTGGGCACGCACCGCCTTGAGCTCGTCGATGAAGTTCGGGTCGATGTTCAACCGGCCCTGCAGACGATCGGCCAGGCCTTCCAGGGCCAGGGCGGCATCGCCGCAAACGAACAGGTCGCTGGGGTAGCTGCGGCCTTCGATGGCCGGGTTGACGTCGATGCGCAGCGTGGTGCGTGGCAGCTTCAGGGCGTACTTGAAGGTTTCGTTGCTGCGCAGGCGCGAGCCGGCCACCACCAGTGCATCGCAGGTCTGCATGAAGCCTTCGACCAGCTTGTTCTGCGAGAACGCACCCAGGCAACGCTCGTCGTCTTCGTTGACCACGCCACGGCCCTGGGTCGAGGTGATCACGCCGACGCCCATCGCCAGCAAACGCTTGACCTGCGCCCCGGCATGGCGGGCGCCGCCGCCGAGCCACAACAGCGGACGGCGGGCGCTGGCCAGTCGCTCGGCGACCAGGTCGAGGGCTTCGGCGGCAGGCGCGGCGACTGGAATCGGCAGCGGTGAAAGGTCGGTCGGCATGGGGATGAAAGCCGACTGGATGTCGATCGGGATTTCCACGCTCACCGGGCCGGTCGGGGCGGTGAGGGCGGTCTGCACGGCCAGCTTCAGGGTACTCAGTGCAGTCTCCACGCTGCGCACACGGAACGCGGCCTTGGACACGGCCTTGAGCATGGTCAGCTGGTCGCGGGCTTCGTGGATGTAGGCCAGTTCCTGGTCCAGGTAGGGGGTCTCGATCTGCCCGGTGATATGCAGCAATGGCGTGCCGGCGGTCAGTGCCTCGACCATGGCCCCAGCGGCGTTGCCAGCGGCGGTGCCGGTGGAGGTCAGGCAGACGCCCAGGCCGCCGCTGCTGCGGGCATAGGCATCGGCCATGTTGGTGGCGCCGGCTTCGCCACGGGCCATGACGAAGCGGATGTTGCCGCGTACGGCGAAGGCATCGAGGATCGGCATGTTGTGGATCGAAATCACCCCGAACGCAGCCTTGACGTCGCATTGTTCGAGGAACGCGGTGATGACGGCACCGACGGTGACGGTGTTTTCGTTACGCATGGCGGGACAGGCCTCCGGATACATCGATATGACTGCCAGTGGTGTAGGCCGACAGCGGCGAAGCCAGGAACAGGATGGCCTGCGCCGCTTCCTTCGGCAGGCCAAGGCGGCCCAGGGGTATGTGCTTGCGTTGCGCCAGCTGCGCGGTCCATTGCGACCAGTTCAGGTCGCGTTCTTCGCGGGCCTCGAAGCGGCGGCGCCATTGCCCGGACTCGACCAGGCCGATGAGGATGCCGTTGACCCGGATGCCGTGTTCGGCGAACTCGAAGGCCATCGAACGCACCAGGTTCTTCAGCCCGGCGCGGGCCGCGGAGGTGGCGACCATGTGCGGCTCGGGCTGGCTTGCCAGCAGCGAATTGACGCAGACGATCGAGGCATCCTGCTGGCCCTGCAGCTGCGCCATGAAGGCGCGCACCGGGTTGATGACGGAAAAGAACTTGAGCTGCAGTTCTTCGTTCCAGGCCTCGTCGGTGGTGTCGGCGAAGGTCGACACACGGCCTTGTCCGGCGTTGTTGACCAGTGCCTGGGCCGGGCCCAGCGCGTCCAGGCTGGCGGCGGCGAATGCCTGCACCGAGCCGGCATCCAGCACGTCGCACACCTGAGCCAGCAAGTGGGCCTCGGGGAAGCGTTCGCGCAGGCGTGCTTCGGCACTGCGCAGGCGCTCTTCGTTGCGGCCGCAGAAGGCTACGCGGGCGCCGGCTTCGAGCAGCAGTTCGACACAGGCGTAGCCGATGCCGGACGAGCCGCCGGTGACGATCACCGTGCTGTCGTGAAGTCGATAGGGGTTCATCTCAGTCCCTCATCAACGCGGTGACATGGCCGCTGCCGGGTCGGTAGTTGAGCAGGCGCGACAGTTCGTCGGCGCTGCCACGCACCTGGCCGAGCAGGTTGTCGAAGTTGACGTGGCCGATCTGCACCGTGGGGATGGTCAGGCCGAGGGCTGCGACTACCTGGCCGCTGGCATCGCGCACCGGCGCCGCCACCGTGGAGATGGTCGACTCGAAGAAGCCCTCGCCGCTGACATAGCCACGCAGGCGGTCGGCCTGCACCAGGTCGAACAGCTCCAGCACGGTTTTGGGCGTGCACGGCGAGTACTGCTCCAGATGCTCTTCGGGGTACAGCTCACGCAGTTCGGCCAGGCTCAGGTCGGCCAGCAGGATACGTCCGAGCACGGTGGCATGGGCTGGCAGGCGGGTACCCACGGTGACCGCGCTGGAGAACACCGAAGGCGGCGAGACCTTGGCCACGTAGACAATTGAGCGGCCATCGCGTACCACCAGATTGCTGGGGTAGTTGAGGTGATCGCACAGCCGCGCCAGCAACGGCTGGCCAAGCTCGGTCAGCTCCAGCGAGGCCAGGTACTCGAAGCCCAGGCGCAGCACCGACATGCCGAGGCGGTATTCGTTGCCGCTGCGGGTGACGAACCCCATGGTTTCCAGGGTGGTCAGCAGGCGGAAGATGGTCGAGCGTGGCAGCGACAGACGCCGGGCCAGTTCGGGGGCGGTCAGGGTGCGGTTCTGCCGGCTGAATTCGCACAGCAACAGCAGGCCGCGCTCCAGGCCCGGGACGATGTACTTGTCCTGGTTTTCCTTCAACGGATCCATTTCGTTCATAGCACGCTACCTGTCAGAGAGGCGTCGAGGGCGCGGGCCAGCAGGCCCGTCACCGTGTCAGGTTGTTCGATGGCGCAGGCATGGCCGGCGCCGGCAATCAGGTCGAAGGGCGCGGCCAGTGCAGCGGCGAGTGCCGCGCAGTCCTCGGGCAGGGTGATGCCGTCTGCGCTGCCGCAGTGCACCTGGCACGCAACCGCCAGGGGCGCGTAGCGCAGCAGGTCGTCGCCGCACAGCAATTCGATGGCTTGGCGGTAGCCATGGGGCTTGAGCCGCGCCATGTTCCAGTGCACCCAGGCCTGCGCCTCGGCGCTGGCGTTTGCCGACAGCAACCGTGCGCTGCGCTCGCGGGCCATGCGTTCGATGCCCAGTTGCCCAAGGTTGTGCAGGCGCTCGGCGCGCACCGCCCGGCCCTGATCCGGCACAGCGCCGTATCCGCGCGCCGGGCTGATCAGTACCAGGCGGTTGACGCGCTCAGGGCAGGCCTGGGCGAAGGCGCTGGCGGTCAGTGCCCCGAGGGAGTGGCCGACCAGCACGCAACGCTCGATACCCAAGGTATCCAGTGCCTGCAGCAGGCGTCCGGCATAGTCCCGTGCGCTGGGCGCAGCCATCGGCAAAGGCGAGGACTGGCCATAGCCCGGTGCGTCCCAGGCCAGTACCCGAGCCCGCTCGCTCAAACCCATGGCCACGTGCAGCCAGCTGGCCGCGCCCGAGCCGATGCCGTGCAGCAGCACCACGGCGTCACCGTCGCCGGCTTGGCGCACGGCCAACTGGCCGCCATCCAGGCGCAGCAGACGTTCGGCGAAGCGCTGATCGAGCAGGGAGGGGGTGGGCATGAGCGGTATCATCGGCTTACCCGCGCTTGATCGAGGCCAGCGGGTGCGCTGGCGGGTAGGTCGGGGTCACCGGCTTCTTGGCACCGAGCATCACGCACATCAACGCATCTTCGTCGCCGATGTTGATCTCTTCGCGGTACACCCCAGGCGGTACCGAAATCAGGTCACGGTCGGTCAGCACGGTTTCGAAGCGCTCGCCGTCTTTCTCGATGACCACCTTGAGCTTGCCGCGCAGCACGAAGAACACTTCTTCGACGTCGGTGTGCAAGTGGGGTGGGCCTTCGTGGCCGGCCGGGATGACCATGGTCGAGAAGGTGAAGTGCTCGGACGCGATGGTGTTCATGTCACTGCCCACGCCGGTGCCGCCGGTGCCCACGTAGCGCATCTGCGCGCGGCGGAACTTGGGGTCGTAGTCGGCCTGGAACTTCAGCGCGTCCCAGTCGTAGCGACGGGTCTCGTAGCGGGCGATGCGGGTCTGCATCCAGCTGGCGAGGTCGGCGCCGGCGGGACGGTCCCAGGATTTCGGGGCGTCGTTCTGCATGGAAAGGTCGGTCATGGAGGTCTCCTTGCTCAGGGCATGACGAACCCGCCGTTGACCGGCAGGGTTTGTCCAGTGATGAAGCGCGACAGGTCGGACAGCGCGAACAGCACCGCGCCACTGACGTCGTCGGGCAGTTGCGGGCGCTGGATGGCCCGTTGTTCGGTGTACAGGCGGTGGCGGGCCTCGGGCACGTAGGCAGTGGCCTCGACCAGCACCAAGCCTGGGGCGATGGCATTGACGGTGATGTTGGCGTTACCCAGTTCACGGGCCAGGCTGCGGGTCATGGCGATCACCGCGCCCTTGCTGGCGACATACGCCAGCAGGTTGGGCGCGCCCCACAGTGGTGTGTCGGAGGCAAGGTTGATGATCGCGCCTCGGCCGCTCTCGCGCAGGGCGGGCAGGGCGGCACGGGTCATCAGCCAGGTGCCGCGCACGTTGACCTGCATGACTTGGTCCCAGGTCTCGATGTCCAGCTCCTCGCAGCTCTTGCCGCCGGAGTTGGTGATCGAGGCGTTGTTGACCAGGCCGTCGAGGCCACCCAGGCGCTTGACCGTGCGTTCGATGCAGGCGTCGATCGACTCGGGGCTGGCCAGGTCCAGGCTCACGCCGCTGACGTCCAGGCCCATGCCGCTCAGTTCGCAGGCGGCCTGTTGCACGCGGCCGGCCAGCACATCGGCGATCACCACGCGGGCACCGGCCTGGGCGATGGCTTGGGCGAAGGCATAGCCCAGTCCACGGGCGCCACCGGTGACCAGCACACGACGGCCTTGGAGAAGGTTGGGGAAGGTGCTCATCATTGGCTGCTCAGCATGGCTTTGGGGAGGTAGTGAAGAACGCGCTTCTCGGCCCAGACCACAGCGCCGTAGGCGAGTACGCCGATCAGCGTGAGCATGACGATGGCCACGAACACCCCAGCGGTATTGCCCTGGCCTTCAGCGTCCACCAACAGGAAGCCCAGGCCCTGGTTGCCGCCGACCAGTTCACCGACGGTCACGCCGATCACCGCCAGGGTCGAGGCGATGCGCAGGCCCGAGAACAGCGCGGCCATGGCCGAGGGGAACTCCACCAGGCGGAAGATCTGCCAGCGGCTGGCATTCATGGTGCGCACCAGGTTGATCATGTCCGGGTCGACGGTACGAATGGCCGAGAGCACGTTGATCATCACCGGGAAGAACACGATCAGGATGGCGATCAGGATCTTCGGGTAGATGGTGTAGCCCAGCCACATCACGAACAGCGGCGCGAAAGCCACCTTCGGCGCGATCTGCAGGGCCAGGATGTAGGGCGACAGCATGGCCTCGGCCGATGGCGACAGGCCTAGGGACACACCGATCGCCACGCCAAGCAGGGCGCCGAGGGCGAAGCCGACGATGATCTCGAAGGCGGTGATCAGGGTGTGCTCGAACAGGTTGCCGGACTGCCACATCAGCAGGCTCTCCTGGGCCACGCGGCTCAGTTGCGGCATGACGAATTCGGGCATGCCGACCAACCCAGGGCCCCATTGCCACAGCACCAGGAACAGGACCAGCAGGCCAACGCTGCCGGCTACGGATGGATTGAGGTTTCTCATCGGGCGTTACCTTGTGATTGCTGGGCCGTCACTGGGCCGCGGTCGTGGTTTCGATGAACTGGTTGCTGTACAGGTCGTCGAGCTTGGGTTCGCGGGGGACGATGCCTTCGCTGACATAGAACTTGCGCACTGCCTCCAGGCGGGCCGGGTCCACGCGTCCGGGCACCGGCTGGCCGGCATAGACGTACTCCACGTACAGACGCAGGGTCTTCTCCAGCGAGGCTTCCTTGCCGGCGTAGGCCGGTACCGCACGGGCGAAGCTGGCAGCGGCGGCCTTGGGGTCGTCGATGATGTCCTTGAGACCACGCAGGGTGGCCTGGACCACGCCACGGACGATCTGCGGGTGATGCGCGATGGCGTCGTCGGAGGCGAGAATCGCCTGGGCCATGCTCTCGAATACCTGTTCGCGAGGGATCAGCGCATATTTCAGGCCCGCGTCCTCGGCGTTGACCACCCAGTCCGGCACGCCGGCCATGGCCTGGGCCTTGTTGGCCGAGAACAGTTGCCACACGCCCGAAGGGCCGGCGGCCTGGATGTCGACATCGTCCTTGCTCAGCCCAGCCTTGCGCAGCGACGCGAGCAGGGCGTAATAGGTGGTGTCGGAGTAGGACATCACGGTCAGGGTCTTGCCCTTGAGCTGGCTGACCGAGCGGATGTTCTCACCCGCATTGGTGGCGATCATGGTCACGCCGCCGCCACCGAGCACCGCCACCGCGCGCACCGGAATGCCGTTGGGGCGCACGATGATCGGGGTATCGCCGATGGCTCCACCGACCAGTGCATTGCCGGCACCAATCTGCTTGGCGACGTCGACCCCGCCCTTGGCGGCGATGAAGGTCAGGTCCAGGTCCTGGGCCTGGTAGTAGCCTTTTTCCTTGGCGATGATCCATGGCGCGAACGCAGGCAGGCTGGGCGGCGCCGGCAGCAGGTAGGTGACCTTGGTCGGTTCGGCCTGGGCCTGTGCGGCCAGGTTCAGGGCGAGCGCGGCCAAAGCTGCGTGCGCCACGCGCTTGAAGGTAGTGGTGAACATGCTAACTCCCAAGAGGTGAGTGAGGCGTCGGTCAGTGCAGGTCGTGGTCTTCGCCGACCTTCAGCAGTTCCATCAGGCGGCCTGCCAGAGGGCCGATCTCCGGAAGCTTGCGCCGCTCCAGCGGGTTGTCGCGGTGCGGCAGGTCGATCTCGATTTCTTCGATGATGGTGCCGGGGCGGGCGCTCATCACCAGCAGGCGATCGGACAGGGCGATGGCCTCGACCAGGTCATGGGTGATGAACAGCGCGGTCTTCTTCTCTTCGAACAGCATTCGCGCCAGGTCCTGCTGGAGAATCATCTTGGTCTGGGCGTCGAGGGCCGAAAACGGCTCGTCCAGGAACAGCACCTGCGGGTCGATGGCCAGCGTGCGGGCCAGCGCGGCACGCTGGCGCATGCCCCCCGAGAGCTGGAACGGGTAGTGATCGGCGAAGCCTTGCAGGTGGCAGCGTTTGAGCAGGTTCTCGGCGATCACCTTGCGCTGTGAAGCCGCCATGCCCTGGATTTCCAGACCCAATTCGACGTTGCGGCGAATACTGCGCCAAGGCATCAGCAGGTCCTTCTGCAACATGAAGGCGACCTTGCTCACCGGCCCGTCGACCCGTTCGCCGCTGACCAGCACTTCACCTTCGGTTGGTCTGTACAGGCCCGAACCCATGTTGAGGATGGTGCTCTTGCCGCAGCCGGAAGGGCCGATGATCGAAACCACTTCACCGCGGCGAATCTGGAAGTTCACGCCGCGAATGGCGAACGGCGCTTCGGTCTGGCCTTTGGTGGGAAACGCCTTGCCGACATTGCGAAATTCGATTTCAGTCGGTGCCGGGTCGGGGCGTGGTGCATTCCACTGCGAGGCGATTGCGTACATCTCTTTCACAGCCATGGGATTAGTCTCTGGTCTGTTTTATAGGTGATACGCCGTTTAGTGCATGAACAATGCCAGGTGTGTCATTTCTCTTAAATAATAAGAAATCCCTTATTTATTATTAAGTTACAGATATGCAGTGTTTTCCAGCATGTTTTATATATGAAACAGAGTTTTCTATATGGCACGAAAATGCCCAGCAACCGCGCACGAAAGGTGTCGAATGCGAGGGAGTTGGGCATTTTGGGTAACGGGCGTGTGCGAGGTTTCGCGGGTGAAACAGCCCCTTTGTCGCAGGTGAGCGCCCGCTTGCGGCGATTGGGCCGCGCCGCAGCGCTCAGGATCGCCGCGCAGGCCTGAGCACCAGCCACAAAGCCACACCGATCAGCAGCCCGCCGTACAGGTGCCCCATGGACAACGACTCGTCCAGCAGCCAGGCGCCCCACAGTACACCGAACACTGGAATCAGGAAGGTCACGGTACTGGCCTTGACCGGTCCGATTTCGGCCAGCAGGCGGAAGTAAAGAATGTAGGCGAATGCCGTGCACACCAGCCCCAACCCCAACAGCGACCACCAGACCTGCCAGCCGCCCCAACTGGCTGGCGGCTGAGTCAGTGCGCTCCAGGCGAACAGCGGCGTCATCATCAGGGTGGCGCCGAGCATGCTGCCCAAGGCCGAGAGGCGGCTGTCCAACCCGCTGATCCAGCGCCGAGCGAGAAAGCCGGCAAAGCCATAGCAGGTGGTAGCGGCGAGACACGCCAGGGCGCCCTGCAGCAAGGCCAGATCCAAGGCAACGGGGCCGGCGCCGCTGAGAATGCCTACGCCGAGCAGACCGAGGAAAATGCCGCACAGCTTGGGCAAGGTCATCGGCTCACGGAAGCACAGCGCGCCGATCAGCACGCCCATCAGCGGCGTGGTGGCGTTGAAAATGGCCGAATAGCCGGCGGGCAGCACCTGGGCAGCGACCGAATAGAAGGTGGCCGGGATCCCTGAATTGATCATCCCCAGCACGAGGCAGGCCCCCAGTTTGCCCTGGAAGTTCCAGCGTACTCGGGCCACGGCGAGGATGGCGATCAACCCCAGGCAGGCGATCGAAACCCGGAAGAACGCGGTGGGCACGGTCCCCAACTCCGGCGCGATGATGCGCATGAACAGAAAGCTCGCCCCCCAGACGGCGGCAAGGGTCAGCAGGCGGGCTAGGGCGATGGGGCTCACAACGATCTCCGGATACAAGGCAGGGCGCGAGTGTACGTCACGGGGCGGGGCGTTTCTTGTGCTTTCTTGCGGTGTAAATCCGCTATCGCAGGGGCCGCAGTGGATCGGCGCGAATCAGGGACCGCCGACTCGCCGGCCATGCGCCAAGGCGGGCATCGCAAATTGCAAGGGGCGACTAAGCTGTCTATCTCACCCCGCACCTAGGTGTCCGCGCATGACCCAGCACTGGCCGGCCCACGAGATCGCCCGCATGATCCTCGATGGCTTCGACGACTACCGCGAGCATTTTCGCCGCATCACCCTCGGGGCCCGCGAACGTTTCGAGCAGGCCCGCTGGCAGGATATCCAACTGGCCGCGGCCGCGCGGATCAACCTGTACGAGCAGAAAGTCGGCGAGGTCAACGGTTGGCTGCGCGACGGTTTCGATGAAGAGGTGCTGCTGGAGGTAGGCCAGTGGCCCTTGGTCAAGAGCGCCTACATCAGCCTGATCGACCCGCGCCTTGACGATGAGCTGTCGGAAACCTGGTACAACTCGCTGTTCTGCAGCCTGTTCAGTCATGACCAGATCAGTGATGGCTGCATGTTCATCCACACCACCCGGCCCTCGTTGCGCAACCGCGAGCGCGCGGCACAAACCCACACCTACACGGCGCACGGCGGCCTCAAGGGCCTGCTGCGTTCGATCCTGGCCGATTACCCGTTCGATGTGCCCTACGCAGACCTGGAGGGTGACCTGGCACGACTGGAGGAGCAGCTGCGCGAAAGCCTGCCGGACTGGGTATGCAAGGACCCGGCCCTGGCGGTGGAGCTGTTCTGGCCGGTGTTGTACCGCAATAAAGGCGCCTACCTGGTGGGCCGCCTGCATACACTGGACGAACAATGGCCGCTGGTGATTCCCTTGCTGCACCGCGAAGGCCACGGCATCGAAGCGGATGCCGTGATCACCGACGAGGCCGAGGTGTCGATCATCTTTTCCTTCACCCGTTCGTACTTTATGGTCGATGTGCCGGTGCCAGCGGAGTTCGTCAACTTTCTCAAGCGCATTCTTCCCGGCAAGCACATCGCCGAGCTGTACACCTCCATTGGGTTCTACAAGCACGGCAAGTCGGAGTTCTACCGGGCGCTGATCAACCACCTGGCCGGCAGCGAAGACCGCTTCATCATGGCCCCGGGCGTTCGCGGCATGGTCATGAGCGTGTTCACCCTGCCGGGGTTCAATACGGTGTTCAAGATCATCAAGGACCGCTTCTCGCCGTCCAAGACCGTCGACCGCGCCACGGTCATCGACAAGTACCGTCTGGTGAAGAGTGTCGACCGCGTGGGGCGCATGGCCGACACCCAGGAGTTCGCCGATTTTCGCTTTCCCAAGGCCAAGTTCGAACCCGATTGCCTGGCGGAGCTGCTGGAGGTGGCTCCGTCCACGGTCGCCCTGGAGGGCGACACCGTGCTGATTCGTCACTGCTGGACCGAACGCCGCATGACGCCGCTCAACCTGTACCTGGAGCATGCCAGCGACGCCCAGGTGCTCGAGGCGCTGGAGGACTACGGCCTGGCCATCAAGCAGCTGGCGGCGGCGAACATTTTCCCCGGCGACATGCTGCTGAAGAACTTCGGGGTAACTCGCCATGGCCGCGTGGTGTTCTATGACTATGACGAAATCAGCTTTCTCACCGAGGTGAACTTCCGCCACATTCCGCCGCCGCGTTACCCGGAAGACGAGATGTCGGGCGAGCCGTGGTACTCGATCGGGCCGCACGATGTGTTTCCCGAGGAGTTTCCGCCGTTCCTGTTTGCCGATATCGGTCAGCGACGGCTGTTCAGCCGCTTGCATGGGGAATTGTACGACGCCGATTACTGGAAGGGATTGCAGGCGAAGATCCGCGATGGGAAGGTGATCGATGTGTTTCCGTATCGGCGCAAGGTACGGTGAATAATGATGTGCGCTGTCAGGGGCTGCGCAGGCACTTGAGCTCGCTGAAGTCGGTCCGCACTTCAGCCAGGCGTTGCTGCAGGAACGTGCGCTGGGCAGGCGTGCTCAGGTGCATCAGGTCGACCAGCAGGCTGCGCGCCTGCCGTTCGGTGTTCTGATAGGCGATGCGGTAATTTTCCGTCCACAGGCTCTCCTTGCGTTGCAGCAACTGCGCCAGGCGGGGTTCGAAGCTGGCGTCGTTGCGCTGGTTCATCGCCAGCATCAGTTGCTGCTGCCAGTGGGCGCGGTTGGTGATCCATTCGCGGTTCTGGTCGCCCAGCGACTGGGACCAGGCCTGGATACGCTGGCGTTGCGCGGTGTTGAGGTCGCCGAACCAGGGCCTCAGACGCTTTTCCATGCGCTCGGTGCGCCGCGTGATCTGTTGCTCCAGCGGCGTATCCACGTACTTTTTCTGGCGTTCGCTGATGTCCTCGCGCAACGCCTCGCGCATCTCTTCCACCTGGGCATCGCTCATCCCCCGCAACAGTTCGGCCGCCGAAGGGGTAATGGCCTCGGTGACGCGGCCGATGGCCTGGCGGGCTTCCTGGGTGCGTTGCTGCAGCGCTTGGTCGGTCACCTGGTCTTCGGCGACCATCGTGCGCACCCGGTCGAGCCAGTCAAGGTAGCCGGGCAGCTGGGTCTTGCAGTGCCAGGCCAGGTGCTGCTTGAGGCGCTCATCGAGCAAGGCCTTCTGGTCGCTGTTCATGTCCAGGTAGTCGGCCAGTGACCAGGGTACCAGTCGGTCCAGGTTGCGGTAGGCCAGGTCGATACGGTTGCACGCCACCAGCGCCAGGAGCGAGCCGATGGCAATGAGCAAGACTTTGAGCAGGCGAACGTGCATGGGCGAGTCCTTGCAGGGGTTGGCCAGTCGATGAATATGAACAGGCCACGGCGACTGCGACGAACGAATCAGCGGTCGGGCAGCGCGGTGGCTTCAGGTGTAGAATAGCCGCCTTGTCTTGAGGAACATCGGAAATGGCTCTGCTTGGGCGTTACAACAGTTTGCAAATCGTGAAACACGTGGACTTCGGCCTGTACCTGGACGGCGGTGCCGACGGCGAAATCCTGCTGCCCAGGCGTTACATTCCCAAGGACACGCCGACCGAGGTCGATGACTGGCTCAATGTGTTCATCTACCTGGACAGTGAAGACCAGCTGATCGCCACCACCGAGCAGCCCAAGGTTCAGGTGGGTGGCTTCGCCAGCCTCAAGGTCAAGGACATCAACAATGCTGGCATCTTCTTCGACTGGGGCCTGTCCAAGGACCTGCTCATGCCTTATTCGGAAGAGTCGCGGCCATTGAAAATAGGCGACTACTGCGTGGTGCATGCTTACCTGGACAAACGCACCCGCCGTATCACCGCTACCGCCCGGCTGGATCGCTACCTGGACCGCACTCCGGCGGACTATTCGGTCGGTCAGCCGGTCGAGCTGCTGGTGGCCGGGCAGACGCCCATGGGCTACAAGGCCATCATCAATAACCGCCACTGGGGCCTGATTCACAAGAACGAGGTATTCAAGTTCCTGCGTTCGGGCATGCATGTGGAAGGCTTCATCAAGGAGGTGCGCCACGACGGCAAGATCGCCTTGAGCCTGCAACCGGTCGGCAAGGCGCTGGGCGATGACTTGCAAGAGCAGATCATGGCGCGTCTGGAGGCAGAGGGCGGGGTACTGGCCGTGTGCGACAAGAGCGCACCGGAGGTGATCAGCCAGCTGTTCAACGTCAGCAAGGGCAACTTCAAAAAGGCCATCGGCGCGTTGTTCAAGCAAGGTCGGATCGTCATCCATGACGATCGCATCGAACGGGCCTGATCAGGCCTGGACGAATGCCTTGAAATCCAGCTGCTCGCCGCCCGGGCGGGTGTCGCGCAGTAGCGAGTCGCGGTCGGCGCTCAGGGCCAGGCTGATGGTCGAGCGGCGCTTACCGGGGTTGCGCACTTCCATCTGCTCCTGATGGGCACGCAGGAAGTTGGTCGGCACCTTCAGGTGCTGCAAGTCGTCGTTTTCCGGGGTGTGCAGCAGCAGGTTGACCCAGTCGGGCTGGCCCTTGCGCAGCAAGGCTACCGGTACTTCGAACCACCACAGGTTACGTTTGCGATCGAGGATGGCGAACAGGGTATTGGTGCTGTTGAGCACCGGCTTGTCCAGCGCCTGGTTACGTCGGGCGATGGCGGCGGGTTTGTCGAGTTTCATGCAGGTTCCTGCGGGTTGACGCGTGATAAGGCCTGCATTGTGAGGGGTGGCCGGTAGCGGGGCAAGGTTTGATGGCCCTATCGCTTTCAGCAGTCGGCCTGCTGGCGACAGGGCCAATGGGTTCAGCGACTCAGTGGCCGGCTCAACTCCGACGTCGCACCCTCGGCGGTGGTTACCGTCGCGGTGAAGCTGCGGAGTTCCGCGGCGTTCTCCAGCGTCTGGGCAAATGTCGCCTTGCCGTCCTTGTCACTGCTCACCAGTACCTGGCCAAGATACTGCTGCGCCTCGGTTCCGTTGGCCTCGGCATTCCCGAACACCTCGACCCGCAACAGGCTGGATGCCGGCCCGCTAACTTCGCCTTGCAACTGTTCGCCTTGCAGGGCAGTCAGGCGGGGGGCTGGCTGGTTGTGGTTGGGCAACGGCTGGCATGGCTTGGGTTGGCCATTGCCATCGCAAATGATGGCCTGGTCTTTCTTCGCCAGGTCTGCACCTATCCCTCGTGAACCTACGTACAGCGCATGGGCCTGGGCCGGTACGCCAAAGACGATTGCACCGGTGCGCTGGTCAGGCACGCACGAGCCGCCGGCCTCGCAGCGGCGAATGTCCTGGCTGTTGCCCCAGATCCGATTGGCGGTCAGGCGGGTGGCGGTGACGTTCGGCTCCGGACGCAGCGCCACACCAATGCGGTTGCCGTGAATCAGGTTGCCATCGAGGATGTTGCCGTCGCCCGTGACGCTGACACCGTTGGAGTTGCCTGTGAAGGTGTTGGCACCGAGGTAGTTGCGGTTGCCCCAGTTGATCTGCAGCCCGTCGGAGTAGTTCTCGAAGCGGTTGCGTACCACGCTGTTGTCGTTGCCCAGCAGAATCTCGATGCCCTGGGACGGCTCCGGGTTGGCGGGTGTGGAGCGGAACAGGTTGTCGGCCACCAGGTTGAAGGCCGCGCCCCGGGTGAGCTCCAGACCGTCGCCGTTGTCGACCAACTGGTTGCGCAGCACCTTGTTGTTGACCGTAGTGGTCGCTGTCGGATTGCCGGCACCGTCGTCGCCGGTGAGCATGATCCCGGCCCCGCCTTTGTTGGCCACGATGCGGTTGTCTTCGATGACGTTGCCACTGGCGCGATTGACCAGGATGCCGATGCAGAAGTTACGCACTTCAAGACCGCTCAGGTGCACGCCTTGGGTGTCTCGCAGCACCAGGCCGGGGTGGGTGGTGGTACGCACATTGGTGCCGTATTGGCCGGGTAGGGCGCCGGGGCAGGTATGAACGCCCTGGTCCTTGATATAGCCGGAGCCGTCGATGGCGATGTATTGGCCGTCTTGGGCCCACGACAGTCCAGTGATGCGCACCGGGCCCTTGATTTCCGGCAGCGGGCGAGTCGGACGGATGACATAGGGTGGTTTACCCACTGGGGCAATGTCGATCCGGTAGCGGCCAGGGTTCTGGTTGCTGGTCTCGATCGCCCAGCGCAGGCTGCCGGGCTGGCCATCGTCGTTGTAGCGGTCGACGCGAAGGGTTTCGCTGCTGGCCGGTGCGGCGGCAAGAGCGGGCAGGGGGAGCAGCGGCAGCAAGGCGGCCAGGAGGGGCATCAAACGCATGGGGCGGACCTTCCGAAAACGATTGTTCTTATCGAAGGCAGCCTGCTTGGGGTTGCCATTCGCCGGTGATTCTAAGGGGGCAGGGGCGGCGCTGCGCAGAGCCTGGTGGCCAATTCGGTGCGGTATTCGCCCCGAATCACCGCCCGGCACGCCGTGTGTGAATCCGGTGAAACTCTTGCAGAAGACGACCGGTCAACCCACTGTCGACACGATTCACGTGTCTCCACTTGCAGGAGATTTGCCATGAGCGGCACTAAAGACAAAGTCAAAGGTATGGCCAACGAAGCCATGGGCAACGTCAAGCAAGGCGTCGGCAAGGCGACCGACAACGAGAAGCTGCGCGCTGAAGGCAAGGCCCAGGAGCTCAAGGGCGAGGCGCAGCAGGTGAAGGGGGACGTCAAGGACGCGATCAAGAAGCCCTGAATGAGCCCTGAATGATCGTGCCTTGGCTGGCCTCATCGCCGGCAAGCTGCACCTGCAGGGCCCTGCATGGGGCCCTGCAGGCGATTATTTCTGAAAGTCGGCAGGGAGCGGTACATCAGTTGCGTGGTCTATTAGACTTTCCCCTGTACTGATCAAGCGGCGAAAGGAGACGCTATGATTTTCCCCGACCTGCGCGGCCTGCCCCTGCACCGCGTGCTGGTGCGTACCGTCAGCGAATTTCTCGATGACGAGATGTCTACCTATGCCTCGGCGCTGGCCTACCAGATGCTGTTTTCGCTGTTCCCTTTCCTGCTGTTCTTGATCGCCTTGATCGGTTTTCTGCATCTGCCGGACTTTTTCTCCTGGCTCCGCCTGCAATCGGAACTGGTGTTGCCGCCGCAGGCGCTGGAACAGGTCAACCCGGTGATCGACCAACTGCAGCAGTCCAAGGGCGGCTTGCTTTCAGTGGGTATCGTGATCGCGCTGTGGACTGCCTCGGCTGGCGTGCGCCTGATGATGAGTGCAATGAACGCCGCCTACGACGTGCCCGAGGGACGCCCGGTCTGGAAGCGCATTCCGCTGTCGATCATCTACACGGTGGGCATCGCTGGGATGCTGCTGGCAGCGGCGGCGTTGATGGTATTGGGGCCGCAGGTCATGGAGTGGATTGCCGCCCAGATCGGCATGCAAGAGGTGATCGTCACGGTGTGGACCATCCTGCGCTGGCCGGCGATCATCATCCTGATGATGGTGGCGGTGGCGCTGATCTATTACGTGATGCCGGACGTGAAGCAGAAGTTTCGCTTCATCACGCCAGGTTCGGTGCTGGCGGTGGTGGTGTGGATCATCGCTTCCCTGGGCTTTGGTTACTACGTGAAGACCTTCGCCGACTACAACGCGATGTACGGCAGTATCGGTGCAATCATCGTGCTGTTGCTGTATTTCTATATCTCCGCAGCCGTGCTGTTGCTGGGGGCGGAAATGAACGCCGTGATCGAGCACATGTCGACAGAGGGCAAGAACCCTGGCGAAAAGGATTTCGGCGGTGACAAGTCCAGGGAGACCCTGACAGTGCTGGGCCATGAACACCCGATATCGAGCGAGCCTCGACCTTCCGAGCCGACACCCCGATGATCCGCGACATTCTCAAGATGGGCGATGAGCGCCTGCTACGCATCGCCCCACCGGTGCCTGACGAACTGATCGGCAGTGCCGAACTGCAGCAACTGATCGACGACATGTTCGAGACCATGGCCCATGTAGGCGGCGTGGGTCTGGCCGCGCCACAGATAGGCATCGACCTGCAACTGGTCATCTTCGGATTCGAGCGCAGCGAGCGTTATCCGGATGCCGAGCCAGTTCCGCAGACCATCCTGCTCAACCCGGTGATCACGCCCATGTCGACCGAGATCGAGGACGGCTGGGAAGGCTGTCTGTCGGTGCCCGGCCTGCGCGGGGTGGTGCCGCGCTACAAGCATATTCGTTACGAAGGCATCGACCCTCAGGGCAATCCGATCAACCGCTTTGCGGACGGTTTTCATGCCCGCGTGGTGCAGCATGAGTGCGATCACCTGATCGGGCGGTTGTACCCCTCGCGCATTCAGGACTTTGCCAAGTTCGGGTTCACCGAGGTGCTGTTCCCTGGGCTGGATGCCAGCGACGACTGACCGCGCACCATGGCCACCAGGCGTTTACTGCGTTGGTAGCGCGCCAGCCGAGCGGCGAGGGCTTCTGGCAACTGGGCGGCGGTTTCGAAGGCCAGGTGTTGATAGAAGGGCGCCAGGTCGGGGTGGCAGAATAGCCAGATCGGGCCGCGTCCGCCTGCCAGTGCGGCATCGATCAATTGCCCCGCCACGCCCTGTTTGCGCTGCTGCGGGGCGACGAAAAGCCCTGTGAGCCAATGGCCATTCTCGATGGGCGCCAAGCTCAGCCCTGCGATGATTTCGGTACGCCGGGCTACCCACAGTTCCCCATCGCTGGCAGCCCGCATGCGTGAGCCGTGCTGGCGGTAGAAGTGGTCGAGCAGGCGGCGCTCGAGGGCGGTCAGTTGGGTGCAGTGCAGCAGGGGCATGCGCATTCCAAAGTCGAGTCGAAAAACGGCCGGGATGGCTCTACGCCAGCCTCTTGAGGCGATTTTGTCGCAGATTGTTGCAAATCCTGCAAGGGTGAATGTCTGACTTCGGGGTTCAACTATTCAAAGGCGGGAGTAGACTTTCAGACATCCCCCAGCAGTATGACGAAGCGGGATCGGTACTTCGTGTCATCTTCGTTGGAGATGACAACTTCTCCGCGCCATTGACGGCATATTGAAGTCAATCGATCAGCTTGATTGCTTTAAAGGCCAACTCACATGAAACCATTACTGATTCTTGCATTGGTCGGTATGTCCTCGTTCGCCCTTGCCGATGAGGCCAAACCTGTCTCCACCGAGCCTGTCGCCCAGCAGTACGACTATTCCATGAACCTGGACATCAAACGGGTGATCAGTCTGTCGACCCTTCCGAATGTCTGCGAAGTGGTGCCGGCGACCATGACCTATGAAGACCATCAGGGCCAGGTGCATACCATTCAGTACCGCGCCATGGGCGAGGGCTGCCAGCAAGGCTGATTGCCCCGCCCCTTCGCGGCCAAGCCTGCTCCCGCGGACCGAACTGGGTCTGCGGGAGCGCAAGCCCTCAGCCTGCCAACACGCGACACACCCGTTCCAACCCCTCCTTCAGTTCAGCACGGCTACCCGCCGCCGACAGGCTGATACGCACCGCCTGCTCCTGGCCCGCGCCCACGGCGAATACGCTCGCCGGCACGATCTCCACGTGCTGTGCGCGACACTGCGCTACCACCCCGTCAGCCCCTCGTGAAGCGGCCACCCAGGCATGGGGGGCAGGTTCGCTGGCGTTGCACAAGGCACTGCCCAGCACCTTGCGCGCCAGGCGCCAGCGCTCGCAGACTTCCGTGCGCTGCCAGGCCAGGCGTCGGGCTGCCGTACCGTCTTCGATCCACTGGCAGGCAACCTGCAGGTTCAGGGGCGAAATCGACCAGTGACTGGCCTTGGCGTGGGGGTCGACCTGCTCCAGCAGGCGAGGGTCGGCCACGATCCAGCCCAGCCTCAGTCCCGCGGCCACCGTCTTGGACAGGCTGCTGATCAGGACGCCGTGCTCGCCCAACAGCGGGTAGAGCGGTGGGCGGTCGCTGAGGGCGCCATAGACATCATCCTCGATCACCAGCAGTCCCAGGCGTTTGACCACCTCGGCAATTGCCTGGCGACGCGCGTCGGCCATGCAGGCGCCGGTGGGGTTGTGCAGGGTCGGTGTGGTCACCAGTACCCGTGCGCCGCTGGCACGGGCAACCCGGTCCAGTTCATCTGGCCGTAGGCCCTGCGTGTCCAGCGCCACACCGTGCACCGGCAAGCGCAACTGGCGGCACGCCGCCTTGATGCCCGGCGCGGTCAAAGCCTCGAGCATGACCGGCTCGCCGGCCTGGCAGAGCGACTGCAGCAGCAAGGTGAGCCCGTGCTGGGCGCCTGCGCACAGGAGCAACTCGTCAGCCGCCAGTGTCAGGCCGCGATTGGCCAGCCAGCGGGCGCCTTGGAGCCTGCCCAGCAGCAACTGCTGCGGCCCGAGGTAATGGTCGAGCAATTGGCTCTGGCGCTGTGCCAGCAAGGCTTGCAGGCTGAGGTGCAGGTCCTGGTTGGTCGGGTCGGCCACCGGCACATTGGTCGACAGGTCGATCAGCGTGCCGTGCGGGTCATGCTGCTTGAGGCGAAACAACGTCGCTTCCTGGCTACCGGCCAGCACGTAAGTGCCACGGCCGACCTCGCCCGCCACCAGGTGGCGAGCGGCGGCTTCACGGTAGGCCTGCTGCGTGGTGCTGGGATTCAAGCCCAGTTTCCAGGCCAGACGACGCTGGGGAGGCAGGCGATCGCCGACCTTGAGCGTTCCACATTCGATGGCGCTGGCGATGGCGTCGACCAGCGCCAGGTAACGGGGGCGGCCATCCTCGACGAGTTCAGGAACCCACATGAAATTGCTGCCCATGCAATATAAGGATTTACCCATACAATGCCCGGCGCATAGGATCGGATCAACCTCTTGACCCTAAAGGATGACCGTCATGTTCGACCTAGCCGCCCTGCGTGAAGCCGCTGAATTCGTCCACCAGCATATCCCCGCCACCGCGCAGCATGCCTGGCCTTTGCTGGCTGCCCGGCTGGGGTGCGAGGTATGGGTCAAGCATGAGAACCATGCGCCTACCGGGGCATTCAAGGTGCGCGGCGGGCTGGTGTACGTGCGCTCGTTGCTGGCCTGCGGCAACCCACCTCAAGGCCTGGTCACTGCGACCCGTGGCAACCATGGCCAGAGCATGGCGATGGCGGCGCGACGGGCAGGCTTGCCGTTGGTGATCGTGGTACCGGAGGGGAATTCCAGGGAGAAGAACGCTGCCATGCGAGCACTTGGCGCCGAGCTGGTCGAGCACGGCGCGGACTTCGACGTGGCCCGCGAAGAGGCCAGCCGAATAGCCGCGGCGCGTGGCTATACCATGGTGCCCGCGTTCCACCCGGAGCTGGTGCGCGGGGTGGCGACCTACGCTCTGGAGCTGTTCGAAGCGGTGGCTGAGCTGGACTGCGTGTATGTGCCGATCGGCATGGGCTCGGGCATTTGCGGGCTGATCCAGGCGCGCAACCTGCTTGGCTTGAAGACCGAGATCGTAGGTGTGGTTTCCAGTGCGGCCGATGCCTATGCACAAAGCTTCGAGCAAGGACGCATCGTTACCACCGCCACTGCCAATACTTTCGCCGATGGCATGGCCTGCCGGGTTCCCAATGCCGATGCCCTCGCCCTGGTGCGCGAGCATGCGGCACGTATCGTGCGCGTGGACGACAGTGAAATCGCCCAGGCGATGCGCCTGTACCACGAAGCGACCCACAATACCTCCGAAGGTGCTGGAGCCGCGCCACTGGCATCGTTGATGCAGGAGCGGGGCAGGCAGGCTGGCAAGCGTGTGGCGGTAGTGCTCAGTGGGGCGAATGTGGACCGCGATCTGTATGCGCGGGCTCTGGCTGGCATCGAGCAACTCTGAGCCCATGGCAGGTCCAGGGTATTCAAGGGCAAGCCAATCTGGCTTGAGCAAGCGCCATGGCTTCCCATACAGTGCGCCAGTGTGCGCGCCGTGAACGCGCCTGTCTTCAACCTGTAGTCGAGTTTCCGATGCCTTTCTCCAACGGTTTTCTTCTGAGCCTGTCCCTGTGCCTGGATATCGGGGTGGCCAACATCGCCATGATCACACTCGCCATGCAGCGTGGTTTTCTCCAGGGCTTCTGGCTGGGCCTTGGCACTTGCGTGGGCGACTTGATCTATGCCGTGGCGGCGTTGGCCGGGATGACCGTTCTGTTGCAGTTCGAAGCCGTGCGCTGGGCCTTGTGGCTAGGGGGCTCGGCCTTGCTGGTGTGGTTCGCGCTGAAAATGTTGCTGGCAGCCTGGCGTGGCGGGCACATGGAGGCGCGAGGGCAAGTGGTGGTGGAATCGGGCTGGCGGGAGTTCCTGCGGGGGATCTTCCTGGCCATGTCGTCGCCCAGCGCCATCCTGTGGTTCGCGGCAGTGGGCGGGGTGCTGATTTCCCGTTCCGGGGGCGGTACTGCGCTGGAGGCGGGGTTGTTCCTTGGTGGCTTCCTCGCTGCAGGCCTGGTCTGGTGCCTGACCCTCTGTGGTATCGCCAGTCATGGCGGACGCCTGCTGGGCGACCGCTTGTTGACCTGGTCCTACCTGCTGTCAGCGGCGATCTTTTGTTATTTCGCGGTGTATGTGGTCGTTTCCGGCTACCGCGAATTCATCCTGGCAAGCCCCCCCTTGTAAACCGTCGAGCCTGGGTGCGAACGGACAGCCGGTGGCAGGGCAGGGGCATGGGTCAAGTGCCAGGTGACGGATCTGCGCTACGCTATCGAACCAGCACGGGCCAGGCATGCTTGCCTGGGCTCGATCAATGAGGTGATGGACATGAGCACACTACCGATTCCCCCCGTACGCTACGAGGATGGCCGGGCGCTGACGCTTGTGGGTTTGTGCGAGCGTTTCAACCTGAGCAATCTTGCTGGGCTGCCCTTGCTGTGGCAGCGTTTCGTCGATCACGGTGGCGATACGCCGTGGCTGCTCGGCAAAGACAGTTACGGTGTGTGCTATCACCCCGACGAACGTGGCGGTTTCGACTACCTGGCGGCGGTCGAACTGAGTACCGACAGGACCCTTGCGCCAGGATTCACGACGCTGGCACTGGCACCGCAGCATTACGCTGTGTTCGAACATCATGGCAGCCTGCAAGCGCTGAAGGGGACCTTCCAGGGCCTGTTTGCCTGGTTGGCCCAGTCCGGCCTGCAGCAGGCCGATGCGGCGCTGTTCGAGCGCTACCCGGCAGGTTTCGACCCGACGGACCCAAACGCTGCGATGGAAATCTGGGTGCCGTTGCAACGCAAATAAATTCATCGCCCTGTCGATTTCCCCCGCTACCGTTCGACCAAGAGGTGAAGGCGCAGGAGATACCTGCGCCAAAATGCTCATGACCGAGCGCAGGAGTTCGCCGATGAACAGCGCAGCTGAAACCGAAATCCGTCAACTCATCGACACCTGGATGCAGGCCGTTCGCGACCGCGACCTGGATGGCATTGCCGCGCCCTATGCCGAGGATATCGTCGCCTTCGATGCCATCAAGGAACTGCAGTTCAAGGGCAAGGCTGCCTACCGGGCGCACTGGGAAATGTGCATGGGCTTTTGCACCGGGCCGATGATCTTCGAGTGTGCCGAACTCACCGTACACGCAGACGGTGACCTGGGCGTGGCCCACTGGCTCAACCGTTGCGGGCCATCGGACGATGAAAACCAATGTGGCTTCATGCGTGCCACGGTCGCCTATCGTCGGCGCGCCGGGCAATGGCAGGTTATTCACGAGCACTGGTCGGCGCCGTTCGACATGGAAACGCAAAAAGCACTGTTCGATCTCAAGCCCTGAGTCGATATCGCCAAACGCACTGCGCCCATCCCCTGGAGGCGACCATGAAATACCTGTGCCTGGTCTATTGTGACGAAGGGCTGTTGCACAGCCTGCCCGACAGCCCCGAAGACGCCGAATGCATGGCTTACGCACAGTCATTGCAGCACTCCGGGCGCATGCTGGCGGCCGAGGCACTCAAGCCTGTGCAGACCGCCACCACGGTACGCATGCGAGGCGGCCGCATGAGCCTGACCGATGGGCCGTTCGCCGAAACCAAGGAGCAACTGGCGGGTTTTTACCTGGTGGATGCCCGGGACTTGAACGAAGCCTTGAATATCGCCAAGGGTATCCCGGCGGCGCGGGTCGGCAGCGTGGAAGTGCGACCGGTGCGTGATCTGCAACCCTGACCTGAGCGGAGTACAACAATAATGACGCTGGCACCCCTTGCAGAAGCGAAACACGAACTTTCCATCAGCCGCCTGATCGATGCCCCGCCGGCCAAAGTGTTTCGTGCCTGGACCGAACCTCAATGGTTGATGCAGTGGTGGGGGCCGCACGGCATGACCACCCCGCAGTGCGAGATGCAGCTATGGGTGGGCGGCTTGTTCCGGACCCTGATGCGCGCACCCGATGGCAGCGAGTTCCCGACCCAGGGGGTGTTCCTCGAAATCGCAGCACCCCGACGCCTGGTGTTCACCGATGCCTTCGGACCGGGTTGGGTACCGTCGGACAAGGCATTCATGACAGCGGTGGTGACCTTCGACGAGGAACAGGGCAAGACCCGCTACACCGCACGCGCCTGGCACTGGAGTGCAGCCGATAGCCTGGCCCATGAAGAGATGGGCTTTCATCAGGGCTGGGGAGAAAGCCTGGACCGGCTGGTGGAGGTTGTGACTCAGCGGATGCCGGACTGATGGTCGAGCTTGCGCAGGTCCGTGCCGAAGTCGAAGCGGTGTACCGGCGCGATTCACGGCGCATCCTGGCCACCCTGATCCGCTTGCTCGGTGACTTCGACTTGGCCGAGGAGGCCATGCACGAGGCCTTCTTCATCGCCGTCGACCGTTGGCGGCAGGCGGGCATTCCCGACAACCCGCGGGCATGGCTGGTGTCGACCGGTCGTTTCAAGGCCATCGATGCCCTGCGCCGGCGTGCCCGTTTCGACCGCTCCCAGGCAGACCTCATCATGCTCATCGAAGGCCAGGTTCAGGACCCCAGTGAGGACGCGTTGCTCGCCGACGACCGCTTGCGGCTGATCTTCACCTGTTGCCACCCGGCGTTGGCTGCCGACGCTCAGGTACCCTTGACCCTACGTGAAGTCTGCGACCTGACCACCGAGCAGATTGCCCGGGCCTTTCTGCTAAGCCCAGCGACGATTGCCCAGCGCATCGTGCGCGCCAAGGCGAAGATCCGCGATGCTGGCATCCCTTACCAGGTCCCGGCGTTGAACGAACTGCCCGAGCGTCTGGAAAGCGTGCTGCGAGTGATCTACCTGGTGTTCAACGAAGGCTATTCGGCGTCATCCGGTGCATGGCTGCTGCAACAGGAACTGACCGATGAGGCGATCCGCTTGGGGCGGCTGCTGGTCGATCTGTTACCCGACCCTGAGGTGATCGGCCTGTTGGCCTTGATGCTGTTGCAGGCATCAAGGCAGCAGGCGCGCAGCGATGCCCAAGGCAACCTGGTGTTGCTGGAACAACAGGACCGCCGCTTGTGGAACCACCAGCAGATCGCCGAAGGCTGTGCCCTGGTGCGTCAAGCGCTGCGCAGCCGGGCTTTTGGCGCTTATACCTTGCAGGCTGCGATTGCCGCGGTGCATGCCGAAGCTACCTCGGCAGAGCAGACCGACTGGGCCGAGATTGTCGGGCTTTACGATGAACTGCTGCGGCGATGGCCGTCGGCTGTGGTTGGGCTCAATCGCGCGGTGGCGCTGGCCAAGCGCGATGGGCCGCAGGCCGGACTGCGGGCGCTTGAATCGGTGCTGGCCGACGGGGCGTTGCAGGACTATCACCTGGCGCATGCGGCGCGGGCTGAACTGCATCAGCAGTTGGGGCACGTGGAGCAGGCTCGCGCGGCCTGGAAGCAAGCACTGGCGCTAACGCGGCAGGAGCCAGAGCGGCGGCATATAGAAAGTCGCCTGCGCTCGCTTGGGTGATGGCGTTGCTGGACTTATCGCCGGCAAGCCGGCGCCTACAGGTCGAAACGATGAGGGTGTAGGCGCGGGCTTAACGGCGATGAGGCTATCGCAGACTTACCCGATCAGCAGGCCACGAAGTTCGGCGGCGACACCAGATCGACGGTCTGCTGCTTGCGCGGCGCCAGGATCTCGGCCTCACCCTCGACCACCAGTTCATCGTTCTGGTTGTACACGTTGGTGGCGATGCGCACCTTGAACTTAGGCAGCTTTTCGAGGATTTCCAGGCGCACGGTCAGGGTATCGCCAATTTTCACCGGCTTCTGGAAGCTCATTTTCTGGCCCAGGTAAATGGTGCCAGGGCCAGGCAGGGTGCAGGCCACCGCGGCGCTGATCAGGGCGCCGCTGAACATGCCGTGGGCAATGCGCTCGCGGAACATGCTCTTGGCGGCGAACTCGGCATCCAGGTGGACCGGGTTGTGGTCACCTGACATCGCGGCGAACAGCTGGATGTCGCGTTCTTCCACGGACTTTTCGTAGCTGGCCTTCTGGCCGACTTCAAGGGCTTCGTAAGGCGTGTTGGTGACCTGGGTCATCGGGGCTTCCTTCATGGACGGACGAGGCGGCTTTCATTCACTGCGGGCAGGGCGGTCCAGGACCAGCGCTTGTTCCAGCCAGCCGAGCAGATTGGCGGTAACCTCGTCACGATTGGTTTCATTGAGTACTTCGTGCCGCGCCTGAGCATACACGCGCAGTTGCACATGTCGATTGCCGGTCGCGCGCAGCGCGTCAGCCAGATGGGTAAGACGCTTGCCAGCACTCACCGGATCACATTCGCCGCCCATGACCAGTATCGGCAGGTTCGGGTCGATCTGCGCCAGGTGCTTGGCCTGGCTGATCTGTGCCAGTCCCTGCAGCAGATCGAGCCACAATTGGTTGGTGCAACGGAAGCCGCACAGCGGGTCATTCACATACAGGTCGACTTCCGAAGGGTCGCGGCTGAGCCAGTCGAAGGCGGTGCGATTGGGCTTGAACGCTTTGTTGAACGAGCCGAACGACAGCCAGTCGATCAGCGCGCTCTTGCCCAATGGGCCTTGGCGCCAGGCTTCCAGGCGGGCGATCAGGCGCGCCGCGCGATACAGTGCCGCTGGCTGGAAATTGGAGCCGCTCAGGATCGCCCCCTGAAGGCTGGCGCTGTGGTGCAACAGGTAAGCCTGGGCGATGTAGCTGCCCATGCTGTGTCCCAGCATGAACAGGGGGGTACCGGGGTATTGCTGGCCGATGTGCTGGGTAAGCACGCCCAGGTCGTTGAGTACGGCATTCCAGCCATGTTGCTTGGCGAACAGGCCAAAGTTACCCCCTTCGGCAGTACGGCCGTGGCCCCGCAAATCCGGTGCGAACAAGGCAAAACCTGCGTTGCACAGCGCTTGGCCCAGGCGCTGGTAGCGGCCGGCGTGCTCGGCCATGCCATGCACCAGCAGCACGGCGGCCTTGACCGGCGTGGCCGGCAACCATTGGTGCACATACAGGCTGCAATGCTCGCTGGCGGGGAGCCAGAAGGCGTCGTAAGGCATGGCGGGTCCTTTGCGCGGGGGTCAGAGCACAGTTTATGCACAACCGGCCAGATTGCAGGAAGGGCACAAATAAGATTCACAATGTTAATGGCGACACTTGGCGTGTATGCCACCTTGAACTTACCTGTTAACGTCAGATCAATGCCGTTTCGCCTCCGGGCGGAAGGGACAAGGGACTAAAGGACAACGCGCCACATCGTGGGTCAAGGCAGAGGAACAATAATAAATGCAAGCCGAATTCTGGAATGACAAACGCCCGGCGGGCGTGCCATCCACCATCGACCTCAATGCTTACAAGTCTGTCGTCGAAGTCTTCGAGCGCTCATGCAAGCGCTTTGCCGACCGTCCGGCGTTCAGCAACCTGGGAGTGACCCTGACTTACGCAGAGCTGGAGCGGCACTCGGCAGCCTTCGCCGCCTGGCTCGAGCACCACACCGACCTGAAGCCGGGCGATCGCATCGCCGTGCAGATGCCCAACGTCTTGCAGTACCCCATCGCCGTGTTCGGCGCGCTGCGGGCCGGCCTGATCGTGGTGAACACCAACCCGCTCTACACCGAACGCGAGATGCGCCATCAGTTCAAGGACTCCGGCGCCCGTGCGCTGGTGTACCTGAACATGTTCGGCAAGCGTGTGCAGGAAGTGTTGCCCGATACCGCTATCGAGTACCTGATCGAAGCCAGGATGGGCGACCTGCTGCCTGCAGCCAAGGGCTGGTTGATCAACACCGTGGTCGACAAGGTCAAGAAGATGGTGCCGGCCTATCGGTTACCTCAGGCCGTGCCGTTCCGCCAGGTACTGCGCCAGGGGCGCGACCTGACCCACAAGCCGGTGGAGCAGGGGCTGGACGATATCGCCGTGCTGCAGTACACCGGTGGCACGACCGGGCTGGCCAAGGGCGCGATGCTGACCCACGGTAACCTGGTGGCCAACATGCTTCAGGTGCTGGCCTGCTTCTCCCAGCATGGCCCGGATGGCCAGCGCTTGATCAAGGACGGGCAGGAAGTGATGATCGCGCCGCTGCCGCTGTACCACATCTATGCCTTTACCGCGAATTGCATGTGCATGATGGTCACCGGCAACCATAACGTACTCATCACCAATCCGCGTGATATCCCTGGCTTCATCAAGGAGTTGGGCAAGTGGCGTTTCTCGGCGCTGCTGGGGCTGAACACGCTGTTCGTGGCATTGATGGACCACCCAGGGTTCAAGAACCTCGACTTCTCCGCACTGAAGGTCACCAACTCTGGCGGTACGGCCCTGGTCAAGGCCACCGCCGAGCGCTGGGAGAGTCTCACCGGCTGCCGCATCGTCGAGGGCTATGGCCTGACGGAGACTTCGCCGGTTGCCAGTACCAATCCTTATGGCCAGATGGCGCGCCTTGGCACCGTGGGAATTCCGGTGGCCGGCACGGCATTCAAGGTCATCGACGATGACGGCAACGAGTTGGCGCTGGGCGAGCGGGGCGAGCTATGCATCAAGGGGCCGCAGGTGATGAAGGGTTATTGGCAGCAACCTGAAGCCACCGCCCAGGCCCTGGATGCGGAGGGCTGGTTCAAGACCGGTGACATTGCGGTGATCGACCCGGATGGCTTCACCCGCATCGTTGACCGCAAGAAGGACATGATCATCGTCTCGGGTTTCAATGTTTACCCCAACGAGATCGAAGACGTGATCATGGGGCACCCGCAGGTAGCCAACTGTGCCGCTATCGGCGTGCCGGACGAGCGCTCGGGGGAGGCGGTGAAACTGTTCGTAGTCCCTCGGGAAAAGGGGTTGAGCGTCGACGAACTCAAGGCCTACTGCAAGGCCAACTTCACGGGCTACAAAGTGCCCAAGCACATCGTACTGCGAGATTCACTGCCGATGACCCCTGTGGGCAAGATTCTGCGGCGGGAGCTGCGTGACATCGCCTGATTCCAGGGTGGCCTCTTCGCGGCAGAACCCGCTCCCCTGGGTAATGGTGGGGCGGGTTTACCCGCGTATGCCGTGGAGCCGCTCTAGAATGCACCTTCATGCGCATTTTGCGACATTTTGGATAAATACTCTAAAAATGACCTGTATCGTTCATTGAGTCATTTTTGTGACCATTGAGGCCGTTTTGGGCTCTAGGCGACCCTATTCAAAGCTGTTACTCTCGGCGCGCTTCCAGGTGATTCGGTTTGCAATGAACCGTCATCGCATATCAATAATAAACGCATCTACGCGTAAATGAACTTCGCTGTTGCTGAAGGAGTGGGCTTCCATGATCGAAAATTTTTGGAAGGATAAGTACCCAGCCGGGATTACGGCGGAAATCAATCCTGACGAATTCCCCAACATCCAGGCGGTACTGAAGCAATCCTGCCAACGCTTTGCAGATAAACCGGCCTTTAGCAACCTGGGCAAGACCATCACCTATGGCGAGTTGTATGCGCTGTCTGGCGCCTTTGCCGCCTGGCTGCAGCAGCATACCGACTTGAAACCGGGTGATCGCATTGCCGTGCAGTTGCCCAACGTCTTGCAGTATCCGGTCGCGGTATTTGGCGCCATGCGTGCCGGCCTGATCGTGGTCAACACCAACCCGTTGTACACCGCGCGGGAAATGGAACACCAGTTCAACGACTCCGGCGCCAAGGCGCTGGTGTGCCTGGCCAACATGGCCCACCTGGCCGAGAAGGTCGTGCCCAAGACCCAGGTCAAGCACGTCATCGTCACCGAAGTGGCCGACCTGCTGCCGCCGCTCAAGCGCCTGTTGATCAACAGCGTGATCAAGTACGTGAAGAAGATGGTGCCGGCATACAACCTGCCGGGCGCGGTGCGCTTCAACGACACCTTGGCGCTGGGCAAGGGCCAGCCGGTAACCGAAGCCAATCCACAACCTAACGATGTGGCCGTGCTGCAATACACTGGCGGAACCACCGGCGTGGCCAAAGGGGCGATGCTGACTCACCGCAACCTGGTGGCCAATATGCTGCAGTGCCGCGCGCTGATGGGCTCGAATCTGCACGAAGGTTGCGAGATCCTGATCACCCCGCTGCCGCTGTACCACATTTATGCCTTCACCTTCCATTGCATGGCCATGATGCTGATCGGCAACCACAACGTGCTGATCAGCAACCCGCGTGACCTGCCCGCCATGGTCAAGGAACTGGGCAAGTGGAAGTTCAGTGGCTTCGTGGGCCTGAACACGCTGTTCGTGGCCCTGTGCAACAACGAGGCGTTCCGTGCCCTGGACTTCTCGGCGCTGAAGATCACCCTGTCCGGTGGCATGGCCTTGCAATTGAGCGTGGCCGAACGCTGGAAGACCGTTACCGGCTGCGCCATTTGCGAAGGCTACGGCATGACCGAAACCAGCCCGGTGGCGGCGGTCAATCCGGCGGACGCCAACCAGGTCGGCACCATTGGCATCCCGGTGCCGTCGACCCTGTGCAAGGTCATCGACGACAATGGCCAGGAACTGCCGCTGGGCGAAGTGGGCGAGCTGTGCGTCAAGGGCCCGCAAGTGATGAAGGGCTACTGGCAGCGGGAAGATGCCACCGCCGAGATCCTCGACAGCGAGGGCTGGCTGAAGACCGGTGACATCGCGTTGATCCAGCAAGATGGCTACATGCGCATCGTCGACCGCAAGAAGGATATGATCCTGGTCTCGGGCTTCAACGTGTACCCCAACGAACTGGAAGATGTGCTCGCCAGTTTGCCGGGCGTGCTGCAGTGCGCGGCCATCGGCGTGCCGGACGAGAAGTCGGGCGAGGTGATCAAGGTGTTCATCGTGGTCAAGCCAGGCATGACCCTGACCAAGGAGCAGGTGATGGAGCACATGCGTGCCAATGTCACCGGCTATAAGGTGCCGCGCTACATCGAGTTCCGGGATGCGCTGCCGACCACCAACGTGGGCAAGATCCTGCGGCGTGAGCTGCGCGATGAAGAGTTGAAGAAGCAAGGGCTGAAGAAGATCGCCTGAACGACTTCTCTGGCCACTTCGCGGGTAACCCCGCTTCCACAGGTATCGCAAGAGCCCTGTTGAAGCGGGTTTATCCGTGCATGCTTCAGCGCATTTTTTCCAGCATCTGGTAGTACCACATCCCCGCCGCCAACAGCGGATTCCCCAGCAGATCGCCCATTGGCACCCTGATGTGCTTGCACGCTGCGAAGGTGTCGAACTTTTCGAGCGTTCCTGTCAATGCCTCGGCCATGATCTCGCCCATGATGTGGCTGGTGGCGATGCCATGCCCGGAATAACCCTGGCAGTACCACACGTTGTCCGAAAGCTTGCCCAGCTGTGGAATGCGGTTGACCACGATGCCCATGGCGCAACTCCACTGGAACTCGATCGGGATGCCCTTGAGTGCCGGGAAGGTCCGCTCGATGCAAGGGCGCAGCTCGCCCTCGATATCACGCGAATCCTTGCCCGAATAGTTGGCGCCGCCGCCGAACAGCAGGCGCTTGTCAGCCGTCAGACGGTAGTAGTCGAGCACGAATCGGCAGTCGTACACCGCCAGGTCTTGCGGGTTGATCTGCTCGGCCAGCTCGCCCAACGGCGCGGTGGTGACGATGCCGCCCATGGCTGGGAAGATCTTGCCCTTGAGCTGGCGCTTTTCCAGCTTGTGGTAGACATCGCCGGCCAGCATCACCTGGCGGGCCTCGATCCTCCCTTCGGCGGTGACCACCGCCGGACGCGGGCCATGGACGATCTCCAGTACCTCGGAGTTTTCGAAGACCAGAGCACCCAGGCTGTGGGCGGCACGGGCTTCGCCCAGGCACAGGTTGAGCGGATGCAGGTGCAGGTTGCGTCGGTTCTTCAGCGCACCCAGGTACAGCGGGCTTTGCAGGTGTCGGGAGACGGCCTGGCGGTCGAGCAGTTGCACCTGGTCCCCCATGCCACGACGTTGGGCTTCAGCTTCGAACCCACGCAGTTCTGCCATGTGCGAGGGCTTCATGGCGGCATGCAGGTGGCCACGCTTGAGGTCGCAATCTATTCGATAGCGCTCGACGCGCTGTTCGATGATCTGGTGCCCTCGCCAGCGCAGGTGCCAGATGAAGTCGTCGACCTCGCTGCCGAGGCGTTTGCGCATCTGCGCGCGCATGGCCTCATCACCGGACAGGCTGCCGGTGACCTGGCCGCCGTTGCGCCCACTGGCACCCCAGCCGATGCGATTGGTTTCGACAATGGCAACTTTCAGGCCACGCTCGGCCAGCTCCACGGCGGTGGCCACGCCGGTGAACCCGCCGCCGATGATGGCCACGTCGACCTCCACCGTGCCCTTGAGGGTCGGGTACTGCGTGTGGTCGTTCAACGTGGCGCTGTAATAGGACGGCGCGCGCTGGGCTGGCCCGTTCTTCACTGCTGCGTTCATTGGGTGTTCCTTGTTCTTCAATAGGGTAGGGCTCAGGCCTGGTGCAGGTACCAGCGCCAGTCCTGTTCGCTGACTTCGGCCATGAACTGGCGATACTCGGCGCGTTTGACCTTCAGATAGACCCCCAGGAAAGCCTCGCCCAGCGCTTCGCGAGCCCAGTCAGAGCGTTCCAGACTGTCCAGTGCGGTCAGCCAGTCGGTGGGCAGGAATTCGGTGGCCTGGGCATAACCGTTACCTTCGATCGGCGCACCGGGGTCCAGCTGCTCGCGAATACCACGGTGGGTGGCAGCCAGAATGGCCGCCGCGGCCAGGTAAGGGTTGGCATCTGCGCCGCATATGCGGTGCTCGACATGCCGGCTGTTGGCCGGGCCGCCTGGCACGCGCAGGCTCACGGTGCGGTTGTCCACCCCCCAGGTGGGGGCCAGCGGCGCATAGCTGTTGGCCTGGAAGCGTCGGAACGAGTTGGCATTGGGGCAGAACAGCAGCAACGACTCGCGCAAGTGGCGCAGCATGCCGGCCACGGCCTGGCGCAAGAGGGGGGTGCCGGCCTTGTCGTCGCTGGCAAACAGGTTGTTGCCAGCGCTATCGGCCAGGCTCAGGTGCATGTGCATGCCCGTGCCGGCCAGTTCGGCGAATGGCTTGGCCATGAAACAGGCCTGCATACCATGGGCGTGGGCCACACCCTTGACCAGGCGTTTGTAGCGCACAGCCTGGTCCATGGCGGTCAGGGCGTCACCGTGTTCCAGGGTGATTTCCACCTGGCCGGGCGCGTACTCGGAAATCGCGGTACGTGCCGGAATGCCCTGGGCTTTGCAGGCGGCGTACAGGTCGGCCAGGAACGGCTCGATCTGCTCCAGTTCACGCAGGCCGTAGACCTGGGTGGTACGCGGTCTGCCGCCATCGGCATCCAGCGCCGGTTGCGGGCGTCCCTGGGCATCGCGCTTTTGGTCAAGCAGGTAGAACTCCAGCTCGCAGGCCATCACCGGGTAATAGCCGTCGGCCTTCAGCGCATCGAGGGTGCGCAGCAGTACATGACGGGGGTCGGCAACGCTGGCAGGCAAGCCCTCGGTAGGGTGCATGCTGACCTGCACCGCGGCGGTCGGTACGCGGCGCCAGGGCAGGCGCACCAGCGAGCCGTCCAAGGGGTAGGCGCGGCAATCGATGTCGCCGACATCCCACACCAGCCCGGAGTTTTCCACGTCGTCGCCGTTGAGGGTTAGGCCAAGGATGGTGCTGGGCAGTGGGCGACCGCTGGCATAGACGGCCATCAGCTCATCGCGGTGCAGCAGCTTGCCGCGGGGCACGCCATTGGCGTCGAGGATGAACAGTTCGAACAGCTCGATATCGGGGTTTTCAGCCAGGAAGCGGCTGGCCTGCTCTGGGTGTGCAAAGTGCATATTGGTTCGCTCATGGGCGCACAGGACCGCCGCGCATGCGGGCGGTCGAGCTGAGTCAATCGGCCGATAGGGGCCGGTTCGGATCAGTCAAGCGTGAGCGAAGTATCCGGTGGGCGTGCGTGACGGCAGTGCCACAGGGCCCAGAAGGCAAGGATGATGTGGACCAGCGGATTTTCACCGGCACAGCTTCGGGCCTTCGGCAGCGAAGGGCGGGAGGACGGTGGGGCGAGGAGCTGGACGCAAGTCATGCCTTCGATACTCACATGCGGCGTAAGGTTGATTAAAGCAGTGAATGGCAACCTTCACATCTGGCTTCGCTAAACATTCGCAGGCGCGCGGACGCCGCGATAGCCATCGGAGCCTGCTTACCGGCGCTGGGACCGGTGCAGACAGCAAACAACCGTCAAATCTGCGACAATCGCGCATCTCTCGCATGCCGATCATGAAAAAGCAGGCTCACCTGCACGATTAAAAAGCCCCATGACAGACCACGCCATCGACCAATTGCTGAAAAACCTCGACCACGCCATGATCGCCGACCGCCATCGACTGCGGCGGCAGATCCATGAGCTGCGCAAGCGCCCTGACGAAGCCAAGCTGGCGCAATGGGTGGAAAAGGTCCAGGCATCCTGCGCCCAGGTCACCGCACGCCAGCAGAGCGTGCCGCACATCCGCTACGACGACAGCTTGCCGATTGCCGCCAAGCGCGACGAAATCAAGAAAGCCCTGTCCGAAAACCAGGTGCTGGTGATCGCAGGTGAGACCGGCTCGGGCAAAACCACCCAGCTGCCGAAGATTTGCCTGGAGCTTGGCCGTGGCAGCCATGGCCTGATCGCCCATACCCAGCCTCGGCGAATCGCTGCGCGCAGCGTTGCCGCGCGGGTGGCAGAAGAGCTGGGCACGCCGTTGGGCGGGTTGGTGGGTTATCAGGTGCGCTTCGAAGACCAGAGCGACAGCAACACCTTGGTCAAGCTGATGACCGACGGTATCCTGCTCGCTGAAACCCAGCACGACCGCTTCCTCGAACGCTACGACACGATCATCGTCGACGAGGCTCACGAGCGCAGCCTGAACATCGACTTTCTCCTGGGCTACCTCAAGACGCTGCTGCACCGTCGTCCCGACCTGAAACTGATCATCACTTCGGCGACCATCGACCTGGAGCGCTTCTCCAAGCACTTCGACGGCGCGCCGATCATCGAGGTGTCCGGCCGTACCTACCCGGTAGAAACCTGGTACCGCCCGTTGACCAGCGAGCAGGACGAGGAAGGCAACCAGGTCGAGGACGATCTCACGGTCGACCAGGCGATTCTCGCTACCCTGGACGAGCTGGCCCAGCATGAGCGCAGCGAAGGCAAGGGGCCGGGCGATGTGCTGGTGTTCCTGCCAGGTGAGCGCGAGATTCGCGATGCCGCCGACATCCTGCGCAAGGCCCAGCTTCGCCACACCGAGATCCTGCCGCTGTATGCCCGGCTTTCCCCGGCCGAGCAGCAGCGCATTTTCCAGCCCCATACCGGGCGCCGGGTGGTGCTGGCGACCAACGTGGCCGAAACCTCGCTGACGGTGCCGGGTATTCGTTACGTGATCGATACCGGTACTGCACGCATCAGCCGCTACAGCTACCGCGCCAAGGTGCAGCGCTTGCCGATCGAGGCCGTGTCCCAGGCCAGCGCCAACCAGCGCAAAGGCCGCTGCGGCCGCGTCGAGCCGGGTATTTGCGTGCGTCTTTACAGCGAAGAGGATTTCAACGGCCGGCCAGCGTTCACCGACCCGGAAATCCTGCGCACCAACTTGGCGGCCGTCATCCTGCAGATGCTGCACCTGCGCCTGGGCGCCATCGATGCCTTCCCGTTCATCGAACCGCCGGATGGCAAGGCCATCAGTGACGGCTTCAACCTGCTGCAGGAGCTGTCGGCGGTCAACCGCGAGAACCAGCTGACGCCGCTGGGCCGCCAGCTGGCGCGCTTGCCGATCGACCCGCGACTGGGCCGTATGCTGCTCGAAGGCGCGCGCCAGGGCAGCCTGCAGGAAATACTGATCGTCGCCAGTGCATTGTCGGTGCAGGACCCCCGCGAACGCCCACCCGAGCGACAGCAAGCCGCCGACCAGGCCCATGCCCAGTGGAAGGATGTCGACTCCGACTTCGCTGCCCTGGTCAATCTGTGGCGCGGTTTCGAGGAGCAGCGCCAGGCGCTGACCGCCAACCCGCTGCGCAACTGGTGCCGGAAAAACTTCCTGAATTACCTGCGTCTGCGTGAATGGCGCGATGCTCATCGCCAGTTGGCGCTGATCTGCCGCGACCTGCAATTGGCGGTGAACAAGGATCCGTCGGACTATCAGCGGATGCACAAGGCCATTCTCAGCGGATTGCTGAGTCAGATCGGCCACAAGACCGAAGATGGCGACTACCAGGGCGCCCGCCAGCGGCGTTTCTGGGTGCATCCGTCCTCGGGGCTGGGCCGCAAGCGCCCGCAGTGGGTGATGGCCGCCGAACTGGTGGAAACCACCAAGCTGTATGCGCGGATGGTGGCCAAGATCGAGCCCGACTGGATCGAACCGCTGGCCACGCACCTGGTCAAGAAGAACCATTTCGAACCGCATTGGGAGAAGAAGCGCGGGCAGGTGGTGGCCTACGAACAGATCACCCTGTACGGGCTGATCCTGGTGGGCCGCCGTCCGGTGCACTTCGGGCCCATCGACCCGGTGGCTTCGCGTGAGTTGTTCATTCGTGAAGCGCTGGTTGGTGGCGAGATCCAGTCGCGGGCCAAGTGCCTGTCGGCCAACAAGCGCCTGCTCGAAGAACTCGACGAGCTGGAAGCCAAGGCCCGCCGCCGTGACATCCTGGCCGACGAAGAGACCCTCTACGCCTTTTATGAAGCGCGGCTACCGGCAGAGATCCACCAGACCGCAACCTTCGACAGCTGGTACCGCATGGGCAGCCAGAAGGACCCCAACCTGTTGATCATGCGCGAGGAAGACGTGCTGGCCCGTGAAGCCAGCGAGGTCACCGCAGCGCAATACCCCGACAGCTTGCAGGTGGGTGACCTGCGCTTGCCGTTGAGTTACCACTTCGAGCCAGGCCACCCGCGCGATGGCGTGACCGTGCGGGTGCCCGCGCCGTTGCTGCCGAGCCTGCCGGGCGAGCGCCTGGAGTGGCTGGTGCCGGGCTTGCTGGAAGCCAAGTGCGTGGCCTTGGTGCGTAACCTGCCCAAGGCCCTGCGCAAGAATTTCGTGCCGGTACCCGACTTCGTCAAGGCATCGCTTGCCCGCATGACTTTCGGCCAAGGCGCATTGCCCCAGGCGTTGGGCCAGGAGTTGCTGCGCATGACGGGCGCTCGGGTGTCCGATGAGGCCTGGGACGAGTCGGTGCGCCTGGTCGAAGGGCACCTGCGGATGAACATCGAAGTGGTCGATGGCCAAGGCAAGTTCCTCGGCGAAGGGCGTGACCTGGCCGAGCTGACGGCACGTTTCGCTGCCGCCAGCCAGGCAGCGCTGGCCGTACCGCGCAACGACAAAACCGAGCAGCCGGTGCAGGCCAAGGCTTTCAGCGAAGTGGCGCAAACCGCCCAGCAGAAGATCGCGGGGTTGTCGATGACGGTCTACCCGGCGCTGGTCGAAGCGAACGGCACCGTGCGCGAGGCGCGCTTCTCGACCTTGGCCGAGGCTGAGTTCCAGCATCGTCGCGCCCTCCAGCGTCTGTTGCTGCAGCAGTTGGCCGAACCCGCCAAGTACCTACGTGGCAAGTTGCCAGGGCTGACCGAGTTGGGCTTGCTGTACCGCGAACTGGGCCGTATCGAGGCGCTGGTCGAGGACATTCTGTTGGCCAGTCTCGACAGTTGCATCCTTGAAGGGGAAGACCCGCTGCCGCGCGATGGCGCCGCATTGGCCGGCCTGGCCGAACGCAAGCGCGGTAGCTGGGCCGAGCATGCCGAGCGTCTGGCCCGCCAGGCCCTGGAGGTGCTTAAGTTGTGGCACGGCCTGCAAAAGCGCTTCAAGGGCAAGATCGACCTCAGCCAGGCGGTGTCGCTCAACGACATCAAGCAGCAACTGAGCAACCTGGTGTATCCAGGCTTCGTGCGCGAAACACCGGGAGTCTGGTTCAAGGAGTTGCCGCGCTATCTCAAGGCCGTCGAGCTGCGTCTCGAGAAGCTGGGCGCCCAGGTGCAGAAGGACAGGGTCTGGAGCGGCGAGCTGGGCAACCTGTGGGCACAGTACAAGGCGCGTGCCGACAAGCATGCCCAGGAGGGCAAGCGTGACGAGCAACTGACGCTGTACCGCTGGTGGCTGGAAGAGTATCGCGTATCGTTGTTCGCCCAGCAGTTGGGCACCAAGGTGCCAATTTCCGACAAGCGATTAAGCAAACAGTGGAGTCAGGTAGAGGGCTAAACTTCCCTGTTTGTGGCACACTTGGGTGAATTTTTGGGCCGTTTAGCGGCCTATCGCGGGCAACCCGCTCCTGAAGGAGCGGGGTTTGGCCGCGACGAGTGTGTAACCCTTTGTCTTTAAGTTGGCACTAAAGTGCCATTATCTGTCATGTTTCCAGCCAGCGCCCCGTGGCGATGGCCTTTGACCAGAGGAACGACCGTGCATAACGTCGTGATCAGCGGCACCGGCCTGTATACCCCGGCCCAGAGCATTTCCAACGAAGAACTGGTGGCGTCGTTCAACACCTGGGCGCAGCAGTTCAACCACGATAACGCAGCGGCCATCGAGCGTGGCGAGGTCGAGGCAGCACCGCTTTCCGATGCAGCTTTCATCGAAAAGGCTTCGGGCATCAAGAGCCGCTTCGTCATGGACAAGGCCGGCATTCTCGACCCTTTGCGCATGAAGCCGCGGCTGCCGGAGCGTAGCAATGACGAGCCGTCGATCCTCTGCGAAATGGCCGTGGCCGCAGCCCGACAGGCCCTGAAGCGCGCCGGTCGTACGGCGGCGGATGTCGACGGGGTGATCGTCGCCTGCTCCAACCTGCAACGCCCGTACCCGGCAATCGCCATCGAGGTGCAGAAGGCATTGGAGATTCAGGGTTTTGCCTTCGACATGAACGTGGCGTGCTCCTCGGCCACCTTCGGCATCCAGACCGCCGCCAATAGTGTGCAACTGGGCCAGGCCCGGGCGGTGCTGATGGTCAACCCGGAAGTCTGCACCGGTCACCTGAACTTCCGTGACCGCGATAGCCATTTCATCTTCGGTGATGCCGCCACTGCGGTGCTGATCGAACGTGCCGACCAGGCTACCTCCAGCCACCAGTTCGAGATTGTCAGCAGCAAGCTGTGGACCGAGTTCTCCAACAACATCCGCAACAACTTCGGCTTCCTCAACCGCGCGGCGGAAGAAGGCGAGGGCGCTGCGGACAAATTGTTCATCCAGGAAGGCCGCAAGGTGTTCCGCGAGGTGTGCCCGAAAGTGGCCGAACTGGTTGGTGCTCACCTTCAAGAAAATGGCCTTCAGCCGAGCGATGTGAATCGCTTCTGGCTGCACCAGGCCAACCTGAGCATGAACCACTTGATCGTCAAGAAGCTGTTGGGACGTGAGGTCGCTGAAGAAGAGGCACCGGTGATTCTGGACCGCTATGCCAACACCAGTTCGGCAGGCTCGGTGATTGCCTTCCACCTGTATCAGGATGATCTGGCCCCAGGTTCGCTGGGCGTGCTGAGCTCGTTCGGCGCGGGGTATTCGATTGGTAGCGTGATTCTGCGCAAGCGTTGAGTCTTGGGCTGACGGAACCGGTCTCTTCGCAGGTCAACCCGCGAAGAGACCGGTGCATTTCTACCCGGCATGAAAAAGGCGAGAAATGCTGGATGGGGTCAGCATTTCTCGCCTGGACGTAGAGCGAACCCTTAGAACTTGGCTTCCAGGTCGACCTGCAGGGTGTCGACGTCAGCATTGCTGTTCGGCAACTGCGACAGGTCGGTCTTGGCCATCAGGTAGGTAGCGCCCAGCGAGAAGTTCTTGTCGATCTCGTAACCGACCTTGAACTTGTGGCCACGCGAGCCGGTGTAGCCGTTGCCGAAGTCGGAATCAGTGAACAGGCTGACCACGGCGTTGCGCTGCACATCGCGGTAGTTGTAGTCCAGGCTCCAGGCTCCGAGCTTGGTCTTCAGACCGGCCAGCCAGGCCTGGTCTTCGCCGTCGGTGCTCTCGGTGTTCTTCACGTACTGGCCGTAAGCCGACAGCGGGATGGCGAAGCCGGTAAAGTCGATCTGGCCGAAGCCTTCGACCAGGTTGAACTCGTTGGTGGTGTTGCCGAACGACTGGAGGATGGCGGCTTCCTTGTCGTTGTCATAGCCGTAGATGCTCGCACCCACGGTGACTTTTAGGGCATCGACCGGCGCGAACTTGGTCCCCAACTGGCCGTGGTAGACCTGGGCGTCGTGCTTGTATTGCACGCCGTCACCATCGACGTTGTCCTTGAGGGTGTACTGACCGGCGCTGGCGAACACTTCGGCGCCGCCCAGATCGGTTTTGTAGGTGGCGGCGAAGCCTTCCGGGTTGATGTCGCTGTCCCAGATGATGTCGCCCATGCTCACCCAAGGCTGCTGCATCTTGCCGCCGATCAGGTGCAGGTTCGGCACGCCGGTAGGGTGCCAGTCCAGGTAAGCCTGGTCGACCCACAGCGACTTCTTGTCGAAGTAGTTGTCGAAGCTCTGATTGGTCGAGCGACGGTCGGCGCTGCTGCCAGTGGCGATACGCACGCCTGCGTCGACTTGCGGGTTGATCTCGCTGTAGAAGCCAACGCGGGCACGGACGCGCTGACGATCCTGGTTGCCGCTGCTGCTGTTCGGATCGTCGACGTTGACGTCTTCGTAGCGCAGGCGTACATCACCTTTGATCTGGGTCTTGGCGGCCCATGCCACTTTCTGTTCGAAAGAACTCAGGCGGTCGGACTGAGCTTTCTGGTCGGCCTTTTCCTTGGTTTCCTTTGCCAGGTCGCCCTGCAGTTCGTTGTACTGCGCCTGATTGATCGAGCCATTGGCGCGGAGCATCTCGAGCAGCTTGGCGTCGACAGCAGCACTGGCCGGAGTACTCAGAGCCAGCATCATGCCGGTGAGGCTCACTCCGGTAAGTGTAGAAACAAGACGCATAAGGTTCTCCCTACTGAAAAAAATGGGGGAGGCTCTGCGCCCGCCCCTATGTTGGCATGTCTTCGGAAAGGGCCTGAATAGACAGGTTCTGAGGTTCCGGAAAACAGGCGCAAGTATTGCGGGGGCGAATGACAGATTAATGTCTAATTAGTGGCACTGTGGTTAAGTAATTGAGAATGAAAGGATAAGCGGGGGCCTGCACCATTTGAGCGACAGTGCGTCTTTCCGAGATACTGGCCCCCTCAAACCGAGAGTCGATACCGTGACCAGCCTCTACAGCCTTGCCCATTTGCGTGACTTGCCAGCGGCCACCTGGGATGCGTTGGTGCCTGCAGGCCAGCCCTTTCTACGCCATGCATTCTTGAGTTCGATGGAAGACAGCGGCAGCGTCGCACCCAGCACCGGCTGGGCTGCCGAGCACCTGGTGCTGGAGCGTGATGGAAAGGTGCGGGCGCTGCTGCCGGCCTACCGCAAATGGCATTCGTTCGGTGAGTACGTGTTCGACCATGGTTGGGCGGATGCCTGTGAGCGAGCCGGGATCGCCTATTACCCCAAACTGCTCGGTGCCGTGCCGTTCAGCCCGGTCAGTGGCCCGCGCCTGCTCGCCAGCGCGCCCGACGATGGCCTGGTGTTGCTTCAGGCGTTGCCGGAGTACCTGGGCAAGGGCGGCTTGTCCGGGGCGCATATCAACTTTACCGAGCCCGCGCTGGATGAGCAGATCGCCGGCTTGCCGGGCTGGATGGAGCGGTTGGGTTGCCAGTTCCACTGGCGCAACCGGGGTTATCGGGACTTTCAGGACTTTCTCGATACCTTGAGTTCACGCAAGCGCAAGCAGATGCGCAAGGAGCGTGAGCAGGTGGCCGGGCAGGGCATTGATTTTCAGTGGTATCGGGGCGATGAACTGGACGAGGCGCGATGGGACTTCGTCTATCGCTGCTACGCCAATACTTACGCAGTGCGTCGGCGTGCGCCCTACCTGACGAGGGAATTCTTCAGCCTGTTGGCGGAACGTATGCCGGCGTCGGTGCAGGTCGTCATGGCTCGTCAGGGCGGGCGTGACGTGGCCATGGCGCTGAGCCTGGTCGGTGGTGACAGCCTGTTCGGTCGCTACTGGGGTTGCCTGGATGAATTCGACCGGCTGCATTTCGAGACCTGTTTCTACCAGGGCATGGACTTTGCCATGGCCCAGGGACTCCAGCGATTCGATGCTGGCGCGCAGGGGGAGCACAAGTTGATCCGAGGCTTTGAGCCTGTGTTGACGCGGTCGTGGCACTACCTGCTGCATCCGGGCCTGCGCCGCGCGGTAGAGGACTTCCTCGGGCAGGAACGGCTAGGGGTGAGGGCCTATGCCGAGGAAGCACGGGGCATGTTGCCGTATCGGCGGGATTGATCGCATCAGCTCTGTGGGCGCGGTCAGTCGACGCCGACGAATCCTCCGGTCTGGTGATGCCACAAGCGCGCGTACAGGCCCTGCTGTTCCAGCAGCTCGCTGTGGCTGCCACTTTCGACGATACGCCCCTTGTCCAGCACGACCAGCCGGTCCATTCGCGCGATGGTCGATAACCGGTGGGCAATGGCGATCACGGTCTTGCCTTGCATCAAGGTTTCCAGGCTTTCCTGGATCGCCGCCTCGACCTCCGAGTCCAGCGCCGAGGTGGCTTCGTCCATGATCAGAATAGGAGCGTTCTTCAGTAGCACGCGGGCGATGGCGATCCGCTGACGCTGACCGCCTGAGAGCTTGACCCCGCGCTCGCCGACATGGGCGTCGAAGCCGGTGCGACCCTGGGCGTCCGAGAGCTGCGGTATGAACTCGTCGGCGCGGGCGCGGCGCACGGCTTCGTGCAACGCCAGCTCGCTGGCATCGGGGCGGCCATACAGCAGGTTGTCGCGGATCGATCGGTGCAACAGCGAGGTGTCCTGGGTAATCATGCCGATCTGCGCCCGCAGGCTGGCCTGGCTCACTTCGGCGATATCCTGGCCATCGATGAGAATGCGCCCGCCCTGCACGTCGTAAAGGCGCAGCAACAGGTTGACCAAGGTGGATTTGCCAGCGCCGGAGGGGCCGATCAGGCCGATCTTTTCTCCTGGGCGAATGTCCAGGTTCAGCCCATCGATCACGTTGCGGCCCTTGCCATAATGGAAGTCGACGTCATCGAAGCGTACGGCGCCGCGGCTGACCTTCAGCGCGGGCGCATTGGGCTTGTCGGTGACGGTCACGGGCTGGGCGATGGTCTGCAGGCCGTCCTGGACCATGCCGATGTTCTCGAAAATGCCGTTGACCACCCACATGATCCAGCCTGACATGTTGACGATGCGAATCACCAGGCCCGTGGCCAGGGCGATGGCGCCGACAGTGATCAGCGACTGGCTCCACAGCCACAGTGCCAGGCCGGTGGTGGTGACCACCAGCAGGCCATTGAGGCTGGTGATGACGACGTCCATGCTGGTGATGACGCGGGAGGCCAGCTGGGTTTTCTCGGTCTGTTCGCGGATGGCGTCGCGGGCGTACTGCTGCTCGAAGTCGGTGTGGGCGAACAGCTTCAGGGTGGCGATGTTGGTGTAGCCATCGACGATTCTGCCCATCAGCTTGGAGCGGGCGTCGGAGGAAATTACCGAGCGTTCCTTGACCCGTGGCACGAAGTAACAGAGCGCGGCGATGTAGCAGGCGATCCAGGCCAGCAGTGGCAGCATGAGGCGCCAGTCGGCCTCGGCGAACAGCACCAGCGAGCTGATGGCGTAGATCAGCACATGCCATAGGGCATCCACCGCCTGCACGGCTGAATCGCGAAGGGAGTTGCCGGTCTGCATGATGCGCTGGGCGATGCGCCCGGCGAAGTCGCTCTGGAAGAAGTTCAGACTCTGCTTGAGCACATAGGTATGGTTTTGCCAACGGATCAGGCTGGTCATGCCGGGGTTGATGGTCTGGTGCACCAGCAGATCGTGCAGGCCGAAGAACAGCGGCCGCAGCACCAGGATCACCACCAGCATCCAGATCAGTTCGCCACTGTGCTCGCTGAAGAAGTTAGCATTGGCAGTGCCCTGGGCCAGGTCGATGATGCGGCTCAGGTAGCTGAACATCGCCACTTCGATGACCGAGGCGACCAGGCCGACCACCAGTAGGGCGAGGAAACTCGGCCATACCTGGCGCAGGTAGTACAGGTAGAACGGCCAGACCTGGCTGGGAGGCGCCTCGCTCGGCGCCTCGCGGAAGATATCGATCAGTTGCTCGAAACGGCGATACAGCATGGGTGACGGCACTCCTGTTCCATCCGACCCTCAGGCGGTTTCACGTCCCTGTGAAGCCTGGGGTCAGTCGATGCGTTTGGCGGACTTGATGTACACCGGGTCGGCCGGGACATCGCGCATGCCCTTCTTGATGGTGGTCGGCGAGTTGACGATCTGGTCGACCACCTCCATGCCCTTGGTGACCTTGCCGAACACGGCGTAGCCGCGGTCACGGCCAGGGTTGAGGAAATCGTTGTCGGCCACGTTGATGAAGAACTGGCTGGTGGCCGAGTTCGGGTCCGAGGTGCGGGCCATGGCCAGGGTGCCACGGGTGTTCTGCAGGCCATTGCCGGCTTCGTTGGTGATCGGCGCGCGGGTGCTCTTTTGCACCATCTGGTCAGTGAAGCCGCCGCCTTGGGCCATGAAGCCTGGGATCACACGGTGGAAGATGGTGTTGTTGTAGAAGCCGCTGTCGACGTATTCGAGGAAGTTCTTGGTACTGATCGGCGCCTTCTCGGCATTGAGCTCGATTTCGACCGGGCCGAAGCTGGTGTCGAGCAACACGTGAGGGGTCTTGTCGGAAGCCATGACGCTTGTGGCGAACGCGACCGAGCAGGCGGTGAGCAGGAGTTTTTTCAGCATGGGCTCAAAGATCCTTGAGAGGTTGAGGCGGCTGCAAGGAAGTGCAGCAGGGTCTGGTTGAAGACCTCGGGTTGATCGAGGGGTGTAGCGTGCCGGGAATCGTCGATGACTACCAGCTTTGCCTGGGGCATCAGGGCGACGTAGCGCTCTTTGAGTTGTATCGGGGTGTAATCCTGGTCGGCGGCGATCACCAGGGTAGGACAGCGGATCTGCCCGATGCGTTCCTGTACACCCCAGTCGACGATGGCGTCGAAGCTCTTGAGGTAGGCGCGTTTGTCGTTGCGAGCCCAGCGTTGGGCCATGGTTTGACGCAGCTCGGCTTGCTGGGGTTTGGGGAACAGCCGCTCGGCCAGGCCCTTGCCGACCGTTTCGACACTCAGGATGCGCGCCAGGCCCCAGCGCTTGAGCCACCAGATCCAGTCGCTGCGGGTACGGCGCTTGACTTCGGGGGCACTGTTGACGATGCAAAGGCTGCGCAGCCATTGCGGATGATCGACGGCGAACTGGAAGCCGACCATGCCGCCCATGGACAGGCCGACGAAATGCACCGGCCCGGTCTGAAGGTGTTCGAGCAGGGCCAGCAGGTCGGCGCTGAAGGTGGCGATCTGGTAGCCGTCGCGGGGTTTGTCGGAGCGCCCGTGGCCCCGGATGTCCATGACAATCACGCGATAATGAAGGCTCAGCACGGGTACCTGCAGTTCCCAGTCCTGGCTGCTAGACCCCAGTCCGTGCAGCAACACCAGGGGGGCGCCCTGGCCATATTCCTCGTAATGCAGTGCGCATCCCTGGTGTTCGAAATAGGCCATGGGCGCGGTCCTCTCAGGCTTGTGGGGGGGCTGCGAAGGGCACGTCCAGTGGCGCGGTATCGAAGTTGCGCAGCAATTCGATGAGGATCTGCGTAGCCGGGCCCAGGGTCTTCTCTTTGCTCGAATAAAGGTAGAACAGTGGATGGCGGCTGCCACCCTGATCCAGTGGCAACGGCTTGAGCACGCCCTCACGCAGCTCCCGTTCGATCATGTGCCGTGGTAGCCAGGCGAAGCCCAGGCCGCTGCTGACGAAGGTCGCGGCGGTGCCCAGGCTGCCGACGGTCCAGCGCTGCTCGGCGCCCAGCCAGCCGACATCGCGCGGCTGGGCGCGCCCGGAGTCGCGGATCACCACCTGCAACTGGCTTTCCAGGTCCTGGAAGGTGATTTCCCGTCCCAGACGATGCAGGCTGTGCTCGGGGTGGGCGACTGCGATGAACTCCACCGCGCTGAGCTCGCTGCCCAGGTAACCACCGATGCTGTAGCTGCTGATGGCGAGGTCGGCAATGCCTTCATGCATGACTTCCTCGACACCGGACAGCACTTCCTCGCGCAGGCGCACCCGGCAACCGCGGCTCTGCGGCATGAAGGCGGCCAGGGCACGCACCAGACGAGCGCTGGGGTAGGCGGCATCGACCACCACGCGCACCTCGGCCTCCCAGCCTTGTTCCATGTGGTGCGCCAGGTCTTCGAGCTGGCTGGCCTGCTTCACCAGGTGGCGGGAACGGCGCAGCAGCACATTGCCCGCTTCGGTCAACACCGCCTTGCGTCCATCAATGCGCAGCAGGGGCACGCCCAATTGTTCCTGCATGCGTGCCACGGTATAGCTCACCGACGACTGCGAGCGGTGCAGGGCCTCGGCAGCCTGGGCGAACCCGCCGTGATCGACCACTGCCTGCAGGGTTCGCCACTGATCCAGGGTCACGCGCGGCGCTTTCATCTTTGGCTCCTGTTGTCCTAAGCTGCGCTCTTTCAAGGAGAGCGCCCCATGAAGAAATGTTGTGCGGCTTTACTGATGTGCCTGCCCCTCGGGGCCATGGCTTATCCCATCGACGTGGAGAAGGAACTGACGGGGGTCAAACTCGACTACACCGCCTACGACACGGCCTATGACATCGGTGCCATTACCCTGAACAACTATGGGCAGGTACCGGCGGCGTGCAAGGTGATGTTTCGCAATGGCCCGGAAGCGCCACGGGTGCGCCGGGTGAACGTTCCGGCAGGTAAAAGCGTGGATGTCACCGCCAAGTTCAACCGGGAGATCATCAAACTGCGCATCACCTTGGACTGCAACGCTCAATAAAACTGATTGTTCGATAGATTGCACCCACTTTTTACGCTTTTTTATCGATAGGTCAAGCCTTAATCTTCCCTCCATCGAATCGCAACCCTTTTTGCCGATGGAGGCACCCCATGTCCCGCGTACTGATCATCGAAAGCAGCGCCCGCCAGCAGGATTCCGTTTCCCGTCAACTGACCCGCGACTTCATTCAGCAATGGCAGGCTGCGCACCCCGCCGATGAGATCACCGTACGCGACCTGGCCGTGACCCCGGTGCCGCACCTGGATGCCAACCTGTTGGGTGGCTGGATGAAGCCCGAGGAGCAGCGCAGCGCCGCCGAACTGGAAGCTCTGGCCCGTTCCAACGAACTGACCGATGAGTTGCTGGCCGCTGACGTGCTGGTGATGGCCGCGCCGATGTACAACTTCACCATCCCCAGCACCCTCAAGGCCTGGTTGGACCATGTGCTGCGCGCCGGTATCACCTTCAAATACACCCCGACCGGCCCGCAAGGCCTGCTGGCTGGCAAGCGCGCCATCGTCCTGACTGCCCGTGGCGGCATCCATGCCGGTGCCCTCAGCGACCATCAGGAACCTTACCTGCGCCAGGTGATGGCCTTCATCGGCATCCATGACGTGACCTTCATCCATGCCGAAGGCCTGAACATGAGCGGTGACTTCCACGAGAAGGGCATCAACCAGGCCAAGGCCAAGCTGGCCTCGGTGGCCTGAGTCGTAGCGCATTCCCAACCCTGACACCTTTGTTGCTCCTTTGGGTGTACCTGCCCGGCCTCGATGGCCGGGTTTTTTTTGCGCCCGTCATGACATTATCGTCGTTCGTCAGATCGAGCCCCCTCAGTTTCGGATCGTAGGCGTGAGCCTTACTCGCGATAGGCCGATTGACGCGCCCCCCTCAAGACCTGGGCCAGGCACCTTCCTCACATTCCTCATGGTTGAACTCACCGGCTGCAACCCGCTAAGGTCGCCGCCTTGATCCACGAGAGGCAACCATGGGCTACCTGATAATCGTCGCGCTGATCCAGGCGTTTTCCTTCAGCTTGATCGGCGAGTACCTGGCCGGACACGTCGACAGCTACTTTGCCGTGCTGGCAAGGGTCGTGCTGGCGGGGCTGGTGTTCCTGCCGCTGACCCGCTGGCGCCAGGTCGAGCCGCGCTTCATCCGCTCGATGCTGCTGATCGGCGCGCTGCAGTACGGCATCACCTACGTCTGCCTGTACCTGAGCTTTCGCGTGCTCACCGTCCCAGAAGTGCTGCTGTTCACCATCCTCACACCCCTGCATGTGACATTGATCGAAGATGCCCTGAACCGCCGCTTCAACCCCTGGGCGCTGTTTGCTGCCCTGGTCGCGGTGGCCGGTGCCGCAGTGATCCGCTTCGACACCATCAGCGGCGAGTTCTTCATCGGCTTCCTGCTGCTGCAATTGGCCAACTTCACCTATGCCACCGGCCAGGTGCTGTACCGTCACCTGGTTGCTCGACACCCTAGCGACCTGCCGCATTACAAGCGTTTCGGCTATTTCTACCTGGGCGCGCTGATCGTGGTGCTGCCCGCGTTCCTCTTGTTCGGAAATGCCCAGCACCTGCCTAGCACCGACGTGCAGTGGTTGGTGTTGCTGTTCCTCGGCCTGTGTCCGACCGCCTTGGGCCTGTACTGGTGGAACAAGGGCGCGTGCCTGGTTTCCGGGGCGACGCTGGCGGTGATGAACAACCTGCATGTGCCGGTGGGGCTGCTGCTCAACTTGCTGATCTGGAACCAGCACGAGCCGCTGGGAAGGCTGTTCATCGGCGGCGCGATCATCCTGGCCTCGGTATGGATGACTCGCCTGGGCGGGCTCCGCAAGGCGGTTCATCCCTGAAGAGGCGGTGAACGGGTGGGGGCGGCTTGGGTTTGCCCAAAGCCGCCCCCACGGTTTCAGGCGTCGCTCATTTCTCTCAGGCCGTGCACTGCCGGCGCCAGGTGGCTCCGAGCCGCCAGCCCCACCCGCATGTCAGTGCCACTGGGCTGCTGATAAAGGCTCAGGCCGAACTCCGGCAGCACGGCCAGGAGGTAGTCGAAGATGTCCCCCTGGATCCGCTCGTACTCGGCCCACACCGTAGTGGTGGTGAAGCAGTAGATCTCCAGCGGCACGCCTTCGGCAGTGGTCTGCATCTGACGGACCATGCAGGTCATGCCCTGGTGCACGTTGGGGTGATTCTTCAGGTAGGCCAGGGCAAAGGCGCGGAAGGTACCGATATTGGTCAGCTTGCGTCGATTGGCCGACAGCTCAGCCACCGGCCCCAAAGCCTCGTTCCAGGTTTGCAGTTCCTGGCGTTTTCCAGCCAGGTAGTCACCGAGCAGGCGTACCTGGGTCAGGCGCTGTTCTTCCTCGCGTGTCAGAAAGCGCACGCCGGCGGCGTCGATGAACAGGCTGCGCTTGATGCGCCGTCCACCGGATTGCTGCATACCCCGGTAGTTGCGAAACGATTCGCTCATCAGGCGCCAGGTGGGAATCGAGACGATCGTCTTGTCGAAGTTCTGCACCTTGACCGTATGCAAGGTAATGTCCACCACGTCACCATCGGCGCCGACCTGGGGCATTTCGATCCAGTCGCCCACGTGCAGCATGTCGTTGCTGGTCAGTTGCACGCTGGCGACGAACGACAGCAGGGTGTCCTTGTACACCAGCAGCAGGACCGCCGACATGGCGCCCAGGCCGGAAAGCAACAACAGTGGCGAGCGGTCGATCAGGGTGGCGACGATGATGATCACGGAGAAGATCCATAGCATCATCTTGGCCAGTTGCACGTAGCCTTTGATCGAGCGGGTGCGAGCGTGTTCGGTGCGGGCATAGATGTCCAGCAGCGCATCGAGCAGGCACGACAGCGCCAAGGTCATGAACAGCAGGGTGAAGGCCAGGGCGACGTTGCCGAGGAAGTGCTGGGCGGTGTCGGACAGTTCCGGTACCAGTTTCAGGCCGAACTGGATCACCAGCGAGGGGGTGGTCTGGGCCAGGCGCTGGAACACCTTGTTGTGGCGCAGGTCATCGAACCATCTGAGGGCACTCTGGCGCGCCAGCAGGCGTGTGGCGTGCAGCACGAAGAAGCGGGCCAGGCGACCAACCACCAGGGAAGCGATCAGCAACACCACCAGGCCGAGGGCGGCGTGGAGAATGGGGTGTTGATCGAGGGTGCCCCACAGATCGAGGGTATCGCGCCAGATTTGTTGAATATCCATAAGCGTACAAGCAGGTCTTTATTGCAAAACGAAGGGCCATTAGAACGCGCATGACCGCCCTGATGCCAAAAGAAATTCGGCTAAAACGGCAGAAAACGTTACCCTATGCAACTGAATTTCCCCGCACTTGCCTGAGGTTACCTCCGTGTTCTCCCAATTCGCCCTGCACGAACGCCTGCTTAAAGCCGTGGCCGAGCTTAAATTTGTCGAGCCAACTCCGGTGCAGGCTGCGGCCATCCCCCTGGCCCTGCAAGGGCGCGACCTGCGTGTTACCGCACAGACCGGCAGCGGCAAGACCGCCGCGTTCGTCCTGCCGCTGCTTAACCGCCTGGTCGACCTGCGTGCGCCTCGGGTGGAGATCCGCTCGCTGATCCTGCTACCGACCCGTGAACTGGCCCAGCAGACCCTCAAGCAAGTGCAGCTGTTCTCCCAGTTCACCTACATCAAGTCGGGCCTGGTGACAGGCGGCGAAGACTTCAAGGAACAGGCCGCGCTGCTGCGCAAGGTGCCAGACGTGCTGGTCGGCACCCCGGGCCGTCTGCTCGAACACCTCAACGCCGGCAACCTCGACCTGTCTCATGTGCAGGTATTGGTGCTGGACGAGGCCGACCGCATGCTCGACATGGGCTTTGCCGAGGACATGGAGCGCCTGTGCAAGGAGTGCGAGAACCGCGAGCAGACCTTGCTGTTCTCCGCCACCACTGGCGGTGCGGCCCTGCGCGATGTCATTGGCAAGGTGCTCAAGGACCCGGAGCACCTGATGCTCAACAGCGTCTCGCAACTGGCCGAGGGCACTCGCCAACAGATCATCACCGCCGACCACGACCAGCACAAAGAGCAGATCGTTCAGTGGTTGCTGGCCAACGAGACCTTCGACAAGGCGATCATCTTCACCAATACCCGTGCGCTGGCCGACCGCATTTACGGCCACCTGGTGGCCAAGGATGTGAAGGCTTTCGTCCTGCACGGCGAGAAGGACCAGAAAGACCGCAAGCTGGCCATCGAGCGCTTCAAGCAGGGCAGTTCCAAGGTCTTGGTTGCCACCGATGTGGCGGCCCGCGGCCTGGACATCGAAGGCCTGGACCTGGTGATCAACTTCGACATGCCGCGCAGTGGTGACGAGTACGTTCACCGCGTGGGCCGCACTGGCCGTGCCGGTGGTGAAGGCCTGGCGATCTCGCTGATCACCCACAACGACTGGAACCTGATGTCGAGCATCGAACGCTACCTCAAGCAGCAGTTCGAGCGCCGTGTGATCAAGGAAGTGAAAGGCACCTACAACGGGCCGAAGAAGGTCAAGGCATCGGGCAAGGCGGCTGGTACCAAGAAGAAAAAGGTCGAGAAGAAGACTGGCGACAAGAAGGCCGCTGCCAAACGCAAGCCGGCCGCCAAGCCGAAGGCCAAGGCACCGCTGGCCAGCAGCGATGGCATGGCGCCGCTGAAAAAGCGCAAGCCTGTGGCTGAGTAACGCGGCTGCACTGACCTCTTCGCGGGTGGTTGGCAGCCGCAATGCTGAACTGCCACGATCCTGATCAGTGCGCGTTTACGGTAGGAGCGGGTTTACCCGCGATGAGGCCGGCTCTGCCGGCCCCGACCGTTACGATTCAGCCTTGTTCTGCGCCTCCTTGAGCTCCTTGATCCGCTTGTCGATCAGCTGACATTTATCGGGCAAGTCCTTGCTCGCCGTGCCCAGGTCCATTCCCTGTAGCTCGTCATTGATCTCTTTGGCCTTTTGCGGGTTCTGTTCGGTCAATCGGCTGACCAGCCCGGCCAGTTCCTCCCGTTTCTGAGTCGCTTCTTCCGGTGTGCAGGCCCAGGCGGGCAGGCTGCAGAACAGGGCAGTCGCACAAACGATGCGCAGCAGCGGTTTCATCCTTTCTCCCTCCGGCGATGGTGGTGCCCGGTGGAGGTATCTGCGCGGCGTTTAGTTCAGCGTCAACGACCGGTGGGTGTGCAGACGGTTGCCTCGGCTGTGGAGCACCGCCACTGATGCAGATAGCCCAAGGTCGTTTTAAGGGTGGCATGAGCGACCATTGAAATCCGATAATCGGTCTTCCGTGTCCACTGCCGAGTTCGAATCCATGACTTTCACAGCAACAGGGTCGCGCCCATGAGCGCGACCCGCAAGAATCCCGACGCCTTCGCCTTCCAGGTCATGCTGGGGTTGTGCCTCATCTGGGGCTGCCAGCAAGTGCTGATCAAGACGGCGGCGGTCGACATCGCCCCGGTGATGCAGGCCGCCATGCGCAACTTCATTGCCGCGGTGCTGGTTGGCTTGCTGGTCTGCTGGCGTGGTGGCTGGGAGCAGTTGGGAAGCACCTGGAAAGCCGGCGCGGTGGCGGGTGGGTTGTTTGGCCTGGAGTTCCTGTTCATCGCCGAGGGGCTCAAGCTGACTTCGGCGGCGCATATGTCGGTATTCCTCTATACCGCACCGGTATTTACCGCGTTGGGGCTGCATTTCAGGTTGGCCAGCGAGCGGCTGCGGTTGTTGCAGTGGCTGGGCATCCTGTTGGCGTTCGGCGGAATAGCCACCGCCTTTGCCGGTGGCATGTCGTTCGAGCAGATGGATGGACGCACCTTGTTGGGCGACGCCATGGGGGTACTGGCCGGACTGGCTTGGGGCGCGACCACGGTGGTGGTGCGCTGCTCTCGGTTGTCGGAGGCGCCCGCGACCCTGACGTTGTTCTATCAATTGGCAGTCGGCTGTGTCGGGTTGGTGCTGATCGCCTTGCTCAGTGGGCAAATCGCGGCAGTGACGTGGACCCCGTTGGCACTTGGTAGTGTGCTGTTCCAGGGGATCGTCGTGTCGTTCATCAGTTACCTCACCTGGTTCTGGTTGCTGCGCAAGTACCTGGCCTCGAACCTGGCGGTGTTCTCGTTCATCACCCCGTTGTTCGGGGTGACATTCGGGGTGGTGCTACTGGGTGAGCCATTGAGTGCCAATTTTGTACTGGGGGCTGTCATGGTCTTGCTGGGCGTGATCCTGGTGAGTGCCGAGCCGTGGGTGAAGCTGCAATTGCGCAAGTGGGTCGGGTAGCGGTTGGCGGTACGGGCTCCATCGCCGGCAAACCGGCTCCTACAGGTATTCCGGCTCGGGTCTTAGGAGGCTGTCTGGGCCTTCGGCGGGCAGGATGGCAGACGCCGGCCCTCCATCAGCACCAGTACCCCCGCCAGGCCCAGCCCCGTCGCTGCCAGCACCAGTGCTGGCGCCAGGCTGGCGCTGTAGTGGCTGCTGACCGCTGCCAGCAGAGGTCCGCTCAACTGGCCCAAGGCGAAGCACGCCGTGAGCAGACCGGCATTACGCTGCGTCGCTTGCGGCGCCAGCTCGCGGGAACGTTGCATCACCAGTTGCATGCAGGCCAGGAACGGGGTGCCGCACAGCACCACGCCCAGTGCCAGGCCGATTCCATCGCCCAGCAGGCATGCAAGCACACCGAACCCCTGCAACCAAAGCGTGGCCGTTAGCCAGGCCGAGGTCCGCCCAGGGCGACGCAAGCTCACCAGCAGCACCCCCAGTGCCGCGGCCAGGCCGAACGCTGGCCAGAACAGGTCGGCCATCCAGTGTCCGCGAAACTGCTGGCTGGCCATTTGCGACAAGAAGGTGGCCGGGAGGATGTATCCGATGCCATACAAGGCATAGACCAGGCCGAGTCGGCCAATGCCAGCGCTGCGGTTGGCTCCTGGTTGAGGCACCGCGGGCGCTAGCGCCGGTTGCAGCGCCTGGGGTAGCCAGGGCCGGGCGGCCAGCAACATGATCAGCGCAGCCACGGCATAGATCATCCACAACGCTGCCGAACCGAGTCCCGACAGGTGCGCAGCCAGTGCCAGCAGACCGGTCAGGGCGATCCCCAGGCCTGGCCCTGCGAACACCAGAGCCCCGTACCGTTGCTGCCCGTGCGCATTGGCGACCTGTTGGCTGAGGCTGGTGATCATCACCAGCACCCAGGCGCTGGCCACGCCGGTACCAAAGCGCAATGCCAAGTGGCTCCAGAACCCATCGGTGGCCCATGAGGCCAAGGTCAGCAGCACGCACAGCCACAGCCCGCCGTGCAGGCGCAGGCGAACCTGTGCAGGCTTGCGGGCGAACATCGCATCCACCGCGCCGAGGAAATAGCCCAGGTAGTTGGCGGCGGCAACCAGCCCGGCGGCGGTGAGGTCGAACTGGCCTTCGGCGATCAGTTGCGGCAGTTGCGGGGTGAGGGCGAAGCGGCCAATGCCCATGGCCATCATCAGGGCCACGGCACTGGCCAGCAGTTGTACGAGCGGCGACATGAGGATACTCCTGCGCGAATGTAAGCGATGGATGGCAGGGTAGGGCTGATTGACTTTCAATAAAATTGAATAATGATGATGAAGTTATTCTGTTTTGGAGAATGCAATGGAGTTCAGCCAATTGCGCATCTTCCAGGCTGTGGCCGAGGAAGGATCGGTGACCCGTGCCGCCGAGCGCCTGCATCGAGTGCCTTCGAACCTGTCCACGCGCCTGCGGCAACTCGAGGAGCAACTGGGTGTGGAGCTGTTCCTGCGCGAGCGCCAGCGCCTGCAACTGTCGCCCGCCGGTAAGGTGCTGCTGGACTACGCCAACCGCCTGGCTGCGTTGCATGACGAAGCGCTGTCGGCGGTGCAGGGCGGGCAGCCGGCCGGCGACTTCGTGCTGGGGACCATGTACAGCACGGCGGCCACCCATCTACCGGCGCTGCTGGCCCGCTATCACCAGGCCTACCCGGCGGTGAACCTGCAGGTACGAGCTGCACCCAGTGGCGAGTTGTTCGAAGGACTGCTTAGCCATCGCCTGGACGCCGCGCTGGTAGACGGCCCACTGAACCTGGCCGGATTGGACGGTATACCGCTGTGCGAAGAAGAGTTGGTGCTGATCACCAGCCCGGAGCACCCCGTGGTGCACACCGCCAAGGACGTTGCTGGCAAGGCGGTGTTCACCTTCCGCCAGGGCTGCTCCTACCGCATGCGGCTGGAAGCGTGGTATGCCCATGCCCACACGCCGATGGGGCGCGTGATGGAGATCGAGTCGTACCAGAGCATGCTGGCCTGCGTGATTGCCGGGGCAGGGGTGGCCATGATGGCCCGCTCGATGCTCGACAGTCTGCCAGGGCGCGACCGTGTGCGGGTGCACCGCTTGCAGGCGCCATTCGATGAGGCGGTCACCTGGTTGATGTGGCGTCAGGGCATGCGCGGCGCGAATTTACAGGCGTGGATCGATTTGCAACAAAGCGAAACGATTAACCAGTCGTCGGAATACGGCATTTCGGCTTGATCCGGGTCAAACTGGCCCTTATCTGTAAAGGCAGAGGCATGCGTAATACAGGACATCGGACTATGATCTGTATGAAACATCGCAAGATTTGAAATTGCCGTGAGGCTGACCCGTAAAAGGGGGCATTTATGAACGACCGACTTTACAACTGGCTCCACGACCTCGCTGTCGCCTTGGGCTTGCTCCCTCCGCCGCTGCAGCCAGTGCCGATCCCGACCGACGAAGAACAACGCAAGCGCCAACCGCGTCGTCGCTGAATGAAAAAAAGGCCGCTGCATCACTTGCCGATGCCGCGGCCTTTTTGATTCTGGGGGGGCGTGGTGTTCGTAGTGGCCGTGTCGCCGGTCCCTGCAAGCACCAACCCTGCAGGAACCGGCTTTCCGGCGATCGCGGCCAACCCGCGTTACAGGCTCACGCCAGCTTTGCCGCCGCCACCGACTTGCGCGACATCAGGCTCACCACCACGAAGCTCACCAGACCGACGGCCAGGCTGTAGTAGATCGGCGTGTTGGCATCCAGACCATCCTTGAACATGAAGAACAGTGCGGTGGCAAAGCCCAGCGACATGCTGGCGATGGCCCCTGCGGTGGTCGCACGCTTCCAGAAGATGGCACCGATCAGCGGGATCAGCATGCCGCCGACCAGCAGGTTGTAGGCCAGGGTCAGGGCGCTGATCACATCGTTCACCGCCAGCGCGATAGCCAGTACCACCAGGCCAGTGAGCAGGGTGAACAGGCGGTTGACGCCCAGGCTCGACTGCTTGCCACCACGCAGTTTAGGCAGCAGGTCCTCGGTCAGGGTGGTCGAGGCAGCCAGCAGGCCGGCACTGGCGGTAGACATCATCGCGGCCAGGGCAGCCGCCATCAGCAGGCCACGAATGCCATCGGGCAACTGGCTCTTGATCATTTCGGCGAAGGCGTTGTTCGGGTTCGCCAGGTCCGGCATCAGCACATGGGCGGCCATGCCGATCAGCGCGCAGGCCAGGCCGTACAGCACGCAGTAGACACCAGCAGTGGTACCGGCGCGCTGGCAGACTTTCTCGTCCCGGGCGGTGAACACCCGCTGCCAGATGTCCTGGCCGATCAGGATGCCGAAGAAGTAAATCAGGAAGTAGGTGATGATGGTGTCCCAGCCGATGGTGGTCCAGCTGAAGCTGGCTGCCGGCAGCTTGGCTACCAGAGTGTCCCAACCACCGGCCTTGTACAGGCACACTGGCAGCAGGATGAACATCAGGCCTACGGTCTTGATCACGAACTGGACGATGTCGGTCAGGGTCAGCGACCACATGCCGCCGATGGTCGAATACACCACCACCACGCCACCACCGAACAGCAGGGCCATCCAGAACGGCACGTCGAGCAGCACCTGCAACACGGTGCCCATGGCCAGGGTCGAGGTGACGCCGATCATCAGCGCGTAGGCCAGCATGATCGCCGCGCTGGCCTGGCGCGCCATCGGGTTGTAGCGGCGCTCCAGAACCTGGGTCACGGTGAAGATCTTCAGGCGCAGCAGCGGTTTGGCGAGGAACAGGTTCAGGGCGATGATGCCCAGGCCCAAGGCTGCACACAGCCAGAAACCGGAGATACCGTGGACATAACCCAGGCGTACGGTGCCTACGGTAGAGGCGCCGCCGAGAACGGTGGTTGCCATGGTGCCCATGTACAGGGTCGGGCCGAGGTTGCGCCCGGCCACCAGGTAGTCTTCGTGGGTTTTTGCACGGCGCATGCCGTACCAGCCCAACCCGAGCATGCCGGCGGCATAGATCAGTACAACGATGATGTCCAAGGCCATTGGGGGTCTCCCGATTATCTTTATTATGGCGAGATCGACCACGCGGGCGGGTTCACGGCGCCCGGCGGTCTTGTCTTGTGTTGGCGGGCCTCTATGGCCCTCCCAGATGGCTCCTGCCAGTCCTATCAGTCCATCGCCGCGTGCTGTCCGCTCCCACGATCCAGCAGTGCAGCGTTGATCAGCGACGCACGACGCCCGGCAGCACGCAGAGCATTTCGAACAGCAGGTTGGCACCGAGCAACGAGGTGTTGCCGGTGGTGTCGTAAGGCGGGGAGACTTCGACGAGGTCACAGCCGATCAGGTCGAGGCCGTGGCAGCCGCGAATGATCTCCATCGCCTGGATGGTGGTCAAGCCGCCGATTTCCGGCGTGCCGGTACCTGGCGCCCAGGCCGGGTCGATACCGTCGATGTCGAACGACAGGTACACCGGGCCACCGCCGACCTTTTCACGCACCTCGGCCATGAGCGGTTCCAGCGATTTGTGCCAGCACTCTTCGGCCTGCACCACGCGAAAGCCCTGGCGACGGCTCCAGTTGAAGTCGTCGGCGGTGTAGCCTTGGGCGCGCAGGCCGATCTGCACCACGCGGTCGCAATCGAGCAGGCCTTCTTCCACGGCACGGCGGAACGTGGTGCCGTGGGCGATCTTCTCGCCGAACATGTGGTCGTTGACGTCAGCATGGGCATCGATGTGCACCAGGCCGATCTTGCCGTGCTTCTTGTGCAGTGCGCGCAGGATCGGCAGGGTGATGGTGTGGTCGCCGCCCAGGGTCAGCGGGATGATGTTGTGCTCGAGGAGTTCGTCGTAGGCCTCTTCGATGATGCGCACGGCGTCAAGCAGGTTGAAGGTGTTGATCGCTACGTCACCGATGTCGGCCACCGACAGCGAGTCGAACGGGGCGGCACCGGTGGCCATGTTGTACGGGCGGATCATCACCGACTCGGCGCGGATCTGCCGTGGGCCGAAACGGGTACCGGAGCGCAGCGAGGTGCCGATGTCCAGCGGTACGCCGATGAACGCGGCATCCAGGCCTTCGGCGCTTTGCAGGTGGGGAAGACGGAGCATGGTGGCGATGCCGCCGAAACGCGGCATTTCGTTGCCGCCCAGTGGTTGGTGGAGAATCTTGTCCACGGTGGGCCTCATCAGTCGGTCGATTGTTCTGTTTGTTCGAACCTGTGCCGCCGCGCGCCTCGATAGTGTGGTTCTGCTGGCGGGCAGGGACATTTCGGCCAAGTCTGCTCAAGGCTGTGCGCGGGAAGAATCGCTACCGGCAAATACTTACTTCAGGAATTTCTGAACTAATGGCCGCAAGACCGGTTAGACTGCGCGAAAATTCTCCTGCGGAACCGTTGCACCATGGCCTCGACACTGCCCGACCTGAAACTGCTGCGCATCTTCGTGAGCGTCGTGCGCCACCAGGGCTTCGCCAATGCCCAGCGTGAGCTGAACCTGTCGACATCAGCCATCAGCACCTACATGAGCCAACTGGAAGGGGCGTTGGGGATCGTGCTGTGTCACCGCGGGCGAGGCGGTTTCAGCCTGACCAGCAAGGGCGAGCTGTTCCATCAGGAGACATTGCGCCTGCTGGCCGAACTGGATGGATTCGAGCAATACGCCGCCGCCCTCAAGGGCGAACTGCGTGGCACGCTCAACCTGGGGGTGATCGACTCGACCGTCGGCGATCGGGCGCTGCCGTTGGCCGAAGCGATCGGCGCCTACAGCCAGGAGCACCCGGCGGTCCACCTGCACCTGTCGGTTTCCAGCCCTTACGAGCTGCAACTGGGGGTGCAGGACAACCGCCTGGACCTTGCCATTGGCGCCTTTTCGTCGCGCATGAGCGGCTTGGTCTACCAGCCGCTGTACCGCGAGCAGCACTGGCTGTACTGCAGCAGCCGACATCCGTTGTTCGCCGAACGGCGCATCCCCGAGCAGGTGGTGACCCAGCAGCGCATGGTCGGGCGTGGCTACTGGAGCCAGGCGGAGCTGGCCCGCCATGGCTTCAAGCACAGTGCGGCAACGGTAGAGAGCATGGAGGCGCAGCTGATTCTGATTCTCTCAGGCGCCTACATCGGTTACCTGCCCGAACATTATGCCCAGGCCTGGGTGGACAAAGGCGACCTGCGGGTATTGTCGCCGGCGACCTTTGGCTATCAGGCGCCATTTTCCTTGATCATTCGTCGCGGTCGCAGCCGCGAACCCTTGATCCAGACGTTCCGTGACCTGCTCAAGAGCCAGCTCATCGTCGGCTGAGTCAGACGACATTTCGGACATTCCGTCGGGACGAGCCATTTTCCTGCACAACCTGGCCACTACCATGGTGGCTCTCTGCTAAACCTCTACTTGCTTTGATGATTTTCCCCTTCATCTACACAAGCAAGGATCGCCCAAGATGCGCATGAATTTGCCCGTCACTGAGCATGAAAGAACCTTCCCCAGCGAACAGCGCCTGATCTCCACCACGGACCTAAACAGCCGAATCACCTACTGTAACGACGCCTTCGTAGCCATCAGCGGGTTCACCTACGATGAACTGGTCGGGCAACCGCACAACCTGGTGCGGCACCCGGACATGCCGCCTGCGGTCTTCGGGCATATGTGGGACACCATCAAGCAAGGCAAGCCCTGGATGGGCGTGGTCAAGAACCGCGCCAAGAACGGCGATTTCTACTGGGTCAGCGCCTATGTCACGGCGATTTACGAAAATGGCCGGGTCAGTGGTTATGAGTCGGTGCGCTCGGTGCCTACCCGTGAGCAGATCCGCCGCGCCGAAGCGCTGTATGCGCGACTGCGCGCAGGCCGTTCGCCCGTGTCGTGGGCGGCGCGTTTGGGGCATGGGTTGGGGCATGGCTGGCCATTGATCGGAGCCGGCGTGCTCTCGGCTGCCGGTTACCTCTGGTTGCCCACCTACGCCGCATTAGGTGTTCTGATGGCCAGCCTGCTGGTTGCCTGGTACTGGGTCGAGCATCGACAAAACCTGGCCATACGCCGCACCCTGGACGAGCATCCCAAGGCCTTTACCAGCCCGTTGGTGGCGTTGACCTACAGTGACAATCCAGGGCTGCAGGGGCAACTGGACCTGGCAATCATCAGCGAGGAGGCGCGCCTGCAGACCGCCTTGACCCGGCTGGTGGATGCCGGGGTCGGGGTCAAGTCACGGGCGGCCCAGTCCGCCGACCTGTCCGATGCCCAGGCGCAGATGCTCGACCGCCAGCGTAGCGAAACCGACCAGTCGGCCACGGCCATCGCGCAGATGGCCGCGACCATCCAGGAGGTCACCCATAACGTGCAAAGCACCGCCCATGCCGCCGGCGATGCCGACCAGCTGGCCCAACAGGGCAGCGAGCTGGCGCAGCAGAGCCTCAAGGCCATGGGCAGCATGAGCGTTGCGGTAAGCGACATCGGCCAGGCCGTCAATGCCCTCGCCGAGCAGACCCAGAGCATCGGCAGCGTGGTGGACACCATCACCTCGATCGCCGAGCAGACCAACCTGCTGGCGCTCAATGCGGCCATCGAGGCGGCCCGCGCTGGCGAGCAAGGCCGGGGGTTCGCCGTGGTGGCCGATGAGGTGCGCTCCCTGGCCCAACGCACGCGGTCGTCCACGGATGAAATCCACCACATCATCGCGTCGCTACGTGCTGGCGCCGAACGCGCGGTGAGCACCGCCAGTCGTGGCGAGCAAATTTCCCGTGACAGCATGCAGAGCGTCGAAGCGGTGCAGTCGGCGTTGGCCGGGATTGTCCAGGCGGTCAGCCGCATCACCGGTATGAGTCAGCAGATGGCAACCGCGTCGGAGCAGCAAAGCCACGTCGCCGAAGACATCAACCAGCAGATCGTGCGTATCGCCCAGTTGTGTGACCAGAGCGCCGGGCAGGCCAAGCAAGGTGCCGAGATCAGCCAGGACCTCGAACGCATGGCCGAATACCTGCACAGTCTGGCGGAGCGTTTCAACCGCTGAACCCACGACTCTCCCACAGGGATGTGGGCCTTTTATCGGGTGGCTATGGCACACTGGCGCCAGCCAGGAGAACCCGATGTCCAGACCCCGCTGCGAACGCTGCCTGCGTCCGCAAGACCATTGCCTTTGCTCACTGATCCCTCATCTCGACAGCCGCACCCGCGTCCTGGTGTTGCAGCACGCGAGCGAAACCACCCACGCCCTCAATACAGCCCGATTTGTCGCATTGGGGCTGGCGAACGCCCAATTACGGGTCGGCGAGGTGTTCGAGGATCTGGCCGATTTGCTCGCCACTCCCGGTTACCGGCCGGTAATACTGTTTCCAGGGGATGGCGCCGAAGCGCTGAGCGCCTATGGCGATGCACAGGACACGCCGCTGCTGCTGATCGTTCCGGACGGTACCTGGCGCAAGGCGCGCAAGCTGCTCTACCTCAACCCATTGCTGCAGGCCTTGCCGCGTGTGACGCTGGGGCAGGTGACGCCTTCACGCTACCGGTTGCGCAAGGCGCCGGAGCCTGGGGCGCTGTCGACCATCGAGGCGGTGGTGCAGGCGTTGAATGCACTGGAAGCACCAGAGTGTTTCGACCCGTTGCTGCAACCGTTCGAGGCACTGATCGAAGGGCAGATAGCTGCAATGGGCCGGGAGACATTCCAGCGCAACCATGGTCAAGACCAATAGGCCAGGAGCGCGCCTGAAGGCGCCGGCTTGCCGGCGATAAGCGGCCCACTTACTACTTGCATTCCAAGGCCTGTATTCCCTGTTTTGGTTCACGCCTTATTCAATACGCTACAACGAGCCCTTATTGAGTGCGTTTACCTTGACAACCTAGGTGAACCTGCACCGCGAGAGGCCACGGTTTGCGGGGTGGCGCCTGTTTCGGCATCGCTATTGCTAGGTAACGACTGCAGGGATAACAGTTGTACTTAGTGTGTGGGGAGTTGCGTATGCCTCGGGCCTTTTTCAATGAAATGTATGATGCGGCCGGTGAGTGTCGTCCGCATTATCAAGAGTTTGCGCGTTGGCTGGCGAATACCCCCTTGGAGTTGCTCGATCAGCGTCGTCGTGAAGCGGACTTATTGTTTCATCGCGCAGGCATTACGTTCACGTTGTATGGGGATGAACAAGGCACCGAGCGGTTGATTCCGTTCGATATCATTCCTCGCAGTATCAAGGCCAGTGAATGGCGAACCGTGGAGCGCGGTTGTATCCAGCGTGTCCAGGCACTGAACCTGTTCCTTGACGATATCTACCACGGGCAACGGATTCTCAAGGAGGGCATCATTCCACCCGAGCAGGTCCTGGCGAACGATGGTTACCAGGTGGCCATGCAAGGCCTGGATTTGCATCGCGGTATTTATGCCCACATCGCCGGCGTCGACCTGGTGCGTGATGGCGATGGCAGTTACTACGTACTGGAAGATAACTTGCGAACCCCAAGCGGCGTGAGCTACATGCTCGAAGACCGCAAGATGATGATGCGTCTGTTCCCCGAGTTGTTCGCTGCTCAACGCGTCGCAGCCATCGACCATTATCCCAACTTGTTGCTCGATACCCTGAAGAGTTCGAGCCCGCTGGATAACCCGACAACCGTTGTACTGACCCCCGGTCGATTCAATAGCGCCTATTTCGAACACGCTTTCCTGGCCCGTGAAATGGGTGTGGAATTGGTCGAAGGCGCTGACCTGTTCGTGCGCGACAACCATGTCTTCATGCGCACGACTTCTGGTCCACGTGCGGTCGATGTCATCTACCGACGCCTCGACGATGCCTACCTCGACCCGCTGTCCTTCAATCCCGACTCCCTGCTTGGCGTGCCAGGGCTCGTTACGGCCTACCGTGCCGGCAATGTGGTGCTGGCCAACGCGGTGGGTACCGGGGTGGCTGATGACAAGTCGATCTACCCCTACGTCGACGACATGATCCGCTTTTACCTTTCAGAGGAGCCGATTCTCAAGAATGTGCCGACCTGGCAGTGCCGCAAGCCTGCCGAACTGTCCCATGTGCTGGCCAACCTGCCGGAACTGGTGGTCAAGGAGACCCAGGGCTCGGGCGGTTACGGCATGTTGGTCGGGCCGGCCGCGAGCAGAGCGGAGATCGAAGAGTTCCGTGCCAGGATCAAGGCCCGGCCGGAGGCTTACATCGCCCAACCGACGCTGTGTCTGTCGACCTGCCCAACCTTCGTGGAAAACGGCATCTCGCCAAGGCACATCGACTTGCGCCCGTTCGTGCTGTCAGGCAAGGAAACCCGCCTGGTGCCAGGCGGATTGACGCGGGTGGCCTTGCGCGAAGGCTCGCTGGTGGTGAACTCGTCCCAGGGCGGCGGCACCAAGGACACCTGGGTTGTGGAGGACTGAATCATGCTTTCAAGGACTGCCTCGGACCTGTATTGGATGTCTCGTTACCTTGAGCGCGCGGAGAACCTGGCGCGCATGCTCGAGGTCAGCTATTCGCTTTCGCTGATGCCCCAGGCTGGGCGCAGCGATGGGCGGCCTGAGCTAGCGATGTCATTGCTGGCGGCGGGCACGCTGGATGACTACAACCGCCGTTACGGCGAGCTCAATGTCGAGCACATGCTGCATTTCTTCGCCCTGGACGAGACCAACCCCGGCAGCATCTATTGCTGTCTGCGGGCCGCGCGCAGCAATGCACACGCGGTGCGTGGGCGAATTACCGCCGACATGTGGGAGAACATCAACGCCACTTGGCTGGAGATGCGCAACATCGCCAACAAAGGCCTGGCACGCTACGGTATCAACCACTTCTGCGAATGGGTCAAGGAGCGGTCGCACCTGTTCCGCGGTGCCACCGCTGGCACCATCATGCGCAATGAGGCCTATGGGTTCATCCGCCTGGGCACCTTCCTGGAGCGGGCGGACAACACCCTGCGTTTGCTCGACGCGCGCTACGAAATGTTCGGCGAGGAATCGGAAGAAGTCAGCGACAACTCCGCACGCGGCTACTACCAATGGAGCGCCTTGCTGCGCGCGCTGTCCTCCTTTGAAGCGTTCAACGAAATCTACCGCTGCGCACCGGCGGCCGAGCAGGTCTCCGAAATGCTATTGCTGCGCGCGGATGTACCACGCTCGCTGCATGCCTGCGTCGAGGAGCTGGCGCAGTTGCTGGCCGGTTTGCCGGGTGAAAACGGGCGTCCGGCGCAACGTCTGGCAGCCGAACTCAGTGCCCGTCTGCGCTTCACTGGTATCGAAGAGATCCTTGAGTCTGGGCTGCATCAGTGGTTGACCCACTACATCGGCCAGATCAATCACTTGGGACAGAACGTTCACGAATCCTACCTGGAGGTAGTATGAGACTGTCTATCCGCCACGACACCACCTACCACTACTCCAACGACGTGTGCATGAGCATCCAGTTGCTGCGCCTCACACCCAAGAGCAGTGAACGCCAGCAGATACTGGAATGGCATCTGGATCTGCCACGTCCGGTAGGTAGCCAGCTGGATCCCTATGGCAATGTCCTGCATTTGCTGACCATCGACGAACCCCATGACGCCCTGATGCTCAGTGCCCATGGGGACGTGGACATCGACCAGACGCTGGAAGTGGAGCACGACACGCAGTCCGCGCTGCCATTTCTGCGTTCGAGCAAACTGACCGCCATCGACGATGCACTGCGGGGCTTCGCCATTCGACACTGTGGCGCCAGACGCGACCGGACGGCGCTGATCGATCTGATGAACGGGTTGGCCGATCACATTGCCTACACCCCTGGCGCAACCGCGGTGGACACGGTGGCGGCGGAAGCCTTCGCCAACCGCGCCGGCGTCTGTCAGGACCATACCCATGCGTTCCTGGCCTGCGCGCGTAGCCTGGGCATCCCTGCGCGCTACGTGTCGGGCTACCTGTGCACCGAGGACGAAAGCCACCTGGCAAGCCACGCCTGGGCCGAAGCCTGGCTGGGCGATGGCTGGTACAGCTTCGATGTCACCAACCGCCTGGCCAGGCCGGAACGGCACCTGAAGCTGGCGGTGGGGCATGATTATCTCGATGCCTGCCCGGTGCGTGGCATGCGCCGTGGCGGCGGGGCGGAGTCGATGCTGGCGCGGGTGCAGGTCAGCTCGCTACCACAGGCACAACAGCAATGACCTATTGCGTTGCGATGCACCTGGCGGACGGGTTGGTCTTCATATCGGACTCACGGACCAATGCCGGAATCGACCAGATCTCCACGTTCCGGAAGTTGTTCGTGTTCAATGTGCCGGGTGAGCGCCTGATCGTGCTGCAAACGGCCGGCAACCTTGCGACCTCGCAGTCGGTGGTGAGTTTGCTCAGGCAGCGTTGTGACAGTGAGGGCGCGCATCTGTTGAACGTACCGACGCTGTACGACGCCACGGCGCTGGTGGCCGACACCATTCGAGAGGTGATCAACCGGGACTGCACCAAGCTGTCTGGCAAGGTGGACCTGAGCTGTTCGTTCCTGGTGGGGGGGCAGATCCTGGGCCAGCCCATGGGCGTGTACAACATCTATCCGCAAGGCAACTTCATCCAGGCAACGGAGGACACGCCGTTCATGCAGCTGGGCGAGAGCAAGTACGGCAGGCCGATACTCGATCGCAACCTGCTCTACCACACGCCGCTGGGCGAGGCACTGCGCTGCGGCCTGATCTCGTTCGACTCGACCATGCGCAGCAACCTGTCGGTGGGTATGCCGCTGGATCTGCTGGTGTACCGCAAAGACTGCCTGGATGAGGTGAAATGCCACCGTATCACGGCCCATGACCCTTACTTTCAGCGTATCCGGTCGCAATGGTCCGATGGCTTGCGGGATTTGCTCGCAGCGTTGCCGGACCCGCCTGCGGCATACGTCCAGTAGAGCCTGGGCCGGTTCCTGCATGCAGCGCTGTAGGAGCCGGCCTGCGGGCGACTCAACGCTCGCGCATCGCCTCTGTCCGCGCCTTGAGCACTGGCTTCAAAAGATAGTCCAGCACGCTTTTCTGGCCGGTGATGATGTCCACCGTGGCCACCATCCCCGGAATGATCAACAACGGTTTGTTGTCCCTGCCGAGGTGATTCTGCTCGGTACGAACCTGGATCAGGTAGAACGCATTGCCCTTGTCATCGGTCACCGTGTCGGCACTGATCAGCTCGAGCTTGGCCTTCAACCCACCGTAAATCGTGTAGTCATAGGCACTGAACTTGACCATCGCCGGCTGCCCCGGATGCAGGAACGCCACATCCTGCGGCCGCCCCCTGGCCTCGATCAGCAGGTTGTCCTCGACCGGCACGATCTCCACCAGGTCACTGCCCGGCTGCACCACGCCGCCAATGGTGTTGACCTCGAACGCATGGCCGAATACCTGCATAGTCTGGCGGAGCGGTTTAACCGCTGAGGCCGTTGGGGCTGCTTGGCAGCCCATCGCCGGCAAAGCGGGCCCAGCATATCGGCTTATGGCAAAATACTCCGCCAACGGAGAACACCATGCCCAGACCTCGCTGCGAACGCTGCCAGCGCCCGCTTGACCATTGCCTCTGCCCACTGATTCCCAGCCTCGACAGCCGCACCCGCGTGGCCCTGCTGCAGCATCCCAGTGAAACCGACCACGCGCTGAACACCGCTCGACTGGCCGCCTTGGGCCTGGTCAATGCCGAGCTGCGGGTTGGGGAAGTGTTCGCCGATCTTGCCGAGCTGTTGGCCAAACCGGGCTATCGGCCCGTGCTGCTGTTCCCGGGCGAGCAGGCACAAGCGCTGGCAGCCTACGACGAAACGGACGATAGGCCATTCATGCTGATCGTCCCCGACGGCACCTGGCGCAAGGCCCGTAAGCTGCTGTACATGAACCCGTTGCTGGAGGCGCTGCCCAGGGTGACACTGGCCGAGGTCGCGCCCTCTCGCTACCGCCTGCGCAAGGCACCGGAGCCGGGCGCGGTGTCGACCATCGAGGCAGTGGCACAGGCGTTGAACGTGCTGGAGCAGCCAGCCAGTTTCGATGAGCTGCTACGGCCATTCGAGGCGTTGATCGAAGGGCAGATCAAGGCGATGGGTGTTGATGTATTCGAGCGAAATCATGGTTGCTCAAGCAGCACGCCGCCCCGATCATGAAATGCGACTTCCCATGACAAGGACGGTCGTGCCTCTGGCTGACGGCCTCAGGGCATCATTTTTTCAATGCCAAGCTGATGCCTTCGTCGTCGCTCTCGTATCGGCAAATGATTGAGGTCGTGGTCTCTTTCTGATTTAGCAGTTTGAATTCATCGGCCTTCGATTCTTTTGCATTGGGTGTGAAACCCGACCATTGACCATCCTCATTCGTGGCGCTGTAAGCGATCCCATCCATGTCGTCTTGTGTATCAGCTTTTTGGCTGATGCTGGATGGCTCCGGACATGTAGCCGCAAGTGCGTTCCCCACAGCCAGAACGCCTGCAATACCTACAATCGCAAAAAATCGCATGTGATCTGCTCCTTCAGGTAATTGGAGCCTTCAGGATGTAATCCTTCGCCATTTGTTTCTACTGGCAAAAATGCTAGGCCTTCAGCAACACGACACGGCAGCAAGGCTGCCGTTATCAGGAGTGGAGAGGGCGAATTCCCACAGGTTTTGTGGCTAATAGAAGAGGACTTGCCGCTTGCGGTTCCCGGGCCAATCACTCCTGTGGAGGCTCCACTGTCCGCCGTGTTTGCTCGTTTCGATATTGAGGTGGGCGCAACCGCTTTTCATCAGTCTTCAGTCATGCATCAAGGCGGCCAGCCTAACTGGCACAGGAGAGACTCGCCCGAAACAGACTGTGGGAGCCTTGCTCGCGATGCTCTTTTTGTTCGCCGATATGGGGCCGGTGTAGGATCAAGCGCCGCTTACGCGACGCATCGCGAGCAAGGCTCGCTCCTACGGTTGTTTCACACCAATCAAGGTAGGGGCGGGCTTGCCCGCGATGCGCCGCGCGGGCGGCGCTCGATCTCACAGGCGCTGAAAATGTGGCGACATCACGCAATCCAAACCCTTCACCGCTCGCGTAGCGCCTCGGTCCGTGCCTTGAGCACCGGCTTGAGCAGATAATCCAGCACGCTTTTCTGGCCGGTGATGATGTCCACCGTGGCCACCATCCCCGGGATGATCAGCAACGGTTTGTTGTCCCCACCCAAGTGATTTTTGTCGGTGCGCACCTGGATCAGGTAGAACGCATTGCCCTTGTCATCGGTCACCGTGTCGGCACTGATCAGCTCGAGCTTGGCCTTCAACCCACCGTAAATCGTGTAGTCATAGGCACTGAACTTGACCATCGCCGGCTGCCCCGGATGCAGGAACGCCACATCCTGCGGCCGCACCCTGGCCTCGATCAGCAGGTTGTCCTCGATCGGCACGATCTCCACCAGGTCACTGCCCGGCTGCACCACGCCGCCAATGGTGTTGACCTTGAGCAGCTTGACGATACCACGCACCGGCGACACCACGGTGGTGCGGTTGACCCGGTCGTCGATGGCGATGCTGGTGGCGGTGATCTTCGACAGTTCAGTGCGTTTGTCGTTGAGCTCCTTGGCTGCTTCGGAGCGGAAGGTGGCGTCGGACTCCTGGATCTTGCTCTTGATTTCCGCCACCGCCGCCTCCGCCCGGGGAATGGCCAGGCTGGTGGCATTGAGCTGGCCGCGCGCCTCGACGGTACGTTGTTTCAGACGCAGGATTTCCACCGGCGAGATCGCCCCAGTGCCCACCAGCGGTGTCGACATGTTCAGCTCCTGCTGCAATAGGCCCAGGGCCGAGCGGTACTGTTCGACCTTCGAGCGGAATTCGGCGAGCTCCTGGGTCTTTTGCCGCAGCTGTTCGTTGAGCGTCTGTTTTTCGCTGGCCAGGCGCCGTTGGCGGGATTCATACAGCGCGATTTCGTCTTCGGCAACTTGCGGAGCCTTGGCCCGCACTTCATCCGACAGCTCGAAGGGACGCCCCTCGGACTCGGCGGCGAGGCGCTCGACCTGGGCGGTCAACGCATACCGATCCGCTTCGCTCTCGCCTTTGTTCGACTTGAAACGGGTGTCATCCAGGCGCAGCAGGGTGGCGCCTTTCTCGACCATTTGACCTTCACGTACGAAGATCTCGGTGACGATGCCGCCTTCCAGGTTCTGCACGACCTGTACCTTGCTCGACGGGATAGCCTTGCCTTCGCCTACCGTCACTTCATCGAGCACCGCCAGGCTGGCCCAGGCCAACGCCACCAGCAGCAGTGCGGCGGCCAGCCACACGGTCAGGCGCGACAGGCGGGGTGAGTCTTGCAAAGTGGCGCCGGCCAGCTCCGGCATATAGTCGCGCTCGGCTCGTTTGTCGTTGCCCTGGTTGCTGCGCACGCTTTGCATGAGAGGCATGGTGAACTCCTACATTGCCGCGCCAATGCGGCCTTTGCGCAGGGCGTCGATGACCGCGTCCTTTGGCCCGTCGGCGACGATCTTGCCGTTGTCCAGCACCAGTAGACGGTCCACCAGGCTGAGCATCGAGGTGCGGTGGGTCACCAGCAGTACCGTCTTGCCTGGCACCCAGGCCATCAGGCGCTGGCGCAGTTGTTCCTCGCTGCTGTTGTCCATGTGGCTGGTGGGTTCATCGAGAATCAGGATCGGGGGCTCCAGCAGCAGGGCCCTGGCCAGCAACACGGCCTGGCGCTGGCCACCGGACAGCAGCTGGCCTCGTTCGCCCACCGGGCGGTCGAAGCCACTGGGATGTTGCCTGGCCAGCTCGCTGACGCCGGTCAGTTCGGCCACTTCGAGCATGCGTGCATCGCTGACGTGACGTGCGCCGAGGGTGAGGTTATCGCGCAGGGAACCGGCCAGCAGCGGCAGGTCATGGGCCACGTAGCCGATCTGGCCACGCAGGTCGGCAATATCCAGTTGGCGCAGGTCGAGGTTATCCAGCAGCACCTGGCCTTCGTCAGGGTGATGAAAGCCCATCAACAGGCGTGCCAAGGTGCTCTTGCCCGAGCCGCTGCGGCCGATGATGCCAATGCGCTCGCCAGGGCTGAGGCTGAGGTTGACGTCATGCAGCGCGGCATGGGTTTGCCCTGGGTAGCGGAAGCTGACGTGGCTCAGTGCCAGGCCACCCTTGAGCGTGGTGTGCTCCAGCGCTTGCTGTTCGGCCTGGCGCTCCTGAGGCAGGGCCATCAGCGCGTCGGTGCTGCGCATGGTGAGCTGAGCCTGCTGGTAGCGGGTGATCAGCCCGGCGATCTGCCCCAGCGGTGCCAGCACTCGGCTGCCGAGCATGTAGCTGGCCACCAGGGCGCCGACACTGAGGTTGCCGGCGATGATGCTGTAGACCCCGGCCACGATGGTGGCCATGCCGCAGAACTGCTGGATGAACAGGGTGCCGTTGCTGGCCAGGGAGGAGAGGTTGCGGGCGTGGGCATCGAGGCGGGCGATGGCGCCGTTGGTGTGTTCCCACTGGTACTGGCGTTCGCTTTCGGCGCCGCAGGCTTTGAGAGTTTCCAGGCCACCCAGGGTTTCGATTAGCAGCGCTTGGCGCACCGCGCCCAGGCTCAGGCTCTTTTGTACGGTGTCACGCAGACGAGCCTGGATCAGCAGGGCGAAGCCCACCGCAACGGGGAAGGCGATCAAGGGAATCAGCACCAGCCAGCCGCCGAGCAGGCCTATCACCAGAAGCATCAGGGCAACGAAGGGCAGGTCGATGATGCTGGTCAGGGTCACGGCGGTGAGAAATTCGCGTAGCCCCTGAAAGTCGTGGATGCTTTGGGCGAAGCCGCCAATGGTGGCGGGCTTGGCCTTCATCGCCATGCCGGTGATGCGCTCGAACAAAGTCGCAGACAGAATCAGGTCGGTTTTCTTGCCGGCTTGATCGAGCAAGTGGGCGCGGACCATGCGCAGCACCAACTCGAACGCAGTGCCAATGAACAGGCCAGCGACCAGTACCCACAGAGTCGATACAGCCTGGTTGGGCACCACGCGGTCGTAGGTCTGCATGACGAACAGCGGTACCATCAAGCCGAGCAAGTTGATCAGCAGGCTGGCCAACAAGGCATCGCCATACAGCCAGCGTGAGTGACGCAGTGTGTCGCGGAACCAGGCGTTGACCCTGGGTAGCAAGGGCGAGCGCAGGTCTTCCAGGGTGTGTCGGGGGCGAGCGAAAAGGGCGTTGCCACTGTAGGCCTGGTCCAGCGTTTCACGCTCGACCCATTGCTCACCGCCTTCGGCTTCGCAGGGCAGGATCAGCGCACGGCCGTCATCGCCCCAGCGCTGCAGCACGGCGCTGCGGCCGTCGTTGAGCAACAGCAACACCGGTAGGTTGAGGGGCGAAATGTCAGCCAGGCCACGGGGCAGGACGCGCGCCTGTAGGCCAGCCCTGGCGGCTGCTCGTGGCAGCAGTGCCGGGCCCAGGCGCTGCTGGGCCAGGGGCAAGCCGCTGCACAGACTGGCACGGCTGGCCGGGCGACCATGCAGGCGACACAGGATCAGCAGGCCATCGAGCAGTGGGTCATCGACATCCGGGCGCGGCTGCGCGCTTTGCATACTGGTCACGATGGACTACTCCCGCGACGTTGGATGGGGTGCAACGCCTTGCGAACCGGATCTGCCTGCGGCTGTACCTAGCGCATGTCGGGCAGTCTTGCCTCGTTGCGCACATCGCTCTTGGCAATGGCCTCTGGCGGCAGCGAGATGCGTTGCTTGCTCAGCAGTTCGCCCATGGTCGCCAGGACCCGATACATCGAGAACTCCTCGGTGTACCGTACTTCGGTGTAGCGGCGGTTGGCGTTGTACAGCTCGTTTTCGCTGTCCAGCACGTCCAGCAAGGTTCGCTGACCCAGGCCGAACTGGTCCTGGTAGGCGGCTCGTACTCGCTGGGTGGTTTCGGCGTATTCACGAGCGGTCGGGGCTTGCTTGCGGGCGTTGTTCATGGCGTTCCAGGCCAGGGCCAGGTTCTCGTTCAGCTCGCGTAGGGCATTGTTGCGGATGTCCATGGCCTGGTTGATCTTGTGCGCATCCGATTGCAGCCGGGCCTTGTCGCTACCGCCGCGGAACAGGTTGTAGCTGAGCTCTACGCCGGCCTGCCAGTCGTTGTTGCTGTGGCCTTTTTCTCCGCCCAGGTTGTTATTGGCGCCGGTGGCCAGCACAGCGTCCAGGCGCGGATAGAAAGGCGACTTGGCCACTTCGTACTGCTGCTCGGCGGCATTCACATCGGCCTGGGCCGATTTCAGGTAGGGGTTGTTCTCCAGCAAGCCCTTGCGTGCCTCATCCAGATTGGCAGGTACCTGGCCCTTGATCGTGGACGGGGTTTCCAGTTCGTCGGGCATGCGACCGATGACGCTGTAGAAGTTGGCCTCGGCGTCCGCCAGGTCGACTTCGGCGGTGTCCAGGTTGTTCTCCGCCAACGCGCGACGGGCCCGGGACTGGTCGAGGTCGGCGGTGCTGCCGACGCCACGCTCGCTGCGCAGGCCGATCTGGTCGTTGACCCGCAGATGGGCCTGCAGGTTGTTTTTCGCCAAGGTCACCAGCTCACGGCGCTTGAGCACCTCCAGGTACACCTCGATGGCGCGCAGGGCAACCGTCTCGGCGGTGGCCTGGGTGTAGTAGGCCCGCGAGTTGGCCACCGCCTCGGTGCGGCCTACCTCGTTGGGGGTGTTGAAGCCATCGAACAGCATCTGCCGAAGACGCAGTTCCGACTGGGTGTAGTTGAGCGTTTCCTTGCGGTGGTTGCTGGTGCCGTCAGCGTTGAGTCCACGAGTATTGAGGTTGTCGGAACGTTGGCGGCCATAACCGGCCACCAGGTCGACAGTTGGGTAGTACCCCCCGCGAGCGAACTTCACATCCTCGTCTGCCGACAGTCGACTATTGCGGCTGGCGCTGATCTCGGGATGTTGGTCCACGGCGTTCTGGACGGCCTCGTTGATTGACATCGCCTGAACGTTGGCACACGCCATGGCCAACAGCACTGCACTGGTGATGGGGGTTAACACGCGCATGGGGTACATCTCCCTGGTCCAAAAAAGTCCTGCTTTTCGCCAAAAAAATGACGATATTTATGCTTCAAACCGTTTCAAGTTTGTAACAACAGAGCTAAGAACATTTAGGGCGCGAGCTAAGAAGATTTTTTCATAATACCTATGCGAAAAAAAACTTATGCGGTCTATGCAAACCAAGACATTGTTTCTTTCAGGTGAATTTGAAACTCGTGGTAGGCCACGGTTTTCAGGCATCGCGGTGAGTTCCAGATTTTTTACAGCTAAAGACGCAGGACGGTTAGGCACAGGTGGTATTTGGCGACAATTTTTTGGCACAAAATAATGGCCAACTTACATTAATACTATCGCCAAAGTAGTCACCTGAAGGATCGATGCTCACCGCGACCACGCTTGAGCTCGACTCCTTGATCTGCGCTGCGCCCTGTCATTGGCTGTAAAAGCCTATCGGTTAGGGGAGGCGTGCGCTCATGGCTAAGTTAGTCGGTGTGGTCAGCAAGGTGGTCGGGCAGGTGTTCGCGGTCGGCAGCGACGGTGGGCGACGGCCCTTGGTGGAGGGCGACCGCCTGTTTGCCGGCGAGCAATTGGAAACTGGCGCAGCCGGGGCCGTGGCCGTGCGTTTGCACAATGGCGCCGAGCTGACCCTGGGGCGTGACAGCAGCCTGACCATGACCTCCGACCTGCTGGCCAACCAGGCGCCTCACGCCCAGGACCACGGCACGGCGCCGAGTGATGCGCAGCTCAGTGATGTAGAACGCATTCAGCAGGCCATTGCCGCAGGCGATGACCCTACCCAGTCCGCCGAAGCCACGGCTGCTGGCCCATCCAGTAGTGGCGCACCCGGCGCCCTGGGCGGCGGCCACAGCTTCGTGATGTTGACCGAGGTGGCCGCGCGGGTCGACCCAACGGTCGGCTTCCCAACGGCAGGTTTCAATTTAATTCCCGAGCTGGCCACGCGCGAGATTGCCGGGACGGATCCCAGCAGTGATGACAATGGTGATGTGCTGCGGCCCACGCCGCCGCAGGATGAGAACAATCCTGTCGAACTGCAGGGGTTGGATCTTGCACCGAGCGAACTGACTTTCAGCGAAGCCAACCTCGCCGACGGATCGGCCAGTGACCCTTCCGCGTTGACCCAATCCGGCAGTTTCACCGTGGTGGCGCAGGATGGCGTGTTCAATCTCAGTGTGGGTGGCATCAATGTCGTGACCGCTGGCGTTGTCACAGGCGTTGGCCAATCCATCATCACCGCTCAGGGGAACCTCCTGACCATTACCGGTTACAATCCTACCACCGGTGTGGTGACCTACAGCTACACCCTTACCGGGGCCGAGCAGCATGGCACTGGCGAAGGGGTTCGCACGGTGCACGAACATTTCCCGGTTCTGGTGAGTGACCGCGACGGCGACATTGCGCAAGGTTCGTTGGATGTGAACATCCGTGACGATGCGCCCAAGGCTCATGACGACAGCAACGCCGTCACTGCCACCGAGCAGCACACCGCGCTGACCGGCAACGTGCTGGGCAACGACGTGCAAGGTGCCGACCGTGTGGTCGGCGGCCCGGTCATCGCCGGTACCTTCACCGGTACCTACGGCACGTTGGTACTGGCCGCAGACGGCTCCTACACCTATACGCTCAACACCAACGACCCGGACTTCAAGAACCTGGGGGGTGGCGGTAATGGTCTCGAGCACTTCACCTACACGATCAAGGACGCCGACGGCGACACCAGTTCCGCGACTTTGACCCTGAACATCAGCAACCTCAACGACCCGGTGACACTCGATGGATTGGAGGTGCAGGGTGGTGAGCTGAATGTCTACGAGAAACACCTGGGCGATGGCTCGGCGCCCAATGCGTCAGAACTGACCCAGCAGGGCACGTTCAAGGTCACGGCGCCGGATGGCCTGCAGAGCCTGAGCGTGGGCGGTATCGCCGTGGTCACCGGTGGCGTGCCTGCCGGCTTCCCGCAATCGGTGGTGACCCCGGAGGGGCATACCCTGACCATCACCGGCTATGATCCTGCCACCGGTGTGGTCAGCTACAGCTACACCCTGACGGACAATGAAAGCCACGCCAATGGCGATGGCACCAACAGCTTCAGCGAGCACTTCCAGGTCATCGCCAAGGACGTCGATGGCAGCACCGCCACTGGCAGCCTGGATGTGAACATCGTCGACGACGTGCCCAAGGCTTATGACGACAGCAACGCCGTCACTGCCACCGAGCAGCACACCGAGCTGACCGGCAACGTGCTGGGCAACGACGTGCAAGGTGCCGACCGTGTGGTCGGCGGCCCGGTCATCGCCGGTACCTTCACCGGTACCTACGGCACGTTGGTACTGGCCGCAGACGGCTCCTACACCTATACGCTCAACACCAACGACCCGGACTTCAAGAACCTGGGGGGTGGCGGTAATGGTCTCGAGCACTTCACCTACACGATCAAGGACGCCGACGGCGACACCAGTTCCGCGACTTTGACCCTGAACATCAGCAACCTCAACGACCCGGTGACACTCGATGGATTGGAGGTACAGGGTGGTGAGCTGAACGTCTACGAGAAACATCTGGGCGATGGCTCGGCGCCCAATGCGTCGGAACTGACCCAGCAGGGCACGTTCAAGGTCACGGCGCCGGATGGCCTGCAGAGCCTGAGCGTGGGCGGTATCGCCGTGGTCACCGGTGGCGTGCCTGCCGGCTTCCCGCAATCGGTGGTGACCCCGGAGGGGCATACCCTGACCATCACCGGCTATGATCCCGCTACCGGTGTAGTCAGCTACAGCTACACCCTGACGGACAATGAAAGCCACGCCAATGGCGATGGCACCAACAGCTTCAGCGAGCACTTCCAGGTCATCGCCAAGGACGTCGATGGCAGCACCGCCACTGGCAGCCTGGATGTGAACATCGTCGACGACGTGCCCAAGGCAGTTGCCGACTCTGCCGCCGTTCACGAAGGCGGCACGGTGACCGGCAACGTGCTGTACAACGACACTTTTGGCGCCGACACCCTGGGCGATGGCAAGTACGTGGTCGGTGTGCGCGCCGGCAGCGATACCTCCACCTCGGCCAGTGGTGGACTCGGTTCCAACATCAACGGCCAGTACGGTTACCTGACCCTGGATGCCAACGGCAATGGCGTCTACCACGCTTACCCCGACAGCGTGGCAGGCTCTGGAGCGACGGATACCTTCGTCTACACCATCCGCGATGCCGATGGCGATGAAAGCACTGCGACCATCACCATCAACGTGCAGGGCGTTTGCCTGGTGGCGTGCAAGGATGGCGACATTACGGTGTACGAAAATGCCTTGGACACCAGCAAGGACGGCAACGATCTTGCCCCCGGGACAGTCATTGGCAGCCATCCGAGTTCAACTGGTGAAACAGCATCCGGCACCCTGGTCGGCTCGGTCAGCGGTGGCATTGGGGCATTGACCTACAGCCTGGTTGGCAATGCGTCAGGGCAGTTCGGCCAGATCCAGATCAACCCGGACGGCACCTACACGTACACCCTGACGTCACCCGCCAATACGCCCGGTGCTGAGCAAACGGTCGAGCACTTCACCTACAAGGCTACCGACGCGCTGGGCAACAGCGTCACCAGCACTATCGCAATCACAATCGTCGACGACCTACCCAAGGCTTATGACGACAGCAACGCCGTCACTGCCACCGAGCAGCACACCGCGCTGACCGGCAACGTGCTGGGCAATGACGTGCAAGGTGCCGACCGTGTGGTCGGCGGCCCGGTCATCGCCGGTACCTTCACCGGTACCTACGGCACGTTGGTACTGGCCGCAGACGGCTCCTACACCTATACGCTCAACACCAACGACCCGGACTTCAAGAACCTGGGGGGTGGCGGTAATGGTCTCGAGCACTTCACCTACACGATCAAGGACGCCGACGGCGACACCAGTTCCGCGACTTTGACCCTGAACATCAGCAACCTCAACGACCCGGTGACACTCGATGGATTGGAGGTACAGGGTGGTGAGCTGAACGTCTACGAGAAACATCTGGGCGATGGCTCGGCGCCCAATGCGTCGGAACTGACCCAGCAGGGCACGTTCAAGGTCACGGCGCCGGATGGCCTGCAGAGCCTGAGCGTGGGCGGTATCGCCGTGGTCACCGGTGGCGTGCCTGCCGGCTTCCCGCAATCGGTGGTGACCCCGGAGGGGCATACCCTGACCATCACCGGCTATGATCCCGCTACCGGTGTAGTCAGCTACAGCTACACCCTGACGGACAATGAAAGCCACGCCAATGGCGATGGCACCAACAGCTTCAGCGAGCACTTCCAGGTCATCGCCAAGGACGTCGATGGCAGCACCGCCACTGGCAGCCTGGATGTGAACATCGTCGACGACGTGCCCAAGGCAGTCGCCGACTCTGCCGCCGTTCACGAAGGCGGCACGGTGACCGGCAACGTGCTGTACAACGACACTTTCGGCGCCGACACCCTGGGCGATGGCAAGTACGTGGTCGGTGTACGCGCCGGCAGCGATACCTCCACCTCGGCCAGTGGTGGACTCGGTTCCAACATCAACGGCCAGTACGGTTACCTGACCCTGGATGCCAACGGCAATGGCGTTTACCACGCTTACCCCGACAGCGTGGCAGGCTCTGGAGCGACGGATACCTTCGTCTACACCATCCGCGATGCCGATGGCGATGAAAGCACCGCGACCATCACCATCAACGTGCAGGGCGTTTGCCTGGTGGCGTGCAAGGATGGCGACATTACGGTGTACGAAAATGCCTTGAACACCGGCAGCAATCCGGCGTCGACCGCCGAAACGGCGTCCGGCAGCCTGGTCGGGTCGGTCAGTGGTGGTGTCGGCCCATTGACCTACAGCCTCGTTGGCAACGCCACCGGCCAGTACGGCCATATCCAGGTCAACCCGGATGGCACCTACACCTACAACCTGACGTCCCCTGCCAATACGCCCGGTGCCGAGCAAACGGTCGAGCATTTCACCTACAAGGCCACCGATGCGCTGGGCAATAGCGTGACGAGCACCATCGTCATCACTGTCGTCGACGATGTACCGAAGGCAGTTGCCGACTCTGCCGCCGTTCACGAAGGCGGCACGGTGACCGGCAACGTGCTATACAACGACACTTTCGGCGCCGACACCCTGGGCGATGGCAAATACGTGGTCGGTGTACGCGCCGGCAGCGATACCTCCACCTCGGCCAGTGGTGGACTCGGTTCCAACATCAACGGCCAGTACGGTTACCTGACCCTGGATGCCAACGGCAATGGCGTTTACCACGCTTACCCCGACAGCGTGGCAGGCTCTGGAGCGACGGATACCTTCGTCTACACCATCCGCGATGCCGATGGCGATGAAAGCACCGCGACCATCACCATCAACGTGCAGGGCGTCTGCCTGGTGGCGTGCAAGGATGGCGACATTGCGGTGTACGAAAATGCCTTGAACACCGGCAGCAATCCGGCGTCGACCGCCGAAACGGCGTCCGGCAGCCTGGTCGGGTCGGTCAGTGGTGGTGTCGGCCCATTGACCTACAGCCTCGTTGGCAACGCCACCGGCCAGTACGGCCATATCCAGGTCAACCCGGATGGCACCTACACCTACAACCTGACGTCCCCTGCCAATACGCCCGGTGCCGAGCAAACGGTCGAGCATTTCACCTACAAGGCCACCGATGCGCTGGGCAATAGCGTGACGAGCACCATCGTCATCACTGTCGTCGACGATGTACCGAAGGCAGTTGCCGACTCTGCCGCCGTTCACGAAGGCGGCACGGTGACCGGCAACGTGCTGTACAACGACACTTTCGGCGCCGACACCCTGGGCGATGGCAAATACGTGGTCGGTGTACGCGCCGGCAGCGATACCTCCACCTCGGCCAGTGGTGGACTCGGTTCCAACATCAACGGCCAGTACGGTTACCTGACCCTGGATGCCAACGGCAATGGCGTCTACCACGCTTACCCCGACAGCGTGGCAGGCTCTGGAGCGACGGATACCTTCGTCTACACCATCCGCGATGCCGATGGCGATGAAAGCACCGCGACCATCACCATCAACGTGCAGGGCGTTTGCCTGGTGGCGTGCAAGGATGGCGACATTACGGTGTACGAAAATGCCTTGAACACCGGCAGCAATCCGGCGTCGACCGCCGAAACGGCGTCCGGCAGCCTGGTCGGGTCGGTCAGTGGTGGTGTCGGCCCTTTGACCTACAGCCTCGTTGGCAACGCCACCGGCCAGTACGGCCATATCCAGGTCAACCCGGATGGCACCTACACCTACAACCTGACGTCCCCTGCCAATACGCCCGGTGCCGAGCAAACGGTCGAGCATTTCACCTACAAGGCCACCGATGCGCTGGGCAATAGCGTGACGAGCACCATCGTCATCACTGTCGTCGACGATGTACCGAAAGCCCACTGCGACACTGTCTCGGTGTACGAAGGTAGCTCGGTGACGGGGAACGTGCTGTGGAATGATGTAGTCGGTGCCGATACCTTGGGCGACGGCAAGTATGTGGTTGGCGTGCGTGCAGGCCACGATACCTCCACCTCGGCCAGTGGTGGAGTGGGGACCAACGTCAATGGCCAATATGGCTACTTGACCCTCGATGCCGATGGCAATGGCGTCTACCACGCCTATTCCAACAGCGTCTCAAAAGCCGGCGCTACTGACACCTTTGTCTACACCATCCGCGACGCCGACGGTGATGAAAGCACCACGACCATCACCATCAACGTACAGGACAAGAACGGGCAGGTGTGCGGGGATGAAGGCGTCCAAACGCTTGGCAATGGCTCGGGTCAAGACAAGAATGGCAACAACAGCCTGGTGTTCGAAAGCCAGGTCAAGGCTTTGGATCGCAGTGCGTTCATCACTACGCCTGGCGTCATGACCGCTGCACTGGTGGTGCTTGGCTACCTGGGCCCGGTTGGCAATGCTAACGCCGAAGATGTGTTTACCGTCAGCTTGCGCAAGGGCGAAACCTTGAAGCTGGACCATGACCGCCCGGACGGCAACTTGACCATGGAATGGAAGGATGCCGGCGGCAGCTACCAGCCTGTTGCCGACGGCGGCAGCTTTACTGCCAGCCATGACGGGGTTTACAGCATCCACCTGGTCAACCCATCCAACGCGTCTGGCAACAGCAAGGCGGCCGAAAATTACAAGCTGAGCCTGGTGGTCGACTATGCCAATGCTGAAAACGGGGCCCAGCACAGCGGATACACGATGAGTGAGCACCACGGCAGTGGTGCCAGCGGTACGCTCGACCTCACCTACCAGGGCAACGCGACGCACAATGGGTCGTCAGCCAACGATGTGTTGTTGGCCGGGGAGGGCAACGACACCCTGAACGGCAACAACGGGCACGATGTGCTGGTGGGCGGGGCAGGCAATGACAGTCTGTACGGAGGTAATGGCGATGACCTGTTGATCGGCGGCGCGGGCAATGACGTGCTCGATGGCGGCAATGGTATCGACACCGCCAGCTATGCCAGCGCTACCGGACCGATCACTGTGAACCTGAGCATGGATGGTGCCCAGAACACAGATGGGGCTGGGGTCGATACCCTGGCGCGTATCGAGAACCTGATTGGCTCGGATTATGGCGATACGCTGATCGGCAGCAGCGGTGACAATGTGCTGGATGGAGGTTTGGGCAACGATATGCTCAACGGGGGCAGTGGCCAAGACACCCTCATCGGCGGCCCAGGCAACGACACGCTGACGGGCGGCATTGGCAACGACACCTTCGTCTGGCACAAGGGCGACGCAGGCCACGATACGGTCACCGACTTCACGCCGGGCAGTGACCATCTCGACCTGTCGCAGTTGTTGCAGGGCGAGCATGCTACTGCGGCGTCACTGGATGACTACTTGCACTTCAAGGTCAGTGGTACGGGCACGAATGTGGTTTCAACCATCGAAGTCAGCAGTGTGGCGGGGGCGCCACCCACCCAGACCATCGATTTGGCGGGGGTGGATCTGGCCCAGCATTATGGCGTGACAGCGGGGGCGGGCGGCGTGATTTCGGCGGGGCCGGACACAGCGACGATCATCAATGGCATGCTCAATGATCATTCGCTGAAGGTGGATACCGTGTGAAATGACTGGCGTGGTCGGATTGCTGGGGCCGTTTGGGTCCCACAGACAACAGTGCGGTGCTTGGCGGGCGCATTCGCTGTCGGTACGTGCGCGGCGGTAATGACGGGATGGTGGGCTTGGCTGTTTCTCGTGGGAGCGGCCTTGCGTCGCGAAAGGGAGCGCGCAGCGGTCCTCGGGAGCCAGCCACGCAGTCCTCAACCAGGCCGGCGCAGGGTCTTCTGTTTGAGGATGTACACGCTGACCAACACCGCGCTGGTCAGCATGAAAGCGCGTGCCCAGAACAGCGGTACCAGGTAACAGGACAGGCTGATGCTCGCCCACATCAAGCCGATCGCATAGACCTTGCCCTTGAGCGGAATGCCTTCGCCGCTCAGGTAATCTCGAATCCACGGCCCCAGCGTAGGATGGTTGATCAGCCAGTCGTGAAAGCGCGGCGAACTACGGGCGAAGCAGGCTGCTGCCAGCAGGAGGAACGGGGTGGTGGGCAGCACCGGGAGGAAGATCCCCAACACCCCGAGCGCAACGCTGAGCCAGCCAATGGCCAGCAGCAGGTAGCGCATGACCGACTCAGTGGTGGCGTGGCTTGAGCAGTGCCGGCTTCTCGTCAGGTGCGTGCAGCAGCAGGAACAATGCACTCAGCGCCTCGGGAATCTGCACGATCATGTCGTCCTGCAGGTTGGCGTTACTGGCAATGTCGCTGAACTCGGGCTGCTCGTCGAACAGGCCAGAGCCGACCATGATCGGCAGCAGCATCTCGCTGACTTCTTCTTCGGCGTTTTCGAACCAGGCTTCCTCGCGCAGGAAGACGCCTTCCATGAACCCGATGCACCAGCCACGCAGGTCGGAGTCATCCGGCTCATCGGTCAGGTCCAGGTCGCACGGCAGGTCGAACTCTTCGTCGCTGGCCAACTGGCGGGCGATGTGGGCCTTGAGTGCCACCAGGGTCGCCTCGATCTCGGTGCGCTGGGCATCGCTGGCGTAATGGGGCTCTTCGGCGAACAGCGCGTCGATCCATTCGCGCTCGGGCACTTCTTCCGAGCAGATCGACAGCGCGGTCAGGTAGCCATGGGCGGCGACGTAGTCCAGCGCTTCTTCGTGCAGCTCATCGGCGTCGAGGAAGGCTTGCAGGCGGGTCAGTTGCTCGGCGAAGGACATTACAGGGCTACCTTGGGGAATAAACGATAGTGAATTCTAGCACCTTGCAGCGGCGACGGTGCAAAGGGAACGTCTGTCACCAGGGCACCCTGTGCCACGATGCACTGCGGTATACTCCGCGATTTTTCATCCAGGGGCGGGTTTTCCCGGTCATCTGGCAAAAGCCGCTTACGCATTTGCTGTGTGCGCAGCGGGTTTTTCGTCCAGCCTGTGTCCAGGATGGTACGGCGATTGGTGGAGTTGCACATGCTCGAACAGGCTCAGCGCGTTCTCAAGGATATCTTCGGCTACGACAGTTTCCGCGGGCGTCAGGCCGCGATCATCGAATGCGTGGCCAAAGGTGGCGATGCCTTGGTGCTGATGCCCACCGGTGGCGGCAAGTCGCTGTGTTTCCAGGTGCCCGGATTGCTGCGCACGGGCTTGACTGTGGTGGTGTCGCCCCTGATCGCGCTGATGGACGATCAGGTCGCTACTCTCGATGAGCTGGGCGTTGCGGCCGCCGCGCTGAATTCGACCTTGAGCCCCGAGCAGCAGCGCGACCTGGCCGGGCGTTTGCGCCGCGGCGAAGTGAAGATGCTCTACCTGGCGCCTGAACGTCTGGTACAGCCGCGCATGCTGGAGTTCCTGCGAGGCCTGGACATCGCCCTGTTCGCCATCGACGAGGCCCATTGCGTTTCGCAGTGGGGCCATGACTTCCGCCCTGAATACCTGCAACTGGGCCAGTTGGCCGAATTGTTCCCGCATGTACCGCGCATTGCGCTGACGGCCACCGCCGACATGCGCACCCGGGAGGAAATCGTCCAGCGCCTGCACCTGCAGGGGGCTGAACGTTTCCTGTCGAGTTTCGACCGGCCGAACATCTTCTACCGTATCGTCCCTAAGGAGGCGCCGCGCAAGCAGCTGATGGCATTCCTGGGCGAGCGTCGTGGCAACGCTGGCATCGTCTACTGCCTGTCGCGCAAGAAGGTCGACGAAACCGCTGCCTTCCTGTGTGAGCAGGGCTTCCCGGCGCTGCCGTATCACGCCGGCCTGGCTGCCGAGACACGGGCAGCCAACCAGCACCGCTTCCTCAACGAGGAAGGGTTGATCATGGTCGCCACCATTGCTTTCGGCATGGGCATCGACAAGCCCAACGTGCGTTTCGTGGCTCACCTGGACCTGCCAAAGTCGCTTGAAGCCTACTACCAGGAAACCGGCCGCGCCGGCCGTGACGGGTTGCCGTCCGACGCCTGGATGGCGTACGGCCTGCAGGACATGGTGATGCTCAAGCAGATGCTGCAGAACTCCGAGGGCGACGAACGCCACAAGCGCATCGAGCAGCACAAGCTCGACGCGATGCTGGCCCTGTGTGAAGAAACCCGCTGCCGGCGTCAGGCCCTGCTGGCTTATTTCGATGAAATCCTCGAGCAGCCATGTGGCCATTGCGACAACTGCGTCGACCAGGTTCAGACCTGGGATGCCACGGAACCGGCGCGCCAGGCGCTGTCGACGGTATTTCGCACAGGTCAGCGCTACGGTGTCGGTCATCTGGTGGATGTCTTGCTGGGCAAGGACACCGAAAAGGTGCGCAACTTCGGCCACGAGAAACTTTCGGTGTTCGGGGTAGGCAAGGCGCTGGCCGAGGCCGAGTGGCGTTCGCTGTTCCGTCAACTGGTCGCACGCGGGTTGGTGGACATCGACCTGGAGGGTTATGGCGGTTTGCGTCTGTCCGACAGCTGCAGGCCCCTGCTGCGCGGCGAAGTGACCTTGCAGTTGCGCCGCGACCTCAAGCCCCAGACGGTGGCCAAGACGTCCTCCAGCGCTGGCAGCCCTGCCAGCCAACTGGTGCGCGCCGAGGAGCGCGAGCTGTGGGAAGCGCTGCGCACGTTGCGGCGCAAGCTGGCCGAGGAGCACAGCGTGCCACCTTATGTCATCTTTCCCGACTCGACGCTGCTGGAGATGCTGCGCAGCCAGCCTGCCAGCCTCAGCGACATGGCCCAGGTCAGCGGCGTCGGTGCGCGTAAACTGGAGCGCTACGGCCAGGCCTTCCTCGAGGTGCTCAATGGCGCGGGCGGCACGGCTGAGGCGCCGAAGGTGGTGCTCGACTTGCGCCACGAACTGGTCAGCCTGGCCCGTGCCGGCATGACACCTGCGCAAATCGCCGGCCAGCTCAACTGCAGCGAGAAGAACGTCTATAGCCTCCTGGCCGAAGCGCTGGGTCGTCAGGAACTGAGCCTGGAGCAGGCCCTGGATCTTCCCGAAGACCTGCTCATGGAAGTTCAGGACGCCTTTCTCGACGGTGAGGGCGAGTTGCCTCCGGTGTCTGCGATTGCGCCAATGTTCGGGGCGCGGGTGCCGGAGGGGGTGCTCTATTGCGTCCGGGCGGCGCTGGCGGCGGAGTTCGAGCTCTGATCGCAGGCATTTCGCCCAACGGCTGACCTTTGTCATGCTTTTTGACGATAATCGGACGTTTCCGCGCGGCGCAGCCTTGCTTGATGGCAGCGAGCATGGTTAGCTGACTAATAATTAGTTCTAGTCAATGAGTTGCTTATGCCCCTGACCGACAACCAACACCGTTTTGGCATGCAGCTGGCCCAGATGTCCCGGGGTTGGCGTGCCGAACTGGACCGCCGCCTGGCCGGGCTCAACTTGTCCCAGGCTCGGTGGCTGGTGTTGCTGCATCTGGCGCGTTTCGACGAAGCTCCCACCCAGCGTGAGCTGGCCCAGAGTGTCGGGGTCGAAGGGCCGACCTTGGCGCGTCTGCTCGATAGTCTGGAAAGCCAGGGGCTGGTGCGCCGTCAGGCGGTGATGGAGGACCGGCGTGCGAAGAAGATTCTGCTGTGCCCACCGGCCAAACCGCTGATCGACCAGATCGAAACCATCGCCAATGCCTTGCGCCAGGAGCTGTTCACCGGGGTGGAGGAAGCGGACCTGGAAGTGTGCATGCGCGTGCATGCGAAGATTCTGGCGAACCTCGAAAAGTCCTGACCCCTAGGCAAATGCAGGCGCCGGCTTGCTGGCGATTGGGCTGCAGCGCGGCCCTGGCGCGTCAGAAGGTATGCCCCAGGTTCAGATACACCGCCTTCTGATGCGCATCGTTCGCCCCGTAACTCAAATTCAGCGGCCCCAGCGGTGTCTCCAGCCCCAGGAAGATGCTCGCCGCATTGATGTAGCCACTGTCGAATTCATTGTCGTTGTTCCAGGCTCGGCCACGCTCCAGCGAGCCGCCGATGTACAGCGGGAAATCCAACGGCACATAGGCCCTGGGCGTCAGGCGACGGTAGTAGACCATGCGCAGGAGGCTGATGTTCTGCCCTGACACCGAGTCCTGCCGAAAGCCCGAGAGCTGTCGCGCACCACCGATGACGAAACTCGAGGTGACCACTTCGGCGTCATCCAGCGTGCGCCCGTAGCGGCCGCCCAGCACCCAGGTATTCGGCCCGCTGCTCATGGCTTTGTCCAGGTTGAACTGCCATTGCCTGTAGTCCTGGTCCGAATCCAGCGAGGCATCATACTTGCGCAAGGTCAGGCCAATATCTTCGCCGTGGTGAGGGAAGTACACATTGTCGAGTGTGTCGAACGAGTACTTCAGTTCATAGAAGCCCTCGTTGAAGCTGACCTTGGGCAGGTCCTGGTCGCCGACGCGCACGTCAGCTTCGCCCCAGGCCTTGCCCACGCCCAGGCGCACTTCGCCATTGGTGCTGATCTGACGGCCGACATTCAGGCCGAAACCATAACGTTCGAGGCGGTATTCAGCGATGGGGTCGTTGTCCAGCGTCGCCTCGATGTTCTGCGAGCCGAAGTCCAGGTACGGCGCCACGAAGTAACGTGAACCCACGTCCAGCGGTTGGTAGAACTCACTGTAAAGCTCCTGCAGGTCGCCGATCTGTGCGCGGGTCAGCCATTCGGCACCCAGGCTGTTGATACCGTTGACCCGATAGCTGGCGCCCAGGTTGAAGGCACTGTCGCCACGCAGGTCATCCGACAGGTTAAGGCCCAGGCGCAGGTAGTCGGTGCCGCTACGTTTCCCGCGGGCGTTGATCACCAGGGTATTATCGTCGCCCTTGTGCACCACGCGGTACTGCACCCGGTCGAAGTAGTCCAGGCCATACAAGGTGCCCATGTCGGTTTGCAGACGGTCCAGCTCCAGAGGCGCGCCGATCGGCTGGCGGATGTAGGAACGAATGACCTCGTCGCTGACCTTGGCGTCGTTCTCTATCCGAATCCGGGTAATGACCGGCGTGCGCTGGCGGGGCGAGCGGGCCGCGGCCAGGCCTGCATCGCCGTCGGGCTGGCGTAGGCTGGCCAGGCGCGAATCGAGCAGGCGGGTGGCGCGGTAGCCCGCGTCGATCATGTCATGGGCGCGGCCGAAGTCGGTGACGCCATAGGCAGCCAGCGGCGGCTGGATCAGGATGTCGTCGCGGTGCAGGCTGGCCAGTTGCTCCTCGGAATTGCGCCGGGTCATCAGGGTGATCGACTGGTTGAGCACATCGACCACCGTGGCCAGCTGTTTGCGGTCACGTAGTGGAGTACCGATGTCCACGACGATGGCCAGGTCCACGCCCATGTCGCGGGCCACATCCACGGGGATGTTGTCGACCATGCCGCCGTCCACCAGCAGGCGTCCGTCCAGCTCGACAGGCGCGAACACCGCGGGTATCGACATGCTGGCACGGATCACCTGGGGCAGATGGCCACGGCGGAACACCACTTTCTCGCCGCTGGCGATGTCGGTGGCCACGGCGCGGAAAGGGATCGGCAGTTTGTCGAAGTCGCGGGTGTCGGCAGTGTGGGCCAGTTTGCTTTCCAGCAGCAGGGACAGGTTCTGGCCCTGGATCACGCCCAAGGGCAGGCCGATGCTACCGTCGTCGCGAAAGCTCAGTTTCTGTTTGACCAGAAAGTCGCGGTCGTCCTGTTTGCGGCGAAACGGCACGTCCTTGCGCGGTGGGGCGTCGGACAACGCCTGTTGCCAGTCGAGTGTGGTGGCCAGTTTCTCCAGCTCCTGAACGCTGTAGCCCGAGGCATACAAACCGCCGATCACCGCGCCCATGCTGGTGCCGGCAATGGCATCGATGCGTACGCCCTGTTCCTCCAGGGCCTTGAGTACGCCAATGTGAGCCAGGCCACGGGCGGCGCCACCGGAGAGCACCAGGCCAACCTTGGGCCTGGCTTGCTCGGTGGCGAGGGCGGTAACGGAGGTGAGCATCAGCAAAAGGCAGAACAGCAGGCGGCGCATCGTGAGTCTCAAATACTGGCGTAAAGACCGCTAGTATAAGCGGCCCCTTACCTGGAGATGCCTCGCCATGGCCAACAGCAAACCGGAAATCGTTATCAACTATTGCACACAGTGCCAGTGGCTGCTGCGCGCCGCCTGGTTGGCCCAGGAGCTGCTCACTACGTTTTCCGACGACCTGGGGCGGGTGGCGTTGGAGCCGGGTACCGGTGGGGTGTTCCGGATCACCTGCGATGGCGTGCAGATCTGGGAGCGCAAGGCCGATGGTGGCTTCCCCGAGGCCAAGGTGCTCAAGCAGCGGGTCAGGGATCAGATCGACCCGCAGCGTGACCTGGGCCACAACGATCGTTGATCAAGTGTTTTCGGCCAGTGGCCGCTGCCTTGCCGGCTGTTGCGCAGCGAGGCGGCTGGACAGCACGATGGCGAAGATGATCAGTGCGCCGCCTAGCAACATGCGGGGTGTGGGTGTTTCGGCGAAGATCGCCCAGGCCACGGCGATGCCATAGACCGGCTCCATGCCGAACACCACGGCGGCGGTGCGCGCCTTGATCACTGCCAGGCTTGCGACGAACAGGCTGTGGGCGACGCCTGTGCAGAAGATGCCGAGCAGGGCGATCCATAGCCAGTCCATCGGTGCCACGGCAGCCAGGCCTGGCAGTGCCACCGGTAGCAGGCACAGGGTGACCACCAGGTTTTGCCACAAGGCCGCCTGGACCGCTGGCAAGCGCCCCGAGCCGGCCCGATTGGTCAGTGACAGCAGCGAGAACAGCAAGCCCGACAGCAAAGCCCAAAGCAGGCCCCCGGTGGCCTCGCTGGCAAGGTCGAACGATGGGGTGACCAGCACCAGTCCGATACTCACTAAAAGCACCAGTAGCGTTTCGTTGCGGCGGATACGTTCGTGAAACAGCAGGCCTTCGAGTATCACGGTGAACGCCGGGAAGCTGGCGAAGCCCAGTGTCGCGATGGCCACGCCCCCGACCTTGACCGCGATGAAGAAGCTTACCCAGTGGCCAGCCAGCAAAACGCCGCCGAGCAGCAGGCGGCGGATGTCCTGGCCTTTGAGCGAGTACCAGCCCTGGCGGGCAAGGCTGGCGAACAGGGCGAGGGCGAGCACGGCAAAGGCGGCGCGACCGAACACGATGATCGCCGGGCTGGCGCTGGCAGCGAGCTTGCCGAATACGCCAGTCAGACCGAAGAACAGCGCGCCAATGTGTAGGGCGCCGAGGGCGGTGCGGTGGTTCATGATGGTCCTTGAGCAATTGAAAAGTCAGCCCCGGCCCTATCGCTGGCGAGCGGGGTCCTACTGGTGACGTGCAGTCCTTGTAGGCATTGGAACAGGTTCAGTGTAAGACGCCAGACTCTCGCTAGTCTGTCGCGACCCTCGCGTCATTTGTCGCCAGGCTCTCGCCGCAAGGCCAGGGGCGTGCACCCGAACATCCGCAGCACGGCTGCCGAAAACGCGCTTTGCGAGCCGTAGCCAACCCGCGCCGCGATTTCGCCCACCGCGAGCGAACTCTGCTTGAGTAATTGCCGCGCCATGAGCAACCGGCGCTGGCGAATGTAGTCCATCGGTGTCATGCCGCATTCGGCGATGAAGCGTGCGTGCAGCCGGGCGCTGGACAGCCCGGCCAGGCGCGCCAAGTCGGCGACCTGCAGCGGATAGGCCGCGTGCCGCTCGATGTGCGCGTCGAAGGCCGCATAAGGTAGTCGGTGGCTGGGTGCGATGGCCGCTGCCGCCGTGGGGTTGAGGCTGGCCAACAGCAGCACCGCGCCCTGCCGGGCAATGAGCGGATCGTCTACCGGGCTGTTGGCCAGCCAGTCCACCAGTTGCTGCTGGCGGGCATCGAGGTTCCGCGCGCCGGGGTTGTCCAGCAGGCGCCGGCTGGCATCGGCGTGTTCACCGAGCTGCTCGTGCAACCAATGATCCCCGGGTACATCCAGTACCAGGCAATGGCTGCCGGCATCGCTGCCGCAGGCATGGTGGGCACCGGCAGGTACCACCATCAGGCCTTGGCGGTCGATTCGCGCGCCATGCCCCTGGACCTCGAAATCAAGACGGCCGCGCAGGCCGAACACCAATTGTGGGTGCTCGTGGCTATGGGCGATCAGGTCGTGCCGGTAATGGCGCAGGGAAAGAATGCGGCCGACGGTCATGGGCGGTCCTCGCGGGGCAGGGTTTCATTGTGCCTGATTCACGTCGCACCATCACTCGTCATGCCGTTGCCACCAACCTGTCATCTGCGCCTGCCAGTCTCCAGCAAACAGCGCCGGAGCCAGCCCCATGACCCCTGTCGAACTCTCTCGCCCGTCGCGTAAACAGCGCGTTCGCACGTTGTGGATCTCCGATGTCCACCTGGGCACCCGGGACTGCCAGGCCGAGCACTTGTCGCAGTTTCTCAAGGGCTACCAGGCTGACAAGGTCTATCTGGTCGGCGACATCATCGATGGCTGGAAGCTTCGTGCAGGCATCTATTGGCCGCAAGCGCACACCAACGTCATTCGCCGGCTGCTGACCATGAGCAAGCGCGGTACCGAAGTGGTCTACGTGACCGGCAACCACGACGAATTTCTGCGCCGCTACTCCAAACTGTTGCTGGGCAATATCCAGCTGGTGGACGAGGCTGAGCACCTGACGGCGGATGGTCGGCGACTGCTGGTGATTCATGGCGATCAGTTCGATGTCATCACGCGTTACCACCGTTGGCTGGCCTTCCTGGGTGACCGCGCGTACGAAACCACCCTGGTGCTCAACCGCTGGCTCAATCACTGGCGGGCGCGATACGGCTATGGTTACTGGTCGCTGTCGTCGTACCTCAAGCACAAGGTCAAGGGGGCGGTGAACTTCATCAGCGATTTCGAGGATGCGATCGCCCACGAATGCACGCGGCGCGGTTTTCACGGGGTAGTGTGCGGGCATATCCACCATGCCGAGATCCGCAAGGTGGGAGAGGTGGAGTACCTCAACTGTGGGGACTGGGTCGAGTCGTGTACAGCGCTGATCGAGCACTGGGACGGCAGCATTACGCTGTATCGGCTGGCCGAGGCGCAGCAGAACGCCCGCATGGCGGTGTCGCGCGAGCCAGCGTGAGTGGCAGCCGATCGCCGACGAGCCGGCTCCAGCAGGTGCGTCGGGGTATGGCCTGGAGTTCTAGAAGGTGATCCGGCCTAGAAGGATGTCGCGGAACATCACGAAGTCGCCGATCAGGCTGTAGAAGGGGTGGCTGAAGGTCGCCGGCCGATTGTGCTCGAAGAAAAAATGCCCGACCCAGGCAAAGCCGTAGCCCGCCACGGGTACCGCCAACAACAGCAACCATTTGCCGCTGCCGATGGTATACGCCAGCAAGGCGATCACCAGGCTGGTGCCGACAAAGTGCAGGCGCCGGCAGGTGGGGTTGCTGTGCTCGCCCAGGTAGTAGGGGTAGAACTCGGCAAAACTGCGAAACTGCGCTGTGCTGGTCATGGCTATGCTTCCAGGATTAACACTTCTTGACAGGATACACGGCGTGGAGCCTGAATCGAGTCTAGAGTGATTGGCGGGGCCGGCCAGTGACAATAGGCGCCATTTGAGTATCCTTGGAGTTCACCGCACGAAGCGGTCAGCATAAGAAGCCTGTCATGAGTGAACGAACCACGTCAGCCAGCTGGGCATCAGGGATTGTGAAGGCACTTGAGCTGGAAGGGCTCGATTGTCAGGCCATGTTCAAGCAGCTCGGACTGGATTTTGCCGCCCTGGACGACCCTGACGCACGCTTTCCTCAAGATTCCATGACCCGACTCTGGCAGCTGGCCGTGGAGCTGTCCGGCAATGAAGCCATTGGCCTGAACATGGCGCGGGTCGTGCGCCCGGCTTCATTTCACGTGGTGGGCTATGCGCTGATGTCCAGTCGCACCCTGGCCGAGGGCTTCCAGCGACTGGTGCGTTACCAGCGAATCATCGCCGAGAGTTCCGACTTGAGCTTCGTCCTCGGGCCCGAGGGCTATTCACTGATTCTTACCGTACACGGTGACCACCTGCCTCCGACCCGGCACAGCGCCGAAGCGTCGCTGGCGTGCGCCCTGGCGCTGTGCAAGTGGCTCAGCGGGCGGCCAATCCAGCCGCGACGGGTATTGATCCAGGGGCCGCAGCCAAAAGATGTCGAGCCGTACAAGGTGGCGTTCCATTCACCGCTGGTGTTCGGCGCGCCCCATGATGCGCTGGTGTTCGAACGCGCCGACATGGAAGCGCCCCTGCCGACAGCCAATGAAGCGATGGCGGTGCTGCATGATCGCTTCGCCGGCGAATACCTCGCGCGCTTCTCGGAGAGCCGGGTGACGCACCGTGTGCGCCAGGTGCTATGCCGCATCCTGCCGCAGGGGGAACCCAAGCGTGAAACCCTTGCCCAGGCCCTGCACCTGTCGCAGCGCACCTTGCAGCGGCGGCTGCAGGAGGAGGGCACCAGTTTCCAGACCTTGCTTGACGACACTCGCCGCGAGCTGGCCGAACAGTACTTGGCACAGCCGGGCATGACGTTGTTGGAAACTGCCTATCTGCTGGGCTTTGCCGACCCCAGCAACTTTTACCGGGCATTTCGCCGTTGGTTCGACACCACGCCGAGCGAGTATCGCGCCCGGCTAGGAGCGGAAGGCGAACCTTTCAGTGACGCCAGAACGCCGGCATACACAACACCAGCACCGTAATGATTTCCAGGCGCCCCAGCAGCATGCCGCCGGCCAGGATCCACTTGGCTGCATCCGGCAGCGAGGCATAGTTGCCGGACGGGCCGATCACCTCGCCCAGGCCAGGTCCCACGCCGGATACGGTGCCCGCTGCACCGGTCAGTGCGGTCATCCAGTCCACTCCCAGCAGCGACAGCAACAGGGCCATGACGCAGATGGTGATGGCGAAGAAGAACGAGAACGTCAGGATCGAGCGCACGATTTCTTCGTCAAGGCGGTGGCCGTTGTACTTCTGCTTGATCACCGCACGCGGGTGGATCAACTGATTGAGGTTGGCCTTGAGCAGGATGTAGGCAACCTGGAAGCGGAAGATCTTGATGCCGCCGGCCGTCGAACCGGAGCAGCCGCCGACGAAGCCCAGGTAGAAGAACAGCATCAGCGAGAAATTACCCCACAGGCTGTAGTCGCCCAAGGCAAAGCCGGTGGTGGTAACCACCGAGGTCACGTTCAGCGCCACATGGCGCAGGGCATCCAGCCAGTGCAGGTTGGTGGTGGCCCAGTACCAGGTGCCCAGCACCAGCCAGGTGACCAGCAGCATTCCCAGCAGTCCTTGGACTTGCTGGTCGCGGATCAACGCTTTGCGGTTGCCGCGCAGGGTAGCGACGTAGAGGGTGAAGGGCAGACTGCCGAGGATCATCACCACCACCGCCACCCAGTGCACGGCCGGAATATCCCACTTGGCCAGGGACTGGTCAGAGGTCGAGAACCCGCCGGTGGAGATGGCCGACATGGCATGGTTGATCGCGTCGAACGGGCTCATGCCGGCCCACCAGAATGCCAGGCCGCCTAGCACCGAGAAGCCGACGTACACCATGACGATCGACTTGGCCACCATGTGCGAACGCGGCATTACCTTTTCGGAGCGGTCCGAAGACTCGGTCTGGAACAGGCGCATGCCCCCGATGCGCAGCAGCGGCAGGATCGCCACTGCCATGGCGATGAAGCCGATGCCGCCTAGCCAGTGCAGCATTGAGCGCCACATCAGGATGCCCGGCGACATCGTGTCCAGGCCGCTGAGGACCGTGGCGCCAGTGGCGGTGATGCCGGACATGCTTTCGAAGAAGGCGTCCGTGTAGCTGATGTGCTGGGTCAGCAGGAAGGGCAGGGCTGCAAATACGCACACCACCAGCCAACTGCTGACCGTCAGCAGGTACATGTCGCGCGGGCGCAGGTGCACATGCTCAGGGCGGCCTTGGATGACCATGGCCAGGCCGGCGATGAAGGTAATCAGGCTCGACCACAGGAATGACGGCAGGTCGCCTGTGCGATCGAAAATCACCAGGGTCGCCATGGGGACGACCATGCTGACCGCCAGGGTGATGAGGAAGATGCCGATGATGAAACCAATGATCCTTAAGGTCGGCAACGCCATGTGATCTGCTCTGACTCTGAACGGAAGGGCGCCATTCTACCTATGGGTCTGGTGATGTAAACGCTAGAATGGCCGCACATTTAACTGCCAGGAGGGTAGCCGATGGAGGCTCTCGACGCATTGCTCAACCGTGTTTCCGTGCCACGCCTGACTGATCCGGCGCCCAACGCCGCCCAGCGCGAGGCACTGTTCCAGGCCGCGCTGCGCGCCCCGGACCACGGCCAGCTGCGCCCATGGCGCTTCCTGACCATCGAAGGTCAAGGCCGGAACAAGCTGGGCGAACTGTTCGCCGAAGCCTTGCAAATCAAAGGTGACGCCAGCCAGGCGGCCTTGGACAAGGCTCGCGCCATGCCGCTGCGCGCGCCGCTGCTGATCGTGGTCATCGCCAAGCTGCAGGACCATTTCAAGGTGCCCAAGTCCGAGCAGCGGCTGGCGGCCGGATGCGCGGCCCATGGCATCCTGATTGCCGCTCATGCCCAGGGAATCGGTGCGGTGTGGCGCACCGGTGACATGGCCTTCGATGCCCACGTGCTCAAAGGGCTGGGGTTGGCCGAGAACGAAGAGTTGGTCGGCTACCTGTATGTCGGTACCCCGATGACCGAGCCGCGTACCGCGCCGGTGCTGGAAACGGCCGACTTCGTCAGTGCCTGGGGTGAGTGAAGTCGGCCTGGCTGGCCCTGTGCAGTGAGACTTCCGGCCTCTTCGCGGGGTTACCCACGACGAGGCCGGGACAACCAGCCCCGACTCAGTTGCCGTTCACCTCGGCCACCGGCAGCTCCAACCGGGCCACGAAGCCCCCCAGTGGATGATTGGCCAACACCAGCGTCCCCCCGTGGCGCTCCGCTGCCTTGCGCGCAATGGCCAGCCCCAGGCCATGCCCCGCTGCACTCTGTCCTGGCGCCCTGAAGAATGGCTCACCCAGCTGTGCCAGATGCTCCTGTGCCACCCCAGGCCCGTGGTCGCGCACAGTCAGCACGATACGGTCCTGCTCACGCTCGGCATGAATCTCGATCGGTTGCCCCACTGGATTGAAACGCAAGGCATTGCGCAGCAGGTTGTCCAGCGCTCGTTCGATCAGCGTCGGCCAGCCTTGCAGTGTCAGGCCTGGCTGGGCTTCGAGCTTGACCTCCTGCTCCGGTGCGCTGAGCTGGGCATCCTTGCGCACGCTGCCAAGCAATGCATTCAGGTCGACCGGCTCGGCATGCGCCTGCTCGGCATCGACGCGGGCCAGGGCAAGGATCTCGCTGATCAGGTCTTCCAGACGGTCGCATTCGCGGGTCAGACGTGGCCACAACGTTTCGCGTTGCTCGGGTTCGGCACGTTCGGCCAGGGCCAGGGCAATGCGCAGGCGTGCCAGAGGCGAGCGCAGTTCGTGGGACACATCGCGCAGCAACTGGCGCTGGCTGCCGATCAGGCTTTGCAGGCGGGCGCCCATCTTGTTGAAGTCGTTGGCCAGCACACCGAATTCGTCGCGGCGGGCCGCCAGCCGCGCCAGGCTGTTCTGCTGATAGCTGGTCTGCCCTAGGTCATGCACCGCACCGCGCAATCGGCTCAATGGGCGGGTGATGGACAGGGTCACCAGCAGGCTGAACAAGGTCAGGACCACCAGGGCGATGCCCAGTGCGCTGAGCGGCCAGAGCAGGCTCTCGCGGTGCCAAGCGTCCAGCTCCGGGTGTGGAATCCGGTAGATCAGCAGATAGGTTTCGCCGCTCTGGGGGCTGGTGTACTCCTCGGTGAGCCGTCGCCAGGGCAGGCGGCGGTCGTCGTTGTGCTGGCGAGCCTCGAAGGCCGCCGCACGGCGGGGGAAAGTGCCGGGCACTACCGCCTCGCCGCTGTCATTGAGCACTTGTACGTCGATCTTGAAGCGCTGCTTGCGCCGCTCCAGAAAGCGCTGCGCCGATTCCATGCCTTCTTGCTCGTAGTGCTGGGCCCAGTGGCTGGCCAAGGTGTTCAGGCCTGGGTGGCGGCTGAGAATCCAGGCGTCTTGGTTGAGCATATGGCCCAGCAGGATCGACAGCCCGGCGACCAGTGTGATGGCCAGCCAGAAACTGGCCAGGATGCGCCAGAACAGTGAACGCAAGTGCACCTCCTACAAGCGGGAAAAGCCCGGCCCGCATGAGAGCGGGCCGGGCATCGGTGGGACAGCTTACTGGGCCTTGGCGTCTTTTTCAGCTTTCCAGGCCTGGAACTCCTGCCACTCAGCCTGCTTCGCGGCGCGCTCTTTCTTCAACTCGTCGAACTGCTTCTGCTGTTCTGGCTTGAGCAGGGCGCGGATCTGGCTATCGGTCTTGTCGTGGCTGGCCTTGATTTCATCCTTCATGGCTTTTTGATCGGCGGCTGGCAGCTTGTTCAGGTAGCGCTCGGTGATGTCGCGACGTTGCTTCATCTGCTCGCCCATCAGCTTGCCGATCTGCTGGCGTTGGTCGCGGCTCAGGTCCAGTTGGGCGAAAGGCGCGTCACCGCGATGATGCGGGCCGTCGTGGCGCGGGCCGCCTTCAGGCATGGCCATGGCTACGGTCGGCAGGGCGGCGGCGAACATCAGGGCGATAAGGGTCTTGCGCATGGTGTTTCTCCTTTCAGGGGCCGGTGGTTACCGGATGAGCCCAGTCTAGGGAGATCAAGGTCAAGCGCAGTCAGTGGAGGGTAAAGACTCGGTAAAGAGGGGCGGCCGTGCTTTGCGCGAGCGGGCCGTTGCAATTGGGGCCGCAAAGCGGCCCCGGCGTGCTTACAGACTGTAGTAGTAGCCCCGGCTGCGCAGCGCCACGATCCGCGGACGGCCGTCGGGGTGCGGGCCGATCTTCTTGCGTAGGTTGCTGACATGCATGTCCAGGCTGCGGTCATACAGGGTCAGCTTGCGACCCAAACCGATCTGCGCGAGGTCCTGCTTGTCCAGCGGTTCGCCGGGTTGGCGCAGCAGTGCTTCGAGGATGCGGCTTTCGGAGAGGGTCAGGGTCATTTCGCGTTCGTCGATGCTGACCACGCCACGCGCCGGGCTGAAGGTCAGGTCGCCAATTTCCACCTGGGTGGTGGTGGCCGTCGGGTGGCTGCGGCGCAGCACTGCCCGCAGGCGCGCCGTGAGTTCACGCGGGTCGCAGGGTTTGGCCAGGTAGTCGTCGGCACCCAGTTCGAGGCCGAGGATGCGGTCCAGCGGCTCGCCACGGGCCGAAAGCATCAACACAGGCAGTTCAGCGTGGTCGCTGCGCAATTGCTTGAGCAGTTCCAGGCCACTGCCATCGGGCAGCATCACGTCGAGCACCACCGCTGCCGGCGAATGCTCTGCCAGCGCCTGACGCGCGCTCTGGCCATCGTGGCAGGCGCGGACAGAGAACCCTTCCTGGGTCAGCCAGCTGCCGAGCAGCTCGCAGAGTTCCTGGTCATCATCAATCAGTAACAGCTCGCTCATGACTCACTCAATTCAACCATTGACGGCGTCTTCTATGTCCGCCACTGGCAAAGATACCGCAGACTGCCGACAAGAGTGCAACGGCTGAACCAATCAGAAACCATTGTTGCTGGTCGGTAAGCAGGCGGGGCTGGGGACTGGCCTGCAATTCCCTGATCGCCATCTTCAGCCGCTGGTTGTCCTGGCGCAGGCGCGCCAGCTGGGCGCTTTCCCGTTCGCTGTCGGCGTCCTGCAGTTGCTGGGCAAGGATGGCACGTTGCTTTTCGCTGTCGTCCAGGCGCTGCTGAAGCTCGGTAATGCGCGCACCGGCCTCCAGTGACAACGGTTGCTCGGCGTAGGCGAAGCAGGGGACTAACAACAGGCAAAACAGCAGGGCGATCTGACCTTGGCGCATGGGAACTCCTGATTCCTATCGATTCTGGAGGTTGTCGGCCGTTGGTCGGAATTGCTTAGCGTTCGCGCCAGCCCGTTCGCGGGTGAACTCGCTCTCATGGGCCACTTGCACGCTTCAGGGCCTGTGCAGTGCCTGTAGGAGCGGGTTCACCTGCGAAAAAGGGACGCTGTTTAGATCAGGGCAACACTTGCTTGAACGGCTTGACGATGACCTTTTCGTACACGCCGGCGGCGATGTACGGGTCAGCGTCGGCCCAGGCCTGGGCATCGGCCAGGGAGTTGAACTCGGCGACGATCAGGCTGCCGCTGAAGCCAGCCTCACCTGGATCATTGCTGTCGATGGCCGGGTGCGGGCCGGCCAGTACCACGCGGCCTTCGGCCTTCAGTTGCTGCAGGCGCTCGATGTGCGCCGGGCGTGCGGCCAGGCGTTTTTCCAGGGAGTTCGCGACGTCGCTGGCGATGATGGCGTAGAGCATGTCATTCCTTGGTCTTGGAGGTGGAAGGTTCGTCGTGCAGGTGGCGGGACAGGTAGACACCCTGTGCCACCAGGAAAATCACGGTCATGCCGAGGCTGCCGAACACCTTGAAGTCGACCCAGAAGTCCTGGAAGGTGAAGGCGACGAACAGGTTGGCGGCACCACAGAACAGGAAAAAACCGATCCAAGCGATGTTCAGGCGGTTCCAGATGGCATCGGGCAGGCTCAGGGCATGGCCCATGATGCGCTTGATCAGAACCCGGTCACCGATGAAATGGCTGCCGGCGAAGCCCAGGGCGAACAGCCAGTTGACCACGGGTGCCTTCCACTTGAGGAATGTCTCGCTGTGGAAGGTGAGGGTCAGGCCGCCGAACACCAGGCAGGCGATCAAGGTCAGCCACTGACCTTTTTCGAGCTTGCGCTGGCGCAGGAACAGGGCGCCGTACACCACCAGCGAACTGAGGATCAGCATCGCCGTGGCGCTGTAGATACCGCCGAATTCGAAGTTGTGACCGGCCACTTCCATGGGGCGCGGGTCGAGCTTGTAGACGATGAAGAACAGCAGCAGCGGGATGAAATCGATGAATTGTTTCACAATGGCAGCCAGAATCGGGATGTGACGGCATAATAACAAACATCGATTCCAGCGAAAGCGCTCCTCCATGAATGTTGATCTGCACTGTCACAGCACGGCCTCCGATGGCGCCCTGTCGCCGTCGACCCTGGTCGCCCGGGCCTTCGATCACGGGGTGCAAGCACTGGCGCTGACCGACCACGACACCATCGAAGGCCTGCCAGAGGCCCGGCAGGCCTGCCATGCACGAGGGATGCGCTGGATCAGCGGGGTGGAGCTTTCCTGCACCTGGGGTGGTGCGACCATCCATGTACTGGGCTATGACTTCCCGCTCGATGCGCCGCCGCTGCTGGCGGCCATCGAAGCTTTGCACCGGGGGCGCTGGCTGCGCGCCGAGGAAATCGACAAGCGGTTGGCGGCCAAGGGCATGCCCGGCGCACTCGACGGTGCGCGGGCGGTGCAGCAAGAACTGGGTGACAGCGGCAACGCTCCCGCGCGTCCGCACTTTGCCGAGTTCCTGGTGCGTGCGGGCCACGTCAAGGACCGCGGCGAAGCGTTTCGCAAGTGGCTTGGCGCCGGCAAGCTGGGCGACGTCAAGCTGCATTGGCCGACGCTTGAGGAAACCGTCGCGACCCTGCGCCAGTCCAATGCCTGGGTGAGCCTGGCTCATCCCATGCATTACGATCTGACCCGCAGCAAGCGCAGAAGGCTGATAGCAGACTATATTCAGGCAGGCGGGCAGGCACTTGAGGTGGTCAATGGGATGATGCCGGCCGAGCAAGTGGGCACGATGTCCATCCTTACCCGAGAGTTCGGCTTGCTGGCGAGCGCCGGCAGTGATTTCCACGGCCCTGGCACCTGGGGCGAGATCGGTGCCTACCGGCCATTGCCCGAGGACCTGCCACCTCTGTGGCGCCGATTCAGCCATGAACAGCCTTTGGCGGTATGAACAGGACGACTACGTGAGCCAATTTTTCCAGATTCATCCGGAGAATCCGCAGCCGCGGCTGATCCGCCAGGCGGTTGAGATCATCCGCAAGGGTGGCGTGGTGGTCTATCCGACCGACTCGGCCTATGCCCTGGGTTGCCAGATTGGCGACAAGAGCGCGGTGGAGCGGGTGCGACGCCTGCGTGGCCTGGACAAGAGCCATAACTTCACCCTGATGTGCTGCGATATGTCCCAGCTCGGTCTTTACGCCAAGGTCGACACCGGTACTTTCCGCCTGCTCAAGGCCCATGTGCCCGGCCCCTACACGTTCATACTCAATGGCACCCGCGAGGTGCCACGTCTGCTGCTGCACGAAAAGCGTCGCACCATCGGCCTGCGGGTACCGGATCACGCGATCACCCTGGCCCTGCTTGCCGAGCTGGGCGAGCCACTGATGAGCGTGAGCCTGATCCTGCCAGGTGACACCGAGCCGATGACCGACCCGTACGAGATTCGCCAGCGACTGGAGCACCATGTCGACCTGGTCATCGATGGCGGTTTTGGCGACCTCAAGGCTTCCACCATCATCGATCTGTCCGGCGAGTCGCCTGAGCTGATTCGCGAAGGCTGTGGCGACCCAGCGCCGTTCATGGTCCACGCGTGAGCCAAGTAGACGCACCGCAGGCACAGGTCAGCGAAGTCGCGTTGCCCCAGCAATTGCAGCTGGCGCTGGTCTATGGTGAAGCACTTACAGAGATGCCGGTGGACCTCTATATCCCGCCGGATGCGCTGGAAGTCATCCTCGAAGCCTTTGAAGGCCCGCTGGACTTGCTCCTGTACCTGATCCGCAAGCAGAACATCGACATCCTCGACATCCCGGTAGCCGAGATCACCCGTCAGTACATGGGTTATGTCGAACTGATGAAGAGCGTGCGCCTCGAGCTGGCCGCCGAGTACCTGGTGATGGCCGCAGTGCTGGCCGAGATCAAGTCGCGCATGCTGTTGCCGCGCTCGTCGGAGGTCGAGGAAGAAGAGGGCGACCCGCGCGCCGAACTGATTCGCCGTCTTCAGGAGTACGAGCGCTTCAAGGCCGCTGCCGAAGGCATCGACGAGCTGCCGCGGGTTGGCCGCGATATCGTCGTGCCGCGCCTGGACGCCCCCCAGGCCAAGGTGCGCAAGCTGTTGCCCCAGGTCAGCCTGGAGGAGCTTCTGGTGTCCATGGCCGAGGTCATGCGCCGCAACGACCTGTTCGAAAGTCACCAGATCACCCGCGAGGCCCTGTCTACCCGCGAACGCATGAGCGAGGTGCTGGAGCGCCTCAAGGACGGTGGCTTCGTGCCATTTGTCGAATTGTTCGGCGCCGAGGAGGGCAAGCTGGGTGTGGTGGTGACGTTCATGGCGATTCTGGAGCTGGTCAAGGAATCGCTGATCGAACTGGTGCAGAATGAGCCTTTCGCCCCGATCCATGTCCGAATGCGGGCCGAAACTGTCGAAGAATCCGATGAATCTGAATGACCCACGCGACTTGGCGTCGCTGATCGAGGCGTTTTTGCTGGCCTCGGGCAAGCCACAATCCCTGGAACGCTTGTATGAACTGTTCGAAGAGGCCGAGCGCCCCGAACCCAAGGTGTTCAAGAAGGCCCTGGAGGTGCTGGGCAAGTCCTGCGCTGGCCGTGCATTCGAACTCATGGAGGTGGCCAGCGGCTACCGCCTGCAGATTCGCGAGGACTTCGCGCCCTGGGTAGGGCGGCTGTGGGAAGAGCGCCCGCAACGTTATTCCCGTGCGTTGCTGGAAACCTTGGCATTGATCGCTTACCGCCAGCCCATCACCCGTGGCGAGATCGAGGATGTGCGGGGTGTGGCGGTGAACAGCAATATCATCAAGACCTTGATGGAGCGGGAGTGGATACGCGTGGTCGGCTACCGTGAGGTGCCCGGTCGACCAGCGATGTTCGCCACCACCAAGGGATTTCTCGATCACTTCAATCTCAAGAGCCTCGAAGAGCTGCCGGCGTTGGCGGAGTTGCGCGAGATGGAGCCTGCACCCTTTCTGGACCCCGACGATGCGCCAGTGCCAGCGCATTTGCAGGCGTTGGCCGATGCCAGCCTGGGTGAGGAAGCGGTTGTCGAGCCGAAGGAAGAGACCAGTTTCCGCAGCTTGTTGGTGGAACTCGATGCCATGGAGGAGGGGTTGAAGACTGACTTCGAGGATTTGCGTGAGGAAGAGGGCAAGCTCGAACCCTGAAGTCGTCTGCGCTGACGCCACCGCTGGCAAGCCTCGGGTCCCGTGTCGTTGCCGACTTGCCGGCAATCAGGCAGCTTCGGTCAGCGCATAAGCCATTGGGCAGAAAACCCACTGCGCTACAGTGCGCTCGCGTCCGGAACCGCGTATGATACGCGCCCTTTTGGCACGTTCGTCGCCAAACCCTGATTCATTCCTACACCGGGAGGTGCCCAGATGAGTGAGCAAGACCTGCAAGACAGCCAACCCACCCCTCCATCCGGCGAAAAGCTGCAGAAAGTGCTGGCGCGCATTGGCGTCGGCTCGCGCCGTGACGTCGAGGCCTGGATCAGCCAGGGCCGTATCAAAGTCAACGGCGTCGAAGCCACCCTCGGCCTGCGCGTCGACCTGCACGATGCGATCACGGTCGATGGCAAGCTGATCAAGCGCGAAGAGGCCGCCGAGGCCACTCGCCGGGTGATCATGTACAACAAGCCCGATGGCGAGATCTGCACCCGTGACGACCCCGAAGGTCGTCCGACCGTGTTCGATCGCCTCCCGCGCCCGAAAGAAGGCCGCTGGATCAACATCGGCCGTCTGGACATCAACACCACTGGCCTGTTGCTGTTCACCACCGACGGTGAGCTGGCCAATCGCCTGATGCACCCCTCCTACGAGATGGACCGCGAGTACGCAGTGCGTGTGCGTGGCGAGGTGGACGACGAGATGATCGAACGCCTCAAGGCCGGCGTGATGCTCGAGGATGGCCCGGCCAAGTTCACCGACATCCAGAAAGCCCCCGGTGGTGAAGGCTTCAACCACTGGTATCACTGCGTGGTAATGGAAGGGCGTAACCGTGAGGTACGTCGCCTGTGGGAATCCCAGGGCATGGTGGTCAGCCGACTGAAGCGCGTACGTTTCGGCCCGGTGTTCCTCAATTCCGACCTGCCGATGGGCCGCTGGCGCGAAATGACCCAGGGCGAAATCGACATCCTGGCCGCTGAAGTGGGCCTGCAGCCGGTAGCGCTGCCAGCCATGAACCTCAAGGCCAAGGACAAGATGGAGCGCATGCAGCGCAAGTCGACCCGTCCACTGGGCCGCAACGAGCGCGTACGCAACCTTCGCCCGGCGCACGAGGGCAGCGCTGCCGAGCGTCCTGCGCGTCAGCCACGTGAAGAAGCCCCGCGCAAAGGCAGCCGCGGCAGCACTGTCGCCGAGCGCCCGAGCGAGATGCGCAAGCGTCCTGCAAGGCCGGAAGGCGACAAGCCAACCGGGCGTGGTCGTGGCAAGCCGCGTGGTTGATCTGCACTGCTGATCAAAGAGCCAGCCTTCGGGCTGGCTTTTTCATGTCTGCACGATGCGGTCGCGCCATGCAACGCTCAGCCAAGATCTTGAACGAAAAGAAATTTTCCGACGACTGGCAAGTTTTCAAACCGCCTTGTAAAGAAAATTGTACGAAATCATCCGATTTCCCTGACCGCCACCTTTTTCTGTAAACAGAACTTGCCGACAAGCACCTCCTCGAACCTGCCCTGTCCCCGCCGGCCTATTGCCCAAACCCCCGCCCCACGCTGATATAGCGAGCATTGCCGCGTGCAAGAAGCCCCTCCGCAGAGCTGGGCATACAGAACAACAAATGGAGGCGCCATGTACGCCGATCACCTCGCCTTTGAAGGCCTACACCACAGGACCGGTGCGTTTTTTCCCCAGGAAACGACGCAACGCGTTGACGCCTGCGCGTTCGCGGGGGTATACAGTGCGCCGCGTTTTACCTGTGACCCTTATGCGTACCGCGCACTCTTGGCCACGCCCGGCTGATCCGCCCCGGCGGAGCCTGTGTCCAAGAAACCCAAGGTAACCACCTTGCCCCATTCCGCTGCGCCACGAGCGCGGTGGGTCCGATTCCGTCACAGATAAAAACAATGCAGGTGACTTCGTTCATGAGTGGACAAAACATGCATTCAGGCGAGCTCAAGCGGGGCCTGAAGAACCGCCATATCCAATTGATCGCCCTCGGCGGCGCGATTGGTACCGGTCTGTTCCTCGGCTCGGCAGGCGTGATGAAATCCGCCGGCCCGTCGATGATCCTTGGCTACGCCATCTGCGGCTTCATCGCCTTCATGATCATGCGCCAGCTCGGCGAAATGATCGTCGAAGAGCCGGTGGCCGGTTCGTTCAGCCACTTTGCCCATAAATATTGGGGGGGCTTCGCCGGTTTTCTGTCGGGATGGAACTGCTGGGTGCTGTACATCCTGGTCGGCATGTCGGAGCTCACCGCGGTTGGCAAGTACATTCACTACTGGTGGCCGGAGATCCCGACTTGGGTCACGGCAGCGGGCTTCTTCCTGCTGATCAACTTCATCAACCTGATGAACGTCAAGGTATTCGGTGAGGCCGAGTTCTGGTTCGCAATCATCAAGGTCGCGGCGATCGTCGGCATGATCGGCCTGGGTGCCTATCTGTTGACCAGCGGCAGCGGCGGCCCCGAGGCCTCGGTGACCAACCTGTGGGCGCATGGCGGCTTCTTCCCGCATGGCGTCAGCGGCCTGGTGATGGCCTTGGCATTCATCATGTTCTCCTTCGGTGGCCTGGAAATGCTCGGTTTCACCGCGGCCGAGGCCGACAAGCCGAAAACCGTCATCCCCAAGGCGATCAACCAGGTCATCTACCGCATCCTGATCTTCTACATCGGTGCGCTGGTGGTCCTGCTGTCGCTGACCCCTTGGGACAATCTGGTCGCCAGCATCGACGCCTCTGGCGGCAGCTACGGCAGCAGCCCGTTCGTCCAGGTGTTCTCGTTGCTGGGCAGCGATGTGGCTGCGCACCTGCTGAACTTCGTGGTACTGACTGCAGCGCTGTCGGTCTACAACAGCGGTACCTACTGCAACGCCCGCATGCTGCTGGGTATGGCTGAGCAGGGCGATGCACCTGCGGCGCTGGCAAAGGTCGACAAGCGCGGTGTGCCGGTTCGTTCGATTCTGGTTTCGGCGGCGGTGACCTTGATCGCCGTGCTGCTGAACTACCTCATTCCGCAGAATGCGCTGGAGCTGTTGATGTCGCTGGTGGTCGCGACCCTGGTGATCAACTGGGCGATGATCAGCTACTCGCACTTGAAGTTCCGCCAGCATCTGGATCGCACTGGCCAAAGGCCGCTGTTCAAGGCGTTGTGGTACCCCTATGGCAACTACATCTGCCTGGCTTTCGTGGTGCTGATCCTGGGCGTCATGCTGCAGATTCCTGGGATCCAGGTGTCGGTGTACGCGATTCCGGTGTGGCTGGTGGTGATGTATGTGTTCTACGTAGCTAAGGGCAAGCGTGGGGCGCAGGCCGTCGGCGAGGCTGGGACCATTACCAAGTAACCGCCTGATGGCATGAATGAAAACCCGACATCCGGTCACAGGTGTCGGGTTTTTTGATGTCCGTCACTGCTTGTCAAAGGCGGTTTGCCGACGTTGAGGGTCGCTGCAGGCAACCCGCCCATCAGATCTGCTCCAGCAACCACCCGCGAAACGCCCGCAACGACGGCAGCGCCTCATTTCTCGGCGGGTAGATCAGGTAGTAGCTGCGTTGACTGGCAAAGGCGGTCCCTGGGCTGAAGAGCTCACCCTTGGCCAGTTCCTCCTCCACCAGGATTCTCGGCACCAGGCCGATGCCGATTCCGGCCCGTACCGCTTGGATCAAGTGTGAGGTCAGCTCGAAGCTGGGCCCCAGGCGCATGGCCCGGTGGGGTAGGCCATGGTGCGAGAACCATTCGCCCCAGGCGTGCGGGTTGTTGGCCACGTTAAGCAGCACTTCTTCACTGATCCGCGCCGGCTCCCAGCCTTGGGCGTCGTTGCCGGCTTCGGACGGCAGGATCACCACCAGCTCTTCGGCATGCAAGCGATGGCAGATCAGGCCCGGCAAGTCGTGGCTGGCCACGCCAATGGCCGCGTCGATCTCGCTGGTGTCGAAGTTGATCGCTTCGATGCGTGAATGTATATGCACTAGCATGCCTGGGTGCGCGCTGTAGAACGCATGCAGGCGAGGTAGCAGCCATTTCGAGCCGAAGGTGGGAAGGGTTGCCAGGCGCAGGGTGCCGACGCCGGATTGGTATGCCAGGGCCTGCAAGGTCGCGTTGCGGATGCGCCCCAACGCCTCGCTCAGTTCGCGCTGGTACAGGCGGCCAACGTCGGTCAGCTGCACCTGTCTGCCCTCGCGCCGGAACAGCGTCAGGCCAAGCTGCTGCTCCAAGGCCTGCACTTGCCGGCTGACCGCGCTCTGCGTCAGGGACAGCTCGGCGGCGGCACGGGTGTAGCTTTCATGCCGGGCGGCAGCTTCGAAGGCCAGGAGTAGCGACATCGAAGGGGTCAGGTGGCGGTAATTCATTCATAAAAGTCATCGATAGCGGCAGGATTATCCGTTTGCCCCTGGGGCGAAAGTACAGGAACATGGGCCTATTCGTCATCCGTGCATACAGCGAACCATGCCGGAAAGACAGGATTTCCGTGAATTAGCCCATATCAAGAGGCCATCCTTCGATGATCGCCCAGCTGCCCACCCGCGCGCCGGCCGCCAACTACCCCGAATTTCTCGAAGCCCTGCGCAGCAGCGGCTTCCGTGGCCAGATCAGTGCCGACTACGGCACGCGCACCGTGCTGGCCACCGACAACTCGATCTACCAGCGCCTGCCCCAGGCGGCGGTGTTCCCGATGGACGCCGACGACGTGGCGCGGGTCGCTACACTGATGGGCGAGCCACGCTTCCAGCAGGTCAAGCTGACCCCGCGGGGCGGTGGTACCGGCACCAACGGTCAGTCGCTGACCGACGGCATCGTCGTCGACCTGTCGCGTCACATGAACAAGATTCTGGAAATCAACGTCCAGGAGCGTTGGGTGCGGGTTCAGGCGGGGGTGGTCAAGGACCAGCTCAATGCTGCGCTCAAGCCCCACGGTCTGTTCTTCGCCCCTGAACTGTCCACCTCCAATCGTGCCACTGTCGGCGGCATGATCAATACCGACGCCAGCGGCCAGGGCAGTTGCACCTACGGCAAGACCCGCGACCACGTCCTGGAGTTGCACAGCGTGCTGCTTGGCGGTGAGCGCCTGCACAGCCTGCCGATCGATGATGCGGCGCTGGAGCAAGCCTGCGCCGCACCTGGCCGGGTGGGCGAGGTGTACCGCATGGCTCGCGAAATCCAGGAAACCCAGGCCGAGCTGATCGAAAGTACCTTCCCCAAGCTCAACCGCTGCCTGACCGGCTACGACCTGGCGCACCTTCGCGACGAACAGGGCCGCTTCAACCTCAACAGCGTGCTGTGCGGTGCCGAAGGCTCGCTGGGCTACGTGGTCGAGGCCAAGCTCAACGTGTTGCCGATTCCCAAGTATGCGGTGCTGGTGAACGTTCGCTACACCAGCTTCATGGATGCCCTGCGCGATGCCAATGCGCTGATGGCGCTCAAGCCATTGTCGATCGAGACGGTGGATTCCAAGGTGCTGATGCTGGCGATGAAAGACATCGTCTGGCACAGCGTGGCTGAATATTTCCCCGCCGACCCCGAGCGCCCGACCCTGGGCATCAACCTGGTGGAGTTCTGCGGCGACGAGCCAACCGAGGTCAACGCCCGGGTGCAGGCGTTCATCGAGCACCTTCAGAATGACACCAGCGTCGAACGCCTGGGCCACACCTTGGCTGAGGGGGGCGACGCGGTCACGCGGGTCTACACCATGCGCAAGCGCTCGGTGGGCCTGCTGGGCAACGTCGAGGGCGAAGTGCGCCCGCAGCCCTTCGTGGAAGACACCGCGGTACCGCCAGAGCAGCTTGCCGACTACATCGCTGACTTCCGTGCCCTGCTCGATGGCTATGGCCTGTCCTACGGCATGTTCGGCCATGTCGACGCCGGGGTGCTGCACGTGCGTCCGGCGCTGGACATGAAAGATCCAGCCCAGGCGGCGCTGGTCAAGCCGATTTCCGACGCCGTGGCGGCGCTGACCAAACGCTATGGTGGCCTGCTGTGGGGCGAACACGGCAAAGGCCTGCGCTCGGAATACGTGCCGGAGTACTTTGGTGAACTCTACCCGGCGCTGCAGCGCCTCAAAGGCGCCTTCGACCCGCATAACCAGCTCAACCCAGGCAAGATCTGCACCCCGCCGGACAGCGCCGAAGGCCTGACACCGGTCGATGGTGTGACCTTGCGCGGCGATCTCGACCGTACCATCAGCGAGCGCGTGTGGCAGGACTTCCCCAGCGCCGTGCACTGCAACGGCAACGGCGCCTGCTACAACTACGACCCCAACGACGCCATGTGCCCCTCGTGGAAGGCCACCCGCGAGCGCCAGCACTCGCCCAAGGGCCGTGCCTCGCTGATGCGTGAGTGGCTGCGCCTGCAAGGCGAAGCCGATGTCGACGTGCTGGCGGTGGCGCGCAACAAGGTGTCCTGGCTCAAGGGCCTGCCGGCACGCCTGCGCAACAATCGCGCCCGTCAGCAGGGGCAGGCGGACTTTTCCCACGAGGTGTACGACGCCATGGCCGGTTGCCTGGCGTGCAAGTCGTGCGCGGGTCAGTGCCCGATCAAGGTCAATGTTCCAGACTTCCGCTCGCGCTTCCTTGAGCTGTACCACGGTCGCTACCAGCGTCCGCTGCGTGACTACCTGATCGGCTCGCTGGAATTCACCATCCCGTACCTGGCTCATGCGCCAGGGATTTACAACGCGGTGATGGGCTCGAAATGGGTCAGCAAGCTGCTGGCCGATAAGGTTGGGATGGTCGACAGCCCGCTGATCAGCCGCTTCAACTTCCAGTCGACCCTGACTCGCTGCCGGGTGGGTGTGGCCAGCGTACCGGCCCTGCGTGAGCTCACCCCGGCCCAACGCGAGCGCAGCATCGTGCTGGTGCAGGACGCCTTCACCCGGTACTTCGAGACACCGCTGCTGGCATCGTTCATCGAGCTGGCCCACCGCCTGGGCCATCGGGTATTTCTGGCGCCTTACAGTGCCAATGGCAAGCCGCTGCATGTGCAAGGCTTCCTGGGTGCCTTCGCCAAGGCTGCGATCCGCAACGCTACCCAGCTCAAGGCGCTGGCCGACTGTGGCGTGCCGCTGGTGGGCTTGGACCCGGCGATGACCCTGGTCTACCGCCAGGAATACCAGAAGGTGCCTGGCCTGGACGCGTGCCCGAAAGTGCTGTTACCCCAGGAGTGGTTGATGGAGGTGTTGCCGGAGCAGGCGGTGGTCGCGCCAGGCACCTTCCGGCTGATGGCCCACTGCACCGAGAAGACCAATGTGCCGGCCAGCACCAAGCAGTGGGAGCAGGTGTTCGCCCGTCTGGGCCTGAAGTTGGTGACCGAGGCCACCGGGTGCTGCGGCATGTCCGGCACCTATGGGCATGAGGCGCGCAATCAGCAGACCTCGCGGACCATCTTCGAGCAGTCCTGGGCGACCAAGCTGGACAAGGAAGGTGAGGCGCTGGCGACTGGTTATTCGTGCCGCAGCCAGGTCAAGCGCATGACCGAGCGGCAGATGCGCCACCCGCTGGAGGTGGTGTTGCAGTACGCGCAGCGCTGATCCGCGGGCGCAGACGGGGCGCCCTCTTCGTGGATGAACTCACAACCATGGGCTGATGCGGCCCTTATCTGTGGGGTCGGCTTTGGCGCGAAGAGGGCGTTGGCGATTCAGGATGATCGCGGCATTTTGCGGGCTCGCCGCGCCTGTTGGTAAAGGTACAGGCTCAACGCAAGTCCGCAGCAGGACGCCGCCGCCGCGAACAGAAACATCGAAGCGAATCCGAACCCCGACGCCACAGCACCGACCAAGGGGCCGGTGATCCCCAGCGACAGGTCGATGAACAGCGAGTAGGCCCCCACCGCTGCGCCACGGTTGGCCGCCGAGACCTGATTGACCGCTTCCACGCCCAGCGCTGGAAACACCAGCGAGAACCCGAAGCCACTGAGGGCGGCGCCCGCCAGGGCCATTTCCGCGCTTGGCGCCAGCCACAGCATGAGCAGGCCCACGGTCTCCACCGAAAGACAGGCAATGGCCACCCGAAAACCACCAAGCCGGTTGATCATGTTGCCGAACAATAGCCGTGCGCAGATGAAGCTCGCGCCGAACAGGCTCAGGGTCAGTGCTGCGTTGGGCCATTGGCGGCTGGCGTAGTACAGGGTAATGAAGGTGGCGATGGTGCCGAAGCCGATCGAGCCCAGCGCCAGTCCGGAACCATGGGGGAAGACCTTGCCCAATACCCGCATGAACGGCAGGCGAACGCCACTGACGACAGGTGCGGCGCGCTTCGGCCAGGCCAGCAGCAAGCCGATGATGCCCAGCAATAGGATGCTCGCTCCCATGCTCCACAGGCCCAGGCTCTTGACCATCAGCACGCCCAGCGGTGCGCCGACGGCCAGAGCACCATAGCTGGCGATGCCATTCCAGGAGATGACCTTGGCGGTATGTTCGGCGCCGACCCGGCCAATGCCCCAGCCGATGGAGCCGGAGCCCACCAGGCTTTCAGCGCTGCCTAGTACCAGGCGGCCGACGAACAGGCAGGCAAGGCTCAGCCACGGCAGGTCATTGAGGAAGGCGCAAGCCAGCATGAACACGCCGCTCAGGCCGCAGCCGAACAGGCCGTACATGACGGCCTTCTTGCTGCCGAGGTTATCGATGATGCGCCCGGCGGTGGGGCGGCTGAGCAGGGTGGCCAGGTACTGGACGCTGATCACCAGGCCGGCGACCACGGCGCTGAAGCCCAGGTCGTTATGCACATAGCCGGGCAGCACGGCCAGGGGGATGCCGATGTTCAGGTAGCCGATGAAAGTGAAGAGAACGATGGAGACGACTTGCTGGGTGACCGCAAGAGGTCGCGGTGAATCTGGCATGGGGGCCTTCGTGGCAGAGGTTCTGGACGGTGTGAAAACGCGATGACAAGGGTAGACCGCGGGTCAGCCGTTTTCACACTGTCGGAGGGCGTGCGCGGTTATTCCTGGTCGGCGCTGGATTTATCGTCGCGATCCTGCTCGACGCCAGGCGTCGGTTCGGTGTGGGCGGCAACGGATTGCTCTTCGGGGTTCAGGCTTGGGAAGGGAAGATTCGGGATTTCATGCATCTCGTCGTTCCTCGCAAGAGTGAGTGAAAAGACTGCGCCAGGCGCGTGAGTGGCTTCGAAAAGCTGGGGCAGGATACAGCACTCGGGATGACAGTTTGAACTTTTTGCCGGTCAACTGTCGGTTTTGCGGGCGGATATCGGGCGTTGAATCCAGGGCGCAGGCAGAGGCGCTGCGCCCCGCCGACAGGGTGGGCGTGCACTGCGTGGGTGTGGCCTTGCGTCGCGAAAGGGGGCAAGCGCCCCCCGCTTTTGGACGGCGTGCGGTTACTTGCGGCCTTCAGCCGTCTCGGCAACTTTGTCGGTGCGTGCGCACATGATGAAGTCGTTGCGATGCAGGCCTTTGATCGAGTGGCTCCACCAGGTCACGGTGACTTTGCCCCACTCGGTCAGCAGGCCTGGGTGGTGGCCTTCGGCTTCGGCGATTTCGCCGACAGCGTTGGTGAAGGCCAGCGCGTGCTTGAAGTTCTTGAACAGGAACACACGCTCCAGCTCCATGTGGCCGTCACGCACTTCGATGTTCCAGTCCGGGATCTCGCGAATCAGCTCCGCCAGTTCTTCGTCGGTCACTTTCGGCGCGTCGGCTCGGCAGGCTTCGCAATGGGCTTGGTTCAAGGCATTCATGGGTTGTTTTCCGGTTTGAGTTGTTATCGGCAAGGTCGCTCAGGCAGCGACCTTGGGTGGAAACTTCGGCGCATGCAGGCCCAGCTGCATGGCCTGGTGAACCATGCCCATGATGTCTTCATGGGCCAGGTCGAACAGGCGCTTGAGGTTGGGCAGCACGAAGTAGATCGGTTGCAGAATGTCGATACGATAAGGGGTGCGCATCGCTTCGATCGGGTCGAAGGCCTGGTGTTCTGGCTCGTCCGAGAGACTGTAGACGGTTTCTTTCGGCGAGGAGAGGATGCCGCCACCATAGATCTTGCGACCTTGCGGGGTTTCCATGAGGCCGAACTCGATGGTCATCCAGTACAGACGGGCCAGGTAGACGCGCTGTTCCTTGGTCGCGGCCAGGCCGAGCTTGCCATAGGTATGGGTGAATTCGGCGAACCAGGGGTTGGTCAGCAGTGGGCAGTGGCCGAAGATTTCGTGGAAGATGTCCGGTTCCTGCAGGTAGTCGAGCTCTTCCGGGGTGCGGATGAACGTCGCTACCGGGAAGCGCTTGCTGGCGAGCAGTTCGAAGAAGGTCTGGAAGGGGATCAGTGCGGGCACGCGGGCGACTTGCCAGCCGGTGGTGGCTCCCAGCACTTTGTTGATCTCGCCCAGTTGTGGAATGCGGTCATGCGGCAATTGCAACTGATCGATGCCGTCCAGGTATTCCTGGCACGCACGGCCCTCGATGACCTTCATCTGGCGAGTGATCAGTGTGTTCCACACCGCATGCTCTTGCTGCGGGTAGTCGATAAAACCGTGCGCATCGGGCTCGCGTGCCACGTACTGCGTCTGTTTCATGTGGCTCTCCTAGTAGGGCTTTTCTTGTTATGTCCACGACATACCCTAGGAATATCCCTTCATCCGCTCGATTGCACGGTGTGTCCTGGCTGCGACTAGCGCTTTTCGTCTCGTTGTTGTAACGATAATTTTACAAAATCAGCGCTTTGCCTGAAAATCCGCAGCGTCAGGCTGGAGAATTCGATGAATTTGTCAGCTTATCTTTACGACTTTTCCGCGCGCAGGTGAAAAACTTCGGCGCTTCGAGAGCTTTCATGCGTATCAAAGTCCATTGCCAAAACCGCATCGGCATCCTTCGGGACATTCTCAACCTGCTGGTGGAATACGGCATCAACGTGCTGCGCGGGGAGGTGGGGGGTGACCATGGCAACGCCATTTACCTGCACTGTCCCAACCTGATCAACCTGCAGTTCCAGGCGCTGAGGCCAAAGTTCGAGTCCATCGCCGGGGTGTTCGGGGTCAAGCGCGTGGGGCTGATGCCCAGCGAGCGCCGGCACATGGAGCTCAACGCGTTGCTCGGCGCATTGGATTTTCCGGTGCTGTCGATCGACATGGGTGGCAGCATCGTCGCCGCGAACCGCACCGCTGCACAGCTGCTGGGGGTGCGGGTCGATGAGGTGCCTGGCATGCCATTGGCACGCTACGTCGAGGATTTCGACCTGCCGGAGCTGGTGCGAGCCAACAAATCGCGTATCAACGGCATGCGCGTCAAGGTCAAGGGTGATGTATTCCTTGCTGACATCGCGCCCTTGCAGTCCGAGCACGATGACAGCGAGGCGCTTGCCGGTGCGGTGCTGACCCTGCATCGCGCCGACCGTATCGGCGAGCGCATCTACAACGTGCGCAAGCAGGAGTTGCGTGGCTTCGACAGCATCTTCCAGAGTTCACGCTTGATGGCTGCGGTGGTGCGTGAGGCGCGGCGCATGGCGCCGCTCGATGCGCCCCTGTTGATCGAGGGAGAGACCGGAACCGGCAAGGAGTTGCTGGCCCGTGCCTGCCATCTGGCCAGCCCGCGTGGCCAAGCGCCGTTGATGGCACTCAATTGTGCCGGCTTGCCGGAGTCCATGGCGGAGACCGAATTGTTCGGCTACGGGCCCGGCGCTTTCGAGGGCGCGCGGGCCGAGGGCAAGCTTGGGCTGCTGGAGCTGACGGCGGGCGGCACGCTGTTCCTCGACGGGGTAGGGGAAATGAGCCCGCGTCTTCAAGTGAAACTGCTGCGTTTTCTGCAGGACGGGTGTTTCCGTCGTGTTGGCAGCGATGAAGAGGTGTACCTGGATGTCCGGGTCATCTGTGCAACCCAGGTGGATTTGTCTGAATTGTGCGCGCGCGGCGAGTTCCGCCAGGACCTCTACCACCGCCTCAACGTGCTGTCGTTGCATATTCCGCCGCTGCGTGAGTGCATGGACGGGCTGGAGGGCTTGGTGCAGCATTTTCTCGACCAGGCCAGCCGGCAGATTGGCTGTGCGATGCCGCGTCTGGCGCCAGCGGCGATGGACAAGCTCGGCCAGTACCATTGGCCAGGCAACGTGCGGCAATTGGAGAACGTGCTGTTCCAGGCCGTGTCGTTATGCGAGGGCGGGGTGGTGAAAAGCGAACATATTCGTTTGCCGGACTATGGCGTGCGCCAACCGTTGGGTGAGTTTTCCCTGGACGGGGACCTTTCGCAGATTGTCGGGCGCTTTGAAAAAGCCGTACTGGAAAGTTTGATGGCCGAATACCCAAGCAGTCGGGCATTGGGAAAACGACTGGGGGTTTCGCACACGACGATTGCCAATAAGTTGCGTGATTATTCGCTCAACAAGTCGGGTGAATAGTCAAGAACGCGAAAGGGACCCAGTGGGGCCCCATTCCAGCTCGCAACGCCAGAGAAACTTAGCCGTTAGAGCAACCGTTACCCATCACACGGTATTCGAGAACGTGCTTCTGGCCCTTGGAGTCCTCGTAGGTCATGCGGGCAGGTACTACTTCGCAGACATTAGGCACTTCGCTCATGGAGATCACGCGGGCGATGTCCAGGTGCTGCGAGTAACTGTATTGTTCAACCGGAATCTGCTCGGCCTCTTTTGCAACTTCGCCCGCCATCGCTGCGCTGCAAACAACACTGCCAAGTACCAATGCCAGTAACGCTTTCATTTTCATTTTACCTTTCTAAGGTCGTGAGGGGGTGCGCGGCGCTTTTGGCGCCGCGAGTACTGCTAAGTTTCAACTATCAGTTAGAGGGAGATTAACAGTTGCCTTCGTGGGGGCTGTTACCAGTAGTTAATCGCCTTGCCGTTGTTGGCGAGGTGAAGTTTATGCCCAGGTAGTGGGGTGAAACAGAGCGTGTTTTGATAAAGTTTTTTTGCCTTTTGACAGAATCTGTAACAATCCCTGGGCAACCTCCTTGGTTTTTTCCTCTGGCAGGGCCGCCGGGCGCGGGCTAGAGCGTTTGTGAAAAAACCTTCAGGGAAAATCGGGCCCCGCTACTACCAACGTCGAATGGCTTTTGCCGCTCTGGTACAGTTACAAACGAATCCATACAACAACAACTATTACACCGAGGTAACACAGATGAGTGCGGCTCCACTGTATCCCGTTCGTCCCGAGGTTGCGGCCACTACCCTGACCGACGAGGCCACCTACAAGGCCATGTACCAGCAATCGGTGATCAACCCGGACGGCTTCTGGCGTGAGCAGGCCCAGCGAATCGACTGGATCAAGCCTTTCACCAAGGTCAAGCAGACCTCTTTCGACGACCACCACGTCGATATCAAATGGTTCGCCGACGGCACTCTGAACGTTTCCTCCAACTGCCTGGATCGCCACCTCGAAACGCGCGGCGACCAGGTGGCGATCATCTGGGAGGGCGACGACCCTTCCGAACACCGCAACATCACTTATCGCGAACTTCACGAGCAGGTGTGCAAGTTCGCCAACGCTCTGCGCGGCCAGGACGTGCACCGTGGTGACGTGGTGACCATCTACATGCCGATGATTCCAGAGGCGGTGGTGGCCATGCTGGCGTGCGCCCGTATCGGCGCCATTCACTCGGTGGTGTTCGGCGGCTTCTCGCCGGAAGCGCTGGCCGGGCGCATCATCGACTGCCGCTCGAAGGTGGTGATCACCGCCGACGAAGGTGTGCGCGGTGGCCGTCGCACGCCGCTCAAGGCCAACGTCGACCTGGCCCTGACCAACCCCGAAACCAATAGCGTGCAAAAGATCATCGTATGCAAGCGCACCGGTGGCGACATCGCCTGGCACCAGCACCGCGATATCTGGTACGAAGACCTGATGAAAGTGGCCTCCAGCCACTGCGCGCCGAAGGAAATGGGGGCCGAGGAGCCGCTGTTCATCCTCTATACCTCGGGTTCCACCGGCAAGCCCAAGGGTGTGCTGCACACCACCGGCGGCTACCTGGTGTATGCCGCACTGACCCATGAGCGCGTGTTCGACTACCGCCCGGGCGAAGTCTACTGGTGCACGGCGGACGTCGGTTGGGTCACTGGTCACAGCTATATCGTCTATGGCCCTCTGGCGAACGGTGCCACCACCCTGTTGTTCGAGGGCGTGCCGAACTACCCCGATATCACCCGCGTGTCGAAGATCGTCGACAAGCACAAGGTCAACATTCTCTACACTGCGCCTACCGCCATCCGCGCGATGATGGCCGAAGGGCAGGCCGCGGTGGAGGGCGCCGATGGTTCCAGCCTGCGCCTGCTCGGTTCGGTGGGCGAGCCGATCAACCCGGAAGCCTGGAACTGGTACTACAAGACCGTTGGCAAAGAGCGCTGCCCGATCGTCGATACCTGGTGGCAGACCGAAACCGGCGGCATCCTTATCAGTCCGCTGCCAGGGGCTACCGGCCTCAAGCCCGGTTCGGCGACCCGTCCGTTCTTCGGGGTGGTGCCCGCGTTGGTGGATAACCTGGGCAACCTGATCGAGGGCGCCGCCGAGGGCAATCTGGTGATCCTCGACTCCTGGCCGGGCCAGTCGCGCTCGCTGTTTGGCGATCACGATCGCTTCGTCGACACCTACTTCAAGACTTTCCGAGGCATGTACTTCACCGGCGACGGTGCGCGTCGCGATGAAGATGGCTACTACTGGATCACGGGGCGCGTGGATGATGTGCTCAACGTGTCCGGGCACCGCATGGGTACCGCCGAGATCGAAAGTGCGATGGTTGCCCACTCCAAGGTCGCCGAGGCGGCGGTGGTGGGGGTGCCGCATGACATCAAGGGGCAGGGCATCTATGTCTATGTCACCCTCAATGCGGGCATCGAGCCCAGCGAGCAACTGCGTCTGGAGCTCAAGAACTGGGTGCGCAAGGAGATCGGTCCAATCGCTTCGCCGGATGTCATCCAGTGGGCGCCAGGGCTGCCGAAGACCCGTTCGGGCAAGATCATGCGCCGTATCCTGCGCAAGATCGCTACCGGCGAGTACGACGCGCTGGGTGATATCTCGACACTGGCCGATCCAGGGGTGGTGCAGCACCTGATCGACACCCACAAGTCGATGAGCCTGGCTTCAGCGTAAATCGTGCAAAGGCCGGCTCGCCGGCGATGGGGCCGCTCTGCGGTCCTTGTGAACAATAAAAACCCCGTCCGGGCAACCGGCGGGGTTTTTGCTTTACTTACATCCTGTTACCCGACTTTCATCGGTAACCCTCTTTGTCACCGATTTCGCACAAGGCCGGGGCAAGAAGAAACAGGTTCGTGCGGTTTTGGTGCATTTGCGTAGGCATTTTTTGCAAGTCGGCACGCTGCACTTGCCGTACTACAAGGCTTTGCCAATAATAGGCCCGGTAATTGCTAGGTCAATAGGTTCTATTCCTTGCGCTTTTGCATATTTTGCAATGGCTGTCAACATCGCTCGATGCCGTTTCAAGCGCTTCTGTAAGTAGTTGTCGCTTTGAAGAAATATCGGCTTTCGGGCTGTCGTTAAAATGCCACTCACTCGCTCGTGGTCTGCGACCTTGGTCGAAACCTGCGCGGCTCGCGTTGTACCCATTCGCATATCGGGCAGCTGTTACCTCCTGCCTCGTATTGCCCCGTACCGATGGAGTTACCTGATGAAGAAGCTTGCACTGCTTGGCGCCCTGGCGCTGTCCGTGTTTTCCCTGGTGTCGCAGGCCGATGAAAAACCGCTGAAAATCGGTATCGAGGCCGCCTACCCACCCTTCGCCTTCAAGCAACCCGACGGTAGCATCGCCGGTTTCGACTACGACATCGGTAACGCCCTGTGCGAAGAAATGAAAGCCAAGTGCACCTGGGTCGAGCAGGAGTTCGACGGCCTGATCCCAGCGCTGAAAGTGCGCAAGATCGACGCCATCCTGTCGTCCATGTCGATCACCGAAGACCGCAAGAAGTCGGTGGACTTCACCAAGCGCTACTACCTGACCCCAGCTCGCCTGGTGATGAAGGAAGGCACCACCGTCAGCGACAGCCTGGATGAGCTCAAAGGCAAGAAAATCGGTGTGCAGCGTGGCTCGATCCACGACCGCTTCGCCAAGGAAGTCCTGGCTCCGAAGGGCGCCACCGTCGTGCCTTACGGTACCCAGAACGAAATCTACCTGGATGTCGCCGCTGGCCGCCTGGATGGCACCGTCGCCGACGCCACCTTGCTGGAAGACGGCTTCCTGAAGACCGATGCTGGCAAGGGCTTCGCCTTCGTCGGCCCATCGTTTACCGATGTGAAGTACTTTGGTGATGGCGTCGGCATCGCCGTGCGCAAGGGCGACAAGGCCAACGCCGATCGGATCAACGCCGCCATCGACGCTATCCGGGCCAATGGCAAATACAAACAAATTGAAGCCAAGTACTTCAACTTCGACATCTACGGTCCAGACTCGAAGTAAGACGTCGGGTTTCACCTGTGCAATGGTGCAAACAGCAGAGGCTCTGAGGTTTGCACCATTTTTATTTCTCTAGGTCGAGGACCTCATCATGTTGAAAGGCTACGGGGCAGTCATCCTCGACGGGGCGTGGCTGACGCTGCAGCTCGCCCTGTCGTCGATGGCCCTGGCCATCGTGCTCGGTCTGATCGGTGTGGCGCTGCGCTTGTCGCCGGTGCGCTGGTTGGCCTGGCTGGGTGACATGTACGCCACGGTGATCCGTGGTATTCCGGATCTGGTGCTGATCCTGCTGATCTTCTATGGCGGTCAGGACATCATCAACCGCGTGGCACCGCTGCTTGGCTACGACGATTACATCGATCTGAACCCGCTGGTCGCCGGTATCGGCACGCTGGGCTTCATTTTCGGGGCGTACCTCTCGGAAACTTTCCGTGGCGCCTTCCTCGGTATTCCCAAGGGCCAGGCCGAAGCCGGCGTGGCCTATGGCATGAGCAATCGCCAGGTCTTCTTCCGCATCCTGGTGCCGCAGATGATCCGGCTGGCGATTCCCGGTTTCACCAACAACTGGTTGGTGTTGACCAAGGCGACGGCGCTGATTTCGGTGGTCGGCCTACAAGACATGATGTTCAAGGCCAAGCAGGCTGCCGATGCCACCCGTGAACCTTTCACCTTCTTCCTGGCGGTGGCGGCGTTGTACCTGGTGATCACCAGTGTCTCGCTGCTGGCCCTGCGGTATCTCGAGAAACGCTACTCGGTAGGCGTCAAGGTGGCTGAACTATGATCTTCGACTACAACGTGGTCTGGGAGGCGATGCCGCTGTACTTCGGTGGATTGCTGACCACCCTGAAACTGTTGGCGCTGTCGCTGTTGTTCGGCCTGCTGGCGGCCATCCCGCTGGGCTTGATGCGGGTCTCCAAGCAGCCGTTGGTGAATGTCGTGGCCTGGCTGTACACCTATGTGATCCGCGGCACGCCGATGCTGGTGCAGCTGTTCCTGATCTACTACGGCCTGGCGCAGTTCGAAGCGGTGCGGGAGAGTATCTTCTGGCCATGGCTGTCGAGCGCGACGTTCTGTGCGTGCCTGGCCTTTGCCATCAACACCAGCGCCTATACCGCCGAGATCATCGCCGGTAGCCTCAAGGCCACGCCCCATGGCGAGATCGAGGCTGCCAAGGCGGTGGGCATGTCGCGCATGAAGATGTATCGACGCATCCTGCTGCCCTCGGCCCTGCGCCGTGCGCTGCCGCAGTACAGCAACGAGGTGATCATGATGCTGCAGACCACCAGTCTTGCCTCCATCGTGACCCTGATCGACATCACCGGTGCCGCGCGCACGGTCAATGCCCAGTACTACCTGCCTTTCGAGGCCTACATCACGGCGGGCGTGTTCTACCTGTGCCTGACCTTCATCCTGGTGCGCCTGTTCAAGATGGCCGAACGCCGCTGGCTCGGCTACCTGGCGCCGCGCAAGCACTGATCGCTCTGTGAGAACCGAAAGCATGTACAAATTAGAAGTCCAAGACCTGCACAAGCGCTACGGCAGCCATGAAGTGCTCAAGGGTGTGTCCCTGGCGGCCAAGGCAGGCGATGTGATCAGCATCATCGGCTCCAGTGGCTCGGGTAAGTCGACCTTCCTGCGCTGCATCAACCTGCTCGAGCAGCCCCATGCCGGCAAGATCCTGCTCAACAACGAAGAGCTGAAGATGGTCGCTGGCAAGGATGGCGCGCTGAAGGCTGCCGATCCGCGCCAACTGCAGCGCATGCGTTCGCGGTTGTCGATGGTGTTCCAGCATTTCAACCTGTGGTCGCACATGACTGCGCTGGAGAACGTCATCGAGGCGCCGGTGCATGTGCTTGGGGTGAGCAAGAAAGAAGCCCTTGAAAAAGCCGAGCACTACCTGGCCAAGGTGGGTGTTGCCCATCGCAAGGATGCCTTCCCAGGCCATATGTCCGGTGGTGAGCAGCAGCGCGTGGCGATTGCCCGTGCCTTGGCAATGGAGCCCGAGGTGATGCTGTTCGACGAGCCGACATCGGCGTTGGACCCGGAGCTGGTGGGCGACGTGCTCAAGGTGATGCAGGCCTTGGCCCAGGAAGGCCGCACCATGGTGGTGGTGACTCACGAAATGGGCTTCGCCCGCGAGGTGTCCAACCAGCTGGTGTTCCTGCACAAGGGGCTGGTGGAGGAGACAGGTTGCCCGCGTGAAGTGCTGGCCAACCCGAAATCGGAGCGCCTGCAGCAGTTTCTCTCCGGCAGCCTGAAGTAAAGGCTGCACCTTTGCACCAGAATAGGGCATGCTGCGCGGCAAGCGCAGCCTGACCCGGCGCCACAGACTCGAAGAACCTCAGGTTTCGGACCGTACCCTATGACCACCCAGCGAATCGGTTTTCTCATCTGGCCCAGCACCAAGCCCCTGACTTTGGCGCTGGCCGAGGACGTGTTGCAGGTGGCGCAGCGGGTGCATCCGGATGTGGTGTATGAGACGGTCTTCCTGCAGGCGGAGCCGGCCCCGGAGGGCGCCTGGCGCCTTCCTGGCGAGCCTTGGAGCGGTCGACTCGAAGGTTGCCACAAGCTGTTCCTGCTGGCGGACGAGCCGCCGCAGGTCGTGGGCTCTGCCTTGTCGTCCGCGCTCAAGCAGCTGGCGCGCAGCGGTTGCATGATGGGCGGATTGTCCGCCGGGGTGTATCCGATGGCCCAGCTTGGGCTGCTCGATGGTTACCGTGCGGCGGTGCACTGGCGTTGGCAGGATGATTTCGCCGAGCGTTTTCCCAAGGTGATCGCCACCAGCCATCTGTTCGATTGGGATCGCGATCGCCTTACAGCCTGCGGTGGCATGGCGGTGACCGACCTGCTGCTGGCGGTGCTGGCGCGTGACCATGGTGCGGAGCTCGCCGGGGCTGTGTCCGAAGAGCTGGTCGTCGAGCGCATCCGCGAGGGTGGTGAGCGCCAGCGTATTCCGTTGCAGAATCGCCTGGGCTCCAGTCATCCCAAGCTGACTCAGGCGGTGGTGTTGATGGAGGCCAATATCGAGGAGCCGCTGACCACCGACGAGATCGCACAGCATGTGTGCGTTTCGCGCCGGCAGTTGGAGCGGATCTTCAAGCAGTATCTCAACCGGGTACCTAGCCAGTATTACCTGGAGCTGCGCCTGAACAAGGCGCGGCAGATGCTGATGCAGACCAGCAAGTCGATCATCCAGATCGGCCTGTCCTGCGGGTTCTCGTCGGGCCCGCATTTCTCCAGCGCCTATCGAAATTTCTTTGGTGCCACTCCGCGCGAAGACCGCAATCAGCGGCGTAGCAGCAGCCCGTTCGAGCTGAGTTCGGCGCCTGCCGAAAAAGGCTGAATTTTTCTGGGGTGGGGCGCATGCCTTGGGTTTGAGGGGGCGTGAATCGAGCGTCGCCCGCGTGGCGCATCGCGAGCAAGGCTCGCTCCTACGCTTGTTTCGGGCCCATCATGCCTGTGGGATTTGCGCGCAACCGCTTGGGTGCACGGCGCGATATTGGATTGTACAAACAAGGCGGTCGCGCGCGTCTGGCACAGACATAATTGGCCGGAAACAAGTGTAGGAGCGAGCCTTGCTCGCGATGCGCCGCGCGGGCGGCGCTCGATTTCGGCCGCACTGCAAAAACCAACCCCGTTCACCCAGCCCATCTCTACCGTTACACTGCGCGATTGCGACAGTGTTTGTCGCATTGCCGAAAACCTTGCTGAAACAAGGTTTAGCGCTGTAACAAGTTGTCGCTTGGCCGCAAGGACAGGCGCGGATCAGTCCTTACAATCCCCCCCATCGCTCGCCACTTCCAGGCCAGCGTTCCTCTTCAGGAGACTCAGATGTCCGTTGAGCAAGCCCCGGTGCAACGTGCCGATTTCGACCAGGTCATGGTTCCCAACTATTCTCCGGCGGCCTTCATTCCTGTGCGAGGCGAGGGTTCCCGAGTCTGGGATCAATCGGGCCGCGAGTTGATCGACTTCGCCGGCGGTATCGCCGTCAACGCCCTGGGGCATTGCCACCCGGCGCTGGTCAAGGCGCTGACCGAGCAAGCCAACACCCTCTGGCACGTTTCCAACGTCTTCACCAATGAGCCGGCGCTGCGCCTGGCCCACAAGCTGGTGGACGCGACCTTCGCCGAGCGTGCTTTCTTCTGCAACTCCGGCGCCGAGTCCAACGAGGCTGCCTTCAAGCTGGCCCGTCGTGTCGCCCATGACCGCTTCGGCCCGGAGAAGCATGAAATCATCGCCACCGTGAACAGCTTCCACGGTCGCACCCTGTTCACTGTCAGCGTCGGTGGCCAGCCCAAGTACTCCGACGGTTTCGGCCCGAAGATCACCGGCATCAGCCATGTGCCGTACAACGATCTGGAAGCGCTCAAGGCGCAGATCTCCGACAAGACCTGTGCGGTGGTGATCGAGCCGATCCAGGGCGAGAGCGGCGTGGTTCCGGCCGACAAGGCCTACCTCGAAGGCGCGCGCAAACTGTGCGATGAGCACAACGCCTTGCTGATCTTCGACGAAGTGCAGACGGGCGTTGGCCGCACCGGCTCGCTGTACGCCTATCAGCACTACGGCGTGACGCCGGATATCCTGACCAGCGCCAAGAGCCTGGGCGGCGGTTTCCCGATCGGCGCCATGCTGACCACCAGCGAACTCGCCAAGCACCTGGCCGTCGGCACCCATGGCACCACGTATGGCGGCAACCCGCTGGCTTGTGCAGTGGCCTGCGCCGTGCTCGATGTGGTCAACACGCCGCAAACCCTGAATGGCGTCAAGGCCAAGCACGAACGCTTCAAGTCCCGCCTGGAGCAGATCGGCCAGCAATACGGCCTGTTCTCCAAGGTGCGTGGTGTCGGCCTGTTGATTGGCTGCGTACTGACCGAGGCCTGGAAAGGCAAGGCCAAGGACGTGCTCAACGCCGCCGAGAAAGAAGGCGTGATGGTGCTGCAAGCTGGCCCGGATGTGGTGCGCTTCGCCCCGAGCCTGGTGGTTGAAGATGCCGACATCGATGAAGGCCTGAACCGCTTCGAGCGCGCCGTGGCGCAACTGACCAAGGGCTGATCGGCCGACGGTCGCTTCGCTGGCCCCGCTGTTCGGCCAGCGATACCTGAATTCCAGAGCGGGTGTGCGCTTGCAAGCGCGATTGCGCACCTGCCGTTTTTTCGCGCCGTCGTGAACGGCCCGTTTTCCCAAAGGAGTGACACCATGCTGGTGATGCGCCCCGCGCAAATGGCTGATCTCAACGAAGTGCAGCGCATGGCTGCCGACAGCCCCATTGGTGTCACTTCGCTGCCGGATGATACCGCCCGCCTGGGCGACAAGATCGCTGCGTCCGAGACTTCGTTTGCCGCTGAAGTCAGCTTCAATGGCGAAGAGAGCTACTTCTTCGTGCTTGAGGACAGCGCCACCGGCAAGTTGGCCGGTTGCTCCGCGATCGTCGCGTCGGCCGGGTACTCCGAGCCGTTCTACAGCTTCCGCAACGAAACCTTCGTGCATGCCTCTCGCGAACTGAAGATCCACAACAAGATCCATGTACTGTCGTTGTGCCATGACCTGACTGGCAACAGCCTGCTGACCAGCTTCTATGTCTTGCCAGAGCTGGTTAACAGTGCCTGGGCAGAACTTAACTCGCGAGGACGGTTGTTGTTCATGGCGTCGCACCCCGAGCGTTTCGCCGATTCGGTGGTCACCGAGATCGTCGGCTACAGCGACGAACAGGGCGAGTCGCCGTTCTGGGACGCCATCGGCCGCAACTTCTTCGACCTCAACTACGCCGAGGCCGAGCGCCTTTGCGGCCTGAAGAGCCGGACCTTCCTCGCCGAACTGATGCCGCACTACCCGATCTACGTGCCCCTGCTGCCCGATGAGGCCCAGGAGGCCATGGGGCAGGTACACCCGCGTGCGCAGATCACCTTCGACATCCTCATGCGTGAAGGCTTCGAGACCGAGCACTACATCGACATCTTCGATGGCGGGCCGACCTTGCATGCACGCACCTCCGGCATCCGTTCCATCGCCCAGAGCCGTGTAGTGCCGGTCAAGCTCGACGATGCGCCGATCAAGGGCGGGCGTCCGTACCTGGTGTGCAACGGCCTGTTGCAGGACTACCGTGCGGTGTTGCTGGAGCTGGACTGGGTGCCGGGCAAGCCGGTCAGCCTGACTGCCGAAGCGGCCGACGCCTTGGGTGTTGGTGAGGGCGCCAGCGTGCGTCTGGTTGCCGTTTGAGGCCTTCGCATTAAAGAGTTTCGCGGTGGCGCAGGCTGCTGCACAAGGAGATAGCATGATCGTTCGTCCTGTACGCAGCAGCGATTTACCCGCGCTGATCGAGTTGGCTCGCAGTACCGGCACCACTGGCCTGACCACCCTGCCGGCCAATGAAGAGCGCCTTGGGCATCGTGTCGGCTGGGCCGAAAAAAGCTTCCGCGGCGAAGCCGAGCGCGGTGATACCGATTACCTGTTCGTACTGGAGAACGACGAAGGCCTGGTGGTAGGCATCAGTGCCATCGCCGGAGCCGTGGGGTTGCGTGAGCCCTGGTACAACTACCGGGTCGGCCTGACGGTCAGCGCCTCCCAGGAACTGAACATCTACCGGGAGATTCCCACGCTGTTCCTGGCCAACGACCTGACCGGCAACTCCGAGTTGTGTTCGTTGTTCCTGCGGGGGGACTACCGTTCCGGCCTCAATGGTCGCCTGCTGTCGCGGGCACGCATGCTGTTCATCGCGGAGTTCCCGGAACTGTTCGGCAACAAGATCATCGCCGAAATGCGCGGTATGTCCGACGAACACGGTCGTTCGCCGTTCTGGGAAAGCCTCGGACGCCACTTCTTCAAGATGGAGTTCAGCCAGGCGGACTACCTGACGGGTGTCGGAAACAAGTCGTTCATCGCTGAGCTGATGCCCAAGTTCCCGCTGTATACCTGCTTCCTGTCCGAGGCGGCGCGCGCCGTGATCGGCCGCGTGCACACCGACACCGAGCCGGCGCTGGCCATGCTCAAGCAGGAAGGTTTCAACTACCAGGGTTATGTCGACATCTTCGACGCAGGTCCCGCCATCGAATGCGAAACCTCGAAGATTCGCGCCGTGCGCGAAAGTCAGACGCTGGTGCTGGCCGTCGGTACGCCGGGTGACGATGCCACCCCCTACATCATTCACAACCGCAAGCGCGAAGACTGCCGTATCACGGCAGCGCCAGCGCGCTTGGCGGCGGGCACCCTGGTGGTCGACCCGCTGACCGCCAAGCGCCTGCGCATGGGCGCCGGTGACAACGTTCGTGCCGTGCCGCTATCGGCAAGCCGGGAGGCCAAGTAAATGACCACGCATTACATCGCCGGCCAGTGGCAGGCTGGCCAGGGTGAAGCCCTGCAATCGCTGAACCCGGTCACCCAGGCCGTGATCTGGCAAGGGCGGGGCGCAGACGCCAGTCAGGTGGGCGCCGCCGTGCAGGCCGCTCGCCAGGCATTCCCAGCCTGGGCCCAACTGAGCCTCGAAGCGCGTATCGATGTGCTGGAGAAGTTCGCCGAGCAGCTCAAGCAGCACGCCGAGGCGCTGGCCCACTGCATCGGTGAGGAAACCGGCAAACCGCTGTGGGAGTCGGCCACCGAAGTCACCAGCATGATCAACAAAGTCGCGATCTCGGTGCAGAGCTACCGCGAGCGTACGGGCGAGAAAAGCGGCCCTTTGGCGGACGCCACTGCCGTGCTGCGACACAAGCCCCATGGCGTGGTCGCTGTGTTCGGCCCTTACAACTTCCCGGGCCACCTGCCTAACGGGCATATCGTCCCGGCACTGCTGGCAGGTAACTGCGTGGTGTTCAAGCCCAGCGAGCTGACGCCCAAGGTCGCTGAACTGACCGTCAACTGCTGGATTGCCGCTGGTCTGCCAGCCGGTGTGTTGAACCTGGTGCAAGGGGCGCGGGAGACGGGCGTGGCGCTGGCGGCCAACCCAGGTATCGATGGTCTGTTCTTCACCGGTTCCAGTCGCACCGGCAACCTCTTGCACCAGCAATTCGCCGGGCGTCCGGACAAGATCCTGGCCCTGGAAATGGGGGGCAACAACCCGTTGGTGGTGGACGAGGTCAAGGACCTCGACGCCGCGGTGTACACCATCATCCAGTCGGCGTTCATCTCGGCTGGCCAGCGCTGCACGTGCGCCCGGCGTCTACTGGTGCCGCAAGGGGCCTGGGGCGATAGGCTGCTTGCCCGGTTGGTCGAGGTGTGCAAGGGCATCAGTGTCGGCGCCTTCGACCAGCAGCCGGCGCCGTTCATGGGGTCGGTGATTTCTCTGCAGGCCGCTCGCGCGCTGCTTGCGGCTCAGGCCGAATTGCTTGGCAAAGGTGCCACCAGCCTGCTGGAAATGACCCAGCCACGCGCCGAGGCCGCGCTGCTGACGCCGGGCATCGTCGATGTCACGACCGTGGCTGAGCGTCCGGACGAAGAATTCTTCGGCCCGCTGCTGCAGGTAATCCGCTACGCCGATTTCGATGCTGCCATCGATGAGGCCAACAACACCCAGTACGGCCTTGCCGCCGGATTGTTGTCCGACTCCCATGCCCGTTACCAGTATTTCTGGCTGCGTAGCCGGGCCGGTATCGTCAACTGGAACAAGCAGCTGACCGGGGCCGCCAGCAGCGCGCCGTTCGGAGGGGTGGGTGCCAGTGGCAACCACCGCGCCAGTGCCTATTACGCAGCCGACTACTGCGCTTACCCCGTGGCTTCGCTGGAGACCGCCAGCCTTGCCTTGCCGGCGACATTGACGCCGGGCGTCACTCTATAACAACAGGTCACGGAGCCTAGCCGATGAAATCCTATGAAGTGAATTTTGATGGCCTGGTGGGGCCAACCCACAACTATGGCGGCCTGTCTTACGGCAACGTGGCTTCGCAGAGCAACAGCCAGCAGACGTCCAACCCGCGTGAGGCGGCGCGTCAGGGCCTGGCCAAGATGAAGGCCCTGGCCGACATGGGCTTCAAGCAAGGCGTGCTGGCGCCGCAGGAGCGTCCGGATGTGGCCGCGCTGCGCCGTCTGGGCTTCTCTGGCAGTGATGCCGAGGTCATCCAGCGTGCAGCCAAAGAAGCCATGCCGCTGTTGGTGGCCAGTTGCTCGGCGTCGAGCATGTGGGTGGCCAACGCTGCCACCGTGAGTCCCAGTGCCGACACGGCCGATGGCCGCGTGCACTTCACGGCTGCCAACCTCAACTGCAAATACCATCGCAGCATCGAGCACCCGACCACCAGTCGCGTACTCGCGGCGATGTTCGCTGATGACAAGCACTTCGCCCACCACGCGGCGCTGCCTGCGGTCGCGCAGTTCGGTGACGAAGGCGCGGCCAACCACACGCGCTTCTGCCGCAACTATGGTGAGGCCGGTGTCGAATTCTTCGTCTATGGTCGCAGCGCGTTCGACAGCCGCTACCCGGCGCCGCAGAAGTACCCCGCGCGCCAGACTCTGGAAGCCTCGCAGGCCGTGGCCCGCCTGCATGGCCTGAGTGACGATGGTGTGGTCTACGCTCAACAGAACCCAGCGGTGATCGACCAGGGCGTGTTCCACAACGATGTGATTTCGGTGGGCAATGGCGAGGTGCTGTTCTATCACGAGGATGCGTTCCTGGAGACGGGCGCGGTGCTTGGCCAACTGCAGGCTAAACTGGCCAACAAGGGCGGTAACTTCCAGGGCATCTGCGTGCCTCGGGCACAGGTGACGGTCGAGGACGCAGTGCGCTCCTACCTGTTCAACAGCCAGTTGCTCAGCCGTGACGATGGTTCGATGCTGCTGGTGGTGCCCGAAGAGTGCCGTAACAACGAGCGCGTCTGGGCGTACCTGAACCAGTTGACCAGCCAGGGCGGCCCGGTGAAGGAGGTCAAGGTGTTCGACCTCAAGCAGAGCATGCAGAACGGCGGTGGGCCAGCTTGCCTGCGTCTGCGCGTGGCATTGAAGGAATCGGAGCTGGCGGCGGTCAATCCAGGCGTTATCATGACCGCCCCGCTGTACGACACGCTGGTACAGTGGGTCGACAAGCACTACCGCGACCGCCTCGGCGAAGCGGACCTTGCCGACCCGCAACTGCTGGTCGAATGCCGTACCGCGCTGGATGAGTTGACCCAGATCCTTAAGTTGGGCTCGGTCTATCCGTTCCAACGCCAACCTTGAAGAGAGAATTTGCAATGACCGACGCCCTGCGCCTGATCCTGGAAGACGACGACGGCACCCAGCTGGAAACCTCCTGCACCCGTTTTGCCGTGGTCTGGCAAGGCAAGGAAGTGTGGATCCAGCAGGACGGCCGCGGCCAGTTGCTGATCGGTGTGGACGTCGAGGAAGACGACACCGAGTACGCCAACCTCTTGCTGCGCCCGATGGCCACCAACCTGGTCAGCCTGCAGCTTGAAATGGAGCCGGCCGAAATCGGTGACGACGACCACGTGCACGGTCCGGATTGCGGCCACCACCACTAAGGAAGCGCCTATGCTCGCCCTCGGTAAATTGCTTGACCTGACCCTGGCCGATCACGAACCGGCCGAGAAGACGCAAGTAACGGTCGGGGGCGTGCGTTTGCGTTGGCTGGGGGAGGGCGCGCTCGAGGTGCGTCCGCCCGAGGCGCAGGACAAGCAACTTGACTTGCTGCTGTCGGCCGGGATTCATGGCAACGAGACCGCGCCGATCGAGTTGCTGGAAAAACTGCTGCACGGCATCGCCAGTGGCAAGATCAAGCCGCAGGTGCGCATTCTCTTCCTGTTCGGCAACCCGGAAGCGATCCGCCGGGGCGAGCGCTTCGTCGAGCAGGATATCAATCGCCTGTTCAACGGCCGTCACGAGCTTTCCAGCGGCGATGAAGCGCTGCGTGCGGCAGAGCTCGAGCAGTTTGCCCGGGTGTTCTTCAGCCTGCCGGGGCGTGCCCGCCTGCACTACGACCTGCATACTGCGATCCGCGGTTCGAAGATCGAGCAGTTCGCGCTTTATCCGTTCAAGGAGGGGCGCAAGCATTCACGCCGTGAGCTGGCCCGGCTGGCGGCCGCAGGCATGGAGGCGGTGCTGCTGCAAAGCAAGTCGTCGATCACCTTCAGTGCCTTTACCTACGAGCAGCTGGAGGCGGAAGCCTTCACGCTGGAACTGGGCAAGGCCCGTCCGTTTGGCCAGAACGAGCAGGTCAATCTGAGTCGCCTGGAAGCTCGCCTGGTCCAGATCATCGAAGGCACCGAGCCCGAGACCCAGGACGCCCTCGATGGCTTGAAACTGTTCAGCGTGTCCCGCGAGATCATCAAGCACAGTGATAGCTTCCACCTGCACCTGCCGGCGGACATCGAGAACTTCTCCGAGCTAAGCAAGGGCTACCTGCTGGCCGAAGACCTGGCCGAGACGCGCTGGGTGGTCGAGGAGGAGGGGGCGCGGATCATCTTCCCTAATCCGAAGGTCAAGAATGGCCTGCGGGCGGGAATCCTGATCGTGCCGGACTCGGGCCAGCATCTGGTTTGAGGCCGGCGCCACCTGCTCTCATTCCCTGTGCGAGCAGGTTTGCCCGTGGGGCAGGCGGCACGGCTAGCCGATCCCACGGGTCATGAAACACTTTTAATTCACCGCCTGTTCCATTTTCCCTCCCTGTAAGCGGTAATTGGCTTGCCAGTAGCGAAACGCAGGATTTAGCATCCGGCCATGTCGTTTCCAATGCATTAGCCCGAAAAACCGTCCAAACGACGGTTTCTATCGTATAAACACACTGCATCGAGACTGCAGGACCGATATAATGCGGCCCTTTGCCGTCGTTTCGTCGACGCGTTTGCCCCAAGGGCCGCCGTTTCCGTGGAAGAACCTATGAAAAGCGCAGAAATCCGTGAAGCCTTCCTTCGCTTCTTCGAAGAGCAGGGACACACCCGAGTTGCCTCCAGCTCCCTGATTCCGGGCAATGACCCGACCCTGCTGTTTACCAACGCCGGTATGAACCAGTTCAAGGACTGCTTCCTCGGCCAGGAAAAGCGCGCCTACACCCGTGCGGTCAGCAGCCAGAAGTGCGTGCGCGCCGGCGGCAAGCACAACGACCTGGAAAACGTCGGTTACACCGCGCGTCACCACACCTTCTTCGAGATGCTGGGCAACTTCAGCTTCGGCGACTACTTCAAGCGCGATGCCATCACCTTCGCCTGGACCTTCCTGACCTCCGACAAGTGGCTGAACCTGCCGAAGGAAAAGCTCTGGGTCACTGTCTACGCCAGCGACGACGAAGCCTACGACATCTGGACCAAGGAAGTCGGCGTGCCGGCCGAGCGCATGGTTCGCATCGGTGACAACAAAGGCGCCCCCTACGCTTCCGACAACTTCTGGACCATGGGCGACACTGGCCCGTGCGGCCCGTGCACCGAAATCTTCTACGACCACGGCCCGGACATCTGGGGTGGCCCACCCGGTTCCCCGGAGGAAGACGGCGACCGTTACATCGAGATCTGGAACAACGTCTTCATGCAGTTCAACCGCACCGCCGATGGCGTACTGCACCCGCTGCCAGCACCGTCGGTCGACACCGGCATGGGCCTGGAGCGTATCAGTGCGGTCATGCAGCACGTGCACTCGAACTACGAGATCGACCTGTTCCAGAACCTGCTGGCGGCCGCGGCCAAGGCCATCGGTTGCAGCAACGATGCGCAGGCGTCGCTTAAGGTGGTCGCCGACCACATCCGTTCCTGCGGCTTCCTGATTGCCGACGGCGTGCTGCCATCCAACGAAGGCCGTGGCTACGTGCTACGCCGCATCATTCGTCGCGCCTGTCGCCACGGTAACAAGCTGGGCGCCAAGGGCAGCTTCTTCTATCAGATCGTCGCCGCACTGGTGGCCGAGATGGGCGAGGCGTTCCCCGAGCTCAAGAACCAGCAGGCGCACATCGAGCGCGTGCTCAAGGCTGAAGAAGAACAGTTCGCCAAGACCCTGGAGCAAGGGTTGCGCATCCTCGAGCAGGATCTGGCCCAACTCAAGGGTAACGTGGTTCCGGGCGACGTGGTGTTCAAGCTGTACGACACCTATGGCTTCCCCATGGACCTGACCGGCGACATCGCACGTGAGCGCGAGCTGACCATCGACGAAGCTGGCTTCGAGCGCGAAATGGAGGCCCAGCGTGAGCGTGCCCGCTCCGCCAGCGCCTTCGGCATGGACTACAACAGCCTGGTCAAGGTCGACACCGCCACCGAGTTCCTTGGCTACGAGGCCACCGAAGGGCAGGGCAAGGTCATCGCACTGTACAAGGACGGCCAGGCCGTCGAGCAGTTGGCCGAAGGTGAGCAGGGCGTGGTGATTCTGGACCGTACCCCGTTCTACGCCGAATCCGGTGGCCAGGTCGGTGACACCGGCTACCTGCAGGCCGGTGGCGTGCGCTTCGACGTGCGTGATACTACCAAGACCGGTGGTGCGTTCCTGCACCATGGCGTGGTTGCCAGCGGTAATCTGAGCGTCGGCGCTGCTGTGGCGGCCAAGGTCGATGCCGATGTGCAGCACGCAACCTCGCTGAACCACTCGGCTACCCACCTGCTGCACGAAGCGCTGCGCCAGGTGTTGGGCGATCATGTGCAGCAGAAAGGCTCGCTGGTCGACAGCCAGCGCCTGCGTTTTGACTTCAGCCACTTCGAAGCGGTGAAGCCGGAGCAGATCAAGGCCCTGGAAGACATCGTCAACCGCGAAGTGCGCAAGAACACCGCGGTGGAAACCGAGCTGACCGATATCGAAACCGCCAAGCGCAAGGGCGCCATGGCCCTGTTCGGCGAGAAGTACGGCGATACCGTGCGCGTGCTGAGCATGGGTGGCGATTTCTCGGTCGAGCTGTGCGGCGGTATCCACGCCAAGCGCACCGGCGATATCAGTCTGTTCAAGATCATCAGCGAAGGCGGCGTGGCCTCGGGCGTGCGCCGCATCGAAGCGGTCACCGGCGAAGCAGCGCTGGCTTACCTGAACGCTGCCGAAGAGCAGGTAAAGGAAGCCGCGCAACTGGTCAAAGGTAACCGCGACAACCTGATCGACAAGCTGTCGGCTGTGCTCGAGCGCAACCGTCAGCTGGAAAAGCAGCTGGAGCAGCTGCAGGCCAAGGCCGCCAGCGCCGCCGGGGACGATCTCTCCAACGCGGCTGTTGAGGTCAAGGGCGCCAAGGTGCTCGCCGCCCGCCTGGACGGGCAGGATGGCAAGGCCTTGCTGACCCTGGTCGATCAGTTGAAGAACAAGCTCGGCCACGCAGTGATCCTGCTGGGCAGCGAGCATGAGGGCAAGGTCGTGCTGGTGGCCGGCGTGACCAAGGACCTCTCCAGCCAACTCAAGGCTGGCGACCTGATGAAACAAGCCGCTGCGGCAGTGGGTGGCAAGGGCGGTGGCCGTCCGGACATGGCACAGGGTGGCGGCGTCGACGTCGCGGCACTGGACCAGGCCCTGGCGCTGGCCGTGCCATTCGCAGAGCAGGGACTTTGAGATGCGGGGGCGGCTGGTCTAGTCGGCCGCCCCTGCATGTTGGATGGTTTTTTTGGGGCCCTGTATGGGCTGAGGCACCATTGAAATGGCGTTGATCGTACAGAAATTTGGCGGCACCTCTGTCGGTTCCATCGAGCGGATCGAGCAGGTAGCCGAAAAGGTCAAGAAACACCGTGAGGCGGGCGATGACCTGGTGGTTGTGCTCTCGGCCATGAGTGGTGAAACCAATCGCCTGATCGACCTGGCCAAGCAGATCACCGATCAGCCGGTTCCGCGTGAGCTGGACGTGATCGTGTCGACCGGCGAGCAGGTCACCATTGCCTTGCTGACCATGGCCTTGATCAAGCGTGGTGTGCCAGCGGTGTCCTACACCGGCAACCAGGTGCGTATCCTCACCGACAGTGCGCACAACAAGGCGCGCATCCTGCAGATCGACGACCAGAAGATTCGCGCCGACCTCAAGGAAGGGCGTGTAGTGGTGGTCGCGGGCTTCCAGGGCGTCGACGAGCACGGCAACATCACCACCCTCGGCCGTGGTGGCTCCGACACCACCGGCGTAGCCCTGGCGGCTGCCCTGAAGGCTGACGAGTGCCAGATCTACACCGATGTCGATGGTGTCTACACCACCGACCCGCGCGTCGTGCCGCAGGCCCAGCGCCTGGAGAAGATCACCTTCGAAGAGATGCTGGAAATGGCCAGCCTCGGTTCCAAGGTGCTGCAGATTCGTTCGGTGGAGTTCGCCGGCAAGTACAACGTTCCGCTGCGCGTGCTGCACAGCTTCAAGGAGGGTCCAGGTACCCTCATTACCATTGATGAAGAGGAATCCATGGAACAGCCGATCATTTCCGGTATCGCCTTCAACCGTGATGAGGCCAAGCTGACCATCCGCGGCGTGCCGGATACCCCGGGCGTTGCCTTCAAGATCCTCGGCCCGATCAGCGCTTCGAACATCGAAGTCGACATGATCGTGCAGAACGTCTCGCACGATAACACCACCGACTTCACCTTCACCGTACACCGCAATGAGTACGAGAAGGCCCATAGCGTGCTGGAAAACACCGCTCGCGAAATCGGTGCCCGTGAAGTGATCGGCGACACCAAGATCGCCAAGGTCTCGATCGTCGGCGTTGGCATGCGCTCGCACGCAGGCGTCGCCAGCCGCATGTTCGAAGCCCTGGCAAAAGAGAGCATCAACATCCAGATGATCTCCACTTCCGAAATCAAGGTTTCGGTGGTGATCGAAGAGAAGTACCTGGAGCTGGCCGTTCGCGCGCTGCACACCGCGTTCGAGCTCGACGCTCCTGCCCGACAGGGCGAGTAAGGCGCTGCCTGGAGGGGCGCGGCTTGCCGCGCCCTTCGCGTTTCTGAGCGTTGGGCAGCCCCTGTCCTGCCTGCGCAGCGCTCAACCAAAGGCCGTGTCGCATGTCCTCGAACCGGCCTTGATACCAATGACTGTTATCCCTGAATGTTTTGCGTAAGGAGAAAGCTATGTTGATTCTGACTCGTCGGTGCGCCGAGAGCCTGATTATTGGAGACGGCGAGATCACCGTGACGGTGCTCGGCGTCAAAGGAAACCAGGTGCGTATCGGCGTCAGCGCCCCTAAAGAAGTGGCCGTTCACCGCGAAGAAATCTACCTGCGGATCAAGAAAGAGAAGGACGAGGAGCCAAGCCTTTAATTTTTTTGAAGTTTTTTCAAAAAAAAGGGTTGCAAACGAGGAAGAGCCTGTTTAATATTCGCCTCGTGTTGCGGTGAGGTGGCCGAGTGGCCGAAGGCGCTCCCCTGCTAAGGGAGTATACCTCATAAGGGTATCGGGGGTTCGAATCCCCCCTTCACCGCCATTATTCGCTTAGGGCGCTGTAGCTGATCAGGCTTCAGCCAGATCGTTCAGCGACCTAGCATGCGCAGCAAGACACGGACTCATAGCTCAGCTGGATAGAGTACTCGGCTACGAACCGAGCGGTCGGAGGTTCGAATCCTCCTGAGTCCGCCATTTTTGAAGTGGCTTTGTGTGTCAGGGTGACTTCAATCAACCAGTGGTAACCTGGTCTAAAACTACCATCTACGGACTCATAGCTCAGCTGGATAGAGTACTCGGCTACGAACCGAGCGGTCGGAGGTTCGAATCCTCCTGAGTCCGCCACTTTTGAAGTGGCTTTGCTTGCCAAGGCGGCTTCAGTCAACCAGTGGTAATCTGGTCTAAAACTACCATCTACGGACTCATAGCTCAGCTGGATAGAGTACTCGGCTACGAACCGAGCGGTCGGAGGTTCGAATCCTCCTGAGTCCGCCACTTTTGAAGTGGCTTTGTTTACCAAGGCGGCTTCAGTCAACCAGTGGTAATCTGGTCTAAAACTACCATCACGGACTCATAGCTCAGCTGGATAGAGTACTCGGCTACGAACCGAGCGGTCGGAGGTTCGAATCCTCCTGAGTCCGCCATACATCAAGAAGCCCGCTCAAATCGAGCGGGCTTTTTGTTTTTCGTTGTCGCTGAATTGTCAGCAATGTGCAACTAAGCTTTCGGGTAAGGGTCGGCTTGCCGGCGATGGGTTGCGCAGCAGCCCAGTCCCTTCACGAACTGAAAGCCTACAGGCGCATGATAAATGTGCTTTTAACGTCAGAGCAGCCGTCGCACTGATAGCTTCGAGCGTTGTCCTAGCTTTATCGCGCAAACGATTGTTCTGGCCAAAAATTTAAGCGATCTGACAGCTTAGGCAGTGTATGATTGCGCCCGTCAGCCCCGCCGGGGCTTGTGGAATACCACCATGGACTTACCCAGTAGTTACTCCTTAAGAAGATTCATACAGAAAGATCTGACCGATTGATTCTCCCGGCGTGCTCCGCTGCTGGGAGTGGAGTTCGCCTATGACTGAAGTAGAAGTAAAAAAAGGCCAAGAGAGCCTGCAGGATCGCCTGGCCCAGGTGGTCGAGCTGCTGCAGCGCCAACGAGTGGTCGAAGACCTGACGCACCGCCAGGAAGGTCACCACCATGACCTGGTGGAAAACCTCGTCCACCGTCAGAACCTGGTTGAGCTGCAACGCAAGCTCGACGATCTGCACCCTGCCGACATTGCATACATCCTCGAAGCATTGCCACTGGAAGACCGTCTGACGGTTTGGCAGCTGGTGCGCTCGGATCGCGATGGCGACATTCTTCTTGAAGTCTCCGACGCCGTGCGGCAAACCCTGATCGCCGATATGGACGATCACGAGCTGTTGGCTGCCGCCAAGGAGATGGATGCCGACGAGCTGGCCGACCTGGCCCCAGAGTTGCCGCGAGACGTCATTCACGAGCTCATGGAAAGCCTCGATGCCCAGCAGCGTGAGCGCGTACGCTCGGCACTGAGCTACGACGAAGAGCAGGTCGGCGCGCTGATGGACTTCGAGATGGTCACCATCCGCGAAGACGTCAGCCTGGAAGTGGTGCTGCGTTACCTGCGCCGGCTCAAGGAGCTGCCGAACCACACGGACAAGCTGTTCGTGGTCGACTATGACGGCAAACTCAAAGGCGTATTGCCCATCAAGCGTCTTTTGGTCAACGACCCGGAGAAAAAGGTGGCGGAGGTCATGGCGACTGACCCCGTGTCCTTTAACCCTGAGGAAGACGCCTACGACGCGGCCCAGGCTTTCGAACGTTACGATTTGGTTTCCGCTCCGGTGGTGGACAAGAGCGACCGTTTGATCGGTCGTCTGACCATTGACGAGATGGTCGACCTGATCCGTGAGGAGAGCGAAAGCGAAGTGCTGAACATGGCCGGTCTGCGCGAAGAGGAAGATATCTTCGCCTCGGTCTGGCGCTCGCTGCGCAACCGCTGGGCTTGGTTGGCGATCAACCTGATCACGGCGTTTCTGGCGTCCCGCGTGATCGGTCTGTTCGAAGGCTCGATTGAAAAGCTGGTTGCGCTGGCGGCGCTGATGCCGATCGTGGCAGGCATTGGCGGTAACTCCGGTAACCAGACCATCACCATGATCGTGCGGGCCATGGCGCTCGATCAGGTGTCTCCGGGCAACACCGCGCGCTTGATGCGCAAGGAATTGGCGGTCTCTCTGCTCAATGGCCTGATCTGGGGCGGCGTGATCGGGGCGGTTGCCTTCTGGCTATATGGCAGTTGGTCGCTGGGGTTGGTGATGACCGCGGCAATGACCCTGAACTTGTTACTGGCAGCGCTGATGGGGGTGTTGATCCCGATGACCCTGACCCGTCTGGGGCGCGACCCTGCCATGGGCTCTAGCGTGATGATCACTGCGGTAACCGACAGTGGTGGCTTCTTCATTTTCCTGGGATTGGCAACGCTGTTCCTGATGTAGGAAGGGGTTGCCGATGGGCTGACTTAGGCAGCCCATGGCGACGCAAAAAAAAGCCAGCTTACGCTGGCTTTTCAATGCTTGCTCGAAGCCTCAGGAGGCGTCGGCAGCCATTTCCACATCGTGAGCGATGAGGGCGACCAGCGCATTCTGCTGGCGGTGGGAGAGCTGGCGGAAGCGTTGCAGCAACTCGCGCTCATGCAGGGACAGTTCAGGGCTGTCCAGGCGCATGCTTAGCTCGTCGCCCAGCGCACCTTCCTGGATAAGGCTTTGTTCCAGGCGAGCGATGATTTCAGAGTTCATGCTGCGGTGGTGGTTGCGCGCTACCTCGGCAATGCGCTCACGCATTCCGTCTGGCAGGCGGACGACAAACTTGTCAGCGGTGCGGCTCGAATAGATAGCCTGTTTCATTGGGCGCATATAAATTGACCGGATTTTTTGGTTCAGGGGAAGCGGTTCTCAAATTGGCCGCACGGGGTGGAAGTACGACCGTGGCGACGACAAAATGTTCAACCGTCGTGAAAAATTGGGTGCTCATCTTGCCTCAAGGTCGCCGTTTCCTTGGCGTCAATTCTGTGACAAATAGTGAGCCGGATAAAGGCTTTTTGCCAGTACCAATTATCAGAAATGAGCACTGGTTTGAAAAGTTTTGCATGTACCGGCACGCCACACCGTCAGACCTTTGCCGTCAAAAACTGGTAAATCGCAGCAAAGGGTCGGGAAAACACCTAGAATGCGCGGGTTTCCTACATTGAGCATAGTGGCTATGCAACATGACGCAAGCGCCCGCAATACTCCCTCAGGCCGCCTGATCTACCTGGTAGGACCATCAGGTTCAGGAAAAGATTCCCTGATCGATGCATCGCGTGCGCAATTGACCGCCGCTGGGGTGGAAATTGCCCGTCGGGTCATCACGCGATCTGCTGAGTCCAAGGGCGAGGCGGCGCACGGTGTCACGTCCGAGCGCTTCGAGGAGATGCGCAAGGCTGGAGCGTTCGCCATGCATTGGCGAGCCAATGGTCTGGATTACGGTATTCCGTCGCAAGTGGACCAATGGCTCAGTGAGGGCCGGCATGTGCTGGTCAATGGTTCGCGCGCCTACCTGCCTTTGGCGCGGCAGCGTTACCCCGACATGGTGGCGGTATGCATTGCCGTGCGGCCAGAGGTGTTGCGCCAGCGTTTGCTAGCCAGGGGGCGTGAAACGTCGGAAGAGGTCGAGCAGCGCTTGGCGCGCAATGCCCAGTTGCAGACCGGGCAGGAGCCGGGTGTGCATGTGCTGGATAACTCCACTTCGCTGGAAATGGCCGTCGAAGGGCTGCTGGCGCTTTTGAGACAAGAGCGCCTGCTGGACTAAGCGTTTTGCCAACATCGGAAATCGCCTACGTGCAAAAAGCCCGACAGAGACATGACAAACGGCATTGCGCTGGTTAACATGTTTGCCGTCCTGCCGTGTAGCGCTCGCTGCCGGCTCTTGTGTCTCAGTAGCTCAATTGGATAGAGCATCCCCCTCCTAAGGGGAAGGTTGCAGGTTCAATTCCTGCCTGGGACGCCACTCAAAGCCCAAACAAATTACCTTTGCACCAAGCGTGGCAACCGGATCGCCGGTACATCCACGCTTAAAGTTTCCTGTCAGCATGCCGATCACTTGGTCACTGGATACGGGCAATGCATCCGTATCGCCAATGGTTGAAGTTGCTGCCTTCAGCGGCAGTGTGCGTCGCCTTGCGTCCACTTCAATTCATGCCCCGCTGCTGGTCGACGCAGCCCGCGGTGGGCATTGGTCACAATGAGTTCTGAAGGGGCAAGTATGAATTTTTATGTCAACCAGGTGAAAAACAAGCCGGACTACCGGGGCTCGCTGTTCAAGGGCGACATTTTCCTGGAGACCGGCCTTGGCAATGCGCACCAGTTGTGCGCCCTGGCCCGGCAGAGCATCACCGCTGCGTTCGATGGCGAAACCGATCACCAGTCGCTGCACAAGATGATGCCGGTGGAAACCTTCGTCGAGCGTGTCACCGCACTCAAGCGCCAGTTCACCAATGGCCCTGAGGCCAAGGCGCTGATCCGCGATTTCATTCGGGAGATCGGGGCCGACCCGAAGGACTACATCTTCGACGTGCCTCGGGTACGTGTGGTACCCAACTATGACTATCTGCACGCGGGCGTGAGCTACGCCTACAAGCCGCACCGCGATACCTGGTACGGCAGTGTGGAAAGCCAGGTCAACACCTGGATGCCGGTGTACAGCATCGAGCCCGACCAGACCATGATGATCAACCCGGCCTACTTCGACCGTCCTGTGCAGAACAGCTCCGCCCAATGGAGCCTGAACGACTGGATCAATGTGCAACGGCACAAGGCTTCTCAGAACATCACCGAAGAGACCCGCGTGCACCCGGTGCCGTTGGAGGACATCGACACCAGCGCCGAGTTGCGCGTGGCCGCCAACAGCGGCGAGATGCTGATATTCTCCGGTTCCCATTTGCACGGCACCGTGGCCAACTTCACCGACAAGGTGCGCTTCAGCGTGGACTTTCGCCTGATCCACCTGCAAGACCTGCTGCACAAGCGCGGCGCGCCGAACGTCGACAATGGCTGTTCGGATGCAGAGGCCGGCTTCAAAGATTTTTTCAATGCCAGCGACTTTTCGCAATTCCAGGGAGTTAACCCATGACCAAGCGTCGCCTGACTGCTGCCGAGGTCGAGTACAACGAAAAGCGCGCTAGCGTGCTGAGCCGTGTCGATGCCCAATACGTGGCGGATGCGCCGTTCGTGTTTGCCAACCGTATCGCCGTGACCGCCGCGCTGTCGCGCATCGAGCTGTTCAAGATGGTCCAGGACATCCCTGGCGCCATCGTCGAGTGCGGTGTGTACAAAGGCAACTCGCTGATGCTGTACATGCAGCTTTCGATGATCCTGGAACCTTACGCGATCAACCGTTCGATCATCGGTTTCGATACTTTCGGCGGCTTTGCCAGCATCGACGCCGAGCAGGATCCAGCCGACATCAACGAGAGCATGTTCTCCGATACGGACGAGACCCTGATCCAGGACATGATCGAGGCCAACGACCTGATCCGTCCGGTCAACCGTATCCCCCGTTGCGAGATCGTCAAGGGCGACATCCTGGAGACCGTACCGGCTTTCGTGAAAACCCGTCCTGACCTGGTGGTGGCGATGCTGATCCTCGACACCGACCTGTACTCGTCGACCAAGGTCGCCTTGGAGACGTTCCTGCCATACATGCCAAAGGGTGCGATCGTGGTGCTGGATGAAGTCGCCTATCGCAACTTCCCAGGCGAGACTGCCGCTCTGCGTGACGTGCTGGACCTGAACAAAATCGAGCTCAAGCGCCTGCCGTTCGACTCGTCGGTGGGGTACTTCCGCGTCTGAAGTGAACCATCGGCATGAGAGGGCACGACCTGGGCGTCGGCCCTTTCATGTGCGGTTCTCCTTGACCGGGATAAAGGCGAGGAGGATCAGACCTCCATCGCTTCCAGGGCCTTCTCGCGGTCCTGTGCGCTCTGCGATGTCGCCACGTCAGCGCCTACCTGGGCCCGCGCTTCACTTAGCGCCTGTTGTTGCACCTTGGCCTGGGTGTTCATCTCGATATCTTCCTTGATCCGCTGGGCGATCTGCTCACCGATCTTCTGCTTCTGCTCCGGCGGCAGGGCTTCGAACTCCTCGACCGTCAGGCCCAGTTCTGCCAGAACCTTCTCCTGCACCTTCTCTTCCGGTGTCTTGGCCATGTACTCACGGAATTCCTGCAGGGCATTGCTGGTGTCCTGCGAGTTGATGCTGGCCTGCTGGCGCGCCGCGATGTCGGGGTTTTGCAGCAGCACCTTGAGTTTGGCGAAGGCCTCTTCGCGGGCATCTTCGGCGTTTTGCTGTGCAGTGTTGCCCTGACTGTTCTGTTGAGCCGAGGTATTGCTGGTGGTTACCGGGGGACGTGTCTGCACGACTTCGGCCAGTGCCTGTTCATTGCTGACTCGCTGCTGTTGGATGTTCGCCTGCCAGCCCAGGCCGTTGGATGTAATGAGCATGTTTCCTCCTTGGAAAGGTATAGGACAGGAGAGGGGTCGCAAAAGCTGTGCCAGGCGCGAAAAGCGCGAACGTAGAGCGCTTTGGCCATTTCCGGCGGGCATTTGCTCGGAACATGCTTGCCCTTGTGCGGAATGACCTTGCCGCAGGCGGCAAGCACGGGATGAAAAAAGACCCGCGGCGCCTGGGGCGCAGCGGGCCAACATCGGCCGTAGCCGCTTCAGTGTCAGATATGCAGTGCGTGGCCCAAGGCGCGCAGTGCTGCTTCCTGCACCGCCTCGCCCAAGGTCGGATGGGCGTGGATGGTGCCGGCGATATCCTCCAGTCGCGCACCCATTTCCAGTGACTGGGCAAAGGCGGTGGACAGCTCGGAGACCGCCACGCCAACCGCTTGCCAGCCAAGGATCAGATGGTTGTCGCGACGCGCCACCACCCGCACGAATCCGCTTTTCGACTCCAGGCTCATGGCCCGGCCATTGGCGGCGAACGGGAACTGCGCGACGATACAGTCAAGGCCTTGCGCGGTTGCCTGCTCGGGGGTTTTGCCGACCACCACCACTTCCGGGTCGGTGAAACACACCGCCGCAATGGCCGCAGGCTCAAAACGCCGTGCCTTGCCGGCGATGATTTCGGCCACCATCTCACCTTGCGCCATGGCGCGATGGGCAAGCATGGGTTCGCCCGCCACGTCACCGATGGCCCAGACATTGCGCATGCTGGTCTGGCAGCGGTCGTCGACGGCGATGGCCGCGCCGTTCATCTTCAGGTCCAGGCATTCCAGGTTGTAGCCCTGGGTACGGGGACGGCGTCCGACCGCCACCAGCACCCGGTCGGCGTCCAGGCTCAACTGCGCGCCCTGGCTGTCGCGGGCCAGCAGGCAGCCATCGGCATAGCCCTCGACGCTGTGGCCAAGGTGCAGCCGGACACCCAGTTTCTTCAAGGTTTCGGCCACGGGTGCGGTCAGTTCGCTGTCGTAGGTCGGCAGGATGCGCTCGCGTGCCTCGACCACGCTGACCTCGGCGCCCAGCTTGCGGTAGGCGATGCCCAGCTCAAGGCCGATGTAGCCGCCGCCGACCACCACCAGATGCCGGGGCAGGGTCGTGGGCGCCAGGGCTTCGGTGGACGAGATGACGGCACCACCCAGTGGCAGCATCGGCAACTCGACGCTGTTCGAGCCAGTGGCCAGCAACAGGTGTTCACACTGGATGCGCTGGCCGTCGACCTCGACATGCTTGCCGTCGAGGATCTTCGCCCAGCCATGGATCACCTTCACGCCATGCTTCTTCAGCAAGGTCGCCACGCCGGTGGTAAGACGGTCGACGATGCCATCTTTCCACGCCACGCTGCGGCCGATGTCCAGGGTTGGCGAGCTTACGCTGATGCCAAGCGGCGACTGTTCGGTGTGCCGTGTCATCTGATGGAACTGCTCGGCCACGTGGATCAGTGCCTTGGAGGGTATGCAGCCGACGTTCAGACAGGTACCGCCCAGGGCCTGGCCTTCCACCAGCACGGTGGGGATGCCCAGTTGCCCGGCACGGATGGCGGCCACGTAACCGCCAGGGCCGCCGCCAATGATCAGCAGTGTGGTATCGATAGTCTGTTGCATGCTCACTCCACGAACAGGCAGGCGGGTTGCTCAAGCAGGCCGCGCACGGCCTGGATGAACAAAGCGGCATCCATGCCATCGACCACGCGGTGGTCGAACGAGCTGGACAGGTTCATCATCTTGCGCACCACGATCTGGCCGTCGATCACCACGGGCCGCTCGACGATGCGGTTGACCCCGACGATGGCGACTTCCGGGGTGTTGACCACCGGCGTGCTGACGATGCCGCCCAAGGCGCCAAGGCTGGTCAGGGTGATGGTCGAGCCGGACAGCTCCTCGCGGCTGGCCTTGTTGTTGCGGGCAGCGAGGGCCAAGCGCGCGATTTCGCTGGCATTGCCCCACAGGCTGCCGGCCTCGGCGTGACGCAGCACCGGCACCATCAGGCCGTTGTCGCCCTGGGTGGCGATGCCGACGTGCACCGCGCCGTGACGGGTGATGACCTGGGCCTCGTCATCGTAGGTGGCGTTGATCTGTGGGAAGTCGCGCAGGGCTACGACCAGCGCACGAACCAGGAATGGCAACAGGGTGAGCTTGCCTCGGCTTTCACCGTGCTTCTGGTTCAGTTGCTGGCGCAGGGCTTCCAGCGCGGTGACGTCGATTTCCTCGACATAGCTGAAGTGCGCCACTCGGCGCTTGGCATCCTGCATGCGCTGGGCAATCTTGCGGCGCAGGCCGATCACCTGCACCTGTTCACTGTCAGTGCGCTTGGCGTAGCCCATCGGTGCTTGTCCGGCGCTGGTCTGCGGTTTGCTCATGAACGCATCGAGGTCTTCGTGCAGGATACGCCCAGCCGGGCCGCTGCCGTGCACGTAACGCAATTCGATGCCCGCATCCAGCGCCCGCTTGCGTACGGCGGGGGAGGCCAGTGGTTTCTCATTGGCCTGGCGCGGCACGATGGGGGCCGCCGAACAAGCGGCAGTGGGCTGGCTGGCCACCGGCTTTGCGTGCGGTTGCGGCTCAATGGCAGCCGGCGCCGCCACTGTCGGTGTTTCAAGCGCTTTGGGCTGCGGTACATCCACATGGTTGCCGCTGCCTTCCACTTCGATGCGGATCAGCTCGCTGCCGACCGCCATCACTTCCCCAGGCTGACCGCCAAGGGCCAGCACCTTGCCGCTCACTGGTGAGGGAATTTCCACGGTGGCTTTGTCGGTCATGACATCGGCCACCACCTGGTCTTCGGTGATGACATCACCGACCTTGACGAACCACTCGACCAACTCGACCTGTGCGATGCCTTCGCCGATGTCCGGCATCTTGATGACGTGCGTGCCCATTCAGACCTCCATGACCCGTTTCAATGCCGCGCCTACCCGAGAAGGGCCTGGGAAGTAAGCCCATTCCTGTGCATGAGGGTAGGGAGTGTCCCAGCCGGTCACACGCTCGATGGGGGCTTCGAGGTGGTGGAAGCAATGCTCCTGGACCAGCGAAACCAGTTCGGCGCCGAAGCCGCAGGTGCGGGTGGCTTCGTGCACCACCACGCAACGGCCGGTCTTCTTCACCGACTCGACGATGGTCTCAAGGTCCAGCGGCCAAAGGCTGCGCAGGTCGATTACCTCGGCGTCCACGCCGGTTTCCTCGGCGGCTACCTGGGCGACGTAGACGGTGGTGCCGTAGGTCAGCACGGTGACATCGTTGCCCGGGCGGGTGATGGCGGCCTTGTCCAGCGGCACGGTGTAGTAACCGTCCGGCACGGCGCTCTGCGGGTGTTTCGACCAGGGCGTTACCGGGCGTTCGTGGTGGCCATCGAAGGGGCCGTTGTACAGGCGCTTGGGCTCGAGGAAGATCACCGGGTCGTCGCATTCGATCGAAGCGATCAACAAGCCTTTGGCGTCGTAGGGGTTGGACGGCATCACGGTACGCAGGCCGCACACCTGTGTGAACATCGCCTCAGGGCTCTGGCTGTGGGTCTGGCCGCCGTAGATGCCGCCGCCGCAGGGCATGCGCAGGGTCAGCGGGGCGATGAACTCACCGGCGGAACGATAGCGCAGGCGTGCCATTTCCGAGACGATCTGGTCGGAGGCAGGATAGAAGTAGTCGGCGAACTGGATTTCCACCACTGGCCGCAAACCATAGGCGCCCATGCCCACGGCGGTGCCGACGATACCGCTTTCGGAAATCGGTGCGTCGAACACCCGCGACTTGCCGTACTTGTTCTGCAGGCCCTCGGTGCAACGGAACACGCCGCCGAAGTAACCGACGTCCTGGCCGTAGATCACCACGTTGTCATCGCGCTCGAGCATGACATCCATGGCCGAGCGCAGGGCCTGGATCATGGTCATGGTAGTGGTGGCCATGGCGGTTTCCGGTTTGATGCTGTTGTTGTGATCGTTCATCTCAAACCCCCAGTTCCTGGCGTTGGCGGCGCAGGTGATCGGGCATCTCCTTGTACACGTCCTCGAACATCGAGGCGGCGCTTGGAATATGGCCGTTGGCCAGGGTGCCGTATTGTTCGGCTTCCTTCTGCGCGGCCAGGACGGCGGCCTCCAGCTCTGCGGTCACAGCCTGGTGTTCTTCCTCGGACCATTGGCCGATGGCGATCAAGTGCTGTTTCAGGCGCAGGATCGGGTCGCCCAGTGGGAAGTGGCTCCAGTCATCGGCAGGGCGGTACTTGGACGGGTCATCCGAAGTCGAGTGCGGGCCGGCGCGGTAGGTAACCCACTCGATCAGGGTCGGCCCCAAACCACGGCGAGCACGTTCGGCGGCCCACCGCGAGGCGGCGTAAACGGCCAGGAAGTCGTTGCCATCGACGCGCAGCGACGCGATACCGCAGCCTACGCCACGTCCGGCAAAAGTGGTCGACTCGCCACCGGCAATGGCCTGGAAGGTGGAGATCGCCCACTGGTTGTTGACCACATTGAGGATGACCGGCGCACGGTAGACGTGAGCGAAGGTCAAGGCGGTGTGGAAGTCCGACTCGGCGGTGGCGCCATCGCCGATCCAGGCAGAGGCGATCTTGGTGTCGCCCTTGATCGCCGAGGCCATGGCCCAGCCAACGGCCTGGACGAACTGGGTGGCCAGGTTGCCGCTGATGGTGAAGAAGCCCGCTTCGCGCACCGAATACATGATTGGCAGCTGGCGCCCCTTGAGCGGGTCGCGCTCGTTGGACAGCAGTTGGCAGATCATCTCCACCAGCGACACGTCGCGGGCCATCAGAATGCTCTGCTGACGATAGGTGGGGAAGCACATGTCGGTGCGGTTCAGGGCCAGGGCCTGGGCGCTGCCGATGGCTTCCTCGCCCAGGCTCTGCATGTAGAAGGACATCTTCTTCTGGCGCTGGGCGACCACCATGCGGTTGTCGAAGATGCGCGTCTTGAGCATGGCGCGCATGCCTTGACGCAATACCTTCGGATCGATGTCCTCGGCCCATGGACCCAGGGCATTGCCCTGTTCGTCCAACACACGAATCAGGCTGTAGGACAGGTCTGAGGTGTCGGCAGGTTCGACGTCGATCGGTGGTTTACGGACTTGACCCGCATCGTTCAGACGCAGGTAGGAGAAATCGGTCTGGCAGCCTGGCCGGCCGGTAGGCTCGGGCACATGCAAACGCAGGGGGGCGTACTCGTTCATGCTTTTTACGCTCGCTCGGATGTTGTTTTTGTGAGCTCTGAAGCGGCCGCCGCTGAATACCGGCTTGTGACTGGTAAGTCAGCGTCATTTACATCTTAGAGGCACGGCGGAAGAATTTTTCTCTCAAGTTGATTGCCTTTGCAGTGCGGGGAAGATAAACATTCCGCATAAACACAAAAAACCGGTGAATTTGTCTCATGCGCAAACTCGATCGTACGGATATCGGCATTCTCAACAGCCTTCAGGAAAACGCTCGCATCACCAACGCCGAGCTTGCGCGCTCGGTGAACCTCTCGCCCACGCCCTGTTTCAACCGGGTCAAGGCCATGGAAGAGCTGGGCGTGATTCGTCAGCAGGTGACGTTACTGGCGCCTGAAGTGCTTGGTCTGGATGTGAACGTGTTCATCCATGTCAGCCTGGAGAAGCAGGTGGAGCAATCGCTGCATCGCTTCGAAGAGGAGATTGCCGAGCGGCCGGAAGTGATGGAGTGCTACCTGATGACGGGAGATCCCGACTATCTACTGCGGGTCTTGTTGCCGAGCATCCAGGCGCTGGAGCGGTTTCTCGATTACCTGACCCGTTTACCGGGGGTGGCGAATATTCGTTCCAGCTTCGCGTTGAAGCAGGTGCGATACAAGACCGCATTGCCGTTGCCGGCCAACGGGATGACGTTGCGGGAATAGGGCGCCTGTAATGGGATAGACGCCGGCTTGCCGGCGATGACTGTGGCAGGCAAGCACCTTGCCGTAGGTGCTTGATATTTTAAACACCCCCAGCCTAATGTTGTTTCAGCTGATAACAACAAGGACCGCGTCATGACCACCGCCAGCCCGCGCTCGCTCACCGAGCGCCTCAAGGGCATCGACCAGATCGAATGCGTCACCCCCGACCTCAACGGCGTTCCGCGCGGCAAGGTGATGACCGCCGAAGGTTTTCTCGAAGGCCGGCGCTTGCAGATGGCGCGCGGAGTCCTGCTGCAATGCATCATGGGGGGGTATCCTCCGGCGAAGTTCTACGGAAGCGACGACGGTGACCTGGCCCTTGCTGCAGACCCGGCTCACATCTATCGTCTGCCTTGGAGCGACGGGGGGCTGGCCTTGGCGATTTGCGACGCCAACGAGCTGAGTGGCAATCCGTCAGGCTTGTCCACGCGCGGTCTGCTAAAAGCAGTCATCGCCCGATACGCTAGCCTGGGCCTGGCGCCGGTAGTGGCGACCGAGCTTGAGTTCTTCGTCTTCGCCGCCAACAGTGACCCGGTTCAGCCCTTCTTGCCGCCGCTTGGCAAGGATGGCCGCCGCGAACTTGGTCACTCGGCGTTCAGCGTCAGCTCCAACCACGGTCTTCGGCCTTTCTTCGCCGAGGTGTACCAGTGCATGGCGGCCATGGGCCTGCCGCGTGACACCTTCATGCACGAGATGGGCGTCAGCCAGTTCGAGATCAACCTGTTGCACGGTGATCCGCTGTTGCTGGCTGACCAGACCTTCCTGTTCAAGCACTTGCTCAAGGAAGTGGCGCTCAAGCATGGCCTGACCGTGGTCTGCATGGCCAAGCCACTGGCCAGGACGCCTGGTAGCTCGATGCACATCCACCAGAGCCTGGTGCAGATCGACACAGGGCGCACTGTGTTCAGCGATGGCCAGGGCCAGGCGACCGAGACCTTCTACCACTTCATCGGTGGCTTGCAGGCCTGCCTGGCCGACTTCACCGCGTTGTTCGCGCCCAACGTCAATTCCTATCAGCGCCTGTGCCACCCGTATGCCTCGCCGAACAACGCCTGCTGGTCGCAGGACAACCGCGCCGCGGGCTTGCGCATTCCCGCCAGCGCGCCGGCGGCGCGGCGGGTCGAGAACCGTTTACCAGGTGCGGATGCCAACCCTTACCTGGCTATTGCCGCCAGTCTTGCGGCGGGCCTGCACGGTATCGAGCAGCGCCTGCAGCCGACGCCGGCCATCCAGGGCGAGTTCGAGGTGCCGGAACACCTGAGTCTGCCCTGCACGCTGCACGCTGCGTTGGAGCGCCTCCAGCGCAGTGGGCTGGCGCGGGAGCTGTTCGGGGATGAGTTCATCGAGGGTTACCTGGCCACCAAGACGATGGAGCTGACGGATTTCTTTGATGAGATCACGCCTTGGGAGCGGCGAGTGCTTGCGACACAGGCCTGAACGCGACACAAGCACGACTGGATGCGCCTTTGACCAGGTATTTCACCTTCAAGGGCCTGCGCCGTGGCCGATTTACTTTTATGCTTGCCTGCAACCAACGCCACCTGACCAGGGAGCTAGACGGGACGTATGCGTAACATCTGGAAGCCGTTTCAGTCGCTGTATTTCGCGGCCTTGATGATGCTGATCGGCTCAGGCCTGCTCAGTACCTACCTGGCCCTGCGCCTGGCGGCCGATCATGTCGACAGCCTGTGGGTGGGTGCGCTGATGGCGGCCAACTATTTTGGCCTGGCGGTGGGCGGCAAGGTCGGTCACCGACTGATCGGCAGGGTGGGGCACATTCGTGCCTACGCGACCTGTGCCGGAATCGTAGGTGCGGCGGTATTGGGCCACGGCCTGACCAATTGGCTGCCGGTCTGGGTCGGGCTGAGGATGATCGTCGGCCTGGGCATGATGTGCCAGTACATGGTGATCGAAAGCTGGCTCAACGAGCAGGCGGATGCCAAGCACCGTGGTGCGGTGTTCAGTGGCTACATGATCGCCTCGTACCTGGGGTTGGTACTCGGTCAGTTGATCCTGGTGGTGCACCCGCAGTTGGGGCCTGAGCTGCTGATGCTGGTCGCCATGTGCTTTGCCCTGTGCCTGGTTCCGGTTGCCATGACCCGGCGGATTCACCCGGCGCCGCTGCGCCCGGCACCGATGGAGCCGAAGTTCTTCATCAAGCGGGTACCGCAGTCGCTGAGCACGGTGTTGGGTTCGGGCCTGATCGTCGGTTCGTTCTACGGCCTGGCGCCGCTGTATGCCTCCAGCCAAGGGCTGTCTACCGAACAGATCGGTCTGTTCATGGGTAGCTGCATCTTTGCCGGCCTGCTGGTGCAGTGGCCGTTGGGCTGGCTATCAGATCGCTACGATCGCGCGGTGCTGATCCGCAGCGTCGCCGTGGGGCTGGCGCTGGCTTCGGCACCTTTGGCCTTCCTGCCCAGTGTGCCGCTGGAGTTGCTGTTCGGCATTGGCTTCGTGATTTCTCTGTTGCAGTTCTGCCTGTATCCGTTGGCAGTGGCATTCTCCAATGACCACGTCGAAAGCGAGCGACGGGTTTCATTGACCGCCATGCTGCTGGTCACCTACGGCGTGGGTGCGTGCATAGGGCCCTTGGCAGCGGGGGTGCTCATGAAGGTGCTGGGCGCGCAAATGCTGTACGCCTTCTTCGTGTTCTTCGCGTTGGTACTGGTATGGCGGATCCGACCGAAAGCGGTTACCGGTCTGCATCAGGTGCAGGACGCGCCGCTGGGTCACGTGGCGATGCCGGCGGCGGGCTCGCCGCTGTCGGCGGCACTTGACCCGCGGGTTGACGAACAGACCGTGCAGGACATGATGCAGGCGCCGGTAGCGGCGGAGGATACCGAGGAAGATCAGGCGCCAAGGGCCAATGGCGTCAAGCCTGAGGCAGAGATGGACCGTTCGGTTTGACGCGGTGAGCAATCCGCAGTGGCCGGTGGGGCCATCGCGGATCGCCTCAGGCAACCGTGATGTTACGCAGTTGGAATCTCAATATCTCGCCGTCCATGTTCCCGGCGTTGAGAAACCAGTGATGCAAATGCGGTTTGTTCCTCGTGTAGACGCTTTTGATGTGTGCCACCCTGTAGCCGTCCTTGTCGCGTAGGTAGAACTCGATGTTCTCGGCGCTCTGGATGTCGCCATCCCATGGCTGTAGCGTTTCGATTTTCCAGATCGTCTGGCGGGTGGGCAGCAGGTTCACAGGATTCAGCGCGTCGATGATCCTTCCTGCCACGTGCGTCCCGTACAGGCCAAGCCAGCCGTTCTTGTTCTGTTGGAGCCTCGCACCTCGATACTCCCAGGTGTCCGCGCACTGGATGCGGTAAAGGGTGCGGTCATGTTTTTCCTCGATGAACACGAATTCGAACGTGATCGGCCTGAAACTCAGCGTTGCGCCTCGATAATCTTCGGTGCACAGCCAGCCGTCCTGGTCGGCGGCGTAAAGCGGGTGCGCTGCCAGCGGTGTTTCGACAACGCCTACCCGGCCGTGCTGGCAATGTAATTCGGCGGTAAATGTGCGATGCAGCATCGTGTGTCCTCGGCTCGAAGCGTTCTTGGCGCGGTGCGGGACACACTAAACGGTCGGGCTTTGGCCGGTAACCTGGAAACGCTGCAGCAAAGGGGAGCTGCTTGTTAGGCTGCAAGTCATCCGGGCGGAAAAACGAAAACGCCACCCATTGGGTGGCGTTCGCGGAGGAGGCGAGCGATCAATAATCGTCTTTGTCGAACCGGCGCGCTTCACGCTGCAGCTGGTAAACGAAACTTTCGATCTTGCGTTGCGCCTGGCCGTTCAGGTTATGGAAGCGCACGCCCGCGAAAGTGGTGTTGATCCGCTCTTCGAAGTGCAGGTGGCGCAGCTCGACCATGGTATCCACCAGGCCCAGGGGGTTGCCGGACTTGAACCGTTCGTACACTTGGCCCAGCTGCAGGCGCTCGGAAACGTCGCCTTCAAAACGCAGTTTGCAGCCGGTGGCCGAAATATCCAGCAGTTTGCCACGCAGGGCACCGTTACCCTTGAGGTGGGTGCCGTCAAGGATGACGTCGACCAGTTGCGAGAGCTTCAGCGCAGCGCGAAAGGCATTGCGACGCTGGTGGTAGGTCATCTCCCTCGGCAGGCCGCCACGGTAGCAGCGGTGACCATCGACTTCGCTGATTCGCAGCTGATCGTTGCATTCCCAGGCGATGCGCACGCCATCGTGGAAGCCTTCGACGCGGAAGGGTTCGCCGTTCTCGATGAATTTTTCGCCATCGCGCGGGATCATTTCATCCAGGGCCAGGACATCGCTATCGCGGTCCACTTGCACCACGTAACTCTGGAACCGCTGGCTACGCTCATGGAAGGTGATGATCAGAGGATCGTGGCTTTCCTGCAACTGGCGTAGGTTGGCCGCGATCTCCAAAGGCGTGGTCAGCACCTTTGGTGGCTGCGGAGCGTCGGTTTCATTGAACACGGGTTATCAATCTCCAGGCAAAAACGGCACACGCAAGTTACGGCATTTTGCCATTATGTTCCGTGCCTTGATAGAACTAATCACACTTGGCTGAGCGCCCGGGGCTTGTTCATTGGCGAGGTAGTGCCACGGCTGTCATACAGGGACGGAGAGTCGCCACCGTTGAGAATTCGGATCTGGTTGGCCGTGGTGTGTTGTTGCATCTGGATGATACGGCCATTGGTCTCGTTGACCTTCTTGCAGGCATCCAGCAATTGGCCGAGTACATCAAGCTGCTGCATGATGATTTCGCCGTTGGACGATTGTGCGGCCAGGGCTTGCACGCCAGCACGGTCGGGGCTCAGGCCCAGCTGGGTGAGCAACTGGTTGCGTCGCTGCCCCTGCTGCTCCAGCAAGACGATCAAAGACTGCTTACGGGCCAGAATGTGCTCCAGCACCATCATGTCGCGGCCATGCAGGGCCAGCGCTTCCTTTTCAAGAAGCTCGAGCAGCTCCTGAGTGGGGGCGATGTCGTCTTCGATCAGTTGCAGCAGAGTGATATCGTGCATGGCTAACTCTTAGGCCTTTATTAGCGTCCGTGAAGTCAGCGCGCCGTAAGGTTAGCGCTGGGCTTCGAAATCAAGCAGTTTGCTGGCGACCCGGCCGGCATCGACCTGGTAGCTGCCGTCTGCGATCGCCTGTTTCAACTGGGCCACACGGGCGCTGTTGACCTCGGGTTGATCGCGCAGCTTGTCGCTGATCTTCTGCAACTGCTGAGCCTCTTGGCTGAGGTGTACCGCTTCTCCGCTGGCGCTGGCGCTTTTCGGCGCCTCTTGGGTTTCGCCGGTTTTGTCGGCGCTACCGGACGCGGTGTTGCCGCGTACGCCGCCCGTGATGGACGGAGAGTTATTCAAACGACTGAAGTCGATGACCATGATCAGAAACCTCTGGGTATTTGGACGCTTGCCTTGTTTTCGGCCAACCCGAAAGAAACTTTAGGCACAAATGCATAGCCGCCTGGCAGCGCGCTCGCGAACCCGATTTCTGACACAGTTTAGGAAAAGCAGTTCCTCACTGCCAGTCCATTCTACATGGCGACCTCCACCTGCCCTGGGCCTGTGACCCGGGCTTTTACCACGCGTTTGGAGTTCAGGTTGCGGATGCGGATCTGTTCGCCGATGCCGCCTTTGCTGAGCGCTTCGCCTGGCATGCGCACGCTCAGGGTGCCGCTGCGCGCAACGATCACCACGTGGTCGCCCTTGCGCACGACGTCGGCCTGTTCCAGGTGTTGGGGAGTCAAGACCTGGTCGAGCACCGTGGGGCGCAGCACTTTCATCTCAAGCGCCTGGTCGAGTTCGGTGAGAAAGCCTTGGTTCAGCGTTCCGACATCCCGTTCGCGCAGGGCGACGTCACCCTCGCCGACCGTGCTGCCGCGCTTGAGTGGGCGGGTGGCCACCACCACGTCGCGATACAGCCGCACGGTGGCCGGCACGAATACCGTCCAGGGGGCGCTGCCATCGCAGCGTACGCGCACCGTTACCCGGCCCAGCGGCTGGGCCGGGCTTTCCAGCGAAGCGTCCAAGGCCTGGCTGCACAGTGGCATGCGTAGGCGCGGGTCGAGCGAATTGACCTGGATGTCGTAGCGGCCCGCGGTCTGGGTCGTGGCCAGGTAATCCTCAACGGTAAATTCAAGAAACCCTTGGGTGACACCGATAAGCTGTTCAGGCAAGGTGAACGCGTCCGCCAGCGTACGAGCACCGGGTGCCAGCAGGCACAGCGCGGCGAGCGTGCTGCTCAGCAGGCGGGTCAATCGTCGGAAAAATGTCGTTTTCGTGTACATGGCACTCAAAAAAGCAAAGCCCGTGCCGACTCGGTACATAGGCTGACAAGTAAAGGAGTCTGGCATGGCTGGTGTTATGGATTCGGTCAACCAGCGCACGCAACTGGTGGGGCAGAATCGCCTGGAGTTGCTGTTGTTCCGCCTCAACGGCGAGCAACTCTACGGCATCAACGTATTCAAGGTCAGGGAAGTGCTGCAGTGCCCGGAGCTGACCTTGCTGCCCAAGTCCCATCCGGTGGTGCGTGGTGTGGCCAATATTCGCGGGGCGACCATCCCGATCCTCGACTTGTCGATGGCGACCGGTTTGCCCGGCCTTACGGAAGACACGCGCAACAGCTTCGTGATCATCACCGAGTACAACACCAAGACTCAGGGCTTTTTGGTGCACTCGGTGGAGCGCATCGTCAACATGAACTGGGAAGAGATCCATCCGCCACCCAAGGGGACTGGGCGCGATCACTACCTGACGGCGGTCACCCGGGTGGACAACCGCATGGTCGAGATCATCGATGTGGAGAAGGTGCTGGCCGAAGTGGCGCCGTCGTCCGAGTCGGTGTCCGCCGGCGTGGTCGATGCCGAGGTGCAGGACAAGGCCGTGCTGCTTCGGGTGCTTACTGTCGACGACTCGTCGGTGGCGCGCAAGCAGGTCAGTCGTTGCCTGCAGACGGTCGGTGTCGAGGTGGTGGCGCTCAACGATGGTCGTCAGGCCCTGGATTACCTGCGCAAGCTGGTGGACGAGGGCAAGCGACCCGAGGAGGAGTTCCTGATGATGATCTCGGACATTGAAATGCCGGAAATGGATGGCTATACGCTGACTGCGGAGATTCGCAGTGACCCGCGTATGCAAAAGTTGCACATCGTCCTGCATACTTCATTGTCGGGGGTGTTCAACCAGGCCATGGTCAAGAAGGTCGGCGCCGATGACTTCCTGGCCAAATTCAAGCCGGACGACCTTGCCCAGCGCGTGGTCGACCGGATCAAGGCAACGCATTGAAGCAGTTGGGGGGACAGCTCCCGACACCAGTGATTGAAAAGAGGCGGCGTTAGTGTCTACGGGTAATTTGGATTTCGAACAGTTCCGGGTATTCCTGGAGAAAGCCTGTGGCATCCTGCTGGGCGAGAATAAGCAGTATCTGGTCTCCAGCCGTCTCAACAAGCTGATGGAGCAGCAGGGCATCAAGAGCTTGGGCGAGCTGGTCCAGCGTATTCAGACGCAGCCGCGTAGTGGGCTGCGCGAGCAGGTGGTCGATGCCATGACCACCAACGAGACCCTGTGGTTTCGCGACACCTATCCGTTCGAAGTGTTGAAGAACAAGGTGGTTCCGGAGTTCATCAAGAACAATCCGGGTCAGCGTCTGCGCATCTGGTCGGCGGCCTGTTCGTCGGGGCAGGAGCCTTACTCCATCTCCATGGCGCTGGACGAGTTCGAGCGCAGCAACCTCGGACAGTTGAAGATGGGAGCGCAGATCGTCGCCACCGACCTGTCCGGTTCGATGCTGAACAACTGCAAGACGGGTGAGTATGACAGCCTGGCGATTGCCCGTGGTTTGTCCCAGGAGCGGTTGCAGCGTTACTTCGACACCAAGGGGCCAGGGCGTTGGGCGGTGAAGCCGGCCATTCGTAGCCGTGTCGAGTTCCGTTCGTTCAATTTGCTCGACAGCTATGCGGCGCTGGGCAAGTTCGACATCGTGTTTTGCCGCAACGTGCTGATCTACTTCTCGGCGCAGGTGAAGAAAGACATTTTGATGCGCATTCACAGCACCTTGAAACCGGGTGGTTATCTGTTCCTTGGCGCTTCCGAGGCGCTGAACGGGCTGCCGGATCATTACCAGATGGTGCAGTGCAGCCCGGGGATCATCTACCAGGCCAAGTGATCAGGAGGGGGCGGGTGCTTGTCTGTGGGGTGTGGCGCCTGTGAGATCGAGCGCCGCCCGCGCGGCGCATCCCCAGCAAGGCTCGCTCCTACGTTTGTTCACGGCCAATAACATCTGTGGCGCGCGCGCGCGACCGCCGCAGCGCTCCCGACCAACTCCCATCGCCCCGCCATCTGCCCTCTGACGTCAATTTTTTGTTTTGCCGCTTTTGCCGTCCGGCAATTGCCGCTCAGGCATCTCCAGGCGGAAGCACTTTGCCGCTTTTCTGGCATGCCGGCGCTGCCGGTAACCGCAAAAACCCCGCAAACATGGGCTTCTACAGGTTTGGCACAGCACTTGCTAAAGCTTTGGCAACCACACGCTGGTCAACCTTTGAAGGTTCCCTGACATGAGCATCAGTTTCGACAAGGCGCTTGGCATTCACGAAAAGGCCCTGGGCTTCCGCGCCCAGCGTGCCGAAGTGCTGGCCAACAACATCGCCAACGCCGACACGCCCAACTACAAGGCGCGTGACATGGATTTCTCGTCGGTGCTCGCCGCCGAGAGTCAGAAGCAGCAGAGCGGGCGCTTCGCCATGGAGCGTACCAACAGCCGGCACATCGAGGCCGAAGGCCTGGCCATGGCGGACGATACCCTCCAGTACCGTACGCCTGCGATGCCGTCGATCGACCAGAATACCGTCGACGCCCAGGTAGAGCAGGCCAACTACACGGAAAACGCCATGGGCTTCCAGGCCAGCTTCACCTTGCTCAACAGTAAATTCAAAGGGCTGGTTTCGGCCCTGCGCGGAGAGTAACCATGTCCCTGTCCAGTGTCTTCAACATCGCAGGCTCCGGCATGAGCGCGCAGAACACGCGTCTCAATACCGTGGCCTCCAACATCGCCAACGCCGAGACCGTTTCGTCGAGCATCGACCAGACCTACCGCGCTCGCCACCCGGTGTTCGCCACCACGTTCCAGAACGCGCAGAGCGGCGTCAGCCAGTCGCTGTTCGAAGACCAGGGTGAAGCCGGTCAAGGCGTTCAGGTCAAGGGCATCATCGAAGACCAGAGCAACCTGGAAGCGCGCTACGAGCCCAACCATCCGGCGGCGAACAAGGACGGTTACGTCTACTACCCCAACGTCAACGTGGTCGAGGAGATGGCTGACATGATCTCCGCCAGCCGTGCGTTCCAGACCAACGCCGAACTGATGAACACCGCCAAGAACATGATGCAGAAAGTACTGACCCTGGGTCAGTGATAAGGAATCCAGACCATGGCAGTCGATAGCACCAGTGGTGTGAACCTCAATGACGTCATCGCGGCGTCAGGTGTCACCACCAGCAGCGCCAAGAAGACCACGACTACCAGCGCTGCGACCGGCAACCAGACGTTGGGCAAAGATGCCTTCCTGCAGTTGCTGGTCACCCAGATGCAGAACCAGAACCCGCTGGATCCGCAGGACAACAGCGAATTCGTCGCACAGTTGGCGCAATTCAGTAGCCTCGAAGGCATCACCTCGTTGAACGAGTCGGTCAGCGCCATCACCAGCGCCATGGCTTCGTCGCAAGCGCTGCAGGCGTCCTCGCTGGTCGGTCGTTCGGTGATCGTGCAGAACGACAAGGCCATCGTCGACACCACTGAGAGCTTCAACGCGCAGTTCGTGGTGCCCCAAGCCATCAGCGAAGCGAAGATCACTATCACCGACAAGGATGGCAACACCGTCAAGACCATCGAGTTGGGCGAGCAGAAGGCCGGTTATGCCGACTTCATCTGGGATGGTACCAACAGCAAGGGCGAGAAGGTCGATCCGGGCACTTACACCTTTACCGCCACTACCACGGTGGACGGCAAGGCGGTGCAGATGAATACCTTGCTGCCAGCCAAGGTCACCAGCGTCAGCTTCAACACCACCGGCGAGATGGTGCTGAACCTGGCGGGTGTCGGCAAGGTTTCGCTGTCCGACGTACAAACCATCGGTATCTAAGGCCGATAGAACGGCAAGAAAAGGAGCAACTACATGTCTTTCAATATCGGCCTTAGCGGTCTGTACGCGGCCAACAAGCAACTGGACGTCACTGGCAACAACATCGCCAACGTCAACACCACCGGCTTTAAATCCTCCCGTGCCGAATTCGCAGACGTATACGCGGGGGCCAACCGCCTGGGCGTGGGCAAGAACCAGGTGGGTAACGGTGTGCGCTTGGCAGCGATCTCCCAGCAGTTCAGCCAGGGCGACGTCAACAACACCGGCAACGTACTGGACATGGGTATCCAAGGCCAGGGCTTCTTCATCCTGTCTGACAACGGTGCGCGCGTGTACACCCGTGCCGGTGCCTTCCAGAACAGCAAGGATAACTACGTGATCACCTCGGACGGCCTGCGCCTGCAAGGCTATGCCGCCGACGAGAACGGCAACATCAAGCGTGGCGTACTGACCGATCTCAAGATCGATACCTCCTCGCTGGCGCCGAAGGCCACCACCCTGATCGACCAGGGCATCAACCTGAACTCCGAGGCGGACATCATTCCGCTGCCGAGCGCCACGCCTGCCGGTCCGGCGTTCGACCCGGCCGACGATACTACCTATACCAAGTCGTTCCCGACCAAGGTGTATGACAGTCAGGGTAACGAGCACACCATGGAGCAGTTCTACCGCAAGACCGGGACGAACCAGTGGACCATGTACACCCTGATCGATGGCCGCAATCCGATGGACCCGACGTCGGCTGCCCCGCTGGAGGCGTCCATGACCTTCAACTCCGACGGTAGCGTGGCGTCGATGGCGACCGACCCTGCCAGCATTCCTGTGGGTGCTCCGGCCGGTGCCCAGTGGGACGTGACCAACAATACCTTCACCCTCAAGGGTTGGATTCCAGCCGCCAAGGATGCTTCGGGTAACTGGGCCTCCAACGGTTCTGCGGAAAACGCTGCGGGCATGCGCCTGTCGATGAACAGCACCACGTCCTACAACACGGAAACCGCGCGCATGTCGCAGTCCCAGGACGGCTACGCCACCGGTATCCTGTCGAGCCTGTCGATCGACTCCACCGGCGTGATGTTCGCAAGCTTCAGCAACCAGCAGTCGCGCGCCATCGGCCAGGTGGCCCTGGCCAGCTTCGCCAACGAACAGGGTCTGCAGCAGATTGGCGGCACTCGCTGGACCGAGACCTACTCCTCGGGTATTCCGGGCATTGACTCGCCGAAGACCGGTACTCTGGGTAGCGTCGAGTCCAACTCGCTGGAAGCCTCGAACGTCAACCTGACGCAAGAGCTGGTCGAGCTGATCAAGGCGCAGAGCAACTACCAGGCGAACGCCAAGACCATCTCCACCGAAAGCACCATCATGCAGACCATCATCCAGATGACCTGATGCTGGATTGAGGGTAGGGGCTGCAGGGCGGCCCCGCTTCATGGAGTTAGCATGAACAAGTGGCTCATTGCGCTGGTCGCCGTTTTTTGCCTTGCCCAGGTCCAGGCTGGCACCGCTTATTGGTGGCGCTGGGAGAGCCAGGCGGATGGCCGGCTGGTCTGTTCGCAATGGTCGCCGGGTGATGGCTGGAAGAAGTTCGCCGGGCCATACACCAATGGTGGCTGCAGGGAGCCATAGCGCCACTTGGGATCTTGCCGGCGACGAGGTCTTAACAAGCCATCGTCTTTGCCGCCAGCGGCAACCCGGCGCCGGATAACCGACGTCAGTGCCGGTCACCAGCCCCTCGAAAGCCCGTATTTACGGGCTTTTTCACGATTTAAGAAAGTTGGTTCGGAACTTGCTTTAAAGCCTGCACAGCAACGGCGAGCGGCAAATGATCGCCAGTGCAGCGGAGGATGACTGTGGACAAGATGCTTTACGTGGCCATGACCGGCGCCAGCCAGAACGCGCTGGCGCAGAAGGCCCATGCCAACAACCTGGCGAACGTTTCCACCAACGGTTTCCAGCGTGACCTGGAGCAGGCGCGCTCGATGCCGGTGTTCGGTGACAGCTTTCCGGCGCGTGCGTTCGCGATGACTGAGCGTCCCGCGACCGACTTCAGCGAAGGGCCGATGGTCGAGACTGGGCGTGAACTGGACGTGGCAGTCGCGGGGCAGGGCTTCATCGCCGTGCAGGCGCCAGATGGCAGCGAGGCTTACGTGCGCACCGGCAGCCTGAACATCGATGCGCTGGGCGTGCTGCGCGCCGGCAACGGTATGCCGGTGATCGGCAACGGTGGTCCGATCGCCATTCCGCCAGAGCAGAAGGTGGAAGTGGGCGCCGACGGCACCATCAGTATCCGTGCCATGGGTGAAGACCCCCGGGTGATGGCCGAGGTCGATCGCATCAAACTGGTCAACCCCGACACCAAGGGCCTGACCAAAGGCCTGGATGGCTTGATCCACACCCAGAATGGCCAGCCGGCCGACGCCGACGTCAATGTGCGCGTGGTGTCCGGTTTCCTGGAGGGCAGCAATGTCAATGCCGTCGAAGAAATGACTTCGGTGCTCGCGCTGTCCCGTCAATTCGAACTGCACGTCAAGATGATGAACGCGGCCAAGGAAGGCGATGAAGCCATGGCGCGTGTTTTGCAAATCGGCTAATCACATTTGAAAGGGTGCCGTAAAACAGGCGCACGAGGAGAACACTGATGCTTCCGGCTCTTTGGGTCGCTAAAACCGGCCTGTCCGCCCAGGACACCAACCTGACCGTCATTTCCAACAACCTGGCCAACGTCTCGACCACCGGCTTCAAGCGTGATCGCGCCGAGTTCCAGGACTTGCTCTACCAGATCAAGCGTCAGCCGGGCGCGCAGTCCACCCAGGACAGCGAACTGCCGTCGGGTCTGCAGGTCGGTACCGGTGTGCGCATCGTCGGCACCCAGAAGAACTTCCAGACCGGTAGTCTGCAGACCACCGAGAACCCGTTGGACATCGCCGTCAACGGCCGTGGTTTCTTCCAGATCCTGCAACCCGATGGCACCGTTTCCTATACCCGTGACGGTACCTTCCACCTGAACTCTGATGGTCAGGTCGTCAACGCCGATGGCCTGGCGCTGGAGCCGGCCATCGTCGTGCCAAACGACGCCCAGACCTTCACCGTCGGCCAGGACGGCACCGTGTCGATCACCACCGCCGGCAACCCGGCCGCCCAGGTCATCGGCAACATTCAGACCGCTGACTTCATCAACCCGGCCGGCCTGCAGGCGATGGGCAACAACCTGTTCCTGGAGACCGCCGCCAGTGGCGCCCCACAGGTGGGTACCCCAGGCCTGAACGGTTTCGGTACCACCTTGCAGCAGACCTTGGAGAACTCCAACGTCAGCACCGTGGAAGAGCTGGTGAACATGATCACCACCCAGCGCGCCTACGAGATGAACTCCAAGGTCATCTCCACTGCCGACCAGATGCTGTCGTTCGTCACTCAGCAGCTGTAACGCCGGCTTCTGGTTCCTAGCTCCTAGTTCAGTTGCAGCATGAGGTAAGTGTCATGAATCGTTTGTTGTCCGTTTTCGCCCTGGGGGGGGCGGTGTTGATGGCAGGTTGTGTCGCTCCGACACCCAAGCCCAACGACCCGTACTACGCGCCGGTCCTGCCGCGCACCCCGTTGCCGGCAGCGGCCAACAACGGTTCGATCTACCAGGCGGGCTTCGATCAGAACCTGTACAGCGACCGCAAGGCGTTCCGGGTCGGTGACATCATCACCATCACCCTCAACGAACGCACCTCGGCCAGCAAGAACGCAGGTTCCCAGATTCAGAAGAACAGCAATGCCAACATTGGCCTGACCTCGCTGTTCGGGACCACGCCCAATACCAACAACCCGTTCGGTGGTGGCGACCTTTCCCTCGAGGCGGGCTACAGCGGTGAGCGTGCCACCAAGGGCGATAGCAAGGCCACCCAGGGCAACACCCTGACCGGTTCGATCACTGTCACCGTCGCCGACGTGCTGCCCAATGGCATCATCGCCGTGCGCGGCGAGAAGTGGATGACCCTGAACACCGGCGAGGAACTGGTGCGCATTGCGGGCTTGGTCCGTGCTGACGATATCGCCACCGACAACACCGTGCCGTCGACCCGTGTGGCCGATGCGCGCATCACCTATTCGGGCACCGGCTCCTTCGCCGATGCCAGTCAGCCGGGCTGGCTGGATCGCTTCTTCGTCAGCCCGCTCTGGCCCTTCTGAGTGCGGATGACCATGTTCAACGTAAGGCAGCTGCTTGCCGCGACCCTGCTTCTGTCCTGCACCTTCGGTGCCCATGCCGAACGCCTGAAGGATATCGCCAGCATTTCTGGCGTGCGCTCCAACCAGTTGATCGGCTACGGCCTGGTGGTGGGGCTCAACGGTACGGGTGACCAGACCACCCAGACCCCGTTCACCCTGCAGACCTTCAACAACATGCTGTCGCAGTTCGGCATCAAGGTGCCGGCCGGTTCCGGCAACGTACAGCTCAAGAACGTTGCCGCGGTGTCGGTGCATGCCGACCTGCCGGCCTTCGCCAAGCCCGGCCAGGTAGTGGATATCACCGTCTCGTCCATTGGTAACTCCAAGAGCCTGCGTGGCGGAAGCCTGTTGATGACGCCGCTCAAGGGTATCGACGGCAACGTCTATGCCGTCGCCCAGGGCAATCTGGTGGTGGGCGGTTTCGATGCCGAAGGGCGTGATGGTTCGAAGATTACCGTCAACGTTCCGTCGGCCGGCCGTATTCCTGGTGGTGCTACCGTCGAGCGGGCGGTACCCAGTGGTTTCAACCAGGGCAACAGCCTTACCTTGAACCTCAATCGCCCGGACTTCACTACGGCCAAGCACATCGTCGACAAGGTCAACGACCTGCTCGGCCCAGGCGTGGCCCAGGCAATCGATGGCGGCTCGGTGCGGGTCACCGCGCCGATGGACCCGAGCCAGCGTGTCGATTACCTGTCGATTCTAGAGAACCTTGAGATCGACCCAGGCCAGGCCGTGGCCAAGGTCATCATCAATTCGCGTACCGGTACCATCGTCATCGGCCAGAACGTGAAGGTTTCACCTGCCGCCGTGACCCACGGCAGCCTCACCGTGACCATTACCGAAGACCCGATCGTCAGTCAGCCGGGGCCGTTCTCCAATGGCCAGACTGCCGTTGTGCCGCGCTCGAAAGTCAATGCGCAGCAGGAAGCCAAGCCGATGTTCAAGTTCGGCCCGGGTACCACGCTGGATGAAATCGTGCGGGCAGTGAATCAGGTGGGCGCTGCGCCCAGCGACCTGATGGCCATCCTCGAAGCACTGAAGCAGGCCGGCGCCTTGCAAGCCGACCTGATCGTCATCTGAGGACGCCGACTGATGAATACCAAAGTTTCCAGCGGTGCCGACAGCGGTGCGTACACCGACCTCAATCGTCTCAATTCGCTCAAGCATGGCGATCGTGACAGCGACGCCAACGTGCGCAAGGTGGCCCAGGAGTTCGAGTCGCTGTTCATCAGTGAGATGCTCAAAGCCTCGCGCAAGGCCAGCGATGTGCTGGCCGACGACAACCCGATGAATTCCGAGACGGTCAAGCAGTACCGTGACATGTACGACCAGCAGTTGGCCGTGAGCATGTCCCGCGAGGGTGGAGGTATCGGCCTGCAGGACGTGCTGGTTCGCCAGTTGTCGAAGAACAAGGCCGCGCCGGCCAACACCAGCCCATTCCCGCGCATCGACGGCCACGCCCCGGCCTTGTGGGGCAACAAAGTGGCCGAGCCTGTGCACGCGACCCAGTCGACCGCCACGCGCAATGATGTGGCCGCGCTCAATTCGCGGCGCCTGGCGCTACCGAGCAAGCTCACCGATCGCCTGCTGGCCGGTATCGTGCCATCGGCAGGCAACGCCGCGGCAACCACCAATACCGCTGCGGTGCCACCCCGTGAAGGGCAGGTGGTAGCAGGTGCTGCGCAGACCTTCGCCGCGCCCGAGCGTGGCATGCGCATCCTGGGCCGCGCCGTGGCGCAGCCGCCGCTTGCGCCGAAAAAAGCCTTCGCCGACAGCGACGCCTTCGTCGCCACCATGCTGCCGATGGCCGAGCAGGCTGCCAAGCGCATTGGCGTCGACCCCCGTTACCTGGTCGCCCAGGCAGCCTTGGAAACCGGTTGGGGCAAATCGGTCATGCGCAACAGTGACGGCACCAGCAGCCATAACCTGTTCGGCATCAAGGCGACCGGCAACTGGGAAGGTGGCGAGGCGAGGGCGATCACCAGCGAGTTCCGTGACGGCAAGTTCGTCAAGGAGACGGCAGCGTTCCGTTCCTACGACTCTTACCAGGACAGTTTCCATGATCTGGTCAGCTTGTTGCAGAACAATTCCCGCTATCAAGAAGCGGTGAAGTCTGCCGATAAGCCAGAACAGTTCGTGCGAGAGCTGCAGAAGGCCGGTTACGCCACCGACCCGGAATACGCCAGCAAGATCTCGCAGATCGCAAGACAGATGAAGTCGTACGAGAGCTATGCATCGCTCGGTAACACAACGAAACTTTAAGGGCAGGAAACCATGGCGAGTTTGATCAATATTGGCATGTCGGGGCTGTCGGCCTCCCAGGCGGGCCTGCATACCACCGGTAACAACATCGCCAACGCCGATGTCGCCGGCTACTCTCGCCAGCAGAATGTTCAGCGGTCCAAGGGTTCGCTCCAGGAAGGCCAGGTGTTCATGGGCACCGGGACAACACTGGCGGACGTGCGCCGGGTGTACAACGCCTTCCTCGATGCGCAACTGCAGACCGCCACGTCGCTCAACAGCGACAGCACTGCCTACCTGAATCAGGTCACGCCGCTCAACAACCTGTTGTCCGACAGCAACACCGGTATTACCGGAGCGCTGACCAACTTCTTCTCCGCCCTGCAGAGCGCTGCCAACAAGCCGACCGAAGACGCTTCCCGCCAGCTGTTGCTGAGCAATGCCGACGCGCTCGCCAACCGCTTCAACAGCCTGGCCGCGCAGTTCAAGGAGCAGAATACCAACATCAACGGCAGCCTCAGCTCGATGACGGCGCGGATCAACGAGCTGACCTCCAGCATTGCCCAGTACAACGAGCAGATTTCCAAGGTCTCGGCGGTCACCGGCCAGCCGAACGACCTGCTCGACCAGCGTAACGAAGCCGTCCGCCAGCTCAACGAATTGGTGGGTGTGCAAGCTGTCGAGCGTGACGGCAGCATCGACGTTTACCTGAAGAACGGCCAGTCGCTGGTGTTGGGCAAGACCACCAACAAGATGAGCGCCGAGCCAAGCGCCACCGACCCGACCCAGTATTCGATCAAGCTCGACCGTGGTAGCACCACCATGGACGTCACCAGTAGCATCACGGGCGGCGAAATGGGCGGTCTGCTGCGTTATCGCAGCGAGACCCTGGCGCCGGCCATGAACGAACTGGGCCGCATCGCGCTGGTGGTGTCGCAGCAAATCAACTCGCAGCTCGGCCAGGGTATCGACAAGAACGGAGAGTTCGGTGCCGCGCTGTTCAACGACCTGAACAGCGACAAGGCGATGTCCGCACGCAGCACGCCCAAGGTGGGCAACTCGGGCTCCGCCGACCTGAACGTGGTCATCCGCGATACTGGCAAGCTGAGCACCAGCGATTACCAGGTGACCTTCGTCGGGCCGACCGCCGACAAGTACCAGGTCAAGAAGCTGCCCGATGGCACCGACATGGGCACCTACAGCACCAACGACGACCCGGCCCCTGTGATCGACGGCTTCAGCATCGACCTTAAGAGCGGTACCGCGGCGGTGGGCGATAGCTTCAAGATCACCCCGACCCGCAATGCTGCGGCGGAAATCGACGTGGTGCTTACCGACGCCAAGCGCCTGGCCCTGGCCGCGCCGCTGACCGCGACGTCCGGTAGCGGCAATACCGGTACCGGTGTGATCGCTCAACCTGTCCTGACCTCGGTGCTGGATATCGCCGACCCGACCCAGCGCCTTGAGTTGCAGACCGGCATCAAGTATTCCACGCCGGTGCGCCTGGTGTTCGGTGATGAAACCACCTCGCCGCAAACCTATGAAGCGTTCGATGCCAAGGGCAACAGCATCGGCACCGGCACCTTCGTTCCGGGGCAGAACAACACCCTGAAGTTCGATGTGCCGATGATCGACTCCGCGGGCAACCCGATCACCGACGGCAGTGGTGTGCAGAAAACCTTCAGCTTCGAGATGGATGTCGCCGGTTCGCCCAAGCAAGGCGACAGCTACACCGTCTCGCTGACCGGCGCAGGTTCTTCGGACAACCGCAATGCGCTGTCCCTGCAGGAGCTGCAGACCAAGCAGACCATGGACATCGGTTCGACCAAGGGCATCAGCATCACCGACGCCTACGGCAAACTGGTGGAAAGCGTCGGTGCCCAGGCCAAGCAAGGCCAGATGGACAGCGAGGCAACCGGTGTCATCCTGACCCAGGCGACCGGTGCCCGTGATTCCTTGTCTGGTGTGCAGCTCGACGAAGAGGCCGGCAACCTGGTCAAGTACCAGCAGTACTACACGGCCTCTTCGCAGATCATCAAAGCTGCTCAGGAAATCTTCAACACCTTGATCGCCGCGCTTTAAGGAGTATTGATCCATGCGTATTTCCACGGCCCAGTTCTACCAGTCCAGCGCGGCGAACTACCAGCGCAACTATGCCAACCTGATCAAGACCAACGAGGAGGCCAGCTCCTTCGTTCGAGTCAACACCGCCGCCGATGACCCGGTGGGTGCCGCACGTCTGCTGCAACTGGGCAACCAGGCGGACATGCTGGCGCAGTACAAGACCAACGCGACCAACATCACCAACTCGTTGAACCAGGCCGAAACCACGCTCAACTCGATCAACACGATCCTGACGCGGGTCAACGAGCTGGCGCTCGAGTCGGGGAACGCCGGCTACACCGATACCGAGCGCAAGGCCAAGGCAGCCGAGCTGAGTCAGCTGGAAGACCAGCTGTTGAGTTTGATGAACAGCCGTGACGAGAACGGTCAGTACCTGTTCGCTGGCTCCAAGACCGACACCGCGCCATTCGTACGCAATGCCGATGGCACCTACAGCTACCAGGGCGACCAGACCCAGCTTGAACTGCAGGTCGGCGACATGCTCAAGATGGCTGGCAACAGCACCGGCTACAGCGTGTTCGAACAGGCGCTCAATACCAGTCGTACCCAGACCACCATGACCAACCCGGTGGTGGATGATGGGCGTGTGAAGCTGTCCAACGGCCAGGTGTCCGGCAGCGTGACCTACAATGACCGTTTCCGTAGCGGCCAGCCGTATACCATCACCATGCTCAGCAGTACGCAGTACAGCATCACTGACAGTCTGGGCAACGACGTGACCGCCGAAGCCACGCAGGGCGGCACCTTCGATCCGAACACCGCAGGTGGTTCGATGATCAGCTTCCGTGGGGTCGACTTGCGCCTGAACATCAATCTTCAGGACGGCGACGTTCCGGACACGGCGGTGGCGGGTCATACCTTCACCTTGCAGAGCAAGCCTGACACCATCACGGCCACTCGCAGCCCGGGCAACTCTTCCAGCGCTCAGGTGTCTTCCGTCAGCGTCACCGACCCGGCCAAGTACCAGGCCATGTTCCCCAGCGGCGGTGCGGTGATCAAGTTCACCAGCGCCACGGATTTCGAGCTGTATGCCCAGCCGCTGACCGCCGACAGCCGCCCGGTGGCCAGTGGCACCATGGCGGGTAACGTCGCCTCGGCCGCGGGGGTCGATTTCACCTTCACCACGACGCCGCCGCAGCAGTCCGGCGACCAGTACATGGTGAATGTCGACAACCACCAGACCCAGAACGTGCTGGACACCGTTGCCCAGCTGCGCACGGCCTTGAGCAAGCCGATCGACGGCGACAACGCGGCCTACCAGCAACTGCGTGCCGACCTGGACTCGGCCATTGCCAACATCCAGAGTGGTCAGGATCAGCTGAACCGCTCGGTCACCGATATCGGTGCGCGGGGCAAGGCGCTGGAAATCCAGCAGAACACCAACGAGAGCCTGGGTATCGCCAATACCACCACGCAATCGTCGATCCGCGATTCCGACCCTGCCACCGTGCTGGTTCGCCTGACTCAACAGAAGACCATGCTCGAAGCGTCCCAGGCAGCCTTCGCGCGTATCAGCCAACTGAGCCTGTTCAACGCCATCGGTTGATCAAGCCCGCCGCCTGCTGCGCCACCCGCCAGGGGTGAGCGCAGCAGGCGCGCTGTTTTTCCCGTGTTGTCGACTGTTCTGAATTCCCTGCGGGCAGTCATCGGTCGAGAGATTCCCCCGTGAACCCAGTCCCTCTAGTCAGCCTCGTCATCCCTGCCTGCAATCCTGATTACTTCCGAGCGGCCTTGGTCAGTGCCTTGGCTCAGGACTACGACAACCTCGAGGTCATTGTCTGCGACGACAGCCGTGGGGCGCAGATCGAGGCGGTGGTCGAGGAGTTGCGCAGCCTGGCGCGTCACCCGCTGGTCTATGTACGCAACCGGCAGCCACTGGGTTTTGCCGGGAACCTGCAGCTTGGGCTAGAGCAAAGTCAGGGGCAGTACATCAAGTTCCTCTGTGACGATGACCGCCTGATGGCCGATTGCGTGTCCAACCAGGTACGCCTGTTCGAAACTCATGACGATGTCAGTCTGGTCGCGGCCAGACGTTATCTGGTGGATGCCGAAGATCACATCTTGCCGCAGCGTCTGGAGACCAGCCCGGTTACCTTTGGCGATACCCTGTTCAATGGCGACGACCTGCTGGATTTCTTCGAGACCCGTCAACTCAATTTCATCGGCGGACTGAGCAGCGTGCTGCTGCGCGCCAGTGATCTGCGCGAACTGCTGCCGGCGCTGGCACCGGGCTTCGTGGCCCTGCTCGACTTTGTCCTGTTCGTGTGCCTGCTGCGCCGAGGGCACCTGGGCGTCACCGCCGGGGTACATTGTGTGGAGCGGGTTCATCCCGACCAGCTGCGTCGCCAGGATCATGTGAAGGCCGCGGCTGTTCAGGAAGCGCAGCACCTGCGTGACATGTTCGCGGCGCGCACCGCCGAGCGCGAGCCGTTCTCCGGTTGGGTACGGGTGCAGATCCTGCACCCGGACGAACGTGCTGGTCAGCGTACTTGGGAAAACCTGTTCCTGGTCCACACCTTGCGCTGTCTTCAGGCAATTCACGAGTCCCATGTCGGCAGTGACAGCGACAGTTTTGCCGAGCTTTATGGCAAATGGTTGGCCTGCCGCCAGGACCCTCTGGTGCTGGCGCGGCTGATGCGCCTGAGCGAGCACTGGCCGACGCGCCCGCGCATCGTGCCGGTGGTGATCGACCGCGAGGGCGATGCCCAGGCCCTGCAAGTGACCCTGGACAGTATCGCGCATCAGTCCTATGGCGCCGATACCACCCTGGTTCTCTCCAGCGCGCCTACGGCGGTACTGCAGGATGGCCGGGTGATCGGCCAGCTGTTGCAGGCTGATTGGGCCGAGCAGTTGAACGGCCTGGTCGACCAGCTGGAGGGCGTGGACTGGATCTACCTGCTGCGCGCCGGTGATCGGCTCAATGCGTTCAGTCTGATGCTGCTGGCCGAACGGATCGTCGCTCGTCCACAAATGGCCTGCTGCTACGGCGATGAGGGTAGTCTTCGGGAGGGGGTCTCAGCGGAACCTGTATTCAAGCCCGACTTCAACCTCGACCTGATGCGCGGCTACCCCTACACCGGTCGCATGCTGGCGTACTCCCGTGAGGCCATTCGAACGCTGGGTGGTTTTGCCGCGGGTTACCGCGAGCTGGCGCCCCACGATTTGCTCTGGCGCCTGGTGGAAAGCCGTGGCCCGCAGACCATCGAGCACATTCCAGAAGTCCTGGCTGAAACCACGTTGAGCTATGCCGCCTGGTTGTCCTCGACGGACGTGATCGAGGAAAATCCTCGCCTGCTCGATGCGCACCTCAAGCGATTGGGCGTGGCCTATCGGTTACAGAATGACGGCGGCGCGATCAACCATGTGCGTTACCTGCATGCCACGCAGCCATTGGTGAGCCTGGTGATCAGTGCCCGGGATCAATTGCCAGCGCTCGAGCGTTGCCTGGAAAGCGTGCTGGAGAAGACCGCCTACAGCCACTACGAAGTGCTGATCGTCGATAATGCCAGCCAGGGCGCCGACACCCATGCCTGGCTGGCAGCCCTGCAGCAGATGGGCGGCGACAAGTTACGGGTGCTGAAGCTGGAAGAGGAAACCAGCTTCGCGACTGTGCAGAACCTGGCCGCGCAACATGCCCGTGGCGACTACCTGCTGATGTTGAGTCCGTTCGTCGTTGCCACCGAGCCAGACTGGCTCGATGCGTTGCTCAGTCACGGGCAGCGCCATGAAGTCGGCGCGGTGGGTGCCAAGTTGTGCAATGGCCACGGCCTTGTCGTCCATGCCGGTGGCGTGCTTGGCCTGCGTGGAGCGGTGGGTTCGCCATTCGTCGGTGAGCCGATGGAGGCGGGCGGTTACATGCAGCGCTTGCAGGTGGCGCAGAATTATTCAGTTGTCGGCGCCGATTGCCTGCTGGTGCGCAAGCAGCTCTTTATCGAACTGGGAGGGCTCGACGACAGCGTCTTCGACCTGGCGTTCAGCGATGTCGACCTGGGGCTGCGGTTGGGCAAGGCTGGTTACCTGGTGGTCTGGGCGCCGGATGCCCGGCTGGTGCTCGACCCTCCGCCAGCGGCGGCGGTCGACCCGCAGCGCGAAGCTGAGCGCCAGGCTCGGCTGGCGGAACAGCATGATGCCTTCTTCCGCGCCTGGATGCCGGTCGTGGCGCGCGACCCGGCCTACAACATCAACCTGTCACTCAATGGTTCTAGCTTCTGCCTGGACCCGGGCCTCAAGGCGGCCTGGACGCCCTTCGTCGGTCGCCCATTGCCCCATGTGCTGGCCTTGCCGATGAACAAGACGGCGGTTGGGCATTATCGGGTAATCCAGCCGGTGGTAGAGCTGGAGAAGGCCGGCTGGGTCACCCAGCAGCAGTATTTCGAGATCCCGACCAACGTCGAGTTGGAGCGCTGCTCGCCAGATGTCGCGATTCTGCAAGGGCGTTACACGGAAGGTTTCGTCAAGGAAATCGAACGGCTCAAGACCTTCTCCAAGGGCTTCTGCATCTATGAACTGGACGACTACGTGATCAACGTGCCGAAGAAGAATGGTCACCTCAAGCACACGCCCAAGGATCTGGAAAGATCGCTGCGTCGAGGTATCGAGCGTTGTGACCGCCTCGTGGTGTCGACCCAGGCCCTGGCGGATGCGCTGCATGACACCCACAGTGATATCCGGGTGATGCCGAACATGCTTGCCGAGCAGCTCTGGACAGGCTTGCGCAGCCACCGTCGCACCTCGCGCAAGCCGCGGGTAGGTTGGGGTGGTGGCACCAGCCACACAGGTGACCTGGAGGTGATTGCCGATGTGGTCAAGACCTTGGCGAACGAGGTCGACTGGGTGTTCTTCGGCATGTGTCCGCCCGCGTTGCGGCCGTACATCAGCGAGTTCCATCCGCCGGTACCGCTGGAGCTGTACCCGGCCAAGCTCGCCAGCCTGAACCTGGACCTGGCCCTGGCGCCGTTGGAGTACCACATTTTCAACGACTGCAAGAGCAACCTGCGCCTGCTTGAGTACGGCGCCTGTGGGTACCCGGTGATCGTCACCGACACCCGCGCCTACGAAGGCTACCTGCCGTGCACGCGAATCAAGACCAACAGCACGGCGGAGTGGCTGGAGGCGATTCGCATGCACCTGGCCGACCCGGACGAGAGTTTCCGCATGGGTGACCGACTGAAGCAGGAAGTGCTGCGTGACTATGTGCTGCGTGAAGAGCATGTGCAGCATTGGTACAGCGGGTGGATGCCAGGCTGATCGAGGCTTTCCAGGGCTGTTCGCGGATGGCGTGGCGTCTGCGAACAGCTCGCCATCTGCGCAGGTTAGGCTCTGTACGAAAAGCCTAGATACTCGGTGATGCTGCGTTGAAGACAGCCTCGGAATGCTCATTTACAACCCGTAAACTCCGCTTCCTCGGCTGTTTTCGCCTTGCCTGGGCTTCGTCTCAAGACTTTCCACACAGAGCCTAGGGTGAAAGACGCCATTTGGCGCGTTTCCTGCAAGTCCCCCGTCATATCGCCATAAATCGTGCAGCCACACGACCCATGGCCGGTGACGAACAAGAGGGGACTACATGAAGGCGGTAATTCTGGCGGGTGGACTGGGCACGCGTATCAGCGAAGAGTCCCACCTCAAGCCAAAGCCCATGATCGAGATCGGTGGAAAGCCAATTCTCTGGCACATCATGAAGCAGTACTCGGCCCACGGCATCCACGATTTCGTGATCTGCCTGGGCTACAAGGGGTACGCGATCAAGGATTTCTTCGCCAACTACTTCCTGCACACCTCGGACGTCACCTTCGACATGCGCGCCAACCGCATGGACGTACACCAGAACTACAGCGAGCCATGGCGGGTCACCCTGGTCGACACCGGTGAGGAGACCATGACCGGTGGTCGCCTGCGCCGCGCAGCGCGCTACCTGGAGGGCGAAGAAGCGTTCTGCTTCACCTATGGTGACGGCGTCTCGGACCTGAATATCGGCGCCCTGGTCGATTTCCACCTGGCCCACGGCAAGCTGGCCACCGTCACCGCCGTACAGCCCCCAGGACGCTATGGTGCACTGGCGCGCGATGGCGACCGGGTCAGCGGTTTCGTCGAGAAGCCCCGTGGCGACGGCGGCTGGATCAACGGTGGCTTCTTCGTGCTCTCGCCCAAGGTGCTTGGCTACATCGCCGATGACCAGACCTCCTGGGAATCCGAACCGCTCGCGCGGCTGGCTGCCGAGTCGCAGTTGCACGCCTTCCAGCACGATGGCTTTTGGCATCCGATGGATACGTTGCGCGACAAGAACCACTTGGAACACCTCTGGCAGAACGGGGAGGCACCATGGAAACAGTGGGCCTGAACCCAGCGTTCTGGCAGGGCAAGCGTGTCCTGCTGACCGGTCACACCGGCTTCAAGGGCAGTTGGCTTGCGCTCTGGCTGCGTGAGCTGGGCGCGCAGGTCACGGGTTTCGCCCTGGACCCTGGCAGCGAACCCAGTCTGTTCGAGTTGGCCCGGGTCGGCAGCGATATCACTGATGTGCGCGGCGACCTGCGTGACTTGGCGGCGTTGCTTGAAGTCGTGGCCGAAGTGCAGCCTGAAATCGTCCTGCATCTGGCGGCGCAGCCGCTGGTGCGCGAAGCCTACCGGGACCCGCTGGGCACCTATTCCAGCAATGTCATGGGCACCCTCAACCTGCTGGAAGCCGTGCGCCAGGTTGGTGGAGTGCGCGCCTGCGTGCTGGTGACCACCGACAAGGTCTACGCCAACCAGGAATGGCCGTGGCCGTACCGCGAGAACGAAGCCCTCGGCGGGCACGACCCCTACAGCAGCAGCAAAGCCTGCTGCGAGCTGCTGGCACAATCCTATGCCGCCTCGTTCTTCCCGGCGGCCAAGCACGCCGAACACGGCCTGGCCCTGGCGACCGCCCGCGCCGGTAACGTGTTGGGCGGTGGCGATTTCGCCGCCGACCGCTTGGTCCCCGATGTGCTGAAGGCTTGGTCAGCAGGTGAGCCGGTAACCCTGCGCTATCCCCACGCCGTGCGCCCCTGGCAGCACGCGCTGGAGCCACTGGCCGGCTACCTGCTTCTGGCCGAGCGCCTGTACCAGGAAGGCCCGGCCTATGCTGGCGCCTGGAACTTCGGGCCAGGCGAGCAGGACATGTGCAGCGTTGGCGAAGTGGTCAATTACCTTGCCCGCCAATGGCCCGAAGCGCCTGGGCTGCAGGTGGAGCCGAGCGAGCTGCACGAGGCCGGCCTGCTGCGCCTGGACAGCTCCCGCGCCCGCCAGGTGCTGGGGTGGCGCACGCGCTGGACGTTGCGCGAGTGCCTTGGTCACACCCTCGACTGGCACCTTGCCTGGCAGCGCGGCGAAAACATGCGTGCCTTCACCCTCGACCAGCTGAACCTGTATGCGGAGCTGTCGTGACTGATCTGCGACTGCAAGCCTTGCCCCTCGACGGCCTGTTCAGCGTCCAGCACAAGCGTCATGGCGACGCGCGTGGCCAGTTCGCCAGGCTGTTCTGCGAAACCAGCCTGGGCGAGCTGGGCACACCGTTCCAGGTGCGTCAGATCAACCACTCGCACACCCTCGGTCAGGGCAGCGTACGTGGCCTCCACTACCAGCTTGGCGATACCCCGGAAGCCAAACTGATCACCTGCCTGCGCGGTGAAGTCTGGGACGTGGCCGTGGACCTGCGCCAGGGTTCGCCCACCTTCCTGCAGTGGCACGCCGAGCACCTGCGTGCCGGCGATGGCCGCAGCCTGTTGATCCCAGCGGGCTTTGCCCATGGCTTCCAGGTGCTGAGCGAGGAAGCCGAACTGCTTTACCTGCACAGCGCCGACTATGCGCCGGGCCGCGAAGGCGGGTTGTCGGTGCACGATCCGAAACTGGCCATCGCCTGGCCGCTGCCTGTCAAGAATCTGTCAGCCAGGGATGCCGAGCACCCCTGGCTGACCCCATCGTTCACCGGAGTATGTCCATGAACTGCCGTGGCTGTGGTACCTGCCTGAGCCTGCCCCTGATCGACCTTGGCACCGCGCCGCCGTCCAATGCCTACCTGCGCGCCGAGCAGTTGGCCGCGGCCGAGGCCTGGGTGCCGTTGAAAGTGGCGGTGTGCGAGCAGTGCTGGCTGGTGCAGACCGAGGATTACACACGCGCCGATGCATTGTTCGATGCCGACTACGCCTATTTCAGCTCCTATTCGAGCTCCTGGCTGGCTCATGCCCGCGACTACGTGGGGCAGATGGTCGAGCGCTTTGGGCTGACCACGCACAGCCGTGTAGTGGAAATCGCCGCCAACGATGGTTATCTGCTGCAATATGTGGCCGAGCGCGGCATTCCTTGCCTGGGTGTGGAACCCACCCGCAGCACTGCCCAGGCAGCACGCGACAAGGGGCTGGAGATCCGTGAAGTGTTCTTCGGTCAGCAAGCCGCCCGCGAGCTGGTCAAGGAAGGCTGGTCGGCCGACCTCATGGCAGCCAACAACGTGTTGGCCCATGTGCCGGACATCAACGATTTCCTGAGCGGTTTCGCCACCCTGCTCAAGCCAGGCGGCGTGGCCACTTTCGAGTTTCCACACCTGCTCTGCCTGATGGCCGAGCATCAGTTCGACACCCTGTACCACGAGCACTATTCGTACCTGTCGCTGACCGCGGTGAATACCTTGTGCGCGCGCAACGGCCTGGAGATCTTCGATGTCAGCGAACTGCCCACCCATGGCGGTTCGCTGCGCGTGTTCGCGCAGCGCGCTGGTGGCCCGCAGGTGCGCCAGCCCAGCGTCGATGACCTGCTCGGCATCGAGGCGGGTGTGGGTGTGAGTACGGCGGCGTTCTACAGCACCCTGGCGCCTGCGGCCGAACGCATCAAGCACCAGCTGTTGCGCTTCCTGCTGCAGGCCAAGGCCGAAGGCAAGCGCGTGGTCGGCTATGGCGCAGCTGCCAAGGGCAATACCTTGTTCAACTACGCCGGGGTCAAGCCTGATCTGCTGGCCTGGGTCGCCGACGCCAACCCGCACAAGCAGGGCAAGTTCCTGCCAGGTAGTCGGATTCCAGTGGTTGCCCCTGAGCGCCTGGCCATCGAACAGCCCGATTACGTGCTGGTACTGCCCTGGAACCTGCTCAAGGAGATCAGCGAGCAGCAGGCGCAAGTCCATGAATGGGGTGGGCGGTTCGTCATCGCCGTGCCGGAGCTGACCATCCTGTGAGTGCCTTGAACGTGCTTGTCACAGGGGCCACCGGTTTCGTTGGCCGGCATCTGGTCAGTGCACTTCTGGCTCGCGGGCATCAGGTGCGCGCCGTCGCGCGCAGACCGGAAATCGCCCGGACGATGGCGTGGTTCGACCAAGTCGAGTTCGTCAGCGCCGATATCCATGACCCGCAACTGCCGATCGACGCGCTGTGCGACGGTGTCGACGCATTGGTGCACCTGGCTTGGCCTGGGTTGCCTAATTACCAGGGGTTGTTTCACTTCGAGCACAACCTGATGGCTGACTATGGCTTTATCCAGCGCGTGGTTCAGCGCGGGGTTGCCCGGGTCCAGGTCACGGGTACCTGTTTTGAATACGGCCTGCAAAACGGTGCGCTGCATGAGTCGCTGCCGTGCCAGCCGGCCAACCCCTACGGGCTGGCCAAGCACAGCCTGCGCCTGTTCCTGGAAAGCCTGGCCCGGCAGCAGCCCTTCGCTTTGCAGTGGGTTCGGCTGTTCTACCTGTTCGGCGAAGGGCAGAACCCCAGCAGCCTGCTGGCGGCGCTGGACCGGGCCATCGATGACGGGCTGGCGCGCTTCGATATGTCGGGTGGTGAGCAGTTGCGCGATTTCCTGCCCATCGAGACCGCCGTCGGCTACATGGCCGAGTTGCTTGGCCAGGGTGATTTCAGCGGTGTGGTCAATTGCTGTAGTGGTCAGCCGATATCGGTTCGCACGCTGGTCGAGACCCATATCGCCCGCCGTGGTGCACGCATGGCGCTGAACCTGGGGCACTACCCTTATCCGGCCCACGAACCGATGGCGTTCTGGGGCGATGCCCGTCGGTTGCGGGCCCAGCTGGGAGCTTGTGATGAAGCATGAGTTGTACCGCGCCACTGGCCTGCCGGTGCTGCAGAACCGCACCTTCGCCGATGCCGAGTCGGCACGCGCCTCGGCCAGTGCCGACATGCGCCTCGTGCAGGACAGCCGTACGGGTTTGGTCTATAACGACGCCTTCGAGGCAGACCGGCTCAGCTACGACAGTGACTACCAGAACGAGCAGGCTCACTCGGCGCGTTTCCAGCGCCACCTGGACGACGTGGAAGGCGTCATCGCCCGCTACTTCAAGGGCCAGAGCCTGATCGAAGTCGGTTGCGGCAAGGGCTGGTTCCTGGAGTTGCTGCGCGAACGCGGCTATGCCGTCACCGGCATTGACCCAGCCTACGAAGGCGACAACCCGGACGTGGTCAAGGCCCCGTTCACCCGTGAGCTGAACCGCTCGGCCGACGCCATCGTGCTGCGCCATGTGCTCGAACACATCGAAGACCCAGTGTCCTTCCTCGTGGCGATTGCCGAGGCCAATGGCGGGGCGGGACAGATCTACATCGAAGTGCCGTGCCTGGACTGGATCATCGAGCACAAGGCCTGGTTCGACCTGTTCTACGAGCACGTCAACTATTTCCGCCTAAGCGATCTGCGCCGTCTGTTCGGTACCGTCGCCGAAGCCGGCCACCTGTTCGACGGCCAGTACCTGTACATCGTGGCCGACCTTGCCAGCCTGCGTACCGATCTTGAACCGGTGCCCAGGCTGACGCTGCCTGCCGACTTCAGCGCCAGCCTGGAGCGCGCCGTGCACATCGTGCAGCGCGATGGCCAGCGTGGCTCGGCGATCTGGGGCGCCTCGTCCAAGGGCGTGATCTATTCGCTGTTCCTGCAGCGCGCCGGCGCGCCGGTGGACTGGGTGATCGACATCAACCCGGCCAAGCAAGGCCGCTATCTGCCCCTGAGCGGGGCGCGGGTGTCCTCGCCGCAGGAGGCGCTCGCGGCCCTGCCGCAGGGCGCGCAGCTGTTCGTGATGAATTCCAACTACCTCGAAGAAATCCGCCGCATGACCGACGATCGTTTCGTCTATCACGCCGTCGACAGCGCCGATTTCACTGACCTGCCAACCGAGTGAAGCACAATGACCGACACGCCTATCCAAGCCTTCGAAGCCGAATGCAACGCGCAAATTGCCGCCCAGGGTGAAGACAAGGAGCTGCAGCAGCTGTCCCGCGACTTCTTTAACAAGTCTGCCGCGCACAAGTACAGCTACCACTTTTCGTGGATGGGCCGGCCCATCATCCAGTTGCCCCAGGACATGATGGCGATGCAGGAGATTGTCTGGCAGGTGAAGCCTGACCTGATCATCGAATGCGGTATCGCCCACGGTGGTTCGATTCTCTACTACGCCTCGCTGCTGGAACTGCAGGGCCACGGTGAGGTGCTGGGCATCGACATCGATATCCGCCCGCACAACCGCGAGGCTATCGAGGCGCACCCGATGAGCAAGCGCGTGCGCATGATCGAAGGGTCCAGCATCGATGCTGCCATCGCCGAGCAGGTCAAGGCCATTGCCGAAGGCAAGAAGGTGATCCTGGTGCTCGACTCCAACCACACCCACGAACACGTGCTCAAGGAGCTTGAGCTGTACGCGCCACTGGTGGCCGTGGGCAGCTACTGCGTGGTGATGGACACCGTGGTCGAGGACATGCCGGCCGATTTCTTCCCCGATCGCCCATGGGGCCACGGTGATAACCCCAAGACCGCGGTCTGGGAATACCTCAAGGGCAACGACAGCTTCGAGATCGACTATCAGCTGCAGAACAAGCTGTTGGTGACCGTGGCGCCGGACGGCTACCTGCGCCGGGTTCGCTGAGACATTCAACAGGGTTCGATTTCTTCGGCGGCAACGCCAATGGTGGTGAAGACTATGCAAGGCAATTTCGCAGCAGACCAGGCAGCCACGCTGCGCGAGCGATTCACACTGGTGCTGATGACCCACAACCGTCCGGTATTCCTGCACCGCACGTTGCAGTACTACAGCAGCTATCCGTGCTCGATCCTCGTGCTCGATTCCTCTACCGAGTCTGCCGCGGCTATCGCTGCACAGTTCCCGGGTGTCGAGTACCTGCACCTGCCGCAGTACTCGTACCTGGGCTTCCAGGCCAAGCTGACCCATGGCGTGAGCCTGGTACGCACGCCTTACATGGCCTTCGCCGCCGACGACGACTTCCTGCTACAGGACGGCCTGAACCAATCGCTGGATTTTCTCGACGCCAACCCGGACTACGGGATGTGCCATGGCTACAGCATGATGTACCTGGCAGAGGCCACCCGCATCAATTACTTCCGCCGGGACAAGAAGGTCAGCGAGGACTACGGCCACCCGCGTGCGGAACAGCGGGTGATGGACTACATGGACGAGTTCATTCCGCCGTTCTTTGCCGTTACCCGCACCGAGCTGCTGCGCCGCTGGTTCGAACTGCTGCCCGAGGGCACCAGCTTCGAATGGCAGGAGATCGGTCATGTGTACTTCTTGCTGGCCAACGCCAAGGCGCGGATCCTGCCGGTTCCCTATGCCGTGCGCGAGGCCAACTACGGCAGCTCCGAGCACAAGACCGAAGTGATCCACGTGCTCAGTTTCACCGACGCCAAGTCGGTGGCTGGGCGTGAAGCATTCGCCGACTTCCTCGCCGGTCTGCCGACGGCCATTGAAGGACTGAGCCGCGAGGCGTTGCGCCAGCATGCCCTGGACAGCTTCGCGGCCATGGCCCAGAGCCTGTTCCAGCGCCGGGCGCTGACTTTGGAAAAGGTGTGGACCTCCAGCTGGGCCGATCCGCTGAAGCCGCCAGTGCGTAGCTTCCTGCCATCGCAATATGTGGAGATGCCTTTCTACAACCAGGCGTTCTTCGATCGCCTGACCGAGCTGGAATTCCTGGTTCACGCCATGCCTGCCGGGCGTCTGCAATTGGAGCAGCTCGAGGGCTTGTTGTTGCGTCAGGAATATCTGCTCCAATTGCAGGACGGCGATACCCAGGCCACCCTCAAGGGGCGCTTGTGGCAGGCGCTGGAGTGCAACGGATTTAACCGCAAGGTCATTCAGAGACTGGTCGAGCAGCTGCGAGCGTCCGGTGAGGTCGAAGAGGCGGAGCTGTTCGCGGCCTGGCTGATGCGTCTTTTGCAGGTGTCGGAGCAGTCAGGGCGAGAGTTGCTTGGCAACATGCGCTCGGGGCGCCTGCTCGATTGGCTGGAGGCGCGCAAGCCCGACGCAGCGGCGCTGAGCGCAATCAACGAGCATTTGGCGCTGCACCAGGGCGGGCCGCAGTTCGGCATTCTGCTGCTGGACCTGGAAAACGATATGTCCAGGCTGCAGGAAACCTTCGACAGCTTGCTGGGGGGCTTGAGCAACGCATTCCGGATCATGGTGTTCACCACCGGCGAACCACCGATGGTCACCTCGCTGCACAACACCCTGCATTTCATCAAGGTCAGCCGTGAAGACTATGTCGAGCGGATCAACCAGATCGCCCGACAGACCGCCTGCGAATGGCTGCTGCTGGCCGAGGCTGGTGATCGTTTCACCGCCACTGGCCTCTTGCGCGCGAGCCTCGAACTATTGAACGCGCCGGATTGCCGTGCTGTCGCGGTGGACGAGATCCAGCAACAGGCCAATGGAGCCTGGCGTGAACTGCGGCGCCCTGGGGTCAACCTTGACCTGCTGCAGACAAATCCTGCGCTGATGGCGCGTCACTGGTTGCTGCGCCGCGAAGCGTTGGTGGAAGCCGGTGGCTTTGACAACCAGTACCGAGACGCCCTGGAGTTCGACCTGCTGTTGCGCTTGATCGAGCAGGGCGGCCTCAATGGCCTGGCCCACCTCGACGAGCCACTGCTGATCACCCCGGTGCCGAATGCCAGCGACAACGAACATGCGCGCCAGACTCTGGTCCGGCATCTGGCGACCCGTGGCTACAAGGCCCAGGTCAGCACTCCGAGCGTGGGTACCCTGCGTATCGATTACCGTCACATCGAGCGACCGCTGGTGAGCATCGTGCTGCAGAGCCAGGACAACTTTGCCGAGCTCCAGCGTTGCCTGGAAAGCATCCTGCAGCGTACCCGGTACCTGCGTTACGAAGTGCTGATCGCCGACAACGCCAGCCAATCGCCAGGGTTGCTGGATTGGCTGGCGCAGCTTCAGCAAGGCGGTGGCAAGGTGCGCGTGCTGCAAAGTGCCGAGCGCCTGAGCCCCGCCGCCCTGTGCAATGCGGCCTGTGCCGAGGCCAAGGGCGAGTACCTGGTGCTGCTGGCGGCCGATGCCGAGGTGGTAAACGCCAACTGGATCGAGGCCCTGCTGAACCAGGCGCAGCGTCCGGAAGTGGGCGTGGTCGGCGGCAAATTGCTCGATGCTTCTGGCAAGCTCAGCCAGGCCGGCCTGCGGCTGGAGGCTGAAGGTAGGGTTGTGCCAGCCTTCGCCGGCGAGTCCGCAGAGGCCGGTGGCTACCTGAACCGGCTGTCGGTCGAGCAGAACTGTCCGGCAGTCTCGGCGAGCTGCCTGATGATTCGTAGCGAAGTCTTCCGCGCCCTGGAAGGCCTGGACGAGGCGGTCTTCGCCCACGCTCACGGTGATGTCGACCTGTGTCTGAAAGCCGCCGCAGCCGGCCTGCTGACGGTGTGGACACCGCAGGTCCAGGTGATCCACCCAGGCACGCTCGTAGAGGATGAGGTAGCACTGGCGGCCTTGCGCGCCAAATGGTCGGCGCAATGGCAGGGTGGTATCCAAGGCACGGACCTTGCCCTGGATAAGGCGGCGCTGGACTGGGCTGGCTTGGTCGGCTGATCTCGCGCCCCCATGGGGCTGGCCTGCATCTTGCTTCGGGCTGGATCATAGGGGGCGCGAGTCAGAAATATGTACGCTGTGCGCCTGGCCTGACACTGCAACCGGGTGACCTCGTCAGACGAGGGCGCCCAACCTAGGATCCAGGTATGTTCGACGACAAGTCCATTTTCATTTCCGGGGGAACCGGTTCGTTCGGGCGTCGCTTCATCGAACGGCTGCTTGAGCGTTACCGGCCGCGACGCGTCGTGGTGTTCTCCCGGGACGAACTGAAGCAGTACGAGATGCAGCAGCGCTTCAATGCGCCGTGCATGCGTTACTTCCTGGGCGATGTGCGCGATGCCGAGCGTGTGCGTCAGGCCATGCGCGGCATCGACTATGTCGTTCATGCCGCGGCGCTCAAGCATGTACCTGCTGCCGAGTACAACCCCACCGAGTGCATCCGTACCAACGTCAATGGTGCCGAGAACATCATCGCCGCCGCGATTGAGAACGGTGTTCAGAAAGTCGTCGCGCTGTCCACCGACAAGGCCGCTAGCCCTATCAACCTGTATGGCGCGACCAAGCTGCTGTCGGACAAACTGTTCGTGGCCGCCAACAATTTCGCTGGGCAGCAGGACACCCGTTTCGCGGTGGTTCGCTACGGCAACGTCGCCGGCTCGCGGGGCTCGGTGGTGCCGTTCTTCAAGCGTTTGATCGAGGAGGGGGCCCGCGAGCTGCCGATCACCGACCCTCGCATGACGCGTTTCTGGATCACCCTGGACCATGGCGTGCAATTCGTGCTCGACAGCTTTGCCCGCATGCACGGCGGCGAAGTGTTCGTGCCCAAGATTCCCTCCATTCGCATCGTCGACCTGGCCAGCGGCATGGCCGGGCACCTGCCGCAGAATGTGGTTGGCATCCGTCCGGGCGAGAAGCTGCACGAATTGATGATCCCCTTGGACGATGCGCGGATGACCCTCGAATTTGGCGATCATTTCACCATCGTGCCGTCGATTCGCTTCAACCATATGGATGTCGATTTCGCTGTCGACCGCGTCGGTGAAACCGGTCGCTGGGTTGCCGAAGACTTCGAGTATCGCTCCGACACCAACCCCGCTTTCCTGACCGTGGAGCAACTGACCGACCTGCATGCCGGGTTGCCAGCATGATTCCCTATGGCCGGCAGAACATCGACCAGGCGGACGTTGCCGCGGTCGTCGAGGTGCTGCAGTCCGACTGGCTGACCCAAGGCCCGCTGATCGAGCGCTTCGAGCAGGCTATCGCGCAGCGCTGTGCTGCGGGCTACGCGGTGGCGGTGTGCAACGCCACCGCCGGCTTGCACCTGGCCTGTCTCGCCGCAGGTCTGGGAGACGGTGACTATTTGTGGACCAGCCCCATCAGTTTCGTCGCGTCGGCGAACTGTGGTCGCTATTGCGGGGCCAGCGTCGACTTCGTCGACATCGACCCGTACACCTGGACGATCGATGCCGGAGCACTGGCGGTCAAGCTCGAGCAGGCTGCCCGGGAACGGCGCTTGCCCAAGGTCGTGGTCGCGGTGGCGTTCGCCGGGCAAAGCGCCGACATGCGTGCGATCGCGGCGCTGGCCCGGCAGTATGGTTTCACCCTGATCGAGGATGCGGCCCATGCAGTCGGTGCGCGCTATGCGGGGGCGCCGGTTGGCTGCGGCGAATTTGCCGACATGACGGTGTTTAGTTTTCACCCGGTGAAGATCATCACCACGGCCGAAGGCGGCATGGTCCTTACCAATCGAGCCGACCTGGGCCAGCGCTTGCGCTTGCTGCGCAGCCATGGGATCACCCGTGACGCCAGCCAGATGACCGAGGAGAGCCACGGCAGTTGGTACTACCAGCAACTGGAGCTGGGGTTCAATTACCGCATTACCGACCTACAAGCCGCTCTGGGGCTTTCCCAGCTGACGCGACTCGATGCGTTCCTTGCCCGTCGCCGCGAGCTGGCGTCTCGCTATCAGCGTCTGCTGGCGCACTTGCGGGTGACTGTCCAGGCGCCCCAGGCGGAAGCCGAGTCCGCCTGGCACCTGTTCGTGATTCGTCTGAAGAGTGATCGTCTGCAGTGTTCGCATCGAGCGGTGTTCGAGGGCATGCGGGCCGCGGGGGTTGGGGTCAACCTGCATTACATCCCCATTCACTTGCAGCCGTATTACCGCGATTTGGGTTTCAGCCTGGGGGACTTCCCGCAGGCCGAACGCTATTACGCGGAGGCCCTTAGCCTGCCGATGTACCCGGACCTGACCGATGCTCAGCAGGACCATGTGGTCGACAGCCTGTACAGGCTGCTTGACGCGTCCAGGGCCAATGCGTATGACTGAGCGTCCGCAAGGTAATGTCGCGATCATTCCCGCTCGCGGTGGCAGCAAGCGGATCCCGCGCAAGAACCTCAAGACCTTCGCCGGGTTGCCGATCATTGCCCACTCGATCCGGGCAGCACTGTCCAGTGGCCTGTTCGAACAAGTAGTGGTCAGTACCGACGATCCGGAAATCGAAGCGGTGGCACGGGAATTTGGCGCACAGGTGCCGTTTCGGCGGCCGGCTTCCCTGGCCGACGACCATGCGACTACCCATGCCGTGGTCAGCCATGCCCTACAGACCCTGGCAAGCCAGGGGCACGTCCTGACCCATGCGTGTTGCATCTACGCCACCGCACCTTTCGTGCAGCAGCGCTACCTGCAAGAGGGGCTGGCATTGCTGCGGCAGCACCCCGAGCGCTCCTTCGCCTTTTCTGTATGCAATTTCGGCTTTCCCGTCCAACGGGCGCTGACCCTGGACGATCAGGGGGCGCTGGTGCCGTTGTACCCGCAGTTCCGTGAAACCCGATCGCAGGACCTGACGCCGGCTTACCAGGATGCCGGACAGTTCTACTGGGGGCGTGTGGATGCCTGGTTGCGGCACGAGGTGCTGTATTCCGAGCGCAGCTTGCCGGTGATCATTCCGCGGCATCTGGTTCAAGACATCGATACCGAGGATGACTGGCTGCGCGCGCAATACCTCTATGCGGCGCTGAAGGCCGGCGGGGAGCTGGCCCCATGAGGGTGCTGGTGAGGGCGGACGCCTCCTCGACGATGGGTGTCGGTCACATAGCACGTTGCCTGACCTTGGCCAACGCCCTGCGTGAGCGGGGAGCGCAGGTCAGTTTTGCCTGCTGCCTGCTCGACGGTCATCGGCGGGAGGCCATTGAACAGGAAGGCTTCGAGGTCTTTGCCTGGGAGCAGCCTCCGCAACAGCCTGGCGTCGAGCCTTGGGCGGCGGATATCGCCGCGCTGCGCGAGGTGTTGCCGGAGCGCGCTGGATTCGATTGGGTGGTTGTCGACCACTATGCCCTGGATGCGCGCTGGGAGCAGGCTGCCCGGGTAGTGGCCCAGCTCGTCGCGGTGATCGACGACCTGGCCGACCGCGCCCACGTGGCCGACCTGCTGCTGGATCAGAATTTCAACGCTAGCGAGGCGCTTTACGCTCCCTTGTTGACACCGACCTGCCGACGTTTGCTGGGGCCACGGTACGCACTGGTACGGCCAGCCTTGCAGCAGCCGGCGATTACGATCGCGCCCCAGGCCCGGCGAGTGTTGGTCAGCTTCGGCGGATTCGATGTGGCGGGTATGCTGCCCAAGACCTTGCAGGCGCTGTCCTGCATCGAAGACGTGCAAGTGACGTGTATCGCCGGGGTCGGGCACCCGCAGCGCGGGATGCTTGCCCAGCTGTGCAGCATGCGCCCCGGTTGGGAGCTGCACGCCTACGTCGACGATCTGCCGGCGCGGATGGCCGCGTCGGACGTATTCATCGGCGCCGGTGGTGGTACGACCTGGGAGCGCGCCGCGTTGGGCTTGCCGAGCCTGTGCGTGAGCGTGGCGGACAATCAGCGAGCCAATGCACAGGCGATGGCTCGGGCGGGCATGCACTTGTATCTGGGCGACGCCGCGCACGTCGATGTGCCGGCGCTGCGTCAAGCGATTGGCTTACTGCTGGATAATCAGGCCCTGCGCCAGAGCTTCGCTGAACGCAGTCGCGCATTGGTCGATGGGCGGGGGGCGCAGCGAATGGCTGTGGCCTTGCTGGGTGAGGGGCTGGTGTTGCGTCAGGGCCGGATCGAAGATGCTCGGGTGTTGTTCGACGGGCGCAACGCCCCCGAGGTGCGGCGCCGTTCGCAGCAGGGACAGGCATTGGATTGGCCAGGGCATCAGGCCTGGCTGGCCGCGACGCTGGCCGATCCGCAACGCCTGCTGTTGATCGCAGAGGCTGCCGACGGGCCAGTGGGAAGTGTGCGCTACGACCGCTTGCCGGGGCGACGCGCGCGGGTATCGCTGTACCTGTTCGCAGGGCGTTTCGGCCTGGGCTGGGGCAGGGCGCTGCTCGCCCGTGGCGAGGCTTTCGTGCGTGAACGGTGGCCAGACTTGAAGGCGATAGACGCTCAGGTGTTGCCCGACAATCAGGCATCATTGCAATTATTCATCGATGCTGGCTACGTGCAGTCTCCCTGCGCGTTCGAGCGGGTTTTCCAGGAGTAACCCATGAACAGTTTCACTATCGGGCACCGTTGTGTCGGTCTGGACCAGCCGCCGCTGGTGATCGCGGAAATGAGCGGCAATCACAATCAGTCGCTGGCGCGCGCGCTGGAGATCGTCGAGGCGGCGGCGGCGGCGGGTGCCCATGCGCTGAAACTGCAGACCTACACTGCCGACACCATGACCCTGGACCTGGCCCATGGCGAGTTCTTCATCGCCGACCCGAACAGCCTGTGGGATGGCTCTTCGCTCTATGCGCTGTACGAAAAGGCCCATACCCCCTGGGAGTGGCACCGGCCGATCTTCGAGCGCGCTCGTGAACTGGGATTGCTGGTCTTCTCCACGCCGTTCGACGAAACCTCGGTGGATTTTCTGGAAGGCCTCGAGGTGCCGGCCTACAAGATCGCCAGCTTCGAGAACACTGACCTGCCGCTGATCCGCAAGGTGGCGGCCACCGGCAAACCGATGATCATCTCCACAGGCATGGCCAGCCTGGCGGAGCTCGAGCGCACCGTGCAGGTGGCGCGAGAGGCGGGCTGCCGTGACCTGGTATTGCTCAAATGCACCAGTACCTATCCGGCTAGCCCGCAGAACAGCAACGTGCTGACCATCCCACACATGCGCGAGCTGTTCGGCTGCCAGGTTGGTTTGTCGGACCACTCCATGGGCGTCGGCGTGGCGGTGGCGGCGGTGGCGCTGGGGGCTACGGTGGTGGAGAAGCACTTTACCCTCGACCGTGCCGACGGCGGTGTGGACGCGGCGTTTTCCCTGGAGCCTCGGGAAATGGCGGCGCTGGTGCTGGAAACCGAACGTGCCTGGCAGTCGCTTGGGCGGGTGCACTATGGCGCGACAGCGGCCGAGGAAGCTTCGCGGCGATTCCGGCGTTCGCTGTACGTGGTGCGCGACATGGCCGCTGGCGAGGTGTTCGATCGCAGCAATGTCCGGGCCATCCGTCCGGGTCTCGGGCTGGCGCCTGGCCATCTCGATGCGGTGCTCGGGCGCAAGGCCCGGCAACCCCTCAAGCGGGGCACCGCGCTGGACTGGTCGCTGCTCGACTGAGGTCCGCCCTCACTGCGACTGGTTTGCCTTGCACCGGACGCGTCTCACCTCATCGTCGAGGTGACGAGTCCTGGCAAAATATGCGATTGTCTTGAAATATTCGTGACCTATCGGTCAGAGCGGGCATCTCTCTCTGTAACCGTTAATGGGCCAGGCCTGCATTTGTTGCACGCCTGCCCCGCCTGCCGCCCAGTCCACCGGGTGGTGGATCCCGTTTTCAGGCGCCGTTCGAGTCATGCGGACGGTGGTATTGAGCTGTTATTTATTGGGAAGCCATGATGATCGGCATTAAAAGCATCGCGAGCTATGTGCCCGCTGCCGGCCTGGACAACTATGTACAAGGCGCTAAATTCGGCAAGGACGAAGCGTTCATGTTCGGCAAGATCGGCGCGAGCTTCCTGCCCCGCAAGGACGATGAACAGGAAACCTCCGATCTGTGCGTCGAAGCGGTCAACAACCTGTTCGCCGCCAATCCGCAACTCAAGCGCGAGTCGATCGACGCGCTGATCGTCGTCACCCAGAACGGTGACGAGGAAGGCCTGCCCCACACGGCGGCCATCGTCCAGCACAAGCTCGGCTTGCCGACCCATGTCGCGGCCTTCGACATCTCCCTGGGCTGCTCGGGCTACGTCTATGGCATCTATGCGCTCAAAGGCTTCATGGAGGCCGCAGGCCTGAAGAACGGCCTGTTGGTGACCGCCGACCCGTACTCGAAGATCGTCAACCCGGAAGATCGCAACACCACCATGCTGTTCGGCGATGCCGCCACCGCTACCTGGATGGGCGAGAGCGCCACCTGGCAGCTGGGCAAGGCGAAGTTCGGCACCGACGGTGGCGGCGCGCCGCACCTGAAGGTCACCGATGGCGAGTTCTACATGAATGGTCGTCAGGTCTTCAACTTCGCTTTGATCAAGGTGCCGGCGCACCTGCATGAACTGCTGGGCGAGTCAGGTCTGGAGAACAGCGACATCGACGCTTTCTGCATTCACCAGGGCAGCGCTGCGATCGTCGATGCCGTGGCGCGACGCTTCGAGGAAGATCCCGAGAAGTCCCAGGCCGACAAGTTCATCAAGGACATGCTCGAGACCGGCAACACCGTGTCCTCGAGCGTTCCGCTGCTGTTGCAGAAGCACATGTTCGACAGCACCTGGAAGCGCGTTGCCATCAGCGGCTTCGGCGTCGGCCTGTCGTGGGGTTCGGCGATTCTCTACAAGGCTGAATAAGCGCTGCCAGTAGGTTACTCTTCGGCGTTTCGCAGGTAAGGGAAGCTCAACCCATGAGCGAGTTTTTCCAGCGTAATGCTGAAGTGCTGCAGGCCCGCTGGCCAGCGCTGTTCGAGCGCTTGCAGGGCGAGGCGGACGGCGCGCTCGAAGTCGAACTGGTGGAGGGCCTGGGCTCGACCTTGAGCGTGTCCGGCGTTCAGCTCACCAGTCGGCACGACCGGCTCGCCGAAGCACGTCTGCAGGCGGCGAGCTTGCCGGTCGACAGTGCCATCCTCCATCTCTACGGTACCGGTCTGGGTGACCTGCAGCGCGTGCTGCTGGAGCGGCCGGAGCTGGTCCGGCTGCAGGTGTACCTGCTCAATGGCGCCTTGTTCAAGCTGGTGCTGCAACTGCTCGATCAGTCCGACTGGCTGGCAGACCCTCGGGTCGAACTGGCTTACGCCGGTGACAGTGCGGAAATTGCCCTGCCATTCTTCGCTTTGCCATCCGAGCGTGTGCTGGCCGATGACTTCAACGCGAAGATTCGCGACCGGCTGATCAGTGAGGCGCACCTGGCGGACAACAATCGCGCCTTCGATGCGGCTGACCCGCGCTTGCAGAAGCTGCTCGAAGACAGTTTGCCGTTGCTGCGTCAGGACCCTGATGTGGCCGACCTGTTCGGCACCCAGGCCGGACGAGACTGCTATGTGATCGCCACTGGGCCGTCCCTGGCTGGGCACCTGCCAGCCCTGGCGCGGGTGCGTGCCCAGGCTGAGCGGCCACTGTTCATCTGTGTCGACACTGCCTACCTGCCGCTGCTGCGGGCCGGCATCCAGCCTGACATCGTGGTCAGTGTCGATCACAAGATCCGCTTGCACCACTTGCCGCCGGACGACTCCGCGACAACCGCACTGGTGTACATGCCGATGTTGGACGTCGAGTTGCTGGGCAACTGGCGTGGGCCGCGCTACGCTGGCTATTCCGCCAGCGCGCTGTATGCCCAGGTGCGACAAGAGATACCGCGCGCCGAGTTGTTCGTCGGCGGCAGCGTGATTCACCCGGCAACGGACCTGGCGGTGAAGATGGGGGCGGCGTGCATTACTTTGTTTGGCGCCGATTTCGCCTTCCCGGGTAACCGCACCCATACCGGTTGGGACGACGGCGTGCTCGGTCCGTCTCTTGCGGCTGCGCAGCATTGGGTGCTCGATGGCCATGGTCAGCGGGTACGCACCCAGCTGAACTTCCGTGGCTACCTGATCGAGCTGGAGCGATTCATCGCGCGCCATCCTCAGGTGCGGTTCCACAATACCAGCCGGGCCGGCGCGCACATCGCCGGCACCACCTTCGACCCGGAGTTCTGTCCATGACTGCTGCCAATCAGGTGGGGGCCGCCCGTGAGTGTGCCGCGTTGTTGCGTCTCGGGCGGGATGTGGAGGGGGCGGTGCGCATGGTCGAGTTGTTCGATGCAGTGCTGGCGCAGGTCGACGCTGAGGCGGGGGCGGTGGTTCTGCAGGCCATGCTCGATGCGCAGCAGCGCCAGGACTGGTTGGCGCTGGCTGATTACCTCGAATACGAGCTGGTGCACCTGATCGAGCAGGGCGCCTCGCGCTGAAATGTGACGTGGTTCACAGGGGGCTGGTGAGCGGGATGCCGGAGTGCGGGGCTGAAAGGCCCGATTTGCAAGGGGTGGCGCGGTGATGGCATTTTTTTTTGGAAAACCGCTAAAGCAACTTGCAAACCCGACGATAACCATTACGAAGGTTCTCTAGGCCACACCCGGCGGATGCCAGGGCCGGAAGCCGTAGTATCCATCCAACGAGGAATTCGTCATGGCATTAACCGTAAACACCAACACCACTTCGCTGGGCGTGCAGAAGAACCTGAACAAAGCTTCCGACGCTCTGAGCACCTCGATGACCCGTCTGTCTTCCGGCCTGCGTATCAACAGCGCCAAGGACGACGCCGCTGGTCAGCAGATCGCCAACAAGCTGCAGACCATGGTTACCGGTACCACCGTTGCCATCAAGAACGCCAACGACGGTAACTCGATCACTCAGACCGCTGAAGGCGCGCTGTCGGAAATCACCAACATCCTGCAGCGTATGCGTGAGCTGGCTCTGCAGGCACGTAACGACTCCAACGGCACCACTGAACGCGCTGCTCTGAACAAAGAGTTCGCTGCCAAGTCCGACGAGATCACTCGTATCGCCACCTCCACCACCTTCGGTACCAGCAAGCAACTGCTGAACGGCACCGCTGGCACCATGGAGTTCCAGGTCGGCGCAATGACTGGTACCAGCCAGATCCTGAGCGTTTCGATGACCTCCTCGTTCGCTGCATCGACCCTGGCTGTCGGCACCGGCACCCTGGCGATCTCGGGTACTTCCGACTCCGCTGTTCACACCTCGGTTGACGCCGCCATCACCGCGATCGACGCCGCTCTGCAAACCGTTGACAACAAGAAGTCGGACCTGGGTGCTATCCAGAACCGCTTCCAGTCCACCATCAACAACCTGCAAAGCATGAACGAGAACTCGGCTGCCGCCATGGGCCGTGTTCAGGACACCGACTTCGCCGCAGAAACCGCTCAGCTGACCAAGCAGCAAACCCTGCAGCAAGCTTCGACCGCAGTTCTGGCTCAGGCCAACCAGCTGCCGTCCGCCGTACTGAAACTGCTTCAGTAATAGCGCGATGAAGTTTGGCGAGGGAGTGCCTGGGCACTCTCTCGCTTTTTACTTTTAGAGGTGAAGTGCGATGGACATAAGCGTCAAGTCGAGCCCGTCGTATCCGGTGTCGCCGCTGGCCGGCAATACCCACAAGGATGATGCGGCCGAGAAAGCCTACGGGCAGGTTCGCAAGACATCGCAAGAAGACGCTCCCAAGAGCGAGGCCGAGTTGCATTCGGCTGTGAAGGAAATACAGGATTTTGTCCAGTCGTTGCAGCGCAACCTGGAATTTTCGGTGGATGATTCCACCGGTACGTGGGTCGTCAAGGTTGTCGCCCGCGACAGTGGCGAGGTGATTCGTCAGATCCCATCGGAAACTGCACTGGAACTGGCTCGGAGCTTGCACGACGTCAACAGTCTGCTCTTCGATGAGAAAGCCTGAAGGCTGGCAGGTCATTTGAATTTTTGCACCGATACTGACGAGGCAGCTCAGCTTTTCGGCGTTAACCAGAGAAGGAGGATGTAATGGCAAGTCCAATTCTACCGAGTTTGGGACTGGGTTCCGGTCTCGATACCGCGTCCATTGTGAAGGCCCTGGTTGATGCTGAGAAAACCCCCAAGCAGAGTCAGCTCGATCGTCGAACCACGGCGAACACGGCATCCATTTCGGCGGTCGGCAGCCTCAAGAGCGCGCTGACTGCCTACAAGACGGCGCTGGAAAAGCTCAACGACAGTGCCAACCCGGCGTTCCTTGGTTCCGTGGCATCGACCTCCAATGACAAGTACGTCAAGGCCACCGCTGGCAGTTCGGCGGTCAATGGTAGCTATTCGATCCAGGTCAATCAGTTGGCAACGGCATCGCGCGTGGCCAGCCAGCGCTTTACCGATAGCAGCTCGGTGGTGTCTGCCAGCGGCGGTACGCTGACCATCACCCAGAACGGCACTAATGTCGATGTCACCATTCCTGCCAACGCCACGCTGCAGCAGGCGCGTGACGCGATCAATGCCCAGGCGACGTCGAAAGGCTTCACTGCCAACATCGTCAATGACGGAACCGGTTCGCGTCTGGTGTTGAGCTCCGACACCATGGGTGCAGGCTCGGATATTTCCACCTCGGGCATTGCCGAGCTGACCATCGACCCCGCTACGCAGATGACCGACGCGGGTGGTGCTGGCCGCATCGGTAACCTGGCAGTGGATGCCCAGTTCGCTATCGATGGCATGAGCCTCACCAGCAAGTCGAACAAGGTCGACAATGCGATCAGTGGCATGACGTTCGAACTGGTGTCCAAGACTGACGCGCTTTCTCCGGTGACCATCACCGTGGCCGCGAACACCGATGGCCTGAAGAAGTCTGTACAGTCGTTCGTCGACGCCTATAACGCCTTGGTCACCACCATCAATACCGTGAGTGTGTCGGTCAAAGGGTCGGACGGTACCTGGACCTCTCCGGCGCTGGCGGGCGATTCGGCGATTCGCAGTATGCAGTCGGCCCTGCGCAACGAGCTGGTGGTGCCGGGTACGGGTGGCTCGGGCCAGCTGACCGTTCTCTCGCAGTTGGGGATCAACACCGTTCAGGGTACCGGCCTACTCGAGTTCGATAGCACCAAGTTCACCAAGGCGATCAATGATCAGAAGCTCGGTGGCGAGGTACAGAACCTGTTCAATGGTGATGGTGGTCTGCTCGACCGCATGACCAAGGCGATGGAGCCGTTCTCGGCCTCCGGTGGCGTGCTGGACGAGCGCAACAAGTCGCTCGAGGCCGCCAAGAAGAGCTTGAGCCTGGAGCAGAGTTCCCTCGACGCTCGCATCAAGGATCTCGAGGCCTCGCTGACCAAGAAGTACAACACCATGGACACCTTGGTGGGTCAGCTCAACGCCCAGCGCGACAGCGTGCTTTCGATTTTCGAAGCGATGTCGGCCCAGCAGAAGAACTCCTGACGCACCCGGCACTTCATGGCAAGGACCTGGCATCTTCCTTCGAGTTGTCCGGTTGATGAGGCGATGGGGTGTGGTAGAGCCGACGCCAAAAGCCCGACGAAGCGTGACGCTTCGTTGGGCTTTTTGTATTCTCCCTAAAGTTTTTTGACGCCGCGCCGATAGCCCGGTCATACAGCAACCCCGTGGTGACGAGGTACCCCATGAATCCAATGTTAGCCCTTCGGCAATATCAAAAGATCGGCGCCCAGGCGCAGACCTCCGAGGCGAGCCCGCATCGTCTGGTGCAGATGCTGATGGAAGGCGGCCTGGACCGTATCGCTCAGGCCAGTGGTGCGATGCAGCGCAAGGACATCGCCGGCAAAGGCATCGCGATCGGCAAGGCTATCGGCATCATTGGCGGGCTGCGTGAAGGCCTGGATCGGGACAACATGACCGACGACCTCAATCGCCTCGACAACCTGTACCTGTACATGACTCGCCGTCTGAGCGAGGCCAATATCCATAATGATCCGGCAATCCTCGACGAGGTCAGGGACTTGCTGACCACGGTCAAGGAAGGCTGGGACGCGATCGGCGATCAGTCGACGGCACCCTGAGCCGGGAGGTTGTATGAGCGAGGTGATCGAACGTATCGAGCGAACCCGCGATGCATTGCAGGCAGCTTTGGCCAGCCGTGACTGGAATGTGGTCAGCGAGCTCGACCTTGAGTGCCGTATTTGTGTCGAGGATGTGCTGGCCGAGGCGCTCAGCAATGAGGCGGCGGTACGTTCGAGCCTGGAAAGTCTGCTGGGCGTTTATCAGCAGCTAATCGAGGTTGCAAGTGGCGAGCGTCAATCAATAGTCGACGAGATGACGCAAATCCGTCAGGCGAAAAGTGCCGCCAAGGTATACCATCTGTTCAGTTGACCACAGATGTGCAAAAAAGCCGTGCGCCATTAATTTGACTACGTGCTGTTTTTTGACTTTACTAGTGGCTGTTTTCGAATTTCAGACGTCCGAACACTGACCATTCAGTCGGAATGATCTCGAGCACGCCTAAGGGCGCCGATATGACTAGGGAAGTTGCTATTGCATGTGGCGTGAAACCAAAATTCTCCTGATCGATGACGACAGCGAGCGCCGCCGCGATCTGGCGGTGGTTCTGAACTTCCTCGGCGAAGAAAACCTCCCATGTTCCAGCCAGGACTGGCAGCGGGTGGTCGAGCCATTGTCGTCGAGTCGCGAAGTACTGTGCGTGCTGATCGGTACTGTAAAAGCTCCTGGTGGAGTGCTCGGGCTCCTTAAGACCGTGGCAGGTTGGGATGAGTTCCTTCCTGTTTTGCTTTTAGGTGAAATTTCTTCCGCGGAGTTCCCGGAAGACCTGCGCCGTCGAGTCCTGTCCAACCTGGAAATGCCGCCAAGCTACAGTCAGTTGCTCGATTCCCTGCACCGTGCCCAGGTCTATCGCGAGATGTACGACCAGGCGCGCGAGCGTGGTCGGCAGCGTGAGCCGAACCTGTTCCGCAGCCTGGTGGGTACCAGCCGGGCGATCCAGCATGTGCGGCAGATGATGCAGCAGGTGGCTGACACCGATGCCAGCGTGCTGATCCTGGGTGAGTCCGGCACCGGCAAGGAAGTGGTGGCGCGCAACCTGCACTACCACTCCAAGCGTCGCGAAGCGCCTTTCGTGCCGGTCAACTGCGGCGCGATCCCAGCCGAGCTGCTCGAAAGCGAGCTATTCGGCCACGAGAAGGGCGCCTTCACTGGGGCCATCACCAGCCGCGCCGGGCGCTTCGAGCTCGCCAATGGTGGTACGTTGTTCCTCGACGAAATCGGTGACATGCCGTTGCCGATGCAGGTCAAGCTGCTGCGCGTGCTGCAGGAACGTACCTTCGAACGCGTTGGCAGCAACAAGACCCAGAGCATCGATGTACGCATCATCGCGGCAACCCACAAGAACCTCGAGACCATGATCGAGGACGGGACCTTCCGCGAGGACCTGTACTACCGACTCAATGTATTCCCCATCGAAATGGCGCCGCTGCGTGAGCGTGTTGAAGACATCCCGCTGCTGATGAACGAGCTGATTTCGCGCATGGAGCACGAAAAGCGTGGCTCGATCCGCTTCAACTCGGCCTCGATCATGTCGCTGTGCCGTCACGGCTGGCCGGGTAACGTCCGCGAACTGGCCAACTTGGTCGAGCGCATGGCGATCATGCATCCGTACGGGGTGATTGGCGTCTCGGAGTTGCCGAAGAAGTTCCGTTACGTCGACGATGAAGACGAGCAGTTGGTCGACAGCTTGCGCAGCGACCTCGAAGAGCGCGTCGCCATCAATGGCCATACGCCGAACTTCGCCAACCATGCCATGTTGCCGCCTGAAGGGCTGGATCTGAAGGACTACCTGGGTAGCCTCGAACAAGGGCTTATCCAGCAGGCATTGGACGATGCCAACGGTATCGTTGCGCGAGCGGCTGAACGTTTGCGTATTCGTCGGACCACCTTGGTGGAGAAGATGCGCAAGTACGGCATGAGTCGCCAGGGGGGCGAGGATCAGGCTGAGGATTGATTGGGGTAAGGCTTGCGTAAGGCTGGCGTAAGCCTTGCGTAAGCCTTGCGCTGTGCGGTGTGGCGAACATCGAGCGCCGCCCGCGCGGCGCATCGCGAGCAAGGCTCGCTCCTACGTCTGTTTCGAGCCAGTAACGTCAGTGACAGGCGCGCGCGACCGCCTTGTTCGTGGGGCTCGCTATCGCGCAGACATAGTTGGCCTGAAACAACGTGCGTGTCTTGCTCGTGATGCGCCGCACCGCAAATCCCAAGGGCGTACACTGCACAAACCCCCATCTCCGGCACGGCTATTGCTACACCGCTGGCACCATACCGTTTTTATGACGGTCAGCCACGCGAGAGAGCACGATGCCCCAGGCCGCCCACTTTTCCCGAACCCCGAATCCGCAAGGGGGTGCCTCGGTCGAACAGGAGAGTCGACAGGGGCTTGAGCAGGCCTTCGCTCTGTTCAATCAGGTATCCACTCAGCTCAACGAGTCCTACAACATGCTCGAGGCGCGCGTCAGCGAGCTGCGTGGCGAGTTGGCGGTCGTCAGTGCGCAGCGCATGGATGAGCTGGGAGAGAAGGAACGCTTGGCCAATCGTTTGCAGAATCTGCTGGACTTGCTGCCGGGCGGGATCATCGTGATCGATGGGCAGGGGCTGGTGAGCGAGGCCAATCCGGCCGCGTGCGACCTGTTGGGTGAGCCGCTGGTGGGACAATTGTGGCGCGAAGTGATCGCTCGCAGTTTCGCCCCGCGCAAGGATGACGGCCACGAGGTGTCCCTGCGCGATGGGCGGCGCTTGTCCATCGCCACGCGCTCGCTGGACGCTGAGCCCGGTCAGTTGGTACTGCTCAATGACCTGACCGAAACTCGGCGCCTGCAGGACCAGTTGGCCCGTCACGAGCGCCTGTCGTCCCTCGGGCGCATGGTCGCTTCTCTGGCTCATCAGATTCGTACGCCGTTGTCGGCGGCCATGCTCTACGCCAGTCATTTGGCGGACGATAGCCAAACCCTTGCGCCGCAGACGCGGCATCGCTTCGCCAGCAATCTCAAGGAGCGCTTGCACGAACTGGAGCACCAGGTGCGCGACATGCTGGTGTTTGCCCGTGGCGAGTTGCCGTTGGGGGATCGCATCACGCCCAAGGGGTTGTTCCAGGCGCTGCAGCAGGCGGCGCAGTCGCATGTCCAGGGGCATGCCGTGCGTTGGCAGTGTGACAGTCATCTGGGGGAGTTGCTGTGCAATCGCGACACCTTGGTCGGCGCGTTGCTCAACCTTCTTGAAAATGCCTTGCAGGCCAGTGGTGGCCAGGCTCGGATCAAGGTGCACCTGTATCGGCGAGAGCAGGTGCTGCACCTGTGTGTCAGCGATGCCGGCTGCGGTATCGCGGCTGATGTGCTCGAACGTCTGGGTGAGCCGTTCGTGACCACCAAGGCCACTGGCACCGGGCTGGGCCTGGCGGTGGTAAAGGCGGTCGTGCGTGCGCACCAAGGGCGCGTGTGCCTGCGTTCGAAAGTGGGGCGAGGCACCTGTGTCAGGGTAGAGCTGCCATTGATCGATGGGCAGCCAGTGGAGGTCATGTAATGCAGATCAAGGTGCTGCTGGTCGAGGATGACCGCGTGTTGCGCCAGGCGCTGGGCGACACCCTGGAAATCGGCGGCTATGGCTACCGCGCGGTCGGTAGTGCCGAAGAGGCGCTCGAAGCGGCAAGCGGCGAGGCGTTCAGCCTGGTGGTCAGTGATGTGAACATGCCGGGCATGGACGGTCACCAACTCTTGGCGCAGTTGCGCCGTCATCACCCCCATTTGCCGGTGCTGCTGATGACCGCTCATGCTGCGGTGGAGCGCGCCGTCGATGCGATGCGCCAGGGCGCTGTCGATTACCTGGTCAAGCCGTTCGAGCCCAAGGCGTTGCTAAGCCTGGTGGAGCGCCATGCCGCAGGGCGGGTGGGGCCGGCTGACGAAGACGGGCCAGTGGCTTGCGAGCCGGCCAGCCGGCAATTGCTGGAGTTGGCGGCGCGGGTTGCGCGCAGCGACTCCACGGTGTTGATCTCGGGTGAGTCGGGCACCGGCAAGGAAGTGCTGGCGCGTTACATTCACCAGCAGTCGTTGCGTGCGGCGCAGCCATTCGTGGCAATCAATTGCGCGGCCATTCCGGACAACATGCTCGAAGCGACCTTGTTCGGTCACGAGAAAGGCGCTTTCACCGGTGCGATCGCCGCCCAGGAGGGTAAGTTCGAGCAGGCCAACGGCGGCACCTTGCTGCTCGATGAGATTTCCGAGATGCCGCTGGGGTTGCAAGCCAAGTTGCTGCGCGTGCTGCAAGAGCGCGAGGTGGAGCGGGTAGGTGGGCGCAAGCCGGTCACGCTGGATATTCGGGTACTGGCCACTACCAACCGTGATCTGGCGGGTGAAGTGTCGGCGGGGCGATTCCGCGAGGACCTTTACTACCGTCTTTCGGTATTCCCCTTGGCGTGGCAGCCGCTGCGCGAACGCAGTGGCGATATCCTGCCGCTGGCCGAGCGTCTGCTGGCGCGCCATGTGGCGAAGATGAAGCATGCGCCGGTGCGGCTGTCCGCCGATGCGCGGGCTTGCCTGCAGGGTTATGCCTGGCCCGGCAACGTCCGAGAGTTGGACAATGCGCTGCAGCGGGCTTTGATCCTGCAGCAAGGCGGGGTCATCGAGGCGGCGGATTTCTGCCTGGCTGGCGCCATACCCTTGGCGACTTCGGGCGGTGCCATTACTGCGCCATTATCTGAAGATTTGACGGTCGAGGGCTCTGGGTTGGGTGATGACATGCGTCGTCACGAATTCCAGATGATCATCGACACCCTGCGCGCCGAACGTGGGCGCCGCAAGGAAGCTGCCGAGCGGCTGGGGATCAGCCCACGCACCTTGCGCTACAAGCTGGCGCAGATGCGGGATGCCGGGCTCGATGTAGAAGCCAGTCTGTACGGTTGAAAACCACGAATTAGCAGGATGGTGTGCGGGCTGGCACTCTTGTTGCTAGCTCCAGGCTATCCGCTGCATCAGTGTCAAAAAAATGCGGCCGCCGGAGAGAGAAGTCCATGAGCCAAGGTGTTGAATTCAATCGTCTGATGTTGGACATGCGTGCCATGCAGGCCGAAGCCATGTCCGCGCCCAAGGCGTCGGTCGCCGCAGAGCTGGCGCCAGGCCAAAGCAGCTTCGCCGACATGCTCGGCCAGGCCATCAACAAGGTGCATGAGACCCAGCAGGCGTCCACCCAGCTGGCCAATGCCTTCGAGATCGGCAAGAGCGGCGTCGACCTGACCGACGTGATGATTGCTTCGCAGAAAGCCTCGGTGTCCTTCCAGGCCCTGACGCAGGTACGTAACAAGCTGGTTCAGTCGTACCAGGACATCATGCAGATGCCAGTTTAAGGACGGAAGTTAAGTCATGGCCGAAGCAGTCGTCGATAACGCCCCCGCCAAAAGTGGCCCGCCAGTGGCCAAGCCGCCGCTGTTCGGCATGGCGTTCCTGGAAAACATCTCGCAGATGCCCATGCTGCGTCAGGTCGGCCTGTTGGTCGGGCTGGCAGCCAGCGTGGCGATCGGCTTCGCCGTCGTGCTCTGGTCGCAACAGCCTGACTATCGTCCGTTGTACGGCAGCCTGGCCGGCATGGACACCAAGCAGGTCATGGACGTGCTGGCGGCTGCCGACATTCCCTACAACGTCGAGCCTAACTCCGGTGCGCTACTGGTCAAGGCCGACGACCTCTCCCGTGCGCGCCTGAAACTGGCTGCTGCCGGCGTGGCGCCAAGCGACGGTAATGTAGGCTTCGAGATTCTCGACAAAGAGCAAGGCCTGGGCACCAGCCAGTTCATGGAGGCCACTCGCTACCGCCGTGGCCTGGAAGGTGAGCTGGCGCGGACCATCTCCAGCCTGAACAATGTCAAAGCGGCGCGTGTGCACCTGGCGATCCCTAAAAGCTCGGTGTTCGTCCGTGACGAGCGCAAGCCAAGTGCGTCGGTACTGGTCGAGTTGTATCCAGGCCGTGCCCTGGAGGCGGGTCAGGTGATGGCCATCGTCAACCTGGTCGCCACTAGCGTACCGGAACTGGAAAAGTCGCAGGTCACCGTGGTCGACCAGAAGGGTAACCTGCTGTCCGACCAGTTGCAGGACACCGCCCTGACCATGGCCGGCAAGCAGTTCGACTACAGCCGCCGCATGGAAAGCATGCTGACCCAGCGCGTGCACAATATCCTGCAGCCGGTCCTGGGCAACGACCGCTACAAGGCCGAAGTGTCCGCTGACCTTGACTTCAGCGCGGTGGAGTCCACCTCCGAGCAGTTCAACCCGGACCAACCGGCGCTGCGCAGCGAGCAGTCGGTCAACGAGCAGCGCAGCAGCAGCCAGGGCCCGCAGGGTGTGCCGGGTGCGCTGAGCAATCAGCCGCCGGCAGGCGCCTCGGCGCCCGAGAATGCCACCGCTGCCGCACCCGCTGCCGGCGCCATCCAGCCGGGCCAGCCCCTGGTGGATGCCAATGGTCAGCAGATCATGGACCCGGCCACCGGCCAGCCGATGCTTGCGCCGTACCCGGCCGACAAGCGGCAGCAGACCACCAAGAACTTCGAACTTGACCGCTCCATCAGCCACACCCGTCAACAACAAGGTCGCCTGACCCGCCTGTCGGTGGCCGTGGTGGTCGACGACCAGGTCAAGGTCGACGCCGCCAGCGGCGAGAGCACCCGCACCCCCTGGGGGGCCGAGGACCTGGCGCGGTTCACCCGCCTGGTGCAGGACGCGGTAGGCTTCGACGCCAGCCGTGGCGACAGCGTGACCGTGATCAACGTACCGTTCGCTGCCGACCGTGGCGAAGAGATCGCCGACATCGCGTTCTACCAGCAGCCGTGGTTCTGGGACATCGTCAAGCAGGTCCTGGGTGTACTGTTCATCCTGGTGCTGGTGTTCGGCGTGCTGCGTCCGGTGCTCAACAATATTACCGGCGGCGGCAAGCAGGCTGCCACGGACAGCGACATGGAGCTGGGCGGCATGATCGGTCTGGATGGCGAGTTGGCCAACGACCGCGTCAGCTTGGGTGGCCCGAGCAGCATTCTGTTGCCAAGCCCTTCCGAAGGGTATGAGGCACAGCTCAACGCAATCAAGGGCCTGGTGGCCGAAGATCCGGGCCGTGTGGCTCAGGTCGTGAAAGAGTGGATTAACGCCGATGAGTGATAACCGAGCCGTTGCCGCCAAGCTGAGCCGCGTCGACAAAGCGGCCATTCTCCTGCTGTCCCTGGGCGAAACCGATGCCGCCCAGGTCCTGCGACACATGGGGCCCAAGGAAGTGCAGCGGGTCGGTGTGGCCATGGCGCAGATGGGCAATGTGCATCGCGAGCAGGTCGAGCAGGTGATGAGCGAGTTCGTCGACATCGTCGGCGACCAGACCAGCCTGGGGGTTGGCTCTGATGGCTACATCCGCAAGATGCTCAACCAGGCGCTGGGCGAAGACAAGGCCAACGGCCTGATCGACCGCATCCTGCTCGGTGGCAACACCAGCGGCCTGGACAGCCTCAAGTGGATGGAGCCGCGAGCCGTGGCCGACGTCATCCGCTACGAGCACCCGCAGATCCAGGCGATCGTGGTGGCCTACCTCGACCCCGACCAGGCTGGCGAAGTGCTGAGCAACTTCGACCACAAGGTGCGTCTGGACATCATCCTGCGTGTGTCGTCGCTCAACACCGTGCAGCCGGCGGCGCTTAAAGAGCTGAACCAGATCCTCGAGAAGCAGTTCTCGGGCAACTCCAACGCCGCGCGGACCACCTTGGGCGGTATCAAGCGTGCAGCCGACATCATGAACTTCCTCGACAGCTCCGTGGAAGGTGCACTGATGGACTCGATCCGCGAAATCGACAACGACCTGTCGGAGCAGATCGAAGACTTGATGTTCGTCTTCAACAACCTGGCCGATGTCGACGACCGGGGCATCCAGGCACTGTTGCGCGAGGTATCCTCCGACGTGCTGGTGGTGTCGCTCAAAGGCGCCGACGAGCGGGTCAAGGACAAGATCTTCAAGAACATGTCCAAGCGTGCGTCGGAGCTGCTGCGCGACGACCTGGAGGCCAAGGGCCCGGTGCGCGTCAGCGACGTGGAAACGGCGCAGAAGGAAATCCTCACCATTGCCCGTCGTATGGCCGAAGCCGGCGAGATCGTGCTTGGCGGCAAGGGCGCCGAGGAAATGATTTAAAAGGTTGCCGGTTCATGCTGGCTGGTGCTGCCCCTGTGGCGCGGGTTTATCCGCGAATGCACCAGGCCAGCCGATGAGGTTGCCCTTGCCGACGCATTCGCGGGTGAACCCGCGCCTGCAGCGAATGCATCGGCTGAACATGTTTTTGAGAATTTGACGGCATGTCCACCACTGAACACCCCAGCGACCTGATCCGCGCCCGCGACCTCGAGGGCGTCGATGTCTGGGCGTTGCCCAGCTTCGATCCGCAGCCCGAGCCAGAGCCTGAACCCGAGCCAGAAATCATCGAGGAAGAGGTCGAAGAGGTGCCGCTGGAAGAAGTCCAGCCACTGACGCTCGAAGAACTCGAAGCGATCCGCCAGGAAGCCTACAACGAAGGTTTCGCCACCGGCGAGCGCGAAGGTTTTCACAGCACCCAGCTGAAGGTGCGCCAGGAGGCCGAAGAAGCCTTGTCGGCCAAGCTGGCGACCCTGGAGCAGTTGATGAGCAACCTGCTCGAGCCGATTGCCGAGCAGGACACGCAGATCGAAAAAAGCCTGGTGCACCTGGTCGCGCACATGACCCGGCAGGTGATCGGGCGCGAGCTGCACACCGACTCCAGCCAGATCACCCACGTGCTGCGCGAGGCGCTCAAACTGCTGCCCATGGGCGCCGACAACATCCGTATTCACCTCAATCCCCAGGACTTCGAGCTGGCCAAGGCCCTGCGCGAGCGTCACGAGGAAAGCTGGAAGCTGCTGGAGGATGAGGGCCTGCTGCCGGGCGGCTGTCGTATCGAGACGGCCCACAGTCGCATCGACGCGACCATGGAGACTCGCATCGAGAAAGCGGTAGCGCAGCTGTTCGACCAGTTGCATGACCAGTCGCTGCATCCGGCGACGCCGGACCTCAGCATCGAGCTGGGCGACAACGATGCGCCTTGATCGCACCAGTTTCGGCAAGCGCATGGGCAGCTATGCCGAGGCGATCAAGCTGCCTGCCCAGCCGGTGGTCGAGGGCCGCCTGCTGCGAATGGTGGGGCTGACCCTGGAGGCCGAAGGCCTGCGCACTGCCGTGGGCAGTCGTTGCCTGGTGATCAATGACGACAGCTACCACCCGGTGCAGGTCGAAGCCGAGGTCATGGGCTTTGCCGGTAACAAGGTTTTCCTGATGCCAGTGGGCAGCATCGCGGGTATCGCCCCGGGGGCGCGGGTGGTGCCGCTGGATGACAGCGGACGGCTGCCCATGGGCATGAGCATGCTCGGCCGGGTGCTTGACGGCGCCGGTCGTGCGCTCGATGGCAAGGGCGGCATGAAGGCCGAAGACTGGGTGCCGATGGATGGCCCGGTGATCAACCCGCTGAACCGCGACCCCATCAGCCAGCCGCTGGATGTCGGTATCCGCAGCATCAACGGTCTGCTCACGGTTGGCCGTGGCCAGCGTCTTGGCTTGTTTGCCGGTACCGGTGTCGGTAAGTCGGTGCTGTTGGGCATGATGACCCGCTTTACCGAGGCCGAAATCATCGTGGTCGGGCTGATCGGCGAGCGGGGCCGCGAGGTGAAGGAGTTCATCGAGCACATCCTGGGCGAAGAAGGCCTCAAGCGCTCGGTAGTGGTGGCGTCACCCGCCGACGATGCCCCCCTGATGCGGTTGCGCGCCGCCATGTATTGCACCCGGATCGCCGAATACTTCCGTGACAAGGGCAAGAACGTCCTGTTGCTCATGGATTCGCTGACTCGCTTTGCCCAGGCCCAGCGGGAAATCGCCTTGGCCATCGGTGAGCCGCCGGCGACTCGCGGCTACCCGCCATCGGTATTCGCCAAGCTGCCCAAGTTAGTGGAACGGGCGGGTAACGGTGAGCCGGGTGGTGGCTCCATCACCGCGTTCTATACAGTGCTTTCCGAAGGCGATGACCAGCAGGATCCGATCGCCGACTCGGCGCGCGGCGTGCTGGACGGTCACTTCGTGCTATCGCGGCGCCTGGCGGAGGAGGGGCATTACCCGGCCATCGATATCGAAGCGTCCATCAGCCGGGTCATGCCCCAGGTGGTCGATGCTGACCATTTGCGCCAGGCGCAGAAGTTCAAGCAGTTGTGGTCGCGCCTGTCGCAAAGTCGCGACCTGATAAGCGTGGGCGCCTACGTGGCTGGCGGTGATCCTGAGACGGACCTGGCCATTGCCTTGCAGCCCAAGCTGGTGGATTTCCTGCGCCAGGGGCTGGACGAAAACGTCGGCATGACCCAGAGCCGCGAACAGCTGGGGATGATTTTCACGCCCCCGGCGGCCGGTTGATAGACCATGGCCTCCCCTAGCCGAGCCGCGCGCCTGGCGCCGGTGGTGGAAATGGCCGAAGAGGCCGAGCGCAAGGCTGCCCAGCGCCTTGGGCACTTCCAGCAACAAGTGGCCCAGGCCCAGGCCAAGCTGGCCGAGCTCGAAAGTTTCCGTGAGGGCTACCAGGCGCAGTGGATCAATCGCGGTGGCCAGGGTGTCAACGGCAGTTGGCTGGTGAACTATCAACGCTTCCTGGGGCAGCTTGAAACGGCCATGACCCAGCAGCGCCAGAGTCTCAACTGGCATCAGACCAACCTCAACAATGCCCGTGGTACCTGGCAGCAGGCCTATGCCCGAGTGGAAGGGCTGCGCAAGCTGGTCCAGCGGTACATGGACGAGGCGCGGCGGGCCGAGGACAAGCGTGAGCAGAGGCTGTTGGATGAGTTGTCGCAGCGGCTGCCAAGGCAGGGGCATTCGTAGGTGGTACCGGTCTTGTCGCCAGCAGGTCGGTGCCGGCGTGGGGCGCTGAAAAGACCGGGCGCCTTGCACCCCTTGCCAGTGGCTGCTAAACATTGAAGAGTTGCATTCGCCATCATCGAAGGAATCGCTAGCATGGCAGTCGAGAGTGATTTTTCGCAGGACGGAAAAAAACTGACGATCAAGATCAAGGGGCGCTTCGATTTCGGCAAGCATCAGGAATTCAGGGATGCTTACGAGCGCCAGGATCGTCGACCCGACTCGGTGGTCGTCGATCTCAAGGACGCTACCTACCTGGACAGTTCCGCGCTCGGCATGCTGCTGTTGCTGCGTGACCACGCCGGCGGCGACGAATCGGACGTGAGAGTAGTGCACGCCAGCGATGATGTGCGCAAGATTCTGGCGATCTCCAATTTCGAAAAACTGTTCGACATCAGTTGAGTGTCGCGATGGCGACTGATCAGGCGTTGACCGTGCTGGTGGCGGAGGACGGCGCGGCCGATCGTCTGCTGCTCGCGCAAATCGTCCGGCGCCAGGGGCACCAGGTGTTTACCGCTGAAAACGGAGAGCAGGCGGTGGCGCTGTTCATCGAGCGGCGACCGCAACTGGTGTTGCTCGATGCACTCATGCCGGTGATGGATGGCTTCGAGGCCGCGCGGCAGATCAAGGCCCTGGCGGGAGAGGCGTTGGTGCCGATCATCTTTCTCACCTCGTTGAGTGAGGAGGATGCCTTGGTGCGCTGCCTGGAGGCCGGGGGCGACGACTTCATGGCCAAACCGTACAGCGCGGTGATTCTCGGCGCCAAGATCCGAGCGATGGACCGCCTGCGTCGCCTGCAGGCCACGGTGCTTGAACAGCGCGACCAGATCGCCCGCCATCACCATCACCTGCTGAACGAACAGCGGGTCGCCAAGGCGGTGTTCGACAAGGTGGCGCACTCCGGCTGCCTGTCCGCTTCCAACATTCGCTACCTGCAATCGCCCTACGCTTTGTTCAATGGCGATTTGTTGCTGGCGGCCTTCACGCCTTCCGGTGACATGCATGTATTGCTGGGGGACTTCACTGGCCATGGCCTGCCCGCTGCCGTCGGCGCCATGCCACTGGCAGAGGTGTTCTATGGCATGACCGCCAAGGGCTATGGGCTGGCGCAGACCCTGCGCGAAATGAACGCCAAGCTCAAGCGTATCCTGCCAGTGGACATGTTCGCGTGCGTGCTGTTGCTCAGTCTCAGCGTGCAGCGCGGTTTGGTGGAAGTCTGGAACGGCGGTATGCCTGACGGTTACCGGTTGTCGGCTAGTGGCGAGGTGCTATCGGTGCTCAGCTCGCGTCACCTGCCGCTCGGCATTCTGGCTCCAGAGCGTTTCGACGACAGTACCGAAGTGCTTCCGCTAGCGCCGGGCGAGCGCTTGTTGCTGCTCTCCGATGGCGTGGTCGATACGGCCGATGACCAAGAGCGTCTGTTCGGTGTGCAGCGCCTGCGTCAGGTGCTGGCCGACAACCGTGACCCCAGCCTGCTGTTCGAAGAGGTCATGCAGGCGCTCAAACGCTTTGGCGGACGGCCCAGGGATGACATCAGTCTGTGCGACATCCGCATGTTCGCCCCAGGCGAGAAGGTGCCTGCGCCGACGTTGTACTCTGACAGCGGGCGTTCCAGTCCTTTGGACTGGTCGTTGGGGTTCGAGCTGCGGGGTGAAAGCCTCAAGCGGTTCAATCCGGTGCCATACCTGGTCCAATTGCTGCAAGAGATCCATGGCCTTCGGCCCAGTACCGGTCGTTTGCACAGCGTGCTCAGTGAGCTGTATTCGAATGCCCTGGAACATGGTGTGCTGGGCCTGGATTCGCGGCTCAAGCGTGATGTTCAGGGTTTTGCCAACTATTATCAGGAACGCGCCCGGCGATTGGCTTCGTTGGTCGAAGGCCATGTGCGGATCGACCTGCGGGTTGAGCCGCTGGAGCGTGGCGGGCGTCTGACCATTGAGGTGCGTGACACTGGCGCGGGCTTCGATGTTTGCCAGGTGTTGTCCCGCACGCCCCAGGAGCAGGGGCTCAGCGGTCGCGGCCTGGGGCTGGTGCAGCGGCTGGGTGACAGTGCCCAATGGATCGAGGGTGGGCGTTGCGCGCGGGTCTGCTTCGACTGGTAAGCCCAATGGTGAGTCGTGGGACGGCTCAGGCATAATCCAGCTTGATCAAGGAGTGAACAAGTGACTGACATGCATATTGACTTCAAGGTGCTCAGCGATTTGCAGGAGGTCATGGAAGATGGCTACCTGCAATTGCTGGAGACTTTCCTGGAAGACTCCGAACGACGGTTGAGCCAGCTGCACGAGGCCAGGAATGCCCATGAGCTCGGTATTGCAGCTCACAGCTTCAAGGGCAGTAGCAGCAACATGGGCGCGGTCGGCCTGGCGAGCTTGTGCCATGAGCTGGAAGAGCGGGTCAGGCAGCAGCCGTTGTATGGCATCGAAGACCTGATCAATCGAATCGACCAGGAATACCTGGAGGTTCAACGCTTCTATCGTGGTGAGCGCGCGCGCGTTTCCGCCGGTTGAATTGCGACTTGGCGCGAGTTTTGCCTGTCTTTGCCCAGACGTTTTTTTTGTATTCGGCGCGGAGACCTCTCGATGCCTGTCGCATCCAATCCTTTGTTGCAAGCCAACGCCGTGGGCAAGCCGTCGCGCGGGGTCGGCTCGGTGGTCGACAAGTCGCCGCAGGCGGCGGGCGGGCAGGGCGGCGGCTTTGACCAGGTGATGGCCAAGCAGGGCCGTGACACCGTGCCTGCCCGAGATGACAAGGCTGCGGCAGCCAAGCCGAAGGACAAGCCTGAGGCGACCCAGGACGGCAAGAAAGAAACTGCCGACAAGCCAGGTGTTGCCGATGGCGGCAATAAATTGCCAGCGGACGATCAAAGCCAGGCCGGTGCTAATGTCGATGCCGAGGCGAATGCTGCGCCAGTCAATGATTTGAGCGTGCTGGACGCGAGCCTGGTCGCTGGCCAGGTCACCGACGCACAGCCAGGCGCGCAACTGATCCAGGCCCAGGCAGAAGCGGTGGCACCGGTGCTGCAGGCTGCGGCGCAGCCTGTCAAACCGCAGCTGGTCAGCCCATTGCCGGAAGAACCAGAGATGCAAGCGTTCGATCCAGAGGTCGACCCGCTGGCCAACTTGCCGACCCTGCGCCTGGCCCTTGAGCAGAGCGCGCAGGCCAAAGGCACGGTGTCGGCACATGCCGCCCCGGCTGCCGATGCGTCTCAGGCGCAGAGTGATGATGGTCAGGTGGCCGTCAATACCTTGGCGAACATGGTCGAGAAGCCGGAGGCTGACAGCGGGCAGTCGGAAACCGGTGAGAAGGCATTCAGTGCACTGCTCGAAGACGGGTTGAAAGACACCAAGGGCGCCAGCAGTGATACCCGTGTGGACGATTTTGCCAACCGCCTGGCCAACCTGACCCAGGCCGCCACGGCCAAGACCGCCAATGCGGTGCCGGTGACCAGCAGCCCGCTGCACCAGCCGCTGGCCATGCACCAGAGCGCCTGGACCGAAGGTTTGGTGAACCGGGTCATGTACCTGTCCAGCCAGAATCTCAAGTCGGCGGATATCCAGCTGGAACCTGCTGAGCTGGGGCGCTTGGACATTCGCGTCAATGTGGCGGCGGACCAGTCGACCCAGGTGACCTTCATCAGTGGCCATGCCGGCGTGCGTGATGCATTGGACAGTCAGGTGCACCGTTTGCGCGAGCTGTTCGCCCAGCAGGGGCTGGCGCAACCGGATGTGAACGTGGCCGACCAGTCGCGTGGGCAGCAGCAACAGCAGGCTCAGCAGCAGGGGTCGCAGTTGTCCGGGGTCGCGGCGCGGCGTGGCCAGGGTGGCGCTGAGCAAGGTGAGATTGCCGAGGCTTCACGCCCGGTTGAGCAGCAGGTTGTCATCGGCGACAGTGCGGTCGACTACTACGCCTGAGGGTTGTGGTGGGGTGAGGTCGAGCGCCGCCCGCGCGGCGCATCGTGAGCAAGGCTCGCTCCTGCAGACGCACGCGTTATCGCGCCGAGCACCAAAGCGGTCGCGCGCACATCCCACAGGAATCAGGGGTCCGAAACAAACGTAGGGGCGAGCCTTGCTGGCGATGCGCCGCGCGGGCGGCGCTCGATCTCCATCCCCCGTCTGGCATCCGTCATGCCCGCTATGTCAAATCTGGCATAACACTTGCTCAAGCCACGTCATCCTCATTTGAAACCCTGATGGACGACGGATTATTGGCATGGCGAAGAGCGACGCAGTGAAAGACCCCGCCTCTAAAGGCAAACTCAAGTTGATCTTGCTGCTGGTGCTGGCCTTGCTGCTGGCGGTTGGCCTGTCTGTAGGTGCCACCTGGTTCATCATGCACAAGAGCGAACCCGCACCGGCCGCCGAGCCGACCGCGAGCAACATCAAGCCTGCCGCGATCTACGAGCCACTGGCCCCTGCCTTTGTCGTCAACTTCAACCAGAACGGCCGCCAGCGCTACATGCAGGTGAGCATCACCATGCAAGGTCGCAACCAGGCAGACCTGGATGCACTGAAGGTGCACATGCCGGTGATCCGCAACAACCTGGTGATGATGTTCTCCGGACAGGGCTTCGACACGTTGGCCGGCAGCCCCGTGGGGCAGGAGATGCTGCGCCAGAAAGCCACCGCGGTGGTGCAGGAAGTTGCCCAGAAGGAAGTCGGCAAACCGGTCGTCGACCAGTTGCTGTTCACCAATTTCGTATTGCAGTAGGAGTCCGCAATGGCCGTACAGGACCTGCTGTCCCAGGATGAAATCGACGCCCTGTTGCATGGCGTCGACGATGGGCTGGTACAGACCGAGAGCGCTGCCGAGCCCGGCAGCATCAAGAGCTACGATCTGACCAGCCAGGATCGGATCGTCCGTGGTCGCATGCCGACCCTGGAAATGATCAACGAGCGCTTTGCCCGCTACACCCGCATCAGCATGTTCAACCTGCTGCGCCGCTCGGCTGACGTGGCCGTCGGTGGCGTGCAGGTGATGAAGTTCGGCGAGTACGTGCATTCGCTGTACGTGCCTACCAGCCTGAACCTGGTGAAGATCAAGCCGTTGCGTGGCACCTCGTTGTTCATTCTCGACGCCAAGCTGGTATTCAAGCTGGTGGACAACTTCTTCGGTGGTGACGGTCGTCACGCCAAGATCGAGGGCCGTGAATTCACGCCGACCGAGCTGCGCGTGGTCCGCATGGTGCTGGACCAGTGCTTCGTCGACCTCAAGGAAGCCTGGCAGGCGATCATGCCGGTCAACTTCGAGTACATCAACTCGGAGGTCAACCCGGCCATGGCCAACATCGTCGGCCCGAGCGAGGCGGTGGTGGTGTCGACCTTCCATATCGAACTGGACGGTGGCGGCGGCGATTTGCACGTGACCATGCCTTATTCGATGATCGAGCCGGTGCGCGAGATGCTCGACGCCGGTTTCCAATCCGATCTGGACGACCAGGACGAGCGCTGGGTCAAGGCCTTGCGCGAAGACGTGCTCGATGTGTCCGTGCCATTGAGCGCCACGGTTGCCCGTCGCCAGTTGAAGTTGCGCGATGTGCTGCACATGCAGCCCGGTGACGTCATTCCGGTGGAACTGCCTGAACACCTGGTGCTGCGTGCCAATGGCGTGCCGTCGTTCAAGGCCCGCTTGGGCTCGCACAAAGGCAACCTGGCACTGCAGATCATCGACCCGATCGAGCGCCGCTGAAGGCGCGTCGGTCGCTCTCCACGAATTGAATGCCTGTCGAGGACATCATGGCTAACGAAAACGAGATCACCTCCCCAGAAGATCAGGCCCTGGCCGATGAGTGGGCTGCTGCCCTGGAGCAGTCCGGCGACGCCGGTCAGGCCGACATCGACGCCTTGCTCGGCGGCGACAGCGGCAACGGTGGCGCCGGTCGCCTGCCGATGGAGGAGTTCGCCAGCTCGCCCAAACCCAAGGAGAACGTCAGCCTGGACGGCCCGAACCTGGATGTGATCCTGGATATTCCGGTGAGCATTTCGATGGAAGTGGGCAGCACCGAAATCAACATCCGCAACCTGCTGCAGCTCAACCAGGGGTCTGTGATCGAACTCGACCGCCTGGCCGGTGAGCCGCTCGACGTGCTGGTCAATGGCACGCTGATCGCCCATGGCGAGGTGGTCGTGGTCAACGAGAAGTTCGGCATTCGCCTGACCGACGTGATCAGCCCCAGCGAACGTATCAAGAAGCTGCGCTGAGTGAAGGGCATGATGCGGGCTGTCATGGCCCTGGCCACCTTGCTCGCCAGCGAGGTGGCGATTGCCGCGGCAACGCCGACCCCTGTATCGCCAGCGGCTGCCGCGCCCGGTAGCCTGGGTGGTCAACTGGCACAGATGGTATTCGGCCTGTTGCTGGTGGTTGGCCTGATCTTCTTTCTGGCCTGGCTGCTGCGACGCCTGCAGGGCGCTGCGCCCAGGGGCGGGCAGGTGATCGAGATCGTCGGCAGTCGTTCCATCGGTCCGCGTGACCGGCTGTTGTTGGTGCAGATTGGCAAGGAACAGGTGCTGATCGGCCACAGCCCCGGCAGCATCGAAACCTTGCATGTCATGGCCGAACCTGTGGATGTGCCCGCTGACGCACGTGCGGCGGCACCCGAGTTTGCCCAGCGCCTTCTGGAGCTGATGGGCAAGGATCAGAAGGACAAGAAGTGATGACCGGCGCACTGCGCTTACTGTTGAGCATTCTGTTGCCAGTGGCGCTGCTGCTGGCTGCGCCATTGGCCGTGGCAGCCGACCCGCTGTCGATTCCGGCCATCACCCTGTCCAACACCCCTGACGGGCAGCAGGAGTATTCGGTCAGCCTGCAGATCCTGCTGATCATGACGGCGCTGAGCTTCATTCCAGCGTTCGTCATCCTGATGACCAGCTTCACCCGGATCATCATCGTCTTCTCCATCTTGCGCCAGGCCCTGGGCCTGCAGCAGACGCCGTCCAACCAGGTGCTGACGGGCATGGCGCTGTTCTTGACCCTGTTCATCATGGCGCCCGTGTTCGACCGGGTGAACAAGGATGCCCTGCAGCCTTACCTGGCCGAGCAGATGACTGCTCAGCAGGCCATCGACAAGGCCCAGGGGCCGCTCAAGGACTTCATGCTGGCACAGACCCGGCAGAGCGACCTGGACCTGTTCATGCGCCTGTCCAAGCGGACCGACATCGCAGGCCCCGACCAGGTGCCGCTGACCATTTTGGTGCCAGCCTTCGTCACCTCCGAGCTCAAGACCGCGTTCCAGATCGGCTTCATGATCTTCATCCCGTTCCTGATCATCGACATGGTGGTCGCCAGCGTGCTGATGGCCATGGGTATGATGATGCTGTCGCCGCTGATCATTTCGTTGCCGTTCAAGATCATGCTGTTCGTGCTGGTCGACGGCTGGGCGCTGATCATGGGCACACTGGCCGGCAGTTTCGGCGGCGTCTGACGCTGTCAAGGAGAGTCTTGCATGACCCCAGAAGTAGCCGTCGACCTGTTTCGCGATGCCCTCTGGCTAACCACGCTGATGGTTGCCGTGTTGGTGGTGCCGAGCCTGTTGGTCGGCCTGGTGGTGGCGATGTTCCAGGCTGCCACCCAGATCAACGAACAGACCCTGAGCTTCCTGCCGCGCCTGCTGGTGATGCTGGTGACGCTGATCGTCGCCGGGCCATGGCTGGTGCAGAAGTTCATGGAGTACATCACCGGCCTGTACTCCAGCATTCCGCAACTGATCGGGTGAGGCAGGCATGCTGGAGCTGACCGACGCGCAGATCGGCACTTGGGTCGCCACCTTCGTCCTGCCACTGTTTCGCGTGACGGCCGTGCTGATGACCATGCCGATCTTCGGCACGCGGATGCTGCCGGCGCGGGTGCGTCTTTACGCTGCCTTGGCCATCACCGTGGTGATCGTCCCGGGTCTGCCGCCGCTGCCTGAATTCGACCCTTTGAGCCTTCGTGGCCTGCTGCTGTGTGGCGAGCAGATCATTGTCGGTGCGTTGTTCGGTTTCTCATTGCAGCTGTTGTTCCAGGCGTTCGTGATCGCCGGTCAGATCATTGCGATCCAGATGGGTATGGCCTTCGCGTCGATGGTGGACCCGGCCAACGGCGTCAACGTAGCGGTGGTCAGCCAGTTCATGACCATGCTGGTGAGTGTGTTGTTCCTGGTGATGAACGGCCACCTGGTGGTGTTCGAGGTCTTGACCGAGAGCTTCACCACCTTGCCGGTGGGCAACGCGCTGGTCGTCACTCATTTCTGGGAAATGGCTGGCCGGCTGGGCTGGGTGTTCGGTGCGGGTTTGTTGCTGATCCTGCCGGCAATCGCCGCCTTGTTGGTGGTGAACATCGCCTTCGGCGTGATGACCCGTGCCGCGCCGCAGTTGAACATCTTTTCCATCGGCTTCCCACTCACCTTGGTGCTGGGTATGGGTATTTTCTGGGTGGGTCTAGCCGATATTCTTTCCCACTACCAGGCATTGGCCAGCGAAGCGCTGCAATGGCTGCGTGAGCTGGCAAGGGCGCGCTGAGCATGGCTGAGAGCGAGAGCGGTCAGGACAAGACAGAAGAACCCACCGACAAGCGCAAGCGCGACGCGCGCGAAAAAGGTGAGATTGCCCGTTCCAAGGAACTGAACACCGTGGCCGTGACCCTGGCCGGGGCCGGCGGATTGTTGGCGTTCGGCGGCTACATGGCCGAGACCTTGCTCGAAATGATGCGCCTGAACTTCAGCCTGACCCGCGAGGTGATCGTCGATGAGCGTTCGATGGGCGCGTTTCTGCTGGCCTCGGGCAAGATGGCGATCTGGGCGAGCCAGCCGGTGTTGATTCTGTTGTTCGTCATCTCGTTCGTCGCGCCCATTGCCCTGGGCGGGTTCCTGTTCTCCGGCAGCCTGCTGCAACCCAAGTTCAGCCGAATGAACCCGTTGGCGGGGATCAAGCGGATGTTCTCGATGCATGCGCTTACCGAATTGCTCAAGGCGATTGCCAAGTTTTTCGTGATTCTGGTCGTGGCGCTGCTGGTATTAGCGTCTGACCGCCAGGCCTTGCTGTCGATTGCCAACGAGCCGCTGGACCAGGCGATCATCCATAGCGTTCAGGTGGTGGGGTGGAGTGCCTTGTGGATGGCGGCGGGGTTATTGCTGATCGCCGCGGTCGACGTGCCGTTCCAGCTGTACCAGACGCACAAGAAATTGAAGATGACCAAGCAGGAAGTGCGGGACGAGTACAAGGACACCGAAGGCAAGCCGGAGGTGAAGCAGCGTATCCGTCAGCTGCAGCGGGAGATATCGCAGCGGCGCATGATGGCGGCGGTGCCAGAGGCTGACGTGATCATCACCAACCCGACGCACTATGCGGTGGCCTTGCAGTACGACCCCGAGAAGGGTGGAGTAGCGCCCTTGCTGGTGGCCAAGGGCACTGATTTCGTTGCCTTGAAGATTCGTGAGATCGGTATCGAGCACAAGGTGCAGATCCTTGAGTCGCCCGCTCTGGCCCGAGCCATTTACTACTCTACCGAGCTTGAGCAGGAGATCCCTGCAGGGTTGTACCTGGCGGTCGCGCAGGTGTTGGCCTATGTATTCCAGATCCGCCAGTACCGTGCGGGCAAGGGCAAGCGGCCGGATCCGCTCAAGGACGACCTGCCGATTCCGCCGGACCTGCGGCGCGATAGCTGAGCTGGGATTGGTGATGGGACTGGGAGTGAGGTCGAGCGCTGTCCCGCCCCTGCGTTTCTAGGCGCCGTGCTCCGCGATGCACCGCGCGGGCGGCGCTGGGTCCTAAAAACGCTGAATTCCCCGAGCCATAGGCAAAACCCGCAAAGTTGGAAAGCTTCTTGCAAAGCCACGCCCAAGCGCCCCCTTGGGCGTCAAAGTTTTGCTTGAAGAGGAATCGCGGTGGATCGCACTCAGTTAATCAGCAACGCCCGCAACAACCTGGCCGGTCTCGGTCGGGGCAACCTGGGCGTGCCGCTGCTGTTGCTGGTGATGTTGGCAATGATGATGTTGCCGATCCCGCCGTTCCTGCTCGACGTGTTCTTCACCTTCAACATCGCATTGTCGATCGTCGTGCTGCTGGTCTGCGTCTACGCCCTGCGCCCGCTCGACTTTGCCGCGTTCCCCACCATTCTGCTGGTCGCCACGCTGCTGCGCCTGGCGCTCAACGTCGCTTCCACCCGGGTGGTCATGCTCCACGGCCAGGAGGGACATGGCGCTGCCGGTAAGGTGATCCAGGCCTTCGGCGAAGTGGTGATCGGTGGTAACTATGTGGTCGGTGCGGTGGTGTTCGCCATCCTCATGATCATCAACTTCGTGGTGGTGACCAAGGGTGCCGGGCGTATCTCCGAAGTCAGCGCGCGTTTTACCCTGGACGCGATGCCCGGCAAACAGATGGCCATCGACGCCGACCTCAACGCCGGCCTGATCGACCAGGCCCAGGCCAAGGCGCGCCGCGCCGAGGTGGCGCAGGAGGCCGAGTTCTATGGCTCGATGGACGGTGCCAGCAAGTTCGTGCGCGGCGACGCCATCGCCGGTCTGCTGATCCTGTTCATCAACCTGATCGGCGGCATGCTGATCGGTATGCTGCAGCATGGCATGTCGTTCGGCGACGCCGGCAAGGTGTACGCCCTGCTGACCATCGGTGACGGTTTGGTGGCGCAGCTGCCATCACTGCTGCTGTCCACGGCGGCGGCGATCATGGTTACCCGTGCCTCGGGCTCCGAGGACATGGGCAAGTTGATCAACCGGCAGATGTTCGATTCGCCCAAGGCCCTGGCGGTTTCCGGTGCGTTGATGATCGTCATGGGCCTGGTCCCGGGCATGCCGCACATCGCCTTCCTCAGCCTCGGGCTGCTGGCAGGCGGGGGTGCCTATCTGGTGTGGAAGAAGCAGCAGAAGGCCAAGATCAAGGCCCAGGAAGAGGTGCAGCGTCAACAGGACCTGCTGCCGTCGCCGCAGCGTGCACTGGAGACCAAGGAACTGGGCTGGGACGATGTCACGCCCATCGACATGATCGGCCTGGAAGTCGGCTATCGGTTGATTCCGCTGGTCGACCGCAACCAGGGTGGCCAGTTGTTGGCGCGGATCAAGGGCGTGCGCAAGAAGCTCTCCCAGGACCTGGGCTTTCTCATGCCTACCGTGCATATTCGCGACAACCTGGACCTGCAGCCCAGCGCCTACCGCCTGACGCTGATGGGGGTGATCCTGGCCGAAGCCGAGATCTACCCGGACCGCGAACTGGCCATCAACCCCGGTCAGGTGTTCGGGACGCTCAATGGTATCGCCGCACGTGACCCGGCATTCGGCCTGGAAGCGGTGTGGATCGACATCGGCCAGCGTGCCCAGGCGCAGTCGCTGGGCTACACCGTGGTGGACGCCAGTACCGTGGTCGCCACCCATCTCAACCAGATCCTGCAGAAACATTGCCACGAGCTGATCGGCCACGAGGAAGTCCAGCAGCTCTTGCAGGTGTTGGCCAAGGCATCGCCTAAACTTGCCGAGGAGTTGGTCCCGGGTGTCATTTCCTTGTCGGGGTTGCTCAAGGTCCTGCAGGCATTACTTTCCGAGCAGGTGCCGGTGCGTGACATTCGCAGTATTGCCGAGGCCATCGCCAACAATGCCAGCAAGAGTCAAGATACCGCCGCATTGGTGGCTGCAGTGCGCGTCGGATTGTGTCGCGCCATCGTGCAAAGCATTGTCGGCGTTGAGTCCGAGCTGCCTGTCATCACCCTTGAGCCAAGGTTGGAACAGATTTTGCTCAATAGTCTGCAAAGGGCCGGACAAGGTCAGGAAGACGGTGTTCTTCTGGAACCGAGCATGGCCGAAAAGCTGCAGCGTTCGTTGATCGAAGCTGCCCAGCGCCAAGAGATGCAAGGCCTGCCGGCCATCCTCCTGGTAGCGGGCCCGATCCGAGCCATGCTGTCGCGCTTCGGTCGTCTGGCTGTACCGAATTTGCATGTTCTGGCGTATCAGGAAATACCGGATAACAAGCAAGTCACCATCGTTGCCACTGTGGGCCCTAACGGCTGAGGTAGTGGGTTATGCAAGTTAAGCGTTTTTTCGCCGCCGATATGCGTCAGGCCATGAAGCTGGTCCGGGATGAGCTTGGCTCCGATGCCGCCATCATCGGTAACCGCCGTATTGCCGGTGGTGTCGAACTGACGGCTGCGCTGGACTACAAACTGTCGGCCCTGGCTCCGCGTGTGCCCAATGCCGAGCTTGAGCAAGAGCTGCGCAAGACCCAGTCGCGCATTGCCAACGTCCAGGCTGAGCTGGACAACCGTGATGACACAGCCGAAGGCAATCGCCAATTGTTCGCCGGGCAGTCGTTGACTGCCTCGGAGCCTTTGATCGAGCCTCACGTCGACATGCCGGCCCCTGCCGCGGCACCTGCGCCGGCGCCGGTCGACCCGCGTTTGTTCGATGCCATGCGCTCGGAGCTGTCGGGGCTGCGCGAGCTGCTGGAAGTGCAGCTTGGCTCGCTGGCCTGGAGCCAGTTGCAGGGCAGCAAGCCGCAGCAGGCCAACCTCTGGCGTCGACTGCAGCGTATTGGCCTGTCCGGTCCGATCGCTCGCGAGCTGCTGGATCTGACGGGCGAAATCGAAGAGCCGCGCCAGGCTTGGCGCATGCTGCTGGCGCACTTGGCACGGATGATCGAAGTGCCCGAGGTCGAGCCGATCGAGGAGGGCGGTGTCATCGCCATGGTCGGCCCGGCCGGCATGGGCAAGACCACCACCCTGGCCAAGCTGGCCGCCCGCTACGTGCTCAAGTACGGCCCGCAGAACCTGGCGCTGGTGAGCATGGACAGCTTCCGTATCGGCGCGCAGGAGCAGCTCAAGACCTTGGGTCGTATCCTCAATGTACCGGTGACCTACGTCGATCCAGGCCAGTCGCTGGCCCAGGCGCTGGAGCCGCTGTTGCGCAAGCGCGTGGTGTTGATCGACACCGCCGGCCTGCAAGCCAGCGACCCGGCCCTGCGCATGCAACTGGAAACCCTGGCCGGTCGTGGCATTGCCGCCAAGAACTACCTGGTATTGGCAACCACCAGCCAGAAGCAGGTGCTGACCGCCGCCTACCACAGCTACAAGCGCTGCGGGCTGGCCGGTTGTATCCTGACCAAACTCGATGAAACGGCCAGCCTCGGTGATGTGCTGAGCCTTGCCATCAGTCATGAACTGCCCGTGGCCTACCTTACCGATGGCCCGCGCATTCCTGACGACCTGCACCTGCCGCGCGCGCACCAGTTGGTCAGCCGCGCGGTCAGTGTGCAGTTGCAGGACGAGCCCAGCGAAGAGGCCATGGCCGACATGTTCGCTGATCTCTATCACAACCCTCGGCGAGCGGGTTGATGATGCAGCGTGTGCACAGTACCTACACCAAGGGGCCCGCAGAATTGCCTCCCGTGGGGTTTGGGTCCAAGCGAGACAAGGTAAACAACAGACATGGGTAGCATGCATCCCGTACAGGTGATCGCCGTAACCGGTGGCAAAGGTGGCGTCGGCAAGACTAACGTTTCAGTGAACCTGTCCCTGGCGCTGGCTGAGCTTGGTCGGCGGGTCATGCTGCTGGACGCCGACCTGGGCCTTGCCAATGTCGACGTACTGCTGGGCCTGACGCCCAAGCGCACCCTGGCCGATGTGATCGAGGGGCGTTGCGAGCTGCGCGATGTCCTGCTGCAAGGCCCAGGCGGTGTGCGGATCGTGCCAGCGGCCTCAGGCACGCAGAGCATGGTGCACCTGGCGCCTGCCCAGCATGCAGGGCTTATCCAGGCATTCAGCGAGATCGGCGACAACCTCGACGTGCTGGTGATCGACACTGCTGCGGGTATTGGTGACTCGGTAGTCAGCTTCGTGCGCGCCGCCCAGGAAGTGCTGCTGGTGGTGTGTGACGAGCCGACCTCGATCACCGACGCCTACGCGCTGATCAAGCTGCTCAACCGTGACTACGGCATGAACCGTTTCCGTGTGCTGGCCAACATGGCGCAGAGCCCGCAGGAAGGGCGCAATCTGTTCGCCAAGTTGACCAAGGTCACCGATCGCTTCCTTGACGTCGCCCTACAATACGTCGGCGCCGTGCCGTATGACGAATGCGTGCGCAAGGCAGTTCAGAAACAGCGCGCCGTGTATGAAGCCTTCCCGCGGTCCAAGTGCGCCCTGGCGTTCAAGGCCATTGCGCAGAAGGTCGACAGCTGGCCGCTGCCGGCCAACCCCCGCGGGCACCTGGAATTCTTCGTCGAGCGTCTGGTGCAGCCCACCAGCGCAGGGCCGGTCCTATGAACGCGAGCGGTTTCAAGATGTACAGCAGGGCGTCCAAGGATGCCCAGTACGAACTGGTGGAGCGGTATGCGCCACTGGTCAAACGCATCGCCTACCACCTGCTGGCCCGTCTGCCAGCCAATGTCCAGGTGGAGGACCTGATCCAGGCCGGCATGATCGGCCTCCTGGAAGTGGCCAACAAATACGACGCCAGCAAGGGCGCAAGCTTCGAAACCTATGCGGGTATTCGAATCCGTGGCGCGATGCTCGACGAGGTGCGCAAGGGCGATTGGGCGCCGCGTTCCGTGCACCGAAACACGCGCATGGTCAGTGACGCGATGCGGTCTGTTGAAGCCAGAACAGGTCGCGACGCTAAAGATCACGAAGTTGCTGCCGAACTTCAATTGAGTCTCGATGATTACTACGGGATTTTGAACGATACCCTGGGCAGTCGCCTGTTCAGCTTCGACGACCTGTTGCAGGACGGCGAGCACGAAGGGTTGCACGAGGATGGGGCCAGCGGCCAGATCGAGCCGTCGCGCGATCTGGAGGACGAACGCTTCCAGGCTGCCCTGACCGATGCGATCGCCAACTTGCCGGAGCGTGAGCGGCTGGTGCTGGCGCTGTACTACGACGAAGAGCTGAACCTCAAGGAAATCGGTGAGGTGCTTGGGGTCAGCGAATCGCGTGTCAGCCAGCTGCACAGCCAATGCGCGGCGCGCCTGCGCAGTCGTCTTGGGGAATGGCGGGCACGTTGAGCCTGGGGTCGTTGCAGTCGTTTCACGTTGTACCGAATTGATTGAATGCGTGCTCGGGGCCGAGCGCGTTTGAGACTGCTTGGAGGTCTAATTGAACAAAGACATGAAAATCCTCATCGTTGACGACTTTTCGACGATGCGGCGGATCATCAAGAACCTGTTGCGTGATCTGGGTTTCACCAATACCGATGAAGCCGACGACGGCACCACGGCGCTGCCGATGCTCGAAAGTGGCCATTACGATTTCCTGGTGACCGACTGGAACATGCCGGGCATGTCCGGGATCGACCTGTTGCGCAAAGTGCGCGCCCATGATCGCCTCAAGGGGATGCCGGTGCTGATGGTGACCGCCGAAGCCAAGCGCGACCAGATCATCGAAGCGGCCCAGGCCGGCGTCAATGGCTACGTGGTCAAGCCTTTCACTGCCCAAGTGCTCAAGGAAAAGATCGAGAAAATCTTCGAGCGCGTTAACGGCTGAGGCACGTAAGGGGGGCGCCATGGAACCATCACATACGTCTTTGGGCGAGTTCGAATCGACCCTGAAGAAACATGCCGAGGAGTTGGTCGAGAGCCTGGAACGGGGACGTTTCGGCGATGCGGTGCAGCTGATCCATCAGCTGAACCAGACCCGCGACCGTGGCTTGTATCAGGAAGTCGGCAAGCTCACCCGCGAGCTGCACAGCGCGATCGTCAGCTTCCAGATCGACCCGCGCATGCCGCAGGCCGAGGAGGTCTCGCAGATCACCGACGCCACCGAGCGCCTGTCCTACGTGGTCAAACTCACCGAGGGTGCGGCCAACCGCACCATGGACCTGGTGGAGCAGAGCACGCCGGTACTCAACGAGCTGTCCGCCGAGGCCCAGGCCCTGAGCGTTGACTGGCAACGGTTCATGCGCCGCGAGGTGGCAGCACCGGAGTTTCGTGAGCTGGTCAAGCGCGTCGACAGTTTCCTGACGCATAGCGCCGACGGGAACCGCAAGGTCGCCGGCCACCTCAACGATATCTTGCTGGCTCAGGACTATCAGGACCTGACCGGCCAGGTGATCAAGCGGGTAACCGCACTGGTCACCGAAGTAGAAAGCAATCTGCTCAAGCTCGTGCTGATGGCCAGTCAGGTCGACCGTTTTGCCGGTATCGAACATGACCACCAGCAGCTGCGCGCTGAAAAAGATCAAGAAAAACATCCAACCCGGGGTGAAGGTCCGCAGATTCATGCCGATAAGCGTGAAGACGTCGTGTCCGGTCAGGACGATGTCGATGATCTGCTGTCCAGTCTGGGTTTTTAGGGAGCACGTTTAATGAGCTTCGGCGCCGATGAAGAAATCCTTCAGGATTTCCTGGTAGAAGCCGGCGAAATTCTTGAGCAACTGTCCGAGCAACTGGTCGAGCTGGAAAGCCGGCCTGACGATGCTGACCTGCTCAATGCGATCTTTCGCGGTTTTCACACTGTAAAAGGGGGCGCCGGCTTCCTTCAGCTCAATGAGCTGGTGGAGTGCTGCCATATCGCGGAGAACGTGTTCGACATCCTGCGCAAAGGTGAGCGCCGGGTCGATGCGGAACTGATGGACGTGGTCCTGGAAGCCCTGGACACGGTCAACAGCATGTTCGGCCAGGTGCGCGAGCGCAGCGAGATCACGCCAGCCACGTCTGAACTGCTGGCGGCGCTCTCGCGCTTGGCCGAGCCGGCCGGGGCCGAGGTCGCCGCGCCGGTGGTCGAAGCCGCGCCGGTGGCCGAACAGGCCGTCGCCGAAGCCGATATCACCGACACCGAATTCGAACAACTGCTCGACTCGCTCGATGCCGTGAAAGCCCAGGCCGAGGCCGCTTCCGAGCAGCTGCAGGGCGAAACGCTGACCGGCAGTGGCGATGAAATCACCGATGCCGAATTCGAATCGTTGCTCGATCAGTTGCACGGCAAGGGCCAGTTCTCGCCCGAGCTCGCCGCCGCCGAGCCGCAAGCGGCGGCCAGCGCACCGGCGAGCGATGAAATCACCGACGAAGAATTCGAGTCGCTGCTCGATCAGTTGCACGGCAAAGGCTCGTTCCAGGCCGACGCTTTGCCTTCGGCAGCCGCGCCCGCAGCCCAGTCCCCAGCGGCATCGGCAACTGCCAGCGGTGACGAGATCAGCGAACACGAGTTCGAAGCGCTGCTCGATCAGTTGCACGGCAAAGGCAAGTTCTCGGGTGAAAGCGTCGCCGCAGAGGCACCTGCCGCTGTCGCAGCGCCGGTAGCGGCCAAGGCCGAGAGCCAGCCGGCAGCCAAGCCGGCCCCGGCTGCTGCGCCCGTCGCTGCACCTGCGGCGGCCGCCAAGCCTGCAGCCCCTGCCCGCAGCCCAGCGCCTGCCGCCGACAAGCATGCGGCCAGCGAAGCGGAGACCACCGTGCGGGTCGACACGGCGCGTCTGGACGAGATCATGAACATGGTCGGCGAACTGGTACTGGTGCGTAACCGCTTGGTGCGCCTGGGCCTCAATAGCGGCGACGAAGCCATGTCCAAGGCCGTGTCGAACCTCGACGTGGTCACCGCCGACTTGCAGACCGCGGTCATGAAAACCCGCATGCAGCCGATCAAGAAAGTCTTCGGCCGCTTCCCGCGCCTGGTCCGTGACCTGGCTCGCCAGCTCAAGAAAGAGATCAACCTGGAGCTGGTCGGCGAAGAGACCGACCTGGACAAGAACCTGGTCGAGGCCCTGGCCGATCCGTTGGTGCACCTGGTGCGCAACGCCGTCGACCACGGCGTGGAAATGCCCGACGAACGCGAGGCCGCAGGCAAGGCCCGGACCGGCCGGGTGGTGTTGTCCGCCGAGCAGGAAGGCGACCACATCCTGCTGTCGATTTCCGATGACGGCAAGGGCATGGACCCGAGCATCCTGCGTGCCAAGGCCGTGGAAAAGGGCCTGATGGACAAAGACGCGGCCGATCGCCTGAGCGAGTCGGACTGCTACAACCTGATCTTCGCCCCAGGCTTCTCGACCAAGACCGAGATCTCCGACGTGTCCGGCCGTGGCGTGGGCATGGACGTGGTGAAGACCAAGATTTCCCAGCTCAACGGCTCGATCAACATCTTCTCGGCCAAGGGCCAGGGCTCGAAGATCGTCATCAAGGTGCCGCTGACCCTGGCGATCATGCCGACCCTGATGGTGATGCTGGGCAACCAGGCGTTCGCCTTCCCGTTGGTCAACGTCAACGAGATCTTCCACCTCGACCTGTCGCGTACCAACGTGGTCGACGGCCAGGAAGTGGTGATCGTGCGCGACAAGGCATTGCCGCTGTTCTACCTCAAGCGCTGGCTGGTCCAGGACCAGGTGCACGAGGAGCAGCGCGAAGGCCATGTGGTGATTCTTTCGGTCGGTACTCAACGTATCGGCTTCGTGGTCGACCAGTTGGTGGGCCAGGAAGAGGTGGTGATCAAGCCGCTGGGCAAGATGCTGCAGGGCACACCGGGCATGTCCGGTGCCACCATCACCGGTGACGGGCGCATTGCGCTGATTCTCGACGTTCCGAGCATGCTCAAGCGTTACGCCGCCCGGCGTTATTGATTTCGGTGGCGCCGCCTGGCGGTTGCGCCACCTAATGGAGTGTTTATGGCAGTCAAGGTCCTGGTGGTGGATGATTCCGGTTTCTTCCGCCGCCGCGTTTCGGAAATCCTTTCGGCGGACCCGACGATCCAGGTCGTCGGTACCGCGACCAACGGCAGGGAAGCGATCGACCAGGCACTGGCGCTCAAACCCGATGTCATCACCATGGACTATGAAATGCCCATGATGGATGGCATCACCGCGGTACGGCACATCATGCAGCGTTGCCCGACGCCGGTGTTGATGTTCTCCTCGCTGACCCACGAAGGCGCCCGGGTTACCCTCGACGCGCTGGATGCTGGCGCGGTGGATTACCTGCCGAAGAATTTCGAAGACATTTCCCGCAATCCGGAAAAGGTCAAGCAACTGCTCTGCGAGAAGGTCCATACCATCTCGCGCAGCAACCGCCGCCTTGGCAGCTACGCAAGTCAGGTGCCGGTCACCGCGCCAGCCCCAGCAGCCATTGGCCACGCGCCAACCAGCAGTCTTGCCAGCCCCACGCCGGCACGTCCCGCTGCGCCAGTCCGTCCAGCCGCGACGGCACCCGCAGCTGCCCATTCGCCAGCCCCCAAGCGCAAGCCCTACAAGCTGGTCGCCATCGGCACCTCCACCGGTGGACCGGTCGCGCTGCAGCGGGTGTTGACCCAGCTACCGGCCAGCTTCCCGGCACCGATCGTGCTGATCCAGCACATGCCGGCCGCCTTCACCAAGGCGTTCGCCGAACGTCTGGACAAGCTGTGCAAGATCAGCGTCAAAGAGGCCGAGGACGGCGACATGCTGCGCCCAGGCCTGGCTCTGCTGGCCCCAGGCGGCAAGCAGATGATGATCGACGGACGTGGCACGGTGAAGATCCTGCCGGGCGACGAGCGTCTGAACTACAAGCCCTGCGTGGACATCACCTTCGGTTCGGCGGCCAAGTCCTATGGCGACAAGGTGCTCTCCGTGGTGCTCACCGGCATGGGTGCCGACGGTCGCGAAGGGGCGCGCCTGCTCAAGCAGGGCGGCAGCACGGTGTGGGCCCAGGATGAAGCCAGCTGCGTGATCTATGGCATGCCAATGGCCATCGTCAAGGCCAATCTGGCTGATGCGGTGTACAGCCTGGATGAGATCGGCAAGCACTTGGTCGAGGCCTGCGTCTGATGGATGTTCTAAGCCTGATCGGCCTGATCCTGGCCTTCGTCGCCATTGTCGGCGGCAACTTCCTCGAAGGTGGCCATGTTGGTGCCCTGCTCAACGGCCCGGCGGCGCTGATCGTGTTGGGCGGCACCCTGGCGGCGGCGTTGCTGCAGTCGCCATTGTCGGCATTCAAGCGGGCGCTGCAGATCCTGCGCTGGATTTTCTTCCCGCCTCGGGTCGACCTGCCTGGCGGTATCGACCGTGTGGTGAACTGGAGCCTGACCGCGCGCAAGGAGGGCCTGCTGGGCCTGGAAGGCGTGGCTGATGCCGAGCCGGACCCTTATGCCCGCAAAGGGTTGCAGCTGTTGGTGGATGGCGCCGAGCCCGAGTCGATCCGCAGCATCCTGGAGGTGGACTTCCTGACCCAGGAAAGCCGCGATATCCAGGCCGCCAAGGTCTACGAAAGCATGGGTGGCTATGCGCCGACCATCGGTATCATCGGTGCGGTGATGGGCCTGATCCATGTAATGGGCAACTTGGCCGACCCGTCGCAGCTGGGCAATGGCATCGCGGTCGCGTTCGTCGCGACGATCTACGGTGTGGCCAGCGCCAACCTGATCCTGTTGCCGATCGCCAACAAGCTCAAGTCCATCGTCATGCGTCAGTCGCGCTATCGCGAGATGCTGCTCGAAGGCTTGCTGTCGATTGCCGAAGGTGAAAACCCACGCTCCATCGAGCTGAAGCTGCAAGGCTTCATGGAGTAACCCATGCGTCGCCGTCGTCATACCGAGGAACACGAGAATCACGAACGCTGGTTGGTGTCATACGCCGACTTCATCACCTTGCTGTTCGCTTTCTTCGTGGTCATGTATTCGATTTCCTCGATCAACGAGGGCAAGTACAAGGTCATCTCGCAAGCGTTGCTGGGGGTGTTCAACGACCCTGAGCGGAGCATGAAGCCGATCCCCATCGGCGACGAGCAACCGCTGAGCGTCAAGCCTGCCGAACCGCTGATCAAAGACAGCGAGCAGACCGATGCGGGCCTCGCGCAGACCAACAGCGACCCGCTCAAGACCATCAGCGACGATGTGCGTGATGCCTTTGGCGACTTGATCAAGTCCGACCAGATGACGGTGCGCGGCAACGAACTGTGGGTGGAGATCGAGCTGAACTCCTCGCTGCTGTTCGGCAGTGGCGATGCCATGCCCAGCGACAAGGCCTTCGACATCATCGAGAAGGTGGGGCGCATCCTCAAACCGTTCGCCAACCCGGTGCATGTCGAGGGCTTCACCGACAACCAGCCGATCCGTACCGCGCAATACCCGACCAACTGGGAACTGTCGTCGGCCCGGGCGGCCAGCATCGTCCGGCTGTTGGCCATGGAAGGCGTCAATCCCGCACGCATGGCCTCGGTAGGCTATGGCGAGTATCAGCCTGTGGCCACCAACGACACCGCCGAGGGGCGTGCGCGTAATCGTCGGGTGGTATTGGTGATTTCCCGCAACCTTGAAGTGCGTCGCAGCCTGACCGGTTCAGGCAGCGCCAACGCCACGCCGGACGCTGCATTGCGCCGCGCTGGCACACAAAGTGCACCGGCAACACCAGTAACGGCGGCGGGGCAGTGAATCGTCAATTCTCTGTCACCGCTAGCCCTGTAGGAGCCGGCGAGCCGGCTTCCACGGGGTTTCTGCGGCATCAATGAGTCTAGAGTTGTCCTATGAGAGTCTGGGCAGTAGCCAATCAAAAAGGTGGCGTCGGCAAGACCACCAGCACCATTGCCCTGGCCGGCCTTCTGGCCGAGGCGGGCAAGCGCGTGGTCGTGGTCGACCTCGACCCGCACGGCTCGATGACCAGTTACTTCGGGCACAACCCCGATGCGCTGGAGCACAGCTGCTACGACCTGTTCTTGCACAAGGGCACGGTGCCTGAGGGGCTGCCGGGGCAATTGCTGCTGCCGACCAGCGACGAGCGTATTTCGCTGCTGCCATCGAGCACCGCGCTGGCGGTGCTGGAGCGCCAGTCGCCGGGGCAGAGTGGCCTGGGCCTGGTCATCGCCAAGAGTCTGGCGCAGCTGTGGCAGGATTTCGACTTTGCCTTGATCGACAGCCCGCCCTTGCTCGGCGTGCTGATGGTCAACGCCCTGGCCGCGAGCCAGCAACTGGTCGTTCCAGTGCAGACCGAATTTTTGGCCGTCAAGGGCCTGGAGCGGATGATCGGTACCTTGGCGATGGTCAACCGCTCACGTAAGCAAGCCTTGCCCTATCAGATCGTGCCGACCCTGTTCGACCGTCGTACCCAAGCTTCGCTGGGTACCCTCAAACTGCTGCGCGATACCTACGGGGAGCATGTCTGGCAAGGCTATATCCCGGTCGATACGCGCCTGCGCGATGCCAGCCGCAATGGCGTCACGCCTTCGCAGTTCGATGGCAAGAGCCGCGGCGTTATCGCCTACCGGGCACTGCTCAAGCACTTGCTGACCTACAAATCCGCATTGCAGGTGGCCTGATGACGCAACATGCCCAGCCAGTCAGCACCCGGCCACAACTGGCCCTGCAATCCTATCTTGATGGCCTGCTGCAGGAAGCCACCGAGGTAGAAGACATTCACGAAGCGCCGGCCGCCAAGGTGGCCGACGCGCAGCCCAGCGACGAATTCGCCGCTGCCGTACGCGAGGAGCAGGCCCGGGATGCGCGGCAGCAGCCGGCACCAGCAGCGCTAGCCAGCGTCGCCCCCAGGCCATTCGCCGAGCCGAAGGCCAAGGTCTTGCCAACGGTTTTGCCGGTCGAGGCGCCGGTTGTCACCGTGGTCGAGACCGAAGTGGTGGCCGAAGCCAGCGTTCCGGTCCTGACCGAGTCGGCCGTCGAGCCGGTGGCACCGTTGGTCGATGTGCATCTGCCAGCGCCGAACCTGCCCGTACCACCTGCCACCCTCGACGGAAGACCCGCCTGGGCGGCCGAGCCGTTCGAGTGCTTGCTGTTCGACGTGGCCGGCTTGACCTTGGCGGTACCCCTTGTCTGCCTAGGCTCGATCTACAGCCTGGCCGGTCAGGAGTTGACGCCGTTGTTCGGCCAGCCGGACTGGTTCCTCGGGATCCTCAGCTGCCAGGCGGGCAACCTCAAGGTGCTGGATACCGCACGCTGGGTGATGCCTGATCGCTACCGCGATGATTTCCGTCAGGGCCTGCAGTACGTGATTTCCGTCCAGGGCTACGAATGGGGGTTGGCCGTGCACCAGGTCAGCCGTTCCCTGCGTCTGGACCCGGCCGAAATCAAGTGGCGCAGCCAACGTGGCCAGCGCCCCTGGCTGGCTGGCACGGTGATCGAACACATGTGTGCTTTGCTCGACGTCGCCGAACTGGCTGAGTTGATCGCCAGCGGCGCCGTGAAGCAGATGCACGCTAAACATAAATGACAGAACACACCGCCGTTGGCGGATTTCGAGGGGTAGGGGAATGAAAAAGTCGTCCGCACAGGGTTCTGAAGATCCGATTCTGCAGTGGGTAACCTTCCGTCTGGATAACGAGTCCTACGGCATCAACGTCATGCAGGTGCAGGAAGTCCTGCGCTACACCGAGATCGCCCCGGTGCCAGGTGCCCCGAGCTACGTACTGGGTATCATCAACCTGCGCGGCAACGTGGTGACGGTGATCGACACCCGTCAGCGCTTCGGCCTGATGCCTACCGAGGTCACCGACAACACCCGTATCGTGATCATCGAGGCCGACAAGCAGGTGGTCGGCATTCTTGTCGATAGCGTTGCCGAAGTGGTCTACCTGCGCCAGTCTGAAATCGAAACCGCGCCAAACGTCGGTAACGAAGAGTCGGCCAAGTTCATCCAGGGCGTATGCAACAAGAACGGCGAACTGCTGATTCTGGTCGAGCTGGACAAGATGATGACCGAGGAAGAGTGGTCCGAGCTGGAGAACATCTGAGTTGATTTTCGAGGTTGCTGTCATCTTCCTGGCGCTGCTCTGGGCGTTGAGCCTGTGGTTCTTCCTCAACTACAGCAAGCGTCAGCGTGAACTGGCTGCCCAGCAGGCCCAGGGCGATGCACTGCGCGACCAGCGCATCAAGGACCTGGCCAAGCGCCTGGACGATTACCAGAACGTCACCGTGCGCATGGGCGAAGCGATCCACGAAATCCGTGCGGCCGTGGCGACCCTGCCTGACCGGCTGGAGCGGCTGGAGCAGCGTGATCCCAGCAACGTCACCTTCACCCAGGCCGCCAAGCTGGTGGGCATGGGGGCGAGCGTTGCCGAGTTGACCGAGACCTGTGGGCTGACCCAGGCCGAGGCGGAGCTGATGAGCAAGCTGCACCGCACCGAGTGATACAGGGAGGCGACCGAGAGGTCGCCTTCTTCGTTCAGTGGCTGATCCAGGATTGCGCGCTGCCAACCCGCGCGAACCGCCCAAGGGGCGTCAGCGCGCGCTCGGCGGTGCTCCAGCGTTGAACGTCGACATAGGCACGGCCGTTGATGACCGGCAGTTTCATCAGCCTTTCGATCTGCCGCAGTCGGTAGAGGTCTGGCAGCAAGCGGTCGATCACATCGTTCATCATTGCCGGCCCGGTCAGTTGGCTCAGGCGTCGCGTGTAGGCGTGGAATGCCTCCGGGTCCTGGGCGCGGTCGGGCCTGACGCGGTAGAAGTCAGGATGGCGTTGGTAGCGGGCATGCATCTCCTCGGAAATGGCCAGCAGCGTCGGATTGCCAGGGTGGCTTCCGATCATGCTGGTGTTGTATTGAATTTCCATGTCGAGCAGGTTGTTGCTCAGGGGAGGGTGCAGCAACAGCCCATCATCGGTAGTGGCTAGCACGACATCGTCCAGGGTTTGCGCGGTGCATGCGTCGGTGCCTATGCATCCGGAATGCTGCCCACCCGCCTCGAGCAGCTCATCGTCGACATCCATGTAAAGACCACCCTCCTGATACAGCATGGGATAGCGCAGCACGTCCGAGGCTGAGCTGTAGTTGGTGGCGACGCCGCCATTGCCCTCCAGTGCAGCTCGATACTGCGGGTAATGCTTGCTGGTGCTGAACGTCTGAAAGAACGGCTGCTCCTCGAGCGGTTCCACCCGCAAGCCAGGGGCGTTCTCGGTCAGCTGGCGGAAGTTTTGTTCATAGACCTGGGGATGGGCGTTGGAAAGGAACAAGCGGTACTGGTACTGAGTGCTATTCAAGCGCCTGGCGTTTCTGGCGAGGTTTTCCACCAGGTTCGGGGCGATCACCTTGTCGCCGACCCACAGCGACGAAATCTTCTTTGGAATCGGGCGTGCGCCAATTGGTGTGTCGGGGATGTGCAGCGGCAACTGCAAGTCTACGCCAAGTCTGCGCAGCGTGGCCATGCGCATGTCGTCGGTCACATGGCGTGGGCCAGGCATGACCCGACGCACCAACGGATCACCTGGGCGGGCTTCATACACAGTCGGCTCGACACTGTTCAGTTCGCTTTTTTCGACGAACACATCGAACTCGATATCGTAGACAAGGTCGAGCTCTACCAGGTAGCCATCGACGGCATAGCTGCCAGTGATGACTTGTGTCTTGGTCGCCCAGTCCACCGAACGACCGACCGGAAAGACCTCTGCTGCAGGCAATTGCTCTGCACGCGCTGGTCCAGCCTCGAAGAACGGCGCCACGTCCAGTTCCGGCAGGTGCGGCGGATCCATGGGGCTAAGTGGGTATCCCCACTGCTCGTTGACTCGCACCGGTCTGACGAAATCGCCCGATTTGAAACTGAACAGCTTACCGCCCTGGGATGCTGCATGCGCTACTGCGGGCGCGGCGTTCAATAGCCCCCAGGCCACACTGCCGACACCGGCTTGCTTGGCCCGAAGGGATCTGCCGTTGATAGCCCGATCCAGACCCAGGGCAATCTGTGCGATGCCCCCTACGGCCAGCAAGGGTGCCAGCCCTGGCACCACGAAAGTGAGGGGGGCCACGAAGTTGAGGGTGGCGTTCAGGTAACTGGCCCATTTGGACTTGGTCACCTCAGCGTTGCTGGTGATCATGAAATCGGCATCGTCATAAGTGCGTTGACGCTGGCGCTCGGCCAGCGCCTGGAACAGGTCGCCGGTGATCCTCGGGTTGTACTTGCCTGGTCGGTAGTTGACGTAGGTGCGCGGCGGCCAGCGACCGTCATCGTTGAAGTAACCATGTTCCGGGGGAAGCCTGTGGTTGAGCGGGTAGACCCCCAGCCCTTCCAGGGCGGTGTCCAGGCCGCTGAAGTCGATACCTTGAGGGCCATCGGCCAAGCGAAAGTGTCGTTTCAGGGCCTGGCGGCTGGCGGCATTCCTGCACTGCTGGCCCACCCAGTCCTTGAGCAGCTCTTCACTGGCGAACTCCAGCAGAGGCGAGCTGTTGCCGGGTGCATAGAGCAGGGTCAGGTCGGAGCTGGCGTCGTTGAGGTACAGCAGGTCGGTGGCGGCATAGCCATAGATGTTCAAGGTGCTCAGGCGCAAGCCCTTGCCACGGGGAATCAGGCCTGCGGCGCGCCAGGCGAGCTTGCGTGCTGCATCGCTGAGGCTGCCTTCAGCAATCTGCTTGTTGCAGGCGGCGATGAAATTGAGTTTGCAGCACAGGCGGTAGCCTGGCAGATGGTCCCGCCAGTACGCATCCAGCAATGCCGTGTAGCGACTGTGGAAATCCAGCGCCTCGATGTGACGTTGCAGTGCTTCGGCACGCACGTCGAGCAGTGTCGAGTGGTCGTAACGGGCGGGTGTGGTGCGCCTGAACAGGCCGTTGAACACCTGGTACCACGCGCCGTTATCGGTCAAGGGTTGCGCTGGTAACCGATCGACGATAGTAATCGGGCCATCGCCAGGAAGCTTGCCGGCCCACGGCTGGTTGAACAGCCCACCGAAAAAATCGTTGTTGGTCTCGCCTTGCCAGTTCATCAGCACGGCCTGAGTGAGGCTTATGCATTGCACGACAACGGCCTGGTAACTGGCGACGCCATCTGGATGGACATGCAGCGTTACCACATCGACCTGATCAGGGTCGAGGTCCACACCTTGTGCCGATAGCCAGTCGCCAATCGCGCGGCTGGCCTCGCGATCGGGTCGAGGAACAGTGGCCAGATGGTCGCGTACGAACTGGACGCCGGCAGTGTTGATCCGAGAGCTGGGCATGTCGATCTCCGTGGCTGTGAAAAGCCATAGCATCGACCGACTCAGCGCCAGCGCAACGGTAGATAATGCTTGCCCGACAACTCAGTGGCCTGGAGCAGGCAGGCCCGGCAGCACTTCGGTCACGTCACGCTCGCCCGGAGGAGAATCGTCGAAACCATAGGGCACCTTGCCGCGCAGCTGCCAGGCAAAGGCGATGATCTCAGCGATCGTCAGGTACAGTGCCTCGGGAATCTGCTCGCCCAACTCCAGGCGTGCCAGCAGGCGCACCAGTTCGGCGTTCTCGTAGATCGGTACTTCGTGTTCGCGGGCCAGGGCGAGAATGGCCTCGGCCAGTTCGTCTTCGCCCTTGGCGCTGAGGGTAGGGGCGTTTTGGCCGTCATAGCTCAGGGCGATAGCCTGGCGTGGTTGCGGGTAGCTCATGCGGTTTCGTCCACCCAACGTTGTTCGACGCGGGTACGTGGCCCGTGCGGTGGAATGCCCGGGTGGCACTCCAGGTCGCCGACATCCACGCCACGCGCCAGAAGGCGCGCGCGCAGCTCACCCAGTTGACTGTCGATCAGCTGGGCGGTCCGCTCACGTTCTGCCCACAATTGCCCGCAAAGCCGGCCCCGGCTCAGTTGGGCCTGAACCTGCAAGGGTCCCAATGGGGCAAGGTCGAAGGCCAGCTCGATACGCCACAAGGCTTCACCCAGGGGCTGCGGCTCGCGCTGGCGGTCGGCTTGCTGCTGCGGGGTTTCCTCGCGTTGCAGCTTCACCTGCAAAGGAATGAACTCCTGGCCGTGACGAACCGGGATTTCAGTCTGCCAGGTGGTCTGCAGGTTGCCATTTTCCAGGTTGCCGGTTTGTTGCAGGCTGCTCAGTGCATGGCTCTGCACTCGCGAGATGGCGGCTGCGGCCAGGCGTAGCAGCTGTTGCAGGTCGCTTTCGTCCTCCATCGCCTGCATCAGCCGAGAAGGCAGCGGAAAGGCCCCAGGTGGCGGTTTTGGCGTGACACGCTCAAGCATGCCCAGGGCACCACGGGCGACGGCGGGCATGACCTGGGCCAGTGTCGAGGCGCTGGTCGAAGGCGCGATGGGCGCTTGCGCGGAGGCTTGCGCCACCAGCCTGACCAGTTGCGCCTTGAGGTCCGTGGCCACGCCGGCGGGCTGCCCGCTTAGCAGTTTCGCTTCAAGAAAGGCGCCGCTGTTGCCCAGCGCCTGGGCGATGGCTTTCACATCCCCGAGCTGACGCACTTCAGGCAAGTTGGCCAGCACGCGCTCGGCGATGGCGCGTACCTCGCCATTGCTGCCAGGGTCGCGGGTGATCTGCTGCAAGGCGTTGAGCAGGCCTGGCAACGAGGCCTGGCGGCTTTGCTGGGTGACGAGTTGCTGGGCAATGCTCAGTTGATCCTGACGACCGCTCAGGGGTACGAACTTCAGCGACTGGTCACCCTGCACCAGCGCGCTCAGCAGGCTGCCCACCGGTAGCGGGCGAGGGCTGTCGATGGTCAGGGTGGCCCCGGCCTGGGCACTGTTGAGCAGGCTCACCAGCGAGCGGAAGTTGGCCGTCTGACCCGGAGCCTGTGGCAAGGGCTGATTGGTCAGCACCTTGCCTTGCAGCAGAGTACCGACCGGGACCTTGCTGGTGTCCAGGCGGGTGAGGGTGGCGATATTGCTGGCACCGGCCTGCTGCACCATCACCGCCAGGCGATTGCTCTCTGGCTGGCTCACGGTGATCTGGCTGCCCTGGGGCAGTGGCTGGCTGGCGCTGGCCTGCACCTGGGTCTGGTTGCCGTTGGCCTGAAGAATGCGCAGCACCAGTTGGAAGTCCTGGCCCACCTGGCGCAACGAAACCACCTCGGCCTGCGCGGTCTCGCCTGGCTTGAGCAACCCCGGCTGGGCTTGCAGCAGGCTCAGCAGTTCGCCGGTCATGGCCGCTTTGATCGCTTGCGGGTTGATCGCGGTTTGTGTGCCGAGACTATTGATTTCAGTCATGATTGTATACAACCTGTCGAACCCGCCCTCTTGGCAGCGAGGCGCCGCATGTAATAATGCCGCTCGTCCGCCACTGCCAGTATAACGGCAGCGAGGCGGGCGACTTGAGACTCCGGGGTCAGGTTCGGTGTCGTCTCCATCGCGGGTTCACCCGTGAAGAAGACGACACCGAACAGGATCCCGAAACTGGATAAGGCGAACCTGTGACCCTTCACCTCCAAGCCGTGGGCCTTGCCTGCGAGCGCGACCTGCGCCTGCTGTTCGAGCACCTGCATTTCGAACTGCGGCCTGGCGACATGCTGCAGATCAGCGGCCCCAACGGCAGCGGTAAGACCAGCCTGCTGCGCCTGCTGGCCGGACTGATGCAGCCTACTGCCGGGCAGATTCTGCTGGGTGGCAAGCCATTGGCCGAGCAGCGCCATGCCTTGGCCAGCATTCTGTTGTGGATTGGTCACGCCGCTGGTATCAAGGACCTGCTGACCGCCGAGGAAAACCTCACCTGGTTGTGCGCCTTGCACCGACCGGCCAGCGAGGAGGCCATCTCGAATGCACTGGAGGCCGTCGGCCTGCGCGGTTTCGAAGACGTGCCCTGCCATACCCTGTCCGCAGGGCAGCAGCGGCGTGTGGCCCTGGCCCGGTTGTACCTCGACAGCCCAGCGCTGTGGATTCTCGACGAACCCTTCACGGCTTTGGACAAGCAGGGCGTGGCGCAACTGGAGGCGCACCTTGCGGCCCATTGCGAGCAGGGCGGTACAGTGGTGCTCACCACTCACCACACCCTGGAGCGCAAACCCTCCGGCTACCGAGAACTGAACCTGGGGCAATGGGCGGCATGAGTGTATTCATCCTGTTGTTGCGCCGAGAAGCGCGTCTGCTGTTTCGCCGCCCGGCCGAGCTGGCCAACCCGCTGGTGTTCTTCGCCATCGTCGTGGCGCTGTTTCCGCTGGCGGTAGGCCCTGAAAGTCAATTGTTGCAAACCTTGTCGCCAGGTCTGGTCTGGGTCGCGGCGCTGCTGGCGGTGTTGCTGTCGCTCGATGGCCTGTTCCGCAGCGATTTCGAGGATGGCTCGCTGGAGCAATGGGTGTTGTCGCCGCATCCCCTGGCCATGCTGGTGCTGGCCAAGGTACTGGCGCACTGGATCTTTTCTGGGTTGGCGCTGGTATTGTTGGCGCCACTGCTGGCGTTGATGCTGGGCCTGCCGAGCCACTGCCTGCCGGTGCTGCTGGGTTCTCTGCTGCTGGGTACTCCCGTGCTGAGCCTGCTGGGCGCGGTGGGGGCTGCCTTGACCGTCGGGCTCAAGCGAGGTGGTTTGCTGCTGGCGTTGCTGATTCTTCCGTTGTATATCCCAGTATTGATCCTGGGCAGTGGTGCGTTGCAAGCGGCGTTGCAGAATATGCCGGCAACCGGCCATCTGCTCTGGCTTGCCAGCCTGACTGCCCTGGCAGTGACATTGGCACCCTTTGCGATCGCCGCCGGCCTCAAGATCAGCGTCGGCGAATAACGAGTCCCGGGCTTTCAAGCCCGGCAAATACCCTGGATGTACCCTGATGAAAATAAGCTGGACGTGGTTCCACAAGCTGGGCTCCCCAAAATGGTTCTATGCCATCAGCGGTCGAATGCTGCCGTGGCTGACCGTCTCCGCCATCTTGCTGCTGGTCACCGGCGTGATCTGGGGATTGGCCTTCGCCCCGCAGGATTACCAGCAAGGCAACAGCTTCCGCATCATCTATATCCATGTACCGGCGGCCATGCTGGCGCAGTCCTGCTACGTGCTGTTGGCAGTGGCCGGGGTAGTGGGGCTGGTGTGGAAGATGAAGCTGGCCGATGTCGCGCTGCAGTGCGCAGCCCCCATTGGCGCCTGGATGACCGCCGTGGCGCTGGTTACTGGGGCCATCTGGGGCAAGCCGACCTGGGGTAGCTGGTGGGTGTGGGATGCGCGGCTGACGTCGATGCTCATCCTGCTGTTCCTGTACTTCGGCATCATCGCCCTCGGCCAGGCGATCAGTAACCGAGACAGCGCGGCCAAGGCGTGCGCGGTGCTGGCCATTGTCGGAGTGGTGAACATCCCGATCATCAAGTACTCGGTGGAGTGGTGGAACACCCTGCACCAGGGCGCCACCTTCACCCTGACGGAAAAACCGGCGATGCCCGCCGAGATGTGGTTGCCCCTGTTGCTCACGGCGCTGGGCTTCTACTGCTTCTTCGGTGCCGTGCTGCTGCTGCGCATGCGCCTGGAAGTGCTCAAGCGCGAGGCGCGGGCTAGTTGGGTACGTGAAGAAGTCCTGAACAGCCTGGGTCGGAGGGTGGCGTGATGAGCTTTGCTTCATTCGGCGACTTCCTCGCCATGGGTCATCATGCCCTGTACGTCTGGTCGGCATACGGCATCTGCATGGCGGTGCTGGCGGTCAATGTCGCCATGCCCTTGCTGGCCCGTCGCCGCTACCTGCAAGAAGAGGCGCGCCGTCTGCGCCGGGAGAACAACCAGTGAATCCGCAGCGCAAGAAACGCCTGTTGCTTATCCTCGGCCTGCTGGCCGGTGTCGGCGTTGCCGTCGGCTTTGCCTTGAGCGCCCTGCAGCAGAACATCAACCTGTTCTATACACCGACCCAGATCGCCAACGGCGAAGCACCGCTGGACACACGCATCCGTGCCGGTGGCATGGTGGAAAAAGGCTCGGTGCAGCGTTCGTCCGACTCGCTGGACGTACGTTTCGTGGTCACCGATTTCAACAAGTCGGTGCCGATCACCTACCGCGGCATCCTGCCTGACCTGTTCCGCGAAGGGCAGGGCATCGTTGCCCTGGGCAAGCTCAATGCCGACGGTGTGGTGGTGGCCGACGAGGTGTTGGCCAAGCACGATGAGAAATACATGCCGCCGGAAGTCACCAAGGCACTGAAGGAAAGCGGCCAGGCCGCCACTGGTGCGGAGTCCAAGCCATGAATGCGGCGTTGGTGATCCCTGAGCTGGGACAATTGTCGATGATCCTGGCGATCTGCTTCGCCGTCGTGCAGGCCAGTGTGCCGTTGTTGGGGGCCTGGCGTGGCGACAGCCTGTGGATGAGCCTGGCGCGCCCGGCGGCCTGGGGGCAGTTCGCGTTTCTGGCGTTCGCTTTCGCCTGCCTGACCCACGCCTTCATGACCGACAATTTCTCGGTCGCCTATGTGGCCAGCAACTCCAACAGTGCCTTGCCCTGGTACTACAAGTTCAGCGCGGTGTGGGGTGCCCATGAGGGCTCGTTGCTGTTGTGGGCGCTGATTCTCGGTGGCTGGACCTTTGCCGTATCGGTGTTCTCGCGGCAACTGCCGCACGTGATGCTGGCCCGGGTACTGGCGGTGATGGGCATGATCAGCGTCGGTTTCCTGTCATTCCTGATCATCACCTCCAACCCTTTCCAGCGTCTGCTGCCGCAGGTGCCGACCGACGGACGCGACCTCAACCCGTTGCTGCAGGACTTCGGCCTGATCGTCCATCCGCCGATGCTGTACATGGGCTATGTCGGCTTCTCGGTGGCATTCGCCTTCGCCATTGCCGCTCTGCTGGGTGGCCGTCTCGATGCGGCCTGGGCACGCTGGTCGCGGCCCTGGACCATCGTTGCCTGGGCGTTTCTCGGGGTGGGTATCACCCTGGGATCGTGGTGGGCCTACTACGAGTTGGGCTGGGGCGGCTGGTGGTTCTGGGACCCGGTGGAGAATGCCTCGTTCATGCCGTGGCTGGTGGGTACGGCGCTGATCCATTCGCTGGCGGTGACCGAAAAACGTGGTGTCTTCAAAAGCTGGACGGTACTGCTGGCCATCGCCGCGTTCTCCCTGAGCCTGTTGGGAACCTTCCTGGTCCGTTCCGGGGTGCTGACCTCGGTGCATGCCTTCGCCGCCGACCCGTCCCGAGGCGTGTTCATCCTGATCTTCCTGCTGTGCGTGGTCGGCGGTTCGCTGACCCTGTTCGCCCTGCGCGCACCGGTGGTGAAAAGCCAGGTCGGCTTTGCCCTATGGTCGCGCGAGACATTGCTGTTGGCCAATAACCTGATTCTGGTGGTGGCAGCCTCGATGATCCTGCTGGGTACCTTGTACCCCCTGGTGCTCGACGCGCTGACCGGGGCCAAGCTATCGGTCGGCCCCCCTTACTTCGATGCCTTGTTCCTGCCCTTGATGGCGTTGCTGATGGTGGTGCTCGGCGTCGGCGTGGTGGTGCGTTGGAAGGACACCCCTGGCACGTGGCTGGTCAGCATGATGACCCCGGTGTTGATCGGCAGCGCAGTGCTTGCACCGGTTGCGGGCCTGATCGTCGACGACTTCGACTGGCCGACCTTGAGCGCCTTCGCCCTGGCGTCCTGGGTTGTGCTGGCTGGCCTGCGCGATATCGTCGACAAGACCCGTCACAAAGGCCTGGTCAAGGGCATGCGCGGCCTGAGCCGCAGCTATTGGGGCATGCAGCTGGCGCACCTGGGCCTGGCGGTCTGCGCCCTGGGTGTGGTGCTGTCGAGCAACAACAGCGCCGAGCGCGACCTGCGCATGGCTCCGGGCGAGAGCATCGAGCTGGGCGGTTATCACTTCCTTTTCCAGGGCGCCAAGCACTTCGAGGGCCCTAACTTCATCTCCGACAAGGGTACGGTGGTGGTGTCCCGCGAGGGCCGCGAGATCACCACGCTGCACCCTGAAAAGCGCCTGTATACCGTGCAGCAGTCGATGATGACCGAAGCCGGTATCGATGCCGGTTTCACCCGTGACCTGTACGTTGCCTTGGGCGAGCCGCTGGAGAACGGCGCCTGGGCCGTGCGTGTGCACATCAAGCCTTACGTCCGCTGGATCTGGCTGGGCGGTCTGCTGACCGGTCTGGGCGGATTGCTGGCGGCCCTGGACCGACGTTACCGCGTCAAGGTCAAGACCCGGGTGCGTGATGTCCTGGGCGTGTCTGGAGCAGCTGTATGAAGCGTTGGATCATGGTAGTACCCCTGGCGGTGTTCCTGCTGGTGGCGGTGTTTCTCTACAAGGGGCTGTTCCTCAAGCCCGACGAGCTGCCTTCGGCGATGATCGGCAAGCCGTTCCCGGCGTTCTCCCTCGCCTCGGTGCAAGGCGATCGCAATCTCACCCAGGCCGATCTGCTTGGCCGCCCGGCGCTGGTCAACGTCTGGGCGACCTGGTGCCCATCGTGCAAGGTCGAGCACCCGTACCTGAACCAACTGGCCCAGCAGGGTGTGGTGATCCATGGGGTCAACTACAAGGACGACAATGCCGCCGCGCAGAAGTGGCTGGCGGAGTTCCACAACCCTTACCAGCTCGATATCCGTGACCAGCAGGGCACGCTGGGGCTGGACCTTGGTGTGTATGGCGCACCGGAAACCTTCCTGATCGATGCCCAGGGCATCATCCGCTACAAGCACGTCGGTGTCGTCGACGCCACGGTCTGGCGTGAGCAACTGGCGCCGCTGTATCAAGGGCTGGTCGATGAGGCCAAGCCATGAGGCGCTGGCTTGCAGCCGCCGTGCTGGGCATGAGCCTGGCCGGCGTGGCCAAGGCGGCCATCGACACCTACCAGTTCCGCGATGAGGCAGAGCGCGAGCGTTACCAGCAACTGACCAAGGAATTGCGCTGCCCCAAATGCCAGAACCAGGACATCGCCGACTCCAACGCACCGATTGCCGCTGACCTGCGCCGCGAAATCTTCCGCATGCTGGGCGAGGGCAAGAGCAACCAGCAGATCATTGACTTCATGGTCGACCGCTATGGCGATTTCGTGCGCTATAAGCCGGCGCTCAGTGGGCGGACCTGGCTGCTGTGGTTTGGCCCTGGGATTCTGCTGGCCGGTGGCTTCGTGGTATTGGCGGTGATGGTCCGTCGACGCCGTGACCCTGCCGCGCAGGGTGCCAAGGAGCTGTCCGTCGAAGAACGCGAGCGTCTCGCCAAACTGCTGGATAAAGAACAGACCCATGACTGAATTCTGGCTTAGTGCGGGCCTGCTGCTGCTCGCCGCCCTCGGCTTCTTGCTGATTCCGATCCTGCGTGGCCGCCGTCGCCAGCAGGAAGAAGACCGTACCGCACTGAACGTGGCCCTGTATCAGGAACGGGTCGCCGAACTGGCTGCCCAGCAGGCGGCCGGTGTGCTCGATGAAGGGCAGTTGGCTAGTGGGCGTGACGAAGCGGCCCGTGAACTGCTGGCTGACACCGAAGGTGGCGAGGCGCAGCGTCAGGGCTATCTGGGCAAAGCCTTGCCGTTGCTGGCGGCGGTACTTGTTCCCGTAATGGCATTGGGGCTGTACCTGCACTTTGGTGCAGCGGACAAGGTCGAGTTGACCGAGGAGTTCGCCGAGGCGCCCAAGACCCTGCAAGAGATGACCTCGCGCCTGGAGCGCGCTGTCCAGGCCCAGCCAGACTCTGCCGAGGGCCTGTACTTTCTGGGCCGTTCCTATATGGCCGAGCAGCGCCCAGCCGATGCAGCGCGTACCTTCGAGCGTGCCGTAGCCTTGGCCGGGCGCCAGCCCGAGTTGCTCGGCCAGTGGGCCCAGGCGCTGTACTTTGCCGCCGACAAGCAATGGAGCGCGCCATTGCAGGCGCTTACCGACGAAGCACTGCAAGCCGATCCGAAGGAAGTGACCAGCCTGGGCCTGCGAGGCATCGCGGCGTTCGAGGGCGAGCGCTACCAGGAAGCCATCGACTACTGGCAGCGACTGCTTGCCCTGTTGCCGGAGGGTGATGCCTCGCGCGCGGCTCTGCAGGGCGGCATCGACCGCGCCGCCGAGCGGCTCGGTGGCAAGCCCGCCGCACCCGTGGCAGCACGGGTGAAAGTGCGTGTGGAGCTGGCCGCTGCGCTCAAGGACAAGGTCAAGCCTGACGACACGGTGTTCATCTTCGCCCGTGCCCTGAACGGCCCACCGATGCCTCTGGCGGCCAAGCGGGTGACGGTCGCACAGTTACCGATCGAAGTGGAGTTGTCCGACGCCGATGCGATGATGCCGCAGATGAAACTGTCCGACTTTGCTGAAGTCAAACTGGTTGCCCGTGTCTCACGTGCCGGCCAACCGACCCGCGGCGAGTGGATCGGCCAAGGCGCGCCATTGGCCAAAGGCACCCAGGCTACCCAGCACCTGATCATCGACAGCCCCGATTTGTAAGAGAACCACGCCATGCACAGCACCGTCCGCCTGACCCTGATCACCCTGGCCCTGGGTTTGTCTGCGTGTACGGTGCACGAGCCGTACGAGCAGCCCGAACCTCGCATCGAGACGCCGCCGCACCAGGGGCCGGCGGTAAAGCCATTGCCGGGTAGTCGACCGTCTACCCAGCCGAGCAAGCCGGCGTCGATACCCAAACCGATGCCGCGCACCTCCGCGAGCTTCGCGCCGCCACCGGGCGGTGCCAGCCACTGGGACCCGAAACTGGGTGTATACGTGCTAGAGAAAAAACCTAATACCTTCTACAGACAGCGCACCTATTACCGCTGGGATGGGGGCTGGAGCTGGTCGCTGAGCCCTGATGGGCCGTGGCAGGAAACCGACAGCAGTGGTGTGCCCGGCGGTCTTGGCAGGGCATTCGCCCAATAGGTCCTTGGGGCAAACCACCATTACAGTACAGTTGAACCTCGATTTATCGATTGACTGTACTGTACGGTAACTCCGCATAATGCCCCTTCGAACGAACTCGGAGGCGGCATGAGCAAAACAGTTCTGGTACTGGTGGAGACCGTCGACGATTACCTGCCTTTGCTGGAAGAGGCAGGCTATCGGCTGATCCGAGCCCCGTCGCCCTCGCTACGTGCCGATGCCATCGCCAACCATGCCCATGAGATCGACGCGGTACTCACCCGTGGCCCGCTTGGCTTGACCGCCGCCGAGATCGACACGCTACACCAGCTGCGGATCATCTGCGTGATCGGTGCCGGCTATGAGCAGGTCGACCTGGCCGCCGCCGCCGCGCGTGGTATTACCGTCACCAATGGCGCCGGAGCCAACGCCACGGCAGTCGCCGACCATACCTTGGCCATGCTGCTGGCGCTGCTGCGCGATATCCCTCGCGCCGACGCCGGTACCCGCCGAGGCGAATGGAACCGGGTAATCAGCCCCTCGGTCAGCGGCAAACGCCTGGGCATCCTCGGTCTCGGTGCAGTCGGGCAAGCGATTGCCAAGCGTGCCCACCTGGGCTTTGACATGAGCATCAGCTACCACAGCCGCACGGCTCGCCAGGACGTGCCCTACGCCTGGTTCGACAGCCCACTGAGCCTGGCCCGGGACGTGGACATTTTGGTGGTCGCCACGCCGGGGGGCGCCACTACCCGACACCTGGTCGATGCCCAGGTGCTGGAGGCGCTGGGGGCCGAGGGCTACCTGGTTAACATCGCCCGTGCCAGTGTGGTGGATACCCAGGCCTTGGTCGCAGCACTCGAGCGCGGGCAGATCGCCGGTGCCGCGCTGGACGTGTTCGATGACGAGCCTGCCGTGCCCGATGCGCTCAAGGCCCTCGGCAACACCGTGCTGACGCCCCATGTAGCTGGCCAGTCGCCGGAGGCCGCGCGGGATACTGTGTCCCTGGTATTGCGCAACCTGCAGGCCTTCTTTGCCGGCGAGCCCGTGCTGACGCCGGTGCGTCAGTAACCTTCGCTTTCGATTCCGCCCGGCGGTGACCGGGCCTCAAGGAGTGTTTGATGCAACTCGAGATATTCCAGGTCGATGCCTTCAGTGCTGAGCCTTTCGGGGGCAACCCAGCGGCGGTGATTCCGCTGGATAGCTGGCTGCCGGACGACAGGCTCCAACGCATTGCCGAAGAGAACAACCTATCCGAAACCGCTTACTTCGTCCGCAATGGCGAGACGTACGACCTGCGTTGGTTCACCCCGGCGGTCGAGGTCGATCTGTGCGGGCATGCCACGCTGGCGTCGGCCTATGTGCTGTTCGAGCAATTGGGCGAACAGGCACAAGTGCTGCGCTTCAATACCCGCAGCGGCGAACTGCGGGTCAGCCGTGGCGCCGACGGACTGCTGGCGATGGACTTTCCGGCCAGGCAGCCGGTCGCGGTGGACACCCCCGCAGGTTTGCTGCAAGCCCTGGGTCTGAACGTAGCGGGGCAGCTTTACCGCAGTGATGACTTCGTGCTGATGATCGATGACGCTTCGCTGCTTGAACCGCTCAAGCCAGATTTCGTCGCATTGTCAGCCTTCGATGTACGCGGTATCGCTGTCACTGCTCCGGGTCGTGGCTATGATTTCGTCACTCGATGGTTCGGCCCGCGGGTCGGAGTCAACGAGGACCCGGTCACGGGTTCGGCCCACACCTCGCTGGCGCCGTTGTGGGCCGAACGCCTGGGCAAGACCAGTCTGAGCTGCGAGCAGGGCGGGGCACGCAAGGGTCAGCTGCATTGTGAAGTGCCTGGCAATGGCCGGGTGATCATCAGCGGCCGGGCGGCGCTCTACCTCAAGGGTCGCGTGTTCATCTGACTGGCAGACCGCACCGTTCCTGAAAGTGCAAGCCATCCCTGAGCGGATTTATCCGCGATGCGCCGCGCGGGCGGCGCTTTTTTCCCGGCAGGCACCCGGCAGCCTTCGAATGGCCGTTCGTCGGGAGTGCGGGCTCTCGTAGAGTCCCATTCTCCGCCCCTCCCGAGATCACCCGTATTGGCCTGCTTCCTGTCACCTGACTTTCCAGTCAACTGCGCAAGAAGTTGCGCACTCAAATGTGGATAAACCTGTGCACACATTCCTGTAGGCCTTGAGAAATATGGCGTACAGGCAACTGCGCAACTTTTTGCACACCACTGCGCAAGAAGTTGCGCACTTTTCCCGTGGTTTTTTCCGAAAAAGCTCCCCGATTTTCAGCGTGGATCGCTGCAGGCCTTGATCTACAAGGCTTTTCCTCAAGTTGGCACGACTTTTGTCATATCAAGATCCGATTGACCGGCAATTAGCTGCCGAAAAAGGCACTTATCCACAGCAAGGAGAGCAGCACCATGGCAACACCCGCGTACATGTCCGTCACCGGCGAAAAACAAGGCCTGATCACCGCTGGCGCGTTCACCGCCGATTCGGTGGGCAACACCTACCAGGAAGGCCACGAAGACCAGGTGATGGTCCAGGGCTTCGAACACGAAGTGATCATCCCCCGTGACCCGCAGTCCGGCCAACCGACCGGCCAGCGCGTGCACAAGCCGGTGAAGATCACCAAGGTCTTCGACAAGGCCTCGCCACTGCTGCTGGCGGCCCTGACCTCCGGCGAGCGCATGACCAAGGTCGAGATCAAGTGGTACCGCACCTCGGCGGCCGGCACCCAGGAGCACTACTACACCACCGTCCTGGAAGACGCGATCATCGTCGACATGAAGGACTACATGCACAACTGCCAGGACCCGGCCAACGCCCACTTCACCCACCTGGAAGACGTGTACTTCACCTACCGCAAGATCACCTGGACCCACGAGGTCTCCGGGACTTCCGGTTCCGACGACTGGCGCGTTCCGGTCGCAGGCTAAACCTGGATCACACCGCTGCCTGCCGCGTTCGCGCGGCGGGCTGCGGTCGTTTTCACTACGTTTTCCTAAAGGAGGACAGGGATGTTTGCCGCCGCGAACCAGACCCATTTCAGCTTGCACATCGACGGCCTGGAGCACGATTTCCAGGTCCTCGCCTTCAACGGCACGGAAGCCATCAGCCACGCCTATGCCATTGACCTCGAGCTGGTCAGCGAACGCCCTTCGCTGGACCTGGAACGCCTGCTGCACAAACCCGCTTTCCTCCAGCTCGGCGATGCCGGCCGTGGCCTGCACGGCCTGAGCCCTCCCGCCAACCCGGCCAAGCGCCCGCTGGGCAGTGAGGTGCTGGCATGAGTGGCGAATCCAAGCAACGCGAAGCGCAAGTCGCGGTCGCCCCACTCAACACCATCGACGCCAAGGACGTGGGCCGCGGCGCCGCCGCCTTCGACGCCTGGTTGCAGTCGGTCAGCAGCGGCTACGTCACCCTCGAACGGATCAAGACCGTGGCCGGTGCCTTGCCGGTGGTGGGCAACATCATGGCCCTGGTCGACGCCCTGGGCGATGTGGTCACCCTGGTCAAGAGCAAGCACCGCCAGGTGCTCGACTGGGTCAGCCTGGGCATCAACCTGATCGGCGTATTGCCAGCGCCGCCGACCATGGCCGCCGCCCGCATGAGCTTGCGCCCGACCTTGTTCCTGGTCCGCCAGGAGCTGCGCAACAGCGCCAAGATGCTGCTGGGCGACTCGCTGATCACGGTGCTGATGGGCCACCTCAACGCCACCATCGCCGGGACCCTCGACGACTTTGTGACCCAGGCACAGCCAAAGATCGCCGGCATTCTCAAGGACGCGGGCGATCTGGGTACCAAGGTGACTGGCGAAATTGCCACGGGCCTGGAGAAAGTCGTGCTCGGCCAACTCGACGCCCAGGGCGACAAGGCGGCGGCGAGCAAGCAGATGGCAGCCGCCAGCGACCAGTTGCTCAACGACCCCAAGGCGGCGATCAGCAACTTCTTCGGGGCGGTGCACAGCGCCTGCAAGGCGGCTGGTAAAGGCATGGCCAACAGCGCTACCAGCAAGCTGTTGCCCGATGACATCAAGAACAGCGTGCTGGCCAATACCGGGCAGCTGCGAGCGCTGGGCGGGGAAATGGCCACGCAGCTGAACAAGCTGTCCGATCCTGCAACGCAGATGAGCATCGGTTGGATGCTGACGGTGCTGGGTGGGGCGGTGGCAGGCTTCCGCAGCCGCCACAAGAACGGCCAGCCAGGGGTGGCCAAGCCGGATACCGTGACCAAGGTGGAGCGGGAGCAGAGCAAGGGTGAGCTTGCTGTCGTGGGTAAACAGGCCCCAGCCGAGCAGACCCCAAGCCCCAAGCGTCCACCGTGCCCCGCTGAACCGAAGGCCCGTACCGGCCACAGCATCAGCTTCTCGCTGGGCTCGGAATTCATTCAGCACACCGATTTCAGCTTGCCAGGCCCATTTCCCATCGAGTGGGAGCGGATCTACCACTCGCGCCTGGCCGAGTACGACCAGGGCAGCCTGGGCGCTCGTTGGGTAACCGAGTTCACCACCCGCATCGACATTGTCGGCAAAGGCGTGCTGTTCCACGACTTCGACGGCCGCAGCCACGCATTCGAGCTGCCCAAGGTCGGCAAGGCGCTGTTCAACGCCATCGAAGACTTGCTGCTGGTGCGCAGCACCGACAGCGAACTGGTGATCTGCCGTGGGTTCGTGCGCAAGGAATACTACCTGCGCGTGGGCGAACGTTATTACCTGCGCAAGATCCTGCTGGAGAACGACGCCGGCTGCATGCTGCATTACGAGCATCGCCACGAAGGCCGCCCCGTGCTGTCCGACATCATCACCTTCCAGGGTGATGCGAAGAACGTCCTACGTCACCTCGGCACCCTGATCGATGATCACGGCCATATCAAAGGCCTGTGGGAAATGCGCGACGGTCAGCCGCTACGCCAGCTCTGCGCCTATCACTATGACGAACAGGGCGACCTGATCGCCGCCCAGGACGAGAACGGCGCCGCCTGGCATTACCAGTATCAGCACCACCTGGTTACCCGCTACACCGACCGCACCGGGCGCGGCATGAACCTGGAATGGGAGGGCAGCAGCGCCCAGGCCAAGGCGATCCATGAATGGGCCGACGACGGCAGCTACGACACGCGTCTGGCGTGGGACGAGAACATCCGCCTGACCTACGTCACCGACGCTCACGGCCAGGAGACCTGGTACTACTACGATATCCAGGGCCACCTGTATCGCATCCGCTACCCGGACGAACGCTCCGAGTGGCTGTTCCGCGATGAGCGCAAGAAGCTCCTGCGCCACGTGCACGCCGATGGCAGCGAAGACCGCTACGACTACGACGATCAAGGCAGCGTCATTCGCCATATCCGTGCCGACCACAGCAAGACGCACTTTGCCTACGACGACCGTCGTCACCCGATCAAGATCCGCGACGCAGAAGGCGGCCTGTGGCTGCGTGATTACGACCAGAAAGGCAACCTGGTCGAAACCACCGACCCGCTGGGCAACAAGACCGAATTCGCCTACACGCCTTCGGGCCTGGTGAAGGCGATCAAGGATGCCAACGGCAACGAGAAGAAGCTGGCGTACAACGCGGCGGACCAGCTGATCGAGTACACCGACTGCTCGGGCAAGACCAGTCAATGGGAGTACGACGACGTCGGTCGTCTGGTGCTGTTCACCGATGCGGCGGGCAACAAGACCACCTACGCGTACAAGGCCGGTCAGCTGGCGAAAGTCACCCACCCCGACAACACCGAAGAGCGTTTCGAACGCGATGCCGAAGGCCGCCTGTTGGCCCACGTCGACGCGCTGGACCGCTGCACTACCTGGTCCTACGACGCGGCCGGCAAACTGGTCGAACGGGTCGACGCCAACGAGCACAGCCTGCGCTACCGCTGGGACAAGCTGGGCCGCCTGATCGGGCTGGAGAACGAGAACGACAGCAAGGCCACGTTCCTGTACGACCCGGTCGGTCGCCTGCTGGAAGAAAAGGGCTTCGATGGTTTGGTCACCCGCTACCAGTACGACCCGGACAGCGGTCGACTGGCCAGCACCCAGGTCGGTCAACGCCGGATCGACATCACCTTCGATGCCGTCGGGCGTCTGGCCTCGCGCACGGCCCGCCAGGGCGACCAGCGCCAGGAAGAAACCTTTGCCTACGACGGCAACGGCAAGCTGATCCAGGCCATCAATGCCGACAGCAAGCTGCAATGGTTCCATGACGAAGCGGGCAACCTCACTCGCGAGCATCAGTACTACCTCAAGACCGCTGTGCCGATGGTCGCGGTGTGGAAGCACGAGTATGACGCGCTGAACCTGCGCACGGCGACGATTCGCCCCGATGGCCATAAGGTCAGCACGCTCACCTACGGCAGCGGTCACGTGCTGGGCATGACCGTTGACCAGCATGAGCTGCTGGCCTATGAGCGCGATGCTCTGCACCGTGAGGTGGTCCGGCACCAGGGCAACCAGCTGATGCAGACCCAGGCGTGGGACCCGGCGGGTCGCCTGCAGGAGCAATGGCTGGGTAGCCACGACGGCAAGTCCACGTTGCTCAAGCGCCAGTATCAATACGATGCCGTCGGCCAGCTGACCGACATCCACGACACCCGCCGTGGTCACCTGGCTTATCAGTACGACCCGGTGGGCCGCCTGCTGCAAGCCACCAGTCGCCTGGGTGTCGAGACCTTCGCCTTCGACCCGGCCGGCAACCTGCTGGACCAGAAGACCCAGGAACTCAACCGCCCGCTGGAAAGCGACCCGCGTCGCAACAAGCTGATGGACAACCTGCTGCGCGAGTACGCCGGCACGCATTACCAGTACGACGAACGCGGCAACCTCATCCACCGCCTGCACAACGGCGACAAGGCCCGCCTGACCTGGGACCTGTTCGACCGTCTGGTCCGCTTCGACGATGGCAAGCTCAGCGTGGCATACAGCTACGACGCGCTGGGCCGTCGCCTGCACAAACACTCGACCGCGCATCACTACGACGATCCCCGTGCGGGCAGCGGCTGGAACCAGATGCAACGCGCCAAGCGCCAGCGCGAACTGGGTTGCGGTTACACCCTGTACGGCTGGGATGGCGACAACCTCGCCTGGGAAAGCTCGCCGCCGCAGGACGAAGGCGAGACCGGGCGGACCGTGCACTACCTGTACGAACCGGACAGCTTCGTGCCCGTCGCGCAGGCCCTGCGCAAGGCACCGATTCGCCTGTTGCGGCAGCCGGACTGGCGTGGACGCGAATACGACATCGACCAGGACCCGCTGTGGCAGCACGAAGTGAAACCGCCGCCGATCGATGCGATTGCCTGGTATCAGTGCGATCACCTCGGTACGCCGATGGAGCTGACTGACCACCACGGAGAGGTGGCGTGGGCGGGGCAGTACAAGGCGTGGGGTGACGTGCGCGAGGTGCGTTCGGACTGGGCCAAGAAGGTTGGGATGACCAACCCGATTCGCTTCCAGGGGCAGTACCACGATCATGAGACCGGGCTGCATTACAACCGGTATCGGTACTATGATCCGAGGGTTGGGCGGTTCGTGAGCCAGGACCCGATCAGCTACGGCGGCGGTTTCAACCTCTATGAGTATGTTCCGAACCCTATTGATTGGATCGATCCGTGGGGACTGAAGCGGATCAAGAATGCGATTGATGGGGATCGCCGCCATCAGGAATTCAATGCGGAAATTAAAACTCAGCATCCAAATGCGACTATTCAGAGTGAGTGTTATCTGCGGGATGCAAGCGGGAAGTCAGTCAAAGACCCTCATACTGGTGAACGCCGGCGGGTAGACACAGTTGTGATCGAGAGCGGAGAGGCCAAAACCTACGAGGTTACGAGTATGACGGCTGATAAAACGGACCAGATTCTTAAAGAGCGTCGAATATTAGCGACGGGTGGTAAATTTGTTAAAGATCGCTCCACTGGGAAACTAGTACCTGTGGCGGGCATTTCAGAGGTCGTTAGGAGAGATTGAATGAGCGACTATCCAGTATGGGATATAGATGGTGTGCTTGAAGCATATGCTAATATACCAGAGTGGCATGCAAGCATTGGTAGAGCTCTTGAGAACCTATTTTTGTTCATGGAAAGTAATGGTCTTTTGAATTGTCGGGTAAGTGATGAGAGCGGGAAATTAGTAAAGCGTGTGATTATGAGTAGCGAAATTACCGCGGAGGGCGATTTGCTATCAAGTGGTCGTAATAATGCAGTCGATAAGTGGTTGCGCTCAAAGGCAAGATTCAAAGACCCAGATGACTTAAGATCTCTTGAGAAGGCTTTGATGGATATTCGTGCGAAGAAACTCTAGCTGCGCTGCTTTCTAGACTGGCTAACCAGTAGGTGCTTGAGCCTAGGTTAGCTAGTTGTGAAAAAATAGACACCGATTAATTTATAGAGTTAGTGCTTTCTGGAAGTGTTGCGTATAGTGCTGGATTTGGTTCCTGAGCTATCGTAAAACGAGCGCAGGCGGCATGGTGTAATTTTCCTTTAAAATTGCCTCTTGCTGTTAGTGTTCTGTCTTCGATAAAACGTTCTCTTCGCTCTCGCCTGTCATGGCCTCTCGGGCACGCTGGATCTTGCGCAAGATGTCTTCACCTTTTGCGTTCCAGACATACCGGCAGGGCTGAGCGTTGTGCAGCGCTAAAAACGTGGTAATGGAACTGGCCAATTCGCGTGTCGAGCTGAAGCTGCCGTCGCGTAGGTAAACGGTGATATCCCGGAAAAAGCGCTCAACCATGTTCATCCAGGAGCTTGAAGTCGGAGTGAAGTGCATATGGAACCGTGGATGCCGCTTGAGCCACTCCTTGACGACGGGATGCTTGTGAGTGGCGTAGTTGTCCACGATCAAGTGCAGTTGCAGGCCTTTGGGTGTTTCCCGGTTGATCTTTTTCAGAAAGGCCAGCCACTCCTGATGCCGGTGCTGTGTTTCGATGCTGCTGATCAGCCGACCTTGCAGATAATCCATGGCTGCGAACAGCGTGAGCGTGCCGTGACGGACATAGTCATGAGTTTGCGTACGGATATGGCCGATGCCCAATGGCAAGCCTGGCTGTGTGCGCTGCAAGGCTTGAACCTGGCTCTTTTCATCGCAGCAGAGCACCAGAGGTGGCGTGGGCGGGGCAGTACAAGGCTTGGGGTGACGTGCGCGAGGTGCGCTCGGAGTGGGCCAAGCAGGTTGGGATGAGCAACCCGATTCGCTTCCAGGGGCAGTACCACGATCATGAGACGGGGCTGCATTACAACCGGTATCGGTACTATGATCCGAGGGTTGGGCGGTTTGTGAGCCAGGACCCGATCAGCTACGGCGGCGGTTTAAACCTGTTCGAGTATGCTGCTAATCCAATTGACTTGATGGACCCTTTGGGTCTAGCCAAAAGTAAATACAATGTGGGAGCCAACACCGCTGGTAAAGATGTGCTCGCCCGTGGCGTGCATGTGAATGTTGATGGGCCAGGGTTGCCCAGAAAAGGTGGACATATCACATTGCAACCTGATGCTGATGGAAAAAGCGTAAAGCTTGCGCCTGCTGATAAAGCTACTAGAGATATGTCACCTTCTCAATGGCGTAATGCATGTGGATCCATCTCAAAACATCTTGAGGACTCGAAAAATGTAGATCGACTTGCTAAGTCGGCGCAGGCAGGTATTGATGAAAACCCTAAGTCCAATCGTGTGGGCGAGCTTTCACAGGTCAAGGGTATTTTACAAGCACATCACGACAATGGAACAAATCCGATCAAGAGGCAAGGCGGATGAATTACCTAGAATGTAATGCTCAAGAGCTATGCTTGAAGTATGTGATGAATGCCTCAAATATCGTTCCTAAGATTTTTGCTCTGCCGAGCTTCAGTGCGGCCGATCTTAAGTCAGAAGGTTTTGATATGATTGGCGATTGCGATGACTTTCACCTCTATGAAAAGAGTTTTCTGGCTATTCATTTTAAGCGGTCCGTTGATGTTACGCTGAAAAGATATTTTTTCAATGAAAAAGAAAGCGGTTGTGGAATTTCCCTGTCGCCGGGGGTGCGATTAGCCCCCTTGCTGAAAAGGCTTTTTTTGCAGGATGTAAGCTTGGAGTGCTACTTTTTTGAGAACATGCTTGATGGGGCATTGGTGATCGATTGTTGCTCGGTAATGAGGTTTTCTATTAATCGCGCAGGGACAGCGTATGAGGTTCGAGAGTTGGAGTCGGGTCAAGGTTCTTATAGTGAAGGCGCTGCTGTGAGTTCGATAAGACGGTCCATGTCCCCTCTTTCGAAAATGGTGGAGGATGGTCGGGGTAAGGTTGCTGTTTTTCATCGATTGGTTAATTATTTTGAGAGTCGGCAGACTTTGCGATAGCTGGATGGAACGATCTTCCGGGGATCAATTTGATAGCCATCATCTATCTCAAATGGAAAGCGAAAACGTGTGAAATCCTGGCGGCAGCGCTTGGGCAATCCCACCGCTCCAGGATGAAGGGTCAGTAATACGCCGGGTATGCGTGCGGATCCTCGGGGCCTTTGGGATGCTCCCCCTTCTCCGATCTGCCAAGTATTACCTGTACGAACCGGACAGCTTCGTGCCCGTCGCGCAGGCGCTGCGCAAGGCACCGATTCGCCTGTTACGGCAGCCGGACTGGCGTGGACGCGAATACGACATCGACCAGGACCCGCTGTGGCAGCACGAAGTGAAACCGCAGCCGATCGATGCGATTGCCTGGTACCAGTGCGATTACCTCGGTACGCCGATGGAGCTGACCGACCACCACGGAGAGGTGGCGTGGGCGGGGCAGTACAAGGCGTGGGGTGACGTGCGCGAGGTGCGTTCGGACTGGGCCAAGCAGGTTGGGATGAGCAACCCGATTCGCTTCCAGGGGCAGTACCACGATCATGAGACGGGGCTGCATTACAACCGTTATCGGTACTATGAACCGAGGGTCGGGCGGTTTGTGAGTCAGGACCCGATTAGCTACGGCGGCGGTTTAAACCTGTTTGCCTATGCGCCGAACCCTGTGGAGTGGATTGATCCATTCGGTCTTTCCATGTGCTTCTTGGATAACCCTAAGAAGAAAGTGAATAGTGCAGAGGTAGGGGATATCGTCAGGACGCCATCAACCCATCCTGAAGACTTTGTGAAGCTCAGGGGGGAGACTATAAGAATAGTAAGACGAATGAGATATGGAGCAAGAGTGATACGTCTCATAGCGACAAGCAAGGCGAGTGGAAGGTTGGTATAGGAAGATCTGAGCCAGAGCGAAAGAAAAAATAACAGTAGGGATGAGTGATGCAAAAGTTATCAAAATTGAAAAATAGCTTTTCGTTAAGCGATATCAATTTCGGCGGATTTAGTGCTTCGGCTAATTGGGTGGGGTATTTTGAAAAGAAACATGGTTTCTCGCTCTCGCTGGTAGATGAGGCTGTTTCACTATTTGAGGGCTTTTTTGGGGCAAGCAATGAAAGGGTTGTGATTCTTACCGCGCTTTCGTTCGATGACAAAAGAGAGAAAGATAAGGAGGTAATCAGAAGGTATCAGCGTATTTATGAAAAGATGAAATCTAGGCGATTGCTTTTGCCAATGACTAACGAGTATGAAAGTTTTAGGTTTGGGGAGGCTCCCTTGGTCGCAAGCTCTCTAAGCTTTAGTCTTGATTATGCTGACTTCATTGATCTTTCAAGGTTGATGATGTGTTACTCGGGTGTAATAGGATGTCAGTGTTTCTATATTAATCCATCCTTGAGTGTTGCAATTTATCCTCATGAAGATGTGGGCTATGGTTGTATTGCCTTGAATGGAAATGAGAAGGTGTGTCGTGAGTTTCTGACACGTTGTTCAGGAAGTGATAGATTTAAAGTTGTCCTGGATTAGTTTCTGTACGAAGAGAGATGTCGCAAACACCGCATGGAACAATGCCAGCGAGACTTTGGTCGCATAGCTTTTCGCGAGTTTGTCGAAGCGTGTCACGATGCGGCGGTTTTCTTTCAGGCAGCCAAACATGCGCTCGATGATGTTGCGTTGTCGGTACTTGGACCTATAAAAAGGTTCTTCACGGAATCCCGGGAAAGATAGAAACAAGAACGCCGGATGTGGATAAACATAACGGTGGGGTTTGGAAAGGTGCGGACAGTGTTAAAAAACTCGGCAGCCGAAGGACGCGCTCCGGGACCTATGATATAGACTTGAATAGAATTGGTGATTAAATGGGTAATTCGTACAGAGTCACTAAATATAAAGGGGGTGGCAGCGCTGGTGGTTTGTCTTCTCCCGAAAGTGAATGGGCAAGTTACTTAGATGTTGGCGCTAAGGTCGGCCTCGAAGAATATTTGATTATTGAAGGTCAGTACGTAGGGTTTGTCCGAGACGTGTGCAAGCTTTCACACGTGGATCGGTTGGAAGTCCAAGAGCTGGAGGTATTCGTCGAAGAAACTAATTACAAAGATGGTCAGAAAATCGTTTTACCAGATGCGCTGAATGTGGTGAGAGAGGTTTTGCGTGAGCAGATATGGTGTGAGCTTGTCTCTGAGAAGGTAGAGTTCCATTTTGGTTATGATTATTATATGTATGTCATATGCCCCTTTGAGCTGCCGGAGCTATTGAAAGGGGTGCCCACGGAGTTAAATGTCGAGGATTTTGAGTCGCCTTATATATAGGGCCTTTCGCCCCATCGTAGTTCTGTGGCCGCGGCGGGACTGTCAGTGTGTAAATTTCTATTTGGTCGCCTGCAATAAGCCACCGCCCCTAGTGTTCTGTCTCAAAAAAAATTTTCTATTTGACTACTCTTCCAGGGTCAGCCAGGACGTGGGGTGGTGTTATGAGTTCGCAAGAAATCGTGCTCAGTGATGATGAACAACTACGATATCCAGGGCCATCTGTATCGCATCCATGACGAAGCGGGCAACTGGGTTGCGGTTACACGCTGTACGGCTGGGATGGCGACAACCTCGCCTGGGAAAGCTCGCCGCCGCAGGACGAAGGGGAGACCGGGCGGACCGTGCATTACCTGTACGAACCGGACAGCTTCGTGCCCGTCGCGCAGGCGCTGCGCAAGGCACCGATTCGCCTGTTACGGCAGCCGGACTGGCGTGGACGCGAATACGACATCGACCAGGACCCGCTGTGGCAGCACGAAGTGAAGCCGCAGCCGATCGATGCGATTGCCTGGTACCAGTGCGATCACCTCGGTACGCCGATGGAACTGACCGACCACCACGCAGAGGTGGCGTGGGCGGGGCAGTACAAGGCGTGGGGTGACGTGCGCGAGGTGCGCTCGGAGTGGGCCAAGCAGGTTGGGATGAGCAACCCGATTCGCTTCCAGGGGCAGTACCACGATCATGAGACCGGGCTGCATTACAACCGGTATCGGTACTATGATCCGAGGGCTGGGCGGTTCGTGAACCAGGACCCGATCAGCTACGGCGGCGGTTTAAACCTGTATGCCTATGCGCCGAACCCTGTGGAGTGGATTGATCCACTGGGGCTCAACAAATTCGGCAGTGGCAAAGGCGTTCACACTGCAGTGGTAAATGTGCATGATGCTGAAGGTCAACACAACATTGTCTCATGTGTTCTTTACAGTGGAAACATGACTGAGGAAGAAAGAGCCTTAGGATTTCCAAGAAGTTCTCTGGCCAAACATACGGAGGCTAGAGCAGTAAAACAGATACCACTGCAGCAGGGGGATGTTATGGTGATTGATGGGCAGTACCCTCCATGTCCTTCGTGCAAAGGTAAAATGAACAAGGCTTCAGCAACGTCAGGAGCAATAATCAAGTATACCTGGTCAGAAAACGGTGAAACTAAAACATGGATCGCCGGTAAAGGGCGGTAACGAGGGTGACTATGGACAAAAAGTTTTCAGCAAATACCTTTCATGCGGATCATGAGTATGATGTGTTAACGGTCGGCCTTGCAGATGATTCTGAGGATCCAGTGGACTTTATTATCCTCCAAAGATCTGATGAGGTGGATGAGCAGGATCAGGAGTTAGGGCTAGATACTTACTATGTTGAAATTGGAAACCCTGGCGTTGCAGGTTATGGGGGGGTGGACAGAGTAGAGATTTTTTCAGATAGAATTATTTTTAACTTTGTAGGCTCTTGTGATTGGGTTAAGCCTATAAAGGCAATTGAGGTGAATACTTCTGGGGTTTCAGAAGGTGTGAATGACATATATAGCGCTTTGAGCAAAATCTTCCATGGGGATACGCCTCTCGTTCGTTTTTAATGACTTTTAAAATGAGGCGGCGTTTGGTAATTGGAACACAGCGCTAGTTAAGCCACCAGGAGGAAAAACTGCGCTGCTCAGACTCATTTTTTAACTATTTCGGGGGCTTACAGTCAGAGTTGGTGCCAGGTGCTTCGACGATGGCAAGCTCAGCGTCGCGTACAGCTACGACGCCCTGGGCCGTCGCCTGCACAAACACTCGACCGCGCATCACTACGACGATCCCCGTGCGGGCAGTGGCTGGAACCAGATGCAACGCGCCAAGCGCCAGCGCGAACTGGGTTGCGGTTACACCCTGTACGGCTGGGATGGCGACAACCTCGCCTGGGAAAGCTCGCCGCCGCAGGACGAAGGCGAGACCGGGCGGACCGTGCACTACCTGTACGAACCGGACAGCTTCGTGCCCGTCGCGCAGGCGCTGCGCAAGGCACCGATTCGCCTGTTACGGCAGCCGGACTGGCGTGGACGCGAATACGACATCGACCAGGACCCGCTGTGGCAGCACGAAGTGAAGCCGCAGCCGATCGATGCGATTGCCTGGTACCAGTGCGATCACCTCGGCACGCCGATGGAGCTGACCGACCACCACGGAGAGGTGGCGTGGGCGGGGCAGTACAAGGCGTGGGGTGACGTGCGCGAGGTGCGCTCGGAGTGGGCCAAGCAGGTTGGGATGAGTAACCCGATTCGCTTCCAGGGGCAGTACCACGATCACGAAACCGGGCTGCATTACAACCGTTATCGGTACTATGATCCGAGGGTTGGGCGATTCATTGCTCAGGACCCTATTAGTTATGCTGGCGGCCTGAACCTCTATGCATACACTGTAAACCCAACGGTCTGGACTGATCCTCTGGGGTTGGCGGGAAACCCCGCTAACTCGACCCATGTCACTTATCAGGCCATTGATCAAGCAACGGGTAAGCCGTATGTAGGCTACGCCAGTATGCCTGGTGATAAGTCGGCCCCGGAAGTTGTAAAATACAGATATGGTGGGAACTATGAGCGTTTTGGTGGTTCTGCGCCTGAAGTTTTATATCGCGGTTATGGTCAAGATGGTAAAGATACAGCTCGTGGTTTGGAACAGCATTATTTCCTAGCGAACGGCGGTCTTGAGGGAGCTGCGAACCGACAAAATCCAGTTGGAGAAAAGAACGGTCGTCGTACAGAGTACACGGTCGCTGCCAAGAATCATCTCGATTCGCAGGTGGCCATTAGTGGAGTAGTATGTGCAATTTGAGGGGGTGAAGATGAATAAACGGATTGTGTGGAAAGTAGGGGATTTTTTAGTTCTGCAGGTTAGAGATGGGCTTTATACAGTCGCCAATATGGTTGGTAAGACAGTTTTATGTGTGTTCGATGTGTTTCGCACTGAGGACGAATGGAGTGATGTGGATTGGAGAAAAGTTAGGCCGCTATTTCAAGTTTTTGTAGGTAGTGTGGTCCAAAAAAAATTAGGTGTCAGGAAGTTCTCTGTCGAAGGATGGGGTGCTGATATTGTTGTCCCGCAACGATACTGGATTAAGCCATACAGTGTGGCGGATGGTGATCACTTCAAAGGAGGAGGTGATAAGTTTTCATTCTATGGTGGAAAGCTTATAGATGTAGGGGTGGGAGATAATCCGGAGACATATGGGGCTCCGGTTATAAAGCATGACCTTTCTGTTCGGGATGATCGGGATATTATCGAGGCTCATGAGTTGACAAATATGTGGGGTGATCAAGATCTCTCTGATAGGTTGTCGCGCTATTATGATGCTGGAATCAATCGAGATGATTTGAAATTTGAGATATTTCCGGGTTTATGGGATGACAGGGAACAGTTGCGACCGTTGACAAGGCGGTTGCCTATTCCTCTGCGGTAATATTTTAGCGGGTTAGAGTAAGATGGGCGTAGCCAACTACTTAGCGATCAAGTTTTTTGGCCGCAAGTGGGCTGTACCATGTCTATATCGCGGCATGAATCTGGAAGGGGATGGCAGCAGCGCCCACGCCAAGGCTATAAGTGAATGGGCTCGGCCCGCCAGGGCGACCAGCGCCAGGAAGAAACCTTTGCCTACGACGGCAACGGCAAGCTGATCCAGGCCATCAATGCCGACAGCAAGCTGCAATGGTTCCATGACGAAGCGGGCAACCTCATTTGATCCGGCTCGCCGGCAATGAAGCCGGTACAGGCATCTATACTCACCTGCCCAGCCTCCGTCCAAAGGACTGCACCCATGGCCCTCGAAAAACAAGGCACGTGCCTCTGTGGTGCCACCCGCCTCAGCGTCACGGTCGATAACACCCATATCAGCGCCTGCCACTGCAGCATGTGCCGCAAGTGGACCGGAGGTCCGCTGCTGGTGGTTCACTGCAGCCAGCCACCGACATTCGAAGGACGCTCTCCTAGCGTCTACGACTCTTCTGAGTGGGCACAGCGCGGTTTCTGTGGCCAGTGCGGCACGCACCTGTACTACCGACTCAAGGCAAACGACTTTTATGCGGTGCCGGTCGGTTTGCTCGATGGCGATGAGACCTGGGATTTCGACCTGCAGATTTTCGTCGAACAGAAACCAGCCTGGTACTGTTTCGCCAATCAGACCAAGGAGCTGACCGGCGAGCAGGCCTTCGAACAGCTCGGCTGACCCGTACCGTGCAATACTCGCGAGCTTGCCAAACCACTGCATTCCTGAGAAAAGGGCGGCTTTGATTTTTACCGTTGGAGCATGCCATGAGCAGCGAACTGCAGATCATCGACCTTGAACAAGGCGACGGCAAAGCCGTGGTCAAGGGCGCATTGATCACCACCCAATATACCGGCTGGCTGGCCGACGGCAGCGAGTTCGACTCATCGTGGTCGCGTGGCAAGCCGTTTCAGTGCGTCATCGGCACCGGCCGCGTGATCAAGGGCTGGGATCAAGGCCTGATGGGCATGCGCGTTGGCGGCAAACGCAAGTTGCAAGTGCCGGCCCATCTGGGCTACGGCGAGCGTAGCGTTGGCGCGATTCCGCCGAACTCGGACCTGACGTTCGAGATCGAGTTGCTGGAAGTGCTGACGCGGGATGATTGATACCTAGGCAATCGCGCAATTGGATTCGGATGTCTGGCAAGGAAGCGGCATGAGCCAACGAGTAACGATAATCGGCGGTGGGGTGATTGGCCTGGCGACGGCCTATGCGTTGGTGCGCGAGGGCTTGTCGGTCGACCTGATCGAAGCACGTGACAGCCTGGCCAGTGCCACGAGTTTTGCCAATGGCGGGCAGCTGTCCTATCGCTATGTCGCGCCGCTGGCCGATGCGGGGGTGCCCTGGCAGGCACTGGGTTGGTTGCTTCAAGGAGACTCGCCCTTGCGCCTGCGCTTGCGACTGGACTCGGCGCAATGGCGCTGGCTGGCCGCGTTCATGCTGGCCTGTCGGCGTTCGGTGAACCGGCGCAATGCCCACGTGCTGCTGGATTTGGCCCTGCACAGCCAGGCCGCGCTGCAGCGCTGGCGTGAGGAAGACGGACTGGCGAATTTTGCCTGGCGGCGCAATGGCAAGCTGGTCGCTTTTCGTAGCGAGCGCGCTTTTACCCTTGGGCGTGATCATCTGCTGGACCCAACACGCCAGCAGGTGCTGGGGGCCACAGAACTGCGGGCGCTCGAGCCGTCACTGCTCGAAACACCTTTCATCGGGGGGGTGTATACGCCAGATGAGGAGGTCGCCGATTGTCATCGTTTTTGCCAACGACTGGCCGAGCGTCTACGTGCCTCGGGGTTGTGCCGTTTTCTACTGGGCAAGCCGGTTAGCCGCTTGATCAGGCGCAATGATAAGGTGATCGGGTTGCAACTCGGTCATGAGCAGTTGGACGTGGAGCACCTGGTTTTATGCGCGGGGTATCGCAGCCCAGGGCTGGCTTTGCCAGGGTTGAAACTGCCGATCTATCCACTGAAGGGCTACAGCCTGACCGCGCCGATTGCGCCGAGCCATCGAGCGCCACAGGTGAGCATCACCGACTATGAGCGCAAGATCGTGTATGCACGGTTGGATGAGCAACTGCGCGTCGCGGCGATGGTGGATATCGTTGGGTTCGACGAGTCCGTGGATGCGCGCAGGTTTCAGAGCATGCTTCGGATGGCCCGCAGCACGTTGCCTGGGGCGGCCGATTATGGCCAGGCGGTGGAGTGGGCGGGGATGCGTCCTGCGACACCGACCGGGGTGCCGATCATCGGTGCAACGGTTTATCGCAACCTCTGGTTGAACCTCGGGCATGGGGCCTTGGGCTTTACCTTGGCCTGCGGTAGCGGGGAGCGGCTGGCGCGGATGTTGGTTTGAAGTTACCGGCCCTATCGCCGGCAAGCCGGCGCCAATGAGATGCCAGTAGGCGCCGGCCTGCCGGCGATAGGGCCAGTACCGACAGCCGATCTGTCAGCGCCCGAGCCGCATCGGCCAACCCACCACCTTCTTCACCCGCGGCGTCGCGTAGGTCCGCACCTTGGACGTGCTCAACCCCATCCGCACCAGCGATTCGGCGATGGTCAACGCCGCGCTCACACCATCGACCACCGGCACGCCGGTGCGCTGGCGGATCTGCTCGTCGAGCCCGGCCATGCCGCCGCAACCCAGGCAGATCACCTCGGCCTTGTCCTCGCGCACGGCGCGTTCGGCCTGCTCGACAATAGCCTCCACTGCACGCTGCGGGTCGGCCTCCAGCTCAAGCACTGCCAGGCCACTGGCGCGCACCGACGCACAGCGGTCGTACAGCCCGGAAAGCTTCAAGCGGTCCTCTATCAGCGGCACGGTGCGGTCCAGGGTGGTGACCACCGAATACGCATGGCCCAGGTACATCGCGGTGCTGGCGGCGGCATCGGTGATGTCCACCACCGGCACGTTCAGCAGCTCTTGCAGGCCTTCGCGGCCATGCTCGCCGTAGCCAGCCTGGATCACCGCATCGTAGGGGCCTTCATAGGCCAGCACGCGGTCCATGACCGCAATGGCGGCCAGGTAGCTCTCGAAGTTGCCTTCCACCGATTCGGCGCCGAACCAGGGGGTCAGGCCGACGATCTCGGTGCCGGGCGCGGCCACGCTGCGAGCCTGTTCGGCGATGGCCTCGGTGATGGCTTCGGTGGTGTTGACGTTGGCGATCAGAATACGCATGGACGATCCTCCTTGATCAATGGCTGCTGTGGTCGACGGCGATGCACTCACCGCTGACATCGTGGTATTGGCCGTTGCGCGGCGCGATCAGCAGATAGAGCGCGGCCGCGATGCCGGCGCCGATCAGCCAGGAGAAGGGCGCGATGCCATGGAAGTTGGGCACCAGGGCCAGGACGATGGCCAGCAGTGCGGACGGGGTGAAGGCGGCAACGGCGCGTAGATTGATGCCCTTGCTGTAGTGGTAGGCGCCGGTCGGGTTCTCGCTGTAGAGCTCCGGCACGTTGATGCGGCCTTTGCGCAGCAGCCAGTAGTCGGCCATGATCACGCCGTACAGTGGGCCGAGCAGGGCGCCGAGGCCAGACAGGAAGTACACGATCACCAGCGGGCTGTTGTACAGGTTCCACGGCAGGATCAGCACCGCCAGCGTGGCGCTGATCAGCCCGGCGCGGCGGAAGTTCAGGTGGCGTGGGGCCAGGTTGCTGAGCACGAACGCCGGGGCGACGAAGTTGGCCATGATGTTCACCGCCACGGTGACGATCAGGAAGGCCAGGCAGCCCAGTACCAGGAACGGAGTGTTGGGGATACTGGCGACGATCTGGGTCGGGCTGTCGATGATCTGGCCATTGATCTGGAACTGCGCGCCACACAGCACCACGGTGATGGCGGCGAACACCAGGATGTTCACCGGCAGGCCCCAGAAGTTGCCCACGCGGATGGTCTTGCGGCACGGCGAAGAGCGAGCGAAGTCGCAGAAGTTCAGCACCAGGGTGCCATAGATCGCCAGCCACAGCGCACCGCCAGCGAAAATGTTGCGCCACATCTCGTAGCCGGACAGCGGTTCGGCCACCGACCAGGCGATGCGAGCGTCGGCCTTGAAGTACATGAACACGGCCAGGGCCGCGACCGTCAGCAGGATCACCGGGCCGGCGAAAGCCTCATAGCGGCGAACCATCTCCATGCCGTAGGCGAGGATCACCAGTTGCACCAGCCAGATCGCCACGAAGCATACCCAGCCCAGGCTCGACAGCCCCAGGATGCTGTCGTGGTCGTAGGCCGCCAAGTGCGGCCAGACGGCCGTCAGCAGCACACGCAGGACCACCGATGCGAGATAGGTCTGGATGCCGAACCAGGCGATGGCAATGACCGCGCGGATCAGTGCCGGAATCTGCGCGCCATGGATGCCGAAGGCGATACGGCTGATGACCGGGAAAGGCACGCCGGTTTTCTGTCCCATGTAGCCGGACAGGTTCATGAAGAAGTACACCAGCGCCGCACCGATCGCCAGCGACAGGAGGATTTGCCAGCCACCCAGGCCCAGGGCGAACAAACCCATGGCAAAGGAATAATTGGCGATGTTGTGCACATCATTTGTCCACAACGCGAAGATACTGTACCCGCCCCAGCGCCGACCCTCGGCTCGCGTCGGAGCCAAGTCGCGATTGTGCAGGCGTGGGCTGAGTTCGATTGCCGGCGCACCACCGGCAACAGGGGAGGGAGGGTTGGCGCTGACAACGGATAGTTCAGGGGCAAGGTCGAGGCTGGTACTCATTCCGGCAGGCTCCTGATGCGCGTGGACTGCGATGAGCGGGCATGCGCACGGGCTCGCCATCTCGTCGGTGCAGCGTTGGCATCACTGGGTTCTGGGCGCGACAGACGGGTTTGGACCGGCGTCGCGGGTTATTGTGTATTTATGTTTTGCATCGTTTGTATACAAAGCACAAGCACACAAAAGCGAGTTCCGTGCCAGGCAAAAGTCAACGCCAGGAATGATGCTTAATAGAAGTAACGAAACTGAGCCGTAACTTGATGAAAATAAAGATTTATAAGTTGACCAGTTGAACAGTTTTATTTTTTTTCAGCACTAGTTAGTTGATCGAGTGGTCAAATTCAGGGGTTGGTGTTGTGTAACGTATTGGGGCGTTACTTAATAAAGTGCACACAAAAATGGCACCTATGGTTACATTATTGTGTACAAAAAATAGTCAGGTTTTGCGGTGGCCTTTTCAACGGCAGCCGGCTCCTGCAGGTTCGCCGTCGTCCGCCGAGGGCCGGCTGGCGGGCGATGAGGATGCTCATTCCATGGGCGGCAGCCGCCGTTTCACCGGACTTTTCTTGATGATCGCGGTGTTGGTCTCAGCCAGCACATTGATACGGTCGAGCACAGTGTCGAGCTGCTCCATCGAGCGCACATGCAGCCGGGCGATGAAGCAGTCTTCACCGGTGACCTTGTCGCACTCGGTGAACTCGGGAATGGCGATGATCTGGCGCTCCACCTCTTGCAGCTGCCCCGGCAACGGGCGGATGCGTACGATGGCCTGTAACTGGTAACCGAAGCAGCGCGGGTCGACGTCCACGGTGTAGCCACGCAACACACCGCGCTCTTCGAGGCGGCGCAGGCGTTCGCTGACGCTGGGGGCCGACAGGCCGCTGAGCTGCGCCAGCGCCTTGAGCGAGCGGCGGGAGTCCTCCATCAAGGCGTTGATCAAGCATTGGTCGATGGCGTCGGTCATTTTTGCCTCGTAAGGTTTTCTTGAGATCTTGCCTTGATAGTAAAGGCGTTCTCATGGATTTGCCTTGGATAACCGCTGGAAGGTCATCGTTCGCCCTCTGCATACTGTCGCCATCGTCAACCGGAGGTGTGAGATGGACAGTTCACTACGCCGCGGCTCATTGGAAATGGTCGCCGCCATGCTGATTTCGGGAACCATTGGCTGGTTCGTGCTGGTGTCCGGGCAACCGGTGCTGGAGGTGGTGTTCTGGCGCTGTGTGTTCGGCACCGGCACGTTACTGGTGATTTGCGCGGCGTTCGGTTTTCTCAGGCCGGGAGTCATCAGCCGTACTGCCGTTGTGTTGGCGATTGCCAGTGGGGTGTCCATCGTTGGCAACTGGGTGTTGCTGTTCGCGTCCTATTCGCGAGCTTCCATCGCCATCGGCACAGCGGTGTACAACGTGCAGCCCTTCATGCTGGTGGGGCTGGCGGCACTGTTCCTAGGTGAGAAAATCACCTTGCCCAAGGTGACTTGGCTCAGTGTGGCGTTCCTGGGCATGTTGGCTATCGTCAGTGCCCACGGTGCGGGGCAGGCCAGCGGTGATCAGTACCTGCTCGGGATTGCCCTGGCTTTGGGCGCAGCGTTGCTCTATGCGATCGCTGCGTTGATCATCAAACGCCTGAGCGGCACGCCGCCCCACCTGATTGCGTTGATCCAGGTGGCCACTGGGGTACTGCTGCTGGCGCCCTGGGTGGGGATGGGTGGGTTGCCTGGCGAGCCTTCGGCGTTGGGTAGCCTGGTGACCTTGGGCATCGTTCACACCGGGCTGATGTACGTGCTGCTGTACAGCGCGATCCAGCGTCTGCCCACGGCATTGACTGGGGCGTTGTCGTTCATCTACCCGATTGCAGCGATCCTGGTTGACTGGGTGGCCTTCGGGCACCGGCTGGCGCCGTTGCAATGGTTGGGTGTGGCGTTGATTCTGCTGGCGGCGGCGGGGATGCAGCAGGGGTGGTGGTTCCGTTCGGCGCAGGTCGCGGTAAAAGAATGAGGTGCGTTGCCGACCGTTTCGCGGGTACGTAGCGGTCCTGTGGCAGCGGGTTTACCCGCGAAGCGGTCGGCAGCGGTAGAATGGCTCCTTTTATTCGCTTGCGACCCGCCATGACTTCGCCGATCCACACCCTCGAACAGCATCTGCTCAGCGCCCTTGACCCAGCCCCCCAGGAAACCCGTCGCCTGTTCCATGGCCGTGGTCGGTGCTGGCCGGGCCTGGAGCAGATCACGGTCGACTGGTTGCAAGGCGTGCTCTCGGTTGCACTGTTCCGCGAGCCGCCTGAAGGTCAGCTCGCGGAACTGCAAGCCATGCTGCAAGCGCTTGCCGAACGCCCACAGTGGACAGGCCAGGCCATTCTCATTCAGCACCGTTATCTGCCGGACAGCCCTGGCCAGTGGCTGGTGGGCGAACCTTGCCAACAGCGCGAAGTGATCGAGGACGGTTTGACCTACCTGCTCGACCTCGGTGTGCGGCAGAACAACGGACTGTTTCTGGACATGCGCTACGGCCGGCGCTGGGTGCGCGAACAGGCCGCCGGCAAGCGGGTGCTGAACCTGTTTGCCTATACCTGTGGTTTCTCCGTGGCGGCCATTGCCGGCGGGGCCCAGCAGGTGGTGAATCTGGACATGGCCAAGTCCGCTTTGTCCCGCGGCCGCGACAACCACCGGCTCAATGGCCACGATGCTTCACGGGTGGCATACCTGGGGCATGAGTTGTTCAAGTCGTGGGGCAAGGTGCGCAAGTACGGGCCGTATGACCTGATCATCATCGATCCGCCTACCTTCCAGCGTGGGAGTTTCGTGCTGACCCAGGATTACGCGAAGATCCTGCGGCGTTTGCCTGAGATGTTGAGCGAGGGCGGCACTGTGCTCGCCTGTGTCAACGACCCGGGCATTGGGCCGGAGTTTCTCATTCAAGGGATGGCCGAACAGGCGCCGAGGCTGCAGTTCGTGGAGCGGCTGGACAACCCGCCGGAGTTTCCGGATGCGGACCCGGCGGGTGGGCTGAAGGCACTGGTGTTCCGTCAGGGATGACGGTGTCAGGGCCTGCAATCGGTTATTGGCCAGTGTAGATCTGGTCGAACACGCCACCATCGTTGAAGTGGGTCTTCTGGACTGTGCGCCAGTCACCGAAGGTCTTCTCCACCGAGAGGAAGTCGACTTTCGGGAAGCGGTCGGTGTACTTGGCCAGTACCGTGGCGTCACGCGGGCGCAGGTAGTTCTGCGCGGCGATTTCCTGGGCCGCTGGCGACCACAGGTACTTCAGGTACTCCTCGGCCACGGCTTGGGTGCCTTTCTTGGCCACTACCTTGTCCACCACGCTGACTGGTGGTTCGGCTTCGGCCGACACACTTGGGTAAACCACTTCGAACTGGTCGCGGCCAAATTCGCGGGCGATCATCTCCGCCTCATTCTCGAAAGTTACCAGCACATCGCCGATCTGGTTTGTCATGAAGGTGGTAGTCGCGGCGCGGCCACCGGTATCGAGCACCGGTGCCTGCTTGAACAGCTTGCCGACGAAATCGCGGGCCTTGGTTTCGTCACCCCCCTGCTTGAGCACGTAGCCCCAGGCCGAGAGGTAGGTGTAGCGGCCGTTACCCGAGGTCTTGGGGTTGGGCACGATCACCTGCACGCCGTCCTTGAGCAGGTCGGGCCAGTCTTTCAGTGCCTTGGGGTTGCCCTTGCGCACGATGAACACGGTAGCCGAAGTGAACGGCGCGCTGTTGTTCGGCAGGCGGGTCACCCAGTTGTCCGGCACCAGCTTGCCGTTGTCGGCCAGGGCGTTGATGTCGGTGGCCATGTTCATGGTGATGACATCGGCCGGCAGGCCATCGATCACCGCACGTGCCTGCTTGCTGGAACCGCCGAAGGACATCTGCACGTTGACCTTCTCTTTGTGCTCGGCTTCCCAGTGCTTCTGGAAGGCCGGGTTGTAGTCCTTGTAGAAGTCGCGCATCACGTCGTAGGACACGTTGAGCAGGGTGGGGGCGGCCTGGGCGAGGTTGCCCAAGGCCAGGCCTGCGGCGAGCAGCGAGGCGGTGAAGAGTCTTTTCACGTTGCTTCCTTGTTCTTGAAGATTATCGGGGCAGATTGCCAGCGACTATAACGGGTGGGTTTGTAGGGGTTAAAGAACAAAAACGACTTTGGTTATGCTTTTGCCAGTGCCGGCCTCTTCGTGGGTAAACCCGCTCCTACAGGGGCCGCGCGCAGTTTGGGCCTGTGGTGATCCTGTGGGAGCGGGTTTACCCGCGAAAGGGTCGGTCCAGGCAACCTCATTGTTTGGGAAACAGCACATTCCCACACCGGGAACAGAACGCCGCGCCATGCTCATGGCTCTTCTTGCTGCAGGTCGGGCAATCGTGCTGCAGTTGCTCCCCGCGCATGGCATTGGCCAGTTCGGCGGTAAAGATCCCGGTTGGCACGGCGATGATCGAGTAACCAATGATCATCACCAGGGACGACACCACTTGCCCCAGCGGCGTCTTCGGCACGATGTCGCCAAAGCCCACCGTGGTCAGGGTAACGATGGCCCAGTAAATGCCTTTGGGAATGCTGGTAAAGCCATGCTCGGGTCCTTCGATCACGTACATCAAGGTGCCGAACACCGTGACCAGGGTCGACACGCTGACCAGGAACACGATGATCTTCTGCTTGCTGCCCCGCAACGCCTCGATCAGGTAATGGGCCTGCTTGAGGTAGGGGCTGAGCTTGAGCACCCGGAAGATCCGCAGCATCCGGATCACCCGAATGATCAGCAGGTATTGGGCATCGCTGTAGTACAGCGCGATGATCCCCGGCACGATCGCCAGCAGGTCGACCAGGCCATAGAAGCTGAAGGCATAGCGCAAGGGTTTGGGCGAGCAGTACAGGCGGGTGAGGTACTCGGCCAGGAAGATCGCGGTAAAGCCCCACTCGATGCCGGCCAGCAGGCCGGCGTAGCCCTGATGCACCTCGTCGATGCTGTCAAGGATGACGGTGACCAGGCTGGCCAGGATGATCAGCAGGAGGATCTTGTCGAAGCGCCGGCCGGCTACGGTGTCGGTCTGGAAGACCATGATGTAGAGGCGTTCGCGTAAGGATTGCGGGCTGGGCATGTGAAGAAGATTCCGGTGACATGAAATTCAAGCCTAGATGGTCTTTGTCTGGGCTAGCAACATAACGAAGATCGGAGCCAACCTGGTAGAAGTGCCAGTTTCGTTTATCTGCCCTGCGATTCAGTATAAGTGTAAAGGCGAAGCTGCTTTTGGAGAAGGAAATGAACGATAGGATCGGCACAGCCCAAAGGTCAATCAATTCATCAGCCTATTCAGTCTATGGCTACTTGGGTAACGACATACGTGGTCATCGACTGGGTTACAACGGGCAGTTACTGGATTGCGCAGTACAAGGGTATCTGCTGGGGAACGGGAACCGAGTATACAGCCCGGTTCTGATGCGTTTCTGCAGTCCGGATGTATTGAGCCCCTTCAAGGCCGGAGGGGTCAATGCTTATGCATATTGTGGAGGCGATCCGGTCAATTTCATCGACCCCCAAGGTAGTCATCGATATAAAAGTAATTGGACGGCTTTCGAACCGGCTTTCCAACAAATCGATAACAGTAAATATCGAATTCGGGGTTTTTCATATGACCCAGCAGCTCCCAAGGGCAAACGCATCCAGTCATTTGTTGCAAAATCGTTAAATGGAAAGGTTTGGGAGCGTCTGGATCCGGATGCGGAGTTCCGTGGAAGATTCTATGTAAGTGGGGATCGACGCCTATTCATCCGTGAGCATCTTGTTTCTGCCGAGGGTATTGGTTTAGAACCATTTAAAGCTATCAAAAAGTTCACTGAGGAAGGATTCACGCTGATGACAGTCAATCCGAGATGCGTACGAATGGGAGAAAATAGCGAACTGAAATATTCTCCCGACACGATTGTCATCAACGATTCAGGCATGACTGATTATTCGAAACTGACCCTGCCTGGGCTGGCAGCTGCCATACGTAAAGGGCGACCCGGAACATCACCTCATAGTTAGCAGCCAGCATACTGTTCAACTGGGGATGCCTTTGCTATTGACCGGCCGGGTACTCAACCGATGAGCATGGACCAGATGATTCCCAATCACCAGCGTACCCAGAGCAGTGAAATTGGCGAAGTGGAGCATAGGATGAGGCAAAGTCAGGGAGCAGCGGGAACTGCAGGCAATTGTAGATCGGGTGTTTGCTTTCGGTGAGGCCTAGGCTCTGTACGAAAAGCCTTGAAACTCGGTGATGCTGCGTTGAAAACAGCCTCGGAACGCTCGTTTACAACCCGTAAACTCCGCTTCCTCGGCTGTTTTCGCCTTGCCTGACCTTCGTCTCAAGACTTTTCATACAGACCCTGGTAAATATGACTGCTTGTCTGTGAGAGCCTGGCACATCCGATGTGCCTAAGCCATCAATTGGGTAGACGCAAGGAGTTACGACGCAGCAAAAGTTGCCAGAGCTGGTTACCTGAATGCATTAGCCAGCAGGCCAGTACAAAAGGGGCTGTCAGTCCTGAAATGGGCATCACGTTCAACAGCGCTTGCAGCAACAGGGCCAGGGCAATCGCCAGCAGTGTCACCCACGGTTTTTCACCCTGTCGGCTAAAGGCCAATGCCGCGAGTGCGGCATTGAAACCATAAAGGCCAAACCATGTGGCCTGAGCTTGATCGGCGAGCAGTCCCACGCCGCCACCGATGGCCGAGCCGATCACTGCCCACAGCGCGGCATAAGGGTTGGCGATGAACATGCCGACGATGATCAGCAAGCCAGCCAGCGGCTGGTCGAGCAGGAAGATCTGGCCCACACCGCGCGCCAACGCGTACAGCGGGTCGGCCTCGACGAAGCCGCTGGGCGAGGGGCTGGCGATCAGCAGTGTGGCCCAGCCCAGCAGCACGAAGGGTGCAGTGTAGGCGACCAGCAGCTTGCCGCCGCGCTTGCGCCACTGGTGGGTGATGATGCTGGACAGGCCGCCGGCGGCGATGATCAGTGGCGGCAGGATGGCTGACCAGGGCAGCACGGCGGTGATCAGGATGCCGATCAACACGCCGTTGTAGCAGTACAGCCCGGCCTGGCGGTCGGCACGGTCGTAGCCGCGGGCTTGCGCGGTGAGCAGCCCGGCCAGGGCGCCGAGCAGGGCACCACCGACCAGGTTCGGGGCGGTCAGCAGTATGGCCAGCAGGCAGCACAGGCCGCACAGGGGGTTGCGCAGCAGCAGCACCTGGCTGAAGCCGTTGAGTAACGCCGTGGCCCAGTCAGGGCACGGGTTGACGAAATTTTTGGTGTACATCGGGGCAGTCAGTGAGGTTGATGGGAGGGCGGTGGGCCTCTTTTGGGCCTCGGTTTTCCGCATGTCTGTTGTATTTGTGTATGGGGAGGGCTTTGCCCTCCATCGCAGGCTTCGCCAGCTCCTACAGGGGTATCGCGAAAATCCTGTAGGAGCCGGCGTACCGGCGATGGGCTGTCAGATCAAGGTCTCGATCCGCAGCGTGTTAGTCGACCCGGGCTTGCCGAAAGGCACGCCGGCAGTGATCAGCAACGTGTCGCCACGGCTGGCCATGCCTTGCGCCTGGGCAATCTCCAGTGCGGTCGAGCAGATCTCATCCACTTGGCGCAGGCGGTCGTTGACCACCGAGTGTACGCCCCAGGCTACGCTCAGGCGCCGCGCGGTGTTCAGGTTCGGTGTCAGGTTTAGGATCGGTGCCCGTGGCCGCTCGCGTGCCGCGCGCAGGGTCGAGGCGCCCGACTCGCTGTAGTTGACCAGCACCGCTACCGGCAGGATGCCGCTGATACGGCGGATGGCGCAGCTGATGGCGTCCGACACGGTGGCCTCGGCCTTCGGCCGGCCAACGTCGAGCTGGGCCTGGTAGTCCGGGCCGTTCTCCACCTGGCGGATGATTTTGCTCATCATCTGCACGGCTTCCAGCGGGTAGTCCCCCGAGGCGGTCTCGGCCGACAGCATCACCGCATCGGCACCTTCGGCCACGGCGTTGGCCACGTCGGTGACTTCGGCACGGGTCGGCGCGGGCGAGAAGCGCATGGATTCGAGCATCTGCGTGGCCACCACCACCGGTTTGCCCAGCTGGCGGCAGGTGCCGATGATGCGCTTCTGGATCTGCGGCACGCTTTCGGCCGGCACTTCCACACCCAGGTCGCCACGGGCCACCATGATCGCATCCGCAAGCTCTGCGATGGCTTGCAGCTGTTCGACTGCCGATGGCTTTTCGATCTTGGCCATCAGGTAGGCGCGATCGCCGATCAGCTGGCGCGCTTCGACGATGTCCTCAGGGCGCTGCACGAACGACAGGGCCACCCAGTCCACACCCAGCTCCAGGCCGAAGGCCAGGTCGCGGCGGTCCTTTTCGGTGAGTGGCGAGAGGTCGAGCACCGCTTGCGGCACGTTGACACCCTTGCGGTCGGACAGCTCGCCACCGGCCAGGACTTCGGTGTCGATGGCATCGCTGTGCTTGGCGGTCACGCGTAGGCGCAGCTTGCCATCGTCCAGCAGCAGGTCCATGCCCGGTTCAAGGGCTGCGATGATCTCTGGGTGCGGCAGGTTGACCCGACGGCTGTCGCCCGGGGCCTTGTCCAGGTCCAGGCGCAGCGCCTGGCCGCGTTGCAGTTGGACCTTGCCTTCGGCAAAGCGGCCGACACGAAGCTTAGGCCCTTGCAGGTCCATGAGGATGCCCAGCGGATAGTTCAGCTGCTGCTCGACCTCACGAATCCACTGATAGCGCAGGGCGTGGTCGGCATGCTCGCCGTGGCTGAAGTTGAGGCGGAAGATGTTCACCCCGGCTTCGACCAGCTGGCGGATGTCGTCGATGCCTTTGATCGCAGGGCCGAGGGTGGCGAGGATCTTAACTTTTTTATCAGGCGTCATGATTGGGCAGTCTCGAGAATCAGGATGGCGCGGAAGTCGTTGACGTTGGTGCGGGTCGGCTCGGTGACGATCAGCGCATCCAGCGCGGCGAAGTAGCCATAGCCGTTGTTGTTGTCCAGCTCGTCACTGGCCGACAGGCCCAGCGCCTCGGCGCGGGCGTAGCTGCTCGGGGTCATGATGGCGCCGGCGTTTTCTTCCGAGCCATCGATGCCGTCGGTGTCGCCGGCCAGGGCGTACACGCCCGGCAGGCCTTTGAGGCTTTCGGTGAGGCTCAGCAGGAACTCGGCATTGCGCCCGCCACGGCCGTTACCGCGTACGGTCACGGTGGTCTCGCCGCCGGAGAGAATCACGCAGGGCGCCTTGAGCGGTTGGCCATGCTGGACGATCTGTCGGGCGATACCGGCATGCACCTTGGCCACTTCGCGCGATTCGCCTTCCAGGTCGCCGAGGATCAGCGGGCTGAAGCCTGCCTGGCGAGCTTTGACCGCTGCGGCCTCCAGTGACTGCTGGGGTCTGGCGATCAGTTGGAAGTGGCTGCGTGCCAGGGCCGGGTCATCGGCCTTGACCGTTTCCGAGGCCGGGTTGTTGAGCCAGTCGATGACGGCCTTGGGGGCTTCGATGTTGTAGCGCTTGAGGATGGCCAAGGCATCGGCCGAAGTGCTCGGGTCCGCCACGGTGGGGCCGGAAGCGATGACCGTGGCCAGGTCGCCCGGCACGTCCGAGATGGCATAGGTGTACACGGTGGCCGGCCAGCAGGCCTTGGCCAAGCGACCGCCCTTGATCGCCGACAGATGCTTGCGCACGCAATTCATCTCACCGATGGTAGCGCCGGACTTGAGCAGTGCCTTGTTGATCTGTTGCTTGTCGGCCAGGGTCAGTCCCTCGGCCGGCAAGGCCAACAGGGCGGAGCCGCCGCCGGATAGCAGGAAGATGACGCGGTCGTCTTCGGTCAGGTCGCTGACCAGATCGAGCACGCGCTTGGCCACGGCGAGGCCGGCGGCATCGGGGACCGGGTGGGCGGCTTCGACCACCTCGATCTTCTGGCAGTTGGCGCCGTGGCCGTAGCGAGTCACGACCAGCCCGGAGACTTCGCCCTGCCAGCTCTTTTCGACCACTTCGGCCATGGCGGCTGCGGCCTTGCCGGCGCCGATGACGATGACCCGACCGCTACGGTCGGTGGGCAAGTAGGGTTCGAGGACTTGGCGCGGGTGGGCGGCGGCGATGGCTGTGTCGAACAGCTCGCGGAGAAGTTTTTGCGGATCGACCGACATGGCAGGCTCCCAATTGTTTTTGTTCTGCAGAATCGAAAACGCCCCTGGAACTGCCTCCGTGCAGGCCGAACCAGGGGCGGGTGTTGCTCGGGTCACTGCCTGGCCTGTGGTCGCAGGTCAGGCAGCGTGTGCTTCATCGCGAGCTACGCTCGCTCCTAGAGGTCGCGGATCGAGAAGTTGGCCATGTGCTCCAGGCCCTTGATCAGCGCGGAGTGGTCCCAGTTGCCGCCGCCCAGCGCCACGCAGGTGCTGAATACTTGCTGGGCATTGGAGGTGTTGGGCAGGTTGATGCCCAGTTCCTTGGCGCCTTGCAGGGCCAGGTTCAGGTCCTTCTGGTGCAGGTTGATGCGGAAGCCTGGGTCGAAGGTGCCTTTGATCATGCGCTCGGCGTGCACTTCAAGGATCTTCGACGAAGCGAAGCCGCCCATCAGAGCTTCACGGACCTTGGCAGGGTCCGCGCCGTTCTTGGCAGCGAACAGCAGGGCTTCGGCAACGGCCTGGATGTTCAGGGCGACGATGATCTGGTTGGCGACCTTGGCGGTCTGGCCGTCGCCGTTACCGCCGACGCGGGTGATGTTCTTGCCCATGGCTTCGAACAGCGGCAGGGCGCGCTCGAAGGCTTTCGGGCAGCCACCGACCATGATGCTCAGGGTCGCGGCCTTGGCGCCGACTTCACCGCCGGATACCGGCGCGTCCAGGTAGGCAGCGCCGGTGGCCTTGATCTTCTCGGCGAAGACTTTGGTCGCGGTGGGCGAGATCGAGCTCATGTCGATCACTACCTTGTTTGGACCTACGCCCTCGACAACGCCGTTCTCATCGAACAGCACGCTTTCGACCTGTGGGGTGTCCGGCACCATGACGATGATGAACTCGGCTTCCTGGGCCACTTCCTTCGGGTTGGCCAGGGCCACTGCGCCAGCGGCGATCAGGTCGGCAGGGGCGGCGTCGTGGTGGGTGGAAACGAAGATGCTGTGACCTGCTTTTTGCAGGTTCTGGGCCATGGGTTTGCCCATGATGCCGGTGCCGAGGAAACCGATTTTAGCCATGAGAAATTACCTCTTTTATATTTGTTCGCATTCCCGGTGGGAGCAAAGGATTCAGATCGCGTTGTGCGTTTTCAGCCAGCCCAGGCCAGCTTCGGTGGTGGTCAGCGGCTTGTACTCCGCGCCCACCCAGCCCTGGTAGCCGATGCGGTCCAGGTGCTCGAACAGGAAGCGGTAGTTGATCTCGCCGGTACCGGGTTCGTTGCGGCCCGGGTTGTCGGCCAGCTGGATGTGGTTGATCAATTTCAGGTTGGCTTCCAGGGTGCGAGCCAGGTCACCTTCCATGATCTGCATGTGGTAGATGTCGTATTGCAGGAACAGGTTGTCGCTACCCACCTCGGCCTGGATTTCCAGGGCTTGCTGGGTGTTGTTCAGGTAGAAGCCTGGAATGTCGCGGGTGTTGATCATTTCCATGACCAGGCGAATACCGGCGGCCTTGAGCTTGTCGGCGGCGTAGCGCAGGTTCTCGACGAAGGTCTTGCGCACAGTGGCGCAGTCCGGACCTTGCGGGCGAATGCCGGCCAAGGCGTTGACCTGGGTGTTGCCCAGCACCTTGGCGTACTCGATGGCCTTGTCGACACCTGCACGGAATTCTTCGACCCGATCAGGGTGGCAGGTGATACCGCGCTCGCCCTTCGCCCAGTCGCCCGCTGGGAGGTTGAACAGCACCTGGGTCAGGCCGTGGGCATCGAGCTGCTGCTTGATTTCGGCAGCGCTGAAGTCGTACGGGAAGAGGTATTCGACGCCGCTGAAGCCAGCGTCGGCGGCAGCCTTGAAGCGGGCCAGGAAGTCCTGTTCGGTGAACAGCATGGACAGGTTGGCAGCGAAGCGAGGCATGAGTGGTCTCCTTGCGATGAAGGCCCCCAGTTCAAGCCTGGGGGCGTCAGGCGATCAGTCCAGCAGCGAGATGGCGGTCGGTGCGTCGTTGCCGACCAGGGCGAGGTCTTCGAACTCGTTGACCGCGTTGATCTCGGTGCCCATGGAAATGTTGGTCACACGCTCGAGAATCACTTCGACCACCACCGGCACGCGGAACTCTTCGGCCATTTTCTGCGCCTTGAGTAGGGCAGGGGCGATCTCACCCGGCTCGAACACGCGAATGGCCTTGCAGCCCAGGCCTTCGACCACGGCGACGTGATCGACACCGTAGGTGGCGGCGTCGGTGGCGTTGATGTTCTCGAACGCCAGTTGTACACAGTAATCCATGTCGAAGCCACGCTGAGCCTGGCGGATCAGACCCAGGTAGGCGTTGTTCACCAGCACGTGGACGTATGGCAGGTTGAACTGCGCGCCCACGGCCAGTTCTTCGATCATGAACTGGAAGTCGTAGTCACCCGACAGCGCAACCACTTTGCGCTTTGGATCGGCCTTGACCACACCGAGGGCGGCAGGGATGGTCCAGCCCAGCGGGCCGGCCTGGCCGCAGTTGATCCAGTGGCGTGGCTTGTAGACGTGCAGGAACTGCGCGCCAGCGATCTGCGACAGGCCGATGGTGCTGACGTAGCAGGTGTCTTTGCCGAAGACCTGGTTCATTTCTTCGTAGACGCGCTGCGGCTTGACCGGCACGTTGTCGAAGTGGGTCTTGCGCTGCAGGGTGGCCTTGCGCTCCTGGCAGTCTTCCAGCCAGGCTTTGCGGCATTTGAGCTTGCCAGCGGCTTTCCACTCGCGGGCGACTTCCAGGAACACGTCCAGCGCCTTGCCGGCATCGGAAACGATCCCCAGGTCCGGGGTGAACACGCGGCCGATCTGGGTTGGCTCGATGTCGACGTGGATGAACTTGCGGCCTTCGGTGTAGACGTCGACGGAACCGGTGTGGCGGTTGGCCCAACGGTTACCGATACCGAACACCAGATCGGATTTGAGCAGGGTGGCGTTGCCGTAGCGGTGCGAGGTCTGCAGGCCGACCATGCCGACCATCTGTGCGTGGTCGTCCGGGATGGTGCCCCAGCCCATCAGGGTCGGGATCACCGGCACGCCGGTCAGCTCGGCGAACTCGACCAGCTTGTCGCTGGCATCGGCGTTGATGATGCCGCCACCGGCCACCAGCAGCGGGCGCTCGGCGTCGTTGAGCAGGGCCAGGGCCTTTTCAGCCTGTACGCGGGTAGCGGACGGCTTGTGGACTGGCAGCGGCTCGTAGGCGTCGATGTCGAATTCGATTTCGGCCATCTGCACGTCGAACGGCAGGTCGATCAGCACTGGGCCTGGGCGGCCGGTGCGCATTTCATAGAAGGCCTTCTGGAAGGCGTAAGGCACCTGGCCGGGTTCCAGAACGGTGGTGGCCCACTTGGTGACCGGCTTGACGATGTTGGTGATGTCGACGGCCTGGAAGTCTTCCTTGTGCAGGCGGGCACGCGGCGCCTGGCCGGTGATGCAGAGGATCGGGATGGAGTCGGCCGAGGCGCTGTACAGGCCGGTGACCATGTCGGTGCCGGCAGGGCCGGACGTACCGATGCACACGCCGATGTTGCCCGGATTGGCGCGGGTGTAGCCCTCGGCCATGTGGGAGGCGCCTTCGACGTGACGAGCGAGGACGTGATCGATGCCACCGACTTTCTTCAGGGCCGAGTACAGCGGGTTGATGGCTGCCCCCGGGATGCCGAACGCGGTATCTACACCTTCACGGCGCATGACCAGAACGGCTGCATCGATTGCTCTCATTTTGCTCATGGTTTGTGCCTCATTGATTTTGTAATTGTATACAACTTGCTTTGTGCCAGAGTGTATTCACGCCTGGCGGCTCAGGTCAATGGATTTTCATCGGGGCAGTTCGCTTTCGTTCGAGCGCCCGTGAAAACGGCTGTTTGCGTGATCGCATACGATCGTTTCAAATTATTGTATACAAAAATATTCGCGGTTGTGTTCTATTTGTCCTATCGGTTTTCAACTGCCCTCAGGGCTTCTCACAACAAGAAGAGGACCTTTCCATGAACGCTTTGAACCTCAAAGCCGCTGTCAGCCTGGTGAACGCCGCGCTGGCTGCGGGCCGCAAGATCAATTCCGCGCCGCTGACGGTGGCGGTGCTGGACGCCGGCGGGCACCTGCTGGCGTTGCAGCGCGAAGATGGGGCGAGCCTGATTCGCCCGGAGGTAGCCATGGGCAAGGCATGGGGCGCGATTGCGCTGGGCAAGGGCTCGCGTTTGCTGGCGTTGGATGCGCAGCAGCGCCCAGCGTTTTTCGCGGCATTGAATGGGTTGGGTGAGCGGCCGGTGGTGCCGGCTCCAGGTGGCGTGCTGATTCGTGATCAGGACGGGAAAGTGCTGGGGGCGGTAGGGATCAGTGGAGATACGTCGGATATCGACGAGCAGTGCGCGATCAGTGCGATCGAAGAGATCGGGTTGAAGGCGGATGCCGGGGTAGCTGCCTGAATCTCGATTGCCGGCTCTGACCTATTCGCGGACAAGCCTGCTCCCACAGAGACTGTAGGAGCGGGCTTGTCCGCGAATGGCGCCAGGTGGTTCAGGCCACCTCAGGCTCACAGCCTTTGAGTACCATCCGGATGATAGTCTCCGCCGCCGCGTCATAATCGCTGTCGGCCAGCTTGGCCTTGCCGGTCACCGCCGAGATCTGCCAGTCGAAGTCGGCATAGGTCTGGGTCGCGGCCCAGATGCTGAACATCAGGTGGTGCGCATCCACATGGGCGATCTGCCCACGGTCGATCCAGCGCTGGATGCACTCGATGTTGTGGCGTGCCTGCTCGTTCAATTGCTCTACCTGACTCGGCGACAGGTGCGGTGCGCCATGCATGATCTCGCTGGCGAACACTTTCGAAGCGTGCGGCAGGTCGCGGGAGATGCGGATCTTCGAGCGAATGTAGGAACTCAGCACTTCTCTGGGGTCGCCATCGGCATTGAACGGCGTCGACGCCTGCATGATCGGGGCGATGATGCTTTCCAGGACCTCGCGGTAGAGGTTGTCCTTGGACTTGAAGTAGTAATACACGTTCGGCTTGGGCAGGCCGGCCTTGGCCGCGATATCGCTGGTCTTGGTGGCGGCGAAGCCCTTGTCGGCGAATTCCTCGCTGGCCGCGCGCAGGATCAGTTCCTTGTTGCGCTCGCGAATGGTGCTCATTGTCGGGGCTCTTCCTCGTGTCTGGCCACCTCTAAGAGGGATCGGGCATGGTAGCACCGGCCCCAATGGGCGCTCAAGGCAGCGACTTTCGGCTAGAATCTGGCCCATTCAACTTATTCGGAACCGGCAATCATGGCAGGAAGCAGTCTACTGGTGCTGATCGACGACATCGCCACGGTGCTCGATGACGTCTCGGTCATGACCAAGGTCGCGGCGAAGAAGACTGCGGGCGTGCTGGGTGACGACCTGGCGCTCAATGCCCAACAGGTCACTGGCGTACGTGCCGAGCGAGAGATCCCTGTGGTGTGGGCGGTGGCCAAGGGGTCGTTGGTCAACAAGCTGATCCTGGTCCCTGCGGCGCTGCTGATCAGTGCGTTCATTCCATGGGCGGTTACGCCGCTGTTGATGGTCGGCGGCGCCTACTTGTGCTTCGAGGGTTTCGAGAAGCTGGCGCACAAGTTCCTGCACAGCAAGGAGGAGGACGCCGCCGGGCACGATGCGCTCAAGGAGGCGGTGGCCGATACCAACGTCGACTTGGTGGCGTACGAGAAGGACAAGATCAAGGGCGCGGTGCGCACCGATTTCATTCTGTCGGCCGAAATCATCGCCATCACCTTGGGTACCGTCGCCGATGCGCCGCTGACCCAGCAGATCATCGTGCTGTCGGGCATTGCCATCGTCATGACCATCGGCGTGTACGGGCTGGTGGGCGGTATCGTCAAGCTCGATGACCTGGGGCTGTGGATGACTCAGAAAACGTCGCGCATGGCCCAGGCTATCGGCAATGGCATCCTGCGCGCGGCGCCTTACATGATGAAAAGCCTGTCGGTGATCGGCACCGCGGCAATGTTCCTGGTCGGCGGCGGGATCCTGGTACACGGCATCGCGCCGTTGCATCACGCCATCGAAGCGTTCAGTGAAGGGCGCGGTGGGGCGCTGACCGGCGCGTTGCTCAATGGTGTGGCCGGCGTGGTGGCGGGGGGCGTGGTATTGGCAGCGGTCGCGGTGGCTGGGAAGCTGTGGCGCGCTGTCCGGCCTTCGCGCTGAGTGGCATGGATCGCCGGCAAGCTGGCTCCTAAGGGTTATGTCCAATGACAGTGGGAGCTCGCTTGCCGGCGATGGGCCGCAATGCGGCCCCGATGATCAGAAGTGAACCTTGACCAGGAAGCTTGCAGTGTTCTGGTCGGTGGTGAACGCATCGGAATCCTTGATCCCGTACTTGTTCTTCCAGTAGTCGTACTCGAAGCCGACGTACAACTGCTTCTCGCCCAGGTGCAGGGCCTTGCCCAGATCGTATTTCACCTGCGGGTTGAAGTGCAGGTTGGCGTGATACTCGCCGCGGCGATTCTCATCATTGTCGACTACCCAGTCCATGAAGCCGTCGATCAGGATGTCGGACGAGCCCACGGGAATGGTGTACGACCAAACCGGGGTGATCTGCCAGACATTGTCACCGGCGCGGCTGCCGTCGGTGGTGCGCTGGTAGAAGTTCAACTGGAAGTAGTCGAAGCCTGGAATATCCAGGTCGAAGCCTGGGCCGATCAGGTACGACTCGCTGTCCCCTTCGCCGAACTCATAGGTCATGGCCAGCAGCACGTCCTTGACCGGGCCGAACTCCAGCTTCTGGTCGAAGATCTTGCCGAACGACAGGCGAGGGCTGATCTCGCCGTAGTAGGTGTTCGGGCCATTGTTGGCGTCCGTCTTGCCCTGGTAGAAGATCTTGTCGACGAAGATGAAGTTGTCGCCGTACTTCCACGCGTCCGCGTGCTCGAAGGTGACGGTTTGCTGGATCTCTGGGTTGACCTTGAAGTTCTTGCCCCACAGATAGGTGAGGCTGTTGTTCTGCCACTGCAGCAGGTCACCGGCGAAGGAGGTGCCGCAGGCCATTAGGCCGCCCGCGAGAATCAGGCTGTTGATGGTACGCATTGCGAGTGTCGCTCCCTTGATTGGATTGTTGTCAGCGCGTGGTGTTGGCGCTTTTTTTTGTCTTTTGAGTCAGTTTTTTTCGATTAGCCACAGTTGTTTGGCAAGAGCTGCGCCAACTTTTCCGGGTTGGACGCAACCATCCTGCTCGACGTCTTTCTGAACGGATGAAAAGGGTATTTCAGGCTGGCAACACGTTGGCCAACCGCCCGAATTCATTGACTGAGCGGTCAGTAAACGCAGGCAGAATCCATCCTGCCTTGATCGAGGGGGCGCGCAGATTACTCACTTGCGCGCCTTGTCTCAAGTGCTCCGTCCTGGAGCACAGTGATACAAACTTGGGCGTTTGGTCAGCTTCTTAGAAATGCACTTTCACCAGTGCGCTGAACACGCTCTGGTTGCTCTGCACATTGCCTTGGCTGTCAATGCCGTACTTGTCCTTCCAATAGCTGTACTCGAAGCCTACATAGAGCTGCTTGGCGCCGAGGTTCATGGCCTTGCCCAGGTCATACTTGACCTGCGGGTTGAACTGCAGGTTGGAATGGTAGGTGCCGCGTCGGGTCTGGTCGTTGTCCACCACCCAGTCCATGTAGCCGTCGATCAGAATGTCGGATTTGCCGGCGGGGATGGTGTAGGAGAACGTCGGTGTGATCTGCCAGACGTTGTCACCTGGGCGGCTGCCTTCGGTGTTGCGCAGGTAGAAATTGAGGGTGAAGTAGTTGAAGCCGGGAACGTTCAGGTCGAAGCCCGGACCGATCAGGTAGGCTTCGTTGTCGCCTTCGCCACGCTCGTAGGTCATGGCTAGCAGCACGTCCTTGATCGGGCCGAACGCGAAGCTCTGGCCAGTGATCTTGCCTAACGACAGGCGCGGGCTGAACTCACCGTAGTAGGTGGTCACGCCTTTGCTGGGGTCGGCCTTGCCGTTGTAGAAAATCTTGTCGACGAAAAGAAACGTATCGCCGTACTTCCATTTGTTGGCGTGCTCGAACGTGATCGTCTGCTGGATGTCTGGGTTGACCTTGAAGTCCTTGCCGTACAAGTAGGTCAGGCTTTCGCCATGCCACTGCAGCCATTCGCCTGCGTGCGTCGGAAGGGTAGCCAACAGGCTGCTGCCCAGCAGCAGGGACGAGGTGATGCGTTTCATGTTGTGATTCCCGGACTTATTGTTTTTGTTAGCGGTTTTTTCGGCGCACAAGCGCCCCGGGCGGCCCATTCCGGCGGGCCGACGGTGGAGGTCGTTGCTTGCTTGAAAAAGGGGCGGCAGCATGCCGCCCCCTGGTTCAATGCTGGTGACAGGCGTCGTTGTGCACCGCCCGATCAGCACCCCCGAGGATGTTGAACAGTAGGTTCAGCACGAGCGCACTGACCGTTGCCATGGCGATCCCGCTGTGGGTGATCGGTTCCATCCAATGGGGCATCTGCGCGAAGAACTCCGGGCGGACCACGGGGATCAGACCGAAGCCGACGCTGACCGCAACCAGCAACTGGTTGCGACGGTCGCCGATGTCCGCTTCCTGGAGAATCTTGATCCCGGTGGCGGTGACCATGCCGAACATGGCAATGGACGCGCCGCCCAGCACCGCGGGCGGGATCGAAGCGATCAGGAAGGCCGCCTTGGGCAGCAGGCTCAGCAGAATCAGCAGCGCGCCTGCCACCACGGTGACGTAGCGGCAGCGTACGCCAGTCATCTGCACCAGGCCGATGTTCTGGGCGAAGGATGAATGGGTGAAGGTGTTGAAGAAGCCCGCCACGAACGACGCGCCGGCATCGCACAACAGGCCGCGACGCAGCATGCCGGGGGTGACTTCGCGGTCGGTGACCTTGCCCAGGGCCAGGAACATGCCGGTGGACTCGACGAAGATGATCACCACCACCAGGCACATGGACAGGATCGGCGCCAGGCTGAAGGTCGGCATGCCGAAGTGCAGCGGGGTAACGACTTGCAACCACGGAGCTTCGGACAGGCCGGACAGGTCGACCATACCGATCGAGCCGGCCAGGATGTAGCCCAGGCCCATGCCCACCAGCACGGAAACGTTCACCCAGAACCCGCGCATGAAGCGGTTGATCAGCAAGATCACTGCCAGCACCAGGCCGGCCACCAGCAGGTAGATCGGCGAGCCGAAGGTTTGCGCTTCGTGCCCACCGCCGGCCCAGTTGACCGCGACCGGGAACAGCGAGAGGCCGATGGAAGTGATCACCGTACCGGTGACCAAGGGCGGGAAGAAGCGCACGACCTTGGACATGAACGGCGCGATCAGCATGCCGAAGAACCCGGCGGCGATGGTCGCCCCGAAGATCCCCTGCAGGCCGACGCCGGGCATGCCGGCCATGGCCACCATGCTGCCGACGGCTGCGAAGCTTGCGCCCATCATCACCGGCATGCGGATGCCCACTGGGCCGATCCCGAACGACTGGATGATCGTGGCGACGCCGGCAACCAGCAGGTCGGCGTTGATCAGGAAGGCGACTTCTTCGCGAGACAGCCCGGCAGCCTGGCCGATGATCAAAGGCACGGCAATCGCGCCTCCATACATCAGCAGAACGTGTTGCAGGCCTACCAGAATCAATTGGAACAGGGGCAGAGGCTGTCGCGGCGGCGCAACGGGAATGTACGCCTTGCGTGACTCGGACATGCAGCACCTCGAGTTTTGTTTTTATTCTCGGATCCAAGCGCCGGGCTGCAGGCGGCAGGTCTTCAGAAGAAGACCTGGGGTTCCCGCATGAGGCCCGAGCGCTCGATGCTTGCGTATTGCCTTGAAACCGAGGCCGGGTTTACCGGCCTCTTCGCGGGCGAGCCCGCTCCCCAGGAGGCGCGGGGTGTGCCCGTTGGATCAGTTGACCGGCGCGCCCTTGGCGATCCAGTCACCGACGAGCTTGCGCTCTTCCACGGTCATCTGGGTGATGTTGCCCAGTGGCATGATCTGGCTGGCGACCGCTTGCGCCTGGATGCGCGCGGCTTGGGCCTGGATCTGCTGTGGGGTGTCGAACATCACGCCGGCAGGGGCGGCGCTGAACAGTGGGCTGGTCGGCTTGGACGAGTGGCACACGGTGCAGCGTTCCTGGATGACGGTATGGATCTTTTCGAATCCATCGGTCACGGCCTGGGCGGTGGCCTGGGCCGGGGCTTGCGCAGCCGCCGCAGGCGCTTCGGCGGCCTTGGCGGCCTCCTCGGCACGCTTCTCGGCTGCGGTTTTCCCGCCGACAGCGGTTTCCGGCAGAGGCTGGTACTCGATCTTCGCCGCGGCTTGTTCAGGCGCTACAGCCATCGGCTTGGGACCGGTGACGTAGGCCAGGCAGATCATTGCCAGGGCACCGACAGGCAGGGTCCAGGCGTACTTATTGCTGTCATGGCGGGTGTTGAAATAGTGACGGATCAGTACCGCGGCCACTGCGATCCCAGCCAGGATCAGCCAGTTGTATTGGCTGCCATAGGTGCTCGGGAAGTGGTTGCTGATCATGATGAACAGCACCGGCAGGGTGAAGTAGTTGTTGTGGCGCGAACGCAGCAGGCCCTTGGCCGGCAGAACCGGGTCAGGGGTGGTGTTGTTTTCGATCGCGGCCACCAGCTGACGCTGGGCCGGCATGATGATCCGGAACACGTTGCCGACCATGATGGTGCCGATGATCGCGCCGGTATGCAGGTATGCCCCACGGCCGCTGAATACCTGGCTGAAGCCGAAGCAGGCGGCGATGATCAGCACGAACAGCACGGCACCGAGCAGCGCAGGCTTTTTACCCAGGGGCGAGTCGCACAGGAAGTCGTAGATGAACCAGCTGGCGATCAGCGAACCGATACCGATGGCCACGCCCTCGGCACCGCTCAGGGTGCTGCCAGGGGCCAGCAGGTACAGGGCCGGGTTCCAGTAGAACACCACGCACAGCAAGGCGATACCGGACATCCAGGTGAAGTAGGCTTCCCATTTGAACCAGTGCAGGTTCTCGGGCATTTTCGGCGGTGCCAGCTTGTACTTCTCAAGGTGGTAGATACCACCGCCGTGGATGGCCCATAGGTCACCCGACAGCCCCTCGCGCGGATTGCTCCGGTTCAGGTTGTTTTCAAGCCAGACGAAGTAGAACGATGCACCGATCCAGGCGATACCGGTGATCATGTGAACCCAGCGAATGCTCAGGTTCAGCCATTCGTGAAGGTGTGCTTCCACAGTATGTACCTCTGCCGGTCACCGAACGATGACCGACCTTTTCTTATTGGTGGGGATTGAGGATCAGCATCTGTTCCTCGGTGAAGTAATGCTCGTCGCAGTTGTTGCCGGAACCACTGCGATCAACCACCAGGAAGTCATCCCGCTTTTCGATCGTCAGCACCGGGTGGTGCCAGACGCCGCGATGGTAATTAACGCCCTGCCTGCCATTACTGCGGAAGGCTCGGACCAAGCCTGATACAGGTGCATCGCCAACGGGCGCGACCACGATCAGAAAGGGGTTGCCGAGCAGCGGGATGAAAGCCTGGCTGCCCAGCGGATGGCGTTCCAGCATGCGCACGGTCAGCGGCATGTCCAGCGCGTCGGCGCGGAAGATGCTGATGATCGCTTTGTCTTCAGGCTCTGCGGTCTCGACCGTGGCGAGCTTGTGAAAGCGCATGGTCGAGCCGTTGTTGATCATGAAGTGGTCGCTGCCGTCGGTTTCGATCACGTCACCGAAGGGGGCGAAGGCTTCTTTGGTCAGGGGCTCGATCATCAGGGTGCGCATGCGGTTATCTCTTCTATGTTCGTTGTTCTTGAATAGGTGGACCGGCTTGCAGGCCAGGCCCTGGGTACGGACGCGTCACGCACTCGGGCCACGGCTGCGCTCGGTCCTTAAAGCTGCAGCAGGCGGAACAGGGCAATCAGGTTGATCTGTGCCAGGGCTTCCTTGAACTCTGCTTCGGCATCGTTGTGAATGCGTTTTTCGAACGAGGCCAGGATCTGGTGCCGGTTGCTGCCTTTAACCGCCATGATGAACGGGAACTGGAACTTGGCTTTGTAGGCATCGTTCAGTTCGGTGAACCGGGCGAACTCCTCGGCGGTGCACTGGTGAATGCCGGCACCGGCTTGCTCGTTGGTGCTCGATTCGGTCAGCTCGCCCTGGATGGCGGCCTTGCCGGCCAGGTCCGGGTGAGCGTTGATCAGGGCCAGTTGCTCTGCGTGGCTTGCGCTGAGCAGGATATCGCTCATGCGCTGGTGCAGGGCTTCGATCTCGTCCAGCTCACCCAGCTGGCCGAGGTCGTAGGCCTTTTCGGCAACCCACGGCGAGTGCTCGTAGATGTCGGCGAAGGCCTCGACGAAGGCGTCACGGTCCAGGGTGGAGGGCTTGAGGGTCTTGAAGGCAGTCATCAGGCGTTCTCTTTCTTGTACGGGTGGGTGGCGTGCCAGTGGCGGGCGATATCCACGCGACGGGCGAACCAGACCTGCTCATGGCTCTTGGCGTAGTCGACGAAGCGCTTGAGCGCAGCCAGGCGCGCCGGGCGACCGACCAGGCGGCAGTGCAGGCCGATGGAGAGCATCTTCGGCGCTTCGGCGCCTTCGGCATACAGCACGTCGAAGGCATCCTTGAGGTACTGGAAGAACTGCTCGCCGCAGTTGAAGCCCTGCACCTGGGTGAAGCGCATGTCGTTGGTGTCCAGGGTGTAGGGGATCACCAAGTGCGGTTTGCCGGTGGGGTTGTTTGGCTCCCAGTAGGGCAGGTCGTCGTCATAGGTGTCGCTGTCATAGAGGAAGCCACCTTCCTCCATCACCAGGCGACGGGTGTTTGGGCCGGTGCGGCCGGTGTACCAGCCCAGCGGGCGCTCGCCGGTCAGCTCGGTGAGGATGCGGATGGCTTCGAGCATGTGCTCGCGCTCCTGGGCCTCGTCCATGTACTGGTAGTCGATCCAGCGGTAACCGTGGCTGCAGATCTCGTGGCCGGCCTCGACCATGGCGCGGATGACGTCCGGGTGGCGCTGGGCGGCCATGGCCACGGCGAAGATGGTCAGGGGTACGCCGCTGTCCTTGAACAGCTTGAGCAGGCGCCAGACACCGGCGCGGCTACCATACTCGTACAGCGACTCCATGCTCATGTTGCGCACACCCTGCAGTGGCTGGGCGGCAACCATTTCGGAGAGGAAGGCTTCGGACTCTTTGTCACCGTGCAGGATGTTGCGCTCGCCGCCTTCTTCGTAGTTGAGCACGAAAGACAGCGCGATACGGGCGTTGCCCGGCCATTGCGGGTGAGGTGGGTTGTTGCCGTAACCGATCAGGTCGCGAGGGTAGTCAGCGCTCACTGCAGTCTTCCTTCTTGTGCGTTTGTGCGGGGGTGGGCGGGCCGCGTCGGGATGTCGCACCACCGGATGGGCTGATTGTATACAACTTCTGAAATCTTTTGTAAGCCTGTTTTTCCGCATTTCTTCCCATTTGTCGCATGAGCCTTGCCGGTTAAGTCTTTGCAAGAAACCTGCCCACTTGGTCAGTTAATGACGTTGACGTCTGCGCTGGGCCTGTATTTGCGACTGGTGGCCGGTTTGTCGGGGCGCAGGGAGGAGGGCGAAGGAAGGGTTTAGAAAATTGTGTACAATCTTTCGTGAAAATGTCTTAATGACTGCATTCCCGCATACGGCGAGGTCCATTTTGGTGCCATGCCGAGTATTTTCTGCCCACGATCTGCACAAGAGGCGACAAGCAATGGGACGTTTGACCACACACGTACTGGATGCCGCGCACGGCTGCCCAGGCAGCTCGATCAAGGTCGAGCTCTATCGCGTAGAAGGCCAGCAGCTGGAGCTGGTGAACACTGCGCTGACCAACAGCGATGGGCGGGTCGACGCACCGTTGCTGCAAGGCGACGATTACCGTACCGGTGTCTATCAGTTGCAGTTCAGTGCGGGCGCTTATTACCGTGCTCGCGGCGTGCAGTTGCCGGAGCCGGCGTTTCTGGATGTTGTTGTGCTGCGCTTTGGCATCGACGAGAAGCAGGAGCATTACCACGTGCCGCTGTTGATCTCGCCGTATAGCTATTCGACCTATCGTGGAAGCTAGTGGGTCGCTAGAAGAATCTTCGTAGGTCCTTGGCCCGCTCTCACACTGGCGGGCTTTTTTTCGTCTGCAGAAAAAGAGGGTGGCGTGTGGTGTCGGGCGCGGATGTGGGTGGGCTTGAAATCGAGCGCCGCCTGCGCGGCGCATCGCGAGCAAGGCTCGCTCCTACCGAGCCATGCAGCAAAGCGGGCGTGCGCCTCAAGCAGGAAGACCGACCTGAAACAGACGTAGGAGCGAGCTTTGCTCGCGATGCGCCGCGCGGGCGGCGCTCGATCTTGCAATTGCTAGAAAGCTCAAGCCAAGCTACCGGAACCTGGGGCATACCCTTCGGCCACGGTGAAAAAAGAGGAGGGTGGCGTGTGGTGTAGGGCGCGGATTTGGGGTGGGCTTGAAATCGAGCGCCGCCTGCGCGGCGCATCGCGAGCCATGCAACACAGCGGTCGTGCGCCTCAAACAGGAAGACCGACCTGAAACAGACGTAGGAGCGAGCTTTGCTCGCGATGCGCCGCGCGGGCGGCGCTCGATCTTGCAATTGCTAGAAAGCTCAAGCCAAGCTACCGGAACCTGGGGCATACCCTTCGGCCACGGTGAAAAAAGAGGAGGGTGGCGTGTGGTGTAGGGCGCGGATTTGGGGTGGGCTTGAAATCGAGCGCCGCCTGCGCGGCGCATCGCGAGCCATGCAACACAGCGGTCGTGCGCCTCAAACAGGAAGACCGACCTGAAACAGACGTAGGAGCGAGCTTTGCTCGCGATGCGCCGCGCGGGCGGCGCTCGATCTCGCAATCGCTAAAAAGCTAAAGCCAAGCCATTCACGAATTAAAGAAACACGAACTTGGCAATGAAAATCGCGCACAGTACCCAAAGGCTGGCAGAGATTTCCTTGTACTTGCCAGTGCCTGCCTTCAATGCCACATAGCTGATGAAGCCCAGGGCAATACCATCGGCGACCGAGAAGGTCAGCGGCATCATGATCACGGTAACGATCGCTGGAATGCTGTCGGTGGCTTCATCCCAGTGAATGTGCGCCATGCTGCCCATCATCAGCATCGCTACATAGATCAGTGCACCAGCAGTGGCATAGGCAGGGATCATCCCGGCCAGTGGCGCGAAGAACATCGCGGCGATGAACAGGACGCCGACGACCACTGCAGTCAAGCCAGTACGGCCACCCGCCGCGACACCCGCGGCACTCTCCACGTAGCTGGTCACAGGTGGCACGCCGACCACCGCTCCGAACACACTGGAGGCACTGTCGGCCTTCAGGGCCTTCGACAGGTTTTCGATACGCCCATCCGCTGCCACCAGGTTGGCCCGCTGGGCTACGCCCATCAGGGTGCCGGCGGTGTCGAACATGTGCACGAAGAGGAACGCCAGTACCACGCTGATCATGCTGACGTTGAACACGCCCGCCACATCCATGGCCATCCAGGTGGGTGCCAGGCTCGGTGGCATCGACATCACGCCACCGAACTTCACCAGACCCAAGCCCCAGCCAGCGACGGTGACGCCGATGATGCTGATCAGGATGGCGCCGAACACCCGCTTGTAGCTGAGGATGGCGATCATCAGGAAGCACACCGCCGCCAGCAGCGGACCAGGCTCGTGCAGCGAGCCGAGCTTGATCAGTGTGGCCGGGCTGTCGACGATGATCCCTGCGGTCTTGAGGCCGATCAGTCCGAGAAACAGTCCGACCCCGGCACCCATGGCATGTCGCAGGCTCACTGGGATGCTGTTGAGCAACCATTCGCGAACCTTCGACAAGGTCAGGAACATGAACAGCACGCCCGAGACGAACACGGCCCCGAGCGCTGTTTCCCAGTTGTAGCCCATGGTCCCGACCACGGTGTAGGTAAAGAAGGCGTTAAGCCCCATGCCCGGTGCCAGGCCCACCGGCCAGTTGGCGTAAAGGCCCATCAGCAGGCAGCCGAGGGCGGCGGCGATGCAGGTGGCGACGAAGGCCGCGCCATGGTCGATACCTGCGTCGGCCATGATGTTGGGGTTGACGAAAATGATGTACGCCATGGTGATGAAGGTGGTCACCCCGGCGATCAGCTCGGTTCGGACAGTGCTGCCGTGTTGCTTGAGTTTGAAAATCCGCTCCAGCCAGCTCGTTTCGAGCGGCGGCGCGAGATCCAGCGTAGGGGCTTCGGATTTGCGGCTTTCCACAGCGAGTACTCCTCAAGTCTTTCTTGTTGTTGTGGAGCCTTCGTCCTGCGCAAAAGCGCTTGGCGGCTCCAAGAGGGAAGGCAGACGTCCGACCGTTTGTTGACTTATGGGTCAAGAAGTTGCTCGCTGGATTATCCTTTTGTGTACAAAGAATGCAAATAATGTTTTATCTTTTGTGTGCACAAACTGTCGCTCGATGGCTATATAGCGAAAAGGCCTCCTGCAGAAACGGCTCAGCCTGTGTACAATGGCGCCATACTTTCCTTCGTGCCTCGAGAGCCCATGAACGAACAGCTGCAACCTCTGAAGAAACCTGCACGCGCTGGCAAGGCTGGCCGCAGTGGTACCCAGGACGACATCGTCTATGCGCACATCTTCGAGGCGATCCTCGAGCAGCGTCTGGCACCGGGCACCAAGTTGAGCGAGGAAGCGCTGGGCGAGATCTTCGGTGTCAGCCGTACCATCATTCGCCGCGCTTTGTCGCGCCTGGCCCATGAAAGTGTGGTGCTGCTGCGACCCAATCGCGGCGCGGTGGTGGCCAGCCCGACGGTGGAAGAGGCGCGTCAGGTGTTCTTCTCGCGGCGTATGGTCGAGCGCGCTATCACCGAACTGGCCGTGCAGCACGCTACCGCCGAGCAACTCAACGAGCTGCGCCAGATGGTGCGTGAAGAGCGGGACAGCTTCTCGCGCGGCGACCGGGGTGCGGGTATCCGTCTTTCCGGCGAGTTCCACCTCAAGCTGGCCGAAGCGGCTGGCAATGCCCCGCTGGTGAGCTTCCAGCGCAGCCTGGTGTCCCAGACCTCGCTGATCATCGCCCAGTACGAAAGCGGCAACCGTTCGCATTGCTCGTACGACGAGCACATGCAGTTGATCGACGCCATCGAGGCGCGCGATGCCGAGCAGGCAGTGAGCCTGATGATGCACCACATGGACCACATCGACAGCAAGCTCAACCTGGACGAGGAGAGTGCCTCGGACGACTTGCATGCCGTGTTTTCGCACCTCCTGAAAAAGCCCAAGGCCTCCGTCAAGGGCTGATCCTTCCCGCGCCGGTCTCCTGAGTTTTCTCCAGCGCCGCGCCGTCCGAGAGGGCGCGGCCTCGTGTCGCGCAGCGGTCCCGTGGCCTTGACTGGCCATTAACCCAAGGTCTGCTAAATTCTTGTGGGCAAACCTTCATCAAGCAGTTGGGCTTGCGCATTCATTGCGTTCAACTACTTGAGGAAAGGAATCATGAGCATCTCCCTGGGTACACGTATGGGCGCCGAACTGGTCGGCACCTTCTGGTTAGTGCTTGGCGGCTGTGGCAGTGCAGTACTCGCAGCCAGTTCCCCCATCGGCATTGGCGTGCTTGGTGTCGCTTTCGCCTTCGGCCTCACCGTGCTCACCATGGCGTTCGCCATCGGCCATATCTCCGGCTGCCACCTCAACCCTGCCGTGTCGTTCGGGCTTGTGGTGGGTGGGCGCTTTCCGGCCAAGGAACTGCTGCCTTATGTGATCGCCCAGGTGATCGGCGCGATCCTGGCGGCGGCGGTGATTTACTTCATCGCCAGCGGCAAGGCCGGTTTCGAACTGGCATCTGGTCTGGCTTCGAACGGTTATGCCGATCACTCGCCCGGCGGCTATTCGCTGGCGGCCGGCTTTGTCAGCGAAGTGGTGATGACGGCGATGTTCCTGGTGGTCATCATGGGCGCCACCGACGCACGCGCACCGGCAGGTTTCGCCCCTATCGCCATCGGCCTGGCCCTGACCCTCATTCACCTGATCTCGATCCCGGTGACCAACACCTCGGTCAATCCCGCACGCAGTACCGGCCCGGCATTGTTCGTCGGCGGCTGGGCCTTGCAGCAGTTGTGGCTATTCTGGCTGGCACCGTTGATTGGCGCTGCGATCGGTGGTGCGCTGTACCGTGGCTTGGCCCGCGAGCCATAAAGCCGGTTTACAGGCTGGGGGCGCAGGGGCGCCGATGGGCTGTGAATATGAATGTACCGCTTTTCGACGGTCCCCCTGCGCAGACTGGTGGCTCTTCATAAGGAGCTACCTACATGACTTTACCGGCCGAATTGTTCGATGCCGTACCCCTCGACAGCGTTGAATCGACAAGCGCCCCCGACCCGGTCCTGGAGCAGGCCAGGGTGCAACTGCATGCACTGCTTGCCGATGCGCCCGATCCCGTGGACTGGCTCAACCAGGCATCGGTTGCACGGCGGGCCAGGTCGGCTGGCGATACGCAATGGCGGCAACGTTTGCCCGCTGGGCTCGATTTGCAGGCAGGGCACATCGAGTCCGCCGAACCGCAGTGGTTCAGCGTGCTGGAGGAAGCCCTGGAGGCCCAAGCGCAGGTTTATGCCGACCTGTTGCCATTAGGCAGTTTGCCGGACAGCTACCCCGAGCGTCTGCGTGACCGTTACCGGGCACAGCACCTTCAGCGGCTGTTGGACTGTTTCGGCGCGACGGCGCCAGCGCGACAGGCACTGGCGCCTTGGATAAGCCTGCAAAGCACCCGGCATAAAGCGACCGAGCAGGCGCGTCAGGCGCTGACGGGGGAAGGGCCGTGGCGCGAGTCGGGGCCATTGCAAGCAGCAATCCTCGCGGCCATGGATGCCGAGGCAAGCCTGCAGGTGCTTGAGGGGCAAATCACACATCAGGCTCGCGACCAATTGTTCTCGCCCGATGATCAGCACCCCGTGCAGTGGCTTTCGGTGCAGGTGGGTGAACAGCCACTGCCTGGGGTGTGGGCGATGGTCCAAGCCAGTGCATGGGCCTCTGGCTTGCTCGATGCCCCCCTGCTGGTCTGGGTTCATGGCGAAGGCGGAGGGCTGATTTGCCTGGAGGTCCAGGTACAACTGCGCGAGCGCCTGGCCTTCACCCTGGCCAACGCACGCCTGCCAGTATCCTCGCTGGTTCCCGAGGATGAGGCTCAATTGCAGTTCGTGCCCGCTCCGCAAGGCCTCACCGGTCTTGTACAGGACCTGCTGGATCACTGGTCGGGGCAGTTGGGGGACGCTCCGCCAGCCAATGGCCCGCTGGCACAACTGACGCCCGATCAGGAGGCCGAGCGGCGTCGGGAGCTTGCCCGCACGGCGCTGTCGATGCCGGTCGACAGTTGTCGGCAGGCGGCGGTGGCGGTGCTCGAGCAACTGTGGGCAGCCGATACGTTGGCCCAACACCTGCCACAGTGGCTGCTGGCGCGAAGCGAAGATGAGCGCGAGCTCTTTGCCGCCTGGCTGAGGGAGTACCAACAGGCAGCCTGGGCGCTGGAAGATTGGCTTGAAGAACAATTACCGCCATTTGTCACATTCGCCGGTCAGTTGCTCTGCGATCGAATCCAGCAGGACCTGGGCATCACGCTGACCCCTGACACCGTGCTGCTGCATCGGCCGGTGTCGGTCGGCTTTCACTGGTTGGGCGAAGGTACAGTCATCGAGCCCTTCCCTGGCGGCGAGTTCGGCTTTTCCGGCGCTCCATTACACGCGGCGCAGGCGTCGATGACATGGGTGGCAAGCGACGAATGGGAGGATGTGACGGTCGCGCAACTGGCTTGCGAAGGCTTCGATGGCCAGGACGACGCCGAGACTAGACGCCTGCAGATGGCCCAGTGGCGGGTAGCGGGCATCTCGGCGAAGTATCTGTCCGACACCTTGGTCTCGCTCGACCCGCTGAGGCAATTCGAGACTACTCTGGCTGTGACATTCGACCCGTCGCAGGAGGCGGATATCCAGCGCTTGCGTCGACCTTACAGACTCGAACTGCAACTGTTGGCCCGCGTACAACACTGGCGTCAGGCGCTCAGCCAACCTGCCGTGGACATGCTGGACACCGCGGCGCAGGTGACTTCAACTGCGGCACTGGCGCAAGCAAGGATGCGAGTTCACTGGTTGACCATCAACAGCAACCAGGCCCTGGGTAGCGAAATCCGCGGTGCCGGTGCGCTGGTCAGGACCGATTCAGGCCTAACCGTGCTGGTTTTGCCCGGTGCGCCAGAAGACATCAATTTGATCGAGCGCGATAGCCTTGAACAGGCGTTGGCTCATCTGCGGCTGGCCATCCGCACCCGCACGGATGTAGCCGACTATGTTGCGCAGCGCTGCACCGACGACCCCGACCGGCTCCTGAGCTATTTCCGCCAGGCGGCCAGCAAGGGCTATGAAGGCTTCTTGAATGCCCCAGCGGCAATCGACCAGACGCTCATCGGCCTGCAGCTGACGGACCGGCGTAACCGCCTGATGAGTCTGGCGCGCCAGCAAGGGCGCAATCAGCTGGGTATCAGGATCAGCCGTGACCAGCAGGCGCATGAGCGCCACATCGGTTATCTCAGGGCTGGCCTGGCGATAGTGCCGGGTGTGAACGTGGTCGTCGCATTGCAGGATATCCAGCACAGTGTCCAGGCCATCGGTAGCGCCTGGCGGGCACGGGATGCCGACTCATTGGGTTGGGCTGCGCTGAGCGTGGCGGGTGCCGTGGCCGACATCCTGCTAACCGCCGTTCCTGTCGCCGGTGGGCTGTGGAGCCTGCGCCGGGCCGTGCGCCTGCGCCTGCGGCAACTCAGCGCCAGCCGCCCGCTGGCCGGCTATGAGGTACAACCACGACTGCGCGGCGCGGCTCGCTTGCAGGGGGGCGACGAGGGGCTTTGGCTGCATGCCGGCCAGCAGTACATCCAGCAGGACGGTCGCCTCTATGCCGTCTACCGGCGAGCCGGGGAGCACACGCTACGCTTGCGTGCAACCACCATGCGGCGCTACGAGGCGCCAGTGCGCAGGGAGGGTGGGCGTTGGGTCGTGCATGCCGAGGTCGGCCTGCGCGGTGGCGGCGGCAAACTGACCGAATCGGAAGGGCTGCTGAAATATGCGGGGCCGCGCAGCCGGCACCAGCCGTTCGCCGGGGCAAGCCCGCAGACCGCCTTGGCGCGGGGACGGCGCATCCTCGCCAACTACGCCTTTCGAAGTGAAGAGCAGCGGGTGGAGTTCGTATTGTCCTACCTGGCCGATGGTGTCGCGCCAGCCTGGTCGCGTACCTACCTCATTGGCCCAGGCAGCTCGGCGGGTGTGCCGGTCACCAGGCCTTCCCAGCCCTGGCAGCAGTGGCGTTGGGCGCTTCATGGCGAAGACCGTGTGATCGCAAGGTCCGGGGGCGAAGTCAGTGTACATTTCGGGGGGCAGTCGGATACCTCGGCGCTCGGTGTGCGTGTCGAGGGTAACTATTACCCAATACTTGAAGGGTCGGCCTCCAGTCGGGTGCGTTTCATCGTCCAGCCGGGCTGGCAGCCCGAACGGCTGGTCGATCTCGATGACGGGATCGCACAAGGGTTCGGACCGGTGCGGGTCCGACTGGGGCAGCACGCCGCCGAGGCGCCTGAAGTGTTGGGTGGTTTTGCCGAAACCTTCGGTGCACGGCTTGCCCGGCGTTATCCCTTGATGAATGCCAACGCCCGGCAGGTAATGGGCGAGACGCTGTTCAGGAATGCCCGGCGCCGCCATGGATGGAGTTCGATCACGCTGGAGGATCTGGATCACTGGCTGGATGATGCGACCTCCGAGCCGCTGCGGATAATCGACGAGCGCATCGTCGACAATCTGCAAGTGGCGGTCAACCGAGACGTCCTCGGCACCCAGACGTACGAGTGGCGCTGGATGCTCGCGCGTCCCGAAGCCGATGCGCTGCGCAGCGCTGTGGGGCAGCCGACCTTGCAGCCATTCCAGGCAGGCATCAGGCGGGCCATCGTCGACCGAGGTTACCGGATTCTCCAGGAGGGTGGCCACCAAGGGCGTTGCCTGTTCATCTTCGTGAGGCCCGGGCATCGGGAGGTGTATGTGCTGCTGCAGCATCTGGCGCTGGGGCGGGTATCGCTGATGGGGCGCAACGGCATGGTGCTGTTCGGTGAAGTCTGGCTGGACGAACTGATCTCCCGCTTGACACTGCCGGTCGCTGCCGCGCTGCGCACGGCCCGCCAGCAACGATTGCTGCGGCCAGTGCTGGGCGGCGTGCACTTCGAGGGGCCGCACACCACCGAATTGGTCTGGCAGCGTATCCATTTCCAGCTGCGCGAGAATCCCACGGTCCCGCAAGGACGGAGCTGGCGACACAGCTCGCGTGAGCTCACGATGGCGGACATCGAGCGAGTACCAGGCTCAGGGCTTTATGGAGCCGAAGGCGAAGCGTTGGTCCAAGGGGTCGCTATCGAAGGGCGCTGGGTGCCGATCTTTCCGGTGGAAAGCAACAGCGCCATTGTGCTTACCCGGACGCAGCAGCTACCTGCACCGTTGCGTTTCGATGACCTGCAACGCTGTGTGCGTCAGCGCTACGGCGAACAGCCCTGGTTGGTGGTGCGTAACCAGCAGGGGTGGTCGGTGCGGCGGGCGCTGTTCACCCTGCCGTTGGATTACCAGGTTAGCCGTGCGCGTCCAGGTTTGGCCCAACAGAGTGCGCAGAACGTCGCCCGTACGGTATTCGAAGGGTTCCAGGGCAGCGAGCATGCGCGGTTGTTGCACCTTGAGCAGGTGCTCAATGGCTGGTTGGGAGATACCCGCGGCCTGGGTGATCTCGCCGACCCGCTGTTGTTGCTCGCGCCGCAGCGGCCCTTGCAGCTGGAGGGGCAGAGGGGGTGGCGGTTGACGCTGGCGCTGGATGCTCCGGCAGCCAGGCCTCCGGTGTACTACCTGCGAGCCGTGGATGCCCACAGCCAGCAATTGCTCGGCACTGTCAGTGGCAGACGCATGCGCCAGCACGCCATCAACGTGGTCGACGATATGCTCAGGCGTTATGGATTGAGCCACCAGCAGCGTATCGGCAATGTCGTCCAGTATGGGCAGTCGTCGACAGGCAGGGTCTACCTCGTGCTGGTGGCCGTCAGCGAAGAGGCGGTTATCGATGTGGCCCCGGACCTGGGAGGATCAGTGCTGTCCCAGGCTTGGCTGGCGCAGTGGCACACGCAGATCGGCGCGCAAGCGCGCCAGGCTCTGCAGCAGGCGGTCGAGCAAGGACGTCTGGTTCGCTTGCTGGTGACCTTGCGCGTAGGGGCAGGGCCTTACAGTGGCCAGGTCGCGGTGACGCGCCTGGCCGATTTCTGATCGCGCCTCAGCGCTGGTGCACGCAACGACCGGCCGCGTAGGTTTCCCGCACGGTGCGGTCGTCGCCCAGGGTGGTGAGGACGAACAGGGTCTCTTCGATGCTGTTGGACTGTTGGATACGGTAGTCCAGCAGCGGCGTGGCCTTGTAGTCGAGCACCACGAAGTCGGCATCGTTGCCTGGGCGCAGGCTGCCGATGCGGTCGTCCAGGCGCAAGGCACGGGCACCGCCGAGGGTCGCCAGGTACAGCGACTTGTAGGGGTGCAAGCGAGCGCCCTGCAGTTGCATCACCTTGTAGGCCTCGTTCAGGGTAGTGAGCAGCGAGAAGCTGGTGCCGGCGCCGACATCGGTGCCCAGGCCAACGTTGACCTTGAAACGCTCGGCCTGGGGCAGGTTGAACAGGCCGCTGCCCAGGAACAGGTTGGAGGTTGGGCAGAAGGCGATCGCCGAGCCGGTTTCTGCCAGACGCTGGCACTCGTCGTCACACAGGTGCACGCCGTGGGCGAACACCGAGCGCTCGCCCAGCAGTTCGAAGTGTTCGTAGACGTCCAGGTAACCCTTCTGCTCAGGGAACAGCGACTTGACCCAGTCGATTTCCTTGAGGTTCTCCGACAGGTGCGTGTGCATGTACACGCCGGGGTGTTCCTTTAGCAGTTGCCCCGCCATGGTCAGTTGTTCCGGGGTGCTGGTAGGGGCGAAACGCGGGGTGACCGCGTAGTGCAGGCGGCCCTTGCCATGCCAGCGTTCGATCAATGCCTTGCTTTCGCTGTAGCTCGACTCGGCGGTGTCGGTCAGGTAGTCAGGCGCATTGCGGTCCATCATCACCTTGCCGGCGATCAGGCGCAGGTCCAGACGCTCAGCTTCTTCGAACAGCGCGTTGACCGATTCCGGGTGCACGCTGCCGAACACCAGGGCGGTGGTGGTGCCATTGCGCAGCAGCTCCTTGAGGAAAATCTTCGCCACCTGGTCGGCATGGGCCTTGTCGGCAAACTGCTTCTCGCAGGGGAAGGTGTAGGTATTTAGCCAGTCCAGCAGCTGTTCGCCGTAGGAACCGATCATGCCAGTCTGCGGGAAGTGGATATGGGTGTCGATGAAGCCTGGGGTAATCAGGGCATCCTGGTAGTGCACCACCTCGATGTCGGCGTCCAGGGTCGGCAGCAGCTCGCTGGCATGGCCAACGGCGCTGATGCGGCCATCATCGATTACCAGCAGGCCATCCTCGTAGTATTCGTGGGAGGCGTCCAGGCCAACTTCGGCCGGGTCGGCGATGCTGTGCAGGATGGCGGCGCGGTAGGCTTTACGGGTAGCAGTCATAAAACGCTCGTCAAAGGGCTTGGCTGCGCCGTGAAGGCGGCAGCAACTGGGCAATGGGGCCGGCATTGGCGGCAGCGTCGTGCTGGCCGAAGCAGGCGTTGTAAGTGGCAATGATTTCCCCGGCTATGGACACGGCGATCTCGATCGGCAGCTTGCCTTTGACCTCGGCCAGGCCCATCGGGCAGCGCATGCGTGCCATGACGGCGTCGTCATAGCCGCGCTCGCGCAGACGGTGCTCGAACTTGGTGCGCTTGGTCTTCGAGCCGATCAGACCAAACCAGGTGAAATCGTTGCGCTTCAGAATGGCGGCGGTCAGTTCCAGGTCGAGCTGGTGGTTGTGGGTCATGACGATGCAGTAGCAGCCTGCTGGCAGCTCTGCCACCTCGTCGACCGGTTCCTCGCTGACGACCTTGGTCACACCGTTAGGGATGACCTCGGGAAACTCCTGCTCGCGTGAGTCGATCCAGCGTACTCGGCAGGGCAACGCGGCGAGCAAGGGTACCAGAGCGCGGCCGACATGGCCCGCGCCGAACACAGCGATCTGCGCCTGCACCGCGGCCATGGGTTCGAACAGCAGTACAGTGACGCCGCCGCAGCACTGGCCGAGGCTGGCGCCCAGGCTGAAGCGCTCCAGATGCGGGGTCGTGCGTTGCGCTTCGAGCATCTGCCGGGCGATGTGCAGGGCCTTGTATTCCAGGTGGCCGCCACCGATGGTGTCGAACAGGCCGTCGGCGCTGACCACCATCTTCGAGCCTGCGTTGCGTGGCGTGGAGCCGCGCTCTTCGATGATGGTCACCAGCACGCAGGCTTCGCCACGGGATTGATGGTCGGCGAGGGCGTTGATCCATTGGTGCATGATCCAATTCCTCTTCAGGTAGCTCGGCCCGCTTTGGGGGCGGTGTTACTGAGTCTCTGTTTCCAGTTGCGGTTCGGCCGGTTGCGTGGCCACCGCCCTGCGCATCTGCTCACAGCCCCACAACACCCGCTCCGGCGTCGCTGGCGCGTCGATGTTCGGCTGCTCGCGGTAGTCGGCGATGCTGGCTACGGCATCCTTGATCGCGCACCAGGCAGCGATGCCGAGCATGAACGGTGGCTCGCCCACGGCCTTGGAGTGGAACACGGTGTCTTCCGGGTTCTTGCGGTTCTCCACCAGCTTCACGCGCAGGTCCAGCGGCATGTCGGCCACTGCCGGTATCTTGTAGCTGGCCGGGCCGTTGGTCATCAGCTTGCCCTTGGCGTTCCACACCAGTTCCTCGGTGGTGAGCCAGCCCATGCCCTGGATGAAGCCGCCCTCCACCTGGCCGATGTCGATGGCCGGGTTCAGCGAGTCACCGACGTCATGCAGGATGTCGGCGCGCAGCATCTTGTATTCGCCGGTCAGGGTATCGACGATCACCTCCACGCATGCCGCGCCGAAGGCGAAGTAGTAGAACGGCCGGCCACGCGCCTGGCTGCGGTCGTAGTAGATCTTCGGCGTACGGTAGAAACCGGTGCTCGACAGCGAAACCTGGGCGAAGTACGCCAGCTGAACCAGTTGCTCGAAACTGACGATCTGGTCGCGCACCCGTACATGGCCGTTGCGGAACTCGACGTCTTCCTCGGTCACCTGATAGTGGCGTGCGGCGAATTCGGTGAGGCGCTTCTTGAGGATTTCGGCGGCATTCTGCGCCGCTTTGCCATTGAGGTCGGCGCCGCTGGAGGCGGCGGTCGGCGAGGTGTTGGGCACCTTGTCGGTATTGGTGGCGGTGATCTGGATACGGCTGAAGTCGACCTGGAACACCTGCGCGACCACCTGGGCGACCTTGGTGTTCAGACCCTGGCCCATTTCGGTGCCGCCGTGGTTCAGGTGGATGCTGCCGTCGGTATAGATGTGGATCAGCGCACCGGCCTGGTTGAGGAAGGTGGCGGTGAACGAAATACCGAACTTGACCGGGGTCAGCGCCAGGCCCTTCTTCAGGATCGGGCTGTTGGCGTTGAAGCGGCGGATCGACTCGCGACGCTCGGCATAGTCGCAGCTGGCTTCCAGTTCGGCGGTCATCTCTTCGAGCATGTTGTGCTCGACCGTCTGGTAGTAATGGGTGACGTTGCGCTCGGTCTTGCCGTAGTAGTTGGCTTTGCGTACCTCCAGCGGGTCGCGACCCAGGTGGCGGGCGATGTGGTCCATCACCTGCTCGATGGCGACCATGCCCTGCGGACCGCCAAAGCCACGGTAGGCGGTGTTGGAGGCGGTGTTGGTCTTGCAACGGTGGCCGTGCACGGTGGCATCGCCCAGGTAATAGGCGTTGTCGGAGTGGAACATGGCGCGGTCGACGATCGAACCGGACAGGTCCGGGGAGTAGCCGCAGTTGCCAGCCAGGTCGAAGGTGATGCCATGCAGGCGGCCGTCATCGTCGAAGCCCACGTCGTACTCGACGTAGAACGGGTGACGTTTGCCGGTCATGGTCATGTCTTCGACGCGCGGCAGGCGCATCTTGGTCGGCTGGCCGGTCAGGCGGGCGATCACCGCGCACAGGCACGCCGGGCTGGCCGCCTGGGTTTCCTTGCCTCCGAAACCGCCGCCCATGCGGCGCATGTCGAGCACGATCTTGTTCATCGGCACGTCCAGCACTTCGGCGACCAGCTTCTGCACCTCGGTGGGGTTCTGGGTCGAGCAGTAGACGATCATGCCGCCATCTTCGGTAGGCATTACCGAAGAGATCTGGGTTTCCAGGTAAAAGTGCTCCTGGCCGCCGATGTGCAGGGTGCCTTGCAGGCGGTGCGCAGCGCTGGCCAGGGCTGCGGCCGAATCGCCACGCTGGTGGGTGTGGCTGTCGAGCACGAAGTGCTTCTTGCGAAACGCTTCGACCACATCCAGCACTGGTTCCAGGTCTTCGTACTCGATGATGGCGGCCATGGCCGCACGGCGCGCGGTGTCGAGGTCGCGGGCGGCCACGGCGAGTACCGGTTGGCCGAAGAACTCGACCTTGTCGATGGCCAGCAGCGGGTCACCGGCAACCACCGGGCCGATATCCTTCAGGCCGGGAATGTCTTCGTGGGTAATGGCGATGCGCACACCTTCGAAGGCATAGCAGGGCGTGGTGTCGATGCGCAGGATGCGTGCGTGGGCGCGGTCGGACGTGCGGGCATACACGTGCAGCTGGTTGGGGAACTCCAGGCGATCGTCGATGTACACCGCCTCGCCGGACACATGCTTGTCGGCACTGTCGTGCTTGATGCTGCGACCAACACCGGTGGTCAGGTCCTGGCGGAACAGTTCGGCCATCTCGGCCTGGCTCTTGGCTGCGTGATGGTTAGACATAAGCGGTCACCCGGGTCTCGATGTATGGCGATTGCTGTTCGATGAAGTACTTGCGCAGCAGGTTCTGCGCGGTCAGCAGGCGGTACTCCTTGCTGGCACGGAAGTCGCTGAGCGGGGTGAAGTCCTCGGCCAGCGCCTGGCAGGCGCGTTCGATGCTGGCCTGGTTCCAAGGCTTGCCGCGCAGTGCGGCTTCGCAGGCCCGGGCACGCTTGGGAATGGCGGCCATCCCGCCGAAGGCAATGCGCACACCGCTGACCACGCCATTTTCGATGCTCAGGTTGAACGCCCCGCACACGGCGGAGATGTCGTCGTCCAGGCGCTTGGACACTTTGTAGGCGCGGAACGCCCAGTCAGCGCTGGCGCGGGGCACGATGATCTTCTCGATGAACTCGCTGTCCTGGCGTGCGGTGATGCGGTAGTCGATGAAATAGTCTTCCAGTGCCAGAGTGCGCTGGCGCTGGCCTTGACGCAACACGATCTGCGCGTCCAGGGCGATCAGCAAGGGTGGCGAGTCGCCAATCGGCGAGGCGTTGCCAATGTTCCCGCCCAGGGTGCCCTGGTTGCGGATCTGCAGCGAGGCGAAGCGGTGGAGCAGGGCGCCGAAGTCAGGGTATTCCTCGTTGAGCGCGCCGTAGCAGTCGGTGAGCGGGGTGGCGGCGCCGATTTCCAAGTGGCTGGCGGTTTTCTCGATGCGCTTGAGTTCGGCGACGTGGCCGACGTAGATCATCACCGGCAAGGTCTTGTGGAACTGGGTGACTTCCAGCGCCAGGTCGGTACCACCGGCCAGCAGGCGTGCCTCGGGGTGGGAACTGTACAAGTCGGCCAGGTCGGCCACGGTCAGCGGCACCAGGCAGCGCTTGTCGCCACTGTTGAGCTCGCCGGTCTGGGTCGGGGCAATGGCTTTGAGGCGGCTGATGGTCTGGGCCTGCTGGGCATCGAACTGGTCCCGGCAGGGCTGGGCGCAGCTCTGCTGGGCCGCGTCGAGAATCGGGCGGTAACCGGTGCAACGGCACAGGTTGCCAGCCAGTGCTTCCTGCGCCTGGTGCAGGTCGTGGCCTTCGCTGTTCTTTTGCAGAGCGAACAGCGACATGACAAAACCAGGGGTGCAGAAGCCGCACTGCGAACCGTGGCAGTCGGCCATGGCCTGTTGCACGCTGTGCAGCTTGCCCTGGTGCTTGAGGCCTTCGACGCTGATGAGCTGTTTGCCGTGCAGCGACGAAACGAACGTCAGGCACGAGTTGAGGCTGCGGTAGCGCAAGGTGTCGTTGCCGGCAGCGTCCTGGGTCAGTTCGCCGACCACCACGGTGCAGGCGCCGCAGTCGCCACTGGCGCAGCCCTCCTTGGTGCCGGGTTTGCCCAGGTGCTCGCGCAGGTATTGCAGCACCGTCATGTTCGGGTCCAGGGCGTGCTCACTACGCAGCTCCTGATTGACGAGAAACTGGATCACGGGGAAGGCCTCGCAATGGTTTTATTGTTGTTCGGGCGGACTCTAAGCAGGGCTGACCTGAAGGTCAATATTTTTCTGACTCAAAGGTCAGGAAATTATTCATGCCTACGCCGATTCCACCGAACCCGTCCTTTTCCTAAGCATAGATCGGGCCGTCATCGAGGGCATTGGGCGATGTCAACAAAGGCTGTAGTCCCCCTGCTCGATTGGGCTGCAAGTGCGCTACAATCCCGCCCTTGTCTCCAGTTCAATGATTCTGAAGGAAAACCATGACGTTCAAGGCGCCGGACAGCCTCTCAGAGCAGATTGCCGACTACCTGGCCGAGCGGATCATCCGTGGCGAACTCGCGCCGGGAGAACGTATCCAGGAGCAGAAGGTCACCCAGGCGCTCAATGTCAGCCGTGGCTCGGTGCGTGAGGCCCTGTTGATCCTCGAACGTCGGCATCTGGTCGCGATCTTGCCGCGTCGTGGTGCCCATGTGACCGAACTGGACGAACGCAGCGTGCGCAGCCTGTGCACCTTGATGAGCGAGTTCTACATCCTGCTGGGCAACGCGGTTGCGCAGAAATGGCGCGTCGAGAGCGACCTGTTGCCATTCTTGGGCATTCAGCAGCGCCTGCAGCAAGCGTGCGCCAACAAGGACATCAAGACCTTCGTCGCCGAAAGTTTTGCCGTGATGCGCGCGGCCTACCCGTTTGCCGACAACCCGTTCCTCCAGGAAACCGTCGAGAACCTGCAGCCGGCCATGAGCCGTGCCTACTACCTGTCACTGGATCAGCGCCAGGCCAACATGAACGACTACCTGGAGCTGTTCGCCCGCTTGCTCGACGCCGTGGTCGCCCGAGACCTGCCGCGCATTCGCGAAGTGCTTACCGCCTACGGCCAGCGTAGTTGCGAACTGGTGCTGGCTGCGTTGGCCCGAGTCTGACCGATGCGCCTAAAGTGCATTCGCCTGGCCGGGTTCAAGTCGTTCGTCGACCCGACCACGGTCAACTTCCCCAGCAACATGGCGGCCGTGGTCGGCCCCAACGGCTGTGGCAAGTCCAACATCATCGACGCGGTGCGTTGGGTGATGGGCGAAAGTTCGGCGAAGAACCTGCGTGGCGAGTCGATGACCGATGTCATCTTCAACGGCTCCACCAGCCGCAAGCCTGTCAGCCAGGCCAGCATCGAACTGGTGTTCGACAACAGTGACAATACCCTGGTGGGCGAATACGCCGCCTATGCGGAGATTTCCATCCGTCGCAAGGTGACCCGCGACGGGCAGAACACCTATTACCTGAACGGTGCCAAGTGCCGTCGGCGTGATATCACCGATATTTTTCTCGGCACCGGCCTGGGCCCGCGCAGCTATTCGATCATCGAACAGGGCATGATCTCCAAGCTGATCGAGGCCAAGCCCGAGGAGCTGCGCAATTTCATCGAGGAAGCCGCTGGCATATCCAAATACAAGGAGCGCCGCCGCGAGACCGAGAACCGCATTCGCCGCACCCAGGAAAACCTGGCGCGCCTGACCGACCTGCGCGAAGAACTGGAGCGCCAGTTGGAGCGCCTGCATCGCCAGGCCCAGGCCGCCGAGAAATACCGCGAGTACAAAGCCCAGGAGCGCCAGTTCAAGGCGCGTTTGTCGGCTTTGCGCTGGCGCGACCTAGATGCCCGAGTGCGCCAGCGTGAAGGGGTGATTGGCGATCAGGACGTCGCCCATGAGGCGTTGGTGGCCGAGCAACGCAATGCCGACGCCGCCATCGAGCGCCTGCGCGACGGTCATCACGAGCTGTCCGAACGCTTCAACCAGGTCCAAGGGCGTTTCTACTCGGTGGCCGGCGATATCGCCCGGGTCGAGCAGAGCATTCAGCACGGCCAGCAACGCCTTCGTCAGTTGCAGGACGACCTCAAGGAGGCCGAGCGCACGCGACTGGAGACCGAGTCGCACCTGGGCCACGATCGCACCCTGCTGGCCACGCTGGGCGAAGAGCTGGACAGGCTGCTGCCCGAGCAGGAGCTGGCCCTGGCCGCGGCCGAGGAGGCTGCCGCCATCCTGGAAGAAGCCGAGCAAGGCATGCACGGCTGGCAAGAGCAGTGGGACAGCTTCAATACCCGCTCTGCCGAACCTCGGCGCCAGGCCGAGGTCCAGCAGTCGCGTCTGCAGCAGCTTGAAGCCAGCCTGGAGCGCCTGAGCGAACGCCAGCGCAAACTGACCGAGGAAGGCGAGCAGCTGGGCGCCGACCCGCAGGATGCCGACATGCGGGCCTTGAGCGAGCAGTTGGCAGGCAGTGAAGTACAGCTTGAAGCGCTGCAGTTGGCGGAAGAGCAACTGGTCGACAGCCTTGAGGGCGTGCGTGAGCAGTTGCAGCAGGCGACCCAAGCGCAGCAGCAGGCGCAGGGCGATCTGCAGCGGCTGGGCGGACGCCTGGCCTCGCTCGAGGCATTGCAGCAGGCCGCCCTCGAGCCAGGCGCAGGCATTGCGCAGTGGTTGAGCGAACAAGGCCTGGCGCACCAGCCCCGGCTGGCCGAGGGCTTGCGTGTCGAGCCGGGTTGGGAGCTGGCCGTGGAGACGGTGCTCGGAGCTGACTTGCAAGCGGTGTTGGTCAATGACTTCGCCGGGCTTGATTTCACGCACCTCGAGCAGGGCGAGCTGCGTTTGCTGCTGGCCGACGAGGAGGGTGCGCGCCCGGCCGGCAGCCTGCTGGACAAGGTCGAAGGTCGTACCGACCTGGCCCCGTGGCTGGCCCAGGTCAAGCCGGTGGAGGACCTCGCGCAAGCCTTGGCCCTGCGCGCCTCCCTGGGCGAAGGTCAGAGCTTGGTGAGCCGCGACGGCTACTGGGTGGGCCGGCACTTCCTGCGCATCAGCCGTGGTGGAGACGCCCAGGGTGGTGTGCTGGCCCGTGGCCAGGAAATCGAGCGCCTGGGCTTCGACCAGGCTGAGCAGGAGGCGGCGCTCGAGGTGCTCGAACAACGGTTGCAGGCCCTGCGCGAGCAGCAACTGGACCACGAAGAGCAGCGAGAGCAACTGCGCCGCCGCACCCAGGAGCAAACCCTACAGCACGGCGAGCTCAACTCGCGCCTGTCGGCCGCCCGTGCGCGTGCCGAGCAGTTGGAACTGCGCCGCGGCCGCTTGCACGAAGAGCTGGTCGAGTTGCAGGAGCAACGCGCCGTGGAGCATGAGCAATTGGGCGAAGCGCGCCTGTTGCTGCAAGAGGCGCTGGACCTCATGGCACAGGACGCCGAGCAGCGCGAAGCGCTGATGGCCCGGCGCGATACCTTGCGCGAGGGTCTCGACCGTGTGCGACAGGAGGCCCGTCAGCACAAGGACCATGCCCACCAACTCGCCGTGCGCCTGGGTTCGTTGCGCGCCCAGCACGACTCCACTCGCCAGGCTCTGGAGCGTCTGGAGCAGCAGGCTGCGCGCCTTGGCGAGCGCCAGGAGCAATTGAGCCTCAATCTGGAGGAGGGCGAAGCGCCGCTCGAAGAACTGCGTCTGAAGCTGGAGGAGTTGCTGGAGCGGCGCATGAGCGTCGACGAGGAAATGCGCCAGGCGCGTCTGCACATGGATGAGGCCGACCGCGAACTGCGAGAGGCCGAGAAGCGCCGTACCCAGGCCGAACAGCAGGCACAGTTGCTGCGTGGCCAGTTGGAGCAGTTGCGCCTGGAGTGCCAGGGCCTGGACGTGCGCCGCAAGACGCTGCAGGAGCAACTTCTGGCCGATGGCTATGATTTGCAGGGCGTGCTCGCCACGTTGGAACCTGAGGCCAGCGAGCAGGGCACCGAGCAGGAGCTTGAGCAGTTGGAGGCGCGCATCCAGCGCCTGGGCGCGATCAACCTGGCGGCGATCGAAGAATACGAGCAGCAGTCCGAGCGCAAGCGCTATCTGGATGCTCAGGACGCCGACCTGGTCGAAGCTCTGGAGACCCTGGAGAACGTCATTCGCAAGATCGACAAGGAAACCCGCAACCGCTTCAAGGATACCTTTGATCAGATAAATGCCGGATTACAGGCGCTTTTCCCAAAAGTTTTCGGTGGCGGCAGCGCGTATCTGGAACTGACGGGCGAAGATTTACTCGATACAGGGGTGACGATCATGGCGCGTCCGCCGGGCAAGAAGAACAGCACCATCCATTTGCTGTCCGGCGGCGAAAAGGCACTGACCGCATTGGCGCTGGTGTTTGCCATCTTCAAGTTGAACCCCGCACCGTTCTGCATGCTCGACGAAGTCGATGCACCGCTGGACGATGCCAACGTCGGGCGCTACGCCCGTTTGGTCAAGGACATGAGTGAAAGCGTGCAATTTATCTACATCACCCACAACAAGATTGCCATGGAGATGGCCGATCAATTGATGGGGGTGACCATGCATGAGCCTGGGTGCTCACGTCTTGTTGCAGTTGATGTGGAGGAGGCTCTGGCCATGGTCGACGCCTGATGAGCGAAGATAGGGCAGAATGTGTGGGCAAATGCCCCCGTCATGTGCGACAGACGGTGTAAAGTTGTCTTTGGTCGTGCTAGCTTAATGTCACTCGTTTTTTGCGTGGGTAAAACGCCTGTCAGAACATAGAGTTGGCGCCACGTGTTAAAGGGCTTTGAACCCTTTGTTTTCAAGCATATTTTTATAGAGGCACGGGATTACATGGAAATCGGTCTGCGCGAGTGGCTGATCGTCATCGGCATCATTGTCATCGCCGGTATTCTTTTCGACGGCTGGCGCCGCATGCGCGGCGGTAAAGGCAAGTTGAAGTTCCGTCTGGATCGCAGCTACTCCAACCTGCCGGACGACGAAGGCAGTGCCGAGGTGCTTGGCCCATCGCGGGTGCTGGACACCCACAAGGAGCCGGAGCTGGACGAGAGCGACCTGCCTTCGGTCAGTGCGCCCGAGCGTGAGCGTGAGCGCGAACCCAAGCCTGCCAAGGCCAACAAGCGCGGCAAGCGTACCGCGCAAGCCCAACAGGGTGACCTGAACCTGGTTGCCGAGCAGCGCGAGCCCGATCTGTTCGACGATGCCGATGAAGGTCTGGCCGCGGACAACAATCGCAACAGCGGTTTTGCTGCCAGCGGCAACGCGGCCAAAGAGCTGCCACCTGTCGAAGAGGTGCTGGTGATCAGTGTCATCTCCCGTGACGAAGGTGGTTTCAAGGGGCCGGCGCTGCTGCAGAACATTCTCGAGAGCGGCCTGCGCTTCGGTGAAATGGATATTTTCCACCGTCACGAAAGCATGGCCGGTCACGGCGAAGTGCTGTTCTCGATGGCCAACGCGGTCAAGCCAGGCGTCTTCGACCTGGACGACATCGACCACTTCAGCACCCGGGCCGTGAGTTTCTTCCTCGGTCTGCCAGGCCCGCGCCATCCAAAGCAGGCCTTCGATGTGATGGTGGCCGCGGCACGCAAGCTGGCCCATGAGCTCAATGGCGAGCTCAAGGACGACCAGCGCAGCGTGCTGACCGCCCAGACCATCGAGCACTACCGCCAGCGTATCGTCGAGTTCGAGCGCCGTGCGTTGACTCAGAAGCGCTGACAGAAGGATCCAAACGAAAGAGCAGCCTGTTGGCTGCTTTTTTGCTTTGCAAGAGAGCCAAAAATGACTGCCGAAACCCGAATTCTCGAACTGCGAGCCGAGCTCGATCAGCACAACTACCGCTATTACGTGCTCGACGAGCCAAGCATCCCAGATGCCGAGTACGACCGCCTGTTCAACGAACTCAAGGCGCTGGAGGCCGAATACCCGCACCTGGTGACGCCCGACTCGCCGACTCAGCGCGTCGGTGGTCATGCCTTGGCGGCATTCAGCCAGGTCCGTCACGAAGTGCCGATGCTCAGCCTCGGCAACGCCTTCGACGAGGCCGACCTGCGCGAGTTCGGCCGGCGCGTGGCCGAAGGGCTCGATCAGTCCGGTGCGGTCGATTTCAGTTGCGAGCCCAAGCTCGATGGCCTTGCGGTCAGCCTGTTGTACCGTGATGGCCAGTTGGTGCAAGGCGCGACCCGAGGTGATGGCACCACCGGCGAAGACATCAGCGCCAACGTGCGCACCGTGCGGAATATCCCGCTCAAGCTCCAGGGCCAGGGGTGGCCTGCCGTGCTTGAAGTGCGCGGTGAGGTGTACATGAGCAAGGCCGGGTTCGACCGACTCAACGCTGTCCAGGCCGCTGCTGGCGGCAAGACCTTCGCCAACCCACGCAACGCGGCGGCCGGCAGCCTGCGTCAGTTGGACCCGAAGATCACTGCCAGTCGCCCGCTGGAATTCTGCAGCTATGGCGTGGGGCAGGTCTCCGAGAGCATCGGCGAAAGCCACATTGGTATCCTCGAACAACTCAAGCAATGGGGCCTGCCGATCAGCCGCGAACTCAAGCACGCGGCGGGCATCGAAGAGTGCCTGGCCTATTACCACGACATCGGTGAGCGGCGTAGCAGCCTGGCCTACGAAATCGACGGCGTGGTGTTCAAGGTCAACAGTCTGGCCGCGCAGCGCGAGCTGGGCTTCCGCGCCCGAGAGCCGCGCTGGGCCGTGGCCCACAAGTTCCCCGCCATGGAAGAGCTGACCGAAGTGCTGGATGTCGAGTTCCAGGTCGGTCGTACCGGAGCGGTCACTCCCGTGGCACGCCTGAAGCCGGTCAAGGTCGCCGGCGTGACCGTGTCAAACGCCACCCTGCACAACATGGATGAAATTGCGCGCTTGGGGCTGCGTATCGGTGACACGGTGATCATTCGCCGCGCCGGTGACGTTATCCCGCAGGTGATGCAGGTGGTGCTCGAGCGTCGTCCCGAAGATGCCCGTCCGGTGGAGGTGCCTAGCGAATGCCCGGTGTGCGGCTCGCAGGTCGAGCGCACCCAGTTGGTCAAGCGCAGCAAGGGCAAGGAAACCACCAGCGAGGGCGCGGTGTATCGCTGTGTCGGTCGCCTGGCCTGCGGTGCCCAGCTCAAGCAAGCGATCATTCACTACGTGTCCCGTCGCGCCATGGACATCGACGGCCTGGGTGAAAAGAGCGTCGAGCAGTTGGTGGATGAGGGGCTGATCGGCTCGCCGGCGGACCTGTACAAGCTGGCGTTCGAGCAGATCGTTGGTCTGGAAGGTTTCGCTGAGGTCTCCAGCAAGAAGCTGCTGGACGCCATCGAGGCCAGCAAGCGCCCGAGCCTTGCACGCTTCATCTATGCCTTGGGCATTCCGGATGTGGGCGAGGAGACCGCCAAGGTCCTGGCTCGCTCGCTGGGTAGCCTGGCGCGGGTTCAGAAGGCGCTGCCGCAGGTGCTGACCTACCTGCCGGACATCGGGCTCGAAGTGGCCTATGAGATTCATAACTTCTTTGAAGACGACCACAACCGCAAGGTCATCGAGCAACTGTTCGCCAGCGGCATGCAGTTGCAGGACGAGGGCGAGGTGGCAGCGGAGTTCGCGGCCAGCACCACCTTGGCCGGCATGATCGCCAAGCTCGATATCGCCTCGGTCGGCCCGACGGGGGCGGAAAAGCTGGTGGCCAAGCTCGACAGCCTGGACAAGATCATCGAAGCCGACGGCATCGACTTGCGCCAGGTCTTGAACACCAAGCAGGCCGATGCGGTGCGCGAATTCTTCCGCGACGAGGCCAACCAGAAGCTTGCACGGGCTCTCGAGGCTCAGTTGCTGGAGTTCGGCATGCACTGGAGCAATGAGAAAAAAGTTGCCGAAGGGCTGCCGCTGGCCGGTCAGACCTGGGTGCTGACCGGGACCCTGGAGCGCATGAGTCGCGACATCGCCAAGGAAAAACTCGAAAGCCTGGGCGCCAAGGTAGCCGGCTCGGTGTCCGGCAAGACCCATTGCGTGGTTGCCGGTCCCGGTGCCGGTTCCAAGCTGGCCAAGGCCAGTGAGCTGGGGGTGAGGGTGCTGGATGAGGATGCATTTGTTGCGTTCTTGGCCGATCAGGGTATTGCTATCTAGGGGCCTGCCGTGATCCTGGGGCGCCGCGGCCCGTGTAGCGGCCGGCTTAGCGGCGACGAGTCAGGCGCGTCAGGACAAGTCATTGAGAAATGATGACTTTTTCTCGCCGCAGAGGTTGTAAGTTCGCCCCAGACCGGTACAATGGCGCGGCTCGTCACATGGCGAGCCGCGTAGTGGTGGCCCCATCGGTCCCCCCGCATTGATTAACCGTTAACCCGGTCAGGCCCGGAAGGGAGCAGCCGTAGCGGTGACATCGAGTGCCGGGGTGTGGCTGGTGGGGCCGCCTCCATTACGCAAGTCCTTGAATTCTCAAGGATTTCTCGCTCCAGCATCCCCAGAGTCGAACAACGTATTGGTACGCCCCAGTGGTGGTCGCTGAGCGGCTGCTATCGCCTGTGCGTCGCGATAGGTTGCGTGGTTGATTTAGATCAGTTTCGGGTGTGCGGCCAGGATTAGATTGGACAGTGGCGCTCCACTCCCTACCCTGACCTTGCGCGCAAGGAGCTGAACCATGAAAGCCTCCAAATTCGCCGTTATCGCTTTGGCAGCAGTGCTTTTCCCGGCGCTGATCTATGCCCAGCAGGACGCTGGCGTCGCCAAGCCGGCCGAGCAGTCCATGAGTGTCGAGAAGTTCGATCAACAGATGGCCAAGGCCCAGGAAAATCTGAAGAAGATGCAGGAGCAGATGAGCCTTATCCAGAAAACCACCGACCCTGCTCAGCGGCAGAAGCTGATGCAGGAGCACCAGGCAATGATGCAGCAGAGCATGCAGATGATGTCCGGGATGTGGGGTGCGGGCATGATGGGATGCTGTGCAGGCGGCAAGATGGGCGGGCCTATGATGGGCGGCGGCCACAAGATGGGCTGGGGGCAAATGGGCAGCCATTACTCGCAGATGACGCCCGAGCAGATGAAGCAGCATCAATACATGATGGACAGGTACATGGGCATGCAGCAGATGATGATGGAGCAGATGATGCAGCATCAGCAACACATGGCTGCGCCGTCTCGCTGAGCCCAGGGCAACCCCTCTGGCATCCCGGTGGCTGATCTCTTCTTGGTAGAGGGGGTATGGCGCAGCCGTGCCCCAATCAAGGCGAGCCCAGTGCCCACCGCATCAAGGTAGAGCCGCCGAGGCGTCTCCCGGATATTCCACGGCCCCATACCGCCGGGTGATCCGTTCGATCTCTCCCGATTGCTTCATCCTCACCAGCGCCCGGAGCAACCCCTGGGTCGGTATCGCCGGATCATTGCGCACCATGCAGCCTAGGGACTGCTCTTCCAGCACGGCCACTGCCTTCAGGTGCTGCTCGGCCGGCAAGCGTTGGTTGAACCACTGCAGTGACATCAGGTTGCTCACCGCATGCCGATAGCGACCCGCCTCGAGCTTCTGCAGCACCAGCACCTGGTTACGGCTGTCTTCACGGTGCAGGCGCTGCTGCTTGAACAGGGGCTCGAGCGAGGCATAGGTGTACCCCAACACCGTGCCGATGGCTTGCGGTGGCAACTGCTCCACACTGGCAGGGCTGCGCTCGCCGGGGCGGCCGACCAGCACATCGCGCTGGGTGAACAGAGGAATGCTCCAGACGAAATCTCCAGGGCGGTCATTGAACCACAGGGTGCTGACGTAACAGCGCACGTCGATATCGCCGTCGTTCATCGCCTGCTGCAAGCGTAGGCGGGCCATCAGGTGGTATTCAGGGCGGACACCGGCTTCGCGGGCCAGGGCCTGCATCAGGTCGTACAGCATGCCCTCCACCGGCCGACCCTTTTCGGTACGAATCAGCGGCATGCTCCAGCTCTCGACGACGGAGAAGCGCAGCACTGGCTGCTCGGCCAGGCTGTGGGTGGTCCAGAACAACAACAGGGCCAGCAGTCTTCGCAAGGGCTTTCCTCCCGGAACTTCCTGCGCCAGTTCCTTAGCTTAGACGAACCGCGCAGGGTGCAATTTTGCCCCCGCTCCGCTAGGATTAGCGATCCTTCGCTCGATCAGGCTACGATGGTTTTTCGATGAGTTATCAGGTTCTTGCACGTAAATGGCGTCCGCGCTCGTTCCGCGAAATGGTCGGCCAGACCCATGTGCTCAAGGCCTTGATCAACGCGCTGGACAATCAGCGCCTGCATCACGCCTACCTGTTCACCGGCACCCGCGGGGTCGGCAAGACTACCATTGCGCGCATCATAGCCAAATGCCTGAACTGCGAAACCGGCATCACGTCCACGCCTTGTGGCACCTGTTCGGTGTGCCGTGAGATCGACGAGGGCCGTTTCGTCGACCTGATCGAGATCGACGCCGCCAGCCGAACCAAGGTGGAAGACACCCGCGAACTGCTCGATAACGTGCAGTACGCGCCAAGCCGCGGACGCTTCAAGGTCTACCTGATCGACGAAGTGCACATGCTGTCCACTCACTCGTTCAACGCCTTGCTCAAGACGCTGGAAGAGCCGCCGCCCTACGTCAAGTTCATCCTGGCCACCACCGACCCGCAGAAGCTGCCGGCCACAATCTTGTCGCGTTGCTTGCAGTTCTCGCTGAAGAACATGAGCCCCGAGCGGGTGGTCGAGCACCTGAGTCACGTGCTCACGGCCGAGAACGTGCCGTTCGAGCCGGATGCGCTGTGGTTGCTCGGACGTGCCGCCGATGGCTCGATGCGCGACGCCATGAGCCTTACCGACCAAGCCATCGCCTTCGGTGAGGGTAAGGTGCTGGCCGCTGACGTGCGTGCCATGCTCGGCAGCCTTGACCATGGCCAGGTCTATGGCGTGCTCCAGGCGTTGCTGGAAGGCGATGCCCGTGCCCTGCTCGAAGCGGTGCGCAACCTGGCCGAGCAAGGGCCGGACTGGAGTGGCGTACTGGCTGAAATGCTCAATGTGTTGCACCGGGTGGCCATCGCCCAGGCTTTGCCAGAGGCGGTGGACAATGGCCAGGGCGATCGTGAGCGAGTGCTGGCCCTGGCGGCGGCGTTGCCCGCCGAGGACGTGCAGTTCTATTACCAGATGGGCCTGATCGGCCGTCGTGACCTGCCGTTGGCGCCGGACCCTCGGGGCGGCTTCGAGATGGTGCTGTTGCGCATGCTGGCGTTCCGTCCGGCCGATACCGATGATGCGCCGAAACCGGTACTAAAGCCGGTGGGGATCAGCCAGGCCACAGCTGATTCTGCGAAACCGGTGGCAGCGGCGGCGGTTGCTGTTGCGTCGCCCGTTGTCGAGGCGCCGCCGGCGCCTGCGGTCGAGCAGGTGGTCGCGGAGCCGGCGCCGGAAGCTGAGCCAGAAGTGGCTCATTCGGAGCCTGCACCTGTAGAAGAGGTTGTCGACCTGCCGTGGGAGGAGCCCGCGGCCCAGCCAGCTCCGAAGGCCATCGAGCCCGTTCCGGCGCCTGTGCCTGTGAAGCCCGAGCCACCAAGCGCACCGCCAGCCTTCGAGGCGCCACCGTTCGATCCGAATGCCTATGCTCCAGCAGGCATGGACCGTGACGATGAGCCGCCGATGGACGACGACTACTATGCTGGCGACAGCGAGCCGATGGGCTTCAGCTACCTCGACGAATTGGCCGAACACGTTCAGGAAGACCAGCCTGTCGCAGCCCTAGAGCCGTTGCCTGCTGCCCAGCCAGCCACCGGTCTGGCCTTGCAATGGCTGGAATTATTCCCACAGTTGCCTGTCTCCGGTATGACAGGCAACATCGCGGCAAACTGTACGCTGATCGCGGCAGACGGTGATGACTGGCTGTTGCACCTGGATCCCGGGCAGGGCGCGCTGTTCAACAGCACTCAGCAGCGCCGCTTGAACGAAGCGCTCAACCAGCACCTGGGGCGTACCCTGAACCTTAGGATCGAGTTGGTGCGCCCCGAGCAGGAGACGCCCGCCCAAGCCGCATCGCGCAAGCGCGCCGAGCGCCAGCATGAGGCGGTGGTGTCGATCGAGCAGGACCCCTTGATCCAGCAGATGATCAAACTGTTCGGTGCCACGGTCCGGCACGATACTATTGAGCCTGTAGACGCCCTGGTCAGCCAGGGCCAGTAACGGATAACCATGCGCCCGGCCACCCGTCGGGCTGCATCACACGACCCAATCGAGGTATACCCCCATGATGAAAGGTGGCATGGCCGGCCTGATGAAGCAGGCCCAGCAGATGCAGGAAAAAATGCAGAAGATGCAGGAAGAGCTGGCCAACGCCGAAGTCACCGGCCAGTCCGGTGGCGGCTTGGTGAGCGTGGTGATGACCGGTCGTCACGACGTCAAGCGCGTCAGCATCGACCAGAGCCTGATGTCGACCGACGCAGACGACAAGGAAGTGCTCGAAGACCTGATCGCGGCCGCGCTCAATGACGCCGTGCGCAAGGTCGAGCAGAACAGCCAGGAAAAAATGGGCAGCATGACGGCCGGCATGCAGTTGCCGCCGGGCTTCAAGATGCCGTTCTGATCGGGCTCTTGCGTCAAATTGGGGAGCAACGGCCGCTGGGTCGTTGCTCCCTTGTTCGTTCTGTTTCTTGAATTCACAGGCCTGCACACATGAGCTTCAGCCCCCTGATCCGCCAACTGATCGACGCCTTGCGCATTCTGCCGGGTGTCGGCCAGAAAACTGCCCAGCGCATGGCCCTGCAACTGCTTGAGCGCGACCGCAGCGGTGGTACCCGCCTGGCGCAAGCTCTGAGCCAGGCCATGGAAGGTGTGGGTCATTGCCAGCAGTGCCGTACGCTCACCGAGCAGGCACTGTGTCCGCAATGTGCCGACCCACGTCGCGACGATACCCAGCTGTGCGTGGTGGAAGGGCCGATGGATGTGTATGCGGTCGAGCAGACCGGCTACCGCGGCCGGTACTTCGTGCTCAAGGGGCATTTGTCTCCACTGGATGGCCTGGGGCCAGAGGCGATCGGCGTGCCGCAGTTGATGGCGCGCATCGAAGAGCAGGGGACGTTTACCGAGGTGATCCTGGCGACCAACCCTACGGTGGAAGGGGAGGCGACGGCCCATTACATCGCGCAGTTGCTAGCCGAGAAGGGCCTGGTGGCCTCGCGCATTGCCCATGGCGTGCCGCTGGGTGGCGAACTGGAGCTGGTGGATGGCGGGACGCTGGCCCATGCCTTCGCCGGGCGCAAGCCGATTTCGTTGTGATCTGACACGGGCTTGCCCGTGTTCGCGGGTAAGCAGGCTCCTACAGGTACGGCGGTGATCCGGACAGTGTGGGAGCCGGCTTGTCGTGGTGCCCCGACTCAGTATTCGCTCAGCGAGAACTCGGTCAGGCAGAAGGTCGGCACCCCAGCCGCCTGCAGCTTGCGCGAGCCTTCAAGCTCCGGCAGGTCGATGATCGCCGCCGCCTCGAACACCTGCGCGCCAGTGCGACGTACCAGGTTCGCCGCTGCCAGTAGCGTGCCGCCGGTCGCGATCAGGTCATCGAAGATCAACACCGAATCACCCTCGCACAGGCTGTCGGCGTGCACTTCAAGGAAGGCTTCGCCGTACTCGGTCTGGTAACCCTCTGACAGTACGTCGGCCGGCAGCTTGCCCTGCTTGCGGAACAGGATCAGGGGTTTGTTCAACTGGTGGGCGATGATCGAGCCGATCAAAAAGCCGCGTGCATCCATCGCGCCGATATGGCTGAACTCGGCCTCGACATAACGCTCGATGAACTGGTCGGCGACATAGCGCAGCCCGCGCGGCGACTGGAACAAGGGGGTAATGTCGCGGAAGATCACGCCCGGCTTGGGGAAGTCCACTACCGGGCGGATCAGGGCTTTGAGGTCGAAGGCATCGCTGTGCATTGTTGCAGGTATCCTGGGAAAACGAATGCGCAAGTATACCTCGTTAGCTGCGACCTCAGGCCTCCATTGCACCACCGGCCAGCGCGCAAAGCTGGATCGGGTCGAGGATGTGCACTTCCTTGCCCTCGGCGCGAATCAGGCCGTTCTGCTGGAAGCGGGTGAACACCCGCGACACGGTTTCCACGGCAAGGCCCAGGTAGTTGCCGATTTCATTGCGCGACATGCTCAGGCGGAACTGGTTGGCCGAGTAGCCACGGGCGCGGAAGCGGGCGGACAGGTTGACCAGGAAGGTGGCGATGCGCTCATCGGCGGTTTTCTTCGAGAGCAGCAGCATCATCTGCTGATCGTCGCGGATTTCGCGGCTCATCACCCGCATCAGCTGGCGGCGGAGCTGTGGAAGCTGCACCGAAAGCTCGTCGAGGCGCTCGAACGGGATTTCGCAGACCGAGGTGGTTTCCTGGGCCTGGGCCGACACCGGGTACGCCTCGGTGTCCATGCCCGACAAGCCGACCAGCTCGCTGGGCAGGTGGAAGCCGGTGATCTGCTCTTCGCCACTGTCGCTCAGGCTGAACGTCTTGAGGGCGCCGGAGCGTACTGCATAGACCGAACCGAAATTGTCCCCCTGTCGGAACAGGAATTCGCCTTTCTTCAGCGGCCGCCCACGCTTGACGATTTCATCCAGTGCATCCATGTCTTCCAGATTGAGCGAAAGAGGCAGGCACAGAGGGGCCAGGCTGCAATCCTTGCAATGGGCCTGGTTGTGGGGGCGCAGTTTGACTGGCTCGGACATTTGAATCGATCCTTGTGGGAAACACACATAAGCCGTAAGGGTAACTCACGGCATAGGTTGTAGGCCAGTGTGCGCAGTTGTGGTGCGAACTGGTGCAGCCTAAGCGGGGTATGCCTTGGCTCGCGATCTGCCCATAGTGTCCCTGGCAAGGTAGGTTGTCCATGTGGTAATGCGACTCGTCTGTTCAGATGACCCGTGAAAAGCGTTGGTGGTTGTGCAGGGTCAGATAGGCGTCGAACACCATGCACACCGAGCGCGCCAGCAGGCGGCCTGCCGGCAGGATACGGATCCCTTTGTCGTCCAGGCGGATCAGGCCGTCCCGCTGCAAGGTCAGCAGCTGTGGCCAAAGGTCATTGAAGTACCCACGAAAATCGATGGTGTAGGCCTGTTCGATGGGCGCGAAGTCAAGTTCGAAGTGGCAGATCAGCTGCTGGATCACTGCGCGGCGCACGCGGTCGTCCTGGTTGCACAGCAGGCCGCGCTGGGTGGCCAGCTGTGCATTGGAAAGGGCGTCCTGATAGGTGTTGAGGTCGCTGCTGTTCTGGCAGTACAGGTCGCCGATCTGGCTGATGGCCGAAACTCCCAGGCCGATCAGGTCGCAGTGTCCATGGGTGGTGTAACCCTGGAAGTTGCGCTGCAGGGTGCCTTCTTCCTGGGCGATGGCCAGTTCGTCGTCGGGCAGGGCGAAGTGGTCCATGCCGATGTAGCGGTACCCGGCGGCGGTGAGCTGGTCGATGGTGGCGTGGAGCATTTCGAGCTTGGCGGCGGGGCTGGGCAGGTCGTTGCTGTCGATGCGCCGTTGCGGCATGAAGCGCTCGGGCAGGTGGGCGTAGTTGAACACCGACAGGCGATCGGGCTGCAGGCGGATCACTTCCTCGACCGTGCGGGCGAAGCCTTCGGGGGTCTGCTTGGGCAGGCCATAGATCAGGTCCAGGTTCACTGAGCGGAACTGCAGGGTGCGCGCCGCTTCGATCAAGGTGCGGGTCTGCTCCAGGCTCTGCAGACGGTTGACGGCCCGTTGCACGGCCGGGTCGAGGTCCTGGACGCCCAGGCTGACACGGTTGAAGCCCAGCTCGCGGAGTAAGCCCATGGTGGACCAGTCGGCCTCGCGTGGGTCGATCTCGATGCCGTAGTCGCCCGAGTCGTCGTCCAGCAGGTGGAAGTGCTGGCGCAAGGTAGCCATAAGCTGGCGCAATTCCACATGGCTGAGGAAGGTCGGCGTGCCGCCGCCGAAGTGCAGCTGTTCAACACGTTGTTTAGGGTCCAGGTGGCAGGCGATCAGTTGGATCTCCTGCTCCAGGCGCTGCAGGTAAGGCGCGGCACGGCCGCGGTCCTTGGTGATGACTTTGTTGCAGGCGCAGTAGTAGCAGATGTTGGCGCAGAACGGCACATGCACATAGAGCGACAGCGGGCGCACGGCTCGGCGGCTTTCGCGCAGGGCGTGCAGCAAGTCGAACGAACCCACTTCGCTGTGCAGTTGCACGGCGGTCGGGTAGGAGGTGTAGCGTGGTCCGGCCAGGTCGTAGCGGCGGATCAGGTCGGAATCCCAACGTAGGTCGTCGAGCATGTGGGCAGTCCCCGGAAAGAGCAGCAGTGTCCGGAGTCTAGGGGCGTCTGTAGGAAACTGTGTTGATTTGTATCAAGGGCCATGGGGGCGCGTCGTGCGGCCTACTTGCCCGCGAGCTCGTTCCTACAGCGTCAGCGCGTTCCCGCTGGGGCTGCTGACGATCAATGCCCCATGAGCCAATGCTGATGTGGCCCGGGCAAGGTCCACAGGCCAAACACGATCACCAGTACACCGCCGGCCACACGCACACTGCGTCGTCGCAACAGCCCGTTCACACGTTCTGCCGCCAAACCCGTGGCCAGCAGCACCGGCCAGGTGCCGACTCCGAATGCCAGCATCAAGGCTGCGCTGTAACCGGCATTGCCTTGGCTGGCCGACCACAGCAAGGTGCTGTACACCAGACCGCACGGCAACCAGCCCCACAGTGCCCCCAGCAGCAGGGCGCGGGGTACGCTGGAGACGGGCATCAGGCGTGAGGCGACTGGCTGGATATGCCGCCACAGGCCACGCCCCAGCGCTTCGATATGGGTCAGTCCACTCCACCAGCCGGCCAGATACAACCCCATCGTTATGAGCAGCAGCGCTGCTATCACCCGCAACGCCAGGGCGGCAGGGCTGCTGGCCACGGCCCAGCCGGCCAGGCCCAGCAGCAGGCCGGCACAGCCATAACTGAGAATCCGGCCCATGTTGTAGGCCATTAGCAAACGCAGGCGACGACCGCGCTGTTCTGGCGGAATCGCCAGAGTCAGGGCGCCCATCAGGCCGCCACACATGCCCAGGCAGTGGCCGCCGCCGAGCAGTCCCAGCACCAGTGCCGAGCCCAGCAGGGGAAGCAGTTCAGGCACGGGAAGGTGGTTCCTTGTCGTCGATATGCGCCTCGTCGCCCTTCACGGCAGCCTGGTGACGGGGGTCCTGGTCGTCGAAAAGAATGCTGTGGGCCGGGCTTTCGAGGTCGTCGTACTGGCCGCTGTCCACCGCCCAGAAAAAGATGTACACCGCCACGCCAACGAGCAGCAGGGCGGCCGGGATCATGACATAGAGGGCTGGCATGGTGGGCTCCTGGTCAGGCCGTGGCGGGTTGCGGATGGCTGCTGGCGGCCGGCCTGCCTGGCAGCCGGGTCAGGCGCAGGGCATTGAGGACCACGATCAGCGAGCTGACCGACATGCCGATGGCGGCCCATACCGGAGTGATCCAGCCGAGCGCGGCGAACGGCAACATGAGGCCATTATACAGCGTTGCCCAGAGCAGGTTCTCGATGATGTTGCGGCGAGTGCGGCGAGCCAGGTCGAAGGCCTGCACCAAGGCCTGCAGGCGGTTGGACAACAGCACGGCATCAGCGCTGGTTTTCGCAAGGTCCGTGGCGCTGCCCATGGCGATGCTGATGTCGGCGGCAGCCAGCACCGGCACGTCGTTGACCCCGTCACCCAGCATCAGCACCTTGCAGCCTGCTGACTGCAGTGCCTTGAGGCGGTCCAGCTTGTCGTCCGGACGCAGACCACCGATGGCCTGGTCGATGCCCAGTTGCGCGGCCACTTCGGCGACCATCGGTGAGCTGTCGCCGGACAGCAGCAGGGTGCGCCAGCCGCGAGCCTTGCAGGCGGCCAGCAGGTCAGCGGCGTCCTCGCGCAGGCGGTCGTCCAGGCCAAACCAGGCCAGCGGGCCTTGGCGATCCCCCAGCAGCAGCCATTGGCCGCGGGGCTCTGGGACGCCGGGGATCTCGGCGCCGCTCAGGGCGCAGACGAAGGTGGCCTGGCCGATCCGCAGTCGCTGACCGTCCACCCGTCCTTCCAGGCCAAGCCCAGGCACGGTCTGCACGTCGTCGGCCGACCGGGCGGTGCGGCCGAAAGCGCGGGCGATGGGGTGTTCGGAGCGGTTTTCGAGGGCGGCCGCCAGGGCCAGGCAGCGGTCGGCGGGCAGTGAGCCCAGCGGGCGGATGCTGCGCAGCGCCAGGCGGCCTTCGGTGAGGGTGCCGGTCTTGTCGAAGATCACCGTGTCGATCTGGTTCAGGCCCTCCAGCACATGGCCACGGGTCACCAGCAGGCCAAGTTTGTGCAGGGTACCGGTAGCGGCGGTCAGGGCGGTGGGGGTGGCCAGGGACAGTGCGCAAGGGCAGGTCGCCACCAGCATGGCCAGGACAATCCAGAACGCCCGGCTTGGGTCCAGGTGCCACCACCACAGTCCGATGGCCACCGCCGCTACCAGGCTGAACAACAGGAAGCCTTGCGAGGCGCGGTCGGCGATTTCCGCCAGGCGCGGTTTTTCCGTCTGCGCCCGCTCCAGCAGGCGGACGATGGCCGACAGCCGGGAGTCATGCCCCAGGGCCTCGACCTGCACGTTCAGGGTGCTCTCGACGTTCAGGGTGCCGCCGGTCACCCGCTCGCCCGGCTTACGGGGTTGAGGCAGGTATTCGCCAGTGAGCAGCGATTCATCGACACTGGAGCGGCCTTCGACGATGCGCCCGTCGGCGGGAATCACCGCGCCGGGAAGGACCTGCACGGTGTCGCCGCATTGCAGCTCTGCGAGCAGAATGCGCTCGGTCTTGCCACTGGCATCCAGTCGCAGGCATGACGCCGGCAGCAGGTTCACCAGCTGGGCAGTCGCCGCGGCGGTACGCTCGCGGGCGCGCCGTTCGAGGTAGCGGCCAGTGAGCAGGAACAGGGCGAACATGCCGACGGTATCGAAGTACAGCTCGCCGCTGCCGGTGATGGCGGTCCAGATCCCAGCGCCGAAGGCCAGGGCGATTGCCAGCGAGACCGAAACATCCATGGTCAGGTGACGGGTGCGCAGGTCTCGCGCGGCCCCTTTGAAGAGCGGCGCGCAGCTGTAGAACACGATGGGAATGGTCAGAAACAGCGCCACCCAGCGCAGGATGGTGTGCAGTTCGGGTGACAGGTCGATGTTGAATTCCGGCCAGGTGGCCATGGTCGCCATCATCGCCTGGAACCATAGCAGCCCGGCCACACCCAGGCGGCGCAGGGCGCTGCGGTTTTCCTGGGCCAGGCGTTCGGCGGCCTGGTCGGGCTGATAGGGGTGGGCGGCGTAGCCGATCAGGCGCAACTCGGCCAGCAGGCGCGACAACGGTAGCTGGTGGTCATCCCAGCTCAGCAGCAGGCGGTGGTTGGACAGGTTCAGCCGCGCCTCGGCGACTCCAGGCAGACTGCCCAGGTGTTTTTCGATCAGCCAGCCACAGGCGGCGCAGCTGATGCCCTCGACCAGCAAGGTGGCCTCGGCCAGTTCCCCAGCATGGCGAACGAAGGTCTGTTGTACGTCGTTACGATCGTATAGCGCCAGCTCATCCTGCAACTGCTTTGGCAGCGCTTCGGGGTTGGAACTGCTGTCGCTGCGGTGTTGGTAGTAATGCTCCAGGCCCCCCGCAACGATGGACTCGGCTACCGCCTGGCAACCGGGGCAGCAGAACTGCCGCGATTGCCCAAGGACCACGGCAGTGAATCGACTGCCGGCGGGGACGGGCATGGCGCAGTGGTAGCAAGGGGTGGGGTGGGTCATCTTGGGGCAGTCTTATGTCTTGACAGGGTTGGGGCTGCTTCGCGGCCCTTTCGCGACACAGGGCCGCTCCCACGAATGATCGCGCGCAACGCTCAGAGCGCCCCCGGTCGTGTGCCGGGTCATTACTGGTGCTCGGCCCCTTGCAGGGCCTCGTCGCCCAGCTGCAAGGTCAGGCCATGCTCCACCTTCTCTTCTTCGAACAAGCGCCATACATGCTCGTCCTGGCTGCCCAGCAATTCGACGAAACGCCGTCCATCGACCTTGTCATCCAACTGGCCGATATAGCGCCCGACCTCGGCACGGCTCAGCAGCACCTTGCGGTCCTTGTCCGGTTGGGTGGGTGAAATCAGGTTCAGTTCCAACTGCTGCGGGTCACTGTTGCCGGTCAGGCGCACCTCGACTTCGCCGGTCAACTCATCCAGGTGCACACTGGCCTTGAGGTTGAGGGTCTGGGCCAGCAGTTCGCGGTCCAAGGAGCGATTGATGCCTTTACCTGCCTCGTAGTAGTTGTCGTTGACCAGGTTGTCCGGGTTGCGCACGGCGATACTGACCATGGTCAGGCTCAGGCACACCGAGGTGGTGAGGATGCCGATGATGATCCAGGGCCAGAGGTGCTTGTACCAAGGGCTGGCGGCGGTGGCGGCAGGCATTTTTGTGGTTCTCTCTCAGCGGATCTGGGGGCCGATGAAGCGGCTCTTGGCTTCAACCTCGCTGGCGCTATCGTCGGCGCTCTTGAGGATGAAAGTGATTTCGTTGGTGGTCGATGGCAGTTTCTCGGGTGCGACCGACAACTGCACCGGCAGGCTGACGATATCGCCTGCGGCCACACGTATTTCGCGCTGGCCTTCGAGCCTCAGGTCCGGCAGGCCAGCGGCATCGAGCACATACACATGGTCGCGCTGGTCCTTGTTCATCACCTTGAGGCTGTACACGTTCTCGATCCGGCCCTGGGCATTCTCGCGGTACAGCACCCGGTCCTTGCTGACGTCGAATCCGACCAGCGAACGGGTGGCGAACGCCGTGGCCAGGGCGCCGATCATGATCAGCAGCACCACGGCGTAGCCGATCAACCGTGGGCGCAGCATGTGGGTCTTCTGACCCGAGAGGTTGTGCTCGGTGGTGTAGCTGATCAGGCCCCTGGGGTAGTTCATCTTGTCCATGATGCTGTCGCAGGCGTCGATGCAGGCGGCGCAGCCGATGCACTCGATCTGCAGGCCGTCACGGATGTCGATACCGGTAGGGCAGACCTGGACGCACATGGTGCAGTCGATGCAGTCGCCCAGACCCTGGGCCTTGTAGTCGATATCCTTCTTGCGCGGGCCGCGGGTTTCGCCGCGTCGCGGGTCGTAGGAAACGATCAGGGTGTCCTTGTCGAACATCACGCTCTGGAAGCGCGCATAGGGGCACATGTACACACAGACTTGCTCACGCAGCCAGCCGGCGTTGCCGTAGGTGGCCAGGGTGAAGAACCCGACCCAGAAGTAGGCCCAGCCATCGGCTTGGCCTGTGAAGAATTCAACGGCCAGTTCGCGGATCGGCGAGAAATAGCCGACGAAGGTCATGCCGGTGACGAAACCGATCAGCAGCCACAGGCTGTGTTTGGCGAACTTGCGCAGGAATTTGTTGCCGCTCATCGGCGCCCTGTCGAGCTTCATGCGCTGGTTGCGGTCACCCTCCGTGACTTTTTCGCACCACATGAAGATCCAGGTCCACACGCTTTGCGGGCAGGTGTAGCCGCACCACACCCGGCCGGCGAACACAGTGATGAAGAACAGGCCGAAGGCAGCGACGATGAGGATCCCCGACAGCAGGATGAAATCCTGCGGCCAGATGGTAGCGCCGAAGATGTAGAACTTGCGCTCCGGCAGGTTCCACCACACGGCCTGGTGCCCGCCCCAGTTCAACCACACGGTGCCAAAGTACAGCAGGAACAGTACCGCGCCGCCAACCATGCGCAGCCTGCGGAACACACCGGTGAAGGCGCGGGTGTAGATTTTCTCTCGGGAGGCGTAGAGGTCGACGGAATCCTTCCCTTTGCTGGCAGGCGGGGTGACGTCATGTACCGGAATTTGCTTGCTCATCATCAAGTCCCACGGCAGTGGAGAAATGCCTCGGCCAGTGCTTGCCGGCCGCGGTCTCGCGCATTCTGCTAGCGCTCTGCGCCCCATGATACGCCGCTGATGGCGCGCCGGGGTCGCGCTGCGACACTTAGTCGCGTTGGGTTCGTGGTATGAATCGTGTTATGGCGGGTGTCAATTGATCCAGATCATCAGCTTGCTAGAAATGCGGTACCTGCGGCGGCCTCTTCGCGGGTGTGCACGATCCCTGTGGGAGCGGTTTCACCCGCGAAGAGGCCAGCCCTGCTTATTGCTTATTCAGCCTTGGCCGGTTCCGCTTGGTGCGACAGGCTGTACACATAAGCCGCCAGCAAGTGCACCTTGTCATTGCCCTGCAACTGCTCCTGGGCCGGCATCTGTCCCTGGCGACCATAGCGAATGGTTTGTTGCAGCTGGGCGAAGCTCGAACCGTAGATGAACGCCTGAGGGTGGGTCAGGTTAGGCGCGCCCATGGCCGGTGTACCCTTGCCTTCAGGCCCGTGGCAGGCCACGCAGTTGGCGGCGAAGATCTTCTGGCCGTTCTCTGCATCGGCTTTGACACCTTCAGGCAACGCACGGCCATCGAGTTTGCTGACCACGAATGCGGCCACGTCGGCCACGCCCTGCTCACCGATCACCTCGGCCCAGGCCGGCATTACGCCGTGGCGGCCGCCCATGATGGTGGTCTTGATGGTCTCGGGCTCGCCGCCCCAGCGCCAGTCGCTGTCGGTGAGGTTGGGGAAGCCGTAGGCGCCCTTGGCGTCGGAGCCGTGACACACCGAGCAGTTGGAGGCGAACAGTCGCGCGCCCATTTTCAACGCTTGCGGGTCCTTGGCCACTTCCTCGATGGGCATCGCGGCGAACTTGGCGAAGATCGGCCCGAAGCGGGCATCGGCCTTGGCCATTTCCTTTTCCCATTCGTGCACGCCGGTCCAGCCTGCCTGGCCATTGGCGAACTCGGTCTTCTTGTCGTTATCCAGGTATGAATAGCCTGGCAACACGCCCTTCCAATTGCCCAGCCCCGGGTAGAGCACCAGGTAACCGAGGGCGAAGATGATGGTGCCGACGAACAGCCAGAACCACCACTTGGGCAGTGGGTTGTCGTATTCCTCGATGCCATCGAAGGCGTGTCCGACGATCTCGTCGGTGACCTCTTCGCGCTGGCCCTTGCGGGTCGACAGCAACAGCCAGGTCAGCGAGAAGATGGTGCCCAGGGTCAGGACGGTGACGTACAGACTCCAGAAGGTTGTCATTGTTGTTTGCTCCCAGAAGCTTTCTCTTGCGCTTGTTCGACGTGCCGGGTGGCCTCTGGATCATCCGCGAAGGGCAACAGGGTCGCCTCGTCGAACTCCCGCTTGCGCCGTGGGCTGAATACCCACAGCGCCAGGCCCACGAAGGCCACCATCACCACGACGGTGCCCAGGCCGCGAATCATCCCGATATCCATCAGCGTCACCGTTTGCTCTTGATGATGGTGCCAAGGCCTTGCAGGTACGCGACGATCGCGTCCATCTCGGTCTTGCCCTTGACCGCGTCGCGGGCGCCGGCGATGTCGGCATCGGTGTACGGCACGCCGAGGGTGCGCAGTACTTCCATCTTCTTCGCGGTGTCTTTGCCGTCGAGTTTGTTCTCCACCAGCCACGGGTAAGAGGGCATCTTCGACTCAGGCACCACGTTGCGTGGGTTGTAGAGGTGCGCGCGGTGCCAATCATCCGAGTAGCGACCGCCGACACGGGCCAGGTCCGGCCCGGTGCGCTTGGAGCCCCACAGGAACGGGTGGTCCCAGACGCTCTCGCCTGCGACCGAGTAGTGGCCATAGCGTTCGGTTTCGGCGCGGAACGGGCGGATCATCTGCGAGTGGCAACCGACGCAACCTTCGCGGATGTAGATGTCACGGCCTTCGAGTTCCAGCGCGGTGCGCGGCTTCATGCCCTCAACGGGTTTGTTGGTGACGTCCTGGAAGAACAGCGGGACGATCTGGGTCAGGCCACCGACACTCACGGCGATGACCATGAAGAAGGCCAGCAGGCCTATGTTCTTCTCGACTGCTTCATGCTTCATCAGTGCGCTCCCACGACGACGATCTTGGCGGCTTCTTCAGCCTGCGCCGGGTTGGCGGCGCGTACGGTGCGGAACACGTTGTAGGCCATCAGCAGCATGCCGGAGGCGAAGAACGCACCGCCCAGGGCACGGACGATGTAGCCCGGGTGACTGGCTTGCAGGGCTTCGACGAACGAGTAGGTGAGCGTGCCGTCGTCGTTGATCGCCCGCCACATCAGGCCCTGGGTGATGCCGTTGACCCACATCGAGGCGATGTACAGTACGGTGCCGATGGTGGCCAGCCAGAAGTGCGCGTTGATCAGGCCGACGCTGTGCATCTGCTCGCGGCCATACAGTTTGGGGATCATGTGGTAGACCGCGCCGATAGAGATCATCGCTACCCAGCCAAGGGCGCCGGCATGGACGTGGCCGATGGTCCAGTCGGTGTAGTGCGACAGCGAGTTCACGGTCTTGATGGCCATCATCGGGCCTTCGAAGGTGGACATGCCATAGAACGCCAGCGATACCACCAGGAAACGCAGGATCGGGTCGGTGCGCAATTTGTGCCAGGCGCCGGAGAGGGTCATCATGCCGTTGATCATGCCGCCCCAGCTCGGTGCCAGCAGGATGATCGACATCACCATGCCCAGCGACTGGGCCCAGTCCGGCAGGGCGGTGTAGTGCAGGTGGTGCGGGCCGGCCCAGATGTACAGGGTGATCAGCGCCCAGAAGTGGACGATCGACAGGCGATACGAGTAGATCGGCCGCTCGGCCTGCTTGGGCACGAAGTAGTACATCATCCCCAGGAAGCCGGTGGTGAGGAAGAAGCCCACCGCGTTGTGGCCGTACCACCACTGGATCATCGCATCGGTGGCGCCGGAGTAGGCCGAGTACGACTTGAACAGGCTTACCGGCAGGGACATGTGGTTGACGATGTGCAACATCGCGGTGACCACGATGAAGGCACCGTAGAACCAGTTACCGACGTAGATGTGCTTGGTCTTGCGCTTGACGATGGTGCCGAAGAACACCAAGGCGTAGGTGACCCAGACGATGGCCAGCAGAATCGCGATCGGCCATTCCAGCTCGGCGTATTCCTTGGTGGTGGTGTAGCCCATCGGCAAGGTCACCAGTGCCCCGATGATCACTGCCTGCCAGCCCCAGAAGGTGAAGGCGGCCATGCTGTCGGAGATCAACCGCGTCTGGCAGGTTCGCTGCACCACGTAGTAGCTGGTGGCGAACAGTGCACAGCCGCCGAAGGCGAAAATCACCAGGTTGGTGTGCAGGGGGCGCAGGCGGCCGAAGCTCGTCCAGGGCAGGTCGAGGTTCAGCTGTGGCCATACCAGCTGCGAGGCGATGTACACCCCAAGCCCCATGCCAAGGATCCCCCAGACCACCGTCATGATGGCGAACTGGCGGACGACCTTATAGTTATAAGCAGTCGGACTGATTGCTGTGCTCATTGCTAAGGTTCCACGGTTTTGGTGTTCTTGTTGGTTGAAAAAATCGGCGCCAGTATCGATAACCACCTGGGTTATGGCAACGCAAGGATCCTTGCGCCGACCCGTGTCCACACCCGTCCACCGATGTCCCGCGGTGTTGGGGCTTGGTCGATTGTACACAAATAAATATTTGTAATGTGTACCGTTTTTCGCTTTTTTCTGATCGAACGGTCAAGCTTTTTCTGCTGGCGGCGTCAGGCTGTGCGTCGCGTCTGTCTCGCTGGATTGGCAGCGAGGGCTACTGAGGCAACAAGCTTAGTTCTGATCGGAGGGGGTGCAAGGGAGGGGCTGCGGCTTGGGGCGTGGGAAGGGGAAGGGGAAGGGGAAGGGGAAGGAGAGAGGGGGCTTGGTTTTTGCTGAGAGGCGTAGATCGAGCGCCGCCCGCGCGGCGCATCGCGAGCAAGGCTCGCTCCTACGTTTGTTTCAGGCCAGTTATTCCCGCGAGGGTTGCGCGGGGACGCTATGGCGCTTGGCTCGATGTCGCAGACGTGGGTGCTAGGCTTGCTCGCGATGCGCCGCGCGGGCGGCACTCGATCTCACTGGCGCGAGATTTCCCGCAAGGTAATTACTTGGCACTCACCGTTTCGGTACCGTTGCCCTGCGACAGGCTGTACACATAAGCCGCCAGCAGATGCACCTTGTCGTTGCCCTGGATCTCGGCCTGCGCCGGCATCTGGCCCTGGCGACCATAGCGAATGGTCTGCTGCAACTGGGCAAAACTCGACCCGTAGATGAATGCCTGCGGATGATTCAGGTTCGGCGCGCCCATGGCGGGAGTACCGTTGCCCTCAGGCCCGTGGCAGGCCACGCAGTTGGCGGCGAAGATCTCCTTGCCCTTGGCTGCGTCGGCCTTGATACCCTCGGGCAGGCTGCGGCCGTCGAGGTTGGTCAGCACGTAGGCCGCCACATCGGCCACGCCTTGCTCGCCGATCACCTCGGCCCAGGCCGGCATCACGCCGTGACGGCCGTTCATGATCGAGGCCTTGATGGTCTCCGGCTCGCCGCCCCAACGCCAGTCCTTGTCGGTCAGGTTGGGGAAGCCATACGCGCCCTTGGCATCCGAGCCATGGCAAACCGAGCAGTTGGAGGCGAACAGACGACCGCCCATCTTCAGGGCCTGCGGGTCCTTGGCCACTTCTTCCAACGGCATCGCGGCGAACTTGGCGAAGATCGGACCGAACTTGGCGTCCGCCTTTTCCATTTCCTTCTGCCATTCGTTGGCGCCGGTCCAGCCGTTCTCGTAACCGGGCAGGATGCCTTTCCAGTTACCCAGGCCCGGATACAGGATCAGGTACCCCACGCCAAAGGCCAGGGTGCCGACGAACAGATAGAACCACCACTTGGGCAGTGGGTTGTCGTACTCCTCGATGCCATCGAAGCTGTGGCCCATGGTCTGGTCGGTAGTGTTGTTGCTCTGACCCTTGCGGGTGGCCAGCAGCAGCCAGGCCAGACCGACCAGGCTGCCAAGGGTCAGTACGCTGATGTAGGTACTCCAGAAGGTGGTCATTGCCGTTCATTCCTCATGGCAGGTTCCTGCCCGGCCGGGGGCAGGCGGTCGTCGACGAAGGGCAGAAGGCGCGCTTCGGCGAAATCACGGTCGCGGCGGCGGTTGAATACCCAGAGCGAGAGGCCGATGAAGGCGATCATCACCACCAGGGTGCCCAAGCCGCGGATCATGCCGATGTCCAGTTCCATCGCACTTACCTCTTGTTCTTGATGGCGGTGCCCAGCACCTGCAGGTAGGCGACCAGGGCATCCATCTCAGTCTTGCCCTTCACTGCGTCACGGGCACCGGCGATGTCTTCGTCGGTGTACGGCACGCCGAGGGTGCGCAGGGTGCGCATTTTGGTGTCGGTATGGCTGTTGTCGACCTGCTGGGCGACCAGCCATGGGTACGACGGCATTTTCGATTCAGGTACCACGTTGCGTGGGTTGTAGAGGTGCGCACGGTGCCAGTCGTCCGAGTAGCGACCGCCGACGCGGGCCAGGTCCGGGCCGGTGCGCTTGGAGCCCCACAGGAACGGATGGTCCCAGACGCTCTCACCCGCGACCGAGTAGTGGCCATAGCGCTCGGTCTCGGCGCGGAACGGGCGGATCATCTGCGAGTGGCAACCGACGCAACCTTCGCGGATGTAGATGTCGCGGCCTTCCAGCTGCAGCGCGGTATAGGGCTTCATGCCTTCGACCGGTTTGTTGGTAACGTCCTGGAAGAACAGCGGGACGATCTGGGTCAGGCCGCCGATGCTGACGGCGAACACCATCAACAAGGCCAGCAGGCCAACGTTTTTCTCGATGACTTCATGTTTCATCAGGCAGGTCTCCTCAGGCCAGCTGGGCGTTGGCAGGGGTGGCTTCAGCAGCCGGCGCGCGCACGGTGCGCCAGGTGTTCCAGGCCATCAGGAACATGCCACTGAGGAAGATCGCGCCACCGACGAAGCGAACGATGAAGCCTGGGTGGCTGGCAACCAGGGTCTCGACGAACGAGTAGGTGAGCGTGCCGTCGCTGTTCACCGCGCGCCACATCAGGCCCTGAGCGATGCCGTTGACCCACATCGAGGCGATGTACAGCACGGTGCCGATGGTCGCCAGCCAGAAGTGCGCGTTGATCAGGCCGATGCTGTGCATCTGCTGCTTGCCGAACACTTTGGGAATGGTGTGGTAGAGCGCGCCGATGGAGATCATCGCGACCCAGCCGAGGGCGCCGGCATGGACGTGGCCGATGGTCCAGTCGGTGTAGTGGGACAGGGCATTGACCGTCTTGATGGCCATCATCGGGCCTTCGAAGGTGGACATGCCGTAGAACGCCAGGGATACCACCAGGAAACGCAGGATCGGGTCGCTGCGCAATTTGTGCCAGGCACCGGACAGGGTCATCATGCCGTTGATCATGCCGCCCCAGCTTGGTGCCAGCAGGATCAGCGACATCACCATACCCAGCGACTGTGCCCAGTCGGGCAGAGCGGTGTAGTGCAGGTGGTGCGGACCGGCCCAAATGTACAGGGTGATCAGCGCCCAGAAGTGCACGATCGACAGGCGATAGGAATACACCGGGCGTTCGGCCTGCTTGGGCACGTAGTAGTACATCATCCCCAGGAAGCCTGCAGTCAGGAAGAAGCCCACCGCGTTGTGGCCGTACCACCACTGCACCATCGCATCGGTGGCACCGGCGTACACCGAGTACGACTTGGTCAGGCTCACCGGCAGTTCCAGGTTGTTGACGATGTGCAGCATCGCCACGGTGAGGATGAACGCCCCGAAGAACCAGTTGCCCACGTAGATGTGCTTGGTGGTGCGTTTGATCAGCGTGCCGAAGAACACGATAGCGTAGCAGACCCAGACGATGGTGATCAAGATGTCGATCGGCCATTCCAGTTCGGCGTACTCCTTGGAACTGGTGTAGCCCAGCGGCAGGGTGATGGCCGCGAGCAGGATCACCAGTTGCCAGCCCCAGAAGGTGAGCGCAGCCAGGCCCGGAGCGAAGAGGGTGGTCTGGCAGGTGCGTTGCACCGAATAATAGGAGGTGGCGAACAGCGCGCAGCCGCCGAAGGCGAAGATCACCGCATTGGTATGCAGGGGTCGCAGGCGGCCGAAGCTGGTCCAGGGGAGGTCGAAGTTGAGGGAAGGCCAGGCGAGCTGGGCGGCGATGAAGACGCCGAGCCCCATCCCGACGATTCCCCACACCACCGTCATGATGGCGAATTGGCGGACCACCTTGTAGTTATAGGCGGTACTGCTGGTTGTGTTCATGTATGGGTTCCCATCCACGGTTATTGGCAGGCTATACAGCGAGGCAAGCATGAGTAATGGGCAAAGTGCCGGTATTGACGGGGATCAATGGGCGAATATCGGAAATGTCCCAGGCTTGCGCTGCAATCCTCCGCGCCCAGGGCTGGGTGAAGGCCCCGCGGGCGGCCTGATCCTGGCCCATGGCGCGGGCGCGCCAATGGACAGCACGTTCATGGAGGACATCGCGCAAAGGCTGGCGGCGCTTGGGGTAGGCGTGATCCGCTTCGAGTTTCCCTACATGGCCGAGCGCAGGGTGAGTGGCGGCAAACGACCGCCCAATCCTCAGAAGGTATTACTGCAATGCTGGCGCGAGGTGTACCAGCAGGTGCGACCTTTGGTCGCGGGCAGGTTGGCCATTGGCGGCAAGTCGATGGGCGGGCGCATGGCCAGTCTGTTGGCCGACGAACTGGGGGTCGATGCGCTGGTATGCCTGGGGTATCCGTTCTATGCCGTGGGCAAGCCGGAAAAGCCCAGGGTCGAGCACTTGGCTGGGTTGCGTACGCCAACGCTGATCGTGCAGGGCGAGCGGGATGCGCTGGGTAATCGTGAAGCGGTGCAGGGGTATGCGCTGTCGCCTTCGATCGAAGTGAGCTGGCTGGTGGCGGCGGATCATGACTTGAAGCCGCTTAAGGCTTCCGGGTTCAGCCATGAGCAGCATTTGCAGGCGGCGGCTGAGCGGGTGGCGGGGTTTCTGAAGGGATAGTCTTGGTTTCATCGCCGGCAAGCCGGCTCCTACAGTTTTTCCGAAGTCGGCGCGATCCCTGTAGGAGTCGGCTTGCCGGCGATGAGGCCAGTGCGGACTAACGCTTAGTCGCGGTACTCACACAGGTAGGCAGTGTCCACCGCCACTTTCAACTGGAACTTGCTGTCGGCCTGCACGTTGAACTTGTCGCCAGCGTTGAAGGTTTCCCAGTTGTCGCTGCCTGGCAGCTTGACGGTCAGGGCGCCGGAAACGACATGCATGATCTCGCGCTTGGCGGTGCCGAACTCGTATTCGCCCGGTGCCATGACGCCAACCGTGGCCGGACCTTCAGTGCCTTCGAAGGCGATCGACTTGACGGTGCCATCGAAGTACTCATTGACCTTGAACATAGGGCGACTCCTGAAATGAGGGGGGATGAAAAAGGGCTGGCCAGTATGCCCAAGGCCACTGGCGCCGTCATCTGCTTTCAGGTGCCGTGGGCCGGCAGTGTCAGGGGCAGCAGGCGCGCCGTATTGCGCGCATCTTCCAGGGCCCGGTGCTGTTGACCGCAAAATTGTAGCCCGGCCAGTTGCAAGGCACCGTTGAGCCCGGTCGGCCGCTGCAGGTGGCGAGCCTTGGCGAAGCGTTGCTTGAGGTTGATGTGCGGCAGGTCTCGCAGCAGGCTGTCGACCTTGTGCTGTTGCCATTCCTGCAATAATTGCTGGCGATCGTAGTCGCCCCAGCTGACCCAGGCCTGCAGCTGGCCCCGATGGTGCCCCAGCCAGCGTTCGAAAGCGACCCACACTTCGGCGAAACCGGCGGCGCTGTCCACGCTGGCCTGGCTGATGTGCGTAAGCTCTCGGCAGAACGGCGTCAGCTGCGGGCGCCGTCTGGGCTTCACGAAGCGCTGGAAATGGTCGACCTCGCGGCCTTCGCGGGTCACCAGGCTGGCGCCGATTTCAATGACTTCCATCTCTGTGACCGGCCAGCCACCGTCATCGGTGGTGGCTTCCAGGTCGATCACCAACCAGTGGCCCATACCAGGCTCCCTTGCCATTCATGCCAAAGCAGCGTAGCCAATGTCTGCCCCCACGGCATCCCCTGGCAAAATGCCGTCACTTTGGCATAACCAGCGGTTGTGCGCCGCTGGGAAAACGCCTAGTTTAGGCGCATCCAGGTACGAACCGTGATGAGTGTCCGTCTTGACTCCAGCGCCCGGCCTAAAAGTGTTGTCTTCCCTGTTGGTACTCGCCGCGCTGTGGCTGGTCACGCCTGCCTGCGTTGCCGGGGCCATCGAAGTGAAGATCGGCGCCGCGCATTTCCCTCCTTATACGGTCCGCCCCGAGCAGGGCGCGGACACCGGCTTGCTGCCACAACTGGTGGAAGCGCTCAACCGGCTGCAGCAGGACTACCGCTTCGTGCTGGTGCCGACCTCCATTCAGCGGCGCTTCGGCGACTTCCAGCAAGGTCGCACCGACATGGCGATTTTCGAGAACCCGCAATGGGGCTGGCAAAGCATTCCGCATCAGACCGTGGACATGGGCCTCGAGGATGCCGAGGTATTCGTCGCCAAGAGGCTCGACAACCGTGATCAGCGCTACTTCGATGACCTGAGGGGGAAGCGGCTGGCGCTGTTCAATGGCTACCACTACGCATTCGCCGCTTTCAACCCCGACCCGAACTACCTACGCAAGACCTACAACGCGACGCTGACCTATTCCCATGACAGCAACCTGTTGATGGTTCAGGCCGGCCGCTCCGACATCGCCCTGGTGACCCGTTCCTACCTGAGCGATTTCATGGTGCGCAACCCGGAAAGCCTGGCGCAGTTGATGGCCTCGGAGCGGGTCGACCAGGTCTACCACCACTACGCGTTGCTCCGCCCCGATGCCCCCATCAGCGACAAGGCGTTCGCCGGGTTGCTACGTGACCTGCGAGAGACCGGCGAACTGTCGCGGATCTTCCAGCCATACCGCATTACCGTGGAAACCCCCGGCGACTAAATTCTTGCAGCGTGGTCACGTTTTCAGGTGTGAGCCTTTCTATTCTCTACCTGTGAGCCATGACCATGCCGTTCGATGCCGCTTCGCAGCCCTTGTCCCTGCCACGCTGGCGCAGCCTGAGCGCCGATGAGGGAGACTGCTGGCTGAGCCTGACCCTTGAAGGTCGCCCGTTGATCCGGGTGCGCCTGGAGCCGGCTGAAACCCTGCACGTTCACCTCGAACGCCTTTGCCCGGAGCGTCCGTACCAAGCCTTGTGGGCCGCGTGCTATTGGTTGCTGTCGCGCGACCCCGCGCGCCAGCGCCTGGCCTGGCGTCTGCCCGAGCCTGTGCCGCAGGCATTGACCAGCGGCCTATTGCTGAGTGCCGACCAGCCGGGGCACTACCTGTGCGAACGCACCCTGTTCTGGCAATTGCCCCAGCCCTGGCTGGGCCAGGTCGCCAGCGAGCCCTATCCGCAGCAGATGCAGATCAGCCATGGCAAGCGTCACCCCCGCCGTGCACCGAAACCCCGTGGTGAGGTGTATCGCCGTTTCGATGCCCGCCTGGGCAGCTGGGTATCGTTGCGCACCCTGGAAATCGACCAGGACCTGGAGCGCTTCAACCGCTGGCAGAACAATCCGCGCGTCGAGCGGTTCTGGCAGGAGGGCGGCTCCCTGGAGCAGCATCGCGAATACCTGACCAAGCTCGACGCCGACCCTCATACCCTGACGCTGATCGGCTGTTTCGATGACCAGCCTTTTGCCTACTTCGAAGCCTACTGGGCGAAAGAGGACCGCATCGCTCCGTTCTACCCTGCTGACGATTACGATCGAGGCGTGCATATGCTGGTGGGCGAGGAGACGCACCGAGGGCCGCACAAGGTCGCGAGCTGGTTATCGGCCCTGGTGCATTACCTGTTCCTGGACGACCCGCGTACCCAGCGGGTGGTGGCCGAACCACGCGCCGACAATGGCAAGATGATCGGCTACATGCACGACCAGTGCTTCCACTGCGAGAAAGAGTTCGACTTCCCGCACAAGCGTGCGGCGCTGATGATCCTGGGGCGCGAGCGCTTTTTCGATCATTGCAAGCTGGTTTGACGGTATCTCAACAAGAACTGCGCAGCCCGGGTGGGAGCGCCGGGTGGGAGCGGCCTTTTATCGCGAAGAGGCCGCTCCCCGGGGGGCGGAAAACGGCCTGAAAAACTCAGGCCTGTCGGCTGGCCGTCTTGCGGCAATGTACCAGGGCGTCGCGAATCATGAAATTCACCAGCGTTGGCGACACGCCCAGTTCCTTGGCGATGTCCTTCTGTGGCACGCCGTGCAGGCGGTACATCTCAAAGGCGTAGCGAGTGCGCTGCGGCAGTTCGTTGAGCGCATCGGCAATGTGCTCCAGGGTGGCGAGGTTGATGTGCGTAGCTTCCGGCGAGGCGTTCTGGAGGACCACATTCAGGCCTTCCTCTTCACTCCCGGAGTACTTCAGTTCCATCGCCTGCTTGCGGTAGTGGTCGATGGCCAGGTTACGCACGATCTGAAACAGGTAGCTGAGCTGGGCCTTGAATGACGAGGTGATCTGCGGAGCAGCGCTCAGACGGAAGAAAGCGTCCTGTACGACATCTTCAGCGCGTGAGCGACAACCCGTGATGCGGGCGGCGATCTTCACCAGAATGCTGCGATTGTCGACGAATGCCTGGAGTAATGGTGAATCGCACTTACTTGTGGATAGTTGTTCCGCCATGGAAATCACCTTGTCTCAGATGGGAGAGGTCGCACCCCATGTGGGGTAGCTTCCTACGACGTGCGACAAGCTATTCGTAATGATAATTAATGTCAAATACGAAACGTAATTAGTAAATATAACCTTCGGGAATATCCGCTACGAAGCCGCCGTGGGCGCGAGCGTGCTCACGATGCGCCGTGGGCGGTGCTCTGCCCGCGCCCTATCTCCATCCCTCCCGACGCTAATTTCTTCCCCCACCAATCCGTTCACCTGTGTACATCCGGCCGCCGAGCGCTGCCCGCCGACCACCGCGTGGGCAGCTGGCCCGACTTACCCAGACACTGGCAGGAACCCCCCATGACGGACGCCTTCGAACTCCCGCTCACGCTGGTCCAGGCCCTGGCGCAACGCGCCGCGCAGACACCGGACCGCATCGCCTTGCGCTTTCTGGCCGATGACCCCAGCGAGCAGGCCGTGCTTAGCTACCGGGACCTGGACGCGCGCGCTCGCACCATAGCCGCCGCCCTGCAGGCGCGAACCGCACGAGGGGACCGCGCCGTGCTGCTGTTCCCAAGCGGCCCGGATTACGTTGCGGCGTTCTTCGGTTGCCTGTATGCCGGCGTCATCGCCGTTCCGGCCTACCCGCCGGAGTCATCGCGCCGCCATCATCAAGAGCGCCTGCTGTCGATCATCGACGACGCCGAGCCGCGCCTGCTGCTGACCGTCACTGCGCTGCACGACAGCCTGCAGGGCCTGGAAGCCTTGAGCGCGGACAATGCTCCGGCACTGTTGGCGGTGGACAGCCTGGACCCTGCGCTGGCGGCGTCCTGGCGCGAACCTGCGCTGGCGTGCGATGACATCGCCTTCCTGCAGTACACCTCCGGCTCCACCGCCCTGCCCAAAGGGGTCCAGGTCAGTCACGGCAACCTGGTGGCCAATGAGCAACTCATTCGCCATGGTTTCGGCATCGACCTGAACCCGGACGATGTGATCGTCAGCTGGCTGCCGCTTTACCACGACATGGGCCTGATCGGCGGCCTATTGCAGCCGATCTTCAGCGGTGTGCCGTGTGTGTTGATGTCGCCAGGCTACTTCCTCGCCAGGCCGCTGCGTTGGTTGCAGGCGATCAGCGCGTACGGCGGCACCATCAGTGGCGGCCCTGACTTCGCCTACCGACTGTGCAGCGAGCGGGTCAGCGAGGCGGCCCTGGCCGGGCTCGACCTCAGCCGGTGGCGCGTGGCGTATTCCGGCTCCGAGCCCATCCGCCAGGACAGCCTCGCCACCTTCGCCGACAAGTTCCAGTCCTGCGGTTTCCAACCGAGCAGCTTCTTTGCCAGTTACGGCCTGGCCGAGGCCACGCTGTTCGTCAGCGGCAGCCGTCGTGGCCAGGGTATCGCTGCGTTGGAACTGGACGCCGAAGCGTTTGCCGCCAACCGCGCCGAGCCGGGCGAGGGCAGTGTGCTGATGAGCTGTGGTTATCCGCAGCCTGGACACGCTGTGCGTATCGTCGAGCCACAACGGCTCGAGGTGCTGAGTGACAACCAGGTGGGCGAGATCTGGGCGGGTGGCCCGAGCATCGCCCTGGGCTACTGGCGCAACCGTGAGGCCACTGCCCGGACCTTCGTCGAGGCGGACGGCCAGACCTGGCTGCGCACCGGCGACCTGGGGTTCATGCGCGATGGCGAGGTGTTCGTCACCGGTCGCCTGAAGGACATGCTCATCGTCCGTGGGCAGAATCTGTACCCGCAAGATCTGGAAAGAACCCTCGAGCGTGAAGTGGCGGTGCTACGCAAAGGTCGCGTAGCGGTGTTCGCCGTCGACGATCAGGGCGAGGAGGGCATTGGCGTTGCGGTAGAGGTCAGCCGCAGCGTGCAGAAGGCCGTCGAGCCTCACGAACTGATCAAGGCCCTGCGCCAGGTGATCGCTGATGCCTGCCGTCAGGCCCCCGCCGTGGTGTTGCTGCTCAATCCCGGCGCGCTGCCCAAGACCTCAAGCGGCAAGCTGCAACGCTCGGCCTGCCGTCTGCGCATGAGCGACGGTAGCCTGGACTGCTATGCGCGTTACCCGGCACCTGCCGAGCCGGCCATCGCCACGGCCGTTGGCGACGCTCTGCAGGCGCGCATCGCGACAGCCTGGCGCGAGGTGCTCAAGGTCGAAGCGGTGGCCGCGGACGATCACTTCCTGCTGCTGGGCGGCAACTCCATCGCTGCTACCCAGGTGACTGCACGCCTGGCCGACGAGTTGGGCATCGACCTGGGGCTGCGCACGCTGTTCGAAGCGCCCATCCTGGCGGACTACCGTGCTGCCGTGGCGGCCATCCTTGCCCAGGGCAGTGCCAAGGCGACGGTTATCAGCAGCCTGAGCCGTGGCCAGGCGCTGCCACAGTCGCTGGCGCAGAACCGCCTGTGGTTGCTGTGGCAGCTGGCGCCGCAGTCGGCGGCCTACAACATTCCCGCCGGCCTGCACTTGCGCGGCGAGCTGGACGTCGCTGCACTGGAAGCTGCGTTCCAGGCCCTGGTGGCCCGCCATGAATCGCTGCGTACGCTGTTCAGCGAAGAAGGCGGCCAGGCGTTGCAACGGATCCTGCCCGAGCGACCGTTCACTCTAAAGCGCGTGGACCTCCAAGGGCTGAGCGCCGATGACGTGGCGAGGCTGCGTGAGGAGGAGGCCCAGCATCCGTTCGACCTGACCGGCGACCCGCTGTTGCGGGTGACCCTGGTGCGCCTGGATGACGAGGACCATCAGCTGTGGGTGACCCTGCACCACATCATTGCCGATGGCTGGTCGCTGAACATCCTGCTCGATGAGTTCGCCAAGTTGTATGCCGCACATTGCCAGGGCCTGCAAGCCAACCTCGCTCCCCTGTCGCTAGGCTATGCCGACTACGGCAACTGGCAGCGGCAGTGGCTGGCCGATGGCCAGGCGCAGCGCCAGTTGGCGTACTGGAAGGCCCGTCTGGGCGATGAACTGCCGGTGCTCGACCTGTGCACCGACCATCCGCGCTCCGCCCTGCGCGACCGGCGCGCCGCGCGCCTCAACCTAAAGGTGTCGGCCAAGTTGGGCGACGCCATCAAAGGCCTGGCCCGAGAGCAGCAGGCGAGTCTGTTCATGGTCCTGCTGGCGGCATGGCAAGGCCTGTTGCACCGCTACAGCGGCCAGAACGACCTCTGCGTCGGCGTGCCCAATGCCAACCGTCCGCGCCTGGAAACCCAGGGCATGGTCGGCTTCTTCATCAACACCCAGGTGCTGCGCGCCAAGCTCCATGGCCGTCTGCCGTTCCAGCAGTTGCTGGCGCAGGTGCGCCAAGCGACCCTTGAAGCCCAGGCCAACCAGGACCTGCCGTTCGAACAACTGCTCGAAGCCTTGCCCGAAGCGCGCGAGCAAGGCCTGTTCCAAGTCATGTTCAACCACCAGCAACGCGACCTGTCTGCCCTGCGCCGCCTGCCCGGCCTTCTGGCCGAAGAGCTGCCGTGGCATAGCCGCGAAGCCAAGTTCGACCTGCAACTGCACAGCGAGGAAGACCACCAGGGCCGCCTGAGCCTGGCGTTCGACTACGCTGCCGAACGGTTCGAAGCCAGCACCATCGAGCGCCTGGCCCAGCACCTGCTGGCGTTGTTGGAGCAAGTCTGCGCCCAACCGCGGATGGCCTTGGGCGAGGTCCGTTTGCTGGATGAGCAGGGCCGCGAGCAACTGCTGGGTTGGGGCCAGGCCCCGATGCCAGCCCCTAAGAGCCTGCTGTTAGGGCAACTGAACGAGCAGGCCCGGCTGACCCCGCAGCGCACGGCGCTGGTGTGGGAGGGCGGTAGCCTCGATTACGCCGAACTGCACCAGCAGGCCAACCGGCTGGCCCACTACCTGCGCGACAAAGGCGTCGGCCCGGACACCTGCGTTGCCATTGCCATCGAGCGTTCACCGCAACTGCTGATCGGCCTGTTGGCCATTCTCAAGGCCGGTGGCGCCTATGTGCCGCTGGATGTCGATTACCCGGCCGAGCGTCTGGCCTACATGCTCGAAGACTGCAAGGCCGGCCTGCTGCTCAGTCACAGTGGCCTGCTCGACAGGCTGCCGCAGGTGGACGGCGTCAGCGCCATTGCACTCGACCAACTGCACCTGGACAGTTGGCCAAGCCAGGCGCCTGGCCTGCATCTGGATGGGGATAACCTGGCCTACGTGATCTACACCTCCGGCTCAACCGGACAACCCAAGGGCGTCGGCAATACCCACGCGGCCCTTGCCGAACGCCTGCAATGGATGCAGGCCACCTACGGCCTGAACGACAGCGACGTGCTGATGCAAAAGGCGCCGATCAGTTTCGATGTGTCGGTGTGGGAGTGCTTCTGGCCGCTGGTCACCGGCTGCCGCCTGGTGCTGGCCGGCCCCGGCGAGCATCGCGACCCGCACCGCATCGCGGCGCTGGTGCAGCAGCATGGCGTGACCACGCTGCACTTCGTCCCGCCGTTGCTGCAAGTGTTCGTGCAAGAGCCGCTGACTGCCGGCTGCACCAGCCTGCGGCGAGTGTTCTCCGGTGGCGAGGCGCTGTCGGCGAACCTGCGTGACCGTGTGCTGCAAGTGCTACCGCAGGTGCAGTTGCACAACCGCTATGGCCCGACCGAAACTGCGATCAACGTTACCCACTGGCATTGCCAGGCAGAGGATGGTGAGCGTTCACCCATCGGCCGCCCGCTGGGGAATGTGATCTGCCGGGTGCTGGATGACGAGATGGAACTGACCGCCCCGGGTGTGCCGGGCGAACTGTACCTGGGCGGTGCGGGTCTGGCGCGGGGCTATCTGGGCCGTCCGGGCCTGACCGCCGAACGCTTCGTGCCCCAGGTCGATGGTAACGGCGAACGCTTGTACCGCAGTGGCGACCGTGCCCGCTGGCAGATGCAGGTCCAGGCGCTGGAGTACCTGGGTCGCCTCGATCAGCAGGTGAAAGTGCGCGGGTTCCGCGTCGAGCCCGAAGAGGTCCAGGCCTGCCTGCTGAGCCAGTCCGGTGTCGACCAGGCCCTGGTGCTCATCCACAAGGATGGGATCAGTGCACGACTGGTCGGCTACTACAGTGGCACCGCCCAGCCTGAAGCGCTGGTGGCGGCCCTGGCAGAGCGGTTGCCGGCCTACATGGTCCCTGCGCAGTTGATTGCGCTGGCGCACCTGCCGCTGGGCCCCAGCGGCAAGGTCGATCGCAAGGCCTTGCCAGCGCCGGTCTGGCAGCAGCGCGAACATATCGAGCCACGAACTGCGTTGCAGCAGGAGGTGGCGGCGATCTGGCGCGCGGTGCTCAACCTGCCACGTATCGGCCTGCAGGACGACTTCTTCGACCTTGGCGGCCACTCGCTGCTGGCTACCCAGATCGTCTCCCGCACCCGCCAGGCCTGCGATGTCGAGCTGCCGCTCAAAGCCTTGTTCGAAGCCAGCGAGCTGGGCGCTTTCTGCGCCGAGATCGCTCGCATCCGCGAGGCTGGCGAGCGCAACCTGCAAGGCGAGATCGCACGTGTCGACCGCCGTCAGGCCGTGCCGCTGTCTTACTCTCAGCAGCGCATGTGGTTCCTCTGGCACATGGAGCCGGACAGCCCGGCCTATAACGTCGGTGGTATGGCCCGGCTGCGTGGCACTCTGGATGTGGAGGCCTTCGAGCGTGCCTTGCAGGCGCTGATCGTGCGCCATGAAACCCTGCGTACCACCTTCCCGAGCATCGACGGCGTGCCGTACCAGTGCGTTGCCGAGCACAGCGGCCTGCAGCTCGATTGGCAAGACTTCAGCACCTTGCCTGCCGATTCCCGCCAGCATCGTTTGCAGCAACTGGCCGATGCCCAGGCGCACCAGCCGTTCGACCTGGAGCGCGGCCCGTTGCTGCGTGCGTGCCTGGCCAAGACTGAGGTGCACGAGCACTTCTTCGTCCTGACCTTGCACCACATCGTCACCGAAGGCTGGGCCATGGACATCTTCGCCCGCGAGCTGGGCGAGCTGTACGAGGCCTTTGTCGACGCGCGCGAATCGCCATTGGCGCCGCTGCCGGTGCAGTACCTCGACTACAGCGTGTGGCAACGCCAGTGGCTGGAGAGCGGTGAGGGCACCCGTCAGCTGGCCTACTGGAAAGCCCGCCTGGGCGATGAACACCCGGTGCTGGCCCTGCCGTCCGACCGCCCGCGCCCGGCCGTGCAGAGCCACCGGGGGGAGCTGTATCGCTTCGACCTCGACCCGGCGCTGGTGGCCCGCGTGCATGCCTTCAACAGCCAACGTGGCCTGACGTTGTTCATGACCATCACCGCCACGCTGGCCGCATTGCTGCACCGCTACAGTGGCCAGCGCGACCTGCGCATCGGCGCGCCGGTGGCCAACCGTATTCGTCCCGAGAGCGAGGGGCTAATCGGCGCCTTCTTGAACACCCAGGTGCTGCGCTGCGAGATGGACGGACAGATGACCGGCACCGCGCTGCTCGATCAGGTGCGCCAGGTCGCCATCGAGGCCCAGTCGCACCAGGACCTGCCGTTCGACCAACTGGTCGAAGCCCTGCAGCCGCCGCGCAGCAGTGCCTACAACCCGCTGTTCCAAGTCATGTGCAACGTCCAGCGCTGGGCCTTTCAGCAGCGCCGCGAACTGGCGGGCATGCAGGTGGACTACCTGGTCAACGACGCCAGTGCCACCAAGTTCGACCTTTATCTGGAGGTCACCGACCTGGACGGCCGCCTCGGCTGCTGCCTGACCTACAGCCGCGACCTGTTCGACGAACCGCGCATCGCGCGCATGGCCGAGCACTGGCAGCAGTTGCTGGTCGGCCTGCTCGACGATCCTCAACGACGTCTGTGCGAGTTGCCGATGCTGAGCCACACCGAGCAGCAGGTGCTGGTGGGCCATTTGCAGGGCGAGCCGGACCACGGACTCAACCAGACCCTTCACGGCCTGTTCGCCATCCAGGCCGCCAGTACCCCGCAAGCCCTGGCACTGACCTTCGCCGGCCAGCACCTGAGCTACGCCGAGCTGGACCAACGGGCCAACCGCCTGGCCCGGGCCCTGCGCGAGCGCGGTGTCGGCCCGCAGGTACGGGTGGGCCTGGCCCTCGAGCGCTCGTTGGAGATGGTCGTCGGCCTGTTGGCCATTCTCAAGGCCGGCGGTGCCTATGTGCCGCTGGACCCCGAATACCCGCTCGACCGTTTGCACTACATGATCGAGGACAGCCGCATCGGCCTGTTGCTGAGCCAGCGCACGCTGCTGGAGGCGCTCGGCGAGCTGCCCGATGGCGTGGCCCGCTGGAGCCTCGAAGATGATGCCGTCAGCCTGTCCGCCTACAGCGATGCGCCGCTGGACAACCTCAACCTGCCACAGCACCAGGCGTACCTGATCTACACCTCCGGCTCTACCGGCAAGCCCAAGGGCGTGGTGGTCAGCCACGGTGAAATCGCCATGCACTGCCAGGCGGTGATCGCCGCCTTCGGCATGCGTAGCGACGACTGCGAGCTGCACTTCTATTCGATCAACTTCGACGCAGCCAGCGAGCGCCTGCTGGTGCCGCTGCTGTGCGGTGCCCGCGTGGTGCTGCGCGCACAGGGGCAGTGGGGCGCCGAGGACATTTGCCAACTGGTGCGCGAACAACAGGTGAGCGTGCTGGGCTTCACCCCGAGCTATGGTAGCCAGCTGGCCCAGTACCTGGCGGGGCGGGGCGAGCAACTGCCGGTGCGCCTGGTCATCACCGGCGGCGAGGCGCTGACCGGCGAGCACCTGCAACGCATTCGCCAGGCCTTCGCGCCGCAACAGTTCTTCAACGCCTACGGGCCGACCGAAACGGTGGTGATGCCGCTGGCCCGCCTGGCGCCGCAGACCCTGCCCGCCGATGCCGGCAGCGTGCCGATCGGCCGGGTGATCGGCGCACGTAGCGCGTACATTCTCGACGAGGACCTGGCGCTCCTGCCCCAGGGCGGCATCGGCGAGCTGTACATCGGTGGTGCGGGTTTGGCCCAGGGTTACCACGACCGCCCCGGGCTCACTGCCGAACGCTTCGTCGCCGACCCATTCAGCCATGATGGCGGTCGCCTGTACCGCACCGGCGACCTGGTGCGCCTGCGTGCCGACGGGTGTGTGGAGTACATCGGGCGTGCCGACCAGCAAGTGAAGATCCGCGGTTTCCGCATCGAGCTTGGCGAGATCGAGAGCCGCCTGCAGGAGCATGCCGATGTCGACGACGCGGTGGTCCTGGCAATCGACCTGCCCGGTGGCAAGCAACTGGTGGGCTACCTGGTGTGCAGGCAGGCCACGGCGAGCGCCGAGGCCCAGGCCTCGCTGCGCGAAGCGATCAAGGCCGATGCCCGCCAGCACCTGCCGGACTACATGGTACCGGCGCACCTGGTGCTGCTCGACAGCTTGCCACTGACGGGCAACGGCAAGCTCGATCGCCGCGCACTGCCGCTGCCGGATCTCCAGCAAGCCCAACAGCATTACCTGGCCCCGAGCAACGAAGTCGAGGCACAGTTGGTGCAGCTCTGGTGTGAGGTGCTCAATGCTGCCCGCGTGGGCGTGCAGGACAACTTCTTCGAACTGGGCGGCGACTCGATCCTGTCGATCCAGGTGGTCAGCCGTGCCCGTCAGCTGGGCCTGCAGTTCACCCCGCGCGACCTGTTCCAGCACCAGACCATCCAGACCCTCGCCGCCGTGGTCAGCCGCAGCGCAGCGCCAAGCGACATCGAGCAGGGCTTGCGGCAGGGGCGTAGTGGCCTGACGCCGATCCAGCACTGGTTCTTCGACAGCCAGGTCACCCAGCCACAACACTGGAACCAGGCTGTGCTGCTGCAAGCTCGCCAAGCACTGGACAGCACGGTGCTGGAGCGCGCCCTGGCCGGCCTGGTGGAACACCACGACAGCCTGCGCCTGCGCTTCGTCCAGGCCAATGGCCGTTGGCAAGCCGAGTATGCGGCGTCGGCCAGCCAGCAGTTGCTGTGGACCGCCACGGTCAGCGACTTCGACGACTGCCAGGCGCTGTACACCGACGTGCAGCGCAGCCTCGACCTGCACCAAGGCCCACTGCTGCGCGCCTTGTTGGTGAGCGATGGGCAGGGCGCACAGCGCCTGTTGCTGGCGATCCACCACCTGGTGGTCGACGGTGTGTCCTGGCGTGTCTTGCTCGAAGACCTGCAAGCGCTCTACCGTGGCCAGACGCTCGCTGCCAAGACCCATGCCATGGGCGACTGGGCAGCACGCTTGGCCAGCTACGCCGGCAGTGACTCGCTAAGAGACGAGCTGGATTGGTGGCAGGGGCAACTCGGCAATGTGCGCCACGAGTTGCCATGCGATCACCCTCAGGGCGGTAACCTGAACCGGCATGCGCGCACGCTGGCCATCGGCCTGGACGTGGAGCAGACCCGTCGGTTGCTTCAGCAGGCCCCGGCGGCTTACCACACCCAGGTCAATGACCTGCTGTTGACCGCGCTGGCCCGTGTCCTGTGCCGCTGGAGCGAGGACGAAACCGTACTGGTGCAGCTCGAAGGCCATGGCCGTGACGGGCTGTTCGAGGACATGGACCTGACTCGCAGCGTCGGCTGGTTCACCAACGCCTATCCGCTGTGCCTGAAGCCAGCGGTAGGCGACGACGAAAGCGCCCGCGCCACGTCCATCAAGCACATCAAGGAACAACTGCGCCAGGTACCGCACAAAGGTCTGGGTTACGGCGTGCTGCGCTACCTTGCCGATGACGTCGGGCGCGAGCGCATGGCGGCCCTGGCGCAGGCACGCATCACCTTCAACTACCTCGGGCAGTTCGACCAGCAGTTCGATGCCGCCGCGCTATTCCAGCCGCTGGATGCGCCAGCGGGCCTGGCCCATGACCTCGATGCGCCGCTGCCGAACTGGCTCAGCGTCGACGGCCAGGTCTATGGCGGCGCCTTGCAACTGCGCTGGACCTACAGCGCCGAGCGCTACGACGATTCGACCATCGCCCGTCTGGTCGAGGCCTATCGCCAAGAGTTGCTCGCACTGGTCGAGCATTGCCTGGCCGATGGCAACGGCAGCTTCACCCCATCAGATTTCCCCCTGGCTCGCCTGACCCAGGAGCAGATCGACGCCTTGCCGGTACCCGCCGACGAGATCGAAGACGTCTACCCGCTGACGCCGATGCAGGAAGGCCTGCTGTTGCACACGCTGCTGGAACCCGGCACCGGCATCTACTACATGCAAGACCGCTACCGCATTAACAGCGCGCTGGACCCTGAACGCTTCACCCAGGCCTGGCAGGCCGTGGTGGCGCGCCACGAAGCCTTGCGCGCATCGTTCAGCTGGAACGCTGGCGAGGCGATGCTGCAGATCATCCACAAACCCGCCAGAACGCCGGTGGATTACCAAGACTGGCGTGGCCTGGACGACGCCACCCAGGAGGCGCGTTTGCACGCCCTGCACAAGCAGGAGCGCGAGGCCGGTTTCGCGCTGCTGCGCGAGGCGCCGTTCCACCTGCGTCTGGTGCGGGTTGCCGACGAGCGCTACTGGTTCATGATGAGCAACCACCACATCCTCATCGACGCCTGGTGCCGTTCGCTGCTGATGAACGACTTCTTCGAGCTCTACCAGGCCCTCGGCGAAGGTCGCCAGGCCCAATTACCGGTACCGCCGCGCTACCGCGACTACATCGGCTGGCTGCAGCGCCAGGACCTGGACGAAGCCCGTGCCTGGTGGCGGGCCAACCTGGCCGGCTTCGAGCGCGCCACCGCCATCCCGAGCGATCGCCCGCTGCGCCATGATCGTGCCGGCGACGGCATGGTGGTAGGCGATTGCTACACCCGCCTTGAGGTCGGCGAAGGTGTGCGCCTGCGTGAGCTGGCCCAAGCCCATCAGCTTACCGTCAACACCTTCGCCCAGGCGGCCTGGGCCCTGGTGCTGGCGCGCTACAGCGGCGACCGCGACGTCGCCTTTGGCGTGACCGTGGCCGGACGCCCGGTGAGCATGCCGCAAATGCAGCGCACCGTTGGCCTGTTCATCAACAGTATCGCCCTGCGCGTACAGCTGCCCGACGCGGGCCAGCGCCGCAGCGTGCGCCAGTGGCTGCAAGGGCTGCTTGAGCGCAACATGGAGCTGCGCGAGTACGAGTACCTGCCGTTGGTGGCGATTCAGGAATGCAGCGAACTGCCCAAGGGTCAGCCGCTGTTCGACAGCCTGTTCGTGTTCGAGAACGCCCCGGTGGAAACCGCCGTGCTTGACCACGCCCAGCACCTGAATGCCAGCTCCGACTCGGGCCGCACCCACACCAACTTCCCGCTGACCGCCGTGTGCTATCCAGGCGATGACCTGGGCCTGCACCTGTCGTTCGACCAGCGCTACTTCGACTATCCGACCGTCGAACGCCTGCTGGCCGAGTTCAAGCGTCTGCTGCTGGCCTTGGTCGAGGGCTTCGAAGGCGATGTCAGCGAGCTGCCGTTGCTGGGGGTCGAAGAGCAGCGCTTCCTGCTTGAAGACTGCAACCGCACCGAGCGTGCCTACGCCCTTGATCAGAGCTATGTCGAGCTGTTCGAGGCTCAGGTCGCCGCCAGCCCTGAGCGAACCGTCGCCCGCTGCCTGGAGGCGTCGTACGACTACGCCGGCCTGAACCTGGCGGCCAACCGGCTGGGCCATGCATTGGTCGCCGTCGGCGTGGCCATCGACCAGCCAGTGGCCCTGTTGGCCGAGCGCGGCTTGCCGCTGCTGGGCATGATCGTCGGCAGTTTCAAGGCCGGGGCAGGCTACCTGCCGCTGGATCCGGGCCTGCCGACGACGCGGCTGCAGCGCATCGTTGAACTCAGCCGCACCCCGGTGCTGGTGTGCAGCGCGGCCTGTGCCGAGCAGGCGCGTCAGTTGCTCGATGAGCTGGGCGGCGTGATGCGGCCGAAGCTGTTGGTCTGGGAAGAGGTGCAAGCCAGCCGTGTCGCCAGTCATAACCCCGGCATTCACAGCGGGCCGGACAACCTGGCCTATGTGATCTACACCTCCGGTTCCACCGGTTTGCCCAAAGGCGTGATGGTCGAGCAGCGCGGCATGCTCAACAACCAGCTGAGCAAGGTGCCGTACCTGGCACTGAGCGAGCAGGACGTGATCGCCCAGACTGCCTCGCAGAGCTTCGACATTTCGGTCTGGCAGTTCCTGGCCGCGCCGCTGTTCGGGGCCAGGGTCGAGATCGTGCCGAATGCCATTGCCCATGACCCGCAAGGCTTGCTGGCCCACGTTCAAACCACCGGTATCACTGTGCTGGAAAGCGTGCCTTCGTTGATTCAGGGCATGTTGGCCAACGACCACCAGGCCCTGGATGGGTTGCATTGGATGCTGCCCACTGGCGAAGCCATGCCACCGGAGCTGGCGGCGCAGTGGCTGCAGCGTTACCCGGCCATTGGCCTGGTTAACGCCTACGGCCCGGCGGAGTGTTCGGACGATGTGGCGTTCTTCCGCGTCGATGCTGACTCCGCCCGCGGTAGCTACCTGCCCATCGGAACGCCGACTGACAACAACCGTCTGTACCTGTTTGGAGAAGACCTGACACTGGCGCCACTGGGCTCGGTGGGTGAGCTGTGTGTTGCCGGTACCGGCGTCGGTCGTGGTTATGTGAGCGACCCGGTGCGCACAGCGCAGGCCTTCGTCCCGCATCCCTATGGCGCGCCGGGTGAGCGCCTGTACCGCACCGGCGACCTGGCGCGCCAGCGGCCGGATGGCGTGTTCGAGTATGTCGGGCGTATCGACCACCAAGTGAAGATCCGCGGTTTCCGCATCGAGCTAGGCGAGATCGAGGCGCGTCTGCACGAGCAGGCCGAGCTTCGAGATGCCGCTGTCGGTGTCCAGGACGGCGTCAACGGCAAGCACCTGGTCGGCTACCTGGTCGCCCATCAAGGCGTCGTCGCCGACGCTGCGTTGCTTGAGCAGGTCAAGCAGCGCCTGCGCAGCGAACTGCCGGAATACATGGTGCCGCTGCACTGGGGCTGGTTCGACAGCTTGCCGCACAACGCCAACGGCAAGCTTGACCGCAAGGCCCTACCGGCTATCGATATCGGCGGCCAGCACAGCCAGGCCTATGTTGCACCGCGCAATCCGCTGGAAGAGACACTGGCCGGCATCTGGGCCGATGTGCTCAAGGCCGAACGGGTAGGGGTGTGCGACAACTTCTTCGAGCTGGGCGGGCATTCGCTGCTGGCCACGCAGATCGCTTCGCGGGTGCAGAAGCAGCTGCAATTGAACGTGCCACTGCGGGCGATGTTCGAGTGCAGCACGGTGGAGGCGTTGGCTGAGTATGTGCAAGGGCTGCGCGACAGTGCGCTTGATGACGACAAGGTCGACCGGCTGAGTGATCTGATGGCGGAGCTGGAAGGACTGTAGACCGACGGGGGCGCTTTGCGCCTCTATCGCGACACAAGGCCGCTTCCACAGGGGATTGCGTATTCCTGTAGGAGCGGCCATGTGTCGCGATAGGGCTGCAAAGCAACCCCAGTGGTCTCAAACTCAGCGCTTGCCGAGACTCTTCCCGAGCAGCCCCGGCCTCGGTGCCCTCGCTAGCTCTGCAGCTTGCCTTGTCAATCCTCATGAGAGGACGCTTTGATGAATGCCTCATCGAGTGAGAAAGCGTTGAAACGCGACATAAATACTCCGCCACTTTCGAACGCCTCCAGCCGCTGGTTTGCAAGCATGTAGAAGCGGTCACAATTTGCCGCGATCTCTTCGGTGTAATGGGACGATACCAGCACGCTCGCACCTTCTTGGCGTGCACTGTTAATGGCTAGCCATATGTAATGCCGGAATTCTGCATCCACACCTGCAGTCGGCTCGTCGAGGATGATTAATTCACTTTGCAGCAGCAAGAGGGTCAGGGTTAAGTAGCTGCGGATCTCACCGTAGCTGCAGTGAGCAATCTTTTTTTGGGATATTAGATTGTACCGTTTATACAGTAATGGTGACCATTTGGCCAAGCGGGCCAGCATTTCACTTTGGTTGGGGTGGGTGTTTGAGTTCAAGTGCCTTATGAGCTCGCCTGTTTCGCCCATGCGTAATAAAGGAGGTGGTGTTAGGATTTGCGTAAGATAAACAAGTCGCTTTGCCGAGGTGAGGATACGCCCGCTTGAAGGTGTTTTTAATTTGCAGATGAGGTCGAATAGTGTTGTTTTGCCCGCGCCATTGCTGCCTAGAATACCTATCAGCTCACCCGCCTTGAGAGTGAGTGAGATATCCTTCATCAGTGGCATATTCCCATAGCTGAAAGACAGCTCTATTAATTTCATAACGTCCATCAGTATCTGCTCCACACCGGTTGAATTCTAAAATGCCGTCCGGTGATGTAAAGACCAGTAAGCAACGCCGCGAGCGCCATGCAAAAGGACGCCAGCAACGGTATTTCATTGGTGAAGATCATGCGGTTCAGGTGCAGCGGGTTGAAAGAAACAACGCTTTGTGGTGAGAGGCGCATCTGAGTGGCACCTAAATAGCCTGAAAGCAACATGAGAAACGAAAGAAGTGAAAATAGTGTGCTGGCTGTATTGAATTTGATAGGCAGTGCGGCTACAGCAAGCCCGATGCAGCTGAATATCATGAAGCTGGTGTAAAAGCATGCAATCACGTAGAGCAACTCAATAATCAGGTACTGTCCGTATAGCCACTTGGTGACAAGATAAAATAGCAGTGCATAGAGCACGCTCACTACAGAATAACTGACAAAATGTGAGACTAAAAAACGCCCAATGGCGCCGCGCTGGTAAATGAAAGATCTGGTGAAGCCACTCTCTCTTCTTCCTACGAGGTAAAAGCTGAAGCCAAAAAAGGCGACGTTAGCAGAGATGTACGAGAAAAACCACGATGCGGAGTGTATATAGGCGTCGTCACGGCCGGGAGTTGCATCAGTGTGACCCCTTGTCAACAGAAATAGAAGGCAAGGTGCGATGGCTGACCATAGAAGGGCTGTAGGTTCTCTTAATTGTTCTAGGGTTAAGATTCGAGCAATGTGCGCTATTTTTTGTGTGTTGACGATTATGGGCTTCAAGTGTCTATTCATGGGAAGGGTACCATGCGGGATAGTTGGTGTGCGATAACGTGATCGAGGAAGGGGGTGGAGTACCTGTTTTTGAGATTGAAGTGGTGTGAGTTGTTCATGTGAAGAAATAGGTTGGGAGAAAAATATTTACAAAAGTAAATTTTTGATCGAGTAGAGGCTAATTGAGAGGTATAGAGGTAGCCGTTTAGTTCTAAACGTCTGAGTGTGCTCAAAAGGCTCTGGCAGTTGAAGGGTTGGCAGTTAAGGGCAAGGCCGTCACTGCTCTCGTAAGGTGTGCCTTTGGAGATTTCTTGATAGGTTTCATAGTTGTTGCAGGCAAGGAAATGCTTAAGATAAGGGTCTTGAGGCTCGCGGGTCAGATGGCTGTCGTGATCAATCGATTGCATATAGCGAAATGTTTGCCAGAGTTCCAAGATCGCTTTTTCGAGCGCATTGCTTGCAGTGTCTGCGTATGACATGCCTGCGCAATAATGTACTTTGGCGCCGCGGCGCATGTTGCCGTAACAGACAAGGATGCAGGCTCCCGGGAAGCGCCCGTCAGTGAGGTCAAGTACGAGTATGTCGCCAGACTTGCCTAACTCACGAAAGAGCGTAGAACTAGGTCGGAGTTCTAGTAGGGCGCATGCTTCTTGGTAGGTATGGCGTTTGTTATATTTAAGGGTAAGCCAGAAACGCAGTAAAAATTGCCGTTCGAGACTTTCTTTTAGGGCGCCAGTAATGGCGCTTTCAATATTGTCGTGCGCACTGCAACCACAGGTGTCTCGCATTGGGTAGTAACTATTATCAATGTTGTTTCTGCATTCTGTTATTGAGAGGCATGCAGTTGGGACTTTGCAGGAGGTGAAGTCGATAACTCTGTGTACGTTTGTGCGATCAAAGAAATGTGAGTCGAGTTTTATGTCTGTGCCATAGACCGATGTCTGCGCGAAAGCGTCCGTGAAATCAACGATTTCTTGAGCGCTCAGACCATCAGCAAGTTTCTTGGTATCGTTGACCGGGATGTCTAGGTAGAAGTGCTTGCGCTCGGCCGCCACCGCTGCCCCCGCAACCACCAGCGCCGCCAGACCCCCAAAAAACTCAGAGTCCATATCGCACTCATTGTGAGAGGTAAGCATCAAGGATGCTGATGCCATATTGATTTTCCATCGTGTCCCCTTGGTTGTTTTTGTTGTTGCTCGGCATGTGCGGGTATCTGCAGGTTTAGAACTTCAAGCTTTTATTGTCAATGTTGCGACAGCCTAGGATTGATGTATAAAAAACAACGCTGTGTGTGGCTTGGAAGGCCAGTGTAGGGGGCTTCCAGTGGAAAGTTCCTACCTCAGATGGTTGTTGCCGGTTATTAGTGCGAAGAGTTTAATTTTTTGTGGGGTTTATGATTTTTTATTGTGTGAAAATTTACTTTGTGCAGTAAGAATAGTGGCTTTTGTTGCGTCGGTTGTTCAGCGTTTTCTAAGGGGTTGATGTGATGTTTACTCGATCATCATTGTTTCAAAATGTTTAGAAGCCCGTTCGGGCACCACAGCCAGGCCTACCTGGCGCCGCGGGTTGAGCTGGAAGCGGTGCTGGCCGGCATCTGGGCCGATGTGCTCAAGGCCGAACGGGTAGGGGTGTGCGACAACTTCTTCGAGCTGGGCGGGCATTCGCTGCTGGCCACGCAGATCGCTTCGCGGGTGCAGAAGCAGCTGCAATTGAACGTGCCACTGCGGGCGATGTTCGAGTGCAGCACGGTGGAGGCGTTGGCTGAGTATGTGCAAAGGCTGCGCGACAGTGCGCTTGATGACGACAAGGTCGACCGGCTGAGTGATCTGATGGTGGAGCTGGAGGGGCTTTAAGGTGGGGAGCGCTTGGCGCCCCTTTTCATTGGCGTATGTTCATGCGTGCATCCTTCGATATCACGGCGGTCGCGCGCGCCTGTGGCAGGCGTTATTGGCCCGAAACTAGCGTAGGAGCGAGCCTTGCTCGCGATGCGCCGCGCGGGCGGCGCTCGATTTGCGCAACACCACCAAACCCAGGGCAAGCGCCGCACAGCCCCCCCTCTACGCATTTACCGCTTACCCAGAATCTTCCCTAACATCTCCGGCCGCGGCGCCCCTTGCTGGCTCTGCAGATTCCCTTGCTCGTCCTGATAGAAAATCGCCGGCGTAGCCTGCAACCCCATTTCCTCCATCAAGGCGAGATGCGCCTCCAACTGCTTCTGTACCTTCTCAGGCACGTTCTCCAACGGCTTGAGCGTACTGCCCTTGCCGGCCCTCTCGTGCTCGGCCAGCGCCTTGGCCGGGTCCTTGGCGGCCAACAATGCAGCTGACTTGCCCGGGCTGTCCTCGCGGATGATGCCGACCATGATATGGCGCAACTGCACCTTGCCCGACTCGACCCAGGGCCGCGCCTGTTCCCAGAACATGTTGCAGTACGGGCAGTTGGGGTCGCTGAACAGGTACACCTTGCGCGGCGCATTGTCCTTGCCATCGGCGATCCAGGCGGTTTTCTCCATCTTCACCCAAATTTCCTTGCTCATCGGCGCATAGACCAGCTTCTGCAAAGGCTCGGCGCTGAGGTCCTTGCCCTGTTCGTCGAACAGGCTGCCGACCAGCACGTGCTTGCCATCAGGGGTGAGGTACAGGGCCAAGCCGTTGTTCTGGTATTCGGCGGCGTAGCCGCGCAGGCCGTTGGGGGCGTCGAAGCTGCCCTTGATCTCGGCGCCCTTGGCCTGGATCTGTTGGATCGCCTTGGGCAGCTCTTCTGCCTGCAGGATCGGGGCGGCCAGAAGGGCCAGGCTCAGGGGCAGCAGTGCAGTCGATCGCATGTCATTTTCCTTGTGCGGCAGGGGCGGGCGCGCTGGCCCGTTCGAAAGGTTCCAGGGCATGGCGCAGGCTGGCGCGCGACAACTCGCCCAGGTGGCTGCCGATCAACCGGCCATCGGCGTCATAGAACAACGTGGTGGGCAGGGCCATGGAGCCGACCCGCTGGGCCAGCAGGCCGGTGCCGTCAAAGAGCACGTGGGTCAGGCTCAGGCCGGTGGTGGCGAGGAAGGTGCTGACGTTTTCCGGCGTCTCGCCCTGGTTGACGAACAGGAAGGTCACATGCGGATAGTCGCCCTGGGCCTGCTGCAGCACCGGCATTTCCCGGCGGCATGGCGGGCACCAAGTGGCCCAGATGTTGATCACCAGCGGCTTGCCTCGGTAGCTGTGCAACGCCACGGCTTGCCCGCCGGCATTGCTCAGGCTCAGATCCGGCAACTCCGTGCCCTTGCTGTACAGGTGGCTGCCCAAGCTGGCCATGCCCCAGAACAGCGCGCCGCTGAACAATGCCCAACCCAGCGGGCGACGTAGACCAGGCTGGCGCCAGCCCTGCCACAGGGCGGCCAGGACGATACCGACCAAACCGGACCAGAACAGGAAGCCGCCGTCGCGGATGTCGATGATCTGCACCCAGTCATCGCGGTACATCGGCCAATAGGCGAGGACGAAGCCCAGGCGTGCGCACAGCAGGCCGATCAGGAACAGGTTGAACAGCGCCGACTCGGGGCTTTGGCCACCACGCCGGGCGACCCACCAGCCGATCAGACAGGCAACGGCCAGGGCGGCAAGCATCAGCAGATGGTTGAGGGCCATGGTCAACGGCCCGAGGGTGATGGTCAGCATCAACCTTGGCTCCTGGTCTGGGTCCAGTGTTGCACGAATGCCGGCGCGTCCACTTCACCGGTAATACGCCGGGCGCGACGTTCCTGGCCTTCCGGACCAATCCAGATGATGCTGGGCGGGCCGGGTACCTGGTAGCGTTGCAGCAGTTCGCGGCTGGCCGGTGAGTCGGCGGTCACGTCCAGGCGCAACAGGTGCACTCCGGCCAGGCTGGCCCGCACATCGCCACGGGCAAATACCTGTTTCTCCATGACCTTGCACGACACGCACCAGTCGGCATAGTAGTCGAGCATTACCCACTGGCCACGCGCCTTGGCGGCATCCAGTTCGCGTTGCAGGTCCTCGGGGCGGCTTACGGTGGTGAAGGTATCCGCGTTGTGCGGTGTCGCGCTCACGGCGGTGCCTACGGTAAAGGGTCGCAGCGGTTGCCATGGGTCGTCACCACCGGCGGCGGCACCGACCAGTAGCAGGCCGCCCCATAGCGCGCCAAGCAAGGGTACCGCGCGCAGTGCAGGCAGGCGCTGCAAGGCTGGCCAGGCGGCCCAGGCCAGCGCGATCAGCCAGGCACCGCTCAGCGCCAGCACCAGCGTTTCAGCCAGCAAGCTGCGCACGGTGTACAGCGCCATGGCCAGGAACACGAAGCCGAACACGCCTTTGACGCGGTTCATCCAGGCGCCGGGGCGCGGCAGGTAACGGTTGCCCAGCGTCACCAGCAGCAACAGTGGCACACCCATGCCCAAACCCAGGGTGAACAGCACCAGACCGCCTTCGATGACATCGCCGCTCTGGGCGATGTACAGCAGCGCGCCGGCCAGTGGAGCTGTCATGCATGGGCCCAGCAGCAACCCGGAAAGCGCGCCCAGCAGCGCGGCGCCGTACAGGTTGCCGCCACGGGTGCCTTGCCCGGCACGGTCCAGGCGGTCGCGCAGCGCGGCAGGCAGTTGCAGTTCGAATGCGCCGAACATGGGCAGGGCAAGGATCACGAACAGCCCCGCCAGGCTACCCAGCAACCAGGGTTGTTGCAGCCAGGCTTGCAGGCTGGCACCCAGCAGCGCGGCGACAACGCCAAGCGCCGCGTACACCAGCGCCATGCTCAGCACGTATACCCCCGCCAGTACCCAGCCACGGCGGACGCTTGCACCGTTGCCGAGTACCAACCCAGCCAGAATCGGCAGCATCGGCAACGAGCACGGGGTGAAGGCCAGCAACAGGCCAAGGCCGAAGAAGGCCAGCAGGCTCCAGGCCAGGCCAGCTTGCTGCAGGTTGCTGGCCAATGCCTGGTCGCTGGCCTGATCGGCCACGGCCGTGGCGCTGCCGCCAAGGTCTATGGCCGTGGTTTGTGGCGGGTAGCACAAGCCGGCATCGGCGCAGCCTTGCCAACCCAGGCGCAGCTCACCCTTGGCGCTGGCCGGGATCAGCAGCTCCAGTTGGTCGCGATACACCGCGCTGTCACCGAAAAACGCGTCGTGGTGGTTCAGGGCAGGGGGCAATTGTGGGTGTTGGTCGGCCGCCAGGCCGTCGAACTTCAGACGCTTCTGGTAAAGGTAGTAGCCCTGCTTGATCTGGAAGAACAGGCGCATCTGGCCATCGGCCTGGCGGTCCTGGGTCAGGACGAAGGCCTGGTCGACCGGCAGAAAGTCGGGTTTGACGTCAAACGGGTTGGCCTGCAGCGGGCCAGCCAGGAGAAATGTCAGGAAGAGCAGGAGAACGCGCATGTCTTCGCCTTGGCAATGCTTGGGATGCAGCCATGCTGGCCTGGGTTTATTAACTAAGGGTTAACGTAGCCCAGCCGGCGCGACAACCCGCTATCGCCGCCGGAAAACCCAAGGTCCATAATCCCCTCTTAATCGCGCCATAGTGCAATGCCTGTTAGACCATCCTGGGAGCCCCACCATGCACGTTCTGCTCTGCGAGGACGACGATCTGATCGCCAGCGGCATCTGCGCCGGCCTCACCGCCCAGGGCCTGACCGTGGACCGAGTGGCCAACGCAGCTGGCGCCCGTGCCATGCTCCAGGCCGCGCAGTTCGACGTCATGATTCTGGACCTAGGCCTGCCTGACGAAGACGGCCTGAAGTTGCTGCGTCGCCTGCGCCAGCAGGGCGAGAACCTGCCCGTGCTGGTGCTCACCGCGCGCGATGCGGTCACCGACCGGGTCGACGGCCTGCAGGCCGGTGCCGACGACTACCTGCTCAAACCCTTCGACCTGCGTGAGCTGGCTGCGCGTTTGCATACCCTGCTGCGACGGGTGGCCGGGCGCGCAGTGAATGTCATCGAGCATGGTCCGCTGCAGTATGACCCCAGCAGCTGCGAAGCGACCCTGGCCGGCAAATCGGTGGATCTGTCGCGGCGCGAGCAGGCCTTGCTCCAGGCGCTGCTGCAGAACCCCGGTCGGGTGTTGTCCAGCGAGCAGCTCAAGGATTGCGTGTACGGTTTTAGCGACGAGGTCGAAAGCAACGCATTGAACGTGCATATCCATCACCTGCGTCGCAAGCTCGGCAATGGCATCGTCGAAACCGTGCGTGGCCTGGGTTACCGTCTGGGGCCGGCCCAGGCGCCTGAAGAGGTTGCGCCATGAGCCTGCGCGTGCGCCTGAGCCTGATCCTGGGCAGCGCTTTCATTATCATCTGGGCCTTGGCTGCCGCCTGGATGCTGCGAGACCTGCGCCAGCAGATGATGTTCTCCCTCGACCAGCGCCTGGTGGCGTCTGCGCGGATGGTCGCCGGCCTGGTCGACCAGTTGCCGCAGCCTCTGACCGCCAAGGGCGAAGATGCACATTTTTCGGCCGATCAGTTCAGCGTGCCGGACGGCATGGCCTGCCAGGTCAGTTCGCTGCGAGGGGAGATTCTCGCCAGCAACCACAAGCACGACGGCGCCATGGATGACCAGCGCAGTGGTTTTCGCGATCAGACCATCGACGGAGCTTCGTGGCGTACCTTCACCTATAACCACGGCGACATACGTATCACCACCGCCGATCGCCATCAGGAGCGTGAGGCGCTGAACCAGTCGATTCTGCTGGCGGCATCAGCGCCGGTATTGATGGCATTGCTCGGCAGCCTGGGCTTGCTGTGGATCGGTTTGGGCAAGGGCCTGGAGCCGCTCAACCGCATGCGCGATGCCTTGCGCAGGCGTCGCGCCGACAGTGTCGAGCCGCTTCAGGTGGCGGGCTTGCCCAGCGAATTGCAACCTTTGCTGGAGACGCAGAACCAGCTGTTCCTGCGTATCGCCCAGACCATCGAGCGCGAGCGGCGCCTGACCGATGATGCCGCCCATGAACTGCGCAGCCCGCTGACCGCCATCAAGACCCACCTGCAGGTGGCGCGGATGACCGATGGCGCGGTTCGCGAGCAGGCGCTGGAGCACGCCGAGCAGGGCGCCGATCGCATGCACCGCACGCTGGAGCAACTGCTGATGCTGGCCCGGGTGGAAGGCAGCCTGTCATTCGAGGATGGCGTGCAGTGCAGCGCCGAGCAAGTGGCCCGCCAAGCGGTGCAGGATGCTGGGGGAGGGGACAATCGGCGCATCGTCTTGCGCCTGCCCGATGAAGCCGCGCAGATCTACCTGGGCATGCCCGCGCCGCTGGCCGTGGCGGCGCTGCGCAACCTGCTGGACAACGCCCTGCGCCATGGCGGTGAGGCGGCGGTGGAGCTGGATGTCCACATGGCCGATGGACAGGTGGGTTTCATGGTCCGCGACCACGGGCCGGGCATTGCCGAGCAGGACCTGGAGCACCTGACCGAGCGTTTCTGGCGCACTGGCAAGAGCGGCGGCTGCGGGTTGGGGCTGGCCATCGTGCAGGCGATCGTTCAGCGTTGTGCCGGCAGCCTCAGGTTCGACAGTCGCAGCGATGGGCTGCGGGTGCTGCTGCAGGTGCCAGCACGCTCGGGTAGCTGATCTTCCTTGGCCTCATCGCCGGCTTGCCGGCGATGAGACCGTCGAACCCTGCACAATTTCGCACATCAAACGCTAAATCCTCCTCGCGCCAAAGCGTTTCCCAAGCGACTACTACCCGACACACATCCGGTTACAGGGGCGTGACGGGGCACATTCGCTTGCTTGCGAGGATTTACCGATGTCGACCGCTTCCAGCCTTGCCCAGGTCCTACCGACCAGCGCGCCGCAACCCCTGTATGAGTTCGCCGATTCCCCTTTGCTGCAGCGCCAGCAACAGCAGGAATCCAATGCCCGCAGCTATCCACGACGCCTGCCGCTGGCGCTCAAGCGCGCCCGTGGCATTCACGTCGAGGACATTGAAGGCCGCCAGTTCATCGACTGCCTGGCCGGAGCCGGCACCTTGGCCCTGGGTCACAATCACCCGGTGGTGATCGAAGCGATCCAGCGCGTGCTGGCTGACGAACTGCCGCTGCACACCCTGGACCTCACCACCCCGGTCAAGGACCGCTTCGTCCAGGACCTGTTCGGCGTGCTGCCAGAGGCGCTGCGCCGTGAAGCGAAAGTGCAGTTCTGCGGCCCGACCGGCACCGATGCGGTGGAAGCGGCCCTGAAACTGGTACGTACGGCCACCGGACGCAGTACGGTGCTGGCGTTTCACGGTGCCTACCATGGCATGAGCCAGGGTGCGCTGAGCCTGATGGGCAGCCACGGCCCGAAACAGCCCTTGGGCGCGCTGCTGGGGAATGGCGTGCAGTTCATGCCGTACCCCTACGATTACCGCTGCCCCTTCGGCCTGGGCGGCGAGGCAGGGGTGAAAGCCAACCTGCATTACCTGGAAAACCTGCTGCTCGACCCGGAAAGCGGTGTGCCGTTGCCTGCCGCAGTCATTCTGGAAGTGGTGCAAGGCGAGGGCGGGGTGATTCCGGCCGATATCGAATGGCTCAAGGGTGTACGCCGCATCACCGAGCAGGCCGGCGTGGCGCTGATCGTCGATGAAATCCAGAGTGGTTTCGCCCGTACCGGGCGAATGTTCGCCTTCGAACACGCCGGCATCGTTCCGGATGTGGTGACCCTGTCCAAAGCCATCGGCGGCAGCCTGCCGCTGGCGGTGGTGGTGTACCGCAACTGGCTGGACACCTGGAAGCCAGGCGCCCATGCCGGTACTTTCCGTGGCAACCAGATGGCCATGGCAGCGGGCTCGGCGGTGATCAACTACCTGAGCGAGCACCGTCTGGCCGAACATGCTGACGCCATGGGGCAGCGCCTGCGGGGCCATCTGCTGCGTCTGCAGCGGGACTGCCCGCAATTGGGCGATATTCGTGGCCGCGGTCTGATGCTGGGGGTGGAACTGGTCGACCCGCATGGCCGGGCCGATGCGCTGGGCCACCCGCCGGCCCACCGCGAACTGGCGCCGAAGGTGCAGCGCGAATGCCTCAAGCGTGGGCTGATTCTGGAGTTGGGTGGGCGTCATGGAGCGGTAGTGCGCTTCCTGCCGCCGCTGATCATCAGCGCCGAACAGATCGACGAGGTCGCCCAGCGATTCGCCGAGGCTTTGGCTGCGGCGCTCTGATAGTGCCTTGGGCTGCATGGCAGCCCCTTCGCCGGTAAGCCGGCGACTACAGGCGCGATACAGGGTGTACGGCACCCGAAACCATCACTCGAACGAACGCCCCCGACGCCAGTAGCCCATCAGCGTCAGGCAGGCGCGATCCATGTGTCGGTCGTTGATCAGGTGCCGACGGACCTGCATCACCGTGGCGGACTCCCCGGCTACCCACGCATAGAAATCACCGTGTCGTGCCTGGGCCAGCTCCCAGGGCCGGCGTTGCTCGATGTCGATCGCTTCCAGATGACAGGCCGTGCCCAGTGTCTTTACCTGCGGGAGGTCGGCCAGGTGCTCGACGGCATGACGCAGGGCGGCCCCGGGCTCGCTGCCCAGTGCGTCGCGCGGCAGCCAGTGAAGATGGGTATCGCGGGGGCATTGGAGGTCCAGGCAGTCCGCTTGCAAAGGTACTTCTATGAATGCCTGCACCTTCGCTGGCTGCTGGGTTGCCGCCAGGTCTTCGAGGATGCACGCGATGGCCGGCAGGGCGGTCTCGTCGCCCGCCAGCAGCACGCGGCCGACGCCGGCAGGTGGGTTCCACTCGTAACCGCCGGGGTCCTTGGGGTAGGCCAGGTTGGGCGCCAGCATCTGCAAGCAGTCACCGCTGCGGGCGCGGGTCGCCCAGGCTGAGGCGGGGCCGTTGACGCCGTGCATGACGAAGTCGATGTCCACCTGCGCCTGGGCCCGGCGCAGGGCTCGAATGGTGTAGGTGCGCATCGGCGGGCGGGAGGCCTCCGGGAGCTGTTTGCGCGCCTCGTTCCAGTGACTGTCATGGGGCAGGGCCGGCAGGCTGCCGTCCGCCGCGGGGAAGAACAGCTTGACCCGCTGGTCGGGCCCGGCGCAGTTCATGCTGGCCACATCGGGCCCGGTGAACACCAGGCGGCACAGTGAAGGGCTCAGCTCGATCCTGTGCACCAGTTGCAGGTCGAACAGCCGGTAGGGGCTGGGTTTCTGCCCCAGCCCGCCAGCCAGTTTGCGCAGGCCGCGCTGCATGGCGCTGGCGAGGGAGGAGGGGGTGGCCATGGTCGGTCCTTTGGCATCGGGTTCACCGAGTGGACGAGTCGTGCGCCCGGCAATTTAACCGTTACGCGGCCCACCGAGAGGCCGGCGCTAATTTTTCCGGTCTGGGTTCGTTCTATAGGGACGACCTGTCATCGGGTCATTCGACCCACGCTCCGGATGCCAAGAAATGAATGCTGAAGACGCCCTGAAACTCGCTCGCCGGTTCATCGGTCTGCCCGTGGAAAAACGCCAGGTATTTCTGGCGGCGTTGCGCAAGGAAGGGGTGGACTTCTCCCAGTTCCCGATTCCCTGTGATGTGCCTGCCGAAGACCGCCAAGCCCTGTCCTTTGCCCAGCAGCGGATGTGGTTTCTCTGGCACCTGGACCCACACAGCGGCGCCTATAACTTGCCGGCTGCGGTACGCCTGAAGGGCGTGCTCAACCGTCAGGCCCTCGAGCAGGCCTTCGCCAGCCTGGTCGAGCGTCACGAAACCCTGCGTACGGTGTTCCGCCAGATGCCGGACGACAGCCTGTGCCAGGTCCCGTGCGAGCAGGCGTTGAGCATTGCCTGGCGCGACCTCGGCCAATGGTCGCCCGAGCAGCGCGAAGCCGAAGTCGCGGCCGAGGCCGAAGCCCAGGCGCTGCAGCCGTTCGACCTGGCCCAGGGCCCGCTGCTGCGGGTGCGCCTGTTGCGTCTTGACGAGCAGGAGCACGTGCTGCTGCTGACCCTGCACCATATCGTCTCCGATGGCTGGTCGATGAGCGTGCTGATCGATGAATTCTGCCGTTTCTACGACGCACACGACCAAGGCATCCAGCCGCAACTGGCGGCGCTGCAGGTCCAGTACAGTGACTACGCCCTGTGGCAACGTCGCTGGCTGGAGGCAGGCGAACAGCAACGCCAGTTGGATTACTGGAAGGCGCAGTTGGGCGACGAACACCCGGTGCTGGAACTGCCCACCGACCACCCGCGCCCAGTGCAGCCGACCTACCAGGGCCGTCGCCATGAACTGACCCTCGATGCGCAGTGGGTCGAGCAGGCGCGCGCGCTGGCGCGGCAGCAGGGGGTGACCCTGTTCATGCTGCTGTTGGGGGCATTCAACATTGTCCTGCACCGCTACAGCGGCCAGGGCGACTTGCGCATCGGCGTACCCATTGCCAACCGCAATCGCAACGAAGTCGAGGGTCTGATCGGTTTCTTCGTCAACACCCAGGTGCTGCGCACCCGGCTGGATGGCATGACCACGGTGGCCGAGCTGCTGGCCCAAATCAAAGCCGCCTCGATGGGCGCCCAGGACCACCAGGACCTGCCGTTCGAATGCCTGGTCGATGCCCTCAAGCTCGAACGCAGCCTGAGCTACAACCCCCTGTTCCAGGTGATGTACAACCACCAGCCGGAAGTGGCCGACGTCACTCGCCTGAACGTCGGTCAGGGCCTGGAACTGAGCGTCATCGAATGGGAAAGCCGCACCACCCAGTTCGACCTGAGCCTGGACACCTACGAGCAGGGGGGGCGGCTGAATGCGGCCTTCACCTATGCCTGCGACCTGTTCCAGGCAGCCACCATCGAGCGCTTTGCACGGCACTGGCTGCGGGTGTTGCAGGCGATGGTCGGCAACCCGGGCCAACGTATCGGGGAGATCGCCCTGCTGGACGAGCAGGAACACCGCCAGGTGGTCGAAGGTTGGGGGCGCAACGAGGCCCGATACCCGAACGAGCTGACAGTGCATGAGCTGTTCCAGGCCCAGGCGGCGCGCGCGCCAGACGCGGTCGCTTTGATCTTCGAGGGCCGGCGACTGACCTACGGCGAGCTCAACGCCCAGGTCAATCGACTGGCCCGAACCCTGGTCGAGCGCGGTGTGGGTCGCGAGGTACTGGTGGGCATCGCCCTCGAGCGAGGCCTGGACATGGTGGTCGGCTTGCTGGCGGTACTCAAGGCTGGAGGCGGCTATGTGCCGCTCGACCCGCAATACCCGGCCGACCGCCTGCAATGCATGATCGAGGACAGCGGCAGCCGCCTGATACTGACCCAGGACAGCCTGTTGCAGCGCTTGCCGCTGCCACAGGGCGTGCAGACTCTGTGCCTGGACCACGACCAAGCCTGGGCTCACGACGACGACAGCGACCTGCCCAACCTGGCCCTGGCCGACAACCTCGCCTACGTCATGTTCACCTCTGGCTCCACCGGCCGACCCAAGGGCGTCGGTATCAGCCACCGTGCCTTGGTGCGCCACGCCCACGTGTCGCTGGGTTTTTTCAACCTCAGCGCCGCTGACCGGGTGCTGCAGTTCGCGACCTTCAACTTCGACGGCTTCGTCGAGCAGCTTTACCCGGCCCTGATCTGCGGCGCCTCGGTCGTGATCCGCGGCAGCGAAATCTGGGACAGCGAAACCCTCTACCGCCAGCTGATCGAGCAGCGCATCAGCGTGATGGACCTGACCACAGCCTACTGGCACATGCTGGCCAAGGAGTTCGCCGCGGTCGGCCCGCGTGATTACGGCGTGCTGCGCCAGGTACATGGCGGCGGTGAGGCAATGCCGCCGGAAGGGTTGTTGGCCTGGCGTCAGGCCGGACTGGGCCATGTGCGTCTGCTCAATACCTATGGCCCGACCGAAGCGACGGTTACCGCCACCACCCTGGATTGCGACGACTATGTAAGCGGCCAGCGGCCGATTCCGCTGACCTTGCCGATCGGCACCGTGCTGCCCGGGCGCAACATCCTGGTGCTCGACGACAACGGTCTGCCGGCACCGGTGGGTGTAGTCGGCGAACTGGTGATCGGTGGCGAACTGCTGGCGCGGGGTTACTTCCAGCGCCCAGGCCTGAGCGCCGAGCGTTTCATTCCCGACCCCTACGGTGGGTGCGGTGCGCGCCTGTACCGCACCGGCGATTTGGCTCGGTTCAACGCCGAAGGGGTGATCGAGTACGCCGGCCGGATCGATCACCAAGTAAAGATCCGAGGTTTCCGCATCGAGCTGGGCGAGATCGAAGCCCGGCTGCTGGAGCGCGCAGAAGTCGCCGATGCCTTGGTGCTGGCGCTGCCGGGGGCCAACGGCCTGCAACTGGTCGGCTACGTGGTGCCGACCGACCGCGCGTTGGTCGATGCAGGCCCAGCCCCCCAAGCTGCGCTGCGTGAAACCATCCGCATTGGTTTGCAAGAGCAGCTGCCCGACTACATGGTGCCGACACAGGTGCTGTTGCTCGCCCAGTTGCCCCTTAGCCCCAATGGCAAGCTCGACCGCAAGGCCCTGCCACGCCCTGACACCCGCCAGCTGCAGCATGACCATGTTGCACCGCGCACCGCGCTGGAACAGCAAATTGCGGGCATCTGGCAGGATGTGCTCAAGCGTGAGCAGGTGGGCATCACCGACAACTTCTTCGAGCTGGGCGGCGATTCGATCATGTCGATCCAGGTGGTCAGCCGAGCGCGCCAGGGCGGGTTGCTGTTCACCCCAAAGGACCTGTTCCAGCACCAGACCGTGCAGGGGCTGGCCAGTGTCGCTCGTCGCGGTGAGGCGTGTGCGGTGGTCGACCAGGGGCCGGTTCACGGGCCGCTTGGCTTGTTGCCGATCCAGAGCGATTTCTTTGCCCAGGCGATTCCAGCGCGCCATCACTGGAACCAGGCGTTGCTGCTGCAGCCGAAACAGGCATTGCAGGCAGGGGCCTTGCGCCAGGCACTCGGCGCGATCGTCAACCATCACGATGCCCTGCGTTCGCGTTTCGTGGCGCAGGACGGGCGCTGGCAGGCGCAGATCGCCGAGCCGAGCGCGTGCGCTGATGACCTGTTGTGGTGCCGTGAAGGCCTCAGCGTCGAGCAGCTTGGTGAAGTGAACAGTCAGGCGCAGGCCAGTCTGAACCTTGCCCAGGGGCCAATGCTGCGTGCCGTGTTGGCGACCTTGAACGATGGCAGCCAGCGCCTGTTGCTGGCGATTCATCACCTGGTGGTGGACGGGGTGTCCTGGCGCATCCTGCTGGAGGACTTGCAGCAGGCCTATACCCAGCTGATCCAGGGCCGCTCGCCGCAACTGCCGGCCAAGACCAGTTCGCTCCAGACCTGGGCCGAGCGCCTGCACGCTCTCGCCCAGGCACCGGCCATGCAGGAAACACTGGGCTATTGGACCGACCTACTGAGTGATGTCCCGCTCGACCTGCCCTGCGATCGCCCACAGGGTAGCGTGCAAAGCCGTCATCGCCAGGTCGTGCGCAGCCGCCTCGACCGCGAGGGCACCCGCCAGTTGCTGCAACAGGCGCCTGCCGCCTACCGCACTCAGGTCAACGACCTGCTGCTGACCGCCCTGGCCCGTACCCTGCGTGGTTGGACTGGCCAGAGCGACGTGCTGATCCAGCTCGAAGGCCATGGTCGTGAAGACCTGTTCAACGATGTCGACCTGAGCCGCACCGTTGGCTGGTTCACCAGCCTGTTCCCGCTGCGTTTGACCGCCCACGAGGACCTGGGCACCTGCCTCAAGGGCATCAAGGAACAGCTGCGCGGCGTACCGGCCAAGGGGCTGGGCTTCGGCGTACTGCGCTACCTGGGGGCGCAGCCTGGGTGCGATGTGCTGGCAACCTTGCCGCAGCCGCGCGTGACCTTCAACTACCTGGGGCAGTTCGACGCCAGCTTCGACGCTGATGCGCTGTTGCTGCCGGCCCGTGAAAGCGCGGGTGCCGAATTGAGCGAAGACGCGCCGCTGGGCAACTGGCTGGAAGTGGAGGGCCAGGTCTACGACGGTGAGTTGGAAATGCGCTGGACTTTCAGCGGCGAGCAGTTCGACACGGCCACCATCGACCGCGTGGCCGCGGATTTCGATAGGCAGTTGCGTGCGGTGGTCGAGCATTGCTGTCAGCCCGAGGTCATGGGCCTCACGCCGTCCGACTTCCCGCTGGCGAACATCGACCAGGCCCAGCTGGATGCGCTACCCGTGCCCGCCAGCCAGATCGAGGACATCTATCCGCTTTCGCCGATGCAGCAGGGCATGCTGTTCCATAGCCTGCTGCAGCAGGGCAGTGGTGAGTACATCAACCAGTTGTGCGTGGATGTCGACGGCCTTGAGGTCGAGCGTTTTCGTGCTGCCTGGCAGGCGGCGATGGACAGCCATGACATCCTGCGCAGTGCCTTTGCCTGGCAAGGCGCTGGGCAGCAGTTGCAGATCATCCACCGCCAGCTGCCGCTGGATTTCAACCGCCTCGACTGGCGGGGTCGTGACGACCTGGCTGCCGCCCTGCAAGTGCTGGCCGAGCAGGACCGCGCCCGAGGTTTCGATCTGTCGTGTCCCGGCCTGCTGCGCCTGACCCTAGTGCGTACCGGCGAGCACAGTCATCACCTGATGTTCACCCACCACCACATCCTTATGGACGGCTGGAGCAGTTCGCAGTTGCTGGGCGAGGTGATGCAGCGTTACCACGGCCAGGCGTCTGAACGCCCGGTTGGGCGTTACCGCGACTACATCCAGTGGCTGCAACAGCGCGATGCGCGGAGCAGCGAACGCTTCTGGAAAGAACGTCTGGCGGCATTCGAGGCGCCGACGCTGTTGGCCAAGGCAGGCGACGAGCCGGCTAGCGGCAGCGGCCACGCACTGTTCCATCATGATTTCGACACGGTCGCGACGCAGCGCCTGAACGCCTTCGCCCGGCAGCAGAAAGTCACCCTCAACACCCTGGTTCAAGCGGCCTGGCTGTTGCTGTTGCAGCGGTACACCGGCCAGGACTGCGTGACCGTCGGCACGACCGTAGCCGGTCGCCCGGTCGACTTGCCTGGCGTGGAGCGCCAGTTGGGCCTGTTCATCAACACCCTGCCGCTGGCCGCCAGCCCGCGTGCGCAACAGACCGTGGCGCAATGGTTGCGCGGCCTGCAGGACCTCAGCCTGGCCATGCGCGAGCATGAGCACAGCGCGCTGTTCGAAGTGCAAGGTTGGGTCGGTCACAGCGGCGAGGCGCTGTTCGACAACATTCTGGTGTTCGAGAACTTCCCGGTCTCCGAGGCGCTGGAGCATGGGGCGCCGCAGGGCCTGCGCTTTGGCCCGGCCAGGCACAGCGACCTGACCAGCTATCCGCTGACCCTGGGGGTCACCTTGGGCGAGCGACTGGCGCTGCACTACAGCTTCGACCTGGCGCACTTCACTGCGCAGCGCATTCGCCGTATCAACGACCATATGGCCCAGTTGCTGGTCGCCCTGGCGCAGGATGCGCAGCGCACACTGGGCGAGCTGGACATGCTTGCGCCGCTCGAACAAGCGCAGGTGGTCGAACAGTGGAACGCCACCTTCGTCGATTACCCGTCGGATACCTGCGTCCACAACCTGATCGAAGCTCAGGCGCAGAACACCCCGGATGCGGTTGCGCTGGTGTTCGGCGACCGCCAGCTGAGCTATCGCGAGCTGGACCAGCAGGCTAACCAGCTGGCGCACCGACTGATCGAGCAGGGCGCAGGCCCTGACGTACTGGTGGGCATCGCCGCCCAGCGCAGCGTGGAGATGGTCCTTGGCCTCCTGGCGGTGCTCAAGGCCGGCGCTGCCTATGTGCCGCTGGACCCTGAGTACCCGCGCGAGCGGCTGGCCTATATGTTCGAGGACAGCGGTATCGCATTGCTGCTGACTCAAACCGAGCTACTGCCACAACTGCCGCTGCCAGCAGGCTTGCCCACCTTGTGCCTCGACCAGCAGGGGCACCTGGGCTACCCGCTGATGGCGCCACAGGTGCAGCCGCAGCCAGAGAACCTGGCCTACGTGATCTACACCTCCGGCTCCACCGGCAAACCCAAGGGCGCCGGCAACCGTCACAAGGCCCTGAGCAACCGCCTGTGCTGGATGCAGCAGGCCTATGGCCTGGATGCCACGGATGCCGTGCTGCAGAAAACCCCGTTCAGTTTCGATGTGTCGGTGTGGGAGTTCTTCTGGCCACTGATGGTCGGCGCCCGCCTGGTCGTTGCCGCGCCGGGCGATCACCGCGAGCCGGCGCGCCTGGTGCGGTTGATCGAGCAACAGGGCATCACCACGCTGCACTTCGTGCCGTCGATGCTGCAGGTGTTCCTGCAGGATGAAGGGGTGTCGCGCTGCACCAGCCTGTCGCGCATCGTGTGCAGTGGCGAGGCATTGCAGGTCGATGCCCAGCAGCAGGTGTTCGCCAAGCTGCCCAACGCTGCACTGTACAACCTGTATGGCCCGACCGAGGCCGCCATCGACGTGACCCACTGGACCTGCCGCGACGAAGGCCTGGACAGCGTGCCCATCGGCCAGCCGATCGCCAACCTCAGCGCCTACGTGCTGGCCGACGATCTGTCGCCGCTGCCACCGGGGCTGGTGGGCGAGCTGTACCTGGGTGGCGAAGGCCTGGCGCGAGGCTACCACCGCCGTCCGGGGCTGACCGCCGAGCGCTTCGTCGCCAGCCCGTTCGGCACCGGCCAGCGCCTGTACCGCACCGGCGACCTGGCCCGCCAGCGCGCCGACGGGGTGATCGAGTACAGGGGGCGCATCGACCACCAGGTGAAGATTCGTGGTTTGCGGATCGAGCTGGGCGAGATCGAAGCACGCCTGCTGGAGCAGGACGAAGTCCGCGAAGCGGCGGTGCTGGCGGTCGGCAGCGGTGCCGACACGCAGCTGGCCGCCTATGTGGTGGCGCACCAGCCAGATTCGCCGCAGTTGGGCGAGCAGCTCAAGGCGCGTCTGCGCAGTCTGCTGCCTGACTACATGGTGCCCACGTACCTGGTGCTGCTGACCAGCCTGCCGCTGAGCCCTAACGGCAAGCTCGACCGCAAGGCCCTGCCTGCGGTCGATGCTGCACCGACGTGTGCACGGTTCCGTGCTCCGCAGACTGAACTCGAACGGCAACTGGCGTTGATCTGGCAGGAGGTGCTGGGCCTTGAGCGGGTTGGCCTGGATGACGACTTCTTCGCCCTTGGTGGCCACTCGCTGCAGGCGGTGATGCTGCTGTCGCGCATTCGCGGTGCATTCGGCGTCGAGCTGCCGGTCAAGGAATTCTACGAACTGCGCCAGCTCGGGCAGCTGGCGACGCATCTGCAAGGTGATGCCGGGCAGGCGGCCGATGAGCTCGACCTGATCTTCGGCGCGCTCGATGAACTGGAGGAAAGCAATGCCTGAGCACAAGCAGGACCGTACAGAGGAACTGGTGGCGCGCCTGCGCAACCTCGATGGCGAGCGCCGTCGGCAGCTGTTTGCCAAGCTGGCCCAGGCCGGTGTCAACGTAGCCCGCCTGCCGATCGTGCCGGCTCTGGAGCAGGGGCCGCAGCCGCTGTCCTACGCCCAGCAGCGCCAGCACTTCCTGTGGCAGCTGGAGCCGACCAGCAGCGCTTACAACATCCCGGCAGTGCTGCGTTTGCACGGTGCCCTCGACAGGGCTGCGCTGCAGGCCGGCCTTGACGACCTGGTGCGTCATCAGGGCAGCTTGCGCACACGCTTCATCGAGCATCAGGGACAGGTTTGCCAAGTGATCGACGAGGCACTGCGCCTGACGCTGGTGGTCGATGAATTGGGCGCGAACGAAGACACCGAGTCAGCGATCAAGGCCTATGCCGAACATTGCACCGGCCAGCCATTCGACCTGATGCAGGGGCCGCTGGTCCGGATCAATCTGCTGCGCGTCGGGTCGGACGACCATGTGCTGGTGCTGGCCTTGCACCACAGCATCGCCGATGGCTGGTCGGTCAACGTGCTGGTCGAACAGTGGCTTGCCTGCTACGCCAGCCGCTTGCACGGCCAGCCCGCGCCACTGGACGATGTGCCGATCCAGTATGCCGACTATGCCGCCTGGCAACGCCAATGGCTGGAGTCGGGGGAGGGGGATCGCCAGCTGGCTTATTGGAAGGGCCACCTGGGCGAGGCGCCTGAAGTGTTGACCCTGCCCAGCGACCGGCCACGTCCGACCCAGGCCAGCCATCAGGGCGCGGTGCTCGACCTGAACGTTGCGCCGGCATTGCTGGATGGGCTCAAAGCGTTGGCGCAGCGCCAGGATGTGAGTCTGTTCATGCTGTTGCTGGCGTCGTTCCAGCTACTGTTGCACCGCTACAGCGGGCAGGCTGACATCCTTGTGGGCGTGCCGGTGGCCAACCGTAACCGAATGGAGACCGAGCGACTCATCGGCTTCTTCGTCAACACCCAGGTGATGAAGGCGCGCATCGACGGTCTGCAGCCTTTTACAGCCTTGCTGGCGCAGGTGCGCGAAGCGGCCCAGCAGGCCCAGGCTCATCAGGACCTGCCCTTCGAGCAACTGGTCCAGGCGCTGCAGCCGCAGCGCAGCATGAGCCACAGCCCGCTGTTCCAGGTGATGTTCAACCATCAACTGGAGGGCGCTGGCCAGCGCCTGGCAGTGCCGGGACTGAAAGTGCGGCAGGTGACTCGCGATGAGCGCTCGGCACAGTTCGACCTGAGCCTGGATACCGTCGAAAGCCCCACCGGGCTGGTGGCCAGCCTGACCTATGCCACCGACCTGTTCGACCGCTGCAGCGCCGAGCGCCTGCTAGGTCATTGGCACAACTTGCTGCAGGGCATCGTGGCCAACCCCTGCGAACGGGTGCAAGCCTTGCCATTGTGCGATGCCAGCGAGTTGCAGCAGTGGGTGCAGGGCATCAACGCCCCCGTCGTCGATTACCCGTCGGACACCTGCGTCCACAACTTGATCGAAGCTCAGGCGCAGAACACCCCGGATGCGGTTGCGTTGGTGTTCGGCGACCGCCAGTTGAGCTACCGCGAGCTGGACCAGCAGGCCAACCAGTTGGCGCACCGACTGATCGAGCATGGCGTCGGCCCCGATGTGCTCGTCGGTATTTGCATGGAGCGCAGTGTCGAGATGGTGGTGAGCCTGCTGGCGGTGCTCAAGGCCGGTGGCGCCTATGTGCCGCTGGACCCTGAATACCCGCGCGAGCGCCTGGCCTATATGGTCGAGGACAGCGGTATCGCATTGCTGCTGACTCAATCGCACCTGCGCGCTCAACTGCCGGTGCCGACCTCGATGCGTGTCCTGAATGTGGATGAGCAGGACTACCTTGCGTGCTCCACCGAGGCTACCGGCGTACAGCCGCAGCCAGAAAACCTGGCCTACGTGATCTACACCTCCGGCTCCACCGGCAAACCCAAGGGGGCCGGCAACCGTCACAAGGCCCTGAGCAACCGCCTGTGCTGGATGCAGCAGGCCTATGGCCTGGATGCCACGGATGCCGTGCTGCAGAAAACCCCGTTCAGTTTCGATGTGTCGGTGTGGGAGTTTTTCTGGCCACTGATGGTCGGCGCCCGCCTGGTCGTTGCCGCGCCGGGCGATCACCGCGAGCCGGCGCGCCTGGTGCGGTTGATCGAGCAGCAGGGCATCACCACGCTGCACTTCGTGCCGTCGATGCTGCAGGTGTTCCTGCAGGATGAAGGGGTGTCGCGCTGCACCAGCCTGTCGCGCATCGTGTGCAGTGGCGAGGCATTGCAGGTCGATGCCCAGCAGCAGGTGTTCGCCAAGCTGCCCAACGCTGCACTGTACAACCTGTATGGCCCGACCGAGGCCGCCATCGACGTGACCCACTGGACCTGCCGCGACGAAGGCCTGGACAGCGTGCCCATCGGCCAGCCGATCGCCAACCTCAGCGCCTACGTGCTGGCCGACGATCTGTCGCCGCTGCCACCGGGGCTGGTGGGCGAGCTGTACCTGGGTGGCGAAGGCCTGGCGCGAGGCTACCACCGCCGTCCGGGGCTGACCGCCGAGCGCTTCGTCGCCAGCCCGTTCGGCACCGGCCAGCGCCTGTACCGCACCGGCGACCTGGCCCGCCAGCGCGCCGACGGGGTGATCGAGTACAGGGGGCGCATCGACCACCAGGTGAAGATTCGTGGTTTGCGGATCGAGCTGGGCGAGATCGAAGCACGCCTGCTGGAGCAGGACGAAGTCCGCGAAGCGGCGGTGCTGGCGGTCGGCAGCGGTGCCGACACGCAGCTGGCCGCCTATGTGGTGGCGCACCAGCCAGATTCGCTGCAGTTGGGCGAGCAGCTCAAGGCGCGTCTGCGCAGTCTGCTGCCTGACTACATGGTGCCCACGTACCTGGTGCTGCTGACCAGCCTGCCGCTGAGCCCCAACGGCAAGCTCGACCGCAAGGCCTTGCCGACACCCGACAGCAGCCTGCGCCAACAGGCCTATGTGGCGCCGCAGACCCCCTTGCAGGAACAGTTGGCGCAGGTCTGGCAGACCCTGCTCAAGCTCGAACGGATCGGCCTGCACGACAACTTCTTCGACCTCGGCGGCCATTCGCTGCTGGCGACCCAGATGTTGATGCAGATCCGCCAGCAGCTGGGGCTCGACGTGCCACTCAAGGTCCTGTTCCAGAGTGACAGCCTCGAGCAGTTCGCCGAGCAGGTGAAGCAGTTGCAAACAGACGTCCAGCCCGTCGAAGACGAGTTGGCTAAATCCTTGGAGGCCCTCAAACGTCTATCAGCACAAGAGCTTGAAAGTCTGATTTCCTAGTTTGGGGGTTGCGCGTGCAAAAGTTGATCGAGTCGGTGGAAGGGCTGTCCTTGACCGAGAGGAAAGCCCTCGCCGTGATGCTTGGGAAGAAAGGGATCAATCTGTTCGGCATAGCGCCGATCTTCAAGCGTGATGCCTCCCAGCCACTGCTTTTGTCCTATGCGCAGGAACGTCTGTGGTTTCTCTGGCAGTTGGACCCGCAGGGCAGCGCCTACACCATGTCGTCGGTGCTGCGTCTGCAAGGTGCGCTGGATGGTGATGCCTTGCAGGCTGCCTTCGACGAACTGGTCGCTCGTCACGAATCGCTGCGCACCCGGTTCACCGAGGTCGACGGGCAGGCCGTGCAGTTGGTCGATGCCCACGCCCGCATCCTGGTCGAGCAGCAGACGGTGGTTGACCCGGCAGGTGTGGCCGAACTGGTCGAGGCTCACGGCCAGCAGCCCTTCGACCTGCGCCAGGGGCCACTGCTGCGGGTGAAATTGCTGCGCGTGGATGACCAGCAGCATGTGTTGTCGCTGGTCCAACACCATATCGTTTCCGATGGCTGGTCGATGCGTATCATGATCGACGAGCTGATCACGCTGTACCGCGCCCGGGTGACGGGTACTCCGGCGGTACTAGCGCCTCTGCCGGTGCAGTACGCCGACTACGCCCTGTGGCAGCGTAGCTGGATGGATGCCGGCGAACGCGACCGCCAGCAGGCCTATTGGCAGCGACAACTCGGCGGTCAGCAGCCGGTGCTGGAGCTGCCCACCGACTTCCCACGGCCCCAGGCCCTAAGCTATCGCGGCGAACGCGTGGATTTCCGGCTGTCCATGGCGCTGACCCAGGGCCTCAAGGCGCTGGCCCGGCGCGAAGGCGTCACCCTTTATACCTTGCTGCTGGCTGCCTTCCAGGCCCTGCTGTACCGCTATAGTGGCCAGCAGGACGTGCGGGTCGGGGTGCCGGTGGCCGGGCGCAACCGGCCCGAGGTCGAGCGCCTGATCGGCTTTTTCGTCAATACCCAGGTGCTGCGTGCGCAGGTCGATGGCAGCCGGCCGTTCACCGAGCTGCTGGCCCAGGTGCGCCAAGCGACCCAGCAGGCCCAGCAATACCAGGACCTGCCGTTCGAACAACTGGTCGAACTGCTGCAGCCGCAACGCAGCATGAGCCACAGCCCGCTGTTCCAGGTCATGCACAACCACCGCGGCGAGGACGTCGACCCGGCATCGGTCACCCGCTTGCCTGGCCTTGAGGTGAGCAACTTCGAGGCCCGCCAGCAGACCGCCCAGTTCGACCTGACCCTGGAAACCGTCGAAACGCCTGAGGGCCTAGGTGCCTCGCTGGTGTTTGCCAGCGACCTGTTCACCCGCACCACGGTAGAGCGCCTGGGCCGCCATTGGCAGAACCTGCTGCACGGACTGCTGGCCGACGCCTCGGCGCGGGTCGATGCCTTGCCGCTGTTCGATGCCGACGACCTGCAACGGTTGATCGATGGCAACAACGCTACCGCCCTGGCCGTGCCGCCACTGACGGTACATCAACTGTTCGCGGCGCAGGCGGTGCGTACCCCGGATGCACCGGCGCTGGCGTTCGACGATAACCTGCTGAGCTATGCAGCACTCAACCGGCGCGCCAACCAGTTGGCCCACCGCCTGATCGCGCTGGGTGTGGGGCCCGAGGTGAGGGTAGGCCTGTCGGTTGAGCGCGGTTTGGACCTGGTGGTGGGCCTGCTGGCGATTCTCAAGGCAGGGGGGGCTTACATTCCACTGGACCCGACCTACCCGCAGGCGCGCCTGGACTACATGATCGACGCCAGCGGCATGGGCCTATTACTGACCCACCAGGCCCTGGCCCCCCGCTTCGAGGGCCGTGGCCCGCAGTTGCTGTGCCTGGACCGACTGCCCGAGGCAACGCTGGCACAGGATGACCCGCCACTGCTCCCGCCTGCCGAATCGGCGGCCTACGTGATCTATACCTCCGGCTCTACCGGCAACCCCAAGGGCGTGGTGGTCAGTCACCAGGCCTTGGCCAACTTCGTCGCCAGCATGGCGCAGCAACCTGGCCTGGAGGCGGGTGACCGGATGCTGTCACTGACGACCTTCTCGTTCGATATCTTTGGCCTGGAGCTGTACCTGCCGTTGACCCGTGGCGCCCAGGTGGTGCTGGCCGGCCAGGACATCGCCCAGGACCCGGCCGCTGCATTGGCGCTTGCCCGGCGCTGGTCGGTGACGGCCCTGCAGGCCACGCCCTCGACCTGGCGCATGTTGCTCGACCATGGCGACACTCAGGCGCTTCAGGGCTGCAAGTGCCTGTGTGGGGGGGAAGCCCTGTCGCCAGCGTTGGCTGCGCGCATGCTCGAAGCCATCGGCCCGGTATGGAACCTCTATGGACCGACCGAGACCACCATCTGGTCGGCCCGCTACCGGCTGGACGCCGAGCACCCACGGCCGCTGCTCGGTCAGCCGATCGGTAACACCCAGCTGTACGTGGTCGGTGCCGACTTCAGCCCGGTACCCGCGGGTGTGGCGGGTGAGTTGATGATCGGTGGCCAGGGCCTGGCCCGTGGTTATCTGCATCGCGCCTCGCTCACGGCCGAGCGCTTCCTGCCCAACCCGTTCTCCAACCAGGGCGAGCGGTTGTACCGTACTGGGGACGTGGCGCGGGTGAGTGCTGCCGGTGAGTACGAGTACATCGGTCGTGCCGACCACCAAGTGAAAATTCGCGGTTTTCGCATCGAACTGGGCGAGATCGAATCGGCCTTGCTGGCCTGCGAGGCGGTGCGCGAGGCAGCGGTGCTCGCCCAGCCTGGTATCGGCGGCGATCAGTTGGTGGGTTATGTCGTGGTGCACGATACCGCATTGGTCGACGCCGACAGCATCACCCAAAACACCGTTCGCGAGCAGCTCAAAGGCCAGCTCAAGGCGCAGTTGCCGGCGTACATGGTGCCGGCGCAAGTGATGTTCGTGGCGGCCATGCCGCTGACCCCAAACGGTAAACTGGACCGCAAGGCGCTGCCTGAACCGGACGCCAGCCAATCGCAACAGGACTATGTGGCGCCGCGTACCGCGCTGGAGCAGCAGTTGGCTGTGATCTGGCAAACCTTGCTCAAGCTCGAGCGGGTCGGCCTGCACGACAACTTTTTCGATCTTGGCGGGCACTCGCTGCTGGTCACGCAGCTGGTGTCGCGCATCCGTGACGAACTGGGCCGCGAGGCAAGCCTGCGCCAGGTCTTCGAAACCAGCACCTTGCAAGCCCAGGCCGCCATGCTCGACGCCTTGCAGACCAGGGGCGGCCCCGCAATCACCCGTGCACCGCGCGAAGGCGCGTTGCCGTTGTCGTATGCCCAGGAGCGTCTGTGGTTCCTCTGGCAGATGCAGCCTTACAGTGCCGCCTACCACTTACCGCGTGCCCTGCGTCTGCGCGGTACATTGAACATCCCGGCCTTGCGTGCCAGTTTCGACACGCTGGTCGCCCGCCACGAGCCGCTGCGGACCACCTTCGCCCATGACGCCGACGGCGTGCATCAGGTGGTGCATGCCACGCTGCCCGTGCAGCTTCAGGTCCATGCCCGCGCCCAGGTCGATGATAGTGTGCAAATCAGCCGCTTCATCGACGAGCAGGTGCGCCAGCCGTTCGACCTGGTCAGTGGGCCGTTGCTGCGCGTGGCGCTGTTGCCGCTGGGCGCGCAGGACCACCTGCTGGTGCTGACCCAGCACCACATCGTGTCCGATGGCTGGTCGATGCAGGTGATGGTCGATGAATTGGTGCGCAGCTACGCCGCCGAGGTCCAAGGCCGTGATCCAGGCTTTGCCGCCTTGCCGATCCAGTACGTCGACTACGCCCTATGGCAGCGCCACCGCATGGAGGGTGGCGAGCGCGAGCGGCAGTTGCAGTACTGGCGTTCACAACTGGGTGAGCGCCAACCCGTGCTGCAACTGCCGGGCGACCGTGCTCGCCCGGCGCAGCCGAGCCTGCGTGGCGGCCAGCGTGAACTGCGACTGGAGGCACCGTTGTGCGAAGGCCTGCGCCAGCTTGCCCAGCGCCATCAGGCGACGGTGTTCATGGTCTTGCTCGCCGGGTTCCAGGCGCTGCTGCACCGCTACAGCGGCCAGGACGATATCCGCGTCGGTGTGCCGGTGGCCAACCGTAACCGCCAGGAAACCGAAGGCCTGCTCGGCGTGTTCATCAACACCTTGGTCATGCGTGCCCATGTCGAAGGCCGCCTGCCTCTCGGGCAACTGATCGAGCAGGTACGCCAGACCACCTTGCAGGCCCAGGACCACCAGGACCTGCCGTTCGAGCAACTGGTCGAAGCCCTGCAGCCTGAGCGCAGCCTGAGCCATACCCCGTTGTTCCAGGTGCTGTTCAACCATCGCGCCCAGGCCACCCAGGCGCAGGTCCCGGTGGTCGATGGCTTGAACATCGAACCCTTGGCCGCCGACGTTCAGGAGGCCAAGTTCGACCTCAACCTTGAAACTGTCGAAACCCCTGAAGGCGTGATCGCCACCCTGGTATATGCTGCCGACCAGTTCGACAGTGACACCGCCGAGCGCCTGTTGGACGATTGGCACCGCCTGTTGCAGGCGATGGTGGCCGACGCTGCCCAGCCGGTCGGCGCGGTGCAGCTGGGCAGCGAGGCGTCGCGTCGCTCGCTGGCCACCCTGTGCCAGGGCGAGGTGCGCGCAGACAGCCAGGCGCTTCAGGTCGTGCAGCGGTTCGAAGCGCAGGCACGGGCCAATCCGTCCAGGGTCGCGCTGGTGTGGGGCGCGCAGCGCCTGAGCTACGGCGAACTCGACCAGCGCGCCGGCGACCTGGCCGTGTACCTGCAAGCCAACGGTGTCGGCCCGGAAACCGTGGTGGCGATTGCCGCCGAGCGCTCGGCGCACTTCGTGGTCGGCCTGCTGGCGGCATTCAAGGCCGGTGCCGCATTCCTGCCGCTGGACATGCGGGCACAACCTGCGCGTACCGGGCAAATGCTTGAGGACAGCCAGGCGTGTCTGTTGCTGGGCCCTGCCGCATGGTTGGCTGAACACGCCACCTTGCCCGCCCTGCGCAGCCTTGCCTTCGAACAGATAGCCCAGTTGCCCCAGGGCAGTTCACCGAGAGCCGTGCCGCGTGATGCCGACATGGCTGCCTACGTGATCTTCACTTCAGGCTCCACCGGTCGCCCCAAAGGTGTGCTGGTCAGTCAGGGGGCGCTGGCCGACTACCTGGTTTCGGCGCTGGCGGTGCTGCCACTGGAAGAGGTGGAGCACATGGCGCTGGCCTCCACCCTGGCCGCCGACCTGGGCTACACCACCTTGTTCGCGGCCCTGTGCAGCGGCCGCAGCCTGCACCTGCTCGACGAGCAACTGGCCATGGACCCGCAGGGCATGGCGCACTACATGAGTCGCGAAGCGATCGACTTGATCAAGCTGGTGCCTTCGCACCTGCAATCGTTGCTCAAGGTGGCAGAGCCGGGCACGGTGCTGCCGCGTCGCTGCCTGGTGCTGGGAGGCGAAGCCAGCAGTGTCGAGTTGATTGCCCAGGTTCGGCAACTGGCGCCAGCGTGCCGGGTGGTCAACCACTACGGCCCTAGCGAAACCACCATCGGTGTGCTTGCCATGGAACTGCCGGCCGCTGCGCACCAGCAGCCCGTGCCGTTGGGGCGCCCGCTGTTCAACGTGCGCCTGCAACTGCTGGATGCTGAGCTCAATGCAGTGGCCGAAGGGGTGCATGGCGAGTTGTACGTAGGCGGGCCAAGCCTGGCCCGCGGTTACCTGGGGCGACCTGGGCTGACCGCCGAACGCTTCGTCCCCGACCCGCAGGCTCGCCAGGGCGAGCGGCTTTACCGCACCGGCGACCGGGTGCGTGTCCACCACGGCGCTATCCATACCCTTGGTCGTACCGACGATCAGCTGAAGATCCGCGGTTACCGGGTCGAACCCGCTGAAGTCGCCGCCTGCCTGCGCGGGATGGCGCAGTTGCTCGATGCCGCCGTGGTCGCCCGCGACACCCAGCAGGGCCAGCAACTGGTGGCCTACGTGGTGGCGTCGGCAGAGGCCGGCGGGCTGCGCGAGCACGTGCAGGCTTACCTGCGTCGGTACCTGCCCGAACACATGATCCCGGCCCATGTGGTCAACCTTGCGGCCTTGCCGCTGACCGCCAACGGCAAGCTCGACCGCCAGGCCCTGCCAGCCCCGGATCTGGACGCCGCCCACGTGGCGTACCTGGCGCCACAGACCCCGCTGCAGGAACAGGTCGCGCAGATCTGGCAAGACGTGCTCAAGGTCGAGCGGGTAGGGCTGGGCGACAACTTCTTCGAACTGGGCGGCCATTCGCTTTTGGTCATGGGCGTGCTGTCGCGCCTGCAACTGGAGCTGGGCATCAGCGCCGCACCGCAGTTGATGTTCCAGTTCCCGGTACTCAATGAATTCGTCGATCACCTGGAGCCGCCCGCTGGCGTGCTGGATGCGGACCGTTTGAATCGACTGGAAAGTTTGCTGGATGAGGTGGATGAAGCATGATGGACAATAACGCAGCTGCACTGAAGATCGCCGAGCGCTTCATCCTGCTACCGCTGGAAAAACGCCGGATCTACTTGCAGAAAATGGCTCAGGAGGGCATTTCCCCGGCCAACCTGCCCATCCCCCGCACCCGTGGCCACTTCGAGCATGTACCGCTGTCGTTCGCCCAGCAGCGCCAGTGGTTCATCTGGCAGCTGGAACCGCACAGCAGCGCCTACGCCATTGCGCGCGCGCTACGCCTGCATGGCACCCTGGACCTTGCAGCGCTCGAAGGTGCCTTCGCCCACCTGATCGCCCGTCACGAGCCGCTGCGCAGCACGTTCCACGAACACGATGGCCAGGCGATACAGGTGATCGCCGAGCCGAGCGCGCCGAACATCGTCGCCGAGCCGTTGGCGTGCTCGGCCGACCCCGCGCAGCGCGACCAACAGATTCGCGCCGCGGTGCAAGCGGAAACCCTGCGGCCGTTCGACCTCGGCACCGGCCCCTTGCTGCGGGTCAAGCTGCTGCGCCTGGCCGCTGACGATCATGTGCTGGTACTGACCCAGCACCACATCGTCTCCGATGGTTGGTCGATGCAGATCATGGTAGACGAGCTGGTCCGGGTGTACGCCGCGCTCAGCAGTGGTGGCAGCATCGACTTGCCGGCGCTGCCGATCCAGTATGCCGACTACGCCATCTGGCAGCGTCACTGGATGGAAGCCGGTGAGCAGGAGCGCCAGTTGAGCTACTGGCGCGACCAGCTTGGTACGACCCAACCGGTGTTGGAGCTGCCGACCGACTACCCGCGCCCGGCAGTGCAGAGCCTGCAGGGCGCACGCTTGCAGGTACCCTTCAGCCGTGTACTCAGCGACCAGCTCAAGGCCCTGGCGCAGGCGCAGGGCGCCAGCCTGTTCATGGTGCTGCTGGCTTCGTTCCATACCCTGTTGTACCGCTACAGCGGCCAGCAGGACATCCGTATCGGCGTGCCGTTGGCCAACCGTAACCGGGTGGAAACCGAGCACCTGATCGGCTTTTTCGTCAACACCCAGGTCATCAAGGCCGAACTGCAGGGCGAGATGAGCTTCCTCGACCTGCTCGCACAGGTACGCGCCACCACCCTGCAGGCCCAGCAGCACCAGGAGTTGCCATTCGAGCAGTTGGTCGAAGCCCTGCAGCCTGAGCGCAGCCTCAGCTACAACCCGCTGTTCCAGGTGATGTACAACCACCAGAGCGCAGGCAACGGCGCCGGCCAGTCACTGGGCCGGCTACCGGGCCTGAGCGTGGAGGGCCTGGAGTGGGAGATTCGCAGTGCCCACCTGGACCTTACGCTGGACACCGTGGAAGGTCCCGAGGGGCTGTCGGCCAAGCTGATCTACGCCACCGACCTGTTCAGCCCGGCGACCGCCCAGCGCCTGGTGGATCATTGGCTCAACCTGCTGCATGGCATCGCTGCCAACCCTGGTCAAACCTTGGGAGCCTTGCCGCTGCTCAGCGACGACGAACAGCGCACCCTCCTGCTGGATGGCCAGCCACCCAGCGACGTCCAGGCGCCGCTGGTGCACCAGCGCATCGCCGAACACGCGCGGCTGAGCCCGGATGCGCCTGCCGTGGTGTTTGGCGGGCGGACCCTTTCGTTCGCCCAGCTCGATCAACAGGCCAACCGCCTGGCACATGCGCTGATCGCCCGGGGCGTCGGTCCTGAAACCCGGGTGGCGGTAGCCTTGCCGCGCAGTGAACAGATGATCGTGGCGCTGCTGGCGGTGTTCAAGGCCGGTGCCGCCTACGTGCCACTGGATACCCAGTACCCCCGCGAGCGCCTGGCCTATCTGATGGGCGACGCCGGCATTAGCCTGCTGCTCACCGATAGCCGCCTGCAAGCGCGACTGCCGGTGCCCGAGCAGGCCGCCGTGCTGCTGCTCGACTGCCTCGACCTGAGCGCCATGCCATCCCTGGCACCCGAGGTCGACGTCGACCCGCGCAACCTCGCCTATGTGATCTACACCTCCGGTTCCACCGGCCAGCCCAAAGGCGTGGCGGTCAGCCACGGCCCACTGGCCATGCACTGTCGCGCCATCGGTGAGCGCTACGAGATGGGTGCCGACGATTGCGAGCTGCTGTTCATGTCGTTCGCCTTCGACGGTGCCCAGGAGCGCTGGCTGACCGCCCTGACCCACGGCGCGCGCCTGCTGGTGCGTGACGACAGCCTGTGGACCCCTGAACAGACCTACCGGCAGATGCACCAACATGGCGTGACCGTGGCAGCGTTCCCTCCGGTGTACCTGCAGCAGTTGGCCGAACATGCCGAGCGCGAAGGCAACCCGCCGGCGGTGCGGGTCTACTGCTTTGGTGGCGATGCAGTACCGCAGGCGAGTTTCGAACTGGTCAAGCGGGTGCTGCGCCCGCGGTACATCATCAATGGCTACGGCCCCACCGAAACCGTGGTCACGCCGCTGATCTGGAAGGCTGCCGCCGACGATGTGTGTGCGGCGGCGTATGCGCCGATCGGTACGCGCATTGGCCACCGGCGCACCTGCATTCTCAACCTTGAACTGAACCTGCTGCCGCCCGGTGCCAAGGGCGAACTGTACCTGGGCGGGGAAGGGCTGGCCCGTGGTTACCTGGACCGGCCTTCGCTGACCGCCGAGCGCTTCGTACCCGACCCGTTCGATGGGCAGGGCGGGCGCCTGTATCGTACTGGCGACCTGGTCTGCCAGCGCCAGGATGGCGTGTTCGACTACCTCGGCCGGATCGACAACCAGGTCAAGATCCGTGGTTTCCGCATCGAGTTGGGTGAAGTCGAGGCGCGTCTGCAAGGCTTGGCCGAAGTTGCCGACGCCGTGGTCGCGGCCCAGGACGGCAATACCGGCAAGCAGTTGGTCGGCTATGCGATCGTCCAGCCTGGCACCGCTCGCGAAGGATTGGCCGAGCGCCTGCGCAGCCAGCTCAAGGCGCTGCTGCCCGACTACATGGTGCCGGCCCACATACTGTTCCTTGATCACTTCCCGGTCACGCCCAACGGCAAGCTCGACCGCAAGGCCTTGCCCAAGCCGGACGCCAGCATGTTGCAACACAGCTATGTGGCGCCGCGCTCCGAGCTTGAGCTGCGCATCGCCGAGATCTGGCAGTCGGTGCTCAAGCTTGAACGGGTCGGCTTGAGCGACAACTTCTTCGAGCTGGGCGGCGACTCGATCATCTCCATCCAGGTGGTGAGCCGGGCGCGGCAAATCGGCATTCGCTTCACGCCCAAGGACCTGTTCCTGCACCAGACCGTGGAAGGCCTGGCGACGGTGGCTCTGGTCGATGATGGCAGTGCCCGGGTCGACCAAGGGCCAGTGACCGGCCCGCTCACGCTACTGCCGGTACAGCAGGCGTTCTTCGCCGAGCCGATGGCCGAACGTCACCACTGGAACCAGGCCGTGCTGCTGCAACCTCGCCAGCCGCTTGACGCTGTAGCGTTGGGCCGGGCGTTGGACGCGCTGCTCGATCACCATGATGCCCTGCGCCTGCGTTTTGTCGAGCGGGACGGGGTGTGGAGTGCCAGCCATGGCGAGACGGGCCCGCGCCCGCAACTGCTGTGGCAGGTCAGCCCGGAGTCGCTGGAAGCGCTCGACGCCGTGGCCAACCAGGCCCAGGCCAGCCTCGACCTGGCCAGCAGCGAGCTGGTGCGAGCAGTGCTGGCGACGTTGCCCGATGGCAGTCAGCGACTGCTGTTGGCCGTGCATCACCTGGTGGTCGATGGGGTGTCCTGGCGTATCCTGTTCGAGGATTTGCAAAGCGCCTATCAGCAGCTCGTCCAAGGCCAGGCGGTGCGCCTGCCGGCCAAGACCAGTGCATACCAGGCCTGGGCCGCCCAGCTTCAAGCGCATGCCCGCAGCCCACGGTTGCTGCAGGAGCTCGAAGGCTGGCAACAGCGCCTGCAGGGCGCCCCTGAAGGCCTGCCGTGCCGCAACCCGGCGGCCAGTCAGGAAAAACGCCACGCGGTGAGCGTGCATACCGTGCTCGACAAGCCGCTCACCCGCCAACTGCTGCAACGTGCCCCGGCGGCCTACCGGACCCAGGTCAACGACTTGCTGCTGACCGCCCTGGCTCAGGTGCTGTGCGACTGGAGCGGGGACGCCTCGGCGTTGATCCAGCTCGAGGGCCATGGTCGTGAGGGACTGGCCGACGATATCGACCTGACCCGCACCGTGGGCTGGTTCACCAGTGTGTTCCCGGTGCACTTGACCCCGGCCGCCGACATGGGCAGCTCGATCAAACGCATCAAGGAGCAACTGCGCGCCGCGCCCGACAAGGGGCTGGGCTTTGGCGTCCTGCGTTACCTTGCCGACGCTGAGGTGCGTCAGGCCATCGAGGCGCTGCCGGTGCCGCGGGTGACGTTCAACTACCTCGGCCGGTTCGACGGCAGTTTCGATGCCGAGCAGGGCGCACTGTTCACTCCAGCGCCTGAGTCGGCGGGCGAAGAGCAAAGTCCATCGGCGCCGCTGGGCAATTGGCTGACCGTCAATGGTCGTGTCTATGACGGTGAGTTGAGCCTTAACTGGTGTTTCAGCGGTGAGCGCTTCGAACGGCAGGACATGCAGGCGCTGGCCGATGCCTATGGCGCGGCCTTGCGGCGGGTGGTCGAGCACTGCTGCCAGGCCGGTAGCCAGGGCGTGACGCCATCGGACTTCCCGTTGGCCCGACTGAGCCAGGCGCAGCTGGACAGCCTGGGCCTGGAGGCCGGGCAGATCGAGGACATCTACCCGCTGTCGCCGATGCAACAGGGCATGCTGTTCCACAGCCTTTATGAACAAGGCGACGGGCACTACATCAATCAACTGTGCCTGGAAGTGCGCGGGCTCGATCCGCAGCGTTTCGTCCAGGCCTGGCAGGCGATGCTCGATCGTCACGACATTCTGCGCACGGGCTTTGTCTGGGGTGGGCTTTTCGAGCAGCCGGTACAGGTGGTGCGCAAGCACCTGCAACTGCCATTCGCCGAGCACGACTGGCGCCAGGAGGCCGACCAGCCAGCGCGCCTGGCCGCATTGCTGGCCAGCGAGCGTGAACGCGGTTTTGACGTCGCCCAGGCACCTTTGCTGCGCCTGGTGCTGGTACGCACCGGCGAGGACAGCTACCAGGTGATCTACACCAACCACCACGTGCTGATGGACGGCTGGAGCAACTCGCAATTGCTGGGCGAGGTGCTGCAGGACTATTCCGGCCAGCCCGCGCAGCATCAGCCGGGGCGTTTCCGCGATTACATCGCCTGGCTGCAGCAGCGTGACGCGGAGCGTGGCAAGGCGTTCTGGGAGGGGCGACTGCGCCACCTAGGCGAGCCAACCCGGCTGGTGCCGGCCATGGCCGGGGGCAAGTTGCCTGGGCTGAGTGGCCAGGGTCACTGCGCCCGCCTGCTGGACTTGGCGAGCACCCAGCAACTGGCCGACTTTGCCCGCCAGCAGCGGGTGACCCTCAACACCCTGGTGCAAGCTGCCTGGTTGCTGCTGTTGCAGCGCTACACTGGCCTCGACACCGTGGTCTTCGGGGCCACCGTGGCGGGCCGCCCGGCAGAGCTCAAGGGCGTCGAACACCAGATCGGCCTGTTCATCAACACCCTGCCGGTGATTGCCCCGATTCGCCCGGACATGCCCCTGAGCGCCTGGCTGCAGGCGCTGCAGGACGACAACCTGGCCCTGCGTGAGCATGAGCACACCGCGCTGTTCGACGTGCAGCGCTGGGCCGGCCTGGAAGGACAGTCGCTGTTCGACAACCTGTTGGTGTTCGAGAACTACCCGGTGGCGCAAGCCTTGCAGGAAGGGGCGCCGCAAAGCCTAGTCTTCGGCGAGGTGGACGTTCATGAACAGACCAACTACCCACTGACCCTGGCAGTGAACCTGGGCCACACCCTGTCGCTCAACATCAACTACGACCGCGCCTGTGTCGGTGAAGCCAGCGTCGAGCGCTTGCTTGGTCAAATGGCGCGCCTGCTCTCGCAGATGACTGGCAACCCCGGGCGGGCCGTGGGCGAATTCCAGGTGCTGGAGGCCGATGAGCACGAGCGTGTCATCCGTCAGTGGAACGCCACTGAGGTGCGTTACCCCGAGGAATTCGCCGTGCACCGGCTGTTCGAGCGTCAAGCCCAGGTGCAGCCCGAGGCGATCGCCGTGGTCAGTGGAGCGCACAGCCTGAGCTACCACGCACTCAACCAATGTGCCAACCGGCTGGCCTTGGACCTTACCGCCAGCGGCGTTGGCCCTGACGTGCTGGTCGGCGTGGCTGCCGAACGCAGCCTGGAAATGGTCATCGCCCTGCTGGCCATCCTCAAGGCCGGCGGCGCCTACGTGCCGCTCGACCCCGAGTACCCCCAGCACCGCCTGGCCTACATGATCGAGGACAGCGGCATCGAGCTGCTGCTGACCCAGGCTCATCTGCTCGCCACCCTGCCGGTTGGCGATGCGTTGCGCGTGCTGACGCTGGAAGGGTGTGCCGAGCTGCACGAAGGCGTCGAGCTCGGCGACCCCCAAGTCGTGCTAAGCCCTGAGAACCTTGCCTATGTGATCTACACCTCCGGCTCCACCGGCAAGCCAAAAGGCGCCGGTAACCCCCACCGTGGCCTGGGCAACCGGCTGTACTGGATGCAGCAAGCCTACCCACTGACGGCCCAGGACTGCGTGTTGCAAAAGACCCCGTTCAGCTTCGACGTGTCGGTGTGGGAATTCTTCTGGCCGCTGATGACCGGCGCGCGCCTGGTAATGGCGGCGCCTGGCGATCATCGTGATCCCGCGCGCCTGGTAGCACTGATCGAGGCGCAGCAGGTCACCACCTTGCACTTCGTCCCCTCCATGCTCCAGGCCTTCATGCAGCATCCTGAGTTGTCCGGCTGCGCCAGCCTGCGACAGATCATGTGCAGTGGCGAAGCGTTGCAGGTCGATGCCCAGCAGCGGGTATTCGAGCGCCTGCCTCAGGTGGGGTTGTACAACCTCTATGGTCCGACCGAGGCGGCCATCGACGTCACTCACTGGACCTGCCGCGACGAAGGTGCCGACACCGTGCCCATCGGCCAGCCCATCGCCAACCTGGCCACCTATGTGCTCGACGGTGAACTGGCACCGGTGCCGGTTGGTGTGACTGGCGAGCTGTACCTGGCCGGTACTGGGCTTGCCCGTGGCTACCACCGCCGCCCGTCCCTGACCGCCGAGCGTTTCGTGGCCAGCCCGTTCGTGTCCGGTGCACGCCTTTATCGCACGGGCGACCTGTGCCGTCAGCGCGCTGATGGGGTCATCGAGTATCTGGGCCGCAGCGATCACCAGGTGAAAATGCGCGGTTTGCGCATCGAACTGGGCGAGATCGAATCGCGACTGCTGGAGCAACCGCAGGTTCGCGAGGCCGTGGTACTCGCCGTCGACCTCAATGGCAGCAAGCGTCTGGTCACCTACCTGGTGCCCAGCGACGCCAACCTGCTGAACGATGTGCAGGCACAGCTGGAGTTGCACGAGACGCTTAGCCAGGCGTTGGCGCGTGACCTGCCGGACTACATGGTGCCGACCCAGACCTTGGTGCTGGCGCGCATGCCGCTCAGCCCCAATGGCAAGCTCGACCGCAAGGCTTTGCCGCGCCCGGATTCCAGCGCAGGCGCTGCTGCCCAGGTGTCGCCGCGCAACGCTCTGGAAGCCAGCCTGGTGCAGATCTGGCAGGACGTATTGGGGCTGGAGCACGTCGGTGTCACCGACAATTTCTTTGCCCTGGGCGGCGACTCGATCATCTCCATCCAGTTGGTCAGCCGCGCGCGTCAGGCGGGTCTTGCCTTCAGCGCCAAGGACCTGTTCCAGCAGCAGACCATCGAGAAACTGGCGCTGTGCTGCGACTGCCGTGACCCGCTGGCGGACACGCAAGCCCCGGCGTTGGTGCTGCATGACCTGAGCGAGGCGCAGGTGGCGGCGTTGCCGATCGAGCATGGGCGAGTCGAGGCACTCTACAGCCTGTCGCCGATGCAGAAGGGCATGCTGTTCCTAGGCCTGAACACCCCAGAAGCTGACCTGTACGTCAACCAATTGAGCATTCCTGTGCAGGGTCTGGATGCCGAGCGATTCGCCGCCGCCTGGGCCGCCGTCAGCCAGCGTCACGCGGTGCTGCGCACGGGCTTCCTGTGGCAGGACCTGGAAGCGCCGCTACAGTTCGTCATGGCCGAGCTGCCGGTACCGTTGACCCGCTACGACTGGCGCAGCGAATACGACATCGAGACGCGGGTCCAGGCGCTGGCCGAGGCCGAGCGCAAGCGTGGCTTCGCCCTCGAGTCACCGCCGTTGCAGCGCCTGGTACTGGTGCGCACTGGCGAGGACAGCCATCAGTTGATCTGGACCTATCACCACATCCTCATCGACGGCTGGAGCACTTCGCAGCTGATGGGCGAGGTGCTGGCCCACTACGCTGGGAAGTCGCTCGAGCCGGTGGTCGCCTATGGCAACTACATCGCCTGGCTGCGCGCCCAGGACGCCGACGCTGCCGAAGGCTTCTGGCGCCATCAGTTGGCGCGACTGGACGAGCCGACCTACCTGGTCAACGGCTTCCCGGTGCAACCAGCAGGGCAGGGCCATCATGCGCTGTACACCCGCCTGGATGCCCCCGCCACCGAGCGGCTCAAGGCGTTCGCCAAGGCCCAGCAGGTCACCCTCAACACCCTGGTGCAGGGCGCCTGGCTGTTGCTGCTCAGCCGCTACAGCGGGCAGCGCACCGTGGCCTTCGGTGCCACCATGGCCGGTCGTCCGGCGAGCCTGGCACACAGCGAGCGTATCCTTGGCCTGTTCATCAACACCTTGCCGGTGATCCAGGAAATTGCGCCAGGCCAGTCGGTCGGCCAGTGGCTGCGCGCGTTGCAGGACTACAACCTGGAGATGCGCGAGTTCGAATACACGCCGCTGAGCGACATCCAGCGCTGGTCGGGCCGTGGGGGCCAGTCGTTGTTCGACAGCATCATCGTGTTCGAGAACCAGCCGGTGGATCGCACCCTGCGCGAAGGGAGCGGCGAATCGCTGCGTTTCGGCGACCTGCAAAGCGCGGGTGTCACCAACTTCCCGATGGACCTGATGGTCACCCTCGAAGAAGGCCTGGTGATCGAATACATGTACATGCGCGAGCACTTCAGCGAGGCGGCAGTGGCGTCGATCCGGGCCAACATGCAGGGCTTGCTGACACGGCTGGCCAGCGACGCCGATCGCTTGCTTGGCGAGATCGGCCTGCCCGAAGGCACGGACCAGCTCGCTGCGACCCGCATGCCAGCGCCGTCGGACGAGCCGGCCTTCGTGCCTGTGCACCAGCGTATCGCCCAGTTGGCCCTGAGCCAGGGACAGCAGCCGGCGTTGCGAGTTGGCGAGCAGGTACTGAACTTCACCGAGCTCGACCGCCGTGCCAATGCCCTGGCCCATGCGCTGATTGCCCGTGGCGTTGGCTCCGAGATCCGCGTAGGCGTGGCGATGCCGCGCAACGCCGGGCAGGTGATCGCCTTGCTGGCGGTGCTCAAGGCTGGCGCGGCGTATGTGCCGCTGGATGCCAGCTATCCGCGTGAGCGCCTGGAGTACCTGATCCACGACTCGGGCATCGCCTTGCTGCTGAGCGAGTCGTCTTTGCTGCCGCGTTTGCCGGTGCCCGCGACGCTGCAGGTGCTGAGCCTCGATACCCTGGCACTGGACGCACAGCCGCACACGGCGCCGCAGGTCGAACTGCACGCCCATAGCCTGGCCTATGTGATCTATACCTCCGGCTCTACCGGCAAGCCCAAAGGCGTGGCGGTCAGCCATGGCCCGCTGGCCATGCATTGCCGGGCCATCGGCGAGCTGTACGAGATGAGCCCGCAGGACTGCGAGCTGCACTTCATGTCGTTTGCCTTCGACGGTGCCCATGAGCGATGGCTGACTACCCTGACCCATGGCGGCAGCCTGTTGTTGCGCGACGACGCGCTGTGGACGCCGGAGCAGACCTACCAGGCGATGCAACGCCACGGGGTCACCGTGGCTGCGTTCCCACCGGCCTACCTGCAACAGCTGGCAGATCATGCTGAGCAGGCCGGTCACCCGCCGGCGGTGCGGGTCTACTGCTTCGGTGGCGACGCCGTGCCACAGTCCAGTTACGACCAGGCGCGCCGCGCTTTGCAGCCGCGCTACATCATCAACGGCTATGGCCCGACCGAAACGGTGGTGACGCCACTGCTGTGGAAGGCGGCCGAAGGCCAGGCGTGCGACGCGGCCTATGCGCCGATCGGGCGCTGCGTCGGGGCGCGGGTCGGGTATGTGCTCGACCAGGACCTTAACCCATTGCCGGTCGGCGCTGCCGGTGAACTTTACCTGGGCGGCGAGGGCCTGGCCCGTGGTTACCTGGACCGTGCCGGACAAAGCGCCGAGCGTTTCGTCGCCGACCCGTTCGGTGGCCCCGGCGACCGTCTGTATCGCACCGGCGACCTGGTGCGCCAGCGCGCCGACGGCGTCTACGACTACCTGGGCCGTATCGACAACCAGGTGAAGATTCGCGGTTTCCGCATCGAGCTGGGCGAGATCGAGGCGTGCCTGCGCCAGGCGCCGACCGTGGCCGATGCCGTGGTGGTGGCCCGCGAGGGGGGGAGCGGCAAGCAACTGGTCGCCTACGTGGTGGCGGGCAGCGGTCAGGCAACGGGCCTGGGCGAGACACTGCGGGCGCAACTGCAGCGCAGCCTGCCGGACTACATGGTGCCTGCCCAATGGGTGGTGCTTGAGCGCTTGCCACTGACCCCCAACGGCAAGGTCGACCGCAAGGCGCTGCCAGCACCTGAATCCGTGTGCCAGGGTGATGACTTCGTCGCGCCACGGACTGAACTGCAAACGGCCCTGGCCGAGATCTGGCAAGCCGTGCTGAAAGTCGAGCGAGTCGGCCTGACGGACAACTTCTATGACCTGGGCGGTGATTCGATCCTGAGTTTGCAGGTGATCGCCAAGGCGCGGCGCCTGAAAGCGCTGGGGTTGAACCTGAAGCTGCGCGACCTGGTGCAGAAGCCGACCATCGGCCAGCTGACGGGGGCAGGCGACAGTGCCTCGGCGTCGCCGCTGCTGACCCTCAACAGTGCTGTCGAGCAGGTGCCGCCGTTGTTCTGCGTGCACGCAGGATTCGGCACTGTGTTCGACTACGAGCCGCTGGCCCGGCGCCTGAATGGCAAACGCACGCTGGTCGCCATCAGCAACCGCATGCTGCTCGATGCGCAGTGGCAGGACGACTCGCTGGAGAGCATGGCGCGGGACTACGTCACTTACCTGCGTCAGGCCCAGCCCCAGGGGCCTTATCACTTGGCCGGTTGGTCGCTGGGTGGGACCCTGGCGTTGTTGATGGCGGCCGAGCTTCAAGCGCAGGGCCAGCAGGTGGCCTTCGTCGGCTTGCTCGACAGCTTCGTGCCGTCTGCCCGCCACGGCGAGCACGACGACTGGCTGGAGGACTTGCAGTCCTTCGCCGGGGTGATGCTGCCAGGTGTCACGGTACCGGCCACGGACGGGCCAGAAAGCCCGGAGACCATTCGCCGGCTGATGGCGCAGATGGTCGTCCAGCGCGACGGCAGTGAGGCGGCCCGGTCGGCCTATGCGGCGTTGGGCAGTGACGAGCTGGCCAATGTGTTCGTGGTGGCCCGCAAGCTCAAGCAGTTGTCGGTGCAGTTGCCGCGCTGCCGCGAAGTGGGGGTAGAACCCGTCAGCTGGTGGGTGCCGGGTCGCGATGCCGAGCGTCAGGCCCTGGCGCAGCAGATCGGTCAGCCGTTGGCCGGTGACGTGCTGCCGTGCGGGCATTTCGAGATCCCCCGTGAGGCAGCCTTGCTCACGGCGCTCGAAGATGCCCTGGATACCCTGACCTTGCCCGTTACGCTCTGCTGACCCTTTCCTTTTTCCTCTCAACCGCCGGTCGTGCCTTGCGCCGACCGGCCTGGAGCATTCCCATGTCCCTGAACCCTGATATCGCTGCCTACCTGCAGCTGATCGAAGCCGGCCGCGCCGAAGGCAAGACGTTGGCGATGCACGCTGCCAGCCCTGAACAAGCCCGCGAAGCGTTCGACCAATCGTCATTGTTGATGAGTACGGGCGGCGACGACCTTGAGCACATCGAGGCGTTGCAGATTCCCGCCCGCGACGGCACACCGCTGCACGCGCGGTTGTACAGTGCCCACGGCATCGACCGTGAGCGCCTGCAGCCTGGAGTGTTGTATTTCCATGGTGGTGGCTACGTGGTCGGCAGCCTGGACTCCCACGATGCCCTGTGCCGCACCCTGGCAGCGCTGTCCGGGTGCGTGGTGCTGTCGGTGGCCTACCGGCTGGCGCCGCAGTGGCGTTTTCCAACCGCGGTGCACGACGCACTGGATGCCTGGCACTGGTTGCTGGACCAGGGCGCCAGTATCGGCATCGACGGGGAGCGCCTGGCCATCGCCGGTGACAGTGTCGGAGGCAGCCTGGCGGCGGTGGTGGCCAATCACGCGCCGGTGGCGCCATGCCTGCAGGTGATGATCTACCCGGTCACCGATGCCAGCCGCTGGCACGCTTCGGTTCAACGCTACGCCACTGGCCACTTGCTGGAGGCCGACACGTTGGAGTGGTTCTACCAGCAGTACCAGCGCAGCGCCGACGACCGCTTCGACCCACGCTTCTCGCCGCTACTGGAAGCACCTGAGCGGCTGCGCGTGCCGGCGTTGCTGTTGCTCGCCGAATGCGACCCGCTGTTCGATGAAGGCCGCGCCTATGCCGCGCACCTGCGCGCAGCGGGAGTCGAGGTGCAGGAGCGGGTGTACGAAGGCATGACCCATGACTTCATGCGCATGGATGCATTGGTGGACGAAGCGCAGGAGGCGCTGGAGGTGATCGCCGAGGCGTTGCAGCGGCGGTTGATGCATGTCGGTTAAGGTTCAAGAGGGCTGCTTTGCAGCCCATCGCTGGCCAAGCCTGCGATGGGCCGCAGGGCGGCCCCGAAGGGTTCAAGCGTTGATCAGAACTTGGCGCGCAGTGCCAGGTTGAAGTTGCGCGGTTCGCCGTAGAAGTTCCAGTAGTTCGGGTTACCGAGGGTCTGGTAGTACTTCTTGTCGAATACGTTATCCAGGTTGTACTGGACTTCGAGGTTCTTGTTGATCTCGTAGATCGCATGCAAGTTGGTCAGGTGGTAGGCGTCCTGCTGGATCTTGTAGGTCTCGCCGACCTCGGTCTGGGTCATCTTGCTCTGCGCATAGAAGCTGCCGCCCACACGCAGGTGGTTGAGCGCGCCTGGCAGGCGGTAGTCGGTGGCCAGCTTGAACAGGTGACGTGGCGAGGCGGTGTTGAAGTCTTCGCCCTTCTGCTCGCCGCCGATGTACTTGGACTGGGTGTAGGTGTAGCCCGCGGACAGGTTCCAGTCCGGCAGGATCTCGCCGTTGAGCTCAAGCTCGATACCCTTGTTGCGGACCTTGTCGGAGGCGCGGTAGCAGCCGTCGGGGCAAATGGTTTCAGCGACCAGTTCGGCACGGCCGGTCTGGTCAGCCTGGAAGATTGCGATGGAAGTCTGCAGGCGCTTGTCGAAGAATTCGCCCTTCAGGCCGATCTCGTAGTTGCTGCCAGTCATCGGCTTGAGCATGCTGCCGTCGGCAGCCTGATTGTCTTGCGGCTTGAAGATTTCGGTATAGCTGGCGTAAGCCGACCAGTTTTCGTTCAGCTCCTGAATCAGGCCTGCGTATGGCGTGACTTCGCCACTTTTGGAGAAGTGGCCATGGTCACTGTCTTCGCGGATGCCATTGGTGTCGGTCAAGGTGTCGAAGCTGTACCAGCTCAGGCGGCTGCCGAGAATGAACTTCGTGGTGTCGGTCAGGCTGAAGCGGCTGGCGACATAAATACCTTTCTGTTCCTGGGTACGGTTGTACTTCCACTGGTTGACGTTGAGGTTTTCCGGCTTTGGCGGGTCGAACGCACCGAGGTTGTTCATGTCGACGATGTAGCGGTAGGTGGCATCGCGTCCACCATGGTAGTCGAAGTCGTCCTTGTTCCAGTTACCGCCGACGATCAGGTCATGCTGGCGACCAAGCAGCTGGAACGGACCGGTGAAGTAGCCGTCGATGCTGGTCTGGGTGTCGTCGTAACGAAACAGGCGAGGGTTGAGGGTATACAGGTCGGTGCCACCGCCAGGGAAGGTGTAGTTGCCCAGGAAGTCCGACTTGGCCCACATCTGGTTGACGGCGATCACGCCTTTCCAGCCGTTGTCGAAGGTGTGCTGGACATCGGCGAACAGGGTGGTGTTGCGCTTGTCCAGGTGGTTCCAGTCGCCGGTCAGCGAGGTGGAGCGGGAGATTGGGTAGAACTCGCCGTTCTCCTTGGTCGGCAGGCCCGACCAGTCGTAACCGGAGTTGCGTTCTTTCTGGTAGGTGAAGCCGAAGGTGGCCACGGTCGACTCGTCCAGGTCAGCCTCCAGGATGCCGTAGAACAGCTGGTTTTCCTTCTGGGCGGTGTCCAAGTAGCTGTTGGCATTGTTGTACGAGATCACCGAGCGGCCACGCAGGGTACCGGCTTCGTTCAGTGGCGAGGACACATCGACCATGGTCTTGTAGTTGTCCCAGGAACCGACCGAGGTTTCGATCAGGGCCTGACGCTCGGCAGTCGGGCGCTTGCGGATCAGGTTGATGGAGGCCGAGGGGTTGCCCGCGCCTTCCATCAGGCCAGTGGCGCCGCGCACGATCTCCACGCGGTCGTAGATGTCGGTGTTTGGCTTGGATTGGGCATCCATCGAGTAGGCGTTGCCGATGTTGGTCGGTACGCCGTCGATCTGCAGGTTGTCCACCGACTGCCCGCGAGCCTGGTAGATCGAACGCTCGCCGCCGTTCTTGACGATGGTGATGCCAGTGGCGTTCTTCATCACGTCGTCGAGGTTCTGCATGTTCTGGTCGTCCATGCGCTGGCGGGTGACGACGGTCACGGACTGCGGCGTTTCACGCAGGGACATCGGCAGCTTGGTGGCGGTGCTGGAGCGGCCGGTAGCGTAGGCGTGGGTGCCCTCGGTGGTCTCGCCCAGGGACGCGCCACTGATGTTGGTCGGTGCCAGTTCCAGGTCGGCGCTGTTGCCCTTGCGCAGCAGGATCACCTGCGGGTTGCCCTGCAGGGTGAAGGTCATGCCGGTGCCGCCCAGCAACAGGGCCAGGGCGCGGGCCGGTTCTGCGCGTTGTTTCACCGCCTGGCTGGTGAGTCCGCTGACGTCATCGGGGTTGAACAGGATCTGCATGTCGGCCTGGCGACCGAATGTTTGCAAGGCGCTGGCCAGTGACTGGGCCGGGATGTCGAAGCTGGCTTCCTGGGCCTGGACCTGGGCGGCAATGGGCAGTGCAAGGAGCAGGCCGAAGCGAGGCAGAGGCTTGAAGCGCAGGGTGCAGCGCATGACGAGGCTGGCGAGGCTGAAGGGTTTGTGGACGGGCGACATTTCAAATGCTCATGTAAGTGAACGGCAGATTTTTTGGTTGTTGATAAGAAGACGCATTCAGCGACAAATTCCGGAAGAACCTGTCGCTGTTTTTTCTTGTCGTCTCAGGCCGGTACGGGGGATGAGCTCACTTTGCCGCTGTGCATCCTCACCAACTGGTCCGCTACATCGAAGTAGCGGTCGTCGTGAGAGATGACGATGATGGTCTTGCCCAGCCGTTTCAGGTCGGGCAGCAACTCGGTGTAGAAAATGCGGCGGAAGGTCGGGTCCTGGTCTGCCGCCCACTCGTCGAATACCAGTACCGGGCGCTCTTCTAGCCAGGCATTGATCAGGGCCAGGCGCTTGCGCTGGCCGGTCGACAGGTCGGTGGTGGTGAAGCTGCCGTCGCGCACGCTGACCTTGTGGCCGATCTCCAGGCGTTGCAGGTAGCGGTTGGCGTCGTCGGGGATGTGCAGGTCGCCTTCGACCACGTCGTCGAACAGGTAGTAGTCGGCGAAGATGGTGGTGAACAGCTGGCGGTATTCGTCGCGGTTGCTCGGGTCTATGGCCTTGCCGTTGAGGCGGATCTCGCCCTGGTGCGGGGCGTATAGGCCCAGTAGCAGTTTGATCAGGGTCGTCTTGCCGCAGCCGTTCTCGCCGACGATGAAAACGATGTCGCCTTGCTCGATGCGCAGGTTGACCGGACCCAGGCGGAACGGCTCGCTGCCTTCGACCGGCGGGAAGGCGTAGCCTACGTTGAACAGTTCCAGGCTGTGCACCGGCTCGGGCTTGCTGGCCTTGGCGTCGAGCAGCAGGTGCGGCTCGGGCGAGGAGAACTGCTCGGACAGCTGGGCGACGCGGGCGAAGGCGACCTTGGCGCGGCTGACGATGGGCAGGGTGCCGATCAGGTGTTCCAGCGGGCCTTTCATGTACAGCAGCACCAGCACGAAGCCGCTCATCACGGTCTTGTCGTCGCTGGGCCACAGCGACTGCAGCACCAAAGCCATGCCGATGACCACGAAGAACAGCATCGAGCCGAAGGTCTTGGCCACCACGAAGGTGTTGATGGCTTTGATCTGGGTCTTGCAGATGAAGTCGGCGGTGGCCTGCACGCCCTGGCTGAACATGCGGTTGCGGCGAGGACGGTGGATGCGCAGTTCCTTGGCGCCTTCGGCGATGGCGCTGTAGTTCTTCTGCAGGGTGTCCTCGGCTTCACGGGCGGTGGCGAAGCCACGACCGCCGCTGGCCTGGGCGACGAACTGGGCGGCGCTGCCGATGGCGATGGCCACCACCATCAACAGGAACATTGGCCAGGACAGCATGGCCAGGTAGCCCAGGCAACCGAGCGTCACGGTCATCGAGATGGCCAGCGGGGCGAAGGCGAAGGCGAAGTCGCTGATGGTGTCGACATCGTGGGTCAGCACAGGGATCAGGCGATGGCTGCGGTAGCGCTCGATCTGCTCGATGGGGGCGGCGAGGGTTTTCTCGCCCAGCGTCTTGCGCAGCTTGGCGATGATGTTCTGGCCGACGTAGTTGGTGCCGATGTCGGCGCTGATCGAACAGGTCAGGGCCAGCAGGCACAGGCCGGCGAAGGCTGCGATGGCGGTGCTGGTGATGTTGCCGCCGCTATGCAGGGCGTTGTTGATGCTGGCGAGCAGCGCGGTGACGCTAAGGCCACCGACCATCCCCAGGACGATGGAGAGGGCAACGATGGGCCAGAAGGGTCTGAGCAGGGCGAACAGTTCGCTGAGGGCGCCGCGGGGAGGCTGAGTCATGGGGCAGGGTTCCGCTTTGGAAAATGGCTGTGGGCTCCCTGTAGGACGACTGGTGGGCAGGGGAATTTAGCGCGCCTCTGGGGGGGCGCCTTGCGCCCCTTTGTCGTTCAGAGATCGCGTACTACACGAAAGCCGATCCAATCGCCGCGTTCGTTGGGGTAGAGGTCGTTGCGATTACCGGAGCGAGAGAACACCGGGGCCTCGCCATAGTCGTTGCCGCGAATGCTCTGGAACCTGCAGTCTTTCTCTTGCCATGGGCTGCCATCGCTCGGCGCGCCAACATAGTTGTCGTGCTTGCAGTCGGCGGTCCACTCATAGATGTTGCCGTGCATGTCGTACACGCCAAAGGCGTTGGCCGGGAAGCTACCGACCGGCGCGGTGTAGCTGTAGCCGTCGGCCGGCCCGTAGGTATTGGCGTGCTTGGCGATGCTGTACTCCTTGCCTTCGTCGAAGGGGAAGGGGAACGGGCCGGTGCTGCCAGCACGGGCGGCGTACTCGCGGACCGACTCGCTGGGCAGGCGGTAGGGCTTACCGGTCTTGTTCGACAGCCAGGCGACGTAGTCCTGGGCTTCCTTGAGGTTCATGCACACGGCAGGGTGGCGGCTGGTCACCGGGTAGTTGCCGCCATAGGTGGGGCGGCCACCCTGGGTGGCGGTGCCGGCCTGACACAGGCGGCCAGGGCGTTCGTCACCGCTGGGCATCATGTAGCCGGTGGCCTGGATGAAGGCGTCCCACTCGGCGAAGGTAATGGGGAAGCGGCTGATAGCGAAGGGCTTGGTGAAGGTGACCTTGTGCAGCGGGCCTTCATCGGCCTGGCGTCCGACTTCGTCATCGGGGGTGCCCATCATGAACGAGCCGGTGGGCAGGACCACCATCTCCGGGCAGTCTTTCTCGCAGTCCTTGAAGACAGTACCGGGCTTGGGCGTGCCCGCCTGAGCCCAGGCGCTGGCGGTGAGCAGGGCGAGCAGTGCCAGCGGCGCGAGGACCGGTAGGGTGCGGCGGTGGCGTACGTGGGGTTCAGGGTTCATGAGTCGTCTCGTGCGAAGGGAATTCGGGCGTCACAGCTGGGCGCTGAGCAGTGTCATGAAACGGTCGATCTGCGCTTCGTCGTTGAGCAGGCCGGGTGCGGTGCGGATGACCGGGCCGACGTCGCGGTACACCGCATCGACGATCGCCTTCTGCCGCAGCAAGGCGGCGGCGACCTTGTCGCTGTCGCGGTCCTTGACTCGGAAAAAGGTGAAGCCTGCGCTATGTTGCGCAGCCATCGGGGTGACCAGTTCGACCTGGCGGTGTTCGCCAAGGCGCTGCTTGAGGTAGCTGTTGAGCTGGTGAATACGGCCCTGGACCTCGGCCTTGCCCAGTTGCAAGTGCAGCTTGAACGCCTCGTCCAATGCCCAGCGGTGCTCGAAGGCGTGGTAACCCCCAGGGGTGAGGCTGGTGGCGAAATCGGTGTCCTGGGAAAAGGTCGGGATCAGCGGCGTGATGTCCTTGAGTTGTTCGCTGCGCGCACAGACGATGCCGGTACCACGCGGGCCGAACATCCACTTGTGGGTGCCGGCGATGAAGTAGTCGCAGTTCATCTGCGGGAAGCTCAGGTCTTCCACGCCAAAACCATGCACGCCGTCGACCACATAGAGGATGCGATCGACCTCGGCGCGGTCGCGGTTGTGCCGGTCGACCACCGCGCCGATTTCCGCCAGGGGTAGCTTCACGCCGCTACCCGACTGTACCCAGGTCATGCCCAGCACCCGTGTGTTGGAGCGAATGGCGCGGTCGATGTTGCCGACGATCTCGTCGGTGCTGACCTTGGCCGGGTCCTTGAACAGGCGGATTCGGCGCACTTGGGTACCTTGACGCTGGGTGCGAAAGTCAAGCACCGCCTCGGCGGCGGAATGCTCGTGGACGGTGGTCAGGATCTCCTGGTCCGGGCGCACGTGCAGGCCACCGTAGATAATCGCCAGGCCTTCGGTGGTGCTGCCGGTCAGGGCGATCTGGCCGGGGCGTGCCTGCAGGTACTTGCCCGCCCACGCGCGAACCCGGGCCTCGTGCTGCCAGGGTTCCTGGCGGTCCCAGTCCATGACCAGGCCTGGGTTGCGATCGACGCTGGCGCGGTAGCGATCGATGGCGTCCTGCACCGGTTTAGGGTGCGAGGTGATCAGGAAGTTCGAAAGATGCAGGTAGTCCGGGTCCTGGTTGAACAGCTGACGCAGCTGCGTCCATTGGTTACCCTGGGTCGATGGTTTTGCTGGATTGGCCAGGGCTTGGCCGAGGCCGCCGCCAAAGGGCAGGGCAACGGCGAGCAGGCTGGCCTGTTTGAGAAAAGTACGGCGGTCGCTCATGGTTGCGCTTACCGGGTAGAGGAAAGAGAAGGGCTGGCGGCCTTTTCAACCTGGGCCCAGACACGCAGGAAATTGCCGCCCCACAGCTTGGCGATATCGGCTTCGCTATAGCCACGCTGGATCAGTTCGGCGGTGACGTTGCGCACCTGGCTCACATCCTCCCAACCTCGCACGCCACCCCCTTCGTTGAAGTCCGAGGCGATGCCGACGTGGTCGATACCGATCTTGCGCACGGCGTAGTCGATGGCATCGCCCAGGTCCTTGAGGCTGGCCTTGGGTTCTTCGTCGAGAATGGCGTACAGCTGGCTGGCGTAGCTGCCGAAACGCTGCTCGGGCCAGGCGGCGATGATCGGGTCGCCGGGCATCAGGGCCATGGCCAGGTTGGGCAGCGGTGGCAGGTCGAACTTGGCGCGCAGGGCGTTGAGCTTGTCCTGGGTCTTTTGCGTGAGCGGGCGCAGGTAGCCGGAGAAGCCGACGATCTGCACCACGCCGCCGCTGTTCTTGATCAGTTGCATCTCGCGGTCGCTGAGGTTGCGTGGGATATCGACCATCGCCCGTGGCGCAGAGTGCGAGGCGACGATGGGCGCGCGGCTCAGGGCGCTGACTTGTTCCAAGGCCTGGGTGGACATCTGCGAGACATCGATGATCACCCCCAGGTCATTGAGCCGTTGCACGGCCTGCTTGCCGATGGGTGAGAGACCACCCAGGGCGTCGGGTGAGTCGTTGAAGAACGGCAGCGGGCGCGAGGAGTCGGCCCAGTCGTTGTTGCCGATGTAGCTGAAGCCGAACATGCGCATGCCCCGTGCGGCCCACTTGTCCAGCAGGTTCAAGTCGTTGCCCAACGGGTAGGCGTTGAGCATGCTGATGAAGATGGCGAACTTGCCTTCGCCGTGCAGGCGGCGGAAATCGTCGGGGGTATAGGCGATACCGACCTGGTTGGGGAAGTCGCGCACCAGGCCGGAGATGATCTTGTAGCGCACCTCCTGCTGATTACGGGCCTCCTCGACAAACCCTGCGGTCGGCCGGTGCGGTGCATCGGGGCCGTTCCAGATTTCCGGCCAGCCGAAGAGGGTCAAGGCGGCGCCGGACAATCGTCCTTTGGCGGCCTTGGCCAGGTCGAACTGGCCGTCGCCATCCTTGTCTGCCTCCTGGCCATGGGTACCGAAGTCCAGCGGCAGGGTGATGTGGCTGTCGAAGGAGATCAGCCGATCCTGCAGCTCGTCGGCCTGCTTGATCACCTCGCGCGGGTAGTGCGGGGCGGGGTTCAGCCATTGGTTCCAGGCCAGGTAGCCACCGGCACCGAGCAGCAGGGCCAGGGGCACACCGATGTACAAGGTTTTCTTCCAGCGAGGTTGTGTCATTGCCATCTCGTTTCAGGTCCGCGAATGCCGGGGCTTGGGCTGTCTGGGAGGGACGAGCGTGGCGGGAGGAAATTTAGCGAGGGGCAGCGACGACCTGGCTAAATTTCGCCGGGGAGCATACGTCCTTGCTGGGACAGCGCCTGCTTCATGGCGGACACAGGTAGGGTAATGACGATTTCTCGACGAGGTTTCATGACCGGTGTGGCCCTGGCGGGCGCGGCCCTGCCGGCGGTCCACTATGCGCACCGCGAGCTGACCAGGGATGAGTTTCCGGTCACCCCGGGGGAGGCCAGCGTGGAGCTTGCCGACACCGCCGGCCAACGCCTGGGCAACCGCCTGCGCGGTATCTGGGCTATCCGCTTCGAAGGGGCCGATGCCGGGCTTGCGGGTCTGCCGGCTCAGCAGCTTGAACTGTTCATCGACGTTGCCGCGCGAGGACGTGGCGTGCGCGGTTGCCTTGACACGGCACAACGGCTGCGCAGCGAAAAGGCGCCGCGTTACCAGTTGATCGGTGACCTGGCCGAGTCCGATTCCAATCGCCTTTACTGGCGCCTGATGCCAACGGATGCGAGCCATCGAGGTTATGAAATGGCGATCACCCTGGATCAGGTGTGGGGCGAGTTCGGCAATGCCGGCAGCGAGACCCTGAGTGGGCAGATTGCCGCACTGGACCGGTCCCTGGCGCTGCCGTTGCAGGACAACCGCTTCGTCGCCATTGGCCAGCGCTTCCCCGAAGCGCGCCAGACCATTGGCCTTGAGCCGGCCTTGCTGGACTGGCTGATTTCCCCCGAGCACCGACTGTTCCACCAGTTGTGGCATGCCTCGCGTGACAAGTGGCACAACCTCTCGGAGGAAAAGCGCAATGCCCTGCGCGGCCTGGGGTGGCAACCTGGCCCTCGTGAGCGCGAGCGTGATGCGCGCGGCAAACTCAAGGACCGCAACGGCTCGGGCGAGGACTTTTTCTTCATGCACCGGCACATGCTCGCTGCGGCCCGTGCGCTGCAGCCGCTGCCGTCGTGGTCGAGCTTTCCGTTGCCGCAGCCGGAGCTTGAACGCGACCGCCTGGGTTTTGCCCGTTACTTCGATAACCTCGACGGCTGCTCGGTGCCGCCGACCTGGCTGGCGCCGGGGGACGATGCGTTCAGCGAGTGGGTCAACGGCATCAAGCGTGCCGAGACGTTCCATGGCAACTTCGCGGTATGGGAGTCTCGGTATCGCGACCCGCGTTACTTGTCGCGGATGACCTTGGGGCAATTGGGCTCGGAGATGGAGCTGGGCCTGCACGACTGGCTGCACATGCGCTGGGCGTCGGTGCCGCGCGACCCCTCCAACGGCGCGCCGGTGCCGCTGGCCCGCGAGCTGGATGACTTTGCGCCGCGTTGGTATGCAGCGGAAAACGACTTTTTGGGCGACCCGTTCTCGTCCCATGTGCACCCGGTGTTCTGGCGGTTTCATGGTTGGATCGACGATCGCGTGGAGGACTGGTTCGCCGCCCATGAGCGTTTTCACCCGGGCGAAGTCAGCCGGATGCAGGTCAACGGCGTGCCGTGGTTTGCGCCGGGGCGCTGGGTGGAGGTGGCTGACCCCTGGCTGGGGCCGGATACCCATGGCTGCAGTACAGTGCCTGGGGTAAGGCCGGGCAGGTCGGTGGAGATGGATGTCGAGACCATGAAGCTGGCATTGCGCATCATCTTTGGCGAGGACGAAGGCAAGTTGGCCGGGTTCATGCGCCAGGTGCCGAAACGGCCGTGGTATGCGCGGCATCTTTCATTGAAGGGATTGCTGGCCTGAGTGCGCCATGGGTTGGATTGATCTCCAACCTTCGTGGCATCGAACTATTCGTGGGAGCGGCCAGGCGTCGCGAAAGGGCTGCACAGCAGCCCCGTGTGTACTCACTGGGCTGTTTTCACGTGCCAGCCGCCACCCAGTGCCTTGTACAGGGCCACGCTCGCTTGCAATCGCGCCAAGCGCAACTGCGCCTGCTGATCCTGTGCCTCGTACAGCGTGCGCTGGGTTTCCAACACCGTCAGCAGCGTTTCGGCTCCGGCACCGTAACGTTGCTGGGCGAGGTCGAAGGCCAGGCGGGCCTGTTGCACTTGCTCATCCTGCCATTGCCGTTGCCGGTCGACGCCATGGATGGCGTTGAGCGCTTTCTCGACGTCGGCGAAGCCGGCCAGGATGCTGCTGCGATAGGCCTCGAGCAACTCCTCTTGCTCTGCCTCGGCCAATTCACGCGAGGCCCGCAGTCGGCCGTTGTTGAAGATCGGCGCGACCAGGCCGGAGGTCAGCGTGTAGTACGGGCTGTCGAAGACCTGGGGCAGGGTGCGGGCCCCCGAACCGAACTCGGCGCCGAGGGTCAGCTTTGGTAGCAGGGCGGCCCGTGCGACCTGCACATTGGCGCTGGCGGCCGCCAGGCGCGCTTCGGCGGCTGCGATGTCTGGCCGGCGGGTCAGCAGGTCGCTGGGCATACCGCTGCCAATTGCCGGCCACTGCACCGTGTCGATGCGCTCGTCGCTGCCGGGCAAATGTTGCACGGGGTCGCCGAGCAGGGTGGCCAGCGTGACGCGGTTGTCCTGCTGGCGTTGCTCAAGCAGCGGCAGTTGGCGCTCCTGGGCGGCCACCAGGCTACGTTGTTGCGCCAACTCAAGGCGCGTGGCCGAGCCAGAGCGCTGCCGCACCTCGACCAGGCCCAGCACATCCCGCGCATTGCGCAGGTTCAGGCGGGCGATGCGCAGTTGCTCATCCAGTGCCAGCCCTTGCAGGTAGCTATCGGCAACGGCACTGACCAGGGTCAGTTCCACAGTCTGGCGGTCGAAGCGGCTGGCGTCCAGGCCATGCAGGCCGCTGTCGCGTGCGGCGCGCAGGCCGCCCCAGAAGTCGATCTCGTAGGTCGCGTTGAGCGTGGTGCCAAACGAGGTGCTGGTGCGTTCGCTGCTGCTGACATCGAGCTGGTCGCTGCCGTCGCCCCGTAGCAGGTGCTGTCGGCTGCCTTCAAACCCGAAGTTCAACGCCGGCAGCAGTGGCGCACCGGCGATCACGGCGCGGGCCTGGGCCTGGCGTACACGTGCGGTGGCAGCCGCCAGGTCGTAGCTGTTGCGCCGCGCACGTTCAACCAGACGGTCCAGTTCGGGGCTGGCGAAGGCTTTCCACCACTTCGTCTGTGGCAGGGTGAGCCCGGCAGCACCGGTCTCTCCTTGCCAGTTATCCGGTGGTGCGATGCCGCTTTCGGGCGGTGGCGGTGTGCTGCAGGCGGCGAGGCAAAGGCTCAGGGTCAGGGTCAGCAGGCTGATGCGGCTTGGCAATGTCATGGGTTATTCGCTGGTAAGGGCTTTGACCGGATCGAGACGCGCCGCCTTGCGGGCCGGCATGAAGCCGAACACGATGCCGGTGACTACGGCGCAGGCGAAGGCGCCGAGGATGGCGGGTAGGGCGAAGGCCACGGCGACCCCGGCAAGCATCAGGCCTGCGCCGATGCCCAAGGCCAGTGCGATGCCGGTCAGGCCGCCGACCATCGACAGCATCACCGCCTCACTGAGGAACTGGCGCAGGATGTCGCGCTGGCGGGCGCCGGTGGCCATGCGAATACCGATCTCGCGGGTGCGTTCGCGCACGGTCATCAGCATGATGTTCATCACCCCGATGCCGCCGACCAGCAGGGAGATCGCGGCGATCGCCCCCAGCATCAGCGACAGGCTGTTCTGGGTGCGGGCTTCGGCCTGGATCAGTGCGGCGTCGTTGGTCAGCTCGAAGTCTTGCTTGCCTTGGTGACGCTGGCGCATCAGGTGATCGATGGCTGCTTCGGTCTCGGCCACTCGTGCCGAATCTCGGGCGGCGATGATCACGTATTCCGGGTCCTGGGTACCGAACAGGCGAATGGACGCTGCCGAGTAGGGCACGACGATGCGTTCGTCGCTGTTCTGGTCGCCGGAGCTGGCGCCTTTTCCGGCCAGCACGCCGACGATCTGGAACGGTACGTTGCCGAGCAGAAGGTACTGGCCGATCGGGTCGCTGCCAGGTTCGAGCAGCGTGTCGCGTACCTTCTGGCCGATCACTGCGACGGCGGCGCCAGTGCGTTCGTCGCTGTCGCTGAAGAAGCTGCCCTGGACCACCGGCCAATTGAGGATGTAGGGGAACTCGATATTGTTGCCGCCGACGTAGAATTTCTGGTTGTTGTTGCCGTGGCGCACCATCACGTCGTCCCCGATCACCGGCATGATCCGCGTCACCTGGGGCAGTTCGGCAATCGCCGCAACATCGTCCAGGGTCACCACGCCGGCGGGCTCACGCAGGGTGGCGTGGCGACCGTTGAGGTAGAGGATGTTCGAGCCGAAGGCGGCCATCTGTGCCATGACCTGGCGTTTGCTGCCTTCGCCCACAGCCAGCATGACCACCACCGAGGCGACGCCGATGACGATGCCGAGCAGGGTCAGGGCAGTGCGAAAGCGATTGATCCACATGACCCGCCAGGCTGCCTGCAAGGCTTCGACCAGCTCGCCCTTCCAGGCGCCACGCTCAGTGGCGCCGCGATCCAGGCGTTCGCGCAGGTCTTCGGCCTGCAGGCCTCGGTGCGGATTGACCGGTGGCTGGTCGTCGGCCGAATCGCTGATCACCAAGCCGTCGCGAATCTCGATCACCCGGTGTGCGCGTGCCGCCACCTCGCGGTCGTGGGTGATAAGGATGATCACATGCCCCTGGCTGGCCAGTTCGTCGAGCAGGGCCATGACTTCGGCGCCGCTGTGGCTGTCGAGGGCTCCAGTGGGTTCGTCGGCGAGGATGATGTGGCCGCCGTTCATCAGCGCGCGGGCGATGGAAACGCGCTGTTGCTGACCGCCGGACAACTGGTGCGGGCGGTTGCCCGTGCGGCTGGCCAGGCCCAGGCGTTCGAGCAGGGCGGCGGCGCGGGCGCGGCGCTCGCTGGCCGGTAAGCCGGCATAGATGGCTGGCATTTCGACGTTTTCCTGGGCCGAGCCCGAAGGAATCAGGTGGTAGCCCTGGAACACGAAACCGAAGGCCTCGCGTCGCAGCCAGGCCAGCTCGTCGGTGTCCAGCTCGGCCACGTCCTTGCCGGCGAAGCGATAGCAGCCGGAACTGGGGCGGTCGAGGCAGCCGAGGATGTTCATCAGGGTCGATTTGCCAGACCCTGACGCGCCGACGATGGCGACAAATTCGCCGGGGTGCACGCGCAGGCTGATACCGCGCAGGACTTCGACCTTGGGTGTGTCGAGGCCGCCGTAGACTTTGCGGATGTCGCGAAGCTCGATCAGGGGGGCGGACATTCAACCTCCGCTGGCGGCAGGGGCGCCGATGAGCAGGCGTTCGCCTTCGCGGACACCGTCGAGGATCTGTACCCGCAGCCGGTCGCTCAGGCCGGTGCGCACTTGGCGCTGCTCGACCTTGCCGTCGCGGGTGAGTACCTGGGCCATGCGCAGGCCGTCACCATCGCTGTCGTCCAGCGCCGCCAGCGGTGCGGTCAGTACCTGGCTGGCCTGGCCGGCGACGAAGAACACCTGGGTGGTCATCTCGGCCATCAGTGCCCCGTCAGGGTTGTCCACGTCCAGCAGCACGGTGTACTGCACGACTTGGCTGCCGGTCGTGCCGGAGGTGGCGCTGGTCGGGCTGCCGCCGCCCTGGCTGGACTGCTCCAGCGGCTTGGGCGGAATCGGCAGTATCTGGCGCACGGTGCTGGTCCAGCGGCGCTTGCCACCAGCCAAGGTGGTGAAGTAAGCGCTCATGCCGGGCTTGACCTTGCTGATATCGGCCTCGGAGACCTGGGCCCAGACGGTCATCGGCGACAGCTTGGCGATGCGCAGGATCAGGGGCGTCTGTTGCTGGGCATTCAGGGTCTGGCCCTCGCGGGCGTCCACGGCGACCACGGTGCCGTCCATGGGCGCGTAGATGCGCGTGTAGCCAAGTTCGGCCTGGTCGCTGCGCAGGCTGGCCTGGGCCTGAAGGATCTGCGCCTGGTACATGTCGATGCGGGCCTGGGTGACCTTGAGCTGGGCATCGGCAGCCTGCACGTCTTCCTCGCGGGTGGCACCAGCGGCGGCCAGGTCGCGCTGGCGTTTGAGCTGTTGCTGGGCCAAGCGGTACTGGGCGCGCTGCTCGGCCAACTGGGCCTTGAGGTTCTCGATCGAGTAGCGGCCGGCGTCGAGCCTGGCCTGCTGGGTTGACGGGTCGATCTCGACCAGCAACTGGCCCTGGTGAACCTGGTCGCCCGCTTCGACATGCAGGCGACGGATCTGCCCCGAGGCCTGGGCGCCGACATCGACGTAGCGACGAGGTTGCAGGGTGCCCAGGGCGGTGACGCTGCTTTCGATATCGGCGCGGGTGACGGTTACCGTGCTGGCCGGCTGGTTGTCGAATGGCAAGGTCTTCCAGGCCAGCAGGCTGCCCAGGCCAAGCAGGCCCAGGCCACCGAGGAGGATGCGGCGGCGAGTGTTGGGTAAGCGTCTCATGCGGACTTCCAGCCAGGGGTGATGGCCACACGCAGCCAGTCGAGGCGCGCAGGGAGGTCCCAGTTAGACGAAGATCAGCATGCGGGATTTACCCAGGTTGGGGGTACCGCTGTGTGTTGCTGAGAATAATTATAATTTGTAAGATTGCACGCTGATATCACATATTCCCGCGTCCCCGCACACCTGTGGCAGGGCAGGGCGACGCCAGGTGCCGCTGTGGAACATTACTATCGTGAACTGGTGAGTTTCCTTTCCGCACGCCTTGGCAGTCGCCAGGCGGCGGAGGACGTTGCCCACGATGCCTACCTGCGGGTACTGGAGCGCACCGACGCGCAGCAGATCGAGCATCCGCGCGCCTTCCTGTACCGGACCGCGCTCAACCTGGTGGTAGACCGTCATCGGCGTCAGCGTGTGCGCCAGGCCGAACCCTTGGACGTGCTGGACAGCGACGAGCGCTGGCACATTCAGGCACCGTCCCAGGAAATGCAGCTCGATCAGCGCCTGGCACTGATGCAAAGGGCCCTGGACGAATTGAGCAAGCCTTGCCGCGACAGCTTCCTGTTGCGCAAGCTCGAGGGCCTTTCACACCAGCAGATCGCCGAGCGGCTGGGCGTTTCCCGAAGCATGGTGGAAAAACATATCGTCAACGCCATGAAGCATTGCCGCTTGCGCATGCGGCAATGGGAATAGTGAAAAGCCGGTGAAACACGAATGAAAATTCTGTACGCGGCAACTTGATTTCTGGAAAGTTCCCGACAACTATCAATGAAGACCCTGCCGAATTCATGGTTTCGGCAGTTGCCTCGTCGGCGCAGTTTGGTCAGGGAGTTTCCCTTAACTAGCTAACTGCCCAGGTCCGATGATGCCCAACAAAACGATGCGCATCCTTATCGCCGACGAGCACCCCAGCCAGCGCTTGCACCTTGAGCGACTGCTCAATGGCCTGGGCTATTTCCGGATCGCGCCGGTGCAAAGCTTCGAAGAGCTGCAGCGCCTGGTGCAGTGCGCGCTGCAACCTTTCAACCTGTTGGTCGGCAATATCGAGTTGGGTAGTCACTGCGGGGTCGACCTTGAGCGCTTTTGTCGGGTCAACGCACAGATTCAGCACGCCTTGCTCTATCACTCACAGTCTGTGACGGTTCCAGACGTGCCGCCGGCCGAGCGCCAGGCGGTCAGCATCAGCCTGCCCCAGGTGCCGGACGACGAAGCGCTGGGTTCTTTCATGGCGATCATCGATGCGCCAGTGTTGGTCGGCAAGCTTGGCCTGCCTTCGAGCGTCGCCAGCCATCTGGCATTTCCGCGCGCTCGCCAGCATTTCCCGTCGACCGTATTCAGCCGGACCCATTGAACCTGAAGGGGTACCCAAGGGTAAGCATTTGCTATCCTCTTGCCCTTTGCCGATTTGCGGACCCCTGCCATGACTGCCAACCACACCGCTCCTGCGCCCCGGTTCAGCCGCAGCGACCACCGGACCCTGGGTCTGGCGGCACTGGGCGGCGCCCTGGAGATCTACGATTTCATCATCTTCGTGTTCTTCGCGTTGACCCTGAGCCAGCTGTTCTTCCCACCGGAGATGCCGCAATGGCTGCGCTTGCTGCAAAGCTTCGGGATCTTCGTGACCGGTTACCTGGCCCGCCCGCTGGGTGGGATTCTCATGGCGCATTTTGCCGACCATCTGGGCCGCAAGCGGGTGTTCAGCCTGAGCATCCTGATGATGGCCCTGCCGTGCCTGTTGATCGGTGTGATGCCGACCTACGCCGACATCGGCTACGCCGCCCCGCTCATTCTGCTGGCGCTGCGCATCCTGCAGGGGGCCGCGGTGGGAGGCGAGGTGCCCAGTGCCTGGACTTTCGTCGCCGAGCACGCCCCGCCAGGGCGACGGGGATATGCACTGGGCTTCCTGCAGGCCGGGCTGACCTTTGGCTACCTGCTGGGTGCCTTGACCGCAACCTTGCTGGCGCAGGTCTTCACCGCGCAGGAAATCCTCGATTACGCCTGGCGTTATCCGTTCCTGCTGGGTGGCGTGTTCGGTGTGATCGGCGTGTGGCTGCGTCGCTGGCTGAGTGAAACCCCGGTGTTTCTGGCCCTGCGCGAGCGCCAGGAGCAGCCAGTGGCCTTCCCGCTGCGACGGGTGCTGGCAGAGCATAGCCGTGCGCTGATCCCGGCGGCATTGCTGACCTGCGTGCTGACCTCGGCGGTGGTGGTGCTGGTGGTGATCACCCCGACCGTGATGCAGCAGCGTTTCGGCATGAGTGCCGGGCATACCTTCGCCTTGAGCAGCGTGGGCATCGTCTTTCTCAATATAGGCTGCGTGATGGCGGGGCTGTTGGTCGACCGGTTGGGTGGCTGGCGTGCGCTGATGGTCTACAGCCTGTTGCTGCCATTGGGTGTCGGCGTGCTGTACGCAAGCCTGGTGGGGCAGTGGGGCGCGGTGTGGGCCGCCTATGCGCTGGCAGGGCTTTGCTGTGGCGTGGTGGGGGTGGTGCCGTCGATCATGGTCGGATTATTCCCGGCGCAGATCCGCGTGTCGGGTATTTCCTTCACCTATAACGTCGCCTATGCCCTGTGGGCCAGTACCACGCCGCTGGCATTGATCGCGCTGATGCCGTGGAGCCCGTGGGTGTGTGTCGGCTTTTGTCTGATCATGGGCACCGTCGGATTGCTCACTGCGTTGTATTTCGGGCGTCGCGAGCCCTTGGCGTTCGCCGTCGAGCCTATGCCGGTCATGTGCGCTGACAAATGAGCCTAGAGGAGCAGGGGCATCGAGGCAGAATCCACGGTCATTCCTGATGTGTTCAGCGATGACTGCACACGCGGTCTAGGGTGGCGGGTGAACGCATTTTCCCGTTGGGAAAATGGCAAGATGCGGCCACCGGTTGCACTCATCGAGCTATTCAAACTGCTCGATCGTCGCCCAGAATTGTTCGAAGAGATAAGGACACCCTGAGTCGGGCTGCAACAGCCTACAGCCGGTGCCAACGGTTCACGCAAATCAAGGCTACAAGGCGCACAGAAGGCGACTGTACATGAATGTAGATTGCTCCCGCATCCACATTTCAGGAAACAGGCGCCATGTACGGATTTCATGTGAAATGGCTGACGCGCCGTCAGCTGCCGCCCATTCCGGCGACCATGCTCTTTTCAGGAACGCACCATGATGCCCCGGGGCCTGATGGCGACTTCGAGCAAGCCGTTACGCCCGTAATCACCTGGGGCAACAACAGCCTTGGCTGCGTGTTCGACGACAACGAGCATCACGACGCTGCCTGGCTGGTTGTCTACGGTGACGGGGAGCAACTGACCGGCGCGCATCCGTTGCCTCATTTTCGGCATGTCATGGACATTCAAGCGGCGCCAAGCGGTGTTGCCTGGGTGCTGGTCGATGAGAAAGCGCGCAAGGTCGAGATCTCGCATCTTCTGCTCGACGGACTCGATGGTAGAGTAGGTCGTGAGACCTCACTGGAAGGAATGCCGGTTGGCATTCCTTTCTGTCTGCGCAATGGGCGCGATTTTCTGATGGCGGACGAGTCAGGGGTTCGCGTTGCCGCCTTGCCCGATCCGCTGGCGATGCAGTGGATGTATCAGGATGGCGAGCTGACCCATGTTGCCACCCAACAGGTACTGGGCCTGGGCGTGCGCTGCAAACCTGCCGCGCAGGACGGAGACCGCTGGCACTTGTCCGCCCGAGGCGTGTTGTTCTATGGCGAAGAGAAACGCGCTTTGTGCGCCGACCCCGGCAATGGCGATGTATGGCTTCAGGCACACGTGGCAGAGTCACCAGAGGGGCTATGGCAGGTGCAAATGCCGGGGCAGACGAGGCGTAACAGGGGCAGCGCGTTGCGTATCAGCACGCTGGCCATTCATGTGCAGGTCTCCAATGACTTGAGGTCCGGGACCAGTGATGCTGTGTATTTTTCCGTCAACGGCAGCGCGCACCGGCAATTGCTGGCACGCAACTTCGATCGTGGCTCATTGCTTCAGGTCGATGTCGATCTGTCGAGCATGTTCGCGGGGCGTCAGCTGGTTGCCGATGAGCTCCACAGTGTCGAGCTGTACCAAGTGAGCGGCGAAGGGTACGGGCCTGCGTGGCGCATGCAATCTCTGGATCTGGTGGTCAACGATGAACTGTCCAACCGGCTACTGGTTGCCGAAAGCCCTTGGCTGCTGCCGGCGAGAGGGGCGAGTTGGAAGGGCGTCGTGAACTGGTTGGACTGGCGCTTGAAGGGCAAGGAGACACCGCTGGATTTTACCGGGCGTACGTACCCGGTCACTTGGCGACCCCTGCTGAGCGACTGGCTGTACTGGCGCAGCTACGACGTCTCGAACATCGAAGGAGTTTGCCAGTTGATCGGTGAGCAGGACGGTAGGGTGCTGGGGTTCGAGCTGGTCGGCCAGCGTCCTGTTTATCTTGAGCCCAACACGGCAAACGACTCCTACACCTGGGTGTACACGCCACAGGGGAGCATTATCGTAAAGCGCTGGGACAAGGCGGCGCCGCGGGCTCATTACATCACTCACAGCCAGCTGGGTATGGGCGCCCCCGTGGTATGCGCGGGTGAAATGACGATCGTCCGCATGGGGGCGGGCGTGGCGGTCCACGATATCCTGGGAATGATCAACGATGCGTCGGGGCACTATGTGCCGGATGGCGGTGCATGCCTCGCCCATGTGCGCGAGCGACTTGCCCAATTGGGGCTGGATACCACGCGGACGACGGTCGCGTTCCACAGCGGCAAGCAGGCGGAATGATTGCCTCCGGGCACAACGAAAAAGCCCCCGGGCCACGCGGCCAGGGGGCTTTTTCCTGCCTCGGGGGCAGGGCTTACATGTTCGGGTAGTTCGGCCCGCCAGCGCCTTCAGGCGTGACCCAAGTGATGTTCTGGGCCGGGTCCTTGATGTCGCAGGTCTTGCAGTGCACGCAGTTCTGCGCGTTGATCTGGAAGCGCTTGTTGCCGTCTTCCTGGGTGACCACTTCGTATACGCCGGCCGGGCAGTAGCGCTGCGCCGGTTCGTCGTACAGTGGCAGGTTGTTGGCGATCGGTACGTTCGGATCGGTCAGCTTCAGGTGGCAAGGTTGCTCCTCTTCATGGTTGGTGCTGGAGAGGAATACCGAGCTGAGCTTGTCGAAGCTGAGCTTGCCGTCGGGTTTCGGATAGTCGATCTTCTGCGAATCGGCGGCGAGCTTGAGGCAGGCGTAGTCCGGCTTGGTGTCGTGCAGGGTGAACGGCAGCTTGCCGCCGAACCAGTTCTGATCGACATAGTTGAACGCCGCGCCCAGGATCGGCCCGAACTTGTGCATGGCCGGGCCGAAGTTGCGGCTGGCGAACAGCTCTTCGTAGAGCCAGCTGGCTTTGAAGGCGCTGACATAACCGTTGAGCTGGTCACCGCCTTCACTGCCGGCGATCAGTGCGTCGGCAACTGCCTCAGCAGCGAGCATGCCCGACTTCATGGCGGTGTGGCTGCCCTTGATCTTGGCGAAGTTCAGGGTGCCCAGGTCGCAGCCGATCAGCGCGCCACCGTTGAACACCATCTTGGGCAGCGAGTTGAAGCCGCCTTTGCAGATGGCGCGGGCGCCGTAGCTGATGCGTTTGCCGCCTTCGAGGTATTGGCTCATCACCGGGTGATGCTTCAGGCGCTGGAACTCATCGAACGGCGAGAGGTACGGGTTGGCGTAGGACAGGTCGACGATCAGGCCGACCACCACCTGGTTGTTTTCCAGGTGATAGAGGAACGAGCCGCCGGTGTTGTCCTTGCTCATCACGTCCAGCGGCCAGCCGGCGGTGTGCACCACCAGGCCCTGCTCGTGCTTGGCAGGGTCGATTTCCCAGATTTCCTTCAAGCCGATGCCGTAATGCTGCACGTCGGACTCGCTGTCCAGGTCGAAGCGCTTGATCAGCTGCTTGCCGATATGGCCGCGGCAACCTTCGGCGAACAGGGTGTACTTGGCGCGCAGTTCCATGCCTGGGGTGTACAGGCCGTCCTTGGGGTTGCCTTCGCGGTCGACGCCCAGGTCGCCAGTGATGATGCCGCGTACCACACCGTTTTCGTCGAACAGCGCTTCCTGTGCGGCGAAGCCTGGGTAGATTTCCACGCCCAGGTTCTCTGCCTGCTGGGCCAGCCAGCGGCACAGGTTGCCCAGGGAGATGATGTAGTTGCCCTGGTTGTGCATGGTTTTAGGCACGAACAGGTCAGGGACCTTGGTCGAGCTGCCGGCATCCTTGAGCACATAGATATCGTCACGCTTCACTTCGGTGTTCAGTGGCGCGCCGAGTGCTTTCCAGTCGGGGAACAGCTCGTTCAGGGCGCGGGGTTCGAAGACCGCGCCGGAGAGGATGTGGGCGCCGACTTCGGAGCCTTTCTCGACCACGCAGACGCTGATCTCGCTACCGGCTTCGGCGGCCTTCTGCTTCAGGCGGCAGGCGGCGGACAGGCCCGCCGGGCCGGCGCCGACGATGACCACGTCGAATTCCATGTATTCGCGTTCCACTGGTACTCTCCTACTCATCAAGGCTCGTGCTGTTGCTTTGTCTTATTGGGTGCGGGGGTGGTCACGGGAGGCTGTTCAGGTGTCTGTAGCCCTGTAGCCGCGTGAATGACGAACTACACCGTTTTGTCTTGGCCGCGCATTATATCTACACCACTTGGCGGGTCCAATACAAACGTTTGTTTGAATTTGCCGCAGGCCAGTAAAATCACAGGAACGCGGCTTGAGGGTGGCCGATTTGCCGTATTGACCGGATTGGGTGTTACGGTCAAGATACGAGCGGTTTTACGCTCGCCGTAGGCTGACCGTCGGGCGCAGGTGCACCCCTAAAGGCCAGGCGTAGAGCAAGGTTTTCGGGCCGAAACCCGTTTTGTAGTGGAGTCTACACGCCACGACAGAAAATGACCCGCGGGTTTTGCCGAAACAGTCTGAACAGGACTGATTGGTCACTGTGAAGTTCGCTCGAGCCGGAACGTTTTTAGAGGTGCCCTTGTACCCACGCGCAATCGCCGGGCAAGCCCCAGGCGACATTCTATTCACCGGAGAGTAACGAGGAATCCATGAAGGTTCTTGTAGCTGTCAAACGAGTGGTCGACTACAACGTCAAGGTTCGCGTCAAAGCGGACAACTCCGGCGTCGACCTTGCAAACGTCAAGATGTCCATGAACCCCTTCTGCGAAATCGCCGTGGAAGAAGCCGTGCGCCTGAAAGAAAAGGGCGTTGCGAGCGAGATCGTCGTCGTCTCCGTCGGCCCGAGCACTGCTCAGGAGCAACTGCGTACCGCCCTGGCCCTGGGTGCCGACCGTGCCATCCTGGTCGAAGCAGCTGACGAACTGAACTCCTTGGCCGTGGCCAAGGCACTGAAAGCCGTTGTCGACAAAGAGCAGCCACAGCTGGTCATTCTCGGCAAACAGGCCATCGACAGTGACAACAATCAGACCGGCCAGATGCTGGCCGCGCTGACCGGTTTCGCGCAGGGCACCTTCGCCTCCAAGGTGGAAGTGGCTGGCGACAAGCTGAACGTCACCCGCGAAATCGACGGCGGCCTGCAGACCGTCGCGTTGAACCTGCCGGCGATCGTCACCACCGACCTGCGCCTGAACGAGCCACGTTATGCGTCGCTGCCGAACATCATGAAGGCCAAGAAGAAGCCGCTGGAGACCGTTACTCCAGACGCGCTGGGCGTCTCCATCGCCTCCACCAACAAGACCCTGAAGGTCGAAGCGCCTGCTGCCCGCAGCGCGGGTATCAAGGTCAAATCGGTGGCCGAACTGGTCGAGAAGCTGAAGAACGAAGCGAAGGTAATCTAAATGACTATCCTGGTTGTCGCTGAATACGAAAACGGTGCCGTAGCCCCGGCCACCCTGAACACTGTCGCCGCAGCCGCCAAGATCGGTGGCGATATCCACGTACTGGTCGCTGGCCAGAATGTCGGTGGCGTTGCCGAGTCCGCCGCCAAGATCGCTGGCGTGGCCAAGGTGCTGGTTGCTGACAACGCAGCCTACGCCCACGTCCTGCCGGAGAACGTCGCGCCGCTGATCGTCGAGCTGGCCAAAGGCTATAGCCACGTGCTGGCCCCAGCCACCACCAACGGCAAGAACATCCTGCCGCGCGTTGCCGCGCTGCTGGACGTCGACCAGATCTCCGAGATCATCTCGGTCGAGTCCGCCGACACCTTCAAGCGTCCGATCTACGCCGGTAACGCCATTGCCACCGTGCAATCGAGCGCTGCTGTAAAAGTCATCACCGTGCGTACCACCGGCTTCGACGCCGTCGCCGCCGAAGGCGGCTCGGCTGCCGTTGAGGCGGTGGGGGCTGCTCACAATGCCGGTATCTCGGCCTTCGTCGGCGAAGAGCTGGCCAAGTCCGATCGTCCAGAGCTGACCGCTGCCAAGATCGTCGTATCCGGCGGCCGTGGCATGGGCAACGGTGACAACTTCAAGCACCTGTACGCCCTGGCCGACAAGCTTGGCGCCGCTGTCGGTGCTTCGCGCGCCGCGGTCGACGCAGGCTTCGTGCCGAACGATATGCAGGTCGGCCAGACCGGCAAGATCGTCGCGCCGCAGCTGTACATCGCCGTCGGTATCTCCGGTGCCATCCAGCACCTGGCCGGTATGAAAGACTCCAAGGTGATCGTTGCGATCAACAAGGACGAAGAAGCGCCGATCTTCCAGGTGGCCGACTACGGCCTGGTCGCTGACCTGTTCGAAGCGGTACCAGAGCTGGAAAAGCTGGTCTGATCCGGCTGCTTCACTTATAAAGAAGCCCGGCCCTCGTTGAGGGGGTCGGGCTTTTTCATGCCCGTTGCGGGCTTATCGCCGGCCGGCGCCTGCAGGAGGCGCGTGCCGGTGGTGCGGGCAAGTGGGCCCTCAAGAACAAGGCAAGGAGAGAGGATGAGGCTTCGCGGAGCGCGCGCGATACTGGCATGCATGGTTGCGATGCTGTCGCCGATGGCGATGGCGATGGCGGCAGGCAAGTGCGAGCGCCTGGTGGCGACCGGCAGCCCTGATGCGCCGCCGTATTCCTGGCAGGACCCAAAGGACCCTGAACACCTGATCGGTGCCAACGTCGACCTGTTGCGCCAGGTGGCCAGCGAACTCGGCGTGAAACTCGAGGTGCTGTATGCCGGCAAGCGCGACCAGGCTCTGGAGGAGGTGCGCAGTGGCCGGATGGACCTGTTGCTCGACACGCCGATGCAGGTCGGCCAGCTGACAGCGCTCGACTACATCCACCCCCCTTTGCAGCTCAATGAGTACCTGGTCTGGACTCGCCATGATGCCAGCCTGGTGTTTGACGGCCCGGCCGACCTTGCCCAGTACCAGGGTGGTCTGTCGGAGCGGGCGCGGCTTACGCCGGCCTTCGAAGCCTTCGCCAAGGCGCAACTGAAGCTGCTGCCCGCGCAGAACCTGACCCAGGCATTCCAGAAGTTGGTGCTGGGGCAGGTGGACTATGTGCTGGCGGGTCGCTACGCGGGAATGGCCATGGCCCAGAGCCTGGGCATGAGCAATGACCTGATCGCACGCGGGCTGCCGGTGGACCGCCCGGGGCTGTATCTGGCCGTGTCTCACAACTCGGCCTGCAATGACGCGTGGCTGCGTGGGCAATTAGCGAAAAAACTGACAGAATTGCCGATCTCCGGTGCGTCCGAGGCCGTGCTACAGCGTAATGTCGAGCGCTGGAAGGTACAGATGCAGGCGCCGCTGGATGCCCCCAAACAGTAGGAAGATTGCGTGAGAACCCAACCACTGATCCTTGCCCTGGCCATGCTTGGCTTGGCCGGCTGCGCCAACGATCCGGCGCCCAATGAGCAGATGCGTCTTTCCGAGCAAGCGCTGGAGCAGGCCAAGGCCGTTGGCGCTACCGAGCAGGTGCCAGAGTTCAAGATGGCCGAAGACAAGTTGGCTCGCGCCAAGACCAACATGCTGACCGAGGATTATCGCGATGCACGCATGCGCGCCGAACAATCCGAGCTGGATGCGCGTTTGGCCGAGGCGCGGGTGCTGAACCAGAAAAGCGATGAGCAACTCGAACGCTTGCAGTCGCGCGTCAAGCGCCTGCGCAAGCAGTTGGAGGTGCAGCCATGATGCGCCTCAAGCCCGTGTCCGTCCTGATGGTGCTGGCGTTGTCTGCTGGCTTGCAAGGTTGTGCCAGCCATCGCAGCGAGGTTGCGCTGGATGAAGCCAGTTCGGCATTCCAGAAGGTCAAGGATGACTCCGACGTGCTGCGCAGTGCACCGCGTGACGTGATCCGAGCCGGTGAATCGTTGGCCCGCGCCGAACGGCTGTCCAGCTACATCGGCACCGGTGCCGATGTGCGTCACTACGCTTACCTGAGCCAGCGCTATAGCGAAATCGCCCGCGAGCACACCAAGCTTGCACTGAACCAGGAGCGCATCGCCAAGCTCGACCTGGAGCGTCAGCGCCTTCAGTTGGCCCTGCGCGAAGCCAAACTCGCCAGCGTTCAGCAGCAGGGCAAGTGGGTCGAGGCGCAGATTGCCGCAATGGCGTCCGAGCAGGCCGACCGTGGCCTGGTGATGACGTTGGGCGACGTGCTGTTCGATACCGGCCGTGCCGACCTGAAGAACTCCGCCAGCCGCACGGTGCTCAAGCTGGTCCAGTTCCTGCAGCTGAACCCGCGGCGCGTGGTGCGCATCGAAGGTTACACCGACAGCACCGGAGCGCCTGAAGACAATCTCAAGCTGTCACGCGATCGTGCCCAGGCGGTGGCCGACATGCTGGTCGATCTGGGCATCGACGAGAAGCGCCTCGAAGTGCTGGGCTACGGCGACCAGTATCCGATCGAGGCTAACGCGTCGGAGCGGGGTAGGGCGCAGAACCGCCGCGTCGAGATCGTGTTCTCCGATGACAAAGGCAAGTTGGCACCCGCCCGTTGACCCTTTGATCTGATCGCTGGCACGTCGACCCTCATGTGGGGGCGGCTTGCCGGCGATCAGGGGCACTGTCACGCCGCAGTAATGTTGGCTATTCTGCAATCTGTCCCAGTACACTTGGCAACTGTTACGGTATGCTCTGCTGCCAGATTGCAGCATAAGAACAACGAGCCCGTCCGAGCGTCGAGATATCGCCATGACCAACCTGCTGCTGTATCAGCGTATCGCCCAGCAACTGGCCGATGACATCCGTCGCGGTGTCTATCAACCGGGTGAGCGCGTGCCGTCCGTGCGCAAGATGAGCGCCCAGCTCAACGTCAGTCACGCCACGGTGCTGCAGGCTTATGCCAATCTCGAAGACCAGGGCCTGATTCGTGCCCGGCCGCAGTCGGGCTACTATGTCCACCAGACCCCCGCACTGACGGCGCAGACCCCAGACATTGCACGGGTCGAGCGTCCGGGGCTGGTTACCCGTGCCAGTATCATCCAGCAGGTGCTGACCGAGGCGCGTCGTGATGGCGTGTTCCCCTTCGGGGCAGCGGTGCCCCATGTCGACTACCTGCCGGTTCGGGCCCTGCATCAGCAGATCGCCAAGGTCACCCGCTTCCACAGTCCCCGGGCGTTCAGCTACATGTTCAGCCCAGGGTTCGAGCCGCTGCGTCGGCAGATCGCCATTCGCATGCGTGATGCCGGTGTGCTGGTCGACCCGCGCGAGATCATCGTCACCCATGGTTGCGTGGATGCGCTGCAGATGTCGCTGCGGGTACTGACGCGGCCTGGCGACCTGATCGCGGCCGAGTCGCCGACCTACTATGGTCTGTTGCAGCTGGCGGACCTGCTGGGGTTGAAGGTCATCGAAATTCCCAGCGACCCCTCGACTGGCATCAGCCTCGAGGCGCTGCAACTGGCGGCCAACCAATGGTCGATCAAGGCCTTGGTGCTGACCGCACGCTTGAGCAATCCCCTGGGCGGAACGGTGCCCGAGGAGCGGCAGAAACAGCTCCTGCGCCTGGCATCCGATTTCGATATCCAGATCGTCGAAGATGACATCTATGGCGAACTCATGTTCGAGCAGGGGCGAACCAAGGCGCTCAAGGCATTCGATAGGCTTGATCGGGTCATCTACTGTTCGAGTTTCTCCAAGACGCTGTCGCCGGGTGTGCGGGTTGGCTGGATGGTGGCGGGGCGTTATCAGGACGAGATCCAGCGCCTGCAAACCTTCACCACGCACTCGGCCTGCAGCGTGACCCAGATGGGTGTGGCGGCCTACCTCGAAAACGGCGGGTACGACAGGCACCTGCGCTATATCCGCCAGGAGTATCGCAAGAACCTCAGTGCCTACCAACTGGCGGTGCAGCAGCACTTCCCCGAAGGCACCCAGATGACCCGTCCGACAGGCGGCTTCATTCTGTGGGTGAGCTTGCCGGGGCGGGTCAATACCCAGGAGTTGCATGTGCGAGCGCTGGAGCAGGGCATCAGTATCGCGCCAGGCCTTATCTTCAGTAATACCGAGCAGTTCAACCACTGTATCCGGCTCAATTGCGGCATTCCGTGGAACAAGGAGGCCGAGCGGGCGGTGATCACGCTCGGGTTGTTGGCCCAGCAATTGTGCAGGGAGACGACGAGCGCGCTTTTGTAGGCTTGTCAGGCGCTCGCGGAACAGAGAGCATACGCACCTTTCCGGCCTGCCTGTCGAATCCATGAAACTGTTGCGCTGCTTTGCCCTGTCGTTGTGCGTTCTGCCGCTTTTTCTGCCTGTCGGTGGGGTCGAGGCTGCACAGCCGGCAAGTCAGGCGCCGGCGGTGAAGGGCAAGGTCAGTCACAAGTCGGTGGCGAACAAGTCGGCCAAGCCTGCCGTCAAGCGCGAAGCGCAGGCCAAGTCCAAGGCCAGGTCGGCTCACAAATCGATCAGCAAAGCGGTTCGCCAGCCGCTGCCGGAGACCAAGCTGGACTTGAGTTTGCCTGCCGACATGGTCAAGAACCTCGAGCCGGATGTCGGCAAGGCGCCGGTCAGGCGCAAACCTTTGCTGCCAGCAATGTTCAGCGAGAAGCCCCAGGACGATGACAGCCCTTTCCAGCTCAATGGTCGGCTGATCAACAACGAAATGCAGCTTCAGTTGCGCAACGACAGCCGCCGCGATGTAGAAGGGGCGGCGATCGACTTCGAGTTTCGTCAGTAGCTTCGTGTAACTGACTGCCGGGTCATCGCAGATTTCATCCGGCCAGCAATTTCAAACGTCTGTTTGAGCGGTTACTATCCAGGGACGTTCGTCCCGTTTTGTTCCAGGGAGTCCTGATGTCGGTGAATAGCCATGAATTGCCGTGAGGGTTGCGGTGCCTGCTGCATCGCGCCATCCATCAGTTCGCCGATGCCGCGCATGCCTGAAGGCAAGCCGGCAGGCGAGCGCTGCCTGCACCTGACCACGGAAAATCTCTGCGACCTGTTCGGCAAGCCCGAGCGTCCGGCAGTTTGCGGTGGCTTCCGGGCAGAACCCGAGGTATGTGGGCAGAGTCGTGACGAAGCGATCAGGATTCTGGGCTGGCTGGAGCAGATGACGGCGGCGTGACAAGCGGGATCTTCGACAACAAGGATAAGCATGATGAGATCATTGAAGCGTATTGCACTGCTGTGTGGCGTGAGTGTTCTGTTGGCGCCGGTTGCCTGGGCTGAAGACTGGCAGGTGGCCAAGGACGAGGAGGGGATCAAGGTGTCCCTGAGCGAAGTGGCAGGCTCCAAGTACAAGGCCTATCGTGGCGTGACCCTGATCAAGGCGCCGTTGGCCAAGGTGCAGGCGCTGCAGGAAGATGTGGTAGGCGCCTGTGCCTGGGTGCATGAGTGCAAGTTGCAGAAGCTGCTCAAGCAGGAAGGTGGCGAGATCTGGACCTACACCCAGTTCAATACTCCCTGGCCGGTGACGCCGCGCGATTCGGTGCTGCATGTGACCACCGCCAAGGAGGCTGATGGCAGTGTGGTGCGCAAACTGGTGGGAGAGCCGACCTACGTGCCCGAGGAGAAGGGCTTCGTGCGGGTGGCGAAGGTCGAGGGCTTCTGGAAGCTGGTGCCCAAGGGAGACAGCACAGAAGTGACCTACCAGGTGCACACTGAGCCGGGTGGTAGTGTGCCTGCAATGGTGGCCAACAAGTTCGTGGTGGAGGCGCCGTTCAATACGCTGAAGAACTTGCGCGAGCGGGCTGAGAAGCACTGAGGCTTTGGTGCCGCCTCTGTGAGGTGGTCGCAGGATCTGCAATGAAAAAGGCTGCCCGAGGGCAGCCTTTTTGCGTTCGGCCAGGGGGCTTACTTGCGGTCTTTCAGGTCGACGATGTCGCGCTTCTCGTGGCCGGTGTACAGCTGGCGCGGACGGCCGATCTTGTACGGGCTGGAGAGCATTTCCTTCCAGTGCGAGATCCAGCCAACGGTACGTGCCAGGGCGAAGATCACGGTGAACATGCTGGTCGGAATGCCGATCGCCTTCAGGATGATACCCGAGTAGAAGTCGACGTTCGGGTACAGCGAGCGCTCGATGAAGTACGGATCGGTCAGGGCGATCTCTTCCAGGCGCATGGCCAGTTCCAGCTGCGGGTCGTTCTTGATGCCGAGTTCGCTCAGCACTTCGTCGCAGGTCTGCTTCATCACGGTGGCGCGCGGGTCGCGGTTCTTGTAGACGCGGTGACCGAAGCCCATCAGCTTGAACGGATCGTTCTTGTCCTTGGCCTTGGCGATGTACTTGTCGATGTTCGAAACATCGCCAATTTCATCGAGCATGGTCAGTACGGCTTCGTTGGCACCGCCGTGCGCCGGGCCCCACAGCGCGGCAATGCCGGCGGCGATACAGGCGAACGGGTTGGCGCCGGAAGAGCCGGCCAGACGGACGGTGGAAGTGGAAGCGTTCTGCTCATGGTCGGCATGGAGGATGAAGATCCGGTCCATTGCCTTGGCCAGCACCGGGCTGATCGGTTTGATCTCGCACGGGGTGTTGAACATCATGTGCAGGAAGTTTTCTGCGTACGACAGGTCGTTGCGTGGGTACATCATGGGCTGGCCCATGGAGTACTTGTAAACCATCGCGGCCAGGGTCGGCATCTTGGCGACCAGGCGCACCGCGGAAATTTCGCGGTGTTGCGGGTTATTGATGTCCAGCGAGTCGTGATAGAACGCCGACAGGGCGCCTACCACGCCGCACATCACCGCCATCGGGTGAGCGTCGCGACGGAAGCCGTTGAAGAAGGACTTCAGCTGCTCGTGAACCATGGTGTGGTTCTTGACGGTGCTGACGAACTGGGCCTTCTGCTCGGCGTTGGGCAACTCGCCGTTGAGCAGCAGGTAGCAGGTTTCCAGGTAGTCGGATTTCTCGGCGAGCTGTTCGATCGGGTAGCCGCGGTGCAGCAGCACGCCCTTGTCGCCATCGATGTAGGTGATCTTCGACTCGCACGAGGCAGTCGCCATGAAACCAGGGTCGAAGGTGAAGTGACCAGTGGCCCCCAACCCGCGGACGTCGATTACATCAGGACCAACGGTGCCGGTTAAAATGGGCAGCTCGACGGGGGCAGCGCCCTCGATGACCAACTGCGCTTTTTTGTCAGCCATGTGGCCTCCTATTAATGCTTGAAATCATCAGACAGACCCCCCACGCAGGGCCCGCACCACTATAGAGGGATAAATTCGAATGTCAATTTGCCTAAAGGCTGGTTGAAAGCGGCTCTGAGGCCTGATTTTTCTCGAAATTCTCGCCCATTTACGCCTTTTGCTCGCTAAAGGCAATGCGCTATTTGGGCTACCCCGTCACGTTGTCATAAGCAGCCTAACTGTCTATACTCGGCACCCGACCGCCAAGGGCTTGCAAGCCTGATTTGCTGGGGGTCGCCGTTCCCTGGGTGGTGGGTACCTGACCAGTACACTTACCAACAACTTTGCCCTGATTCGCTAGGGGCTCTTCAGTGTGAAAAAAGCCGTGAAAAGCCAACGACCTGTAAACCTAGACCTAAGGACCATCAAGCTCCCAATCACCGCGTACACGTCCATTCTGCACCGTATCTCCGGCGTCATCCTGTTCCTGGGCCTTGCCATCATGCTTTATGCATTGGGCAAGTCGCTGGGTTCGGAGGAAGGCTTCGGCGAGGTGAAGGCGTGTCTGACCAGCCCGCTGGCCAAACTGGTGACCTGGGCCCTGCTGTCCGCCCTGCTGTATCACCTGGTGGCAGGCGTACGCCACCTGATCATGGACATGGGCATCGGTGAGACGCTGGAAGGCGGCAAGCTGGGCTCGAAAATCGTGATTGTCATCTCCGTGGTGGTGATCGTTCTGGTGGGAGTTTGGGTATGGTAACCAATGTCACGAACCTGTCGCGTTCGGGCCTCTATGACTGGATGGCGCAGCGCGTCTCGGCGGTCGTTCTCGCGGCTTACTTCCTGTTCCTGATCGGGTACATCGTTGTTCACCCAGGCATGGACTATGCCCAGTGGCACGGTCTGTTCTCCAACAACGCGATGCGGATCTTCAGTCTGCTGGCCCTCGTTGCCCTGGGCGCTCACGCCTGGGTCGGCATGTGGACCATCGCCACCGACTACCTGACGCCGATGTCGTTCGGCAAGTCGGCGACTGCGATTCGTTTCCTGTTCCAGGCGGTATGCGGCGTTGCGATGTTCGCTTACTTCGTCTGGGGTGTGCAGATTCTCTGGGGTATCTGATCCATGGCTAGCATTCCTACTATTTCCTTCGACGCCATCATCATCGGTGGCGGCGGTGCCGGCATGCGCGCAGCGCTGCAGCTGGCGCAAGGCGGTCACAAGACTGCCGTGGTCACCAAGGTGTTCCCGACCCGTTCGCACACCGTTTCCGCCCAGGGTGGCATCACCTGTGCGATCGCTTCGGCCGACCCGAACGACGACTGGCGCTGGCACATGTACGATACCGTCAAGGGCTCCGACTACATCGGTGACCAGGACGCTATCGAATACATGTGTCAGGAAGGCCCGGCTGCGGTCTTCGAGCTGGACCACATGGGTCTGCCGTTCTCGCGTACCGAAACCGGCCGTATCTACCAGCGTCCGTTCGGTGGCCAGTCCAAGGACTTCGGCAAGGGTGGCCAGGCTGCCCGTACCTGCGCCGCTTCCGACCGTACCGGTCACGCGCTGCTGCACACCCTGTACCAGGGCAACCTGAAAGCCGGTACCACCTTCCTCAACGAATACTACGCCGTTGACCTGGTGAAGAACCAAGACGGCGCGTTCGTGGGTGTGATCGCGATCTGCATCGAAACCGGCGAAACCCTGTACATCAAGTCCAAGGCCACCGTACTGGCCACTGGCGGTGCAGGCCGTATCTATGCCTCCACCACCAATGCCCTGATCAACACCGGTGACGGCGTGGGCATGGCTCTGCGTGCTGGCGTGCCGGTGCAGGACATCGAAATGTGGCAGTTCCACCCGACCGGCATCGCCGGTGCCGGTGTACTGGTCACCGAGGGTTGCCGCGGTGAGGGTGGTTACCTGATCAACGCCCACGGCGAACGCTTCATGGAGCGTTATGCGCCGAACGCCAAAGACCTGGCTGGCCGCGACGTGGTCGCCCGTTCCATGGTCAAGGAAATCATCGCCGGCAATGGCGTGGGCCCGAACAAGGACCACGTACTGCTGAAGCTGGACCACCTGGGCGAGGAGGTGCTGCACAGCCGCCTGCCAGGTATCTGCGAACTGTCCAAGACCTTCGCCCACGTCGACCCTGTGGTCGCGCCGGTACCGGTCATCCCGACCTGCCACTACATGATGGGCGGCATCGCCACCAACATCCACGGCCAGGCCATCACCATGGATGCCGAAGGCAACGACCAGATCATCCCAGGTCTGTTCGCCGTAGGTGAAGTGGCGTGCGTATCGGTTCACGGTGCCAACCGTCTGGGCGGCAACTCGCTGCTCGACCTGGTGGTATTCGGCCGCGCTGCCGGTCTGCACTTGGAGAAGGCGCTGACCGAAGGCGTCGAGTACCGCGATGCCAGCGACACCGACGTCGATGTTGCACTGAACCGCCTGAGCAAGCTGAACGAGCGCACCACCGGTGAAGACGTCGCCAGCCTCAAGCGCGAGCTGCAGAGCTGCATGCAGAACTACTTCGGTGTGTTCCGTACTGGCGAATACATGCAGAAGGGTATCGAGCAGCTGGCTGGTCTGCGTGACCGCATCGCCAACGTCAAGATCAACGACAAGTCCCAGGCCTTCAACACCGCGCGTATCGAAGCGCTGGAGCTGCAGAACCTGCTGGAAGTTGCTGAAGCTACCGCCATCGCGGCCGAAGCCCGTAAAGAGTCCCGCGGCGCTCACGCCCGTGAAGACTTCGAAGACCGTGACGACGAGAACTGGCTGTGCCACACCCTGTACTACCCGGGTGAGAAGCGCGTTGCCAAGCGTGCAGTCAACTTCGCGCCGAAGACCGTACCGGCCTTCGAACCAAAAGTCCGGACTTACTAAGGGTGGCCGCCATGTTGCAAGTTGAAGTTTATCGTTACAACCCGGACACCGATTCGGCACCGAAGATGCAGACCTTCCAGGTCGACACCGGTGGCAAGGATCTGATGGTCCTGGACGTACTGGCACTGATCAAGGAGCAGGACGAAGGTTTCTCCTATCGTCGCTCCTGCCGTGAAGGCGTTTGCGGTTCCGACGGCATGAACATCAACGGCAAGAACGGCCTGGCGTGCATCACGCCGCTGTCCTCTGTCGTAAAAGGTAACAAGCTGGTTCTGCGTCCGCTGCCAGGTCTGCCGGTTATCCGTGACCTGGTCGTCGATATGAGCATCTTCTACAAGCAGTACGAGAAGGTGAAGCCGTTCCTGCAGAACGATACTCCGGCTCCGGCCATCGAGCGTCTGCAGTCGCCGGAAGAGCGTGACAAGCTGGACGGTCTGTACGAGTGCATCCTGTGCGCGTGCTGCTCGACCTCCTGTCCTTCGTTCTGGTGGAACCCGGACAAGTTCCTGGGTCCCGCCGCTTTGCTGCAGGCCTATCGCTTCCTGGCTGACAGCCGTGACACCAAGACTCAGGAGCGCCTGGCGTCCCTGGATGACCCGTTCAGCGTATTCCGCTGCCGCGGGATCATGAACTGCGTAAACGTTTGCCCGAAGGGTCTGAACCCAACCAAGGCGATCGGTCACGTACGTAACATGCTGCTGCAAAGCGGCACCTGATCCAAACGTTGTACCTGCAGTAAGCCGAGGTGCGGGTGGTGAGCCCGCACTGAGGTAAAACCCGAGCAAGGGCTCAAAAAGCCCGCGCTCATTACCTATGAAGATATGAGACCAGCAGGGGCTTCCGGGCTGGTACCCGGAAAATCAGCAGGATCCAGGTGGCGTGGTTCAGTCGCTGTGTTCGGACTTTTCCAGGTTTGCTGTGGCTCTCGCCGATCAGTCCCCTAACCGAGGGTGACCAAGCATGCAAGAAAGCGTGATGCAGCGCATGTGGGAAAGCGCCCACCTTTCAGGTGGTAACGCTGCATATGTGGAAGAGCTTTATGAGCTCTACCTGCACGACCCTAACGCTGTGCCAGAAGAGTGGCGCACTTACTTCCAGAAGTTGCCCGCCGACGGCAGCACCGCTACTGATGTATCGCACTCGACAATCCGCGACCATTTCGTACTGCTGGCAAAGAACCAGCGCCGCGCCCAACCGGTGTCCGCCGGGAGCGTGAGCAGTGAACACGAGAAGAAGCAGGTTGAAGTTCTGCGACTGATCCAGGCCTATCGTATGCGCGGCCATCAGGCTGCCAAGCTCGACCCCTTGGGGTTGTGGCAGCGCCCTGCGCCCGTAGACCTGTCGATCAATCACTACGGCTTGACCAATGCCGATCTTGATACGACCTTCCGTGCCGGCGACCTGTTCATCGGCAAAGAGGAAGCGAGCCTACGTGAAATTTTCGAGGCGCTCCAGAAGACATATTGTCGCACCATTGGCGCCGAGTTCACCCACATCGTCGATTCCGAGCAGCGCAGCTGGTTCCAGCAGCGCCTGGAAAGCGTCCGCGGTCGTCCGGAATTCTCCGCCGACGTGCAGGCTCACCTGCTCGAGCGCGTGACCGCCGGTGAAGGCCTTGAGAAGTACCTGGGCACCAAGTACCCGGGCACCAAGCGTTTCGGCCTCGAAGGTGGTGAAAGCCTGATCCCGATGCTGGACGAAATGATCCAGCGTTCCGGCTCCTATGGCACCAAGGAAGTTGTGATCGGCATGGCCCACCGTGGCCGTCTGAACGTCCTGGTGAACACCTTCGGCAAGAACCCGCGCGAGTTGTTCGACGAGTTCGAAGGCAAGAAGATGAACGAGCTGGGCTCCGGTGACGTGAAGTATCACCAGGGCTTCTCCTCCAACGTGATGACCCCCGGTGGCGAAGTTCACCTGGCCATGGCGTTCAACCCGTCCCACCTGGAAATCGTCTCGCCAGTGGTGGAAGGTTCGGTGCGCGCCCGTCAGGACCGTCGTAACGACACCGTGGGCGACAAGGTTCTGCCGATCTCGATCCACGGTGACGCTGCGTTCGCCGGTCAGGGCGTGGTCATGGAAACCTTCCAGATGTCGCAGACCCGCGGTTTCAAGACCGGCGGTACCGTGCACATCGTGATCAACAACCAGGTCGGTTTCACCATCAGCAACCCGCTGGACTCGCGTTCCACCGAGTACGCCACCGACGTCGCCAAGATGATCCAGGCGCCGATCCTGCACGTGAACGGTGACGATCCGGAAGCCGTGCTGTTCGTGACCCAGCTGGCCATCGACTACCGCATGCAGTTCAAGCGTGACGTGGTCATCGACCTGGTCTGCTACCGTCGTCGCGGCCACAACGAGGCCGACGAGCCGAACGGTACCCAGCCGCTGATGTATCAGCAGATCAGCAAGCAGCGCACCACCCGTGAGCTGTATGCGGATGCCCTGATTCAGGCTGGTCGCATCGACGCCGAGCGCGCTCAGGCCAAGGTCGACGAGTACCGCAACGCCCTGGACAACGGTCTGCACGTGGTCAAGAGCCTGGTCAAGGAGCCGAACCGCGAGCTGTTCGTCGACTGGCGTCCGTACCTGGGCCACGCCTGGACCGCGCGTCACGACACCCGCTTCGACCTCAAGACCCTGCAGGAGCTGTCGGCCAAGTTGCTGGAGCTGCCGGAAGGCTTCGTGGTTCAGCGTCAGGTAGCGAAGATCTACGAAGATCGCCAGAAGATGCAGGCCGGTGGCTTGCCGATCAACTGGGGTTACGCAGAGACCATGGCGTACGCCACCCTGCAGTTCGAAGGTCACCCAATCCGTATGACCGGCCAGGACATCGGCCGTGGCACCTTCTCGCACCGCCATGCAGTGCTGCACAACCAGAAGGACGCCAGCACCTACGTACCGCTGAAGAACCTGTTCCCAGGCCAGCCGAAGTTCGAGCTGTACGACTCCTTCCTTTCGGAAGAAGCCGTTCTGGCCTTCGAATACGGCTACTCGACCACCACGCCGAACGCGTTGGTGATCTGGGAAGCCCAGTTCGGTGACTTCGCCAACGGTGCGCAAGTGGTGATCGACCAGTTCATCACCAGTGGCGAGCACAAGTGGGGCCGTCTGTGCGGTCTGACGATGCTGCTGCCACACGGCTATGAAGGGCAGGGCCCGGAGCACTCCTCCGCGCGTCTGGAGCGTTACCTGCAGCTGTGCGCCGAGCACAACATCCAGGTTTGCGTACCGACCACTCCAGCCCAGATCTACCACCTGCTGCGTCGTCAGGTCATTCGTCCGCTGCGCAAGCCGCTGATCGTGCTGACACCGAAGTCGCTGCTGCGCCACAAGCTGGCCGTGTCGACCTTGGAAGACCTGGCCGAAGGCTCGTTCCAGACCGTGATCCCGGAAATCGACAACCTCGATCCGGCCAAGGTCGAGCGCCTGATTCTGTGCGGTGGCAAGGTTTACTACGACCTGCTGGAAAAACGCCGTGCCGAAGGCCGCGAAGACATCGCCATCGTGCGTATCGAGCAGCTGTATCCGTTCCCTGAGGATGACCTGGTGGAAATCCTGGCGCCGTACACCAACCTCAAGCATGCGGTCTGGTGCCAGGAAGAACCGATGAACCAGGGCGCCTGGTACAGCAGCCAGCACCACATGCGCCGTATCCTGGGCCGCCACAACAAGGCACTGGTTCTGGAATACGCAGGTCGCGACGCTTCCGCCGCACCCGCTTGTGGTTACGCATCGAAGCACGCCGAACAGCAGGAAAAACTGCTGCAAGACGCCTTCACTGTCTAACGCCATCGCGCACACGAAACCGAATTTAAGGAAACACTGATAATGGCTATCGAGATCAAAGCCCCAACCTTCCCGGAATCGGTCGCCGACGGCACCGTTGCTACCTGGCACAAGCAGCCGGGCGACGCCGTCAAGCGTGACGAGCTGATCGTCGACATCGAAACCGACAAGGTGGTCCTGGAAGTCCTGGCCACCGCCGACGGCGTGCTGGGTGCCATCGTCAAGGGCGAGGGCGACACCGTCCTGTCCGACGAAGTGCTGGGTTCGATCGTTGAAGGTGGCGCTGCCGCCGCCGCTCCGGCTGCTGCTCCGGCCGCCGCCGCTGCCCCTGCCGCCGCTGCAGCCGATGCGGGTGAAGACGACCCGGTCGCCGCACCTGCCGCACGCAAGCTGGCTGAAGAGAACGGCATCGACCTGGCTACCGTTGCCGGCACCGGCAAAGGCGGTCGCATCACCAAGGAAGACGTAGTTGCCGCAGTTGCCAACAAGAAGTCGGCTCCTGCCGCTGCTCCGGCTGCCAAGCCGGCTGCCGCTGCCGCTGCTCCGGTCGTCGTCGCTGCTGGCGACCGCACCGAGAAGCGTGTACCGATGACCCGCCTGCGTGCCAAGATCGCCGAGCGTCTGGTCGAAGCCCAGTCGAGCATGGCCATGCTGACCACCTTCAACGAAGTCGACATGACCGAAGTCATGGCCCTGCGTTCGAAGTACAAGGACCTGTTCGAGAAGACCCACAACGGCGTGCGCCTGGGCTTCATGTCCTTCTTCGTCAAGGCTGCCACCGAGGCCCTGAAGCGCTTCCCGGCCGTCAACGCCTCGATCGACGGCAACGACATCGTCTACCACGGCTATGCTGACGTCGGCGTTGCCGTCTCCAGCGACCGTGGTCTGGTGGTTCCGGTCCTGCGTAACGCCGAGTCGATGAGCCTGGCTGAAATCGAGAACGGCATCGCCACCTTCGGCAAGAAAGCCCGTGACGGCAAGCTGGCCATCGAAGAGATGACCGGCGGCACCTTCACCATCACCAACGGTGGTACTTTCGGCTCGATGATGTCGACCCCGATCGTCAACCCGCCGCAGGCCGCGATTCTCGGCATGCACAACATCATCCAGCGTCCGATGGCCATCAACGGCCAAGTGGTCATTCGCCCGATGATGTACCTGGCACTGTCCTACGATCACCGCCTGATCGACGGCAAGGAAGCGGTCACCTTCCTGGTGACCATCAAGAACCTGCTGGAAGATCCGTCTCGCCTGCTGCTGGACATCTAACCCTCTGGCTGCTTACCGTTCGGCCCCGGCTTCGAGAGAAGCAGGGCCGCGCGGTTCGCGGCTTGTAGCTTGTAGCTGATAAGGAATCTTTTATGACCCAGAAATTTGACGTAGTGGTAATTGGTGCAGGTCCTGGCGGCTATGTGGCTGCCATCAAGGCCGCACAACTTGGTCTGAAGACTGCCTGTATCGAGAAGTACACCGACGCCGAGGGCAAGCTGGCCCTGGGCGGCACCTGCCTGAACGTAGGTTGCATTCCTTCCAAGGCGCTGCTGGACAGCTCCTGGAAATACAAGGAAGCCAAAGAGAGCTTCAACGTCCACGGTATCTCCACGGGTGAAGTGAAGATGGACGTCGCCGCGATGGTTGGCCGCAAGGCTGGCATCGTCAAGAACCTGACCGGTGGCGTTGCCACGCTGTTCAAGGCCAATGGCGTCACTTCGATCCAGGGCCACGGCAAGCTGCTGGCTGGCAAGAAAGTCGAAGTCACCAAGGCTGACGGCACCACCGAAGTCATCGAAGCCGAAAACGTGATCCTGGCCTCTGGCTCGCGTCCGATCGACATTCCGCCGGCTCCGGTCGACCAGAACGTCATCGTCGACTCCACCGGCGCCCTGGAATTCCAAGCTGTGCCTAAGCGCCTGGGCGTGATCGGCGCCGGTGTCATCGGTCTGGAACTGGGTTCGGTCTGGGCTCGCCTGGGCGCTGAAGTCACCGTCCTGGAAGCCCTGGACACCTTCCTGATGGCTGCCGACACCGCCGTCTCGAAAGAAGCCCAGAAGACCCTGACCAAGCAAGGCCTGGACATCAAGCTGGGCGCTCGCGTCACCGGCTCGAAAGTCAACGGCAACGAAGTCGAAGTGACCTACACCGACGCCAACGGCGAGCAGAAGATCACCTTCGACAAGCTGATCGTCGCGGTCGGCCGTCGTCCTGTGACCACCGACCTGCTGTCGGCTGACTGCGGTGTGAACATCGACGAGCGTGGCTACATCTTCGTCGACGACTACTGCGCCACCAGCGTTCCTGGCGTCTATGCCATCGGTGACGTGGTGCGCGGCATGATGCTGGCACACAAGGCCTCGGAAGAGGGCATCATGGTCGTCGAGCGCATCAAGGGCCACAAAGCCCAGATGAATTACGACCTGATTCCATCGGTCATCTACACCCACCCGGAAATCGCTTGGGTCGGCAAGACCGAACAAGCCTTGAAGGCCGAGGGTGTTGAGGTTAACGTAGGCACCTTCCCGTTCGCGGCCAGCGGCCGTGCAATGGCAGCCAACGACACCGGTGGTTTCGTCAAGGTCATCGCCGATGCCAAGACCGACCGCGTCCTGGGCGTGCACGTGATTGGCCCATCGGCTGCCGAACTGGTACAGCAGGGCGCAATCGCGATGGAATTCGGCACCAGTGCCGAGGATCTGGGCATGATGGTCTTCAGCCATCCGACCCTGTCCGAAGCGCTGCATGAAGCAGCGCTGGCAGTGAATGGCGGCGCCATTCACGTGGCCAACCGTAAGAAGCGTTAATTATAAGAAACCACGGCGGGCTGCCCGTCGTGAGTCTTGCGTGCATGACTCACCGCGGAACGTCCGCCGGACCGAACTACATGGGATAACCCGGGGTTAACGGTCACAGGTGGTGCGGCGCCAGCAATGGCGCAGCGCCGAAGCGCAGTACCTAACGAAGACGGTAAAAAGCATGAATCTTCACGAGTATCAGGGTAAGCAGCTGTTCGCTGAATACGGCCTGCCAGTTTCCAAGGGTTTCGCTGTCGACACCCCTGAAGAAGCTGCAGAAGCCTGCGACAAGATCGGCGGTTCGGAGTGGGTCGTCAAAGCCCAGGTCCACGCTGGCGGTCGCGGTAAAGCGGGCGGCGTAAAGCTGGTTCGCAGCAAGGAAGACGCCAAGGCGTTCGCTGCGCAGTGGTTGGGCAAGAATCTGGTGACCTACCAGACTGACGCCAACGGTCAACCAGTTTCCAAGATCCTGGTCGAATCCTGCACTGACATCGCCAAAGAGCTGTACCTGGGCGCTGTCGTCGATCGCTCGAGCCGTCGTATCGTGTTCATGGCCTCCACCGAAGGTGGCGTGGACATCGAGAAAGTCGCTCACGAAACTCCTGAGAAGATCCTCAAGGCTACCATCGATCCGCTGGTCGGCGCTCAGCCGTTCCAGGGTCGTGAGCTGGCGTTCCAGCTGGGTCTGGAAGGCAAGCAAGTTCAACAGTTCGCCAAGATCTTCGTCGGTCTGGCCAAGCTGTTCAAGGATCACGACCTCGCCCTGCTGGAAGTGAACCCGCTGGTCATCAAGGCCGACGGCGACCTGCACTGCCTCGATGCCAAGATCAACATCGATGCCAACGCCATGTACCGTCAGCCTAAGCTGAAGACCTTCCACGACCCGTCGCAAGACGACGCCCGTGAAGCCCACGCTGCCAAGTTCGAACTGAACTACGTAGCCCTGGAAGGCAACATTGGCTGCATGGTCAACGGTGCCGGTCTGGCCATGGGTACCATGGACATCGTCAACCTGCACGGTGGCAAGCCAGCCAACTTCCTGGACGTTGGCGGCGGCGCCACCAAAGAGCGCGTGACCGAAGCGTTCAAGATCATTCTGTCGGACAGCAATGTCGCGGCCGTTCTGGTCAACATCTTCGGCGGCATCGTTCGCTGCGACATGATTGCCGAAGGCATCATCGGTGCAGTGAAAGAAGTAGGCGTTAAGGTTCCGGTCGTCGTTCGCCTCGAAGGCAACAACGCCGAACTGGGCGCTAAAGTACTGGCAGAAAGCGGTTTGAACATCATTGCGGCCACCAGCCTGACCGACGCTGCTCAACAAGTTGTCAAAGCTGCGGAGGGCAAGTAATGAGCGTCCTGATCAATAAAGACACCAAAGTCATCTGCCAGGGCTTCACTGGCTCGCAGGGTACTTTCCACTCCGAACAAGCCATCGCCTACGGCACCAAGATGGTTGGCGGCGTTACTCCGGGCAAGGGTGGCACTACCCACCTGGGCCTGCCGGTGTTCAACACCGTCAAGGACGCTGTCGAAGCCACTGGCGCCGAAGCCTCGGTGATCTACGTTCCGGCTCCGTTCTGCAAAGACTCGATCCTGGAAGCTGCCTTCGCCGGCATCAAGCTGATCGTCTGCATCACCGAGGGTATCCCTACCCTCGACATGCTGGACGCCAAGGTCAAGTGCGACGAGCTGGGCGTACGTCTGATCGGCCCTAACTGCCCAGGTGTCATCACCCCGGGCGAGTGCAAGATCGGCATCATGCCAGGCCACATCCACCTGCCAGGCAAGGTTGGTATCGTTTCCCGTTCCGGCACCCTGACCTATGAAGCGGTCAAGCAGACCACCGACGCCGGCTTCGGCCAGTCGACCTGCGTCGGTATCGGCGGCGACCCGATCCCAGGCTCGAACTTCATCGACATCCTGAAGCTGTTCCAGGAAGACCCGCAGACCGAAGCGATCGTCATGATCGGTGAGATCGGCGGTTCGGCTGAAGAAGAGGCTGCTGCCTACATCAAGGCCAACGTCACCAAGCCTGTCGTTTCCTACATCGCTGGTGTTACCGCTCCTGCGGGCAAGCGCATGGGTCACGCTGGCGCCATCATTTCCGGCGGCAAGGGCACTGCGGACGAGAAGTTCGCCGCCCTGCAGGACGCAGGTGTGAAAACCGTGCGTTCCCTGGCTGACATCGGCAAGGCCCTGGCCGAGCTGACTGGCTGGGAAATGAAGAAGTAATACGCTTTACCCCCCACGCGCACAGAGGCCACCTTCGGGTGGCCTTTGTCGTTATGAGGGGGAGGTCTTTTCTCGGTGCGGAAAATTCGATCGCCTCGATCAGGTTTTTCCACCAGACATTTGCCCGATTCAGCAATAAATTATCGCCTGAGACAGATATCCAGACGACAAACACATACGCACATCGGACAAGCAGCACTGTATCAGTGCGTTTGCCCGGTAAAACGGTTAATCTACGCGCTCACTCTGTGCCCGTACCCCAAAAGGGAACGACACGCTAAACGGGTCTGGCCTACCAAGCCGGGCAGCATTTCCCTCACCCATTGGGAAATCCCCTCTCGAATCCCGATTTCAGCAGTGTGGTACTTCCTTAAAATGAAAGTGTTAAAAGGCCAGGATATCCTGGCGCTTGGCTTTATGACGTTTGCGCTTTTCGTAGGCGCCGGCAATATCATCTTCCCGCCCATCGTCGGCCTGCAGTCGGGTCCGCATGTATGGATGGCGGCCCTGGGCTTCCTGGTTACAGCGGTTGGCCTGCCGGTGATCACCGTGGTTGCCCTGGCCAAGGTCGGTGGTGGCATGGACGCGCTGAGCAGCCCGATCGGCAAGTTCTTCGGTGGCTTGCTGGCAGCCGTCTGCTACCTGTCGGTCGGCCCGCTGTTCGCCACCCCGCGCACCGCGACAGTGTCGTTCGAAGTAGGCGTGGCGCCGCTGACCGGTGAAAGCCCCATGGCGCTGTTCATCTACAGCCTGGTGTACTTCGTGGTGGTACTGGCCGTGTCCATGTACCCTGGCAAGTTGCTCGACACGGTCGGCCGCTTCCTCGCCCCGCTGAAGATCATTGCCCTGGCGGTGCTGGGCATCGCCGCGTTCGCGCTGCCGGCCGGCACCATCGGTGAGGCGCAGCCCGCCTATGCCGCTGCCGCGTTCTCCAAAGGCTTCTCCGATGGCTACCTGACCATGGATACCCTCGGTGCGTTGGTGTTCGGTATCGTGATCGTCAACGCCATTCGCTCGCGTGGTGTCGAGTCGCCTAAGTTGATCACTCGCTATGCCATCATTGCGGGCCTTATCGCCGGTGTCGGCCTGGCGTTGGTCTACGTCAGCCTGTTCCGCCTGGGTGCGGGCAGTCATGAGATCGCGGCGGGCGCCACCAATGGTGCGGCGGTACTGCACGCCTATGTGCAGCACACCTTCGGCTCGCTGGGCAGCGGTTTCCTGGCCGTGTTGATCGCCTTGGCGTGCCTGGTGACCGCGGTCGGCCTGACCTGTGCGTGTGCCGAGTACTTCAGCCAGATTCTGCCGTTGTCGTACCGTGCATTGGTGGTGATCCTGGCGGGCTTCTCGCTGCTGATCTCCAACCTTGGCCTGACCAAGCTGATCATGTTCTCGATCCCGGTGCTGACCGCGATCTACCCACCGTGCATCGTGGTGGTAGGCCTGAGCTTCGTGAAGGATCTGTGGAATTCGCCGACTCGCATCCTGGCGCCGGTCATGCTGGTATCGCTGGTGTTCGGTATCGTCGATGCAATCAAAGGCAGCAGCATCGCCCACGTACTGCCGGACTTCATGGCTCACCTGCCGTTCAGCGACGAGGGCATGGCCTGGCTGGTGCCTTCGGTCCTGACCCTGGCAGGCGCCGTGGTCTGCGACCGTATGCTGGGCAAGCCGCGCGAGGCGCTGGCCTGATGTGTTGAAGCCTGATCGCGGCACCGGCCACAAGCCATAGGGTGTTGCCAGAGGCCCAGACCTGAAGCCCCGTGTCCGAGAGGATGCGGGGCTTTTGTTTGCATCGAGTGGCATCGGCAGAAAAACATTTTGACCCGACGGTGTGCCTTTCCGGGCTTGCAGGCGTCGAAATGCCGTCTCTATTCTTTGTGCACCTGGCGTTCGGGAACTCTGCATGAACTTCATTCAAAGCAACATCTACAACCTGCTGGCCATCGGCTGGTTTGCCCTGTGTTGGGGAGGCTATACCCGTTACGCCATCTGGAAGGGCCGTGATACGGCGTGCCTGGCCAGTGTCCTGCATTTGTATCGCGAGGACTGGATGCGCCGCATGCTGCTGCGTGACAACCGTATCGCGGACGCCAGTGTGATCGGCAATCTTGAGCGCAATGCCTCGTTCTTCGCCTCCAGTACGCTGATCATCCTGGCCGGCATCCTTACGGTGCTCGGGGCGTCGGATCGGGCGCTGTCGTTGCTGGCCGACCTGCCGTTGGTCCAGCAGACATCGCAAGGCATGTCGGAAATCAAACTGTTATGCCTGGCGATGGTGTTCGTCTATGCATTCTTCACGTTCAGTTGGTGCATGCGCCAGTACAACTTTGCCGCCGTACTCGTCGGCTCGGCACCGATGATCGGTGAGCGCCTGGTCAACGAGTTGGAGCGAAAGGCGTTTGCTTCGCGTGCCGCACGCGTGCTGTCGCTGGCGGCCAACCAGTTCAACTTTGGTCTGCGCTCTTACTACTTCGGCATGGCCATGCTCAGCTGGTTCATCAGCCCGTGGTTATTCATGGTCATGAGTGTGGGGGTTGTGTTGATTCTGTACCGTCGAGAGTTTCATTCCGATGTATTGGAAGTGATGGTATTCACGCCGACGGAAAGCGCCCCGGTAGAAGTGGGTAAAGAAAGTTCCACTACCAGTGCCTGAAACGTTTAATCCATAAAAGATACATACAAAAAAACCCGACAGTGTCGGGTTTTTTTGTTGGGACCGATTACTGCTTGGCAGGTTCGGCCGGGGTAGCAGGCGCAGCTTCTGGAGCCGGGGTGGCAGGAGCGGCTTCTTCAGCAGCTTTCTGCTCAGCTTCGGCCTGATCTTTGGCGGCTTCGGCGTTTTCCTTGGCAGCCTCGTTCATCTTATCCTGAGCTTCGCCCATTTTTTCCTGGGCTTGCTCGGCGTGTTGCTGTGCGTCCTGGGCTTTGTCTTCGCTCGCTTTATCGCAAGCAGCCAGGCCCATGGCAGCAGCCAGCATCAGAGCAAAAGCAAAAGGTTTACGCATGGGGGTGTTTCTCCTTGGTGGAATAAGTGACTTGTTCCTTCGAGTTCAACGGTGCGGAATAAGTTCCGCAAAGGTTACAGATATATAAAAGTTTGTTCCATATAGACTTTTTACCGATTTTATGCCGCTGCGGCATTGATCATGGACTGCGCCTATGAGCGATACAACCTTGATGGCCATGGCCGAGCGATTTCTTTCGGCGTTGAAACATTGCCAGGTTTTACAGATGCGGGTTGCGCATGCCGACAGCGACGGCATCACCTTGGTATTACCCTGGTCGAAGGCCATCGTCGGCAATCCGCAGACCGGCGCCGTACACGGTGGCGCGCTGACCACCCTGATGGATACCACGTGCGGCATGGCCACGCTGTGCGTCCTTCCGCGCTTCGAAGTCTGTCCGACCCTGGACCTGCGAATCGACTACATGCACCCAGCCGCGGCGGGCAAGGACATCCATGGTCATGCCCAGTGCTACCGCGTGACCCGTGACGTGATCTTCACCCGGGGCACTGCCTACCAGGATGATCCCGACCGACCTATCTGCCAGGTGGTGGGTACCTTCATGCGCCTTGGGCAGGACATAAAAGGCGGGCTTCATTTCGGTAACAGCCTCAGGGAGAAAGACGCATGATTCCACGGGATGTCCGCCAGCGGTTGAACGAGGCCCATGCCGTGGGTGACTACCGGCCATTGCTGGCCCTGATCCCCTACGCTGGCCTGATCGGCATCGAATGCCAGCGCGACGGCGAGGACCTGCTGTTTCGCCTGCCAGCCAATCCGGACAACATCGGGAACCCCTTGCTGCCAGCCATTCATGGTGGGGTGATCGCAGGTTTCATGGAGCTGTCCGCGGCACTTTACCTGCTGATCTACAGCGAGAGCGCGAGCATTCCCAAGATCATCGATTTCTCCATCGACTACCTGCGTGCCGGGCATTTTCGCGATACCTATGCGCAGTGTCAGTTGTGGCGCCAGGGCCGTCGCGTGACCAATGTCGCCATCACCGCCTGGCAGGGCGATCGCCAGTCGCCGATTGCCACGGCTCGTGCGCATTTCAAGATCGAACCGGAAAAGCCCTTGAAATCATCCGGGCAGCCCCCATCTGCATGACATCCGCCGTTAATGCAGGCCGATTCGGCTGCCAGGCGCCAACTGCCATCAGATCGGAGTTTTGAAGACCATGACTGTGGAAACACAAAAGGAAACCCTGGGCTTCCAGACCGAGGTAAAGCAGCTGCTGCACCTCATGATTCACTCGCTGTACTCGAACAAGGAGATCTTCCTCCGTGAACTGATCTCCAACGCCTCCGATGCCGCCGACAAGCTGCGTTTCGAAGCGCTGGCCACGCCTGATTTGCTCGAAGGTGACGCCGATCTGAAGATTCGCCTGAGCTTCGACAAGGACGCCCACACCATTACCCTGGAAGACAACGGTATCGGCATGAGCCGTGAAGATGTCATCGCGCATCTGGGGACCATTGCCAAGTCGGGCACCGCCGACTTCATGAAGAACCTTAGTGGTGACCAGAAGAAGGACTCGCACCTGATCGGTCAGTTCGGCGTGGGCTTCTACTCCGCATTCATCGTCGCCGACAAGGTCGATGTGTTCAGCCGTCGCGCTGGCCAACCGGCTTCCGAGGGCGTGCATTGGTCCTCCAAGGGCGAAGGCTCGTTCGAAGTCGCTACCGTGGACAAGGCCGAGCGCGGCACGCGCATTGTCCTGCACCTGAAAAAAGGTGAGGAAGAGTTCGCCGATGGCTGGCGCCTGCGCAACCTGGTCAAGAAGTACTCCGACCACATTGCCTTGCCGATCGAACTGCCTAAGGAGCAGGCTGGCGCCGAAGGCGAGGAGAAGCCAGCTGTCGAGTGGGAAACCGTCAACCGCGCCAGCGCCCTGTGGACCCGTCCGCGTACCGAGATCAAGGACGAGGAATACCAGGAGTTCTACAAGCACATCGGCCACGATTTCGAGAATCCGCTGGCCTGGAGCCACAATAAGGTCGAAGGCAAGCTGGAGTACAACTCGCTGTTGTACGTGCCGGCCCGCGCACCGTTCGACCTGTACCAGCGTGAAGCGCCACGCGGCCTGAAACTGTACGTGCAGCGCGTGTTCATCATGGACCAGGCTGAGTCGTTCCTGCCGTTGTACCTGCGCTTCATCAAGGGCGTGGTCGACTCCAACGACCTGTCGCTTAACGTTTCGCGGGAAATCCTGCAGAAGGACCCGATCATCGACTCGATGAAGTCGGCGCTGACCAAGCGTGCGCTGGACATGCTGGAGAAGCTGGCCAAGAACGAGCCCGAGCAGTACAAGAGCTTCTGGAAAAACTTCGGCCAGGTGCTCAAGGAGGGCCCGGCCGAGGACTTCGCCAACAAGGAGAAGATCGCCGGCCTGCTGCGCTTTGCCTCCACCCAGGACGACAGCGGCGAACAGACCGTTGCCCTGGCCGACTACCTGGCGCGCGCCAAGGAAGGTCAGGACAAGATCTACTACCTCACCGGCGAGTCCTACGCGCAGGTCAAGAACAGCCCGCACCTGGAAGTCTTCCGCAAGAAAGGCATCGAAGTGCTGCTGTTGACCGATCGCATCGATGAATGGCTGATGAGCTACCTCAGCGAGTTCGATGGCAAAGCCTTCATCGACATCGCCCGTGGCGACCTGGACCTTGGCAAGCTGGATTCGGAAGAAGACAAGAAAGCCCAGGAAGAAGTCGCCAAGGAAAAAGAAGGTCTGGTCGAGCGCCTGAAGGGTGCGCTGGGTGACAGTGTGGCCGAGGTGCGTGTTTCCCACCGCCTGACCGACTCGCCGGCCATCCTGGCCATTGGTGAGCAGGACCTGGGTCTGCAGATGCGCCAGATCCTTGAGGCAAGCGGGCAGAAGGTGCCTGAGTCCAAGCCGATCTTCGAGTTCAACCCGACCCACCCGCTAATCGAGAAGCTGGACAACGAACAGAGCGAGGACCGCTTCGCCGAGCTGTCGCATATCCTGTTCGACCAGGCCGCGCTTGCAGCCGGTGACAGCTTGAAGGATCCGGCGGCTTACGTTCGTCGCCTGAACAAGCTGTTGGTCGAACTGTCTGCTTGAGTTGATGCAAAGGAAAGCCCGCTTCGGCGGGCTTTTTTAATGGTGCAAGGAGGAATTTGATGAGCAAGGTAATCGTCGAGTCGTTGGTTTATCACCTGTCCGGCAAGGCGTACGAGAGCCGCCTGGTGTATGAACCGGGCTCGTTGCCCAAGCCTGGCCTGGTCATGGCGCCGAACTGGATGGGTATTGGCGAGGGGGCCGAGCGGATCGCCAAGGAGGTGGCCGAGAAGGGCTACGTGGTGCTGATTGCCGACCTGTATGGGCAGTCGGTGCGTCCTTCCAATGCCGATGAGGCTGGGGCGGCGATGATGCCCCTGAAGAATGACCGGGCCGAGCTGCGCAAGCGTATGCAGGAGGCGCTGGCCCAACTGCTGGGCCAGTCGAAGGCGTTGCTGGAGCCTGGCCAGGTGGCCACCTTCGGCTTCTGCTTCGGCGGTTGCTGTGCCCTTGAGCTGGCCCGCTCAGGGGCTGACCTGAAGGCGGCGGTGTCGTTCCATGGCACGCTCGATACGCCGAATCCGGAAGATGCCAAGCGCATCAAGGGTTCGGTGCTGGTGCTGCATGGTGCTTCCGACCCGCTGGTGCCGAAGGAGCAACTGCCGGCCTTCGAGGACGAAATGAACGCAGCGAAGGTCGACTGGCAATTGGTCAGCTATGGCGCGGCGGTGCATTCGTTCACTGACCCCAATGCCAATGTGCCGGGCAAGATGCAATACGATCGGCGGACCTCCGAGCGGGCTTTCCGTGCGATGCACAATCTGCTGACCGAAGTGTTCCCGCGCTGATCGCCTGTAGGAGCGGGCTTACTCGCGAAGAACTCGATGCGGTAGAGGGCACGGGCTTTGCCCGTGCTCGCGGGTATACCCGCTCCAGCAGGGGGATCGGCCGTCAGGCGGCCCTCTGTCAGCGAGGCAGTTCAATTCGCGAACTCTCCCCCGGCACCGTGGGCCAATCACCTGCAGCCCATTTGGCCCTTGCCTGTTCGATCAACTGCGGATCGCTTGCCACGAAATTCCAGTTCATCCGCCGCGGCCCATCCAGCGCAGCGCCGCCGATCAAAACGAGCTGGCAATCACCCTCGGCGTAAAGGGTGACCTCTTCACCTTCCGGTAGCACCACCAGGCTGCGCGGCTCGACTTCTGTATCCTCCATCAGCAATTCGCCTTCCAGCAGGTAAAGCGCCCGCTGCGCATGCTCGTTCGGTACCTGCAAGGTTGTGGCCGGCTGCATGTGCACATGGGCATAGAGGGTAGGGGAGAGCACTGGTACCGGCGACTCCAGGCAGAAGCCCTGGCCGGCAATCATGCAGATCCGAACCCCCATGCTATCGCTCACTGGTAGGCTGGCCGCTGGATGATGGCTATAGCTCGCCGGACCTTGCTCAAGCTCGCGGGGCGATGCGAGCCAAACCTGCAGGCCATGCAGTCGGGAGCCGTCGGTGAAGGCCTCGGCTGGGGTGCGTTCGACATGCGCAACGCCGCTGCCAGCGGTCATCCAGCTCACATCGCCGGGCTGTACGCGCTGTTCGGAGCCGAGGCTGTCCTTGTGCAGGATTTCACCCTCGAACAGGTAGGTCAGGGTAGACAGGCCGATGTGCGGGTGTTGGCGGATGTCCATGCCGCTGCCGGGTGCATACTCGGTCTCCAGCATGTGGTCGAAGAAGACGAAGGGGCCGACGCTTCGGCATTGTGCCGATGGCAAGGGGCGCAGTATCGGCTGGCCCTCGACCGATTCGGCGCGCGGGCGGATGACCAGGGGGCTGCTCATGTTGGGCTCCAGGCTGGATGGAAATGCCCCAAGCATAGCGGTTCGCCAGGCGTTGCTGAACCGCCGGGCACGCTTGCCGGTCTACCGTGTTCGTAACGGGACAAGGAATACAGCGATGATGGTCAGAGTGCTGGGTTGCTTACTATTGTCTGCCTGGGTAGGCCATGCGGCGCAAGCACGTGATTACGCTTACAGCGACGCCCACCTGCACTACGTCGATTTCTTCCAGGAGAGCGAGGGCATGCCTGCATTGATCGAGGCCATGGACAGGGCAGGCATCGAGCACTCGATGATTTCCGGCATTCCGGTGGCCAAGAAGTGGCATGAGGACGAGCCCAAGCGGCCGCGCTACTATGCAGGCGACGATGCTGATGCCTATTGGTACAGCGCCACCGACCTGTATGTGGCGGCAGCTCTCGAAAAGCTGCCTGCCGAGCAGCGACGCAGGTTCCATCCCTTTCTCACTGGCTTCAACCCAGTGGACAAGAATGCCGTCAGCCACATCGAGCGCATGCTTGAGCTGTACCCAGGGCTTTGGCAGGGGATCGGTGAAGTGTTCACCCGTCATGACGACCTGACCGCGCTCACCAGTGGCGATACGCCTCGCGCCAACAACGAGGCCATGACGCGTATCTACCACTTGGCGGCCGAGCGCGACCTGCCGGTGCTGTTGCACTCGAACATCACCTCGAAGCGCGAACGCAACCCGCTGTATCTGGCGGAGATCGAAGAGCCATTGCGCAATCATCCACATACCCGTTTCATTTGGGCCCACGCCGGCACCAGCATGGAAATTCACCGGCATCAGACGCAGATGGACTTCCTGTTGCCGGTGTTGACGCGGCTGCTGGAGGATTACCCGAATTTGTATGTGGATCTTTCCTGGAGTGTGCTTACGCCCTACCTGCTGGATGAGCGAGGCGTGCCGCGCAAGGCGTGGATCGATGTGGTCGTCAAGCATCCACAGCGCTTCATGCTGGGCTCGGATGTGGTGGGCAAATTTGGCGGCCTGGGAGAACAGTTGCACGGTTTCAGGCCATTTCTCGATGCCTTGCCTGAGGAGGTGGCGAACAAGGTAGCGCGGGATAACTTCCTGGCGGTGTTGCCCAGGCGGTAGTGCCTCGGAAGGGTTGGCCTCATCCCGAGTGCGCCCAATCCCACAGGGTTGCACGCCACACATGAAAACGCCCCGAACCAGTCGGGGCGTTTTCAATTACCGCATCAGCGTCTTACTTGCCAGTCCAGCGCTTGAGCACCAGGGTGGCGTTGGTGCCGCCGAAGCCGAAGCTGTTGCTCATGACCGTGTCGATCTTGGCGTTCTCTTCGGTTTTGCGCAGGATCGGCATGTCAGCGACTTCCGGATCCAGCTCGTCGATGTTGGCGGAGCCGGCGATGAAGTTGTTTTCCATCATCAGCAGGCAGTAGATCGCCTCGTGCACGCCAGCGGCGCCCAGCGAGTGGCCCGACAGGCTCTTGGTCGAGCTGATCTTCGGCGCTTTGTCACCGAACACTTCACGCACGCCCTTGATTTCTGCAACGTCACCGACCGGCGTCGAGGTGCCGTGGGTGTTCAGGTAGTCGATCGGGGTGTCGACGGTGGACAGCGCCTGCTGCATGCAGCGGATGGCACCTTCGCCGCTCGGTGCGACCATGTCGTAGCCGTCGGACGTGGCACCGTAGCCGACGATTTCGGCGTAGATCTTCGCGCCGCGGGCCAGTGCGTGTTCCAGTTCTTCGACCACGACCATGCCGCCGCCGCCAGCGATGACGAAGCCGTCACGGTCGGCGTCGTAGGCGCGCGAGGCCAGTTCCGGGGTTTCGTTGCGCTTGGTCGACAGGGCGCCCATGGCATCGAACAGGAACGACTGGCTCCAGTGCTCTTCTTCACCGCCACCGGCGAAGACGATGTCTTGCTTGCCCCACTGAATCTGCTCCATAGCGGTGCCGATGCAGTGTGCCGAGGTGGCGCAGGCCGAGGAGATCGAGTAGTTGATACCCTTGATCTTGAACGGAGTGGCCAGGCACGCCGATACGGTGCTGCCCATGGTGCGGGTGACACGGTAAGGGCCGACACGCTTGACGCCTTTCTCGCGCAGGGTGTCCAGCGCTTCCATCTGGTTCAGGGTCGAGGCGCCGCCGGAACCAGCAACCAGGCCGGTACGCGGGTTGGAAATCTGCTCTTCGGTCAGGCCGGAGTCCTTGATCGCGTCCTGCATCGCCAGGTAGGCATAGGCAGCGGCGTGGCCGACGAAGCGGTAGACCTTGCGGTCGATCAGTTCTTCGAGGTTGAGGTCGATGGAACCGGAAACCTGGCTACGCAGCCCCATTTCCTTGTATTCCGGGTTGTAACGAATGCCCGGACGGCTGTTGCGCAGGTTTTCGGTGACAGTAGCTTTGTCATTGCCCAGGCACGAAACGATGCCCAGACCAGTGATAACGACGCGGCGCATGCGAATAACCCTTAGAAATTGTCAGTGGAGGTGAACACGCCGACCCGCAGGCCTTCGGCGGTGTAGATCTCGCGACCGTCGACGCTGACCGAGCCATCGGCGATGGCCATGTTCAGCTTGCCCTTCAGGACGCGCTTGATGTGAATGTTGTAGGTGACTTTCTTGGCTTCGGGCAATACCTGGCCAAAGAACTTCACTTCGCCCGAACCCAGGGCGCGACCACGGCCTGGCAGGCCCTGCCAGCCGAGGAAGAAACCGACCAGCTGCCACATGGCGTCGAGGCCCAGGCAGCCTGGCATTACCGGGTCGCCTTCGAAGTGACAGGCGAAGAACCACAGGTCCGGATTGATATCCAGCTCGGCGACCAATTCACCTTTGCCATACTTGCCGCCTTCTTCGCTGATGTGGGTGATGCGATCGACCATCAGCATGTTCGGCGCGGGCAGTTGCGCATTACCTGGGCCGAACAGCTCACCGCGACTGCAGCGCAGCAGGTCTTCCCGAGTAAAGGCGTGTTGTTTGGTCATGCGAGCTCCTCAATAACCCCCTGCGGCAGGGGATGAATCTTCCCGGCCGGCCCGGAGTGTGTTGAGTCCGGGGCGGCAGCCTACAGGTAGACTATTGCGTTGTGGTGAAAGTCACAGCGCACCTGGCAAAAAGAAGTACAGGTGTGCACTGAAACGGCTATTTTCAGGTCCGACGAAGGTCCTGTCCAGTCCTTAAGACTGCCGCACTTTAGCATTTATCGCCAGTCGCGGCTGTCCGGCCGGGTAACCAACGCTGCAATACCCGTTGCAATTCGGTGCGGCGGAAGGGTTTGCTCAGGTAATCGTTCATGCCGGCGGCCATGCAGCGCTCGCGGTCGCCCTGCAACGCATTGGCCGTCAAGGCGATGATCGGCAGGCTGTCGCGATCGGGCAGTTGGCGGATGCGCCGGGTGGCTTCGTAACCGTCCAGCCGCGGCAGCCGGCAGTCCATCAGTACCGCGGCGAAGCGCTGCTGGCTGACCTGCTCCACGGCCTGGAGGCCATCCAGCGCCACGCTCACCTCCAGCCCAAGGCTGCGCAACATGGCTTCGATGACGCTTTGATTGACCGGATTGTCCTCTACCAGCAGGATTCGCCCGCCCTCGGTACCCAGGCTGCCCTGCGCGACGCTGCCGGGCAGGGCCGGGGGCGCCATGCTGGCCAGGGTCAGGGGAATTTCCAGGGTGAAGGTCGAGCCCAGCCCTTCGCGGCTTTCCCCGCGCAGCTTGCCACCCATGCGTTCGGCCAGGGTGCGGGCGATCGACAGGCCCAGGCCGGTGCCGCCATAGCGCCGGGAAATCGAGCTGTCCGCTTGCTGGAAGGCCACGAACATGGTCTCCAGGCGCTCGCTGTCGATGCCGATGCCAGTATCGCGCACACTGCAGGTCAACCAGATCAGCTGCCGGTCCAGGGGCTGCCAGCGCGCATGCACCTGGACCTGGCCGCGTTCGGTGAACTTCAACGCGTTGCCGATCAAGTTCAGCAGGATCTGGCGGATTCGAGTCGGATCACCGCTGACTTCCAGCTGTTCCATGCCGGCCGGCATCTGCAGTTGCAGGTCGAGTCCACGCTGCTGGGCGCTGTGCTGGAACGACTGCACGCTGTGGGCGATCAATTCGCCGAGGTTGAAGTCGATCTGCTCAAGTTCCAGCGTGGTGCGTTCGATGCGCGAGAAGTCGAGGATATCGTTGATGACCTTGAGCAAGTGGCCCGTGGATTCGCTAGCGACCGCCGCATAGTCGGCCTGCTCGGGCGTCAGCTGGGTGGTTTCGAGCAACTGCAGCATGCCCAGCACACCGTTCATCGGCGTGCGTAACTCATGGCTCATCATCGCCAGGAAGTCGGACTTGGCGCGGTTGGCTTGCTCGGCCTCCTCACGGGCCTGGATCAACTGGGCAATGGCCTGCTTCTGTTCGGCGCTGGCCTGCTCCAGGGCGCTGGCCAGGTTGTTGATATGGCGCGCCAGGTGGCCGAGCTCGCTGTCGTCCACCACCGGTAACGGGGCATTGTACTCGCCCTGCTGGATCGCCTTCACCGCATGGCCCATGTCGCTGATCGGCTTGGCCAGGCTGGTGGCCAGGCGGCGGGCGAGCAGGAAGGTGAACAACAGGGCGAACAAGGCAAGAATGCCAGCCTTGATAACGATTTCCTGCTGGCGTTGGCTGAACGCATCATCGGACATACCGACGATCACCCGTCCCAGGTAATCGTCGCCGATGGCGGGGGTGGGGGCCTTGCCCTGTTGCAGGAAGTCGCTGTCCAGGCGGATCTGCTGCAGCCGTATGGGGGCCTGGAACACTTCCACGCGCCGGGCGCGGTTGCTGCTTTCATCGGACTGCTCGACGTACACCAGAATATGGTTGCGGCTGTCCTGCACCTCCAAAAAACGCACGTGTGGAATGCTCAGGGTGGCCCTCATGAGGCCTTCGAGCACCTCATTGTTGCCGGAGATCACCCCGTACTCGGACGCCGGGGCCAGTTGGTTGGCGATCAACTGCCCGGTGTGGTTGAGCTCCTGGCGCAAGTCCTGGATCCGCACGAAGGTGAAGAAACTGATCAGCAGCAGGGTCAGCAGCAGTGCAGGACCCAGGCTGATCATCTGGGTGCGGGTGTGGATATCCCAGCTCAGGCGTTTGCTCATGGGTTGGGTTCTCCTGCGGCCAGGGCCTGGGCAGCGGCCTTCGGATCGATGGGTTCCAGGCCCAGTGCACGGGCGACTTGCTGGTTGCCACTGACGCCGAAACGCGTCGGGTAAAGACTGCGCGGCCAGCGCGAGGGCGGTTGGTCGAGCAACTGGTCGAGAACCGCCAGCCAATCATCCTGGTCGCTGTAGCTGCTGGCCAGGGCGCCAGCGCGCACGAAACCGGCGTTCGGCCCGATCAGCGCCATCTGTCGGCCGTAGCTGCTGAGCAACAGGTTCTTGGCGGTCTTCGAGTTGTACAGGTCGGGGTCGTCCAGGCCCAGCAGCACGTCGCTGTTGAGCAGCAGGTTCTGCAGTGGTCGGCTGTCCCGTTGATCGGGCCAGTCCTGGGCAACGATCTCCAGGCCCAACGGGCGGGCGGCATGGCGCAACTCTTCGAGCAGGAAGTGGCTGTGCTCGCCATACAGCACGCCGATGCGCTGCGCCTGCGGCAGCAGGTAGCGTGCCAGGCGTAGCTGCCGTGCCAGGGGCGGGTCGCTCCACAGCAGGCACAGGTAGGCCGGACGGGATTTGCCCAGGCGCTGCTGCGCCTGCACCCGGCTGATACGCATCGCCAGTGCCGGGGGGCCGGCGGGCTCGGCGAGCCGCCAGTCCAGGGCAGCGCTATCGAGCAGGATCAGGCGCAGGTCGGCATTCAGCTGGCCGGGGCGGGGTAGGGTCGAGGTGGTCTTGAAACGCACCACGTCGTGGCTGCGACGGCTCTCCAGGGCCGCCACGAAGCTGCGAATGCCGGGTTGATCTTCACCACCGACCAACAGGATTTCGCTAGCGGACAGCGATCCCATGGGCCAGAGAAAGATCAGCAGCAGGCGCAGCAGGCGGGCCATCAGAACTCCAGCTCCGCGCTGACGCTCAGGCGGTGACGGCTGTCGTAGCGGTTCTGGATCGTCGTGGTCGGTTCATCGTCCAGGCGCTGCTGCCACAGCGCGGCCAGCTCCAGGTTGCTGCCCTGGATACGCAAGCGCTTGGCCACACGCAGGTCCAGACGCTCGTAGCGGTACTGGTTGAGTGCGTCGTCGCCGTAGTAGAAAAGAGCGCTGGACCAGCCGTCGCCCCAATCGCGCATCCAGCCGGCCGAGCCACTGTTGCGGGCGGTGTTGGCGCTGTCCAACGGGTTGCTGGCCCAGGCATCGACATAGGCGTAGGTCAGGCGCAGGCGGTCGCGTTGGGTCACGCGCCAGTCGGCTTGCGCCTCGCTGCCACTGAACCGCGCTTTGTTGGCGTTGCTGGCGATGTACTGGTTGTTCCTCAGGGGCTCGCTGATCATTCCGGTGATCTCGTCATAGAACAACTTCACATCCATGCTCAAGTCGATGTCGCTGAAGTAACCGTTGTAGCCCAGTTCCCGCGAGCGCATGCGTTCTTGATCGAGGTTGCCAGGGCCTCGGGTCTTGACGAAATATTCGCCGTTCTGCAGCCCGAAGTCGTTGGGCGTCAGGTTCTTGACCGTATAGCTCCAGTTGACGTTGTTCTCGAACATGTCGGGCGAGCGGACCGCTTCGGAGTACACCGCTCGCAAACCGTGGCGCGGGGTGATCAGGTAGTTCACCGCCATGCGCGGGGTAAGCGAACTGCCCGAAAGACGCGAGTCCTCGAACATCGCACCGCCCTGGATGATCCAGTGTTCGTCCGCACGCCATTCCAGCTGGCCGAATGCGCGCCAGGTCTGGTCGTCGATGCTGCCGTTGAAGTAGGTCTGCGAGTCGGCGCGATCATAGCGGTAGTTCATACCGCTGAGCAGGCGCAGGTTGTCGGTCAGGCTCAGGGTGTCCTGGATCTCCAGGTCGTAGCGGGTTTCGCGGGTACTTTGATCGACATCGCCGCAGACCGTGCTTTTGCCGCCGTTGTTCCATTGAGTCTGGGCCTGGGTCAGCAGGGCGCTGAGCGTCGGGTCCGTGGTTGTCGGCAGGTTTCCGGTCGACAGGTTGCGTGCCACCTTCTCGGCGAAGTCTGGGTTCAGTTGCCACAACTGGGTCAACGCCGGACTGAACGCCATCAGCGCGTCGCACGCCAGCCAGACTTGCTGGCGATCGAAGTGTTGAGCCGACCCTTGGATGTAGAAGCTGTGCTCTGGGCTGATATCGATGTTCCAGCGTACCGAGCCCGCGTAATCCTTGGCGTTGACATCTGCGTCGGTGCCTGCGGCATACTTGCCGAACACCGGTTGGTAGGTGTACGGCCGCTGGTTGCTGCCCTCCTTGGCCGCCAGTTGCCACTCCAGGGTCTGGTCGGGCGCGAGGTTGTGGCTGGCGCTGAGGTTGACGCGGTTCAGGCGGCGGCTGTCGCGGTAGTCGTTGCCGAACTGGTCGCTGTCGAAACCGTCGTCCTGCTGTCCCGACACCGACAGGCGCAGATCACCGCCGTCCCAGCCGAATCCATGACTGGCGTAGTAATCGTTGATGCCATCCTGGCCACGGGTGAGCTTGACCCGTGTGCCATGGCTGTCGGCGGGGTTGCGGGTGAGGATGTTGACCACCGCCATCAAGGCGTTGGCGCCATAGCTGACGGTGTTCGGGCCGCGGAACACCTCGATGCGCTCGATATCCTCCAGGGCCACCGGGATATCGCTCCAGTCCACCGTGGCAAGGCCGGCCCGATACACCGAGCGGCCGTCGATCAGCACTTGCATGCGCCGGGCTTCGTTGACGTTGCTGCCGTGGTAGTTGACGGTTGGCTGGTTGCCGGCGCCGTAGCCGATCATCATGCCTGGCACCAGGCGCAGCAGTTCGGGAATATCGCGGGCACCGCTGGCACGGATCAGTTCGCTGTCGAGCACGGTCATGCTGCCCGGCACCGCCGCCGGGGATTGTTTCAGGCGCGTGGCGGTCAGAACCTGCGGCAAGTCAGTGTTGTCGATGAACAGGTCATCGGCCATGACCGGGCCACCGAGCAGGGCGGTCAGCAATAACAGACGCGGGTAAGGGGGCGTGCCTGGGAACACGATACGGCCTTGTATCAAAGATGAAACAGGCATGTTAACTGACCTTGGACCTTTTGCCAGTGGTGGGGCGCGAGTTTGCGAGGTGTGGGGGTGAGGGAAAGGCTTGCCGGTGGTTTTCGGGTGGTGTCGAGATCGCGCGGCGCATCGCGAGCAAGGCTCGCTCCTACGCTTTTTTCGGGCCAGTTATGCCTGTGGGATTTGCGCGCGACCGCTTTGGCATGGCCCGAAAAACGTAGGAGCGAGCCTTGCTCGCGATGCGCCACGCGATCGCCAACCCAACCCGCCACGCAAGCCATGCACTGGCCCTGTCGCATCCGCACCGTATAATGGTCCGGTCGCCACTCACATTTTGGCATTAACGGATTGAATATGACTGAACAGCAACCTGTTGCAGTTCTGGGAGGCGGAAGCTTTGGCACCGCCGTGGCGAACCTGCTGGCTGAAAACAACGTGCCAGTGCGCCAATGGATGCGCGACCCCGAGCAGGCCGAGGCCATGCGCATCAATCGCGAGAATCCGCGTTACCTCAAAGGTATCCGCCTGCACGACGGTGTCGAGCCGGTCAACGACCTGCTGGCGACGCTGCAGGCTTGCGAGCTGATTTTCGTGGCCCTGCCGTCTAGCGCCCTGCGCAGCGTGCTGGCCCCGCATGCCGAGTTGCTGCGCGGCAAGGGACTGGTGAGCTTGACCAAGGGCATCGAGGCGCAGAGCTTCAAGCTGATGAGCCAGATCCTTGAGGAAATCGCCCCCCAGGCACGTATTGGCGTGCTGTCGGGCCCGAACCTGGCCCGCGAGATCGCCGAACATGCGCTGACCGCCACTGTGGTCGCCAGCGAAGATGAAGACCTGTGCCAACGCGTGCAGGCGGTGTTACACGGGCGCACCTTCCGGGTGTACGCCAGCACCGACCGCTTCGGTGTCGAACTGGGCGGTGCCCTCAAGAACGTCTATGCCATCATGGCTGGCATGGCCGTTGCCCTGGGCATGGGTGAAAACACCAAGAGCATGCTGATTACCCGTGCCCTGGCCGAGATGACTCGTTTCGCCGTCAGCCAAGGCGCCAATCCGATGACCTTCCTGGGGCTGGCCGGTGTCGGCGACCTGATCGTCACCTGCTCTTCACCCAAGAGCCGCAACTATCAGGTGGGTCATGCGCTGGGGCAGGGCCTGAGCCTGGAACAGGCGGTCAACCGCCTGGGCGAAGTGGCCGAGGGGGTCAATACCCTCAAGGTACTGAAGGCCAAGGCCCAGGAAGTGCAGGTGTACATGCCGCTGGTGGCGGGCCTGCACGCGATCCTGTTCGAAGGCCGCACGCTGAACCAGGTCATCGAACACCTGATGCGCGCCGAGCCCAAGACCGACGTCGATTTCATTTCCACAAGCGGTTTCAACTGAGCCTTCGTGGGTTCTGAACAGAGCAAGGAGCAATACATGAACGATACCCCCGAGCGCGCGCAGCGCGAGTCGATCATCCTGCGGGTGCTGTGGATGCTGGTGTTCCTGGTGGTCTGGCAACTGGCCGAGCTGCTGCTGGGTGGCCTGGTGCTGGTGCAGCTCATCTACCGACTGGTGTATGGCGCCCCGAGCGCCAGCCTGATGAACTTCGGCGACAGCCTCAGTCAGTACCTGGCGCAGATCGGTCGTTTCGGCAGTTTCCACAGCGACCAGAAGCCCTGGCCATTCGCCGACTGGCCGGCCCCGCGGGCGCCGGAAGGCGAGGCGCCTCACGCCGTGGCACCGGCAGCGCACCCGGTGCGCGACGAGGAGCCCAAGCTGTGAAGCTCTGGGTTCTGCGCCACGGCGAGGCCGAACCGCGGGCCAATACCGACGCCGAGCGGCGCCTGACGCCCCATGGCCGCGAGCAAGTGCTGCACAGCGCGGCGCGCTTGCTGGGCCAGCCACTGCAAGCCATCCTGGCCAGCCCCTATGTGCGCGCCCAGCAGACCGCGGCACTGGTGCATGACACCCTCGGTTTCACCGAGCCGGTGCACACAGTGCCGTGGTTGACCCCCGACAGCGACGTGCAACAGGTCATCGGCGAAATCGAGCGACTGGGCCTTGAGCATGTGCTGCTGGTCAGCCACCAGCCGCTGGTGGGCACATTGGTTGGAAGGCTCGAGCACGGGCATGGCCAGCGACCAGCCCCCATGAGTACCGCCAGCCTTGCAGAGTTGGAAGGGGATTGGCCATTGGCAGGCCTGATGACCGTGCGCGCGATTAATTCACCCGACTGAAACCGGGCAACTGGCATTTTTGTCAGTTGCCGCCTCTGGCAGGGCGTTGCTAGCGTTGCATCGAGGCGGTACAGGCAGGGAAGAATCAGGAGTGCGGGATGGGTGGTCGAAGGTTGGATCTGGTTCGCTGTGCCGATTTGCAGCCAACGTTGGATAAAGTGCAGGCCAGCGGGGCGCTGGATTTTGCCGAGTACAGCCTGCTGCGTGAGGCCGCTGATGCCAAGCTGTATCACCTGATGGGCAGGCTCCAAGGCCGTGGCTGCCCGGACCTCGCCACCCGGATACAAGGAGAGGAAGACCTGCGCAGGCTGCAGGACGCTTGCCAGCGCGTATCCCACCTGGTGCAGACCAGCTGCCTGGCGTTACGCCGGCTACAGCTCGACCACAAGGATCAGCGCCTGGCTCGCGAGGCGCTCGAAAGCCAGCTGGCCTACCTGCAAGCCTGCCTGCGCCGTTCATTGCTCGGTTTCGACCTGTCCTGATTGCCCTGCGCGATGACCTTTCCGGACATTGCCGAGCGCCGCCACGATGCCGACAATGGGCAACCATCCCCGGTTCGGACCTGGCGCCATGTCGCAACGGATCTTCTTCGCCCACGCCAACGGATTTCCCTCGGCCACCTACGGCAAGCTGTTCGCCGCGCTCGCGCCGGACTACCAGGTGACGCACCTGGCCCAACACGCCCACGACCCAAGGTTTCCGGTCGATGACAATTGGCGGAACCTGGTCGATGAACTGTTGCACCATCTGGCTCAGCAGGATCAGCCCGTGTGGGGCGTCGGTCACTCCCTGGGCGGTGTGCTGCACCTGCATGCCGCGCTGCGCCGCCCAGAGTTGTACCGGGGCGTGGTAATGCTTGACTCGCCGGTGTTGACCCGTGCCGACCAGTGGTTGATCCGCACCGCCAAGCGTTTCGGTTTCATCGATCGCATCACGCCTGCAGGCCGCACCTTAGGGCGGCGCGAGGCCTTCGCCGATCGTGACAGCGCGCGGACATATTTCGCCAGCAAGACCTTGTTCCGCAATTTCGACCCCGAGTGCCTCGAGGCGTATCTGGAACATGGTCTGCAAACCGCAGAGGAGGGGCTGCGCTTGCGCTTCGACCCGGCCACCGAGATCAGTATCTATCGCAGCATCCCCCATGCCAGCCCGGCACCTGCCCGGCATTTGCAGGTGCCGTTGGCGATGGTGCGTGGCGACCGTAGCCGGGTGATTCGTCGTCACCACGCGTTTGCCGTGCGTGGCATGCCCACGGGTGAGTACCACAGCGTACCGGGTGGCCATATGTTCCCGCTGGAGCGCCCCACTGATACCGCCAGCCTGATCAAGGGCCTGTTCGATCGCTGGAGCCAGGCATGAGCCTGCCCGTCGAAGAAGTGCGCCTGAGCCTGGGCCATATCGAACTCGCCGCGCACCTGTTCGGGCCAGCGGACGGGTTGCCGGTGATCGCACTGCATGGCTGGCTGGACAACGCCAACAGTTTCGCGCGCCTGGCACCCCGTCTACAGGGCTTGCGTATCGTCGCGCTCGACTTGGCCGGCCATGGCTATTCCGAACACCGCCCGCCAGGGGCCGGCTATGCCCTGGCCGATTACGCCCATGACGTGTTGCGGGTCGCCGAGCAGCTTGGCTGGCAACGATTCGCCCTGCTTGGTCACTCGCTGGGCGCCATCATCTCGGTGCAGTTGGCTGGGGCCTTGCCGGACAGGGTCAGCCACCTGGCGTTGATCGACGGCGTGATCCCGCCTACCGGTGCCGAGCAGGATGCGGCCGAGCGGTTGGGCATGTCGTTGCAGGCGCAGTTGCGCCTGGATGGCAAGCGCAAGTCGGTTTACGCCTCGGTCGAAGACGGCGTGCAGGCTCGCATGAAGGGGATGGTCGCGGTAAGCCACGAAGCTGCGCAGTTGCTGGCCCAGCGCGGACTGATGCCGGTCCCGGGCGGGTTCAGCTGGCGCAGCGACAGCCGACTGACCTTACCATCGCCGGCGCGCCTGAACCCGGCCCAGGCCATGGCGTACGTGCACCGGGTCGGTTGCCCGGGCTGTCTGGTGGTGGCCGCCGATGGCATGCTGGTGCGCCACACCGAGTTGCTGGAGCAGCTACCCTTTGAGCGAGTGGTGCTGCCAGGTGGGCATCATCTGCACCTGAACGATGAGCAGGGTGCGATCCTTGTCGCAGACTGTTTCAATCGCTTCTTTGGCTTTTCTTGACTTGTACCGGACAAGTGCCGAGGCTTGGCGGGTTGAACAGGGAGACAACCATGCAAATGCCAGACATCCTGGACCTTCGCTCCGCCACCCGCTGCCCCAAGGGTGGCCGATGAGCGCATCCGTTTTCATCCGCGTCACCTTCGTCACCTTCGTCACCTGCGTCGCGCTGGTCAGCGCCGCTTCCTGGGCGGGCAGCCTGCCGGTGCCGCAAGATGGCAAGGTGGTCGACCAACGCCCCGCCGTAGAACAGGAACGCGTCTACCCCCTGGGCCCGCTGCGCAAGATCAGCGGTCGCCTGCGGGTCGATGATAAGGTCGAGAGCCGTGGCCAGGTCAGCTCGGTCACTTACGAACTGCCCGTCGAACGCACCGCTCGTGAGGCGTTCACCAGCGCCCGCGAACAATTGCAGCGTGACGGCGGTTACCCCTTGTTCTGGTGCCAGGGCCGTGACTGCGGCGAAGCCAGCCTGTGGGCCAACGATGTGTTCGGCAATGCCCGGCTCAATGGCGGCGACGAGCAGCAGGCATTCATCCTGTTGCGCCGTTCGGCCGAAGAGGCCGACACCTTGGTGGCGTTGTACAGCGTCACCCGTGGCAACCGCCGCGCGTACTTGCACGTCGAAGAGTTCGTCGCGGGCAGCCCGCTGGGCGAACTGCTACCCACGCCAGCGACCGTGCTGCGCGAAATGCGCGACACCGGAAAGCTGGACTACCCTGACCTGGGCGCACCGCAAGCCACCTGGGTGACCCTGCTCGGACGCAGCCTGAACCTTGACAGCACCCTGCGTGCCAGCCTCAGTGGAGCCGAGGCCGAAGCCTGGCGCCAAGAGCTGATCAAGGCAGGCGTGCGCAGCAGCCGGCTGGAAGTCGGGGACGCCCCTACCGATGGCCTGCACCTTGAACTGATTCGTTGATCGAGCGCCACCATGGCCAACAATGATCGTCTGTTGATCCAGATTCTTCTGCTGGCGCTGTTGGGCGCGGGGCTGTGGGTAATGGCGCCGTTCATTTCGGCACTGCTGTGGGGGGCCATCCTGGCCTTTGCCAGCTGGCCGTTGATGCGCCTGCTGACCCGCGTGCTGGGGGATCGCGAGACCCTCGCGGCAGGTTTGCTGACCGGTGTCTGGATTCTGGTCGTGGCCTTGCCGCTGGTCTGGCTTGGGTTCAACCTGGCGGACCACATTCGCGACGCCACGGCGTTCATTCGCGATGTACAGGTCGATGGTTTACCTGACGCCCCGGACTGGCTGGCCGGTGTCCCGCTGGTCGGCGGGCGCCTGGTCAGCTGGTGGGAGTCGCTGGACCAACAGGGCGCGATGCTGCTGGCCTCGGTCAGACCCCACCTGGGTCAGGTTGGTAACTGGCTACTGGCACGCAGTGCGCAATTGGGCAGTGGTGTGCTCGAACTGACCCTGAGCCTGGTGTTCGTGTTCTTCTTCTACCGCGACGGCCCGCGATTGGCGGCGTTCGTCCTGCGCCTGCTGCAGCGTTTGATGGGCGACCGTGCCGAGTATTACCTGGAACTGGTGGCCGGCACCGTGCAACGTGTGGTCAACGGCGTGATCGGCACCGCCGCGGCCCAAGGCCTGCTGGCATTGATTGGCTTTCTCATCGCCGGTGTGCCGGGCGCCATCATCCTCGGCCTGGTGACCTTCATGCTCAGCCTCATTCCCATGGGGCCGCCGCTGGCTTGGATACCGGCCACCGGTTGGCTGGTATGGAAAGGTGAGTACGGCATGGCCGTGTTCCTGGGTATCTGGGGTACCTTCGTCATCAGTGGCGTTGACAACGTGCTCAAGCCCTACCTGATCAGCCGCGGCGGCAACCTGCCACTGGTGATCGTCCTGCTTGGCGTGTTCGGTGGCCTGATCGCGTTTGGCTTCATCGGCCTGTTCATCGGGCCGACACTGCTGGCGGTGGGCTACAGCCTGTTGCTGGACTGGAGCCGCAACGCAGGGCAGCAGACGCCGCAACGCTGATATCACCCGCGGCCCGGCAACGGGCTGCATCTTTACGCATTCTTTATGCGCTGACCTGTCCCTCGATCTCGCCCCTTTACGTCGCACCCTCGGACAATTTCCCCAAAGCGGCCAACGCCGCATGGATGGGGAGAACCACCGATGAATGTGCTCGAAGGGTTGTCACTGCTGCTGGCAGTGGCGTTGGCGATTTACCTGCTTACGGCGCTGCTGCGCGCCGATCGCAGCTAGGGAGCGGTCATGCACAGTTACGACTACGCGTTGCTGTTGGCCTTCTTTGCCATCGTGCTGCTGCCTGCACCCTGGCTGGGGCGTTTCTACTACAAGGTGATGGAAGGCCAGCGTACCTGGCTCAGCCCAGTACTCGGCCCATTGGAGCAGGGCTGTTACCGGCTGGCGGGCGTGCGCACCGAGCAGGAGCAGAATTGGAAGCAGTACGCCCTGGCTTTGTTGGCCTTCAACCTGGCCGGGTTCGTGCTGCTGTTCTGCGTGCTGTTGCTGCAGGGCTATCTGCCGCTCAATCCGCAGCACTTGCCAGGCCAGGAGTGGTCGCTGGCATTCAACACAGCGGTAAGCTTCGTCACCAACACCAACTGGCAGGCCTACAGCGGCGAAGCCTCGGTCAGCTACCTGAGCCAGATGCTTGGCCTGACCGTGCAGAACTTCGTCAGCGCTGCCACCGGCCTGGCCGTATTGGTTGCACTCTGCCGTGGCATTGCCAGGCGCTCTACGGCAACGCTGGGCAACTTCTGGGTCGACATGACCCGGGGCACCCTCTACGGGCTCTTGCCGTTGTGTCTGGTGCTGGCGCTGCTGCTGGTGTGGCAGGGCGTGCCCCAGACCTTCGCCAATTATGCCCATGCTGTGACCCTGCAAGGCGTTGACCAGGTCATCCCGCTTGGACCGGCTGCCAGCCAGATCGCCATCAAGCAACTGGGTACCAACGGGGGTGGTTTCTTCGGCGTGAACTCGGCGCACCCGTTCGAGAACCCCACGGCCTGGAGCAATCTGTTCGAGGTGGCGTCGATCATTCTGATCCCGGCTGCCCTGGTGTTCACCTTTGGCCACTACGTGAAGGACTTGCGCCAGAGCCGCGCCATCATCGCCTGCATGCTTGCCCTGTTCCTGATCGGTGGCAGTACCGCCTTGTGGGCGGAATACCAACCCAATCCGGCATTGGAAAGCGTTCAGGTACAGTCGAGCGCGCCGATGGAGGGCAAGGAAAGCCGCTTCGGCACCACCGGTTCGGTGCTCTGGAGCGTGACCACCACCGCTGCGTCCAACGGTTCGGTCAACGCCATGCACGACAGCCTCAACCCGCTGACGGGTATGGTGGCCATGGCCAACATGATGGTCGGTGAGGTGATCTTCGGCGGCGTCGGTGCCGGGCTCTACGGCATGTTGCTGTTTGTGCTGATCGCTGTGTTCCTGGCAGGCCTGATGATTGGGCGCACGCCGGAATACTTGGGCAAGAAGCTGCAAGCCCGTGAGGTGCAGTTGTTGGTGGCGACCTTGTTGGTGATGCCGGTGGGCGTGCTGGTGCTCGGCGCCATCGCCGCCAGCCTGCCAGGCCCTGCGGGGGCGGTGAGCAACCCAGGCGCCCATGGCTTCAGCCAGCTGCTGTATGCCTACACCTCCGGCACCGCCAACAACGGCTCGGCCTTCGCCGGTTTCGGTGCCAACACCGTGTTCCACAACCTGATGATCGGCTTGGCCATGCTGATCGGCCGCTTCGGCTACATCCTGCCGGTGCTGGCCCTGGCAGGCAGCTTGGCTGCGAAGAAAACCGCGCCGCAAGGGCTGAACAGCTTCCCGACCCACGGGCCACTGTTCGCCACCTTGCTGGTGGTGACCATCCTGCTGGTGGGCGGCCTGACCTTCCTGCCAACCCTGGCCCTTGGGCCGATCGCCGAACACCTGAGCCTGGGCTTCTGAGGAGCGAACCATGAACATGCCCATTCCCGAAGTGAAAGCCCACTCCAGCGCCAAGGACCAGACCCGTTTCGCCGCACTCTGGCGCCCGGCCATGGTGCAGGCCTTCGTCAAACTCGACCCGCGTCAACTCAAGCGTTCACCGGTGATGCTGGTCGTGGCCCTCACGGCTGTGCTCACCACTGTGCTGTGCTTTGCACCGGGCAGTGGCGTGAGCACCAGCGTGGCGGTGCAGATTGCCCTGTGGCTGTGGTTCACCGTGTTGTTCGCCAATTTTGCCGAAGCCCTGGCCGAAGGGCGCGGCAAGGCCCGCGCCGACAGCCTCAAGGCCGGCAGCCAGGGCCTTACCGCGCAGCGCCGCACCCGCCAAGGCGGCTTCGAGACCGTGCCTGCCTCGCAGTTGCGCAAGGACGATGTGGTCAAGGTGGTGGCCGGTGAATTGATCCCCGGCGACGGCGAAGTGCTCGAGGGCATTGCAGCGGTCAACGAGGCGGCCATTACTGGCGAGTCGGCCCCGGTGATCAGAGAGTCCGGTGGCGACCGATCGGCCGTCACCGGCAACACCCGCCTGGTATCCGACTGGCTGCTGATCCGCATCACCAGCAACCCTGGCGAGTCGACCCTGGACCGCATGATTGCCCTGGTTGAAGGTGCCAAGCGGCAGAAGACGCCCAACGAGATCGCGTTGGATATTCTGTTGATCGGCCTGACCCTGATCTTCCTGATCGTGGTCGTGACCTTGCAGCCGTTCGCCCACTTCGCAGGCGGTAGCCTGCCGCTGATCTTCCTCGCAGCGTTGTTGGTGACACTGATCCCCACCACTATCGGCGGACTGCTATCGGCCATCGGCATCGCTGGCATGGACCGCCTGGTGCGGCTCAATGTCATCGCTCGCTCGGGCCGCGCCGTGGAGGCGGCCGGTGATGTGCACACCCTGATGCTCGACAAGACCGGCACCATCACCTTCGGCAATCGTCGTTGCAGTGCGCTGCACAGTGCGCCGGGGGTCACGGCCAAGGAGTTGGGGGAGGGCGCGTTGCTGGCATCGTTGGCCGATGATACTGCCGAGGGCAAGTCGATCGTCGAGTACCTGCGTCAATTGCACGCGTTCATTGAACCAAGCGCCCAGCAGCTGGTACCCATTGCCTTCAGCGCCGAGACGCGGCTTTCCGGTGTCGATTTTCAGCAGCGTCACTACCGCAAGGGCGCGGTCGATGCGGTGCTGGCCTTCGTCGGCATGCAGCGACTGGAGATGCCGCCGGCACTGGCCCGTGAAGTCGAACGCATCGCTCAGAGCGGCGGTACGCCCCTGCTGGTGTGTGTCGACAAGCGCTTGCTGGGCGTGATCCACCTCAAGGATGTGGTCAAGCCCGGCATTCGCGAGCGCTTCGCTGAGCTGCGCAAGCTGGGTATCCGCACGGTGATGGTCACCGGCGACAACCCGCTGACCGCTGCTGCCATCGCCGCCGAAGCCGGGGTGGACGATGTGCTGGCTGAAGCCACGCCCGAGAAGAAGCTGGCGCGCATTCGCCAGGAACAGAACGACGGGCGTCTGGTCGCCATGTGCGGTGACGGCGCCAATGATGCACCGGCGCTGGCCCAGGCAGATGTGGGCATGGCCATGAACGATGGTACCCAGGCGGCGCGTGAGGCGGCCAACATGGTCGATCTGGACAGCGACCCGACCAAGCTGCTGGACGTGGTCCAGGTGGGCAAGGAGTTGCTGGTCACGCGCGGGGCGCTCACCACCTTCTCCATCGCCAACGACGTGGCCAAGTACTTCGCCATTCTGCCGGCGCTGTTCGCCGCCATCTACCCGCAGCTGGGCGTGCTCAACCTGATGCACCTGGCCAGCCCGCAGAGCGCGATTCTGTCGGCGATCGTCTTCAACGCGCTGATCATCATCGCGCTGATTCCCTTGGCCTTGCGCGGTGTGCGTGTGCAGGCAGCGAACGCGGCCCAGTTGCTGCGACGCAACCTGCTGATCTACGGCCTGGGCGGGATCATCGTGCCGTTTGCCGGGATCAAGCTGATCGACATGTTGCTCAATGCATTGCACCTGGTCTGAGGAGGCCGACATGAACACCTATCTGCGCCCGGCATTGAGCCTGGCCTTGTTGATGACCCTGGTCACCGGCGCGTTGTACCCCTTGGCGGTAACCGGCATAGCCCAGGTCGCGTTTCCCGAGCAGGCCAACGGCAGCCTGGTGCGTGACGACCATGGCCAGGTGCGTGGCTCGGCATTGATCGCCCAGGACTTCCAGGGTGATGGCTGGTTTCACTCGCGTCCGTCGGCCGGTGCCTATGCCACCGTGGCCAGCAGTGCGAGCAATCTTTCCCCCAGCAATCCGGCATTGGCCGAACGGGTGAAAGGGGAGGCGGCAGCGCTCTACCAACCTGGGCAGGGGGGCGTACCCCAGGCGTTGCTGACCACCTCGGGCAGCGGCCTGGACCCGCACCTGCCGCCTGAGGCCGTGGCCTACCAGATCGCGCGCGTGGCGGCAGCCCGGCAGATGTCAGTCGAGCGCTTGCAAGCCTTGGTGGAAGAGGCCACCCTGCAGCCACTGATCGGCCCCCCTGTGGTCAATGTGCTGGCCCTGAACCGGGCGCTTGGCAGTATTGGTCACTGACTCAAGGCCGGTTACCAGCAAAGGCCTGTGGGGGCGGGTTTGCCCGCGAAGGGTGCGGTGAGCTCACCGACGTATTCGCGGGTGAACCCGTTCCTGCACGTGCCATGCCGATATTGCGGCCCGTGTTTTCTGCACAGCAGATGAAGGATGACTCATGAGTGATTCCGCCCGCGCAGACGCGCTGTTGGCCAACCTGCCGCGTGAAGGGCGCGGCAGGCTCAAGGTGTTTCTCGGTGCCGCGCCTGGGGTGGGCAAGACCTACGCCATGCTGCAAGCCGCTCACGCCCAGCAACGCCAAGGCGTGCAGGTGCTGGCCGGGGTGGTCGAGACCCATGGCCGGGCCGAGACCGAAGCCTTGCTCGGCGGCATGCTCCAGCAACCCTTGCTGCGCAGCGAGTACCGTGGCGTCACGTTGGAGGAAATGGACCTCGACGGACTGCTCAAGGCATCCCCGTCCTTGGCCCTGGTCGATGAGTTGGCCCACACCAATGCGCCTGGCAGCCGCCACGCCAAGCGCTGGCAGGATGTCCAGGAACTGTTGGCCGCCGGGATCGACGTCTACACCACGGTCAACGTCCAGCACCTGGAAAGCCTGAATGACAAAGTGCGTGACATCACCGGCGTGCAGGTGCGCGAGACCTTGCCCGACTGGGTACTGCAGGAGGCCTTCGAGCTGGTGCTGATCGACCTGCCGCCCCGCGACCTGCTCGCCCGTCTGCGTGAGGGCAAGGTGTATGTGCCCGAGCAGGCGCGGGCGGCCATCGATGCCTACTTCTCCCAGACCAACCTCACGGCCCTGCGCGAACTGGCCATGCAGACGGCGGCTGCGCAGGTGGATGCCGACCTGGCCCACGGCTACCGCCAGCGTGGCCAGGAGGCACCGGCCTTGCGTGGGCGTTTGCTGGTCGGGGTCGACGGTGACGATCAGGCCGAGCGTCTGGTGCGCCATGCCTGTCGGGTGGCCCAGCGTCGACACCTGCCCTGGAGCTTGGTGCATGTGGACAATGGCCGGTTGCTCGACGAAACCGCCCGTCATCGCCTGCAGGCTGCGCAGCAGCTTGCCGAGCGGCTGGGAGGCGAAGTGGTGGTGTTGCGGGCCGGGGAGGTGGCGCGCACGCTGATCCAGCATGCTGCCGAACGCAGGGCCAGTCTGGTGCTGGTCGGGCAGTCGCGTGATCGCCTGCGGCGGCGCTTGTTCGGTGCCGGGGTGGCGGCTCGGTTGCTGCGTGAAAGCCATGGGTTGGAAGTCAACGTGCTCGACCGCGATGCCCAACCCGCCACACCCAGCATGTCGGTCAAGCGCGTTTGGGTGTGGCGCCATTATCTGCTGGCCGTGCTGGCGACTGCGTTGGCGGCAAGTCTGTCCTGGGCGGTGGCCGGCGTGTTGGCATTGCCCAATATTTCCTTGGTGTTCCTGGCCGCGGTGTTGCTGGTGGCCGTACGCAGCAGCCTTGGGCCAGCCCTGGCCTGTGCGGCGTTGTCGTTCCTGACCTACGACTTTCTGTTCATACCGCCGAACTTCTCCTTCACCATCCAGCGCGAGGAAGACGTGCTGACGCTGGTGTTCTTCCTGCTGATGGCCGCCCTGACCGGCAATCTCGCAGCGCGGCAACGCCAGCAGTTGCAGGCCCTGCGCGAGACTCAGGCGCAGACCAGCCAGTTGCTCGACCTTTCTCGACGGTTGACCGTGGCTACCGACCGTCAGGCGGTATTCAATGCAGCGGGCCAGCATTTGAACGGTTTGCAGGACATGCAGGTATGCCTGCTCGAGCGCAATGCAGAGGGCCTGTTGCATCGGGTCAGTGGCGAGGCGCAAGCCCTCACCGACAACGAACGGGCCGCTGCCGAGTGGGCCTGGCAACACGGCCAGGCTGCCGGCCATGGCAGCGATACCTTGCCCCATGGGCGCTGGTGGTGGTGGCCGTTGGCGGTTGATGAGCAGCCGCTGGCGCTGCTTGGCGTGCGGCCGCACTCCGGCGAGCCGCTCAGCGCCCAGCGCCGTCGCCTGCTGATGGCCTTGGGGCAACCTTTGGCCCAGGCCCTGGCCCGGGCGCGGCTGGCCGAGCAACTGGAAGCGGCGCGCCTGCATGGCGAAACCGAGCAGTTGCGCAGTGCCTTGCTGGCATCGGTATCCCATGACCTGCGTACACCGCTGACCGCCATGCGCGGCAGCATCGACAGCCTGCTGGCATTGGGCGAGGCCATTGCGCCCGCTGATCGGCGTGAGTTGCTCGAAGGCACGCGCAACGAGGCCGAACGCCTGGACCGTTACATCCAGAACCTGCTCGACATGACCCGCCTGGGCCATGGTGGGCTGAAGCTTGCTCGCGACTGGGTGGCACCGGCGGACATCGTCGGCAGTGCGCTGAACCGCCTGCGCGCCGTGCTGGCGCCGTTGCGCGTGCACACCGAGGTGCCGGCCGCGTTGCCCTTGTTGTTCGTGCATGCGGCATTGATCGAACAGGCCCTGGTCAATGTGCTGGAGAACGCCGCCCGCTTTTCGCCGGCGCAGGGACGGCTGGAACTGGAGGTGTCCGTGCACGACCAGCAACTGCACTTCGCGGTAAGCGACCAGGGGCCTGGCATTCCGGTGGCGGAGCGGGACAAGATCTTCGACATGTTCTACACCGCTGCCCGGGGGGATCGGGGCGGGCAGGGCACGGGGCTTGGGTTGGCCATCTGCCAAGGCATGGTCGGCGCCCACGGCGGGCAAATTCTGGTCAGCGAAGGCATCGATGGCCAGGGCACCTGCATCACATTATGCTTGCCGCTGCCCGATCAACCTGAAGCCGAAAGCGAAGCCCCATGAGCCAGCACGCGACCCTCCTGGTCATCGACGACGAACCGCAGATCCGCAAGTTTCTGCGCATCAGCCTGGCATCCCAGGGGTACAAGGTGATCGAGGCCGCCACAGGTGCCGAGGGCCTGACGCAGGCCGCCCTGGCCAAGCCGGACTTGGTGGTGCTCGACCTTGGTTTGCCAGACATGGACGGCCAGCACGTGCTGCGTGAGCTGCGCGAGTGGAGCTCGGTGCCGGTAATGGTGTTGTCGGTGCGCGCCAGTGAAGTTCAGAAAGTGGATGCGCTCGATGGTGGTGCCAACGACTATGTGACCAAGCCCTTCGGTATCCAGGAGTTCCTGGCACGCATCCGCGCCCTGCTGCGTCAGGCGCCACAGGCCAGTGGCGGGGAGGCATTGGCGAGCTTCGGGCCGTTGACGGTCGACTTTGCCTTTCGCAAGGTGACCCTGGACGGTGTCGAGGTGGCGCTGACCCGCAAGGAATATGCGCTGCTGGCGCAACTGGCCGGGCATCCTGGGCGGGTGATCACCCAGCAGCAGTTGCTCAAGGATATCTGGGGGCCGACTCATGTGGACGATACCCACTACCTGCGGATCGTGGTGGGGCACCTGCGGCAGAAACTGGGCGATGACCCGACGGCGCCGAGGTTCATCATTACCGAGGCGGGGGTGGGGTATCGGTTGGTGGCGCCGGCTGGATAAGCCCAGGATACTGGCGCATCGCGAGCAAAGCTCGCTCCTACAGCGGTTCGCGGCGGCTGCACACCTTACGGACCCAGATCAGACGTAGGAGCGAGCCTTGCTCGCGATGCGCCGCGCAGGCGGCGCTTGTCCATCATTGCTGCACCTCGCGCGCACCCACTGGAGCACCGCCCCCCAGAGCCTTGTACAACGCTACAAGGCCCAGGCGTAACTGGTTGTCACTGTCCACCACATCTCGGCGCGCCTGCAGATAGTTGCGTTGGGCGTCGAGCGCTACCAGAAAGTCAGTCAGTCCACCGGCATAGCGTGCCTTGGCCATGTCATAGGCTTGCCCGGCGCTGCCCAGGCGTGCCTTGAGCTGGTCGTTGCGCTGGCGTTCGGCGCCATAACTGCTCAGCGCATCATCCACCTCCTGCCAGGCCTTGAGTACCGTCTGCTGGTAGTTGACCGCTGCCTCCTGTTGTTCGAGCGTGCGCAAAGTGACTTGAGCGCGGCGCCGACCATTGTCGAAAATCGGCACGCTCAAGCTCGGCCCTACCGCCCACTGGCGGCTGCCCCAGTCAGAAAACTTGCCGCTTTCGAACGAGGAATACCCAAAGCTGGCACCCAGGCGGATGCTTGGATACAACTCGGCGACCGCCACCCCTATGTTGGCCGTTGCCGCGTGAAGCTGGGCTTCGGCGGCGCGGATATCCGGGCGTTTGCGCGCCACGTCCGAGGGCAGCCCAGGGCTCAGGTCGGGTAGGGTGGGAGGCGTGGCTGTAGGTAGCAGCAACTGAGCCTGCAGTTCGCCCGGTTGCGCGCCGACCAGCACGCCCAGTTGGTTGATGGCCTGGGTCTGCGCCGCCTGCAGTGAGGGCAGGGTGGCACTCAGTTGTTCGAGTTGAGCGCGTTGACGGACCAGGTCGAAATCGTCGACCAGGCCGCCGTCGGCGCGGGCTTTCACCAGTTCGAGCGACTCCTCGGTGGCTCGCAGGTCTTGCTCGGTGACGCCGATCAACTGTTGCACCCTACGCAATTCGAAATACCCGCGCGCCACTTCGCTGGCCACCACCAGCCGTGCCTGCTCAAGCAAAGCGCGCTGCTGCTCGACACGGGCGTCCGCGGCCTCGACGGAGCGGCGTACCCGGCCCCAGAAATCGACCTCCCAGGATGCGTCGAAGCCTGCTTCATAAAGGGTGAATGGTTGCGCCAGGGCCTTGGTCAGCTCGTCGCTGTTGCCCGGTGCGAAGCTGTCGATCATCTTCGCGCTGGCACCGCGCTCACTCTGACGCTGGCGCTGGATGTCGGCCCTGCCGTCGACGTTCACGCCACGCTGCGCCGCGACCATCTGCCGTTGCATGCGCGCTTGTGCAAAGCGCAGGGCGGCGTTGGTCAGGTCCGGACTGGCGGCAATGGCGCGCCGCTGCAGGTAGTTCAGCGTCGGGTCGGCAAACTGGGTCCACCATTGCGTCGCAATGGCCTGGTTGGCCGAGCGCGTGTTCAGGAGCGTGGGGTCACCGCTATGGGCCGCGTGCCAGTCGCTCGGGGTAACCGGCTGCGGCGCTTGGTAGTCAGGCCCGACCGCGCTGCAGGCCATCAGGGCCAGTAGCAACGGCGTGAGGCAAAAGGCGTTGAGCGGCGACGACATTGCAGCCTCCGGTTAAGCGAGTCGATTGCGGAACAGCCAGGCAGACAGCGGCAGAGTGACGGCGGCTACGGCGAGCATGGGGACCAGGTCGTGTGCCACGTCGAACAGGCTGACGCCTTCGAGATAAATGCGTTGAATCAGGTCGATGGCAAAGCGCAGGGGATTGATCCAGGTGGCCAGTTGCATGGCGTCGGGCATGTTGCGCACCGGCGTGGCCAGGCCCGACAGCAGCATGATCGGCATGATCAGCACGAAGGTATAGAGCATGGCCTGCTGCATGTTCAGCGATATGGCCGAAATCGACATGCCCAGGCCGACGCTGGAGATCATGAACACCAGCAGGCCGCCGTACAGGTCGAGCAGGGAGCCGGCCATGGGAATGCGGAACCAGAACAGCGCCATCAATAGCACCAACGAGGCTTGCACCAGGCCGATGAGAATGGGCGGTATGGCTTTGCCGATCATGATCTCCATCGGCGAGTAGGGGGTGACCAGCAATTGGTCGAACGTGCCCTGCTCACGTTCGCGCGCCACCGACAAGGCGGTGAGCACCAGTGTCTGCAGCATGCTCAGCGAAGCAATCAACGCCGGAATGAGCGGCCAACGGGTTTCCAGGTTGGGGTTGTACCAGGCGCGGGTAACCACGTTGATCGGTGCTTGCGCCAGACCGCGTTCTCGGTTGAAGTCGTTCACGATGCTGGCAAGGCCCGCTGCGGCGGAGCCTGCGGTGGTCGAGTTACGGCCGTCGAGTATCACCTGCAGCGGTGCGGTTTCTCCTCGGGTAAGGCGGGCCTCGAAATCAGGTGGGATGTGCACCACCAGCAATGCCTCTTGCGCATCGATCACCTCGGCGATGTCGCGGCTGGAGTTGAGGGTCTGCACGCGGTGGAAGATGCCGCTGCCGTCCAGGCGGCTGGCCAGGCGCTGGGACGATTCGCTGTGGCTATGGTCGAGCAGTGCGTAGGGCACGTCGTTGAGATCGAAGGTCACGGCATAGCCGAACAGCAGGCTCTGCATGAGCACCGGTGCGATCAGTACGATGCGGTTTGCCGGGTCTTTGAAAATCACCAGCAGTTCCTTGCGCCACAGGTTGACCAGGCGACGCAGCAGTTCCAGGAACGTGGCCATGTCAATCGAGCCTCTTGCGCGTGGCCAGGCGCGCCAGCCCCAGCAAGGCCACGGCGTAACCGGTGAGAATCAAGCTGTTGCGCAGGATCAATGGCCAGAAGTCGCCGGCCAGGAACAGCGACTTCACCACTTGCATGAAGTAGGTGGCGGGCAGCAGGTTTCCGACTACCTGCACGGCGGTGGGTACGTTGCGCAGGTCGAAGATGAAGCCTGAAAGCATCATCGCCGGCAGGAAGCTGACGAGCAGGGAAATCTGGCTGGCCAGGAACTGGTTCTTGGTGACCGCCGAAATCAGCAGGCCGATCCCCAGTGCCACGAGCAGGTACAGCATCGAGCAGATCACCAGCGCCCACAGCGAACCATACATCGGCACATCGAATAGAAAACGCGCTGCCAGCAGGCACAACCCCAGTCCGATCAGGCCGACGACGAAGCAGGGAATGACCTTGGCCAGGAGAATCTCCGCAGCCCGCACGGGCGTCACGAACAACGCTTCCAGGGTGCCGCGCTCCCATTCGCGGGCCATCACCAGCGCGGTGAGAAAAGCCCCCACCAGCGTCATGATCAATACGATCAACCCCGGCACGAGGTACCAGGTACTGGTGTTGGCGGCATTGAACCACATGCGTTGCTCGATCTGCACTCCACCAGCCTGCAAGCCGCCGTTGCGCGAACTCTGCTTCTGGCCCCACAAGGCCAGGGCCTGGTTCAGGTAGTTGCTGACCCCCGAAGCACGCGTCGCGTCTGAGCCTTGTACCAGCACCAGTACCTGGGCGTCGCCCGCCTGCAGGCGACGGCTGAAATCGCCCGGCAGGTACACCAGGGCATCGACTTCACGCGAAGCCAGCCATTGCCTGCCTTGCTCGAAGGACTTCACAGGCCGCGGTTCCAGGTAGGCCGAATGGCTGATGCTGGCCAGCAGGTCGTGGGCTTGCGGCGCAGGGTCATCCTGCACCACCGCGACCACGCTGTGACGCACGTCCAGCGACAGTCCGTAGCCGAAGATGAGAATCAGCACGATGGGCAAGCCAATGCCGATCAACAGATTGCTTTTGTCACGCAGCATCTGCCGCACTTCCTTGCGGGTCAGTGACACCAGTCGGCGGCAGAAGGCACCGAGCGTCGCGGTGCTCATGCCGGCGTCACCTGCTGTTGCTGGCGCTCCTGCTCGACGATGGCGATGAAGGCCTGTTCCATGTTCAGCGTGCTGCCCTTGCCTGCGGCCTGCTCGCGGACTTCCTGCGGCGTGCCCATGGCGATCAGCTTGCCAGCGTCCTGGATGACGATGCGGTCGCAGTACTCCGCCTCTTCCATGAAGTGGGTGGTGATGATGATCGTGGTGCCGGCAGCCGCCAGTGCTGTGATGCGTTGCCAGAAACCTCGGCGGGCGAGGGGGTCGGCGCCGCTGGTGGGCTCGTCGAGAAAGAGGATTTCCGGCTCGTGGAGCAGGCCCACGGCCATGGCCAGGCGTTGCTTGAAGCCGCCGGGCAGTTGGCCGCTGGGGTCGCTCTCGTGTCCGGACAAGTCGAATTGCTGGGCGACTTCGTCCATGCGCCGCTGCAACTGCTTGCCGGGCAACCCATAGGCGCCGCCGAAGAACTCAAGGTTCTCGCGGACCGAGAGGTTGCCGTACAGGGAGAATTTCTGCGACACATAGCCCACCCGGCGGCGAGCCTTCGCCCGTGCATGGCGCAGATTGACGCCGGCCACCTGCAGGCTGCCCGACGAGGCGGGCAGCAGGCCGCAGAGCATGCGGAAGGTGGTGGTCTTGCCAGCGCCATTGGGCCCCAGCAGACCGAAGATCTCACCCCGGCGCACACTGAAACTGGTGCTGGCCACGGCGGTGAAGTCGCCGAACGTGCGCACCAGGTCCTTCACTTCGATGGCCGGTTCGCTGCTGTGTGGGTCGCTCGGGGCACTGGTCTTGAGTGTTTCCATGTCGACGTGCTCGGCATCGCTGCGTGCACGCAGCAGGAACATGAAGCCATCTTCCAGCCTGGCCTCCACCGGGCGTACCGGAGCGCCGCCCAGCAGCGTGTCGAGTGTCTGCTGGTCGGCATCAGGCTGGCGCATGAAACGCACCTCACCCGATTGCGGCACCGCATCGATGATGGTGTGCGTGTTGCCCAGCAGACGGGCCTGCAGGGTGCGCGCCGGCTGCCCGGCGGGCGGTGTGGCGAGGTAGCAAAGGCCATCGGCGTGGCGGCGGATGTCCTGTGGCATGCCTTGGGCCAGCAGTTCACCCTGGTGCAGCATGTACACTTCCGAGCAGCGCTCGGCTTCGTCCAGGTAGGAGGTGCTGAGCAGTACGCTGAGGTTCTCTTCCCGCACCAGTTGCTGGACGATCTCCCACAGTTCACGACGTGACAGCGGGTCGACCCCCACGGTCGGCTCATCCAGCAACAGCAGTTGCGGCGACCGCACCAGGGTGCAGGCCAGGCCGAGCTTCTGCTTCATGCCACCAGACAGCTTGCCTGCTGGCCGGCGAGTGAAGTGCGTCAGGTCGGTCATCGCCAGTAGCCGCTCGAAGCGCTGCCGACGCAGGTTGGCGCCTACGCCATGGAGGTCGGCGTAGAGATCGAGGTTCTCCTGTACGCTCAGGTCTTCATACAAGCCAAAGCGCTGCGGCATATAGCTGATCAGGTCCTGGACCTTCTGCGGGTGCGCCTTGACGTCGACGCCGAGCACGTTCAACTCCCCGCTATCGGCTTGCAACAGCCCCGCGACCAGGCGCAGGAATGTGGTTTTACCGGCGCCATCGGGCCCGACCAGGGCGGTGAGGGTGCCTTTGCGCAGTGTCAGGTCCAAGCCGTGCAATGCCTGGACGGCCTGCCCCGATGCCTTGACCAGGAACCGCCTGGCAACAGCCTTGGCCTCGATGACCAACTCCATTACCGGGCCTTCCCGTCGTTCACCAGGTCCGCCTGGGCAAATCGAACGGTTGCCGGCATTCCCAGGCGCAGGCGGTTGTCCTTATCGTCGACGATGATGCGCACCTCGTACACCAGCGCGGTGCGTAGCTCGGCGGTTTGCACGGCCTTGGGCGTGAATTCGGCAACGTCGGAAATGAACCCGACCTGCCCCTGCACGGGAGCGTCCGGGTGGCTGTCGGTCGTGACCCTGGCGGGCAGGCCCGGTCGGATGTGGCCCAGTTGCGACTCATTGATATAGGCCCGTACCCACTTTGGCGTGGTAATGGCCAGGGCATACACCGCCCGTTGCGGCGAGGCCATGTCGCCTGGTTCGAGCATGCGCGAGCGGACGGTGGCATCCTGCGGTGCACGCAGTTCGGTTTCGTCGAGGTTGTGCTGCAGCAGTGCCAGTTGCGCGCGGGCGCTTTGCAGCTGGGCCTCGGCCTGGGCGATGTCTTCGGCCCGGGGGCCAATCCTGGCCAGACGCAGGGCCTTCTGGCTGTCCTCCCACTGGGCCTGGCGCACCTTCAGTTGCGCAGCGGCATTGTCCAGGTCCTGTTGGCTCACGGCCCGTCCGCCGCTGCTGTTGGCGCGGATGGTTTGCAAGCGGCGCAACTGGGTGGCGGCGAGGTCGACCTGGGCCTTGCTGGCTGCTGCCTGGGCACTGGCGCGGTCGATGTCCTCGGGGCGGCTGCCATTGCGCAGGCGCAGGACGTTGGCCTGCTGGACGGCGACCTGGGCGTTGGCCTGGTCGATCTGCAGCTTCAACGCACGGCTATCGAGGGTAGCCAGCACCTGCCCGGCCTTGACGGTGTCGCCTTCCTCCACGCGCATTTCGCCGATGCGCTCGCTGCCGGTGAATGCCAGCGAGACCTGGCGGATATCGACGTTGCCATAGAGCACCAGGTCGCCCCCCTGGTCGCCCCGGGTGTGCACGTAGTACCACGCCCCAAAGCCCACCAGCGTTGCCGCCAACAGGGCGATGACGAGCTTTTTCTGCATGATGACGACCTGTGATCGATCACTGACATGGAGCAAGCATAGTCACAGAATTCAAATTAGAATTTGATTTGAGACAACACCACGAGTGCCTGGCATGAGCCGCGAACCAGCCCCTTCCAGTAAGCCGCGTGGGCGCCGCCCGGATGGCGACATCACCCGGCAGCGCATCCTCGATGCCGCCGGCCAGCTGATTGCCGAACGTGGCTATGCCGAGGCGACCAGCAAGGCCATTTGCGCCCTGGCGCAGTGCAATCTGGCCGCGGTGAACTACCACTTCGGCAGTCGCGAGGGCCTCTACCGCGCAGTACTCAAGGAGATGCACCAACACCTGATCAGCTTGGAGCAGTTGCAGCAACTGGCCTGCAGCGACCGCCCAGCCCGTGAACGCTTGGTCGACCTGATCAGGGCACTGACCCTCAACGTCATCAACGGCAAACGGTGGCAAGCCCGGTTGTGGAGCCGCGAGTTACTGACCCCGTCGCCGTATGTGAGCGAGTTGATCGCAGAAGAGGCGATGCCCAAGTCGCGACTGGTATTGAGCCTGCTGGGTGAGCTCACGGGTAAGCCCGTGGAGGACCCGGCATTGCTGCGCTGTCTGTTCAGCGTCATCGCACCGGTGATGATGTTGCAGGTGATCAGCCGCGACATCACGACACCGCTATCGGGATTGTTCGAACAGTCGGAAGAGGCGTTGGCAGAACACTTGGTGCGGTTCGCCCTGGCAGGGCTCGATGCGGTGATGTAGTCCTGATTTTTGCATATTAGGTTAGCACTAAAATCAATTTCATTAATTTATAGGTGCTCGATAAAGTGTCCCGGCATCAGGTGGCATGCCACCTGGCCTTTCCAGGAATGCTTTGAAGGAGCACAGGATGTCCAGCCGTCGCCGTCTATCGTTGTTGCTTGTAGCCTCATTGCTGGCCACCCAGGCCATCGCCGCCGAGCGCCTGACCCTGCGTGTCGGCGACCAGAAAGGCAACATGCGTGCCCAGTTGGAAGCGGCAGACGCCTTGCGCGATGTGCCTTACGACATTCAGTGGGCCGAGTTTCCGGCAGCTGCGCCGCTCGCTGAAGCACTGAATGCTGGCGCTATCGATGCCGGCATCATCGGCGATGCGCCGTTGTTGTTCGTGCTGGCATCAGGTGCGCCAGTCAAAGCGATCGCCGCGGACAAGTCCGACCCTTACGGCACGGCGCTGCTGGTGCGCCCTGACGCGCCGCTGCACAGCGCGGCGGACCTCAAGGGCAAGCGCATCGCCACCGGCCGTGGTTCCATCGGCCATCACCTGGCACTCAAGGCGCTGGACCAGGTCGGGCTGACGGAGAAGGACGTGGAGTTCCGTTTCCTGGGACCGGTCGATGCCAAGATTGCCCTTGCCAATGGTTCGGTGGACGCCTGGTCGACGTGGGAGCCCTATACGGCCCTGTCCGAACTTAACGGGCAAGGCAGGGTGCTGGTCAACGGCAGAGGGCTGTCCACCGGCAACAGTTTCCTCGCGGCCACCGACAAGGCTCTCGAAGACCCTGCACGCCGCACGGCGTTGCAGGACTATCTTGCCCGTCTGGCTGGTGCCCAGGTCTGGGCCAACCAGCATCTGGACACCTATTCCAGGACGCTTTCCGCCATCATTGGCTTCCCCGTGGAAGCGGCGCGACTGCAGTTCGAACGTCGCCAACTTCGCTGGCAGGCGATCGACGGCGAGACCATCGCTGAGCAACAGGAAACCGCGGACTTCTACCAAGCCCATGGCCTGATGAGCGAGCGCCTGGAGGTAGCGCCGACCTTCGCTTCGGGTTTCAGCGTACCCGCCACCGACCCTCTGACTGCCCAACACTGATTCCGGAGAATCTTCATGGCATATCCCAAACGGCTGCGCCATCTTGCGCTGGGCCTGTTGATCGGCGGCGTGCTACCGTCCCTGGCCAGCGCCGAGCAGACCCTGCGTATCGGTTACCAGAAGTCCTCGACCCTGCTGACCCTGCTCAAGGCACGCGGCACCCTCGAACAACGCCTGCAGGCTGAGGGTATACGAGTCAGCTGGCACGAGTTCCCCAGCGGCTTGCCGCTGCTCGAAGCGTTGAACCTGGGTAACGTCGACCTTTCTGCAGATGTGGCCGACACCGTTCCCGTGTTCACCCAGGCCGCTGGTGCGCAACTGACGTACTTTGCCCGGGAGGCGCCGTCGCCGGCGGCCCAGGCCATCCTGGTGCCGGCCAACTCGCCGCTCAAGACCCTTGCCGACCTCAAGGGCAAGCGCGTGGCGGTGACCAAGGCCGCTGGCAGCCACTACCTGCTGATCCAGGCGCTGGCCAAGGCGGGACTGAGCTTCAAGGACATCAGCCCGGCCTACCTGATTCCCGCCGACGGACGCGCAGCTTTCGAAAACGGCAAGGTCGACGCTTGGGTAACCTGGGATCCCTACGTGGCCAGTGCCCAGCGTCAGCAGCACGCGCGAATTCTCGCCGATGGCACCGAACTGGCTAGTTACCAGCGTTACTACCTGGCTGGCAGTGAATACGCCAAGGCGCACCCGCAGGTGCTGGATCAGGTGTACCAGGCGCTGCGTGAAATTGGCGGTTGGACCAAGGCCAACCCGGCCGCCGCAGCCCGGGTGCTGGGGCCACTGTGGGGTAATCTGGACAGCGTCACGGTGCAGCAGGCCAATGCTCGGCGCAGCTATGACGTGCAGCCGGTGAAACTGGACAACCTGGCCGAGCAACAGCGAATAGCCGATGCATTCTACCGCGAAGGCCTGCTGCCGAAGGCCGTGGATGCGCGAGCGGTAACCGTGTTCGAGCCAGGGGCCGCTCATCTGAAGAATTGACTCGGCGTCGTGCCGAACTGGCGCTTGAACATGCTGGCGAAGGCGCTTGGGCTGTCATAGCCGAGCGTCCCCGCGACGTCGATGATCCGCTCACCGAGGGCGATCCGCTCCAGGGCTTGCATCAGCCGCGCTTGTTGGCGCCATTGGCCGAAGGTCATGCCGGTTTCCTTGCGGAACAGACGCTGGATGGTTTTTTCATCCACCCCAAGGTGAAGACCCCAGTCTGCCACCGTCGAGTTGTCCTCGGGGCGCTCGTGCAGTGCCGAGCAGATGACCTGAAGACGCTTGTCGCCGGGCTGCTGCAGCTTCAACGGCAGGGTTGGCAGCACGCTGATCTCGTCGAGGATCAGGTGCACGATCCGTGATTCGCGTGAGTCCTCGGCGTACGGGCCGGTGAAGTCCACCGAGGCCTTGATCAGTTCGCTCAGCAGCGGCGAGATACTGATGGCCTTGCTCTGTGATGGCAGGTTCGCTGCTGCGTCCGGGCGCACGAACACGCTGCGCATCTTCACATCGCCCACGCAGCGGATCGCGTGTTCCTGGCCACAGGGCATCCATACGCCGCGACTCGGCGGCACGGTCCAGCGCTCGGACCGCGACTGCACGATCATCAGGCCCTTGATGGCATAGATCAGCTGATGCTTGGCATGGGAGTGGGGGGCGATGAACCAGTCCGGTGGGTAGTCCGTGGCACGGCTGCCCACCTCCCAGGTCCATTCGTCGACCTCCACCAGCATTTGCTCCATCGGCTTGATCAGTGCCATCGTGCGCCTCCTAGGTGTTCCGCGTGGCCATCTTAGCAGCAGGTGGCCGGGTGGGCTTTGGCGCGGGTCGCCGGCAGCAGGGCCGTTGCCAGGCCCAACAGGGGCAGGAACGAGATCACCTGATACACCCACTCGATGCCATGTCGGTCAGCCAATTCGCCCAAGCCAGCCGCACCGATGCCGCTGATGCCGAACATCAGGCCGAACATCACCCCGGACACCATGCCGACTCGGCCCGGTACCGCTTCCTGGGCGTAAACCACCAGGGCGGCGAACGCCGAAGACATCACCAGCCCGATGGCCACAGCCAGGACTGCGGTCCAGGCCAGGTTGGCGTAGGGCAGGGCCATGGCGAACGGCGCCACGCCAAGGAAGGAAACCCAGATCACCGCCTTGCGGCCAATGCGATCGCCCACCGGCCCCCCTGCGAAGGTGCCTAATGCCACGGCCGCGAGGAAAGCGAACAGGTACAGCTGGCTTTGCTGCACGCTCAAACCGAAATGTTGGATGAGATAGAAGGTGAAGTAGTTGGTGAACGAAGCGATATAGACGAACTTGGCGAACATCAGCAGCGCGATCACCCCCACTGCGCGACAAATCGCACCGTTGGAGAGTGCGGGTGCCTGTTGCCCGGCAATGCTCTTGAGCCGATGCTGGCCGTGGCGAATCGTCCAGCCGGTGACCCGCCACAGCACCCATACAGCAAGTGCAGCAGCCACCATGAACCAGGCAATGGCCGATTGGCCGTTAGGGATCACGATCAGCGCGGTGAGCAACGGGCCGATGGCCGAACCGGTGTTGCCGCCCACCTGGAAGGTGGACTGTGCCGTGCCGAAGCGCCCGCCAGAGGCCATCCTCGCCACTCGCGAGGCCTCGGGGTGGAAAGTGGCGGAGCCTACGCCGACCACGGCAGATGCCACCAGCAACATTTCATAGCTGCCTGCCGTTGCCAACAGGGCGATGCCGATCAGAGTAATCAACATGCCGCCTGGCAACAGGTAAGGTTGCGGGTGCTTGTCGGTGTACAGGCCAACCCAGGGTTGCAGCAGCGAGGCGGTGACCTGGAACACCAGCGCGATCCAGCCGATCTGGGCGAAGCTCAGGGAAAAGTCTTGTTTGAGCATCGGGTAGATCGAGGGCAGGACGGCCTGGATAAGGTCGTTGAGCAAGTGGGCGAAGGCGGCGGCGCCGACGATACGAACCAGGAAACCCTGAGGTTGATCGACGTGGGCCGTGGGGCGGGCCAAGGTGGCGGCAGAAGTCGTCATGGGCGAAGTTTCTTTTGTCGAGTGAGGACACTGCGGCCTGGGGGCAGACCGCAACAAGGCAGTGCCAAAGGAGGGTATCCAGGGCGGCCTTTGCCTGTCTCACGTCGTACAGACACTCACTGTCGCGATTCGGGCATGCTTGCAGCGAGCTCGCCCGCCAGCAGGTGCATCGTCGCCGCGACGCGCCTGCCGGTGTTTGTTGCGATCAGGCGTGTTCCTTGCTCTCGGGCAGGAACCAGTTCAGCACCAGTGCGCAGATGCCGCCAGTGGCCACGCCCGACTCCAGCACGTTGCGCAAGGCTGCCGGCATGTGCGCGAGGAATTCCGGCACCTGGGCGACGCCCAGGCCCAGCGCCAGCGACACGGCAATGATCAGCAGGGCGCGACGATCCAGTCGGGTGCTGGCCAGGATATTGATACCCGAGGCTGCCACGGCACCGAACATGACCATCGCGGCGCCGCCCAGTACTGGCTCCGGTACCGCTTGAATCACCCCGGCGACACTTGGGAACAACCCCAGCACGACCAGCATCAGGGCGATCCAGATGCCGATGTGGCGGCTGGCGATGCCGGTCAGCTGAATCACGCCGTTGTTCTGGGCGAAGATCGAGCTCGGGAAGGTGTTGAACAGCCCCGCCAGCAGCGAGTTGGCACCGTTGACCAGCACCCCGCCCTTGATCCGTTGCATCCACAGCGGGCCCTCGACCGGCTGGCGTGAGACCTTGCTGGTGGCGGTGACGTCACCGATGGCTTCCAGTGAAGTCACCAGGTAGATCACCAGCATCGGGATGAACAGCGCCCAGGAGAAGCTCAGGCCGAAGTGCAGTGGCGTCGGCACCTGGAACAGCGCGGCTTCATGCATGCCGGTGAAGTCCAGGCGACCAAGGTAGCCGGCCAATGCATAGCCCACGGCCAAGGCGATAACGATGGCGCAGCTGCGCATCCACACCAGTGGAATACGGTTGAGGATCACAATGATCGCCAGCACCACGCCCGACAGCAGCAGGTTCTCGCCGTTGGCAAAGGTGCCGTTGGCCATGGCGGTGAAGCCACCCCCCATGCTGATCAGGCCGACCTTGATCAAGGTGAGGCCGATCATCAGCACCACGATACCGGTCACCAGCGGGGTGATCAGGCGCTTGATGAACGGCAGGATACGCGACACGCCCATCTCGACGAATGAGCCCGCGATCACCACGCCGAAGATTGCCGCCATCACGCTTTCGACCGGCGTGCCTTGCTTGACCATCAGTGCACCCCCGGCAATCAGCGGGCCGACGAAGTTGAAGCTGGTGCCCTGCACGATCAGCAAGCCCGCGCCGAACGGCCCGAAGCGCTTGCACTGGACGAAGGTGGCGATGCCGGAAATCACCAGCGACATGGACACGATCAAGTTGGTGTCCCGTGGCGAGACGCCCAGGGCCTGACAGATCAGCAGGCCGGGGGTGACGATGGGAACGATGATCGCCAGCAAGTGCTGCAGTGCTGCCAGCAGGCCGATCAACAGCCGTGGCTTGTCCTCAAGACCAAGCACCAGTTCATTGGCAGGCGCCGGTGCGCCTGGGCTGTGTTCGTGTGAGCTCATTGCTAAAGCTGTCCCGGAAGAAAAAAGGAGCGCATTCTACAGTGATCGCCCGTCTGGGGCGAACAGGCATGAAAAAGCCCGCCGAAGCGGGCTTTTCAAGTGCGGGCGTGACTGATCAGTCGTCGCGGCCCATGATGCCGAACAGCTGAAGCAGGCTGACGAACAGGTTGTAGATCGACACGTACAGGCTGATGGTCGCCATGATGTAGTTGCGCTCGCCGCCATGGATGATGGCGCTGGTCTGGAACAGGATGCAGACCGACGAGAACAGGACGAAGCCGGCGCTGATCGCCAGTTGCAGGCCGCTGATCTGGAAGAAGAAGCTGGCCACAACGGCACCCAGCAGGACGAAGAAACCAGCGGTGATGAAGCCGCTGAGGAAGCTCATGTCCTTGCGGGTGATCAGCACGTAGGCCGACAGGCCGCCGAATACCAGTGCGGTCATCGCGAAGGCCGAGCTGACCACTTCGGCGCCGCCGCTCATGCCCAGGTAGCGGTTGAGGATAGGGCCGAGGATGAAGCCCATGAAGCCGGTGAGGGCGAACGTGGAAACCAGGCCCCAGACGGAGTCACGCAGCTTGGCGGTGAGGAAGAACAGGCCGTAGAAGCCGATCAGCACGACGAACACGTTCGGGTAGCCGACACGCATCTGCTGGGCAACGAAGGCCATGATGCCACTGAAGGCGAGGGTGAGTGCCAGCAGGCTGTACGTGTTGCGCAGGACCTTGCTGATCTCCTGCTGCTCGACCTGCTGGCCGTGGTGTACGGCGTAATCCTGTTCGCGCATGGCGACACTCCTTGGTGAACCTGTGGTGATGAGACATTCAGATGCAACGAGTCTAACAGAGCTCCTGCAACCCGCGACACAGAGAGTTTGACAGCGTGTTTCATTACGGTATTATGGCCGCCGCAAAACGAGCTGGAAGCGTGGCCGAGTGGTTTAAGGCAACGGTCTTGAAAACCGTCGATGGGCAACTATCCTAGAGTTCGAATCTCTACGCTTCCGCCATATTCAAAGCCCTGATTATTCAGGGCTTTTTGCGTTTTTGGAGGGCGGAAAACCTGACGCTGGAACGGCCAATTTCCCCGCAGCGTTTCGATGGTGTACCGCACCACTGCAGTGAAAAGGATTTCATCGGGTGGTTATCACGATCTCTCAGGCGCGCCAGTAAACAGCCGGCGTGATCCGCTTCTCGGTGTGGCCGCGTAGCTTGCTAGCGTTCGCCAAGGCCTCAGTCTCACTCGTTGCCCTTGGTCGATTGTTGCGGCGTTCGCCCAAGCATCAGGCGACCCTCCTAGGCGTTCACGTCCACAACCAACCGGCCACGAATCTTCCCGTCCATCAGGTCCGAGGCGGCGGCAATCGCGCTCTCCAGGCTGATTTCTTTGCTCATCAATGACAGTGCGTCGAGGTTCAACTGATCGGAGAGCTTTTCCCAAGCCTCCACGCGTCGCTCAAATGGCTGAGTGACGCTGTTGATACCAAGCAGGCTTACCCCTCGGAGAATGAACGGTGCGACGGTTGCCGGGAAATCCATCCCCTGAGCCAATCCGCATGCAGCCACCAATCCTTCAGACATTGTGCTTGCGCACGCATTGGCCAGCGTATGGCTGCCGACCGAATCGATCACGGCTGCCCATTTTTCTTTTGCCAATGGACGCCCCGGAGCTGAAAGCTCGGTCCGGTCAATGATGGTGGTTGCCCCCAGGCTTTTCAGATAGGCGTCCTCGCTAGCTTTGCCGGTTGCGGCAGTGACGTTATACCCGGCACCCGCCAGAAGGCTGATGGCGAAGCTACCGACGCCGCCTGTGGCGCCTGTGACCAGCACCGGCCCATGTGCGGGTGTCAACCCATGGCGCTCAAGGGCCATCAGGCACAGCATGGCGGTGTATCCAGCGGTACCGACGGCCATCGCTTGGCGTTCGTTCAGGCGATCAGGGAGAGGAATCAGCCAGTCACCGTTCACTCTCGCCTTTTGTGCAAGTCCGCCCCAATGGCTTTCACCCACCCCCCAACCATTGAGCAATACGCGATCGCCCGGCTGGTACCGCGGATCGTCACTCGCTTCGACAGTGCCCGCGAGGTCGATGCCCGGCACCATCGGAAACTGCCGAACGACTGGCCCCTTGCCGGTGATTGCGAGTGCGTCCTTGTAGTTCAAGGTGCTGTAGGCCACGTTCACCGTCACGTTCCCGGTGGGTAGCTGATCATCCTGCAGCTCGGCGAGTCGGGCCGAATACGTGTCTTCCCGCTTCTCGATGACAATGGCTTTGAACATTGCTTATCCTCGTTTAGACCGGTTGTCTTTAAATGGTTCGATCGAAATCACCGAGTGATTCCCGTCAGAAAACCTTGGAAAAAAATCTCCAGGGGGCGGACATGCTGCGTCAGTCGTGCCCGAAGCACGGCACCCTCCCAGCCAACCCAGAAATAGGCCGCGAGGGCTTTGCAGTCATGCTCGCAAGACACTTCGCCCAGCTTGACCGCTTCCTCCAGGCAGGCAGACAAGCGTTGCTCCCAGTCCTGCAGGGTCCGTTCCAGTTGTTCACGGAAGCTGTCGGGCAGTACCAATACCTCCTGGCCAAGGTTACCTACCAGGCAGCCCCTTCTGAACTGGTACTTGGCCATCCCGACCTTCGCTTCTTCGACGAAGTTGGAAAGTCTTCGCAGCGGTGACACGCTCAGGTCGCTGAAACAGCGATCGAGTTTTCGAGCGAAGTAGTCGGCATAGCGCTGCAGCACCGCCTGGCCGAATGCTTCTTTGCTGTCGAAGTAGTGATAGAACGAGCCTTTGGGCACCTGCACGCGTTTGAGCACGGTGTCGATGCCGGTAGCCGCAAAACCCTGTTCGGTGAGGATTTCCATGCCACAACGCAGCAGAAGCTCCAGCGTTTCGCCATGCTCACGTGCGACTTTGGGGGGGCGGCCCCTTCGAGGGATAGGTTGGGCGCTGTTCATGCGTTTTAATTTAGACTGATTGTCTCTAATGTCAACCACCGAGCAACCCGATCCCCGGGACCATCACGTTGGGATGTTCAGCCGCTTGTGCTGGAGCATGGAGGAGAGCAAACAAGTGATGGCCTTTTGAAATCGACCGGATTTCTCTAGAATCCGCATCGCCTTCATGTGAAGCACACGTAATGATCACGCAAGGAAGTTGATATGCGATTTGTGAAATCCCTTGGCCTCGCCTTGGCAGTAGCCCTGGGGGGATGCGCCAGCTTCACCAAGGACGAAGTGGCTCCGGTGGATTTGCCTTCGATGGCGAGCTACTCGAACAAGCCGAACGTCTACGTGGACTTCGACTTTTTCCAGGGAGACCCGGACACCGCCAACGCCAATGAGGTGCCACAAGCTCGCGATATGCTCAAACCCGAGCTCAAGCGTGTTTTCAACGAGTCAGGCCTCTTTGGCCGGGTGACCTTCGATGAATTCGAGAAGCAGCCTGGCGACTACAACCTTCGACTGAAGGTCTATAACCACGCGCCCGGCGGTGGGCAGATGGTGCTCGCTTTCATCAGTGGTTTCACGTTCACCCTCATCCCGGCACTGGCAACGGATCAGTACACCATGAGCCTGGAAACCCTGGATGACCGAGGCCAGTCTCTGGGCAAGAGTACCAACCATGATGCGGTCAATACCTGGATGGGAATCTGGTTCCTTCCGCTGGTGGGTAACACGCCGAAAGCCGCGGTCACCGACACCTTCAACCGGCAGGTCAATGGACTGCTGAAGAATTGGCTCGACAGCAACCGCACTAAATACTCCGCTGTCCAGGCATATACCCCGCGCAGCTGAACCCATGGAAAAAGAGCCGCGATGGCGGCTCTCTTTCGTTGATCACTTCAATGCCTGGATGAACTGCGGGTCGCTATACAGGTGCTTGAGCAAGTCTTTGAGCATAGGATTGTAATTGTTCGCCGCGGCGGGGATGGCGATCGGTCCGAAGAAGCTGCTATTCCAGTCATGCTCCACCTGTTTGGTGGTTTCGTACAGTACGTCATTACCTTTGCGCACGGTGAATCGAGCAGCGAGCTCACCATGGCCGTTGGCTACACCGGAGTTGAGTTGACTCTTGATCAATTGAATCTGCAGTTGCCGATCCGCGCGAGGATCAAGCAGTCCGGCATGGCGGAGTTCGTCATTGATCGCGGCTTGGACATGCAGGGGGACGCTCCCTTCGGGGGAGGATATCGGGTTCAGGCGTACCATCAACGACCCTTGTCCGGCGTCGGCTTTCACCTGGGCCTGTTGCACAGGCTGCAGTGGGGCATTTTGCTTGAGCTGTTGGACGTTTTGATAATTTGGCTCATAACGGGCCATGGTCACACCGCAGCCCTGCAAAAACACAGCGCACAGCGGGAGGGTCAGGTAAAACTTCTTCACGGCGGGTCCTTGCGTGAGATGTGGAAAGCAGGATTATCGACAGATGGCTATATGCCATCAAGTGGCCGGCTTATAAATCGCCAGAGCACCCTTGACCTCGAGTTCACTTGAGGTTGCAGACTCCCGTTCTCTTTCACCTGGAGTCGTCTCATGTCCGTAAAATCTCGCCCCGCGTTCGAGCTGTCCAATCCGCCTGGCCTGTATGATCCGAGCAACAACGGCTATTCCCACGTCGCATCAGTGGCCCCTGGCGCCAGGCTGTTGTTCATCGCCGGGCAAGGTGGTGAGGACGTCGAAGGGCGTCTGCCTGCGGCGTTTTCCGACCAGGCCAGGCAGGCGCTGGCTAACCTGGACACTGCGCTTCGATCACAAGGATCGAGCTTGAAACAGGTGTTCAAGTTGACCTTGTTGATTGTCGATCATGATGAGCATCGCCTACACGATTGGGTGACGGAAGCGAACCGGGTCTGGCGGGAAGGGCATCCGGTCTGCACTCTGATTCCGGTGCCTCGGCTGGCATTGGATGGAATGCTTGTGGAGATCGATGCGGTGGCTGCGTGCAGCTAAAGGGCCCATCCAGTCAGCGAAGGCGATGACTGTTCGCTTTATGAGCGGCGAGTCGCTTGGCCCGTATGATCTTAACCCGTTACGCCGCCTGACGAATTGCCCATAAAAGTTTTACGCAGAATTTACTCGAATTTGAATGGGCGCATCCGATACTGCGCAGTGCTAATTCGGAGCTCTCCTGTGATGTCCCTGGCAGCAATTCGGCTTATCGGCTTCATCTTGGGTATTTTTCTGGTCACACTGGCCGTAAGCATGGCCATTCCGATGATCACACTGGTGGTCTATGAGCGTAGCGACGATCTCTCGGCTTTCCTCAGGTCGAGTTTGGTTACCCTCATTTGTGGTCTTCTTTTGATCATACGGGGGCGCCCAGACACTGCTCATCTTCGCCCCAGGGACATGTACCTGCTGACTACCGGAAGCTGGGTAGTGGTATGTACTTTCGCAGCGCTACCAATGGTGTTCATCAGCGATATTAGCTACACCGACGCATTCTTTGAGACGATGTCCGGCATCACGACCACTGGTTCGACGGTCCTCACGGGCCTGGATAGTTCGTCGCCCGGCTTGCTGATCTGGCGCTCCATGCTGCATTGGTTGGGTGGCATCGGATTCATCGGCATGGCGGTGGCGGTCCTTCCCATGTTGCGAGTGGGTGGCATGCGTCTGTTCCAGACAGAGTCCTCGGACTGGTCGGATAAAGTGACGCCACGCTCCCATGTGGCCGCCAAATATATTCTGTTGCTCTATCTCGGGCTGACGAGCATCGGCGCGTTGGCGCTCTGGCTCGCTGGAATGACGCCATTTGAGGCGGTCAACCATGCGATGTCGCTAATCTCCACTGGAGGATTTTCAACTTCGGACGCCTCCCTTGGCCACTGGGTGCAACCAGCGATCCATTGGGTGGCGGTCGTCATCATGATTCTGGGCAGCCTGCCATTCACTTTGTACGTCACGACATTGCGGGGCAATCGGCGCGCGCTGCTCAAGGATCACCAGGTGCGCGGATTCCTTGGTTTCTTGTTGGTTACGTCGCTGGCTGTGGGTACCTGGCTGTATTTTCACAGCGACTACAGATGGTGGGATGCATTTCGTATCGTGGCAGTGAATGTGACCTCGGTCGTGACGACCACCGGCGTTGCGGTTGGCGACTACACCTTATGGGGAAGCTTCGCAGTCTTGCTGTTCTTTTATTTGACGTTCGTCGGTGGCTGCTCCGGTTCAACGGCAGGCGGTCTCAAGATCTTCCGGTTTCAGGTTGCAGCGGCTCTGCTGCTCAGCAACTTGAAGCAGTTGATTCATCCTCGAGCCGTGATTCAGAAAAAGTACAATGGCCATCCTATCGACGAAGAGATCGTGCGCTCACTTTTGACCTTTTCGTTTTTCTTCACCATCACGATTGCCGTCATCGCGCTGGGCTTGTCGCTCATTGGCCTTGATTGGACAACGGCGTTGAGCGGTGCCGCTACGGCGGTATGTAACGTCGGGCCAGGACTGGGCACCATCATTGGACCGGCAGGCAACTTCTCGTCGCTACCGGATGCCGCCAAATGGTTACTGACCGTTGGAATGCTTCTGGGCAGGTTGGAAATCCTGACTGTATTGGTACTTGTAGCTCCAGTTTTCTGGAGATATTGAGCTGCGTGCCGAGCGTGGCATGGCGGTTCACACCACGTCTGGCGTGACGGCACTGTAAAGGTATTGAAAAGGTCGTAGTGGCCAGCTACCGGCCCATCTTTGCGCCCTCTAGAATCGCGGCGCTGCCCCCTGTACCCCTGGTGGCAGCGTCTTTGCCTTTTGGAGCGTTTTGATGAAGTTCAATCAAATTGTCCGCGCAGCTCTCGTAGCCGCCCTCGTTTCCACGCTTTCGGGCTGCTGGATGTTCATGCCCCCGGGCGGCGGCGGTGGGCATGGCGGTGGGCATGGTGGCCCTGGCGGATTCGGCATGGGTGGCGGGCCTGGCGGCGGTCCTCGCTAAGGCCAGTCAGTACCGCAATTGCCATTTGCCCTGTCAGGATGCAACAGGGCAAGTGGCGCGCAGAATCTGCACAGTCCTTTCAACCTCGCACCAAGTGCACCGCCAACCCGGCAAGCGCACAGGCCATCAGCACCTGAATCACGCCCCGCTTGAAGCGGAACAGGGCCACCGCCGCGGCCACGGCAATCAAAGCCGATGGCCAGTCCAAGGCCCCTGCCAACCCTTGCGGCCAGAGCACGTGGTAGCCGAAGAACAGCGCCAGATTGAGGATCACGCCGACGACGGCCGCGGTGATTGCCGTCAGCGGTGCCGTGAATTTCAGTTCGTTATGGGTCGATTCCACCAACGGGCCGCCGGCAAGTATGAACAGGAACGACGGCAGGAAAGTGAACCATGTCACCAGGCAAGCCGCCACCGCACCGGCCAGAAAGGCCTGATTGGCGCCAAACATCGGCTGCACGTAGCCTCCCACGAAGCCGACGAAGGCGACCACCATGATCAGTGGTCCTGGCGTGGTCTCACCCAGGGCAAGGCCATCGATCATCTGCGTTGGGGTCAGCCAACCGTAGTGGCTCACCGCACCTTGGTACACATAGGGTAAAACCGCATAGGCCCCACCAAAAGTCAGCAGGGCAGCCTTGGTGAAGAACCAGCCCATCTGCGTCAGGGAACCTTGCCACCCGAACAGCGCGCTGAGCACAGCCATGGGTAGCCCCCACAGGGCTGCGCCGAGGGCGATCAGCATGGCCAGGCGTGACCAGCGAAACCGAGCATGCTCAGGGGGCGGGGTGTCGTCGTCGATCAGCGCGGGGCCGGCTGATGCGCTGGCTTTGCCGTGGCCGCCAGCGTGGCTGAATCGCTGTGGTGCCAGTCGCCCGCCGAAGTAACCGACGATTGCCGCACCGAGCACGATCAGCGGGAAGGGGAGGTTGAAGGCGAAAATGGCGACGAACGAGGCCGCCGCGATCGCCCAAAGCCAGCTGTTTTTCAACGTGCGCGAGCCAATGCGGTGAGCGGCCTGGACGACGATGGCGGTGACGGCGGGTTTTATCCCGTAGAACACCCCGGCCACGATGGGCACTTCACCGAAGGCGATATAGACCCAGGACAGTCCAATCAGGATGAACAGCGAGGGAAGGACGAACAGCACCCCGGCAATTACGCCGCCCCAACTACGGTGCATCAGCCAACCCAGGTAGGTGGCCAATTGTTGCGCCTCCGGGCCGGGCAGCAGCATGCAGTAGTTCAGGGCGTGCAGGAAACGGCGTTCGGAAATCCAGCGACGGCGCTCCACCAGTTCCTGGTGCATGATCGAAATCTGTCCCGCTGGGCCACCAAAACTGATTAAGCCCAACTTCAGCCAGAAGGCCAGGGCTTGCCAGAGGCTCACTTGCCGGGCGGGGTGTTGAGCGTTATGCGCATCGGATTGCGTCACGTCGAGGATTCCCCTTGTCGAGTTTGGACGGCCGCCCGCGATCTTACCTGAAGGACGATGATCTCAGCAGGCCACGCCATGCGCTCCGCCTTGGTGCGCGCGAACGTCACTGCACCGATTCGATGCGCGCCGGTGTGCGCAGCAAACCCTTCAGCCCGCGGCGTTGTCGCTGCAATGGCCCCTCGGTGGTTCGTTGGAGCAAATCAGTTAGCAAGCTCACGAGTTGGCGCGCTAATTGCTGTCGCTTCGCCACTATCATGTCGCGGATGGGGATATAAATGTCGCTTGCAAGCAATTCCATGGCGTTGTCCGCTAGCGAAAAACGCTGGTTACCTTGGTTCGGCAAGACCGGAAAGCTCTCCATGGGTTGGGCCTGCCGGCTCAACAGGACGAGCTACCCAGTGATCGAGCAGACCTTCGAAGCCATCGCCCAAACCCGTGTGCGTTTGTTGCAGAGTTGGGCGCGCGAGCAGTGGGATCACCTGGCGGAACTGGCCGAGCGGGTGGACGGCGATCTTGCCCAGCTCGACCGGGCAGCGTTGGTCGACAAGCTCGGTCAGGCCGAAGACTTTTCCGAACTGTTCGTTGTCGATCGCCACGGTTCCGTCATCGCATCGACCTGGGCGCAGCGCGGTAGCTCGCAGCTGGAGCGCACGGACGCCCTGGCGCAGGGTTTGAAGGGCGCTTTCCTGCATGGGCCCTACAGCGATCCGCTGACGTTGCAGATCGGCCCCTCGTCGTCCCGCTTCCATGATGCCGTGACATTGATGTTCTACCAGCCGCTGATAGTGGCCGGCAAAACCCTTGGCTGCCTCTGCGGTCGTGTGCCCAACGATGTGCTGGGTGATCTTATCCAGCGTGAAGCCGGGCACATTTTCACCGAGTCGGGCGACAACTACCTGTTCATGGCGCAGTCGTGTTTCGACCCGAGCATAGAGCCAGGTACGGCGCTGTCCCGTTCGCGTTTCGAGGACGGCACCTTCACCCATGGCGAGAACCTCAAGAGCGGCGTGCACACGCCCTGGTCCACGGTGCGCATCGAGCGCCACACCGAGCTGGAACTGCGCTTTACCGACCCTGCGACCCAGCAACTGCACCCCGGTGTGCGCGAAACCATCCGCTGCGGCTCCAACCTCTTCGTGACGTACCCAGGGTACTCGGATTACCGCCATATTCCGGTGGTGGGCAAAGGCATTACCTTCCAGTTGCCAGGCTCACCGGATCGTTGGGGCATGATGTGCGAAGCCGACCTGGAGGAGGTCTACCGCCGACGCTCTCTCACCCATGGGTTGATGAAACCCTACATCGCCACCATGGCCGGGTTGTTTGGCTGCAATGTGTTGGTCCAGCACTACGCCGGGCTGTCGCAGGGCATGCAGGACGTGGTCATGCTGGCCAGCCTTTTGTGCGCCGCTGCGCTTTTCCGCACCCTGGGGCCAAAGCGTCTGGCCGCACGGTTGAGCGGCATGACCGAGGTGTTGAGAGCCATCGCCGAGGGTGAAGGCAACTTGCGCCAGCGGCTGGATATTACCGCCATGGCCAATGATGAAACCGGTGACATGGGGCGCTGGATCAACAGTTTCATCGACCGGCTCGACTCGGTGGTGGGCCAGGTGGTGAAGGCCAGTCGCAATGTCGGTTCGACCAACCAGATGATGCTTGGGCGTAGCCAGCAAGCCGGGCTGACTTCCGGCGAGGTGGCCGAAGCCGTGCACCAGATGATGCTCATCGTCGAAGACCAATTAGGCGAAATCCAGCAAGCCTCTGCCAGTGCCGAGCAGATGAAACAGGCCATGGATGAAGTGGTCAGCCGCGCCCGTGAGCAGTTCGCCTCCGTACAGCAGGGCACCCAGTCGATTCGCGACGTGGTGCAGCGCTCGTCGTCGAGCGTGCAGTTGCTCGACAATCGCATGACTCAGATCGGCAACATCACCGGGTTGATCAGCGAAATCACCAGCCAGACCAACCTGCTGGCGCTCAATGCAGCCATTGAGGCGGCGCGTGCCGGTGAGCATGGGCGCGGTTTCGCCGTGGTGGCCGATGAAGTGCGTGGCCTGGCGGCGCGCACCTCGCGAGCAGCGGAGGATATTCGCCAGCAGATCGAAGGCTTGCAGTATGAGACTCAAAAGGCGGTCAGTTTGATGGAGGAGGGCGTCAAGGACGTGGATGACAGCTTGCGTCTGGCTGAAGATGCCTCGTCGGAGAACGTCCAGTTGCACCAGGCGGTGGAAGGCATGTTCACCATTATCCAGCAGCTCAATGCACGCAGCCTGGCGTGTGGCAAGACCATCGAGAAAGTCGACCAGTGCTCGGCAGAAATGCGTCAGACGGTGGTGGTGCTGCAGAGCAGTGCGGAAACCGTGAAGGTCAATGCCAACAAACTGCAGAAGCTGGTGGGGCAGTTCGAGGTGACCGGTAAGCACGGGCGGGCGGCTGCTTGAAGCGCAGCCAGGTGCTTGTTCAAGTTAGGCTGTCGAGCTGGCGGGAGAAGTAGCGTCCCCGCCGACTCGCTTTCAGGGATGGACCAGCCCTCACTGCAAGGTCGGCGGCTTCATGGTCTTGGGTAGATTGCCGATCACTGCTTCGATCCTGGCTATTTGCTCCGCCAACTCCGCTGCTTTCTGGTCGTCGCCCTGCGCCCGCAGGCGATCACGCTCCCGGCGCAGATTCAGTAGGTTCTTTTGCAGTGCCAGGGCAGATGAGTTGAACGGTTCCATGTTTCTCTCGTGCTGAAGGCATCCGTGCCGTTGTAGGAAAACTGGACCGTAACAGCTCAATCTTTCGGATGAAACTGAGGTTTCATACAGGCTTGCGACGAGAGCTAGAAAATTCCTACTGCTCACCGGTAATGCATCCTACAAACCTGGCGCGAGTCTTTTTCTATTTATGTGCGCAAGAAGGCCGACCGGCGCCGGTCTCTGCTGGATTTGCTGGCGTTTGGGCCGGGCGGCGCTTTTGGCGGGGAGAAGGAGCCTTGCCCGCGAAAGACGAAATGTTATGTAGCAATTCGTCCCGAGGTGAAGCGGGTGCAGTGGCTGGGAGCAGGTGTACGGCGCGGTCAAATCAACGGCGGTGCGCCATCTGATCTGGTTTTTTTCGACGAACCTGAATCTGTAACCGTATCAGTCAAAGTCCGACAATGCTCTTCGTCCCGACAACACACTGTAGAGGTTCCGATGGGTAAGCTTGCGCTGTTTCTGGGTGGTTTTCTGCTTCTGACCATTCTGGTAGGCATCTTGGGGACCATTCCGCCAAGCTGACCTGCTTTCACCCACGGCCCATCGCCTTGCGCAGATGGGCCACCCTGGCTTGCGGTGGTATCGCCACCTTCCCAGCACGGGGAAATCTGTCCACAAAAAACGTGGGTAGGTCTGTGGATAAAGTGCTGTAAGCCAAGCTGGCGGCGGCCTCTGTTAAATTGAGCAGATTTTGAACAGCCCTTACCGGGGCGCCCCCGCAACCGATTTACCTGCATGGCGCAAGGCCTTCAGCAGGTCACGAACCCGAGCGGGTAATTCGCCTGCAGCGTACAGGGCGTGCATTTGCGGGTCCTGCCCGGTGCTGGAAGTCAGCCGATAATGCGGGCACACCCGCACCAGCCGCCCGGTCTTGACCTGAGGTTCCCCGACCCAGTCCGCCAGCCGGGCTATGCCGGCACCCGCCAGGGTGCTGTGAAGCACTGCATCACCTGAGTCCAGGCGCAGGCGTGGATGCGTCCGTAGGCTGGTGATCTGGCCGTCGCGACAGAAGTGCCAGGCTTTGAGGATGCGCGGGGCGGTGTGCAGGACGAGCGAGTGGCTGGACAGGTCTTCGAGGCTCTGTGGCGTGCCGGCGCGCGCCAAATACGCCGGGCTGGCGTAGAGGTGGCGGCGGTAGGACCATAAGGGATAACCGATCAGTTCGCTGGATTGGGGAAACGCACCGCGCACCACGAAATCGAACTTGCCCACCACCGGGTCTAGCGCTTCATCGCTGTATTGCACGTCCAGGGTGACTTGTGGGTGCTTGGCCGAGAACGTCGCCAGTACGTCTGGCAGCACGTGTTCGGCCAGTAGTTTTGGCACGGCGAGGCGTATCCATCCCTGGGCGGTACCGCTAAGCGCCGCCAACTCGTCGGCGGCATCACGTTGCACATCCAGCAAGCGCTCGGCATGGGGCAACAGTCGCTCACCGGCCTCGGTGAGGGTCACGACATTGGCATTGCGGTTCAGCAGTTTGCTCCCTGCGTTGTCCTCCAGCGTCTGTACCGCCCGCGTTACCGCGCTCGGCGAGCGGCCCAGGGCGCGTGCGGCGGCGACGAAGCTGCGCTTGTGCGCAACGCTGACGAATGCCTGGATTTCCCTGAGCATGTCCAGTGCCATGGCAGTGACCTCATTGCAGTTTTCGCAATATGGCATTTCACCACAAGTGCCGCGCTTTGATTAGCCTTGCAGCGTGCCCCCACTGCCTGGAACCGCGTGATGATGGATATTGCTGTGCTTTCTGTGTTCGCTTTTGCCGCCGGACTGATCGATGCCGCAGTGGGGGGTGGTGGGCTGATCCAGATTCCGGCCTTGTTCAATGTGCTGCCCACGGCACAACCGGCTGCGCTGTTGGGCAGCAACAAACTGGCGTCGGTGTGCGGCACAGCCTTCGCCGCGCGCTCGTTCATTCGCAAGGTGACCCTGGACTGGGGGCTCATCGTGCCGGCAGCGCTGAGTGCTTTCGTCATGTCGTTCGCCGGTGCCGCCACGGTGTCGCTGGTACCGCCCAGCGTCATGCGTCCGGCGGTGCTGGTGCTGATCGTGTTGATGGCGATCTACACGTTCCTCAAGAAGGACTTCGGCACCCTGCACAAGCCCGCACGCATCGGTCGCAAGGAGCAATGCCTGGCGGTGCTGATCGGGGGAGCGATCGGTTTCTACGATGGGCTGTTCGGGCCGGGTACAGGCAGCTTCCTGATCTTCCTGTTCATCCGTTTCTTCGCATTGGATTTTTTGCATGCCTCGGCGTCGGCCAAGGTGGTCAACATCGCCACCAACCTCGCTGCGCTGGTGTTCTTCGTGCCCTCGGGCAATGTGCTATACGCCATTGCCCTGCCCATGGCGGCGTGCAATATCCTGGGGGCGCTGACCGGCACCTGGCTGGCGGTGCGCAAAGGGGTGTCCTTCGTGCGCGGGCTATTCCTGATCTTGCTGTGCGTGCTGATCGCTAAGTTGTCCTGGGACTTGTTGGCGGCCTGATTCAGCCCTGATCGCGCAGCGGCTCGGCCTGTTCGACGCGGTTGCGACCATGGGCCTTGGCCCGGTACAGCGCCAGATCGGCGCGGGCCAGCAGTTCGTCGAGGCTAGGGGCGGGTGCGTCTGCGGCGCAGCCGTCCAGGCCGATGCTGACAGTGATCTGCAAGCGTACATCGGCCTTCACCACATGCAGGTCCTGCACGGCGCGACGCAGACGCTCGGCGGTGAAGCGTGCGCGATCCGGGGCCAGGCCTGGGACAATGACCACGAACTCTTCACCGCCCATGCGCGCCAGCAGTTCGCCTTCGTGCAGTTGGTCCTGCAGGGTGCGAGCGAACTGGCGCAGCACTTCGTCTCCCACCCCGTGACCATGCCTGTCGTTGATCGACTTGAAATGGTCGATGTCGAGCATCATCAGTGTCAGTGGCAACGCCTGGGCATGTTGTTGGCGTCCTTCGAGCAAGGCGTTGGCGCGGCGGGTGAAGGCGCTGCGGGTGAGTACGCCGGTGAGGTGGTCGATGGTAGCCTGATGCGCAAGGCGAGCGAGCAGGCTGCGATTGGCCTGGCTGACGCAGGCCACCACTAGCGGTCCGAGTACCAGCATGGCGATACCCAGGCGCGCCGACATCAGGGTGGTCACCCCCAGTTCGCTCTGCGGCAGGCTGAAGTGCATGAGGTTTTGTGCCACGGCGACGATCAGTGTGCTGCCAGCGGTGAGCGCTAGCAGGGACACCAAAAAGGGCGAGTAGGTCCAGGCACACCACAGCAGCGCCGCGATTGGAAACGCGATGGCCCCCGGCCCACCGAAGCCAATGCTCAGGGCCAGGGAGGCGAGCAGCACCAGCAAGGGTGCCAGGCGAATGGCGTGGGTGCGGCTTCGGGGCAACGCCCGCGCGGAAGGCGCGGTAAGCAGCACCGGCAGCACCAGGATGCTGGTAGAGAACTGCTCGCTGAACCAGGCCAGCCACGTCGAGCGCAACGATTGCTCGAACCACGGCGTGGCCATGGCCGATGCCATGCTGGCTGCCACCACGGCACCGGCCGCGCAGGCGCCGAACAGGCACAGCACGCCGTGCGGTGTGCGCATGCGCCAGTGCACGCGAGGCAGGCGGGAAAGCAATCGCCAGACTGTCACCACCACGCCAAGGTTGCACAAGTTGAACCATAGCGCCGGCGTCCAGGCACTGCCACTGGCAATGTCTGCCGTGACCATGGCCACCCAGATCAGGGCAAAGCCGACCAGGTTAGCCTGGCGTGGGTTACGCAGCAGCACGCCCGCCAGAACCGCATTGACCGGCCAGAACAGCGACAGCGATTCGATGGGCCGGGCCAGGATTCCACCCAACGTAAGGGCAAAGGTCAGGCAGAACAGAGCGGCATAGGGCAACAAGCGCGAATGGGCTGGATAAACCATGAGCTCGACCGGCAAGCAGGAACGGAATCCAGGACAACGGCTGCAAGCACCTGGGGCAATAACGTATCAGTGTGTTTCGGGAGGGTCGTTGATGTCAATCTGCCGCGATCCTGGGGAATGATGCCAGATTGACTTCATTCTCCTCCTGATCGCGTCACAGTCCGAAGAACCACGGCACCATCACCACGGTTACCAGCATCACCAGCACGGTGAATGGCACACCTACTTTCACGAAGTCGCTGAACCGGTACTGACCCGGGCCCAGTACCAGGGTATTGACCGGGGACGACACTGGCGTCATGAACGCCGCCGATGCGGCCAAGGCCACGGTCATGGCGAACGGGTAGGGTGACATGCCCAGTTGGCTGGCGGTGCTGATGGCCACTGGCGCCATCAGGACTGCCGTAGCGGTGTTGGAAATGAATAGGCCGATCAGCGCGGTGACGGCGAACAGGCAGGCGAGAATGGCCATGGGACCGGCGCCTCCCAGCACGTTGACCAACCCCCCAACGGCCAGGTCTATGCCACCGGTTTTCTGCAGGGCCTGGGCGAATGGCAGCATGCCGACGATCAGCACCAGGCTTTGCCAATGGATGGCCCGGTAGGCGCTGTTCATGTCGATGCAGCGGCCCGCGCCCATCAAAAGGCAACCGATCAGGGCGGCAATGACGTTGGGCACGACGCCGCTGACCATCAACCCGACCATCACGGCCAGGCTGATCAGGGCATAAGGCGCACGGGAGCGGGCTGGGGCCACTTGGTCGATTTCCGCGGGCAGGCTGAGCACTAGGAAGTCGCGTGGCTGGCTTTGCAACTGGCGCACGGCCTTCCAGGGCCCAACCACCAGCAAGGTGTCGCCAAGGCGCAGTTTTTCCTCCACCAACTGTTCTTCGATGGCCGCTTGCTCACGCCGCAGACCCACCACGTTCAGGTCATAGCGCGAACGGAAGGCCAGTTCCAGGATGCTCTGGCCGATCAGTTGCGAACCCGGTGGCAAGGAAACTTCGGCCATGCCGATTTCCTGGGACTGGTCGATGAAATAGGCCGCCTTGAAATGCAAGGGTTCCAGTTGCATGGTCTGGCACAGGCTGCGCAAGTCGTCGCGGTTGGCGAACAGATCGAGCAGCAGCACATCGCCTTGGTGCAGGACGGTGCCGGAATCGGCAGAGAACACCCGGGTGGTGAACTTGTGCTGGCGTTCGATGCCGATCACGTTGGCGCCGTGCCGGGTCCGCAGTTCCAGCTCGCCCAGGGTGTGGCCAATCAGCGGGGAGTGGGGGCGGATGCGCAGGCGCCGTTCGCGACCGTTGAGTTTGTAGTCCAGCACGAGGTCAAGCAGGGTACGACGGCTTTCCACTCGGCCATCCTTGCGAACTTCGCCGTTGAGCCAGTGACGTGTAAGCAGCATGTAGCCGATGCCGAGCACCAGCACGACCAAGCCGAATGGGGTGAAACTGAAGAAGCTGAACCCCTGCTCGCCAGCGCGCACCAGTTCGCTGTGTACCACCACGTTGGGCGGTGTGGCGACCAGGCTGAGCATGCCGCTGATCAGGCCCGCGAAGCTCAGAGGCATCATCAGGCGGCTGGGCGACAGCTTCTGGCGCGCGGCGATGCTCAGCACCACCGGGATGAAGATCGCCACCACCCCGGTCGAGCTCATCACCGAACCCAAACCGGCCACTGCCACCATCAGTAGCACCAGCAGGCGGGTTTCGCTGTTTCCGGCCCGTTCGCTCATCCATTCACCGATGCGCAGGGCGATGCCAGTGCGTACCAAGCCCTCGCCAATGACGAACAGGGCGGCGATCAGCACCACGTTGGGGTCACTGAAACCGGCCAAGGCCTGTTCCACCGTGAGGATGCCCGAAAGCGGCAAGGCAAGAATCACCATCAGGGCCACCACGTCCATGCGTGGGCGGTTGACGACGAAAAGAATAATGACGAGGGCCAGCAGGCCGAGGACCCAGAGCAGCTCTTGGTTCATGGGGAGAGGGCGTTCCTTCACACAAAGGGGGCACGTAAGACAGTAGCAGTCAGTGTGCCAGCCGCAGAGGAAGGGGTGTTGATGTGCTGCAGGGTTTTGCGCGGACAGGGGGCCGGGTAGGCCCCCAGACGAACCGGATCAGTGACGGTGACGGTGGTGCTTGCGGTTGTTGTCACCCAGGTGGTTGCCGATGGCACCACCGGCCGCGCCGCCCAGGCCGGCACCGACGGTCGAACCGGTCCTGCCGCCGACCGCACCGCCCAGCAGCGAACCGCCCGCCGAGCCCAGGCCACCACCGATAGCGGCTTCGGTACGGTTGCCTTTGCGTGCCCCTACGGCGCTACCCGCTGCGCCACCCAGGCCAGCACCAATGGCTGCGCCGGTCCTGCCGCCGATCGACTGGCCGACAACGTTGCCCAAGGCACCACCCAGACCACCGCCAATGGCGGCAGTACCGTCACCGGCGAAAGCGCCCTGGCACAGCAGCAGGCCAAGGGCAAGGGAAGGCAGAGTTAGACGCATGATTTGAACCTCAAAGGAATCATCGGGGTTAGGTGCCACGCAACGGGTGGCGGGTCAGGGTTGGAAGACGTTTCAGCGGTAGTAGCGGTCACGGTAGCGACGATCATCGTCGTCGTCCCGATCATGGCGATGGTGGTGACGGTGGCCACGGTCGTCGTCGCGCCAGCCATCGTCGTCACGGTAATGGTGGCTATGGCAGCCGGCGACGAGCAGGACGGCGGCGATCAGCGAGAGGCTTGCAAGGCGAGTCATCACGGTATAGGTCCTTGATCCGCAAAGGTTTACGGTGCACTCCCTGAGACTGGAGTCGGTTCATTTGGTTTCCTTGCCGCGCAATATTTTTGTGGTGCAGTCGATGAGCGGCGTGCTTTGCGGTTGCTGTTATGTCCCGCTCGGTCATGGCTTGTCGGCCGGCCGACCCTTAGACTTCAACACAGGCCGCAGCGAAGACGGCCAGTTGCCAACATGGTGAATCACGATGATCGCCCACACTCCCACGCTGTTCGCCGCCGTTGCCCTGGTCGCGATCATCCTGGCGTTCTGTTTGCTGTTGGTTGGCCAGTCCAATCGGCGCGACAACTTGTTGCTGACCGGCTGTGGGCTGCTCGCCCACGCCTTGGCGTACGTTTGCTACACCGTTTACGGCCATGCGCCGCTGTGGCTTTCCTACGGGCTGGGCAACAGCTTGTTGTCCCTGGCGCTGGCGTTCTATTCGGCCAGCCTGTTCCGCATTCGCGAGCAGGTCGTACCCTGGCGGCTTTTGTTCATCATTCCAGTCATCATGCTGACCGGGTTGATGCTGCTGCTCGACACCCTTGAGCCACGCATGTTGCTGGCGACCCTGGTGTTGGTGGTGCAGTGTTCGATGATCCTTTATTGGTCCAGACGCTACGTCGAGCGGCCCGGCAGGGCGCATTTGCTGCTGGAGATCGGCGCCATGATCAGCCTGATCGGCCTGGGCATGCGGGCGCTGGCGGTCGTCAACGGTCATGCTGTCGAAATGCGCTATGACGTCAGCAACCTCAAGCAGAGCATTTCCGTGGCCATCGGCACGGTCACGGTGATGATGTATTCCATCGGCCTGGTGCTGATGGCCAAGGAGCGCAGTGAGTCGCGCTTGCAGCACTTGGCCCTGCGTGATGTGTTGACGGGCACCTTCAACCGCAGGGCGATCCTCGAACGCTTCGCCGTTGAGCTGGACCGTGCCCGAAACGAGCGCAGCAGCCTGGCGGTCGCCATGATCGACATCGACCACTTCAAGCGCATCAATGACCTGCATGGGCACCTGGCCGGCGATGAAGTGTTGTGCCATTGCGTGCGTGAACTGCAAATGCGCTTGCGGCTGAGTGACAGCCTTGGGCGTTATGGCGGTGAGGAGTTTCTGTTGCTGTTGCCGTGTACCGACCGCGAAGGCGCGATGGCCACCTTGCAAAGCCTGCGTGAAACCATCGCCCGCAGCCCGGCGTGTTTTGCCGGTGACGAAATTGCGCTGCGCTTCAGCGTGGGCTTGTGGTGCGGCATTCCCGGACCGCATGACAATACCGCCAGTCTGCTGGCCCAGGCCGACGTGGCGCTGTACCAGGCCAAGGCCGGTGGACGCAATGCCGTGCATATGGCGGTGCTGGTGGATACGGGTTGAAGCAGGCCATTCACGCCTGCCGCTCGCCAGTGCTAGAGTCGCGTTCTTTTTTGCCCTGAGGATGGAACATGCGAGCAATTGTGCCGATGGCCGTTGTGCTGATGCTGGCCGGCTGTGCGTCAGCAACCATGGATGCGGCGCGCAGCGCCAAGCCCACCGCGCAACTTGACTCGCACAAGGCACCTGAGTTGGTGTCCCAGTGCATCCAGTTCAGTTGGCAGGAAGAGTCGGTGTTCGGGGTCGATGCCAGCGGATATCTTGAGCCGCGCAAGCAAGGCGGCTTCACCGTCTACACCCGTGAGGCCGAGTCGTTCGTGGACGTCTACCCACAGGCCGGAGGCACGCGCGTCGATTACTATGCGCAAAAGAATGACAGCCTGGCCCTGCAACGCCGTGCAGCCGCGGCGACCTGCCTCTAAGCTGTATCGCTCACGTCGTGGCAAGGAAGCACGTTATGGATCGATCGCTACTGCTCAATCGCGCGAGCTGGGATGAGCGTGCACCGTTGCATGCCGCATCCAGGGACTATGAAGTCGAGGTGCTGGTCAGTCAGCCCAAGCACCTGAGCGAAACCGTGCGCTTCGACGTGCCACGGCTGGGTGATGTGCGTGGCCTGCGCACGGTGCACCTGCAATGCCATATCGGCACCGACACCGTGTCTTTGGCACGGCTTGGCGCGCAGGTTTGTGGGCTGGATTACTCGGCGGCTTCCCTGCTTGAGGCGCGGCGCCTGGCCGAGCGTTGCGGCGCGGCCATCGAGTATTTCGAGGCCGATGTCTATCAGGCGGAGCGGGTACTGCCTGTCAGCACCTTCGACCTGGTCTATACGGGCATCGGCGCATTGTGCTGGCTTCCTCGTATCGAGCCTTGGGCGCGCACCGTAGCGGCCTTGCTCAAACCCGGCGGGCGGCTGTTTCTGCGTGATGGGCATCCAATGCTGATGGCGGTGAATGAAGACCATCGGGACCGCCTGCAGTTGGAGTACACCTACTTTGAGCAGGAGTCTCCGACGGTATGGCATACCGACCAGACCTATGTCGAGAGCGACCAGCGTCTGCTTCAAACCGAGACCCATGAATGGAACCATGGCCTCGGCGAGGTGATCAGCGCTTTGCTGGCCAATGGGTTGCAACTTTCCTCGCTGGTAGAGCACCAGAGCATTCCCTGGGAGGCCCTGCCAGGGCAGATGGACAAGGGGGCCGATGGAGAGTGGCGCTTGCGTCAGTCTCCCGAACGGCTACCCCTGAGCTACACCTTGCAGGCGATCAAGGCCTGATCAGGACAGGTAGCCACCGTCCACATTGAGCGCGGTGCCGGTGGTATAGCTGGACGCATCGCTGGCCAGGTACAGGACGGCGCCAGCCATCTCCTTGGGGTCGGCTACGCGCTTGAGCGGGATCTGCTGCAGGGCGGCATTGAGGATAGTGTCGTTCTTGACCAGTGCCGAAGCGAACTTGGTGTCGGTCAGGCCGGGCAGCAGGGCATTGCAGCGGATACCGAACTGCGCACACTCCTTGGCGAAGACCTTGGTCATGTTGATCACGGCAGCCTTGGTCACCGAGTAGATGCCTTGGAAGTGGCCGGGTGATACGCCATTGATCGATGCCACATTGATGATGCTGCCACCGCCATGCTCGCGCATCAGCTTGCCGGCCTCCACCGACATGAAGAAGTAGCCACGAATGTTCACGTCCACGGTCTTCTGGAATGCGCTGAGGTCGGTGTCCAGCACGTTGCAGAACTGCGGGTTGGTGGCGGCGTTGTTGACCAGGATGTCCAGGCGACCGAACTGCTCGCGGATGCCGGCGAATACCTGCTGGATCTGCTCCATCTCGCCAATGTGGCAGGCCACCGCAGTGGCCTTGCCGCCCTGCGCGATGATGGCATCGGCCACGTGCTGGCAGCCGTCCAGCTTTCGGCTGGAGACGATCACATGGGCACCTTGCTGGGCCAGCAGATGCGCGATGGCCTCGCCGATGCCGCGGCTGGCGCCGGAAACGAAGGCGATCTTGCCGTCGAGGTCGAACAGGTGGGTCTTGGACATGCTGTTTTCCTTGTTGTCTGTCGTCAGAGCGTGGACTTGGCGATGACCTGCAGGCTCATCTGCTCCAGCAGCCGGTTCATGTGAATGAACTGGGCGAAGCGCTTGTCCTGGGTCTGGCCATGGAAGAAGCGGTAGTAGATCTGCTGGACGATGCCGGCCAGGCGGAACAGGCCGTAGCAATAGTAGAAGTCGAAGTTGTCCAGGCTGATGCCAGCGCGCTCGGCGTAGTAATCGACGAACTGGCGACGGGTGAGCATGCCGGGGGCGTTGCTTGGCTGGCGCCGCATCAGTTGAACCGGCGCCGGATCGCTGGCCTCGATCCAGTAGGCCAGGCTGTTGCCCAGGTCCATCAACGGGTCGCCGATGGTGGCCATTTCCCAATCCAGCACGCCGATGATGCGCATGGGGTTTTCGGCATCGAGAATGACGTTGTCGAAGCGGTAGTCGTTATGCACGATGCCAGGGCGTGGGTGATCGGCCGGCATCTTTTCCCGAAGCCAGGCGATGACCTGTTCCCAGCGCGGTGCATCGGGGGTCAGGGCCTTTTCGTAGCGGTTGGTCCAGCCTTCGATCTGGCGTTGCACGTAACCTTCCGGTTTGCCCAGGTCGGTCAGGCCACAGGCGTGATAATCGACTTGGTGCAGTTCCACCAGGCGATCGATGAAACTCTTGCACAGGGCTTCGGTACGCGCCGCATCGAGGTTCAATTCGGCGGGAATGTCCGAGCGCAGGATGATGCCGTTCACCCGCTCCATCACATAGAACTCACCGCCGATCAGTGAGGTATCGGTGCAATGCGCGTACGCTTTCGGGCAGTAGGGGAAGCCACTGTTGAGCTGGTTGAGAATGCGGAATTCACGACCCATGTCGTGGGCCGACTTGGCCTTCTGGCCGAACGGTGGACGGCGCAACACGAATTCGCGGCCAGGGTAGGTGACCAGGTAGGTGAGGTTGGAGGCGCCTCCGGGGAACTGGCTGATCGTCGGTACGCCATCCAGCCCACCGATGTTGGCCTTGAGGTAAGGGTCGATGACGGCCGCGTCGAGTTCTTCGCCGGGGCGTACCTGAGTGGACTGGTCAGTGAGCGTCATGCGTTTTCCTTATTTTCGGTCGCGAGGACTATTGGCTAATCTAATGGCCTGTCGGCCGTGGAACAAGCGTGCCAAGTGTCATATAGGTACGGGTGTTGCCGGCCGATCAATCCCCCTGATAGGCATCTGATGCTTCCCTGTGAGACACAGGCAAAAAAAAACCGAAGCCCGGCAGGCTTCGGTTTTCGTCGCGATTGATGTACCCGCCACTCAGGCCGGGAACAGCTCGCTGAGCTTCATCGACAGCATCATGTCGCCTTCGACGCGCAGCTTGCCGCTCATGAAGGCCTGCATGCCATCGGTGTCACCGCTGACGATACCCTTGAGGGTTTCGCTGTCCAGCACCAGGGTGCAGTTGGCGTCTGCGTTCTCGCCTTCCTGGATTTCGCAGGTGCCGTCCTTGACGAGCAGTGCGTAGTGCTTGTCTTCGTCGGTGATGTTGAAGCCGAACACCAGGTCAAGACCGGCGGCGGCTGCCGGATTGAACTTTGCTTTCATCGCTTCGACGGCTTTAGCTACATCGCTCATGGTGTATTCCTTGTTAAGTAATATTCGCGTCCCAAGGGACAACAAACCGGGCTCATCGATAGGTGACAAGCTCCGGCGCCCTCAACAGCTGCACATGGGCTTGGCTGTTGAAGGAAGCCAGTGACACATCGTTGCCGCGAAACTTCAGCAGGCTGAGCGATGTGTTGATGATCTGCCAGTTCAGCGCGAAGGCTTGGCTGGGGGTTATCCGGGTGACCAGGTGGAGCAGGGCGGCAATGGTACCGCCGGAAGTGAACACGGCAATGTTGTCGCCGCTGCCAGCGCCCTCCAGTACGCGCTGCAGCCCACCGTTGACGCGAGCGGTGAAGGCTTGCCAGGTTTCCAGGCCGTCGTATTCATGGTCGCCATCGTGCCAGCGCTGCACCATGAGCGCGAACAAACGCTGGAACTCGCTGCGATTCTGCGTAGGGTTGCGCAGCACATGCAGCGCTTCTGGTTCCACAGCCATCAGGCTAGGGAGCAGGGCGCGGATGACGCCATCGGCATTGAATTCATTGAACGCATCATCGGTTTCTACCGCCGGGACCTGGCTGCCATGACCCTGCAAGGCTTCGAGCGCCAGGCGCGCGGTATCTTGCTGGCGCCGCAGGCTACCGGCTATGCAGCGGTCCAGCCGCACACCGAGCTGAGCCAGATGCTCGCCCAATGCCTGGCTCTGGCGCACACCGACGGGCGAGAGGACGTCGTAGTCGTCGGCACCGAAGGAGGCTTGGCCATGTCGGATCAGATAGAGGTTGCCCACAGAGGTATCCGGCCGGTTGGAGGTTGCTGGGAGGTTAGGATGCGGCACACAGGCTGTCAACGAAAAAACATACAAGCGTTTGAAAAGGTTGTTTGAAAGATGTTGCCAGCCTTTACCCCGGCTGGCAGCGCCTTAGGCTCGTCGGTATGCTTGCATCAGTGTCGCGTCGTTCAGGCGCTGTTCTATCAAGGAGTCAACGTGGAGTTTCTTGCCGAATACGCAAGCTTTCTCGCTAAAACCGCCACCCTGGTGATTGCCATCCTGGTGGTGTTGTCCGCCATTGCCGGCATGCGCGGCAAAGGGCGGCGCAAGTCGGGTGGGCAGTTGCAGGTCACTCGCCTCAACGAGTTCTACAAAGAGTTGCGCGAGCGCCTGGAGGCTGGTCTGCTCGACAAGGCCCAGCTCAAGGCGTTGCGCAAGCAGCAGGCCAAGGCGGAAAAACAGCAGAAGAAGGGCAAGGCCGAAGAGAAGCGTCGGGTATTCGTGCTCGACTTCGATGGCGATATCAAAGCTTCGGCCACCGAAAGTTTGCGCAATGAGATCACCGCGCTGCTGACCCTCGCCACGCCACGAGATGAAGTGGTGCTGCGTCTGGAAAGCGGCGGCGGCCTGGTGCACAGCTATGGGCTGGCGGCATCGCAACTGGCGCGTATCCGTCAGGCCGGCATACCGCTGACCGTGTGTATCGACAAGGTGGCGGCCAGTGGTGGTTACATGATGGCCTGCATTGGCGAGAAGATCGTCAGTGCACCGTTCGCCGTACTTGGATCGATCGGCGTGGTGGCGCAACTGCCTAACGTCAATCGCCTGCTGAAGAAGCACGACATCGACTTCGAGGTGCTGACCGCCGGCGAGTACAAGCGCACCCTGACCGTCTTCGGCGAGAACACCGAAAAGGGCCGGGAGAAATTCCAGGAAGACCTGGATATCACCCACCAGCTGTTCAAGGACTTCGTCTCTCGTTATCGCCCGCAGTTGCACATCGATGAAGTGGCGACCGGCGAAGTGTGGCTGGGCGTAGCGGCGTTGAACCGCAAGTTGGTGGATACGCTGCAGACCAGCGACGAATACCTCAGTGAGTGTGCTCGCGAGGCCAACCTGTTCCATGTGCATTACGCCGAGCGCAAGAGCCTGCAGGAGCGCATCGGCATGGCGGCCAGCGGCACGGTTGAGAATGCCGTGGTCGGGTTGTGGAGCAAACTTGGCCGTCTGCGCTAACACGTTGAACCCCTTGAATATTTTTTCTGTTCAGGGGGTTGCAAGGCGCAAAGAATGCAGACATAATGGCGCCCATCGAAACGCAGCGAACTTTGAAAAAGGTTCAGTGTTTCAAGGAGATAGCAAAGCGAAAGCAGCTAGATCCGAACTTTGAGGCCGAGTAGCAAAGTGGTTATGCTCCGGATTGCAAATCCGTCTACGCCGGTTCGATTCCGACCTCGGCCTCCACTATTCGAAAGCCCCGCAGATGAAAATCTGCGGGGTTTTTTCTTGTGTGCGTCCAAAAAAGAAAACCCGCCGAATAGGCGGGCTGAAAGAACGTACGGAGAGCCTGCAGTCTGTCCCGCGCGTTGTCAGAATTTCGTGAAGCGCAGGTTGCAAGGTCATCGATCAAAAAAAAGCCCGCCAGGCGGCGGGCAATCAACGTATTGAAGGGAGAGCCTGTAGGATGGTGCCTGCCGGTTAACCCAGCGTTAAGTCCTCTCTCCATTGCACCGAGAACTCCCATGCGCGACGAAGACGATCTGCACGAACCCGAGCACGACCATTTGCTCGACCACGAATTCCTCTATGACGAAGGCGACGCGTTTGAGGCCGATGCCCAAGGCGCCGAGGACGAGACCGAGCAAGACATGCTGGATGATCTCGACGATGAAGAGCGCGATCATCCAGCCTGGCACGACGACTGCGAAGACGATTGAATCAGCGACCGTCCAACGAGAAGCGCCCCGGGCCGCTCACGGCCAGCAGCAACATTCCACCGACAATGCTGAGGTTTTTCAGAAACTGAGTCATGTTGGCACTGCGCTCGGGGTCGACCATGTTCCAGAACGGGTGCCCCAGAAGCGCCGTGCCCAGTACGAACAGGGCGAACAGGAAGGCCAGCGGACGGGTGTAGAATCCCAGGATCAGCACGATCCCGACAAAGAACTCCATGATGACCGCTATGGCCGCTGCCAGCATCGGGGCAGGGGCGCCCAGTGATGTCATGTAACCGACGGTACCCTCGAAGCCGGTCAGTTTGCTCCAGCCAGAGAGCACGAACAGGATCATCAGCAACACGCGGGCAATCAGGATGATGAGGTCGCGTTGACCATCGAACAGGGTGTAGCGCATGGTGGCATTCCAGTGGACGGTGACACACTCCACTCTAGCAGTTGCGCTGGGGTTTTCCGGCGGGCAGCAAAAAGGCGCCGCAAGGGCGCCTTTTCTGGAATTTGGTGCGAGTGGCGGGACTCGAACCCGCAAGGCTCACGCCGACAGATTTTAAGTCTGCTGTGTATACCAATTCCACCACACTCGCACGCTTGAAAGGGTCGTGGCGACCGGCGCGCTTCTAGGCAGAAGGGCCTGACAATCAAGCGCGCTTTATAACCCATTGTTATAGTTGAGTCAACTGCAGAGCCTACTCTCAAAAAGATACAGGTCGGTCGCACAGGTCGTTGACACAGGGATGTCATTAGGCCGCTGTCGCCTGATTATTGGATCCAAAGAGGGAAATGCCATGGTTCGGGCCGCACCCACCGCTGTTGATGAGGCTCGCCTCGTCCGCCCTCGGCTGGTCTGGCGTCTAGTGTTCATCCAGGTGCTGCTCATGGGAGGCTTTTTGTATGTGAGCCTGTTGTGCCTTGGCGGTTTCCTGTTGATGGTGGGATTTGACGACCAGCACTCCCAAGCGCAGCGTCTGATGGCGCTGGCAGGTGGTGGCCTGATTCTGCTGGTAAGCCTGTGGCTGCTGAAAGTCGCAATGCCTCGGCGGCTGGTTCCCGTACTGGTCGAGCGTGATCGTCAATAGGTAGTTACAGCAGCAGGGGAAACAGGCATGCTTGGCTAGATTCACTATAAACATCCCGCTGTGGCTGCCTGGGAGTCCGCATGGTTTCAGCTGCCCCCTTCAACCATCCCGTCATGCCGGCCAACCGCTACGAGCAGTTGGTGCAGTCGGTGGTCGACTATGCCATCTATATGCTTGACCCCACCGGGCACGTGGTGTCCTGGAATGCCGGTGCCGAGCGGATCAAGGGTTACCGTGCCGAAGAGGTGATCGGCCAGCATTTCTCGTTGTTCTTCACTGAGCAGGATTGTGCGCAAGGGCGTCCCGATGTGTTGCTTCGCCAGGCGCTGGAGCAGGGCGTTGCGCAGGATGAAGGCTGGCGTGTGCGCAAGGACGGTACCCAGTTCTGGGCGCTGGCCGCGCTGGACGTGATCCGCGACTCCCAAGGGCAAGTGGTCGGCCTGGCCAAGGTCACGCGGGACATCACCGACCGGCGCGACTCGGCCTTGCAGCTCGATGCCATGCGCGCCCAGCTGTTCCAGGCGCAGAAGCTCGAAGCCCTGGGCCAGTTGACGGGTGGCCTGGCCCATGATTTCAACAACCTGCTGACCATCATTCTCAACTCGGCCCGGATGGCGCTGGTCAGTCAGGACCCGAAACGGGTCCAGCGGATGCTGGAGCATATTCTCGACGCGGGCAAGCGCGGCACGGAGCTGACTCAGCAACTGCTCAGTTTCGCTCGTCACCGTCAGCTGGATGTCACGCGCATTGCCCCTGCTGAACTGATCGCCTCCACCCGAGGTCTTCTGGAGCATGCCTTGCCCAGCGACATCGAGCTCAACGAGCGCCTGCAACCTGACTTGCCGTTGATCGAGGTCGACGCCGGGCAATTGCAGATGGTGCTGCTCAACTTGCTGTTCAACGCGCGCGATGCCATCGAAGGACCGGGTCAGATCAGTATCGAGGTGGATGCCGTGGAGCTTGCCGGTGAAGTGGAGGGGCTGCGCGGGCGCTACGTGCGATTCGAAGTCCGGGATACTGGCGCGGGCATTGACCCACAGACGTTGCCGCGCATCTTCGAGCCTTTTTTCACCACCAAGGCGTTTGGCAAGGGCACCGGGCTTGGCCTTAGCCAGGTGTATGGCTTTGCCAAGCAAAGCAACGGCGCAATCTGCGTGGAAAGCGCGACCGGTCAGGGCACATGCATGAGCCTTTACTTGCCGGTGTATCAACACGAAGCGGAACCTACAACTGACAGGTAAGCGCCATGGTCCAGTCTCTGAGCAGGTTGGTGACGGGTATCGCGGGGCTCGATGCCCTGCTCAAGGGCGGCCTGGTCACCGGGGCCTCCTACATCATTCAGGGGCCGCCTGGTGCCGGCAAGACCATCCTGGCAAATCAGCTGGCTTGCGGGCATGTACTCAACGGCGGTCGTGTGCTGGTAGTGACATTGCTCAGCGAGTCCCACGAACGGCTGTTCCAGTACATGGGAACCCTCGAGTTCTTCGACCCGGTTCTGGTGGGTGATCAGATCCAGTTCGTCAGTGCCTTCGATACCCTGGAGCAGGAAGGGCTCGAAGCCGTGGTCAGGCTGCTGCGCCAGGAGATCGGCCGGCATCAGGCCAGTTTGCTGATCGTCGATGGCGTGCTCAATGCCCGGGCGCGGGCGGACTCGGCGCTTGAAACCAAGAAGTTCGTGTCTGAATTGCAGGGGCATGCAGCGTTCGCTGGTTGCACGGTGCTGCTGCTGACCAGTGCCCGACTCGATGAGGGTAGCCCCGAGCACACCATGGTCGATGGTGTCATCGAGTTGGGTGAGCAACTGGTAGGCAGCCGTGCGGTGCGGCATATACAACTGCGCAAGACCCGAGGGAGCGGCGCCTTGTCGGGGCGCCACGAGTGCCTGATCGACGAGGCCGGGATGCATGTCTATCCGCGCCTGGAGTCACTGTTCAGTCGTCCCAGCCATACCGGCGCTGCCAGCCTCAGTCGCGTGACCAGCGGGGTGCCAACGCTGGATGAAATGCTCGATGGTGGCCTGGCCTCAGGCTCGGTCAGCCTGGTGATGGGGCCCTCGGGGATCGGCAAGACATCGTTGGGCCTGGCGTTTCTCGCCGCCAGCAGTGCGCAGGCGCCGGGCCTGCACTTCGGCTTCTACGAGACGCCAGAGCGGCTGCGCCTGAAGGCGGCATCGCTGGGCTACGATTTTGCAGCGCTGGAGCGCGACGGTGCCCTGCAGTTGTGCTGGCAGCCCACCACCGAAGGGTTGCTGGACCAGGTGGGCGCACGCCTGCTCGCGCAGGTGGAGGCGCTGGGGGCCAAGCGGGTGCTGATCGACAGCCTGGGGGCATTCAGTCGCCTGGCCATCGACCCGGCCCGGCTCAACGCCTTTTTCCGGGCCTTGACCGGAGAGCTGCGTGCTCGCGACATCAGCGTCCTGCTGACCTGGGAAATGCGCGATATATTCGGCTCGGAGATCACCGCCCCGGCGCCGGACCTATCGAGCATCGTCGACAACCTCATGCTCATGCGCTTCGTCGAACTGGATTCGCAATTGCGGCGTATGCTGTCGATTCTCAAGGTGCGCGACAGCCATCATGACCCCGCGCTGCACGAGATGCGCATGGGGCCGCAGGGGGTCTCTCTGCGCAAGGCCTTCGAGGGCGCGTGCGGGGTGCTCTCGGGCACGCCGGTGCCGCCGGCGAGTGGGTAGGCCATGAACACCATCCTGATCGTCGATGACGAGTACCTGATTGCCGATATCCTCGGTTTCGCCCTGGAGGACGAGGGTTTCCTGGTGGAAAAGGCAAGCAATGGCCGTAAGGCCCTGGAGGCGCTTCAGGACAAACGCGTGGAATTGGTGATCACCGACTACATGATGCCGGTGCTCAATGGCGAGGAGTTGGTGCGGGCGATTCGCGACGAACTGCAGCTGCACGACCTGCCAGTGATCCTCATGAGCGGCGCTCAGGCCAGCCAAGGACGCCCGGAACTGTTCGCCGCGGTGTTCGACAAACCGTTCGACATGGACAAAATGATCGCCAAGGTGCGCGAACTCCTGGGCACCTGAGGCGGGCGCGTGCCGTCAGATCAAGCGCGTCCGTGCGACTTGAGGCAACGCGACTCAGTGCGAGTCGTCGTGTTTTTCCGGTGCTGGGTTGCCAGCCTGGATGCGTTTGAAGATTTCTTCACGATGAACCTGTACATCCTTCGGTGCATCGATGCCAATCCTCACCTGCATCCCTTTAACGCCCAGAATGGTGACTTTGATGTCATCGTTGATGACGATGCTTTCGCCAACCTTACGGGTGAGTATCAGCATGTAGTTCTCCTTGGTGGTGTCGATGTCCGCGTGGCCATTTGGCGAGGCGGTGGGAGCTGGTCCCTCTTCCTTCTCATTAAAGACGCTTTCGGCGGATAGTAATTCCCCGGAATACAAATTCTGTAGCGTGTCTTTAGTCGCAGGTGCCGACGAAATCTGCTTTGGCAGCGTCGGCGAAGGTGCTCGCTGGCAAGAATAGGGGGCTTCGAGGCAGATGGGAAATTTCCTTGCATGATGGGCCAGATAGCAAGGCTCAATGGGCCTGCGAATTTTCCAGCGCCTGCAGGAACAGCAGCAAGGCTACCTCCTCAGGCTCCAGTCCCTGCCGGTTGCGGCTGCGGGGCAATGCAGCCAGTTGCCCGAGATGGAAATGCTCCAGTACCGCCGGGTGGATGTAGCAGCGCCGGCACACCGCGGGAGTGTTACCCAGCCGGCTGGCAACCTGCCTGACGATGGCTGCCACCTGGCGTTTGGCTTCGCTTTCCGGCTCCCAGGCCAGAGGCCTGAGCAGGCTCAGGGCAAGGCTGCTACCGGCCCAGGTGCGATAGTCCTTGGCGGTGAAGTCGGCGCCGGTCAATTGCTGGAGGAACTGGTTGATATCGCTTGAGCCGATGCTGCGGCGCTGGCCTTGCTCATCCAGGTACTGGAACAGTGTCTGCCCAGGCAGCTCGATACAGCGCTTGAGCAGGTTCGCCAGGCGTCGGTCGCGCAGGGTCACATCATGCTCGACGCCGCGCTTGCCGCGGAACTGGAAGCGTATGGTGCTCCCTTCGACGGTGACGTGGCGATTGCGCAGGGTGGTCAGGCCATACGACTTGTTATCGCGCAGGTACTGTGGGTTGCCGATGCGAATCAGGGTGCTGTCGAGCAGGCTCACCACCAAGGCGATGATTTTCTCTCGATCCAGCCCCGGGCGCGCCAAGTGGCTGTCGATATGCTTGCGCAGCTTGGGCAGGGCCCTGGCGAAGGCCAGCATGCGCCCGAACTTGTGCTGGTCGCGCAGCTCGCGCCATTGAGTGTGGTAGCGGTACTGCTTGCGGCCACGGGCGTCGCGGCCAGTGGCCTGCAGATGGCCCTGTGGGTCCAGGCATATCCACACATCGGTATAGGCGGGGGGGATGGCCAGGGCGGCGATCCGCGCGAGCGTCTCGCCATCGCGCACCCGCTGGCCCTCTGGGTCCAGGTAGATGAACCGACCACGCCATTTGCGCCTGGTCAGTCCTGGTTGGGTGTCGTCGACGTAGTGCAAGGTCGCGGGCAGGGGGTGGTCGAGCATCGCTGGCAGGCCTCGATCAGTGCTATGACCAATGGACAGCAGGCGTGCGACGGATGCTCAGCCCAACAGTGCTACCGATTTGATCTGGGCAATCAACGCCTGACCTGGATGCAGGTCGAGTTGGTCGGCAGAAAACCGGGTGATGCGCGCCAGCAAGGCGTTGTCGCCAGCATCGAGGCTCACCAGCACGTGCGCAGGGTTGTCTGCAGGGCGACATTCGCGCACGCGCACCGCCAGCCGGTTAAGGATGCTGGACGTGCTGTCTGCGCCAAGCGCGAGGCTCACATCACGGGCCTGAACTTTGACCCGCAGCGTGCTGCCCAGTGCGTGGGGCGGATGCGCGATGCGCAGCACAGGGCCATCGCTGCCGGGCAGGCGCAGGTCGAGCAGATCGTAATGCGCGTCGTGACCGACCACCCGGCCTTCGAAGACCACCCCGGCCTCTTCGCCCTGCGCCAACGGTAAGTCCAAGCGGGCGAGGGTTTCGCCAATCGGGCCACTGGCGACTGCCTTGCCTTGCTCCAGGAGTACCAGGTGGTCCGCCAGCCGTGCCACTTCGTCCTGAGCATGGCTGACATACACAAGGGGAATGTCCAGTTCATCGTGCAGGCGCTCAAGATACGGCAGGATCTCACGCTTGCGAGGCCCGTCCAAGGCCGCCAGCGGCTCGTCCATCAGTAACAGGCGCGGGCTGCTGAGCAAGGCGCGTGCAATGCCGACTCGTTGCGCCTCGCCACCCGACAAGGTGGCTGGCTTGCGCGCAAGCAAAGGGCCGATGCCCAGCAACTGGCACGCTTGCTCCAGGCCGACCTTGCGTTCGCCCGCGGGCACCCGGCGCCAGCCGAATTCCAGGTTGCCGCGCACCGACAAGTGCGGGAACAGGCTCGCTTCTTGGAACACGTAGCCCACCGGGCGCAGGTGGGGAGGCTGGAAAAAGCCGCGAGCGCTGTCTTCCCAGATCTCGCCATTGACCTCGATGTAGGCGCTGGCGGCGCGCTCCAGGCCCGCCAGGCAGCGTAGACACGACGTCTTGCCAGACCCGGAGTGGCCAAACAGTGCACTGATCCCGCGCCCCGGCAGGTGCAGGTCGACATCCAGGGTGAAGTCCCCGCGGGCCAGCTCGAGGCGCGCCACGATCGTCGTGCTCATGTCAGCTCCAGCCCGCTTTGCTGCGGCGCCCGGCGTACAGCAAGAGCAGCACGAGGAAAGAGAATACCAGCATGGTCCCGGCCAGCCAGTGCGCTTGCGAATAGGCCATGGCTTCGACGTGATCGAAGATCTGAACGGAGACCACGCGGGTCTTGTCCGGAATATTGCCGCCGATCATCAGCACCACGCCAAACTCGCCGACGGTATGGGCGAAGCCGAGGATAGTGGCGGTGACGAAGCCAGGGCGTGCCAGCGGCAGCACAACGTGCACGAAGGTGTCCCAAGGGCTGGCACGCAGAGTGGCGGCCACTTCCAGCGGGCGCTGGCCTATGGCGCTGAAGGCGTTCTGCAACGGCTGCACCACGAACGGCATGGAGTACACCACCGAGCCGATGACCAGCCCGCTGAAGCTGAACACCACGCTGCCCAGGCCAAGCGCCTGAGTAGCCTGGCCGAGCCAGCCGTGCGGACCGAGGGCAATCAGCAGGTAGAAGCCAATGACCGTGGGTGGCAATACCAGGGGCAGTGCCACCACGGCGCCTACCGGCCCGCGCAGCCACGAGCTCGTGCGCGCCAGCCACCAGGCGATGGGGGTGCCTAGGATCAGCAGAATCAAGGTGGTCAGGCTGGCCAGTTTGACGGTCAGCCAGAGGGCACCCAGGTCACTGGCGTCCAGTGGCATCAGATTTCATATCCGTAGGACTTGATCACCGCTGCTGCCTTCGGGCCCTTCAGGTACGCGACCAGCGCCTTGGCGGCTGCGTTGTCCTTGCCTTTTTTGAGAATGACCGCGTCCTGACGGATCGGAGCGTGCAGGTTGGACGGTACGATCCACGCCGAACCGTTGCTCACCTTGCCGTCCTTGTAGATTTGCGACAGCGCGACGAAACCCAGTTCGGCGTTGCCGGTGGAGACGAACTGGAAGGCCTGGGTGATGTTCTGGCCCTCGACGATCTTGCCCTGGGTGGCTTCTTTGAGCCCCAGCCTGTCCAGCACCTGTGTGGCGGCCAGGCCATAAGGCGCGGTCTTGGGGTTGGCGATGGACAGGTGCTTGAAGTCGTTCTTCTTCAGCACTTCACCCTCGGCGTCCACGTAGCCTTCCTTGGCCGACCACAGTGCCAGGGTGCCCACGGCGTAGGTGAAACGCGAGCCTGGGACGATTTCCTGTTCGTGTTCGAGTTTGGCCGGTGTGCTGTCGTCGGCCGACAGAAACACGTCGAAAGGTGCGCCGTTCTTGATCTGGGCGTAGAACTGGCCAGTCGCCCCGTAGGCGGCGACCAGCTTGTGCCCGGTGTCCTTCTCGAAGTCTTTGGCGATGGCCTGGATAGGCGCGGTGAAGTTGGCTGCCACCGCCACCTGGACCTCATCGGCCCAGGCACTGTTGAGTGAGACCAGGCTGGCCAGGGCGGTGACAGCCAGGTGGGACAGGCGGATACGCATGAAGACGGCTCCAGAGGGTTATCGTTATAGCCTGAACTATATAGCGATAAACTGTTCGCGTGGAAGAGGCCGGCGTGTTGGGGGATTCAGCGGGTAATCAGCGCCAGTGCCTTCTCGGCGATCTCGCGGGTCAACTGCTCGGCCGGCATCGGCCTGCCCAGCCGCAAGGCCTGCCCTGACCACAGGTTGCTGAAGTCGCTGGCGCCTCGTGGGTCGCTGACTGCCCGCAACGGCATCAGCGCACCGCCTGCCAGGGGGAAGCGTGGGGCCAGTTCGCTCATGGCGCCCAGCTCGCGCATGATGCGGTTGTTGATGCCTCGGGCAGGGCGCCCGGTGAACAGGTTGGTCAGCGCGGTGTCGCTGGCCGGCGCGTTGTCCAGGGCATGACGATGGGCCGGGGTCACCTTGGCTTCAGGGCTGAACAGGTAGGCGGTGCCGATCTGTACGGCGGACGCACCCAGGGCCAGTGCAGCGACCAGGCCACGGTGATCACCGATGCCGCCGGCGGCGATCACGGGTACCTGCACCGCATCGGCGATCTGCGGTACCAGGGCGAAGGTGCCGATCTGACTGTTGATGTCGTCGGTCAGGAACATGCCGCGATGGCCGCCTGCTTCATAGCCCATGGCAATGATCGCATCGCAACCATGGGCCTGCAGCCATACCGCTTCTTCGACAGTGGTGGCGCTGGACAGTACCTTGGCACCGCTGGCCTTGACCCGTTGCAGCAGCTCGGGCGCTGGCAAGCCGAAGTGGAAGCTGACCACCTCGGGGTGCAACTGCTCGATCAGCTTGCAGCTCTGTTCATCGAACGGGGCACGGTTTGACACGGGGGTCGGTGCCTCGAAGTCGACGCCCAGTTCGTCGTAATAGGGCTTGAGCGCCTGCTTCCAGCGAGCGGCCTGCTGCGCATCTGGCACCGGTGGTTGGTGGCAGAAGAAATTGAGGTTCAACGGGCCCTGGCAGGCTGCGCGAAACGTCTCGATCTCACGCCGTAGCTGCTCCTCGGTGAGCATGGCACAGGGCAGGGCACCCAAACCACCGGCCTTGCCCACCGCGATCGCCATGGCCGAGCCTGAAGCCCCGGCCATCGGTGCCTGGAGAATGGGCAACCGGATGCCCAGCAGATCGAGGATACGACGGTCGGGCCAGTGGCTCATGGGGCTCTCCTTGCGAGTGTGCGATGGGGGCTGGGTTCAGGCCTCAGAGTGCCTTGCTGACTTGAATGTCGCTGATCTTGTCTGCGTCGTCACCATGGATCTTGCGCAGGGCTTCCAGGGCTTGCTCCTGGGAGTTGTCGGGCATCAGGGCGAAGTCCCAGCGGCGCTGGCCGTCGAGCTTGTACTTGATGACGTATTTGATGGTCTGGGTCATGGCAGCCTTATCCGAGTTTCGACGACGAGCGGCGAATGATCTTGATCTTGTGAGTGAAGGTCGGCTTGCGCGTCACCGAGATCGGGCGTGAGGTCACGGTATCGAGGGTGATATTCCAGAAACCGGTGCTGGGTACGGTGATCTTGGCCGGGAAACGCTCGAAGTGGCCACCATGGTAGGTGTGGCGGCCGCCGTTCTTGAAACTGCGGAAATTGGCGTCGTTCATCAGGCGAATATTGCAGCGCTGGGAACACTCGATGACCACGATGTCGTCTTCGTTGAGGTGCTCGCGCTGGTGAATGAATTTCATGGGGGGCCCCGCAAGGTGTAATTCTGCAAACGCGAACAATACCACGATGGCGGGCGGCGCTGCCGTGCTCGATGGTCGGGCTGCAGATAAATCTGCCAAAGCAGGGAGCAAAACCGCCTGGCCGTTGTCCAACGCGGTTCCTGATGGCAGAGGTGCAGTAGATGAAGTGGTTGGTGGCGGCGTTGACCTTGGCACTCGGTGGTTGTGTCAGTGTGACGGAACTGGAGCAATCGCACGAGACGTTGGATGTCATTTCTGGCAAGACACCCCGTGAGTATGCTGATTGCGTCAAGCACAAGCTGGCAGACAGCCGAGACCCCCTGGCCGAGGAAGCGCATGGCGACGGCCTGCGCCTGATCGTGCCGCAGAAGCTCTCGGCCGGTGTCGGCCCGGCGGCGTTGGTCGATATCGACAAGCGTGGCAGCGGCAGCAGCATCAAGTTGCGCGAGCGCCTCAACAACTTCCCGTTGCGCCTGGGTGACGTGCGCACGGCAGCGACGCAATGCATCTCCGGCAGTTGACCTGGCTCAAGTAAAACGCGGTTAGCAGGCTAATTGCCATCCTCTGGTCGGCCTGGGCGTTGTTGCGACTTTCCCTGCAGGGCTAGTATCCATTTGCTTATGTTTTTTAAGCCTAAGCTTATAACAAAAGAAATGGAGATTCGTGATGACCCCGTTGAGTCGCGTCGTGATCGGCAGCCTGCTGATCCTGGCCTGGCCCGCGGCGCATGCCGCCGATGGCCAGAAAGTCTTCACCCAGGGTGGGGCCAATCCCGCCGCCATGGCCTGCCTGGGCTGCCATGGTGCAGACGGCAAGGGCATTGCCGCTGCTGGGTTCCCGCGTCTGGCCGGGCTGCCCGCCGGTTATCTGAGCAAGCAACTGCATGACTGGCGCGCCGGCAGCCGCAAGCAGCCAGTCATGGAACCCCTGGCCAAAGCGTTGACCGAGGCCGAGATCGAGGCGGTCAGCACCTACCTGGCTGGCCTGCCCGGCGACCCTTCCCCAGAACTGCATCGCCAGCAGATCGCCAACGACAGCGTTACCCGCCTGGCGCTTTACGGTGACTGGCGTCGGCAGATCCCCGGTTGCGTGCAGTGCCATGGCCCAGGGGGCAGTGGGGTTGGCGAACATTTCCCGCCCTTGGCTGGGCAACCGGCCGGTTATCTGGCCGCGCAACTCAACGCCTGGCGCGACGGCAGTCGCAGCAATGACCCCAACCAGCTGATGGTCGGTGTGGCCAAGGCCATGACCGATGACGAGGTCACGGCTATCGCTGAGTTCTTCGCCCGTCCAGCTCGCCAGGAGGTCAAGCCATGAGACCATTGATGCCAATCGCGTTGCTGCTGGTCATGTGCAACGCCCACGCCGCCCCTGTTGCCATGGAAGACCAGTCGCAACTGAAGGTGCCCGACGCCCAGTCCTCGCCACAGTTCGTCCCGCCTTCGGAAAGCACACTGCCGGACAACGCCTTCGGCAAGATGGTACGCGAGGGACATGCACTGTTCGTCGATACCCGCAGGCTGATGCCCGAAGCCGTGGGCAATGGCATGAACTGCAGCAACTGCCACCTCGATCAGGGCCGTCTGGCCCACTCTGCGCCAATGTGGGGCGCCTACCCGATGTATCCGGCTTATCGCAAGAAAAACGACAAGGTCAACACCTATGCCGAACGCATCCAGGGGTGTTTCCAGTTCAGCATGAACGGTACACCGCCAGCGGCCGACAGCCCACAGATGACGGCGCTTTCGGTGTATTCCTACTGGCTGTCGAGCAAGGCGCCAACCGGCGTCGAGATCGCCGGGCGTGGTTACCCCGAGGTGCCGCAACCCAAGGGCGGCTATGACTTCACCCGAGGCCAGCAGGTCTACCGCGAACAGTGCGCGATCTGCCACGGCAATAACGGAGAGGGCCAGAAAGTGGCGGGCGAGTATGTCATGCCGCCGCTCTGGGGCAAGGATTCCTACAACTGGGGTGCCGGCATGCATCGGATCAACACGGCGGCCTCCTTCATCAAATACAACATGCCCTTGGGCAAGCCCGGCAGCCTGAGCGATCAGCAGGCCTGGGACGTAGCGGCCTGGGTCAACCGGCACGAACGGCCACAGGATCCACGTTTGATCGAGGGCTCGGTGGAGAAGACGCGGGTCAAGTTCCACGCCAATGATGGGGTCAACCTGTATGGGCAGAAGGTGGACGGTGTGCTGATTGGGCAAGGCACCGGTAGCTGAGGCGCATCCCCGTCCTGTCACACCTGTATCACGGCACTGTAACCACCGACAGGTAGCAATGGCTGCGTTCATGTCGAAGGAGCGCGGCCATGGAGCTTTGTGTGATCGGAGCGGGGTATGTGGGCCTGGTGACGGCGGCCTGTTTTGCCGAGATGGGTAACCGGGTGGTGTGCCTGGAACGCGACCAGCAGCGCTTGGCGCAGTTGCGCCAGGGACATTGCCCCATTCACGAGCCCGGTCTGGAGGTGCTGCTCAAGAGCGGCCTGAGCCGCGGCCAGTTGAGTTTCAGCGACGACTGGCAGCAGGCCTTGGCCCGGGCCGACGTGGTGTTCATCGCGGTCGGCACGCCTAGCCAGGAGGACGGCTCGGCTGACCTGCAGCATGTCCTGGCAGTGGCGGACAGCCTGGGTCGGCACCTGCGACGCCCTTGCCTGGTGGTGAACAAGTCGACGGTGCCGGTGGGCACTGCCGAGCGTGTGGCCGCGCAGATTGCGCTGGGTTTGCGTGAGCGTCGTGCGGGCTTTGCCGTCGAGGTGGCCAGCAATCCGGAGTTTCTCAAGGAGGGCAGCGCCCTGGACGACTTCATGCGCCCGGACCGTATCGTCATCGGCAGTGACAGTGAGGCTGCCCGCCAGTTGTTGCAGCGCCTGTACGCGCCGTTCGTGCGCAACCATGAGCGCATATTGATAATGACGCCGCGCGCCGCCGAGCTCACCAAGTACGCAGCCAATGCGTTCCTGGCGACCAAGATCTCGTTCGTTAACGAACTGGCCGGCCTGTGCGCCTGCCTGGGCGTGGACATCGAACAGGTACGCCGTGGCATCGGCAGCGACCGGCGCATCGGCAGCCATTTCATCTACGCGGGTTGCGGCTACGGCGGCTCATGCTTCCCCAAGGATGTGCGTGCGCTGATTCATACCGCCGAGCAGCAAGGTTACCCGTGCGCAATCCTTCAGGCGGTGCAGGCCCGCAACGAACAGCAGAAAACCCTGCTGTACAGTGCGTTGCACCAGCACTTCGGTGGCTTCCTGCGAGGGCGGGTGGTAGCGCTTTGGGGGATGGCATTCAAACCAGGCACCGACGATTTGCGCGAAGCCCCAAGCCTGGTGTTGCTGGATGCCCTGCTGGCCTCGGGCACGCGGATCCAGGCCTGCGATCCGGTAGCGCTGTCGGCGGTTGCCGAGCGCTACCCGTGGGCCGTAGCCAGCGGCCAGTTACGTCTGCACGATGACCCGTACGCCTGTGTCGAAGGGGCGGATGCGCTGGTTCTGGTGACCGAATGGAAGCAGTTCCGACAGCCGGACTTCCCCCGCGTACGGGGCTTGATGCGCATGCCGGTAGTGTTCGATGGGCGTAATATTTACGATCCGCTGGAACTATCTACACTGGGTTATCTCTATCATGGCATCGGTCGGCCACAGGCGGGGCATTGTAAGGTGACTGCCGCCTGATTAGACTGCGCCGAATTCCAACAGGCCTTGCCTTTGTTTAAGGACGTATATGATCAAAAAATGCTTGTTCCCGGCCGCCGGCTACGGCACCCGCTTCCTGCCTGCTACAAAAGCCATGCCCAAGGAAATGCTGCCGGTGGTCAACAAGCCACTGATCCAGTATGGCGTCGAGGAGGCCCTGGACGCCGGCCTGACCGAGATCTCCATCGTCACTGGCCGTGGCAAGCGCGCCCTGGAAGACCACTTCGACATCAGCTACGAGCTGGAAAACCAGATCAAGGGCACCGACAAGGAAAAGTATCTGGTCGGTATCCGTCGCCTGCTGGATGAGTGCTCGTTCTCCTACACCCGTCAGACCGAGATGAAGGGCCTGGGCCATGCGATTCTCACCGGCCGTCCGCTGATCGGCGACGAGCCGTTCGCCGTGGTGCTGGCCGACGACCTGTGCGTCAACCCGGAAGGTGACGGCGTTCTGACCCAGATGGTCAAGCTGTACAACCAGTTCCGTTGCTCGATCGTCGCCATCCAGGAAGTCGATCCGCAGGAAACCAACAAGTACGGTGTCATCGCTGGTGACATGATTCGCGACGACATCTTCCGTGTCACCAACATGGTCGAGAAGCCCAAGCCCGAAGACGCGCCGTCGAACCTGGCGATCATCGGTCGCTACATCCTGACGCCGGACATCTTCGACATCATCGCCAACACCGAGCCTGGCAAAGGTGGCGAGATTCAGATCACCGACGCCCTGATGCAGCAGGCGCAGAATGGCTGCGTGATTGCGTACAAGTTCAAGGGCAAGCGTTTCGACTGCGGTGGCGCCGAAGGCTATATCGACGCGACCAACTTCTGCTTCGAGAACTACTACAAGACTGGCAAGGCTTACTGATAAGCCTGGCAGGTCCAGAAGCCACCCTCCGGGGTGGCTTTTTTGTTTGCGGCGGCCAACGGGGGTATGCTGGACGCCAGCCAAGGAGACTGAATACATGGCCTACGATTTTGATCTGTTCGTGATTGGCGCCGGTTCCGGCGGTGTGCGTGCCGCGCGTTTCGCTGCAGGCTTCGGCGCGAAAGTGGCGGTGGCCGAGAGCCGCTATCTGGGCGGTACGTGTGTCAACGTCGGCTGTGTGCCGAAAAAACTGCTGGTGTATGGCGCCCACGTGGCCGATGAGTTGGAACAGGCTGCCGGCTTCGGCTGGACGCTGGAAGAAGGCCATTTCGACTGGGGCACGCTGATCGCCAACAAGAACCGTGAAATCGAGCGGCTCAACGGCATCTACCGCAACCTGCTGGTCAACAGTGGCGTGAACCTGTTGCAAGGGCATGCGCGCATGACCGGTGCCCACGAGGTGGAAGTGGAAGGCCAGCGCTACAGCGCCGAGCACATCCTCATTGCCACGGGCGGCTGGCCGCAGGTGCCGGACATTCCGGGCAAGGAGCTGGCCATCACTTCCAACGAGGCCTTCTACCTCAAGGACCTGCCGCGCCGCGTTCTGGTGGTTGGCGGCGGCTACATCGCGGTCGAATTTGCCGGGATCTTCCAGGGCCTTGGCGCCGATACCACGCTGCTGTACCGGGGCGATCTGTTCCTGCGGGGCTTCGATGGATCGGTGCGGACCCACCTCAAGGAGGAGCTGGAAAAGCGCGGCTTGAACCTGCAGTTCAATGCCGACATCCAGCGCATCGACAAGCTGGAGGATGGCAGCCTCAAGGCCACGCTCAAGGATGGTCGCGAGCTGCTCACCGACTGCGTGTTCTATGCCACCGGACGTCGCCCGATGCTGGACAACCTGGGCTTGGAGAATACCGGTGTGGAGCTGGATCCACGTGGCTACATCCGGGTTGACGAGCAGTACCAGACCACCGAACCCTCGGTGTTGGCGATTGGCGATGTGATCGGCCGCGTCCAGCTGACCCCGGTAGCATTGGCCGAAGGCATGGCCGTGGCCCGGCGGTTGTTCAAGCCTGAGCAGTATCGCCCAGTGGATTACCAGAACATTCCTACCGCAGTGTTCAGCCAGCCGCCGATTGGTACGGTGGGCCTTACCGAGGAACAGGCCCTGGCGGCCGGGCACAAGGTGCAAATCTTCGAGAGCCGCTTCCGGGCGATGAAGCTGACCCTGACCGACATCCAGGAAAAAACCCTGATGAAGCTGGTGGTGGACGCCGAGACCGACAAAGTGCTGGGGTGCCACATGGTCGGGCCGGATGCAGGCGAGATCATCCAGGGCCTGGGTATTGCGCTCAAGGCCGGGGCTACCAAGCAGCAATTCGACGAGACTATCGGCGTGCACCCGACGGCGGCCGAAGAGTTCGTGACCTTGCGTACCGCCACGCGCTGACGTGTTAGAGCGGGTTCCCCACGCAGCCTTCGACGCAGTGTTGGGCACCGGCTTTGCCGGTGCTCGCGGTGAACCTGCTCCCACGGCCCACGCGGCGTATCGCGCACTCCTTTGCTCAGCGCAATCCCTTCTATTAATAAACCTCGGTTATAGCCAAAACCAATCGCAAGCATGAGCTTTGCCAATGAGCCTTTATGGGGATGAGCGGTTAGGATTCTCTCCGTCAACTGATTTCAACCCATGAAGGAGCGTCTCTCATGCCTATCATCAACAGCCAGGTCAAACCGTTCAATGCCACCGCTTTCCACAACGGCGAATTCGTTCAGGTCAGCGAAGCCGACCTGAAAGGCAAGTGGTCTGTCGTGTTCTTCTACCCGGCCGACTTCACCTTCGTTTGCCCGACCGAACTGGGTGACCTTGCTGACAACTACGAAGAGTTCAAGAAACTCGGCGTGGAAATCTACGGCGTGTCCACCGACACCCACTTCACCCACAAAGCCTGGCACGACACTTCGGAAACCATCGGCAAGATCAAGTACCCGCTGATCGGTGACCCGACCCACGTCATCTCCCGCAACTTCGATGTGCTGATCGAAGAAGCTGGCCTGGCTGATCGCGGTACCTTCGTGATCAACCCGGAAGGCCAGATCAAGATCGTCGAAATCAACGACGGTGGTGTAGGTCGCGACGCCAGCGAACTGCTGCGCAAGGTCAAGGCTGCTCAATACGTGGCTGCCCACCCAGGCGAAGTCTGCCCGGCCAAGTGGAAAGAAGGCGAAGCGACCCTGGCGCCATCCCTGGACCTGGTCGGCAAGATCTAATGTTCGCCCGATGAGTGCCAGCGCGACGACCATGCTGCGTCGAAAACAGGCTTGGCACTTCTCGAACGGATAAAGGTTCATGCACCCGTCGCGGGCGGTGAGCAGCCGCCATAGCTGAAGTTCTCACTGCCCCGTCAAACGCCCGGGCGCCATCGCCTGGGCGTTTTTGTATCCGAAGTTTGAAAAAGGAATCGCCCGTATGTTGGACGCCACGCTTAAATCGCAACTGAAAACCTACCTGGAGCGGGTCACCCAGCCGATCGAGATCGTTGCTTCCCTCGACGACGGCGCGAAGTCCCGCGAATTGCACGACCTGCTGGTGGAAATTGCCGGCCTGTCGAACCTCATTACCCTGCGCGCGGATGGTGATGACGCCCGTCGTCCCTCGTTCTCGCTCAACCGCCCGGGTGCCGATATCAGCCTGCGCTTCGCCGGCATCCCAATGGGCCATGAATTCACCTCGCTGGTGTTGGCGCTGCTGCAAGTCGGTGGCCACCCATCCAAGGCCAGCGCCGAAGTGATCGAGCAGATCCAGGCGCTTGAAGGCGAGTTCACTTTCGAAACCTACTTCTCGCTGTCGTGCCAGAACTGCCCGGACGTGGTCCAGGCGCTGAACTTGATGGCGGTACTCAACCCGAACGTGCGCCACGTGGCCATCGACGGTGCGCTGTTCCAGGATGAAGTCGAAGCCCGCAAGATCATGGCGGTGCCTAGCATTTACCTGAACGGCGAAGTGTTTGGCCAGGGCCGTATGGGCCTGGAAGAGATTCTCGGCAAGATCGACACCAATGCCGGTGCCCGCCAGGCCGAGAAGATCAACGCCAAGGACGCGTTCGACGTGCTGGTGGTCGGCGGTGGCCCAGCTGGCGCCTCGGCAGCGATCTATGCCGCCCGCAAAGGCATCCGTACCGGTGTCGCCGCCGAGCGTTTCGGCGGTCAGGTGCTCGATACCCTGGCCATCGAGAACTTCATCTCGGTACAGGAAACCGAGGGGCCGAAACTGGCCACGGCGCTGGAAGAGCACGTCAAGCAGTACGACGTCGACATCATGAACCTGCAGCGCGGTGAAGCGTTGATTCCGGCCACCGACGGCGGTTTGCACGAAGTACGCCTGGCAGGCGGTGCCTCGCTCAAGGCCAAGACCGTGATCCTGGCCACCGGCGCCCGCTGGCGCGAAATGAATGTGCCGGGCGAGCAGGAGTACCGCGCCCGTGGCGTGGCCTACTGCCCGCACTGCGACGGCCCGCTGTTCAAGGGTAAGCGTGTGGCGGTGATCGGTGGCGGCAACTCGGGTGTTGAAGCGGCCATCGACCTTGCGGGGATCGTTGCCCAGGTAACGCTGATCGAATTCGACAGCCAGCTGCGTGCCGACGCCGTTCTGCAGCGCAAGCTACACAGCCTGCCGAACGTCAAGGTCATCACCAGCGCCCTGACGACCGAAGTGCTGGGCAACGGCGAGAAAGTCACTGGCCTGCGTTACAAGGACCGCAGCACCGACGAGTCGCACGAGCTGGCGCTGGAAGGCATCTTCGTGCAGATCGGCCTGCTGCCGAACACTGACTGGCTCAAGGGTACCGTCGAACTGTCGCCGCGTGGCGAGATCATCGTCGATGCCAAGGGCGCGACCAACATCCCCGGCGTCTTCGCTGCCGGTGACGTGACCACAGTGCCGTACAAGCAGATCGTCATCGCAGTAGGTGAGGGCGCCAAGGCCTCACTGGCGGCTTTCGATCACTTGATCCGTACGTCTGCGCCGGCGTAAGCCTGTAACGACACATCGCCGACAAGCCGACTCCTACAGGGACCAGTAGGAACCGGCTTGTCGGCGATGTGGCTCGTGGTGAACGAGGGTGTCTATCATTTAACGCAGACACCCTCAGGAATCTCAGCCATGACCCTGATCAGCCGCGAACCCTGGTGGCTCGTGCCACCCAAGCCCGGCCAGAAAGAGCATGACCTGCACTGGGGCTATCTGGAAATCTACGCCGACGGACGCACGGTGTTCGTCGACCAGCGCCCGAGCGACCGCGAGCTTGCTGAGCGCAAGAGTTGTCGCAACTTCCCCGAACCGGATAATTGAACGGATCACCCGCCAAGTTCGGACAGGCGCGCTTCCAGAGCGGCAATCCGGGCTTCCAGGGCTTCGATCCGCTCTTCCGATACGTTGCTGGCGCTGCCACGCCCGCCACCTTCCTGCTGGCGTGCGGCGAGTATCGCCTCGATTTCCGCCGGGTCGCCCAGCGCATGGGTGTATCGGTCTTCGCGCTGGCCAGCCTGGCGCGGCAGGTGCAGGGCAAGGCCTCGTGAGATCAAACGCTCGAGTTGGTGCTGGATCTGCTCGGTATCGTCGAAGTCGTGAAGGCGGTTGCTGCGCGTGAGCAGCTCGTTGAGGGTCTGCGGGCCGCGCAGGAACATCAGTCCCATCAGTATCAGCTGTGCCGGTACCAGTTCCAGCGCCTTGTCCACGCGCTGTTCCCAGCGGTCGGCACGGCTGCCCATCTGTAGGCGGGTCATGTCCTGGCCTTCGAGGGCGCGCAGGGCCTGGCCAACCTGGCCTTGGGTCAGATTCATGACCGGCTCGCGGCTGGTCTTCTGGTTGCACGCCAGAACCAGGGCGTTGAGGGTCAGCGGGTAGCTTTCCGGGCTGGTGGCCTGCTTTTCGATCAACGAGCCGAGGATTCGGATCTCGACGCTGTTGAAGCGGCCTGCGCCTGCGGTTTCGTGTTCTGACATGACCCTGTCTCATTACTGGGGGAGGGCCACTAGCGTAGGTAAAGCGCCAGGCTTAGGCAATCACTGGCTTCATCGTCGGCCAAGCATCAACCGAACCTGTAGGCGCTGGGCCGCATGGCGGCCCAGCGTCATTCATGCACTGCGTTGCGTTTCTGCCTGGCACGCGGCAGCCGTGAACAGTACATCGGTCGACGAATTCAGCGCGGTCTCGGCTGAATCCTGCAGCACGCCAATGATGAAGCCGACCGCCACCACCTGCATGGCGATCTCGCTGGGAATGCCGAACAGGCTGCATGCCAGCGGGATCAGCAGCAGCGAACCGCCCGCTACCCCGGAGGCGCCACAGGCACAGATGGCCGCGACCACGCTCAGCAGCACGGCGGTCGGCAGGTCGACAGGAATTCCCAGGGTGTGTACCGCTGCCAGGGTCAGCACGGTGATGGTGATCGCCGCGCCGGCCATGTTGATGGTCGCACCCAGCGGAATCGATACCGAGTAGGTGTCTTCATGCAGGCCAAGACGCTCGGATAATGCCAGGTTCACCGGAATGTTCGCCGCCGAACTGCGGGTGAAGAACGCCGTGATGCCACTTTCGCGCAGGCACAGCAAGGTCAGCGGGTATGGGTTGCGGCGTATCTTCCAGAACACGATCAGCGGGTTCATCACCAACGCCACGAACAGCATGCAGCCGATCAGCACCGCCAGCAGGTGCAGGTAGCCGAGCAGGGCGCTCAGCCCCGATTGGGCGAGGGTGGAGCTGACCAGGCCGAAGATGCCCAGTGGTGCGAAGCGGATCACCACGCGTACGATCAGGGTCACGCCATTGGACAGGTCCTCGACCACCGTACGGGTGGTGTCGCCGGCATGGCGCAGGGCCACGCCCAGGCCGATGGCCCAGGTCAGAATGCCGATGAAGTTGGCGTTGAGCAGCGCATTGATCGGGTTGTCGACAGCGCTCAGCAGCAGGTTCTGCAACACTTCGCCGATGCCGCCCGGGGCGCTGAGCGCTGCCTCGCCGGTGCTCAATGCCAGTTGCGAGGGGAACAGCATGCTGGCAACCACGGCCACAACTGCGGCTGCGAAGGTGCCCAGCAAGTACAGCCAGAGAATGGGGCGGATGTGGGTTTCCTGGCCGTGCCGGTGGTTGGCGATCGAAGCCATGACCAGGATGAACACCAGCACCGGCGCCACTGCCTTGAGCGCGCTGACGAACACTTTGCCGAGGAAAGCCAGGTCGCGGGCGATGGCTGGTGCAAGCAGCGCCAGAGCGATACCGGCAACCAGGCCGATGACGATCTGCGTCACCAGGCTGGTGCGGTTGAGTAGGCGAAGAACAGGGGTCATGTGAAGCAGTATCTCGTTATTGTGAAAGGGCGCGACTTTACCACAGACCGTTTGGCCGTTATCGCCGGCAGTCCGGCTCCGGCGATAACGGCCGCGCGTCGGTTTGCCGCACTGGGGTGCAGCGCCTTCTACCAGTGAAAAAGCTCTCGCCGCGCGCCTTCGGTGATCGCCACGATCCCAGGGTGTTTGACCTTGCGCTCGACTGAAATCGCGTAGAACGACTCGTGCACCGCGTCGGTCTGGCCAACCAGCTCGACCCCATACTGGCGGCATACTTCATCGGCGATCACGCTCGGGGCCACGAAAATACCGCTACCCGACTGCCCGAAGGCCTGCATCAGTGCACTGTCATCGAACTCGCCGATGACCCGCGGCTGCACCTGCTGCTCGCTCAACCAGCGCATCAGGCGACTGCGCACCACCGTTTCCTGGCCCGGAATCAGCAGCGGCGCGTCCTGCAGGCATGCAGGAAAGGGCCCCTTGTGGCGCTGGGACAATGCCGGTGTGGCGAAGAAGCTGAGCCCGCATTCCCCCAGCTTCTGGCTGTAACCCTTGATATCCAGGTGATTGGGCATCGGGCTGTCGGAAATGACCAGGTCCAGACGCTGGATCGCCAGGTCCGCCAATAGCCGTTCCAGCTTGTCTTCGCGGCAGTTGATACGCAGTGCGTTGTCCAATTCCATGGTCGGTGCCAGCAGGCGATAGACGATGGATTTGGGCACCACGTCCGCCACGCCGACACGGAACAGGATCTGCTCTTGCGGGCCTGCCCGCAGCAGCGCCTCCAGCTCGCCACCGATCTGAAACATCTGCTCGGCGTATGCCAGGGTCTGGCGGCCGGTTTCGGTCAGTTCCAGCTGGCGTCCGACGCGCTGAAACAGCTCTAGGCCGTAGGTCTGCTCGAACAGGCTGATCTGGCCGCTGATGGTCTGGGGTGTGAGATTCAGCTGTTCGCTGGCACGTGCGATGCTGCCGGTCTTGGCCACGGCCCAGAAGTAATGCAACTGGCGATAGTTGAGCACGGGGTATTTCCAATATTCGTAAAAACCGAAGTATAACTGCTGAAAATACGAATTTTTCTGATGTATCGCACTCTTTAGAATGCGACCCCATCAGGCGCAGTGCGCGCCGCCCGGTTTTCGACAAGCGAGGAACCCATGCTGCAACTCAAATCCATCGGTACGCCCCTGGTGCTGGTGTTGGCACTGTTTGCCATGAGCGGGTGCGATCAGGCCGAGAAATCCGCCCAGCAAATGCTCGACCAGGCTGCAGAGTCGGCCAAGCAAGCCATCGACAAGACCAACGAAGCGGCCCAGCAGGCGCTGCATGAAGCCATCGGTTCCGAAGGGCACAAGCCCAAGAGCACCGAGCCCGACGCAAAGACCCAGGACATCTGACCCAGACCCGAGCAGGATTGAAAAATGGAATATTTGCTGGAACTCGTCGCAAGCCCAACCGCCTGGGTCGCCCTGGCCACGCTGGTGGCGATGGAGATCGTCCTGGGTATCGATAACCTGATCTTCATCTCCATCCTCACCAACAAGCTCCCGGTGGAGTATCGCTCCAAGGCGCGGCGCATCGGTATCAGCATGGCCCTGGTCATGCGCCTGGCGTTGCTGAGCACCGTGGCCTGGATCGTCCAGCTCACCGAGCCGGTGATCGATGTGTTCGGCCATAGCTTCTCGTGGAAAGACATGATCCTCATCGCCGGTGGCCTGTTCCTGTTGTGGAAGGCGACCAAGGAAATTCACGAGAACGTCGACCCGCGCGGCGCCAAGGAAGAAGCCAAGGCGGGCTCCACCGTGACGCTGGGCTTCGCTGCGGCGATCGGGCAGATCCTGCTGCTGGACATCGTGTTTTCGGTCGACAGCATCATCACCGCCGTGGGCATGACCGAACACTTGCCAATCATGATCATCGCCGTGATCAGTGCTGTGATCGTGATGCTGGTGGCAGCCGACCCGTTGGCCAAGTTCATCAACGACAACCCGACCGTGGTGATGCTTGCGCTGGGCTTCTTGATCATGATCGGTATGACGCTGATCGCCGAGGGCATGGGCGCCCACGTACCGAAAGGTTATGTGTATGCGGCGATGGCCTTCTCGACGCTGATCGAGATCCTCAACATCATGGCTCGCCGTGCGCGGGTCAAGCGTGAGATGGCTGAAGGCTGATGCATGGACCGAGGCCCGCCGGTGAGCGGGCCTCGACGTATCTGCAGGTCAGTGCGCTCCAGCATGGCGGCGCGCGCGCCGGGCCGGCTGTGGCGTGGGCAAGGTGTGCGGCGGCAGAGGGTGATGATGGGCACGACGCCGCACGATTCGTAGTACACCCCACAGCATGGCGGCTGCGACGCTCAGCCACATGCCCACCAGCATGAGAATTGCCATGGTCAGGCTCATAGGTGCCTCCTTCTCTCGGGCCAGCGCAAGGCTTTGCCTTCCAGACACTGCTTTAGTCTAGCTCGCGCCCTGTGACGTTCCATTGACCTTAAGTCTATTGCTTGGTCCGATTCGTTCCTACGGTGGGTCGGACTATACCCGCGAGGCTGTCCGACCTATGATCGACGACCACAGCCGGGCGTGCCTGTCCGGCGCTGGAACAAGTGAGTGTCCATGGAGCAAAAATCCTTCAAATGGCTGGCCGCGTGTCTGCTGGCCGTCAGCCTGACGGGCTGTGCCAGTGCGCCACCGGCCGCTCTCAAGGGCTTGCCGCAGCGTGTCGAAATCAGCAGCGTGCCGTTCTACCGTGGCAATGCCAACCACAGCGGCGCCATGGCCCTGGCGGCGGTGCTCTCGCAGCAAGGCGCACCGATCACGCCAGGCCTTTTGGACAAGCCCTTGAACCTGCCCCAGGCCGCCGAGTCGCTGGATACCGGCATTCCTCGCGTTGCCAGGGATTACGGCATGGTCGTCTATCCACTGGACAAGCGCCTGGACGCCTTGCTGGTGCAGGTGGCTGCGGGTAATCCGGTGTTGCTGCGCTACGAGGAGGGTGCGGCCTGGTGGGGCGAGCCGCGTTACGCGGTGCTGATCGGCTATGACCGTTACAAACAACGGGTGCTGCTGCGCTCAGGCATGCATCGCCGGGAGTTGATGGCGTTCGATGATTTCGAGGCGGCCTGGGTCAAGGAGGGGAGCTGGGCGGTGCTGGTGCAGCCACCGCGGCAGTTGCCGGCCCAAGTGGACCGCCAACGCTGGTTGCAGGCGGCAGATGAACTGGCTCGGGCAGGCCAGGAGCTTGCAGCCAAGCAGGCGGTGAGCAGCCTGGGCAGGTAACGTGGCCTGATCGCTGGCAAGCCGGCGCCTACAGGGTTACGCGAAACCTGTAGGAACCGGTGCGCCGGCGATGAACCGTTAGAAGCCCAGACGATCGCGCAGGCTGTAGTACCAGGCGCCGATGGCGCTGAATGGCACGCGCAGCATCTGGCCACCCGGGAATGGGTAGTGGGGCAGGCCGGCGAAGGCATCGAAGCGCTCAGCCTGGCCTCGCAGGGCCTCTGCCAGCACCTTGCCTGCCAGGTGGGTGTAAGTCACGCCATGGCCCGAGCAACCCTGCGAGTAGTAGATGTTGTCGCCGATACGGCCGACCTGCGGCAGACGCGACAGGGTCAGCAGGAAGTTGCCGGTCCAGGCGTAATCGATCTTGACGTTCTTCAGTTGCGGGAACGCCTTGAGCATCTTCGGACGGATGATCGCTTCGATGTTGGCCGGGTCACGTGCACCGTAGACAACGCCGCCGCCGAAGATCAGGCGCTTGTCGCTGGTCAAGCGGTAGTAGTCGAGCAGGTAGTTGCAGTCCTCGACGCAGTAGTCCTGCGGCAGCAGGGTGCGCGCCAGCTCGTCGCCCAGCGGTTCGGTGGTGATCACCTGGGTGCCGCATGGCATCGACTTGGCGGCCAGTTCCGGGACCAGGTTACCCAGGTAGGCGTTACCGGCGACGATGATGAACTTGGCGCGCACTTTGCCCTGCGGGGTGTGTACGACCGGATTGGCGCCACGTTCGATACGTACGGCCGGGGTTTGCTCATAAATGATGCCGCCCAGCGACTCGACCGCGGCGGCTTCGCCCAGGGCCAGGTTCAGCGGGTGGATGTGGCCGCCGCTCATGTCCAGCATGCCGCCGACGTAGTTGTCGCACGCCACGACTTCGCGAATGCGCTTCTGGTCCATCAGTTCCAGCTGGGTGTGACCGAAGCGTTCCCACAGGCGCTTTTGCGATTCCAGGTGACCCATCTGCTTGGCGGTGAGGGCGGCGAAAACACCACCGTCCTTCAGGTCGCACTGGATGTTGTACTTGGCTACGCGCTCACGAATGATGCGGCCGCCTTCGAAGGCCATCTGGCCCAGCAACTGTGCTTGCTTGGGGCCGACGGTACGTTCGATGACATCGATGTCGCGGCTGTAGCTGTTGACGATCTGGCCGCCGTTGCGGCCCGAAGCGCCGAAGCCGACCTTGGCGGCTTCGACGATGCTCACCTTGAAGCCGTTTTCCAGCAGGAACAGCGCGCTGGACAGGCCGGTGTAGCCGGCACCGATGATACACACATCGGTTTCCACCTCACCCTGCAGCGCCGGACGTGGCGGCACCGGGTTAGCCGAGGCGGCGTAGTAGGACTGGGGGTAGGGGGTATTGGCCATGCTCGAGGAACCTCGTGTTTTATATTTTTAACGAATGTACCGATGCTATCAATAATAATAAACACCCGCTAGTCGTCCGTTGAAAATCCTTTACTCGCATTGCCAGCGCCTGGACTCTAAATATTTTTAAGATTCAGTGGGTTAGCGGGAAAAAAACAGTTGACACCGGTTTCGGAACGCGTAGAATGCGCCCACATCGACAGGCACATAGCTCAGTTGGTTAGAGCACCACCTTGACATGGTGGGGGTCGTTGGTTCGAGTCCAATTGTGCCTACCAAACAAAAGTCCCGGCTTCCGGGCACATGAAGGGCGATCCGAAGGGGTCGCCCTTTTTGCTTGTGCAAGAAAAGTTCATGCGTGCTCGTCTGTGGTGGAGGCAGGGCAGCTGCCATAGATCTCGCGGGGCTTCAGAAGGGCGCCGCCTGTGCGGCGCATCGCGAGCAAGGCTCGCTCCTACAGTTGCGCGTTATTGCACGGCGCGATCTCGAGTCATCCAGGCCAGGCGCTCGCGCGCCTCAACCGCAGACAACATTGGCCCGCCACCACCGTAGGAGCGAGCCTTGCTCGCGATGCGCCACGCCGGCGGCACTCGATCGCGCAGGATCCACCTCTCGCGAGCAAGGCTCGCTCCTACAGTTGCGCTTTATTGCACGGCGCGATCTCGAGTCACCCAGGCCAGGCGCTCGCGCGCCTCAACCGCAGACAACATTGGCCCGCCACCACCGTAGGAGCGAGCCTTGCTCGCGATGCGCCGCGCCGGCGGCGCTCGGTCGCGCAGGATCCACCTCTCGCGAGCAAGGCTCGCTCCTACAGTTGCGCGTTATTGCACGGCTCGATCTCGAGTCATCCAGGCCAGGCGTTCGCGCGCGCCAACCGCAGACAACATTGGCCCGCCACCACCGTAGGAGCGAGCCTTGCTCGCGATGCGCCGCGCCGGCGGCGCTCGATCGCATGAGCGCCAACCCCCCTGGCCTGCCACTCAACACTCCCCAGAACCGAAAGTTTTTGATTTTTTTGAAAAAAACGCTTTACAGCCATGCGCATCCCCCTTAATATGCGCGCCACACGACAGGCACATAGCTCAGTTGGTTAGAGCACCACCTTGACATGGTGGGGGTCGTTGGTTCGAGTCCAATTGTGCCTACCAAATCTGAAGAGGGGCGATCCGATAGGGTCGCCCTTTTTCGTTTGCGCGTTTCCACGCTGTTGCAGCCCGTAACCTATGGTCGCGGCCCGTGCGCAAGGCCATCATGCTAGAATCCGCCCCTTCGAATCTGGAGGTGGACGCGTGCGCAAACTGGCAGTGGTAATGGCAGTGCTGGCCCTGGCGGGCTGTGAGAACGAGGTCGAAGGCGTACACAAGCAGGTGGCCGAACATCTGCACAACCCCAAGACCGCCAAGTTCGGCAACGTGCGGATCGACACCCAGGGCACCATCTGCGGCCAGGTGCGTGGCAAGGACGATGCCGGGCAGTACGAAGCCTACCGCAGCTACGTCGCTATCAAGCGCGACGCTGGCCAATACGAAATCATCGTCGATGACACCGGCAACAACTTGCGTATCCGCGAAATGTGCGGTGGCGCGGAGCTGCAGCGCCGCGCCGAAGCCCTGGCCGATCAGCCGGCCCCTGAAGGCTGGGATGTCGAAGTGATTCAAGGCGCCAACATGGGCGCACTGAGCGATATGACCGCACGCCTGATCGAGAAGGGTATTCCGTCTTCGGTGGAATACCGCAATGGCAAGCCGGTGGTGTTGATGGGGCCATTCCCCACCAAGGCCGAAGCCGAGGCCCGCAAGGCTGAAGTCATGGCCAAGCTCGGCACTGACTCGATCGTCATCCAGCACGGCGTCGAGCGCTAGGCGGCGAGCTAGGCGAGTCTGCGGGTGGCCATGGCGCGCCGGTCCCGGCTATGCTTGGACAAAGGAGATGCTGAACGGAGAGGGCCTCATGTCTACGCTGGAACGGGCCATCGTCGTGGCCGCCAGGGCGCATGAAGGGCAATTCGATAAGGGTGGGGCGGCGTACATTCTCCACCCGTTGCGGGTGATGATGCGCGTTGCGACCCCTGAGCAGCGCATTGTCGCGGTGCTGCACGATGTGCTCGAAGACACCCCGTTGACGCTGTCGGACCTCGCCCGTGAGGGGTTCGCATTGAAGATCCTGGCGGCCTTGCTGGCATTGAGCAGGCGTGAAGGCGAAAGCTACCAGGATTTCGTCGTGCGCCTGGGTGATGACCCGTTGGCCCGCACGGTCAAGCTGGCCGATCTTGCCGATAACAGTGATCTTACCCGCATTGCCACCCCAGGCCCTGCCGACCTGGCGCGCCTGGCGCGTTATCGGGAGGCCAGTGCCTACTTGCAGGCACTGGCGTGAATGGCAGTCACAGGCCGACGCGAGACGTGCCTGCTGGGTCAATCTTCCTTGGGCACAGTCCAGAAAATCTGCACGCCGCCGTCATCGCGGTGGGCGAGGGTGACATTGTCGTTCTCGGCGATTTCCTCAAGCAGGGTTTCCCAATCCTCCACCGACTCATGTTCCAGCCGGAAGATCAGGGCGGCACGGCTGCGCTGGGCGAGAGGATTGTTGATGATCTTCTGGACGCGAAGGCCCAGTTGTTCGTAGCTGCTAGGGGTTGCGGTGGCGGTGCTGGCCATGGAGCGCTTTCCTTGTTGTTGCTGTATGTACGTACAGTATTTCACCACAAGAATTTTCGCAACTGGCTTCATCGCCGCCAAGCCGCCTTCCAAAGGGTTTGCGGCTGACTTGCAGCGGGCTGGCGCGATTCCCGCGGGAGCGGCGTTGCGCCGGTAGGCCGCTCCCGCGGGGATCATGCGATCAATACTCCCAGAAGATGCGCTGCAGTTCCTTGCTGTCCTGGGTCTTGGTCATCGCCACCATCGCCAGGATCCGCGCCTTCTGTGGATTCAGGTCATGCGCCACGACCCAGTCGTTCTTGTCATCCGGCTGCTCGGCATTGCGCAGTACGAAGCCGCCCTGGTTCACGTGGGAAGAGCGAATGATCTGTACGCCGTCCTTGCGCAGTTGCTGCAGGGCCGGTACCACTCGCGACGATACCGAGCCATTGCCAGTGCCGGCATGGATCAATGCCTTGGCGCCGTTTTGTGCCAGTGCCTTGTAGGCCGTGTCGGTTACGTTGCCATAGCCGTAGGCGATGTCCACCTGGGGCAGGCTGCTGATCTGCTTGATGTCGAATTCCGAGTTGACGGTGTGGCGCTTGGCTGGCAAACGGAACCAGTAGGACTTGCCTTCCACCACCATGCCCATGGGGCCCCAGGCGCTCTTGAAGGCCTCGGTCTTGATGTTCACCGCTTTGCTCACGTCTCGGCCGGATTGAATCTCGTCATTCAGGGTTACCAGCACGCCTTTGCCGCGCGACTGCTTGTCGCTGGCCACGGCCACAGCGTTGTACAGGTTGAGCATGCCATCGGCGGACATGGCGGTGCCTGGGCGCATCGAGCCCACCACCACGATCGGCTTGTCGGTCTTCTCCACCAGGTTGAGGAAGTACGCGGTCTCTTCCAGGGTGTCGGTGCCGTGGGTGATGACGATGCCGTCGACATCTTTGCTGTCTGCCAGTTCGGCGACGCGTTTGCCCAGCTTCAGCAAGTCATCGTTGCTGATGCTTTCCGAGGCGATCTGCATCACTTGTTCACCGCGAACGTTGGCCAGTCCGGCCAGTTCCGGCACGCCGGCGATGAGTTTGTCCACGCCCAGCTTGGCGGCCTGGTAGGTAGCGCTGTTGGCAGCACTGGCGCCGGCGCCGGCAATGGTGCCGCCCGTGGCGAGGATCACTACGTTGGCGAGTTTCTGTTGAGTTTCGGCTTCCTTCGCCGAGACGGTGGCGGGCAGCGCCAGCAGCAGCGCGAGCGCGGTGGGGGCGAAGGTCTTCAATGCAGCATTCATGATTATTGTGCTCTCTTCCTAATGAGATTTTTGCTGTGTCGCCTTGCACGTGAGGCAGTTTTCGTACCAGCTGCCCCATCGCCGGCAAGCCAGCGCCTGCGGGGGGTGTGGGCGCTTGGGTAGCTGCGCTTATTCGGGATTCCGAACAAAATCAGCAAAAGGTGTTCGGTTTATCGGAAAAATTCCGGATAATCCGTCGCGCACACGCCTTGACCCCGGCATCGAAACGGATTTGACAAACGCAGGTCTTGTTTCCATAGTTAGGAACCGCAAACGTTTGCGACCCGATAAAAATCACAAGATTCGGAGTCATTCCCCATGAAGCTGCCGTTCACTGGCCGTCTGCTGGCCCTCGCTGTCGCCTCCACGCTTTCCCTCGCTCTGCCGCTGTCTGCCGCCCACGCCGAAGATGCGCCCAAGGTTGCGTTGGTGATGAAGTCCCTGGCCAACGAGTTCTTCCGCACCATGGAGGACGGCGCCAAGGCGTACCAGAAAGACCACCCGGGCGAGTTCGAACTGGTGGCCAACGGCATCAAGGATGAAACCGATACCGGCAACCAGATCCGAATCGTCGAGCAGATGATCGCCACTGGCGCCAAGGCCCTGGTCATCGCTCCGGCCGATTCCAAGGCATTGGTACCGGTGTTGAAGAAGGCCATGGATGCTGGCATCACCGTGGTGAACATCGACAACCGCCTGGACCCGGACGTACTCAAGAGCAAGGGCATCAGCGTTCCCTTCGTAGGCCCTGATAACCGCAAGGGCGCTCGCCTGGTCGGCGACTACCTGGCCAAGGAAAAACTCAAGGCTGGCGACCAGGTCGGTATCATCGAAGGCGTGCCTACCACCACCAATGCCCAGCAACGTACCGCCGGTTTCAAGGACGCCATGGAAGCGGCGCAGGTGAAGATCGTCTCGGTGCAGTCCGGCAACTGGGAGATCGACAAAGGCAACGCGGTTGCCGCTTCGATGCTCAACGAATACCCCGATATCAAGGCGCTGCTTGCGGGCAACGACAGCATGGCCCTGGGCGCTGTGTCGGCTGTGCGAGCCGCCGGCAAGACCGGTCAGGTGCAGGTGGTCGGCTATGACAACATCAATGCAATCAAGCCGATGCTCAAGGATGGCCGGGTTCTCGCCACCCTCGACCAGGCCGCCAGCCAGCAAGCGGTGTATGGCATCCAGGCAGCGTTGAAAATGCTCAAGGGCGAGAAACCGGATGTGGATGCTGACAATGTCATCCAGACCCCGGTCCAACTCATCACCCAGCCTTGACCCCCAGCAGGAGACGTGGCCATGTCGGCATCGGCCAATGAAGTGGTGCTCGTTGCAACGGGGCTGGGCAAGACCTACGCCCAGCCAGTGCTCGGCGACGTCAGCCTGAGCCTGCGTGGTGGTGAGGTGCTGGCCCTTACCGGTGAAAACGGCGCTGGCAAGAGCACCTTGTCCAAGCTCATCAGTGGCCTGGAGGTACCCACCACCGGGCAGATGACCTATCGCGGCCAGGCCTATGCGCCTGGCAGCCGCAATGAGGCCGAGCGCCTGGGCGTGCGCATGGTCATGCAGGAGCTCAACCTGCTGCCGACCCTGACCGTGGCCGAGAATCTTTTCCTCGACAACCTGCCCAGCCGGTTCGGCTGGATCAGCCAGAAGCGCCTGCGCCAGCTGGCCACTGCGGCCATGGCCCAGGTGGGGCTGGACGCCATCGACCCGGACACCCCGGTTGGGCAACTGGGCATCGGCCACCAGCAGATGGTCGAAATCGCCCGCAACCTGATCGGCGACTGCCGCGTGCTGATCTTCGATGAACCTACCGCCATGCTCACCGCCCGCGAGGTCGAATTGCTGTTCGTGCAGATCGAACGCTTGCGCCAGCGCGGCGTGGCGATCGTCTATATCTCCCACCGCCTAGAAGAGCTGCAGCGCGTGGCCCAGCGCATCGTCGTGCTGCGCGATGGCAAGCTGGTGTGCGATGAGCCCATCCAACGCTACAGCAGTGCCGAGCTGGTCAACCTGATGGTAGGCCGGGAATTGGGCGAACACATCGACCTTGGTGGTCGCACGCTGGGTGCGCCCTTGCTCAAGGTCGACGGTTTGTCTCGGGGTGACAAGGTGCGCGATGTGTCGTTCCAGGTCAGGGCAGGGGAGATCTTCGGTATTTCCGGGTTGATTGGCGCAGGCCGCACCGAGTTGCTGCGCCTGATCTTCGGCGCCGACGTCGCCGACAGTGGCAGCATCGAGATCGGCCAGCCGCTCAAGGCCGTGACCATCGACTCGCCCAAGGCTGCCGTGCAAGCGGGCATCGCGTTGATCACCGAGGATCGCAAGGGCGAAGGCCTGCTGTTGTCGCAGTCGATCGCTGCCAACATCGCCTTGGGCAACTACAGCGCGGTTTCCCAGGCCGGCTTACTCGACGGCGACGCCGAAAAAGCTCTGGCCGAGCGGCAGATCAATGCCATGCGCATCCGCAGTGCGGGCCAGGACCAGGCGGTCGGTGAACTTTCCGGGGGCAACCAGCAGAAAGTGGTGATCGGCCGTTGGCTGGAACGGGACTGCCAGGTGCTGCTGTTCGACGAGCCGACTCGGGGGATCGATGTCGGCGCCAAGTTCGACATCTATGGCCTGCTGGCCGACCTTGCGCGTCAAGGCAAGGCCTTGGTGGTGGTGTCCAGCGACCTGCGCGAGTTGATGCTGATCTGCGACCGTATCGCGGTCCTTTCCGCTGGGCGACTGATCGACACCTTCGAACGCGAACATTGGCGCCAGGACCAGCTTCTTGCCGCTGCCTTCGCTGGCTATCAGAAACGTGACGCACTGCTGCACGACGCAGCTCCCAGGACTGATGCATGAAAACCACCCCCCTCGATACCCCGGGCAGCACACCAGTGCGCCGCGGCGGCAGCTACTTCGGCCTGGGCAGTTACCTGGGCCTGGCCGGCGCCTTGCTGGCGATGATCGTGCTGTTCTCGTTGCTGAGCAGCCATTTCTGGTCCTATGCCACCTTCAGCACCCTGGCCAACCAGATTCCCGACCTGATGGTGCTGGCGGTGGGCATGACCTTCGTGCTGATCATCGGCGGCATCGACCTGTCTGTGGGCTCGGTGCTGGCGCTGGCGGCGTCGACGGTCAGCGTGGCGATCCTCGGCTGGGGGTGGTCGGTGCTGCCCGCCGCCTTGCTCGGCATGGCCGTGGCCGCGCTGGCGGGCAGCATCACCGGGGCCGTTACCGTGGCCTGGCGGATCCCCTCGTTCATCGTTTCCCTTGGCGTGCTGGAGATGGCCCGTGGGTTGGCCTACCAGTTCACCGACTCGCGCACCGCCTACATCGGCGATGCCTACGCCTGGTTCTCCAACCCGATTGCCTTTGGCATTTCGCCGGCGTTCATCCTGGCCTTGCTGGTGATTCTGGCGGCCCAGCTGGTGCTGACCCGCACGGTGTTCGGGCGCTACCTGATCGGCATCGGCACCAATGAAGAGGCTGTTCGCCTGGCCGGCATCGACCCACGCCCTTACAAAGTCGTGGTGTTCGCCTTGATGGGGCTCTTGGCTGGTCTGGCCGCGCTATTCCAGATCTCGCGCCTCGAGGCGGCAGACCCCAACGCCGGCTCGGGCCTTGAATTGCAGGTGATTGCCGCTGTGGTCATCGGTGGCACCAGCCTGATGGGCGGGCGTGGTTCGGTCATCAGCACCTTCTTCGGCGTGCTGATCATCTCGGTACTGGCCGCGGGGCTGGCGCAGATCGGCGCCTCCGAGCCCACCAAACGAATCATCACCGGGGCGGTCATCGTCATCGCCGTGGTGCTCGACACCTACCGCAGCCGGCGCGCAAGTCGGCGGAACTGAATTTATGGCAACCATCAAAGACGTCGCGGCACTCGCAGGTATTTCCTATACCACGGTGTCTCATGTACTGAACAAGACCCGCCCGGTCAGTGAACAGGTGCGGCTGAAGGTCGAGGCGGCCATCGCCGAGCTCGACTATGTACCCAGTGCGGTGGCCCGCTCGCTCAAGGCACGTAGTACGGCGACCATCGGCCTGCTGGTGCCCAACAGTGTCAACCCGTACTTCGCCGAGCTGGCGCGGGGTATCGAGGATGCCTGCGAGCGCAATGGTTACTGCGTGATCCTGTGCAACTCGGATGACAACCCACAGAAGCAGCGCAGCTATCTGCGCGTGCTGCTGGAAAAGCGCATCGATGGCCTGGTGGTGGCGTCGGTGGGCGAGGACAGCGACCTGCTGCAGAGCCTTGCCGGTGTGCGGACGCCAATGGTCATCGTCGACCGCGAACTGGAGGGGGTCGATGCCGACCTGGTGCGCATCGATCATGAACAGGGTGCCTACCTGGCGACCGTGCACCTGCTCGAACTGGGCCATCGTGATATTGCCTACATCGGCGGCCCCGCGCAGACCGGTGTCAGCCAACTGCGCCTGGCCGGTTTTCGCCGGGCCATGGCCCAGGCGCAGGCGCCGGTGGAGCCCGGCCGTGTCCTGCACTGCGACTTCACCAGCCCCGGTGGCCATGCGGCGGCGGCGACGCTGCTCGATGGCAACCGACCCACGGCGATCTTCGCCGGCAATGACATGATTGGCTTCGGCGTGCTGCGTGCCGCCGCCGAACGCAACATCAACGTGCCAGGCGAGTTGTCGGTGATCGGTTTCGACGATATCGAACTGAGCCGTTATGTGTACCCACCGCTGACCACCGTGGGCCAGTCGATCCGCGAGCTGGGCGAAAGCGCTGCGGCGCTGCTGCTGTCGCGCATCGCCACACCGCGCCTGGGGGCTTCGGAGCAGCGTATCGTTGCACCGCGTATCGTTGCCCGCGAGTCCACCGGGCCACGCCCGGACCTGTTCAATGATTACCGCTAAGGAGCAGCCATGAAGGCCAAGGTAGTGGTGGTCGGTAGCCTCAACATGGACCTGGTGGCCCGCGCCGAACGCCTGCCGCGTCCGGGCGAAACGCTGGCCGGCGAAAACTTTTTCACCGTGCCTGGGGGCAAAGGTGCCAATCAGGCGGTGGCCGTCGCCCGACTGGGCGGCACTGTGGCGATGGTCGGCAACGTTGGCGATGACGCCTATGGCCAGCAGCTGCGCCAAGCGCTGGAGGTCGAAGGTATCGACTGCCAGGCAGTCAAGGTATGCGAGGGCGTTTCCAGCGGCGTGGCGCTGATTACCGTGGATGCCGCCAGCCAGAACTGCATCGTCATCATTCCCGGTGGCAACGGCCTGCTGACGCCACAGGCCGTGCAGCAGTTCGATGGGTTGTTGCAGGCGGCCGAAGTGATCATCTGCCAGCTCGAGGTGCCGGCCGACACCGTGGCCTGGACCCTGGCCCGGGGGCGTGAGCTTGGCAAGACCGTGATTCTCAACCCCGCGCCGGCCACCGGCCCGTTGCCGACACAATGGCTGGCCCACATCGATTACCTCGCCCCGAACGAAAGCGAGGCCCAAGCGCTGACCGGCGTGCCAGTCAGCGACCTCGACAGCGCCCGGCGTGCGGGTGAGCGCCTGGTGCAACTGGGGGTGCGCAAGGTGATCATCACGCTGGGCGCGCACGGGGCCCTGCTGGTTTGCGCGCAAGGCAGCCGGCACTTCCCCGCGCCCAAGGTCAAGGCGTTGGATACCACCGCCGCCGGCGATACCTTCATTGGCGGGTTCGCCGCCGCGCTGGTGCGTGGCCTGACGGAGGATGCCGCCATCGCTTTCGGCCAACGCGCCGCGGCGCTGTCCGTTACCCGCGCGGGTGCGCAGCCGTCCATCCCGTACCTCAAGGAGCTGCCATGAAGAAGACCGCACTGCTCAACATCGCCTTGTCACGCACCATTGCAGGCCTGGGGCATGGCGACATCCTGGTGATCGGCGATGCCGGGTTGCCGGTACCGCCGGGCGTCGAGCTGATCGACCTGGCGGTGACGCCAGGCATTCCGGATTTCGCCAGTGTGCTACGTACCGTGCTGAGCGAGATGCAAGTTGAGCGTTATGTGGTAGCAGAAGAAATGCTGGACGTGTCGCCACCTGCGCTGGCGGAAGTGGCACGCTTGCCGCTGGAACGGCGTGAGTTGATGCCCCACGAACAGTTCAAACGCCTCAGCCGTCAGGCCAAGGCCGTGGTGCGCACGGGGGAGTGCAAGCCTTACAGCAACATCGCCCTGATAGCCGGCGTCACCTTCTAGCTGTACGAGCCGGCTTGCCGGCGATGAGGCCGTTGCGGACAATGCTCGCTGACCGTCCAATGCGATGAACCATGCACCCAGATCCGCAAACGCTCTACCAACAGGCCCTTAGCGACCAAGGTTACGTTCCCGACGCTGCCCAGGCCCAGGCTGCCATCGCCCTGCAGGCGTGCTTCGACAGCCTGCGACAAGGCAGACACGCCCAGGGTATCTACCTCTGGGGGCCAGTCGGGCGTGGCAAGACCTGGCTCATGGACCTGTTCCACCGTTGCCTGCAAGTGCCTGCCCGACGGCAGCACTTCCATCACTTCATGGCCTGGGTGCACCAGCGGCTGTTCCAGCTCAACGGCACTGCCGACCCGTTGCATGCACTGGCACGTGAGCTGGCCGGGCAGATCCGCGTGCTGTGCTTCGATGAACTGTTCGTCAGCGACATAGGCGATGCGATCATCCTGGGGCGCTTGTTCCAGGTGCTGTTCGATGAGGGTGTGGTCATCGTGGCCACCTCAAACCAGCCGCCGGACCAGCTGTACCGCGACGGCTTCAACCGCGAGCGCTTCCTGCCGGCGATAGCCGCCATCGAGCGGCACATGAAGGTGCTCTCGGTGGCCGGCGAGCAGGATCACCGCTTGCACCCAGGGGCTGCGCGGCAACGCTACTGGGTGGCCGAGGCGGGCGGCAGCACTGCCCTTGCGCGGGTTTTCGAACAGCTCAGTGCGCACGAGCCAGGCACGGATCAACCGCTGACGCTGGGCAGCCGCCAGATTCACGTGGTACGCCGTAGCGAGCAGGCCATTTGGTGCCGCTTCGCCGACTTGTGCGAGCAGCCCCTGGCAGCCATGGAGTTCATGGCATTGTGCGATCGCTTTTCGGCCATTTTGGTGGAGGGCATCCCGGCCCTGGGTGGAGAGCAACGGGCAGGGCGTATCGCTCGCGGTACCGAAGATGCAGCGGCCCGGGTCGAGGCTGGCGATCGCCAATTGCCGATGCTGTCGCCCAAGGACGATGCGGTGCGCCGCTTCATCGCCCTGGTCGATGAGTGCTATGACCGCAAGGTGGCTTTGTACCTGGAAGCGCAGGTACCGCTCGAAGCACTCTACACTCAAGGGTATCTGGCGTTCCCGTATCAACGGACCCTCAGCCGGCTACGGGAGATGCAACTGCAACGCTTCGCCTGAAGGAGCCGAATCATGGAGCCGCTGTCGCATCATCTGCTGACCCAGGCCTACAACAATGCCTGGGCCAATCACCGCCTGTACAAGGCTTGCCTGCAACTGACCCAGGACGAATTCGTCGCCCCGCGTTGCAGTTTTTTCCCATCGATCAAGTCCACCCTCAACCATCTGTTGACGGTGGACTGGTTCTATTTGCACATGCTCGAATGCGAGCAGCGCGGGGAAACACCTACCCCGGATGCAGAGCGCTTTTTCGAGCCGGAACAGCCGTTCGCCACCTGCGCTGACCTGCATGCCGAGCAAGCCCAGGCAGACCATCGGTTGATCAGCTATTGCCAGGGATTGCGTGATGACCAGTTGGCCCGGTATGTGAACATTGCCCGTCCCCAGCGCATGCAACGCGAGCCTCGGTTGCGCCTGCTGGCGCATTTGTTCGAGCACCAGATCCATCACCGTGGCCAAGTGCACGGGATGCTTAGCAACACCTCGGTGAGACCGCCCCAGCTGGACGAGTTCTTCTGCGAGGAGGAAGCCGGGTTGCGGGCGGAGGATTTTGCCGAACTTGGCTGGACCGAAGCACAGATCTGGAAGAACTGAGCCGCCCGTGGGAGGGGCCTTGCATCGCGAAAGGCCCGCCCGGCAGCCCCACGGCGTAGCGGGCGGAGTGAGAATCCTTGCCGCTCGATCGTGACAGTTAGCCACTCCCACAGGCGTCTGCGTTTACCGGGTCAACGCCCCAGCCATTCGATCAACGCCTTGTGAAACTGCGCCGGCTCCTCGATCTGTGGCGCGTGTCCCAGCCCGGCGAAGGTCACCAGTTCGCCTTGGGGGATCATCTTGGCCACCTGCGGCCCCAGCACTTTGTACTGGCCAAGCTTGGCTTTTACATCCGTTGGCGCGATATCGCTGCCGATGGCCGTGGTGTCCTGATCGCCGATCAACAGCAACGTCGGCATCTTCAGGTCCTTGAACTCGTGATACACCGGTTGGGTGAAGATCATGTCGTAGATCAGCGCCGAGTTCCATGCCACACGTTCATGCCCAGGCCCTGTGTTCAACCCCACCAGCATCTGCACCCAGCGTTCGTACTCGGGCTTCCAGCGCCCGGCGTAATAGGTATTGCGCTCATACTTGCGCACACCGTCGGCATCGAGCTTCAGCTCTCGTTGGTACCACTGATCGACCGTCCGGTAAGGCACGCCTAGGGCTTTCCAGTCCTCCAGGCCAATGGGATTGACCATGGCCAGGCGTTCGACTTGCTGTGGGTACATCAAGGCGTAGCGGGTGGCGAGCATGCCGCCTGTGGAATGACCGAGAATGACCGCCTGCTTGATGCCTAACTGGGCGAGCAGCGCCTGGGTGTTGTCGGCCAGTTGCTGGAAGCTGTACTGGTAGTGGGCAGGCTTGCTGGAGCTACAGAAACCGACCTGGTCGGGCGCGATGACCCGGTAGCCAGCCTGGCTCAGGGCGTCGATGGTGGTTTCCCAGGTGGCGGCGCAGAAGTTCTTGCCGTGCATCAGCACGACGCTGCGGCCATTGGCTTGCCCCTTGGCAGGCACGTCCATGTACCCCATCTGCAGGTGCTGCCCCTGGGAGGTGAAGTCGAAATGCCTGAGCGGGTAGGGGTACTGGAAGCCTTCGAGCTGTTGACCGTAGGTGGGCATTTCAGCGGCGAGGGCCGGGCCCGTCATCAGGCAGGCCAGGGCCAGGGCGGTTGCGCGCAGCATGGGGGCACTCCGTGTAGGGCCATGTAGGAATGGGCGACTGTAGCAGTCGCTTGCCCTGATGAAACGTTAAAGGTGTTACCAGGCGTGAAACCAGCCCAGCGTGATCATCGCCAACACGGTGTAGCGACCGGCCTTGGCCAGGGTCACCAGCAACAGGAAACGCCAGAAGGGTTCGCGCATGATGCCGGCGATCAATGTCAGCGGGTCGCCAATCACGGGCATCCAACTGAGCAGCAGCGACCATTGTCCCCAGCGTTGGTAGCGCTGCTGGGCACGCTCCAGTTGCGCGGCGCTGAAAGGGAACCAGCGCTTCTCGCGCAGGTGCTCGATGGCGCGGCCTAGCAGCCAGTTGACCACCGAACCGAGCACATTGCCCAAGGTTGCCACCGCAAGGAGGGTCGCCCAGGTGTCGGGCTGGCGCAGCAGCAACCCCACCAGCACGGCCTCCGACTGTAGAGGCAGCAGGGTCGCTGCGCCAAAGGCGCTGAGAAACAGCGCCCAGAGGCTGAGCATCAGTAGTTGGCGACCACGGTGTCCTTGCCGTCCTGGGTCACCCCGATGACCTGGTAAGGGTCCTTGTGATCGCCCATTTCCATACCTGGCGAGCCCATGGGCATGCCGGGTACTGCCAGGCCTTTTAGGTCAGTGCGCTTGGCCAGCAGGCGCACCTGCTCGGCCGGCACATGGCCTTCGACGAACTTGCCGTCGATCACCCCGGTGTGACACGACGCCAGGCGCGGTGCGACGCCCAGGCGCTGCTTGACCGCGCTCATGTTCGGCTCGACATGGTCATTGACGGTGAAGCCGTTGTCGCGAAGGTGGCTGATCCAGGCTTTGCAGCAGCCGCAGTTGGGGTCGCGGTAGACGTCGATGGTTTCGGCTGCCTGGGCCAGGCCTGTGAAGGCCAGCAGTCCCAGGGTGATCAAGTGTTTACGCAGCATGAGGGTTCAACTCCTTCTAAGACGCAGCCGCATGCCTGTCATCACAGGCGTCGGTTCCAGGCCCGGCGGTAGGTCAGCAGCATAGCGTAAGCCGCCTCCCGGCGCAGCGCGCACGTCGTCAGCTCGCCTGCTCGTCCTGGCCAAGGTCACGCATCAGCAGGCCGAACGACAATGGGACCTGTTCAGGAATGGGCAGGTACACGATGTGGCCATCCCCCGGCGCCACGTCGATGGCCCGTTGCTGCCGGTTGTTCAGGCGATGGAGATCGAAATGATAATTGCCACGCGGGGTCATCAGCTCCAGGTGATCGCCCACGGCGAAGCGGTTCTTCACCTTGACCTCGGCCAGCCCATCAACGCGCTCGCCCGTCAGCTCGCCAACGAACTGCTGGCGCTCGGACACCGAGTTGCCTCGTTGGTAGTTCTGGTACTCGTCGTGAACATGGCGGCGCAGGAAACCCTCGGTGTAGCCACGCTGTGCAAGGGATTCGAGGTTGCCCATCAGGCTTCGGTCGAAGGGTCGGCCGGCCACCGCGTCGTCGATGGCCTGGCGATAGGATTGCACCGCGCGGGCACAGTAGAAGTGCGACTTGGTCCGGCCTTCGATTTTCAGCGAATGCACCCCCATGGCGGTCAGCCGCTCGACATGCTGGATAGCGCGCAGGTCCTTGGCGTTCATGATGTAGGTACCGTGCTCGTCCTCGAAGGCGGGCATCGTCTCGCCCGGGCGGTTGCTCTCCTGCAGCAGGAACAGCTGGTCGGTAGGGGTGCCCAGGCCGAGTGTCGGTTCGACCAGTTGCACGATGTCGCCGGTGGCGTTTTCAGTGGCCGGCTGGGCGTCGTACTTCCAGCGGCAGGCATTGGTGCAGGTGCCTTGGTTGGCATCGCGCTTGTTCAGGTAGCCCGACAACAGGCAGCGGCCAGAGTACGCCATGCACAGGGCACCGTGGACGAACACTTCCAGTTCCATCTCCGGCACCTGCTGACGGATTTCCGCGATTTCCTCTAGCGACAGTTCACGGGACAGGATGACCCGACTCAAGCCCAATTGCTGCCAGAACTGCACACTGGCCCAGTTGACCGTGTTGGCCTGTACCGACAGGTGCACCGGCATGTGCGGGAAGTGCTGGCGCACCAGCATGATCAGGCCCGGGTCGGACATGATCAGCGCATCGGGCGCCATGTCGATCACGGGCGCAAGGTCTTTGAGGAAGGTCTTGAGCTTGGCGTTGTGCGGGGCGATGTTGACCACCACGTAAAAGCGCTTGCCCCGGGCGTGCGCCTCCTGGATGCCCAAGGCCAGGTTGGCGTGGTCGAATTCATTGTTGCGCACGCGCAGGCTGTAGCGCGGCTGGCCGGCGTAGACCGCATCGGCGCCATAGGCGAAGGCATAGCGCATGGTCTTGAGGGTGCCGGCTGGGGCCAGCAATTCGGGCTTGGCGAAGGAGGTCATGTGCGCACCGGGGCAAAAGCGGCGGATGCTAAGGCTCGGCTCGCGGCTGCGTATTGATTTGAATCAACGCCAGGGTGGCACTTTTCCTGTGATGGCCTGCACTAACAACCAGGACACTCAAGGAATCACCATGAACGAAACCGCCCTCCAGAACAGAGCCCTGGCCGTACTCCTGACGTTGGTGTCGGTCGCTTTCGCGTGGATACTACTGCCCTACTACGGCGCCATCTTCTGGGCGGTGATTCTCGGCATCCTCTTCGCGCCTTTGCAGCGCCATCTGCTGATCCGCTTCGGTCGGCGTCGTAACCTGGCCGCCGCGGCCACTTTGCTGGTATGCCTGATGGTGGCCATCTTGCCGGTGATCATCACCAGCGCATTGCTGGTGCAGGAGGGGGCGGCGTTGTACCAGCGCATCGAGAGCGGTCAACTGGACATCGCCGGCTATGTCGAGCGCGGCCGGGACATGCTGCCCGCCTTCGCCCAGCAAGGGCTGGACAGGATGGGCATGGGTAACTTCGACGGCCTGCGCGAGAAAATCACCAAATGGGCCACCCAGGGCAGTCAGGTACTGGCCAGCCAGGCGTTCAACTTCGGCCAAGGCACCTTCGAATTCCTGATCAGCTTCGGCATCATGATGTACCTGCTGTTCTTCTTCTTGCGCGAGGGGCCGGAGGTGGCTCGTCAGGTACGGCTTGCGGTGCCGTTGCCCGAGCACCAGAAGCGCCGTCTGCAACTGAAGTTCAACCGCGTGGTACGGGCGACGGTCAAGGGCAACGTGCTGGTCGCGATCACCCAGGGGGCGCTGGGCGGATTCATCTTCTGGGTGCTGGACATTCCCAGTGCGCTGGTATGGGCGGTGTTGATGGCGTTCCTGTCGTTGTTGCCGGCGGTGGGCGCGGGCATTGTCTGGGCACCGGTGGCGGCGTATTTCCTGCTGACCGGAGCGATTCTGCAGGGCGCGATCCTGACGGCATTCGGGGTGCTGGTGATTGGCCTGGTGGACAACCTGCTACGACCGATTCTGGTGGGCAAGGACACCCGAATGCCCGATTACCTGATCCTGGTGTCCACCTTGGGCGGGCTGGCGGTGTTCGGGCTCAATGGGTTCGTGATCGGGCCGTTGATCGCGGCCTTGTTCGTCTCCAGTTGGGCGATTTTCGCATCGACCAAGCCGAAGGTGCAGTTGCCGCAGTAGGGCAGGCCGAATTATCGGAAACTGTACGAAACGCCTGCATACACGCTGAAACTTTCGCCGGGTGTGGAGCGGGCCTTGTCCAGTCCTGCGTCGTCGTAGCCTGGTGTAACCGTGGCGGCATAACGTTTGTTGGTCAGGTTGCGCAGGTCAAGCCAGGTTTGCCAGTCCTGCTTGGGCGAATCCCAGCCCAGGCGCGCACCGAGCAGGGCATAGGCATCGGCGGGGTAGCTGTTGGCGTAGTCGACCTGCACCTTCGAGGCCATCTGGGTGTTCACGCCGGCGTAGAAGCCGCCTGGCCAGTCATAACGCAGTTCGGCCTGGTAATAATGCATCGGGATGCCGGGCAGGCGGTTGTCGCCGAACGTGTCGTCATCGCGGTAGTGGAAGTCGCTGAAGGTGTAGGCCTGGCGCAGGCTCAACTTGCCGGTGCCGGATTGTTCCCAGAGGATACTGTCCAATGCGGCTTCGACACCTTGGTGGACCGTGGGGCTGGCGTTGTATTCGGCGGTAATGCCGGGGGCCAGTTCCACTGCCAGCAGTTCGTGACGCACCTGGGCGTAGTACCAGGCCAGCTCCCAACGACCGATTCTCGAGTCGCCACGAGCACCCAGTTCCAGTGTTGTGGCTGTCTGGTTTTGCATCTCGATCGGTTGCGTCTTGGTCGGTGCGCTCCAGATCAGCGACCACGGATGTGGCGGCTCAACCGAGCGGCTGAGGTTGCCATAGACCTGTAAGTCAGGACGAATGTCGTAGCGCAGGCCTACACGTGGTGCATAGTCCCAGTCGTGTTGGCTGACCTTCCCGCCTTCGGCAGGATAGGTCACATCGCTCTCGCGTCGGGTATAGATCATCGCCAGGCCAGTGGTCAGCCAGAGGTCCGGGACCAGCTCCAGGTCGTTGCCGGCATGCAGCACGGTGTCCGAGCCCTGATAGCTGAAGTCGCGCGTGCGCTCGCCAACTATATCGTTCACCCGCGTGAATTGTGATGCGCCGCTGTTGGGCAGGTGTTTGGTGGTGCGCCACCCGATGGTCGTCTTGCTCTCATGGCCGAACAAGGTGTCCCGACGGAAGTAGTTGAGCGTGCCACTGACATCGGTGTAGGCAACCTTCAGGCGCATTGCGCCTTCACGCAAGTCCATCGGGTAGTCGTGATAGACCAGCCCTGCTTCCAGGCGTGAGTCGTCGTTCAGGAAGAAGGTGGTTTTGTTGCCCACCCAGGTGCTGCCCGGCTGCGGACGGCTGTCATTACGTGACAAGTAACCTGGATTGGCAGCCCGCGGATCATGCTTGATCTGCGCTTTGGTCAAGCGGCCGGCCAACGCGTTTTCGGTTTCTCGGTAGCGCAGGTAGAAGCGGGTTTCCAGGTTGGGATTGAAACGGTAGCCGACATTGGCGGCAATCCCCTTGGCACTGCCGCTGCTGTGCTTCTGATAACCGTCGTATTCCGAATCGGTCAGCGCCACGTAGTAGTCCAGGTTACCCAGCACCTGGCCCGAGCTGATATGCCGGTGCTGGTAACCACGGCTGCCAACCTCGTAGCGCACCTGCAGCGGCGCTGCATCGTAGCCTGTGTGGGTCACATAGTTGATCGCGCCGCCCAGCGCCAGGGCACCCTGGTCGAAACCATTGGCGCCGCGCAGCACTTCGGCCCGGCTCAGCCACAGGGGTTCGAACAGTTCGTAGGGTGTGCCGCCGGGACCGGTCAGGGGCAGTCCGTCGAACATCGTGTACACCCCGGAGCCATGTGCCCCCGGTGCACGGTTGATGCCTGAACCGCGAATCGACAGTTTGATGCCATCGTTGCCCGCCGACTGGGCGAATACCCCAGGCTGGTAAGCCAGCACATCCTGATTACTGGCCACCCGGCCCTGACCAACACGCTGCATGTCCACCAGGTTGCTGGCCCCCGGCACCGCCTGCAGGCGTTCGCGGGCGTCGTCCAGCTCGCTTTGCTGCTCGTCATTGATCAGCACCTCGCCCAGTTCAACGGCTGGAGCAGCAGTGGCTTGCTGGCTCAGGGTGAAAGCGGCCAGCAGGCCAAGGCAAGACGAAAGGGGCAAAACGGGGCGCATCCTACAACTCCAGGCGAAAAGCGAACAGGCAACCGCGTTGTGACGAAAGAAATACCGTCCAGAGCACGGGGAATTTCAGTTAATTGCACCGCGCCAATGGAAGACGGTTGTGTAGGAAGCGCGTTTACAAACCCCGCGAGTGGAGCCAGCACATCGCCCTTCGTAAGGTGGGCCCATGGCGACAGCACATCCGGCTGTCGCAACTGGCGATTACTTGTGGAGTTCAATGATGAAAACCAACGTACGGCAGGAACCAGAACATGCTGCGGACACACCGATTCGCCTGACGCCCCGCGAGCATCAGGTCCTGCTGTGGTGTGCATACGGCAAGAGCTCGTGGGAGATCGGTCGAATTCTGCAGTGCAAGGAGTCGACGGTGAATTTCCACGTGTCCAATATCCTGCGCAAATTCGATGTCCCCACGCGTGTAGCGGCTGTGATCAAGGCCATACGCTACGGCATGTTGTCCGAGCAGTGAGGGCGGATCATGTCATCAGAGCGTATGGAAGATTTACCGCCGCCACCCGCGTTGCCTGTCAAGGGGGCACGTTTTCCCGATGGCGATGATCCTTTTTGGCCACGCATCGAACTGTGTTCGCTACGAGAGCGCTTGCGCCTTGGCGGTCAGGTGAGCGAGGCGCGCCTGGCACTGGCGGCTCGCTGTGCGGCGATCAACGCTGCTTCGGAGTTCGCGCACTGGCGCGCCGTACTGCGAGGGCGTGGCTACAAGCGTCTGGAGGACGTGGCAGGGCATGACCATGGAAGGGCGTTGTCGGTCTGCTATCGGCGTTTCGTCGAGGCCGCCGTGATGCGTACTCTTTATACCAAGCCCGGCGGGCAGGTGGTGTGGAGAACGCCATCATGAGCGAACGCTACCTGCTGGAGGCGGCCAGCGCGGCTTTTCGTGAGGTGCTCAATACAGAGGGCAGGGCGCTGTTCGGTGCGTTGCTGGGAGCTTTGCTGGTCAGTGCCGCGCGAGATCGCTTGATCATCGTCTCGCGCAAGCGCCTGTCGACCCGCAAGCAGATGCTGCTGGTGTTTCTGACGCTGGGCGTAGGCTATCTGTTCGAGCCGTTGTTGCATTCCTTGGTGCCCATGTTGTCACGCGGCATGGCCGCCTTCGTGGCGGCGGTGGTGGTGATTCCGATCAGCCTCAAGGTCATGGTCTGGCTGGATTCTGTGGACCTGCGCGAGCTGCTTCAGCGCTGGCGCCGTCGTGGCTAGCCTTCGATTGGAGTGGGCATGCGCAGCGTCAGCTCGCGCACCTGGCGCTCCAGTTGGTGGATTCGTTGCTTGTCTTCGATCTGCAATTGAATCGCCTGGCGATCGGCAACTGAAAGCGCGCGAAGACGCGCGAGCATGTCGCTCTCCCAAGTCTCGTTTGCCAAGCCCGACGGGCCGTCCTGGTACTCACCCAGCAATAGCCAGTCGAGCGAGCAGCCGCGCTGGCGGGCGATGTCTATGCATAGTGCGTAGGGAATGCTGCCACGCACCTTCCAACTGCTCAGGGTCTGCGGGCTTACCGCAAGGGCCCTGGCCAGCTGCACATCGGTCTCCGAGCCGGTCAGCAGCTTGAGACGTGCCAGCACTGATGCAAATAAAGGGCTACTCATAACAAATATCCACGACTGGTTTAACGACGTTACTTGGGCTTAAACTACTTGTTACGAATAGTAGCCCTGCATTTTGAGGAGATATCCTGACATGAGGAGCAGCATGATGAAAAACCCTTCCTTTTCCGTAGTCAATACTGATGCACTTGGGGGAGCATTCTTACAGCATATCTGTGCAATTAGCGCATGCAGGTATTTGGCGTGAGTACATACAAGCTGGTCTGTCCTCACTGCAACAGTCGAATGCGCATCCGTACCAGCGAAGGACGGCACATTTTCCTGCGTATCGCGTACCTGCAGTGCACCACCGAGGCGTGTGGCTGGTCAGTGAGAGCCGAGTTCGAAATGACCCATGAGCTGTCACCCAGCGGCATGCCGAACCCTGAGGTCCACCTGCCATCGGCCGGCACTGAACTGCGCAAGTCGGCACTCAAGGATGGCAGTGCGGCCTCGCCCGAAAACCTTCGATCGGCCAAGCCCGTTCAGATAACTACAAAACGCAGATAAAAAAACACCCCGCATGTGCGGGGTGTTTGTTTTACCGGTTCGGTCAGCCGAGCAGTTGCAGGCCGGCTTGCTGAACCAGTTCCAGCAGCGGCTGCGGGTACACGCCGAGCACGAAGGCAAGCAGGGCGATTGCCAGCAGCATGACGCCGCCGGTGCGTTGTTCCCACTTCAGCGGGGCATCGTGGCGACGCAGGTTAGGCTCCACCAGGTACAGGGTGACCATGACGCGCAGGTAGTAGTACACGCCGATGGCGCTGCCCAGAACCAAGGCACCGACCAGCCACCACAGTTGCGACTCGACGCCGGTGGCAATGATGTAGAACTTGCCGATGAAGCCGGCAGTCAGCGGGATACCCGCCAGCGACAGCATCATCACGGTCAGCACCGCAGTCAGGTACGGACGGCGCCAGAACAGGCCGCGGTACTCGTAAAGGGCATCGGCGTCACGACCGCCGTAAGGCGAGGACATCAGGGTGATCACACCGAAGGCGCCCAGGCTGGTGATGACGTAAGTGACCAGGTACACGCCCATGGCTTCCAGGGCCAGGCCCTTGCTGGCCACCAGCGCGATCACCAGGTAACCGAAGTGGGCGATGGACGAGTAACCCAGCAGACGCTTGAGGTTGCTCTGGGTCAGCGCCAGCAGGTTACCGATGAGGATCGAGGCGACCGCGATCACTGCCAGGACGGTGCTCAGGACGCCGCTGCTGGCAGCAGGGGAGAGCATGAACAGGCGCACGACCACGGCGAATACCGCGACCTTGCTGGCGGTGGCCAGGAAGGCGGCTACCGGCGCCGGGGCGCCTTCGTATACGTCCGGGGTCCACAGGTGGAACGGAACCAGCGACAGCTTGAAGGCCAGGCCAACCAGCATCATGCCCAGGCCCAGTTGGGCCACCAGGCTTGGCTTGCCGGTAGCAGCCAGGGCCTTGCCGATCAGGTCGAAGCTCAGGCTGCCAGCGTCGGCGTACAGCAGGGCCATGCCGAACAGCAGGAAGGCCGAACCTGCGGCCGACAGCACCATGTACTTGATACCGGCTTCCAGCGAACGCTTGTTGAAGAAGGCATACGCTACCAGGCCGTAGACCGGCACCGACAGCAGCTCCAGGCCGATGAACAGGCCAGCCAGGTGGTTGGCGCTGACCAGCACGAGGCCACCGAGGGCCGACATCAGCAGCAGCAGGTACAGCTCTTCTCGGTTGCCCGGGAAGCCCTTGGAACCCTCGCCCAGATAGGCATGGGCGAGGGTTACGCAGGCCAGTGTCGCCACCAGGATGATCGCCATGTACAGGCAGGCGAACTTGTCGATGGTGACCAGCGAGGTGACCGCCAGCGGCGCGACTTTCAATGCTGGCAGGATCGATAGCAGGGCCAGGTTCAGCCCCACGGTGGACAACAGGAAGGTCTGCGAGTGATTGCGCTTCCAGGCGATCGCCAGCATCACCACCACCGTGGTGATGGTGGTGATCAGCATCGGCGCCAATGCGATGAAGTGTTGAGTGGTGAATTCCATAGCGCTCTTACCGGGCCGAAGCGAGTTGAGTGAAAGCGGAACCGAGCCACTGCTGCACACCGCTCATGGTGGCGGCAGAGGTGTCGAGGAACGGCTGTGGATACACGCCCAGCAGGATCAGCAGCACCGCCAGACCCACGACCATGACCAGCTCGCGACCGTCCATGCCAGCCAGGACGGCGTCGGACTTGGCCGGGCCGAAGTAGGCGCGGTGGATCATGATCAGCGAGTAGACCGAGCCGAACACCAGGCCGGTGGTGGCGATCACGGTGATCCAAGGCACATGCACGAAACTGCCGATCAGGATCAGGAACTCGCCGACGAAGTTGCCAGTACCTGGCAGGCCCAGGGAGGCGGCGGCGAAGAACAGGCTGATCGCGGGCAGGTAGGCGATGCGGTGCCACAGGCCGCCCATCTCACGCATGTCACGGGTATGCAGGCGCTCGTACAACTGGCCGGCCAGGATGAAGAGTGCGGCGGCCGACAGACCGTGGGCCAGCATCTGGATCACCGCGCCCTGCAGGGCTTGCTGGCTGCCGGAGTAGATACCGATCAGCACGAAGCCCATGTGCGAAACGCTGGAGAACGCGACCAGACGCTTGATGTCGGTCTGGGCAAAGGCCAGGAAGGCACCGTAGAAGATACCGATCAGACCCAGGGTCATGGCGATGGGCGCGAACTCGGCCGAGGCGTTCGGGAACAGCGGCAGGGCGAAGCGCAGCAGGCCGTAGGCCGCGGTCTTCAGCAAGATACCGGCCAGGTCCACGGAACCTGCGGTCGGTGCCTGGGCGTGTGCGTCAGGCAACCAGGAGTGGAACGGTACCACCGGCAGTTTCACCGCGAAGGCGATGAAGAAGCCCAGCATCAGCAGGTACTCGGTACCGGCTGGCAGTTCGGCCTTGAGCAGGTCGCTGTAGTTGAAGGTGATCACACCGGTGTTGGTGTAGTTGACCAGCACCAGGCCCAGGATCGCCACCAGCATGATCAGGCCGCTGGCCTGGGTGAAGATGAAGAACTTGGTCGCGGCGTAGATCCGGGTCTTCTTGCCGTCCGCGGAGCTGTGACCCCAGAGCGCGATGAGGAAGTACATCGGCACCAGCATCATTTCCCAGAAGAAGAAGAACAGGAACAGGTCCAGGGCCAGGAACACACCGACCACGCCGCCCAGGATCCACATCAGGTTGAGGTGGAAGAAGCCGACGTGACGCTGGATCTCTTTCCAGGAGCACAGTACCGACAGCACACCGAGCAGGCCGGTGAGCAGGATCATCAGCAGCGACAGGCCATCCAGGGCCAGGTGGATGCTGATGCCGAAGCGCTGGATCCACTGGACCTTGTATTCCAGTGCCCAGGCAGGCTCGGCGCCCGGAGCGGGGGCCAGGGTGTAGTCGCCGGTGCCCCACAGCCACAGGCCGATGCCGAGCAGCAGGGACATGGTCAGCAGTGCGATCCAGCGCGGCAGGGTGGCGCCGAAGCGCTCACCCAGCCAGCACAGGAAGCCGCCGATGAAGGGGATCAGGATCAGCCAAGGCAAAATCATGACGGGTTGGTTTCCTTTGGCAAAGTCGCAAGATTCATAGTCATACCGCGGCCACTACCACGGCGCCGATGACCAGCACGGCACCGACGGCGATCGAGGCGGTGTACCAGCGCAGCTGGCCGGTCTCGGTCTTGCTCATGGCGACGTTGCCGCCACGGGCCATCCGAGGAATCAGGCCGATGCTGCGGTCAACCGGGTCCTTGCGCAGGATGTGGCTGATCAGCAGGTAAGGTTTGACGAAGAGCTTGTCGTAGATCCAGTCGAAGCCCCAGGCGGCGAACCACCAGGCCGACAGGACGCGGCCGATGCCGCTGTTGGCGATGGCCGAGACCAGGCGACGCTTGCCCAGGAACAGCACCGCGGCCAGCAGGATGCCGGCAATGGCGATGGCGCCCGAGGTGATTTCCAACGCGTGCTTGGCTTCACCACCGGCGTGGCCGGCACTTTCAGGCAGAACGCCAGCCAGCGGCGGGTGGATCCACGCGCCGATGAAGGTCGACAGCACGATCAGCACGCCCAGTGGCAGCCAGTGGCTGATGCCGTGGCCAGCGTGGGCTTCGGTCTTGGCTTCGCCGTGGAAGGCGATGAAAATCAGGCGGAAGGTGTACAGCGAGGTCATGAACGCACCGACCAGCCCGGCATACAGCAGGCCGGTATTGCCACTGGCGAAGGCTTCCCAGAGGATCTCGTCCTTGGAGTAGAAGCCCACGGTCAGGATCGGCAGGGCCGCCAGGGCAGCACCACCCACCACGAAGCTGGCGTAGGCCAGCGGCAGCTTCTTCCACAGGCCGCCCATCTTGAAGATGTCCTGCTCGTGGTGGCAGGCAACGATCACCGCACCCGAGGCAAGGAACAGCAGGGCCTTGAAGAAGGCGTGTGTCATCAGGTGGAAGATTGCCGCGTCCCAGGCGCCGACGCCCAGGGCCAGGAACATGTAGCCGATCTGGCTCATGGTCGAGTAGGCGAGGATACGCTTGATGTCGGTCTGGACCAGGGCTGCGAAGCCCGCCAGGACCAGGGTGACGCCACCCACTACGCCCACCAGGTGCAGGATGTCCGGTGCCAGCAGGAACAGGCCGTTGGTACGGGCGATCATGTAGACGCCCGCGGTCACCATGGTTGCCGCGTGGATCAGTGCCGATACCGGGGTAGGGCCAGCCATCGCGTCCGCCAGCCAGGTCTGCAGCGGCAGCTGGGCCGACTTACCGACCGCACCGCCCAGCAGCATCAGGGTGGCCAGGACCATCCAGGTGTCGCCCGCCTGGAATTTCTGCGGAGCCAGCACCAGCAGTTCCTGCACGTTCAGGGTACCCAGCTGGGCGAACAGGATGAACAGGCCGATGGCCATGAACACGTCGCCGATACGGGTGACGATGAAGGCCTTCAGTGCCGCGTTACCGTTGTTGCGGTTGCTGTAGTAGAAACCGATCAACAGGTACGAGCACAGGCCCACGCCTTCCCAGCCGAAGTAGATGAACAGCAGGTTGTCGCCCAGCACCAGGAACAGCATGCTGGCGATGAACAGGTTGGTGTAGGAGAAGAAGCGCGAGTAACCGGCTTCACCGCGCATGTACCAAGAGGCGAACAGGTGGATCAGGAAGCCGACACCGGTGACCACGCCGAGCATGGTGACCGACAGGCCGTCCACGTACAGGGTGAAGTTCGGCGCGAAGCCGTCCACCGACATCCACTGCCACAGCAGCTGGCTGTATGCGCCGCCTTCAGGCGGGGCAACGTTGAATTGCCAGATGACATAGGCGGCCACGGCGGCCGACAGGCCCACCGAGCCAACGCCGATCAGCGCGGACAGGTTCTCCGAGAACCGCCCGCGCGAGAACGACAGCAGCAGGAAGCCGATCAGGGGGAAGACGAAAGTCAGGAAGATAAGGTTCATCCGCGCATCTCACTGGCAGCATCGATGTCGAGAGTGTGGAAGCGGCGATACAGCTGCAGCAGAATGGCCAGGCCAATGCTGGCCTCGGCGGCTGCCAGGCTGATCACCAGAATGAACATCACCTGGCCGTCGGGCTGGACCCAACGGGCACCGGCGACGATGAACGCCAGGGCAGAGGCGTTCATCATGACTTCCAGGCTCATGAGTACGAAAAGGATGTTGCGGCGGACCATCAGGCCAACCAGACCTAAGCAGAACAGGATCCCGGCTACCGCCAGGCCATGCTCAAGAGGGATAGCACCCATGATTTACTCCTTCGCCTCGTTGCGGCCCAGGTGGAAGGCGGTGACGGCTGCGGCGAGCAGCAGCATCGAGGCCAGTTCGACAACCAGCAGGTACGGCCCGAACAGGCTGATGCCCACGGTCTTGGCGTCCACGGTGGTGCCGCTGATACCGGCGCCGCTCGGGGCGACGAACAGCACGTAAAGCAGCTCCAGCAGCAGCAGGGCAGCCAGGATTACCGGCCCGGCCCAGATACCGGGCTTGAGCCAGCCCCTTTCCTGGGCGACCGACGCCGGCCCAAGGTTGAGCATCATCACCACGAACACGAACAGCACCATGATGGCGCCGGCGTAAGCGATCACTTCCAGTGCGCCGGCGAACGGCGCACCCAGGGCGAAGAAGATCATTGCCACGGAAATCAGCGAAATGATCAGGTAGAGCAGGGCGTGCACGGGGTTGGTGCCGGTCACCACCCGAAGGGTGGAGACCACGGCGATCCCGGATGCGAAGTAGAAAGCGAATTCCATCTTTCTGTCCTTATGGGAGCAAGCTCTTCACGTTGATCGGCTCGGCTTCGTTCTGTGCAGAGCCTTTCGGCTTGCCAGCGATGGCCATACCCGCAACACGGTAGAAGTTGTAGTCAGGGTTCTTGCCGGGGCCGGAGATCAGCAGATCTTCCTTCTCGTACACCAGGTCCTGACGCTTGAACTCGGCCATTTCGAAATCCGGAGTCAGCTGGATCGCGGTGGTCGGGCACGCCTCTTCGCACAGGCCGCAGAAAATGCAGCGCGAGAAGTTGATGCGGAAGAACTCAGGGTACCAACGCCCGTCCTCGGTCTCGGCTTTCTGCAGCGAGATGCAGCCAACCGGACAGGCCACCGCGCAGAGGTTGCACGCTACGCAGCGCTCCTCGCCATCGGGGTCGCGGGTCAGGACGATGCGGCCGCGGTAGCGCGGCGGCAGGTACACAGGCTCTTCTGGGTATTGCAGGGTGTCGCGTTTGCGGAACCCGTGGGAGAACACCATTGCCAGGCTGCGCAGCTGGGTGCCGGTGCCCTTAACGATGTCGCCGATATATTTGAACATGGGTCAAATCCTCACTGGGCCGCGACGGCTGGCGTGTTGTAGAGCACGATCGCAGCGGTCACCAGCAAATTGATCAGGGTCAGCGGCAGGCAGAACTTCCAGCTGAAGTCCATCACCTGGTCATAGCGCGGGCGCGGAATCGAAGCGCGCAGCAGGATGAACAGCATGATGAAGAACGCGGTCTTCAGGGCGAACCACAGGAACGGAACCTGTGGCAGCAGGCCGAATGGGCCGTGCCAGCCGCCGAAGAACAGGGTCACCAGCAGTGCCGAGATCAGGATGATGCCGATGTACTCACCGACGAAGAACATGCCCCATTTCATGCCGGCATATTCGATGTGGTAGCCGTCGGCCAGTTCCTGTTCCGCTTCCGGCTGGTCGAACGGGTGACGGTGGGTCACGGCGACGCCAGCGATGAAGAAGGTGCAGAAGCCGAAGAACTGCGGAATGATGAACCACAGGTTCTGGGCCTGGTATTCAACGATGTCGCGCATGTTGAACGAACCTACCTGAACCACCACGCCCATCAGCGCCAGACCCAGGAACACTTCGTACGATACGGTCTGTGCCGACGCACGCAAGCTGCCCAGCAGGGCGTACTTGTTGTTCGACGACCAGCCGGCGAACAGTACGGCATACACCGAAAGCCCGGCCATGGCGAAGAAGAACAGCAGGCCGATGTTCAAGTCCGCCACGCCCCACAGCGGGGTGATCGGGATGACCACGAAGGCGATCAGCAGGGCACTCATGGCCACGACCGGCGCCAGGGTGAAGATCATGCGATCGACGAAGGGCGGGTTCCAGTCTTCCTTGAAGAACATCTTCAGCATGTCGGCGGCGATCTGGAACATGCCGAACGGGCCGACACGGTTAGGACCGTAACGGTCCTGCCACCAGCCCAGCAGGCGACGCTCGACGAAGCTGAGCAGCGCGCCGCAGACCACCACCGCGAGCAGGACCACGATGGCCCGGACCACGGTGAGGATCACATCGATCACTTCGGGGGTGAACCAGCTCATTGTGCTGCCTCCTGCAGACCTTCGACGGATGCACCGAAGATGGCAGGCGGGATGCCGGCCAGGCCTTTGGGCAGGGCAACCAGGCCAGCGCCCAGTTCTTCATTGATACGCAGCGGCAGGCGCAGCGAAACACCGGCAACGGTCAGGCTCAGCAGCGCGCCTTCGTTGACGCCCAGGCGATCGGCTTCGGACTTGGCCAGGGCCACGTAGGCAGCTGGGATACGCTCCTGCACCGGGGCGGCGCGCGACGAGCTTTCCTCGCTGCCGAACAGGTGGAAGAACGGTACTGCGGTCCAGGTACCACGGGCCGGATTGAAGGCGCCCGGAATGGTGGTGAACCAGTTGAGCTTGTCACCTTGCGGCTCGATCAGGCGTACGCCAGGGTCACCCGCGCGCAGGTGGCCACCGACCTCGTCCTGGAACTTGTTCCAGGCTTGCGGCGAGTTCCAGCCCGGCGACCAGGCGAACGGCACCTGTTGGCGCGGTTCGGCCGACCCCGAATAGCCTTCCATGGAGAAGGCGAACGCGGTGTCCTTGTCCTGCGGGGTACGTGGCTCATGCACGCTGATGTTGGCGCGCATGGCGGTACGGCCCGAGTAGCGCAGCGGCTCACGCGCCAGCTTCATGCCCTTGATGCGGAATGCGGCCGAAGGTGCGGCGTTGACGATGCCGGCCAATTGCGGCGCGGCTTCGGCGCAGGCGCTGGTGACGTGGTCCAGTTGGGTCCAGTCGACCGGCTTGTTCAGCAGGGTGGCACGCAGGGCGTGCATCCAGCGCCAGCCTTCGTGGATCTGGATGCTGCTGTCCAGGTACTGCGGGTCGAACACCTGGAAGAAACGCTGGGCACGGCCTTCCTGGCTGACCAGGGTGCCGTCGCCTTCGGCGAACGAGGCCGCTGGCAGTACCAGGTGGGCGCGGTCGACGGTGGCGGTCTTGGAGTGGTCGGCAACGATGACCACCTTGGCGGCGGCCAGGGCGGCATCGACCTTCGCGGCCGGTACGCGGGTGTACAGGTCGTTTTCCAGGACCACGATGGCATCGGCCTTGCCGCTGATGACGGCATCCAGGGCAGCGTCGACGGACTCACCGCCCATCATCGCCATGCCCAGGCTATTGGCCTCGGGCACCACCAGGCTCAGCGAGCCGTTCTTCTCGCGCAGCTTCAGGGCCTTGGCGATGTTGGCGGCGGCTTCGATCAGCGCCGGGTCGGCCAGCGAGGTACCCGCGACCACCAGTGGACGCTTGGCCGCGACCAGGGCGTCGGCGATGCGCTGGGCCAGGGCTTGTGCTTCCTGGTCCAGACCGGCGACGGCTGGTGCGCTCGGGTCGATGGCGTGGGCAACGGCGAAGCCGATGCGGGCCAGGTCGGCCGGGGCGGCATGCACGCACTCTTCGGCGACGTCGTCCAGCTTGGTTTCAGCCAGCGAAGCGATGAACAGCGGGTACAGCGCGTGCTGGCCGATGTTCTTCACCGCAGCATCCAGCCAAGGCTGCACTTTCATGGCCTCGGCCATGGCTTCGGCCTTGCCCTTGGTGGCCTGGCGAACGGCCAGGGCGACACGGGCGGCGGTCTGGGTCAGGTCTTCACCGAGCACGAACACTGCGTCGTGGTCTTCGATGTCGCGCAGGGTCGGCACTGGCAGCGGGCTGTTGTTCAGCACGTTCAGGGCCAGGTGTACGCGAGCCAGTTCACCCGCTTCCATACCCGAGTAGAAGTAGTCGGCGCCGACCAGCTCACGCAGCCCGTAGTTGCTTTCCAGGCTGGCGCGTGGCGAGCCGATGCCGACGATGGTACGGCCGCGCAGCAGGTCGGCGGCCTTGTCCAGGGCTGCGTCCAGGCTCAGCTTGGTGCCATCGGCCAGCAATGGCTGGCGGGGACGGTCCTTGCGGTTGACATAGCCGTAGCCGAAGCGGCCACGGTCGCACAGGAAGTACTGGTTGACGGAGCCGTTGAAGCGGTTCTCGACCCGACGCAGTTCGCCATAGCGCTCGCCCGGGCTGATGTTGCAGCCGCTGGAGCAACCGTGGCAGATGCTCGGGGCGAACTGCATGTCCCACTTGCGGTTGTAGCGCTCGGAGTGGGTCTTGTCGGTGAACACACCGGTCGGGCAGACCTCGGTCAGGTTGCCGGAGAACTCGCTTTCCAGCACGCCGTCTTCAACGCGACCGAAGTACACGTTGTCGTGGGCGCCGTACACGCCCAGGTCGGTGCCGCCTGCGTAGTCCTTGTAGTAGCGCACGCAGCGGTAGCAGGCGATGCAGCGGTTCATCTCGTGGGCGATGAACGGGCCGAGGTCCTGGTTCTGGTGGGTACGCTTGGTGAAACGGTAGCGGCGCTCGTTGTGGCCGGTCATTACCGTCATGTCCTGCAGGTGGCAGTGACCGCCTTCCTCGCACACCGGGCAGTCGTGCGGGTGGTTGGTCATCAGCCACTCGACGACGCTGGCGCGAAACGCCTTGGACTCTTCATCGTCGATGGAGATCCAGGTGCCGTCGGAGGCAGGGGTCATGCAGGACATGACGATACGACCACGGGTGTCGTTTTCGTCGGTGTACTGCTTGACCGCACATTGCCGGCAGGCGCCGACGCTACCGAGCGCCGGGTGCCAGCAGAAATAAGGGATGTCGAGGCCGAGCGACAGACAGGCCTGTAACAGGTTGTCTGCACCGTTGACTTCGAGCGCTTTGCCGTCTACGTGGATAGTGGCCATGGTTCAAAGTTCTTCGTTGGCCCGCGTGAGCAGGCGTGGCTAATGGAAATCGGTGGGCCCGCGGCTCGCGTCAGGACTGCGCGTGCCTGCAAGGCCAGCGGGTGGCACGGACCACCCGCGTTTCATCTTGTTATGCGCCGACCACAATCGGCTTCGCCAGGTTCGGGCGCAGGGCGTCGGCAGCGCTTGCTGGAGCGACACCGGCCTCGAATTCCGAGCGGAAGTATTTGATGGCACTGCCCAATGGCTCGACGGCACCCGGTGCGTGGGCACAGAAGGTGCGGCCCGGGCCGAGGAAGTTGACCAGCCCCAGCAGGGTCTCGATGTCTTCGGCGCGGCCCTGGCCTTTTTCCAGCGCGCGCAGCATCTTCACGCTCCACGGCAGGCCGTCACGGCAGGGGGTGCACCAGCCGCAGGACTCGCGGGCGAAGAACTCTTCCATGTTGCGCAGCAGCGAGACCATGTTGATGCTGTCGTCGACCGCCATGGCCAGACCGGTACCCATACGGGTGCCTACCTTGGCGATGCCGCCGGCGTACATCTGCGCATCGAGGTGCTCAGGCAGCAGGAAACCGGTACCGGCACCGCCTGGTTGCCAGCACTTGAGCTTGTAACCGTCGCGCATGCCCCCGGCGTAGTCCTCGAACAGCTCGCGGGCGGTGACGCCGAACGGCAGTTCCCACAGGCCGGGGTTCTTCACCTTGCCAGAGAAGCCCATCAGCTTGGTGCCGTGGTCTTCGCTGCCTTCACGGGCCAGCGACTTGTACCAGTCGTTGCCGTTGGCGACGATCGCCGGAACGTTGCACAGGGTCTCGACGTTGTTCACGCAAGTCGGCTTGCCCCACACGCCAACGGCGGCAGGGAAGGGCGGCTTGGAGCGCGGGTTGGCGCGGCGGCCTTCCAGCGAGTTGATCAGTGCGGTTTCTTCACCGCAGATGTAGCGACCGGCACCGGTGTGCACGAACAGCTCGAAGTCGAAGCCCGAACCGAGGATGTTCTTGCCCAGCAGGCCGGCGGCCTTGGCTTCCTCGATGGCGCGGTTGAGGTTCTTCGCCGCGGTGGTGTACTCGCCACGCAGGAAGATGTAGCCGCGGTAGGCCTTCAGGGCGCGGGCGCTGATCAGCATGCCCTCGACCAGCAGATGGGGCTGTTGCTCCATCAGCATGCGGTCCTTCCAGGTGTTGGGCTCCATTTCGTCCGCGTTGCACAGCAGGTAGCGGATGTTCATGGATTCGTCTTTGGGCATCAGGCCCCACTTCACGCCAGTGGGGAAGCCTGCGCCGCCCCGGCCCTTGAGGCCGGAGTCCTTGACACTTTGCACGATGTCGTCGGCGGACATTTCTGCCAGCGCTTTGCGGGCAGCGGCATAGCCGTTCTTGGCCTGGTACTCGTCCAGCCAGATCGGCTCGCCGTCGTCACGCAGACGCCAGGTCAGCGGGTGGGTTTCGGCCGAACGTGCGATACGGTTGGCCGGGCCGAAGGAAGTAATGGTCATACGTAACCCTCCAGCAGTTTGGAAACGCCAGCCGGCTGAACGTCGCCGAAGGTGTCGTCGTCGATCATCAGCGCCGGGGCCTTGTCGCAATTGCCCAGGCAGCACACGGGCAGCAGGGTGAAGCGGCCGTCGGCGGTGGTCTGGCCCAGGCCGATGCCCAGCTCGCTCTGGATCTGGCTGACCACCGACTCATGACCGCCGATGTAGCAGACCATGCTGTCGCAGACGCGGATGATGTGGCGGCCGACCGGTTGGCGGAAGATCTGGCTGTAGAAGGTGGCTACACCTTCCACGTCGCTGGCCGGGATGCCCAGCACTTCGCCGATCGCGTGGATGGCACCGTCCGGCACCCAGCCACGTTCCTTCTGGACGATCTTCAGGGCTTCGATGGACGCCGCGCGCGGGTCCTCGTAGTGATGCATCTCGTGCTCGATGGCCGAGCGCTCGGTTTCGCTCAGGGCGAAACGGTCAGTCTGGATAAGCGTGCTGTTCATGCTTAGCGGTCCACGTCAGCCATAACGAAGTCGATACTGCCCAGGTACGCAATGAGGTCGGCGACCATGCTGCCTTTGATCACCGAAGGGATCTGCTGCAGGTGCGGATAGCTCGGGGTACGGATCCGGGTGCGGTAGCTCATGGTGCCGCCATCGCTCGTCAGGTAGTAACTGTTGATGCCCTTGGTCGCCTCGATCATCTGGAACGACTCGTTGGCCGGCATGACCGGGCCCCACGAGACTTGCAGGAAGTGAGTGATCAGGGTCTCGATGTGCTGCAGGGTGCGCTCTTTCGGTGGCGGCGTGGTCAGCGGATGATCCGCCTTGTACGGGCCTTCCGGCATGTTGCGCAGGCACTGGTCGATGATGCGGATACTCTGGCGCATCTCCTCGACACGGACCATGCAGCGATCGTAGGCATCGCCGTTGTGGGCCAGCGGTACTTCGAACTCGAAGTTCTCGTAGCCGGAGTAGGGGCGGGCTTTGCGCAGGTCGAAGTTGCAACCGGTGGCACGCAGGCCGGCACCGGTCGTGCCCCACTCCAAAGCTTCCTTGGTGTTATAGGCGGCAACGCCGATGGTACGACCACGCAGGATGCTGTTCTGGAGGGCGGCCTTCTCGTATTCGTCCAGGCGCTTGGGCAGCCATTCGACGAAGTCCTTGACCAGTTTGTCCCAGCCGCGCGGCAGGTCGTGGGCGACGCCACCGATACGGTACCAGGCCGGGTGCAGACGGAAGCCGGTGATTGCCTCGATCACGGTGTAGGCGCGTTGACGGTCGGTGAAGGTGAAGAACACCGGGGTCATGGCGCCGACGTCCTGGATGTACGTACCCAGGAACAGCAGGTGGCTGGTGATACGGAAGAATTCGGCCAGCATCACGCGGATGGTGTCGACTTTCTGTGGCACCTTGATGCCAGCCAGCTTCTCTACCGCCAGTACGTACGGCAGGTTGTTCATCACCCCGCCGAGGTAGTCGATACGGTCGGTATAGGGGATGAAGCTGTGCCAGGACTGGCGCTCGGCCATCTTCTCGGCGCCACGGTGGTGGTAGCCGATGTCCGGTACGCAGTCGACGATTTCTTCGCCGTCCAGTTGCAGGACGATACGGAAGGCACCGTGTGCCGAAGGGTGGTTCGGGCCGAGGTTGAGGAACATGTAGTCCTCATTGGCGCCGTGACGCTTCATGCCCCACGCTTCCGGGTTGAAGCGTGCCGATTCCTCTTCAAGCTGTTGCTTGGCCAGGTTCAGGCTGTACGGGTCAAATTCGGTGGCACGGGCCGGGAAGTCCTTGCGCAGCGGGTGACCTTCCCAGGTCGGCGGCATGAGGATACGCGACAGGTGCGGGTGGCCGGCAAAGTCGATGCCGAACATGTCCCAGACTTCGCGCTCGTACCAGTTGGCGTTGGGCCAGATGCTGGTGACCGACGGCAGGTTGAGGTCGCCTTCGCTGAGCGAGACCTTGATCATCACGTCGCTGTTACGTTCCACCGACAGCAGGTGGTAGAACACGCTGAAGTCGGCGGCCGGCAGGCCACGGCGCTGGGTGCGCAGGCGCTCGTCGACGCCGTGCAGGTCGTACAGCATGCTGTACGGCTTGGCGACGTTGCGCAGGAAGGTCAGGACTTCTTTGAGTTGGGCACGGTTCACCCACAGGACCGGCATGCCGGTGCGGGTTTCCTGGGCGACGAATGCGTCGGCGCCAAAACGGTTGTGCAGTTCGACGACCACATCCTGGTCGTCAGCCTTGTAAGGCGGAATGTAAATAGCGGTGTCCGCTGTCATGGTCTCGGTCGCTTTGAGTCAACGTAGAGAATGAAGCCAGGCCGCCGGCTCCTTCGGGAGCGGGCGGCAGGTCGCTGGATCAGACTTCGTCGGGGCTGCGCAGGTTGGTTACCGCGATACGCTGTTCGCGACGCAGGTCTTTCTGGGCGGGCATCTCGGCACGGTAAATGCCTTGATCACCAACGACCCAGGAAAGTGGGCGTCGCTCCTGGCCGATCGACTCCTGCAGCAGCATCAAGCCTTGCAGGAATGCTTCGGGGCGCGGCGGGCAGCCAGGCACGTACACGTCAACGGGGAGGAACTTGTCGACCCCCTGAACGACCGAGTAGATGTCGTACATGCCACCGGAGTTGGCGCACGAACCCATGGAGATGACCCACTTGGGCTCGAGCATCTGCTCGTACAGGCGTTGGATGATCGGCGCCATCTTGATGAAGCAGGTACCGGCGACGACCATGAAGTCGGCCTGACGCGGCGAGGCCCGGATGACTTCGGCGCCGAAGCGGGCGATGTCATGGGGTGCCGTGAAGGCCGTGGTCATTTCCACGTAGCAGCAGGACAGGCCGAAGTTGTACGGCCAGAGGGAGTTCTTGCGACCCCAGTTGACCGCGCCACGCAGCACATCTTCAAGCTTGCCCATGAAGATGTTCTTGTGGACCTGGTCCTCTAGCAGTTGATCGGTGACGGTTTCCCGTTCACCGACCGGGTACTGCTCGTTGGGCGCATCCGGATCGATTCTGGTGAGATTGTATTGCATTGCCAAAGCCTCATTGTTTCAGCTTCGCTTGCCGCTTGCGGCGACCTTCGGGAGCCCAATCAAGTGCCCCGACGCGCCATAGGTAGACAAGACCAGCCAACAGAATTGCTATGAAAACGAGTGCTTCGACGAATCCGGTCCAGCCGCTTTCGCGGACGGACACAGACCATGCATACAGGAATAGGGCTTCGATATCGAAGATCACGAACAGCATCGCGACCAGATAGAATTTGGCGGACAGGCGCAGACGGGCGCTGCCGACGGGCAGCATACCGGATTCGAAGGGTTCGTTCTTGGCGCGACCCCAGGCCTTGCTACCGAGCAGGCTGGACAGGCCGAGCATGAAGGCACACAGGCCGACGACACCCAGAAGGAAGATGGCAAAGCCCCAGTTGTGGGCGATGAGTCCTGCCGAATCGGACATGCTAGAAATCCTTATACACAGAGACCCAGCTCTGCAGTCTGAAATTAAGTAGAGCGGCGACTTGGCGTCGCAGGTGCAGTGACCAAATGTCGCAGCTGAATCAATCGGGCTGATTTTATGGGTAAACCCGATGCAAGTAAAATTTCTGTGGCAAATTTATTCGTAGGATTAAGAACAACAAGCGTTCGTAACTGGCTGAAAGCCTTGAAATTCGGGCATTGCATGCGGTTTTGTTAATTATGTTTCTTGCGGCTGGTAACGAATCACAAACTTCGAAATGATAATTGATATCATTTGAACTGTTGCCCTGTAATTTGGCTGTTCTGCGCCTGGTAAAGTTCATTGGGCGATTCCCTCTACTTGCAAATGCGAAAAACGCTTGTTCTAGCAGCTTCAAGCGCCGCTTGCACCGCTCTGGATCAATACTTTGTCGGTTGGGCGATGGCCTACAGATGAGGCGATCGCCCATTGGCCGAGCCAGTAGGTGAGGATGATCAGGTACGGTGCGGCGGCAGACGGGCTAACGAAGCGGTCGATGCCGATCAGGCTGTCGGAGAACACGAACAGGCCAGCACCGAGCGCGGCCAGGCCACCGCAGGCCAGGGCGCGCCAGAGCATGGTGCTGATGGCCAGGGCGTAGAACGCAACCGGGATCAGCAGCGAGCCCAGGCCGTGGTTGGCGAGCACGCCGAACAGGGTGATGCCGGTGAGGGCGCTGAACAGGAGAGTGGCTAGGGCGGGGCGCAAGGTTTGGCCGCAATAGGCGCGTAGGTAGGCCAGGTGGGCACAAAGAAATGCGACCAGGCCGAACACGAACAGGTCGGCGGGAATGGCCAGCAGGATGTCTCCGAGTATCGAGAATGCCAGGCCCAAGGTGATTCGGCGGCGATAAGGTGTGGCAGGGGCGCTACGTAGCCAGGCGATCAGGGTCAGCACGGGTATCGGTTTGGCCAGCAGGGCGAGCAGGGTGTTGTCGCTGGCCAGTGCATATATATAGAGGGCGGCGGCGATCAGGGCGAGCATCATCAGGTGGCTTGGACGAGGCATGAGCGGTCCTTGCGGCTGGGCTGCCTCAAGCATAGACCTGTTTTTGGGGTTTGTGGGTGATGCTTGTGGGGTGTTTGGGGTGTGGGACATGGGTGTGGCGAACGGGAGGCAGCGCCTGTGAGATCGAGCGCCGCCCGCGCGGCGCATCGCGAGCAAGGCTCGCTCCTACGTTTGTTTACGGCCAATAACGCCTGTGACAGGCGCGCGACCGATCTACGCAACACCGCAAAAACCAAGGCCGGTGCAGGCAAAAACAAAAGCCCGGGGCTTTCACAAGCCCCGGGCTTTATTCAGCGGCAACCCACTATCAGTGGAACTGCTCTTCCTCGGTCGAACCGGTCAGTGCAGTCACCGACGAAGCGCCACCCTGAATCACGGTGGTCATGTCGTCGAAGTAGCCAGTGCCCACTTCCTGCTGGTGCGCGACGAAGGTGTAGCCTTTGCTGGCGTCGGCGAATTCCTGCTCCTGCAGCTTCACGTAGGCCGTCATGTCGTTGCGGGCGTAGTCGTGCGCCAGGTTGAACATGCCATGCCACATGTTGTGGATACCGGCCAGGGTGATGAACTGGTGCTTGTAGCCCATGGCCGACAGTTCGCGCTGGAACTTGGCGATGGTCGCGTCGTCCAGGTTCTTCTTCCAGTTGAAGGAAGGCGAGCAGTTGTACGACAGGATCTGGTCCGGGTACTCCTTCTTGATCGCTTCGGCGAAGCGGCGCGCTTCTTCCAGGTCTGGCTTGGCGGTTTCGCACCAGATCAGGTCGGCGTAAGGCGCATAGGCCAGGCCGCGAGCGATGGCTTGGTCGAGGCCGGCACGGACCTTGTAGAAGCCTTCACGGGTGCGCTCGCCGATCACGAACGGCTGGTCGTACGGGTCGCAGTCGCTGGTCAACAGGTCAGCGGCGTTGGCGTCGGTACGGGCCAGGATGATGGTCGGTACGCCCGAAACGTCGGCGGCCAGACGTGCGGCAACCAGCTTCTGTACGGCTTCCTGGGTTGGTACCAGTACCTTGCCACCCATGTGACCGCACTTCTTCACCGAGGCCAGCTGGTCTTCGAAGTGAACGCCGGCAGCGCCTGCCTCGATCATGTTCTTCATCAGCTCGTAGGCGTTCAGTACGCCGCCGAAACCGGCTTCGGCGTCAGCTACGATGGGTGCGAAGTAGTCGATGTAGCCGTCGTCGCCTGGGTTCTTGCCGGCTTTCCACTGGATCTGGTCGGCGCGACGGAAGGCGTTGTTGATGCGCTTGACCACGGTCGGTACCGAGTCGACCGGGTACAGCGATTGGTCAGGGTACATCGACTCGGCCGAGTTGTTGTCGGCGGCTACTTGCCAGCCGGACAGGTAAATGGCCTGGATGCCTGCTTTTACCTGTTGCACTGCCTGGCCGCCGGTCAGGGCGCCCATGCAGTTGACGAAATCTTTTTCTGGGCGGAAAGAGGGGTGAGCACCTTCGGTGACCAGCTTCCACAGTTTTTCTGCACCCAGGCGGGCCAGGGTGTGCTCCGGTTGCAGGGAGCCACGCAGGCGAACGACATCAGCGGCGGTGTAGGTACGGGTCACGCCTTTCCAGCGCGGGTTCTCGGCCCAGTCTTTCTCGAGGGCTGCAATTTGCTGTTCGCGTGTCAGTGCCATGGAAATAAACCTCGTCGCATCGATCTTGGGGTAATTGTGCTGATGCTCGGGCAGCGATCAGAAGCCTGGCGGCGGTCCTGCTCGGCGGGGATTGCGCGGCTGACGAGGAAGGCTCGAAGAGGAAGGGGGCTGCAGCGTGGGCAAGGTGCGGCGGGCAGGTTGGCTCGTGGATGCCTTGCTGCGGTGCGACATGGCTTGCCGGGTGACTGCGGTGATGCGCTTCCGTCCCTCGGGACAACTTCTTCGTTGCAGTCGCAATCCCGTCGAACCGCCTTGTGGGCCGTATGGACACGAAGCGCCTCCAGGGGTGGGAGGAGCGCGCTTCGAAGACCCTTGCCAGGGCCTCTGATTAGCGGGAGCGAGGCCATCATGCCCTTGGGAAAAAGTGCCTGTCAAATGTTTTGTAGTGCTTTTTTCCACTTACTACATCTTTGGTCTAATGCGACTTGCTGGTCAGTTTCAAGGCCTTTGGTCGAGGCCTTGATTTGCCTGGGATCAGTCCAGAAGGTCGACTTTGACACGCAAAGTCATGTTTTCGCCGCGCTGGGTGCTGTAAGTGAGGGTTGACGGGTTGCGTTCGGACTGGCTGTCCTGGTTGAAGCCCGCCAGTGTGATCCACTCTCCGAGCTTGCCAGTGACTGTCGTGTCGGTGCTTTGAACTTTCACTACATCGGCGCGTTCCTGGCTGATGCGGTCATTATTGGTGCTGATTTGCAGACGAACCGTGTCGCCGCTCACGCTTGGCGTCACGTAGAAACCTTGGGTGACGTTGCGGTATTCAGTGTTGCTCTGGAAGCCGCCGTAACCATCGGTGCTGGTGCTGGTCACCGGTATGCTCTGGCCGATCTGGATCAGCGCGGCCTTGCCTTCGCTGGCCTGGATCTGCTGCATGCCACCCTCACGGTTGGCGGTGCCGTACTGGATGATTCGGGCGTTGCCATGGTTGTCCTGGAAGTTGTGGTCGGTGTTGTCGACGCTGATCAGTAGGCGCTTGGGCGCTGTGTCCAGCTGCTGCAGCAGCGAGCGCAGGTCGTCGATACGCTCGGGGCTGGCGTTGACGATCAGCTTGTTCTCGAAGGCGCTGACCGTGCCGTCCCTGCCGAGAAAGGACTGGGCAGTGGGCAGGAGTTCGGCACTGCTGCGATGCTGCAGCGGCAGCACTTCGGTGGCGGCCTGGGTGGTGAAGCTTGCGGCCATCAGCAAGGAGGTAATGAGGGGGCGTAGCGGCATGTCCATGATCTCCGCGGGTGGAATGTTCATGATGGCAAATTTGTTCGCGTTGTGCCGGGTCTGGGTCACAGGTTCTGCGTGGTGGTGGCTGCTGTAGGACAAATTCCGTAACATCGCGCTCCTTGTGTTTTGCATCGCCCTCAAGGGCACCGCCGTAGGATTGCCATGAAGCCCGCTCGACTCCGCGCCGACATACTCGCCGGCCTGACCACCTCTTTTGCCCTGGTGCCCGAGTGCATCGCCTTTGCCCTGGTGGCCCACCTCAATCCGCTGATGGGGCTGTACGGTGCTTTCATCATCTGCACCCTGACGGCGCTGTTCGGTGGCCGTCCTGGCATGATTTCCGGCGCAGCGGGTTCGATGGCCGTGGTGATCGTCGCCCTGGTGGTACAGCATGGTGTGCAATACCTGCTGGCCACCGTGCTGCTCGGTGGGGTGGTGATGATCCTGTTCGGCGCGCTGCGTCTGGGCAAGCTGGTACGCCTGGTGCCCTATCCGGTAATGCTGGGCTTCGTGAACGGTCTGGCGATCGTCATCGCCCTGGCGCAGCTCGAGCACTTCAAGCAGGGCGAACATTGGCTCGCTGGCGCACCGCTGTACCTGATGATCGGCCTGGTGGCGCTGACCATGCTGGTGGTTTACGTCTTGCCCAGGTTGACCCGCGCCGTGCCGCCGGCGCTGGTTGCGATTCTCGGTGTCGGCTTGCTGGTGTACCTGCTCGATCTTCCCACCCGCACCCTCGGCGACATGGCGCACATTGCAGGTGGCCTGCCGCAGTTGGCCCTGCCAGATGTACCGTGGAACCTGGACACCCTGGAGATCGTCGCCCCCTATGCCGTGCTGATGGCCATGGTTGGCCTGCTGGAAACCCTGCTGACGCTGAACCTCACCGACGAAATCACCGAGAGCCGTGGTTTCCCGGATCGGGAGTGCGTGGCCCTGGGCGCGGCCAACATGGTTTCCGGGTTGTGCGGTGGCATGGGCGGTTGCGCGATGATCGGGCAGACGGTGATCAATTTGAGTTCCAACGGCCGTGGCCGACTGTCCGGCGTCGTGGCGGGTGGCATGATCCTGTTGTTCGTGCTGTTCCTGTCGCCTCTGATCGAACGGATTCCGCTGGCGGCGCTGGTCGGGGTGATGTTCGTGGTGGCCCAGCAGACCTTCGCCTGGGCATCGTTGCGGGTGCTGAACAAGGTGCCGGTGAGCGATGTCCTGGCGATCATTGCGGTGACGGTGGTCACTGTGCTCACGGACCTGGCCATGGCAGTGTTGTTCGGCATCGTGATCGCGGCAGTCAATTTCGCCTGGCAACATGCGCGGGAGCTGTATGCCGACAGCCATGACGACGGAGAGGGCGGCAAGCGCTATCAGGTGCACGGCACGTTGTTCTTCGCCTCCACCACGCCGTTCCTCAACCAGTTCGACCCGGCCAATGACCCGGCCAAGGTGACCCTGGACTGCCAGCACCTGAGCTTCGTCGACTACTCGGCGGTCGCAGCGTTGAAGACCTTGCGCGAGCGCTATGCCAAGGCGGGCAAGCAACTGCGGGTGGTGCATCTTTCCGAGCGTTGCAAGAAACTGCTGAAACGGGCTGGGGAGCAGGACTGACGGCCCAACCCGTGAGAGCGGCCTGGCGCCGCCAAAGGGCCGCAACGCGGCCCCTGGGTTGGAGCAACGACACACGAATTGCCTGGGCTGCCCCGGCAATGAGACGGCGGCTCAGGAGTCCCCGCGGCTCTTCTTCACTATGCCATCGGCAATACTCGCCGGTGCCTCGGCATATCGGGTGAACTCCATCGAAAAACTGGCCCGCCCCTGGGTCATCGAGCGCATCGAGGTGGCATAGCCGAACATCTCGCCCAAAGGCACTTCCGCCCGTATGACCTTGCCCGCAGGGGTCTCGTCGCCGTCCTGGATCATTCCACGGCGCCGGCTCAAGTCACCCAGAATGTCGCCCTGGTACTCCTCGGGCGTAACCACCTCGACCTTCATCACCGGCTCCAGCAGTACCGCGCCGCCTTTGTGCGACAACTGCTTGGTAGCCATGGACGCGGCGATCTTGTAGGCCATCTCGTTGGAGTCGACGTCGTGGTATGAGCCGTCGAATACCGCAGCCTTGAGGTTGATCAGCGGGTATCCGGCCAGTACACCGTTCTTCATCTGCTCCTCGATGCCTTTCTGGATGGCAGGGATGTATTCACGGGGTACCACGCCGCCAACGATTTCATTGACGAACTCGAGGCCTTCCTTGCCCTCTTCGCCTGGGGCAAAGCGGATCCAGCAATGGCCGTACTGGCCACGCCCACCGGACTGGCGCACGAAGCGGCCTTCGATCTCGCAGGTATTGCGGATTTTCTCGCGGTAAGCCACCTGCGGCTTGCCGATGTTGGCTTCGACGTTGAACTCGCGGCGCATGCGGTCCACGATGATGTCCAGGTGCAGCTCGCCCATGCCGGAAATGATGGTCTGGCCGGTTTCTTCGTCGGTTTTGACCCGGAACGAAGGGTCTTCCTGGGCCAGTTTGCCGAGGGCGATGCCCATCTTTTCCTGGTCGGCCTTGGTCTTGGGCTCGACGGCCACGGAAATCACCGGGTCTGGGAAGTCCATGCGTTCAAGGATGATCGGCTTGTCCATGTCGCACAGGGTGTCGCCGGTGGTGACGTCCTTCATACCGATCAGTGCCGCGATATCACCGGCGCAGACGTCCTTGATCTCGGCGCGTTGGTTGGCGTGCATCTGCACCATGCGGCCGATCCTTTCTTTCTTGCCTTTGACCGAGTTGAGCACTGCATTGCCTGAACTGAGCACGCCGGAATATACCCGGGCGAAGGTCAGGGTGCCGACGAAGGGGTCGGTGGCAATCTTGAAGGCCAGGGCCGAGAACGGTTCGTTGTCATCGGCATGGCGTTCCAGGTGCTTCTCCTCATCGTTCGGATCGGTGCCCTTGATCGCCGGGATTTCCGAGGGGGCGGGCAGGTAGTCGATGACCGCATCGAGCATCAGCGGTACCCCCTTGTTCTTGAACGATGAACCCAGGATGGTCGGGACGATCTCGTTGTTCAGCGTGCGCTTGCGCAGGCCGGCCTTGATTTCTTCGGTGGTCAGCTCTTCGCCTTCGAGAAACTTCATGGTCAGCTCGTCATCCGCCTCGGCCGCCGCTTCGACCATGCGTGCCCGCCACTCGTTGGCCAAGGGCAGGAGTTCTGACGGAATCTCCTCTTCGCGATAGCTGGTGCCTTGGTCGGCTTCGTTCCAGTAGATGGCCTTCATTTTCACCAGGTCGACCTGGCCGATGAAGTTTTCCTCAGCACCGATGGCCAGCTGAATGGGTACCGGGTGGTGGCCCAGGCGCTGGTCGATCTGCTTGACCACGCGCAGGAAGTCGGCGCCCTGTCGGTCCATCTTGTTGATGTAGGCCAGGCGTGGGACATGGTACTTGTTGGCCTGGCGCCACACCGTCTCGGACTGTGGCTCGACGCCGTCGGCGCCGCTGAATACCACGACCGCGCCATCGAGCACGCGCAGCGAGCGCTCGACTTCGATGGTGAAGTCGACGTGGCCGGGGGTGTCGATGATATTGAAGCGGTACTTGTGGGCGAACTGCTTGGTCGACCCCTGCCAGAAGGCGGTGGTGGCAGCCGAGGTAATGGTGATGCCGCGCTCTTGTTCCTGGGCCATCCAGTCCATGGTGGCGGCGCCGTCATGCACCTCGCCCATCTTGTGGTTGACCCCGGTGTAGAACAGGATGCGTTCGGTGGTGGTGGTCTTGCCGGCATCCACGTGGGCGACGATGCCGATGTTGCGGTACAGCTCGATGGGCGTTGTACGGGCCATGACGGTCTACCTGCGGATGGGCGGATTCTCCCAAGGTAGCAGACCGGAAGAATCCTGCTTTACCGCCGGGCCATCAATCGGCCTGGGCTTGCAGCATCCACTGGCCGTCGACTTCCCGGGCCAGGCCGCTGGCAGGCAGCAGGGCCAGCAGGCGGGCGTGCAGGCTGGGCTCGGTGAAGGTCTTGAGCGTGGTCAGATCCAGCACGCCGATGGGGGGCAGGTCGGCCTTGGTGTAGGACAGCCAGGCTTTCTTCAGCACTTGAAGCACGTCACTGCCAGCGGTACTGGCGAAGCGGCGATGCAGTTGGCGGCCTTCGAGGGTGAACGTGTGCTGGTGGCTATAGGTGCTTGGGTCGTTGCCCTCGGAGCAGCGATGGCAGCGGCACGAGCCCTCGCCGAAAGCATTGCGCAGGTAGCTGTTGAAGTCCACGACGGGCTTGAGGGTCAGGCGTTTGTCGACCTCGAACAGGTCGGCGATCAGGGGGTGTTCGGCGCTCACGCTAAATCCTCGGGTGGTGGGGCATGTATCGGCGGGCACCCTAACAGATCGGGGCCTTCAGATCACCTGTTGCAGGTCTGGCCTAGTCGCTGGCAAGCGGTTCCCGCCTGGACCGCAGATCGTGCTGAAGTCGGGCAGTAGAGACAACCGGTAACGGCTACCGTACTCTACGCGCCTGCCTACATCCATCAATCGAGGTAACCCCGTTTGAGCAACAAGTACCCGTACATCGCCACCATCACTGTCAGCGCCGAAGATCGTGGCGGTGACGTCGAGGCGTCGGAAAACCCCAACATGCGTGTCGGTCTCGAAGCCGTGACCGAAGTGCTGAAGAAGGTGCATTTCGTCGGTACGCTCGCGGCCCCGGAAAAATCGGCCACGCATATCTGCGTGACCCTGGAGAATGGCCTGACCTACTATGGCCCTATCGTCAACGGCCATGCCGAGCTCGAAGGCGGCTGGATCGCCTTCGAGTCGGACATGCTGACCCCCGCTGAACTGGGCTTGTAAGCCTCAGGCCAACTCGGCCAGGCACTGCTCGAGGATATCCAGTCCTTCCTCGAGCACTTCGGCCTCGATGGTCAATGGTGCCAGCAAGCGAATGATGTGCCGCGCCTTGCCGCTGGGCATCAGCAGCAGGCCTTTGGCCCGGGCTGCTTCGATCACTTTGGCCAGCCGGGTTGGCGCAGGGTTGCCGTCGGAATCGACGCATTCGATCCCGCGCATGGCGCCCACGCCGGTCAGGCGGCCGATGCACCCACCCAGACCTGCCGCCTTCCACTTCTCGAATCGACGAACGATGGCCTGTTCCTGACGCTCGCCCCAGGTGGCGATGTTCTCGTCGGTCATCTGCGCCAGGCTGGCCAGGGCCGCCGCACAGGCAATCGGGTTGCCCGAGTAGGTGCCGCCCAGGCCACCTTTGGGTAAGGCCGCCATCAGGTCCTGCCGTCCGACCACCGCGCCCAGCGGCATGCCGCCGGCGATGCTCTTGGCCAGCAGCAGCAGGTCTGGCTCCATCCCTAGTCGCGGGAAGGCAAAGCGCTGGCCGGTGCGACCGAAGCCTGACTGAATTTCGTCGATGATGATCAAGATCCCCCGTTCGTCGCAGAAGCGCCGCAAGGCCTGGGCGAATCCGGGGTCGAGGGCGAGGAAGCCGCCTTCACCCTGAACCGGCTCGAAAATGAATGCAGCCACGTCTTCGACCGCCAGTTCGACACTGAACAGGCGGTCCATGGCCTTGAGTGCCTGCTCGCAGGTCACGCCGGTGTCGACGCTGGGGTAGGGCAGGTGATAAACCGGGCCGGGCAGCTCACCGACCCGTTGCTTGTAAGGGGCGACCTTGCCGTTGAGGTTAAGGGTTGCCAGGGTGCGACCGTGGAAGCCGCCGTCGAAGGCGATGATGGCGCGCTTGCCTGTGGCACCGCGGGCGACCTTGAGGGCGTTCTCCGCCGCTTCCGCGCCACTGTTGGTGAGCATGCCGGCCAATGGGTAGCTGACGGGTACGAACTGGCTCAGGCGCTCCATCAGCGCCAGGTACGGCCCATGGGGGGCGGCGTTGAAGGCATAGTGGGTCAGGCGCGCGGCCTGCGCTTGAATCGCCTCGACCACGGCCGGGTTGCAGTGGCCCAGGTTGAGTACGCCGATACCGCCGACGAAGTCGATATAACGTTTGCCGTCCGTGTCCCAAACTTCCGCATTGCGGCCATGGGAAAGTGTGATCGGATGAACGATGGCAATGGACTGGCTGATACTTTCCTGAGGCATGGGCACGCAAACCTTTGTTCAATTTTCCCCCTATCCAAGCGTGCAAAGGTGTGAGACCGCAAACGAATTATTGGATTGCGATCATTCCATGGATTCGTGAACTGGCGGATTCGCTAGCCTCTTTAGGGCAACGGTGAAATGGATCGTGCTGTCTGCCGTTTGGGCGCTGTGGACTGGTACCGAGCAGAAACCTCAGAAGTTCATTCTCAAATGGAATCATGTGTTTCGAAAAGGTCGTTTGTTGACCCACGCCGATGGATTGATACTGGCCTGGAACAACGTTGACAACCGGTCGTGCGAAGAGGAGGGAAATATCCGCTACCGGCGCCTTCACAACAACAAGAACGAGCACTACGGACTTACCAGAATTCTGCTCCAACTTTCAGCCGCCCTTGCGGCGGCCAACCCATTCGAGGGTTCTCCATGGCTTCGCTACACAACAAGAAACAGCGTTCCTTGCAGCACGGCCTGACCTCACGTCAGGTGTCCATGATCTCCATTGCCGGCATCATCGGCGCAGGCCTGTTCATCGGTTCCTCCAATGCCATCGCCACCGCTGGCCCGGCGATTCTCATTTCTTATGCCATGACTGGCCTGCTGGTGCTGCTGGTGATGCGCATGCTGGGTGAAATGGCCATCGCCAATCCTAACAGCGGCTCGTTTTCCACCTATGCTGGCGAGGCCATCGGCCCTTGGGCGGGCTTCACCATCGGCTGGTTGTACTGGTGGTTCTGGGTGCTGATCATCCCGGTCGAGGCAATTGCCGGCGCGGATATTCTCCATGCCTATTTCCCGGGCGTGCCGTCATGGCTGTTCGCGTTCCTGATCATGGTCGTGCTGTCGGGCACCAACCTGATCAGCGTGAAGAACTTCGGCGCCTTCGAGTACTGGTTCGCGCTGGTCAAGGTGCTTGCCATCATCGCCTTCATCGTGGTGTGCAGCCTCGCCGTATTCGGCGTCTGGCCGCTGGCCGAGGTGTCTGGTGTCAGCCGCTTGTGGGACAACGGTGGCTTCATGCCCAACGGTTTCGGCACTGTGCTCGGTGGCGTGCTGATCACCATCTTCTCGTTCTTCGGTGCCGAGATCGTCACCATTGCAGCTGACGAGACGGCCAACCCGAAAGACAAGATCCGACGCGCCACCAACTTGGTGGTTTACCGCATCGCAATCTTCTACCTGGCGTCGATCTTCCTGGTGGTATCGCTGGTCGCCTGGAACGATCCGGGCCTGAAGGCAGTGGGTTCGTTCCAGCGGGCGCTGGAGGTACTCAACGTGCCGGGCGCCAAGCTACTGGTCGACGTAGTGGTACTGGTGGCCGTGACCAGCTGCATGAACTCTGGCCTCTACACCGCGTCACGGATGCTGTATTCCCTGGGGGCCCGTGGCCAGGCGCTTGGCATCACCAAGCGTGTCTCCGGCTCGGGTGTTCCAACCGTTGCGGTCATTCTCTCGACCCTGGCTGGCTTTGCGGGTTGCTTCGTCAACTATGTATTCCCCGGCAAGGTGTTCGGCTTCCTGTTATCCACCACGGGCGCCATCGCCTTGCTGGTGTACCTGGTGATCGCCGTCTCGCAGTTGCGCATGCGTGCCCGTGCCGAGCGCGAAGGCCGTCCGCTGGAACTGAAGATGTGGCTGTTCCCATGGCTGACCTGGCTGGTGATCGGCACCATCGTCATGGTCCTGGGCTACATGCTGCTCAGTGATGCCTACCGTTACGAGACGCTGATGACTGCCGGGGTGACGCTGTTCATCCTGCTGGTGTCGCTGACCCAGCGTCGGGGCAAGGTAGTCGCTCAGACGGCGTGATCCTCCAGGGGGCGCGGTGCGCCCCCGTTTTGCGATTGGCGCTGACAGATTCGAGCGTTACCATCGAGGCAGGCATTTCTTCCCATTCCAACAAGCACAGGAAGCGCATGAACGACCAGACCCTTTCCCTTCAAGCCCTGGCCGCGCCGGACGGCACCTGCTATGGCTGCGGTTGCGCCCACCCCAGCGGTCTGCACGTGCAAAGCCATTGGGACGCCGATGGCATTCATCTGTCGTGCCGGCACACACCTGACAGCACGTTCAGCGGCTGGCCCGGCCTAGTCTACGGTGGCCTGTTGGCCATGCTGGTCGACTGCCATTCCAACTGGACCGCCATGGCCTATCACTACCGTGCCGAAGGTCGCGAGCCGGGCAGCTTGCCGCGCATCGACTGCGTCACCGGCACGCTCAACCTCACCTACCTCAAGCCGACCCCGATGGGCGTGGAGTTATTGCTCAAGGCGCGTGTAGAGGGCGAGGTGGGACGCAAGAGCCGCGTGATCTGTGAAGTCTGGGCTGGCGATGTGCTGACAGTGACCGCTGATTCGGTGTTCGTACGAGTCGATACCGACAAGCTCAAGCTCAAGGCCCACGGACAGGCTTGAAGGCCACGGGATGATGGTCAGCCGACCGCGATGCCTCTAGAGTGGCAGGACCATTCCCCAGGCAAGGTTGACCATGACCGATCTGAGCGCATTCCCGATCACTCAAAAGTGGCCCGCGAAACACCCTGAGCGGCTGCAACTGTATTCGTTGCCCACCCCCAACGGCGTCAAGGTGTCGATCATGCTGGAAGAGATCGGGCTGCCGTACGAGGTGCACAAGGTCAACTTCGACAGCAACGACCAGCTCACTCCCGAGTTCGTTTCCCTGAGCGCCAACAACAAGATCCCAGCGATTCTCGACCCGAACGGTCCGGGCGGCCAGCCGCTGCCGCTGTTCGAATCGGGGGCGATCCTGCAGTACCTGGCGGAAAAGTCCGGCCAGTTGCTCAGCGACGACCCGGCCCGCCGCTACCAGACCCTGCAATGGCTGATGTTCCAGATGGGCGGCATTGGTCCGATGTTCGGCCAGGTGGGCTTCTTCCACTTCTTCGCGGGCAAGGAATACGAAGACAAGCGCCCTCGCGACCGCTACGTCAACGAATCGAAGCGCCTGCTCGGCGTGCTCGACCGACACCTGGAAGGGCGGCAGTGGATGGTGGATGAGTACAGCATTGCCGATATCGCCATCTTCCCCTGGGTGCGCAACCTGGTGGAGCGCTACAACGCCCGGGAGCTTGTGGGGTTCGATGAGTTCAAGGAAGTGCAGCGTGCGCTGGCTCGGTTCCTCGAACGCCCAGCGGTGCAGCGTGGGCTGAAAATTCCGGGTTGAAGTATTTGAATGGACGGGTAACGGCGTCGTCTTGACTGTACCGGCGTCATCGCCGGCAAGCCGCCGCCTACAGGATCTGCGCTGTCCGTGTGGGAGGGGCCAGTGCCCCGGATTCAGAACACGTGGCTCAGAATCCAGTACAGGCACCCCGCCAGCAACATGGCCGCCGGCAGTGTCAGCACCCAGGCCATCAGCAGGTTGATCAGGGTGCGTTTCTGAATGCCCGAGCCGTTGGCCACCATGGTCCCGGCTACCCCTGAACTGAGCACATGGGTGGTGGATACCGGTAGCCCGAACATGTCCGCAGCACCGATGGTGCACATTGCCACCACCTCGGCCGAAGCGCCCTGGGCGTAGCTGAGGTGGGTCTTGCCGATCTTCTCGCCCACCGTCACCACGATCCGCCGCCAGCCCACCATGGTGCCCAATCCCAGCGCGATGGCCACGGCCACCTTGACCCACAGCGGGATGTAACGCGTGGCATCGTCCAATTGGCCTTTGAACATCTGTACCTGGCTGCGGGTGGCAGCATCGAAGGTGGCCAGGCGGTGCTTGTCGAGCAGGCGAATGGCTTCGCTGGTCAGGTACATGTCGTTGCGCACGTTGGCCATGGCCTCGGCTGGCACGCGCTTGAGCGACCCATAGCCTTTGACTTGCTCGCCGATCATACCGGTGAGTGCTGCCAGGGCGGGCACCAGTTGCGGGTTGGTCCTGGGCTCGGCAATGAACGCAGTCAGCACCCGGCGCGGATCGGCCGGCGCTGGCTGCGGGTCGCTGCGTACCAGCGCCTGGCGCGTCACTTCAGCGACAGCGGAGAACTGCAAGGCCTGCTCGTTCGGCATGGTCTTGTTCAGGGCGTACGCCATGGGCAATGTGCCGACCAGAATCAGCATGATCAGCCCCATGCCTTTCTGACCATCATTGGAACCATGGGCGAAGGACACGCCGGTGCAGGTCAGGATCAACACGCTACGGATCCACCAGGGCGGTGGGGTCTGGCCTTCCGGTGCCTGGTACAGCGCCCGGCGCTTGACCAGTGCGCGCAAGGCCAGCAGGAGCAATGCCGCGCAGGCGAAACCGACCAGCGGGGAAAAGAGCAGGGCATAACCGACCTTGCTGGCTTGGCTCCAGTCGATACCACTGGTGCCATCGCGGCCATGCATCAGGGCGTTGGCTACGCCCACGCCGATGATCGAGCCGATCAGCGTATGTGACGATGAGGCCGGCAGGCCCAGCCACCAGGTGCCAAGGTTCCAGATGATCGCCGCCAGCAAAAGGGCGAACACCATGGCGAAGCCAGCCGAAGATCCGACCTGTAGTATCAGCTCCACCGGTAGCAAGGCAATGATGCCGAAGGCCACCGCGCCACTGGAAAGCAGCACCCCCAGGAAGTTGCACAGCCCAGACCACACCACTGCCACTGGCGCAGGTAAAGAGTGGGTGTAGATCACGGTGGCTACAGCATTGGCGGTGTCATGGAAACCGTTGACGAACTCGAAGCCTAGAGCGATCAGCAAAGCCAGGCCCAGCAGCAGAAAGGGGGTGACAGTGGTGATGACCGTACCGCTGGCGGTGACGTCCTGTCTCAGGCTCCAGGCGGTATAGGCGATGCCCGCCAATAGCAGGCCAAAGAACAAGGTCAGGGTGGCGCGCCCAGGCTTGTGGGATAATTGCGGGCGGGCGTCGCGCTGGGCCAGGTGCGTCTGGGTGGCCAGTGACGGGGTTGCCATGGGGGCTCCGGTTGGCGTTGGGCGAAGTTGCCGAGGCCCCTGAGCATAGAAACAATTCGGGACGCTAGACTGATCTTTGTCAAAGAACTCGCTAGGCCAGGGACGAACGGTCAGCGCAGGAGAAACCCATGATTCACTGCAAGCGTGTCTACGATGCGGCGCAGGCAAGCGATGGCCAACGTGTGCTGGTCGACCGCCTGTGGCCGCGCAACAAACGCAAGGATGACCTGCAGGGAACCTGGTTGCGCGAGGTCGCGCCTTCCGTCGAGCTGCGCCAGGCATTCCATCGGGGTGAGCTGGATTTTGCCGTTTTTAGCCAGCGCTACCGGCAAGAGCTGGCGGCGCATCCCGAGCATTGGTACCCCCTGCTGGACCTGGCGGCCAAGGGGGACCTGACCCTGCTCTATGCCGGCAAGGACACGCGCCACAACAACGCACGGGTGTTGGCGCAATGGCTGGAGGATGAACTGGACCGACATGGGCCGGCAAGCTCGCCGGTGTGCTATGGCCATTGAACTGAAAGCCGCGACCGACGCCGATCGTACGTTCGCGCGCGATCTGACGCGGCGGGCGATGTTGCCGTACTACCGCGAGTTCGACTTGCTGTGGATCGAGGAAGCGTTCGACCAGGCGTGGGCCTGGCGCGAGCAATGGCTAGTGGTGGAGGGGGATACCGTACTGGGGTTCTGTAGCCTGAGCCAGGACCGGCAGGCGCTGTTCATTCGCGAACTGCACCTGTCGCCAGAACATCGCGGCCGGGGCGTGGGGAGTTGTGTGCTGGAGCAACTGGCCGACTGGGCGTCGCTGCGGCATTTGCCATTGTTGAGGTTGATGGTATTCAGGAGTAACCCGGCGCGATACTTATACTTGCGCCATGGCTTTCTAAAAGTCGGGGAGGCGGATTGTTTTTGGCAACTGCAGCGAGAAATAGACTAACGTAGCGGGTTCGCAGAAGCGCCGGCTACGTCAGTGAAAGCGAGAGCGCTGATAGGTTATGAGACGAAGGCCTCCAAGGTTGATTGGAAGGCGTCTTGGTGTATCAGTCAGTTACTCGGAGTGTTGTCTTAAATCGACCGGTGACCGTTTCTTTCTTATCGTCTTCTAGCGGATAGCTCACGTCGATCCTCCCCCATACCTCTTGACCCACTCGTTGAGTAATGTGTACCTCGCCTTGAGTGGCTATGATTCGGCCATTTGGTGGGTAAAGGGTTACATCTAGTTGATCTGGGACTACCCAGTTGCCTTTGGTAAAGCTTGCGGTCCTCGTCTCGATAGCGACCACATAATTGCCTGAGGCTAAAGAGAAGGTGCCTTTGATCAAGGTGCTGTGGGAATCGAGTTTGTCTGTTTCATATTTTAAGCCCGTGCTTTTGAATTCGATAACAAATCGGTTTTCGATCCATTGTGTCTCAGTATTGCTCATTGTTAAGTCCTCGATTTTTGAGTGAGGCTTAAATGTAGCGAAAGAAGTATCCAAGGGGTACTGGTAAAATGATAGGGCGCGCTCTTATATGCCGTGTGACCTTTTCATGTGGGCGAGTTTGAAGGTGGCATAGAAAAGGCGAAGTCCCGCACATGCCTGGACTCACTGTTGCTGCACCTGCACCGTCGCCCCCTGACGAACCGTAGCGTCGAGCAACTGCCCCTGCACCGGCAGCAGATCCCCGATCAATAAATTCTGCAACAAGGGCTTACCTTCGAAACGATTAGCGCCCATCACGACATCCCGCATCCCCTCGACCCGTACCAGTGCCTTGCCGACCTGGCCCAGGCGATTGCCACTGAGTACCAGCGGCCCTGCCAGCGGTGTGGCATTGCGCAGGCTGACGGCATACTCCTGGGTATTGCCGATGCGGTTGTCGAGCAGTGCCAAGGCGCTGACTTCGCTGGCATCCACCGCGCTGCCTTGGCTACTGGCCAGCAGGTTATCTTCGACGACCAGCGGGGCAGCGGTGGTGGGTGCCAGGTTGCGTAACTGGATGCCATTGCCTCGGCTGTCACCCATGCGATTGCCGGCCAGCAGCACCGCGCCCTGTTGTTCGCTGACTTCGATGGCCGCCTTTGCCGCACCCAGAATGAGGTTGCCATCGACCTGGGCGCGGGTCTGGCCACGCAGGCGCACGCCGCTGTTGTTGTCGATGCCGCGTAGCTGGTTGTCCTGCAGTTTGACCTGGCTGTCACGCACGTCGATGGCGTATTGCTGCGACTTTTCGAACTGGCTGGCGGTGATGGTCGCCTGGCTGTGCTGCAACTCCACCGCGCTGGACATCTCGCTGAAGTGGCTGTCGCGGATGATCACCGTGGCGGCAGGTGTGTTCGCGGCTTGCTGGGCACTTAGGGCAGTGGTCAGTCCGCGGGACAGGTTGGCGTTGTAGCCCAGGCGCTTGAGGGTCGAACCAATCACCTGGGTATGGCTGCCGGCCCAGGCCACCACGAACGGCCGCCAGGCGCGGTCGGTGTTGCCTGGTCGGTCACCGGCCAGGCTTTGCAGGCTGGACTGGTTCAACCCCAGCCATCCCTGGTTGATCAGCGCTGTGCCCGAATGGCTCGACAAGTAAAGGCGGGTGCCCTCCAACACCAACCCGGCGTCGGCACCGATCATCAACGGGTAGCTGAGCAGGTAACCGTCCTTGTAGCGCCTCAGGATGCGCGTATCGTTCAGCGCATCGTGCAACTGCGCCAGGGTGATGCTGCCCGCGCGCACCAGCACTACCTGAGGATGATGCGCCTGGTAGCCGGCGATGGCGCGGAACAGGCCGTTGTTGACGAATGGCTCGAAGGGCCAGCTGCCGGCCTGTGACGAGAACATCGGTTGCAGACTGACACTGGCGCGGCCCGCCGGGCGCGGGCGTTCTGCCTGATGGAACGTCACTGCCTCGCGCACCTGCTGGCGCAGTTGGTCGACCTTGTGCGTGCGTTGCTCCTGGGTCAGTGTGGTCAAGGTGTAGTTGACCGTCAGCGTCTGGCTGGCGGCCTGGGCAGTACCGGCCAGGCCCAAGGTGACCAGGCAGGCGAGGGGGAAGCGGGCGAGGGCAGTCATGGGTCAGTTCCTTGATCCGGGCAATGAGGGGTAAAACGGTTTGATAGGGCCGCCTAGCTGGCTGTAGTTGTCCACATCGCCGTCTTCGCTGTCGTACAGCTGGCGCGCCAGGGCGTGGCCGGGATTGCGCTGCAGGAACGGGATCAACCAGGCCAGTTTGTACGGCGCTACATCCGCCTGGGACTGGCCTTCGAGTTCGGGCAGGTCGCGTGGGTCAAGCACCGTGCGAGCGGCGAAGTTGGCCAGAAGGTCCAAGGTCTGTTGGTCGTCGGCGCTCCACGGCAGGCCGTTGACGCGCGCCGATTCAGCCAGCAATACCAGGGGTACCAAGGCGTACTGGCTGTAGGTGGCGGCAAGCTTGGCCCGCGCCACTTCCAGCGGCAGGTAGGCGTAGCTGCCATCGCGGGAACGCACCGCCTGGGCCAGGCCACGACGTAGGTTGCCGTCGGCCCACTGGATGAAGTCGTCGCGCCCGACCAGCATGCCGGTGGCGGCTACGGCCCAGGCAGCCCAGTAGTCGTGGTTGTTGAAGTACACGCCTGGGGCATCGCGGCGTGGGTCGTACTCGTGGATCACCAATTCGGCCAGGCGAGTGAACCACGACTGCTGAGCCTCGCTCAGTCGCACCTTGCCGTCACTGGCTGACTGGGTCAGCAGCACGGTTCCGGCCATTGCCGCCAAAGCCCATTTGCGCGCGGCCATACCTGTGCCGCTGGCATCCGGGTTGAGCAGTGCGCCGGCTTCGGCCCAGTCTTGCAGCCATTGGTCCTGGCAGGCCAGGGCCATGTTGGCGTCCTGCGGCTTTTTCGCCCGCTGGAAACGCTTGCTGGCGTAGATCAGCCCGCCGACGAACTGTTTGACCTGCTCGCCGATGCGTTCGCTGCCTGCATCGGGGCTGCTGCGCAGGGTCGACTTGCTGACGTCGCGCTGGTCGTACTTGCTCTGCAGGCGCAGGCTGCCGGTATAGGGCGGCGGAGGCTCCTTGCTGCAGGCCAGGGTGTGGTAGTCGGCGATCATGGCCGCTTGTGGCGTGGGATGCGCAGGCCAGATCGACTGGGCTGCCTGAGCCTGGGGGGGGAGCAGGGCCAGGGGAAGCAGCGAGGCAGCCCCGATGAGCATCTTCAAAGACACAGACGAGTCTCCACCTCGGTGGCCGCAGTGCCCGCCTTGGTCGGTTCCATGAACACCGACAGCAAGTTGGCCCCGGCAAACGCTGGGTCCTTACTCAGTTCCAGGTAGTACTGCCCGCCGCTGACGGCTGCCTCGCGACGGAACCACACCTTGTCGCGCGCGCCATTGTCGTAATAGACGATGATGTAGAAGTCCTTGATGTTCTTGTCGCTCAGGCGGATGTCGAGAAACCCCTTCGAACCACTCAACGACTGGCGCGAACTGCCCGCGTTGCTCAGCAGCTCGATGCGCTCGCCAACCTTCAGCGCCGGGTGTTGCAACTTCGACCCCAACACTTGCCTGTTGGCCGAGCAGCCGCCCTGAACCGCCGGCACCAACTGGCGATACATCAACGGCGAATCAAGCCGGTAGTTGGCCGGCAGTTCCCAGACGATCAACTTGGGCGGGGCCTTGGGGTCGTAGTCTTCCGACAGCAGGTACGCCAGCAGCGAGCCGTCCTCACCGACACCCGGCAGGGCATAGTTGAGTACATCCACACTCAGGTATTGCTTGAGGTAGCCGTCGAAATTGAACTGCTTGCTCTCGTCTTCACGTGCAGCGGCGTTGCTGTCTCCCACCAGGATCACTTGCGGGTCTGGCGCTTCGTCGAACAGCGCATCGGCGCTGTCGGCCACCGGGATGGTCTGGAAGCCGCGCACGTACTGGAAGCCATAGTTGTTGCCACAGATGTTGCTCAGCGCCAGGTTCAGCGTGCCATCCTTGGGCACCATCACCCCAGGCTCGGTGCGATACTGCTTCTTGGTCAACTCGCCGTAGAACGGCTGGCGGCGGATCTCTTCGGCCATCAGTCTGGCAGTGGCTTCGGCGCCGGCCGGGGTCCAGTGGTGGTCGCGGCGGAAGAAGTACTCGCCCTGAGGCGGCTGCTGCACCAGTTGCATCATCGGCGCCACCACCGCACCGCCCTGGCGCAACTGGCCAAGGTAGGCACTGAGGTGGGCGCTGGCCTGGGCATAGTCGAAACCGTGCAGTTGGCCTTCGAGCAGTTTGTCGCGGTGCATCAGCCCGCGGGTGGGCTGGACCGCCATGGCCACGTGGATGCCCTGGCGCTGGAAGGCCTGCATCAAACGGGCGAACTCCGGGCGCATAGGGGCGGGAATGCCGAAGTCGTTGGTCAGGTCCACCGCCGAGCGGAATAGCCAGCGGTCCTTGCCGGGTACGATTTCGCGCATCAGCTTCATGCGCCCCTCGGTGTAACGCTGTGGGTCGCTGAGCGCCGGGCAGACCATGCACCGCAGGTTCTCACAGCCGGCTTTTGGCGCCTGTGCGGCCTGGCCAGGCAGGCTCAGCAGGGTCAGGGCTGCGCTTAGAGACACACTTACTAGGGTCTTCATGTACCTATCCATCCTTGCAGCGTGGGCGTCACTCGGTGGGGTCGATGCTGTTGGCCTGGGTCATGCTGCGGTAGCCGTTGCCCTGGGGCAGCAGCACATAGCTGTACGAGCGACCCTTCTTGAGGAACTGATCGTCGAATTCCGCCACCTTCTGATCGGCGACATAGGCGGCGAAACCGATCTTGAGCTCGTTGACCATGCGGCTGCCGGTCTGGCCGTTGGCCAATGGGTCGACGACCACGTGCTTGCCGTCCTCGGTCTTGAGCGCCGCTTGTGCCGGTGTGAGGTTGTAGAAGGCGATCTGTGCCTTCTTCGGCTCGTTGACGTATTTGTCGGCGATCAGCTTCAGTTGCTTGCCGTCGTAGATCACGGTGCTGGCGGCGTTGGCCTTCAGCTGCGGCTCGATGGATTGCCCGCCGACCGCGATCTTGTGGGTGCCGGCTGAGGTGAAGCGGTAGCCACTGAGCTGGCCGGGCGCAACCTTCTGCGGGTTGACCTTGCCGCTCAACGTGACGTCGATGCTGCGGTCCGAGAGGTTCAGCACGCGGACGAAGGCCGAATCGGCAGGGGCTACTGCATCGTACAGGTCGGCATTGCCTTCGGCGGTGTAGCCCGCCTGGCTGGCGGTGGCCAGGACAACGGCGGTAAACAGGTGAGCAGGTTTCATCAGGTTCTCCTTGATTCGTCAGAAATGCTGGGGCACGGCGCTGCGGCTGAGCGCGCCGGGACGGTGGGCGAGCAAGGTGCGAAGGGGGAATTCCCATACCACCGTTTCGATCTGTGGGTTGGCCAGTTGATCGCTTGCCAGGAACTGGTTCATGGCTTCGAACGGGCCGCGGGCCTCGACGGCGATGCTCAGCAGGTCGCGGTTGAGTGCCTCCTTGAGAAAGCCGACGAAGTTCCAGTCGTCGATCTTGCTGTAGCTGGTGCCTACCAGCAGCAGGCTCTGCTCCTGCTCGGCGAATAGGTCATCGCTGCTTTGTTCGGCCTTGAGGGTTTCGTACAGCTTGATCGGGTTGGCTCCGAACTGCGGCGCCAGGCGAGCATGGTCGAACTGGATGTAGTTCATCAGGTCGCCCTTGATGCTTTTCTCCCCGGACGGGTGCGAGAGGTAGACCTGATCACCCAGCAATTGCGGACGTTGACGTGCCAGTTCGTAGGCGGCCAGGCGCGCACCTTCTGGGCTCCAGTGGGTGTCGGATTTCAGGAACAGCTTCGGGCCGCCAAGGTTGGCCAGGAACGCGCTGCGCAGCGGCACCACGTCCAGCTGGTGTCGTTGCAGCTCGCTTACGAAACGGTCGTACAGGCCGGTCACCCTGGGGTCGAACGCATGCTCGGCGTGCGCTGCATACACATCCAGCTTCATTGGCAGCGGCAGTACCACCAGTTGTTTGCCGTGTTCGGCCAATTGCGCGCGGACCTTGACGATCTGCTCCAGCTGGCCCGTCAGGTTGGCGTCCAGGTCATTGGGCACGCGGTATTCCTGGTTGGTGTAGAGCCAGCCATCCTTGCCCAGCACCACGCCTTTGGTACCTTCGCCGAACAGCTGGAACTGCGCGTCGGCCCACAGCGTCACGGAGGGGGCTCGCAGGAAGAAGCGCTTGTCGTACACCTGCTCGAACTTGCGTAGCAGCTTGCCGTCGACGAATAGGTTCCAGGCATCGCTTTGGGTGCGGGCGAAGCTGAACACCGGTGGCAGCGAGTAGACGAACATCGCCCCGAGTGCCAGCGCGAACAGAATGCCATTGGCCTTGCTGGCCGAATTCATCACCGGATACATGGCCGTCTCCTAGAACTGGAAATACAGGAAGGGCGAGAACGAATTGGCCGCCAGGCTGCTCAGCGCCAACAGGAAACCGCCCCACAGCAACACGCTGTGCAGCGCGCCGACATGGCGCATGAAGTACCCCGTCTTGTTGCCAGCGTAGAAGCGCACATTGTTGATGCCCGCCAGGACCAGCCAGGCCAAGGCCACCAGGGCGAAGGCCATGGCCATTTTCGAGGCGCCGAGCACGTACAGCTCCAGCGAGCCGAAGCCGTTGAAGCCGAACAGCGCTTTGTAGATGTCGATGCTGTGGCGCAGGTCCATGGTGAAGAACAGTGGCATGCTCAGCACGATCAGCAGGCCGGTGCGCAGGTTGCGGCCCAGGTGGTATGGGGTGCTGACTTTGGTCGCCAGGTTGAACTTGCGTTCCAGTACCATGCCCACGCCGAAGAACAGTCCCCAGCAGATGAAGGCGAAGCTCGCCCCGTGCCACAACCCGGACAGCAGCATGGTCCAGATGAGCGCCGGCAATGCGCCGGCCACGCGCTTGCGTACCAGGGGCATGTACACATAGTCGCGCAGGAAGTGCGCCAGGGTCATGTGCCAGCGCGACCAGAACTCGGTGATGCTCTGCGACACATAGGGCTGGTTGAAGTTTTCCGGGAAGCGAAAGCCCATCATCAAGGCCAGGCCCAAGGCCATGTGGCTGTAGCCAGCAAAGTCGAAGTACAACTGCAGGGTGGAGACCACCAGGCCGAACCAGGCGTCGCTGAACTGCAGGGTGCCTTCGCTGACGAACAGCGCGTTGATCGGCGCCAGGCGGTCGGCGATCAGTACTTTCATGATGAAGCCGAGCATGAAGCGGCACACGCCCAGCGAGAACAGCTCCAGCGAATGGGTGCGTTCGCGCAGCTGCGGCGCCAGTTGGCTGTAGCGCAGGATCGGTCCGGCCACCAGGTGCGGGAACAATGCGACGAAGGCGGCGAAGTCGATGAAATTGCGCGTCGGCGTGGCGTCCTTGCGGTAGATGTCGACGATGTAGCTCAGGGCGTGGAACACATAGAACGAGATGCCCAGGGGCAGGAAGATGTTTTCCAGGGTCCAGGTGTCGATGCCCAGTGGCGCCAGCAGCAGGGCCAGCACTTCGGCGCCGAAGTTGGCGTACTTGAAGTAGCCCAGGGTCGAGAGGTTGCCGGCTACACCGATCCACAGCAGACGAAGCGCCCAACGTTTGTCCGCCGCGTCGAGGCGCGCCTTGATGCGCAGGCCGAACCAGTAGTTCCAGTAGGTGATGCCGACGAACAGCAACAGGAAGTCCGGTCGCCACCAGGCATAGAAGAGGTAGCTGGCGACGACGATCACCGTCGAGCGCCACTGCGCCCTGGCCAGGAAATACACGGCCAGGAACAGCGGCAGGTAGAGAAACAGGAACACGTTGGAGGCGAAGATCATGGCGCTGCCCGTCCTTAGTAACTGATGACCACGCCGACGCTCAGCTGGTAGTCGTCGCCGGTTGCCAATGCACTGCCGGCATTGAGGTAACTGGCGCTGACCAGTGCGTTGACATCCAGGTGCTTGCCGTCGAGTGCCAGCGGAAACATCTTCCAGTAGTAATTGAGGTCGACCATCTGCCCGACATTGCGGCCATTGCCATTGCTGCCCTGGGCGATTGCACGGTTGCGCTCGGCCCGTTGGTCGCCGTTCATGCGGATGGGCAAAGTGCCGTCTTCATCGCGCAGGTCGAGCTGGGTCACGCGCAGGTCCAGGGCGCTGCGGGAAGTGGGCTTGGTCTCGACGGCGATGCCGTAGTAGCTGAGGTTGCGCAGGTCCAGGGCAACGAACGAGCTGGTCAGGCGCGTGCTGTAGGACCCGCTGCGGGTGATGCGGTCCGACTGGATGGCATTGAGGCGAAAGCCATCGTTCTCGTCGCTTGGCTTGTCGGTGAGGCCGCCGCGCAATGCGATACGTGGCGTCCAGGGCAGCGTGTCGAAGCGTTTGCCGACCTCACCCAAGGCGGCCCAGCCCTTGCTGCCGTGGCCAGTTGTGGTCGTGCCATTGCCGTCGGTGTTGTCCATCTTGCCATCCAGGGCGGCCAGCTCCAGGTGGTAGTCACTGAGCGCCGGCAGGCCCAGGTTGTCGCCCATGAAGAACAACCCGTAGCGCAGGCCCTTGAAGTCGTAGCGGTCTTCGGCGTCGTGGCCGCTGTGGTCGTTCTCGTGCATCAGGCGCACGCCGGCCTGGTTGTTCGGGCTCCAGCGGTAGGCATACTGACCCATCACGTAGGTGGTGCGCGCTTCGCTATCGGCAAGGCTGTTCACATCGGTGTTGTAGTTGTGAAACTTCTGGCCAACGGCGATGAACGCCTCGGAGAACGTGTCCTGGTAGTTGAAGCGCAGCGATTCCAGGCTGTCGTCCCACCAGATGCCGTAGTCGTCGTAGAAGCGCTGCCGGCCAAGTGACGCGGAATACCGCGGGTCGTCGCCGATCAGGTTGCGCTTGACGTACAGCTCGCGCAGCTCGGCGTACCAGCCCTCGGGCTGTTCGCGTTCGCTGCTGTTGGTGGCTTCGTTGGTCAGGTTGCTCGACTCGCTGGAGTCGTAGTTGAGCCACAGGCGGCCGTAGACCATCCATTTGGCCCAGCGCTTTTCGGGCGAATACCAGGCAAATGATGGCTCGTAGCGCAAGCTGTAAAACATTTCGCGATCGCTGCCGACTTGCGAGTCTTCCGGGCCGTAGCCGGTCTGCACGGTGAGTTTGTTGAAGAATTCCGAGGTGATCAGCGGCTCGCTGCCATCGGCTGCGGCAACACGCACCGGCGCGTTGCTGTCGGCTTCGGGGCCGGTGATTTCTTCGGCGGCCAGGACCACGGACAGCGGCGTCAGGGTGAGCAGGGCAGCGAACAGGGGATGGTGGGTTTTCACAGCGTGGCCTCCTTCAGCAGATCGTTGCGCGCGGCCAGGGCACGCTCGATGTCATCCTTGGGTAACGTCTTTTCCAGGCGTCGGACCAAGCTACGGGCGCTGCGCTCGCCGAGGTCTAGCGCGATCCGCGCATAGGTGTAGGCCTTGACCGGGTCATGGCAAAGGGCGCGGCCATAGGCGTGCAACGTGGCCATGCGGTACCAGGCGGCGGTCGAGCCCTTGGCAGCCTCTTCCTGGAACAGCGCCAGGGCTTTGTCCTGGTCGGGTTGGTCCTGCACGCCCTTGCTGTAGTAGTCGGCCAGCAGCAGGCCGGCACCGGGATACTGGCTGGCGCGCAGTTCGTCGATCAGGGCCCGGGCCTTCTCCGGGTCCAGGGTCAGCCAGTTGTTGACCATGTAGAACGAGGCCTGCAACGCCTTGGCCCGCATCGGCTCGCGCAGGCGGACTTGATCGATCAGCGCCTGGGTTTCCTCGGCGTTGTGCTCGGTGGGGTTGGAGATCATGAAGTTGGCCTTGGACACCATGGCCGGGACGAAGCCCCTGGCGACGGCCTCGTCACGCCAGCGTTGCACCTGTGCGGTGGCGATCGCCAAGGCATCGGCCTGGGCTTTGTCACGGGCCTGCTGTTCGGGCGTCGGTGCGACGGGCGGCGTGTCAGGCTCGCGGCTCTGACGTTCGATACGGTCGGCTTCCTGCTCGGCGCGCTGAACACTGGCGATGTTGTCGAGCAGCGAGGCGATACGGTGCACGATATCGACTGGTAATTGACTGCGCTGCGCCTCCAGTGAAGTGGCGAAAGCCGGGAACAGTTGGTCTTGTCGATCACCGAGGAAGGCGTAGTAGCGGTCGATCGCGCGCGCATCGAAGCGCACGGCCTCGCGGTACCAGCGTTCGGCCGCGCCCTGGTCGCCCTGGCGCTCGGCAAGCACCGCCCGGTACAGCTGCGGGCGGCAGTTGAGCAAGCACGAGCGCTCGTAAAGTTCCAGCAGTTCCGCCGCCTGGTCGACGCTCACCAGTTGCGGATAGGTGAGGAACACTTCCAGTGTGGTACTGGCGTTGCGTGGGTCGAGTGTGCTCTGGTAGCGGGTCAGGGCGCGCTCGAACCATGGCCGTTGTGCTTCGCGAAGACTGGGGGTGCGGTCGATCAGCCGGGCCAACGAGGCCAGTGCCGGAACCATGCCTTGGCCATCGCCGAACGCGGTGTGATAGAGCGCAACCACCTCCTGACGGCTGACATCCTCGCGGCTGGCCAGGACATCGCCCAGCAGCAGCGTACTGGCCAGATCACCGCGCCGTGCCAGTTCACGCAAATCGGCGCTCACATCGGCGCTGGGATCCTTGAACAGGGCATAGCGCACCTGCTCCAGGCTCTGGCCGGCAGTCGCGCTGCCCGCACAAGCCAGGGTGAGACTGGCCAGCAGCAAGCGCGTGGGCGTCATCAGGGTCATGGCATTGTCCTCGACAGGCTCAATTGGCACGGCCAAAGGGCAGGCCAAGGTACAGGTCGACCGCGACTGCCTTCTGATAGGCCGAGGCTGGCAGCGGGCTGTCTGGCTGAATCGTCAGGGCCAGGTTGCGATTGACTTCATCGACCCGGGCATCGACCACCTTGCCGCTGTAGTGCTGGTCCAGGCCGAACACCTGCATGTCCACCGAGCGCACGCGGTCGACATCGGCCAGCTTGTCGAACGGCACATTGGCGCGCACGAAGAGCCCTTGGTCCTTGGGCAGCAGGTGCATCAGCGGCGCATCCTTGTAGCCGTACCCATCCAGGCGTTGGGTCGGGTAGTACACCTGGCAGTCGCAGGGGCTGTTGATCACCGTTTCGAGGGTGGCGCGGCCTAGCAAGGCTTGCAGATCGCCCGGGGCGAGGTCGGCCACTGCCTTCATGTCGGCCGGGCTGGTGAAGCTGGTTGCCAGCTGGGTGGACACGTTGGCCAGCGGCTGGCCGGCTTGCACTTCGGTGGCGCCGGCAGGCAGCAGGTACTTCACGTAGCCGTTGTCGGGCATGCTGATGACCTGGGCGTGGGTGGACACCTGCGCCTGGACCGCCGGAATGCGGAAGAACAACAGGTAACCCTTGTAGCCGACGAAGGCCAGCGCCGCCAAGCCTGCGGCGGTGTACAGCAGGGTGCCGGTAAAGGCCTTGAGGCGGGCACCGGGGGTACGTGCCGTGGCGTACTTCTGCTTGCGCTCCTTGATGTAGTTTTCCCGTTGCATGACGTTGAACAGGCCATTGATGTCGGCGATTTCACCCGACAGGTAGGCGCTGATCAGGTAGCGCAGGATGTCGCGCTTCTGTGCGTCGAGCTCGACGAACTGCGCGCCCACTTCGCTGCCGCGCTGCGAGACGATGCGGATCTTGCTGTCGATGCTCAGGTCGACCTGGTTCAGGCGCAGGCGGATCGAGGCGTCGTACAGCGCGCCGATCTTCAGCGGCGTTTCGTGACGCAGGCCCATGCCTCCCAGGGAAATGTCCTGCAGGGCCGTTTCGAACGCTGCCTGACCTGCGGCGGATAAACGCACACGTGCGTTCATGCGGGTGCGTACATGCTGGCGTTCGTCGATCGCCTCATGAACGATGTTGGCCGCTGTCTTGCCCGGGGCCACGGGAATGTTCGAGCTACTCATGTGCAGGCGCCTTTCCTTAACGTTGCGTTGAGTTATCGGGAAACTTCGAGGAGAACGGTGATGACCCCGAAGAAGATGGCGATCGAGGAGCACAGCATCGCCTTCGAGGACCAGCGGTTGAGGGTCGCATCGAAGTCGACGTTGCCGGTGCTCAGGGTGGTCTTCTGCCGCGTCCAGCTTTGCTGGTCCATGTGGAACATCGCGTAGACCTTCATCAGCGAACCGACGATCTGGTTGTAATAGAGAACGAAGGGGTACATCGGGCTGACCGGGTGGCCGGCGAAGACGAACAGCACGGTCACCAGGCTGCGTGAGAGCAGTACCCAGAACAGGTACACCAGCAGGTACTGGATGCCGAAGATCAGCCCCGCCATCACCGAAGCCGTCAGGCCCATCAGGCAGGTCCACATCGAGATGCGCTGGTCCAATAGGACGTACAGGGTGAACAGCCCGAGGCGAGCACGCCCGAGCAGGGCGGTGGCGCGGAAGTTCTGGCGCAGTGAGTTGCCGTACCAGCGAAACATCAGTTGGCGGGTGGCGACCCAGAAACTGTCGCTTGGCGGGTGCTCGACGGTCAGGGTGTGGCTGTCGGGCACGTAGAAGGTGTCCCAGCCGGCGCGCATCAGGCTCAGCCAGCTCGACTTGTCGTCACCGGTGAGGAATTGGAACCGGCCCAGACGCCAGTGTTCGAGGAAGTCGGCCTCGACGTCGCGGATGAATTCGGGGTCGGTCATCACGCTGGCACGGAAGAACGACAGCCGCCCGGTGAGGGTCAGGACCCGGTGCGAAAGTGCCATGGAGCACATGTTGATATGCCGCTGCACGAAGCGCATTGAGTGCCACTGACGCATCCAGCGGCTGCCTTCGACTTCGCAGAACTCGTTGGTGGTCAGCCCGCCGACATTCGGCAGCAGGGCGAACAGCTTGACCGCGCGCTCCACACAGCTGGGCAGCATCATGGTGTCGCCGTCGACCACGCCGACCACCGCATCGTCCAGCGGCATCTGCCGGGACAGGGCACGGAAGGCGTGGGCCAGGCCATCGCGCTTGCCGGTGCCGCGTGCACGGACGATCACCAGCCTGATATCGTCGCGGTCCTTGACCTCGTTGCGCAGGATGTCCTTGATGAACGTCTCGTCGCCTTTCTCGACAATCGAGGCGATCACCGTGCAGGGCACCTTGAGCCGTTGCACTTCCTGGAACACCGACTGGTAGACCTTGAAGGTGGTCAGGGTCGGGATGCGGAAGCTGGTCACCACCATGAACAGGTGCGAGGGCAGGGCCGCATCGCCCATGCGTTCGACCTGGCGGCGCAGGCGTGGGAACTTCAGGTGCAGGAAGTACATGCCGCGCACGTAGTGGACGACCGCGTTACCGTAGCGCCACATGCCCAGCGTGCCGATGATGAAGATGAACAGGTGATGGTTCGGGTCCAGGTACTGCGGCGCGACCATCTCCGACGCCAGCGCGATCAGCCCGGCCAGGCATGCCCAGGCGAAGAAGCTGGCGCCTGCACGCAGGTAGCCGGGTGCCTCGAAGGGATGCTGTTGCTGTCGATCCATGTAGCTTCAACTCCTGTTGTCGGGTGCCCGATGTCGATCAACGAAGGTGATTTCGTCGACGGAACTCGGGGCTTGTGGGTGCTGGCGGAGCCTGCGAAGGGCTGCATAGCAGCCCCCGGACGCAACTAATTGCGTCGCTGGCTCCGCCGACTCCCACGGGACGGCGGGTTAGGCACGCTGCCGGTTACCAGCAGATGCCCTGACGTTGCGCGTCGCTGGTCTGGGGCATGAAACCGACCAGGTCGATCACCCGTTTGCCATCACTGGCCTCCAGGGCCTGGGCGAAGCGTGCGTCGTTGTTGCCCAGGACGATGACCTCGGCGTCGTCGATCACCTGGTCGAGGTCGCTGTGCAGCAGGGAGGAGACGTGAGGGATCTTCGATTCGATGTAATCGCGGTTAGCCCCGAAGACCCGTGCGTACTCGACGTTGGCATCGAAGATACGCAGGTCATAGCCTTTGCCGATCAGGCGCTCGGCCAGTTCCACCAACGGGCTTTCGCGCAAGTCGTCGCTGCCGGCCTTGAAGGCCAGGCCGAGCAGGGCGATCTTGCGTTTGTCCTGGCGCTCGATCAGGTCCAGGGCGTTCTGCACCTGGTTGCGGTTGCTGGCCATGATCGACGCCAGCAGCGGGTGCTCGACGTCCAACTGGCTGGCGCGGTAAGTGAGGGCGCGTACGTCCTTGGGCAGGCACGAGCCGCCGAAGGCGAAGCCGGGGCGCAGGTAATAGCGCGACAGGTTGAGCTTGTAGTCCTGGCAGACCACGTCCATCACCTCGCGGCCATCGACGCCCGAGGCTTTGGCGATATTGCCGATCTCGTTGGCGAAGCTGACCTTGGTGGCGTGCCAGACGTTGCAGGTGTACTTGATCATCTCGGCGACTTCCACCGACTTGCGGATCACCGGTGCGTCCAAGCCCTCGTACAGTGAAGCCAGCAGGTCGCCTGATTGGCTGTCCAGCTCGCCGATCACGGTCATGGCCGGGAAGTCGTAGTCCTTGATGGCGGTGCTTTCACGCAGGAATTCGGGGTTCACCGCGACGCCGAAATCTTCACCGGCCTTCTTGCCTGAAGCTGCTTCCAGGATCGGGATCACCACGTTTTTCACCGTGCCCGGCAGCACGGTGCTGCGTACCACCACGGTGTGGCGGCCAGCCTTGTCGCGCAGGGCCGTGCCGATCTCGCGGCAGACCGCTTCCATGTATACCAGGTCCAGGTCACCGTTCTTCTTGCTTGGTGTGCCGACGCATAGCAGGGAAAGGTCGGTGGCGAAGATCGCGGCCTGGACATCGGTGGTACCACGCAGTCGGCCTTTGCTGACGCCATCGAGCAGCAACGCTTCGAGGCCAGGCTCGACGATGGGCGACTTGCCCTGGTTGATGAGGTCGATTTTCGCTGGAGAAATGTCTACCCCCAGCACGGTGTGGCCACGTGCCGACAGGCACGCCGCGCAGACTGCGCCTACATAGCCAAGTCCAAAGATACTGATGTTCATAGATCCCTCTTCCTCGGGCGCGGCAACGCCGGCCGAGATACTCAGTTTGGTTAGTTTTCGATCGGCAGACGCGCAGAAGTTAGCCGCGCTCGGAAGTGGCGTAACAGGCTGTTTCTTAGTTGTCTATTTACATCCTAAGGGGGTTTTTATTTTTGCTGCAAGTGTTGGTGTTCTTAAAGTTGAAAATAACTAAAAGGTTTCTCGTTAAGTTTATAAAACCGTTAAAAATCAAATAGTTAAAGTTTGATGATAGTTAGGCGTCAAAAAATTGTTTGCTGTTGAAGGGGCGGTAAAATGACGTCAAATCTGCGTCTTTTCGGCTTTTTGCGGTGTTTTCGCCACGCCTAAAAGGGCCGGAGAATGTCCGGTTAATTGATCTTCCCCTGCTGGTGTGATTGCTTTTCAAGGATTTGCCTCCCCGTTGATTTAATTGTCGGGGCAGGCGGTGGTGGCATACAGATGAAACCCTGGGTTGCGACAATCGAAGGGGAGGGCCATAGTGGCATTTAGATATCTAATTGCGCATGATGCTATTGGGTTTCGTTGACTGCCGGCTTCCGGCCACAGGGCATCCGGGTGGATGCTGGGGCAGTGACCAGGTCAAGACTGCGCCCGTGGAACGGCAAGGTCGTCCGCGCAGCAGCGCCAGACGTTTCTGACAGAAGTTTTACGCTAGGTCCGCCACGAAAAATTTTGTTAAGGTGGCGGGATCCAATCGCCCTGTTGACGAGGTGTGTGCTTGATTAGGGTCCTAGTGGTCGACGATCACGATCTGGTACGAACCGGTATTACCCGCATGCTGGCCGACATCGACGGCTTGCAGGTGGTGGGCGAGGCGGATTCAGGCGAGTCGGCGCTCAAGCAGGTCCGCGAACTCAAGCCGGACGTCGTCCTGATGGACGTGAAAATGCCTGGGATCGGTGGCCTGGAGGCCACCCGCAAGCTGTTGCGTAGCCACCCTGACATCAAGGTGGTGGCAGTGACCGTGTGCGAAGAAGACCCATTCCCCACGCGCCTGATGCAAGCCGGCGCCGCCGGTTACCTGACCAAAGGCGCAGGGCTGGACGAAATGGTCCAGGCCATTCGCCTGGCTTTCGCCGGGCAGCGCTACATCAGCCCGCAGATTGCCCAGCAACTGGCGCTCAAGTCCTTCCAGCCCCAGGGGTCGCCTTTCGATGCCCTGTCCGAGCGGGAAATCCAGATCGCCCTGATGATCGTCGGTTGCCAGAAGGTGCAGATCATCTCCGACAAGTTGTGCCTGTCGCCCAAGACCGTCAATACTTACCGCTATCGGATCTTCGAAAAACTCTCCGTCACCAGCGACGTCGAGCTGACGTTGCTGGCCGTTCGCCACGGTATGGTCGACGCAAGCCTGTAAAGACCCATGTCCCAGATTTTTGATGCCAGTGCATTCCTGGCAACCTGCAGCGGCCGCCCGGGCGTGTACCGGATGTTCGATGCCGAGGCACGTCTGCTTTACGTGGGCAAGGCCAAGAACCTCAAGAAACGCTTGGCCAGCTACTTCCGCAAGACGGGGCTGGCGCCGAAGACCGCTGCCTTGGTAGGCCGCATCGCCCAGGTCGAAACCACCATCACCGCCAACGAGACCGAGGCATTGTTGCTGGAGCAGACCCTGATCAAGGAGTGGCGACCACCCTACAACATTCTGCTTCGCGACGATAAATCCTACCCCTATGTGTTTCTCTCCGATGGCGAATTCCCCCGCTTGGGGATCCACCGTGGGGCGAAGAAGGCCAAGGGGCGTTATTTCGGTCCGTACCCCAGCGCAGGGGCTATCCGTGAAAGCCTGAGCCTGTTGCAGAAGGCCTTCTCGGTACGCCAATGCGAAGACAGCTATTACGCCAACCGTACCCGGCCGTGCCTGCAGTATCAGATCAAGCGCTGCAAAGGGCCGTGCGTTGGCTTGGTCGATGCACAGGAGTATGCCGAGGATGTACGCCACTCGGTGATGTTCCTCGAGGGGCGCAGTCAGCAGTTGGGCAACGAGCTCAATGCCGAGATGGAGAAGGCCGCCATGGCCCTCGATTTCGAGCGGGCCGCGGAGCTGCGGGACCAGATAGCCCTGTTGCGCCGGGTGCAGGACCAGCAATACATGGAGGGTGGCTCGGGCGACGTCGATGTGGTCGCCGCCTTCGTCAACCCCGGTGGGGCCTGTGTGCACCTGATCAGCGTGCGCGGCGGTCGGGTGTTGGGTAGCAAGAACTTCTTCCCTCAGGTGGGCATCGAGGAAGAGGTTGCTGATGTGATGGCTGCGTTCCTGTCCCAGTATTACCTGGGCAATGCCGAGCGCGAGTTGCCGGGCGAGCTGATCGTCAACGTGCTGCACGAGGACTTCGACGCGATCCGCGAGGCCTTGCACAGCTTGCGTGGTCGTGAGCTCGCGATCAGTCATCGCGTGCGTGGCACCCGTGCCCGCTGGCAGCAGTTGGCGGTTACCAACGCCGAGCAGGCGCTCAACGCCCGCCTGGCCAACCGCCAGCACATGGCTGCGCGTTTCGAGGCGTTGGCCCAGGTGCTGGGGCTCGATGAAGTGCCACAGCGCTTGGAGTGCTACGACATCAGTCACTCCAGCGGCGAGGCCACCGTGGCCAGTTGCGTGGTGTTTGGCCCGGAAGGTCCGCTCAAGTCCGACTATCGTCGCTTCAACATCGAAGGCGTGACCGCTGGCGATGACTATGCCGCCATGCACCAGGCGCTGACTCGGCGCTATGGCCGTATCAAGGACGGCGAAGGCAAGCTGCCCGATGTGTTGCTGGTGGACGGCGGCAAAGGCCAGCTGAACATGGCCCGGGAGGTGATGCAGGAACTTGCCATCACCGACCTGACCCTGCTCGGTGTGGCCAAGGGCGTGACCCGCAAGGCGGGTTTCGAGACCCTGTATTTGAACGACGTAGCCCATGAATTCACCCTCAAGGGCGACAACCCGGCGCTGCATTTGATTCAGCAGATCCGCGACGAGGCTCACCGTTTCGCGATCACGGGGCATCGCGCCCGCCGTGGCAAGGCTCGCCGCGTTTCGAGCCTGGAGGATGTGGCCGGGGTAGGGCCCAAGCGGCGTCGAGACCTGCTCAAGCACTTCGGCGGCCTGCAGGAGCTCAACCGCGCCAGTGTCGATGAAATCGCCAAAGCGCCCGGTATCAGTAAAAAGCTTGCCGAGTCGATTTATGCCAGCCTGCATAGCGAGTAGAATGCCCGACTCAACCCGCAGCCAGTCGTACCGATGAATATTCCAAACCTGCTCACCGTTCTACGCGTCCTGCTCATTCCGATCTTCATTCTGCTGTTCTACATGCCCTATCACTGGAGCTATGCAGCCGCCAGCAGTGTGTTCGCCATCGCCGCCGCCACCGACTGGCTGGATGGCTACCTGGCCCGTCGTCTGCAGCAGAGCACGCCGTTCGGCGCCTTCCTCGACCCCGTGGCCGACAAGCTGATGGTGGCCGTGGCCCTGGTGCTGCTTGTGCAAGTGCACGCCAACTTCTGGCTGACTCTGCCAGCGGCGGTGATCATCGGTCGCGAAATCGTGGTGTCGGCCCTGCGAGAGTGGATGGCCGAACTGGGGGCGAGGGCGCATGTGGCGGTGTCCAACCTCGGCAAGTGGAAGACTGCGGCGCAGATGCTGGCGCTTGTGATTCTGCTGGCCAACCCGCCGCTGGTCACTTTCTGGGTGATCCTGGGCTACGCACTGCTGCTGGTGGCGGCCGCCTTGACCCTATGGTCCATGGCACACTACCTGCTGGCAGCCTGGCCGCATCTGCGCGAAGGCTCGGAGCAGAAATAAAAGTTTTTTCGAATCAAGGGGTTGACGCCGTTTTAGATATCGCTAGAATGGCACCCATCACGACGCGGGAATAGCTCAGTTGGTAGAGCACGACCTTGCCAAGGTCGGGGTCGCGAGTTCGAGTCTCGTTTCCCGCTCCAAATTAAAGATCTACAGGTTTCGCAATGGGATCTGTAAGTCGTGAAAAAAGGGCCTTAGGGCCCTTTTTTCGTTTCCGCGATCTCGCCGGTAACCTGCCCGAAGGCTTCACCACTCGATCGCTTGCCCATCCCATGCCCAGAAGCCTCCGCTGTCCAGCGGCCCAAACCGTCCCACTAGCTCGATCAGGCACTGCGCGCAAAACGCAGGCTCGAAGAGTTTGCCAGCGGGTACCCCTCCTTGAAACGGCCGCGACAGCTCGGTGTCGGTCGTACCCGGATGCAGTGCCAGAATCGTGGCTGCGGGGTTCAGGCGTTTGAGCTCGATACTTGCCGTGTGCAGCAACTGGTTCAGCGCCGCCTTGCTCGCCCGGTAGCTGTACCAACCGCCCAGCCGATTGTCGCCAATCGAGCCAACCCTGGCCGACAGCGCTGCGAAGGTAGTCGGCCCTTTTCGTAAAAGCGCCAACAGGTGTTTGAGCAACAATATCGGCGCGAATGCATTGGTGGCGAAGCTCGCCTGCAGGCCAGCCAGGTCCAGTTGCGCCAGCGATTTTTCTGCCTTTGCGCCGCCCTGATGAAGGATGCCCAGCGTGCTGATGACCAAGTGAAGGTGATCGCAACCGCGCGCCACCTGTCCGGCAAGCGCCGCAAGCGCTTGCTCGTCGCGTGCGTCGCAATCTATCGGCACCAAGCGTTGATTGTTGAGCTGCCCGAGCTTCGCAAGCCTGTCATCGTGCGTGGCGTTGCGCGACACGGCCCAGACCCGGGAAACATCTTCGCGAGCCAACAACGCCTCGCAAAGCGCCAACCCTATACCCCGGCTTGCGCCGCATACCAGCACATTGGCCTTGCCAGACAGATGGGGAATCAGGGTCATGCAGCACCTCGCGCAGTTATCCTCGACGTGAGCGGTTCAAGCACCATTTGGCGGCGGTGCCGGTCTGCCGTTTACCTCGTACAAGCAGTGTAGGCACCTGCGGCCAAATCTTTTGCCTAGCGATTTCGATGCTTGCCCAGGGCCGGCGCGCTGAATCATCCTCAGTGGCTGTCCAATGCTCAGCATTCCCTTTACGCTGAAACCTCTCTTCCTCCGTCACAGACTTTGCACCCTTGAAGAAAATCCCCCGCGTCGACGACCTGCAGATCTTTCTCACCACCACTGAGGTCGGCAGCTTCTCCGCAGCCGCGAGGTTGCTGGACATTTCGCCGGCCCTGGCCAGTGGCGCGATCCAGCGCCTGGAGACCTGCCTGGGGGTGAGGCTGTTCATCCGCTCAACTCGCCGGCTACGCCTCTCGGAAGATGGTGTACGCTATTTGCCTCACGCCCGCCAGGCCCTGGAGTCTCTGGATTTGGGCGAGTTGGCACTGACCGAGGGTCGCGATGAAATCGCCGGCCCGCTGCGCCTGTCCATGCCATCGGACCTGGGCCGCAACGTCCTGCTGCCATGGCTCGATGCGTTTCAGCAACTGCACCCGCAGGTTCTTTTGCAGCTGCGTGTCAGTGATCAGGTTGCCGATCTGTTCGGCGAACAGTTGGACGCCAGCATCCGTTATGGGCAGCTCGCTGATTCGAGCCTGGTGTCGCTGATGCTGTCACCCTCCAACCGCCGCACCGTCTGCGCGTCTCCCGACTACATCGCCCGCCACGGGCGGCCCCAGACGCTGGAGGACTTGAGCAGGCATAACTGTCTGCGCTATGTCATGGGTGAGCAAACCTACGAACGTTGGCATTTCCACACGCCTGACGGAGTGAAAACCCTTCAGGTAACCGGCGACCGCATCAGTGACGATGCTGACATCGTCAGACGCTGGGCGGTCGCCGGGTTGGGCGTGGTGTACAAGTCGAAGCTCGACGTCATGGACGACATACGCAGGGGGAAGTTGGTGGAAATCTTCCCGCCCGAGCATGGCCAGCCAGCGCCGCTTCAATTGGTATGCGCACATCGCACGTCGCTCACGCCCGCATTGCAGGTGTTGCGGACCTTCCTGGCCGAGCGTTGTGAGCATTACATCAACACGTCCATCGCAGGGCACTGACCCGCTATCAGAATCCCTCCAGGACGATCTTGCCCTTGGCCTTGCCGCTTTCGATCAGCGCATGGGCGCGTTTGAGGTTTTCTGCGCTGATTCTGCCGAAATGTTCGCCCAGGGTCGTTTTCAGCACACCCTCGTCGACCAACCGGGCGACCCGTTCGAGCAGCTGATGCTGCTTGATCATGTCGTCGGTGTGGTACAGCGATCGGGTGAACATGAGCTCCCAATGGACAGACAGCGATTTGCGCTTGAGTGGCATGATGTCGAGGTGTTCAGGGTCATCGATCAGTGCGAGTTTGCCCTGGGGACGCAGGGCTTCGACGATCTGCTCAAGGTAGCTGTCGGTGTGGGTCAGGCTGATCACATAGTCGACCGGGCTCAGTTGCTGCGTTTCCAACTGGTGCGGGATCGGTGCTGAGTGATCGATCACGTGGTGAGCCCCGGCTACCTGCACCCACTGCTGTGTTTCCGGGCGCGACGCGGTGCCGATGACGGTCAGTTGCGTGAGCCGACGAGCCAGCTGGACGAGAATCGATCCGACCCCGCCCGCGGCACCGATCACCAGCAGGCTTTGCCCTTTGCCGCCGTTCTCCTTGACACCCAGCCGATCGAACAGCAGTTCCCAGGCGGTGATGGAAGTCAGTGGCAGGGCGGCGGCGCTGGCGTTGTCAAGGGTGCGGGGTTTGTGCCCGACAATGCGCTCATCCACCAGGTGATATTCGCTGTAGCTGCCAGGGCGGTCGATTGCGCCAGCGTAGAACACCTCGTCGCCAGGTCGGAACAGCGAAACGTCGGCACCCACCTCGCGGACGATGCCGACAGTGTCCCAACCCAGCACTTGCGGGCCGTGGCCGCTGCTGCGCGCGCGGACCTTGGTATCGACCGGGTTGACGGCGATGGCCTTGACCTCCACCAGCAGGTCGCGTGGGCCAGGCGTGGGTTGGGGCAGTGTGGTTTCGTACAGCGATTGCGGGTCTTGGATCGGCAAGCCGGGCTGGCTGAAGACGATGGCTTTCATGGGGTTTTTCCTTCACAGAGGTTCAGACGTGATGTCAGGCTATCCATGTTGGTCTGATGCAGAAACAGGGTAATCACCGCAAGACTTTCGTCGTTTTGGCGAAAGTCTTGCGTGTCGGATTGGGCGAGGGCTGCGCGCATCCGCTGCAGCACCTGCCGGCTGCGACGGGTGCTTCGGCATTCGATTGGCTTTAATGTCAGCGTAGCGGGGGCGAGCCGGTGGAGAGCCTGAGGCTGGAGGCCGCACGGCAATGATCGAACAGGAGCCGTCATTGCCTGGATGTGGTGGCCAGGGTAACGGGAGGGCAGGGGCCGGCGTCACCTGCGTGAGGTATTCATGCGGGTTTTTGGCGTTCCCCCGCAGGCGGTGCGTCGGGATGCGCGTCGGGTGGAGTGAACCTGAGGGTTGGCACTTGGTTAGCCACCCCGAACGGTACATGCACCATTGGCAGGTTCCCCGCCGCCGAGGTCAGATGGCTGCGCTGGTCATCGAAGAACATGTGCGGCCGTAGGATGGACAATACCCGGCCCTTCTCCATGCCGCCCAGAAAGAATGACTCGTCCGGAGAAACGCCCCAGGTCTTCAGGGTCGTCACTACCCGTTCATGGGAAGGCGCATTGCGCGCGGTGACGATGGCGATGCGCAGAATGCGCTGGTAGCCCGGGTCCTGTGCCAGTTTACGGTCTTCCAGCGTGCGAATGTGCGACAGCTTGCGGAAAAGGTCGGCCAACGGCCCCGGCTGGTGAGGGACGGCCTTGCGCGCATGCTCATGGGCCTGGAACTCGGAGAGGTCCAGCCGCTGCTTGTACACGCTTTCAGCCTCGTCATCGGCAATCACGCCATCGAAGTCGAAGGCTACCCGCAGTTCGGTGTCGATCTCGTCATCGTAGATGCGTGTGGGCAGTACCAGACCGGCGGGATAGTTGGCGTCGATGGCCCGTTGCACATCGCCTTCATGGGCGCTCAGGAACAATGATGCGTTGAAGGCAGGAATGTATTCGTAGGGCGAGCGGCCGGACATGAACGCTGCGCGGGTGATGTCCAGGCCGTAATGGTCGATCGAGCGAAATACCCGCAGGCCGGTTTCTGGCGAGTTGCGCGACAGCAACACCACTTCAACCGGCAATTGCTCGGGGAAGGCTTTGTTGATGCTCAGGAAGCGGCGGATGAAAGGGAACGCCACACCCTTGGGGAAGGGAACGTCCAGATTCTGCTCCTGATGCAGGCGGTACGCCTCCATGCCATCGTCCTGGTAGATGGTATCCGACACGGTCAGGTCAAACAGGGCGCTGGAGGCGACGCCAACGACCAGTTTCTGTTCGATGGGGTAGGGCATTGGGGCCTCTCCTGAAGACGGACTGTGGGGGCATTTCTACAGGGCAAGTAGCAGGCCCGAGCTTCTTGTCCGGCTGTCCGATTGAATCAAAAAAAGGGTCTTCGCGGTTGATTACCGACGTGCTTTGTCTATGGTGGCATTACACCACCCATATAAGACTAAAGTCGTAGGAGAGTGGCATGAAAATGCGCGGTGATGTTTTCTGGGCCTGGGCTGACCCGACGCTTCACCATCGCACTCATGACGAAACCCTCAATGACGGCACGCTCATCGACGTGCAGGTCAGGCTGTCGCCAGCCGGTGGTACCCAAATGTTCATCGGCGTCTATGCCCCCTCGGGTATGCCCATTCACGAAGAATCGGTGCAGTCACGGCCGGGAGAGTCCATGACCCGGGCCTTGGCCTGGGGTGTCGGGCGCGCCCGGCGCATCGCGACGGATGCCGTACCTGCCGTGGAGCAGTTCGTCTGCGCAAAGTGAGCGGGTAACGGTTTTGGCGCCTGGGCCGCGCCACTGCCGTCAGAGCGTCGAAGTGCTCTCGTCCTGGCTATTGGTAGTGATCTCAGAAGGCACGCTGCGGGTGTCGACATCGTCGTCGGCGATCACATCGTCCCCCGCCAGGGTAGACACGGTGACCGCATAGCGACCCAGGTCGTTTTCCTGGCGCTGGAAGCGCATGCCCACTTTCTGGCCTTGCCATTTGTACACTTCGGTCTGGTAGGAAGCACCGGAGGACAGTTTGACCCAATGGTTGGTGCGCTCGCCGGGTTCGCCGAAATCTTCGGTGAGCATTTCACTGACCAGGTACAGGCTGTTGGCATTGCCGCTGAACACCAGCTCTTTGATCTTGCCGTTGGGTGCGACCACCACCAGCTCATAGCCTGGAGAAATCGGCAGATACGGCAGCCCGCGAACTTCGAAGCGATCGGCAGTGGCGGTGGCCACACGGCAGAGGCTGGCCGGGCTGGCGGGCAAGGCTGGACAGGTCGGTACCTGCTCCATGAAGTTGCCTTCGATGTCGATGCCCAGGAACGCGCTTGGCTCTTTCGGCCAGGCTGGGGCAGGTTCGGACGTGCCGGATTGTGCCCAGGCAGCAGTGTTGAACAGGCTCGCGAATGCGGCGAGGACGAGTACGGATCTCATGAGCTCCCTCCTTGGATGATGGCCATGGCTAGCGCGATTCTACGCTGGGGTATGTGGCAAAATGGCCATGGTACTCACTTTCCTAGGACAGGCGCTATAAGGCTTTTCAGCAGGCCATTTGCTATCACCGCTTCTTGGGCCCTCCGTACAGCGCTGATGGCGAAGTGGCATATCTGCCATCGACACTGCGCAGACCTGCGTTTGCCGTGGTCTGCGAACACAGGTCCCAGGGTATGCCCTCGATCGGTCGCCGGGGTTTCAGGCGAATCGTTAAGTCACGACTGGGCGGAAATCTTGTAGTCCATTTCCCAAAGGTGGTGTTTCCAGCCCCCAAGCCATTGTGGTGATGGCGCTGCCGTTCTAGTCTCGGCCCGCTCGTCGCGTTTCGTAGTAGGTGCAGGTCAGGTCAAGGGCAGAGATCCGTGCAGGGTTCACACGGGTCGGCCTGGCTGGCGTCGTTGGTGGGGCGCGACGGGCGCCCTAGCGGCATGGCAGATTGAGACTATAGTAACGTCTAAAAAACCAGATCAGGGATGGTGCCATGCCTACGATCGAGTTGTCGTCCCCGCAAAGCCTTCGCAAACGCGTGCTGGTGGCAGGGGCCCTGAACATCGGGTCCATCGTGGCTTCACAAGTCATCCGATTAGGCGGCAACCTGATCATCACCCGGTTGCTGGTGCCGGAGATGTTCGGCCTGATGGCCATCGCCACCACGGTGTCGGTGCTGTTGCTGTTACTGTCCGATGTCGGCTTGCGGCAGAACATCGTCCAGAGCGCGCGCGGCGAGGAGCCGCTGTTCCTCAACACGGTCTGGTCGGTGCAGATCATTCGCGGCATGGTGCTGTTCGTCGTGATGGAATTGATCGCGCTGTGCTCCTGGTTCAGCCAACATCTGGAACTGTGGCCGGCGCACTCCACCTATGCTGCCCCGGAACTGCCCGGTGTGCTGGCCATAACAGGCTTCTTCGCGATCATCTTCGCCTTCCAATCGACCAAGATGGACGTGGCCGTTCGTGCGTTCCAGCAAAAGAAAGTGGTCGTGGTCGAGCTGGTTTCGCAAATCGCCGGTCTGCTGGTGATGCTGGTTATCGGTTACCTCACCCGTTCCATCTGGGCGTTGGTGGCCGCGGGCCTGGTCAGTACCCTGGTCACCACCGTGCTCAGCCACGTGATGTTCCCAGGGCACAAGGACCGTCCGCAATGGGACCCGGAAGCGCTGCGCGAGATCGTCAGTTACGGCCGTTGGGTGCTGCTGTCGTCCGCCGTTGGCGTGCTGGCCATGCAAGGCGATCGCATCTGGTTCGGTGGCAGCATGACAGTGGCTCAACTGGGGGTCTACTCGATTGCCGTGGGTATCCTGCAGGCATTCACCCTTAGCCTGCAGCGCCTGGCCGGCGCCGTCGCGCTGCCGGCCTTCAGCGAGGCGGCCAGAAGTGGCGACAAAGAACGTCTGCGTCGACTGTATTGGCGCTTCAGGCTGATTTTCGATGTGCTGACCTTGTTCACCTGTGGCTTCCTGTTCACCGCCAGCCCGCTGATCATCCACTGGCTGTACGATGATCGTTATGCCAACGCGGGGCAGATGATGGCGATCCTGTCGTTGTCGCTGTTCACGCTCCGTTATGGCCTGACCCAGCAAATCTGGATGGCCCTGGGGCTCACCAAGTACATGGCCATGGACAACATCATCCGGGTCGTGGCGTTGTTCACCTTGATGCCGCTGCTGTTGGCCATTGGCGGCGTGACCTATGCGCTATGGGGCGTGGCCCTGCATAGCTTCTTCACCCTCATCCTGATCTTCAAGGTCAGCCACCAACTGGGCATGTTGAGCATCAAGCGTGAGCTGGTGGTCTTGCCGGTGATGGTGATTGGTGCCTTGTGTGGAGAGTTCGTCACCCAGTTGTTCGCCTGAGTCGTTGCCCAAGGACCTGACCGATGAATGTGATCGACTACTTTGATCGAACCAGAATCATCAATATCCCGTACCGGACGGACCGTCGGGTGGAAACCGAAGCCGAGTTCGCCCGCAATGGCTTCCATATCGACGACGACAAGATAGGCTTCTTCGCCGCGGTTACGCCCACGGCGCAGGAGGGGTTTCCCAGCATCGGCGCCAGAGGCTGCTTTCTCAGCCATCTGCACATCCTCGAAGAAGCGATGCGCCTGAATGTGAAGAACATCCTGATCATGGAGGATGATATCCAGTTTTCCCGGCGCATCGCCGCGTTCGGCAAACAGGCCATCGAGTCGTTGCAGGGCATGGATTGGGACATCGCCTACCTCGGTCACCCCTATGAAGGTAACTCGGATACACCCGGTTGGGAGGTGGTCGACCGACCGATTCACCTGTCCCATTTCTATGCCGTGAACGGCAAGAGCGTTGCCAAGCTGCGGGACTTCCTCACCCAGATTCTCGAACGCCCCCCCGGTCACCCGGATGGCGGGCCGATGCACTACGACGCGGCCCTCAATACCCTGATTCGAACCCGCAAGGACATCCAGGCGTACTATTACACCTGGAACCTTGGCTACCAGCGTCCTTCGCGCACCGACCTGCATGCGCTCTCGATCTTTGACCGCCTGGCGGTGTTCCGGCCATTGATGGCTGTCTATCGCAGGCTCAAGGCAGAAAAACTGCGCAGAACACGCTGATGCATGGGCTGGGTGGAAACTACCCAGCCCTGTTCCGTCTTGGTGCACAACCGCCTCAAATTAAGTCACGGCGCACACATTGAATCGACAACGTTGGCTTTTGAGTGTGCATGATGCACATTGGCGCTTGTGCCGTTCGCCCGCTATTTTTGCCTTTTCAGCCGGTGCAAAAGCGGCCCGCATATTGCTCTGCCTGCTCCCACCTACAACCCGGAGCACCGTGCAATGAGCTCACCCACCGAATTCCCGCTGTCCGAAGCCCCTCAGACCTCCCGCAAGGGCCTGTTGCCCATTGCCATGGTCCTGTTCAGCTTTACCTTCTTCACCGGCACGATGTTCGCCGGCGGCAAGCTTGGCATGGCCTTCAACTTTGTCGACATGCTGTGGGTCGCCGCCATCGGCAACACCTTACTGGCCCTGTATGCCGCAGCCCTGGCATTCATCGCCTCGCGCAGCGGGCTGAATACCGTACTGATGGGGCGCTTCTGCTTCGGTGAGGCGGGCAGCCGGTTGTCCGACTTTCTGCTGGGCTTTGCCGAGCTGGGTTGGTATGCATGGGGCACTGCCACCGTGGCGATCGTGCTGGTCAAATTGCTGGGGCTGGCGGAAGGTTACACGATGCCGTTGATGGTGCTGTTCGGTCTGGGCTTCAGCATCACCGCCATCATCGGCTTCAAAGGGCTGGACCTGTTGTCGCGGGTGTCGGTGCCGCTGATGTTCGCGCTGCTGGTGATCTCGATGTACATCGCCACTCGCGATGCCGGTGGCTTTGCCGGGCTGGCTGCAGTGGTACCCCATGAAAGCCTGACCTTTTCAGCGGCAGTGACCATGGTCTTTGGCACGTTCGCCAGTGGTGCCACCCAGGCCACCAACTGGACCCGCCTGGCGCGCAGCGGACGGGTGGCGGTAGTCGCCAGCGTCGTCGCGTTTTTGCTCGGCAACGGGTTGATGGTGGTGGCGGGGGCCTGGTGCGCCATGGTCTACCAGCAAGCCGACATCGTCGAGGTGATGATGCTGCAGGGCCTGTCGTTCGCCGCAGTGGTGATGCTGTGCCTGAACCTATGGACCATTCAGGGGCCCACCATCTACAACGTGTCGGCAGCCGCGTGCCACCTGCTGCGCAGCGAACGCCGCCGCACGGCGACACTGGTGGCGGCAGGCGTCGGGATCGTGCTGGCCATTGGCGGCATGTACGAAATGCTGATTCCGTTCCTGGTATTGCTCGGTTCGATCATCCCGCCGGTGGGTGGGGTGATCATGGCCGACTTCTGGTACCGCCACCGCGGCAAGTACCCTGCGTTGGCCAGTGTGAACCTGCCCCGCTACAACCTGATGGGGCTGTTCGCCTATGCGGTCGGCGCGGTATTGGCCTATGCGTCGCCGTGGGTCGCGCCACTGGTAGGCATCGGCGCCTCGGCCCTGTGCTACATCGTCATGCTTGAACTGAGCGGCCAGCGCCGGGCACTGGGGCAGGCAGGTGTCGAACCGTGAGCCTGGCGCTTGACGAAATCCTTCACCTGCCAGGCCTGCAGGAAATGACCGTTCGTGCGGGCGCGCGCAATCTGCAACGGCGCGTGCGTTGGCCGTATGTGGCGGAAAACGAAGGTATCGCCGAGTGGGTGATGGGCGGCGAGTTGGTGTTCGTTACCGGGATCAATCACCCTCGCGGTGAGGCCAACTTGCTGAGCCTGGTGGAAGACGGCGACGCCGTGGGTATTGCCGGTATGGTGATCCTGACTGGCGGCAGCTTCATCCAACGTATTCCGCCGGCGGTGATCGAGCGGGCCGAGCAGCTGGGGCTGCCACTGATCGAACAGCCTTACGCGCTGAAGATGGTGGTCGTTACCCACTTGATCGGCACGGCTCTGGTTCAGATGACCCAGGTGCGGCGCTCGCGCAACGACATCCTCGGCCAGTTGCTGACCGGCGATTACCCGAGCCTGGCCATCGCCCGACAGCGGGCCACGCACCTGGCCCTGGCGTTGGACGCGCCACGCCGCCTGGTTGCGCTGCGCTTGTCTGGCGTCGATAGCCTGTTCGAACGCCACGGGCTGGCCCAGGGCGAGCGGGTGTGGCAGGGCATCCGCCAGGCGCTGGAAGATCGGCTGGAGGCCTGGTGCCATGGCCGCCCGGGGACGGTGACGGCGCAGTTGCCGGGCGACCTGTTCGTGTTGTTGCTGGCGGATGCGCCGGACTTGCAGGTCACCCTGGCCGCGCTGCACCGGCAGTTGGCCGCTGCGGCAGGGGAGCTGAGTCTTGCCATGGGCTTGTCGAGCCTGGCCGAAGATTGCGCCCACTATCGCCAGGCGCTCAACGAAGCACGTCAGGCCATGGAGGTGGCGCAGAACCTGCGCCCGGTCACGGGCTTCTGCGACTTCAGCGAGTTGGGCGTGCTGCGCCTGCTGCAGGGCATCGCCGACCGTTCACTGATCGACGACTTCGTCGCGCAAACCTTGGGCCCGCTGATCGCATCTGGTCGCAAGCAGCCCCATATGCTGGTGCATACCCTCGATGCGCTGCTCAAGGAAAATGGCAATGGCCTCAAGGCTGCCCAGCGTCTGGGCCTGCACCGCAATACCATCAACCAACGAATTCAACGCATCGAACAACTGAGCGGGCAGTCTCTGGACGACCCGCTGTTTCGTATGAACGCTTCGGTCGCCATGCTGGTATGGCGCATGAGCGAAGCCCAAGGCAAGGAGTAATGTCATGAACATCATCAATGCACGTCTGCGTGGCAAGTCGGGCCTGTTTCGCATCGAACTGAACGGCGACCGCATCGCAGCCATCGCGCCACAGGCCGATGTGGCGGCGCTCGGCAGCCCCGATGACCTGGACGCCAAGCAGAACCTGGTGGTAGCCCCCTTCGTCGAGCCGCACATTCACCTGGATGCCACCCTTACCGCCGGTGAGCCGAAGTGGAACATGAGCGGTACCTTGTTCGAGGGTATCGAGCGCTGGGCCGAGCGCAAGGAAATCACCACCCACGACGACATCAAGCACCGCTCGAAAAAGACCATCGACATGCTGGTGAACCATGGCATCCAGCACGTGCGTACCCATGTGGATGTGACCGACCCCAAGCTCACTGCGCTCAAGGCCATGGTCGAAGTGCGCGAAGAGGTGCGTCACCTGATCGACCTGCAAATCGTTGCCTTCCCCCAGGAGGGCATCGAGTCGTATGCCAATGGCCGGGCCTTGATGACGGAGGCGGTGGCCATCGGTGCCGATGTGGTCGGCGGCATACCGCATTTTGAAAACACCCGTGATCAAGGGGTGTCATCGGTGAAATTCCTGATGGACCTGGCCGAGCGTACCGGCTGCCTGGTGGACGTGCACTGCGACGAAACCGACGACCCACAGTCGCGTTTTCTCGAGGTACTGGCCGAGGAGGCCCGTGTGCGGCACATGGGGGCACGGGTCACCGCCAGCCATACCACGGCCATGGGGTCCTACGACAACGCCTACTGCTCCAAGCTGTTCCGCCTGCTCAAGCTGTCGGGCATCAACTTCGTGTCGTGCCCAACCGAGAGCATCCACCTGCAAGGTCGCTTCGACACCTACCCCAAGCGCCGCGGCCTGACCCGCGTGGCCGAAATCGACCGTGCGGGCATGAACGTGTGCTTCGGCCAGGACTCGATCGTCGACCCGTGGTATCCGCTGGGCAACGGCAACATCCTGCGCATTCTCGAAGCCGGGCTGCACATCTGCCATATGCTTGGCTACGAAGACCTGCAACGCGGGCTGGACCTGATCACCGACAACAGCGCCCGTACCCTCAACCTGGGCGAGCGCTACGGCATCGACGTCGGGCGGCCGGCCAACCTGTTGCTGCTGTCTGCGCCTGATGACTACGAAATGGTTCGCAGCCAGGGGCATGCCTTGGTGTCGGTGCGCAATGGCAAGGTGCTCATGCGTCGTACGCCTGCGCAGGTCGAGCGGTTTGCCTGACGCCTTTACCGGCAAGCTGGCCCCTACGGTGCAGCAGTGGCCCGGTCATTGTAGGGGCTGGCTTGCCGTGAGTACCCGGGTGTAGCTGGACGTCCGCGAGGCGGCGTTTCGCCGGTGGTGCTGACCTGGTCCGGGTTGGCAGCGCTGCCTGTGTTGCTGGCACGTTGAACGCTTGCCTGGGGGCGTCGAACTTGGCACCCTTGGACCGCGTGAATGGTCCATGCCTTGGCTGAAGGAAACACACCGTTGAGTTGGGACAAAGTCGGGAAGCTTCTGGTCGCTGTGCTGATTGGCCTGCTGGTCGTGCTGGTGGCCTATGGGTTCCTCAAGAGCCGTCCGCGTTTGGAGGCCACGCTGACCTACGCCTATCTCACTTACCCAAGCCAGTTCAGCGAGCGCATCAGCAAGGCCAGCGAGCTGCTCAAGTACGAGCAATTGCATCGGCGCATTCGCAGCATCGGCCAAGGTGGGCTCAGCGACGAGCAAGTCGACAAGCTGGTCGACCTGGCCCAGGCCCCTTATGCGCAACTGTTCGCCAAGCCCTTCGAGGCAGGCCTGGTGGATCACCGCACCGGTTTGCTGGTCGACCTACGCAACACGGGCGATGCGCTGGTGCGCAACGTGAAGGTCAACTTGCCGGCCAAGGGCCTGGTACAGGTTCGCGATGCCCAGGGCAACGACAACATCGTCGAGGTTTCGACGTCGACGGTCGAGATTCCCACCCTCGAGCCGGGTGGCCTGTGCAAGGTCTGGGTGTATTTCGATGCCGACTACGCCCAGATCCGCCAGGGCGGTATCAGCATAAGCCATGCCGATGGCCTGGCCGATGTGCAGGTTTACCGCGAGTATGTGGGGTTTCCCGCGCAAGTGGCCCGGTACAGCCGCGAGTTGGTCACACTGCTGGGGGTGTTGGGGCTGAGCGTGCTGGGGCTTGGCTGTATCTGCCTGTGGCGGCGTCGTGCGCCGGTCCTACCATCCTGAGCTGACGGGCAAGGCTCCCTGATCCTGCAGTGCCAGGTCCTGGCGCAGTATCGGCCCACAGGGTGAAATGCACCTCCCTTGAGGTCACTGGACCAGCCGAGCGACCCACTTGCCACCCAGACGGCCATCCTTCAACTGGCGTAACGCCTGAGGCAGTGTCTGGAAGTCGAAACTGCGCCGTTGTGGTGACAGCAACCGACCCTCGGCGACGGCCTGCAAGAGTTGTTCTCCCGCCACCCGCAGCGCTTGGCGGTCGAGCAAGCGGCCATGGGCATGAATACTGTTCAGTGCCACTTCGTGCAACGAGATCGCGGTGCTGAATGCGGGCAGGGGCGCGTTTTCCTGGCGGTCCTGAATGCATACCAGATGGCCGTTGTAGCCAAGCAGGTGGGCAAGGCTGGCGGCATGGGCGCCACTGACCGTATCGAACAGCGCGTGCAGCGGGCGCTCGCCAAGGGCGGCCTGCAAGCGGGCCTGCCAATCGCTCGCTTGGTAGTCGTAGGCTTCGATCACGCCCAGGGCCTTGAGCGCCGCGTGATGATGCTGGCCGGCAGTGGCCCAGACCCTCAACCCACGCTGCACCGCCAATTGCGCGACATACCAGCCCACCGCTCCACCAGCCCCGATCACCAGCACATCGCAGTTTGCGCCAGCGGGCACCTTGGCCAAGGCCTGCCAGGCAGTGAGCGCGGGGCAGGGCACAGCGGCGGCAGCGCTGTCGTCAAGGTTGGTCGGCAGGTACATCAGCAGATTGGCATCCACCAGGCAGTACTCGGCGAAACTGCCATCGCGAGACAGCGTCTGGTGGTAAGCGACGCGCGTACCCAGTGGCAAATCCACACCATCGCCCAGCGCCTCCACCACACCGACACCATCCACCCCAGGCACGGTCCCTTGGTGCCAGTCCGGATGGCCCCATTGGCAGATCTTCCAATCCACCGGGTTGAGGGCAATGGCGCGGTTGGCGACCAACACTTGGCCGGGGCCAGGGTTAGGCAGGGGCTTGCGAACCAGTTGCAAGCCGTCAAGACCGGCGCCTGGGGTCCAGGCCCAGGCGTTGTAATCGTTGGACATGAAGGTCTCCTTGAGCACAAATCTGCCTGGAGGCTAGCGGATCGGCGCAGGCTGAAACAGCCGCCGCCAGGCCAAACTGTGGTGAATCCACGTCACAGAAAGCTTGCTTCGCCTAGCTTGCGCGGCGAAAGGCCAAGGAAAAGGCGGCACGACAACGATGAGGCAGACGATACGAGCTCACAGGCCTGTGATGTAGACTCGTACAATTCAAGCCAGCTGTGAATCGAAGTCATGCAAAGCCGAATCAAGGACATCAACCGCTCCGGCGAAATGGAGGTGTTCGCCGAGGTGGTGGCCGCCAGCACGTTCTCGGAAGCGGCACGTCGCCTGGACATGACGCCCTCGGCGGTCAGCAAATTGATTGCCCGCCTCGAACAACGTCTCGGTGCACGCCTGCTACATAGGACCACTCGACGCCTGGAACTGACGGCCGAAGGTGAGCGTTTTCACGTCGAAAGCCTGCGCATCCTCGAGCAGATCGACAACGCCGAACGTGACGTGGCCAATGCGGCCTGCCCAAGCGGCGTCATCCATATCAACAGCAACCTGCCATTCGGCTTGCATTGCCTGACGCCGTTGATTCCCCGATTTCTTGAGACCTACCCACAGATCACCCTGAATCTTGAGCTGACCGACATGGTGGTCGATCTGTTGGAGCGCCGCGCCGATATCGCCATCCGCTCGGGCCCGTTGAAGGCGTCGCGCCTGGTGCAGCGCCACCTGGGCCGCAGCCGCTTGCGCACCGTCGCCTCGCCGGGCTACCTGGCGCGCCATGGCTGGCCGCGCACGCCAGCAGAGCTGGCCCGCCACAACCGGCTCGGTTTTGGCTTTCATCGCCACGCCCAGGCGTGGGTCTACCGTGACGAGCACGGTGAGCGGGTGGAGGTCGAGCCCGAGGGCAACCTGCTGGTGCATGACGGCGAGAGCATGCGCCAGCTGTGCCTGGGCGGGGCGGGGGTAGCTCGTCTGGCCAATTTCCATGTGGGCGCCGATATCGACGCGGGACGGTTGGTGCCATTGCTGGACGGTTTTGAAAGCGACGACCAGCAGGACGTGCTGCACGCCGTGTTCATTGGGCCGGGCCGGCAGTTGCCGCAGCGGGTGAGGGTGTTCATCGACTTTCTGGTCGAACATCTGGACACACGCTATTTCAGTTGATGCGGGCGCAACCACTGCTGTATACATGACGCCACCAAGGGGAGCCCGGCAACGGGCTGAGAAACCGCTGGCGCGGTGACCCTTCGAACCTGATCCGGATCATGCCGGCGAAGGGATGGGACTGCAGACCTGCCTTTTTGCCGGCCTCACTGCGAGGTCGTTCCATGTATCACTGCACCGGTCTCGCTGTCAGCCTAGAAAGGACAGCACCATGACCGAACGCTTCACCGCCACCCTGCGCCGTCAGAGCGAGCCGACCTGGTCCGCCGCCGTTGGACACCGCTTCGTCACCCAACTGTGCGACGGCAGCCTGCCGGACGTGGTGATGGTCCGCTACCTGGTACAGGACCACCGCTTCCTCGACAGCTTCCTGACCTTGCTCGGCGCGGCCATCGCCACGGCGGACACCTTCGAAGCCCGCCTGCGTTTCGGGCGTTTCGCCGGCATGATCAGCAGCGACGAAAATACCTATTTCCTGCGCGCTTTCGAGGCCCTGGACGTTAGCGCCGAGCAGCGCCAGGCACCGGCCGACACCGTGCCCACCGCGGGCTTCAAGGCGATCATGCGCGAAGCCGCCGCCACCCGTTCTTACGCCGCAGCGCTGGCAGTGCTCAATGTCGCCGAAGGCCTGTACCTGGACTGGGCGACCAAGGCACCCAAGCCGCTTCCAGCGAATTTCGTCCATGCCGAGTGGATCACCCTGCACGACAACCCGGCGTTCAGTGAATTTGTTGCCTTCCTGCAAACCGAATTGGACCGGGTCGGCCCGCAGGACGCTGAGCGGGCTGCCGATTTCTACCTGCGCACCGTCGCGTTGGAACTGGCCTTCTTCGAGGCCGTGTACGAGGAGCAACAATGAGCCTGGATATCTTCGACCGCCTCAAGGCCGCTGCACTGCCGGAATGGAACAGCTACGTTGATCACAGCTTCGTGCGCCAGATGGGTGACGGCACGTTGTCGGAGGGGGCCTTCCGCACCTATCTGGTACAGGACTATCTGTTCCTTATCCAGTTCGCCCGCGCCTGGGCGCTGGCTGCTTATAAAAGCCGTCGCCCTTCCGACATCCGCGCCGCCCAGGCCGGGCTGGCGGCGATTCTCGACGAAACCGACCTGCATGTGCGCTTGTGCGCGCGCTGGGGCCTTAGTCAGGCTGATATCGAAGCGGCGCCGGAGCTCCAGGCGACCGTGGCCTACACCCGTTTCGTCCTGGACTGCGGCGCGGCCGGCGATTTGCTCGACCTGCACGTCGCGCTGGCGCCTTGCGTGATCGGTTACGCTGAAATTGGTAGTCGGTTGGCAGGCGCTATCGGCGACATGGCCAGCCACCCATACCGCGAATGGATTGGTGAGTATGCCGGCGAGGCTTACCAAGGGGTTGCCCAGGGCGCGCGCAGGCACCTGGACGAACTGGCTGCCCGCAGCATGACTGAACAACGCTTCACGGAGCTGGCGGCGATCTTCGCCCAAGCTTCTAGGCTGGAAGCCGACTTCTGGCAGATGGGGCTGGACGGCGCACGACCTGCATCACTGTAATCGGGGACGCAGTTGGAGTGCCTCAGGATCTGGCGCTGCATCCAAATCACCTGGCACGGCCCATTCCGATAGGAGCGGTTTACCCGTGAAAAGGGCAGTGGTTTCACTGCCGAATTCGCGGGTAAACCCGCTCCCACAGGGAGGGCTGCCGGGAGGTCAATCCAGCAACGCGCCCAGCGCCACCATCGCGCCGTCGAATTCATCCATTGCATCGAGCATGGCACCGCTAAAGTAAGCCAGCGATGCCCGGTCGAACAGGATGTGCATAGCCGGCAACGTCGCGCTCCCAACATTGATCACGATCACATTGATCCGCGCCGCCGATGTCTGGGCCACCGCCCCGACGGGAAACGCCTCCGGTCTCAGGTCGACGCCACACAGCTTGGCCATCACCGCGCTCCCTCGGTGCCCTGACAGTTGCAGCCAGGCATGGCTGTCTTGACGCGGCAGCAGGTAATTGCGTCGGGCGTCCTGTGCCCAGTTGGCCTCCTCGGCGGCGACCCGCTCGCCTTCGTCGGCAAGGCTGCCGAGCAGCAGGTATTCGCTTTGTGACAACCGAGCTACCCACCCTCCGTCATCCTGGCGCAGCGCCTGGTTGGGCCGCTCGGGGAGGCGATAGCCCCGCGCCTGCAGGTAGGCTGCGCTGTCGCTGCCGCGAAAGCCCACGCGCGGCAGGTCAGTCAGGTTGGTCAGCGCACAGGTATTGAGCAGCCCGGCCTGCGGACTGCGTTCGATCAAAGCTTCGGCATTGAGGCTGGACATGAATCAGAGCTCCTGGCGCTGGTTGTCGGGGTCGAAGAAGGGCAGTTGCACCACCAGGGCGTTGACCATCACGCCGCCCTCCACGCGGATCGGGATGTGCATACCGGGGGTGGCCTGGTGCGCCCCGGCGTAGGCCAGGCCGATGATCTGTCCCAGGGTCTGGGAGTACTCGCAGGAGGTGACGTTGCCGCTGATGTCCTGGCCGTCCAGCACCAGATGCCCCTCCAGCGGTTGTGGGCTGCCTTTGGGTAGGGTGAAACCGACCAGTTTGCGCTTGAGCGGCTGCCCTTCGAGGATCTCGATCGAGCGTTTGCCAACGAAGAACGGCTTCTTGCGGCCGATCGCCCACTGCATGTCGATCTCGGCCGGGTGGGTCATGCCGTCGGTGTCCTGGCTGATGATCACATGGCCCTTCTCAAGGCGCAGCAGGCGTTGGGTCTCGACACCGAACGGGCGGATGCCAAGCCCCGCACCGGCCTGCATCAGCGCATCCCACAGGCGTTCAGCATGGCGCGCAGGCACGTGCACTTCATAGCCCAGCTCGCCGACGAAGCCGACCCGCAGGATACGCGCCGGGATGCCGGCCACCGTGCCCACGCGTACGCCCAGGTAAGCAAAGGCCTCGGCCGACAGTTCGACATCGTTGCACACCTTGGCCAGCACCTGTCGCGACAGTGGCCCGGCCAGGTTCACCGCAGCCAGCGCGGCGGTGACGTTGGTGATGTCCACGTCCAGGCGCCATTGCGCGTTCCACTTGAGCATCTGTTGGTAGATGCGGTCCACGCCGCTGGTGGTGGCGGTGACGTAGAAGTGCTGGTCGGCCAGGCGTGCGCAGACGCCATCGTCGATCACCACGCCGTGCTCGTTGGTCATCAGAGCATATCGGGTGCGCCCGACCGGAAGCTTGGCGAAGCCAAAGGTGTAGAGCCGTTCGAGCAGTTCGGCGGCATCCGGGCCGCGCACATCCAGGCCGCCAAGGGTGGAAACGTCGATCAGGCCGACCTGCTCGCGCACGTGGCGGGCTTCTTCTTGCATGCAGCGCTCCCGCTGGTCCGGCGTGCCGTAGTAAGCGGGGCGCTGCCAGATGCCAGCAGGCATCATCTTCGCCCCGGCTTCCAGGTGACGGCGGTGCATGGGTGTCTGGCGATAGGGGTCGAACGCACGGCCCGCGACGTGCGCCAGTTTCTCGGCCTGGAATGGTGGGCGAGCGGTGGTCACACCGGTTTCGCTGATGCTGCGCCCAGTAGCCTGGGCCACCAGGCGAGCGGTGGGCAGTGCCGAGTGGCGGCCTTGGGACGGGCCCATGCCCACCGTTGAGAAGCGCTTGACCAGCTGTACATCACGGTAGCCGCTGCGGGTGGCGTTGACGATGTCACGCACTTGCAGGTCTTCGTCGAAATCGACGAAATCCTTGCCTTTGGGGTGCGGGAAGATCGGCCAGGGGAAGTTGACCTTGGCTTCGGCGACGAAGGCCGGCAGCACCGGGGGCGGCAGGTCCAGTGCGGTCAGTGCTTCGGCGGCGCCGCGCGAGGCGTCGGTTAGCACGTTGTCCAGTTGGTGGCGGCCGTTCACCGAGCCTGCGAGATCAAGCCCAGCGGGCAGGCCGCTGATGGCGAACTCGTCGCGACCTACGTCGTAGGCCAGCTTGCCGCCGGCCTGGCATAGCAACGGGTACACCGGCATGTAGCCTGCCGACATGCACAGCAGGTCGCACGCCAGGCGCAGGCCATGCTCGCTCACCTTCCCTTGACCGGTGATGGGGCGAATGTCCACGCCGCTGACATGGCGCATGCCGGCTTCGTGCAGGGCCTCGTAGACGGTACTGCCAAGGTGCAGGGCAATGTCGCGGCGCTTGAGCTCGGCCGCCAGCGTGGCATCGGCGGGAGCGGCGCGCATGTCTACCACCGCCGCCACGGCCACGCCTTGCTCTTGCAGGTCGAGCGCGGCCAGGTAGCCATCGTCATGCCCGGTGAGGATCACCGCACGCTGGCCCGGCTTGACCGCATACAGCTTCATCAGTCGCTGGGCCGCGCTGGTCAGCATCACACCGGGCAGGTCATTGTTGCGAAACACAACCGGCTGGTCGAACGAGCCGGCCGCCACCAGGCAGCGAGTAGCGCGTACCTTGTACATGCGTTTGTGTTGGATCACCGGCAGGTAGTTGTCGGTGAACCAACCGTTGCAGGTGGCCTCCAGCAATACCTGGATGTTCGGGTGGCCTTCGACCGCCGCCAGCAGTTCCTGGCGCAGCCTGGTGGCACGGGTGCCGGCGATGTCGAAACGGGCATAGGTGAGCGAACCACCCAGCACCGGCTGCTGCTCGATCAACAGCACCTTGGCCCCGCCGTTGGCGGCATCCAGGGCCGCGCGCAAGCCGGCTGGACCGCCCCCGATGATGGCGATGTCAACGAATAGATACGCTTTGTCGTAGTACTGCGGCCTGAAGCTCAGGTCGAGCACGCCGAGTCCGGCCTTCTTGCGGATCAGAGGCTCCCAGACCTTCCACATACCCTTGGGTTTGTAGAACGCACGGTAGTAGAAGCCCACCGGCATGAAGCGCGAGAATGTGCCCAGGTAGGCATCGCGGTCGTTGTCCAGGCTGCCGTTGAAGTTCTGGCCTTCGACCACCTGGCCATCCTGTGCGGCCTGCATGTCGGCCAGCACATTGGGTTCGTCGGGCAATTGCACCAGGGTATTGGCGTCCTGCCCGGCCAGGCTCAAGGGGCCGCGTGGGCGGTGGTACTTGAACGAGCGCGACAGCAGCCAGCGACCGTTGCCGAGCAAGGCGCTGGCGATGCTGTCGCCGGCAAAGCCAGGGTAGCTCTGGCCGTCGAAGGTAAAGCGCAGGGGCCGGTCGCGGTCGATCAGCAGGCCCATGGGCGCGGGGAGGCGAGTGAGGCTGTTCATCCTGCGGTCTCCGGCGTGGCGGTGGGGGCAAAGTCGATGCGGCGGACGAATACGTCCTTTGGATCGAAGGTGCGCAGTACCTGGTCGCTCACGGTGTGACGTTCGGCCAGGAACCAGTAGCTGGAGGCGTTGTGCAGCCACCATTCGACGACCACCCCGGCAAGGTTGTCGCTGTTGAACACGTAGTCGGCCCACTCCGCGTCGCTGCAGCGACTTGGGTCGGGCATCTGCTTGAACTCGCCGCCGTAGGTGAATTCGCTGATGTTGCGCGGGCCGTTCAAGGGGCAGGTCAGGATCTTCATCGTGCGTTCCTCTAGTGGCTGGCCGCCGTGGCGCCCATTTCGTTGACTTGCTGGAAGCGGCTGAAGCGCTCCAGGGCGAAAGGGGCGATCAGTTCGGGCACCTTGCCGCCGCTGGCGACCAGTTCGGCCATGGTCTTGCCGCAGATGGGCGTGGACTTGAAGCCCCAGGTGCCCCAGCCAGCATCCAGGTAGTAGTTCTCGACCGGCGACAGGCCCATGATCGGACTGTAATCCGGGGTCATGTCGGTCATACCGGCCCATTGGCGCATCAGCTTGGCGTTGGCCATGAACGGGAACATTTCGATGGCGTGGGCCAGCAGGCTTTCCTTGAGGTCCAGGGTCGAGCGGGTGTTGTACAGCGGGTAGGGATCGGAGCCGCCACCGAAGACGATCTCGCCACGGCTGGTCTGTTGCACATAGCAGTGCAGGGCGGACGAGCTGACCAGCGGATCGAGGAACGGTTTGAACGGCTGGGTAACCATCGCCTGCAGCGGGTAGGTGTGGATCGGCGCGCGAATGCCCGCCTTTGCCATCAACAGCGAGCTGGCGCCAGCCACCGCCTGCACCACGCAGCCGCACTGGACGGTGCCACGGTTGGTCTTGACCGCTTCGATCCGGCCATTGCGAATCACCAGGTCCTGCACTTCGGTCAACTGATGGATTTCCACGCCGCGTTTGGCCGCTTGCTTGGCGTAACCCCAGGCCACCGCGTCATGGCGCGCGGTGGCGCCGTCGATGTGCCAGAGCCCGGCCAGCACCGGCAAGTGGCCGGGGTCGAGATTCAGGGTCGGTACCAGTTCGCGGATCTGCTGGCGGTCGATCATTTCGGTACGCCCGCCGAAGTGCTTGTTGACTTCGGCCCGTTGGCGGAAGGCGCGCACGGTGGCATCGGTGTGCGCCAGGGTGAGCTGGCCACGCTCGGAATACATGATGTTGAAGTCGAATTCGTTCGACAGGTGCTGGAACATCCGCACCGATTCGGCGTAGAAGCGCACGCCTTCGCTGGTGAGGTAATTGGAGCGGATCACCGCGGTGTTGCGCGCGGTATTGCCACCGCCCAGATAGGCTTTCTCCAGCACTGCGACATTGGTCACGCCATGGTATCTGGCCAGGTAGTAGGCAATGGCCAGGCCGTGACCGCCGCCGCCGATGATCACCACGTCGTAACGTGGCTTGAGTTCGCAAGGTGGCGGCAGGTCGACCTCCACCGGGTAGTCGGCGCTCAGGCCGTATTTCAGCAGGGCGAAGGGCATGGGGTGCGCTCCTGTTGGGCGGCCTGTTGCTGCAGGTCGAGGGCGAGCAGGGTATTTTTCATCAGGTAGGCGATGGTCATGGGCCCGACGCCTCCGGGAACCGGGGTGATGGCGGCGGCCTGGGGCAGGGCCGCGTCGAAGTCGACATCGCCCACCAAGCGGCTGCGGCCGTTCTCTTCGATGCGGTTGATACCCACATCGATGACCACTGCCCCCGGCTTGAGCCAGTCGGCGCCGATCAGCCGAGGCTTGCCGACCGCGGCGACCAGGATGTCCGCTTCGCGGCACAGTGCCGGTAAGTCACGGCTGCGCGAATGCACCACGGTCACCGTGCAGTCGGCCTGCAACAACAGGGCGGCCATGGGCTTGCCGACAATGTTGGAGCGGCCGACCACCACCGCGTGCTTGCCCCGCAATGGGCCACAGGCATCACGCAGTAGGCGCATGCAGCCACTGGGCGTGCAAGGGGTGAGTACATCGCGACCCTGGGCCAGGCCGCCGACGTTTTCACTGTGAAAACCGTCCACGTCCTTAAGCGGACTGATGGCCTGCAAGACGCGGTGTTCGTCGATATGCGCGGGCAAGGGCAACTGCACGAGAATGCCATTTATCGCCGTATCGCGATTGAGCCGGTCGATCAGGGTCAGTAGCTCGTGCTCGGTGGTGTCGCCTGGCAGACGGTGCTCCAGCGAGCGAATACCCACCTCCTCGGCGCGCAGCACCTTGTTGCGCACATACACCTGGCTAGCCGCGTCCATGCCCACCAGCACCACTGCCAGGCCCGGTTGCACGCCGCCCTGGCGCAGGGTGTCGACCTGCTCGCGCACCTCGGCCAGCACCCGCGCCGCCGTGGCCTTGCCGTCGATCAGCTTGACGCTGGGGATGGCATTCATTTGAAGATCACCGTGCGGTCGTGGTTGAGGAACACGCGGTGTTCGAGGTGGTACTTCACCGCGCGGGACAGGGCGATGGTTTCGGTATCGCGGCCGATGGCGACCAGATCGTCAGGCGCGTAGGCGTGGTCCACACGTTGCACTTCCTGCTCGATGATCGGGCCTTCGTCCAGGTCGCTGGTGACGTAATGGGCAGTGGCGCCGATCAGCTTGACCCCGCGTTGGTAGGCCTGGTGATAGGGCTTGGCGCCCTTGAAACCCGGCAGGAACGAGTGGTGGATGTTGATGGCCCGGCCCGAGAGTTGACGGCACAGGTCGTCGGAGAGGATTTGCATGTAGCGCGCCAGCACCACCAGTTCAGTATCGGTGTCCTCGACGATGCGCATCAGCGCCGCTTCCTGCTCGGCCTTGGTTTCCTTGGTTACCGGCAGGTAGACGAAGCGGATGCCCTGGCGCTCGGCCATGGGCCGCAGGTCCAGGTGGTTGGAAACCACGGCGGTGATCTGCATCTCCAGTTCACCTTTGGCGTGGCGGTAGAGCAGGTCGCTCAGGCAATGGTCGAACTTGCTCACCATCAGCAGCACGCGCATCGGGCGGGCGCTGCTGTGCAGGCTCCAGTCCATGGCGAAGCGCTGCGCCACGTCGGCGAAGCCCGCTTCCAGCTGCGGCGTGTCACCAGTGATACCGGTGTTGTAACGGAACACGGCGCGCATGAAGAAGCGGCCATTGTCTTCGTCGTCGAACTGCGCCATCTCGCTGATGTAGCAACCGTGCTCGGCCAGGTAGGTGGTCACCGCCGCGACGATGCCGGACACGGCCGGACAGCTGACGCGCAGGATGAAATGGTCGGGAGCGGGGTGCATGTCGAGGTCCTCGTGGTGGGGTGGGGCAGGTCGGGCACAAGGGCGAAATGGCCTCGCGGCTGGCGAAGCGGTGTTTCTTATCAGGAATATAAATTTCCTTTTGGCGATTTATAGGCGAAGAGGTGGGTGGTGGTCCAGAGGTTTGTGAAATTTTTTATCCTGACGGGAAACTCTGGTGATCGAGGTGGCCCCTGGCAGGCGCCGGCTGGCCGGCGACATCCCCAGTGCAGCCGACACCAAAAACTGGCTATGCTTGCCCCATGACCAACACCCCTCCATTACGCCAACCGTGCCCCCCCGGCGCCTGTGTGTGTGGCCGCGAACAACTGGCCGATCACCCCCAGGCCGCCCAGCGAATCCTGCTGCTCACTCGCCAGGAAGAAAAACGCCTGCTCGAGCGCCTGGAAAACCTCAAGGACCTGGAGGATCTGCAACGCCTGCAGCAGCGCATGTACGAAAACCTCGGCATTCGCGTGCACATCGCCCCTGGGTTCAACGAAGTGCGCACCATGCGCGGTATCGTCATCGAACTGGACGAGCAGGTGGGGTTGTGCCGCAAGACCCGACAGTCGATTCCGGCTGCGATTCGGCGGGGGTTGGAGCGTAACCCGCAGGTCGCGTTCCGGTTGCTGGATGCGCATGATCTGTTGCGGAACGCTTGAGGGGTCGTCTTGAGCCGCACGGCGCTGTCGAGATCGAGTGCCGCCCAACAGCGGACTCCCGCCAGCCTGCTCCAGCCTCACCCAGACTAATTTTCCCAACGGCTCCAACGTCTACCTGAGAGCCGCCCCACGCCAAGTGCGTATCGGCATTCATCACTCAAGGAGACAGGCAATGACTTCCGTTTTCGACCGCGACGATATTCAGTTCCAGGTAGTGGTCAACCACGAAGAGCAATACTCCATCTGGCCCGACTACAAGGCCATCCCCAACGGCTGGCGCGCCGTGGGCAAGAGCGGCCTGAAGAAGGACTGCCTGGCCTACATCGACGAGGTCTGGACCGACATGCGCCCTCTGAGCCTACGTCAGAAGATGGCTGAAGCCGCGGCGCAGTGAGCGGGATGAAGCTGCTGTGCCTGCCTTACTCCGGCGCCAGTGCCATGGTCTACAGCCGCTGGCGGCGCACGTTGCCGGCTTGGCTTGAGCTGCGCCCGGTGGAGCTGCCGGGCCGTGGCGCGCGCCTGAGTGAACCACTGCAGACCGACATGCAGGCGCTGGCCCGGCAACTGGCGGCCGAGCAGCGCACGGCCGCCAGCGCGCCCTATGCATTGCTGGGGCACAGCCTGGGCGCGCTGCTGGCGTTCGAGCTGGCCCATGAACTGCAAGCGCTGGGCTGCCCGGCGCCACGCGCGTTGTTCGCCTGCGGTACCGCGGCACCGACCCGTCGCGAAGACTACGATGGCAAGCACTGGTCCGAACCCAAGACCGACGCCGAGCTGATCAACGAGCTGCGTGCGCTCGACGGTACTCCACAGGAGGTGCTGGCCAACGCCGAGCTAATGAGCCTGACCTTGCCCATCCTGCGCCATGATTTCCTGCTGTGCGGCCGTTATGCCTATCGTCAGCGGTCGCTGCTGCAATGTCCGCTGCACGTCCTCGGCGGTGAGGCCGACCGGGCCACGCAAGAGCAACTCAGGGCCTGGCGCCGTGAAACCTCGGGGGAATTTTCGCTGCAAATGTTCCCCGGCGGCCACTTCTTCATCCATGAGCACGAGCACCGCGTGCTCGGTGTGGTGGCCGCGTCGCTGGAGCCGTACCGGCGTTCTGCCTGATTGACGTCATCGCTTGCCTGGGGGAGGCTAGGGTTTTCCCCAGGCAAGAGGCCGACAATGCTGATCAACCCTCGCCAGGCCACGCTGCTGGTCGTCGATATCCAGGAAAAGCTCATAGGCGCCATGAGCGACCCCGAGGGCACCCGAGCGCGTGCGCGCTGGCTGGTGGCGGCCAGCGCCGAGCTGCAATTGCCAATCGTGATGTCCGAGCAGTACCCCAAAGGCCTGGGGCACACCCTGGCAGCGCTCACCACTGCCGCACCGGCAGCCCAGGTGGTGGAGAAAACGCATTTTTCCTGTGTGGCTGCCGAGTGCCTGCCGGAAAGCCTGCTGCGCCGCGAGCAAGTGATCGTCTGTGGTATGGAAACCCATGTCTGCGTGCTACAGACCGTGCTGGGCCTGTTGTCGCTGGGCAAGCACGTGTTCGTGGTCGAGGATGCCTGCGACAGCCGTACCCCGGCCAGCAAGGCCGCGGGCCTGGCGCGCATGCGTGATGCCGGGGCGCAGGTGGTGACCCGTGAGATGGTGCTGTTCGAACTGATGGGCAGCGCCAGCCATCCCTTGTTTCGCCATATCAGCAAGACCTACCTGGTCGGTGAGCAGCCCTGAACGCGCGGCTGATGGCGGCAGGGCTGGTGGCGCTGGCCCTGCTGCAAGGTTGCGCCGGGCGCCGCGAAGAAGCAGTGGAAACCGACCCCACCAAAGTGCGAGCACAGTTGATGCGACTGCTGCCGGCGCAAGCCAAGGACCGGCAAGGGTGGGCCCAGGATATCCAAGTGGCCTTCGAAGCCCAGGGCATTGCCCCAAGCAAAAGCAACCTGTGCGCGGTATTGGCCGTCACCGAGCAGGAGTCGACCTTCAATGCCGACCCACAGGTGCCGAACCTCGGGCGCATCGCCCGAGCAGAAATCGACCGGCGCGCGGCGCGTCTGCATATCCCCAAGCTGCTGGTCGACGGTGCCCTGAATACCAGTTCCGGCAGTGGCAAGACCTATCAGCAGAGGCTGCTGGCGGTACGCAGCGAGAAACAGTTGAGCACGCTGTACGATGATTTCATTGCCGGCCTGCCCTTGGGCAAGACTCTGCTGGGCGGGCTGAACCCGGTGCATACCGGTGGGCCGATGCAAGTGAGCATCGACTTTGCCGAGCAGCACGCCAAGGGTTACCCCTACCGCTATGAAGGCACGATCCGGCAGGAGGTATTCACCCGCCGTGGCGGTTTGTACTTCGGCATCACCCACCTGCTGGGCTACCCAGCGAACTACGAGCGGCCGTTGTACCGCTTCGCCGATTTCAATGCGGGTTGGTACGCCAGCCGCAATGCCGCTTTCCAGGCAGCGTTGAGCCGGGCAACCGGGGTGAAGTTGGCGCTGGATGGCGACCTGGTGGCGCCAGGGGCGATCATGCCCGGAACCACCGAACAGGCGGCGCGCAAACTGGGGGCGAAGCTTGGCTTGCGCAACCCGCAGATTCGCAGCCAACTGGAGCAGGGTGACAGCCTGGCCTTCGAGGACACCCGGTTGTACCGCGGCGTGTTCGCCCTGGCCGATGCGGCGGCCGGCAAGCCGGTGCCGCGTGCAGTATTGCCGGGAATCGAGCTCAAGAGCCCGAAGATTACCCGCAAGTTGACCACGGCGTGGTTCGCAGGTCGTGTGGATGAGCGTTACCAGCGCTGCATGAAGCGGTAGGGCAAACCCGCTCCCCAAAGTCTGGCCGTGGCGCCGACCCCGGGGGCGGGTGTACCGGCGAACAGGCCGGTGAAGCGAACCTCAACCCTGACCCAAGGCATCCACCACTTGCTCGACACTGGCCTTCAACCCCGCCAGGGCATCCTCCGGGTCGCTGTCGACCACCAGCAACCTGGCCCCGGATGCCTTGATCACCTCGGCTACCGCAGCCTCCGGCTGGCGGTGGTGCAGCACCAAAGCCACATCCTGGGTCTTGAGGTTCTCACCCAGCGCCTTGAGCGTGGCCTCATCCCACTTGTCCTCGGGCGGCAGCGCCTGCTGCGCCACGTCCAGGTTCAGCCCGCTGGCCAGATAACCCAGGCGATCCGACAAGCTGACCACGGTCAAGTTGTCGACTTCGGCCAGGCGTGTCTGGCTGCTGGCGGTCAGCTCCAGCAACTGGCGCTTGAGAGCGGTGAGGTTGCCTTGGATCTTCGCCTTGTCAGCCGGTGAGAGCCGCTCAAGGTCATTGGCCACCACATCGGCCATGCGCCCAAGATTCGTCGGGCTGAGCCAGGGATAAGCGGCATAGGCCTCATCGCCGGTCACGGCAATGCCCGGCAATGCGCCATCCACTGGCCGTGCGGCATCGATCTCGACGATGCGGATATTGCTGCGCCGCGCCATTGGGTAGAGCGGGTCGTCCCGCCAGATCGAGCGCACGCCAATCACCGCATCGGCCTGTTGCGCGGCCTTCTGCAGGCCGGCACCGCCACGACCACTGAAGTACGACGGCTGGCGGCTTGCCGGCAGGTTGGCTGGAGCCGCGCGCTTGAGCTGCACCGAGGTGCCGTCAAGCAGAGCAGCGGCTAGGCTGTGGGTCACGGGCAAGGTGGTGAGCACCTGGGTGGCAAAGCTCAGCGAAGGCAGGCCCACCAGGGCGATGGCCAGGGTCAGCTGCTTGATATTCAGATTCATGCCGGGTTTCCTTGCAGGCGTGGGACGAGGGCGCGGGCCAGCGCGGCGAGGGCGAAGCACAGGCCGGCGACCAGAATGATCGCGGCACCCGACGGCACCGGCAGGTCGAGTACGATCGGCAACAGGATGCCGAGCAGGGTGCTCAGTGTGGCGATCAGCACCGAGAGGAAGAAAAAGCCTTTCAGCGACTGGCTGACCAGGCGTGCGGCGGCGGCCGGAATCACCAGCAGGGCACCGACCAGAATCGCCCCGATCACTTTCACCGAGGCCACGGTGACCAAGGTCACCAGGACCACGAACAGGTAGTCCAGGGTCTTCACCGCCACCCCGCGCACCGCGGCCAGTTGCGGATTGAAGCTGGCCAGCATGATGCGGTTGTAAAGCGGTAGGGCCAGGCTCAGCACCAGCACCGCGACGATGCCCAGCACCAGCAGGTCGTGGGCGCTGACCGTCAGCACCGAGCCGAACAGCACGTTCTCGAGGATGTGCACGTTGATCTTGCCGGCCAGCATCAGCAGCAGGCTCGCGCCTAGGGCCAGGGACACCGAGAGGAACACCCCGATCAGTGTGTCCGGCGACAGTCCGGTGCGGTTGCGCAGGTAGTTCAGCAGGATGCCGAACAGCAGGCAGTAGCCGAACAGACTGCCATAGGGGCCGGTATAGGGTTCGCCGAGCAGGATGCCAATGGCTACGCCCGTGAGCGCGGCGTGGCCCACAGCCTCGGAGAAGAACGCGAAGCGCTTGACCACGACCAGCGTGCCCAGGCCGCCGAGCACCGGGCCTATCATCAGACCGGCCAGTAACGCATTGATCACGAACCCATAGGCCAGGGCCTCGGGCAGGTAGCCGGCGCTGGCCCAGTCCTGGACCAGTTGACGGAAGGCTTCATAACTCATCAGGCGAGGCTCTCGCTGCGCGGGTGAACGGAGAACAGGTTGAGAAGACGCTCGGGGGTCAGGGCCTGGGCGGGCGCGGCGTCGAACAGCACCTGGCGGCTCAGGCCGGTGACCCGGTCGGCCAGGCGCAGCACGGCCTGCAGATCGTGCTCGATCCACAGCACGGTGGTACCGGATTGGCGCCAGCCCTGTAGCAGCGCTTCGAACACCTGGATGCCCGCTTCGTCGAGGGCCGACATCGGCTCGTCCAGGACCAGCAACTGGGGTTCGGGGATCAGGCCCTGGGCCAGCAGCACCCGCTGGCGCTCGCCACCGGACAATGCGCCCATGCGACGCTTGCGTTTGTCGAGCATGCCGACTTGTGCCAGCGCTGCGTCGATGGCCGGCTGGATACGCCGCGAAAGGCCCAGGAACGCGGGGCGCCTTTGGCACATGGCGGCCATGAAGTCGTCCACGGTCATTGGCAGGCCTCGGTCGAACTCCAGCGCCTGGGGCACGTAGCCGATCACGTTGGCTTGTGTCGGCCAGTGAAGGGTCAACTGGCCCTGGTGCGGCATCTGCCCCAGCAAGGTCTTGATCAGCGAGCTCTTGCCGCCGCCATTGGGGCCGACGATGGCATGCACGCTGCCAGCGGCGACGCTGAAGGCGACCTGTTCGAGGATGCGCGTACGGCCCAGGGTCAGGTCGATGCCGACGAACTCGATGCGCGGCCCGCGGGCGGGCATGCGCGTGGCGGCGGCGGTCATGCGCGGTTCTCCTGGATGGCCCGCACCACTGTGTCGAGGTTGCGCTTCATTTCCACCTCGTATTTGTCCTTGGTGTACTCGCCGTAGGAGATGTGCGTCAGCGGGTACAGTCGAACGCCCGATTCACGCTGGATGGTTTCGACGTAGGCAGAAGGGAAATCCATCTCCGAGAAAATCACCTTCACGTCCAGGGCCTTGAGCTGGTCGATGGTCTTCTTCAGTTGTGCGGGGCTCGGCTCGATGCCGTGGGCCGGCTCGACCACGGCGGTCACTTCCAGGCCGAAGTCGCGCACCAGGTAGTCGTAGGCCGCGTGGATGGTGGCGACGCGCAAGGTCGCCGAGGGCGCCTCGGTGACCTGCGCCAGAGCCTCGGCACGCAGGGCGCGCAAACGCTTGGCGTAGGCGCGGGCGTTCTGGGTATAGAGCTTGGCATTGTCTGGGTCGAGCTTGCCCAGTTCGCGGGCAATGTTGTTGACCTGGGCGATGGTGGTGCTGATGGAGAGGAAGGTGTGCGGATTGACCACCTTGCCCGCGCCGCGAGCAGCGATGCCGGTGGCAGCCAGCAGCGGAACGTTCTGGTTGGCTTCGATGGTGGCGATGCCCGGTTTTTCACTGGCGGCGATCATGCGGTCGGCGAAGTCGTCGTGGCCCACGCCGTTGAGCACCACCACGTCCAGCGTGCCGATGCGCTTGATGTCCTCGGCTCGTGGCTCGTAGGCGTGCGGGTTGAAGCCCGCCGGAATCAGCGGTACCACCTCGGCTTTGTCGCCCACGATGTTGCTGACGTAGCTGTAGTAGGGGTGCAGGGTGATGCCAATGCGCAGCGGCTTGGCGTTGTCGGCCAGGGCCAGGGCTGGCAGGGCGCAGGCCAGGAGCAGCGCAAGGACGAAGCGGAGCATGGGGGAGATTCCTTGGGTTCAGTGACGGTGTTCGCGGGTGACCCCGGCGTCGTAGTGGCTAACCACCTGCTGCCAGCCGGCAGCGATCAAGGCCGCCTGGCCTAGGTCGTCCGGGAGCAGGGCAGTGCTGTCGCGGCGTAGCCAGACATCGGATGGCCCGGCGGCGTCGCCAGGCAGGATCAACAGGAAGCTGCCGGCGATTTCCGGGGCTTGGCTGCGCCCCAGGTAGGCGCCGCTTTGCAGCCATTGCCAGTGATGGCGGCCACGGCTTTGGCTGCCGGCATCGACGACGAAGGGCGGTAGGCCCTCTTCGACCAGGTCGTCGACGCTCGGGGCAACGGCGTTTTCTTCGCGCAGCAGTTGGATCTCGTCGAAGGCCACCCGCAGGTCGGTGTAGATGCCCTGTTCGGCGGCAGTGAGGTCACGCCGGGCATCTATCTGATGGCGGGCGATGGCCTGTTCGTCCTCGCGCTCACCGCGCATCAGCACCACCGTGGAGGCCAGCAGCACGATCAGCAGGCTGGCGAGCAGAACGTAGAGCGTTTCGTACCCGGCACCGGCCGGGCGTACTACCTGGGCGTGACTCATGCAGGGCTTGCTCATGGCTGGGCGATGTCGGCGTGGTCGATTTCCACCACGTGGCCGGGACCGGCGTCGAACAACACGTAGAACTCGCCATCGGGGCGTTGGAAGGTCAAGGTCGAGTCCTGCGCGAGCTTGCCGCCGACCAGCACCTGTTCGTCGTAGCCGATCACGTCCAGCGTCACGCCAGGCGCGCCGCTGCCGTCGGAGAACCCTCCAGTGCATTTGATCTGGCCGCCGGCGACCTCTTCGCATTCGCACATCGGGTTGTGCGCCAAGGCTGGCCCGGCGGCAAGGGCCATCAGTGGCAGGACGAGCCTGCGGATCGTATGTTTCATGGTTTGCCTCCTTGTTTCTTCAGCCAGGCCACGGTGGCGGGGGATGCGTCGGCCAGCGCGACGGAGCCTTGGTGCATGCTGCCGTCCCAGCCTTCGAGGGTGATCCAGATCCGTGCGTCGGGGCGGGTGCGGGCAGGGACTGGCAGATTGGTACTCATGCGGTAGGGTGCGCCGAAGAAGATGCTGCCGGCGGCGCGCAGGTTGCGTGGTTTGCCAATGCGCAGGTAGATGGCCTTGACGTCCCCGATGCACGCCTTGCACAAGGCCGCATTGAACGCCTTGAAGTGGCCTGCGGGGCCGTCGGCGCGCGGCGCCTCGTTGCGCAACTCGGCCAGGTCGACGGTGTAGGGGCCGACCTGGATGGCGCTGATCGGGTTGACGCCGAGGCCGGCATCGCCACGCAACAGCTTGGCGTCGGCGAAGTACTTGGGCATGAAGCCCAGCGGTATGAGGATCAAAAGGATGTTCAGGTGAAAGCGCCACTTCAGCCACCACTGCTTCAGCGGGCTGACGGGCACCCTATGGACCTGGCTCATGGATGGACCTCGGCAGTGGTGTCGTTGTGGCCAGCGTGTAGGCGGGGCGTGCGCTCGCTGCGTTTGAGGGCGGCTGCGGTGGCCTGGGCGGTGCGTTTGGTCCAGATCAGCAGGCCGCTGAATACCATCAGGGTGAGAACCAGGCCGAAGAAGAACCAGATCAGCTTGATCGGCAGGCCGCCGAAGTCGCCGGTGTGCAAGGGGCGCATGGATTCGGTGACGAACTCCAGGGCCGAACGGTCGGCCAGCAGGAACTGGCTGTCGACGTTTCGGGTGTACGGGTTGATGGCCGCGGTCTGGTACATCAATGGATACCAGCCACGCCCGCCCAGGTTGATATGGCTGTAGTGGGTGGCAGGCAGTGAAATGAAATCGATATCCAGCCCCGGGATCGCCTGGCCGGCGATGCGCGCCGCTTCGTCCAGGTCGATGCGCGGTGCCGGGCTGCCATCGCGAGTGGGTGGCACATCCTCGCGCGAAATGACCGGCACCACCGGTTCGGTGGATACGGTGACGTGGTTGTCGGCAAGTATGGCCTGGATCAGGAACCAGGTGCCGGTGATGGAGATGACTGCGATGAACCAGATCGACCACACGCCGGCCAGGCGGTGCAGATCACCCCAGAAAATACGTGAGCCGTGACCGGTGCGGATGGGTTTGAAGAAGCCTTTCCAGAACTTCTTGTAGACCACAAGGCCAGTCACCAACGAGGCCAGCATCGGCAGGCCCAGCAGCGACACCAGGTACCAGCCCCAGCTGTAACCATTGGTGAAGGGCACCAGCCACCAGCCATGCAAGGCGCGGGTGAACGCCTCGAAATTGAAGTCAGGGCTCTTGCCCTGGATCACGCCGGTATAGGGGTTCACGTAAAGCGTCGGGCTAGTGCCGTCCGGGAAGACCACCGAGGCATTGAGTGCGAAGTGCGCACCGTCCGGCTGGCGCAACGTGCGCACCACCATGTCCGGCTCGGCTTTGTGCAAGGCGTCGAGTACTTGCTGGTAGCTCAAGCGTTCAGTCACGTCATCGGGCTTGCTGGCGCGCACGTCCGGGTTGGCCAGCCAGACGATTTCCTGGCTGACCACGGCGAGCATGCCGGTAAAGCAGACGATCAGCACGAAGAACCAGATCGGCAGGGCGAGCCAGCTATGTACCAGGAACCACAGCCTGGACTTGGATTTTTTGGGAGATTTGGCCATCGGTCGGTCTTCTGAAAAGGAGGGTCGAGCACAGGCCCAACCAAAGGGCTGCATTAATAAGGACGAATGAGAATCGAAATCCTGAAGATTTAAATGCAAGCAAATGTTTCAGAAAACACGAGCCGGCATGCGCGCGGAGGCGACATGCCGGCTGCTAAGGCCTATGGCGAGGTTCAGGCGCTGGCGGCAGCCGCGTGTGTCCTGCCGTACTGGCGGGCCAGGTCCTGGTACAGCGACTGGCCGATTTCCGCCGCGCGGGCCGGCAGCACCGACAGCAACGTGTCGCTCAGGCCGTGGCTGTTTTCGCAGAAGCCTTGCAGGTAGACGGAGGCTTGCAGGTCTGGGCTGGCCAGTACGCGGTAGTTGCGGTCGACGCTGAAGTCGTTCAGGTAGCCAGCCAAGGGTGCCAGCAGGTCGCGGTGCGAGCGGCGCTCGTAGCCAGTGGCGAGGATCACCGCATCGTAGCGGTGGGTCTGCTGCTGGCCGGTGGCCAGGTCACGCAGGGTCAGTTCGATGCCCTCGCGGGTGGCCACCACGGCTTCCACATTGCGGCGGCACAGCACATTGTGGCGGAACTGGTGGGACACCTTCTGGCGATAGAGAATGCCGTAGATGCGCTCGATCAGATCGAGGTCGACCACCGAATAGTTGGTGTTGTGGTATTCGCCCAAGAGTTTGCTGCGCTGGTCGGCCGGTTCGTTGTAGACCAGGTCGGTGTAGTCCGGCGAGAAGATCTCGTTGACGAACGGGCTGTCATCGGCCGGTTTGAGTGCCGAACCGCGCAGCACCATGTCGACCTTGACCGACGGATAGCTGTCGTTGAGGTCGATGAAGGCTTCGGCGGCGCTCTGGCCCGAGCCGATCACCGCAATGCGCATCGGCTTGCCTTCGGTGCAAGGCAGCTGGTTCAGACTGCTCAGGTACTGGGAGTGGTGGAAGACCCGGGGATCGTCCTTGAACGCGCCGAATTTCTCCGGGATTTTTGGCGTGCCGCCACTGCCGACCACCACCGCGCGCGTGCGGCGACTGTATTCGCGGCCCTGTGCATCGCGAGACACCAGACGCAGGTGTTCGACTCGACCGGCATTCACTTCAGGCTCGATGCGCAGCACTTCCTCGCCATAGGCCGCCTGAGTGGCGAAATGCTCGGCAGCCCAGCGCAAGTAGTCGTTGTACTCCAGTCGGCAGGGGTAGAAGGTGCCGAGGTTGATGAAGTCGGCCAGTCGCTGCTTCTGGTGCAGGTAGTTGACGAAGCTGTAAGGGCTGGTGGGGTTGCGCAGGGACACCAGGTCCTTGAGGAAAGAGATCTGCAACTCGCTCTGGGTAGCCAGGGTCTCACCGTGCCAGCGATAGTCTTTCTGCTTGTCGATGAACAGGGCATCCAGGGCGTGACCCTGGGTCTGGGCGAGCTCCTCCAGGGCGATGGCCAGGGCCAGGTTGGACGGGCCGAAGCCCACGCCTATCAGGTCTTTGATTGTTTCCGGGTTTGAAGACTGGCTCATGGCTGCGATTCCATAATGGTCGAATGTGGACGCCCGCCGGGGCTCCGGCTCCTGCGCGAGTACATGGGTTGGAACGAGCCACGTGTGGAGGAATTTACTTAAGGCGGCGTAGGGTGTTTGCGCGCCGGCCTAAAGTTCTGAGCCGCTGGGCCGATAGGTAGGCCAACCCAAGGACCCACTTCAAAGGCAGGGAAATCTCATGGTCGGAATCAGCGCCGTCACCGTCAACAACGTTTCGGCTCAGGCCCAGGCTGCCAATCAAAGCAGCGAAACAGCCGCAACCGAGGACCGCTCGACCACTCAGGTCGACACGTCAAAAATCACCGGCAATGGCCAGGCGCAGGGTGCGCAAGGGGCCCAGGGCGGCGAGGGCAGCGGCGAGTCGGCTGCCATCAAGCAACTGCGTCAAATGATCAAGGACTTGCAGAAGCAATTGGCCGAGCAGCAGAAGCAACTGGCCGCGATCATGGCCAAGGATATGGACGAGAGCGCCAAGCTTGCGCAGGCCAGTGCCAAGCAGGCCAGCATCACCACGATCAATGGTGAGATCCTGCGGGCCACCGCACAGTTGCTCGAAGCGCTTCAGGAAACCGGTGGCAGCAGCGCGGGCGGTATCGTCAACACCCAGGCTTGAGGGGCGTTGCTGGCAGTGAAAAGGGCTGACTTGCTGCTGTCAGCCCAATCGATACTCAGTCTGCCGCCACGCGCCCTTTGTTCTGGCGCTCGGACTTGTACTGCATGGCCACCGCCGGTGCCGGCTTGGCCGCGCCAGTTTCCAGCCATTGGCGCATGCGGCTGGCATCGGCGAAGTGAGTGTACTTGCCGAAGGCGTCGAGAATCACCATGGCCACTGGGCGATTGTCCATCCGGGTCAACAGCACCAGGCAATGGCCGGCCTCGTTGGTGAAGCCCGTCTTGGTCAGCTTGATGTCCCAGTTGCTTTTGTTCACCAGATGGTCGGTGTTGCGAAAGCCCAACGTGTAGTTGGGCTTGCGGAACGCCACGGTCTTTTCCCGGGTGGTCGACAGCTCGCTCAGCATCGGGTACTTGCGTGAAGCCATCAGCAGCTTGGCCAGGTCACGGGCGGTCGAGACGTTCTGGGTCGACAGGCCCGTTGGCTCGACGTAGCGGGTGTGCGCCATGCCCAGGCTACGGGCCTTGGCGTTCATGGCCTTGATGAAGGCCGGGTAGCCTCCTGGGTAGTAGTTGGCCAACGTGGTCGCGGCACGGTTCTCCGACGACATCAGGGTAATCAGCAAGGTTTCGCGGCGGTTGAGCTGGCTGCCCAGGCGCACACGCGAATAGACGCCTTTCATTTCCGGGTTGTTGGCGATGGTCATGGTGAGCATTTCATCCATGGGCAGCTTGGCATCCAGCACCACCATCGCCGTCATCAGTTTGGTCACCGAGGCAATGGGTACCACGCGGTCGGCGTGGCTCGAATACAGTTCCTGGTTGGTGTTCAGGTCGATCAGCAGGGCGCTGCCAGAGGCCAGGTGCAGCTTGGAAGGGTCGCGTTGAACCTGGGCCGGGGGTTGTGCAGCAGCGGTCGACGGGAGGGTCGCGGTTCCTGTGAGCAACAGCATCAGGCTGAGGATGGACAGGGATGTTTTCACGTTGAGGCTCACTAAATGTTGGTATGTCGTTGGCTGTGCAAGGGTTTTCCCCCAAAAAACCGCTGCATTTTGGAGTATGGCTGAACAGCTGTCGAATGCCTTATATCTAAAGGGCGCAACGTGAAGGAAATTTAATCCGGTACGCCATTTTTGATTTCCCCAAGCGCGTAGGCGGTGCGGTTTGCGATGGAACATCCACGACCGGCCTTATTCGACCCGAAGGGGCCTGCGAGGTCGGCGGCGCTCCCGCAGCGCTCACTGCTGACGCCAAGGCAGCTTTGGGGCGCAGGCCAGCCTGACGGCCAGGCGACACCACCCGCGGGTCAGAACACCGACCATCCGATCCGTGAACTGAGCAACTCGAGCGCCGCCATCCCGGCATACGAGTTGCCCGCCGTATTCAACTCCGGCGACCACACGCAAACGGTGAATTGACCCGGCACGATCGCCACTATTCCGCCACCTACGCCACTCTTGCCAGGCAAGCCCACGCGGTAGGCGAAATTCCCCGCTTCGTCGTACAGCCCGCTGGTGGCCATGATCGAGTTCACCTGCTGGGTCTGGCGTCGGGTCAGGATTTGCTCGCCACTGTGCTTGCAGAACCCATCGTTGGCCAGGAAGCAGAAGGCACGGGCCAGGTCGAGGCAGCTCATCTGCAGTGCGCAGTAACTGAAGTAACTGCGCAGCACTGTCTCGACTTCGTTATGGAAGTTGCCAAATGACTGCATCAGGTACGCCATGGCGGCGTTGCGCGCGCGGAACTGGTACTCCGAATCCGCGACGCGGGCATCGATGGCGATACGGGGGTTGCCCGATAGCCGCCGTACGAAGTCGCGCATCGACAAGGTGGGCGCGGCGAAGCGCGACTGATTGATATCGCAGATCACCAACGCGCCCGCATTGATGAAGGGGTTGCGTGGGCGCCCGCGTTCGAACTCCAGCTGTACCAGCGAGTTGAACGGTTGACCTGAGGGCTCATGGCCAAGACGCTCCCAGATGGCTTCACCTGAATGGCCAATCGCCTGGACCAGACTGAACACCTTGGAAATACTCTGCACCGAAAACGGCACCAGGGCGTCACCTGCGCAGTAATAGCTGCCATCGTTGCCATAGACGGCGATGCCCAACTGCTGCGCAGGCACATCGGCCAGCGCGGGAATGTAGTCAGCCACTTTGCCCTTGCCGATCAAGGGACGCACTTCGTCGAGAATCTCGTTCAACAGCGTTTGCATGGAAAGCCCTGTAATCACTTCCCCAGACGACAAGCGAGGGGTAGCGTTTCAGACGCAGGCTCATCGGCACAGATCACACATTCATGATGAAATGGCCCGAGCGATCGGCATTGTAGGTGTCAGAAAGCAGGTGACCCCATCCGCCGGGCCATGAAGGCAAAAAAAGCCCGCCATAGGCGGGCCAGAAGGGCGTAGGGAGCAACGCACAACAAATAGGGTCAGGCGAGCAGCGTGTCTGCTTGCAGTCGCTGGGCCAGGGCCTGGGCCGAGGCGCGAGTCATCAGTGGGCCGCTGACGGCTTCGCCATTGCGTACCAGGTACCAGCAGGCCAGCAGGCCTTGCTCACGCAATGCGCTTGGGACGGCGCTGCCGACGACGGACATGATCTGGATAGTGGCCATGTGGACCTCCTGTAAAACATGGCCCTACCTTACGCAGCAGCCAGAGAGGTTTGAAATCAACTTCCTCGATAGTGGTCATTAGCTTTATCAACGATCACCGGCGACCTGACGGTTCAGGGGGGCGTGTACCTCCACTATGACCCAGGCGACTGTCAGCTGAGCGCAGGGAGACGGTAAAGGTTGTGTAAGGGACGCCACCACAGGTCTCTGTTAGGCTGCATAACCGATTCAGTGACGAGTAAGGAGCCGGTAATGGCGACATCTCCCAGCAAAGACACCCAGTTGTGCATTTCCCTGGCCGGGCGACCGGGTACCTTTGGCGTGCGGTTTCACAACCACCTCTACCAGCAACTGGGCCTGGACTTTTACTACAAGGCCATGACCACCGATGACCTGCCGGCGGCGGTGGCGGGTATTCGTGCGCTGGGCATCCGTGGATGTGGGGTGTCCATGCCATACAAGGAGGCCTGCATGGCATTGGTGGATGAAGTCGACCCTTCCGCCGCCGTCATCGAGTCGGTCAATACGCTGGTCAATACCAAGGGCTACCTGAAGGCCTACAACACAGATTACCTCGCCGTTCGGCAATTGCTGGAACAGCACCAGGTCGACCCCGGCACGGCGTTTGCGCTGCGGGGCAGTGGCGGCATGGCCAAGGCGGTGGCCCATGCGCTGCGTGATGCCGGTTTCCGTCAGGGCACCCTCGTTGCCCGTAACGAGCAGGCCGGTCGGCAGTTGGCCGATGCCTGCGGTTATCGTTGGCTGGCCGAACTGGGCGATCGCTGCCCTCCGATGTTGGTGAATGTGACGCCGATCGGCATGGCAGGTGGTCCCGAGGCTGAGCAACTGGCATTTTCCGAAGAGGCCATCGCCGCGGCCGAGCGAGTGTTCGACGTGGTGGCGATGCCAGCGCGCACACCGCTGATCCGCCGCGCTGAAGCATTGGGCAAGCCGGTGATCACTGGGTTGGAGGTCATCGCCCTGCAGGCGCTGGAGCAATTCGTGTTGTACACGGGCGTAAGACCGTCGAAGGCTCAGGTCGAGGCAGCAGTGGCTTACGCGCGGGACCTTTAAGTCGCCGGCAAGCTCCCGCAGGCGTCCCGCGCGCCTGCAGGAGCCGGCATTCGATCAAAATGCTTTGTGGCCTTCATCCAGCCGCTGGTCCACCAATGCCTTGCCATGGGCCAGTGACACATGCTGGGCGTTGTCCAGGTCGGCAAAGAACTTCATCGGCATCGAAATGCGTCGGCTGGTATGGCCTTCGGGATCTGTGATCAGGCATCCGGCCGCGTAGGGCAGGGGAGAGTCGGGGTGGGGCATCACGCTGGCGGTGATGGTGTGGTCGCGGTATTCACAGTGAAGGGTTTGCATCGTCCTTACCTCGCTGTGGCATGTGAAGCCGTTACCTTCATATACCACAGCAAGGTGCCGGGAGTTCCCGGCCCGACGAGCGCGAACCGACGAAAGATCAGTCCTTGAGTTCGGTCGGCTGGATGACTTCGACCCAGTAGCCATCGGGGTCCTTGACGAAGGCCAGGTGCTTCATGCGCCCGTCGCTCAGGCGCTTCTGGAACGGAACGTCCAGCGCTTCGAAGCGTTCGCAGGCTGCGCGCACGTCCGGCACCGAGATGCAGATGTGGCCAAAGCCGCGTGGGTCGGTGTTGCCGTTGTGGTAGGCGAACGCCGGGTCGCTCTCGGTGCCGTGGTTGTGGGTCAGCTCCAGAACGCCTGGAATCGACTTCATCCACTGGTGGCGTTCGGCATCGTCGGCTGGGATGTGCGCCGGGTCGACCAGGGCCAGGAAGTACAGGCTGAATTCGGCTTCCGGGAAGTCACGCTTGTCCACCAGGCTAAAGCCCAGGACGCGGGTGTAGAAGTCTAGGGACTTCTCGATGTCCTTGACCCGCAGCATGGTGTGGTTGAAGACGAAGTTGGCGGTAGCGGCGTCTGGCCGGGCGGTAACGCCGGGCAGCGAGTGCAGTTCGTGCAGGCTCATAGGTACTCCTGAGACGGGCTGGCGGCTAGGCACCAGCGAAAAACAGACAGGGTGTCATGATACGGCAGTGAACCGATTGCGCAAATGAAAGCGCCCTGCACGAGGCAGGGCGCTGGAATTAGAGGCCCGCATGTGCGGGCGCGTGATGGGGTCGCTAGTCCTTTAGCTGTCTCGATACTGGGGGAGTCGATGTGAAAAAAGCGTGAAGGGCGCGTGGACGTTTCATCAGCGCACCCAACTTTCCACCGTGCTGGCGCCGTATTGCTCCTTCCAAGCCTTCAAGCCTCGGTGATTGCCGCCTTTGGTTTCGATCAGCTCGCCGGTATGCGGGTTTTCGTAGACTTTCACCACGCGGGGGCGGCGCTGCTGTTTCGGCGCTGCGCTCGAAACCCGGGTAACGGCTTTGGGGTCAAGGATGGCGATGATATCGCGCAGACTTTTGTCATAGCTTTTCATCAGGCCGACTAGTTTCTGCTCGAATTCGATTTCGCGTTTTAGGCCGGCATCCTTTTTCAGCGCCTCCAGTTGAGCCATCTGTTCCTGGAGCGCTTTTTCGGCAGCACGAAACTCTGCAAGTCTGGACACTGTTTTCACTCCTGTACGTCATTCGTGGCGGGGCGTGACGAACATGGGAGAAAGATAAACGCCGGCCACGTGGGTGGGTATCAGCTGTTCGCTGATAACGAGTGTAGCACCCGTTGCTAGTGGGTAAACCGCAAACTTTTTATAAGTAAGGTGGGAACTTTACACGTTTTTTGAACCGCGATCTTTAACGCTTTTGGCGTGCTCTGCGGGGCCTTTTAGACCATGGTCCAATGGTGCGTACCAGAGCGGTTACGTGACCATTTCAGATGATGGCCGCCCAATGTTTGGCCATTGCGCATTGCCGCGTCGCTTGTTGCTCGCGGATTGTTTTCGCCTTATTTCTGGATGTTCCCCCGCATGTTTGCCCCTTTTCCTCTCGCCCCCGGGCGCCGTGTTGCCGGCCTGTTTCTTCTGTGTGCCGGCGTCGATGCCCAGGCCGCCGGTTTTCTTGAAGACAGCAGTGCCAAGGTCGAAGCACGCAATGTCTACTTCAACCGGGATTTTCGCGATGGTCACAGCAGTTCCAGCCAGGGCGCTTCCAAGCGTGAAGAGTGGGCGCAAGGCTTCATCCTGAATGTGCAGTCCGGTTATACCCAAGGGCCGGTTGGTGTTGGCGTGGATGCGCTGGGCATGGTCGGCTTCAAGCTCGATTCCAGTCCGGCGGACAGCAACAGCGGATTGATGCCGTCCTCTGGCCACGACCCACGCCACTCTGCCGATCAGTATGCAAAGATGGGGCTCGCGGCCAAGGTCAAGGTATCCAATACCGTGCTCAAGTACGGCTCCATGATGCCCGATATGCCGTTGCTCAAGTACAACGATGGCCGTCTGCTTCCGACCCTGTTCCACGGCTTCATGCTGACTTCCGAAGAAGTGCGCGACCTGAAGTTCACCCTGGCCCGCCTAAACACTTACACCGCACGGGACTCCACCGACCGGCAGGATATCCGCGTGCATTGCAAGAACAAGCGTTATGCCTGCGATATCGAGGCCGACCACTTCGATCTGGCCGGTCTGGACTACCGTTTCAATGACCGGGTCACCGCTACCTACCAGGTGTCCAAGCTGGAAAACATCTATCGCCAGCACTTCCTCGGCGTAGTGGCCAACCAGCCCCTGTCGGTGGGCAGCCTGTCGGCCGACCTGCGGGTGATCAAGAGCGACGATATCGGCAATGCCCGCGCCGGCGAAATCGACCACCGCGCCTTCAGCGGCATGCTCGGCTACAGCCTGGGTGGACACAAGGTCAGCGCCGGCTGGCAGCGGATGTATGGCGAAAGCGCCATGCCGTACCTCGACGGCAGCAACCCCTACCTGGTCAACTACGCCCAGGTCAATGACTTCGCCGCCGCCCAGGAGCGGTCCTGGCAAGTGCGTTATGACTATGACTTCAAAGCCCTGGGTGTGCCCGGGCTGACGTTCTTCACCCGCTATATCAACGGTGACAGCATCAAGGTCCCAGGCAGCAATGCCGAGGGTAAGGAATGGGAGCGCGACACCGAGCTCAAATACCAGGTACAGCGCGGCACTTTCAAGGATGTCAGCGTGCGCCTGCGAAACTCCACCTATCGCAGCAACTACGAGAAGTGGGCGCGCGATATGGATGAGACACGGGTGATTGTGAGCTACAACTTCTCGCTCTGGTGATGTACGACGGGCCTGATGCTCTAGCGCTGTGTGAAAAGTCTTAAGACGAAGGTCAGGCAAGGCGAAAACAGCCGAGGAAGCTGAGTTTCCGGACATGAGCATTCCGGGGCTGTTCTCAACGCAGCATCACCGAGTATCAAGGCTTTTCGTACAGAGCCTAAGGCGTTTGTGGGCTGACCAATAGGTCGACATAGTAGATAGCCCGAAAAGTTTGCACTGCCTCCAGGCCTTGTTTTTCCACTACCATGTGGAAAACTCGGCGGAAAAGACGATGCATACACTCCTGCTGATTGGCATTGGGGCGGGTGATCCGCGCCAGGTGACGCTGCAGGCCATCGATGCGCTCAAACGCGCCAGTGTTTTCTTCGTGCTTGAAAAGGGCGCGGACAAAGATGAATTGGTGCAGTTGCGCAGGCGTGTCCTTGAGCAGCACGCTGCGGCCGGTAGTTATCGTCTTGTGTCGATGGATGACCCGCAGCGCGATGACCAAGCCACCGACTATGCCGCGGCTGTACAGGACTGGCATGAACAGCGTGCGCAGTTGTATGCCCGTACACTGCGCGACCAATTGCGCCCAGGTGATATCGGCGCGTTCCTGCTGTGGGGGGACCCGACCCTGTACGACAGCACCTTGCGCATCCTTGACCGGGTTCGCCAGCTCGGTGTGGCATTGTCGCTGGAAGTCATCCCCGGCATCAGCAGTGTTCAGGCTTTGGCGGCCAGCCACCAGATTCCGCTCAATCGTATCGGCGAGCCGTTGACAGTGCTGCCAGGCAGACGCCTGGCCGAACAGGCAAGGATCGACAACGTGGTGGTCATGCTCGATGGACAGTGCGCGTTCGCCACGCTCGATGACCCCGAACTGACGATTTATTGGGGGGCCTACTTGGGCACCGAGGATCAGCTGCTGATCGCGGGCCCGCTGCAGCAGGTCAAAGGGCAGATTGTGCGAGTGCGAGAACAAGCGCGCATGCGCAAGGGGTGGATCATGGACACCTATCTGCTGCGTCGGGAATGTTGAACAGGTGCCGCTTGGACGGCCACCTTGAATTCGAGGTCAGGGCGCGCCCAGAATCGCCATCACCTTGTCACGCAACTGATCGATGCTGAAGGGCTTGCCAATCAAGTGCATGCCCTCGGGCACGTCGACACTTTCGGCATAACCGCTGGCGAACAACACCGGCAGGGAGGGCCGGATCTTGCGGGCTTGTTTCGCCAGATCTTCGCCACGCATGTCCGGCAACCCGACATCGGTCATCAGTAGATCCAGCGGCTGACCGTCATCTTCAAGCACGCGCAGGGCTTCGGTGGCATCTGCCGCTTGAACGATGGTGTAGCCCATTTCGTCGAGCACTTCGACGATCAGCAAACGTACGATGTCGTCGTCTTCGACTACCAATAGGGGCATGGTTCAGGTCCTGTTGAGAGGGGAGTGTCTGTATATCTGTTCATCGGGCGATGATAGAAGTTCCCCCGAGGATACCGACCGACGCGATGGGAGGGAACGATTCGTGTTCGTCACCTTCAAATACTGGCTAAATGCCCTGCCAGACTGGGCAAAGCTGGTTAGACTCGCTGTAACTGGTGAGCAAAGTGGCTGGAGATAATGGAAACTGGCCGCTACACCGTTTCAATGGACTTTAATTTTTGCTCGGGCGTTATCTCATGACTCAGGCCGCCTCCATGGACCAGAAAAGTTTCCGCAAACTGTTGGCTCGTAACATCAGCCTGCCCTTGGGCGTAGGCCTGCTGGGCGCCGTGGCCTTCGTCACGGTGATCAACTACCTGCTGTCGGCCATGCAATGGGTGGAGCATACCGACCGAGTGATTGGCAATGCCAATGAAACGCTCAAGCTCTCGATCGACATGGAAACTGGAATGCGGGGTTTTCTGCTGACCGGTGAAGAACGTTTCCTCGATCCCTACGAGGTGGCCAAGCCACGCGTTCTGGGTAGCCTGAAAAGTTTGCGCGAACTGGTCGGGGACAACGCGCAGCAGGTCGATCGCATCGACCGCTTGATCGCCCTGCAGCAGGCCTGGAACGAATTCGGCAGTGGAATGATCGCGTTGCGTCGCGATCAGGGCAATTACCAGGCCTTGATAGGCAGTGGTCGCGGCAAGCGCATCACTGACGAGATCCGTAGGGAGTTCGATGACCTGATTCTCACCGAACAGCAGTTGCGCTCGGCACGCAACGAAAAGGTCAGTACCGTCACGGTGACGGCCATATCCGCGTTCGTGCTGCTGATCGTCGGGCTCACTGCCTTGTTGGCCTACCTGGGCAGGCGTGACCTGCTTTCGCTGTCCACCAGTTACAACGATAACCTGCTGGCACAGCAGCGCTCGGCTGAACGCCTCGAACATCAGGCCTGGCTGCGCAACGGCCAGACCCAGTTGGCCGAGCAGGTGCTGGGGCAGTTGACCCTGCCGATGCTAGGCGACAATATCCTGCGCTTTTTCGCCAGGTACCTGGGCAGTGTGGTCGGTGCGGTGTACGTGCGAGACGAGCATGGGCGGCTGATCCGCGTGGCCAGCTACGGCCTGGATGCCGAGGAGCAGGCCCGCGAGCAGGTGCTGGGCGACAGTGAAGGGCTGATGGCCCAGGCAGTGCGTCAAGGGCGCTTGTTGCGCCTGGACGACTTGCCTGCCGATTACTACCGTCTCAGTTCCGGCTTGGGCAGCGGCCTGCCGCGCAGTGCGTTGCTGATGCCGACCAGCGATGATGGCCGGGTCAACGGCGTGATCGAGCTGGGCTTTTTGCGTCCGCTGCAAACGCGGGATGACGAGTTGCTCGATCGCGTCTGCGGCAACCTGGGCATCTCCATCGAAAGCGCCCGCTATCGTCAACGTTTGCAGGAGGTGCTGGCCGAGACCCAGCAGCTCAATGAAGAGTTGCAAGTCCAGCAGGAAGAGCTCAAGACCGCCAACGAAGAGCTTGAAGAGCAATCCCGCGTGCTCAAGGAGTCCCAGGCGTATCTGGAGACCCAGCAGGCGGAACTGGAACAGACCAACGAACAGCTGTCCGAGCGAACCGACGCGCTGAACCGCAAGAATGATGAACTGAACCAGGCCCAGCAGGAGCTTCAAGCCCGTGCCGATGATCTGCAGCGCTCGAGCAAGTACAAGTCCGAGTTCCTCGCCAACATGTCCCACGAGCTGCGTACGCCCCTCAACAGCTCGCTGATCCTGGCCAAGCTGCTGGCCGAGAACGGCGAGGGCAACCTCAGCGAAGAGCAGGTCAAGTTCGCCGAATCGATCTATTCGGCCGGCAACGATCTGTTGAACCTGATCAACGACATTCTCGACATCGCCAAGGTCGAGGCCGGCAAGTTGGAAGTCCGTCCCGAAACTACCCAGGTCGAGCGCCTGGTAGACGGCCTGAAAGGTATGTTCCTGCCGCTGGCCGAGAACAAAGGCCTCGCCTTTGCCGTGCGGGTCGAGCCGTCGGTTCCGGTCACCGTGTTCACCGACCGCCAGCGTCTGGAGCAGATCCTCAAGAACCTGCTGTCCAACGCCATCAAGTTCACCGATCACGGTCAGGTCAGCCTGGACATCAGCCACCAGGCGGGCACCGGCATCGTCTTCGCGGTGCGCGACAGCGGCATCGGCATTGCCGCCGATCAGCAAGAGGCGATCTTCGGCGCCTTCCACCAGGTCGATGGCAGCAGCAACCGGCGCTACGGTGGCACTGGCCTCGGTCTGTCGATTTCCCGCGACCTGGCGCATCTGCTGGGTGGGCAGATCAGCGTCGACAGCAGCCCAGGCCAGGGCAGTGTGTTCAGTCTGATCCTGCCTGAGCGCTATGAGGCCCAGGATCAGGTGATCGAGCCGCAAAGCCTGCGCCCGGCGGTGGATGCGCTGCCACCTGCGCCCCAGGTCAGTCAACCCAGCGCGCCGAAGCGCCCGAAACCGGCGTTCGACGATGACCGTGGACAAGCGCCGTTCGACAATCGTTGCATCCTGGTGATCGAGGATGAGCCGAACTTCGCCCGCATCCTCTTCGACCTGGCGCACGAGCTCGGATACAGCTGCCTGGTGGCCCAGGGGGCCGATGAAGGCTTCGAGCTCGCGGTGCAGTACATCCCCGATGCCATCCTGCTGGACATGCGGCTGCCTGACCACTCCGGCCTTACCGTGCTGCAGCGTCTCAAGGAACAGGCCATGACCCGGCACATTCCGGTGCATATCATCTCGGTGGAAGACCGGGTCGAGGCGGCCATGCACATGGGCGCGGTGGGGTATGCGGTCAAGCCCACCAGCCGTGATGAACTCAAGGAGGTGTTCGCCCGCCTGGAAGCCAAGCTGACCCAGAAGCTCAAGCACATCCTGCTGGTCGAGGACGATGACCTGCAGCGCGAGAGCATTGCCCGGTTGATCGGCGACGACGATGTCGAGATCACCGCCGTGGCCATGGCGCAGGAAGCGCTGGAGCTGTTGCGCGAGAACATCTACGACTGCATGATCATCGACCTGAAGCTGCCGGACATGCAAGGTAACGAGTTGCTCAAACGCATGACCGCCGAGGACATCCGCAGTTTCCCGCCAGTGATCGTCTATACCGGACGCAACCTCACGCGCGAGGAAGAAGCCGACCTGCTCAAGTACTCGCGCTCGATCATTATCAAGGGCGCGCGTTCTCCGGAACGTCTGCTGGACGAAGTGACGCTGTTCCTGCACAAAGTCGAGTCGCAGTTGTCACATGAACGCCAGCGCATGCTCAAGACTGCCCGCAGCCGCGACAGAGTCTTCGAGGGGCGCAAGCTGTTGCTGGTGGACGACGATGTGCGCAACATTTTCGCGTTGACCAGTGCCCTGGAGCACAAGGGCGCGATCGTCGAGATCGGCCGCAACGGGCGTGAGGCCATCGAGCGCCTGGAGCAGCACGACGACATCGACCTGGTGCTGATGGACGTGATGATGCCGGAAATGGACGGCTTTGAAGCCACCCGGCTGATTCGCCAGCAGCCGCGTTGGCGTAAGCTGCCGATCATCGCCGTGACCGCCAAGGCCATGAAGGATGACCAGCAGCGTTGCCTGCAGGCGGGTGCAAACGACTACCTGGCCAAACCGATCGACCTGGACCGACTGTTCTCGCTGATTCGTGTCTGGCTGCCGCAACTGGAGCGAATTTGACTAGCGAACGCAACACCGATATCGAGATCCGGCTGCTGATCGAGGCGATCTACCTCAAGTACAGCTATGACTTTCGCAATTACTCCGGCGCTTCCATCAAGCGCCGGGTCCTCCATGCGCTGCGCCAGTTCGAGTGCATGACCGTATCGGCGCTGCAGGAGCGGGTGCTGCACGACCCCGGCATGTTCATGCAGTTGCTGCAGTACCTGACGATCCCTGTCAGCGAGATGTTTCGCGACCCCGAGCACTTCCTGGCCTTGCGCAACGAAGTAGTGCCGCTGCTGCGCACCTGGCCTTCGATCAAGGTGTGGATCGCCGGTTGCAGCACAGGCGAGGAGGTTTACTCCATGGCCATCCTGCTGCGCGAGGAGGGCCTGCTCGACCGCACCATCCTGTATGCCACCGATATCAACCCGCACTCGCTAGAGAAGGCCAAGCAGGGCATCTACTCGATCAAGAGCATGCGCGAGTACGAAGCGAACTACCGCCTGGCCGGTGGGCGCCGGGATTTTTCCGAGTACTACACCGCAGCCTATGGCAACGCCATCATGGACAGTAGCCTGCGCGAGAACGTGACGTTCGCCGACCACAGCCTGGCCACCGACAGCGTGTTCTCGGAAACCCAGCTGGTGTCATGTCGCAACGTCCTGATCTACTTCAACAAGCAATTGCAGGACCGGGCCCTGGGCCTGTTTCATGAGTCCTTGTGTCACCGGGGGTTCCTGTTGCTCGGCAGCAAGGAATCGGTGGACTTTTCGGCTTACAGCGACCGGTTCGAGCCGCTGGTCAAGCCCGAACGGATCTACCGTAAATCATGAAGGGCGTACAAGCGGTGGTCATGGGGGCCTCGGCGGGAGGCGTCACGGCGCTGTTGCAGGTGCTTGGCGCACTGCCGAAAAACTTCGCCATACCCATTTTGTGCGTGCTGCACCTGCCGGGTGACCGCCACAGTCACTTGGCTGAAGTGTTGCAACGACGATTGCAGCGGCCGGTGCATGAGGCTTGCGACAAGCAGACCATCCGCCCCGGCCAGATCTATGTCGCCGGGCCCGGTTACCATCTGTCGGTCGAACGTGACCTGAGCCTGTCGCTGAGCCAGGAAGCCCCGGTGCATTTCTCGCGGCCGGCGATAGATTTTTTGTTCATGTCGGCAGCTGATGCCTTTGGTGCCGGGCTGCTCGGCGTGTTGCTCACCGGCGCCAACGAAGATGGCGCCGAAGGGCTTGCCTACATCAAACAATCCGGAGGCCGGACCGTGGTCCAGGACCCCGATGACGCACAGGTGGCGTTGATGCCGGAAGCCGCACTGGCTTTGCATCGCCCGGACCTGATTCTTCCTTTGAGCGGTATCGAGCAGTTGCTCGCCAACCTGGAACCCAGCGCATGTCAAGCAACATCATCGCCAAACTGCTGATCGTCGACGACCTGCCGGAAAACCTGCTGGCCCTCGAAGCCCTGATCCAGGGCGACGATCGTGAAGTGCACCAGGCCCGTTCGGCTGAAGCGGCGCTGTCGCTGCTGCTGGAGCACGAATTCGCCCTGGCGATTCTCGATGTGCAGATGCCGGGCATGAATGGCTTCGAACTGGCCGAGCTGATGCGCGGCACCGACAAGACCCGCAACATCCCCATCGTGTTCGTCAGCGCCGCGGGTCGTGAACTGAACTACGCGTTCAAGGGTTATGAAAGCGGTGCCGTGGATTTCCTGCACAAACCGCTCGATACCCTGGCGGTCAAGAGCAAGGTCTCGGTCTTCGTCGACCTGTTCCGCCAACGCAAGGTCCTCGACCGCCAGTTGCAGGCCCTCGAGCGCAGCCGCCAGGAGCAGGAGGTGCTGCTGGCCCAGCTGCAAACGGCCCGGGTAGAGCTGGAGCGGGCGGTGCGCATGCGCGACGACTTCATGTCGATCGTTTCCCATGAAGTGCGCACCCCGCTCAATGGCCTGATCCTCGAAACCCAGTTGCGCAAGATGCACCTGGCGCGAGGCAAGCTCGAAGCGTTTACCGCCGACAAGCTGCAGGCCATGGTCGAGCGCGACGAGCGGCAGATCAACAGTCTGATCCGGCTGATCGAAGACATGCTCGATGTGTCGCGCATTCGCACCGGCAAACTGTCGCTGCGGCCCAAACCGTTCGACCTGAGCCAGTTGGTGCGTGGGTTGGTCGAAAACTTCGCGGCCCAGGCCGCTGCCCTGGACACTCACATCGAACTGCTGCGCTGCGAGCCCCTGCAGGGCGAGTGGGACGAATTTCGGATTGAGCAAGTGGTGGCCAACCTGTTGTCCAACGCATTGCGTTATGGTGAGCGGCGCCCCGTGCAGGTGCGCGTCTACGCTCAGGACGGCATGGCCTGGGTGCAGGTACAGGACCAGGGTATCGGCGTCAGTGCGGACAACCAGCAGCGGATTTTCCACCAGTTCGAGCGGGTTGCCGCGCATCAGGCCAGTGGTGGGTTGGGCTTGGGACTGTACATTTCCGAGCAGATCGTCCAGGCCCATGGCGGGCGGATCCTGGTCGAAAGCGAGGAAGGCCAGGGTGCCACCTTCAGTGTGCAATTGCCGCTGGCGCGTACGACCGAACAAAACGACCCGCTGCGGGCAACCTCTGCCTGAGCCAGGGGTCAGAAGGCCAACTTAAAGAATTTCAAGGCGTTGTCATGAGTGAAGATGCACAAGATGTGGTACTGATCGTCGAGGACGAACCGGCGATTCGCATGATCCTGCGCGACTACCTGGCAGGCGAGGGTTACCACGTGCTGGTGGCCGAGGATGGTGAGCAAGCGTTCGCCATTCTGGCGAGCAAACCGCACCTGGACCTGATGGTGACCGATTTTCGCCTGCCGGGCGGCATCTCCGGCGTTGAGATCGCCGAGCCTGCGGTGAAGTTGCGACCGGACTTGAAGGTGATCTTCATCAGCGGCTACCCGGCGGAGATTCTCGAATCAGGAAGCCCGATCGCGCGCAAGGCGCCGATCCTGGCCAAACCGTTCGACCTGGATACGCTGCGCGAGCAGATCCAAGCGCTTTTGCGCTGATGCGACGGGCCTCTGCGTAGAGAAACCCGCTCTCACCAGGGCTGTGGCAGCTCTGAGGGCGCGCGTTCACCCGCGAAGAGACCCGCACGTAACTCAAAAACAGCAGCCTAGGGTCTGTATGAAGAGTCTTGAGACGAAGGTCAGGCAAGGTGAAAACAGCCGAGGAAGCGGAGTTTACGGGTTGTAAATGAGCATTCCGAGGCTGTTTTCAACGCAGCATCACCGAGTTTCAAGGCTTTTCGTACAGCGCTTAGCGCAATGTGCGCTCTATCCCCCCCACCAGCAGGTCCTCCATCAACCCCAGCCCTTGCTCCTGTGGCAATGCCTGCAAAAGTGCTGGCAACTGGTTGAGCAAGGTCGCCAGCACGTGGGCCGTCGCCGCCAGGGCGTCCCCCGACAGCGTTGCCCGAGGCGCAATCAAGCGCAGCAAACCCGACTCGTAGCGCTTGCGCAGCACGTTCAAGCGCGCCTGTTGCGCCTCGCTCAGGCAACAGAAATCGCGTTCGGCCAGGCGAAACTGCATGGGCCGCTGCACATGCAGCTCCCAGTGCGCGGCAATCAGGCACGACAGCGCCGATGCTCCCCGGGCCATGGCCCGACGGCCCAGGTCCAGCGTCGCCTGCAGTTCCTCGTACAACTCCTCGATCAAGTCGTACAGCAGGTCCTGCTTGCTGGGAAAGTGATGGTACAGCGAGCCTGCGGTCAGCCCCACGTGCGCCGCCAGTTCGCGCATGCTGACCTGCCCGAAGCCTTTCTCGGCAAACAGTGCCATGGCCCTGTCACGCCGCTCTTCAAAGTTGCTACAGCGCATTTCGGCAGTGACAGGTGGCATGGCATTCGCTCCTCAGTAAGTGAAGAAACCACGACCGCTCTTGCGGCCCAGCCAACCGGCCGCGACCATTTCCTTGAGCAGCGGAGCAGGGCGGTACTTGCTGTCGTTGAAGCCCTCGTGGAAGGCCTCCATGATCGCCAGCAGGGTATCCAGGCCAATCAAGTCGGCCAGCGCCAGCGGACCGATCGGCTGGTTGCAGCCCAGGCGCATACCGGTGTCGATGTCCTCGGCACTGGCCAGGCCTTCCTGGCGCACGAAAATCGCCTCATTGATCATCGGCACCAGAATGCGGTTGACCACGAAACCTGGGCGGTTACCTGCGGTGATCGGCGTCTTGCCAAGCTTCTCGGTGACTACCAGGGCCTGCGCATAGGTGCTGTCGCTGGTCTGCAGGCCACGAATGATCTCTACCAGCGCCATCATCGGCACCGGGTTGAAGAAGTGCACGCCGATGAAGCGTTCCGGGTGCTCGATGCACGCGGCCAGCTGGGTGACCGAGAGCGATGAGGTGTTGGTGGCGATCAGGCAATCGGTAGCCACATTGGCAGCCACCTGCTGCAGGATGCGTTGCTTGAGCTGCAAGTTCTCGGTGGCGGCCTCGACCACCAGTTGTACACCGCTCAATTGAGCGTAGTCGGTGCTGGTGCGGATACGCGTTTTCGCCCCCTGGGCCTGGTCGGCGGTCAAGGTACCTTTGTTGACCTGGCGTTCGAGGTTCTTGCTCAGGGTCGCCACACCGCGTTCCAGCGCTGCGTCGGAAACGTCCACCAGTAGCACCTGGTAGCCCGCCACTGCGCAAACCTGGGCAATGCCATTGCCCATGGTGCCAGCGCCGATCACGGCGATTCGTTCAATGCTCATGTTCCTGGCTCCCTCAGACGCGTTCGAAGACGATGGCGATACCCTGGCCGCCGCCGATGCACATGGTCGTCAGGGCATAGCGGCCCTGGATGCGATGCAACTCATGGATGGCCTTGGTGGCAATGATTGCCCCGGTGGCGCCGACGGGGTGGCCAAGCGAGATACCTGAGCCGTTCGGGTTGACCTTTTCCGGGTCGAAGTCCAGCGCACGCGCCACGGCACAGGCCTGGGCGGCGAAGGCTTCGTTGGACTCGATCACGTCCAGGTCGCTGACGTTCAGGCCGGCTTTTTCCAGGACCTTGCGGGTGGCTGGGATTGGGCCCAGGCCCATCAGCTCTGGCTCGACGCCTGCATGGGCATACGCCACCAGGCGCGCCAGCGGCTTGAGGCCCAGGCGCCGTACCGCCTCGCCGGAAGCCAGGACCAGGCCGGCAGCACCGTCGTTGATGCCACTGGCGTTGCCAGCGGTGACGGTACCGTCTTTCTTGAACACCGGCTTCATACCGGCCAGTTGCTCGGCAGTCACATCGCCGCGCACATGCTCGTCCACGCTGAACTGCACGCTGCCTTTGCGCGTTTTCAGCTCCAGCGGGACGATCTGGCTGGCGAAACGGCCTTCGGCGATGGCACGCGCTGCGCGGCGCTGGCTGGTCAGGGCCAGTTCATCCTGCATTTCGCGGGTGATGCCGTGCTTGGCCGAGACGTTTTCGGCGGTGATGCCCATGTGGAAGTGCTCGAAGGGATCGTGCAGCACACCAACGGTGTAGTCGATGCCTTGCAGGTCGCCCATGCGTGCGCCCCAGCGGGCCTGGGGCAGCAGGTACGGTCCACGGCTCATCGACTCGGCGCCCGCGGCCACGGCGACGTCGGCATCGCCCAGCAGCAGGCACTGGGCCGCCGAGACGATGGCTTGCAGGCCGGAGCCGCACAGGCGGTTGACGTTGAACGCGGGGGTCTCCTTGGGAAGGCCCGCGTTCAGCGCAGCCACTCGGCTGAGGTAGGCATCACGTGCCTCGGTCGGAATGACGTTGGCCATCACCAAATGGCCGATCTGGTCGGCGGCCACGCCCGAGCGCTCGATCGCGGCGCGGGTCACGGCGGTGGCCAGGTCGGCCAGCGGCAGGTCCTTGAGGGATCCGCCAAAGCCACCGATGGCTGAACGGACGGCACTGACGACGTAGATTTCTGCGCTGCTCATAGGGGCTCCGATTGCGAAGGCATGGCGGGACCGGGCCAGGCTCTGCGAGAATGGCCGGTGATCCGTCGGTTAGGTCCGAGTCTAGGCAAAGGCCGGGCTTGAGCCTATGCCGGAACTGTTCAGTCAACCTGGCATTTTTTGCCACTCAGCATAGACAGCGAAAAACGCCATGCGCGAGAGCGATTCGGTCGCGGTGTACTTTCTCAATGCCATGCTTCATGCCTTGCGTGATCGCCCCGATGAACGCGATGCGCGTCTGCGTGCCGTGGGCATCGACCCGGCGCTGCTCGGGCAACCCCAGGCGCGGGTGCCGGCCAAGGCTTTCGCGCAGCTGTGGCTAGAGCTGATTCAACTGCTCGACGATGAGTTTTTCCGTCTCGACAGCCACGGCATGCCGCTGGGCAGTTTTGCCCTGATCTGCCGTGGGCTGATCCAGGAACCGAACCTGGAAAAGGCCTTGCGCCAGTGCATGGCCAATTTCAGTCTGTTCCTGCGTGACCTGCACGGCAGCCTGACGGTACGCGGCGGCCGGGCGGTGATCAGCGTACAGTCGAGCATCGTCGACCCTTTGACCCGGGTGTACGCCGAGGAAACCTACCTGGTGCTGATGATCGGTCTGTCGTGCTGGCTGGCCGGTCAGCGCATTGCCATCGACCGAACCGAGCTCTCGGTGGCGCGCCCGGCCCAGGAAGATGACCTGTTGCTGTGGGGGCCGGACCTGCGCCTGGGCAGCGGCCGTACCGAAGTGGAGTTCGACAGCGCCTGGTTGCGTCTGCCGGTGGTACAGGACCTGGCCGGTCTCAAGACCTTTCTGCGCAGTGCGCCCCAGGGGCTGGTGATTCGCTTTCGCAACCAGAACGGCCTGGTGGCCGAGGTGTACCGTCACCTGCGCGCGCGGGGATACGGGCAATGGCCGACATTGGCAGCGCTGGCCGATCAGCAAGGCATTAGTGCCAGCACCTTCCGTCGACAACTGGAACGCGAAGGGCGCTCGTACCAGCAGATCAAGGACGAGGTACGTCGCGCCATGGCTTTCGAGCGCCTACGCGACGGCACCTTGAGCATTGCCGAAATTGCCGAGCAGGCCGGTTTTCAAGAGCCCAGTGCGTTCCACCGGGCGTTCAAGAAGTGGACGGGGCAGAGCCCGGGTACCTACCGGGCGCGCTTGGCGGTAGCCAGAACCGAGTGATCAGGCCGGCACCATCGCAAAGCCAACACCGAAGCGGTTCCAGGCATTGATGGTGGCGATCGCCAGCGTCAGGTTGGCCACTTCCTCGGCTTCGAAGTGTTCGAACAGCGCGTCGTATTCCGCCTGCGGTGCGCCGTGTTCGGCGAGGCGGGTCAGGCTTTCTACCCAGGCCAGTGCTGCACGTTCGCGTGGCGTGAAGTAACGGGTTTCGCGCCATACGCTCAAGGTTTGCAGGCGTGCTTCGGTTTCGCCGGCCATGCGCGCGTCATTGGCGTGCATGTTCACGCAGTAGGCGCAGCCGTTGATCTGCGATGCGCGCAGGCGCACCAGCTCCAGCAGTGAGTTTTCCAGGCCACTGTTGGCCAGGGCCTGCTCCAGGCCGACCATGGCTTTGTAGGCTTGCGGGGCGTGCTTGGCCCATTCGATGCGCGCTTGCATGACAGTCTCCGTATTCAAGTGTGAAGGGGTGTGGACATGCAGCTACCTTAGCCGTGCCCGTGCGCTCACCCGATAGCCAATCCCGCGCTTTCAAGGGAGGCCAATGGCCCCATTTGGGTAGCCACTGGCAGGCATCCAATCTCTTCATTTCAGCCGGCAAGCGTCTGCCGGGATAATGACCGGGTCTTGCATCAGGAGTACGTGTCCATGCCCGAAGAACGTTACATGCGCGAAGCCCTTGAGCTGGCTCGTGCCAATATCCAGGCCGGCGGCCGGCCCTTCGGCGCCGTGCTGGTGTACCAGGGCAAGGTCGTGGCCCGTGCGGTCAACGAGATCCACTGCACCCAGGACCCCACCGCCCATGCCGAAATGCAGGCCATTCGCCAGGCGGCCAAGGCCTTGGGGCAAGCGCGCCTGGACGGTGCGCAGATCTATGCCAGCGGCCATCCGTGCCCAATGTGCCTGGCCGCCATGCACCTGTGTGGCATCGAGCGAGCCTGGTTCGCCTATGACAATGACGAAGGCGAGCCCTATGGACTGTCCACGGCGGCTGTCTATGCCCAGATGGCCCGGCCCCCGCAGCAGCAATGTCTACCGCTTCGCCCCTTCAAGCCCTCGGGTGAGGCCGGCCTCTATCAACAATGGAAGCAGGCCAGCACACAATGAGAGGTGCACTGAACGTGTTGCTGGTGGTGCTGCTGGCGTTGAACCTGCGGCCCATCCTTACCAGTATCGGCCCGTTGCTCGAACCGATGCGCGAAAGCACGGGCCTGGGCTACCAACAGGCTGCGTTGCTGACCGCGTTGCCGGTGCTGTGCATGGGACTGGTGCCATTGCTGCAACCTTGGCTGCGGCGTTGGCTCAGTGAGCACGGTGGCATGCTGGTCGGGCTGTCGGCCATTGCCTTGGCCTGCCTGTGGCGTCTGCAACTGGACAGCGCCGCCGCGTTGGTCGCCAGTGCGGTGCTTGCCGGGCTAGGCGTGGCCGTGGTCCAGGGCATGATGCCGGGGCTGGTGAACCGCTGGTTCCCCAGCCGCCTGGCGGCAACCATGGGGTTGTACTCGGCGGCGCTGATGAGTGGAGGAGGGCTGGCGGCGGTGTTCGGGCCGCATCTGAGTGAGTACTTCGGGCGCTGGCAGGCAGGCCTTGGGTTGTGGGCGATTCCCGCGGTGCTGGCGGCACTCGCCTGGGGTTCGCTGCGCCCCCGCCAGGCTGTACCGAAACGGTCCAGTACCGCCGACGGGCACTGGTTCAGCAACCGTCGGGCCTGGTTGCTGGCGCTGTACTTCGGACTGATCAATGGTGGCTATACCAGCATGGTCGCTTGGCTGCCGGCCTACCACCTGGAGCACGGTGGCACGGCTCAGGGCGGTGGTGACCTGGTCGGGTTGATGACCCTCTTCCAGGTTGCCGGTGCCTTGGGACTGCCATTGCTATTGCGGCGTTGGCTCGATCGTCGCCCAGGGCTGTGGATGGCCTTGTCGATCCAATTGGTCGGTTTTCTGGGGTTGTTGCTGGCGCCGACGCAGGCCATGGGGGCCTGGGTGGCGATGATCGGCTTCGGCCTGGGTGCATGCTTCAGCCTGAGCCTGACCTTGACCCTGGAGCACCTGAAGACTCCGGCCGAGGCGGGCAGCCTGGCAGCCTTCGTGCAGGGGATCGGTTTCATCATCACCGGCATCGTGCCCTACATCACCGGTTGGTTGCGTGATGTGAGCGGTGACTTCCAGGCGTCCTGGTCGTTGCTGGCGCTCACTGTGCTGGCGATGCTGCTGGTCACCCTGTGTTTTGCCCCGCGCGGCTATTCGGTCGCAATCGCCCGAGCGCAGCGGGTCGACCGGGCGCCTGCGGTCAACTGAGTCGTTGCAGGGTATCGACCACCCGGTCCAGGGCCGGGTCGATGTCCAGCAGCTCGATCGCACCGAAGCCCATCAACAAGCCAGGGCGCACCGGGACTTCGTGGTAGAAGGGGGCCAGTGAGTAAAGGCCTACTTCGACCTTGCGGGCCAGGTTGGCCAGAAGCTCCACATCGACCTGCGGCTGCGCCAGCGCACTCAGGTGAAAACCAGCACTGGCGGGCACGGCCCGGAACCATGGGGCCAGGTCGCCTTCCAGGCGTGACAGGATCCGTTCGCGGCGGGCGCTGTAGATGTCGTGGCAGCGGCGTATGTGCTTGTTCAGGTGTCCTTCGCTGATGAAGCGTGCCAATGCCCACTGCAGCAGCGTGGGGCTGTGCCAGTCGGTCAGGTGCTTGGCCACGCAGGCCGCCTGCAGTACTGCGGCCGGTAGCACCGCGTAGCCCAGGCGCAGCTCGGGCAGCAAGGTTTTCGAGAAGGTCCCGACATAGGCCACCAGACCGTGTCGGTCGAGGCGCTGCAGGGCGTCCGACGCCGGTCCGTGGTAACGGAATTCGCAGTCATAGTCGTCCTCGATGATCAGTGCACCCAGCTCTGCGGCGTGGGCCAGCAAAGCCTGACGGCGGCCTTCGCTCATCGGCATGCCCAACGGAAACTGATGCGAAGGGGTGACGTAGATCAGCCGCGTGCCTTGGGCGATCTGCTCGACGCACATGCCTTGGTCGTCCACCGGTACCGATTGCAGGCGGGCACCCAGGGCCAGGAACAGTTGCCGTGCGGGTGGGTAGCCGGGGTCTTCCATGGCCACCTGGCAGCCGGGTTCGACCAGCACGCGGGCAATCAGGTCCAGTGCTTGCTGGGCGCCGTTGCAGACCAGCACATCCGCCGCGCTGCAGTGCACGCCGCGGGCGTAGGCGATGTGGTGGGCAATGGCTTCGCGCAGCTCTGGCAGCCCCTGGGCCGGGAATTGCCGCTCGGGATGGCGCTGGCTGCGACGCAACGCGTAGTTCAGGCAACTGCGCCACTGGTCGAAGGGAAACTGCGCCTTGGTCGAGGCGCCGCCAACGAAGTCATAGCGCGAGGGCGCTTGCAGCGTGCGCCTGGCTAGCACCGTGGCCCGCTGCTGCCAGCGTTGCAGCGAGTCGGCGGCGGCCAGGGGAATGGCCTGCGTATCGCTCACGCTCACCGGTTGCCGTGGGGTGATGAAGGTGCCGCGACCCACTACACCGCTGAGCAAGTTGTCGTAGGTCAGACGGGAATAGGCCTCGGCCACGGTCTTGCGCGAAACCCCCAGTTGTTCGGCCAGCAGCCGGGAGGGGGGGAGCTGGGTGCCCGCGGCCAGGTGGCCACTGTCGATACCGGCACGCAGTTGTCGATAGAGCTGGTCGGCCAAGCCTTTGCGGCCGTCCAGGCGGATGTGCAATTCCATGGTGGGGGTCCGCAGCGCAGAATTGCTCAGGATAGCGGATACCGCTGGTCAACGTGCACCCCGAGATCGCTGTTACAGGGCATGGCAGCGCCACCGTGCGGGTTACCTAGTGTGGTATTTCTGAAACACCACACTAGAATCGAGCCGTGCTCACGGTGATGTACCTTTTGTCCGGCAGGGCGATGCGGATCACCGTCTCGTCAGCCGGTGCCTTGCGCTTCTGTTTGATGCGCACCCCTTCCACGGCGACGGCGCTCATGCGGTGGCTGATGGCGCGGCCACTGGCATCGAAGAACACTTCACTGGCCAGTAGCTCGATCTGTTCGACCAGTTGCCGGGTGCGTTCATCGGTCGAGCAGAAGAACAGCACGCCGGACAGGTGCGGGTCGTCATCAGGGTTGCTGATGTCGTGGTCCAGCAGTTCGCGCAGGGCGCTGCGCAGTTCGGCGGTGGTGCGCAGGTGTTTCAGCATGGGGAACCTCCTCGGATCGCGAGCGGGGTCGGGCCACCAGTTCCTTGCGGCCCTTCGTCATCCAGTGCCGATCATGTTTTCGCCGGGTGGCTGCGACAAGTAAGGCACATCCGTTCTGTCCGTGGGAAATTTCCGAATTTATCGCTATTGGCGCCATCGGTCAGGCTGGTACCGCCCTATGGCACTGCGGCACAATGTCTCGCTAAATCGCATAGCCGAGGCGTCCCGATGAACAGCCATTTTCAAGCCGTCGACCTGAACAAGGCTTATCGCCTGCTCAATCACGGGCCGACCGTGCTGGTGTCCGCGCACCATGCGGGCGTGGAAAACGTCATGGCTGCTGCCTGGGCCTGTGCGTTGGACTTCGACCCACCCAAGGTCACGGTGGTGCTCGACAAGACGGCCCGCACCCGGCAATTGGTAGAAGGCAGTGGCTGGTTCGTGATCCAGGTGCCGACGGCTGCTCAGGCTGAGCTGACCCACGAAGTCGGCACGCGCAGCCTGTTCGACCACCCCGACAAGCTGGCCAGCATTGGCGTCGAGTTGGCCCATGTCCAGGGCTACGCGCCACCCTTGGTGCAGGGCTGCTCGGCCTGGTTGATGTGCCGGGTGATCGACGAGCCGCACAACCAGAACACCTATGACCTGTTCATCGGTGAAGTGGTGGCAGCCTGGGCGGACGATCGGGTGTTCCGTGATGGGCACTGGGCCTATGAGCATGCCGACCCGCAGTGGCGCAGCCTGCATTACGTGGCGGGTGGGCATTTCTACGCAATCGGTGAGCCGGTGGTGGTGCCGGACTGACGTCTGGCTTCTGGCAACGACGCCGTCACAATGCAGCGGCCCCGGCCTTGGCCACTTCGGCATCTTGCTCGGACTTGACCCCGGACACACCGATGGCGCCCACCACTTGGCCGTCGATCCTCAGCGGTATGCCGCCTTCCAGGCTGGTGAGCAAGGGCGCGGTGACGAATGCGGTGCGCCCACCGTTGACCATTTGCTCGTAATCGCGGCTTTCCTTGCGTCCCAGCGCCGAGGTGCGGGCCTTTTCAACGGCGATGTAGGCGCTGGCCGGGGCGCAGCCGTCCATGCGTTCCAGGGCCAATGGGTGGCCGCCATCATCGACCACGGCGATCGTCACGTTCCACTGGTTGGCCTGTGCGTGTTGCCGGGCGGCGCTGAGCAGGCGATGGACTTCGGCCTGGCCGATCACGGGCTTGCTATGCATGGTTGGTCTCCGGGTTCAGGGCAGCTTCGACGATTTCGATCCAATGGCGCACGGTTGTGCGCCCGGCGCCGTCGAGGTGGGTCTGGCAACCGATGTTGGCGGTGGCGATGATCTGCGGCTTGCCGCTTTCCAGGGCGTCCAGGCGGTTGTCGCGCAGCTGTTGCGACAATGCCGGCTGGGTCAGCGAGTAGGTGCCAGCCGAGCCACAGCACAAATGGCCGTCCGGCACTGCAGTGAGGGAGAAACCCAGGCGTGTCAGCAGGCGCTCCACCGCGCCGCCGAGCTTGAGGGCATGCTGCAGGGTGCACGGGCAATGGAAGGCCAGACGCTGTTCGGCGCACAGGCCCAGTTGCTCGACCGGCTCGTCGCGCAGGATCTCCACCAGATCGCGTGACAGGTCGCTGACTCGTCTGGCCTTGGCGGCGTAGCGTGGGTCTTTTTCCAGCAGGTGACCGTAGTCGCGCACGAACGCGCCGCAGCCGCTGGCGGTTTGTACGATGGCTTCGGCGCCTGCTTCGATGGCCGGCCACCAGGCATCGATGTTGCGTCGTGCGCGTTCCAGGCCGCGTTCCTGGGCGTTGAGGTGATAATCCACGGCGCCGCAACAGCCGGCTTCGAACGCCGGCTCGACGCTGATACCCAAGCGGTCCAGCAGCCTTGCCGCGGCCGCGTTGGTGTTGGGCGACAGCGCGGGTTGTACGCAGCCTTCGAGCAGCAACACCCGGCGGGCATGGCGTGGTGCCGGGCGCTTGCCTGGATCGGCGACATGCACCGGCAGCTTATGCCTGAGTGTGGCCGGCAACAGCGGCCGCAACACCTGGCCGGTGCAGCTCAGGGCCTTGAACAGGGCCGGCCGAGGCACCACCGCCCGCAAACCCTGGCGCAGCAGGCGCTGGCCGAGGGGGCGCGGCACTTGCTGCTCGACCACGGCGCGGCCAATGTCCAGCAGATCGTGGTACTTCACCCCCGAGGGGCAGGTGGTTTCGCAGTTGCGGCACGTCAGGCAGCGGTCCAGGTGCTCTTGGGTGCTGGCGGTGACTGGCGCGCCTTCGAGCACCTGCTTGATCAGGTAGATACGTCCGCGCGGGCCGTCCAGTTCGTCGCCAAGCAGTTGGTAGGTGGGGCAGGTGGCGGTGCAGAAACCACAGTGCACGCAGGCGCGCAGGATGCTTTCGGCCTCTTCGGCGCGGGCCAGGCGCTTGGATGTTTCGCTCAGGTTGGTTTGCATGGCGTGGCCTCACAGATCCGGGTACAGACGACCGGGGTTGAAAACCCCCTGGGGGTCGAGCTGTTGCTTCAGGGTGCGGTGGTAGCGCATCAGCGCGGCGGGCAGTGGTGCGCTGCTGTCATCGCCCGCTGCATAGCCTGTGACATGGCCGCCGCGCTGGGCGACCTGCTCACGAATCAGCGCCGCTGGGGCCGTGGAGGTGAGCCAGCGCTGCGCACCGCCCCAGTCGATCAGCTGTTCGCCCGGCAGCTCCAGTTCGCCGGTGGCAATCGGCAGCGACACGCGCCACAACGGCGCTGGGGCAGCGAAGAAGCCCAGGCGCTGTTCACGCAGGTCGCTCCAGAAGCGGCTATCGAGTTCCTCGCCCCCCAGCCGTTGACGGGCCGACTGCACCGAACCTTCGCCGCCTTCCAGGCGCAGGTACAGTGCGTCGCCGTGGTGGCAGGCGGCGCTGATCGGCAAGGGTTGCTGGCCCCATTCGGCCAGCTCTGCCAGCGCCTGGTGGCGGGTCATGGGCAACCGCAGGCTCAGGCATTGCCGTGGACGTGGCAGCACTTTCAGCGACACCTCGGTCAGCAAGCCCAGGCAGCCGAAGCTGCCAGCCATCAGCCGCGAGACATCGTAACCGGCCACGTTCTTCATCACTTCACCACCAAAGCGCAGCAGCTTGCCGTGGCCGGTGATCATCCGTATGCCCAGGACGTAGTCGCGCACTGAACCGGCCCAGGGCCGTCGTGGCCCGGACAACCCCGCCGCGACCATGCCACCAAGGGTCGCCTCGGTACCCAGGTGCGGCGGTTCGCAGGGCAGCATCTGCCCGGCTTCGTACAGCGCTGCCTCGATCTCGCGCAGCGGTGTACCGGCGCGGGCGGTGAGCACCAGTTCGGTCGGGTCGTAGCGTACGATGCCACGGTGGCCACGGGTGTCGACGACTTCGCCGGCCACCGCTCGGCCAAGCATGGCCTTGCTGTTGCTGCCCTGGATGCGCAGCGCGCTGCCTAGGTTCAGCGCCTGGTTGACCTGTTCCAGCAGGTCCTGGCTGAGGTCGCGATCCATGCTCATCAGAAGCGCTCCAGTTCGGGGAAGGGCAGTTGGCCATGATGCACATGCATCGCCCCAAACTCGGCGCAGCGATGCAGGGTCGGGATGTTCTTGCCGGGGTTGAGCAAACCCTTCGGATCGAACGCGGCCTTCACTGCGTGGAACAGGGTGATTTCGTCGCTGTTGAATTGCGCGCACATCTGATTGATCTTCTCGCGCCCCACGCCATGCTCACCGGTGATGGAGCCACCCACCGCGACGCACAGCTCCAGAATCCGTCCACCCATGGCCTCGGCGCGTTCCAGTTCGCCTGGCAGGTTGGCGTCGAACAGGATCAGTGGGTGCATGTTGCCGTCGCCGGCGTGGAACACGTTGGCCACGCGCAGGCCGTATTCCTGCGACAACTCGCCGATGCCCCTGAGTACCCGTGGTAGCTCGCGACGCGGAATCGTGCCGTCCATGCAGTAGTAGTCCGGCGAGAGCCTGCCCACCGCCGGGAAGGCGTTCTTGCGCCCGGCCCAGAAACGCGCACGCTCGGCCTCGTCGCAGGCCAGGCGTACCTCGCGGGCACAGGCCTGTTGTAGCACGGCTGCGACGCGTTCGCAGTCGTCGTGCACGTCTGCCTCGACCCCGTCGAGTTCGCACAGCAGTATCGCGGCGGCATCCACCGGGTAGCCAGCGTGGATGAAGTCCTCGGCGGCGCGGATCGCCAGGTTGTCCATCATTTCCAGGCCGGCTGGGATGATCCCGGCGGCGATGATCTGGGCGACCGCCCGACCGGCATCCTCGACGCGGTTGAAACTGGCCAGCAGCACCCGCGCCACCTGGGGGCTGGGCAGCAGTTTGACGGTCACTTCGGTGACGATACCCAGCATGCCTTCCGAACCGGTGAACAGGGCCAGCAGATCGAAGCCCGGGCTGTCCAGGGCATCGCCGCCCAGGGTCAGGCGTTCGCCCTCGACGGTGAGGATTTCGACCTTGAGCAGGTTGTGCACGGTCAGGCCGTATTTCAGGCAGTGCACGCCACCGGCATTCTCGGCGACATTGCCGCCAATCGAGCAGGCGATCTGCGAGGACGGGTCCGGCGCGTAGTAAAGACCATGGGGCGCCGCCGCCTGGGAAATCGCCAGGTTACGCACCCCAGGCTGCACACGGGCGAAGCGGCCCTGTGGGTTCACTTCGAGAATGCGGTTGAAGCGTGCCATCACCAGCAGGATGCCTTTGCTCAGGGGCAGGGCGCCGCCCGACAACCCGGTGCCGGCGCCCCGTGCAACCACAGGCACTCCCCATGCATGGCAGAGCTTGAGCAGGGTTTGCACCTGTTCCAGGCGTTCAGGCAACACCACCAGCAGCGGGAGCGTGCGGTAGGCCGAGAGACCATCGCACTCGTACGGCTTGAGGTCTTCGGCGCGGTGCAGGATATCGAGGTCGGGTAGCGCCTCGCGCAAGGCCGACAGCAGGGCAGGCAGGTCGATGGCGGGCAGTTCCCCATCGACACGTTCGTCGTAAAGGATGCTCATCAGGCTCACTCAGAGGCAATTCTTGTTGTTATCGCGCACCTGTGGCAGGCGCGCGCTCACGGTTAACCCATCACCCTTTCAGCCTGCGCCGACGGAGGCGTTCGGTCGAGCCTTCGGGCAGCTGGTCCTACCAGTTTTTCGCACGAAAGCTGGTGATTCGTGGCGCTCCATGGCTAGATTGCGGCATGCAGTACATGTGGTCCTACCAGTCAGAGGATACGTATGATTACTGAAGGCAAGGCCAAGGTCGCCGAACAGGTGGCCGAGCGGGTCGAGCGGTTGATCGTGGAGGGAGTATTGAAGGTCGGTCAGGCGCTGCCGTCGGAGCGACGCCTGGTGGAGAAGCTCGGCTGTTCCCGTTCGGCGCTGCGCGAGGGCCTGCGTCTTTTGAGCGGGCGTGGCATCATCGACACCGAACAGGGGCGTGGCTCGTTCGTGGCCGACCTCACCGGCTCGGCCAACAGTACACCATTGATGCATCTGTTCAGTTCGCAACCGCGTACGTTGTTCGACCTGCTGGAGGTGCGTGCGCTGCTGGAAGGTGAGTCGGCCCGCCTGGCGGCCCTGCGCGCCACCGAGATCGACCGTCTGCTGATTCGTCGTCGTTACGAAGAGATGCTGGCGGCCCATGAGGCGGCTGACGCCCACGACCCACGCGAGCACGCCCGCCGCGACCACGCCTTCCACCGAGCCATCAGCGAGGCATCGCACAACCCGGTGTTGGTGCACACCCTGCAGACGCTCAGCGACCTGACCTTGAGCACGGTATTCGCCTCGGTCAACAACCTGTACTGCCGGCCAGCGCAGAAGCGTCAGATCGACCGCCAACACGCGCGGCTATACCACGCCGTGATGGAGCAACTGCCCGAGCAGGCGCAGCGAGCGGCGCGCGAGCACATCAACGGCATACGCGACAGCCTGCGCGAGATCGAGCAAGAGGAACAACGCCTGGTGCGGGCGACCATGCGCATGGATGGGTGGGGGTAGGCGTGGAATCGCCCTCTAGAGATTCGAGCGCTATGTGGGCCGCGATGACCCCGGCTGCCCCGCAAGCGCCGGCGAGCCGACGCTTACAGGGTTCGCACCGCGCCGATCAATGCTCGGCGATCGGGTCATCCTGGGACAGAATTGCGCGCGCCAGCTCTTCATCACTGGCCTGCAGGCCTGGATGGTCCTTGCGGGCCTGCTCCAGCGCCGACTCCACGTAGGCGCCGCGAATCGCGCCACCGCTGGCGACAAAAGCCGAAAGCTCGTCGCGGGCAGGGATGATGCGTTTGTCATCCTTGAAGGTCGAATACAGCGACGCGGAGATACCGGCCGAGGTGGCGACGTCTCCGGCATCGACTCTGGCCAGGGCAGCCCCGGCAGGCAGAAGGAGCAGCAGTGCAGGGGCAAGGAGTAGTTTGCGCATAGCGTGTTCTCCAAAAGCGTGCAGCCAAAAGGGGTTGGCGCTCAATCCTTAAGAGGGTGCGGGCCCGGCAGTAGTTCCGTTGGCGATCCTGCCAAGTGACTCAGCGGCAACCCGTGGGCGGACGGCGGTAAAGCGCGTGCGGTGTGCCAGGGGCCTGTCCGACTTGCACGCAACCCTCGCGTCTGAATCCCACACGCTCGGCCAGGCGCTGGCTGGCGCTGTTGGCCAGATCGGTCGTCAGCCAGAGCGGCACCTCCACGGCATCCAGCAGGCCTGCCAGTGCCTCGCGCATCAAACCTTGTCCGCAGTGGTCCTGGCTGACCCAGTAACCCACCTCGTACCCATCCTGACCGGGGCGCAGGCCGATGCAGCCGACCACTTCGGCGTTGTCCGGGGTCAGCACGAAGTAGCGTTTCTCAGCATCAGGGTCGATAAACTGTTCGGCGCTCACTTCCAGGCTGTCGCGGACTTCATCCAGCGTCCAGTCGTCCTTGGCCCATGCCAGGAAGGTTTGGTGCAGTGCGTAGCTGCGCAGCAGTGCCCTGTGCAATTGGGAGGCTATGGCCGGGGTCGGACGACTGAGCCGGGTGCGTTGAGTGGTGACGGCGCGGGGCAATGAAGGGCAGGGCATCGGAGCCATCCTGGCGGAGTGTGCTGGGCTGTATCTAAGCATAACGGGCGCAACGGTTCACCTGTGGGCTCGATTGCATCAGTGATGCATTGACGCTGGCGACCAGGGCATGATTTGCTCCCTGGCTCGGGTGCGAACCCGATCACAGATCATTCAAGGGAAAATGAAGGTCCGCCATGTCCGAATACACGCTGCACTGCTTCGCTGAATCCGGCAACGCTTACAAAGCTGCGCTGATGCTTGAACTGACCGGCCAGGACTGGCAACCGGTATTCGTCGACTTCTTCAATGGCCAGACCCGTGAGCAGGCCTGGCGAGACGAGGTCAACGAGCAGGGCGAAGTACCAGTGCTCGAGCACGCTGGGCAGACGTTGACCCAGTCGGCGCTGATTCTTGATTACCTTGCGCAACGCACGGGCCAGTTCGCTGCCCGTAACGAGGACGAAAAACGCGAAATCTGGCGCTGGATGCTATTCGACAACCACAAGTTCACCAGCTACTACGCGGCGCTGCGTTTTCTGTTCTGTCTGAAGAATACCGGTGAAACGGACGTGACCCACTTCCTGCGCGAGCGGGCCAAGGCGGCCTACAGCGTGGTCGATGCGCACCTGGAAAAGACCCCTTTCATGGTGGGCGGGCGCGTTACCATTGCCGACCTGTCGTTGGCGGGTTACGTGTACATGCCTGAGGACACCGGCATCGAGCTGGAAAATTATCCCCACATCCAAGCCTGGAAGGCGCGCATCAAGGCATTGCCAGGGTGGAAGCACCCCTACGAGTTGATGCCCAAGGCGCTGCCGGTCAGCCGCTGATCGCAGGCTGCGCGCCGGTCACTTCAGTCACCGCTTGCGGGGTGGCGGCGCGCAGAATCACTCGACGGCGTTGTTCGTACTCATCCATGGAAAGGCCTTGACGCTGTAGGGCCTCCAGTTGCAGTTGCAGGGTTTCCTGCGCCGTGTAAGGGCGCAGTTCCGGGTGGCTGGCGCAGCCGCCAAGCAGTGCCACGCCGAGGGCGCTCAGGGCAGTGATCAATATTCGGGTCGTGGCTTTCATTGGGCGGCTCCAGGGGCGGCGGGGCAGGTGTCTTGTCGATGGCCCCAGCTTATTGAGCGGCGCCGCGCGATAGAAATTGGCATTGTCGATAGTGACTATCGAGCCAACCCCAGGACCAAGAGAACGCGCGCTTGTTGCTGACGACGAGCGCTTTGCTAACCTTATTCACGCTCCAACTGCCCAGTGGCGGTTCACTCCTTTCACGCAAGCCGAACACATGGGGAAATGCCATGCGCATTCCAATGTGCTGTGTTGTGTCGATGGTGCTGTGCCTGAACGTCCTGCCCAACCGCCTGCAGGCTGCAGATCCCCCAGCGCCTGAACCTGCGACGCCGGCAGCTGCGACTAAGGACGCGGTGTTCACCCAGGCGCAACTGGACCAGATGCTCGCTCCCCTCGCGCTTTACCCCGACGCGCTGCTGGCCCAGGTACTGATGGCCGCCACTTACCCCGGCGAAGTCGCCGAGGCGGTGGCCTGGTCCAAGGCCAATCCGAAGGCCCAGGGCGACGAGGCTGTGAGGCAAGTGGCCAAGCAATCCTGGGACCCCAGTGTTCAGGCACTGGTGGCCTTCCCTCAGGTGCTCGTCACGCTTGGCCAGGACCCGGTGTGGGTGCAGCGTCTGGGGGATGCGTTCCTCGCCCAGCCCGACGATGTGATGAACAGCGTCCAGCGCTTGCGCCACCAGGCCCAGGCCGCCGGCAACCTGCAAAGCAACCAGTACCAGAACGTGACGGTCCAGGCGGCGCCCGCCACTGGCAGTGCATCCCCAGCGGCCAGTTCATCGTCGACCACGATCATCATCGAGCCAGCCGACCCGCAGGTGGTGTACGTGCCCAGCTACAACCCGAGCACGACTTATGGCACCTGGGCCTACCCGGCCTCGCCACCGGTCTATTACCCGCCATCGCCGTTGTATTACGCTGGCTCCGCCCTGATCGCCGGGCTGGCGTTCGGGGCGGGGGTGGCGATCATCGATTCGCTGTGGGGTGATTGCGACTGGGGCGACAACGACATCGACATCGACGTCAATCGCTACAACAACATCAACGCCAACAACCGCATCACCAACAACCAGAACAAATGGCAGCACAACGCCGTGCACCGTGACGGGGTGCCTTACCGAGACAGCCGTAGCCGTGAGCAGTTTGGCCGCCAGCTCGACGGTGCCGCCCAGCGCACGGCTTTTCGTGGTGACGATGCCCAGCGGGCGCAGGCGCGGGAAAAGGCCCGGGCGTCGATGGATCGCCATGGCATCGAGCGCCCGGCCACCAGCAATCGCGAAGCCCGCGACCGGGTACGCGAGGTGCAGGCGGGCAACAGCCCGGGTAACCGGGTGCAGGCACGGCAGGACGCGCCACGTGCCCATGATCGCAGGCAGGAACTGCGCAACACCCGGGACGCCGGCCAAGCCCGGCCTGGTGAAGGGCGGGCCCTGCAGCAGCGTAGCGCCGGACGAGCGCGCAACAATGCCTTCGAAGGGGTTCGCTCGCCGTCGCGCAGCACCCTGCAAGCCACCCGCGGGCGGACCAGCCAGAGCTTCGCCCAGCGGCCCAATGCCTCGCGGGCGGCCGGGCACCAGATTTCCCGGCCCTCCAGTGCAGGCGTGCGCCGTAGCGCAGGAGGCCGTCGATGAATGCAAAGGCAGCGGTACTGGCATTGGGCCTGACCTGGTCGGGTCTGGCCATGGCGCAGCAGGCATTCCCCACACCGGAAAAGGCAGTGGAGGCGTTCGTTGCGGCATTGGGCGAAACGCACGCCGATGAGGCGCGTCTGGCGCAGCTTCTTGGGGATGACTGGCGTACCTATATTCCCCGCGGGGGTGTGCAGCGCAGCGATGTCGACGCGTTCTTGCAGCAGTACCGCGAGCAGCACCGTGTCCAGGCGCAAGGAGACCGTAACGCGATTCTGGCGGTGGGCAGCCAGCACTGGACGTTGCCCATCCCGCTGGTAAAAGGCGCGCAGGGTTGGACGTTCGACCTGAAGGCCGGCAGCGCCGAAATTCGAGCACGGCGCATTGGTCGCAATGAACTGGCCGCGCTGCAGTCCGTGCTGGCGTACCACGACGCACAGATGGAGTACGCCTCCCAGGACCGCAACGGCAACGGCGCGCTGGAATACGCGCAAAAGATCTTCAGTTCCCCAGGCAAGCATGACGGGCTGTTCTGGGAAGACGAGAACGACGGCCAGGTCAGTCCGCTGGGGCCGCTGTTCGGCAATGACGTGATGGGCGACGACTGGTATGGCTATCACTTCCGCATCCTCGACGGCCAGGGACCCTCGGCACCGGGTGGGGCCTACAGCTATCTGATCGGCAACCAGATGAGCCGTGGTTTTGCCTTGATCGCCTGGCCTGCGAAGTACAACGATACCGGCGTGATGAGCTTCATGATCAGCCATGACGGCCAGGTGTTCGAGAAGGACCTTGGGCCGAATGGGGAGGCAGAGGCCAAGGCCATGAAGCGCTTCGATCCGGATGACAGTTGGCAGGTGGTCGCCGACGACGTAGGGGCCCCCCCGGCAGGCGCCAGCACGCCAGCGATTGGCCAGTAGCAGACAACCAAGCAATACGCATCAGCCTGTGAGAGGATGTCCATTCCGGCCGATCGGCCAGCCAGGACCCAAGAACCCAGCCTGATGAAGACGCCAAAACGAATCGAACCACTGATCGAAGACGGACTGGTCGACGAAGTACTGCGGCCATTGATGAGCGGCAAGGAAGCAGCCGTCTATGTGGTGCGCTGCGCAGGGCAGATCCGCTGCGCCAAGGTCTACAAAGAGGCCAACAAGCGCAGTTTCCGCCAGGCCGCCGAGTATCAGGAGGGCCGCAAGGTCCGCAACAGTCGCCAGGCTCGGGCCATGGCCAAGGGCTCGAAGTATGGCCGCAAGGAAGCCGAGGACGCGTGGCAGAATGCCGAGGTGACCGCGTTGTTCCGTCTGGCCAATGCCGGTGTGCGGGTGCCTAAGCCCTACGACTTTCAGGATGGTGTGTTGCTGATGGAGCTGGTGACCGACGCCGACGGTGACGCTGCACCACGTCTGAACGATGTTCACCTGGAGCCGGAAGAAGCCCGCGAGCACCATGCCTTCGTCATCCGCCAGATCGTCCTGATGCTCTGTGCCGGCATGGTGCATGGCGACTTGTCGGAATTCAACGTGCTGCTCGGGCCGCAAGGCCCGGTGATCATCGACCTACCGCAAGCGGTGGACGCCGCCGCCAACAACCACGCCTTCAGCATGCTGCAGCGTGATGTGGCGAACATGGCCAGCTATTTCGGGCACTTCGCACCAGAGCTCAAGCGCACCCGTTACGCAGAGGAAATGTGGGCCCTGTACGAGGCCGGGGAATTACGCCCCGACAGCCCGTTGACCGGGCAGTTCGAGGACGATGAGTACGACGCCGACGTCCAGGGCGTGCTGCGCGAGATCGATGCCGCACGGCTCGACGATGCCCGTCGCCGAGCGGCTCGTGCCGAGGCGGAGCACGGGCCGCTCAACGCGGTGGAACCGACGCCACCCTGGATGCAGTAGGGTTATCATCGCCGACGTGGGCGACCCGCGAGGCGGACATTGGCGTCACGTCGAGGGACTGCGGTCAGAAACGGTAGTCCAGCGTGGCGAAGTACGACCTGGGTGTGCCCATCAGCCATTGTTCGCCACTGTAGGCCGAGGACACGTAGTCACGGTCGAACAGGTTGTTCAGTTGCAAGCCCAGGCGTACGTCCGGCACCACCTGCCAGCCCAGGTTGGCGTCGACCACGGTGTAGCCGGGTACTTGAAGGCTATTGGCACTGTCGGCGTAGCGCTGGTCGACGTAGCGCAAGCCCAGCCCAGCTTCCACGGCCTGCCCGAAGCCTTTGCTCACCCATAGGTTGGCGGTGCGTCGCGGCACGTTGGCCGGGCGGTTGCCGGCGCGGTCCTGGGTTACGCCACCGACCACGTCATCGAAGTCGTCGTACGTGGCGCGAACCACGGCGGCGTTGGCCGAGACCTGCCACTGGTGGGGCAAGGCCAGTTCGAGGCTGGCCTCCAGCCCGTCAGAGGTCTGCTGGCCGGCTTGTTGTTTGTCGTGGCTGACAGGGTCGTCCACCAGCAGCTTTTTCTTGACGATGTGGTAAGCCGCCAGGGTCCACTCGCCGCGCCCCTCCCAGAAACGTTGCTTGAGGCCCAGTTCGGTCTGTTTCGACTCGGTCAGGTCATAGTGCATCTGGCCGGGGCTGAGGCTGATCAAATCGTTCACCCCGTCCTCGCTGGTGGCGTACTGACCGTACAGGGACAGGTCATCGTTCACTGCGAACACCAGCCCGGCGCGCCAGTTGCCGCCTTGCAGGCTGTGGTCGCTGCGGGTGCCGTCGACCAGGTTGTCGCGGTCGATATGGTTCTGGTCGCGGCGCACGCCGGTCACCAGCGAGAGGCGCTCGGTGACCCGAAGGCGGTTTTCCGCGAACAGGGCGAAGGTGTGGGTGGTGGACAGCGTCTGCGGGCGCAGCGGCGAGTTGCTGTGGAACGTCGCCGCAGTTGGGTGCCATGGGTCGACGTAGTCGCCACCGACATCGTCGTAGGGTGAGTTGCTGTCGACGTTGAAGCGAATCTTGTTGTACTCGGCGCCGACCAGGGTGGTGCTGGCCAAGCCGAACAGGCGGTGGTCGAGCGTGAAGGTCTGGCGGTCGCCGATCTGCTCCTGATTATGCTTGATCTGCAGGTAGCTCTGGCGCAGCAGTTGGTCACGGTCGGCATCCCAGCTGTAGGCCTCGGCATTGCGCCAATGGCGGCGGCTCTTGATGTAGTAGAGCTGGTTGCTGGCACTGAGGTGGTCGCTGAGGGTCCAGTCGGTGGTGAAACGAGTCCACGCATCACGGTAGCGCTGCACGTCATCGTCGATGTTGTAGTTCTTCTTGCGCAGGCTGGAGCGGTAGTGGCCGTCGATCAAGGGTGTGCCGAAGTCGTTGGCCGGCTCGGCATCGCCGCGCTCGTGGGCCAGGGTGAAGCTGAGGTCGTCGTTGGCGTCGAAGCGCAACGCGGCGCCCAGGGCCAGGCTGCGCGAGTCGGTGCGGTCGACCCAGCCGTTGCTTGCCTGGCGGTTGAGGGTCACCCGGTAGCTGAGGCGCTCGCTGATGCTGCCGCCGCTGTCCAGGCCCAGTTGCTGACGGTCCCAGGCGCCATAGCCCAGGCGCAGATGGTTCTGCACCTGGCCGCTGAATGGCTTTTTGGGGATCACGTTGACCACCGCGCCGGTTGCGCCCTCGCCATACAGCACCGAGGCCGGGCCACGGATCACGTCGATACGCTCGACCAGCCACGGGTCTACCGGAAAAGTCTGGGTGCCCGCGCCCGTGTACAGGCGTGTGCCATCGAACAGGGTCATCACCGATCCATGCCCGGTAAAGCCCCTGGCCGAGAGACCGGTGCCGCCGTCGCCTGGGGTACCGATGAAGGAGATGCCGGGCGAGCGGCTGACTGCATCCTGAACGGTGAGGTTGTTGCGCTGCTGGATCTGTTGTGCGCTGATGCTGCTGGTGCTGGCCGGGGTTTCCAGGGCGCTGAGGTTAAGGCGCGAGCCAGCCTGGGTCGGGGTGGCGAGGTCCACGGCGGCGTCATCGTGGGTGCCGGTGATGGCCGTGGAGGGCAGGGCCAGGGCACTTCGTTCGTCGGCCAGGGCAGGAAAAGTCACGGCCAGGCAGGCCGCCAGTGTGTGAAGCTTGTAAATACGGGACATGTCGTTCCACGGCTGCAGGAATGAATGGATCCCGGTGGAAAACACGCAAAGGTGAGCCACGCACGCAGGCGCGCACGCGCAAACCGGCCTGCGCCCGCCCACCGCGGGTTGCCAAGTGAAGCTCCAGGCCGGTCTCCGGGCTTGCGAGGGTCGTGAAGCCTTCACCTTCCCATGCGTTTGCACAGTGGTATTTCGAAGGGTTCGCTCGCTTACCGTTGCGGGGGCAGCGCCGGACTTGTCGTGTAGCTCGACTCACCGGCTTCCCGTTTCACCCTGCGCGCGGCGGCGCAGGGCACCTGAAACTGGCGCGCATCTGACCATCGAAACGGCTCTGCGTCAATGGATTGCGCGGTATTGCCGATGGCGCTATCGACCCCGGCGGCGTGATACGCGGGCTTCGATGTTCTTGCGCCCGATCAGCAGCGGCGGTTTCTCCACCACCGGTTCGTCGGCCAGCCATTTGTACATCACCAGGCAATCCACCAGCCCAAGACGGGCATGGCGGTAGGCCTTGGGCAGGCGACCGACCGTTTCGAAACCCAGTTTCCGCCACAGCGCCACGGCCACTTCGTTGCTGGCCACCACCGAGTTGAACTGCAGGGCCAGGAAGCCCTCCTGGCGTGCCAGCTTTTGCGAGTGCTCGCACATCATCCGCGCCACGCCGCGCCCGCGGGCGGCTTCGCAAACCATATAGCCGCAGTTGCCCACATGGGCGCCGGGACCTGCCGCGTTGGCCTTGAGGTAATACGAACCGAGCACCTCGCCGTTCGCTTCGGCAACCAGGGTATGCAGGGGCAGTTCCAGCCACAGTTGCCGGGCGTGTTCGAAAGTGAGGGCAGGGTCGTAGGCGTAGGTTTCGCGGGCCTGGATGACGGCCTGGAAGGTTGGCCAGAAGCGCTCGAAGTCTTCGGGCGTCATGGGGCGGATGTGGATCATGCGGGTTCCTGCAAGGGCTGAGGTGCCCAGTCTGAGTAACGCGGCGCCGTCGCGCAAGGGCGGCGCCGCCAGGCCTCAGCTGTCGGCCTTGCCAACGGCATCCAGTGCCCGGGCCGAGTAGACCAGCGCGGCACCCGCATTCATGGCGACGGCCACGCCCAGGGCTTCGGCGATTTCTTCGCGGGTGGCGCCGTGTTTGACGGCTTGCTGCGAGTGCACGGCGATGCAGCCGTCGCAGCGGGTGGTGACCGCCACGGCCAGGGAGATCAACTCGCGAGTCTTGGCGTCCAGGTGGTTGGTCTTGGCACCCGCACCGCTGGCCGTCATGTAGCCGGCCACGGTGTCGGGGGAGAGTTGCTTGAGATCGCCGATGCCGGCCATCAACTGCTTACGGTAGGCGTCCCAGTCCATCATGCTCATCGTCTTCACCTTGTTGGGGTTTGGGCAGGAGCTTTCAGGGTAGTCCAAGCCTTCAGATATAGATGAACACCAGCAGCAGTGCCGCGACCACGGCCCACTTTTCCAGGTAGTAGCGGGTACGGTTACGCTTCTTCAGCGCCTTGCCGCGCTCACGGATCCGGTAGATGCGGGTGAACAGACGGTTGATGCCGCCGGTCTTGTCGTTGGCGGTGTTCGGCGCGGCGGCGGCGGCCATGACATTGCGGCTGAACCAGCGGTTGAAGGCGGTCGCCCAGCGGTACTTGAGCGGACGCTCGACGTCGCAGAACAGGATGATGCGGTTGTGATCGGTGGTATTGGCGGCGTAGTGGATGTACGTTTCGTCGAACACCACCGCTTCGCCATCGCGCCAGGAATACTTTTCGCCATCCACATCGATGTAGCAGCCGTCGTCGTTCGGTGTATCCAGGCCCAGATGGTAGCGGTAGGAGCCGGCGTAGGGGTCGCGGTGGCGCACCAGTTTCGCACCCGGCGGTAGGGTGGCGAACATCGCCGCCTTGACCGTGCCGATGCCTTGGAGCAACTCGGTGGTGCGTGGGCACAGGCTCATGGCCGAGGGGTGGCTTTCGCCGTACCACTTCAGGTAGAAGCGCTTCCAGCCGGTCTTGAAGAACGAGTTGAAGCCAACGTCGTCGTAATTCTCGGATTTCTTGATGGCACCGGCATGCAGCAGTTGCTGGGCCTCTTCACGGATTTCCTGCCAGTGGTCCTTGAGCGGTTGCAGTTCCGGGAACGCCTCGACCGGCAGGTAGGGCTTGGCTGGATGCTTGGAGAACAGGTAGAGGAAGCTATTGATCGGGGCGAGGAAACTGGAGTGGTCGCCCAGCTGACGGGTCAGCTTGTGGCGTACCCGACCGCGCAGGTGAACATAGGCGATCGAGAAGACGAAAAGGAGTACGAGTGCAATTTTCATGGACGTTTACTTGTCGAAGAAATGGCCATGCGACATGGCATTAGCACGCCAGCATAAACAATCATGTAGGGACTTTGTACTTATTGTTACGTGAAATCAGGACGACTTAGGTGTAATGGCCCATGCTTTGCGCAAACGTTTCAAGTGGATTCAGCCCTATGGAGATCCCATGCCCCAGGATGTTCGCCCAAGTGGCGCCCCGTTCAAGCGACTGTTCTTCGCACTACCGGTAAAAGGCAGCCAGCGCAGTGACATTGCCCAATGGCGGCGCGGTCTGAACCTGCGCAGTGGCAAGCCGGTGCCCAGCGAGAACTTCCACCTGACCTTGTTGTTTCTTGGCGATGTGGACGCCGCACAGGTGCCTGCCATTTGCGCCGTGGTAGACAATCTGGCGCGGCCCGAGGCGCCGCTGCGGTTGCTGCTTGACCGGTTGCAGGTCTGGAACCGCGCCAATGCACTGGTGTTGGAGCCTCAGGAAACGCCTGCGGGGATCCGTCAGCTGGTGTATGGCCTGCAGCAGGCACTGCTGCCCCTGGGGTTCCAGGAGCAGGCACGCGAGTACCGGCCGCACCTTACCTTGTCCCGGGATTTTCGCGGGCAGCTGCCTGAAGCGACGGTGGCCCCGGAGTTCTTTATCGCGGCCCGGCATTTCACCTTGTACGAGTCACGCAAGGGGCGCTACTGGCCGCTGGCCGAGTGGCCGTTGTTGTAGAGCACGGTGGGCGCGGCCTGGCGTCGCGAAATGGCTGCCTCAGAAATGACGCACTAAACGGGGTATGACAGGAGGCGGCCACTTTCGTCCCCTGGACTGCGGGCAAACTGGCGTTTGTACTCGCGGCTGAACTGCGAGGTGCTCTGGTACCCCACCCGGTGCGCTGTCTGCGCCACTCCAAGGCCTTCGCCGATCAGCATTTGCTGGGCTTTGAGCAGCCGCAGACGCTTGAGGTACTGCATCGGTGCCATGTCGGTGCAACGCTTGAAATGCTCATGAAAAGTCGAAACGCTCATGTTGGCGCACGCCGCCAGGTCTTCGACGCTCAGTGGCTCGGTGTAATGCTCGCGCAAGTGGGCCAGGGCCGCGCCGATGCGGGCGAAGTGACCTTGCTGTTCGACCAGTGCCCTCAGGACATTGGCCTGGGGGCCGCGCAGGGCGGTGTAGAGCACTTCGCGTACCCGTGCCGGGCCAAGAACCTTGGCGTCCAGCGGGTTTTGCAGGCACTGCAGCAGGCGTTCGACGCTGTCGCGCATCGGCGCATCCAAAGCCGCCGACGTCATCGACTGCGGAGTTTGCGCCTGCACTGTGGCGTCGGGGGGCAGGTCCATGCTTTGCACCAGCTCACCGAGCACCGCGCGGTCGATGTCCACGGCTACGCCAAGCAGAGGCGCATCGGGAGTGGCAAAGGTTTCGCACATAAAGGGCACCGATAGCGCCTGCACCAGGTAATGGCCGGCGCCATACTCCAGCGTGCGTGGCCCAAGGCGAGCAAGCTTGCTGCCCTGGGCCAGGATCATCAGGCTCGGCTCGTAGATCTGCGGGCTGCTGGCCACGTAGTGGTCCCAGCTCAGGACGTTCACCTGGGGCAGGGCGGTGGGTACGAAACCGGGGCGTGTGGTCAGTCTGCGGATCAGGGCGCAGAGGGTGGCATTGGCGTCGACGTGGCGGGTCAGTTGCATGAGGAACCAGGGCAGAGAATCAGACAGTCGCATCATCGCAGATTGACGGTCTAGCGCCAGAGCTTGGCTGTTAGTTCCGTAGAATCAGGCATGGATGCCGGAGAATCGGTTGTGGGCTCAGCGATTCGAGGCGCGCAGAATGCGTCGCCTGAATCGTTTCACTTCCCATGAGGTACCGTATGTACACCGCTATCGGTTACGCCGCCCAGACGTCCACCAGCCCCCTCGCGCCGATGACCTTCCAACGTCGCAGCCCACGCCCGGACGATGTCGCTATCGAGATTCTCTACTGTGGCGTGTGCCACTCGGACATCCACCAGGCCCGCAACGAATGGGGCATCGCAGTCTATCCACTGATGCCGGGCCACGAAATCATCGGCCGGGTGACCGCCGTGGGGGCGAATGTTACCCGGTACAAGGCGGGCGATCTGGTCGGCGTCGGCTGCATGGTCGATTCCTGCCGTCACTGCGAAGCCTGTGCCAAGGATCTGGAGCAGTACTGCCTGGAAGGCCCGACCATGACCTACGCCACCCCCGACCGGGTGGACGGCAGCAATACCATGGGCGGCTACTCCAACAGCATCGTGGTCGACGAGCATTTCGTCGTGCGTATTCCCGAGGGCATGGACCTGGCCAGTGCCGCGCCGATTCTGTGCGCGGGTATCACCACTTACTCGCCACTCAAGCACCACGGCGTCGGCCCAGGCCACAAGATCGGCATTCTCGGCATGGGCGGCCTGGGCCACATGGGCATCAAGCTGGCCAAGGCGCTGGGTGCCGAAGTGACGCTGTTCACCCGCTCCCAGGCCAAGGCCGAGGAGGCGCGCCGCCAAGGCGCCGACCATGTGATCGTGTCCACCGATGCTGAGCAGATGCGTGCTGCCGCCGGGCGCTTCGATTTCCTGCTCGACACCATCCCGGTGCCGCACGACCTGAACCCGTACCTGGAAACCCTCAGGTTCGACGGCGTGCACATCCTGGTCGGTCTGATCGAACCGGTAGACCCGGCGCTGCATGCGGCCAACCTGGTATTGAAGCGTCGGGTGCTGGCTGGCTCGTTGATCGGCGGTATAGCCCAGACCCAGGAAGTGCTGGACTTCTGCGCCGAGCACGATATCCGCTGCGACATCGAGCTGCTGGATATTCGTCACATCAACCAGGCTTACGAGCGGATGATCGCCGGTGATGTGAAGTACCGGTTCGTCATCGACATGGCGACGCTGCAGGGTTGATCGAACCCCAGGTCGGCGCGATGAATCTGGGACGCCTGTGGTTGTGAGGGGCTGGGCTGACGCGTACCATGCCCGGCATTCCTTCCAATAACAGACCGTACGTCAGCACCGTGCCCGCGTGTGCCAGGCGCGCCGACTGTTGCCTCGTTTCCGGAGTAACGATATCCACCCATGAACGGACCCATTCCTACCCACCTACCCACCACTACGGGTAATGGCAGCTGGTTGAGCGTCATTGCCCTGGCATTGGCGGCCTTCATCTTCAACACCACCGAATTCGTCCCGGTGGCATTGCTCAGCGACATCGGTCGCAGCTTCGAGATGACCACCGCGCAAGTCGGGCTGATGTTGACCATCTACGCCTGGGTGGTGGCGCTGGCGTCGTTGCCGATGATGCTGATGACCCGCAACATCGAGCGCAGGCGTCTGCTGCTGATGGTGTTCGCGGTGTTCATCGTCAGCCACCTGTTGTCGTGGCTGGCGCAGAGTTTCGCCATGTTGCTGGTCAGCCGGATCGGTATCGCCTTGGCCCATGCCGTGTTCTGGGCCATCACCGCATCGCTGGCGGTGCGTGTGGCGCCACCGGGGCAGCAGGCCAAGGCCTTGGGGCTTTTGGCCACCGGTACCACACTGGCGATGGTGCTGGGCATTCCGCTGGGCCGCGTGGTGGGTGAGGCGCTGGGCTGGCGCACCACTTTTCTCAGCATCGCCGGGGTGGCGCTGGCGACCATGCTATGCCTGATGAAGTCGTTGCCGCTGTTGCCCAGCCAGAACTCCGGCTCGCTGCGCAGCCTACCGATTCTGTTCAAGCGTCCAGCGCTGGTCATCACCTACCTGTTGGTGACCTTGGTGATTACCGCGCAGTTCACCGCCTACAGCTACATCGAGCCGTTCGCCCTGCATGTGGCGCAGATCGGCGGCGAACGTACCACCTTGGTACTGCTGCTGTTCGGTGGCGCTGGCGTGTTCGGTTCGCTGCTGTTCAGCCGTTACAGCGACCGCTTCCCCCATGGCTTCCTGATTGGCTCGATCAGCCTGCTGGCTGCTTGCCTGCTGTTGTTGCTGCCACTGTCGGGCAACTTCTATGGGTTCGCGGCGTTGAGCATGTTCTGGGGCGTGGCGATCCTGAGTTTCAGTCTGGCGCTGCAATCTAAGACCCTGAAGTTGGCCTCCGACGCCACCGACGTGGCCATGGCGTTGTTCTCTGGCATCTACAACATCGGCATTGGTGGTGGGGCGCTGCTGGGCAGCATCGTCAGCAGCCAGATGGGCGTGGCGGACATCGGCCTGGTGGGCGGTAGCGTAGCCGTGGCGGGGTTGCTGCTGGCGCTGGCCAGCACCCGGCGCTTCCGGGAAGCGCTGGGGGCCTGAGCACTCCTGTAAAGGCATCACCGCATCGGTTGAAGCCGGCTTGCCGGCTATGAGGGCGTAAGTCTCAACCCAGGACAGCCAACCCTGCCGACACCAGCAACAACCCGGCAAGTCCCCGGTTGAACCCACGCAGCCGCTGCGGCGAATGCAACCAGCGGGCGCTCCCCACGCCCAGCATCGCCCAGACGGTCATGCACGGCAGGGCAACCAGCAGGAACACCAGCGCCAACTGCCACACTGGCAGTGACGGCGCGGCGAACACGCCGATCACCGCCACCGCCATCATCCACACCTTTGGGTTGACCAGTTGCAACGACGCAGCGCTGAAGGCGCTGAAGGGCTTGCCAGTGAGACTGTGCAGCGGTTCGTCAGCGCTGCGCAGCATCTGCCACGCCAGCCAGCTCAACCAGATCACTCCAGCCCAGCTCATCAACTGCTGGGCGAGGGGGTGGCGAGTCAGCCAATCACCCAAACCCAGGCCGACCATCAGCACCACCCCTGCGGCCGCGCCACACCCCGCTACGATCGGCGCCACGCTGGCTCGCAGGCCCAGGCGGGCACTGTGGGCAAGGATCAGCAGGTTGGTCGGTCCTGGGCTGATGCTGGCGACCAGGGCAAAGAGGATGAAAGGCAACAGGGACGACGACATGACGAGTACTCCAATGAATCGGAGCACCATCCTCGCTGTCAGCGGTGCTTCAGTCTGGAAGCTTTGAGCAACGTCGACGGTAGTCGGCCGGGGTCAGTCGATATGCGCGGCGGAACCAGCGGCCGAGATGGCTCTGGTCGGCGAAACCCAAGGTCGAGGCCACTTCGGCTGGCGTCTGGCCTTTGGCAAGCAGGCGCCGGGCACGGGCCACCCTCAGCTGGATCAGGTAGGCGTGCGGCGCCAGGCCGAATGCAGCCTTGAAGGCGCGGGTCAGGCGGAAGCGGTCGACAGCACAGACATGGGCCAGGTCGTCCAGGCCGATGTCCTGGTCAAGATGGGCATGCAGATAGTCGCGGGCCACCTGGGCGACCAGGGGCAGGCGCGGGTCGGGGTTGATCCGTTTGCGCCAGTGCAGGTGCCGGGTAAGGCAACTGAGCAGGTCATCCGTAGCGGTCTGGCGGACCATGCGCAATTCTTCGCCGTGCAATGCCTGGAAGGCGCGGAACGTGGCTAGGGACAGGTGCTCGTCGCGCCAAAGCGTGCCTTTGAAGCTGGGCAGGCAGCCGGCCGGGGCCTGTCCGAACAGCGCGCGCATTTCGGCTTCCAGCCAGTTCGGGTCCAGGTACAAGGTCGAGTAGGTAAAGCCGTCATCGGTGGGCGCGTGGCCGTCGTGCAATTCACCGGGTTCGAGCAAGAACACCTGCCCAGGCGTGCTGTTGTGTTGCTCGCGGCGGCATTTGAACTGTTGCACACCCTGCTCGGTCACCCCGACCAGGTACGTGTCGTGCCAGTGTGGGTCGTAGGCGTGACCGGTGAAGTGCGCACGCACCGACTCGATGCCGGTGTCGGCGTCCTGCTTGAGGTCGATCCAATTGCTCATGGCCGGGTGCTGCTGTGGAAATAGGCTTGCCACTGTAACTCGCAGGTCCTGCCCCGGCTTAGAACATTTGTGCAGAAAGTCAGGTCATCGCGGGTCCAGCGCCGCGAACCGGTCACGCAACCACACATGCAGGCGAGAAACCGCAGGCGACAGCTGTTTGCGGTGCGGGCATACCAGGGGCACCGGCGTCGGTTCACCAGGGTGGTCGGGCAACAGGACCTCCAGCTCGCCGGCGGCCACATTGGCACGCACATCCAGCCACGATTTATAGGCAATGCCTTCGCCCATCAGCGCCCAGCGCCTGACCAGGTCGGCGTCGTCGCTGAACAGCGAACCCTTGACCTGTACTGTGCGATCTCCCAGGCGCCACTTGTCATAGACCCGGCCTTGTTGTGGGTACAGGAGGCACGCATGGTGATGCAGCGCCTCGGGTGTGGTCGGCCGTCCATGGTGGGCCAGATAGGCCGGCGAGGCGACCACGACACGGCGATTGGCAGGCGCCAGAGGCAAGGCGATGTAGTTGGCATCGTCGTTGGTCCCATAGCGGATGGCCACGTCGACCGGGTCGCGGTAGAAGTCGGCGAGCTGATCGGAAAGGAGGATGCGCAAGTTAAGGTCGGGGTGTTCGCGGCGAAACTCCGTGAGCCATGGCAACAACATGTTGCGGCCCAGGTCCGACGGCGCCGATACCTGTAGCACACCGCGCAGGCTACTGTGGGCGCCGTGCAGGTTGTCCCGCCCTTGGCGCAGGCTTTCCAGGACGGTATGCGCGGTGGGCAGGTACAGCTCACCCTCGGCGGTCAGCCGCAGGCTGCGGGTGGTGCGGGCGAACAGACGTACGTCCAGTTCGCGCTCCAGGCGCTTGATGGCGGCGGCCACCTGCCCGGGCAGCACTTCGGCCTCCTGGGCGGCAGCGGTGAAGCTGCCCAAGGCGCTACTGCGAACGAACAATTCCAGATCAGCGATACGCAGCATTTTCACTCCAAAGATGAAAGTGTTGCTGCATTGTGCCTGTTTTTCTTTTTCTACGGACAGATAAGATGCGTGGCAAACCCGTGCCACCACCAGGAGTCGATTCATGGATACCGTTGCGCTCGCCAAACGCCGTTACACCACCAAAGCCTACGATGCCTCGCGCAAGATCCCACAGGCCACCATCGACGCGCTGCTTGAGCAATTGCGTCACAGCCCGTCGTCGGTGAACTCGCAACCCTGGCATTTCATCGTTGCCGACAGCGCCGAAGGCAAGGCGCGTTTGGCCAAGAGCACGGTGGGAGGGTTTGCGTACAACACACCAAAGATCCTCGATGCGTCCCATGTCATCGTTTTCTGCACCCGCACCGAGATGACCGAAGCGCACCTCGATGCCGTGCTCGATCAGGAAGCGGCCAATGGTCGATTCCGTGACGAGCAGGCCCGCGCCGCGCAGAACCAGAGCCGCCGCCACTATGTGAATCTGCACCGATACGATCAGAAAGACCTGCAGCACTGGATGGAAAAGCAGACCTACCTGGCCCTGGGTACCGCGCTGCTCGGTGCCGCCGCACATGGCCTGGACGCCACGCCGATCGAGGGTTTCGACAGCAAGGTCATGGACGCCGAGCTGGGCCTGCGTGAGCGCGGTTTCACCAGCGTGGTGGTGCTGAGCCTGGGCTATCGCAGCGACGCAGACTTCAATGCGGGGTTGAACAAGTCGCGTCTGCCAGCCTCGACCGTCTTTACCTTCCTCTGAGCGGCAGCCTGAGCGCTGAAAGCCGGCCCCATCAGAGGTGCCGGCGTTCAGGTGCCAGGGCCTAGCCCGACCCCGTGCAGGGCCGCCACGTCAGCTTTGGATGAACGCCAGCAAGTCGGCATTGATCACGTCGGCATGGGTGGTAGGCATGCCATGGGGGAAGCCTTTGTAGGTTTTCAGCGTGCCGTTGGGCAGCAGCTCTGCCGACTTCGGCCCTGAGTTTTCATAGGGTACGATCTGATCATCATCGCCGTGCATGACCAGTACCGGTTGCTTGATGCCTTTGAGGTCCTGCGTGAAGTCGGTTTGCGAGAAGGCGACGATGCCGTCGTAATGGGCCTTGGCGCTGCCGATCATGCCCTGGCGCCACCAATTGGCGATGACGCCCTCGCTGGCCTGTACGCCAGGCCGGTTGTAGCCATAGAACGGTCCGGCCGGGACATCGCGATAGAACTGTGCACGGTTGCTGGCCACCTGTTCCTGGAAACCGTCGAACACCGACTTGTCCAGGCCGCCCGGGTTAGCCGGCGTCTTCACCATCAGCGGGGGTACCGCGGCAATCAGGACGGCCTTGGCCACCGGGTCCTGGGGGTACTTGGCCATGTAGTGCACCACTTCGCCGCCGCCTGTCGAGTGACCGACATGGACAGCCCCTTGGATACCCAGGTGCTGGACCACCGCAGCCACGTCAGCGGCGTAGTGATCCATGTCATGGCCCTCCCAAACCTGGCTGGAACGTCCGTGGCCACGGCGGTCATGGGCGACCACTCGGAAGCCTTTGGCGAGGAAGAACAGCATTTGCGCGTCCCAGTCGTCGGCACTCAGTGGCCAGCCGTGGTGGAAGTGGATGACGGGTGCATCGCGCGGCCCCCAGTCCTTATAGAAGATATGAACGCCGTCTTTGGTTGTTACGTAGCTCATGGTTGTTTCTCCTCCGTAGGGGTGTATCAGGCAGAGTCGAATGAACCATTGAGAATAGGAGAGATTTCGCCAGGCATAGAAGATTTTGGGGCGGTGACTTATCGGAATACCCAGAGCACGCGGGTCGCCCGGTCGGACAGGTTGGCGTAGCGGAACTGGCTGTGCGGGGGGAGCTGGAAGCTGTCGTTGGGGCGCAGGGTGACGGCTTGGTCGTGGCCATCGAGCCACAAGGTGAGCTCCCCTTCGAGCACGAAGCCGCCTTGTTCGGCGCTGTCGTTCAAATGCCCATCGCCGCTGCTGGCGCCTGGCGCCAGGTGGCTGTCCAGCATCGAGAACCCACCGTTGAGCTTGGGTGATACCAGTACGTCGGTGATGCCGGCGGCGTAATACAGCGTACGTCTCTCGTCCGGGCGGGTGACCCAGTCCAGCGCCCTGGGCTTGCTGACGTGGTAGAAGTAGGTGGTAGGTACCTTCAGTGCTTCACTGATTGCGGTCAGGTCGGCGACGGTGGGGCGCGACAGCCCGCGCTCGACTTGGGAGAGGAAGCCCACCGAGCGGTTGATCCTCGCCGCCAGGTCGTCAAGGGTCAGGCCACGGTGCTTGCGCAGGTCACGTACCAGAATCGCAAGCCCCTCGATCTCATCCTGCATGTTCATGTGCCAGCCTCGCTTCAGAAATGGTCCCGCAGCCGGTACCACGCCTTGGCGGCTGCCTCCAGGGGCGCGGCCAGGGTGTCGCCGCCGGGAAAGCGGCCATTGTCGATGCCCTGGTAAAGTGCCAACAGGTCATCGTCACCCAGGATCGCATCGCTGACTGCTTTCGCCGCCGCCAGGGTCGGCAGCACACCATGGCCGGAAAAACCTTGCAGCCAGTAGCGCTGGCCGTCCCGGCCAACGTCCGGGGTGCGCCGCATGCTGCAGTCGATATGGCCACCCCAGGCGTAGTCGATGGTCACGCCCGTCAGTTGAGGAAAGACCCGTTCCAGGTAGGGGCGGGTGGCGCTGGCCACGTCCTTGGGTATGCCGCCCAGGTAGGTGCAGCCACCGCCGAACAGCAAGCGGTGGTCCGGGGTGAGGCGGAAATAGTCGGGGACGAACTGGTTGTCGATCACGCAACTGTTGCGCGGCAGCAGCGATGCGGCAAGTGCAGGGTCAAGCGGCGCGGTGGCGACCTGGTACGAGCCCACTGGCAACAGCCTGCGTGAGAGCGTGCGGTCGAGGCGGTCGATGTAGGCATTGCAGGCCAGCACCAGCACGTCACACCGCACTTCGCCGCGCTCGGTGCGGACGCGATAACCGTTGTTGGTCTGCTGGTAGTCGACCACTTGGCTTTGTTCGAAGATGCCCCCGCCCGCGGCTTCGAGGGCAATGGCCAGTCCCTGGGCGAGCTTGAGCGGGTTGAGGTGCGCGCCCTTGCCGTCGTACAGCGCAGCCTGGTAGCGCGGGCTGCCGATCCACTGCGCCAGCTCGTCGCGGCCAATCAGGCGCAAGCCGTCGTAGCCCCATTTTTCTTCGGCCTCGTGCAGGGCTTCTTCCAGCATCTTCACACGGCGAGGCAGTACCGCCGCCCACAGGCTGCCGGGCCGGTAGTCGATGTCGAAACCGTGGCGCAGGGGCAGTTCACGCATCTCTTCTGCCGCCCAGCACATGCTGTCCCACAGCCGACGTGCGCGTTCTGTGCCAAGGGATTTTTCCAGCGGCGGCATGTCGCACGACCAACCCAGCAATGCCTGGCCACCGTTGCGCCCGGAGGCAGCCCATGCCACACGACTGGATTCGAGCAAGGTCACGCGCTTACCGACCAAGGCCAGGCGCAGGGCAGTGTGCAGGCCGCTGAAGCCAGCTCCAACGATCACTACATCGGTGTCATGCTGGCCTTGCAGGGTAGGGCGCAAGGGGATGGGGGTGGGGAAGGTCTGGGCGTAGTAGCTGGCAATATGCTGGGCGGATTGCTTGAACATGCAGATGCCTCGTGAAATTCATAGTGCTTATTTTCATGAAAATGTAGCATTATTTTTTCACGGCGCCAGCTTTCTTTTATGGGAGATTCGCGGCTACCGCTCTTACGCAGGGTGGCGATGAGGAGGAGGCAACGATCAATCCTCCGGCTATGTCGATGCCTTGCGCCGAGGCTGCTTCGGTTTGCCAGCGCTCGCTTTGCCTTTCCCGCTGCTCCGGCGCTTCTTCTTCCACGGTGTCGCTGCCTTGCCTGCCGCCGGTCCGCTGATGGTCAGTTGCATGCCGCTGCAGCGCTGCACCAGCTTGCCCATCCAGGCCGATTGCCGCGCGACGAATTCCTCCAGGCTCATTTCGCCGCTTTGCACCATGTCCAGGGCCTGCTCCCAGATCGCCGTGGTACCGGGGTCGGCAATGGCGCGGGGGACGGCGTCGATCAGGCTGAAGGCTGCCGGGGTGGCGCTCAGCGCCTTGCCGTTCTTCACCAGGTACCCGCGGTCGAGCAGGCCTTGGATGATGCTGGCACGGGTCGCCTCGGTGCCGATGCCGGTGGTTTCCTTGAGCTTTTGTTTCAGGCGAGGGTCGTCGACCAGTTTGGCGACGTTCTTCATGGCCTTGATCAGGTCGCCTTCGGTGAAGGGTTTGGGGGGCTGGGTCCATTGATCCTTCAGTTGCACATCGTGCACGTTGCACACCTGGCCTTCAGACAGGACTGGCAGCACCTGGGCCGGTGGCGCCTCGCGGCCTTTGTTCGGGGTCAGTGCCTCGGGGAGGGCGCGGCGCCAACCTGGCTCGACGATCTGCTTGCCCACGGCACGCAGCGCGTGGCCGGCGCAATCGAATTCGGCTTGGGTGCGGTCGAATTCATGATTGGGCAGGAACTGCGCCAGATAGCGGGCACGAATGAGCGTGTAGACCGCCTTGTACTTGGCCGGCAGGCGGGACGGGTCGCTGGCGGCCGCGGTGGGGATGATGCCGTGGTGAGCGCTGACCTTGGCATCGTTCCAGGCCCGTGAACGGCGCTGGGGCGTCAGGTATGGCTGCAAGGGGGCCAAACTGGCGTCGGCGCGTTGTAGCGCGGCGAGGATTGCCGGAGCCTCGCTGTGCTGGCTCATGGGCAGGTAGCCGCAGTCGCTGCGCGGGTAAGTGATCAGCTTGTGGGTTTCATACAGCGCCTGGGCGATGTCGATGGTTTCCTGGGCGCCGAGTCCGAACTTCTTCGAGCACAGCTCCTGCAGCGTGCCAAGGTCGAAGGGCAGGGGCGCTGCTTCTCGCACGCGCTCAGTGGCTACCTTCAGCACCTGCGCGGTGCCTGAGTTGCCCATATCGGCGGCGGCTTGTTGTGCCAATGCCGGGTTCAGGCAGCGGCCCTGATCGTCGCAGGCATCCTCTGGAGCGCGCCACTGGGCGTTGAAGTGCTGGCCGGCGTGTTCCAGCTGCACGTCGATGGACCAGAACGGCACGGGTACGAAGTCGGCGATGCTGCGGTCGCGGTCGACCACCAGACGCAAAGTCGGCGTCTGTACACGGCCTACCGGCAGTACGCCCTGGTAGCCGGACTGGCGACCGAGCAGGGTGAACAGCCGGCTCATGTTCATGCCGATCAGCCAGTCGGCCCGCGAGCGGCCCAGTGCCGAGTGATAAAGGCTGAACGTGTCCTGGCCCGGCAGCAGCCGGGCCAGGGCCTTGCGAATCGACGCATCGTCCAGGGCCGACAGCCATAGGCGTTGAATCGGACCCCGATAACGACAGTGCTCGACCAGCTCGCGGGCGATCATCTCGCCTTCACGGTCGGCGTCAGTGGCGATCACCAGCTCCCGGGCTTCTCCCAGCAGGCGCTTGACCGCCTTGAACTGGCTGGCGGTCTTGGGCTTGACCAGCATTTTCCATTTTTCCGGAATGATCGGCAGGTCGGCCAGGTTCCAACGTTTGTAGCGAGCGTCGTAGCTGTCGGGCGGTGCGGTTTCAAGCAGGTGGCCGATGCACCAGGTCACGCAGACATCGGTGCCTTGCCAGCAGCCGTCGCCCTTGCGATTGGCACCTAGCACCTTGGCGATGTCTTTTGCCTGAGAGGGTTTTTCACAGAGGAACAGGCGCATGGCCGGGAACGCTTCATCGGGAAAGATGGGCACTAGGATGCGCAAGCGAGGGCGCGCAGGCAAGCTTTATCTGGATGGATGTACAGGTTTTTGTGTCGGGCAGGCATGTCTTTGGCCGGCAGCGGCCCTTTCGCGGGTAAACCCGTGATAGGGCCGCTGCCGGTTGTGCATCAGGCGCGCGAATCGCGGACCATGTCCACGTGCGGGATACCCGCTTCGAGGAACTCTTCGCTGACCACGCGGAAACCCAGCCGCTCATAGAAGGGGGTGGCATGGACCTGGGCGCTGAGCATTTGTTGCTTGAGGTCGCGGTTCTGCGCTTCGGCGATCACGGCCTTCATCAGCGCATCGCCAACCTTCAGTCCGCGCCAGTCCTTGAGCACTGAAATGCGTCCGATGGTGCCGTCGGGCAGCAGGCGGGCGGTACCGATCGGGTAGTCGCCTTCCAGGGCGAGAAAGTGCAGGGCGTCCTGGTCTTCGGAGTCGAACTCCAGCTCCGGCGGGATGTGCTGTTCGGCGACGAATACCGCCTCACGAATGCGGCGGATATCGGCGTTGTCTTTGTGCCAGTCGGCCAGGCGAACGCTGATCTTATTCATTGGCAAACCCCAGGCTTCCTTGTTTGACCAACTGCTGTACCAGCATAAGGCCATCTTCGTCCTGCAGCCACTGGTCAAGGTTGTCGATATGCAACGCGTCGGCGGAACACACCAGTTTCAGCAGTTCGCGCAGTTTGCCCGGCAGCGGGCAGCTGCGGCCGCTGGCGAACAGCATCAGGTCGTCGTTGAGCTCGGACCAGGCCATGCGTGCACTCGGGTTGCGGATCAGGATCGCGCCGTCTTCAAGGGCCTCGATCAGCTCGTCTTCGGACAACTCTTCGCCGACGACCTGTTCCGGATAGCGTGGCTCGGTCATGAACTGGCCGAACCAGGTCAGCAGCAGGTCTTTGTCGCCCATGTGCTTGTCGAGCAGCGCCTTGAGGCGGTCGAGGGCATCGTGCTGAATCTGGTGTGGGTCGCTGGCAGGCTCCGCGTCGGCGTCGCTGTAGCGCTCTTCGTCGGGCAGGAACTGGCCGAGGAAGTCGGTGAAGTGGGTCAGGACCTCAGCGGCGCTCGGGGCGCGGAAGCCTACCGAGTAGGTCAGGCAGTCGTCCATGGCCACGCCGTAGTGGGCCAGGCGCGGTGGCAGGTACAGCATGTCACCCGGTTCCAGGGTCCACTCGCCGCTTTGCTCGAACTCGGCGAGGATGCGCAGGTCGGCATGCGGCAGCAGCGGGCTGTCGCTGTTGCACATCTGGCCGATCTTCCAGTTGCGCTGGCCGTGGCCTTGCAGCAGGAACACGTCGTAGTTGTCGAAGTGTGGGCCGACACTGCCTCCGGGGGCGGCGAAGCTGATCATCACATCGTCGATACGCCAACTTGGCAGGAAGCGGAAGTGCTCCAGCAGCTCGGCGACTTCCGGAACGAACTGGTCGACGGCTTGCACCAGCAGGGTCCAATCCTTCTCCGGCAGCTCGGCGAAGGTTTCCTCCTCGAACGGGCCCCGGCGCAGCTCCCATGGGTGCGCGCCGTGCTCGAGGACGATGCGCGACTCGACTTCGTCTTCCAGGGCCAGGCCGGCCAGCTCGTCGGGGTCGATAGGGCTTTCGAAGTCCGGGAACGCCTGGCGCACCAGCAGGGGCTTCTTCTGCCAGTAGTCGCGCATGAATTCGCGGGCCGTGAGGCCGCCGAGCAGCTGCAGTGGAGTATCAGGATTCATGTTCAACCTATTGAAAAAACGTAATTTTCGTACGGGAATAAAAACGCCCGGCCAAGCCGGGCGTTGTACGCGACGCTCAGCTTAGATGCGTTTGGCCTGGGCTGCCGCGTTGCCGATGTAGGTCGCCGGGGTCAGCTGCTTGAGCTCGGCCTTGGCTTCGGCTGGCATGTCCAGACCATCGATGAAGGTCAGCAGCGCTTCAGGCGTGATGCCCTTGCCACGGGTCAGCTCCTTGAGCTTCTCGTAGGGGTTCTCGATGTTGAAACGACGCATGACGGTCTGGATCGGCTCGGCCAGGACTTCCCAGCAGGCGTCCAGGTCGGCGGCGATGCGCTGGGTGTTGATTTCCAGCTTGCCGATACCTTTGAGGCTGGCCTCGTAGGCGATGACGCTGTGGGCGAAGCCCACGCCCAGGTTGCGCAGCACGGTGGAGTCGGTCAGGTCGCGCTGCCAGCGGGAGATTGGCAGTTTGCTGGCCAGGTGCTGGAACAGTGCGTTGGCAATACCCAGGTTGCCTTCGGAGTTCTCGAAGTCGATTGGGTTGACCTTGTGCGGCATGGTCGAGGAGCCGATTTCGCCAGCGACGGTCTTCTGCTTGAAGTAGCCCAGGGAGATGTAGCCCCAGACGTCACGGTCGAAGTCGATGAGGATGGTGTTGAAGCGAGCGATGGCGTCGAACAGCTCGGCGATGTAGTCGTGCGGCTCGATCTGGGTGGTATAGGGGTTGAACACCAGGCCCAGCTCGTCTTCGATGAAGGCGCGGGCGTTGGCTTCCCAGTCGATCTGCGAGTAGGCCGACAGGTGGGCGTTGTAGTTGCCCACGGCACCGTTGATCTTGCCCAGCAGCGGTACGGCGGCAACCTGGGCGATCTGGCGCTCCAGACGGTACACGACGTTGGCCAGCTCTTTGCCCAGGGTGGTCGGCGATGCCGGTTGGCCGTGGGTACGCGATAGCATAGGCACGTCGGCGTACTGATGAGCCAGGGCGCGGATGGCGTCGGCGATCTGACGCATCAGCGGCAGCAGCACTTCGTCACGACCGGCGCGCAGCATCAGGGCGTGGGACAGGTTGTTGATGTCCTCGCTGGTGCAGGCGAAGTGGATGAACTCGCTGACCTTGGCCAGCTCAGGCAGCTTGGCGGCCTGCTCCTTGAGGAGGTATTCGATCGCCTTGACGTCGTGGTTGGTGGTGCGCTCGATTTCCTTGACGCGCTCGGCGTGCTCGAGCTTGAAGTCGGTGGCCAGGCTGTCCAGCAGGGCGTTGGCTTCGGCGGAGAACGCCGGCACTTCGCCGATCTGCGGGTGGGCGGCCAGACGCTGGAGCCAGCGGACTTCGACCAGGGCGCGGAAACGGATGAGACCGTATTCGCTGAAAATAGGGCGCAGGGCCTGGGTTTTGCCGGCGTAACGGCCGTCTACAGGGGAAACCGCAGTGAGCGAAGAGAGCTGCATGGGGTGTTCTCGGACAGTCAGGCTTTTGGAAGGGCGCATATCATACATGAAAAATGCGCTCAGGTCGGGTGGCTGACCAAAGGTCAGGCCATTTATCAGGTGCGGCATTGCGTATTGCCTGTTCCGGCCCTCTCGCTGGCAAGTCAGCTCCCACAGGACTTGCACCGCGCTCGAGGCGAGTGCGGTTCCTGTGGGAGCTGGCTTGCCGGGATGAGGGCCGGAACGGTCAACCCCCCCCTCAGGAAGGGTTGCGCATCATGTCGTACAGTTCGTTCAGCAACTTGCGCCGGCTGAACACCAATTGCCAGCGGTGCCCGCCCAGCTGGCGCCACAGGCGCGCGGCGCGGATGCCAGCCAGCAGCAGGGCGCGGATTTTCGAGGCATTGCTGGCCTGCTGCAGGAAGCGCATGTCGCCATGCACCTGGATGCGCTGGCGCAGGGTGCTCAGAGTGTCCTGGTACAACGCGCCGCTGGAAGCGATGACGTTTTCGTGGACCAGGCCAAAATGCTCGGCCTGCGACTGGATCTGGGGCAAGCGGTTGCCGATGGTGTCGAGCAGGTCGCCGCGCTTGTTCAGCTGGCGCTCCAGGCCCAGCATCGACAGGGCATAGCGCAGGGGCTCGCGCTGCAGGCTGCTGGGGTCGCGCTCCAGGGCGCCGACCAGGGCGCGATAGCCATCGCGCAGGTTGAGGTCGTCGCCGCCGAACACTTCCAGGGTGTCCTTCGGGTCGCGGACCAGCAAGCTACCGATCATGCAGCCAATGTTGGCCTCGCTGGCCTGCCCGGTGCGGGCGATGCGGTCGACCAGCACCGCGGCCTGGAACACGCCGCCCAGGGCGACCAGTTGCTCCTGCAGGTTGCTCATGCGCGCGGGCTCCACGGCTCGGCGGTTTCGATCACACCGCCGCCGAGGCAGACCTCGCCGTCATAGAACACCACCGACTGGCCTGGAGTGACAGCCCGTTGCGGCTCGTCGAACACTGCGCGGTAGCCGGTCTCGGTGCGCTCCAGGGTGCATTGCTGGTCGCTCTGGCGGTAACGGACCTTGGCGGTGAGTTTACGCGGGCTGCTCAGGTCGATCGGGTTGACCCAGAAGATTTCCGAGGCGAGCAGGGCGCGGGAGAACAGCCACGGATGTTCGTTGCCCTGGCCCACCACCAGCACGTTGCGAGCCAGGTCCTTGTGCAGCACGTACCACGGCTCGTCGCCGGCATCTTTCAAGCCGCCGATTCCCAAGCCCTGGCGCTGGCCGATGGTGTGGTACATCAAGCCGTGATGGCGGCCGATCACCTCGCCTTCGGTGGTCTCGATATCGCCAGGCTGAGCGGGCAGGTACTGCTTGAGGAAGTCGCTGAAGCGGCGTTCGCCAATGAAGCAGATCCCGGTGGAGTCCTTTTTCTTGGCGGTGGCCAAGCCGTGTTTCTCGGCGATGGCACGGACTTCGGGCTTCTCCAGTTCGCCGACCGGGAACAGGGTGCGGGCAATTTCCTTGCCGCCGACCGCGTGCAGGAAGTAGCTCTGATCCTTGTTCGGGTCCAGGCCCTTGAGCAATTCGGTGAGGTCGCCGGTATCGCGGCGGCGCACGTAGTGGCCGGTGGCGATCAGGTCGGCCCCCAGGGAAAGGGCGTAGTCGAGGAACGCCTTGAACTTGATTTCGCGGTTGCAGAGGATGTCCGGGTTCGGCGTACGGCCGGCCTTGTACTCCTCGAGGAAATGCTCGAACACGTTGTCCCAGTATTCGGCGGCGAAGTTGGCGGTATGCAGCTTGATGCCGATACGGTCGCACACCGCCTGGGCGTCGGCCAGGTCTTCGCGGGCAGTGCAGTATTCGGTGCCGTCGTCTTCTTCCCAGTTCTTCATGAACAGACCTTCCACCTGATACCCCTGCTCCATGAGCAGAAGGGCGGAGACGGAAGAGTCCACGCCGCCGGACATGCCGACGATGACGCGGGTCTTGGCGGGGTCTTTGAGTGCTGGGCTGGTCATGGCTACCGATGTGTTTCAGGGGGAAAAGCGCCGATTCTATCAAACCCGCGCACGTACGTCAGTCACGCAGCAGGTCGAGGCTGTGCAGTGGTCCGGCCAGGTAGTCGTCGATGCAGCGTGGTACCAACTCGCTGCGCCAGCGCGTGGAGTCGGCCAGCAATTCTTCGCGGGTGAGCCAGACGGCGCGGACGATATCGCTGTCCAGCGCCAGGTCGGCGTGGTGGCGCACGGGGCGGGCGGCGAAGCAGATGCGCTGGTAGGTTACGCCGTTGCTCGGGGCGGTGTAGAGGTAGATGCCGACCACGCCGGTCAGCTCGACTTCCCAGGCGGTTTCCTCGAGGGTTTCGCGCAGGGCGGCCTGGGGTAGGGTCTCATTGGGTTCGAGGTGGCCAGCAGGCTGGTTGAAGACGTGCTGGCCGGCTTTGAATTCTTCGACGAGGAGGAACTTGCCTTCGTGCTCGACGATGGTGGCGACGGTGATGTGGGGTTGCCAGGTCATGGTGGGGTCCTTCGATCGTTGGGGCCGCTGCGCTGCCCTCGCCGGCAATCTGGCGCCTGCGGATTCTGGGTGTGTACCCGAAAAGCACAAACCCCGGTGCGTGGCCGGGGTTTGTGTGGTTACTTCAAGCGAGCCTTACAGGGCGGCAATGGCACTGTTCAGGGTCTGGCTTGGACGCATCACCTTGGCGGTCAGCTCGGCATCCGGGGCGTAGTAGCCACCGATGTCGGCCGGCTTGCCCTGAACGGCGTTGAGCTCGGCGACGATGGTCGCTTCGTTCTCGGTCAGGGTCTTGGCCAGCGGGGCGAAGCGCGCCTGCAGCGCAGCGTCGTCGGTCTGAGCGGCCAGGGCCTGGGCCCAGTACAGGGTCAGGTAGAAGTGGCTGCCGCGGTTGTCGATACCGCCGACTTTGCGCGATGGCGACTTGTTGGTGTCCAGGAACTTGCCGGTAGCTTGGTCCAGGGTGTTGGCCAGGACTTTGGCGCGCGGGTTGTCGTAGGTGTTGCCCAGGTGCTCCAGGGAAGCGGCCAGGGCCAGGAACTCACCCAGCGAGTCCCAGCGCAGGAAGTTCTCTTCGACCAGTTGCTGCACGTGTTTCGGAGCCGAACCACCGGCGCCGGTTTCGAACAGGCCGCCGCCGTTCATCAGCGGCACGATCGACAGCATCTTGGCACTGGTGCCCAGTTCCATGATCGGGAACAGGTCGGTCAGGTAGTCGCGCAGTACGTTACCGGTTACCGAGATGGTGTCCTTGCCTTCGCGGATGCGGGCCAGGGAGAACTTGATGGCGTCGACCGGAGCCAGGACGCGGATGTCCAGGCCGGAGGTGTCGTGGTCCTTCAGGTACTGTTGCACCTTCTCGATCATCACGCCGTCATGGGCGCGAGCCGGGTCCAGCCAGAACACCGCCGGGGTGTTGCTCAGGCGGGCGCGGTTGACGGCCAGCTTGACCCAGTCCTGGATCGGCGCGTCCTTGGTCTGGCACATGCGGAAGATGTCGCCAGCTTCGACGTTCTGTTCCAGAACGACGTTGCCCTTGCCATCGACCACGCGCACGACGCCGTCGGCCTTGATCTGGAAGGTCTTGTCGTGGGAACCGTATTCTTCGGCTTTCTGGGCCATCAGGCCGACGTTCGGTACGCTGCCCATGGTGGTCGGGTCGAAGGCACCGTTGGCCTTGCAGTCCTCGATCACGGCCTGGTAGATGCCAGCGTAGCAACGGTCCGGGATCACGGCCTTGGCGTCTTGCAGTTCGCCAGCGGTGTTCCACATCTTGCCCGAGTCGCGGATCATGGCCGGCATCGAAGCGTCGACGATGACGTCGCTCGGAACGTGCAGGTTGGTGATGCCTTTGTCGGAGTTGACCATCGCCAGGGCTGGGCGCACGGCGTACAGGGCCTGGATGTCGGCTTCGATCTCGGCTTGCTTCTCGGCGGGCAGGTCCTTGATGCGGGCGTACAGGTCACCGATGCCGTTGTTGGCGTTGAAGCCGACTTCGGCCAATGCGGTGGCGTGCTTGGTCAGCACGTCGTTGTAGAACTCTTCGACGATCACGCCGAACATGATCGGGTCGGAGACCTTCATCATGGTGGCTTTCAGGTGCACCGACAGCAGTACGCCGGAGGCCTTGGCATCGGCGATCTGTTCGGCGATGAAGGCTTTCAGGGCCTTGCGGCTCATGGTGGCGCAGTCGATGACCTCGGCGGCCTTGACCGCGGTCTTTTCTTTCAGGACGGTGGTGGTGCCGTCTTTGCCGACCAGCTCGATGCGCAGGCTGTCGTCAGCTTCGATCAGTGCGGCTTTCTCGCTGCCGTAGAAGTCGCCCTGGGTCATATGGGCAACATGCGACTTGGAGTCAGCGGCCCAGGCGCCCATCTTGTGCGGATGCTTGCGTGCGTAGTTCTTGACCGACAGCGGGGCGCGGCGGTCGGAGTTGCCTTCGCGCAGAACCGGGTTCACGGCGCTACCCTTGATGCGGTCGTAGCGGGCGCGGGATTCTTTCTCGGCTTCGGTGGCCGGCTCGTCGGCGTAGTCAGGGATGTTGAAGCCCTTGCCTTGCAGCTCCTTGATCGCGGCCTTGAGCTGCGGTACCGAGGCGCTGATGTTCGGCAGCTTGATGATGTTGGCTTCGGGGGTGGTGGCCAGCTGGCCCAGTTCCGCCAGGTGATCGCCTACCTGCTTCTCGGCGCCCAATTGCTCCGGGAAGGCTGCGAGGATACGGCCGGCCAGGGAGATGTCGCGGGTTTCGACGGCGATATCGGCCGATGCGGTGAACGCTTCGATGATCGGCAGCAGGGAATAGGTGGCGAGGGCGGGAGCTTCGTCGGTGAAGGTGTAGATGATCTTGGAACGGGTGGGCATGCGGGTTAACTCTCTATGTGCTGAGCGTACTCGAGTCTCGAGGTGCGCAGGGTAGGCGCATCGCCCTGGCAACGCCATGAGCGGATAGTCGAGAGGCTGCGAGCGGTGATGGTGGATGCATCAGTCGAGCGTCAAGTGCTGAGCTGCGGTAACAACCCAGGCTTAGTGGCCGTCGATGGCCAAGGGCGAGCCGCATTTTTCCAAGGGTTCGCCCCGATGACCCTACGGTCGCGCCGCAGTATACCAAACCATGCGGGCTATTCAGCAAGGCGAAGTGATATCTGCGCATTTATAAGACCAAAGACGTAGGGGCAATGTGGCGTGTTGCCGCAGGCTCGTACGGGGCCTGCAAGGCCGTGCGGTGCGGCGGATTTCTTGCGGGAAACGGGCTGCCCGGCGACGTGCCCTGTCTCGTCGACGCACGCGCAACGCCTTGCAGGTCAGCGGATGTGGTTTAGGCTCAGTGGATCGCATGATGTCCAATCACACCCGACAGCGGAGTAGTGCAAGCATGGGATACCAGAAAATCAAGGTTCCGACCGACGGCGCCAAGATCACCGTCAATGCCGACCATTCGCTTAACGTTCCCGACAACCCCATCATTCCTTACATCGAGGGCGACGGTATCGGCGTGGATGTCTCGCCGGTGATGATCAAGGTGGTCGATGCCGCCGTGCAGAAGGCCTATGGCGGCAAGCGCAAGATTGCCTGGATGGAAGTCTACGCCGGCGAAAAGGCGACCCAGGTCTACGATCAGGACACTTGGCTCCCCCAGGAAACCCTGGATGCGGTGCGCGATTACGTGGTGTCGATCAAGGGGCCGCTGACCACCCCGGTCGGTGGCGGCATCCGCTCGCTTAACGTGGCCTTGCGCCAGCAGCTTGACCTCTATGTATGCCTGCGCCCGGTGTTGTGGTTCCAGGGCGTGCCCAGCCCGGTCAAGAAGCCTGGCGATGTCGACATGGTGATCTTCCGTGAGAACTCCGAGGACATTTATGCCGGTATCGAATGGAAGGCTGGCTCGCCGGAAGCCAACAAGGTGATCAAGTTCCTCAAGGAGGAAATGGGCGTCACCAAGATCCGCTTCGACCAGGATTGCGGCATCGGCGTGAAGCCGGTCTCCAGGGAAGGTACCAAGCGTCTGGTGCGCAAGGCCTTGCAGTATGTGGTGGATAACGACCGTGAGTCGCTGACTCTGGTACACAAGGGCAACATCATGAAGTTCACCGAAGGGGCCTTCAAGGACTGGGGCTACGAAGTGGCACGGGACGAGTTCGGCGCCGAGCTGCTGGACGGCGGCCCATGGATGAAGTTCAAGAACCCCAAGACCGGCCGCGAAGTGATCGTCAAGGACGCCATCGCCGATGCCATGCTGCAACAGATCCTGTTGCGCCCGGCCGAGTACGACGTGATCGCCACGCTTAACCTCAATGGCGATTACCTCTCCGACGCCCTGGCGGCCGAGGTGGGCGGTATCGGTATCGCGCCGGGGGCCAATCTGTCGGATACCGTGGCCATGTTCGAAGCTACCCATGGCACTGCGCCGAAATATGCCGGGCAGGACAAAGTCAACCCAGGGTCCGTGATCCTTTCGGCCGAAATGATGCTGCGCCATATGGGCTGGACCGAGGCGGCCGACCTGATCATCAAGGGCACCAATGGCGCCATTGCGGCCAAGACCGTGACCTATGACTTCGAGCGCCTGATGGAGGGGGCGACGCTGGTGAGCAGCTCAGGTTTCGGTGATGAAATGATCAAGCACATGTAATGCTGTGCCCTGGGGGGCTGGGCTGCCGGCACCATCACCGGGCCGGCTCCTGCAGGGGGATGGTTAAATGAAAACCGGCCGCTTCCGTTCAAAGAAGCGGCCGGCTTGTTCGTCTACCGGCAGAGTAGGGTGCGTCAGGCATTCACGGTATCGTCGGTCGTGGTCTGTATGCCGGGTGAGGGGGTGGCGCCAGCGCTGCTGATGTTGGTCGCGTGCAAGCCTTTGGGGCCCTGGATGATCTCGAACGTCACGGCCTGTCCGGCCTTGAGCGTCTTGTAGCCGTCCATCTGGATCGCCGAATAGTGGGCGAACAGATCTTCGTCTTTGCCCTCCTCATTGATGAATCCATAGCCCTTGGCATTGTTGAACCACTTGACTTTACCGCTTGCCATCCCTATGTCCCTCTGCAAAGGACTCCATCACTGGAGTATCATCCACTTCATCCGCATACGAACCGTGCGAAAAATCTGGTTGACTGCGCGGATCTTTATCGACCACGGTGGGTTCTTATTGGTTGTAACACCGTTTTGCCGATAGTCAAGGTCAGCCGGCGCGTGCGCTGTTGGCGGCCTGTGCGGTCAACCCACAACCTTAACTTGTCGATCATGATGAAATTCTTTCCATGCATGCACCTAGTGAGATTCGACTAACATTCAATCAGGATCGCCCGCAATCGAATGAGGACGACGGCTCAGGTCTTGCGGTTCAGGAAGCCAAGCCGATCCTGCAGGCGCCACCGATGTACAAGGTGGTTTTGTTCAACGATGACTACACACCGATGGATTTCGTCGTCGAAGTGCTCGAAACGTTCTTCAATCTGAACCGCGAGCTGGCGACCAAGATCATGCTGACCGTCCATACCGAAGGGCGGGCAGTGTGCGGATTGTTTACCCGTGACATCGCCGAGACAAAGGCCATGCAGGTCAACCAATACGCCAGGGAAAGCCAGCATCCGCTACTCTGTGAAATCGAGAAGGACGGTTAATCGCCGACCACTTGGGTATGAGGTGAAGCTATGTTAAACCGCGAGCTCGAAGTCACCCTCAATCTGGCCTTCAAGGAGGCTCGTTCGAAGCGTCATGAGTTCATGACCGTCGAACACCTGCTGCTAGCACTCCTTGACAATGAGGCTGCCGCGACCGTTCTGCGCGCCTGTGGCGCGAATCTCGACAAACTCAAGCACGACCTGCAAGAGTTCATCGACTCCACGACACCCCTGATTCCGGTCAATGACGAAGATCGCGAAACTCAGCCGACCTTGGGCTTCCAGCGCGTTTTGCAGCGCGCCGTGTTCCATGTGCAAAGCTCGGGCAAGCGCGAAGTGACCGGTGCCAACGTGTTGGTGGCGATTTTCAGCGAACAGGAAAGCCAGGCAGTCTTTCTGCTCAAACAGCAGAGCGTGGCCCGGATCGATGTGGTCAATTACATCGCCCACGGCATCTCCAAGGTGCCGGGCCATGGTTCGCACACCGAGAACGACCAGGAAATGCAGGACGAAGAGGGCGGCGAAACGTCGGCCTCGGGCAACCCGCTGGATGCCTATGCCAGCAATCTGAACGAACTCGCCCGGGCCGGACGCATCGATCCGCTGGTAGGGCGTGAGCAGGAAGTCGAGCGCGTTGCGCAGATCCTCGCTCGCCGTCGCAAGAACAACCCGTTGCTGGTGGGTGAGGCGGGTGTCGGCAAGACCGCCATCGCCGAAGGCCTGGCCAAGCGCATCGTCGACGGCCAGGTGCCCGACCTGCTGGCGCAAAGCGTGGTGTATTCGCTAGACCTCGGTGCGCTGCTGGCCGGGACCAAATACCGCGGCGACTTCGAAAAACGCTTCAAGGCGTTGCTCGGCGAACTGCGCAAGCGTCCCCAGGCCATTCTGTTCATCGACGAAATTCACACCATCATCGGTGCCGGTGCGGCTTCGGGTGGGGTGATGGATGCATCCAACCTGCTCAAGCCGCTGTTGTCTTCGGGTGACATCCGCTGCATAGGCTCGACCACCTTCCAGGAATTCCGTGGCATCTTCGAGAAAGACCGTGCCTTGGCGCGGCGCTTCCAGAAAGTCGATGTCTCCGAGCCATCGGTCGAAGATACCGTGGGCATTCTGCGTGGCCTGAAAGGGCGCTTCGAAAGCCACCACAACATCGAGTACAGCGACGAAGCGCTGCGCGCCGCCGCCGAATTGGCCTCGCGCTACATCAATGACCGGCACATGCCGGACAAGGCCATCGACGTGATCGACGAGGCCGGCGCCTATCAGCGTCTGCAGCCGGAAGCCAACCGGGTCAAGCGCATCGATGTGCCGCAGGTCGAGGACATCGTCGCCAAAATCGCGCGTATTCCGCCCAAACACGTCACCAGCTCCGACAAGGAACTGCTACGCAACCTCGAGCGTGACCTGAAGCTGACCGTTTTCGGCCAGGATGCGGCGATCGACTCGCTCTCCACGGCCATCAAGCTGTCGCGGGCGGGCCTCAAGGCGCCGGACAAGCCAGTCGGCTCGTTCCTGTTCGCAGGTCCGACCGGTGTCGGCAAGACCGAAGTGGCGCGGCAATTGGCCAAGGCGCTGGGTGTCGAGCTGGTACGCTTCGATATGTCCGAGTACATGGAGCGCCACACCGTGTCGCGCCTGATCGGTGCGCCACCTGGCTATGTCGGGTTCGACCAGGGGGGGTTGCTGACCGAGGCGATTACCAAGCAGCCGCATTGCGTGTTGCTGCTCGATGAAATCGAGAAGGCCCACCCGGAAGTCTTCAACCTGCTGCTGCAGGTGATGGACCACGGCACGCTGACCGACAACAACGGGCGCAAGGCCGATTTCCGCAACGTGATTCTGATCATGACCACCAACGCCGGTGCAGAAACCGCTGCGCGGGCCTCGATCGGTTTCACGCACCAGGATCACTCATCCGACGCGATGGAAGTCATTCGCAAGAGCTTCACACCGGAGTTCCGCAACCGCCTGGACACCATCATCCAGTTCGGCCGCCTGAGCCACGAGACGATCAAGAGCATCGTCGACAAGTTCCTCATCGAACTGCAGGCGCAACTGGAGGACAAGCGTGTGCTGCTGGAAGTCAGCGATGCCGCTCGCGGCTGGCTGGCTACCACCGGCTACGATGTGCAGATGGGTGCGCGGCCGATGGCGCGGCTTATCCAGGACAAGATCAAGCGGCCGCTGGCCGAGGAGATCTTGTTTGGCGAGCTGGCCGAGCATGGCGGTGTCGTGCACATCGACCTGCGCGATGGCGAACTGGTGTTCGACTTCGAGACCACGGCAGAGGTGGCGTGAAAGCGGGGTCGCGCAGCGGCCCTTGCCAAACTGGCAGGTACAAAAAAGCCCGGCACATGGCCGGGCTTTTTCATGGCTTGAGCTTAGCGCGCACGGTAAGTGATGCGGCCCTTGCTCAGGTCGTATGGCGTCAGTTCGACGCGGACCTTGTCACCAGTCAGAATGCGAATGTAGTTCTTGCGCATCTTTCCGGAGATGTGCGCGGTTACGACGTGCCCGTTTTCCAACTCCACGCGGAACATGGTGTTGGGCAGGGTGTCGACGACAGTACCTTCCATTTCGAAGCTGTCTTCTTTCGACATGCAGTAAAGCCCTCGGTATCCAGTGTTGGCCCGACGCAATGACTGCACCGGGCAAAAAAGTGGCGTGGATTATGCCCGATAACTGTGTGTCAAGCCAATGCTTTCAGTTGAGGGTGACCCAGCGCTGATTGATCAGCAGCTCGATAGGGCGATATTGGGTCTTGTAGTTCATCTTCTTGCAGTTCTTTATCCAATACCCCAGGTAAACCGCTTCAAGGTTCTGGCGAAGCGCTTCGGTGATCTGCCAGAGGATGGCGTATCGGCCAAGGCTGCGGCGCTCTTCCTCAGGTTCGTAGAAGGTGTAAACGGCTGACAGACCGTTGGGTAGCAGGTCGCATACCGCCACAGCCAGCAAGCGTTCGCCCAGGCGGAATTCGTAGAACCAGCAAAAAGGCAGGTCGCGTACCAGGAAGGTGGAGAACTGGTCACGGCTCGGTGGGTACATGTCGCCATCGGCGTGTCGGGTTTCGATGTAGCGTCGGTACAGGTCGAAATACTCTTCCTTGAACGCCGGGCGCGCCGCGGTCACGGTCAAGTCTGCGTTGCGCTTCAGGATGCGCCGCTGCTGGCGATTGGGGAGGAAGCGGGCGGCAGGGATGCGCGCTGGCACGCAGGCATTGCAGTTCTGGCAATGGGGGCGATAGAGGTGGTCGCCGCTGCGACGAAACCCCATTTCCGACAGGTCGGCATAGACATGCACGTCCATCGGCTGGCTGGGATCGAGGAACAGCGTTGTCGCCTGCTCGTCCGGCAAGTAGCTGCAGGAGTGGGGTTGAGTGGCATAAAACTTCAACCGCGCCAGCTCTGTCATGATCAACCCCCTCGGTGAGACTTTGCTTTAAGTGTAAGCCAGCTGGCAGAACTCGCCTAGGGAACCCAGGTGGCGCTGTTGGGCTGGTCGAGGTGGCGGTTGAGGTAGCTTGCGAACTCGGCGCGGCTGATGGCGCGGGCGCCAAGGCTATGCAGGTGGTCGGTGGGCATCTGGCAGTCGATCAGCACGAATCCGGCCTGGCGCAGGTGGTTGACCAGCGTCACGAAACCGACCTTGGAGGCGTTGTCGGCACGGCTGAACATCGACTCCCCGAAAAACAGTCGACCCATGGCCAGGCCGTACAAGCCACCCACCAGCTCGCCGTTCTGGCGCACTTCCACCGAGTGCGCGATGCCGCGCCGGTGCAGTTCGCAGTAGGCGGCGCGCATGGTGTCGGTGATCCAGGTGCCGTCGGCATAATCCCGAGGTGCCGCGCAGGCGGCGATGACGGCAGGAAAGTCGGTGTCGAAACTCACCTGGTAGCGGCCTTGGCGCATCAGCTTGGCCAGGGACCTGGAGATGTGCAGCTCGTCTGGAAACAGCACCGTGCGGGGGTCGGGCGACCACCACAGGATCGGCTGGCCATCCTGGTACCACGGGAAGCAGCCATGTCGGTAAGCCTGGACCAGGCGCTCGGGGCTCAGGTCGCCACCGGCGGCCAGCAGGCCATTGGGGTCATGCAGGGCCTTTTCCAGGGGAGGGAAGGTGAGCGAGTCGCGGGTCAGCCAGGTCAGCATGGTCTATCGTGCGGTGGGGGAGGGGAGAGGGCAGCATGGCGCGCCAGGCGTATGGGGTCAATGCCAGCGCTGTCTGGCTGGGCTGCCGGTAATTTCCTACACATTCATGTTCCCATCGGCACCATCCACCACATTTGCTGTCACACCTGTGCAAAAACACAGCATAAGCCTTTGTCACGAAAGAAAATGCGTGCTCAAATTGCACCTATACGAAAGTCGCCCGCTAAGCCGGCCATACGGCGTGCCGCCATGGCGGCAGGCGGGCAGTAATGTTAAAAGTAGTGGTTCATTGGCCAGTGACCGGCCGATCACTATTGGACGCGCACCACGCGCAGGAATAGACGCGTTTTGAAGAAATCCACCGCAACTCCAGCCCCTTTGCCAGTGCCCCAGTGGCGGCAGCAGCTGCACTACCGCCTCAAGGAAGGTGCGTTGATCGCTGTCGGCGCCCTGTGCCTGTACCTGTGGATGGCCCTGCTGACCTACGACACCTCGGACCCGGGCTTCAGCCACACCAGCAACGTCGAGCAGGTGCAGAATGCCGCTGGGCGCGCCGGTGCCTACTTCGCCGACATCCTGTTCATGGTGCTGGGTTATTTCGCCTATATCTTCCCGCTGCTGCTGGCGATCAAGACCTGGCAGATCTTCCGTGAGCGCCACCAGCCCTGGCAGTGGAGCGGCTGGCTGTTCTCCTGGCGCCTGATCGGTTTGGTGTTCCTGGTGCTGTCCGGTGCGGCGCTGGCGCATATCCATTTCCATCCGCCCGAGAGCCTGCCGTTTTCCGCGGGTGGGGCCTTGGGCGAAAGCCTCGGCGACCTGGCGCGCAATCTGTTGAATGTGCAGGGCAGCACGCTGATGTTCATTGCCTTGTTCCTGTTCGGCCTGACCGTGTTCACCGACCTGTCGTGGTTCAAGGTGATGGACATGACCGGTAAGATCACCCTTGACCTGTTCGAGCTGGTGCAGGGCGCAGCCAATCGCTGGTGGGAAGCCCGCAACGAGCGCAAGCGCCTGGTGGCGCAACTGCGTGAGGTCGACGAGCCAGTCTTCGATGTGGCGCCGATGGCCGCCGAGAAGCGCGAGCCGGCCAAACCGCAGCAACCACAACCACAACCACAACCGCAACCGCGCGAGCGCAGCGTCGAACGCGACGAGACCCCGATTCGGCCCGTGCTGGCGCGTGAGCCCGCAGTGTCGCGCGAGCAGCCAACGGCACCGGTGATCATTGCGCCAACGCCGGCCAAGCCAGCAGAGCCGAGCAAGCGGGTGATGAAGGAAAAACAAGCGCCGTTGTTCGTCGACAGCGCCGTGGAAGGCACCTTGCCGTCGATTTCCATTCTCGACCCGGCCGAGCAGAAGAAGATCGAGTATTCGCCAGAGTCCCTGGCCGGTGTCGGCCAACTGCTGGAAATCAAGCTCAAGGAATTCGGCGTGGAAGTCTCGGTGGACTCGATCCACCCGGGCCCGGTCATTACCCGTTACGAAATTCAACCTGCGGCCGGGGTCAAGGTCAGCCGTATCGCCAACCTGGCAAAGGACCTGGCGCGTTCCCTGGCGGTAACCAGCGTGCGGGTGGTCGAAGTCATTCCTGGCAAGACTACCGTGGGTATCGAGATCCCCAACGAAAACCGGCAGATGGTGCGGTTCTCCGAGGTTCTCGCCACGCCGCAGTACGATGAGCAGAAGTCGCCGGTCACCCTGGCCCTGGGTCACGACATCGGCGGCAAGCCAGTGATCACCGACCTGGCCAAGATGCCACACCTGCTGGTGGCCGGTACCACCGGCTCCGGTAAGTCGGTCGGTGTGAACGCGATGATCCTGTCGATTCTGTTCAAGTCCAGCCCCGAAGACGCGCGGTTGATCATGATCGACCCGAAGATGCTTGAGCTGTCGATCTACGAAGGCATCCCGCACCTGCTGTGCCCGGTGGTCACCGACATGAAGGACGCCGCCAACGCCCTGCGCTGGAGCGTGGCCGAGATGGAGCGGCGCTACAAGCTGATGGCGGCCATGGGCGTGCGTAACCTGGCGGGCTTCAACCGCAAGATCAAGGACGCCCAGGAAGCCGGCGAAATCATCCATGACCCGCTGTACCGTCGCGAGAGCATGGACGACGAGCCACCAGCGCTGAAGACCCTGCCAACCATCGTGGTGATCGTCGACGAATTTGCCGACATGATGATGATCGTCGGCAAGAAGGTCGAAGAGCTGATCGCCCGTATTGCCCAGAAGGCACGTGCCGCGGGCATTCACCTGATCCTCGCGACCCAGCGCCCGTCGGTGGATGTGATCACCGGCTTGATCAAGGCCAACATTCCGACCCGCATGGCGTTCCAGGTATCGAGCAAGATCGACTCGCGGACGATCATCGACCAGGGTGGCGCCGAACAATTGCTGGGCCACGGCGACATGCTCTACATGCCTCCGGGCACTAGCCTGCCGATCCGCGTGCACGGTGCGTTCGTCTCCGACGATGAAGTGCATCGGGTGGTAGAGGCCTGGAAGCTCCGAGGGGCGCCGGACTACAACGACGACATCCTCAACGGCGTCGAAGAAGCCGGCAGCGGCTTCGAAGGCGGCGGCGGTGGCGGCGACGGTGACGATTCGGAAAGCGATGCCTTGTATGATGAGGCCGTGCAGTTCGTGCTCGAGAGCCGGCGCGCCTCCATTTCGGCGGTGCAGCGCAAGCTGAAGATCGGTTACAACCGTGCCGCGCGTATGATCGAAGCGATGGAAATGGCCGGTGTCGTCACCCCGATGAACAGCAACGGTTCCCGCGAAGTGATTGCCCCGGGCGGCCCACGCGATTGATCACACCTTGCCGGGTGCCAACGGTGGCATCCGGCCTATTCAATGCTCAATGAGGATTCCCATGCGCGCGATTCGCATGCTGTTGGTTTCTGCCCTTACCCTGGGCTCCCTGTCGGCTTACGCTGGTGAGCAGGATGTACAGCGTCTGACCCAATTGCTGGAGAAGTCCCAGACCATCGAGGCCAACTTCTCTCAGCTGACCCTGGATGCCAGTGGCACGAGCCTGCAGGAAACCAGCGGCAAGATGACGGTAAAACGTCCCGGCCTGTTCTACTGGCACACCGACGCACCCCAGGAGCAGGTGGTGGTTTCCGACGGCAAGAACGTCACCCTGTGGGACCCTGACCTTGAGCAGGCGACCATCAAGAAGCTCGACGTGCGCCTGAACCAGACCCCGGCGTTGCTGCTGTCCGGTGATGTGTCGAAGATCAGCCAGAGTTTCGACATCACCTCCAAGGAGCAGGGCGAAGTCATGGACTTCACCTTGAAGCCCAAGACCAAGGACACCCTGTTCGATTCCCTGCGTATTTCTTTCCGCAAGGGTTTGGTCAACGACATGCAACTGATCGACAGTGTCGGCCAGCGCACCAATATCCTGTTCAACGGGGTGAAGGCCAACCAGGCGGTGCCGGACAGCAAGTTCAAGTTCGACGTCCCGAAAGGCGCGGACGTCATCAAGGAGTAACCAGAGCCCGCCATGGACCTGTTTCGAAGCGAACCCGTCGCCCAGCCCCTGGCGGCCCGCCTGCGTCCGGCGAACCTGGACGAGTACGTCGGCCAGGAGCACCTGCTGGCGCGCGGCAAGCCGCTGCGCGAGGCGCTGGAGCAGGGTGCGTTGCACTCGATGATTTTCTGGGGACCGCCCGGGGTGGGCAAGACCACCCTGGCGCGGTTACTGGCGCAGTTCTGCGATGCTCATTTCGAAACGGTTTCCGCGGTGCTGGCCGGGGTCAAGGAGATCCGTCAGGCGGTTGAGGTGGCCAAGCAGCAGGCGGGGCAGTACGGTCGGCGCACCATCCTGTTCGTCGACGAGGTGCATCGCTTCAACAAGTCCCAACAGGACGCCTTCCTGCCATATGTGGAAGATGGCACGCTGATTTTCATCGGCGCTACCACTGAGAACCCGTCCTTCGAATTGAACAACGCCTTGCTGTCGCGGGCGCGGGTGTATGTGCTCAAGAGCCTTGACGAGCCGGCGTTGCGCAAGCTGGTTGACCGCGCGTTGAGTGAAGAGCGCGGCCTGGGCAAGCGCAACCTGCGGGTAGGCGACGATGCCTTCAAGATGCTGATGGCGGCCGCCGATGGCGATGGCCGACGCATGCTCAATTTCCTCGAAAACGCCTCGGACCTGGCAGAGGACGGTGGAGAGATCGGTGTCGACCTGCTGCAAAGCCTGCTCGGCGACAGCCGTCGCCGTTTCGACAAGGGCGGCGAGGCGTTCTACGACCAGATTTCGGCGCTGCACAAATCGGTGCGTGGTTCCAATCCCGACGCGGCCCTGTACTGGTTCGCGCGCATGCTCGACGGCGGCTGCGACCCGCTGTACATCGCACGCCGGGTGGTGCGCATGGCCAGTGAGGACATCGGCAACGCCGACCCTCGTGCGCTGAGCCTGTGCCTGGCGGCCTGGGATGTCCAGGAACGCCTGGGTAGTCCCGAGGGTGAGCTGGCGGTGGCGCAGGCCATCACCTACATTGCCTGCGCGCCAAAGAGCAACGCCGTCTACATGGGCTTCAAGACGGCGTTGCGTGAGGCCGCCGAGCATGGCTCGCTGGAGGTGCCGCTGCACCTGCGCAACGCGCCGACCAAGCTGATGAAACAACTGGGGTATGGCGAAGAGTACCGCTATGCCCATGACGAGCCGGATGCTTACGCCGCTGGTGAAGATTACTTCCCCGAGCAGCTTGAACCCCGCCAGTATTACCAGCCGGTGCCCCGCGGCCTGGAACTGAAAATCGGCGAAAAGCTTCGCCATCTGGCTGACCTGGATCGCAACAGCCCACGGCAGCGGAGAAAACCATGATCGCACTCATCGCCGCCGTCAGTGCGGGTGGCATCGCTGGCACACTGCTGCGCTTCGCCACCTCGAACTGGGTATCGGCCCACTGGCCACGGCACTTCTATCTCGGTACGCTGGCGGTCAACCTGGTAGGTTGCCTGCTGATCGGCCTGCTTTACGGCCTGTTCCTGCACAAGCCGCTGGCGCCGGTCGAGCTGCGCGCCGGGCTGATTGTCGGCTTCCTCGGCGGCCTTACAACTTTTTCCTCTTTCTCGCTCGATACCGTGCGCCTGATGGAAAGCGGGCAGGTACCGCTCGCCTTGGGCTATACCGGTATTAGCGTGATGGGGGGCTTGCTCGCAACCTGGGCCGGCCTGTCCCTGACTCGATTCTGAACCAACCTAAACATAACGAGAGAACGATATGCTCGATGCCAAACTGTTACGCGGCCAACTTCAGGAAGTGGCGGATCGCCTGGCCTCCCGTGGCTTCAGCCTGGATGTCGCGCGCATCGAATCACTGGAAGAGCGCCGCAAGGCGGTGCAGACCCGTACCGAGCAACTGCAGGCTGAGCGCAATGCCCGCTCCAAGTCCATTGGCCAGGCCAAGGCCAAGGGCGAGGACATTGCGCCGCTGATGGCCGATGTCGAGCGCATGGCCAACGAGCTGGCCGCTGGCAAGGCTGAACTCGATGGTATCCAGGCTGAGCTGGACGGCATTCTTCTGACCATCCCCAACCTGCCGGATGCCAGCGTACCGGTCGGCGCGAGCGAAGAAGACAACGTCGAAGTGCGCCGCTGGGGCACGCCGCGTGCCTTCGATTTCGAAATCAAGGACCATGTGGCCTTGGGCGAAATCAGCAAAGGCCTGGACTTCGAAGCCGCAGCCAAGCTGTCCGGTGCCCGCTTCGCCGTGCTGCGTGGCCCGATCGCCCGTCTGCACCGCGCCCTGGCGCAGTTCATGATCAACCTGCACACCGGTGAACACGGCTACGAGGAACACTACACCCCGTACATGGTGCAAGCCCCGGCCCTGCAGGGTACCGGTCAGTTGCCGAAGTTCGAGGAAGATCTGTTCAAGATCAGCCGCGATGGCGAAGCCGACTTCTACCTGATTCCTACCGCCGAAGTGTCGCTGACCAACCTGGTGGCCGACCAGATTCTTGATGCCAAGCAATTGCCGCTCAAGTTGGTTGCCCACACGCCTTGCTTCCGCAGTGAAGCGGGCGCCTCCGGCCGCGACACCCGCGGCATGATCCGTCAGCACCAGTTCGACAAGGTCGAGATGGTGCAGATCGTCGAGCCGTCCAAGTCCATGGAAGCGCTGGAAGGCCTGACCGCCAATGCCGAGCGCGTGCTCCAGCTGCTGGAACTGCCCTATCGCGTGCTGGCGCTGTGCACCGGCGACATGGGCTTCGGTGCGGTGAAGACCTACGACCTGGAAGTGTGGGTGCCTAGCCAGGACAAGTACCGCGAAATCAGCTCGTGCTCCAACTGCGGTGACTTCCAGGCCCGACGCATGCAGGCGCGCTGGCGTAACCCGGAAACCGGCAAGCCTGAGCTGGTGCACACCCTCAACGGCTCTGGCCTGGCGGTCGGCCGCACCCTGGTGGCTGTTCTGGAGAACTACCAGCAGGCCGATGGCTCGATCCGCGTGCCCGAGGTGCTCAAGCCATACATGGGTGGTGTCGAGGTCATCCGCTAAATGGATTTCCTGCCCCTGTTCCACAAGCTGCAAGGCGGCCGCGTACTGGTCGTCGGCGGTGGCGAAATCGCTTTGCGCAAAGCGCGCCTGCTGGCCGATGCCGGCGCCGTGCTGCGGGTGGTCGCGCCCGAGGTCGACAGCCAGTTGGCCGCGCTGGCCCATGAAGGTGGCGGCGAGGTGCAGGTGCGTGGCTATCGCATGAGCGATCTGGACGGCTGCCGTCTGGTTATTGCCGCGACCGATGACACTGGGCTCAATGCCCAGGTCTCGGCCGATGCCCAGGCACGCAGCCTGCCGGTCAACGTGGTGGATGCCCCGGCGCTGTGCACGGTGATCTTCCCGGCGATCGTCGACCGCTCACCCCTGGTGGTGGCGGTTTCCAGTGGCGGCGATGCCCCGGTGCTGGCGCGGTTGATCCGCGCCAAGCTCGAGGCCTGGATTCCGTCGGCCTATGGCGAACTCGCTGGCCTGGCTGCGCGGTTCCGTGACAAGGTCAAGGGCTTGTATCCGGATGTCAATCAGCGTCGGGGCTTCTGGGAGACGGTGTTCCAAGGCCCCATCGCCGAGCGCCAGTTGGCCGGGCAGGGCGCCGAGGCCGAGCGCCTGCTGCAGGCCATGGTCGAGGGCGCGCCGGTGCAGCAGGGTGGTGAGGTGTATCTGGTGGGGGCCGGTCCTGGCGATCCAGACTTGCTGACCTTCCGTGCCTTGCGCCTGATGCAGCAAGCCGATGTGGTGTTGTACGACCGTCTGGTGGCCCCGGCGATCATCGAGATGTGCCGGCGTGATGCCGAGCGTATCTACGTGGGCAAGCGCCGCTCCGACCATGCCGTGCCGCAGGACCAGATCAACCGCCTGCTGGTCGATCTGGCCCGCCAGGGCAAGCGTGTACTGCGGCTCAAGGGCGGTGATCCGTTCATCTTTGGCCGCGGTGGCGAGGAGATCGAGGAGCTGGCCGAACAGGGTATCCCGTTCCAGGTAGTACCGGGCATTACCGCGGCCAGTGGTTGCTCTGCCTACGGCGGTATTCCGTTGACCCATCGTGACTATGCGCAATCGGTGCGCTTCGTCACTGGCCATCTCAAGGACGGCACCAGCAACCTGCCTTGGAATGACTTGGTCGCGCCTGCCCAGACGCTGGTGTTCTACATGGGGTTGGTGGGGTTGCCGACCATTTGCGCCGAACTGATTCGCCATGGCCGTGCGGCCAGCACGCCTGCGGCGCTGGTGCAGCAGGGGACTACGCGAAATCAGCGGGTGTTCACCGGCACCCTGGCAGATCTGCCAGAGCTTGTGGCCCGGCACGAAGTGCATGCGCCGACCCTGGTGATCGTGGGGGAGGTGGTGAAATTGCGTGAGAAGCTGGCCTGGTTCGAAGGGTCGCAGCAAGATTGAGTAACCGGGGCCGCTTAGCGGCCCCCGTTATTTCAGTCTTTCCAGATGCCTTTACCCACCAAGCGTTGCCGATCGTGTGGCAGGTTGAAGTCCTGCAGCGGCCCCTTTGGCACGATGCCTGTCGGGTTGATGGTCTTGTGACTCATGTAATAGTGCTTCTGGATGTGCTCCATGTTCACCGTCTGCGCAACGCCGGGCCATTGGTACAGTTCACGCAGCCAGTTGGACAGGTTCGGATAGTCGGCCAGACGACGCAGGTTGCACTTGAAGTGGCCGTGGTACACCGCATCGAAACGTATGAGCGTGGTGAACAAGCGCACATCGGCTTCGGTCAGGTACTCACCGGCCAGGTAGCGCTGGCGGCTTAGCAGGTCTTCCAGGGCGTCCAGTTCATTGAACACATCGTCGAACGCAGCCTCATAGGCTTCTTGTGTGGTGGCGAAGCCTGCGCGGTAAACACCATTGTTCACCGTAGGGTAGATACGGGCATTGAGTGCGTCGATGGTCGGGCGCAGCGGCTCGGGATACAGGTCCAGCAGGTTGCCGGTCAGTTCGTTGAACGCCGTGTTGAAGATCCGAATGATCTCGGACGACTCGTTGTTGACGATGCGCTTTTGCTGTTTGTCCCACAGCACAGGCACGGTGACGCGCCCGGTGTAATGCGGATCGTCTTGGGTATAGCGCTGGTGCAGGTAGCTCAGTGCGTCCAGGTGATCGCCGGTGGAGCCGTTCTGGACGTCGAAAGTCCAGCCGTTTTCGCCCATCAGCCAGCTCACCACCGACACGTCGATCAGGGGTTCGAGCCCTTTGAGGGCGCGTACGATCAGGGTGCGATGGGCCCATGGACAGGCCAGCGAGACATACAGATGGTAGCGGCCGGCTTCAGGAGCGGGTAGCGCGTTGCGGCGTTGGGCGTTTTCACGTTTGAAGGCGCCGTCCTTGCCGTTTTCATACCACTGGTCGTGCCAGCGGCCGTCGATCAAAAGGCCCATGCTGAGCTCCTCGGAACAAAGTGTTTGTCGTTGGAGCCCAGTCTAGGTGAAAACGTTCGAATAAATAGCGCAAAGACTGGGGGTCTTTGATCGGCTATTTCGATTGTTTGCGCGCGGTCCAGTAGTGGCGAGCGGTTTCGAAGGCCTCCTCCCGCGATTGTCCAAGCCCTCGCAACGCCAAGGCCATCGTCGCGACCACGGCCATTTCGCCATAGCTGTCCTGTGCCTCGCCCCGCCATACCGTCATTAGATGTTCCGGTTGCAGGCTGGCTGGCTTGACATGACGGCGCTCACTGAGTGCCGGCCATTCCTCGTCCCATGCCTCGCCGGCGGAGGTGCCGTACAAGTGGCTGATGACATCGGGGTTGACCTCGATTTCGCCTCCATCGCCCTTGATGACCACGGCATGGTCGCCAAGCAGGCGGCTGGCCTCGCGATGCACGGCCTGGTAGCCGGGGTGGAAGATGCTCTGCAGGCCACAGCGGGCACCCAAAGGATTGAGCACCCGGGCCAGGGAGTGAATCGGTGAGCGTAAGCCAAGGGTGTTGCGCAGGTCGATCATGCGTTGCAACTGGGGGGCCCAGTCTTGCAGTGGGATGAACGCCAGTTGCTGCTGGTCCAGGGCACTGGACACCGCTGCCCAGTCGCGGCACAGCGGAATGTGCAGCAGGTCGAGCAGTTGCTCGGTGTACAGACGTCCGGCAGTGTGCGCGCCGCCGCCGTGCAGCAGGATGCGCACACCGTTTTGGGCCAGGCATTTGGCCGACAGCAGGAACCAGGGCAGGTGGCGCTTCTTGCCGGCATAGCTGGGCCAATCCAGATCGACGGCTATCGAGGGTGCTTGCAGGTGTGCCCGCAGGGCTTCGGTGAAACCGGCCAGCTCCTCGGCACTTTCTTCCTTGTGCCGCAACAGCATCAGGAATGCACCCAGCTGAGTGTCCTCGACCTGGCCTTCGAGCAGCATGGCCATCGCGGCGCGGGCTTCCTCACGGGTCAGGCTACGGGCGCCGCGCTTACCCTTGCCCAGAATGCGTACGAATTCGGCGAAAGGGTGCTCGGCCGGGGTTTGCAGAGTGAGTGGGCGCGGGCTGTTGGTCATCGGCTCGGTCATATACAGTTGGTCGGCTTGGGCAGGCCCGCCAGCTTGGCGGCGAGTTTGGCGGGCGTGCCATTGAACAGGCGGTTCAGGTGCGGGCTGTTGCCCTTCTCCGGGCCCAGCTTGAGCGCGGTGTACTTGATGAGCGGGCGGGTGGCCGGGGACAGCTGGTATTCCTCATAGAACTGACGCAGCAAAGCGAGGATTTCCCAGTGATCCGCGGTCAGGGAAATGCCTTCGCGGCTAGCGAGGGCTTCGGCAACCGGCTGCGACCAGTCTTGCAGGTCGACCAGGAAGCCGTCTTTGTCCAGGGCGATGTCGCGATCACCGACAGTCAGGGTACTCATAGCCAGCTGTTGACCTTGTCATATTCCAGCGAAAGCGCGACGAAAGCCGGGTAATCGACAGGCTTGGCCAGGTCGCTATCTAGGGCGCGCGCCTGCAGGTCTTCTTCGAGGGCGAACAGGCGTTGTCCGAGGCCGCTGGCCTGCAGCGCAGCATAGGGTTCGCTGCCCGGGCGCAGGGCGTACACCGCGTCGCCGCACAGCAGCAAGCCATCCCCGGCACCCAGCAGGCGCAGGCAACTGTTCAGGCGGTCATCGCCAAAGGGGGAGTGGGCAATAACATGCAGGGTCGTCATCAGAGGGTCACCACCAGGTCGAAACGGGCGATCAGTTCAGCAAGGGCCTCGTCTTCCAATACTTGCACTGGCAGCGCCAAGGCTTGGTCGCTCAGGCCGCGCCGGTTCAGGCTATGGCCGCAGGCGAAAAGCGCTTCGACACCGAACATCGGCAAGGCCTGCAGGTTGGCGGCAAGATTTTTTTGTTGCACGGTGGACGGTTGCTGGCCTGGGGTGAGCTGGAACACGCCATCGTCGAGAAACAGCATGGCCAATGGCAGGTCGAACGCGCCGCCGGCCAGTGCAATGTCCAGCGCCTCTCGGGCCGAGGGCCCGCTCCAAGGTGCCTGGCGGCTGATGATCAACAGGGACTTGCTCATCTCAGTCGCCTCCGAAGCAGATCAGGCGATCGGCGAGCTGAGCGGCCTCGTGCAACTGGCCCAGGCCCGACAATGCCCAGGGTTTGGGCAGGTTGACCGCCGGACGCTGGTACCGGTTGGCTTCGGCATCGTCGAGCACGCCGCGACGCAGGGCGGCGGCGATGCACACCACGGCGTCGAGCTGGTGTCGCTCGACGAAGGTGCGCCATTGGCCGGCCAAGTCCAGTTCATCCTGGGGTGCGACGATATTGGCCGAGGCGCTGTGCACGCCATCTTGGTAGAAAAACAGTCGGACAATTTCATGCCCGCCCGCCAACACCGACTCGGCAAAGCGCAGGGCGCGACGCGAGGAGGGCGCGTGGGCCGGGGAAAACACCGCAATTGCGAATTTCATGGGCAACTCGTGTAAAGGAATGACGCCATGATAATGCAAAACAGCCCGCACCTGTTGGGGCGGGCTGGGCCCTGTGGCGGGTTCTAGAGGCTGTTCAAAACCGCGCCTTGCTTGGCCATCCACTTGAGCAGTGCAGTGATCGGCACGCTGCGATGAACCTCGCGGCAGTGCGGACGGCCTTGAGCGGTGCGATGCTCCCGGTAGCGGCTCACGATCAGGTGTTGGCCATCGTCGGACACCCTGGCTTGCAATTCATGCAGCAGAACGGACTCCGATGCGGCACGTTCCAGGCGTCTGAACAGCAACATCGACGCATTGGCTGGGTCACTCATCGCCTTGCTCCCGGCAGCTAGGAACCCACGCAATGTGCTTGCCGGCCTTGCCCTCGGCCACATAGTGGGCGCGCACCATCGCGGTGTAGTCGCGCACGGCGCGGTAATAGTCCGGCGCCTCTTGCAGCACGTCGGTCAGCGCAAGCGCCTGGGCGCGTCCTGCCACTGCGCCACCGGTCATGGCAACGGTGTTCAGGGTTTGGACCGTGTCGCTGTTGTCGCCGAACGGGTCGATGGCCAGGCTCAGTACGCGTCCCGTGGCGTCGCGCAGGTTATGCGAGCCCAGCAGCGGCAGTTCCACGATAGGCCCGGCACCGATGCTCCAGACGCCGAAGGTCTGGCCAAAGTCCGCGCTGTGGCGCTCCAGGCCCATCTTTCCGGAAACGTCGATCAGGCCGGCCAGGCCGAAGGTGGTGTTGAAGATGAACCGCGACAGGGTAGTCATCGAGCGTTCGACATTGCCTTGCAGCAAGTCGTTTACCCATACCTTGGGTTCACCGAAGTTGGCGACGAAGTTGTGCACGCCCTGCTGGGCGGCCTCGGGCAGTTGGGTATAGCCACGGGCGACCGGCGCCGCGATGTAGTCATCGACGCCTCGGTTGAAGGCAAACACCGCGCGGTTGGCCGGCTCGGCGGGGTCACTGATCTGGTAGCGGGTGTCGCTGCACGCGAGGGTCGTTGAAGCGGCCCGTTGGCTACAGCCCCCGGCGCTGAGCAACAGGAGGGCCAGCAGCGCACTGCGGGCAGATGCCGATAGCAAAACAGAAGCAGACATGGATGCATTCCTGACGAGAACGGGTGCAGATGCTGCGGGTGCTTTTTTGCCTGGGCATGTCCGCTTTGTCTCCGGCCTGATGCATTGTTTCCGGGTTGAAATATATGACGGCACCGGTCGGATGGTCTTAAATACGCCATCTTGCCTATTCCCGTGGTGCCTTTGTGTGAGTCATTTGCTGATTGTCGACGACGATGTCGAAGTGCTGGACCTGCTGCAGAAATTCCTCCGCCAGCACGGCTATGACGTGGAGGTGGCCAGCGATGGTGCAGGCCTGTGGCGGGCATTGGCGCGACGGGTACCGGATCTGGTCATCCTCGATGTCATGCTGCCCGGCGAAAGCGGCCTGGTGTTGTGCCAGCGACTGCTCGCCGAGCACCAGTTGGCAGTGATCATGCTCACCGCCATGGGCGAGCTGAGTGATCGCGTGGTAGGGCTGGAGCTGGGCGCGGATGACTACCTGACCAAGCCGTTCGCCGCTCGCGAGCTCCTGGCCCGGGTCAGGGCGGTCTTGCGCCGTGCCGGTGAAGCCCCGGTGCCGGCGGGCAATTCGCGCACGATTCTTGAATTCTCGGGCTGGCAGCTGGACGTGGTGAGGCGCGAACTGCGCTCTCCCCAGCAGGTGATGATACCGCTGTCCAATGGCGAGTTCGAATTGCTGTTGGTGTTCGCCGAGCACCCACGGCGAGTGCTGAGCCGTCAGCAACTGCTCGACCTTGCGCGCGGTGAGACGCATGAAGCGTATGACCGCAGCGTCGATGTGCAGGTCAGTCGCTTGCGTCGCAAGCTGGAGACCGATAGCCAGGTCGAACCGCTCATCCGCACGCTGCGCAACGTCGGTTACCTGTTCACGCCAACGGTGGTAAGGCGGTGAAGGCAAGGGCGCTAGACCGTCAGAAAGGGTGGCGTCCCCGCATCACCATCACCCGCTGGATCGCGATGACGACGCTGGTCGCGATGCTGGCTCTGCTGGCCGTGCGTGGCCTGCTCAGTCTCGTGCTGGAAACCTGGGCGCAACCGCCCTTGCTGCAAAGCGGAATCATCGAGCGAATCGCTTCCGTCACTCGCATCCTCGACGTCGCGCCTGTGGAGCAGCGCGCGACGATTGCCCAAGCGGCCGGTGACACTACCTACCGCGTGCAATGGCTGCAGCGGCATGCCGACGCGGGTATCCCCAGGGTGAGGGATGCAGGCTTTCCCGAGGGCGAGCCGATCTTGCGTGCGTTGCTGGGTCGGCCCGATGCCAGGATCGAAGCCTACGGGCCACCGAACCTGCCGCCCGAGCTGGCGGGGCAGGGTTATGCGCTGATGATCGAGTTGTCGGATCGTTCATGGGTGGTGTTTCGCGCTCCCTCGCGCAATTGGGGGCTGGATGAGTTGCCCCGCTACCTGATAATCCTCGTACTGATGCTGGCGTCCAGCGTTGCCGTGGCCGTGCTGGCTGGCCGCTACCTGGCAAGTCCACTGGAGCGCTTTGCCGAAGGTGCGCGGCGATTCGGCAAGGACTTCAACGCACCGCCCATTCCGGTGGTCGGCCCCCATGACCTGCGCCAGGCGATACTCGCGTTCAACGCCACGCAGGCGCAACTCAAGCATTTTCTCAATGACCGCACGCAGCTGCTGGCCGCCATTTCCCATGATCTGCGGGCGCCGTTGACCCGGATGCGACTACGTGGCGAGTTCGTCGAAGACAGCCAATTGCAGGCGAAGCTGTTCAAGGATGTGGACGAAATGGAGTCCATGGTCAACGCCGCACTCGAGTTCTTCAGGGACGATGCGCGGTTCGAGCAGACCACGGCATTCGACCTGGGCGAGTTGCTGCAGACGGTGGTGGACGATTACAAGGATGCCGGTGTGGAGGTAGCTTTCGACGGCCCGCGTCACTGGGTTTACGTCGGGCGGCCGATTGCGCTCAAGCGAGTGCTGGTCAACCTCATCGACAACGCCGCCAAGTATGGCCGGGAGCCGAGGCTTGAATTGCGCGTGAGCGCTGATGAGTTGCAAATCCAAGTGCTCGACCGTGGGCCAGGCATCGCCCCGCAATTGCATGAGCAGGTCTTCGCGCCGTTCTTCCGTATCGAAGGCTCGCGTAACAAGACTACCGGAGGGGTGGGGCTTGGGTTGGCGACGGTGCGTGCGATCGTGCTTGAGCAAGGGGGGAGCGTAACCCTGACCAACCGCCCAGAGGGTGGGCTGCAGGTCAGGGTCACGTTGCCGATCGATTGATCAGAGCCCCAGGTCGCTGAGGCCTGGGTGATCGTCCGGGCGACGGCCCAGTGGCCAGCGGAATTTGCGCTCCGCTTCGGCAATGGGCATTTCGTTGATGCTGGCGTGGCGGTTCTGCATCAGCCCGTCCTCGGCGAACTCCCAGTTCTCGTTGCCGTAGGCACGGAACCATTGGCCGCTGTCGTCGCGGTACTCATAGGCGTAACGCACTGCAATGCGATTGCCGGTGAACGCCCACAGCTCCTTGATCAGGCGGTATTCCAGTTCGCGGTTCCATTTGCGGGTCAGGAAGGCCTGGGCCTGTTCACGGTTGGTGGCGAACTCGACGCGGTTGCGCCAGCGGGTGTCCGGGGTATAGGCAAGCGCGACCTTCGCCGCATCGCGGCTGTTCCAGCCGTCTTCGGCGAGACGGACTTTTTCGATGGCCGAGGCCTGGGTGAACGGTGGCAGTGGAGGACGGGACATCGTGGTATTCCTCTAATGAAGGGAAGGAACGGATCTGTTGGCGACGATGTGTGGCCATTTCGTCGATCGGCACGATGAAGGCTACTATTGCGCACGCTGGCGGAGAATCCGCGCGACCGGCACTTCATAGTTGCGGCCGGTGGAATAATGCGCGGTTGCTTGCGAGGATGACCAGCCGGGGCTGCGCGGGTAACGCAGCCCCCGCCAGCGGTTTACGCGGCGTCGCTCAGGGAGGCCTGGCCGGCCTTGCCACGCTGGCCAAGCCAGACCAGCAGCAGCCCGGCGCCTGCCAACAAACCACCCGCCATGGGCACTGCAGCGTAGCCCAGATCCACGCTGATCACCGCCCCACCCAATGCCGCACCCAACGCATTACCCAGGTTGAAGGCGCCCACGTTGATGGACGATGCCAGTCCTGGCGCCTCGCTGGCGGCGATCATCACCCGCATTTGCAGCGGTGGGACCACGGCGAAGGTGAACACCCCCCAGATCAGCAGGGCGGCAGCGGCGCCGACATGGCTGGCCAGCACCAGGGGCATCAGCAGCATGATCACGGCCAGCACGCCCAGGAAGATTTTCGCCGCCCCGTCCAGCGACCAATCGGCCAGGCGTCCGCCGAGGCTGTTGCCAAAGGTGAAACCCACGCCGATCAGCACCAGGGCGAGGGTGACGAAGGCGTGCGAGGCCCCGGTCAACTCGGAAAGTACCGGCGCTACGTAGGTGTACAGGGTGAACATGGCGCCTGCGCCCAATACGGTGGTGGCCATGGCCAGCAACACGCTGGGGCGGGCAATCACTGCCAACTCCTTGCGCACGTGAGGCACACTGCCGCGTTCACCTTTGGGCAGTGCATACCACAGCGTCGCCATCGCCAGCAGGCCGAGCACGGCGGTGCCAGCGAAGGCCATGCGCCAACCGACCTGCTGGCCCACCCACGTGGCGGCGGGCACGCCACCGATGTTGGCGATGGTCAGGCCCATGAACATGGTGGCCACGGCACTCGCTTGCTTGTCCTTGGGTACGACACTGGCGGCCACCACTGCGCCCAGGCCGAAGAAGGCACCATGGTTGAGGCTGGTGACCAGGCGCGAGGCCAGCAGCGTGTAGTAGTCCGGCGACAGCGCCGACAACAGGTTGCCCAGGGTGAAGATGCTCATCAGCCCCATCAATGCGGCACGCTTGCCGAAGCGGCTGAACAGCAGGGTCATGATCGGTGCACCGACCATGACGCCCACGGCGTAGGCGGTAATCAGCATGCCCGCGCTGGGAATGCTGACCCCAACGCCGTCAGCGATCACCGGCAGCAGGCCCATGGGGGTGAACTCGGTGGTTCCGATGCCGAATGCGCCGATGGCGAGGGCGAACAGAACCCGTTTGGAGGAAAGCGTGCTCATCGGCAGCTCCGGTTTGAAAATAGGGAAGATCGCAGGTGAAACGGTGTCGTCTGAAAGCGAGCGTGATCACTGCAGGAACGGGCTTGCCCGCGAACACGGGCACTGCCCGTGCCACCCACTGCGCAGCGTGCTTCGCGGCCCAGCTCGCTGCTGGTTTCAGTCCCAGGCGGGCGCCAGGTTGTCCGGGCTGACTTCTCGGCCGTTGCGCTCGAGGGTAGCGATGCGCGCCATATCGTCATCGTCCAGGCGCAGGCTGCGGGCCAGCAGGTTGCTTGCCAGGTTCTCGCGCTTGGTGGACGACGGTATCACCGCATATCCCAGTTGCATGGCCCAGGCCAATGCCACCTGTGCCACGGTGGCCTTGTGCTTGTTGGCGATCTCGGACAGTACCGGGTCTTTCAAGACCTTGCCGTAGGCCAGTGTCATGTAGGAAGTGACGGTAATACCCTGTTCCTTGAGGAACGCCGCGAGCTTGCGGTTTTGCAGGTAAGGACTCAGTTCGATCTGGTTGGTGGCGATCTCGCCTTTGCCGACCACCTCGATTGCCTGTCGGGTCAGCTCGATGTTGAAGTTGGAGATGCCGATCTGGCGGGTCAGGCCCAGTTTCTTGGCCTCGGCCAAGGCCGTCATGTATTCGCTCGGTTCGACACCGTTGCCGGGGGCCGGCCAGTGAATCAGCAGCAGATCGACGTACGCGGTGCGCAGTTTGCTCAGGCTTTCGCGCAGGCTGGGAACCAGCTTTTCAGCGCTATAGTTCTCGACCCAGATCTTCGTGGTGATGAACAGCTCGTCACGAGGTACGCCGCTCTTGGCGATGGCCTCGCCGACCTCGGCTTCGTTCTTGTAGATCTGCGCGGTATCGATCACCCGATAGCCCAGCTCCAGGGCGGAGGTGACCGAGTCGATGACGGCCTGGCCGGTAAGACGGAATGTGCCGAGGCCGAAGGATGGAATGCTCATGTAGGCTCCTGATCAATGAAGTTCGTCGTTGTTGCCAGTGGCGAGCAGTGTGCGGGTTTCCCGGGAAATGATTAAGGGCATGCGCGGCCAAGGATATTTGACTTGCAGTCACGAATCGCCGGTGCATCACATAAGTAGTGCTTGGGTGGAGCGGTAGCCTGTTTAGCTTGGGTTTTCACCCAAAGGACCGCCTCCATGACCTTCGAACCCTCCCCACCACACGATGTCGACTCCCTGATCGCCAGCAGGTTGCCGGAATGGCTCACCGCTGCCTCGCTGGATGATCTGAGCAGGTTGCGTACGAGTTTGTTGCAACAGCAACGCATCCAGCACCAACTGGCGGCTCGCTTCGCCAGGGTGGCGCCTTTGGATACCTTCGGCGAAGCGCTGCTTGGGCAGGCATTGGCAGCGCGCGCGTGGCCGCGAACGGATGTCCGCAGGGCCAAACTGCGCCACACCCGGATCGTGGTTCCCGCACAGGGCGCTCCGGGCGCATTGGGCCGGCGCGTGGAAGAGGTCAGTGAGGTGACTTTACTGGCGGCTGCGCTGCAGAATTTCGCCGAACACGAAACAGCGCCGTCCGGCGCGCTGCACACCTCGGTGATCGTCGATGCGCAGGATGAGCCGTTGGCGCTGCAACCTGCCGCCTTCATGCAGCTTTGCCGCGAGGTGGATGTTGGCGATGCCTATCAACGCCACCTCGATGAGGTTATTGCGAGGCCGGCCGACATGCGCCATTTGCTGGAAGAGGGCGCCCGTGCGGCGCTGGAGGCCTCCGTGCGCCTGGCCCTGCTCAGTGGCGGAATCGACCGGGCAACCTACTACTCGCTGTTGCCTATCATCTCGGTGGCGCCCATCGTCGGCCCGAATTCCGGGCGCGCCGTGCCGTTCGACTTTCGCGTGCTCGGCAAGCGAGTGCGTGGTGGCGTGGCATTCGAGATTCGCCATGGCCTCCAGTCGGATGCGCCGCTGCAGGGGGTAGTGCTGTGGGTTCCGGACGATCCGCATGGCGCGTTGCAACGCTTCGACACCTGGGCGGCCCTCTGGCAGGGGCTTGGGCGGCGTTTCAAGGCGCCGGACTATGCGGCCTTCTTCGCGCGGTTCATCAGTGAGCGCGACCGTCCAGGGTTCGTCCAGGCACTCGATGGCTTGATCCGAAGTGCCGCAGGCCATGGGGCGATCCAACTCGATGGCCGCAGCCACCGGATCAATGCGCCGTTGTTTCGACATCTGCGCGAGGTTCGCGTGGACACGATGCTGGACGATGCAGCGCTTCTGGCTGTCCCTAGCGCGCAGGCGGCCAAGGCCGAACGCGAGCAGCGAATGTCCGAATACGCAAACGCAGGCCTGAACGTACTGGGGCTGGCTAGCCTGTTCGTGCCAGCCCTGGGCCTGCCCCTGTTGGGCATCGCGGCCCTGCAGATCGCCGATGCGGTCTTCGAAGGCTATGAGGATTGGCAATTGGGTGACCGGGAAGGGGCCTTGAAGCATGTGTGGGGTGTGGCCGAAAACGTAGCCGCAGGCATTACCCTGGCTGGCGCTGGACAGGTTGCGGCCAGGCTGATCGAGCGTTCTGCCCAGGTGGACAGGCTGGTTCCGGTGCTGACGGCTGGCGAGCAGGTCCGGCTGATCGACCCCAGCCTGCCGGGCTACGCAGTGCCTGATCAGGACGTGGCGGTCGGTGAACGCACCCAGGTGGCGGGCACGACGAGGGTGCGTACCCTGCAGGCGACTTATCAGGTACGTGAGGAGCACGGCGGTTTTCGCATCCAGCACCCTCGCAGGTCGTCTGCGTACTCGCCCTGGCTCGATGATAACGGTGAGGGCGGCTGGCGCCATCAGTTGGAAACGCCACGGGACTGGCAGGATCCGCACTACCTGATGCAGCGGTTGGGCAGTGAATGGGCCACACTCGACCGGCAGACAGCCGAACGGGTCATGCATATTGCCGGTTTCGACGAGGACCGGCTGCGCGAGTTGCACCTGGAGCATGCGCCTGCACCTGCGCGTTTGTGGGATGCCTTGCAGCGCTACCAGTTGCACGAGCGCCAGCCTGGCCTGATCGGCGAGGCGTTCGAGCAGCACTTCGCCGCGATGCAGGCCGCACCGACGCCAGCTGCCCAATTGTTGCGTAGGGATTTTCCGGGCTTGTCGGCGCGCGCCGCGCAGGAAATCGTCGAGCACGCCGGCACGCAGCAGATCGAAACCCTGGTCAACAGCGGCCGTGTTCCGTTGCCGCTGGCCACCCAGGCGCGTTGGGCGCTGCGCGACAGCCGCCTGGATCGGGCTTGTGTCGGTTTCTACCAGGCGGACGCGATCAACCCTGACAGCGAACGCTTGGCACTGGGTTTGATTGACCATTGGTCAGCCTGGCCGGACACGCTGCGCATCGAAATTCGCCTGGGCGGCGTCGCTGGAGAGCTTCGAGCGCGCAGCGCTGCCCAGGATGCCACGCAGGTGGGCTACATCATCAAACGTGGACAGGGCTACCAGGCAGTGGATGGCCATGGCACCGGGTTGCCTTCGGCGCAGGTGGACGACAGCTTATTCAAAGCGTTGTGGCTGCAGTTGGTCGATGCCCAGAAACATGACTTGGGGGAGGCGGGCCGCTCGCCCGAGTCCTTGAGCCAGGCCCTTGCCCTGAGGGCCTCTGACCAACGCGAGCGGGCCGCTCACCTGCTGGGCATGGCGCCGAGTGCTCTGGGAGTGCGTCCGCCGGTACGCCTGGGTGATGGCCGGCTGGGCTATCCGCTCAGTGGCGGGGAGATTGGCTGGCTGCCAAGGGGCGAGGCAGTCAATGCCGGCGCTGCCCAGGCGCGCCAGTCGATTCGTGCCGGCGTATGGCACCTGTTTCCGCACCGCTCTGCCGCGGACATCCACTGGCTGATTTTCCAGTTGGCGCGAAGGCCCGGGCAGTCGATCTGGGTTGCCTTCAGCGAACTGGCCAGGCAGGTGGATAGGCTGGAGTCGAGCCTCAGGGCCTGGCGAGGCGTGTACCTGGACCCTGCGTACCGCAGTCGGCAACAAGCGGGGCAGTTGATTCGCGAGGCTTGGGAACCGGAGTTTTTCGGGCCGCATGGTGTCAGCGAACTGGTGGTGCGCAACCTGCCCATGGGCACCTGGCCAGAGCTGCCAGCGGACCTCGCGTTCAAGCACATACACCGGTTGAGCTTGGTCAATGTGGCCCTGAAGTCGCTGGATGACGCATTTCTGAGTCGCTTCCCCAACCTGCGCCAGTTGCAACTGGGCGGCAACAAACTGGTCGGCGTGCCCCGGCTTGATGGCATGAGGCATCTGAACACGCTCGATTTGCAGTTCAACAAACTGACGGCCATCGACGGTGTGGGGCAACTTACCGGCCTGGCCGAGTTGATCGCCAACGACAACGAGCTGGTTGCATTACCTGAGTTGGGGGGCCTGCAGCGGTTGACGCGGCTGGATCTACAGCGCAACCGCTTGGCTGATGTCGAGGGTTTGCAACAGATGACCCTGTTGACTCGTCTGGACCTCAGCGACAACCGACTGATCCGGTTGCCTGATTCGATTCACAGACTCGTGCGCGTGCAGTACCTGAGCCTCAGTGGAAACCGATTCGAAAGTCTGCCTGCCGGGATCGAGCAGATGACAGGGCTGCTCGAGCTGGACCTTTCTTATAACCAGCTTGCCGAGCTGCCAAAAGGGCTGGGAGAGCTGAGCCGACTCAGGCAGTTGAATGTAGGCGACAACCGCTTGATCCGTGTGCCTGGGGACCTCGCCAAGCTAAGCCAGCTGAGCGTTCTGGACCTGCGTGACAACCAGCTGACCGCCATTCCCGAGGGTTTGGAGCGCTTGAGGAAACTGCAGGAGTTGTACCTGACAGGCAACCAGATCGTCATAGATGGGCCGGGTGCCCAGCGCCTGGAAGCGTTCAGTGCACTGCGAACCCTGCACCTGGGGGGCAACCCGATCGGCACTGTTCCCGCGCTGCGCAACCTGGATCACCTTAGCCACCTGTCGTTGCGCGCCACTGGCCTGACCGAGCTGCCGCTCGCTTTCCTCGAACGTCATCCTGACCTGTATGTCGACCTTGCCGAGAACCTGATCGTCGATCTGAGTCAGCAGGCGCTGCAGTGGATTCGAAATCACCCGACCCGACTGAATCTTTTTCGTAATCCGCTGGATGTTGAAGCCATGGCCCGGTTGCAAGCCGTCCAGTTGCAACTCGATACGCTCAGTCGACAAGGCCGCAGCCACGCTTGAAGAAGCGGCCTGCGGAAATGCAACGGCCCGCCAAGGAGGCGGGCCGTTGTGGCAAACACGGTCGAATCAGCGGCGGCGGAACAGCGGCAGCGGTTCGTCGGTGGCGGCCTGGTAGGTGACCGAGAAGTCCTTCAGGCTTTGCAACGCATCTTCCGGGTCTTTGTCGGCGCGGATGGCGAAGGCATCGAAGCCGCAGCGGGCCATGAAGAACAGCTGGTCGCGCAGCACGTCGCCTATGGCGCGCAGTTCGCCCTTGAACTTGTAGCGGTCTCGCAGCAGGCGCGCATTGGAGTAGCTGCGCCCGTCGGTGAAGGCCGGGAAATTCAGGGCGATGACCTGGAACTGGTCGACGTCGTCGCCAATCTCCTCGGCTTCTTCGTCGCTGTCCAGCCACACACCCAGGCCACCGTCGCGGGCCTTGAGCACGTGGGCATGGTCTCGCCACAGCTGCAGGGGGACGATGTAGTCGTCGCAGTTGGTCAGCTCGTCGAGGGTGGTTTCCTTGGGCAGCAGGTGCCAGGTTTCGTCGACGAGTTGGTTGTTCTTAATGATTCGCTGCATAGACGCGTTCCTTGAAGGGGTCGATGCCGATACGCTGGTAAGTGTCGATGAAGCGCTCTTCTTCGGTACGCTGTTCCACGTACACGGCAATCAGCTTCTCGATCACATCGGCCATGTCTTCCTGGGCGAAGGACGGGCCGAGGATCTTGCCCAGGCTCGCGCCGCGCGCGGCGTTGCCGCCCAGGGAAACCTGGTAGAACTCCTCACCCTTCTTGTCCACGCCGAGGATGCCGATATGGCCCACGTGGTGGTGGCCGCAGGCGTTCATGCAGCCGGAAATGTTCAGGTCGATTTCCCCGATGTCGAACAGGTAGTCCAGGTCGTCGAAGCGGCGCTGGATGGACTCGGCGATCGGGATCGACTTGGCGTTGGCCAGCGAGCAGAAGTCACCACCCGGGCAGCAGATGATGTCGGTCAGCAGGCCGATGTTCGGCGTGGCGAAGCCGTTCTCGCGCAGCTCCATCCACAGCGTGTGCAGCTGACGCTGCTCGACGTCGGCAAGGATGATGTTCTGCTCGTGGGAAGTACGCAGGAAACCGAAGCTGTAGCGCTCGGCAAGGTCCGCCACGGCGTCCAGCTGCTTGTCGGTCAGGTCGCCTGGTGCTACACCGGTCGGCTTGAGCGACAGGGTCACGGCCACGTAGCCGGGCTTCTTGTGGGCGCGAGTGTTGCGCGAGCGCCAGCGGGCGAAGCCTGGGTGCTCCTGGTCCAGTGCGCTGTAGTCGACGTTTTCCAGCGCCTTGTAGTCAGGGTCGACGAAGTGGCGCGACACACGGTCGACTTCCGCTTGGGTCAGGGTGGTGCTGCCGCCACGCAGGTGGACCATTTCGGCCTCGACCTTCTCGGCGAACACCTCAGGGGTCAGTGCCTTGACCAGGATCTTGATGCGCGCCTTGTACTTGTTGTCACGGCGACCGTAACGGTTGTACACGCGCAGGATCGCGTCCAGGTAGCTGATCAAGTCCTGCCATGGCAGGAATTCGTTGATGAACGAACCGACCACCGGGGTACGGCCCAGGCCACCGCCGACCAGCACGCGGAAGCCCAGCTCGCCGGCTTCGTTGCGCACCGGCTCCAGGCCGATATCGTGGACTTCGATGGCCGCGCGGTCTTCCTGCGAGCCGTTGACCGCAATCTTGAACTTGCGCGGCAGGTAGGCGAATTCCGGGTGGAAGGTGGTCCACTGGCGGATGATTTCGCACCAGGGGCGAGGGTCGACGACTTCGTCGGCAGCCACACCGGCGAATTGGTCGGTGGTGGTGTTGCGCAGGCAGTTGCCGCTGGTCTGGATCGCGTGCATCTGCACGGTGGCCAGCTCGGCCAGGATGTCTGGAACATCTTCCAGCGCAGGCCAGTTGAACTGCACGTTCTGCCGGGTGCTGATGTGCGCATAGCCCTTGTCGTAGTCGCGGGCGATCTTGGCCAGCAAGCGGACCTGGGTCGAGTTCAGCTGGCCGTACGGCACGGCGACGCGCAGCATCGGGGCAAAACGTTGGATATAAAGGCCGTTCTGCAGGCGCAGAGGGCGGAATTCTTCTTCGCTCAGCTCACCGGCCAGGTAGCGGCGGGTCTGATCACGGAACTGCTTGACGCGGTCCTCGATGATCCGCTGATCGTACTCGTCGTATACGTACATAAAAGTCCTGTCTCAGGCTGCATGCAGCTATTCGCGCGCACGGCCGCGCACTCCGGTTTCGGAGCCGGGGAACGATATCAGGTTGTAGTTATGCGCTAAAGTGATGTTTTTGCATATGAAAAGAACTAAACGGACTATGTGAGACTGACTGGCATTTGTTCGCCCGTGCGCCGACATGTTTATACTCGCGACTTTGTTTCGACGGGTGTAACCGCATGCTCAAGGCGTTGTGCCAAAGCCTGTGCCTGAGCCTGCCGCTGGTAGCCAGTGCGCAGGCTGCTTCGGTGGTATTTCTCAACCCAGGCCTGTCCAGCGAAGCGTTCTGGACCAGCTATTCGCGTTTCATGCAGGCGGCGGCCGACGACCTGGGCATGACCCTTCGGGTGGAGTACAGCGAGCGCAGTGCCGAGCGTGCGCTGGTTCAGGCCCGGACGATTCTCCAGGGGCCGCAGCGACCCGACTACCTGGTGCTGGTCAACGAGCAGTACGTGGCGCCGGAAATCATCCGGCTGTCCCAGGGCACCGGGGTCAAGTTGTTCCTGGTCAACAATGGCCTGACCGCCAGCCAGGCCCAGAGTATCAAGGCGCAGCCGGAGAAATACGCACAGCTGTTGGGTACCCTAACCGCCAATGACGAACAGGCCGGTTACCAGATGCTGCACCAGATGGTCGCTTTGCTGCCCCGTAGCAACGAGCCCGTGGACCTGGTGGCATTCGCCGGGGTCAAGAGCACGCCAGCCTCGCAATTGCGCGAGCAGGGCATGCGCCGGGCGTTGGCGGACTTTCCCCAGGTGCGCTTGCGTCAGGTCGTGTACGGTGGCTGGAACCGTCAGCGTGCCTTCGAACAGGCCCAGGTGCTGCTTGAGCGATATCCGGACATCAAGCTGGTCTGGTCAGCCAATGACGAAATGGCTTTTGGCGCCATGCAGGCGTTCGAAGCGGCTGGGCGCAAGCCGGGCCGGGACGTGGTGTTCAGCGCGATCAACAGCTCCCCCGAGGCACTGCGGGCACGAATCGATGGACGCCTGGGGGTATTGATGGGCGGGCACTTCACCTTGGGCGGCTGGGCCATGGTGATGCTGCATGATGATGCCCAAGGGGTGTCGATGGATCGTGATGGCCTGCATGAGTACCGGGCGCCGGCGCTGCAATCGATCGACGAGAACAAGGCCCGGCGTTGGCTGAAGCTGCTGGATCGGGACGACTACGGGATCGATTTCCAGCGTTACAGCGCCGAAGGGCGCCCGGCCGGTTTCCAGTATCCGTTTCTTGCGTCACCCGTCGACTATTGAAAAACCCTGCTTGAGAGAAGGGCATCGCTCGTCTTAACTGCTGGTTGTGAAGTGCATTCCCATAACCACTACAAGAGGCAATGCAATGGGAAACTCAACCAAGGTCCGCAAAGCTGACAGCAGCGTCGATGCCTGGGCGATCCTCTGCCTGATCGTCCTGGTGGTGGTCACTGCCGTATATTGGGTCAGCCACCAGTAGCCTTAGTCTTCAGACCGTGACTCAACCTGAGCCGCCCGTGGAAGGGATTTCCGCGGGCGGATTGCGTTTTAGCGGGCGGTGAGGTGCACGGCCAGTTGCACGAGGCCGATCAGCACCAGGATGAACACCAGCGTGAACAACGTGCCCAGCACGATGAAGTGGCTGGCTTTGCCGTGAGTGAAGTCGCGTGCCCGGTTCTTGCCGCTCTGCACGCCGAACGCTGCGGCCAGGATGCTGTGCAGCATCTGCCAGAAGGTGGGCGGCTTGCCTTGGCTGGAATCGTCCATGGGGGCTCCTGATCAATGCAGAGGCATACAAGGACAGTGTAGGTGATAGGTACTGGCCTCATCGCTGGCAAGTCGGCTCCTGCAGGCTCTGCGCCATCGTTGCAGGCGCCGGCGTGCCGGCGATGAACTGTCAGCTGTCGTAACCGAGGTTAGGTGCCAGCCAACGCTCACTTACGGTTACTTCCTGGCCCTTGCGCGCGCTGTAGCTGTCGATCTGGTCCTTGTCGACCTTGCCCACGGCAAAGTACTGCGCCTGCGGGTGGGCGAAATACCAGCCGCTGACCGCTGCCGCCGGGAACATCGCGAAGTGCTCGGTGAGGAATACGCCACTTGGGCCGGTTTCGCCGATGGCGCTGCCGTCGAGCAGGCGGAACAGCGTGGCCTTCTCGGTGTGATCCGGGCACGCGGGGTAGCCTGGGGCAGGGCGGATGCCGCTGTACTGCTCCTTGATCAGCGCTTCGTTGTCCAGGTGCTCGTCCTTGGCATAACCCCAGTGCTCTTTACGCACCTGCTCGTGCAGCCATTCGGCGCAGGCCTCGGCCAGGCGGTCGGCCAGGGCTTTGACCATGATCGAGCTGTAGTCGTCGCCCTTGTCCTGGTAGGCCTTGGCCACTTCCTCGGCACCGATGCCAGCGGTGGTGATGAAGCCGCCCATGTAGTCAGTGACGCCGCTGTCCTTTGGTGCGACGAAGTCGGCCAGGGAGAAGTTCGGCTTACCGTCCGGCTTGATGGTCTGCTGGCGCAGGTGGTGCAGGGTGGCCAGCGTCTGGCCGTTCTCGCCGTACACTTCGATGTCGTCGTCGGCCACCTGGTTGGCTGGCCAGAAACCGAAGACGGCACGGGCGCTGATCAGCTTTTCGTCGATCAGCTTGTCGAGCATCTCGCGGGCATCCTTGTACAGCGCGGTGGCGGCTTCCCCGACCACCTCGTCGGTGAGGATGCGCGGGAACTTGCCGGCCAGGTCCCAGGAGATGAAGAACGGGGTCCAGTCGATGTACTCGGCCAAGGTGCGCAGGTCGATGTCTTCCAGCACCTTGACGCCGGTGAAGGACGGGACGACCGGTTGGTAGCCGGCCCAGTCGTACTTCGGTTTGGCGGCCACTGCCTGGGCGTAGCTCAGGCGCTCGGTGCGGGCGCTGCGGTTGGCGGTGCGCTCGCGCACTTCTTCATAGTCCTGGCGAGTTTTCTCGACGAAGCCTGGCTTGAGCTCCTTGGACAGCAGCTGGGTGGCGACACCCACGGCGCGGGAGGCGTCGGTGACATAGACCACCGCATCGTTGCTGTACTTGGGTTCGATCTTCACCGCTGTGTGGGCCTTGGAGGTGGTGGCGCCACCGATCATCAGCGGCAGGTGGAAATCCTGGCGCTGCATTTCACGGGCGACGTGGACCATCTCGTCCAGCGACGGGGTGATCAGGCCGGATAGACCGATGATGTCGCAGTTCTGTTCACGGGCGGTCTGCAGGATCTTCTCCGCCGGCACCATCACGCCCAGGTCGACGATGTCGTAGCCGTTGCAGCCCAGCACCACGCCGACGATATTCTTGCCGATGTCGTGCACGTCGCCTTTGACCGTGGCCATCAGGATCTTGCCCTTGGCCTCTGGCTTGTCGCCTTTTTCCGCCTCGATGAAGGGGATCAGGTGGGCTACCGCCTGTTTCATCACGCGGGCTGACTTCACCACCTGGGGCAGGAACATCTTGCCAGCACCGAACAGGTCGCCGACCACGTTCATGCCGCTCATCAGCGGGCCTTCGATGACCTCGATAGGACGCGCGCACTGTTGACGGCACTCTTCGGTGTCTTCGACGATGAAGGCTGTGATGCCTTTGACCAGCGCGTGCTCCAGGCGTTTTTCCACCGGCAGCGAGCGCCACTCTTCGTTTTCCACTTCCTTGGCCGCGCCACCGCCCTTGTAGTCATCGGCAATGGCCAGCAATGCATCGGTGCCGTGCGGGGTACGGTTGAGTACCACGTCCTCGACCTTCTCGCGCAGGACAGGCGGGATCTCGTCGTAGATCTCCAGCTGGCCAGCGTTGACAATACCCATGGTCAGGCCGTTCTGAATGGCGTGGTAGAGGAACACCGAGTGGATCGCCTCGCGCACCGGGTTGTTGCCGCGGAACGAGAACGATACGTTGGACACACCACCGCTCGACAGCGCGAAAGGCAGGTGGTCACGGATGTAGGCACAGGCCTCGATGAAGTCGACGGCGTAGTTGTTGTGCTCTTCGATGCCAGTGGCCACGGCGAAGATGTTGGGGTCGAAGATGATGTCTTCCGGTGGGAAGCCTACCTCGTTGACCAGGATGTCGTAGCTGCGCTGGCAGATCTCCTTCTTGCGTGCGGCAGTGTCGGCCTGGCCGACTTCGTCGAAGGCCATCACCACCACGGCGGCGCCATAGCGCTTGCACAGGCGTGCGTGGTGCTTGAACTGCTCGACGCCTTCCTTCATGGAGATCGAGTTGACGATGCCCTTGCCCTGGATGCACTTGAGGCCCGCTTCGATCACTTCCCATTTGGAGGAGTCGATCATGATCGGCACGCGGGAGATATCCGGCTCGCCAGCGATCAGGTTGAGGAAGCGGACCATGGCAGCCTGGGAGTCGAGCATCCCTTCGTCCATGTTGATGTCGATCACCTGGGCGCCGGCTTCTACCTGCTGCAGGGCGACTTCCAGCGCTTCGGTGTAGTTCTCTTCGCGGATCAGCCGGGCGAATTTGGCGGAACCGGTGATGTTGGTCCGCTCGCCGACGTTGACGAACAGCGACTGACGATCGATGGTGAACGGTTCCAGGCCCGACAGGCGGCAAGCCTTGGGAATATCGGGAATGGCCCGCGGCTTGTACTTGGCCACAGCTTCGGCGATGGCCTGGATATGCGGCGGGGTGGTGCCGCAGCAACCGCCAATGATGTTGAGGAAACCGCTGGCAGCGAACTCCTCGACCACGGCAGCCATTTCCGCCGGGGTTTCGTCGTATTCGCCGAACGCGTTGGGCAGGCCGGCATTGGGGTGCGCCGAAACATGGGTGTCGGCCTTGGTCGCCAGTTCTTCCAGGTACGGACGCAAGTCCTTGGCGCCCAGGGCGCAGTTCAGGCCGACGGAAATCGGCTTGGCGTGTCGCACCGAGTTCCAGAAGGCTTCGGTGGTCTGGCCGGACAAGGTTCGGCCGGAGGCATCGGTGATGGTGCCGGAGATCATGATCGGCAGTTCGACGCCGTCTTCTTCGAACACTTGCTGCACGGCAAAGATCGCGGCCTTGGCGTTGAGGGTGTCGAAGATGGTTTCGATCAGCAGCAGGTCGGCGCCGCCTTCGATCAAGCCACGGGTGGCCTCGATGTAGTTTTCCACCAGCTCGTCGAAGGTGACGTTGCGGTAGCCGGGGTCGTTGACGTCCGGGGAGATCGAGCAGGTACGGCTGGTAGGGCCGAGCACGCCGGCGACGAAACGCGGTTTGTCCGGGGTTTCCAGGGTCTTGGCGTCGGCCACCTGGCGGGCGATGCGGGCGCCTTCGACGTTCAGCTCGTACACCAGCGACTCCATGCCGTAGTCGGCCTGGGAGATTTGCGTGGCGTTGAACGTGTTGGTTTCAAGGATGTCGGCGCCAGCGTCCAGGTAGGCCTTCTCGATGGCGGCGATCACATCGGGGCGGCTGAGCAGCAGCAGATCGTTGTTTCCCTTGACGTCACTTGGCCAATCGGCAAAGCGCGTGCCACGATAGTCGTGTTCCTCGAGGCGGTAACTTTGGATCATAGTACCCATGCCACCGTCGAGGATCAGGATGCGCTCTTTGAGTGCGTTCTGGAGTGCTTGGAGACGAGCGCTGCGGTCGGACATAGGAACTACCTGGTCGGGCAAAAATCAGAAGGTGCCGAATCATAACAAAGCTGCGCGGTTTTTAGGCGCGCTGCCCATTTGCATGAATTCTGTTCATGTTGGGTCGATGAGCATCCAAGGACGACCAGGCTAACGTGATGGCTTTCTGTAACCAGGATTTCGCGCACATGGTGCATCGCTGTTTTATTGCCCTGGCTTGTGGCTTCGCGCTGCTCGTCAGTGGCGTAGCCTTTGGGCAGGGCCCCCAGTCGAGTCCGGGCATCTCCTACACCCGGGATATTCAACCGATCTTCACCGAGAAATGCGTGGCCTGCCATGCGTGCAACGACGCCGCGTGCCAGCTCAAGCTGGAAAGCCCCGAAGGTGCAGTGCGCGGTGCCTCCAAGGTGCCGGTGTACCAAGGCGACCGGAGCAAGGCGGTGCCCACCACACGGCTGTTCTACGACGCCCATAGCGAGGCCGAATGGCGTAAGAAGGGCTTTTATTCGGTGCTCGACAACCAGGGCAGCCAGGCCGCACTGATGGCTCGAATGCTCGAACTCGGTCACAAGACCCCGCTCACGCCCAATGCCAAATTGCCCGACGAGATCGTGCTTGGGCTCAACCGCACCAACATGTGCCCGTTGCCCCATGAGTTCGACGCTTATGCCGGCGCGCATCCCAAGGAAGGCATGCCGCTGGCCGTCACCGGTCTGACCGACCAGGAGTACCAGACCATGCGCGCCTGGCTGGCCGCCGGTGCGCCAGTCGAATACCAGCCGATCCAGCCCAGCCCGGTCGAAGCCAGGCAGATCGCCGAGTGGGAAGAACTGCTCAACCGTCCCGGTTCCACCGAAGCATTGGTGGGTCGTTGGCTGTACGAGCACCTGTTCCTCGCGCATATTTATTTCGTCGGCGGCGAACAAGGCCACTTCTTCCAATGGGTACGTTCGCGCACGCCGAGCGGCCAGCCGGTCGACCTGATCGCCACTCGCCGCCCCAACGACCCGCCGGGCACCGACTTCTACTACCGCCTGGTGCCGGTGCAGGGCGTGATCGTGCACAAGACCCACATCACGTACCCCATGGGTCCGCAGAAGCTCAAGCGGGTCAAGCAGTTGTTCTACGCGGGCGACTGGCATGCCACCGCGCTGCCGGGTTACGGCCCACGTCACCGGGCCAACCCGTTCGAGACCTTCGAGGCGATTCCGGCGGTGGCGCGCTATCAGTTCATGCTGGATAACGCCGAGTACTTCGTGCGGACCTTCATCCGCGGCCCAGTTTGCCGTGGGCAAATCGCCACCGACGTGATCCGCGACAACTTCTGGGCGCTGTTCCAGGAGCCAGCGCATGACCGCTACATCACCGATGCCAAATACCGCAGCGAAGCCACGCCGCTGTTGGCGATGCCTGGGCAGATCGATGACGTGGGCAGCGTGCTCACCCTGTGGCACGCCTACCGGGACAAGCGCAATGAATATGAAAAGCTGCGCCGCGAGGCCTACGCCGAGATGGCGCCGCCGAGTTGGTCGACCCTGTGGGCGGGCAACGACAATGCCTTGCTGACCATCTTCCGCCACTTTGACAGTGCTTCGGTGACCAAGGGGTTGATCGGCGATGTGCCGCTGACCACCTGGCTGTTCGACTACCCGTTGTTCGAGCGCACTTATTATCAGTTGGCGGTCAACTTCGATGTGTTTGGCAACGTCTCGCACCAGTTGCAGACGCGCTTGTACTTCGACTTGATCCGCAACGGCGCCGAGGTCAACTTCCTGCGCCTGATGCCGGCCGATCAGCGTGGCAAGGTGCTCAGCAACTGGTACCAGAACAGCGGCAAGGTGAAGATGTGGATGGACTACGAGGACATCGACACCGACACCCCAAGCGGGCTGAAACTCGACCCTCGCGACCCGACGCGCGACTTTGGCCTGAAACTGCTGCAGCGCACCGGCAGCCTCAACGCAGCGCCAGACCCGATCAACCGCTGCAAGGGCGCTTATTGTTCACGGCCGGAGATGGATGCCGAGTTCCGCGATGTAGAGCAGTCGCTCAGCCGACTGGTGTCGCGTCCGGCGGCGGGGCTGAAGGTGATCAACCAACTGCCCGAGGCGACCATGCTGCGCATCGAAGGCGAGGGCGGCCGCCGTCAGGTCTACAGCCTGTTGCGCAACAGGGCCCACAGCAATGTGGCCTTCTTGCTGGGCGAGGCGTACCGCTACCAGCCAGGTCTGGATACCCTGACCCTGTACCCGGGGGTGCTCAGCAGCTACCCGAACTTCATCTTCAACATCCCGGCGTCGAACGTGCCGGAGTTCGTCGAGGACATGGAGGCGGCACGCGACGACCCGGCCAAGTTCGAACGCATCGTCATGCGCTGGGGCGTGCGGCGTAGCCATCCGCGGTTCTGGTTCTACTTCCATGACCTGAACACCTTCATCGAACAGACCGATCCGGTCGAGGCGGGCGTACTGGACATGAACCGCTACGAGAACCTCTGATCGGCCGGACTGACCTTTGCGGACTCACTGCGGTCCCAAAGGTCGGGTGGCCAGGGGCTGGCTTGCAGCCCCATCGCCGACAAGCCGGCTCCTGCAGGTGCTGCGGGAGCCGGGCGGGCGAGGCCTCAATGCACCGGCTGATCGCAGGTATTTCATGCTGTATTCGCTTCAGGCACTGCGGGCGCTCGCCGCCTGGGTGGTGGTCTGCCACCACTTCATGCAAATTTTCTTCGACTTCCATGCCACCGGCCCTGTCGGCCGCCTGCTCAGCGAACGAGGCGCCGTGGGGGTCGACATCTTCTTCGTGATCAGCGGCCTGGTGATCTACCTCTCAACCCGAGACAAAGCCATCGCCCCTGGGCAGTTCCTGCTCAATCGACTGCTGCGCATCGTCCCGGCGTACTGGTTCTACACGGCGCTGATGGCCACGCTGCTACTCGTCGCCAGCCAATGGATGCCCCACCAGGTGTTCCAATGGCAACACTTGCTGTTGTCGCTGTTGTTCATTCCGGCCGAAAACCCGGGAGGTTATGGGCTGTATCCGACCCTGAACGTTGGCTGGACGCTGAATTACGAAATGTTCTTCTACGCGTTGTTCGGCCTCGCGTTTATGGCCCGCCAGCGTCACCACCTGTTGCTGGTGGCCGCCGCGCTGCTGGTGGTGAGTGAGTTGCTGGGCCGATTGGGTGTCGTCAGCCGTTTCTACAACAACGACATCATCTACGAGTTCCTGCTCGGTATTGGCCTGGGTGTGCTGTACCGCCGCGGACTCATTCGCGAGGGGCGATGGCTGCCGCTGGTAGTACTGGCGGTGGCGGGGTATGCGCTGTTTCACCTGGACGCTTCCCAGCGCCTGCTGCACTGGGGGCTGCCGAGCGCGCTGGTGGTGCTGGCATTCGTTGCGTTAGAGCCCTGGTTCAAAGGCAATCGACTGCTCAAGATGCTGGGCGACTGCTCCTATTCGGTGTACCTGATCCATGTGCTGGTGCTTTACGGCGGCTGGTTCGTCAGCCAGCGGCTGAAGCTGAACCCTTACCTGGTCTTCGCCTTCTGCGTGCCGTCCATTGGACTAATGTCTTGGTTCAGCTACCAGTGGCTTGAGCGAGGCCTGTACCGACGGATGCACGCCTGGCTGGCGGCGCCACGGGAGCAAAGCCAGGCATATGCGCTTTCCCGAGTCAATTACTAGGACTTTGTTCGAAGGCCAGGTTGGCGTACACTTGGCCGCAAGTCTGTGAGGAACTTCCATGAGCGCTATAACCATTACCGACGCCGCCCATGATTACCTGGCCGATCTGCTGTCCAAGCAGAACACGCCTGGCATCGGCATCCGCATTTTCATCACCCAGCCGGGCACCCAGTACGCCGAGACCTGCATCGCCTACTGCAAGCCGGGCGAAGAGAAGCCTGACGACACCGCGCTGGGGCTCAAGAGCTTCACCGCGTACATCGATTCGGTCAGCGAACCGTTCCTCGAGGACGCGCTGGTCGACTACGCCACCGATCGCATGGGTGGCCAACTGACCATCAAGGCGCCGAATGCCAAGGTGCCGATGGTCAACGAAGACAGCCCGATCAACGAACGCATCAACTACTACCTGCAGACCGAGATCAACCCGGGGCTGGCCAGCCACGGTGGTCAGGTCAGCCTGGTGGACGTGGTCGACGACGGTATCGCCGTGCTGCAGTTCGGCGGCGGTTGCCAGGGTTGCGGCCAGGCGGATGTCACCCTCAAGGACGGCATCGAGCGTACCCTGCTCGAGCGCATTCCTGAGCTCAAGGGTGTACGTGACGTGACCGACCACAGCCAGAAAGAAAACGCGTACTACTGAGACGTCTCGGGCGATTCAGGTTGGCGCTGCCAGAACCTTGATCCCTAGCAACAAACTGTTACGGATTCAACCCCTGCGACAACAGGCCGCAGCCCGTATTTAAAGGGCTGCAGGCCTGCACCTCCAACGTCGGGTAGATGCCCTGGGGGTGTCATGCCAGAATGCCCCGGTTTTTCGGCCGGCCTGTCCCTAGGGCCGGCACCTTCCCTGTAAAGGATGGTTCCATGAATGATCTGTTTACCCGGCGCGCGGTCGTCGCCGGGATGGGCGTTCTCGGGCTCGGCCTGCTGGCAGGCTGCAGCCCGGCCCGGGGGCTCGAGTTCAAGTACGGCAAGAACATGAGCAACGAAATCCTCGGGCGCAAGTTCCGCCTCAAGGATACCCGTGGCAACGACGTCACCTTGTCGAGCTTCTACGGCAGCATGCCGATGATCTTCTTCGGCTTTACCCAGTGCCCGGCGGTCTGTCCGACTACGCTGGCGCGCGCCGCACAAATCCGCAAGCTGCTCAAAGGCCGCGATCGCGACCTGTTCCAGGTGGTGCTGATTACCCTGGATCCGGAGCGCGACACGCCGGAAGTGCTCGATGCCTACGTCAAGGCGTTCGACCCGTCGTTCACCGCGCTTACCGGCACCCCCGAGGAAATCGCCGCGGTAGCGAAGGAATTCAAGGTGTTCTACGAGAAGGTCCCGACCGGGGATACCTATACCGTCTCTCACTCGTCCACCAGCTATGTCTACGATACGCGCGGCACGCTACGCCTGAGCCTGGGCCATTCCCTGACCGCCCAGGAATGCGCCGAAGACCTGGTTACCCTGATGGAGATTTGCTAATGGCTATTTCACTGCAACCGTTCAAGCGCGGCCTGGCCACGCTGGCATTGATGGGCCTCGCCTTGCCGGCTCTGGCTCAGACCACGGTGAGTGATGCGTGGGTACGCGCCAGTGTGCCGCACCAGCAGTCCACCGGTGCCTTCATGACCCTGACCGCCAGTGCCGACAGCAAGCTGGTTGGCGTGGCTTCGCCCGTGGCCAAGACCGTGCAAGTGCACGAGATGACCATGAACGGTGATGTGATGGGCATGAAGGAGGTCAAGTCGGTCGAACTGCCAGCGGGCAAGCCGATCAGCCTGGACCCTAATGGGTATCACGTGATGCTGATGGGCTTGAGCCAGCAGCTCAAGGAAGGCGAGAAGGTGCCTCTGACCCTGACCGTCAAGGATGCCAAGGGCAGCCGGGAAACGGTCCAGGTGCAAGCCGAGGTACGTGCGCTGACCGCCGGGATGGGCGGGCACGATCACATGCACATGAATCACTGATTCCCCAGGGGCCGCCAATGCGGCCCCCCTTCATTCAGCTACGAAAGCGTGGCAACGGCCGGTCCAGCGTTAACGAAGTCAACGTCTTGCGGACCTGGGCTTCGTCGGCTTCCAGGGCTTTCAGGCTGGCGCGGATCTTGCCAGCGGCGGGCATATCGCCCTGCCGGTCGATCCAGTCGGCAATCTCCTTGCAGGCGCTACTGAGGCAGGCCTGGCGCTGGTTCATCAGCGACAGCAGGGTGGTGAGCTCTCTTTCGGACATGGCAGGACCCTCCATTTAGCTCTGTTAGTGTAGCAGAGGCTTGACGGGGCTCTGCTGCCTGTGCGGGAGGCGCCGAGCCGGCAGAAAAGGGCTGCAGTGGCGGTCGGCTGCAGTTGACGGCTTTTGGGTGTCGCTCCTTCGAAGTGCCAAGCGCCCGCCCTGGCTTTACAGCCGCAGGTCATGCGGGGGCTGTGTCGAATGCTGTGGGAAAGCAAGCGGCAGGAGCGAGCCGTGCGCCTGGTTGGTGTCGCCGTCAGGATTCGACGGGATCTGCTGAATCCATTGCAATTCGAGTTGGCCTTGTGAGCGATTCTGCTGGCATATTTGAGCTGATGCATGCCTTTCGGTAGGTCCCAGGGGGCACCCCGAAGGCCTGCTTGAACTGCCTACTCAGGTGGCTTTGGTCGGCATAGCCCAGGGCGAACGCCACCTCCGAGGCGGTCTCGCCACGCTTGAGCAATTCCCGCGCCCGGGCCAGGCGGCGTTGCTTCAACCAGGCATGGGGCGGCAGCCCGGTGGCCTGGCGGAACACTCGGGCGAAATGGAATGGCGACAGGTTGACCGCCGCCGCCAACGCTTCGAGCGACGGTGGAGCGGCCAATTGGCTTTCCAGCAGTTCACGGGCACGGGCCACCGCCAGTGGCTCATTACCCGGTGCTGCCGGTTCGGCGCATTGCCCGTGGCGCTGCACCAGGGCCAGTACCGCCTGGCGCCAGGCGGTTTGCTGCTCGAGGGCACTGGCGCCGGATTCGGACAGCTGGTGCAGTTGGCTGAACGCCAAGGCCAGGGCCGGGTCCTGAATCACACTTTCCTTGAAATGCGGCATGCCATGGCGGCCAAGCTCTAGCTCGTCCAGCACGCCGGTGACCCGCTCGTGCTCCGGATAGAAACCGCGATAGCGCCAACCGGCTTCATGGGCGGTGGCCCCGGTGTGCAGCTCATCGGGATTGATCAGTACCATGCTGCCGACCGGTGCCAGATGCTCGCTGCCTCGGTGCCAGAAGCGCTGGGCCCCGGACTCGATCACGGTAAATACGTAGCCCTCATGCACGTGCGGGGCAAAGCGTTGCTGGAAATACCGCGCATGCAGCATCTCCACATCGCCCAGGGCAGGCGCTTGCCAGAGGTGGGTCTGTTCGCGCAGGGGTCTGCTCATGCCAGCCAGCTACGCAGAAGAAAGAAGATCAACATGCTCACCAGCATGCTCAACAATACGCTGCGCGTCCAGAGCACGAGTGCGATGGCCACCAGCGAGCCAAGCAGGTAAGGATTGAGCGGGCTCAGGTCCAGTTGGTGGTCGGGCAGGAAGATGATCGGCCCGCAGATGGCCGTGAGCATGCCGGGCACGGCGAAGCCCAGGAACTGCCGGGCATTGGAGCTCAGGCGCAGGGGCAGGCGAGGTTCCAGGAAGGCATAGCGGTTGAGGAATACCACCGCGCCCATGGTGAATATCAGCAACCAGATCATGCGCGGCCTCCGGAAAACTTCTGACAAATAAAGCCCGCCGCCATGCCTAGCAGGCCTGCAGCCACCAGCGCAGTTTCCCACTGCCAGTAGCTGAACAGCACCGAGCAGAACAGCGATACCGCCACACAGACGACTGTCGCCAGGCTGCGTACAAGCGGCGCAATCAGGGCGACGAAGGTGGCGACGATGGAGAAGTCCAGACCCAGTTGATCCAGGTGCGGGATGTTCTGGCCGAGGATGATCCCGGCCAGGGTGAACAGGTTCCACGCTATATAGAAGGTCAGGCCCACACCCAGTGCGTACCAGCGGTTGAACTGCTGCTGGTCGTAATGGCTGGTCAGCGCGAAGAACTCGTCGGTGAGCAGAAAGCCCAGACCCAGCCGCCAGCGCAGCGGCTGACTCGACAGCACCGGGCGCATGGACAGGCCATAGAGCAAGTGCTGAGAAGTCAGCAGCAGGGTGGTGAGCAGGATCGACGCCAGGTTGGCGCCGCCCTTGAGCATGCCAATGGCCACCAGTTGTGCCGCGCCCGCGAAGACGATGGCCGAAAGCCCCTGGCCTTCCCAGGCGCTGAGGTTGGCTTCGATGGCCATGGAGCCTGCCAGCAACCCCCACGGGGCCACGGCCAGGGACAGCGGGAGAATGGCGATGGCGCCGTGGAGAAAGGCTTGACGGGCAATGGGAAGGCTGCTGGGCATGGCGATGACGACACGTCGATTAGGCAGGCCAGCATGCCAGAGCGAGGGAGCCGATGGCTTGAACGATCTTGCTCTGTCAGCGGTGGCTGGCCAAACGCTGCTGGGCGGTGGCGCAGCCATTGATCTCGATAGCCTTTTGCAACAGGGCTTGACGCTGCTGCGGATCCAGGTCGCTCAACAGCCGGTAGACCTCGGCCTGGTAGTCGCGCTGACGCCCCCATTGCATCTGCAGGCCCTGTGGTTGGCTGCGATTGCAGGCCAGGCGCAAGGCCGGTTGCGGGTAGTAGGGTGCGTAAAGCGTGGCCATGCTGGGAATGGCTTCCAGCTCCTGGCGGTAGGTCGGGCTGGTGTTGTACGGCGCGCACAAGCTGGCAATGGCCGAGGCAGGAGGGGCGAACCCTTGTTTGAGACTGTCCTCCAGCAATGGGCAGGCGGCATCCGGAATCTGTGCTGCCGGCAAGTAGGTCATGTAGTACAGGGCCAGTCGGTACTGCGCCACCGGGTGGCCCAATTCCACGGACTTCTTCAGCAATGCCACGGCCGTCGGCAACGTGCGGGCCATGGCCTCGCCCTGGCGGGTCAACTCAGGGTCGCTGCCCAGGGCGGTGCGCAGGTGGCTAGGGTTGTCTTCCTGGGTATCGGCCTGTTCGAGCAGTGGCAGGGCCTGGCGATAGAGCAGGTCGGCATGGGGATCGATGCGCACATCGAGCGCTTGCGCGGCCAGCGGTAACAGGGCGAACAACAGCGCAGGCAGGGGACGGACGCGACTCACAGGCTGCCCTCGCACGACGAACAGCGGTCATGGCCAGCGGGCAGGGTCTGATGCAGGACTACGAGGTTCATGGCCGGTACAGGGTGCCTCAGGCATAACGGAACGACGACGTATTCTAGCCATGCCCAGGCGCTTGCCGGAAGGCCCAAGGGCAACTGTCAGACGAGCTTGATCGGTGTGACCTTGCGCGGAGCGTGTTTTTCCTGGGCCAGGCCAAGTTTGGCGGTGATCACCTTGGCTACTGCATTGTTGCCCAGGTCGTTGAGGTGCAGGCGATCGACGAACAGCTCGGCGGCGAATACAGGTGAGCTGCTGAGCATGCTGTTCATGTCATAGCAGGGAACCGGGTCGGCCTGGCGCTTGATACGGCGGAAGTAGGCCATGTGCAGTTGGCTGTCGAATGCATCCTCCAACAACTTGTCGAAGTTCGCCGGTCGACGCTCCAGGGCTGCCAGCATTGCTTGCTCGCCAGCGGGTACCGTGTCCCGGCACCAGGGCAGCAGTGGCTGGAGAATGAAGGTGAGCGTGGCGTGGCTGTCGGCTAGCATGCGCTCCCATTGGCGCAGGGTGCGGCCGATGGTGTCGGCGGCGCGGGCCATGCGTTTTTCTGGCGAGGAGAGTGTCCAGTTGATCGGGGTAGATGGTCTGCGCGGCGCCAGGGCTTGCCCCAGGCGGCGCCACAAGGACTGGTTGGTCGGCGAGGCCGGGGGCTGAACCCCTTCCTTGAAACTGTCGAGAAATGCCTGCTGGGCCTTGGCATGCTGTGGGTCGAGCAGGCCGTCGAGGACTTCGCTCAAGCCTTCGTGGGCCAAGGTGTTCAGGCCACTTAGAACCACCACGTGGCCGATCTGCCCGAAGCGGTGCTGATGGGTGAGGAACAGCAGCAGTTCCTGGCTCGCGTTGAGTCCGCAACTGGCCAGATTCAGCCATACCTCTCCGGTGAGCATCGACAGGTGCGAGGCCACGGTGTGCTCGTCGGAGCTGGCTCCAATGCCCAATACGGCGGAGCCACCGACCAGCAGGTTGACACGTCCTGCCGGGCCACGTTCGGCCGCCGAGAAGCGCTTGCCAGCGAAATGGCTGTAGCGAAAGCCCAGTGCATCGGTGTTGATGGTGCTCGAGCGATAGCCGCGCTCGTGCACCTGCAAGGTGTGCGGCGCTCGCTGGTTACCCATCAACAGGAAATGCTGATAGTCCTGCTGCAGGGAAGAGGGCATGTCCGGCGCGTCGTTGGCTGTGTCGGTCGTCGTCATGGGCATTCCTCTTTCTGGGGCGACGGGGTTGGCTCGCCTGTGTCAGGAGGCCAGCTCCTTGAGGTTGTACAGCAGGCCACCGGTGGCAATCAGCAGCAGGGCGACGCCCGAGGCCAAGCTGATGAGGCGGTTGCTACGCTGCGAGGCGATCTTGCCAATGGCGAAGATGTAGAGACTGAGCACCGCGAAGTCGATGAACACCCAGAGCAGCGACAGTACCACCATGCTCTTGCCGAACGATTCGGTGATCTGGATGAACTGGGGAAAGAAGGCGATGAAGAAGATGATGTCCTTGGGATTGGAAATGCCGACCATGAACCCTTGCCACAAGCCTCCGCGTCCAGCCTTGGATGCCTCGCCGGATGCCTCGGCAGCCGGTGCTTGCAGCGCGTCTTTCAGGGTGCCCACGGCGATATGACCGATGAACAGGCACCCCAGCAGGCTCATGGCGCTGAGCCAGGTCTTGTCGATGGCGGCGCTGGTCAGAATGACCCAAGCTGCCGCGCCGATCAGTACCAGCGATGCCCAGTTGGTGCCGACAGCGGTAAAGATGGCCTTGCGCGAGCCTGAGGCCGCGGCAGTGTTGACGATCAGTGCCACCACCGGGCCTGGGGTGGCGATCAGCAGCAGGACGGTCAGGGCGTAGGTCAGCGTCAGTGCGGTATTCACGGTCAGTTCTCGATCAATGATTCAGAGGTTGCCAGGGCGTGGAAGGGGCAGCGTGGTGGGTTCAGCGAGCCTTGCTCCTGAAGCTGGTATTGCTTCCACTCGTAGTTGTCGTCCTGGCCGAAGAAGCCGAGGGTGTCGGGTACGACGCCATCGTTGTAATGGTGCACGCGTTCGCGGATGCGGGCGCGGATGCGCTTGCCGCTCTCAGTACTGGCGTTGGCGACTTCGTCGAAGTTTTCCCGCGGGTTGATGACGAAGGTGATGTGCGCGCCGAGGTTGCGGCTTTTCATCTGCTGGTGGCCGGGAAAGTTCATGTTGATGAACAGCGGCATGCCGGCGTAGCAAAACGACCAACCGCTGTCGTCAGGGTCGGTCGGGATGGCCTGGGGCCAGGGGTGAGGGTCGCGCGCGTGAACGCCACGCAAGACTTTCCAGGCCAAGGCCTGTTGTTCGGCAAGGGTCATTTCGCTGGCCGTTTCGAGAAACACCACCAGGGGGCTGCCGATGCGTTGCTTGACCGGCACGTGCTTGATGTTCACGACATAGTCGGCAAGCCCCTTGGCCATGTCGTCAGCCAGGTATTCGGCGCGTGCGAAGAGGATGTGGCAGGTTTCGGCAGCCACTGCCTTGCGCCCGAACAGGCAAGGAAATTCGGGGTTGGCAAGGACGCCTTTGAAGTGTTGTATGGTCGTGTAGGTCCAGTGTTGCGAATTCCGGACATGTTCAGAGGCCGCGTCTAGCGCATCCAGGCGATAGCAGTTTCCATAACCTGTAAACATGATTTCCCCAGGCGTTTAAGATAAGTGGACGTTCCAGTCATATGCAGGCAGTTTGTTTGTTTATCTTTGTTATTTACCTGCATTTTCTGAGACGGCCCTCAGGTTGTAAAACGCGTGGAACTATGACCTACTATTAGTCTCACTCATGCTTCGGAAGACCCCATGTCGGAACGGATTCAGGCTTTGCACGCGCTGCGTGCGTTCGAGGTGGCTTCTCGATACGGGTCGTTCACCCGGGCGGCGGAGGAACTGGCCTTGACCCAAGGGGCGGTCAGTCACCACATCAAGACCCTGGAAGCGATGTTCGGCTGCGACCTGTTCGAGCGCCGAGGTCCCAAGTTGCGCCTGACCGAGCACGGGCGGTTGTTGGCCCAGGAGCTCAAGGTTGGCTTCAAGATCATCGAGAATGCATGTGCGTTATTGCGTCAGGACCGCTATGGCCTGCGTTTGAAAGCGCCATCGACTTTGACGGTGCGTTGGCTGCTGAGGGCGCTGGATGCGTTCAAGAAGGTCGATGACAGTTGCAGCGTGCAATTGTCGAGCGTGTGGATGGACATCGACACGGTGGATTTCTATTCCGAGCCCTACGATTGCGCGATTTTGCTGGCCAATGGGCGTTTTCCGGCCGATGTCGAGAGTTTCAAGTTGTTCGATGAGTGGCTGATCCCGGTGTGTCACCCAGATTACCTGGATAACCCGCAGCCGGACCTGGGGGATCTGCGTCACTGTGAATTCCTTCATCCGTCACCGGATAGGCGAGACTGGCGGCGCTGGTTGGCGCGTATGGATGCGTTGGATATCAGCATCGACCATGGTCAGGTGTTCGATACGCTCGACCAGGGGATTTCCGCGGCGCAGCAAGGGTTGGGGATTTCGGTGGTGGACCTGGTGTTGGCCAGTGCTGACTTGGCGGCGGGGCGGTTGGTGACGCCGTTCAAGCATGCGGTGGCGACGGGGGATGGTTATTACATGACCTGGCTCAAGGCGAGTCCCAAGGCCCGGCAGATGGGCAAGCTGCGTGAGTTCCTGCTGGGGCAGGTGCCAGCGTTGGCCTACAAGGATATCAATTACCTATACGGGTGATTTCTCGGTGTCGCTCTTGCTCTTCTTTGCTTCTCGTGTGCGCAAGTTCAGGTTCAGCCGATTGCCACGACAGGAGGCCGGGAGACCGGAGGCAGCGGTTGGACCCTCGCGCGGTTTGAATGCCGCGCCTACGTTAGTGACCTGACGTCTGGCGTGTTGGTTTCTGGATGCGTGAGCATCCATTTGCCAAGGCGACGCGTCATCACTTTTAAACTTCCTGAAGTCGCAACCGGGTGTGTTTGAACGGGTGCGCACTCGCGAATTCTGCCGTTGTCGAACCTCCCATCGGCGACTGGAGGTAGAATCACCTCTTGAATCGAACAGCCATTCTGAGGACAACGCAGTGAATGTGCAGCAGGGCTTCGTCCTGACCCGACACTGGCATGACACCCCCCAAGGCACCTGCGTGGAATTCTGGCTGGCTACCGAACAAGGCCCCCGCCAGGTACGCCTGGCCCCTCAGGCGTCAATCGCCTTCATCGCCAGCGAAGACGCCGACCGCACCCGCGCACTGCTGGCCAATGAAACGACTGTCGAACTCAAACCGCTGGACCTGCGAACCTTCGAGCAGCAACCGGTGATGGGCCTGTACACCCGCCAGCACCGCCAGCTGATGCAACTGGAACAACGCCTGCGCAGCGCCGGGATCGAGGTCCATGAGGCCGACATACGCCCCCCCGAGCGCTACCTGATGGAGCGCTTCATCACCGCTCCCGTGCAGTTCACCGGCAAACCCGACGCTCAAGGGGTCCTGTGCGACGCCCAGCTCAAACCCTCGCCGGACTACCGCCCAAACCTGCGCTTGGTCTCGCTGGACATCGAAACCAGCGAGCGCGGCGAGCTCTACAGCATCGCACTGGAAGGCTGTGGCCAGCGACAGGTCTACATGCTCGGCCCAGCCAATGGCGATGTTCAAGACCTGGACTTCGACCTGCACTACTGCGACAGCCGCACCGAACTGCTGACCTGCCTCAACCAGTGGTTGTCCACCCACGACCCCGATGCCATCATCGGCTGGAATCTGGTGCAGTTCGACCTGCGGCTGTTGCACGAACATGCCAAGCAACTGGACGTGCCACTGGCGTTGGGCCGCAATGGCGCTGTCCTGAGCTTGCGCGCCCAGGCCAGCCGGGGCCATGTGTTTGCCGATGCCCCCGGTCGCCTGCTGATCGACGGAATCGAGGCGCTGCGTTCGGCAACCTGGAGTTTCCCTTCGTTCAGCCTGGAGAACGTCGCCCAGACTCTGCTAGGGGAGGGCAAGGCCATCGAGACCCCTTACCAGCGCATGGACGAAATCAACCGCATGTTCGCCCAGGACAAGCCATCGCTGGCGCGCTACAACCTCAAGGATTGCGAACTGGTCACCCGCATCTTCGCCCATACGCGGCTGCTGGAATTCCTGCTGGAGCGCTCGTCCGTCACCGGTTTGGCGGTGGATCGCAGTGGCGGGTCGGTGGCCGCGTTCTGTCATCTGTACATTCCGCACATGCATCGCCTGGGCTTCGTCGCCCCCAACTTGGGCAGTCGCCCGGACGAAGCCAGCCCCGGTGGCTTCGTCATGGACTCGCGCCCTGGCCTGTACGACTCGGTGCTGGTACTGGACTACAAAAGCCTGTACCCCTCGATCATCCGTACCTTCCTCATCGACCCGGTGGGACTGGTCGAGGGCTTGCGCCAGCCGGACGAGGAACACTCGGTGGAAGGCTTTCGGGGCGCGCGCTTTTCGCGCAGCCAGCATTGTTTGCCGGCTATCGTGGCGCGGGTGTGGCAGGGCAGGGAGGCGGCCAAGCGTGAAGGCAATGCACCGCTGTCCCAGGCGCTGAAAATCATCATGAATGCGTTCTACGGCGTGCTCGGCTCCAATGGTTGCCGCTTCTTCGACCCACGCCTGGCATCGTCAATCACCCTGCGCGGCCATCAGATCATGCGCCAGACCCGCGCGTTGATCGAGGCGCGAGGTTATGACGTGATCTACGGCGACACCGACTCCACCTTCGTCTGGCTCAAAGGGGCCCATGGCGAGGAGGCTGCGGCCCGAATCGGTCGCGCGCTGGTGGCTGAGGTCAATCAGTGGTGGCGCCATCACCTGAGTGAGACCATGGGCCTTGAGAGTGCCCTTGAGCTGCAGTTCGAAACGCATTACCGGCGCTTCCTCATGCCCACCATTCGTGGTGCCGACGAGGGCAGCAAGAAGCGCTACGCCGGCCTGGTCCAGCGCACCGATGGCAGTGACGATGTGGTGTACAAGGGACTGGAGTCGGTACGCACGGACTGGTCGCCCTTGGCCCAGCAATTCCAGCAGGCCCTGTATGGGCGCATCTTCCGCGGCGAGCCTTATCGCGAGTATGTCCGGGAGTTCGTGCGAAGCACCCTGGCAGGCGAGCAGGACGCATTGCTGGTTTACCGCAAACGCCTGCGTCGGCCACTGACCGATTATCAGCGCAACGTGCCACCCCATGTGCGCGCCGCACGCATGGCCGACGACTACAACAGCCGCCTGGGGCGCGCGCGGCAATACCAGAATGGCGGATGGATCAGCTATGTGATCACCACCGCAGGCCCGGAACCGCTGGAAAACCTGCAGTCGCCCATCGACTACGACCATTACCTCAGTCGCCAGCTTCAACCCGTGGCAGACGCCATCCTGCCCTTTGTCGGCGATGACTTCTCGGCGTTGACCGATCGCCAGCTACTGCTGTTCTGAGGCGGGTATTACCTATCTAGTGCCCTGAAACACCCTTGCTGCCTAGGCTGGCGGTCTTTGTCGACCACGAGGCCGCGAGCATGGGCACGAAACCATCGCCACACACACCAACCGCCACGCAAGACAATGTGACGGTCGAAGCCCAGCGTTTCGAAACCTATCGAAAGGCGAGCAGGGCCTACCAGGACGGAATCATTGGCAGGCGGTTGCCTGGATGGCTGCGCGATGCGCCGGTCGCACAGTTACCCGAGATCGGCAAGGCATTGGCCCAGAGCCTTGCCTGCCGGCAGCAACTGAACAGACTGCTGACGCGCCTGCAGGATATCGACGGTTTCGTCGAGTCGGCCTTGGCAACCGCATTGCAGGACCGTTACGGCATCACCGCTAACCTGCGCCGCATGCGGTTTCTGGAGGGGCGCCGCGAACCTGTCATCAACGAGCAACCGGTAGGCGCGCACCTGACGAAAGTGGTGTACGAAGAAAAACCGTTGCTCGAGGTCGCACTGCGCAACTTCACCGCCGAACAGGCGCTGGCAGGCGGCCAGCCGGTGGGCAACCGTCTGCTGATGCCGCGCCAGGGTTCGGTGAAGCCGCCCACGGCCATCGAGTTCGCGGCCCTGTGCCGTGAGCTCGATCTGGGTGAGGCCTACCAACGCCACCTGGACTCGATCCTTTCGCCCGGCGACCGCGACGAGCGCGTGGAGGCCTTGCTGCGTGACGCCAGCCGCTTCAGCATGCTGGTCGACGCCTACAAGGCCAGACAGGAGCAACAGCTGGACGACAGCGAGCTCAGGTTGCTGGTGGCCATGTGCATCGACGGCAAGTTGCTGCGCCTGGCGGGCGATCTGGTGGTTGCCAGGCGTTTGAGCCTGCTGGGGTGCGAGCTGGAGCAGATCGTCGTGCTGCAAGTCATCGACCAGGGGCCGCTGCTGGACACGACCCGGCGTCTGCTGATGCATGTCCCGGGTGATCCGGTGGCAGCCTGGAGTGCCTTCGCAAGCATGGATGAGCTTGCGCGCGCGCTTGGCAATCGGCTGCGTGAGCCGTCCTACCAGCGATTCTTCACCCGCTTCGTGCGCCGCCGTGACAGCCAGGCATTCTTCTCCACGATCATTCCCGATTACGCCGATTTGCCCGCATGGGCGACGCTGGACCTCAAGCCGCGCTTACGCGCCTACCCGGCACCCTTGTTCAATAGCCTCGCCCATGCCCGCGTCCGCCAGATCAAGGACGATGCCGCCGTCATCGCCATGCCGGTCGCCGAACTCGATCGTGAAGTCCAAAGGGCCCATGACGAACGCCTGGCAGCACAGGGCTGGACACTGCTCAACGTGGCAGGTCTGTTCGTTCCTGTCATCGGTGCCGCCTTGCTGGCAGTGGCCGTGTGGGAACTGCTGGACGAGGTTTATCACGGTATCGAAGCGTGGCGTGATGGCGACCACCAGGAGGCGCTCGACCACTTGACCAACGTGGCCATCGACCTTGCGGCCATTGGTGCCGTGGCTGTCGGGGGAGTGGTCGTACGGCGGTTGTGGACGCGCTCTTCGCTGGTCGATGCCATGGTGCCCGCGCAATTGGAAAACGGCAGTACCAAGCTCTGGCAGCAGGACCTGATGCCCTACCGCAGCACATCGCCTGGCGCGGCGGCAACCCGGGATGCGCAGGGCATCTGGCGCTTGGGCGATCACGCCTGGATCGAGATGGACGGGCATCATTATCCGGTGGTCGAGCAAGGTGGCGAAGGGCAGTGGCAGTTGCGTCCGCATAACGGGCATGGCCCGGCCCTGCGAAGCAATGGTGCCGGCGCCTGGCGACTTTGGAGCGAGCAGCCGGCAGACTGGCGCGACACCCATCGGATGTTCCGCCGGCTGGGTGAGCCGCTCAATCAACTGAACGACGAACAAATCGATCAGGTACTGCTGTTCCAAGGTATGGATGGTGACCATGTACGGGCCCTGCATGTCTATGGCCTGGCGCCTGAGCCTGGAATGCTCGACAGTGCACAGCGCATCGGCCTTGACCAGCGTATTCGACGAGCGATCAACCGTTTGCGTGGTGGTGAGGTGGTCGACGATCCGATGGTGCTGGACCAGGCCCGCGGGCTGACAGGCGCCCAAAGCCTGTCCGACCAAGCGTTGGCTGAGCTTGCCTGGACTCAGCGACGGCTGTTGCTGGGACGTTTGTACGAGGCCCAGCAGCCCGTAGAAAGCCCGGGCAGCGCCACGCTGCGCCGGGTCTTCACGGGGCTGTACCCGCGAGCCGCGCAAGCGCTTGTCGAGGCAGCCAACGTACAGGACCGCCGAACCCTGCTGGAGCACGGCCGGGTGCCATTGCGTCTGGCTGAGGCGGCGCGGCGCTGTGTGCTGGGCATTCGTACCGCGCGGGTGTTCGAGGCATTCAACATCGATACACCGCAAAACGCAGACCTGGCGCGCGTCGCGCTGGGGATGCTCAAGCACCTGCCAGGTGGCGAGCAGGGTATCCGCTGGCGCTTGTTCGAGGGTTATTTTCAGGGGCCATTGCTAGCCTCGACGAGCTAGGGCAGCAAGCGTTCGACTTGGTGCACACCAACGGCGCCTTCCAACTGCGCGACACCCACGGCGTGCTGTTGGGTGAGCCAGGGGAGCTGTTCGACGTCATGGCCAGGGCCTATGGCGCGAGTCAGCGTGAAGCCATGGCAATCGCCGAACCTTTCGCGCACAACCTTCGGGTGATCCTGGGACTTGAAGCAGCGCAGCGAAGAGCCGAGGTCAAGCGCTTGCTCAGTCCGTTGCGCCCGGGTGCGACCCGCTTGCCCTTGCGCTTGGCCGACGGTCGCCTCGGCTACCCCCTGGGCGGGTGCAGTTCGGGCGAATTGCGAGGTGCCGATCGTTCGCTCAGTGCAATGTTGCGTGAGCTGTACCCCACGTTCACCGATGAGCAGGTGGAGGCCTGGATCACTCATGTGCAGCGGTCCGGACGCCGGGTCGAGACGGTATTGAGCACGCTGCAGCAGCAGCTGACCGTCTTGCGCAACACCCTGAGCGCCTGGGTGGGCGAGGTCGAGGGTGATGTCTGGGAGGATCGGGACAGTTTTCGTACGACGATGATCGACTGCTGGCGTCGAACGGTTTCGGTTGGCGAGTCGCAACTCAATACCGACCAGGACTACCGCATCATGACCTACAACTCCAGGCTCGGTGAGCTGCCGCCTATACCGGCGCAGGTCAGCTTTGCCCATGTTTCCGAAATGTCATTGCTGCGCATGGATCTGGAGGACCTGCCTTCGAGCTTTCTATTGGCTTTCCCTCGCTTGCAGGTCCTGGACCTGGGCGGCAACTACCTGACCCGCCTGCCGCAGTCGTTGTTGCAGATGCAACACCTGCGTCATCTCACGTTTACCAACAACGAGATCGTCCTCGATATGGCGCAATCCGCCATGCTGGCCAGCTGTGGCAACCTGGAGTACGTCGATCTGTCCTACAACCCGCTGGGGCGCGCGTTCACCTTGGCTGGGTTGACCCGACTTCGCTGGTTGAATTTGCGCAGCACGGCCATCAGGCAGTTTCCCAGCGGCCTGCTCAACCATGAGCTGGTCTACGTGGATCTGCGTGAGAATCGCATCAGGCATATACCCGAGCGCTTCTACCAGGCCTCGCTCCGTACCCGGCGCAGTATCAGGTTGGCCGGTAACCCGCTGGGCGAGGCAGAAATGATGCGTCTGCATGCTTCGCTCATGGATATTTCCGAACCCGTGGACGAAGCCTTGCGCAATGAACAGCTCGCTCACGCACGTCAAGTGTGGGGGGATGCCATCGGCCCACGGTTACGCGGCCTGCTGATGGCGGCCTGGGAAACCGTCGATCAGGGCGCCGTGTCGGAGCGGTTGTTCCGGGTGCTGCAGCAGTTGGTGCATTCAGCCGATTTCCACATCGATGCCCCGTCCCTCGCAAACCGGGTGCTGGCCCTTCTGCAGGCGATGGCGATGGATGCCTCGCTGCGTGACGAACTGTTCGTCGTGGCCAATGACGAGTGGGGTTGCCAGGACGGCGCCACTTGGTGCCTGAGCAACCTGGAGCTGAATGTGCTGACCTGGCGTGCTCGGACCCGGGTCGGGGGAAACCCAGAGCGCAGTCTGCTCGCGCTGGGCAGGCGTTTATGGCGTCAGGATGCCGTTGATCGGTATGCCGCGCAGGAGATCCGCTTACGGCAACAACGGGGTGGCAATCCAGATGAGAGCGAGGTCGGGCTGGCTTATCGGGTTGGTCTTCGCGACCGGCTGGGTTTGCCGATTACGGTGGGTAGCATGAGCTTTCGCCTGTTGTCAGGCGTCGATGAAGCAGCCTTGGCAGAGGCTGAAACCAGGATTCTCGCCTGGGAGCAGAACGTAGACGACGTCGCACGCTCGCTGGTGGATCGTGCCTTCTGGCGAGAGCATTTGGAGCGCACCTATCCTGATCGCTTCGCGTCGGTCGACGAGCCATTCAGGCAACGGCTTGAAACGGTGCTCGACGATGACACGCTGACTGATGAACAGCGGCGTGATCAGTCGGATGCGACCCTTGAGGAGCAGCGTGCCGCCCGGCGCGCCTTGATGCTCGACATCACACTCAGGGCCATGGAAATCGGCCCGGAAGACCCCGGGATCGACGTCTGACCGCGGCCCGGCGCAAACCATTGAGCCCCTGCGCGCCCGTGGCTTTGGACTATGCTCAGTCAGGGTATCGGCACTTTCTGAAGGGCTCGACGTCCGAGTCTGACGCAGGGCTGGAAACTGTCAGTTACTTTTCCTTGGCCACTGGGCGTTGGAACTGGTTTAGGCTCCGGATCGGATTTTTCTCCGTGATCTGTAGTCATTGGTTTATCGAAACATTAAGGAGATGCGCATGCTCGTCCGGTCACTGACCCTCGCCACCTTGCTCGCCGTCACAGGCCCTGTGTTCGCCGCCGACAGCGACGCGCCACTGGCCAAGGAACTGGGCAAGGCACGGCCCTTGGTGATCATTGCCCCGAGTTCAGCCGACCCGACCTTGCGGGGGCTGAACGAGGCACTGAAGGACCCCGCGACCCAGGCTGCCTTCAAGGAACGCGGCCTGGTGCTGTACAGCGTCGCCAACATGATGGGCAAGCGCGAGGACAAGAACCTCGAGCAACAGACCACCATGGCCCTGATCCGCGAGCTCAAGCTTGGGGCAAGCAAGGGGACCAAGGTCATTCTGGTGGGCAAGGATGGCGAGCGTCATATGCTCAAGGACGACGACACCGGCGAGAAGATCGACCCACAGGTGATCCTCAAGGCCGTCGACGACCTGCCGGCCAGCGAGAAGACCATCACTGCGCCGGAGCCGGTAGCGGCTGCAGCTGCACCCGAGCCCAAGGCCAAGGACAGCAAGCCGGCGAAACCGGCCAAGCCGGCGGCGCCCCCCAAGCCGCTGGAAGACTGACCACCCTGCACGGACCTCGACTGCCGCCAGCTGACGGGGTCTGAATGTATCGCTGTGTATCTGTCACGGCAACAGACGCATTCTCATACCAAACGCAGATTGTGGTGATACACCTGCGACACATCCAAGCGGCTTAATGGCTCCACTTCCCAACCACAAGTGGAGCAACACCATGACTCATGCACGCAATACTCTCGGACTGCTCGGCGCTGCACTGATCGGTAGCATGGCCTTTGGCAGCACTGCGTTCGCGGCCGAACCGCTGGCCCAGGGTTATCAACTGGCTTCAGCCAAGGTCCCAGGCGAAGGCAAGTGCGGCGAAGGCAAGTGTGGTGGCAGTGCCAAGGCTACTCACGGTGAAGGTAAATGCGGCGAGGGCAAATGTGGCGCCAGCACCAAGGCCGGGGCAGAGGGCAAATGCGGGGAGGGTAAATGTGGCGATGCCTCCTTCGCTCGAACCGATACCGACCACGACGGCAAGGTCTCGCGCCAGGAGTTTCTGGTGGTGGCAAAGGACCGTGCCGCCGACTTCGACAAGATCGACCGCAACCACGATGGTTTCATCTCCGAGCAGGAAGCCTACGATCATCTGAAGTCGATCTACCAGGCCAACGGCAAGGCCATGCCTGACGGGCTATTCAGCCACCTGGCCGGCAAGTCCTGACCCTCACCCTTGCGTTACCCACGACGCTCCCTGCCGGGCAGGCGGGCGTCGTGCCTTATGGAGTGACCGCCATGAATCACAACCCAATGCGTGCCGGCCTGGGCCTGCGTCGCGGATTGCTGCGCGACCTGCTGGTAATGGAAGACGGCGCGGTCGACTTCCTGGAATGCGCGCCGGAAAACTGGATCGGTGTCGGGGGGGCCTATGGCCAGGGGCTGGCACGGTTGGCCGAGCGCTTTCCGATCACCTGCCATGGTCTGTCCCTGTCCCTGGGCGGAAGCCTGCCGCTTGACCGTGCTTTTCTCGACCAGACCCGCCAGTTTCTCGACCGCTACCACGTCGGGTTGTACAGCGAGCACTTGAGCTACTGCAGCGACGATGGCCATCTGTACGACCTGATGCCGATACCGTTCACCGACGAGGCCGTGCACCACGTGGCCGCGCGAATTGGTCAGGTTCAGGACCACCTGCAACGGCGTATCGCCGTGGAGAACATCAGCTATTACGCCGCGCCCTACCAAGCCATGAGCGAGCTGGAGTTCATCAATGCGGTGCTCGATGAAGCCGATTGCGACCTGTTGCTCGACGTCAACAACGTGTTCGTCAATGCCTGTAACCACGGTTACGACGCAGCGGGCTTCCTCAATGGCTTGCCGGTGGCACGAGTAACCGGCATGCATGTGGCCGGGCACTATGACGAGGCGGATGACCTCAAGGTCGATACCCATGGGGCGCCCGTTAAAGAGGCTGTCTGGTCGCTGTTTCACGCTGCCTGTCGGCGCTTCGGTACGCAACCGACGCTGCTGGAACGGGATTTCAACTACCCGCCGCTGGCCGAGCTGCTGGCGGAAACCGCGCGGGTACGCGCCGTGCAACAGGCAGCACAGGAGGACCGTGATGAACGAGACGCTGCGTGACCAGCAATGGCGCCTGGCCCGGCATCTTCGTGACCCGAAGGTGCATGCGCCACCACCGGGCATCGAGGCGAGGCGGCTCAAGGTGTACCGCGATCTGTTCTACGGTTCCATCGAGGGCTTGCTGGCGGGGAGTTTCCCGGTAATGAGGGAGACATTGGGCGATGCCGCCTGGCATGCGCGGGTGCATCACTTCTATGCCAACTACCGCTGCCAGACGCCCTTGTTCACCGAAATTGCCGAAGCCTTCATCGACTATCTGCAAGGCATCGAACTCGACGCACCCTGGCAGCTGGAGCTGGCCCATTACGAGTGGGTCGAAGCGCAGTTGTACCTCAGCGATGCACAGGACCCGCCGCATGACGCCAGGGGTGATCTGCTCGAAGGTGAGCCGCTGTTGTCCTGCACGGCCAGGGTGTTGGCCTATCAATGGCCGGTAGAGCAGATCGGCCCGCCGTTTCAGCCCCAGCAAGCGCCCGCCGCGCCAACCTTGCTGCTGGTCTACCGCGATGCTGACCTGCAGGTGCGCTTCGCCCGGCTGACAGCCATGGCCTATCAACTGCTGGCCGTGGTTTCAGGCACTGGCCGCGCGCGCCTTCAGGCCTTGGGTGATGTAGACCTGCAAGGCCTGGCGTTGCTCACTTCACTGCGCGAGCAAGGTGTGATCGTAGGCACTCGTTGATCTTCAGACGGGGGCGTGCTGGCCGGTCATTCCGGGCAAGGGCGAGTTTCTCCAGCCGCGCCCCGAGTCGACCCAGAAGTTCACCGACAGCGAGGTGGAGCGAGACTCCACCTGGTGGAACCAACCCTCCGGCAAGAACAGCAAGTCCCCCGCCTGCAGCACCACCTCCATGAAATGCACCGCCTGGCAGCCCGGGAAACGCTGCGGATCCGGCGCCTTTGGGTCCACATCGCAACCCTCCAGTCCCCCGTCGGGCGATGTTGCCCAGCAGCCGAGCGCATCGCGATGATGGGGAGCGGCCAGGATGAACGACTTCTCCCCCCACACCTGAGCGAACAAGTTGTCGCTGTCATCGCGATGCAAGGGCGTCAGCGTGCCCTTCGGGCCGATCCAGATCCTTGGTGGTATGAACTGCGCCGCGTTGAAGTAGCGCGGATAGCGAATGTGTTCGAGCAACTGCGCAGGCAGAATGTTGTTGCCCATGTATGCCGGCGGCTGACCGTGTCTGCTTGGCGGGGCGGGTGCATCCAGGCTGGCGATGAATTCGGCCATCGAGGTCGAGCGGAAGTCGCGTTCGGTGGAGAAGGTTTTCTTCACGTAGTCGCCATGGCGGGTGATGCCTTGCAGATTGGCGAACAGCTCCAGCGAAGCCTGGCGACCGATGGTGAACAAAGGCCAGTCCTGCAAAGCATCGCTGATCACCACAGGAATGCCATGCAGCATGTAACGTTCACGGAACGCCTCGACCGACAGGCTGCTGTGCGCACGACGCTCCACGCTGAGCAAGGGCGGCTGGCTGGCTGAAAGGGCATCGCTCAGACGGGGACGTGGAGGGTAACGGCGGTTGGCCTCGACCCTGGGGGCGCTGACGCCATTGAGCGCCATGTCGATGGCCTGAGGCAGCAAAGTGGCAAGGCCAAGATTGCCGTCGATCTTGAGGCGGCCAGTGGCGAACAGTTCCTCGACATTGGCCTGGCCGCCCATGATGCCCATGAAGTCGGGCGTGGCCACTTCGATGGTGACATCCGGGGCAGCATGACGGCCACTGCCGCCTCGGCCGCCGGCCTCGAACCAGCACGCGTGAGTGGCATCGAAGATGAACTGGAAGGTGCCGGTCAGGCCGACACTCCCAGCGTTGGCGAACAGCTTGCCCAGAAGGGTCTGCAGGTCCACGGCGCGTTCTCTTGGTCATTGATCTGAACAGAAAACGAGCGACGCGCCGGGAAATTTATCGGGACCGGGCGTGGCACTCAAGCGTGGCGAAGAAAGCGCTGGCTCAGCCACTGGTCCAGGCTCAACCGTCCGGCGCCCTTGAGCAGCAGCGGTAGCAGTGCGACCAGGTAGATCAGCGGTAACTTGTAGTTGCCAAAGCCCTGGTCGGTAATGGCATAGCCCTGGGCCAGTTCAGCCAGGCTCGACCAGTGCGCCGGCCAGTGCACGGCGGCGATGGCGACCACCGTCACCACCATCAAGCCTGCCGAGGCCAGCCGCGTACCCAGGCCCAACAGCAGCAATAGTGGCAGGATCAGCTCGGCCCACATCGACAGCTGCCAGTTCAACTGCGCCGGCAGATGATTGAAGGGGAAGGGGAAGCTTGCCTGCAGGTCGCCGAACCAGTTGCTGCCGTTGAATTTTTCCAGGCCGGACTCGAAGAACTCCCAGGCCAGGAACAGCCGCAGCGGCAGGTCGGCGCTCCAGGTACCGAAACGGTCGAAAAGGGTCAGGGCGCGGGTCAGGGTCGTCATGGTCAGGGCTCATCTCAGGAAAGGGCGGTGGTGGTGCGGCGTTGGCGCTGGGCCAGCTTGGCGGTGAGCTTGAAGGCAAGGGCGGCGAACATGATGGCGAATGCCACCGGGTACCAGCCGCCCAGGGGGACGCGCTTGTAGAACGAGAAGCAGAACACACCCGCCAGTACCCACATTCCGGTGCTGTGCAAGGTTTTCCAGGCACGCCCGCCCAACAGGCGCATCGGCGCTTTGAACGAGGTCAGGGTGAGCAGCAGCAGGAACAGGTAGCCCACGCTGCCAGGAAGGCTGGAGGTTACCGTGCGACCGGCCCAGAACAACTCGGGGAACTGCTGGGCATAGCGGTAGATCAACAGGCCATGCACGGTGTGCGAGAAAGCGAACGCCAGGCCCAGGAACCGTCGTTCGCGTATCAGCCAGCGGCTGCCACTACCGGGGAGGAAGGTCACCAGCGTCGACGCCAGGAAGGCCAGCAGGAACAACGCGAACGAACTGCGCGCAGTGGCGCGTATCGCGCTGCGCAGCCCATCCGAGCCAATGGGGTGGCTGGCAAGTACCACGGCGGTCATGGCCAAAGTCAGGCCGGCAAGGGCGGCGAACAGCTTCCAGCCGCTGGGCAGGGTGAGGGATTTCATCGAGGGCGCTCCCGGTTGTGGTGGTATGCCGAGAGTGTGAAGGCGGGGGGTATCTGCAGTGTGTCGGTGAAGGGGCGTTTGTGTATCGGACTGTAGCGATCTGGATCGTGGGCAAAGTCATGGGCCAGCGCGGGCGCTGGCCAGACTCACTTCAATTCGATTTGGGCACACAGCCCGCCAGAGGCGCGATTGCTCAGGGTCAGCTGGCCACCCATGGCCTGGGTCAGCTGCTGGGCGATCGCCAGGCCCAGCCCGGTGCCGCCCGTGCTGCGGTTGCGCGAGCCTTCCACCCGGTAGAAGGGCTTGAGCACGTCATCCAGCTCATCAGCAGGAATGCCGGGGCCGTCATCGAGCACGCGGATCAGCGTACTGCCGCCCTCGCGGGACACTTCCAGCTCTGCGGCGCCAGCGAACTTGAGGGCGTTGTCGATCAGGTTCACCAGCACCCGGCGCAGGGCATGGGGACGGGTCTCCAGCAGGCTATCGGTGGTGCCATGCCGGGCGACCTGGGCGCCGCTGTCCTGATAGTCGAACACCACGCTGTCGAGGAAGGCGTCGAGGTTGATCCGGCAAGGCGCTTCGGTGCTGCTGTCCATGCTGCGGGCGTAGGCGACGCCCTCACGCACCAGATGCTCCATGGCGTTGAGGTCGCTCCACAGCTTGTCCTTATCGGCGCCATCGTCCATGACCTCGACCCGCAGCTTCATGCGGGTAATGGGGGTTTGCAGGTCATGGGAGATCGCGGCCAGCAGTTGCATGCGCTCCTTCAAGTAAGCGGCGATTCGCGCCTGCAGCGCGTTGAACGCAGCCGCGGCGTAGCGAACTTCTCGCGGGCCGCTTTCGTCCAGTTGCACGCCAGGTTTGTCCGGGTCCAGGTTGTCTACGGCCTGGGCCAGGCGGGTCAGTGGGCCGATGGCCAGGCGCACGGCCATCCAGGTGCACAGCAACAGGACAAGCAACTGGATCAGCAGCACCGTTGGCAGCCAGGTAGCCATGGGCACCGGTGCCGGCGTGACATCGATGGTCAAGGGCGCGCCATCCGCCAGGCGTAAATGGACCTGGAAGTGCGCATTCGGGCCAGGGATATCCTGGAAGGTCAGGCGGTAGTCATGGCCGATGGCTTTTACGATCGAATCGGCGGCCATCGGCGGGTTCTCGGTTGGCATCGCTTCGCCCGACTCCCCCGGGTCGAGCCGGTAGCGGTAGGTGCGCCGCTCCAGGCGAGGCAGCCAGCTGGCGCGCTCGGCCGCAGGCAGGCGGTCGAGGATGGCTACCGAGGTGGCGACGTCTTGTTCCAGATTGCTGAGCATCATCGAGCGGCTGCTGACGAACCGCTCATAGGCCTGCAGGCTGAACGACAGCCCATAGGCCAGTACCAATCCGGTGAAGAAGATCAGGGCCAGGCGCGAGGCCAGGGTGCGGGGCCATTTCATGAGGGTGACTCGAGCAGCTGCACGGGCAGTGAAAAGACGTAGCCTTCGCTGCGTACGGTCTTGATGCAGCTGGGCTCCCGAGCGTCGTCGCCCAGGCGCTGGCGCAAGCGACTGACCAGCAGGTCGATGGAGCGGTCGAAGATGTCCGCCTCGCGGCCCTGGGTAAGGTTGAGCAACTGCTCGCGGCTCAGCACCCGTTGCGGATGGTCGAGGAACACCCGCAGCAAGCGGTACTCGGCGCCGCTGAGCGCCACCAGGGTGCCTTCGCTGTCGAGCAAGTGACGTGCGGTGGTGTCAAGGCGCCACTGGCCGAAGCCGAGCAGGCGGCTGCTTTCGCTGATGGTCAGGTTGGGCGGCAGCATGCGGGTCCGACGCAGCACCGCGTTGATGCGAGCGAGCAGTTCGCGGGCGGAGAAGGGCTTGGTCAGGTAGTCGTCTGCGCCCATCTCCAGGCCGATGATGCGGTCGGTCTCGTCGTTGCGGGCGGTCAGCATCAGCACCGGGGTATTGCGGTGCTTGCCGGCACGCAGTTCGCGGCACAACAGCAGGCCGTCGTCACCGGGCATCATGATGTCGAGCACGATCAGGTCGACGCTGTTGGCTTCGAGGAAGGCGCGCATCTGCCGGCCATCGGCAACGATGCTGGTGCGCAGGCCGCTCTTTTTCAGGTAGTTGCCGACCAGCTCGCGGATTTCGCGGTCATCGTCGACGACCAGGATGTGATCGACGTGTTCCATCTAAAGCGTTCCTGTTCAGAAGGGTTGGGCGCAGTGTACCGAGCCTTTGCGTACTTGCCTGCGGCGCTTTGTATTGCAGTGTATCTGTACCAGATACAGTAACTGGCTTAAGGTACTGAATTTAAAGGAGATTGACTGGCCTCCAGAAATCTTCCCCCAATATATCCCCAAAACTAAAATACAAAACCAGGCGAAATCGATCCCTGCAGAGCCCCGGCTATCGAGGTACATATCGGTCATTTTGGCAATATGGTGTCCGAGTCGCCGCTGGGCATCCCGGCCTTCTTGTTCATGGAGCCGTGCAGCCAACGACCCCTGTTCATGGAATGGCGGTGGGCTGTTCCCCAGTACCAAACCCAGCTTCGCTACCGCCCGGTCTCGAGCTGCCGCGAACTCTTTGCTGATGGTGTCTGGCATGATCGTTGCGCCCGCTTTGACGCGAGCGACTGTTCGGTGATGGTGCGCCAGCTGCTTTGCAACCACCCTGTCACGACAACGTCGTATCACCTCAACTAGGCTCAGGCCTATGCGCCCCAGCGTGATGCTGATCCTGAGCCTGGCTCCTGTCTTCGACTTAACTACCTGCAGGAAACCCTCCACCTCGTCTTTGAACCTGAAAGAGAGAATGTCTTGCCGGTGCTGGCCAGTGAGAAGGGCTAGGCTCTGGACGAAAAGCCTTGAAACTCGGTGATGCTGCGTTGAAAACAGCCTTGCCTGACCTTCGTCTCAAGACTTTTCATAAAGACCCTAGCCATGGCCTCCATGAAAATGTCCTTTTGCTGAGAGCGGTGATTAACCACCCGGACAACGGATGCGGCTGTTGATGGCTTCCACTTCAAATACATAGAGTTCAGCTGGTAGCCCTGCCTGTGCGATTGGGGGGGGATAGCTAATAGGAACGCCCTATTAAAATCCATCTCGATAATGTTTTTATCAATTTTCTTTAGATTATCTAATTTGGTTATGACATGTTTTGTAAATCAATTCTACTTGCGAGCTTAAAAGCCTCGATAAAATATTGGCTCGTGACGCCGGGCCCCTCTGACGGTTAACAGCCGCCATGTCGGAGTCATAGTTGTTAAACTACGACTGTCGAGGAGGGGCCTATGTCTGCCCTCAGTGCTTATCTCTCTCAAGATGTTTTTGGTACTGATCTATGGCTCTGGCTGTCTTTCTTTGCCGTTGTCTTGACCCTGTTGGCTCTTGATCTAGGAGTTCTTCATCGCGGCAATCGTGAGATTGGGGTCAAAGAAAGCCTAATGCTCTCTGCAGGCTATATTGGCATGGGGCTGCTGTTCGCAATTTGGGTTTATTTCCAGAAGGGAAGCGATGCCAGTATGGACTATGTGACAGGTTTCTTGATTGAGAAATCCTTGTCCATGGATAACGTTTTTGTGATCGCGCTAATATTTAGCTTTCTAGCTATACCACGGCAGTACCAACACAGGGTCCTATTCTGGGGGATCATGGGGGTGATCGTACTGAGAGCTATCATGATCGGCCTTGGTGCGGCGCTCATCGCGAAATTCAGTTGGGTGCTCTACTTGTTTGGTGCTTTCCTAGTATTTACGGGTATAAAAATGCTGTTTGCGCGTGTCGATCATGCCCCGGATCTAGAAAATAACCGTTTTGTCAAGTATTTGCGTAGTCATCTCCGCGTTACCAAGGAGCTGCACGGGCAAAGTTTTCTGGTGAGCTTGCCAGACGCAAGAGGTAAAAATGTTTTATGGGTGACGCCGCTTTTCCTTGCGCTTGTTCTTATCGAGTGCGCCGACTTGGTGTTTGCTGTTGATAGTGTGCCTGCTATATTTGCCATTACCCAAGATCCTTTCATAGTCTATACATCTAATATTTTTGCTATTCTCGGTTTGCGAGCCCTTTATTTTGCGCTGGCAGCCATGATAAGTCGTTTTGTTTATCTGAAGTATGCGTTGGCACTGGTGCTCGTATTCATTGGCGCAAAAATTTTCCTTCATGATATAGTTGGTAAAGTCCCGGCAGAGCTATCTTTAAGCGTGACAATAGGTCTTCTGCTGGGTGGGGTTGTGGTTTCGCTTTGGAAAACTAAATTGCCTAAAGAGGCTGATTAACTTTCCATTGAAAGTGTGCAAGAGTACCCTCCGGCCCCTTTGCTTGGGTGGATCATTGAGCGAGAGAGTTTGCGCAATGACCATGCTGGATTCGCCGGACAGTGCCGAGGAAAGTCCTATAATGCGCTGGTCAGATGATCGGAGCGGTACCGTGGATAAGCACAGCTTTATAGGGATGGTCGAGGCTGGCGAGCAGCTGATTCAAAAGTCCTTTGATGCCATGCGCAAGTACCACCACGCCCAAGACCATGGCGCTCATCCAGAAGAGGTGGAGCGCCATTGGCTGCTGGCGGAGCCCACTGGTTGAGTCGGTTTCTGGCCACCTGTTCCGTGTCCATAGGGAAGGCTCCCGGGAAGGATTTGCCCCCACGGCACTAGGTTAGCGATTGCCGGATCAGCACTGTAACTAGTGTGCGATAGCCACCCGCGCCGCCAGGGTACTCTGCGACCTGCTCGCACGGGCTGAGTGATCGGGAGAACTGTCGACAGCTGATGACCGTGCCCGAATAGCTGGCGAACAGTGTGACCGTGAATATGACCGTCTTTCGAAGGTCTCCGCCTAGATACGCTAGGGCCGAGCAGGAATGGCCGCTATCGACCCATAGCTGCCGTTCCCTCGCGGCAGCAGTCGGCCAAACAATTGCCAATCACCGTATGTACAGACGTGTCATGCCGCTACTGCCTGGCACTCTTTGAAGCAAGCCGCGCACGAGTCAGCGCAAGCTTTGCATTCTGCGTGCTGATTCTCATATTTCCGACACTGCTTCTCGCAACTGGCACAGACGTCAGCGGTGACCCTAGCCATCGCTGGAGTAAATTGGGAATTTTGAGCTGCCAGCTTCAAAAGAGCATCACAGGTGGCGAGTAACTCGCTAACCGATTGAGCGCAGGCAGCCATCTCTTTGTCGCCCTGACCCAACAAGCTTATGCAATGAGCAAGACAGGCTTCCCCTGTTTTCAAGCAATCCGCGTTGGTGTTGATCAGACCTGCATGGTCCTTACCGCCAGATGCCCCAAGTTCGTGGTGGTGCTCATGTTTTTCCCCTGCTGCCATCACAGAAGTGGTCATGGCCACGGCAACAGTTCCCGCAACAGCTTTCAGCATTTCACGTCGTTGCATCGATCGTTCCTTTGAATGGAGTCGGCAGGGCGCCGCCGGAGCTTCCGCATGCTGCCCCGACCGATCCAAACATAGAATGATTATGAGAAAACTGAAAGCTCCCGGCTCTCAAAAATCGAACGTTAAACCTGCATAAACTGCGCGGCCATCTCCCGGCGAATGCAAGGATGCGCCCGCCCCGTCCGGGTCGTACCAGACGTATTCGTAGTAACGGTCGGTCAGGTTTTTCAATTGAAGATCCACACTCAATGACTTACTCAGCCTGTAGGACGCTCCAATGTTCATGAGGACATAGCCGCCATAGGTGCCTTGTGTGTTTTCCCGCTCCAAGTAGTAGTTAGTCTGGCCATTCATCCACGCGGTCAACTGCAATGCTGGGGTGGCCTGATAACTGATACCGGTGTTCCATAGATGATGCGGAACGTGGTCGATTTCCTGTCCTTTGCTACTTGGAAGCGCGCTGCTTGGCTCCAAGATCTTGGAGTATTGCCAGGAATACGACATCCAAACCTCGGCACGTTCGTCCGGGTGCAGATTCACTTGCAGGTCATAGCCCCACCGGCGCGTTTCGCCGACGTTGTCGGATTCCCCACTCGGATCGTTCAAGCGACGGCTGACCTCCCCAGTGGCATCCTGGCGCCAATAGGCGACGCGCCCGTCGATCCAACTGGCCGGGGTGAACTTCACTCCCGTTTCCCAGCCCTCGTTAATCGAGGGCTCCAGATCTTCGTTGCGCGGCGGTACCTTGTAAGCTGCGGCGCCAGTACCCACCTGGAAGGTCCGGCCCCAGTTGGCGTAGACGCTGGCGAACTTCCATGGCGAGTAGACAATACTGAGCTTGGGTTGCTTGATCAGCCCATAGTCGTTGATGTCCGAATCCTGCCCGGTCATCTTGTTGGTGAAATCGCCGCTGATCTTGTCGACGCGGTATGCCGGGACAATCTTCAGCGCCTCGAACGGCTCGATTTCGGCCTGGACATACGCCCCGACAGTGTTGAAATCGAAATCCTGGTCACGGGTCTGCGCCTGCCGTACGCGGCTGATCGTGCGATAGCGCTCGCTGCGGTTCTCCTGCTTCTGCATGTCGCTGCCGCCTTCGAGGGCAAAGGCATGCAGCCAGTCCACCTCCGGGCGCCAGGTCAGTGACGTGATCGCCCCATACTGAGTCTCGTAGGCATCACGTTCTTGCTGCGAGCTGGTGCGCCAATATTGCGTCCAGCGCCGGTCATCGAAGGTATTCACGTAGGTCTTGGTCGACCAGGACAGGGTGTCAGCCAGTTCAGTATCGAAATGCAGGCTGACCTGGTTCATCCGCCGCGTACCCTTGTCGGTGGCGTTGTAGTCGTTGCTCATGCGTGGGTAATGGCGGGCATCATCCTTGGTCAGGTAGCCGGCTTCCTGAGCTTCGGTTTCGTAGTGACGGGCGATCAAACCCAGTCGATAGCTGGCATCGTCTGGGGTGTAGAACCATTTGCCGCTGAAGCTATAGCGTTCGGTATCGGCGTGGTCGCGGTAGCCATCGATCAGTTGGCGGGCGAAGAAGTAGTTCTGGGTCCAGTTGCTGGTCTCGATGCCCTTCGCCAGTTGCACTTCCCGGGTATTGAAGCTGCCGTAGCGCAGGCGAGCTTTGTTGTAGTTGCCGCCCGTATGGGTGTTGATGTTGACGTTACCAGCGATGTTGTTCAGGCCATAGCGCGGATCGCTCGTGCCACGCACCACCTCGATGCTGTCGATGTCCATGGGGAACACCGAGTCGATGAAAGGCATGTTGCCGTCGTTGGTGTTGCTGGGGATCCCGTCGATCAAAAGCTTCACGGCGTTGACTTCGCCTTCGCCGTTGAAGCCTCGGAACGACAGCTTGCCTGAAGTCGTACCTTGGTTGAATTCAGTCAACATGACGCCCGGTGCGCGACTGAACAGCTCCCAACTGTAGGCGACGGGCATCTTTTCAATGATATCGCCACCGAGGATGTCCACGGAGCTGAGCACGCTGCTGGTCGCCAGCGGGCCGGCAGATGTGCCACTAACCGTGACGGCACCCAAGGTCAGGGTAGAGTTTTCACTGGGTAGCGTTTCGGCCACTGCGCGTGAGAGCGGGCTAAGCGTGGAGACACAGGTTAGGGCAAGCACGGGCAGGACGGCGCGTGCGGTAGTGCGGGACGCATTCATTGAAAGCGGTTCCTGGCTGGACAGTCGGGTGCAGCCTGCTCCCAATTAAAGGGCAGCGAGGCGTGAAATGGCGACGTATCAGGCCAAGGGGGATGCGCGCGGGGGAATGGCGGGCCATAGCTGACGAGGCAGCGGTAAATCTGGATCCTCGCCCAAGAGTAAGGTGTCCGGCCAAAAGCGCGGATACAGGTGTTTGAAATAATCGTTTGGCAAAGCAGCCTGACCAGCATGACCGCAACAGCAGTCGCCTACTTGCGATTTGATGTCGGCATGATTGGAAAGGTCGGACTGATCAAGCTTGAGCTGAGCCAGCAAGGACTTAGGCAGGCTCTGAACACCGTGCAGGCTGCAAAAACTGCCCAGGATCAGCGACTCATCGACGGTAGACTCCCGCAACGCACGGTCGAGCGGCATCGCCAGCAGGTTAAACATCACTGCAAAACAGGCGAGGAGCAACAGCTGGGTGCGAATGCGCAAACGCATGAATCGTCCTTGAGCGGGGATGGGGGCATTAAGCCGTATCGCCGTAAATCTGTAAAAGTTCAGGGGCGCGCCATTTTGACGCAGAGCTGTTCAAGTGGCTCGGAACCGTCTGTCAATGCGACATTCCCTCGATGAACAGCTACCGCTTACGCCCGTTGATTGCCTGGACGCTCTATGCTTGCGTCCTCTTTAACCTATTGTCGTGCGGTTTTGCCCATGGCCAGATTAGTGCGCCTTCGTTGCATGGCGCCGGCGGGCAGTTTTGTTCCCTTCAACATAACGCGTTGCCTGCGCCGATGAAGGACATCGCAGGCAGCCATGATTCTTTGAACTCAGAGCAGGCCCCGTGTCCGCTTTGCAGATGCGCCATCGTGGTGTTGTTGGCACTCTTTGCGTTGACCTGGCCGCGGCTCATACCTGCAAACCTCGGAGGCCAGGAGTCGCGTTGCTAGGCACCGCTTCGCTATTCCTGGCCCTCGGCCAACCGTCGGGCATCTCCTCAGATTCTGCAAGCCTGATCGCCTGCTCTCGACCCATTGGTGATGAGCGCTAATGCGCTCAATTGTTCATGCGAGAGATGTGCTGACCCGAGCGCAGGTCTTTGTCGGGCGTTCAGGCAGCACAGCGGCTTGCAGTTGCCTGCCGGTCGGATGCTCGAACGACAGATCTCCGCTCACTGTGCGGTCCTCGACGATGCTTCCTGCGTCCAGCACCACAACCCGCTGGCAGAAGTAGCGCACCAGGGTTAGGTCATGGGTGATCAGCACAAAGGCTGTGCCCTGGTCGCGACGCAGTGCATCGAGCAGTTGCAGCAGTTGCAGCTGCAGCACGCGATCCAGGTTCGACAGCGCCTCATCGAGCACCACCAGCTTTGGCGAGATTGCCAGGGCTCGAGCGATGTTGGCCCGTTGTAACTGACCACCGCTGAGCTGTTGGGGCAGGCGCTCGGCATGTTCGGCGTCCAGCCCCATCTGCTCCAGCAGCTCAACAGTTCGCCTGTGGCGGGCGGTTTCATCCAGATCGCTCAGGTGACGCAGGGGCTCGGCGATGCTCCAGGCGATGCTGCGCTGCGGGTTGAATGCGCCCGGCGCGTCTTGGAACACCAACTGCACGGTACGCTGGAAGGCTCGTGCCTGTTCGCCGCGCAACTGACTGACGGCTTGCCCGGCGAAGCTCACCTGGCCCTGGCTTGGCGTTTCCAGCCCGAGCAGCAAGCGGGCGAGGGTGCTCTTGCCACTGCCGCTGCCGCCCAGCAGGCCGACCGATTCACCGGCCTGAAGTTGCAGGTCGATGCTATCGAGCACCTGCAGCCAGCCGCGTTTTCGCAATAGCCCGCCGGTGCGGTAGCGGTGGCTCAGTTGGTGGGCGTGCAGCAGGCTCATAGGTAGCTCCCGGAGAGGGTCTGATGGGCGTCGAGCAGGGTTCGGGCGGTGCTGCTTGCAGGCTGCTCGAACAGTGCGTGCACGGGCTGAAATTCGACGATGCGGCCTGCCTCCATCACCGCCACCTGGCCAGCGCAGCGGGCGACCACGCCCATGTCGTGAGTGACCAGCAAAACGCCCAGGCCATGCCGTTCGACCAGCTCCATCAGCAGGTCGAGAAAACGCGCCTGGCTCACGGCATCGAGGTCGCTGGTGGGCTCGTCGGCCAGCAGGAACGGGGTTTCGGCCATCAGCGCCAGGGCGATCATCATGCGCTGCAGCATGCCGCCGCTCAGTTGAAAGGCGAACGCCTGCAGGATGCGCGCGTGATCCGCCAGGCCCACGGCGCTCAGGCAGTCGGCCATGCGCTCGCGGGCGGCGGCACCGGTGGTGCCGCGCAGGCGTAGCGTCTCTAGCCCATGGCTGGCCATGTCGCGTACCGGGTTGAAGGCGCTGCGCGGATTTTGCAGCACCAGGCTGGCCAGGCGGCCGCGTGTCTTAGCGGCGCTCACTGGCTGGCCGTCGAGCAGCAACTGGCCGTGCGTGCGCACAAGGCCGGCCGGCAAGAGGTCGAGCATGCCCAGGCAACTCAGCGACTTGCCCGAACCACTGGCGCCGACCAGAGCGCAGACTTCGCCGCGGCGCAGTTGCAGGTCGACGCCCTGCACCAGCAGGCCGGCTTGGGCCTCGATGCGCAGGCCACGGACTTCGAGGATCGATGGGGTCATCTAGTTGTGCCCTCGGGTCGGGTCGAGGCGGTCGCGCAGGGCATCGCCCAACAGATTGAAAGCCATCACTGAGAAGAAGATCATCAGTCCCGGCAACAGCAGCAACTGCGGGTGGGTCCAGATGAACTCCTTGGCGTCGTTAATCATCACACCCCATTCGGCGGTCGGCGGTGTCACCCCCAGGCCGAGGAAGGACAAGCCCGAGACGTGCAGCATCATGTGCCCGATGTCCATGGTCGCCAGCACCAGCAGCGGGCCGGCAATGTTGGGCAGCACATGCTGGCGCAGGCGGCTCCAGCGCGAAGCGCCGGCTAGCCGTGCGGCCAGCACGTATTCGCGCCCGCGCTGGGCGATCACCATGCCGCGCACCATGCGTGCGTACCAGGCCCAATGGGACAGGGCGATGGCGACGATCACGTTGGTCAGGCCAGTGCCGAGCAGGGTGACGAAGAAGAACGCCAGCACCAAGGTCGGGAACGTCATGAACATGTCGCACAGGCGCATCAGCAGCAGGTCGGTGCGCCCGCCGATAAAGCCGGCCACACCGCCAACGGCCAGCCCGAGGGCCAGGACTAGCGCCAGGGTCAGCATCACACTGCCTAGCGACAGCCTGGTGCCGACGATCAGACGTGAAAGCAGGTCGCGGCCTAGGTGATCAGTGCCCAGCCAGTGGCTCGCGTTTGGCGGCATCAAGCGCTGGCTGAGGTCGACCAGGTCAGGATCGTGCGGGGTCAGCCACTGGCCGAACACGGCCAGCACTACCAGCAAGCCGACCAGCAACGAACCGAGGAGTAGGCCCGTTTGACCGGCCAGTACCGGTCGACGAATCGTCGAGAGAACGCTCATGCGCTTGCGCCCTCTAGGCGGCTGCGCGGGTCAAGCCAGGCATAGCAAACGTCCACCACTAGGTTGCAGACCATCAGCAGGCCGGTCAGCAGCAGGGTGAAGCACTGCATTACCGGGAAATCGCGGTTGAGCACTGCCGAGACGGCGAAGCGGCCCACGCCGGGCCAGGCGAAGATGGTCTCGATCACCAGCGCACCGCCGATCAGTTCGCCCACGTGCATGCCGGTGGCGGTGACGAAGGGCAGCCAGGCGTTGCGCAACACATGGTCACGCCACACCTGGCGGTCGGGCAGGCCGCGGGCGCGGGCATAGGTGACATGCCGCTGGCCGCTGGCTTCGAGCAGACTCGCGCGCAGCAGGCGGGCGTTGATCGACATCGACATCAGCGCGATGGCCAGCACCGGCATGATCAAGTGCCCGGCCGTGCCGCGCCCGAGTGGCGGCAGCCAGCCCAGCCACAGCGAGAACAGCGCGATCAGCAAGAATGCCAACCAGAAGTTGGGCATCGACACTCCCAGGAAGGTCACCGCTCGCACCGCTTGGTCGGGCCAGCGGCCTTGCCAGCGTGCCGCCAGCAACCCCAGCGGTATCGACATCAACAGTGTGCAGGCCAGGGCCAGTCCGCTCAGTTGCAAGGTGGCGGGCAGGTAGTACAGCAGGTCATCGAGTACCGGCCGACCGGTGAGGTAGGAAATTCCGAAATCCAGGTGCAGGGCGTTCCACAGCCAAGTCAGGTATTGCGCGTGCAAGGGCCGGTCCAGCCCCAGGGTGTGGCGCACTTCGGCGATGGCCGCATCGGTTGGCGGGATGTGCGACAGGCGCAGGTAATCCAGCGCCGGGTCCGTGCTGCCCAGGTGCAGCAGCACGAACACCAGCAGCGACACGCCGAACATCACCGGCACCAGCATCACAAGGCGCATCAAGATGTAGCGCAGCATGTCAGGGCTCCTGCTTGGGTGTCATGGCCTCGAACGGCACATCGAACAGGGTGCTGCCGAACTGCACGTGGGCCACCGAATCACGACGCACGCTGATCGCGGTGAGGTGCGAGATTGGCAGATACACCGCCTGTTCGTGCAGGGTGGTGAGGATGAAACGGTACTGCTCGGCCCGTTGTTGCTGGTCGGTGCTGGCCAGCACCTGGCCGATGCGCTTATCGAGCTCGTCCTTGATCGCGAGGCCGCGTTGGGCCATGTAGTCGGCATGGCCGGCATAGCGCATGGAACTGATGAATGAATGCGGATCGTAAGGGGCGCCCCAGGTGTCGGCGAAGATCATGCCGAAATCACCGTCGCGCTGGCGGCGGACCAGGGCGCCTTCTTCCACGGCGCGCAGCTCGATATGGATACCGACCTTGGCCAGCTCGCCTTGCAGCACTTCAGCGAGGCTCTTCTGCAGGGCGCTTGTGCCGAGGAATACCAGCTCGATCGAAAGCGGCTCGCCGTTCTTGCTGCGCACGGACGCTCCGGGAGCGAGGGCCCAGCCTGCGGATTCCAGTGCCAGTATCGCTTGAGCCGGATCGTACGGATAAGGCTTCAGGCCGATGTCGGCGTACGGCATGTTGCTGGCGAACAACGTGTCGGCCTTGGGCTCTAGGCCGTAAAGGATCTTGTCGATGATCGCCTGTTTATCCACCGCCTCGTTGATCGCCTGGCGCACCGCTAGGTCGCGGGTGGCACCACGGCCGGTGTTCATGGCCAGGGTTCTGGTGGCAAGTGGGGCCGACAGCGCAGTGGCGTAGCCCAGTTCACCCAGTCGCACGAAGGTGGCAGCGGTGATTTCGCCAGCAGCGCCCTGGATCAACTCCACTTCACCCGCCTGCAATGCCAGGGCACGGCTGTTGGGGTCGGGTATGACCTTAACCATGACCTCGCCGTAGGCCGGCTCCGGCCCCCAGTACAGCGGGTTGCGCACGAAACGGTCGAATTCACCCAGACGTGATTCGGAACGTACCCAAGGCCCGGTACCGACGGGGTGCCCAGGCTCGGCGGTGGGCGCGCCGAAGCGCAGCGGGCGGACCTGGGCTAGCTCCATCAGGGTCGGGTAATAAGGATGCTTGAGCACCAGGCGCAAGGTTAGACGATCGGGTGCATCCACATAGTCGAGGGTGCTGACGAGCTCCATCCAGCGGTGGCGTTGACTGTTGGCCAGCACGTCATCCAGGTTGGCCTTTGCGGCAGCGGCGTCGAACGCGGAGCCATCGCTAAAGCGCACCCCGTCGCGCAGGGTGAAGGTATAGGTCTTGCCGTCATCGGAGACCTTCCAGGCTGTGGCCAGCCATGGCTCGACAGTACCTGCCTGGGTGTAGCGAACCAGCGGTTCGTACACCATCGCCTGGGCGTACATCTGATTGGGCGAGTAGCCGCGCGGGTCAAGCGGGCCAGCGTTGACGGGCCAGGAGTACACCAATCTCGGGCTTGACGCCGTGGTGTCGGCGGCCTGAGCGAAGGCGCTCGCCGCTAGGAAAAAGGTGCCCAACAGGGCGGGCTTTCGTTTGCCTGGCTGCTGCTTCACACTGCGTTCCCCACTTCGACGGAGGCCGTAGGCTAAAGAGCGGCGGGTATGATGTCTACGCAAAATCATCTTACTGGAAGTAACAAAATGCAACGGATTACCATCACGCTGGACGAAGAGCTGCTTGATCTCATCGATCGGCGGGTGGAAGTGCAGGGTTATCAAGGGCGCTCGGAGGCCATTCGCGACCTGTTGCGCAGCGGCCTGCGCGAGGCTGAGGCTTTGTCAGAAAATGTCCCATGTGTGGCAGTGGTCAGCTACCTGTACGACCACTCCACGCGTGAACTGCCAAAGCGCCTGAACCAGACTTTGCACGCCCACCATGATCTGACCCGTTCGACGTTGCACGTGCACCTGGACGCCGGCCATTGCTTAGAAGTCTCGGTGCTTCAAGGCCCAAGTGGGCGGATCGGCGAGTTGTCTCACCAATTGATGGTCGAGCGTGGAGTGGAACATGGGCAGGTGCAATTCATCCCAGCACCGCAGTCCTATCGGAGCCCCTCCGACGAATAGGCGAAAAGTTATAGGTCGATAGCGGTCAGTCGCGAATGGCGGCTATCGACCCCAAGCGGACATCAGTGATGCCTATGGCCCTAGGCTCTGTCTGAAAAAAGCCGTCGCATACACCGCATGACACAAGCCAGCGAGACCATTGCGGCATAACTTTTTGCGAGCTTGTCGAAGCGCGTGACGATTCGGCGGTTCTCTTTTAGCCAGCCGAACATGCGTTCGATGATGTTGCGCTGTAGATATTTTGGGCGGTCAAACAGTCTTGGCAAGCCGGGTTTGGGCTTGTGTTTCATTGAGCGCAGCGGAATGACCGGCTGCATCCGATATCGATCGCAGTAACGGCGCAAGGCCTCGGCGTCGTAGCCTTTGTCAGCCAGCAACCATTTGCATCGTTTGCGTGGACGACCACGCTGGTTTGTCGGGATGCTGACATCATCAAGTAACGGCTGGGCATAGCTGATGTCGCTGGCTTGGCCGCCGGAGAGAAGGAAGCGCAACGGTATCCCGTTGGCATCGCAGAGCATATGAATTTGGGTTGTCAGTCCGCCGCGACTGCGGCCTAGAGCGTGATCGGTAGGCTCGTCAGGCCCCCTTTTTTCCGCGCTCCAGATGAAGCACGGGTTGCTCGAACAGCGGTCGAATCGATCATCCAGGTGTGGGGATCGATCAAGCCTTTGTCATTGAGTCTGAGGTGCAATCGTCTGAGCATCTGATCGAATGTTCCGCGGTTTCGCCAGACCCGGAAGCGGTGATAGACCGTCGCCCAAGACCCGAAGCGCTCGGGCATATCTCGCCAGGCTGCTCCTGAGCACAGCACCCAGAGCACACCATCGAGCATCAAGCGATCACTGCTGCGGGGCCTGCCCCTGACGTGGGCTGCCGTAAAGAGATCGGCGACCACTGCCCACGCTTCATTCGAGAGTTCATAACGCTTTGCCATCACAGAATTCCTTTCCGCAGATGGCCGGCGACTGTACAGAACCCCGGCTGTTCCGGGGGCCACATTTCAGTTTCTTGGGATTTCAGACAGAGCCTAATGCGCGATATCCCAGACGCTACAAATTGCGACGTCAGTAGGCCGAGCGTAGGGCTTGCGCAGGGAGGTGACGGGCATGGATGCCCGTCAAGCGCTGCGGCCCAGGAGGGGCCGTTCAGCGCGGTCCTCCCGGGAGCAAGCCCGTAGCGAGGGAACCCCGAAGCGAAGCGTAGGGGCCGGATGATAGGAGCCAGCGGTTTTTGCCTACTTTTGCCCAAGAGCAAAAGTAGGTCGCCGTAAAGGCGAAAAGGTGAATGAGCGCCTCCATGGCGAATGGATATCCATTTGCCAAGGTGACGCTCAATCACCTTTCCGCTCTTACAGCGGGTCACTTTTTGGCAGACGCCCCAAAAAGTAACCAAAAAAGTCTGGCTCCTATCATCCGGCCCCTGCGCTGCGCTCCGGGGTTCCCTCGCTCCGGGCTTGCTCCGGGAGGACCGCGCTGAACGGCCCCTCCTGGGCCGCAGCGCTTGACGGGCATCCATGCTCGTCACCTCCCTGCGCAAGCCCTGCGCTCGGCCTCCTGAAGTCGCATTAGGTGGCGCCTGAACTACCGCGCGCTAGAAGCAAGAGCAAAGCGAAGCAAAAGAAAGTCCGCCTCGAATTTATAGTTTTAATGTTGAATGTGCGGCTGGTTTAGCTGTTGTTGTTCGGATTTGGTATTTCATGCTCCGCTTTTGCTTTTAATGCGCGATATCCCAGACGCTGCAAATTGCGACGTCAGTAGGCCGAGCGTAGGGAGGTGACGGGCATGGATGCCCGTCAAGCGCTGCGGCCCAGGAGGGGCCGTTCAGCGCGGTCCTCCCGGGAGCAAGCCCGTAGGCTCTGTACGAAAAGCCTTGATACTCGGTGATGCTGCGTTGAAAACAGCCTCGGAATGCTCATTTACAACCCGTAAACTCCGCTTCCTCGGCTGTTTTCGCCTTGCCTGACCTTCGTCTCAAGACGTTTCACACAGAGCCTAGGCATCGAAGTCGATGACGCATTGGAGATGGCAGAGCAGACGAGGGTCTTTCTCAAAATGCATACGTGACGTCCTGATGCCATTGTATCCGTTTGTACAAGATTGGCGCCCATCTCGGGTGCTGGATTATTCCTTAACATCATGTATTTAAAGGGTTTTATCTGATTTTTCAATGCGTCACTGTACCGGACTCAGATACAGGAAGAGGCATATAGCAACGTGCAACGACACATCCAGGATACCTGGCAGCGGTGAAATGGCTCTCGACCGGGGAGCAACACTCCCCACACCTGAACGTTGCACAGGAGAGATGCCATGAACTTCAAGACCTTCGCCAGCGCCAGCCTGTTCGCCGTGCTGAGCCTCGGCACTATCGCCGCCCAGGCCGCCACGGCACCGATGAGCGATGCCGGTGTCATGCAGTACCGCTACGGCGACACGCTCGATATCAAGAAAGTGCTGTCGGTACAGGACGACCAGGGCAATGCCTGCGGCCTGGTGAACACCCGCATGGACTACCTCGATTCGAAAGGTCAGCACCAGAGCGTGCAGTACCGTACGTACGCTACCGGCGGTTGCCATGAGAATTGATCGGCGCCACTGGCTGAAGATAGGCGGTGTGGCCCTGGCCTTGGTAGGCCTGGGCCTAGCCGCGAAGCCCTGGACCCATGACGATCTTGGGGCCATGCCGTCGCTGGCCGGTGCCAACCAGTGGCTCAACTCGCCACCGCTGGACGCCTCGGCGCTCAAGGGCAAGGTGGTGCTGGTGGATTTCTGGACCTGGGACTGCATCAACTGCCAGCGCAGCTTGCCGCATGTGAACGAATGGGCGCGCCAGTACGCCGACCAGGGGCTGGTCGTGGTGGGCGTACATACCCCGGAATACGACTACGAGCATGATGTGGGGACGCTCAAGTCGAAGGTTGCCAGCCTTGGTATCGAGTATCCGGTTGCGGTGGATAACGACTACAAGGTCTGGAATGCCTGGGGCAATCAGTTCTGGCCCGCCCATTATTTCGTCGATCGCAAGGGGCAGGTGCGGCATGTGCACTTTGGCGAGGGTGATTATGACGGTCAGGCGCGGGTGATCAGGGCGTTGCTGGATGAGAAGGGCTGATGGCAATGTGTCGGCTTTCATCGCCGGCAGCCGGCACCTACCGGGTTGGCGCGGGTGCCGGCTTGCCGACGATGAAGGGGGCGGCCGATTCAGCTGAAGCTGGCGAAATGCGCTTGCATCCGTCCCGCATCGGCCTGGCGCCCGGTGAACAGCTCAAAGGCCTTCACCGCCTGGAACACGGCCATGTTGCTGCCATCGAGCGTACGGCAGCCCAGCGCCCGTGCTGCGCGCAGCAGTTCGGTCTCCAGCGGGAAGTAAATGATTTCCGCCACCCACAGCCGCTCATGCAGTAGCTCTACAGGCAGTGGGGTGCCCGGCAACTTGGCCATGCCCACGGGCGTGGTATTCACCAGGCCATCGGCCTCGGCCAGCGCGCTAGCCAAGTCCGTACCTACCACCGCACGGCCCGCGCCGAAGTGCGCGTTGAGGTTGTCCACCAGCGCTTGTGCGCGGGCAGCATCGACCTCGAACAGCACCAGTCGCTCGACCCCTTCACCCAGCAGGGCATGGGCCACCGCCGATCCTGCACCACCGGCACCCATCTGCACCACCTGGCGTCGTGAGACGTCGGGCAACCCACGGCGCAGACCTTCGGCGAAGCCCAGGCAGTCGGTGTTGTGTCCCACCCGCTTGCCGTCCTTGAGCACCACGGTATTGACCGCGCCGATGCCGCGCGCTTCATCCGACAGCTCATCGAGCAGTGGCAGAATCGCCTGCTTGAACGGGTAGGTGATATTGAGGCCGGTGAAGCCTGTGAGTTGCGCCGCCTCAAGCAATTGCGCCAGCGCACTGTCCTGGACGTCCAGCTGGTCGGCGTCGATCAGGCGATACAGGTAACGCAGGGCTTGGGCATCACCTTCGTGCTCGTGCAGGGCAGGGGTGCGCGACAGTTGAATACCACGGCCGATCAGTCCGGCAAGGATGGCTTGCTGATTCATGCTGCCTGCTCCTGCAACAGTTCCGCGAAGTGACTCAGGGCCAGGCGATAGCCCTGGCTGCCAAGGCCACAGATCACACCGACGGCGATGGACGAGACGAATGAAATATGGCGGAACGGTTCGCGCTTGTGGACATTCGACAGGTGCACCTCGATTACCGGCAATTCGCTGGCGACCAAGGCGTCGCGGATAGCCACCGAGGTGTGGGTCCAGGCGCCTGGATTGATCAGAATGCCGTTGCAGCGGCCACGGGCGGCATGAATCCAGTCGATCAGCTCACCTTCATGGTTGGTTTGGCGAAACTCCAGGTCCAGGCCCAGTTCCTGGGCGCTGTCAGCACAACCCTGGGCGAGGTCGGCGAGGGTTTCACGACCGTATTGGGCAGGTTCACGGGTGCCCAGCATGTTCAGGTTGGGGCCGTTGAGTACCAGGATGAGGGGCTTCATAGCAGCATCACTTTGTTGTTTTTGGATGTGCTTATGTTTGTACCAGGTGGTTAATTACGTCAATTCGAAGCGCTGCCCCGCGTGGAAAAGTGTGCGATTATCGAACCCCAAACGCGCGATGCCCTGATCGGGCGATCATTCTGGCAGCCCGGCGAGCCTCAGGCCCTCGGCAAACAGTGCCAAGTCCTCGTCGCGATGAATTGGCATCCACTGGCGCAACGCCGAAACCCGCAACCCAGGGTCCTGTTCGCGTAAGCGCAGCATGGCTTTGTACGCGCTGTCCATGCGCCCGCTCAGCGCATGGCTGGCGGCCAGCAGGGCCACCGCCGCAAGCAGGCTGGGCAGATTCCCCAGTGCCTTCTCCGCCCACTCCACCGCCTCGTCAAAGCGCCCAGCAAAGAAATGCGCCAACGACATGCCCACCTCCATGCGGAACATTTCGGGGTCCAGCGGGCTCAGCCGTGCCGCGTGGTTGAGGTTGTCGATGGCGGTCTGCGTCTCACCCCGCAGTACCCGCAGCATCCCGCCCAGGAACCAGGCAGGCGCCAGGTTGGGATTGAGCAGGCGCGCCCGATCGAGCAGGGCGATGCCACCGTCCAGGTCACCTGCCAGGTGCCCGAGGGCATGCCCACCGCGGGTGAGCGCCACGGCATCGTCGCGGCCAAGCTCCACGGCCAGGCGCGCCAGGCGCGCACCCTCGGCGATTTCCTGGGTACGATCACCCATCCAGCCGTTGAGCTTGCGCCAGAAGTAGCACCAGGCTGCCATGCCATAGGCCGAGGCGAAATCAGGGTCCCGTTCGATGGCCTGGTAGAACAAGGGCAGCGCCTGGTCGACGGCCTCGCGGGTGCCGTTGTGCAGCTTCGCCGTGCCGCGAAGGTAGTAATCGTAGGCGCACAGGCTGTCGGTCGGCTTGCGTTTGGCACGCTCGATCTCGGCCCGTTCCAGCTGTGGGGCGATGGCGCCCACCACGCTTTCAGCCATCTGGTCCTGCAGCTCGAACAGGTCGTCTAGCCGTCCCTCGAAACGCTCGGCCCACAGGTGCTCGCCGGTGGTGGCGTCGATCAGCTGGCCCGTGATGCGCAGCCGTTTGTCAGCCTTGCGCACGCTGCCTTCGAGGACGTAGCGCACGCCCAGGGCCTGGCCGACCTGTTGCACGTCGACACGCTGGCCCTTGAAGGTGAAGCTTGAGTTGCGGGCGATGACGAACAGCCAGCGGATGCGCGACAGGGCGGCGATGATGTCCTCGACCATGCCATCGGCGAAGTAGTCCTGTTCGGGGTCGCCGCTGAGGTTCTGGAACGGCAGCACCGTGATCGAGGGTTTCTCGGGGAGGCTGGGCCCGACAGGGGCGCTCACAGGCCCGGTGGGAACAGGCGCTTCGGTGCTGCAGGCTTCGCGGACCCGGGCCACGAAGCGGTAGCCCTTGCGCGGCACGGTGCGCAGCAGACGTTGTTCCTCACCGGTATCGCCGATGGCTTTGCGCACGGCATTGATATGGCTGGTGATGGTCGACTCGGAGACGATCTTGCCGTTCCACACGCGGGCCAGCAATTCATCGCGGCCCAGCACCCGGTCGCGGTGGCTGACCAGTTGCAGCAGCAGGTCGAACACCTGCGGGCCGATGGTCACGGCCTGTCCGCGCTGAGTCAGCTCCCGACGCTGCTCGTCGAGCACATAGTCGTCAAACTCGAATGGCACGTGATGTCCTCGCGCGCGCCCTAGGCTCGGTGTCCGAGGCGACTGTTCATGGGGGTTGTTCGATGATACGGCAGCGCATCGCCGGCTGCACATGCTTGGGCGCGGTTTGAACGGTTTGGACGCAAATTCAAGCGTGCCTGGAGGCAAATCCAGCCTGCCAGCAAGGCTTTTGCCGCGGCGACGGCACACACTGCATGCCTGACGACGGCAAAGGTTGCGGTCGAGCACGCGGAGAGAGCGCCATGAAAATCGTGGTCATCGGAGGCACCGGTCTCATTGGTTCCAAGCTTGTCAACGGCCTGCGCGAGCGAGGCCATCAGGCCGTCGCCGCAGCACCGAGCACAGGGGTGAACAGCATCACCCGCGAGGGGCTGGCCGAAGCGATGAACGGGGCGGATGTGGTGGTGGATGTCGCCAACGCGCCGTCCTGGGAGGACCAGGCCGTACTCGCGTTCTTCGAGACGTCCACCCGTAACCTGTTGGCCGCCGAGAAGGCGGCAGGGGTCGGACACCATGTCGCGCTGTCGATCGTGGGCAGCGAGCGGTTGCCGGAAAACGGCTATTTCCGTGCCAAGGTCGCTCAAGAGGCGCTGATCGAGCAGTCTGGGGTGCCCTACACCGTGGTGCGCGCCACCCAGTTTTTCGAGTTCGTCGAAGGCATTGCCCAGTCGGGAGCGGTGGGTGAGGAGATTCGCCTGTCACCGGCACTGTTCCAACCCATGGCGGCGGACGATGTGGTTGAGGCGCTCACCGACGTCGCGCTGGCGGCGCCAGCCAATGGCACGCTGGAGATCGCCGGTCCCCAAGCCACTCCGCTGGATGAGTTGGTACGCCGTTTCCTGCGGCTCAAAGGCGATGCGCGCAAGGTGGTGGCGGACGTCCACGCACGCTACTTCGGCGCCGAACTCGATGACAAGTCGCTGACCCCTGGCAAGGGGGCGCGGCTTGGCAAGACACGCTTTGAAGACTGGCTGGCGCGCCAGTGAACCCATGCAACCCCTACCGAACAGAAGGAGCTTCGCCATGTTCAGTCGCACTCTCCTGGTCGCCGCGTTCACCGCGCTGACCCTCACCCCGGTACTGGCCGCCGAACGGCCGGTCAGTAAAGTCACCGTGGTCTTTGACCACCCACTGCCGAACGTGCCGGGCAAGAGCATGCGCGGGGTGATCGTCGATTATGCCCCGGGCGCCGCGTCCCCAGCCCACCGACACCCGAAATCCGCGTTCATCTATGCAACGGTGCTCGAAGGTGAAGTACGCAGCAGTGTGAATGGTGAACCAGCCAAGGTCTACAAACCCGGTGAAAACTGGTACGAGGCGCCAGGGGCGTTTCATGGTGTCAGCGCCAACGCCAGCGACAGCAAGCCCGCCAAGCTGATGGCCGTGTTCGTGCTCGACAGCAGCGAGACAGTGTTGGTGACGCCGAGCGAGAAGTAAGCCTCAGGCGCGCTCGCCGCGAAGCCAGCGCTGGTGGTAGTGCGCGAGCCGGGTCAGCCCGAATAGCGCGCCTTGCTGCATGACCTTGGAGCGATCTCCGAAGAACCGCTGGGTTCGTGTGAAAACAGCCACGGGTTCCCCGGCGAATGCCCAGGCAAAGCACAGGGTGCCTGGCGCAACACCGTCCTGTGGCTCGGGCCCGGCCACGCCAGTGGTGGCGATGACCACATTGGCGTCGCTGTCGCGCAGGGCGCCCAGGGCCATTTCCCATGCCACTGCCTCACTGGTGAGGCCGTATCGTTCGATGGTCCTGGGGGCGACGCCGAGCAAGCGTTTCTTGGCAGTCGGGGAATAGACCACATACCCGCTTTCGAGTACTTCTCCGGTGCCGGGCACTGCCGCTAACAAGGCCACCATGCAACCCGCCGTGCAGGACTCAGCTGTGGTCAGGATCAACCGATGATCCTTGAGATAGCCGAGCGTGGCCAATACAGGTTCGGTTTCCATCAGGGGATCGACTCGTCTGTTGTTGTGCGGTGGACGCCATCCAGGGCTATTTGGTTCAGCGTTCGTTGGCCCCGATCATCCCTTGCATACGGATCGGCCTGAACTTGTTGCCACTGGCGGCTTCCTCTGTGTAATAGGCAGCAATCGCTGCACAGCGATGCGGCCAGTTGCGCACAAAGAAGGAGAGCGCGCCATGAATGCCCCTGTGACTTATTTCTGGATTGCCGTCGCCGTGATCATCCTGCTGGTCGACCTCTGGGCAATCGTGAGTGTTTTTCGTAGCGACAAGTCAGATACGACCAAGGTGGTGTGGTCCTTGATTCTCGTGGCGCTGCCGATAGTCGGGCTCGCCCTCTGGGGCGTGGCCGGGCCGCGCGGAATCAAGCGCGGCACCGGACCAACGTCCCCCGAACACAGCAAGGGATAGGAGTGCAGCATGAGCAAGGCAGACCCGTCGCAAAACACTGACACCCAGCAAAACCCCAAAGGCGAGCAGGAGAGGGATAACGACGCACTACGTCCAGACGGCTCGACGGGCACCTCCCACGACTCCACCGCTCAGAAAGCCGCGCGTGGACAGGGTCGACCCAAACGCTGAAATGGGCCCTGTGGTTGGGTGGCAAGGCTCGCCGCAAAGGCGAGCCTGCGTTTCTCACAGGATCGGTTTACCCCCGGTGACAGCATAGCGCGACCCGCTGATGTAGCTGGCTTCATCCGAGCCAAGCAGCACGTAGATTGGTGCGACCTCGACAGGCTGACCTGGCCGCCCCATGGGATAGCCAGAACCGAAGTTCCTGACAGCTTCGTCCGGCATTGTGGCCGGGATCAGGGGCGTCCATATCGGGCCTGGGGCTACGCTGTTGACGCGAATCCCACGCTTGGCGAGCAGCTGCGCCAACCCAGCCGTGAAGTTGGCAATGGCACCCTTGGTGGTGGCATAGGGCAGTAGTTTTGGCGAGGGGTCGTCGGAGTTGACCGAGCTGGTATTGATGATCGAGCTGCCCTCGGGCATGGAAGGCAAGGCCGCCTGGCAAATTCGGAAGATGGCGGTGATGTTGGTGTCGAAGGTCTTCACCCACTCGTCATCGTCGATTTCTTCGAAGGTCTCGTGGGACATCTGGAACGCCGCGTTATTGACCAAGATATCGATTCGACCGAACTGCTTGACGGTCTTCTCGACGATGTCACGGCAAGTTTGCTTTTGGGACAGGTCTCCCGGCAGCAGCAGACATTGTCGACCGGCGTTCTCCACCCAGCGCGCGGTTTCCTTGGCGTCTTCGTGTTCGTCGAGATACGCGAGGGCAACGTCGGCGCCTTCGCGGGCATAGGCGATGGCCACAGCCCGGCCAATACCGCTATCGGCTCCGGTGATCAACGCCACCTTCCCGCTCAGTCTATCGTGACCGGTATAGGACTGCTCGCCACAGTCGGGATACGGGTCCATTTTTCGTTGCGAACCTGGCACGTTTTGCGGTTGGGAGGGAAAGGGGGGAGTAGGGTAGGGGTGCATGGTAAAAACTCCTGCGGTTGAGAAGGCTCATACCTGTTCGAAACACCGGCCCGCGGCGCGTTGGCTCCGATGTGCAGTCGACTCGACGAGTGGTACTCCCCCGGCCGCCGGCTACAGCGCGACGGCGCCTGGGATCAGCGCTGCGCGTCGTCGCCAGCTGCATCCCGGGGTGGCGCCTCAGGGCTGTCTGTTTCGTTTTCACCCTGGCAGCCCATGGCCTGGTAAGCTTCGCGCAGCTTGTGGATCTGCCGGTTGTCCAGGTCCTCGAGGTCCAGCACCGAGCGTTGAGCCGATTTCGTGGCGCGGATGAGCTCGTCGAGCTTCACATGAATGATGTCGTTGTCGCGGTTTTGGGTGTTCTGGATAAGAAAGACCATCAGGAAGGTAATGATCGTCGTCGACGTATTGACGATCAGTTGCCAGGTATCGTTGTAGTGAAACCATGGTCCGGTTGCAGCCCACAGGGCGATCAGCAATAGAGCGGTGAAGAAGGTGCTCGGTTTACCGGCATGGTGGGAAAGCCATTGGCAGAACTGCGCGAATTTCATGGTGTTGACTCCACGAGGATCTACAGAATCTGACCTCCGTGGGAGCGCTGAGTCTTATTTTTCGGACTGTGCGGCGATGGCATGTCATGCGTAGGCCCAGTGCCAAGGCGATCCTTCGCCTCGGCCTACGTGGTTTAGCGGTTGTCGTCGGTCATGCCGCTGTCTTCGTCCTGGACGGTTTGTGAGTTGTCTTCCATGTCCTGGGGACGACGATTGTCGGATTGGGTGTCGGCCCCGTGCCCACCTTTTGCGCCTTGCTGATTCGCACCGCTCGCACGCTCAAGGTCGCCACGCTGTTTGTCCTCCCACGATCCCTGGCCGCCCTGCTGCCGCTCTTCAGGCCTGCCTCCGGTCGTTTGGCCACCTTTTTGTCCTGCCTCGGACGTGCGGCCAGGGTCGTTGGCGCGGCTGCCCTGGGCGTTCTGGGAGGTACCACCTTGCTGTCCACTTCTATCTTGTTCGTTAGCCATGGTCTTGAACCTCGTTTGTTCACACAGAAAAGACTGTGTTTACGTGTGAGATCAGGCAGCAGGCGATTGCTCCACTCACTTTCGAACGAGCAGACAGGGTGCACGAAATACCCAGCGCTCAATGGGTTGCGTCGTAAAAGCCGGGGTCTTGCGCAGACCCTGGCGCGCCGTCATCACAGCTGACGTTCCAAGCGAGTGAGGTAGTCGGCGAAGCCGCCCTTCGCCCGGCCATCCCGCCGGCTGCTGGTCGCCACGCTGTGTTCTGCGGTCCAGACGATCTGCGCGCCACTGGCTTCCAGCGCCAGCACCAACTGCACATCCTCATGGGCCGGTAGCGGTTGGAAACCGCCGACGTGCTGATAGGCCTCGGTACACACGCCGAGGTTGGCTCCGTGAATATGCCGATGACCCTCCAGGGCCTGGTAGCCGCTACGGTACAGCTCGCGCAGCGCGTGACTGTGCCAGGGGTGCCAGCGCTCGATGTGCACCGTGCCGCAGACCACATCGGCATGCCATTGCAGTTGCGACACCAGCCAGTGCTCCGGAACGCGGCTGTCGGCATCGGTGAATGCCAGCCAGCGGGCGCCCCGGGCGATCATCCGCGCCGCGCCCGCTCGCCGGGCAATGCCGACATTACCGGCTTGCAGTGCAAGGGTTTGCACGCCATGGCGGTGGGCGATAAGCGCACTGGTGTCGCTGCAGCGGTCCAGCACCACCAGCACCTCGACGGCAAGTCCAGCCGCTTCAGCGCGTGCAGCCGCAGCCTTGATCGCCCTTAGGCAGCGTCCCAGGCGCCGGGCCTCGTTGTGGGCGGGTACAATGACGGCGATCATTGGCAGCGCTCTTGCAGGTCCACCACGCTGGGCTGGCATGACCAGTATTCGAGCAGAAAGTCCGCCTCTTCGTGGCGCACCAGGGGGTAGAGCGGTAGGTGACGGGCCAGCAGGGCGTGTACCTCGCGACCATCTTGCGGACAACCGGCGATAGGATGGCGCCAGTGGCAGGCGAGCAACCCCCCCTCGTTGGCAAGGCTCGCCACCGATTGTTCGATCACTTGCAGCCAGTCGGTCGGGTCTAGGTAGTAGCCGATCTCGCTCAGTACCACCAGGTCGAATGTCCCGCCTGGCCAGTCGCCCGGCAAGTGCCCCTGTTCGACCAGGGCGTGGGGTGCGCCCGTCAGGCGATGGCGAGCCAGGGATACGGCGGTGCTGTCGATGTCCTGGCACAGCAGGCTGGCGCAGCGTTCGGCCAACAGCACGCTGAGCTCGCCGTTGGCGCAGGCCGGTTCGAAGATGTGCGCGTAGCACTGGCGAGGCAGGCAGGCCATCACCAGGTCACGCTTGCGGCGCTCGTACCAGCGGGTGCGGAAGGCCCATGGGTCATCGCTGGCGGCATACAACTCGGCGAAGTACTGCGCGTCGAGGCTCATGGCGACTCCTTATAGGAAAAGCAGTTCGAAGGGTTGCAGTAGGCATGTCTGCAAAGGCGCTGGCAGCACTGGAGGACGATCGCCATCGGGCTGCAGTTGGCTGGCGTGCGCGGCCAAGGCCTCCCGCTTGCGTGCCAGGCGTGCTTCGTCCACCTGCAGGCGATGCGCCCGAGGCCAGGGCAGGCGAGGGTCGTCAGGCTCGGCCCAGTGCCAGGCCCACACCGGCGCTTCGGCCAGTTGTGCCCGGCGCGACAGGGCTGCCCGCGCACCGGCGCGGCCAGCGGCCTCATGGTCGCAGTGGCCGTCGCCGCGCCAGGTGGTCAGCAACAGGTCGTCGGGTTCCAGTAGCTGCTCCAGGTGGTTGACCAGGAAGGCTTCATCGCGCGGCAGGGCTCCGTCCTTGAGGTTGAGCCGTCGCCAGTCAAGGCGGGTGAGGTCCAGGTCCAGGTGCTGCAAGGCATGTCGACTCTCCAGCGGGCGCTGGTGACGCAAGCGGTGCTCGGTCCAGTACGCGGAATCGCGGTGGCTGCCCTCACCATTGGTGGCGGATATCAGCACCAGCTCGTTTTCGCGCCCGCGAAAGCTCGCCAGCAGCCCGCCCGCCATGAGGATTTCGTCGTCTGGATGCGGCGCCAGCAGCACCAGGCGCCGGCCAGGAGGGCACAGCTGCTCGGGCGTCAGCCAGCTCGCGCGTGCCAGGTGCGCGGAATGCTGCCATTCACTCCACGGCGTGCCGGAGGCTGCCTGAATCAAGTTTTCGCTCATAAGTGCCATGCTCCTGGCGGAAGGTGGGTCACTTGCCGGCCCAATTCGGCCAAGTCTCGTTCGGCGTGGCTTTGACGCAGGTAGACCGGGAGGTCCGCGCTGAGCCGGGCGAAGTGGCTGCTATGACAGAACGGCGTAGCGCCCAGTGCCCGGCCAACGTGGTGAATGACCTGTTCGACCGCCTGCTCGACCTGGGCGCGGGTACGGCGCACCTCGACGCTGGCGTCGGCCTGGGGGTGCCTGTCTATCCAGGCCGCGCATTCGCGAAGCGCGGCGCGGGCCCCCTGCAAGGCGGCATCGACCGCTCCCAGGTGAGCGTCGGCGTGCGGATCGGGCCGAGGCTTGCGGCACTGTTCGCGCAGGTACTCGGCCAGCGCCTCGGCCGCACCGTACCAACAGGCCGCGATGCCTGCGCCGCCGTGCCAGAAGCCCGGTCGCGACAGGTATTGACCCGGCAAGCCGACGGCCAGCCCCGGCGAGTCGTCGAATGTGACGGTGACACTGGCGGTATGGGCCATGCCCACGGCTTGCCAGTGATCGGCCTGAACCTGCTGGCTGGGGTGCGCCATCTCGATGACGACCAGCTGTGGCTGGTCGTGTGCCCAGGCGGTGATCAGCGCACGGTCGATTTGCAGCGCGCCCGAACACCAGGCCTTGCGGCCTTGCAGGCGTACCTGATCGCCAGTGCGCTGGACGATGTGGGTCCGGGCATTCGGCGGTTCGGCCGCCCAAACGCCCCAGATGCCCATTTGCGTAAGCTGCGCCGCGCCACATTCGGCAAGGATCGCCAGGGCATCGGTATGGCCTTCGTAGAGTTTCGCCAGACCTAGATCGCAAGCCGCCACCCGCGCCAGGGCTTGCCAGCGTTGCAGGGTCTTGCCTTGGCCTGGGAGCGGCAGCAAGTCCAGGTGGTCGGCCTGCAAGGCATGCAACAGCGCTGGCAGCGAACCTGCCAGGTCGATAGGGCGCGGTCGTGCGCCGAAGCGCTGCAGCAGCCGGTCGAGATGGCCTGGGTCGAAATCCGGGTCGAGACTCATGGGCTGCTCCCTCCTTGCACATTCTTCTTCCACCCCCGCAGGTTCATGGCGCACAGACAGAACTGCAGGACGATCAATGCCCAGGCTTGCACCTGCCAGCCCCATGCCACCCAGAGCACGTTGCTGCCAATGAAGCAGCAGAATCCCATGCGTCGCCGACGGGGTTGGCGCGAGCCGATGCACCAGGCCGCTGCGAGCGTGAGCAGCATCGCCGGCCATTGCAGCAGGTCGATCAGCCCCCCCATCAAGCGAGCCCCAGTTGCTTGCGCATGCGTGCGGTGATCGACTGCCGGGTCTTGCTCATCTCGGCCCACGGGTCGTCCACCTGCGCCAGCCGTTCGTGCAGGTTGCCGATGTTCCATTGGTTGGCCCCCTTGAGCTGCGTCAATTCCTCGCGCCAGATCGGTACCGACACCGGCAGGCCTTCGCGCGCGCGCAGCGAATAGGCGGCCACGGTGGTGGCGCCTTTGCCGTTGCGCAGGTAGTCGATGAAGATCTTACCCACCCTGTTTTTGGGCCCGGACACGGCGCTGAGCCGATCCGGGAAGAGGTTCGCCATGTGTTCGACGATAGCGTGACTGAACTCCTTCACGTGCTCCCATCCGGCTCTGCGGGTCAGCGGCACGACCAGGTGCATGCCCTTGCCGCCACTGGTCTTGAGGAACGTCTTCAGGCCCAACTCATCGAGCAGGGTGAGGGTCAGCTGGGTGGCCTCGAGCATGGCTTTCCACGGCAGTGCCGGGTCAGGGTCCAGGTCCAGGACGAAGCGGTCGGGGCGGTCGAAGTCCTTGTCGGTGGCGTTCCAGGTGTGAAGTTCCAGCATGTTCATCTGCACCGCTCCCAGCAGGCTGTCGGCGCGGTTGAGCACCATCGCCGCCTGGCCGGCTTCGGCCTTGCTGTAGCTGACGACATGGGGAATGTGCAACTGACCGGCGTTCTTCTGAAAGAACAATTCACCGTCAAGACCGTCCGGTGCGCGAACCAGCGCCACGGGACGGTCCTTGAGTTGTGGCAGCAGCCAGTCGGCGACCTGTGCGTAGTACTGCGCGATCTGGCGTTTGGTGGTGCCGCTGGTCGGGTCGATGACACGTTCGGGGTGGGTGAGGCGTAATTTGCCCAGCCCGTTCGGCTGAGCCGTCGTTGCGGTCTTGGCGGGCACGGCGCGCTCCAGGTCGATGGCGGTTGCAGGCTTGTCGTCGCGCAGGCCGTGGAATACCGAGTGGCGCACGATGCCGCTGCGGGTCATCTGGGCGTAGGCGACCTCGGCCAGCAGGCGCGGTTTTAGCCAGTGCACGCCGCGGGCATCGGCCCCGGTCGGCGGCTTGGGCAAGGGTGGCGTGGCGGTCTGAAGTGGTTTCAGACGGTCGCGGATGCTCGCCAGGGTGGCGGCGCTGAAACCGGTGCCTACCTTGCCGGCGTAGCGCAACTGGCCGCTGTCTTTGTCGTGCAGGGCCAGCAGCAGGGCGCCGAAGCCGTGACGGCTGCCTTTGGGATCGGTGTAGCCAACGATCACGAATTCCTGGCGCTGCTTGCACTTGAGCTTGATCCAGTCGCTGCTGCGCCGGCTCATGTAGACGCTGTCGGCACGTTTGCCGATCAGGCCTTCCAGTCCGAGCCGGCAGGCGCTGGCGAGCAGTGAGTCGACCGGTTGGTTGAAGTCCTCGGAAAACTTAAGCGTGTCCGATGTGTTGTGCTCAAGCAGTTTGGCCAGGGTTGCCCGGCGGTCTTGCACGGGCAGTTCACGCAGGTCCTTGCCGCTCAGGTACAGCAAGTCGAACAGGTAATAGGTGATGTTGTCGTCGTGTTCGGTGTCGAAGGCGTTCTGCAGGGCCTGGAAGTCGGTGCCGCCGTTCTCGTCGACCACTACCATCTCGCCATCCAGCCAAGCCGAATCGAGCCCGAGCGCCTTGAGTGCCTCGACCTGGCGCGATAGCTTGGCGCTCCAGTCGTGACCATTGCGGGTGAACAGGCGCACATCGTCTGCGTCGATGCGGGCCAGGATGCGGTAGCCATCGAACTTCACTTCATAGTGCCAGTCGCCGCTGGGGGGCGAATCGACCAGGGTGGCCAACTGGGGTTGAAGCTTGTCCGGCAGGGCGCTGGGTTTGGCCTTGCGCCTGGGCTTGGCGGGTCTGGCGTTGGTCGGGCGCCGCGGCAGCAGGGTACGGTCGCTGAGCACGCTGTCCGGCAGGGCCTCGACGATGCTGTAATCGGCTTCGCTGCGGGCCTGGTCGTCATGGGACTTGACCAGCATCCACTGCTCTTTCTTGCCGGCCAGATGGGTGCGGAACAGGTTCCAGACACCCGACAGCTTCTCGCCTTGCAGGGCAAAGCGCAGCTTGCCTTTGGCATAGGCTTCGCGCGGGTCGCCCTCGGGCTCCCAGATGCCCCGATCCCAGACGATCACGTCCCCGGCACCGTAGTGTCCCTCGGGGATGTGGCCTTCGAAATTGGCGTAGTCCAGCGGGTGATCCTCCACATGCACAGCCAGGCGCCGGACCTTGGGGTCGAGTGAGGGGCCCTTGGGGATCGCCCAGCTTTTCAAGGTGCCATCGAGTTCCAGGCGAAAGTCATAATGCAGGTGGCTGGCGTCATGCTTCTGAATGCAGTACTGCAGCCCATGGGCGGGGCGTGCGCGTGCGCGCTTGCCAGCCGGCTCGGGGGTGGCGTTGAAGTCGCGCTTGCGCTGGTACTCCTGCAGGGGCTTGGCCATGGCGGGCTCCGAAACGATTCGCGGGTCTCTAGAGTGGGAGAGGGCGCAGGAACGGGGAGTTCCAAAAAAAGCGAGGCGCGCACAGCCAGAAACTCTGAATCATTTACCCATGAGGGTAGTCGACCGAATGAAGCCCACAGACGGAGAACCCTCATGGCTACACCCGATGACCCAAGACCTCAGGTCGAAATAGACGACACCGAAGACCGTATGGGCAGTGTCCATGAACTGGATTTCAGCGAGCGCCGCGATGAGCGCAGGGGTCGCATCGGCGACGAGCGTCCGGCGCGGGAGGTGCACGAGGACTATCCGCCCCGGCGCGTCGCCGAAAGCGGCATGACCGGTGGCGAAGCCCTCAGTGACAGCCTGCACGAGGACAATGTCACCCTCGATGACCTGAGCCCCGATACGCTGCTGGACGAAACTGGCGCCCGCGATCCCCATGAGCCGGGGACGGGGGGCGGCCCGGCGGACAAGACCTTGCGTCAGGTCCAGGCCCATGAAATTGGCGGTGGCATTGGTTTGGACGAGGCTGAACTGGCGCGCTCGGCACCCTTGGACGGCGAGCCGTGGACCGATGAAGTCACACCTGAAGACGACCGGAGAGCGCCCTGATGAACGAGCAACGCTGTTCCTGCAACCCTTGTTCCTGCACCGTCGACGCCAATGCCGTGGTCCAGGATGGCAAGGCCTACTGCTGTGAAGCGTGCGCGACGGGTCACCGTAACGGTGAGCCTTGCCGCGTGGCCGAATGCAAATGTGGCGAAGCCACCCAGCCAAAGGAAAGCAGCGTCGATAACGCCCTGGATGAAACCTTCCCGGCGAGCGACCCGATCTCACCTTGAGGCGCGGCGCGGGGCAAGCCGTGTACCGGTTCGCCCCGCCCTGATCACCTCAGTGAGTCTGCCAGATACCATTGTTGCGCTCGCAGTCACTGCGCGCCTGGCCAAGGCTTGGGGTGTCGTAGTAGTAGGTGATGATCCGCGCATCCTTCGGCACCTGCGGGCGGGTCGAGGGTTCATCGCGCCCCGCGGCGTCCGGGTTGGCCAAGGTCTCCTGAGTCAGCGGCGCGATGCAACTGCCAACGCTGCCGTCGCTGCAGCGCTCGACCTTGCGCTTCTGGCTGTTGAGCATTTCCTTGCTTTCATTGCTGCAAGACCAGGCAATCGCTTCGGAAGGCATGTTGCCGAAGGTGTAGCAGGTACGTTGTTGCACCGGTTTGACCGCTTCGCTGGAAGACCGGGTGACCACCTCGCAGCCTTCGGCCAGCGCATCTCCGCTGGCCAGGGCGCCCAGCAGTGCCACACACAATAAGCATCGCATGATGTACCTCCCGGGCCAGACGGCCCATCGACGCTTGCCTCAGGCCTGCCCGGCCTGCTGGCGCAGGGTCCTGGCGCGCTTTTCCAGGATCAGGTAGGTGATCACCGCCAGCACCAGCGGTATCAGGTAGTACAACGTCCGATAGCCCAGCAGGGCGGCTACCAGCGTGCCTTGGCCGAGTTGACCGTGCAGCAGGGCAAGGAACACCGCCTCCAATACCCCTAGCCCGGCCGGAATATGCGCAACCACGCCGGCCAGGCAACTGATCAGCAATACACCCAGTACCGAGGGGTAGAACAGCTCAGGTGGCAGCAACAGATGAATCAGCGCCGCCATCAGGGCCCAGTTGCTGGCGCCGAGCACCAGTTGGCACACCGCCAGGCGCAGGCTCGGCAAGGCGATCTCATGCCCTCGCAGGTGCCACGTCCGGCGCTTGGCGAAGGCGCAGGCAAGCAGATAGACCACCGCGATCGCTACCATGAGCACGCCCACCAGGCGCAGGCCGAGGGTACCCAGTGCCCAGCTTTCAGGCAGTTTGACCAGGCTCAAGGCGAACACCGTGCCGGCCAGCAGCATATAGCCCATCCAATTGGTGAGCAGGCCCAGGGTCAGTATGCGCGTGATGGTCGCCGTATCCAGTCCCAATCGACTGTACAGGCGGTAGCGCAGGGCCACACCGCCAACCCAGGTGGTGAAGTTGAGGTTGAACGCATAGCAGACGAACGCCACTGGCAGTACCTGTCGGGCTGGCAAGTGGTGGCCGGTGTAGGCACGGGCCAGCAGGTCGTAGCTGGCGAACACCAGGTAGCTGCACAGTGCCAGTAGCAGGCCAAGGGCCAGGGTCGAGGGCCGGTAGGCCAGCAGTGACTGGCGAACTTCGGACCAGTCCAGGTTGCGCGCCAGGGTGAACAGCAGTACCGGGATCAGCACCACGAACAGCAGCGTCAACAGACGCTTGCCCCAGGTCTTCCAACGTTGCCCGCTCATCCGGTTTTGCCTCCGCGGTAATCCACCGGCGCCGTGAGGTCCACTTGCACGGACTGCAGGCGCTGGCGGTGTGCCGGGAACCAACCGGCGATGCGCGGGAAGTAGCGAGTGATATGGAAGCCGAGGAAAATCAGCGGCGCACGCCACCAGTAGCCGCGTACCATCCGTTCGAGGGTCACGGTCTTGCAATGCTTGCTGGCCAGTTCGCTCAGGTGCTCGTGCAAGCCATGGTTGAACGCACGATCGCGGATCAGCAGGTTGGCTTCGAGATTGAACGACAGGCTCAGCGGGTCAAGGTTGCTGGAACCGACGGTGGACCAGTGGTCGTCCACCAAGGCCACCTTGCCATGCAGAGGCCGCTGGCAGTACTCGCGGATGCGCACATTGTCGCGCAACAAGTAGTTGTAGAGCAGGCGCGATAGGCTACGAACCCAGCGCATGTCCGGTTGGCCCTGAAGAATCAGGGTGACGTCAACGCCGCGCCGTGCGGCGTTGCGCAGTTCGCGCAGCAGGCGATAGCCGGGGAAGAAGTAGGCATTGGCAACGATGATGCGGTGCTTGGCCTCGCGAAAGGCCTGCAGGTAGCACACCTCGATATCGTTGCGGTGGTGACGGTTGTCGCGTTCCACCAGCAAGGCACTGGCGGTGCCGGCAGGGGGGCTGGCCGAGGGCAACTGGCTGATGCTTTCGAGCACGGGCGCAAGCAACCGGCAACTGGATGCATGCACCTGCGCCACCACCGGGCCTGCGACCTCCACGGCATAGTCCTGCTTGGCTTGCGGCCCGAAGTCGCCCAGGTGGTCGGCGCTGTAGTTGATGCCGCCGAGGAAGGCGCGCTGACCGTCGATGACCACCACCTTGCGGTGCAGGCGGCGGAACAGGTTGGTGCGCATGCCGGCCAGCTTGGGCTGGGGATCGAACGCATGGAAGCGCACCCCGGCCTCGGTCATGGAGGAAATGAAGTCATCGGGCAGGTCGGCGGTGCCATAGCCGTCCACCGCCACCTCGACCCGCACGCCTCGTCGGGCCGCGTCGATCAGCGCCTGACGCAGGGACTGGCCGACCTTGTCGTCGAAGATGATGAAGGTTTCCAGCAGGATCTCGTGCCGTGCCTGGGCCATGGCCTCGAACACCCGAGGGTAATATTGCTCGCCGTTGATCAGCAGTTCGACGTGGTTGCCGTCGCTCCAAGTGTGTTTCACAGGGTCACCTCCGCTACCAGGGGGGCATGGTCGGAAAGATGCGACCAAGGGTATCGGGACAGCACCCGCGGTTCGCTGGCCTTGGCATTGCGCAGGTAGATGCGATCCAGGCGCAGCAGCGGCAGGCGGGCAGGGAAGCTGCGCGCCGGTTTGCCAAAAGCTTCGGCCAGGTGCCCGGACAGCAGTGCATCGGCCCTCAGTCGCCAGTCGTTGAAGTCACCGGCGACGATGACCGGCTCGTCCGCTGGCAGGCTGTCGAGCAACCCCAGGAGCAGGCCGACCTGGCGCTGACGGTGCTCCTCGCGCAAACCCAGGTGCACGCAGATGGCGTGCATTCGCTCATGGCCGGGCACTTCCAGTTGGCAATGCAGCAGGCCGCGCTGCTCGTTGCCGTGGATCGACACGTCGAGATTGTCGTAGGCGCGGATCGGAAACTTCGACAGCAGGGCATTGCCATGGTCGCCATGGGGATAGACCGCATTTCGACCGTAGGCGAACTCAGGCCACATGCTGTCGGCGAGAAATTCGTACTGGGGTTCCTGCGGCCAGGTTGGATGGCGCTCGGCATGCCACTGATGGCTGCCATGCACTTCTTGCAGGAACACGAGGTCGGCACCGGTAGCGCGCACGGCTTCGCGAAGCTCAGGGAGGATGAAGCGGCGGTTGAACAGGGTGAAGCCTTTATGCACGTTCAGGGTGAGCACTGTCAGGCGATGCACCGCGCTCGCCTCGTCGATCACGCAGCTTGCGGTAGGTAGGGTCCGGTTCATGACTGCACCTGCGGTTCGACGCCAGGCTCGGTCACAAGCTCACCGTCCAGGCCGAGTTTACCCAGCAGGCGGCGCGCATCGTACGGGGCATGCACCTTCTGGTCGTTGTCGAAATAGCAGTACACATCGCGAGAGGCGCGTCTGGCCGGTGCGCGCTGCATCACCAGCTCGGCATCATCTGGCTGGCTACCGGCAGCCCAGGCCTCGATACGCAAGCGCCAACGGCGCAGGGCTTTGGCGGTGTAGCCACTGCTGTAGAGTTCGACATCGCCGTGCAGGCGCAGGTAGACGAAGTCGGCGGTGACATCCTCGACGTACGGCCATTTGCCGGCGCTGTCGGCCACTACCAGGGCCACCTTGTGTCGACGCAGCAGGTTGATGAAGGTGTCGCACAGGAAGCTTGGGTGACGGATTTCCACGGCATGACGGAGCCGGGCATTGCCGCCAATGGCGGTACCGCCATTGTCCTTGAGGCGCGCGGCAGCTTGCCCTGCGCATTCGCGGGCAGCCTTGCGATCACGGGGCAACTTGCCGAGGAAGTCGCTGAAACGCTGGGCGTCGAATTTCAGCGTGGCGGGAAACTGCCACAGGAATGGGCCCAGTTTGTCGCCCAGCAACAACGGGCCGGACGCGAAGAAGTTGGCAAGCGCCTCGTCGATGTCGCGCAGCCTGCGCACATGGGTGATGTAGCGCGGCGCCTTGACCGAGAACACGAACCCGTCCGGTGTCTGGTCACGCCAATGGCAATAGCGTTCCGGTGTCTGCAACGCATAGAACGAGCCATTGATCTCGATGCTGTTGACCGCCCGCGAGGCGAACGCCAGTTCATCGTCCTGGCGCAGCCCCTTGGGGTAGAAGTCCTTGCGCCATGGACCATAGCGCCATCCGGAAATACCAATGCGAATCTCGCTCACGCCAGCTCCCCTGCATTCGTGGACTCACCTCTAGCGACCCGTGGTGGGGTGCAAGGGTTCACCACGATTGACGAGCGGGCCGCCGGGACAGCAGGTAGACTCGTGCGGCACAGGCCAGGCGCCAGCCGCGCGATCAGCGGGTTTGCGCGCCGTTCAGGCGTTCAAGGGTTTCGATCAGGTCCTCGTAACCGACAGGCTTGTTCAAGTGTCGGTCGAAGCCGGACTGTCGCGATTTGTGTTGATCGGCGCTGGCGCCGTAGCCGGTCAGGGCAATGGCCGGAACGTAGCGAAGATGCTCAAGGCCACGCAGTGCTTTGATCAGCGCGTGTCCATCCATGCCGGGCATGCCGATATCGGAAATGATCACGTCATATCGCGCATCCGCCGCTGAGGCCAAGGCCAGGTGTGGATCGCTGTAGGCATCGACTTCGGCATTTTCCATGAGCAGTAACTGCTCCATCACATCCAACACATCGACCGAGTCATCCACCAGTAATATGCGGATACCGGCGAGCCGCCCCTCAGGCACTGCATCGCTAGCCTGTTCCTGGGTTTGCTGAGTGTATTCGCATAACGGCAGGGTGATGGTGAAGGTGCAGCCCTGGCCAAGCCCTGGTGACTGTACGCGCACGTTACCGCCATGGGCCTCGACCAGTTGGCGTACCAGGGAAAGGCCGATGCCGAGGCCTTCGCGGCCATGGCTGGTGGGGGCGGCCTGGCTGAACAGTTCGAAGATGTTTTCCAGCGATTCTTCGGCAAGCCCAATGCCGTGGTCGATCACCTGCAGTTGCGCATGCTCGTCCAACTGCGTGAGCACCAGCAGGATCTCGCCATCGGCGGGGCTGAATTTCAGCGCGTTGTTCAGCAGGTTCCAGATAATCTGTTCCAGGCGCGTACTGTCTGCCATGACATACACCGGCGCGCCATTGGCTGGCAGCGTCAGGCGCACGCTACAACCGCGTTGTTCGCTGCAGGCCACCGAGTGGATACCCTGCAGCACAGCGCACAGGTCGACCGGCCGGGTCTGGAGCTTGAGCTTGCCCGTACGTATGCGTGCGACATCGAGCAGGTCGTCGATGATACGCGCCTGGCTGGCGACCGCTTCGCAGATCACGCTGACGGCCTTGTTCGCCGCGCTGGTACTCTTGACCGGAGGCAGACGTCGCAGGATATCGGCATTGAGCTGGATGAGGTTCAACGGATGCTTGAGCTCATGGGACATGACCGCGAAGAACTCATCCTTCATGTGGCTGGTGACCTGCGACTCGGCCAGTCGCTTGCTTTGCTCGTCGTGAAGCCGCTTGTGCCCTGTCAGGTCGCGGGCGATCTTGACGTAGCCGCGCAGGCTGTTGCCCTTCAGGCGCGACACTTCGCCGCTGCAATAGAAGCGACTGCCGCCCTTGCGCACATGCCAGCGCTCGTCCTGGCCGCGACCCTGCAGGCGAGCGGTGCGAAGTTCACGCTCCGGCACCCCGTTCTCGCGGTCTTTCTCGGTGAAGAGCAGCGAAAAGTGCTGGCCCAGCACTTCGTCCTTGGCGTAACCGAATATCAGCGCAGCGCCGGTGTTCCAGTCGATGATCAAGCCGTGTTCGTCGAGCAGGATGATGGCGAAGTCGTGGGTGCTCTCCGCGACCAGGCGCATGCGCTCTTCCCCTTGTCGCAAACGTTCTTCGGCAGCGCGACTCTTGGTGATGTCGATGAACGTCAGCACGGTGCCATCGACGTTCTGTTCATTGGCCCGATAGGGCAACAGGCGGGCCAGGTACCAATGCTGGTCATTGCCGATCACCTCGCGCTCTAGCGTGGTCTCGCGCTCGATCACCGCGCGCGCGTCGTCCGCCAGCCCTGGGTAGTCCAGGCGGTGGGTGATGTCGAGCAGCGAGCGGCCGGTATCGACCGGCAGCATGCTGAAGATATCGGTGGCCCGGGGGGTGAACCAACGGATGCGCAGGCTGCGGTCGACGAACACTGTCGCGATCTGGGTGGAGGCGATCAGGTTGCTCAGGTAATCGTTGATCTTGTCGGTTTCATCGACCTTGGACTTGAGCTCGTAGTTGACCGTCAGTAACTCTTCGTTGATCGACTGCAGTTCTTCCTTGCTGGTTTCCAGCTCTTCGCTGGCAAGGCGCAGTTCTTCGTTGATCGCCTGCATTTCCTCGTTCGAAGCGGTCAGCTCCTGGCTGGAGATCTCTGACTGCTCGATGGTTTCCTGCAACTGTTGGCGGGTTCGCTGAAGTTCGCGCTCCAGGGTGTTCAACACCATGCCGTCGGTCTGCTCGGCAATGGCCGGGCCGTGCGCGTCGGCTTCGCTCACCTGGAAGACGACCAGCAGGCATTCGCTGCCGCTGGGCTCGTCCTGGTGTGGCTGGACCTGCATCTTTACTTCGATACGCTGCTCATCGACAGCGACGATGACCGGGCCTGAGGTGACCAGTTGGCCGGTGTTCTGGGCTTGTAGCACGGTACTGCGCAAGGTCGGTCGAAGCGGCACCAGCACCAGGTTCAGCAGGTTGTGACTGAGTTCTCCCCCTGGGTGGCGCAGAAAGCGGCCGACCCCTTCGCTCATGTGCAAGATGTTGCCGTCGGCGTCGATGATCAGGCTTGGTGGCGTGCGCCTGGCCAGTGCGCGGTGATGGATCTCGGCATAGGACAGCTTGCGAACGGGCCTGGTCTTGACCCGCGCCACCTGCGACTCGGGCGCCTGCAGGCGGGCGGTGCGACGCGCAGGCTCCACCTCCCTGGCCTTGAAGATACGATGGCGTTTGTCCACCGGAATGAACAGATCGGCAGCCGCATCCGCCGACTCCGATGAACCCAGAAACAGGTAGCCCCCTTTGCGCAAGGCGAAGTGAAAGATTCGCAGGATTTCGTGTTGCACTTCCCGGTCAAGGTAGATGAGCAGGTTACGGCACACGACCAGGTCGAGTTGGGAGAAGGGTGGGTCGGACAGCAGGTTATGGCGGGCGAACAAGACCTTTTCGCGGATGTCCTTGCGCACCCGGTAGTGCTGGTCTTCCTTGATGAAGAACTGGCGTAACCGTGCGGTAGGCACATCGGTGGCGATGGCATCAGGATAAACACCCAGGCGGCCGACATTGATAGCGCGTTCGTCAAGGTCGGTGGCGAACACCTGAATCCTGGCGCTACGTTGCTCCCGCGCCAGTTGTTCGGTGGCCAGCATCGCCAGACTGTAGGCTTCCTCGCCGGAAGAGCAGCCTGCCGACCAGATGCGCACTTCGCGCTGCGGATCTTCGCCGCTCTGGTCATGGCTAAGGCCGGGCATCACATGCTGTTGCAGCGCCTCGAAGGCGTCACGGTCGCGGAAGAAATTGGTCACCCCGATCAGCATGTCGGCGAGCAAGGCACGGCTCTCCTCGGGGTGTTGCTCCAGGTAGTCGCGATAGCCGGCCAGGTCGGTCTGCGCGGTGACATGCAGGCGCCGTTCAAGCCGACGCAAAACCGTTGCGCGCTTGTAGTGCTGGAAGTCATGCCCGGTGGTGGCGTGCAGACGGGCCAGGATGTCGTCCAGGAGCGGATCGCTTTGCTGTGGGTCGCCTGAGCGCTCGCCCAGGGCAGGGGGCAGGCTGTCGTCGTCTATTTCAGGCAGTTTGACCTCGCGTGCCGTGCGCCACAGTTCCACCAGCTTCCCAGGGATCTGGGCCACTGGAAGCACCAGGTCGACCATGCCGGTGTCGATCGCCGCCTTGGGCATGTCGGCGTACAGCGCATCGTCGGGTGCCTGCACCAGGGTCACACCGCCTTGCTCCTTGATTCGCGACAAACCCACTGCGCCATCGCTGCCGCTACCGGAAAGAATCACGCAAAAAGCATGATCCTTGTGCACATCGGCCAGGTCCCTGAAGAACAGGTCGATGGCGACATGATCGCCGCGACTGCGCCTGGCTGGGCTGACGCGCAGGTAGCCGTCGTTGGTGGACAACCGGTTGGCCGGAGAAATCACATAGACATGGTTGCGCTCGATCGGCACCGGCTCGCTCACCTGACAGACGGGCATGCGGGTGACCCGCTGGATCAAGCGGTCGGCCTGGCTCTGATGATCCGGCGACAGGTGCAATACGACGACGAACGCGACGCCGCAGTCGGCCGGCATGTGCTGGAAGAACGTCTGGATCGCCTCCAACCCGCCAGCCGATGCGCCGATGCCTACGACCGGGAAATCCAGATGGCTGGGGCTGAGCGCCGGGTTGTGCGGTGCTGCGAGTGTAGTCTTGCTGGACGACTTCATGGGCACGAACCTTGTGCGGACCGGGTAGGGTCCCTGTATGAATCATGGGCATTGGCAGCGATTATAGGCTTCACATCATCCGAGCGACGAGGGTTTGGCGACGTCGCGATGACGATCCTCGCCCGATCCGGGTGAACGTCGCCCGGCGGATGGACTCTCACTGCAATGAGCACCGAGGAGTCTTGTCATGAGCATCGAACGCAGCATCCCAGAGCTTGAAGCCTGGTACGCCCAGTACGACGACACCAGCTACCGCACCGAGTCGCCGGATGCCTACCACCACGCTTTGGTCCGCACCGCCGAGGCCTTGCGTGACGATGGCGCCATCGACTGGGACGATTGGCTGGCACTCAAGGCGCTGGCCGATGAAGCCCACGTGCGGGCGCTTGAAGATGCCGTGCAGGCCCATGTGAGCGATCCGGATGCATGACCGCTCAAGGAGCTGGCCAGCATCCGTCAAACCCAAGCAGGCCGCCGACGTGCGTCGAGCATCTCAACCATGCTTGCCTAACGCCTCGACCAGTTCTGCCTTGCTCATGGTCGAGCGGCCTTTGATGTTCTTGCTCCGCGCTTCCTTGAGAAGGCTCTGCTTGGTTTGCGTGTTCAGCGACGTACTCGATGTACGTGAGTGCCCCTGACGTGTTTGCGCCGCCCGCTTGGCCGAATCCGAACGGGCGGTGGACTGGGCCTTCGACGAGGCGGCTTTGCCCGAGCCGCCTGGCTTTTCGCCGCCGCCCGATTGCTTGTTGACCGTTGCCCAGGCGCGCGCCTCGGCTTCGTCCTTGGACAGGCCTTTATGCTCGTAGCGCTCTTCGATGTGTTCAGCCTTGCGCTTTTGGGTGTCGGTGTATTTGTCTTTGTCTCCACGTGGCATGCTGTTCTCTCCGCGTTCGAGTGATACAAGGTCACAGAACCGTTGATCAATGGGGCAGGATGGCTGCCCCATTGGCGTCGGGCCTACCGTCGCCTGGCCTGTCGGCTGGGTTATTTGCCGTGAGTCGTCTGCAAAGCTTTGGCCTGCTCGAGGTGATGTTCCAGCGTCGGCAGTTTTTCGCTGGCGAAGGCCTTCAGCTCTGGTTTGTCGGAGGATGTCGACTCCTTCTTGAACAGCTCCACGGCTTTTTCGTGCGCATCGACCTGGTTGTTGACATAGGAACGGTCGAAGGACGCTTCGCGCCATTCGAGGATCATTTTTTTGACCTTGTCGGTCAGCGCCGCTTCGTCGGGCACGCTGATGTCAAGCTTGCGGGCGATTTCGCCCAGCTGCTGGTTGGCCTTGGTATGGTCGGTGACCATCTGCTGGGCATATTTCTTGATGTCGGCGTTCTGGCTTTTTTCCTGGGCAAGGTTACTGGTGACCACCTCGGCGATGCCTGCCTCGATCGCCGCGTCGACGAAATCGTCCGAAGAGGCCGCCTGGACCTGCAGCGAAGCAAGGCTCATCAACAACGTGACGCCTGCGAGTTTCAAGAAGGGTTGGCTCATGTCTGACTCCTTCGTTCAGTTGGCGCGACCTCGATGTCGCATTCGGTTGAGCCAGGCGAGGGCGGGAAGGTTTAGTTTTTCTTCGATCATCGTGATGGCTACCCGCGCCTCCCGATGCACCCCGCCCCGGTATTTAGCGCCGTTCATCCACTGCAGGGTAAAAAAAACGAATCCAGCCGCGTCGAGCGCACTCGTTCGTTATGAACCCTCGCAACTACAACCGGAGCCCGACATGAAATACACCCTGCTCCCCACGGTGCTGCTCGGCGCCAGCCTGACGCTGCTCGGCGGCTGTTTCGACCGTGATTCAGATCATCCCGCCAAGGATGCGGACCCCAGCAAGCCGTCCTTGCAGATGGAGCAACCCGATACACCCACCACTCATCCGAGCCCCGAGACCAAGCCCCAGAATCCCTGAGCGAGGTGCGGCCCATGAGGTTGATACCATTAGAAATCATGCAGCAGTCAGTCCGGGTTGTGCCGGACGATCCGCAGCGGCAGTACTCGGCAATGCTGCAGTCGGGTGGCTATGACGCGCGGGAGTGGTTGGCCGGTCAACTTCAGCGGACGATATCGATGACCGATGATTTGCCGGACGATCCCGCGGATTTGGCGCAGTGGTCGGTCGATCATGCCGCCCGGGTCGCCGCAGAGCATGCGCGTTACCTGGCGCAGCGGCGTGAGGGCGCACCACGGCGGTTCTTCGCCAACCGGGCACAGGCCCTGTGGTTCCTGCAACAGGTCGCCCCGACCAAAGAGGTGGATGGCGCTTGGCTGCACGGAACGCTCAAGCACTGGCAAGATCCACGGTTCCATGGGCTGATCCGTACCTTCCTAGAAGAACTGGGCGATGGTGACCCCCGCTGCAACCATGTGTTGATCTACCAGCGATTGCTGAGCCGCCTGGGTTGTGACCAAGGGCTGCCTTTGGACCCGTCGCGGTACCTGCAAGGCGCGGTGCAGTTGGCCTTGGGGCGCAACGTCGAGCAGTATTTGCCGGAGGTCATTGGCTACAACCTGGGGTATGAACAGCCGCCTTTGCACTTGCTGATCACCACCCACGAGTTGGCCGAACTGGGCATCGATGCTCATTACTTTCAGCTGCACGTCACGATCGACAATGCCGCCAGCGGTCATGCTCGTCGCGCATTGCAAAGCCTGTTCCTGCTGATGCCGGGGCCGTCGGAAAAAGCCTGCTACGAGCGAGTGCGCAGGGGCTATCGTCTCAACGATCTTGGGCTCGACACGGCCTCGCTGATTGCGTCCTTCGACCTGGAAACGGAGTTGTTGGCCGCCTTGCAACGCAAGCGGGTATACGGCCAGTTCATGCACAGTGACCGTTGCCGCCTGCAAGGTCGGACCATCAACCAATGGCTGGCCGATGCCAGCGCGTTACCCGGCTTCCTGCGCGCCCTTGAAACGCAACAGTGGGTGCAACGAGGCGAGGCGCCTTCGAATAGCCGGTTCTGGGCCTTGATCGACGGACCGCATGCCGCGATGTTTGGGGTTTTCACCGCTTACGAAAAGCAGCTCTGGCATGACTGGATTGCCGGTGACAGGGCCGGCGTGCCGTATCGGCGCGTCGCACCGGGGCACTGGGAGCAGGGTTTGGCCTTGGAAGAGGGCGGGCCGGCCACGCAAGGGCTGCCTCGTGTCGAGTGCATGATCGAACGGATGTCCGGTAACCATCACGCCGAGCCCGATGGACTGCGCGCCACCCGCGATTTCATCCTTGCCACCGGCTTGACCCACGCAGGAGAGTGCTGATGTTGCTTGACCAGAACCAAGCTTATGCCGACCAGGCACTGTTGCACCTGGGTCGGCGCCTCAGCGCCGACGGTTATCGTTTCACCTGCGTGACCCCAGCTACCCATGCTCGCGTCAACGACCGGACCGCCGCCCAGCAGGCCCACGACCTGCGGGATGTGTTCGGCTGGAGCCGGCCGTTCCCGGCCTCGCTGATCAGCAGTGACGAGTTGGCCCAGTTGAAAACCGCTGGTGTGGTGCAGGCGCAGGGTGAGCTATTGCGCAGCGCGGTGCGTTGGTCGAGCCTCGACAACCTGTTGCTGGTCCATTCCGCGTGGCCGACCGACAGCCACGACGCGGTGTTCTTTGGTCCCGATAGCTACCGATTCGCCCAGGTGATACAGGACTTTCTGCAGCACAGTCCCCGGCGCGTGGAACATGCGGTCGACCTTGGCTGTGGCACCGGCATCGGCGCGCTGATCATCGCCCGTGCAGCCCCCCATGCGCAGGTTTGCGCGGTGGACATCAACCCTTTGGCGTTGCGTTATACCGCCATCAACGCTGCACTGGCGGGGGTGGCCAACGTGTCGGTCGAGCCCAGTGACCTGCTCGATGGCATCGGCGCGAACTTCGACCTGATCGTTGCCAATCCGCCTTACATGCTCGACGCCCAGCAGCGCGCCTATCGCCATGGTGGCGGTGCGCTCGGAGCCGAGCTTTCCCTGCGCATCATCGAACAGGCGCGCGAACGCCTGGTCATGGGTGGCACGTTGTTGCTGTACACCGGGGTCGCGATCGTCGACGGTCGCGATGCCTTGCTGGACGCTGTGCGCCTACGCCTGGCCGGGCCTGCCTTCAGTTGGCATTACCGTGAGCTGGACCCGGATGTATTCGGTGAGCAACTGCTCGAACCAGGCTACGCGCATGTCGAACGCATCGCCGCAGTAGCACTGACCCTGACTCGCATCGCCTGAGTGCACGATGGTCAGGGCGCAAGGGTTCGGCATCGAAGAGGAATACTTGCTGGTCGACGTTACCCGTGGCGACGTCCTGGCCAGGCCGTCGCACGCAGTGGCGCGCCGTTGCCGTGAAGTGGTGGGCGAGCATTTCGCCGAGGAAATGTTCTACAGCCAGATCGAGGTCGCTTCACCGGTGTTGGCCAACCTGCATGAAGCGCGCAGCTATTTCACCGAATGTCGACACAATCTGTGCAGCGCGCTGGCGCAGGAGGGGGTGGCCCTTTATGGCGCTGCCAGCCATCCCACCGCGCGGTGGCAACGCCAGCATGCCCGGGACCAGAATCACTACCGCCAGGTATTCGACGACTATCAAATGGTCGCCCGCCGTAGCCTGCTCTCGGGGCTGCATGTGCACGTGGGGGTGGCGCCGGAGATCGACCGCATGCAGCTGATCAACCAGATGCTCTGCTGGTTGCCGCTGTTGCTCGTCCTGACCACCTCTTCGCCGTTCTGGTGCAGCCAAGTGACCGGTTACCAAAGTTACCGACGCGTGGTCTGCGGGGAGTGGCCGCACATGGACATGCCAGAGCCGCTGGCTGACTGGAATGCCTACCTGCGCTACAGAACACTGCTCCAAGGTATAGGCGGGCTTGCCGAAGACGGCGACTTCTGGTGGGCGATCCGCCCGTCGCGGCGATTTCCGACGATCGAGTTGCGCATCTGTGATGCGTGCCCACGCTTGGAAGACGGCCTGGCCATCGCCGGGCTGTTCCGTCACCTGGTAGAGCAGACGCTGCGGGTTCGTCAGCATTGGCAGCCGCTCGGCCCCGAGCAACGTTGGATCATCCAGGAGAACTACTGGAGGGCGCTCCGCCATGGCGGCAATGGCATGTTCATAGGCGCGCACGACAGGCAACCGGTGACCGCCCATGGCTGGCTGGCACAGCTGCAGGGCCTGGTACCCGCCGACACCCAGGATGCCGAGCACGCATTCGGCCACGCTGCGCGTATCCTCCAGGACGGCAGTAGCGCTCAACGCCAACTGGCCGCCTTCGAGCGCGCCCTCGCCCAGGGGAGAGACCGGCGCCAGGCCTTCCGGGCGGTGGTCGACCAAGTGGTGGGCGAGATGACGCCGGCCACAGGTTGACGCCGGCGAACCCGTCACTCAACCATCGGATTGCTCTTCTGGCGGGACTTGGTCCTCTGGCCAGTCCGGCGCCTCGGTTTCGGAGTCTGGTGCAGGCATCGGTTCACCTGGGTTGTGGGGGACGTCATCGACATATGGGTCTGGGGCATTGGGATCGTGCATGACGAGGTACCTCCAGTAGCGGATGGGTACCTCTTTAGGTCATGGGGCCGCGCGCGACGTTCAATTCACTTGCAGCGGCGGTGTCAACGCGCAGCTCAAACGGCCAGGGCGCGGACCAACTGGTCGTTGAACGCGGGAATGTCATCGGGCTGACGGCTACTGATCAGGTTGCCATCCACCACCACCTCTTCGTCCACCCAGGTGCCGCCTGCGTTGCGAATGTCATCCTGCAGTGTCTTGTAGCTGGTCATCCGCTTGCCCTTGGCCAAACCGCTCGACACCAACAGCCAGGCGCCATGACAGATCACTGCCAACGGCTTGTTGGCCGATTGATGGCTTTTGACCAGTTTCTGCGCGCCGGGAATCAGCCGAATGGTATCGGAGTTCTGCACGCCGCCGGGCAGCACCAGCGCATCGTACAGATCCAGATGCGCATTCTCGAAGGTGGCATCGACGGCGAATTCGTCAGCGGGCTTGTCGTGGTTCCAGCCCCGCACAGTGCCTTCCTTGTCGCTCAGGATATCGACCACGGCGCCATTGTTTTGCAATGCTTCGCGGGGGCCGGTCAGCTCGACTTGTTCGAATCCATCGGTGACCAGAAAGGCCACGCGCTTGCCATTGAGTGGTGCACTCATCGTCATAATCTCCGTTTTTCGATAGACCTGGAACAGGAGGCCTGTCCGACGGGTGCAAAGTTCCTGCGCAATGCCCGAGTGGCGTTCGACAAGTCAGGTCACTAAAAGCCCCAGCCACATCGCGCCAAGAATGATCAACTGTGCCGGGGCGAGGTAACGTGCGAATGCGAAGCCGCCATTGCTGAACGCCAGTACGCATTTGGTCAGGCTATTGCCCGTCACTGCCATCATCCCTGGTACCACGACATCGGCTGTCCCCAGCTGTCCTGCCACAACCAGCGAGGCTACCGATGCGGTGGCTGCGTGGGCATCGCCCATCCCGCCGAGGAAGGCCGCGATACTGACGCCGCTGTGGCCCAGGTGGTGAAGCAGGAATGCCGAGAACAAGGCGATTCCGGCCAGCGCCAGGGTGATGATCAAGGCTGTCCAGAGGTTGAAGGCGCCATCGCCCTGAGGTGCCGGGCACGCGCCTTGGTCGTTGCGCCAAGGTGCCAGTAACAAGGTTCCGTAAACCACCGTAACCCCTACACCGAGCCCGATCGAGGCCATGAAAGGTTTCAACAGGCGGCGGTCGACGATGCCCAGTACCAAGGCGAATTGCGCGATGCTGGCGAGGTTGGACAACACGGCCGCGGCGGCCAGGGATTTTACGGCAGCGACGCGTTGACGGGCTTGATGGGCAAGCAGCGCAATCGTCGCCGTGCCCGAGGCGAAGCCGGATGCGATGGCGCTCAGGGGCAAGCCGTAGCGTGGGCCGACCAGACGCAAGGCAATGTGCCCCAGCGCACCGACGGTCATCAGCAGCACGACCAGCGTACAGAGGGTGCGAGGGTTGAGTGCGCCATACGGCCCCATGAACCTGTCCGGTGTCGACGGCAGCACCACCAGCGCCATCGTCAACAGCATCAAGCCATCGCGCAGCTCTTGCTCGTTCAGTTGCTGGAGCACGAAATGATGCAGCTCGCGGCGCAGTGCCAGGAGCAGGGTCAGTACCACGCCGACAGCGGTGGCCAGTTCTGGTTCCTCGAGGCTCAGTGCTCCGAGGGTCAGCACCAGCAGCAGGGCGATTTCGCTGGTGACTTCGGGGTCTCTGTCGGCATGTTTGTGGTAATGCATGCACAACATCAGTACCAGGCCAAGGCTGGCGAACCCGACCAGCATGGGCCCGGCCAGCAACATGCTGACGTAGCCCAACAGGGCGGTGATGGCGAAGGTCCGGAGGCCGGCGGCGGCATGGTCTTCATTGCGGCCTTTCTTGCGCTCGCGCTCAAGCCCCACCAGCATGCCGATGCCCAATGCCACGGCGCCGTGGCTGATATTCACCGCGTCGAGCATGGCGCCTTCGGGTTGTCCTTGGGCGCGACGTCCGCGCCGCCTTGCTCAAGGGCTATCAAGGCTGGCAGATTGAGTATCTCGACAAGCCTGCCACGCATGCTGACGATACCCAGCGCACGCAAGCGGGCGACCGAACGACAGACGGTCTCAAGCCGCAGTCCCAGGTACGAGGCCATGTCTTCCCGGGACATGCGCAGCATGAAACCGTGGGCAGAATAGCCCCGGCTGACGAAGCGCCGTGACAACCCCACCAGGAAGCTGGCCAGGCGCTGCTCGGCGGTGAGGTTGCACAGCATCAACACCCGTTCATGCTCGCGCACGATTTCCCGACTCATCAAACGGTTCAGGCTTTGCTGCAGGACGGGAAAGTCGTGTGCCAGGGCCTGCAGCCGGCGGTAGGGGACAGGGCACACCTCGCTGTCTTCCAGGGCAATGGCATCGCATACGTGGTGTTCGGTGGCGATGGCGTCGAGGCCAAGCACATCGCCCGGCATCCAGAAATTGATCACCACGCCCTGGCCTTCGGCACTGTTCAGGCTGGTCTTGAAGCTGCCGCAGCGCACGGCATAGAGCGTTGTCAGCGGGTCATTGGCGTTGAACAGCGCGGCGCCTTTGCGAACACGCAGGCGTGGGCCGATCAGGGCGCCCAGGCAACTGTTGTCTTGCACCGGAAGACCGGTGGGCAGGCACAACCCGCTGACACGGCACTCGGTGCACAGGGTCGTGAGCGGTTTCAGGTGGATCGGCGTCGCGGGACTCGACGCTGGCGGTTGGTCGAGCAAGGTCACGTTCAGTAGGCCAGTCATTTTCAGGCCTCCTTCGCGCATCGGAGATCTGCCTGAGTGGCCATCCGAGCATTGGCTTTACCCGTGCTGCCCATGCCGGGGCGTGGTGACCAGTCGGCAAGCATGTCGCGTGAATGGGGTGCATTGAGACGGGCGTTAAGCCGATCGACGAAGGCTTGCGCTTCGTCGGGCGTCGTGAAGCTCACCCGGCAGTCGTCCATGCGGACCCACCAGCGGTTCTGTTCAGGGCTTGTTTCGACGTAGATGTTCATGGAAGCCTCCAGAAGCATGCATGAGCAAACCAACTGCAAATCCATGCGAAACGAAGGCATCCCTGCCAGCAACAGGGGTGGTTCAGGGCGTATTGGCCATTTTCGTCACGCCATTGGGCGGGTTGGCGAATGATTCATGGCCGACTTCGCAGGTTGTCATGAGCGTCATGGCACGCCTCCAGGGAGTTCGATGATTGTTGTTGGTATAGAGTCAGGTTGCGCCGTAAACGCCAGGAAGCTTTGATCCGCATCAAATTCTCGCGCAGCTGGCATCGCCGTTTGTCCGTCCAGTGGTTCAGTTGATAAACGTCAAGTCCGCATAGGGCGGTTCAGGGATGATCCAGGGACACTTCCCAAACGCTGAGGTGCGCCATGGACAACCCGCAAAGACTTCTGCTGATCGCTTCGCCTCTGATGCGGCGCACCCCGGTCTACGACCGTGCGGCGGCGCTGGCCAAGGCCAAGGGCATGGCCCTGCATATCGTGGCGTTTGACTACCTCGAAGGCCTTGCCACCGCGGGCTTGGTCAACGACCAGGCCCTGGCGGTGATGCGCGAAGGCTATGTACAGCAACACCGTGAATGGCTGGAAACCCAAGCGCTGTCGATGCGCCGCAATGGGGTGACGGTCACCACCGAAGTGGTATGGGTCCAGCATCCGCTGGACGAGATACTCGTGCACCTGCGCGAGCAGCCTTTCGCCATGCTGATCAAGGCCTTCGAGCATGAACCCTGGTGGGCACGGGCAATGTTCACCTCGCTCGACATTCAGTTGCTGCGGGAAACCCGCATTCCCCTGCACCTGGTTCACCAGGCCAGCCATGCGCTGCCGCGCAAGATTCTGGCGGCCGTGGACCTGTCGCGCCCGGAAGACCAGTTCGAGGGCTTCAACGACCAGATCATCAGCGAGGCGCTGAAGCTGGCATTACAGTGCAATGCCCAGATCGAGTTGCTATATGCCTACGACATGGGGTCGATGTACCTGGACGCCGGCGGCAGCCGCGAGCATTCATTCCTGTTCGACTCCAACCTGGCCCAGACACTGCACGAGGCGCAAAGCGATGCCTTCCAGGCACTTGCCGAGCGCAATGGAATCGCCGCCGAACACCGCCACCTGCGCTTGGGAGACCCGGCCAAGGTGCTGGCGCTGTTCATGGAGAACAACGATATCGACGTACTGGTCATGGGCAGCTACCACCATCACGGCATCGGCTGGTTCATCGGCAGCACTGCCGAGCGGGTGTTGAATCGCTTGTCCAGCAGCGTGCTGGTGATTTCACCGGAGCATTCCCAAGGCTGAGAGACAAGGCCCCAAAGGGCCTTGTCTTCAGGTGCGAAGGTCAAGTTCGTGAATGATCTCGCTGACATCGCCACCCAAGTAGCGTGAGCTGAAGCCCAGGCCCTTGGTCAGCCGGTGCATGGCATAGTTGTTCGCCAGGTCCCTGGAAATCATGCAGTGAAAGCCGTTGCGCTTGGCGGCTGCGATCAGGTGCTGCATCAGCAACCGGCCCAGCCCCTTGCGCTGCCATTGTTCGTCCACGGCGACGGCGCATTCGCAGAGGCGGCTGCCGGGCACGCTGGCATACCGGCTTACCCCGATCTGGTGCAACTGGCCATCTGCATGGACCAGGGCAACGTAGGCTTCGCGCTGGTGGTGATCCACTGGCATTTGCTGCGCATCCAGGCTTGGCACGCCGCCACTGAGCCCAGCGATCAAGCGGAAACGTCGGGCTTCGTAGGCGATCGTGCTGAGAAAGCGGCGGTCCCTTTCGCGGTCCTCTTCTCGCAGCGGACGGATCAGTACGGCAGCGCCGTCCGAAAGCTTCTCGATCCAATGCTCGCCCGTATCTGGCTGGTCAGCCTGCTGCTTGTTCATGTCGCCTCCCGATTACCTGGTCGATGCTTGCTGCAGCCGTTGTACCGTGCTGGGCGGCGCCGGTTCTGACAATCGTCAAGTTCAGGCGCGGCAGGTGGTTTTTCTGATCTGCATCAAGCGCGCATCAGCCTGCCTCCGGACAATCGCCTACATCATCACGCCAGCCGCGCAAGCCCGGAGGTTCGCCATGGGTCAATATCGACAACTGCTGGTGCTGCTCACCGAGGTCGATCCGCATTCGGCCGCGCTGCGCAGGGCCCTGGCCCTGGCGCATGTCAGTGGTGCCAGCGTGCATGTACTGGGCTTGTTCGAACCGACGCAGGAGCACCTGTTGCGTGAAGAGCGATTGAACGAGGCCGATATCCAGCGCCAGTTCGACCACTACCGTGTACGGCTGGCAGGTTTGGTCGAGCGTCACCGTGGCAGCGGTGTCGCCTTGACGGTCGACAGCCTGCAGGCGGACGACATCCGCAGCCAGGCCCTCGACTACATCAGCGAACTGCAGCCCGACATGGTCATCAAGGACAGCGAAGCGACGCCAACCATTGTGCGACTGTTCAGCACGCCCCTGGATTGCGCCTTGATGCGGGGCCTGAAGGGCATCACGCACTTCGTGCCGGCGGCAGCGGTGTCGCTGCCCCAGCGCGTGCTGGTCGCCGTTGACACTTCCTTCAGCGAAACCCCCGAGGTCCAGGCATCCTTCAATCGTGGGCTGATCCGTGCCGCGCAGGCGCTGGCACTGCAATGCGATGCACAGTTGCACCTGCTCTCGGCCTACAACCTGGCCGGCGTATTCGCCTCGGACATGAACGTCACCCAGGCGTGGATCGATGAGATGCGCAACGCCTTGAAGGAGCCGTTCGACACCTTGGCGGACACTGAGGGGGTCGCGGCGAATCGCCGCCATTTCATGGAAGGTGGCCCGGTGCAAGTGATTCGCGAGCAGGTCGCTGCGCTGGATATCGACGCGGTGGTCATGGGTGTGGTGCAGCCCAAAGGGCTGGACAAGCTGCTGGGCGATACCACCGAGCGCATCGTCAGCCGTCCACCGTGCAGTGTCCTGGCGGTTCACCCTCAAGCGGTCGAAACCCTGGAGCCCTAGCCATGCAACTGACATTTCTCGGTGGTACCGGGACCGTGACCGGCAGCAAGTTCCTGTTGACCCGCGACAGCAGCCGTGTGCTGATCGACTGCGGACTGTTCCAAGGTTACAAGCAACTGCGCCTGCGCAACTGGGAACCGCTTCCGGCGGCGCTTCATGCACTCGATGCGGTGGTGCTGACCCATGCCCATCTCGACCACAGTGGTTATCTTCCAGTGCTCGCACGGGAAGGCTATGCCGGTCCGATCTACGCAACCCCGGCCACCTGCGCCTTGGCCGAGATCCTGCTGCTCGACAGTGCCCGATTGCAGGAAGAGCAGGCCGAGCATGCCAACCGCCACGGCTACTCCAAGCATTCACCGGCACGCCCGCTGTACACCGAGCAGGATGCGAAGCGCGCCTTGGCACTGCTGCGCCCTGTGGAGTTGCATCACCCGATCATGGTCGTGCAAGGCATGGAGCTGCTGTTGCGCACGGCCGGGCACATACTTGGCGCGGCAACGGTGCAGATCAAGGTCGATGGCCAGACGCTGGTCTTCTCCGGGGACCTTGGCCGGCCACAGGACCCGATCATGCGCGCGCCGGAACTGATCAGGACGGCAGACGTGCTGCTGGTGGAATCCACCTATGGCGATCGCCAGCACCCAACCGAATCAACCGAGCAATACCTTGCCCAGGTCATCAACCAGACCCTCCTGCGCCATGGCATCACGTTGGTACCGTCATTCGCCGTCGGTCGTGCCCAGTTGCTGATGTACTACCTGTACAAGCTCAAGCGCGATGGCCTGATACCCGACATCCCGGTCTACCTCAACAGCCCGATGGCCACCGATGCAACCGCCCTGTACCAGCAGTTCAGAAGCGAGCATCGCTTGACGTCCACGGAATGCGCGGCAATGTGCAGGGGCACGCATATCATCCGTACGGTCGATGAGTCCCGGCATCTGGATCAGCTGCGGGAACCTTCGGTGATCATCGCCGCCAGTGGCATGGCGACTGGTGGACGGGTGCTGCACCATCTCAAGGCGTTGGCCCCCAACCCACGCAACAGCATCCTGTTCTCGGGTTTCCAGGCCGGTGGTACGCGCGGGGCTGATATCGTCGCCGGTGCACACAACGTCCGCCTGCATGGCGAAGACGTGCCCATCCGGGCCCAGGTGCATGCCATGGAGAACCTTTCAGCGCATGCCGATGCCGACGAGATCATGGAGTGGCTGCGCGGATTCGCCCGCCCGCCACGCCAGACCTACGTCATCCATGGCGAGCCCCATGCCGCCGACACGCTGCGACGGCGGATCAGCATCGAGCTCGGTTGGCAGGTCTGCGTGCCCGAGTACCAGGAAACCGTTGCCATTGACCCAGTGCGCTAGCGTGGGCCGGGAGGCTGTCATGGAAACACAAGCGAGGGCGAAACTCCGGGCCTGGATGCATCGGCCACGGGGTAGCCTGGGGTGGATCGTGGCGATCTTGGCATTGCTCATGGTGGCCGCTACCTACCGGTCGTTGAGCCCAAGCTGGCGTCTGCCCATGCAACACCCGTTCGTGCTGCTGGCTTTGCTGGCCTTGTGCGTGGCGTTGGGCTGGGTGGTGCAGCGTGGCGTCAAGCGCACGGTCGGCAAGACCATTTTCAATGGTCAGGCCACGGGCTGGCAGGCTCGGCTTGCCTTCCTGCGCTCGGTCACCCAGGAGTCGAATGTTCTTTTAGGCCTGTTGCTGCTGCTGGCGTTGCTCGCTGGCGGCACGCTTTGGCTGGCGGGGCGCTCGGTGGACCGTATCGTGGAGAATTGCGCAGACAACTTGCAGGCCCAGGTGAACACCCCAGGGGATGAGAAGCTCACGGCACTGGTCGGCAAGCCGGTGTGTACCTGCCTGGCGCAAACGTTCCTCGATCGCAATGGCGTGATCCGCCTGGCCTTGTTCGAAACGCCGATGCGGGAAGTGAGCGCATACAAGGCGTTGACGGCGGACGATGAACAGCGCTGTCTCGAGCAGTTCGACCTGCTACCTGAAGAAGCCCGGGCGACGGCGCCTTGAAGGGTGGTAGTGCTTGCCAGTAGGTGAAACGACAGGCGCCGTCTCGGCGCGGGAGGTTTCCATGTCACATGATCTTGCGCGTCGCACCCTGTACCCCGACCGCGCTGAAGCCGGTCGCTGCCTGGTGGCGCCGTTGAGCCAATACGCCGAACGGGCTGATGTAATCGTGCTCGCCTTGCCACGGGGCGGGGTGCCGGTGGCTTACGAGGTCGCCATCGCCCTCAAGGTTCGCCTGGACCTGCTGGTGGTGCGCAAGCTTGGCATGCCATCGCACCCGGAATATGCCATGGGCGCGATCGCTGGGGGAGGGGTGAAGATTCTCAATGACGATGCATTGCGGGCCTATCCGGTCGATCGGGCCCTGCTTGAGAGCGTGATAGCCAGGGAAACACAGGAACTGAGACGTCGTGAGCGCGCCTATCGGGGTGGCCGACCTCCGCTTCGGCTCAAAGACCAGACCGTGATCCTGGTCGATGATGGCCTGGCAACCGGGGCCTCGATGATGGCGGCCATCCAGGCGGTGCGTGCCCAATCGCCAGCGCGGATCGTGGTCGCGGTGCCGGTCGCGCCACCGGAAACGCTAGAGGCCCTGTGGAGCGAAGTGGACGAGGTGATCTGCCCGCTGGTGCCCGATCGGATGGTTTCGGTCGGCTATTGGTACCAGGACTTTCCGCAGACCTCGGACGAGGAGGTCATGGCGCTGATGGACAAGGCCGGGATCGCAGCGTCGTCCGGGGGCCGTGGCGGGGAGGCTGAAGATGACTGAGGTAGTGCTGCGCTCGATGAAATGGCCCGGCGTCGAACTGCTCGCGGACCTACGGTTACCCACCAACACCCAGGCCTTGGTCATTTTCGCCCATGGCAGCGGTAGCGGTCGGCTGAGCGCCAGAAACCAGTATGTGGCGGACGTGCTCGCCAGTCGCGGCCTCGGCTCGTTGCTGTTTGACCTTTTGACCGAGCAGGAGCAGCGACTGGACAACCAGACCGCCGCGCTGCGCTTTGATATTCCGCTGCTGGCGAAGCGGCTTACGGATGTCATCGATTGGGTTGGCCAGGACCCCGACCTTGCTAGCTTGCGCATTGGCGTGTTCGGCGCCAGTACGGGTGCAGCGGCGGCTTTGTGTGCGGCGGCCGAGCGCCCGGAGGTGGTGGCGGCGGTGGTCAGCCGGGGAGGGCGCACCGATCTGGCAGGCGAAGCGCTCAAGCGGGTACAAGCCCCGACCCTGCAGATCGTTGGTGGCAGGGACGTTCAGGTCCTGGAACTCAATCGTCAGGCCAGTCGGATGCTGCTTTGCGAGCATCGCTTGGAGGTAGTAGCAGGTGCTTCGCACCTGTTCGAAGAGCCTGGCACCCTGACCGAAGTCGCCGTTCTGGCGGGTGACTGGTTCGTCACCCACCTGCAAGACCCATCCCCTTGAGCCTTGCAGGCCGGATGTTCAGACGCCGAACGGATAGGTTTCGTCCTCCGGTTCAAGGTGTTGTTGTTTCGGCAGAGGCAGGGCGTCAACCGGTTGGGTCTGTTCGATCCAAAGCAGGGCGTCGAATTGCTCGGCCAGCACTGCTTCGAAGTAATGGCTCAGCCGTTCGCTCTCCGGTCGGTAGATGACGCCGATCGCGCGTTCGAGCAGTGGCATTGACAAGATGCGACGAAGCTCCTTGCGCTGTGGGTCTCGCCAGTCGGTCAAGGAAGCCGGTACGCCTGCCAGGCGGAACTGGTGCTCCCAACTGTCCGACCGCGAAGGACGGATGTCCTTGATCAGCATGTCGCCATCCCAGTCACTGGCGGCGGCCACTTGTCCGCGGTCGGTGGCCATGCCGATCAGCACGGCGTCCCGGCCAAACGCGTGGCGGCACAGTTGGCCGATGTTGAATTGGCCTTTCCAGCCCATTTCCGTGGCATCGGCGTTGCCGATGTGAGAGTTGTGTGCCCAGACCACGGCTTTGGCGTGTGGCCCGCGATGTTCCAGCAGTGCGCGCAGGGTATCGAACATGTGCCGGTCGCGCAGGTTCCACGAGGCAGTCGAGCCTCGGTAGATCGCCCGATAGTATTGTTCTGCGGCGATGATCACGCGTGCGTTCTGGGTGGCATTGAAAAACGCTTCATCATTGCGGATCAGGCCCGACAGCTGATCGGCCAGCATCACATTCAGTTGTTCGACCACAGGCTGCTCGCAGGGCATGACGCCACCCCGTTCGACGAAGTGGCCATACAGTGTCGGGTCATCCTGCCAGGGCGTCAGGCAACCATACCGTCGGCGCGCTTCGCGGGCCAGGTGCGGATCTGTCCGGTCCAAAAAGGCCAGCACTTCGTGAATGGAGTTGCGCAGGCTGTAGACGTCCAGGCCGCGAAACTCCACGCGGCGGTCGACGGCGAGCAGGCGATTATGCCCATGCAGCCAGTGGGCGAATGCCTTGACCTCGCTGTTGCGCCACATCCAGGTTGGGAAACGGCTGAATATATGGCGCTTCCATGCCGAATGAGCCAAGCCCCGCACGTACTGGTCAACGTGCCCTGCATCCGGCCAGTCGGCTTCGACGGCCACGATGTTGAAGCCGTGCTGTTCGATCAGCCGCCGGGTAATGGCTGCACGGGCGCGATAGAACTCGCTGGTGCCATGGCTTGCCTCGCCCAGCATCACCACACGGGCGTCGGCGTAGCGATCGAACAGCGCGGCGAAGGCGGGGGACTCGAGGTCGGGCAAGGGTTCGGCGAATTGATGCAGCAGGGGGGCGATCTCCGCGCTGTCGACCTGGTATTGCTTGCCGTAGAGCATTTCCATCAGTTTGCGCGAGTTACCGTTCATGGATACCCTCCTCGTGCGGATGTGGCCGCAGGTCGTGGGGCGAAGAGCGGGTGGGGCAGCGCTGTGGCCACCCCAGGCGCTGGCGCAACGACGCTTCAGGTCAGGTTCAGGCGATGGATGACCTGGGTCGGGTCATCCGGGTCGGTGCTGGTGGTGAATCCTGCCGCCTTGGCCAGGTCACGCATCGCCTGGTTGGCGGCCGAGTCGATCGAATACATCTGTCGTAGGCCCTTGGCCCGGGCATGATCGGTCAGGTGCTTGAGCAAGAGTCGACCCAGACCATGGTGCTGCCAGCTGTCGAGCACGGTCACGGCGCATTCGCATTCATCCTTGCCGGCAATGGCGGCGTAACGGGAAATGCCCACCTCTTGCAGCTCGCCGTCCACATGGGCGAGGGCGACGTAGGCCGCTTGGCGGTCCTGGTCGACCGCCATCAACTGGTCGAGCATTGCCTCACCGGGCTCCTTGATCTGGCACAGGAAGCGAAAATGCCGCGACTGCGGTGACAGCCGTTCGATGAAGGCCCTCTCGCGCTCCCGGTCCTTGGCTTGCAGCGGTCTGATCAGCACATGGGTGCCATTGTCGAGGGCTTCGATCCAATGCTCGCCCGCAGGCTTGGGAAACGAGGGCGCGGTGTATTGGCGGGAGGGTTCTGTAGGAGCCATGGCAATAATCCTCGTGTGTCGGGAATGAACAATGGAGCTTCAGTTTCGACGCTTGGCCCTGCGCGGACTTGATAGTTGTCAATTGCCTGCCCTCCAGCGGGTGTCACCTGTCAGGCAGGGAACAACAGCGGATCGTCAAGGCTCGCCCAGGCTTGGGTCGCTGGCTGCATTGCCCTGTTCGGTGCGTTGACCACCAAAAGGCTGCAGGTGAGGTGGCTCAGCAAATAGCGCAGTGTCTCGTGCTGGCGCAGGTTATAGGCATTGGCGATCACCACCAGGTCGTATTCGCACCGATTGGCATAGGCGCAGAGGGTATGGGCGCAAGAGCCGACGATCAGGTGATGGTGAAGCGTCGGTATCCCAAGCTGCCCAGCAAATGCCTTGAACGTGGCGGCCAAGGTTTCGTACCTTGGGATTTCTGCCAGGCTGTAGTGCTCGCTATGGCGCAGCAGCGCCGCCTGGTCGTAGACCGAAAACAGGTGCATCTTGCCTTTGCGGGCCTGGCATACGGCCTTGGCTACCTCGATGACGTGGGCATTCAATGCCCGTTCGTCGAGGTCTTCGCAGCTTGCTGGCGCGGCGACGAACAGCTTCTCCAGGTTGGGCGCCACCTGTTCGCGAGCGAACAGCACCGGGCAGGGAGCTTTTTCCAGCAGTTGCAGGTCCAGGTTGGCCTGATGCGCCGCCTCGTCGGCGGCATGGTCCATGACCACCAGGTCCGCGCCACAGCGCGTGACTTGCGCCGCGACGCCGTTTGCCGTGGGTTTGAGTACCGTGACATCAGGACTGACACGAAGGCCCCTGGACGCAAGATGGGAGGCCCGCTGTTTCAGGTACGACTCGACGGACGGTTTCTGCCCGCCAAGGGATGGGGCACGCAGCGCGGCAAGCGAAACACTGGCGTCCAAGGCCATTGCCAATTCGGCGCTTTGCTCAACCGCCGGGCTGTATCGATCATCGCAAGGGGCGATCAAAAGCAAGTGATTGATTTTCATAAATGGGGCCTTCTGTCTGGACTGAGCATCGATCGAGCCGCACTGGCTGCTTGCAACCTGCCGACAGTCGAGCATGAGAGCAGCGCGCAGACCTGACTTGATCTTCATCAAGCCTTGAGCAGGACGGTGTGACCCTTGGTCGGAGGGCGCGAAAAGGCCGGGGGAACCAGCTAATTTGTATTAATACCCCCCATGCACATTAGCGGAGGCATGGTCATGTCAGGCTCACTGGATATGGGGGCAAGGCCCCATGTGAAGTGCCTTGCGTGTTCGTTGAGCCGGCTTTGCCTGCCCGCCAGCCTCAGTGCCGACGAAGTGGACAAGCTGGAGCGAATCGTGCGCCGTAACCGCCCGTTGAAGAGGGGCGAGTATCTGTTCAAGGCCGATGAGCCGATGGAGCACGTGTTCGCCCTACGCTCAGGGGCGATCAAGAGTTTCCTGCTCGATACCGAGGGCAACGAGCGGATTACCGGTTTCGTCCTGCCGGGGGAGATGCTGGGGCTGGACGCCATTGGTGCAAGGCATTATCGAAGCTATGCCCTGGCGCTGGAGGTTTCGCTGGTGTGTTCCATCAGGCTGGATCAGCTGGTCGACCTGTCGGGGCAGATCCCAGGCTTGCGTTACCAGCTGTTGCATATGCTGAGCATGGGGATTCAGGGCAAGGATGAGCACTTGCGCTGCTGCCACGGCCGAGCCGAACAGCGGCTTTCGATATTCCTGCTCGGCATGTCGGCGCGTTATCACGAACGCGGCCTGCGCGCAGACGTCTTCAACCTGCCGATGTCCCGTGGCGATATCGCCAACTACCTGGACCTTACCCTGGAAACCGTCAGTAGGCTGTTCAGCCGTTTCACCCAGGCAGGGTTCGTGAAATGCGTCGGGCGGGAAGTTCGGCTGGTCGACTTGCAAAGCCTGCTGAACCTCAGCCGGCTGGAGGAACCCACTTGAGCGCAGCCAGGACCCTGTCATAGCGCTGGACCGGCCCTCCCAGTGGACAGTGATCCCCCCAGGTTGGCCGAGGCATATGGTCGGTCCGCAGCCAGATGCGCTGTGGCGATATCCCCTTTTGCCAACACAGGCGTGCTGCTTGTCGAGCCACCTGGGGCGGCGCGCAGCAGTAGACCGTGTCTGGCCTGAATGCTTGCAGTTGCTGTGTCAGTTGCATCCATCCGCTTGAGGGGTCGCGCGGCGCCGTCGTTTGCGCGCGAAGCCATGGCCGGCATTCAGCGGGCAGGTGCTCCAGCGCCAAGCCCTCGTGTAGCAAGCGCACCTGTACCCAAGGCAGCCAGCAGCGGACCTCATCGAGCATGCACAATAGCGCCAATATCCCTTCGCCCCGTGTGATCGCCAGCAGGCGCGCACTCTGCAAGGGCACTGGCCAGCCGCTGCCCAACGGGCCTGAATACCCCAGCAGCTCGCCTGGCTGCCCCAGCGGGTGCGCACCGTGGGTAGTCACCACGAACCGTCCATCCACTCCGGGCAGGCTGACGTAGCTGCATGGCCAGCGCTCGGTGCGATTGGCCAGCAGGCAATACTGGCCTGGCATCGCCTCGGTGAATTGCGGGCTGCACTGTGCCAGGCGCAGGCATTGTTGAATACCCGGGCCAGGGAAGGTTTCCAGCAAGCGGACACGCTTGCCGTCGTCCCGCTCCATAGTCGCCTCGATAGTGTCTGGATGGACCGCACTGTTTTCAAGCTAGGCGTCTGCCAGAACGGGACTTTGATCAGGATCAAACCGACAAGCGATGGCAGCAGCGCGCTGATTGATAAAGGTCAAGCGCGGGGTTGCCTGCCCGCGCACGATCGAGGTGTCTCCCTGGGAGGCATTACTCATTCGAGGAGGTCGCCATGTCCGAAGCAGCCAAGAAAGTACCTGTCACTCCCGCAGCCACCCAACCTGCCAAGGCTTCTCCACCCGGCACCGAGCCGTCGGACCTGTGGCGGCCGTTCCAGCAGCTGCGGCGCCAGATCGACAGCCTGTTCGACGATTTCGGGCGCCGGCCATTGCGCATGCCGTTCAGCCACACCCCATTCGATGTCGAGCCGTTCTGGCGCCGTGAGCTGTTCGCCCATGGCATGCCGGCAATGGATATCAGCGAACTGGCCGATGAGTTTCGCATCAGTGCCGAACTGCCAGGTGTGGACGACAAGGACATCGAGATCAAGCTGGTCAATGGCAATGTGGTGATTCGCGGCGAGAAGCAGGAAGAGGTCGACGAAAAGCGTAAGGAGTACCACCTGTCGGAGCGGCATTACGGCAGCTTCGAGCGGGTCTTCCAACTGCCCCGTGAAGTCGACGCTGAAAAGATCAATGCCCAGTTTGCCAAGGGCGTACTGCTGGTGCACCTGCCCAAGCGCGCCGAAGCGATTCACCCTGAAAAAGTGATTCCTATCAAAAGCAGCAAGTGATTGACCCGACCGATTTCAGGAGCAGGGACGCTCCGCCTTCGCATTCCAAAAGGTAGAACATCATGTCCATTGGCAAATACTGCAACCGGGATGTGGTCACAGCGCCCCCCAGCATTTCCATCTACGCCGCGGCGCGGATGATGAGCCGGTACCACGTCGGGGACCTGGTGCTGGCCGAGCCTGTCGACCGCGACCGTTGCCGGCCCATCGGCCTGATCACCGACCGTGACCTTGCGCTGAGGATCATCGCCCGCAACCCTCCTGACCAGGAAGACCTGCAGGCCATCGACGTGCTGCCACGTCCATTGATCACCGCGAACCAGAACGAAGACCTGTTCGATGTGATTCTGAACATGCGGCGAGCCAACATCAGGCGGATCCCGGTGGTCGATGACTTTGGCCTATTGGTCGGAATCGTCACCGCGGACGACTTGGTGGGGCTGTTGGCCGACCACCTGCACGAGCTGACGTTGCTGATCCGTCAGCAGAGCCGGCGGGAAGAAGATATCCGCGCCGGGGACATCTGAACCCCATGCGCGTGCGCGCCATCGACAGAGGGGGCGATCATGAACGATTTTCCAGGCACCGAGGAACTGGAATGGCTGGATGCCTACTGGCGGGCCGCGAACTACCTTACCGTTGGCCAGATCTACCTGCAGGGCAATCCCTTGCTGGCCACGCCGCTGAAGCTGACCGACATCAAGCCTCGGTTGCTGGGGCACTGGGGCACGTCGCCAGGGCTCAACCTGATCTACACCCATCTGAACCGGCTGATCCGCCATTACGACCTGAACATGTTGTTCGTCGCCGGCCCTGGCCATGGCGGCCCGGCCATGGTTGCCCAGGCGTACCTGGATGGCACCTACACCGAGCTGAACCCTGCGATAGAACGTAACGCGCAGGGAATGGCGCGGTTGTTTCGTCAGTTTTCCTGGCCGTACGGCATTGGCAGCCATGTCGGCCCGCATGTTCCGGGTTCTCTGCACGAAGGTGGCGAGCTGGGCTATGCCTTGGTCCATGCCTATGGCGCAGCCCTGGACAATCCGCAGCTGATCGTGGCCTGCGTCATCGGCGACGGCGAGGCGGAAACCGGAGCGCTGGCGGCGAGCTGGCATTGCAACAAATTCCTCAATCCCGCGCGCGACGGTGCGGTACTGCCGATCCTGCACCTCAATGGCTACAAGATCGCCAACCCGACGGTGCTGTCGAGGATCAGCGAGGACGAGTTGACCAGCCTCATGTATGGCTACGGTTATGATCCTTATTTCGTCGAGGGCGACGAACCGATGGAGGTGCATCGGGCGTTGGCCAGGACGCTGGATGTGATCTACGAGAAAATCTGCCAGATCCAGCGGCTTGCCCGGCACACCGAGGCGGGCCCAGCCATCGACCGGCCATTGTGGCCGGTGCTGGTCTTGCGCACCCCAAAAGGCTGGACGGGGCCGACGTTCGTCGATGGGCAGCGGGTAGAGGGAACCTGGCGCTCCCATCAACTGCCCCTGGGAGACCTTCGCAAGCCACTGCACTTGCAGCAGTTGCAGCAATGGCTGGAAAGCTACCGGCCGCATGAATTGTTCGATGCCCAGGGCGCGTTGTTGCCGGAACTGGCCGCGCTGGTCCCGACCGGGCGGCGGCGCATGAGCGCGAACCCACATGCTAATGGCGGGCTGCTGTTGCGAGCGCTGGACCTTCCGCGCTTCAGCGACTACAGCGTGAAGATGGACGGGCCTGGACGCGTACGCGCAGAGGCGACCCGGGTTCTGGGCAGCTACTTGCGCGACGTGATCAAGAACAGCCTGGTGTCCCGCGATTTCCGCCTGTTCGGCCCTGACGAGACGGCTTCCAACCGGCTGGATGCGGTATTCGAGGCGACCTGCAAGGTCTGGCTGGACCCCCACGGTGCCGAGGATGACCACCTCGGTCCAGATGGCAGGGTGATGGAGATTCTCAGCGAGCAGATATGCGAAGGTTGGCTGGAGGGTTACCTGCTGACCGGCCGCCACGGCTTGTTTTCGTGTTATGAAGCGTTCATCCACATCGTCGATTCGATGATCAACCAGCATGCAAAATGGCTCAAGACAGCCGCCGAAGTGCCGTGGCGCAAGCCGATCGCTTCGTTGAACATCCTGCTGACCTCGCATGTCTGGCGTCAGGACCACAACGGCTTTTCGCACCAGGACCCAGGTCTGCTGGACCTTCTGGCGAACAAGAAGGCCGATCTTGCGCGTATCTACCTGCCCCCGGACGCCAACTGCCTGCTGTCCGTGGCTGACCATTGCCTGCGCAGCCGTGGCTACATCAATGTGATCGTTGCCGGCAAGCAACTGGAGTGGCAGTGGCTGGATGGGCAGGCGGCGAACCTGCACTGCCAGGCTGGCATCGGGCGTTGGGCATGGGCCAGCCATGACGATGACCTGCCGGAGGTGGTCCTCGCCTGCGCAGGCGATGTGCCGACGCTGGAAGTGCTGGCGGCGGTAACCCTGCTTCGTGACGACGTCGCCGACCTGCGGGTCAGGGTGGTGAACGTGGTCGACCTGATGGCACTGCAATCACCGCTACAGCATCCGCACGGCTTGCCCGACAGTGACTTCAATGCGCTGTTCACCGAAGAGCAGCCGGTGATCTTCGCCTTCCATGGTTACCCGGCCCTGGTTCACCGCCTCATCTACAAGCGTGCCAACCCGCAGCGTTTCCATGTGCATGGCTTTCGTGAGGAAGGGGCGACCACCACGCCGTTCGACATGGCGGTCATCAACAACCTCGACCGCTACCAGCTGGTGCTGGATGTGTTCGAACGCGTGCCTCGCCTGCAAGCGCAGGTGGAGCGGGCGCGAACCCGCTACTGGTCGACCATGGAAAAGCACAAGCTGTACCTGATCGAGCATGGCGAAGACATGCCTGAGGTTGCGCAATGGCACTGGACACCGCACCCAGACGCCTGAACCGGCGCTATTTGGCTTTCCAGTATTTCTGCATTTCGAGGAACAGGAACGACGCGGTCCAGGTGATCAGCACCAGGCCTGTCAACGCTTGCAGGCCGGTGAGGTACTTGAGATGACCGGTAGGGGCGATGTCGCCAAAGCCTATCGTGGTGTAGGTGGTAAAGGAAAAGTACACGCAATCGAGCAAGCTGCCGTCGAAGTTGCCACTGAGCGTGCCCCAGCCCTCGGCGTGGGCCATCAGGTAATACACCAGGGCGAAACACCAGACCTCCAAGGCATGGGCCAGCAGCGCGCCAAACACGCCAGCGACGATCCGGAACCGGCTCCACAGCTTCAGCCGCGGTAGCCAGTCGTTCAGGCGAAGCAGGCATTCGTAGTGGATGATCACCACCAGGATCACCACCAGCATGTTGATCAATGTGACGGTGAGCATGGTCGGTACTCGGATTGGATCGGTCTGTCATTTGGCCGCATCGACCAGATTATAGGTGGCAGGCTCCTTGGCCAGGGGCAGCAGCGCGGGGAATTCTTCCGGGGTGATGGTTTCCTTGGCCAATAACAGGCGTGCCCCAGCGTCCAGGTCGGAACGTCGCTGTTCGAGCAACGTCCGGGCACGGGCGTAGGCTTCCTCCAGCAAGCCGCGAATACCCAGGTCGATTTCCCTTGCGGTCTGCTCCGAGTAGTCCTTGCGCTCCTGGCGCAACAACGATTCGCCCAGGTAGCTGGCCTGCTGCCGCTCCAGCACTGCCTGGCCCAGCTCCGTGCTCATGCCGAAGCGGGTAATCAGCTGGCGGGCGATGTCGGTGGCGCGTCCCAAGTCGTCAGCGGCTCCGGTGGACACCTGGCCGAATACCAGGCTTTCGGCGGCCCGCCCGGCCATCAGTACGACGATCCGGTCGCGCAGCATCTGCGCGCTGATCAGGTAGCGGTCATCGGTCGGCCGTTGCAGCGTGAACCCCAGCGAGCCAGCGGCTCTGGGGATGATCGACACTTTGTGCACCGGGTCCATCGCCGGCAGGCTGCTTGCCGCGAGTGCGTGGCCCATTTCATGGTACGCCACAACCTGGCGTTCATCGTCGCGCAGCACGTTGCCCTTGCGCTCCACGCCTGCCACCAGGCGTTCGACGGCAGCGGTGAAGTCCTGCAGCTCAACCCATTGGCTGGCGCGCCGGGTGGCGACGATGGCGGCTTCGTTCACCAGGTTGGCCAGGTCGGCGCCGGTCAGGCCAGGGGTGATCTCGGCAATGCGTTCCAAGTCCAGGTCGTTCTTGTAGACGATCTTGTGCAGGTGCACCTTAAGGATCGCCAGGCGGCCCTTGCGGTCGGGGCGGTCGATCAGGATCTGCCGGTCGAAGCGTCCGGCGCGCAGCAGCGCCGGGTCCAGTATCTCAGGGCGATTGGTCGCTGCCAGCAGCACGACACCTTCGCGTGGATCGAAGCCATCGAGCTCGGCCAGCAGTTGATTGAGGGTCTGTTCCTTCTCGTCGTTGCCGCCCAGGCTGCCGATACCACGCATCTTGCCCAGGGCGTCCAGTTCGTCGATGAAGATGATGCAGGGCGCTGCGCGCCGGGCCTGGTCGAACAGGTCGCGCACCCGCGCCGCGCCCACGCCGACGAACATCTCGACGAACTCCGACCCGGAGATCGAGAAAAACGGTACCGCCGCCTCTCCGGCGATGGCCTTGGCGACCAGGGTCTTGCCGGTGCCAGGGGGGCCGACCAGCAACGTGCCCTTGGGCACATGCGCCCCCAGGCGGGCATAGAACGCCTGGTTCTTGAGAAAGGACACCACTTCGGTGAGCTCGCCCTTGACGTCGTCTATGCCCGCCACATCGGCGAAGGTGACCTTGGTATCGCGCTCGACATAGACGCGCGCACGTGACTTGCCCACGCTCATCAACCCGCCCAGCCCCTGTTTGTCGGTCACGCCACGAAACAGGAAGAACCACAGCGCCAGCATCATCATCAGCGGCATCAGCCAACCCACCAGGCTCGCCAGGTTGCTGTCCTCGGCTACCCCAGTGAAGGTAACGCCCGTACGGCCCAATTGCTCGCTCAACTGCGGGTCGACCCGCACCGTGGAGAACACCGAACGCCCGGCGATCGGTTCCTGCAATGTGCCCAGGATGCGGTCATGTTCGATCCGCAGCTCACTGACCTTTTGCTGTTCGAGCAATTGCAGGAACTGGCTATAGGAGATGGTCTGAACGGCCGCTCGGTTGAACAGGCCGAACTGGATGGCGGCGAGCACGGCCAGGCCGATTGCCAGCAGGTACAGTGTCCAGGGCTGATCTTTGTTCATGACCGTCTCTCCTGGTGGGCCGCCGGGCTAGGCGATCAACAGGTAGTCTTCGACCTTGCTTACGCCAGGCACTGCCCAGGCAGCGCGCTCGACCACTTCCCGTTCACGAAGCAAGTGCACCTTGCCTTCCAGCCGGACCACACCGCCGTTGACGGTAATGCGGATGCCCTCGGCCTGGATCTCGGCGCTGCGCTTGAGGGCCTGTTCGATGCGATGGCGGATATCGCTGGCATTGGCCCGCGCCTTCAAGGTGATGCGATTGTGCACGCCGACCACGCCCGACAGACGCCAAACCGCTTGCTCGATCACTTCCTTCTGGTATTGCCAGTCCAGTTCGCCTTCCAAGGTCACCGTGCCTTTGTGAACGGTGACCTTGATGCCCTCGACATTGGCATCCGAGCTCCAGGCGATGATCTTCAGGGCGCGGCTGGCAATGGTATCGTCGGCAGTACCTTCGAGCTTGTTCAGTCGGACTTCGATTTCCTCGGCCAGCCCACGCACGCCTTTCATGGCTTTGACGGTGCGCTCGGCACTGATCTTCTGGGCATAACTGCTGACGTGGCCGGACAGTGTGACCACGCCATCCTGCACCGTCACACCGATGCTGGCGGCATTGATGTCAGGTTGAAACGCCAACTCTTCAAGCACCAGGTCGCGCAAATCAAGGTCGTTCATGATGGTCTCCGCTATCCATTGGAAAGGTGGGCCGAGATGCCCTCAGCCCATGTTTCTACCCTCCAGCGGTACCACGCGATTGACAAAGGTCAAAACCGGCGCGCTACCGTACGCCTGGCGAGATTGATAAATGTCAGGCTGCGGTGAGTGCCGGTGCCGATACTAGGGGTGTCTTGAGCATGCGCGAGGGCACCACCATGCAACGCTATCTGCTTGCCGGCTTGTCCAGCCTGCTGCTGGTATTGGTTTCGGGATGCACGCCATGGCACGCTGAGCAATACGACGCACGGCTGGAGTCGGCCGAGAACAACGCGGCGACCGCGCGCTTGCGGGCCGACCAGGTGTGCTACCGCATCGATATGGTCGAGCAGACCGCCAACGAGGCGTTGCGTAGAGCGACACAGGCCCAGGAACAGGTCCAGCAGTTGCTCCAGCAGGCCAAACGCAAGTAACGGCCATGTCACGTCGATGGCTGGACCCAAGCCTGTTGCTGGTCTGCGTCCTGTCCCTGCTGTTGGGCGGGCTGGTCTATGCCGCGCAACAGCCGGTTTGGGCGGCGTTGATCTGGGCCGGCGGCAGCGCGCTCATGGCAGTGGTGCTGGCGGTGGAAATGGTCCAGCGCCTGGCCAGGCGTGAGGCGGGCATCGACCTGATCGCGCTGATGTCGATTGGCGCGGCCCTGGCCCTGGAGCAAATGCTGGTGGGCGCCGTGGTTGCGCTGATGCTGGCCACGGGGCGTGCCTTGGAGACGCTCAGCCTGCGTCACGCCGAGCGCGAATTGCGCGCACTGATCGACCGGGCGCCACAGCGGGCCTGGATTCAGGAGCAGGAGGGCTTGCGTGAGGTGCCGGTCGACGCAGTCCGCGCTGGCCACCGCGTCCTGGTGCGCCTGGGCGAAATCGTGCCAGTGGACGGGTACTTGCAGTCTGAGCAGGCGACTCTGGACGAAGCTGCGCTGACCGGCGAATCGTTGCCCGTCACCCGCCATGCCGGTGAGCCGGTGGCCAGCGGCGTGACCAACACAGGCGCGCCGCTGCTCCTGTTGGCCACCCGTACCGCAGCGCAAAGCACTTACGCGGGCATCGTGCGACTGGCCGAAGCGGCACGTCAGTCACGGGCACCGTTCGTGCGCCTGGCCGACCGCTACGCACTGGCGCTGATCCCGTTGACATTGCTGATGGCTGCGCTGGCGTGGTGGGCCAGTGGCGATGTGCAGCGGGTGCTCGCCGTGCTGGTGGTCGCCACGCCTTGCCCGCTGATACTGGCTGTGCCGATTGCCATCATTTCAGGCATTTCGAGGGCTGCACGGCGCAACATACTGGTGCGTGACGGCGAGGTGCTCGAAGCCCTCGCCGGCGTGCGCCAGGTGTTCCTCGACAAGACCGGGACCTTGACCAGTGGCCATGCCCAGTTGCAGTCGATCGAGGTGAGGGGGCAGGGCGCGCCCTTGCAGATGCTGCAGCTGGCCGCTTCGTTGGCCCAGTCATCGACCCATCCGATTGCCCAGGCCATTGTTCATGCTGCCCGATTGCGCAACGTGACGCTGACCGCCGCCCAGCAGGTGGAGGAAAGCCCCGGCCAGGGGCTCGCCGGGGTTGTGCACGGCAAGGCTGTACGCTTGGGTGCACTGGCCTATGTGCAGCAGGAGAAGGACGATGGGCACTGGGCACAGGAGCGTTTGCAGCAACTGGACTACCTGGCCAACAGCGGCAGTTTCGTGGCGGTTGACGGTGAGTTGAAAGCGGTACTGCGGCTGGCCGATGACCTGCGCCGGGAAACCCCCCAGACACTGCGACGCCTGCGGGCGCGAGGGATCGACAAGGTGGTCATGCTCACCGGTGACCGCCCGGAAACCGCGGAAATGGTCGCGCTGGCGGCGGGTATCGACGAGCTTCGCTCAGGGCTCTCGCCAGAAGACAAAATTCGCCTGGTGCAGGAGGGCTGCCGTACGGCCCCCTCGCTGATGGTCGGCGACGGCATCAACGACGCACCGGCATTGGCGGCGGCCGATGTCGGGGTTGCCATGGGGGCTTCTGGCGTGACGGCCTCCGCCCAGGCGGCCGGTGTGGTGTTGCTGGTCGATCGGCTCGATCGCTTGGTCGAGGCCCTGGATATCGCCCGGCATGCCGTGTACATCGCCCGGCAGGGAGTATGGGTGGGGATGAGCCTGTCGTTGCTGGCGATGGTGGTTGCAGCCGCCGGCTACCTGCCGGCATTGCTGGGGGCGGTGTTGCAGGAAGGTATCGACCTGTTGATCATCGTCAACGCCTTGCGTGCGCTAGGCCCGTTGACGGCCAGGCAACGCAGCGGGCTTGCCGTCGAGGACCTGGATCGGTTGCAGGACGAGCATCGGCAACTCGACGGGTTGCTGACGGAACTGAGCCAGATGGCCTGCGACTTCGCCAAGCGTCCCATCGAGCAGGCGCGGGCTGACCTCGGCAGGCTGGTCACCGGGCTGCATGACCTTCTGGAGCGCCACGAGCGCGATGACGAGCGTCGTCTGTACCCGCTGCTGAGCCGCTTCATGCCCGGCGAAGACCCGTTGTCGGCGATGAGCCATACCCACCGGGAAATTTTCCGCCTCATCCATCTTCTGTCCTGCATGAACCACGATTTCAGTCAGGCGGCAGCGAGCCCGAGCGCAGATGACATCCAGCACCAGCTGATACGCCTGGACACCTTGGCAAAGTTGCACTTCGACCAGGAAGAGGCCCTTTACCGGTACCTGGATCAACGCTGAGCGCAGCGTTCAGCGCCTTGTAGGGTTGATAAAAATCAAGCACCCAATGTGGTGGAGCGGGATGCTGGCAGCAGCTGTTTCATGCCCTGGCCTACACGGGAGGCAATACCATGCCCCACAGCAAAATGCTGTTCCGCTCTGCAGCGCGGGAGAAAATTCTCAGTGGCGCCACCCAGCTCGCCGATGCCGTGCGCGTTACGCTAGGGCCCAAATCGAAATCGGTGCTGATGCAGAGCAGTTGGGGTAAGCCGACCGTCTGCAACGATGGAGTCACCATCGCCAAACGGGTCGATCTGCAGGACCCGGAGGAAAATCTTGGCGCCCAGATGCTGCGCCAGGCGGCCGAACGCACCGGTGAAGCGGTGGGGGATGGCACCAGTACCGCGACAGTGCTCGCCCACGCGATCCTGGCCGACGGCGTGCGCAACGTGGTGGCCGGGGCCAGCGCCATCGACCTCAAGCGAGGCCTGGACAGAGGGCTGGCGTTGGTCATGACATCGCTGCTGGCGCAGTCACGCCAGGTCAGCACTGCCAAGGAAAAAGCCCAGGTGGCGACGTTATCGGCGCACAACGACCCGTTGATTGGCCAGTTGGTCGCGGATGCCCTGGAGAAGGTCGGCGTGGAAGGCGTGGTCAGCGTGGAGGAATCCAAGACCACCGAAACCGTGGTCGAAATCATGGATGGCATGCGCTTCGACCGGGGCTATGTGTCGCCTTACTTCGTCACCGACACCGAGAAGATGCAGGTCGAGCTGACCGATGCTTGTGTCTTGCTGTGCGATCACAAGATCGGCGCACTCAACGATCTGCTGCCCCTGCTGGAACAAGTGGCGAAAAGCGGTCAGCCGCTGGTGGTGATCGCCGAAGACATCGACGGCGAGGCCTTGACCACGCTGGTGGTCAACCAGATCCGCGGCGTGCTGCGAGCGGTGGCCGTGAAGGCTCCTGGGTATGGCGACCGGCGCAAGGAAATGCTCCAGGACATCGCGGTGCTCACGGGGGCGACCCTGGTGTCGGCGGAGCTTGGCATCAATCTCGATCAGTTGCAGTTGTCCCAGCTCGGCCAGGTGCACCGTGCGGTGGTGTTGAAAGACAGTACGGCGTTGATCGGTGGCAAGGGCACCCAGCAAGCGGTGGCTACCCGCGTTGCGCAGATCCGCGCCCAGATCGAGGCCAGCACCAGCGATTACGACCGGGAAAAACTGCATGAACGCCTGGCCAGGCTTGCGGGTGGTGTGGCAGTGATCCGCGTCGGGGCACCGTCCGAAGCGGAGATGAAAGCGCGCAAGGACGCGTTGGATGATGCCCTGGCCGCCACCCGCGCGGCCATCGCCGAAGGCATGGTGCCTGGCGGTGGCCTGGCTTTGCTCAAGGCGGTGCCTGCGTTGCTCGCTGAAGAGGCGGGCAGCGAAGGTGATATACGCACCGGCTTGCAGATACTGCGCCGTGCGCTGGAGGCCCCAGCGCGGATGATTGCCGAAAATTCCGCGGTGGACGCGGGCGTGGTGGTGGCACGCATGCTCGCCGAAACGGGCAGCATCGGGTTCGACGCGGCGGCCAACACTTACGTCGACCTGTACGAGGCCGGCATCATCGACCCCACCAAAGTGGTACGCATCGCCCTCGAGAACGCAGTCTCAGTCGCCAGCATCCTGCTGCTGACCGAGGCAACCATGACCGATATCCCGGAAAAGACAGCACCTTTGATGCAACCCCCATTGCCTGAGTGATCAGGCGAACCGATCGTCGGAGGCTACCATGAGCCACTATCAACGCCTGTTGCTGATCCTGCGCCCTGCATTGCGCCAGTCCTGTGCCTTGGAACAGGCGGCCGCCCTGGCCAGGTCAAGTTCGGCCAGCCTGCACATCGTGGGTTTGCTGGAATCGCTGGACAAGCTCAGGTTCCTGGAGACAGGTGACCATCAGAGCGAGCGGCAGGCTTACCTGCAATCCCAGCAGGCGCAGCTCGAAGCGCAGGCCCAGGTGCTGCGGGCATCGGGTGTGCAAGTGACGACGGAAGTCGCCTGGAGCAGCGATCTGCAGGCGGATATTCTCGAACATGCCCTGGAGATGCAGCCGGATGTACTGCTCAAGCAGGTCGAGCGCGAACCGGTGCTCAAGCGGGCCTTCTTTACCCCGTTGGACTGGCAGTTGCTGCGGCATTGCCCGATCCCGGTCTACCTATTGGGCGCAGCCAGACCGGCCTTGCCTCGCCAGATCGTCGCGGCGGTAGACGTGGCCGATCCATCGCCCGAGGGCCAGGCGCGCAATGACAGCATCGTCCAGCAGGCCAATGCGCTCGCGTTGCAGACCGGCGCGCAACTGGACCTGCTGTTCGCGTGCGACCTGACCATGGCCTACATGGGCGACATGGGATATGGCGCCTGGGCCATTGGCGACGTCGGCGAGTCCCTGCGCCAGGCACTGGAGGAGGATTTCAAGGCGGTGGCTGACCGCTATGGCGCTCCGGCCGAGCGCAGGCACTTCATACTGGGCCGCCCGGTCGCGGTGCTGAGCGAATACGTCGAAACCCATCCGGTGGACGTGATCGTCATGGGCAGGCCGCTCGCCCGGGGACTGGACCGACTGTTCGGCAGCACCACGGAGCATGTGTTGTACCAGATTCCCTGCAATATCCTGGCGGTGTAAGGCCCGGCGCCGGAGTCATGCGTCCAAGCCCCGGCGGCAGGCAAGCAACTCGGCAACCAGGGCGCTGGTATCGACGATATCCAGCTGTTCCAGACATCGCACGGGTAGGCGAAAGGGCGAGATGCTGTCGGTCACCAGTACTCGTTCGAACGCACAGCTGTCGAACAGCTCGCCACCTGTAGTGAACAGGCCATGGGTGGCTGCGGCCAGTATGCGGGTGGCGCCGGCCTGCCGGCAGGCGTGGGCAGCGCGGAGCAGCGTCTGCCCCGTGCTGATCAGGTCGTCGAACACGATGACGGTGCTGCCTGCCACATTGCCAACCAGATGTTCGCCGCTCAGGCCCGTCGGCTGGCGATGCTTTTCCATCATGGCCACCGAAACCGGGCGCGCCAGCAGGTCCGCCAGGACCTGGCGAAACTGCTCGGCGCGTTTGATACCACCGATATCCGGCGAGACGACCGTGACAGCCTCTTCTCCGAGCAGCGGGGCCAGGTGTTGGGCGAATAGCTGGGTGCATTGCAGGTTCCAGCTCGGGATTCGGTAGGCGTTGTCGAAGGCGCTGGGATTGTGTACGTCCAGCGCGACCACGCGGTCGATGCCGCAGCTTTCCATCAGCCGGGCTACATGGCGGGTAATGGTCGCGTCCTGAAACTCCACCTTGCGGTCCTTGCGGCCATAACACAGGTAAGGCGTGACGGCCGTCACCTGGCGGGCACCGGCGTCCTTGAGCGCACCACAGAAGAACAGCAAGCGGCACAGCTTGTCGTGCGCGCTGTGGTGCGCGTCACCAAAGAGAGAATGGAAGACGATGACCGATCGACCGTCGACCGACTCGGCAGGCCAGCATTTGTGTTCTCCATCCTCGTAGTCGCGCTCTTCATGCGCAGACAGCTTCCAGCCCAATCGTTGCGCCACGGCATGACCATAGGCCTGGCTGCGTTGCAAGGCGAACAGTAACGGTGGTGTGTCATTCATGCCCTGCGCTCCAGAGGTCGTTCACAGCAACATAAGCGGCATGCCACTGCGCGGTTTGACGATTATCAAGTCGAGCATAGCCAGCGGGCGGACACTGGGCATGTCAGAGCATGCAATGGCCTGCGCCCCCTACACCCTGCACGGAGAGTACGCCAATGGACAAATACCAGAAAAGCCACAAGGACAAACTGTTCAAGCCGCATCCGTTCGACCCCTATGCCACGGCGCATCGTCCTGCTGGCAGTGCGCGTTGTCCGCAATGTGGCGCTGCCTACCATGGAGGCGAGTGGCACGCCCATGGGGCGACGGGGCCAGGGCCGGTTGAGTCGATCGTCTGCCCGGCATGCCGGCGCATCGAAGACCGTGCCGCTGCCGGACAAGTGCGGGTGTCGGGCCGTTTTCTGGCAGCGCATGAAGAGGAGATTCGCAAACTCATGCACAACGTGGAGCAACAGGAAAGGCAGACGCATGTTCTTGAGCGCTTGATCGCGATCGACTACCAGCAGGGCCAACTGGTGGCAACCACCACTGGCACGCACCTGGCCAACCGCATTGGTCATGAACTGGAGGCCGCCTACGATGGCGCGTGCAGCTACCGCTATAGCGACAGCGATGTGTACTTGAGTGTCGATTGGCATCGAGACTGAGGTCGCCTGGCCTGGTTTCACTCCAGGGAGGAGGTGAAACCAGGCGAGCGATCGTTCAACCGTGGATCGCCAGAATGCTGGAGTGAACCTTGTACAGGGTTTGCTCGGTGGTACTTCCGACCACCTTGCTCACCCCCTCATGGTACAGCGTGCCCATCACCACCACATCGAAGCCATGCTGGTTGGCGTATTCGCTGACCACGTTACGGGCAGCGCCTCTCACCAGGTGCAGATGATCTGGCTTGATGCCGTAGCGGCCGCCGAACGCTGCCATGCGCTCGCGCGCACGACCCGACATTTCCTCGACCAGTTTGTCAGTCCAGGCGACGGGGGCGGCGGCATAGGCAACGAAGCTTGCACTGGGTTCATAGGCCTGCAGCAGATGCAGTTGCGCCTTGCATCGCTGTGCCAGGGCCTGTGCCGATTGCAGGATGTGGTCGTTGAGCTTGTCGATCACAGGGTCGTGCTCGACCAGATCGACGGCGACAAGTATGCGCGCTGGCAAGTTGGTCTGCGCCTGGGCCACCAAGTGCAGCGGGATCGGGCAACGGCGCAGCAGTTGCCAGTCCAAAGGCGTGAGCAGTGCACGGCTCAAGGCGGTTTCGTGCTTGATGTCCTTGATCACCATCTCTACCCGGTGCAACTGGGCCAGCCGGATCAAATCCTTGAGCGGGTCTTCATCGTCCAGTGTCTCGGCGTAGGCGCTGATGCCCAGTTCGCCCAGCGCCTTCACCTGGTCGGCCAGCCAAGCCTTGCGGTGCTCGGCGTCCTGCTTGCGGGCATTGGCGCGCAGCACTTGGTCCAGGGTGGCCAGACGTGAGGGGAGTTGACTGAGCACCACCAGGTGCAAGGTGGCGCCAGTCGTGCTGGCCAGCGCCTGGGCACGCGTCAGGGCAGGCGAGGGGTGCAGGTCTGGATGGCAGATCAGTAGCAGTCGCGAGTAAGCATTCATGATGGCCTCCACGGCGATGGCAGCCTCGATGAAGGCCCACCGGTTCAGGCCAAGGGTGACGCAGTGGGGCTTGATGGCCTTGATATTTATCAAGATTGGCTGACCGCCAGCTTCGATAATGACAGCGGTGCGGCACCCCCATTCGCGCCAGGAGGTGGCTGATGAGCCTGTACCGTCGGATGCTTCTGGTCATGACCCAGGTCCAGGTCGATGCAGCGCTGCGTCGGGCCCTGGCATTGGCTCAAGCGTCAGGTGCCTCGTTGCATGTACTGGGCATCCATACGCCCGCCGAACGTGGCGTGCCCGATCAAGGGCGGCAAGCTGCCCAACCGTCAGCCGCATTCGCGCATTTCGCCTCCGGGCTCAAGGCATTGCTCGATGAGCAGGCGCCCACAGGGTTGCACATCACCTTCGAAGCGCTGGAAACCGCCACGGCGGGTGACCTCCTACCGGCATGCATCGCGCGTTGTGCGCCTGACTTGGTGATCAAGGGGCTTTCCGCCAGTCCGGTACGTGGCCTGATCGACAAGTACTCGGTTGACCGTGCGTTGCTGCATACGTGTCAGGTGCCTTTGCAACTGGTGCCTGCCGAGGCCCCGGCCATGCCCGCGAGCATATTGGTCGCCGTGGATGTGGCCAAGGCGGACCTTGCGCAGCAAGCGCTGAACCATGCGCTGGTGGAGGCAGGTCGACAACTGGGTAGCGCATGCAACGGCCAGGTCCATTTACTGTCGGCGTACGACCTGCCCATGGCTATGCTGGCCAATCCCGACCTTGCAGCGCCTTGGGCGGAGCAAGTGCGCGAGTCGCTCCAGGCACCGTTCGATGAGCTGGCCGATATCCATGGCATTGTCCATGCGCAGCGCTACTTCATCGAAGGTGCGCCGCTGCGCGTGATCCAGTCTCTGGTCGCCACGCTGAAGATCGACGTGGTGGTGGTCGGCGTGGTGCAGCCCAGGCGCTGGGCCAAGCTGATCGGCGACACCACCGAACGGCTCCTCAACCATGCGCCGTGCAGCCTTCTGACGGTCCGGTCCGCGTCCGCGGATTGATTCAGGCGGTGTCGCCAGCTCGGCCGTGGCGAACCACTTCCACGCTGAAATCCGCCTCGAAAGGTGGCACATGACATTCGACGATGTCCTGCTCGGCGACCTGCAGGTGTATACCCACGATCTGCGCATGCACGGGTTGGTGACAGACGTGACGGTCAACGAGCACCGCGCTGAATACCCGTCGCGCGCCAAGCTCAGCCAGGTAGGCGCAGGTACGCAGCAGGGAGTGCCCTTCGTACAGCACGTCATCGACCACCAGCAAGGTGGTATCGGCCAGATCCAGTTTGGCCAACTCAGGGTTCTCGGTAAGCTGCGTATAGGCATGCAGGATGCTGAGGTCGTCGGCGTAGCGCTTGACCTTGATCGGGTAGAGTGGCAATGGCGCCGCCCCGGTCAGTCGGTGCAAGTGCAGTTGCAGGCGGCGCGCCAAAGGCTCCCCTCGGCGTTGAATCCCCACCAGCACCGTGGGTTGGGCAGTCATGAACGCCAGGGCCTGCTGCGCCATGCTACGCAGCACGCTGTCGAGGTCTTGTTCGTCATACAGGCGAGCGCGTGAGGGGGCGGGGCGGTTCATGATTGTTTTCCGTGGTCGGCCAAGGGTCATTGGCAACCTATACCGCTGCCACCTGCTCGACTTGATAAAAGCCAAGCACAGGTCATTTCCACGATGATCCCCGCGGTCGCTGGCGAAGGCCTTGGGGCAGGTACCACCTGATGCACAGCGGTCTTGCAGGTTTATTACCTCAACTGTTGACCTAGGATAACTTGCGCCGCCTTTTGGATCGTCGCGCCACGAACGCAGTGGTAGCGTATTCATACAGTCGTGGCGATCACGGTGGGTTGTCATGTATCAGAATCTGGCTGTCCTGGCTGCCTTGCTGGTGCTGTACGCCAACCTGGCCGGCGCGCTCGAATCCAAACCTATCAATGGCCCCCTGTTGTTCTTGCTGGCGGGGCTGGTGGCAGGCCCCGCTGGGCTTGGGGTGCTGAACCTTTCCCTGGATCGTCATGATCTTCGGCTGCTGGCCGAGCTTACCCTGGCGATCGTACTGTTCAGCGATGCTGCCCAAGCTGATCTGGCTCAATTGCGCCTTCACCGTAGCCTGCCACTGCGTCTGCTGACGATTGGCTTGCCGCTGACCCTGGTCGCCGGTTGGCTTGCTGCGTGGCTGATGTTTCCACGCATGCCCTGGCTGGAAATGGCCCTGTTGTCGACGATCCTGGCGCCCACCGATGCCGCCCTTGGCAAGGCAGTGGTGAGTAACCCCCTGGTGCCGGCCAATGTGCGTGAAAGCCTGAACGTCGAAAGCGGACTGAATGACGGCATCTGCGTGCCGGTTCTGCTCTTGCTGCTGGCATTGCTGATGGAAAGTCGCTCGACGATGCCCTTTGCCCTGGCGGGATACTTCTTGCTGGAGGAGTTGGGCATTGGCGTACTGACGGGGGCAGTGCTGGCGCTGGTGGTGGGAGGGCTGCTGCGTCTTTCCCAACGCCGCTGCCTGCAAATGGACTCTTGGCAACAACTGGTGATGCCCGCCCTGGCGTTGCTGAGCTTCGCCAGCGCCCAGGCAATGGGCGGTAGCGGCTTTATCGCAGCGTTCTGTGCAGGTGTGTTGACCGGTTACCTGTTCAATCGGGAAACGCAGCCGCTGCTTAAGACCGGCGAATCCTGCGGTGAAGCACTTTCGCTGCTGACCTGGGTGGTGTTCGGTGCCTACGTAGCGCCCAAGGCCTCGCAAATCCTGTCGCCCTCGGTATGGTTCTATGCACTGCTGAGCCTGTCGCTGGTGCGTATGGTGCCTGTCTGGGTGAGCCTGGCCGGCAGCGAGCTGGCTGCCGAGAGCCGTCTGTTCATTGGCTGGTTCGGACCGCGTGGTCTAGCGTCTATCGTCTTCGCCGTGCTGGTACTCGATGCGCCGCTGCAAGAGGGCAGCACGATCATCGCCACGACCATCGCCTGCGTCGTGCTCAGCGTGATATTGCATGGCATAAGCGCTGCACCCGGTGCCCGGCGGTTGGGGCGCAGGGCTCGAAAGTGAAGGCGTGGCACATGAGCGATCGGTTCTTCGACAGGCTTTCGCGGAGGTGGCAGCCATGCGTGATAAAGCAAAGAAAATGGGCCTGGTCGGACTGACGACACTGGTCACTGTGAATATGATGGGTTCGGGCATCATCATGCTGCCGGCAAGCATGGCGCAGATCGGCGCCGTCTCGCTGCTGTCCTGGGTGATTACGGCCATCGGCTCGATGGCTATCGCCTACTGTTTCGCCCAATGCGGCATCTACTGCACGCAATCGGGCGGCATGTCTGCCTACAGTGAACAAGCCCATGGCAAGTCTGCTTTCTTTCTGTGCTCCTACCTTTACTTCCTGTCGCTGATGATTGGCAATGTAGCCATCGCCATTTCTGCCGTTGGCTACCTCACGCCTTTCATTCCCTGGCTTGGAACTGGTGGTGGGCCGCTATTGGTTGGAGCGGTGACGTTGATCTGGTTTACCACCTTGTCCAACCTGGGGGGAGCCGAAGTTACCGGTCGTATTGGCGCTGTCAGCGTGTGGGGCGTCATTGTCCCGGTTGCCGGTTTAAGCCTGATCGGGTGGCACTGGTTCAGCCCCGCGACCTTCCAGGATGCCTGGAACCCGGGTCAAATGCCGGTCGCCCAGGCCATTACCAACAGTATTCCGCTGACCTTGTGGGCGTTCCTGGGCATGGAATCGGCTGCGCAGAACTCCGACGCGGTGGAAAACCCCAAGCGCAATGTGCCTCTGGCGTGCTTGCTCGGCACCCTTGGCGCAGCGGTGATCTACATTCTTTCGACCAGTGTCATCCAGGGCATCGTGCCGAACCCGGAACTTGCAAACGCCAGCGCGCCCTTCGCCCTGGTCTATGCGCAGATGTTCAATGACGCTGTCGGCAATGTCATCATGGCCTTGGCGGTAATCGCCTGTGTGGGTTCGTTGCTCGGCTGGCAATTCACCTTGGCTGAAACCGCCAGAGTGACTGCCGGGCAGGGGCTTTTCCCAACGCTGTTCACGCGCACCACGGCACGTGGTGTGCCATTGATAGGCATGCTGACCTGCGCCGTGCTGCAGAGCCTCATTGCCCTGTCGACGCTCTCGCCCAATGCCAGCGCCCAGTTCAGCAAACTGGTCAACCTGGCTGCCGTGACCAACATCATTCCCTACATCACCTCGCTGACCGGGCTGTTGGTGATCATGTACAAGGCCCAGGTTCAGGCAGCCATTTTTCGCCGTAACAGCGCGGTCATGGTGGTCGCGGTGTGCTATTGCTTCTACGCACTGTACGCCTCGGGCCTGGAAGCCGTATTCGGTGCCGCTCTGATCATGGCGCTGGGCTACCTGCTGTTCGGTTTCATTGCCAAGCGTTTCGTCAAGGCGTTGGACATGATCGGAGGTGCGCCATGAAGCGTTCATTGAAAGCGACCGGTTGGTGTCTTGCCAGTTTGCTGTTGTGCGCGGTAGCAGACAGCACTGTCGCCGCTGCGGACGTATTGAGCAGGTTAAGGCAAGGGCAGGTGCTCAATCTCGGATTCGTGGAGGGGTTCGCTCCCTTCTCATCTGGCAGCGAACAGGCACCGGAGGGGTACTCCATCGACCTTTGCCAGGCAGTCGTCGCACGCCTTCGGGAGTCGCCCGGGCTCGCGGGCTTGCAGGTACGCTGGCGCTCCCTGGCAGAGCCGGAGGCTGTTCGCACCGTGGGTGACGGGCAGGTCGACCTGCTCTGTACACCGATGGTGGAAACCCTATCCAGAAGGGGCACCTTGGACTTTTCCATCGCGGTCTTTACTTCCGGCCTTGCGGCTCTGGTCAGGCGTGATGCACCGAATACCTTGCTCGGCCCCCTCAGCGGTGGCGCGCAGGACACCAGCCCGCGCTGGCGCGCGACGATCAACGCGGGGTTGAGCAAGCACAGCTTTGCCGTCCTGCGTGGCACCTTGAGCAGTCGCTGGGCCCATGAGCGGATCCGCCAGCTTGGTTTGCAATCCACGCTCCAGGAAGTGTCGACGTACGCGGAAGGGGTGCAGCGGGTGGTCGACCGCAAGGTCGACGCGCTCCTGGGAGACAGGGTGGTCCTGCTGGCCTATCAGGCCCGGCAAGCTGAGCGCGACCAGCTGTGGGTTCCGGATCACTTGTTCGTCATGAGCCGGGTGGCGTTGTCGATGCCAAGAGGAGACGACGATTTCCGTTTGTTGGTGGATACCGCCTTGAGCCAGGCACTTTCGGGCCCACAAGGCGAGGCCCTGTTCGTTCGCCATCTAGGTCCCCTGTCCGCGCAGGATCGTTTGCTGCAAAGCCTGTATCCGCTGCCTGACTAGTTGGCGGGGATCGTGATGACCGGTGTTTCCGGGGCTACGCCAGTTTCGGCGAGGGACAAGAGCACGAGAATGAAGAGGAACTCGGACTTGGACTTCAGGTCGCGATCGTCTATCCAGAACCAGTGATCGCGGTAGTGCACGGCGGCATAGGCATTGTCTGGCTTTCGCTCGCTTGAATGGATACGCACCAGTGGCGTGTCCCATTCGTTGGAAACCTTGGGAAGGGCGGGTTCGGGGTTTGCCCGACCCTCTTGCACATGGATGGGCGGGGCTTCGATGGTGGCGGCGATCTCCGAGAAGATCTCCGACATCGAACGTGTCAGCAAGGCCACCTCGGTATCGTCCCTCTGCACCGAGCCGAAGGTGAGTTTCAGTATCTCCGCGTCGGGTCGAAGGTGCAGCGACTGGCGCACCAGTCGGCGATCGGTTTCGACGATTTCCGACCGGGTGTCGGCGATCAGCAGCAGTTCACTGTCAGTCCCGGCACGTTGGCTGATTCGCATGCCCAGCTTTTCCGAACGCTGAATCCGCCGAAGCGCATCCAGCACCGCATAGAACTCTGGGTCTGCTGCACGCAGCCGAGACGGGGAGGTTGACCTGTTGTACAAGCCGTTTGCGGCACGCGTGGTCAGGTGCAGCACACGATCGACCGGATAGCCCGCCTGGACGAGCGAGAATATAGCCGCTGGCGAAAGGGGCGTGAGCAGGTAACGGGAGAAGCGTTCGCCGGACAACGGTGTGTAGCTGATGGTAGGGCGATCTGTGTAGAGGCCTGAAGCGCCCAAGGTCTGGTTGTTACCCTCAGCGGGCGAACCGCTGAACCAACTGGCGCTGAGGTTCACCTGACTTTGGATGGCCGTGGAACTGATCACCGATGACACCTCCAAATAGACGGGGGCATCGGCGTAACGCAACTTGACGATGTTCAACAGGGTCTGTTCTTTCCAGGTCGTGGCTATGACGGTCGCGTAATCGCTTCTGTCGCGCTCGATGGTGGAGGGACCGAGGGTTGAACAGGCGGTCAGCATCAGTATGGTCGCGACGAGAACGGCCCCGTGGAAACGAGACGATCTTGAACGCGCTGGGGGAAAACGAGGGTCATGCATCTTCTTGAATCCAGATGAATGCAGTTAGGTCACCCCCCATGGCATAGGCCATGGCAGTGCTCAATCGTCTTCCTCGCGAAGTGCCTTGATCCTGCCCTTTTTCTCGGCATTGACCAGCGCCGCGTAGTCCATGGCATTTTGCTTGGCATAAGCCAGTGCGAACTTGCCAAGGGCTTGATCGAAGGCGTCCGACTTGCCGAGATACCCACTGATCAGCGCTGCGTCCCCTGACTTGGCATGCGCCCGCGCCAACGTCATGCCACACACCTGCGCATACATGTTCATCTGCTCGAAGGTCGCACCTTCCACTGGCAATGACATCTTCATATCGCGTAGCTGTCGGACGAAAAACTGCCGGCCCTTGGTGCTTTCGGTCCAGCCCAGAAAAATGTCGCTGGCGGATTGCGAAAGGCGCTGGCCGGTAACCACTCGCTGACCTTGATTGGCAAACTCGCTTTTGCCGGCATAGGGCGCCAGCACGGACGGGCAGGCTTCCTTGAATTGCAGCAGCAGCGGATGGTTTTCGGCCGAAAAGAACAAGCCGACGAAGCAGAACGTGCCCACGCTGCCAATGCCCACGGCTTTCACTGCGAAGTCCTCCAGGCGATAGCGGTCGTAGAGCACTCTGCGCTCGGGTAGCAATGAACGGCGGTAATCCTCAAGTGCAAGCTTCACGCGCTTGGCGAAACCGGCTTCTTGGATATGGAACAGGATCGGAGGCTGGTCGACCAGGCGTCGCCTACCGCCCACTTCATCGCTGATCTGGGGATACAGGTAGTCCCCGATCCGCGTTCTGGCCCTGGTCATCAATGCTTCGCGCGCCTTGCGGTATTTCTCGTTGGGGGCCATGTCGATGATGGCCTGAGCGTCCAGGCGGTCGTACCAGACGTCAAGCGGGCTCATATCCGACAATTCACGCATGCGCTTGCGGTAGGCCTCCACGCAGGCCATGGCCAATTGTCCGGCCTCTTTGTCGTTCAGCCGATTGTCTTGGGCGGCGACGGCAAAGCTGACTGCCAACCGTTTGATGTCCCATTCCCACGGCGCGGGAAGTGTCTCGTCGAAGTCGTTGATATCGAAGATCAGGTTACGTTCGGGGGTGGCGAACAAGCCAAAGTTGAGCAGGTGGCAATCGCCGCAGGCTTGGACGTGTACGCCGGTACAAGGCAGCGGGGCGAGGTCGCGTGCCATCAGGCCGGCCGAGCCACGCAAGAAGGTGAATGGGCTGCGCAGCATTCGCCCATAACGGACAGGCACCAGTGCCGGATGGCGGTCACGGTTGGACAGTTCGAGCAAACCGACGGGATCACGCTGCCTGGGCTTGGATTTCCACGTTGCATGAGCCGCCCGCGGAACGACGTCTCGCAGACGTTTACCGGCCTCCAGTCTCTCCTTGCGCGAATGGAAATTCTTTTCTTCACGGAAGTCGTCTTTCACCTTGGACAACCGCTTGGTCGAATGCTTCTTGAAGTCAGCCATGTCGGCACCTTTGTTGAGCAAAGGTCATGCGCAAAGGGTGGGCCCGAACGACAATGGAACTCATCGGTGCTGAACTGGCAATGCAGCAACGAGGATTACCGGCCAGCCTCTGAAAAGCGTAGCAGTAATTCACCTATCCCCAAGCCACGGCGGGCTGCCGCAGACTCGGATTTCAACCCTGCTGGCCCAGGGCTAGAATAAGGGCATGCCCACCCCTTTCTCTTGAGTTGGAGCGTTGCGATGCTTGTTGACATGAATGCCTTCACGCCATGGTCGGCGCTCGGAGGAGGCGTGCTGATTGGTCTGGCCGCAGGGCTGTTCGCTGCAGCCAACGGGCGGATAGCCGGTATCAGTGGGTTGCTGGCTTCGATGTTGCAGCGGTCAGGGGAGGGGCGTGGCGACAAAGCTGCGTTCCTGCTGGGCATCATCGCTGCACCGCTGCTGTGGCAGGTGTTCGTGTCGCTTCCCGCCGTGGAGTTCACCCGTGCACCCTGGGTTCTCATGGTCGCAGGGCTGCTGGTCGGCCTGGGCACTCGCTACGGCGGCGGCTGCACCAGCGGTCACGGGGTGTGTGGCCTGTCGCGGCTGTCACCCCGTTCGGCAGTGGCGACGCTGTGCTTCATGGCGGCCGGGTTCGCCACCGTGTTCGTCGCTCGGCATCTTCTGGCGGGTGTGTGACATGACGCGGATCACTGGTTTCATCGCAGGGTTGCTGTTCGGGTTGGGCTTGTTGCTGTCCGGCATGGCGAATCCCGCCAAGGTGCTTGGATTTCTCGACCTGGCCGGGCAGTGGGATCCTTCGCTTGCATTGGTCATGGTCGGTGCCATTGGCGCAGCGTTGGTGCCGATGGCCTGGGCGCGCCGACAGTCGGTGGCGCTGTTGGGGGGCACGATGCAGTTGCCCACCCGGCGCGACATCGACCGTCGCCTGGTAGGCGGAAGCCTGCTGTTCGGCATTGGTTGGGGGCTGGCTGGCGTATGCCCGGGCCCTGCGCTGGTGCTGTTGCCGGGTGGTTATTGGCAGGCCTGGCTGTTCGTGGCAGCCATGTTGCTGGGCATGCTGGTGTTCAATGGCATCGAAGCGATTCGCGCCCGTCGGTAGAACCCGAACAGCGCAGGCCCCACAGCCTGCGCTGTTCGGCGCCGCTCAGTCGTGCTGTCGTACCCGGTTGCCGTGCCTTGGCAATCCGACCGAGATGAGTGCCGCAGCCAGGACGAAAACGCTGGAAACCCACAAGCAGGCCTCCAGGCCATAGGCCTGGAATACCCAACCCGAAAGCAGCGTGCCCATCAGCCGTCCCAGGGCGTTGGACATGTAGTAGAAGCCCACGTCCAGGGAAACGCCATCCTCCTTGGCATAGCTCACGATCAAATAGCTGTGCAGCGATGAGTTCACCGCGAACAGCACGCCGAACAACATCAGCCCGCCCAGCAGCACGATCTGGGCCGAGCCACCGGCTGTGAGGCCCAGTGCCATGAGCAGGGGCAGCCCGGCCAGGGCGATGGCCCAGGTGAAGGCGGCTCGGCCGTCGGGCACATGGCCTTGCTTCTTGCCGGTGAGGTAAGGGGCGAACGACTGGACGATGCCGTAGCCGATGACCCAGGCGGCCAGAAAACCGCCGACCATCCAGAAGTCCCAGCCGAAAGTGGCGCTCAGATAGACCGGCAACGCCACCACGAACCACACGTCGCGAGCCCCGAACAGGAACAGCCGTGCAGCCGAGAGGATGTTGATCGCCCGGCTCTTGGACAGCATGTCGCGGAACTTCGGTTTGGCCTTGGCCTTGCCAAGGTCTTTTTTCAGCAGGAGCAAACTGCCGATCCAAACCGCTGCCAACACGGCCGCCATGGACAGCACCGCGTGGGTGAAACCAAGCAGCGCGAGCAGCGCTCCACCGAGGAAGAAGCCCACGCCTTTGAGCGCGTTCTTCGAGCCGGTGAGGATGGCCACCCACTGGTAGAGGGTGCCTTGCTGGCTGTCCGGCACCAACAGCTTGATCGAACTTTTGGCGCTCATCTTGTTGAGGTCCTTGGCGATGCCGGACAGCGCCTGGGCAGCCATCACCCAGGGCACCGTCAGCCCGGCCGCCGGGACCGTCAGCATCATCAAGGCCACGACTTGCATGCCCAGGCCGATGTTCATGGTGCGATTGAGCCCCAGGCGTGCGCCAAGATAGCCCCCCGTCAGGTTGGTGATCACGCCGAACACCTCATAGAACAGGAACAACGCCGCGATCTGCAGCGGCGTATAGCCCAGTGCATGGAAGTGCAGGACCACCAGCATGCGTAACGCGCCGTCGGTGAGCGTGAAGGCCCAGTAATTGCCGGTCACCAGCAGGTATTGACGCACGTCCCCGGACAGGGCTGACAACGCCTTCATGATCGTTGTCTACTCCGCCATGCCGACGAGTCGGGCCAGTTCTGCTGCACGGTTGGCATAGCCCCATTCGTTGTCGTACCAGGCGTAGATCTTCACCTGGGTACCGTTGACCACCAGCGTGGACAGCGCGTCGATGATCGAGGAGCGTGGATCGGTGCGGTAGTCGATGGACACCAATGGCCGTTCTTCATAGCCCAGGATGCCCTTCAACCCACCTTCGGCAGCCGCTTTGAGCAGGGCATTGACCTCTTCGGCGGTGGTCGCGCGTTGAACCTCGAACACACAGTCGGTCAGCGAGGCATTGGCCAGCGGGACACGCACGGCGTGACCATTGAGCTTGCCGCGCAGCTCAGGGAAGATTTCCGCGATCGCAGTGGCCGAGCCGGTGGTGGTGGGGATCAGGCTCATGCCTGAGGCCCGGGCGCGACGCAAGTCCTTGTGTGGCGTATCGAGGATGCTTTGGGTATTGGTCAGGTCGTGGATGGTGGTGATCGAACCGTGGCGGATGCCCAGGTGCTGATGAATTACCTGGACCACCGGAGCCAGGCAATTGGTGGTGCAGGAAGCAGCGGTGACGATGCGGTGCAGGGCCGGGTCGAACACGTGCTGGTTGACACCCATCACCACGTTAAGCGCGCCCTTTTCCTTGACTGGCGCACACACCACCACGCGTTTGACGCCCTGATCCAGATAGGCCTGGAGCACGGCCACCGACTTCATCTTGCCGCTGGCCTCGATCACCAGGTCGCAGTCGGACCAGTCGGTTTCTGCAAGGGTTTTGTTCGCGCTGACCTTGATGCGCTTGCCATCGATTACCACCGAGTCGCCGTCTGCGCTGGCTTCGCGGTGCCAGCGGCCGTGGACCGAGTCGAAGTTGACCAGATGGGCGTGTGTCTTGGCGTCGCCGGCTGGGTCGTTGATCCGGACGAATTCGAACTCTGGCCATTCCCAGGATGCGCGCAGCGCCAGGCGGCCGATACGTCCGAATCCGTTGATGCCTACTTTGATTGCCATGTCGTTGTACTCAGGTTGTGCTCAGAGAGCGCTCATAGGGGTAGGGCGGCAATGGCCGCTCGATGACCGATGCAGCGGACGTCGGTCTTGTTCAGGGTGAAGGCGAAGGAGGTTCTTCCATCCGATGGCATCAGCAGCAGGTGGCGACGCGCCGTGGGCGATCCCCCATGGCGTCCAGCCGATCGGCAGTGCGACTCAGCCATTCGCGATTGGCCTCGAGGGTGATTGCCAGTACCTCTCGCACCCAGGCGGGCAGCGCTGGATGCAGGCGGTAATAGACCCATTGGCCTTGCCGGCGGTCCTCCAGCAGGTCACAGGTGCGCAGTTGCGCCAGATGGCGGGAAACCTTGGGTTGGCTTTGTTCCAGTGCGCAGGTCAGCTCACAGACGCAGAGCTCTTGCTCGCGGGCGATCAGCAGCATCATCCGGATGCGATTCTCATCGGCGAGGCATTTGAAAACCTGGAGGGGTGACAGCGGGTCAGTCATGGCGTGTCTCGGTGGCTGGGTTTCACTGCCAGCCCGCAGGGGTGCACTGAGCGTATATGATTTTCCGAATATACGATTTTCCGGATGTATTGCAAGTCGGACGTGAGGGCAGGTTTCGTCAGAAGCTGTACATCTCCTTCGTAAAGTTGTACAAATGTATCTTCTTGTACAGGATTGAGTGAGCTGGAGGTCAGCATGACGCACGCTGCGCGTTGGACCTGCCTGTGGTTCCTGTTGATCTGCCTGCAAGCGGCAGCAGCCGACTGGCGGACAGCGCTGCCCACGGCACAGCGACTGGGCAGCGGTGAGTTCACCTGGTTCGGGTTGCGTGTCTACAGCGCCAGGCTTTGGACCAACGGACCTGTACAGGATTGGCGACAGCCCTTTGCGCTGGAGCTGCTCTACCACCGACCGATTTCCCGCGAAACTCTGGTCCAGGCCAGCATGGATGAGATTCGCCGACTGAACACGGGGGCCGTGACGCCGGAGCAGATCGCTGCATGGGCCGAGCTGATTCAAACGGCATTCGTGGATGTGCGCCCTGGAATGCGCATCACCGGTTTGTACTTGCCGGGTGAGGGATGCCGCTTCTATGTCGACGGCACGCTCCACCGGGAAATCGCCGACCCGGCCTTTGCGCGGGCGTTCTTTGCGATATGGCTCGACCCTCGGGCCAGAGACCCTCGACTGCGCCTGCGCTTGCTGGGGCAGGTTAGCGACGACGAAGGAGCATGAGCATGTACAGGGCACTGGTGTTGGCGGCCTGCGTTTTATTGGGTAGCTGTGGCAATGTTGGCGTCGAGCGCTACGCCTCGGAGCAGCCGAAATTAGACCTGGCGAGTTTCTTCTCGCAGCCGGTGCAGGCCTGGGGCATGTTCCAGAAGCGCTCCGGGGAAGTGGTCAAGCGTTTTCACGTGTGCATCGCCAGCCGGCGGGACGGTGAGCGGCTGATCCTCGACGAGCGTTTTCTTTACAGCGATGGCACGCGTCAACGGCGCGTCTGGACCCTCGTGCCAGACGGCCCTGGCCGCTGGCGCGGAACCGCGGCGGACGTGATTGGCGAGGCCCGCGGCGAGGTGGCGGGCAATGCGCTGCGCTGGCGCTACCAGCTGGATCTGCCCGTGGACGGGCGGCACTGGGAGGTCGACCTGGACGACTGGATGTACCTGATGGACGACGACACCCTGATCAATCGCTCGCGCATGAGCAAACTGGGCGTGGAACTCGGGCAGATCACCTTGTTCTTCCGCCGTCTGCCGGAAGGCGCTCCCTGCAACTGAATAAGGGCCTCTGACCATGGCCAGCCAATGGTGACCAACGCAATGCGTCTCGGCCTGGTGCTCGGTGACCAGCTGTCATTCGACCTGGCGAGCCTGGCGGCGCTGGACCCGACCCAGGACGCCGTCCTCATGGCCGAAGTCCAGGGGGAGGCCCGCTATGTGCCGCATCATCCGCACAAGATCATGTTCATCTTCAGCGCCATGCGTCATTTCGCCCAGGCCCTGCGCGAGCGTGGGTGGCAGGTGCATTACGTCGAGCTGGATGCCGAAGGCAACAGCGGCAGCATCGCCGGCGAGCTGCGGCGCTGGGGCAAGGTGCTCGGTGCGAGCGAAATTCACCTGACCGAATGCGGCGAGTGGCGTCTGGAACAGGCGCTGCGCGATGCCGGGCTGCCGCTGGTGTGGCATCGCGATACCCGCTTCTTGTGCTCGCGCGAGGCATTCGCGCGCTGGGCGCAAGGGCGCACGCAACTGCGCATGGAGCATTTCTACCGAGGCATGCGCAAGCGTTGTGGCCTGCTGTTGGAGCCCGACGGCAGTCCGGCAGGCGGCTCGTGGAACTTCGATGCCGACAATCGCAAATCCTTGCCGCGAGGCCTGCGCGGGCCGATTCCGGCGCAGTTCGACCAGGATGCGATCACCCAAACGGTGGTGGACTTGGTCCGGCAGCGTTTCAATGATCATTACGGTGCCATGGACGGTTTCGATTACCCCGTGACCCATGGTCAGGCCCAGCAGCTCTGGCAGCATTTTCTCGACTTTGGCCTGGCGGCATTCGGCGATTACCAGGACGCCATGGCCGAAGGCGAACCGTACCTGTTCCATGCACGCATCAGTGCGGCCCTGAATGTCGGGCTGCTGGATGTCCGGCAGTTGTGCGCGGATGTCGACCACGCCTGGCGCAGCGGCCAGGTACCGCTCAATGCCGCTGAGGGCTTCATTCGTCAGTTGATCGGCTGGCGCGAATACGTGCGGGGCATCTACTGGTTGCGCATGCCCGAGTATGCTGGGCTGAACCACCTGGGCAACGATCGCGCGCTGCCGACGTTCTACTGGACCGGGGATACGCGCATGCGCTGCATGGCGCAGGCCATTGGGCAGACCCTGCGGCTTGGCTACGCGCACCATATCCAGCGGCTGATGGTCACTGGCAATTTCGCTCTGTTGGCCGGCATCGCACCAGACGCCATTTGCCAGTGGTACCTGGCGGTGTATATCGATGCGTTCGATTGGGTCGAGCTGCCCAATACCTTGGGCATGGTGATGCACGCCGATGGCGGCTATCTGGGCTCCAAACCCTATTGCGCGAGTGGTCGATACATCCAGCGGATGTCCAACCATTGCCAGGCCTGCAGCTACAAGGTCGGGCAGGTCACGGAGGAGAATGCCTGCCCGTTCAATGCGCTGTACTGGCATTTTCTGATTCGGCATCGTGCCCAGCTATCTGCCAATCCGCGCCTGCGCCTGGTCTATGGAAGCCTCGACAACATGTCACCGGCGCGTCGCCAAGCGGTGTGGGAGCGTGGCCAGGAGTTGTTGGCACGGCTGGATGCCGGGGAGGCGCTATGAAGAAGGGTTTATTGCCGAGCAAGGTTTGCGTGGTGTGTGGTCGCCCATTCGATTGGCGCAAGCGCTGGGCGCGGTGTTGGGACCAGGTGCGGTACTGCTCGCAGCGCTGCCGAAGGTCAGCGCCACGCGGCGATGCGCACCAGCAGGGGGAAGGCCAGCGCCCAGATCGGGGCCAGCAACAGCGCGGTGGGCAGTGACCCCAAGGGTAGCGCCACATCAGCCAGCCCGGCACCGCCCAGGTAAGCCGCCGGGCCGCCCAGAGCACCCAGCAGTGCGCCACGCCAGAATGGGCTGCCAGCCCAGGCCAAGCTGTGGCGCAAGCCGCTGGCCAGCACCAACCACAAAAGCCCCAGCCACAGGGGCAGTGGCCAGGTGCCGAAATCGAAAACGCCCAACGATCCCAGCAGACTGTCCATGACGCAGCCGGCCAGTGTGACCCGCCACAACGCCTTGGTCTCGGCGGCAAGGTCCGCGCACAGGTACAGGTGCACGGCCAGCCCGATCGGCACCAGTAGCAACAGCCACGGGTATTTTGCGCCGAGCACGCAAAGCCACCAGCCGCCCTGCAACCATAGGGCGTTGGCCACCAGCCAGGCGCTGGGCATCATGGCTGTGCTGGCAACGGCGCACGCCGGGCCAAGGGGGCTGCCCACAGCAATTGTGATACACCGATTGCACGCTCTTCGAAACCGCCCTGGCAATAGCACAGGTAGAACTCCCACAAGCGCTGGAACGTGTCGTCGTATCCCAGCGCGGCCAGCGTGGTGCGTGACTGGCGCAGGTTGTCGCGCCAATGCTCCAGCGTGCGTGCATAGTCCACACCGAAATCTTCCAGATGCACGAGGTTGAGCGCGGTCTGCCGGCTGGCGGTGTCGAGCATCACGCTCAGCGACGGCAGGGCGCCACCGGGGAAGATGTAGCGTTGGATGAAGTCCACAGAGCGCCGCGCCTGGGCATAGCGCTGGTCACGGATGGTGATGGCCTGCAGCAGCATCAGCCCGTCGGGCTTGAGCAGGGCGGCGCACTGGCGGAAGTAGGTCGGTAGGTAGCGGTGGCCCACGGCCTCGATCATTTCGATGGACACCAGCTTGTCGTAGCTGCCGACCAGGTCGCGGTAGTCGTCTTGCAGTACGGTCACGCGCTGCTCCAGGCCAAGGTCCCGGACCCGCTGCAAGGTATAGCTGTACTGCGCTTGCGACAGCGTGGTGGTGGTGACTCGGCAGCCGTAGCGGGTTGCGGCATGGATGGCCAGGCTGCCCCAACCGCAGCCGATTTCCAGCAGGTGGTCGTTCGGGCTGAGTTCGAGCTTCTGGCAGATGCGCTCCAGCTTGTTCAGTTGCGCCTGTTCCAGGGTTTGCCCTGGATGCTCGAACTTGGCCGCGGAATACATCATGGTCGGGTCCAGCAACTGCTCGAACAGTGCGTTGCCCAGATCGTAGTGGGCCAGGATGTTGCGCCGGGCACCGCGCCGGCTGTTGCGGTTCAACCGGTGCAGCAGGCGCAGGGCTGGTCGGCCAAGACGTGCCAGGCCACCTTCCAGGGCGTCCAGTACGTCGAGGTTGGCCACGAACAGGCGGGTCACCCGTGCAAGGTCCGGGCTGCGCCAGTAGCCATGGATATACGCCTCGCCGGCGCCAATCGAGCCATTCCCGGCGATCATGCCCCAGGCTGCGTCATCGAGAATCTCCACCTCGGCCTGCAACGGGCTGGCGGCATCGCCAAAGTTCCACTGCCGCCCATGGCTGAGCAGCCGCAGGTGGCCGTGGCGTAACTTGCCCAATTGGGCGAGCAGGGCGTTACGTGCCAATGTGCCGAGCAAGGGCGCCAGGCCTGCGGACTTGCTAACGCTCAGAGTGGGGTTGGGCATGGTTGGGGTCCTCGCAGGGTTGGCCGAGTACCAGGTCGCCCTGGCGTTCGGTGTGGTCATGGATGGGCGTGCGTTTGAGTAGAAGGCGCAGCGCCTGCCAGTAGATGGCCGAGACGGTGCGCAAGCTCATCCAGGGGAAGGTCAGGATGTACCTCCGCAGTGCGCGCCTATCCAGGGGCTGAAGCTGCAGGGCGAGATCGGCATCGAAGACTTTCTGGCCGTCCTGCCAGTTCTGCATGTGAATGCGTACTTGCGTCGCCGCCAGGCGAAAGTGCAGGCGGTAGTCCATGTTCAACGGCATGAACGGCGACACATGGAAGGCCTTGGCCAGGGTGAAGGACGTCGCCAGGTTGCCCTCTACCGGCAGCACATAGTGGTAGCGCTCGCGCCAGGGAGTGTTGCGGACTTCCAGCAGGATCGCCGCCAGCTGCCCGTCGTGGTCATGGCAGAAGTAGAAACTCACCGGATTGAACGACAGCCCCCAGCAACGCAATTGCGTCAGCAGTTGGACGTGTCCAGTGGGTGTGCGGCCGGTGGCCTGACCGACCAATGTGCGGGCAGCTTCGGCTAGCGGTGTACCTTGGCGGGTCAGGGCGGGCAGGTAGTCGGTGTCGCGCCAGCTCAGAGGGGCCAGGCGCCAGCGTCCGATCCAGCGCGACAGCCCCAGCCATGCGGCTTGTTCGTCCAGGTCCAGCAAGAACATGCCTACCCGGTAACGGAACGCGTGGGGGCGTGGCGCCAGGCGGCGGTGGCTGAGCCAGCCCAGGCAAAGGCTGCTGTTCACAGCTGCTCTCCAAAGTGGCGCGCCACCTGCAGCGCGCTCACCACGCCGTCTTCATGAAAACCATTGCCCCAATAGGCACCGCAGAAGTAGCTGTGCAGATGGCCTTGTATCTGTTCCTGCCTTGCCTGCGCGGTGGAGGCGGCCAGGCTGTATTGTGGGTGGGCGTAACGCAGGCGGGCGATGATGTGTGCCGGGTCTATGAGTGCGGTTTGGTTGAGACTGACGCAGAAGGTCGCCGGCGCCTGGATACCCTGGAGTATGTTCATGTTGTAGGTGACCGCGGCCGGGGCATGCTCGGCGCCGCCCAAGCGGTAGTTCCAACTGGCCCAGGCTTTCCTGCGGCGCGGCAACAGGCGGATGTCGGTGTGCAGCACCACGTCGTTCTCGGCGTACCCTATGGCGCCTAGCACGGCGCGCTCTTGGGCGCTGGGTGCTTCCAGCAGCCCGAGGGCCTGGTCGCTGTGGCAGGCAAACACCACGCTTTCGAAGCGTTCGGTGCCGGCGCTGGTGAAAACGCTCACCCCCCCCTCGTCGCGGCTGACCCGGTGGACCTTGGTGCCAAGGCGAATACGATCGGCGAACGGTCGGCACAGCGGCTCGATGTAGCTACGCGAGCCGCCCTGGATGACCCGCCATTGCGGGCGATCGTTGACCGACAGCAGGCCATGGTTGCGACAGAACCGCACGAAGAACCGCAGCGGGAAGTCGAGCATGTCGGCGCGGGACATCGACCAGATGGCCGACCCCATCGGTACGATGTAGTGTTCGATGAAGCGTTGCCCATAGCCATGGGTCGTGAGGTAGCTGCCCAGGGTGGTGGAGGCATCGATGCGCTGGTTGTCCAGGTCGGCCAGTGCCTGCCGGTTGAAGCGCAGGATGTCGCGCAGCATCCCCCAGAAGCCCGGCGACCACAGGTTTCTGCGTTGGGCGAACAGGGTATCGAGGTCGTGACCGTTGTATTCCAGGCCAGTGAGCGGGTCATGGACCGAAAAGCTCATCTGCGTTGGTTGCGACGCGACCCCGAGCTGACCGAGCAGGCGTATGAAATGGGGGTAGGTCCAGTCGTTGAAGACGATGAAGCCAGTGTCGATGGCATAGCGTTGGCCCTGCCAGTCCACATCCAGGGTATGGGTGTGCCCGCCGATCCATTGCTCGGCCTCGAACACTGTCACTTCGTGTTTGCGCGACAACAGGTAGGCGCAGGTCAAACCTGCGATACCGCTGCCGATGATCGCTATGCGCATGGGGCATCATTCCTGTTCATGGCGTGCCAGGCGTCGGCCAATCGCCAGGCGCAGACGCGCAGGCAAAGCACCGAGCAGGCGCAGGACAAAGGTGAATAGGCCGGGGAAATTGATCTCCAGCGGGCGCCGGGGCAGGCGCTTGGCGATATGGCTGGCGGCGCGCTGGGCTGGCCAGATCTGGGGCATGGGGAAGTCGTTGCGGCGGGTCAGCGGCGTGTCGACGAACCCCGGACTCACCAAGGTCACGTCGATACCCTCGCGCGCCAGGTCGATGCGTTGCGATTCCACCAGGTAGCGTACAGCCGCCTTGGATGCGCCATAAGCTCCCGCCCGAGGCAAGGCCAGCCAGGTAACCGAACTGCCCATCACCACCAGGTGCGGGCGCTCCCCAGCGCGCAGCAAGGGCAGGGCGGCTGCCAGGCAATGGTTCAGCGCGAGGAAGTTGGTGCGGATCACGCGTTCGACCAGCTGCGGGTCGTATCGGCCGGGCTCCAGGTATTCGCAGGTACCTGCGTTGAGGATGACCATGTCCAGGCCACCCCAGGCCTGCTCGATGCAGGCGGCGACCTGGGCTACCTGGCGTGGGTCGTCGAGATCGCCGATGGCCAGCAGCACTTGGCCAGGAAACTGTTCGGCAAGGGGTGACAGCCGCTCGGCATGACGGCTGCCGAGTGCCACTTGGTGCCCCTGTTCGAGCAGGCATCGCGCAAGTTCGGCGCCGATCCCGCTGCTCGCGCCGGTCAGCCAGCAACGGCTCATGCCAACCTGCCTTTGAGCCAGCGGATAGCGCCGCCCATGACCGGAACATGCTCGTAGAGCAGGGCTCCTGCGTCGAAGAAGTCCTGATGCAGATGCACCCGGTCCTGCCATTGCAGGTAGCTGCAACCTTGCAAGGCGATCGGCCGTCCGCCGGACAGGCGAGGGTGGCGGAACTGCAAGGTCCAACGCAAATAGCCTTGACCAGGCCCTACCTCATCGGCGCCTGTGAAGGTGTAGCGGATGTCCTGCGCGTTGGCGTAAAGCTGGGAGAAGTAGGCCTTCAGTGCCTCAAGACCCTGAATCTGATGCAGGGGGTCGCGAAAAGTGACCTCTTCGTTGTACAGGTTTACCAGCGCATCGATATTGTGCGCGTCGAGCCGCGCGAAGCGTTGCGCGAATTGCTGCAGGTAGGCGGACATGCGAGTCTCCAGGCAGGCCTGTACAGATAATGAATCTTGTACAGGTATAGCTGAAGACTACGTCTAAAATTGTACAAGTCAACGTCCTTGTACAGCTTTTTTTGTATCAAGCTTCGAGCTCGCCCAATTTGCCCTGCAATTCAGCGACTTGCGCTTCCAGTTCCCGGATCCTTTGCTGGGCTTCCATTCGTGCCGTGACGTCGTGCTGGATCCCGATGTAGTAGGTCAACTGGTCCGCCTCGTTATGCACCGGCGTGATGGACAGTTCGTTCCAGAACAAGCTGCCATCCTTGCGGTAGTTGCGCAGCACCTGACGGCAGGGCTGCCCTTGGGCGATGGCCTGGCGGATGGCAACGAGCCCTGCCTGGTCGTGGTCCTGGCCTTGGAGGAAGCGACAGTCCTGATAAAGGATATCGGCGGCGCAATAGCCTGTGAGGCGTTCGAAAGCGGGGTTGACGTAGATAAGGATGCTGTCGTCGCCTTCCTGTTCGGCGACGACGATGCCATCGTTGGAATGCTCGACCATCAGTTGCAGGAGTTTTGCGTTGATCATTTAGCCACCCACGGATTCATGTTCAGTATGCGCAGCGTAGCTCTACTGTCGAGAGCTTCGGTGCGGTTCGTCGAATGATGACTCAATGATGCTCGCCCAAGAAGATGTGCAGGGGTTTAGAATGTGTTATCTCACGGATGCCCCACGATGACTGAAGCCACCCCACCTGATCTTTTTCCCATGCGCGATGTGGTCACCATGACCGGCATCAACCCCGTTACCTTGCGTGCCTGGGAGCGGCGCCATGGCCTGATCCGCCCACAACGTACCGATGGCGGCCACCGGTTGTACACTGCCACGGACGTGCAGCGAATCCGCGACATCCTGCGCTGGACCGCCAATGGCCTGCCGATCAGCAAGGTCGGCGAAATGCTCGCGGGGCAAAGCAAGACCAGCCTTGTGCGCGACGATGCCTTCGATGAATGGCGTACGGCCGTTGTGCGCGCAACCAGAACATTCGATAGCCAGGCGCTGGAAGGTATCCATGGCCAGTTGTTCACGCTCTTTCCCAAGGCCAGCGTGATGCATGACGTGCTGATGCCGGTCTGGCGTGGTCTGGCATCCGGTAGTGGTTTCGGGGAGCGCAGCCAGTGGCTTTTCCTCGATACCTTCCTGCGCGCCAGGCTACTCCTGCGCCTGCAGATGAATCAGCCCGATGCCCCTCGGGTCCTGCTGGCTGGTTTGGAGGACCATGCCGAGCTTGAGTTGCTTAGTACCGGTTTGCTGCTCAGTGGCGAGCGCCAGCGCATCGAGGTGCTCGGTGGTGGCCAACCCCTCGAAGAACTGGCCCTGCTGTGCGCGGCGATCCAGCCCGCGGCGGTGGTGATTGCCGTACGGGAGCCTGTTACCCCTGTGCTGGCCAGGCGCCTGCGGTCGTTGCAGATGGACGTCGCTTGCCCGTTGGCGGTGGTGGGCGAGGGCCTGGACGATTCCCTGGGGGTTTTGCAGGGTATTCCGCTGTGCCTGCTGAACGAGCGTCAGAGCAATGTGGCGGGTGTCCTGGAAGCGCTGCTCAGCGGTGCGCTGGACCTGTGACGGAGAGGGAAGACGCCTTGGCTGGCGACGCCTTCCCTGGGGCTTGTGCATTCAGGCTCCTCTGAAGCCACGGCCTTCGCGCCCTGCAGACTCAACGTTGGCCTCTGGCAAGGCGGTGACCTTGATTGCCCGTACCGGAACGGCGAATGTGGCGCCGATCCGGGAGAAGCGTTCCAGTAGACGGAAATTGATCGCTTGCTGGATATCCATGTACAGGTTGTAGCCTGGGTCCTTGACGATATACACGCACTCGAACTCCAACGCCTCCTTGCCGAAACCGCGCAGGTGAGCACGGTCGAAACGCACCTGATCCTGCGCCTTGATCGCTTCTTCGACGATGCCCGGCGCCTTCTTCACCGCCTCGGTGGGTGTGTCGTAGGAAAGGCCGAATTCGAACACGATGCGGCGTTCCTGCAACCGCTTGTAGTTCTGGATGGTGCTGCTGATCATGCTGGCGTTGGCCATGACGATCTGCTCGCCGCCAAGGCTGCGGATACGCGTGGTTTTAAGACCGACATGCTCCACGGTGCCCGCCAGCGGGCCGATGACGATGAAGTCGCCGACTTCGAACGGCTTGTCCACGGCGATCGACAGCGAGGCGAACAGGTCGCCGAGGATGTTCTGCACGGCCAGCGCCACCGCGATCCCGCCCACACCCAGGCTGGCAACGAAGGCAGTGATGTTCACGCCCAGGTTCGACAGCATCGCCAGCAACACCACCGACCACAGTAACACCCGCGCGCCCCAGGCCGAGAGCGTGGCCAAGGCGCTGCCCTGGTTCAGGCCATCGGCCCTGTGGCGTGCGAAGTAGCGGCTAAGGCCTAGGCTTATGGCGCGGTTGGCCCACAGGCCAATCTGCAGGGCGGCGACCACGAACCACAGGCTGCTGACCCGGCTGAGCCAGCGCTCGGGCAGGTCGAGCAGGCTCAAGCCTACAAGCAAGGAGGCAAGGAACAGCAGGAAATTGCTGGTGCCAGCCAGCACCTTGGCCAGCACTTGGCTCAAGGCGCCATCGTGCATTGACCAGCGCCGGACCCGGTGCAGCAGGAAGCTGATCGCCGCACGGGCGACCAGGAAGGTCACGAGGGTGGTGGTCAGCGCCAACAACACGTTGAGAATGGAAATACCGAATACGGTGGTGTCGGTGAACAGTGCAATGATGTGATCGTTCATCAGTGGCTCGCCTCCTGGTTGCCATCGATAGGTGTGCAATTCCTTGTCTTGGACGTCCGGCAGACGCTACAGGTCGATTGGATTTCATCAACCGAGCGATAGCGCCGAATGTTTCGGCGCGTTCAGTGGGAAGGACGGGCGGGACGCAGAGGGGGTGGCTCATTCGCGCACGGCCGATGACCGGTGGTTGTACAGCGTCAGTCGTTTTGTAGAGGCCTGGCCGGTTGTCCGACGGCGTCGATTTTTTTCGATCGGCAGCGCCGATCAGAGGATCTACCGACGACAACAGCGGCGAGGGCCAGCAGATGAAGCACAGAGGCGAGACCTATCGACAGTGGTGTGACCCGATCCTGCATCATCAGGCCCATGAGGAGACCCTCGACGATGGCACCTGTCTGGAAGTGCAGACGCGTCTGTCACGCACGGGAGAAACGCAGTTGTTCATTGGTGTCTATCGACGCGATGGCTCGGTGGTGCGCGAGCGGGTCTACAGCCGACGCCCCGGAGAAACCATGAGCCGGGCATTGGTATGGGGCGTGGGATATGCCAGGCGAGTCGCGGTCGCAGGTGATGCCGTCAGGGCCGAGGCCGCTGGCGGTTCGCTTGGCCAACAACAGTGACCAATCGGTCAAATTAACTGAATCTTTTCTGCCTCGACTCGCTCCATTGGCTTGAATCGAAGGAGGAGAGTCCAATGGCAGGACAGCAGTTGTATGTGATCGAATATGAGCTTCACGGGGAGTTTCGCACGTTCATCATCCGCCAGGAGCGTATGGACAATGCTCAGGCCTGGCACTGGGCGAGCTGCGATGCGGGGGTTGGCATCATCCCCAGGTTTGGCCAGCACAGGATCAAGAAGGTCAGCCGGCCCATGGCCGAGCGGTACGGTATCGCCAACGTACGGTGGTGGGTATCGGGGCAAGGTCCGGAGTTCGTCGCGCCGCTTATCGATATGAAGAAGTTCTCTAATAGCGGCACTGCCGACACGTGAAGCCTTGCAGACGGGCACGATGAGCCAGGGCGATTTGCCCTGGCTTTTTTGTTGCAACCCCTTTACGGGTTGTAAATGAGCATTCCGAGGCTGGTTCAACGCAGCATCACCCGGTATCAGGGCTTTTCGCACAGAGCCTAAAACCTTTGAACGAATACGAAGGTATGACACTCAGCTGTTCATGCAGGGCCATCAGCGTGAGTCAGAGGAGGAGCTTCAACCATGCCCAACGAGCCCACCAACCAGGAAGTTGCGACCTTGATCGACATCAGCGAATCACAAGTCCAACACTACCGGGGAGAATCATATCTGCTGGGTGATGGCACCTGGCTCGTCCACTTCGCCTATTTCATGCCCAAGGAACTGCGTGCCAAGTTGACCGGCAGTTTCACCTTGATGATCAAGCCTCACGCCTGCGCGGGCGAGCGGCGCAGTGGATAGACCGTTCGCCAGCAGCGTCGTGCCCGTAGATGAACCGTTGCCCCCGTTCCAGGTTCTCCACGCGACAGCGTTCTCCAGGTGGCATACCCGGTTGCGGGACGTATCGGGGCTTCACCTCAGCTCGTGCAGACGCTGTTGCGGGCACTGAGCGCCTGGCCTTCAGCGGCAGGCGATTTCCGCCGCCACCCCACGGACACGCTTCTATAAAGTCGTTGCCCGCCCAAGTCGATCCAGCTCGAACACCTTGCTGTGCTGCAGGCGCTCGCGCAGGTAGCTCGCCGCCGGCCCCGCTTGGCGGCTGCGATGCCACAGCAGGTCCACCCCCACCAGCCAGTCGGTGTGTGGGTAGGCTTCCAGTTGTAACTCCACCAATTGGCCGCTCTCCAATTCGCGCTGCACCAGCAGGCGCGGCAGGGTCGCCCAGCCCAGCCCTGCGCAGACCATCTCGACCAGTGCCAGGTAGCTCTCCGCACGCCATAGCTGGCCCGCACGCAGATACTCGCTGCTGGGCAGTTTGTCGGCATGGGCAAAGAAGGCCAGCCGGCGATGGGCGTTGAGGTCGGCGAAACTGACCGGTGATTGTCGCGCCAGGGCGAACTGGTGATGGCAGACGTGGGTCATGATTAGCTTGCCCAACTGCTGGAAGGCAAGCTCAGGCGGGTAGTCGGGCTGGGCGAATGTCACCCCAAGGTCAGCTTCGCCGGTGAGGATCATCTCGCTGACATCGCCGTGCAGCGGGTGGCGGATCAGCAGATCGACGAAGGGGAACGCTGCGTCGAAGCCCTTGAACGGCGGTATCAGTGGGCCATACGGGACTTCGATGGCTAATGTCAGTGCCGCTTCGACCTGGCCGGCCAGGCTGCCGGCGCTGCCCTCCAGGGCATAGCAGCGTTCGAGGATGCCTTCGGCCCGCAGCAGCAGCTTGTGGCCAGCGGGTGTCAGACCAGGAATGCGGCTGGAGCGGTCGAACAGCTGCACGCCAAGGTCGGTTTCCAGGTTGCTGATCGCCGCACTGACCGTCGATTGCGTGCGCCCCAGTCGCCGCGCCGCGGCAGAAAATGAGCCTGCCTGCACGGCGCTGACGAACACCTGAAGTTGTTCCAGTGAAAAGCGCATCGCCTGATCCTTCCCAAACGGTCCAACCATCGATATTAGCGATGGTTAATCATTTGCTCCATCGTTGAATTAACAGGATGCTCCCCGTCGACATCGGCGACAGCTGCCCATGCTTTCCTGTGCTGCATGTCACTCCGGGCGCCTTCAACAATAAAAAGAGCCGCACTTCAGGAGCGTCACAACATGAGCCAATCTCTGATCCACCCCGTGGACGAAGTACTGCCTCCACGGGAGCTGTTCACCTTCGGCCTGCAGCATGTGCTGGTGATGTACGCCGGTGCCGTCGCCGTACCATTGATTCTCGGTAGCGCCCTGGGACTGAGCCATGCCCAGGTGGTCACGTTGATCAATGCCAACCTACTCACCTCGGGAATCGCGACCTTGCTCCAGACCCTCGGCCTGAGGTGCTTCGGTGCGCGCTTGCCGCTGATCCAGGGCTGCTCGTTCATCGCCTTGGCACCGATGATCATGATCGGTAAGGAATTCGGTCTACCCCATGTGTTCGGTGCGGTGATCGCCGCCGGTGCACTCACGATGGCCATAGCACCGCTGTTCAGCCGCCTGCTGCGGTTCTTCCCGCCGGTGGTGATCGGCAGCCTCATCACGGTCATTGGCATCTCGCTGATGCCTGCGGCAGCGATCTGGCTCGGGGGAGGTCAGCCAGGTGCCCCGGATTTCGGCGCACCGGCCAACTTGTTGCTGGGCCTGGCGACGGTGGCGATAACCCTGGTGATCCATGCCCGCTTTCGCGGTTTCATCGGCAATCTCAGCGTGCTGCTGGGGCTGATCGTCGGCAGCTTGGCGGCGGCGGCATGCGGCATGACCGACTTCAGCCGGGTGGGGGCGGCGGCGTGGTTCGAGCTCAGTGCGCCAATGGCGTTCGGTGTTCCGCAGTTCTCGTTGACGCCGGTGCTGATCATGTTCCTGGCCATGCTGGTGATCATGGCCGAGACCACCGGTAACTGCCTGGCCATCGGCAAGCTGACCGGCAAGCCTGCCGACCCGCGAACCCTGGGCAACGCGTTTCGTGCCGATGGTTTGTCGACCATGCTGGGCGGGTTGTTCAACAGCTTCCCCTACAACGCGTTTACCCAGAACACTGGCCTGATTGCGCTTTCTGGCGTCAAGAGCCGTTACGTGGTCGCTGCCGCAGGCGCCATCATGGTGTTGATGGGGCTGTTTCCCAAGCTGGGTGCTCTGATCGCCAGCGTGCCGACACCCGTGCTCGGTGGCTGCGCCATCGTGATGTTTGGCATGACCACCGTGGCGGGGATCCAGGAACTGTCGCGGGTGCGCTTCGAGGGGACTCGCAACGGCCTGGTGGTGGCGGTATCGGTCAGCATTGGCGTATTGCCGATGTCAATGCCGGCGCTGTTCGAGCATGTCAGCGGTCCGCTGAAACTGGTGCTGGAGAGCGGCATCTTCCTCGCCGCAGTCAGTGCCATTGTGCTCAACCTGCTGCTCAATCGTGAAGCCGAGACAAGCACTCAGGACGCCATCGACTCCAAACTGGCCAAGTGAGCCTTTCTTCACGCGCGCCCGTCGGCGCGCTTTCAACTGCCTCTCAGGGAGCAACCGCCATGACGCTGTCCACCCCCCATGCCACCGACCTGTCCGAGCTGGACCTTGACCTGCTGCGCCAGTCGATCAGCCTGTCCGAGCAATCGCGCAGGGATGGCCGACATCCATTCGCCGCACTCGTCGCCGATGCCCAGGGCCGCATCATCGCCAGCGCTGGCAACAATTCCATGCCCCCCGAGGGCGATCCGACCCAGCATGCCGAGCTCGTGGCGGCCGCGCAGGCAGCCAAGCTGCTGACACCTGAGCAACTCGCGTCCTGCACGCTATACACCAGCGCCGAGCCCTGCTGCATGTGCGCCGGGGCGGTGTATTGGACCGGTATCGGCAGGGTAGTCTATGCGTTGTCGGAGCATGCCCTGCTGGGTTTGACCGGCGCCCACCCGGAAAACCCTACGTTCTCGTTGCCATGCCGCGAAGTGTTCGCCCGTGGTCAGCGCATCGTGAAGGTGCATGGGCCAGTGCTGGAGGATGAGGCGGCGCGAGCTCACCAAGGGTTCTGGTCATGAACGGCGGCGTTTCCGTGCATGTCGTCGACATCGCCAGCGGGCGCGCCGCGCATGGGCTGCGGGTGAGCATCGGGGCAGTTGGCGAGGCGGCGTTTGCCGAAGGCATTATCGACGCCCGCGGCCAGTGGCCGGCTCTGGCTGCGCTGAACGAGCGATTTGGCGTCGGCGTCTACGAACTGCGCCTGCAGGTGGCGCAGTTCTATCGCCAGCTCGGCACCGAATTGCCCGCCATACCCTTCCTGGACGAGTTGGTGTATCGCTTCGGCATCGGCGAGGCGCAGGCGCACTATCACCTGCCTTTCAAGATCACCGCCTGGGGTGTCAGCTGTTTTCGTGGAGGCGCTTGAGCTGCATCGCTGCCAAGCTTAAGCCTGGCAGGGTTGGCGATCGAGCATTGCGGGTGCGCCCGCCCCTGTAACCTCGCCAACCCGTTGGATGTCAGGTTATCGGGCACTGGTTGCCCGGCCTCAGGCGTCCAGCACCAGGTGCGGACCCCGCGCGACCGAGACACATGGCGCGATCCATTCACCGCTGTTGCGCTGTGCCTCGCTGAGGCATTCGTCACGGTGTTGCGGTTCGCCCTCGATGACCCGGCACACGCAAGCACCGCAAATACCCATGCCGCATGAGATGGGCAGCGCCACCCCAACTCTCGCGGCAGCCTGGACCAGGCTTTCGCCCGCGTGCACTTGGACTTCACGCCCACTGCGCTGCAGAACCAGCACACTGCTGGCGCCGGCTTGATCGAGTGGCTCAGCCGGCCTGAAGTGCTCGCGGTGCAGCGCCGAAGCCGGCCAGCCGCGAGCCAGGGCGATCTGCTCGACGCTTTCCATGAACCCCGCAGGCCCGCAGCAGTACACGCTGGCTTGATGTTGCCAGTCGGGCAGTTGCTCATGCAGGCAGTCACGGATCTGCGCCGCGCGCAAGCCTCTGAACACCTCGACGTGCGGACCCAGGTGCTGGACAAGGGGCGCCTGGTGCAAGTGCCGGGTGAAATACAGCAGCCGCACCGCACGCCCCTGTGCCTGGCATTGCCGGTACATGGGCAGCAGCGGCGTGATGCCGATGCCCGCCGCCAGCAGCGTCACCGGGCCGTTGCCAGGTTGCAGGGAAAACAGGTTGCGCGGCGCGCTTACCTCTATTCTTGCACCCAGGCGCAGGTGCTCATGCAGCCATTTCGAACCGCCCCGTGAAGTGGGTTCACGCTTGATGCCCAGGTACAGATGCCCCTCATCGGGCAGGCTGGCCACGGAGTATTGGCGCACCACGCCGTTGCCCAGGCGCAGGTCGACGTGGGCGCCGGCTGCCCAACTGAAGGGCAGGGCGCCGCCGCCCGGTGTGCCCAGTTCGACACCCAGCACATCGTCGGCTTCCAGGCGCAAGGCACGTACTTGCAGGGACGTCCAGTTCATGCGCGTACTCCCGCCGCCCGTTGCAGGCGCACCACGGCCTCGCGGGCCTGGCAGCCCAGTTCGGCAAGGTCCAGGCCAGGGATGGCGTCGTTCTCCACCCGCAGCTGGCCGCCGACCAGCAACGCCCGCAACGTCGGTCGCCCGCCGCCGACCACTGGCGCGATTCCGAGGTCATGCAAGCCAAAGTAGCGTGGCTGGTCGAGCCGGTACAAGGCGAGGTCCGCCGCCATGCCGACTTCCAGCGTGCCCAGCGCATCCAGCCCCAACACCTGGGCGCCGCCGGCCGTGCCCCAGCGCACCACGTCTTCCACACAGGCGACATGGGCACCCCCCTCCAGCGTGCCGCCCGCGTAACCAGGCAAGGCCCGCTCGCCGCCCTTGGCCCGCTGCATAAGCCAGGCGGCGTGGGTTTCGCTGATCATGTCGCAGGCTTCGTTGGAGGCCGCCCCGTCCACACCGATCGAGATCGCCATGCCAGCAGCTTCCATGGCGACGATGTCGGCAATGCCGCTGCCCAGCCGGCCGTTGCTCTGGGGGCAATGGGCAACGCCGGTTCCGGTCGCGCCCAACAGCCGGATTTCCTCGGCGCTGAGCTTGACCAGGTGGGCGAACCACACATCCGGCCCCAGCCATTCGTGTTCTGCGCAGAAGGCAACCGGTGAGAGCTGATGGCGACGCTGGACTTCGTTCTGGTACTCCACCGTTTCGCTCAAGTGACTGTGCAGGCGGATGCCCAGCTTGCGGGCGGCGCGGGCGGTTTCACGCAGGTGCTCGGGTGGCATCGAATAAGGTGGGCTGGTGGGCGCCATTACGACCCGGCGCCAGGCGTCGGCGGCGTGGTCGTGGTAGGTGCGTACCAACCGCTCGACGTCATCCAGGTACTGCTCCAAGGTCTCCGGCCCCGCACTTGCCGGGCCTTCGGCCTGGCGCACCTGGGTCGCGCCGCCGCGGCACAGCACGAAGCGCAGGCCAAGCTGCTGTGCTTCCTCGAACAGGATCTGTGCGCTATCGAAGCCCATGCCTGGCAGGTAAAGGTAATGGTGGTCGGCAACCGTACTGCAGCCGGAGCGAGCCAGTTCAACCAGGCCGATACGTGCGGCCAAGCGGAAGCTGTGCTCATCGAACAGCCCGCGGTAGCGATACGGGACCGCGCCCAACCACGCCCCAAGGCTTTGGTCGATCCCTGCCGGAATACCCTTGAGCAGCGACTGGAACAGGTGGTGGTGGGTATTCACCCAGCCGGGATAGACGACGCAATCGGTAGCGTCGAGCACGGGTTCGCCTGTCTCCGGCCGCAGTGTGCCGATGGCTGCGATACGCCCTTGGCTGATGCGGATGTCCGGCCCGGCATGACGCGCTGGCACGCCACGCAGGCCGGTGAGAATGGCGCTGGCGTTGCGGATCAGCCAGCTGTCTGAATGCTTCATGTGGGTCTCCATAGGCTTAGCCCAATTCACTTTCGTGCCAATGGCGAAGGCTCAGGCGAGCCAGCACGGCCATCAGGCTGAACAGCGCGACGCCGGTCAGCGCGATCAACACCAAGGCGGCGAACAGCCGCGGGATGTTCAGCTGAAAGCCCGCTTGCAGGATCTGGTACGCCAGCCCGGCGCCCGTCCCCCCTGTGCCGGCAACGAATTCGGCCACCACTGCACCGATCAACGCCAGCCCGCTGGCAATCCGCAAGCCGGCGAAGAAGCATGGCAACGCGCTGGGAACACGCAGACGCAGCAGCACCTGCCAGCGGCTGGCGCGATTGAGCCGAAACAGGTTCAGCAGCCCCGGGTTGACGCTGCGCAGTCCCAGGACCGTGTTAGCGATGATCGGAAACACCGCGACCAACGTGGCGCAGATCACCAGGGCCAGGGTGGTGTCGCTGCACCAGATGATGATCAGTGGTGCGATGGCAACCACTGGCGTGACCTGCAGCAGGATGGCGTAGGGGAACAGGCTGGCTTCCACGACGCGGCTCTGCACGAACAGGAAGGCTGCCAGGGTGCCGATGACCACCGCGAGGGCAAACGACAGGAAGGTGATCTTCAAGGTCATCCACAGTGCACCCAGCAGCATCGGGCCGTCGGCAATCAGCGTGCGGCCAATATCTGCGGGTGAGGGCACCAGGTACACCGGTACCTGCCAGGCGATGCACGCCAGTTGCCAGAGTGCGAGCAACGCGGCGCCGACCACCAATGGTGAGGCGATGCGCAACAGGGCTGGGTTGTGTAGCCAGGGCGTAGAGGTTCGGCTCATGTCGGGGCTCTCAGGAAGGCTCGCCGTTGGCCTTGGCCAGCAGCTGGGACAGGTGGGCACACTGGGCGATGAAGGCGGGGGAAGTGCGGTAGGCTTCGTCGCGCTCCCGTGGCCCGTCGATGGCGACATCGGCGATCACCCGACCGGGGCGGGCGCCCATCACCACGACACGCGACGACAGGTACACCGCCTCGAAGATGCTGTGGGTGACGAACACCACCGTCAGGTCGCGCTCGGCCCAGAGTTGGCGCAGGTCGCTGTCGAGCTTGTTGCGGGTGAACTCGTCCAGGGCGCCGAACGGCTCGTCCATCAGCAGCAGGTTGGGTTCGGTGGCCAGCGCCCGGGCGATCGATGCGCGCATCTGCATGCCGCCTGAGAGTTCACGCGGATAAACCTCGCCGAACGCGCCCAGGCCTACCCGTTCAAGTGCGGCCTGCACCTTGGCCAGGCTGTCGGCCCGCGGCACGCCGGCCAGGTCCAGGGGCAGGCGCACGTTGTCCTGCACCTTGGCCCAGGGCATCAAGGTCGCTTCCTGGAACACCATTGCCAGGCGGCGGCCAGTGCCGCGGCTGTCGCTGTCGGGGGCCTCTTTGCCCCACCAGCGCACGTGGCCGGCGGAGGGCTGTTCCAGTCCGGCGAACATCTTCAACAAGGTGCTTTTGCCGCAGCCTGAGGGGCCCAGCAACGACACGAATTCGCCGCGCTGGATCGCCAGCTTGACTCGGCTCAGGGCATGGGTGCCATTGCTGTAGGTCTTCTCGACCTGATTGGCGAACAGCGGGGTGTCGGCGCTCACGGCGTCGGCACCGATGGGGGCCTGCAGCCGGGCGTTGGCTTCGGATAAGGTCTGCATCAACATGGCGCTCTCCCGTGGGACATTGAGCGGTTGCGTATGCCCCGGCGCACCGGGGCGTCGAACAGGTAGTCAGTGGCTGGCGAACACTTCGCTTTCGCCATGGGCTTCGAGCAGCCCCAGCAGTTGCCGGCGGATCACCAGGCCAGGCTTGTCCGAGGGCATGTGCAGCTCGACGCGCCGACGGGTATCGACACAGGCGTCGGGGTCGGTGGCTTCGAGGATGTCGCGGTCCTCGGCGGTGATCGCCGCATCCCAGTCGATGAGCGCCTGGGTCGAGCACTGTTCTTCGCTGTCGTTGCGGTACAGCCATTGCACGAGCATCAGGCGGCCATCGTCGATGGGTGTGGCGCAGTTGTAGATGATGTGGTGAATGCCGCTATCGGGGTACATGCAGCCGAAGCGGCGCGAGAACGGCAGGTAGTAACGGTTGATCAGATGGCGCTCGGTGATCGGCGCACGGGTTCCGGTGATGGCGAAGCTTTCTTCTGGGTTGCGAATCGGGACGCGTGTTTCGGCCTCGAAGCCGTAGTCGGTCTCGCGAAATTCGTAGCTGGCCGGTTGCGGTTGGTCGAACAGGCCGAAGTTGGCCTTGTGCACGAAGGAGAAGTGCGAATTGTCGAAAGAGTTTTCCATGACCCGCAGCGGGCTGGTTTTCCACTCTTCGTAGAATTGGAAGATTCGGCGATAGCCAGGGGCACCGTCCTCGGGGAAGTCGGGGATCGGCTGCAGCGGATCGTCCAGTGCCACCCAGGCATAACCGTATCGCGCCTGGCAGTGGAAGGTCTCGACCGCCGCACCGGGTGGAATCGCGCCGGTCGGGTTCTGCGGGATCTTCACGCAGGCGCCGGTGCAGTCATATTCCCAGCCGTGGTAGCCGCAGGCGATGTTGCCGGCCTCGCTGACAAAGCCTTTGGACAGTTTGGCGGTGCGGTGGCAGCAACGGTCGCGCATCGCCACCGGCGTGCCGTCGGGGCGTTTCCACAGGACCAGGGCTTCACCGAGCAGGGTGAACGGCTTTGGCCCGTCGTCCAGGGCGGTCAGGGGCAGCAGGGCGTACCAGAAGCGACGCAATACAGGTTGTTTGGTGACCAACATGATCCAGTTTCCTCACACGGCTTGAAGTTGTCGTTATTCGTTCAGCGGCTAGCGGCCTGGGGCGCGTCGGGCAGCACCCTCAGGTCGTCCACGAAGCGAGTGGTGTAGGCTTGCTGCCACGGTGCGGCGGCGCCGAGCAGGCCGGCCTCGACCATGAAATCGCGGGTGGCCTGCCAGCGGGCGTCGCTCATGGTGCCGATGCCTTGGGTCGCGGCATCGCCGCGGGTCAGCAATTGGTGTTGCTTGAGGGTCGAGAGGCCCCAGGCCAGCAGTTCGTCAGTCATGTTGGGGTTATCGCGCTTGATCAGCGCATTGCCGGCGGCGGGGTTTTCCAGGTAGCGCTTCCAGCCCTCGAGCGAGGCTCGGACGAACCCCGCGACGCGCTGCGGATGTTCATCGATGATGTCCTGGCGGGTGGCCAAGGTGGAACCGTAGGGTGGGTAGCCTGCGTCGGCGAACAGGAAGAAATTCGGCTGCTGGCCGGCTTTGATTGCCTGGAACAACTCCGAGCTGGCGTAGGCCTGCTGGGTGGTATCCGGGCCGGCGAGGAACGGCTGCAGGTTGAAGGTATAGGGGCGCGCCTGGTTGTCCTGGAGCTGGTACTTGCCCTTGAGCCACGGCCACCAGGTTTGCTGGCCGGAGGTAGACACCAGCACCTGCTTGTTCTTCAGCGCGTCGAGGCCTTGGATGTCAGCGTGGGTCATCAGGCCCTGTGGGTCGCCCTGAAAGGGGGCGGCTACCGCAACCACTGGGAGGCCTTGTTCCACGCTTTTGAGGATCTGCAGGTCGTAGTTGACGATGAAGTCGGCCTGTTTGCTGACCAGCAACTGCATGCCATTGACCTGCGGGCCACCCATGCGGATGGTCACATCCAGGCCTTCCTTCTCGTACAGACCCTCGGCCAGGGCCTGGTAGAAGCCACCCTGTTCGGCCTGGGCGTACCAGGAGGTGAGCAGCACGACCTTGTCGTTGGCCACGGCCAGGGACGTGCCCGCCAGCATCACGCTGAGCGCTGCCGCCAGCGAGCGCAGCGGTTGAGTCAAGCCAAAGCGGTTTTTCATGATTGTTCTCCACCTCGATTCGAAATCCGCAGGGTGCCTGTGGGCACCTCAACGAGAAGACCGAGTGGAGAAACAACGCGGCAGGAGCAGGGTGAGTGTTCTCGGCTGACATTGTTCTCTTGCCCATGGCCGATTGGCCGCGTGCAAACATCCACTCGGATGTACGCCTGATCAAAGGCGCAAGAGCAATGCCCCATGCCGTCCACCGGCACTGACCGCTTCTACTCGACCGTACACGAAGCCAGAAGCGTGCCAGTTCCTGAGAGCCGCTGAAACAGGGCTGGCGGAGCCTGGCCGGGGCGTTGCGAGGTCAGGGCAGTGGATCGATACGGTGCAGCGAGGCATGCGCCAGCGCTATTTGAGTGCGCAATATCGTGACTGGTGAGTATTCATTTGTCGGATTTATTGCTCACAATCCATGCGTATTACTGTATTCGATTAGCTGGCACGTACCCTGCTAGGGATCATGGGAGTAGAAGCGGTCAGTGCCTGGAAATGGCATGGGACATTGCTCTGGCGGCATCACGCCGCACACCCGGCAGGGGTGGCGCCACGGTTTGCTCCGTGGCCAGAGACGAGGTCTGTCCGCCTATCCCTTGCGGGTGAATTTCACCGACCTCAACCCAAGGGATGCCCATGAAACTCAGCCCATTTGCCTGGTTCTTCCACAGCTTCCTGCCCGTCTGCGCCCTGGCGAGCGCCAGCGCCCAGGCTGGCCCGTTGATGTGGAGCGACAACAGCCTCAGTTATCTCTACGGCCATAACTACAAGGTCGATGGCACCGGCAATGACATCCAGCAGACCGTCACCTTCGAACATGCCAGCGGCTGGAGCTGGGGGGATGTGTTTCTGTTCGTCGACAACAAGTGGTCGAACGGTTTATCCGGCAGTGATGGGTATACCTACTATGGCGAGTTTTCTCCGCGCTTGTCGCTGGGCAAGGTCAGCGGGCAGAACCTGCGTTACGGCGTGATCAAGGATGTGCTGATTGCCGCCACCTACGAGCGCGGGGAGGGGCGTATTCGCCGGTACCTGTTGGGGCCAGCGGTGGACCTGTTGCTGCCTGGATTCGACCGCTTTTCGCTCAACACCTACTATCGCAAGCCCGACGGCATCACCGGCAAGGCATCGGGGCAGTGGCAGATCAACCCGACCTGGGCGATGACCCTTCCGTTGGGGCGGTCGGACATCCTGTTCGATGGTTACCTGGAATGGTATGTGAACGACGTTGGCCGCAAGGGCACGTCGGACTATGTAGCCAAGAGTTTCCACTTCAATCCGCAGATCAAGTACGACCTTGGCAAGGCGTTAGGGCACAACCCGAAGCAGTTCTACGTGGGGGTAGAGTGGGATTACTGGTCGGACAAGTATGGGATCGAGGACAGTCACGGCTTTGCAACCGACCAGAATGCGCTGAGCGCATTGCTCAAGGTTCATTTCTGAAGAGCAGGGTCGGTCCAGTGCCGTCCTGTGCATGTCCCTGAGCACCGAGCGCCGTCCAGGCGGCGCATCGGTAACGCTGTGGCCGAGGATGACGGCGCGCCGACTCACGTTCGCATCGCCCGTACGGCTTGGGATATGAAACATTCTTAACGACTGATTAACCATGGCTGTCTCCGCACTTCGGTAAGGTTCTGTTTTTCATGAATTTGCGGAGAACCCACAATGTTTCGGATGCTGTCTTGCACTGTCCTGTTGATGGCCACGTTCGCCTGCTCGGCGGCTGACGCGGCGCCCTCGGGGGAGGCTCTGACGGTGCTCAGTTCTGGCGGAATCATGGGCGCTATCCGCGAAGTGGCCCCCGCGTATGAAAAGAAATTCGGCGTCAAGCTCAACGTCGTGGCTGCTCCGTCGATGGGCGAGACCCCGCAAGCCGTGCCGAACCGACTGGCTCGCGGCGAGCCGGCAGACGTCGTGCTCATGGTCGGATCGGCGCTCGATAAGTTGGTCGACCACGGCCAGGCGGACAAGGCCAGCCGAGTCGACCTGGGCAAGTCTTTCATTGCCATGGCTGTGCGCAAAGGCGAACCGAAGCCGGACATCAGCACCCTGCAGGGCTTGCGTACGGTTCTGCTCGACAGCAAGTCGGTTGCCTATTCCGACAGTGCAAGCGGCGTGTACCTTTCCAAGACTCTTTTCCCGCGCATGCAATTGGGCACAGCGTTCGATGCCAAAGCCCACATGATCCCTGCCGAGCCGGTCGGGGCCGTGGTTGCCCGTGGCCAAGCGCAGATCGGTTTCCAACAACTGAGCGAACTCAAGCCCGTGAAGGGCATCGACATCGTTGGCCTGATCCCGGCCCAGGCGCAGAAAATGACAATGTATTCGGGCGCCATCGTCAGCAAGAGCCCGCACCATGCCGCGGCCCAGGCACTACTGGACTACCTGGCCTCGCCACAAGCGGACGCGGCGATCGAGGACAGCGGCCTGAAGCCATTGATTCACAACGCCGGCTGAAACCAGGGGCGATGCCTGGTTTCATGTAGCGTGCGCGATTAGTGCGGTTCGACGGTTTGCTGCAGATGATGTGATCTGCCGCTAGGTGCGCTCGGGTCCTTCCTGGAATGCTCGACCCGGGCGACCGCTACCTTGAAAGGCCTGCCACTGGGATTGATCGCCTGAACGCGCAAAGCGATGGAGTCTGGGGAACGGGATTGCCCGGCAAGGTGGCGCAGTAGCAGAAAGATCACTCCTGGGAGCAGAGCACCCTCTCAAGCACCGCCCACTGGGTCATACGCAGTGGCACCTCGGGCAGTAAGCGTGATTGGCAGGAGACGGTTACCGGCCCGCATCGTCATGACACCTACTCGGTCGGTCGCCTACTCTGCGGCGTGTTGCGCTCAATGCCGCCCAGTAGCGTTTGTCGTAGTTCTTCCTTCGCCTGGGCCTGAGTGATGTCTCCTGCCACGGCTGCATCCGATAATGCATCGGCCGCCCCCAACATGCCCCAGAGGTAGGCGTTGGAAATACCAGCAGGCTGGGCGAAAGGTGCAAAAATCCCGAGGCACTTCGTGATCAGGGCCTTTTGATACTGACGTTTCAACATGGCCAATTTCGGTGAACCGCTCAGGGCTGCCAGCACACCCTGAATCTCCCGCCCCTGGGTCATCACGCAATCGACATAGGCGCTGGCGAAGGCAGTCGCTTTATCCTGCAAGGTGGACTCAGCCGCCGCGATCGCGGCGTCGAAGAGGGCGGTTTGGCGAGCGTCATAGTCTTCGTACAGTGCAGCCAGCAGGCCTTCGCGGGTACCGAAGTGGTCGTAGACCACCGGCTTGGTTACGCCCGCCGCTTCGGCCAGGCGACCTAGGGTCAGAGCATCCGTGCCCTCTTCGGCGATCAGCATCCAGGATGTTTCTAGCAACTGGCGGGCGCGTGCAGCTCTGGGCAGGCGTCGACGGGAAGGTGCGTCACTTGGCGTTGTCATGCTCAACGCCCCTGCGTGTGTGAAGCGAAGATACCGGCACCGATGGCCTGTGCTGTTTCCAGATGAGCCTGCGGATAACCCTTTTCCGAAGGAAGCAGTACGCTTGAACTGTGCACCTGTGCGCCGCAGTAATCAAAAATGCCGTGCTCGATCTGGGTCTTCATGGCGGATGTGTAGCCGTGCCGCGTATAGGTACCTTCATCGGCGCCGCCAATGGCTACCAGGTGAACGTTAAGGCGCTTGAGCTTCTTCACAACCTTACCGTCGCTGTCGTCGTAGGCCCAACCCTGGGAGAAGACGCGGTCGATCCAACCCTTGAGCAGGGCAGGGAAGGACCACCAATGGACTGGGTAGACCAAGACCAAAGCGTCTGCACGGTCCAGTCGTTCTTGTTCGGCAGCAACGTCGGCGGGTGGCTCTGCCTGCTTGTGAAATAGCGCTTGGTCCGCCAGGTTGAAACGCGGGTCGAAGCCCTCGGCGACGAGATCGGCAAACTCTGCGCTGTTGTGTGGGTTAGAGGCCGTGATGCCGTGGACGATGTGCTGGGCGATGGCATGGGTCAAAGAACGCGGATCGGGATGGGCGACGACGATTAAACTGTGCATGATCGGTTCTCCGACAGAGGACGCGTGGTCCTCGATGTAGAAGCGACCGCGCTTTAGCTACTAAAGGTAACCTACTGATAGTAGCTTTTCCAGTTCGGTATGCTACTCCGTGAATTTTTCATACTGCAGAGGTCTGTGAGGTCGGCAGTAATCTTTGTAGGAACGGGTTCACCCGCAAACACGGGCGAAGCCCTCGCCATTCACCGCGCGGCCTGCTTCGTGGGCGAACCTGCTCTCCCACCGTCCATTGCGCACTCTCCGGCATTTTTACCCAACTTGGCAGGCATGCCATGCTCGGCCTGTAAGGCGGTCGTTGCTATCGACCCATCGCCCAGCACGAAGCGCGCGAACGTCAGAAGTTGTACTTGAAACCCGTCATGATGTTTCTTGGAGCACCGTACATACCGTGGTCGCCGGCATAGCTGAGGTATTCACGGTCGAACACGTTGTTCAGATTGACTGACGCACTTAGATGCTGGTTGAAGTCGTAGCGAGCCAGGAGGTTGGTGACGGCATAGCTACCCTGGGTGAAGGTGTGCAGGTCGGCACCGGTTTTGCTCTGCCAGTTCACACCGCCGCCAAGGGTGAGCTTGTCCAGAATCCCCGGCAGGCGATAGCGGGTGAAAGTCTTGAGACTGTGGCGAGGCAGGGTGGTAACGATACGCTGGTCGTCAGCGTCGGTGCTGACCGCATAGGCATAACCGGCAGATGCCTGCCAGCCTTCGGCCAGCTCTCCGTCCAGGGTGAATTCAGCGCCTTTGGTAGTGGTTCCCTGTTCCGACTTGTACGTGTTACCGCCTGGAGTATCGATCCAGATTGCCAAGTTGTCCTGCTCGATCTTGAACAGCGCGACGCTGGAGTTCAGCTTGCCGTCGAAGTGGCTTCCCTTGACGCCGACTTCATATCCGGTGCCCTCCATCGGATCCAGTGGTTTGTTGTCGATGTCGCGAACCCAGGACGATTGTGGGTTGAAGATTTTCGTATAACTGGCATACAGCGACCACGTATCGTTGACGTCATACACCACGCCAGCATACGGGATGTAGACACCGGTTTCCGACTCCTTGGTCTTGGTTTGCTCGGCGTTGTAGGGTTTATCCTCGGTGTCGCGATGCCAATCGATCACGCGGCTACCCAGCAAGACACTGAGATCGTCGGTGGCGTGCAGGCGCGTGGCGAGATAAGCGGCGTATTGAGTTTCGTCGGCAGTGGATTTGCCAGTGACGTCGAATTCCGGTTTGACCGAGCCGCCGTTCCAGTTCAACAGGTTATCGATTGCGCCAGCCGGAGAGCCGGAATAGTCGTATTTCCAGCCGCCGTAGCTTGGCACGTCCTCGTAGTAGTTGGATAAGGTCACGCCGGCGATCAATTCATGCTCGCGGCCCAACAGACTGAACGGGCCGGTCAGGTAGGCATCGATGTTGTTCTGGCGGGGGATGCCGGAGAAGCGCACGGGCAACTGTGTGGTGCCGCTTCCGTCCGGGTTGAGGCTGCCGTTGACGTAGTTGAAGACTTCATCAAACTTGTTTTCGGAGTGGGTCAGCTCGATCTTTCCGCTCCAGCCATTGGCGAACTGCTGTTCGATCGAGGTGAAAAAACTGGTTTGCTCATGGTCGTTGTAAGACCACGTTTGAGCCGAATTGAGTGAGCGTTTGAGGTTGGTGCGAGACCCGTCGGTGAAGCGGGTCGGCAGGCCGGAGCGCATGGGCGAGTCAACGTCTGTGCGTTGGTAACTGAAGCCCATCGTCAGCAGGGTGTCTTCAGTCAGGTCGAACTCGGTAATGCCGTAGATCAGCTGCGAGTCCTGTTTGTAGCGGTCTACCCATGACTGCTCTGTCTTGAAGTCGGCGACCAGACGACCGCGTACGTTGCCGGTTTCGGTCAGCGGGCCAGATACATCAAAGCCAGTTCCGTAGCGGTCCCAGTTACCCGCTTCTGCGGTGACGCTGGCCTGAGCCTCGGAGGTCGGACGCTTGCGGATCAGGTTGATCGTCGCTGAAGGGCTGCCCAGGCCGCTGATCAGGCCGGTAGCACCGCGCACCACCTCCACCCGGTCATACATGGCCATGCTCTGGGTGTAATTGTCCATGCGCTTGACGGTGGGCACACCATCGATTTCAAAGTTCTGAACCTCGAAGCCGCGTGAGAAGTAACCATCGGATTCGGCACCCAGCCCGTCGCGCAACACGATGATGCCCGGTGTGGCATCGAGGGTATCGCTTAGATTGGTAAGGCGCTGGTCATCCAGGCGCTGGCGGGTCATGACGGTCAGCGACTGCGGGGTCTCTTTGGGGGTCAGGTTCAGACGGGTCGAACTGCTGGATGAGTAGGTGGTATAGAGCCCGGTACCTTCTGTAGTCGACCCGGGCGCTTTGCCCGAAATTGAAATGCTTTGAAGCTCCAGCACGTTAGAGGCCGGCGCTCGCTGGAGGGTGTATCGCCCATCCGGCTGGCGCACCGCTATGAGCTGGCTGCCCTCAAGCAGCGCCTGTAACGCACCGTCGACCGTGTAATCACCCTTCAAGCCAGGGATGGTTTGTCCGGCAATCAATTCATTGGGAAACGACAACAACAAATGGGCTTGCTGGCCCAGGTGATTGAGCGCAGTGCCCAGTGGCGCCGCGGGGATTTCGTAGTGTTGCACGCTGCTATCGGCGGCTGCCCACACTGGCGATGAACTGGCAATCAGAACCGCCGCGGCGCAACCCAGGGTGCTGGCGAGCGGGGTTGCGTAGCACGACGAAATACTGCGGTGATGCATGTGAAGTTCCCCGATGTTTTTGATGTTTGGCCTATAAGTCTCGCCAGAAATCAAAACGGCTCATCGAAGACGAAAATAGTTCAAACGGTTGCTGGCAAGGCGCGCAAGTTGACCCATAGGCGAGTGAAACGCTGGACATCCAGTTTCAGTGTCTGGGCAATGGCATCGATGATTCGATCACTGTCTGTCAGCGGGTAGGATCCCCATACACGCAGGTTGGCCAATGCGGGGTCGCACCCGAGATGCCCATGACGATAACGACCCAGTTCATCCAGGAAAGCCTGGAGCGGTTGGCCGTTGGCGACGATCATGCCTTCTGCCCAGGCCGGAGCGTTTGCTTGCAGTGCATCCTGATCGAGCAGCCCGAGCGGCCCGAAACGAGCCAGTTGCCCGGCCTGCAAGGGAGTCCACGTGCTCGCTTTTGCCGGTTTTACCTGAAGCGAGCCACGATAGACCGCCAACTGAGTCGAGCCATTCTCAAATTGGCGTACCGTGAAGCGCGCCGAGGACGCCTGCGCGCGGATCTGAGGGGCTTCGATGGAGAGTGCCTGGTTCAAAACCGTGTCGACCAGGATCTCGCCGCTGAGTAATCGAAGGTGCCAGCGATGATCTGTATGACGAACATTTATCGCGCTGTGGGTATTGAGATCAAACGACAGATTGGCGTTCAGCGCGACGCGTCGCTGCTCTCCAACGCCCGTGACGTAATCGGCGCTCAAGCGCGAAACCACTTCGCTGCCTCCGGCCAACCATGCACCCGCGCCTGTGGTAAGCAGCAGGGCCAGGCCCTTGATAGCCCGTCGTCTGCTCAACCCTTCCTGAGAAGAAAGCAACAGGGCCTGTCGGGCAAGGTTTGGATCGCCCTGGGTACGTATTGAGTCTAGCTGCGCAGCCAGGGCTAAGGCCCTTTCCCAGGCCAGCTCATGCAAGGGGTGTTCACTACGCCATGCCATGAAGGCGGCCTGTGCGGGTGAATCAAAGTGAGCTTCCTGCATATCGAGCCACCACGCCATCGCCGCCTCGCACATTTTCGGTGATGGCGCGGGTTCTGGGGTAAAGGCGTTTTCGGTGATCGTCATCCCAGCGCTTCCGTGACCAGCATGCACTGCGCACCTGCCTTGATGATGTGGCGTTTGACGGTAGCGATTGAAATACCCAGCCGCTCGGCAATTTCCCCATGGCTGAGCCCATCCAGTTGCGACCAGAGGAATGCCTTTTTGACGGCGACATCCAACTTGCAGAGTGCTTCGTCGAGTCGAACCAGCGTCTCGAAAATAATCAATTGGGTAGCCAGATCCGGCAGCACGTTTTCGTCATCCGTCTGAATTGCATCCAGATAGGCTTTTTCCAGGCGTGTGCGGCGGTAGTGGTTTGACAAGACACTGCGTGCAACCTTCGCCAGAAACGGTCGAGGCTGTCGGACTTCCAACGCCTCTTTGCTGAGCAACAGGCGCATGAAGGTGTCCTGCATCAAATCAGCGGCGCGGTGTGAGCAGCTCAATTGCCGATACAGCCAGCGACGCAGCCAGCGGTGTTGCTGTTCGTAAAGAGCCGTGAGCTGAGCATTGTCGACGGATGCCATGAGTTTGAGTCGATGCAAATGAGACGTAGTATCATATGTGACTATTGGGCTGCCGACAAGAACGCAGAATGTCTGCTTAGGATCGTGTAGCGACGGTCATACCTTCACTGTCGCTATACGCTTTCAGACCAGCAAACGACCCTTAGCTGCCCGTTGCGACAGACAGAAATCGACACAAAGCTTTCTGTTCAGTATGAACCGCTGCTGACATTTCAAACCAACCGTCGACTATTTTCCTTTCTCATAAAGTATGAAAGTTGGTTCGACCTGATTAGGCGCCCCAGTGTAGCCCGGCGACACTCAGCAGGATCAAGCCAATCCAGAAGAACCGCCAGAACGAAACCCCGTCACCCAACCAATACATGCCAACGAGGGCCGTGCCTGCGGCGCCGATGCCGGTCCACACCGCATAGGCGGTGCCAACGGGCAGGACCCGCAGGGCCATCGTCAGTAAAGACAAGCTGCCGGCCAAAACCGCGAAGGTGCCGGCGAGCAACCAGGGCCGCTCCATGCCATTGGCGGATTTGAGTCCGATCGCAAAGGCAATCTCTAGGAACCCGGCAACGATCAGCAGTAACCAGGAGGCGGTGTTAGTCATGGGGCGAGACCTTTCAGGGCAAAAAAAGGCGAGCCACCGAGGGCTCGCCAAAGGGGAGGTAAACGGAGATGAAACGTCAGTTGGCCAACAGTCTGCCGCGCACCAGGCTGGACAGTGTTTTCAAAGTCAGCACGCTCAGTGCCATGGTGAGGAACAGCAGGATCAGTACAGCGATGACCATCAGCACAGTGTTGTCCTGGGCATGTGCGTATTTCAGCGCCGCATTGCTCAGGGCCGCGATGGGAAAGCTGATTGCCCACCACGAAGGGGCAAAAGGCACATCGCGACGGAACACTTTGAAGCTCAGCACCACGAACAGGAACAGGCCGAAGTAGAACAGCACGCTGGCAAACCGGTCGATCTCGCCAAACACGTTGGTGTACGCAAGGAAACCGACTTCAAAGGGTGCAATCAGGACCATCAGCGAAGGCACCATGCCTTTGGCCAGGGGGGCCTGATGGACCAGGCGCGAGAAGATCCGGGTGTAGAAAACCAGTGCCAGCACCGCACCCACGGCCAGTGCAAACATATTGAACTCGGCAGCCCAGACCATCGGCATATGCGCACCGGTGACCGCGATATCAAGGGTGGCAACGCCCGGGATCAACCAGGCGGGGACTGCATTCAAGGGGTCCTGCGCGCCCGACAACAGGCGCGAAACCACCAGGCCGGCGAGCAGTACGGTCAGTACGCTGCCCAATATCCACAGTGCTTCGCCGAGCAGCCTGCTGTGAGGCGCCGCCACGGCTGAAAGCAGCAACAACGCGATGGTGACGGTGCCGAAAAAGTTGCTTGCAACCGGGTGATTGAATTCGCCCCGCACCGCTTCAGGATGTTTGAACCATTTGGTCAGGTAACCTAGGGTCAGCAACACGAATACCAGCCCGGCAAACGCGCCTATCGCCTCACCCAGCTGGCCGCCGATACCGAAGTAGTGGCCATTTAAGCGCCAGGCCAGGCCCAGGCCAGCCAGGCCCATGACTGAGCCAAACAAATTGATGGGCAGGTTTTTAATGGAAGTCGTGCTGATGGTTACCGATTGAGCCACAGCGATGTTAGGGGTGGATGCAGTGTTCATGGCAGTCTCCCGTTTGACTGAATTTGCTGTTGAGGTTATTTTCAGCCAAACATGCTTTGGCCGAAACAGCCGCGTTACGACGTATTCAGCCATTATTTCGACGAGTACAGACATCATGCGCATCACCCTCCTTGCCTTCCCCCGCGTGCAGCTGCTGGATGTGGTCGGTCCGGCTGATGTCTTTGCCGAGGCGGCCAAGCAACTGGGCAATCCACGGGCCTACCGGGTCGAAGTGATCGCCACCGAAAAAGGCATGATCAAAGGCTCAAGCGGTTTGAAGCTAGCCATCGACGAGACCTTCGAAACCTATAAAGGCAGGATCGATACCTTGCTTGTGGCCGGCAGTCCGCACATCGACGAGATCGCGCTCAACCCTGCCTTGCAGCAGTGGCTGCGCAAACAGGCCACGACGGTGCGCCGCATTGGCTCGGTGTGCAGCGGCGCGTTCCTGTTGGCCGCCGCCGGCCTGCTCGACGGCCGTCGTGTCACGACCCACTGGAACTCCAGTGCGAAACTCGCCAAAGAGCACCCGCACACCCAAGTCGACGCCGACAGCATTTTCATCAAGGACGGCAACCTCTACACCTCGGCGGGGGTCACCGCGGGCATGGATCTAGCCCTGGCACTGGTCGAAGAGGATCACGGCAGGGAACTGGCGCTTAGTGTGGCGCGAGAGATGGTGATGTTCTTCAAACGACCGGGCGGGCAATCGCAGTTCAGCGCGCAGTTGGCCGCCCAGACAGCCGAACGCAGCGTGATCAGGGATGTGCAGGATTATGTGGTGCAGCATCTGAAGGCCGACCTTAGCGTCCCCACCCTCGCCGCACGCGCCGGCATGAGCGAACGTAACTTTGCCCGGACCTTCAAGGCCGAAGCCGGCACGACGCCGGCCGAGTTCGTGGAGCTGGCGCGCATCGATGCCGCCAGGCGCTTGATCGAGGATTCAGACGTATCCCTCAAGCGCCTGGCCGACACCGTGGGTTATGCCAATACCGATGGTTTCAGAAGAGCCTTCACACGCCGTCTCGGGGTCGGTCCGAGTGACTATCGAAAGCGGTTTTCTTCAATGTGATGTAGAAGGGGGCCGTTAAAATCCAAAGGTACTGATGGAACAGCCAATGTGACGTTGTGATAGTCATCGACACGTGCGTTCAATGATGCCTTGGCTCCACGGAACTCAACTGTATCGGGCCAGTATTTCAATGTCCGCGTCTGGCCGAATTCTTCAGTATCTGACCGGCAGCTATGGGTCGAAAGTGGTCACCCACGACCGGCTGCATTCGACCCATAGCGGTCCTTCAGGAAATTGTCTTGGAGAACCGTAGTACCTTAGTACCACATCTATGCCGGAAAGGAGAGCTAGCAAGCGAAATCTACGAAGGCAGTATACGCCGAATTTAGCGGCACACAGTTCCGGCTAAGCCACCTGTTGCTGCCATGCCTGAGGCGTTAGGCCTTCGGATTTCATAAACGCTCGGCAGAAATGTGGCTGATCGTAGAAGCCGCACTCTAGGGCGATCTCGGCGAGCATCATCGTCGATGTCTCTAGCAGTTCTTTACTCTTCCTCAGCCGCTGCTCACGCAACCACTGCTGAGGAGAGACCTGTCTGGATTCCTTGAACCTGCGCGAGAAATAGCTGCGCGACAGTCCGCATGCTTCCGCAAGTGCGGTGACCGAAATGCCGATATCCAGATGATCCAACATCAGCTGCTTGGCCGTTTTGACTTGCCATGGTTTAAGCCGCCCCGTCGACTTAATCGCGACGGAGGCTATAACGATGCCTTTAGCACTGTTCATGGAGATCAACTCGTCCTGAAAAAATCTGAAGATGAATTGATCCGGGCGGCACTATTCGGTGAAGCATCTTCTGAAGCTTCAAACACTCCGTCATGACTGATCGCCCGGATCGGTTCGTTCCGGCCCCGCTTGTTGAGCATAAAATCAACTTTGGGGCTGATCAGGTCTCAGATCGATGCGGCCTCGGGCGCCAAGGTAGGACCGTGCTGAACACGCTCTGGCGCTTTGTGCACCATGGTGTAGGCGTAGTCGACGCCCATGCCGTAGGCACCCGAATGCTCTTTGACCAGTTCCATGACCGCATCGTAGGTGTCGCGGTTTTTCCAGTCGCGCTGCCACTCCAGCAGCACCTGTTGCCAGGTTACTGGCACTACGCCCGCCTGGATCATGCGCTGCATGGCGTAGTCGTGTGCTTCCTTGGTCGTGCCGCCGGAAGCGTCGGCAACCATGTAGATCTCGTAGCCCGCATCGTGCATGGCGGACAGTGCGAAGGTGGTGTTGCAGACCTCAGTCCACAGGCCCGAAACAATGATCTTGTTCCGACCGTTCTTTTTCAGCGCGTCGCGAACCTTCTGGTCGTCCCAGGAGTTCATGGAGGTGCGCTCCAGCAACGGCGCATCAGGGAATACCGCGAGCAGTTCGGGGTAGGTATGGCCGGAGAAACTCTCGGTTTCGACCGTGGTGAAGATGGTGGGGACATTGAAGATCTTGGCTGCTTTGGCCAGGCCCACGGTGTTGTTCTTCAACGTCTGCCGGTCAATGCTTTGTACGCCAAAAGCCATCTGCGGTTGCTGATCGATGAAGATCAGTTGGCTGTTGAGCGGGGTCAGGACTTCAGTGTGTGGATTGCTCATTGTTCTTCCCTTTTGTTGAACGGTGGCGAGAGTTTCCCCGGCGGGTTGTCGCCGAGTGCCAGCACAAGATAGCGAAACACTCAGTGAAACGGTGGCGCATTGTTGCGCTCTTGAGGGAGCAAAACTGCACCACGGGTAGCGTCCAATCCGGTGCTAGGATCTCGGCCAGTCGGATCACGTCGATCCATTTTTCGCCAAGGAGAATCCAATGGCCGCTTCACGACCTTTCAACGACGACACCGCCTACTGGGGCGTTCCATGGGAAGAGGGCTACGGCTATCCGCAGGCGCGGCGAGTCGGGAACGAGATTTTCATCTCGGGGCAGTTCAACCATGACGAAGAAGGCAACCTGGTAGCGCCGGCGCCACTAGATGCTGACGGTCGTCCGAGCGATTTTTCGTCAATGGGCGAACAGATGCGGGTTTCCTACGACAACATTGCCAAGTTGCTCGCCCTGTATGGCGCCACGATGCAGGATGTCGTTGAGGAAACGCTATATGTGCTGGACATGGACGCTGCTTTTGCGGTCGTCGGCAAGGTGCGTAAGGCAGCTTACGGCACAGAACGCCCGCAGGCGGCCAGCAATATCATCGGTGTATCGCGGCTCGCCCAGCGTCCCCAGCTGATTGAGATCGTGTGTCGAGCTGTCATCGGCGCCCACGCCAAATGAACGGTGCTCCCGGTTTCCGCTATGAAACCGGGATGGCCTGCTGACCTTCGACCAGCGGTTTGAGGTCGGCCACGGCAGCGGCGCAGAACGTCATGAATGCTTTCACCCGCCAGGATTTCCTGATGTCCTGGTGGGTAAGCAACCATAGCTCATCCTGAAGCTCCTGAACTACTTGGCCTGCCCGAACCAATCCTGGGGTAATGTCGCCCAGCATGCAGGGGAGGAAGCCAAAACCGAGACCTGCTGCAATAGCCGCGCTCGCAGCCGCCACGGAATCGGTGCGGTAGGAGATGAACTCAGAGGGCACCCGACATTCGACGTAGCTCGTTGCCTTCAATCCGCACAGGCCTCCCGAGTAGGATACCCACGACTGCCCCTCAGCGAAGGGGTCGGCAATCGCTGCCTGCTTGACGCTGCGATACGGCGCCCAGGCGATGTTGGCGAGCTTGCGACCCACTAGGGTATCTGCCGGTTTTTTGGTCGCACGTATCGCAATGTCCGACTCGTCCCTCGCCAAACTCAACGTCTGGTTGCCGACTAATACCTCAACGGTGATCCCCTCATTGAGGGCTTTGAAGTCCGCGATGATCGGCGTTAGAAAGTACAGCAGCAGCGAGTCGCTGGTGGTGATTCGCAGTTTCCCCAGCGGGCCTTGGCCGGCGCGAGAAACCCTGCGGGTGACACTGACGATGTCCAGTTCAACGCGCTCGGCCAGTGCACGCAGTTCGGTACCCTCGGCAGTCAGCAGATACCCCGCCTTACGATGATCGAACAGCGCGACCCCAAGCGTCTTCTCAACCTGCGCGACCCGGCGCGAGACGGTGGACACATTGATGCCGAGCTTCTTGGCCGTGGCCGCGCGGTTGCTACAGTCACTCAGCGTTTTGATGATACGCAAGTCGTCCCAGGAAAGCTGGCTTACAGCTTCTCCGGCATCCCATTTCGGTCCATTAGAATTCGATTGGGTCGGCGAGACACTTCCAGGTGAAGGCTTCACGAAAATCATTCCAGATGAGGAGGAGCAATGATACGAGAAGGGGATTAGTCTGCCCACCATTCTGGGAGTAAGTCACACTCATTCAATCCGAGACATATGCCAGCTTATTTTGAACGCAGTCAATCGCGAGCGTCCGCCTTCGACCCATAGCGGCCCTTCGTGCAGGGCAGTAATCGGCCAATAGCAGTCAGTCGACTGATCGGATGCGGAAGATTAAGCTGGCGTTCTTTTGCGTGCACGGATGGGCGTATGGCTGAGATCTATCAGGGGAGTTGCTTATGTGCGAAGGTCAGATTCGAGCTAATCGGTCCACCTAAAGCAGTAAGTCATTGTCATTGCAGCCAGTGCCGAAAAGGGCACGGAGCGTTGTTCGCTTCGTACGGCAGCGTTCCTCGCAGCGCGCTTCGAGTATTAGAAGGTTCCAGCCAGATCAAAGCCTATGCCTCTTCACAGAAGGTCGTGCGTGAGTTCTGCATGGAGTGTGGTTCGACCTTGTTCTGGTCACGATCGCACGGGGAGTTTGCCGACTGGGTTTCGATAGCCTTGGGCACGCTCGACACACCCTTCATTCCCCATAAGCAAAAACATGTACATGCTGACGCCGCAGCCCATTGGTACACGCCAGCAAGCGACTGACGGCATGGTGCCGGATGCAGCCAATAGTGAACGTCCGCTATGGGTCGAAAGCGGTCTATCGCGAATGACTGCTAACGACCCTTTGCAGCCGTTCGAGGAGTCTACGAAACCGAGGTCGATTCAGTTCGACATCTTTCGGGGGGGCGCAGGACTCTTTCCTGGGACACCTGAGAACGAACTCACTGACGTCCGTGGAGGCGAGTTACCTGTGGCGACACCGAGTTTATGTCGCCAAGCTCCTTCACCATGTAAACCGCAGACGTCGGGCAGAGGCTTTTGAACTCCTCCGAACTGGAAATTTCCTTTGGGGCTTGGGATCGGTCTCTCTGCTCATATCCCCGAGCCTCGAAGAAGTCGGGTGCTGTTGTGGTCAGCAGATGAAGGCTTTGGGCTCCGTCAGCTCCCGCTATTCGCTCAAGTGCTCTGAGCAGCAGGGTACCGATCCCTGACTTTCGCTGGGCCGGTACGACAACCAGTGAGCGAATAAGACGAGTCCGACCGCTTCCTTCAATGCCCCCGTATCCCAGCTCCGTTTCTCCCCGATGAAAGGAATAGAACATTCGACCGGGCTGCAAAAGGTCTTGGGTCGGCAAGCCCGCTGCAGTCAGATACGCAGCTAGGCCTTGGATTTGATCGGTACCAAGCAATCGGACAGAAATATCAGACTGGTTCATTGGCGTCTCTGGGGGTGGTATTGACGCCCAGTATAGGGCCCAGAGCGCGGGCTTTTTCCAGTTTTATGACATCCCGTAAGGCGAAGCGATAGTAAATATCTGCTTTACCGCATATTTGAATAGTCATATATTCGAATTTCCAGATATTGGCCGTACGCGCATTCCCCAGGAGGTCACATGCGGGAAACACTGACTCCCCCCATCGTTTTCAAATGCCTGGCTGATGACACCCGGGCCCGGATGACCCTGCTGATCGCCCGTGAAGGCGAACTCTGTGTCTGCGAACTTACCCACGCGCTGGAGCTGAGCCAGCCGAAGATCTCCCGGCATCTGGCCCAGTTGCGCGAGGCGGGAATCCTGATGGATCGCCGCAAGGGTCAGTGGGTGTACTACCGACTGCACCCCGAACTGCCGCAGTGGGTGGACGCGATGTTGAAGGGAGTGGTCGATGCGAACCAGGAATGGTTGAGCCCCGATGCATTGCGCCTTGCCGAAATGGGCGAGCGGCCGCAGAGCCCTGTTGCTTGCGCTTGAGACTTCCCTTCGCTGATTGAGTTGTAGTCATGCTGATCGCATTTTTGATTTTCCTGGTGACGATCGTTCTCGTCATCTGGCAGCCCAAAGGCCTGGGCGTGGGCTGGAGCGCCGCACTGGGGGCCGGCGTGGCGCTGCTGGCGGGCGTCGTGAGCCTGTCCGATATCCCCGTGGTCTGGCAGATCGTCTGGAACGCTACCGCCACTTTCATCGCCGTCATCATCATCAGCCTGCTGCTGGATGAGGCGGGGTTCTTCGAGTGGGCTGCATTGCACGTGGCCCGTTGGGGCAATGGCAGCAGCCGCAAGCTGTTCGCCTTCATCATCCTGCTGGGCGCCGCCGTCTCGGCGCTGTTCGCTAACGACGGTGCGGCACTGATCCTGACCCCGATCGTCATCGCCATGCTGCTGGCCCTGCGCTTCTCCCCAGCGGCGACGCTGGCATTCGTCATGGCGGCTGGCTTCATCGCCGATACCGCGAGCTTGCCGTTGGTGGTATCCAACCTGGTAAACATCGTTTCCGCCGACTACTTTGGCATTGGCTTTAGCGAGTACGCCTCGGTCATGGTGCCGGTGAACCTGGTCAGCATCGCCGCCACCCTGGGGATGCTGCTGTGGTTCTTCCGCAAGGACCTGCCGCGTACCTATGAACTCGACCAACTGAAGGCTCCCGAAGCCGCTATCCGCGACAAGGCGACGTTCGTTGCCGGCTGGTGGGTGCTTGCTCTGTTGCTGGTCGGCTTCTTCGCCATCGAGCCGCTGGGCGTTCCTATCAGCGCCATCGCTGCTGCCTGTGCGCTGATCCTCTACCTGATCGCCGCGCGCGGGCACGTGATTTCAACCCGCAAGGTGCTCAAGGACGCGCCTTGGCAGGTTGTGGTGTTCTCGCTTGGCATGTACCTCGTGGTCTATGGCCTGCGTAACGCGGGCCTCACCGAATACCTGACGCAGATCCTCAATGTTTTCGCCGGCTACGGGATCTGGGGCGCATCCCTCGGGACGGGGCTGCTCGCTGCTGGCCTGTCGTCGGTCATGAACAACATGCCCTCTGTGCTGGTAGGGGCCTTGTCGATCCACTCCGCCGATGCCACCGGCATCGTGCGCGAGGCCATGGTCTACGCCAACGTCATCGGTTGTGACCTCGGTCCGAAAATCACCCCCATCGGCAGCCTGGCCACCTTGCTGTGGCTGCACGTGCTGGCCCGCAAGGACATCGTCATCACCTGGGGTTACTACTTCCGCACCGGCATCGTCCTGACGCTGCCGATCCTGCTTGCCACCTTGGCCGCATTGGCCATCCGCCTGAGCTTTTGAACCGGAGATACCAGATGAAAGTCTTGTTCATGTGCACCCACAACAGCTGCCGCAGCATCCTGTCCGAGGCGCTGTTCAATCACTTGGCCCCCGAGGGTATGGAAGCTGTGAGCTCGGGCAGCTTCCCAAGCGGCAAGGTCAATGAGCGTGCACTGAAAACCTTGGAAGCCGCCGGTATCCCCACCGCTAGTCTTTCAAGTAAGGCCTCGGATGCCTTCGAGAGCTCTCCTCCCGACATCGTTGTCACCGTGTGCGACCGCGCTGCCGGCGAAGCCTGCCCGATCTTCTTCGGTCAATCGCTCAAAGCCCACTGGGGCCTGGCCGACCCAACGGCGGTCACCGGTAGTGAGGCAGAAATCGAAGAAGCCTTCCAGACCACACTTGCGAAGATCGATGAGCGCGTGCGCGCCTTCATTGCGCTGCCTTTCTCGCAACTGAGCCAGGACGAACTGAAAGCCGAACTTGCGCGCATCGGTGCGCTGTAGGCCCTGGATCAATGGAGACCGAAATGAACGACCACCTGCCAAATGTCCAACCAGAACTGATTGATCTGCCGTCGCTGGAGCGGCTGGCCCCGAAAGATCCTTCCACGCACAAACCGCGCATACTGCTGCTGTACGGATCGACCCGAGAACGCTCATTCAGCCGCTTGATGGTCCAGGAAGCTGCGCGCCTGCTGGAAGAGTTCGGCGCCGAAACCCGTATTTTCGACCCTTCCGGCCTGCCTCTGCCGGATGACGCTCCGGACTCCCACGAGAAGGTGTTGGAACTCCGCGAGCTGATGCAATGGTCCGAGGGGCAGGTGTGGTGCTCGCCCGAGCGTCACGGCTCAATGAGTGCTGTCTTCAAGGCGCAGATCGATTGGGTACCGCTGGCCATGGGCGCCGTTCGCCCAACCCAGGGCAAGACCCTCGCCGTGATGCAGGTTTGCGGAGGCTCTCAGTCTTTTAACGTGGTGAACCAACTGCGTGTGCTTGGCCGCTGGATGCGTATGTTTACCATCCCGAACCAGTCGTCGGTGCCGAAAGCCTTCCTGGAGTTCGATGAGGCCGGGCGCATGAAGCCGTCTTCTTTCTACGATCGACTGGTCGACGTAATGGAGGAACTGACCAAGTTCACGCTCCTGCTGCGTGATCGCCAGGATTATTTGGTAGACCGCTACTCCGAGCGCAAAGAGTCGGCGGAAGACCTATCCAAGAGAGTCAATATTCGGTCCATTTGAGGTCATGAGCATGTCGCATCCTTACTCGTTGAAATCGTTGCCCCATGCTCCGGGCGTACTGATTTTCACGCCTTGTCCGGGCACCCAGAGCAGCGCTCTCGCTGAAAGCCTGGAAACGCTCAAGCAGGCCGGTGCCGTAGCGCTGGTTACGCTGATGTCGGACGCAGAGCTTCAGGAAAACGGCGTCGGCGAGCTTGGCATCGCGGCCAAGCAGCATGGATTGGAGTGGTACCAACTGCCGATCGAGGATGATCACGCCCCGGATAAAAACTTCGAGGTCGGGGTGGGAGAGATCCGCCACCAGTTGGACGCTTTGCTCGCATCCAACAAGGCCCTGGCCATCCACTGCAAGGGCGGCTCCGGCCGCACCGGGCTGTTCGCTGCCCGTCTGCTGATCGAAACCGGAATGCCGCGCCGCGAGGCGATCGCATGGGTGCAGGAACTGCGCCCACGCGCGATTCAGAAGCCTGCGCACATCAACTACATCAATCAATTCGGCGAAGACTGAGCGCTCCAGCCAGACAGGAGAGACCATGGCCACCGACGGCGAACTACTCGATGTCATCGTGATTGGCGGCGGGCAGTCCGCGCTTACGGTGGCCTATTTCCTCAAGCGGGCCAAGTTGTCATTCCTGCTGCTCGACGCCGAACAGGCCGCGGGTGGGGCATGGCGCCATGGCTGGGACTCGCTGACGCTGTTCTCTCCCTCCGCATGGAGCTCGATTGCGGGCTGGCCGATGCCGCCAGTCACCGAAGGTAATCCAAATAGGGATCAAGTGATCAGCTATCTGGAGCAGTACGAGGCGCGATACGGGTTCCCTATTGCTCGACCCGTTAGCGTCACGGCTGTGGAGCGGACCGGGCGTGGCCTTCGTGTACGCTCGAAGGACCGCGACTGGGAGGCTCGTGCCGTCATCAGCGCAACGGGGACCTGGAGCAACCCCTATGTTCCGGCCTATCCGGAGATAGAGCTGTTCCAGGGACAGCAGATTCACTCCGCCCATTACCAGTCGCCGGAGGCTTTCCAAGGAAAGCGCGTGCTGGTCGTTGGTGGTGGCAACTCGGGGGCGCAAATCTATGCGGAGCTGTCCGAGGTCGCAGACGCAACGTGGGTAACCTCGGAGGAGCCGGCGTTTCTGCCTGATGACGTCGATGGCCGGGTGCTGTTCGAACGGGCTACCGAGCGCCTCAAGGCTCAACAGGAGGGCCGTGTTATCAACGCACCGGTCGGCGGGCTTGGCGATATAGTCATGGTGCCCCCGGTGGTCCGGGCCCGCGAGCGAGGAGCCCTGCGGTCTGTAAGGCCTTTTGTCTCATTCACGCCTGACGGGGTCGTCTGGCCCAATGGTGAGAAAACCCAGGTCGATGCGGTGATCTGGTGTACCGGTTTCCGGCCGGCTCTGGATCACTTGCGGGACTTGGACGTGCTGGATGACAGCGGTAAGGTCGAGGTTGACGGGTCGCGCTCTATTCGCGAGCCCCGCCTCTGGCTGGTCGGATATGGCGACTGGACCGGCCTGGCCTCGGCGACGCTGATCGGCGTCACCCGTACCGCGCGCAGCACCGTAAACGAAGTAGTGGAATACCTGAACAGCTTGGAGCAGACGGATGCATAGCGGAATCGAGATTCGTGTCGCCAGATCAGAGGATGCAGAAGAGATCCAGGCCATTTACGCGCCCATCGTGCTCAACACGGCCATTTCATTCGAAGAGGCAGTGCCGAGCGTGGAGCAAATGCGTGAGCGGATTGCCACGACGCTGCAAACTTATCCCTATCTGGTGGCGGCTCAGGAGGGGCAGGTAGTCGGCTACGCCTACGCCAGTCAGCACCGGGCGCGTGCGGCGTACCGCTGGGCGGTGGATGTGACGGTCTATGTCGCCGAGGGCCAGCGCCGCAGCGGAGTTGGTCGGCAGCTCTATGACGTGCTGCTGGCAGTTCTGAAGCGTCTGGGATATCGCTCGGCGTATGCCGGCATTGCCTTGCCGAATGAAGGCAGTGTCGGGCTGCACGAGCGACTCGGTTTCCAGCACATCGGTACGTTTCCGCAGGTCGGATTCAAGCTCGATGCTTGGCATGATGTGGGGTATTGGCGGTTTGATTTCGGAGACGAAGGCCTTCGCCCCGAGGCTCCAATAAGCTTCCTATCCCAAATTCCAATGCCACGTTAGAGCGTCCCAGTGAGATTAGCTGTCTTCCGCGAAAGGCAGCTATGGGTCGAAAGCAGTCACTCACGACCGGCTGCTTTCGGCCCGAAGCTGCCATTCATGAAGGGCAGAGATCAGCCAAAAGCAGCTAGGCTTTGTACGAAAAGCCTTGAAACTCGGTGAGGCTGCGTTGAGAACAGCCTCGCCTGACCTTCGCCTCAAGACTTGTCACATGGCGCCAAGTTCTGACGGGCTGATAATCCGACTTTTTCAACTACATTGTCCCATGGCTACTCGGTATGAAGGGCACCAATTGAGGCCAGGCTGTGTGAAGACACCTGCGATTGTCTAACGTTTTGATCGCCGCTAAATGGCCACGAGTGGCCGAGGCACGGTTGGCCACAACGTACAAACAGCAGTCGATAACACACACATTCTGATCACTGCCCATAAAGTCACCAATGTTGGAAATGGCCGAGCGCAGCTGAGCAAGCAGGGCTTCATCTACATCGCTGCATCGGATGAATACCGATGCCCTGCAGATCAGCTACTGACCTGCAGGCATTCTTCGAAGGAAGATGGGATGGCGCAGGACAAGCACTCAAACGCTACCGTCGCGTCCGCTGTTGTTTCGAGGGGCTCAATGTCATGTTTCCCGCTACCCCTGCCTCGCGCTTATCATCGATGGGTTTCGAAATGGGCCTGATCGAACGGTTTGCGATCCAATAGGCAGTCTATGAACGCTCCTAGGGCGGCTGGCCGGTGTTGCCTATTCGGGTAATAGAGGAACAGCCCTGGACGTGAAATCGACCAGTCAGCAAGGACTTGGATCAGCCGTCCCTGGGCCAACAGCTCGCCCACGTCTTCTTTCTCGAAATGATAGGCGATGCCGAGCCCATGCAGGGCGGCAGCGATGCCGATGTCAGGGTGATTGGTGACGACGGGGCCGTCGACCGCCACTTCCAGCGGCTGTCCCCGTTCCTGGAACTCCCAGCGATACGGCCTACCGTCCATCTGCAGCCGCCAGTTGATGCATGCATGATCCTGCAACTCAGCAGGTGACTGAGGGATGCCTCGACGTGCGAGGTAGTCCGGAGACGCCACGGCGACCATGTTCAGGTCTGGCGTCAGGCGGACGGCCACCATGTCTTTCTCAAGCCGGCCACCTACACGGATGCCCGCGTCAAAACGGCCAAGAACGATATCGGCCAGTGCGTCGTCGACCACGATATCGAGCACCACGTCAGGGTGTGCCTGATGGAAGCGTGCCAGCCGGGGCGCAATGAGGGTTCTCGCTGCGATCCCCAGCGTATTGATACGCAGCGTGCCGCTTATCTGGCCTGTGGCCTCACTGGCTTCGGCGACGGCAACAGCTATCTCTCGAAACAAGGGGGCGACACGCCTGTAGAGCAGCTCGCCACTCGTCGATGGCGCGACGCTTCGGGTCGTGCGATTGAGCAGGCGTGCGCCGATGCGACGTTCGAGCTGTCGAATGGTCTGGCTGAGTGCAGAGGGCGATAAGCCCAGATGATCGGCGGCCCGCGCGAAGCTTTGACGCTCCACGATGGCCACAAAGGCTTTTAGCTCAGCAAATTCGGATCCACGCATTATGCATTCGCTTCTACATAGTCCATTCGGATTCTAGAGCATTCAATTAATGCTGTCCGGTACGCATCCTAGGGGCTGTACAAAAAGTATTGAGACGAAGGTCAGGCAAGGCGAAAACAGCCGAGGAAGCGGAGTTTACGGTTGTAAATGAGCATTCCGAGGCTGTTTTCAGCGCAGCATCACCGAGTTTCAAGGCTTTTCGTACAGAGCCTAAGGCTGTCACTGACCCCATGGAGCCAACAACATGCATACCTTGACCCTACCTGATCCGATTGCTGCGTACTTCGCTGCCGAACACGACCCTGAAGCTTTGGCACATTGCTTCGATACGCAAGCCGTCTTGAAGGACGACGGTCACACCTACACGGGTATCAACGCCATCCAGGCATTCATGGCCGAGGCCTCGGCCAAGTACAGCGCGACGAGCGTGCCCTTTGCCATTGAGCGCCAGGACGGACTCCAACTGGTGCGCGCCAACGTCACTGGCAAGTTCCCTGGCAGCCCGATCGTTCTGTCGTACCGCTTTCGTCTTGAACGCGGCCTGATCGCATCGCTGGAAATAACGGCATGAGCTTCGACCTTCAACTCAAGGGTTTGCGCACAGTCGTCACTGGCGGCACGATGGGCCTTGGCGCTGCAGTCGTGCAGACCCTCGTGGAGGCTGGTGCCAGAGTCGCAACGTCGGCGCGCGACGTGTCGGCACGACCGGTGGATGGCGTCACCTATATCGGTGCCGATCTGACGACGGCACAAGGCGTGGCTCACGTCGCGCAGACCGTGCTGCAGAGCTGGGGCGGGGTCGATATCGTGATTAACGTGGTCGGTGGTTCAAGCACTCCAGGTGGTGGCTTTGCCGCCATCAGTGACGAGCAGTGGCTAGCAGAGCTGAACCTCAATCTGATGCCTGCCGTACGCCTGGATCGCGCGCTATTGCCGTCCATGCTTGCCCAGGGCTCAGGCGTTATCATCCATGTGAGCTCGATTCAGCGCATGATGCCTCTGCCTGAATCCACCACCGCCTACGCCGCCGCCAAGGCAGCGCTCACCACCTACAGCAAATCCCTTGCAAGGGAAGTGACGCCAAAGGGGGTTCGTGTGCTGAGCGTCGCGCCTGGGTGGATTGAGACCGAGGCGTCCGTAAGGCTGGCAGAGCGGTTGGCTGCCCAGGCAGGAACGGACTACGAAGGAGGCAAACGAATTGTCATGGAGTCGATTGGCGGAATCCCACTGGGCAGGCCGGCCGAACCTCAAGAGGTTGCCGATTTGATCGTCTTCCTCGCGTCCCCCCGTGCTGCCTCGATCTCAGGGTCCGAGCACCGTATCGACGGCGGTACCATCTCAACGCTGTAATCGACGGCTGCAATCAACAGGACGACGGCGAGCCCTCAAGGCTCGCCGCATCACCGAAATTGTTTACTGCTTGGGCCGTTAGCTGCCCTTGCCCACAGACTGCCTTCGGTCCCGCTCGGCAAATGCTGGACGGGTACTTTGGCTTCCAATCGTCTCGACTCTATTCGCTCGGCAACTGGATTATCGTCTTGCCCTTGGCTCGGCCTTCAGCAACCTGGCGGAAGGCGTCGTTGACCTCGTCCAGTGCGAACCGTTGCCGATCCACCCGGATCCTCAGTTGCCCGGCATCTGCCAGCTCAGCCGCCTCGTGCAGGATTGCTCCGTGGTGTTCGCGGCCCTTGCCCGTAAGCAACGGAGTCAGGGTGAACACGCCCGAATAGGTGGCGCTTCTGAACGATAGCGGCGCAAGACTGTGCTGGCCCCAACCGAGACAGCTCAGCACGTGCCCGGTATAGGGCTTCACGGCCTCGAACGATGCATCCAGCGTGCTACCGCCCACGGTGTCATAGACGATGTCGAAACCTTCCCCGGCCGTATGTTGCGCCACATAGGACGCTACGTGCTGGGCCTGGTAGTCGATCGCCGTGGCTCCCAGGGCGCGTATGAAGTCGAGGCTGGCGGCCGATCCGGTGGCGTAGACTTTGGCCCCACGCGCCTTGGCCAGCTGGATGGCCATTTGGCCGACTCCACCGGCGCCGCCGTGAATCAGCACCTGCTGGCCTGCGCGGACATTGGCGCGATCCACCAAACCTTCCCAGGCGGTGATGAACACCAAAGGCAAGGCGGCCGCCTCGCACATGTCCAGAGCGTGCGGTTTGGGTGCGATCAGCCGGGCATCCACGGCGATGTATTCGGCCATGGTGCCCTGGGTCCCGCCGATCCCACCGGCCATGCCGAAGACCTCCTGGCCGAGCGTGAAGCCTTCTACCGCCTCGCCGAGCTCGACGACCGTGCCGGCCAAATCCAGGCCGAGCACCGCCGGCAGCGGCTGACGGGCGTGTGCCCCAGCACCGTTGGCGATCTTGGTATCGAGCGGGTTGACCCCGGCGGCGTGCACCTTGACGAGGATCTGCCCCTTACCGGGAACTGGACGAGCAATGCGCCGTACGACCAGTGGAGCGTGGGCGGACTCGGCGATAGCGGCAAGCATGGTCTGACTCATGACGGAAACCTCTGTTTGAGTGGATGCATACAAGTTGCTCCCTTCGAGCCATTCCGATAAGAAGCTAAATTTGCATATGACTCATTCCCAAGAGAGGGCTGGTGGCATGGACCTGTTCGACAGCATGCGCGTCTTCGTGAGGGTCGTGGAGCGTGGGTCTTTTTCGGCAGTGGCTCGGGAACTGAACATGGGCCAGCCCGCCGTCAGCAAGCAGATCCGCGCTCTGGAGCAGTACCTGGGCGGGCCAGTGTTCGCCCGCAGCACCCGACACCTCGCGCTAACCGACCAGGGGCAACGTTTCTACAGCCACTGCCAGGAAATTCTCGGGCAAGTCGAAAGCGCCACGCGCAGCTTTGCTAGTGGCCAGGAGCAGGTCGCAGGCCCCCTGCGCGTCGCCGCACCGGTCAGTTACGGGCGATTATGCATCGCGCCTCTGATCGGGACGTTTCTGCAGCGCTATCCCGATGTGCGAATTGACCTGCGGCTGAGCGATCACAACGAAGACCTGCTCATGGAAAACATAGACCTGGCGATCCGAATTGGAGTGGTGAAGACCGAGGGCCTGGTGGCGGTATCATTAGGCACAACCACGCGACGGGTATACGCCTCGCCTATTTATCTAGAACGCTGCGGTGTGCCCCTGGAGCCGAGTGAACTGGCAGGTCACAATTGCATCGGTTTCACCTTGCTGGAGCATTACGACCGCTGGCGCTTCACGCGCGGGGCGCACGAGTTCGAGATCGCCATCACCGGTAACGTCACCAGCAACAGCAGCGAGGCCATTCGTGAAATGGTCCTCTGCGGCTTGGGCATCTCCCTCTCTCCACAATGGCTTTTCGCTGCAGACGTTGAACGAGGCCGCGTGCAAAGTGTGCTCGACCGTTACAAGGCCACCGCGCTGCCAGTCAGTGCGGTGTTCAGTCGTGAGCGGCGTCATTCGGCACGGGCGATGGCGTTCATCGATTTTCTGCGCGAGCACCTGCACGTTCTCCCAGGTAGGGCATAGACCCGCACCTGTCATGCGTGATGTACGCGGTCGGCGTGCGCCCACCTCACGGCAGATGAGCATCGACCAACCTGGCCATCATGTCCTGGGGCAACTGGAGTCTATTCGGCGCCCCCTCGGCGGTGCGCTGTCCAGCAAAGCCTGCCATCATGTCGCTACAGACCTGGCGCTCAAGACGCGGGCCGTCCCGGCCCGTGTGCATGCGCTGGAAACTTCGTGCAGGCCCCAGGGAGCGCCCCTGACGCATGAAAACGCTGAAAATCGCAACCTTCAACATCAATGGCATTCGCAGCCGCCTGCCGGCCCTGCTGAACTGGCTGGAGCGCGAGCAGCCGGACATTGCCTGCCTGCAGGAGCTCAAGGCAACCGATCAGCAATTCCCGCGCCATGACCTGGAAATGGCAGGCTATGGCTGCCTCTATCAGGGGCAGCCGTCGTGGAATGGCGTAGCCATCCTGGCGCGTGACAGCGAGCCGCTGGAAGTGCGCCGGGGCTTGCCGGGTATGGAGGATGACCCGCAGAGCCGTTACCTCGAGGCAGCCGTTCACGGGGTGCTGGTCGCCTGCCTGTACCTGCCAAACGGCAACCCGCAGCCGGGGCCCAAGTTCGACTACAAGCTGCGCTGGTTCGAGTGCCTGATCGAGCACGCCAAGGGTCTGCACGGCAACGGCCATCCAACGGTGCTGGCGGGCGACTTCAACGTGGTGCCCACCGACCTGGACATCTACGACCCGCGCTCATGGCAGAAGGATGCACTGCTGCAGCCCGAGTCCCGCGCCTGCTATCAGCAGCTGCTGGAGGTGGGCTGGGTCGATGCCATTCGCCACCTGCATCCCGATGAACGCGTTTACACCTTCTGGGATTACTTTCGCAATCACTGGGCGCGCAATGCCGGGTTACGCCTCGACCATTTGTTGCTCAACCCCGAACTTGCACCTTACCTGAAACGGGCGGGGGTCGATGCCTGGGTACGCAACCAGGTCAAGGCCAGCGACCACGCGCCCGCCTGGATCGAACTGGGCGGGCGCAGGTAGTGGGTTACAGGAGTTTGTCGAGGGTGATCGGAAACTCCCTGACGCGTTTGCCAGTGGCGTGGTAGACCGCATTGGCCACCGCCACAGCAACGCCGACCAATGGCCACGCCCCACACCACGCCCCGAGGATCTGGCTGCGGGCGGTGCGTTTTCGCTCCCATTAGGGAAATGGCACTCATGGCAGGTCCTCACGGTGGGGTATTTCTTGCCGGGCAGTACCGAGCTGAGTACCTGCTTGGCGGTCTGCACGATGACCCCAGCCTGGTTCGGGGCGCCCTTGAGCAGGGTGCTGGCGAACTGCTTCGCCTGTTCCAGCTTGATATGCGGCGGTAGCGGCGGCACGTTGGGGTCGGTCTTGAATTCGATCAGCACAGTGCGCCGAACATGCCATTGATGCCATCGCCGGGGTAGCCGAAGATGCGCCGTACCCCCCACTGATACAAGCGCTCCACCAGAAAGTGGCCTACCGTGCCGCTCATTGTCTTCTCCCGGTCTGTCCTCGATAGGGGTCTGGACTTGGCACGCGCCGGTAAAGTTTCAACGGCGTTCACGTCGGTCGGCTAACCGGAACCTCATCTCGGGCGAGGGGTTCCCAGGCACATCGACAACCTGATCGGGACGGGACACAGATGAATGACATCGACACCAGCAGTGGCGCGCTGCAGACCCTGCACTTCGAAGACGACGGGGCAACGCCCAACAACCGTTTCCCCGTGTTGTGCTATCGCTTGCAGCTCGACCCTGATAATGACAATGCCAGTGCGTTCGAGGCATTGTTCGCCGGCCATGGCTGGACGCCGCTCTGGCGCGCCGGGATATTCGACTATCACCACTTTCATCCCAATGCCCATGAGGTATTGGGCGTCGCCGCGGGCCGCGCCCAGGTGACCCTCGGTGGCGAAGCGGGTCAGACGCTGAGCGTGAGGGTTGGCGATGTGCTGGTGTTGCCGGCCGGGACGGGCCATCGCTGCGTCGAGTGCAGCGAAGACTTCCTGGTGGTCGGGGCCTATCCCCGCGGGCAGGAGGACTACGACATCCAGCGGCCTGATGCCCACACCTACGCTCAGGCAATTGCGCGCATCGCTGTCGTACCAGGCCCCGTGCAGGACCCCGTCACAGGCGCGCCGATGACCCATTGGCGCTGAGGCTGGCACGTGGCGGAGGTTGCCGTTCGTCGGTGTGATCCGTATCGCTGAAAAACCTTTGCCGGGGGCGCTCATCAGAACAGATGTAACGTTCGTTCGACGTTCCCAATCAGGTCTTCGGCCCGTTCTAGCGCGGGCCTTTTTTTGCCTTCTTCATGAACCTCGGGATCAAGCCTCGGCAGCAGGCCGTAACCGGAAGCTGACTCCCATACGGTTGAAAGCATTCATGGCGGCAATGGCCGCCGTCAGATCAACGAGGTCCTTCTCTGCAAACATCGCCGAGGCCGCTGCGTATGCTTCGTCCGACACATGGGTCTCGCTAACCCGTGTGACTTCCTCTGCCCAGGCCAGAGCCGAGCGTTCCAGATCCGTGAACAAGTCCTGCGCTTCATGCCATACCGGTACTAACACCAGCTTGTCCACCGACATACCTTCTTTGATCAGATCCCGTGAATGCAGATCAATGCAGTGGGCGCATCCATTGATCTGGGACACTCTGAGAAACACCAGATGGATGAGGGGGGCCGGCAGATTCGTAGCCGTGGTCACGAAATGATGCAGACCTCCAAGGGACTTGGCTGCGCCAGGCGAAGCTTGAAACCAATTGAGGCGACTCATGGGTTGTTTCCTTTCTTCGGGACGGTGGTGAGCGCGCGACATGCGGGGCGTCATTTGTGGGATTCCCTGGCCCGGTTCGCACACAGCGCGAGAAGCTTGGGTAGGGTTCAATTGTGGTCATGAAGCGGACTATAGTATTGATCCACTTGGACTCTAATTCACTGATCCACTTTTGAGGTGCCCATGCCATCCGATGCGACCCTGTTCGGTGCGATAGCGCTACCCTCGGGAAGGTCAACTGCGGGCGTCAATCTTCAGGAGTGGCTGTATCTGGAGTTGCGCGAGGCAATGCTTGCCGGGCGTCTGGCTGCAGGAAGCAAGCTCCCGGGAAGCCGGACGCTGGCTGCACGACTCGGCGTCGCACGCGGAACGGTACAGGCAGCGTATCAGCAGCTTTTGTCTGAGGGCTACGCGGTCAGCCGAACAGGCAGTGGCACCCGTGTGTGCTTGGAGCTGCCTGATGCCAAACAACGGGTGTTTCCCCGCCAGCGAGGCGGTGGAGCGCAAATCCCGGTGCGGCGGGTTCCCCCAAGCACGGAATGGGTCGAGCGGCTGCAGACTGCCACGCCGGCATTCGCTAGGCGCAAGGTCGCGCCTGGACTTCGTCCTTTCTTCCCGATGCGTAGTGACGTTCGGTCATTCCCGATAGACCTTTGGCGCAAGCTGCATATCCAGCAGATGCGCAGTTCCAAACTGGAAGCGCTGCTCGATTATGATGCCGCCGGGTTGCCGAGTTTGCGTCACGCCATCGCCGACTATCTGGGCTGCGCTCGAGGCGTGCATATTTCGGCTGACCAGATCGTGGTGCTCAGTAGCGTGCAACAGGGGATCGATCTATGTTTGCGCTTATTGGTTCCGCCAGGGGAGAGCGTCTGGATGGAGGACCCGGGTTACCCGGGGGTACGTCAGCTTATGGCGGTGGCAGGTTGTGAGGTCGTGGGCGTCCCGGTGGATCAACAGGGTATGCGGGTCGAGGATGGTATTCAGGCCGCCCCTAAGGCTAAGCTCGCTTATGTGACGCCCTCGCGGCAAATGCCCACCGGCCATGAACTGTCTCCCGCCAGGAGGCTTGCATTGCTGCGTTGGGCGAGCGCTTCTGGGGCCTATATCATTGAAGATGACTACGACAGCGAGTATCGATTCATTGCCAAGCCCATTCCAGCCTTGCGCGCCATGGCGGGTGCCGATGAGTCGGTAATCCTCGCCGGCACATTCAGCAAACTGCTGTTCCCGTCCGCTCGCCTGGCGTATCTGGCGCTCCCTACACATCTGGTCGATGTCTTTACCCGCGCGGTAGCGTTGACCTCACGACACCCTAACAGCCTGAGTCAGGCGGTGCTGGCGGCATTTTTCGATCAAGGGCATTTCGAACGGCATGTCAGACGCATGCGCAAACGCTATTCGCTGCGTGCTGAGGCGCTCAACTGCGCAGCTCAAGCACACTGGCAGGGTTTGATCGAGGTGCCGGAGATTCGTGCTGGCCTGGACATCGCTTGCTCATTGCTGGTCGGTAGCGAGTCTGAAGCGGGTCGTCGAATCGAAGAAGCCAACGTTGATGTACTGCCACTTTCGCCATTTTTCCAAGCGCCGGTGTCTGCAGGTTTTTTGCTGGGATTCGCGCCTTATGAGGAACGGTCCCTGTTTGAAGCAGCGTTGGCGGTCAGGAAGGCACTGCAGAACCACAGGCTGTTGCTCTGATACGCCAGTGTGCGTCCAGGCCACTTTGGGAGCGGCTTGACCCGCGAAGCGGGCATGGTCGAACCGCATTTCGAGTCTGACGCACGGGTTCGGTTGCTGGCGTGCTGGTCGCTTGAGTCCAATCCGATCTCTATGGTCTATTCCCCCAATCGCCTTTTGAGCGCCCGGGTGCGGGTTTTCGTGCAGTGACGTGTAGAGTCGTTTGAGGCCACCGGGTTGCGCTGAGGCTTTCGCACCTTGGCCATTGCACTTTTGCCTTTACCATGGGGCCAGACCAGACCCATATCGCTGAAAGAGACCCACATGGAATTACGTCAACTTCGCTATTTCCTCAGTGTATTGGAGTGCGGCAGCCTTGGCCGTGCTGCGCTTGAGCTTGGGGTTGGCGCTTCTGCCTTGAGCCAGCAACTGTCGAAGCTGGAAAGCGAAGTGAGTACTCGGTTGTTGACGCGGTCTAGTACCGGTGTCTCGCCGACGGCAGCGGGCCTGGCCTTCGAATACCATGCACGGCTGGCGCTACGGCAGGCGGATCATGCTGTCCTAGCCGCGCAAAGCGGCCGTATGAGCGGTTATGCCAGTGTCGGATTGGCACCGACTACTGCATCCATTCTTGGTCTGGCGTTGATCGACAGGATGCGCGAACGCTATCCCGATATCCGTCTGCACCTGGTGGAGATGCTGTCGGGCTACCTGATGAACCAACTCAACGCCAGGCACCTTGACCTTGCTGTGCTGTTCCAGGCAGACGCGGGGCCTAGGCTGGAGGTCCGGCCGCTACTCAACGAGCGGTTGTTCGTCCTGGTTCCCGCCGCGCTGGTCGATGCCAACTGGGGCGAGGCCCTGACCCTGCAACAAATCGCCTCGCTGCCTTTGGTGATGCCCAGCACACAGCACGGCCTGCGCACCACGCTGCGCTCGATCTTCGAACGGGCCGGGCTGGAACCCTCGATCGTCATGGAAGTCGATGGCCTGTCGCTGTTGATGGATTGCGTGTGTGCAGGGCATGCCGCCACCATCCAGCCCGGCGCGACCGTCGCACGGGCGCATCACGCAGGCTTGCGGGTGTTCGCCATTGACGAAGCACAGGCGCAGCGCCGGAACCTGATCGTCAGCCTGACCGATGACGAGCTCTCGCCGGCCGCCTTGGCGACACGGATCGTGCTGCAGGAGGTTTCTCGGGAGTTGGTGGAGCAGGACCGATGGCCCGGAGCGCAGTTGCTTTGACTCAGTCTCCCGGCATTGCCATCCGTAGCCTTTAGAAAAACTGAATGCCTCCCCCCGCTAATCGCGTTTCGGACCCTCTGGGTACTCATTAGAGTCCCTGGTCACGAGGAGCAGCCGAACATTCGGCGCTTCGTGACTTGGAGGCGAAATGATCGATGTGCTAGTCATTGGAGGGGGCAATGCCGCCCTCTGTGCCGCGCTGATGGCGCGGGAAGCCGGAGCCAGCGTACTGCTGCTTGAGGCTGCCCCCCGCGCCTGGCGGGGTGGCAATTCCCAACACACGCGTAACTTGCGGTGCATGCATGATGCCCCGCAGGACGTACTGGTCGACGCGTATCCGGAAGAAGAGTTCTGGCAGGACCTGCTGAAGGTCACCGGTGGCCAGACCGACGAAAAGCTCGCGCGCCTGGTGATCCGTGCCTCCTCCAATTGCCGCGGGTGGATGCGCCGTCATGGCGTGCACTTTCAGCCCTCGTTATCTGGTGCGCTGCATACCGCACGAACCAACGCCTTTTTCATGGGCGGCGGCAAGGCGCTGATCAATGCCTACTATCGCAGCGCCGAGAACCTTGGGGTGCAGGTACGTTACGACACGCCTGTCGCCGACATTGAACTGCAAGAGGGATCCTTCGTTGCAGCCCATGTGCCGGCGCGTGAGGTCCAGGGCCGGCACCTTCCTGCCGAGCGCATCGAGGCGCGCACTTGTGTGCTTGCAGCCGGGGGGTTCGAGTCCAACCGTCAGTGGTTGCGCGAGGCCTGGGGGCAGAACCCGCGAGGGGAGTGGCCCTCGGACAATTTCCTGATTCGCGGCACGCGTTTCAACGACGGGGTTCTGTTACGCCGCCTGATCGAACAGGGCGCAGACAAGATTGGCGACCCGACGCAGGCACACATGGTAGCGATCGACGCCCGTGCGCCTCTCTACGACGGCGGGATCTGCACCCGCATCGATTGTGTGTCGCTGGGCGTGGTGGTCAACCGCGACGGGCAGCGCTTCTACGATGAAGGTGAGGATTTCTGGCCCAAGCGCTATGCCATCTGGGGGCGTCTGGTGGCCCATCAGCCTGGGCAGGTGGGTTTCTCGATCATCGACCAGAAAGCCCTGGGTCGATTCATGCCGCCGGTGTTTCCGGGCGCTACCGCCGACAGCCTTGAGGCGTTGGCGGGCCTGCTTGGCTTGCCTGTCCAAGCCTTCGTCGAAACCGTGCGCGCCTACAACCATGCCTGTCAGGTGGGTACCTTCGATCACACGCAGCTGGACGACTGTCACACCGTAGGCCTGGCGCCTGTGAAAAGCCACTGGGCGCGCCCGATCGATACACCTCCGTACTACGGTTACCCGCTGCGACCGGGTGTGACCTTCACCTACCTGGGGCTGCGCACCGATGAAACGGCCGCCGTCCATTTCGATGGGAATCCCAGCCCGAACCTGTTTGTTGCCGGCGAGATGATGGCGGGCAATGTGCTGGGCAAGGGCTACACCGCCGGTGTCGGCATGTCCATCGGTACCGCCTTCGGGCGCATCGCCGGGACCAGCGCCGCTGCTGCGGCAGGCTACGAACATCCAGAAAAAGAGAAACGCCATGACCGCGCAACTGCCTGAACCATTCCAGCCTGATGCCGCCCAGCCCGCATTCGATTTGATCCCGGTGTTGAACGTCGAGGAGCAGGAAGTCGACCGGCAAATGCGCATTTGCAACGCCTGCCGTTACTGCGAGGGCTTCTGCGCGGTGTTCCCGGCCATGACCCGCAGGCTTGAGTTCGGCAAGGCAGATATCCACTACCTGGCCAACCTGTGCCACAACTGCGGTGCGTGCCTGCATGCTTGCCAGTACGCTCAACCCCACGAATTTGCCGTCAACGTGCCGCAGGCTATGGCGAAGGTGCGTGGGCAAACCTACGCCGAGTACGCCTGGCCGGCCCTGTTCGGACGTTTGTATCGACACAACGGCATCTTCGTCGCCAGTGCTTTGGCAGTGGCACTGTCGTTGTTCTTGCTGTTGACCTTGTGCGCCAACGGCACGCTGTTGCCCGGTCGCTTGGAGGGGAATTTCTATGCAGTTTTCCCGCATAACACCCTGGCGCTGATGTTCGGCGGTGTCTTCGCTGCGGCGAGTCTGGCGCTGGCGGTCGCGGTACGCCGTTTCTGGCGTTCGGTCTCGCCGGCCGAGGCGCAGGCGCAACCAGTCAAAGGGGCTGTGGTGGAGGCGTCGAGTGCGGCATTGACCCTCAAGTATCTCGATGGAGGGCATGGCCAGGGCTGCAACAACGCCGACGATCGCTACACACTGTGGCGGCGACGTTTCCATCACTTCACCTTCTACGGCTTCATGCTGTGTTTCGCCGCCACAGTGGTTGCCACCGGGTATCACTACCTGTTGGGCTACCAGGCGCCATACCCCCTGTTGAGTGCACCGGTGTTGCTCGGCACGTTGGGCGGTCTTGGGTTGATCGTCGGGCCAGCCGGGCTGCTGGCGCTCAACCTTCGCAGGGCGCCGGAGCAGGGCGATGTCGCCCAGCGTCCCATGGACCGGGCGTTCATCTTGCTTCTGCTGCTGGTCAGCGCCACGGGCCTGGCGTTGTTGGGCCTGCGTGACACGGCTGCGATGGCGATCGTGCTGGCGATTCACCTGGGTACGGTCATGGCGCTGTTCATCACGTTGCCCTACGGCAAGTTCGCCCATGGCCTGTTCCGCAGCGCGGCATTGCTCAAGTTCGCGATCGAGAAACGCCGACCCAACACGCTGGGCCTGGGAGGGGAATGAGCCATGATCGCATCTGGCATTCGCCCTGCGTTGCGCCAAACCACAGGCAAGACCTCTCGCTCAACGGTTAGGCCACTTGTCCAGCAGGATCGACACGAATTTCTCCGCTGCGGGCGACAGCGACGCCCCTCGGCGATAGACCAGGCCCAGGGTGCGGGTCACCTGGGGTTCGATCAGCGGCACGCTGACCAGCGTCGGGTGGTCGGCGCTGGGCATCGCCAGGCTGGGCATGGCCGACACCCCCAGCCCGGCCTCGACCATGCCCAGCGAGGTGGACAGGTGCTGGACCTCATAGAACCACTTGGGCCGCAGGTTGAGCCCGGAAAGCGCATGGTCCAGCAGCATCCGATTGCCGCTCAGGCGGCCTACGCCGATCAGGCGGTAGTCGGCAAGTTCCGTCCAGGTGACGGCGTCGCGGGTCGCCAGCTTATGGTCCCGGCGGCAGGCCAGGACGAAGTGTTCCTGCACCAGGGAGACGAATTCGATGTCCGGGTGCTGGCCACTCATCATGTTGATGCCGAAGTCAGCCTCACCCCGCAGCACGGCCTCGAGCCCATCATTGGCGCTAAGGTCCAGCAAGCGAATGCGGATCTTCGGGTATTGCTCGTTGTAGTCGCGGATCACCGAAGGCAGGAAGTAAAACGCTGCGGTCGGAATGCAGGCGAGGGTGACCTGGCCGGTCTGTCGTTCGGCCAGTTCGCGAATGCTCAGGATCGAGTCCTCGAAGTCATCGAGCAAGCGTCTGGCCTTGGGCAGGAAGTCCCGCCCGACACTGGTGAGGCTGACGCGACGGGTGGTGCGTTCGAGCAGCGAGGTGCCCAAGCCTTCCTCGAGTTTCTTTATCCGCCGACTCAGGGCCGGCTGCGACAAATGCAGCGCTTCCGCAGCCTCATGGAAACTGCCAAGTTCGGCGATTTTCACGAACGATCGTATATCTTGCAGCTCATATTCCATCTGATTTCGCTCCCGGCCTTAGCGGTGAATTAATCCATGATTCGCAATAATGCCTACGATATTTGCATTGGATTGATTTATCCATCCCTGTCAATCTTGTGTCCACAACATCAATGATGTCCATTGATCAACAAGAGTGCGAAATCATGCAACGAATTCCTTGCGTACTCATGCGCGGTGGCACCTCCAAGGGGCCTTTTTTCCACGCATGGGATCTTCCTGCCAATGTGGTCGAACGCGACGAATTGCTGATCAACCTGATGGGTTCCGGGCACGAACTGGAAATCGACGGTATCGGTGGTGGTAGCCCGCAAACCAGCAAGGTGGCGATCATCAGCCCTTCGCTGCATGCCGACGCAGACGTCGACTACCTCTTCGTTCAGGTCATGGTTGCCCAGCGCCGGGTCGATACCGCGCCCAACTGCGGCAACATGCTCTGCGCCGTTGGCCCGTTCGCCATCGAGCAAGGCCTGGTCAAGCCTCAGGATGGCAAGACCTTGGTTCGCATCCGCAACCTCAACACCAACACCTTCGTCAACTCGCTGGTGGAAACACCAGGTGGCATCGTGCGATACGAAGGCCGCACGGCAATCGACGGCGTACCAGGGACTGCCGCCCCGGTGCACCTGACCTTCCTCGATGCGGTCGGTAGCAAGACAGGTAAACTGTTCCCCACTGGCCAGGCCCAGGATGTGATCGACGGTGTACCGGTCACCTGCATCGACATGGCCATGCCGATGATGATCGTCCATGCCAGCGAATTGGGCATGACCGGTTCAGAGACCCCGGCGCAACTGGATGCCGATACCCGCCTGCTGCAACGGCTGGAGGCCCTGCGCCTGAAGGCCGGCAAGGCGATGGGGCTGGGCGATGTCAGCGGCATGGTGATCCCGAAGCCTGTCCTGGTTTCTCCGCCGCGTCATGACGGCACGCTCCAGGTGCGTTACTTCATGCCTCATAACTGCCACCGGGCCTTGGCCATCACCGGTGCTATTGGCTTGGCGACTGCCTGCGTCAGCCCTGGCACCGTGATCATGGACATGCTCGGCGAGCAAGCCCAGCACTTGGAAGAAGTCCGTCTGGAACATCCGAGCGGTGGCATCGACGTGGCGCTCTCGCGCAGCGGTGCCGACGGCAAGACGCTCCAGGCCTCTGTGGTACGAACCGCCCGCCGGCTGTTCTCAGGTTTCGTCTACGCCCCAACCTTGCGCAGGCTGGCAGGGTAGGCAACAGGCCGATCACATCGGCAACCAGCACATCCGCACAATTTCAACAATGGGTGATGCCTCATGAAACTCGCGAAGTCACTGTATTTCCAGATCCTCTGCGCCGTCCTGCTGGGCGTGGTGGTCGGCCACTTCTGGGCGCAACAGGCCGTTGCGCTCAAACCACTGGGTGATGCGTTCATCAAGCTGATCAAGATGATGATCGCCCCCGTGGTTTTCTGCACCATCGTCACCGGTATTGCCGGCATGACCGACAAGCGCTCCCTGGGGCGGTTGATGAGCAAGACGTTGCTGCTGTTCCTGGTACTGACTGTCGTCAGCCTGGTGATCGGCCTGGCAGCGGTGCATCTGTTGCGCCCAGGTGTCGGCATGAACATCGACCCCGCCACGCTCAGCACCGAGGGGCTTGGCCAGTACGCCGCCTCTGCGGCGAAGCTCAGCGTGGTCGATTTCTTCATGCACATCATCCCTGACACCTTCATCGGTGCATTCAACAAGGGTGAAGTGCTGCCGGTGCTGTTCATTGCGGTGCTCAGCGGTTTCGCCCTGTCATCGATGGGCGAGAAGGGCAAGCCGGTGCTCGATGTGCTGGAGTCCGTCTCGACCATGGTTTTTCGCATCTTCGGCTACCTGATGCGCTTTGCCCCGGTCGGCGCCTTCGGTGCGCTGGCGTTCACCGTCGGACAGTACGGGGTGACGTCCCTTGGGGCATTGGCCAAGCTGGTCGGGACGCTGTACATCGCGTGCGCGTTCTTCGTGCTGGTGGTGCTCGGTGGTATCTGCCGTGCGCATGGCTTCAGCCTGTGGAAGCTGCTGCGATACTTCCGGGAGGAGTTCCTGGTGGTGCTCGGCACATCGTCCACCGAGCCCGTTCTGCCGCGCATGCTGGAGAAACTGGAGAAACTTGGCTGTAAGAAGGGTGTGGTGGGGCTGGTGTTGCCAACCGGCTATTCCTTCAACCTCGACGGCACCGCCATCTACCTGTCGCTGGCGGCGGTGTTCATCGCCCAGGCCTGCAACATCGACCTGACCCTGGGGCAGACGGTGACGATGCTGGCAATCATGCTGTTGTCGTCCAAAGGCGCTGCGGGTGTGACCGGCAGTGGTTTCGTGGCGCTGGCCTCGACCCTGACGGTCATCCACGACATCCCGCTGGCCGGCTTGGCCTTACTGATCGGCATCGACCGCTTCATGTCGGAAGCGCGCGCGCTGACCAGCCTGGCAAGTAACGCTGTGGCGACCGTGGTCATCTCGTTGTCGGAAAACGCCTGTGAACGGGAAACCCTGCTGCGCCGCCTGAATGGCGTTCCGGTAGCGCAGGCAGAAACGGGAGCCGAAGAGGTCGAATGGTCTGCCGAGCCTCGGCGTCACGGCTGAAAGTCGCTTCCACTTCCCATCGTTGACTTAGAATCCCACTCAACATCCCAGTGATGTCGAGTGGGGTAGGGGGCCGTCTGCCTTGGCGATGGCCGCAATAGAATAAAAACAAGAGAAAAAACCATGCTCGCACTCCTGGGCCTGATCATGGTGGTGACCTTCACCTACCTGATCATGAGTAAACGCCTGTCGCCGATCGTTGCGCTCACCGTGGTACCCATCGTTTTCGCGGTGATCGGTGGCTTTGCCCCCGAACTGGGCAAGATGATGCTCGATGGCTTGAAGATGGTGGCGCCATCGGCAGCACTGTTGCTGTTCGCGATTCTGTTCTTCGGCCTGATGATCGATGCCGGTCTTTTCGACCCGCTGATCCGCAAGATTCTCAAGCGCGTCAATGGCGACCCGATCAAGATCGCCATTGGTACCGCGCTGTTGTCGTTGCTGGTAGCACTCGATGGCGACGGCACCACCACTTACATGATCACCTGCGCGGCAATGCTGCCGTTGTACAAGCGCATTGGCATGAATCCGATGATCCTGGCCACGGTGTCGATGCTGTCGTTGAGCATCATGAGTGGCATGAGCCCTTGGGGAGGCCCGGCTACTCGAGCCATCGCTGCGCTCGGACTGGATGCGACCGAATACTTCATTCCAATGCTGCCGACCGTGATCGGTGGCGCTGTCTGGGTGGTGTTCACCGCCTACCTGCTCGGTCGTGCCGAGCGTCGCCGGATCGGCAACATTGCCCTGGAGTCCGGTGGTGGCAACTGCTATATCAAGGAAATCCTCGGCGACAACCCGCACAAGCGTCCTCGGCTGGCGTATGTGAACCTGGCGCTGGTGATTGCGGTGATGACCGCCCTGGTGTTGGGCGTCATGCATTCCGCGCTGCTGTTCATGATCGGTTTCGTTGCGGCGCTGATGATCAACTATCCGCAGCTGGAACTTCAGAAAGAGCGCATCCTCGCCCACTCAGGCAACGCCATGACCGTGGTCCTGCTGGTTTTCGCCGCGGGGATCTTCGCTGGCATCTTCTCCGGTACCAAGATGGTCGATGCCCTGGCGCAGACCCTGGTCGACTGGATTCCCGAGGCCTGGAGCCACTGGTTCCCGCTGGTGGTGGCGGTGACCAGCATGCCGTTGACCTTCGTGCTGTCCAACGACGCCTACTACTTCGGCGTGGTGCCGATCCTTGCCAACGCGGCCGCGGCCTATGGCATCGACCCGGTTGAAATTGCCCGCGCCTCGGTGCTGGGGCAGCCGGTGCACCTGATGAGCCCATTGGTGGCCTCGACCCTGCTGTTGGTGGGCATGGTCGATCGCGATATCGGCGACTTCCAGAAAGCCACCGTGAAATGGGCGGTGCTGACGTCGTTGGTCATCACCGCGCTGGCATTGCTCACCGGAGCCTTGTCCTTCTTCGTCTGATCTGCACCGGGCGCCCGTGGCGCCCAACTCTATCCAAGAACAACAAAAGAGTACCGATCATGTCCCGAGCTGTTTTCCGTGGGGCCACCTGTGGCCTGCTCTGCGGCTGGCTGCCTGTTGCCGGCGCTTCCGGATTCATCGACGACAGCAAGCTCAAACTGCAGCTGCGCAACGTCTATTTCAACGAAAACTTCCGCGACGAGCAGGGCATGAGCGCCCGTGCTGCCGCGAACGCCAAGAGCGAGCGGGTGGAATGGGCGCAGGGGTTCCTGCTCGACTACCAATCAGGGTTCACTCAAGGCCCGCTCGGCCTGGGGCTCGATGCCCTGGGGCTTGTCGGTGTACGGCTCGATTCGGGGCGCGGACGCAGCGGTACGGGCTTGCTGCCGGTGCATGACGATGGTCGCGCCGCCGACGAGTTCGCCAGTGCCGGGGTGACCGCCAAGGCGCGCCTGGGCCAGACCGTGGTCAAGCATGGCACCTTGCTGCCCAAGACGCCGGTGCTGGTCTATAACGACGCGCGGTTGCTGCCGCAGACCTACCAGGGCACGCAACTGACCAGCAACGACATCGACGGCCTGACCCTGACTGCCGGCCACCTGGACCGCTTCAAGCAGCGCGACTCCTCCGACAGTACAGGCCTGTACCTCGATGGCTATGGTGGCGACGAGTCTGGCGATTTCAGCTTCGCAGGTGCCGACTACGCCATCAGCAAGCAGCTGCGCGTGAGCTATTTCCATGGGCAGCTCGAGGACTTCTACCGCCAGGACTATGCCGGGCTGGTACACGACCTGCCGTTGGCCGGCGGCGTGTTCACCACCGACCTGCGCTATTTCAAGAGCCGCGACAGCGGGGCCGCCTACGGTGGCAAGATCGACAACGACATGTTCAGCGGTCAGGTTTCCTACGCCCACAGCGGGCATACCGTTGGTGCCGGGTACCAGGTCCTCGATGGCGACGCGGGATTGCCGTACATCAGCGGTGCGACGGTCTACTCGTTCAGTAACGTTGGTATTGGCAAGTTCATCGAGGAGGAAGAGAAAACCTGGATGGCGAGCTATGCCTACAACTTTGCGGCGGCCGGTATCCCGGGCCTCACCTTCATGGCACGCTACCTGAGCGGCGACAATGGTCGCTCCGCTGACGCAGGGATCAGCGAATGGGAGCGAGACGTAGAGCTTGCCTACGTGGTGCAATCCGGGCCTATCAAAGGGTTGGGCGTGAAACTGCGCAACTATGTCTACCGTTCTGATTTCTCGCGCGGTCGCGACAGTAATCGGATTTACCTGACCTACGATATTGCGCTTTGGTGATGCGGTGGGGCGAGCCTGCGCAACCGATGCGCTTGCTCGCCCAGTCATTGGTTCAGCCCCAGGAAAAACCCACCGCCGGCGCGGCACCGCTCAATTGTCGCTGACCTGCGAAGCGGCCGGGGCGATGTGCTTGAGCGAGCGCCGGTCGGCTGCGACACCCCACAACGTCGGTGAGTACCAAGGCCAAGGACCACTGCGCCCATCGCGCCCAGCGCTGCGCCAATCCAGAGCGAGCTATCGATGGTCAGGTCGACCTAACCCCGTTAGCGTGCTGGGGTGAACTCCTGAGCGGCGGAGTGATGCCTGTGTATTCACCGGCAATGCCGGCGCTGGTGGGGAGGCGCAATCGCAAGCAGCTGCACAGGCGGCACGACAACGCAGTTGGCGCCGTGGCGCCAATGTACGGGCACAAGATGATGGAGAACAGTACCGTAGAAGCGCTCTTGGCCCGAATCACCGCTTGGCCGCTGCAATGCCTGGGTCGTCATGGCGATTCTTTAGCCACCGTTACCACCCGTACCGCCGCTGCCGGAACCTGCGCCGTTATCTTTGTCAGTCCCTGTGTCATTGCTTCTAGAACCATCGGTGCCAGACCCCTGGCTTGAGTCGTGGGTGGTGCCGTCGCCGCCAGTGCGGTCGGTGTCATTACTGTCGGTTCCACCCGACCCGGTGCCCATGCCATCCGCAGGGGTGCCGGACCCTGTGGCTCGTCCCCGGTCGTCCATTTGCCTGTGGTCCTGGCTGTGCGTGCGCGGTTGATCTTGGCTGTCAGGGGCAGCAAGGGCCCAGGGTGGGCAGGCGCCCAGGTACAGCGCGAGCATCAGTGAATGGGGCTTCATGACGTTCATGGTGATGGTCCTTTTTTGGGTATGTTCACCTTCTGTTGGTCCTGCAGGCTTGGGCAAGGGTGCATCGAGATCGACGGACGGACGCCATTGGGCCATCGCGTCTTCCTTGGGGCTTCCCCGACGGTCAAACCTGCGCGCCGGGGAGGCGCGCAGGTTGCTTTATCAGGCGGCGCGTAGCTCGCCCTTGAGTAGTTTTTTCTGCGCCTCCATGGCCTGGCCCATTTCTTCCAGCGCCGTCTTGCCCAGCAGCTTTCGGGCTGTCGGGAAGAGGTCGCTTTCCTCTTCCTCGATATGATGCTCCAGCAATTCCTTCATCACCTTTACCCGACCGGCGAATTCAACCGTGCCGGTGTCGGTCTGCAACAGGTCGGGGAGGACCAATGAGTCGACGGTGCGGTGCTCCTCCTTGGCTTCGTAGTACATCTTTGCTTCTTCCTTGCCGCCTGCCTGCTTGATCGCCGGGTACAGGATCTGCTCCTCGAGGGTCGTATGGATGCTGACCTCCTGCTTGATACGCGCAAGCAGTTCGGCACGCTTCTTCACCGCGCGCTCGGTCGTCGAGGACAACTCTTCAAGCAGTTTCTTCATCAGTTGATGGTCTTGGATCAACAATTCGATTGCGTTCATGGGGCACCTCTTCACGGCTGGGAAAAGTTACGGCTGCCAGCAGTGGAGCAGGGCGCAAGCGGCAAGGTTCAATGCGGATGATCAGCGCACCGGCTATTGGGTGTACTGGCTGCGGTATGGGTTCGTCGTCGATGACCTGACTCGATTGCACTGAATCTTTGTTGCTTCAGCCGCATCTACCGGACACGAACGGTCAATGCCCAGGAGCCAGCGCGTGCCGCGAATCATCACCCCGACCACTCCTGAACACGAAATCAGTGAGCACAACGCCCGCATGTTCGGGTCACCCAAGGAACGGTTGGATTTCTATCGTTGCGAAATCCAATACGAGACCAGCATTCTCGCCAACCGCACTGACGCCTATCTTGCCGCCCAGTCGTTTCTGGTGATCGCCTTCGTATCGTCGATGGGCAACCTCAACCAAAGCTGGGGCGAGATGTTCACCTTGCTCGTCCCTCCATTTCTCGCCCTGCTGGGCGTATTGAGCTCGCTCAATGCCTGGCCGGGTATTCGCGCGGCCTACAAGATCATCGAACACTGGCAATTGAAACAGAGCAATCTGCTGCGCAGCGAGCCATTGATGGGTCTGGCCTATGACGAATCGCCGCTGTTCAGCGAGGCGGAAACTTCACAGGTCGGGCACCGTAAGTCGCTGTTGTTCTCTCTGCGCACGCCATGGATATTTCTGGTGTTCTGGGTGATCCTCGGCGCCTATGCGGTATTCATCCAGTTGGCATGAGACGATTTTTTCGCTCCGCCGGTATCGCTGACTTTCTCCAGCAGGTCAGCGCGGGGAAGAGGGGCTGGCGCTGCAACTGACGGAAGTTGTCAGCGAGAGCCGCGATCAGTTGTGCATCAGTTGTTGGAGCACCCATTGCCCAAGACGCGGTACTCAACAATGTGTCGATGGCCATGGGAGTCGTCATAAGTCATGCGCGCGGGCACGACTTCGCAGACATCTGGGACACTGCTGAGGGAGACGACCCTGGCAATATCCAGGGGGTGGGAATAGCTGTATGGCTCGACTGGGATATGCCCGGTGTCGGCCGACGGCTCCTCTGCCATCGCCAGGGAGCAAAGGCCGCAAAGAAGCAGAGTCAGTAATGCTTTCATCGATGTTTACCTGTCCTGGAGGAGGGGCCCAGACGCCGCCCGGCGTCGGGCCGTTTACCGTGGAATTAGAACGGTATGGTCGGCAGGTACTTGCCATCGAGCGTGATCACCGCGCGGGAGCCGCCTTCCGGATCTTCGATCTTCTTGACGTCCAGCTTGAAGTTGATGGCGCTGATGATGCCGTCACCGAACTTCTCGTGTACCAACGCCTTGAGTGTGGTGCCGTAGACCTGGAGCATCTCGTAAAAGCGGTAGATGGTAGGGTCGGTGGGTACACCGCGTTCCATGCAGCCGCGCACCGGTATGGTCTGCAACAGGGCAATGCCATCGGCGTCAAGGCCGAGCTTGTCGCCGACCACTTGCGCTGCGCTGGCGGGCAGCGGGTGCTGGCCCAGTAGCGCGGCGGTGACGAACGCTTCGGACAGGCCGGTGCCCTCGGTGATCTGGGCATACGACAGGTCTTTGCGGGCCTTGGCCATAAGGATGACTTCGGTCAGGGCCTGGCGAACACTTTGGGTGGCTTGGGTCTGGATCATGGCGTTTTCTCCTAGGGTGGATAGCCGTATTCAGGCAACGTGCTTGGGTGGATGGGAAACAGCGTGTACCTGCGGGTTATCCGCGAGGGGCACGAATTTGCCGGTGCTGCCATCGAATGCGTCGATAAGGCCGCTCTCGATGTCGTAGATCCAGCCGTGCAGGGTGACGCGGCCCTCTTCGAGGGCGAGGCGGACCGACGGATGGGTTTGGATGTTGGCGAGTTGCGCGATGACGTTTTCACGCACCATGGCCCTGACCTTGCCGTGCTGGTCTTCATGGTGACGGGCTTCATTGACCACCCGGGCGGAGTCGGCATAGCGCAGCCAACCGGCGACGGCGGGCATGTGGTCCAGGCATTTGCAGGTGGCGATGGCGGTCATGGCGCCGCAGTCAGAGTGGCCACAGATCACGATGTCCGCGACCTTGAGCGCCGCCACCGCATACTCGACCGAGGCGGATACACCGCCTGGTTCAGGTCCGTAGGACGGCACGATATTGCCGGCATTGCGGATGACGAAGAGGTCGCCTGGCTCACGCTGGGTCACCAGTTCCGGCACCAGACGGCTGTCGGAGCAGGAGATGAACAGCGCTCGTGGGTTTTGCTGGGTGGCCAGGTCCTTGAACAGTTTGACCCGCTGCGGGAAGGCGTTTCGCTGGAACTTCAGGAACCCATCAATGATGTCTTTCATGGCTGTTGCCTCGGTCTCGCGGTGTGTGAGGCAAAGGTTACGGAGCAGATGGCATAAGGTAAAAGTCTCATTTATTATCGAATGAATCAGATAATCTTATGTGAGTGGTCATGCTTGCCCGACACATCCAGTACTTCCTCGCCGTGGCGGAGCATCTGAGCTTCACGCGGGCCGCGGCGGCCTTGCATGTATCCCAGCCGGCCCTGTCGCAGCAGGTCAGGCAGTTGGAGGAAAGCCTTGGCGCACAGCTGTTCGACCGGTCGGGGCGTACGACGCGGCTGACCGATGCGGGTGAGGTCTACCTGCGCTATGCACGCCGGGCAGCTCAAGAGCTGCAGGAGGCCAAGCGCGCCCTACACGATGTCAGCGACCTCAGCCGGGGTTCGCTGCGGGTGGCGGTCACGCCAACCTTCACCACCTACCTCGTGGGCCCCTTGGTCGAAGCCTTTCACAGCCGTTACCCGTCTATCACCTTGGACGTACGTGAACTCTCCCAGGAGCGCATGGAGGAGCTGCTGGTCGCGGATCTGCTGGATGTGGGGATCGCGTTCGAGGACGTACAGGCCCACGATGTCGAAGCCCGTCCGCTGCTGGTCGAGACGCTGGCGCTGGTGGTCAACGAGCGGCACTCGCTGGCCACGGCGCGTTCCATCGGGCTGGAGGCACTGAGCGCGCAGTCGCTGGTGCTGCTCAGTCCGGAGTTCGCTACTCGTGAGCAGATCGACCGATTCTGCCAGCAACACGTCATTCAGCCGCAGGTACGGATGGAGGCCAACACCATCAGCGCGGTCATCGAGATCGTCCGTCGGACCACACTGTCGACCTTGCTTCCCGCCAACATTGCACTGGCCCATGAGGGTTTGGTGGCCATCGCGCTCGAGCCAGTGCGCTTACAGCGCACCGCTGCGCTGGTGCGTCGCAAGGGGGCCTATCAGAGTGCCGCAGTGCGGGTTTTCATCGAGGTGGCGATGGCAGTGGCAACGCGGCTGGAGGGGGGCATGAACAATGAGGGATTGGTAACTCGCGCGTGCCCCAATCCTGGGCTCAATGGTGGATGAAACCCCGTGTTCAAGGGCTTCCAGGGTGTTTTCCAGACGGGGTCTTGGAGACTATCCGGGTCGCGGAGGAGCATTTGGCCATTCATGGAAATCCATTGGTTATGAATGGGGAACTGGTTTTGTACCCCCAGATGCACCCCTTTTGACAGCAGCTACGAGTGGATTACAGTGGACGCACCGGGGGCGGGGCGGGCGCAGAACCTGCAAACCCTCACCCATTTGCGCAACTTATGCTTTGAACTCGACCCCGTCGCTACGCGTCGCAGCAGTCAGCGCATCCCAGGAGGATTGCCGCGCCGACCACGATTTCACCCCCGCGTACGTCGAGTGCGATCTTGCCTCCAGTGTCTATGCCCAACAGCTGGCGAACGGATTTGGGCAGTGTGAGCTGCCCCTTCGAGGTCAACGTGGCGATTTCGTGGATGGCAGGCATGAGCGTTCTCCCGGATCTGTTAATTGACTGGTAAGGAATAATCCTTGCGTGGTCAATCTTGGTTTTCTGCTGATCAAGCACAGGCAGGGAGGACGCTTAGTAGCGCCACAGGGTGAGTTACACCACTACCAGGGACATGATCTAGGAAAAGGCAGAAATGATCAGCTAACAAGCGTGCGCGAAGCCCTTAAAGACTCTCAGGGTCGCCAAAGAACATTTGGACATTCACATAAAGCAAATGGTTATGAATGGGAAATTGGATTTGTACCCGCAGATGTACCCCTTTCAACAGCAGCTACGAGTGGATTGCAGTGGACGCAACAAGGAGGGATCGGTTTCAAAGGTGCAATCCCTCACCCTCTCGCGCAATTTATGCTTTGGGCTCGTCCCAGTCGCTACGCGTCGCAGCAGTCAGCGCATCCCAGTCATCAGGAGGGTTGCCGCGGCCCAGCATCTTCTCGAAGACCGCGTAGGGATCGGATTTGCTGCCTGCGGAGCGTAGGGTGTTTTCGTCGTTGACCCATGCATAGACGATGACCTTGGACCTTGAGTCGTAGCGAAAGAACAGCCGAAAGCGCCTGCCGATTTTTGCGCGGCGCCAATGTCGGTAGGCGGTGCCCAGCGTATTGCCTTGGCGGAACTCATCACGGCCCGGATCGGCAGGCACTGCCTCCATGATCAGATGGCTCAATGCCCGGAACAGCTTGACGTTGGCGTTGCTCTCAAAACCTTGCGGGTCGTTCTGCTCGGCCCGGGCGGCGGCTTCTTGCAATTTGCGTAGCTGTAAAATCACACCTTCATGGAACAACAATGTCCAGCCATGTCGCAGCATCAGATTGCGACCTCACCGTCGATATCTTCGTCCAGGTTTACCGAGTGGTTTGCGTTGGCGAGCATGGTTTGCGCCAAGTCTACCGGCAGAGTGGTGAGGTTGCGGCCGCCTCGGATGTCAGCCTCCAGCAAACCCAGGAACGCACCGATGGCAGGGTCTTCATGCGTGGTTTCTACACGGCTGACCACGATTTCACCCCCGCGCACGTCAAATGCAATCTTGCCACCAGTGTCAATGCCCAGAAGCTGGCGAACGGATTTGGGCAGTGTGATCTGCCCCTTCGAGGTCAATGTGGCGATTTCATGGATGGCAGGCATGAGCGTTCTCCCGGATGTACAGAATGAATTGTAAGGAATAATCCTTACATGGTCAATCTTGGTCTCTCCTGATCAGGAACAAATAGGGTCCTATTGGTAGTCCATACCAGATCAAAGTCTTTCCTCCATTGTCTTTTTAAAGCCATTTATCTGTATCGACGGCTTTTTTGGTTTTGGAGGTTCAGGGGCTGGAAGATGCAGATCCCGCCGCTTAAGCTCTTCTATGCCCCTGTAAGAAATGGATCGGTGGAGAGCCACTGATGCACCTTTACTCATCCACTGATGTCTTAAGCTGCCGTCCTGCTGGCTCAGCAACCAGAGCTAACGCGGCATCGAGTAAGGCTTAATCTCTGAAGCAGCGCTGCTGAGCAGCCGAATCAGCGCGGGGGATTGCTTGACGTGTCTGCCATGGTTGTCATTGCAACCTTGAAAGGCGGAATAGTCGACACGATGACATCGTAATTTTCGGCAGGCTGTAGACGAACGCCAAAAAAATCCATGCGGATAGCAATACTTGGCCGCCTTGATGTACGTCCTGTTCTGCCAGTTGAGGTGGATGACCCCTAGGCGGCCCATCAAACCCCCACGAGTTCAGTTTATTTATGTGGGCACGAATGACGAATCAATCGGCTGGCAGACAATTCGCCACATGCCGCGTACGCCGTCTTCGACCCAAGTGCCTTCCAGCACATTCGAGCCTTCGAAGCAGTGCAGCGTTGCTCTGCCGTCGAAGCCTTCTGCTTGCAGTTCGTAATGCCCCGGGCCTTTTGCTTGGCCTCGGTATTGCCAGGTCTGCCCCGCGTCGTCATAGGATACGGTGATAAACTCGATGTCGATCGTAACCTTGCAGGGTTGATCAAACGACGCGGCACTGCTGGGGCGGAAGGTGTCCATTTTGGCGTACATGTTGGCGTCCTTGTAAAGATATCAGGAGCTGTTCAGGGCAGCAGCCAAGTGCTGTTGGGGGTGGTGGACCGGATGCCGACTGCCTGGCACTGCTCCAGAATCGGCAGAATGTAGGTGATGTTGGTACGGCCCGGTTTACCCTCTGCTCTGTAACGGGCCGCCCGGCAAAGTGGGCCGGCTTTTTCGTAGGTATGGTTAGAGCTGATTTCCACAGCTTGTGCTTGGCCGAAATGATTGTTACTGGCGAGGTAGGCCAGCGTTTGCTGAAAAGCTGCTCGAGTCAGCGCCAACTGCGAGTTTTCTGATCCGGTCTCAATCACAACGCGATTTGCATCAACGGTCGTAATACGGAAACGGGCGCTACGCGACGGTGTTTGCAGTTCCTTGCCTTTCAGGCGGCTGATCAATGCCCAGAGTGTGTGGTCGACTTGAATGATGTGCTGCATTGGATAACTCCTTCGTTGCTGAATGGACGCTTTAACCCTGAAGCGGCTTATGGAATCTTGATACCCAACGCATTCAGCGATGGCGTATCCATCCGGCCATTTACGGTCAGCCCACTGTCCATCTGAAAGGCCATCAACGCACCACGTGTCGCCTTGCCCATCACCCCATCGATGGTGCCTTGGTAATACTGGCGCACCATCAGCGCGGTCTGCACACGGGTTATCAGGTTGCTTTTCTGCTCATTGGTCGCACGGCTCTTTGAATTGCTCGAGCTAGTCCCGCTCGTAGTGCCAGACGACTGATAAAGGCTGTTGCTGCTGGACGTGCCGCTCGAAGCACTCGGCGCGCTATAGCTTCGGGTGCTGGTAGCGGGTGGGCTGTAATAGCGAGGTGCGCTATAGCCACCCGAGCCGCTGTGATGAGAGCTGAGCGAACTGTGGGAACGGTGCGAACTGTGCGAGCGATGTGCCGCATAGATGTTGACAGTGTCTGGCGCATTGAGCGTATCGGCAAATACCGGGGGCTGTAACATATCGTTGGGTTGCCAGTTCACATCGGCGAGCGGCGGATGCCCCGCCTGGGCCAGGGTGGTACCAGCCATTGGCAGCAAGCTGATCCCACTAATCAGGACTTTCCAGCGGTCGAACAATTTCACTGTGCACTCCTTGCATAGGCGCTAAACGCCTCTGTCGATAGTCGCTGTACGCCGCGGCTCTGCCAGCGGTCGGTATGCGATTTGAAGAAGCCAGAACAATGTTTCACTGCAGCGCATTGCTGGCAGGTATCGATGAACAGATTCTTCCAGTCCGAGATGCTCTGGCGAGCGAAACGCGAAAGGTGTGCCGGGATTAGGCACAGAGGCAAGTTGTAGATCGAAACCGGCACTCCGCGGTTGAACAGGAAATACACAGCCTGGCTTAACGATTCTTGATAGTCCACCGGGTCAATCCACAGCTCTTCGTAGTTCTTCCTGGCCAGGCCGGTGCTTTCGATACCCATCAGCGCAACATGCCGCACGAAGGGCAAGTTCCTGAACACGTAGTGGGCGAGCTCTGGCAAGCGTGGCGTAGTCAGGCGATTGAGCACCACGCGTACCTCGATGATCTGCTTGGCGCGCGCCAGATTGTAAAGACCTTGCAGGGTTTCGCTGAACGCGCCTGGAGCCTGTACTACATGGTCATGATCCTCGGCATTGTCGGCATACAGCGGGATACCCCAGCTCAGCTGAGGGTGGCCGATTGCAGAGAGCGCTGCGATCCAGCTCGTGTCGTGGAACAGACGCCCGTTGCTGAGCACATGAATGGATTTCTGCGGCAAAATGGCTTTGCACTTGGCCAGGATTTCGAGCAGGCCGTCGCGATAAAGCGTTGGTTCTCCGCCGCTGACTCCCAGACTTTCCTCGCCCGGGTCCATCAGGTCGATCAGCCGTAGGTTCTCTTCGATGTGCCAACGGTCATCGATATCTTTGGGCGGCTGCGAGCACATCAGACAGACACTGTTGCAACGATCGGTCATGAACAGCAGGTTGCTGTCTGAGCCTCGTCGATAGAGCACTCGCACCAACGTGTTGCCTGGTGTGATGGCAATGACATCGCCGGGCTGCACGACATCCGCATCTCTGGGGGTGTGCAGATGTGGCCGCGCGCTGTTGAAGTCGCCGATCAATGGCTCCGGTATCAGGAATCCACCCAATGGTAACGAGAGCAGATGCGGGCTCCGTAGCCGTTCTTCGTTTGGCAACCAAAGCAGCAGATCACCGAACTCAGCGCTTCCGGCACAAACAGCCAGGCCTTGTTCGATGAACTCATCAAGAGTGATGACTTTGAGCAGTTTCGGCTCATTCAGGTGATGGATTTCGAAGTGGGTATCTTTGCGCAGCATCGCCTTCAGCCCCTGTAACCCGGGAACCGGACATCGTTGTAAGAGCGCCTGTTCAACCAAGACAGCAGAACCCTCTGCACGTTGTCGTTGCCATCGCAAAGCAGGCCGAAAAGATGCTTCAGCAGCCCCATGTTCTTCTTGCAGAAGTTGCTGAACACTCTGTGTCCGATCGGATCAGCTTGGCGGGCATAGTGTTCGATGGGGTCAGCACCACAGTACGGGACAAGTGCGCAATCGGAGCAGCCAGGCAGCGCCTCTGCAACACCACTGGCGAGCAACGCATTCATAACGGGCGATGCGAGCAATTCAGACAAGGGTTGTTGTACGGTGCCAAGCCTCAAGCCGTCCTCACCCATTTCCAGCAACATTCGGGCTTCGTCCGAGGGATAGACGTAACCGTCATAGTTGTAAACCAGCGCGGCAGTACCAGCGCCAGCAGGGGAGCGCAGGTCTACATAGCCGGAGGAGAAAGGGGTCAAGATATTCTTCAGCAACAGACTCGTATAACTCTCAGAGAGGTATACGCCCTGTTGATTGATGTGCAGCAAATAGGCCAGTGCTTTCTTGTAAAAGGCCACGTACTGCTCAATAGGATAATCAAGTCGATGGGCACTCTTGGTGGCAAACCCATAAGGGCTCAGAGGCCGAAGCGAGATGCTGGAGAAGCTCTGGTTTACATACTCATCGATGATCGCTTCAGGTTGTTCGAGGCTTCTTGAAGTCAGCGTGGTCAGTGCGGAAACCGCATCATGGCCTAGGCGCTCACGGACCCACTGGATGCCTTTTACAGTGCGTTCGTAGGAGTCTCGTGACGGGGTAGGGCGGTTGGCATTGTGCAGGGGCGCTGGCCCATCGAGCGAGGTCGAAAACTGGATGCGATGTTGTTCTGCGAAGTCGAGTATTTCTTCCGTCAGGTGGTGCAGCGTGGTGGTGATGACGAACTGGATATCCCGTTGTTCGACCACGTTCCGTTCAACGATCCATTCGACAATCTGGCGGACTCGCTCGAAGGCCAGAAGCGGCTCGCCACCCTGAAACTCCACAGTCAGGGCGGGAGCGTTCGATTCGAACAGGCGATCGATCGCCGCCTGTGCATCCGCTTCCGACAGGTCGTGGCCGGATCCACCCAGAGGGGCCCGCGACACTTGGCAGTACTGACAGGTGTGGTTACAGCGCAGTGTAACCACGAACAAGTGCAGTGCAGGGCCCTGGAAGAGGAAGTCCTTGCGGCTGCGATACTGAGCGGCCATTACCGGAAGCGGGTCGTAGCGGCCCGGTTCGTAGATGAAGTGGCGGGCCAGCAGATCCTTGTAAAGAGGCGTGCCTGCTTGAACGTCGAAGTGACTGAGTGCTTGTAGTTGCACATCGTTCACGTGCAAATACTCCCCGGTATCGGCGGTGAGCAAGATGTCACGGTCGTTTCCATTGTTCATCCGCATGAATCGAAAAGGCAGCAAGCGGTACTGCTTAGCGTCAGTGGCAATGAGAGTCACTGGGCAATTCCACAGCCAGAGAGTGCGGCTCGGACAAGGACTTCGCGCAACCCTGCTGTTTCGCGATTGATATGGTCGCGTAGGGCGAAGTCGTTCAAATGCTGGAGGATCAGCGAGTGAGCCTGCTCAGAAGCAAGCGTCAGCCTTGCAGCAGCGGGAAGGACCGTGAGGCTTATCTGATCCGCTTCAATACCGATCTGGATCGCCACGGTGTCGGCCAGAGAGTAAGCGGCGCGTTGCACTACGCTGAGCGGGTAGGCTGCGCTGTCAAGTTGCAGCATGACTGGCCATGTCATCGGAACCGGTCCTTAAATCCGTTGGGGACATGTGGATTTTGCCGGTTGCTGAGGCGTTATGCCATCACCTTTTTTACATCTGCTTGCATTTGTACAGCGCATTGGTCGACATGCTCACGGTGACTGAGCCATGACCTAGGAGGGCGTGCTCGGAGCACAAATCTCCCTCAGTCCATTCATCCTTATCAACAGCCCGTCTGCCCCAAGGCTTCAAAGACTGTCAGGGTCCCCGAAGAACATTTTGACTAGGCTCTAGGACGGTATTTTCAGGCAGAAAAAAGTCAAATGTGCCCCCATTATTGCCCCCAACCGCATTGGCTGTGCGAGCGATCGCGAATGGCGATTCCTGACAAATTCCAGCATGGCTCTGGGTGGCTTTCAGTGTACGCCCAAACTGGGGTAGGGAAGTGGAACGCCCAGATGTTCTCCCTCGGTGACCTGGAAACCAAAGCTGGTTATGCGCAGCCCAGTTCTTGTTCGGCCCCGCTAACGCAAAGTGGCCGGTGCGGTTTCGACATGTGTCGGGTAGTCAGGCGCGGCTCGCGGGCGGTCGAATGCGAGCGCCCGCGTGCCCAGGTACCGCTAATACCGATGTCGGCCTCGGCTCTGCGGTTACGTCAGGGACGTCTAGTGCCTTGGTGTCGATGCGGCGGAATAGGAACTCGCCTTTGTTCTGATCGAGTACAGAAATAGCAGCTAACGGAACAGCTGTGATCAGAACACCGGTAAGTACATCGGCGACCGCATGATTGAGAAGATTTATCCCTCACCCAGTCGCGCAACTTATGCTTTGGGGTCGTCCCAGTCGCTACGCGTCGCAGCAGTCAGCGCATCCCAGTCATCAGGAGGGTTACAGCAGCCCAACATCTTCTCGAATACTGCGTAGGGATCGGATTTGCTGCCAGCGGAGCGTAGGGTGTCTTCGTCGTTGACCCATGCATAGACGATGACCTTGGACCTTGAGTCGTAGCGAAAGAACAGCCGAAAGCGCCTGCCGATTTTTGCGCGGCGCCAATGTCTGTAGGCGGTGCCCAGCGTGTTGCCTTGGTGGAACTCATCACGGCCTGGGTCGGCAGGTACAGCCTCCATGATCAGATGGCTCAATGCCCGGAACAGCTTGACGTTGGCGTTGCTCTCAAAACCTTGCGGATCGTTCTGTTCTGCTCGGGCGTCGTGCAATTTGCGTAGCTGTAAAGTCACACCTTCATGGAACAACAGTGTCCAACCATTTCGCAGCATCAGATCGCGACCTCACCATCGATATCTTCGTCGAGGTTCACGTAGTGGTTTGCGTTGGCGAGCATGGTTTGCGCCAAGTCTTCCGGCAGAGTGGTGAGGTTGCGGCCCCCTCGGATATCAGCCTCCAGCAAACCCAGGAACGCACCGATGGCAGGGTCTTCGTGGGTGGTTTCTACGCGGCTGACCACGATCTCACCCCCGCGCACGTCGAATGCAATCTTTCCACCTGCGTCAATGCCCAGTAGCTGGCGAACGGATTTTGGCAGTGTGATCTGCCCCTTCGAGGTCAATGTGGCGATTTCGTGGATGGCAGGCATGAGCGTTCTCCCAGATGTTTCGAATGAGTGGTAAGGAATTATCCTTACTTGGTCAATTTTGGTTTTCTGCTGCCCCCCGTGTCAGGCATACCGTCACGTCAGTCTTTTCTCAACCCGATACCTTTCAACAGCGGATGCCGCAGGGCCCAAGGGCATAATGAGAATTGCCGGTTATCCAACAGGAAACGGTCAAGTTCGTGTACCGCGCTTGCTTCATCGCTGCCCCACAAGTCTTCGATCACCACGGTCCCGCCGCTGGCTAGCAGCTCAGCCCAGAGCCGCAACGCACGCAGATTTCGTTGCGGGTCTCCACCCAGGTCAATGACGATCAACTCAAATGCAGAGCAAATGCTGCGCACCCGGTCGAGAGTTTCTGGGTTCATTGCATCGCCGACGCAATCATGTTGTTCGACTTCGGTCCAGCGGGACCCATCGATGGCGGACGCATGGGGGTCGATGTCCAACGACACCACCAGGCCACCTCCCTGCATTTGCAGGATGCTCGAGAGGAACCAGGCGCCACCGCCACGCCCCCTGCCGAGTTCCAGCACGCGTTGAGCGCGCATGCCAGTGAGAAGCTCCTGAAGGTAGAACAGATCGCTCGGCATCTTGAGCACGACTTCGCCGAACCAACGGTAATCCCGCTCACTTTCAACCTCGTGCTTCCAATACCAGCGGTGATAGTCCGCCGCCAAGGCTGTTTCCGAGCCTTGCATAGCCCCCTCCGGGAGGAGCATGTCAGTGAATGGAGCGACGAGTACACCGCGCTCGATCCATTGCGCAGCGGCAGGCGAGGCGCGACGAAACCTGGCATGGCCAAGCAGCTCGTCGTATGTCGCAAGATCGATACGGTGCCGCTCCCCGCGCGCCGCGTGCTGCACCTCGATGAAGTCGGCGTAATCTACGAAGACGATGAATCGGCTCAGTCGCAGCATCTGATTGATCATCAAGGCTTACGTCGCGCGGCAACAAAGGGGCTGATGGCACGATCAAAGGGCTCGCCCCGCCAACTGTCGAGAACCTCGACTTCACTGAAGTCGAGGTCGTTCAAGAGTGACGTAAACAGCTGCACGTTTGCCACGCTCAGTTCATGGCGCTCCTCGAAGTGCTCCGCGGTGGAGATGCATTCGAACCGGTAGTCGGCGAGCATCGTTTCGGCGCCGTCCGACCAGAAACGGTAGCTCAATACGATATCCTCCGGCCCGCCAGGCCCCAGCTCTCGGTCGACGGTGAACGGCGGCTTGTTTTGCTGGGCGTTGGGGGCATGGGCGACTTGCAGGATCAAGCCGCCACCTGGGCGCAGCATGTGATGGCAGCGCAGGAGTATATCTCGGAGTTCGGCAACGCCCCGGCAGTAATTGAGCGACCAGGAAAGTGACACGATGCAATCGAATTGCTGATTGAGGTCCAGCTCCTGCATACGTCGGAGTTGTGCGCGTTCCGTGCCGACGCGCGCTTGCGCCAATTCCAGCATGCGGGGCGCCGAATCGAGACCCACCGGATCCAGGCCGGCCTGCAGCGCTTTTTCGAGCAGTATGCCGGTCCCGCAACCGAGATCCAGCATTCGGCCTTGCCCCTTCAGGCCACGCGCCCGCTCGATCACGAAGCCGTGATCATCGGCGTAGTGGTGTGGTGGCGTATGCAGGTCGTAGCGATCCCCAAACTCTCCGTAGAGTTTGTAGGTCCGATCATCGCTCATAGATCCTCCTGAGTGAGCACCGGCATGGTGGTGAAGGCTTGCGCGACGGCAGGCCCGAAGAGGGTGTAGGGGCTGTCCGCCGCCAGATCGCACAGCCTCGTGGCGCCGAAATGTTCATTATCGAGGGGGGCAAGTGCCTCGACCAGACGAGACTGTCGGCGCGCACTGCGTGCATTGGGTGAGGCCAGATGCTTCAACGCCTGACAGAGCTCGGCAACGGTCCCTGTTTTGACCCAATCCGCGTAGCTGCGACTACCGAGCTCGAACAACAAGACATGTTGGCGCAAGCCTGATCCAACACACAGGGGGCAGCGGACCATGCGCTGGGAAGCCAGTACCTTGTCGCGCCAGGGGCGGGAGCCGCGCGAAAGATTGTCACGCACATGCGCAAACAGTCCGTCCCAGCGCAACCAGCTCGCGACTTCCTTCGGATTGCTCGTCGGGGTGCGCAGAAATGCACCCGCACCGGAGGGGACCCAGAATCCATGGAGGAGCACGTTGTACTCCTGGGTCGAGAGTCGCTCGATGGGACGCTCGGCCGGCCATCTTTCTTCCTTGACCAGGCGTTTGAAGAAAGGCACCAGTGCATTGCGATGTACGCCTTTGAGCACGTCCAGCGCCTCTGGCTGCAGGAAGCCGCTCTGCTCCACGGCCTTCTTTTCGTCGTTGATCAACAACCTCGGATCGTAACTGACGACCTGGCCGCGACCTAGGCAGCATGGGCACTGCCCGCGCACGGTGTGTCGATCAAAATCGGAGGCAGATACTACGCGGGGGCCAATCAGGTAACGATCAAGATCCGTCGCTCGTTCATTGCAGGTCGCTATCACTTCCTGCCCTCTGACCAGCTCGATGTAGCCGCCACCGAGCAGTAGCGCCAGTTTCACCGCACGTGTTCGTGCACTGCGATCACTAGCAGCGTCGCAGGCAAGAGGGCCATCGAATGCACGGATGCGGGATGCAACCTCGTGTTCTGTCCATCGCAGTCCCTGTACTTTTAGTTGTCTGCGCAGGTCCCGGACGACGCTCGCGGGAACGTGTGCGCCCCACGTGTGGATCGCCTGGAGTAGGGGGCAGATTGTCAGTTCGGCATCTGCAGCGGTTTCCCAGACATCCACCAGCGTGGTGATATCTGCTTGTTGCGCGTTCCCGCCTTCGAGCATGAGCAAGGCCAACTCATGATCGAGCCCTCCAAACTCAAGCAGGCGTAGATCTCTCAAGTTGTGCGCGTCTAGCACGACTGCCGGTTGTCCGCCTTCATGCTCAAGTTCCTGCTCCAGCGGTGGCAGGTCGTGGCCGAGTAATCTTTTCAACCAGCGCGCCGCGCTGCTGGCCTCGGGCAGGCTAGAGGGACGGTGGTGTTGATAGCGTTCCAGCTGCCCGGCATTCTCGCGCGGTTTCGATGCCTCTCGGAGCATTCGACCGCTTGGGGTATCCTGCTCGCGCACGTGGCTCGGAGGGCCTTGAGCGATCAACTGGCCTCCCAGCGGACCGCAGCCGGGGCCGAATTCGATGATCCAGTCGGTCGCAGCGACGAGTTCAAGATTGTGTTCGACCAGCAGGACAGTGTGGCCCTGCTTGACCATTCGATCCAGTGTCCCGAGTAGGCGCGTGACGTCGTCGCGATGCAGACCCGCCGCAGGCTCATCAAGAATGAACATCAACCGTTGCGAGGCGTGTTTACTCAGCTCTCGGGCGATGCGAAGGCGCTGGAGTTCGCCACCGCTGAGGGTGTCGAGCCGACGTCCGAGAGACAGATGCCCGATCCCCATTTCATCCAGGGTGTCCAGAAGCGACAGTTGTTGGTCGAAAGCGGGGAAGGGTGCGCAGCGCAGCGAAGTGATCGAGCGATCGAGTATCTGGGCGATGTCGTACCCTTCGTCGAGAATGGTCAGCACGGTGGTTCCGAAACGGCTTCCCGCGCAGCTCGGACATACGACCCAATGGCCTGCTTCTTCTATTTCCCCGATGCCTAGGCACCGATCGCAGCGCCCCTGCCCAGCGTTGAGCCCGAAATCGCTGGCTTGGAGGCCGGCGGCGGCAGCACCCGGCAGCTTGGCGAAGTGGTTTCGCAGCTGTTCAGCGAGCCCCAGAAAGGTGGCCACCGTGCTTCGCCTGTTCGGTGTTGGCGTTCGCTGGCCCAAAGCAACGAACCCGCTGAGGTGTTCGGTGCCCGATAGCGATGCCCAGCGCCCGCGGCGAACATCCACTTCCAGAGCGTCTTGCGCGGTGTGGAACGCGACTGCGAGTGCCGGTACGAGTGCTCCGAGAACGAAACTAGACTTCCCGGATCCCGAAACACCCACCACACTGATCAGGTGACCCAGTGGAACGGCCACATCGACGCCCGACACATTATGGATGTGGACGTCCTTGAGCAGGAGCCTCGGTGTCTGCACTTGGACAGGAACTGCGCTGCGCTGCAGTCGGGGATCCTCTGACCACCAGTGTTCCGGGACCTTCCCTGAGTAGGTTACACGCCCACCTTCGGGGCCGGCGCCGGGGCCGATCTCGACGAAGAAGCTGGCGGCGGCTGCCAACCGCCGACGATGATCGTTGATGATCAGGCTGTGGGTTCCACGCAATTCGGCCAACGTTGCAGCCAACCGATCAACGTCTTCATCGTGCAGGCCGCGTGCCGGCTCGTCCAGCAACAGACAAAGGCCAGAATGATGGCCGTCCAGGGCTGCTGCCAAGCGCAAGCGGCGTGACTCTCCCTCGCTGATTTCCAGCATTCCGCGGTCGCCGCTTAGGTGGCCAAGGCCTGCACCAACGAAACTTCGGGCCAACCGGTGCAGCTGCTTCAGATACGGTGCCGCCTGGTCAGGCAGCGCTCTGGAAAAGTCGGACCCTGGACTGCACAGCGAAGACAGTGCTTCGAAAGGCAGCGCCAGAAGGTGGCCGATCGAATATCCACCTAGGCGCAAGGCGAGGGCCTGGACTGACCAGCGGCTACCCAAGCAGTTGGGGCACGAGCCATTGTTCACTAGGTAGGCCAGCCGTTCGGCTGTTGTGCCACGCTTGTTCACCCGTTCGATGATCGCCGACTGAAACCCATCGAAACGGCGTGGTGTGCTTGTCGTGCGCCCATTGCTGAGATCGCGGTCGGCAATCAGCGCTTCACCCGCGCCTTCGATGATCAGGCGGCGAGCCTTCGCATCGAGCTTCGACCATGGGAGATCGGGATCGAAGCCGTTGAGGTCGCGTAGGCCTTCGATCGTCTCATGTTGGATGTTGACGTACTTGTAGTTCTTCTCTGTCCAGAGCGAGAGGGCACCCTGGTGCAGGGATCGGTCCGGGTGCGCTACCAGCGCGTCCAGGTTCAGGATAGTACTTTCACCGAGCCCGCGGCAGGTTGGGCAGGCACCCGTATCCTCGTGGTCTGGAGCGTTGAACGAGAGTAGGTGCTCGCTTGCGGGCCGGTATCGGCAAGGGTCCGCTGGTGTAACCCAGTGGTAGCGGGAGTCCAGCAGGATGCCTTGGGGAGAGTCGACTAGAACGCGCCCTTCGCCAGCCTCGAAGGCCAGTGCTAGCAGTTGCTCCAATTGTAGCGCTGTGGTCTCCCCCGTACCGAGTTCTACGCTTCCGACGTGGGTCTCGACAATATGCCGGGTGCGCACGGCGAGTGGTTTGAATCGATCCAGTTTGAGAACACGTCCTTTTTCCCACTGTTTGGTTGAGTCGGTCTCGCTGCGCACGATGACGCTGGAAAAGCCTAGGGCCCGCAGACGTTCCGCCATGGCTATCCCGTCGCTGGCCTCAAATGAGATGGGGATTGCCCATATATCGAGCGGGCCTTGCTGATGCTGCAGCAACCACGCGGCATAGATGCCGATCCCGGGAGGCGGTACGGGGGCACCGCTGTGTTCGGAAACGGGATTGGACCATTTGATGAACATACGCCGGAGCAGAGGGAGGAGACTACTCGAGGTTCCAACCGTCGTGCGTGAAGAAGCCCGGAATGCACGCTGGCCGATATGGAGGGTAGGCGGCATTCGGCCGACGAAGGCGCGGCTCATGGGGGGGGCGAGGTGATCCTGGTTGACTCCCAGGAAGGATCTCAAACGCTTGCCCCCTTCGCGCGCTAGGGTGTGCAGGAGCAGCGAGGTCTTCCCCGATCCTGAGACCCCTACCACCATCGACACCTCTGCGACTGGGAAGCTGATGTTGAGATCACGCAGGTTGTTGGCGTCCGCACCGACGACATCGATGGTATCGTTTTTCATTCGGGCCATGAGGGCTCATCGAGCAAGTGAAGTACGTGTATCTGCCGAGCCTGGAAGTGTCGAGGGAAGTCCAGGTATTGAACCGTGCATTCGCCGCGGTAGTGGAGCGCGCGGACGTTTGATACCAACAAGGTGTCCCCCATGCCAAGCTCGATGGGATGGGACACCGCCAGCGCCGCCTGATGGATCGTATCCAGTTGCTCCTCGAGTGGGTCGATGAAGCTCGCGCCTCGGCGTTGCGCTGCTTTCAAGGTTTCGGGATGAAAGCGAATGGTCGACTCGCTAGCCATGGTGCCTGACCAAGCCCCCCGCGCTCGATCATCTACCATGTCTACGGTGTCGCGTAGAAGAAGTCTAAGGGCCTTGTCGGCACCGCGTCGTCGAAGCTCTGCGAGTAGGTCACGAACCCGGGCGACGCGCAGAACTCCATAGCCCGGGGTAGGATCGGGCACCCGGCAATGGATCAAGGTGATGCGCGGAGGTTCGCTCGCAGTGTTCAGGTCGGTATGAAAGTGCCCGTCGCGCAGGCTTTGAGACAGCTCTGTGGTCCAGGGCGACATCTTGAAATGCTTGACGATCTTGCTTCCACGGTAGGGTTTGAACCCAGAATCCAGCGCCAGTGCGAGCAGCAGGGCGATTCGCTCGTCGCTCAAGGCGGGGGTGCCGCGTACCACTACATGATCAAAGCGGTTCCATGCGTGTGAAAGCTCGACGAGAAAGGCTTGCCATTCGAGGGATGACAGTTCTCGGGCGAGTACACGTCGCAGTGACGTGTTGAGTGCGCGCGTCTCCAGCGATTCGAGTGTGTCGCGCGCGGTCACAGCCAGCAGCGCGTCTTTCACGCTGGCGGGCAGGGTCAGTTCTGGAAGGCTCATGTGCAGCACTCGAATCGAAAAAGCAACTTGTGGCGAAATTGGTGCTCAAGCAGCGCACCGACCGAGGGATAGGAGAATGACTCCGAGACGCTGGGGTCGTGATAGACCCAGCCTGTGTCCCTTAAGGGGCGAACCGATGGCGCCAACCCCACGCGTGCTCCCGCTGCCATTATTTCCAGGGGGGAGTGGTCATACACACCGTGACCCAATGCTTCCAACTCATGTTTCCAGGTGACCCATAGAGGGTTTTCCGTATGGCAGCCCAAGGCGAGGTACACGAAACCGCCAGGTCTGATGGCACGGCGTAAGTTGGTCATCAATAGCGACAGGTCGCTAATGTACTGCAGTACTTCATGGCCCACGACCAGATCCACCCCGGCATCTGGAATTTTCGACCAGCTCTCTGCACCAAACAGCTGGCTGTGCGCTGCGAACCGGGCCAGACGCCGCTCAGCCACTCGCCTTGCACTCACGAGCGGTTCAATGCCCAGAAGTCTTGCCGGCCTGAACCGCTCTTGCAGCAACTCGAGAAGGCCGCCGCGGTGGCAGCCGATGTCGAGCACCGTGGCGTCAGAAGGCATGCTTCGATCCGCCTGTATATGGCCGGCGAGCGCACGCCAGAAATGGATGTTGCGTTCTTCCAGGCGCTGGTCTTCTTCATGATCGAAGAAGTAGGTGCGGATGACCTCTGACACTCAAGGGCACCGCTGCGGACGGCAGCTCCGCGCCTGAGTATCGCCTGCGGTTGGGTCCACACCGAAGTGCAGCACGAACAGGTTCAGCGACTCTTCGAAAGCGGCTTCCAAGTTTGCCCGGTCCTCTTTGCCTCGCATGCCGAAGTACGGGAAGTGGTGAAGGTATTCACCGAACAGGAACTCACAGTTCGCAAAGTAGGCATGCGTGTCGAGAATGTGCGCGTGCCAGAAATCATCGATAGGCCCCGACGGGCAGATTTTCTTGCCCGGGTAGCGCACGTTGAGCGCCAGAAACTTTCGGTACAGGCTTTCGACCTCATCGCAGTATTCTCGAGTCCAGCCGCGCTCCTCCATCAGTTTGCGCCCCAGCATGGAGAAGTCCAGCTGGGCCACCTTGTCCAGTGCGGCCAGCATTTGTTCATCCGACTGGAGAAGTTGGTGCGACTCGTCGAATGTGAGGGGGCGACAGATAGCGTTCTGTTCCATAGAAGTCCCTGAATAGCCGTTGGCGTAAAATTGGATCCTAAGCTTATAGTGTTAAGTGGCTATCAGGGAAGTGGTGGGTGCGTGCATTGCGTGCGATACGTAACCCGTGCTGTGGGTATGCCGAAGGTCTAGGAGCTGATCAAGCGGGGTGCTGCGAGGGTTGCGGGCGTTCCTTTACTGGCTTGGCGCACTCTCAAAGACTCTCTGGATCCCCAGTCGCGAGCACTACCGCAGTCTCTGGTCGTTGGTCAGGGCCGGTAATCCTCCGCGCCAGGTCTGCTGAAGCAGCCCGGTTTTTGAAGGTGGTTAGGCACTGTACGAAAAGTAATGTCGTAAACACCGCCGCCAGCAAGCCAGCGTGACCATCGCAGCGAAGCTTTCCGCTAGCTTGCAATAGCGTGTACCCAGGCGGCGGTGCTCCTTCAACCAACCAAATAGCCGTTCGATAGCGTTCCGCTGCCGATACTTGGGCTTGTCAAATAGCCGCGGCAAGCCCGGCTTCGGCTTGCGTTTCATGTCACGCAGCGGAATCACCGGCTGTATCCGATAGCGGTCGCAGTATTGCCGCAAGGATTCTGCGTCATAGCCTTTGTCGGCCAGGAGCCAGCGGCAGCGCTTGCGTGGCCTACCTCGATTCGAAGGGATGTGGACACCGTCCAGCAGGCGCTGAGCATGGGAGATGTCGCTGGCATTACCACCAGAGAGCGTGAAGTGGAGTGGGATGCCACGGGCGTCACTGACCATGTGAATTTTCGTCGTCAACCCGCCCCGGCTTCGTCCAAGTGCGTGGTCCTTTGGTTCTTCAGCCCCCCTTTTTTGCCTGCTCCGGCAGAGGCTCGGGTGGCCCTCACGGCGGTTGAGTCGATGCACCAGGTGGTCAAGTCAATCTGGCCCTGTGCATTGAGTTTGAGGTGTAACCGCTTGAGCATTTTGTTGAAGGTTCCTTGGTTTCGCCAGTCTCGAAATCGTTGATAGACCGTCGACCACGGCCCGAATCGTTCAGGCATGTCCCGCCAGGTTGCACCTGAGCACAGCACCCACAACACGCCGTTGAGCATCAAGCGATCGTCAACTCTTGGGCGTCCTGTACGTCGATGTGCGGTAAAGAGATCCGCGACTACTTCCCATTCTGCGTCGGAAAGTTCGTATCGCTTGGACATGGCAGAATCCTTCGCCTAAAAAGCGAGAACTCTACGGAAAATCAGGCCTCCAGAGACTCCGGTGAGGTTTCAAAGGTTTTCATACAGAACCTAGGGAACATGCAGAAAAGACCCTCAAAGGTATGAGCAGGATGGACCCAGCGTATAGGCTCTACGGGGGACTGCTTCAGCACGCCAAGGACAACATAGATCGGCAGGCAGACGAAAGGCGCGCGATGGAGCTGGAGGACGAGTAAAGGCGATACATCTGGGATGCCTCAAGTGAGCCAACCAGGCGGGCGGTGAGCATCTTCGGTTGGGGGAAACCTTATCAAACCATCCAAAGCATGCCCTCAGATATGCCCCCAATGTAGTGATCCTCTGGAAATGGATGGATCTCCATGGCCTATGAAAAGGCAGAAATGATCAGATGAACAGCTGGCCTGACGACACCTAAAGACTCTCAGGGGCCCCAAAGAACATTTTGACTAGGCTCTAGGGCGGTCGTTTCAGGATGGGATTTTAAAGCTATGCCCCCAATTTTGCCCCCAGTCTCAGCGGGTGCGTAGGCGATCGCGACTGGCGATTTCTGACACGGACCAGGGTGGTCTTCAGCGGCCTTCAGTGTACGCCAGTCTCGGCTTGTTCGGAGCATGCCTGATGATTGGTTGCCTAGTGTACGGCGCCAAGCGCGTGGTAGGACTTCACCGCTTCCGTGCGGATCTATCACTTCAACTTGATCGCTCGCTCAACCCGCGCGGCTGGTGTGCGTAAGCCGTAACTGGGCGCGCTGCACGTAGTGTTTGGGAGCAGTGATGGCGTCGGCTACGGCTGCCACGATAGTCATGACGGCTAAACAGCAATGAATTAGGCCAGGTTCGCACTACTGCTCGTCAAGCGGCTGACTAATCGCCAGATGTCCGCATCCAACCAACTGCTTTGCGAATTGTGGATACTGGATGGCCGCTATCGACCCATAGCGGCCGTTCGCAGAGGGCCGCAAACGGCCAAAAGCCGTCGTTGAGTGTCTACGAAAGCCGGGGCGATTCACACTTCTCAAAACGTAATTGATTAGCCACCACGCGAAATGCTGCCGTCTGTTGCCGGCGGCTCGGATAGTAGAGGTGGTATCCAGGAAAAGGCTCAGACCATTTCCCTAGAATTTCTTGAAGGGTGCCGTTATCCAGATGTGGTTTAACCTGGCCATCGGGTAACTGAGCAATTCCGACGCCAGCGAGACATGCATCAAGAATTTGCAGTACGCTGTTCATGACCAATGGGCCGTTGACCCGAACACGAAACTCGTTCTCTCCGCTACCGAACTCCCAGGGATAAAGGCCTCCATGCGTTGGCAACCGAAGGTTGATACAGCGGTGCTCGGTGAGATCTTCTGGACGAGGAGGCGAGCCATATTTGGCCAGGTACTCAGGTGATGCGACGGTGACCATTCGCATTTCAGGGCCTATCGGAATGGCCACCATGTCGGCATCAATGATGCCGCCTATGCGCACACCAGCATCGAATCTGTCGGCAACGATATCGGTAAGTCCGTAGTCGGTGATCAATTCCACCGTTATGTCCGGGTAGGCATCCAGCAAAGGAAGCAGCTTCGGCCATAGAACATGGCGGACCGCGAACTCGTCGGCGGTTATTCGCACAGTTCCAGACGGGTGCTGGCGCAGGTCAGAGATAGCACTCAGATGATGGTTTAGCTGGTCCAGCAGCGGGGAAATTTCATTAAACAGTCTTTCACCTGCCTCTGTGCGTGTCACGCTGCGGGTGGTGCGTGTCAGCAATCGCACGCCCAGTCGCTCTTCCAGCCCACGAATCGTTTGGCTTACTGCTGAGGGGGAGACTCTCAGGTGCGCGGCTGCGCGGGTGAAGTTTCCCTCCCGCGCCACTGTGACAAAGACCACCAGATCGTTCATCCCGTTTACAAACATTATTAAGCCCTGCTTCATACCGAGTTCTGTATTTTGCATATACGCGAAATAATTGTCAGAGGCTAAATTTCCAGGGTCTCAACCAAGCGAGGAAAGCGCCATGAATGACACCGATCCGACCAATGTAGGCATGCAAGTCCATCGCGCTGGCTCAACCAAAGCTATTGAGGGCCCGCGCGAGTGGTTCACCGGTCGAGTGCGCATTGACCGCGTTTTCACCGCTCCAGCCCCGGCTCGGGTTGGTGTCGCCGTGGTCAATTTCGAGCCAGGTGCCCGCACCAACTGGCACACCCATCCGCTGGGCCAAGCGCTGCTGGTCACCGACGGTGTGGGTTGGACTCAATGCGAAGGTGGACCGAAGACCGAGATTCGTGCCGGCGATCTGGTCTGGTGCAACTGTGGACGTCGCCACTGGCACGGCGCTACCGCCACCACGGCCATGCAGCACGTAGCCATAAACGAGTATCTCGACGGCAAGCCAGTCGACTGGCTGGAGCCTGTGACCGACGAGGTGTTCCTCGCGGGCCCGGTGAAGAAAGACTGAGGTTCCTGCGGCAGCGTTATGCCACGCGTTAACTCAAGGAGTTGAAGAGCATGAACAAGCAGATATTCAAGCTGGCAGTCTGTGCTGCGGTTCTGCACGTCGGTCTGGCCAGTGCCGAAGATGCGGCTACGGCCGGGCAGCAGATTGTCCATGCCGGTGAGCAGGCATCGATTGCCGGCCCAGAGCAGTTCTTTACCGGGCGTGCACGCATCGATCCAGTCTGGCAAGCCAATGAGCACATCAATACCTCCGGTGCGCAGGTCACGTTCGAGCCGGGAACGCGTTCCGCTTGGCACACCCATCCGGCTGGTCAGCGTCTGGTGGTCACCTCCGGCGTTGGACTGACCCAGGAATGGGGCAGACCGATCCGAGTAATACGTCCTGGTGACGTAGTCTGGTGTCCGCCTGGCGTCAAGCACTGGCATGGCGCCGCGCCGACCACGGCGATGACGCACATGGCTGTCACTGGAGTCCTGGATGGCAAGAACGTCAACTGGATGGAGAAAGTGAGCGATGAGCAGTACAGCCAAACGCATGAAGACTAAGTCCGGCCTTGTCATCGGAGCGCTGAGCGTCACGCTGGGGTTGGGTGAATTGAGCCAGACAGCCATTGCCAAGGAGCAAGCGAGCATGAACGAATCTGCTGCTGTAAACGTCAGCGAAATTCTCAGCGTTCGTCAGCAGGCCATTGTGCCGGTAGCGGCGTTTGCTACTGTTGGAGACATTGCCGGTCTCAGCTCGGCCCTCAACCAAGGGCTGGACGCCGGGATGACTATCAGTGATGCCCGCGAGGTACTGGTGCAACTGTATGCCTACGCCGGTTTCCCGCGCAGCCTCAATGCACTGGCCGAGCTGATGAAGGTGGTCGAGGCGCGCAAGGCCAGAGGGATCAAGGATGCACCCGGCCGAGAGCCCAGCCATCCAGCACCCAAAGGCGATGCGCTGTTGGCCGTCGGCACTGAAAACCAGACCAAGCTGGCTGGCGCCGTGGTTGAAGGTCCACTGTTCGACTTCGCGCCGGTGGCCAACGAATACCTGCGCAACCATCTGTTCGGTGACATCTTCGAGCGGGACAACCTCGACTGGCAGAGTCGAGAGCTGGCCACCGTGAGCATGCTCGCAGCGCTGCCTGGCACCGAGGCGCAGCTTCAGGCGCACATGCGCATGAGCATGAACACCGGCATCAGTGCCGCAAAGCTGCGCCAACTGATTCTGCTGCTGGGCAAGCGCGTCAATAGCGAGGCCGCCGACCGGGCCCGCCTAGCACTGGAACGGCATCTGGCCAGTCAGTAACCCGGCGCACGGTGGCGGCACCTGCCAGCCGCTGCCAACCAAGCAACCGAACCGCGTGGTGCCAGGATTTCTGCCGACGCGTTTGGTTAGTTATAAGTACTCTAGAGCCGACTCTAGGCTGGTGAGGTAGCACGATGTGCGCCGTAGCAATGACTGGAAATCCTATCTGGGTGCCAGGTTGTTCCAGTTGGTGGTCTATGCGTAGTGCTCTACTCAACTCTGAGTAGGCGTCGGACGCTGCGAGATAAGGCCGTGCCTAAGAAAATAGGCTCGATTCGAAGGCGTTAGCTGGCGTACTCAGCAAGTCTTTCAAGTGGTACGTGGAGCGTACTGTTTTGCGCAAACGCCTCTAGCAGATACTCCAGCACGACTCGAACACGGGGGGCAACGAGGGCGCGATGCGGATACTGAATCACCATCTCGTAGGTACCCGGGTGATGCTTTTGTCGCAAGACGGCCTTCAGCCTTCCAGCCTCCAAATGCTCCCAGGCGAGATGCACGGCGACCTGGGCGATACCAATCCCATCGCACGCCGCATCGACCAGGGCTTCTGGAGAGGAAAGCGTCAAAATGGCGGAGTCCGCGGGGTCGATGGTGATGATGCCGCCTTCGGCATCCTTAAAGCTCCAAACATCCACCGTACCGCTCAAGAATCGTCTCGCGACCAGTCTGTGCTCGCGTAAGTCTTCGGCTGTGCGCGGCACCCCGTTGCGGTTGAGGTAGTCGACTGATGCAACTAGCACCGTGTTGAGATGACAAACCGGACGCGATACCAGCGCCGAGTCCCTGATGTGCCCCCCCCGAAGGCCCAGGTCATAACCGTCCCGAACGAGATCGACCACGCGATCATCGAAATCCACAGCAATAGATAGCCCCGGATGACGCGCAAGGAGGCCAGGCAATACAGGCATTAACTGTTCTCTGCCGAATGCGGCGCTGGTCGAGATGCGCACGCGGCCATGGGGTTCGGCGCGTTGCGCTGCGACGGCATCAACGGCGGCATCCAGTGCTTCGAGAGCGACCCGTGCCTGTCGCAGAAACACCGTGCCTTCATCGGTGAGGCTGAGGGTGCGCGTCGTGCGGTTCAGCAGACGTACCCCCAGCGACGCTTCGAGACTCGCGACGTTCTTGCTGACAGCGGCTGACGTTACTCCCAGCACCCGAGAGGCTGCCGCAAAGCTGCCTGCATCCACCGCCTGGACAAACGACAGGATGGCCCGTACCCGATGTGCTGAATCCATGTGTCCTCCTGATCCGGCCACCCTCAAAGTCAGTCGACGATCGTGTCTATTGTTAACAAATAGTTTTCATGGAAACAACCAATCATCTACTTCTGGTTAATTGTCATGGGAGGCACCATGGGCGCCATATTCTGAACAGGAGAGCTCCAATGTCCATTTGTGTCATCTACGACAGTGGCTATGGCCACACTAAGAAGCAGGCTGAGGCTGTTGCCGAAGGCGTCCGCAGCGTTCCAGGCGCCGAGGTCCGTTTGACTGCTGTGTCCGATGGCCCGATCGATTGGGAAGCACTGGCTGCTAGCGACGCCATCATTTTCGGCTCGCCGACCTACAATGGCACCATCAGCGCGCGCTTCAAGCAGTTCATGGAGGATTCGACCCGGACCGCCTGGGTGCCGCAAACCTGGCGCAACAAGATTGCCGCCGGTTTCACCAACTCTGGCTCCATGCATGGCGACAAGCTTAACTCCCTGATCACCTTGGCTCTGTTTGCGGCCCAGCACGGCATGGTCTGGGTCGGCTTGGACCTGTTTCCGGGTAAGAGCAACGATGAACTTAACCGTGTCGGCGGGTGGCTGGGTGCGATGGCGTTCTCCAAGGATGAATCACCGGAGTTGTCGCCCATCAAGAGCGACCTGGATACGGCCCAGCACCTCGGCAAACGAGTTGCCGAATTGACCCAGCAGTTTGTCGCCGGACGCGGCTGATATAGCGGAGGACGCCTTCATGAAGACCTTGGGATATGCAGCGCATGCTGCGACCGACGCACTGGCACCATTGCAGTTCGTGCGGCGTGAACCGCGGCCCGATGACGTTGTGCTGGACGTCCTCTACTGCGGTGTCTGCCACACCGACTTGCACATTGCGCGCAATCATTCCGGCTTCACGCGCTACCCGGTCGTACCCGGACACGAGATTATCGGCCGGGTAACTCAGGTTGGCAGTGCCGTAACCCGTTTCACGATCGGTGACACCATCGGCGTTGGCTGCATGGTCGACTCCTGCCAGCACTGTAATCCGTGCCAGCACGGCTACGAGCAGCACTGCGCAGAGGGTGCGGTGTTCACCTACAACGGCACCGACCGCCACGACCACCTGCCGACGTTCGGTGGCTATTCGAAGCAGATGGTCGTGTCAGAGAAATTCGCCTTGCGCGTCCCGAATGGGTTGGACCTGGCCGGAGCGGCGCCCCTGCTGTGCGCCGGAATCACGACTTGGGAACCGTTGCGCCAATGGGGCGCGGGCCCCGGTAAGAAGGTCGCCGTTGTCGGTCTTGGTGGTCTAGGCCACATGGCCCTTAAACTGGCCAAAGCGCTAGGTGCCGAGGTGACGCTGTTTACCCGTTCGCCCGGCAAAGAGGCTGATGCGCGTCGATTGGGCGCCGATCACGTGGTGCTGTCGAACGATGCGCAGCAGATGACCGCCGTCGCAGGCCAGTTCAACCTGATCGTTGATACCGTGCCCTACGAGCATGACGTCAACCCCTACCTGCCGACGCTGACCCTCAACGGCACGCTTGTGCTAGTTGGCTACATGGGCCCGCTGGACGAGGCCGTGGCAGCGGGCGCACTGGTATTCGGCCGCAAGGCCATCGCAGGTTCTTTCATCGGTGGTATTGCGGCCACGCAGGAGATGCTCGATTTCTGTGGCGCGCACGGCATCGTGTCGGATGTCGAGGTGATCTCGATGCAGCAGATCAATGAGGCCTACGAACGCTTGCTTAAGAGCGATGTGAAGTATCGGTTCGTTATCGATATGGCCACTCTGCAGGAGCAAGAAGCATGAGCTCATTGCCTGACATCCAGGAAACTGATCCGTTGTTCCAGATGATCGGCGCCGTCGCTCCAGTGCTGGTGCCCTATACCAAGATCCGGATCGTGGACGAGCTCTGGAGCAGGCCCGGTCTTGCGCCACGAGAGCGTGCCATCGTATCGGTAGCAATTCTGGTATCGCGCAACGCTAGCGGCGCCTATGCCCATTACCTGAACAAGGCCTTGGACATAGGCGTGACTCCAGCCGAGCTGTCTGAGCTGCTTGCCCATCTAGCGTTTTACACCGGCTTTGGCTATGCCTTTGGCGCAGTGGGAGTGCTCAAGGGGATCTTCGAAGAGCGCAGCATCGGCATCGACCAGTTGCCTGGTGCGTCGCCCGCGCTGCTGGCGACGGAAGATGTGTTGCCCCGCGGGTCAGACCGCGAGGCATTCCTCACTGCCCACATTGCTCAGGCTTCCGAGGCATTGCGGCACTTCAGCGACGAGCTGCTGTACGGTGAGGTCTGGCGGCGACCCGGGTTGGCGGCACGCGACCGTGCGCTGGCGACGCTCGTCTCACATGCGGCTCAAGGTCAGCTTGGGTTGTTGCCGGCCGGCCTGTCCCATGCACTGGCACTCGGCGTGACTGAGCTGGAGATCGGCGAGTCGCTGGCTCATGTCGCATTCTACAGCGGCTGGGGCAACGCACTCGAAGCGGCTAGGGTCTTGACCGGCATGATGAAAGCCGCCGAGGGCAGTTAAACGAGTCAGGCGCGGTATGCGTAGTAGGACTGGCGGGAAAGAATTGCGCCCAGGGGATGGGTCGTGCGAGGAGCGTGGGTACCCATCGCCTTGTCCTCGCATCAACCTTCCTCACTCAAGCCGATGTGCAAGCTCTCATTCAGGCTATTTCCTCGCTACTGAGTCGAGTGGCGGGCCGCTGCTGCAGCCTGAGCATTTACAGCGTAATTGAGCCGCCAAGATTGCCCAGAGTTCAAGCGAGTTTGGAGTCCCTGAAGAAACCAGGGCGAGATCTGGCGGCCACTAAGGTTACTCGGCGACAGACGTGAACCTGGGTGAACCATCAGAGCCTTCTGCCCACCATGCAGTGAAGGTCTGCGCTCGCCCATCCAGCTGGATCGGGCGGCCGATCTCCGGTGTCCACAGTGCAAAGGCACGCCTCTTACTGGCGGCAGTGATGCGCTTGAATGGGTCGTCCCAATCGTGCGGCGAGATCGAGAATCGGCCCGCATGTGCGGGAGTCAGCACTCTGGTCCGCAGATCCTCGGCAGCCTGTGCAGCTTGCTCGGGCGTCAAGTGGACGTTGGCCCAGCGTGGGTCGTACTGGCCCATGTCGAGTGCTACCCAATCAAATGGGCCGAGCTGCTGACCGATCTCTGCAAAGTGCGGCCCGTAGCCGCTGTCACCGCTGAAAAACAGACGGCGTTCAGCCGAGAGCAGAGCGTAGCCAACCCACAACGACTGATTGCGCTCGAAGGTCCGCCCGGAATAGTGGCGTGCCGGGGTGGCTTGAATCCGCACACCCGACTTCAGCTCGACGCTCTCGTTCCAGTCGAGCTCGTGCACGCGGCGCAAGTCATACCCCCAGGCCTCGAAGTGCGCTCCAACGCCAAGTCCCACGATCACCTGCCGGACCTTGGGCCTGAGCGCACGGATGCTCGGATAATCGAGGTGGTCGTAATGGTCGTGACTGATCAGCAGCGCATCGAGTTCGGGTAGGTCGTCGGCCGTGTAGACGTTGGTGCCGTCGAAGGCTCTGTTCGCGAAAGGGATGGGCGCCGCATTCGTGCTGAACACCGGGTCGATCAGAATGCGCTGTCCGCTTAATTGCAGAAAGTAGGAGGAATGCCCCAGCCAGATCACCACATCTTGTGTGCGGGCGAGCGCCTTTAAGTCAGTCTTGATCGCTGGAATCACGCCCGGTGGGCGAGGTTGGCCTTTCTTGCCGAAGAGGGTTTGCATCCACATTGACCACTCGGATTGATCGGTCGTACGCATCGGTGTGTCGATCTGGTTGTGAAATTCTCCGTTGACATGATTGGGCGAGCGCTCGATGCGTGCCAGTCGCTCGCCGCTGGGCAGCTCACCGAAAACGGGATGCTGCAGGTAGCCGAGAACACCCATCACGCTGAGGATGGAAATGCCAACTAGGACAGCGGAGAAACGGCTCCAGAATATTTTCATGCCAACGTGAACGCCTTCGAGTTGATTTTCGGCTCTAGTGGCCTAGGTGTTCTTGATATCAGTACGCGAGAAAGCGGCCGGCGACGACCACTCCAGTCCATACAAGAACTGATACCCATGCAGAAACCTTGGCTGCCAGTGGCGGAGCAGCATGGACATCCCAATCCGCTACCGTGCGGTAGATGCCCTTATGAAAAACCAGTACGTTGATCCCGGCCACAACGATGAGCCCGAGCTTCCAGGGCGCCGCATCTGCAGCGGCAACCACAGTGGCCTGCGCACTGAGCAGTGCGATGCCCGTAATTGCGACAATACCCAGGCCAGCATGGGAGAGGGGCAGCAGAAAACGCGCGGCGGTGGTTACTGATATGACGCGCTGCCCAGCTCCCAACAATCGAAGATCGAAAGTGAACGCTGGCCCCACAAGTAGCGCGATCCCAAGTATGTGTATGGACTCCAGCACGGGATAAAGAAATTGGCCATTCCTGACGCCCTCGCCGAGTGAGGAGTCCTGCAGCAGCATCAGCCATGTATTGAGCACGTCAGGCATATGTACCACCTCAATACCGCGCAGGGTCAGGTAAGGGCGCACGAACCGGGAGGGTATTGCCGAGTACCTGGTTCACCGGCACGGCATCATCCCCGAACCAGAACACAACTGGCCGAAACAGACCATCATCGGCACGCTTGATGTAGCCGACTGCCTGGAAGCGCTCCCCGATGGCCAGCGCACGGCCAAGGCCCCACTTGCCTGACCAGGCCGGGGGAGCAATGACAATCTCCAATTTCTGGTGAGGCCCCCTATATGAGGGGGCGGCACTGACTCGAACGCTGTCTTCGCGGGCTTGCAGCTGCTCGGGAATCGCCAGCTTGGGCGTCTGGGCAGGCAACTCGCTATCCAGGGTCACATCGAAGAGCGAGTGCGGATTCCCCCAAACCCCCTGCGATGACACCGTCCCGGCAATGTAGACGAGGCGATCCGTCTCGAAGGAGGCCCAGCCATGGTGCGCGAACGCCGTGGTTGTCGACAGCAAAGCCAGGATGAACGAGGTGATCATCGTAAGCCGTGTGAGCCGAGGTAAGCGCTGAGTTTTCATGCTCTTTGGACTCCTTATATTTATTTTGCTGCCGCTTGCTTCAGGTGTTCGTCGAAAAAGGCCGCCATCTTGTCGAAGGGGATCTTGTCCATACGGTCGTAAAGGTCGACATGGTTGGCCCCCGGAACGATCACCAGCTCCTTGGGTTCTGCCGCCGCCGCATAGGCCGTCTCCGCGAAGTAGCGCGAGTGGGCCTTTTCACCGTGGATGATCAGGATGGGACGCGGCGAGATCTCCTTGATGTACGTCAGGATCGGCATGTTCATGAACGACAGTGGTGTGGTGACCGTCCATGCGTTGAGGGAGTTCACTGCGCGGCGGTGGTAGCCGCGCGGTGTCCCGTAGTAGTCGTGGTAATCGACCATGAACTGCGGCTCGCCGCCCTTGGGCGAGGTGTTGTAGGCCGGCTGATAGGCTGGCTTGCCGTTCTCGGCGTCTTCCCAGCGCTGCCGGCTCAAATGCTCCAATGTCTGCGTGCGTTGTTCGGGGGTTACGACGTCGTTGTAGCCTTTGGACATGACACGGGTCATGTCGTACATGGTGCTGGCAACGACGGCCTTGACGCGCTTGTCGGCCGCCACAGCATTCAATGCGAAGCCGCCCCAGCCGCAGATGCCGATGACCCCGATGCGTTCGCGATCGACATAGGGCTGTAGGCCAATGAAGTCCACCGCAGCCATGAAGTCCTCGGTGTTGATGTCCGGCGAAGCGACGTTGCGCGGTTCGCCGCCGCTTTCCCCTGTGTAGGAACCATCAAAGGCCAGCGTGGCGAAGCCGCGTTCGGCCATGGTTTGCGCATACAGACCAGAGGACTGTTCCTTCACCGCGCCGAACGGGCCGCCGACGACGAGAGCCGCCAACCGTTGGTTGCCTCGATTCTTCGGCAGGTATAGGTCACCTGCCAAGGTGATACCGTAGCGGTTCTTGAAGGTGACCTTCTGGTGGTCGACCTTGTCGCTCTTGGGAAATACCTTGTCCCATTCCTGCGTCAGTTGCAGACCGCCCATCTGGAGCATTGCCGAGGAGGTCTGCGCCTGTGCCACCTGATCGCCGAAGGCCAGAGCCAGGCTGGCAAGGATTGAGCGTCGGACAAACTCCCCGAGGGTGGTGCGACGCTTTATGTTCGTAAGATTCAGGGTTGCTGCGGTCATCGTATCTCCTGTAAGTAGTATATGGAGGGTGCGACTACTCCGATCCGTTCCCTTTGGGCATCGAAAGTCAGCGGTAGGCCTCAGGTCTGTCGCCGTTCGTGTTGGGTTTGGCGTTAGCTACGCGGGCATAATTGCCCAGGAGAGCAGCAAGGCAGCCGAACAGAAGCACAAGCATTCTCATGAAGAACTGCCTCGCCGATGGCTAGCTAGTCCCTGGAGAACGTGATCCGTGCGGTCCCTCTGCCGAGCACTTGCGCCAGGTCAGCGGGGGCGTCCACACGGCCAAGGCGCGTGTACGAGTAGATCGAATCGAATGTCAGGTAGAAGAGAACCAGTGTCTGTGCCCCGTAGAGCATGAGATCGCCGTTGTGGATCGTGCCGGGGCGACTGCTGCTCGCCGGTAGTGCCTTCGGCAGCTTGGCGTGCTTCTCGTTGCTGTTGAGATCGGGCATGTCGATCGTGAGCGGCAGCATGGCGGCGAAGGTGCTAGCTGCTTCGGTGTCGGCTAGGGTGATGGCGAAGCGACGTTCGCCGACGGTCATCCACATACGAGATTCCTCCGTTTGTACGGTTGCCGTTGCCGCAGTGGTCGAGAAGTCGCTGGGAGCGACCGTGGCTGATTGAGCCTCGGCACGCCCGCCAAGGATCAGCAGGCTGGATAACAGGCACAGCACGCGTATGGCCTGCGGGTAACAGGAGATATGGTGTCCAATGGCAGTCTGGCAGTCGCTGGTACGGGGAGTAACGAGGCTCATGGTCCTGGACCCTCCGGGCGTGGCGCTCGGCTCAAGCCGCATGCCGTATTGGCAAGCGCGAGGTGAGGAAAGCGAGCAAGGCCGCTAACATCAGCATGGCTGAACTGGCGAAGAAGGTAGCCTGATAGCCACTGTGGTCGAACAGCAGTCCTCCCAAAGTGGAGCCCAGTGCGATCGAGAGTTGCACCACGGCGACAAACAAACCACCACCGGCCTCGGCATCCTTGGGGAACACCATGGCGATCCAGGACCACCAGCCGACAGGGGCCGAGGTGCCGATCAGCCCCCACAGCCCCAGCATGGCGACAACGATGGCGGTCCAGTGACCGAAGGCTGTCAGGGCTACGGCAATCAGAGCCATCAGCAACGGCATAACGATCAGCGTCTGAAAGAAGCGCCGCTGCAGCACCCGACCGATCAGCAGGGTGCCGATGAAGCCTGCCGCACCTATCACCAACAGTACGAGTGAAATTTCGGCGCCATGCACCCCGGTGACGTTCTCTAGGAACGGGCGCACATAGGTGAATAGGGAGAACTGGCCCATAAAGAACAGGCTGCTGGCCAGCATGCCGACTATAACGCTGGGGCGCTTGAGCAGTGTGAACACCTGAAACGCGTTGCGGAGACCGGAGGCGCGCGCAGCGGCTTGCATGGACGGCAGCGCTTTCCATTGCCAGGCCAGTGCGACCAGCGCAATTGGCACCAGGCAGAGAAAGGCACCGCGCCAGCCGATGAAAGTCCCGAGCCAGGCGCCCAGCGGTGCGGCAACCACTGTCGCCAGTGCGTTGCCGCCATTGACCAGTGCCAGTGCACGCGGCACATCACGGCTTGGCACCAGGCGTATGGCCGTGGCGGCCGACATCGACCAGAAGCCGCCTATCACCACGCCGATCAGTGCCCGACCGAGCATGTAGGTTAAGTAGTTTGGTGCCAGCGCGACGATGGCACCGGATACACCCATGGCCGCCGTTAAACCCAGCAACAGTGTCTTGCGATTCAGGCTGCCGGCCAGTGAAGAGATGAACAAGCTGGTGAGTACGGCAAAGGCCCCCGAGATGGCGATACCTTGGCCTGCCATACCCTCGGTAACACGCAGGTCATCAGCAATGGGCGTTAGTAGGCTGACCGGCAGGAACTCCGATGCGACCAGCGCAAAGGCGCAAACCGAAATGGCCAGGACGCCACTCCAGGAGCCCGACTGCTCAGAGATGTCGTAGACGGTAGTGGTTGTGCTGTCTGTCATGCAGAACCTGGTTTTCAAAGAATTAACGAAAAATGAAAGCCGCTGATTGCAATGAGAGCGACCGGGAGAGGCGATGGCTTGCCCCAAGAAAAGAGAGCAACGTTGAGTATTCCCGGAGCATCTTCAGGCATGCGACCAGTCGTTACTAGCTAATCAATTCTTAAAGAGGTTATAAGTTCCACTAATCAATGATTCGTGGAAAACTTCGGCCATGATCAAACGTAACCTTAACGACCTGCTGTCCTTCGTCACCGTCGCGCGCGAGGGCACCTTCACCCGCGCCGCCGCCCAACTGGGCGTGACGCAGTCGGCATTGAGTCAGGCGATAAGCGGATTGGAGGCGCGGCTGCAGATCCGCCTGCTCACCCGTACCACGCGCAGCGTCTCTCCCACTGCGGCGGGAGAGCGCCTGTTGAACGCCATTGGCAATCGCTTTGACGAAATAGAAGCGGAGCTGGATGAGCTGTCGGCCCTGCGCGACAAGCCAAGCGGCACGGTCCGTATTACCTGTGGGGATCACATCCAGCGTACGGTGCTTCTGCCCAAGCTCACCCCCTTGCTACTGGAATACCCAGACATCAAGGTGGAGTTCGATATCAACTACGGCTTCCGCGATATCGTGGCCGATCGCTTCGATGCCGGCGTGCGCCTGGGCGACACCATAGACAAGGACATGATCGCAGTGCCCATCGGGCCGCAGCAGCGCATGGCTGTCGTAGCGGCTCCGGCCTACTTCGCTGCGCACCCGAAACCGAAAAAACCGAACGACCTGGTCAACCACAACTGCATCAACATGCGTATGCAGTCCGGTGGGGGCCTCTATGTGTGGGGTTTTCAGCGCAAGGATAAGCAGGTGAATGTCCGAGTTGATGGGCAGCTGATTTTCAACACCTCACCCAATGTCGTGGATGCTGCGTTAGCGGGACTGGGTATCGCTTGGTTACCCGAAGAGGAATTCGCTCCTCATCTTGAAGAGGGACGCTTGATTCGTGTGCTAGAGGATTGGTGCTCGTCATTCCCGGGCTATTACCTCTATTACCCGAGCCGCAGGCAGCCATCCCCGGCCTTTACCCTGGTTGTGGATGCTCTGCGCTACGCCAGGCCATAGGCGTCGTAGCGGTGACGGCGCGATTCGGCAGCATGGCCTTAGGCTGTGCCTCCGCTATGTTTTATTGATGATCTTGGTGCGTGGCATAGGCGTTTCAGTCTTCAAACTTAGATCGGAACAACCCATGATTACTCTGAATATCAATGGCCAGGATCAACGCGTCGGCGTTGCGCCTGATACCCCTCTGCTGTGGGTTCTACGCGACACCCTGCAGCTCACTGGTACCAAGTTTGGTTGCGGCATGGCCACCTTTACCGAAGGTAAGGTCGATCAGTCCAACTTCCATAACTACATGCCGCTGCGTATCTCCGATATGCCCAAGGTCGAGGTGCATATTGTGCCATCGGCGACCGCGCCGACCGGTATCGGCGAGCCGCCGTTGGCGCCTGCCGTGTTGAATTCCCTGGCGGCGGCCATCGGCAAGCGTATTGGCCGTCTGCCCATTGGACAGCAGTTGGTGGGTTGAGCATGCAGCATCTGGATGTACAGGTTATCGAGCAGGCCCTGGCCTGGTCGCGGGCGGGTGAGGTGGTGTGGCTATGCACCGTGTTGGCCACTTTCGGCTCCTCCCCGCGCGAACCAGGTTCGCTATTGGCGGCGCGGCGCGATGGCGGCCATGTCGGCTCACTGTCAGGCGGCTGCGTCGAAGAAGATTTTCTCGAACGCCTGCAAGAGGGTGAGTTTGAACAAGCAATCACCGTCCTGCGCTATGGCGACCCAAAAGGGCCACAAGGCTCGCGCATAGCGCTACCCTGCGGTGGCATTCTCAAGGTCCTGATTGAGCGCCTGCCGGCCGATGACGCTACCTGGGCGCAACTGGAGCGCCTGCTTGCGACCCTGCATGGCCAACAGCATCTGTTGCGCAGTGTCGATTTGCGCAACGGCCAGGCGACCTTGAGTGAGGACGATGGCCTGGGCTTGCGCGTAGTCGAGGCCGCAGACGGGTTCTCGCTGCAGATTCGCGTCGGCCCGGCGGCGCGTCTGATCATCGCCGGCATCTCGCCGGTTTCGGTGATCTGTGCGGAGTTCGCCCGTACTCTGGGCTTTGAGGTCATCGTCTGCGATCCACGCGAGGAGGCGTATTCGGGGTTCGATGTGCCAGGCGTCGAACTGCGCAAGGAGCTGCCCTCGCAGTTCATCGCCGCCGATGGTTGCCACCGTGCCACGGCGGTAGTGGCGCTTACCCACGACCCGCGCATCGATGACCTGGCGATGATCGAGGCCGTGCGCACGCCCGCCTTCTACATCGGCGTCATGGGGTCGCAGCGCACCTCGGCGATACGCGCCGAACGGCTGCGCCGCGTCGGTGGCCTGAGCGAAGCCGAGATTACCCGCCTGCACATGCCCGTAGGCCTGGCGCTGGGGAGTAAGACGCCGGCGGAGATAGCCCTGGCGGCCATCGCCGATGTTGTCCGCGTTTACCGGGGCCGGCCGCGCGATGCGCTTTGAGGCGGTCACGCCAAACCAGCCGTCCAGCCCGATCGTCGATGGCAGGGGCGGCACCTGCGTAACTTGCGGGTGAGCCTGACCAGTGCCTGCAATTACGCCTGCGTGTACTGCGTGCCCAACGGCAAACGTCTGCATCCGGACCCAAACGCGCTGCCGTTGGCCAAGCTGTTGCTGGCGGTGGAGTACCTTAAGCAGGTCAACGATATGCGCACTCTGCGCATCACCGGCGGCGAGCCGCTGATCAGCCCGCTGTTCGACGACTTCATGGCGGCGCTGGGGCGCTTCGATTTCGAGGATGTGTCGCTGACCACTAACGGTCAGCTGCTGTCGCGCAAGCTGCGGGTGCTGCTTGCGGCCGGGATCAAACGCATCAACGTTTCAATTCGCTGGATGCTCTTGCATTCCGCCGTATCGCCCGTGGCGGTGAGCTGACTGAGGTGTTGGCGGGCATCGACCAGGCGCTCACCGCAGGCCTGCGTGTGAAGAGCAACATGGTGCCGCTGCGTGGCTACAACCACGAACAGATCCTCCCGATGCTCGACTACTGCCTGGCTGGGGGCGTGGAGCTGCGCCTCATCCAGCTGATGCGCATGGGCCATCTGGCTCGCGATAGGCAGGCGTTGAGCGCCACAGCACCGAACTGAGCTGTGGGGAAAACCCGGCAACGGCCGAAAACGCGCTGAGTTGGGCATCAGTCATGCTCATCGGAGTGGCTCGTGTGAGGCGCTTCAGCTCGGTACTGACCCGTCAGTTCCACTAGGTCGGCTGGCTGCGCGCGGGAGGGCGACAGGTATTTGTGGATGCCTTGACGCATACGCTCGAGGTCAGCCGCAAACCTCGGATAGTCGAAGTGATAACGCGCCCCAGCGGCTTCGTCTGAGCCGTTCTCCGCCTGATCGGCCAACTGTTCGATGGCAACGAGCTGTCGTTGTACGAGTACTAGATCCGAGCGCTCGCGACTTTCTTGTGCAACAACTGGGACTGTTGCTAAACAAATCACAAGCAACGGGAAGGCGTACGTCCTCATGGCGGGCTCCAGAGCAATCTCTGGTCACCACCATTACTGCGCGGGCGAGTTGAGGCACGAGTTAAAGGGATTCTCGGCCTTTCGCTTTCTTGCGAGGTTGACAGAAGCGGGGTAAGGCTGGAGTTCAACCTTTCGGGGGACGATACCAATCTGCGAGCGCTGCAGGCCTCACGAATACTGCAGCGAATGCCTGAGGGGCATCTATATCGTGTGGGGTCATTTTCGTTCGAGGATTGCGTGAGCGGGCCGATAATGGACGCGCAGCTAGATGGTCCCCTAGAGTGGTTTGTAGCCTCGGAATTCGGCCATCTGACTTAAGCGCTCGGATCTCGTTTTGGGTTCTGGCGAGCAACTGGTTCGCCGTCCGCCCCGTATCCTGATTACACTCTATCATACACCCTCGAGCCAGGGCCTGTTGATGCTAGCGACCTCCTGCAAGCGTCTATTTTCGACCCTTTATAGCCGGTCGTGGACCCTTTCCTGTTCGCTGCCTATTTGGCAGGTCAGTTGAAACGAGTGCGCTTCGGGATGTCGGTAACAACTGTGCCGTTGCATCACCCAGTGTCCGAGCGTGCGTTTCGACGAGCCATTCGTTGACCTCCTTGGCGATGGGCGCTCGCCCTACGTCGATAGGGTGCTGCCTTTCGCATGGGCCGAGTTGGAATACAGGTAAGGCGTTGAGGTCTCGACCATCCCATTGAATCCCGCAGGCCTACTATACTGAGACGGATGGCTCGAAAACGTAATAAGGTAGCCGATCATGCAACAAGTGAACGCAAGTCAAATATGGCAGGATTTGGGGCCTGGTTATTTTCGTGAGCTATCTACTTTCGGCGCCATACAGGATGCTGTTTTGTTGAATATGCTCACGGCGGGCCGTGTGTTGCAACTTAAAAGTGGCGAAGTCCTTTATTCGGTGGGAGATCGGACAGCTTACTTTTATATAGTTCTTCAAGGCAGTATTAATAATTTTATTCCCGGCCAAGACGGATCTATGGTTATCTCGCGACATCACGAGCCTGGTGATGATTTAGGTTTCGTGCATATGATTAGCTTAAGCAATCGTACTGCGACAGCGATTGTTGAACAGGATGCAGTTATCCTGGAGATTAGTATTGAACAATTTTTTGAGCTCCATCAGCAGGAGCCTGAGGCTTTTGGCTTGTTGCTGCTCAATCTTGCTCGTGGCATGGCCCGCACCATAGTTCGGATGGCTGACAAAGTTGCTGAGCTAGATAAAAAATTTTTTATATCTGGTAATAAACAATGAAGGTTTGAATGCGCATGGTGATAGCAGTGCCTGTGCAATGTTTTAGATAAGGCGTGTGTCTGTAAGTTTTGGGGCGATGCTTTGCGTAGGCTCGGGTTGGTCTATGCTTGATGCGTCCTCAGTGGTGTTTGGCCTTGCGTATTCTAATAAATATTAGTGTTAGTGAAATCAACGCTAAGGGTGCCATGCTCAGAATGGCTTCGCGGGCTGTCAAGTGAACTCCGACTACGTTGAGGCCGTTATAGGTCAGCTTGAATAAATTTAAGAGGTAATAAGTTATTGCTATAATTGAGAGCCCCTCAACGGCGCGCTGAATTTTCACTTGTGCATCGGCTCGGGCGTTCAACCCTCGCAAAATTTCTGCGTTTTGCTCCTCCATCTCTACCTGCACGCGAGCTTGAAGAAGGTCTCCTAGGTTCGCCACGTTCTTGGCCAGTTGCTCCAGTCGCTGCTCTGTGGCTGCGCAGTAACGCACAGTAGGCTTGAACCGCCTTTCGATGAATACCCCAACCCGTTGGCAATCCCCGACGTGGCTTTCTCTTAGTTCTCCAAGCCGTTCAAAAACTAGCTGAGCGTAGGCTTGAGTTGCTCCGAATCTATGACGGGTGGTGACCGTGCGGCTGACCACTTGACGGGATAGGTGGGCGATTGCTTCCAGTAGTCCTTTTGAGTCATCGGCATCGTTGCGCGCGCTTCGCTCCGATAGACTCACCAGTATATTGTCAAAACGGTCCAATTCTAGACTCAGTTTTTTTGCAGTGCTAAGGGTCAGCGAGGCCATCATTCGATAGGTTTCGATTTCTAATAGACGTCTGATCATACGGCCTTGACGATAGGCGTTGAGGCGACGATTGATAAACAGGAACCGGTTAATACCATCATCAGTCAGGCGGAAATCGCTCCATACAGCAGCATCACCACCGCCTACGCAGGAGCCACACGGATCCTTAAATCCATAGCGACTGACGTCGAGATCCTGGTCGCTGCGTACTATGATTTGAATGGCATTTATAACTTGACTGTAGTAGGGCGAGATGGCTTCCGTCAACGCTGGTGGCATCTCCCGCCAATCAGGTTCATCTCTGTTGCTAGATACCACCAGCGTCAGTGTAAAAAACTCACTGTGTTGTTCCCACTTGAATGGGTGATCGGCAAAATTTGTGATGCCCTGAGCAACCTCAGTGCTTTCTGTTTCGATTCCGCAGCGTTCTAATACCTTTTTGCAGTCGGATCTGTCCCCCAGAAATGCGACATGAAAGACGTGAGCCGGCCCATTGAAGTAAAGGGAAGGTCGGGCATGGAGCTCGTTGTGTAAGGCAAAGCGTTGAGGGTGCATAAGAAATCCAGCCTGAAATGATTGCCGATTCTCGAATGGTGGCCACGGCCCGCGAGGTTTCGTCCGCAAGCGGCGGCCGCCCCCGTTAGATTGCCAATGCACGCTCCCGAAGTTCTGCATTCAATATGCGATCGTTCTCGCTGTAGTCGACTGGGCAATCGATCACATGTACACCTGGGTTAGAAATACAGTGATCAAGCAACGGCAGCAAGGCGTCTGCGCATTCCACGCGGTGGCCTTGAGCACCGTAGGCTTCGGCGTATTTGACGAAGTCTGGGTTGCCGTAATCCAGGCCAAAATCGGTGAAGCCCATGTTGGCCTGCTTCCAGCGGATCATGCCATAGCCGTCGTCACGCAGGATCACCACGGTGATGTGCATCCCTAAGCGCACTGCGGTTTCCAGCTCCTGGCTGTTCATCATGAAGCCGCCGTCGCCGCACACCGAGATGACCGGGCGGTCCGGGTATACCAGGTGCGCTGCCATGGCCGATGGCAAGCCGGCGCCCATGGTTGCCAGGGCGTTGTCCAGCAGCACGGTGTTCGGCTTGTGCGCCTTGTAGTTGCGGGCGAACCAGATCTTGTAGATGCCGTTGTCCAGGGCGACGATGCCGTCGGACGGCAGTACGCGACGGATGTCGGCGACCATACGCTGCGGGTAGACCGGGAAGCGGTTGTCGTCGGCGCCTTCGGCGATCTGCGCTTCGTTCGCTTCACGGATGGTCATCAGGCGGGTGAAGTCCCAATGCGTGGTGTCGGTCAGCGCTTCGCTGATCTGCCACACGGCGTTGGCGATGTCGCCGATCACTTCCACCTGCGGGAAGTACACGGCATCGACTTCAGCGGAGCGGAAGCTGATGTGGATGACTTCGGTGCCGCCACGGACCATGAAGAACGGCGGCTTCTCGATCACGTCGTGGCCGATGTTGATGATCAGGTCGGCCGCTTCGATGGCGCGGTGGACGAAGTCACCGGAGGACAGCGCCGCGTTGCCGAGGAAGCGCGGGTGACGCTCGTCGACCACACCTTTACCCATCTGGGTGGTGATGAACGGGATGCCGGTCTTGTCGATCAGTTGCTTGAGGACCTTGGCGGTCATCTTGCGGTTGGCGCCGGCGCCGATCACCAGGATCGGGCTGCGGGCAGTGCACAGTTTTTCGATGGCGGCTTCGATCGCTTTATGCTCGGCCAGCGGACGACGGTGCAGGCTTGGTGGAATGGGCAGCGCATCGGTCTGCTCGGCGGCGATGTCTTCCGGCAGTTCCAGGTGCACGGCGCCCGGCTTCTCTTCTTCAGCCAGGCGGAACGCTTCGCGCATACGGGCCGGGATGTTGTCGGCCGAGGCGAACTGGTGGGTGTACTTGGTGATGGGGTCCATCATGCCGCACACGTCGATGATCTGGAAACGGCCCTGCTTGGACTTCTTGATCGGCTTCTGGCCGGTGATCATCATCATCGGCATGCCGCCCAGGTAGGCGTAGGCACTGGCGGTCACCAGGTTGGTAGCACCAGGGCCCAGGGTCGACAGGCTGACGCCGGTCTTGCCGGTCAGGCGACCATAGGTGGCGGCCATGAAGCCCGCGGACTGCTCGTGGCGGGTCAGAACCAGCTTGATCTTCGACTTGCGCAGGGATTCCAGCAGGTCGAGGTTTTCCTCACCGGGAATGCCGAACACATACTCGACACCTTCGTTTTCCAGGCATTGCACGACGACATCAGCGGCCTTGGCCATTTGGGCGGTTACCTTAGTTATTTTCAGTAGAAGCAGGCATGTATTGCCTGCGGTTTCACGGCTTGCGTGCGAGGTGTAGCAGCCCGATTCGGTGCAACAGGGTCAGTAGTACCTGCTCACGGCTCGGGCTCATCTCCGGACGAGTCGGTCAGACAACCGTCCGCAACTTAAGCCGCCTCGACATTCATCGTTGCGATAATCCCGTAAGCAAAACGCTTTAGAACGGGGTTTTTCTGGCTGACGTTGATGTCCGTATTGAGCCACTGCGCCTGGTTGAAAAGCATGCCGATGACCGCGTCCGCAGCCATCGAGAGTGTCGTTTGCGGCAGGTGGACTGTCCTGATGAGGTCCCTGATGATGTCCGAAAGCAGTTGGATGTATTCGGCTTTAAGGGCATTGAATTCTTCTACTTGCGCTTCGGTTAGGTTGATCTGCTCACGAGCCAGCAGGGCTGCTCTGCTATTCGAGCGTTGCTTGAAGGCAAGGAAGGTGTCGATGAAGCAGTTCAGTCGTTCATTCGCCTGCGCTTTACGGCGGAGGTTCTGCCGTGTGTAAAACAGCAGCTCACTGATCGCGTCCTCCATGAGCTCAAATAGGAGGGACTGCTTACTTTCGATGTGGTGATAAAGGGACCCAGCCTTTATGCCAACGTGATCTGCCAAATCCCGCAATCCAATTGCTTGATAGCCGTAAGCTGCAAAGAGCTCGCAAGCGCCCTCTAGGATGCGATCGCGGGCGTTTTTCACGTCGGAAGCTGTCATGACCGAGGCCCTTTTGTATTTCGCTATTGCCGGGATTGGTTGACTAAATGTAAGACAACAGGCATCTTACAGTAAAGCTTTTATCGGAGGAGCTTGGCATGAACGATCAAACCGTAGTGATTGTGGGTGGTGCGTCGGGTTTGGGCCTGGAAACGGCTCGATTGATGGTGAAGCGTGGGGCAAGTAAGATTGGCCTGATCGACCGTAACGAGCAGTTGCTGGTGCAGGCTGCTGAGGAGTTACGTGGGCAGGGCGTCGAGGTGGCAACTGCGATCGGTGACATCGCTCGGCAGGAAACTGCCCATGCTGCTTTCCAGCAGATCGTGGATGCGCTTGGTCGTGTGCATTGTTTGGTGAACAGTGCCGCCATTTACCCTCGGAAAGACATTCTCGAGATCACTGATGACGAGTGGGATCTGGAGAACGCGGTCAATATCAAGGGCACGTACCATATGATGGTGGCTGCTGTGCGTCACATGCAGCAATACGTCGCGGCCCCGGCTGTGACCGGCCGTATCGTCAACGTCACCTCGGTTGATGCTTTCAAGGCTCACCCGCAGAACGCCCATTACGCTGCAACCAAAGCTGCAGTCGTGAGCCTCACCAAGTCGTTTGCTCATGCGTGTGCAAAGGATCAGATTCTCGTGAACTCGGTAGCTCCGGCAGGTTTCGCGACTGAGCGTGCTAAGCAGCTTGGTTTCCTTGGCGAGCTGGCCGCAGCTAACCCGCTGGGTCGTGCTGCTGAACCGGCTGAGATTGCTGAGTGGATCGTGATGATGGGTAGCAGCCGTAACAGCTATGCCACCGGCGAAAACGTCATCGTTAGTGGGGGGTACATCTATGCCTAATGCAGTATTGCCGGCAGGCTACCGACGCGCGTTAGTCACTGGTGCTACCAGTGGCATTGGTAAGGCAATCGTCTTGGCCTTGCGCGATGCAGGGTTGGAAGTCATTGCCGTTGGGCGGAGTCGCGAAGCGCTAGCAGAGCTGGCTGGTGAATCAGGCGTCACTACTCTCGAGGCTGACGTTCGCGATGTGGGCGCGCTCAAGGCTGCTCTCGAAGGACAGGCGATTGATGTGTTGGTCAATAACGCCGGTATCCTTTCCACGCGCGCGTCCTTCCAGGAAATTGAAGAGACTGAGATCGACAACATGCTCGATATCAATCTCAAGGCGCCGCTTTACCTCGCTCGGCAAGTTCTACCTGGCATGGTCGAGCGACACGCCGGTCATCTCTTCTTCATTGGCTCCAGTGCCGGGCGGGCTCCACATCCAGGCGCTGCGGTATACGGCGCGTCCAAAGCCGGCGTGAGCCTGTTCTGTGATGCGTTGCGTTGTGATCTTCTGGGGACAGGTGTTCGTGTTACAGAAATCGCGCCTGGCCGCGTTCAGACCCAGCTGTACCGCACTGCTATGGGCATGCAAGCTGCTGGTAGTGAACTTTATGACGGCTATGAGTCTATTCAGCCGCAAGACATCGCTGAGCTGCTGCTGGCCGCTTTGCGCATGCCTGCCGCCGTTGATGTGTCCCGTCTCGAAGTATTCCCGACTGCGCAAGCTGTCGGCGGGGCAAGGATGGTCAAAACACTTGGCTAACGCCTTGGCATGAAGCTTCACGGGTAAAAGGCGAGGCCGCCCTTGCAAGGAAAAGGTCTGGAGCTATCCAGACTTCTTGGAGGGGTGGCTTTTATTTTGGGTCGAATCATTTTTTATGACCATTTGGCCTCAAATCTTGGTGCCCAACCCCTTGACCACCTGTAAGACAACATATAACTTACATTGAAGCCGGCCATTTAGTGGGCGGATACAACTACAAAGCAGGGGATATGACGATGACTGCGACATCATGCCGGGTCGGCGTGGACATTGGCGGCACCTTTACTGATATCGCGCTGGATGTGGATGGCGTGCTCCATTCGACTAAGATCCTGACCGATTACGAGTTGCCTGAGCGAGCGATCATGACCGGCGTCAAGCAGGTCGTAGAAGCAGCCGGCCTGACTCTCTCTGACATCCATCAGTTGATCCATGGCACGACTCTGGCGACAAACGCGCTGATCGAGCGCCGCGGTGCACGCACTGCCTTCATCACCACTGAAGGTTTCCGCGATACGCTGGAAATGCGTACCGAGAACCGCTTCGAGCAGTACGACATCAACATCGCCTTGCCGCCACCGCTGATCCCTCGAGAAGACCGTTTCACCCTGCGCGAGCGCTTGGGTGTGAAAGGTAATGTCCTGATCGCCCCGGCCAAAGCGGAAATTGACGCTCTGGTGGAACGAATCGCCCAAGGCGACTATGAAAGTGTCGCGATCGGATTCATCCACAGCTATGTGAACGGTGCCCACGAGCGCCAGTTGCGCGATGCACTGCAGGCGCGTTTGCCTCAGTTGTCCATTTCGATTTCCAGCGAAGTCTCGCCACAAATGCGCGAGTTCGAGCGCTTCAACACTGTCTGCGCCAACGCGTACGTCAAGCCACTGATCAAGTCCTACCTGGACCGCCTGGTTGTCACGCTAAAAAAAGAAGGCGCCGATTGCCCGGTCTTCATGATCCACTCCGGCGGCGGCATCATCTCGGTTGAGAGTGCTGCTGAGTTCCCGGTGCGTCTGGTTGAGTCGGGGCCAGCTGGCGGCGCTATCTTCGCAGCAGATATCGCCCGTCGTTACAAGCTTGACTCGGTTGTTTCCTTCGATATGGGTGGTACGACTGCCAAGATCTGTTTGATTGAAAACCAGGTGCCTAAGACCGCAAAAACCTTCGAGGTGGCACGGACCTATCGTTTCAAGAAGGGCAGCGGCATGCCGATTTCCATCCCGGTTGTGGAGATGGTCGAGATTGGCGCAGGCGGTGGTTCTATCGCCAGCATCGACAGCATGCGCCAGATCCGTGTGGGTCCTCACAGCGCTGCGTCCGAACCTGGTCCAGCCTGCTATAACCGAGGCGGCCTGGAGCCGACCATTACCGACGCCAACTTGCTGCTGGGTCGACTGGATGCTGACAACTTCGCTGGCGGTGCCCTGCGCCTATCCACGGAGAAGGGGTCGGCAGCCATGGGGCGGGTGATTGGTAACCCGCTGGGCATGGATCCTGATACCGCAGCGTTCGGTGTCTGCGAAGTGGTCGATGAGAACATGGCTAACGCTGGTCGCGTCCATGCAGTCGAAAGCGGGAAAGATATCGCCGATTACACCATGATCACCTTTGGTGGCGGTGGCCCGCTGCACGCAGCGCGCCTGTGCGAAAAGATGGGTGTTTCTCGATTCGTAGTACCAGCCGGTGCGGGCGTCGGTTCTGCAATTGGCTTCCTGCGCGCGCCGTTCGGTTATGAAGCTGTTCGAAGCTCCTTTGTTCGCCTTTCGGAGTTCGACGCAGCCGCAGTCAACAAATTGATCGAAGAAATGAAAGCTGAGTCCATGGGTTTCCTGCGCCAAGGTATGCCGGAAGGCGAGGCTGAAATGGATTGCACTGCTTTCATGCGGTACGTCGGCCAAGGTTGGGAAATCCCTGTCGGTTTGCCGTTCAAAGCGTTCACTGCAGCTGACACCGTCCAGTTCAAGGCTCTCTTTGAAGAGGCCTACACCCGCTTCTTCGGTCGTCCAATCGAAGGGCCGGACATTGAAATTGTCAGCTGGTCGGTCAAAGCCAGTTCGCCGCTTCCCCCTGTGAAGCGCATCGACGAAGTCGGAGCCGCCTATCGCGCTCAAGAAATCTCGCGTCGCAAGGTATTTGACGTCGCTGCGGGTGGCTTTGTAGATGCGGGTATTCACCCGCGTGAAGAGCTGCAGATTGGTGCGCGCGTCGAAGGCCCGGCCATCATTGTCGAGCGCGAGACCTCCACTTTCGTCACTTCGAACTTCACCGCCACGGTCCAGCCCGACGGCTGCCTCCTGGTTGTTCGTCGCTAACGCCCCACATCGGAAGAAAGAACCATGAGCGAAACCATGATCGACATTCAAATGCAGGTGATGTGGAACCGGCTGGTCTCGGTGGTAGAAGAACAAGCCCTGACGCTGATCCGTACCGCCTTTTCCACTAGCGTTCGTGAGGCGGGTGACCTGTCCGCTGGTGTATTCGACCGTGCGGGCAACATGCTGGCCCAAGCTGTAACCGGTACCCCTGGTCATGTGAACACCATGGCCGAGGCAGTGGTGCACTTCATCAACGACATTGGTGCAGACAATATCTTTGAAGGTGACGTTTACGTGACCAACGACCCATGGAAGGGGACGGGCCACCTGCACGATATCACCATCGTCTCGCCGTCTTTCTACAAGGGAAAACTGATCGGCTACTTCGCAAGTACTGCTCACGTTGTGGATATTGGCGGCCGCGGCTTTGGTCCTGATGCGCGTGAAGTGTACGAGGAAGGTCTGATGATCCCTGTGCTCAAGCTCTTCGAGCGCGGCCAGGTCAATCGCGACTTCATCAATATCCTGCGTAACAATGTGCGTGAAAACGACCGCGTCGTTGGCGACTTCTATGCACTGTCGGCCTGTAACGAGACCGGTCACAAGCGTTTGCTGGATATGCTGGAAGAATTTCAGCTGGACGATCTGGAGCACATTGGTGGCTTCATTCTGGAGCACAGCCGCCGCGCTACTCTGGAGTGTTTCAAGTCGCTTCCGCACGGGACTTACAGCAATAGCATGACCCTGGATGGTTACGATGTGCCAGTGACCCTGGTCGTAACCCTCACTGTCGGTCCTGACGGGATTACCACTGACTTCACCGGTACTTCCGGCATGAGTCAATTTGGTATCAACGTTCCGCTGGGTTATGCCAAAGCCTACGCCTGCTACGGCTTGAAGTGCATCGTCGCTCCGGAAATTCCAAACAACTCTGCATCGCTGGCACCGTTTGAAGTAACGGCACCGGAAGGCTGCATCCTGAATGCTAAGCATCCAGCTCCTGTTTCAGTGCGTCACGTGCTGGGCCACTTCGTTCCGGACCTGGTGCTGGGTGCATTGCATAAGTGCTTGCCAGGTAAGGTGCCCGCTGAAGGCGCCAGCGCCCTGTGGAACCTGCACCTGAGCGTCCGTCCGCTGGAGAGCAACCCGAATGGGCGCAACGCAGAAATGCTGATGTTCAACAGCGGTGGTATGGGGGCTCGCTCGGCAATGGATGGCTTGAGCGCAACCGCTTTCCCAAGCGGGGTGCATACCATGCCAGTAGAGGCGACCGAACACGCGGGGCCTGTCGTTGTTTGGCGCAAAGAGCTTCGTGAAGGCTCGGGTGGCGCCGGTGAGCTCCGTGGTGGTCTGGGTCAGGAGATCGAAGTTTCTGCTGCTGAAGGTTACAGCTTCCGCTTCAGCGCGATGTTTGACCGTATCCAGTATGCAGCTCGTGGCTTGGAGGGTGGTAAGTCAGGCGCTCAAGGCTTTGTCGGCCTGGATGACGGCACGGTGCTGCGAGGCAAAGGCCAGCAGTTCGTTCCAGCCGATCGCCGCCTGATCTTGAGCCTTCCTGGCGGCGGCGGCTATGGCGACCCGCTGAAGCGTGATCGTGATCAAGTAGCTCGCGATGTTCGCTTCGGATATATCAGCGCCCAACAGGCGCGTGAAGACTACGGCTTCGAAGCCGCTCAGGAGCGCTGAGTCATGGAAATTCAAAGCAGCCGCGTTCGCGCGGTCAAAAGCTCACCGAGCATGGCTGTGTCGGTTCTTGCCAAACAGATGCTTGCCAAAGGCGAGCCGGTGATCAACCTGAGTTTGGGTGAGCCCGATTTTAATGTGCCGGCTCACGTCATCGAAGCCGCTCACCAAGCCATGCTGGCTGGCAATAACCACTACACCGCCCCGAACGGTCTGGAAGAATTGCGCCAGGCTATCGTAGATAAGTTCGAGCGGGAAAATGGCCTCAAATATGGGTTGGATGAAATCTGTGTTGGCAACGGTGCCAAGCAGCTTCTGTTCAATGCTTTCCTGGCCACGTTGGAGCCTGGAGATGAGGTGATCACACCAGCGCCGTACTGGGTGTCCTACACCGATATGGCCATGCTCAATGGCGGGGTCCCAAAGGTTATCCCTTGCGGGGCAGAATACGGTTTCAAGCTGGACCCTGAGCGTCTGGAGGCAGCAATCACGCCTCGCACACGTTGGTTGATGTTGAACTCGCCAAACAATCCTTGTGGTGCCATCTACACCCGGGAAGAGTTTGCCGCGCTCGGTGCCGTACTGGAGCGTCACCCGCATGTTTTGGTGATCTCTGATGAGATCTATGAACACATTGTTCTGGGTGACAAGCCGTTTGTGTCCTTCGTCGTCGCGTGTCCGCAGTTGCGCGAGCGTACGCTGCTGATCAACGGCGTTTCGAAAGCCTATGCCATGACTGGATATCGCTTGGGTTACGCCGCCGGTTCGAAAGAATTGATCGTTGCGATGAACAAGACCCAGTCGCAGACCACCACGTGCCCATCGGTAATTTCGCAGCTGGCTGCAGCAGCCGCGCTTAATGGTCCTCAGGACTTTGTCCGCGAAGCAAATCGTGAGTATCAAGCTCGCGGAGCGCTGGTCGTGCGAGGTCTCGCAGAGATTGATGGGTTGTCTTTGCAGATGCCCGAAGGCGCGTTCTATGCGTTCCCGAATGTCGCTGCGTTCATCGGTAAGCACACGCCAGATGGCCAGGTCATCGCAAACGATGCGGATCTTTCTGCCTATCTGCTGCGAGTTGGCAAGGTCGCGACTGTGCCTGGATCAGCCTTCGGGCTGGAGCCATACGTACGTCTTTCCTTTGCCACGTCCCAGCAGGAGCTGGAGCAGGCCCTGGGTCAGTTGCGTGAAGCTTTCGCTGCACTGGTCTGAACACTGATTGATTCGAGGTAAGACATGAGCAAGCCGTTCAAACGACTGCTGATCACCGGCGCCGCAGGGCGCCTGGGTAGCGTCCTTCGCAAGCATCTTGCAGCCTTTGCAGATGAGCTGCGTCTGACCGATATCGCCGACATGGGGCAGGCCGCTCCGCATGAGGAATTGATTCGCTGCGACCTGGGTAACTTTGACGATGTATTGCCGCTGACTGAAGGCGTGGACGCCATCGTCCATGCTGGCGGTGTACCAGTTGAGAACACTTTCGAAGCCATTCTCAACGGCAACATCGTAGGTACCTACAACATTTACGAGGCTGCACGACGCAATGGCGTCAAACGAGTAGTGTACACCAGCTCGAACCACGCAATTGGCTTTTACGACCGTACCGAGACTATCGACGCCGGTGTTCCACACCGGCCTGACAGCCTCTATGGCGTAAGTAAGTGCTTTGCCGAGGATCTGGGTCGGTACTACTGGGACAAGTTTGGGATCGAATCGGTGAACCTTCGAATCGGCTCCTCGTTCCCTGAGCCTCTCGATCGTCGAATGCTCGCTACCTGGCTGTCATTTGACGATTTTGCCCAGCTGACTGAGCGCTCTCTGCTGGCTCCGCGCGTGCGCCACATGGTGGTCTACGGCATGTCGAATAACCGCGAGTCTTTGTGGGACAACCGCATGGCTTCCTCGATTGGCTATGTACCTAAAGACAGCGCCGACGATTACCGCGAGAAAGTATTTGCGGAGCATCCGCCCCTGGATCCTAACGAGCCCTCGGCCAGATATCACGGCGGCAACTTCGCCGGGGCTGGGCATTTCGAAGACCCCAAGTAACCCCCACATCACGAGAGAGCTTATTCCATGGCTTCCACAGCAAAACAACAGAACTACGATGTGGTGATCGTTGGCGGCGCGGTCAACGGTAGCTCCACCGCCTATTTTCTGGCCAATAACCCAGACTTCAAGGGTTCGGTGCTGGTGATTGAGCGAGACTGGACCTACAACAAATCGGCGACCGCTCTTTCGAGCAGCTCGATTCGTCAGCAGTTTTCCAACCCGATCAATATCGAGATTTCCAAGTTCGGTGCTGAATTCGTTCGCAACTTCCCTGATGTGATGGAAGTAGATGGCGACCGTCCAGATTTGGCCTTCCATGAAAATGGCTACCTGTTCTTGGGTGACAGCCGTGGTTATGAAGTGCTGCAGCGTCTGCACGATACCCAGGTCTCTCACGGTGCCGACGTCCATCTTCTGGACCCAGAACACCTGAAGCGCAAATTCCCCTGGGTAAACACCGAGGGCTTGGCGGGCGCGAGTTATGGCCAAAGCGGTGAAGGCTGGTTCGATAGCCTGGGCATGCTCAACGGATTCCGCCGTAAAGCCCGCTCGATGGGTATCGAGTACATCGAAAACGAGGTCGCTAGCATTCAGCGCGAAGGCGATCGCATTACCGGCGTACAGCTGGCAAGCGGTGAACGCATCGGTTGTGGACTGCTGGTCAACTGTGCCGGTACTCGCGGTACCAAAGTCGCGCGTATGGCAGGCCTGGACATTCCAGTCGAGCCACGTCGGCGTTCGCTGTTTGTGTTCGATTGCCGCACGCCTCTAGAAGGTACTGTGCCGCTGACGATCGATCCAACTGGCGTCTTCTTCCGGCCCGAGGGCAAATTCTACCTCGGTGGCACCTATCCCAAGAACGATCCGGAGGTGGATTTCGAAGACTTTGAAGTCCTACACGACGAGTTCGACGAGGAGGTTTGGCCAATTCTGGCGGAGCGCGTGCCGGCTTTCGAGGGCATCAAAGTCGTCAACTACTGGGCCGGTCATTACGACTTTTGCGTGCTGGACCACAACGCCATTGTGGGTCCACATAACGAAGTAAGTAATTTCCTGTTCTGCAACGGTTTCAGCGGCCACGGTCTGCAGCAAGCACCAGCTATCGGTCGCGGCCTGTCCGAGCTGATCACTTACGGCGGTTACCGCTCGCTGGACCTCAGTGCGCTGTCCTATCAGCGCGTGATCGACAACAAGCCATTCCTGGAAGACTCGGTCATTTGACCCCAGGCCTGAGGAGTACAACACAATGAATAATCCATCCAAAGGCAAGCGCAGCGGCGGGCAAGTATTGGTCGATGCACTGCGAGTCAACGGCGTAGACCGCGCGTTCTGCGTACCAGGTGAGAGCTACCTCGATGTGTTAGATGCTCTTCATGACGTGAAAGACGAGATTCAACTGATCGTCTGCCGTCAAGAAGGTGGTGCGTCTTACATGGCGGAGGCCTACGGCAAACTCACAGGTAAGCCTGGGATCTGCATGGTTACCCGCGGGCCAGGTGCGACCAACGCTTCGGTGGGCGTGCATACTGCTTTCCAAGACTCAACGCCGATGATCCTCTTTATCGGCCAGGTCGCCCGGGACCAGATTGAGCGCGAAGCTTTCCAGGAAGTTGATTACCGCCGGATGTTCGGCCAGATGGCCAAGTGGGTTGTCCAGATCGACGACGCTGCTCGGATCCCAGAGCTGGTAAACCAGGCTTTCCAGCGTGCAATTAGTGGCCGCCCAGGTCCGGTTGTCGTGGCGCTGCCTGAAGACATGTTGACCGATTTGGTAGATGTGCCTGACGCACGGCCAGCGCAGCGTGTGGAAGCCGCGCCTGCTCCAAGCCAAATGACCGAGCTGCAGACGCTGCTGGCGAAGGCCAAGAAACCGCTGGTAATTGCCGGCGGTGGTGCTTGGAATTCTGATGCTGTAGCAGACCTCCAGCAGTTCGTGCAAAAGCAGAATCTGCCATTGGCTGCTTCGTTTCGCTGCCAGGACCTGTTTGACAATACCGATCCGCACTATGCAGGGGATATGGGGTTGGCTGCTGGCCCGGTACTCGTCGACGCCGTCAAGCAGTCTGATCTGCTGATCGTGATCGGTGCGCGCCTGGGCGAAATGACCACCGGCGGATATGCGTTGGTGGACATTCCAGTTCCTAAGCAGACTCTGATTCACGTACACCCAAGTGCGGAAGAAATCGGCCGTGTCTATCAGCCTACTCTGGGGATCAACGCAGGTCCCGCAAGTTTCTTGAGTCAGGCTGCCGACCTGCCCCCAGTCCAACCTGATGCTTTCACCGACTGGGTCAGCAGTTTGAATCGTGGCTATCGCGGTAACTTTGAAACACCTCGTTCGCCGGGCGATGTGCAGATGAGCGAAGTCATCTCTTGGCTGAACAAGTCACTGCCAATCGACAGCATTCTGACCTGCGGTGCGGGTAACTACACCGGATGGGTGCACCGTGGTTATCAACACCGGACCTTCCGTACCTTGCTCGGTCCCACCAATGGGTCGATGGGCTATGGCGTTCCTGCGGCAGTCGCGGCGAAGCTGACGTACCCGGAGCGCACGGTCGTTGCTTTTGCGGGTGATGGATGTTTCCTCATGAACGGCCAGGAGCTGGCGACCGCTGCGCATTATGACGCTCGTCTGATTGTAATTGTCGTGAACAACGGGATGTACGGCACCATTCGGATGCACCAAGAGCGTAGCTATCCAGGCCGGGTCTCCGGTACGGAACTGCATAACCCTGACTTCGCAGCCCTGGCTCGTGCGTTCGGCCTGCACGGGGAGACGGTCACTCGTACCGAAGACTTTGCTGCTGCGTTTGTGCGCTGCGAGGCTTCGGGTAAACCCGCACTGATCGAAGTGCAGGTCGACCCCGAAGCGCTGACGCCTCGGATGACGCTCAGTCAAATCCGCGAAAAGGCTCTGGCCTCCAAATAAGGTTCACCTCAAGTGGGGCGCGGTACCGGCCCCACTTTTTTCTTTCTTCGAACGAGCTAATCGACATGAAACTTGCCGATTCTGGTTTGCTGCGTGAAGTTTGCTACATCAACGGTGATTGGGTGCCGGCAGATAGCGGCCAGCGCATCAATGTAATCAATCCCGCCACTGGCGAAATGTTAGGTTCCGTCCCTCGAATGGGCGCGGCTGAGACACGTCGTGCCATCGAAGCCGCCGAACGGGCACTACCTGCATGGCGTGCGCTGACCGCTAAAGAGCGGGCCGCTCGCTTGCAGGCTTGGTTCCGCGAAATCATGAACCACCAGGAAGATCTCGCTCAGATCATGACCGCTGAGCAGGGTAAGCCGCTAGCGGAGTCTCGTGGTGAGATCGCTTTCGCTGCGTCTTACGTCGAGTTCTATGCCGAGGAAGGGAAGCGGATATATGGAGACGTGATCCCTTCACCAAGCGGTGATCGTCGACTGCTCGTGACCAAGGAGCCTATCGGCGTGTGTGCAGCAATCACGCCATGGAATTTCCCGGCCGCGATGATCACTCGCAAAGCTGCACCAGCATTAGCAGCTGGCTGCACCCTGGTGCTCAAGCCAGCATCGCAAACCCCTTTCAGTGCCTTGGCGCTGTGTGTGCTGGCCGAGCGCGCAGGTATTCCTGCGGGTGTGCTAAGCGTTGTTACAGGTGATTCGGCGGCCATTGGTGGCGAGATTACAGCAAGCCCTATCGTGCGAAAGTTGTCGTTCACCGGTTCTACGCCGATCGGGATCCAGCTGTTGCAGCAATCCGCGGCGACGGTGAAGAAGGTGACAATGGAGCTTGGCGGCAACGCGCCCTTCATTGTCTTCGACGACGCTGATATGGAAAAAGCGGTAGAAGGGGCGTTGATCGCGAAATTCCGTAACAGCGGCCAAACATGTGTGTGCGCCAATCGCTTCTACATCCAGGATGGAATTTATGATCGCTTCGTTGAGCGCTTCGCTGAGCGTGTCAAGGAACTGGTAGTAGGGAAGGGCGACCAGCCTGGCACTCAGGTGGGGCCGATGATTGATGGCCGCGCAGCGACAGGTGTGGAGCAAATGGTCGCCGAGGCTGTTGAGGCGGGTGCTCGCGTAGTCACCGGTGGACGCCGTCATCCACTGGGCGAGGCGTTCTTCGAGCCGACCCTTTTGGCCGATGTAAAACCGCAAATGCGCGTAGCTCGGGAAGAGATCTTTGGCCCGGTTGCACCTATCTTCCGCTTCACTACGGAGGAGGAGGTGATTGCTGAGGCCAACAATACGGAATTTGGCCTGGCGTGCTATCTCTACGCCAGAGACGTTGGGCGGATCTGGCGAGTCTCGGAGGCGCTCGAGTACGGCATGGTTGGAGTGAACGTCGGGGTGGTAGCTACCGAAGTTGCCCCCTTCGGCGGGGTGAAGTCTTCCGGGCTTGGACGTGAAGGTTCTCGTTACGGCATCGAGGACTATCTCGAGATCAAGTACGTCTGCCTCGGGCTTTGATCGCCTGCCTCCCACTTCAGATTCAAACCGATTGCTGCGCCAGGTCGGCTATGCGTCGGTTTGGACTGAAGCGCTTGGAGGTCTTGCACAATGGCGGAGCAATTAATTGCTTTCGGCCAAAAGTCGTTGATAGCGAGAAAGACTTTCCTCAAGGTGCTTGCGCAATGCATTTCGTGCACCTGTTACGTCACCCATGGTGATCGCCGATAGGATGGCACCATGTTCGCGCCCAATCTTCTTGATGTGCGCTAGACGATTTTTTCCGCCAACCTGACTGTGCTTGAGATTGAGATCCAGGATGATATCTGGGCCTAGTGCCTCGAGCAGCTGAGGGAAGTGCGGGTTGTTGGTGGCTTTGGCAATAGCCAGGTGGAATTCGAAGTCCGCCTTTGCTTCTTCTTCGAGATTTGACCCATCCAGGGCGTTGAAGCGGTCGAAAGCTTCGGTGATCATCGCTAGGCTGGCAGGGGTGCGTCGTTCGGCTGCACGGGCTACAGACTCCGTCTCGATGCCAAGGCGCAATTCCAGCACGTGCGCAGCAGCGCGAACGTCATCAACGATGCTGCTGATGGCAAACCCTATTCGCTTAACATCTTGCTCTACAACAAAAACACCGACGCCCTGGCGAGCGATGAGGCGGCCTCCCAAGCGCAGCGACGCTACAGCCTCGCGTATAACAGGTCGGCTGACGTTGAATTCTTTGCAAAGGGCTTGCTCGGATGGAAGCTTCTCCCCAGGCCCATAAATTCCAGAGTCGATGCGATTTGACAGCTCGCGGATAACAGATTCTGCGAGGTTACCCCTCCGAGTGTTGATAGATGCATCCATTGATGAGTCTCCACAAAAGCTTGGGTGTCACGGTCAAAAAATTACGGAATGATATTATGCTTGTATGTTATCAAATAACTGATCAATCGGGTTGGAAATTAGGATGACCATGCCAATCGGGCTCCAGCACCTCTAGCATGCCTATTACAGCGACACTCGGAACGCAGAACCTTCATGAGGCCGCCAAACGGTTGATGCGATTTCCCTGTGGCAGGTCTCAAAAGATTTTGCCGACGTAAGCGAGTTCGTCCGCATCGTTACACTGAAGCTGGTTTGACCAGGCAGCAGCTCATCGGTAACCCTTTAGTCGCAGCTTAGCTATCTAGCAGCCGCTGGTAGCGGGAAAGGCTTTCATCAAGGTGCTTGCGTACTGCTGTACGCGCACCTACGACGTCCCCCATGCTAATCGCTGAAAGGATTGCCCCATGCTCTCGGGCGATCTTGCGGATATGAGATTGCCTGTTTTTTTCATGAACCTGCCTGTGCTTGATATTCAGGTCCAGGATGATTTCTGGTCCCAAGGCTTCTAGTAGCTCAGTGAAGTGAGGATTGTTCGTGGCACGAGCGATCGCGAGATGGAACTGGAAATCGGCGTTCGCCTCTTCTTCCAGCGAGGCATCTTCAAGAGCATTGAATCGATCAAATGCTTCAGTGATCAGCGCTAAGCTGGCAGGGCTGCGGCGTTCTGCCGCGCGAGCTACTGACTCGCTTTCGATGCCTAGGCGTAACTCTAGAATCTGAGCGGCAGCTCTCACATCGTCGACGACACTGTCGATTGCGAATCCGATTTTTTTCACATCTTGTTCAACGACAAAAACCCCTACCCCCTGGCGAGCCAGCAAGCGACCACCCAGTCTCAGCGAGGCTACTGCTTCCCTTACCACTGGCCGACTAACGCTGAACTCTCTGCAGAGCTCTTGTTCGGACGGGAGCTTTTCCCCGGGTCCCCACGTGCCATTGTCGATCCGGGTCGTTAGTTCCTGGATCACGGTTTCGGCCAAATTGGCGCGACGTGTACCTGACGAAACATTCATAACGTTTTTCTCCTCATGTTGCTGGTCTCATCACCAATTGCTCATTTCTGACTGGTTTCTGGTCACTTCTTCCTCGGGGGTAAAGCTCGAATCGCGCTAATTTGCGGGTTTTCGCGACAAATCTCTGCTGATTCATTTCCTCCTTCTCGACTTGATAGCGTCGTAACTCGTCAGCCCATGCTCGCGACCTAATCATAGCCCTATTGACAGTTAGCTGCTGACTGTTATCTTACAAGTGCATTGTCGTTTTCGCCAATGCGTGTGGTGAGCGATGGCGAGGTGCTCGTATTGCTTTCTAGCTCCTCACCCGCTTGCTCTGTGTCCCGATGTTGATACGACCACTACTGGGAGCACCAGAAATGCAGAAAAACAACAAAGTGCGTGGGCTGACCGTCCTCACGACTGCGGTTACTTTGGCAATGACTATGGGTGCGACGCAGGCGGCGGATAGCCAGGTCGTGAAAATTGGCTTCGCCGGTCCTCTGACCGGACCATCGGCTCACCAGGGGCAGGACGTTGAGCATGGTGTGCAGATTGCGATTGATGAGGCCAATCAGCAGCAGCTGAAAATCGGTGACAAGGTCGCTGAGTTCAAATTGGTTTCCGAGGATGATGTGGCCGACCCGCGCACCGGCACCGCAGTCGCGCAACGTCTGGTGGACTCGAAAGTGGCGGTGGTGATCGGTCACTACAACTCGGGCACCAGCATCCCCGCCTCGAAGATCTACGCCGCAGCCGGCATCCCGCAGATCTCGCCCTCGGCTACTAACCCGACCCTGACCCAACAAGGCATCCCGTCGGTGTTCCGCGTGGTCAACGACGACGCCACCCTTGGGCGCTACGCCGGCAATTATCTGGTGACCCAACTCAAGGCCCAGCGCATTGCCATCTTCGACGACCGCACCGCCTATGGCCAGGGCCTGGCCGATGAAGTGACCAAGGCGGTCAAGACCGCTGGTGGCAATGTGGTGGTGCGTGAGTACACCAACGATAAGTCCACTGACTTCAACGCCATCCTCACCACCGCCAAGGCTCAGAAGGCCGATGCGGTGTTCTTCGCCGCCCTTGACTATCAGGCCGCACCGATGGCCAAGCAGATGAAGAACCTGGGCCTGAAGGCGCGCTTCATGAACATCGGCAACCTGCCTAACGACTCGTTCAAGCAGATGGCGGGCAGCGCAGCCGAGGGCACCTACGCCTGGAACTATGGCACACCGCTGCTGGATATGCCCAAGGGCGCGGCCTTCGAGCAGAAGCTCAAGGACAAGTTCGGCGTCGGTGTGGTGCAGTCCTCACCGGCTGCCTACGACGCTACTTGGGCGGCGATCAACGCCATGGTCAAGGCCGGTTCGGATGACCCGAAAGTGTACCTGCCGGTGCTCAAGAACCAGAGCTACGAAGGCGTGACTGGCACCATCGCCTTCGATGACAAGGGCAACCTGAAGAACCCGGCGGCGACAGTGTTCCAGTTCGCCGACGGTGGTTGGAAGACCTTGTCTGTCGAGCGCGACTGAGTTCCACACTATAACAAGCGGGCTCAGGCCCGCCACATAACAAGAAGACTTTTCCCACCTGCCAGGCCAGTCAGTGCGTAGCGCAATGCCGATGCGCGCCGACGACAACGCAGTTTCGAGGATTCAGCTCGTGGACGGTAATTTCGATATCTTGTTGCAACAGGTCCTCAACGGCCTGGTACTGGGCAGCATCTACGCTCTAGTAGCCCTGGGCTACACCATGGTCTACGGCATCATCGGCCTGATCAACTTCGCCCATGGCGAGGTGGTGATGGTAGGTGCGATGGTGACCATTTCCGTACTGACAATGCTCGCCGGTGCCGGTTTCGCCCCAGGCATCGTCACCCTTCTGTTGGCGATCATGGCCGCGGCGGTGGTGTGCATGCTGCTGGCCCAAGGCATGGAAAAATTTGCCTACCGGCCGCTACGCAAGGCGCCGCGCCTGACCCCGCTGATTCTCGCCATCGGTATCTCCATCGCCCTGCAGAACCTGGCGATGATGATTTGGGGTCGTGGCTACAAGACCTTTCCGGAAGTGGTCGAGGTCCAGCCTGTCGAGGTATTCGGCGCGACCATGACCAACGTGCAGATGTCGATCATGGTGATTGCCGTGGTGATCATGTTCGGCCTCTGGCTGCTGGTCGACAAGACCCGCGTGGGCAAGGCCATGCGCGCGACTGCACAGAATCAGGAGGTGGCCGGATTGATGGGTATCAACATCAACAGGGTAATCTCCGCGACGTTCCTGATCGGTGCCAGCCTGGGTGCGATCGCCGGGGTGATGCGCGCTATCAACTACGGCCAGGCCGACGCCTACATGGGGTTGCTGCTGGGTCTCAAGGCGTTCTCGGCGGCAGTGCTCGGTGGCATCGGCAACCTGTTCGGGGCCATGGCTGGCGGCCTGCTGCTGGGGTTGATTGAGTCGCTGGCTGCGGGTTATACCGGGCAGCTCACCGGCGGCTTCCTGGGCGCCAACTACCAGGACATCTTCGCCTTCGCGGTGCTGATCCTGGTGCTTCTGTTCCGGCCCAATGGCCTTCTTGGCGAACGCCAGGCCGACCGGGCGTGAGGGCGTGGCAACCATGAAAAGTCTCAAAACCCAATACCTGTTGCTGATCCTCGGCTTCATCGCATTGCCGTTCCTGGTCGAAGCCATTCCCATGCTCGGCCCGACCTGGGTGCGCATTCTTGGCTTCGCCATGCTCTACGTGCTGTTGGCGCTGGGTCTAAATATCGTTATCGGCTACGCCGGCCTGCTCGACATGGGTTACATCGGCTTCTACGCCATCGGTGCCTACCTGTACGCCTTGCTGGCCTCGCCCCACCTGAACATGGCGGGCCTCGCCAGTGGGGTGATGGACTGGCCGCTGTGGGTGATTATTCCGCTGGCCGCGGTAGTCGCAGCCTTCTGTGGCGTGCTGATAGGCGCACCGGTGCTGAAGCTGCGCGGCGACTACCTGGCAATCGTCACTCTTGGCTTCGGCGAGATCATCCGTATCTTCATGAACAACCTGGACCAGCCGGTAAACCTTACCAACGGCCCCCAGGGCATCAGCAACATTACCCCACTTCACGTAGATTTCGGGCCATGGGCGCACGCGCCTGGCGAGGGTGCCATACCGGTGCTGTCGCTGCAGCAAAGCTGGAGTCTGTTTGGCCTTAACGTGTCGCCGGTGATTAGCTACTACTTGTTCTTCCTGTTCATCGTCATCCTCTGCATCGTGCTGTCCAAACGCCTGGAGGTGTCGCGCATCGGGCGAGCCTGGATGGCCCTGCGCGAGGACGAGGTGGCAGCTGAGGCCATGGGCCTGAACAAGCGCAACCTCAAGTTGCTGGCCTTCGCCATGGGTGCGACTTTCGGTGGCGTGTCCGGTGTGCTGTTCTCCAGCTACCAGGGCTTCGTCAGTCCTGAGTCGTTCACCTTGATGGAGTCGATCATGGTCCTGGCTATGGTGGTGCTCGGCGGCATGGGTTCGATCCGTGGCGTGGTGCTGGGGGCCTTGATCTTGTCGGTGATGCCCGAACTGTTCCGTGACCTGGTCAACTGGATTCAGCCCTGGGTGATGGACAACGTTACCTTCATTAGTCGCGACATCCTGCGCAACGTGCTGGATGCCTCGACCCTGCGCATGCTGGTGTTCGGTTTCGCGCTGATTCTGGTGATGCGCTTTCGCCCTGAGGGCCTATGGCCATCGGACAGGCGTCGAGCTGAGCTTCAAGAGGGTGATCCAGAGCTTGAAACCCCAGCAACTGCCTTGAATACCGTGGTTCATGCTCCAGCCACGCAAGCGTCTTTTGAGCACCCGGTTAAAGAGGGGGGCAAGGTATGAGCAACGTTCTTCTTGAACTTCACCAAGTCAGTAAGTTCTTCGGTGGTCTTCAGGCCCTTCATGGCATCGATCTCACTATTCGCCGGGGTGAGATCCGCGGTCTGCTGGGCCCAAATGGCGCCGGCAAAACCACTCTATTTAACGTGCTAACGGGGCTTTACCAGGCTGAGCAAGGGCGGGTGATTTTCGATGGCAAGCCGTTACGCATCAGTAAGCCGGACAAGGTGGTGGAAGCCGGCATATCGCGGACCTTCCAGAACATCCGCCTGTTCCACAACATGACGGCCCTGGAGAACGTGATGATTGGTCGCCATGTGCGCACACACAGCGGGGTGTTCGGGGCGATCCTACGCACTGCGGCTTGTGTCCGCGAAGAACGGGAGATCCGCCAGGCTGCGCGTTATTGGCTTGAGTATGTCGGCATTGGCCATCTGGGTGGCGAGCTGGCACGCAACCTTTCGTATGGAGACCAGCGCCGTCTGGAAATTGCCCGCGCCCTGGCAACCGAGCCCAAGCTGATCGCCCTCGACGAGCCGGCAGCTGGCATGAACGCCTCGGAAACCGAAGGCCTGCGCAAGCTGATGTGCAAGATGCAGGCGGATGGCAAGACAGTGCTGCTGATCGAGCACGACGTAAAGCTCGTCATGGGCCTGTGCGACCACGTCACGGTACTCGAATTTGGCCGAAAGATTGCCGACGGCCTGCCCGCCGACGTGCAGAAAGACCCCAAGGTCATCGAGGCGTACCTCGGTGCGGAGGCTGAGGCATGAAGAACATTCTCGAAGTGAACGACCTCAAGGTTGCCTACGGTGCGATCCAAGCAATCAAGGGTATCGACCTGCAAGTGGGCGTAGGCGAGATGGTCGCCTTGATCGGCGCCAACGGTGCGGGCAAGACCACGACTCTGAAAACTCTGGCCGGCTTGCTGACCCCAAGTGGCGGGAAAATCACCTTTGACGGCAAGGCGCATGCGGCGATCAAGGGCTTCAACCTGATCCGCGAGGGACTTGCACTGGTGCCAGAAGGGCGCGGCATCTTCCCCAAACTGACGGTGCACGAGAATTTGGAGATGGGTGCGTTTTCTCGGTGTGATGGTAAGCATGCCATCGGTGCCGATATCGAGCGCATGTACGGCATCTTCCCGCGCCTGAAAGAGCGCGCGTTCCAGTTGGCGGGCACCATGTCTGGTGGCGAGCAGCAAATGCTCGCGATCTCCCGTGCACTAATGGGCAAGCCAAAGTTGCTGCTGCTGGACGAGCCGTCCATGGGATTGGCGCCGATCATTGTGCAGAAAATCTTCGAGACCATCCGCGAGGTAGTGAAGGGTGGCGTGACCTTGCTGCTGGTAGAGCAGAACGCCCGCCTGGCACTACAAACCTGTGACCGCGCTTATGTCATTGACTCTGGGCGCATAGCCCTGACGGGGGCGTGCCAAGACTTGCTCCACGACCAGCAGGTCCAGCGTGCCTATCTTGGGGAGTGATGACTATGTGGGACTTACATCTTATTGGGAGAGCGTGCGCAATGAGCAACATTCAGCGGTATGAGTTCGATACGCGGGTTCACCATGCTGTCAAGCATAACGGTGTGGTGTACCTGACCGGGCAGGTGGGCACGCCAGGTGAGTCTGCAGCGGAGCAGACCCGAGAGGTACTGGCGAAGATCGATCATCTGTTGGCGTTGGCCGGCACCGACAAGACCAAGATCCTCAGCGCCATCCTCTGGCTGGACGACCTCCGCGACTTTGAAGAAGTGAACAGTGTGTGGGACGCCTGGGTGGTGAAGGCACATGCCCCTGTGCGTTCTACCGGGCAGGCGCGCATGGCCAAGTCCGGCATGTTGGTTGAAATCATTATTACTGCCGCTGCTTGAAGGGCATTCATTGCTTAGTCTCGCCGTCGCCCATGCGACGGTGAAGTTGATTGAAGGTTACAGATGACGTCGCTCCAACAAGAAAAAAAGCGTTCCCTGCAACATGGCCTGACCTCGCGCCAAGTGTCCATGATTTCCATCGCCGGTATCATCGGTGCTGGTCTGTTCATCGGCTCTTCCAACGCTATCGCCTCTGCGGGACCGGCCATCCTCATCTCCTATGCCATGACCGGTTTGTTGGTGTTGCTGGTGATGCGCATGCTGGGCGAGATGGCCGTGGCAAACCCCAACAGTGGCTCGTTTTCTACCTATGCAGGCGAGGCCATCGGACCCTGGGCTGGCTTCACCATTGGCTGGCTTTACTGGTGGTTCTGGGTACTGATCATTCCGGTCGAGGCCATTGCTGGCGCAGATATCCTCCACGCCTGGTTTCCCAGCGTGCCTTCCTGGCTGTTTGCTTTCCTGATTATGGGGGGGCTGGCAGGCAGCAACCTGGTTAGCGTGAAGAATTTCGGTGCGTTTGAATTCTGGTTTGCTCTGATAAAAGTAGTGGCAATCTTGGCGTTCATCGCCATTGGTACTACCGCCGTGTTTGGGGTTTGGCCATTAGCCGAGGCCTCTGGTGTAAGTCACCTATGGGCCAATGGCGGGTTTGTACCAAACGGTTGGGGAGCAGTTCTCGGCGGTGTATTGATTACCATCTTCTCCTTCTTCGGGGCGGAGGTCGTCACGATTGCTGCTGAGGAAACGTCCAACCCAAAAGAAAAAATCCGGCGCTCGACCAATCTTGTCGTATACCGGATTGCGCTCTTCTACCTAGTTTCGATATTCCTCGTGATCTCGCTCGTGCCGTGGAATGACCCGAGTCTGACGACTGTAGGCTCTTTCCAGCGGGTTTTGGAGGTGTTGAATGTTCCAGGCGCGAAGCTCGTGGTGGACATCGTGGTATTGGTGTCGGTCACTAGTTGCATGAACTCAGGTATGTATACCGCGTCACGCATGTTGTATTCGCTCGGGGTGAGGGGCGAAGCGTTGGGAGTAACCAAGCGAATTTCAGGAAACGGAGTGCCGACAGTTGCAGTGGTTCTCTCGACATTCGCAGGTTTCGGCGGATGCATTGTTAACTACTTTTTCCCAGGGAAAGTATTCGGATTTTTGCTCTCGACCACCGGTGCTATTGCGCTTTTGGTCTATCTCGTGATCGCCATATCGCAACTACGCATGCGCGCTCGCGCTGATCGTGATGGAACTGTCCTTGATTTCAAAATGTGGATGTTCCCCTGGCTGACTTGGCTAGTGATCGGCACGATCTTAACTGTCCTGGGGTATATGTTGTTAACTGACGCCTACCGCTATGAGACGCTGCTCACGGCTGGGGTGACAGGCTTCATCGTAATGGTCTACTTCATTCGCCAACGTTTTGGCCAGAATGTAGCAGGGCACAACTCTGTCCCTGTGAGCAGGGTTGCCTGATCTCCGCTGGTCGTGGAAATGCTGATGAATATAAAACAAAAATTGACGCTGGCATTTGCAGTCATCGCCTGTATCCCCGTTGTAATTGTCGCCTCATGGATCGTTGTTAATCTGCGTAATGAGGCGCGTGATGCTTTCATTGATGGCAGTACACGGGAAATCAGACAGATCAGTAGATCCATGACGATTTTCTTTAGCGGGATTTCGAACAACGTTGAATTTCTTGCTGCTCATGACCTTATAGTCGGTACAGGTCATGAGTTGGGCAAGTATATGGCCACTACTCCGGTTTTAGTGTTGAGCGAGCATGAAGAAAAACTGCACAAACTTTTCGATACGTTGGGGAAGTCACATTCTGATTATACTTACATTTCTTATGCATCCAGTGATGGTGGGATCTTCGCTTGGCCTCCAGGACAGAAATTAGTCAGCTACGACCCGCGGGTACGCCCGTGGTATCAACTGGCAATGGCAAATCCGGGAAAGACCATACGAACTCATGCCTATCCTGGTGCCGCGGACGGCCAAGTGCTAATCAGTACCGTACGTGCAGTAGAAAATCGTCTTGATAAGGCAGGTGGTGTAGTCAACATTGACGTAACGCTCAATGGGTTAACTGAGATTTTCAGCAAAATAAAGCTGGGCGACAGTGGCTATCTGATGCTGGTAGAGAACAATGGCAATGTACTCGTCGACCCTCGTGAACCAGGCCATAGCTTCAAACGGTTGAGCAGCTTGGGAGGCGGTTACGCGGAGTTGGCCAAAGCAGGCCGAGGCGTGCTTCGAGTAATAGTCAACGGTGAAAACTACATGGCCAACGTTTACCCTGATGATCGACTTGGTTGGACCTTCATAGGTCTGATCCGAGAAGATGAAGTCATGCAGAGTTCGACGAGGCTGACGTGGTTGATCGGTGCCGTGGTATTAGGTCTGACTTTTGTGTTTGCTCTTATTGGCGCGGCCTTCGCCAAACTGATCGTGCGGCCGATTAACACCGTCAGCAATGGCCTCGAAAACATCGCTCAAGGGGAGGGCGACCTCACACGCAGCTTGGAAATCCGAGGTCGCGATGAAACCGCCCAGTTAGCCAGTTGGTTTAACCAGTTTCTTGGCGCGATTCGGGAGTTGATTCAGCATATCGGCATGGTTGCAGGGAAGGTTCTGAGCACCTCAAACAGGTCTATCCAAGTGTCCGGTGATATGGCTGAAGCAGCTAGTCGTCAGCGTGAGGCTGTGGATATGGTGTCTACAGCATTCCATGAAATGGTAGCCACCGCTAGTGAGGTCGCTCGTTCCTGCAATCTAGCCGCAAGCTCGGCAGATAGCGGCCTGCGACAGGCTCGGGAAGGACAGCAGCAAATCGACGATGCCGTACATAGCGTAGATCTGCTGAGCCAAGAGATTAATCAATCCGCTCAATCGATAAGGCAACTGGAGCGCGACAGCCATGACATCCAGTCGATCCTCAGCACCATTCGCTCTATCGCGGAACAAACTAACTTACTGGCCCTAAACGCCGCCATTGAGGCAGCCCGGGCGGGTGAGCAAGGGCGCGGTTTCGCTGTTGTCGCGGACGAGGTCCGCGCATTGGCCAAGCGTACGGCTGACTCGACCTCTGAGATTGATGGTTTATTGGCCAACTTGGGTTTGCGCACCGCAGAAGTTTCAGAGAAAATGCTTGCCAGTCTGGAGATCTCACAGCAATCAGTCAGTCGAATCGGGTTGGCACGTAATAGTTTCGGGCTTATTCGGGAGTCAGTGGAGGTCATCCGCGACATGAACACACAGATCGCCACGGCCGCAGAAGAACAACATCAAGTAGCTGAAGACATCAGCCGGCATATAAACGCAATTCATGGCGATGCACAGAGTGTCGCTGAGCTTGCTGATGCAGCACGCCGGGATTCTCATGACCTTGCTGGTCTTTCTGCAGAGCTTGATCGATTGGTGCAGCGATTCAGAACTTGATGGCGTAGTAATGGATTCAGCTTAGGATCGTCGTAAAATATAGGCTTGATCAGGCAGCGTGAAAAGCTAGCAATCTGTCCGGCCCTTTAAGAAAATGCTCTGTATCGTAAGATACGGAGCATTCTTCCTGTGCGCCTAGCATGGACGTAATCTTGTGGGTGAAAGTTCCTCCGTGATCCTCATTCATTATTTGAGCTCTTATAGGACCAGATTGAGGGGTAAGCGATCCATGAACCCCACATTCAAAGCCGCTTTTTGATGCCTGAGGTTGTGCTCCGATTATTCAGGGGGGCGTTCACCATGGCATCGCCAGTAACCCAGGGCTTGAGTATAAAGTGCGGTAGTTTTGGCTCTGAGGCGATTGAAGCCATTCAAAGATATTTTTTGAACGTTGTAACTGTGACTCCCACCATCCAGCCAAGCAGTGCAGCACATGGGAGCAATATCCAGTTCGGATTCAGCGACCAAGGCAGTGACAGATAGATTACCCAAGGGCCCACCATCAGCGGCCGCAACGTCCGCTTCGCACGATGGTAGACAAAGCTGCTCTCCCGGTCCGCCCCAAACTTGCGCAGGTCGCGGCGCATCAGCCCATCGACCACGCCGGTAATCACAGCAAGCAAGAATAGGGGCGTGGCCAGAGTGAGAACGGTCAAACGCACCACGAAAGTGAAGACCGTGAACAGGGCCGCCAGCAAGTAGTCCTGCCCAGCGACGTACGCTTGAACGGGCATGTTAGTGATGCTGAATGAGTCCAGAATCAAGGCTCTCCCAATTTTAGGGATAACTGAATCCCTTGATTTCTGCGGTTCCTACGATCCGAAAGCTAGATGCGAATATCATTTCCCGCTCCGAATGAATCGGCACAGGCTGCCGCTGACCACTGCTCTCAGTATGCCGTGTCCTTTACTGCATTCGTCCGTAATTGATCGAGATAGTCAGCCCACATCTGCGCCGCTTCTCGACGCTGGCCAAGTAGTTGGGCTCGGGCATAGACGGCACCTAGGGCGCCCGGCATCCTATGCGACAGCGAGAGCTCGAGCACGATCGGATCAATGCCCAGATGTTCGTGGGCAATGGTTCGGTAAGTGGCGCGGAATCCGTGGGCTGTAATGTTGTATTCAGGCCAAATGCGTTGGAACGATTTGAGCATCGAGGTCGGATTGATGGGACGCCCTGGATAAACGGGGGAGGTGAACACCCAGCCTTTGCCTTGATCATCCGCTACCCTATCCGTCCACAGTTCTCGCAGTAACGCCAAGGCTTGCTGAGGCAGCGGCACGATGTGTTTGCTCTTATCTAGATGCTTGGTTTTACCGACGATATAGCGCCAATCGGCACCTACCAGATCGACATCTTCCCAGCGCATTGTCGCCAGTTCTCCAGGGCGGACCGGTAGCAGTACCAGCAGCCGCATCGCTGTCGAAACGCTACCCAGGCTGCAATCATCCAGCCGGAGTAGAAATTTGCCAAGGTCGGCAGGTTTTTCTATCGCAGGGTTGCTAGTCACTACATGCCGGACTTTGAGCTCCTCAATATTGCTTAACGAGACGTTTCGATCTACCCAACCGCGCCCTTCAGCAAAACCTAGCACAGCCCGAATGATCGTGCGTACACGCTTTGCCATTGCCATGGTACCTCGCCGCCTAAGCGTGGTGAGGATCGAGCCAATGTGTTCCAGTTTGATATCAGAGACCGGTTTTTTACCAATCGCTGGGAGGACATGGTTATCCAGTGCACCTCGAAATCCAGCAAGCGATTTGCTGACCAAATCCCCGGATTTGAAAGTGAGCCATTGCTCAGCCACATATTCGAACGTGCGCGCTTCGTTCAGTAGTAGTGCTTCGATTTTGGAAGTTTTGGCTTTCAGGGGGGCTATGGAGTTGGCAATGTCCCGCCGCGCGCTCAGCGCAGATTCTCGGGCAGCCTTTAGTCCTACCTCTGGGTAGCCGCCAATCGAGTAACGATTTTCCTTGCCGTGCAGTCGGTACTTCAAGCGCCAGTGCTTGGATACAGGTTTTCCGCTCTTGCGCGATGCCCTGACCTCTAGGTAAAGGCCAGGCACCTCACCGTCCGTGTATTTGCCTGGCTCGGTCAAAGCGCGAATGTAAGCGTCGCTGAGTTTTCGCCTAAGCATCGGTGATTTTTCCGGGGATATCATTTGGGGGCATCACTTTTCAGAATGCGGTGGTTGCCCCCAAGTATGCCCCCACGCGCTGCGGAATCGAGTGGAATATGACGGGTGGTAGTGGACGGATAAAATCATAATATACTGATTTTTATTGGCTTTTTGGAGCTTAGTGGGATTCATTCACAAGCTATCGGGATCCCCGAAGAACATCTGAATCCGCGACCGCAGCCAGCGCTCGGCCGGATCGTTGTCCTGCGCCCCACGCCAGGCCATGTGCAATTCAAAGCTGCGCACGTCCAACGGCAGGTCTTCGGCCCGGAGCCCGCCGGCTGCGGTCAGTGCATCGGCGGTGTAGTCCGGCACGGTGGCGACGATATCGGTCCCCGCCAACAAGCTTCCCAGCCCGTTGAACTGCGGAACGGCCAGGACCACATGGCGTTTGCGGCCCACTTCCTCCAGCGCTTCGTCGATGAAGCCCGACAGATCCCCCGCGAAGGAAACCAGCGCGTGGGGGCGTGCGCAGAAATCGTCCAGGGTGATGCTGCCAGGCACGCTGTCGGCTCGCAGCAGCTTGGGCTTGCTGCGGCGAAGGACCTTGCGCTTGGCATTGGCGGGGAGCTCGTTGGTATAGCTCACACCCACCGAGATCTCTCCCGAAGCCAGCAGCGTCGGCATCAACAGGTAATTGACCCGGCGTACTACCAGGACGATGCCCGGCGCTTCGGCGCGGATACGCTTGAGCAATTGCGGTAGCAAGGCGAACTCGGCATCGTCGGACAGGCCGATGCGGAAAACCGAATTGCTGGTGGCCGGGTCGAATTCGGCAGCGCGGCTGACTGCGGTGGAAATCGAGTCCAGCGCCGGCGACAGCAGCGCGAAGATTTCGTGGGCGCGTGCGGAAGGCTCCATGCTGCGGCCAGTGCGGACGAACAGCGGGTCGTCGAACAGGTTGCGCAGGCGCGAAAGGGCGGCGCTGATCGCCGGCTGGCCGAGAAACAGTTTCTCGGCGGCACGGGTCACGCTGCGCTCGTGCATCAGCGTTTCGAACACGATCAGCAGGTTGAGGTCTACGCGACGCAGGTCGTTTCGATTCATCGGTGCGCTTCACCTAAAGTGGGGCAGGGGTGAATCTTAAGGCCAAAGGCTGTTAACCTGCACCGATTTCCGGGGGCCAATGCACAGGAATGTGGGGTGCCCAATCAATGACAGGCATGTCGACTATTAATAGCCACTGATGGTCTAAAGGCAAAAGCCCGGATAAAGTCCGTGGTAATAGAGGTTCAAACAGGCGAGGTATGCGATGTCCCGCATGATCCGTTTCCACAAGTTCGGTGCGGCCGATGTGCTCCGATGCGAAGAGCAGGCCGAACCGTCCCCTGCTGTGGGTGAGGTGCAGATCCGCGTCGAGGCAATCGGCGTTAGCTGGTACGACGTGCTTTGGCGGCAGAACCTTGCGCCGTCCCAGGCGCGCTTGCCGGCCGGGATCGGCCACGAGATGGCGGGTGTTGTGACTGCAGTCGGTGAGGGCGTCGATGACATCGCCGTCGGCGATCGTGTTGCCAGCTTCCCTGCCACCAGCGCCAACGAGCATCCGGTATACGGCGATGTGATTGTCCTGCCGCGCACGGCCATCACCCGTTACCCGGACATCCTTACGCCTATCCAGGCCAGCGTGCATTACACGCCGTTGTTGATCGCCTACTTCGCCTATGTCGACCTGGCCCGGGCCAAGGCCGGGCAAACCGCCTTGATCACCGATGCCAGCCATTGTGCCGGACCTGCATTCGTGCAATTGGGCAAGGCACTGGGGCTGAAGGTGTTCGCCGCCACCAAGGATCCTGATCAACGTGAATACCTGTTGGGCCTGGGTGCCGACAAGGTGATCGTCACCGAGGAGCAGGACTTGGTCATGCAGGTGGGCAAGTACACCGATGGGCGCGGGGTCGACATGGTGCTCGATGGCATGGGGGGGCCGCAGATGTCGCTGCTGGGCGATGTCCTGGCGCCACGTGGCAGCCTGGTGCTGTACGGCCTGCAGGGGGGGAACCAGACGCCGTTCCCGGCTTGCGCGGCGTTCCGCAAGAACATCCAGTTCTACGTGCACTGCATCGGCAACTTCACCGGCAAGCCTGAGCTGGGCATCAGTCAGGACCAGGTGGCTCTGCAGCGTGCGCTGCGTGACATCAACCAGTTCACCGCGGACCAGTTGGTAAAGCCGCTGAACATCAAGGTGTACCCCTTCAGTGAAGTGGTCGAAGCCCATCGCCTGATGGATGAATGCCCTTGCGGCGGCCGTGTGGCGCTGGACATGCTGCAGCCTTGAAAAATGGCGATACGAAAAGCCCGGACAACGTTCCGGGTTTTTTTTGGGCATTTAATGGCGTTGTCGAAGGAAGTTTCCTACATACTTTCTAGGTGCGCCGATTGTCTGGGAAATATTCTGGAAAGTGTTGGCCGTTGAACTGGCCGGCAGCCATGGGCATTGTGTGTACACGCACGGGCTGAATGGTTTTTTTACCCCTCTCTGTATCTTTTATTCACTTTACAACGCTCGATAATGGCGCAGTGATAGTTTGGCGCAAGGAGCGTGGAATGAGCGAGGGTTGGCCAGGCGGTGAGCAGTGCACGGTAGCGCTCCTTCATCAGGGATATGGCTTTTTTTCAATGGCTTGGCGACAGTGATCTGTCACTTCTTTGTTTCCATAAGTTGTAGGAAATTTCTTCAATTTCTAATCGTCGATGCATTTTCTCAGCATGCGTGGCGAACGGATAAAGTTGATGAGGTGACAGCATGAGTGCTATTCACGACCAAGCGATGCACTATATCTACAAACAGGTGCTCGAGCGTGTGTTGGGCAACATGTCGCAGGCGCAGCGTGCATCTTTGCAATTACTGGTTCAGCGTCTTCTGGTGGCCGCTGGGGGCGTGGAATACATGGGGGCTCTGCGTTTGTTGGTGGTGCAGGGCAATGACCGCGGTAGTGCCCGCCTGCTGACCCTGTTGCGTGCCGCCCAGTTGACCATCGCCCTGCGCGCGCCGGAAACGTTCCGGTTGCGGGTGCTGGTTGTATGCCTGCCGGCGCTTGGCAACCACAAGCTGGAAAGCCACGAGCGCTTGTTCAACACTCTGTTCATGCACGATGACGTCCGGGTGCAGTTGCAGATGATCGAAGGCGGTGAAGTGGTTCCATTCAGCCGTCGCCCAACGCCCAAGGCCGAGCGTTGGACACTGGCCCGCAATGCCCTTTTGCTGTTCGGTCACATGATCGATGCACGCCCGGAAGCCCTGCTCGGCAGTCGTATGCACCTGGAGTTGGCCGATGCCTTGCGCCAGGCCCTGGCCGGGCAGAAAGGCGGGGACGTGGTGCTTACCGCCATGCCTGCGCGTCAGCGGCGACGTTACCTGTCCTGGGCCCGGCGGACCTTGCGCCAAGCAGGTGAGCAAGGGCTGCGCGGCATGCCCCAGTGCCTGGCTGAGGTGCTTGATGGCCTGGGTGCCTTGCATGCTGTCGCCGGGACAGCCTTGGACCCGGCGCGCGATCCAGAGCTACCGGCGTCGGAGCCCGCAATGCTGAGGGTCATCGCCGTGGATGATCTGTGCGTGTCACAACCTGGTTCGGACCCACTGGATGAACTGCTCGGGTGCCGCTTTGAATCCAACCTCGATGGCAAGCCGCTCGGAGCGTTTCTCGATCCGCTGGCCATCACGCATTTGCATGAGATGCGTGCGCAGTGCATCGATCCCGATACCCCCAGATTGTCATTGCGCCTGGCCAATGCGTCTTCCCTGTTACGGCCTTATGAGGCGGTGCAGGCCCGATTCGCGAAGACCTATGGCATAAGCCAGGCGCAGCTTACCTGTGCGCTGTTCAGCCCATTCGCCCACCGCGGACGTGATCTGGAGCGTTACCTCCAATGCCGGCAGCCTGACATGCTGGTCGCCTTGCCGTACCTTCATCGTGCCTTGCAGGGCAAGCCGTGCCCTGAACCGGTCAAAGACTGGTTGGTCAATACCAGCGGCTTGACCTTGGCGCAGATGAGGGCGATCTACGAGGGGCGCATACCGCCCTCAGCCAGGCAGATACTGACGTCCCTGGCTCGGCGCGACGTGCAATTGCGGTTGCTGCGCCGCCAGCCCCATTCGACTCCAGCGCCGTGCAAGGCATCCCCCTGATGGTGCGATCGCCACGGGGCGAGTTCGCCTACCAGACGGTGTATCACTATCTCCAAGCCCTGATCGCCGATGCCCAGCAAAGCGGAGAGCGGCGCTTGCCTTCGTTACGCGATCTCTCCAGGCGGCTACGTGTGTCGCTGGCTACCGTGCAAAGCGCCTACAGCTTGTTGGAACATGAAGGGCGTGTGGTGTCCGTGCCCAAGTCGGGGTACTTCGTACAGTCCGATCCGCAGCGGGGCGTTCAGGTGTCACAAGGAATGACACTTGGCCGGCCTGCCGTGCCTGCACACCCGGCATTGGAGCGGGTGCTGCTGGCTCACGAGCGGCGCTTGGCCCGGCAACGGGAGCGGGCGGCGTCCACCTGGGAGAACACCGGCGACATACGGCTGCGTAACGCCTTGGCCGAGCGTTACACCCGGTCCTCCCAGCAATACTGGTGCGGTGAGGATGTTCACCTGGGTTCCGATGTGCAGGGGCTGTTGGAGACCGTACTGGAGGCATTGTCGCTGCGAGGTGCCACGGTAGTGGTCGCTTCACCGTGCTGCTGGCGTCTGCTGCAGGTTTTGCAACGTTGCGACATGCAGGTGCTGGAGGTGCCTCTGCGCGACTGTGGCAGCCTGGATGTGGAGCGTTTGTCGTGTTTGCTCGGTCGCGAGTCGGTGCGCATGTTGGTGATGCCGTCCTGCCTGGGGATGCCGCTGGGGCGTCTGATGCCACAGCACGATCAACGGCGCATCGCCCAGTTGCTCGATCAGCATCCCGTGTGGTTGCTGGAGAACGATCTCGATAGCGAACACTGCTTCGATGCACCGCCGGCTGCGCGCCTGCGCGACTGGGTCGACCCGTGCTGGTTGATGGTGCTCGGATCATTGGAGGCCAGTGTCGGGGCCGAGGCGCCCTATGCCTATGTGCTATGCCGCAACCCGTTGCTCTGCCCGGCCATTGCGCAACGGGGCTTCCTGTTGGCGCCACTGCGCCAGTTGGCGCTCGCCCAACTGTTGGCCAAGGGCGAGGTCGATGCCAATCTGGCGCTGTTGCAAGGGCAATGGCGCCAGCGCATGGAACTGCTCTGCGAACTGGTCGAGCGGCACTTGGGTGCGTTGGTGGCGTTCAAGATGCCCGAAGGCGGGCGAACCTTGTGGGTCCGCCTGCATCGGTCGCAGCCGCTCGGTGCCTTGTCCGGGCCTGTATTGCAGGTCATGCCCGGGCAGCGCTACAGCGCCTCGGGGCAGTATCGCCAGCACATCGCGCTGACCTGGCTGGCTGATCAACCACACGCGCTGGCAGAAGCACTGCAGCGCTTGGCCCGTGTTCTGGAGTCCTGTGCTGGCTGGCCTGAGGCCGATCGGGTCTGACCGCTGATCCGTCACGCTTGCCAGTCGCCATGATCTGTATGTATAAACAGTGTTTTGTGACCGTGGCCCGACCCTACTCGTGATTGCCCATTCCGTCGACGACCCGCTCTACTACCTGCATAACTTTCGTCAGGTATTGCTGTGGGTCGAGCAACGTTACGCCGACTTGCTGGATACGCACGAGCTGGCGTTCATCCAGGCCTTCGCCCAGCTGGAAGTGCCAGCACAGGCATTGATGGTGCGCATGGTCATGCGCAAGGGCGAGCTGTTTCGCAGCGACCGGCTGGACTACGCCGAAATCGGTGACCCCATGCTGGCGCTACAGCCGTTGCAAGCGCTCGGTTGGGTCGCTGAGCCTGCGTCGCTGAGCCTGGAGCACCTGTTCGCCCTGCTGCGCAAGGACGAGCTGGCGGCATGTTTCGCGGGCCAGTTGACCCGGCCTAGAGCATCGAAAAGCGATATGTTTGCGCAACTGCAGCCATTGGCGCTCGAACCCCGGCCGTTGGCCGAATGGTACGTCGATGCCCCCATGCGCATCGTTCAGTGGCGCCTGCAGGTGCTGTGCGACCGTATTCGTCTGCTGTTCTTCGGCAACCTGTACCAGGACTGGTCAGAGTTCGTGCTCGCCGACCTGGGCTTGCTGCGCTTCGAAACGGTGCCGTTCAGCCACGACTCCCGCGCCTTGCGTGAACGGGCCGAGGTCGATCTGGCGATGACGCTGCATCGGTGCGCCGAGGGCCTGGAGCAGGGCGAGTCACCGGTGGCCATCCTCACTACCTTGCAAGGCCTGAGTTGTGACAACCCCTGGCTGGCACGACGCCGTTCGCGTTTGCTGTTTGCCCTTGGCCAGCAGTGCGAGCGCCTCGGCGATTGGGACCAGGCCCTGGCGGTGTACGCCCAAAGCAACCATGCGCAGGCACGGATCCGCCAGGTGCGGGTGCTGGAGCGCAGTGAACGGTGGCCGCAAGCCCTTGAAATGGCCCAGCAGTTGGCCGCCGCACCGGCCAACGCCCTTGAGGTCCAGGCCCTTGAGCGCATGTTGCCCAGGCTGGTGCGCAAACTCGGTGGTCCAGCGCAAAAACGCAGCCGTACGGCGCCCTTGACCCTGCTCGAACTGGAGCTGCCCCGCGAGCTGGCAGCGCTGGGCGTCGAGCAAGCGGTGCGGCAACATCTGGCCGGGCAGGGCGCAGTGGTCCACTACGTGGAAAACACCCTGTTCAACAGCCTGTTCGGCCTCTTGTGCTGGGATGCGATATTCGCTCCGGTGCCGGGGGCTTTTTTCAACCCGTTCCAGAGCGGGCCTCAAGACCTGCACGACAGCGACTTTCAGCAGCGTCGTGCCGCCCTGTTCGACGCCTGCCTGGCAAGGCTCGACGATGGTAGCTATCGCCAGGCCATGCGTGAATGCTACATCGCCAAGCACGGCCTGCAGTCGCCGTTCGTGTTCTGGGGGCAGTTGAGCGAGGCGTTGCTGGACCAGGCACTGGACTGCTTGCCAGCCGCCCACCTGAAACACTGCTTCACGCGGCTGTTGCAGGACATTCGCAACAACCGTGCGGGCATGCCCGACTTGATTCAGTTCTGGCCTGAGCAAGGCCGTTACCAGATGGTCGAGGTCAAAGGGCCGGGAGATCGCCTGCAGGACAACCAGTTGCGCTGGTTGGCATTCTGCGCCGAGCATGACTTGCCGGTGGCGGTGTGTCATGTTCGCTGGAGCGAGGCGCCGTGACCTACTCGGTAGCAGTACGTGCGCTTTGTGAGTTCAGTGCCAAGGTCGGTGACCTGGATCTGCGCTTCACGCCATCGCCCACGGCGCTGGAAGGCATCGAAGGGCATCGGCGAGTGGTGGCCCGGCGCGCGGCCGATTATGAGTCGGAAATCACCCTTGAAGGCCAGTATCGGGGTTTGCAGGTGCGCGGGCGTGCCGATGGCTACGACCCCAGTTGCAATCGGCTGGAGGAGATCAAGACCTACCGTGGCGATCTGGCGCGCCAGCCGGCCAACCATCGGCAACTGCACTGGGCGCAGGCGAAGGTATATGCCTGGCTGCTGTGTCAGGCCCGGCAGCTGGCGTCAATCGACGTCGCGCTGGTGTATCTGGACGTCGACAACGATGGCCAGACGCTGATCAGCGAGCGCTACCAGGCTGGCCAATTGCAAACCTTCTACGAAACCCAGTGCCAGCGATTTCTCGCCTGGGCCCAATATCAGGAGCAGCGCCTGGTCGAGCGCAACCAGGGTTTGCAGGTATTGGGCTTTCCATACCCGCAGTTTCGCCAGGGCCAGCGCCAGTTGGCCGAGACCCTGTACAAGGCGGTCAGCACTGGCCGTTGCCTGATGGCCCAGGCCAGCACGGGGATCGGCAAGACCCTGGGTACGCTGTTCCCGTTGCTCAAGGCCATGGCACCGCAACAGCTCGATAAACTGTTCTTCCTGACGGCCAAGACCCCAGGCCGGGCACTGGCCCTCGACGCCCTGCGACAGATCGACGATGCCTCGGCGCAGCCGGCGTTGAGGACCCTGGAGTTGATCGCTCGCGACAAAGCCTGTGAGCACCCCGACAAAGCGTGCCATGGCGAGTCCTGTCCCTTGGCCCAGGGCTTTTATGATCGCCTGCCGGCGGCGCGAGAGGCAGCAGCACGCCTGCCGATGCTCGATCGGCAACTGCTTCGCGAGGTGGCTTTGGCCCACCAGGTGTGTCCGTACTACCTGGGCCAGGAAATGGCCCGTTGGGTGGATGTGGTGGTGGCCGACTACAACTACTACTTCGATGCCCATGCGTTGCTGTTCAGCCTGACCCAGGCCAACCAGTGGCGGGTCGCGGTGCTGGTGGACGAAGCCCACAACCTGATCGAGCGCGGCCGCGGCATGTACAGCGCCAGTCTCGACCAGGGCCAGTTGCTTGCGCTGCGCCAGAGTAAACCAGTGGGCCTTGGCAGCGCGCTGGACCGTCTGAACCGGCAGTGGAATGCCGTGTTCAAGGCCCAACAGGCGCCGTATCAGGCCAGCGACAAACTACCGGAGGCTTTTCTGCGAGCCCTGCAGGGATGCATCGGGGTCATCCAGGAACGCCTGGACCAGTCCAATGGTGAAGTGGACCCGCAGGTGCTGCAGTTCTTCTTCCAGGCCTTGCAGTTCAATCGGGTGGCCGAGCTGTTCGATGAGCACTTCCTGTTCGATATCAGCTTGCGCAGCGGTCAGCGCAATCGGCGTCTGGCCACCCTGTGCCTGCGCAATGTCACGCCGGCGCGGCTGCTGGGCCCGCGCATGCAGGCTGCCCGGAGCGTGACGCTGTTCTCGGCCACGCTCAGCCCCAGGCATTTCTATGCCGACCTCCTGGGCATGCCCTCGGATACCGCATGGCTTGAGGTGGCGGCGCCATTTCGGGGTGAACAGCTGCAAGTGCGTATCGCCAGCGAAGTGTCCACCCGTTACCACCAACGGCACGCCTCGCTGGAGCCTATTGCCACCCTGATCGCCGAGCAGTATCAGCGGATGCCGGGCAACTATCTGGCGTTTTTCAGCAGCTTCGAATACCTGCAACAGGTCGCCGACGTGCTCGCCCGTCGCCACCCGACGATCCCATTGTGGCTGCAGTCGCCGGGCATGGACGAACAGGCGCGTCAGGCGTTTCTCGACCGCTTTGTCGCCGACGGCCAGGGGGTTGGCTTCGCGGTCCTTGGTGGCGCCTTCGGTGAAGGGGTCGACTTGCCGGGTACGCGCCTGGTCGGCGCCTTTGTCGCGACCCTCGGTCTGCCGCAAGTCAACCCGGTCAACGAACAGTTCAAGTTGCGACTGGGTCGCCAGTTCGGCGCCGGATTCGACTACGCCTATCTGTACCCAGGTGTGCGCAAGGTCATTCAGGCCGCTGGTCGGGTCATACGAGGCGATCAGGACCGTGGCGTGCTGGTGCTGATCGACGAGCGCTTTGCCCAGGCGCGGGTCCAGCAGATGTTTCCGGGATGGTGGCACATGGCTGGCGAATAATCCTCGGCGGGCCCATCGCGCAGTATTGCAACTCCCAGTACACTGCGTGTTCCAACACCAACATCCGTTGAACTCGAGGTTTTTGCATGACGCTCAGTCCTTTGGCAGGCAAGCCGGCTCCGGCCAGCGTGCTGGTCGATATTCCCCGCCTGCTCACCGCCTATTACACCGGCCGTCCCGACGCCGCCGTGGCGGCCCAGCGCGTGGCCTTCGGCACCTCGGGGCACCGGGGCAGTTCGCTTGAACTGAGCTTCAACGAGCATCATGTCCTGGCCATTACCCAGGCCATCTGCCTGTACCGTCAGGAGCAGGGCATCGACGGCCCCCTGTTCATCGGTGCCGATACCCATGCCTTGTCTGCCCCGGCAGCGGCCAGCGCTCTGGAGGTACTGGCCGCCAACGGCGTGCAGGTGATGCTGTCCAAGGACGATGAGTACACCCCGACGCCCGCGGTGTCCCATGCCATCCTCTGCTACAACCGCGGCCGCACCCAGGGCCTGGCCGACGGCATCGTCATCACGCCTTCGCACAACCCACCCCAGAGCGGCGGTTTCAAGTACAACCCGCCCAATGGCGGCCCTGCCGACAGTGATGTGACCAAGTGGATCGAGGCCAAGGCCAACGAACTGCTGGCGGCGGGCCTTGCCGGCGTCAAGCGAGTGGACCACGCCCAGGCGCTGCAGGCAGCGACCACCCAGCGTCACGATTATGTCTCCAGCTATGTCGCAGACCTTGAGAACGTCATCGACTTCGATGTCATCCGTGGCGCCAACCTGCGCCTGGGCGTCGATCCGCTGGGCGGAGCAGGGGTGCGCTACTGGTCGGCGATCGCCGAGCGTTACCAACTGAACCTGGAAGTAGTGAACACCGAGGTTGACCCGACGTTCCGCTTCATGACCGTCGACTGGGACGGCCAGATTCGCATGGACCCCTCTTCGCCATACGCGATGCAGGGACTGATTGGTCTGCGCGAGCGGTTCGATGTGGCGTTTGCCTGCGACCCGGACCACGACCGTCACGGTATCGTCACGCCCGACGGCCTGCTGCAACCGAACAACTACCTGGCAGTGGCCATCGACTATCTGTACCGCCACCGCCCGCAATGGCGCAGCGATGCCGCCGTGGGCAAGACCGTGGTGTCCAGTGGCCTGATCGACCGGGTTACCCAGCATCTGGGGCGTGCATTGTACGAAGTGCCGGTCGGCTTCAAGTTCTTTGCCCAGGGCCTGTTCGACGGCTCGTTGGGCTTTGGCGGTGAGGAAAGTGCCGGTGCCTCGTTCCTGCGCAAGGACGGCACGGTCTGGGCGACTGACAAGGATGGTTTGATCCCGGCGTTGTTGGCGGCGGAAATGACCGCCCGTACCGGACGCAACCCAAGCCAGGCCTATGCCGACCTGACCAAAGCACTGGGTAAACCGTATGCCACGCGTGTCGAGGCGAAGGCCGATGCACGGCAGAAAGCCTTGCTGAGCAAATTGGCGCCAGAGCAGGTGACATCGACGGAACTTGCCGGCGAGCCAATCGTGCAGATCCTCAGCCATGCACCGGGCAACGGCCAGGCCATTGGCGGGCTGAAGGTGATGACCGCCAACGGCTGGTTCGCCGCGCGGCCCTCGGGTACCGAGGATATCTACAAGATCTACGCCGAGAGCTTCATCGACGAAGCGCATTTGCAGCGTCTGGTGCAAGAAGCCCAGGTGTTGGTGGATGCGGCGATTGCCTGATCGAAACGGTTAAAACAGGGGCTGTCGTGCAGCCCAATCGCCAGCCAGCCGGCCCCTACAGAAATTGCGATGTAGGAGCCAGCTTGCTGGCGGTTGTTCCCTTCACTCAAGCTACATCGACCAGCACGATCTCGCTGTCTTCGATCGCGGTCACCTGCAGCAGTTCTTCCTGCTCGATCGCCACCCCGTCGCGGGCTTTGGCTCGCAGTCCATTGATTTCCACCAGTCCTTTGGCTGGCACCAGGTAACCGCGGCGCCCTGCATCGAGGCGGTACTCGGCACTTTCCCCTGCACGCAGGGTGGCTGCCACGAGTCTTGCATCGGTGCGAATCTGCAAGCTGTCTTCGTCGCCGGCACGGCCACTGGCCAAGGTGACGAAGCCCTCACCGCGTTCGCCTTTGGGGAAGGGACGGGTTCCCCAGGACGGCGCATCGCCAACCCGCTCAGGCACTATCCAGATTTGGAAGATCCGCGTGTCGACGTCTTCCAGGTTGTACTCGCTATGAACGATGCCGGTCCCGGCGCTCATCACCTGGACATCGCCCGCCTCGGTACGGCCCTTGTTGCCAAGGCTGTCCTGGTGGGTGATGGCGCCTTCACGGACGTATGTGATGATTTCCATGTCGCGGTGCGGGTGCGGTGGAAACCCGCTGCCGGCCGCGATCAAGTCGTCGTTCCAGACCCTCAGGTTGCCCCAGTGCATGCGCGCCGGGTCGTAGTATTCGGCGAAGGAGAAATGGTGGTGGGCATCGAGCCAGCCATGATTGGCGTGGCCAAGGCTTTCGAACGGTCGCAGTTGCAGCATGGTCGTGCTCCTTGATTCGGTGGAATGACGCCATGATGCGTGGGTTAAAGATCGAAAAAAAGCGTAAATATCGACTTAAAACAATCTATAAAATAGATTGAATTGCAGATGGCATTTGACCGCTTTGTCGCCTAATGCACTGATTCGCTGGCGATTTTTCTTAGATGCAGCGAACATGGCTGCTGATTCGATTTTCAACGGAGTGATCGTGGCCCACGAGCAAACCCAGGCGCCCGCCGACCTTACCCCTCCAGCCCAGCTGCCTTGGTTTCGTCGCCTGGCCGCACGCCTGCTTGGGCGTGGCCTGAGCCGTCTGCAAGCGCAACACCGCGACTCCTGGTTCCTGGGGCACGCCACTGGCCAACGTAGCGGCCACGCTGACGGCCTGCGAGAAGGTTTCGAGCGTGGACGGCTGGAAGGTTACGAAGCCGGGCGCCAGGTACTGGTGATTCGCGACACTCGCCCCGATGCGCCTGCGGTTCCCGGCCAGGACGACAAACTGTTCGATGATTGGCGTCTGCCGCTGAGCGCCGAGTTGAAAAAGCGCTTCAAGGCCGATGTCGCCCAGCGCCTGCCTGCCGAGGCCCAGCCCAGCGCCGCGCAGTGGAAGCTGATTTTCAGCGACACACCGTCCACCTGCGTGGTGGCGGGGGCCGGCGCGGGTAAGTCTACCTCGCTGGTGCTGCGGATATTGCTGCTACGCCATTACCTGGGCTACGAGCTTGACGCGATGACCGTGGTCACCTTCACCCGCGAGTCACGCAAGGATTTCATCAAGCGCCTGGTGCAGGTCTTCGCACGCTGGCAGATCGATCTGTCGCCTGCCCGTGCCCGGGAAATGGTACGAACCTTCCATTCGCGCATTCTGCCGCTGGTCCGCAGCCTGCCGGGTTTTGGCCAGGTACGGGCATTCGAGACACTGGGCAGCGAGATACCGGCCGGCCAAGAGGCTGAGGCTGACAGTAATCCGTTCGATCTACGTCTGAACGACGCCCAGCGTCAGCAGCTGAACCTGTGCTACAGCCAACTGCTCGATCAAAGCCCGCGTTTTGCCCAGATCATCGCGACCTTGCGTCGCGAGGCCCTGCAGCTCAAGCCCCTGGACCCGGACCACCCGGACGTGCAAAAGCGTGTGCAGGTGACCCAGCTGGCCGCCCAGCGTGACGAAGAGCTGTGCGATGTGATCGAGGACCTGTGGTTCGCGGCGGGCGCCTGGCCGATCAGGGGCATCGAGCCGTGCCGCGAGACGGTAGACATTCGCGGCAGTCGCTTCCATGTCCACGGGCGTCTAGAAGGGCTGGATACCTGGGTGGTGCTGGGCTTCGACCCCTCGGAAAGTGCTCAGTACCAACGCCCCGGCGCCAAGCTTGCGGTGCGTGCGGAATGGGCGGTCAAGCGCACGCTGTTGCAGGCCTACTGTGACAAGCCGCTGATCTGGCTCGACAACTACGCGATGGCCCGGCGCCTGGCGGCGTCGTTGGCGGGGGATGCGGTGTCGGGACCGGGTTTCGAGTACAAGGTCAAGGGCGAACTGGCAGCGGCGCCGCTGCTCGATGCCTTCGTCGGCGCGGCAAGTTTCATCGAGAACCTTGGCCTTGAGGTCGGCAGAGCGGTCGCAGCGATGAGCTTCCCCGCAGGCGACAGTGATGGGTTGTTCTTCGAAGCGCTGGCATTGTACTGGAAGGCGCTGGAGGCGCATTTGCTCGCCCAGTCGCCGCCGGTGATGAGCTACAACCGCATGTTCGCCCTGTTTGGTGAAAACAATCCCGAGAACCTGCAGCTGTTGCCCGACCCATTGCTGCGCCCGTTGGCCCATTTGATGATCGACGAGTTCCAGGACGTTTCACCACAGATCGTCAGTTGGCTCCGGGCCAGCCTCGCTGAAATTCGCCGGCGTGGCACAGCCATGCATACTGGGCGTAATGCCCAGCACTCGTCGTTGCTGTGCGTGGGGGACGACTGGCAGTCGATCTACGGCTGGCGTGGCAGCTCGCCCAAGTACTTCATGGAGTTCACCAAGACCTTCCCGTCACCGGCCAATACCCGGGTGATGCTGGTCGACAATTACCGCTGCCAGCAGCAGGTGATCGACGCCGCCGAGCATCTGGTCAAGGGGACCCCGGCCATCGCGGGCAAGAAGGCGCGTGCCGCGGGGCCGGCTGCGGAATTGCCGGGCTCGCCGGTCCGGGTGTTCGACCGTGACGAGGCGGCACTGGGCCAAACCTTGATCGAGCACTACCAGCGCGGTGAGTCGGTGATGATGCTGTACCGCAAGGGCAGTGACCGGGCCTTGATGAGTGAGCACCTGCAAACGGTACTGCAAGCCGAAGCGGCACTGCCCGCCGAGCAGCGTCGGCTGCGTCAGTTGACCTATCACAGCGCCAAGGGCCTGCAGGCCGATGCGGTGTTCATGTTGGGCGACTGCCAGTACCTGACCAGTTCGCCGTACAAGAACCAGGTCTATCGACTGGCCGAATTGGGCCGTTCAGGCGATGCCCAGCCTTTCGATACCGCGCAGAAAGAAGAGGTACAGCGCTTGGCCTACGTAGCGGTGACGCGGGCGGTCCGGCACTGCTATTGGCATGTCGAGGCTGCCAATGGCGAGGCGGCGAGTGCGCCGCGTGCGTCCAGCCAGGTGGATGGCCGGCAGGCCTTCTTCGAAGACCTGCGCGGACAGTGAGCGCGACCTAGCCGCCGAGGGTTGCCACCTGGTGGGTGAGGCTGAGCAACAGGCCATGTTCGACCTGCTGTTGCTCGGCGTTCAGGGCATCCATGGCTTGCTTGAACTGCCCGTCGTTGAGCTGCACGCGGCGCACATGGTGCTGTTCGTCCAGGGGACTGGCCGGCATGACTTTCGCCAGAGCGGTGGTGACCGAGGTATCTAGGCGCGTGACAGGCTCATTGCTTCGATCCAGGCAGTAGAACAGGTAGTCATGGCCTGATCGCCAGAAATCGGTGAGCAGGATGAACTGCTCGGCATAGCGGGTCTTAATGTGCATGACCCAACCTGGTTGCTCGATCAACCAGCGCTCCCGAGCCTGGTGGTCACGATCGAGCCGTTCCACCTCGGCAGCCACTTTGTCGATGATGCCTTGTGTGATTCTGGCGGTGTCACGGTACAGCATGCCCCGGCTCGGCTCGGGGAAGTCCAGGCGCGCGGCCAGCGATTGACGCAAGGCCAGTCGTACCTCGATATCGTCGACCAGGCCGGTTTGCAGGTACAGATCCGGATAGGCCAAAGGCTCGTCCAGCTCATCGTATGGCGGCAAGTCTTCGTCAAAGACATCATCTTGCAGGGCCTGCTTGCGTAGCGTTCTTCGCAGACTGATGCGGTCGGCCAGTTCATTGACTTTGCTGCGCCGGAACAACCGGTGGTAAAGGTGCAGCAGCGTTTGCGAGCGATCACCGAGCCGACCCGCCGTCTCGTGGGCCAGCACCTCGATCTCCAGAGCGCTGAAAGCATCGGCACCGGCATCCCCACAGGTGGGTGGGTAGTCCTGGGCGACTTGTTCAAGGCGCTCTCGTAGCCCGGTGTCCTGTCCGGCTTTCTCGAGCATGGCCCACACGCGCGTCGCAACGCCTTGTGCGTCCTGGCGAGCTTCTGCCGATTGCGCCAAACGCTCCAAAGCGTTGAGCAGATGGCGGTTCCCGCCGTGTTCGAACAGGTCGCTCCAGAGTCGTTGCTGGTGACTGCTGGCCTGGTCACGCCATATCCCCCGATCCCCTTGTCGTGGCGTACGCTCGGTCACGTTGACACCACCGTTCGCCAGGCGAGTACGCGTTGGGCCTTCGAGCGGGTTGAAATTGAACAGCCAGCTGCGTCCTTCGACACGGGCGGCAACATCGCGGGCGAAGGGTGTCTGTAACACGTCGGACAGATCGGGGACTGTACCGATGCGATTGTGGGAAAGGTCCAGGATGCGCAGTTGGTACTGCGGCTGGCGCATTAGGGTGGACAGCCCGTTGGGCCATTGGCTGAGGTCGCAGCGGTCCAGGTCGAGTTGCCTCAGCCGCGCCATGTAACGCAGGTCGGGGGCCAATTGCAGTGGATTGCCACTCAGTCGAAGCACCTTGAGATGCACCAGGTCCTGGAAGCGCGCCGCCAGTGCCGGGTTCAGCGTGATGTGGTTGTCCGACAGGCCCAGGGCCTCCAGCGGTAATCCTGCCAGGCAATCCAGGCTGGCATCGTTGAGCTCCAGCAGGTTGCCATGCAGATTGAGCACACGCAGGTCACGCATGGCGCCCAGGGCCCGCAGCGCCGTGGGGGGCAGGGTGGTGAGGCGGTTTTCGCCCAGCGACAGCGCCTGTAATTTAGGGGTCGACCTCAGGGCGTCGAACAGTGACTCAGCGTCGATTCGCGGGTTGTCGATCACTTCAAGCTGCGAGAGGTTTGGGAAGCACGCCAGAAAGGCGCCTTCCAGTCGGGTCAACGTCAGACGCTCGAGGGTAAGGGCGCGGACCTGGGGGAAGCGTGCGCTGATTGCCGGCAGTTCGGTCAGTTCCAGGTCATCGAGTACCAGCACCGAGGCGTCGGGCTCGCCTTCTTGGCGCCATGCACTCATGAGCCGTTCGCTGCATTGCCGGCGTTGGTCACGCAGGGGCGACTGCTCGACGGCCTGATGCCAGCGGTTCAGTGCGCTCAGCAAGGTGCGCTGTTCTTCTTCGAGTCGTTGGATTGCGCTGCCCAAGTCACCGGCTTGGGACAGTTGCGCTTGCAGCGCGCTGAGCTGCTCGGCATTGAGCGTTGGGTAGAGGGCCCGGAGTCGTCCGGTGGCGACGCTCGTGGAGGCGCCTCGGCCACTGAGCGGGTAGCCCAGACGGCCGTTGGCCAGGCGCAAGGGTGATCGCACGCTCGGCCTGATGGGCTGTTGGCCGAGCAGGGCAGCGCAATGCCCTCGGTCGGCGGTGGCGTGGCCGAACAGCTCGGTGGCCGTTGCGCCGGGGTGTTCGGCCAGCAACGCCTGTTTCAACAAATGGCTGTCGGCATTGGCCAGCGAGGGCCGATACAAGCCCAGGAGTGCCTGATCGAGCCGTGCATGGGCTTGCAGCAACCGTGCTTCTTCGGCAATGCGCAAAGGCACCCGCCCCGATGCAAGTCGTTGCCGCTCGCCGTGACCGATGTGTCTGAGTATCTCCTCCAGCGCGCTGTCCGGTAGGCCAGGAAACTGCCGTGCCAGTGTTTGCTCGGCAGGGCTACGCAATTTGCCCTGGCTGTGCCGCAAGCTGTCGAAAATGGCTTGGCGCTTGCTGTCCAGGCGATCGGCCAGTCGTTGGTCCAGGGTGCTGGCACGCTGCGCGGAAGGCGTATCGCCCAGCAGGGATTGCCGCTGTTGCTCACCCATCTGGGCCAGCACGGTCTGGCTCAAATGGCCGCTTTCCAGGTCCGAGCGAGTGATCTCGATTTCCACCTGGCCAAGCATCGGTGGCGCGCCGTAGCGCACCGAATCGCCCCAAGGCTCCGGGCCGTCGTACACCTTCAGCACATGATCCAGGGGCCATTGCGGCATGTTCAGCAGTTCTGGCAGTGCGTAGTTCTTGTAGGCGGCCAGGCGTTGGCCATGGCGTACGCTGCCGACGATGTGCTCTACCTGGTTGTCCAGGCGCAGGCGAAGCAAGGTTTCGCGCAGCAGTGCCGGAGGCTGCAGCCCGGTAGCCTGGGTGCGCCGCAGGACCGTGCTGTCGATGCCGGTAGTACGCAGGGCGGCGGCCAGTTCGGCATCGTCGAGCCCGGCGCTGAACTGGCCCAGGCGGCGCAGCAACTGGGCTGGCTCCCATTCCACCGGTCGTTCGAAAGCCAGTTGCCAACGACCGTCACCGTGGTGGTGCAGAAGAGGGGCATAAGCATTGGGGTCGTGGGGATGGCGAACACGCCACTGCTGTTCGGCGTCCCGGAAGATTTCGAACATCGCGCTATCGTGCATCCAGTAGATCTTACCCTCGACCCGGTAATAGCCTGACGCGTCCATCACTGCACCCTCCGGCAAGACTGTGGAGCTGGCATAACGGGCCATTTGCGGGTGCCACAGCAATGCTTGCCCGTCATGCCAGACGCGTTGCAAGGCATCGACGAAGCCAGAGGCCTGCACCAGCCGCGTACCTACCGCAAAACCCGCCGTTACCGCCGCATTGATGGCCAGTGCGGTCAATTGCCCCAACGCTTGGGCAGTATCGCCTTCCTCCCAGGCGTGGAACCCGGTGAACACCGAATCCATGATTTGATAGGCGAACACGCCCGCCATGACCGTATTCAGGCCGGGGACGAAAAAGGCGGCGACATTGAGAAGGCTCACGCCCGTCTCGGCCCAATGGGCCAGACGTTCCTGGCGGGCCTTGGCGTCGACATCGGCGGTTGGGACGGCGATGGCCCTGGCATCTGCTTTCATCCGCGAGACATTGGCCGCGTAGAGCGCCGACCAGAGCCCGCCATTGACTCGCGAAGGGGTGAACCGCAGATCGATCTCTCGGCGCGGGTGGACGAGGCCGTCACGCGGTTCGAACAGTGCCTGCTCAAGCAAGCGGTTCAGCTCCGCCTGTCTGTCCTGGTAGGCGCAATTGATCAACAGGCGGCGGAACGTGCTCTGCAGCAGCCTGTGGCTGAGATGCCGTCCAGCCTCCTGGCGTGAGCTGAACTCCCTGACCGGGTGTTCGCTGTCATTCGGCATGTAGACGATGCATGGATTGTTCTGGTCGGGTTGGTCTGGCCCGATCAGCAGGAGGTCGTGGAGGGGAATGTCGAACAGGCTCAGGCGCCAGCAGTGCAGGTCGTGTTGTCCATAGGTTGGCCGAGCTGCGTTTTCGGCCAGCTGGTTCAGGCCGCGGAGGCCGCGTTGGCTAAGCAGTCCCTGAAGGGCCGCGACCTGCGCCCGCACCCGTAATGAATGGCGCAGGGTGTCGAGGGTCAGTCGCTCGATTTCAGCCTTGCGCGGGCCGTCATAGTACGACTGAAGATGGGCCTGGTACTGTCGACCCAGGTCCAGCTCCCGGCAATGCCTGACGAAGCTCGCCATCGATAGCCCTTGCAGTGGGCTGTCATCGTCTGGCGCGTTGATCAGTGTGCTGTAGGCGCCGACTTCATCCAGGCCTTCGAAGTTGTGCAGGGCCGCCTCGAACAGGCTGCGCGACTGCGGCGCGCCGACAGGTCGGGTGGCCAGGATGTCCACTTCCCGCTCCGGTACCAGCGGTATCTCCGGGTTGGGAACGCCTGGCCAGTTGCTGCTGGCGGGTTCGAAGGGTTGGAACACATAGTGGGCCTTGTCCACGGCCACAGCGATGTTCAGTCGGCGGGTCAGCAACGGTTTGCAGAATTCGGTGATCCCTTGGAACCCGCGCAGGCTCTTTTGCAGGGCTCGTTGGTGGGTGTTGCGCGCTTCGATGAGTGCGCGCAGTCGCTGGCGATCATCATCCGAGGCGGTGCTGTACCAACTGAAGGGGGCGCCGTCATCGGCGAGGTAGTCGGCACGCAATTGCTCGACGATGTACTGGGTATGCGTTGGATGCAACATCGTGACCCATTCGGGCAGGGCGCGGCTGATAGATGCCTGGTGGAGCGGGGGTGTGCTGTACATGGCGAGAGCCTCTGGTCTTCAGAGGCGATAGTCGACCTTCGTTTCGCGGTCAGGATGCGGTAGATACTTGCCTACAAGGGTCGGTCTCGCGCATGTATGGGTCGGTACGAGGGCAGCGTTGCCGGGGCTTCTGGAGGATGGTGTGGCTATACACGGTGTCACCGGGTAGGCGTGAGGACGGTGGCGAATTCCGTCTGGCCATGGCGCCAGGTTTAGCCAGGGAGTAGTTGCATGCGTTCGCTATGCGGTCCGAAGGATCATCTGCTTGACCTCGAAGGCATTGAAATTGCCGTGCGCACGTGGGGGCCTGAAGATGGGATCCCGGTATTGGCCCTGCACGGCTGGTTGGACAACGCGGCTTCGTTCGAACGGCTCGGGCCGTTGCTCGACGGTTGTTTCGTGGTGGCCCCGGACATGGTTGGCCACGGGCGCTCCGACCATCGACGCCATGACAGCGGCTACTACCTGTGGGAGCATGCCGAGGACATGCTGGCGGTGACCGACAGCCTGGGCCTGTCGCAGTTTCATGTGTTGGCCCATGGCATGGGCACCGGGGTCGCATCGCTGCTTGGTGCTATGACCAGTGGCATCGCCAGCATGATCTTCCTCGACGGCATGGGAGCCCCGTTCACGGTTGCCGAGCATGACCGCGTGCAGCACCTGGCGCGCGCCTATCGGCTCAAGCGCATGGTCCAGCGCAGCCAGTTGCAAGGCTTCGGCGAGCCTGACACACAGCGTTTCGACACCATCGAGATGGCCTTGGCGCAACGGCGCAAGCGCCTGGACGGTGAATTGTCCGAAGAGGCCACGCGACTGTTGGCCCTGCGCGACTTGCTGCAACTGGGCGATGGCTACTGCTGGCGTCACGACCCACGGCTGGTGCTGCCCGAACCCATGCCGCTGACCGAGGGCGAAGCCTGCGACCTGCTTCGGCAAATCCGTTGTCCGCTGTATCTGATGTTCGGTCGCCAGGGGGCGTTCACCGGTGAAGGGTTCGAGCAACGCAAGGCGGCCTTGCCTGAACATGCCCGCGTTTCCTGGCATCCGGGTGGCCACCATTTTCACCTGGAAGCACCTGATCGCGCGCTGGTCGACCAGATACTGCGCATCCTGGCCCGCCACGAGGGGAGCTTGCTGCAACGACGGGTCAATGAGTGACGGTTATGGCGACGGTGTCAGGTCCTGAGCTATGGTGACAGGCAATGATTGCCTGGATGCCATAGGGAGGCTCGGCATGCGACCTTTCGCCATCGCCCATATCGACCATCTGGTCTTGAGGGTCACGGACCTTGCGCGCAGCGTTGCGTTCTACCGCGATGTATTGGGCTGTCGGGTCAGTCGCGAGCGGGAGGATCTGGGCATGGTCCACTTGGCGACCGGTTCGGCGATGATCGATCTGGTCACCCTCGATGGTCCACTGGGTAAACCGGGCGGTGCGGGTCCTGGGCCGCAAGGGCGCAACCTGCATCACTTCTGCCTGCGCATCGAGCCTTTCGATGAGCAGGCGCTGACCGCCTACCTGCTGGAGCAGGGAATCCGTGTCGAACCTGCCGAACGACGCTACGGTGCCGAAGGGGAAGGGTTGTCGCTGTACTGTTATGACCCCGACGGCAATCAGGTCGAGTTGAAGGGGCCAGTGCAGGACTGAACCCCAGGGCGAGGAACGCGGGGCCCTCGGCGCTCACTGGCGATGCTGGCCAGTGGATATCCTGGAAAAGCCGATTATGCTTCTACTGTCCTTGCTGCGATCCGAGGCGGCTTGCCTCGTCGTGCTTCGCGCAACCAATGCAAGCCCCAGGGCCTGGGTGCGACGCTGAAATGGGTGTGAGGTACTCCGGCCTTAGAACAACAAGACGGAGGCAACCCATGGCGGTACTCGATAGCGCAACCACGGGCAATAGCGCACCCCAACGCGGCATCACCCGAGAGGAGCGAAAAGTCATTTTCGCGTCATCCCTGGGTACGGTGTTCGAATGGTACGACTTCTACCTCTATGGCTCATTGGCGGCCATCATCGCCAAGCACTTCTTCGCAGGCGTCAATGAAACCACCGCGTTCATCTTCGCCTTGCTGGCCTTCGCCGCAGGCTTTGCCGTGCGGCCGTTCGGCGCCATCGTGTTCGGTCGCCTGGGCGACATGATCGGGCGCAAGTACACCTTCCTCATCACCATTGTCATCATGGGCTTGTCCACCGCGGTGGTGGGTATCCTGCCCAGCTATGCGACCATCGGGGTTGCGGCGCCGATCATTCTGATTAGCCTGCGCCTGTTGCAAGGCCTGGCTCTGGGAGGCGAGTACGGCGGCGCGGCGACCTACGTGGCCGAACATGCGCCCAAAGGGCGGCGAGGTTTCTTCACCGCCTGGATCCAGACCACCGCTACCTTGGGGCTGTTCCTGTCGCTGCTGGTGATACTGGCATGCCGCACCGCGATGGGGACCGAGGCATTCGAAGCCTGGGGCTGGCGCATTCCGTTCCTGCTGTCGATCCTGCTGCTGGCGATATCGGTGTACATCCGCATGCAGCTCAACGAATCGCCGGTGTTCATGAAGATGAAGGCCGAAGGCAAAGCGTCCAAGGCGCCACTGACCGAGTCCTTCGCCCGTTGGGACAACCTGAAGGTGGTGATCATGTCGCTGCTTGGCGGGACCGCCGGCCAGGCCGTAGTGTGGTACACCGGGCAGTTCTATGCGCTGTTCTTCCTGCTGCAGACGCTCAAAATCGACCCGCAGACCGCCAACCTGTTGATTGCGGGTTCGTTGCTGATCGGCACGCCGTTTTTCATCGTCTTCGGCAGCCTCTCCGACCGCATCGGACGCAAGAAGATCATCATGGCGGGGTGCATCATCGCGGCGTTGACTTACTTCCCGATCTTCAAGGCACTTACCGAGTACGGCAACCCGGACGTGTTCGTCGCCCAGGAGCAGAACCCTGTTGTGGTGGTGGCCGATCCTGACCAATGCGCCTTCCAGTTCGACCCGGTCGGCAAGGCCAAATTCACCAGTTCCTGCGACATCGCCAAAAGCCTGCTGGCCAAGCGTGCGATCCCCTATGGGAACGAAAAGGCCGAGCCGGGTAGCGTCGCGCAGATCCGTATCGGCGAGCGGGTGATTCCGAGCTTCGATGGCAGTGGCCTCGCGGCCGCTGACTTCAAGTCCCAGAGCGATGCCTTCACCGCTACCTTGGCGGGCGCTCTGAAGGATGCCGGTTATCCGGAAAAGGCCGACCCGGCGAAGATCCATTACCCCATGGTGTTGCTGCTGCTGACGATTCTGGTGATCTACGTGACCATGGTCTACGGGCCGATAGCCGCCTGGCTGGTGGAGCTGTTCCCAGCGCGTATCCGCTACACCTCGATGTCGTTGCCATACCACATCGGTAATGGCTGGTTCGGTGGCTTCCTGCCGACGGTGGCATTCGCCATGGTGGCGGCGACCGGCGATATCTACTATGGGTTGTGGTATCCGATCGTGATTGCGGTGATGACCGCGGTGCTGGGGATCTTCTTCTTGCCGGAGACCAAGGATCGGGATATCCATCACAGTTGAGGCTTCATTGGCCCTTTCGCGGGCAGGCTCGTTCCCACGCAGCCAGGAACGGGCTTACCCGCCCAAGGGCCGCTGCAGGTGCTTGCTCAATCGAAGTACCCGCGCAGGGTGAAGGCGTAGCCGATATCCACCTGCGCGGCCTCACCCCGGCTCCAGCGCTTGTTCAACACGAACTCGAATGCCGGCTCGTACAACCCTTCGCGCACCACGGCACCCGCCAGCACCTCCACGTCATACCAGCCGTTATCGAGCTCGATGATCGGCCGCCCGGGCTCCTGGTAACGTGCCAGTAGGTCGCCCAAGGTCTTGGGGGTGAAGTGTTGCAGGATGCGCCAGGTGAACAGCATCAGCGCGCGGTTCTCAACCCGCAACACATAGCCGGAGCGTTGATGCTTGAGGCGGCTGCCGGGTTGGCGCAGCGCGGGCGGGTCGCCGTCGAGGGTGAAAAGGATGCGGTAGGGCAGGTTGTCGACGCCGGCCAAAGGCAGCACGACCCCCTCGCGCACGGCCTGGTCGCCGCTGTCGCCATGGGTGAACTCGTAGGCCAGATCGTCTGGCAGGCCATGGGCCTGCTTGTAGCTTTCGAGCAACTGGATATCGCCGACCAGAAAGTAGTCGACCCAGTCAGTGAGCACTTCGCTGAATTCGTGGCGCATCGCTGTTCCTTGTTGTAATACGCGGTGAGCAAGGGCAACTGTAGCGGACGCCTTGCAGACTGTGAACGCAGGACAGCCACTTCAGACTGGCTTCAGATTTCTCCGGGATACTGCGCCGAACGCATGAACCCAGGGGGATACCATGACCCAGAACGATTGCGGCGCGATGTTTCCATTGGCCATAGGCGTGCATCCCGAGCGCCAGGCCCATCTGCTGCTGCATGGCGTGTCCGACCCAGGACGCGCCGAACTGGAACAGTTCATCCATGCCCGCTTCCAGTCCATTCACCACGCCGACGTCCATCACTATCTGCCTGAGCTACTGGGGCTGTACGACAGTCACCATCGTCTGATCGCCGCGGCGGGCATTCGCCCGGCCATCAGCGGTCCGCTATTTCTCGAACGCTATCTCGATGAGCCACTGGAGGCTTGCGTATCGCGCCTGGCCGCCGGCACGGTGCAGCGCTCGGAACTGGTGGAGGTCGGGAACCTGGCCGCACTCAGTGCGGGCAGCGCGCGGATCATGATCATTGCCGTGACCTGGTTGCTGGCCGAACGTGGTTTGCAGTGGGTGGCCTTCACAGGGGCGACGACCTTGGTCAACAGCTTCCATCGACTTGGCCTGGTGCCAACGGCACTGGCCCCGGCGGACCCGGAGCGCCTGCACGGCGAGGCGGCGAGCTGGGGGCATTACTACGCCCAGCATCCGCAAGTGTTCGTCGGACGCATCGGTGGTGGCTACACGGCGCTCGCCCAGAGTGGGGTATTCGAGCGGTTTGGCTTGCCGGTATCTGTACAGGAGGCCGGTCATGCCGCATGAACTGCAAGCGTTTCAGCAGATCCTGCACCGGCATGCACGTAGCCGTGGCGCGCAACCCGCCGTGCAAGGCAGCAGCGGCGCGTTTACCTATGACCAGCTGCTGGCCGAAGTGCAATGGCGGCAGGACTGGTTGGCCGGGCAACCTCGCGGTACCTTCGTGCTGGCCCTGGAGAATGGCCCCGAGGCCTTGTTCTGGGACCTGGCGGCACTGTTCGGCGATCGCCCGTGCGTGATCCTGCCGACGTTCTTCAGCCATGCCCAGCGCAGGCACTGCCTGGAGCAGAGCGGCGCGGTACTGGCGGTGGCCGATGAGGGCTTCGCCGAGGACCTGCGCCAATGCGGCTTCAGCCCGCGTGAACAATACTGGACGCGTGAAGCCACAGTCGCCCAGCCGTTGCCCCTCGGCACCGCGAAGATCACTTACACCTCCGGCAGCACGGGGGCGCCCAAAGGTGTGTGCCTCAGCGCCGACAGCCTGTTACGGGTCGCCAGTGAGCTGGAGGCCGCCAGCCGCGCTGCGGCACCGGGCAAGTACCTGGCAGTGCTGCCTTTGGCCGTTCTACTGGAGAACCTGGGCCTGTACGCCGCCTTACTGGCAGGTGCCAGTGTAATGCTGTACCCGCAGCAGCAGTTGGGCATGGGTGGCGCCAGTCAGGTCGACTTCAAGCGTCTGCTGGGCTGCATCGCGTTGTCCGGAGCCGAAAGCCTGATTCTGGTTCCACAGCTGTTGCTGGGTCTGGTCACGGCCATCGAGCGGGGCCTGATGCGTGTGGGGCCCTTGCGCTTTGTCGCGGTGGGCGGTGCGCGAGTGGCTTCCAGCCTGCTGCAGCGAGCCGAGGCCGTCGGGCTTCCGGTGTTCGAGGGCTACGGGTTGTCCGAATGCGCATCGGTGGTATGCCTCAATCGTCCTGGCGAGCAGCGCCTGGGCAGTGTCGGGCGGCCCTTGCCCCATGTGCAGGTACGTATCGCCGAGGACGGCGAGGTACTGGTCTGTGGCTCGGCCCTGCTGGGTTACCTGGGGGAGCCTGGGTTCGACGGCGCCTGGTGGCCCACGGGGGACATCGGGCACTTCGACCCGGACGGTTTCCTGTACCTCGATGGGCGCAAGAAGCACCAGTTCACCACCAGTTTCGGACGCAACGTGAACCCTGAATGGGTGGAGGCCGAGTTGACGCAAGGGGGCGTGATCGCGCAGGCGTTCGTGCACGGCGAGCACCTGCCCCACAACCTGGCGTTGCTCTGGCCGCTGGACCCGTCAGCGTCCGATGAAGCGATCGAGCAAGCGGTGCGTCAGGCCAACGCCGGGCTGCCGGACTATGCCCAGGTGCATGCCTGGAGGCGTTTGCCCGAGTCACTGAGTGTTGCCCAGCAGACCCTCACGGCCAATGGCCGCCCGCGGCGTGAACACATTCTGCAGCGCTACGAGTCGCTGCTAACTGAAATTCAATGAAAGAGGTCCATCATGTCATTCTTTGCAACCTTGCAAGCGGAAACCGCCGAGGAACGTACGGCGTTGTTCAATGTGCCTGTGATCAAGGACGCGCTTGACGGCAAGGCCAGCCTTGAGTCCTACAGGGCCTTCCTCGGCCAGGCGTATCACCATGTCCGGCATACCGTGCCACTGATGATGGCCTGCGGGGCGAGACTGCCTGAGCGGCTGGAGTGGCTACGCGGTGCGGTGTGCGAGTACATCGAAGAAGAATATGGCCACGAACACTGGATTCTCAATGACATCGCTGCCTGCGGTGGCGAGCCGCAACAGGTACGCGATGCGCGGCCGGCGCTACCCATCGAGCTGATGGTGGCGTTTCTCTATGACCAGGTCGCCCGTGGCAACCCCGTGGCGCTGTTCGGAATGGTCAATGTACTGGAAGGCACCAGCATTGCCTTGGCCACTCAGGCTGCCGGTTCCCTGAAGCAAGGCCTCGGCCTGCCGGACACCGCATTCAGCTACCTCAGCTCCCACGGCGCGCTGGACCAGGACCACATGGCCACGTATCGCAAGCTGATGGATCGCCTCGACAGTCCCGAGGACCAGCAGGCTGTAGTCCACGCAGCGAAAGTGGTGTACCGGCTGTACACCGCGATGTTCGAAGGGTTGCCACGCGCCAACCGGGGCGAGGTGCGCCATGCGGCTGTCTGACTGCGTGGTGGTGCTGACTGGCGCGAGCGGCGGCATTGGCCTTGAGTTGGCGGATCAACTCTGCGCGGCGGGGGCGCGGGTGTTGGCGGTCAGCCGCCACCTGGGCAAGCTGAGCAGCCTGATGAATCGCTACCCGCAGCAATTGCGCTGGCAGGCGGCTGATCTGTGCAGCGCCGAAGGCCGCGGCGAGGTGTTGGCAGCGGCGCGGGCCATGGGCGGTTTCAATGTGTTGATCAACGCGGCGGGCGTTAACCGTTTCGCCTTGATCGAACAGCTCGACGAAGCCGCGCTCGACGAACTGTTCGACCTGAACATCAAAGCCGCAGTGAAGCTCACCCGCATCTGCCTGCCACTGCTGCGCGAACAGCCTGCGGCATTGGTGGTGAACGTAGGCTCGACCTATGGCTCGATCGGTTACCCAGGCTACGCCACCTACTGTGCCAGCAAGTTTGCCCTGCGTGGTTTCTCCGAAGCCTTGCGGCGCGAACTGGCCGACACCACGGTAAGCGTGCTGTATGCCGCCCCTAGGGCCACCCGTACGGCAATGAACAGTAGTGCCGCGACGGCCTTGAACCAGGCTTTGAAGGTGGGCATGGACGACCCGCAAGATGTCGCCCGCGCCGTGCTGGCGGCGGTGCAATCGGACCGCAACGAGCTGTACCTGGGGTGGCCAGAGAAATTATTCGTCCGTCTGAACGGCATGCTACCGGGCGTGGTCGACCGCGCGCTGCGCAAGCAACTGCCGCTGATTCGCCGCTACAGCACCTCGCACAACAAGGAGTCGAGCAAATGAAACCCCTGATACTGGCCAGTCTGCTGGTCATCGCGCCTTTCACCTGGGCCTTGGATCAAGCCGGCACGCAGCAGCTCGGTGCCATCCAGCAGCGCTGGGCCGAGGTTCGCTACCGTGTACCCGAGGCACAGCAGGCTGCCGCGTTCGAGGCCCTGGCCGGGCAATCGGCGGCCCTGGTTCACCAGCACCCAGGTTCAGCCGAGCCGTTGATCTGGGACGGAATCGTCAACAGCAGTTGGGCGGGTGCCACCGGCGGGATAGGGGCATTGGGCAAGGTCAAGGCGGCACGGGCCAGCCTGGAAAAGGCCTTGGCCATGGACCCCAAGGCCCTGCAAGGCTCCGCTTACACAAGCTTGGGGGCACTGTATGATCAGGTGCCGGGGTGGCCATTGAGTTTTGGCGACCATGACAAGGCCGAAGCGATGTTGCGTCAAGCCCTGGCGATCAACCCTGATGGCATCGACAGCAACTACTTCTGGGCTGACCACTTGTATCGGCAGAACCGCTACGATGAGGCCCGCGCCGCACTGCAGAAGGCCTTGCAAGCGCCCGCCCGGCCCGGCCGCGAATTGGCCGACCAGGGCCGGCGAGGGGAAATCGATGCTTTACTCAAGGCAATCAAGGACAAGCAGGATTAAGCATGCGTCTACTGCTGGTTGAAGATGATGCAGCGTTAGGAGAGGGGATCTGTGACGGCCTGCGCCAGGAAGGGTATACCCTCGACTGGCTGCAGGATGGCGCCAGTGCGCTGCACGCCCTGGTGCACGAGGCTTTCGATTTGGTCATCCTGGACCTGGGGCTGCCCCGGTTGGACGGTATCGAACTGCTCAGGCGCCTGCGCGCCAGCGGCAAGAACCTGCCAGTGCTGATACTCACCGCCAGGGATGCCACCGAAGATCGCATCAATGGCCTGGATGCCGGTGCCGACGACTACCTGGTCAAACCCTTCGACCTGAACGAGCTCAAGGCCCGGTTGCGGGCCCTGCTGCGCCGCAGTGCCGGTCGTGCGCAACTGGTCATCGAACATGCCGGGGTGCGTCTGGACCCTGCGACCCAGCAGGTGTATTACTTGGACCAGCCGGTGGTGCTGACACCCAAGGAGTATCGCTTGCTGCACGAACTACTCGCGCAACCGGGCAAGGTCTTCACCCGTGAGCGCCTGACCCAGTTGTTGTATGGGTGGGATGAGGAGCCTGAAAGCAACACCCTGGAGGTGAACATCTACCAGCTGCGCAAGAAGCTGTTCAATGGCTTGATCCGAACCGTGCGAGGTATTGGCTACCTGGTGGAAGGCCATCGATGAGTTCATTGCGCCAGCGCACGTTGTGGCGCGTCATGCTGTCGTTGCTGGTCGGGAGCGGAGCGCTTGCGCTGTACAACTACCACGACAGTCGACACGAAATTAACGAGGTCTATGACGCCCACCTGGCGCAGAACGCGCGGCTGTTGCAAGGGATCATGAGCCTGCCGGTGCAGGAACAGAGCCGCGATGCCCTCTACCGTGCCTTCAACGAGGCGCTGAGCAAGGCGGGGCACCACAGGGTGGGCCACCCTTATGAAAGCAAGCTGGCATTCCAGGTCTGGTCCGATGATGGCAGTTTGCTGGTGCACACGCCCAGCGCACCGCGTATCGAGCCAGCCCCGCGCACGCCGGGGTTTGCCGATATCGTCGTGGCCGAGCAGCGCTGGCGCAGTTTCATGCTGCCGGTACCCGAAAAGCGCTGGGTGATCTGGGTCGGCGAGCGCAACGATGTTCGCTATGACCTGATCGACCGCATCGTGCGCCACACGTTGATGCCGTTCCTGCTCGGCAGCCTGGTGCTGGCACTGTTGGTCTGGGCGGCGATTGGCTGGGGGCTGAAGCCGTTGCAGAACATGGCCACGGTCATACGCGCGCGCCACGCCGAATCCCTCGAGCCCTTGCAGCTGGTACCGCTACCGGCTGAGCTCGAGCCCATGCAGGCCGCGATCAACCGGTTGCTCGCGCAGATCGACGAAATGCTCCGGCGCGAGCACCGTTTCATCGCCGATGCCGCCCATGAGATGCGCACGCCGTTGGCAATTCTGCGCCTGCATGCGCAGAACGCGCTTGCTGCTGCCAGCGAGGCGGAGCGACAAAAGGCGCTGACCTACCTGATTGGTGGTGTCGACCGCCTTGCCCGGGTGGTCAACCAACTGCTGACCCTGGCGCGGCTGGAGCCACAACTGGGCCCGCGTGACTGGCAGCCGGTCGACCTGGCTGAGGTGGTCACCGATACCCTGGCCGACCTGACCCCTTGGATGCTCGCACGAGGACTGGAGCCTTCCCTGGACATTGCCGAAGCTGACTACCGCGTCAGTGCCGATGCCGGTGCCCTGGGTATCGCCATCCAGAACCTTGTGACCAACGCTGCAGATCATTCGCCGGCGGGTGGACGGGTGAGTGTACGCCTGCGTCGCGAGGGCCAGACAGTGCGGCTGGATGTTGATGACGAAGGGCCTGGCATCGAGCCTGTGAACCTGAAGCGGGTCTTCGAGCGCTTCTACAGCAAGGATGCACCCAATGGCGCTGGGTTGGGGCTATCGATCGTCGCCGCCATCATGAGCCGCGTGGGCGGCAGCGTGCAGTTGGACAACCGGGCACCGCATGGCTTGCGTGCAACGCTGCGTCTACCGACGAAGTCGTGAATGCCTTCAGTGCTTCTGGGCGAGCTGGATCAGGTTGCCGCAAGTGTCATCGAACACCGCGGTGGTGACCGGCCCCATGACGGTAGGCGGCTGGGTGAACCTCACGCCAGCTTTGCACAGGCGGGCGTACTCGGCCTGGATATCGCGCACCCGAAAGGTCGTGAAGGGAATACCCTCCTGCCTGAGCGCTGACTTGTAGGTCTTTGCTGCAGGGTGTACATCCGGTTCGAGCAGCAGTTCGACCCCGTCAGGGTCATTGGGTGAGGTGAGGGTCAGCCAGCGATGCTGGCCCATGGGCAGGTCATGCTTGGGTTCGAAGCCGAGCACGTAATGGTAGAAGGAAAGGGCCTTGGCCTGGTCGTCTACGAGGATGCTGGTGACTACGATCTTCATGGGCGTCCACCGTTTCCAAAGCTCGTTATCCTCTAGTAAAGCTGCTCTGCATCGTTTGGCCAGCGTTATCCGAACTCGGCCTGAGCCTTGGGGGGACGGGCCGGCGGTTGCCCCCTCCCTTGATGGAAAAGGGCGCGCAAACCACCGGCGCGTTCTAGCCTGAACCGCTATCAGAACGTGGCTTTGACCTGCAGGCCAACCACCAGTGCGTTGTCGATGTCCTTTCCGGAGAAGGCGCCTGGCTCGATGATGTATTGCACATCAGGTCGCAGGTTCAGCCATGGAGTGGCCTGGTAGCCGTAGCTCAGCTCGATCAGTTGTTCGGCGCTGTCGATATCGGGGAAGGCCTGGCCATTGTTCAGCGCAGTTTCTTCCAGCACGTCGCGGCTACGCGGGTTCGGCACGGCGCGACCGTAACCCAGGGCCAGGGTATCGCGAGGGCGCCCTTCGAACGGCTTGTACAGCACCACACCGGCGCCATACCACTTGGTGAATGGCGAGGCGGCCTTGCTCGATGCCGAATACTGGCCGAAGGCATGCAGGCTGCGGCCAGCCGATTGCGGATCGTTCCACACGGCTTGGTCGATCAGCAGGTAGTGACCACCACGGCCCGACACTTCGTCGTCGCTGCCAATGCGTTTTACATCGGAGCTGTCGTAGTAATAGCCCAGCTTGTACTCGCCCGGCAGCTCGCCTTGAAGCTTGTACACCAGCTCTACCGGAACCACGGTGCCGGTGGTGTGCTTCGGCCCCAGGTGCCAGGCGCGACTGGAGTTGCCATTGCTTTCGGGGTCGACATTGAACGCCGCGACGCGCAACTGCCAGGACGGCGAGAAGTCGTACTTCACACGCACGCCGAGGTGGGCGTTGGGATAGTTGGTCCAGCCGCTACCGCCCGACATGTTCAATGGGTGGCCGCAGAAACCGGCGTTCATGAAGTTGCACAGGATGCCGCTGTCCAGCCCGCCCAGGTCGTTGCCCATGGCCATGTAGCCGAGCTTGACGTTCAGCGCCGGGGTGAACAGGGTGCGCTCATAGCTCAGTTCGGTCAGGCGGGTGTAAAGGCCGCCGTAGTTTTCCTGGATCGGAAGACGGTTGCCCACCAGATCTTCCGAGGCGCTGTTGCCGCGACGGTCATTGATGGTCAGTTGGACTTTGCCGCCGTTATCCAGGCCATAGAGCTTGGACAGGTCAAACTGCACACCGAGCTTGAGGTTCTGCGAATAGCGCGCGGAGCGGTGCAGGCCGCCATGGGCGTTGTAGGCGGTTTCGCCGCTGTAGTCACCGGTGAATTTGATGCCGTCCTCTTCCAGCTGGTGACGCAGGCCGCCCCAGTCACCGGTCAGGGTGCTGCGGGTCATGAGGTCGCCATCGGCCAGGGCTGTGGTACTGGCCAGGGCCAGGAGTAGAGCAGTGGGGGTGTAGCGAAGAGCGGGGGACATTACGGGGTCTCGGATAGTCTTTCAGGGCCTCATCGCCAGCAAGCCGGCCACTACTGGGACCTTCGCGGGTCCTGTAGTGGCCGGCTTGCCGGTGATGACGGACGAAGCGGTTTACGGCAAGGCGTACGAAATGACGTAGTCGCCACGGTCGGTCGACTGACGGGCACCGCCGGCAGTGACGACCACATACTGCTTGCCGGTTTTCGGCGAGACATAGGTCATCGGGCCACCCTGGCTGCCTACGGGCAGGCGGGCTTTCCAGATCTCGTTACCGTTGCTGCTGTCGTAGGCGCGCAGGTAGAAGTCCTGGGTGCCGGCGATGAACACCAGGCCACCTTGGGTCGACAGGGTGCCGCCAAGGGTCGGCAGGCCGATCTTGATTGGCAGGTGCATACGAATGCCGAGCGGGCCAGTGTCTTCGACGGTGCCGACCGGAACCTGCCAGGCAACCTGACGGGTTTTCATGTCGATGGCGGTCAGGGTGCCAAAAGGCGGTGCCTGGCATGGAATGCCGGCTACCGACAGGAAGCGGTTCTTGTTCACCGCGTAAGGCGTGCCCTTGAGAGGTACCGCGCCCATGCCGGTGTTCAATGCTTCACCACCACCTGCGGCCTGACCCTTGTTCTGCGATGGGATCATCTGGATCCACAGGCCCAGGCGCATGTCGTTGACGAAGATGAAACCGTGTACCGGATCGGTAGAGATGCTGCCCCAGTTCATGCCACCCAGCGAACCCGGGAAGCTCAGCGACAGGTCGGTACCCGGCGCGGTGTACAGGCCGTCGTAGCGCATTTTCTTGAAGTCGATGCGGCACAGCAGCTGGTCGAACGGCGTGGCACCCCACATGTCCGATTCGGTCAGGGTCTGCGCGCCGATCTGCGGCATACCCACCGATTTCGGTTGCGTCGGGGAGTACGGCTCGTTAGGGATATTGCCCGGCTTGACCGGTACTTCGTCAACCTGGGTCAGCGGCTTGCCGGTGGCGCGGTCGAGTACATAGATCTGCCCAGCCTTGGTGCCGATCACCACCGCAGGAACGGATTTGCCGTCGTCCTTGGTGAAGTCGATCAGGCTCGGCTGCATTGGCAGGTCGAAGTCCCACAGGTCATTGTGTACGGTCTGGAACACCCACTTCTGGTTGCCGGTGGTGGCGTCGAGGGCCAGCACCGACGCGCCGTAGGTGTGGTCCAGCTTGCTGCGCTCGACACCGTAGATGTCGGTGGACGAGGAACCCATCGGCAGGAACACGGTGTTCATCGCCGGATCGTACGACATGGGTGCCCAGCTGTTGGGGGTGCTTCGCACGTAGGTCTTGTCACCTGTCGGTGCGTTGCGATCTTCCGGATTGCCTGGGTCGAACGCCCAGCGCATGGCCCCGGTGATGACGTCGAAGCCACGGATCACGCCGCCTGGCATGTCGGTCTGGACGTTATCGGCAACGCGGCCGCCGACCACGACGGTGGTACCGGCCATCAGCGGCGCGGACGAAAGCTGGTAGTAGGAGTCAGGGACGTTGCCCAGGCCAGCCTTGAGGTCGACCTGGCCATTGTTGCCGAAGCCCTGGCAAAACTCACCATTGTCGGCGTCGACGGCAATCAGGCGACCGTCGATGGTGTTGGTCAGCAGGCGACGCTGGCAGTTGGCGCCGGCTGGCACGCTGGCCTGGGTGATTGGCGAGCTGTTTGGCTGGGTCGGCTGTGCGATCGGCGCGGTGGCGTCGAAGTAGGCCATGCCACGGCAACGCTGCCAGACTTTGGACTGGGCGTTGATCTCGTTCTTCCACAGCTCTTTGCCGGTGTCGGCGTCAAGGGCGATCAGGTTGTTGTGCGGCGTGCAGATGAACACCTTGCTGCCGATCTGCAGGGGGGGCAGCTGGTCCTCGGCCCCGTTGCCGTCGCTGAGGGCGACGTCACCGGTGCGGTAGGTCCAGGCCACCTGCAGCTTGTCGACGTTGGCGCGGTTGATCTGGTCCAGCGCGGCGAAGCGGCTGCCACCTTCGGTGTTGCCGTAGTGGGCCCAGTCTTTCTGTGCTTTTTCCGGCGCCACTGGGGTCAGGCCAGGGCCTTTACCGGTGGGGGCGACACTGGGGTGGGCAACGAACATGTTGCCGACGGCGATGGCCAGCACCACAGCCAATACGCCCGCGATGCCATAAGCGCCACGGCCGGCGCTGGCACCGTTGGCGCGGGCCAGCATTGGGTACACCAATGCCACCACCAAGCCAATCGCGGCAAACATGAACAGGCGCGAGAACAGCGGCCAGAACTGCAAGCCGGCATCGACCAGCGCCCAGATCACGGTACCGACCAGGAACAGGGCGTACAGCCAGGCACCGGCGACCTTGCGGCGTACGATGAGGACGCCGGCGATGGCCATGGCCAGGCCGCCGATCAGGAAGTACCAGGAACCGCCCAGGCCAGCGAGCTTGATGCCGCCAGCAGCCAGGAGAAGGCCAAGCAGGGCGACGATTACGCCCAAGCCGACCAGAATGAGGGTTGTGGCGCCAGAGGCGCGCGGGGTTTCTTTCATGCCAGAGATCTCAGCAGGTGGAATGCGGCGGAGTTTAAGCCCTTAGCAAGCTAATTAACAAGTTAGTACAAAATTTTCTGAGGCTGATTGTCGCAGGGTTGAACTTGCCAAGGAGTGGCTAAAAGTCTAGATCAGGCCGATAAATGTGCACGGGGTGTGCCGTTCGTGTTCATTTGTCGATGTGACGCAGTAGACTTTCGTCGTACTGCGCCACCCAGGGGCAGTCGGTAACGCTGCGCGGCGCCGCCACCAGCGGGCAGCAGGCAGGCGTTCAGTCAGTGGGCGTGGGCAGGTCGGCTCAGCTATTTGGCCAGGGCAGGGAGGCGCTGTAGAACACCGCGAGCCAGATGGTGGAAGTTTGCTGGGAGGTCCACTCCACCCGATGGCGGCAGTGGGGAGGAATGTCGAGGCAGTCCCCCGGCTTGAGCAGGCGGGTATGGTCTTCGTGCTCCAGACGCAGCCCGGCTGCGCCGCTGAGCAGCACGACCCATTCGCCTTCGGCCTGGTCGTACCAGAAGCCAGGTGGGCTGGCCTGGCCGGTGGAGACGATACGTTCTATGCGCAGGCCGGGGCGCTTGAGCAACGCGTCGACCAGTTCGACGTCGCTCGGGCAACGGGACGGAAGTGCGTCGAATACATTCGCAAGGGGCATTTGGGATCTCGCTCTACGGGGGGTGTTTCCACTATGAACGGGAGGAGTCATCAGTGCGCTTCTTGACCTGCCACACCGATTGTAGGACCGTTCCGAGATTTCAACGGCGGGAAAGATATGGACAAGCTCTTGGCGATGAAGATGTTCGTGGCCACCGTCGATGCACAGGGTTTTTCAGCCGCTGCCCGCTCCCAGGGTGTGGCTCCGTCCTCGGTCACCCGGCTGGTCGATGCCCTGGAAGGCGCCCTGGGGGCCACGTTGCTCAATCGCTCCACCCGCCAAGTCAGCCTGACCGAGGCGGGCGCCCGCTACTATGAGCGCTCACGGGCGATTCTCGAGGCGTTGGCAGAGGCTGACGCCAGTGTGGCCGACCGAGGCGAGGAGCCGGTAGGGGTGTTGCGCCTGTGCTTGCCGGTGGAGTTCGGTCGCCGGGTGATCGCCCCGCATCTGGGGCCGTTCATGGCACAGCATCCGGCGCTGGAGCTGGACATCGACATGAGCGACCGCCTCGATGACCTGCTCGATGGCCGTTATGACCTGTCGATCCGCTTGGGCGACCCGGCGCCGGATGACGAACTGGTCTGCCGCCAGCTGGGCACTTTCGACCGCTGGCTGGTGGCCAGCCCGGCGTATCTGGCTGGGCGCGAGCCGTTACTCCACCCTCGGCAGCTGCTGGATCACGCCTGCCTGCGTTTTCGCTACGGACAAAAAGCGCGGCCCTGGCGTTTGCGCCAGGCAGAGCAGGCGTTGGAACTGGACGTCAGCGGGCCGTTGCGCAGCGCCAACGCCGATATGTTGCGCGAGGCTGCCCTTGCGGGCTGCGGCATCGCTCTGCTGGCCGACTGGCTGGTGCGCGAGGACGTGGCGGCTGGCCGGCTGCAGCGGATTTTCGGTGATTGGCAGGCAAGCCCAGGCGCGGCCAGTGACAGCATCAATGCGTTGTACCTGCCCAATCATCGTGGCTCGCGTCGGGTCAAGACATTCGTCAGCTTCTGCGAAGGCTTGCTCAAGCCCTGAGTCGAGGCTTTCAAAGGATGGCCTTCAGCGACCCAAGGGCAGCGCCGCGCCAATCAGCGCGAACAGGCTGGCGCAGCAGCGATTGAATCCTTTGCCACCTTTGGCCAACCAGGGACGGATGCGAAATGCCAGACGCGCCAGCACATACTCGACCAGGCACTCGACGCTGGCGAAAGTAGCAGCCATCACCACGAACTGCATGAGCAGCCCGCGCTGCGGGTCGATGAATTGCGGCAGGAAGGCGCCATAGAACAGCAGCACCTTGGGGTTGGCCAAGGCCGACAGCAGGCCCTGGCGAAACAGTCCGGCATTGTTCAGTCGAGCAGCCCGCGCGTTCATCTCCAGGTGCAGGGCTGGGCTGCGCCATAGCTGGATCCCCAGCCAGATCAGGTAGGCGCCGCCAACCCACTTGAGCACGGTCAACACCGAGGCAGACGCTTGCAGCAGGGCGCTAAGGCCGAACATGGCCAGGGCGATCAGGGCGCTGAAGCCAAACACACCGCCGACGATGGTGAACAGCGTCCGGCGAGCGCCGTACTGGGCGCCGTGGGTCAGGGCCAGCAGGCTATTGGGGCCTGGGGTCAGCGACAGGCCGGTGCTGGCCAGCAGGTAGATCAGCCAGGTGTCGAGTGCCATGTAAAGTGCCTTGTCGATTCACAGGCGTCCAGTTTAGGGTACGCCGTTCGAATCAAAGGGTATTATCTGGCCATTCAATGGTGTTTTCTGGACATTGTGCAATGCCCCCTGATCTTCGCCTGTTGATCCTGCCGTTGCCGGATTTTGCCTTGCTGCCCTTCGGCGGCTTTCTCGACAAGCTGCGTTTCAGCGCCGACGATGAGGATTACAGCCGTCAGCGGTATTGCAGTTGGACATTGCTGGGCCTGACTGACGATCCGGTGCCATCGAGCAGTGGGGCGGTGGTCCATGTGCACGTAACGCCGGAGCAGCTGGAACTGCGCGGTTACGACTACCTGGTGGTGTTCGGCGGACGCAGCGCGGGCGCAACCGCCCAGCTCGCTCCGCGTTATCAGGGCCTGCTCAGGCAGGCTGTCAAGGCGGGCGTGAAGCTGGTCGCAGTCGACAATGCAGCCTTTCTGCTGGCGGCTTGTGGCTTGCTGGACGGGCACAAGGTGGTGGTGCACTGGCGCCACGAAGTGGAGTTCAGAGCCAGTTTCCCGCACCTTCAGGTTCTGCCCGAGCAGCTGTACTGCATCGATGGCGGGCGCATTACCTGTGCAGGCGGTACGGCGGTCATCGACCTTGCAGTGGAGCTGTTGTCGGCAGCCTGCGGTCGAACCCGTGCACTCAAGGGGTTGGCCGACATGTTGGTGGACGAAACACGCCACAGCCGTCACGCGCTGCGCTCGCTCGAAACCGGGGCTGGGCAGGGGCGTCAGGTTACGCGGGCCTTGGCGCTGATGCGTCACCATCTGGGGGCGAAGCTGTCCGTCGAACAACTGGCCAGCGAGCTTGGCATCAGTCGGCGCCAGCTGGATCGACAGTTCCAGGCCAGCCACGGCATGAGCGCCAAAGGCTGGTGGCTGGAGATGCGCTTGCAGCAGGCGCGTTGGCGACTGCTCAATTCCAGTCACAGCTTGGCGCAGATTGCCGACGAGGTAGGGTTGGGCGATGCGAGTTACCTGGGCAAATGCGTGCGCCGGCGCTTTGGTTGCACGGCGCAGGTCTTGCGCCGGACAGGTCCTTGAAACCCCTTCACCAGAAGGACTTACTGTGGACTGCCGAACAGCGCCGTCCAGTAGATGCCTGCATCGCTTTTCGGGTCCACCGCATAGGCCGCGCCCAGTTCGCGGAAGTCTGGGTTCATGAGGGTCGCGCAGTGTCCTGGGCTGTCCAGCCAGCCGTCGACCACCTTGCGCGCCGTATCGCGACCGGCGGCGATATTCTCGCCGATTTGCTGATAGAGGTAGCCGGCAAGCTCGGCGCGGTCGCCCGGGGTGCGGCCATCCTTGTCGACATGGTCGAAGAAATTCTGATTGGCCATGGCTCGGGTATGGCTGGCGGCCACGCCTGCCAGCGTCGGGTTCCAGCCCAGTGCGGGGGCAGCGGCATAGGGTTGGCCACCGCATTGGCGTGGCACCTTGCGTGCGGCATTGATCGCCTGCAGCACCTTTTGCCCCTCGGCTTGCCAGTCGCCCAGCCCGCCGCTTAGCAGCGGACGGGCAAGAACGATACGCCAGTCACGGCCTTCCTGGCTCACACCGATGTCGACGAATTGGGGGTCGAGCACCACCTGGCAAAAGCTCTCTTCGATGGCGTTCATCGCGGCACGGGCGTCGCGCGGGCCGGACAGGCTGATGGCCTGGACATTGACCATGGGGTAGGCCGCGCGGGACATGGCCTGCTGCAGGTCGCGGGTGCCTTCCGGCGACAGTGCCAGGCGCGTATCGCTGTTCAGGGGCGGCAGTTCCAGCGACACCTCGCCGCCGCAGCGTTGCGTCTGACTGCGATAGGCATTGATCGAATCGATCAGTTGCGCCTCTTCGCCAGTAACGGCCAGGGCCCCCGTCGAGACGACCAGGCCCAGTGACAAGGCGGCAACGGATGACAGGACGCGCATGTGGATCTCCCTATGGCTGGCAGCGTCTTGGTAAGCGCTGCCCATCCTACACAAGCTCGAGGCTTTTGGCCCGGAATCGTGCAGCTTGCCGGTGAAGCCGGCAGAAAGGTTATGGGCGGCAAAGGAGGGGATAGACCATTGGTCGCCGGAAAAGTGCGATCCAATGACTTGGCTCAGCGGGCTAACGCCTGGTTTGGCTTGTAGAACAGAAAATGCTGGGTCTCGGCGGTCTTGCGGTAGGCCTTGGCCCACTCCGGGTGTACGTTGCGGTCATGGAAGTACAGTGCGCCGCCTGTGGGGTCCTTGAGTTGCTGGTTGAGGGCCCTGCGCGCGATTTCCTTGGCGATGGTGTAGCGCTGTTCTTCTTCGACCTGGTCCGGGCGACCATCGCACCACCAGGAGAACTGGCAGGATTTGGTTTCGACCCCTTGCTTGACCACCGCGCAGATCGAGTCCGGGAAGCCCTCATGGCCCAGGCGATTGAGCACTACGCTGGCCACCGCACTCATGTCCTCGTCCGTGGCACCCTTGGCTTCCCAGTAAATGGTCCGGGCCAGGCAGGTGATGCTGTCGTCCATCGGCGACTGGCCGGCCGGGTCCACCGCTTTTACCTCGCTCGGGGTCAGGGTTTCGCTTTTCTTCGGTGGCGGGGCATCCTCGACGACTTTTTCCTCGAGCGCTTCGGCCTTGTCCTCGGCGACCGCGGCCTTGGTACTGTCGGCCGCGTGAAGAGGGCCTGCAAGCAGGGCTGTGGTCAGCGCGATTACCATCCACGATAGGCGCATGGGCGAATGTCCGTACTGTGAGCTGAATCACAGTCTAGCCAATCGCCATCAACTCAACGTCAGCGAGAGCATCAATGGCAGGGTGACTGCGCCAGCCACTGTCTGCAGGGCGATGATGGTGGCCATCAACGGTGCGTTGCCGCCCATTTGCCGGGCCATGACATAGGACGATGAAGCCGTGGGCAACGCCTGGAACAGCACTGCCACGACGGCCGCCTGACCGCCCAGCCCCAGCAGCCGGCACAGCCCCCAGGTTGTGAGCGGCATGACCAGGAACTTGAACGTCGAAGCGGCCACCAACGGCCGCACCTGCTGGCCAAGTCTTGCACCGCCCAGGGCCGCTCCCACGCAAAGCAAGCCCAGGGGCAGGGCAGCCTGGCCCAGCGCCTTGACCGTGGGTTCGATACCCGCGGGCAGACCCAGGCCACTGAACCGCAACAGCAGCCCGCCCGCGCAGCCGACGATCAAAGGGTTGGCAAAGATTGCCCGCAGTACCGTGATCGGTGAGCTGTGGCGTGCGCTGAAACGAGCGAAGACCAGGACGCAAAGCAGGTTCACCAGCGGCACGATCGCTGCGTTGGCAACTGCCGCCAGTGCGATGCCGGCGCTGCCATAGATGCCGGCTGCCAATGTGGCCCCGATGTAGTTGTTGAAGCGCACGCCGCCTTGGAATACCGAGGTGAAGTCGGCCCCGTCATGGTTGGCGGCGCCTTGGTAAAGCATCAGCAGCAGGGCACCCAGCACGGTCGAGAGCATCAGCACGACAACCATGCCCATTACCGGAACGCCATCGAGGTTGGCGGTCGCCAGGCCATGCAGGAACAGCGACGGCAGCAGCACGTAGTAACTGAGGCGTTCTGCGCCGGGCCAGAATGGTTCGGCCAGAAAACCACGAACGCGCAGGAAGGTTCCCAAGGCAATCAGCACGATGATCGGGACCAAGGTGGTCAGCAGCAGGTGGAGCATGGTCGGTGTTCCGTTGTCGGATTCCGGCACAGACTAGCGTGGACCGATGTTTGGGAACACGTTGTTTTGCACACAGACGGTTGACGGGTGTAATGCCGCGCTCAGAAACCAGCGCCGCGCGCCTGGCGGCCAGCGAGGTGGCCATGTGAAGAGGGCCGGCTTTTGCCGGCCCTCGAGGCTCAGACGCGGAACTGGTCCATCAACGCCTGTTGCTGGTTGGCCAGGCTGTTGAGCGACTGGCTGACCCGCGCCGACTCGTTGGCTTGCCCGGACAGCGACTCGGTCACATCGCGAATGGTCGCCACATTGCTGTTGATCTCTTCGGCCACCGCGCTCTGCTCCTCGGCTGCTGAGGCGATCTGCAGGTTCATGTCGGTAATCACCGTCACGGCCTGTCCGATACGCTGCAGCGCGGTCACGGCCTGTCCGACCTGCTCGACACCGCCCTGGGCCTGGCGGTGGCTGTTGTCCATGGCACCGACCACTTCGCGGGTACCGGCTTGCAGGGCTTCGATCACCTGACGGGTTTCTTCCACCGATTCCTGGGTGCGTTGCGCTAGGTTGCGTACCTCATCGGCGACCACGGCGAAGCCACGGCCGGCTTCACCCGCCCGTGCAGCCTCGATGGCGGCGTTCAGAGCCAGCAGGTTGGTCTGCTCGGCGATCGAGCGGATCACTTCCAGCACCGAACCGATCTTCTCGCTGTTCTGTGCCAGCCCCTCGACCTCGGCCATGGCGGTGCTCATGTCGGCGGCCAGGGTGTCGATGCTCTGGGTGGTGCGGTCGATTACCGCAAGGCCTTCGCGGGTTGCCTGATCAGCATCGCGGGCGGCCTGGGCGGCCTGGGCTGCGCTGCGGGCGACGTCCTGAGCCGTGGCGCTCATTTCATGGGATGCGGTGGCGACCTGGTCGACCTGGCGGTATTGCTGCTCCATGCCGGCGCTGGTCTGAGTGGCGATGGCCGAAGACTGGTCGGCGGTGCCGCGAGCAGCCTGGACCGAGCGTTTGACCTCGGCAATGGTGGGCTGCAGTTTGTCCAGGAAGCGGTTGAACCAGCCAGCCAGTTCACCGAGCTCGTCGCGCTTGTCATAGGTCAGGCGGCGGGTGAGGTCGCCTTCGCCACTGGCAATGTCCTTGAGCATCGCCGCTACCCCAAGAATCGGTCGGGTGACGCCACGGGCCATCAGCCACACCATCAGCAGACCGGCGATCGCCGCTGCCAGGCCCAGGCCCAGTTCAAGCAAGGTGCCGCTGGTGTTGAGGGTGTCGAGTTCGCGCTTGAGGGTTTCAGCCGGCCCGGTCAGGGCGTTCTCCGGCACATCGAGCAGTACACCCCATGGCTGGGCGCCTGGGATCGGCTGGAATGCCGTCAGTACCTTCAGACGTTGCTGGTCGTGCAGGACGTTGAGCTTGCCTTCCGCCAGCTTGCGGACCAGTTCGTCGCCCTTGGCCGGGTCAACCTCGTCGAAACGATGGGCAAGCTTGCTGGCGTCGGCGCTGTAGCCTGCCAGCAGGCCTGCCGGGCTGAGGATGCCGACGGTGGTACGACCTTCGTACAGGCTGCGGCTGGCGTCTTCGCTCAGGGCTTGCAGGCTGTTGAGATTGATGTCGACGGAAAGCGTCGCGACCACTTTGCCCTGAACCGACAGCGGGAAGACGATGCTGGTCATCAGCACCCGTTGGCCGTCGATGTCATAGAAGTAAGGCTCGACCACGCAGACTTTACCGGTGGTGCGTGGGCACACGAACCAGGTGTTGGCCGGCTGCCCGCTCGGCCCGATTTGGGTATCGGTCAAGTCGCGCTCGGGGAGGGACATGGAGGTCAGCTGGCCTGCTCGTGGTTGCGACCAGTACAGGGAAAAACGCCCGGTTTCGTTGCTGCCCAGCTCCGCCTTGTCTGCGAACAGGCTGTCTTTGTTATCCAGAGCGTTGGGTTCGAACACCAGCGACAAGCCGAGCAGGTCGGGGTTGGCCTGCAGCGCGGCGCGCACCTGGCGGGTCATGTCCTCGCGCAGGTCGAAAGCGTCGAGGAAACGCTTTTCGGCTTGTTCGCGCAGGAACAGCACCTGACGGGCGAACCCTGCGCCGTATTGATAGGCGTCCATGAACTGGCGGCGAATGTTCAGCGCTTGGACTTCACCTTGTGACTCGATGCGTGCCTGGGCTGCCTGGGTGAGCATCTGCGTGCTGCTTTGCTTGACCAGGTCCGAACTGTGGTCCATGCGATACAGCGATAGTCCTACAAGCAACGTGACAATACCCGCCAGGCAGAGACCGGCGAGCAGGGTGATTTTCCACTGGATGGAAAGTTGTCGCAAAGGCATGGGGAGAATTCCCTTGTAATAGGTCTGGGCTAGAGACTGTGTCGGCGCTGAAATTTTTTTCTTTATTCGAACGATCAATTTAATTTTTGGCCCAGCCTGTGGCGACGCGTTGATAGCCTCGAAACAGGTCGACACATGGCGCTTTTGACATCCTTCGCTCGGTGCTTCAGAGTGCGCGCTTTTTTTCTGTCGCAAACGAGGTAAGCCAAACCATGAATGCAGTGATCGCCGCGGTCGGCATCATGCTGATACTCAGCCTGTCTCGGGTGCATGTGGTCATCGCCCTGATTATCGGTGCGCTGGCTGGAGGGCTGTTCGGCGGCCTGGGTATCGAAGGTACGCTAAAGGCGTTCAACGGCGGCTTGGGCGGTGGTGCCACGGTGGCGCTGTCCTATGCGTTGCTGGGTGCGTTCGCCGTGGCCATCGCCAAGTCCGGGCTGGCCCATGCGCTGGCTGACCGTGCCCTGGCCATGATCGACCGCCAGGGACATGCCGAGGGTGGTCGGATGAAGTGGCTGCTGATCGGCCTGATGCTGGTGGTGGCGGTGTCGTCGCAGAACATCCTGCCTATCCACATCGCCTTCATTCCATTGCTGGTTCCGCCCCTGCTGTACGTGCTGACTCGATTGCGCATCGATCGACGCCTGATCGCCTGCGTCATCACCTTCGGCCTGATCACGCCCTACATGTTTCTGCCGGTAGGCTTCGGCAACATCTTCCTCAATGAAATCCTGTTGGCCAATGTCGCTCGCGCCGGGGTCGATGTCAGCGGTATCAACGTGACCCATGCGATGGCCATTCCGGCTGCCGGTATGCTGGCAGGCCTGCTGATCGCGGTGTTCTTCAGCTACCGCAAACGTCGTGACTATGACCTGGAACGCATCGAGCAAGTGGAGCAGGTCAGTGTGCAGTACAACCCTCTGACCCTACTGGTGGCGGGACTGGCCATTGCATGCGCGTTCATCGTTCAATTGTGGCTGGATTCGATGATCATCGGCGCGATGGTGGGTTTCCTGATCTTCTCGCTGTCGGGCATCGTGCGCTGGAAGGACACGGACGACCTGTTCACCGAGGGCATGAAGATGATGGCCATGATCGGCTTCATCATGATCGCCGCTTCGGGGTTCGCCGAAGTGATGAAGGCGACCGGTGAGGTCAAGGGCCTGGTCGAGGCATCGGCGCAGTGGATCGATCACAGCAAGGGCATCGGTGCCTTGCTTATGTTGCTGGTGGGACTGCTGGTGACCATGGGCATTGGCTCGTCGTTTTCCACGGTGCCCATCCTGGCGGCGATCTTCGTACCGCTGTGCGTGCAACTGGGCTTCGACCCGGTGGCCACCGTCTGCATCGTCGGTACTGCTGGAGCGCTGGGGGATGCGGGTTCGCCGGCGTCAGACTCGACCCTGGGTCCAACTTCAGGTCTGAACGTCGACGGCCAGCATCACCACATCTGGGATACCGTGGTGCCGACCTTCATCCATTACAACCTGCCGCTGCTGGCCTTTGGCTGGCTGGCGGCAATGGTGCTGTAAGGCTGGCCGCCGTCAGCCCTCGCTCGGCGGAGGAGAAATGCGGTTGAGGACGGTGCTGCCGTCCTTGCTGCGGGTCAGGTAAACCGGCAGGACCTTGGGCAGGTTGTCGACCAGGCGCTCGACCTCGCGGGTGTTGTAGATACCGCTGATACGGATCCGGCCGGTGCTGGCATCGGCGAGCAACAGCGGTGCGTCGAGGTAGCGGTTGATCACCGGCAGGGCCTGGTCGAGGCTCAGGTTGTCCAGAATCAGTTTGCCGCTGCGCCAGGCCAGGGCGTTGCCAAAGTCGTTGCTCTGCACCAGTTGCGGCTCGAAGTCGCCGGTGTGGTAGCTGGCCTGCATCCCAGGGCCCAGGCGGTAGCCGCCTTCGCTGCCGTCGCTGCTGACCAGAACCGAACCTTCCACCAGGGTGACCTTGACCTCGTCCTGGTACTTCCACACGTTGAACTGGGTACCGGTGACGCGGGTCTGGCCACGACCGGCGTGGACGATGAACGGGTGCGCACTGTCGTGGGTGACGTTGAAGAACGCCTCGCCGCGCTTGAGCCTGACCTGGCGTTGATCCTTGAAATTGAGGTAGGTCAGCTCGGTGTTGAGGTTGAGGTCGACCTGGCTGCCATCGCCCAGTTGCACGGTCTGCATCCGGCCGTCGGCTTCGAAGTGCTGGTACTGGTTGGGTAACCAGCCTTGTTCCCACCCGATCCAGCCCGCCAACGGCAGTACCGCCAGGGCAATGGCCGCGGCAGAAGCGAGCGGGCGCCACGTGCGAGTGCGGCGGGTGACGTGCGGCGCCGGATTGAATTCGACCACCGTGGCCGTACGGGGCAGCAGCTCGGCGGTATCCCAGATCTCCAGCATCGCCTGGTACTCTTCGGCGTGCCGCTTATCGGCGGCCAGCCAGCGAGTGAACGCCTCGCGCTCGGCCGCCGTGCAGTCGTCGGCATGCAGACGCATGCACCAATGCGCGGCGGCGTCGGTAATGGCATCGTCAGGGGCGGGGGTCAAGGGATCGTGGTTCATTGCGGCTCCGGTTTTGCGCATTCTACCCCTGGCGAGGGGTTTCCGAGAACCGAGGTAATGGCGAATGACTATCAGATGAGCGGTCTTTTGTCGGTTTTGCGCTGAATATTCAGCGTTTGAGAATGCTTCGCGCCCCATCGGACATTGCGGGCCATGGGGCGCGAGGTGGGTCAGAATTGCGCGGGCGTCATCCCATAGAGGCTGGCGCTGCCGGCCCGAATGCAGGCCTCGAGGGCCAGGCTGCGTGGCAGGATGCGTTGGAAGTAGAAGTCGGCGCAGGCCAGCTTGGCGCCGTAGAAGGACGGGTCTTCATCGGCCTTGGCCTGCGCCACGGCGGCCATGCGCGCCCACATGTAGGCATAGGCGGTCAAACCGAAAAGGTGCAGGTATTCCACCGCCACGGCACTGACGAGGTTGGCCTGGGCAGGGGCCTGTTGTTGCAGCCACTGGCTGGTAGCTTCAAGGCGTGCCAGGGCTTCCTGCAGGGCGTCGCGGTGCAGGGGAGCGGTCACGGCGAAGGCGCGCACTTCGTGGATGAAACTGGCCAGGGCCTGGCCACCATCGGCGAGCACCTTGCGTCCCAGCAGGTCCAGGGCCTGGATACCGTTGGTGCCTTCATAGATCTGGGCGATGCGCACGTCACGCACACGCTGCTCCTGGCCCCACTCGCGGATGTAACCGTGGCCACCATAGACCTGCTGCCCGAGCACGCAGCTTTCCAGGCCGTTGTCGGTAAAGAATGCCTTGGCCACTGGCGTGAGCAACGCCACGAGGCGCTGGGCTTGCTCGCGTTCATTGGTGTCCTCCGCGTAGCGCGACAGGTCCAGTTGCTGGCCGACGTAGGCGGCGAAAGCCCGGCCACCTTCGGTGAGGGTGCGCATGGTCAACAGCATGCGCCGAACGTCACCATGATGGATGATCGGGTCGGCAGCCTTGTCCTGTGCTTGCGGGCCACTGGCGGCGCGGCTTTGCAGACGCTCGTTGGCGTATCGGGCGGCGCTCTGGTAGGACGCTTCGGCGCAGCCGATACCCTGGATGCCAATCGATAGCCGTTCGTAGTTCATCATGGTGAACATGGCGGCCAGGCCCTTGTTTGGCTCACCGACCAGGTAACCAGTGGCACCATCGAAGTTCATCACGCAGGTGGCCGAGGCCTTGATACCCATCTTGTGCTCGATCGAACCACAGTGCACGGCGTTGCGTACCCCCAGGCGACCGTCTGCCTCGACCATGAACTTGGGTACCAGGAACAGCGAGATACCCCTGGCGCCAGCAGGGGCATCCGGCAGTTTGGCCAGTACCAGATGAATGATGTTCTCGGTCAGGTCCTGTTCGCCACCGGTGATGAAGATCTTGCTGCCGCTGATCTGATAGCTGCCATCGGCTTGGGGCTCGGCGCGGGTGCGGATCATTCCCAGGTCGGTGCCGGCGTGGGGTTCGGTCAAGCACATGGTGCCGGCCCAGCGGCCTTCGTACAGGGGCGGGAGGTAAGTCGCCTTGAGCGCTTCGCTGGCGTGGGCATCGAGTGCCAGGCAACTGCCGGCGCTCAATGCCGAATACAAGCTGAAGCTGCAATCGGCGGCGTAGAGCATCTCTTCGAACAGCACGCCAAGCATTTTCGGCATGCCCATGCCGCCGTACTCAGGGTTGCCGCCCAGGCCCACCCAGCCGCCTTCGCGGTAGGTTTGCCAGGCTTGACGGAAGCCTTGCGCAGTGGTGACCAGGCCGGCATCGAATTGCACGCCTTGCTCGTCGCCGTTGCGGCTGAGCGGGGCGATCAATTGGCCGGCGACCTTGGCCGCTTCTTCGAGGATGGCATTGGCGGTGTCGGCGTCGACCCGTTCGGCCAGGGCCGGCAGGCGCGCCCATAGGGCGGGGCCGTCGAACAGCTCATGGAGGACGAAGCGCATGTCGCGCAAGGGGGCATTGTAGTCAGTCATGGCAGCGCTCTTGAAAAAGTCGGATGGCAGTAGGGCGGGTCACAGTCCTTTGGCCCGGTCACGCAAGACGTATTTCTGGATCTTGCCGGTCGATGTCTTGGGCAGTTCACCGAACACCACGGTCTTGGGCACCTTGAACCCGGCCAGGTGCTCGCGGCACCAGCTGGTGATCTCGCTTTCACGGGTGGCCTCGTGTCCTGGCTTGAGTGCCACGAAGGCGCACGGTGTTTCTCCCCATTTCTCGTCCGGGCGGGCTACCACGGCGGCCTCCAGTACGGCAGGGTGCTTGTACAGGGTGTCTTCCACTTCAATGGTGGAGATGTTCTCGCCACCTGAAATGATGATGTCCTTGAGTCGGTCTTTGATTTCGACGTAGCCGTCGGCATGCCACACAGCCAGGTCACCGGTGTGGAACCAGCCGCCTCGGAAGGCCTCGGCAGTGGCTTCGGGGTTTTTCAGATAGCCCTTCATCACCGTATTGCCGCGCATGAAGATCTCGCCCAGGGTAGTCCCGTCGCGAGGTACGGGCTGCAGGGTCTGTGGGTCGGCGACCATCAGGCCGTCCAGTGTCGGATAGCGCACACCCTGGCGCGACTTGATCCGCGCCCGCTCGGCCAGTGGCTGTTCATCCCACTCGGCGTGCCAGGCACAGACGGTGACGGGGCCATAGACTTCGGTCAGGCCGTACACATGCGTGACCTTAATGCCCATTTCTTCCACCGCGCCGATCACCTTGGCCGGCGGGGCGGCTCCTGCGACCATGGCGTTCACGGGGTGTTCGATAGCCGCCTTGGCGCTCTCTGGCATGTTCACCAGGGCATTGAGCACGATCGGCGCACCGCACAGGTGGCTAACCCGATGCTCGCGGATCAGGGTTAGGATGCGCTGGGGATCGACCCGGCGCAGGAACACATGGGTACCAGCCAGGGCAGTGATGGTCCAGGGGTAGCACCAGCCGTTGCAATGGAACATCGGCAGGGTCCACAGGTACACCGGATGGTGGCCCATGGCCCAGGTCATCTGGTTGCCCAAGGCATTGAGGTAGGCTCCGCGGTGATGGTAAACCACGCCCTTGGGGTTGCCGGTGGTGCCCGAGGTGTAATTGAGGGAGATGGCCTGCCATTCGTCAGCGGGCCATTCCCAGTCGAACGCCGGATCACCTTCGGCCAGAAAGGCTTCATAGTCCAGTTCGCTGACTGGCTGGCCCTCGCCGTATTCGGGGTCGTCCACGTCCACGACCAGTGGGGGGTGTTCGAGCAGGGCGAGGGCGGCGCTGATCACACCATGGAACTCGCGGTCGGTGATCAGCACCTTGGCTTCGCCATGCTGCAACATGAAGGCGATCGCTTCGGCATCCAGGCGCACATTGAGGGTATTGAGCACGGCGCCAACCATAGGTATGCCGAAGTGCGCTTCGAGCATGGCCGGGATGTTCGGCAGCATCACCGCCACGGTGTCGCCAGGGCCGATGCCGCGCCCGGCCAAAGCGCTGGCCAGGCGGCGGCAGCGTTGGTAGGTTTCGCGCCAGTCGCGGCGGATGGCGCCATGGATCACCGCCGGGTAACTGCCGTAGACGGCAGCGGTGCGTTCGATGAAGCTCAAGGGGGTGAGGGCGACGTGGTTGACAGCAGCGGGCATCAGGCCCTGAGAGAAGATCGACATGCGGTTTTCCTGTAGGGGAGACAGGCGCAAGTTGTGCGCATGACCCCGGTGGCTGATTGTTAGCTCTGATCAGGGAACGGGAAGGCGCGCAATGGGCCGCCTTCCTCTGTCGCTGTTTTACGCGAATTGCTATGGTATCTGGAATATCGACCATAGCAATATAGTATAAATACTATACGAGTGAGCTTTGTAACGTGGACACACACCCCTCACCCTTGCTCGCCCTAGATCCACAACCGAGCCTGATTCTGGCGGCCGATGCCCAGCCCCTCGCCGTAAACCCGGCTCTCCAGGCGTTGCTTGACGAGGGCCTTGCACTGGCCGGCTGGCTGCCGTCTAACGCTGGGGCGCTGGTGCGTGCATGTCTGCATCAGCACCGGGCAATTGCCGACGTGGAGGTGCAGGTCGGTGAGCGCATCCTGTTATGGACTTTCATCCCTGACGATCGGCGCCAACAGGTGCTGGCCCGCTGCCGCGATGCGAGCGACGAACGTATGGGGGCTCGGGAAGCCGCCCAGGCGCGACGCCTTTACCGCTTGATCATCGAAAACACCACTGACCTGATCTCACGTCACAGCCCCGATGGCCGTTTCCTCGACGCCTCGCCCGCCGCCTATCGACTGGTGGGCGTATGGCCTGAGCACCTGCGTGGCACGGCGGTTCGCGCGCTGTTGCACCCCCGTGAGCGCCGTCAGGTATTGCAGCAGGCCGCGGAGGCCCTGGATCAGGACGGCTATCACACCATGACCTGCCGCGTGCGCCACGCGTCGGGCAACTACCGCTGGTTCGAGATCGCCGCCCGCGCGATACGTGAAACCTACACCGGTGCGGTGGTGGAGATCGTTTGTGTCTCTCGGGACATCACGTTGCGTATCGAGGCCCAGGAGAGCCTGGCTCATGGTGCGCGGCTGGCCACCCTGGGCGAGCTGGCCTCGGGTATCGCCCATGAAATCAACCAGCCATTGGCGGCGGTGGTCAATTACGCCAACGCCAGCCAGCGCTACTTGCAGGGCCTGGACCACGACCCGCAGGCGCGTGAGCGGGTTGGCCAGGGATTGCTGCGTATCACCGAGCAGGCTACCCACGCGGCCGAAGTGATCCGCCGTTTGCGGGCGTTCCTGCGCAAGGGGCCAAGGCGCCTGCAGGCCATTGAAGTGGCCGACGTGGCGGGCGAAGCCATTCGCCTGTGTGCTTGGGAGGCTGCCCGCGAGCAGGTCAGCATCGAACTGCGTGTGAGCGCGCAGTTGCCTGCGGTCTATGCCGACCGGGTGTTGCTGGAGCAGGTGCTGCTCAACCTGTTGCGCAATGCCATCGATGCCAACCGCGAGCAGCACGGCGAGCGACCGTCGCGTATCCTGCTGGGCGCGGTGCGCGAGGGCGACAGTGTGCTGGTCGAAGTGAAGGACCAAGGGCCAGGCGTAGCGCCTGAACGCCTGGAGGATATCTTCATACCGTTCACCACCAGCAAGGCGGACGGTCTGGGGCTTGGGTTGAGCATGAGCCGCAGCCTGATCGAGGGCTTTGGCGGCAACTTGTGGGCACGATTGGGTGAGCAGGGCGGGTTGGTGATGTGCTGTCGGCTGGCCGTGAGCCGGGGATAACGGGAGGCAGAAGGGTGCAAGCGAAAGTATATGTGGTCGATGACGACAAGGGCATGCTCGACTCGACGGTATGGCTCTTGGAGTCGGTGGGGTTGCAGGCGTTGCCGTTCGCCAGCGGACCAGCGTTTCTGGAGGCATGCGTGGACGATGGGCCGGCCTGCGTATTGCTCGATGTACGCATGCCGGGAGTCGGCGGTATGGCGGTGCAGCAGGCACTGCGTGAGCGGGGATTGGAGATTCCGGTGATCTTCGTCAGCGGCCATGCCGATGTGCCCATCGTGGTGCGGGCATTCAAAGCCGGCGCCTGTGACTTCATCGAGAAGCCTTACAACGACCAGTTGCTGTTGGACAGTGTCCAGGCCGCGCTGGAGCGTGCCGGGCGAGCGCGGCGTGGCGAGCTGGCGCAGGTGCAGGCGCGGATCGATGCCCTGACACCGCGTGAGCGCGATGTATTCGTGCCTCTGGCCCAAGGCCTGAGCAGCCGCGAGGTGGCCGAGCGGCTGGGGGTGAGTGTCAAGACCGTCGATCTTTATCGCGCACGGGTGATGAAGCGATTGCAGGCGCAAAGTCTGGCAGAGCTGGTGGGAATGGCGATTGCCTGCGGCGTGGTGGAAGCACTGGGGTTGGGAGTGGTAAGCAAGGCTTGAATCACCTACGTGTTTACATCCGCTGTTTGAGCGGCCTTTCGCGATGCAAGGCCGCTCGAACCAAGGCGGACCATTCATCTCTATTTACATAGCCACCTAATCAAAGCTTTGACATTAACTGCCTAGGCAGTAATATTTTTACACATCTAATCGAGCAGACCCCGATGTCCCATTTCAACCCGGAAAATTTCCATACCTGTGCCATCGGCATGCTCCTGGGCCGGGCGGCGATCCTCAAGGACCGCATTCTGGACTGGCACCTTGAGTCCGAGGGCGTGACCGCTGCTCAGTTCAAGGTGCTGATCATCGTCACCCAGTACCAGGTGGATACGCCGGCCGAATTGTGCCGCTACCTGGGACTGGACAGTGGTTCGATGACCCGCATGCTCGACCGCCTCGAGCAAAAGGGCTTGGTCCTGCGCAACCGCTGCGAGGACGACCGGCGCCAGGTCCGCCTGGCGCTGACTGCCGATGGCCAGCGCCTGGCCGATCGCCTGCCCGAGATCGGCGCCCTGGCGATGAACGAGCTGGTCGGTGTGTTGCAGCCTGAGGAACTCAAGACCCTCGAAAGCCTGCTGGCCAAGGTTCTGCTCGGTTCTGGCGACCCCCTGACGATCCGCCGCTTCGGCGATCGTTGATCCCTGTCAAGCATTCTCCAAGGTACTGTCATGGCTACTCCCGCAGACGCCTCTCATCCCTCCGCCACCCCCGAACCTTCGCGCAAGCGCAAGGTCTGGCTGCTCGGCCTGCTTCTGCTGCTGGTCCTCGGTGGCCTCGGCGCCTGGGCTTGGTACAGCCTGGTCGGGCGTTGGCACGAAAGCACCGACGACGCCTACGTCAACGGCAACGTGGTGGAAATCACCCCACTGGTGACCGGCACGGTGACCAGCATTGGTGCTGACGATGGTGACCTGGTCCACGCGGGCCAGGTGCTGTTGCAGTTCGACCCGGCCGACAGCGAGGTTGCGCTGCAGTCCGCCGAAGCCAAGCTGGCCCGCACCGTGCGCCAGGTCCGAGGCCTGTACAGCAATGTCGATGCCCTCAAGGCCCAGTTGCAGACCCGCCAGGCCGAGCTGCAGAAGGCCCAGGACAACTACAACCGACGCAAGGTGCTTGCCGACAGCGGGGCCATCGCGGCTGAGGAAATCTCCCACGCTCGTGACGACCTGAGCGTGGCCCAGAGCGCCCTGAACAGCGCCCGCCAGCAGCTCAACACCAGCGCGGCGCTTATCGACGACACTGTGGTGTCTTCGCACCCTGAGGTGATGGCTGCCGCCGCCGATCTGCGCCAGGCCTATCTCGACCATGCCCGTACCACCTTGGTGGCCCCAGTGACCGGTTATGTCGCCAAGCGCACCGTGCAGTTGGGACAGCGCCTGCAACCGGGCACTGCGACCATGGCAGTCATTCCCTTGGACGAGGTCTGGATCGACGCCAACTTCAAAGAAACCCAACTGCGCGAGATGCGCATCGGCCAACCTGTGCAGATCACTGCAGACCTTTACGGCAGCCAGGTCACCTTCAGCGGTACGGTCGACAGCCTTGGCGCCGGCACCGGCAGTGCCTTTGCCCTGTTGCCTGCGCAGAACGCCACCGGCAACTGGATCAAGATCGTGCAGCGTGTCCCGGTGCGTATCCAACTGAACCCCGAGCAGCTCAAGGACCACCCGCTGCGTATCGGCCTGTCCACGGTGGTCGAGGTGGACTTGCACGACCAGAGTGGCCCGGCGCTGGCCCAGCAGCCACCGCAGCAGGCCAGTTACACCACGCAGGTTTACGATCGCCAGTTGGTCGAGGCTGACAAGCTGATCGCCCGGTTGATTCACGAAAACAGCGCGACTGGCAAGACGGCCCAGCGATGAGCAACCAAGCCCCTGCGCAGTTCACGCCGCCGAGCCTGCTGCTGACCACCATCGGCCTGTCGCTGGCTACCTTCATGCAGGTGCTCGACACCACCATCGCCAACGTGGCCTTGCCGACCATCTCCGGTAACCTGGGTGTCAGCTATGAGCAGGGCACCTGGGTGATCACCTCGTTCGCGGTGAGCAACGCCATTGCGTTGCCGCTGACCGGCTGGCTGAGCCGCCGCTTCGGTGAGGTGAAACTGTTCATCTGGGCCACCTTGCTGTTCGTGCTGGCCTCTTTTCTTTGCGGTATTGCGCAGTCGATGCCCGAGTTGGTGGGCTTTCGGGTATTGCAGGGTGTGGTGGCCGGGCCCCTGTACCCGATGACCCAGACACTGCTGATCGCGGTGTATCCGCCGGCCAAGCGGGGCATGGCGCTGGCGTTGCTGGCAATGGTCACGGTGGTGGCGCCGATCGCCGGGCCGATTCTGGGCGGCTGGATCACCGACAGCTACAGCTGGCCGTGGATCTTCTTCATCAACGTGCCCATCGGTTTGTTCGCCGCAGCCGTGGTGCGTCAGCAGATGCGCACCCGTCCGGTGGTCACCAGTCGCCAGCCGATGGACTACATCGGCTTGCTGACGCTGATCGTTGGCGTCGGTGCCCTGCAGGTAGTGCTGGACAAAGGTAACGACCTGGACTGGTTCGAGTCGTCGTTCATCATCGTCGGCAGCCTGATTTCGCTGGTGTTCCTGGCGATTTTCGTGATCTGGGAGCTCACGGATCGACACCCTGTGGTCAACCTGCGGCTGTTCGCTCACCGCAACTTTCGTATCGGCACGCTGGTGCTGGTCGGGGGCTACGCCGCATTCTTCGGCATCAACCTGATTCTGCCACAGTGGTTGCAGACCCAGATGGGCTATACCGCCACGTGGGCAGGCCTGGCGGTGGCGCCGATCGGCCTGCTGCCGGTGGTGCTGTCGCCGTTCGTGGGCAAGTATGCGCACCGCTTCGACCTCCGGGTACTGGCCGGGCTGGCGTTCCTGGCCATCGGCACCAGTTGTTACCTGCGCGCAGGCTTCACCAGCGACGTTGATTTCCAGCACGTAGCCTTGGTGCAACTGTTCATGGGCATCGGTGTGGCGCTGTTCTTCATGCCAACCCTGAGCATCCTGCTGTCGGACCTGCCGCCGCAGCAGATCGCCGATGGTTCTGGCCTGGCGACCTTCCTACGCACCTTGGGTGGCAGCTTTGCCGCCTCGTTGACGACCTGGATCTGGATTCGCCGCGCCGACCAGCACCACGCCTATCTCAGCGAGCACATCAGCGCCTACGACCCGACGACGCGGCACACCCTGGAGCAATTGGGCGGCGCCACCCCACAGCATTACGCGCAACTGGAACAGATGCTCAACGGACAGGCGTACATGATGTCGACGGTGGACTACTTCACCTTGATGACCTGGGTGTTCGCCGGCCTGATCCTGCTGGTATGGCTGGCCAAGCCACCCTTCACCGCCAAGGCCGGACCGGCGTCGGCAGGGCACTGAGTCGCGCCACAGGCGGGCGGAGCCGTTTCGTCCGCCTGATGGTCAGTGGATGCTCGATGCCAGCTCGAAGATCGGCATGTACATGAGGATCACGATCAGGCCGATCAACAGCCCGATGAAGGTCATCAACAACGGTTCGAACAGACGAACGAACCACTCCACCCAACGTCCGATTTCCTGGTCGTGGAAGTCCGCGCAGCGCTCCAGCATTTCGCCAAGGTTGCCTGACTGCTCACCCGCCCGAAGCAGCCGCAACGAAACGGGCGTCACCAGTTGGCCCGCTTCCAGCGCATCGGACAGTGGCAACCCTTCACCCACCCGTTTGCTGGCTTGCTCCAGCCCCTGGGCCGCGGCACTGCCCAGCAGGCCGCGGGCCATACCCATGGCGGTGAGGATGGGAATACCGCCCTGCAACAATATGCCCAGCGAGCGATAGAACCGAGCCAGCTCGTACATCATCAGGCGCTGATGCAGGGCCGGAGCACGTCGCAGTTGGCGGGATGCCCAACGCCGCAGCGCCGGATGCCGGCGCAGTACGACCAGTGCGCTTATGCTCACCAAGGCCGACAGGCCCAACGGCAGTTGCTGGGCGTGCAGGAACAGACCGATCTGCATCAGTACCCGTGACAACCAGGGCAGTTCGGTGCCCATGCCTTCGAACACAAGGCTAAAGCGGGGGACCACGTAGCCCAGCAGAAACAGCACCACACCCCCACCCACCAGCAGTAACAGCAAGGGGTAGATCGAGGCACCCACTAGCTTCTGCCGAACCAGGTCCAGGCGCTGGCGATAGCTGATGTAGCGGGTCAGCGCATCTCCCAGGGCGCCGGTGCGCTCGCTGGACTGCACCAGCGCCACATACAGGTTTGGGAAGACCCGCGGTTGTTGTCCCAGGGCCTGGGACAGCGAGCGGCCCTCGTAGAGCTGGCTTACCAACGCCGCCAGCACCTTGCGGGTCGCGGCGGCAGGAGCCTTTTCCGCCAGGCTTTCCAGGGCGTCGATCAGGGGGAGGCCGGCATTGAGCAAGGTTGAAAGCTCCTGGCTGAACAGCACCAGGTCGAACGTTGCCTCGCGGCGCCAGGTCAGGCCGCCGAGCCAGTGCCCTTGGCCACGCACACTGACCACCTTCAGGCCTTGCTCTTCGGCCTTGCGCCGCGCCTGCTCGATATCCTCTGCGTCGATCTGCAACTGCACCAGGCCCCGGCTACCCAAGGCTTTGAGGCTGTAGCGCATGGCCGTTCTCCTTACTGCCAACTGGTGATTTCGGCATTCTCCCCATCGCCGCCGGGCTGGCCGTCCTTGCCCATCGAGAGCAGGTCGTACTCGCCGCCGTTCTCACCCGGTTGGCGGTAAATATAAGGCCGGCCCCAGGGGTCCTGTGGCACCGCTTTCTGCAGGTAAGGCCCGGACCAGCGTGCCTCGCCGCTGGGGGCTGCCACCAGCGCCTGCAATCCTTGCTCACTGTTGGGGTAATGCCCCACTTCCAGGCGATAGAGGTCCAGCGCCTTGCTCAGCCCCTCGATCTGTGCCCGCGCCACCTTGGCCTCGGAGCGGCCGAGCTGGCTGAAGTATTTGGGCGCGACGATCCCGGCCAACAGGCCAAGCACCACCAACACCACCAGAAGCTCAAGCAGGGTGAAACCACGTTGGGTATTGATTCTGCGCTGCATGGTGAAGCCCTCCGCTGCATGTGGACATGCTTTTTCAAGCCTTATGCAACTGCCGTGCACGTCTGCCTCGGGGCCTTGCGGCATGCGGGATGGCAAGCGGCACGGTGCTTGCGTCGTAGCTCGAAAGCTCAGGTTTTCTGGGGCATATCCCCCAAAACGGGGGCAGCGAACGGGAGGTGACCGAGATGCGAGTTATCATTCTGGGATTGATCTGGCTGGTGGCAGGTGCGGCCCAGGCCGACGTGTACATCAGCATTGATGCCAAAGGCGGCTATGTCCTGACCAACGTCCATCGGCCAGGCAGCCACTACCAGCGGGTGATCAGTGAAACGGTCGCCCAGGCCGGTCCTGCCGATGCGCAGAGGGTGACCGGAAGGCCATACGCCGATGTTGTCGCGGCGGCGGCGCGAACCCATGATGTACCCCAGGCGTTGCTGCATGCCTTGATCAAGGCCGAGTCCGGCTATAACCCCAAGGCCCGTTCGGCGGCCGGGGCAGTCGGGCTGATGCAATTGATGCCGGACACCGCCCGGGAGATGGGCGTGGAGAACGCGCTGGATCCTGAAGACAACGTGCAGGGCGGGGCTCGCTACCTCAAGCGAATGCTGAAGCTGTTCGATAACGATATCACCCTGGCCGTGGCTGCCTACAACGCTGGACCCGATGCGGTGCTGCGACGTGGACGGGCGGTTCCGCCGTTCGCCGAAACCCGCCGATATGTCCCCAACGTATTGCGTGAATACCGTAAATTGCAGGGGTTGGCCGAAGATTCCCCTTTGTAGTACCGCACTGCTGCACGCGGCTCTAGAACGTATAAACCGCAGCGTTCCGACCAATCGGCGTCATGATTCCCCAACTCTGGGCTATAACCTTCAAAGGTGACCCGCCTTGGAGTCCGGCATGGACAGCGCCCCGCATTTGAACAGCCTCGACGTGCCCACAGCTGGCGAGGCCGCTCCACAGCGCAAGCCATTCAATTTGTTGAGTTGGTATGCCTGGGTCAGCCTGGCGATCATTCTGTCCATCGGCGTTGGGCTGGGCCTGATTTCAAGCCGCTTCATCATCGATGAAAGCGTCGAGCGCGACGCATTGCTCACGGCCCAGTTCATCACCGCCATTGCCGATGCCGAAGTGCGCCATGTGTCCATCCCCAATGTGCGCACCATGGGCGAGTTGATCGACCCTCGCACCGACCAGCAAGCCTTGCCTGACGTAGACCCGGACGCGCGGCGCAGGGCTCGGGGTGAGTTTCTCGACCATATCGCCCACCTGCCGGACATGCTGCTTGCCAACATCTATGCACCTGACCGCACGGTGGTCTGGTCCAGCAACCCTGCGCTGGTGGGCAAGTTGATCGAAGGCGACGAAGACCTGGACCGCGCCTTCGAGTACAAGATGCGGGTGTCGGCGAGCTATCACGACTTCGAGCAGGCGCGGGCCGAGCAAAAGTTCGTGACCCCGCCTGAGCAGTTGTTCATCGAGAACTACATTCCGCTGTTCGATGCCGGGGGCGAGCAGGTCACGGCGATGGTGGAGATCTACAAGGAGCCCCACGACCTGATCGTGCGCATCGAGCACGGCCTGTTGCTGATCTGGCTGGCGATCGCCGTCGGTGCAGGCCTGGTCTACATCGGCCTGTACGGCATCATGCGGCGTGCCTCGCGGGTGATGGCGGTACAGCAGAAGCGGCTGATCAACAGCGAGACCTACGTCGCCCTGGGCGAGGTGTCCTCGGCGGTGGCCCACAGCTTGCGCAACCCGCTGGCCAGCATTCGCTCCAGTGCAGAGCTGGCCCAGGCATTCGACGACGGCCCCGCACAGAAAAACATCAACGACATCATCAGCCAGGTCGACCGCATGTCGCAGTGGATCCGCCAGTTGTTGCAATCGTTGCGGCCGCTGAACGACGACGCGGTGCCGGTGGACCTGTCCCAGGCGCTTCAGGAAAGCCTGCAGACATTCGCGGCGGCGCTCGCGCGGTCAGGGGTCAGCCTGGAAGTGCGACCATTACCCGCCGTTCAGGTGCTGGGTCAGCCAGCGTTGCTTGCGCAGATATTCAACAGCCTGATCGCCAATGCCCTGGAGTCGATGGAGCAGGGTGGGCAACTCAAGGTCGAGGTGGTACGCCACGATCGCACCAACCTGACTTTGCGTCTTTCCGATACCGGCAAGGGCATGAGCGAGCAGCAGCAGCGACTGGCGTTTCGACCCTTTTTCACCACCAAGCAAGGTGGCTTGGGGGTGGGCCTCATGTTGGTAAAGCGCATCATGGAGCGTTTTGGAGGCTCGGTAAGGTTGAGCAGCCGCGCGGGCCATGGCACCCGGGTCTCGTTGAGCTTCCGATTGGCGAGAACGTGATGTCCTGAATTACATGTTGACCTTAAGTATCTGATTTAAAACGTTTTCTACGAATTGGGTGGAAAACACCCGATGTCGGGGAATTATTCTCGAATCTGTATAATAAAAGCGCCATAAGTCATTGAATTGTAAATATAAAATATAATCTAAATAGCCTGGCCAACTTTTTGCAGCGTCATGATCACGACAAATGGCGGCTGTTGCCGCTCTGGCGAAGTGCTATCAATTTGCTACGTACGGTAGCAACCCCTTGAGGCCTTCCTGAATGGACTTGCTGAGCGGGAACCAAGCGATGCAGACGCTGGAAAACGAAGTTCCGGGCACGACGCGTGGCCTTACCAGTGGCCCAGCTGTGCCGTTGCGCGAATTCAATCTGCTGCGCTGGTTTTCGATCATCAGCCTGCTGATCATCGCCGCGGTGGCGGGGGGCTTGGGGTATTTGTCGACCCGGTTCGTGGTGCGCGACAGCGTCGAGCGCGATGCCATGCTGACCGCCCAATTCATCCAGTCCATGGCCCAGGCTGAGGTACGCCATTCGCAGTTGCCCCCAGGTGTCACGATGGGCGAATTGCTTGACCCACGACGGGATGAGCAGCATCTGCAATTCGCCCCGGCGCTGGCCGAGTCTACCCGCGTCGAGTTCCTCGATCATGTCGAGCACCTCCCGGACACCTTGCTGGCCAACGTCTATGCTCGCGACAGGACCATCCTGTGGTCCACCAACCGAGAATTGATCGGCGTGCGCATCGAGGCCGATGGCGACCTCGATCGTGCGTTCCGCTCACGAAAGGCTGTGTCGGCCAGCTATCACAAGGCCCACGAAGACCGTGAAGAACAGAAGTTTCTGCGTGAGCCCGAGTACCTGTTCATCGAGAACTACATCCCCTTGTTCGACAGCCAGGGGGAGCAGGTGCTTTCTATGGTTGAGATCTACAAGGAACCCAAGGACCTGATCCGTCGCATACAGCGCGGCTACGTACTGATCTGGGCGTCGACCTTGGTCGGCGGCGCGCTGATTTACTTCGGCCTGTTCTGGATCGTACGTCGGGCAGCGTCCATGCTTCGTCAGCAGCAGGACCGCCTGGTGGCCAGTGAAACCTATGTGGCGCTTGGCGAGATGTCCTCGGCGGTGGCCCACAGTTTGCGCAACCCGCTGGCCAACATCCGTTCCAGTGCGGAGTTGGCGCAGGAAATCGCCAATCCCGTGGCGCAGAAGAACATCGTCGACATCATCGGTCAGGTTGACCGTATGTCCCGTTGGGTGCGCGATCTACTGGTGTCGCTACGCCCGGCCAGCGACGAAGCCGAGGCGGTGGATCTGGTCGCTGCCATCGAGGATACCCGGCTGGCATTCACGCAGCAGATCGAGCGCAACGGTGTGCAGTTCAGCTTCGAGGGGCCATCGGTGCAGTGGGTCGCCAGCCAGCCGCTGCAGCTTACCCAGATTCTCAACAGTTTGTTCGCCAACGCCTTGGAAGCGATGCCTAACGGCGGCGAGCTGCGCGCCGAGGTAAGTGTGCAGGACGGGCAGCGCGCTCAGCTGCTGCTCAGCGACACCGGCAAGGGCATGACCCGGCAGCAGGAGCGGATGGTGTTCAAGCCTTTCTTCACCACCAAGCAAGGCGGGCTGGGTGTTGGCCTGGCCTTGGTCAAACGCATCATGGAACGTTTTGGCGGCTCGGTCAGCTTGAGCAGTCGTGAAGAGGAAGGAACCCGCGTCAGCCTTACTTTCAATATCGCAGCGGGAGGAGACCATGGAGCACAGCATCCTGGTAGTCGAGGATGATGAAGTCCTCGCCGATAACATTCGCACGTACCTGGGCATCAAAGGCTTCGAGGTGACGGTGTGCCACAGTGCCGAACTGGCACTGGAGCAGATCAAGCGCGTCCAGCCCGATGCGGTGCTCACCGACAATTCGCTACCCGGCATGAACGGTCATGACCTGTTACGCACCCTCGTCGGACAGGCGCCCGACCTCAAGGTGATCATGATGACCGGCTACGGCAATGTCGAAGACGCCGTGCTGGCGATGAAGGAGGGGGCCTTCCATTACCTGACCAAGCCGGTGGTGCTGGCAGAACTCAAGTTGACTTTGGACAAGGCGCTGGCAGCGGACCGCATGGAGCGCACACTGTCGTTCTATCAGGAGCGGGAAGCGCAGAAGTCCGGCCTGCAGGCGTTGATCGGCGAGTCGCCGGCGATGCTCACGCTCAAGCACACCCTGCATCAGGTGCTCGATGCCGAGCGCCGCATGGCCAGTGACGATCTGCCGCCGGTGCTGATCGAAGGGGAGACCGGCACTGGTAAGGAGCTGGTGGCCCGTGCCCTGCATTTCGACGGCTCACGCAGCAAGGGGCCGTTCATCGAGTTCAACTGCGCCTCGATTCCGGCCAACCTGCTGGAAGCCGAGTTGTTCGGTCACGAGAAAGGTGCCTTTACCGATGCCAAGGAGCGCCGCGTAGGACTGGTCGAGGCAGCGGACGGCGGCACGCTGTTTCTGGATGAAATCGGTGAAATGGACCTGGTCCTGCAAGCCAAGCTGCTCAAGCTGTTGGAAGATCGCAGCATTCGGCGAATCGGCGCGGTCAAGGAGCGCAAGGTCGACCTGCGGGTGATCAGTGCCACCAACTGCAACCTGGAGCAAATGGTTCAACAGGGCAAATTCCGTCGCGACCTGTTCTTCCGCTTGCGCATCATTGCCTTGAAGGTGCCACGTCTGTATGCCCGCGGGCAGGACATCCTGCTGCTTGCCCGGCACTTCCTGGCCCATCACGGGCGTCGTTATGGCAAGCCCAACCTGCGTTTCTCGGCCGAGGCCGAGTCGCTGATGCTAGGTTACAGCTGGCCTGGAAATGTGCGTGAACTGCGTAACATGCTGGAACAGACGGTCTTGCTGGCACCTAATGAAGTGGTGCAGGCACACCAGCTGAACCTGTGCATGACCTTGATCGACGAGCCTTTGGCTCATCCTGCGCCTGCGTCGTTCGAGGCACCACGCTTCGAGCCTGACCCGGGTACCAGTCTGCCGGACATGGAGCGGGATCTGGTATGCCGTACGCTGGATCGCACCGACTGGAATGTCACCAAGTCGGCGCGGATGCTCGGTCTGTCACGCGACATGCTGCGCTACCGGATCGAGAAGCTTGGGTTGACCCGGCCTGACAAGCGACAGTGGTGAAGTGGGGGGCGTTGGCCGCCCCCTTGAGGGTCACACCACCAACGACAGCAACATGATGAAGATGATGCCGACTATCGACAGGATGGTCTCCATCATGCTCCAGGTCTTGAAAGTTTCGGCCACGGTCATGTTGAAGTACTGCTTCACCAGCCAGAAACCGGCGTCGTTGACATGCGAGAGGATCAGCGAGCCGGCACCGGTGGCCAATACCAGCAGTTCACGGTTCACGCCCGGCACCAGGTCGATCACCGGGGCCACGATGCCTGCGCCAGTGATGGTGGCCACCGTCGCCGAACCGGTGGCGATACGAATCACTGCGGCGACCAGCCAGGCCAGCAGGATCGGCGAAATCTCAGCCTGTACGGCCATTTGCCCGATCACGTTACCCACGCCAGTATCGACCAGCATCTGTTTGAAACCACCGCCGGCGCCGACGATCAGCACGATGGCCGCTGTTGGCGCCAGGCTCTGGTCGAGCATCTTCATGATCTGTTGGCGATTGAATCCCCGGGCCGAGCCGAAGGTGTAGAAGGCCAACAGCAAGGCGGCGAGCAAGGCGGTAATCGGGTGGCCGATCAGGTCCATCCATTGGCGCACGATGTGCTCGGCTGGCAGGACCACGTCGGCGAAGGTCTTGAGCAGCATCAGCACCACTGGCAACAGTACGGTGACCAGGGTGATGGTGAAGCTTGGCAGGTTGCCTTGGTCGGACTCCTTGGCGATCTGGTCCATCAGTTCTTGCGAGGGGTTGCCCGGAATGTAGCGGGCGATGAAGTTACCGAACAGTGGTCCGGCGATCACGGCGGTTGGCAAGGCAATCAGCAGGCCATAGAAGATGGTCTTGCCGATGTCTGCGTGGAAGATGCCGATGGCCAGCAGTGGTCCCGGGTGCGGCGGCACCAGGCCATGGACCACGGAAAGACCGGCCAGCAGCGGGATGCCGATCTTGATCAGCGACACGCCTGAGCGGCGGGCCACGATGAACACCAGCGGAATCAGCAGCACGAAGCCTATCTCGAAGAACAGCGGGATGCCCACCAGGAACGCGGCGAACATCATCGCCCAATGCACGTTCTTCTTGCCGAAGGCGCGAATCAGCGTTTGTGCGATCTGGTCCGCGCCACCTGAGTCGGCCATCAGCTTGCCCAGCATGGTGCCCAGCGCCAGCACGATGCCGACGAAGCCAAGCACGCCGCCAAATCCGTCCTGGAACGACTTCATGACCTTGGCGACCGGCATGCCGGAGGTCAGGCCGAGGAAGCCGGCGGCGAGTGTGAGGGCGACGAAGGGGTGGACCTTGAAATGGGTGATCAGCAGGATCAGCCCGACAATGGTGACAAGGGCGTCGAGCAGCAGGTAGGTATCAGTTGCCAGTCCGAACATGGTTCTTATGCCTCGGTCTTATCGTTGTTTTTGGCGTAGCTTTTTGATTTTTTTAAGGTTTGTTAGCGTAAAGACAGCGCTATCTCGGGTGAGCCAGGAAAACCGCCGGGATCAGGCGGTCCGCGCCAGGCTCCGCTCACCGCAAGGCTTTAGCCATACGTCGACCTGCTCTGCGAGCGTGTCGAGCGGACGAGTCGCGTCCAGCGCGAGGGTCAGCGTCTCGCCATGGGGTGGTTCGAGCGCGGCGAACTGGCTGTCGATCAGGCTGGCAGGCATGAAGTGGCCGGGGCGTGCCAGCACCCGCTTTTCCGCTTCGGCCGGACTCAGTTCGAGGAATACGAAACACAGGTTCGGCACCGCAGCGCGCAAGGTTTCGCGATAGCGGAGCTTGAGGGCGGAGCAGGTCAGGATCGGGCGTTCGCCGGACTGGAGCGTCGACTGTAGCTCCTGGCCAAGGCGAACCAGCCAGCCGGCACGGTCGTCGTCGTTCAGAGGGATGCCGGCGCTCATCTTGCTGATGTTTTCGGCAGGGTGGAAAGCGTCGCCTTCGATCAGGCGGCCTCCGCTCCTGGCGGCAATGGCGGCGCCTACGCTGCTTTTACCGCAGCCGGCGACACCCATCACCACAATGGCGGACAGGGAAGAGTTCATCAGTACCTCCTGCGGAGTGAGACAGCGCTGTCTCGTCTTCGACGACACGCCACCTCCCCGGTGTTATTGGTCTTGTCCTTACGCAGTATGGACGCTTGGCAGGCTATCAGTGCCGGGCACTACCAAAGATTACATTGCCTGCGTCCTGAGACAGCGCTACCTTATGGCCGTTCCCCCTCCTTGGCAAGTAGTAAAATTACAACATTCATGTCTCGCACAGGCTCTCGCACTACCGGTCGTCCCACGCTGGCAGAAGTCGCCCGGCTTTCCGGGGTTTCCCCCATTACCGCTTCCCGTGCCTTGCGCGGCGTCAGCACCGTTGCGCCAGAACTGGTCGAAAAAGTCATGGCTGCCGCCGCGAGCCTGGGTTACGTCGCCAACCCGGCCGCCCGCGCCTTGGCATCGGCGCGTAGCCAGTCGGTGGTGGTTCTGATTCCTTCGCTGTCCAACCAACTGTTCATCGACACCCTCGAAGCTATCCACGAGGTGATGCGTCCACGCGGTCTGGAAGTGCTGATCGGCAACTATCACTACGATATCGCCGAGGAAGAGAACCTGATTCGCAATTATCTGGCTTATCAGCCGTGTGGCATGTTGCTGACCGGGTTCGACCGTAGCGACGCATCGCGCCAGATGCTGGCGGCCAGTGGCGTGCCATGTGTCCACATGATGGAGCTCGGCGGGGAAGCGGGGCAGTTATCGGTGGGGTTCTCCCAGCAGCAGGCTGGCCGTGCTGCCGCCCGTCACCTGATCGAGCGCGGCCGCCGCCGGTTGGCGTTCATTGCCGCGCAGCTCGACCCGCGGGTGATGCAGCGTGCCGAGGGCTTCCGCCAGGCCTTGGTGGAGTCCGGATTGCAGGCCTCGGAGCTGGAGATTCTCGCCCCGCAACCGTCGTCCATCGCCTTGGGTAGCGAACTGTTCAGCCAGTTGTTGGAGCAGGCACCGGACGTCGACGGCATATTCTTCTGCAACGACGACTTGGCCCAGGGTGCAGTGCTGCAGGCCATGCGTCAGGGCGTCGAGGTGCCAGGTCGAGTGGCCATGGTGGGGTTCAACGACTTGCCAGCCTCGGCGCACATGGTGCCGCGCTTAACCTCGATCCGTACACCACGAGCCGCCGTCGGGCGCGGCGCGGCCCAGGCATTGCTGGCGTTGCTCGATGGCAAGCGGGTCACGACCGAGCAGCAGGACCTGGGGTTTGAATTGATGGTGCGCGAGAGTTCCTGAGCGAGTGCGTAATCAGGCTTGGCGCCTAATTACAAAGTGATATCAACGTGCTTGCACGCCTCCAATGCCGATCTATGCTCTGAAAATTCCGCCCAGAAGGAGCCCGGCACCATGTTCGATTTCCATCGCAAGTCCGACTTGATCGAGATCCAGCGCTGCCATCAGGCCTTGGCCGGCGTGGAAGCGAAACTGGCGGCGATCAGCCGGTCCATGGCGATCATCGAGTTCGAACCCGATGGCACCATTCTCGATGCCAATGAACAGTTCTGTCGGGCCATGGGATACAGCGCAGAAGAACTGCGGGGCAAGCATCATCGGCTGTTTTGCGACCCGGGTTACGCCCAGAGTGCCGAGTACCAGCAGTTGTGGCGTGAACTGGGCCAGGGTAAAGCCATCAGCGGCACCTTCGAACGCATCAACAAGGCCGGCGAAGAGGTGTGGCTGGAGGCGAGCTACATGCCTGTGCTCGATGACCAGCAGCAGGTCACCAGCGTGCTCAAGGTCGCCGCTGATATCAGCCAGCGCGTAAAGGACGAGCATGAAAGCGAAAGCCTGATCACGGCCCTTGGCCGCTCCATGGCAGTGATCGAGTTCACGCCCCAGGGGCGGGTAATCAAGGCCAACCCGAATTTTCTCAACACCATGGGCTATCGGCTCGAGGAAGTGGTGGGCCGGCATCATGGCTTGTTCTGCCTGCCCCATGAGCGTGAGTCGGCCGAATACCGTGAGTTCTGGGCCTCACTGAACCGTGGCGAATACCATTCCCATCGCTTCGAGCGGGTCAATAAACAAGGCCAGACCGTTTACCTGGAAGCCTCCTACAACCCGATCTTCGACAGCAACGGGCGACTGTACAAAGTGGTGAAGTTCGCCAGCGACATCACTGCCCAGATCAGCACCCAGCAAAGCGCCGCCGAAGCGGCCCATGCCAGCTCGGTGCAGACCGATGCGTGCGCCCGCAAGGGCACGGAGGTGGTCCAGCAGACGGTCGAGGTAATCGAGCAGATTTCCCAGGACTTGAACGATGCCGCCCGTAACATCGATGCGGTCAGCCGCCAATCCGACGTGATAGGGCAGATCGTGCTGACCATCCGCGGCATTGCCGACCAGACCAATCTGCTGGCATTGAATGCTGCCATCGAGGCTGCGCGTGCAGGAGATCAGGGGCGTGGTTTTGCCGTGGTGGCCGATGAGGTGCGCAGCCTGGCGGCCCGGACCAGCAAGGCGACCCTGGAGATCGTCGATGTGGTGCGGCAGAACCACGACCTGTCACTGACAGCGGTGGCGAGCATGCAATCGAGTTTGTCTCGCACCGGTCAGGGGGTGGCGCTGGCCAACGAGGCCGGTACGGTGATCATGGAGATCCAGCAGGGGTCGCGGCATGTGGTCGACGCCATCAGCCAGATCAGTTCGACGTTGCAATTGCACTGAGGGTATCGGCCAGTTCGCGTTGCAGGCTCTGCAGACTCGCTTCCAGGCGGCGCTGCAACGCGGCGGTAGGCAGGTCCTGGGCCAGGGCCTGCTCGATGGCCTCGCAGTCGCCGACCACGCCACGCACCCTGACCATCTTGGCGCCACCTTTGATACGGTGTGCCACGGTGCGTAATGCGTCGGCGGGGGGAGTGGGGCCCAGTGCCTGGAGAGTTGCCAGGTCTTCGCGGGCACTCTGCGCCAATTGTTCGAGCAAGCTGCGCGTCAGTTGCTCGTTGTCCTGAGTCAGATGACGGAGTTCCTTGAGGTCAAAGCCGCTTGACGGAGTGCTTGACTGCTCCGGCTGGGCAGGCAGCCGGGGCAGGTGCGCCTTGAGGGTCTGTAGGCCAATCGGTTTGAACAGGCAGTCATCCATGCCACTTGCCAGGCAACGGGCACGCTCCTCGGCCTGGGCGTTGGCGGTGACGCCAATGATGCGGCAGGCGGGTCGCTGCCGTTGGCGCTCGAGCTCGCGAATGCGCCGGGTAAGGGCGTGGCCATCGAGCACCGGCATGCTGCAGTCGGTAATCAGCAGATCGAACGTCGCCTCTTGCCAAAGGGCGAGCGCCACTGCGCCATTCTCGGCGAGGGTTACGCGGTGGCCCAGGCTGGTTAGCTGCTTGTCCAGTAGCAACAGGTTGGCCGGGTAGTCGTCGACCACAAGGATGTGCAGTGGGCTGCCGTCGCTTTCCCGGGCCGGGGTATCGGGCGCAGCGACAGCGGGCTGCTGGCAGGCGGGTAGCCTGAGCAGCACTTCCACCTTCGTGCCAACCCCTTCGACGCTCTGCAGGCTGAGAGTACCTCCCATCAGCTCCGCCAGGGTACGGCTGATGACCAGACCCAGGCCTGCACCTTGGCGAGCCCGTGGTCCATTGGCCTGGGCAAAGCTGGTGAACAGTCGGGCCTGGTCGGCCACACCGATACCAATGCCGGTGTCGCGTACGCACAGTTCGACTTCACGTTTGCCTTCCTCCAGCACCGAGCTCACAGTCAGGCTCGCGATGACTTCGCCGCGGTCGGTGAACTTGATGGCGTTGCTCAGCAGGTTGGAGAGGATCTGCTTGAGCCTGAGAGGGTCGGCCAGCACCCAGACCGGCTCGGGAGGCAAGGCGCTTTGCAGGTGCAGGCCTTTGATCCGGGCATTGCCCTCGAATACACGTGCGGTGGCGCGTACCAACTCGACCAGGTCGATAGGCACCGGTTGAAGCGTCATGTGGCCAGACTCGATGCGCGAGATGTCGAGGATGTCGCCAATCAGCTCGAGCAGGCCTACCGCCGAATCGTGGGCTGTCTGCAAAGTCTGGCGATCGGAGTGCGCGCAGCGGCTGTCTTCCAGGGCCAGCTCCAGCAAGCCGATCACGGCGTTCATCGGCGTGCGGATTTCATGGCTCATGGTTGCCAGGAAGGTGCTTTTGGTCTGGCTGGCCTGTTCGGCATCCTCCTTGGCCTGACGCAGTTGCTCGAGTAGGCCGCGGCTCAGCGCTAGTTGGTCCTGCAGGGCCCTTTGGGCCTCGGTACGCTGCTGAATAAGCTTGCGCAGGTAACTGTTCCAGAACACCACGCCAGCCAGCAGTAACGTGGACAGCACCAGCACTTGCAAGGCCAGGGTGCGATAGTCACGCCATGGACTATCGCTGACCACGGTGCTGGTGCGCCAGCGATTGATCAATTGGTCCAGCTCTTCCGGCGGGATGCTCAGCAGCACCTTGTCGAGGATGCCCTGCAGTACTGGCTGGCCGGGTGCCACGGCGAATGCGGCGACGGCGGGTTCGTCGCCAAGGACGGCGGCAATATGCAGTTTGTCCTTGAAAACGTGGTTGATGTAGTACGTCGCATTGATATGGTTGCTGTAGGCGACATCGGCTTCATCGTTGGCCACGGCCTCCATCAGCCCAAGCGGGTTGTCGACTTCGACGATACTGGCGTGCGGGTACTGGCGTTTCACGTCCGCCAGCTGCGGTGCGCCCCGCAACAAAGCAATTCGCTGGCCATCCAGGGCGGTGGCCTGGGTTGGCGAAGCCAAGGCGCTGCGGGTCACCAGTACCCTGGGGCTGACCAGGTAGGGGCGGGTAAAGCGCAGTTGTCGAGCACGTGCCACGCCGTAGCCTAGCGCGCCGATCATGTCCGCCTGGCCTTGGGCCAGTTGGTCCACCATGGCCTGCACCGAATGCTGCTCGATCAACTTGAACTGCAAGCCGGTGCGCAGGGTGATCTGTTTCAGCAGTTCCAACGTGATGCCACTCAAGCGCTGTTGGGTGTTGTTGAACGTCAGTGGTGCCAGTGCCGGGTTGATCAATACGCTGACGGTAGGGTGCCGGGCGATCCATTCTTCTTCCTCGGCGGTCAGTGCGGCCAGGTGACGCTCCATCAGCAAGCTGGTGTTGCCGCTGGTCCAGCGCCGCAGGATGTTCAGGCGCTCACTCTCGCTGATTCTGTCCAGGGCCTGGTCCACCAGGCGCTTCAGGCGTGGATTGTCATTGGCCAGGGCGAAGGAGAAGGTGCCTCCCGGTGCCAGGCAGAAGTGGTCGATCTTGACCGTGCCTTGGTAGCTCTTGCCGATCAGGAAGTCGGTGCTGATCGCATCACCCAGGTAGGCATCCACCTCGCCCAGTTCGACGGCGGCAAGGCCGGCCTGGGTAGAGCGGTAGAGGCTCAACTGGGCCTTTGGATAAAGCGCGCGTACAGCCTCGCCTGGCAGGTAGTGATCGACCATGGCCAGGCGCAGCCCATCCAGTTCCAGGTTGCTTTTCAGGGAGCGGCCTTCGCGAGTGGCGATGACCGGCAGGTCGTCGGTATAAGGCTGGCTGAGGACCAGGTGGGCATCGTCAGCCTCGAATGCGTTGGAGCTGCCCAACAGGTCGATGCGACCGTCGCGCAGTGCGGCAATCGCTTCGTGGCGATTGGCGAAGCGCATTACCTTGATGGGCACCCCCAGTTGTTCGGCGATCAGTCCGGCGTAGTCTGCGCTCAGGCCTTCGTAGTCCGACAGGCTGGTGTTGATCTCGAACGGCGGATAGTCGGGGCGGGAACTGCCCAGGATCAGTGCCTCGCGCCGCTGGAGCCATTGGCGGTCCTGGGCATCCAGCGTCAACGGCGAGGCAGCGCTCAACGCGCGTGCAAGCAGGTCTCGCGGTTCACCATCGGCCAGTGCGCAAAGGGGCAAGGCCAGGAACAGGGCGAGCAGCATGGTCGACAGTGGGCGCTTCATGGCAGCGGATTGCTCAGTTGACGTTGTTGCGCTTGGCCAGATCGACCATCTCTACCAGCGATTCGGTCTTGAGCTTTTCCATGATGCGCCCGCGATAGGTGCTGATGGTCTTGGCGCTGAGGTTCATGCAGGTACCGATATTCTTGTTGTTTTCGCCCCGCGACAGGCGCCGAAGCACCTCCATCTCACGGTTGGAGAGGCTGCTCAGGCGCACGGTTTCGCTTTCCAGAGAATTGCTGTTCACGGACATCTGCGGGAAGGTCGAGTAGCCTTTGACGAGGGCCTTCAAGGCAAAGATCAGCGCCTCGTGGTCTTCATCCTTGATGACGAAGGCGCCGATACCGGCATCCAGGCAGCGGCGTACATAGAGGTCGGTGGCCTGGCCGGTAAGCACCATTATCTTCGGTGCGGGTTCCATGTTCTGCAGGCGCTTGATCACCTCCATGCCGTCCAGGCCGGGCAAGCCGATGTCCAGCACCACCACGTCCGGGCGCAGCTCCCGTGCCTTCTGCGCGACTTCACTGCCATCGCCCACTTCGCCGACGACGTGAAAACGTTCGCGCTCAAGTAGCAAGCGCAATGAAAGACGCACGATGGGGTGATCGTCGACGATCAGCACGGTTGTCATGTAGCTAACTCCTGTCGGAAGGTGGTCCGTTTCCTGAAACTGTCAGGAATACGTCTGCATCGGCTTTTTCAGCAGCGCTGCAAGATACTTCCATTCAGGATGATTGGTAACGGCGAGTATAGAACTGTTGAATAAGCAGCCGATACCTGTTGAAAAATCCTACAAGATGCTTGAGATAGGCATCGCCAAGCGAACCCTGGCGATGCCCAAGACAGATCAGGCGCAAGCGGCGTGTGGTTTTAGCACCCGTTCTATGGAGGCGGGGTTGTCGCGAAGAGCCTGGCCTACGCGGCTGGGGCGAGCCACCAATTGCCCAGAGCAGTTCGGGCAGCGGCCTTTCAAACGGGTATCGGCGCACGCACGGCAGAACGTGCACTCGAAGGAACAGATGAACGCATCCGGGCTGTCACCCGGCAGATCGGCATTGCAGCATTCGCAATTCGGGCGTAGCTCCAGCATGGACGTGACTCCGGTTCGAGAGAGGTACAGCGGAGTCTGCTACGGGCTTCAGGCGCTTGGCAATGGTCAATCGCCAGGGCGATACAGGTGGGCGTGACCTGCCCGATACAGGGCGGACTCGGCAAAGGGGGCATCCCCAAGTACATGGCCGACGAGAATCAGCGAGGTGCGGCGAAAGCCCTTGGCCGCCACGCGTTCGACGATATTCCCAAGGTTTCCACGCACCCAGTCCTGATCGGGCCAGGTGGCGCGATGGATCACGGCAATCGGGCAATCAGGGCCATAGTGGGGCATCAGCTCGTCCACGATACGCGGCAGGTGTTTCACCCCTAGATGAATGGCCAGGGTGCTGCCATGGCGGGCCAAGTCGCCCAATTGCTCGCCAGCCGGCATGGGGGAGCTGTCCCCATAGCGTGTGAGAATCACGGTTTGCGCCACATCGGGCAGTGTCAGCTCGCAGCCGAGCAGGGCGGCGCTGGCGGCAGCGGCGGTAACGCCAGGTACGATCTGATAGTCGATGCCAAGTTCGCGCAGGTGGCGGATCTGTTCACCGATGGCGCCATAGAGACTTGGATCGCCGCTGTGGACACGAGCTACATCCAGCCCCTTTTCATGGGCATCGCGCATCGCCTCGATGATTTGCTCCAAGTGAAGCTGGGCACTGTTGATGACGGTGTGTGCCTGATGGCCTTCGAGGACGGCTGGCGGAACCAGCGAACCTGCGTAGATGATCACGGGGCACTGACGGATCAGGCGCTGGCCCTTGACCGTGATCAGATCCGGGTCGCCGGGGCCGGCACCAATGAAGTAGACCGTCATGGAGAGTCCTTGCAGATAAATGAATGAAGCGATTATCGGCCACAAGCAAGGGCGAGGGTAGCCGGGCCGAGCACAAGACGGGGCACGACAAGCCTGGCCGAACCGTGATGGTGGGTGGCAAGCGCCAATGCGGCACTCTCCGCCACGCCCCAGCAGCCGCTGTGGGCGAACACCGTTGGTGAACGGTGGCTCAATAGCGGTTCGAATGGCTGTAGTTGTACCGAGTCGAATACGGTTAGCGGAAGGCCCAGTCGCGCGCAGAGTTGCCGCAACCCTGGTTCATCGGCCTTGGTTGGAATGCTGGCAATGCCGCCAAGTGCCGTCAGTGGCAGGCCATGCGCATCCAGTGCCTGGCATAGCAGGGTGTCGAGCGTGGCCGCCGGGCAGCCTTGGCGGCAACCGAAGCCTGCATAGAGCAGGGACGAGGACACCCCGCAGGCCATCAAGCCTGGCTGGAGCGACGGTACAGCCAAGCGCTGATCAGGCCCAGCGCTACCCAGAAGGCCGCGTTGGTCAGCCACGAGGCGAACACGAATTGGGTTTCCAGCGCTTCGGGGGCCAGGCTTTGATGCACTTCAGGCTGCGGCGCGCCGATCACGTGTGGCAGCACCAGCAGGGCGGCGCCCACGACCTTGAGCAAACCGTGGCGAGCGAAAACCAGCAGTGCCAGGCCCAGTGCGGTCGCTGCAGCGGTGCCGATCCACCAGGTTTGGCGTTGCCCCAGTTCAGCGGCGGCGGTGCCGGGCAGTTCCGGTGGCAAGCCAAGGGTGGGCGCCAGGCAGAACACCGCGAAACCGGCCAGGCCCCACAGTGCGCCGGTGGCTACGCGGCTGGGTTCGCGCAGGCTGTACAGTGCAGCCAGGATCAGCGCGAAACCAACGGCCACGACGAGATTGCCGCCAGTGGTGGACAGCACGCGTTGCCAGCCATCTTCCGGCGACCAGGCTTGTTCACTGTGTTCGTGGGTGTGAGCGGCTTGGCCCTCATGGCTGTGCGGCTCGACAGCGGGGGTGGCGGACTCGTAGGTTTCCGCTTCGAGGATCAGGGGTGTAACCCAGAAACTCTGCAGCAAAGTCAGCAGGAGGGCGGCAAGCAGGCCGCTGAAGCCTGCCGTACGGGCGATGCGCTTGATCATGCGGGCAGGCTCAGTGGCAGGGGAAGGCGGCGCTGTGGCGAGTATCGTGGGCGGCGTTGTGCACTGCCTCGATGTGCGAAAACCCTGCGAAGTAGACCAGGCACAGGCCCAGCAGGCTGGCACCAACGGCGATGACGACACGCTGGCTCAGGGTAACGGGGGTGGCGACGGTGTGTTTGGCGCTGGTGACGGGCATGACGCGTTCCTCTGCTTTTTGTGGGCAATGGGCAGGCGCGGCAACCCCGAGCGCGAAGTGCCCAGGGGAATGCGACAGCGCCCGCCCACCGCGGGGTGTTCATGAACGCCAGGCCGGTCTCCGGGCTCACGAGGAGGAGCAGGGCTCCTTGTAAAGGGTCACCTTCCCATGCCAGGGGTGCTGGCACAGTGGTCTAGACGCTTCGCTCGCTTACCGTTGCGGGGGCAGCACCGGCTTTGTCCACCCCTGTCGGGGGTTGTGACGCACCGGTTTCCCGTTTCACCCCTGATGGGGCACCTGAACGCAAGGCGTAAGGAGAGCACGGGGCGGGATGCACGTCAAATGCAGTTACATTTCAACAGCGATTTTGCGTCGTTGTCGCTTTGTTGTTGCTCCTCTATGCGGGTTGGTTCAGGCGCAGCCAAATGCGAGGGCAGGGGGCCGAGCCTAGGTTTTCCCGGGAGCAAGCCCGTAGCGAGGGGACCCCGGAGCGCAGCGTAGGGGCCGGAGTAGGTCGCCGTAAAGGCGAAAGGGTTAATGTGCGCCTCCATGGTGAATGAATATTCACGCTATCTGAATGCCGTCCTTAAATCTGGGCTTTGAAGTTTGAAGTTTGAAGTTTTGGTTTCTGGATGCGTGAGCATATCCATTTGCCAAGGTGACGCTCAGTCACCTTTCCGCTCTTACAGCGGGTCACTTTTTGGCAGACGCCCCAAAAAGTAACCAAAAAAGTCTGGCTCCTATCATCCGGCCCCTGCGCTGCGCTCCGGGGTTCCCTCGCTCCGGGCTTGCTCCGGGAGGACCGCGCTGAACGGCCCCTCCTGGGCCGCAGCGCTTGACGGGCATCCATGCCCGTCACCTCCCTGCGCAAGCCCTGCGCTCGGCCTCCTAAAGTCGCATTAGGTGGCGCCTGAACTACCGCGCGCTAGAAGCAAGAGCAAAGCGAAGCAAAAGAAAGTCCGCCTCGAATTTATAGTTTTAATGTTGAATGTGCGGCTGGTTTAGCTGTTGTTGTTGTTGTTGTTGTTGTTGTTGTTGTTGGGAGTTGGGAGTTGGTATTTCATGCTCCGCTTTTGCTTTTAATGCGCGATATCCCAGACGCTGCAAATTGCGACGTCAGTAGGCCGAGCGTAGGGCTTGCGGAGGGAGGTGACGGGCATGGATGCCCGTCAAGCGCTGCGGCCCAGGAGGGGCCGTTCAGCGCGGTCCTCCCGGGAGCAAGCCCGTAGCGAGGGAACCCCGAAGCGAAGCGTAGGGGCCGGATGATAGGAGCCAGCGGTTTTTGCCTACTTTTGCCCAAGAGCAAAAGTAGGTCGCCGTAAAGGCGAAAAGGTGAGTGAGCGCCTCCATGGCGAATGGATATTCACGCTATCTGAATGCCGCCCTTAAATCTGTGCTTTGAAGTTTGAAGTTTGAAGTTTTGGTTTCTGGATGCGTGAGCATATCCATTTGCCAAGGTGACGCTCAATCACCTTTCCGCTCTTACAGCGGGTCACTTTTTGGCAGACGCCCCAAAAAGTAACCAAAAAAGTCTGGCTCCTATCATCCGGCCCCTGCGCTGCGCTCCGGGGTTCCCTCGCTCCGGGCTTGCTCCGGGAGGACCGCGCTGAACGGCCCCTCCTGGGCCGCAGCGCTTGACGGGCATCCATGCCCGTCACCTCCCTGCGCAAGCCCTGCGCTCGGCCTCCTGAAGTCGCATTAGGTGGCGTCTGAACTACCGCGCGCTAGAAGCAAGAGCAAAGCGAAGCAAAAGAAAATTTGCCTCGCATTTATAGTTTTAATATTGAATGTGCGGCTGGTTTAGCTGTTGTTGTTGTTGTTGTTGTTGTTGTTGTTGTTGTTCGGAGTTGGTATTTCATGCTCCGCTTTTGCTTTTAATGCGCGATATTCCAGGCGCTGCAAATTGCGACGTCAGTAGGCCGAGCGTAGGGCTTGCGGAGGGAGGTGACGGGCATGGATGCCCGTCAAGCGCTGCGGCCCAGGAGGGGCCGTTCAGCGCGGTCCTCCCGGGAGCAAGCCCGTAGCGAGGGAACCCCGAAGCGAAGCGTAGGGGCCGGATGATAGGAGCCAGCGGTTTTTGCCTACTTTTGCCCAAGAGCAAAAGTAGGTCGCCGTAAAGGCGAAAGGGTGAATGAGCCCCTCCATGGCGAATGGATATTCACGCTATCTGAATGCCGCCCTTAAATCTGTGCTTCAAAGTTTTGGTTTATGGATGCATGGGCATATCCATTTGCCAAAGCGACGCTCAACCACCTTTCCGCTCTTACAGCGGGTCACTTTTTGGCAGACGCCCCAAAAAGTAGCCAAAAAGGTCTGGCGGCATGACTCACCCACATGGGTTACAAATCAGATCACGCACATAGGTAACAGTCTTTGACTGACAGGGTCGGTATTCGAGGTTCTGACCATGCCTTGGCGAGAGCTGAAACCTATGGACCTGAAAATGCTTTTCATCGCGGATTCCTGCAAGGGGCGCCCAGCTTCAGCGCCCTATGCCAGGCCTACGAGATCAGCCGAAAGACCGGCTACAAATGGGTCGAGCGATTGTGCGAACAGTTGACCACCTGCCACCCCACGCGTAGCCTTGCCGCTTCGAGGTTCTTCGGCTGCGCCGAAGCTAAGACGGGAACGCGGTACAAGCCGCGGCTGCCCCCGCAACTGTAAGCACCGACAACGGATCGACACAGCCACTGCGCCCAAGCGCGGGAAGGCGTCATCCCTCAAGCCCCCGCAGAGAGAGGGCGAAGCAGTGCAAGCCAGGAGACCTGCCTCGGACGATTTCGACTTTCAACCGGGCGGGGTGATCCGGTGGCGAATAAGCCCGGCCACTGGCCCGTGGCTCTCGTCCCGCATGCCCGCCATCCTGCCAAGGGCATTGCGACATGAAAACACTGGCCAAGCTACCCGTCACCATCGTCACCGGCTTCCTCGGCTCGGGCAAAACCACGTTGCTCCGGCACATGCTCGACAATGCCCAAGGCCGCCGTATCGCGGTAATCGTCAATGAATTCGGCGAACTGGGTATCGACGGCGAAATTCTCAAGCAGTGCAGCATCGGTTGCACCGAGGAAGAAGCCAGCGGACGCGTCTACGAACTGGCCAATGGCTGCCTGTGCTGCACCGTACAGGAAGAGTTCTTCCCAGTAATGCGCGAATTGGTGGCGCGCCGTGGCGACCTCGACCACATTCTCATTGAAACCAGCGGCCTGGCCCTGCCAAAACCCCTGGTACAGGCCTTCCAGTGGCCGGAAATTCGCAATGCCTGCACTGTGGACGCCGTCATCACCGTGGTCGACAGCCCGGCGGTGGCCGCCGGCACATTCGCAGCCTATCCAGACCAGGTAGATGCCCAGCGCAAGCTCGACCCCAACCTGGACCACGAATCGCCGCTGCACGAACTGTTCGCCGACCAACTGGCCAGTGCCGACCTGGTGGTGCTCAACAAGGCCGACCTGATCGACGCCCAAGGCCTGGCTAAGGTCCGGGCGGAAGTCGCCGAAGAGCTGCCGCCAGCAGTCAAGGTGATCGAAGCCAGCAGCGGTCGCCTGCCACTGGACGTACTACTGGGCGTGGGGGCTGAATCCGAGGCGCATATCGACGGTCGCCGCACCCACCACGATTCGCACCACGATGACGACGACCATGACGATCATGACCACGATGCCTTCGACTCCATCTCCATCGACCTGCCCGAAGCCGATGAAAGCTTGCTGCTCGATGCCCTGACCCAGTTGGTGGTCGAATTCGGCATTCTGCGCGCCAAAGGCTTCGCGGCCATTCCGGGCAAGCCGATGCGCCTGCTGGTGCAGGGCGTGGGCACGCGCTTCGACAAGCATTTCGATCGCGCCTGGCGCGCCGACGAGCCGCGTATCACCCGCCTGGTGCTGATCGGCCAGGAGCTGAACGCCAGTGAACTGGAAGCGCGACTGCGCAAGGCCCTGGGCGCCTGACCCATGCACCTGCTGCGGACCCAGCCCGGCGGTTTCGTGCCGGACGACAGCATCGCCGACCTCGGCCAGACCCCCGCCGACCTGGTGATCCTCTGCAGCGGCGATTCGCACCTGGCGTTGCTCGCCGACACCGCCGAGCAACTGCCGCCTGGCTTCCCCAGCGTACGTCTAGCCAACCCTATGCAGGTGCAGAATCATGCTTCGGTCGACCTGTATGTCGACCAGGTGCTGCGCCATGCCAAGGTGATCCTGGTCTCGCTGCACGGCGGCGTCGGCTACTGGCGCTATGGCGTCGAACAGCTGGTCGAACTGGCAGCGCGCGGGGTGCAGTTGATTCTGGTGCCCGGCGATGATCGCCCGGACCCCGAACTTACCGGTTTGAGCACGGTGGCCCCCGAGCAGGCGGACCGCCTGTGGCACTACCTGCGCCAGGGCGGCAAGGCCAATGCCGTCAACCTGTTCAACTGCATCGCTAGCCAGTGGCTGGGCTGCGACTACGCCTGGGACGAGCCTCAACCGCTGCCCCGGACCGCCGTCTATCACCCCACCAAGGCCAGTGCATCAATCCAAGACTGGTATGGCCATTGGCGCCCGGAACAGCCGGTGGCACCGGTGCTGTTTTACCGCTCGCACTTGCAGGCGGCCAATACCGCATTCATCGACGTGTTTTGCAAGCGCTTGCAGAAGGCCGGGCTCAATCCATTGCCCATCGCGGTGGCCAGCCTCAAGGAAAGCGCCTGCCTGGAGCAGGTCGAGGCCTGGCTGGAAGAGGTCGAAGCCGAAGTCCTGATCAACACGACCGGGTTTGCCCTGTCCAGCCCAGAGCGACCCAATTCGCGACCATTCCGGCGCGACATTCCAGTTCTGCAAGCGATCTGCGCCCAGGACAACCAGCCCGGCTGGGAGGCAAGCGAGCAGGGCCTGGGCGCCCGCGACCTGGCCATGCATATCGCCTTGCCCGAGCTTGACGGGCGCATCATCACCCGGCCAGTGAGTTTCAAGGATCTGGCCTGGCGCAGCGAGCGTAGCCAGGCGGACGTGGTGTGCTACCGCGCCCATCCCGAGCGCATGGATTTCGTTGCCGAGTTGGCGCGCCGCTGGGTGGAGCTTGCGCGCCTGCCCAATGGCCAGAAACGCATCGCCCTGGTGCTGGCCAACTACCCGACCCGTGACGGGCGCATTGGCAACGGTGTCGGCCTGGATACGCCGGCCGCTGCATTGAATATCCTCAAGGCCCTGCAGGACGAGGGGTATCCGACGAGCGAGCTGCCTGGCAGCGGCACCGCGTTGATCCATCAACTGCTGGGCGGTGTCACCAACGACCTCGACCACGTGGACCAGCGCCCCTGTGCCCAGAGCCTGAGCCTGGCGGATTATCAGGCAGCCTTTGAACGTCTGCCGGATGCCAACCGCCAAGCCGTGCTGGAGCGCTGGGGGCCGCCCGAGCAGGACCCGATGTTCCGCAGTGGCCGCCTGATGGTAGCGGGTCTGCGCTTTGGCCTGACCTTCGTTGGCATCCAGCCCGCACGCGGCTACCAGGTCGATCCCAGCGCCGTCTACCACGACCCCGATCTGGTTCCGCCGCACGGCTACCTGGCGTTCTACTTCTGGATGCGTCATGCCTACGCCGCCGATGCGGTGATCCATGTCGGCAAGCACGGCAACCTCGAATGGCTGCCTGGCAAGGGGGTCGGCCTATCCGCCCAATGTTGGCCCGATGCATTGCTAGGGCCGCTGCCGAACATCTACCCGTTCATCGTCAACGACCCGGGTGAGGGCGCACAGGCAAAGCGCCGTACCCAAGCGGTGATCATCGACCACCTGATGCCGCCACTGACCCGCGCCGAAACCTACGGCCCGCTGCGCCACCTGGAACAACTGGCCGATGAATACTACGAGGCGCAACTGCTTGACCCGCGGCGTGCCCGCGAGCTTCAGCGCGACATACTCGAACTGGTCAAGGTCAACCATATCGACCGCGAACTTCAGCTCGAAGGCCAGCTGGACGACGCAACGGTATGGTTGCCGCGTCTGGATACGTACCTGTGCGACCTCAAGGAGTCGCAGATCCGCGATGGCTTGCATGTGTTCGGCCAATCTCCTGAAGGACGGCTGCGTCTGGATACCTTGCTCGCCTTGCTGCGGGTAGAGCGTGGCGATGGTCGTGGTGGCAACGCCAGCTTGCCGCGAGCCCTGGCCAAGGCGCTGGAACTGGGCTTCGATCCGCTGGACTGCGAGCTCGGTCAACCCTGGCAAGGGCCGCGCCCCGACGTGTTGCAGGCCGTCAGCGGTTCGGCGTGGCGAACCTGTGGCGACACCCGCGAACGCCTCGAACTGATGGCCTTGCAGGTGATCGAGCAAGCCCTGGCCGGCACGCTGCGACTGCCCGAGCAAGCCCCGTGGCAGTCGGTACGTGAGGTGGTGCAGGCGCTGCAGGACGAGGTCGCGCCGAATCTGGATGCTTGTGGGGCGGCCGAAATCGGCAGCCTGCTGGCAGCGCTGGAGGGGCGCTTCGTGCCTGCCGGCCCCAGTGGTGCGCCCAGCCGTGGCCGTCTGGACGTACTGCCCACCGGCCGCAATTTCTACACCGTGGATGTGCGCAACCTGCCCACGACCACGGCTTGGCGCCTGGGCTTCGCTTCGGCCAACCTTGTCTTGGAGCGTCATCTGCAGGACCATGGCGACCATCTGCGCCAATTGGGCCTGTCGGTCTGGGGCACGGCAACCATGCGCACGGGGGGCGACGACATCGCCCAGGCCATGGCATTGATGGGCGTTCGGCCGGTGTGGGCGACCGGTAGCCAGCGGGTCGATGATTTCGAGATATTGCCCCTGAGCCTGCTGGACCGCCCTCGGGTGGACGTGACCTTGCGTGTTTCGGGCTTTTTCCGAGATGCCTTCGGTAACCTGATCCGGCTGTTCGATGCCGCCGTGCAAGCGGTGGCTGCACTGGATGAGCCAGATGACCTTAACCCTCTGGCGGCTCGGGTGCGCAGTGAGCGTGAAGTGCTGATCGCACAAGGCGTCTCGGCCGAGCAGGCCGCCCGTGAAGCGGGTTGGCGGGTTTTCGGTGCCAAGCCAGGCGCCTATGGCGCCGGCGTGCAGAACGCCATCGATGGACGCTTGTGGCAGCAGCGTGAGGACCTGGCCGAGGTCTACCTCAACCACGGTGGTTATGCCTATGGCAGCGCTGACCAGGGCACACCGGCACGCACTCAGTTCGCCCGTCGCCTGAGTCAGGTGCAGGCGGTGTTGCAGAACCAGGACAACCACGAGCACGACGTGCTCGACTCCAACGACTATTACCAATTCCAGGGTGGCATGCTGGCGGCCTCGGAGACGCTGGCCGGTACGACAGTGGCCAGTTATCACGGCGATCACAGCCAGGTCGACCGCCCCCGTATCCGTACCCTGAAGGAAGAGCTGAACCGGGTCATTCGTGCGCGTGCGCTGAACCCCAAGTGGATCGACGGGGTGAAGCGCCACGGTTACAAGGGGGCTTTCGAAATGGCCGCGACGGTCGACAACCTGTTCGCCTTCGATGCCACCACGCACCTGATCGATGACCATCATTACCAGTCCCTGGCCGATGCCTATGTGCTCGACCCGGCGACGCGCGAATTCATGCGCGAGCACAATCCAGAGGCCCTGCGCGATCTGACCGAGCGCTTGCTGGAGGCTCAGCAACGAGGCCTCTGGCAGGCCCCAGGCGATTATCGAGAGGCCCTCGAGGAGCAGTTGCTCGACGGCGAGGAACAGGCTTGAAATGAGTGAACCCGTACAATTTCCCCTGGCGGCCGTGGTTGGCGCCGACGACCTCAAGCTGGCGCTGTGCCTGACGGCCATCGACCCGAGGATTGGCGGCGTACTGATCGAAGGTCCGCGCGGCATGGCCAAGAGCACCTTGGCGCGTGGTTTGGCGGATTTGCTGGGTGAAGGGCCGTTTGTCACCTTGCCTTTGGGCGCCAGTGAAGAGCGGCTGGTCGGTACGCTTGACCTGGACGCGGCGCTGGGCCAGGGCAAGGCGCAGTTTTCCCCAGGAGTGTTGGCCCAGGCTGACGGCGGCGTGTTGTACGTCGATGAAGTCAACCTGCTGCCCGATACCCTGGTGGACTTGCTGCTGGATGTGGCGGCCAGCGGAACCAACCGAGTCGAGCGCGACGGCATTTCTCATCGCCACAGCGCCCGGTTCGTGCTGATTGGCACGATGAACCCGGAAGAGGGCGAGCTGCGCCCGCAACTGCTGGACCGGTTTGGCTTGAATGTGGCTCTTGAAGGGGTGCCTACCCCAGACGCTCGTCAGCACATCATTCGCCGCCGTCTGGCTTTTGACAGCGACCCTCAAGCGTTCTGCGCGCAATGGGCCGCAGCCCAGGCGCAACTGCGTGAACGCTGTCAGGCCGCGCGTCAGCGGCTCGAGCGTATTGCCCTGGATGACCAGGCTCTGGCCTGGATCACCGAGCGCTGCTTCGCCGCTGGCGTCGATGGCCTGCGTGCCGATCTGGTCTGGCTGCGAGCAGCCCGCGCCCACTGCGCCTGGCGCGGCGCCGAAGTCATTGCAGAGGAAGATGTCGACGCCGTAGCGGAGTTCGCCCTGCGCCACCGCCGTCGGGTCTCGCCCCCCGCCATGCCGCCATCGGCAGCGCCTGAGGGCGGCCAAGGAGAAGGGCAAAGGCAAGGCGGGCAGGGTGATTGGGGCGCCATGGCGCCTCAGCCGGTAGCCACCGGGGCTTGCCGCGAGGTGCCGAACTGGGCAAAAAAGCCCTGAGCATCCGCCCGCCTGACGCCAAGGCGACGGATGCCAGGCCCCGCGTCGGACCGCTCAAGGGCGCCAGCCGGGGCCGTGTTCAGGCGGCTGCCACCGGCCGGGTTGCCTGGTTGCCGACCCTGCTCAAGGGGCGGCCACGCGTGCGCAAGGATCTGTGCTGGCAACAGCGGCGGGCCCAAGCGAACGAATTATGGCTGGTGATCGTCGACGCCTCAGCGTCGACCCGTCGTCACCAGGCGTTGGCACACACCAAAGGGCTGCTGGCAGAGCTGTTCGACCAGGCCTATCGCCAGCGAGCGCGTCTGGCCTTGCTGACCGCCAGCGGAGGTACGCCACAATGGCAGCGCCATGGCCTCAAGGCCTCTGCAGCGTTGCAACTCTGGTTGCAGGCGCTGGGCGCCGGTGGTGGTACCCCCCTGATCGCGGCCTTGGACCAGGCTCGTCAGTGGCTGCTGGCGCGGCGCAAGGCCTGTCCACAGGAGCTGCAGCGCTGCCTGGTGTTCACCGATGGCCGCCTGCAGCGTTGGGGCGCTGTGCAACCACTGGCTTGCGACACCCTGCTGGTGGATATGGAAATGGCGCCAGTACGCCTGGGGCGTGCCAGACAATTGGCCGAAGAACTGCAAGCCGAATACCGGCACCTGCAAAACTTCAAGGTAATGCAAAAGTGACACTTGTCAGCAGGCTGCGACACTGTGCCGCAATAAGGAAAGTTGCCGTGGCAGTAACAGCACATGTTTCACAGGTGCGTGCACTGGCACGCACTTGTGTCACCCGCAGCTATTACTTCGGCATCGACCAAGGTTGCAGGTCATAACCTTTTTCGGAGAGTTCGGCACGCACTTCCTCGATCAGGTTCGCCCATTGCGCTGGGTCGGAATAGATACGCGAGGAAACCTGTTTGCTGCCGATACGGGTGCTGGTCCGGTCGATGACTGCCAGACTCAGCTCGCCCGAACCGTTTGGGGCATCCCAGGCAACGCACTGGAAGGGTTCAAAGGCATGGTCGGCAATCAGCAGTGCTTCGTTGACACGGAGCGGGGCATTCATGGTTCGGTCTCTCTATGGTCCCAAACATCGAAGTGAAGTCCGCGTTGTCGAGTGCTCGCTAAAACATTTCGCGATACGCAGCGCGGGGTTATTCGTACTGATGCTCCAAGTCGGTGTTCAAGTCACATGGCAGTTGTAAATTTTTTGGGGGCGGAGAAATGACTCTCCATTCTACGCCCCGTGTGACGTCATCAACCGGTGAAAATTCCCTTGTCGAATTGTAGCCACTCCCGTTTACAGACAAACGGTAGTGGGCGGCGCCAAGTTCGTTGCTACTGTTAATTCGGGCGTCGCAACTTACTGTTTTCATGTAAAAAACCATAATTTGGCGCCAAGGAAAGGTTATGCACGAGCCTGCATCTCAACGCCGCTTGCTCATTGTCGATCCTTGCGACGATTGCCACCGTCTTTTGCCAGGCCTGAGTGGAGCGGGCTGGGACGTGCATAGCTGTACGCTGGGCGCTGCGCTGGAGTACCCATGCGATGTCGGCTTGCTGCGCCTGCAGGCGTCGCACCTGCGCCACCCCGACGCAGTCAAGGACATGATCAAGCGCAGCAACACCGAATGGATTGCCGTGTTGAGCGCTGAAGAGCTGCGCATGCAGAACGTCGGAGATTTCGTCTGCGAGTGGTTCTTCGATTTCCACACCTTGCCGTTCGATGTGTCCAGGGTTCAAGTTACCTTGGGGCGTGCGTTTGGCATGGCGCGCTTGCGTGGCAAAGGTGCGATGCAGGTGGAGGAGCTTGAGCACGAACTGCTTGGCGACAGCAGACCCATCCGTGAACTGCGCAAGTTGTTGGGCAAACTGGCGCCGACCGAATCGCCGGTGCTGATCCGGGGAGAAAGTGGCACGGGCAAAGAGTTGGTGGCCCGCACGTTGCACCGTCAGTCGCAACGCTTCGATCAACCGTTTATCGCCATTAACTGCGGCGCGATCCCGGAACACCTGATCCAGTCCGAACTGTTCGGTCATGAAAAGGGGGCTTTCACGGGTGCCCACCAGCGCAAGGTCGGGCGAATCGAAGCAGCGCACGGCGGTACGCTCTTTCTCGATGAGATCGGTGACTTGCCGTTGGAGTTGCAAGCCAATTTGCTGCGTTTTCTGCAAGAGAAGCACATCGAACGGGTGGGAGGCAGCCAACCTATCCCCGTTGACGTCAGGGTACTGGCCGCGACCCATGTGGACCTGGAGAAGGCCATCGAACAGGGCCGCTTTCGCGAAGACCTCTATTACCGGCTGAACGTCCTGCAGGTCGTGACTGCGCCCCTGCGCGACCGCCATGGTGACCTGTCGATGCTCGCCAACCACTTTTCGCATTTCTACAGCCTGGAAACTGGGCGCAGACCGCGTTCGTTCAGCGACCATGCGCTGGCTGCGATGGGCCGACACGACTGGCCGGGTAATGTGCGGGAACTGGCCAATCGTGTGAGGCGAGGTTTGGTCCTGGCCGAAGGGCGGCAGATTGAGGCGCAGGACCTTGGTTTGCAGGTAGTGGAGCAACAGGATCAACCGCTGGGCACGCTGGAGGACTACAAGCACCGCGCGGAACGTCAGGCATTGTGCGATGTGCTCAACCGGCACAGCGATAACCTGAGCATCGCGGCGCGGGTGCTCGGGGTGTCGCGGCCAACCTTCTATCGCCTGCTGCACAAGCATCAGATCAGGTAAGCATTCAGCCGGGCTGACTCAACGTGTGGGGTTGTTCGGAAGCAGCCTGGACACTTTGGCACTGCGTCTCAACTCGACTGCGCAATATGCCCGTCGGCAATTTCCTCGACAGCCTCGTCCTCGCCCGGCAGCGCTGTGATCACACTGAAGTCACTGACCTCCACCTCGCCACCGCCGTACCCCAGCAAATGGAAAGAAAACGCCTTGCGCTCAGTCGGGTTGTCGAAACCGAACTCCATGTCCAGAGGCTGGTCCGCCGTTACCAGCATTTCTTCAGGTAGCCCCAATGGTACATCCTGCTCTAGCTCTTTGGCTTTGAGCTGAATGTAGGCATTGTGCTGCGGGTCGAGGGAGCGGATCTTGACCCGTACCCTGGTGTGCGAGCCCTCCGGCAGTTCCAGATACTGTGCGCCGATCAGGTTATCGGCCCAGTCGTCGTGTATTCGGGCTTGCAGCGGGATGGCGGACGGACCGCCGAACTGGTAGCGAAGGTTCAGCGGTGTCTGCAGCAAGGACTGGTCGAGCACTCCGGCCAGAGCGCTGATCTGCAGCCCGGTAATCGCATCGCCTGGCCCCAGGTACTTGGCTTGGTCGGCAATGAATCCCTCGCTGGCGTATCGCCGGCAGCGCTGCTGGAAGTCGCACTCGGTGAACACGCCCTTGCCGTCATGGTAGCGAAGCATGCCGTTGGTGTAGGCGATCATCTCGCGGCCACTGTCATAGTCGCGAAACAGCGAGCGCCCGCCGAGGGCGGCGGGAATGGGCAGTGCGAAGTAATCGAGCAACGAAGTGGCTAGGTCGATATGCCCATAGGTGCCGCGGTTCACGCGGGGCAATGCGGCTTGCTCGGGGGCGAGGGTGAGGTTGAAACCCCAGGATGATGCCAGGCGTACTCCGTCGATGCCGTGGGACTCATCGGACGTAACCACTACCAGGGTATCCTTGAGGACACCCTGTTGTTCGAGGCTGTCGAGAAACGCGCCAATGGCATCGTCCAGATAGGCCACTGCCGCCTGCTTGGCGGTATCGTACCGCTCCAGGTACTGCTCGGGCGCCGAGTAGGGCTGGTGCGTGCCCACGGTCAGCAGGGTGAGCATCCACGGCTTGTCCTGTTTGCGTAGCTGGCCCACGTAGTCCAGCGCACCCTCGAAGAAGGCCCGGTCATCCTTGCCCCAGGGGAACTCCAGGTAGTTCCCGTTGCGGAACCATTCCTGGCCATTCACCGAGTCAAAGCCAATGTGCGGCATGATCCGGTCCTTGGCCATGAAACGCAGGCCTGCACCCTGCAAGTAATGGGTGGTGAATCCCGCCTGACGCAGCTGCGCCGGCAGGCAAGCCTGATTGCGCTGTTGCTGCGTCAACAGCTCCATGCCCTTGGGAGTGCCGTTGGCGAGCTTGTCGTAGTCACCACAGAGCATGGCGTACAGGCCGCGAATGGTCTGGTGGGTATGCAGCACGTAATCCGGGGTATTCATGCCGCGCTCTGCCCAGTGGCTGAGCTTGGGCATCAGCTCTTCGTCGAAGCGGCTATTCAGGGCCTGGCGATTAGGCCTGATGTAAGCCCCGGGAATACCTTCGAGGGTAATCACCAGCAGGTTGCGCGCCTGGCCGGGCACGCCCAACAGCTTGCGGCCATGCAAGTCGGACTGGGTAAGGCCCGCGCTTGGCAGCGGGGTTACGGGTTGTTGTTCGCCAAACGCATCGAGGGCACGTTGCTGCACGCTGCCGACGCCTGCTGCCAGCAGTTGGTGGGAGAGGTTGTATTGGCGCCATTGGTCGGCGTCCGACGGCGCCAGGTGCTGACCGCTCCAGTGCAGGCCGAACAGCAGCACGGGAATGGCCCAGGCCTTGCGGGGTAAGGGAGTAGCAGGCGAACGGGCCCCGAACGATAGGCTCGCCACCCACCCCAGCAGGCCCAGCGCCAGTGCCCAGGGTAGCCAGGCATGGGCAAGGCCGCCACCGGTGGAGTTTTCCACGAACTGTGGGTCGGTCAGGTAGCCCAGGTCGGCGGCGGTGGGCAGCCGGCCCACTGCACTCACCAGCTCCGCCGAAGTCACCCAGAACCCGGCCCAGGCCAGAAGCACCGGCAGGGCCAGCCACCAGGGGCGGCGATGCAGTGCCAGCACCAGCAGGCTGCCGATCGCGAGGTCCGACAGGTAACCAAAAGCGTTGGACCAACCCAACATGGCGCGCGCGCCCAGTGGGATCACCAGCACCAGGGTCGCCAGGGCGGCAAGACGGGTGCGAGGGTGGCCTAACAGGTCATTCACGAAAACTTTCCTTATTGCCATTAAAACGTCATGTTTCTGTGCTCGATGATAACAGGCCAAGTTCAGGAAAGCGGTCGGTTACAAGGTTGGTTACCAATTGCCGGGCCGGGCAGGCCCGCACAACTCAGAAGTAGTAAGGGAATTTGAGGCTGAAGGAGAAGTCCGGCGCATCATCGGTCAGCCCGATGGACAGGTTCGGTACGATCGTCAGGTTGTTGGTCGCAGCGAATGTCATGCCAATGTTGAAGTTCGCAGCGTTGTAGTCACTGTTGCTGATCGACTGCCAGTCGCCCCCGTCAGGCTTGATCTTGCTCTTGCTCGAGAACTGGTCGGTTACCGAGAACGACATACTCATCTTCTCGTTGAGGGCAAAGGCGATACCGCCGCCGATCTGCCACGAGTCCCCGAGTTTCACGTCCCCGCCAACCTTGGAATTGACCTGCGGGCTGATGTCGCTGAACGAGTCCTGCATGTTGTAGGTGTACTGCAGGCTGGCGAACAACACGGCCGGGTCGAACGTCTTGACCAGCGAGATGCCGGGCGAGATCGACCAGACACCATTGCCGGTCGGCAGGTCTTCCGGAACCGCCAGGTTGTCGTTGCCAGGGCTCTGGATCAGCTTGATGCCATAGGGGTCCTTGCCGGTGGGTGCCTTGACGCGCAGTGTAGCCACGGCGTCCGGCCAGGTTTCGTCTTCGTCGAGGAACTTGTAGGCGATCCCGAAGTTGACGTCGCCGATGGCCGGGTCGCGGGTCACCGTATCATCGGACGTCACCCCAGCGGCACCGCCTGCGCCGCCTGAGGAGTAGGTGGATTCGCGGTAGACGATCGGGACGTTTATATCGAACTGCCAGCGCTGATCCATGTTGTAGCGGGCTGTCAGGTCCAGGGTCCAGTTGTCCGCCTTGATACGGTCGATGTTGATATTGCCCAGGAAAATCGAATCCAGCGCCAGGAATCCGTTGAGGGTAAGGGCGCGGGTGTCGTAATGGGTATAGGTCAGGCCGGTCTCGACGCTGAACTTGCCGCCACCGAAAAAGCCGCTGGCTTCGTCATACAGGTTGGACACGCTTTGCGCGGGCTCGGAATTGTCCTGCAACGATTGTCCGTAGGAACTGCCTGTGGTACCGGGCGCGCCAGAGGCCACGGTCTGGCTGCCCTTGACCCCTTCGGCAGGCGATTTGGTCAGGCGTTTCGGGGCTGGGGCCTGAGGTGCCTCTTCGACCTGGCGCAGTCGTTGCTCCAGCACCATCAATGCGTTCTGTTGTGCTTCATAGCGCTGTTTCAGCGCGATAAGCTCCTGTTTCAGCGCTTCGACCTCCGGGTCGGCCGCAGCCTGGAGCAGAGTGGCCGGTGCCAGGGTACTCAAACAGACGATAGCTCTTAGCGTCAACAAACGGTGCATGGGTTAGCCGTCCCTTCTGACTGACTGCATTCGATGAGACTGAGCGTAGATCAGTATCCGAGGTTTCGAAGGCCTTTGAGCTGGTCCAGGTTGACATTCATCGTGCCGGCCGTGCGAGCACTGTCTCGCATCACGACATTGAGCGACGTCAGGTTGCTGACCCGGTTGCTGGCACCGAGCAAGGTCGTGTTCTGCATCAGTCCACCTTGGCCGATGCGCTGGAAGGTGTTGCCCTGGTTGTTATTGGCAACGATGCTCATCTGAACCCCGGTGCCGGAAGCTGACACGTTCAGCGAACCCGCACCGTTGCTGCCGGTCAGCGAGGAGCCGTCAGCCAGGGGTTGACCTTGCGGGCTGCTGGTTGGGGCCTGGTTGCCCTTGGTCACGTTGATGGCGACATTGTTGTGTGCTGTGTTGAAGTCACCCGCGGCACGTACCACCTGGGTCACGCCTTCGGTGGTGTTCAGGCCGCTGCCGCCGGTGACGGTCCCTGTGCCATTGCTCGTGGGTTGGGAGGTGCCGGTGCCTTTTTCGTCGATCATCGACACATAGAACTGCGGCTTGATGGTCGATTGCTGAATCTGCATCGAAGACGTTGCGCCAATCACCTCGCCATTGGCGTTCTGCCAGGTGCTGGTCATGACGATGCCGAAGCTGACGATCCGTCCCGGCATCACGTAGCGGCCACGCAGGTTGGCCAGCTCCTGATCCTTCAGCTCGATGGGTTTGAATGTCTCTGCCTGGGTCGGCAGGGTAGCGGCCAGGCACATCAAGGCCAGCCAGGTAGAAGTTTTCATGGGGAGCTCCCGGAGCGTCTTGCCCATTGATTGCTAGAAGAAGTCGCTTTGGATAAAGCCAAAGTCCATCAACTCAGCGTCCTGCACCGGCGTGAAGTTACTGATGCGGTTCTTGGCGCTCAGCGGCAACGGTGGGTCGAGCAGGATGTTGTTCTTGTCGTATCCCTGGCCAATGACGGCGAAGATGATGCCGTTCCAGCCCTTGAGAAAGTCCTCTACCTTGAAGCGCTTGTGGCCCAGCACCGGATCGCCGATGTAGACCCAACCACGATCGACCTTCTGCATGACCACGAAATGCTTGTAGCCGCGGATGTCCATCAGCACGACCACTGGAATACGGATGCTGTGCAGGGTATCGGGGGCCACCTTGTAACCACGGGCGCGCATGCCGAGGCTTTCCACGTAGCGCTTCATGTCCAGCATCGAGAAACCTTGGACGCGCACCTGGTCGGGGTCGGCATGGGCCAGCATGCCTTCGATGATCTGCTGCTCGTCGACGTCCAGCCAGTAGGCTTGGCGCAGGATGGTCGCCAGGGCCGCGGCGCCGCAACTGAAGTCGGTTTTCTGTTGCACCAGGTCGGCGAACTTGCGTTCGCGGATGCTCTGGATGGGTTTGTAGATGACCGCGCCTCCCGGCAGGACGGACAACGGCATCTGGGCTGCTTCGATCACACTGGCCATGCACAGCAAAAACGCCAAGGCGATAATGCGCATGTTCGACGCCCCCCTTTGATTTCTTGTTAGAAAGAGGCCCCCCGAAGGGGGCCTCCACGCCGCAGTTGCTACATCGAGGTGTTGGAGATGGCCAGCGAGTTGCTTTGCTGGTTGCCCACACCGGCTGCCACGTTGACGCCCAGGTTGCCGCTGCCACCGTTCACCGAGCCACTGAGGGTTGCGGTGTTGGTCACAGGGTTGGCCCAGCCGGTCGGGGTCAGCACTTGGAACGACACGGTGTTGCTCAGTGCGTACTCGCTAGACTCGCTGTAGCTCTTCGAGATGCTGTCCGAAGATTGCGAGGCTTTCTCGCCGGACTTCTCGAAGGCCGAAGCGTTGGCTTTTTCCCACTCCGAGGCTCTCGCTTTTTCGTACGAAGAATCGCGAGACTTCTCGTAGGAGGTGTCGCGAGATTTGTCGTAAGAAGAGTCGCGGGTCCGGTCATACGAAGAGCTATACGACTTGTCGAACGACGAATCGAAGGACTTGTCGAAGGACGACGCGTGGGTTTTGTCACTCGAGGTATCGACGTCTACGTCGAGGTTAGCGCTGAGCGAGCCGTCGAAGCTTTCGCTGCGGGTCCGGGTGAACGGGCCGAACGACGAGCTGGAGGTTGCATCGGCACTGGCCGAAGCATCCAGCGAGGCGCTGAGCGAAGCACTCGAGGTGGAGCTGAAGCTCGAGTTATGCGAACCACTGGCATTCCAGCTGTTCGAGCCATTGGCAGCCATGTTGTTCGAGCCGCTGGCGCTGCTGCTGCTGGAGCCGCTGGCGTTCATGCTGCTAGAGCCACTGGCGTTGCTGCTGCTGGAGCCGCTGGCGCTGCTGCTCTTCGAACCGCTGGCGCTGCTGCTTTGCGAGCCAGCCACGCTGAAGCTCGAACTGGAGCTCTTGTCGATGTTGGCATCGAACGAGCCGCTGCGCGAGGACGAACCGCTCTTGGAGGTGGTGAAGGTAAGCGTATCCACCCGATAGGTGCGGTCGGCACGGTTGATGACGGTCAGGCCTGGACCGGTCTGCTTGGCAGTGGCAGTGGCAGTGGAGTTACCAATTGGCGCACTGTTGTTGGCAATGGCCATGGTGTTTTTCTGCTGGTTCAGGTCGCCGCCAGCAATGTTGATACCCACGTTACCGCTGCTACCGTCAGCCGAGCCGCTCATGACAGCCGAGCTTTGGGTCGACCAGTTCTTGACGGTGTTGTTGTTGCTGTGTTGATCGACGTTTGCGGTTGCCACGGAGTCGCCGAAGACGAAGCTGTTGTCGATGGCAGAGTTGTCGGACGCGGTGTTGGCGATAGCCGCCGCGTTGTCTTGTTGGTTGCCGTTACCGGCTGCCACGTTGACGCCGACGTTGCCGCTCGCGCCTGCGGCCGAGCTGCTCATTTCTGCTTCGTTGACGGTGCCTTCATTGAGGATGAAGTTGTTGGTGCTTCTTTGGGTGTCGTCAGCTGTGGCAGTAGCGCTGGTGTAGATAGGTTTTGGAGGAGGGTTGTAGTGGCCGTGGTGGCCATGTCCACGCCGATCGTTCTGATCCGCTTGTGCAGCAACAGCCATGACCGCAGCAATTGCGAAAACCAGAGGCTTGAGTGCCATCGAGGGTTTCATGGTGTTTCTCCGTCTTTTTTTTCGGTTAAGTGTTGTTCTTACCTTTTTGGGTCAGTTCGCGACCCGTACGCTCAGGGTGTTTGCCGTCTGGTTTCCCACCCCGGCGCTCTGATTCAACTGAATCACCCCACGGCTACCGGTGAAGGCCTGGTCACCGGTGGTGACCTGGCGATAACCAGGGGAGGTATCGGTTGGATCGGAGCTTTTGATCAGCGCCACGTTCTGCTGCATCAGGACGCTGTCGTCGATACTTTGCGGATGCGCACTGGTGCTGATGCTCAGTGCGTTGGCTTGCTGGGTACTGGCACCTGCGCTCTGGTTGATGCCCAGCGCGCCGCTGCCGTGACTGAAGGCGGTGCCCTGAATGCTGGCTCGGGCATCCATGTTCGGATCGATCACGGATTGAAGGCGTTGTTGGATCTGCGTATTCGCGCTGGCCTGCGGCCCATTGGCAAACGCGCGGGCGTTGACCTGTTGCTGCAGGTCGCCCGCTGCCTGGTTGAGGGAGAAGTTGCCTTGGTACTGCCCGCCGGAGCTGTCGATGGAAGCGTCATTCATCACGGGGGACTGGGCCAAGGCCGATGCACTGCAAAACGCGGCAAGGATGAACAGCGTCTGCCTCATCTCATTTGCCTCCGGTCAGGATCTGCAGCGGTGCAAGACCGCGCTGGACGCTCGAATTGACCATGTTGGAGATGCCATTGCCTGCGCCTGTGCCACGGCCAGCGGCCATGTTGGGAAGCTGGTTCTGGTTGCCGATGGCTCCGCCCAGGTTGTTGGTCTGCTGGTTGACCAGCGAAGAAATACCAGTGCCGCTGGTGATGTTGGCGAAGTCGCCATCACTGAGCTCATTGGTCTGCTTGAGGATGTAGGCAGAGGGGTTGGCGTTGGCGGTGGTAGGGTTGGGGTCTGGCGCCAGCGGCGCGCGGATCGCCATTCGGGGTTGGACATCGCGGGTGATCACGATGATTCCGTTGTCGGCCTGGGCCGGTAGACTGAGGCATGAACCCAGTACGCACCCTATCAGCAGGCGGCGGAAAAGGCCTTTATCGAGTTTCTCCACGGTGGCAATTCCTTCTTTCCGTTCGCTGGCCCGTTATCAGCGTTGCGAGGAAGAGAGCAGGAGCTGTGCCGTTTTTGCTTTTCATAGATAATTCAAGGAATTAGCTTCAATAGCTGAATGCTTCATCATTTAGCTGTATCAGCGACGAGACACGGGGCAGGCCAAGAACAGCTTTTTCTGGTTGTGGCCCTGCCCCAAGCGGCTTTGGCGGGGTTGTATCAGCGGCGTAACACTCACCCCGGCATTTGCGGAAAGCGCGCAAGCACGGGAACCATGGCTTGCCTTGGTGTCTCAGGGGCTTAACACATCACGGGGTTGCGAGCAGTTGGCCGACAGCGTCCAATGCGGCGGCGCTGCGGGTTGGCCAGTCGCCGCCGACGACCTGCCAAACTTGTTCGTGGCGTTGCAGCCAGCCTAGGCTGTCGGCAAAAAAACCTTGGCGCTCACTCAGTTGGGGCTGGCAGCGCTGGCCATCGTCCACCCAGTCGACACCCTCCGGGTCGAGCAACAGATGCAGGTCGTAGTCGCGCTCCAGCAGGGCCTGCTCGATCCAGGCCGGGCAATCGCCAAACAGTGCCCGGCTCCATAACAGGTTGCTGAGCAAGTGGGTATCGAGGATCAACAAACGAGGCTGGCGGGCGCGAGCGTCATCTTCCCACGCCAGTTGCCCGCGGGCGATGGTGGGGATGTCGGCGTAGCAGGTATCGCGGCCCTCCTGGTCGATGAAGTAGCGCACGTATTCCGGCACGACAAGGCCGCCGAAGCGAGCCTGAAGCACTCGACTTAGCCAGCTTTTACCACTGGATTCCGGACCACACAGCACTACGACTTTCATTGCGCCACCAACGCCGGATCACGACGCCACTCCATCCAGCCGCGCACAGCGATGACGGTCAGCACGGCGAAGAATCCAGCAGTGAAGTACAGCTGTTGATGCAGGTATTGACCGACGTACACCACATCGACCACCACCCACAACGGCCAACACTGCAGGCGCTTCTGCGCCATCCATACCTGCGCCACCAAGCTGAAACCGGTCAAGGTGGCGTCCAGCCAGGGCAGGGCAGCATCGGTCCACCGGGCCATCGCCGCGCCCAGCGCCAGGCTCAACACAAGGCCGGCCAACAGGCTGTGACCTACGGCAGGCCCCCCCAGGCGGGACACCTTGCGTGCATCTTCGGCGCGATCCGGGCGCAGCCATTGCCACCAGCCATACAGCTGCAGCGCAGCGTAGGCCACTTGCAGGAGCATGCCCGAGTACAGTTTGACCTCATGGAACAGCCAGGCATAGATCAGCACCATCACCAGGCCAATCGGCCAGCACCAGGCATTTTGTTTGACGGTGAGCCAGACGGCGATTACGCCGAGCACGGCGGCGATGAGCTCAAGGCCGGACATCGGCGATCCTTGGAATGGGAGGGGGCGCGATTGTAGCCCGTGGGGGGCGATGAGTGACAAGGCTTTGTGAACCGCTTGGCTGCCGGCTCTGACCGAACAACGAAAGCTCATCGATTCGAAGAAGCTGCGGGGGCGCGGGCGTAGCCTGCGATCGAGGGCATAGCCCTCGCATCAGTCCCTGTCGGGGCCGCCTCGCGGCCCTTCGCAGACGCGGTTCAAACCCTGAATTGACGCAGCAGCTGCTCCAGCTCCTCGCTCAAGCGGGCCAGTGCCTCCCCAGCATCGCTCGACTGGCGGGCAGCGTCGGCGGTCTGCTGTGACAAACCGGCAGTATCCAGCACGTTGCGGTTGATTTCCTCGACGACATGCGACTGCTGCAAGGTGGCACTGGCGATGGAGGCATTGAGTGCGGTGAGGTTGTGCAGCGCGTGGCTGATCGCATCCAGGCTGGTGCCGGCTTCTCGGGCCTGCTGAACCGTCTGGCGGGAGGCCTCGCTGCTGGTGTCGATGGCTTTGACCGCGGCATCCGACTGGCCCTGCAAATGCTCGATCATGGTATGGATTTCCGCGGTCGACTGAGCCGTGCGCTGGGCCAGCAGGCGCACTTCGTCGGCAACCACGGCAAAACCACGGCCTTGTTCGCCCGCGCGGGCTGCCTCGATCGCAGCATTCAGGGCCAGCAGGTTGGTCTGCTCGGCGATCGAGCGGATCACATCGAGTACACCGCCGATCTTGCTGCTGTGCCCGGCCAGTTCCCGGATCACCTGCACGGCCTGATCGATGGTCTGTGACAGGCTGTCGATCTGCTGCAGGCTGCCGTGAATCGCTTGCTGGCCATGCTCCACCTGCTGTTGCGCAGCGCGCATCTCGCCGGCCGCTTGCTCGGCGGTCTTGGCCACGTCCTGCACGGCGTAAGTGACTTCGTTCACGGCAGTCGCCACCTGGTCCATCTGCAGCGACTGCTGGGCGCTGCGCTGTTGCGCGGCTCCAGCATTGTCACCGACTTGTCCTGCGGACTGGGCCAAGGCATGGGCGGCACCTTGCAGTTGGCCGACGACCCCCTGCAATTTGCCGTTGAAGCGGTTGAAATGCTCGCCCAGGTGGGTGATCTCGTCACGGCCGTGGGTGTCCAGACGCCGGGTCAGGTCGCTCTCGCCACTGGCAATATTGCCCATGGCTTGAACGGCTTCCTGCAGTGGGCGGGCAATGCTGCGGGCAATGAGCATCACCACAAGCGCCATCAACAGGGCGATGCCCAGGCCGACCAGGGTGGCGTCGCGCAACTGACGGGCGAATTCGGCCTGCACATCGTCGACGTACACACCCGAACCGATGATCCAGCCCCAAGGCTTGAACAATTGAATGTAGGAGGTCTTGGCCACCGGATCGGTGGCGCCCGGCTTGGGCCAGCGGTAGTTGACCGGGCCTGCGCCCTGGCTGCGGGCGAGGGCGACCATTTCGTTGAAAACGGCGAAACCGTCTGGGTCTCGGATGGCCGAAAGGTCCTGGCCATCGAGTTTGGGGTTGGCCGGGTGCATGATCATTTTCGGCCCCAGGTCGTTGATCCAGAAGTAGTCATTCTGGTCATAGCGCAGCCCACGCACCACTTGCAGGGCCTGCTGTTGGGCCGCCTCGCGGCTGAGGCTTCCGGCAGCCTCCAGCCCCTGGTAGTAGGCCAGCACACCTGCGGCAGTCTGGACCACATGGCGGGTCTTCTCCGCCTTGGCCTGGTAAAGGTCGCCGTGGATCTGGCGCAGCATCAACAAGCCCAGCACTACCAGCATTGCCACGGCCACCAGCAGTATCAGCCACAAGCGGCGGCTGATCGACATCGACCTCAAGGTCTTCATGAAGGTTACTCCCGCGTTTTTCTTGTTATTCAGGTGCATCCAAACACGCTTTGCCGTCGCCCCCCACTCGACTAATGGCTAAGTGCTAGATCCGGGCTACTCTGCCGCTGTTCAGGCAAGCGATCGCAGGGCGTCTCTGTTAGGATTTCGGCCGCCCAAGATGAAACCTTTAGGCAGCGTGAACTTTTCGACTGGCATTGCCACCAACAGTCGCTGTAAAACAGCCGCGCCGCGTGCGGCAAATCACAAGCAAATCAAGAACTAGGGGCCTGCACAGAGCAGTGCTCCACCCGGGGGAACGATGGATTTTTGGACTGCCTTCCAGGCAATCATCTTAGGTGTGGTCGAGGGACTCACGGAGTTTCTGCCGATTTCCAGTACCGGCCACCAGATTATCGTCGCCGACCTGATCGGCTTCGGTGGCGAGCGGGCCATGGCGTTCAACATCATCATCCAGTTGGCGGCGATCCTGGCGGTGGTCTGGGAATTCCGACGCAAGATCCTCGATGTGGTCTTTGGGCTGACCCGCCAGCCCACCGCGCGACGCTTCACCGGTAACCTGCTGCTGGCCTTCCTGCCTGCGGTGGTGCTCGGTGTGTTGTTCGCCGACCTGATTCATGAATACCTGTTCAACCCGATCACCGTGGCTGCTGCGCTGGTGGTCGGTGGGTTCATCATGCTGTGGGCCGAGCGCCGCGACCACCGCGTCGAGGTCGATCACGTCGACGACATGCGCTGGAGCCATGCGCTGAAAATCGGCTTCATCCAGTGCCTGGCCATGATCCCCGGCACTTCCCGCTCCGGTTCGACCATCATCGGCGGCTTGATCTTCGGTCTGTCGCGCAAGGCCGCTACCGAGTTCTCCTTCTTCCTGGCCATGCCCACCATGGTGGGGGCGGCGGTGTATTCAGGCTACAAGTACCGCGATCTGTTCCAGCCCAGCGACTTGCCAGTCTTCGCCATCGGCTTCGTGACTTCGTTCATTTTCGCCATGATCGCCGTGCGAGGCTTGTTGAAGTTCATCGCCAATCACAGCTATGCAGTGTTCGCCTGGTACCGCATTGCCTTTGGCCTGCTGATTCTGGCCACCTGGCAGTTCGGCTGGGTCGACTGGTCGACGGCGCACGGCTGATATGGCACGCACGCAAGCCAAGGGGCAGTATGGCGCCGCTCGTGAGGAGGGGGTACGCCATGCCCGCTTCAAGCTGCTGGTTTTGGGCGCATTGTGCCTGCTGCCAGGAATTGGCGTGGCCCAGATGGCTTGGGGTGGGCAAGCCTGGTGGCCGCTAGCCGTCTATCCGGCGGCGAGCTTGATCTGCCTGCTGCTGTACTGGCAGGACAAGCACCAGGCGCGCGCCCAAGCCTGGCGTACGCCTGAGAAGGTGTTGCATGTCAGCGAGCTTCTAGGGGGCTGGCCTGGAGCACTGGTGGCCCAACAACTGTTTCGGCACAAGACTCGGAAGGTTTCCTACCAGCTGGTGTTCTGGGGCATCGTGCTGCTGCACCAGGTATTCTGGGTGGATTACCTGTTCCTGAATCAGCAGCTTTTCTCGTTGTTTTGATGGCGGCGTTGCCGGGGGCTGCTTGCAGCCCTTTCGCGACCCAAGGTCGCTCCTCCAGGGGCGCGTCCTTCTTGAAGTCGTCGCGTTACCTGGAGCCTCGGCTTGCCAGCGATCGGTTCACATCACCAGGCCAACCTGCAGCCGTTTTGGCAGGCGTTTCACCACTAGCTGGTGCGAGCGTTGCAGCAAATCGCACAGCTCATCCCGGCCCATGGGGTAGGGTGGCGCCATGCTGATCCACTTTGCCCGCGCCAGGTAAGGTGCCGGGCGGACGCCGGGTCGGTCGCAGTAGCCCAGAAAGATGTCGTCCGCCACCTTGAACGACAGCCCTGCACCGGCCAGATCCAGCACCGCGAACATCTTGTTACCGGCTACCGAAAACACCCGGACACCCCCCCACTTGTAGTCTTCCCGTGCACCCGGCAAGCCCAGGCAGAAGGTCACGACCTGGTCTTCGGTCATGTGCTGCCTAGACATAACGTTCCCCACAGGCCTCGAACGACGCCGCCAGATGATCGATCCAGGCCCGTACCGCTGGAAGCAGACCCCGCCGGTGAGGGTACACCGCCTGCAGATAGCCACCAGGCAGCGACCAGTCGGGCAGCAGCCTGACCAGTTCGCCTCGTTCAAGCTGTTCCTCACAGAACATGCTTGGCAAGGCCGAGAAGCCGAGCCCGGCGCGGACGGCTGCGCTTCGCACCACGAAGTCGTCGATGGCCAGGCGCGGCTCCAGCGCAATCTCCTGCTGTTGGCCGTTTGGGCCGTGCAGACGAAAGTGCACCAGCCTGTCGGCCTCTGCTGCACCCAGGACTGGCAGGGTGGCCAGTTCGGCGGGGTCGCGAATGTGGTCGGCGAAGCCAGGAGCCGCCACCAGCTGCATCTGTGCCTGGCGCAAACGACGGGTGACCAGCGCAGGGTCCTCATCGCCCAGATCGCGGACCCGCAGGGCCACGTCGATACCCTCGGAAATCAGATCGACCCGGCGGTTGAGCAGCACCATGTCCAGTTGTACCTGAGGGTAGTGCGCCAGAAAACGACTGACCACGTCCGGCAAGAAGGCATGGGCCAAGGCGACCGGGCAGGAAACCCGCAGTCGGCCACGCGGCTCGCTGCTCATGCTCGCCACCACCTCGTCGGCCGCCTCGGCCTCCAGCAGCATGGCCTGGCAATGATGCAGGTACCGTTCGCCCACGGCGGTGAGCTTGAGCTGGCGGGTGGTGCGTTGCAGCAGGCGTGTGCCCAGACGTTCCTCCAGCTCGGCGATGCGTCGCGACAAGCGTGACTTGGGGATGCCCAGCTGGCGTCCTGCCGCCGCGAACCCCCCGGCGTCAACCACGCGGGCGAAGTAAAAGAGGTCATTGAGGTCTTGCATGGTCCTGTCTCACTGTCCTATCCATAGGACAAACTAACGCATTTTTGCTGCCTTATCAGCCATTGGCTGCCCCGGTAGGATTCTCTCCATCGTGATCGCCCACCGCCGCGGTCTTCATTCACAGGAGAGTCCCATGAAACTGTTGCATATCGATTCGAGCATCCTGGGCGACAATTCCGCCTCCCGTCAGCTGAGCCGCGAAGTGGTCGAAGCTTGGAAAGCCGTCGACCCGAGCATCGAAGTGGTCTACCGCGACCTGGCCGCCGACGCCATCGCCCACTTCTCCGCCGCGACCTTGGTTGCAGCCGGTACCCCTGAAGACATGCGCGATGCGGCCCAGGCGTTCGAAGCCAAGCTCAGCGCCGAAACCCTGGAAGAGTTCCTGGCCGCCGACGCTGTGGTGATCGGCGCCCCTATGTACAACTTCACCGTGCCGACCCAGCTCAAAGCCTGGATCGACCGTGTTGCCGTCGCCGGCAAGACCTTCCGCTACACCGAAGCCGGCCCTGAAGGCCTGTGCGGCGACAAGAAAGTGGTCCTGGTATCCACTGCAGGCGGCCTTCACGCCGGCCAAGCGACCGGTGCCGGTCATGAGGACTTCCTCAAAGTGTTCCTCGGCTTCATCGGTATCACCGACCTGGAAATCGTCCGCGCCCACGGCCTGGCCTACGGTCCGGAGCAGCGCAGCAAGGCAATTGACGACGCTCAGGCGCAGATCGCCAACGAGCTGTTCGCCGCCGCGTGATCCGCTGAGGCAATTAGAAAACGGCTGCCACCTGGGGTGTCAGCCGTTTTTTCATTTAGGTTTCATCCGCCCCGGACGATCCTGGATCTATGCTGGCGTCATCCTTTTGCTTCGCAGGGGTGGCGGGCCGATGAGCACCTTCCGAATCTTGTTGGCGCTGGTCCTGCTGGGGGGGCTGCTGCCCCGCGCCGAGGCGCAGCCTTGGAACGTTGGGCTGCACCGCATGACCCTGGACGATCCTGTCGATGCCCGTCCGATGCAGGCCCTGGCGTTCTACCCGTCCACAGGCGAGCCTCGCACCAATCGTATCGATGGCTACCCGATCCGGGTGGCCGAAGAGGCCCCGGTCGCTTTGGGTCAATTTCCCTTGCTGGTACTGTCCCATGGCAACACCGGAAGCCCGCTGGCGCTGCATTACTTGGCAACGGCCCTGGCGCACCAGGGGTTCGTCGTGGTGGCGGTGATTCACCCAGGCGACAACGCCCGCGACCACAGCCGCCTGGGCACCCTGAGCAACCTCTATGGTCGTCCGTTGCAGGTCAGTGCCGCCATCACCGCCGCCCGTGTCGATCGGTTGCTGGGGCCCTACCTGAATGACGGCAAAGTGGGTGTGATTGGCTATTCGGCCGGCGGTGAAACGGCGCTGATTCTGTCGGGCGCGCAGCCAGATCTGGACCGGCTGAGGCGCTACTGCCTGGAGCGCCCAGACGATGCCGATGCCTGCAAGACCCATGGTGTATTGATAGCCGACCGTAGCGAACTGAGCCCCCAGCCAGATACACGGATAGGCGCGGTGATGCTGATGGCACCGCTTAGCCTGATGTTTGGCCGTCACGCCCTGGCTGGCGTAAAGGTGCCGGCATTGATCTTCAGCGGTGACAGCGACCAATTGGTGGCGCTGGACCGGAATGCCGAGGCCCTTGCCCGTAAGCTTCCGCTCACCCCGGATTACCGCTTGTTGGCCGGCGCTGGGCATTTCGTGTTCATGGCCCGCTGCGACGAAGAGCAGCACGCTCGCATGCCAGTGCTGTGCAAGGATGCCGACGGTGTCGACCGCCGGCATATCCATCGCTCGCTAACGCGTGACACTGCTGCATTTTTCAGCCAGGCACTGGGCGCGCCGCTGCCCGCAGGGCGCTCAACCGCCGTTGTTGCGCCGGGCCAGCAGCAGGATCAGGCCCACCCCTGACAGGGCGAGCAGGGCCGCGACGAAAAAGATCGAGGCGTAGCCCAAGTGCACGGCGACCGCGCCCATGACTGGGCCGGCGATGGCCAGGGCCAGGTCGAAGAACACCGCGTAAGCGCCCAGTCCGGCACCTCGGCTGCTGCTGGGCACCTGCTTGATGGCCTCGACCCCCAGCGCCGGATACACCAGTGAAAGCCCGAAGCCGGTCAGGCCCGCCCCCAGCAGTGCCCAGGGCGGCGAAGGGGCGAGCCACAACAGGCCCAAACCGACCACTTCGGTGGCCATGCAGGCGATGGCCACGTTGTAGCCGCCAAAGCGGTTGACCGCGTTGACGAACAGCAGCCGCGAAACGATGAAGCACAGGCCGAATGCGCTCAGGCACCACGCTGCGCCAATCCAGCCACGCTCAAGGTAATAAAGGGTGACGAAGGTGGTCAGGGTGCCATAACCGATCGAGGCCAGTGTCAGCCCCAGGCCGCAGGGCGCGACGCGCCCGAAAGCCGACCAGAACGGTAGGCGTTCACCACGGACCACCACCACATCCGGGCGCTTGCGCAATGCCAGCAAGGCCGACAGCGCAAGCAGCAACAGCGCCGGGCCCAGCACACTGAAGCCAAGGCCGTCCACGGCCAGCACGCCCACCGGCGCACCGATGGCAATGGCGCCGTAGGAGGCGATGCCGTTCCAGGAAATCACCCTGGCCGTATGCTCCGCACCTACCTGGCTGATGCCCCAGCTCAATGTCGCCACCCCAATCAGCCCCTGGGCCACGCCCAGCAGCACCCGTCCAGCCAGCAGCAGCAACAGGCTCAGCACGGGAAGTGCAAGCGTCCAGGCCGACAGCAACGTCAATACCCCGCAGCCGGCAATCCCGAACAGTCCGTAGCCAATGGCACGCTTGCCACCCAAGGTATCGGCCACACGCCCAGCGAAGGGACGGCTGAGGAGGGTGGCCAGGTACTGCAGGCCGATGGTCACCCCGGCGATTACCGCGCCAAAGCCCAATTGGTCATGCACGTAGCCGGGCAGCACCGCAATCGGTAAGCCAATGCAGAGGAAGGCGATGAAGGTGTAGAAAACGATCGACAGGATCTGTAGCGTGAGGTTGGCGCGGGTGCTGGGGGAGGGTTGTTGCGCGGTCATGGGCTCGTTCGCGGGCGGGCGGTGGGCGTGGATTCATCATGGCCGTTGCGCGACGGAAATGAAAGCAGGCTAATGATTATTTGATTGCGAGCCTTGCCCGCTGGGCCGGGGCGCAAAAAAGGGCCGCGGTGCGGCCCTTGTGCGGTCGGCTCAGACTACGACGCCCTGGCTGCGCAGGTAGTCATCGTAGGTGCCGCTGAAGTCCACCACGCCAGTGGGGGTCAGTTCGATGATGCGAGTGGCCAGCGACGACACGAACTCGCGGTCGTGGCTGACGAACAGCAGCGTGCCTGGATAGTTCTCAAGCGCCAGGTTCAGTGCCTCGATCGACTCCATGTCCAGGTGGTTGGTCGGTTCGTCCATGACCAGTACGTTCGGTTTTTGCAGGATCAGTTTGCCGAACAGCATGCGGCCCTGTTCGCCACCGGAAATGACCTTCACCGACTTGAGGATCTCGTCGTTGGAGAACAGCATCCGGCCCAAGGTGCCGCGAATCACCTGCTCGCCGGTGGTCCACTGGCCCATCCAGTCGAACAGGCTCATGTCGTCTTCGAAGTCGTGCGCGTGATCCTGGGCGTAGTAGCCCACTTCGGCGCTGTCGGTCCACTTCACTTCACCCTTGTCCGGGGTCATTTCACCGACCAGGGTACGCAGCAAGGTGGTCTTGCCGATACCGTTCGGACCGATGATCGCCACACGCTCGCCGGCTTCGATCGTGAAACTGAAGTCCTTGAACAGCACCTTGTCGTCGAAAGCTTTCGCCATTTTCTCGACGGTCACGGCCTGGCGGTGCAGCTTCTTGGTCTGCTCGAAGCGGATGAACGGGCTGACACGGCTTGAAGGCTTGACCTCGGCCAACTGGATCTTGTCGATCTGCTTGGCGCGCGAGGTGGCTTGCTTGGCCTTGGAGGCGTTGGCCGAGAAGCGGCTGACGAAGGTCTGCAGTTCAGCGATCTGGGCCTTCTTCTTGGCGTTGTCGGCCAGCAACTGCTCACGGGCCTGGGTGGCGGCGGTCATGTACTCGTCGTAGTTGCCCGGGAACAGGCGCAGTTCACCGTAATCCAGGTCGGCCATATGGGTGCAGACACTGTTGAGGAAGTGCCGGTCGTGGGAAATGATCACCATGGTGCTGTTACGCGCGGTGAGGATGTTCTCCAGCCAGCGGATGGTGTTGATGTCCAGGTGGTTGGTCGGTTCGTCCAGCAGCAGCACGTCCGGATCCGAGAACAGCGCCTGTGCCAGCAGCACGCGCAGCTTCCAACCTGGCGCGACTTCGCTCATCGGTCCAAAGTGCTGTTCCAGCGGAATACCCAGGCCCAGCAGCAGCTCGCCGGCACGGGACTCGGCAGTGTAGCCATCCATTTCAGCGAATTCGGTTTCCAGCTCGGCGACGGCCATGCCGTCCTCCTCGGTCATTTCCGGCAGCGAGTAGATGCGGTCGCGCTCGGCTTTGACTTTCCACAACTGGTTGTGACCCATGATCACGGTGTCGATGACCGTGAACTCTTCATAGGCGAACTGATCCTGGCGCAGCTTGCCCAGACGGGTGTTCGGCTCGAGCATGACCTGACCCGTGGACGGCTCGAGGTCGCCGCCGAGGATTTTCATGAAGGTGGACTTGCCGCAGCCGTTGGCGCCGATCAGGCCGTAGCGGTTGCCGTTGTTGAATTTGACCGAGACGTTTTCGAACAACGGCTTGGAGCCGAATTGCATGGTGATGTTGGCGGTAGAAATCAAGTGCTTGTCCTGCGGGGGTTCCAGAGGTGTATTTAGGCCCTCTAGTCAGTGTTGGGCCAATGCTGGGCCAATTCGACTCGGGGCGGCAGCTTCTCCAGCTCCCTCCAGTCCGAGGAGGAGCTGATCCATTACGCGTAGGTAGAGGGCAACATCTCAACGCTTTGGCCAAGCTGGTTCGTGATGAACGCACGGTTCATCCCAGTCATCAGGCGCATGGTTGCGTAGGTGTGGCGGGTGTCGTACTGCCGACGTTCACGGATGTCCAGCGCTTCGAGCGCCGCTTTGAAGTGGCGGATTGTAACACTTGGTTCGTGGAACCACAGCCTGCTTTTGCCGACCCTCCCTTGCTCCCAACGAAAATCAAGCGCATCATTCACGCAATATAGGGTAGGGGGGTATGTTATGGCCCACATGCAATCCGGAAAAGATGAGTTGCTCAAGCGGGTGAAGCGCATCGCTGGACAAGTACAGGCTATAGAGCGTGCACTGGAGGGCGATGCTGACTGCGCAAAAACCCTGCATCTGGTGGCTGCAACCCGTGGCGCAATCAACGGGCTACTTGATGAGATTGTTGAGGACCATGCCCGTGAGCATGTAGCCAGGGCGGGTCTCACTGATCAAGAGAGGGCGCAAGGTGTGGAAGCGCTCCTGGAAGCCATCCGCCGATACTCAAAGTGAGAAACACATGAGCACGATCGATCCCATTCACAGCCATGATTTCCTGGGTGCTGGACACGATGAAAATGCCAAGCGCACCTTGTGGGTTGTAGGGCTGACCCTTGCCATGATGGTGGGAGAAATAGCTGCCGGATACATCACCGGTTCGATGGCCCTGTTGGCCGATGGTTTTCACATGGCCACTCATGCAGGCGCGCTGGGTATCGCCGTGGCGGCCTATGCGTTTGCCCGCAAGCATTCGCAGAATGCTGCTTATAGTTTTGGAACGGGAAAAGTGGGTGACCTTGGCGGTTTTGCGTCCGCTCTCGTTCTCGGGTTGATCTCCTTGGGCATCGGTGCTGAATCGTTAGTACGCCTTTTCGAACCTGCCCACGTGGAGTTCGAGGCGGCCACGCTCATTGCGGTAATAGGTTTGGTCGTAAACCTTGTCAGCGCCCTCATTCTCGCGGGAGGCAGTCATAAGCATGCGCATCATCATGGACACTCCCATGATCACCACACCCACACCCATGGCGACGACAACAACCTGCGTTCCGCATATATGCACGTGCTGGCGGATGCAGTGACATCTGTCATGGCCATCGTCGCACTGGTGGCTGGCAAGTACCTCGGCTGGGTATGGCTTGATCCGTTGATGGGTATAGTGGGGGCTGTCGTGATTGCGCGCTGGGCGTGGTCGCTCATTCGCGATACTGCAGCCGTGCTACTCGACAAGAGCGATGAGTATATAGCCGAGGAGATCCGTGAATTGCTCAGTCAGTTCGGGACGCTCAAGATTACAGACCTCCATGTCTGGCGAGTGGGGCCGCAGGCGCGAGCAGCCATCGTGAGTGTGCAAGGTTCTGTAGGTCTATCGGTCGATGATGTACGCGCTGCATTGGAGCCTGTTCACCAAGTCACTCATCTCACGGTTGAGTACAGGGCAACAACGTGAAGGCGAAGAAGCGAGTTGACGAAAAAGCTCAGAGTTTATCTACCGCTTCACTGAGTTGCTTGACCGTGTCCACGACCTGGCGGGCGCCGCTTTGAATTTCCCCAATGATATCCCCGGCTTGGCCTACTAACCCTACGCCGACGTCAGCCATATGTTGAGTCATCTGCATACCTTTTACAGCGTCTTGCGATAATTGATGGTTTCGCTTTACAACGTCGCTGATTTCCAAGGTGGCTTGGGCGGTGCGAACAGCGAGGTGACGCACCTCATCTGCGACGACAGCGAAACCTCTTCCTTGGGGGCCTGCTCGGGCCGCTTCAATGGCTGCATTTAGCGCCAGCAAATTAGTCTGATCAGCGATGCCGCGTATGGTTTGGACAATGCCAGTGATCATTTCAGACTGCTGACCAACGGCTGATATTTTGAGGGCAGCATTTGAAAGTTCGCCCGCAATGCTGCGGACCACCGCCACGGTTTCGCTGATGACCATGGCGCCGTGCTGCGCACGTTGGTCGGTTTCTTTCGAGACCTGATAGGCAAGCGTGGCGGCCGTTGACTCGATTTGCTGTTGTTCAACCTGCGGTGTAATGTCGCGAGCAAATTTTACAATCTTGTACAGTTTCTTGTTGGCATCAAATATCGGGTTGTAAGTGGCGCTCAACCAAACGGTGGCGCCGCATCGGTTCACCCTCTGAAAACGGCCGGAAAAGAACGCGCCCTTGTTGAGGTGCGCCCAAAAATCTTGGTATTCCGACGACTGCGCCTCTTGTTGAGTGCAAAAGAGTCGGTGGTGTTTACCTTGAATTTCAGGCATACGATATCCGAGCGTATGCAGAAAATTATCGTTGGCTTCAAGTACATATCCGTCTGGGTCAAACGCGATCATGGCCATCGATCGACTCATGGCCTCTAGGACGTTGCGTTGCTCTTGCTCGCGCCTGACGTGCTCTGTTATGTCGTTTGCGAGCATCAGTATGCGACTGACGCGACCGTCCGCCGAAAAAATTGGATTGTAGGTTGCCTCAAGCCAGAGCGTTTCACCTTGGCGGCTGCGGAAGGGGACGCGGTCGCGGATATATTCCCCGTCTCGCAATGTTCTCCAGAAGCCCTCATGCCCGACACTGTGGGTATCGTCGTTCGGGCAAAGGATGTCGTGGTGTTGGCCAATCAGCGTATCCAGCGTGTAACCCATTGCATGCAATACGTTTTGATTGGCGTTCGTTATAATGCCTTCCGGTGTGAACTCAATGGTCGCCGTCGAGCGACTGATGGCTGTTTCTCTGGCCTCCTGGGACCGGAGCGTTGACAAGGCATCATCCAATTCGCACTTTAGACGTTTGTTAAACATAATGGCACCCATGCAGTGGCTAAATCAGACCGTTTGGTGACCCGGCGTAAACGGGTTTTCTAAGGTTCGCGCCGTTGCGGAACCACGCTTTACACGCTTTTCTTTGTACATCGCTTGGTCAGCCCGGATGAACGCCTTTTTTAGTGAGCCAGACGGTTGGCGTGGCGCCATTCCGATTGAGGCATTGATTTTTTCTTTTTTGAACAAGTCTCTAATTCGCTGCAATAAGCACGCGCCGTCATATTCGTTGCAGTGGGTGGCAATTATCCCGAACTCGTCGCCGCCGAGTCGGGCAACGATATCCTCTTTGCGTGAAGCTTGAAGTAACGAGGTAGCGGCCCGTTTGATAAGCTGATCTCCGGCATAATGCCCTTCGGCGTCATTGGTTTGCTTGAGGTCGTCCAGGTCAATCACGATGACAGCGCAGGGTGTTTCTTGGCGTTCGCAGCGCAGTTCTTCCTGGTGCAAGAGTTGTTCCCATGCTGCTCGGTTGAACAGGTTGGTCATAGCATCAGTGTACGCCTGGGTTTCGAAACGCTCGGCGCGGCGCGCCTGGAAATCTGCTTGTGTTTCAGCATGCAGTAAGCTACTTAGAAGCGACGCAATAAGTTCCAGCAGTCTGAGGTCGGCACGGTTTTCCAATAGGTTGCGATCTACCGATCTTCCATAAATAAATCCGTAGAGCATAGGCGGATAGTGGAGTAGGGGTATGGCAACGTACTGTGTAGTCTGCGTAGTGTCGCCGTGCTCGCCTGATAATGCATGTTGTATGACCCCTCCCGGCGCGTGAACATCATTGACCAAGAGGTCGGCGCGTATTTTATTCGTGATGGCTTGCAGTTCGGCGTCGAGCGTGGGGTGTTCGAAATGACTGCCGCTCGCCTTGGGGGCTTCATCGGCACCCACGCGAACAATGCTCCATTCTGCGTGTGTGAAATGAAGTTTTAAGTAGTCCAGTGTGAGCGCTATTACAGCGTTGAAGTCTATCGCGCTGTCCATGGATGACTCCTATTAGGTTTCGCTGCTAGGGCCATGCAATCTCAGGAAGGGATTCAAGTTTTGGCTTTGCGAAAAAGAACCCTTGGAACAGGTGTATCTCGAGTGCCTGAAGCGTATCAAATTCCTCAACGCACTCGATCCCTTCGGCGATGATTTGTATGTTGAGGTCTCGGCAGACGCTTACAATGCCCTTGGTGATAACTTGCTTGGCCTTGCTGCTATGGATGTCTCTTATCAGTTCCATGTCGATCTTGAGGATGTCGGGTTGAAAGCTGGCCAGTAAATTGAGATTGGAGTGCCCGGAGCCGAAGTCATCGATTGCCGTTCTAAAGCCTTGTTTTTTATAGGATTCCATGATTTTTTTTATGTGTGCTTTGTCTGCGATGCTCTCATTTTCAGTAACTTCAAATATTATTTTTTCAATGGGAAAATTGTATTTTTCTGCGGCAAGGAGGGTGGTTCTAATGCAGGCCTCTGCTTGGTACACAGCATTGGGTAGAAAATTGATGCTCAAGCAGCTTGGCATGCCGGCTCTCGCAGCAAGTTCCACCGCTTTGACACGACACGCTTGATCAAATTTATATCTGTTTGAGTCATTTACTTTTTGCAATACGGCCTGTGCGCCAGCGCCATCTTTACCCCGGACCAGAGATTCATACGCAAAAACACAGTGGGCGCGGGTGTCGACAATGGGCTGGAACGCCATGGTGAAGTCGAAGTCAATGCCAGCGTTATCCTTGCAGCTGCGGCAGCCATGAGGTCGTTGAGGCTCAACAGGTATGAGTTGTATAGACAAGGCTGGCACCTCCTGCAGAAGGAATAACATGGCGGTACGGCTTCATGCCGACAGGCTGGGAGCGTACGAGCGATCCTCGGTGCAGGGAGTATTGCCTTAATACCTGTACAAAGAAAGTACCTTGTACAGGTATTTTTCATTGCTTGGATGTCTAAACGGCCAAAGTAGATAGTATAAGCGCCGTATTGGCTGTATTTTCATTGACCGACTGTGACGTTCTGTACAACAGGCCCCGTCAGGTTTCACGCTGCGCCAATCGGTCTCTGGCTCCGTGACCTAGCGAGTTTCGCTTTTCCTCTGTGTACGCAAGGCCCCATAGGCGGATTTGGTCGAGGTTTTGTGGCTGATGTGCTGGTCCGACGGCGGCTAAAAATGATGTGTGCTGATACGCGATGGTGTGCTGCTGTCTATTGCCTACGGTGGCCCAGCCTGCCTGTGGGGCGGTCGATGAGCCCATAAGGGCGAGCCGGCCAACCGGGTATGACAATGTCCTTGACGCGCACCGTGAGTCACAGATAACTCATGACGAACGTCACTTCACTACTAGCAGAGCCCGCGCTCATACCGTCATCGTATTGACCCGCGCTGCCGTTAGGCAGCGTGCGTATGTACTTCGCGCTCATGGGGATGGAGAAATTTCCGCCGAGGGTTGAGTATTCGTTGAAAACATAAGTTTTGTCGAGTTGTAGAGGTGCCTGGTTGCTGTCAAGTAGTTGAAGCGCGATGCCTTTGGCGGTTGAACCCTTGTTCAGTTCTATTATCCCGAGTTGCCCATTTACCGCTGGCGAACCTGAAGTGGCAGTCAAGCGATAACTGACTTTTTTGATTCCGCTGGGGCAGTTGTTCAGTTTTATTTCGAAGTGTTTGGGTGGGGTGGCGTTGCCTTCGCTGGCAAAGACACTTAGATTGTATTCGCCCATCTCCACCGCTATGTTCGGCGTTTCACATGACTGAGGTACGATGGATGGACTTTTGTCTATTATCATCGCTAGCGGTCTGACGGCTGATGTTTCGACTTGTATATATCCCAAGGTGCCAGCAGGTATCGTCGTACCTGACGGGATGTCGCCGGTTTTTATGATGCGCAACGCGTTCTTCGTGGTGTTGAATCCATACCCGCCCGGGGTTCTAATTGATCCACCACCGAATCCGTTATAGGGCGCGTCCTGATAGATCCACTGCCACGAAAGCCCCGTATTGCCGATGGGGAAGTAGTTTTTCGTCGGTGCGTTGCTGCCGACGTTGTTTACTATTCCGGTGGTGAAGGTAGTGGAACAGGTGTACGACGCGTTACCGGAAAAGGTCTGGGCTGGAGACTCGTAGATAACGGTGTTGTTTTCTGCGTCTCGGGGGATGGAAAGCGTTGAGGGTATGCTTACGGTGATTTGTTTCTGGGAGTGGCCCTCGAAAAATTCGCAGGCGGCGAACGAAAGCGAGGGTGTCGCAATAATGCAAGCTACCAGGTATTTGATCGGCTTTATCATTCGGCGAGTCCCTCAACGTATTTCCAATTAAATTCAGGGTGTTCGAATGTCAAGCGATCATAGGCTTCCTTTAAATGAAGGGTTTCTGATGTATTATGGATTTCGTCCGAGTTGTCACGAGCGGGTAATGTACACGCGGAAATAGTTAAAAATAGGCTTGCGGCAATTACGCTTCGAGCGCTATAATGCTTGCTTGCTTGCTTGTTCATAAGTTCGCCTTGAAATTTGCATGGTGCATGCTCGGTAAATGGATGCGCCAAGTTATGTCAAGGGCCGCCGCTAGCTTAATCAGACGAATCTGATACCTCACCGCAGCCGACAGCTTTTTTGCGGGCTACACGTCAGCGCGTGGGTATGCATGGCAGCAGCAGAGGGTTTCCGGTCAGTCGCCTTAATTGGCTTACATCGGCAAACCACTCGTGGGATGGAAGATCATGGAATGCTTCATGGGTCCCATATCCCCAAGCAACCGCGCCAAACGCAATGCCTGCAGCCGATGCTGCTTCGCCATCTGTAGGCTGGTCGCCTATATAGATAACTTCTTCTGGCGTAACCCCACACTTGCGCATGACCCGGCGCAAGCGTGATGCCTTGCCGAAAATGGATGCCCCGCACTCGAAGGCGCGGAAATGTCGACAGCTGGCGCCCAGGATCTGCGTGACATTGTCTTTGGCGTTGGAAGAGACCACCGCGAGCATCAGTCCTTGCTCATCCAGATGGCTTAGCGTATCGGCGATTCCATCGAAAAGCGGGATCGAGCTTCGATTGTTGTTCATCAGACTCATGAATGTCCGCGCTACGAAAGGCAGCTTCCAGCGGGGCATTGCGATATGGGACATGATCTCCCGTGCCCCCAGTTTGCGCAGACTGTCTAATTCTTCGGGTTGAATTCGGTTGAATGCGTGCCGGTCAGCGACTTGGTTGAACACCCGGACAAAGAAGGGAAATGAATCTGCGAGCGTGCCGTCAAAGTCGAAGATGGCAAGTCGGTACGGCATCTGAGTGTTCCTTCCTGGAGTGTGGGTGTCTTCGCGGGAAGCGCTATTTGGATGCGCTCGCGGTGCGACGGCAATTGTTCCTACATGGCAGCGCTGGCAACCCTGGTTCAGCGGACTGTTGCTCCTGAAGCTAACCTTTCCCTGACTGGAACAATCCCCGGACGACCTCCCTCAACCACCGATTCCCGCTGTCCTGGTGATACCGGGCATGCCAATGCTGCTTGACCGTGAATCCCTCGACTGCAAACGGACAGTCATGCAGGCGCAGCCCATGCATTTCGGCGAGAGTTTGCCCGATATGGCGGGGTAACGTGGCCACCAAGTCCGTCGACCCGACGATCATCCCCAACCCCAGGAACGCCGGCAGCTCCAGCATGATCCTGCGTTCGATGCCCGCGCGCGCCAAGCCGGCCTCCAGCAATTTCTGCCCGGTGCCGGCGCTGACCTGGACATGCCCTTCGGCGCGGTAGCGCGCCACATTCATCCCATGTGCCAGGCGTGGATGCTGCGGATTGCTCAGGCACACCCAGTCCTGGTCGAACAGCACCTGTTGATACATCCCTCCACCCAGCCATGGTACGAAACCGATCGCTAGGTCCGCCTCGCCGGACTCCAATGCGCTTTCAGTATTGCCATCGATACGTGCCGCCTCCAGGCGAATTCCCGGCGCATGTGAGCGCAGGTGGTTGAGAATGCTGGGCAGCAAGGTGATATGGCTGGCATCACTGACGCACAGGCGAAAGCGACGCTGCGCCGTGGCTGGAATGAATTGTGGTTCCCAGGCGGTCAGGCGGCGCAGGGATTCCAGGACTTCCCGGCAGGGGCCGATCAACTGATCGGCGCGTGGCGTAGGTGCCATGCCGGTCGGCGTGCGCACGAACAGCGGGTCGTTCAATTGTTCGCGCAGCCGCGCCAGCCAGATGCTGATGGTCGGCTGACTCTGACCGAGCTGCTCGGCCGCGCGGGTAACGCTGCGGCAGTGATACAGCACGTCGAACAGCTGCAGCAGTTTCGGCTCAGGCAGAGCCTCCAATGTACTCATTATTGCGATTCTCAATAGTGGTATTGAGCGCATTGTATAGTCTAAATAAGCCCGTCTGCATAAGGTGGTCGCAAATCACAGGAGGTCTGCGACGTGAAAATCTGCATTCTGGGTGCCGGTGCCCTGGGCTGCGCCATTGGCGCGGCCTTGAGCGAGGCAGGGCATGAAACCTGGCTGCTGAACCGTGGCCGTGCGCATGTCGAGGCGATGAACCTGAACGGGCTGCAGGTGCAGGACGAACGCGGCGAGCGCTCAGTGCGGGTCAACGCGACGACTGACGCCCAAGACATTGGCGCGGTCGACCTGGTGGTGGTGTTGGTCAAGTCGTTCCACACCGCCGATGCCATCGCTGGCGGCACTGCACTGTTCGGGCCACAAACGCTGGTGCTGTCGCTGCAGAATGGCCTCGGCCATGAGGACATCCTGGCCGAGGCCGTGGGCCGCGAGCGGGTGCTGGCCGGCAAGACCTATGTCGGCGGCGTGCTGCTGGCACCCGGATCGATCCGGGCCGGGGTGGCAGGCAAGCAGACCTTCATTGGCGAGCTCGACGGCCAGATGACGCCACGCGTGCAAGCCATTGCAGAGGCGTTCAACGGCGCCGGACTGGCCACCACGGTCAGCGACAACATCCTTGGCACCATGTGGGACAAGCTGCTGGTCAACGTCGCGACTGGCGCGTTGAGCGGCATCACCATGCTCAGCTATGGCCAGCTGTACAGCGAGCCGCTGCTCGAATGCACCGCAAAGGCTGCCGTGGCCGAGGCCATTGCCGTCGCCGAGCGGGCCGGCATCCGCCTGAGCCTGACCAGTCCCGAAGCGGCATGGAGACTGGCTGCCGAGGGCCTGCCGGCGAGCTTCCGCACCTCGATGCTGCAGAGCCTGGAAAAGGGCTCGATCACCGAAATCGACTTCATCAACGGCTCCGTCGTGCGCTGGGGCCAGCGTCATGGCGTTGCCACCCCCGTCAACGCGACCTTGGTGGCCTGTATCAAGGGCATCGAACGCGCGATGGCCGATCACCAGAAAAGGGATAATCCATGAGCCAGCCGAAAGCCTATCTCGAACACGTTGCCTTCTGGGTGCGGGACATTCAGTGGCATATCCGTTTCTTCAATGAAGTGTGCGGCATGACCATGCGGGAAGTGCAGGGCGACGTCGAGCTGCCGACGCAGTACTGGACGCTGGGTGGCCTGCAGTTCATTCACCAGCCGGACTTCGCCGGGCCGGAGGGGCGCTTGGCCCACCTGGGCATCATGTGCGAGGACCTCGAAGCCGCCCTGGCCGCAGCCCAACGCTTCGGTGTCAGCGAAATGTCTCAGGGTCGCAACTGGCTGCGCCTGCCCGACGGCCTGGCGGTGGAGTTCATCCAGGCCTCGCCGGCCAAGTGCGTCGCCCAGGCACTGGCCATCGACCCGCGTGCGGAGGTATCGGCATGAGCGTAGTGGAAAAATTCTGGGACGACGCCCGCGAAGGCGATGAGTGCATCAGCCCCACCTACACGGTAACTCGCGAGCGCATCCTGGCCTACGCCGACCTCACCGGCGACCACACCCCAGTCCATGTCGATGAGGAGTACGCCAATGCCAGCCACTTCGGCTGCCTGGTCGCCCACGGCTTGTTCGGGTTGTCGATCGCCGACGGCCTGAAGACCCAGTGCCAATACCGCTTCGTGCCGGGAATGTCGTTGGGTTGGACCTGGGATTTCGTGCTGCCGATAAAGGTCAACGATGTGCTGCATGTCCGCATGCGCGTAGGGGCGATGCGTCCCAGCAAAAGTCGCCCAGGGTGGGGCATCGTGGTACTGCCGTCGGAACTGATCAACCAGCATGGCGAAGTCGTGCAGCGCGGCGAGCACCGCCTGATGGTGCCGAGGAGGGCACAAGCATGAGCCAGGCATTGCCATTGGCAGGTATCCGCGTCATCGACTACAGCCACTTCCTCGCCGGTCCTTATGTGGGGCGCTGCCTGGCCGCGCTGGGTGCCGAGGTGATCAAGGTCGAACGGCCCGGCAGCGGCGATGCCGGCCGCCAGCATGCGTTTACCCTGGATGAGCAGCAGAGCGGCTACTTCCTGCAGCTGAACATGGGCAAGCAGGGCGTCAGCGTCAATATGAAGGACCCGCGTGGCAAGGCCTTCATGCAACGCCTGACCGATTCGGCCGACGTGTTCATCGAAAACTATCGCCCGGGTGCGCTGGATAAGCTTGGTCTTGGCTATGCCGAGTTGTCGGCGCGCAACCCGCGCCTGGTGTACTGCTCGATCTCAGCCTACGGTCACACCGGACCGGATGCTCACCGCGCCGGCTTCGGGCTGATTGCCGAAGCCAAGAGCGGCATCATGCAGATGGTTGGCGTGCCGGGCGAGGCGCCCCCGTTGCTGCGCATTTCCCTGGGCGACATGTACACCGGTATTCATGCTGTTGCGGCGATCAACGCGGCGTTGCTGGGCAGGGTAAGCTCTGGACGCGGACAACATATCGACATGGCCCTGTACGACACGCTGGTGTCGATGCACGAGTATGCGGTGCAGTGCTACACGTTGTCCGACGGCAAGGTGCTACCGGAGCAGACCGGCCATGACATGCCGACCTCGACCCTCTATGGCGTCTTCCGCGCAGCCGATGGCGACCTGGTCATCGCCGCCCAGGTCGACGATGCCTGGCAGCGCTTTGCCGCCATGGTCGAGGCCAATGGCGGCCCGTCCGGGTTCGGTAGCGATAGCCGCTACCATCACCTCAATGGCCGCAATGCACATCGCGAAGCGATTCTCGCAGTGGTCCGCGATTGGGTCGGCGCGCGTCGGGTCGCCGACATCCTGCAACTGCTCGATGGCATCGACATTCCCAGCGCCAAGGTGCAACGCATCGACGAAGTGCTGGCCGACCCGCAGATCCAGGCTCGCAACATGGTCATCGAACAGCGGCACCCGCGCTACGGTACCCTGCGCCTGCCCAATCTGCCGTTCCGCTTTTCCGATTGCGACACCACGATCCATCAGGTGGCCCCGGACCTTGGCCAGCATAATGCCGAAGTCGCTGCCGGGCTTGGCTTCAGCCCCGAAGAAATCACCGCCATGCAAGCGGACGGTGTGCTGTTCACCCACGGAGATGCACGATGAGCGACCGCTATGCAGTGATCGGGCGACCGATCAATCACACAAAATCCCCCTTGATCCACGGCCTGTTTGCCCAGGCCAGCGGCCAGACCCTGGCGTATGGTGCCATCGAGGGCGAGCTCGAGGGGTTCGAGACCCAGGTGCTGCAATTTCGCAGCGATGGCGGGCTGGGCATGAACATCACCGCGCCATTCAAGTTGCGCGCTTTCGAGCTGGCCGACCGGCGCAGCGAGCGGGCTCAGCTGGCACGGGCGGCCAATGCGCTGAAGTTCGAGGATGGCCATATCTTCGCCGAGAACTTCGATGGCATCGGCTTGTTGCGGGATATCGAAGAGAACCTTGCAGAGCCGCTGCGCAACCGTCGGGTGCTGGTACTCGGCGCTGGTGGTGCGGTTCGTGGAGCACTACTGCCGTTCCTGCAAGCGGGCCCGAGCGAGCTGGTGATCGCCAACCGCGACATGGCCAAGGCGGTGTCCTTGCGCAATGAACTGGACCATCCGCTGCTACGTATCAGCCGCTACGAGGAGCTGGAAGGGCAGGCGTTCGACATCGTTGTCAATGCCACCTCTGCAAGCCTTACCGGTGAACTGCCGCCGTTGCCTGCTGATGTGTTGGGCGCGACGCGGCTGGCGTACGAGTTGGCTTATGGCAAAGGCCTGACGCCATTCCTGCGTCTGGCGCAAGCACAAGGCGTGACGCGCCTGGCCGACGGTGTGGGCATGCTGGTCGAGCAGGCGGCGGAAGCGTTTGCCTGGTGGCGTGGGGTGCGTCCCGAAACCCGCGCCGTGATCGACCGACTGACCATTCCTCTGGAGTAAGCCCATGGTTGCCAATGTGCTGATGTTGCACGGTATCAACCACAACATGTTCGGCAAACGCGACCCGCGCCAGTATGGTACGGCCACGCTGGCCGATATCGACCAGTCCTTGCAGGCGCTGGGCGAGGAACTGGGGGTGCGGGTCGAGAGCTTCCAGACCAACTTCGAAGGCGCCATGTGCGAGCGAATCCATCAAGCGTTTGAAGATCGGGTCGATGCTGTGCTGATCAATGCCGGGGCGTGGACGCACTACAGCTATGGTATCCGCGATGCGTTGGCCATCCTCGAGGCGCCGGTGGTCGAAGTGCATATGTCGAACATCCATGCCAGAGAGCCGTTTCGTCACCATTCGGTGTTCGCCGAAGTCGTGCGCGGACAGATCTGCGGGTTCGGTGTCGAGACTTATCTGCTCGCCCTGCGTGCGGCGATGAAGATGGTCTGACCGATTCTTCACTTTCAGAAGGACGTGTAGCCTTGACCGAAGCGGCCGTAACCCTCAGCGCCCGGCAGACCACTTGCATTGCCTTGCTGGTCGCCATCACCTTTTTCATGGAAAACCTCGATGCGACCGTCATCGCCACGGCGCTACCGCAGATGGCCCATGATTTTGGCGCGAGTCCGGTGAGTCTGAACATCGGCATCAGCGCCTACCTGCTGGCGGTGGCAGTGTTCATTCCGCTCAGCGGCTGGGTGGCTGACCGCTTCGGTGCCCGCCAGGTATTCGCCGGTGCCATTGCTCTGTTTACCCTGGCGTCCTGGCTCTGCGGCCTGGCTTACAATTTGGAAACCTTTGTCGCCGCACGGGTGCTCCAGGGTATCGGTGGCGCCCTGATGGTCCCGGTCGGTCGGTTGGTGGTGTTGCGCACCACCGAAAAGCAGGACCTGGTGAAGATGCTCGCGGTAATCACTTGGCCTGGGTTGGTGGCACCGGTCCTCGGCCCCCCCGTTGGTGGGCTGATCGTGACCCACCTGTCCTGGCCGTGGATCTTCTACCTGAACATCCCGTTGGGCCTGCTGGCTATCGCGGCGGCGTGGTGGCTGGTGCCCAATACTCGTTCGAGCGAAGTCCGCAGCTTCGATGTGCTCGGCTTCGTTCTTCTTGCCTTGGCCTGCGCCGCGTGGCTGCTTGGGCTGGAGATGTTGGGTTCGCTTTCCGGTGGCAGCCTCGATAGAGGCTTAGCCCTGCTGGCGGTGGGTGGCCTCCTGACCTGGATGTCGGTCCGTCATTGCCAGCGCCATCCGGCGCCGCTGCTGCCGTTGACGACCCTGGGTATCGCCACCTTAAGGGCCAGCGTCGTCGGTGGCACGCTGTTCCGCCTTTCGATCAGCGCCTTGCCGTTCCTGGTCCCGTTGCTGTTGCAGATCGGTTTGGGCATGTCACCGTTGGATACTGGGTTGCTGGTGCTGGCGATCTTCGCCGGTAACCTGGCGATGAAGCCGTTTACGACGGGGTTGTTGCGGCGTCATGGCTTTCGACGCGTACTGTTGGTGAACGGCTTGATCGGCGTCGGTTGCATCCTGGCTTGTCTGGGCCTGCAACAGGGGATGGCGTGGTACTGGATGGCGCTGGTGCTATTCATAGGCGGACTGTCGCGTTCGATGCAGTTCACCACCTACAACGCGCTCGGATTTTCCGAGGTGCCCAAGCAGCAGATGGGCGAGGCATCGACACTGTTCAGTATGTTCTTCCAGCTGGCGATGGCGCTTGGTGTGGCGGTTGTCGCGCTGCTGTTGCGCCTTTCGCTGATGCTGCGAGGAGGTGAGGGTGAGCTGACGGTGAGTGATTTTCACTGGGCGCTAATCGGTGTGGCATTGATCGCCGGTGTCGCCCTGGCCGACGCCATCCGCTTGCCTGGGAATGCTGGTGAGCAAGTGCTACGCACCCACTAGGGCCGCCATGACTATGGGGGCGACGGGCAAGCGGTGAAGCCGGCACCGACAACTGAACGGACAGTGCCACCTGGCCGGCGCCCGAAGGTCAGACGTGAGTCAGCGAGAGTTCGCTCAGAATACAGATCGAGCCGTCATCAGCTGCAGTGGCGTCGGTATAGTCGACCTGGTTGTACACACCGCCGTGGAAGTTCAACAGCGATGAGCGCCAGGAACTGTCCATCTCCAGCCTGCCGGACGATCCCGCGCGGCCATTGCTTTGCGCGGTAACGTTCAGGGCACCCGAAGCCAGGACGCGTATGATCACCCTGAACGTCGTCCCGAGGGGCACGTTTTTGAGTAAGGTCATGTTCACTGGGGCCGCCTGATTGAATGTCTTGCGAAATCCCAGGGTGATGTTTGCCTTGCTCCAGAACACCTTCACTGGCGGGCTATCGTCGTCCTTCACATGGAGCTGCGCAATGACAACCTTCTGGGCGGAGTTGACCTTGGTCAGCGTCATCTCCTGCACGTTGATGTGCTCGGCATCGCTTGCGAGCGACCAATAGACCGGCTCCTTCCATTCGCACCGCGTGCGGTGAGTGCTCTTGCTGGATGCACCTTTGGTCGGTGCCGAGAACTGTACAGAGCCATCGGCCAAGACCTTGACGACGCTGGGCAGTTGTGCGATCGCCTCGGCTCCACTGAGCTCCAGCGCAACCGGGTTGGTGGCTGAAGTGGGAACCGGCGTGGTGATCGTGAGACTGTTGATGTTTACGCTCATTGATACGTCTCCTGACAATGATACGGGGCGCCTGGTTCATGGCAGATCAATGGAGCGGACCGAATCTGGCGAGCGCTTTCGCAGCGCTAGACCAAGGCGAAATCGGTTATGCAGTCTTTCTGGTCGATTGCCACCGTGAGGACTTGAGGATCACTCAGGGCCAGGCCCCCCTCGGTGTAGACAAACCTCCAGCGGAGTAATTTCATGTCGCCCAGCACTTCACATTGTTCGAAGGGGCCGAGCAGACTCTCCAGCTCACTTAAAGTGGATTGTCCACAAACCACGAATTTCAGTTGCTCTTCGACCTGCGTTGCGTTGCTGCTGAGCTCTTCCAGCAGCATTTGTTGCTCCAGATCGCTCATCAGGCGAATCGAATCCGTTTGCATCGACTTAATACACTCCAAGTATCAGATCGTCAGTTTGTAGGACAGGGGTGAAACGCGCGGAGTGTAATCAAGGAATGTACTGGATGGTACAAAAAGTCGACCAAGGGTCGATGGTCTTGGAGGGCGTGTCAGGGCGCGGCGGCTGCATCGATGTGCCGCCAGTCCCTACCAACGTGCCCGGCAGGCGTCCCTCTGGGTTTGCCGGCCAAGCCTTAGCCTTCAGGCGGTGTTATCCCGCAGATGAATTCATCCGATCCAAGGCGATGCGAGCCGAACTCAACGACATAATCTGATCCGCGGCGCTGCGCTTCCGCCCAGGCGGTGTTCCGGTCGGCATAGACGTCGACAAAATGCCAGGGGTGCAGGGCGCGCAGGACGCCCCAGCCAAGCACCCATCCCTCTCTTTCTGGATCTGACGGAAGATTCCTGGCCAGGCTTCGAAGGGTCATGACGTGCTCCCGCTGCAAGCGCTGCGTGATTGGTTGATTGTCTCTATGTTGTGGCTATTTTGCATAATATTGCGGCGAATTGCGTATTTTTTGTAGGGTTTGGCGTATAGTGGATGCCGAGTACTGGATTACAGTGGCACAACAGTGAGGTTGTCATCATGTTCCCGCCCCAGCCCGCCCAAAACCGAGAAGCGCATTTACGGATCTCGGAGCAAGTCGAGCGATTTCTCTCCAATGGCGGTTCTATTCAGAACGTCGACCCAGGGGTTAGCGGTTTCAACCGCTTGCCGCTGAAAACGCAATGGAGCAAAAGCCACACGGCCAGACCTTGAGGTTGCGTGCTGATCCAAGAACCCATGCAGCTGTATCACCCAGGGCATGCATCAGCATGCTCTTAGGGTGAGTGTTCAGGTGAAGGAGGGATCCGCGCCGCAGGATCTCGCCCATTACTCCAGCCGGCGCAGACCGAAGCGTGGCGGCTATTGGGGTTTAGGCAGGTAGTAATGGGGATACAACGCCATGTCCCTTTCCAGTTTTTCGGCGTCTCCCACACGCTTTCGAACCTCTGCATAGAACTGTTGGCTCTGATTCTGAAATTTCGTGAAGTGTCGAGCACTGATCGCCAAGGCTAATTCGAGCTCCTTTCCCACCAGACCCGCGGCGGACTTTTGTGACAGGACATAGGCCTGCCAGCTGTTCTCCACCCGTTGCAGCCCGCGAGCGAACGCCTTTGTCTCGATTGTCGCCATTGGTACACCCTCTTTGAGCCAGATTCCGGCTCGTTGGTGTGAATCGCCAGAGCGACGATGGATAGCTGCGTGTCGAAACGCCCAGTGCCATCGAGGCGCCGGAGATTGCAGCTTAGCCTATTTATGGCATGGGCCCCTACGGTCGGGCTCAGCGGTCCTGATCGAAGTTTGACCGGGCCCTGGCAAGTCACACGTTGAAGTTCATGCGTACCGCTAGGGTGGAACAGGTTTTGCTGCACTCCCAGTAACACTGACAAAAATGGGGTGTGCAGCCATGTTCCAGAATGACCTCTACTTCTTGAGTTTCATCGTAACGGCGGTGTTGACCGTGGATGTCGTGGCGATATTCGTGTTCTTGCAGGCCAGCGCTTGATCCCCGTTACTGGGTATGGCGACCTCCCGAACCTGGGCCAACTGGAGAGTGACAACCGGGTGTGGGGGTAGGGCAGGCAGTTCACTGTCCAGCCCGCTGGGTGGTAGATGGAAGTGCAGCTGACGGCGGTGTAACTGGATGATCTTGTGGATGCGTTTCATGGCGGCTCACCTCGATGGACATCTGCTATGCCGAGCCAGAAGGCATGACCCTCAGTAAGCGCCCGTTTTGTCTCGCTGCGGTGCGGATCTGACCAGTGGATACCCGGCATGGCAGGTGCTGCTAGGGCCTACCGCAGGGCGGCGAATGGCATGAGGTCGCAGGGTGGCAGGGGAAAGCCCGCCGAGGCGGGCTTTCCGATGGGTGCTGATCCGTCAGCGAGGCCCATTGTAGACAGTCGCCGGCATTGGCCTATTGGTAATACGTCGCAGACCCGGTCAGCCTTCAGTGGCGTGTCGCGGCTTGCCCGGATGTGCGATGAAGTGCGTACAAGAGGGTTGGGGGCGACTTTGGTGGATTGGAGTTCCTTACAGTAGCTCAGTAAACTGCCATCACTTTGATTTGGTCACTTTGTCCATGCATACCTTTCGCATTTTGTTTCCGCTTGCGCTGGCCGCTTTCCTGACTGCCTGTGCATCGCCAGCGGCCCCCACTGGCAGTAAAACCACGAAAAAATCACCCGAGGATTACGCCGCGTGCGTGCTGCCTAAATGGAAAGCCATAGCCCCGCTCACGGTTCAGAAATCGATCAACAACGGCTACCGTCTGACGGTGCCCAGTGCCTTGGCATCCGATGAGGTGCTGGAAGTCGTCAAGCACCACGACGGCGGCCTCGCCACGTTCTACAAAGGTGGTTTCTTCGCGGGTGACAAGTTGCGCCAAGCGGCGCGCGACTGCCTGTAGTGATCATACGGCCTGGATCAACTCCGGCCCCTGGTTACGCGCATTGCCCACAGCCACGCTCACACGGTACCACTCGAAGGATTCGGCGGGTTCGCCCAGGTGCAACGCCATCTGCTCAGCCTGTGCCAGTGCTGTCGACGGGGCCAGCCAGGCCCTGGCAAGCGCGGGCGACAACACGACGGGGCGTCGGTCGTGTACGTCGACCATGCCGCCCTGGGCGTCAGCGGTGATGATCACGAAGCCGTCATTGTCGTGGCCGGTGAACTGTCCTATCGAGGCACAGAGGGCAGGGCGGCCGTCGCGACGCCTGATCAGGTAAGGCTGCTTTTTCGGGCCGCCTTCATCGACCCATTCGTACCAGTTGTCGACTGGGGTAATTGCCCGGTGGGGCCAGATCGCGCGAAAAAAGGCGCCATGGGCGACTTTCTCGACGCGCGCGTTGATCGGTGGTGCGCGGTCTTCGGCCCAGTGTGGCCGCCAGCCCCATCTCACTCGGTCGGCCCTGAGGCCGGCACCGTCTACGCGCAAGACCACCACCGGGGTCGACGGGGCCACGTTGTAGCCAGGCGTGACGGGCCCGTCGATGACGTTACGCCAGGCTCCGGGCATGCCAAGGGTGTCGACGAACTCGTGAATGCCACGGTATTGAGAGAGGCGCCCGCACATCAACCAACCCTCCTGCCGGAACTGTCTGTATAGCGTCGCCGCTCTCAAGGTGGCGATTGGCTCACGACTTGGGGGGCGCATCACCCGCGGCATTCATGCGAACGCATTGCGCCTCTGCGGCCGTCCTGTCCGGATAGCTAGGTTTGAGCCGCTCCTTGGCTTGGTTATCGTAGATGTCGAAGCCACCACCCGTGGTCGCCGCATAGTAGCGCGCACCGATACGAAATGACTCCTTTTCGATGGGTACCGCCGGAACGATAACGAATCTTGGTTGCATTTTTTGTGCCTCCCCAGGCAGAGATCTAAGTATTAGTCCTGCTGCGGATAAGCATCAAGGAAGCTCATGAATAAATGACAGTTCGCTTACCGTCGGTACACCCGCGGCTGGCGTTGCTTGAGCAAGAAAGCGGGTGCAGGGCGCCGCAGGCAGGGTTAGAGTGCGGCGAACGTCTTGCTGAGCAGAGTCTTCCATGTCCAGTTCATTCACCCTGATGGCATCCCCTGTCGGCACGCTGACCCTGGTGGCCCGCAACCAGCGTTTGGCAGCCGTCCTGTGGGAGCATGAACGTGAAAACCGCGTTTGCCTTGGCGAACTGCAGCGCGACGACGACCATCCGCTGTTGCGCGAAACCGCTCGTCAGCTGGGTGAATACTTTGCCGGTACCCGGCAGCGCTTCGAATTGGCGCTCGATTTTGTCGGCACCGAGTTTCAGCGCCAGGTGTGGGCGGCGCTGCTGACCATTCCTTTCGGTGAAACCCGCAGCTACAGCGAGATTGCCCGGCAGATCGGCAACCCCAGCGCAGTTCGGGCCGTCGGCGCGGCCAACGGGCGCAATCCGATTTCGATCATCGCGCCCTGCCACCGGGTGATCGGCGCTTCCGGCAACTTGACCGGCTTCGCGGGTGGTTTGCAGGCCAAGCAATACTTGCTGGCACTGGAAGGACGGCAGAGCCTGGCGCTGGAATGGTAGGCGTTCAGCTTGCCCAACTGACCACCAGGCAACACCCAAGTGCCAATACCGAGCCAGCCAACAACGTGTAGTGACGATGGGCGCGGCGCGCCTGGTGGCGTACTTCGCGCAGATATTGAGCGGGCGTTGGCGCATCCGGTCGATGGCTAAGCCCGTCGGCGATGTTTGCCAGTTGGCCTTGAATCGTCAAACCGACCAGGTAGTAGGTGGCCCCGTAACATGCCAAGGCAAGCAGCAGATACCTCATGCAGGCAGTTCCGGTAACACCAGGGCAGTGGCACTGCCTGTCGCCAGATCGAGCATCACCAGGCCTTGGGTCCGCTCATCCAATGCCGCCAGCAACTGCCCTCGAGGGTCCCAGGCCGCGGACCCGCCGGCCCCGATGAAGGTGTCTGCCGGCCCGATACAGTTGGCCATCAATACGGGTATGTTCAAACGCCGGGCCACCTCCGGGTAGTGCTCGTAACCTTCGCGGATACCCTTGACGGTTTTAGCGACGCTGACCAAATACAGACCAGCCCCTTGGGCGCGGACCTTCTCGGCATGTGCCATGAACATGGATTCGTAACAGATGGCTGGCGCGATGGTGTGTTTGTCCACCTCGAATACGAGGCTCTGCCCGGCAGGCGTGAAGAACGGCAGCTCATCGTCGTGCAAGCGCTGCTTGGCATAGCTCAGCCTGGGTTGGCCCGGGCGCAGGATGGGCATGCCGATCTGTATGCCATTGGGGGTCGGTAGTGGCAGGCCCACTGCAACCGTTATGTCATGGTGGTCGCAGAGTGCTTGCAGCGGGTCCAGTCGGGCAGATGAGAGGGGCAGGGCCAATTGGCGGGCCAGGGTCGGCTCGTAACCGGTCAGGGACAGTTCGGGAAACACCACCAGCCTGGCGCCCAGGGCGGCGGCCTGCTCGATGCAGTAGCAGTGGCGGTCGAGGTTGCTATCCAGGTCGCCCTTGTGCGACGCCAGTTGTATGGCACAGAGTTTCATGGCTAGCCCTTCCTTGGTACGGATCCAAACCCCGAGGATACTACCGGCACGCTACGCCTCGCCAGTGAAGAGACCATCATGACGCTGGCTGGGCGGCGAAACGCTGGCGGAACCAGTCGGCGAGCATGGCTTTTTCCGCATACAGGCGCTCGCTGCTACTGGCTACCCGTCCGGGGCGGCTGAGGTACATCTTGTCGCTGACCCGTTCCTGGGCATGCTGGTCGGGTTTGCCCGGCTGGCTGAAGGTGTAGCTCAGGTCGATGGTCGGCCAGGTGGTCTCGCGCATGAAGCGTACATCGTAGGCATTGACGTGCCAGGGTTCGAAGCCCCCAGCCAGGTCGATGTCATGGATATCGATGACCAGTTGCTGGCCGGGTTGCAGGTAGCGCTGGCCAAGCTTTTGCAGATGGTACGTGAGGGTCTTCAGGACGTAGTCGTCAGCGCCACGTGCGTAACCTGCGCGATCCAGCCTGGCATCGCGGAAGTGCTCAGGGTGATCGAAATGCACCTGAACCTGCAGGGTTTGTGTGCCTTGTGCCATGCTATTGAGTGAAAGCACCATGAGCACGGCACAGGCAAGGACGTTACGCACGAGGCACCTCCGGAGCGGACTGCGTGTCAAACCATTTTACGCCTGCCATGGGAGCTGCCGTAGAGGAATAGTGCAATGAGCCGGTTTCGGCGGGTAACCGCCAATGGCAAGGGGCGTGACTTGGCGGTGGGTGATATCCACGGGCATTTCAGCCGCCTTGAGCAGTTGTTGAATGCCGTGGGTTTCGACCCCGAGGTAGATCGCCTGTTCAGTGTCGGTGACCTGGTGGATCGGGGCCCGGAAAGCGAAGCGGTGCTGGATTGGCTTGCCCGGCCTTGGTTTCATGCTGTGCAGGGTAACCACGAGTCGCTGGCGGTGAACCACCTCAACGGCGGTCAGCTGGATCCGCAGATGTATCGCTCTGCCGGCGGAGGTTGGTTTCTGGATCTGCCCAGGACGGATCAGCAGCGTTTCGTCGATGCGTTCGAGCGTTTGCCAATCGCCATGGAAGTACAGACCTCCGAAGGCCTTGTCGGGTTGTTGCACGCTGACAGCCCGTTCGCCGACTGGAGCGTGCTGCGTGACCAACTCGAAGGCGTGCTCGAACCCAAAGTCTGCGAATTCTGCCAGTGGTCGCGCAGGCGCCTGCACGAGCGCGACAGCCGCGCGGTGGAAGGTCTGCGGGCACTGCTGGTGGGGCATACGCCGCTGGTCGAGGCCACGCTGCTGGGCAATGTCTGGCACTTGGATACCGGCGGCTGGAGCCTTGGTCATTTCAGCCTGATGGACCTGCGCACACTGACCTTGGTCAACCCGCTACCAGGTGACCGATTAGCGCCATGGCCAACATGATTAGCAATGCGCCACTGAGCCTTTCCAGCCACGGCAAGGCGTACGCGAAGCGTTTCAGCACCCTGCGATTGCCGATGGTCACAGCGACCAGCAGGTCCCAGACCAGCACGATGCTGAACATCCAGCCAGCGTAGACGGTCTTCCAGGCACCGCTGCTGCTGGCGACCATGCTGGCCAGGCTTGCATAGAACAAGGCGTTCTTGGGGTTGAGGATTCCGGATAAAAAGCCCATGCCCAAGCAGCGGCTCCAGCCACCGGCCGCTTGCACTTCGCCTGCCATTGCCAATTCGGTTTTCCCGGCGTGGCGAACGAACAACGTACCGATGTACAGCAGGTAACCCGCGCCAGCCACTTGCAAGGCGATGAACAAGGCGCTGCCGTCGCGCAGGATGGAAAGGCCGGCAAAGGCGCTGACGATGAAAAGACCATTGGCCAAGGCGATACCCAGGCATGCGCCGCTGGCAACTCGCCAGCCAGCGGATACCGAACTTCGGGCGACCAGGAAAAAGTCCGGGCCGGGCGAGAGCAGGGCAAGGAAGTGGGCGAAGGCGACAATCAGAAACTGCTCCATGAGGCAGGTCACTCGGGTTATCAAAACCCCAGTCTGGCGTCGGCCCGATGGCGCGTATTGAAGATTATTGCGTGGCCCGGTACTGCCCTGGTGTCACACCCACATGGGCCTTGAACACTCGCTGGAAATGGCTCTGGTCGGCGAAGCCCAAGCGATAGGCGATTTCGGCCAGGTCATGCCCTTGAAGGAGCCAACGCCGCCCCCGATTGACGCGAGCGTTCAGCAGGTAGGCATGGGGCGTCATCCCGGTGGCCGCGCGAAAGGCACGGATCAGCTGATAGCGGCCCAGGCCTGCCTGGCTGGCCATCGCAGCCAGGCTCAGTTCAGCCGGGTCGTCGGCTTCCATGCGTTCGATCAGTGTTCTCAGGGTGGGCGCATCCAGCGACGGCGCAGGTGCAGGATACAGTGGCGGATGCACGGAAAAGTCATGGTCGCCGAGGAAGGCTACCAGTGCAGCTTCCTTCTCCGACGCGGCTGCCGTGGAGAACAGCAGGGCGTTCAGATCGCAGAACTCACGGTACAGCGCAGGGGATCGACTGATGCGTGCGGGGGCCCCGGTCTCGGCTGCGGCAAGACCGGACTCCAGACGCAACTGCGCCAGCCAGTGCGCGTCCACGTGCAGCATCTGGTAGCTCCAGGCCTGACCGGTTTCGGGGTTGCAGGCATGCACACGCTGCGCCGGAACCAGCACCAGGGTGCCAGGGGTGAGGTGCGTTTGCCCGGCACCGGCGCCGGTGAAATAGCTGCTGCCGGCATCCACCGCACCTATGGAGAAGGTTGGGTGGCTATGGGCCTTGTAGCAGGCCCGGCTATCGCAGGCGCGGCGGCTTTCGACGAAGGGCAGCGCCGCATCGCGCCACAGCGCGGGGGACGAGGAAGAGGGCATGGCAGGCTCCTTGATCACTCAGGCAGCTTACCAGCGCCAAGGCCAAGGGGGCGACCGTACAGTTTTTTCCCATGGCTGTACCTTGACCCTGGTGCGGGCGAACGTCGAAATAAGCACTTGACGTCTGGGAGAACGCGAATGGACCTGTCGAGCCTGCTGTTATTCATACCCGCCTGCTTTGCCCTGAACATGGCACCGGGGCCAAACAACCTGCTTTCGCTGCACAATGCCAGCCGCTATGGCCTGCGTACGGCCTGTGTCGCAGGCGGCGGGCGAATCGTCGCCTTCAGTGGCATGATCGCGCTGGCGGCCATGGGCCTGGCCGTGGTGCTGCACACCAGCGAATACCTGTTCCTGACGATCAAGGTGGTGGGCGCAGCGTATCTGTTCTATATCGCCTGGCAGTTGTGGCGTGCTCCAGTGGGTGATGCCGTGCTGGCAGCCGACCATCCGCGCGGCACCTGGCGACTGGCTCGTCAGGAGTTCTGGGTGGCAGCGGGCAATCCTAATGATTAGCAATATATATTCTTCTTTGCGTCCAAACGTTCTATAATGATGGACTCACAGAGGAGTGTTATAAGTGGCAAAAGTAGATTTTAATAGCGCCGTTTCCGTCGCTCGTGAAAATGTGAAAACTCTTGTCCCAAGCGCGGAAAATCTCACGCTGGAAGAGGCTTTGATTTCACAGGATGGAAAAATGTACGAAGTAACTTTCAGTTATGACCTTGATCGGGACAATCCGCTAAGATTTGGGATCGCTCCAGACAACATTTCTCGATTGGCGAGCCTGATGGGTCGTAGAAGAGAGTACAAGGTTTTTCTTGTGGACGCTCATACGGGCGAATTCAGAGGGTTCCGAAAATATAAGGAGCAGTAGTTTGAGCAGTAAAGGGCTAATAATTGATACTAATCTATTGCTTCTTTTGGTTATTGGCTCTGTAGAAGAAGGGCGTCATATAGTAAACTCTAAAAGGTTGAATGAGTATACAAGTAATGATGTTGTGGTGATTGCTGAGTACATGCGGCAGTTTGGTTCTGTATACATAACGCCATACATTGCTGCGGAGGTGTCAAATCTAATTGATTTGAAAGGCTACGCGAGAGATATTGCCTTTAATATTTCTCGGCTGCTTTTTGCAGAGTTCAAGCAGGTAGATACCAATATCAAAGATGATTCAGAGAGTGATGCCTACTTGGTTTATGGGCTGACTGATAACTCGTTGATAAGGCTCGTCTCAGAGTATACGGTGCTCACAAATGACAATCGGTTGCTAGGGCCGCTGTATGCCGTTAATGAAGAGAACGTAGTGCCGTACTCGATTGTGAAAAATATGATTGGATGAACTGTATTCATTAATCTAATAATTGCTCACGGTTTTAGAATTATGTCAGGTGCGGCGGGCGTTCAGCAGAAGCGTGGCGGCACCCGAGAGCAAGACGGCGCAGGTCCGATTGAACAGTCGCTTGCCCTTTGGCTGATTGAACCAGCGGCGGAGATGCAGTCCGATCAGTGCATAACCAGCCAGAGCAATTACCTCCAGCAAAAGGAATAACGCTCCCAGTACCGTAAACTGGGATGCGACATCCTGGGTTGGATCTATAAACTGGGGCAAAAAAGCAGTAAATATTAGAATCGCTTTCGGATTTCCAGCCGCAATAAAAAATTCCTGTTTGATAAGTTCTATTTGGCTCTTTGATGCTGTTGCTATGGATTCTTCATTAGTAGTGCTGGCTGTCCACAGTTTGTATGCAATGAACAGTAAGTACGCTCCGCCTAAAATCTTTATTGCATGAAAGACTAGGGCCGAGGTTTCGAGTATGGCTGCAAGGCCAACTGCTGACAGTGCGATCATTGCGGCAAACGCAATTAGTCGGCCGACACCGGCAAAGCAGGATGCTGCGAAGCCATAACGTGTAGCATTGCTGATAGAAAGCAGATTGCTTGGGCCGGGTGCCATGTTGAGGGCAAAACAAGCCGGTATAAACAGCAGAAGTGTCGAGGTATTCATCAGTTCGTCTTCATCATCTCATGACCGATTGCCCATCATTCCTCAAGGCGCTTAGGGTTGCAATGCAGTACGTAAAATTGATGGTGCCTAGAATGGGTAGTGCTGAGACTACCGTCTGATTGCTGATATATACTATGACTCGTCATAGCGTTTGCCGGGGTGAAAATGTCAGCGTCAGTCGGGATGGTCTACAGCTATCTGCGCTTCTCAGATCCACGTCAGGCGGCTGGCCATAGCGCTGACAGGCAGGCGCAATATGCAAAGTCCTGGGCTGCGGAGCGTGGGCTTTCGCTAGACGACTCCCTTTCTCTACGTGATGAAGGCCTTTCGGCCTTTCATCAGCGGCACGTAAAGCAGGGGGCTTTAGGGGTCTTTCTACGGGCTGTGGATGATGGCCGGATTCCTGCCGGGTCGGTCCTGGTTGTTGAAGGTCTGGATCGTCTGAGCAGAGCCGAACCCATCCAGGCGCAAGCCCAGCTGGCTCAGATCATCAATGCCGGGATCACGGTTGTTACAGCCAGTGATGGTCGTGAGTACAACCGGGAAAAGCTCAAAGCGCAGCCAATGGATCTGGTCTACAGCCTCCTGGTGATGATTCGAGCGCATGAAGAAAGCGACACCAAAAGCAAACGGGTCAAGGCATCAATCAAGCGTCAGTGCGAAGGCTGGGTTAACGGGACATACCGTGGTCTGATACGCAACGGCGCTGATCCTGGTTGGCTGCGTCTTGTTGATGGTCAATGGGAGCTAATACCTGAACGTGTGCAAGTGGTGCAGTTCGCACTGGATAAGTATCGTGAGGGATATGGTGCTGATCGGACCTATAGTTTGATGCAGGCGAATGGGTTTGATACGTCTCATATTGGAAGCTCTCCCCAGCAGATCTACCGTTTAATTAAGCTAGTGAGCCTCAAAGGTGCTAAGCAGATATCTGTTGATGGTAGCGAATATTTACTTGAAGGCTATTATCCGCGCTTAATCAGTGATCAGCAGTTTGATGAGTTGCAGTTATTGCGGGGCGACCGAAGCCGAAGGCGTGGAAAAGGCGCTATCCCTGGGGTGGTCACTGGAATCGGTATCACCTATTGCGGGTACTGTGGTACCGCGATGACGGCACAGAATGTAATGCAAAAGGTGCGATTGGATGGAACATTGTCGGACGGCCATCGGCGCATCATGTGCGTATCCTACATGGACAAAGGAGGGTGTTCCGTTGGGGGGAGTTGCAGTGTTGCGCCAGTGGAGCGCGCCGTCATGTCATTTTGCTCGGACCAGATGAATCTGTTCCGCCTGCAGGAGCCAGCGGGACCTCGAGGCGATCTTCACCTGAGCCTGACCGAGTCGCGGAAAAAGGTCGCGGATCTTGAGCAACAGCTCGTTCGGATCACAGAAGCCTTGGCATTAGGTGAGGGTGATGGTGTCCTCCCTATCACGTTCCTGAGAAAGGCCCGTGATCTGGAACAGCAGCTCGATGCCGCACGAACAGAAGAGCGCCGCATTGAGCGAGAGCTCGCCGGCGTGTCGGCGAGGCAGAAACCGGCCGATGCGAAACTCTGGGCGGACCTGGCATCGGGGGTGGAGGCCCAGCAGGTCGAGCCTCGAGATAAGGTGCGACAGCTCATGCTCGATACATTCGAGCGGATCGTCATTTACATGCGTGGGGTTGTACCGCAGGGGCGAAGCGCGAAGTACATCGACGTGCTTTTAATCTCAAGGGCGGGGCAACGGCGTTGGTTGCGGGTAGAGAGAAAGACGGGTAATTGGGCGGCCGCTGTCGACCGCCCGTTGTAACGGTTAGGCAGTTTTTTTGCTGTCGAGGTGGTGACCTGGTGGGCTGGTGTGCACCACCAGGTGCCCTTGTCCCTCCCAGAAGTTCTCTTGCACTTCTACGCATACCCGCCAAGCCGCCCAGGCAACATCTTCACCGGCCGCAAGGATGTTGCCCTGGTCATCAATGATCGCCATACGAGCCTTTGCTCCTGATTCGCTATGAGCAGTGAAACCGGTGCTCACTGTTGCGGAGAGCTTTGCTCCTGCAAGTACTGGGTTGGGTACTGCGGTTTTCATTGTATGTCCCCCAGCAAGCTTTTGAGTGTCTGTTGGAGTTGTTTGATCTTCACGATCTGTTCCGCATTCCCTTCGCGTTCGGTTTCAACCGTGAGCGCAACTTCCTCGATGCGATTGGCCAGTGCTTTCATGCGCTGGCTGAAGTCTGCAGCAATGGATCTGGCCAAGGCGGACCCCTGGACGTTGCGCCAGAAGTTCAGCGTGGTCGTGGAGAAGACAGCCAGGGAGCTCGCGGGAACGCCTTGTCTCGAGCTAGAGGAGGCTGCTCCGCCCAAACAGGAGATCTGCTGCAGCCGGATGTTTGGTAAGCGGCTGACCGAGTTGCCGCCGATCAAACAGGCGGTGGCCACCTACACCGGGCGAGCGGCGGAGAAGCTCCGGGCGCAGGGCTCGGTGTGCAAGCGCATGCGGGTGAGCATCCGTACTGGCATGTTCAACCCGGACGAAGCCAAGTACGCCAAGGGCGCCCTGGTGGAGTTGCCTTACCCCACCAACGATACGCTGCTGCTCACCAGGGCGGCCACCGAGGCTGTGGAGCAGGTCTACCGGCCGGGGTTCCGTTACAGCAAGGCCGAGGTGTTACTGATGGATCTGCGGCAACCGGGGGAGTTCACCGATGATCTATTCGCTATGACACAGCCGGTGGCCTGTGACCGGCTGATGTCGGTGCTGGACGAGATCAATGGGAAGTACGGGCGCGGCACAATGCGCACCGCCAGCGTCCCCCGCACCCCCGACTGGGGTATGCGCCGCGAGATGATGAGCCGCTCATACACGACACGGATCGATCAGCTATGGCGGGTGCGCTGAGCGCGGCCGTCACTCGAGCAGGTGATAGTCGTCCCGTGTCCTAGGGTCGGGTGTAGCCCCTCGGCAATTGCCGGCGCGCAGGGGAGGATGGCCGGGGAAGAACACCAGGCCCTCCGCTTCCATGGCGAATGCGAGCGCTTGCATCGTGACGCGACGCAGCTCGGCCCCGTTCTCGATGCTCCGTATGGATCGAGGGGACACGCCGGATCGGAATGCCAAGGCTTCTACGCTCCAGCCAAGCATGGTGCGTGCTTCAGCGCAGTGCCCAGGCAGGAAGCCGAGCGGCAATTGTTCCATCAGCCACTCCATGGCCTCGAGCTGTTCGTCATCCAAGACTGATCGAATGGGTTGCGGGTCGATTACGTCTGCAGACATGGGTTGGATTACCGTACGTGTATACTCATACAGTATAAGAGTTGAATGTCAGCATGCAAAATCGCTATGTCGGCAGGCTCCGGTAGTAACAAGCAGCATGAACTCAGCTGGAGCGACGAGTGAAAAAGATACTGGAAGGTGTAGTCGCGGCCGGCGAGCAGTTGATACGAGAAGCCATAGAGGCCACGCGCGCGTATCACCAGCCTGAGGCCGGCCAGCAGTTGAGATTGAGCGGCTGCGTCTGATCGCGGATTCGTTGTACCAAGCGGCACTAACGATACCGTGGGGCAAAAATGGGGCAAACCGAGCGCCCCTCTATGCCCTTTGGGTGTCCGGCGAGCAGATACAAAAAAGCGCCCAAGCCGCTTGTACATGGGGCTTAGGCGCTTTTTTCTGGTTAATACTCCAGCACAATTGTAACGAGTAGGTTGCTGGTATCTAATTTTTGACAGAGCATGAAGATTATTAATTCCACGTAATCAAGCTGGCTGTCGGGTAAGAAGGTTGATTGCTGTGGTAACTTGGCGGTTAACGACGTATTTCAGGCAATGTCCTGATAGAGTGCCCGAGCGAAGTTCGATTTCTCTATCTATTAGAGACTTAACGTCAAGTGCCCATTTTAGTTCTCCGGTAAGAACGTTGAATGAGCCGGAAATGTAACGCTCTTCAAAAAAATAGCATGCCTCATGAAATTCGTTTGATTTAAGTTCTAATAGTTTTTGAACGAAGTCAGAAGCTGGGATGTGCTCGAGCACAGGGATATCACAATAAGGTCCGGGGCTATATAGCTGTGCGGAAAACTCTTTCGGTGAGCTCGTCATGGCTGTCAAAAGCTCCTTACCTAATAGAGGTAGGGTTGCATTGAATGCTTGTTCTTGCTCTTCGCGAATGTATGCGCAAAACTCTTTAAATGTGTCCATGTCATGACTTAGGAATTGCAAGCCCATGGCTGACTCGTCATCTCTGTATCGGTATTCAGGTTTCCGATTGAATTCTCCTTTGTTGCGCAGATAACTAATGCATTTTTTTCCAGCTGAGATTATTGGCTCGGAATTGAGGGTGGTTAATTCCTCTTGGCTGAAATAAAGCATCATGCTGATTACATGTTTTATTTCGGGGAGTGGAGTTATTTCTAAATTTTCCAGTTGTCGCCATACCTGGATCGCTAACTCATTAAATTCGCTATCAGTATGGTCGCGATAATGCCATAGTCTTACCCATGTGGGAGTCTCTTTCGAAATTAGATACTTTGAGTTTTTTAGTTGTGCGGTTATTTTGTCCTGATTAATGATTCCTTTGTCTAGCAGGTTTACCCATTCTTCCGCCTCGATGAGCGTATTATACAGGTCGAGCGATTTGTATTTTTCTTTTAACTGTGCAACGACTGGCTTCTGCTCTTCGCCATCTTTGTTTAGATGCTGCCTTACTTGATATGATATCAAAGTGCTGTGCGCGTTGTTTATGTCGCTGGCGGTCATTTGACCATGCCGAATCTCAAATGTGAAAATCAGAAATAGATGAAGAAAGTGCTCCATTAAGGCATGGCATTCAGTGACCTGTTCGGGCAGCTTCCGCTCAATTCGAGCAAAATCTAAAAGCGCTTGGCGTAAATGACGAAGATTATTGTAGTTGGATTGAGTGTGCGTATTCTTAATTAGGTTGCGATGGGCTTCATAAAATCGTTGTATTTGAGAGTCTTCAATGAAGCTATCAAGGGCTTCATCGACTTGAGGTGTTACTTCAAATATTTTTCCAATTAGTTTTTCTTTTATTGACTTATATTTCTTGTCGTTGTCGAGCTCTTCCTCGTTGGCGACTAAAATTACTTTATAGTCTTGATGTTCAACGAAGTGATTGATGTACCCAAGGAGGTCTGGCAGGTTTATGGAGCAGCGCTCGATGTCGTCGAATATGAGCACTAGACCAGCAGTGTCTTTCAGATACTTTGGAAGATTTAGATTGGGGATAGCTATGCTTACTGACTCGTCAGAATTTCCATCCGCATTTAGGTCAACTTTTAAAGTGGCTTTAAGTGTTCCTGTTAGAATTTTCCCTGCTATTTCCATTCCTTTGCTAGAAAGAATTGGGTGTAGCTTTCTATAGAATTCATCTTCGATGGCGGAAAACGAATTAAGCCCATATAAGCTGACGTATAGTTCGCGCCCATTTTTAGCGCGAATGGATTTAATTAAATCATGTATGAGCCAGCTTTTTCCGCTCCCCCAAGCTCCCTTAAGGAGCATTGCATATTGTGGTGGTGTGGAGGAGAAGCAATATTCTAAAGCAAAATCTTTAATGTGGCTGTTAGGCATGGTTGTATAACCTAGTTTGGATTTTTGCATGGTAGACGTAGCTGCACCTGTTGAGTAAGCTGATAAAACACTATTTTGGTGCGCGTCTATGTCGGAATAATACGCTATCTTTACGCCATCATAACAAGTTCCGCTCGAAAGCCGTGAGAAGGAAGGGGAGAGGGGCAAGACAGTAAGAGGCCGTTTCCTAGAGGATTGGGAGGACTCATTGGCAAACCAAAAGCGCGCTACTGAGGCCTTTGAGCTTATACGACGAGTCAAAACGGAGGAACAGGTGAACCGTGCGTAGCCGACGCGGTTTAGCCAAGTGCAAACTACTACACCCTGGAGCAGAGACTGGACATGTTGAAGAGGTCAAGCGGCTTCGTCTGTTGGCAGGCTCGCTATACCAAGCTATGCAAGGTTCTCAACGGGGTTGCATGGCGGCGAAAGCTAGATGGGCTAAAAATATATATTGGCATTCACTGGGAAAATCGAGCACCATTCTATGCCCATCTATGCCCATCTATGCCCATCTATGCCCATCTATGCCCATCTATGCCCTTTGGGCGTAAGGCGAGCAGATACAAAAAAGCGCCCAAGCCCTTTGTGTATGGGGCTTGGGCGCTTTTTCTGGTTAATACCCCAGCACAATTGGTATGTGAGCTAGAAAGGCGAGCTCGGCCTCGGGGCACGAAATACACGCGCAACGTTAGGTTGTCATGGGCAGTATTTGTGAATAGGGCGCTCATATAGTCTAAATGGAGTCCCATTTAGTTACGCGCTGTCGGATTAACTCCATTGCGTTTTCAACTGCTTGAGTAACTTCTTTTTGGTTTTTCTCAGCACTTTCCCAGTAACTCAAAAAATCATCCCCTTTAAAAGGGTCCTTGATGAGATACTCAGTAGACTCTAGATGGGCTGCTTTTATAATCGCGCTAATGGAGTTGAAAATGTCACTAGGAAAGAAAGGGCGTTTGGTTTCGCACTCTCTATACAATTGCCTACCTGCGTCATATAGGCGGGACAACCGTGTTTGCTTGATTTCACGTTCGGTAAGTGCTGGATCTTTGAAATCGACTGCTGGCCTCAAATTGTTACAGGCATCTCTAAGCTCTACTAGAAGCTCGGTGAGGCGGCCAAGGATTTCGAATTCCTTCTCGTAGCGGAATCCGTGACGAGTGACAAGAGCGGAAAGATCAGCCTTGGCATTTTCTAACTGCGAAGCGTATTCGTGCTTAACACTCTCAATTTTATTGGTGATATCGGAGATATCTTCTTTGGTTGCTAAATTTTCACCCTTTTTTTTTAAATACCCTGGAAAGAAGTGTTTATAAAATAAAGTTACGATAATCCCAATTGCTAACCAGGATATTTTCTGAAAATCCATGTCTGCTACCAATTTGGTAAAGCTCCTAATTTAAATATGGGGTCCTGCTTAAGACTTCCAGCTTAAGAATTATGAGAAGCGTACGCAATCACCTGAAAATTCGAGTAATTCGGAAGAGGTGCCTACGCCGAATGCCTCTAGGAATGTTTTGGCAAATATGTCTTTTGGGCCTTCCTTGCCTTCTTCCTTGTTCATTATTCTAGATATGGAACTGACAAAAAGGTCTGCTACTTGCATTAGTGGTGATATTGATGAGTCTTCGGACTCAACAAGGTCAATATAAACATTGTCGTTGAAAAGGCTTTTGGCAGCACTTTTTAGTTGGAGCTCTATCTCAAACATTGAAATTTTATCTTTTGACGCTTCTTCTGAGTCTTTTCTGAATTGCAGGTTTCGAGGTAAAACAGCTCGGCCTGACTTGTTTTCATCGATAATACCTTGAATGGTCATGTGGTAAAACATTTTGACTAAGGTGTCATCGACACTCTTGAGGCCTTTTCGCTCAACTGCCAGGCCTTTGAATGAGACCGCTTCAGAGTTTTTTACAATGGCCCCGAGGAGCTCTAAGTAATTATCTAGATTGTTGTTGTTGATCTCCTTAAAGTGCATTTCTCCTTTGAAGCCTAGGTCTTGTTTTTTCTGTTTGATGGCGCGTGTGATTTTCATCGTGTCGTAACTACGCAAAACCCAAAGGCTTCCAACAAGTAAATATTTACTCGTTTTTCCGCTTTCGTCAGCGTAAATGCAATAAACGGGATGCGCAGGTCTGGCGTCAAGGATTTTTTGCTTCTCCTCTTCTTCCAGTTTGCCTCTGGTGCGCCGAACTTCCGGAGATGCTATGAACAGCCCGTGTGTATTCTGGATGAACGCGCGGGAGCGGGCGATTGAGTGGAGACGCTCAAGTTTCGGGTAGTTTTCAATTAAAATATTTCCACCGCTGTATAAGTCAGCCTGGAAGGTTTTCCAATATTGCAACTGGCAATAGATATCAGAATCGCGTGCTTTGGGGTAGTGGTTTAAAATCCAAGCTACTCGATCAATGACACGTGTTGGGCTGTTGCCCGCTATTGCAGCGATGATTCGATTCTTCTCCGCCTCATTTTTAGCTTTGATTGCTATGTCCTTTAGGTCCTGCTCCTCATCGGGGTCTAACCCTACCTGCTGGTTCATCGGTCCGCTTCCTTGGTTGATGGCTCAATGCAATCAAAACGAAGTTAAGAGGGCTCGTCAATAGTGCGCGGACACTTGAAAGTATTATTTATATTGGCAATCGTTAGGCAACCCCAAGGCCATCTTGATCTTCACCGCTTTCCTGCCACAGTTCGTGTCCGTGGGCAGCGCCACGCCTGTGAGTGAGCAGTTCCTGTGGTTGGGCGTGCTGTTCCTGCTGCTGGAATGGGCCGCCATCGCCCTCTACGCCGGGCTTGGTGCATACCTGCAACGCTGGTTCAGCCAGCCTGCGCCGCGTCGGTTGTTCAACCGGGTCAGCGCCTCCTTGCTTGGCTGCGCTGGCCTCGGACTGCTGGCGGCACGTCGCTAGGATTGGCTCAAGCCCAGGTTGACGCCGTGGCTTGCGCGGTGACTGCTCGATCAGTCGCGGTAGAAGGTCTGCACCAGGTGATAGCCGAACTTGCTCTTGATCGGCCCATGCACCACACGTAACGCCTTCTTGAAGATCACCTGGTCGATTGCCCCTACCAGTTGCCCGGGGCGTACTTCGCCAAGATCGCCACCGCGCTTGCCCGATGGGCAAGTGGAAAACTTCTTGGCTAATACGTCAAAAGCCTCGCCGTTGGCGATGCGCTGCTTGAGCTTCTCGGCTTCCTCAGCGGTCTTGACCAGGATATGGCGGGCTTGGGCTTTCATGGGACACCTGTGCTTCGGGGCAAAAAAGGGCGACATTATGCCTGATCGCGCAACTCCGTGCGGTCGCGAAACTGGTCCAGTGCCTCTGGGTTGGCCAAGGCATCGGTGTTCTTCACCGGCCGCCCATGCACCACGTTGCGAATCGCCAATTCCACCAGCTTGCCGCTGATGGTGCGGGGAATGTCGGTGACCTGCGCGATGACCGCCGGTACATGACGCGGTGTGGTGTACTGGCGGATCACCTGGCGGATACGCTGGCGCAGATCGTCATCCAGGAGCAGACCGTCGCGCAGGCGCACGAACAGCACCACACGCACATCGCCGTGCCACTCCTGGCCAATGGCAACGCTTTCCAGCACTTGTTCGACCTTTTCCACCTGGCGGTAGATCTCCGCCGTGCCGATACGCACCCCTCCAGGGTTGAGCACCGCATCGGAACGACCGTGGATCACCAAGCCCCCGCTGGTCAGTTGCTCGGCATAATCGCCCTGCGCCCAGACACCCGGAAACTGGCTGAAGTAGGCATCGTGATAGCGGCTGCCATCGGGGTCGTTCCAAAAACCCAGCGGCATGCAGGGGAAGTGATGGATGCACACCAGCTCGCCCTTCTCGCCTGTTACCGGTCTGCCGTGTTCGTCCCACACCTCGACCGCCATACCCAGGCCCTTGCACTGGATTTCGCCGCGGCGTACCGGCAAGGTCGGATTGCCGAGCACGAAGCACGAGACGATGTCGGTGCCACCCGACATCGACGCCAGGCACAGGTCCGCCTTGATCTTGCCGTAGACGTAGTCATAGCTGTGCGGCGACAACGGTGAGCCGGTGGACATGATCAGTCGCAGCTTGTCGAGTCGATGGCTGTTGCACGGCTCGATGCCTTCCTGCTCCAGCGCGGCCAGGTACTTGGCACTGGTGCCGAAGGCACGGATGCCCTCGGCGTCGATGAGGTCGAGCAGTCGTTCGGGGCCGGGGTGGAAGGGAGAGCCGTCATACAACACCAAGGTGGCCCCGACCGCCAGGCCGCTGGCCAGCCAGTTCCACATCATCCAGCCGCAGGTGGTGTAGTAGAACAGTACATCGTCGGCCTTCAGGTCATTGTGCAGGCCATGCTCCTTGAGGTGCTGCAGCAGCACGCCACCGGCGCCATGAACGATGCACTTGGGTACTCCAGTGGTTCCGCTGGAGTAGAGGATGTACAGCGGGTGATCGAACGGCAGCGGGACGAAGTTGGGTGAACCGCCGGCCCGGTAGAAATCGTCCCACAGGCTTGCCTGCGGTGCACTGAACGCATCGGCGTGGGTCTGGGTGCGGGTGTAGGGCACTATCAGCAACTGTTCGAGGCCTGGCAACTGGGCGCAGACCTGGTTGATCTTGTCCACCTGGTCGAGGGTCTTGCCAGCGTAGTGATAACCAGCACAGGCGATCAGCAGCTTCGGCTCGATCTGCCCGAAGCGGTCGATAATGCCGTGCAAGCCAAACTCCGGCGAACAACTGGACCACACCGCCCCGAGGCTGGTGCAGGCAAGCATCGCTACCAGGGTTTCCCAGGTGTTGGGCATGATCGCTGCTACCCGATCGCCGACGCCTATGCCGGCGGCGATGAAGGCCCTTTGCAGGCCGGCGACATGGCTTGCCAGTTGAGCATGGGTCAGCACCACGCGCAGGCCATCCTCGCGCATACTGATCAGCGCCGGACGATCATCGCGCCGGTGCAGCAAGTGCTCGGCGAAATTCAGGGTCCCGCCGGCAAACCACCGGGCGTCCGGCATCAGTGGCCCTTCGCTGAGCACCTGGCTGGCAGGGGTATGCCAACGCACATGGAAGTACTCGGCCAGCGTCTGCCAGAAGGCGGCGCGGTGCTCGATACTCCAGCGATGCAGCGCCGGGTAGTCGTTGAGTTCAAGGTTGTAGCGCAGGTTGACTCGGCGACGGAACGCATCCATCCGGCTGGCCTCGATCTGCGCCGTGGAGGGGCGCCAGAGCACATCGTTCATGCCGAACCTCCGCAGGATCTGGGGCGTGGGGCCGCGAAGCAGCCCCACAGAGGGTCTCTTATTCCACTTTAGCCTTTTGTACGTCCTGCGATGCCGACCAGACGCGATAGCGCACTTCGACGCCTTCGGGTACATACACCACCACCGGCAGCTTGCTGTTGTAGCGGACCATGAAGCCTTCACCGACCACTGGCACGAAGGCCTCGGTCTTCTTGCCGTCCGGGCAGGCCATCAGGGTGCTGACCGGGCCGCCGACTTTCTCCAGACGGTAGTAGCTATAACCCCAGCCTTGCAGTGTTTTTTCTTCCAGGCTGCCGGCCAGGCGCTGGCGGTTGCAGTCCACCTGCAAGGTCTTGCCTGCCAGGATTTCCAGAGTGTGGGCCGATTCATCGGCCTGGGCCGGCAGGTGGATCACCTGCCGGGTGAAGCCTTTTTCAGCCTTGGGGTAGGGTGCGACATCTTCAAGTTTGGCGGCCATCGCCGGGGCGGCCATGGCCAGGGTCAGGGAACACATCGCGAACAGACGGGTAGGGCGCATAGGGCCTCCTTGCAATCAAACGGGTGCAATGCCGCCGCCAGGCCCCGGTCGCCCTCTGTCATTGGGCCAGCCAGCCGCCATCGACGTTCCAGGCGGCGCCGCGGACCTGGCTTGCGGCCTCGCTGCAGAGGAACAATACCAGTTCACCCAGATGCTCGGGAGTGACGAAGGCCAATGAAGGTTGTTTCTCGGCCAGCAGGTCGTGCTGGGCTTGCAGCGGATCGCCGCCATGGGCTGCACGGTCGTCAATCTGCTTTTGCACCAATGGCGTCAGCACCCAGCCAGGGCAGATGGCGTTGCAGGTGACGTTGTCGGTAGCGGTTTCCAGTCCGACCACTTTGGTCAGCCCGACCACGCCATGCTTGGCCGCCACATACGCGGCCTTGCCGCTGGAGCCGACCAAGCCATGCACCGAGGCGATGTTGATGATCCGCCCCCAGTTGCGTTCGCGCATGCCTGGCAGCGCCAGCCGGGTTCCGTGGAACACCGCCGACAGGTTGAGGGCGATGATCTTGTCCCAGGCTTGTACCGGGAACTGCTCCACCGGCGCCACATGTTGAATACCAGCATTGTTGACCAGGATATCGACACCGCCGAATTCGCGATTGGCGAGGGCGAACAGCGCCTCGATCTGGGCCGCATCGGACAGATCCGCCGGGTGATGCGCTACCTTCACGCCGTGGCGGGCGATCTCGGCCAGGGCTGGCGCCGGGTCGCCGAAGCCATTGAGCACGATGTTGGCACCCGCGCGCGCCAGCACTTGGGCGATGCCCAGGCCAATGCCGCTGGTGGAACCGGTGACGAGTGCAGTCTTGCCGTTGAGCGTCATGTAAAGCTCCTTAGACGATGCCGGTGGCGTAGAAAGTGGCGATGACCACGAATACCGCCAGGGTCTTGATCAATGTAATGCCGAAAATGTCTTTGTAGGCCTCTTGATGGGTCAGGCCCGTCACCGCCAGCAATGTGATCACCGCGCCGTTGTGCGGCAGGGTATCCATGCCGCCGCTGGCCATGGCGGCCACCCGGTGGAGCACTTCGAGCGGAATGTTGGCGGCGTTGGCAGCGGCGATGAAGCTTTCGCTCATGGCAGCCAGGGCGATGCTCATGCCACCGGATGCCGAGCCGGTGATGCCCGCCAGCAGCGTGACGGTAATGGCTTCGTTGACCAGCGGGTTGGGGATGGCGCGCAGGGCATCGGCCAGTACCAGGAATCCCGGCAGCGACGCAATCACCGCGCCGAAACCGTACTCCGAGGCGGTATTCATTGCCGCCAGCAGCGCACCACTGACCGCGCTCTTGGTGCCCTCCGCCAGGCGTGCACGAATGGCGCCAAAGGCACACACCAGTACCATCAAGATACCCACCAGCAAGGCTGCCTGCACTGCCCAGATGGCCGTGAGCTTGGCCACGTCGCTGTTGACCGGCGCGCTCATGCCCGGCAGTTGCAGGGTGTGGCTGGGGCCGTACCACTGTGGAATCCAATGGGTGAACAGCAGGTTCATGACCCCCACCAGCACCAGGGGCGACAAGGCCAGCCAGGGGTTGGGCAAGGTCAGGTCGGGGGCGGTCTCCGGCTCGTTGCGCAGGTCCTTGCCATAGCCTTCGCCTGCGCGCTGGGCCTTGTTGCGCTGGCGTTGCAGGTAGAGCATGCCTGCGCAGAACACGAACAAGGTGCCGATCAGTCCCAGCCAGGGTGCGGCCCAGGCGGTGGTATTGAAGAATGTGCTGGGGATGATGTTCTGGATCTGCGGCGTGCCGGGCAGGGCGTCCATGGTAAAGGAGAACGCACCGAGGGCGATGGTCGCCGGGATCAGTCGCTTGGGGATGTCGCTTTGGCGGAACATTTCGGCGGCGAACGGGTAAACCGCGAACACCACCACGAACAGCGACACGCCCCCGTAGGTAAGCAAGGCGCAGACAAGTACGATCACCAGCATGGCTTGCCGGGTGCCGAGCAGACCGATGGCAGCCGCGACGATAGAGCGAGAGAAGCCTGACAGTTCGATCAGCTTGCCGAACACCGCGCCTAGCAGGAAGACCGGGAAGTAGAGTTTGATGAAGCCGACCATTTTCTCCATGAACACCCCGGTGAATGCGGGGGCCACGGCGGCCGGGTCAGTGAGCAGTACCGCGCCGAGGGCGGCGATAGGGGCGAACAGGATCACGCTGTAGCCGCGGTAGGCGGCCAGCATCAGCAGGGCCAGGGCGGCCAGTGCGATGAGCACGGTCATCGGGATGAATCTCCTGGGTGGGTCTTGTTGTTATCGGTTACCAGGGGATAGCGGGAATCGTGCCAACCTTATAAGTGATTGAATTACATAGATAAATTTGGTGGTTATGACGTATTTGTCTCTGATTTGAGACGGTTGGGCCCGCTTTGCAGTCCCTCGCCGGCACGCCGGGTCCTAACACGTGTCGTGTAGGCGAAGGATTGCCGGCGGTTGGGGTGGTATCCCTATATAGAGACATGAATCTCAAAAATGAGACTAAAGCCCAAGCGCCACCATCTTCTTGTATAAGGTGGAGCGCCCCAGCCCCAACAACTTCGCGGCGTGCGGCACATTCCCCGAACATTCCAGCAAGGCATCGCCAATCAACTTGCGCTCGAACTGTTCACAGGCCTCTCGGTATGTTTGCCGCGTCACAGCCGCCACCGGGCTCAATGGCCCCAGCGCCGAGCGTACTTCCGCAGGCCCCAGCCGCGGCTGGTCGGCCAACAACGTGGCCCGCTCCAACACATTGCGCAACTCCCGGATATTTCCTGGCCACGCGTGCCGGGCCAATAGCTGCAATGCCTCGGGCTCCAACTCGTACTGGCTGCCCAGCTCGGCCAGGATCGCTTCGCATAACGCTGGCAAGTCCTCCAGGCGCTCACGCAATGGCGGCACGGCGACGGGCAGCACGTTCAACCGGTAATACAGGTCGGCGCGAAACGCTCCACGGTCCATGGCGGCCTGCAGGTCGATGGAGGTGGCGGCGATAATCCGCACGTCGCTGCGCAGCATCTGGTTCGAACCCACAGGCTCGTATTCCTTTTCCTGCAGCACGCGCAGCAACTTGCTCTGCAGGGCCAGCGGCATGTCACCGATCTCGTCCAGGAACAGCGTGCCGCCCTCGGCCAGTTGTAGCTTGCCGCTGCGGCCCTTTCGGTCGGCGCCGGTGAAGGCACCTGGGGCGGTGCCGAAGAATTCGGCCTCCAGCAAGGTCTCTGGAATGGCCGCGCTGTTGATGCTGACGAACGCCTTGTGCGCGCGCGCCGAGGCGGCATGAATCGCATGGGCCAGCAACTCCTTGCCGGTGCCGGTCTCGCCCAGCAACAGCACGGGCGAATCGCTGCTCGCGCCACGCCGCGCCCGGCGCTTGGCCTCGAGGCTGGCCGCGCTGCTGCCGACGAACTGGGCGAAGCTGTACTTGGCCTGACGTGCCCTTAGCTGTGAGCGGGTGGACGCCAATTCCTGCTGCATGCTCGAGTAGCGTTTGAGGAGTGGCGACAGGCTGCGCAGTTCGTCAAACAAGGCAAAGCCGATGGCCCCGATCAGCGCGCCCTGGTCATCGTGGATGGGCAAGCGCATGACCACCAATGGGTCGTTGTGGGTGTCGAGCATGTCCAGCAGGATTGGCCGGCCATTGCTGACCACCTCCCGCATCAGGCTGCCAGGGATCACCGACTCACACGGCTGGCCGATGGCGCTCGCGGCATCGGCCAGGCCAAAGCGCCGGGCATAGCGCTCGTTCATCCAGACGATGCGGGCCTGGCGGTCGACGATCACCGTGCCTTCGCTGGATTGCTCGATGATCTCGAACAGCGAGCGGATCGCCAGTTGCCTTACCTGGGGATAGTCCTTGAGGCTGTCGCTGTCGTGCATGGAGGAGGCCTGTTGAGGGGGAGACGCATTATGCGGCGAGGTATGGCCTGGGTGAAGACTGTGCTGCCTTGTCCGCGCCACGCTAGCGGCGAGGATCGAAAGCTTCGCGCAGCGCATCACCAATGAACACCAGTAGCGACAGGATCACCGCGAGGGCGAAGAACGCGGTAAAGCCCAACCACGGTGCCTCTAGGTGTTGCTTGCCCTGGGTCACCAGTTCGCCCAGCGAAGCGCTCCCTGCCGGCATGCCGAAGCCAAGGAAGTCCAATGCGGTCAGGGTGGTGATGGCCCCGGTGAGCATGAAGGGGATGAAGGTCAGGGTGGCATTCATGGCGTTGGGCAGGATATGCCGCAGCATCACCTGGGTATCGGGCAACCCGAGGGCACGGGCGGCCTTGACGTACTCAAGGTTACGCCCACGAAGGAACTCGGCGCGCACCACATCGACCAGGCTAAGCCATGAGAACAGCGCCATGATCCCCAGCAGCCACCAGAAGTCAGGCTCGACGAAACCACTGAGGATGATCAGCAGGTACAGCACCGGCAACCCTGACCATACCTCCAGCAACCGTTGCCCGAGCAGGTCGACCCAGCCGCCGTGGTAGCCCTGCAGGGCGCCGGCCATTACCCCGATCAGCACACTGACGACGGTAAGGGCGAAGGCGAACAGTAGCGACACCCGCGTGCCATAAAGCACCCTGGCCAGTACATCGCGTCCCTGGTCGTCGGTGCCCAGCCAGTTGCTGGCACTGGGTGGGCTGGGTGTGGGCACCTGCAGGTCGTAGTTCGGCGTGTCGGCGCTGAAGGGAATTGGGGCGAACAGCATCCAGCCACCCTGGCTTTCGATCAGTTGGCGCACATAGGCACTGCGATAGTCAGGCTGAAACGGCAATTGGCCGCCGAACTGCTGCTCGCTGTAGCGCTTGAACGCTGGAGCGTACAACTCGCCCTTGTAGCCCAGCAGCAAGGGTTTGTCATTGGCCACTAGCTCGGCGCCGAGGCTCAGCACAAGCAATCCGGCGAACAGCCACAAGGAAAGCCAGCCGCGGCGGTGGTTGCGAAAACGCTGCAGGCGGCGGCGGGAGACAGGCGAAAGCATCAGCGTACCCTCGCGTCGAAGTCGATGCGTGGGTCGAGCAGGGTGTAGGACAAGTCGCCGATCAAGCGAATCAGCAACCCCGCCAGGGTGAAGATGAACAGCGTGCCGAACACGATCGGGTAGTCCCTCGACACCGCGGCCTCATAGCTCAGGCGGCCCAGGCCATCGAGGGAGAAAATCACCTCGATCATCAGCGAACCGGCGAAGAACACTGTGATCAATGCCTGGGGCAGGCCGGCCAGGACCAGCAGCATGGCGTTGCGCAATACATGCCCGTACAGGACCCGGCGCTCACTGAGGCCTTTGGCCCGCGCCGTGACCACGTACTGGCGGGAAATCTCGTCGAGGAAAGCGTTCTTGGTCAGCAGCGTGAGCGTGGCGAAACCGCCGATCACCAGCGATCCGACAGGCAGTATCAGGTGCCAGAAATAGTCGGCGACCTTGCCCAGTAGGCTGAGTTGGTCGAAATTCTCCGAGACCAGCCCACGCACCGGGAACCAGTTGAGCGAGGTGCCACCTGCGAAGAGTACGATCAGCAACAGGGCGAACAGGAACGAGGGCAGGGCATAGCCGACCACGATCAGCGCGCTGCTCCAGGCATCGAAGCGACTACCGTGGCGCACTGCCTTGCGGATCCCCAGCGGGATGGACACCAGATAAGTGATCAGGGTGGCCCAGAAACCCAGGGACAGGGTCACCGGCAGTTTCTCCAGAATCAGGTCGGTCACCTTGGCGCCGCGGAAGAAACTCTGGCCGAAATCCAGCCGGGCATACTGTTCGAGCATCAACCAGAGGCGCTCGGGGGCGGACTTGTCGAAGCCGTATTGATGCTTGATCTCTTCGAGCAGCTTGGGGTCCAGGCCACGGCCAGCGCGAGACTCGCCATGCACGGCCTCGGCCCGTGCCCCGGGCGCACCGCCACCCAGCCCCTGCAGCCTGGCCACCGCCTGTTCGACCGGACCGCCCGGCGCAGCCTGGACGATGACGAAGTTGACCAGCAGGATGGCCAGCAGGGTAGGCACGATCAACAACAGGCGACGCAGGATATAGGCAGTCATGGCGACATCTTCCGGCGCTCGGCCATCTGCGCATTGGTCAGTGCGGTCGGGCTGATTTCCCACCAGGTGTCCAGGCCTTCATCATAGGCAGCCTGGACCTTGGGCAGGCCAAAACGGTTCCACCAGACGGTGGAGCTGCCGGGTGGATAGTAGTTGGGGATCCAGTAGTAGTTCCATTGCAGCACCCGGTCCAGGGCATGGGCGTGGCGCAGCATGTCGGCCTGGGTGCTGGCGCGGACCAGGCCATCGATCAAGGTGTCCACCGCCGGGTCCTTGAGCACCATCAGGTTGTTCGACCCCGGGTCGTTGGCCGCTGCCGAGCCGAAGTAATTGTACAGTTCGGCACCGGGCGACAAGGTGACAGGGTAGCCGGTGACGATCATGTCGTAGTCTCGGGCCATCAGACGGTTGATGTACTGAGCCGAGTCGACGTTGCGTATATTCAGCGTGATGCCGATCTGCGCCAGGTTGCGCTTCCACGGCAGTAGCAGCCGCTCCATCCCGGACTGGCCGTTCAAGAAGGTGAACGCCAGCGGTTCGCCCTGCGCATTCACTAGCTGGTCACCCTGGGGGTGCCAGCCGGCCTGCTGCAACAAGGCCAGTGCCTGCAGCTGCTGCGTTCGGATGATGCCAGAGCCGTCGGTCACCGGTGCCGTATACACCTGGCTGAATACTTCATCGGGGACCTTGCCCCGTAGCGGTTCGAGCACCTGCAGTTCGCTGGCGTCGGGCAGCGCACGTGCAGCAAGGGGGGTGTTGGAGAACATGCTCTGCTGGCGGATGTACAGGCGGCGCATCATCTGCCGGTTGCTCCATTCGAAATCCCAGAGCATCGCCAGCGCCTGGCGCACACGGCGGTCGTTGAATTGCGGGCGGTCCAGGTTGAACACGAAGCCCTGGGCCGTTTGCGGCTTGGCAGGGCCTAGATGGGCCCGTTGCAAGCGACCATCGTCCAGCTGCGCGCCATTGTAGCCTAGCGTGTAGGCCGTTGCGGAGAACTCGCGGTTGTAGTCGTAGCCGCCGCCCTTGAGCACCTGGCGGGCCACTTCGGTGTCGCCAAAGTACTCGATGCGGATCTGGTCGAAATTGTAGCGGCCACGGCTGGCCGGCAAATCTTTGGCCCACCAGCCGGGGTTGCGTTCGAAGGTGATGCTGCGGCCGTTGTCGATCCGGCCGATTCGGTAAGGGCCGCTACCGACGGGCTTTTCAAAGCCTGCGCCATTGGCAAAGTCACGGTTCTGCCAGTCGTGCTCAGGCAGTACCGGAAGGCTGGCCACGTCCAAGGCCAGGGTACGGCCATGGGGTTGCTTGAAATCGAAGCGTACCCGATGCGGGCTTTCCACCGTCACGCTGGTAACTTCCGCGAACTGGGTGCGGAACTTGAGGCTGCCCTTGCTCATCAGCAACTGGTAGGTAAACCGTACGTCTTCGGCGCGCACCGGCTTGCCATCGGCGAAGGTGGCGCGCGGGTCGATCTCCAAACGCAGCCAGGCATCGTCTGGCCCACGCTCCATGCGCCGGGCGATCAGCCCGTAGACGGTGTAGGGTTCGTCGAACGAGCGCACTGCCAGGGGCGCATACAGCCAGCCGTCGACCTCGGAAACACCGATGCCTTTGTCGATGTAGGGCAGGATGTGGTCGAACTGGCCGATTTCGATGGCCGAACGGCGAATGCTACCGCCTTTGGGTGCATCGGGGTTGACGTAGTCGAAATGGCGGAAGGCCTGGCCATAACGGGGGGCTTCACCATAGACGGTGAGGGCGTGGGTGGGGGCTGCCTTGGCTGTGAGGGACAGGCACAACAGTGCGAGCCCCCACACGCTTGCTCCCCTGGGGAACATCACCGGCAACGGTGACTTAGTCCTGGCGGCTGGTCACTTCCAGCAGGTGGTAACCGAATTGGGTCTTCACCGGGCCTTGGACAACATTCAGCGGGGCGCTGAACACCACGGTATCGAATTCGCGAACCATCTGGCCTGGACCGAACGAGCCCAGGTCACCGCCTTGACGGCTGGACGGACAGGTAGAATTGGCCTTGGCGACTTCAGCGAAGTCGGCACCGGCTTCGATCTGGGCTTTGAGCTCGTTGCATTTCTCTTCCGAGCTGACCAGGATGTGGCGGGCAGTGGCACGTGCCATGGGAACTACTCCTTGGGTTAAAAAGCAAGCCTAACGCACTTGTCTGGGATATGTCTCGCAAGGCTTGCTGTACGTTTCCTACAAGCGCGCTGCCGCGTCACGCAACAGCGTTTCGGTCGACGCCCAACCCAGGCAACCATCGGTAATCGACACGCCGTACTTCAACGTGCCCTTGTCCAGTGCCTGGCAACCGTCGAACAGATGCCCTTCGAGCATCACGCCGACGATCGAGCGATCACCGGCCAGGCGTTGGCTCAGCACCTGCTCGAACACGGCCGGTTGGCGAGCCGGGTCTTTGCCGCTGTTGGCATGACTGCAATCGACCAAGATCCGTGCTGCCAGCCCTGCTTTGGCCAGGCCCTGGCGGGCTTGGGCGATGCTCTGTGCGTCGTAGTTGGGGCCTTTGTGGCCACCGCGCAGTACCAGGTGGGTATCCGGATTGCCCAGGGTTTCGATGATCGCCGGGTAGCCCTGCGCATCCATGCCGAAGTGGCGATGGGGATGGGCGGCGCTACGCATGGCGTCGCAGGCGATTCCGACACCGCCATCGGTGCCATTCTTGAAGCCCACTGGCAGTTCGAGCCCGCTGACCATCTCGCGGTGAATCTGCGACTCGGTGGTGCGTGCGCCAATGGCGGCCCAGCCCAGCAGGTCGTCGAAGTAGCTGGCGGCCATCGGTTGCAGCAGTTCGGTGGCAATCGGCAGGCCGCGCTCGATCATGTTGAGCATCAGGCCACGGGACAAGGCGATACCCGAGTGCATGTCATCGCTGCCATCGAGGTGCGGGTCGTAGGCCAGGCCTTTCCAGCCGACGGTGGTGCGTGGCTTTTCGACGTAGGCACGCATCACCAGCAACAGCTGGTCGTTCACTTCGCGGCTGAGGGCTGCGAGGCGGTCGGCGTATTCCAGGGCCGAGCGCGGGTCGTGGATCGAGCACGGGCCGACGACTACCAAAAGACGTTCGTCGCGGCCTTCGAGAATGGCGCGGATCGCTTGGCGGTGGGCCTGGACTTGTTGGGCGAGCTCGAGGGACAGCGGCATCTGCTGCTTGAGCAAGTGCGGGCTGGGCAGGCGCTTGCTGACGGTGGTGTTGGCAGCTTGAGGCTGGGAAAGGGGCAGGGCGAGGTTGGAAGCTTGCATGGCGTGGTATCCCTGGGCGGACGGCGGGTGCTGGCCCGCTCGATCGGCCCTATCGAGGTGTTCGACAGATCGTCAAATTCGGTTCTTGTGCGGCAGTGCCACCGGAGATCGACCGTACGGAGGCGGCAGGCTGGCCCGAACGGGATTGGCTAAATCGCCAGGCATAGGTATTTGCGTAGCAGTAAGTGGCGTAGTTCATGAATCTGTCCTCAGTGTGAATCGGTGTTGTCGATGGCCTGAAAAGCAAAACCCCCGGTCGGGGAGCCGACCGGGGGTTTGAGTATTCTCGTATTCGGCGGCCCCTCGAAAGTGGGCGCCGTGTGGGTATCAGCGGCGCCTAGTGGCTAAACCAATACCCAAAATAAAAGCTGGCGACAGCCTCGCAGCCAGCAACGGCCAGCACAGGACGCGCGGTGCGACCGGTGTGTTTGGCGGGGTTGCAGGTGTGTTTCGGCATGTTGCTCTCCAATGAATGAGCCCGAGCATACTTCAGGTGCCGCGCGGTATTCAATGGATAAATACTATTGAGCCGATCACACCTTGAACTGCGCCACCATGCCGTTCAGGTCAACCGCCAGGCGCGAGAGGTCCTGGGCTGCCGCGCTGGTCTGGTTGGCCCCCGCTGAGGTCTGCATCGCCAGATCACGGATGTTCACCAGGTTGCGATCCACTTCGCGTGCCACCTGCGCCTGCTGCTCGGACGCGCTGGCGATCACCAGGTTGCGCTGGTTGATCGAGGCGATTGCCTCGGCGATCACTTCCAGCGCCTGACCTGCTGATTGCGCCACCTCCAGGGTGCCGTTGGCCCGGCCTTGGCTGCTGTGCATGGCGGACACCGCCCGTTCGGTACCAGACTGAATACCGACGATCATCTGCTCGATCTCGGCGGTGGACTGCTGGGTACGGTGGGCGAGGGCGCGGACTTCGTCAGCCACTACGGCGAAACCTCGGCCCGCTTCACCGGCGCGTGCGGCCTCGATGGCGGCATTGAGCGCCAGCAGGTTGGTCTGACCGGCGATGGCACCGATCACGTCGAGCACGCGGCTGATTTCGTTGGCGTTGCTGGCCAGCTGTTCGATCTCCTGTGAGGTGCCGGAGACGTCCTGGACCAGATGCTGGATCGACTCCAGGGCCTGGTTGACCTGGTCACGGCCGTCGCGAGTGGTGCGGTCGGCGCCCTTGGAGGCATCGGCGGTGCTCACCGCATTGTTGGCCACTTCTTCCACCGCGGCGGTCATCTGGTTGACCGCAGTGGCGGCCTGGTCGATTTCCGCACTCTGCTGGTGCAGGCCGCGACTGGTGTCTTCGGTGACGGTGTGCAGCTCTTCGGATGCCGACGCCAGCTGGTCGGAAGACGCGGCGATCTTGCGAATGGTGTCGCGCAGGCTCTCCTGCATGCGGCTCAGTGCGCCCAGCAGCAGGGCGGGCTCATCGCGGCCGCTCACCTTGATCGGCTGGGTCAGGTCACCGGTAGCGACGCGCTCGGCCACGCTCACGGCTTCGCCCAGTGGCACGACGATGCTGCGCGTGAGCAGGGTGGCGATGGCGGCAAGGGCGAGCATGATGACCACCAGCGAAACAGTGATGGCCAGGAAGGCTTCGTCCGCCATGTCGCTGCTGCGTTGCGAAGCGTCTTCGGCGCCTTTGCCGTTGTAGGCGATGAGGGCGCTCATGGCCTTCATCATGCTATCGGCGTGCTGGGTCAGCGGGCCGCTGATACGCTGCTTGGCTTGAGCGATACGGCCGGCGGCGAGGTCTTCGATCACCAGGGCCTGGCCCTCGTAGTACTGCTGGTGAGCCGTGGTGAATGCAGCGAACAGGGCGCGGTCGTCGGCGTCGATGATGGTTGTCTCATAGTCCTTGAGGCCGCTTTGCAACTGCTCGTTGATGCCTTTGAGCTGCTCGATGTTGCGGGCGCGTTCGCTGTCGTTATCGTCCAGTGCGGCGCGCAGGGTGATGGCACGGGCTCGACCGAGATTGCTGCTGATCTCGCTCAATGCGACCACCGAAGGCATCCACGTCATGCGGATCTCATCCGTGGCCTTGTCCATTTGCCGGGTTTCGAACAGCGCGATCAGGCCCATGGCCAGGACCAGGATGCCCAACAAGGCGAACACGCTGGCAGCGCGAATGCCGATCTTCATATTCCTTAGCTGCATTGATTGCTCCTTGACGTCGTCGTGCAGGCGTCAAGAGCATGGTCGCAAGGCCGGGTCACCGGGGCTGGCGCCAGGCTCTTGATGCGCTGCGAATTAAGTGTGTTTTTCTCACCCTCATTTCTTTTTTGTTTGAATGATGCCACGGTGCCATCATTGCTGAACAGCCATTCAACTTCGTTGTGCAAAAGACGCGTCCGCCCTCGTTGGCGGACTTGTCAGTTCCCTGGCGGTCAGACGACAGGAATCAACGGGTCGGCAGCTGCGAGGGCCTGGGTACGGTCCGCAGCGGGCGGGTAGATCCATACCGAGTTGATCTGGCGTTTGAGATGCTTACCCTCCGGGCCTTGCAGCTTGAGCTCACGTTCCCAGCCTTCGGTGAATGCCGCGCCCCATTCACCAAGGTCCAGGCAGGTGACGTACTTGGGTTGACGGTAGGCGACCGGTTGCAGCTCGAGCAGGTCGGCCGCTGCGTTGTTACCACTGTGGCGGCCCATGGGGATGGCATGCTGGCAGGTCATCAGCGCGTGGTTGCCCAGATCGTCCACCGCCGCCCAAGCGGTATCGCCGGTGGCATAGATATGCGATTGGCCGATCACTTTCAGGTGCTCGTCGACCCGCAGACGTCCAAGGCTGTCGCGCTCTCCGGCAATTTGCGCGGTCAGTGGGCTGGCCTTCACGCCGACTGTCCAGATAACCGTATGGCTAGCGACGTATTCGCCGTTGTCGAGGGTCACGCCTCCGGCATCGACTGCTACTACCGAGCTGCCGGTCAGCCATTGCACGCCCGCTTGTTCGCAAGCCGCGACGATCGAAGGTGTGATGCCTGCGCCAAGCGCCCCTCCCACGGTGGCACCACGGTCGATGACCAGTACCCGTAACGAAGCCTGTTCGCCCAGCACCGACCGCAGGCGAGCTGGCATTTCAGTTGCTGTTTCGATGCCGGTGAAACCACCGCCACACACGACCACGGTGTTGCGTGCTGGCGACTCCGGTCGCGACGCGAGGGCTACAAGATGCTGTTCAAGACGCATGGCCGACTCCATCTGGTCGACATCGAAAGCGTATTCGACCAGGCCCGGCACGGCGGGGCGCGCGACTTGGCTGCCGGCGGCGAGAATCAGACGGTCATAGGTGATCCGTTGCAGCTGGCCGTGATTGTCGGTGTAGCTGACGCTGCGGCCTTGGGCGTCGATGGTGTCGGCGCTGCCTTGGATGAAGTGAATGCCAACGGCTTCGAAAAGCTCGCCCAGCGGCGCTTTCATGCTGTGGACATCCGCTTCGTAAAAGCGCGGGCGAATGCGCAGCTCAGGTTGTGGTGCAAGCACGCTGATGCGCACATCGTCGCGTCCAGCCTGGTCCAGCAGGCGGGCGGCGCTCAGGGCGCTCCAAACACCGGCAAAGCCGGCACCGATGATCAGGATGTTGGATTTCATGAGGGGCTCCGCAGGGGTCGTTCACGAGGTCTGGAAGGATTCGATGACGTCAGCTGAGTCGTTCGAATAACTACGACTGTATTGATCGTAGTTTATGGCCGCAAGCTTTTTTTCTCTTCGGCGCCTGGCAAGATGACGGTCAATCGCAGAGAAAGCCATTTATCCCGGGGTTGTAACAGCGGTTTAGGCATGTTTGTGAACGACGAACGGCGATCGACTACTTTGCTATTACGACGGTTAGCGCGTAACATTTACGACAGGATTAGTCGGAGATAGATATGTCCCTCTACAGTGCTGGGGTCGAATACGGCATCCACTGCTTGCTGTACTTGGTGGACGAGCGTGGTGAGACGCGCGAGTCCAGCGTCCGCGACCTGGCCGAGTTGCAAGGCGTGCCGCAGGAGTACCTGGCCAAGGTTTTCACCAAGTTGGCGCGCGCGGGGTTGGTGGCGGCGACCGAAGGGGTGCGTGGCGGTTTCCGCCTGGCGCGGCCGTCGGATGAAATCACCGTGCTCGACATCGTCACGGCGATCGATGGCCCGAAGAAAATCTTCGACTGCCGAGAAATTCGCGAGCGCTGCACACTCTTTGATGGCTCGCCTCCTGGATGGGCGACCGAGGGCACCTGTGCGATCCACGCGGTGATGCTCAATGCACAAAAACGCATGGAGGAAGCGCTGGCCCAGCAAACTATCCTTGACCTTGCCCGGCGTTTCGGGCGCAAAGCGCCGGCAGCGTTTGGCCAGCAGGTCAACGCGTGGATCAGTGAGCGACGCGAGGGAAAGGGCGGCGCCTTAGAGATACCGGTGAAGCAGGTGTAGCTTTCATCCTGCGTCACCGGCTCCGGGGCCCAGTTCGGTGCGAACAGCGATCACCTCATTTGCGCGTCAGGGGCGGTCCTTGAGCGTTTCGAAGGCTTTGACGCGCTTGATCAGACTTTTATGGCCGGCGGAACTCGCGCTGTTGAACAGGAAGGAGAAGTCCGAGGCCAAGGAGGGGCTGCCGGCAATCGTCGCGTACTGATGGCATTTGTTGCAGTCATCGCCCTGTACGTAAGTCTCCATGGTGGTGTTGGCCACCGGCACGTTGCCCTGACTGATGAACGGCCCGTATGACAGCGGCACCTGGGCATTGGCGCCCGGCTCCGGGCTGGGAGGATTGGGCGCGAGGGTCCACAGTACGTTGATCAGCTTGTAGTACTGGAACACCGACTGGCCGTGGGTCTGCTGTGCAAAGTTGGATTGCACCGCGCTGTTCAGGGCTTGCAGGTCGCTGGGGACGGGGTGCTCACGGGTGGTCTGTACCGGCTGGTCGCGTGGAAAGAGATCGGTGCAGTCCTTGTCGGGGTGGTATTGCTTGCACTGGATACGAGCCACATTGGGTTCACACGCAGGGCCGCTCCCACAGTCGGGGTTGTTGAAAGAGAAACCGTTCGGCGGGGTTCCTTGCGGCGGGGCCTGGTCCGGTTCGGGCACGTTGTCCACCTGCTCGAAGGTGGTCCAGATGAAATTGGGCGACGCCTGGGTCTTGTTGATGATATGCAGGCCCACCAGCCCCACCACTTCCTGGGTGCACTCCAGTGTGTCGGGGCGTTTGAGCCAGGCGACGGTGGTCAGGTAGCGCCCGAACAGCTCGGGTTTGCCGGTCAGCACACGCCACGCGGCCTTGAGCTCAAGCGCGCCCAGCTGCTCCTGTGGCACAGGGGTCGGCGGCAGCGAACGCATTGGCTCGCCGAGGGGCAGCGACAGGCCTTCCGGTGTATTGCCATCGAGGTTTTGCGCAACCTTCAACTGATTGGCGGCATCATAGAGCCCCTTCTCGACGATGTAGTCGAACTCGGCCTTGCCCACTTTGCGTTCAAAGAACACCAAGTTGCCAGACTGGTCCGTCAGCCAGCCGCCGGACGCTTCCATGACGGGGTCGGGAATAGAAGCGACCGTCCCGGTCGAGAGGTGGAAACCATGCAAGGCGTTGATCGCGCCTTCTGAGGTGGCATTCATGAACTTGCGTGCACCTACCTTCAGGGCCTTCAGACTGCCCTGGGTGCTGCAACCGGACGGTACCATGGTTTGCACGCCCCAACCGGTGGGCGTGGGCGCGCCGGGCAGGAAGATGTCGTTGGCATCTTTGTAGCTGGCCCACACGGGCGCCACGCTCATGGGTTGCCCCGGGGAAGAGGGCACTCCGAATTGCGCCAGGGTGCTGTTCATGTCGGGTTCACCCGCCAGGCTGGCGGTGGCAGGCCAGCCGGGATTGACCGGCCAGTTCAGGGCGATGAACAACTGCCAGGCAAAACAGTTCATGAACGCCTGGTTGGTGGCATTGAAGTTGTTGACCGGCAGGAACCCTCCACTGGCCGGATTGAACACCAATTGCTGTTGCACACAGCTGTCGGCATCCGACATCGTGGCTGCCGCAGCGGGAGGCAGGGCCGACAGATACAGCAACATGCCGCTCAACAGCGAGATGAGACTCAAGCGTGACCAGGACATCATTGCGCTCCTTGCAAGCTGTGAAGCCGCACCCGAAGGTGCGGCACGAGAGGGGCGTGGTTCAGGCGCCGGGCACCAGCGCCAGGCCGGCCTCCCAAGGGTGATCGGCCGCGCTCACGTTCGCGTCTTCGCCCGGATTGAGCGCGCGCACCATGACCAGACCGGGTGCTGCCGTCGGGCTCACCGTGATGGTGAGGATGTAGGCCTGGGTACCGCCGGAGTTGGTCTGTCCGGGAATGGCGGATGCGTCTGGCAGGTAGTGGGTGACCTGCGCCGTGATGCCGGGGTTGGAGAATTGCACCCGTGCATTCTGCGTCGTGGTGCTCGGGTCGGCGCCCTGCACCACCAGTACGAACGAGTTGCTGCTGCCCGGTGCAAGCCAGGCGGGCAGGTCGGTGGGTGATTGTCCGTAGAACAGGTCTACTGGCAGCAGTTGAACCGGCCAGGGTTGCAGCCCCTCAACCCGCGCCTGTACGCAAGGGAACGACGGGGGTGTGACGGTGATCGGCTTGGCGGTGACGCTCAGGCCCACCAGCAGTTGTTGGGCGATGACCCACACATAGTCGACCCGTTGGCCATTGATGGTGATGTCATTGATCGAGAAGCCTGCGCTTTGCGGAACCTCGAACACCGCCTGCAGGATCTGGTCGGAGCCGTTGGCCGCCGACTTGGCCGTGCCGCGCGTGATGCGCCAATACTGGCTCACGTCCTGGCCCTGCGGGCCTTTCCAGGCGCTGAAATCGGTGGGCTGCTGCAGGTACAGGCCAATGGGGTTGGTCAGCGACAGCCGATTGTTCACCGCCTTGGTATTGGCCATGAAGCCGATGTGCGGGTCGGAGTTGCGATAGTTCTGTCCGTACTGCGCGCAGCAGATCAGCGACTGGGCGTTCTGGCTGCTGCTCACCGGTCGCAGGAGGGTGGCGGCGGCAGCCAGGTACACCTCGGCACTGAGGGTGTTGGGGCCGGACGTCAGGTGCATCGCGCCGCCGTACTGGCCGGGTACACAGGTCGTACCGGCGTTCCATTTGTTGACCGTGTCATAGGCCGGCTGGCCGGTGGTGGGGTCGATCACTGGATCTCCGGCCTTGCCGGTCGGGCAATCGACGGCATAGCGCAGGTACAGGTCTTCGAGTTGCACGTTCGGGTCGATGTAGTCCCGGTACAGGCCCAGTACCGCGTTCGGATCGATGCGCCACATGGCCAGGAAATAGGCGGGGTTTTCGCAGGTGAATGTGATCTTGCGCATGTTGCCGTCGGTATCGCGCACGATGGACCACTCGCAGTACTCGTCGAGCCAGCCCCGTGGGCCGGAGGGCGAGAACGCCGTGTACTGGCCTTTCCAGTCGATGCTGGGGCAGCGCTTGGCCGGCAGTTGCAGCAAGGTCCCTTGGTTGTCGGGATCGTAGAGTTTGTAGAGGGTGTTGTTGAGGGTGATCTGGCCGTGATCGGCCAATTCCATCACCTGCTCCAGAGTCATGGCGTTGCCGCCCAGTTGGGGAACGATCGCCGCACCGTTGTTGTAGAAAAACGTCCAGAGCCGGTTGGGGAAGGGCGCCCAGGTGATCGCGGGGACAGTCACGTCACCGAAGCCTTCGACGAGCGGATTGTAGTAACCCGAGCGGGGGGCGTCGTTCAGGTTGGACCAGGGGTTGCCGATGATGGACGATTGGGTCCAGCCGGTGAGGTTGTTGTTCCAGTCGGTTTCAAACTGCGGCAACTGGTCTTCCAGGCCCAGCTTGTTGTAGTCCTTGGGGGCTTGGCCGGCGGGCGAGGTGAACTGTGTGAAGGAAGTGCTCATGTCGGTTCTCCTGGTAGGCGTGAGGTGGAAGCAGAACAACAGCCGGTCACCGGGGGCGGACCGGCAGGGGTTTGGCGCGGGTCATCCCACACCAGTCGGGCGATGAATCCAGGCAGGGTCGTGTATTGGTCGGGTGTCAGCACGCGGCCGCTGTCCACATGTGTGACCACCAGCGATAACGGCGTCGTAGCGTCGGGCGAGAGACCCAGCGCGCTGGCATTGCGGGCCGCATTCAGTGCGCGGGACACGCCGTGGGTGATGCAGCGGCCCTTGTCGTCCACCAACCCCATGCCGATACGGCTGAAGCGCCCCACGTAATGAGGGTTGTCGGCGCTTACGTGTTGCGCACTGGCGTCGGGCTGGTCGAGGAATACGTCGATCAGGTAGGTGTCATGGGTGCAACGAACATGGTCGAACACCACCCACGGCCCGGGCCCTGCAGCGGTATCCGCAGTCGAGGCGGATGTTGCGCTGTGCTTGCAGCAGGCACTGTTGGCTGCCTTGGGTGCGCCAAACTGCGGGGCTACCGGCACGCCGTAGTCGTAACCGATGTGTCGGCTGTCCTGGGCCATGTCACCCAGGGTGGTGTAGCGCCAAGGGTCGGCAGTGGTGAAGTTGAGTTGCGTGGCGTCACGCCCAACGAACGGCTGGAGCAGGCACTGCGTGGTGAATTGCGCCCCGGGGTGGGCCCTGATCCAGACTTCGAGCATGCGGTCGATGTTGGCGTGGTAGGAGCAAAACACCGGATCGAACGCGGTGTAGGCGTTATCGGCCATGTCGCCGCCGATCCAACCGTGGTAGTTGTCATGAGGTTGCTCGTACAGGCCATCGAAGTTGAGGCTGCGATTGGGGTACAGGCGGTCTTCCTGGGGAGGATCGAACACTGGAATGTTGGCCCATGGATAGCCGGGCACGCCCTGTGGCTGGCTGAAGGTGGCGAACTTCAGGGCATCGACCACCTGCTGCTGGAAGATCCGGCTCATGCCGAACAAGCGCGTGCGAGCGAAGCGCGACTCGTCGCCATGGGTGTAGAACAATGGATCGCGCTGTACGTACCGGCAATCCACCCCGTCGCCCGCGCCGCTGGCGCAGACCTTGGAACAGCCATCCTTGGCAGCCGCATAGCGCAAGGGGTTGGGCCGGGTCTGGCCGGTGTCCGGGTGCACATAGGTTTCATCGAGGAAGGCCTGGGGCAGGCCGGCTTGCGCGCTGCCATCGACGCTGGCGTCTTCGGCCATCCAGTCCCAGTAAGGGATTGCGCAGTCGATCAGTTCTTCGAGGTACAACAGGTAGGCCCGATGCCAGAGCGCAAAGGCCTCCTGATAATGCAGGCACCAATTGGTGTGGATATAGGCGTAACGTTGCCAGGGCGAGCCGCTGTCAGGGTCGCCCACGTGCATCACGTCGTCCAAGCGCGCGCGGTACAGGTTCAGCTCCTCCAGGCTCAGGGCGCGGATGTCCTGCCTCACCCGCTTGACCGGCTGCGGCAGGTCCGGCGGTGGGATGCGCTCGGCCAGGTCGAAGGGAGAACTGTCGTCCAGGCGCCAGCCCTGGTTGACCCACAACCTGAAGGTTTCCAGCGCATCGATTGGCCAGAACTGCTGCTGGTCCAGCGTCAGCGGCATGTTGCGCGAGGCGAGGTGCTGGTAAATGGTTTCTGACCAGGCCTTTACCGACCCAGGGTCGTCCAGATACACGAAATAGGCATTCATGCACCCGATCCAAGAGGCGGCCACGTCCGCTCGCTGCGCGGCGGGAATCCAGTACGGGGCGGTGAAAAGGCCGTGGATGTCCGCGGCCCATGTGGGTTTGGCAATGATCATGAGGTCCCTCTCATGCGGCCCTGCGGGCCAGATTTGGCCGGGCTGCTAAGCTCAGTTGATGGTAAAGAGCCAGCCCGCAGGGAATCGTGCAAATTGGCGCGTCCTCGTGGCGGATTCATTGCAGTTTTTCAAGGAAGACACGGGAAAAATGACAGACGCCATGGATCTGAAGATTCTTGGAAAGCTGCAAAAGGATTGCAGCCAGAATCTGGAATTGCTCAGCGACAGCGTCGGGCTGTCTTCCACCAGTTGCTACCGGCGGATCAGGCGATTGGAGAGCGCGGGCATCATCAAGGCCAAGGTCGCCATACTGGACGAGCGCAAACTGGGAATTCAGGTGACCGCGTTCTTTCTGGTCAAGCTCGATCGCGACAGCAACGACATCGACCGCAAGATGCAGCACATCCTCGCCAGCCACCCGGAGATCCAGGATTGCTACCTGATGACCGGCGAGTTCGATTTCGTGATGGTTGCCAAGTTTCGCGACGCCACCGAGTACACCGACTACATCTACCGGTTTCTCGATACGTACCGGGATATTCCGATTCGCACTTACTCTTCCACCCTGGTGGTGCGTACGGTGAAGAAATCCTACGAGCTACCGCTGGAAGGTGGGTTACACCGGGCCGTAGATGTCTGACGTTGTGTCAGCTGAATGAAGGGCAACCATCGCAGATTCGCACGGTGGGTCTCTCTTTCCATTTCCCAGCCCCATCCACTGACGCGTGATGAGCTGCTCGACATCAGCGGGATGAGCAGTTGCAGGAACACACCCTGCTGCTTCCTCGCGGAAACCAAAAGACCTTTCTGCGCAGTCGCCATTGGCCCTTATCCATTCGAGGTCTTTTCCGGCCCCCTCTATTTTTTCGCGGCAGTGCATCCATATCGGCAGTTGGCGGGTAGTGATTATCAGGCAGTCGCTCATCGCGCTGCCGATACCCTCTTCAGGAGCTTCCTTATGAGCACCAAGCCCGTAACCGCAATGCTCGCGATTTGTCTTGCACTCGGGGTTACCCCCGTCCATGCCCAGTCTGGCATTCCGGATGCCGTCAAGGTACCCGACGGCCACAAAGTCATGCTGGAAACCGTGGGGGTGGGGGAAATTACCTACGAGTGCAGAGACAAGGCCAATGCGCCAGGTCAAACAGAATGGTTCTTCATTGGCCCCAAAGCCGTTCTGAATGACCGCGCTGGTAAGCCAGTGGGTGACTATTTCGGTCCGCCCGCCACCTGGCAAGCCAAGGATGGCTCGAAAGTGACTGGCACCCAGCTCGCCGTTGCGCCTGCGGCCAAAGGCGACCTGCCTTATCAACTGGTCAAAGCTAACCCGGCAGACGGTGCGGGCGCCATGCAAGGCGTCAGCTACATACAGCGCCTCGCCACCCGTGGCGGTGTGGCACCGGCGGTGAGTTGCACGGAGCAAAACAAAGGGGCGCAGCAGATCGTCAAGTACCAGGCGGACTACGTGTTCTGGTCAGCCAAGTGACGATCCACCCGACGGCCTGGGTAACCAGGGCTTGAAGCGCTGTCTCCATTGCTCAGCTACGCTGCTGGACGAGCCCCTGGCCGGTTGCCAGGGGCATCGTCGTGAGCATGATGAAAGGAGCGTCCCACCTTTGAACGCGCCCGCTGTTGCTTTTGACTACGAGGGCTGCCTCGCTGCCTGCGCCCAGGGAGACCGCCGCGCCTTACAGGCGCTGTACGAGCATGAGGGGGCCCGCTTGCTCGGGGTCGTTCAACGCATCGCGCGGGACCCGGCGGCAGCGCAAGACATCGTTCACGATGCCTTCTTGCGCATCTGGACGCGCGCCGCCAGTTACGATTCGACGCGAGGTTCAGCGCGCGGCTGGGTTTACAGCGTCACGCGTCACCTGGCCTTGAACTACGTGCGCGACAGTCGTTGCCAAACCGACCTGGACGAAACCTCCATGGTGGCCGCGCTGACGCTGCCGGCCGACGGTGGCGACATGCAGTTATGGTCAGGGTCGACGAAGATCTACCGCTGCCTTGAGCGACTGCAGCCCGCCGCGCAGCGCTGCATCTTGCACGCTTATGTCGATGGCTGTAGCAACGCTGAAATCGCGATTCTGCTCGGCGCCCCCTTGGGCACTGTGAAGGCATGGATCAAGCGCAGCCTGAAGGCCTTGCGGGAGTGCATGACATGAAAGGTACCCCAGTGGATGCAGGTGATCAGGAGCTGGACGATCTGGCGGCCGAGTACGTCCTGGGAACCCTGGATGCAGAGCAGCGTGCCGCCTTGCACGCGCGGCTTTCAGCAGAGCCCGCCGCACGCGCTGCGGTCGAGTCTTGGGAGGCCCGACTGCTCGCATTGACCCAGCTGGCCGAGCCCCTCGAGCCCCCGCGTCGCCTATGGTGGCGGATTGAGCGCAGCCTTGACGAGTCCCAATCTCCAGGTCCGCGCTCTGCCAGTCGGTGGCGCCGCGTCGGCCTGTGGCAAGGCTTGAGTGCTGCCGGGCTGGCTGCAAGCTTGCTTCTGGCCCTGGCGCTGTGGACTCGCACACCACCGGAGACCACCTATGTAGTCGTGCTCGTGGCGCCGTCGGGCCAAGCCCCTGGCTGGGTAGTGCACGCCAATGATGCGCGGATGATCGAACTGATACCCCTTGGCCGCGATACTGTGCCCGATGGCATGACCTTGCAGTTCTGGACCAAAGGTGAACAGTGGCGCGCACCTGTTTCGCTGGGGTTGGTCAAGCCGGGCGAGCCCTACCGTGTGCCTGTGAAGCGCCTGCCGGCGCTCGAGCCGAACCAGTTGTTCGAGTTGACGCTTGAAAAAGCGGGAGGGTCTCCTACCGGTGCCCCCACGGGCCCGGTAAAGTTCATCGGCCGTGCAGTCAAGGTGATCTGATCCGGGCGGGCCGGGCGTGGGCTTGCCCGCGAAACCCAGATGCAGGCCCTCGCTGGCGGCGCTTGCTGGCACCGCGTAGCAACCACATGCGCGGGCCTGGCCTCAACGCTGGCGCTCAGCCACGGCGCGTAACGTGCGCAGGGTGACCACTGGCGCATCCACCACGAAACGGTTGGCCAGCCAACCGGGTACATCCCCGGCGGGATCTGCCTGTAGGGCATAGGTCACTTCGGTATCGCGCTCACCCAACGGCTTCATGATCCATTGTCCACTGAGCCGTCGTACGCGAATGAGTCCCGGCACCTCGGGCAGCTTGTCCGGGTCGGCGCTCAGATGACGGAACAGGGTGCCGTCTTCCAGGCGCTCGGTAGTCACCTTCACCACGATGTCACGCGGCATGGTGGGCCAGGGCAGGTTGGTAGTGAGGTAGACCCAGGTGCTGTCGCCTGCTACCTCCAGCAGACGCATTTGGGCGCAGGCGTAGAGCCATTTGCAGGCGACACGCAGGTTTTCCTGCAGGTCGGTGAGGGTGCGCACGCTGGCTTTCATCCGGCTGACGCCGCGAAACTGCTGGTAGGGTGAGTCGGTGACAGCGCTCAGGTACACCTTGATGCCTTCGCGGTCATAGGCCAGGTTCCAGTCTTCAGCGGCCAGCGGGCCGATGGGCGAGAGAGAAAGCAGGGCAGCGAACAGGCGGTAGCGGAGCATGATGGACACCGCGCAAGGGGGGAGTAGCAGTATGCGCGGCAAAGAAAAAGCGCGCCACAAGCGCCAGTGGCATGGGGCTGCGAGGTAGCGCTGCGCCGGCGAACCGACTGCTACAGGACCTGCTCGTTCCTGTGGCAGTCGGCGTGATCGATGGCCGTCAGCCTGGGCTCAACGCTGTGGGTTGAGGGTCAGGTGCACGTGGCGGTTGACGTCCTTGTACAGCAGGTAGCTGAACTTGCCTGGGCCACCGGCATAGCAGGCTTGCGGGCAGAAGGCGCGCAGCCACATGAAGTCGCCGGCTTCCACTTCGACCCAATCCTGGTTCAAGCGGTACACCGCCTTGCCTTCCAGCACGTACAGGCCATGCTCCATGACGTGGGTTTCAGCGAACGGGATCACGCCGCCCGGTTGGAAGGTCACGATGTTGACGTGCATGTCATGGCGCATGTCGGCCATGTCGACGAAGCGGGTGGTAACCCAACGGCCTTCGGTGCCCGGCATTTCAATGACGGTGGCGTTGTCGCGGTGGGTCACGAAGGATTCCGGCACGTCCAGGCCTTCGACTTTCTGGTAGTGCTTGCGCAGCCAGTGGAAGGTGCAGTTGGCCTTGCTGTTGTTGCGCAGGCTCCACTCGGCGCCAGGGGCGAGGAAGGCATAGCCACCTTGGCCCAGGGTGTGGTGCTTGCCCTCGACGGTGATGTCGATTTCGCCTTCGACGACGAATACCACGGCTTCGGCGTTAGGGTCCAGTTCCGGGCGCTCGCTGCCGCCTTCCGGGGCCACTTCCACGATGTACTGCGAGAAGGTCTCGGCAAAGCCAGTCAGCGGGCGGGCGATGACCCACATGCGCATCTTGTCCCAGAACGGCAGGTGGCTGGTGACGATGTCACGCATCACGCCTTTAGGGATGACGGCATAGGCTTCGGTGAACATGGCACGGTCAGTCAACAGCTCGGTCTGAGCCGGGTGCCCACCGTGGGGGGCGAAGTACGAATGATTCGACATGGACAATCTCGACTTGTTGTTCTCTCCCCGTGCCGTGAACCGCACCGGCCGGTGCGGCGCAGGGGATGCACGGACAGCATAGGGGCGAGCCTGTATCATCCACAAATTAAATGTTGGAATACCCGGTATTTGCCGGCTGAATGCGGACCTGACGCCCAGCGTGCGCCCCGGGCAGGTGCGCGCCTTGACCGAACAATTTGTGCCGCAAGGTGCCCTCCGTATAGGCCGTGGGGTAGCGGCCACGGTGTTGGAGCTCCGGCACCAGCAGCTCCACCACGTTGGTCAGGTCGTCCGGTTGCACCGCGTAGGTCAGGTTGAATCCGTCGATACCGGTTTGGTCGAGCCAGGTTTCCAGTTGGTCGGCAACTTCGCCGGGCGAGCCGATCAGCACCGGACCACGCCCGCCCAAGCCGATGAACTCGGCGGCTTCGCGTACGGTCCAGCGGCGGTTCGGGTCGGCGGCGGTGAACGCGGCCAGCGCGGCGCGGCCGGCGTCGTTCTCGACGTACTCGATGGGCGCGTCCGGGTCCAGGCCTGCGAAGTCGATACCGGTCCAGCCCGATAGCAGGGCCAGGGCGGCATCCAGGTCGACATAGCGTCTGTATTGGGCAAAACGTGCCTCGGCCTCCTGCCGCGTTGGCGCCACGATCAACAGTGCCTGGGCGTAGATCAACACCTCATCACGCCCGCGACCCTGTGCGTCACTGGCCTGACGGATGCCATCGGCATAGCGGCGCAACACCGTGGGCGTCGGCCCACTGATGAACACACATTCGGCGTGGCGCGCGGCGAACTGCTGGCCGCGCGCCGAGGCGCCAGCCTGGAACAGTACCGGGGTGCGCTGCGGCGACGGTTGGCTCAGGTGCATGCCTGGGACCTGGAAGTGCTCGCCCAGATGGCCGATGGCGTGCACTTTGGACGGCTCGACGTAGCGGCCCGTCTCGCGCTCCAGCACCACGGCGTCCTCGTCCCAGCTTTTTTCCCAGAGCTTGTACAACACCTCCAGGTACTCCTCGGCCAGGTCGTAGCGCTGGTCATGACCCAATTGCCGGGCAAGGCCCAGGTTGCGCGCGGCACTGTCCAGATACCCGGTGACGATGTTCCAGCCCACCCGGCCGTTGCTCAGGTGGTCGAGCGTCGACATGCGCCGGGCGAACGGGTAGGGGTGCTCGTACGTCAGCGAGAAAGTCACGCCAAAACCCAGGTGCTCGGTCACCCCGGCCATGGCCGGCACCAGCAGCAACGGGTCGTTGACCGGCACCTGTACACCACCGCGCAGGGCTGCCTGTGGCCCGCCCTGGTACACGTCGTAGATCCCCAGTACATCGGCGATGAACAAGGCGTCGAACAGTCCGCGCTCCAGCAGGCGGGCCAGGTCGGTCCAGTAGTCGAGGCGATTGAACGCCACGCTGGTGTTGCGCGGGTGTCGCCACAGGCCGGGGGACTGATGGCTGGCAGCGTTCATGCTGAAGGCGTTGAAGCGGATCGGGCGTGGCATGGTAGGCAAGCTCCGCTCAGGGCAGCACGGAGGCTGGGTAGACCGCGTCGGCCACGTGCAGCTTGTGCGGAATCAGGCCCAGGCCCTGGAAGGTGTCGGCCAGTTTCTGCTGCTCGGCGACGATCTGCGCAGTGATGGCCACGGCGTTGTAGTTGCGCCGCTCGCTGGCCACTTCCAGCACCTTGGCGTCGATACCCAATTGCGGTGCCAGCAAGGCTGCAACTTCCCCCGGTTTGGCGTTGGCCCACTGGCTGACTTTGCCCAACTCGGAGAAGAAGGTCTTGAGCAGGTCGCGGTGCTGGTCGGCGAATGTTGCGGTGGACAGGTAGAACGTGCGGTTGTTGGAGAGGCCGCTGCCATCGCGCAGGTTCTTGAGGCCGGGCCGGCTTTCGGCTGCAGCGAGGAACGGGTCCCAAAGGGTGACGGCCTGGACGCTGCCCGACTGCAGGGCTGCCACCGCATCGGCGGCATTGTTGACATAGGCCGGGGTGATGTCCCTGTAACTCAGGCCAGCCTGCTCCAGGGCCACCGCCAGCAGGTACTGGGCGTTCCAGCCACGGCCAGTGGCCACGCGCTTGCCCTTGAGGTCTTGTACCGAGCCGAGGTTGTCCTGCTCGCGCACCACCACACCGATGCCCCGTGGGTAGGGTTGCTCAGCGGCCAGGTACACCACAGGCTTGCCAGCGGCCTGGGCGAACACCGACGGGGCATCGGCGGCGTGGCCGAGGTCGATGGCGCCGGTACTCAGGGCTTCGAGCAATTGCGGGCCAGCCGCGAACTCATGCCAGCTGACGTTCACCCCCTGTGGCGCGAGGGCTTTTTCCAGTGCGCCGCTGCCTTTGAGAATGTTGATGCTGTTGAATTTCTGATAACCGATGCGCAGTGTCCTGGCCTCTTCGGCCAGGGCGTTGGACCACGGCAGCAGGGCACTGGCGACACCGGCCAGCAGGCCTCCGAGCAGCAGGCGGCGCAGAGGGGAAAAAGTTCGTTTGGACATGGCTGACGCTCCTTCAGTTCTTATAGGGCAAACCGTGAACCCAGCCTAAGGAGGAGGCCTGTTGCTTTCAATTCCTTTATTCTCCTTAGTTAGATTGTTTTCTTATTTTTATATCCTTTTTGTTGATTACCTTCAGCGGTGTCAACGACATTTTTTTCACATTGCCTTGCTAGCATCGACGGGCCATTTCAAGGAGCCTGTGTCCATGCCCACCCTGCGCCAGCGCAGCACGCGTATTGCCCTGACCGCCACCGCCAGCCTGCTGGCTGCCACCTTGGGTTTCTTCGCCTGGCAGAGCTTCTATCCAGTGCAGGCTGCCAAGGGTTGGGACGTCGAAGTGTTGCATCGCCAGGTAGACAAAGCCGCTTCCTTGCTGCCCCAGGCCGACGGCAGCCTGCTGGTCAGCCGCGAACTGGACGATGGCAAAGGCAGCATCCTAAAGATCACTGCCCAAGGCGACCGGGTGGTGCTGGTCGATCATCTGTCCAAGCCAGATGGCATGGTGGCCGCCCAAGGGGGATGGGTGTTCAGCCAGGAAGGTGGCCGAGCGCCCGTAAGCCTTGCCCGTGATGGTCAGGTCACTGCGCTGTTCGAGGGCGACAGTGTGCAGGGCCTGTGGAACGACGGCGACACGCTCTACGCCATCGAAGACCGCAAAGGTAATGGCCGCTTGCTGCGTTACGACTGGCACAGTGGCCAGCTCGATGTCTTGCGCTCGGGCCTGACTGAAACTGAAGGCCTGACCCGCTGCAGCGACGGGCGCTTGCTGTATACCGAGAAAGCCACTGGCAAAGTGCGTGCGGTGTCCGACGATGGTCAGGACCCGGTGGTGGTCGAAGGCCTGCGCAACCCGACCTTCCTCTTCTGCGACCAGCGCGGCCTGTGGATCAGCGAAGACAACACCCATCGTGCACGGTTGCTGCGTATCGATGCCCAGGGCGACCAGCACACCGTGCTGTCCTTCCTCAAAGCGCCCCAGGCGATCGTGCCGGACGGCAAGGGCGGATACTTGCTGGCTGAAGGTGGGCGAGACCGCGTGTTGCACCTGCGTCCGCCTGTGGCGCCCGTCACCGCGACACTGCAGTGAATGACCCACGGCCTCCTTAGGAGTGACACAGCAGGCACCGGCTTGCAGGCGATAGGACCGATGACGTCAACGGCGCTGCGCAATCATCAACAACGACTGGGGCACACTGCTTTGCGGGTGCTGGGGCTCTTGTAGGCAGACCAACTGCAACCCAGCCATCTCCAGCGCATTCAGCCAACTGGACAAGGTCCTGAAGTACCAGGGCATCGGCTGCCACTGCCCGGCCATTCCGGCGAATGATTCCTCTCGCCAGCCATCCTGATAGTCTCCGGCAGCCACGCTCCAGGGGTGCAGCGTCTGGACCACCAGCGCACCGCCTGGGGTGAGCAATGCGTTCATGGCCGCCAGCAGCGGGATGATGTTCTGATGCAGCAGCGCGAAGTTGGCACAGATCAGGTCATAACCTGAACCCACGTCTATTTCGGCATCGACCAACTGCCCATAATTGGCCTGGTAGACCTGTGTCGACCCAGCCGATCGCGCTGCTTGCACCAATCCGTCGTCTCCATCGACCCCCACGGCCTCGATGCCGCGTTCTGCCAGTGCCCTCAGCAACCAGCCCTCGCCACAGCCCAGGTCCAGCACCCGTTTGGGTTGACGACCGAGAATGGCCAATAAGATCGCCTGGTCCGTCACCTGCCGCCTGCTGTCTATGGCACCGCTGCGCACGGCGTCGATCCAGGATTGGGCGTTGCGCTGCCAGCTCGCTTGCAGATCGCTCTCGGGTGATGACATGGCAAGGTCCAATGAGGGGGAGGCGGTTCAAGCATAGGCAATAAAAAGCGGTAAGCTATCGCTTTTTGCCGCCTGCTATTTGCGAGGAACCCGATGAGCGCTGCAACCTTCCGAACTGCCGTACCCACCGACGCCGAGCGTTGTTTCCAGATCGAGTCGACGGCCTACGAAGGCGACGAGGCAGCGACCCTGGAAAAGATCCGCAAGCGGATCGACCAGTACCCTGAAGGGTTTTTGATTCTCGAGGACGCTGGTGAGGTGATCGGCTTCATCAACAGTGGCTGTGCCTGGGAAGTGGTGATGTCGGACGAAGCGTTCAAATCGCTGGTAGGCCATGACGCCGCTGCGCCGAACGTGGTGATCATGTCGGTAGTGGTCGATCCGGCCCACCAGGGCAAAGGCCATGCGGGTCGTTTGATGAGCGAATTCGTCAAACGCATGCGGGATATGGGCAAGCGCCGCATTCACTTGATGTGCAAGGACAGGCACGTGGCGCTGTACGAGAAGATGGGATACCGCTACGTGCAGCCCTCGGCATCCGACCATGGTGGCATGGCCTGGCACGAGATGGAAATGACGCTGTGAGCGATGCCGCTTCACAGGCTGATGGGGCAGCCCCTGAAGCGGCGCGCGGGTCAGAAGCGTCCGTCCAGCCCGATTCGGAACATCTCGTTGCGCTCGTCGCTACCTAGGGCCGTCTTGTAGGACAGGCCCAGACGCCAACTGCGCCCAAGGCTCAACTCAAGCCCAGTGTCCAGGTCGATGAAGTTGCTGTCCATCGGGTCGGGTGACAGCCGATACAGCACACCGTCGTCGCCCTGGTCGGTGTAGCGCATGCGGTAGTCGTCGCTATGGCTGAAGTTGTGGCCCCAGGCCAGCCCCACTCGCGGCGTGAGCACGCCAGCGCGGGTCTGGATGTCGTAGGCACCGCGTAGGCCGAGGAACGAGGTGAAGGTGCGTTGATGCTGCTCGTCGTAGCTCAGGCCATAGATGCCACCGCCACGCTCGCGGTAGTCGTCCAGCGTGGTGACGCTGCCGTTGACCCGTGCATACGGGGCCAGTGAAAGCGCGCCGGCACGGTACTCGTAGCTCGCGGTCAGCGACGCGTACCACTGGTCGGCATCCCGCGAGCCGTGGGCGTAGCCGTTCGACGGGTCGGACGTGACGTAGCGGCGCGAGTCGAAGCGGATGCGGTTGTAGCCAAGCAGCGCGTCCACATACACCTCCGACAGCGGATGGGTGCTCAGGTAGGCCGCCAGGCCCAGCGCATCACCTTCACTGTGGGTGTCATGGTCGCCGACATCGGTGCGGTCGGTGCCGTAACCGACCCCCATGCCCACCACGGTCCGTGGCGAAAGGCGATAGTCCACGCCGGCGCTCAAGCCATAGGTGGTGTAGCTATTGTCTTTGGCGCCACGGGCGCGATTGGAGCCGGTGTTGATGAATCCATCGGTCCAGAAGGCCAGCGGCGCCTCACGGCATTCACCATCGATTGTCCGCGCGCTGTCCCGTTCCTTGCGTCGTTGCTCATCCGACTCCGCGTCGTTGCCTTGCAGTTCATCGCGCAGCGCCTTGCCCAGATCGCCAAGGCGCACATCTTCGCGCCCATGCTTGACGCTGGCGTTAAACGCGTTGCGGTCACAGGTTGGCCGGTGCAGTTGTTCCAGGCGGCGGTTGAAGTTGTCCATCTGGGTGCTGGCGAAACGTTCAGCGGCGCGTGATTGGGCGTTGAGCACGCCGATCACTTCGGCATCCTGGCCGGGGTCTGGGCGGGCCTGCACGGTGAAGGTCACGGTGCCGGTTGCACTGCCGCCGTTGCCATTTTCCAGGCTGAAGGTGGCTACGGCAGTGCCGGCAAACACCGTGGTCGGTGCGAAGCGCAGGGTGAACGGGCCGCTCAGGCTTGCGCTACCGGCTGATGCCGGACTGAGCGATAACAGCCGCGCGCGCAGGAACGGGCCACCGGTGGCACCCTGGGTCAGGTCGACGCTCGCCACCTGGCCAGGTACCAGGGCTTCGTTGGACGACACCACGGTGACCGTCTGGGCCGCGATGCTCAGGGCGAAGCTGAAGGTACCGACCGCGCCGTTGACGTCGGTGACAGTCACCTCAAGGGTGTGGGTGCCTGTGCTCTGGGGCGTGCCGCTGATCACCCCACTGCCGCTGTCCAGGACCAAGCCTGTCGGCAGGCTGCCCGCACTCAGGGTGAAGCGGTACGGCGCCATGCCACCGAGCGCGCGCAAGCTCATGCGATAGGCACTGCCCAAGGTGCCGCCTTCGACACTGCCAGCGCTGGGCTCGACATCCAGGGTCGGTGCGCTGACGGACACTGTCACCGTCGCCGGTGCCGAAGTACCGCCAGGGCCGTTGGCCGTATAGGCAAAGCTGTCGCTGCCGGAGTACCCGGCGCTGGGGGTGTAGCGAATACCCAGGCCACTGGCGATGGCGCTGCCATGTGCGGGAGCGCTGGTCACGGTCACGCTGGTCGCGGCGCCGCCGCTGAGGGCGAGGCTGATGGCGTTGGCTGAACTGTTGGCAGCAACCGTGGCGCTGCTGTTGCCAGCTATGGGGGCGCGGTCGGCGATCACCAGCGTATGAGCCTGGCTACCGACCGCGCCATAGGCGTCGCTTACTGTGAAGGTGAGGGCGAAGCTGCCATTGCTGGTCGGCGTGCCGCTGAGCACGCCGGCCGGTGACAGGCTCAGACCGGCTGGCAGGCTGCCTGTGCTGATCGCATAGGTGTAAGGCGCGGTGCCCCCTGAAGCACCCAGGCTGGCGCTGTACGCAGTGCCCAGGGTGCCATCGACCAGGTTGGCGAGATTCAGCGCCAGGGTCGGTGCGGTCACGCTCAGGCTGACCGTGGCGGGCGCCGAAGTGCCGCCGGGGCCGGTGGCGGTATAGGCAAAGCTGTCGCTGCCTGAGAAACCTGCCGTGGGGGTATAGCTGATCGCCGTGCCGCTGACCACTGCGGTGCCGTGGCTGGGGGCGGTGCTGATCGCCACGCTGCTGACCGGACCGCCGCTCAAAGCGAGGGGGATGGCATGGGTCGAACTGTTGGCAGCGACCGTAGTGCTGACAGCACCGGCCACCGGCGCCTGGTCAGCGATTACCAAGGTGTACGCCTGGCTGCCGGCGGCACCGTAGGCGTCGGTGGCGGTGATGGTCAGGTTGAAGCTGCCGCTGTTGGTCGGTGTGCCGCCGAGTACGCCGGCCGGGGACAGGACGAGGCCGGTGGGCAGGCTGCCGGCAGTGACGCTGTAACTGTAGGGTGCGGTGCCGCCCACGCTGCTGAGTGGGGTGCTGTACGCCGAGCCGACGATGCCACCGCCGAAGGTACCAGGGGTGATGACCAGGGTTGGGGCGCCCACGCTGATATTGACGGAGCCCGGTGCCGAGGTACCGCCCGGGCCGGTGGCGGTGTAGGTGAAGCTGTCGGCCCCGGAGTAACCGGCATTCGGGGTGTAGGTGATGCTGGTGCCGCTGGCGGTTGCCGTGCCATGGCTGGCCGCGCTGACCACGGCAACACTGCTGACAGGGCCCCCACCGAGGTTGAGTGTGACCGCGTTGGTGGTGCTATTGGCCGCCACCGACAGGTTGACGGTGCCCGCCACGGGGGGCTGCTGGACAATGGTCAGGCTGTAGGCCCGCGAACCAGTGAAGTTATTGCCGTCGGTTGCGGTGACGGTGAAATTGAAGGTGCCATCGGCGGTAGGCGTACCGCTCAGGGTGTCGCCACTGAGGGTCATGCCACTTGGCAGAGCACCCGCCGTCACGGCAAAGGTGTAGGGCGCAGTCCCGCCGCTGGCACCGAGGGTAGCGCTGTAGGCCGCGCCAGCGATGCCACCGCTCAGGGAGACCGGTGAGACGGTGATGGTCGGTGACGCCACGGTCAAGGTGTAGCTGCGCGAGGTGGTGAAGCTGTTGGCGTCGGTTGCCGTGACGGTGAAGGTGAAGGTGCCGCTGACGGTGGCCGTACCGCTCAGCGCATTCCCGATCAGGGCCAATCCAGCCGGAAGGCTGCCCGCGATGATGGCATAACTGTAGGGTGCCGTACCGCCCGTGGTGTTGAAGGTGCTGGTGTAAGGAACTCCTGCGCTGGCATCGCTCAGGGAGGTCGGCGTGAGGCTGAGCGTCGGCGCTGCGATGGACAGGGCGTAAGGTTGCGACCCTGTGGCACCGAAACTGTCGGTTGCGGTGACGGTGAAGTTGAAGGTACCGCTGGCGGACGGCGTTCCACCCAGCGTGTTGCCGCTGAGGTTCAGTCCGGGGGGAAGCGCGCCGCTGGTAAGGCTGAAGCTATAAGGCGCCGAGCCGTTGCTGGCGCTCAACGTGCTGCTATAGGCGGTGCCAGCGGTTCCACTGGGCAAGGTCGCAGGGCTTAGTGCCAAGGTGGGCGGCGAAACCGTGAAACTGATGGTTGCCGGTGCGGAGGTGCCAATGGCGTTGCTAGCGGTATAGGTGATGCTGTCTGGGCCTGAGTAGCCTGCTGTGGGCGTATAGGTGATGCTGGTACCGCTGGCGGTCGCCGTACCATGGCTGGCCTGACTGGCCACCGCCACGCTGGTGGCCGCGCCGCCGCTAAGGTTCAGGGGGATGGGGTTGCTACTGCTGTTGGCTGCCACAGTTGCGCTCACCGCACCGGCAATGGGCGGTGCGACGTAGGTGTACTGGCTATTGCCATTGATCACGGAGGAGCCCGCTGCCGTGGTGACCACCACCGGCACGGTACCCGCTGACCCACTGGGGGTGGTCGCGGTGATCGAGGTGTCGCTGTTGACCGAGAATGTCGCTGCGTTGCCGCCAAATGCCACCCCTGTGGCGCCGGTGAAACCAGTGCCGCTGATGGTCACGCTGGTGCCCCCGCTGGTGCTGCCCGAGGTGGGGCTCAAGCTGGTCACCGTGGGGCCGCCGGTGATGGTGATCGAGTAGTTCACGGTCGCGGGAGTGAAGCTGTCGAACACCGTCAGGGTGAAGCTGTAAACGCCGGGCGCGACGTTTGGGGTGCCATTGATGGTAGTCGACTCACTGTTCGTGGACTCGGCGATGGTCAGGCCTGTTGGCAAGCACTTCAATGAGGGGTCGTAGGTCACGCTGACATCGCACTCGTACCAGCCGGTCATCGGCAGGACGCCGCCTGAGACGCTCAGCGGGATACTCAGGCTCTGACCTGCGGGGAAACTGCCCAGGTTGCTGCCTGGGGCAGGGCTGAACGTCATCGCCATGGCCTGGGCTGGCATCATCAGGGCGAGCGCCGACAGCCACAGCAGAAGGAACGACCTGGTCAGCCAGGCACGGTGGTACGCGAGTGAGTGCATCATGGGGCTTCCTGCCATGTTTCCGATCAGTGATCGCCTACGGACTCAGAGTGGGGGAGAACTGGGGCTGAGCGATGGGCCGGCCCTCTTCATGACTTCAGGCAAAATGGCTAACTGTCCATGTGCGCATTCCATTGCGTTGGGTGTTCGTGTCAGGCCGTTACAGGGAAACGGTGCATAGGCAGGTAAAGGCCATCGCCGGGCTGTACCTCGAAGCCCAGGCGCCGGTAAAGCGCCTGGGCCGGGTTGCAGGCGTCGACGCTGAGCGCACAAGCCTTGCCGTGCAGGTCCGCCACCGCCAGTACCGCCCGCAGCAGTGCGGTGCCGATGCCTTGGCGCTGCCAGGCCGGCATAAGGGCGATGTCCACCACCCGCAGCTCGGCCTGTTTCTCGTCTACGCACAAGCGACCGATGGCCTGTCCGGCCCGTTCGACGACCAGGAATGCGGCCTGTGGATAGTGCTCGGCATAGTGACGTGACTGCAGGTCGGCCTGGCCGTCGAGAAACGCCAGACGCTGTGCATCGCTCAAGGGCAAGCCCTCGAACTCGATGCCTCGTCGGGCCACGAACAGCGCCCGCAGCAGACTGACATCACCTTCGCCCTGCCGCCGAAGACCAAACCCGATGCCTACTGGCAGCGCCAGCGCAAGACGCTCGCTCAGGGGCGCGCAGGGAAGTTGCCGTCGTAGCATATGCAGTAGGCCAGGGTCAGATAAGGTTGCTGGGCGTTGCGGGTCGTCCTGTTGAACGGGGTACCCGCCTTGCTCACGGTGACAGGGGCCAAGGTGTAGTCGGTGTTGCCGGCTACACCGTTGTACAGGCGCAGGTTGCGCGGCTGGCTGAGAAAACTTTGGCTGGTGGGCGTATCGACGGCCGCCGCGAAATTCGTCCCAGGTTGGGCCCGGAGCGCATGGGTATGAGGCGCGAAGTTGGCTGGTGTCAGCGTGGCCTCATCCGCTCCGGCGCTGGCATCGAGCGCACGCGCGGTCAATCCGGGGCCGGCCCCCACGCCCATGGCGACCTGACCGTTGAGATTGGGCAGGTTGAATTGGTTGGTGTTACCGCCAAACCCGTACCCCAAAACGGCAAAGAGGCTCTGGAACTGCTGGATCGGCCTTGCCGAACCGTCGCAGAGCAGCCAACCATCGGGAATGTAGGTATACGGAAACAGTCGAATTTCTCCAGTGAAAGCGTCCATGAGTCATATCCCTGAAAAGTGAAGAGCAGGCCTGGGTCTCAGAATTGGCTCGGGTAGATGCCGGTCAGGGCGATGATGTAGTTGATGGCGCGCGACCCCATCATGTTGTCGTGTGGTGAACCGATGCCGCCCGAGCGCACCAAGGCGCCGTTGTTCAGCGTGACGGCGGTATCCGTGTTTGCCGTGCTGTACAGCCCCTTGACCGGACCGGCTGGGGTGAAGGCGGCGAAGGTGCAGGTGTTGTGGGCGGAAGGGCCTGCCGGCTCCGCCGTGGTGGCGGGGGCGTTGGTGACACTGAAACCATGGCTGTGGGCCGGGGTATTGGCAGCCGTCATCGCCACTTGTTCGGTGCCGACGATCTGCCCCAGGGTACGGGGTGTCAGGTTGTTGCCTGCGCCGGTGCCAACAGCCACCCGGCCGCGCAGGTCGGGCAGGGCGAAGGTGGTTATGCCATCGCCACCGTAGGTGGTGCCGATCAGCGAGAACAGCGCTTCGTTCTGGCTGATCGGTAGCACGGATGCGTCGCAAAAAGCCCAGCCAACGGGTGCGTATGAACCTGCGAACAGCCGAATTTCCCCGAGGTAGTTATCTGACATGACTTGCCCCTTGAGATGATAGGTGTGGTAGCCGTTACTGGCGTGGCGGGAAGACGCCCTGGGTGGCGATGCAGTAGCTCAGGCAGATTGAGGGCTGCATGTTGGGTATCGGCGTCTGCCCGGTGGCTGCGATGGTGTCAGCGTGGAGGGTCACCAGCTTGTTCGTGTCGGCGGTGATGTAGGTCGGCTGCGCGGCAACACCGTTGGCATTGGCGCTGGTCGCGGGGTAGTTGCCGGCCGGGCCGCCATTGCCGAGAGTGGCGTTGCTGACTTGTACGCTGTGGGTGTGTTCGGGCAGTGCGCTGAGCGGCAGCATCACAGACTCGACGCCACCCGCTTGTCCGGTGCTGTGAGAGGCGAATGCCGGGTTCACGGGTGGCCAGTCGTTGCGCCCCATCGCCACCCGACCACGCAGGTCGGGCAGTGCGAAGGTGGCCTTGCCGTCTCCTCCGAACTGCACACCCAGCAATGCGAAAAGTGCCTGGTTCTGAACGATCGGCAGCAGCCGGCCGTCGCAGGGCAACCAGCCTTTTGGTATCACCGGCCAGCTGAACAGGCGGATTTCACCTAGAAAATTGTCCATGCTTCAACGTCTCCATTACCCAAACTGCATGCACTGTAAATGCCCATCTCCGCAGGGAGCTGAGCGCCGCGTACGACGAAACAGGTGATAGACAGAACCGCTTTGGCCGGGGGCCGACTACTACTTCCGTGCTAGTAGCTTGGGCATGATCCTTTCCTTGGGGCCCGAACAGAGGAGGCTGGATGCCTCGGAGATAGCTGGAGTCTAGTTAGCTGATGGGTAAATGCCATCATTTTTGCAGGGATATTTGAAGATTATTTGCAACGATCAGATGCGGCTGTCGAAGGCCGCGCGTAAGTGCATCAGTCCAGCACGTCGTGCAGCACTTCGTAGATCAAGCCTGAAGCGAGGGCCACTAATATGAGGTCGGTACCAGCCTGCCGCCATTCATAGCCGTCGTAGTGCGGCAGGCGCCCCAGCAGGCGGCCATCGAGCTTCTTGGCTATGCCGGGTGGCAAGGGCTTGCCGCGTGCCAGGTTTTTCTGGATGCCGGGTGGCAGCGCAGTGCCGGCGTTCCAATAGTCCCGGTTATCGTTGAGAATGATCCGCACGCCGCCCACATCGATCGATGGGCCACCATGCCAGTCGTTGCCGTTTCCCTGATGCCCCGAATTTCCGTGTTGCCCGCCCTTGTCGTGGCCTTTGCCCTTGCCTGGGTCGGCGAGCAGGCCAGGGCTTGTACCCATCAGCAGCAGGCTGAGGGCGGTCGACAGCAGCGTCTTGAGCTTGAGCATGTGGGCTGTTCCTTGAGCACATGAAGGTCAACTACAGCTTAGCCAAGCCGGCAGCGTGTGTTGAAAGCCCGTGTGGCTGTGTGTAGCGCACTGCATTTCGTCGCCTGGTACAAAACTTAAAGGCGGTTCACCGGTCTTACGGCGATCCCACCTCGCCCATGGAGGCGTATAGAAAATGAAAAAGACCTTGGTAGCCGTGTTTGCCTGTGCCTTTGCGTTGGGGAGTGCGGCGTTGTTACCGGCTGATGTTTCGCCGATTGGCGCGGCTTATGCCAAGGGCGGTGGTAAAGGGGGTGGCCACGGCGGCGGCAATGGCGGCGGTCATGGCGGTGGCAACGGAAATGGCGGCGGCCAGGGTGGTATGGGCGGCAATGGCAACGGTAAAGGCTCGACGGGTGAGCATGCGGGCAAAGCCACCCGTGATCATGGCGTAAGCGGAAATCACTACGGCAGTACCCGTAACGACGACCGTGGGCATGGCACCGCCACCTCCGGTGTTGCGCATTCCAAGGATACCCGTGGCCTGGCCAAGTCGACCGCCGTGTCGCGCACCACGCCGGGCGATCACAACACCAAGGGCTTGAGCAATGCCGTTCGCTCGTCCTCCAAGAACGACCGCTGAAGGCTGAATGAGCAACGCCCAGTCTACGCTCGCCATAGGCTGGGTCGTTCTCCGCGACTTCACCCGCGACAAGTAGGCGAGCGCTGCCGCGCTGCCAGTATCTGCTCGACAACCGGCAGGCGACGATTACCACCAGGCACCATCACTGGCATCCGCGCAATCGGCGCAATGTCGTGAGCGAACCCCAGGCACTAGGCCTCCTGCGCCAGCGTCCGAGCGTCCCGGACATCGCCCTGCATGGCCAGGGCTTGGTGGCTGCCCCAGGCAACTCCACGCGGTCCACCGGCAGCGCGGTGAGCCACAGCAACAGACGTTCAGCCTTGGGGCAGTTCGAACCCGGTGATGGCCCTGTCAAGTTTCAGTGCCTGGGCATGCAGCACCCGCATCAGGTGCAATGAAGCTTGGGATGGGGGCTCGAAGCGTGAGTAGACGAAACTGATATCGAAGTGAATGTCCTCCGCCAGCGGCACCACTTCAAGGCCACTGTCCTGTGCCACGAACTCGTCGATCAGGGTCATGCCCATGCCTTGCTTTACCAGGGCCACAGCTTCGTTGGCGTTGGTGAACGACAGCAACGACTCAAGGTGCAGGCCTCGCCGCTGGATTTCATGCGCCAACAACCGGCCAAACGGCATGTCGGGCCGGAACAGCAGCAGCGCGTGCCCCACCAACTGCTGCAGCGTCAGCGCCGGCTCCTGGGCCAAGGGGTGATCGGCAGGCATTACCGCAACCATGCGCCCCCGCATGAACGGTTGGGACACCAGATGGTCATGCACCACTGGAAGGGCAGCAATCGACAGGTCGACCTTCTTCGACAGGATCTGGTTGGGCATCTCGTTCATCAGCGAGGTCTGCCACTCGATGGTCAGCGATGGCGACTCGCGCTTGAGCTGCGCCAGGGCGATGGGGATCACCACTGTCGACAACGATGCACTGCACGAAATGCGTAGGTTGCGGTGGCTGCCCGAGGCCAATGACAACGCGCACTCGTTGACCTGCAGGGCGGCCTGGTACACCCGCTCTACTTCACGGAACAGGACATGTGCCTCCTCGGTGGGGACCAGGCGATTGTTGATGCGCTCGAACAAGCGATATGCCAAACGCCCTTCGACGTAATGGATCAGCTTGCTCACGGCTGGTTGGGACACGTACAGCATCTTGGCCGCGGTACTGATCGAGCCGGTCAGCATCACCGCGCGAAACACCTCCATGTGCCGCAGTTTGAACACCATCGCGCTGGATGCTGGGCTGTCCGGGTCTTGGGGCATGCGTATTACCTTTGGTTATGATGTCTGCCATCTGGGTATGAGCGCCAAACGTCGGCGCGCAGTATCGTCGCTCCAGCCTCGCCGCCACGATGGCGGACGATAACAGGATCTACGTTCAGGCGCAGAAAGCGTCAACCCGGGAGCTGTCCATGAACATCTTTGATGAACCGAAGATCGATTGCCATAACCATTTGTTTGATCCCGATCGCTTTCCCTACCATCCGGATGCGCCTTATGCCCCCTCGGGCCAGGAAGTTGCCACGCTAGAGCAGTTCACCCAAGTGATGGAGGCCTATGGCGTGCAACACGCGTTGCTGGTCGGCCCCAACAGCGGCTATCACACCGACAACCGCTGCCTGCTCGATGCGCTGGCGCGCGGGCAGGGCCGTTTCAGGGGCATCGCGGTAGTCGAGCCGGGCATGAAACTTGGCCAGCTGGCGGCATTGAAGGAGCAAGGCGTGGTCGGGGTTGCCTTCAATCCAGCGCTTTACGGGGTAGGCTGCCTCGACGGCTGCGAAAGCCTGTTCGGCAAGCTGGCCGAGCTTGATCTGTTCGCCCAGGTCCAGGTGTGCGAAGACCAGCTGCTGGACGTACAAGCGCGGTTGTTGCGCCTGCCAACGCGGTTGCTGATCGACCACTGCGGCCGCCCTGACGTTGCTGCCGGCTTGCAACAACCGGGCTTCCAGGCGTTACTGCGCCTGGCAGGTTCTGGCCGGGCGACCGTCAAGCTGTCAGGCATGCAGAAGTTCGCCGCGCCGCAGGCACTGTTCGAGCAAAGTGCTGCCTATGTCCAGGCATTGATCGAGGCGTTCGGCCCCCACGCCTGCATCTGGGGCTCGGATTGGCCCTTTATCCGCCAACGCTCACGTGTCGATTACGGCCCGTTGCTCAAACTCGCCGAGCGCCTGGTGCCCGACCCCATGCAGCGCCGTCAGATCATGTGGGACACCCCAAGGCGCTTGTTTGGTTTTGCCTGAGCACTGCGATACCCGTACAGGATGAGTGAACTGAAGGAGTCCGCTGGGCTGCCCCGCTGCAAGCATGCGCGGCAACGGGGCAGGGTGATTCACTTCCTGCCTTTGGCGGCCTGGAAGGAGGCCACCATGTCTTTGGCCCAACCATCGAGCACAGCCTTGGCGTCCTTGGTTTGCATCACCTGGTCGGCGTTTTCAAGCTCGCTACCTGCACCCTTGCGGACCACCTGGGCGACCACCTGCTGGTTGCCGCCGTCGATGAACGCCGCCTCGGTGGCGATGGTGGTGTCCTGGTCGCGAATACCGGTGGCCGTGCTTACACCTGCTGCGATCAGGGCGATCGGGATGACTTCATACGGGCGCAGGCCTTTGGTCTTGGCACTGACTGCAGTGATTGCCGGACGCACTATCAGGACGCGTGGACCCGGTCCTTTGGCCAAAGGTAACACCTCAGAGAAGTGGCTTTTGAGGGTCTGGTCGTAGTAGTGGGTAATGCCAGTCAAAGTCGACTGTGGGACTTTTTCGGTGGGTTGGGGTTTCGGATAAAGCTGGCTCGGTTCGATGTAGACGCTGGTATAACGATTGGCGTCGACATCCGGTTTGATCCAGCGCATGACTGGCGCGCCGGAAGGCGACTTGTCTTCCTTAAGTAAGCTGTAGTCCTTCAGGAAGCCCGAGTACTGATCGGACTCCACGTACTTGCTCGCGCAGCCATATAGCATGACTGTAGCAAGACACAAGGTTGCAACCAATGGCCGGGTTTTCATGCAGCACTCCTTCCTACGTTGAGTGATATCCCGCAGGCATGCGGGCGACTCTTGGTGGCGCAAGATTTAAGTTTGAACTCTGCGATCGTGGAACAAGGCACTCTTCTCGCGGTTTGCGAGGCGATGGTGAGAGACCCGCGAACGTCGGCTTCGGGCATTTAAACTTTAGACGAGGCCTTATTACTCGCAAGTGCCCACGGGTGAGGTGAACATACTGTTTCCCGGTGTTGTTCGACTGTACATCGAGGCCAATACGCACTGGCCATTTCTTGACTAATCTTGCCTGCGACATGGGCTGTGCAGGGCATTCGGACCTGCCGCGAGAGAAGCCATGAGCAAGGGCAATGACCTGATCATCTGCGAGTACTGTGACGCGGTCTATCACCGTGCTCCGCTGCGGCGCCACCAGAGTGCTGTGTGCACGCGCTGTGGCGGCGTGCTGTATCGGCACAATGGGCTGACTCCCCAACAGCGCCTGGCGCTCAGCATCACGGGTGGCGTGCTGCTGGTGTTCGCCAATGCCTACCCGGTGATGACCATCAGCATGAGCGGGCTGTCCAACTCGGCGACGCTGTGGGACGCGGTGATGGTCCTGAGTAGCGGTAGCATTACGTTCATGGCATTGGTACTGGCGCTGTCGATCATTTTCGCGCCGGTGCTGCAGATCGCCGTGCTGTGCTGGGTATTGAGCTTTGCCATGGCCGGCCGCCGTTCACCCGCGTTTGGCGCTTGCATGCAGGCCCTGGAAAGGCTGAGGCCCTGGAGCATGCTGGAAGTCTGCCTCCTCGGCGCGATGGTGGCGGTGATCAAGCTTGCCGGCTTGCTCGATGTGATCCCTGGTATCGGCCTGATTGCCCTGGCGGCGCTGAGTGTATTGCTGATCTACATCGCCGGGCGCGATATCCGCGACCTGTGGGAGCAGGTATGACAGTCCCGGTGTTGGCCGACGACCTGCAGGTGTGTCTGTGCCACGGCTGCGGTCAGGCCTGCGACCTGCGCGAAGATGCCTGTCACTGCCAACGCTGCGGTGCGCCGCTGCACCGACGCAAGGTCAATCCCATTGCCCGTGGCTGGGCGTTTCTGTGCGCAGCACTGATCTTCTATGTGCCGGCCAATGCCTTGCCGGTGATGAACACCGAAATGCTTGGCCAGGGTACCGACAGCACCATCGTTGGTGGGGTGTTGGAGTTCTGGGAGGCGGGGGCGTGGGACATTGCCTTGATCATCTTCATCGCCAGCATCGGTGTGCCCGCGATCAAGTTTTTTTCCCTCGGCCTGCTGTTGGTAACTGCCCAGCGACGCAGCACCTGGGCGAGGCGTCAGCGCTCGCAACTGTTTCGCTGTGTCGAGTTGATCGGTTATTGGTCGATGCTCGATGTGATGGTGGTGGCCTTGGTGGCTGCGCTGGTGCAACTGCGTGGCCTGGGAACCATCGAACCGCGTCCAGGCATTCTGTTCTTCGGTTTGGTGGTGGTGCTGACGATGTTTTCTGCGATGAGCTTCGACCCACGACTGATCTGGGATGGCGAGCCACAAGACGGAGAGCGCAGCGATGGCGCAGCAGACTGACAAACCCGTGGCAGCAGGTCAGCCTCAGGTGCGGACCCGGCGGGTGAATGTGTCGCTGGTGTGGATCGTACCTATCCTGGCCTTGCTGGTGGGCGCCTCGCTGGTGGTGCGCAACTGGATGCAGCAGGGGCCGGTCATTACCATCTCGTTTCGCAGCGGGGAGGGGTTGGTGGCGCACAAGACCCAGGTACGTTACCGCAGCGTGGTGATCGGCGAGGTCACCACGGTAGAACTGGCCAAGGACCGCGAAAGCGTGGTGGTGCAGGTGGAACTGGCCAAGGAAGCCGAATCGTTCGCCACCGAAGGTGCGCGCTATTGGGTAGTGCGACCTCGCATCGGGGCCGGGGGCGTTTCAGGGGTGGACACCTTGCTCTCGGGCAGTTTCATCGGCGCCGATGCCGGTGAGTCGACGGCGCCGCGCAAGCGCTTCACCGGGCTCGAACTACCACCTCCGATCACCTATGGCGAGAAGGGCAAGCACTTCACCCTGAGTGCGGACGACCTCGGTTCGCTGGATGTCGGCTCGTCGATCTACTACCGGCGGATCCCGGTCGGCGAGGTGGTTTCCTACGCCCTGCAGCAGGATGGCAAAGGGGTGGACATCGGCGTGTTCGTACAGTCGCCCTACGATGCCTTCGTTACCGCCGATACCCGCTTCTGGAATGCCAGCGGGGTCGACATGCAGATCGGTGCCAATGGACTGAAAGTCGAAACCCAGTCGCTGTCATCCATCCTCATGGGTGGCCTGGCGTTCGGCGCGCCTGACTTCGCGGCACCTGCCGACCCCGCGCCCGATCAACAGCAGTTTCGTCTGTTCGTCGACCGCGACGCGGCTTTGGCGCCACCCACGGGCAAGCAGCAGCACCTGCGCATGCGCTTCGAGCAGTCGATGCGCGGCTTGTCTCCAGGCGCGCCGGTGGAATTCAAGGGGGTCGAGTTCGGCAAGGTGGTGGCAGTGACGCTCGACTACGACGAACAGAAGCAGACTTTCCCAGTGGTGGTGGATGCGGTGATCTATCCGCAACGCTTGGGCCCGGTGCACCAGAAAATGCTCAAGGCGTTCAACCATACCCCCGGTGACGATGCCGGTGCCCGCCGGCTGATTGGCACTTTCGTCGAGCACGGACTGCGAGCCCAGGCGCGTAGCGGCAACCTCATCACCGGGCAAATGTATGTGTCGCTGGATTTCTACCCCGCAGCGCCGAAGGTGGCCTTCGACATGAACGCCAGCCCGATCACGGTGCCCACGGTGCCTGGCAGCCTGGAGAAGCTGCAGGAGCAGTTGCAGCACATGGTAGAACGTCTCGGCAAGCTGCCGCTGGAGAGCATCGCCGGCAACCTGGACGGTACCCTGCGGGAGCTCAGGGCAACCCTCAAGCGCTTTGACGGCCAGACACTGCCGGGCGTGAAGGCGACGCTGGAAGATGTCCAGAAAACCTTGCGGACGGCCAACTCGGCCATCGCCGAAGATTCGCCGCAGCGGGAGAAACTGGGCGATGCGCTGCAGGAACTGGAGCGCATGTCGCGTTCGCTGCGTGACCTTGCCGACTTCCTGGGGCGGCACCCCGAATCGCTGATTCGTGGGCGGCCCAAGGCGGCGGGTGCCGATGACGTGCAGCCTTGACCCCGCACCCGATCGAGGAGTGATACCTGATGCCTCAGATTCACGCTGTGATACTGGTCGCGTTGGCGGTGCTGGCTGCAGGCTGCAGCAGTTCGCCCACCCACTACCATACTCTGGTGCCGCCACAGCCGACCCGCGAAGAGGGTACGAACGTGCTGGTGGAGCGGGTCAGTGTTCCGCCGCAGGTGGATCGACCGCAATTGGTGGTGCGCCAGGGCCAGAGCGGCCTGGCAATACTTGATACCGAATGGTGGGGCGCCAACCTTGTGGATGAGTTCCGCAGCGCCCTGCAGGACCAGCTTGGCGGACCTGTGGGCAGCAGTGTCCGCTCAGTGCTGCGGGTTGACGTGCAGCGCTTCGATTCAGTGCCAGGCCAGCACGCTTTGCTGGAGGCGGTATGGCGGTTGAAGCGGCCTGGCCAGGACGAGCTGACTTGTCGCACCACGGTACAGACACCGGCGCAAGCCAGTGTCAGCAGCTTGGTCAGCGCCCAGCAAAGCAACCTGCGCCAACTGGCCGGTGCGGTGCGTAGCGCGGCAGTGCAGGGTCGTTGCCCTGCCGCTTAGGCGCTGTGTGAATAGTCTTGAGATGAAGCTCAGGCAAGGCGAAAACAGCCGAGGAAGCGGAGTTTACGGGTTGTAAATGAGCACTCCGAGGCTGTTTTCAGCGCAGCATCACCGAGTACCAAGGCTTTTCGTACAGAGCCTCGTACTGCTGATCATGGATTGACCTGATACCCACGTCCCTGAAGGCATCCGCTGTAGGCGCTGGCATAGGCCGAGCTTTGTGCCTGGTCCTGAGTGCGGCGGTCCTGGCGGCGGTCCTGGCGCTGGCGCATACCGCCCACGGCGGCCCCGGCCGCAGCCCCTTCACCGGCGCGGTTCTGCCGGTACTGCTGCTTGGCCTCGTCGCTGGCCCGGTCATAGATCTCTTCGTGCTGGTTGCCCCGTACCTGGGCCCCTACCGCACCTGCCGCGGCCCCGGCGGCCGCGCCGCGAACCCTGCCGCCGACGTGAGGCTCGGAGTGGGTTGCAGTGCTGGTCGCATTGTTGGCGACCGTGTTGCAATCATTGATATCCAGTTGCATCTGCTGGCTGCTTTGGCCCTTGAGCGGCACGACTGACTGCGCTTGGGCTGTGGAGGCGGTAAGCAGCAGTACCAGCAAGTATCCCCATGGGAATGTACGCATGGCTCTTCTCCACTGGAAGCTAACCCCATCGAAGAGAATAGTTCCAAGCGCGGGGCGCTGATGCCCGCTGGTCTGTGTTCTGAGCCCGCCAAGCCGCCCCTCGTCGCGATTGTCTCCACTTGCCATCACTCACCACCGGTCGGCTTTTCCCGACGCGGCTTGAACCGCGCGGCGAAAGGGACTAATTAATATGTGTGGGAAAAATTCCCACGCTAAGAAAAGTAAAAGCTTCCAACGATTCCCGACTTGATTTGGCGTTTCTCGCGGTGATGACCAGGAGACGGAAAATGCAAATCCAGAGGTTGTTCAAGAGGGCATTACTGGCGGCGGCCATAGGCGCCGTGCTGTCAGCGTCCATCGTTTTGGTTCCGGACACGATTTCCCAAAGCGCCAGCGCGTACGCCAAGGAGGGTGGGGGTGGCGGTCATGGAGGTGGCGGCGGTGGCCACGGTGGCGGCGGAGGCCATGGCGGTGGTGGTGGCCATGGCGGTGGTGGTGGCCACGGTGGTGGCGGAGGCCATGGCGGTGGAGGTGGTGGTGGTCATGGTGGTGGCCACGGCGGTAGTGGTGGTCATGGCGGCGACGGTGGCGGTCATGGAGGCCACAGCGGCGGCCACAGCGGCAGCGGTCATGGCGATGCAGGCCGTGGTCACGACGGCAACTCCAATGCCGGGCGCAGCGGCAACCACGCCGAAGCAGGCGATGATCATGGCAATCATGTCGGCGGCGAACCCGGCGACGATCACGGTAACCATGTTGGCGGCGAGCCGGGTGACGATCATGGCAATCATGTTGGCGGTGAGCCTGGCGATGACCATGGCAATCACGTCGGTGGCGAGCCTGGCGATGATCGCGGCAACCCTGTGGGTGGCGAACCGGGTGATGACCGCGGCACTCACGCCGGCGGCGAAGCGGGGGATGACAACAGCAGGAGCTGAGCCACGCTGACAGGCCATGAGCAAAACCTTGGGGGGGCGGGTTTTGCCTGGGCTTGCCCAGTCCACGACTGCCCCTCTCAACGCATGTGCAATGAGCGCTGACAGTTAATTTGGTGTTTCGGGAAGGAAATGGTTACGGGACGTATGGGATTATTTCCCGCGTCGTATACGGCTTCCACCTGTCAAGGAAATGCGCTCAATGCAATCGCCGACATTACCGCCCTCCATGCTCAATGCCTTGCGCCGGGTGATGTACCCGCTGGTGCGGTTGATGCTGCGCAAGGGGGTCACCTATACGGTGTTCGCCGACCTGCTCAAGCAGGTGTTCGTCGATGTTGCCCATCGGGAGTTTCGACTGGACGAAAAGGCGCCCAGCGATAGCCGCATCAGTCTGTTGACGGGGGTGCATCGCAAGGACGTCAGGCGCCTACGCGGCGAGAGTGAAGCGTCGCAAGCGCTGCCGGAAAACATCACGCTTGGTGCGCAACTGGTCAATCTCTGGACCAACAGCCCGCCGTTCTGCGCCAATGTCGGGCAGGCGCTGCCGTTGCCGCGGCTGGCCAGCGTCGGAGGGGCGTGTTCGTTCGATGCTCTGGTGGCGAAGGTCAGCACCGACATCCGTGCCCGGGTGGTGCTCGATGAGTGGTTGCGACTGGGCATCGTCCGATTGGACGAGCAAGACCGTGTGCACCTGGAAGCCGAGGCATTCGTGCCGCAGAAGGGGTTCGACGAAAAAGCCGCGTACTTTGGTCATAACCTGCATGACCACGCCAGCGCGGCGGTGCACAACTTGAGCGGCCAGGGTCTGCCCTTTTTCGAGCGAAGTGTGCACTACGATGCCCTTAGCCTGGCCAGCGTGGAAAGTCTGCGTGAGTTGGTGGCCAAGGACGGCATGCAAACACTGCTAGGCTTCAGTCGGATGGCCGCCGACCTTGAAAGCGCCGACTCGCCCAGTCCTGAACAACGTCAGCGCATCACCATCGGGCTTTATTTCTACACTGAGCCTACCCAACCCGATTCGCACAAGACGCCTGACACATGAATGCCTTCTCGCGCTGCCTCAGTGTGGTCATGCTGGCCTTGGGTCTGGGGCTGGCGACCTGTGCCGGCGTGCAAGCCGCCCCCGTGTGTGTTAGCCGTGACGAAGTGGGCATGGCGGGCGCTGCGGGCCTGCAGTCTCCGGGGGGCATGGGTGGTACTGGTGTACGGAGCGCAAGCGGTGGTGTGGGCGGCACGGGTGCACCTGCGCAGCAGCGTCCAGGTGGCACGGGCGGTACCGGGGCAGTGGCAGACGGCGTGGACGGCATTCTGTTCGATCGCGATAACGGTGGTGTTGGCGGAACGGGGGCTCCGGTGCTGCGCCCTGGAGGAACCGGTGGCACAGGCATCGTCGGCACCATAACCGGGTTTGCGTCGATTTGCGTCAATGGCCTTGAAGTTCACTTTGGCAAAGACGTGCCAGTCAGCGAGAACGGCATGCCCGCCAGTAGTGCCCACCTTGCCATCGGCCAGGTCGTTGCCATAGAAGCCTTCGTCACCCAGCGTGGTCTGAATGCTGGGCGCATCTCGATTCTCAATGTCTACGAAGGCCCGTTGACCGCGCTGCCCAATGCTGCTGGGCCACTGCGGGTAATGGGCCAGCCAGTGCGGCTGGCCGCAGGGGCGAGGGTGGCAGAGGGGTTACGCCCTGGCGAGCCGGTCAAAGTCAGCGGCCTGCGCGATGCCAATGGCGCAGTGGTGGCCAGCCGTATCGAGCGTGCGCCGGGCCTGAAGGCGTCCAGCGCGATTGGCACGATAGACCGTGCTGGCTCCCTCCAGGGGCTGAAGCTCGGGACCCGCATGGCGCCCGCGCAGGAAGTGCTGGTGCGGGGACAATGGACCGGGCGCCAGCTGGAAGTCGTACAGAGCCGGCCCGACCCAAGCCTGCCGTTCGCCGGTCGGGTGCAGACGGCTGTGATCGAGGGGCTTGTGCAGCGTCGGCAGAACCAACGACTGGTCGTTGGCGGCATTCAGGTGACCTTGGGGCGTGACACGGTGATCGTAGGCGAGCAGGCGCAGACCCTGGCAGTGGATCAGCGCGTTCGGGTCAGTGGGGTGTTCACTGGCCATCGTGAGCTACGGGCAGCACGTGTCGAAAGCCCTGGCGAACGCCTCGACCATTCGGGCAAGGGGAATCGGGAGCGCAGCACCGACCAGAACTCGAACAGTACGACAGGCTCGCGCAACAGTGGGCATGGCGGGGGCGATACCCGCGCTTTCAACGACGACCACAGCGGGAAAAGCGTACGAGTCGAGGTCGGGGCAGATGACCACGGAGCGACCGAGTCGGTTGACCACGCTGGATCAGAGCGGGTCGAGGCGGCGCAAAAGCAGGAGAGCCACGGCAACAGTGGACGGCCCGAAAGGGTAGAGAGGGCCGGGGCAGTAGAGAAGGCCGAGAAAGTGGAGAAGATCGAGAAAGGCGAGAAGGTCGAAAAGCCCGATAAGGTCGAGAAAGTCGAAAAGGTCGAGAAAGTCGAAAAGGTAGAAAAGATCGACAAGGTGGACAAAGTCGAAAAAGTAGAGCGGGTTGAAAAGATTGAGAAAGTCGAGAAGGTAGAAAAAATCGAAAAAGTGGAGAAGGTCGAGAAAGTAGAAAAAACCGAGAAGGTCGAGCGCCCCGAACGTTCCGGGCATTAGAGGTAAGCAGTTCGGCATGGAACAACTAGGCTGGGAGAAACGGATCACACGTTCCAACGGGAAGTTGAGGTGCGGATGAGACCCATGCTCCCTCTGTTCACCAGCTTGCTGGCGAGCATCAGCGCATCGGCGATGGCTGACACGTTCACCCTGGCCTCAGGCCTGGACTATTCCAGTGGCGACTACGGCACCGGCACCACATCGGAGATCTGGTACGTCCCTGTGGTGGCGAAATACGAGACCGGCCCGATGACGTACAAGGTCACCGTACCCTGGTTACGCATCACCAACCCTGAGGTGGGCCCCGATGGCGACCCGCTGCCCGGCGGTTGCAGGGATGTGGAAAGCGGTCTGGGCGACACGGTCACCAGCGCGGCTTACGCCTTGCTTGACGGCAGTGCAGGTGGCGTCTTGCTCGACCTGATCGGCAAGGTCAAATTCCCTACTGCCGATGAAGACCAGTGCCTGGGTACCGGTGAGTACGACTACACCGGTCAGGTCGACATCGCCAAGGCATTTGGCCCGGTGACCGGCTTCGCCACTCTGGGCTGGAAGAAGTACGGCGACCCGCCAGGCAGCGATTTCGATGACCCGGTATTCGCCAGCCTGGGGTTCGCCCTGCCAGTGGCGAGGGGTACCACGGCAGGTGCTTCCTATGACTGGCGGCAGAAAGTCGTGTCCACTGGGTCGCAAATCAAGGAACTCACCCTGTTCGTCACCCATAAGCTGAGCGCGCAATGGAAGGTTCAGTTGTACGCGGTCAAAGGTTTCTCCGACGCCAGTCCCGATGCGGAAGGCGGCCTGATGCTATTTCATGCGTTCTGATGATGTGCCCCTGGCGCCAGCAGTGCCAGCGGTTCATTCGTAGGCGGTCGCCCCGGCAATGTGCCTCCCAGCCACATAGCCGAAAGTCAGTGCCGGACCCAGGTTGATTCCGCCAGAGGGGTACCAACCGCCAAACACACTGGCCATGTCGGTACCGACAGCGTACAAGCCGGCTATCGGCTGGCCCGCTTCGTCCAGCACTCGTGCATGGCCGTCGGTGCGAAGGCCGGCGAAGGTGCCGAAGCAACCGGGTTGAACCTTAACGGCGTAGAACGGGCCCTGCTCGATGGGCGCCACGCAGGGGTTAGGGCCTTTGTGCAGAGGGTCGCCTTGCTTTCGGTTGAATGGCGTGGAGCCGCGTCCGAATGCGGGGTCCTGGCCGGTTCGTGCATGGCGGTTGAAATTGACGACGGTGTTGATCAATCCAGCAGCGTCGATACCACAGGCAAGCGCCAACTGTTCCAGTGTCGCGCCGCGCTTGAGGTAGCCGCTGCGAAGGTGGGGCCATACCGGTAGCGGTGCCGGACGCGCGTGACCAAGGCCATAGCGGCGCAGGAAGCGGTGATCGCAGATCAGCCATGAGCAGACTTCTTTTCCTGGTGGTACCGCATCGACCATGGCCGAAACGTAGTCGTAGTAGCCGTGCGCTTCGTTGACGAAACGCTCGCCGCTGGCCAGCACGCCAATGATCCCTGGCTTGCCACGCTCGATGATGTGCGGAAAGTGGCCCATGCTGCCGTCACGGTGCGGCACCTTCGACACCGGCGCCCAGGCCACTGGTGACTTCAGGTCGGTCGCGACCACGCCGCCCGCCGACTCGCCCAAGCGCAGCCCATCACCCGAACAGGAGAGCGGGGGCAGGGCAAGGTTGTCTTGGCCAGTGGCGTCGCGCGGGAACAGTTGCTGACGCCGTTTGGTGTCATTGGGAAAGCCTCCGGCGGCCAGCACCACTGCCTTGGCCCGAATGCGCATCTCACCCTGGGGCGTCGTGACGACTGCCCCTTTCACCTGGCCATCTTCCATTAGCAAGTGCCTGGCCGGTGCGGACTCCAGCAGACGCACACCCAGGTCCTGCGCCGATTTCGCCAGCCGCGCCACCAGCGCCACGCCATTGACCAGGTGCATGGCACGTCCGTATCGGGCAAGGTGGTAGAGGTGACGGCCAAAGCGCTTGCACACGTGAAGGAAGGCCCGCGGTGAGCGGGTCATGTTGAGGAACGCGCCAAGGTCGGTACCGGCCATGATCGGCATGCCCATGAACGAGGTTTCGCGCAGGGTCTTGCGCAGGCGCGGCAGCAGGGCGCCGACTTCGCGGGCATCGTATGGCGCCGCGATCACTTGGTGGCCGCCGGTGGCCGCCCCAGGGGTATCGCCGTGCATGTCCGGGATACCATTGCCGTCGGCGAACTGCAGCGCGGTGTGCTTCTCGAAAAACGCCACCATGTGCGGGCAGGCTTCGAGGAAAGCATCGACACGCTCGGCGTCGAAGTGCTCGCCAAGTTCATTGCGCAAGTAGGTGCGTGGCTGTTCGATGCTTTCCTCGATACCCGCACGCTGGGCCAATGGGTTGCGCGGCACCCAAGCCCAGCCGCCGGACCAGGCCGTGGCACCGCCGAACACCGGCTCCTTCTCGACCAAGATGACGCTCTGCCCGTGCCAGGCGGCCGTGACGGCAGCAGCCAGCCCGGCTGCGCCGGAGCCGATGACCAGAACGTCACAGTCGGCTTGGAAGGTATCGGTGGGCATCGGGGGTCTCCTGCATTATTATTGGAACTCGGTTCCACAATGTTCTTGGCAGGCCGGGCGTGATGCAAGCGATTCGCGCAGGCTAGAGGCAATTAGTGGTCGATAACCGGACACTTGGCTGTCAAGACGTCTGTGGATGCGGCATTTTCTTCTAGAATTCGCCCAATTTTTAAGGGATCTCGTAGTCATGGCTGGTAGTCAGATCGAACGCGCCTTCAGTCTTGTTGAATGCCTTACCGGCGAACCGCACGGGTTGGCATTGCAAACCCTGGCCGAGCGCCTGGACATCCCCAAAAGTGCCACCCACCGCATGCTCGCCGAGCTGGTTCGCCTGGGCTACGTGCGTCAGAATCGCGACAACAGCCGCTACCAACTGTCAGCCAAGCTGGTGGCGCTGGGCTTTCGCTACCTTTCCAACAGCGGCGCCGACATCATTCAGCCGATTCTCGACCGTCTGGCCCAGGACAGCGGCGAACTGGTTCGCCTCGGTGTAATCGACGGCAGCCGCCAGACATGGATCGCCAAGTCCCAGGGGGCTCGGTCCGGGCTGCGCTACGACCCCGACATGGGCCGGGATGCGCCGCTGTTCTACACCGCCTCCGGGCATGCCTGGCTGGCCAGCTTGAGCGATGAAGCGGCGCTGCAGATGGTCTTGCGTCAAGGCATTGCCGACCCTGCGCAGTTCGGCCCGAATGCACCGCGTTCCACGGAGGAACTGCTCGGTTACCTGCACCGCGCCCGCGAACGTGGTTACGCCTGGGTCGAGGAAACCTCCGCGGTCGGCACCTCGGCGCTGGCTGCCGTGGTGCGTCGTCCGCAAAGTGATGAGGTCATCGGCGTACTGAGCATCGCCGGCCCCAGCGCTCGTATGGCCCAGGCGCGCTTGCCAGACTTGGCGCCACAGTTGCTGGCGGCGGTGGAGGAGCTGTCGGCGGCCAGTCAGGCCAGTGAATTGTTCGCGTCGTAAAGGTATCCGGGCATTTTGCGGTCGATTACCGCACAGTCTGTGTCGAGGGCGCTTCTGGTATCTGGAACTTGGTTCTAAATTATTGTTGGTTGATTCTGGAACCTGGTTCTGGAATTGCCATGACAATAATGACAAGAGGACAGACTGTTGAACGCACCCCTTCGTATCGCACTCATCGGTGCCGGGATCATGGGCCGCCAGCATTACCAGCACCTGCGCAATGTTCCTCAAGCGCAGTTGTGCGCGGTGGCCGACCCAGGCCCGCAGGCCGAGGCTTTCGCCACCGAGTGTGGCGTGGCTTGGTTCGCTGATCACCGCCAGATGCTGGAGCAGATCAAGCCTGAAGCGGTGATCATCGCCAACCCGAACAACCAGCATGTCGCTACGGCCCTGGCTTGTGTCGAGGCCGGGGTGCCGGTACTGGTAGAAAAGCCAGTGGGCGTACACCTGGACGAGGTCCGCGCACTGGTAGCGGCGTCGCAACGCCATGGTGTACCGGTCCTGGTCGGCCATCACCGGCGGCATAACCCCTTGATCGCCCGTGCCCGCCAAGTGATTCAGGACGGGCGACTGGGCCGGCTGATCAACGTCACCGCGCTGTGGCAGTTGCAGAAGCCCGACAGCTACTTCGAGACGCCTTGGCGCCGAGAGCCGGGCGCAGGTTTTCTGCTGACCAACCTGATTCACGACCTTGACCTGTTGCGCTACCTCTGTGGCGAGGTGGTCCAGGTGCAGGCGTTCACCCGCAATGACGTGCGGGGCTTCGCCAACGAGGACAGCGCTGCTGTGCTGTTGCAGTTCGCCAACGGCGCACTGGGCAGCCTGACCGGATCCGACGCGGTGGCCGCGCCCTGGAGCTGGGAGCTGGGCTCCGGCGAAAGTCCAGTCTACCCACGCCAGGCCGACCAGCCTTGCTACTTGCTGGCCGGGACCGAAGGTGCGCTGAGCATTCCGCAGCTCAAGCGTTGGCACTACGCCGAGACGGGTTCGGGCTGGCATACACCGCTGCTGCAAAGCGAAGAAGCCATTCCCCCTGGTGAGGCGTTGACCTTGCAGTTGCAGCACTTCATCCGCGTTGCCCGTGGTCAGGAAGCACCACTGATCGATGCCGCCGATGGTGGCCGCACCCTGGCGCTGATCGAAGCCATCCGCCAGGCAGCCGAAAGCGGTCGAGCCTGCGCTCCAGCCCCCATCTGACGTCTACACCTCGCCGCTGGGATTGCCACTGTGGCAGGTCAGCGGCGAGACCTTTCTTTTTCATGCTTTTGGTGAAACACATGACCGATCGAATCTTTTCCCTTGCCGCCCTGACGGTGCTTGAACTTCCCCCACCGCAGATGGTGGAAGTCGCCGCTCGCGCCGGTTACAGCCACGTGGGCCTGCGTCTGGTGCCCGCTACCAGGGAAGAGCGACATTTCCCGCTGGTGGCGGATACCGAGCTGCGCCGACAAACGCAAGCGCGACTGCGTGATACGGGCATCAAGGTGCTGGACCTGGAAATCCTGCGGTTGCAACCGCAGACCTGTGTCGCCGATTTCGAGCCTATCCTGGCGGTGGGGGCTGAGTTGGGGGGGAGCGAGCTGCTGGTGGCGGGGAACGACCCTGACCATGGGCGATTGACCGAACGCTTTGCCGCGTTGTGCGATCTGGCGGTGAGCTATGGCATTCGCCCGCACCTTGAATTCATGCCCTGGACTGACGTGCGCAACCTGAGCCAGGCGGTGGACATCGTTGCAGCGGCTGACCGAGTCAACGGCTGCGTACTGGTTGACGCCTTCCATTTCAACCGTTCCGGATCTTCCCTCCAGGCGCTCGCGAGTCTGGCGCCCGAGCGCATGCATTATGCGCAGCTTTGCGACGTTGCCGGGCCGGTGCCGGACGATATGGACGAGATCCTGCGCCAGGCCCGCAACGAGCGGCGCTTCCCCGGTGAGGGCGACGCTGACCTGGTCGGCTTGCTACGTACCTTGCCGGCCACGGTGCCGCTGAGCCTGGAAATTCCGACACGGCACTTGATGGAGCAGGGCGTGAGTGCCGAGCAACGGGCGCGGATGGCCTTGGAAAAAGCACGCGGGGTATTGGCGCAAGTCTGATCGTTGCCTGTAGGAGCCGGTAAGCCGGCTCCTACGGCTTGGCCAAAAAAGAGGCCCCGAAGGGCCCCGTAGAGGAAAGGGATTCGCGCTTAGGCCGATTCGATCGTGCGCGGTGCCATGAAGTACATCCAGACCAGCGCAATGAAGTACATCGCCGGGATCATGGTGAACAACACCGCGTAGTTGTTGTGGGTGGCAGTCAGGACGCTGCCGACGATCTGGGTCATGAACATGCCGCCGATCGCTGCGCACATGCTGCCGAAGCCGAACACGGTGCTCACCAGGTGCTTGGGCGTGTAGTCCATCACCAGGCTCCAGATGTTCGCCGTCCAGGCCTGGTGGGCACCCACCGCCACGGCAATGGCCAGGACCGCGATCCACAGACCGCTGGCATTGGCGGCGAAGACGACGCTGATGATGGTGCAGGCGAAGACCAGCATCGAAATCAATCGGGCGCGGGTGGCGCGCACTCCACGGCCTATCAGCCAGGATGAAAGGATGCCGCCGCCAATACTGCCGAAGTCCGCAGTCAGCCAGATCAGCATTAGCGGGATGCCCATCTGGGTCACGCTGATGCCCAGGGAATATTGCTGGTTGAGAAACGGTGGCAGCCAGTACAGGTAGAACCAGAACACCGGTGCTGTGATCGAGTACGCTACGGCAAAGGCCCAGGTACCACGCAAGCGCAGGATACGGCTGAACGGCAGGCGTGGCACGTCAGGCTCTGCGTCCTGCTGGATGTATTCCAGCTCGCTCTGGCGCAGGCGTGGATGATCTTCAGGATTGAAGTATTTGAGGCCCCAGAACACTACCCAGACCAGGCCCAGGCAACCCATGGCGATGAATGCAGCCTGCCAGCCCCACACGGCCAGAACCACCGGCAGCAGGGCCGGGGTGACCATGGCGCCAACGTTGGTGCCGGCGTTGAACAGCCCTGTGGCGATGGCACGTTCGCCTGCGGGGAACCACAGGCGCGTGGTTTTCACGCAGGCCGGGTAGTTGGCCGCCTCGGTCAGGCCGAGAATGAACCGGCACACCATGAAGCCGGCTGCCGAAGTGGCCAGTCCGTGGGCGCCGGTGGCCAGGCTCCAGAGCAGCACCGCGCAGAAGAACGCACGCTTGACGCCAATGTTGTCGATCAGCCTGCCTTGCAGCAAAAAACCGATGGCGTAGCCAACCTGGAACCAGAAGTTGATGTTGGCGTAATCCATCGCCGTCCAGCCCATTTCCTTGGACAAGACCGGCTGCATGATGCCGAGCGCCGCTCGGTCTATGTAGTTCAGGGTGGTGGCGAAGAACACCAGAGCAAGCATGCCCCAGCGGGTTTTGCCGACGGCGAAGGCGCCGCGGAGCTTGTCGCCGATGGAGCCGTGGCCAAGCCGTGGCAAGGCGGTGTCGAACTTGGATTGGGTCATGTCGAGGCTATTTCTTGAAATTGTAATGACTGCGGTACGTCTCGGTCGTGGCTGTTTCCCAGGCAGGGGGCACACGCAAGGCCAGGCAATGGTGAGTAGTGAATGGAGAGGCGTCAATTCATGGGAGGGGCTATTGTTCGGTAACCGAACAATAGCGAGAGGTTGCCTGAGTCTGGCTCAGCGCCAGGCCGGCCAGGTAGCCGAACGTCATGCCCGGACCAAGGGTGATGCCACCGCTTGGATAATGCCCACCCATTATGCTCTGCATGTCATTGCCGACCGCAAACAAGCCGGGGATCGCTCGTCCATGGCTGTCCACTACCCGCGCACAGGCGTCCGTACGCAGCCCGGCAAAGGTCCCAAGGCTGCCCGGCAACAGCCTGACGGCGTGGAACGGTCCTTGCCGCAACGGTCGCAGTGATGGGTTGGGCGATTGCAGTGGGTCGCCTTGCGCCCGGTTGTAGACGGTGGCGCCGCGCTGAAACTCAGGGTCCTCGCCTTGGGCTGCGTGATGATTGAAAGCGTCCACTGTCGTTTTCAGTTGACGGGCATCGATCCCGCAGTGCTCGGCCAACGCGTCCAGCGTCTGGCCGCTGAACAAATAGCCGCGCCGCTCGTAGAAGCCTGTGGGGAAGGGGAAGGGCTTGGCCCAGCCGATGCCATATCGACGTTGGGCGGGGTGATCGCAGATCAGCCAGGCTTCATGGGGCTCACCTTCAGGCGTTGCGGCGAACAGTGCATTCATGAAGTCGTGGTAGTTGTCGGCCTCGTTGACGAAGCGCCGGCCGTCGCGGCGTACCACGATGAAGCCAGGCTTGGCGCGGTCGATCAGGTGGGGAAAATGCCCCGGGCTGCCATCCCCTCGCGGCACCAGGGAGACCGGGGCCCACGCGCCGGCATGGGCCAGCGTAGGGCTGACCTGGCCGCCGACCTGTTCGCCCAGGCGCAGGCCGTCGCCGCTGTTTTCCCTTGGCGCGGCGCTATGATGAGCATTACCGTCGGGTGCATGGCCGACCAACTGGGCGATGCGCTGGCGGTCATGGGGAAAACCACCGCAAGCCAGTACCACGCCACGCCGGGCCCGCACCCGTTGGCCGTTGGCGAACCGTGCCCCGGTGATTCGGTCGTCGTCGCCCAGCAAGCCTGTCGCGGCAAGGTCGGTGAGCAAACACACGTCAAGGTCCAGAGCGCTGCGCAGCAGGCGCGCTACCAGGGCATTGCCGTTGACCAGTTGCAGGCCGCGTCGATGCAACAGAAGGTCGCGTCCATGGCGCAGGAGGCGCTTGCTGACGTGCATGGCGGCTTTTGCCGAGCTTGTGGCATTGAAGAACGCGGCCATGTCCGCGCCACCGGCGATGCCCATGCCTGCCAGGCTGACGATGTCCAGTGGTGGCCGCAGCTTGTGTATCCATGGCCCGAGTTGGCGTCCATCGAACGGTAGCGCACACAGTGACCGTCCGCCCCGTGCGCTGCCTTCCCCTTCGTGCATGTCGGGCATTGTCGAGCCGCAGAAGAACTGCACGGCGGTATGTTGCTGGAAGAACGCCACCATGTCCGGACCATGGCGCAAGAAGGCGTGCTGGCGGGAGTCCAGTTCGGTTACCTGGGTTTGTGCGCGCAAGTACCGTTCAGGCCCGTCGTCGGCCTCGATGAAACCCTCTGCGACGGCCAGGGGGTTACGGGGTATCCACAACCAGCCACCCGACCAGGCGCTGGTGCCGCCCAGTTGGCTGGCCTTTTCCGCGACGATCACGTTCAAGCCGTGATGCGCGGCAGTGACTGCGGCGGCAAGGCCAGAGGCACCTGAGCCGATGACAAGGACATCGCATTCCAGAGTGGGCAGGGTTGACATCGAGGGATTCCAGTCAGGTTGTCAATTGCCAAGGCCCATCACCTCGGCACCTTCGGTGCTTTGCGGCCCCTTCCTGGAGGGGAGAGGCCCGGTGAGCGGATCTAACTCCCTCACTGCAACGGCGAGAAGCCCGTTGGCCGCAGCACACTCGATTGCAGCTTGAGCACCGCACCCAACTCGCGGTTGCGCCGCGAGAATTCCGCCCAGCGTGGGTCGGCGGCCATTGCTTTGCGTCGCTCCATCCGCTCGTCAAGGCTGGTGTAGCCCCACAGGTGCACCACCTGGTTGGCCTCGCCGAACTCGGTGGTGAAAAAGCCGATCAGCTTGCCCAGGTGTTCGGTTTGCACCTCCAGCGCATGGCTTTGGTACAGGGCCAGCCAGTCAGCGAGTTTCAGTGGGTCGAGGGTGTAGGTTCTCAGTTCGTAGTACATGGGTTTTTCTCCGCGTGAGTGGCCGGCGCCCGCAGGCGTTCGGCGATATGGCTGGCAGCGATCCAGCCGAAGGTGAGGGCGGGGCCAAGGGTGATGCCTGGGCCTGGGTAGGTGCCCTCCATGATCGAGTTCATGTCGTTGCCAACGGCGTACAGGCCGGTGATCGGCGCGCCGGCTTCGCTCAGTACGTTGGCGTTGGCGTCGGTCGCCAGGCCGCGTGCCGAGCCGAGGTCGCCGGTGTGGATTCGGATCGCATAGAACGGCGCCTTGGCCAAGGGCGCCAGGCACGGGTTGGGTTGGTGCTGTGGGTCGCCCATGTAGCGGTTGTAGCTGTTGGCTCCCTTCCCGAATGCACGGTCGATGCCGATACGAGCATCGGCGTTGAAGTGCTCAAGTGTTTGCGCAAGTGTTTGCGGGTCGATGCCGATGGCTTGGGCGAGGGCATGCGGGGTGTCGGCCCGATGCAGGTAGCCGGCCTCGATCAGCGCGTTGTTGTCTACCGGCCTTGGACGCGCCAGCCCGAGGCCATAGCGGTTCATGGCATCAGCATCGCAGATCAACCAGCAGCTGCTGATGCCCTGGGCGAACATGGTCTGCACAAAATGATGATAGGAGTTGGACTCGTTGACGAAACGCCGACCGGTCGGATCGACTGCAATCACACCCGGTTTGGCGCGGTCGGTGACCAGGTGCGGGAAGCGTTCGCGCTCGCCATTGGAATGGCGCAGCTCGGACACCGGAGCCCAGAAGAAGTTGGCGGCCAGGTCCTCGCCCTTGGCTGCCTGCACGGCTTCGCCCAGGCGCAGGGCGGCCCCGTCATTGGTGGGAGGAGACATGGTCAGGTGCGGTGCGCTTGCGTCGGGCCGGTTAGCGGCGGCTAGCGCGCCTGCTGCGAAACCGCCCATGGCGCAGACAACGCCGCCGTGGGCGAGAACCCGTTCGCGACGGCCCTCGCGCAGTACCACCACACCACGGACCACCCCCTGCTCGACGATCAGCGCCTGCGCCTCGCTGCGCAGCCACAATTGAGCACCGTCGGCCAAAGCGCTGCAAGCCAGCCGGGCGATCAGCGCGTTGCCGGTCGTCAGCCGGGTGCCACGGTGGTGGCGCAGCCGATCCACCCCGTAGCGAGCCATCAGCTTTATGCAGTGCCAGAGCGATGCAGCCGAGCGGCGCATGCTCAGGAAGTGCTGGATGTCCACGCGGTTGACCATCATCCCGCCGAACAGCAGCATGCCGGGCGGGGGCATCTTCAGGTCCTTGAAGCGCGGGCCGAGGTGGCGCCCGTCGTACTCGACCATTTCCAGTGCGCGTCCAAACTCGGTGGCGCCGGGTGCATCCGGGTAGTAGTCCGGTGAGTGCGGGCGCAGGCTGTACCGCAGCTCGGTGTTGGCCTCCAGCCAACGCAACGCTTGGTGGCCGCGTTCGACGAAGGCGTCCACGAGCTCAGGTTTATAACCGGCGCCGATGATCGCCTTGAGGTAAGTGCGGATGGCTTCGGGCGAATCCTCGGCGCCGGCGGCGCTCGCTTGATCACTGCCATGGATCCACACCGCGCCACCGGAAATGGCTGAGGTGCCGCCAAAGGTGTCGGCCTTTTCCACGATCAATACCTTCAGGCCAAGGCGGGCAGCGGTGGCGGCGGTGGCGAATCCCCCGGCACCGCTGCCAAGGACGACCAGGTCAAACACTTGTTGCGATTGTTCGATAGCGGACATGGCCTCAGATCTCCAGCGGCGTGACGCCCATGAAGGCGCCGAGGTGGCCAAGCTGTGCGAATGCCATCTGCGCTCCGGTCTGGATCGCGCAGCCGCGCTGGCGCGCAAGAGCCAGCAACGGGGTGATTTCCGGGGAGGTGACGACGTCGGCCACCAGGGTCCGGGGTTGCAGGGTTTCCAGCAGACTCGCCGGCAGCGGTAGCTCGCCGGTATCGCCCATGCCGACGGGTGAGGCGTTGACTAGCAGGTCGAAGCGCTCCAGCGATTCGTAGTGTGTGGCGACCTCAAGGTTGGCGAAGGTATTGCCGAGCAGTTCACAAAGTGCGGCGGCGCGCGGAGTGCTGGGGTCGCTGAGGGTCACCTGGGCGACGCCTGCCTCACCCAATGCATAGGCAATGGCGCTGCCGACCCCGCCGCAACCGATCACCAGCACACGTTTGCCGGCTGGTTGGAATCCATGCTTGCGCGCAGCACCGAGAAAGCCTGCGCCGTCGACGTTGTCACCCAGCAGGCGGCCATCGGGTTCACGGCGAATCACGTTGACCGAACCCAGCGCGGTGGCACGATCGCTGAGTTCATCCAGATGCGCGGCCAACACCTGTTTGTAGGGAACGGTGACCACGCAACCGCGCAGGTTGCGCCAGCCCTTGAGGCTACCGACGAATGCTTGAAGCGATGCTTCCTGCATATCGATGGGCAGCATCGCCAGGTTACGGTTGTTGTTGGCGAACCAGGTGTTGAAGTTGTCGGGCGATTTCACCTGGGCGATGGGTGAACCGACGATGGCGACCAGTTCTGTCGAACCCCGAATCATGCTGACCTCCGTTTTTGGCGTTGTTGTGGAGGCAAGCGTGGCGCGCGGCGTGGGGGTACGGCAATGCGCTTAGCGATCCATTAGTGCGATAATCGCAGTCATGTATCGGTATTCGCATTGAATTGGTGTATGAGTGGGTGAACACCCTTAGGAGCGGGCTTGCCGGCGATTGGCCCAGAGCCGCCCGACAACCGTCCAGCCCACCCCACGAGCCGAACACATGGACAAACACGAAACTCATCCCCGCGACCTCATCGCCGGTCTGCAGAAAGGCTTGGCATTGATGCAACTGTTCAGCGCCGACCAGCCACGCTTGAGCGTGCCACACGCGGCCAGGCTCTCAGGGCTGACGCCCAGTGCCACTCGACGTTTTCTGTTGACGTTGGTGCACGAAGGCTTTGCCGACACCGACAACCGCCATTACTGGCTGACACCCAAGGTGCTGCGTATTGGCCAGGCCTATGTGGATTCGGCGCAGTTGCCGCGCATGTTGAGGCCTATCGTCGAGCAGGTCGCGCGCCAGACCCAGGAGCATGTGTCGGTGGGTACCCGCGACGGTGACGAAATCATCCACCTGGTGCGCAGCCGGTATAGCCACGTCGCCTCGCTGTCGATTCGCCCCGGCTCGCGGGTACCGATGTACTGCACCGCTGGCGGGCGGATCTGGCTGGCGTCGCTGGATGCAACGGCGCGGGACGACTACTTCTCGCGAAACCCGCTTCGCCCGCTCACGCCCTACACGCAAACTGACAGGGCGCGCCTGGAGGCGGTGCTGCAGCAGGTGAGAGCGCAGGGTTTTTGTATCGTCGATCAGGAGTACGAAATCGGTATGCGCGTGCTTGGCGTGCCGCTGGTGGATCGTGCTGGGCAACTGAAGGCGACACTGACCATCACTACCCATGCGTCGCGGCTGAGCGTCGATGAGATTCGCCTGCGCTACCTGCCTGCGTTGTACGAGGCGCAGGCCCTGTTGAAGCCGGTGCTGGACTGAGGGTCAGTGACGGATCAGGTAGGCGCCTTGCGGAATACGCCCTTTGAGCTTCTTGCACTTGACCGGCGCGGGCTGGTGCCCCGGCGGAACACCTGGGAACCAGATTCGGCACTTGCCCGGGGGTGGCCGGTGACCCTGGGGTATGTCCATGTCCTCGGCCTGTGTTACCGGGTTGCTCAAGCGCTGTGGTGCCGCAGGCTGCGGTGGCGGCGTGAAGGGATCGGTGGGCGTTAGGTTCACCGCTTGAGCGGAGGCAGGGGGCTGGTCGGCCGCTGGCAGTGCGCCGTAAACCTGGCCATTGCGAGCCGCCTGGATCAACTGGAAATTGCGGTTGCGCAGCGCGTTGTTGCTGCCGACCCGCATATTCGAGCGCACGGCGAGGGTTTCGGCCTGTTGGTACTGGCCTTGTTGCAGGCGCAGCACGCCAAGGTAATGCAAGGTTGCAGGGTTGTTCGGCTGAATCTGCAGTGCTCGTTCCAGTGTTGCCGCCGCTTGGTCCAGATGGCCGGCGGCGTACTGCTGCGAGGCGCTTTCGATCAGCATGGTGGAGGCATTGTTGCTATGGGCTGGCATCGAGCGGTCGCCTGCGAACGCGCCACAGGCTGCGACGGCGCTGAACAACAGGAGAACGGCCGGCAGCATGCGTTGGCTGGGCATCGGGTACTGACTCGACAGTGCCTGGTCTGGCGGAAAGGAACATGGCCCTTGCCCGTGGATGCAAGGGATGCTATCGACCCAGTCCGTGCAATGAAGTTCCCAGGCTGCGCAACCTTTGAGGGTTGGCGATGGCATCCGACTCACCTTTTTCGAGATCGGATCAATCAACGCCTGCTCAGGGCCAGACGCACCGCGAAAATCACGAACAGTAGCCCGGTAGCGCGGTCGAGCGCAGCGATGACCTTTTCGCGGCGCAACACCCCCGCCAGCGAATGCGTCGCGCTGACCAGTACCATCGCCCAGAGCAGGCCGAGTGCCACGTGGATGCCGACCAGAATGAAGGTCCAGGCTATCAGCGGCTGGCCGTGGGGGATGAATTGCGGCAGGAACGAGACGTAGAAAATACCGACCTTAGGGTTCAGCAGGTTACCCATCATGCCCTTGAGGAACCAGTTGGACTGCGTCCGCGGCTGCGTTGCGATCGGCGCCAGTGAATGCCGTGGCCGCATCAGCATGTTCACCCCAAGCCAGGCCAGGTACGCCGCGCCGCAATACTTCAGAATGCTGTAGGCGAGTTCGGACACGGCCAATAGCGCGCCCAGGCCGAACGCAACCGCCGCGCCCCATAGCAAGCAACCGACGTTGATGCCCAGCGCCGCACGCAGCCCTTGCCGACGGCCCTCGACGGTTGCTGTCCTGAGGATGAGCGCAGTGTCCAGGCCTGGTGTCACGGTCAGCAGCGTGGCGGCGAGGGTGAAGGCAATCAGGTTGTCTGCAATGGACATTAGCTTCGGCGCCTGCGGGAGGAGGTGAGCGCAGGTTAGCATGGGCGTGCTCGGGGTGGTCATTGCGCGGCGGCAAGTCGTGGTATGGCGAGGGGCATGCAGCGGTCTTGAGATCGAGCGCCGCCCGCGCGGCGCATCGCGAGCAAGGCTCGCTCCTACGTCTGTTTCGGGCCAGTAACGCCAGTGACAGACGCGCGCGAACGCCTGGTGTGTACGACTCGATAGTGCGCCATGCGCCAAAGCGTTCGCGCGCAAATCCCACAGGCGTAATTGGCCCGAGACAGATGTAGGAGCGAGCCTTGCTCGCGATGCGCCGCGCGGGCGGCGCTCGATCTCAAACGCGCTGCACTTCTCACCACTTACGACGCATCCACAACACCCTCCGGCTGAGCCACCATGCGATTACTGACGCTACGCCCCAGCACCAGCACCGTCGCCACACCGCAACCCACCAGCGCCGTGGCCAGGCTCAGCAGCACCGAACTGCCCAGTTGGTCGACGATCCGCCCACCGAAGAACGAGCCCAGCGCGATGATCACCTGGAACATGGCCACGAACAAAGGCATGCCGCGCTCGACGTCCTTGGGCGCCACGACAAACATCCAGATGCTGGCGCAGGCCGGGAACGCACCAAAGGCGAAGCCCCAGAGGGCGATGAGCATCGCGGCGCCGGTCATGCCGGTGGCGAAGTAAGGGAACAGCGCAGTGCTGGTACCGATCATCAGCGCAACCAGCAACAGGGTGTGACGCACGCTTCGGTTGGCGGCGAAACCGGCGAAGATGTTGCCCAGCACCCCGGCCACGCCATAAAGCAGAAGCAGCGAGCCAATGGTAGGTCCATCGAAGCCAGCCCTTTGTTTGAAGAAAGGCGCGACATAGGTGTATGCGGCAAAGTGCGCAAGGCCAATCAACAATACTGCGATCAATCCGACCCGAGCCTGTGGATTGATGAACAAGGCCGGCAGGTCGCTGATGCGAATGGCCTTGTCCGGCGCCAGTCGCGGAAGCAGCAACACCTGCGCCAGAAGTACCGGCACGCCCACCAGCGCGGTTATCAGGAAGGTCATGCGCCAGCCCATCAGGCCGCTGAGCCAGGTACCAACCGGAACACCCAGGACGGTCGCCAAGGTGACACCGACCATGATGATCGAAGTGGCCTGCGCTACGCCCACCCCCTTGGGCGCGAGGCGTCCGCTAAGGGCGATGGCTGTCGCCCAGAAACCGCCGATGCTGATACCCAGGAGTACGCGGCCGAACAGCAGCAGGCTGAAGTCGCTCGCATAAGCCACCACCGCGTTGGCGATGATCATGATCAGCGTCAGGCCGATCAGTAGATAGCGCCGGTCAAGGGCGCCGATGCCCACGGACAGCAAAGGCGCGGCGAGGGCAGCCATGATGCCGGGCAGGGTGACCATCAGGCCGGCCTGGCCAGCACTGATGCCCAGGTCGCTGGCGACATCGTTGAGAACGCCCACCGGCAGAAACTCGCTGGTGACCAGGGAGAAGGCACCGACGGCGACCGAGAGAATTGCAAGCCACTGCTGCTTGACGCTGTATTGGGTGTGTTCGGGGACGTGCGCGGACGGGTTGGGTGTCGGCATGGTATTAAATTCCAGGAACGGACGTCGCCTGTAGCAGGCGAGAGGAGCGGGGAGAAACAGAGGGGCGATTATAGGGGGCGGTTTTGCCGACCCGACAGGCGGGTGTCTCGATAGTAATCATCAACGCATTCGATGGATCCGCAGCATGTAGGAGCCGGCTTGCCGGCGATCACCGGCCCCTGCAGGTTCGTTCACCAGGCTCAACTCAGTTGAGCAATCAACACTGCATTGCTGTAGATAAGGCTGCCATCACTGGCACGATGGCCAACGAGATGAAACTGCCCGCGTTGCTCTTCACTCAAGTAGACACGCAGACGGCAGTCAGCCAGGGGGCCGCACCCTGGCGGCAATACAAGGTTCATGCTCGCCAGGTCGACATCGACCATGGTTTCGGTTTCATGGCTCTGTTGCAGGTATTCTTCGGCCTGCTCCAATCGCCTGTGGTTAGCGCCTTGGATGTCGAAGTGTATTTCGCCCAGTGGCGTGGACTTCTGCGTGGGATCGCGTTTGCACCAGCCTTCGATCGTCAGGGTACTCATGGCCAATCCTCGTGCTGTAACCGATTTTGGTCACCTTCGAGGATGTTGACCGCGACGCCGGATCAGTCGTTCCTGTTCCCTGGGGTCGCGGTCTTGGCGGTATCAGCGACGATAGTAGCGGTGATCGTCGTCGTAGCGGTGGTGCATCGCCCGATCATGGTGGCGCTCCCAGTAGCGGCGGCGCTCTGCTTCGCGGCGGGCTTGCTCCCTGCGCCATTGGTCGCGACGCCACTGTTCCCGGCGCCAGTCATCGCGGCGGTAATGGTCACGGTGATCGTGGTAGTAACGGTCGTCGTGGGCCAGCAGCGTCCCTGATCGCTGATCGGCCAGGCTGGCCAGGCTCGGCCAGGGGTTACCACCACCCTGGGTGGGCGCCTGAAGGACCTCGACCTGGGACGTGGCAACAGGGGGCGTGGTCTTCATGGTTGTTGCAGATGCCGAGCCCACTGCCGCGAAGGCGAACAGGCCAAACAGCACCATCCGTGGGACGTGGAATTTCATGATCGAAGACAACCTCTGATGTTGGGACGTGTAGGCATTTGGCGGCTGGCAACCTTCCAGTTGGGCCATTCACATAGACCGACAAATAAAGAAAAGTTCTAAGTGCACAGCGCACAAATAGCCAACGACTCCGGCGCTTGGCACACTCCACGCTCAAACTGATGGCAATGGCCGCCGTCGGTCTTCAGGAGCGTTTCATGCAGCAGGTCTTGCTTATTGTCGATGTGCAGTCGACGTTCAACCCCCCGGAATGGCTGGTCGACCGGTTGCGAGCGTTTTCGGCGAAGATCTTCACCATTGCCATGGTGGTGACTCACGACGAGCAGGTCACACCGTTTCAACGCCAGCTTGGCTGGCACCCTGCGGCGCAGGACGAGCATCTGGTCGAAGCCGACACCGTGTTCGTCAAGCATGGTTACGGGCTACCGGTCGAAACCGTCGAATACATCAGGCAACTGGGCGTCGAACGGGTGCTGGTGTGTGGCATGCAGACCGAAACCTGCGTGCTCGCGGCCGGCTTTGCGTTGTTCGACGCAGGGTTGACGCCGACCTTGGTCACCGACCTCACCGTCGGCTCGTCCCTGGACCGGTCAGGGCAACTGGGCATCGAATTGTGGAAGCATCATTTCGGCCAGGTCACCACGCGGGCGGAGGTGGATGCCTTGCTGGACTGACTTGATAGGTTGGCGGGGCGGAAACGTTGGCCGCAGGGGGCCAACACGGCATGGATGCTGGGAGAACGACGATCCAACAAAGATTGATAGACATGCTTTGATGGGGGCGTGTCGAACTTTCCTACAGTGCGGATCGAATTTGCCTGGCATCTAGTCAGGTAACCCCACCCATACCCTTTGGCCTTCTCGGATTTCCCGGGGTAATCCCCCGGCTAGGAAGGCCTGCCAAATGCCCCAAGGTTCCCCCGGATCCGCGCTGTCCGAGCGCGAGGTCCAGATCGCCATCGCCCCGCTGGAAACCCTGCTGCGCGAAGACCTCGGTGCCGCTGCCGCCGCCGTCGACCAGTGGCTGCAGGACATCAGCTGCGGTCTGCTCGACCTGCAATCGGTGCGTTATCACCTCGAAGCTTCGGTGCCGGTTGTGGCCAACGCCTTCGCCCTGGTGGATGCGCTGCTCGATATCGCCGAGCTGGTACGAAATCCCAGCAACGATCCGCTGCAATGGGTCAGCCTGGGCATCAACCTGATTGGCGTGGTGCCGGTTCCGCTCGGCCTGGCGCGGGCGCGCATGGTGCTGCGGCCGGTGCTGCACCTGACCCGGCAGAAGCTGCGGCGCAACCCCGGGGCCAACTTGGGCGCGGTGTTCCTGGAAATCCTCGAAGGCCACCTGCACGCCAACCTTCGCGGCGAACTGGAGCACTACGTCGACGGCGCCCTCGAGCAATTGCCTGCCATGCTCGAAGCCGCCGGCCAGACCGCCAGCCAACTGTTCGGTGGGCTGGCCGGGCTGCTCAAGGACGCCGCTAGCGGCAACCTCGACGCCGAGGTCAATCATGCCCGGGCCCGCCAGCAACTGGCCCAGGTGGCGCTGTACGACTCCCTGTTCGAAGTCGACGCCTGGACCCTGGCCGCCGCGGCCCTCGCCAATGCTGGAGAAGGCCTGCTCAAGAGCGCCTACAACGGCGTTGCGCGACAGTTCGACGAAGCCTTGCCGAAACTGTTGCAGCCCCTGATCGATACCCTTGAGCGCCTGGCCGCCCGTGTTCCGCGCTTCCTCGACATGCTGGGCCAGGCCGAGCGCGAACAGAGCATCGCCTGGTTGCTGCAACGCCTGCTGCAGACCGTGCGCGCCCACCCGCCCCAGCGAGGGATGGCAGCGGCGGTCAAGGCCGACACCACCCGGCAGGCCCGTCACGTGCTCAGCGAGGGGCACAACGAGTCGCTGTCCCGGCAGGCCCCGGTGCGCCAGGCGCCCAATCCCCGCAAGAACGGCCCATGCCCGTGCACGGCGCACAGCATTGGCTATGCACTGGGTAACGAGCTGCTGTCGCACACCGACTTCAGCCTGTCCGGCCCGTTCCCAGTAACGTGGACTCGCACCTACAACTCGCGCCTCGACAAGCTGGACCACGGCATCCTCGGCGCCCGCTGGATCACCGAGTTCACCACCTGCATCGACGTGGTCGACAAAGGCCTGCTGTTCCACGACATGGACGGGCGCAGCCATGCCTTCGCGCTGCCGAAAAAGGGCAAGCCGCAGTACGACGCAGTCGAGTACTTCACCTGGGTGCGCACCGGTGAGCAGCAACTGGTGCTGCTGCGCGGCCTGGGCCGCCGGGAAACCTACGCCCGTCACGGTGACCGCTTCTACCTGACCCATATCCAGCTGCGCAGTGGCGCGGGGGCGATGCTGCATTACGAGCATCGTCACCACGACCAGCCGGTGCTCTCGGACATCAACACCTACTTCGACAACGACCCGAACAAGGTCCACCTGCAACTGGGCACCCTGCTCGACGATCACGGCCACATTCAAGGCTTGTGGCAGGTGGTCGACGGCAAGCCGCTGCGTCAGCTGTGCGGGTATCACTACGATGGCCAGGGCGACCTGATCGGCGCCCAGGATGAAAACGGCGCCGCCTGGCACTACCGCTACCGCCATCACCTGATCACCCGTTACACCGATCGTACGGGTCGCGGGATGAACCTGCAGTGGGATGGCTCTGGCGCCAAGGCCAAGGTCATTCGCGAATGGGCCGACGACGGCAGCTTTGACCTGCGGCTGGCGTGGGATCCACACATTCGCCTGACCACCGTGACCGACGTCTGCAACCAACAGACCCGCCACTACCATGACGCCCTCGGCTACACCTACCGCATTGAACATCCTGACGGGCGTTCAGAATGGCTGTTCCGCGACGCACGCAAGAACGTCATCCGCCACGTCCATGCCGACGGCAGCCAGGACCGTTACGCCTACGATGAGCGCAGCAATCTGCTGCAGCACATCCGCCCCGATCACAGCGTCGAGCACTATGCCTACGACGACCACGACCAACTGATCAAGATTCGCGATGCCGAGGGCGGGCTGTGGCTGCGCGATTACGACGCGCGCGGCAACCTGGTCGAGACCACCGATCCGCTGGGCAACAAGACCGAGTTTGCCTATACCCCGGCGGGCTTGGTCAAGGCGATCAAGGACGCCAACGGCAACGAAAAGACACTCGCCTACAACGACGCCGGGCAATTGCTGGCGTACACCGACTGCTCAGGCAAGACCAGTGTTTGGGCCTACAACGCCTTCGGCCAGTTGATCGAGTTCGCCGATGCACTAGGCAACAAAACCGCCTATGAGTACAAGACCGGTCAGTTGGCCAAGGTCTCCCACCCTGACAACACCGAAGAGCGTTTCGACTACGACGCCGAAGGTCGCTTGCTGGCTCACTCCGATGGCCTTGATCGTTGCACCACCTGGTCCTACACCGCCGCCGGCCTGCTGGCTGAGCGCATCGACGCCAACGAGCACACCCTGCGCTACCGCTGGGACAAGCTCGGACGCCTGATCGGCCTGGAGAACGAAAACGAAAGCAAGGCGACGTTCTTCTACGATCCAGTAGGTCGTTTGCTCCAGGAAACCGGATTCGATGGTCTGGTGACCCGCTACCAATACGACCCGTATTCCGGTCACCTGGCCTCCACCCAGGTCGGCCAACGCCGCCTCGACCTGCGCTTCGACCGCATGAACCGGCTGGTCGAACGCACCGCACGCCTGGGCGATCAGAGCCAGACCGAAACCTTCGCCTACGACGGCAACGGCAAGCTGATCCAGGCCATCAACGCGGCCAGCAAGCTGCAGTGGTTCCACGACGCAGCCGGTAACCTGACCCGCGAGCACCAGCACTATCTGGCCACCGGCACGCCGATGGTCGCCGTGTGGCAGCACGAATACGACGCCCTCAACCAGCGCACCAGCACCCTCCGCCCGGACGGCCACAAAGTCAGCTGGCTCACCTACGGCAGCGGCCACCTGCTGGGCATGACCCTCGACCACCACGAAATGCTCGCCTACGAGCGCGACGACCTGCACCGCGAAGTGGTTCGGCACCAGGGCAACCAGCTGATGCAGACCCAAGCCTGGGACCCGGTCGGGCGTTTGCAGGAGCAGTGGCTCGGCAGCCACGACAGCCAATCCACGCTGCTCAAGCGCCAGTACCGCTACGACGCCGCCGGCCAGCTCACCAACATCCACGACACCCGACGCGGCCTGGAGTACCAGTACGACCCCGTCGGCCGCTTGCTCAAAGCCACCAGCCGCCTGGGCATCGAAACCTTCGCCTTCGACCCCGCCGGCAACCTGTTGGACCAGAAGACCCAGGAGCTGAACCGCCCGCTGGAAGCCGACCCACGTCGCAACAAGTTGATGGACAACCTGCTGCGTGAATATGCCGGCACCCACTACAAGTACGACGAACGCGGCAACCTGGTGCACCGCTTACAAAACGGCGCGCACGCCCACTTCACCTGGGACCTGTTCGACCGGTTGGCCAGCTACAGCGACGACAAGCTCAAGGTCGACTTCGCCTACGACGCCCTGGGTCGACGTCTGTACAAGAACGCGGTCGCACATTACTGGGATAGGCCGGAAGCGGGTACCGGCTGGAACCAGATGCAGCGGGCCAAGCGCCAACGTGAACTGGGTTGCGGATTCACCCTGTTCGGCTGGGACGGCGACACCCTGGCCTGGGAAAGCTCACCGCCAAGGGACGATGGCGATACCGGGCGTACCGTGCATTATCTGTATGAACCGGGCAGTTTCGTGCCGGTGGCCCAGGCCCTGCGCAAGCGCCCGATCGTGCTCCACAGGCAGCCGGATTGGCGTCAGCGGGAGTACGACTTCGATCAGGATCCGTTGTGGCAGACGACGATGCCACCGCAGGCGTTCGATGCGATTGCCTGGTACCACTGCGATCACCTCGGCACGCCGATGGAGCTGACCGATCCGCACGGCAACGTTGCGTGGGCGGGGCAGTACAAGGCGTGGGGCGAGGTGCGGGAGGAGCGTTCGGAGTGGGCCAAGCAGGTCGGGATGAGTAACCCGATTCGCTTTCAGGGGCAGTATCACGATCACGAGACTGGGCTGCATTACAATCGACATCGGTACTATGAACCTAGGATTGGGCGCTTCATCGGGCAGGATCCGATACGCTACGTAGGAGGGCTGAATCTTTTTGCGTATGTGGCTAACCCCGTTCAATGGATCGACCCGCTCGGACTGGCTAAAAAGCCTCCATCAGCATTTGCTAGGATAGATGGTCAAGGGGTTAGTCAAGATATAATGGCACAAAGTGTATTGAATGGCGGCAGCCGTAGAGGGCAGCAGAAAGTGCGCAATGAGCTTATCGATGATGCCAACAAAAATAATAATGGTGTTTATACATGCTGGAGGTGCGGTCAAAACTCTACAAATGCTGACGATATGCATCTCGGTCACACCAACGCCCCTACTTCTAAAGGGGGGAATCTAGCTCCGTGCAATACCGCGTTGGAAGGGGCATCTTGCAACTTGAGTGCTGGGAATAGCGGTTATGTTAAGGAAGGAATGTCTTGTATTGAACGAGGAGGCTGTGGAGCGCCCTATGGACGATAAAGGAAATGTATGTTTGATCAAGGTTTTCGTGTCAGATAGAGGGCCCGTGTACGAGGAGCTTCCGGCGATACATAAAGGCGAATTCACTTATGAGCTTTTATCATCTCCTGGACTGGCGCTTAATTTGGCGAAAGGGGATTTGATTGAAATTAAGGATACAAATTCGCCTGCTGTGGTTGTCAAAAGGGGGGGGAATTTCTGTATAAATATATATGCAGGGGGGGTGGCTAGAGGAAAAATCGAAAAGCTTGAGGCTGAAGTCGGTGAGTTGTTGGGGGGGACGCTAGATGGTGTTTACAAGGGTAATTTGGCTTTTAGTGTACCCTCGAAAAACGACATAAATAAAATAGAGTCTGTATTCAATGGTTTCAAGGAGGAGGCTGGGATTGACTGGTACTATTCCAATATCTATAAAAACTTTAACGACCTTGATGATGATGCGCTGTTGGACTGGTGGATTGATGACTGAGTAGTTAATTTAATTGACCCATTTTTTCGATTTTTTTAGGTTGAGAGACTTTGGGGCGCCGTTTGGGTTAGGCTAATAATGCAATAGTGGTGGAGCTTTTCGCGAGTTTTTTTTGCAGGGCGGTTTCAGAGGCTGAGTGCAACACCCGACTATTGAGTTAAGGATGGGCTCTCATGGTGCTTGGCTATCATTGCCGTCATCATTTCGATAGGGCATTTGTAATCAAAGCGCTGGCGTGGTCGGATGTTCAGTTCGTACGCAATAGCATCCAGTTGCTCTTGGCTATAGCCCGAAAGGTCAGTGCCTTTAGGCAGATACTGGCGAATCAGGCCGTTGATGTTCTCATTGCTACCGCGCTGCCACGGGCTATGAGGGTCGCAAAAATAGATCGCCACTCCAGTTCGCTGGGTGATTTCGGCATGGCGCGCCATCTCTTTACCTTGATCGTAGGTCAGCGTTTTGCGGGCCACTACTGGCATACGGTTCAAGGCAGCACTGAAGCCTTCGACTGCCGAGGTTGCCGTCGCGTCGCTCATTTTCACAAGCATCAAGTAACCTGTGCTGCGTTCGACCAGCGTACCCACCGCAGAAGCATTGGCTTTGCCTTTGATGAGGTCGCCCTCCCAATGGCCTGGCATTTGGCGATCTTCCACCTCGGGCGGGCGAACGTGAATGCTGACCAAGTCGGGTATTTGACCACGGCGATCCACCCCGCCAGAACGTGGGCGGCGGTTGGTTTTGCCCTGTCGCAGACAGATGATCAACTCCTTGCGAAGCTCGCCCACCGGCAGCGCATAAATGGCGTTGTAGATCGTCTCGCGACAGACGTATGCATCTTCAATATTCGGAAATTCCATGGCGTTAAGCTTGCCGGCAATTTGCTGGGGAGAAAAGCATTTACGCGGCAGATAAAGCACCAGGTCAAACAGTTGGCTTCCGGGCAGCAGCTTACGCTTGGGGCAGCAAGCCAGGCGCCGGTGTCGCATGTGCTGATGAGCCTGACTCGCCGAGTACCGGCCCGCCTCAGGGGCGTTGCGACGAAGCGCTCGGCTATTGGTCGAGGGGCTGCGATCAAGCAGCCTGGCAATAGCCCTCTGGCTCATGCCTTGGAGTTGGCCAAATTGAATCGTGATGCGCTCTTCGATGCTGAGTTCTTGATAGGACATAGGCACACTGTACCGGGTTGGTCAGGTGTTGCACTCAGTTTTTGCCGCCGCCCTTGATTTTAAATCTCTTGCGTGCAGTGGTTATTATGATTAACACAGCGGAAGATTTTATTGCGTTACGCGGCAGCGAAGAGAAGGCAGAGTGTGATGGGTCCGCTTTCGAAGAGGCATCAATAAATGTTTGGAATGACGTTCTTGATAGATACCCTGACTACGCAAAATGCCACATGAACGAATAGGAAAGGACACGAATCCAGCGCGGGCTGGAACGACAGGCAACGCACCAAGCGCCACATTACATACCGCGGGGGGGATGTGAGGAGTGTGGGTGCAAGTGGAAGAGTCAGTGGCAACTCGACACCCTGCACCCGAACGCATGGCTCGCCATGCAAACTGTCACGGGTATCTGCTGTATGATTTCCGCCCGATTACGGAGCAACCCATGGCCAAAGACATCGACAACCCTTGCGTCTCACTCTGCCAGCTCAACAGCGAATTGTGCGTGAGTTGTGGCCGCACGCGCGAAGAGATCCGCAAGTGGCGCGGCATGAAACGACCGGAGAAGATGGCCACCGTGCAGCGGGCCGCCACCCGTATGAAGGCCATCAACAAGAAAAATGCCAAGTCCAAGTGAAAGACCACAGGCATGCGGAAAGTCGGGCTTTGCCCCTGTTCGCGGGTAAGCCCACTTCCATAGTGGCTTGCAGCATCAGCCAGTGATGTGTCGTTGCGCCGTCCATTGGCGATAACGGCCAGCGTGCACTAACGTTCTGTCATCGTCCTGCGGTTTTCACGCAAGGCACGTCCCGATCTCTCGGAGCAGACACCCACCATGCAGGACTCGCGTCCGGACCCGACACTGTTCCTGGAATACCGTGCCGAGCGGCCGATCTTCCTGGACTTCCTGCATCAGGCCAGGCAAACGCCCGATGCCACCGCGATCATCGCCCACGATACCCACTGTAGTTACCACGAACTTGAAACGATCAGCCAAGCCATGGCGGTCTTGTTGCTGGCCAAAGGTGCCCAGGGCAGCGATCGGGTGGTGATCGTCGCCAGCCGTTGTGCCGGCATGGTCTACGCCATGCTCGGCGCCCTGCGGGCGGGGTTGACGTTCACCATTGCCGACGCCGCCTATCCGACGGCGCGAGTGAACCAGATCATCCGCACCCTTCAACCTGTGCAGGTCCTGCTGTGCGGTGATGCCCAGCTCGACCTCGACCCCTCAGGCCCGCAGCCAGGCCTGATCGAAGTGCCCGAGGCGCCCGGCGAGGCCCTGCGGCGATTCGCCGGCCACTACCTGCCGTTACCCGAGGTCGACCCTGGCCAGCCAGCGTACATCACCTTCACCTCCGGCAGCACCGGGGTACCCAAGGGAGTCGTGACCCACCACGCACCGCTGGTGCACTTCATCGACTGGCATGTCCGTCATCATGGTTTCAGCCGCGACGACTGCTTTTCGATGCTGTCGGGCCTGGGCCACGACCCGGTATATCGGGACGTCTTCACGCCCTTGTCGATCGGGGCGAAAGTCATTTGCCCAGCCCAGGCTACCTTGACCAACCCGGCGGCGCTGGCCGCCTGGATCGAGCAACAGGGTATCTCGGTCATGCACCTGACGCCGCCCTTGGGCAAGCTGATCGAAACCGGCGCCAGAATGAACGGACTGGTGTTCGAGCGGTTGCGCTACTTGTTCTGGGGCGGCGACGCCTTGAGTCCGGCGTTGTACCAGCAGATCCGGGCCATCGCTCCGCTCACGGTCAGTGTCAACTTCTACGGGACCACCGAAACACCACAGGCCATGGCGTTCCACCAGGTCGATCCTAGAACCGAAAGCGGCAAGATCCCGCTTGGCAAGGGGATCGATGGCGCGCAGTTGCTGTTAGTGAACGAGGCCCGGCAACAGGTCAGCGAGGGTGAAACGGGGGAGATCTACATCCGCAGCCCGTACCTGTCGCTGGGCTACTGGCACGATGCCGAGTTGACCGCTGACAAGTTCGTGGTGAACCCCTTCACAGGGGCCGCGAACGACATCTGTTACCGCACCGGCGACCTGGGGACCTATCTGCCAGACGGCAGCGTCAGTTTCCTCGGGCGTGCTGACAGTCAAGTGAAGATTCGCGGGCATCGTATCGAGTTGGCAGAGATCGAAAACGCCATCGCCCGCCACCCGAAGGTCAAACAGTGCGTCGTACTGGCCAATCACGACGGTCCGATGGTCAGGCTGGTGGCCTATTGTGTCCCTGCGCAGCCCGTAACGGCCGCTGCACTGCGTGATGCTTTGGGCAGTGAATTGCCAGACTATATGGTGCCTGCGCTGTTCGTGTTTCTCGATGCCATCCCCCTGACGCCCAACGGCAAGATAGACAAGCGGGCCTTGCCCCCGGCCTTCGACAAGGCACCTACGGCAGCGCTCGGTAGCCATGAGCTATCCCCGCTGGCGGTCCAGCTCAGCGAGGCCTGGGCGCGGATCCTCCAGGTGCCGAACGTCGATGCCAACCTGACCTTCGTCGAGTTGGGCGGCGATTCGCTGTCCTTCGTCCAGGCCTCCATGGCGCTGGAGTCACTGCTTGGCCATCTACCGGATCGGTGGGAGACCACTGCGGTGCGCGAGCTCGCGGAAATGGCCGGGCAGGCCAAGGCATCCGGGCTGGCAACCCGGGCCATGGAAATACCGGTGTTGCTCCGGGTGCTGTGCATCCTGCTCATCGTCATCGGCCATTTCCATGTGTTCGAGAACTGGCGCGTGGTGGGAGAGACCTCGGTTCTGTTCCTCATCTCTGGCCTTAGCCTGGCCAGGTTTCAACTCCGGGCCATCGATGAACGTGGCGACGCCCGAACCCTGGTGAAGTCCGTTGCTACCATCGCGGTGCCGACTATCGGCTACAACGTACTGACTCAGCTGGTGTTCGATACCTTCCATTGGCAATCGCTGTTGTTGATCAACAACTGGTTCCCGACGTCCGAGGTCGGCGTGTTCAACTCCTGGTACATCGAGGTGCTGCTGCAGATGATCGTGATCATCGGACTGCTGCTGTCGGTCGACCGGATTCGTAGGCGAGTCATGGCCAACCCGTTCCGCAACCTGGTGCTGGCATCCTGTGCGCTGGTGGTGCTCGATGTGCTGCTGAGGTCCTTCGTCTTCGACGCCACGGTGCTATTGAACCGAGTACCACAGCATTTCCTCGCGATCATGGTGTTGGGCATGGCCGTGCACTTTGCCGATTCGACGGTACGCAAATGGGTCGTCAGCGCGGTGGCGGTCTTGGTGATCGGTGAGCTGGACTTGGTCGCACTGGCGGGCCATGGTGGGGAGGAGGTCGCGAAACTTGGGTTTATCGACATTGCACTGCCGGCGATTCTCGCGTTGATCTGGCTGCGGCCGGTCGCAGTGCCGGCGATCATCGCTCGAGCGGCGGCGGCGATTGCTTCGTCGACCCTGTACATCTACCTGACGCACTTCCAATTCCAGTCCGTGGCGCGGCGTCTTTTCGATCACCAGGCGTTTGCCGTGGTGCTGGCCATTGTCGGCGGGGTGCTGGTGGGGTATTGCTGGAACTGGGCGGTACGTGTGGTCGTGATGCGTTGGAATGGCTCCGGGCAGAAACGCCGTGTGGACACCGCGGAACCGGTGGCCTGACGCAGCGATCAGGCCTGCGCGACCGGCCGAGCTGGCTCGACAGGTGGCGCGAAAGGGTTACTGCACGTTGTTGAGCTTGATCACATCACCGGAGATGGTGGTGGTGTAGCCACTGAGGACCCAAGCCCAGAACCAGTTTTCCTGCACTTGTGTATTGATCATGGCATCGCCACCCTTGGCCTTGATGGCCGCGTTCTGTGCGCGAACGAAGCGGTTGTTCTGGCGGATCGGAATGATGCCGAACAGCATGATACCCGTAGCGCTTGCCTGGCTGTGGCCGAGCACGGTGTATTCGTTGCTGTCATAGTGCCGAGATTGGATCGGTGCTCCGGTGCAACCGGCCAGAACCAAGCCAAGAACGGTTGCTGCTGCACATTTGCTGAGGTACTTCACTGACTTCTCCATGACACGAGGACCGGGATCCAATTCCCGGCGGCGACACTCTAGCGGCAGGGTTCAGGGATTGAAAGTCAGAGTAGTGGCATTTTGCCTAAAAAATTCAGCCCGTGGTGGAGCGTTGTCGTTTGACCCGGTACATATCGCCATCGGCACGGCTGAGCAGGGTATCGGCGTCTTCCCCATCTTCGGGGTAGTAGGCCACGCCAACGCTGCAGGACGGCATGTTCAGCCCATTGAATTCGGTCCCCAACGGCTCGGACATCACCGCCAGTATCTGCGCGACCTTCTCTGACACGGCGGTCTGCGATTGGACATCGGTCATCAGCACCGTGAATTCATCCCCACCGATGCGCGCCACCGTATCGGTCTCGCGCACGCAGCCTTCCAGACGCCTGGCGATCATGCACAGCACGCGGTCGCCCATCGCATGCCCATGGACATCGTTGATGTGCTTGAAATCATTTATGTCCAGGAACAGCAACGCCAGACTGCGGCCGTGACGTTGAGCAGCCCGCAGTGCCGATTCGAGCCGGTCGTTGAAAATCGAGCGGTTGGTCAGCTTGGTCAATGGGTCGTGGTGGGCGAGAAAGCGCAGATCCTCCTCAGCCTTGGTCAGAGCCGACACGTTCCGCGCGACGCCGATGCGAGCACCGATCTCTTCGGACCAGAAGGCCGACCACAGGATGTGCACGACTTCGCCATCCTTGCGCAGGTAGCGGTTACGAAAATCGAAATGGGGTTGACCGTTCATCACCCTGATGATCGACGCACGGGTCGCCGACAGGTCATCTGGATGCATGTAGTCGGTGATCAGGGTGCCCATCAGCTCTTCAGCGCGGTAACCCAGCAGGGCCTCGCACGCATCGCTGACGAAAACGATCTGGTTGTCCCGGTCGACTACGAACACAGTGTCCAGCATCAGGTGGATCAGTCTTGGGTAGAGTGTTTGCAGGTCGACGGGCATCGGCAACGGTGTCCTGTGCGGCACTTGATCATTGCCCGTTCTTGAAGAAGGGCGGCGTGTAATCCTGCAGATTTCCGGGGGGCTTGCGCAAGGGCCGACGCAAGATTTGCCAGCGGCGATATGTACTGAATAGGAAGCGAAAGCACCTTGAGTCCAACTGGCGCTTGCCAGTGGGTCCCCCCAATTGGGGGAACAGGGGTGGGGAATCCTCCCCAATACCGTTCGGTAGATTGTTCAAGTAATTGAAAATACTGCCATTTTACCAAATGGCATACACCTTGCTCCGTCTCCTCGCAGTTTACCTGTGTCCCGGAGGTGCAGCATGTCGACCCCGATCAAAGGCTCTGTCCTGACCTCACTCGTGCTGGCCGTCCTCGGTTGGCAGGCTACCAGCGAAGCGGCGGTGCAGTGCCAGCGCACCTTGGTCGCCAACGTGGTGGCATTGGACCAGCCCCTGATGTTCAACCGCCTCGGCGCACAAAACGCCAACGGCATGATGTTCGCACTCCGCCAGGATGTGGTGGATGAAAACCTCGTACCGCTCAGCAATGGCGGTGCGGCCGTACCGGGTAAGGTCACCCTGCGCCCGGACAAGCGCCCGCGGCCGATCGTGCTGCGGGTGGCTGCCGGTGATTGCCTGACCGTCAACCTGACCAACCTGCTCGATTACAAGGCCAACCCCAACAAACATGGCTTCGATGTGGAAGCACCTGAAGGCGAGGGGGAGGCGGAAGTCGAGAACCAGGTCGAGAATGAAGGCGGCGAAGGTTTCGTTGCCGATGAGCAGGTCGCCGAGCGACTGGTCGGCTTCCAGGTCAATGGCATGCAGGCGGTCAACAGCATTGCCGACATCTCTGCCAACACCGGTCGTAACGGCAATTTCCTGGTTGCGCCCGGCAGTACTCGCAGTTACACCCTGTATGCCGAGCGTGAAGGCGCATTTGCAGCCACCAGCAAGGCCGCGACCTTTGGCGGCGAAGGTGCCGCTGGCAATGTTGCCAACGGCTTGTTCGGGCAGGTGGTGGTGGTACCCAAACTGGGTCGTACTTACCGAAACACGTTGACTGAAGAGGAAATGCGCCTGGCCACGACGGGGCGTACTGCCACTGGCCAGCCGGTAATCGACTACGAAGCGCGATACCCGCAGGTCGAACCCTGGATCGCCGAAGGCAAGGCCGGCAAGCCGATCATCGCCATGGTCGACGGCAACGAGATTCTCAGCAGCGACACCGATGCGATCGTCATGGGGCCCAACCCGGACGGCAGTTTCCCGCGCTCGACCTATCCGCTGGAAAGCATCAATAAACGCAACCCGGCATTGCCCAACCGGCTGGAAGCCTTCCGCGACTTCGCCTCGCAGTTTGCCGATGAAGTCGCAGGCACCCAGGCGTTTCCTGGCTATTGGGCCGACCCGGTGATGGGGCATGTGCTGGAGCCGGCCCGCGACTCGTTCATGATCAACTATGGCTCTGGCGGCATGGGCGCGGAGGTGGTGGCCAATCGCCTGGGCGTTGGGCCGATGCACGACTGCCTGTCGTGCGCGTATGAAGAGTTCTTCCTGAGCGCCCATACCGTAGGAGACATCGGTACCCTGGTGGATGTCCCGGCCAACGTTGGCCTGGAGCACATCCGCCCAGGCGAAGTACCACCGGCCAGTGCCATCGGCGTCAAGGCCAGCATGGCGCTGTACCCGGCGGAGCCGGCCAACGTGCACCACAGCTACATCGGTGATTTCACCAAATTCCGCAACACTCATAATGGTCATGAACAGCACATTTTCCACTTGCACGGGCACCAGTGGCTGTTCAACCCCAATGACGACAACTCCGACTACATCGATGCCCAAGGTATCGGGCCGGGTATCGGCTACACCTACGAAATCGCCAACGGTGGCTCGGGCAACCGTAACCGTGTGGCAGGCGATGCCATCTACCACTGCCATTTCTACCCACACTTCGCGCAAGGCATGTGGGCAATGTGGCGGGTGCACGATGTGTTCGAGGAAGGCACGCGCCTGGAGGTCAGCGGGCAGGGCGAGAGCGGCTACCACAGCACGCCATTCGCCTTGCGCAGCGGCAAACCCGCTGCGGGCGCCCGTGCTTTGCCTGACGGCGAGATTGTCGCCGGTACGCCAATTCCGGCCATCGTGCCGCTCCCGGGCAAGGCAATGGCGCCGATGCCAGGCAAGGTCGTGGTGGTGCCAAAGCTGTCCGAGTCCCTGGTGGCTGGGCAGGAAGAAAACGAGGGTCAAGAGGAGGGTGACGACGATCATGGTCATGAGCCTGCAGTAGCCAAGGCGGTGGGCTCACTGGCACTGGTGGACCGTACCGAGGCCAACCGCAACGCCGATGGCACACTGAAGAACCCCGGCTATCCGTTCTGGATCGGCGGCATGGAGAGCAGTGTGGGCCAACGGCCACCGACCCCACCGCTGGACATGCTCGACCCGGCGTTGGCCCGACAACTGAAGGACAGCGGCAAGGCCCTGTGGGCCAACCTCGACCCGAACCAGGTCGATGGCTGGGACGGGGGGCTGGGCCGCCATGCACTCGACGGCGTATCCGCAGGTGGCGAGGCTGTCACCACCATGACCAAGCTGGACTTCTCCAAGGTGGTTGAAAAGGCCAAGCCCATCTACTTGCCGGAAGAAGGTACCGACGTCGAGCAGGCGGCCATGCAGTTCCACGCCAAGGCCGAACACCCAAGCTATGCGCTCATCCCCGGTAGCCAGCCGGTTGCCAAGGCGTTTCGCACCAACGGTGCACTGCCAACCGCGGGTGCACCCTTCTATGAGCCGTGCATGGATGACCGAGGCAAACGCCTGACCCAAACCTCGGGCCCCGGTGATTTCTTCAGTGGTGAAAGCCTGATGGGCATGAGCTTCCGCGGCTCGTCCACCTTCACCGCCGACCGTCCACGTATCTACAAAGCTGCCAACATCCAGTTCGACGCGGTGTACAACAAGGTCGGCTACCACTTCCCGCAGGCGCGTATTCTCTCACTCTGGGAGGACGCCTGGCCGGTCATCACCAAGCAGCGTCCACCCGAGCCGCTGGTGATGCGCATGAACACCTTCGACTGCACGATGTACACCCACACCAACCTGATCCCGTCGTTCTATGAAATGGACGACTACCAGGTACGTACCCCGACCGATGTGATCGGGCAGCACATTCACTTGCCGAAATGGGATCTCACGGCGGCCGATGGTTCGGCCAACGGCTGGAACTATGAAGACGGCATTCTCTCGCCTGGCAGCGTCGTCGAGCGCATAGCTGCCATCCGTTCCTTCAACAACTGCAGTGAAGGCGACGCGCGGGACGGCACCGCTGCCTGCCCGAAAGCCAAGCAACATCCGTATTTCGGTCGCTTCGGCAGGGCCGACTGGCTCGGCGCGCGCTCGGCAATGCAGCGTTGGTTCGCCGACCCACTGGTAAACGTGTACAACGTCGACCGTGGCTTGGGCACCATCTTCACCCACGACCACCTCGGCCCATCGACCCACCAGCAACTGGGCTTGTACGCCACCGTGCTGGCCGAACCCGCAGGGTCCACCTGGTACCACGCCGAAACCGGCGAGCAATTGTACAACCCGGCCCTGCGCCAGGACGGCGGCCCAACCTCGTGGCAGGCAGTAATCCAGACGGGGGATAACGATGGGGACGGCAAGAACGACAGCTATCGCGAGTTCTTCCTGGAGTACAGCGACTTCCAGCATGCCTATGAAGCCGGCGTGTATGTAGGTGCCGGTCCCGACGGCATCCCCAATGGTCAGGCCTATCCGGCTACCGGCGATAGTTTCCGCTACGCCATCAACCCGCCAGTGCGGGGTAAGGCGTCGAACCTGCTGGAAGCGATCGTCGAAGAACGCGGCGGCATCAACCCTGGCTGCCCGACCCGCCCATGCCCGCAGGCGATCTCCGTGGACGACCCCGGCATGTTCGTCGTCAACTATCGCAACGAGCCGCTTGCCCTGCGTGTGTTCGACCCGAACAAGGTCGGTCCGGACGGCAAGCGTGGCATGCAGGCCGACGGCCTCGGCGGCGACCTGAGCTATGCCCTGCAAAGCCGGACCGACCGCGCGATTCCGGCAATGAACCTGGCGCCTTCGGCGATCACCTCGGCAGTCGGGCCTACCGGTGGCACCACGCTGTTCCCGCCGCACATCAACAAGGCTGGCAGCGAGCCAGGCGACCCGTTCACCCCAATGCTGCGCACCTACTCGGGCGACAACGTCCGCCTGCGCATGCACGCTGGTGGGCATGAAGAGGAGCACAACGTCACTCTGCACGGTGTCAAGTGGCTGCAGAACGGCAGCGGCTTCGGCAACAGCTCCAACTCGGGTTGGAAGTCCTCGCAGATGATCGGTATTTCCGAGCAGCTGGGCTTCATGGCGCCGGTGTCGATGATCTCCAGTTCTGCCGCGACCAATGGCGATTATCTGTACTCCCTCGATGCGGCACTCGAGGGTTACTGGAACGGCATCTGGGGCATCATGCGCAACTATACCGCCCAACGCGCCGACCTCTACCCGCTGCCTAACAACCCACAGCCGGTGGCGATGCGTAACACGGTGAACTTTGACGGTATCTGCCCGAAAACCACCGCCAACCCCAATGGCATCGGCACCCGTACGACGGTCAAGCGCAACTACGAGATCGTTGCGGCGCTGGCCAACGACATTCTGGAAAACCGCAACGGGGTCAGCATCAACGACCCTGCCGGTATTGGCCAGCATGTCGGCGGACCGCTCAAGGCCAATGGCGGCACGCTGGTGTTCAACAGCCGCAGGACCAGCATCGCGCAAGTCTCGGGTGTCGATCCGGAGGACGGTGGGACCTTCACCATCGGTGGCCACAGCGCACCGCTGCATGACCCCACCGCCGTGCTGTATGTGCGCAAGGCCGACCTGGACGCCACCACCGGTAAGCTCAAGGCGGGGGTGCCGGTGGAGCCGCTGATTCTGCGCGCCAACGCAGGCGATTGCATCAGCATCACCCTGGAAAACCGTCTGCCCTTGGTGATGCCAGACCTGCCAAGTACCGCCGTGATGCACAACGTGGTCAAGCGCGACCGCTTCGACAGCGAAGGTTCCACAGCCTTCGCCAACAACCTGATGCGTCCGTCCAGCCATGTGGGCCTGCACGCGCAACTGCTGGCCTATGACATCACCAAGTCCGATGGCGTGAACGTGGGCCTGAACCCGGTGCAGACCGTTCCACCACGCACTGGTACCAGTGGTGCCTACCCGACCAAGGTGTACCAGTACTACGCCGGGCATCTGGAACGGGAGGGCAAGCCGGCGCTGCAACTGGGGCGCACGGTGGACAACATCAACACCACCCCCATCGAGTTCGGTGGCCTCAACCTGACCCCTTCGGACGTCATCAAACAGCCGCAGAAAGGCCTGGTGGGCGCCATGAGCATCCTGCCGCAAACCGCGACCTGGACCGAGGACACTGCCAGCCGCGCCCAGGCCACGGTGAAGGTCTCTGGCCAGCCGGACTACCGCGACTTCGTCACGGTCTGGCAACGAGCGCTGAACATGCGTTGGGCTGATGGCCGTCCAGTGGAAGGCATCAACACCGAGGGCAATGGGGCGGCGGGCGATCCCCAGGACAACGGCAACATGGCCGTCAACTACAAGACCGAACCGCTGTGGCTGCGCTTCGGCATGGCCCCGGACTCACCGTTCGGCCGCGCCGATGGCCTGGGCTTTGGTGACGTGCCCAATGCCCACATGGCCTACAGCAACGCCCTGGTCGGTGGCGACCCGCTGACCCCGGTGCTGTATGCCAAGCCTGGCCAGGCGGTGCGCAACCACATCGTCATGCCCAGTGGGGGCAGCCGAGGCATGACCTACCAGCTGGACGGGCATCTGTGGCCACTGCACGCGTACCAGGCAGAGAAGAACGATGTCGATGGCTACCCGAGCAGCTTGCCGGGGATCGGATCGGTCCGCTTCGGCTACAACCCGATGTCGATGTACATAGGTGCCCAGGAGAGTGTGCTGCCAGCCGCGCACTTCAGCTTCATGCTGCCAAGTGCCGGGGGCGCCAATGCCATACCAGGCGACTACCTGTTCCGCGACTATGCCGCTTACGGCAACCTTTCCGGGCTGTGGGGCATCCTGCGGGTAACCAACGAAGCACCGCCGACGACGGCGCCAGCGCAGTGACGAGGGGAACGCGAGCATGAACAAGAAGACTCGCCCTGCTTTGATGGGGGTAATGCTGGGGGTTGCGCTGATCGGCCTGGGCGTTGCGTATGAGAAGCTCTGGTGCGACCCTCGCGAGTTGTTGCAAGAGGCTGCCGACGAGCAGGCCCTGCACCGGATGAGCCGGGACGGCGTGACCGTGGAGTTCGAGGCGCGGCCACTGGCCGGTGGCGAGTTGCGCGAGGGCGATTTCGCCAACATCCGCTTCAAGGTGAGCGACCAGACCAGCGGTCAGCCGCTGTCGGGCATGGCGCCGGGTGCCTGGATCGACCCGGCCCAGTCGGCACCCAGCGGCGAGCGTGACAACAGCTGCAAGGCGAGGGTGGCGCTGTTCCTCAAAAGCAGCATCGGTGCCAGGCCCTTGCTCGACCTCAACAGCTACTTCCTCCTCGTGCTGAACAAGGACGCCAGCCTGACCGTGATCGACCCTACCGTATCGGTCGGCGGCGTGACCAGTACCTTGGCGCGCATCGAACTGCCAGGGCGGCCGATGGACTGGACTGCCACGGGTGACGACAAACAGGTGTTCGTGTCGATCCCAGAGCGCGGCAAGGTGGCGGTGATCGACACTGAAACCTTCACCCGCGTGGCAACGCTCGACGCCGGCGATCAGCCTGTGCGCGTTGCGCTGCAGCCAGACCAGCATCGGCTATGGGTCGGCAACAACAGCGACGACCCGGCCAAGGGCGGGGTGACCGTGATCGACATACCCGCACGCACGACGCTGAAATCGTTCGCCACCGGTTCCGGCCACCACGAAATCGCGTTTAGCGGCGACTCGCGCTACGCCTTCATCACCAACCGCGATGGCGGCACGCTCAGCATCATCGATATCCCCGAAATGCGCCTGCTCAAGACCCTGCAGGTAGGCCCGCACCCGCTTTCGGTGGCCTATTCGCAGCTGTCCCAGGCGATCTATGTGGTCGATGGCAAGGAGGGCTCGGTGCGGGTGTTCGATGCCCGCAGTCATCAATTGCGCCACATCATCAAGGCAGAGCAGGGCCTGGGACCGATGCGCTTTAGCAGCGACGGTCGCTACGGCATCGTGCTGAACACGCTGGAGAGCCAGGCCCTGGTCATCGATGCCAGTACCGACGTTTTGATCCACCGCATCCCAGTCGCAGCCGAACCGTACCAGCTGACCTTCACCAAAGGTTATGCCTATGTGCGCGGCCTGGCCTCGCCCAAAGTCAGCATGATCAACCTCAGCAGCCTGGGCGAGGGACGTGAGCCAATCACCCAGGGGTTCGAAGCCGGCCCCGCCGCGCCGCGCCAGGCGGGTGACTTGCCGCTCGCACAAGGCCTGTCGGTGTCACGCGATGACAACTCGGTGTTCGTGGTCAACCCGGTAGACAACACCACCTACTTCTATGCCGAGGGCATGAATGCCCCTATGTCCGGCTACAACAACCGGGGCCACCAGGCCCGCGCCGCCATCGTCATCGACCGCAGTCTGCGCGAACTGGCGCCGGGTGTGTATGGTTCGACGGTGAAACTGCCGGCGGCCGGCAAGTTCGATGTCGCCTTCCTGCTCAACCAACCGCAGATCATCCACTGCTTCAGTACCGATGTGACGAGCGCTCCCAATGCGCTCAGACGCAAGGGTGCCCATGCCGAATTCATCGGCACCGACCAACCTCTGGCGCAACAGGGCGCGTTCACCGCTCGGGTACGCATTCTCGGCGATGACGGCAAGCCACGCGAAGGGTTGAGCGACCTGAGCCTGCGCTACTTCCTGGCACCTTCTTCAATGCCGCGCACCGAGGCGTTGAAGGAAGTGGGCGAGGGGGTCTACCAGGCTGCGCTGAACCTGCCCGAGGCGGGCGCCTGGTACCTGCATGTCCAGTCGCCTTCGCTGGGTCGCAAGTTCGCCGAGGAAAACTACACCAGCCTGCGTGTCCTGCCGGCCACCGTGTCAAAAGCCCCTGAAGCTGAAACTAGGAGTGTGCGATGAACAGCCTGCATGCTTGCAAAGTGCTTGCCCTGAGCCTGGTCCTGGCCAGCAACCTCGCGCAGGCCCACGCCGGCCACGACCACAGCGGTGCCGCCGAGCAACCTCCGGCTGCGCGTCAGGAGAAGGCCAGCGTTCGTTTTGCCGATGTGGCACTGCTGGACCAGAACGGCATGCCGGTGCGCCTGGAGACAGACCTGGTGGGCGAGCGTCTGGTGGTCATGGGCTTCATCTACACCCGTTGCACCACGGTGTGCCCCGTGGTGTCTTCGATCATGGGCAAGGTGCAGCAGCAACTGGGCGGCCGCGTAGGTGAGGAGATCCAACTGGTGTCGATCAGCGTCGACCCCCAGCGCGATGACGCCAAGCGCCTGCGCGACTATGCCAAGGCCTTCCAGCATGGGCCTGGCTGGAGCTGGCTGACCGGCTCGCCCTATGCCATCAGCGAAACCCTCAAGGGCCTGGGGAGCTTCAGCGCCGACCTGCGCCAGCATCCGCCCCTGATTCTGGTAGGCGACGGTCGCAGCGGCCACTGGACGCGCTATTACGGCTTTACCGACCCGGCCGTGCTGATCGAGGAAATCAACCGCCTCAGCGCCCGCCGGGTGCACGCCAAGAGCACGGCGATCGCCGCCAACCCTGAGCAGTCCGAGGTGCAACCATGAGCAGCCTGACCTCTCGCCGTTGCGGCATGCGTAGTTTCGACTGGCTGATGCTTGTCGGTTGCCTGTGGATCCTCACCTCGGTGGCGTTGGCTCACGACGGCCATGCGCCGGATGCCCCGGCGCCACAACCGGCACCGTACGCGTACAGCAGTGGCGGCGGCACCCGCGACGCCCACACCTGGTTCACCGACACCCTGCTGGTGGACCAGAACGGTCGCGCGCTGCGCTTCTACAGTGATGTGCTCAAGGACAAGGTGGTGATGCTGAACGTAATCTTCACCCACTGTAACGACGCCTGTCCGCTGATCACTCGCAAGTTGCAGGAGGTACGAACCGCCATGGGGCCGGAACTGGCCAACCAGGTGACTTTCATCTCCATCAGCAGCGACCCGCTAAACGACACGCCTGCTGCGCTAAAGGCCTATGCCCGTAAGCAAGGTGTCGATGGCCCCAACTGGCTGTTCCTGACCGGTGACAAGGCCAGTGTCGACCTGGTGCTGGGGCGTATCGGCCAGTTCCTGCCTAGCCCCGAACAGCATTCGACCCAGTTGATTGCCGGGGATGTGGCAGGCAAACGGTGGAGCAAGATCCGTCCGGACGCACCGCCAGAGGCCATCGCCCAGCGTATGCAGCTGTTGGCCCAACCCCTTGCAGGTCGGTGAACACCATGTGCGGCCCTGTGTTCTTGGCCATGCGCCGACTGTTCATGGTCGCCACGCCTGCGCATTCCCTATGGGAGCGGCGTTGTGCCGCGAAGGGGCCGCAGTGCGCGCTCTCGTTCCGTCTGACTCCCACATCCGCGCTCAGCGCGATGCGAGGAGGCGTTCTGTGCCTGAGCCTGCTATCGAGTTTCTGCGCCCAGGCCCTGGATCTGACCGAGCACGAGCAGGCCGGCAAGCGCCTTTACCGCGAAGGCATTTCCAGCAGCGAAGCCCAGCTGTTGGCGCGGGTCGGTGCCAGTGGCCTGACCGTGCCGGCCCACGTGCTGCCCTGCGCCAGTTGCCACGGTGCCGATGGGCGTGGCCGCGCCGAAGGCGGAGTTCGTCCACCAAGCCTGGACTGGTCGCGTCTGGGGCTTGGCCAAGGCGAGCGCCAAACCAATGGCCGTAGCTACCCTGCCTACACCGACAGCACCCTGGCGCGCGCGATCCAGCAGGGTATCGACCCTGCTGGCAACCGCCTGGACGCGGCAATGCCACGCTTCGAACTGACCTTGGCCGACCAGCGCAACCTGACCGCCTACCTAAAGCGGCTGAGCGACGATCGTGACCCTGGTGTCGAGGAGGACGTGCTGCGTTTGGGCACGCTGTTGCCCGGCAGCGGGCCGTTGGCCGACGCTGGCCATGTGGTGCGCGCCGTCATTGAGGATGGCCTGGCACAGCTCAACCAGCAGGGTGGCATCCACGGCCGGCGTCTGGAGCTGGTGGTGCGGGACCCAGGCAATGATCCCTCCAGCGCCAGCCAGGCACTCGAACGCCTGCTGGACGAGCAGCAGGTGTTCGCGTTGATTTCACCCTTGGCACCGATGCTCGATGAACAGCTGGTGGCTGCGCTCGAGCAGCGTGGTGTGCCGTTGGTGGGCAGCACACCACGCAGCGGCGGCAGCGCGCAGATATTCGACCCTCTACCAGGGTTGCCCGCGCAGTTATTGAGCCTGGCCGAGCACGCACGGACGGCCCTGGGTGTGCCTGCCGATGGCTTGCAGGTGGTCTACGCCGGCGCCGAACAGGCATCGTTGGCCGAGCAGGTACGTGAACGCTTGCACAAGCAGGGCTGGGCTACCAGGCCTGCGCAGTTGTTCGCCGGCCAGGCGCTGGAGGCGCAGGGCGTTGTGTTCGTCGGTCGTGCGCAGGCCTTCACCGAACTGGCCAGTGCACTGCAGGCAGCCGGTCGCGATCCTTATTTGCTGGCGGCCTCCAGTCAGGTGGCGGGCGCTGTGGCGCAGTTGCCAGCGCAATGGTCGCAGCGTGTATTCCTGGCCTATCCGTTCGTGCCCGATGACTGGACCGAGAACGGCCTGGCGACCTTGGCCGGCGTACAACGCCGCCAGGGACTGGACCCGCGCCAGGCTTCGCTGCAGGTCAACACCTTGTGCGCCTTGCGCCTGTTGACCGACGCCTTGAAGCAAATCGGTCGCGACGCTAGTCGCGAACGACTGGTGGTGGCGCTGGAAGGTTTGCATGACGTCAACACGGGCCTCACTCCGGCCCTCAACTTCGGCCCCGGTCGTCGCCAAGGCATGGCGGGCGCTCATGTGGTGGCCGTGTCATTGCCTGGGCCGCGCTTCACCGCCGTTGCCCCGTACCGGCCGTTGCCGGAAATGCCTTGAGTGGAGGTGGCCATGCGTATGCTGATGCTGGCGCTGTTATGGTTGCTTTCCAGCACCGGTTGGGCAGAGCAACCAGCGGCGCGGGTCAATGGTGTGGAAATCGGTGTAATGCGCCTGGAGCGCTACTTCAGCGAATACCTCGATGCCCAGGGCAGGGCTGTGACCAGTATCCGCAATCCGGGCCTGTACAAGCGCCTTCGCGACCAGGCGCTGGATGAATTGATCGATAAGGAACTGCTCTGGCAGGAAGCCCAACGACGCGGCATCGTCATCAGCGACGAGGAGGTATCGGCTCAGGTCAGCCAGCTGGAAGCGGCGTTCGGCAGCCCGGCGGTGTTCGAACGAAAGCTGGCAGAGGCGGGGTTCGATAGGGCAAATTACGCTGATTACGTGCGTCACGAACTGGCCGCGCAGCAGGTCTATGCCCAGCTAAGCGTCGTCGATGAGCCTGGCAAGCCCGAAGTAGAGGCGTTCTACCGAGCCAATCGACAAAGACTGCAAGGAACGCAGAACCAAAGTGATAACCCTTCTGTCATACCGGAACAAGGGCTGGAACTGGCCAGGGCCGCGCTCATCGAGCAATTGCAAGCTCAGGCGCGGCAAGCCGTGCGCCAACGTTTGCGAGATTCCGCTACAGTGGAGGTCGCCGACTGAGCCCGGCAGTAGCGTTTCCCCAATGCTGGGGAAACCCGGCTTGGCAATGTGCTATCACCTCCCCCGGAAGTGGGGAACCGAGCACATCCTTGGCGTGAAGCGTTCGAAACACGCCTGCCAAATCAATGACTTACAGTGGTGCAACATGACCCTTCACGCCTGGCACGAAGCCTGCTCAAGCCTTATCGAGGCCGCACTTCGCAGACTGGGTAACCGGGTAGTTCTTGGGAGTCGACCTTGGTGAACAGAGTATTGGTAGTCGATGACGAACAGACCCTTGCGCAGAACCTGCAGTCGTATTTGCAGGCGCAAGGCCTGGAAGTCCATGTTGCCCACGACGGTGCCAGCGGTATTGGCCTGGCTGAGAGCCTGGCGCCGGATGTGATCGTGCTGGATTACCGCTTGCCCGATATGGAGGGTTTTCAGGTTCTGCAGAGCGCGCGTGAGAAGAACAGGCAATGCCACTTCGTGCTGATCACCGCCCACCCGACCGTTGAGGTCCGTGAGCGAGCCGCCGAACTGGGAGTGACCCATGTCCTGTTCAAGCCGTTCCCATTGGCGGAACTGGCCCGCGTGATCTTCGACCTGATGGGCATGCAACGCCAGCGCAGGGCTACGGACCACCCAGCCGAAGGGTTCGTCGAACGACGCCAGAACAGGAACGAATCGTTCCCCTTGCAGTTGTACGATGGCAGCTGGGTACTGGCCGATCGCCGCCGTCATGGCGCCAAGCCTCCAGAACCTGACGACGATCAACTGCTCACCGGGGAATAGCGGCGCCCGCGGCCCTGACTGAAGCAGCCAGCGACGCGCCCCTGAGCGGAGTCGCAGGCCATGACCGATGTCGTCGATACAGCCAAGGAAGCCTCTGAGCCTGCACCGGCCCTTTCGCGGGTAACCCCCCTCCCACAGGACGGCTTTGCACGCCGAGACGGCGCCGAATCGGCGGACACCTCGGCATGGGTTGCATACCCCCGTGAGCTCCTGGCCCAGGCCCGCCAGCAAGCTTGCGGTGAACGCCTGCTTACCTGCCTCGAACGCCTGGCCAACGATGCCCCCGATACCTTCACCCGTCGCCTTGGCGCCACCCTGCATTACCCAGTGCTGGGCAGCCAGGCGCTGCTGGCCAGCACCGCCTGCTTCGACACGGTCAGCCTGGCCCAGTGCCTGAAACGCGAGTTCGTACTGATTGAGCAGGGCGGGGAGCGCCTGGGTGTGTTCGCCGACCCCTTCGAACCGGCCCGGCTGGCCTGGATCGACGACATTCTGCAAGGTGCGCCACTGTACCTGACCCACGCTGCCGACCTGGCCACTTTTCTGGCCCGCCATGAAGAAAGCTTCCACGCGGTCGACGCCCTGGGCCACGAAAACGAGGCCAGCAACGAGAGCGACCCGCTGCAACGCCTGTCGCTGGCCAGCATCAGCGAAGACCAGAGTCGCGTGGTCAAGCTGGTCAACTCGACGCTGTACGATGCCCTCAAGCAGCATGCCAGTGACATCCACCTGGGCATGACCGGTCAGGGCCTGACGATCAAGTACCGCATCGACGGCGTGCTAAATGGCGCCGGCAAAGCCAGCGGCAGTGCGTTCGCCGACCAGGTCATCTCACGGATCAAGGTCATGGCCGAGCTGGATATCGGCGAGAAGCGCGTCCCTCAGGACGGCCGCTTCAAGGTCGCCGTGGGCGAGCGGCAGATCGACTTCCGGGTCTCGATCATGCCCAGCATCTTTGGCGAAGACGCGGTGCTGCGGGTACTCGACAAGCAAGACTTGTCCGACCACGTCAGCGGCGTGCAGTTGCAGGCCCTGGGTTTTGCCGACGAAACCCTGCGCGCCCTGCGCCGGCTGGCCGCCGAACCCTACGGCATGATACTGGTCACCGGCCCCACCGGCAGCGGCAAGACCACCACCCTGTACGCAATGATCAGCGAGATCAACCACGGGGTGGACAAGATCATCACCATCGAGGACCCGGTCGAGTACCAGCTGCCGGGTGTGCTGCAAATACCGGTCAACGAGAAAAAGGGCCTGACCTTCGCCCGCGGGCTGCGTTCGATCCTGCGTCATGACCCGGACAAGATCCTCGTCGGAGAGATTCGCGACCCGGATACCGCACAGATCGCCGTGCAATCGGCGCTTACCGGTCACCTGGTGTTCACCACCATCCACGCCAACAACGTCTTCGATGTGATCGGCCGCTTCAGCCAGATGCAGGTCGACCCGTACAGCTTCGTTTCGGCACTCAATGCCGTGCTCGCGCAGCGCCTGATCCGCCTGGCCTGTCCCCACTGCGCCACGGCCCATCAACCAGATGACGAAACACTGGCCGCCTCGGGGTTGACCAGGGAAGCGGTCGTCGGTTGGTCGTTCGTGCGCGCCCAGGGCTGCGGCCAGTGCCGTGGAAGTGGCTATCGCGGGCGTAGCGCCATCGCCGAGTTACTGCACCTGGACGACGACCTGCGGCAGATGATCGTCGAACGCCGCCCCGTGTCGCAGATCAAGTCGCTGGCCTGCCAGCGCGGCCTGCGCCTGCTGCGGGCGTCGGCCCTGGACCTGGTCCGCGAGGGCCGTACCACCCTTGAGGAGATCAACCGTGTCACATTCATCTGATCGTTTCTGCGCCGTGCTTGGCGCCGAAGGTGTCGGCCTGGGTCGCTGGCACGCCAACCACCACCAATGGCTCGGCAGCCGCGAGTTTAGCTGCGACGCCGCCCAACCGAACTGGGTGCCTGCCCTGGAGGCGCTGGCCGGGCTGGTGGCCGAGCATGCGGTGCGTGGAGCACCGTTACGGGTACTGCTGTCGGCCCGCTACAGCCGCTTCTGCTTGGTGCCCTGGAGCGATGCCATCCACCATCCGCGTGAGCTCGATGCCTACGCCCGGGCGTGCTTCGAGAACCTCTACGGGCAGTCGCTAGAGGATTGGCGCATTGTGCTGTCGCCAGAGCCAGCCGGCAGCGCCCGTATCGCCACCGCGCTGCCGGAGGCCTTGCTGCAAGGACTGCAGGCCCTCGGTCGGGAAAGCCGCCTGAACCTGCGCTCGGTACAACCTTACTTGATGGCCGCCTACAACCGCTGCTCGGCGCGGCTGGAACAGGGGGACTTTCTGTTCGTGCTGGCCGAACCGCGCCGCAGCGTGCTGCTGTTGGCCGCAGGTGGCGCCTGGCAGCAGGTGCTCGCGCAAGGCTGCGCCGACACTGACCAGGCCTTGCAAGCGCTGATCGAGCGCACTTGCGAGCTGTACGGCGAGCATCCGCCACGGGTCTACCTGCACGCGCCGGGGCGGGGCGACGTGCCGCAACTGGAGGCGGTCCAGCTGTGCCAGCCGGCCAGCGAGGCCGACCCGCTGTGCGCCATGTGGCGGGCGGTGGCCTGACATGCGCCGCCTCGACCTGGAGTTCCAGCCCCGGCGCAGCGGGCCCTTGGCGTGGTCGCTACTGGCCGTGGGCGGTGTGCTGCTGAGCGCACTGCTGCTGGTTTTGCAACAGCTTCAGGCCGAGCAGATCGCCCTGGAGGCCCAGGTGCACAACCTGGAGCTGCAGTTGGGCCGCCGTCCGGCCACCGCCGCCCCGCAGAACAGCGCCGCCAGCCGCGAGCAGGCTGAACGCCTGGCGCAGATGCGCAGCGTCTCACAGCAACTGCAACGCCCCTGGCAGCAGCTATTCAGCATGCTCGAAGCGCAGCCGCAGGAAGACGTGGCGCTGCTGACCCTGACCCCCGACGCCCGCAAAGGCCAGGTGCGCATCGCCGCCGAGGCACGCAACCTGGAGGCGATGCTGCAGTACCACCAGCGCCTGGAAGCCAGCGCCGAGCTCAGCGACGTGTCGCTGCTCAACCACGAAGTGGTATCCGGCCAGCCGGAGCACCCCGTGCGTTTCACCCTGACCGCCACCTGGGAGACCGGCCATGCGCGTCCCTAGTCTGATACTTCACGAACAGCTGCGCCGATTCGGTCCTGTGGGACTTGCTGCGATGACCCTTGGCACACTGGCCCTGGCGATGGCGATTGGCGCTCTGTTGCCGCAATGGCAAACCGTGCGCGAGCTGCGCGCCGACGAGGCCGATGCCAGTGCGCAGGTGGAACGGGTCAAGCGTGGCGAACTGAAAATCGCCGTGAAGCCTGAGCAACAGGCGCTCGACAGCCTGCGCCAGCAATTGCCAGGGCAGCCCCAGGCCAGCGCATTGATCGAGCGCATGTACCACCTGGCTAGCGCAGAGCACATCAGCTTGGCGCGAGGCGAATATGCGCTGGGCATCGACCCCAAGACCCAGTTGGCACGCTACCAGATCGTGCTGCCGGTACGTGGCAGCTACCTGCAGATCCGCGGCTTCCTCAAAGGCTTGCTCAACCAACTGCCGACCCTGGTGCTGGAAGACCTTGAATTGCAACGCAAACGCATTGGCGACCGCGAGCTCAATGGCCGCCTGCGCATGACCCTTTATCTGTCGAGGTCGTGATGAACACTCAGCGCGCAGTGATGTGGATCGGCTTTCTCGGGGTGTCGGCGGCCCTGGCCTGGGCGCCTGGGCACTGGTTCGGCGAAGACCAGGCGTCAGACTCCATCGCTGGCAAGCCGGCGCCAACGACGGGCACGAAACAGGTCGCAACCGAAAGGGTGGCGATCACACCAGAACACGCTTCCAAAGATCTGTTCCCCAGCCAGCAATGGACCCGACCCCAGGCCCTGGCCATTGTCACCGAACAGCCTGTCCAGGCAGCGCCTGTCGTGGCCGTTGCCCCGACCGCACCCGAGCTGCCGTTCCAGTTCGTTGGACGCCTTGGCGACCGCGACGACCTGCAGATCTTCCTGCAGCGCGGCGAAAAACTCTACGTCGTGCGCCAGGGCGACGTGATTGACGATACCTACCGCCTCGATCGGGTCTCGGCCAACGAGCTGGACCTGGTCTACCTGCCCTTGCATCAGTCGCAGACCTTGTCTGTCGGGAGCGCACCATGAAGCCATCGAAGTCGTGCAAGCCTGCTCCGTTCTTGCTGTTGGCCCTGTGCGTGGCCATCGCAGGGTGTGGCTCCAGTGCGGTACGCAAGGACAGCGCCGAGCTGATGAAGGAAGGCCAGTACGAGGCGGGTATCGCCCGCCTGGAAGAGGCGCTGCGCGAAGACCCGCGCGACACCGAGCTGAACATCGCCCTGGCCCATGGGCGCCAGGCCGCGGTCGAGGCGCTGCTTGGCCAGGCCGATTCCGACCGCATCCGCCACGATTTCGCTGGCGCCCGGTTGGGGTATGGCCGGGTGCTCACCATCGAGCCGAACAACCGCCGCGCCCAGGAAGGCATCCGCCAGCTGGAGTTGATGCGTACCCTCGATGACCGCGTGGCCCTGGGCCAGGCCGCGTTGCGCCAGGGCGATCTGTTCGGCGCCGAGCGCTACATGCGTGAAGTGCTGCGCCTCGACCCACAGAACCAGAAGGGCATCATGCTGCGTAGCGACATCGAGAACGTCCAGGCCCGCACCGCCCAGCCGTTCCCGCAGCTGCGCAGCAAGCTCGAACGCCCGGTGACCCTTGAGTTTCGCGATGCCAACCTCAAGACCATCTTCGAGGTGCTGTCGCAGGTAGCGGGCATCAACTTCATCTTCGACAAAGACCTGCGCCCGGACATCAAAGCCACCATTTTCGTTCGTGAGGTGCGCATCGAGGATGCCGTGGCCCTGCTGCTGGAGCAGAACCAGCTGCGCCAGAAGATCGTCAACGACAACACGCTGCTGGTCTATCCCGACTCGCCACAAAAGACCAAGGACTATCAGGAACTGGTCATGCGCACCTTCTACCTGACCAGCATCGACGCCAACACCGCGTTGAACATGGTCAAGACCATGCTCAAGACCCGCGACGTGTTCGTCGACGAGCGCCTGAACACCCTGACCATGCGTGACACCCCGGACGCCATCCGCATGGCCGAGAAGCTGCTGCAGTCCCAGGACCAGTCCAACCCAGAGGTGGTGCTGGAAGTGGAGGTGATGGAAGTGGCCCGGTCACGCATCCTCGATCTCGGCCTGCAATGGCCGAACACGTTCGGCGTGCTGACCGATGACGGCAAGTCGGTCAGCGTGCTGGACCAGTTGCGAGGCATCGACTCCAGCCGCATCAGTATCTCGCCGGCGCCCCAGGCCAAGATCAATGCCCAGGACAAGGACATCAACACCTTGGCCAGCCCGGTGATCCGCGTGAGCAACCGCGAACAGGCGCGTATCCACATCGGCCAGCGGGTACCGATCATCAGCGCCACCTCGGTGCCGTCCACCCAAGGCCCGGTCATCACCGAAAGCGTTACCTACCTGGATGTGGGCCTGAAGCTCGAAGTCCAGCCGACAGTGCACCTGAACAACGAAGTGGCGATCAAGGTGGCGCTCGAGGTCAGCAACGCCACGCCGCTGGAGGCCACCCGTCAGGGCACCATTCCGGTCCAGGTCGATACCCGTAACGCCCAGACCAGCTTGCGCCTGCACGACGGTGAAACCCAGGTGCTGGCCGGTCTGGTGCGCAACGACCACAACGCCAGCGGTAACAAGATCCCGGGCCTTGGCGACATTCCGGGGCTGGGCCGCTTGTTCGGCAGCAACAAAGATGACATGAGCAAGTCCGAGCTGGTGCTGGCGATCACCCCGCGCATCGTACGCAACCTGCCGTACCAGAGCCCCTCGGACATGGAATTCGGCACCGGCACTGAGTCGGCGATGCAGGTTCGCCAGATGCGCCAACCACTGCCGTCCAGCGAAGCGCCGAGCGAGACCCCGGCCGAGGATGACGATGCACCAGTGGTCGACAGCCAAATGGCAGGCATGCCAACCAAGGCGAGCCCACGGCCATGAAACGCCATCAGCAAGGTTTCAGCCTGATCGAAGTGGTGCTGACCCTGGCACTGCTCGGGCTGCTCGCCAGCATGGCGGCGCCCTTGACCGAAACCGTGGTGCGCCGTGGCAAGGAGCAGCAACTGCGCGAAGCGCTGTACCAGATCCGCGACGGCATCGACGCCTACAAGCGCGCCTTCGATGCCGGCTATATCGAGAAGCGATTGAATGCCAGCGGCTATCCGCCGAGCCTGCAGGTGCTGGTGGACGGCGTGCGCGATGTGCGCAGCGCCAAAGGGGCCAAGTTCTACTTCCTGCGTCGCATCCCCCACGACCCGATGCTCGCGGCAAAGGATCAGGACCAAGGTGGCTGGGGCCTGCGAGCCTACGACAGCGACCCGGACAACCCCCGCCCAGGCGAGGACGTGTTCGATGTGTACTCCAAGGCCCGTGGCAAAGGCCTCAACGACATCCCCTACGGGCAATGGTGAACGCCATGAAACGCAGCCGCGGCTTCACCCTGATCGAACTGCTGGTGGTGATGGCGATCATCGCCACGTTGATGACCATCGCCATGCCGCGTTACTTCAACAGCCTGGAGAGCTCCCGCGAGGCAACATTGCGCCAGAGCCTGGCGGTGCTCCGCGAGGCGCTGGATCACTACTACGGCGATACAGGGCACTACCCAGAATCCCTGGAGCAACTGGTGGAGCAACGCTACCTGCGCAACACCCCGGTCGACCCGATCACCGAACGCAGCGATGCCTGGCAGCTAGTGCCCCCTCCGGAGGGCGTCGCGGGCGGCGTGGCGGATATCAAGAGTGGTGCCACAGGGAGGGCGCGTGATGGCAGCCTCTATGCCGAATGGTAAAGCCTGCGCAGGCTTCACCTACCTGGGCGTACTGTTGCTGATTGCCGTTAGCAGCATGGCCCTGGCCGCTACCGGCACGGTGTGGTCCAGCGCCGCCCAGCGTGAGCGCGAACGGCAGTTGCTGTGGGTCGGTGGCCAATACGCCCAGGCCCTGCGCAGCTACTACCGGGCGTCTCCTGGCCTGGCCCAGTACCCACAGGAATTGGCCGACCTGCTGCAGGACAACCGCTTCCCCGAAGCCAAGCGGCACATCCGCAAGCTGTACCCCGACCCAGTGACCGGCACCGCCGACTGGGGCCTGCTGCGCTCGATCGATGGGCGCATCACCGGTGTGTTCAGTCGTTCGGATGCGACCCCCTTCAAGCGCTCGGGCTTCGACAGCCAATGGTCAGCCTTCGAAGGGCTGGAACATTACAGCGACTGGCAGTTCGTCGCCGAACAGTCCTTCGGTGAAAGCGCTGGCGGCAGCCGTACCCACGCCGGTGGGGGAGAAGCGCCATGACCCGCCTGGCAGCCGTGTACCTGAGTCTGCTGCTGGCAGGCCCGCTGGCTCAGGCCGGTGGTGAGGACGAGATGATGGGGTTCATCGTCGATAACACCATCTCGCACATCGGCCACAACTTCTACAACGACTTCACCGACCGGCTGCGCGCTACCAGCCGCCTGGATTTCAACCTGGTGGTGCGCGAACGCCCGGATGCCCGGTGGGGCAGCCTGGTCACGGTGGAGTACGAACGGGAGGTGCTGTACCGGCGTTTTCTGCCACCCAATACCACCCAACTCAAAGAAGAGGCCGTCGCGGCCGCCGACCTGGTCAAGCAGCAGATCATCCAACGCAAGTTGCAACGCCTGCTGCAGGACACCACTGATCTGGAGAGGGATGAGCTATGAACACCCATGTTCCCCGTTGCGTCGCCATGTGCCTGGCGGCCTGTGCCTTGGCCAGCCAGGCCACGGAGCTGGTGTACACCCCGGTCAACCCCGCGTTCGGCGGCAACCCGCTCAACGGCACCTGGCTGTTGAACAATGCCCAGGCCCAGAACGACTACGAAGACCCGGACCTCAAGGACCGTAGCAAAGCCTTCGGCGGTACCTCGGCCCTGGAACGCTTCAGCAACCAGTTGGAGTCGCGGATGTTGTCGCAACTGCTGGACAACATCAGCAACGGCAAGACCGGGAGCATGTCCACCGATTCCTTCCTGATCGACGTGATCGACGACTCGGGTGCCCTGAGCATCAAGGTCACCGACCGCGCCACGGGAGAGACGTCGATCATCGAGGTCAGCGGCCTGAACCCCTGAGAGGGACAGGTATTCGATTTTGGGGAGAGCGCATCATGAAACGATTTCTGAGCACACTGCTGATTCTCGCCGCCCTGCAAGGCTTGCAAGGTTGCAGCCTGCGCGAGCCGATGCCGGCCGAACAGGACTCCGAGACCCCGACCCTGACGCCCAGGGCCTCGACCTACTACGATCTGATCAACATGCCGCGCCCCAAAGGACGGCTGATGGCTGTGGTATACGGCTTCCGTGACCAGACGGGCCAGTACAAGCCAACCCCGGCCAGTTCGTTCTCCACCAGCGTGACCCAGGGAGCCGCCAGCATGCTGATGGATGCCCTGAATGCCAGTGGTTGGTTCGTGGTGCTGGAGCGTGAAGGCCTGCAGAACTTGCTGACCGAGCGCAAGATCATTCGCGCCTCGCAGAAAAAGGCGGACGTGCCCGAGAACATCCAGGGTGAGCTGCCACCGCTGCAGGCTGCCAACCTGATGCTCGAAGGCGGCATCATCGCCTACGACACCAACGTGCGCAGCGGCGGCGAGGGCGCGCGCTACCTGGGCATCGACATCTCCCGCGAGTACCGGGTCGACCAGGTGACCGTCAACCTGCGGGCGGTGGATGTGCGTACCGGGCAAGTGTTGGCCAATGTGATGACCAGCAAGACGATCTATTCGGTCGGGCGCAATGCTGGAGTGTTCAAGTTCATCGAATTCAAGAAGCTGCTCGAGGCAGAGGTGGGGTACACCACCAACGAACCGGCGCAGTTGTGCGTGTTGTCGGCGATCGAAGCGGCGGTGGGGCACCTGCTGGCGCAAGGGATCGAGCGGCGCTTGTGGCAGGTGGCGGGGGAGGCCGGCAATGGCAAGGCTGAGGTGGACAAGTACCTGAGCCAGTATCAGCAGCAGTGAGCCGGCATGCAGGCGAGTGCCGTGCACTGCAGCTGTGGAGCGGCCCAAGGCCGCACCCACAGGGATGACGCTGACCCTGGCACCGACCCGGGTGTGTGCCGCTTCATCCAGCAGTGCCAATCCTTCCACAGGTCTGCCAAAGCGGGGTTCGACCAGCGGCGTCAACCCGCCTTGCGCAACGTCAAGTTGATCCGCCGCTCGCCCATTCGCGGATGAACCCCGGGCTTGACCGGCATCACCCCGTGAAACCGCAGCCGGTCCTCCCCACCCCAGACCATCACATCGCCATGGCTCAGTGGTACCCGTTGGGTCCGATCCGAGCGCAGCAAGCCGCCCAGCAGAAACACCGCGGGCAATCCCAGTGAAATAGACACGATCGGTTGGCTGAAATCCCGTTCATTCTTGTCCTGGTGCAAGCTCAGCCGGGTGCCGGGCAAATAGTGGTTGACCAGGCACGCATCCGGTACGAAACCTTCGAACCCCGCGACCTCGGCTGCGCGCCGGGCGAGGCCTAGTAACACCTGGGGCAGGTCCGGCCAGGGTTCGCCACTTTGCGGATCGGTCGGGGTATAACGGTACCCCTTCGCATCACTGACCCAACCCAGCGCCCCGCAATTGGTCAGGGCCACCGCCATGTGCTGGCCACCTGGGGTCTGCATGTGCCTGAAGGGTGCGGCACGCAGCACTGGGCGCAAGGCGTCGAGCAGAGGCTCCATCTCGGCCAAGGCGAAGCCGGGCAGCAGCACGGTGTGGGCGGCCAGGCGTTGCGGCTGGGGACCGAACAGGTCGAGATCGGACTGGATCATTACGCTGGTATCGGCGGTTGGGAGTGGTCATTCTAACGCTGCTGGTGCGGCTGGACCATTCGCGGGTAAACGCGCTCCCACACTTGGGGGCGCTGTGTGGGTGGCTTGCAAAAAAGGAACCGCGGCACCAGGGAGAGGAAGCACCGCGGTTCAAAGGGGGAAGGGGTCAGTGTTGGTTCACGGTAGCCGTGTTGCCGCTGCCCAACTGGCTGATGGTGGCGTTCTGGTTAGCGCCACTCTGGTCGACGAAGGCCTTGTTGTTCTGACCACCCTGGGTCACGTAGGCCACGTTGTAGGTGTCGGTCTGTTTGATGGTGGCTTCGTTGCCGCTCCCATACAGTTGATAGGTGTAGCTCTGGTTGCCGGTACCCGACTGGTCGAGGGTGATGGTGTTGGTGTTGCCCTTGGTCTCGCCGTAGGCATAGTTGTCGGTGCCGCGTTGGGACGCGATCAATACGTTGTCAGTACCGTTTTGCTCGAAGTACAACTCGTTGTACGTGTCGGCCTGGTCGGTCGTCATCGAGTTGTTGGTGCCTTTCTGGTTCAGGCGGGCCAGGTTGTCCGAGTCGTTCTGGGTGAGATTGACGGTGTTGCCATTGCCGTTCTGGTTGATCTCGGCGCGTTGGCGGGCACCGAACTGGCCGCCGAGCTTGTCGCCTTTCCAGTTGCTCGCCTGGATCTTGTTGCCGTTACCGTTGGTGGTCACGCTCAGGCTGTGGCTGTCGCCTTCCTGGTAGGTGAAGTGCAGGTTGTTGTTACCTGTCTGGGAAATGGTGGCGACGGTGTTGGTGGTCTCGAACTGATCCGACCAACTGGCGTTGCCCTTGCCGTTCTGATACAGGTTGGCCACGTTGCCCTCGCCGAAACTCTGGTCGATATAGCCTTCGTTGAGCTGGCCGCTCTGACTGACGTTGGCCTGGCTGCCGATCTGGTTGTCTTGCCAGACTTCCACGGAGTTGCCAGTGCCATATTGGTTGATGCCAATGGCACCACCGGTGCCGTCGCGCTGGTCGCCGTAGGCCCAGTTCTCCTTGCCTTCCTGATAGATCTGGACGTTGCCGTCGAGGTAGTTCAGGTGCTCGGCGGCCGCATAGTTGTCGGCACCGTCCTGGGTTATCACGCTCTTGTTGTTGGTGCCACCGAACATTTGCTCGACGAACGCTTCGTTGCGCTGGCCGGTCTGTCCGGTGATGGCCTGGCTGCCCATCTGCATGTCCTGCCAGATGGTCGAGCGGTTCTCGCTGCCTTGTTGCACCTGCAGCGTCTGATTGCCTTCGCCGTAGGACTGGCTGGCGAAGGCATCGTTGTAGTTGCCGCCTGCCTGTTGCTGGATCTGGCTGCCGTTCTCGCCGTATTGCTCACCGTATCCGGCGTTGTACGAGCCGGTGGCGCTCTGTTGAATGTCACTGGTGCTGCTGTCCTGCAGGGCCATGTGATTGTGACCCTTGCCGCTCTGGTTCTGTGTCGCCGAGGCGAAGGGAGCCAGGGTTTGGCTCACCTCGGCGATGTTCTGGTTACCGTTCTGGGACTGGTTCGAGTTGCTGTCGTCGGCCATGGCCTGGCCGGCCAGGGCCAGGACGATAGCGGCACTTAAAGGGGCGAGCTTGTACATGGTGGTGCCTCCAGGTCTATCGATATTGAGTGATCTGAACATGCTGGCCATTGCCGGCCTGGGTCACGGCGCTGCTGAGTCCCGAGCCGGACTGCTCGATGCTGGCGCTGTTGTTGTTGCCGATCTGCTCGATGGTCGCGCTGTTGCTGCTGCCGCTCTGGCGGATCGAGGCGCTGTTGCCATATCCCTGTTGGCTAATGCTGGCCATCAGGTCACTGCCTTCCTGCAGGATGAACGCCTCCTGCGCACCCCCGCCCTGGACGATGCGGCCCAGCAGGGCCTGGCCGTTCTGGTCGAGGGCGGCGCGGTTGCCCGCGCCTTGCTGCTCGATCACCGCTACCTGGCCGGCGCCAGCCGGCAGCAGGCGGATGATCACCGGGTCACCCAGGTCGTTGCCGGCCGCCAGGTCAGCGTTGTCCATCAGGTCCTCGGCGCCGTTGGCCTGGCCGCCGAGGGCCAGGCACAGCAGCAGTAGGTACAGGCGTTTCATGGCGTTCTCCCTGCCTTACTGCACCACCACGTTGACGGTGCGCGTGGTGCCGGGGCTGGTGGTTATCGTCGCCGTCGGGCTGGCCGTCGGCACCGCCGTGGTGCTGTTGCTGACCGACAGACGCCAGCGACCGTTGGCCGGTACTGTGGCGGTGCCTAGGGTCTGCACGCCGGTGGTGGTGGTCGCCCGGACAGTAACGACATTGCCGGTGGTCACCGATGAGGTACCGCTGAAGTCCCAGTTGTAACGGTTGTTCGAGCGGGCCGTGACCGTTGCGGTGGTGACCGTGAAAGTCTCCGCAGCCGGCCGTGGCGACACGTTGACCGTGACCGTGCCAGGGGTGGATGTAGCGCCGATGGAGTCACGTACCACATAGGTGAAGGTGGCCGGGAAGGCTGTGGTGACGGTGGCGGGTGGGGTATAGGTGACCGTGGCGCCGTCGGTGGTCACTGTGCCTCTGCCAGCAGCGGGTTGGCTGACACTGGCGACAGTGAGCGGCAAGTTGCCTTCAGGGTCGGTGTCGTTGGCCAATACGTTGATGGTGATGGGGACGCCCAGGGTGTTGACGGTGTCGGCCACGGCGGTCGGGGCCTGGTTGGGCGCAACGTTGATGGTGACAGTGGCAGGCTCGGACTTCAGGCCCTTGGCGTCCATGGCCCGGTAGGTGAAGGTGGCCACCACCGGCTGAGTGGCCCCGGCTGGCGGGGTGTAGGTCACCGAGGTCGTGCCGTTAAGGACTACGCCGCCCAGGCCCGTACCGGGTTGGGTGAGGTCGCTGAGGGTCAGCGGCACGTTGCCGTCTGGGTCACTGTCGTTGAGCAGCAGGTTGAGGGTGATCGGTACGCCGACGCTGGTGGCGCCGGTGTCGGCCTGGGCCAGCGGCGGCTGGTTGGCGGCTTCGACCGGGGCATTGCCGACCACCAGCACGGGCTCGACATCACTTCCGCCGTGGGCGGATTTCACCGTGACGGTGGCTGGTGGCTGCTTGAGGTCGTTGACCGTCAACGTCTGCAGGGTTCCGGACTTGGACATGCGCCCGTAGCCCTGGGCAACCAGATCGGGAATCACCACTTCGTCGCTGGAACGCGCCTCGATCACCAGGCGTTTGTTGGCCCAGTCATAGCGTGCAGTACTGACGTTGACCATATCGGACAGCTTGCTGGACAGGGCCGTGGGTTGGGTCGCCGCTGTGCTGCTGCTGGCGGTGACCACCACTACCGGAGGCGGTGCTGCTTGACTCAGTTGCTGGGCGAAGAACAGTCCGTTGTTGTCCGCCAACAGGTTGAACTCGCAGGGCGAGGGTGGCGTACCGACCAGTGCCAGGCCATTTCGCATGCACAGGTTGGCATCGCCTGGCGCTTTGGCGAACACTGCGACGCGCGTGCCGGAGCCGTCGCGCGAGTAGGTGGCGCGTTCCAGGCTCACTGGGGTCTGTGCGCGTTGGTCCAGCACTTTACCGGAGACGGTGAACTGATTGGTCGTGATGCTGAGGCCGTTCGGTCCTTCGATGAGTATGAAGTTGGTGTTGAACGGGCTGCCGAGCACAGTCTCGGTCCGGTTCGGATCACCGACGAAGGTTTCGCTGGCTCCGGTGTCCGGGTTGACCTCGACGTACGGCCCGGCTGCCCCGCGCAGGAACGGCCCGATTGCGCCGTTCAGCGCACCGGTGAAGTTGCCTGGCGCGCCGATGCCGATATCGCGGGTGATGTTGATCGCCCGGCGTCCGGGTGCGGTCACGTTGACCGTCTCGACGCCATAGGGGTGGGTGATCTTGTAGGTGCCTGCAGTGGGAACCGATACGCGGATGCGGATGCGGGCGAAGCTCTGCTGATCGCCATCGACCGGGTTTTCGGCGGCGAAGGCCGCCTCGACGCCGGCGACGTAAGCCTCAAGCTCGAAGCCGCTGTTGCCGACTGCCGGGATGGTGGCCTCGGCCAGGAACCAGAACATCTCTGGCGGCCAGTTATCGGGGAACACCAACGGCAGTGCGTCATCGTAGACACCCGGTTCCGGGAGCAGGGTGCACATATACGAAGGCGCGCCCGGTGCGCTGGGTACCCGCGAACTTGTGGCCCGCGACTGGCACAACTCCAGGGACAGGCCGTCCGCGTCCTTGTACCACATGGGGTAACCGCCGGTGGCGAAGGTATAGGGGCCGGGGTCGACTTCGGACAGCGCGGCCCAGGCCGCGCTGCTGATGGTCAGGGTGAAACCAGCGGCGCACAGCGCCCGGCGAGACCAAGTGTTCATGGTGCCTCCTTGAAGGCGAAACCTTTGTCTGTTCATGGCACCAGCACCACGTCTTCGCTGTCGCTGCCGCCATGGGCGCTGGTGACCTGCACCTTGGCTGGCGGAATGGGCGAGAGGTTGGTGGTCAGCGACTTCAGCGATCCATCGCCACTGAGGTTGCCGATCAATGCACCGTTGCCGGTGTGGGCGGTGAGCACGGGTGGCGATGTTTCGTCGCTGCTGCTGGCGACCAGGGTCAAGAGACCATTGGACAGGCTGTACTCGGCGCGGGCGATGGTCACCAGGTCGATCAGCGGCAGGGTGGCGGTGGTTACGGTGCTGGTGGGGATGGCCACACTGTTGTCGGCGTGGATGAGCAGGTTGGTACCAGGCGCCGGGTTGACCACCGACTGGGCGTACCAGGTGCCGGTGCCATTGGCCTCGGTCAGCGGCAGGTTAGGGTCCTGGCTGGTGAGTGTGACGGTGGCCGGTGGCGGGGGAGCGAGCACGAACATGTCCTGCTGGGCATGCAGGTCGCCATTCTCGGTACGCCGCGAATACGTGCTGCGCTGGGGCATCAAGGGCGTGGGCAGGCTGACGTCGGAGAGCTTGCCCGACACGGCGAACAGTTCGGTGCGTAAGTCGATGCCGTTGGGGCCTTCGATGCGTACGAAGTTGGTGTTGAACGGGCTGCCGGTGACTCGTTCCTCGATATTGGGGTCGCCGATGAAGCGCTCGCTGCCCTCGGTGTAGGGGCCGTTGACGCTGCGCAGGAACGGGCCGACATCGCCCTTGAGCGCACCGCTGAAGTCGCCTGGGCTGCCGATACCGATATCGCGGGTCATGTTGATTGCCCGGCGCCCGGCGGCAGGTACATCGAACACCTCGACGCCATAGGGATGGGTGATCACATAGGTACCTGCCGCGGGTACGTCGACGCGGATACGCACCCGGGCGAAGCTGACTTGGTCGCCATCGAGCGGACCTCCAGCACCGAAGGCCGCTTCGATCGCTGTGCCATAGCTCAGGTCGATGCCACGGGCAGCATCGACGATAGCCGCGTCGGCGGTGAACCAGAAGGCTTCATCCGGGAAGTTGGTCGGGAAGGCGATGGGTTGTGTGTCGTCGAACACACCGGGTGTCGGCAACAGCGTGCACATGTACGAAGGCGCGCCGGGTGCACCGGCAACCCGCGAACTCACTGCCTTGGTCAGGCACAGGTCGAGGGTGCGACCATGGCTGTCCTGGTACCAGGCGGGGAATTTGCCGTTGTTTTCGGTGTAGGTGCCGGTATCGACAGCGTTGAGCGCAGCCTGTGCGGGAAGCTGGAGCATGCCGGCGAAGATCGCCACAGCCAGCGGGTGGGGTATCGGTCGGAGCATGAGTCAATTCCTCCTGCGAACGAGCCCATGGACTTGGGGCGTCTGTGCAGGAGTCGGCAACAGCCGTGCCAAGTCTCCTAAATCGGGCTGGAGGGCCCGTGGGGCCTGGGTTCTGCTGAATCGCGGCAGGGTGGGGGGTGATGGCGTGGTGGGGTGGGTTCCCCAAGGTTGGGGTTAGGGGTGGGGTCGGGAGGTGGATGGCTATGGGGTGGGGGTGGGGTATGGATCGAGCGCCGCCCGCGCGGGCGCATCGCGAGCAAGGCTCGCTCCTACATCGGTTTCCGGCCAGTAACGCCAGTGTACGACTCGATAGTGCGCCATGCGCAAATCCCGCAGAACTCATTGGACCGAAACAGACGTAGGAGCGAGCCTTGCTCGCGATGCGCCGCGCGGGCGGCGCTCGATCCATACCGCACCGCCCTCCTAAAGACAATCACCTCGACGCCCAGAAATTTCTCCCGCACACTGCGGAAAAAATACCAAGCATGCGACCCCCGGCAGGGGGAACAGCTGGAGCAAAAGATGGCGCGACACATACCCATAACAAACGCCCAGGACACGCTTCACGAATCCCGCCAGGCCCGTTTGAAGCTGGCCAGCGAAGGCGAGTTGCCACTGGGCATGCTGCGCGACGAAATCGACGCTTCCTGGCGGCGCAGCCTTGGCCATGGCCTCGATTGCCTACAGGGCGAACAAGTCGGCCTGGGCCTTGAACACGGCCACGACCTGCAGGCACTGCTCGAACGCAATCGCTTGTTGCTGGACGCGGTCACCCCTGAACTGGATTACCTGGTATCCCGCCAGGGCAAAGCTGGCATCATCATCCTCGGCGATGCCCAGGCCAATGTGCTGGCCATCGAAGGCCAGAAGCATGTGCTCCAGCGCGAAGGACTGCGCGACCTGCACCCAGGCAGCTGCTGGAGCGAGTCATTGCGCGGCACCAACGCCATCGGCACCGCCGTGGTGGAGGGCCGTCCGACCTTGATCAATTGCGGCGAACACTACCTGGACCGACTCAGCCCGTTTTCCTGCACCTCGGTGCCGCTGCGTGACCCGCGTGGCGAGGTGATCGGTGTGCTCGACATCACCCGCGAGGGGGTCATGGCCCAGCCACAGGACAGCTTGTCGACCCTGATGCTGGCGGCAGGCAACATCGAAAGCCGAATGTTCGGCCTGTGCCACCCCGAACACCTTGTCCTGGCCTTCCACAGCCGTCCGCAATACCTCAACAGCGCCTGGCATGGCTTGTTGGCGCTGAGTCTGGACGGCGAAGTACTGGCGGCCAACGACAACGCCTGCCAACTGCTGCAGTTGCCGCGCCAGGGACTGATCGGCCGGCGCAGTAGCGACCTGCTGGGGGAGCGTTCGCCAGCCTTCATCGCGCGCCTGTGGCAGGGTGGGGTGAGCAGCGTACAGACCGCCAAGGGTGAGTTCTTTTTCCGTGCCTTGCAGGTGCCGCGACATGGGCACCTCAATGGCAGCGTGGCGACGAACAAACCTGCACCGGCCGCCCGCTCGCAGGCGCTGGAGTCATTGGCCGGTGGCGACCCGCGCCTGGCGCGCAACCTGCGCATGGCGCGCCAGGGTTTGGGCAATGGTCTGCCGGTGCTGCTGTTGGGCGAAACCGGCACCGGCAAGGAGGTGGTGGCCCGCGCACTGCACCAGGCGAGCCCCCGGGCCGACAAGCCATTCGTGGCGGTCAACTGCGCCGCCATTCCCGAGGGTTTGATCGAGTCGGAGCTGTTCGGCTACCGCGAGGGCGCTTTTACCGGCTCGCGCCGAGGCGGCATGGTCGGACGCTTGATGCAGGCCCACGGCGGCACGTTGTTCCTCGACGAAATCGGTGATATGCCGGTGGCCTTGCAGGCTCGTCTGCTGCGCGTCTTGCAAGAGCGCCGGGTGGCGCCGCTGGGTGCGGGCGATGAGCAAGAGATCGACGTCGCGCTGATCTGTGCGACCCACCGCGACCTCAAGCGCTTGGTGCAGGAGCAGCATTTTCGCGAAGACCTTTACTACCGGGTCAATGGCGTGTCACTGCGCTTGCCAGCGCTACGCGAGCGCGATGACCTGGCCAGGATCATCGAAGCCCTGCTGCACAAGGCCGGCGCCAAGGGCGTCAGCCTCGACCCGGCGCTGGCTGCGCTGCTTGAAGGTTTCGACTGGCCAGGCAACATCCGCCAATTGGAAATGGTCGTGCGCACCGCACTGGCCATGCGCGAGGAGGGTGAACAGGTGCTGACCCTCGATCACCTCACCGACTGCCTGCTCGATGAGCTCGCAACGGGCGGTGCACCGTCGGGCAGCCTGAAGGACAACGAGCTGGAATTGATCCGCGGCGCCTTGGCCCGGCACCACGGCAACGTTTCGGCTGCCGCTGAAGCGCTGGGCATCAGCCGGGCGACGTTGTACCGCAAGCTCAAGCAGTTGCGCAGCTGAATCATGGGGCGATTGTTCGCAAGGCTGGTGGAGTCCAGCGACCCGGTGCTCATGCGCCAGGCGTTAGCCTGGCTGTATGGTTTCGTGCGGCCACACGGACGTGCCATCGCGGTGTTGCTGGGGCTGTCCCTGGGGGCATCGCTGCTGGCCCTGACGCAGCCCTGGCTGGTCAAGACCCTGATCGACGAAGGCCTGTTGGCCAAGGATTACCAGACCCTCTGGCACATGGCGGCGATCATGATCGCTGCGGGGCTGCTGGGCACCGTGCTGGCCGGGGTCAACCGCTACCTGCATACGCGCTTGTCGGGGCGCATCCTGTTTGCCCTGCGCGATGACCTTTACCGCCACCTGCAGCAGCTGTCGCCGACGTTCTACGGACGGCGGCGCATAGGTGACATCCTTTCGCGGCTGGATGGCGATGTGGCGGAAATCCAGCGCTTTGCCGTGGATTCGCTGTTTTCGGCGGTGTCGGCGGTGATCGGCCTGGTAGGCGCGGTGGCGTTGATGCTGATGCTGTCGTGGCAACTGTCGCTGCTGCTGGCGTTGCTGGTGCCCATCGAAGTGCTCTGGCTGCGCTGGATGCGGCGCAAGGTGGAGCGCGAAGTACGCAACCTGCGCGAACGCTCGGCGGATGTGTCGTCGTTTCTGGTCGAAACCCTGCCGGCGATGAAGTTCATCCAGGCAGCCGGCCAGCAAGGCCGCGAGGCGGGGCGCCTGGACCAGCTGGGCCAGGGCTACATGCGCCAGCTACTCAAGGTGCAGGTGACCGAATTCTTCACCCAGGCCATTCCCGGCACGCTGACCTCCTGGTGCCGCGCTTGTGCGTTCCTGGTCGGCGGCTGGTGGGTGATCCAGGGTACCTGGCAGTTGGGTGCACTGATCGCCTTTTCCACCTACATGGGCATGGCGGTAGGGCCGGTGCAGAGCCTGCTGGGCCTGTACGTGGCGGTGCAGCGCATGGCGGTGAGCCTGGGTCGGGTCATGGAGTTGAAGCAGGAGTCCGTGGCCGTGCGACCGGTGGCCGACCCGCGGCCGATGCCTGACGGCCCGGGCGACTTGCGCCTCGAGGGGGTGAGTTTTGCCCATGAAGGGCGCCAGGGCGCGGTGCTGAACAACGTGCAGGTGTACCTGCCGGGTGGGCTGAAAGTGGCCATCAGCGGCGCCTCAGGGGTCGGCAAGTCGACCCTGATCGACCTGTTGCAGCGCTTCTACGATCCGGACACCGGGCGCATCCTGCTGGACGGCATCGACCTGCGCGATCTGGACTTGGCCGCGCTACGCCGACGCATTGCTGTGGTCAGCCAGGATATCGTGTTGTTCCGCGGCACCCTGGCACAGAACCTGGCCTATGGCGTGCCCGAGGCCAGCCGCGAGGAACTGGAGCGTGTGGTGCGCCTGGCGCGGCTGGACAGCCTGGTCGACAGCCTGCCGCTGGGCCTGGACGGCCTGCTGGGGGAGCGTGGCCAGCAGCTGTCCGGCGGGCAGAAACAACGCATTGCCATCGCCCGCGCGGTGCTGCAGGCGCCGGCGATCCTGGTGCTGGACGAGGCCACATCGGCGGTGGACGAAGCCACCGAGCGCGAAGTGATCGCGGCCATCGACCAGCTGTTCGCCGGCCGCACACGCATCCTGATCAGTCACCGTGCTTCGACCCTGGCCGATGCTGACCTGCACCTGTACCTGGATGACGGCCAGTTGCAGGTGCTGCCTCAGGAGGTGATCAAGCATGGCCACTGACGTGCGGGTTGGCGTGATTGACAGCGGTTGCTCGCCTCACCAGGCCAGCTACTTGCTGCAAGGGCGGCGGTTCTGGCTGGAGGACGGCCAGTTGCGTGAAGGTGAGATGTTGCCGGACCAGCTAGGGCACGGTAGTGAGGTGGTTGCCGCTTTGCAGGGCGAGGGCGGGCCGGTGCCCCTGTTGCTGGCCCAGGTATTCGCTAGCCAGGCCAGCACCAGTGCCTTGCAGGTGGCTGCTGCGTTGCTGTGGCTGGTGGAGGCAGGCGTGACGCTGGTCAACCTCAGCCTGGGCCTGCAACAAGACCGCCCGGTGCTACACCAGGCCTGCGCTGAAGCGTTGGCGGCGGGGGTGCTGTTATGCGCATCCAGCCCGGCGCAGGGCGGGGCGGTGTACCCGGCCAGCTACAGCGGGGTGATTCGGGTAACCGGCGATGCCCGCTGCGCTCCGGGTCAGTGGTCGTGGCTGGGTACGCGGCAGGCGGACTTTGGCGGTTACGTGGGCGCGGGCGGCAGGGCGGGCGCGAGCCTGGGCTGCGCGGCCTTGAGCGGTAGGATTGCAGCTTTGTTGCGCGACGAACCGGGCATGGATCGCCAGCAGATTTACGACTGGCTGCGCAGCAATGCAGCGTATGCCGGCCCCGAGCGACGAGGTCTGGGCCATGCCTGAACCGCGCATTGTGGTGCTGGGTGCCGGCCCTGCGGGTGCCGCCACGGCCATAGGCCTGCGGCGGCTGGGCTATGCCGTGATGGTGGTGTCAGATTGGCGCCGTTTCGCAGCAGTTGAAGGGGTTTCGCAGCGGGTGCTGGACGGCTTGCGACATGCAGGTTTGGGCGGGGCCTTGCGCCAGGCCGCCATGCCCGCAGCCCGACAGGTGCTCTGGAACGGCCAGCACCTGCAAACGAACCAGGAGTTCTTGCTGGATCGACAGCGTTTTGACCGGGCGCTGCGCGACGACCTTCAGCGTGCTGGCGTGCGTGTGGTCGAGGGGCGGGTGCGCGAAGTCGCGCATGAGGGCGGTCACCAGGTGCGTCTGGACGATGGGCAGGTACTGATGGCTGATTTCCTCGTCGAAGCGCGAGGCCGTCAGGCTCCACTGGCCCCGGACCGGCTGCGCGGACCGGAGACGGTCAGCCTGCTCAATGTCTGGCAAGGCAGCCCAGGGGCGCCTGCGTCGGCGGTGGAAAGCCTGGAGGATGGCTGGGCGTGGATGGCGCGGTTAGAGGATGGCCGCTGTTACTGGCAAGTCACCCTTGACGCGGCCGGCCTGCCAGGCAAGGCCGGATTGGCGGAATACTGCGTGGCGCGGCGGTCCCACAGCGCGCTGGTGGCCGAACTGTTCGATGTCCAGGCGCTGGTTCCGGCACCGGTGCATGCACGTAGCAGTACCGCGATTCTGGCTGGCGCATGTGTTGGTCAAGACTGGGTGCGGGTGGGCGATGCAGCGATGGCCGTTGACCCACTGTCGGGTAACGGGATTTTCCAGTCACTGTCCTCGGCGTTTCAGGCGCCGGTGGTCATCAATACATTGTTGCGCAAGCCTGAGCGCGCAGGATTGGCGCGGCAGTTTCACCAGCAGCGGGTCGAGCAGCTGTTCTTGCGCTTTGCCCGGATCGGACGGGATTTCTACAGGCAAGAGCAGGGGCGCGCAGGGCAACCGTTCTGGCTTCAGCGGCAAGATTGGCCGGATGCGCAGCCTTTGCACATGGCGGCAGACTGGCATGCAGTGCGGGTCGAACGGCGGCCAGTGCTGCGTGATGGGCTGGTGGACGAAACCGAGGTGGTGGTAACGGCGGATCAGCCATTGGGGGTGTGGCATTTGCAGGGGATTGAGTTAGCGCCGGTGGTGAGTGCGTTGCAGGCTGGCCAACCACTTGAGAGCGTGTTGCAAGGCCACCCTGATCAGCAGCAGACCAGGGTGAGGCGCTGGCTATGGGAGCAGGGGTTCATTTGACCTTTCTGGGGAATACCGCGGAAAACTATCAGAACTACCAGTTGTGGACAGCGGTCTCGCAATGCTCAGATATGACACCGATCTTTCGAGAACCGTTATGAAAAAGCACTGTTTTTACCAAGGTGGCCGGCTCTCGGCTATCGGTTCCATTGGCCAGATTAGCGTAATCTTTCGAAGTGATTCTTCCCCCCTTGCTGAGCAGCGGGCGGGTGCGCTTGACAAGACCCTGTTACTTTCTACCAGCGCCACAAACTCGATCATGCATGCAGCACGCGCAGTCGTGTACGCCCCTTATGGCCATTTTGATGTGTTAAAGCATGGGGCCATACTGGCATTCAATGGCCAGGTCCGTGACTCAATGACGGCATGTGATCTTTTAGGGAACGGAAAAAGATTATACAGCTCGACGCTTATGCGCTTCTTGTCTCCTGACACCTACAGCCCCTTCGGCTTGGGTGGCATAAATACATATGCGTACTGTGGTGATGATCCGATCAACTTTACGGATCCGAGCGGGAATATTAAGTATCGAATAATGAGCGAAAGGGAAAATTCCAAGAGGCTCCGGGATCTCGCGCGAAGGCAAAATTCACGGACTCTTCGGGAGATCGCGGAAAGGCAAAATTCACGGACTGTCTGGGAAATCGCGGAAAGGCAAAATTCACGGACTCCCCGGCAAATCGCGGTTGTCAATCCTATGCACAACGGCGCACCTGTACAGCGACAGGAGCAAACTAGAGCCGTTCAGCAATCGGGCGCATCCACAATAGGCAATCTCAATCGCCTGATGGAAGGCTTTACGCCTGGAGAGCGACAAATGACAGATAGTATTTTGGCCTATGCGCTAGCCAATCATAAATTCGGAAAGCCTCCGACAGAACTATCTAAGGCTATCGTTCCCATCTTCATTGCTCGTCAATTGAGCCTGGAAAATGGGAGTGTAACACCTGTCACCAGAGAGCGATTGTTGCGCGTCTTCACTAATGCAACGCCTGAGGGGCGTGAGCGCAGTGCAAGCATGTTTGAGCAATTAGCCCAAACATCAATTGCTGCTTATCGCGCAAGAGCTAATTTATGAAGCGCGTTCATTGTTCCGCGCAGGTTATGGCACTGGTAACATTGACCTAAGGCGGTCAGCGTTGTTGGGCAACTTCATGGCCCTTTACGGCAGCCTCGGCATTTCAAATTAGAAGCAATAAGCGGTGAATAACTCCCTGTAGGCGCCGGTATCTCCCCGCCCTGTTTTTGCCGCCATTGTTCGCACTGCGCAGGGGCTAATAGAACCCCATCAGCGGGCTGATCAGCATGACCCTCCACTCCACATACAGGTCTAGGGTCTGTATGAAAAGTCTTGAGACGAAGGTCAGGCAAGGCGAAAACAGCCGAGGAGGCGGAGTTTACGGGTTGTAAATGAGCATTCCGCGGCTGTTTTCAACGCATTATCACCGACTTTCAAGGCTTTTCGTACAGAGCCTAACCAAACGCCCGTCAGTTTTGCCCTGGGTCACGTATTCGACGGCCTGACGGCGTGCCGTTTTGGTTGTACAGCTCGTTGGCCTGGGTGGGGGCGGTGACCACCAGGGCGAGGACGCAGGCGAGAGTGTGCCCAAGGGTGTGCTCCCTGTTTTTGTCGTTATTTTTGGGCGTGGTTGTGCCGGCCCTTTCGAGGAGCACCGCGAAAGGGCCGGCACAGGAACGGTCAGAGCTTGATCAACACAGACTTCAGCTCTGTGTAATGCTCGATCGCTGCCGCGCCCATCTCTCGGCCGACGCCGGACATCTTGTAGCCGCCAAACGGCAGCGCCGGGTCCAGCGCGCTGTGGCAGTTGACCCACACCGAGCCAGACTTGATCCGCGGAATCATCCGGTGCACCGCGCCCAGGTCGTTGGACCAGATGCTCGCCCCCAGGCCGTAAGGGTTGTCGTTGGCCATGGCGATCACCTCATCCAGGTCATCGAACGGCATGGCGACCAGCACCGGGCCGAATATTTCTTCCTGCACCAGGCGGTGGCGCTGGTCCACATCGACGATCACGGTCGGCTTGACGAAGTAGCCCGGCCCGAAACCTTCACCGCCGCAGGCGATGGTCGCACCCAGTTCACGGCCCAGTTCGATATAGCCGGTGACCCGGTCCTGTTGCTTGGCGGAGATCAGCGGGCCCATCTGTACCGCCGGGTCCAGACCATTGCCAAGTTTCATGCCGTTGGCTATTCCGGCGATGTCGGCCACCACGTTGTCGAAGTGCTTGCGGTGCACGTACAGCCGCGAACCGGCGCAGCACACCTGGCCTTGGTTGAAGAAGATCGCGGTGGCAGCGCCAGCGGCGGCTTCCTGCAGGTCGGCATCGGGCATGACGATGGTGGGTGACTTGCCGCCGAGCTCTAGGGTGACGCGGGTCATGTTGTCCATGGCCGCCTTGCCGATCAGCTTGCCCACCTCGGTCGAGCCGGTGAAGGTCAGCTTGTCCACGCCAGGGTGTCGGCTAAGGGCGGCGCCGGCATTCAGGCCGGTGCCGGTTACGACGTTGAGCACACCAGCAGGATAGCCAGCTTCATCCACCAACTCTGCGAGTTTCAGGGCAGTCAGCGGCGTTTCGTCGGCAGGCTTGAGCACCACGGTGCAGCCGGTAGCCAGGGCTGGGCCGAGCTTCCAGCAGGCCAGCAAAAGCGGGAAGTTCCAGGCAACGATGGCACCGACCACGCCCACTGCTTCGCGGCGGATGAAGCCATGAAACTGATCGTTGGGCATCAGCGGCATGGACGCCTCGACGGTACTACCCTCTATCTTGGTAGCCCAGCCAGCCATGTAGCGCAGGAAGTCGATGGCCAATTGCACGTCCATCACCTTGGCAACCACCGCGCTCTTGCCGTTGTTCAGGCATTCAAGCTCGGCCAGTTGCTGCGCGTCGCGCTCCATCAGGTCGGCCAGGCGCCACAGCAGGTTCTGACGCTCGCGCGGGCGCATGCGGCTCCATGGCGAATCATCGAAGGCCTGGCGGGCGGCCTGCACGGCACGGTCGACGTCGGTAGCATCGGCGGCTGGCACTTCGCCTAGGATTTCCCCGGTGGCCGGGTTGCGAAAGGAAAGCGTCTGGCCACTGGCGGCGTCCTGCCAGTCGGCGCCGATGCGCATCTTCAGCTTGCGTTCGAGGAAGGCGCGGGTAGCAGGCAGGATGGGCAGTTCGCAAAGCATGGGGCTGAGCCTCTTGTCATTGGATGTGACGGGCACTGGCGCAATGGCCATGCCAAGCTCGCCCCGTGTGCGCAAGGGCCTGAAATGCCTAGGGTTTGTCGCGCTGCACGCGAGGGGGTGCGCCGTTGCGCTGTTGCACATTGAGACGCTGTGAGACGGTTGTGAAACAGTGACTGTCGCGCTTGCCCGAGCAAGTGCGCGCTCGCAGGTACCTGACTGGCCCTTGGACTCGTGGCCGCGGGCTGGGATCGCGCGCGCCCCGCCCGCCAGGCCCTGTCTCAGGATGAAACACCGTGTCGCGAAATGGCACGCTGCGCTTCAGGCGGCAATCCCTCGAGTTGGCCGTGCAAACTGTCCAACCGCCTGAAATTCAACGTTTTTGCGTGACCTGGCATAGTTTCTGTATCGCAACCGATACATGCACACCTGTTGTACCAAAGCGTGCGAAAACCATAAGAAAAACACCGTGGAGGTCTGACCTTGAAGACGACTCGACTCCGGCGGCATGCGGGTAAGCTGGCACTGGTTGCCGCCGCACTGCTGAGCACCCAGGCCATGGCGGCCGAGCAGGGCCCGAGCCTGTTACAGAACAAGTGCATGGGGTGCCATATCCCCGAAGGCAACGACACCTACAGTCGCATCAGCCACCAGCGCAAGACTCCGGAAGGCTGGCTGATGAGTATCGCCCGCATGCAAGTCATGCACGGCCTGCAGATCAGCGATGACGATCGCCGCACCCTGGTCAAGTACCTGGCCGACAAGCAGGGCCTCGCCCCGAGTGAAACCGACGGCGTGCGCTATGCCATGGAACGCCGGCTCAACACCGTCGAGCACTTCGACGAACAACTGAGCCAGACCTGCGGTCGCTGCCACTCCGGTGCCCGGGTGGCCTTGCAACGTCGTCCCGCCCAGGAATGGGAGCACTTGGTCAACTTCCACCTCGGACAATGGCCGTCCTTGGAATACCAGGCCCAGGCCCGTGACCGCGACTGGCTGGAAATCGCCCTCAAGCAAGTGGTGCCAGACCTGGCCAAGCGCTTCCCGCTTGAGAGCCCCGCTTATGCGGCATGGGAAAAGGCCAAGCCCAAAGCCGATACGCTTCAGGGACAATGGGCGTTTAGCGGCCATATGTTGGCCAAAGGTGATGTACGCGGCGTGATGACGGTCACCCCCGACCAAGGTGACACCTTCAAGGTCGACGTCAAAGGCGCCTACGCCGATGGCACGCCGTTCAATGGCAGCGGCTCGGCGATCCTCTACAACGGCTACGAATGGCGCGGCAACGTAAAGGTCGGTGACAGCCACCTGCGTCAGGTGTTCGCGGTGCTGGATGGCGAAATGAAAGGCCGCATGTTCGAGGCCGAACACGACGAGCGCGGCCTGGACTTCAGTGCCGCCCAGGCGGGCAAGGCGCGTCTGCTGGCCGTGCAGCCGGCCTTCATCAAGGCCGGTACCGAACAGGAAGTCACCCTGGTAGGCAGTGACCTTGCTGGCAAGCCGGACCTTGGCGCAGGTGTACAGGTGACCGAGGTGCTGGAGTCGACTCCAACGTGGGTTCGAGTCAAGGCGCGAGCCGCGGCCGATGCCACGCCTGGCCAGCGCGAAGTGACCGTGGGTGCGCTCAAGGGCGCAAGCCTGGCGGTTTACGACAAGGTCGACGAAGTGAAGGTCGTGCCGGCGTTTTCCATTGCCCGTATCGGCGAGAACGGCGCTTCTGTGCCCAAGGTTCAGGGGCGCTTCGAGGCCGAGGCCTGGGGCAAGGACGCCAGTGGCCAGCCGCTGCGCATCGGCTACCTGCCGGCGAAGTGGAAGGTCGAGCCGTTCAACGAACGCGCGATCGAGGACGAAGACGTGAAGTTCGCCGGCACCATGCAGGCTGACGGTGTGTTCGTGCCGGGAGGCGCAGGCCCCAACCCTGCGCGCAAGATGATGACCAATAACGCCGGCAACCTGAAGGTCATCGCCCAACTCGAAGATGGCGGCCAGCAGGGCGAAGGCCACCTGATTGTCACCGTACAACGCTGGAACAACCCGCCGTTGCCTTAAGGGCTGTGGCGGACGCGTATTCCAACGGATCGATTATCGGGAGGTTGCCATGGGCGCACTACTGAACCTGGTCGAACGCAACCTGCACGAAGTGCAGGTCGATGCCGACCGTATGTTGTTTCACATTCCCAGCAGCTCTTTGTTCACCGCGGATGCGGTGACTGGCGGCATCATCGATGCCTTGCGCCAACGAGGCTGCTCGGCCGAAGAGCTGATGCAGCGGCTTGGCCAGCAGTTCGCCGGGCAGGATATCGAAGAGACCCTACGGGAGTTGATCGCCCTGGAAGTGGTCAGCGACGGCTCGCCGCTGACCCCGGAGATCGCCCTCAAGCAGGTCGAGCGCACGGCGCTGAACACTGTGGTACTGAATGTCAACACCGGTTGCAATCTAAGTTGCACCTACTGCTACAAGGAAGACTTGGACAAACCCTCGGCTGGGAAGAAGATGAGCACGGCCACCGCCGAGGCCTCGGTGGAAATGCTGCTCACGGAATCGCCCAACGAAGAGCGCTACAGCGTGGTGTTCTTTGGCGGTGAGCCGCTGTCCAACAGGCCATTGATCGAGCACATGGTGGGCTACTGCGAGCGGCGCTTCGCCGAGGCCGGCAAGCAGGTGGAGTTCATCATGACCACCAACGCCACCTTGCTGACCGAAGAGATCGTCGACTGGCTCAACGCCCACCGCTTTGGTCTGTCGGTGAGCATCGACGGGCCAAAGACCGTGCACGACCGTAACCGCATCACCGTGGGCGGGCAGGGTACCTACGACGTGGTGCGACGCAAGGTCGACATGCTGCTGTCGCGTTACCACAGCCGCCCGGTGGGTGCGCGGGTGACCTTGACCCGTGGCATCACCGACGTCGAGACGATCTGGAACCACCTGTTCAACGAGCTGGGTTTCGCCGAAGTCGGTTTTGCGCCGGTCACCTCCGGAGACATGGCAAGCTTCAACCTGACCAGTGACGAACTGGTGGAGGTCTTCGCCAACATGAAGGCACTGGGTCGACGCTACCTTGAGGCGGCACTGGCGCATCGCAACATCGGCTTCTCCAACCTGCACCAACTGATTACGGACATCCACGAAGGCCACAAGAAGGCACTGCCGTGCGGCGCCGGGTTGAAGATGCTGGCCGTCGACCACGAAGGCGAGCTGAACCTGTGCCACCGCTTCACCGGCTCCAGCCTGCCGACCTTTGGCAATGTGCACCAGGGGGTGAAGCAGGCGCAGCTCAACGACTTCCTCTCCCAACGTCTGGACCGCAGCAACACGGGCTGCGACAGCTGCCGTATCCGCAACCTGTGCTCCGGCGGTTGCTACCACGAAAGCTATGCCCGCTACGGCGACCCGCAGCACCCGACCTATCACTACTGCGAGCTGATGCGTGACTGGGTCGACTTCGGCATCGAGGTCTACAGCCGCATCATGGCCGTCAACCCGGCCTTCATCGACCGCTACATCACTCCGCGGAAGGCGCACTGACATGAAGCATTTGAAGCCCCTGAACAACAAGGCACGGATTCTCGAACAGGCTGCCGCCGAAGACCGCGTCGAAGAAGTCATGGCCATGAGCGCGGTGGCCGGCTGCACCGCCACCACCGACCCGGGCTGGGAAGTGGACGCCTTTGGCGGCGTGAGCTCGCTGTGCCAGCCCATGGAAGCCGACCTGTATGGCTGTTCCGACCCTTGCTGGTGGCCCGCCCAGGTGCCGGACATGATGAGCACCTACCAGGACTGGAACGCCCAGGCGAGCAACTCCCAGGAAGACTGGCGCAACCTCGGCACCGTGTTCCCGAAAGACAAGTGACGGTCCAACAAGAATGACAAGGGGAAACCGCATGAAAGCTGGACGCTGCGCGCAACTCGCGCTCACCATCGCCGCTATGACCTGCGCCTGGGCAGCCCAGGCCGAAGACACCGGCCCCGCCTTGAAGGCTGGCCATGAATACCTGATCGCCACCAACTACCCGAACAACCTGCATGTGGTGGATGTCGCCAGCGACACACTCTACAAGAGCTGCCGCATGCCTGACGCCTTCGGCCCAGGCACCGCGATGATGGCACCGGACAACCGCACCGCCTACGTGCTGAACAACCATTTTGCCGACATCTACGGCATCGACCTGGACACCTGCAAGACCACCTTCCACGCCAACCTATCCAGCGTGCCGGGCGAAGTCGGCAAATCGATGTACTCGTTCGCCATCAGCCCTGACGGCAAAGAGGTGTATGCCACGGTCAACCCGACGCAGCGCCTGAACGACCACTACGTGGTCAAGCCGCCGCGCCTTGAGGTATTCCGTACAGCTGATGGCCTGGAGGCCAAGCCCGTGCGCACCTTCCCGATGCCACGCCAGGTCTACCTGATGCGCACCGCCGACGATGGCAGCCTGTTCGTGGCCGGGCCGGACCTCTACAAGATGGATGTCAACACGGGCAAGTACGAAGTGGCGTTGCCGCTGCGCAATTGGAACCGCAAGGGCTACAGCGCTCCGGACGTGCTGTATTTCTGGCCGCACCAAAGCGCCCGGCATGAGTTCTCGATGCTGTACACCATCGCCAAGTTCAAGGATGAGAAGCAGGACCCCAACACCGCGGAGTTGCTGTATGGCTACCTGAGCGTCGACTTGAAGACGGGCAAGCGTCATACCGCTGAGTTCGCCGACCTGACGGAGCTGTACTTCACCGGCTTACGCTCGCCGAAAGACCCGAACCAGATGTACGGCGTGCTCAACCGCCTGGCCAAGTACGACATCAAGCAGCGCAAGCTGATCAAGGCGGCGAATCTGGACCACACTTACTACTGCGTGACCTTCGACAAAAAGGGCGACAAGTTGTACCTGGGCGGCACCTTCAACGACCTGGCGGTGTTCAACCCGCAAACCCTGGAAAAGGTGAAGAACATCAAGTTGCCCGGTGGCGACATGTCCACCACCACGCCTCAGGTGTTCGTCCGTTAAACCGGCGTCGCCACGCCGGCTCCTGCATCGCTCTCCTGCACGAGCCGGCTTGCCTGCGAAAGCGCCGGTCCAGTCATTACAAGAACAACAAGAGAACTGCCCATGCCCCAGCCAAGCTACTCACAGGGCAACCCGGACAAGGCCCTGCTCGACCAATGCATCGGCGACGCCTTCGACGCCACCGTCGCCCGCTTCCCCGATCGCGAGGCACTCGTGGTCCGCCACCAGGCCCTGCGCTACACCTGGCAACAGCTGGCTGACGCGGTCGATCAGCATGCCCGCGCGCTCATGGCCCTTGGTGTGCAACCTGGCGATCGCTTGGGCATCTGGGCGCCCAATTGCGCCGAATGGTGCATCACTCAGTTCGCCAGCGCCAAGGTCGGTGCCATTCTGGTCAATATCAATCCGGCCTATCGCTCCAATGAACTGGACTACGCCCTGGGCCAGTCTGGCTGCCGTTGGGTAATCTGCGCGGACGCCTTCAAGACATCCGATTACCACGCCATGCTGCAGGGCCTGATCCCGGGCCTTTCCCATGGGCAGCCGGGTGCGCTGATCTGCGAGCGCTTTCCCGACCTGCGCGGTGTCGTGAGCCTGGCGCTGTCGCCGCCTCCAGGTTTCCTGGCCTGGCATGACCTGCAAGCCCGCGCCGAAGCCATCAGCCGCGAAGCCTTGGCCGAGCGGCAGGCGCAATTGCAGTGCAACGACCCGATCAATATCCAGTACACCTCTGGCACCACAGGCTTCCCCAAAGGCGCCACGCTCAGCCACCGCAACATTCTCAACAATGGCTACATGGTCGGTGAAAGCCTGGGCCTGACCGAACACGACCGCCTGGTGGTGCCGGTGCCTTTGTATCACTGTTTTGGCATGGTCATGGCCAACCTCGGCTGCATGACCCATGGCAGTGCCCTGATCTACCCCAACGACGCCTTCGACCCCCTGGCTACGCTGCGGGCAGTGGCGGAAGAAAAGGCCACCGCACTGTACGGTGTACCCACCATGTTCATCGCCGAACTCGACCACCCACAGCGCGGCGAATTCGATCTGTCGAGCCTGCGTACCGGCATCATGGCTGGGGCCACTTGCCCGATCGAGGTAATGCGTCGGGTAATCGACCAGATGCACATGGCCGAAGTGCAGATCGCCTACGGCATGACCGAGACCAGCCCGGTGTCGCTGCAGACTGGCGCCGATGACGATCTGGAACGGCGGGTGACCAGTGTCGGGCGCACCCAGCCGAGGCTGGAGAACAAGATCATCGATGCCGAGGGCAGCACCTTGCCCCGTGGTGAGATCGGCGAGCTATGCACCCGTGGCTACAGTGTGATGCTGGGTTACTGGAACAACCCCAAGGCCACTGCCGAGAGCATCGACGCCGAGGGCTGGATGCACACGGGTGACCTGGCGGTGATGGACGAGCAGGGCTACGTGCGGATCGTCGGGCGCAGCAAGGACATGATCATTCGCGGGGGAGAGAACATCTACCCGCGTGAGCTGGAGGAGTTTTTCTTCACCCACCCAGCGGTTGCCGATGTGCAGGTGATCGGGGTCCCGTGCAAGAAGTATGGTGAAGAGATCGTTGCCTGGGTGCGGTTGCATCCAGGGCATATGGCCACCGAAGACGAGTTACGCGAATGGGCCAGGGCGCGGATTGCCCACTTCAAGGTGCCCAGGTACTTCCGCCTCGTCGATGAGTTTCCGATGACGGTCACCGGTAAGGTGCAGAAGTTCAGGATGCGTGAGATCAGTGTCGAGGAATTGGCGCTGGAGTGAGTCCGTGCAGTTTGCGCTCTGGCGTGGGGCTTGTGGAAACCGGGGTTGCCGTGTGGCACCGGCTTGGCCGGTGATCGCTGGCGAGCCCGCTCCTACAAAGTCCGCTTCAGCAGATTCGGGCTGTTGAAGTTGCTCAACCTTGGATCCTCTTCCGCGCAGTCCAGCCCTTCAATCGACTGGCGCATCAGCGCTCTCTGCAAACTCCGCTCACCTGCTGCCCAGGCTTGTTCGAGCAAGGGTAATACCCGGCGCGGCAGGACGCTGAACATTGGCTGCCAGAACCCACCCTGGCGAACCATCGCGCAGCGGTCATGCTGCACGGCCAATTTGCGCAGGTCGTCGATCAGTGCCTGGTCGACCAGCGGCGCGTCGCAGGCCAGCACCACCACCCACTCATGACGTGCCTTTGCAAGCCCAGCGATCACCCCGGCCAGGGGGCCGGGGAAATCCGGGTCTGCATCGCCAACCAGTTGGTTGGCATAGGCCCGGTAGGTGTCTTGATTGCGGTTGCAGGAAATCACCAGGTCATCGCTGAGAGGCCGTACCACGCGCTGCACATGCGCCACCAGCGGTTCGCCCTGCCAGTCGACCAGGCCCTTGTCGCGGCCGCCCATGCGCTGGCCACGGCCGCCGGCGAGGATGAGGATGGAGCAGGGGGGCAGGGCGTCTGGCATGAAAAAGGGTTCCGGGCAGTCGATGCCGGGAACCCTCTCATTCAACGGGCTGCTTGTCCAGTCAGTTTTCGTCGGTCAACAGCTTGCCCTGGATGGCGCTGCCGCGCCCGGCCAGACGCATCACCACCACGAAGAACACCGGCACGAACACCACCGCCAGGGTGGCACTGAGCATGCCGCCGATCACTCCGGTGCCGATGGCCTGCTGACTGGCCGAACTGGCGCCGGTGGCGATGGCCAGGGGTACCACGCCGAGGATGAACGCCAGGGAGGTCATGACGATGGGGCGCAAGCGCAGACGGGCAGCCTGAACCGCAGCGTCGACGGCATCATGCCCCTGGTCGACCAGGCTCTTGGCGAACTCGATGATCAGGATGGCATTTTTGGCCGACAAACCGATCAGGGTGATCAAACCGACCTTGAAGAACACGTCGTTGGGCATGCCGCGCAGGGTCACCGCCAGCACCGCCCCTAGCACACCCAGCGGCACCACCAGCAACACCGCGGTGGGGATCGACCAGCTTTCGTACAGTGCGGCCAGGCACAGGAACACCACCAGCAACGATAACCCCATCAGCAAGGGGGCCTGGCTGCCGGACAGACGCTCCTGCAGCGACAGGCCGGTCCATTCCAGACCCGTACCCACGGGCAACTGGGCTACCAGGCGCTCGATTTCAGCCATCGCTTCACCCGAGCTGTAACCGGCCGCCGGTTCGCCTGAGATCGACACCGCCGGGTAACCGTTGTAGCGGGTCAGTTGCACGGGTCCGCTGACCCACCTGGCCTGGACGAAGGCGGCCAGAGGTACCATCTTGCCGCTGCTGTTGCGCACATGGATGTTCAGCAGGTCTTGCACCTGACTGCGCCGGTCGCCTTCGGCCTGTACCACCACGCGTTGCATGCGCCCCTGGTTGGGGAAGTCGTTGACGTAGTTGGAACCCACTGCGGTATCCAATACCGAGCCAATGTCGGCAAACGACACACCCAGGGCATTGGCCTGGCGGCGGTCGATTTCCAGTTGCACTTGTGGGCTTTCAGCCAGCGATGACTCGCGGACATTGGTCAGCACCTTGCTCTTGGCTGCGCCGGCCAGCAACTGGTCACGGGCTGCCATCAGCTCGCCATGACCGATGCCACCTCGGTCCTGCAGGCGGAACTCGAAACCCGTCGACTCGCCCAGGCCATCGATGGGCGGTGGCAGCACCGAGAAAGCGATCGCGTCCTTGATCTGGCTGAAGGCCACGGTTGCACGGTCGGCAATCGACTGGGCGCTGTCGTCACTCCCTCGCTCGGACCAGTCCTTGAGCGTGGTGAAGGCTAGCGCGGCATTCTGCCCGCTACCTGAGAAGCTGAAGCCGAGGATCACCGTGGTGTTGCCCACCCCTGGCTCCTGAGCGTTGTGGGCTTCGATCTGCGCTGCCACCTGCTCGGTGCGCATGCGGCTGGCACCGGGTGGCAACTGAATGTCGGTAATGGTGTAGCCCTGGTCTTCGGTGGGCAGGAATGCGGTGGGCAATTGGCTGAAACCATAACCCAGAACCGCCAGCAGCGCGCCATAGACCAGCAGATAACGGCCGCTGCGTTTGAGCGCCGCCATTACCCAGCGTTGGTAGCCTTCGCTTGTCGCTTCGAAGCGACGATTGAACCATCCGAAGAACCCCTTGCGCTCATGATGCCCGCCCTTGGCCACCGGTTTGAGCAGTGTCGCGCACAGGGCCGGTGTGAGGCTCAGTGCCAGGAATGCCGAGAACAGGATCGACACCGCCATGGACACCGAGAACTGCTGGTAGATCACCCCGACCGAGCCTTTCATGAAGGCCATCGGCAGGAACACCGCCACCAGCACCAGGGTGATACCGACGATAGCGCCGCTGATCTGGCCCATGGCCTTGCGCGTCGCCGCCCTGGGCTCAAGACCTTCTTCAGCCATGATGCGCTCGACGTTCTCCACCACCACGATGGCATCGTCCACCAGGATACCGATGGCCAATACCATTCCGAACAAAGTCAGCACATTGACCGAGAAGCCCATCGCCAGCATCACGGCAAAGGTACCCATCAGCGCCACTGGCACCACCAAGGTTGGGATTAGGGTGTAGCGCAGGTTCTGCAGGAACAGGAACATGACTGCGAACACCAGCAGCATGGCCTCGAACAGGGTGTTGATCACTTGCTTGATCGACACTTTGACGAACGGCGAGGTGTCATAGGGGATGTCGTACCGGACCCCTTCGGGGAAGTAGCGTGACAGCTCCTGCATTTTTGCCCGCACCAGATCGGCAGTCTCCATGGCGTTGGCGCCGGGGGCGAGCTGTACGCTGAAGGCCGTAGCTGGCTTGCCGTTCAGGCGAGTGCCGTACTGGTATTCTTGAGCACCGATCTCAACCCGGGCGACGTCGCCGATGGTCACGCTGGAGCCGTCAGTATTGGCACGCAGCACGATGCCGGCGAATTCTTCCGGCGTGCTCAGCTGGCCCTTGACCACCACATTGGCGGTGATCTCCTGTGTGCCACGGGCGGGCAGGTCGCCGATGCTGCCAGGCGCGACCTGGGCGTTCTGCGCGGCGATGGCGGCGGCGACGTCATTGGGCGTGAGCTGGTAGCCGATCAGCTTGGCCGGGTCGATCCAGATGCGCATGGCCCGTTCGGAGCCATACAACTGCGCCTTGCCGACACCTTTGAGGCGACGGATCTCGTTCATCACGTTGCGCGCCAGGATGTCGGACAGAGCGGTCTCATCCAGGCTGCCGTCCTCGGAGGTGAGGGTCGCGAGCAACAGGAAGCCGGTGGAGACCTTCTCCACTTGCAGGCCCTGTTGGGTGACGGGGCGGGGCAGGCGCGACTCGACGACCTTGAGCCGATTCTGCACGTCGACCTGGGCCATGTCCGGATGGGTGCCGGGCTCGAAGGTGGCGGTGATGGTGGCACTGCCCAGGCTGCTTTGCGACTCGAAGTAAAGCAGGTTGTCGGCACCGTTGAGCTCTTGCTCGATCAGGCTGACCACGCTCTCGTCCATGGTCGCCGCGGAAGCGCCGGGATAGACGGCGTAGATCTCGACCTGCGGTGGCGCCACGTTGGGGTACTGGGCCACCGGCAACTGCACAATCGACAGCGCTCCGGCCAAAAGAATGAACAGCGCCACCACCCAGGCGAAGATGGGGCGGTCAATGAAGAACTGCGGCATGGATCAGGCCCTCACTGGCCGAGGTGTTGGGCAATGGGCTGGGCACCCTGGGGGGCGTCGACTTGCACCTGGTCGCCGGCCTTGATGTGTTGCAGCCCTTCGATGACCACGCGCTCACCAGGGGCCAGGCCTTCGCTGACCACCCAGCGGTCACCTTGGGCGTTGCCCAGCGCGACTTGGCGCTCGCTGACCTGGGACCGTTGGTCGACCACCAGCACCTTCGGTACCCCGGCACTGTCACGCAGGATGGCCCGTTGCGGGACACTGATACCCTTGGGTTGCAGCGCCTGTTCGAGGCGAACGCGCACGTAGCTGCCCGGCAGCAGGTCGAGATCCGGGTTGGGGAACTCGCTGCGTAGGGTGATCTGGTTGGTGCTCGGGTCGACACTGATGTCGGAGAACAGCAACTTCCCCGGCAGCGGGTAGGCGCTGCCGTCGTCCTGGATCAACGTGGCACGGGCCTGGCCATCACCTGCCTGTTGCAGCTCGCCTGCCCGCAAGGCGCGGCGCAGGGCGTTGAGTTCGCGGGTCGACTGGGTGACGTCGGCATGGATCGGGTCCAATTGCTGGATGGTCGCCAGGGGCGTGGTCTCGTTCTGCCCGACCAGTGCGCCCTCGGTGACGAGCGCTCGGCCAATGCGCCCCGAGATAGGGGCGGTGACCGTGGCGTAACCCAGGTTCAGGCGTGCCCGCTCGAGCGCCGCCTTGGCTTCGGCGACCGCCGCATCGGCTTGCAGGAACGCCGCGCGCGCATTGTCGTACTCCTGGCGACTGACGGCCTTGTCGTCGACCAGCTCGCGGTAGCGTTGCTCCTGCAGCCGGGCCTGGTACAAGGTAGCCTGGGCCTTGGCCAGGGTAGCGCGGGCGCTGTCATGGTCAGCCTTGAACGGTGCCGGGTCGATCAGGAACAGCACATCGCCTTGCTTGACGTCGCTGCCTTCGCGGTACACACGCTTGAGCACCACGCCCGCCACCCGGGCGCGAACTTCGGCGGTGCGCGGGGCGAGCAGCCGGCCGCTCAGCTCAGTGCTGACTGCCAGAGGCTGCAGCTGCACGGTTTCCACGCGCACCTGGGGCTTGGGTGTTTGTTCATTGGGTTGCGAGCTGTCGTCGCATCCGGCCAGAGTCAGGGTGACAAGCGCCAGAAGCGCCATGGGGCGCAGGCGCGAAGGGAAAGAAATAGGCATACCGATCTTCCGATGATGAGCGTGCGTATCCTAAGGCAGCCGAGGGCTGGCTGCCTGTTACCAGCTGTAGGGCGAGTGTGAAAAAGTGTGAAGAATGGCCCTGACGAAGCGTAGGATTCTATATCCTGCCTGCCTCTTTTTATGTATCAAAGTGCGTATGCCAAACCTTCTTCTGGTCGAAGACGACAGCGCGTTGTCCGAGCTGATTGCCAGCTACCTCCAACGAAACGACTACCATGTGCAGGTGATTGCCCGTGGCGACCATGTCCTGGACGCATTCCATCAACAAAAGCCCGACCTGGTGATACTCGACCTGATGCTGCCGGGCCTCGATGGCCTGCAGGTGTGTCGCTTGCTGCGCCAGGCCTCGCAGAGCCTGCCCATTCTGATGCTCACCGCCCGTGATGACAGTCACGATCAGGTCTTGGGGTTGGAGATGGGCGCGGACGACTATGTCACCAAGCCCTGCGAGCCCAGGGTATTGCTGGCCCGCGTGCGCACCCTGTTGCGCCGTAGCAGCGTCAACGAGCCGCGCCTGGAAAGTGATCTGATCCAGGTGGGGAGTTTGCGCATCGACCTGGCCGAACGCGCGGTGACGTGGCGGGGCGAAGAAGTGGAACTGTCGAGCGGCGAGTACAACCTGCTGGTGGTGTTGGCGCGCAGTGCCGGCGAGGTGCTGAGCCGCGATCGCATTCTGCAGGAACTGCGGGGTATCGAATTCAACGGCACCGATCGCTCGGTGGACGTCGCCATTTCCAAGCTGCGTCGCAAGTTCGACGACAATGCCGGCGAAGCGCGCAAGATCAAGACCGTTTGGGGCAAGGGATACCTGTTCAGTCGTGTCGAGTGGGAGTGCTGAACCCGCATGCTGAAAATCCTGGTGCGCCTGTACCTAGTGATCATCGTCGCCTACGCCGGTGCCTTGCTGTTGATTCCGGATGCCATCGTCGGACTGTTCCAGGACCGCTTCATGGCCTATAACCTGGAGCAGGCCAAAGGTGTACAGACCTTGATCGTCCGCCAGTTCCAACAGACCCCGTCCGAGCAGTGGCCGACGGTGGAGCGGGACCTGGCCAAGGTGTTCGAGCCGCTCCAGGTCCAATTGCTGCGCAATGACCAGGCGGGCTTGAGCCGCGACGAACAGGCGCGCCTGGCGCAAGGGCTTTATGCGGTGCGTATCGGCGATTGGGGTTACTACGAGACCGTTTTGGCCCCGCTGAACAATGACTGGCTGGTACGTTTGCATGCGCCGCCCGATCCGCTGGACATCAACCTGTTGTCCTGGGGCGTTACCGTGTTGATTGGCGCGGCCATGCTGGGATGCCTGCTGCTGTGGGTGTGGCCGCACTGGCGTGACCTTGAGCGACTCAAGGAGACCGCAAGGTGTCTGGGCCAAGGGCAGATGGCCGAGCGCACGCACATTTCGCCGCATTCCAACATCGGAGAACTGGCGGGAGTGTTCGACACCATGGCCAGTGACCTGGAACGGCATGTGAATCAGCAACGTGAACTGCTGAACGCGGTTTCCCATGAGCTGCGCACGCCGCTGACCCGCCTGGATTTCGGCCTCGTGCTGCTGTTCGATGAAGTGCCGCCAGCCAGTCGCAAACGCCTGCTTGAGCTCGTTGGGCATGTGCGCGAGCTGGATGAGCTGGTGCTTGAGTTGTTGTCCTATAGCCGCTTGTACAACGCCGACCAGGCCCGTGAGCGGGTCGAGGTGTCGCTGCTGGAGTTGGTCGACAGCGTGCTGGGCGGTTTTGCCGAGGAGCTGGACGGCCGTGGTATCCAATGGGAAGTGCGCGCAGAGGGCATGTTGCCGCGCTTCGTGCTCGACCCGAGGTTGACCGCGCGTGCGGTGCAGAACCTCGTGCGCAACGCCATGCGTTATTGCGACCAGAGCCTGTTGCTGCGCTTGCGGCAGGAGGAGGACGGGGCCTGCCTGCTGACCGTGGAGGATGATGGCATCGGTATTCCGCCCGAAGAACGCGAACGCATCTTCCAGCCGTTCTATCGCCTGGATCGCAGCCGTGACCGCAACACCGGTGGGTTTGGCTTGGGGCTGGCGATCAGCCGAAGGGCGATCGAGGGGCAGGGCGGGACATTGACCGTGGCGCAGTCGGCGTTAGGGGGTGCGCAGTTCAGGATTCGTCTGCCGGCGTCTTCCTAGGCGAGGAATCCGGGTGAGGTGGGCGGGTCCTGAGCATCCTGCTTGAGGGTGAAGTAGACGGCGGCGCCGCACAGGCCAACCAGTCCCACGCTGGCCACGATGATGTCGCCCAGGACCATGCCGAGGACTAAAACCAACAAACTGAGGCGTGAGAGGGTGGTCATGGCGAGCTCCGTGGCGATTGGTCCGTCCCTGTTCCCTACCTTAACGCGTTGGATCCGATTTTGCAGCGCCAATATCGAGGGGTACAAATGTTCTCTTTCCGTTTCGCTGCGTTCTATAGTCGGCCTATAATCGTCTGTAAAATCGCGCGCTTCTATAATTGGTCTATAATTGCTCTATAGTTTCCTATAACCGACGCTCAAAGGACCGGAATGACCGAAACCCTCTATCACCGACCCGCCCTGGCTGCGCGGCTTTCCAAACTGATCTTGCAGGTCGCGGTGGGCAGTGCTGCCAGCTCGGGCGTTTTCCTGGCGGCGCCACGGCGTACCGGTAAGTCCACCTTCGCCCGTGAAGACCTGCGGCCTGCCTTGGAGGCGACAGGGGCGATCGTGCTGTACGCCGACTTGTGGAAAGACCTGAAGAAAGACCCTGGCCAGGTCATCGTCGAGGCGGTACGCGAAGCGGTCGGGCGCAATGAGGGTTTCATCACACGGCTGGCACGGTCGTCGGGGATGGAGAGGGTCGTAGTCGGTGGCCTCAACTTCAGCCTGGACAAGATTGGCCTGGGCAAGGACATCGACCTGACGGCAGCGTTGGTGGCACTTTCCGATGAGTCGAAGAAGATCATCGTGCTGATCATCGACGAAGCGCAACATGCGATCACCACTGACGAAGGCGTGGCAGCACTGTTCGCGCTCAAGGCGGCGAGGGACGAGCTCAACAGCTCAAGGCACTACGGCCTGCGCATCGTTTGCACCGGTTCGAATCGGGACAAGCTGGCGATGTTGCGCAACAGCAAGGACCAGGCATTCTTTGGCGCTTCGATGGTGCAGTTTCCAACGCTGGACCAGGACTTCATCGACTGGTTCTGCGCCAACGTCGATCTTGCCGGAGCACTGGACCCTGCACAGGTGTTCCAGCTGTTCAAGGAGAGTGGTTATCGTCCTGAACTGCTGGGCGCGGCAGCCGACGAGATCCGATTCGACTTCGTCATCGAGCCGGATGCGATTCCTGCACGCTTTGCCGAACGGGTGCGCGCCCAGGCCGATGAACTGAACGCCAACCTCAGGAAGGTGATTCACAGCCTGACCCCGATCCAGTCGGCGGTGATTCGGGTGATGAGCGTCAAGGGCGATGACTACGCGCCCTTCGAAGCGCCGACCATGGTGCTTTACGGCAAGGCCATGACCCTGGCGGGCATCGAGGCGAGTGACGTCCATGTCGAGGTTCCCGGCGTGCAGCAGGCCCTGATCGCGCTACAGCAGAAGAAACTGGTGTGGAAAGCCTCGCGAGGCGTGTACGCGGTCGATGACTCGGTGATTGCCGAAGTGCTTCGCGCCGATGGCCTGCTCGAAGGTCTGGAATGAGCCCGCTCGAAGGCGGCGCGGGGTCTTGAGCTACGAACCTTCATAACGTCTATAGCGAACCTGCCTATGGCCAGCGGATGCCCAGGGCTAGACTGATCAGGTTGAGCCTGTCGACCTGCTGACGCTACAATAAAAAAGGGCTGTATCCGCCGAACGTTGATTTTCCTATCGGGGCGCGTCGGAGAATTGCCACATGAAACGCACGTCCAGCATTCGTCCATCACTTTCCATTACCCGTCATGCGCTGGTACCGCTGTTTGCGGCCCTACTGGTGACGGGGTGCGCCCATGACCCGGATATCCGGATGGGGCATGACAATGTGGCGGGGACCACGCTGAAAAGCCCGCCCGACTTCATAAAATGCGTACGGGATGAGCTTCCTGCGGGTGAGAAGGCATTCATGCGCGAAGACAACCATGCGCTGGCGCTGTTCCTCGAAAGCACGGACCCACGACAGTCCACCGGCCTGGTCGAGATTCGCCCGTCTGGCACGCAGCATCACTATTCCGCTTATCAACGCGATGCCTGGTACGACAAGGGCAGGTTGTTGGACGCAGCACTGATGTGCTCGTGAGTTGTCTGATCGCCGTGGGAAGGGTCAGGGAGCCTTGGAGCTCCCTGTCTTGCACGTTTACTTGCAATTGCCCGCTTTGCGATACCCGGCAGCCTGAGCCTGGGATTCCGACTCGAACATGACCTGGTTCTTTTGGGAGAGCTGGTAGTAGCCGGGGCAACCAGTGGCAAGGTGATACACATGGCTGTTGCGGTTGCCGAGCACGGCACCGGAAGTCGCGTTGCTGGCAACGGTACGCTCGGCAGGCTTGGCCGTGGCACTTTTTGCCGCCACGGCGGCGACCACACCGTCACCCACTGGCTTGTAGCCGAGCGACCAGGTGCGCTCACCGGTCACGAATGGGTTGGAGTGCCCCATGATCCGAGCGATGCGGGCGTTGCGTTCTTTTTCCCAGGCGGACACCGGGTGCTGCTTGTTCCAGGCCATCAGCAACTGCTGTTGCTGACGCGACATGCTCAGCTTGTAGCGATCGAACATGTAGAAGGTGGTGCGGGCAACCAGGCCTTTGACTTCGTCGCGGGGTTCCGCGGCCTTCTGCTGGAAGTCGATCTTGGTCGTGCACTGACCGTATTGCGGGGCGACGCCCGAGGCCATGCCGTAGTTGAAGTTGCTGCGGTCGCCATTCACTTCCCCCACGGCAGGGTAGAGGTTGAACAGGTCTGCCTCCATCGCGCGGAAAATAGGGTCTTCGTCCACGCACTGCTCGCGCCCACCGTTCTGCCAGCATTGGCGCTGATGGCCGAAGGTCCAGGCCGGGACGATGTGTTCCCATTCGGTGCGCTCGGCCCGGTTTTTCTGCTTGCGGGTTTCGTAGCCGCAGGAGGCGGGATCGATCCGACCGCCGGATTTACCAACCCAGGTCCACTTGCAGCCGCAGTACAGGTCCCCCATGGCGCTGTTGGCCTGGTCAAGGTAGACCTGCTGTTTGGCGATGACTTTGGCTTCGGTGAACGTGGCGGGTGGAGTAGCGAAGGCGCAGGGAATGGCAGAGAAGGCTAAGGTTATGACATACAACAGTTTTTTCATGGCGCACGGTAATTTGACTCTGGGGCGCCGGAGTATACATAAAAGGCCGTGGGGGAGCCCCACGGCCGTACTGCTCACGGTTCAGTGCCCACCTTTCATGCGGCGCGCGCACAGGTAGAGCGCCAGGCCAACCAGGGCGGCAGCAGCGCCGATGTAACCCGTACTCGTCCACCCCAAGCCGGCAGTGATCGCCATTCCGCCAAACCAGGGACCGAGCGCATTGGCCAGGTTGAATGCTGCATGGTTCGACGCCGCTGCCAGGCTTGGGGCTTCATGGGCGATATCCATCAAACGAATCTGCAGGGGCGCTGCCAATGCGATCATGGTGCCGACCAGGCCAATCCCCAGCAGCAGCGACCACAGTGCGCTGGCGGCGAACGAGAAGAACAGCAGCACCGCCATCGACCATACCAGCACCAGCCCAACGGCGCGGAACTGCCAACGGTCGAACAGCTTGCCGCCTGCGATGTTACCGACGATGCCGCCGACCCCGAATGCTGCCAGGCCAAATGGAATCCACTGCGGTGACACCTGGGTGACTTCGAGCATGGTCGGGGCCAGGTAGCTGAACACGCAGAACATACCCGCAAAGCCAATGGAGGCGATGGCCAGTGCCATCCACACCTGTGGCAGCCGGAAGGCCTGCAGCTCCTTGCGTGGGTCGCTGCGCACCTCGTCATGGCGCTGGGGCACGAAGCGCCAGACCATGGCGATGGTGCACAGGGCGATCATCCCGACCAGCACGAAAGCGGAACGCCAGCCAAAGAATTGCCCGAGGAAAGTGGCGACCGGGTTGCCCAGCAACATCGCCAAGGTCAGCCCCATCATGACCCGCGCCACCGCGCTGGCACGCTGATCGGTCGGCACCATGCTCGAAACCACTACCGCCGCGATACCAAAGTATGCTCCATGGGGAAGCCCGCTGATGAACCGGAAGGCGACCAGGCTGGCGAACGAGGGTGCGAATGCTGTGGCCAGGTTACCGATGGCATAAAGCGCCATCAACCACAGCAACAGGTGCTTGCGCAGCAGCCTGGCGCCCAGAATAGCCAGTGTCGGTGCACCGACCATCACCCCCAGGGCGTAGGCACTGATCGCATGGCCCACCTGAGGCTCGCTCAATTGCAGGTTATTGGCGATATCGGGCATCAAGCCCATGATGGCGAACTCGCCGGTACCGATGGCGAAGCTGCCCAGCGCCAGGGCGGCCTCCATCTTGGCAACGGTGGACGTGCTGCGCACTGGCGGTGGCGCTTGAATAACAGACATCGAGATCCTTATTGAAACATGCTGAAACGGTAAAGGGGGCATCTTAGACAATCCACGACTGCAGCGTCGAGGACCGGGGTGGCCGTCGGTCATTGCGCCGAGGCATGGCGTTACTAGCTATGAGGCGTTCGCTAACAGGCCGAGAGGCCATCGATAACCCACTGATAATCGTGAAAATGAATCAGGAGGCTGTCGTGAAGCTGGAAAAGCGCAGTATCGAGTTTGTCCCCCATAGCGAGCGTTACGGCACCCCCCGACGTTTGTTCACTATCTGGTTCAGTTCCAATTTCCAGGTCACGGCCTTGATGGTCGGCACGCTGGGTATTGCGTCAGGCTTGAGTTTCGGCTGGACATTGCTGGGCTTGTTGATCGGTAACCTGGTCGGCACCGTGTTCATGGCCGCGCACTCGGCCCAGGGCCCGCACCTGGGCATTCCACAAATGATCCAGAGCCGCGCGCAATTCGGCGTCTATGGCGCAGCCATTCCGCTGTTGGTGATGGTTGTTGCGGCAGTGTTGTTTCTGGCCGCCAGTGGCGTGCTCATGCGCGATGCCTTGAAGGCGCTGATGCCGATGAGCGATGACCAGGCCATCGTACTGGTTGGTGTGCTGACCTTCGTTATCGGTTTCGTTGGCTATGAACTGATCCACCGCTTGGGCGCCTGGATGAGCGTTTTGTCGACGCTGGTGTTCGCCACCGCCATGGTGCTGATCCTGTTGTACCCGCTGGACCCGGCCGCGACCATGGCGCCGAGCACCGGTTTCTCGTTCGCAGCGTTCAATTTGGTCATCGCCCAGGCAGCTTCATGGACATTGGGCTATGGCCCTTATGTGGCTGATTATTCACGCTACCTGCCGGCCAATGTACGCACCCGCGACACATTCTGGACGACCTATTGCGGTTGTGCGTTGGGTTCATTCGCCATGATGGCGCTTGGTGCCTTGTTGGCCGTGGCCATACCCACCGCGCTCGGCCACGACCCGGCCACCGCGATTGCCTCGTTGTTCGGACCGTGGGCACCGCTGGCGCTGGCTGTGATCGCGTTGGGCGTCATCCAGTACAACGTGCTTTGCCTCTACAGCGCTTACATGTCCACGGTGACGATCTTCGGTGCATTCGGCGAGCTCAAGCAGGTCACAGCAGCAGCCAAAGCCGTGGTGATGGCGGTACTGAGCATTGCCGCAACCCTGATCGCGATTGCCACCCAGTACCACTTCGACACCTTCTTCGCCGACATTCTGATCGGTCAGCTGTACCTGTTGATCCCCTGGAGCGCGATCAACCTGGTGGACTACTACTGGGTCTGCCGAGGCCACTACTCGGTGGCTGACCTTTACGATATCAAGGGCCGCTACGGGCGCTTCAACCGGCGGACCCTGGCGGTCTATGCGGTCTCCATCATTGGCACGATACCGTTCATGAAGCTGTCGTTCTACACCGGATTCATTGCCCAGTGGCTGGACGCTGATATCAGCTGGGCCATGGGTTTGGTGCTGGCTGGGGCGCTGTACTGCATGGTCAACAGCCGACCGGCTAGTGCGAGCGCCGGGTTGTATGGCCAGCACCCGGTAGAGTGAATCATCGCGTCAGTGGGCGTCGGCGGACGGTTGACGCGACGTTCGTCGAGGCTAGCCGGGACCGCCGTTAGCCAAGTGATGACTGTAGGTTGGCAAGGCCGGAGTTTCAGACTCTCCTTGCCAGCTCTTGTGCAAGGTACGGTGCAGTACGGCTCCCCTTGACCTGAGCGACGTGGTCGACTGTCCCCGTCGCCACGACCCGGCCACCTGCATGTCCCGCACCCGGCCCGATGTCGATGACCCAGTCAGCCTGTGCAACCACGCGCATGTCGTGCTCGATCACCACTACACTGTTGCCGGCATCGACCAGGCGCTGCAGTTGCGCCATCAGGCGGTCGGCATCGGCTACGTGCAAGCCTGTGGTCGGCTCGTCGAGCACATACAGGGTGCGGCCGCGCTGACTGCGCTGCAGCTCAGTGGCCAACTTGATGCGTTGGGCCTCGCCACCGGACAGCTCGGTGGCCGGTTGACCCAGGCGCAGGTAGCCCAGGCCGATCTCACGCAGGACCTGCAGTGAGCGCAATACGGCCGGTTCATCGGCGAAGCTGTCGCAGGCTTGCTCCACAGTCATGCGCAGCACGTCGGCGATGGTGTGGCCGTTCCAGCGGACAGCGAGGGTTTCTTCGTTGTAACGGGCACCGTGGCAGGTGGGGCAGGGGGCATAGACGCTAGGCATGAACAGCAGCTCGACGCTGACGAAGCCTTCACCTTCGCAGGTATCGCAGCGTCCCTTGGCCACGTTGAACGAAAAGCGTCCGGCGTCGTAGCGGCGCTTGCGTGCCTGCTCGGTGGCGGCGAACAATTTGCGAACCGGGTCGAACAATCCGGTGTAGGTGGCAAGGTTGGAGCGTGGGGTGCGGCCGATTGGCTTTTGGTCCACCTGCACGACACGTTGCACGGCATGCACGTCACCACCGAGGTGGCCGCTGGTGCGTTCGATGATGGTCGGCCCTTCGACGCTGCTGTCGTCGGTGTTCTCTTCCGGTTCGTGCCCCAGGTGAAGCAGCATCAACTCAGGCAAAGCCTGGGCGATCAGGCTCGATTTGCCGGAGCCGGAAATACCCGTGACCGCCGTGAGCACGCCAAGTGGCACGCGGGTATCGACGCCCTGCAGGTTGTGCCGGCGGATCCCCTGTAGCTCCAGCCAACCGGTGGGCGTGCGGGCATGACTGGCGGGGGTGGGCAACTGCTCGAACAGGTAATGGGCAGTGTGGGACTCGGCCACTTCACGCAAACCGGCCGGCGGACCGCTGTACAGCACCCGTCCACCGCGCTCGCCGGCATCGGGGCCGACGTCCACCAACCACTGAGCGCGGCGCATCAACTCAAGGTCGTGCTCGACCACGAATACCGAGTTTCCAGCAACGCGCAGCCGGTCGAGGGCATCGTACAGCGGCTGGCTGTCAGAAGGGTGCAACCCGGCGGAGGGCTCGTCGAGCACATACACCACGCCAAACAGCAAGGCACTCAGTTGCGTGGCCAGGCGCAGGCGCTGAAGCTCGCCGGTCGACAATGTCGGTGTGGCGCGCTCCAGGGTGAGGTAGCCAAGGCCCAGTTGCTGCAGGGTACGCAGGCGCGTCAGCACGCCTTCGGCCAGGCGCTGCGCGGCCAGTTGTTTTTCTGCCGAGCGCGTGAAATGCGCATTGGTCTCGCCCTGGGCGACCGGTTCGAGCAGTGCTGCCACCTGGTCCAGCGGCATCTGCGCCAGGGTGCCGATATCCACTCCACAGAAGGTCACCGACAACGCTTCGGGCTTGAGGCGCTTGCCGGCACAAGCCGGACAGGGGTGGCCTTGCATGAAGCGCGACACGCGCTTTCGCATCAGGGCACTCTGGCTATTGGCGAAGGTATGCAGCACATAGCGCCGGGCGCCGGTGAAGGTGCCCATGTAGCTGGGTTCGAGCTTGCGCTTGAGCGCAATACGGGTTTCGGCGGGTGTGAGTCCGGCGTAAACCGGCACCGTGGGCGACTCTTCAGTGAACAGGATCCAGTCGCGGTCCTTCTGCGGCAGATCCTTCCAGGGCTTGTCGACGTCGTAGCCCAAGGTCACCAGGATGTCGCGCAGGTTCTGCCCGTGCCACGCCGGAGGCCATGCGGCAATCGCCCGGTCACGGATGCTCAGGGATGGGTCGGGGACCAGGGTCGCTTCGGTGACCTGGAAGACATGCCCCAGCCCATGGCACGCCGGGCAGGCACCTTGCGGTGTGTTGGGCGAGAAATCTTCGGCATACAGCATGCTCTGCCCGGGCGGATAGTGGCCCGCGCGGGAGTACATCATCCGCAGCAGGCTGGACAGGTTGGTGACGCTGCCGACCGAGGAGCGGGCATTGCTTGCCCCGCGTTGCTGTTGCAGTGCCACCGCCGGCGGCAAACCATCGATGGCGTCGACATCCGGCACGCCCACCTGGTCGATCAGGCGCCTGGCATAAGGGGCCACGGATTCGAAATAGCGCCGCTGCGCTTCGGCGTACAGGGTGCCGAAGGCCAAGGAAGACTTGCCCGAGCCGGACACGCCGGAAAACACCACCAATGCATCGCGGGGGATGGCGACATCCACCTCCTTGAGGTTGTGTTCACGTGCGCCGCGCACCACCACACAGCCTTCGCTGTCGAGGTGGCTGGGCTTGGTCGATGAAGGAGGGCGGGTCATGGGCGGCTCGGTGTTGGGCAATAGAGGGTACGGTAGCCAATGTCTGGCTTGGCTGCCTACCCCGGAGCGTCATGCAAGGGGCCATAAACACTTCGGCTGGTGTCGTTCGGCGTTTCCAACGCCAGCCAGTCAAATTCGATATGGCCGGCATCGGAATCTGGTATTACATCTGTCCGGCCCGCGCTGTTTAGCATCGTCGACGTCTTCCTGTCGACGAGAACAACAACGTGAACCTTGGAAAGATCATTACCCGCAGTGCCCGCTACTGGCCTGACCACACCGCCGTGGCGGACCGTCAGACGCGCTTGACCTACGCCCAGCTGGAGCACCGTAGCAACCGACTGGCCTCGGGGCTGGGGGCACTGGGTGTGGCCGCCGGTGAACATGTGGCGATCCTGGCAGCCAACCGTGTGGAGTTGGTGGAGGCGGAGGTCGCCCTGTACAAGGCGGCGATGGTCAAGGTGCCGATCAACGCGCGGTTGTCGCTGGATGAAGTGGTGCGGGTGCTGGAAGACGCTTGCAGCGTTGCGCTGATCACCGATGCCACCTTCGCCCGCGCGCTGGCCGAGCGACGCGAGACGTTACCGATGTTGCGCAAGGTTATCGCGCTGGAAGGCGATGACGGTGACCTGCGATACGACGCGCTGCTCGAACTCGGTAGCGAAGCGCCGTTTTGCCGGGACCCTGACGACGATGCGCTGGCGGTGCTGCACTATACCTCGGGTAGCTCCGGTGTGCTGAAGGCGGCCATGCTGTCGTTCGGCAACCGTAAGGCCCTGGTGCGCAAGAGTATCGCCAGCCCCACGCGTCGCTCCGGACCTGATGACGTCATGGCCCACGTAGGGCCGATCACCCATGCCAGCGGTATGCAGATCATGCCGCTGCTGGCAGTCGGCGCATGCAACCTCCTGCTGGACCGTTTTGACGATTCGCTGTTGCTGGAGACCATCCAGCGTGAGCGGGTGACCCGGCTGTTCCTGGTGCCGGCGATGATCAACCGGCTGGTGAACTTCCCTGGTGTCGAGCGCTTCGACCTGTCCAGCCTGAAGCTGGTCATGTATGGCGCTGCCCCCATGGCGCCGGCCCTGGTGAAGAAGGCCATCGAACTGTTCGGGCCGATCCTCGCGCAAGGTTACGGTGCTGGCGAGACCTGTTCGCTGGTGACCGTGCTGACCGAGCAGGACCATCTGGTCGAGGATGGCAATTACCAGCGCCTGGCTTCATGCGGGCGGTGCTATTTCGAGACCGATTTGCGGGTGGTGAACGAGGCCTTCGAGGATGTGGCGCCGGGCGAGGTCGGCGAGATTGTCGTCAAGGGGCCAGACATCATGCAGGGCTACTGGCGTGCGCCGGCGCTCACCGCCGAAGTCATGCGTGACGGCTACTACCTCACCGGCGACCTGGCGACCGTCGATGCCCAGGGCTACGTGTTCATCGTCGACCGCAAGAAGGAGATGATCATCTCCGGTGGGTTCAACGTGTACCCCAGCGAAGTGGAGCAGGTGATCTATGGCTTCCCCGAAGTGTTCGAGGCGGCGGTAGTCGGCGTCCCCGACGAACAGTGGGGCGAAGCGGTGCGCGCGGTGGTGGTGCTCAAGCCTGGGGCACAGCTGGATGCGGCCGAGCTGATCGAGCGCTGCGGCCGCGCCCTGGCCGGATTCAAGAAGCCACGCGGTGTGGATTTCGTCGCCGAACTACCGAAGAACCCTAATGGCAAGGTCGTGCGCCGACTGGTCCGCGAAGCCTACTGGCAACACAGCGAACGTCGTATCTAATCAGGGAGCATCAGCATGTATCAACCAAGTGCAAAGGCTGCGCAGATCATCGAAGCCATCGAAGGTTTCGTCCGCGACCAGGTTCGTCCGCTGGAGCAAGAGGCACAGTTGGACTGGGCACGTCCGCACCCGCAGGCAGTGCTGCGCCAGGTGTGGAAACGCGCCAGTGAACAAGGTCTTTACAAGGTCATGTTGCCAGAAAGCATGGGCGGTGCCGGCCTGAACGTCGCGGACCTGTGCGCGGTGAAGGAGGCCACGGTGCTGACCGGGTCGATGCTCGCGCCGCATGTACTGGGCGAGTTGTCCGGGCCGCCGCGCGTCGGCCACCTGTTCAAAGTAGCCAGCCCTTATCAGGTCGAGACCTTCCTACAGCCAGTGTGCCGCGCCGAAAAAGCCGTGTGTTTCGCCCTGACCGAGGCCGAGGCAGGCTCGGATGCAACGGCCATTCGCACCCAGGCTCGGCGTGAAGGCGATCATTATGTGCTCAGCGGCAGCAAGCGCTACATTTCCGGTGCGACCTATGCCGACCTGGCAGTGCTGCTGGCGGTGACCGGTCCGGGGCAGGGCGCCCAGGGGATTTCGGCGTTCTTCGTCGACCTGAAGGCTCGGGGCGTACGTGTCGAGAGCGACTATTCAGTGATGTCCGGCGGCGGAGCCCATGGCGATATCGTGCTGGACGAAGTGCGTGTGCCCGCGGCCAACCTGATCGGTGAGGAGGGGCAGGGCTTCAAGCTCGCCATGGGCCGCATCACCCTCAATCGCTTGCTACATTGCCCAACCCTGCTGGGTATGGCCGGCCTGGCCCTGAACCTGTCGATCGAGCATGCGCGTACGCGCAAGCAGTTCGGCCAGCCGATCGCCATGTTCCAGGCGGTGAACCATATGATCGCCGACATGGCCACCGAACTGCATGCCGCGCGCAGCATGGTGTATGCAACCGCCCAGGTGAACGACGCCGGAGGCGATATTCGCACCCAGGCGCCGATGTGCAAGCTGTTCGTCTCCGAAGCGGCGTTTCGTATCGCCGACAAAGCGGTGCAGGTGCATGGCGGGGCCGGGCTGATGCAGGGCCATCCCGTGGAGTGGATTTTCCGCGCCACGCGGATGATGCGTATCCTCACCGGTACCAGCGAGATCCAACGCAACACCATCGCCAAAGGCGTATTGATGCCTGCGTGACCGTCGGGCCGCCCTTGGGGCGGCCTTGCAACACCCCACAACAAGAACAAGAGTACTTGCCATGACTGCAGATTCTTCGCTGCCCAACCCTCGTACGGCCTGGCTGGTGGCCGTCCTGCTGGCATTGCTGATGCTGGTGAACTTCCTCGACAAGGTGGTGATCGGCCTGGTGGCGGTGCCGATGAGCGCCGAATTGGGCCTGACGGCCACTGAGTTCGGTCTGATCGGTGGCGCTTTGCATTGGTGCTTTGCCGCATCGGCCGTGGTCGGTGGCTTCATGGCCAACCGGCGCCCGACACGGACCTTGCTGTTGGGCATGGGCCTTTTCTGGGCAGTGATACAACTGCCGATGCTGTTCGCCACCTCACTCTGGGCGATCGTTGCCTGCCGCGTGTTGCTGGGCATCGGTGAGGGACCGGCATCACCGGTGGCGACCCATGCGCTGTACAAGTGGTTCCCCAATGACCGACGCAACCTGCCGGTAGCGTTGCTGCATGCCGGTAGTGCCATGGGGCTGCTGGTGGCGGGCGCGATGATCCCCTGGGTCAGCCTGCACTATGGCTGGCGCACCAACTTCATTATCCTTGCGCTGATCGGCCTGGTCTGGTGCCTGCTCTGGTGGCGACTGGGTAAGGAGGGCACCCTCGAGCGCCTGCGTGCCAGCCAACTCAGGGCGGATGACACGGCGATACCGTATCGCAGGTTGTTGAGCGACCCCAGCGTCCTTGGCAACTACCTTTGCCACTTCGCAGCCAACTGGTCGCTGGCCCTGACCTTGACCTGGGTGCCCAGTTACCTGCAGGTCGGCCTGGGTATCGATCCGCTGCAGACGGGGCACATCTTCGTCATGTTCGTGGTGGTGACCACGCCGCTAAGCCTGTTGTTGGCCTGGCTATCGCAGCGTCTGATGCGCCGAGGCATGCCGTCGCGGGTGGCGCGCGGAGTCTTCGTCTCGCTGTGCCTGGTGCTGGGAGGGCTACTGTCGGCATCGTTGATCCTGCCTGGGCTGAGCACTGCGGTACGGGTTGCCGCGCTAACCTTCAGTGGGGGCCTGGCGTTGGTGATGTACTCGGTGGGGCCGGCGATGCTCGCCGAGTTCACCCCGGCGGCCCAGCGTGGCGGCATCCTCGCGATGGGCAATGGTATCGCTTCACTGGCCGGCCTGGCAGCACCGGTGGTGACTGGTCTGCTGGTGCAGGGCGCGGGGGCCGAACACCCGGCCGGTTACGCCCAGGGTTTCCTGGTATGTGGCGCGGTGCTGGTGCTGGCCGGATTGGTTGGCCTGGCGACCTTGAATCCGCAGCGCACGTTACAGCGCTTGCGCGAGCCAGCTGTGGTCAAGCGGGGTGTCCGGGTGCGCTCTCAGACCGCAAGCTGAACACCAAGCACGGACTCCAATGGCTCAGCCTCACACCCAATCAGCTCGCCCCGCCAACGGCCACTGTTGACCAGGTCGACCAACACGCCTCGCACCAGGTCGCGCAGGCAGCCAGCGGCGAACGACAGCGGCTTGTGGCGCGAATGGGCCAAGGCGATGGTGCGGCTGATGCGCGGTTCGACAATGCGTCGCGCCGCCGTGGGTTCAAGCAGTTCACTGAGCGGCGGCCAGTTGCTGATGGTCGCCGCCAGGCCTGCACGCACCAGGCTGGCGATGCCGGGAGCCGATTGCTGTTCATAGGCCGCTGCCAAGGGCACGCCCGCTTCCATGGCTGCCTGCTCGATGCGGCGGCGCAGGTGTAGCGCGCGGGGTGGCAGGACCAACCGGGTGGCCGCCGCTTCGGCCAGGGTGATGGTGTCGGCGGCACCCGGCGCGCTGGCGCCGACCCAGTAGAGGGCCTCGGTGAAGATTGCCTCGGCTTCCACATGCTCGAGCTCCTCGGCGTTGGGCACCACACCAAAATCCACTTTGCCCAGTTCGATGGCCTGGCCACCCTCTCGGCTCAGGCCATCCCACACCGTCAGGGTCACCCCGGGGAAGCGTTGTTCGGCGCGCCTGACGATTTCCGGTAGCAGCAAGTCGGCGGCCGTGGCCGGAATGGAGATGGCCACATGGCCTTTAGGGTCGCCGCGGCTGGATTTCAGCTCGTCCTTGACCGAGTCGAGTTTCTGCACAACCTGGCGGGCCACCTCGTACAACTGGCGCCCGGCGTCGGTCAGGGCAATGCCGTCGTGCTGGCGGTCGAGCAACTGCATCTCCAGTTCACTCTCCAGCAGGCCGATCTGCCTGCTCAACGCAGGTTGGGCGATATAGGACCGGCGTGAGGCGGAAGAGAAGCTGCCAGCTTCGACGATGGCGATCAGGTAACGGAGCTGTTTCAAGGTCATTGGAGCGGTTCCAAGGGTATGCCGAACTGATATGGCACGTATCCGAACACGTTATTTGTGGGGTTCGAAGCGCGGCTCCTAGTATCACCCCGAAAGGGCAGGCCAAGGCAAGCCCGGTCAGGTCCGGTAAATACAAGAGGCCACGCGATATGAAATCTTTAGCACTGCTGCGCTGCATCCTGCTCGTCCACGCCAGCCTGTTGGCCCTGCACCTGGGGGCGACACCGATGACCGAGGAACTGACACCCGTGGGCGCCGAACGAGGGCCTACCCGCGATGGCAGTGTCCCGGCATGGACTGGCGGTTTGCAAGCGGGTCAGGTATCGCTGTCGGTCAACGGTACGCCACTGGATCCCTACGCCGATGAGCAGCCGCTGTACGTCATCACCGCGCAGAACTACCAGCGCTATCGTCAGCAGCTCACGGATGGACAAGTGGCCTTGATCGAGCGTTATCCCCAGTCGTTTCGCCTACCTGTCTACCCGTCGCATCGCAGTGTCGCGGTGTCGACCCAAGTGGCCGAGTGGGCGCGGCACAACGCTAGCAGCGTTCATTTGACCAACGATGGCAATGGCTTGCAGGGCTTTGCCGGAGTGCTCGCATTTCCGCAGCCGAGCAACGGCCTGCAAGTGCTATGGAATCACCTCACGCGACCGCGAAATGGCAGCTACAGCCTGGCCTCGGACAGTGTCACCCCACGGGGAGACGGACGCTTCGTCACGATGAGCATGCAACAGACCTTCGCCCGACCCGATGTACTGGCCGAAGGTCGGACCGGCAACGTGTTGTACTACCTGAGCTACCGTCTGACCGCGCCGTCGCGCCTGGCCGGCGACGCCGTGGTGCTGCACGAAACCCTCGACCAGGTGGCGCAGCCGCGCTTGTCGTGGTTGTACAGCAGCAGCCAGCGGCGGGTTCGTCGCGCACCGGCGCTGGCCTATGACAGCATCACCCCGGGCACTGCCGGCCTGCGAACCGCCGACAGCCGGGATATGTTCAACGGCGCTCCAGACCTCTATGAATGGACTTTGGTCGGTAAGAAGACCCTGCACGTGCCCTATAACAGCTATCGCCTGGCATCGCCGCTGGTCGGTTATGCAGCACTGGTCGGCCCAGGCCATGTCACCCCGCAGTTGACCCGTTACGAGCTGCACCGGGTCTGGGAACTGGTGGGCACCCTGAAGCCGGGGGCGAAGCATATCTATGCGAGCCGTCGCTACTACCTGGACGAGGACAGCTGGGCCATCGTCGAGGCGGACTTCTACGATCGCCAGGGAAAGCTTTGGCGTACTGCCCAGGCCCACAGCTATTACCACGTGGCGGGGCAGTCACTGGTCAACGCCATGGAGGCGATCTACGACCTACGCAGTGGCCGCTACCAGCTCTCAGGCCTGACCAACGAGCAACCCAGGCCCTTCGCCTTCAATGTACGCACCAGTGCATCTTACTTCTCACCCGGCGCACTGCGTAGCCAGGGGCTGCGCTGAAAAAGGACCCTAGATGAATCCTGATCATCGTCACCGTACGTGGGAACGCTGGTTGCTGGGTCAGGGCAAGCCTCCCGACCCGCGCTTTACCCTGGCCAATGAGCGCACCTTTCTTGCGTGGATCCGCACAGCCCTGGCGTTGCTCGGCGGGGCCATTGCCATCGAGACATTCGCTGCTCACGCCTGGCCCCAGCCGGGTCGGGTGGCGATGGAAATGGCACTGCTGGCAGCCAGCTTGCTGGTAAGCCTGGGCGCTGGCTGGCGCTGGTTAACGGTGGAACGCGCACTGCGTTGCGAAGCGCCATTGCCGTTACCTCGGCTGGTACCGCTGCTGAGCATCGCATGCGCGCTGGCCAGCATTGCGCTGGTAGAGGCGTTGTGGGGGCGTTGGCATGGTTGATTGCAGTGTCGACCAGGGACTGCAGGCAGAACGCACGGTGCTGGCCTGGCGGCGTACCCAAGTCTCATTGCTGCTAGTGGCATGCCTGGCCTGGCGCGGCGAAATGCTCGCCATTGCGGGCATGGGCGTGCTGCTGGCGTTGCTGGGGCGGGTGCGGGAGCGGGGGATCTACCGCCGAGGACTGGGCATGTTGTGCAGCGAGCAAGGACGCGCAGGCGCCTGCATCGTGCCGCTCTGTGCCATAGGGGTGGCGCTGCTGGTGCTGTGTGTGTGGTTGCGCCGCTCAATCTAGAGCGGCGCTGTCGAGTCAATCAGGGCGTGACGATGTTGAAGCGCCCATCTGGTTCGTCCAACTGCGCCATGAAGCGCATGAATTTCTCCCGCTCGCCGCTGATGACGATGCCACCTGACTTGGTTTCCTTGAGGAAACCGGTCTGCTTGAGTGCGATGAGGTCCAAGGTGGCCTTGCTCATCGACACTTGCACATCCGCCTTGGCGTGTTGCGTATGGTCGCGGTGGGTAAGCACGCCATTGCGCAGGGTCAGGGCATAGGACTCGTTCAGGTCGGTGAAGCGCCAGTTGATGGTCAGGTCCTGCGCGGCAGCTTTGGCTGCATCGACACGCACGCCCAGGTAGTCGAAGAACAGCGATGGGGTCAGGGCTCGCACCAGGTCATCGGCGCTACCGCCCCTGCTGGCGGTGGTTGCCACACCGTTACGCAGTTCCTGCGCGCCGGTCAGGTAGGCGTTGCGCCAGGTGGCGTTTTCGCTTTGATAGCCCAGTTGCTCCAGTGCGTCGGCTTGCAGCTCGCGCGCGGCGCGATGGTCCGGCTGGGCAAAAATCAGGTGGCGGGTAAGCTCTGCTACCCAGCGGTAGTCGCCGTTGTCATACGCTTGCTTGGCCAAGGTCAGCACTCGCTCGGCACCGCCGAGGGCCTTGACGTAATGTTCGCCAGTCTCGCGTGGCGGCAGCGGGTTCAGCGTCGCCGGGTTGCCATCGTAGAAGCCCATGTAGCGCTGGTAAACCGCACGCACGTTATGGCTGAGCGAGCCGTAATAGTCGCGGCTGTACCATTTGCTGGCCAGCCGAGGCGGCAGCGAGGTCAGTTCGGCGGCGATCTCGGTGGGGCCAAGGCCCCGGTTGATCAGGCGCAGGGTCTGGCTGTCGATGAAGGCATACATGTCGCGCTGGTCGGCCAGGTACTCGCGGATCGCCTCACCACCCCAGGTCGGCCAGTGGTGCTGGGCGAAGACCACTTCGGCCTGGTTGCCGTAGCGCAACAGCGATTGATCCAGGTAGTACGCCCAGACCTTGGCATCGCGCACCTGGGCGCCGCGCAAGGTCAGCACGTTGTGCTGCACGTGGGAGGCGTTCTCGGCCATGCACAGGGCTTTGAACGTAGGGAACCACAGGTTCATTTCGGCAGGTGCCTCGGTGCCGGGCGTGAGCTGGAACTCAATATCGACACCATCGATGCGCAGCGTCTCGATGGGTTTTTCGATCAGCCGCGTGGGGGCGATCAGGCTGACCGTGGCATTGGCCGGTACACCCTTGCCAAGGCCAGCGTCCACTTGGCCGCGCGGCCCGCGTGGCAGCGGTGCGCCATACATGTACTGCGCTCGTCGCTTCATTGCAGGCCCCGCCAACACGTTTTCGCTGATGGCATGCTCGAAGAAGCCCTGCGGGGCGATGACCTGAACCTTCCCGGCCTTGACGTCGGCCTCGTCGATCACGCCGCGCACTCCGCCGAAGTGATCGACGTGGGGATGGGTGTAGATCACCGCCACCACCGGACGCTGCGGGCGATGCCGGAAGTACATCGCCAGCCCGGCCTTGGCAGTCTCGACCGACAGCAGCGGGTCCATGACGATCAGGCCGTGCTCGCCTTCGATCAGGGTCATGTTGGCCAGGTCAAGGCCACGTACCTGGTAGATGCCCTCGGTGACCTTGAACAAGCCTGCGATGGTATTGAGCTGGGCGATACGCCACAGGCTCGGGTTGACCGTGGCCGGTGCCTCGCCGTTGAGAAATGCATAGCGCTGCAGGTCCCAGACGGTTTTGCCATCGGCAGTGACTACGGCTTGGTCCACGGCTTCGAGCAAGCCGCGGCGAGCATCGGCGAAGTCGTTACGGTCGGCGAACGGCAGGCGTTGAAGCCATTGCTGATTACTCTGGCGGGTGAGGTCGGTAGCGTCCTTGCCGGGCGAATCGGCGTGCGCGGTAAAGGGCAGAGCGATGGCCAGCAGGTAGGGCAGAGATCGTAGGCGCATGGGGCATTCCTTGTTGTTTTGAGGGCGACCACTCTAAGGACAGAGCTTGGCGCCTAACCAATACCTCTGCTGTATGCCCTGCCATGCCCGGATGCGATGGCTCAGCCGGCGCGTATGTCCATGATACGGGCCACCAGCCAGGCCAACGCCGGATCGTGCTGGCGGTGGGCAAGGTACACCAGCTCCAGCTGGAACGGTTCCAGGGCGAAGGGCAGGTCGAATACCTGCAGCGGCAGCAACTGGGCGAAATGGCGCGCCAGCGCGGTGGGCAATACCACACACAAGTCAGAACTGGCGGCAAGGTGTGCGGCTTGCAGATAGTTGGGTGTGGTGTAGACGATACGCCGGGCTAGACCCTGCTCGCCCAGCCACTGATCGACCATGCCACGGGTCTGGCCGCCGTGCACCCAAAGATGACGCAAGCCCAGGAAAGTCTGCAGGTCGAGTGCGCCATCGACGTCGGGGTGTCCCTGGCGTACTGCCACATGCAGGGTCTCGCTGCGCCAGTGGCGTCGCTCATAGCGTGCCGGCACTTCGTCGAAGCGCCCCAGTACCAGGTCCAGTTCACCCCGGTCGAGGGCTTCGGCCGGCAGGTTGGGCGCCAGATGCACGACATCCACGCGCAGGTGGGGGGCCTGGTTGTGCAAGGTGGTCAATAACCCGGGCATGCATAGCTGTTCGGCAAAGTCGGTGAGGGCGATGCGCAGCTGCCGGTGGCTCATCGATGGCGTGAAGCTGTCTCCGCCGCCAAGGGTCTGCTCTATCTGTTGTAAGGCCGCACGGATCGGGCCCTCCAAGGCCAGCGCGCGCGGGGTAGGCCGCATTCGTCGGCCAACCCGTACCAGCAATGGGTCATCGAGCAGGTCGCGCAAGCGGGCCAGTGCGTTGCTCACCGTGGGCTGGGTCAGGGCCAGGCGCTCGGCGGCGCGAGACACATTTTGCTCGCGCAGCAGCATGTCTAGCACGCGCAACAAGTTGAGATCGAAGTTGCCAATATTCATGCGAAAAATACATGGGATGGAAAATGAAAATTTCAAAAATAGTAGGCGCCTGACTAGGGTGGGGGCAATGCCTTCACACTGAGAATCAGGAGCGTCATGCGTGAATACTCCCTATAACGTTGAGCAGACGGCGGTGATTGGTGCCGGGACGATGGGTCGCGGCATTGTCATCAGCCTGGCCCGTGCAGGGCTGCCCGTGTTGTGGCTGGATAACGACCCGCGCGCCACGGAGACGGGCCTGGCGATGCTCAAGCAGACTTGGGCGCAGCAGGTTGCCAAGGGTCGCATCGACCAGGCAGAGGCCGATGCCTGCCTGGCGCGCGTGAGCCAGGTAACCACCTATGCAGACCTCGCCCAGGTCGACCTGGTGATCGAAGCGGTGTACGAGAACCTTGCCCTCAAGCAGGAGATTTTTCGCACGCTGGACGATACCCTCAAAGCTGAAGCAATCCTGGCCAGCAATACCTCGGCGCTGGACATAGACGCGATCGCTGCCGTGACCCAGCGACCTGAGCAGGTACTGGGGCTGCATTTCTTCAGCCCGGCGCACGTGATGAAGCTGTTGGAAGTGGTACGTGGTCAGCGCACATCGCCTGCCGTGCTCGATGCGGCCCAGGCCCTGGGGCAGCGGATGGGCAAGGAAGTCGTGGTGGCTGGCAACTGTCCGGGTTTCATCGGCAACCGCATGCTTGCCACCTATGTCGCCGAGGCCCGCAAACTACTGCTGGAAGGTGCGACGCCAAGGCAGGTGGACGAGGCGCTGCAAGCCTTCGGCATGGCCATGGGGCCGTTCCGCATGTACGACGTGGTTGGCATCGACCTGGAGTGGCGTGCCCGCCAGCTGGCCGGCGTAGGAATGGAGGCCCCCCTGGCCCAGGTCGACAATGCCCTGTGTGCGCTGGGTCGCTTCGGACAGAAGACGGGTAAGGGTTACTATCGTTACGCCCCTGGAAGCCGAGAAGCCGTGCACGACCCCGAGGTCGATGCGCTGGTGCTCAAGGTTGCCCACGACCTGGGCGTGCGCCCGCGTGAGATCGGCGAAGCAGAGATCCGCGAGCGATGCCTGCTGGCACTGGTCAATGAAGGTGCGAAGATCCTCGAGGAGTCGGTTGCCAGTTGCAGCGATGACATCGACCGCGTCTACCTGCATGGCTATGGATTCCCGGCGGATATCGGTGGGCCCATGCGCTGGGCCGACCAACAGGGACTGGGGTCGTTGCTGGGGCGCCTGGAGCGTCTGCAAGGCCTGTTCGGCGAGCACTGGCGCCCGTCTGGGTTGCTGATGCGTCTGGCGGCCGAGGGTAAGCCGTTGGCCAATGTCCGCGAGGGCCGCGCATGAACTACCTGGCCCCCCTGCGTGACATGCAGTTCGTCCTGCACGAAGTCTTCGACGTGACGGCCCATTGCGCCCGCTTGGGCAATGAGCTGGACCGTGAAACCATCGACGGCATTCTCGATCAAGGTGCGCGCTTTGCCAGCGAGGTGGTGGCACCGCTCAATCGCCAAGGCGACGAGCAGGGCTGTCGCCTCGAACAGGGCCGTGTAATCACGCCCGATGGCTTCCGCGATGCCTACCAACAGTACGTGGAACAGGGCTGGGGCGGTATGACCGGCTCGCTGGAATACGGCGGGCAAGGCTTGCCGCAGATGGTCTCGGCATGCTTTCACGAAATGCTGATGAGCGCCTCGTTGTCTTTCCGGATCTATTCCGGTCTGACCGAGGGGGCAGCCTTGGCCGTGCACCGGCATGGCAGCGACGCTCTCAAGCGTGATTACCTGGGCAAGCTGGTCAGCGGTGAATGGACCGGCACCATGTGCCTGACCGAGCCCCAAGCAGGCACCGACCTGGCGTTGCTGCGCACTCGGGCCGAGCCGCACGGCGATGGCAGCTATCGCATCAGCGGCAGCAAGATTTTCATCAGCGGCGGCGATCAGGACCTGACCGACAACATCGTCCACCTGGTGTTGGCACGCCTTCCGGATGCGCCCGTCGGGGTTCGCGGCATCAGCTTGTTCCTGGTGCCGAAGTTCGTGTGCTCAGCCGAGGGTGGACTGGGCACGCGCAACGCGCTCGAATGCGGCGCGCTGGAACACAAAATGGGTATCAAGGGCGCGTCCACCTGCGTGATGAACTTCGACGGCGCCCGTGGCTGGCTGGTGGGCGAAGCCAACCAGGGCCTGGCCTGTATGTTCACCATGATGAACGACGCGCGCTTCCAGGTCGGCCTACAAGGTCTGGGCATTGCCGAGGCGGCCTTCCAGGGCGGCCTGGCGTATGCCCGTGAGCGTCTTCAGTCGCGCAGCCTCGTAGGGCCGCAGGCGCCCGAACTCAGTGCCGACCCCATCATCTGCCACCCTGACGTGCGGCGCATGCTGCTGACCCAGAAAACCCTCAGCGAAGGATGCCGCATGTTGGCGGCTTTCGCGGCGCAGGCGCTCGACCTGGAGCATGGTGGCGAGCAGCCAGAGGACCGGGCCGCCGCCGGCCGGCAGGCGGCACTGTTGATCCCCATCGTGAAGGCATTTCTCACCGACGTCGGCCAGGAGGTCGCCAGTCTTGGCGTGCAGCTCTATGGCGGGCATGGCTACATCCGCGAATGGGGCATGGAGCAACTGATGCGCGACAGCCGAATCACCCAGCTGTACGAGGGCACCAATGGCATCCAAGCCCTGGATCTGGTTCGGCGCAAGGTATTGGCCGACGGCGGCGAGCAGCTGTGGCTGTTGATCGATCAGCTACTTGCGGCGGCGCGCCAATGCCACGCAAAAGAACTGGTGGGCATGTCCGAGGCGGTGATCCAGCGTCTACAAGAGTGGCGCAACCTGAGCGCTGAAGTGCTCGATGCCTGCCGCTGCGACCCTCAGGAGATCGGTGCAGTGTCGGTGGACTTCCTCGCCTATTCAGGCTACGTGCTGCTGGCAGCGCTGTGGCTCCGGGCAGCCGAGCGCGCAAGCGCTGCCTTGGCTGCAGGTAGCGGCGACGGCGCGTTCTACCAGGCGAAATTGCATGCGGCGGCTTTCTACTGGCGGCGGATATTGCCGCGCGCCAGTGCCCACTGCGAGGCGTTGCGTGGCGGTGCTCAGTGCCTGATGAGCCTGGATGAAGCGCATTTCGCCTTCTGACCGGTTTGCCGTTCCCCTACAAGAACAAAAGGAATTCGGACATGCAGCCATTCAGTTTTGCCACCACCCCCCACCTGTTGTGCGAAGTCGGCGCCGCGGGGCGCCTTGCCCAGTTGTGTCAGCAACGCGGCGCGCGTCGCGTGTTGATCGTGACCGACCCGGGCATCACAAGCCTGGGCATGCTCGATGACCTGTTGCCCGGCTTCACCCAGGCGAACCTGAGCGCGGCGATTTTCAGTGAAGTCAGTGCCGACCCCAGTCATGCCTGCGTACTGGCAGCGGTCGGTCGTGCCCGCCACATCGGGGCCGAGCTGATCGTCGGTTTTGGCGGCGGCAGCTCCATGGATGTCGCCAAGCTGGTTGCGCTGCTGGCGCACCCTGACTGCGAGCAAAGCCTGGAAGCGGTCTACGGCATCAACCAAGCCAAGGGCCAGCGTCTGCCCCTGATCCAGGTCCCTACCACCGCCGGTACCGGTTCGGAGGTAACGCCCATCGCCGTGATCACCACTGGCGAGTCGGCGAAGATGGCGGTGATTTCGCCGCTGTTGCTGCCTGACCTGGCATTGCTGGACGCTGAGCGCACGTTGGGCCTGCCACCGGCGATCACCGCCGCCACGGGTATCGACGCGATGGTCCACGCCATCGAAGCCTCTACCAGCCAGTTCAAGCGCAATCCAATGTCGAGCCTGTTGGCCCGCGAGGCCCTGGCGCTGCTGGCGCGCAACCTCGACCAGGCGGTGCACAACGGCGGCAATCTACAGGCGCGCCAGGCCATGCTGCTGGGCGCCTGCCTGGCCGGCCAGGCGTTCGCCAATGCCCCGGTGGCGGCGGTGCATGCGCTCGCTTACCCGCTAGGGGCGCGTTATCACGTACCACACGGGCTGGCCAATGCCTTGGTACTGCCTCACGTCATGCGCTACAACCGGCGCGAGGCGTTCGCCGACTACGCGGCGTTGGCTCCAGCACTGTTGGGCGAGCGATTGCTGCCGGGTGATCCGCACGAACTGTGCTGCCAGTTCATCGATGAACTGGAGAAACTTGCGCCGCGCTGCGGCCTGCCCAGCCGGCTGCGTGACGTTGGCGTCCCCCGGCACAGTCTGCAGCTGCTTGCCGAGGACGCCATGCAGCAACAACGGTTGCTGGTCAACAACCCGCGCAAGGTGACCCTTGACGATGCCCTTGCCCTTTACCAGGCGGCGTTCTGAACATGGCCAGGGAGCGCCCGCTGCGCGGCGCCTACCGTCACTTCCAGCCGATCAGCACGCGCTGGCATGACAATGACCTGTATGGGCATGTGAACAACGTCATCTACTACAGCTATTTCGACAGCGCCGTGAACACTTGGCTGATCGAGCATGCCGGCCTGGACGTTCACAGCGACCCAGTTGTGGCCTATGTGGCCGGTTCGGCGTGCGACTACTACGCCTCCGTTGCGTTTCCGCAGCGCATCGAGGTGGGTATCGCTATCGACAAGCTGGGTAACAGTTCGGTGCAGTACGCGCTGGCCGTGTTCGTCGCGGGCCAACCCCAAGCCTGTGCTGCCGGTCGTTTTACCCATGTTTTCGTCGACCGCCGCGACCACCGGCCTGTCCCCATTCCCGCCAAACTGCGCAGCGCGTTCGAACGCTTGCTGCCGGCGTAATTGCACAAGGAGAGCTGTTTCATGCAAGACGCAGTCATCGTATCCACGGCGCGTACGCCTATCGCCAAAGCCTGGCGGGGCGCCTTCAACGACCTCACTACACCAAGCATGAGTGCCATCGCCATCCGTGCGGCGGTCGAGCGCGCCGGCATAGAACCGCAAGAGGTGGAGGACCTGGTGCTCGGCACCGCCATGCAAAGCGGCACTGCCGCGATCAACCCGGCGCGCCTGTCGGCGTTGGCGGCCGGCTTGCCGCTGTCGGTGGCCGGGCAGACCATCGATCGCCAATGCGCCTCGGGGTTGATGGCCATCGCCATCGGCGCCCAGCAGATTCGCAGCGAGGGTATGCAGGTGGTGGTCGGGGCAGGGCAAGAGCAGATCAGCCTGGTGCAGCAGGCGCACATGCAGGCTGCCAACGCTGCGCAAGATGCCACGGTGCGGCGCATGTGCGAGCACGCCTATATGCCCATGTTGCAAACGGCTGAGCGTGTGGCACAGAAGTACGGCATCGACCGTGAGGCGCAGGACCGCTACGCCTTGCTGTCGCAGCAGCGCACGGCTGCCGCGCAACACGCTGGACTCTTCGCCGACGAGATTGTTGCGGTGACCGCTCAGCGCAAGCTGGTGGATCCGGCTACCGGCATCCAGACTCATCAACTCGTGCATCTGACCCAGGACGAAGGCAACCGGCCCCACACGCAATTGGCGGACTTGCAGGCGCTGCGTCCGGTGATCGAGGGCGGCTGTGTGACTGCCGGTAACGCCAGCCAGTTGTCCGACGGCGCCAGTGCATGCGTGCTCATGAGCGGTGACCGCGCGGCCCGACTGGGGCAACGGCCGCTGGGGCTGTACCGAGGGATGGCGGTGGTCGGCCTGGTACCGGAGGAAATGGGCATTGGGCCTGTACTGGCGATACCGCGCCTGTTGGCTCGGCACGGCTTGCGGGTGCAAGACATCGGCCTGTGGGAGCTCAACGAGGCATTCGCCTGCCAGGTGCTGTATTGCGCCGAGCAGTTGGACATCGACCCGGCACGCCTGAACGTCAACGGCGGCGCCATCGCCATCGGGCACCCGTATGGCATGAGCGGTGCACGCATGGTCGGCCATGCCTTGCTCGAAGGCCGCCGGCGCAACGTGCGCTACGTAGTGGTCAGCATGTGCGTTGGCGGAGGCATGGGCGCGGCCGGATTGTTCGAGGTGCTTTGAACGCGCCCACCAGCCATAACGAACCGGCATGGCACTGATCCGAAGACGCTATTTGTGACCGCCGCGCCACCTCACTAATAATCTTCCCACCACTACCGCCGGCCAGTGCGGCCGGCGTTTTCCCCGTTGAACTTGTCTTGTCACTCTCGAATACAACAACAAGAGGTTAAGAGTGAGCGTATACAACCTTTCCTGCCGGCGCCGAGCGCCGCTGGCGGTATTCTGCTGCCTGCTCGCCGCACCGGCCACTGCCTTGCAATTCGATGTCGGCCCACTCGAAGGGCGGCTTGACTCGGCCCTTTCGTTCGCTACAGCCATCAGCACTGCCAACCCGGACAAGCAGCAACTTCAGTACGCCAATGGCAACGATGGGCGGCGAAACTACCGTTCGGGTGATGTCTTCTCGGCGATCTTCAAAGGGACGCACGACCTGGAGCTACGACACGATAACGTCGGTCTGTTCGTGCGTGGCAGCTACTGGTACGACACAATGCAGCGTGATCACCAACAGCGCGCGGTCGCTATCGACGACAACAACCGTCTGGTTTCGACGAAGACCGCGGGCGCCGAGTTGCTGGACACGTTTGCCTATGCTCTCTACGACATCGACGGTGAGCCCGGTTCGCTTCGCCTGGGCAAACAGGTCGTGAACTGGGGCGAAAGCCTGTTCATTCAAGGTGGTCTGAACGTAATCAGTCCGTTCAACCAGGCCGCGCTACGCCGACCTGGCACCGAAGTGAAGGATGCGTTGGTGCCGGTCAACCTGCTGTATATCACCCAGAACCTCAACCAGGCCGTGTCATTCGACGCTTTCTACCAGCTCGATTGGGAGCAGACCCGGCTGGATAACTGTGCAACTTTCTTCGCCGCGAACGATTTCATGCCAGAAGGTTGTCAGGGGCTGGACGTCGGTGGGCAGATGGTCACCAACCCAGCGGTTACCCAAGCACTGGCCCCCTTTGGCGTGACGCTGACCGAGGAGGGCGTGCGTGTGCCGCGTGGCGCCGACCAGACTGCGCGCAATGGTGGCCAGTGGGGCTTTTCGCTGCACTGGTACGTCGAGCCGATGGATACCGAGTTTGGTTTGTACGCGGCCAACTATCACAGTCGCTCTCCGTACCTGGGCACGGTCAGCAGCCGTTATTACGCCAATACCGACTTTGCCAGGCGCTTGTGCGGCAGCATCGGCGTGCCATTGTCCAACTGCGGGGCCTTCCTGACGTCGAGCAACGGGCAGACTCTGGCCGGTGCGCTGCGTATGGGTACCTCGCAGTACGTTGCGCAGTACCCCGAGGACATTCGCCTCTATGGCATCACCTTTGCCACCACGCTGCGCAACGGCACCGCCGTGCAAGGCGAGGTGAGCTATCGCCCGAACATGCCGGTACAGCTGAACGGAAACGATCTGCTGCAGTCGTTGCTCAATGCGCCGGGGCGCAGCCCGCTCAACGCCGATGGACTGCGACCGCCGACCGACAATACCTTGTTCAACGGCTACCGGCGCAAGGAAGTGACCCAAGCCCAGGTGTCGGCGCTGCAGACGTTCAGCCAGGTGATGGGCGCTAACCAACTGTTGCTGATCGGGGAGGTGGGGGCCACCTATGTAGGTGGGCTAGAGGGGCGTTTCGGCCCGCGCTATGGCCGCTCTGGCGCCTACGGTAATGGCGAGCTTGCGGACAACGACGTGTGCCTGGAAATTTCAAGAAGTCCAGGTGACTGCAACGGGGAGGGGTTCGTCACGCCATTCTCCTGGGGTTATCGGCTGCGGGCAACCTTGAGCTACCCGAGTTTGCTCCAGGGCGTGGACATCCGCCCAAACCTGGCCTGGGCTCATGACGTGAAGGGCTATTCCCCCACCGATGGCTCCGCGTTCAATGAAGGGTCGCGCTCGATCAGCGTGGGTGTGGATGCCACATTGGCAAACAAGTACTGGGCAAGCGTTGCCTACACCGACTTCATCGACGGTGACTATGGCACCCGCGGCGATCGCGATTATCTGGCGTTCAGTGTTGGCGCCAGTTTCTAGAACGGCCCAATGTCGGGAATGGAAAACCCGTTGATGCCAAGAGCGTCCGCGAATCGGCAACTTGTGCGACTCGCGGGCCGGCGGCTTGGTGCTAAAGCGTTGCTTGCCGCTGCCAAGCCAGCGGTGAAATGCCTTCGGCCTTGGCAAATGTCCGACAAAAGTGGGACTGGTCACAAAAGCCGCACTCCAGTGCAATTTCGGCCAGCAACATTCCCGAGCCTCCGAGCAGCTCCTTGCTTTTCTTCAACCGTTGCGCACGCATCCACTGCTGCGGGGGCATCTGCAGGGTATCCCTGAACATGCGGGTAAAATGGCTGCGCGATAGGGCGCAGGCTTGAGCTAGCTCAGTAACGGATATGCCGGTGTCCAGATTGTCCAGCATCAACTTCTTCGCGGTCGTCACCTGCCAGGGTTTAAGTCGCCCGGTGGTTTTCAGTGCGGCACTGGCCAGCACAGTGCAGTTGTCACTGTTCATACAAGTCCATTTATTCAATGAAGAGGGGTACGACCGATTGGCGTACCCCTCACAGGGGCGATGAGCAGCCCCTTGACGCAAGGGGCTGGTGACGGTCAGACAGGCGCAGCGACTGGGGCTAGGGTAGGCCCATGCTGAACGCGCTCAGGCGCTTTGTGCACCATGGTGTACGCGTAGTCGACACCCATCCCGTAGGCGCCGGAGTGTTCCTTGACCAGCGCCATGACGGCGTCGTAGGTGTCGCGGTTTTTCCAATCACGCTGCCATTCCAACAGCACTTGCTGCCAGGTGACAGGAATCACACCCGCCTGAATCATGCGTTGCATTGCGTAGTCGTGCGCTTCCTTGGTCGTGCCACCAGAGGCATCTGCGACCATGTAGATTTCGTAGCCGGCATCGTTCATTGCCGACAGGGCGAAGGTGGTGTTGCAGACTTCTGTCCATAGGCCGGAAACGATGATCTTGTTGCGACCGTTTTTCTTCAGCGCATCTCGCACCTTCTGGTCGTCCCAGGAATTCATGGAGGTCCGCTCCAGCAGCGGAGCGTCGGGGAAGACAGCAAGCAGCTCGGGGTAGGTATGCCCAGAGAAGCTTTCAGTCTCCACCGTCGTGATGATGGTGGGAACATTGAAAATCTTGGCGGCCTTGGCCAGGCCCACCGTGTTGTTCTTGAGCGTTTGACGATCGATGCTCTGTACGCCAAAAGCCATCTGCGGTTGCTGATCGATGAAGATCAGCTGGCTGTTGAGCGGGGTCAGGACTTCAGTTTTTGGATTGTTCATTGTTGCTCCCTGTCTGCTAGATGAAGGTCATCGCACAAGCCTCGGCGCCCGCGTTCGGCAGGCTTCGCTGAGCCATCGGGTGATGTCCTCGGCGATGCCCGTTGCTTGAGTCCGAGTACAAGATAGCCAAACCCAACGCGAAGCGGTGGCGCACTTTTGCGCCAGTAGGAGCGCACTAATGCGCCACAGACTTGTTCGTCTGCCTGCTAGGATTCGCACGCAAAGGCGGATCCACCTGATCCGGTTCGCCTCAGGAGAATGCGATGACAGCTTCACAACCGCTCAACAAACAAACCGCCTATTGGGGCGTGCCATGGGAGAAGAGTTACGGCTACCCGCAGGCACGGCGGGTAGGAAACGACATTTATGTCTCTGGCCAGTTCAACCATGACGAGGAGGGCAGCCTGATCGCGCCGGCCCCCCTGGATCGTGACGGGAAGCCCAGCGATTTCTCTTCGATGGGCGACCAGATGCGCGCTGCGTACGACAATATCGCCAAGTTACTCGCCCTGTACGGTGCGACGCTCGAGGATGTCGTTGAGGAAACGCTCTACGTGTTGGACATGGACGCTGCATTCGCAGTGGTCGGAAAGGTACGAAAGGCTGCCTACGGCACCGAGCGGCCGCAATGCGCGAGCAACATCATCGGCGTATCGAGGCTGGCCCAACGCCCTCAGTTGATCGAAATTGCTTGCAAAGCAGTGATCGGGTCACGGGCTGAGTGAGCGGCACTCCCGGTCTCGGGCTAAGGGACCGGGAGTTCCCGTTGACCCTCGATCAAAGGCTTCTGGTTGGCAACGGCGGCAGCACAGAACGTCATGAATGCTTTGACCCGCCAGGATTTGCGGATGTCTTGGTGAGTCAGCAACCACAGTTCATCCTGAAGTTCGGGCACCACCGGGCCGATGCGCTCCAACCCTGGCGTGATATCGCCGAGCATGCAGGGCAGAAAACCCACGCCCAGTCCTGCGGCTATGGCAGCGCTTGCGGCTGCGACTGAGTCGGTGCGGAAGGCGATGCACTCGGCAGCGACCCTGTTTTCGACGTAGCTCGTCGCTTTCAAGCCTCTTAGCGCGGCGGAATAGGAAACCCAAGCCTGGCCTTCAGCGAAGAGCGCAGCAGGCGTCATGTGATTGCTGCTGCCATAGGGAGCCCAGGCGATCGAGGCCAGTTTGCGACCAACCAGGCTCTCGGCGGGTTTTTTGGTCGCCCGAACGGCGATATCCGATTCATCCCGGGCAAGGCTCAGTGATTCGTTGCCCACCAGCACTTCGATCGTGATGCCTTCGTTGAGGGCTTTGAAGTCCGCGATGATTGGGGTGAGAAAGTACAGAAGCAGTGAGTCGCTGGTGGTAATGCGCAGTTTACCGAGCGGCCCCTGGCCGGCACGTGATACTCGCCGTGTCACGCTGACGATGTCCAGTTCCACACGCTCGGCGAGCGCTCGCAATTCCGCGCCTTCGAGGGTGAGCAGATAGCCTGACTTGCGGTGATCGAACAAAGCCACGCCCAGTGTTTTTTCCACCTGGGAAACCCGACGCGAGACGGTTGATACGTTGATGCCGAGTTTCTTGGCCGTGGCAGCGCGATTACCGCATTCACTCAGCGTTTTGATGATCCGCAGATCATCCCAGGAAAGCTGATTGGCAGCCTCGCCCACGTTCCATTTCGCATCCTTGGCGGCTTGTGGGCCAGTTGGCAAGTTTTCAGGTAACGACTTCACGTGTCTGGTTCCAGAACAGAATGGGCAGATCATACGAGAAGGGCCGGGGGGAACCCAAGCCGCGAAGGAGCCTCAATGGCACAAGCTTCCAACGTGAGATGGGGCATATTGGGGAGCTTCTGGTGTCTGTGGGGTATCAACCCCCGTTTGCTCGACTACCTCGCATCGCAGGTGCCGCGGGGGCAGGGTGCTGAGCCATCGAGATCGCCAACGCGGCGGTGTTCTTGCCCTGCAATGATTCAAGCTTTGTGAATGGTGCAGAGTTGTTTGTCGACGGGAGGCAAGCTCAGATCCAACAGCATGGATGGGGATGTGCCAAGCGCTGCATCGCTCTGGCGAATGGCACGTCCTACCCACTTGAAAAAGACTTCGGCGATTAGCGTGACGAAACGCTCACCGGAACAGACTGTTGTCCCTGAGCTCAGGTTCAGCCATGCCTGAATCCAGGCGCGGATTCGGTGAGTTGGGTTCAGGCTACGGGGATCGGGTTGTCAACCAGCGACTGGTTGAATTGGTGAATCAGTTCGTGCTCGTTCGCGCCCTGATTAGCGCGCAGTGGGACGACACGATCCACCAGGACCTCTGTAGTGGCGGATTCGAGCTTGGCCAGGGTCTCCTGGATGAAGTCACCCAATGGCATGGCACGCTCATCACCGCTCTTGTGAATCAGGTCGGTGTCGACCCAAGGCGGCGCGATTTCCAACACTTTGACGCTAGTGTCACGCAGGCTGAATCGCTGTGACAGCGAGTAGGAGTGTATGGCCGCCTTGGTCGCCGAATACAGCGCGGTGGCCGCTAGCGGCAGGTAGGCCAGTACCGAGCTGTTGTTGATGATGTAGGCATCCGGTTGTCGCTTGAGGTGCTCGACGAAGGCAGCGCTGACGCGTACCGGGCCCAGCAGGTTGGTCTGTAGCAGGCTCACTGCTTGTTCGTCGTCATGGTCTCCTGAGGCCGGGTTGTCGAATGGCATCACGCCGGCATTGTTGATGATCACGTTCAGTGAAGGATGGCGGCGGATCACTTCTTGGGCCACCGCCTTGATCTGCTGCGGATCGTTGATGTCCAGGCGCACGGTATCGATGCCTGGGTTGGCCTGGGCGATTTCATCCAGCAGTGCCTGGCGGCGCCCCGCAACGATCACTTTGTTGCCGCGCTGATGAAAGGCCTCTGCCAAGGCTCGGCCGATGCCTGAAGTTCCACCGGTGATGAAAATGGTGTTAGCACTGAGTTTCATGATCCGTTTCCTTTTTCCGATCAGTTGGTGGTGTAACGCGGGGCAAGCCGATTGCTCGACAGCTGGCTGAACAGGTGTTGCCGGCTGGCTTCGTAGCGTTCGAATGCCTGAAGGTCGTGCATTGAGGGGATGGAGATGAGTACCTGGTCGTCGAAGTCTTGCAGGGCCCCGTCCACCAGATCCTGGGCCGACATCACGATCCCCGGGTCGAGGTGCTCGACCGGCAAACCGCCGATTTGCCAGAAGTCGGTGGCAGTCGCCCCTGGCAGCACCGCCTGAATTTGGATGCCCTTGTCCGCGAGCTCCTTGCTCAAAGACCGCGTGAAGGCAGTGACATACGCCTTGCTGCCGCCGTAAACGCCATTGAGCAGCTCTGGCGCCAGGCTAACGATGGACGAGATGTTGATCACGGCGCCTTGATTGCGGGCTACAAATCCCGGGATAGCGGCATAGGTAAGGCGGGTGAGGGCGGTGACGTTGAGGGTGATCATTTCGGCCATCCGTTCCACGTCACTTTCCAGCAGGCTGGTGTGGGTGCCGATCCCAGCGTTGTTCACCAGCAAGGTGACGGTGGCGTCCTCGCGCAATTTGTGTTCCACCTTGGCCAGTTCTTCCGGGTTGGCCAGATCTGCCGGGAAGACTTCCACGCTCTGGCGGGTTTCGGTGGTGAGCCGATTTGCCAAGGTGTTGAGGCGCTCCCGATTACGGGCGACCAGTACCAGGTCGTATCCCCGGCGGGCCAGGCGTTCTGCGTAGATGGAGCCGATGCCGGTGGAGGCGCCGGTGATGAGGGCAGTGCCTTTTGATTGCTGCGTCATGGTCGTGCTCCGCTGTTTGATATGGACGCATGATGCAGTCGATCGCTTTCGTCTCAAACGACGTATAGGATACGTTTTTAGGTCATCACCTATTGGAGCTTCCACTGTGCACCGGGTCGGCTATCTGATCACCGAAGGCTTCCAGATCATGTCGTTGGCGACGCAGGCCGTATTCGAGTTTGCGAACATCGTCGCGGGCGAAGCCGTTTACAAGATCCAGAATTTTTCCATCGAAGGCGGCACCGTCCGCTCTTCACTGGGGATGTACATGGATACGCTCCCACTAGGAACACCTGGCCTGGCTGACACCTGGATGGTTACGGGAACATTGACCCCGTTGACGCCGCCGAGTGAGGAAGTGCTGGCCAGCGTGCGAGGATTTGTCGACGGTGCCCGGCGCACGGCCGGGCTGTGTACCGGCTGTTTCGTTTTGGCCCAGGCGGGGGTACTGGATAACCGGCGCGCCACCACGCACTGGGCCTATGCGAAAAAAATGCGTGAGCTTCACCCGAAGATCGAGGTCGAAGAAGATCGGATATTCATTGTGGACGGACAGATCTGGACGTCTGCGGGCATGACCGCCGCCCTGGATATGGCGCTGGGTATGGTGGAAAAGGATCTGGGCACTGAGATGGCCAGATCAGTGGCACGAAAGCTCGTGATGCATCAACGCCGCTCCGGTGGGCAGTCCCAACATTCCGAACTGCTGACGCTTTCGCCGAAGTCAGATCGAATTCAAAGCGCCCTGGATTTCGCGCGCAAGAATCTGAATCGCCCGTTGAGTGTCGAGGAACTGGCCGAAACCGTGCATTTGAGCCCCCGCCAGTTTACCCGCGTATTCACTGCCGAGACGGGACAATCTCCGGCCAAGGCCGTGGAACGTTTGCGCCTGGAGGCAGCCCGCTTGATGATAGAGCAGAGCCGACACAGCCTGGACGTGGTGGCGAAGGAAACCGGATTCAGGGATCGCCGGCATATGCGCGAGGTGTTCATTCGCGGTCTCGGCGTACCGCCTCAAACGATACGAAGGGATGCCCGGCGCTTGATGACGACAGCTAACCAGGCTTGAGTGAACCGGGCCTCTAGCGCTTGGCCGTTCGCGGCCGGACAGGCAGATGCAGCGGCTGTCCGGCCTGGGGTTCAAGGCTTGTATTGGGCAAAGGGATTGCCCTTGGCCTGTAAATACAGCTTGCCCATTGCCGTGGAGGCGAAATCGGTGATGTGCCCGATGTCCCGGTAGATCGGCAGGCCGTCGATCGACAGCTTGCACTGGCCATCGACGCACTGCACGTCCTTGGGGTCGATGATCAGCAAGTCCGGATGTGCTTGCTTGGCGTCCCGGAACAACTGCGCAAGCCAGGGGTTTTCTTCCGGTTGCGCGATACTCGTCGCGCAATGATGCTCCTCGATCGTGCCCCTGAGCTTGATGCTGCGGTACAGGCAGTCATTGGCGCCTTCGGGCATGACGATGTTGCTCTTGATCAGTACGGGCCTGGCACCGGAGCGCGTTATGATATCGAGACTCTTGAGCAGGGCGGCTTTCATGCGCTCGCGCGACAGGGCCTGGGAGCGTTGGTCATCGATCGACAACACCACTGCGCTGCTGTCGGCGTAGGTCTCCCAGGTCAGGCCGATGATCACGTAGTCGTAGTGGCTGCGAGCAATCAGCTTGTGGTACTCGGCGGCGGCATCATGGCACTTCTTGTAGAGTGTGTTCTTGTACTTCCACCAGTCGTAGAGATAGACATCCGGCAGAGCCAGGCACCCTGGGCTGCCTTGGGCCATGACGGAGACGTTGGCGTCTTTGGCCAGCGTGTCAATAAAGCCCCAGAAGTGGTTGGAATAGGAATCGCCCATCAACAGCGCGGTGGTGCTAGCGTTGACGTGCCCGAGCAGACAGCTGCTATCAGAGCCATCGCTGGCACCGCCCAGGCACGGCTCGCGCTTGGGTATTTCGCTTGCCTTCAGGCGCGGCAGGATGTTTGCCGGGTCACTGCCGAAACGCTCCAGCCAGCCATCGGCGGACTTGCCCGCCGAGTACAGCGCCGAAAACGCGATGGCCGGTACGACGAGCAGCAGGATCAGCGTCTTGCCCAAACCCAGCCGGGTACGGCGCAGGGGCTTTTCGACCAGGTAGTACGAGGTGGTGCCCAGGGCAAACGAGGCGATGAAGTAGCCAGCAAGGATGGCCGGCGTCTTTACAACTCCCAGGTACTCCACGATGGCGATGACAGGCCAGTGCCAGAGGTATAGCGAGTAGGAAATCGTTCCGACGAATACCAGCGGTGACCATGACAGCAGCCTTGACGTGATGCCCACTTGCCCAACCTGGCTCGAGACCAGTACCGCCGTCGCCAAACAGATCACGATGGCGGGGAAGCCAGGATAGGCGGTGGTCGGTATGGATAGTGTGGCGCTGAACAAGACCGCGCCAAAGGCGCCTAGCCCCAGTGCGGACGCGCTGACACGGCCGAGGCGGAGGCGGTCGTTAGCGAACACGGCCGTGCACGAGCCGACCAGCAGCTCGAAGATCCGCGCCAGGTACGCGTAGTAGCTTTTATCCGGGGATGTTCTTGCGATGAACAGTGCAATGCCGATGGAGACGATGGTCAGCACCACAACAGCGGTTTTCAATCGATGGGGCTTCAGGTGGCGCGTAAGTACCAGCAACCCAAGCGGCAAGAAGATGTACCACTGCCATTCTATGGCCAGCGACCAGGTGTGCAGCAAGGGCAGGGTCGCCGCCTCGGCGGTGGCATAGCCGTCGGTGGACTTGGAGAAATACTGATTGGACAGCAGCAGGCTGGTGTACTTCTCGCTTTTGAGAAAGTCGATGAAGTCCTTGGGCAGATACAGCGCACTGGCCGCGCCGAGCGTAACGATCAACAGCGCCAATATCGCTGGCTGCAGGCGCCACAAGCGCTTGACATAGAACTGCCCAAGGCTGAAGTCACCCCGGCCGACCGCGCTCAGGATGATCGAGGTGGTGAGGTAGCCGGAGATCACGAAGAAGATATCGACGCCGATGAACCCGGAAGGGAACACCGCCAGTCCAGCATGGAAAATCAGCACCAGCAGGACGGCAACGGCACGCAGCCCATCGATATCGGCGCGGTACAAGGCAGGTTGCACGCCGGTAGGGGCCACTTGTGCCTTGCCACGGTCGGCGACAGCCTGTGCGCGGGTGGTTGCAGGAGCTTTGAATATCAGGTTCTGATCGGTCGACAAGGCACTACATCCTATCGCGTTGAGACATTCTTTGACGCGACAGGGCTCGCGAACAATTGAGGCGAGTTTATCAAGAGCGCTCGAACGTGACACTGTATTTAACATAATATGCATTATGCGCAGATCCATATGCAGGCACCTGAGCTAGGTGATGCAAGAATCACTCTTCATACTACAAGCCCGATCCCAACCTTCGACTATCCGTCTCAACCCCAATCCGCTCTAATGCCTATCACGCCCGCTCTACGCCACGAGGCTCTATTTGCATGAAGCAATCCGTCACTCTGATTATCTGCCTGTCGTTACTCTCAGCATGCGATGTTTCAATCAATACCAACGCTCCAGTCATTCCGGTCGTTGTGCCGGCACTCCAGCCAGATGCCGCTATCACGCCGCAACAGCGCGTTATCGTTAGCAGAGCCTTAGAGTTCCTGATGTTGCTCGATGAAGGACGGGCCGATTTGACTTGGCTCCCAGCCGGTTCGGCGCTGAAGGCGTCGACCTCCGAGTCCAACTGGGTCAAAGGCATCAGTGGTTTGCGCACGGGTGTTGGCGAGTTCAAACATCGTAACCATGCACAGATCAGCTTCACTCGAGAAATGCCTGATGCACCGCCAGGGCTCTACGCCGCGGTCCAGATACAGTCGTCCTTTTCTAATCTCGAAGTGATTGAAGTTGTGTTGCTCGTCGAAGAGGATGATCAATGGCGCGTGGTAGGCTACAACATCAGCAAAAACATCCAGTTGGAGGCAGCAATACCGCTGCTCTGACGTTGTCCCCGGCAAACTCACTTGCCGGCGTTTTTCCTTTAACTCGACTAAATAATCATTTAGTGTAATTAAGATATAGTAAATCCCCGTCCGTTGAATAACCCGACTCCACCCTTAATAAAGTTTGGGTTATTCAATCTCGCTTCCATTACAGACGTGTGCACTTCGCGAAACTCCCGTAGCGCGCCAGCTGTCGACAATCAGAAGGTACGAAAACGTCTTATCGCCCGTTCGCGACAGTCTAGAACGTCAGTCGAGCAGCACACGCTTGAACGCTTCGGCAGCCAGGTGCACCTGCACCGACCAGTCATTGGCCGCGTCGTCGCCCGCATCGTCGGAAATGTACTTCAGGCAAACAAAAGGAATGCCCTCCCCGCGCGCGATCAATGCCAGGACATATGCCTCCATATCGACCACATCGTAAGGGGCTTGGCCGTGGTTGACCTCGAAACTGTCGCCACTGCCGCAGATGCCTTGGGCGATCCCTGGCAGTGCAACGCCATATTCCAGCACCACAGGTATCTCCGACAGTGGCGTCTGGTAACGGGCGAAGCCCAGCGGCGTCACATCCATGTCACGCTGCACGAAACGGGTACAGCAAACCAAGCTACCCTTGCCGTGCCCCTGGCTGCCGGCCGACCCGAGGTTGACGATGAGCTTGGGTTTGCGCTGCTGAATGGCCTTAGTCAGGCCGATGGCGGCGTTGACCTTGCCGATACCGGTGAACACGGTGTTCATGCCAGTGAACAGGTTGCCAGCTTCTGCCTCTAGGGCGAACACGAATAGCGTGTCGGCCAGGGCGATATCAGAAAATTGCTGGGTAAGCATCATGGTACGGGGCATTCCAGTTGGCTTGCAGAGGGCGAGGCTATTGTCGGTGAACCTTGGTCAATTGCAAGTCCCGGAGCACCCCGACGCATCCGTCTAGGCGCGGTTGCTCGCAATTGGTCGCTGGTGACCTTGGCCAACCTATCATGTGCCCAACGGCATCAAGACCGCCTCTGCTTCATAGGCTCTGTTCGAAAAGCCTTCATACTCGGTGATGCTGCGTTGAAAACAGCCTCGGAACGCTCATTTACAACCCGTAAACTCCGCTTCCGCGGCTGTTTTCGCCTTGACTAAGGCCTGGTAACGAAAGCGCATCATCTACACCAAGCCACCAAAACGCTTGTAGAAACTCTCCCCCACCTCTGGCAACGGCCCGTCTGCGGTCTCCAGTGCGCTGTTTAGCCATTCTTCAGCCTTGGCAAATACCAAACGATACAGGTTGCGGCACAACTGGCGTGCGGCCCTGCCCTCCCAGTCCCCTGGCAACAGCTCGTCTGGTAATTGCGGGTCGCGCAGCAGCAAACGACGGTACTCGTGGATCAACAGGGTGCGCGCCAGGAAGCAGTCCTGGGCGTCCAGTTGTTCCTGCTCCTTCAGTCCCTGCCACAACGGCCTGAACAAGCGGATGAATTCACTGTAGTGCTGACCCAGTTCATCGATGCGCCAGCTCTCGCGAACTTGCGCGCGCATGGCCTTGGAGGCCAGCACTTCCTGGGCATGGGTTTCGAAGACGATGCTGTCCTCGTCGGCATCGAGCTCGCGCAAGGTCGCGGCGAGGTCGGTACGGTCGGCACGGGGGCAGCCCAACACGTTGGGGGCGATGGCGCCAAAGCCTTGCCACTCCAACTCTTCGCGCACGTTTTTGCGCTTGACCGCTTCCAGCTGCGACAGGAGCACCAGTGTCCAGGCACCGTCCCACGCTGGCTGGCTTGGACTATAGACCCGCTTGAAAGCTTTCTCGAAGCGTCGGCGGCCGGTGCCGGTCAAACTGTAATAGCTGCGTCGGCCAACCTTTTCGGCCGTGAGCCATCCCTCTTTGGTCAGGCGAAAGATCGACGTGCGAATCAACCTCTCGTTGATGCCGATCGGCTCCAGCAGGTTGATCAAGCTGCCCAGCCACACGGTGCCGCCGTGGGGCTCGATGGCATCGCCGTACAGGGTAATGATCAGCGAACTGGCGCGAATCGGCGTCTGTTCCTGAAAGCGAGTGATCAGAGTATTGAGTGGGGCAAGGTTGCTCATGGAGGAACTGTGCGCAGATAAAGTACCGACTATACCTGTGCGGCGGGCTGCCTGGCCATTGCCGAGCGCGCCCACACTCATGCGCCCGCCTCGCTCTTGGGCCTGAAGCCCGAATAACCCATGCGCGGGCGCTGCGCTTCCACTTCGCTCAAGGGTGGGCACTCAACCAGTGCCGCCATGCAGCGCCGGGTCAGTTGCTGATACGCCTCGGTACCCCGCTGTTTCCACGCCACTTCCTGCTCGCTCAACGAACGTTTGACTAGCGCTGGTGAGCCGACCACCAGGCTCTGCTCGGGACATTCGAAGCCGGCCTTGACGAAGGCCGCGGCGGCGACGATGCAGCGGGGTGCGATGCGCGCACCATCCATGACCACGGCATTCATGCCCACCAGAGCGTCTTCCCCCACCTGGCAACCATGCAGCACTGCGCCATGGCCAACATGGCCGTTTCGCTCGATGACGGTGTCGCCCCCTGGGAAACCATGCATCACGCAGGTGTCCTGAAGGTTGGCGCCTTCCTTGAGCACGATTCGACCGAAATCCCCACGCAAGGACGCCAGTGGGCCTACATAACAATCAGGGCCAACGATCACATCGCCAATCAGTACCGCACTGGGGTGCACGTAGGCGGTTGGATGGATGACGGGGGTCAGCCCGTCCAAACGATAGCAAGGCATCTCGCACCTCCAGAAATGATTTGAAGCGTTGCTTGATCTTGTATCACTTCGATATTTTTCGTCAATTGCCATCATCCATGTATCGCTTTTTTCAGCGTGGATGCGCGTGATTAGCGCCCGCCAGAAATCGCCTTTCAACCATTTTCTGCGGGATTTCGTCAGGTCAAGCCGCGGTTCCATCAATGCATCACGCGCACTATTGGATACATAATCACGTATTCATGCTTGATATTGTGTATCGCATAAGGCATATACTGAAATACCTGAGCGTGGTTCGTGCCGCGCCCCTGCAAACAATTCCAATAAAAGCCGGCCATCCACTGCGCCGCGCGAGCAGCCTGAGGAATACGACATGCCTCGTTACCTTGATGTGCAGGCCCCTGAAAGCGGCGTGCGTCTGATCACCTTGCAACGGCCAGAAGCCCTCAATGCCCTGTGCACCGAGTTGTTGGAGCAGCTTGCCGCCGAGCTTGAAGACGCCGAACGCGACGAGCACACCCAGGTGGTCGTGCTGACCGGCAGCCGCAAGGCTTTCGCCGCCGGTGCCGATATTCGCGAGATGGCCGAGCGTGATCTGGTGGGCATCCTCAACGATCCCCGCGTTGCGCACTGGCAGCGGATCGCAACCTTTGCCAAGCCTTTGATCGCCGCCGTGAATGGCTATGCCCTGGGCGGTGGCTGCGAGCTGGTGATGTGCTCAGACATTGTCATCGCTGGCGAGGATGCCCGCTTCGGCCAGCCCGAAATCAACCTCGGCATCATTCCAGGCGCCGGCGGCACCCAGCGCTTGCTGCGTGCCGTCGGCAAACCGCTGGCCATGCAGATGGTGCTGACAGGCGAGGCCATTGGCGCCCGCCATGCCTTGCAGGCCGGGCTGGTCAGTGAAATCACTCAGCCGGAACTGACTGTAGAGCGTGCTTTACAGGTCGCCCGAAGCATCGCCGCCAAAGCCCCCCTGGCCGTGCGACTGGCTAAGGAGGCCCTGCTCAAGGCCGGCGATATCGACCTTGCCAGCGGTCTGCGCTTCGAGCGCCATGCGTTCACGTTGCTCGCCGGAACCGCTGACCGCGACGAAGGCGTACGCGCCTTCATGGAAAAACGCCCGGCCCGGTTCACAGGCCGTTGATCCCCCTTCTTTATCGTTCGACACAGCGAGTCCGCCATGACCTTCGAGCACATCCTGTTTTCCATCGAGGACGGTGTCGCCCTCCTCTCACTGAACCGTCCGCAACAGCTGAACAGCTTCAATACGCAAATGCACATGGAGGTACGTGAAGCCATCAAGCAGGTACGCCAGAGCGCCGAGGCGCGGGTCCTGTTGCTGACCGCCGAGGGCCGCGGGTTCTGCGCTGGCCAGGATCTTTCAGACCGCAATGTCGCGCCGGGAGCGGCGATGCCTGACCTGGGTGAATCCATCGACCAGTTCTACAACCCGCTGGTGCGCGCCTTGCGTGACCTGCCGATGCCTGTGGTGTGTGCCGTCAACGGCGTCGCTGCCGGCGCCGGGGCAAATATTCCGTTAGCCTGCGACCTGGTGCTGGCAGCCCGCTCGGCCAGTTTCATCCAGGCTTTCTGCAAGATCGGTCTGGTTCCGGATTCTGGCGGTACCTGGCTGTTGCCGCGCCTTGTCGGTATGGCTCGCGCCAAGGCCCTGGCCCTGTTGGGCGAGCGACTGAGCGCCGAGCAAGCCGAGCGCTGGGGAATGATCCATCGCGTCGTCGATGACGCAGACCTGCGTGACGAAGCCCTTACCCTTGCCCGTCACCTGGCCACCCAGCCTACCTACGGCCTTGCCCTGATCAAGCGCAGCCTCAACGCCAGCTTCGACAACAGTTTCGATCAGCAACTGGAACTCGAACGCGACCTGCAGCGCCTGGCTGGGCGTAGCGATGACTACCGCGAAGGTGTAAGCGCGTTCATGAACAAGCGCACACCCGCGTTCGAGGGGCATTGAACATGAGCGCACTCGCCATCACTGCCCAGGTTGCCGTGATCGGTGCCGGCGCCATGGGCGCAGGTATCGCCCAGGTGGCCGCCCAGGCTGGCCACCCGGTCAAGCTGTACGACAACCGCCCAGGCGCGGCCGCCCAGGCCATTGCAGGAATCGACCGCCAGCTTGGACGCCTGGTCGACAAAGGCAAGCTGCAGGGTCAGGCCCGTGAGACCATCATCGGCCGCCTGAAACCGGTCGAGACCCTCGCCGAACTGGCAGACGCACGTCTCGTTGTCGAGGCCATCGTGGAGAACCTCCAGGTCAAGCAAAGCCTGCTGCGTCAGCTCGAAACCCTGTGCGCCGACGACTGCATTCTGGCCAGCAACACCTCTTCCTTGTCCATCACCAGCCTGGCGGCTGGCCTTGAGCGCCCGCACAATGTGATCGGCATGCATTTCTTCAACCCGGCGCCATTGATGGCACTGGTAGAGATCGTCTCCGGCCTGGCGACCGACCCGGCGTTGGCGCACGCCCTGTACAAGACCGCCAAAGCCTGGGGCAAGACGCCGGTGCATACCCGCTCGACGCCGGGGTTCATCGTCAACCGTGTGGCACGTCCTTTCTACGCCGAGAGCCTGCGACTGCTGCAAGAAGGCGCCGCCGATTGTGCGAGCCTTGATGCGTTGTTGCGCGATGCAGGCGGTTTTCGCATGGGCGCCTTCGAGCTGACCGACCTGATCGGCCATGACGTCAATTATGCCGTGACCTGCTCGGTGTTCGACGCGTTCTATGGTGACTTCCGCTTCCAGCCTTCGCTGGTGCAGAAAGAGTTGGTGGATGCAGGCCGCCTGGGCCGCAAATCCGGGCAAGGCTTTTATAGCTACGCCGAAGGAGCCGAGCGCCCCCCGGCATCGGTACTGCAGAGTGCGGCAAAGGTCGAACACTGTGTGGTCGAAGGTCATCTGGGGGTGATGCAGCCGCTGCTTGACCGCCTGCGCGCGGCAGGTGTCAGCGTGACCGAGCGTGCAGGCAAGGGACTGCTGCGCGTTGGCGACGCCACCTTGGCCTTGAGCGATGGCCGCCTGGCCAGCCAGCGCGCACGCGAGGATGGCCTGAGCAACTTGGTGCTGCTCGACCTGGCCCTGGACTATGCCACTGCAACCCGTCTTGCCATCGGTTGCGCTGCCGGCACCTGCCCTGCCGCTCGGGATCAGGCAGTGGCCCTGCTGCAACGTGCAGGCTTGCAGGTCACCGCTGTGGCCGACCTGCCCGGCCTGGTGGTGCTTAGGACAGTCGCCATGCTCGCCAACGAAGCCGCCGATGCCGTGCTGCAAGGCGTCGGCACGGCAGCCGACATCGACCTGGCCATGTGCGCCGGGGTCAATTACCCCTGCGGCCCGTTGGCCTGGGCCGAACACATCGGTGTCGACTACACCCTGCGCGTGCTCGACAACCTGCAACGCAGTTATGGCGAAAGCCGCTATCGCCCTTCCCTGCTGCTGCGACGCAGCAATGCCAATGGAGGCCGCCTGCATGACTGAACCTCAACGCACGCCCGACGAACTCGCCCAGGCCTGCGCCGATGCCATGTTCTCCCGCGACCAGGCCAGCCAGAGCCTGGGCATCGGTCTGCAAGACATCGCTGCCGGCAAGGCGCGCCTTGGCATGACGGTACGCGCCGACATGATCCAGGGCCATGGCACCTGCCACGGCGGCTTTCTATTCGCATTGGCCGATTCGGCGTTCGCCTTCGCCTGCAACAGCTACGACGAGGCAACGGTCGCGTCGGGCTGCAGCATCGACTACGTCGCCCCCGCACGGCTCGGCGACCAACTCACGGCAACGGCCATCGAGCTCACCCGTAAAGGCCGCACAGGCCTGTACGACGTGCGCATTGAAAACCAACACGGCGAGCTGATCGCCCTGTTCCACGGCAAATCCTACAAAGTGCGCGGCACGGTGCTGACGCAGGAGACGCAAGATGACTGAACCCATGCGCTTCGATGCATTGATCATCGATGCCGTTCGTACCCCGATTGGCCGCTATGCGGGCGCCTTGAGCGCAGTGCGTGCAGACGATCTGGCAGCGGTGCCGATCAAGGCGCTCATGCAGCGTCACCCCGAGCTGGACTGGCAGGCTATCGACGATGTGATCCTCGGATGTGCCAACCAGGCCGGCGAAGACAACCGCAACGTCGCGCGCATGGCCACATTGCTGGCTGGCCTACCCATTGCGGTGCCTGGTACCACCATCAACCGCCTGTGCGGCTCAGGCCTGGATGCCATCGGTAACGCTGCTCGTGCCCTGCGCTGCGGCGAGGCGGGGCTGATGCTGGCCGGTGGTGTCGAGTCGATGTCGCGAGCGCCCTTCGTCATGGGCAAGTCCGAGCAAGCCTTCGGCCGCAGCGCAGAGCTGTTTGATACGACCATCGGCTGGCGTTTCGTCAACCAGCTGATGCAGGCCACATATGGCATCGACTCGATGCCCGAAACAGCAGAAAACGTTGCCGCCCAGTTCGGTATCTCTCGCGCCGACCAGGACGCTTTCGCCTTGCGCAGCCAGCAAAAGGCCGCAGCAGCGCTGGCCAGCGGTCGCCTGGCACAAGAGATCGTGCCCGTGGAGATCGCCCAGCGCAAAGGCCCGGCCAAGCGCGTCGAACAGGACGAACACCCTCGCGGCGACACCACACTGGAACAATTGGCCAAGCTTGGCACGCCGTTTCGCGAAGGCGGCAGCGTCACCGCGGGCAATGCCTCGGGGGTGAACGACGGAGCCTGCGCGCTGCTGCTAGCCAGCACTGCCGCCGCTCAGCGCTACGGACTCAAGGCTCGCGGCAGGGTCGTCGGCATGGCGGTGGCGGGCGTGGAGCCGCGCATCATGGGTATTGGCCCGGTACCGGCGACGCGCAAGGTGCTTGAGTTGACCGGTCTGTCCCTGGCCGACATGGACGTCATCGAACTCAACGAAGCCTTCGCTGCGCAAGGTCTGGCGGTGCTGCGCGAACTGGGCCTGGCCGATGACGACAAGCGGGTCAACCCAAACGGCGGCGCCATCGCCCTGGGGCATCCGTTGGGCATGAGTGGCGCGCGACTGGTCACCACCGCCCTGCACGAGCTTGAAAACACCCACGGCCATTACGCCCTCTGCACCATGTGCATCGGTGTCGGCCAAGGCATTGCCATGGTCATCGAGCGCCTCTGACCAACGGCTTGTTACCCAGGACGGCGCAGCCGGTTATGCTGCGCCCATGACACTCACGGCCCAGGCGCTTTCAGAGAAACCGCCGGCGTACAAGAACAATTCGAGTGAAGCCATGAACATGTACCATGATGCCGATCGTGCCCTGCTGGACCCGATGGAAACCGCCAGTATCGACGCCCTGCGCCAGCATCAGCTAGAGCGACTGCGCTGGAGCCTGAAGCACGCTTACGACAACGTGCCACTGTACCGCCAGCGCTTCGACGAATGCGGCGCCCACCCCGATGACCTCAAGTGCCTGGAAGACCTGGCGAAGTTCCCCTTCACCGGCAAGAACGACCTGCGCGACAACTACCCCTACGGCATGTTCGCCGTGCCCCAGCAAGAGGTCGTGCGCCTGCATGCATCCAGCGGCACCACCGGCAAACCCACGGTGGTGGGTTACACCCAGAACGACATCGACACCTGGGCCAATGTGGTTGCCCGTTCGATTCGTGCCGCTGGCGGGCGCAAGGGCGACAAGGTACACGTCTCGTATGGCTACGGCCTGTTCACCGGCGGCCTGGGCGCCCATTACGGCGCCGAGCGTCTAGGGTGCACGGTCATCCCGATGTCCGGCGGCCAGACCGAGAAGCAGGTGCAGCTGATCCGCGATTTCCAGCCCGATATCATCATGGTCACGCCGTCCTACATGCTGAACCTGGCCGATGAAATCGAGCGCCAAGGCATCGACCCACAGGACCTCAAGCTGCGTCTGGGCATCTTCGGCGCCGAGCCTTGGACCGACGAGTTGCGTCGTTCCATCGAACAGCGCCTGGGCATCGACGCCCTGGACATCTATGGCCTGTCGGAAATCATGGGGCCAGGCGTGGCCATGGAATGCATCGAGACCAAGGACGGCCCGACCATCTGGGAGGACCACTTCTACCCCGAGATCATCGATCCGGTAACCGGCCAGGTGCTCCCAGACGGGCAATTGGGCGAGTTGGTGTTCACCTCGCTAAGCAAGGAGGCGCTACCGATGGTGCGTTATCGCACCCGCGACCTCACCCGCTTGTTGCCCGGCACGGCCAGGCCGATGCGACGGATTGGCAAGATCACTGGGCGCAGTGACGACATGCTGATCATCCGTGGGGTGAACGTGTTCCCGACGCAGATCGAAGAGCAGGTACTCAAAATAAAACAGCTTTCAGAGCTATACGAGATTCATCTGTATCGCAACGGAAACTTGGACAGTGTCGAAGTGCATGTCGAGCTGCGTGCCGAGTGCCAGCACCTGGACGAGGCGCAGCGCAAACTGCTGACCGGCGAGCTGACCAAGCAGATCAAGACCTACATCGGTATCAGCACCCAAGTGCGGCTACAGCCCTGCGGGACGCTCAAGCGTTCCGAGGGCAAGGCCTGTCATGTGTATGACAAACGGTTGGCCAGCTGATTTTTTGGTGTGCCTCAGATAGAGCGCCGCCCGCGCGGCGCATCGCGAGCAAAGCTCGCTCCTACACCTGTTTCGGGCCAATGAACCCTTTGGTGAACGACGCAATATCGAGTCGTACAAACCAGGCGGTCGCGCGCGTTTGTGACTGACGTTACTGGCCCGAAACAGACGTAGGAGCGAGCTTTACTCGCGATGCGCCGCGCGGGCGGCGCTCGATTCATTGGCCACCTCAAGACTCCAGACAGGCAAAGCGATACACAAACGTTACGTGATACACATAAAAACAGTTTGACGTTATGTTTTGTATCGCTTACAAATGACTCATGCCTTAGCAGGAGTCGGAACATGTACGCACAGCTAGTGGAAACCGGAGTCAAGCGCGTCAAGTCACTGGAGGAGATGTCGCCCGAGGAGCGCAACTTTCAGGAGAAGATCGACGCCGAAGTCAAGATCGAAGCCAAGAACTGGATGCCCGAGGCCTACCGCCAGACGCTGATCAGGCAGATCTCCCAGCACGCCCATTCGGAAATCGTCGGCATGCTGCCGGAAGGCAACTGGGTGACCCGCGCGCCGAGCCTCAAGCGCAAGCTGCAACTGATGGCCAAGATCCAGGACGAAGCCGGCCACGGTCTGTACCTTTACAGCGCCATGGAAACCCTCGGCGCGGACCGCGACGAAGAGATCGCCAAGCTGCACAGCGGCAAGGCCAAGTATTCGAGCATCTTCAACTACCCGACCCTGAGCTGGGCCGACATGGGTGCCGTGGGCTGGCTGGTCGATGGCGCCGCCATCGTCAACCAGGTGGTGCTACAGCGCACCTCCTACGGTCCCTACTCCCGCGCCATGATCCGCATCTGCAAGGAAGAGAGCTTCCACCAGCGCCAGGGCTACGAACTGCTGTTGACCATGATGCGCCACGGCACCCAGGCCCAGAAGGACATGGTCCAGGACGCCATCAACCGCCTGTGGTGGCCAGCGCTGATGATGTTCGGCCCCAGCGACGAGCACTCGCCCAACAGCGCCCAGTCGATGGCCTGGAAAATCAAGCGCCAGACCAACGATGAACTGCGCCAGCGCTTCATCGACCAGACCGTACCGCAACTCGAGCTACTGGGCTGCACCGCACCCGACCCGGCGCTGAAGTGGAACGAAGCCCGTGGCCACTACGACTTCGGCGAAATCCAGTGGGACGAGTTCTACGAAGTCATCAAGGGCAACGGCCCCTGCAACCAGGAGCGCGTCGCCACCCGGCGCAAGGCCATCGAGGATGGCGCCTGGGTCCGCGAAGCGGCCGTGGCCTATGCACGCAAGCAACAGAACAAGAACGCCGCCTGAGCGGCGATTGATGCGGAGATCGAAAATGTCTGTCTGGACCCTTTATGAAGTGTTCGTGCGCAGCAAGCACGGCCTGAACCACAAGCATGTCGGCAGCGTGCATGCCGCCGACGCCGCCATGGCGATCGAAAACGCCCGTGAGCTGTACACCCGCCGCAGCGAAGGCGTGAGCCTCTGGGTGGTTCCCTCGGCCTTGATCACCGCGTCCTCGCCCGATGAGAAAGACCCCTTGTTCGCCCCGTCCGACGACAAGGTGTACCGCCATGCCAGCTTCTACGAGCTGCCCGACGAAGTCGGACACATGTGAGGCCCGCCATGCACGAACAAAACCTCATTGCGTATCTGCTTCTGCTGGGTGACAGCGCCCTGGTCCAGGGCCAGCGTTTGTGCGAGTGGTGCGGCCGCGCCCCTGCCCTCGAAGAAGAACTGGCCCTGATGAACGTCGGCCTCGACCTGGTCGGCCAGGCGCGCAACTGGCTGGAATATGCCGCAGAACTGCTCGATGACGGCCGCGATGCCGATGCCCTGGCGTTTCGCCGGGACGAGCGGGCGTTCCGTAACTTGCTGCTGGTCGAACAGCCCAATGGCGACTTCGCCGTCACCATGACCAAGCAGTTCCTCTACGACGCCTGGCACCTTGCCGTGCTGCAGCAGCTTCAGGCATCCAGCGACGAGCGGATCGCCGGTATCGCTGCCAAGGCGGTCAAGGAAGTCACCTACCACCTGCGCCGCTCTGGCGAGTGGGTACAGCGCCTCGGGGGCGGCACCGACGAGAGCCGCCGACGCATGCTCGATGCGATTGCAGCGCTGTGGCGTTTCACGGTCGAGCTGAACACCGGCAGCGACGGCGAAGTGCAGCTGGCCGAGGCGGGTATCGCTGCTGATCCAACTCAGGTAGGCGCTGCCTGGCTCAAGCAGGTGAGCACGGTATTCGACTCGGTCGACCTGCCGTTGCCCAAAGCCGCCAGTCACTTCTACCTCGACGGTCGCAAAGGCCTGCACACCGAACATCTGGGCTTGCTGTTGGCCGAGATGCAGTTCCTGCCAAGGGCATATCCCGATGCAACCTGGTGAGCTGATTACCAGCGACCGTCGCGCCCGTGCGCTGCGCGGTGATGACCTGTCCCTCGCCTGGAAGACGCTGGAGCAGGTCATGGACCCCGAAGTGCCAGTGGTCAGCGTCGTCGACCTTGGCATCGTCCGGGACCTCGACTGGCGCGCCGGTCACCTGCACCTGGTGGTCACGCCCACCTACTCTGGGTGCCCGGCCACCGAGGTGATCGAGGACGATATTCGTCATGCCCTGGAACAAGCCGGTTTTGCCGCGCCGCAGCTGGAGCGTCGACTGACCCCGGCCTGGACCACCGATTGGATCACCCCCCAAGGCAGAGAACGCCTGTTGGCCTACGGCATCGCTCCCCCTGAGGGCAACCCCAGCAAGCGCAGCCTGCTGGGCGAACCGCCGCAGGTGTGCTGCCCGCAGTGCGGCAGTCGCCACACCGAGTTGCTCAGCCAGTTTGGCTCCACCGCATGCAAGGCGTTGTACCGCTGCCGCGAGTGCCTGGAGCCGTTCGACTATTTCAAATGCATTTGAGCCGTGGAGACCACCATGAGCCAGTTTCACAGCCTGACCGTCAAGCAAGTGCGCCCCGAAACCCGTGATGCGGTGTCCATTGCCTTCGATGTGCCCGAGCACCTGCGGGAAACGTTCCGCTTCACCCAAGGCCAGTACCTGGTGATGCGCACCCAACTGAATGACGAAGAAGTCCGCCGGTCCTACTCCATCTGCAGCGCAGTGCAGGACGGCGAACTGCGTGTGGCCGTCAAGCGCGTGCCAGGCGGTCGCTTCTCGGCGTTCGCCAACGAGGCCCTCAAGGCCGGCCAGCAGCTGGAGGTCATGCCGCCGTCCGGCAGCTTCTTCGTGCCGCTGGACCCCACGCGCCAGGGCAATTACCTGGGTGTAGCTGCCGGCAGTGGCATCACCCCCATTCTGTCGATCATCGCCACCACCCTGGCCAGCGAACCGAACAGCCGCTTCACCCTGCTCTACGGCAACCGTTCCAGTTCCGGCGCGCTGTTTCGCGACAAGCTCGAAGACCTCAAGAACCGCTACCTCGACCGCCTGAACCTGATTTTCGTGTTCAGCCGCGAGCAGCAGGACGTCGACCTCTACAACGGTCGCATCGATGCCGACAAGTGCGGCCAGCTGTTCTCCCGTTGGATGGATGTTTCGAGCCTGGATGCCGCGTTCGTTTGCGGCCCACAGGCGATGACCGAAACCGTGCGTGAAAGTCTGCAGGCCAATGGCATGGCCAATGAGCGCATCCATTTCGAGTTGTTCGCCGCCGCTGGCAGCCAAGCCCGTCGCGAAGCCCGCGAGGCGGCGCGCCAGGTCGACTCCGCGCTCAGCCACATCACCGTGATCAGCGATGGCCGCGCCCTTACCTTCGACCTGCCGCGCAATACCCAGAACGTGCTGGACGCCGGCAACGCCATCGGCGCCGAACTGCCCTACTCGTGCAAGGCCGGTGTGTGCTCCACCTGCAAGTGTCGGGTGATCGAGGGCGAAGTCGAGATGGACAGTAACCACGCGCTGGAGGACTACGAAGTGGCGGCCGGTTATGTGCTGTCGTGCCAGACCTACCCGGTGAGCGACAAGGTGGTCCTTGATTTCGACCAGCTCTGACACCTGGCCTACCGCAGCCTCTCCCGGAGCGGCTGTGGGATCTCCATGGCGCTGAACTGCCTAGCAACACCCGCGTGACCTCAACACAACAATTACAACACCCAGAGATCGCTTCCCATGACACCCGAACACATCGACAGCATCGCCAACCACCCCGACTTCCAGCACCTGGTCCGGTCCAAGCGCCGCCTCAATGGCAGCCTGACCTTGGCCATGCTGGTGATTTACTACGGCTTCGTGCTGCTGGTGGCATTTTCCCCCAGCACCCTGGGCCAGTCCCTGAGCGGCGGCGTCACCACCGTCGGCATGCTGGTGGGCGTCCTGATGGTGTTGCTGTCCTTCGCGCTGACCGGCCTCTACGTGCACCGTGCCAACAACGTCCTCGACCCCCTGAACGACAAGGTCAAGCAGGAGTGCGCACGATGAACTGGACTGCCATCTCGATGTTCATGGTGTTCGTCTGCTTTACCCTGCTGGTCACTCGCTGGGCAGCGATGCGCACGCGCTCGGCCAGCGACTTCTACACCGCCGGCGGAGGCCTGACCGGCATGCAGAACGGCCTGGCGATTGCGGGCGACATGATCAGCGCCGCCTCGTTCCTGGGCATCTCGGCGATGATGTTCATGAACGGCTATGACGGCTTGCTCTATGCCCTGGGTGTACTGGCCGGGTGGCCGATCATTCTGTTCCTGATCGCCGAACGCCTGCGCAACCTGGGCAAGTACACTTTCGCCGATGTGGTCTCCTACCGCCTGGCGCAGACGCCGGTGCGTCTGAGCTCGGCGTTCGGCACCCTGGCCGTGGCGCTGATGTACCTGGTGGCGCAAATGGTCGGTGCCGGGAAGCTGATCGAGCTGCTGTTCGGCATCAGCTACCTGTATGCGGTGATCCTGGTCGGAGTACTGATGGTCGCCTACGTGACTTTCGGCGGCATGCTCGCCACCACCTGGGTGCAGATCATCAAGGCGGTGATGCTGCTGTCGGGTACCAGTTTCATGGCCTTCATGGTGCTCAAGCACTTCGGTTTCAGCACCGAGGCCATGTTCGCCAATGCCGTGGCGGTGCACGCCAAAGGGCAGGCGATCATGGCACCTGGCGGCTTGCTGTCGAACCCTATCGACGCTATCTCACTCGGCCTGGGCATGATGTTCGGCACTGCCGGCCTGCCCCATATCCTGATGCGTTTCTTCACCGTCAGCGATGCCAAGGAGGCCCGAAAGAGTGTGTTCTATGCCACTGGTTTCATTGGCTATTTCTACCTGCTACTGATCGTCATCGGCTTTGGTGCCATCGTCATGGTCGGCACCGAGCCAGCCTACCGCGAAGCCAGTGGTGCGATCATCGGTGGTGGCAACATGGTCGCCGTACACCTCGCTCAGGCCGTGGGGGGCAACCTGTTCCTGGGCTTCATCTCGGCCGTGGCCTTCGCCACCATCCTAGCGGTGGTCGCCGGCCTTGCGCTGTCCGGCGCCTCCGCCGTGTCCCACGATCTCTACGCGTGCGTGGTGCGCAAGGGCCAGGCCAGCGAACAGCAGGAAATGCGCGTCTCGCGTATCGCCACGCTGGTGATTGGTTTGCTGGCGGTCGTGCTGGGACTGGTGTTCGAGTCGCAGAACATCGCCTTCCTGTCTGGACTGGTGCTGGCCGTGGCCGCTTCGGTCAACTTCCCAGTGCTGCTGCTTTCGATGTTCTGGAAAGGCCTGACCACCCGAGGCGCAGTGTGCGGCAGCATGGCCGGGCTGGTTTCGGCCATCGTGTTGGTCGTGCTGGGCCCGGCAGTGTGGGTCAACGTGCTGCACAACGAACAAGCGCTGTTCCCTTACAGCAACCCCGCGTTGTTCTCCATGAGCCTGGCCTTCCTCTGCGCCTGGGTGTTCTCGGTAACAGACACCTCCGCGCGTGCCAGCGAGGAGCGTGGGCGCTACCTGGCGCAGTTCATCCGCTCCATGACCGGTATCGGCGCCGCTGGCGCCAGCAAGCACTGACCCCAGAACAGCATCATGTCGGATAAAAAAACAATGAACCGCACGCATCTGACCTCAGCCGCCTGGCTCGCCACACTCGCCCTGCCCTTGCCGGCCATGGCGGACTTCATCGACGACAGCCATGCACGGCTGGAATTGCGCAACCACTACATCAACCGCGACTTCCGTCAGGCTAACGCTCCCCAGGCCAAGGCCGAGGAATGGGGCCAAGGTTTCACCGCACGACTGGAATCGGGATTCACCGAAGGTTACGTGGGCTTTGGTGTGGATGCCATGGGCCAGCTTGGCATCAAGCTCGACTCCAGCCGCGACCGGCGCAACACCGGCCTGCTGCCGTTCGGACCGAACAGCCATGAGCCGGTGGATGACTACAGCGAGTTGGGCCTGACCGGCAAGGTGCGGGTCTCCAAGAGCACGCTGCGCCTGGGCACCTTGCAACCGATCCTGCCAGTGGTGGTGTACAACGACACCCGCCTGCTGTCGTCGACCTTCCAGGGCGGACTGCTGACCAGCCAGGACATCGATGGGCTGACCGTCAACGCCGGGCGCCTGAGCAAAGTCAACCTGCGCGACTCGTCCGGCCGCGACGATATGGGCTACGGCGCCGCCAGCAGCGATCACCTGGACCTGGCCGGTGGCAGCTACGCCATCACCCCGCAGGCCACTTTCAGCTACTACTACGCCAAGCTCGACGAGATCTACCGCCAGCAGTTCGTCGGCCTGGTGCACACCCAGCCCCTGGGCGAAGGCGTGAGCTTGCGTAGTGACCTGCGCTACTTCGACAGCCGCGGCGACGGTGCCGAGCGCGCGGGCAACATCGACAACCGCAACTTCAACGCCCTGTTCACACTGGGCGTGAAGGCCCACAAGTTCACCGCCACCTGGCAGCAGATGTCCGGCGACAGCGCCTTTCCATTCGTCAACGGCGGTGACCCGTTCACCGTCAACCTGGTGACCTACAACACCTTCACCCGTGCCGGGCTGGACTCCTGGCAAGTGCGCTACGACTACGACTTCGTGGCGATGGGCATCCCCGGCCTGAGTTTCATGACCCGCTACACCGACGGCCGCCATGCCGAGACCGCCACGCTCAGCAATGGTCGTGAGCGTGAGCGCGACACCGACCTTACCTACGTCATCCAGAGCGGCCCATTCAAGGACGTCAGCCTGCGTTGGCGCAACGTCACCTTCCGTTCCGGCAACGGCCTGACCAATGCCGTGGACGAAAACCGCCTGATCATCGGCTACACCCTGGCGCTGTGGTAACAGCGCCTTCTTGAGGAGAACAGCATGTCCGACGCCCCAACCCTGCAGAGTTTCATCGCCGGCCGCTGGATCGGCCAGCACGGCGCCCAGGCGCTGCGCAGTGCCCTGGACGGTCACGTCCTGGCCTATAGCCACGAAGAGCGCCCGGACTTCGCCGAAGCCGTGGACTTCGCCCGGGCACGTGGCCTTGCAGAACTGATGGCCATGGATTTCCAGCAGCGCGCTGCCCGCCTGAAGGCTCTGGCCCTTTACCTGGCCGAGCGCAAAGAACAGCTCTACGCCCTGTCCCACCACAGCGGCGCTACCCGCGCCGACAGCTGGATCGACATCGAAGGCGGCAACGCCACGCTGTTTTCCTATGCAGGCATTGGCAGCCGCGAACTGCCGTCCGGCAACCTGGTGCATGAAGGTCCGGCGATTCCATTGGGCAAAAAAGGCCATTTCGCCGGTAGCCACATCCTGGTGCCGCGCGCCGGCGTGGCTGTGCACATCAATGCCTTCAACTTCCCAATCTGGGGCATGCTCGAGAAATTTGCCCCGACCTTCCTGGCTGGCATGCCGTGCATCGTCAAGCCGGCGACCTCCACCAGCTACCTTACCGAAGCCGTGGTGCGCCTGATGAACGAGTCCGGCTTGTTGCCGGCCGGCAGCCTGCAACTGGTGATCGGCAGCACAGGCGACTTGCTCGACCGCCTGCAAGGCCAGGATGTGGTGACCTTCACCGGTTCCGCCGATACCGCCGCCAAATTGCGGGTAACACCGAACCTGGTGCGCAACTCTGTGCCCTTCACCGCCGAAGCCGACTCACTCAACTGCGCCATACTTGGGCCGGACGTCACCCCGGACAGCGAAGAGTTCGAACTGTACATCAAGGAAGTGGTGCGCGAGATGACCACCAAGGCCGGACAAAAGTGCACGGCGATCCGCCGCGCCATCGTTCCAGCCAAGCACCTTGACGCTGTCGCTACCCGCTTGCGTGAACGCTTGAGCAAGGTGGTGGTGGGTGATCCTTCGGTCGAAGGTGTGCGCATGGGGGCCCTGGCGTCCCACGACCAGCAGCGCGATGTCGGCGAGCGCGTACGCAGCCTGCTGGAAAGTTGCGACCAGCTGTTCGGTGCGGGTGATGGCTTTGCCCCAGTGGGCGAAGGTGTTGCCGAGGGTGCATTCTTCGCCCCGACCCTGCTTCAGGCCCGGGATCCTCACGCCGAGGGCGGAGCCCACGATATCGAAGCCTTCGGCCCAGTCAGCACGCTGATGGCGTATGACGACCTGGACGAGGCCCTGGCTCTCGCCGCCCGTGGTAAAGGTAGCCTGGTGGCGACGCTGGTCACCGCCGACCGTGCAGTGGCAGCCAAGGCCATTCCGGCTGCAGCCGCCTGGCATGGTCGTCTGTTGGTGCTGGACCGCGAGGCCGCGCAAGAGTCCACCGGCCACGGCTCGCCGCTGCCGCAATTGAAACATGGCGGCCCCGGCCGAGCGGGCGGCGGTGAAGAGCTGGGCGGCTTGCGTGCGGTCAAGCACTACCTGCAGCGCGCCGCCGTGCAAGGCTCGCCAAGCATGCTCACCGCCGTCACCGGCGAGTATGTCCGCGGCGCTGAAGTGATCGAAACCGAAGTTCACCCGTTCCGCCGCCATTTCGACGACCTGCGCATCGGCGAGTCGCTGCTGACGCACCGTCGCACCGTCACCGAAGCCGACCTGGTCAACTTCGGCTGCCTGTCGGGCGATCATTTCTACATGCACTTCGACGAGATCGCCGCCAAGCAATCGCAGTTTGGCAAGCGCATCGCCCATGGCTACTTCGTGCTGTCTGCCGCTGCCGGGCTGTTCGTCTCCCCCGGCGCCGGACCCGTGCTGGCCAACTACGGCCTAGACACCCTGCGCTTCATCAACCCGGTTGGCATTGGCGACACCATTCAGGCGCGCTTGACCTGCAAGCGCAAGATCGACCAAGGCAAGACCAGTCCTCTTGGCCAACCCCAAGGCGTGGTGGCCTGGGACGTGGAGGTCACCAACCAGTTGGGCGAGCTGGTCGCCAGCTACGACATCCTGACCCTGGTGCTCAAACGCTCCTGAGTGTGCGAACGCGCGCCCCTGCAGGCCTCACTGCGGGGGCCGCTGACGGTCACCGGAAGCTCGCCAGCTGACCTCGGTGATGCCATAGCGCTCAGCCATCGGACGGCTGACTTTCCTGAGCTTTTCCCGCCCGAACTTCGGAATCACCCCGATCCCCGCGTCACAGCTGGCCCAATGCCAGGCGTCGGCGTTGTCCAGCCGGTCCAGGCGGATGATGAAGCTGCGCGGCTGGCCGTGCAGTTGATAGTCGATGATATACAGCTGTGGGCTAGGCATCGCAGGGGGCCTCCTGTTCTCCGTGGATGAGCCTTTGATGGATCAGGGTTTTTCCAGAAAATTCAAAACGCTGTTCAGCGACTGAGAGGGGTTTCACGCATGCACACTCCATTGGGTGGCCTCGGAACCGATCGCGAGCTCGTCGATGGCGTGGATCAGCCCGCTTTGCAGCGCTTCGTGTGGGCCCAGAATGCGCGGGTAGGCCATCAGGTAGCGAGGTACATCCAGGGATTCGGCACTGCCTTCGGTTCTTTCGGCAACGATCTGCGCATAGAGGCGCAAGTCATAGTCCAGGCTCATGGCGTACTCAGCCATCCGCGCATGGTCCACCGAGCCATGCAGTGTCCAGTGAAACGGATGGAACAGGAATTTGCTGTAGCTGCAGGCCGTGCGGTGCTCGCCCGCGAGGAACAGAATGTTGCCCATCGACTCCACGGTACCCAGGTTGTGGGTATGCAACGCGATGGGCAGGCTACGTAGGAAGTTGTACAAGGTGAAACCGTAACTGCATTCACCGCCCATGGTGGCGATGTTCAACTGCAACACATCGGCGCCCTGCTGGATCGCCTTGCCGCACGTGCTGATCAGGTTGCCACAGGTGGACGAGTTGATAGGTCCGGTGAAGTGGATGATATGTCTGGCCATGCTGGTCTCCGCATTCGGGGTGGCCCAGGGGCGCTCATCAAAAAAGAGCTCCCTTGGGTGGAATCTCCAAGCGCTGGCAAAGTTCCCTCGAAATGACCCATCGGCGACTTTCTGTTGACGTTATTTTCACAGTCCTCCCTTTAGCGTCACGGCCTTTCCGGCAGCCGCAGGACTCGCGGCCGCCATGGTTCAACGAGGCAAACGTGTCAGACACTACATCCCCTTCCACCGCAAAACGCCTGGACTGGGCCGGCCTGGGCTGGCTACTTCTGTTCTTCTGGTACTTCTCCGGCGTCACCCAGGCGCTCTTGCTGTTCAGCGGTACCACAGGCTTTGCCGGTTTTCGCGACGCCTTGTTCCTGAGCAGCCTCTGGCTTGCCCCGGTGTTATTGCTGCCGCGCTTCACCCGCGCCACCGCGGCAGTGATTGGCCTGGTGCTATGGGGCGCCTCCCTGGTGGGCTTGAGCTACTTCGGCATCTATCGCCAGGAGTTCTCGCAAAGCGTCATTTTCGTGATGTTCGAGTCCAACACTGCAGAGGCGAGCGAGTACTTCAGCCAGTACTTCAGTATCTGGCTGGGCTTGGCACTGCTGCTGTACACCGCGGTCGCCGTGCTGCTATGGAAGCGCATTCGCCCGGTTTCGCTGCCTCTTCGCAGTCGCGTTCCGGTAGTTGTTCTGCTGTTGGCGGCGAACCTCGTCTACCCCTTCTACAAACAGATGGTCAATCAGCAGCGCAATTTTGCCGACGCGATGGAAAAGGTCGAGCAGCGCATGGAACCGGCGGTCCCCTGGCAGTTGTTGGTCGGCTACCGGCAGTATCGCCAGCAACTGGACAACATGCAGGCACTGCTGGCCCGCAACGCCTCGTTGCCGCCCTTGAAAAATCTCCATGACAGCAGCGGTACCGAACCGCGCACCTTGGTGCTGGTGCTGGGCGAATCCACAACCCGCGAACACATGCACCTGTATGGCTACAACCGTCCGACCACCCCGAATCTCGACGCTCTGGCGGCCAGCGACAAAGGCCTGACGGTATTCCACAACGTGGTTTCGCCTCGCCCTTACACCATCGAGGTGATGCAGCAGATCCTGACGTTCGGTGACCAGCAGAACCCGGACCGCTTCCTCACCGATCCATCGTTGATCAACCTGATGAAACAGGCGGGCTACAAGACCTTCTGGATCACCAACCAGCAGACCATGACCAAGCGCAACACCATGCTGACCACGTTCTCCCAGCAGACCGACGAGCAGGTCTACCTGAACAACCAGCGCAATCAGAACGCCAGCCAGTATGACGACGTGGTGCTTTCACCGTTCGAGAAGGCATTGCAAGACCCCGCACCGAACAAGTTCATCATCGTCCACCTGCTAGGGACGCACATGGATTACCGCTATCGCTACCCGCAGGCCTACGATCGCTTCACAGACCGGCAAGGTGTTCCGCCTCAGCTCACCGACAGCCAGGCAGACACCTACAATTTCTACGACAATGCGGTGTTGTATAACGACTACGTGGTTTCGAGCCTGATCAAACGTTACTCGGCAAGCGCTGCCAATGGCTTCCTGATGTACCTGTCCGACCACGGCGAAGATGTGTACAGCTCGGGTAATCATGACCGCCTGGGACGTAACGAAGGCGCCCCGACCCGGCCGATGTACACCATTCCATTCTTACTCTGGACCTCGCCAAGCTGGCAGGCCACGCATCCGCGCGACTTCCAGGCGATGGCCAACCGGGCCTACAGCAGCTCGCACCTGATCCATACGCTGTCAGACCTCGCGGGGCTCAGCTATGACCGCTACGAGCCGAAGAAGAGCCTGGTCAGTTCGCAATTCGTGGCGGCGCCACGTTGGATTGGCGACCCCTATCGCAAGGACGGTCTGCATGAGTTCGACCAGTTGCCGCAGGATACCCTGGACAAGGCCACCCGGGTGCAGGGCACGGCGAACGCCGCCAATCCTAACCCTGGCAAGATCTGAGAGGTTGAGCGAAACGCGGCAATGCAGTGCCAGGACATGCCCGGCACTGCAGCGCCTTCACTCAAGTGCGACCGCCCTTGCGGCCCGACTCGCGGTCGTGGTCCATGTTGCTGCCGGAGGACTGGCCGCCCTTGCGCCCCGCTTCGGAGGCCTTCTGGCGGTCGTTGGCGAAGTTGCCAGGGTTCTTGCTGCCGCCTTGACTACCCTGGCGGCCATTTTCTTTGTTAGCCATGGTCTTTAACCTCATTTGGCTTCGGATATGCACGGCAGTACGCCGTACATAGGTTCGGAGTGCGGTCTCCCGCAGGGATTCGTTTTCAAAAGAAGGGTTCTGACCGGTGGCGTTAAATATGCGGGGAGTCTGTATTTGGCGCACCAAGCGACTGGCCATGACGTCGCCCCAGCCAACTGCCGGTCAGCCCCCAGCCCAGTGCCAGCAGAGCGCCAATGACCATGGCCAATTGGGGATGGTCGGCCATCACGTCCAGCCCGCGCTTGAGCCAACCGCTCAGCGCATCGCCGCCGCGGTAGATCACGGTGTCGACGAAGTTCTTGGCCTTGTACTTGTCCTCGGGCGTCAGCACCGTGAACAGCATCTCCCGACCCGGTCGCACCAATGCGTACTCTCCGGCCCTACGCACCACCATCACCACCACGAACACCGCAAAGACTGGATACAGCGCAAGGCAGACGAAACCGACCGCCATTGCCAGCGGCACCCCCACCAGTAGGACACCAACCCCCAGATATCGGGCCAGACGTCCGGTGAGAAACAGCTGGGTGAGAATCGCCAGGGCCTGGACGATGGTGTCGATCAGCCCGAAAACCTGGGTCTGGCGAGTGCGGTCGGTGAATGTCTCGCTGACGATCCGCGCCTGCTCGAAGTACAGGAAGGTGCTGACGCTGGCCAGCAACACCACGAAACCGGCAATGCCCAGCAGGTACGAGGAGTGCAACACGGCGGTGGCGCCAGACAGTGGATTTCCGCCCAGAGGTTTGGAGGGTGGGTGTTCGGAAATGGCGGGCAATGGGTGGCGCGCCCGCCAACGTTGCAAATACCCAGTGGCAACGATACTGCCCAGCAGACAAGCGGTGGCCAGCAGCAGCAAGCCTGCGTGGCCGAGGGGTGCCACCAACAAGGTGCCGAGGATCGGCCCACTGAGCCCGCCCAGGCTGGCCCCGGCGGCCAGCAGCCCGAACAGCCGCGTGCCCTGTTCGTTGTCGAAGATGTCGGCGAGCACGCTCCAGGCCAGGGAGATGGCCAACAGATTGAACACCGACAACCAGATGTAAAAGGCCCGTGCTGCCCAGATATCATCCGGATCGCGGGCAAAGAGCACAGCGAACAACAGAAGGTTGCTGGCGAAGAAACCGTAGGTCCAAGGCAAGATATGGCGTCGGCGTACCCGGCTGGCGAGCACGCCAAACAAAGGCAGGCTCACTAGGGTAGCGAAGAAGGTCCCGGTGAACAGCCACTGCAGGTTATCCACCCCGCCCGCCACGCCCATGGTTTCGCGCACCGGACGCAGCATGAAATAGCCGGTGAACAGCAGATAGAAAAGCACCAGGCCCGCCACCACCGCTGCGCCTTCCCCTGGTTGCCAGTTCAGCCCCTTGCCCAGTCGACGCCGCCAGGTGTTCATGGGTCAGGCGAACTGTTCGATCAGCGCCTGTTGCTGCGCCTGGGTCAATAGCGGCCCGTGCCCGGCCTTGAGTTGGTCGAGCTGGCGATCCGGGCGGCCGGTGGCTGGGATCACCGTGGTGACCGCCGGATGGCTGATGGCGAACTTGAGAAACAACTGCGCCCAACTGCCGATGCCTGCCTCGCCAGCCCATCCCGGAAGGGGCATATCCTTGACCCGGGCGAACAGACGCCCATCGTCGAATGCCCGGTTGATCAGCACCGCAACGCCTTTTTCCTGGCATAACGGCAACAAGGTCCGCGCCGCGTCCGGGGCGTTGACCGAGTAATTGATCTGGATGAAGTCCAGCGGCTCGCGGCGCACGATCTCGGCCACGTCGTCATGGCCGCTGTTGAGGTAATGGGTAATGCCCACGTAACGGGTCTTGCCCTGCTGCTTGAGTTCGCGGGCATAGGGCAGCTGGATCTGCCATTGGCGAAGGTTGTGCACCTGCAACAGCTCGACCTTGTCGGTGCGCAGGCTGCGCAGGGTACCCGCCCATTGCTCCTGGGCATCGGCGCGGCTGTTGGCAGCGATCTTGGTGGCAATGAAACACTGCTGGCGCCATCCGCCCTCCTCCAGCAACTGGCCAAGGATGGCATCCGCTCCGCCGTAGTTGGGTGAGGTGTCGATGACTTTGCCGCCACCCTCGAAAAAGGCCTTCAAAACGACCTTGAGCTGCTGGTACTGCGCGGAGCCGGCCTGGACCTCGAAACTGCCTGACGTGCCCGCCCCAATCACTGGCAAGGCTTCCTGGGTAGAGGCGATGGTGCGGGTAATCAGCCCGTCGGTGTTGGCCGCCCGCAGCCAGGGGCTGGCGGCCATCAGACCAAGCGTCGCCCCAGCGCGCAGGACATCGCGACGTGCGTACATGGCAAAGCTCCCGTCATCTGTCGGAAACTTCCAAGGCTAGTTGCTCTATCCGTGGCCGCCGGGTGTTTCTGTATCTGGATGTTTAGCGATCAGCCGAGCAAACGCTGCAGATCCACCGCACCTTCGGTCATCGGCGGGCACCAGTAGTAACCGCCAGTGAGCGGGCGACTGAAACGATACAATGCATCGATGACACCGTCCTCGAGACCGCTCATGCGGCGCAGCTGCACCTCGAAAGCATCGAACGAGCGGCCCAAGGCCACGAAAGCCAGACCCGCACCACGCGAGTCGGTCCAGGACACTGAACGGCGGACCATGAAGGCCTCTGGCTCGAAGCTTTCCTGGGCGGTGCGCTTGACGTGGGCCGATTCCGGAGCGTCTTCGAGCTCTTCATTGTCGCTCAGGCGGCGACCGATGATGTCGTCCTGTTCAGGCTGGGGCAGCGACTTGAAGTAGTTCAGGTCATGCTTCCACAGCTGGAAAGCGGCGAAACTGGAGCCGCTCAGGCCAACGTGGTCGCCAGCGACGATGGCCGCCTCGACCGCCGCTTCGTCCCGCGGGTTCTCGGTACCGTCTTCATAACCTGTGAGGTCATGGCCTGCGCGGTGCAGGAAACCGTCGACACTGTCCACCAGGCGCAGGGCCGGGCTCAGCGATTGTTCAAGCTGCTGGGCGCGCAGGAACAGATCGCCGCGCTCTTCACCCCGCAGCCACAGCCACAAGGCATGCTGGGTACTTGGGTTCTCGACCACCGCGTCCAGCAGCGGAAACGGCCGCAGCCCTTCGATGTCGCGAGCCAGCGCTTTGGCCAGCGGTGCGCCAATACCCAGGATCAGGCTGCGTCCATCGACCTGTGGTTGCAGGGCATCGAGAACGGAGGGCAACGCCTCGAGCGATTCGATGGCGAAAAACAGGTGACGGGCGTGGGCTGGCACCGGCGTGGCAAGCAGACCTTGCTGATACGGCATGTCAGGCTAATCCTTGGCAAAAGCCCGAATGCTACTGCGCCCGCGGCCTCACCGCAACGCGGCAAGCGGCCGCTGCATATTCGGCCAGTACTTCTCGACGCGAATCGCCGGCGCTCCCGAAGAGGCCATCAAGCGCATCGTCCAGGCGTTGGTGCCAGCAAAGTGAGATGTGCGGGTAGACCCGGCCGCATTCACCGAACTGCTCGACCTGGCCGAGCGTATCGGGGTCCTCTTGCTGCCGGACGCCCTGGGCTGAAGCGGGTGCAGTAACAAAAGGTTACCAAGCACTGGCATTGTGCGATTAGCGAGTCAGCTAAGCCGACCTACACTCCTCGGATCATGCGCCCGAGAACCCGCCGATGACCGCCTCTCCCCTGTTGACCGCTGTCCTCCCCCTGGCCTTGGGCATCATCATGCTCGGCCTTGGGCTGTCGCTGACCTTGGCAGACTTCGCCCGCGTGGTGAAGTACCCCAAGCCCGTGGTGGTTGGCCTGACGTGCCAGATTCTGCTGCTGCCACTGGTCTGTTTCCTGATCGCTAACGGCTTTGGCCTCGAGTCGGCGCTGGCAGTGGGCTTGATGTTGTTGGCCGCGTCCCCGGGTGGGACCACGGCCAACCTGTTCAGTCACCTCGCTCATGGCGATGTCGCGCTGAACATCACATTGACGGCAGTGAACTCGCTGATCGCCATTCTGACCATGCCGCTGCTAGTGAACCTGTCGTTGGTCTGGTTCATGGCTTCTGAGCAAGCCATCCCGCTGCAGTTCGCCAAGGTCTTGCAGGTATTCGCGATCGTGCTGCTACCGGTCGGCCTCGGCATGTTGATTCGCCACTGGGCACCGCGCTTTGCCACTCGCATGGAAAGACCGATGAAGCTGATCGCTGCGTTGTTCCTGGCCTTCACCATCGTCCTGGCACTGGCCAAGGATTGGCAGACCGTCGTGGAGTATGCCCCCGTCGTCGGCCTGGCGGCCTTACTGTTCAACTTGCTGAGCCTGGCTGTCGGTTATTGGGTGCCTCGGCTGTTGAACATTCCCAAGCGCCAGGCTATCGCCATCGGCATGGAAATCGGAATTCACAATGGAACGCTGGCCATTGCGCTGGCGCTAAGCCCGTCACTGCTCAACAACGCGACCATGGCCGTACCGGCAGCGCTCTACAGCTTGCTGATGTTCTTCACCGCAGCAGGCTTCGGTTGGTGGGTCAGCCGCGGGCATGGTGCGGCGGCACCTGCGCCCAAGGGCGAAACGGCCAATTGATTCACGGCCGTTTACGGCGCTGCTGCAACTGCTTTTTCAGTTTGCTCAGGGGTGGCGCGTAGAAGAAGCCGAACGAAACGCAGCCTTCGCGCCCCTTGATCGCATGGTGCAGGCGGTGCGCACGGTGCAAACGCTTCAGGTAACGATTGACCGGTTGCGGTTTACGGGGCCAGTGCCGGTGGAAGAAACCATCGTGGGCCAGCACGTACAGCAATCCGTAACCGCCCACGCCACCGCCCACCCACTGCAGCGGCGCGTAGCCTGACTTGCCCAACGCCACCAGCGTGGCAGCGATCAATCCCAAGGCCAGCAGGTACAGGTCGTTGGTTTCAAGCATGCCCAGGTGCGGTTCATGGTGCGAGCGATGCAGCCACCAGCCCCAGCCATGCATGATGTACTTGTGAGCCAGCGTACCGACGCCCTCCATGGCCACCAGGGTGCCGAACAGCACGGCAAGATTGAACAGCATGTCAAGGTCCGGGCGATGGAAAACGGATGGCCAAGGGTACCGGCTGCCACCGTTTTTTTCCACGAAACTGTCAGGTTTACGCGTTGTTTGTAGCCGTTTTCCTGATGAAGCCATTGTCATGTTTTTAGCCTTGACCGCCCTGGTGTCGCGGCGTATGGTCCGCGTCGCACTTTTGCATTCCTGAACAGGAGTCCTGCATTGGACAGTAGCCCCAGTCGTTTGCGACAGGCCCACCCGGCGAGCTAGTCCGGCAGATTCCTGCCACTGTCTCGCCATTGGCAAGGCAGTGGAATGCTCCTTCTTCAAGGCCAATTCCTCCCTCTTGTACCACCACCGGTGGTCCTGCGCATTTCTGGTTTTTCAACCGCGCCGTATGGTGGCGCTCGCATGGGCATTTGCCCATCGAAGAGGTTTGCTATGGATTGGAAAGTCTTTCTGCTGCGCGTCAGCACTGCCCTTCTGCTCGGTGCACTGATCGGCGCCGAGCGTCAACTACGTCAACGCATGACCGGCCTGCGCACCAATGCGCTGGTCAGTACCGGCGCCTGTTTGTTCGTGCTGATGACCCAGGCGGTACCCGGCATGGCCCCCAACGATGCCTCGCGTATCGCGGCCTATGTGGTCTCGGGCATTGGATTCCTGGGGGGCGGCGTCATCATGCGTGATGGTTTCAACGTGCGTGGCCTCAATACCGCCGCCACCCTTTGGTGTACTGCCGCTATCGGTGTGCTGTGCAGCCTGGGCCTGCTGCTGGAGGCAAGCTTGGGCAGCCTGGTGGTGTTGTGCGCGAACATTTTGCTGCGTGATATCGCCCAGCGCCTGGATCAGCAACAGGTCGTGCCTGCCAGTGAAGTCGAACAGCATTTCGAAGTGCGCATCGTTTGCCGAGCCGAGGACGAAATCCAGGTACGCAGCCTGATGCTGCATAGCCTTGCTGACCCTGGCCTGCGCTTGCAGTCGCTGCACAGCGAAGACCTGGCCGACCCGAAGCGCCTGGAGGTTCGCGCCGAACTGCTGGGTAACCCGCAAGCGGCTGGGCAGCTTGAGCGCCTGGTCAGTCGGGTCAGCCTGGAAAAGGGCGTCAGTGCCGTGCGCTGGCAAATACAGCCGCAGGCACTGGCGGCTGACTGAACCGGTCAAGGCGCGTCAAGCGCCTGGGCGCTTACTGTGGGGCTGCGCCCTGCCCTTGAGCTGTAGCTGGCACGCCTCGAGCGCTTGATCGCGCTGCTTAAGCTCATCGTTCAGTCGCTGTAGTTCCCGTACCTGGTCAGCGCAAGTACCGCGCTTGGCTTCCAGCTGCTGAGTCTGGCTTTGCAGCTGACGCCGCATTTCATCGCTCGCCCCCTGCGCTTGCGCCAGGATCGTCCGCAGCCCCTGGATCTGGGCGTCGCGCTGCTCCAGCACGCTGTCCAGAACCTCGCGTTCACGGGTTGACTGTCGCTGCTCGGCGAGCATGCGCTCATTGTCCCGGTGCAGCCGGGTCAGTTCGTCTTGCTTGAACATCAAGCCTTGCTGCAACTGGCGCACTTGCGCCTGCAGCTGTTTCAGCTGCGCTTCATGGCGGCGCTGCTCTTGCTCTAGCGCATCGCGGGCGTGACGATGCTTTTCCTCCAATGAAAGAATCTGTTCGTCCTTGTCGGCGAGGCGCACCTTCAATTCGCCAAGCGACTGGCTGAGGCTTGCGTTGCGCAGCTGTTCCGTCTGCAGGGTACGTTGCGTGGTGCCGAGCGTTTCCGACGCTGCCTCCAATGCCTGGGTTTGAACCTGCAGCTGTTGATGGGTCGCAGCCAATGCCTGCTGGGCGAGCTGAAAACGGGCTTCAAGTTGCTCACGCTGCTGGCTGAATGCAACTTCGGCCGCCTCGATGCGCAGGTCGGCCTCCTGCTGCAATTGCCTGGCCAGTTGCTCCACCAAACGTCCCAGTGGCTCGCTTAGCGCCGCCGTGCCCTTTGGTGTGGCCGGCTGAAGGCTCTCTAGCTCCTTGAGATAACGATGGATGGTGGTCTTGGACCCGGTATTCCCGAGCTCGATACGTACCGCATCGATACTGGGATGTTCGCCACGGGCTAGCAACGCTTGCCGTGCCTGTTGCACCACCTCTTTATTTATTCCGACCCGGGCCATCGCCGCTCCTGATATTTCGTACCATAGTATGTACTATGTATTTACGTACGAATTTTCCCTTTGTTCCAAGGCAATTTCAAGGTTTCCCTCGCAAGCCCGCCGGGTCGATTCTCGCTGCACGATCTAGCCTTTTCGCTTGAATGCCTCGCGCCGGGCTGCCCGCTCGTGGGCGAACTCCTCACTCACGTGGGCTTCGAGATCATCACGCGTCACCGGCGCGCCGCAGTGCGGACAAATGCTGGCAAGGCCCACGTCATGCCCGCATGCCCTGTGCACCATACGTACCGCCACCGCCTCCCCCTCGCCTTTGCACCAGCGCTCTCCCCAGGCACGCAAGGCATAGATCACCGGGTAGAACGCCTGGCCCTTGGCGGTCAGGTGGTAGCCGTGTCGCCGGGGCTTGTCACTGTATGGACGGCGTTCGACCAGACCGTCGGCCTCCAGCGCCTTGAGCCGGGTAGTCAGCATTTGCGGGGTTGCCTGGGTCTGGATCTGGATATCCTCGAAGCGCGTCGCGCCCATGTACAGCTCCCGCAATACCAAGAGCGTCCATTTGTCGCCTACCTGCTCCACTGATCGGCTCACTGGGCATAGCGTGGATGAGGCATCGGCTGGCCGTTGTGTCACAACGTTTCTCTCCATAGTCACTTTGATTTTCAAAGTAACACGGCAACCAGCCTTTGGCCCACCTAAAGAAACGGCTAGAACCACCGAAACCATTGACACTATGATTTTCATAGCTGATATTCGGCACACCTATCCCGGAGCCTCCCCCATGACCGACACCGCCTACCCCCTGTCACGCACCGGCCTATTGCTGGTCGATCCTTACAACGACTTCCTTTCCGAAGGCGGCAAGCTGTTCCCGCTACTCAAGGACGTCGCCGAGCACGTGCACCTGCTCGACAACCTGCGCAGCACCGTTGCCAGCGCGCGCGCCAACGGCGTGCAGGTGTTCTATGTGCCCCACCGCCGCTGGCAGCCCGGCGACTACGATAACTGGAGCCATCCGAACCCGACCCAGCGCCTGGTGCAGCAGCGCAAAACCTTCGCCAAGGGCACCTGGGGCGGCGAATGGCACCCGGACTTCATCCCCCAAACAGGCGATATCATTGTCCATGAGCATTGGGGCCAGAGCGGCTTCGCCAACACCGATCTGGACTTCCAGCTCAAGCAGCAAGGCATCACTCACGTGATCGTGGTCGGGTTGCTCGCCAACACCTGTATCGAATCGACGGCACGCTTCGCCATGGAACTGGGTTACCACGTCACATTGGTGCGTGATGCCACCGCCGCCTTCACGCCGGAAATGATGCACGCCGCCCACACGCTCAATGGCCCGACCTTCGCTCACAGCATCGCCACCACCGCCGAACTGGCGCAGTCGCTGGCCGAACGTTGAGTACATGCCCATGAGTGAACCTTCCGGCCGCTTGGTGGCGGTGATGGCGGCAAGCTGCGCGCTGGCCGTGTCCGCGCTCTACTACCACCAGCCCCTGCTGGCACAGATGGCAGCAAGCTTCGGGCTGACGGCGACACACGCCAGCGCCATCGCCACGCTGACGCAACTCGGCTACGCCCTGGGCCTGTTATTGATCGTGCCGCTGGCCGACGCGCGTCAACCGCGCCAGCTCGCCTCGGTGGCGATCATCGCCAACCTGGTGGCCTTGCTTGCCTGTGCCTGGGCCCCCAGCTTCGCCATGTTGTGTGCGGCGAGCTTCGCCGTGGGCATGACCGCGATCAGCGCGCAGTTGATCATTCCCACCGTCGCCGGCGCGGCATCGGCGGCAAGCCGCGCACGGGTGGTCGGCAGCTTGCTGGGTGGGCTGTCCAGTGGCCTGCTGCTGGCGCGCACGGTGGGTGGCCTGCTCGGCGCCAAGGCGGGCTGGCAGGCGGTGTTCTTGATGGCGGCAGTGGCCGACCTGGGCTTGCTATGGATCGTCGCCCGCCAGCTACCGCTCAACCCGAGCCTGGGTTCGATTGGCTACACACATCTGCTGCGTTCTCTCGCCACGCTGCTGCGCGAAGAGCCAGTGCTGCGCCTGTGCGCGGCCAGCGGGTTCCTGATGTTCGCCGCGTTCAGCGCGCTGTGGGCATCGCTGGCCTCGCTACTGAGCCAGCAGCCCTACAGCTTCGGCCCAGCCACCGTTGGCCTGCTGAGCCTGGTGGCGCTGCTCGGTATATTCGCTTCGCCACACATCGGCGCGCTGGCGGACCGCATCGGCACGCAGCGTACGGTGATGACAGGCGTGTCAGCGCTGGTCATCGGGTTCAGTCTGGTCGCCTTTGCCGACCACAGCCTGACCGCGCTGCTGGCCGGAATGGCACTGCTCGACCTGGGCAATCGTGCGGGTTTGGTGGCCAACCAGGCGCGGGTCTATGCGTTGCGCGCTGAAGCGCGCAGCCGACTGAACACGGTGTTCATGAGCACCTACTTCCTCGGCGGGGCGACCGGTGCGGCGCTAGGCAGCTACGGTGCGCACCAGGCCGGATGGGCGGGCCTGGCGGCGGTGGGTGGCGCGCTGGCCGTGGCGGCCGGGCTGCTCGGAGCACTCGCGCCTGGGGCTGAAGGGCAGCGACGCTAGCACGCACGTCGATGGCGTGCAGCTCAGGGCTGCCCCCTTCGCATCATCGGTCCCATCCCAGCATCGACCACGAAAGTCGCGGGCGCCACGCCTATCAGCTGAGCTGCGCCTTCAGCCAGGCGGCAAGCGCTTGTGCCTCTGGGCGGCGCTCCTGGCCGTGTCGCACGCATACCGACAAAGCGTCCTGCAGCACGACGGTCTCGGCGAATGGCGCAACCAGTTCCCCCCGCGCGAGCATCCCCTCTGCGGTGCGTCGCCAGCCCATGGCCAGCCCGTGTCCGGCAACAGCGGCCTGGAGCATCAACGAGTAGTTATCGAAGCTCAACGACTTGCCGCCGCTTGGCAACTCAAGGCCATGGGCCGCCATCCAGGTGTCCCATTCCAATTCGTATTGCGGCACTGTCTGGTGCAGCAGCAGGGTGCAGCGCTGCACCTGGTCAAGCGTCAGCGCATCGCTGCCCATGCGCGCCAGATAGCTGGGGCTGCAGACAGGGAACACTTCATCGCTGGCGCTGAACAGCAGCGGATGCGCCCCTCGGTCCCGACAGCTGCTCTGCATCGCCACGTCGAAATAGCCCTCGTACTCGGCCAATGGCCGCAGCAACGTCGCGACCTTGAGTTCGATCTCCGGGAATTGTTGGTGAAAGCTCGATAGTCGAGGCATCAGCCAGTGGAATGCTTCGCACATCTGACACAGCAGCACCACTTGGTTGGTTCCGGCAACGCCGCGCAGCCGGTCGGCCTCGTTGGCAAGCCCAGCCAATGCATTACCCAGGATATAGGCAAGACTGCGCCCCGACTCGGTCAGGTACACGCCGCGGTTACGCCGCTCGAACAGCGCGACACCAAGGTCTGCCTCAAGCGCGCGAATCTGCCGGCTGACCGCTGCCTGGGTGATATGCAGCTCCTGGGCCGCACGCGATACGCTGCCGAGCCGGGCGGTTGCCTCGAACGGCAGCAGCGAGGCCAGTGGGGGGAGTGACTTGCCGAGCCTATTCATGACTTCAGGTTAACCCTCTGGACCGAAAGATCATTTGTAGCACAGCCTGCGCGCCCGCAGCATGGGCACAGCCCACCACCGCCCCCGGCCAGGAGCCAACATGCTCGCCTCACCCTCATCCAGCGCCCGGGGCGTGGTCTTTGCCGTCATCGCCACGCTGTTCTGGGCCAGCAACTTCATCACCCCCTACGTCACGGGTGAATATGGGATTCTCGACGTGTTGCTGGTGCGTTACCTGTTCACTGGTGCTCTGGGCCTGATTGGCCTGCTGCTGTATCGCGAGCGGCTGCGCCAGTTGGGGCCCCGGCAATGGCTGACCGGCATGGCCCTGGGCGTCATCGGCTATCTGGTCTACAGCGCCAGCATCGCGGGGAGCGTGATCTTCGGCGGCCCGACCCTGATCGCCGCCTTCATCGGCTGCGTGCCGGTGCTCCAGGCGCTGCTGGGCAATGTGCACGCGCAACGGGTGGCATGGACACGTCTGGCGCTGTCGATCGGGCTGCTGGGCATCGGCCTTTCGCTGATCAACCTGGACCTGTTCACCAGCCCCTACGCCCCTGCTGACGGTGTGCTCGCCGGGATATTCGCTGGCTTGGCGATCCTCGCCTGGCTGTCGTTCAGCGTCATCAACCAAAACGCGGTCGTCGATCTCGCGCCGCGGGCTACCGCAGCTTGGACTTGCCTGATGATGGTTGGCGCAGGCCTGGTCGCAGCCCTTCTCGCGCCCCTTGCCAGTGCCTACGACCTGCTGCGCTGGCAGGGGGCTCAATGGAGCACCGAGGGCGCGCTGCACCTGTATGGCTGGGCAGCGCTGATCGGCGTGTCTTCGTCGCTGGTCGGCGCCGCAGCCTGGAACATCGCCACCCGCCATCTGCCCATGGTGCTGTCTGGCCAGTTGATCGCCCTGGAGTCGGTGTTCGCCAGCCTGATGGGGTTGGCGTTCGTCGGCCGTGCACCAAGCGCTTTGGAAACAGCGGGCCTGCTATTGGTGCTCGCTGGCACCGCGCGCGCCATCCACATCATTCTCGCCCCTGCCCACTCGGGCGTGGCGCCTACCCACCGCAAAGGAGTCTCAACGAAATGAACGCGATCGCGGACTACCGCACCTTCCCGCTCATCAGCCCCTTGGCCAGTGCCGCATCCTTCGCCGGCGGGGTCTCGGTAACCTGGGCCGACGGCCGGATCAGCCCGTTCCACAATCTTTGGTTGCGCGACAACTGCCCTTGCGGTGATTGTGTCTACGAGGTCACCCGCGAACAGGTGTTTCTGGTGGCCGACGTACCGGAAGACATCCAGGTGCAAGCCGTCACCATCGGCGACGATGGCCGGCTGGTCGTGCAATGGGACGACGGCCATGCCAGCGCCTATCACCCCGGCTGGTTGCGCGCCCATGCCTACGATGCCCAGAGCCTGGCCGAGCGCGAGGCGGCCAGGCCGCACAAGCACCGCTGGATGCAAGGTCTGTCGTTGCCTGTCTACGATCATGGGGCGGTGATGCAGGATGACGACACGCTGCTCGAATGGCTGCTGGCGGTGCGCGACGTGGGCCTGACGCAGTTGCACGGTGTTCCCACCGAGCCCGGCGCGCTGATTCCCTTGGCCAAGCGCATCTCGTTCATTCGCGAGAGCAACTTCGGCGTATTGTTCGACGTGCGCTCCAAGGCCGATGCGGACAGCAATGCCTACACGGCTTTCAACCTGCCCCTGCACACCGACCTGCCGACCCGTGAATTGCAACCGGGTTTACAGTTCCTGCATTGCCTGGTCAATGACGCCACCGGAGGAAACAGCACCTTCGTCGATGGCTTCGCGATCGCCGAGGCGCTGCGCATCGAGGCCCCGGCCGCCTACCGGCTACTCTGCGAAACGCCGGTGGAGTTTCGCAACAAGGACCGTCACAGCGACTACCGCTGCACCGCCCCCGTGATCGCGCTGGACAGCAGCGGCGAAGTGCGCGAGATCCGCCTGGCGAACTTCTTGCGCGCCCCCTTCCAGATGGATGCCCAGCGAATGCCGGACTACTACCTCGCCTACCGACGCTTCATCCAGATGACCCGGGAGCCACGTTTTTGCTTTACCCGCCGGCTGGAAGCGGGGCAACTGTGGTGCTTTGACAACCGACGCGTGCTGCATGCCCGAGATGCCTTCGATCCGGCAAGCGGTGACCGGCATTTCCAGGGGTGCTATGTGGATCGGGATGAATTGTTGTCACGCATCCTGGTGTTGCAACGGTAGGACCGCCGCGGGGGCTCGATAGGCGCCCCCGGCCATTACCGCCACTTTCTTTTCTGGCCCATAACGAGGGGCAACCCAGGCGCGGTATGCATCATTCGATACACGACGTCACAAATGATGTAACTCACGGCCCATTTATCAGTTGGCCGTGAGTTCTTAAAGTTTCTCCATCCGCTGCTCATTACCCACAGCACACTGGATAGAGGAACTGACCATGCCATTTATCAGCGTTCGTATCACCCGTGATGGCGTTACCCGGGAGCAAAAGGCTCAGGTAATAAAAGAAATCACTGAAACCATGGAGCGTGTTCTCCATAAAGACCCGCTGTTAACGCATATCGTGATAGAAGAAGTCGACACTGATAACTGGGGTTACTCAGGTATTACAACCACTGAATACAGGCGGCAGTTGTCGGAATCGAAGTCATGAAACGGACAGTAGAAATCGATTTCGTTTCCGATGTCGTCTGTCCGTGGTGCGCACTCGGTTCGGCGGCATTGAATCAAGCCATCGCCAACGTAGCCGACGAGATAAACGTTCAGTTGACCTACAAACCGTTCGAGCTCAATCCCGAGATGCCTGCCGAGGGAGAACATGCCCTCGAACACATGGTTCGCAAATACGGTAGAACCGCGGAGCAGGTGGCGGCGCGCAACCAGTTGATGATCGAACGAGGACGAGAAATCGGCGTTGAGTTCAACCTTGAAAAGCGAACTCATTTTTTCAACACGCACGATGCTCATCGCCTGCTGTACTGGGCGGCCAGCAAAGGGCTTCAAACTGAGTTGCACCAGGCCTTGATCGAGGCGTACTTCGTAAACGGACAAAACCCCAGCAGCCACGCAACCTTGACGACCTTGGCCCAAAACGTCGGACTGAATGCCAAGGATGCGCTGCAAATCCTGGAGCGCGGGCAATACACGCACGAAGTTCGCCAAGTTGAAAGTTTCTACAGGGAACGCGGCATCAGTGCGGTGCCTGCAATGATCCTGAATCAACAGCACGTCGTTGCCGGCTCGCAATCTGTCGAGTTTTACGAGCAGGCCATAAGACAGTCGGCACGCATCACGTCGCCCACCTAAAGAACGTTAATCGATAACGGAGGAATTATCATGAGCAACTCTAAAAAAGTGATCATTGTAACTGGCGCATCTCAGGGCATCGGTGCGGGGGTGGTCAAAGGGTTCCGAGCCCTGGGTCACAACGTTGTCGCCACCTCGCGGTCCATTCAGCCATCGACGGATCCGGATATCCTGACCGTTGCAGGCGATATCGCGGACCCGGCCACTGCGCAGCGAGTGGTTAGCGAGGCCGTGGCCCGCTTTGGGCGCATCGATACACTGGTCAACAATGCAGGGATTTTCGTCGCCAAGCCCTTTACCCACTACACCCAAGAAGACTATGCGCATGTCGTCGCAACAAACATGAGCGGCTTCTTCTATATCTCGCAACTTGCCATCGCGCAAATGGAAAAGCAGGGTAGCGGGCATGTAGTCAGCGTCACCACCAGCTTGGTTGATCATGCTATCGACGGCGTTCCGTCGGTAATGGCGTCGCTTACCAAAGGTGGTATCAACGCTGCGACCAAATCGATCGCCATTGAGTACGCCAAGCGAGGCATCCGCGCCAATGCCGTGTCGCCTGGCATCATCAAAACCCCGATGCACGGCGCTGAAACGCACGAAGCCCTGGGTCAACTCCATCCCGTCGGCCACATGGGTGAGATCGATGACATCGTTCAAGCGATTCTTTACCTGGACAGCGCAGCATTTGTGACCGGCGAGATTCTGCACGTCGACGGCGGTCAGAGCGCAGGTCATTGATCGAGCCAGTGCTCATCATCGGGATGTCCCGGTGATGAGCAACTTGACGGTGCCTACTGGCGGCCGTGCCTTGGAATGAGAACGCCAACATCTTGCAGGGGGAGCGCGGCAAGTGCCGTCGTCAGTCCCGACGCTCGAAAATTGCCCCTTCCACACCCAGCACCTCGCCGTTGCTCGAATAGATACCGACCCCGGTCTCCCACACCCGCTTGACCTGCCCATCGGCACAGCGAATGCGATAGTCGAGTTGATACGGCTCGCGCTTGAGCAGCGCGCATTGCACGCAGTACCAGATGTAGTCGGAATACTCGTCGAGAATCAGCGTGCCATAGCTGCGTTGCGGGCTGCTGGTCAAGTATTCGGCGGGGTATCCGGTCAGGCTCAAGCAGCCAGCGCTGACATAGTCCATGAACCAGGTACGGTCGTTGTCCCCACGATAGATCAGCCCGGGCAACTCATCGAGTAAGCCGACCATGGACGGAATCGGTGCATCGAAAGGCGCAGGCGCACCCTCACTGGGCGGCGAAAGGTCGTCCGCCAGGCGCCACGACGCCCCGCTGCGGTGAATGCGGGTAGCCAGCTCCAAGCGAGAGTTGAGGCGAAATTTGCGCAGCAGGTTACGCACGTAGATCTTGACCGTGCCGTCGCTGATGCCCAGCTCGCGGGCGATCTGCTTGTTGCTCAGCCCCGATGTCAGCAATGCCAGGGTCTGGCCCTCGCGCTCGGTCAGCGCATCCCATACGGGAGCCTGGGGTAAGACGGTCGGTAACACGCTGGCGTGATGCATCCCTCTGTTCCTCCGCGGCACTCGATGGCTTGGCGCGCATTCGAACAGCAACTTTTATGCCTTGCGCGCACGACTACCCCTTTGTGCATACCTCCCCTAGCGGATTGAACGTTGATTCCCGAAGAGAAAATATCTTCCCCAACAGGAAACAACGACCCGTGCGAGGACAGCATGAGCAGTGCCGCCACCGATCACCCTTTCAGCGTGCCGCGCTACCCCTGCGGTGACCCTAACCAGGCCGCGACCACTTACCTGCTGGTGAGCCAGGCGCCAGGGCGCGACGAGTCAGCCGCCGTGGCCAGCGAACTCGGCGATGCCCAGGCAGGCCACCTGGCTCTGCCTGACTACGCCGACATGGCTGCACTTCAACGCGCCTTGGCCCAACGGCTGGCATCGGCCCAGGTTGGCTTGCACCTAGAGTTGCGCGGTGACCAGGCGTTCGTCTGGCCACTGCATGCCCAAGCGCGCGCTGCCGGCCTGCAAGAGGACGAGATAACCATCAGCAGCAGCGCGCAAGGCAGTCGTCTGGTGTTCTGCGTGCACTGCACGCACTGCCAGCCCACCGGCGCAACACCTCACCTGACCTGCTCCCATTGCGGTGTCGTGCTGGAAGTTCGCCGCCACTTTTCCCAACGCCTGGGCGCTTATCTCGGCGTCTGCGCCGATGCCGACCAGCCGTATAAGGAGGTGCACCCATGAGCGGTTTGATCGAAGTACGGGTCGCCGCCATCCGGCCCCTCACGCCAGTGATCCGCGAGTACCGCCTCGAAGCCGTCAGGGAACCGCTGCCCCGCTTCTCGGCAGGCAGCCATGTGCAGCTGCATCTCCCTAACGGTCGGCGCAACGCCTACTCGTTGCTTGGCGACCCGGCCAGGCATGACCATTACCGCATTGCGGTGCGGCACCAGACCAACTCCCGGGGTGGCTCGCTCTATATACATCAGCAACTGCAGATTGGCGACCGGTTGCGCATCAGCGCGCCAGCCAACTTGTTCGCGCTGCACCGGGAAGCCCGCCAGCATGTGTTGATCGCAGCCGGTATCGGTATCACGCCATTTCTGGCCTACAGCCACGAACTGCTCCGCAACGGCAGTGAGTTCGAACTGCACTATGCCTACCGCTGCGCAAGCAGTGATGCCTACCTGGACGAGCTTCGCCAATGGCTGGGGCCGCGCCTGCACGAGTACCCGAGCGGCGCGCGCCGCCTGGACATCGCCGCAATCCTGCAAGGCCGTCCACTGGGTACGCACATTTATGCCTGTGGCCCGCAATCACTGCTCGCCGACCTGCAGGCACACAGCCGCAAGCAAGGCTGGAGCCCCCGTCGGGTGCACAGGGAAGCCTTCGCCGCTGCCGAGCCAGGCCAGCCGTTCAGTGTCGAGTTGCTGCGCAGTGGCCGACAGCTGCAGGTCGCTGCCCACCAGAGCCTGCTCGAAGCCCTCGAAGAAGCAGGGTTGGAAGTCCCAAATCTTTGCCGCGGTGGCGTCTGCGGGCAGTGCCAGACGTCCTGGCTCAGGGGCGATGTCGAGCACCGCGACCTGTTCCTGAGCGCAGAAGACCGCACCCGCCATCTGATGCCGTGCGTCTCGCGCGGTTGCGGCAGCCCGATCCTGCTTGACCTCTGAACCGGAGACGCTCCCATGACCCTTACCTTCAAGCCTCTGGAAACCTACCGGGACGACTTCAGCTTCCGCAACAGCCCGGCGGCCATCGCCCGTTTTCCCTTCCCGTTTGCGCAAGACCAGTACATGTACTCGGTAAATCTGGAGCCGGCCGTGTCCCGCGACCCGGGCTCGGTGTTCGAACACTGTTTCGACATCGATGAGCACTACCTATCGGAGATCGCCGAGCGCGCCCGGGTACTGGAGCAGGATCCGCAGCGCTGCCTGGTCATGCCGCACATGGCCCAGGCTGCCTGGGACACCCTGGAAATGCTCATGGAGCATCTGGCCCGGGACTATCCCGAGGTGTTCCGTCTGAGCCGTGACGGCGCCGCCTGGCACTGGCAGAACTTCGCGCTGAACATCGACCAGCATTTCACCTACGGCGATGCCAGCACGCTGCCATGCGAGCCGCTGGAGTACGTCACCCGCCAGATGCAAGGCGACTTCGCCGTGCTCGATCAGCGTGACAGCGACCTTTACATGGATGCCGGCATGGTCACCTGCCCGGCGGACTGGTCATTGCGCTTCGACGCTGGCATGAGCTTCAAGCAATGGCACTCGCCGGTGCCCATGGCGCACCAGATGGGTGTGTTCGATCGTGCGCTGAAGTACCTGCTCAACCTCCAGGTCGGCCACCCGGTGCGCCGCCTGAACTGGACGCTGACCATCAACCCGCGCCTTGACACCTCGCCTGAGACCTTCCACCAGTGGGGAAGCGACCGCGGCAAGGTCACCGTCGAGAACGTCGGACGCCTGGTGCACCTGCGCGTCGAGCTGCAGACCATGAGTCGCCTGCCACGCTCGCACGCCCTGCTGTTCGGCATCCGTACCTACCTGATCAGCTTCGACGAATTGGTCAGCAATCCGGCCTGGGCGCAGCGTCTGCACCGGGTAATGCGCGACCTGCCCGACCCGATCGCCGACTACAAAGGCATCACCCGCTACCGCCAGCCCCTGGTCCAATGGCTGCGCCGCTTCGATGCCACTGCCTGAATCACTTGCCTGAACAACCACAACGAGAGGAACTGCCCATGGCTAACTCATGGCGCATCAGTGCATTGCGCGAACGTCACCTGGCGCTCGGTTCGAACCTGGAAGACTGGAACGGCATGGGCACCGCCTGGACCTACGCCAGCGACCTGGCCGACCACCACGAAGCGATCCGCACCCAAGCAGGACTGATGGACGTGTCGGGCCTGAAAAAGGTGCATTACGTCGGCCCTCACGCCGAAAGCCTGCTGGACTACGCCACGACCCGCGATGTCAGCAAGCTGTATCCGGGCAAGTCGGTATACGCCTGCATGCTCGACGACGATGGCATGTTCATCGACGATTGCATCATCTACCGCACCGGCCCCAATGCCTTCATGGTGGTGCATGGCGCCGGTAGCGGCCACGAGATGCTGATCCGCTCGGCCCAGGGGCGTCAGGTCGCGGTATTGTTCGACGACGACCTGCATGACCTGTCGCTGCAAGGCCCGCGCGCGGTGGACTTTCTCGCCGAGCATGTACCAGGCATACGCGAGCTTCCCTACTTCCACCACCTGCAGACCCACCTGTTCGGCCGTCCGGTGATGATCTCGCGTACGGGCTACACCGGCGAACGTGGCTACGAAATCTTCTGCAAGGCCGCTGACGCTCCCATGCTTTGGGACGGCATTCTTGAGCAGGGCAAGGCCCACGGCATCATCCCTTGCGCGTTCACTGCACTGGACTGGCTGCGGGTGGAGAGCTACCTGCTGTTCTTCCCCTATGACAACTCGCAGATGTACCCCTTCGCCGATCAGAAAGCCGGCGACACCCTGTGGGAGCTGGGCCTGGACTTCACCGTTTCTCCCGGTAAGCAAGCGTTTCGCGGTGCAGGTGAGCACCTGCGGCTCAAGGGCAAGGAGCGCTTTCGGATCTTTGGCGTGCTGCTCGAAGGTGCCGTCGCTGCCGAGGCCGGCGACACGCTGTGGCATCAGGGCCGCCAGGTCGGCGTGATCACCTGCGCGATGTATTCGCGCCTGACCGATCGCTCGATGGCCATCGCCCGCGTCGCCCCCCCTATCGCCGAGCAAGGCGTGCCGCTGCAGGTACGCGGCAGCCTGCAGGTGAACGCCATCACCCACACGCTGCCATTCGACGACCCGGAAAAGAAAAAACGCACCGCCAAAGGCTGACCTGTACGGGGACCCCACATGAGCCACTACCTACTGAAGATCAGCTGCCCCGCCACTTCCGGCATCGTCGCAGCGGTCACCACCTACCTCGCCGGTCGCGCGTGCTACCTGAGCGAACTGGCCCAGTTCGACGACGAAGTCACTGGACGTTTCTTCATGCGCGCGGTGTTTCGTTTCAACGACGGTGTGAAGGCCGACATCGAGGCGCTGCGCCAAGGCTTCGAAGATGTTGCCGTGCCTTTTGCCATGGCCTGGGAGCTGTTCGAGGGCGACCGCCCCATGCGGGTGCTGCTGATGGTCAGCAAGTATGACCACTGCCTGGCCGATCTGCTTTATCGGCATCAGAAAGGCGAGATGGACATGCAGGTGACCGCCATCGTATCCAATCACCTCGACCTGCGACCAATGGCCGAGCGCGAAGGCATTCGCTTCATCTACCTGCCGGTGACGCGCGACACCAAGGCCCAGCAAGAGGCCGCGCTGCTCAAGCTGGTCGAGGAGACAGGTACCGAACTGGTGGTACTCGCCCGCTACATGCAGATTCTTTCCGACGACCTGTGCAAGCAGCTGTCGGGCCGGGCGATCAACATTCATCATTCGTTCCTGCCGGGCTTCAAGGGAGCCAAACCTTATCACCAGGCCTACGAACGGGGTGTGAAGCTGATTGGCGCCACCGCCCACTACGTCACCAGCGACCTGGACGAAGGGCCGATCATCGAGCAGGAAGTACAGCGTGTCGATCATGCCTACCTGCCAGAGGACCTGGTGGCGATCGGAAGGGACACCGAGACCGTCGCCTTGTCCAAGGCGCTGAAGTACCACCTTGAACACCGCGTGCTGCTCAACGGTGACAAGACGGTGATTTTCCGATGAGCGCCGTGACACTGATCGACGGCAAAGCAGCGGCCGCGCGGGTAATCGCCGAAGTCACAGATGAGGTCAAGGTGTTCAAGGCCAACGGCATCGCCCCCGCGCTGGCCGTGGTGCTGGTCGGTGAAGATCCGGCCAGCCAGGTCTATGTGCGCAATAAAGTGCGGCGCGCCGAGGAATGTGGCATCCGCTCGCTGGAGTTCGAGTTGCCCTCGCAGTGCCAGGCTGGCCGCTTGCTGGCCTTGATCGACACGCTGAATGCCGATGCCAGTGTACACGGCATCCTGGTCCAGCTGCCTTTGCCCGCGCACATCGACGAACACCTCGTACTGCAGGCCATCGCCCCCGTCAAAGACGTCGACGGTTTCCACGCCGCGAATGTCGGAGGCCTCACCCAGGGGCGCGAAGTGCTGACGCCCTGCACGCCTGCCGGTTGCCTGCGCCTGCTGCAAGACACCTGCGGCGATTTGAGCGGAAAGCACGCCGTGGTGATCGGCCGTTCCAACATCGTCGGCAAACCCATGGCCGCCCTGCTGCTCAAGGCGCACTGCACGGTAACCGTGGTGCACTCCCGAAGCACCCACCTGCCTGAGCTGTGCCGCCTGGCGGACATCGTCGTTGCCGCTGTCGGTCGCCCTCGCCTGGTGAAGGGCGACTGGCTCAAGGATGGCGCGGTAGTGATCGACGTCGGCATAAACCGACTCGACGAAGGCGGGCGCGCTCGCCTGGTCGGTGATGTCGACTTCGACTCCGCCTGCACCCGCGCCGCCGCCATCACGCCAGTCCCCGGCGGCGTCGGTCCCATGACCATCGCTTTGCTGATGAAGAACACCCTGGCCGCGGCACGTCTGCAGCATTCAAGCGTCGACCGGTCCCAACCTGCAATGGAGATTCCAGCATGACACAACGCGTCGCCATCATCGGCGCCGGCCCTTGCGGCCTCGCCCAGTTGCGTGCCTTCCAGTCGGCCCAGGATAAAGGGGCCGCTATCGCTGAACTGGTCTGTTTCGAGAAGCAGTCGGACTGGGGCGGCATGTGGAACTACACCTGGCGCACCGGGCTGGACCAGCACGGCGAGCCGGTGCACGGGAGCATGTACCGCTACCTGTGGTCCAACGGGCCGAAGGAGTGCCTGGAGTTCGCCGACTACAGTTTCGATGAACACTTTGGCCGCCCCATGGGCTCCTACCCACCCCGCGAAGTACTGTGGGACTACATCAAGGGCCGGGTCGAGAAAGCGGGTGTCCGTGGCTACATCCGCTTCGACACCACCGTGCGCAATGTGACCTGGGACCCTTCCACCGGCACCTTCGCAGTCACCGCCCACAGCTACCAGGACGACCGGACCTACAGCGAGACCTTCGACTACGTGGTGGTCGCCAGTGGTCACTTCTCCACCCCCAACGTGCCCTACTTCGAAGGTTTCGAACGCTTCGCCGGACGGGTACTGCATGCCCACGATTTTCGCGACGCGCTGGAGTTCAAGGGCAAGGACGTTCTTATCGTCGGTGGCAGCTATTCGGCTGAAGACATCGGCTCGCAGTGTTTCAAGTACGGTGCGCGCACCATCACCAGTTGCTACCGCAGTGCGCCGATGGGCTACAAGTGGCCGGACAACTGGGAGGAGAAACCGCTGCTCACCCACGTCGACGGCCACATGGCGTTCTTTCGCGACGGCAGCAGCAAGCCTGTCGATGCGATCATCCTGTGCACCGGCTACAAGCATCACTTCCCCTTCCTTGCCGAAGACCTGCGTCTCAAGACCGCCAACCGCCTGTGGCCGCTGAACCTGTACAAGGGTGTGTTCTGGGAGCAGAACCCTCGGCTGATCTACCTGGGCATGCAGGACCAGTGGTACAGCTTCAACATGTTCGACGCCCAGGCCTGGTATGTGCGCGATGTCATTCTCGAACGCATCGCGCTGCCTGCACAAGCGGTCATGCACGCCGAAAACCTCGCCTGGCGCGCGCAAGAGGAGCGCCTGGAAACCGCACAGCAAATGTTCGAATTCCAGGGCGAGTACATACGCCAGCTGATCGAAGCCACCGACTACCCGAGCTTTGATATCGCCGAGGTCAACCGTACTTTCCTGGCGTGGAAGCACGACAAGTACGAAGACATCATGGGTTACCGCGACAAGTGCCATCGCTCGCTCATCACCGGAACCCTCGCCACCCCGCACCACACACCCTGGCTGCAGGCACTGGACGATTCGCTGGCGGCCTACCTGGCCGACACCACGTTCGACCCGTTGAAAACGGCAAGCTGACCTCCCCGGATCTGCCCGGGCGCTCACCCACCGGGCAGGCCCTATCCATTGCCCTGAGTGGAGTCTCGCCATGAACCCTCCTTTGATTTCCAGGCCACGAGAACCGGCCCTGTTTGCCCGTGCGCCCAGCCTCGAACGCCACACCGTCGCCCCCGGTGGACTGACGGTAGTGGCGTTGGAGCCGGGTGACCGGCTCGACGTGATCGACCTCGAGGGCGACCAGCGCGCCGAGTTGCTGGCCTTCGCCGGCGACGGTCGTGCGGCGCTGTCGGCCCTAGGCTTGAGCGCCAGCCTGGATGCCAGATTCATCTCCCAGTTGCTCCACGATGGCAGCCGCGGCGCCGCCCATGTCAGCATGGGTCTGGCGCGGCGTGGCATCGACTACCGCCACCTGCCCTGCGCGGCATCGCTGTGGGAACGCGAAACACCTGCCGGCTTTGGTCGCAGCCTTCGCACCAGCGAAGCGCTGCTGGTGATCGTCGCCGCGCCGGGTGCACCGGCAGCGGTCGACAGCCAGTTACGCGCGAGCGAACTGCGCCTGCTGATTCACCGCGCCAACCCCCGCGCGCTTCTCACGCCCCCGCTACCGCCGCCTTTGGGCGAGGTGGTGGACGAGTTCACCATCGCCCCCGGCAATGCGATGGCGTATCGCGTGGCCCGAGGCCAATACATCCAGGTCCTGGATGTGGCCGGGCGCCAGTGCTCTGACTTCGTAGCCTTCGACCGGAGGGGGCTGGACGAAGGGCGCGAAATAGACCTCGACCCCACCGTTACCCGCACCTTGAACGGTAGTGCCTATCCCGGCCCAGGCCTGTTCAGCCGTTTCTACGACCGCAACCTGCAACCGATGCTGGAGGTGGTCCGCGACACCGTTGGCCGCCACGACACCTTCGCCCTCGCCTGCACGTCACGCTACTACGAAGCCCACGGCTATTTCGGCCATGCCAACTGCAGTGACAATATCAGCCGCGCCCTGGCCGGGTTTGGCGTGCAACAGCGTGGTGGCTGGCCTGCGATCAACTTTTTCTTCAACACCGGGGTCGATGCTCACCAGCAACTGACCCTCGACGAACCCTGGTCGCGGCCCGGCGACTATGTACTGTTGCGCGCCATGACCGACCTGGTGTGCGCCAGCTCATCCTGCCCCGACGATATCGACCCGGCCAACGGCTGGCAGCCCACCGATATCCATCTACGCGTGTATAGCGACAAGGAGCGTTTCAGTATCGCCATGGCCAACCGCAAGGCGCCCGACGCCGACCCCGTATTGACCCGCGAAAGCGGATTCCATCCCTGCACTGCGACACTGACCCGCCAGTTCAGCGACTACCGAGGTGTCTGGACACCCACGCATTACGATGGCTACGGTGCCATCGAGGAATACCATGGCTGCCGCGACCGGGTGGCGGTGATGGACCTTTCGGCGCTGCGCAAATTCGAGGTGCTCGGTCCGGACGCCGAATCCCTGCTGGACCATTGCCTGACCCGCGACGTGCGCAAGCTGGCGGTCGGTCAAGTGGTGTACTCAGCGATGTGCTACGCGCACGGCGGTATGCTCGACGACGGCACCCTGCTGCGCCTGGGCCAGGATGCGTTCCGCTGGATTGGCGGCGAGGACCAGGCCGGCACCTGGTTGCGCGAGCAAGCGCAGAAGCTCGGCATGAAGGTGTGGATCAAGAGCGCTTCGGAGCAGATCCATAACGTCGCGGTGCAAGGACCGCTGTCGCGCGAGCTGCTCAAGGACATGATCTGGACGCCCGGAACTCAACCGAAGCTGGAGGAGCTCGGCTGGTTCCGCTTTCTGACCGGACGGCTCGACGACTACAACGGCCCGCCGCTGATGGTGTCGCGTACCGGCTATACCGGCGAGCTGGGTTACGAGGTCTGGTGCCATCCGAGCGACGCACCGCGCGTCTGGCAGCGCCTGTGGCAACTGGGTGAACCGCTGGGATTGGTACCGTTGGGCCTGCATGCCCTGGACATGCTACGCATCGAAGCCGGGCTTATCTTCGCCGGCTACGAGTTCAGCGACCAGACTGATCCCTTCGAGGCGGGCATCGGCTTTTGCGTACCGTTGAAGACCAAGCAGGCTGACTTCATCGGTCGGGACGCCTTGCTGCGCCGCGCAGCCAACCCACAACAGCGTCTGGTGGGCTTGGAGCTGGACGGCAACGAGGTGGCAGCCCATGGCGATTGCGTTTATGACGGCCGTGCACAGGTGGGCATCATCACCAGTGCCACACGCTCGCCGGTGCTGAGCAAGAACATCGCTTTGTGTCGACTGGACGTTGCCTATGGCGAGCCGGGTACCGAGCTGGAAGTCGGCAAGTTGGACGGCCAGCAGAAGCGTATTCGCGCGATCGTGGCGTCCAGCACCGTCGCGTATGACCCACAGAAGGCGCGCGTGCGCGCCTGATTCGAGAGGTTTGGGGCTGCTGCGCAGCCCCGCATCAACGCTCAGACCGCATCGTCCCCCATCTCTGCGGTCCTTATCCGGATAACCCCCTCCAGATCCTGGATGAAGACCTTGCCGTCCCCGATCTTGCCGGTGCGCGCCGCCTTCAGAATCGCTTCGACGGCCAGCTGGCAAACGCCATCCCTCACCACGATTTCAAGCTTGACCTTGGGCAACAACTCCACCAGGTACTCGGCACCTCGGTATACCTCGGTATGCCCTTTCTGCCGCCCATAACCCTTCACTTCGGTGACCGTGACGCCACTCACCCCTACCTCGGTGAGGGCCTCGCGCACAGCGTCCAGGCGGAAGGGCTTGATGATCGCGGTAATCAGTTTCATCGGCGCAGCCCTCAGTTGGAATATTTGTAGCCCACTTCACCGTGGGCAGAGAGGTCAAGCCCGTCCACTTCGGACTCTTCATCCACCCGCAATCCACCGCACAGCGCACCGGCAACCTTGTACGCGATCAAGCTGGTAATGCCCGAGAACGCCACGCTGAACAGGATCGCACCGGCATTGACCAACACTTGGTCGAGCAACCCACGGCCGTCGGCGAAGCCCTGTCCACCGATGGCCGTCAGTGCGAACACCGGGGTCAGCAGCCCACCCAGGATGCCAGCGACGCCGTGCACGCCGAACACGTCGAAGGCATCGTCCAGGCCAATCATCGGCTTGAGTTTCTCCACCGACCAGACACACACGGGACCTGCGATCAGCCCAAGCAGAATGGCGCCCATGGGGCCGACATAACCGCAAGCCGGGGTAATCGCCACCAGCCCGGCGATGGCGCCGGACAGCGCACCGAACATGCTCGGCCGGCCACGGTGCTGCCACTCGACCAACATCCAGCCCAGCGCCCCGGCGCAACTGGCGAGCATGGTGTTGACCATCACCAACATGGCAAAGCCATTGGCGGCCAGGGCGCAACCGCCGCAGAAGCCCAACCAGCCCACCCACAGCAGCGAGCCACCGGTGAGGGTCATGGTCATGTTGTGCGGTGCCAGCGAGGGCGTTCCAAAACCACGGCGGCGCCCCAGCAACCAGGCCCCTACCAACGCGGCGATGCCGACGTTCAGGTGCACCACGTTACCCCCGGCGAAGTCCTGTACGCCGAGGTTGAACACCCAACCACCGCCCCAGGCCATATGCGCCATGGGGATGTAGTTGATGGTCAGCCACACCACCATGAACACCATCACCGCGGCGAACTTCATGCGTTCGGCCAGGCCGCCGACGATGATCGCCGGGGTAATGGCGGCAAACAGCAGCATGAACAGGAAGTACAGGTATTCCGGAATGGTGCCAACCACCGAATCCTTGGTGATGCCCACCATGAACAGCTTGTCCAGGCCGCCGAGCACCGACTGCAAGGCACCGCCGTCGGTAAAGGTCAGGCTGTAACCGTAGAGCGCGAACAGCACGGACATCAGTGCCGCGGTGCAGAACACCTGCATCAGGATCGACAGCACGTTCTTGGTACGCGCCATGCCACCGTAGAACAGCGCCAGCCCTGGCAGGGTCATCAGCAGCACCACCAGCGAACACACCGCGACGAAGGCAGTGTCACCGCTGTCGATGGCTGGCGGGGCCTCGCTGGCAAGGGCGGTGGCACTTGCGAACAAAAGGGAAAAACCCAACGTACCGCGGCACACATGGGAAAACCGGATCATGCCTTCTGCCTCCAACCGACGGGAAAAATATCCAACCCGCTGTCGGGTAACCGGGCTGGATTCGAACCGCAGGAAAGCTCGGTAAGAACGGCGACAAAACTTCCTGTGGTTCAATTTAGTTTCCCAGCAGGCAAAGCAATTGACCTGCCAATCCTGCGTATCGTCTACGAAATTGCGCTAACTGCTTGAATTGGAATCTATTTGCTTGGCGGGGTTTGTAACCGTGGGATACGTGAGCTTGTCAAAGCGCCTGTTGTTGGTGCGCATTCAATTGCTCCGGCCCCGAGAGTGACCGTCATTGATTTCACCCCATGAAGTCGTCTGATCGCCACTCGAGGGTATTCATCGGTAGTTATCGTGCTCTGCTCCGGCGAATGATGGCCCGACCAGTCGCCGGACTTACTCGGATTACCCTGGGCTGAAGCGAGTCATTCGGTACGCCTTGCATCCGTCCAACCACCGAAAATGGGCTGTCAGATTCCCCGGTTGTGGGGATCTATACCCATTTTTGACGCTCCATTATTTCGCCAGCATCAGGCGCCACAAGGTTTTGTTTAACAAAGCATTACTTGAGCAAAGGTTGGCACAGGCGTTGCTCCTGCCCTCTCGACAAGGCAATACGCCATCGATGGCCCCAGGCCATTTAGCCGCGAGCGAGGCTTTACACCATGAAAAAACAAGCCGTGGTCAGTCCCTGCAACCCTGCGTTCAGGCTGTCATCAGTCACTGCGCTGATGCTTGGCCTCGGACTAGCCTCGGCCCTGGCCGCTTCGATGGATGATGTGAGCCAGCCGCCCCCCACGGACGCCTCGGCCTATACCGACCAGCCAGCAGACCCTACCCAGGCCTTGCTCAACCTGGACACCATGCCGGAAGCCAACGAAGGTGCTCTTGAACTCAAGGACGGCATGTACGGCGACCGCAACACGGTACGTATCGACAACGTGTTGCAGCCTGCCCAGCAGACCTCGCGCAACTACCCGACCAATGGCAAGCCAAGTCCGCTGTTCGGCGCCCAACCCTTCACCCAGCAGTTACTGCTGTTCGAGGAATTCGGCCCGGAAAAACTCGACCCTACCTTGCCGCCGCCGACGCTCACTTTTCCGGTCCCCACGCTCGGCCAGGCGCCGGCACAGGACCCCAACATCGTCGCCCGCAGCAGCCCGAACGGCAACGCCCTGGAAGCCTTCCTCAAGCAGCCAGGCCTGTACCCGTTCCCCACCCAGTATTCGAACACCCTCGACCGCAACCCCTGGAAAGCGCAGATCGAGATGTTTCTCAATCGCCAACCGATCGGCTCGCCGGCTGAAGGCCGCCCACCAGGAAAAGGCTGGTCGCACCAGCGCTGGAACGAGTTCTATCCCCAGGCTGGCTTCAAGACTGCTCAGGCCGGTGCCCGTATCAACCAGGGGCTGCGCGACCGCAAGCAGATGCACAATTATGCCGTCGGCGAGTTCGGCCCCGGCGGGCTGTATTACCAGACCTCGGACATCCCTACCACGCTCGGTACCACCAAGGGGATCGACACCCGCTTTCATCCCAATTTTCCATTGCAGAACCACAAGTCATTGTGGACCTTCGACGGTACCTTCCCACCGAAACTGCTGATGGTCCGGTATGGGCAGCCCATCATCATGCGCCACTACAATGCGCTGCCGATCGACCCGTCGGCCAATGGCGGATTCGGCCTGCACACCATCTCGACCCATGAGCACAATGGTCACTCCCCGGCCGAAAGCGACGGCTTTGCCAATGCCTACTTCTTCCCCGGCCAGTACTACGACTATCGCTGGCCGATACAGTTGGCGGGCTACGACACCATCAACACCCGCGCCCAGGACCCACGTGCGGCTTTCCCCTGCTCGCCCGGCGAAACCTTGTTCGTCAACGACGCATCGCCTGGCCTGAAGACCTGCGAAAACGGCAGCATCAAGATTCGCGGTGACTGGCGTGAAACCATGAGCACCCACTGGTTCCACGACCACATGATGGATTTCACGGCACAGAACGTCTACAAAGGCAACGCCGTGATGATGAACTACTACAGCGCCCTGGACCGGGGCAACGAGGCTTTGCAGGACGGCGTCAACCTGCGCTTCCCCAGCGGCTCGGCCATGCCTTGGGGCAACCGTGACTACGACATCAACCTGGTAGTGGCCGACAAGGCCTGGGACGACAACGGCCAGTTGTGGTTCAACCCGTTCAACACCGACGGTTTCCTGGGTGACCAGATCCTCGTCAACTGGCAGTACCAGCCCAAGCTCAAGGTCCGCGCTCGCAGTTATCGCTTCCGTATCCTCAACGGCTCGGTATCTCGCTACTTCAAGTTTGCCGTGGTGCGTGAAATCGCCGGCACCAGTGGCGAGTTCAAAGGGCCGACCGGCTCGAACATCTCCTACGCGCGGGTGCCGTTCCACATGATCGCCAACGACGGCAACATCATGGAACACGCCGTACCCTTCGACGGCACCATGGACCTCAATGGCGACGGCGACCGCCAGGACAACAACGGCATCCTCCCACTGCAAGGCATCGCAGAACGCTACGACATCATCATCAACTTCGCCAGGAACGGCATCAAGGCCGGTGACAAGCTGTACTTCGTCAATCTGATGGAGCACGAAACCGGCAAGGGCCCCAAGCAGGCCATTTCGCTGGCCGATGTGCTGTCCGAGAAGTACAAGGCCGTGATCAAGCAGACCAGCAACGGGCCTGAGTGGGACAGGGGCGACCCTGTGGTCGGCAAGTTCCTGCAACTGCTGGTGCAGCCGTATACCGGCCAAGACGTGAGCATGGACCCTACCGCCTATGAGCCGGCCAAGCCAGGCAAGGCCGAAGGCCTGAAGATGATCCCGCTGCCGCTGGACCGCAACGCCATCGCCGACCAGGACAAGATCAAGACCGCCCGGCACCGTGAGTTCATCTTCGGCCGATCCGACGGCACCGATACCAAGCCATGGACCATCAAGACCGATGGTGGCTTCGGTTTCAGCATGGACCCACGGCGCATCACTGCCGCCGCTCAATTGGCCAGCGAGGCGACCCAGGGCGGCTTCAGCGGCGACGGAACCCTCGAGGTGTGGAAGATCAAGAATGGCGGCAACGGCTGGAGCCACCCGGTACACGTTCACTTCGAAGAAGGCGTCATTCTCAGTCGCGACGGCAAAGCGCCACCAGAATGGGAAAAATGGGCACGTAAGGACGTTTACCGTATCGGCCCGGACGCCGACTCTTCGGAAGAGGTGGAAATGGCCATTCGTTTCCGTGAGTTCGCCGGCACCTACATGGAACACTGCCATAACACTCAGCATGAGGACTCCTCGATGCTGCTGCGGTGGGACATCGAGCATCCGGGCCAGTTCCAGGTGATGCCAACCCCGCTACCCGGTTGGGACGGTGTGCAGTATGTCGCGTCGGTTGGCCTGCCAACCTTCCGCAACGCAAGCAGCAGCAACGGCGATGACACCAGCAACAAGCCCCCCATGGCAGTGAACGACAGCGCTGCAACCGCGGCTGGTAAGCCTATCGTGCTCAACGTCCTGGCCAATGACACCGACCCTGAGGGCAATCTGCCGCTGACGGTGGTCGGCCTGAGCCAGCCCGACTCAGGCAAAGGCTCGGTCAGCACCGATGGCACGCAGGTGACCTACACCCCACCAACCACGGTTACCACGTCATTTACCGCCAGCTTCACCTATGCCGCGCGTGACGCCAAGGGGGCGGAATCGGTGGTGCCTGCGACCGTGAACATTGCCGTGAGCCCTCCAGCGGTCGCTGACGAGATCCAGGTCAGCAGCGCAACCGTGCAAGTACGCAGCAACAATCGCTATACCTGGGAGCTGTCCGGCACCACCTCGGTGGCGGCCAACAACAGCATCACGGTGTCGGTCGCCACTACCGCCGGACCGCTGAACCTGGGTGCAGCGACACTGAGCACTTCGGGGACGGGGGCGCGCTGGCGGGTGTCGGTCACAACCACTGGCAATGGGCCCGCCACACCCGCGACGGCGACCGTGCGGTCGGCACTGGGGCAGAGCGTGACGGTGCCGGTGAGTATCCGTTGAATCGTTAATCGCATGGGGGCGCTTCGCGCCCCGTTCGCGGTACGAGGCTGCTCGCACAGGTGCGCGCGGTGTCCGCAGGCAGCGTCGCGAGGCACTTCCTTTCCCACTGAAGAAGGGCTGCATCATGACAAGCTCATGGCGTGTACTCCTCGCACTTTCGCTGTTCGCCGCCAGCGTTCATTTCTGGCCCGTGCAACCTACCCGCCAGGCTCAAGCCCAAACCACCACGCCATGGGGCGCCGACTACTTTCCCAATACCCTATTGGTGACCCAGGACGGCCAGGCCGTTCGCTTCTTCGACGACCTGATCAAGGACAAGGTGGTCGCCATCAATTTCATCTTCACCGGCTGCTCGGACTCCTGCCCCGTGGAAACCGCCAGGTTGCGCCAAGTACAGAAAATCCTTGGCGACCGGGTGGGTAAGGACATCTTCCTGTACTCCATCAGCATCGACCCTTACAACGACACCCCCGAGACGCTCAAGCGCTATGCCGAGAAGTTCGGTATCGGCCCCGGCTGGACCCTGCTAACCGGGCAACCCGAGGACATCGAAAGACTGCGCCGCAGCCTTGGCCTGTATATAGAAGGGCTGGAAAACGGTCGCTCCAAAGACCACAACCTGAGCCTGATCATTGGCAACCAGGCCACCGGCCGCTGGATGAAAGCCTCGCCCTTCGAAAGCCCCTACATCCTGGCCGATCGTCTGGGCAACAGCCTGCACAACTGGAAGCAGGCCAGCAGCATGCACAACGATTACGCCAATGCCCCGGCGGTTCGTCCGCCCAGCAGTGGTGAGCAGATATTCCGCACACGCTGCTCCTCCTGCCATTCGGTGGGCAATGCCGAACCCGGCGGCTTGCCCGGTATCGGGCCTGACCTGCTCGGCGTGACCCGCCAACGCGACCCGCGCTGGCTGGCCCGCTGGCTGAAAGAGCCCGACCGGATGCTCGCCGAAAAGGATCCTTTGGCCCTGCTCCTGTACGAGCAATACAACCGCCTGGCGATGCCCAACATGCGTCTTGGCGAGGCCGAGGTAGACGCGGTGCTGGCTTACCTGGAAGAAGAGACCGCGCGCGTTCAGTCGCCCCTCGCGGACAAGGGAAAGCCCTAGAGGCCAATAGCCACTAGTCATGAGCTTGTCATCTGACTGTCGTATTTTTCCGAGCTTCACCCAGGGTCGGGACTACCAGCAGTGATACGCCGTTCTCTCTCGTCAGCAGGCCTGTTGCGCCTGCTGATCCTGATGCTCTGTGCCGCTACACTGGCGTTCCTCTGGGGGCTGCATGTCAGCCAGAAAGCAGCCTCGCGCCAGGATGCGCTGTCAGCCAAGGCCGCCGAGCACCTGAACCTGGCCAGCATCGTCAGCGAAAGCCTGCGCCAGTTGGTTGACCGTGCCCAAGCGGTCGGCAGGGTTACCCAGGACGACATCAAAGCGCTGCGTCAAGGGAGCTTCAGCCTGGCGCGAATCCTCGCCGAAGACCCGGTGTTCAAACGCATGAGCCTTTACGACCGGCGCGGTCAGCTGTTGTCCTCCAGCCAGCCCGACGAGCCCCCTCAGTTGCCCGAGGACTGGCTGCAACAGCTCAAGGTCCATGTCGCCCAGTACGGATTCAAACCGTTTTTGCCGCGCATAACCCCAGGCAGCGACCCCAACGGCATGCCCAACTGGCGCTTGCCCTTCCTGCTACCGCTGACCGACCTGCCCGGGCGCGAGATCGACAGCATCCTGGTGATTCACCTGGATATCGGCTACCTGGCGGTATTGTTCCAGCACATCGATTTGGGCAGCACCGGCCTGCTGCGCTTGCTCCAGGACGACGGACAAGAACGGTTGCGCATCGACACCAGCGGGTTGGTGATGGCCAGCGATACACTGATGCCAGGCTTGCCGAAGACTGCCCAAGAGTCTGGCCAGTTGACTCAGTATGCCTTCGGCCACCCCTACCAGAGCCTGTACCGACGCGTCGCCGAGCGGGGTTTCAGCGTAGTGGTCACCCAGCGCGAGGATGAAATTCTCACGCCCTCGGCACAGGCCTATACGCGCCAGTTCTGGCTGAATATGAGTATGACCCTGATGATCCTCGCCGGCCTTGCCTGGAGCTTGCGCCTGCTGCGCAAGCGCCAAGAGGCATTCACCGCTCTGGAGCATGCCCAGCAGGTCAACCAGCAACTGATCGGCCGCCTTGAAGAGGAACACCGCCGCAGCAGCCATGCAGCGGCCACCGACCACCTCAGCGGCCTGCACAACCGCCGCCAGTTCGTCGAAGTGGCGAGCCAGGCCCTGACTCGCCAGCGCGGCAAGCGACGGCTGATGGCGATCCTGTTCATCGACATGGACCGCTTCAAGTCGATCAACGATTCGCTCGGGCACAAGATCGGCGACCTCTTGTTGCAGGCCGTGGCTGGGCGTATCCAGCGCCTGCTGGAGCCCGGGGATGAAGCCTCGCGATTCGGCGGCGACGAGTTCGTGGTGTTACTGGCCGGTGAACGCAGTGAAGAGCAGATCGACGCCTGGGTGCGCAGCCTGGTGCAGAAACTGTCGGCCACGTATGCCCTGGACGGCCAGGAGGTCAACACCAGCCCCAGTGTCGGGGTCAGCATCTGCCCGCGCGATGGCCAGGACATCGACAGCCTGATCCGCAGCGCCGACGCGGCGATGTATTCGGCCAAGCAGGCCGGACGCGCCCAGTACCGATTCTTCGACCCTTCGCTGAACCTCTCGGATATCCAGGCCTTCACCCTGGAGCAGGCGTTCGGCACAGCATTGGCCGGGCGCCAGTTCGTGCTGCACTACCAACCTCAAATTCGTCTCGATACACACCAGGTGCAGGGGTACGAAGCACTGGTACGTTGGGAGCACCCGGAATTCGGCCTGCTCTACCCGGACCGGTTCATCGGCGTGGCGGAGCGCAGCGGGTTCATCGTCGAACTGGGTTGGGAAGTGATTCGCCTGGCCTGCGAAGCATTGGCGCAATGGATGGTCCAGGGTCGCGATACGCGGCTTGCGGTGAACGTATCGGCGCTGCAATTGCGCCAGCCCGATTTCAGCTCACGCCTGCTGTCCAAGCTGCAGCGCTACGGCATTGCCCCGCAGCGGCTGGAACTGGAAATCACGGAAACCACCGTGCTTGATTCCGAAGGCACGGCAGTCGACCACCTGCACCGACTGCGCCGGGCGGGCCTGGGCATCAGCCTGGATGATTTCGGACGGGGTTATGCGGGCTTCGCCCACCTGCAGTCACTGCCCTTGAGCAAGCTCAAGATCGACCGCTCGTTGATCGCTCCATTGTCCAACAGCCACGATGACAGCCCGATCGTTTCCTCCACCATCATCCTCGCCAAGCGCCTGGGGCTCGAGGTGGTGGCCGAGGGCGTCGAGACCCGCGAACAGGTGGTGTGCCTTAAGCTTGCTGGCTGCGACATCGCCCAGGGCTACCACTTCAGTCGACCGTTGTCGCCGACGCAGTTGCGCGTATACCCGCCGTTCAATGGCCGGGAGGAAAAGACGCTGCAGTACCTGTAAGCAAGCTTGGGCTGGCCTCATCGCTGGCAAGCCAGCACCTACAAGTACCGCGCACGAGCGCCCTTGTGCCGCGAAAGGGCCACCTACGCTGCACGAATTCGACCACCTCATTCCGTGAACGTGAAACGACGGATGCCCCCGACTTCCGGTCGGATTGCATAAAGGTCACCGGCATCGGGGTAATGCCGCAGCTCGGCCGGGGTCATGCCGAACCGTGCGGTGGTGATGTACAGGGTGTCCAGGTCTTCCCCGCCGAAGCAGCAACTGGTCGGACGCGGCACCGGCATGCTGACCTGATCGGTCAGGTAACCGTCGCGGTCATAGTGCAGCAGGCAGCTGCCATTGAACTGGCACACCCACAAGCCGCCTTCACGGTCCAGCGCGATGCCATCCGGACGCCCCAGCTCGGCAGGCGTTTCGGCGAACAACGTGTACTGACCAAGGCGGCCCTCGCGCATGTACTCGGCACGGTAAATGGCCCGGGCAGCCGAGTCCACGAAATACACCGTGCGGCCATCTTCCGACCAGGCCAGGCCGTTGGGCAGCGCCAAGCCATCGAGCAGGATCTGCGCGCTGAGCTTTTGGTCGAAACGGTACAGCACGCCGGTCTTGCCGCTCGGGCCTTCATCCATCAATCCGGTGACGAAACGCCCCTGCGGGTCGCAGGCACCATCGTTGAAACGGTAGCTTGGACGATGATGCACGGGGCTGGAATACCGCCGCACCTTGCGCTCGGCCACATCCAGGATGGCCACGCTGGCATCCTCGGTGAAGATCAGGTTGTCCTGGTCGGTCAACGACAGCGCGCCGATGCGTGCCGCCGATTCGTAGAGCCGTTCCACTTCGCCGTCACGGGTCAGCCGGTTGATGCAGCCGTCGGAAATGTCGACATAGTACAAGGCACCGCTTTGCGCATCCCAGACCGGGCTTTCGCCGAGGTCTGCACGGGTATTGGCGACCTTGACCGGCAGGTAGTGGCACTCCTTGATGCGACTCCAGCGCTCGGCCACTTCCGCCAGGCTGGCAGCCTCGACCCGCGCTAGGTCCCTGGGGTAGCTGACACCGCTGTTCTCGCTGAATCGCGTTGCGGTGAACTGGCCGTTGCTGGCCCTAAGGATGTAGCCGGTATCGCGGCACAGATCACTGGCCAGGTAGAGCACGCCTGGGGTAACCCATTCGGGCTTGAGTTCTTCCGGTGGCTGCGTTACGCCCCACATGCGGGTCTTGGCCACCGGAGACACCGTGTTGACCAGAATACCGTGCTCCAGGCCTTCCATGCTCAAGGCGTTCATGATGCCAATCTGGGCCATCTTGCCCGCCGAGTACGCCACCAGGCCCGGCTGGGCATAGCGTTGGTACATGGCGCGGTCCGAGGTGGTCAGCACCACCCGCGGTGCGTGGGAGCGCTTGAGGTACTTCCAGGCATGCTTGGCCAGCCAGACGGGCGCATGCACGCTGATGCCCAGCGCACGTTGCAGAAACGCTTCTTCCTGAACTTCTATACCCTGGTAGTCAACCCAGCCAGCATTGTGGATGAGGATGTCCAGCCCGCCGAAATGCTCGATGGCCAGTTCCACCAATTGCTGACATTCAGATTCGCTTTCCAGGTGCCCGACATGGGCGACGGCCTGGTGTCCTGCCGCTTGCAGGGCTTCGAGCGCCCGCTTGACGGCTGTCAGGTCTTGTCCGCAACCTGAACGGTCGGTGCCAAGGTCGCTGATCACCACCCGTGCGCCGCACTCGGCCAGGGCCTTGGCATAGGCCAGGCCCAACCCCTGGGCTGCGCCGGTGATGATGGCGACTTTATTCTTGAATGGGTCTGTGAACGGCATAATCGCGCCCTTTCGATGCTCCTTTTTACGATAACAATAAAAAAATCAATGACTTAATATTAAAAGCATGCAACTTTGATATCTGCGAGATATCACGCCGAGCTATGATTGCCGCCTCGCAGGGTTGGGGGTGCAGCCCCGCTGGCACCAGTTCGGCTCGATGAAGGAACGGAGAATGATCGAGACACGTTTGCTCAGGCAGTTCATTGCCGTGGCTGAGGAGTTGCACTTTCACAAAGCAGCCATCCGCCTGCACATGGCGCAACCACCCCTGAGCCAGGCGATCAACAGACTTGAGGAAAAACTGGGCTTCAGCCTGTTCCTGCGCAACAAGCGCGGGGTCAAGCTCACCGCAGCGGGCATGGCCTTCCTGGAAACGGCCTACCGCACGCTCAAGGAACTGGAACAAGGCATCGAGTACGCCCGTAATGTCTCCGAAGGCATCTGCGGCAAGCTGACCATCACCGCCATTTCCATCGCCTACTACGAGTCCTTGCTCAGTACGCTGCGACGATTCCGCGAAACGTACCCCAACGTGCGCCTGACCATTCGCGAGATGCCTTCGGCCTCCCAGGCCAAGGCACTGATGGCTGGCGAAGCCGACATCGGCTTCATGCGCAAGCTCCCCATGCCGCCCGACACCATCGAGTCACGCCTGCTGCTGAACGAGCAGATCGTGATGGCCTTGCCGGCCAGTCACCCACGGGTGACGCAGCCGGTGGTCGACCTGCGCGACTTCGCCGAAGACGACTTCGTGTTCACCCCACAGGCCCTGGGCAGCGGCTATCACAGTCAGTTGATCGCCCTGTGCGAATCGGCGGGTTTCTATCCGAAAATCGTCCAGGAAGCTGCGCAGATCCATACCCTGATCGGCCTGGTAGCCTGTGGTTTCGGTGTAGCCCTGGTACCCGAATCCATTGCCTATTCGACCTTGCGCGACCGCGTGCACTTCCGGCCGATCCGCCCGATCAAGGACCAGCCCGTTCCGACCATGGGCCTGTACATGAACTGGAACATCCAGAACGCCTCCCCCGCCCTGGGCAGTTTTATTTCCATGCTCGATGTCGGCGCGCCACGGCGCTTCAGCGACACCATCCAGAACCCGATCATCCTGGATGGCATCGACCAGCGCGAACTACACCGTTAACCCGTACTCACGCAACCAGGTGTCCAGTGCCAACGCCGTTTCCAGGTTGTTGCGTCGCAGCTGCGAGTTGAAATAGCCCTGGGGCTGCTGCAGCTCGCAAGCCAGGCGACGGTGGTCGATGATCTGGAAAACCGGGCTGGCGACGTCGCTCAGCAGTTGCCGTGAGCGCTCCCGCAGGAAGCGCTCGTAGGCCAGGTTCGCCGAGGTCGGGTACGGGCTCTTGCGTCGGGCCAGCACCGATGGCGGCAACAGATCGGCACCGGCCTGCTTGAGCAGCCACTTCTCTTCACCGCCATGGCCCTTGATCGACCAGGGTACGTTGTACACGTATTCCACCAGGGCATGGTCGGTGAACGGCACACGCACTTCCAGGCTTGCCGCCATGCTCAGGCGGTCCTTGCGGTCGAGCAGAGTCGGCAGCCAGTGGTGCAGGTGCAGGTGGCAGATCTCGCGCATGCGCCGCTCGTGCGGCGTATCCGCTGTCAGGTGCTCGACCGCCTCCAGCGCCTGGCGGTATACGTTGTCCTGATGTTCAGCGAAGTTGCACAAGCGGTCGAACTCCGGATTGATCAGCTCCGCTTGCAGCAACTGCATGCGTGACAGCCACGGCAAGCGCGGCGCGGCAATGGCCTGGGGGTCTCGGAACCAGGCGTAACCACCGAATACTTCGTCCGCGGCTTCACCGGAAATGGCCACTGTGGAGTGCTCACGAATCGCCTTGAACAGCAGGTACAGCGAGGTGTCGACGTCGCCGAACGTGGCGGCCGAATCGTTGGCGCGGTACACCGCCAGACGTGCTTGCTCGGCGACCAGTTGGCGGTTGTCGATCAGGATGGTCTGGTGCCGGCTGCCGATGTGCTCAGCGGCAGCCAACGCGTAGGGCTGGTCGCGCTCGGGACGAAACGCATCGGCCTGGAACTGTTCGGCCTGGCCGACGAAATCCACCGAGAACGAATTGACCTTGCCGCCCTGCTCTGCCCAAAGGCGCTGCTGAGCCAGGGCGGTGAGCAGCGTGGAATCCAGCCCACCGGACAGCAGGGAGCACACCGGGACGTCCGCGTGCAATTGTTCGCCCAAGGCGTTTGCCAGCAGCTCGCGGGTGCGTTCGACGGTGGTCGACACGTCGTCCTGGTGCTCGCGTCGCTGCAATTGCCAATAGCGGCAGACCTTCATCTGCCCGTTGGGCCGCCAGGACAACCGGTGCCCCGGCGGCAGTTCGACGATACCGCGCAAGGCCGTGCGGGGCGTGCCACGGGCCAGGCTTAGGGCGTCCACCAGGCCGACCACATCCAGCGCGCGTTCGAATGCCGGGTGGGCAAGGATCGCCTTGCTCTCGGAGCCGAACAGCAGGCCTTGCTGGTGGTGCGCGTAGTACAGCGGCTTGACACCCAGCCGGTCACGTACCAGCAGGCAGTGGCCGTCGCGCTCGTCGAACAGGGCGAAAGCGAACATCCCGCTGAAGTACTCGCAGCAGCGCTCGCCCCACTCCAGGTACGCGTGTAGCACCACTTCGGTGTCGCTGCGTGTGACGAAGACATGACCCGCCCTGCGCAGACGGTCCCGCAGCGCGTCATGGTTATAGACCTCGCCGGTGTATACCAACGCCACCTCCTGGCCGTTGGCGAAGCGGTAGGTCATCGGTTGCACACCGCCGCTCAGGTCGATGATCGCCAGCCGACGATGGCCCAGCAGCGCATGGCGGTGTTGCCAGTGGCCACTGGCGTCCGGCCCCCGCAACGCCAGGGTTTCGGTCATGGCGCCAAGGACGCAGGTTTGATGTGTCAGGTCGCGGGTGTAGTCCACCCAGCCTGTGATTCCACACATAGGCGAACTCCTTACACCACGGGACGACGGGTAGGTAGTGCGCCCACCAGCGCTTGCAGGCGCTTGGCGATATCCACCAACTGCCGCTCGCTATCGCGCCGGCCCATGATCTGCACGGCCAGCGGCGCCTTGCCGTCGGCGCTGACGCAGATCGGCACAGTGATCGCGGGAAGCCCACTGAAGCTGGCCAGCGGGGTGAAACCGATTTTCTGTGCGTAACCCTCATCGGCCGGCGATGGAATGGTCGAGTCGCCCGGCTGAGGGTTACGGCGGTCGAAGGGCCGGTTCGGATCCATGGGAAAGATCACGAAGTCCACCTTGGCGTTGTCGAACCAGGGGCCAATACCAGCGCGCACCTGGTCCATGTGCTGGTGAATCCGCTGGTAGTCGCTGTCACTGACCCCAGCCCCGACCGCCAGGGCACTGTTGGTCGACCAGTGCAGTTCGCAATCGAATTGGCGTGCCCAGGCCGCCGAGGCCAACCAGGCGTCACGCGCGCACAACTGCCAGGCATCACCCCGTCGGGCCCACAGTTCAGGCATGGACACCTCGCAAGGTGGCATGCCCAGGTCGGCCAATGCGCTGCACGCCTTGGCCAGCATCTCGAGCATCGCCGTGCTGGTCAGCGCCGGGTCCAGGGCGTGCTCCAGCACACCGATGCGGTAGCGGGGCTTGACGGGCAGTTGCTCGCCCAGCAGAGGCTCCAGGCCCAGCAACGGGAACAGCAGGTCCAGGTCATCGGCGCTGCGGGTGACCCATCCCAGGGCATCCATGCGCGGCGACAACGGGAACACCCCGCCAAGGCTTTCGGCCTTCTGCGTCATGCGTAAGCCGATCATGCCGCAATGGGACGCGGGCCAGCGCACCGAACCAAGCACATCGGTGCCCAGCGAGATGTCGCACAATCGAGCAGCGACCGAGACCGCGGAACCGGTGCTCGATCCGGACGGATCGATCGTCGGGAAATGCGGATTGCGACAACCCGCGCCGAAGCCGATGTTGAGCTCGGTGGTGGCGACCTTGCTGGTCAGTGCGATGCGGGGGTCGAGGGACACCAGGGCCTGAGCGGTGCGCTTGGGGTAGTGCCGGTAGCTGCGCAGGCCAAGGCGGGTCGGCAGCCCGGCGACGTCCACGGTGTCCTTCACACCCAGGCGGAACCACGGGGCAATGACCGCTCGCGTGCTGGTCAGGCAGCGGTAATCGCTGTCGGCATGTGTACACCACTGTTCATATTGCGCAGCCCAATCGGCGGCCAGCGCCGGGTTGCGCTCCAGCAGTTCGAGCCGCTTGCGCAGGCTCAGCGCCAGGTACTCCGGCTGCTCGCGGCCGATAGCGGCATCGGCGCCGCAGTGATTGAAGTAATGGGCGATGGTGTCTTGGGTATTAGCGTGGGTCATGCTTGCATTCCTTGACAGAAGATGAGGCGGCCCATACCTGGGGCTTGCCGGTGGCGGACAGGGGGAGATCGACGACACGACGTACGGCGGCCGGTCGCGGGTGGCCGGGGGCCAGGTGATCGAAGGCGTTCAGCACCGCCTGCTCGGTGAGCGTGCCGGAGCTGTACAGCACCTCGAAGGTTTCGGCGCGCAGTGCATCGCGCCGCGGTACGCAGGCCAAGGCCGGGCACTCCAGGCGCTGGCTGAGGTCGCTGGCCAGGCTGGCCAGGTCCAGACGCAGACCGTTGACCTTGATCAGGCTGCTGGCGCGACCGACCCACAGCAGCCGCCGGGCATCCAGTGGCTGGACCAGGTCATCGCAAAGATGTCGGGCGGCGGCTGCATCGGCGCCGTGCGCTCGCGCGATGCGCGAGCTGCCGACCTCCAATGGGCCGACCTCGCCTATCTGGCTGAACAATGTGACATCGTCCAACAGCGTCCACGGTTGCGCTGGCGTGCTAGTACCCTGCAACTCGCGGTAGGCCATGGCACCGGTTTCGGTAGAGCCCAACAACTCGACGAAGCCGACCTGCGGCCCCGCAAAGCGATGCACCGTGGCCAGCGCGCCTGGAGGCAGTACAGAAGCGCTGTGCACCACCAGCACCTGGCGTCGGTCGGCCAGTTGCTTGAGCAACATCGGCAACACCCGCCAAGTGCTGGCAATGGCGAGGATCACGCACGCGCCTTCACCCTCGAGCGTCGGCAACTGCTGGCGCTCGAGCGAGCAGACTTGCAAGCGTGCGTTCATCACCTGGGCGCCAACCTGGCCGAGGATCATGCCGTAGCTGTGGCGGATCGGCGCGAAGGAGATGATCTCGCCAACGGCTGGCGACCACTTGCCGTAGATCAGCGCCGCTTCACTGACCATCTGCGCCTGGCTACGTAGCCACTGACGGGGGGCGGCGGTTGTGCCGGAGGTCGTGAACAGGTGGTCGGCGCTCATTGGACGGCCTGCAAGGTCAACTGGTCTTCGAGTTTCTGGCCGATGAACTGGTCCATCTTTTCTAGGGTTTCGAACCAGAAGCGAATATCGTCGCTGAGGTAATCCACTTCGAAGCCAAAGGTAGCCTCGATGACGGTAACGACCTCGACCGCCATCAGGCTGTCGAAACGCTCGCCGAGAAACTCGCGGAAGCTATCGCGCATACCGATCAGTTCGACTTCCGGGCCGAGCAATTGCGCAAGGGCCTGGCGAATGCGGTGTTCATGGGTGTGGTGTGTCACGAGACTGTGCTTCCTTGTCGGTGGTCGGCATTGATCAGTTCCGGGCCAGCGCTGTAGTACACCTGCGCGGGCTCGATCAGGTTGATGTGGATGTAGATGAAGGCGCTCGGGTACACACTGCGCAGACAGCTGTGCAGCCCCTGAGCCAACCGCTGTTGTTGCTGCAGGTCGCGCTCGACCGACAGCGTGATACGCAGGTGAAACTGCAAAGGCGCCCCGTGCTGATCGGCACTGGGCAACGGCATGCCCGCACTGAAGGCATGGCCCGGGGGCAACGTTTCGAACAACACCAGGCAATGCGCCGGGTCAGCCCCGAGCTGCTTGAGCTGCCGGGTACACGCCAGGGCCACACGCTTGCGTTCCACAGGTTGCAGCGCAGCGCTCGATACGGTGATGGTTGGCATCGCCGCACCTCACGACAAATACAGGTTGGGCAGGCGCTGGCGCTTGCCCTCGGCAAAGGCTTCCAGCAGCCGCCCCAGGCAGGTCGACAGCGCGTCATGCCCAGGCAGGTACAGCGGCGACCAGGCATAGCCCTGCTCGCTGCGTATCTTGCCGAGGAAAAAGCGCAGGTGCGCAAGGTCGCACGTAATGTCCAGATCGCTCATCAGCGCCATAGCCTGGTAAGTGCTGAGCAAGTCCGGAATGCGCCGGCCCTGGTTGGCGAAGCCGCCCTGGGGTACCTTGTGTGCCTCCAGCAATGGCATGACCGCTTGCCTGACATCCTGGCCAATGAACGCCAGGCAACCGAGCGCCTGCAGCGAAGCGCGCAAGGTGGCCTGCCCGCGCGGGTAGGTTGCGTGGCCGCCGGACTGCCGGCAGCTGGCCACGAACGCCTCCAACTGCGCCAGATCGACGCCTGCGTCGTCGTTCAGCTGCCGCAGCACCGCCACCGCCGATGCGGTGGAGACCATGTCCGAGCCTCGCCCCTCCCAGAAACCGAAGCCGCCGTCAGGGTTCTGCAGCGTGGCCAGCCATTGGCCGATGGCCCCGCGCGATGCCGGCAAGTCAGCGAACGCGCCAGCCGCCAGGGCCCAGTTGCTGCAACGCACTTCGGCACCCCGTCCGGGCATGTACATCACCCCCGGCTCGTTGGGCATCTGGCAGCCTTCGATCCAGCGCAGCGCCTCCGCTTGCCGTGCAGGCGGCAAGGCGCCGCCGAGTATGGCCGCCGCGGTGGTCAGCACATCCGCGGCATCGTCCTGACGGCGGTAGGTGTAGCCGCCTTCAGGCACGGCCAGGCTGGCAATGAACCTGGCCACGTCGTCTGCAAGGTGTCCCAAGGGTTCATTCAGGGCCTTGAGCGTGCCCACGGCGCAGAACGCCGCCCAGACATCCTCGCCGTCGTAACCAGACCAGCGCACGAAAGCACCCGTCGGGCCTACCAGGGACGCGATCCAGGCAATGCATTCGCTGCGACCCAAGGGCTCGGCCTGCAATACCGCAAGGCTGGCTGTGGCACGGTAGGTCGCCCACAGGCACGGCACGTCGGCGGCCTCGCTGAAGCGAAACCCGCCGCTATCCGTCTGCTGGGCTTGCAGCCAGCCAATCAACTTGTCGATGTTCCAATCAGGTGCTGGCAACCCTTGGCTTGCCAGGGCGCGTGCCGCCATCACCCCGTAAAAGCAGGCCCGCGTATCGGCGTGGTTGCGTTGGGCGAAATCGGCGGACCAGCTCAAACCACCATTGGCGCACTGCAAACCGCCCAGCCAGGTGTACAGCGCCTGCACCTCGGCCACCTTGCCTGCACAGACCTCGATCAAGGTGCGCAAGGCGTAATGCGTGGCCCAAACGTCTGCGGTCTGTCCTGGGCACATGGCGTAGGCCTCGCCGTCGAACAGGCTGTGAAGCCAGTGGGCGGTTTCCTCGGATCGGTCAACGGCGATGCCCAGGTCCTGGAGTGTCTGGGTGCAATAGAAAGTGGCCCATGCATCGGACGGCATGCCTTTGCTCCAGGCAAAGCCGCCATCGCGGTTGCGCCGGGACTGGATGTAGCGCTGCAGGGCGAGGCTGTCCACGGCGTCCAACCGCTCGACCCAGGCGAGGCTGCGAATGGCTGCGTAGGTGCACCACAGGTCCGGCTGACCGTTGGCCAGCCCATGCCCTTCGGGGAACCGTGGCCCGATCATGGCTGGCCTCCGACGAAGCGCAGGTTGGTCTTCTTCCAACTCTTTTGCGATGCGCCGCTCTTGTTCACGGCCGACAGGTTGTTGACGAACAACACCCGGCTCCAACGCAACCCCATGCGCTGCTGCGAGCGCACCAGCAACTGAGCCTGCAGGTGTTGTTCCGCGCCGCTGTCCCAGTCCACGTCACGTTCCAGGATCAGCGCGGCGCTATCGGCCTGGCGGTCGATTTCGATGACATAGCCGGTGGCGTTGCAAGTGCCGTACACCACCTCTTCGACCGCGCGGATATCCAGGTCGGCACCAGCCACCACCACGGTGTCGCTGTCCCGGCCGTTGACCAGCACGCTCGGGCTGGCCTGGCCCGGTATCCATGGCGCGGTGATGGTGACGCTGTCGCCGGTGTCCAGACGCAACAGTGGGCGGGCGAACAGGTTGAGCGGCGTGACCACCAAGCGCCCGGTCAGGCCTTCGGCCGGCGTCACCAGTTGCCCGTCGGGCAGCAGCAGTTCGAAATAGTTGGTCGCCGTCGCCAGGCGCATCTGCTGATCTTCGCCCACCACTGCCAGCGTCCCAGTTTCGGTACTGCCATAACTGGCGTCGAACACATCGCAGCGCCATTCACGGGCCAGGCGTTCGCGCAATGGCCTGGTATTGACCTCACCCAGCAGCATGACCGTGCGCACCGACTCAGCGAAACCCTCCAGCAGCCCGCGCTGCTTCAGAAAGCGTGTCAGTTGCACCAGCACGCCCGGAGCAATGAACATCACCGTCGGGCGATAGCTGGCGAATGTCTTGCACACCCGCTCCCAGTCGGTGATCCCGGTGGTGAAGGGGTAAAGCCGTACATGGGAAACGTCCAGGTACTCACAGACATGGGCAATCAGGTCGCCTACCGGGACGATATCCGACGGCATCAGGCTGGCGACCCGCGTGCCGGGCTGCAGCACCGCGCGCCAGTGCCCGGCGACGCTGACGGCGTTCCAGATGATGTCCTGTTTCAGCCGTGGGGTGGGTGTCGGCTCACCGGTGGTGCCGGTGGTGGCGTAGTACTTGGCGGCCTCGCTGAGTGCCACCGTGCAGAATTGAAGCGGTTGGCTTTTGAGCAAGGCTTTTGGGGTCGGCGGCAGTTGCTGGAACGCCGAGAATTGGTAGTGGCCGATGTTCGCGTACTGGGCACTCTGGCGCGCCCTGGTCCATGCGGCTTGCAATTTACGCTCATAAAAACCGGCGTCGGGAATGCGCCCGATGTGCACCTGAAGTTCGCGTTCTGCGTCCTTCAGTACGCCGTAATCCTTGTCGCTGTGAACTAGCATCGACTCGCCCTCTGGAAAAAACAGGGGCGAGAATTGGCGAGCGCGGAGGGTAAGTAAAATACTTAATTCAACAGTGCGGTGAGCGCTGAAAAGTATCAAAGCGGGTCAAATAGTGGGCTTTTGCGTACCAAACGGTGCCTTTTGCTGATGGACAAAGACCGTTTGGCCCCCGATTTCCGGAGGGATATCAGTCAGAGATGATTTAAGTATTTCTGGGGTCGTTGTGAGAGCGGCCTCGCGCGCAGCGCCAGGCCGTTCCAACAGAAAAACAGCGCAGTGGCTCGGATCAGGGGTGTTGCTTATGCCGAGGGGGCAACCGCTTGACGGGCGATACGCCACAGCCGGGCGATATCACGTGCTCTGGCATGCAGTAGCGCCGGGGCGTTGGCACAGGCATGCTCCAGGCTCATCGGCCCGTTGGCCAGGGCGAATGCAGCGTCGATACCGTGGACATACAGCTGCTGATAGCCTTCACCCAAGGTCCCAGCCAGCACCACCACCGGCACACCGTGGCGTTTGGCGACCCGAGCGACGCCCATCGGCGTCTTGCCGCGCAGCGTCTGGGCGTCGAAACGCCCTTCGCCTGTAATGACCAGGTCAGCGCCCTGCACCAAAGCGTCCAGACCCGCCAGGTCGGCTACCACCTCCACGCCAGGGCAAAACCGCGCCCCCATGAAGGCCTTGGCCGCAAAGCCCATACCGCCAGCGGCGCCGCAGCCTGGAAGATCACGCACATCCTCACCCAGCAACCGCGAACAGTGGTCGGCAAAATGGCCCAGCGCCAGATCCAGCGCCTGCACCTGCTCCGGGCTTGCGCCTTTCTGCGGGCCGAAGATCGCCGAAGCCCCATTGGGCCCACACAGGGGGTTGTCGACGTCGGCGGCCACTTCGACCTGTACGTCCAGCAGGCGCGGGTCGAGACCACTGGCATCGATACGCGCCAGCCTGGAAAGGGCCAAGCCGCCCTCCTCCAGCGCCTGGCCGTCGGCGTCCAGCAAACGCAAGCCCAGTGCCCTCAACATGCCGCTGCCACCATCGTTGGTAGCGCTGCCACCAATCGCCAGGACAATCCGCTGGGCACCGGCTGCCAGGGCAGCGGCAACCAGCTCGCCGGTACCCCAAGTGCTAGTGCGGCAGGCATCGCGCTGGCCGGGCGGGACCAGTTGCAAGCCACTGGCCTGGGCCATCTCGATAATCGCCGTGCGGCTGTCGGCCAACCACCCCCAACCGGCTTCCACAGGTTCCCCCAGGGGGCCGCGCACGCGCTGGCGACGAAGCTCGCCATGGCTGGCCGCCAGGATCGCCTCCATGGTGCCCTCGCCACCGTCCGCCATCGGGCACTGAACCAGCGCGGCATGCGGCCATACCTCGGCCAGGCCACCGGCGATGGCACGGGCGACGCCAGCCGCGTCGAGGCTGTCCTTGAACGAGTCGGGGGCGATGACGATCTTCATGGGGATTCTCCTGTCCAGATGACCGGCATGCTGACAGGTGGCCGCCTGGCTGGCCTCGGTCGAATGCACAACACGTTCGCAGGGATGATTGGGCAAATGCCTGCCCCTGGAGGCCAGGTCAATCCGCGGGCAGCAATTGCAACCCCAGGTACAGGCTTAGCATGCCTTCCAGTCGCAAGGGATCGACCTCACTCAGCTCTGCAATGCGCTCCAGCCGGTAGCGCAGACTGTTACGGTGGATACCCAGTGCGTCGGCGCAGGCCTGGCTCTGCCCATCATGCGCACACCATGCCCGCAACGTGGCGAGCAGTTGACCACTGACATCCTTGGCCCGTATGCGCTGCAAAGGTTCCAGCAGCTCATCCAGCGCATCGTCGTTGCGATGTCGCCAAAGCAGAGCCGGAAGCCGGTAGCGCGCCAGGCTAAGCAGTGGCTCATTGGGCAAGACTTCGCGTCCATAGGCCAGCAGGTCCCGCACGCGGCGGTAGCCCCGGCGCAACTGGTCGAGGCTGTGCGCCACGGTACCCAGCGCCATCCGCTCGACCTCCCAGCCATGGCGCTGCAAACGCTCCAGCAGCCTGGATTCGTCCACAACCACGCCAGCGGGGCGGCACCACAGCAAGGACTGGCGCGCGGGGCTTACGCACCAGCTGTCCGGGTAGCGGCTCATCAGCCAGGCCGAGAGTGCCTCCGAAGGCGGGCCTGACTTGAGTTCGAACAGGTAGGGTATGCGCGGCAACTGTGGCTTGAGCCCCAACTGCTGCGCTTCGTCCAGAAGCCGTGGCGAGTCACCGGTGCCGCCCAGCAGCAGCGCCAGCAAGTCATCGCAGCGCTGGCGCCGCCATTGCTGCTCCACCTGCTGGTGCCGCTGGGCCAGCAGCATTTCGGCGGTCATCCGCACCAGTTCGCCATAGGTGCGCAACTGCCGTGGGTCACCCGTAAGCCCCAATACGCCGATCAGCCGCCCATCGAGCATCAGTGGCAGGTTCACCCCGGGCTGCACACCCTTCAGGCATTTGGCCGCATCCACGTCCAACTCCACGATCCGCCCGTTGGCCAATACCAGCTGGGCCCCTTCGTGACGGGTATTGATGCGCTCAGACTCGCCACTGCCCAGGATCAACCCCTGACTGTCCATGACGTTGACGTTGCAGGGCAAAATCGCCATCGCCCGGTCGACGATATCCTGAGCCAAGTCGTGGTCCAGTTCGAACATTCCAGCTCCTCAGCAGGTTAGGCGTGGCTTGGCCGAGGGCCTAGATGACTTTGTCCACGTACGCTTGCGCGAACCAGTCTGGGAGCTCCTCGACGTTGAACCGCAGATCGGTGCCATGGGTGATCTCGGCCAGCAAGATCGACTGCTCACTGGAGTTATCGAAAATGAACGCCCGGTTAGAAGCGGCAACCGCGGAAGGCAGAAGTTCTAGCGAGCGTACGTAGCGTTGCCGGATCTTGTCTTCGGGGACAGGGTGCCCGCCATCGCTGACTCGGTTGGCTACACGACTGATGTTGATGTCAACTGAATCCGTTGCGACGAAATAAAGGTAGGTGCGATATCCGCTGGCTCGCGCCAACTCGATAAAGCGGACCTTGTCCGCACTCGACATGACGGTTTCAAAAGTGAAGCTTTCCTTGAGTTCCAACAGCTTGTTCCGGATGAAATCGGAAATCACCGAGGAGTAGTAAGAGTTCATCTCCACTTTACTGAAGTCGACCTTCTGGCCGTGCAATTCAATGTCCTGCACTGTCCCCGCCAATCCAGCCTTGCGCATCAACGGGTGTGGCCCCAAGAACCCGTGGAGCTCTTCGGAGGTCGGAGTGATGTTGAACTGAGCCAGGTCGAGCAAGCCGCTGGCTTTTACTTCCTTCTCGATATCGTCCGCATTCACATAGGTCGAAATCAAGTTAGGGGGTACTTGGTCCTTTATGGTTGATTTGCCCGAACCGTTTGGGCCAGCGAAAACGCGTAGTCTAGGCACTGGCTTCCAACCGACGCACCTTGACCACTTCGCCAACAGTCACTTTCCTGCGCGGCTTGGTCTTGTTCACGACGCGGACAACGCCTTCAGCACTCGCTGCGACAATGTTGGAACCTTCAACCCGCAACACCGTGTGGCCTGCAGCCAAGGCACGAACATATGCAGCATATGTCGCGCAAGCAGCCGTTTGAGGGATGCTGACCTCGAGATTGTCAATTGCCTTCTCTGAAAGATCGTGCTTTAAGGCTTTTGCCGCCATGGTTGCCTCCGTTGTTCACTTCCGGGCAAAACTGGATTTCTTACATTCTAGCCTTGATTGCCCCCAAGCTGAAATGATCACTGGCCGATCCTCTCGCCCTGGCCGCTTGTTCGACGGCACAGCAGCCCGCCCAGGACACTGTGCAAAAGCACAAAGACAGCCGCCTCGCACTCCCCGAGACTCCTCAGGGCGAGCGCCGGAACAGGCGACGCGGCGACAACCATAACAACAGAGATCACAATCATGGCACACAGCCCCGCCCTTGACCAAGGCACGGACACCACCCGCAATGCGCTGTACCGGCGCATCACGCTGCGGCTGATTCCGTTCATTTTCATCTGCTACCTGTTCAACTACCTGGACCGCGTCAACGTCGGCTTCGCCAAGCTGCAGATGCTCGATGCACTTCAGTTCAGCGAAACCGTCTATGGCCTTGGCGCCGGGATATTCTTCATCGGCTACGTCCTTTGCGGACTGCCCAGCAACCTGGCGCTCAACCGCTTCGGTCCGCGACGCTGGATCGCAGCGATGATGATCGCCTGGGGTAGCCTCTCGACCTGCCTGCTGTTCGTCACCACGCCCACCGAGTTCTACACCTTGCGCCTGCTAACCGGTGCCGCGGAGGCCGGCTTCTTCCCTGGCGTAGTGCTGTATCTCTCGCGCTGGTTCCCGGCTGATCGTCGTGGCCGCATCATGGCGCTGTTCATGTCGGCGATTCCGGTCTCCGGCCTGCTGGGCGGGCCATTCTCCGGTTGGATCCTCGAACACTTCGCCGCCGGCCAACATGGCCTGGCCGGTTGGCAGTGGATGTTCCTGATCCAGGGCCTGCCGACCGTCATACTGGGCGTGCTCGCCATCGGCCTGCTCAGTGACGGCTACCAGAAAGCCGCCTGGCTGAGCCCAGCCGAACGCCAGCTGATCGAAGCCGACCTCAAGGCCGACGCCGCCAGCAAGCCTGCCACGACGGGTGACAGCGTAGTCAGTGTGCTCACCAACCCGTTGATCTGGACCTTCGGCTTCGTCTACTTCTGCATCCAAAGCGGGGTTTACGCGATCAACTTCTGGCTACCGTCGATCATCAAGAACATGGGCTTCGACAACCCGCTGCTGATTGGTTGGCTCAGCGCCATCCCCTACTTGCTCGCGGGTGTGTTCATGATCCTTTGCGGGCGCTCGGCGGACCTGCGCAACGAGCGCCGCTGGCACCTTGTGGTACCGATGCTGATGGGCGCCACCGGCCTGCTGATCGCGGTGAACTTCGCAGGCAACCCGACCATTGCCATCCTCGGACTTTCGATCGCCACCATGGGTGCCCTCACCGGCCTGCCAATGTTCTGGCCGATGCCGACCGCGCTGCTGAGCGCGAGCGCCGCCGTCGCGGGCTTGGCGATCATCAACTCGGTGGGCCAGATGGCCGGCTTCCTCAGCCCCTACCTGGTGGGCTTCATCAAGGACCAGACCGGCTCGACCGACGCGGCGCTGTACTCGCTGGCGGCGTTGATCGTGCTGGGTAGCCTGGTTGCCCTGCGCGTTTCGCGCGCTGGCGTGCTGCGCGCTTGCCAAACCAATTGATGCCCGTTCGCCAGCAAGTGGGCTCCTGTCCGTAGGAGCCGGCTTGCCGGCGAAACATCCAGCAATCCTCGACCCGATCGTCAGCTCGCTGCATCACCCCAAAGGCAAAGGCGTCAAATGGTTGCAATGGCCATTTGGAGAAGCCTCATGTCCCAGCACAACGTCGCCCGCGTCGAACAACTCGATCCCCGTCGCCCCCTGCGCGTGCAGGCCGGCAGCGAAGAGCTCGTCCTGGTCCTCCAGGGCGACCAGGTACACGCCTACCAAGCCAACTGTCCCCATGCCGGTGCGCCTCTCGACGAGGGCATGGTCTGTGGCGGCCTGCTGGTGTGCCCCTGGCACAAAGCTGCATTCGCCGTCGATGAAGGCGCGGTTTGCGAGCCCCCGGCGCTGACCGATCTGCGCCGTTACCGGGCGTGGGTGAAGGACGGAGCGGTATGGGTCGACGACCAACCTCTGGCGCAGGTCGAGCCACCCCGTCACAGCGATGCCCGTTGTTTCGCGGTGATCGGTGCCGGCGCCGCTGGCTCGGCAGCGGTCGCCACGCTGCTGGCCCACGGCTTTGGTGGCCGTCTGGTCTGGCTCGACCAGGAGCACCAAAGCGCCTACGACCGTACCGCACTGAGCAAATTCGTCATCGCCGGGCAAATGCCCGCAGATGAAGTGCCAGCATTGCTAGAGCCAGAGGCACTTCGCAAAGGCCACCTGGAGCGGCTGTTCGGCAAGGTGCGCGTACTGGACACGCAGAAGCGCCGGATTACCCTTGCTGACGGCAGGCACATCGACTACGACGCAGCCCTGCTTGCCACTGGCGGCAAGCCGCACCGCCCCGCCATCGACGGTGTCGAGCTGCCTGGCGTGTTCACCCTGCGCTCGCGCGAGGACGCAGCCCGCCTGCTCGATGCCGCCGAACCAGGGCATCCCGTGGTGATCGTCGGTGATGGCTTCATTGGCCTTGAAGCTGCCTCGGCACTGCGCAAATACGGTGCCCAGGTGCATGTGGTGACCCGTCATGAAGTGCCGCTGGCCAAGCCGCTCGGGGAGCGCATCGGCCGCAGCATCCGCGCGCTGCACGAGCGCAAGGGCGTGATTTTCCACGGCCCTACCGAGGTCGAACGCCTGGCCGGAAAGGGCCAGGTCGACACTGTGGTGCTGGCCAATGGCGAAACCTTGGCCGCTTCCGTGGTTCTGCTGGGCACCGGTGTCAGCCCGGCCACTGGCTGCGTCCAAGGCTTGGTGATGGCCCAAGACAAATCGTTGAACGTCGATGCACACATGCAGGCAGCCGATGGACTGTGGGCCGCCGGTGACATCGCCACCTTCCCCCTCTCGGGACGTCCGGTACGCATCGAGCACTGGCGACTGGCCCAGCAACAAGGCGTGATCGCTGCGGCCAACATGCTCGGCCAACAGCGGCGCTACGATGACGTGCCGTTCTTCTGGACCTACCAGCATGGGCGCACCTATGAAGTGCTCGGGCATGCACGAGACTTCAACCGCATGGAATTCGTCGGCGAGCCGGAAAAAGGCGACTTCATTGCCTTGCAATGCGTCGACGACCAGGTCGAGGCGGTGATTGCCCAGGGGTATTCGGATGCGATGGCGCAGTTGTCGCAACGGATGAAGCGGCCCCTGAGCCTGACTCAGGCGCTTGAACTGATTGGCTGAACCTGTGTAAAACGAACGGACACCCCCACTGCAAAGGACTTCCCAGCATGATCTATCGCTCCCTCGGCCACAGCGGTCTGCAGGTTTCAGCCCTGACGCTGGGCAGCATGATGTTCGGCGAGCAGACCAGCACCGAGGACTCGTTGCGGATCATCGACAAGGCCTGGGACCAAGGTATCAACTTCATCGACACGGCCGACGTCTACAACGCGGGCCGCGCCGAGGAAATCGTCGGTGAAGCGATCGCCCGTCATCGGCAGGACTGGATCGTGGCATCCAAGGTGGGCTTTGGGCCTGCCGACGGCTTGCCCAACCGCAGCGGTCTGTCGCGCAAGCACATCTTCAATGCCATCGACGCCACACTCACGCGCATGGACCTCGATTACCTCGACGTCTACTACTTGCACCGTGAAGACCACAAGGTTCCGCTGGAAGAGTCCGTGCGCGCCATTGGCGACCTGCTGCAGCAAGGCAAGATCCGCTACTGGGGCGTATCCAACTTCCGTGGCTGGAGAATCGCCGAAATCTGCAACCTGGCCGAGCGCCTGGGGGTAGCCAAGCCAGTGGTAAGCCAGCCGCTGTACAACATCGTCAACCGCCAGGCCGAGCCCGAGCAGATGACGGCCGCGGCCTACCACGGCCTTGGCGTGGTGCCATTCAGCCCATTGGCCCGAGGCGTGCTCAGTGGCAAGTATGCCCCAGGCGCAGCGCCGCAGGCCGGTAGCCGTGCGGCGCGCCAGGACCGGCGGATCATGGAGGTTGAATGGCGCCAGGAGTCGTTGACCATTGCCCGCCAGATCCAGGCTTACGTCGAGGCCAAAGGCGTAGGGATCGTCGAATTCGCCATTGCCTGGGTGCTGAACAACGAGCTGGTGAGCTCGGCAATCGTGGGTCCGCGCACCGAGGCGCAATGGGACACGTATGCCGGGGCACTGGAGGTCAAGATCACGGCAGAGGATGAAGCGTTCATCGATTCGTTGGTCACGCCAGGTCACGCCTCGACGCCTGGATTCAATGACGTGGCGCATTTTGTCAGCGGCAGGCGGGCACGTCGCTGAGTGTTTTTCCGACCTCTTCGCGGGCAAACCCACGCCCATACCGTGCTGCGCCTGCGGGAGCGGGTTGACCCGCGAGCGGACCAGCCGATCAGGGCTCGGCCAGGTATTGAGTATTCCAGGCCGCCAACGGCAGCGGCGGCTGTTGATCGAAGATGCGCCGCCAGATCAACGCCAAGTCATGGCCATTGAACATGCCGCCCACCCCCGCCTTCGGCCAAGAGGTCGGCGTATCCACGATCCATCGCCCTTGGCCATCACGGCGGGCCATGGCGAAGCGGAAGGTGTAGTTGCCCGGAATCCCCATGCGCAGGTCGGTGACCACCAACGCATCGCCAATCACGTCATAGCGCAGCCAGTCATCGGTGAACCAGCGCAGGCGATTGTGCAGGGGCGCGTCTGTGAGCGCCGTGGCCACGTTCAGATTGCGCGACAGGCGCTGCATCTCGGGCGGTGTGCGGTCGAAAATGCTGCTGATACCTTCGTAGTAATCACCATCCGGCGTCTTGGCCAGCACCCGCCACACCAGGCTGTTGAAGGCCATGGGCACAGCCCGCACGTCGCTCGCCACGACCCCTTGTTGGTCGAGGGCCGCGGCAAAGCGCTGCTCGGCGGTGATCCGGCCCGCCAGGCCAAAGCCCAGGTAGGCGCTGCTGAACAGCAGAGCCAGTGAGAGCACCCGCACCCCCCGTCCCTGCAACCCCTTGCAGGCGGCGTAGAACACCGCAGCCAGCAGTGGCACGGTATAGACCGGGTCGATGATGAACACCGCGGCCCAGCTCAGCGGAGTGAGCTGTAGTGGCCAGAACAACTGGGTACCGTAGACGGTGAATGAATCGAGGACCGGGTGCGTGACCAGCACGAGCCAGAAGGCGAGGAACAACCTCCCACGCGTGTAGCCCTTGTCGGGCCAGCGCCAGGCGACCAACCACGCCAGCATCAGGGCCAGACCGGTGAGCACGAAGAGGGAATGGGAGAAACCGCGGTGGTAGGTCATCTGCGACACCGGGTCGGCATAGCGGATGACCACATCGAGGTCCGGCACGGTACCCAGCAAGGCGCCGTACGCCAGCGAGCGACGGCCCTGTATTCGGCCGAGCACCGTGCCTTGGAGCGCGGCGCCGAGCACGGCTTGGGTCAGTGAGTCCAAGGTGAAACTCCTGATGAAGTGTTACCAGGAACCTACCGTTGTCCGCACCAATAACGCAAATCTAATGACGGCGATGTCCTGTAGGCACGGGGCCGCCTCGCGCCACAATCGCAGCCCCGCCATCGTTTCAGAACAACTGCCAGGTGTACACCAGCGTCACACGATTCTCATCGATATCGCTGCGATAGTTCGAACGCGCCATGGCGTTGCGCAGGCGAATGCCCAGCCCCTTGAACACGCCACTCTGCACGGCGTAGCCAAGGTCCAGATCGCGCTCGCGGTCCCTCCCCTCGTAGTCACGGCCTGTGTCGACGTTGTCGCCGGTGATGTAGCGTACGGTCGCGGTCAGTCCAGGAATGCCCATGGCCGCGAAATTGTAGTCGTAGCGCACCTGATAGGACCGCTCATCGGTGGAGGCGAACTCATAGGTCGGCACCTCGTTGCCCAAGGGCGACACATTGGCGAATACCCGTGGGAACGGGCTGTCGCCATAGATCCCCTGGTAGCCCACATGGAAGCTGTGTCCGCCACGCCGGGCCGTGAACAGCGAGAAAAACGCCTGGTTGTCGATGTTGCCCAGCAGTGCGTCGCCATCTTCGTGGGCCGTGAAGTAGCCCAGGTTGGCACTGAGCACCCAATCGCCCAGCGGCTTGCTGTGCTTGAGGCCAACGAAACCCTGCTCGTAGATGTCCTGGAGTTGGCCATACCACAGACTAACGCTGCTTTGATTGGCGTTGAACGCATAGTCACCGCCCGCGTAGTTGAAGGCGTCGCTTTGAGCCTGGCGCTGCGGCACATGGCCGAGCATGGCGTTCATCTTGCCATCACCGGCTTCGTTGCGCAGGTGACTCGAGCTCAGGTGCCCTGCTTGCACGGTCAAGCCATCGAGCTCGGCCGAACTCAGGCTCATACCTTGGTAGGTTGGCGGTAACAAGCGGATATCACTGAAGGTCAACACGGGCAGGTTGGGCTGCAGTTCGCCAACCCGCAGTTCGGTCTTCGACAGCCTGGCCTTGAAGGTTGGCGCCAGGCGGCTGTACTCATCGGCAGCCCGGCCATCACCCTGTACCGGCAGCAACCCGGTATTGACCCGGTCCGGGCTGCTGTCGAGCTTGATGCCCAGCAGGCCCAGGGCATCCACCCCGAAACCAACTGTACCCGGCGTGTAACCTGACTTGAAATCAAGAATGAAGCCCTGGGCCCACTCCTCAGCTTTCGATTGCTGGTTGGCACCGACAATGTCGGAAAAGTCACGACTGAAATAGTAGTTGCGGGCGCTAAGGGTGGCCTTGGCATCCTCGAAGAAACCGCCGTCGGCGGCAAGAAGCGGTTGGCTGAGCAAGGTCAGCCCCAGGGCGACGCAAGGGGTGTGGTTCATTCCGAAGCTCTCTTGATCTTGTTTTTATTGATGAAGCGTTGGGAACACGGGTTTGGCAGGTGACAAGGCTCCTTTCACGGGTTGCGGCGCAGGGCGCCAAGAACTTGCGGTCGTCGCCACCTGAGCAGCGCATGGGCCAGCAGGCCGAACAGCAGGCCCCAGAACGCGGCGGACAAGCCCAGGAAAGAAACGCCAGACGCAGTGACCAGAAAGGTGAACAGCCCCGCATCGCGCTCGACAGGCTCGGCCAGGCTGCGCGCCAAGGCCTCACTGATCGCGCCGTATAGGGCCAGGCCGGCGAGTGCGGCGATCAGGGCGGCGGGAAAGGCCGCGAACAGCGACATCAATGTGGCGCCGGCGATGCCCAGCAGCAGGTACAAGACACTGCCGCAGACCGCCGCCACGTAACGCCGACGGGGGTCTTCATGGGCTTCGTGGCCGGTGCATAGGCTGGCGGTGACGGCCGCCAGATTCAGGCCGTGGCAACCAAACGGCGCGAGCAACGCACCGCCCAACGCACTGGCACTGATCAGCGGGCTGGCGGGTGTCGAATAACCGGCCGTACGCAGCACCGCCATGCCGGGCATGAACTGACCGGTCAGGGCCACCAGCGCCATGGGCAGGGCCAGGCTGAAGACCGCCGGCAGGCTGAACTGCGGCGTGATCCATTGCGGCGTCGCCAGTTGCAGCACCAGCGCCTCGCTGCGAAATGCGCCACTGGCCACGGTAACGGCAGCGCCAACGCACAGCACCGCCGCCACCGCGTAGCGCGGCTGTACCCTGCGCATCAGCAGGTAGGCGACGAACATCGCCAGCACCAGCACAGGTTGTGTGGGCAAGGCGCGGAACACCTCGGTACCGAAGCTGAACAGGATGCCCGCCTGCATGCCGGCTGCAATGGAGCCTGGCAAGTGGGCGATGATGCGGTCGAACGCCCCGCTGATACCGATCAGCAGCAGGAACAGATTGGCCACCAGGTAGGCGCCGACGGCTTGTTCGATGCCCAGTTGCGGCAAGGCAGTGACCAACAGCGCCGACCCCGGGATAGACCAGGCGATCACCACCGGTACCCGGTAACGCAAACTCAGCACTCCACCCAGTACGGCGCTGCCCATGGACACCGCCCAGACCCAGGACGACAGCAGCCCATGGGACAGAGTGGCAGCCTCGGCAGCGTGGAAGATGATGACCAGCGGGCCGGCGTAGGAAATCAGGGTAGCGATGCAGCCGGCAACGATGGCCGACATCGAACAATCTTTGAACAGGTCTTTCATTGGACCTCTCGTAAGACTACTGGCCGGGTTGTGTTGCCGGCTCTTGTTGTCGTGTCGCTTGCTTCGCGGGTAATCCCACGCCTACAGGTCCTGTGCAGTACCCGTAGGAGCGGGTTCACCCGCGAGCAACTCGCCTCGCTGGATCAGCCCTGCTGCAGAGCGCGTGGGCGCCCGCTGCGCTGTTCGGCGTCGTTGTCCGTCGCCTTTTGCAGCTGGAAATCGAACTTCAGTTCGGCATGGCGCCCTTCGGCACTTTCGTGGAACACCACTTCACCGACCAACCCATCGCGTGTCGCATAGGCAAAGTCGTCCCACAGGTACTTGTCGCCCGCCAGGTTGATCTGGGTGGTCAGATGACGGTGCCCCGGCGCCGAAATGAAGAAGTGGATATGCGCGGGGCGCTGGCCATGGCGACCGAGCAGGTCGAGGCACTCCTGGGTCGGCCCCTGTGGGTCGCAGCCGTACCCGGACGGCACGATGGAGCGTGCGCGGTAGCGGCCTTCGGCATCGGTGATGATGCGGCGACGCAGGTTGTACGCCGACTGGCTCTGGTCGAAGAACGAATAGGTGCCCTTGGTGTTCGCGTGCCACAGATCAACGGTGGCGCCTGGCAGCGGCTGGCCTTGTGGATCGAGTACCTGGCCTTCCAGGAACATCACAGTGGCTACGCCCTCCTCGCTGCCATCGTCCATGCGCACCTCGCCTTGGGCAATCGGCGCGCCGGCCACGTACAGGGGCCCTTCGATGGTGCGGGGAGTGCCGCCGAGCAAGCCGGCTTCTGCATCCTTGGCGTCCTGCAGCAGGTCGAGGAAGTGCTCGATACCTAGGCCCGCCACCAGCAGCCCGGCCTCACCGCGACCGCCCAGGCGGTTGAGGTAGTCGACGGCCAACCAGAACTCGTCGTCGGTGATGTCCAGGTCTTCGATCAGGCGTGCGGTGTCGTGCAGCAGCCGCTGGATAATGCGCTTCAGGCGCGGGCTGCCGTCATCATTGCCAAAGCCTGCGGCCTCTTCGAAGAACTTCTGGATCTCGGCAGTGTGGGAAATTTTCACGGTCATGATGGTGTACCTCGTGTTGTTCTTGTGCGGTTGCGCGAATCAGCGGTCGTCGCTGTGGATCGACGAGGGGTGACGGCACAGGCCATCGACCTCGATGTCCATGTAGGGGAACAGCGGCAGTTGCATCAGGGTGTCGTGCAGCGCCTCGACGCTGGGCACGTCGAACACGCTGTAATTGGCGTAGTGCCCGGCGATGCGCCACAGGTGGCGCCAGGTGCCCTCGTGCTGCAAGCGCTGGGCAAGCTCCTTTTCGTCGGCCTTTAGTTGCGCGGCCTTGGCCGGGTCCATGTCGACCGGCAACTTCACGGTCATCTTCACGTGGAACAACATAGGGATCTCCTTGCTTCTGGCTTAGCGGGTAAATCGTTAGGGGCGATGTCATCCCCGTGGCGTCTGCTTCGCGGCTAGAACCACGCCTACGGGGTTATGCGTGTTTCTTCCGTAACCGCTTCAGCGGCGGGCGAAGCGCGCCAGGCGTTGTTCGTCCAGGCTCAGGCCCAGGCCGGGGGCACGCGGTACGTGGAGCTGGAAGTCGTGGTACTGAGGCGGTTCGTTGACGATTTCCTCAGTCAGCAGCAGCGGGCCGAACAATTCGGTGCCCCAGGTCAGCTGGCGCAGGGTGAGGAAGGCGTGGGCCGAAGCCAGGGTGCCGATCGAGCCTTCGAGCATGGTCCCGCCGTAGAGGGCGATACCCGCAGCTTCGGCGATCTGCGCGGTGCGCAGCACGGCCCGGGGGCCGCCGTTCTTGGCGATTTTCAGGGCGAAGACGCTGGCGGCACCGTCGGCGGCAAGGCTGAAGGCGTCCTCGACGCTTTCGATGGACTCATCGGCCATGATCGGCGCCGGGCTGCGCTGGTTGAGACGGACCTGCCCGCGGCGGTTGATGCGTGAAATCGGCTGCTCGATCAGGTCGATGCCGCTATCGCCCAATACCTGGCAAGCACGCAGGGCCTGGGACTCGTCCCAGTACTGGTTGACATCCACCCGCACGCTGGCGCGCTCGCCCAGCTCACGCTTGATCGCGACCACGTGCTTGAGGTCCTGCTCCAGCGGGTTGGCGCCGATCTTGAGCTTGAAGACCCGGTGACGGCGCACCTGGAGCATGTGCTCGGCCTCGGCAATATCGCGGGCGGTGTCGCCGCTGGCCAGGGTCCAAGCCACCTCCAGGCTGTCGCGCACGCGCCCGCCAAGCAGCTCGCTCACCGGCACGCCTAGCCGCTTGCCCTGGGCATCGAGCAAGGCGCTCTCGATGCCGGACTTGGCGAAGGTGTTGCCCTTGGCCATTTTGTCGAGCTTGAGCATGGCGCTATTGATGTTGTCCGCTGGCAGGCCGATCAGCGCTGGCGCAAGGTGCGCGTCGATGTTGGCCTTGATACCCTCCGGGCTTTCGTAGCCATATGCCAGCCCACCGATGGTGGTGGCTTCGCCGATGCCTTCCACGCCATCGCTGCAGCGCAGGCGCAATACCACCAGGGTTTGATGCTGCATGGTGTGCATGGCCAACTTGTGCGGGCGAATGGTCGGCAGGTCGACGATGATCGCCTCCAGCCGTTCGATAATCGGGCTTGTCATGCAAGGCCTCCGGTTCAGTGAGTTGAAGATCAGGCCTGCGCCGGCGCGGCTATACCGTCGCGCCGGCCGCTGGCCAGGTGCACCGCCATGGCCAGCGCGGCAACCGCGCCGGGGATGGCGAATGCGATGAAGTTGAGTTGCAGCGGCAGGTTGATACCCATCAGCGCACCGCCCAGCAGTGGGCCGACAATGGCCCCGTTACGGCCAATCCCTGAGGCCCAGCCCAGACCGGTGGAGCGCACTGAGAGCCCGTACAGTTGCGCGGCACCGGCATACAGCAGGATTTGCGTACCGATGGTGGTGGCGCCGGCGATGAAGATCAGCAGGTACAGCACCGGCATGGGGCTGTTGACACCGAGCAGGCTGATCGACACGGCGGCGGCGATGAAGAAGGCGACCTTGACCTTGACCAGGTTGAAGCGGTCGCCCAGCCAGCCGCCCAGAATCGCACCGGCCATGCCGCCGAAGTTCAGGGCCAACAGGAACGACAAACTCGAACCCAGGCTGTAGCCGGCGTTGGCCATTAGTTTGGGCAGCCATGAGCTCAGCGCGTAGACCATCAACAGGCAGCAGAAGAACGCCAGCCACAACGCCAGGGTCCGCACGGCCAGGCCGTCGCGGAACAACGCGACTACCGAGGCCCCCTTGCCGTTGCGGTCATGGGCCTGCAACACGTCGTCAGGTTGCACGTCGCAGCTTGGATCGAGGCGTTTGAGCAGTGCGCGGGCTTGTTCGGTACGTCCTTTGCGCACCAGAAAGCCGATGGATTCCGGCAGGTAGTGGAGAATCACCGGCAACAGCAGCAAAGGCACGGCGGCGGCGAAGAACATCGACGCCCAGCCCAGGCGTGGCAACACGAAGATACCAACGCCGGCCGACAGCATGCCGCCCAGTGAGTAGCCGCTGAACATGATCGCTACCAGTGTGCTGCGCAGCCGCTTGGGGGCGTATTCATTCATGAGCGCCACGGCATTGGGCATCAAGCCGCCACAACCGAGCCCGGCGAAGAAGCGATAGATGCCGAACTCGCTGGGGCTGCTGGCAAAGCCGTTGAGGATGGTGGCCGTGGAAAACAAGGCGAAGCAGATGGCGATGCCCTTCTTGCGCCCGATGCGGTCCGCCAGGCTGCCGAACACCAAGGCACCGAACATCATGCCGAACAGCGCGTAGCTGCCCAGCGCCCCGGCCTGCAGTGGGGTCAGGCCCCACTCTTTCATGATGACCGGCAAGACCACGCCGTAAATGAACAGGTCATAGCCGTCGAAGATCAGCAGCAGGCCGCACCAGGCCATGACCATCCAGTGGAACGGGGTAAAACGGGCATTATCGATGATCGGTTGAACATCAAGGGTTCGCATGGCATCTGTCTCTGTTGTTTTTGTTGTGGAAGAAAACCTTGCCTGGGGCGGCCGTCAGCCGAGGTCACCGCCCCCCACCGGCAGGGTGACGCCGGTGATGTAAGAGGCCTCGTCGCAGGCCAGGAACAAGATCGCGCCGACTTGCTCGTCGATGCTGCCGTAGCGCTTCATCAGGCTGCTGTCGAGGGTCTGGTCGACGATCTGCTGGTACCAGACTTTCTCCTGCTCGCTCTGCTCGGCGCTGTTGCGCGGTACGCGGCGCGGCGGTGCTTCGGTGCCGCCGGGAGCGGTGGCATTGACCCGGATGCCACGGCCAGCGGTCTCGAAGGCCAGGCACGCCGTCAGCGCATTCACACCGCCCTTGGCCGCGCCGTAAGGCACACGGTTGACGCCACGGGTGGCGATGGACGAAACGTTGACGATGGCGCCGCTGGCGCGTTCGAGCATGTACGGCAGTGCGGCGTGGCAGCACCACAGGGTGGGGAACAGCGAGCGGCGCACTTCGGCCTCGATCTGCTCCACTTCGTAGTGCTCGAACGGCTTGGCCCAGATGGTGCCGCCGACGTTGTTGATGAGAATGTCGAGGCGGCCGAAGGTCTCGACCGCAGACGCCATGACACGGGCGCAGTCGCTGTACTGCTCGAGGTCGGCGGTCAGCGTCAGCATGCCCTCCCCGGCCAGCTCGTGGACCAGTTCGGAGCGGTCTACCGCGACCACTTGCGCGCCTTCGGCCTTGAGCCGCCAGCACACGCCACGGCCGATGCCTTGGGCGGCACCGGTGACCAGGGCGACTTTGCCTTGGAATCGATTGTTCATTGTTCCATTCCTCAACCTGCGATCAGGCGCTCGACACACCCTGTAGGCGCCGGCTTGCCGGCGATCGAAGGCGGAGCCAACGCCGTGCCCTACAGGACGTGCCAATCGAATAAAAGGGGGCCGCCTTCACCCGCACGATGCAGGCAGCCCCATGAAAACTCAGGCAGCCGCCGCGAACTTCTCGTAGAAGAAGTTGGCCGGTGTGATGCCCTGCTCGCGGATGTACTGGCTAACCGCCTCGACCATCGGGGGCGGCCCGCACAGGTACACGTCCACGTCACCGTCGTTGAGGTGGCGCGGCTCGATGTGTTGGGTGACGTAACCTTTGCGTGGGTATTGGCTTTGCGGGTTGGCCACACAGGCGCTGAAGGTGAAGTTGGGGATGCGTGCAGCCAAGGCCTGCAGGCGGTCCAGCTCGACCAGGTCGAAATCGTTGGTGACTCCGTAGATCAGGTGCAGCGGGTGCGCGCTGCCCTGTTCAGCGATTCTCTCCAGCATCGCGGTGAACGGCGCAAGGCCGGTGCCCCCTGCCAGCAGCAACAGCGGGCGCTGGATCGGCCGCAAGTAGAAGCTGCCCAGCGGGCCAGTGAGGCTCATGCTATCGCCGGCCTTGGCCAGGCCACAGAGGAAGCTGCTCATCAAGCCGCCCGGGACGTTGCGGATCAGGAAGCTGACTTCGCCATCCTTTTGCAGCGAGCTGAAGGAGTAGGCACGGCTCTGGTCGCTGCCGGGCACCTTGAGGTTGACGTACTGCCCTGGCAGGAACGCCAGGCGGCTCAGGGACTCGCCCTTGATCGACAAGGCAATGGTGCTTTCCGACAGCTGACGCACATCGCTGATGGCCGCCTCGAAACTGGCCTGTTCGGTCTTGCAGACTTGCGAGGACGCCGGAATACGCACGACACAGTCGCTTTCGGCGCGCATCTGGCAGGTCAGCACATACCCTTCGGCGATTTCGTCCTCGCTCAGGGCATCGTCGATGAAGTTGTCGCCCAGGTCGTATTGCCCGGATTCAGCCTTGCACTTGCAAGTACCGCAGGCGCCGTCGCGGCAGTCCAGCGGAATGTTGATGCCCTGACGGTAGGCGGCGTCGGCGACGGTCTCATGGCCGCTGGCCTCGATGAAACGGGTGACGCCATCTTCGAAATTCAGTGCGATCTGGAAGCTCATGTTGCACCTCGCGGGCGAGCCTGGCCGCGGCGCGCCGTGTGGCACGCCGAACGGCGCTCGCGTTACTGCGGATCAGATGTGGTAGATGTCGATGACCTGACGCACGTAGTCGTTCTTCAGGACCACCTTCTTGGCCTTGATCAGCGGTTGCTCGCCGCGCAGGTCCAAGGTGTAGAAGCTGGTACCGAAGTAACTGTCGGTGGTCTTGTAGCGAAAGCTCAGGGTGTGCCAGTTGAAGCGCACCTGACAGCTGCCCTCGCCTTGCTCGACGATCTCGATGTTGCTGATGTTGTGCGAGGTGCGGGTGTCCGGCACAGTCGCGCTGGAACGCTCGGTCTTGATCCGGAACACCCGGTCCTCCAGACCGCCACGGTTGCCGTACCAGATCAGCGAGATCTCGCTTTGTGGGTCTTCGGTCAGGGTGTCGTCGTCATCCCAGGAGGGCATCCAGAACGTTACATCGGCTGCGTACAGCTCCAGCCAAAGGTCCCACTGGGCATCGTCCAGGTAGCGCGCTTCGCGGTAAAGGAAGTCGCGCACGGTGTCATGCAGGCTCATTGCACGGCCTCCACTGGGATCAGTCGCTGTTCCTGCTCAAGGGCCTTGAGCATGGTTTCCTGCCAGTACTTGTGCTGCAGCACGAACAGGCCTTCATCCTCGGTGCGCACACCCGACAACAACGGCTTGAGCTCAATTTCGCGGGCTGCGTCGTCGGCGCCTTCGACCCAATGCTCAGCGCCGCGGGACATGTCGTTCCAGCCAGTGCCTCCGCCATAGCCGGTCTGGCAGGAACGGAACTCCTCCAGATCGTCCGGCGTGGCCATGCCGCTGACGTTGAAGAAGTCTTCGTACTGGCGGATACGCTTGGCGCGGGCGTCCGCGCTCTCGCCCTTGGGGGCGATGCAGTAGATGGTGATTTCGGTCTTGTTCACCGAGATCGGCCGGGCGATACGGATCTGCGAGCTGAACTGGTCCATCAGGTAGACGTTCGGGTACAGGCAGAGGTTGCGCGAGTTCTCGATCATCCAGTCGGCGCGTGCCTGGCCGAAGTCGGCAGCCAGTTGCTCGCGGCGCTCATAGGCTGGGCGGTCTTCGGGGTTGGCCCAGCGGGTCCACAGCAGCAGGTGGCCGTGGTCGAAGGAGTAGAAGCCACCGCCCTGCTTGGCCCAGGAGCCTGCGCTCATGGTCTTGATTTCTTCGCCGCTCTCGCGCTGCTTGCGCTGGTTCTGAGTGGCGGCGTAGTTCCAGTGCACGGAACTGACGTGGTAACCATCGGCACCGTTTTCGGCAGTGAGCTTCCAGTTGCCTTCGTAGATATAGGAGCTTGCGCCACGCAGCACTTCCAGGCCTTCAGGCGACTGGTCGACGATCATGTCGATGATCTTGGCCGACTCGCCCAGGTGCTCGACCAGCGGTTTGACATCGGCATTGAGGCTGCCGAACAGGAAGCCACGGTACGACTCGAAGCGCGCCACCTTGGTCAGGTCGTGGGAGCCATCGCAATTGAAGCTGTCGGGGTAGCCAGCGTTGCTCGGATCCTTGACCTTGAGCAGCTTGCCGCTGTTGTTGAAGGTCCAGCCGTGGAACGGGCAGGTATAGCTGGAGCGGTTGCCGCGCTTGTGCCGGCAGAGCATGGCGCCGCGGTGGCTGCAGGCGTTGAGGAAGGCATTGAGCTCCCCGTCTTTGTTGCGCGCGATGAAGATCGGCTGACGCCCCATGGTCAGGGTGAGGAAATCGTTCTTCTCGGGGATCTGGCTTTCATGTGCCAGGTAGATCCAGTTGCCCTCGAAGATGTGCTTCATCTCCAGGTCGAACAGGCGCGGGTCGGTGAACATTTCACGCTTGCACCGGTAGACGCCTTTTTCACGGTCGTCCTCGAGCATGGCATTGAGGTAGTCGAATCCCAGGGACATGGCCAGGGTCTCCATTGTTATTGGTAAGGCCATGTCAGGTTAGGGATTCGGGGGATGAGGGACTATCCGGATTGTGCAGAGTGCTATCCATCTGCTCGCACTTTAGGCACTTGCTCAGCAGTATGATTAAATGGCAGTGCTTCGAACAACTGGCGATTTAAGAACGCCGTTCCTTCTGACAGTTTTCGATCAACCCATTGCTGAATTTTCAATATCTCCTTTCTTGTCTCGCGAGCTGCTTTAGCTTCAAGGGGGTAACCTTCACTTTCAAAATACTTTTCAGCCAGATTGTACCGATTGTACCTGCCATGGAGCACGAACGAAGCATCTTCTAATTGTTGTACATCCTTCGGCTTCCAGGATCGATTTCTTTCAACGTGTTTTATCCTGTCCCTGAGATGAGGGTGTTTATCAGATAGTCCCTTCTTCACGCTTAGGGTTTTTAATGCTGGAGCTCTTGGACCGAATGTATAATACGCAGTCGAGCGGAGCCCCCACCGCTTGGGGAACACGCCGTCCCAAAAGAAGCCACTGGTCGGCCAACCAGCATGACCACTCGGATCAACTTTATTGACAGGATCATTAGTACAGTAACAGTACGCATTGAGCCCCCCATCACCGAACGGACTCAAGCTGTCGGGAGCATTGAAGCGCAGAAGCCTCGAACTATATCCACGATAACCGTCCCCCAACAAATAGTTCCCAGTGATTGGCTCTTTCCGCTGACCGGTGAATTGCAACATTGATGCACCTTCCTTATGGCTATCCCACCCATACGCTGTGTACTCAATCGACGTTGAGGAATTCTGGATATACCTTCGTAGAACTGAACCTTGCATATCCGTTGCGTAAAAACCCACCTGTCCATCATCAAGTTGCATCAGCGCAAGCCCAGCGCCGCGCAAAATAGCTGAGGCCCCAGTCCCAGGATATTTGATCACCGAAAGGCCTTCACGAGAGTAGAAACAGAGCTGCATTTGCGACGTCGACATGGTGGCCACCGTTACCAAGAATGAAACGAAATGGTGGCTTGGGGCTTGCCCCAATCGCAACTGTTAGAAATATCAGGCAACCGAGCCAGATGCCTTACGCGCGCCGCTTGAACGTCTGCGAAGGCTGCTCGCCAAATTGCTTCCGATAAACGTCAGAGAACCGCCCCAAGTGCAGGAATCCGTAATCCAGGGCCAACTCCGTCACACTGCGCACACCACAAGTCGGGTCGCTCAGGCATGCATGCACCCGTTCCAGCTTGCGCTGACGCACGTAATGCTTGGGCGTAGTACCCAGATGCTTGTCAAACAAGGTATACAGCGAGCGCAAGCTCATGCAAGCCTGCTCTGCCAGCACCTCAGCCGACAGCTCCAGTTTCAGGTTGCGCTCGATATAGTCAAGAATGCGCTCAAGACCGGCCTGCGGCGCACTAAGACTTTCGCGGCGGATGTTGGTGCTCATCAGAGTCAGCAGCTTGCTGGCGACAATCTGGCTGTAATGGCTCTGCACTCTGGGTAGCGAATCGCTCACTTCCGCTTCATGGCAAACCATTGCCATCAGGTTCACGAAGCCGTCCAGCTCTTCGAGCCGGTAATGGTTTCGCAGGAAGCGCACGCCGCCGTCAGGGCGCTGCCAGCGCTGCTCTGCGCAAATCGAATCGAGCAGATGGGTCGGTACCTTGAGGATGAACTTCTCGCAGTCTTCCGAATATGTCAGGTCGACCGGATCGTCCGGGTTGATCAATAACAACTCGCCCGGCACCAGGTGGTGCTCGCGCTGGTGCCCGCGCCACAGGCAATTGCCGTTGAGCAGGACTTGCAGGTGGTAGATGGTTTCCAGCGCTGGCGAGGTGACGCGCACACTGCCGCCATAGCTGATGCGACACAGGTCGAGCTCGGCGAACTTGCGGTGGCTGAGGCTGGCTTGGGGATGAGTGGTGCGGGACAGGCCGATGCAATGGTGGCCCACGTGCTGGTTGACGTAATCGGACACGGCATAAGGGTCGGCGTGATGGAACACGCTACTGCGCTCGCTCAGCAGGCGGCTTTCCATAGGCAAGGCACTCGGTCTCGTTATTGTTCTGGTCGCCGCGTCCTACTGGCCTGGGGCCTGTGGTTGCGGTCGTTCACGATCATTCTATCGGGCCTGAGGCGCGTCCACTGGGGCAGGCGACGTTCGGCGGATCGCCACACACTAAGCAAAAAGGCGGGTGAGTGGCAATCTGAGGCCCGGATTGGGCGTGCGGATAGCGAACGGCTGGAGGGAGAGCTTGGTGCGATTATCGAACATTCTGCTTGGCGTTGACGTCCGGATCGCTGGCAAGGCAATGACTACAGGGGCAGTGCAGACGTTGGGGCTCATTGCACGGGGAGGAAGTTCATCAGCAGCAGGCTCTGGGCGTAGTTGAGGCCGATGCGTCGGTATCGCTCGTCGAGCAGTTCAGCCAGCAGGTCCAGCCTCGCGACGATCTTGCCGAACTCGACGGCGAAACTCAGGTTGCTGCCCTCTTCCGAGATCTCGTTGGAGAACAGCAGCAATACACCATTGGCATCTTGTCGTTGGCTGAGCATCCAGGTGGCTTTTTCGATGTTGCGGGCGGCGTTGTTGATGAACAAGGGGTCGATGGTGTCGGTCATGTAAAACGCCGTGCGCCCACCGTGTGCGGTGATGAGCATGCTGCCGATGGCATAGATGAAAGCCCCGACGCGATCACCGCGAAATTCCGGGCTCAGGGCATAGCTCAAGGCGGCCAGATCACGCCTGTTGCCCAGTTGGGCCAGGGGTTGGCGCTGCTCGATCGCGTGGCGTATCTGCCGTTCGGCGGTGGCGGCGTCGAGGTAGCCGGACAATTTCACCTGGTTGGGGTTACGCAGGTAGAGCTTGTTCATCAGCAGGTACAGGCTTTGAAGGTTGTCGCGCATGGACAGCGTGGCCAAGCGGTCGACGCTGGTCTGGAACAGCTCGCTGGGTTTGCCGTCTCCGAGCTGGCTGACGATATCGCGGCCCTGTTGCTGGGTGCAGGCGCCGAGCGACATCAAGGTTCCTGCCAGCAGCAGTCGTCTTAGGAATTGGGTTTTGCGTACAACCATTGGCACCGGGTCGAAGTCGGCGGCCACGCAGGGGATCGGCGGGGCCTGGCCAAGCATAGAACCCAGAAACGAGAAAAAGTGCGATACGCGGCTTCACGAGACCGGAGCGAGGGAACCCCGGAGCGAAGCGTAGGGGCCGGATGATAGGAGCCAGACTTTTTTGGTTACTTTTTGGGGCGTCTGCCAAAAAGTGACCCGCTGTAAGAGCGGAAAGGTGACTGAGCGTCACCTTGGCAAATGGATATGCTCACGCATCCAGAAACCAAAACTTCAAACTTCAAACTTCAAACTTCAAAGCACAGATTTAAGGGCGGCATTCAGATAGCGTGAATATCCATTCGCCATGGAGGCGCTCACTCACCTTTTCGCCTTTACGGCGACCTACTTTTGCTCTTGGGCAAAAGTAGGCAAAAACCGCTGGCTCCTATCATCCGGCCCCTACGCTTCGCTCCGGGGTTCCCTCGCTACGGGCTTGCTCCCGGGAGGACCGCGCTGAACGGCCCCTCCTGGGCCGCAGCGCTTGACGGGCATCCATGCCCGTCACCTCCCTCCGCAAGCCCTACGCTCGGCCTACTGACGTCGCAATTTGCAGCGTCTGGAATATCGCGCATGAAAAGCAAAAGCGGAGCATGAAATACCAAACCCGAAAAATAACAACAGCTAAATCCAACATTAAAACTATAAATTCGAGGCAAACTTTCTTTTGCTTCGCTTTGCTCTTGCTTCTAGCGCGCGGTAGTTCAGGCGCCACCTGATGCGACTTCAGGAGGCCGAGCGCAGGGCTTGCGCAGGGAGGTGACGGGCATGGATGCCCGTCAAGCGCTGCGGCCCAGGAGGGGCCGTTCAGCGCGGTCCTCCCGGAGCAAGTCCGGAGCGAGGGAACCCCGGAGCGAAGCGTAGGGGCCGGATGATAGGAGCCAGACTTTTTTGGTTACTTTTTGGGGCGTCTGCCAAAAAGTGACCCGCTGTAAGAGCGGAAAGGTGATTGAGCGTCGCCTTGGCAAATGGATATGCTCATAAATCTAAATACCAAAACCTCAAACTTCAATACTTCAAAGCGAATACTTGGCGCTGGCATTCAAATAGCGTGAATATCCATTCGCCATGGAGGCGCTCATTCACCTTTTCGCCTTTACGGCGACCTACTTTTGCTCTTGGGCAAAAGTAGGCAAAAACCGCTGGCTCCTATCATCCGGCCCCTACGCTTCGCTCCGGGGTTCCCTCGCTACGGGCTTGCTCCCGGGAGGACCGCGCTGAACGGCCCCTCCTGGGCCGCAGCGCTTGACGGGCATCCATGCCCGTCACCTCCCTCCGCAAGCCCTACGCTCGGCCTACTGACGTCGCAATTTGCAGCGTCTGGAATATCGCGCATTAAAAGCAAAAGCGGAGCATGAAATACCAAACCCGAAAAACAACAACAGCTAAATCCAACATTAAAACTATAAATTCGAGGCAAACTTTCTTTTGCTTCGCTTTGCTCTTGCTTCTGGCGCGCGGTAGTTCAGGCGCCACCTGATGCGACTTCAGGAGGCCGAGCGCAGGGCTTGCGCAGGGAGGTGACGGGCATGGATGCCCGTCAAGCGCTGCGGCCCAGGAGGGGCCGTTCAGCGCGGTCCTCCCGGAGCAAGGCCGGAGCGAGGGAACCCCGGAGCGCAGCGTAGGGGCCGGATGATAGGAGCCAGACTTTTTTGGTTACTTTTTGGGGCGTCTGCCAAAAAGTGACCCGCTGTAAGAGCGGAAAGGTGATTGAGCGTCGCCTTGGCAAATGGATATGTTCATAAACCCAAACACCAAAGCGTCAAACCTAAAACCGAATACGTAGCACAAAAACTCACGGCACTATAAAGCAACACCAGCTCAGAGCCCAGATCACCGCACGGATTGAATATCGAAGTTTCCGCTCATTTATATTTACATCGCGTACCGCAACATCTCCAGCACCTGTGCATGCAACTTAGGATCACCACATGCAACCACACACCCACCATGCTGCGCAGAACTTCCATCCCACGCCGTAATCACCCCACCCGCCCCTTCGATGATCGGCATCAGCGCCTGCACGTCATAAGGCTGCAGACTCGCCTCGACAATCACATCGACAAACCCCGAAGCCAACATGCAGTACGCATAGCAATCGCCGCCATAACGCATCAACCGCGCCTTGCCAGCAACGGCTTCGAAGGCCGCCTTGCGTGCGGGTGTGTCGAACATATCCGGCGTGGTGCACATCAAAGTGGCAGACGCCAAGTCAGAACAGGCCCGAGTTTTAAGCAGCGTCTTGTTACCCCAGGCCCCCTCAGGCGTACCCACGAACCGCTCGCCGGTAAAAGGTTGGTTCATCACACCCACCACCGGACGCGATCCATCGTTCAACGCGATCAAGGTACCCCACAGCGGCAAGCCGGTGATGAACGCGCGAGTGCCGTCAATCGGGTCCAGAACCCAGTGCAACGGGCTGCTGCCCAGCGCCGTGCCAAGCTCCTCACCGAGAATGCCATGCTCAGGGTAACGAGCTTGAATAAGTTCGCGCATCGCATCCTCAGCCGCTTTGTCGGCCACGGTCACCGGATCGTACAAGCGCCCTCCCTTGTCCTCGACATCCAGGCTGGCGCGAAAGTACGGCTTGATCGCCAAGGCAGCTGCGTCAGCCAACTGCTCGGCAAAGGCACGGAATTCGCCAATCTGTTCAACGCTCAGGGACATGGGATAGGCCTCGTGGAAATGATGGGGCTCGCATCATACCTGACATAGCGCTTGGCGGTGGAGCGAGCACCCGCGAAGTGTCCGACTGCATTCCCGACCCACCTGTTATTTCTAACAGTTGTTGGACAAGAGCCAATCGCTCAACGTGAGCGTGTCTTGAAACAGGAGAATCGTGAGCATGAACACCAATGAAGGTGCGGGCTACCTCGACAAATCGTATGGCAATCAGGGAGAAGCAAGCGTACCGCCCCTGCCCCCCAAGAACCCAGATAAAGAAACGCTTCAAGTTTACCCATACACCAGCGCTGACGATGGCAGCATGGTCTTTTACGGCTACGACACTGATGATGTCACAACGAGAGAAAAAGGTGTATTTACCCGCCTTGGTGCTGACGGCCAATGGGATGAAGCAACCGGCCATGTTGAAGTTTCCAAAAAGCAGAGTTCGCCACTTCCCTACGAGGTTTTCAACTTCAATGCAATGACCTTTGCAAAATACAAAAATGAAGAACGCTACCTGACAGCCTCGACTGTGATTTACGCCGGCGACACGGACAAAGCTGTCGTACATGTAGCAGTGGGAGCCTACGATAGAACATTCTCTCCGGTCGCCGGATTTGGTGATGATGGCATCGCCCTTCCATCTCCGCCCTTCAAAAAAGAAAACACGTTACTGCCCGAGGCCCTTGTTAAAACCCTCGGGTATAACGAATTTCAAAAGGCCGTTGACTATAGATACAAGCCAAAACTTGCACTTATCGATGACCGCATCATCACCGTTTTCCCTGGCTCGGTGGCAACGTGGGAGGCGCAGGATGACGACCTCTGGTGTGCGCTGCTGGATGCTGCAACAGGAGCACCAGTGCCCGGCCTGGGCGAGGATGGGAAGTCCAGTCAGTTGAAACTGCCAAGAATCAATGGGCAAGCGCTGGTTCCCTACCATGTGGCATTCATGGCCGACGGTGGTTTCGTTGTGGTTGGGCAAGCCGATGGGGCCATCCACCTTCAGCGTTATCAACCGAACGCTCTGCCAGATACGTCCTTTGGAGTACAAGGGTCCATCAAAATACCGGACAGTGGCAACGCCAACCGAGCAGGCCTTGCCATCCACAAAGACGTGATAGTGGCTAGCGTTTCCGTTTGGCCAAGCATCACGACCAGCACGCACTTGCACGGCTACACCGTGCAGGGCGAACCAATTGCCCAGTTCACCCGTGAAGTCAGGGGGGACCTTGAAGGTGGGCAAGTTTTCGACCATCTGCAATTCGACACGCAAGGAAGGTTGCTGCTGGCCGGAACTCGAACCTATCGAAGTGGTGACGATCCAGAGGCACAATCCAGCCTTCACGTAGCAAGACTCAACGTCGATGGAACAGTCGATAATGACTTCGGAAAAAACGGCTTTTCGGAACTTAACGTTTATCATGCAGCCGCCAATGGCATCCACGTCGACGAGAGCGGAGTTCGTATACTGACATTGATGCCAATCACCATAGGCGCGTTCTACGAGAAGGTGGCGAAGTTTCAAGTCTGAATAAAGTTAGTGCACCTCCGCTACGGGGGACGGCACCACGTCAAAACGGCCCGCCCCCGACACGACCGAATCAAAGCCATCGTTGCGCACGAGGTCTAGACTGAACGAACAAGCACGGCATCAACGACCAGAAAACTACACAGGCATGAACCGGGGGGCTGCCACACGTGGAGGTGTGAGATGAGCCAGTTCAAGCGTTTGTTCGTCATGCTCGGCCCACAAATGCGCCACACGCCCGCCCTGCAGCGCGCCGCCGCGCTGGCAGAATCCAGCGGTGCGCTGTTGGATATCAATGTCTTCGTCGACGACGTCGACACCTTTGGTCTGATGAGCGATGGCCGCGAACGTGAGCGCCTGCTCAGCGACAACCGGCAATGGCTGGCCGACGAAGCTGAACAACTGACCAACTCAGGCCTGGATGTCTCCACCGAGTTACTGCTGACCCGCGACCCACTGGCCAGCGCCCTCGAACAAGTCGAGCGCCTTGGTTGCGACCTGCTGATCAAGGACGTGCAACACGAACCCGTGCTCAAGCGCCTGCTGGTGACGCCGCTGGACTGGCAACTGCTCAAGGACAGTCCGGTGGCCGTGCACCTGGTCAGCGATATCCGCCTACCCCTGCCGCGGCAGGTCGCCGCGGCGGTCGACCTCAACAGCCATGGCGCCGGCGAGCACCTCGACGAGCAGGTCATCCGCAGTGCCCACGCCCTGGCGCTGCAATGCAATGCCGAGCTGCACCTGCTGCATGTGTGCGATGCGACCAAGACCCACATTGCTGACTTCGGCGCAGGCACCGTGACCATGCCAGGCTTCGATGGCAGCGTGCGCACCGCGCAACGCGCAGCATTCAACCGCTTGGGTGACCACCACGAAATCCCCCTCGAACGCCGGCATTTTCTGGAAGGCCCGGCGATTCGCGCCATCGCTGAGTTCGTCAACCACAGCCGGGCGGACGTGATCGTCATGGGCAGCCACCGGCACGACGCCATGCAAACGTTCCTGGGCGGCACCACGGCGCACGTGCTGGAACATCCGTTGTGCAACGTGCTCGCGATCAAGGCCACCCGCTGAGCTGACCGTCCACCGCAGCACGCACCCGTGCTGCGGTGGACTAGGACCTGGCACGCGCGCTCCACTTAAAAAGAATGCATTTGATAATGATTCGTAGTAATTTGCGACACTTATCCCCCTTAACCTCCAGCGCCCCTCTCCAGGATCGTACCGTCGATGCGTCGCACGTTCGTTTCGCTTTGTGTGCTTCATGCTGTCTCTGCGCAGGCTTGGGCTGAGCCCGACCCCCAGAGTGAACCCGTCCAGATCGAGCTTCAGGCTCTGAGCATTACCAGTTCCGCCGACAGTGAGCGCGCGGACGGCCCGGTCACCGGCTACAAGGCCACCCGCTCGGCCAGCGCCACCCGTACCGACACTGCCCTGCACGAAACCCCACAATCGGTCAGCGTGGTGCCCAAGGATGTGCTGACGGACACCGGCGCCACCCGCCTGCAGGACGGCCTGGACTATGCCGGTGGTGTCGGCCGTGCCAACAACTTCGGCGGTCAGGGCCTGACCACCTTCACCGTGCGTGGCTTCACGACCGGCGAGTTCTACCGCAACGGTTTCCCGATCAACCGCGGCTACCCGAACGCCCCCGATGCCAACACCGTCGAGCGTCTGGAAGTGATCCGGGGCCCGGCGACCAGCCTGTATGGCCGTGGCGATCCTGGCGGCACCTTCAATGTGGTCAGCAAGCAGCCGCTGCCGGAGTCGAACGTCACCCTGGGTAGCCAGCTCGATGACCAGGGCATGCAGCGGGCAACCTTGGATGCCACTGGCCCGTTGACCCAGGACGGCAACCTCGCCTACCGGCTCAACGTGCTCGGCGAAGGCGGCGACAGCTTCCGCGACAATGTCGAAAGCGAACGCTACAGCGTCGCACCCGTGCTCAGCTGGCAGGTCAACGACGCGACCAAGATCGTCTTCGAAGGCGACTTCATGCGTAACAACCACCCGCTGGACCGTGGCCTGACCCGCCTGCCCAACCAGCTTGGGTCGGCCTCGCGTGACACCAACGTGTGGGGCAAAGGCAGCGACAACATGCTGCACAACGACAACAACATGGCACAGCTGCGCTTCGAGCATGCGCTCAACGAGGACTGGACCCTGGGCGGCGGCACGCAGTGGCTGGACGGCTCGCTCAAGGGCAATGCCATCGAAGCCAACGGTCTGCAGGCCGACGGTCGTACCTTGGGACGCAACTTCAACTACCGCCACCTGGAGTGGCGAGACCGCGATTACCAACTCAACCTGACCGGGCACTTCGACACCGCTGGTTTCAGCCATACCTTGCTGACCGGCATCGAGTACGAAGACTACGTTTACAACTCGATCATCCTGCGCTCGGCCGGTGGCAAAACCGACTATCCGATCGACCTGTTCGACCCGGTCTACGACCAGTCCCGCCCTGCCCTGACCCGCACCACGACCCATGACAAGGAAAACCTCAAGACCTGGGCGTTCTTCATCCAGGACCAGGTTGCCCTGACCGAGCGCCTGAAAGCCCTGGCCGGCGTGCGCTTCGAGCGCTTCGAGCATGACTACGTCAACAAGCTCAACAAGGCAGGCGATTTCGACAAGGGTGAGAATGGCGTCACGCCTCGTTTCGGCCTGCTGTACGACCTGACCGATACCGTCGCGGTGTATGCCAACACTGCCCGCTCGTTCAAGCCCAACAGCGGTGCCCCTGCAGGCGGCTCAGGCCGTGGTTTCGACCCCGAGAAAGGCAAGTCGTACGAACTGGGCGTGAAATGGGAAGCGCTCGATCGTCAGCTGAGCGTCGACGCGGCGATCTACCACATCGTCAAGGAAAACGTCCTGGCCAACGACCCGAACGACCCCACCGGCACCTACAAGATTGCAGCCGGCGAAGTGCGTAGCCGTGGCCTGGACATCAACATCGCGGGCAACATCACCCCTGAGTGGCGAGTGATTGGCGGCTATGCGTATGTGGATGCCGAGGTGACCAAGGACACCAGCCTGCCCACTGGTACACGGCTGGCGAATATTCCGCGCAACAGCTTCAGCCTGCTGAACACCTATGAGTTCCAGGATGGACTGGCCAAGGGGCTGGGGCTTGGGGTTGGGGTGAAGTACGTGGACGACCGTCAAGGCCAGACCGCCGCCACGACCTACACCATGGAGCAGTACACCGTGGTCGATCTGCTCAGCTTCTATCAGGTCAATGAACACGTGCGCTTGAACCTGGACCTGAAGAATGTCTTCGACAAAGGCTACGACGAAGGCGCGTTCAACAACTACGTCTACCCAGGCGAACCGCGCACAGTGCAGGCCGGGGTTTCGTACACCTTCTGAAGTGTGATCGTCGGATCGGGCATCCAGCGCCTACTTTTGTAGGCGCCGGCTTGCCGGCGACGAGGCCGCAAGGCGACCCCAGGAACCTCAGAAGCCCTTGCTGTAGAACAGCGAGTACGACTCGATCCCATCGTTTGGCTGCTTGAGGCCGGCGTTGGAGTAATGCATGGCACGAATGCCGACTTTCTGCTCACCCGGCAGCTTCAGACCGAAGCCAATACGGTCCTCGAAGTTGACGGCCGACCCCAGGCGCTGATCGCCGACGTCGGTCTTGGAAAACGCAGCCAGGCCAATACCCGCTTCGATGTAGGGGGTATAGGTGAAACCGCTGAACTCGTAGGTGAACACCGGGCTGAACGACAGCGAGTGGGCACCACTTGCCTCACCGCCTTCCCAATAGGTGTAGGCTGCATCCCAGTAGCCGCTCAGGTAGCCGGTGCTGCTCTCCAACCACTTCTTGTCCCAATCGAACGACAGGCCGATACGGTAGGTCATGTCGCCTTGGCCAGTGGCCCCAACGGCGCCGGACACCTGTGCAGCCTGGGCCAGGTTGGCACCGGCGAGGGCCAGCACAGCGGCGGCCAGCGAAGCGGCGAGACGGGTTTTCATCAATGACTTCTCCTGATGGTCAACACAAGCAGGCCGCTGCCAAGACGGGGCCTGCTAGGCACACGGGGGCTTGAACCCCTCACTTATGGCGGTGGCCGGTGCATCCAACCGGTCACACGAGGTAATACTTTTTTGATTATTGTCCAGTTAATCAAAAAGTTGAAAGGCTTTTGCCACTATTGGCTAATAGCCACGACTTAGTCGTACTCCGCCTCATCATGCTCGCCCAGCAAACGTCGCTGCCTGGGCGTGGCATGCTCCAGCACCTCCGGGTTGAAGCGCCAGGCCAGGTACGGCGAGAATTTCTGCGCCACCATGCGCCGCCCGTAATGCACCTGCAGCATGTCGCGATCGCGCGATTCACTGAGGTTGGCGCCGCCGCTGTGCCAAAGGTCGCTGCGAAACACCAAGGCATCGCCCGCCTTGCACAATACTGGCTCGGCCTCTCTGCCCTGCCATTGGCGTTCGCCTTCCCGTGGCGTACGGCCCGCGCGATGGCTACCCGGCACCACCCATGTAGGCCCGAGGGACTGGTCGACATCGGTGAGGTACAACTGCGCCGTGAGGATCTGTATTGGTTGCGTGAAATCGCCGTGTTCGCGAAGCCAGGCTGGTAGCGCCATGGGCAGATGGTCCAGATGCAGCGCCATGCCCGGATAACCCGGATGGCTGCGCCATGCCGTCTGACCGATCACGTGGCAGTCGTGACCAAGCACGGCTTCAGCCAAGCTGATAAGCGGCGGCAGATCAAGAAACGGTAACCACAGCGGGTTACGATTGAAGACGCATTTGTAGTGCTCCAGCAGCCCCTGGTAGTCCCAGTGGATGGGTTGCAAGTCGTCGATGGCACAGCGCACCAAGGCCACCCGCAAGGGGTCGAGCACATTGGGGATCAGCACGTAGCCCTGCTCGTCCAGCGACTTGAGCTGGCGCTCCAGGTTCATGGCCAGGTTCATGGCGATACGCTCCTGAGCGGCAGGAGCACATCTGTACTCCTGCGCAGACGTTAACGATTCAACGCCAGTTCAGGTCCACCCGTGCAGGGGTCTTGCCAGTGACCACCACAGGTTGCTGCAACGTCTGGCCCTGGGCATTGGCGACGACTTTGTATTGCCCTGGCGGCAGTTGAACGAATAGCAGTGGCCCGACGTCACTCAAGCTCAGCACGGATTGGCCCTGGGCGCTTTGGATATCGACCTGGGCGCCGGTCTGGAACTTCCCTTCCGACCCAGTGGACAGGGTGACATGCAAGTCATAGCCCGGCGTCTTGCGCAAGGCATTGGCTTCATCCTGGCCGATACCGCCCTGCAGGTAACGGATGCCATTTTGCTCCTGGGGTTGCAGTTGCACCGCCTGCATGTCGATGGGTGCATTGAGGTCGGCGGTGGCCGCCAGCGTCCACGGCAAGGCGAGCGTCAGCAACAGCAAAGCGCCCAGTGCATAGTGATGATTGCGCATGATTCGACCCTCCACATGGGAACGGCTTACCTAGCATTTGACGCCGCGGCCATGCCCGAGTTCGTGCCTGCGCAGGGTCAGCCGACGCGGCGCTCTTCGAGCAATTTCACGAACATGCTCAGGCTGCGCGAGACCGTCCCTCGCCGCCATACCAGCCAGGTCTTGAGGTAACGGAAATCTTCCGACATCGGCCAAGCGCTGACCGTGCTGCACCCTGGCATGTTGTCGAGCATGCTGCGCGGCAGCATGGCCAGGCCCGCGCCCGCGCTCACGCATGCCAGCATGCCGTGGTACGACTCCATCTCATGGATCTTGCCTGGTACCGCCTGGTCCTGGACGAACCAGTTCTCGAAATGGTGGCGGTATGAGCAATTGGCGCGAAACGCATAGATGCTTGCGCCGTTGACATCCTGGGCGCGGGTTACCGGGGTATGGTTAAGGGGCGAAATGATCACCATCTCCTCCTCGAACACCGGAATGCCTTCCAGTGTCGGGTGCAACACCGGGCCATCGACGAACGCGGCCACCAAGCGCCCGGACAACACACCCTCGAGCATGGTCCCGGAAGGGCCGGTGGAAAGGTCCAGATCCACTTTCGGGTAACGCTGGTTGTAGGCTGCCAACAACGCCGGAATACGTACCGCCGCGGTGCTTTCCAGCGAACCCAGGGCGAAAGTGCCCTGGGGATCCTCCCCGGCCACGGTAAGCCGCGCCTCGTGGACCAGGTCGAGAATGCGCCGGGTGTACTCAAGAAAGTTCCAGCCTGCCGGAGACAAGCGCAAGCGGCTCTTCTCGCGGATGAACAATTCAACGCCCAGGTCTTCTTCCAACTGCTTGATGCGGGTGGTCAGGTTCGACGGCACCCGATGAATGTGTTGGGCGGCAGCGCTGATGCTGCCTTGCTCGGCCACCGCCTTGAAGATCTCCAGTTGCACCAGATCCAAAGTCATTCTCCAAACGTGAATGTTTCGCTCATTATTATTCAGTTTTCAATAAAGTCCTACACCACTAGTCTGGGCTGACTGATAAACAACAACGAGCGTACATCCATGAGCCAGATCAGCAGCCTGACCCACGCCATCTCCGTCGACCCCTTCAGCGGCGAGCAGATCGGCCACTACCCTTTCGATACCGACGCCGCACTGGAAGCGGCGCTGCAGCGTGCCAAGGCGGGTTACAGCCAATGGCGCCAGGTGTCCCTGGGTCAGCGCAGCGAGTACCTGCTGGCCCTGGCCAACACGCTGCAAGCCAAGGCTGAAACCTTCGCCCAGATGATCAGCCGCGAGATAGGCAAACCGATCGCCCAGGCCCGTGGCGAAGTGAGCAAGTGCGTTGGTCTGTGCCAGTGGTATGCCGAACACGGCCCGGCGATGCTGGCGCCGGAGCCGACCCAAGTCGAAAAAGCCCGTATCGAATACCGCCCGCTTGGCCCGATCCTGGCCGTGATGCCGTGGAACTTCCCGATCTGGCAAGTATTGCGAGGCGCGGTCCCTGCATTGCTGGCCGGCAACACCTACGTGCTCAAGCACGCGCCGAACGTCATGGGCAGCGCCTATCTGCTGGCCGAGTTGTTCAAGGATGCAGGTTTGCCTGAAGGCGTGTTCGAGGTGCTGAACGTCACCCCCGACGGCGTCACTCGGGCTATCAACGACCCGCGCATTGCGGCCGTCACCCTCACCGGAAGCGTGCGCGCCGGCATGGCCATCGGCGCACAAGCCGGTGCTGCATTGAAGAAGTGCGTGCTGGAACTTGGCGGCTCCGACCCGTTCATCGTGTTGGCGGACGCGGATCTGGATGCCGCGGTCAAGGCTGCTGTGATCGGTCGTTACCAGAACACTGGCCAAGTTTGCGCTGCCGCCAAGCGCTTGATCGTCGAAGCGAGCATCGCCGAAGCATTCACCCGCAAGTTCGTCGAGGCGACCCGCCAGCTGAAAGTCGGCAACCCGCTGGAAGATGACACCTACATTGGCCCGATGGCCCGCTACGACCTGCGTGACGAGCTTGATGGCCAGGTCCAGGCGACCCTCGCCGAAGGCGCGACCCTGCTGCTCGGTGGCCACAAGGTCGAAGGCGTGGGCAACTTCTACGAACCGACAGTGTTTGGCAACGTCACCCCTGACATGACCGCGTTCAAGCAGGAGCTGTTCGGACCGGTGGCGGCGATCATCACCGCACGCGACGCCGACCACGCGGTGGAGCTGGCCAACGACAGCGAGTTTGGTTTGGCTTCGACCATCTACACCGCCGATTACGCTTTGGCCGAGCGCATGACTGCCGCACTGGAAACGGGTGGCGTGTTCATCAATGGCTACTGCGCCTCCGACCCCCGCGTGGCCTTCGGTGGCGTGAAGAAGAGCGGCTTTGGCCGTGAACTTTCGCACTTTGGTGTGCGGGAGTTCACCAACGCCCAGACCGTTTGGCTGGATCGGAACTGACCGATCAATGGGGCCGCTTTGCGGCCCCATTACCCTCAACCCCGCGCCTGGTCCTTGACCCAGTCCAGCATCCCACCCGGCACGATCAACTCATGCCGCGCCCGTGAACACGCGGTATAAAGCCCGGCCAGCGTCAGCGCCCGCTCATTGCGGCCTCCTCCAGTGCTCGGCGCCACCATCAATTCCGGCGATACCATCACCCGGGCGAACTCCATGTTCTTCACATCCCGCACCCGCCCCAGGAACAGCTTCGGCGCCTTGTCCCAGCGGTAACGGCTCTTGGCCTTGGCGAAATGCTCCGGGGTATAGCCTTTGCGCAGCATGTTGGCCACCGCGATGAAGGCCTTGTCGTCGCCTTTGTCCTGCTCCAACGCTTGCCAGCTGGCATAGCGGAACAACATCGGGTGGCGTGGCCGGGTTCCGTACCGGTACAACTCGATGCAGTCCTCGACGAACAGCTCGAAATCCTTGCGTGCACTTTGCAGCAGGACGAACGGCACCCCTTGGTGCGTCAGTCGCTGGAACCAGCCGAATAGCCCCCACTCGTCATCGACGATCAACGCCGTCGGCTGCTCGGGAACCGTCACGGCATCGAAGAAGCTGACGCGCGTATAGTGCTCGGCGCTGCCACTGAAGGCTGCCTGGATCGACGCCGGGTGGGCCTGGATCAGCGGGTTGAGCACCGCGTCCATGGCCGGCCCGGCGCGCAGCGAATGATCGATGTAACGCTGGCGGATGAAACCGCCATGGTGCGGGCTCAGGCCGTTGAGATTCTGTAGTTCGTCGCCCAGGGCGATGACCGACTGCGGGCTGCGGTCGAGCACGGCCAGCATGGGCGCCGACAGTTCATGGGCCTCATCGACGATGACATGGGTGTAGCGGGCGTCGATCACCTCGAAGGTCAGCGACAACAGCTTCACACGGTGGTAGTCACGCACCGGCAACTGGATCTCACGGGCCGAGGGGCGAACCAGTTCTTGCCAGTACAGGCGCGCTTTATCCAGCAGCACCTCTTGGTCCAAGGGTGTGATACCCGGGCCGGCCCAGGGCAGATGGTGCAGCTGCAACTGGTCGTCCCCGCTGTGGCAGAACGCACGCACGGCCTTGATGCACAGCGCCACCACATCGCGGGCTGCCAGTGGGCCGATGTCCGGGATACCCAGCCATTTCACCACCTGCGCCTCCTGCGGGCGCCACGACAGTTTGGTCCGGTACGGATCACGCAAACGCCAGCCATTGCTGGTCAGGTCGCGGTTGAGTATTTCGTCGGCCAGTTGGCCGAATGTCATCGCGGTGTACGCCTGGGCATCCTTGACCCTGGCCTGCAGCGCCCTGAGCTGACCTTCCGTCAGCGCCAGCAACAATGTACGAGAAGGGTCGAGCAAGCGGGCGAACTGGTGAATCAGAAAGGTCTTGCCAGTGCCTGCGAAGCCCTGCACCGCCACCGACTCGTCGGCACATGACAGGAACTCGCGCAGCAGGCGGTTCTGCTGGTCGCTCAGCATCAGGTCACTGGCCAGCGACGGCAAGTACACCGGGTGCAAGGGCGTGGCGCGCTGCCGGTAGATATCGGCGAACTGAAAGCTCCACTGACCGTCGTCGTCGAGCAACTCCTGAGTGTCATACTGGACCTCGGCCGACAGCAGACCGATACCGTTCTCGCCCAGCATTCCCAAGCCCATGGCGAATGCCTCGCGGTCGTAGCGTTGCGCGACCTGCGCCTGGAACTGACCAGGCGCAGCTGCTTCCACGTCGTTGGCGATACGCACCATCTCCGCCAGTCGGCGCTCCTGGGTTTCGACCGATGGAGTGCCTGACTGGCGCGGCAGGTTCTGCACGAACAGCACGGCGGCAGCCTCCAGCAGGCTGGCGGACAGAAAGAAGTCGCCGGCGGCAGGCTCACGGGCAAGACGGTCAGCTCGATCGCTGGACAAAGGCAGGTAGAACATCGACACCTCGAGGCAGAACAGCCGGGCACGATAACAATTTTCGCCCACAAATGCTGGGCTCAGTGCCGAACCTGCGCAAACGACCGGCTCAGGCCCTGACGCGCTTGAGCGTTTCGCTCGGCAGCTCCCTGAACAACTGTCGGTAACTTTCCGAAAACCGCCCCAGGTGCCAGAACGACCAGCGCATGGCGACTTCCGCCACGGTCACCTCGCCGCCGCGCAGCAAGTCACGGCGTGCGCCGTTGAGCCGCCGCAACCGCAACCACTGTGCAGGCGCCAGGCCCGTGAAGGCCTTGAACGCCTGTTGCAGCTGTCGCAGCGACACACCCGCCACCTCAGCCAGTTGCATCAGGTTCAGGGTTTCTTCCGGGCAGTCCGCCGCCCATTCGCTGACCCTGTGCATGATCGCCCGCTCCTCGCCACGCCGTCCCAAGGCCCCTCCCTGCAGTCGCTGGCAGGCGTTGTCGAGAATGAACAGGCAGTCCTCCAGCAGTTGCTCGGCCAAAGCCTGCCCCTCCAGCGGACAGTCGGCACGGCCAAGGCGTGTCAGGGTGGCGCTCAGCCAACTGCCGAACAACGCGTTCTGGCCACTGCCCAACGGCACCATGAACAACCCCTCCAGACGCTGCGGGTCGAGGCCGTGGCTGGAAAGGAAACGCTGGTCGAACACCACCGCGACTTCCTGGTAGTTCTCCGGGGTGATCCAGATGTTGCGGCTTTGCTCGTTGAGCAGGTAAAGGCTGTCTTCGCTGCGGTCAAAGCAAAACGCCAGCGACCCGCTCGGCGCCGTGAAGAATTGCTCCACGCGGGTATTCAGGCGCTCTTCGTAAACCTCCACGCCATCGAGTCCGAGGCACCGCAATTGGCCATTGAACAGCCCCGGCGACATCTGCCGGTACTGCTGCTGCCAGCCTGGGGTGGCCCGGACTTGCTCGGTTACATCGCTGGTGGTGAAGGCCTGGACCTGCAAGGCATTGGGCGTTGTCACACGCTGTCCCTTTGCACTCTTTTGGTGCATTTATTGACGAAGAAAGTGGATAGATCGCTGCGCGCTGCTGCGGCCAAGATAGCCCTCAGCGCGTCACCTGGGAAGCCACCGGCCCCCACCGCGCCACAAAAACCCAATCAAGAGGTCTGTATGAACGCCCCCTTCGATCAGCTGTCCACTTGGCTGAAAGAACACCGGATCACCGAAGTCGAATGCGTGATCAGCGACCTGACCGGCATCGCCCGCGGCAAGATCGCCCCGACCGCCAAGTTTCTTCACGAGCGCGGCATGCGCCTGCCAGAGAGCGTTTTGCTGCAGACAGTCACTGGCGACTACGTCGACGATGACATCTACTACAACCTGCTCGATGCCGCCGACATCGACATGGTCTGTCGCCCCGACCCGACGGCGGTCTACCAGATCCCTTGGGCCATCGAACCCACCGCGATCGTCATCCACGACACCTTCGACAAACACGGCAACCCCATCGAGCTGTCGCCGCGCAACGTGCTCAAGAAGGTGCTGAAGCTGTATGCCGACAAAGGCTGGCAGCCGATTGTCGCGCCCGAGATGGAGTTCTACCTGACCCAGCGTTGCGAAGACCCGGACTTGCCGCTGCAAGTGCCGCTGGGCCGCTCGGGCCGTGCCGAAAGCGGCCGCCAGTCGTTCTCCATCGACGCCGCCAACGAGTTCGACCCGCTGTTCGAAGACGTTTACGACTGGTGCGAGATCCAGGGGCTGGACCTGGACACACTGATCCACGAAGACGGCCCGGCGCAGATGGAGATCAACTTCCGCCACGGCGATGCCCTGGACCTGGCCGACCAGATCACGGTGTTCAAACGCACCATGCGTGAGGCCGCGCTCAAGCATAACGTGGCGGCCACTTTCATGGCCAAGCCCATCACCGATGAGCCAGGCAGCGCGATGCACCTGCACCAGAGCGTGGTCGACATCGCCACCGGCAAACCGGTGTTCGCCAACGACGATGGCAGCATGAGCGAATTGTTCCTGCACCACATTGGCGGCCTGCAGAAGTACATCCCCAAGCTGCTGCCGATGTTCGCTCCGAACGTCAACTCGTTCCGCCGCTTCCTGCCCGACACTTCGGCACCGGTGAACGTCGAGTGGGGCGAGGAAAACCGTACCGCCGGCCTGCGTGTGCCGACCTCCAGCCCCGAGGCCATGCGTGTGGAGAACCGCTTGCCGGGCGCAGACGCCAACCCCTACCTGGCGATCGCCGCGAGCCTGCTGTGCGGTTACCTGGGCATGGTCGAGAAAATCTCGCCGAGCGCACCGGTGCAAGGCCGCGCCTACGAGCGACGCAACCTGCGCCTGCCGATCACAATCGAAGACGCCCTGCAGCATATGGAAGACTGTGAAACCGTGCAGCAATACCTGGGCAAACAGTTCGTCCAGGGCTATGTGGCGGTCAAACGTGCCGAGCACGAGAACTTCAAGCGTGTGATCAGCTCCTGGGAGCGCGAGTTCCTGCTGCTCAGCGTTTGATTCCCCCGGGGCGCCCAGCGCCCCAACCGCCTTGCAAGCGCCCGACGAACCGGGGCGCTGGGCCGCCTTGCGGCCCCCTACACCCAACTCAAAGAAAAAGACCAACGAGGTGTCGACATGCGTCATTTGCAGTCCCTGATCCCCGCAGCATTCACCCTGGTGTTCGCAGCGGCCGCCCAGGCCCAGCCCACCGTGAGCGTGTACAACTGGACCGACTACATCGGCGACACCACGCTGGCAGACTTCCAGGCCAGCAGCGGAATCAAGGTGGTCTATGACGTCTTCGACTCCAACGAGACCCTCGAAGGCAAGCTGCTGGCTGGCCGCACCGGCTACGACGTGGTGGTGCCCTCGAACCACTTCCTCGCCCGGCAGGCCAAGGCCGGCGCCTTTTTGCCACTGGACCGCAGCAAGTTACCGAATTTCAAGCACTTGGACCCCAAATTGCTGAAACAACTTGAACAAAACGATCCGGGCAACCAGTACGCGGTGCCGTATCTGTGGGGCACCAACGGCATTGGCTACAACGTCGACACGGTCAAGGCCGCGCTTGGCATCGACAAGATCGACTCCTGGGCTGTGCTGTTCGAGCCCGAGAACCTCAAGAAACTCAAGCAATGTGGGGTGGCATTCATGGACTCGCCGGACGAACTGTTCCCGGCCGTGCTCAACTACCTGGGTATGGATCCGCGCAGCGAAAACCCGAAAGACTATGAAAAAGCCGAAGCCCGCTTGCTGGAACTGCGCCCCTCCATCACCTACTTCCATTCCTCCAAATACGTGTCCGACCTGGCCAACGGCGATGTCTGCGTAGCCTTTGGTTATTCCGGCGATGTGTTCCAGGCCGCCAACCGGGCCATCGAGGCCAAGAACGGCGTGAAAATCGCCTATAGCATCCCCAAGGAAGGCAGCAACCTGTGGTTCGACCTGCTGGCCATTCCCAAGGATGCCAACAATCCGGAACAGGCCTTGGCCTTCATCAACTATCTGCTTGACCCACAGGTGATCGCCAAGGTCAGCGCCACGGTTGGCTACGCCAACGCCAACCCCGATGCCAAGGCCTACATGGACGAATCGTTGGTCAACAACCCCGAGATCTATCCGCCTCAGGAGGTACTCGACAAGCTGTATGTGTCGAGCACGCCGAGCCCGAAGATCATGCGTGTCATGACCCGCTCCTGGAGCAAGATCAAGTCCAACCGCTGAGCGAGTTCGCGCCATGCCTCTGAATACCCAACACACTGCGTCCTACTATGCCGCCACGGCGCGTAGCACTGCACCTTACCCCAGCCTCGATACCGAACTGACAGCCGATGTGTGCGTGGTCGGCGGTGGCCTGACCGGGGTCAATACCGCACTGGAACTGGCCGAACGCGGCCTCTCGGTGGTCTTGCTGGAAGCCCGGCGCATCGGCTGGGGCGCCAGCGGGCGCAATGGCGGTCAGTTGATTCGCGGTATCGGCCACGATGTCAGCGGGTTCGCCCGCTATGTGGGCCAGGAAGGCGTGCGTTACCTGAAGCACGCCGGCATCGATTCGGTGGCCCTGGTCGCCCGCCGTATCGAACAATATGCCATCGCCTGCGACTTGCGCTGGGGCTTCTGCGAACTGGCCAACACACCTGCCCAGTTCGCGGCCTTCCAGGATGAACAAGCTGAACTGGCAGCGCTTGGCTATCGCCACGAAACCCGCCTGGTGGGCCCCGAACACCTGCATGAGGTGGTCGCCAGCGACCAGTACGCCGGCGGACTGGTGGATATGGGTTCCGGCCACCTGCACCCACTGGACCTGGTCCAGGGCGAAGCGCGGGCCGCCCTGGCCCTGGGCGTACGGATCTTCGAGCAGAGCCCGGTGCTGCGCATCGAACATGGCACCACGGTGACCTTGCACACCGCGCGCGGCAAAGTGCGCGCGCAAAGCCTGGTATTGGGTTGCAACGCTCACCTGGACGACTTGGAGCCGCGCCTAAGCGGCAAGGTACTGCCCGCTGGCAGCTATGTGGTGGCGACAGAACCGCTGCCCGACTCGCTTGCCAGCACGCTGATCCCTCAGAACATGGCGCTGTGCGACCAGAAAGTCGGCCTGGATTACTACCGCCTTACCGCCGACCGCCGCCTGCTGTTCGGCGGCGCGTGCCACTACTCGGGGCGCGATCCGAAGGACATTGCGGTCTACATGCGGCCGAAGGTCCTCAAGGTGTTTCCCCAGTTGGCAGACGTACGCATCGATTACCAGTGGGGCGGCATGATCGGCATCACCGCCAACCGATTCCCTCAGGTCGGGCGCTTGAGCCAGCATCCGAACGTGTACTACGCACAGGGTTACTCCGGCCACGGCCTGAACGTGACCCACTGGACTGCGAAGCTGCTCGCGGAGTCGATTGCGGTTGGGCAAAGCCAGGGGCTGGATGTATTCAGCGCCGTTCCGCATCTGACCTTCCCGGGTGGCAAGGCGCTGCGTTCACCGCTGCTGGCATTGGGGATGCTGTGGTACCGCTTGAGGGAGGTACTCGGTTAAGAAGGCCGCTTCACCCTGGGGGAGCGAGCCTCGCCCGCGATGCTCTTTTTGTTCGCCGATATGGGACTGACGTGGGATCGAGTGCTGCTTACGCGACGCATCGCGAACAAGGCTCGCTCCTTCGGTTGTTCCACGCCGATCAAGGCAAAAGCGGGTTTACCCGCGAAGAACTCGACGCGGTGCAGCCTCTCCGACTTATCAGCAATACATTCAATGCTTTAAGCACCAGATCTGAGATATGACTTTAAGTAGATACTTTTCCGATAATTTACTCAAAGTATCGACTGTAACCTATTGTCTTACATGCCATTTTACAATCATATTTCAGCGCGTCTTCAGCATTCCACGAACGCCACCGCCAAACCACCTCGCGAGGTTTCCTTGTAATTGGCATGCATGTCTGCCCCCGTGTCGCGCATGGTGCGGATCACGCGGTCAAGGGAAATGAAATGCTCGCCATCGCCGCGCAGGGCCATCTGCACGGCATTGATTGCCTTCACCGCAGCAATGGCATTGCGCTCGATGCAAGGCACCTGTACCAGACCACCGACCGGATCGCAGGTCAGGCCCAGGTTGTGCTCCAAGGCAATCTCCGCAGCGTTCTCCAGTTGCGCGGGAGTGGCGCCGAGCACCTCGGCCAGACCGGCGGCAGCCATCGAGCAGGCCGAACCCACCTCCCCCTGGCACCCCACCTCGGCACCCGAGATCGACGCGTTCTTCTTGCACAGGATGCCAACCGCAGCGGCCGCCAGCAGAAATGCCACCACATCGTCATCGCAGGCGTCGGGGTTGAACTTCATGTAGTAGTGCAGCACCGCCGGAATGATCCCTGCCGCACCGTTGGTGGGTGCAGTGACCATACGACCACCGGCAGCGTTTTCTTCATTCACCGCCAGGGCGAACAAGTTCACCCACTCCATTGCACTCAGGGTCGAGCCGATGACATTGGGCTTGCCCAGCTCCTGCAGGCTGCGGTGCAGGCGTGCGGCGCGGCGCTTGACGTTTAGCCCGCCCGGCAGGATGCCTTCGTTGCGCAGCCCATTGGCGACACACTCGCGCATGGCCGACCAGATACCCAACAGGCCCTGGCGCACGTCCTCCTCGCAACGCCAGGCGCGCTCGTTGGCCATCATCAACTGGCTGACACTCAGGCCGTGGGCCTTGCACAAGGCCAACAGTTGGTCGGCGCTGGAGAACTCGTAGGGCAAGGTAACGCGATGCGCGTCGTCGCGCGGTGCGTCGATTTCGCCCTGCTCGACGATGAAGCCACCGCCAATCGAGTAGTAGGTCTGGCTGAACAGCAGCCCTTGTTCACCCTGTGCCTCCAAGGTCATGGCATTGGGGTGGTACGGCAGGCTTTCGTCCAGCAACAGCATGTCGCGGTCATAGTCGAACGCAAGCGGGTGGCTGCCATCGAGCATCAGACATCGCTCTTGCATCAGTTGCCCGATTCGCGGCTCGATGGTTGCCGGGTCGATGCGGTCCGGCCACTGACCCATCAGGCCGAGCAGGCACGCGCGGTCTGTAGCATGACCCACGCCGGTGGCCGACAGCGAGCCGTAAAGACGCACCTGCACCCGACGAATCCGCCCCAGCAACCCCTGCTCACGCAGGGCCAGGGCAAAGCTTGCCGCCGCGCGCATCGGGCCCACTGTGTGAGAGCTGGACGGGCCGATGCCGATTTTGAATAGGTCGAAAACACTGATAGTCATGCTAATGCCTGACCGTGCCAGCCACGTACGCCGCTGCACGGACCTCCGGAAAAATTGAACGGTGATACGAAGTTGCGCGATACTGCCGCGCATACCTTCGGATGACCAACGAAACTTTCTAAGCAAGGCTTTAGCTTAACTAAACGATGAGACGACAACTCAATGGCCAGACGTTCGTCTGGCTGCATGTGTTCTCCTGTGCGGCCCGACACCTGTCTTTCACCCGCTGCGCCCAGGAACTGCACATCACCCCCGGCGCCGTCAGCCAGCAGATGCGCCAGCTCGAAGAGCGCCTGGGTTACCAGCTGTTCCTGCGCCGGGCGCGGGGCGTGGAACTGAGTGCCGAGGGCCAGCGCCTGGCCCAGACCGTGGCCGAAGCCTATGGCAGCATCGAGGCCGAGTTGCTGCGCCTGGATGCCGGGGAGATTCGTGGCACCTTGCGCGTGCGTTCGATTCCTTCCTTCCTGGCTAAATGGCTCACCCCTCGCCTGCCACGCTTCCAACAGCGCTACCCGGATATCGAACTGCGCCTGGTGGCCGAGGACAGTGCCCAGGCATTGCACCCGGATGATTTCGATCTGGCCATCGACCTGAACGACGGCAGCTATCCCGGCATGCTGTCGACGCCATTGCTGGACGAGCAGATCTTCCCGGTCTGTTCGCCCGCGCTGTTAAGGGGGCGCCCACCGTTGCACGGGCCAGCGGACTTGGTGCACTACCCCTTGCTGCACGACATCACGGCCTGGCGCGGCAGTTCCGAGTATGCCGAGTGGGAGTTCTACCTGGACGGCATTGGTGCCCGTGGACTGGATGTACGCCGCGGCCATACCTTCAACCGCAACCACCTGACCATCGAAGCCGCCATTGCCGGCATTGGCGTCGCCATCGCCCGGCGCACACTGCTCAACGACGAACTCGAACGAGGCGCGCTGATCGTGCCGTTCGGTGTACCGATCGCCAACCACAAACGCTATGTCCTGCACTACGCGCCTGGCGGTTTGAGCCAGCCAGGGGCGCGTGCGGTGCATGACTGGCTGGTCGAAGAAGCCGAAGGGTTTCGGGCGTTACACCCTCTGCACGCTCAGGACTGAAGCAATGCTCAGCGGAAGCTTCAAGCTGCGACTGGGCAGCCCTGATGGCTTCAATAGGCGTGCTTGCCGGTAAAGGCATTGAGCGTTCGCACCAGAATCACGAAGTCCAACCACAACGACCAGTTGTTGATGTACTCGATATCGGAGTCCACGCGCTGGATCATCTGTTCGATGTCTTTGGTTTCCCCACGGAAGCCGCGCACCTGGGCCAAACCGGTCATACCCGGTTTGATGTTGTGGCGCGCGAAGTAATCCACGATATCCTGGGAATACAGCGAATCATGTTGCAGGGCATGGGGACGCGGCCCCACCAGCGACATTTCACCTGTCAGCACATTGAACAGTTGCGGCAGTTCATCCAGGCTGGTGCGGCGGATGAATGCGCCTACCCGGGTCAGCCGTGGGTCGTTCTTTTGCGCCTGTTTGACCACGCCAGCTTCCGGCTGGTGGACGTGCATGCTACGGAACTTCCAGATGCGGAACGATTCGCCGGTCCAGCCGGTGCGTTCCTGGCGGAAGAACACCGGCCCCGGGCTGTCCAGCTTGATGGCAGCGGCAATCGCCAACAGAACCGGTGATGCACACAGCACGATCAGCGCGGCAAGCACCCTGTCCTCCAGGTTCTTGAGGAACAGGCTCATCCCCGTCAACGGCGTCTCGGACAAGGTCAACACGGGAATACCGGCAATTTCACGCACACTGTGGTTGATCAGGCGCAGCGAGAAGATGTCAGGCACCCAGTTGACGGCGATGCACCTGTCGAGCAGCTTGAGGTAAACCTCGCTGATGACCTCCGATCCGCCCAAGGGGGTGACCAGGTAGACCGTGCGCACCGCATGGCGCGTGACGATTTCATCGAGGTCACCCACATGCCCGAGCACCGGCAAGCGCTGCTTGCCGTCAACGCCGTCCTTGCCATTGTCCTGCCCCGCCTCCATCAGCACACAGCCCACTACCCGCTCGCCAAGCCAAGGGTTGTTGCTGATCTTCTGATGCAGGAAGTTGGCCAGCTCCCCTGTGCCGATGATCAGGGCATTGTCCAGCCCGTGGGTCATGAAGCGCTTTTGTACCTCGCACACGGCGATGTGCAGGAATAGTTGGGCGAAGTAACCGATCACGAACAGCTTGCCCACCAGTAAGCGCGAGTAGGTCTCGCTTTGCTTGGTGAGAAACGCCATGACCACGAGAAAGCAGAACGTGACCGACCAAGCCTTGAACAGCCTGAAGGCCTTGATGCTGAGCTTGGCATTGCTGCGGTAGATCGCATAGTGGTCGTAGACCACCGCCAGCGCGCCGATCAGCAACAGCAGCATGATGACGTAGTCGGAAGTGATGTAGCCGAACTGGGTGTAGATCAAGTACCAGGCGATACCGGTGACGGCGATTCCATCGAGGCCAGCTTGAATGGCGTTGCTGACGCTGCTTCTGCGCTGGAGTAAGGAGCGACTGCTTCTGGGTTCGAAAACCATTCTCCGACCTCATCTATGTGAGCGTAGCAAACGTCTTTGCATCCGCTTCAACGGGCGCAACAGCCGCTTTCAGTGCCTGAAAGCCCGACGCCCAATGAAAGCCCCACCCCAGCCCGCCAACGAGGCGGTTGTAATCAACTGTAGCAGCGCCGTGTCACCCGCGTGGTCGCAGTGCCCTCCTGCCCTTGCTTTTGGCCGGTTCACACGCCCCGCCGGCTAAGCAACCAGGTGCGCAGCAGAAACAGCGGATTGCCCACCACATAGCGCACGAACAACCGTTTAGGCTCCCTGAACAAGCGGAACGCCCATTCGCCGCCCAGGCGCCGTATCCAGCGGGGCGCGCGGGTGACCTTGCCCCCTAGGAAATCCAGGATGGCCCCACCACAGACAATCAGACACGGCGAGGCAGCCCGCGCCAGCTGGACGGCAACGGCCTCCTGTTTAGGCATGCCCATGCCCAGAACGATCAGCTCCGGGCGGACCTCGCGCGCCAGTTCGAGATAAGTGTCGGCATCGGCGAAACCATGGTGAATCGAAACAGGCACTACGCCATGAACGCTCGCAGCGTGTGCCACCGCCTGGCTCAGGAAGGGTTCCTGGGTCCCCCAGAACGCCACGCGACGCCCCTTGTAGCTCTGCAACAGTTTTGGGATGAAGTCGGTGCCGTTCATGTTCAGGCCAGGGTCCAGGCCCAGCTGGCGATAGAGGATCGACATGCCTGCCCCGTCCCTCAGCAGCACGTCAGCGCCTGACAACGCATGGCCGTATTGCGCATCACCCACCACCAGGTTCATGGCATGGGCGTTGACGAAACCCAGCACGGTCGGCGCCAGTGGCGCTGACAGCGCTGCCAGTATCCGCTGCTCGTCCGCCGGATCGCTGACCACCCGCAACTTGCCGAGGATCGTCTTCCAGCGCTGTTGCCAGGGGTGCTTGTCCATCAGCCGTCGTCCCTCTTCGAGCGCACCCAATCGACCTGGCGCTTGATCAGAAAACCCAGGTACAGAGGGATCTTCCTGGCGGCATAGAACGGTGCGTACAGCAGCACCGAAAACGAGATCAAACGCCGTGCGAAGCGCCACCACGCCAGCCACACCGCCCCCATCAGCAGCCCCATCGCAGCACTGGCGATCACGGCCGCCAGCCAGGTCCCGAACAACACGCCCGCCAGCCATGAAATGCAGAACAGCGCCACCCAGGAAAGCGTCAGCAGCGCCAGCGGCGGCACCATCAGGTCCAGGGCCATGGCCAGCAGTGCGCCGTTGCGTTGCGTGAAGGCCGCCGCAAGTCGCCTGGGGGCATCCGCCAGCAGCACGCCCAGATGACCGTGCTCCCAACGGGTGCGTTGGGTGTTCAAACCCTCCTGACTGCTCGGAAAGACACTGGTGACCTGCGCATCGCTGCAGAACACAGGCGGTTTGCCGCGCTGGCAGAAATCCAAGCCCAGCTTCAGATCCTCGACCAGATGCCCGTTGGCCAAGTCGACCAAGGCCAGCGCATGCCAGGGCAATGCCATCCCTGCTCCCATGAGCTGGCACGGCAGGCCCAATCGAGCCCAGCCCCGGGGGCGCACAAGGTTCTTCACACGCCAGGCAAATTCGGCGACCTGAACCTTCAGCCCCGCCCCCTGGGGTGCATGCATCAGGTAGAGCGCTTGCACCGGCCGATCGGCTGCAGCGCAGGCGCACGCCAGACGTTCGATAGCACCCTCTGCCACCCGGCAATCGGCGTCGATGATGATGAGCACCTCAGGCGCGTCATCCTTCAAGTGGCGCACGCCGAAGTCCAACGCATAACCCTTGCCGCGCAGGTGCGCATGCTGGCGCTCGACCACTTGCGCCCCCGTGCAACGTGCCAGTGCCGCTGTGTCGTCGGTGCAATTGTCCGCCACCACCAGCAACCGATCGCCCTCGCGCAATTGCGGGCGGATGCTGTCGAGCGTTGCGCGAATCACCGGTGATTCATTGTGCGCCGGTACCAGCACCGCCACGCGGGGGCGCGCCCCGGCCAGCACCGGCGGTGAGCGTGTTGGCAGGCAGGCCGCCAGCACCTGGGTGAACAGCACCAGCACTGGCAGCAGCATGACCAGTGAAACCGCCACCAACAGCCATCCCAGCACGGTAATCATGCGCAGGTCCTGAAGTAATGAGCCAACTTGGCCGCTTCGGTGTCGATATCATGGCGCTGCAACACACGGCGATACGCCGCATCGCCCATTTTCTGCAGTACCTCGGCAGGTTGGTCCAGGCATTCGGCCATGGCGTCGGCCAATTCTTCCACTGCACCTGCCGGGAACAACCAGCCACTCTCGCCCTGGCGGACCAGTTCGGGGATACCGGCCACGTAGGTCGTCAACACCGGCCTGCGCAAGGCCATCGCCTCCATGATGACCACCGGTAGGCCCTCGGCAAAACTGGGCAGCACCAGTGCCCGGGCGGCGAGGATCTCCTCACGGACCTGGGCACTGCTGATCCAGCCGGTGATGCGCACTTGCCCTTGCAAGCCATGCTGCGCAATGAAAGCTTCGATGGGTGGACGCATCTCACCGTCGCCGGCCAGTACCACCTCGAACGGCACCGACCGTGCCGCCAGCAGACGTACAGCCTCCAGCAACAGCAATTGCCCCTTTTGCTCGCACAGCCGCCCCACGCACACCAGCCGAGGCACCGCCGGCGCGTCGACCGCTGGCACTTCGTGGAACGAGCGCTCCAGGCCGCAATGCACCACTTTCACCTTCGCCCAATGCTCATGGGCTACCCAACGGTAAAGCTGGCTGCGCCCATAGGAGCTCACCGCGGCAACGAAGGCGGCGTGCCGCACTTTTTCGCCCATATGGAGAAACTGCGGTTTGTCGAACTCTTCCGGCCCGTGCACGGTGAAGCTGTAGCTCGGCCCGCCCAGGGCGTTGGCCAGCATTACCACTTCAGTGGAGTTGGTGCCGAAATGCGCATGCACGTGCTCGGCGCCGAATGCCTGCAGCCACTGCACTACACGGCAGGCCTCGGCCAGGTAGACCAGATGGTACGGCCAGGGGCGGTCGGCCCGCCGCCCATGGCGCAGCGCCAGGCCAAGCGCCGACATGAAGCGCCGCGGTTGGGCACGTAATACCTCAAACAACGGCATGAACAACCCCTTCAGGCCGTCCTTGAGCACGTAGAGGGTCTTGTCGCGTTCTGCGAGGTCTTCGTCATCCTGCAATTGGGCATCCCAGCCACGCAGGGCGATGCGTTGGATCTCCATGCCCTGGCGTTCCAGGGCGAGGATTTCCCGTCGAATGAAACTATGGCTGACCTTCGGGTACTGATTGATGAAATAAGCAATGCGCATAGGAATCCAAGTCGATGCCCGCGTGATGAATGACCAGGCTTGCTCAGTCGTTTCCAGCCCGTTACTCCAGGCTGTTGGTCACTGGCCTGTCCCCCGATTTCGTCAGGTGATGCAACGTTTCCTGTCCCTGCTGTAGTGGTGATGGCCAGGCTGCGGGTTGAACGGGGAACATGCCCTCGATATGGCCAAACACATCGTCGAGCATGGCGTGACGCCTGCGGTACATCGCCCGCTTTTTCGGGGCGATGTCGTCGGCCGAGCGTCTGGCGGCCTCCAGCGGAATCGTGAAGAAGTCCTCGCGCTCCGACGGCGATGCGCCGTTCTCCAGCCAGATGGTGTCGTAGTTGGCCGCCAGATCGTCGGCCTTTTCGGTGCCGAAATAGCGATGACGATGGTGCCGATAGCGGTCACCGACCGCATAGATACGGGCAACGCCAAGGGTTCTGGCCAGGCACTTGAGGACTTCGATCAAAAAACTTCTCGGGCGCAGCCCTTCGAAATCCTTGGTCAGGTCCCGGTAGATACTCAACGACCTTTCGCTGTCGATACCCTTGTGTATTCCCTGCACGGCACCGATCAGCACGAAGACTTCACCCCCGGTACCGCCAAGGCTGAAGGCCAGTGATGCCACACGCAGGTCGCCCTGGAACAGGTTGAGCACCAACTCCCCCTCGCGCCGGAACCAGACAGGCCGGTCCAGCACCAGGGTGCACTGGCTGGAATACCCCGACAGATCGCACAGCACCTGATGCTCGTCACGCCCCATCAGCAACAGCCTCGGGAACTGCTCGGCGACCACTTCATAGTGCGACGCTACCGCATCCAGCCGCTGCGGCGCTTCCCACGCCTTGCTGATGTAGGGCCACTGCACCACGCCAATGCTGTCGAAACCCAGCGCCTTGAACCCCTTGGGGCCCAGTGCTGCCGACATGCGCGCCACAAAGGCCTTGAGGTCTTCCCGCTGCTTGATGATCAGTATTCCCAGCTTGAGCTTGTTGTTCAGTGCCCGTAGCGAGTAACCGGGCTGCAGTGTGAGCACGCTTTTCACGATCGACCGATATGTCATGGGTTTCTCACTTGTACTCGATCAGCGCGGATTTGCCAGCGCCGAACCTGTTCAAAAGAAACTTCGCCTGCCCCACCATCTCGGGGAACTTCCCAAGCACCAGAAACACCGCCTGCAGCCAGTTCTCACGCCATGTTCGCCCACCACGGCGTGCCAGGCGCATCGTCTGCAAAGGGTAGATCAGAAGTGGCAGCAGCCCGACACTGCCCAACGACAGGCTGGCCACCACGCTGGCCAGCGGCAGCCCCAGGCCCCAGAACCAGGCCCGACGAGATTCTCTGCGCCAATGTCGCTCGGGCGTCTCGCCATGCAAGTGCGCCCCTTGGGCGAAGGCGTAACCCGCTCGCATGCTCCGCCGCCACCACTGGCTGAAACGGGTCATGTCGGCATCGTGCAGGGTCATCTCCACGCCCAGTCGCCAGATCTTCCAACCGCCGGCGCGCAGCCGCACACACATCTCAGGCTCTTCGCCGGCGATGAGGTCGGCACGAAAGCCCGACACCGCCAGGAAGGCTTCGGCACGTATCAGTGCGTCGCCCCCGCACGCCTTGGTTTCACCCAGTGGTGTGTCCCATTCCAGATCGCACAACAGGTTGTAGATCGAATGCCGCGGGTACCGCTCGCGACGCCGACCGCAGACCACGGCAACCTCTGGATGCGCCTGCAGAAAAGCCTGGGCTTGCTCAAGCCAACCGGCGACCACTTCGCAATCGCCATCGACGAACTGTACCAAGCGCAGCGACGGCATTACCCCGTGCAAATGGGCAAAGCCTTCGTTGCGTGCACGCGCTGCTGTGAACGGGATGGACAGATCCAGCGACACCACCTCGACACCCTGGTCCAAGGCGTGCTGCACCGAGCCATCGGTGGACCCCGAGTCGACATACACCACCGTGTCCGCACAGCCTGCCACGGAGGCCAGGCAACGCTCCAGGCGCAGCCCTTCATTACGGCCGATTATCACGACTCCGATGCCTGTCACCCTGGGCCTCACTCGTCTGCCTTGAACGAAACACGCCTTTTACCGCGCTGCCCTGCGGCTACCTCAGGAACACAAATTGGCCTCGACCGGCTTTCTCGCCTTGATGGTGGCCGGGACACCCACCGCCGCGCAGTTGTCCGGCACGTCGGTGAGGACCACGGCATTGGCGCCGATCAGTACGTTGTTGCCAATGCGGATATTGCCCAGCACCTTGGCCCCGGTGCCAATGTCGACATTGTTGCCGAACACCGGCGCGATAGGCTCCTCCACATTCTTCAAGCCCACCACCACCCCGTTGCGAATCCGGCAGTCATCGCCAAAGCGCGCGTAGCCGCTGATCACGATGCCGCCAAAATGGTCGATGACGAAATTGCGGCCTATCACCACCTCGCAGGGCAACTCAACCCCCGTGATGATCTGAATCAGCTTGAACAGCACTCTGTAGACCAACGAGCAGAGCTTGCGCAGGATCGCTGGGCGCACACCGTAGCGCCAGCGACCGAACCGGTAGACCAGCAGAACCCAGAAGCCCTGGGCCCCCCAGTCTCCACCATGTGCTCGCAGGTCGGCACGAATGTTCTCGAACATGGTTTAACCTACCGTGTGGGTTGGCGTGCGAACCGGGTCGCGAACAGTGACGACCAGGTGGCTTGGGTATGCAGCCAGCACGCCTTGATAGCCGCCCAGCCACGCCCTTTCAACAGCGCCTTGAGGGCCAGGATCGCATCGCCGAGACTGACCAGCAGCATGTGCAGGATCAACCCCGTGACGCCGTGGTGCTTGCGGAAGTACAGGAGTTCGCTTTCAATCTGATAGGTGGAAATCTGCCGGCTGGCCGCCTCCAGTTCCGCCACCGACTTGGAGCTTTCGCCGCCGATATGCACCACGGTGGTGTGCGGGTAGAACACCACTTTCCAGCCTGCCTCCTTGACGCGCTTGCAATGGTCCACTTCCTCGTAATACAAGAAGTAGCGAGGGTCGAACAGACCGACCTGGTCGAGTACTTCACGGCGAACCAGGTAGAAGCAGCCCGGCAGCCAATCGCATTCGCGGACCGTGCCATGGTCCCAGCTCATTTCGTCGACCATCTTCAAGCCAGGGAAGAACCGGTCCAGCCCGGTTCGGGAGACGAAGATGTTCAAAGGGGTCGGAAAGTATCGGCAACAAGGCTGCAGATCACCGTCACGCCCCACCAGGCGTACGCCCAGCACACCGCACTCCGGATGGGCCTCCATGTATTCGAGAGTCTTGTCCAGGGTGTCGCTTGCCACGAATGCATCGGTATTGAGCAACAGCGCGTACTTACCCTGCAGGTGTTCCAGCAGTTGGTTATTGGCCCGCCCAAAACCGACATTGTGCTTGTTGCTGACCAACAATGCCTGGGGGCAGACCTGGGCCATGCGCGCCACCGAGTCGTCGACCGAGGCGTTGTCCACCACCAGGTAACTTGCCAGCTGTTCGCCCCTGGCCTTGCGCAGGGCATCGAACATCGGCTGCAGCAAGGATGCCGTGTTGAAGTTCACCACCATCACATCGACGGGCTTTCTATCCATTGTTGCCCTCCCCGAAGAAATACTCGCGCCGCATGGCCGCCAGCTTCGGCTCCATTACCGGGTCATAGCCACTTTTGCGCTGCTTGATCAGGTCGGCCCACGGGTATGCCTCACAGCGCCGCTCTACTCGCTCGATCAGTTCTTCGGTGGTGCAGATGAATTTGGCCGGGTTGCCGCCCACCACCGTTCCGGGCGGGACGTCCTTGGTGACCACGGCACCTGCGGCAACGACCGAGTCGGGCCCGATGGTCACCCGGGGCATGACGATGACCCCGTGGCCGATGAAGCAGTTGTCGCGAATGTCGATATAGCCCACCGAATCCAGATGCTTGCCATAGCACACGCCAATCAAGGCGGCGACGCCATCGTGGCCCAAAAGGGTACAGTCCGACAGCCCCACGTTGGTGCCCAGACGCACCAGCACAGGGTCCGTCACGTTGCAGCCCACGTTCACATGCAGGTTGCCCCCAACCGAGTAGAACTTGCCCCAGCGTGTCAGGTACTCTCCCCAATCCCTGGCATTGGGGTGGCAAATCTTTTTGTAAAGCGAACCGCCACGTCCTGTTGAGAGTGCGTAATGCTTCAAAGCGCTGCGTATCCATCCGATCATGTTGCTGGCCTCGCACGTAATGCGATCATGGACTGTCCCTGAGGCGACTTCGGTCTCGTTCTTGTTGGTACTGACCGCCTCGCACTCAACCCGTTATCAACCGCGCTGTCGCTGTCGCGCCCCACTGGCGCCATTGCCCTCCTTCAGACAACCGTTCGGCTCGTCGTGCGCATCTTGTCATTGAGGTGATCCACCAGCCGCAGCGCGAATTGCAGCAGTGGCATGGTCGGGTTCGAAGCCCCGCCGGTGGCAAAGATGCTGCTCCCTGCCACGTAGAGATTCTCGGTCCCAAAAACCTTGCAGTCGGTATCCACGACCCCGTGCTGCGCCGATGCAGCCATGCGCGTTGTGCCCATGTGATGGGCGTGCGGCGACATTTTCAGGGGTATGGAGGTGTCGTAGACGAATGGGTTGAGCTTGACGAAGCCAAGTTGTGCTTCGGCGAACTGCTTGGCGAGCTCACTGCCAATGCACTTGATGGTGTGTCGATCGGTAGGGCTGAGCACCCAATTGACATTCACCTTGGCCATGCCCAGGGCGTCTTTTTCATCCAGCAGCGAGATCCGGCTCTGCGCGTTGGGGAACTGCTCGATCATCGTCCCGATTACGCCGTCACCTGGACAACTGAACTGTGCAATCCATTCGATCTTGCTGGCCACGCCCCAATCGCATGCCAGGTTCTCGAGGAAGTTCTTGACTTCGGCGGTCCGCCCGTAGGTCTGCACCTCCTCCACCACGGTCGCCGAAACATTGCCCTTGCCAGCGTGATACTCGGCGACGAAAGCATCGGTGGTGTAGTACTGGCGGCGGTCGGTGGCTTGCCCCTCCTTCAGGATGAAAGAACCTAGGTCGACATTCAGATGCTCCATGAAGCAACGCCCGACCCAACCTTCCTTGTTGGCGATACCCGCCTGCTGAAGGGACTTGCTGTTTAGCAACTGCCTGGCGTTCTCGATGGCGCCCGTGGCCAGGATGAAGTGCTTGGCCTTCAGACGCTCGCGTTGACGGTCGTAGTCCGACACCACCACGGCTGTCACGCTGCCCGAGGCGCTGTCGAACTCCAGGTCGACACAGTTGCAGTTGATGAACACATCCAGGCCATCGGTCTGCTTGAGTTCCGCTTCGTATTTTTGTGCAAAGCGCGTCGGGGGGCTGAGCAGAAACACGTCAGCCTCGAAATCACCGCCTTTGAGGCCGGTATTTATCGGGCGAAAGTCGGCCCCTTTAGGCAGGTCGACAATGTCCATCGCCGCTGGCAGGTAGCGCTCCACCTCCGAATAGGGGATGGGCCAACCCGGCAAGTCGCCGGGGGGCGCAACGGCGAAATCGGAGGGTGTGAAAGGACGGCAGCGGCCCGCCCAATGGTTGGACGTACCCCCCAGAAAACGCAGACGTGTCTCGGCCGGGTACAACTCAAGGCCTGTGGACGTACACGTGTAGAGCGCATGGGAGCGTTCCGAGTGTTCGACTCCGCCGCCTTCCAGCAGCGCCACGAGCCAACCGGCCTTGGCCAGGCGTATCGCCAGGGTTATACCGGCCGGGCCTGCACCGACAACGCAGAAATCATAGGCGTCACGCAGTTCTTTTTGCGTTTGATAGTCCTTGATCATGCCTGCCCGTCCCGGAAGTACTGAGATGGCAATACCCATCCATTGATGACGACGAACTCGGACTTGGCCTGCGGCTTTGGCGTCGCCCGCGAAACGGTGCCGAATACCGCGCCCCCAATGCCCAGCAGGACGCAATTGCGTAGAAACCGCCTACGACCCAGAAATGGCGCACAAAACTGAAGCTTCCCCATGATCCCCGGACCTATGCCAAGTGTTATCGAGAGGCGTCCCAGCCATTGGAAAGCGCGAATCCTGCCTCGGTGCCCGTTTCTATGCCGAGCCCTGACCGGCTTGCTGCAGGTTCGCCAATGCCAGCAGATGAATCGCCGGCACGGCTTCAATCTCCAACCGATAGCGCTACAGTTCACTATAGTTTCAATCAGCCATGATGCTAGCCGACCTCCACCAAGGGATAGGTGCCCTCAGCCAATGCCTGAACATTTACGTGCCCTGATCGTCATTCTGTTCCTGGCGTGCGTCGTATTCGTGCTGGCGCGCCGACCAGCGACAGACCTGATCCCGGAGCGGGACTTCAAACGTCGCCGTAACCTATGGTTCGGCCTGACACTGCTGGCGTTCTTTTCCCATAGTTTCTGGCTTTATGCCCTGGCGGGTGCGGTCATCATGAGCCTGGCCGGGCGTCGCGAACGCAACCCGATGGCGTTGTTCTTCATGTTGTTGTTCCTGATTCCACCGGCCGCTGTACCGATACCCGGCTTTGGCTTGATCAATTACCTGGTCGACCTCACCCATGTGCGCCTGCTCACCCTCTGCGTGCTACTGCCCGCGGCATGGGCACTGAGCAAGCAAGGCGACACCCAACCCTTCGGTCGCAGTTGGCCCGACAAGTTGCTGGCGGCGAGCATGCTGCTGATGTGCGTACTGTCGCTGCGCGAAACCACCGTCACCGACACGCTGCGTCAGGCGCTGTACCTGTATGTGGACATGTTCCTGCCCTACTACGTCGCCAGCCGCGCGCTGAAGGACCTGGAAGACTTCAAGGATGCCCTGCTGGCCTTCGTGCTGGCCTCGTTCCTACTGTCGATCATCGGCGTGGCCGAGTACGCACGTCACTGGCTGCTGTACAACGCACTGACCGACGCCATGGGCGTGCCCTGGAGCATGAGCAGCTACCTGAGCCGTGGCGGCTCGCTGCGCGCGAGCGCCACCACCGGCCAGGCCATCGTGCTGGGCTACGTGATCAGCGTGGCGATTGGCTTGTTCCTGTTCGTGCAGGCCTATGTTCGCAAACCCATCCATCGCTACCTGGGCGCCCTGCTGCTGGCGGCCGGGTTGTTCGCGCCCCTGTCGCGCGGCCCCTGGATCGGCGCTGGGGTCATCGTCGCGGCCTTCATCGCCACAGGCCGGGGCGCGGTCAGGCGCTTCATCCTGCTCGGCCTGGCCGGTGTGCTGTGCGTGCCCCTGCTCACCGTGATACCGGGCGGAGAAAAAGTGCTGAACCTGCTGCCCTTCATTGGCAACATCGAAACCGAGAACATCACCTACCGCCAGCGCCTGATCGACAACTCCTGGATCGTGATCCAGCGCAACCCCTGGTTCGGCTCGTTCGACTTCCGCAGCACCCCCGAGATGCAGTCGATGATCCAGGGCCAAGGCATCATCGATATCGTCAACACTTATGTCAGCCTGGCGTTGCGGGTCGGCATGGTGGGGCTTGCGCTGTTCATCGCCTTCTTCGTGGTCATCCTGATGGGCATCCGCAGATCGATGCGTGCATTCCCCGACAAAGACGATAAACAACGCCTTCTAGGAAGGGCGCTGCTGGCCACGCTGCTGGGCATCATGGTCATTATCTTTACCGTCAGCAGCATCACCGTGATTCCGGTGATCTACTGGTCCGTTGGCGGGCTGGGTGTGGCCTACATCCATATGGTGCGCAAGCTCCGGCAAGAGCAGGCCGCCGAGTTGCCCCATGCCCGCCTTCAAGCCAGGTAAACTCGATGACACGAAGCCCCCTGCATTCCCTCATCCGGGCCACGGCTCTGCTTGGCCTGGTTTCGTTGCCCATGGCAACGTGGTCGTCCGATTGGGCCGTCAACATCGAAGAGCGCAACGGTTTGCCCAACATCACCCGGGGTGGCGGACCGGCGATGATCGGCAAGTTCAGTTTCTTCGCACAACAGTGGAACTGGACCGGCTATTACCCCACCTTCACGGTCAAAGCCCCGCAGCAGTACACCCTCGCCGGTGAAAACAAGGACTTGAACTTCAAGCTCGTCGCAGACATCCGCAAGGATACCCCGCAATCATTGACCTGGGCATTCGACCTGCAGACCGAGCAACGGCACGACGATGTCATGGGCGGCGGCATGGTGTTCAATTTCGACCCGTCGCTGTTCGCCGGCGAAATGGGTGCACCGCAATTGCTCCCCGGCAATCGAGGCTGGGCCTGGGGTACGGAAGGTAAACGCCGTGTCGAGATGCGCTTCGAACCACCGTTGGCGAAGGTGTACTTCGAGCGTGGCAACCCGGATGAGGTGCGCGCATTCTTCTATGACCGCCAGATAACCCCAGGCCGCCAACAGATCAACGCGGTGCTGAGCGTGACGGGCGACATCGCCATCGGCCAGACCCAGTCCGAACGGTTTGGCCTGAGCGACCCGAAAAGCTGGCCACAAGACCAGCTGGACTGGAAAACCTCGCCGGTCGACCTGTCGTTTCTCAACGCAGCAGAAAAACCAGCTGGCAAGCACGGCTTCGTCAAGGCTGACGGTGAACGACTGGTGTTCGCCGACAACACGCCCGTGCGTTTCTGGGGCACCAACCTGTCGGCCTCTGCCCTGTTCGACACCCCGGACCAATACATCAAGCAACAAGCCAAGCGCCTATCGGCACTGGGCTTCAACCTCGTGCGCCTGCACCACCATGACTCACTCTGGGTGCTGCCCAACATCTTCGGCGATGGCAGGACGATCAAGAACACCCAGCAACTCGATGCCGAGTCGCTGAGAAAACTCGATCTGTGGATCAAATGCCTCAAGGAGGAAGGCATCTATGTGTGGCTCGACCTGCACGTACAGCGCTCGCTGATGGACAGCGACGGCATCTATGGCTTCGATGAACTGCCCAAACAATACGGGCGAGCCGAATTCAAAGGCTACGCCTATGTGAACGTCACCATTCAACAACGCATGAAGCAGTTCGCCGAGCAGTACCTGAACCATGTGAATGCCTATACCCAATTGGCCTACAAGGACGACCCCGCCATCGCGGCGGTGCTGATCACCAACGAGAACGACATCACCCATCACTTCGGCAACGCGCTGTTGCCCGACAAGAATGTGCCCAGACACAGCCGGCTCTACATGGATGAGGCCAAGGCGTTTGCCAGTCGCCATGACCTGCCGGAGGACGCCACCTGGCGCGCCTGGGAGCATGGCCCGGCCAAGCTGTTCCTCAACGACCTGGAGCATCGCTTCGATGTCGAGATGATCGAACACCTGCGCAAGATCGGCGTGAAAGTGCCCATCGCCACTACCAGTAGCTGGGGCGGCAATGGCTTGAGTTCGCTGCCGGCGCTCACCACGGGCGATCTGATCGACGTTCACAGCTACGGCGGCATCGGCCAGCTGGAAAAAAACCCGCTGACCAGCGATGGGCTGGTCGACTGGCTGGCAGCCGCCCAGGTAGTGGGCAAGCCATTGACCGTCACGGAGTGGAACAACGAGCCCTTCCCGCTCCCCGATCGCCACTCACTGCCCTTGATCGTGGCGGGTACCGCCAGCCATCAGGGCTGGGACGCATTGATGCAATATGCCTATAGCCAGGAGGGGCTTGGCGATGGCAGGCAAACGGCGGACAACTGGCATGCCTACAACGACCCTGCCCTGATCGCCACCCTCCCGGCGGCGGCCTTGCTGTATCGACGCGGCGATGTGCAGCAGGCGCAGACCCGCTACGTCTTCGCCCCGTCGGTCGAAACCTTGTTCAACCGCTCGATCTCACCGAGTGATTCGGTGCTGCTGCGTACCGCCATGGAAAAAGGCATGTTGCAGATCGCCCTGCCGCAAACGCCGCAATTGCCATGGCTCGCCCAAAGCGACATCCCGGCCAACGCCCAGTTGCTGCATGACCCTGAGCAGTCGCTGCTCGACAACAATGCCACCCAGGCCACCACGGATACCGGTGAGATCACGCGCAATTGGCAGCAAGGCCTCTACACCATCGATACGCCCAAGACCCAGGTCGCCAGCGGCTGGCTCGGCGGCCGCTCGACCCGCTTGTCGAACCTTCAGGTGCAACTGAAGACGCCCTATGCCAGCGTGGCCGTGCAGAGCCTGGACAACCAGCCGCTCGGCCAGTCGCACAGCCTGCTGGTCTCGCTCGGCACGCGGGCCGTGCCCAAGGAAGACAAAAGCACCCCGTTCTATGTCGAGCCCCTGGTCGGCGCCTTGAGTATCGCCGCACCGCCGGGCCTGAAGGCCTATGCCCGCAGTGCCTCGGGACAAGAAACAGTGCTTCCAGCCCGTTACGAAAATGGCCGCTACACCCTGAACTTCGACGGCCAGCACATGGCCAATTGGCTGTTCTTGAAATAGGCCATTCGGCCTTCTACGCTCTGAAAAGACCTGTATTGGCAGGCCCTCAACACTGAATCTGTTCCAGGAGGATTGGATGAAGTACTTGGTTGTCGGAGGCGCAGGCTATATAGGTTCGCACATGGTCAAGTACCTGGCGGACGCAGGTCACGAGGTGGTCGTGGCGGATATCGCGCAAGCACGCCCTGACATCAAGTGGGTCGGGCTGGATGTCGCCGACAAGCACGCACTGGACACCTTGTTCGCCGAATCCCCTTTCGATGCGGTCTTCCACTTCGCCTCCCACATCCAGGTGGGTGAGTCGGTCACCGACCCTGCCAAGTACTACCAGAACAACGTGGCAGCCACCCTGACCCTGCTGCATGCCATGGTACGGGCGAACATCAAGCACCTGATCTTCTCCTCCACCGCTGCCGTCTATGGCGACCCGCAGTACACCCCCATCGACGAGCAACACCCCAAGCTGCCGATCAACCCTTATGGGCGCAGCAAATGGATGGTGGAGCAGATTCTGGAGGACTTCGACCGGGCCTATGGACTGAAATCGGTATGCCTGCGTTACTTCAACGCCGCCGGCGCAGACCCAGGCGGTCAGATCGGCGAGTGCCATGAACCGGAAACCCACTTGATCCCGTTGATCTTGCAGGCCGCGTCAGGACGACGCGAGGCGATTACCGTGTTCGGCCATGACTACGATACCCCCGATGGCACCTGCATCCGTGACTATATCCATGTCAACGATCTGGCCTCGGCGCACGCGCTGGCCGTGGATTATCTGTTGAAGGGCGGCACCAGCACGGTCTTCAACCTGGGCAACGGCCAAGGCTTTTCCGTCCAGCAGGTGATCGACACTGCCCGCGCGGTGACTGGTCGGCCGATCAACGTCAACAAGGCGCCGCGCCGCGCCGGCGACCCACCGACGCTGGTCGCCGATGCCGGCAAGGCGGAAACCGTGCTGGGATGGAAACCGCAATTCACCGCGTTGGAGCAAATCGTCTCGCACGCCTGGAGTTGGGAGCAGCAGTACCCCTGGCACTGACTGCCAAGGGTATGCCGGTCGCCTTCAATCAATAGTAGGAGCGAGTCTGCGGCTCTGCCTTGTTCAGTACCGCGCCGATCAGGTTGGCAGTACCCAAGTGGTACAGGCAGTCTTCGATCTCTTTCTTGCTATTCTGACCATTGGCCACCACCAACAGCACGCAGTCGAACTTCGGCAGCACGGTGATGGCGTCGTCGGAACTGAGCAGCGGTGGCAGATCGAAGATACAGATGCGCGAGTCGTAGCGATCGCGCAGATCGCCGATCAGGTTGGTCACCCTAGGCGAAGACAACACCTCGGTGGACAGCGGTATCGGCTCACGGGTCGGCAGCACCACGAAGCGCGGCAACGTTGGGTTGACCAGCACCTCTTCCAGTCCGGCCTTGCCAGACAACAGTTCGTTCATGGCCTTGCCCATCGGCAACCCAAGGCTGGCACCCACCCTTGGACGGCGCAGATCGAAGTCCACCAGCAGTGCGGTCTTGGTAGTGTGATGGGCGATACTCATCGCCAGGTTGATTGCCAGCACCGTCTTGCCTGCCTCGGGTGTCGGCGAGGTGATGGCCAAGGTGCGCCAGCCATTTTCCTCCATGGCCTGCAGCACCTGGGTACGCAGGAGGTCGAAGGCCCAGCTCATGTTCGAGTTCTTGTTGTACGCCACGATTCGGTGTCGCTCGAGGTGCTCGGCCCGCAGCGGCACAACGGTGGTTTGTACATAGTCGAATGGGCCAAGTACTTCGGTTTGCTCGACCGCAGGTAGCGGCGTGTCCGAAGCGTTGGGCGATACCTGGTGCAGGGGTTTTCCAATAGCCGGCGTAATTCTGTCCATCGCTGCTGTTCCCTATTCAAACCGAGCCATAGCTTTGAAAAGCAGAAGGTCCAACGGCATGTACAAGAAATGGACCATCGCTAATATGATAGCAACCAACAACAACCCGGCGACCACCATCAGGGTTCGCGAGCGTTTGCGCTGGGCCAGCTCGGCCTGGGTGGAGATAAACGGCACTGCAACCAGCACACGCTTGCCCACCACGCTTTCCAGGGCACCCACACCGCGTACGCGCTGATTGAGCATTTCCAGCAACATCACCAGTGCACCGCCACCGGCCGGGGCCAGCAATACCCCCAAGGCAACGATTTTCTTGCGGTTGGGCTTGACGGGTTTTTCCGGCATCAGCGGCGGTTCCAGTAGCACGAAACGTTCCGCCTTGTTTTCCTCTTCCAGGCTTTCGGTGATTTTCGCGCCCATCTCCTTGGCGCGAATTTCTTCGTACTTCTTGCGCGCGTTATCGTGATCGCGCATCAACGTCACCAGGCCACGCTCGACTTGAGGCGCTTCAAGAATCTCCGCCTCGTAGCCTTCGATCTTCTTGGTCAGCTGACGCTTTTGCTCGGCAAGCGAGGCGATGCGTGATTGCGCAGCCTCGATGCGCGTGCGCACCCGGGCTGCATCCAGATTCGTCTCAGCTACTGCCATACCATTGCCGCCGGCGGTTTCAAGTGCCTGGATCTTGCGCTTGACCGCCTGTACGTCAGGGTGGGCATCTTTATACCTGCCAAGCAGCCTGGCGTACTCTGCCTTGAGGCTGGCCAGGTCCTGCGGTTGATCTGCCACGCTCCTGCCGTTGTCCGGCTTGACGGTCAACCCGGCCTTGGCAGCGGACAGTTCCAGCTCCAGGTAACGCAGCTCTTCCTGCGCGGCCTTGTAGTCACGGTCGACTTCCCTGAACTCAAGCTCGGAGCGCGACAGCATGCTCATGCGCAGCTCCTGATGCTCCGGCAAGGCATTGGCGTGGGCCTGCTTGAAGTCGGCCAGCTGGTTCTCCAGGCTCGCCAGTTCGGCACCCAACTTGTTCGCTTCCTGGGTCAGGAACTCGGTGGTCTCGCTGGCCCGCTCGGTGCGCTGCTTGACGTTCTCGTTGAGAAACAGCGTGACCAGTTCGTTGGCCACTTCCTTGGCCACTTCTGGACGCTTGTCCTCGTAGGACACATTGAAAGCCACCGTTGCCTCGCCGCGTCCCTTCACGAAGGTACTGACGGTGGCGACCACGATGGAGTTGCGCATCTTCTCGATCTTGTCCGACTCGCTGAATTGCTTGCCCTTGTCGGCGAACAGGCCGTACTTGTCGATGATGCGCAACAGGTTCTCGCGGGTCATCACCCGCTGGCGAATCACTTCGATGCGTTCATCGGCAAAACTGTTGTTGTTTGCCGACACCAGCTCTGGCGAGATTTGCTGTGACTCCACCAGAATGGTGCCGGTCGACTGGTAGATGGGAGGGACCGTGACAGCGACTGCCACGGTGAGTGCAAGAATGACCACGATACTGACCCCCAACAGCAGGGCTCTTTCCTTGATGATTGCCAGGTAATCTTTGAGGGACAGTTCGTATTCAGACTTCATAGAGGCCACCGCGCTGAAATTCAGAGGTCGGGTAATCTATACGTCAAGGTCATTCCAATGATGGTGCCTGTTGCATCCGGCAAGTTGTCTTGCTGGCGTTCCTTGTACATCAACGATAGGCGCAGATCCCAAAAAGGCGAGAGTTCACGACTCGCCCACGCGCTGTAGCTTTGCAAAGTATTGGGTGTGGTGCCTTTGGCGTCTTGCCAGGAGGCATCCAGCCCCACACGAGTGAGCTCGGTAAGCGCATAACTCCAGCTGCCACGTACTGCATCGAGTTCGGCAAAGCCCCCGGATGCGCTGGCAATGGTGCTTCGCTCGGCACTGAAAATCGCATCGGCTCGTTCCCCGATGTAGCGCAGCGAGACCCCTCCCTCCCCGCGCCTGCCCCCTTCGGAGCCGGACACCTGGTTTACCCCTACATGCACATCCCCGGTGAAACGTTCGGAGAACTGGTACTTCAACCCCACCGTAGGCGTGTAGCTGTTGGAGGCGAACGCCGTGGTGTCGTCCTGCGGCTCGTAACGCCGTGCGATGAAGCTGGTATAGAGGTCGGTGCGCTCGCTCCAGTTGTAAGTCCAGGTCAGCACGTTCGCCAGCTCGTCATAACCGGTCAGCGTGGTGATGTCGTATCGGGCGTGGGAGTACGTGGTTTCGTTGGCCAACGTACTGCGTTCGGTAATGGCATCACTCCAGTTGGCGGTCACCGTCGAGAGCTTCTGCGTGCCGTCGGTTGTCACCACGCCGGTGTCCTGGACCAGCGCCGACAACGTCGAACTTTCGTTGTAGTTCGCCCTCAGGCCGAAGCGGCCCCGCTCCGTTTCCCGCTGCCAGCCAAGGCTGACGTTGGGGTCTTCACGGTCCTTGATAATGGCCGTGTCGGACGAGCGCAGCACTTGCACGCCCAAACCAAAACTGAACTCGTCGCGGCCGAGCGTGCCGACCAGGCCAAAGTCAGGCGCAATGATCGTGCGCGTCACTGCCTTTTCGTCAGACGTCAACAGCAAGGGGTTGCTGTCATACTCGACCGTCGTCGGTACGGCAACCGAACTGTGCCAGATAGCGGCATGAACCATCCCCGAGTACGGCAAAATCAAGAGTGCTGTGGCAACACCCGTATTTCTGAGAAGCGGCATTCTGAGCCTTACTGCACATGGCAAGATCAAGGTACGATCAATGTGTCACCAGCGCGCAGTTGGAAATTGGTGGACATGTCGCGCCCAGACACCAAATCCTTGTAGCGTACTGGCAGTACTTTTTGTGAGTCGCCGTTTTGGCGAACAACTTTTATTTCGCTTTCGTCCGCAAACTTGTCCAGGCCGCCTGACATGCTCAGCGCCTGCAACACTGCCGTGGGTCCATACATTTCAACCGGCCCAGGCTTGATCACTTTACCTTGCACGTAGACGAGATTGCCAGCCGTACTGGTGACCACGACGCTTACATGCGGATCGGCCAGGAAGGGTTCGAGTTTAACTTTGATTTTCTGCGCGACGGTCGTGACATCAAGACCGGCGACATCGACGCGCCCGGCAAGGGGGAAGGTGATACTGCCATCGGGCAGGACCGTGGTTTCCTGGCGCAGGCTTTCTTCCTGCCACACGGAAATCATCAATTTATCGCCGGCACTGAGCTGGTAAACCGGACTCTGATCTTCGGCATGGCTGGTACCCACCCCAACCAGCAGCACGCAGAGCACAGAACACATCAAACGCACCATGGGGGATCCCTCCAGGCAAGTAGCCATGTAAAGAGCACTATGTGAGAACAACAAAAAACAGCTTCTCGCTCCACACCGGTCAAACCACCTGTTGCGACAGTTGACCGCGACACCACAAACCACTCACTGCAACCAGGCAACCTTCAGGTTGTCGGCAAGTGGAATATAGCAACGGCTCGCGAATTGACAAGCTGCGACCCCTGATGCCAACGACCTCGCGTCAAATGCCCGACAGGGCACCCAAGTCGTTGACTCTCCTTGTAAAAATCAAACTTTTCTTCGGTTAGCCACGACGACGAAGCCGATGACAGCGACTGCGAAGAGCCAGCCAGCCGTCGCCAACGGAATTACACTCGCCTGGTTGATGTAGGAGTCGGCAGCGCGCGCAGCGCCACTCAAAAGTATCAATAAAAATATAGATTTAATGAACAGTGTCGAGCGCATGATCCCCTCCTGACAAAGAGGATAAACACGGGGAAGGAAGTGTCTTATTAGCTGCTGATTGGAGCTTATGGGCACAATGATATTACGTCAACGATCCGACACCATAATATATCTCAATGAGGCAGGCCCAATATCGTCAAAAAGTTGCCAGGTTAAATTTGTAGGCTTTTGCGCGTTACGCCCCATTGACCGAAGACGTTGATTCCATTGCAAAACCCTTACGCGACGAGTCTGAACATACGCCGTGCCCTACCCGGGCTCACCGCGCGGGTTGTCACTGCGTTGAAACGGCCGATGTGTTTCACGGGTGATAACCCAAATGCTAATCGTTGTAAGTCCAACCCAGATTTGACGCATTCCAGGCTCTGCGTGAACAGTCTTGAGACGAAGGTCAGACAAGGGGAAAACAGCCGAGGAAGCGGCGTTTACGGGTTGTAAATGAGCCTTCCGAGGCTGTTCTCAACGCAGCATCACCGGGTAGCAAGGCTTTGCGTACAGAGCTTAGGCCCCGCGTGCCGGTGAGAGGGGGGACGCGGTACAGGCAACCGGTTTATGACGGCAGTAGATCCAGTGTGCGCTCAACCTCGTCGATATCGATCTTGAAACCCTCGCCGTCCGGTGTCCCGACCACAAAACCGAAATGCTGGTGATCACGATCGGTCATGAACTTGTAGTAGCTGACGAACCGGTTAGGCGGTTGTAGCGCCAGCACCGAGCCTCCGTCCTGAAGTACATTCACGCCGTGCGCCAACTGGCTGCCTTCAACACCTATCACCGTTCTAGCACCTGCACAGGCCGCCACGATGCTCGGCACATCGGTTTTGAGGGGATTGATGATGCGAAAGCCTCGGTGCTTGCGCAGGTGCTCGGCAATCTCAAGCTCGTTGCGCAACAGCCGTAGTTCGCCATCGCCACCGCGCAACAGGAAAACACCAGGATGGGGCGCATGCTCGACATGGGACAGCAACTTCTCCCCCATGCCCCGGTAACGCAGGTGCCTGTTGCGGTTATTGCTCTGGTCGTCGAACAACACCAGTTCGCGAATGAAGGCATTACGCAAACGCAGCGGCCGCATGCCCAACCAGTCTTCATATGCAGGGGCCTGGGCGAACAAGGGGAATTTCGCCGAAGGCGCTGTAGTAATCGGTACGCCCTCATTACAAGCCAACGGATACGTCGCGCAATCCTCCATCAACCAGGTGCCGAACCAGGAGTTGCCGTGCAGCGTGCAATAGGCCGCCGCACGCTCGATTTCATGCTCTACGACAATTCCGGGAAAATGCGTAGGGCGCAAGGACAGCCAGTGGCAGGCATCGTCCTTGTACAGGGCACCGTCGATCAACCATACATCCTTGATCAGGTAGCCTCGCGTGGCGCCATGGTCGACGGTCAAGCCGCCTTCCATCGTCCGGCGCGGGTGCTCGAAGGGATGAAATTCCCAACCGGTTACACGCTCCAGCTGGTTGGGCAGGAAGATAGCGCGTGGCGACACAGTGGTCTCACTCGGGGCAATCTCCCAACTTTTCTCGGCAATGCTTTTAAGGTCGATCTCTGCCTGTCGGGAGAACCGTTTGCGGGCGATGTATTTGTAGGCGGCCAGCGTCAATTTTTTTCGACCCTTAGCAGGTGTGGCACTGAAGGGCGTGACATCGCTTCCCATAGTGAGCTCCCAAGGCTGCGCGGCTAATCGCCAAAAAATCAGCTGATCCGTGTTCTTCCTTAATGCGGATCAATTGGACAACACCCTTTCCATCTTGGGCGGGGACTGAACGTCGGCATAACGACTGCGCAAGGTTTCGACGAATTGCTCGGCAGCCGTCCGTGCGCCATAGAGATAAATCTTGTGCAGGCCGCCGAACACCATTTCACGGTAACGGCTGGCAATCTCTTCTTCGCTCGGCCCCTCAGGCAGGCCCAGGTGAAGTGTCAACTTGTTGCCTTCGACGGCAAACAAGGGGGTGTCCCACAAAAACCGGGCAATGCCGGTCTTGGGTAAACGAACGAACAGGTAGCCGTAGTTGCCGAAGGGGTCGACATCGCCACCGCGCCGTCGTTTCCATTTCAGCAGCCCGTCATCGGGCCGCGCCAGGCACATGCCGATGTCGTAATAGTCGAAGCCGTTGGCCAGCGCCCACTCAAGGGCCATGAACGTGGTGATCGAATTGACCTCGCGCAGTTTTCTGGCGTCCGAAAACACAGCCTCGCAATAGCCGAAGCGCACCGTACTCCAGTAGCGCTTGCCACCTCGAACGACTTCGCATCCCAGATGACAGGCCACGATTTCGTCGCCCAGGGTGATCAGGTCGAGGCGGCCAAAGCCCTTGGCCAGGCGCAGCACCTCTTCACTGGGGATCTGCACCGCCCTGCCGCCTTGCCGGGCGGTGGCATAGGGGCGAAGCAACTGCGTATCGGCCATTGCGATGTCCTCATCGGACAACGCCTGACGCATGCTGTAAAGCGGCCGGTTCTTACGGATGCTGCGCCTCAACTCGCTGTCGTAGCGTGCGGTGATATCCTCCAGCGACCGACCAAGCGGCACCACGGCGCTCAGATAATGGGGAACCGTCAAGGCGCCTGAGGTGGGCATTTCGCTGACTACCACCACATGCCCCGATGCAACCGGCGTCGAGTGCCCCTCGCCCGCCTCCCCTTGCTCCTTGCCGGAAATCAGTACCTGAGCCAGCTCGCGCTGTTGCTTTCTGCCGATGTACAGCACCTCGTACGGACTCTCCTGACCCAGCCGGAAGCGAGCCACCTCCCAACGCCAGACACATGCCCGCCCCATCAGCTCACGTATCTTGTGCGAAGCAGTCTTGATCTCGTAACGCGTGGAGGGAGAGATGAATGTGCGAGCAACCGCCGCCAAGGTCTTTTTCATTGCTTCTTCGACGTCCTGTGATGTTGTCTGTGGGCAGGTCGGAAAAAGATCTGGATACATCGCGAAACGTGTATTTAAACACTTGATACGCATGACTTAATCAGAAAATAATGCGCGCCTATTCAGCGATAATTAAAGATGCAAGGCTACCCCTTTGCAAGCGGCACTTTGACACCATCGAGTGCTGTTTTATGGCGTCAATATTTCTTTGACTGAAGTTCTCTTTGAGTACCTCGGTTTATCGCGTATTGCGCCGTTTTAAACCACTCGTCGTTTTCAACACCCCAGCTATTCTTTTGCCCAATGGCTTGGCGTGTCGTTTGCAACATCGGTTTTCGCCGCCAAGCAAGACGACATTCCGACGCAGCAACGGCCAACTTTTATTGCCTACCCACGCGTGCAATGGCGCCTGGTCAGTCACCGGAGATGTAACGTGTCAACGCTTAGTGAAATTGCTATGAACCACGCCAAAATGGCCAAAGGGTTGGCAGAACACACCGCAGAGCCGCCATTGCGGCAGCCAGTGGTCGTCGGGGGCTTCGAGATCAGCGCCTTGGAATTGACGCAGCCCCCCTGCAATGTCGAGGTTCAGGAGCGCTACCTGGACCAGCCCTGCCTGGCCGCCCTGTAATCGCTCGGACGACGCACCGCCGGCGCCTGTCAGGCGCCCGTCGATCGCTGGCGTTGTGGATGTTGGTGCAACCAACGCTGGAACTCGGCAGCGGGCATCGGCCGCCCCAGCAAATAGCCCTGCCCCTGGTCGCAGCCTGTGTTGCGCAGGAAGTCGTATTGCGCCTGGGTTTCGATCCCCTCCGCGGTGATGCGATAACCCAGGGCGTGCCCCAGGTCGACGATGGCCCGGGCCACCGCCACCGCATCATCGTCTTCGGGCAAGTCCTTGATGAAGGCACGGTCAATTTTCAGATGGTCGATGGGCAAGGCGCGCAAATAGGCCAAGGATGAATACCCAGTACCAAAGTCGTCCACGGCCGTTGCGACACCCATCGCCTGCAGCTGGGCCAGTACCGCGCAGGCCTGCTGCTGGCTTTCCATCAACAGGCTCTCGGTGATTTCCACCTCCAGCAGGCTGGGCGACAAGCCGTGCCGCTCCAGGGCCAGTGCCAAGGTGCTGACATAATCGCTACGTTCGATCTGCAGTGCCGCCACGTTGATCGCCAATGGCCCGGGCAGGCAGTCGTGGTCCCTCCAGGCTGCCATCTGCGCGCAGGCCAGCTCCAGCACCAGTTCGCCCAGGGGAATGATCAAACCTGTACGCTCGGCCAGCGGGATGAATTCACCGGGGGAAACCAGGCCATGCTCCGGGTCTCGCCAGCGCAATAACGCCTCCACCCCTTCCAACCGACCGCTGAACAGGTCGAGCTTAGGCTGGTACCACAGCTCGAATTCATTGTTCTGCAGCGCCCGGCGCAGATTGCGCTCCAGTTCCAGGCGTTGTTGCAAGCGTTCGGTCATCTCAGGCTGGTAAGGCTGCCAGGCATTGCGTCCGCCCTCCTTGGCTGCGTACATCGCGGTGTCGGCATGTCGTAACAGGCTGTCGGCGTCCGCACCATGCTGCGGGCACCAGGCCAGACCGATACTGCCTGTGACCAGGCCAGCATTGCCGTTGAGGTCGAATGGCCGTTGCAAGCAGCGCAACAGTGCGCGCACCTGCTGGTTCACCTGACCCTGGCTACCCTGGAGCATGAACACGAACTCGTCCCCCCCCAGGCGACACACGCGGTCGGCACTGTCGAGCTCCTGGAGAAAACGGGCGGTAGCTTGCTGCAGCAGCAAGTCGCCCATGGCATGGCCGAGGCTGTCGTTTACCTGCTTGAAACCGTCGATGTCGAGCATCAACACCGCCAGGCCACGTCCCTGGGTGATAGCCTGGGTCAGTTGCTGCTGGAACAGCACACGATTGGGCAGCCCGGTGATGGTGTCGTAATGAGCGGAGCGCTCAAGCTTGGCCTGGGATTCGCTGAGTTCCACGTTCCGCAGGTGCAACAGACGCTGCTTGCGGCTCAGTTGCGAGATGCACAGGGTAAGCAGCCCGGTACAACCCAGCGAGAACAGGAACCAGGGGGAAGCCAGCAGCCCTGGAAACAACGGCCAGCCGTGAAGCGGCGCGGCCACCAGCTGCCAGTGCCCACCCGGCACCTCCACCGGCAGACTGAGCAGCGGCCTTTCGAACAACCGTGCATCCCCCCAGATCATGGCGCCCTCACCGCCTTTGCCATCGACACCGCGCAAGGCGATGGCAATGTTCAGGTCAGGCCGCAAACCGGCCGAAACCAGCAGCCGCTCCACATCGGTCACCACCGACACGCTGCCCCAATAACGCTTGGCGCTCCCCTCGTCAGCCATGAACACCGGCCGCCGATAGATCAGCGCCGTGCCCCCCTGGTACAGGTGCACCGGGCCGGCCAGTATCGGCTGATGCCGCTCCCTGGCCGCCTGCAACACCGGATACTGGTCCGGCAGACTGCGATAATCCAGGCCAATGACCGCCTGGTTACCCTTGCGCGGATAGATATCGCGGATCACGTCGTTGGGGGCCAGCGCCACATGGCGCATGTAAGGCACCGACGCCAATGCCTCGCGTGCCATGACACGAAAATGCTCAGGGCTGATACCACCATCGGCGGCAATTAATTGCGCGATGCCTTCGGTCTCGCCGAACGCCGCGCGTAACTGCGCCTCCAGCGCTGCGCGCACTCCCGACAACTGCGCGCTCAAGGTGCTGACCTGGTCGCTGCGTTCACGCTGGACATCGAGCCGGCCAAGCAACACCGACAAGCCGATACCGACCAGGGCGAAACCGATGGGCAACAAACGGCTGGCATGACGGCGAATGGCCTCTGACGTCGGGGCCGGCTCGTCTGGAGATGGGTAAAAAATGCTCATGGTCCCGATGCTGGAGGTCGATTGACTGTGTATCGGCGCAAACCGGGCAATGTTGAGCCAGACTGGTGTTTTTCTTCCGGCGGGTGCATGCTCAGGTGCTGAAGCGTTTCACCCTGCCAAATATGTGAGGTGCAGTACCCATGGACCGTCTGCTCGATTCGCTGTTTCCCACTGCCGATGACATCCCCGAAGCGTGGCGCCTGGGAGCGCCGCTGGAACAGCGCGAATACCTCGTCAATGGCGAGTTGAAGCGCTGGGACGGCCCCCTGGCCACCGTCCGCAGCCCGGTCTGGATCAAGGAAAGCGATACAGAGCGCCAAGTCATCCTCGGCAGTGCGCCGCTGCTCGATGCCGATACCGCACTCACCGCCCTCGATGCCGCGGTGCAGGCCTACGACAAGGGCCGCGGTGCCTGGCCGACGATGCGCGTAGCAGAGCGCATCCAGCACGTTGAAACCTTCCTGGCCCGCATGCTTGAGCAACGCCAGGCAGTGGTCAAGCTACTGATGTGGGAAATCGGCAAGAATCTCAAGGACTCGGAAAAAGAGTTCGACCGCACCTGCGACTACATCGTCGACACCATCAACGCCCTCAAGGACCTCGACCGCCGCTCCAGCCGTTTCGAGCTGGAACAGGGCACCCTTGGCCAGATCCGCCGAGCGCCGCTGGGCGTGGCACTGTGCATGGGGCCATACAACTACCCACTCAATGAAACCTTCACCACGTTGATCCCGGCACTGATCATGGGCAACACCGTGGTGTTCAAACCGGCCAAGTTCGGCGTTCTGTTGATTCGTCCGTTGCTCGAAGCCTTCCGCGACAGTTTCCCGCCAGGTGTCATCAACGTCATCTATGGCCGTGGCCGCGAGACCGTCAGTGCCCTGATGGCCAGTGGCGACATCGACGTGTTCGCCTTCATCGGCACCCACAAGGCGGCGAGTGACTTGAAGAAGCTTCACCCGCGCCCGCACCGCCTGCGTGCCGCCCTGGGCCTGGACGCCAAGAACCCCGGCATCGTGTTGCCCGAGGTTGACCTGGACAACGCGGTGGAAGAAGCCGTCACCGGCGCCCTGTCGTTCAATGGTCAGCGCTGCACGGCGCTGAAGATCCTGTTCGTGCACGAGGATGTGGTCGATGCCTTCCTCGACAAGTTCCAACGCAAGCTCGCTACCCTCAAGCCGGGCATGCCATGGGCGCCGGGCGTAGCGCTGACCCCGCTGCCCGAGCAGGGCAAGGTCGACTACCTCGACGGCCTGGTAGCCGATGCCATTGCCAAAGGCGCGCGGGTGCTCAACGAAGGGGGTGGGCAAAGCCGAGGCTCGTTCTTCTACCCCGCCCTGCTCTACCCGGTGGCACCGAGCATGCGTGTCTACCATGAGGAGCAGTTCGGCCCGCTGGTGCCGGTGGTGCCCTACCGCGACCTGCAGACGGTGGTCGACTATGTGCTCGACTCCGACTACGGCCAGCAACTGAGTCTATTCGGCAACGACCCGCAGACCATTGGCAACCTGGTCGACACCTTCGCCAACCAGGTAGGCCGCATCAACATCAATGCACAGTGCCAGCGAGGGCCTGACACGTATCCGTTCAATGGCCGCAAGAACAGCGCCGAGGGCACGTTGTCCGTACACGATGCCCTGAGGGTGTTCTCGATTCGGACCCTGGTGGCGACCAAGTTCCAGGAGGCCAACAAAGCATTGATCAGCGAGATCATCCGTAACCGTCAGTCGAGTTTCCTGACCACTGACTACATCTTCTGATGTCTTGCAACCGCCAGTTCAGGCTGGCGGTATAACGTTTATAGGAATTTGTTCTAACCACCCTGTCGATTTTTCAAGCGCGCAAACGACTCTATGCAGTAGGTAACGTTGGGAGGCTCGCTCGCCGGGTCTTCCGGCATCCACGTCAAAGGAGCGATGAAAAATGACAGTCAAACCCATCCCCGAAGGCCAGCACAGCATCACCCCCTATCTGGGTATCAAGGATGCGAGCAAGGCCATCGAGTTTTACAAGAAAGCCTTCGGCGCCATCGAGATGTTTCGCCTCGATGGCCCGGATGGCCGTGTCGGCCATGCCGAGCTGAAGATCGGCGACTCGTCGTTGATGCTCGCCGACCCTTGCGACATGGAAGGCAGCCTCAAGGCCAGCCAAACCATCAGTGCACCCGCCGTTGGCCTGCACCTGTACGTCGCGGACTGCGACAGCGTCTATGCCCAAGCAATCGCCGCTGGCGCCACCCAACTGCATCCGCTACAAGACCAGTTCTATGGCGACCGCAGCGGCACCTTGAAAGACCCGTTCGGCAACCTCTGGTTCATCTCAACCCACAAGGAAGACCTCAGCGTCGAGGAGATACGCGCACGCGCCGCGAAAATGTTCGGCGGCAACTGAGCGCCAGGCAGCTTGCCTCACGCTTGAAGTTGAAACCCGCGCGGCTTTGCTTGAAGCTTGGGGCTCGTAGCTTGGAGCTGCTCAATGCGAATCATCGACAAGACCGCCGCGCTGGTGCGCAGCCTCACGCCCGCTGAAGAGGAGCTGCTGGTCGGCTTCGCCAACGGCACACTCGCCGGCCCACGCCTACTGCAGGCTAACCAGTGGCTGATGAAAGTGCGCAGCGCCAACCAGTGGCTGGCATGCGACTGCCGCAAGGACGCCCTGCCCGTGCTCAATGTCACGCTAAACGGCAACACTGGCACGCTGTTTCTAAAGAACAACCCCGGCACTGCGGAACATGCTCCAGGCTGCCCATTCAGCAAGGATGAGCGCGAAGACAGTGAGGACGAGCAAGCGCCCAGTTCGCCGGTTGCCTGGCTTGCGCCTGATACACCACTGCGTCTGATCGGTGACTTCCAAAAGGCTGGCGACGGCGTTGAAACCAGCGAGCGACGCGAACAGCAGCGCTTGCTGTCGCTGCTGCTGACCTGGATGGAGACCAGCGGCCTCAATCTGTATGCCTCGCACCTGAAGAAGGACCTTACCGGGCAGTTCGCCGAGCTGCGTGGCGTGGCCAGTCGCTACCCATTGCTGGCGCGGGTGCCAGCCAGCAATTACCTGGAAACCCGCCTGGACATGAAGCACATGATGATGCTCAAGGCCAGGCTGCGCGAAGCGACGGTGTTCGGCAACCACCGCCGCCATGGGCTGATACTCGACTGCGTCGACCAGATCAAGGGGCGCAAGCTATTCAACAACCGCAACGAGGACGGCTTCGACTTCCAGGGCCACCACCTGTACTGGGGCGGCAGCCGCGCATCCGGGCCGTTGCTGGCGTTGGCGCTCTACTCGCCGACCACGGCCGGCAGCCATTTCTATGAGCTGATTCACGTGGCCAGCGTGCCGGTGCTGTCGCGAGTTCACCTGTTCCCGGTGTACCGTGACGAAGAGCGCGAGCCGCTCAAGGCGCTGGTGTCGTTGATCGACTGGATGGCCAGCAAGGGCGTGAAGGTGCAGATGCGCAGACCGGTGATTGGTGGCCAGGTGATGGACGAGTTGGTGCTCACGTCGGACCAGGATCGCGTGTTGTCGGTATCGTTGCTGGAGAAGCCGCTGGGGCCAGAGCCTGAGACCGAACATTTCAAACGCTACGCCGACTTCAAGAGCTTGGAGACCTTCCGCAAGTATGTGGCGGGGTTCTTCATGCGGGAGCGCTGAAGTGCTTTTTTGGGGGGTGGATGCTTGGCGGCGCTGGTGAGATCGAGCGCCGCCCGCGCGGCGCATCGCGAGCAAGGCTCGCTCCTACGTTTGTTGCGGGCCAGTAACGTCAGTGACAGGCGCGCGCGTCCGCCTGGTTTGTACGACCCCATATTGCGCCGTGCTCTAAAGCGTTCGCGCGCATATCCCACAGATTCATTGGCCCGAAACCGACGTAGGAGCGAGCCTTGCTCGCGATGCGCCGCGCGGGCGGCGCTCGATCTACGCATCACCTCCTAACACAAGACCGCCACTTCACCGCCCCTACCTCCCCGGAATCACCCAAGGAACAACCGATACGCCGGGTTATCCGTCTCGTCCCAATACCGATAGCCCATCTCGTCCAACGCCTGCGGCAAGCTGCCCTGCTCGTCGTCCGGCACTTCCAACGCCGCAAACACCCGGGCCTCGGCTGCTCCGTGGTTGCGGTAATGGAACAAACTGATGTTCCAGCGCTTGCCCAGACGCTCCAGGAAGCCCAGCAAGGCCCCCGGCCGCTCGGGGAACTCGAAGCGCAGCACCCGCTCATTGGCGCCTGGTGCCGCGTGGCCGCCGACGGTGTGACGAACGTGCAACTTGGCCAGTTCGTTGTCGGTCAGGTCGAGTACGTTGTAGCCCTGTTCGCGCAAATGGTTCAGCAGTTGCTCGCGCGGATCATGCAGCGGGTGCGTCTGAACGCCCACGAACAGCCGCGCTTCCTTGCCTGGATAATAGCGGTAGTTGAACTCGGTGATCTGCCGCTTGCCCAGCGCCTGGCAGAAGGCGCGGAAGCTGCCTGGCTGCTCAGGGATGGTCACGGCGATGATCGCCTCGCGCTGCTCGCCCAGTTCGGCGCGCTCGGCGACATGGCGCAGGCGGTCGAAATTGACGTTGGCGCCCGAGTCGATGGCAACCAGAGCCTTACCCTGCACGCCTTCACGGGCTACGTATTTCTTGATGCCCGCCACGGCCAGGGCGCCGGAAGGCTCGGTGATCGAACGGGTGTCGTCGTAGATGTCCTTGATCGCCGCGCACAGCTCGTCGCTGCTGACGGTGACCACCTCATCGACGAAGTGACGGCACAACTCGAAGCAATGCGCGCCGATCTGCGCCACCGCCACGCCGTCGGCGAAAGTACCGACCTGGGGCAGAATCACCCGTTCACCGGCGGCCATGGCAGCCTGCAGGCAATTGGAATCCTCCGGTTCGACACCGATGACCTTGACCTCGGGGCGCAGGTACTTCACGTATGCGGCAATGCCCGCCACCAGTCCGCCGCCGCCAACCGGCACGAAGATCGCGTGCAGCGCACCTGGGTGCTGGCGCAGGATCTCCATCGCAACGGTGCCCTGCCCGGAAATGACATCCGGGTCGTCGAACGGAGGCACGAAGGTCGCCCCCTCATCGTCCGCCAGCTTCAGGGCATGGGCCAACGCGTGGGGGAAGCTCTCGCCGTGCAACACCACATGGCCGCCACGGGAGCGCACGCCTTCGACCTTCAGCGACGGGGTGGTAGTGGGCATGACGATGGTCGCTTTGATCCCCAGGTGCGCCGCCGCCAACGCGACACCCTGGGCGTGGTTGCCAGCCGATGCAGTGATCACCCCGCGCTCACGCTGCGCCGTGCTCAAGCGTGACAGGCGGGTGTAGGCACCGCGGATCTTGAACGAGAACGTCGGTTGCAGGTCTTCGCGCTTGAGCAGCACCTGGTTGCCCAGGCTTGCCGACAACGCCGGAGCGACTTGCAAGGGAGTCTCGATCGCCAGGTCGTACACCGGCGCGGCGAGAATGCGCCGAACCTGTTCCGACAGCAGTTGCTGGGGGGTGACGAGGGGACGCGGGCTGACACTGAGGTTGGTCATCGATGACTCCTGGTTGTTTTCACGTTGCCCAGGAGTCAGAGAGAAAAAACCCGCCTCCAGGGCGGGTTCGGTGCACGTACGCGCTAGCCCGCCAAACTGATAATGGCGGTAATAATAATGGCGTTGGCGTGCGGGAATGTGTTCATGGGTAGGGAAGTTATCCCGCCGCTAAGCAGGAAGTCAACACTTTGCTTCTTGCGCCGAGACCGGCACATCGAACACTTTGTCGAAGCCCCACTGGAACACGAACGCGTACACGAAGAAGAACACGAACAGTGCCAGGTTGGTGAGCAACGCCGCCCACAAGCTGATGTCCATCCAGTACGCCACCAGTGGCAACAGTATCAACACCAGTCCGCCCTCGAAGCCCAGCGCATGCAGGAACCGCCGCCACAACGTGCGGGTGCGCTGGCGCTGACGCGCCTCCCAACGCTCGAAGGCCCAGTTGAAGCCCATGTTCCAGCTCATGGCGATGCCCGACATCAGCACTGAAAGCACCGTCGAATGGGCCATGCCTGCATCGAACATCAACGACAACGCCGGCGCCACGCACGCCACGGCGATGATTTCGTAAAGGATGGCCTGAACGACCTTGCGGGCCTTGCCTTGCATGTGGGGCTCCTGAGTCACGCGAAAGCGAACGGTACGCCGGTTGACGGGCATGTTCAACGTGCACATTCAGCGCGCCTGCCGGATTGGACAAGCTCTGGTTCCCCTGCTTGTATCTAAATCCTGCAAGCGCGACGCAATCGTACAACTTCGGACATGGAATCGGACGAGGAGCACGACGATGTCCAAAACCGTCATGATGGTATTCGGTACCCGCCCTGAAGCGATCAAAATGGCACCGTTGGCACGCGTACTGCGCGATTGCCCGGCGCTCGACCTGCACATCTGCTCCACCGGCCAGCACCGGGAAATGCTTGAACAGGTGCTCACCGCCTTCGGTCTGACCGTCGACCAGGACCTCAAGGTCATGACCCAGAACCAGACCCTCAACGGGCTGGCACGCGATCTGCTCGACAAGATCGACAAAGCCTACGAGCAGGTACAACCCAAGATCGTGCTGGTCCATGGCGACACCACCACCAGTTTCATCGCCGCCCTGGCAGCGTTCCACCGGCACATCCCCATCGGTCATGTCGAAGCCGGGCTGCGCACCGGCAACCTCCAGCAACCCTGGCCGGAGGAAGCCAACCGACGTTTGACCGGGGTGATCGCCGACCTGCATTTCGCACCCACCACCAAGGCTCGTGACAACCTGCTGCACGAGGGTGTGCCGTTGGAGCACATCGAGGTGACCGGCAACACGGTCATCGACGCCCTGCTCTGGATGCGCGAACACCTGACGCGCAGCCACTGGCGCCCTGCTGCCGACTCGCCGCTCGGCAAGTTGCGCGACGATCAGCGCATGGTCCTTGTCACCGGCCACCGCCGTGAAAACTTCGGCGCGGGCTTCGAGCGTATTTGCCTGGCCCTGGCCGAACTGGCGCTGCGTTACCCGGACGTGCAATTCGTCTACCCGGTGCACCTCAACCCACAGGTGCAAAAAGCCGTGTATGGCGTGCTGTCGGGCCGCGAGAACGTTCACCTGGTCGCCCCCCAGGACTACCAGCACTTCGTCTGGCTGATGAACCGTGCCTACCTGATCCTCACCGACTCCGGGGGCGTGCAGGAAGAGGCGCCCGCGCTGGGCAAGCCGGTGCTGGTGCTGCGCAAGGTGACCGAGCGACCCTCGGTGCTCGAAGGCGGCACGGTCAAGCTGGTCGGTACCCTGACCGAACGCATCGTCAAGGAGACCAGCCAACTGCTCGACGACCCTGAGGCGTACAGCAAGATGGCCAGGGTCTTCACCCCCTTTGGTGATGGTCACGCCAGCGAGAAGATCGCCGATCGCCTGAGCGACTGGCTGGACGCCACCGCCGTTAAACGAGATGACGCATGAGCCTGGCTTTCATCGACTTCCTCACTTATGTGCTGTTCGGCCTGAAAATCCTCGCCATCATCCTGGCGACACTGATGTTTCTGCTGGGCCTGGACGACTTGTTCATCGACCTCTGCTATTGGTGCCGAAAACTGATCCGCCGCTTCCGGATCTATGACAAATACGAAAAAGCCGACGAAAAACGCCTGTACGAAGTGCCGGAAAAACCGCTGGCGATCATGGTCCCGGCCTGGAACGAAGTCGGTGTGGTGGGTGAAATGGCCCGCCTGGCCGCCTCGACCATCGACTACGAGAACTACCAGATCTTCGTCGGCACCTACCCCAACGACCCGCAGACCCAGGCCGATGTCGATGCCGTTTGCCTGCACTATCCCAACGTCCACAAGGTGGTCTGTGCCCGCCCCGGCCCGACCAGCAAGGCTGACTGCCTGAACAACATCATCGACGCCATCCTCAGGTTCCAGGACGATGCACGCATCGAGTTCGCCGGCTTCATCCTGCATGATGCCGAGGACGTGATCTCGCCCATGGAACTGCGCCTGTTCAACTACCTGCTGCCGAACAAGGACATGATCCAGATCCCGGTGTACCCCTACGCACCGGAGTGGAAAGGCTTCACCGCCGGGCACTATGTGGACGAGTTCGCCGAGAACCATGGCAAGGATGTGATCGTGCGCGAGGCACTGACCGGCCAGGTGCCCAGTGCCGGGGTCGGGACCTGTTTCAGCCGCCGGGCCATCAGCGCCCTGCTCGAAGACGGTGACGGCATCGCCTTCGACGTGCAGAGCCTCACCGAAGACTACGACATCGGCTTTCGCCTGAAGCAAAAGGGCATGAAGTGCATCTTCGCCCGCTACTCGATCACCGACCCGGCGCTTGCGCTCAAACACGACTGGCGCGTGGGCATGAGCCGCGAGTTTTCCCAGGTCATCTGCGTGCGCGAGCACTTTCCTCGTGACTGGCAGCATGCCATCCGCCAGAAATCTCGGTGGATCGTCGGTATCGTGTTCCAGGGCACCAGCAACCTGGGCTGGAGCCGCAAGGGCGCGCTTAACTACTTCCTCTGGCGCGACCGCCGCGGGCTGTTCGCCTACCTGCTCAGCTTCCTGGTCAACTTACTGTTCCTGGTGCTGCTGGCGATGTGGCTGGTGACGGTGATCGCCCCCGATTCCTGGCGTTTCATGTCGATTCTGGGAGACAGCTGGCTGCTCTCGACACTGCTCTGGCTCAACGGGTTCATGCTGCTCAACCGCTTGTTCCAGCGTGGCTGGTTCGTCACCCGTTACTACGGCATCGGCGAGGGGCTGCTGTCAGCGCCCCGGATGATGTGGAGCAACTTCGTCAACTTCTTTGCCAACCTGCGCGCGTTGCGCCAGGTCATGGAAATGGGTGACTCGCGGCGCGTCGCCTGGGACAAGACCACCCATGAGTTCCCCGCCCTCACCTCGCCGGCACGTACTCCATTGGGTCAGCGCCTGGTAGCCAAAGGGCTGATCAGCGAGGAACAACTGCAACAAGCCATCACCAGCCCGGTACGTCGCCGCCTTGGCCGCGAGCTGCTGCTGCGCGGCTGGATCAACAGCGAACAACTGGTCGAAGCCCTGGCCGAGCAGCTGGACCTGCCCTGGGCACCGCTGAACCCGTTCAAGCTCGATCGGCAACTGATCGCCAAGCTGCCCCGCAAGCTGGCAACGCACTATGGTGTCCTGCCAGTAGCCGAAGACGGCGACACCCTGATCCTGGCCAGCGAAAGCCCGGTCAGCCAGGTATCGCTCGGCGTCATCAGTCGCCAACTCAAGCGTCCAGTCAAATGCCGCCTGGCCCCACAGGGCCGGGTTACCTTGGGCCTTCGCTATCACTACCCAAGCCGCTGGCAAGAGCCCGAGGTCCACGAGATGCTGCAGGTGCTGGAGCGCCACCAGGACGATACCGACCTGCTAGAGCGGGTCAGTCAGCACCAGGTGATGCTGGGCACACTGCTGCAGGTGCGTGGCATGGTCCCGGTCACCCTGTTCAACCAGGCGTTGATCGACTTCGACCCACAGATGCAAAGCCTCGGCGAGCACTTGATCGCCCGCGGCATCATCACCGAGGAGGTGCTGCAACAGGCCCTCGCCGAACAGGCCAGCGAACAGCAGGCCGCCTTTGACCTGACGCGGGAGGTGGCATGAAGCCGCGCGTTACCCTCTCTATCGGCCTGTTACTGTGCACCACCGCCGTGCCCGTCCTGGCCGCGCCCATGACCGAGTTCCAGCGTTTTACCAGCTACCCCTTCATGGAGCGCAGCTACCGCGAAGCGAAGAAGGACAATTGGGCCGAAGTGGAACGCCTGACCCGGCATGTGCTCAAGCGTGTACCCAACAATGACGAGGCTCGCGCCCTGCTGGTGGAGGCCTTGGCCCACCAGCGCCGCTACAAGGAAGCCGAATCCCTTGCCCAGACGCTGAGCGACAGCCCCGAGTTCGCCGACGCTGTGATGGAGCTTCGCCTGACCTGGATCGAGCAAGACCCGCCACCGGCGAGCCAGGTAGAACGTTGGCTGGCCACCACCGACGGCAATCAACGCGTGCGTTTGTGGCAGGCCTACAGCTTGAGCCTGGCCAAGTTCGGCGGTGCGGCCCGGGCCTTGGACTGGCTGAACCAACTGCCGCCAAAAGAGGACGGCCAGGTCATGCGCCTGGTGCGCGCCAACTTCGCCGAGCAGCTGCGCAACTGGAAAGAGACCATCGAACAACTGGAGCCGCTGGCCGAACAAGGCAAACTGCCGGCCAAGGACTGGCAACGGCTGGCCAATGCCTACGTGCAGCAACTGGATGAAAAAGGCCTGACGCGGTTGCTGGATAGCGCCCCATCGCCGCAAGCCGCCAATCAGGCCCGCCTGGCCATGGCCAACCGGGCCATTGCCGTGGGCCATAACGAACAGGCTCAACGTTGGCTGCAGAGCTTGCCCACCGAACAACTGCAACAACCACAGCAGCGCCAACAACTGTGGGAACTGGCACGTGGTGGCGACGATGCCGCGCTGGTTCGGCGCTTGAGCAACGAACTGCAACGCCCCTGCCTGGATACGGTCGACTGGCTGTCGCGCCGCGACCCGGACCTTGCCCGTGAACAGTTCAAGGACTGCACCCCGAGCACCGACGCCCGCGCCTACGCCGTGCTCAAGCAGCGCCTGTATGGCGACCCTCCTCAACCGCCGCAGCCACGCACCGCTGGCGAATGGGAAAGTCGCTACCGGCAAAGCGGCGATCTTGCCGCGCTCGAACAAGTCACTTTCTTGCTGATGGAGCAAGGCCAGCATTCACGCGCCCGCCAACTGATCGAGCAGGCCTTCGACCGCCGCCAAGGCCGACTGACACCTTCCCTGCTGCAGCGCCTGGGCAACCTCTATGCACGCAGCGACGCCCCGCTCGATACCCAGCGCGTACTTGCCCTGGTCCCGAGGGTCGACAGCCATACCCGCGCTCAACTGCTGAGTAGATTGGCCGAAGCCGGCCAGTGCGATGCAGTGCGCCAAGCCATTCCCGCCAACCCCAGCGAAGCAGGCCAGTACCGCGCGCTGGGGCGCTGTGCCATGCCTGACCAACCTGGCGAAGCCGTGGTCTACTACCAGGCCGCCGAACGCCTGGATCCCGGCTCCAGCCGCCTGCCGCTGGCCTATGCCCTGGAAGCCGCTGGCGACTCCGAGTCTGCCTTGCCGATCTGGCGCAGCCTGCCAAGCGATGCCTGGAGCGACAACGCCCGCCTCACCGCCGCGCAAGGTGCGCTCAACGCCGGAGATGCCGAGACCGCCCGACGCTACTGGGACGCCGCCGCCCACACCAGCGCCGACGACTGGGCCCTGGGCGCCGCCATCGCCCAGCGACAGGGCGACCTCCAGACAGCCCTGGACTTCCAGCGTCAGGCACTGGCGCACAGCCCACGGGCCGACCACTACTATGCGGCCTCCAATACCGCGCAACGCGCCGGTGACACCGCGCAGAGCACGGCATGGCTTGCCGAAGCCGTGCGCCTGGATCCTGCCCAACCTCGCTACCGGGCCGACTATGGCATGCGCTTGGCCAGCGCCAGCGACAAGGCTCAACGGCGTCAGTCCATCCCCTACCTGGAGCAGGCGACCCGCGATTTTCCCGAGGACTACCGCCTTGGCGAAACCCTGGCGCTACGCTATGACGAGGTGGAGGACAGTGCCTCCGCGCGGCGCGAGCTGCGCCGCGTCATCGACGTGGAGCAGAATCTGGTCGACGGCGATGATGCGTACGGTAGCCTTGAAGCGCGCATGTACCGCCAGCGCCGCGCCCATGAAACCCTGTCACGGCGCGACACCATCACCCTGGCCAGCACCTGGTCGCCAGCCGGTACCTCGACCAACGACCGCTTCCTGGACAACGGCGTACGTAGCGGCACCTCGCGCAAGGCCCAGTCGCAGAACGTGCAACTGGCCATGTGGGACCACGCGCTAGGTGAAGAACCCAGCCGCAATGGCAGTACGTTGTCGGTCTATGGTCGAGTGCTGTTCGGTGGCCAGAGTCGCAATGAGTATGCCCAGAGCATGGGCACCGGCATCGGCCTGCGCTACAAACCCTTTGGCCGGGCCAACCTCAACCTCTATGCCGAGCTGTACCATCAGCGCCAGATCGATGACGACCACTACCGCGGCCTGAGCCTGGGCGAGCTGCTCAGCCCCAGCAAGGTCGGCAGCAACTGGGGCGACTTGCGCAGCCACGCCGAATCCAGTAACGACCTGTTGTTGCGCGCTACAGCCTCGTTCCTCGACCAAGGCGACTGGCGCAACGATTGGCGGGTGGACGAGGACGACTGGAACGAGCGCTTCCTTTACCTCGATGCCGCCTGGTGGACCCGCGCGGGCGACCATGCCTGGTTATCACGTTTTCAGCAGGGCCACGCCTGGAAACTGCCGGGCACGTCCCCGCAGACGATCATGCCCTACGGCTTCCTTGAGTTTTCCAGCCAGGACCCAAGCAACGACTGGCGTCAGGACTTGCGTACCGGCGTCGGCGTGCGCTGGCAGTGGTGGTTCGACGACGACCGCTACAACGCTTACCGCGGCTCGCTGAAGGTGCGCGCCGAGTACCAGCAGTCGTTGGGCGGCAACCTGTACGAGCGCGCCAACGGCGTGCTGCTTGGTGCGGAGATGACTTTCTGATGCGAACGATCCTGGCAGTCTGCCTGCTCGCACTGTGCCTGCCCGTGGCGGCCGACCAGCGCCTGTTCTACCAACCGCTGGACCGCGATGCCGCTGTGTCCCCTGAGCAATGGCGGCAGCTGTGGCACGCCACCGTTGCGCAAGGCGGCAAGACACTGATCGTGCAATGGAGCGCCTACGGCACCAGCGAGTTTGGCGGCGCCCAGGGCTGGCTGGCTGGCAGCCTGCGCGAAGCCCATGCCCAAGGTCTGGAACTGGTACTGGGCCTGTACATGGACCCGGCCTACTACCAGCGTCTGGACGCGCTCGATGGCGAGGGGCTGGGCAGCTACTGGAAAGCGCAGCTAGGTCGCTCGCTGAGTCAATACAACACCCTTCGCCAGCACTGGGACCTGCCGGTGGCGGGCTGGTACCTGCCCATGGAACTCGATGACCACCACTTTCGTGATGCCGCCCGGCGCGAGGCGCTGTACAGCCAGCTGCAAGCATTCAATCGCAAGCTAGACAAGCCGCTGCACATCAGCGCCTTCAGCGCCGGCACGCTTGCACCAAGGGTCAACGCCGCGTGGCTGGATCAACTGGCCGGGCTAGGCTTGAAGGTCTGGTGGCAGGATGGCGCTGGCACCGCACGGTTGCCTGCACTGGTGCGCCAGGGCTATGAACAGGCGCTGCCGTGCCGGGTGGGCGTGGTGCGTGAAGCGTTCCGTCAGGTCAGCGCTGCGGGACAGACGTTCCGCGCCGAGCCGATGCAGCCTGGGCTGACCGCCGGTTGCCATGCCGAAGCGGTGTTCGCGTTGCGTTACCGACCTTGGGCACGGGGTGTCTTGCCACAGAATTGAGTCGTTGGCTGCGGCCTTATCGCCGACGATAAGCCGGTGCTGACCAGAGCAGTCCTCAAAGGATTAGTTGATGCTGAGAACCATCGAAGAACATGTGCGCAAACAGGTCGCGCCCGCCGCCATACGCGCCGAATTCCGCCAACACGAATACGAGGCCATGCGCCGCTTCTGCCAGCTGATCTTCTGCGTCAGCATTGCCATCTGGCTGATCTTCGACCTGATTGTCAGCTACCTGGGCAATCAGGACTTCACCTGGCTATCCGGGTTGTTCCTCGCCGTGATGGGCAGCCTGACGGTGATCCTTGGCTTCACCCGTAAAAGCCACCACTTCGATGTGCTCAACCTGCTGTTCATCGCAGTCATCACCCTTGGCATGCGCCTGGTCATCGATGGCATCCCGATCGCCCTGCGCCCGGTATGGCTGGTACTGGGTACATCCACCGTGCTGTACAGCGCCTCGGTACTGCCGGTACGGCGCTGGTCATTCTTCTGCGCCATGGCGATCACCTGGGCAATGCTCAACCCCTTCTATGGCACCAACATCGACCTCGACGACCTGGAAGCCGCGATGCTGCTGAGCTATGCGGTGTTTCTCAGTGGCCTGGTGATCTACAGCTACCTGCGCATCCGCCAGGCCAAGCTGCACAACTTCTACATGTCCAAAGTGCTGCTCGACCAGGCTTACATCGATGTGCTCACCGACATCCCAAACCGCCGCTCGTTCATGGCCAAGGCGCAACGGCAACTGCAATCGGCCAAGCCCGGCCAGTACCTGGCGATGATCGACATCGACAACTTCAAGAAGGTGAACGATCTGTACGGCCATGACATCGGCGACGAGGTACTCAAGCGCGTGGCCACCCATATCAAGAGCTCGATGGGTCCCTTCGAGTACGCCAGGCTCGGCGGCGAAGAGTTCGCCATTTTCTTCCAGGGCCTGGACCAACATGGCGCCGAGCAGCAGGTCGACAAGCTCTGCCAGAGGGTGCGAGAAGATCTCGGCGCGCACCCGGTCACCATCAGCATAGGGCTCGCCCAAGTGATGGACGGCGACACCTTGACCAGGGCCCTGATCAAAGCGGACCAGGCGTTGTACGAAGCCAAGCACACCGGCAAGGACCGCTTCGTGTTATGGACCGAGCGGCTGGCGGGGCCGGTGTGAGGTTCAAACCATGGCGCGGTAGTCAGGCCCCGTCGTGTTCGCGTAGGAAATCCAACATGCGCTGCGCGTCGCTGACGTCCAGCTTGCCCGGTGCATCAACCTCGATGCGTCGAACCACCAGGTTATCGGCCAGCAAGGCATAGCGCTGCGAACGGCGGCCCATTCCCCGGGCCGAGCTGTCCTGGGCGAGCCCCAAGGCATCGGTGAAGGCGCAGTTGCCGTCCGCGATCATGGCCACCTCGCCTTGCACCGGGAAGGTCTTGCCCCAGGCGTTCATCACGAAGGCATCGTTCACCGCCACACAGAGGATTTCGTCCACGCCCTGGGCAAACAGCTCCGGGGCTGCCGCCAGGTATCCGGGCACATGGCGCTGCGAACAGGTTGGAGTGAACGCACCAGGCAAGCCGAAGATCACCACCCGTTTGCCTGCGCAGCGCGCGTGCAGCGAAAACGCCTGCGGGCCTATTGGACAGGCATTGTGCCCCTCGCTGTACTCATGGAGGGTCGCTTCAGGCAGCAGATCACCGGTTTTGATCATGGGGGGCTCCAAAGGCTGAACATGTGGAATGCTTCGCGTCGGGCGTAGTGTCGCAAGCCTCCGCCCAGGGTGCCAGCATAACGCCTCCCACCTGCGCTAGCCTCGCAAGGTCGCACCACCCTGTAGTCGGCGTTCAATCTGAGGCACGCTCAAACACCACGCCATGCGCACCATTGCGGAGCAGTCACGCGCACCAACCGATTGCAAGTACGCCATTCGCACCCTCCCCGCCAGCGCTCGATCCCCTCTACATCCGCCCTTGCGCCACAACCTGACCAGTTGGCCATGTTTTTGCTTTACCCAGCAGACCTGCCACCGCACACCAACAGCGAGTTGCCCATGCCCACCGCCACTGCACCTTTGCGTCTCGAGTTGCGCGCTATCACCAAGCGCTACCCCGGCACGCTGGCCAACGACCGTGTCGACCTCACCATCAAGCCAGGCGAAATCCATGCCTTGCTGGGTGAAAACGGCGCGGGCAAAAGCACCTTGATGAAGATCATCTACGGCGTCACCGCGCCAGACAGCGGCGAAGTCCTGTGGCAAGGCCAGCCCGTACGGGTGCGCGATCCGGCGCAAGCCCGCGCACTGGGCATTGGCATGGTGTTCCAGCATTTCTCGTTGTTCGAAACCCTGAGCGTGGCCGAGAACATCGCCCTGGCCCTCGGTCGTGAAGCCGGTACGCCGAAGCAGTTGGAGCCGCGCATTCGCGAGGTGTCACAGCGCTACGGCATGGGTCTGGCGCCGGAGCGTCTGGTGCATAGCCTGTCGATTGGCGAGCGTCAGCGGGTGGAAATCGTGCGTTGCCTGATGCAGGACATTCGCCTGTTGATTCTCGACGAGCCCACCTCGGTGCTCACGCCCCAAGAGGTCGATGAGCTGTTCATCACCCTGCGCGCCCTGGCGGCCGAAGGGTGCAGCATTCTGTTCATCAGCCACAAACTGAATGAAGTCCGCGCACTCTGCGACACCGCGACGGTCTTGCGCGGTGGGCGAGTTGCCGGGGCCTGTGTGCCACGCCAGTGCAGCGACTTGCAACTGGCGCGGTTGATGGTCGGCGATGCCGAAGGCCTGGAAGCCAGCTACCCAAAAGTGGATGGCGGACCTGTCCGTTTGCGCGTGGACGACCTCAGTTGGCGCAACGCCGATCCGTTCGGCACCTCGCTAAGCCAAGTGCGGCTGGAAGTGCGTAGCGGTGAAATCGTCGGCATCGCGGGGGTCGCCGGCAACGGGCAGGATGAACTGCTGGCGCTGTTGTCCGGCGAAGCCCGTCTGCCGCGCAGCGAACGCGAACGCCTCACCCTCGACCAACAGCCAATGGCTCACCTGCATCCGGACGAACGTCGCCGCCTGGGCATGGCCATTGTCCCAGCCGAGCGCCTGGGCCACGGCGCGGTGCCTGACATGAGCCTTGCCGACAACGCCTTGCTGTCCTCCTTCCACCAAGAGCTGGTAGAGCACGGCATGGTCCGCCGCAACCGCGTGCAGGCCTTGGCCCAGCGCATCGTCCAGCGCTTCGGGGTCAAGACCCCGGACATCCATACCCCTGCACGCAGCCTGTCCGGCGGCAACCTGCAGAAGTTCATCCTCGGCCGTGAAGTGCTGCAGCAACCCAAGCTACTGGTCGCGGCACACCCTACCTGGGGCGTGGACGTCGGCGCGGCGGCCACCATTCACCGCGAGCTGATCGCCCTGCGCGATGCCGGTGCGTCGATTCTGGTGATCTCCGAAGACCTCGACGAGCTGTTCCAGATCAGCGACCGTCTCGGTGCCTTGTGCGGTGGCCGCCTGTCGCCGCTCAAGGCTACCGCGCAGACCACCCTGACCGAAGTCGGCCGCTGGATGGCCGGACAATTCGATAACCCAGCTGCAGCCTGAAGAGAAACCCATGCTATTGACCCTCGAACCTCGTCTGCAGCAATCGCGTCGCCACCTGCTGCTCTCACCGCTGCTGGCCGGCCTGCTGACACTGCTCAGCGGCGCCCTGTTGTTCGCCGCTCTCGGCCACGACCCACTGGCGGCCTTCCACACCTTGCTCATCGAACCGGTGCAGGACCTGTATGGCTTGAGCGAGCTGCTGATCAAGGCCATCCCCATCCTGTTGTGCGCCCTGGGCCTGTCGGTGGCCTATCAGGCGCGCATCTGGAACATCGGCGCCGAAGGCCAGCTACTGATCGGCGCCCTGGCCGGCAGTGCACTGGCAGTGAACATCATCGACTGGACCTCGCCGTGGGCATTGGCGCTGGTGATCACGACCGGCGTGCTGGCTGGGGCAGCCTGGGCCGCAATGGCTGCATGGCTGCGTACGCACTTCAACGCCAACGAGATCCTCACCACCATCATGCTGAACTACATAGCCTTGAACCTGCTGTTGTACTTCGTGCACGGCCCACTGAAGGACCCCGACGGCTACAGCTTCCCGCAGTCGGCCATGTTCGGCGAGGCCAGTCGGCTGCCGACGCTGTTCGAGGATGTGCGCCTGCACGCCGGGGTCTACCTGGTACTGCTGGCCGCCGTCGCGGTGTGGGTGCTGCTATCACGCAGTTTCATGGGCTTTCAGGTACGGGTTCTGGGGCTGGACAGCCGGGCCGCCGGGCTGATGGGCTTTCGCGAAAAGCGCCTGGTCTGGCTGGCCCTGCTGATCAGCGGCGCGCTCGCAGGCCTGGCCGGGGTCTGCGAGGTGACCGGCCCCATCGGCCAACTGGTACCGCAAGTTTCGCCAGGCTATGGCTACGCGGCAATCACCGTGGCCTTCCTTGGCCGCCTCAACCCGCTGGGCATCGTGATCGCGGGCCTGCTCATGGCCCTTCTCTACCTTGGCGGCGAAAACGCCCAGATGGCCCTGAACCTGCCGCAATCGCTGACCGAGCTGTTCCAGGGAATGATGCTGTTCTTCCTGCTGGCCTGCGACCTGCTGATTCTCTACCGCGTGCGCCTGGGCCGCTGGCTGCGGCCGGTAGCCTCGAACAACACCGCGCAAGCCACCGCCTGATCGGAGTGACCATGGATCTCGACCTTGTCAGTAACATCCTTTATGCCATGGTGCGCTGCGGCACCCCGCTGCTGCTGGTAGCCCTTGGCGAGCTGGTGTGCGAGAAAACCGGCGTACTCAACCTCGGACAGGAGGGCATGATGCTGTTCGGCGCGGTGATCGGCTTCATCGTCGCCTTTTCCACCGGCAGCCTGTGGCTGGGCGTACTGCTGGCCTGCCTGGCCGGTATGCTGCTGGCCGCGCTGTTCGCGCTGGTGGCCCTGGGCTGCCAGGCCAACCAGGTAGCCACCGGCCTTGCATTGACCATCTTCGGCATTGGCCTTTCCGCGTTCGTCGGTTCGGCTTGGGTCGGCAAGCCGCTGACGGGCTTCGAGCCGGTGGCCATCCCTGTGCTCAGCGCTATCCCCCTGATTGGTCACATGGTGTTCAATCAGGATGTGCTGGTGTACCTGTCGTTCACGCTGTTCGGGGTTATCGCCTGGGTGCTGCTCAACACCCGGCTGGGCCTGATTCTGCAAGCTGTCGGCGAGAACCCGAACGCCGCCAGTGCCATGGGCTTGCCGGTGTTGCGGGTGCGCACCCTGGCGGTGCTGTTCGGCGGTGCCATGGCCGGCATGGCCGGTGCCTACCTGTCGCTGGCCTACACGCCCATGTGGGCAGAGAACATGAGTGCCGGCCGCGGCTGGATCGCCCTGGCCCTGGTGGTATTCGCCAGCTGGCGGGTCTGGCGAGTGCTGCTTGGGGCGTACCTGTTCGGCCTGGCCAGCATCCTTCATCTGGTGGCCCAAGGCGTCGGCATCAGTGTGCCTTCGAACCTGCTGGCGATGCTGCCTTATGTGGCGACCATCGTGGTGCTGGTGCTGCTGTCGCGTGATGCACGACGTACCCGACTGTACGCGCCAGTGTCGCTCGGCCAGCCCTGGCGTGCGGGGCACTGAGCGCACCCGTTTCAGGCGGCGCAGACTCGTCATGCACCTTTTTTGACCTTGCCGACAGCTTTCTGCCCGACGCGCCCCTGCGATTCGCGCGGGGACGCGGAAAGTTCTCGGCTTGTTGTCCTCTTGGTCAATTTTTTGCAACACGCCGAATGCCAACTTCGGCCCAATAGAACAATACGACAGACACGGAGCCCCAACCCTATGTCCATCCCTTCCCTGAAAAGCCTGGTACGCGGTGTCGCTGCCGCCCTTGGCCTGGCCGCTACTCTCGGCGCCCAGGCTGCCGACCCGCTCAAGGTCGGTTTCGTCTACATCGGCCCCATTGGCGACCACGGCTGGACCTACCAGCACGAACAAGGCCGCCAGGCACTGATTAAGCAGTTCGGCGACAAGGTGCAGACCAGCTATGTCGAGAACGTAGCCGAGGGCGCCGACGCGGAGCGGGTGATCCGCAACATGGCCAAGGGCGGCTACAACCTGGTGTTCACCACCTCGTTCGGCTACATGAACCCCACCATCAAGGTCGCCAAGCAATTCCCCAAGGTCACGTTCGAGCACGCCACCGGCTACAAGCAGGACAAGAACGTCGGCACTTACCTCTCGACGTCGTACCAGGGTCGCTACGTCGCCGGTTTCCTCGCCGCCAAGATGACCAAGACCAGGAAGATCGGCTATATCGCCTCGTTCCCGATTCCTGAAGTCATTCGCGACATCAACGCGATCCAGTTGGCCCTGGACAAGTACAACCCCGGTACCGAGATCAAGGTGGTCTGGGTCAACTCGTGGTTCGACCCAGGCAAAGAAGCCGATGCCGCGAACGCCCTGATCGACCAAGGCGTTGACGTGGTGTTCCAGCACACCGACAGCCCAGCACCGATCCAGACCGCCGAACGCCGTGGCGTTTACTCGATTGGCTACGCCTCGGACATGGCCCACTTCGGGCCGAAGGCGGTGCTGACCTCCATCGTCAACAACTGGGGCCCGCACTATATCCGCAGCACCCAGGCAGTGATGGATGGCGACTGGAAGCCCGAGGACTACTGGGGCGGCCTGGCCGAAGGCACCATCGAGTTGCCGATCAGCGACCTGGTGCCTGCCGATGTGAGAGCAGAAGCCGAGCAGATCATCGCCGGTATCAAGAGCGGCGCCTTCCACCCCTTCACCGGCCCGATCATGGACCAGAAAGGCGAGGTACGGATTCCCGCTGGCGCAGTGGCCAGCAATGCCGAGTTGGCGGGCATGAACTACTACGTCAAGGGCATCACCGCCAACCTGCCGCAGTGACCGACGCAACACGCGCCGTCCCTTTCCATCGTGAAAGAACCGCGCACCAGGGCGCCCAAGCGGCGCCCTTTCCGCTGCCCTGGGTACGAGAAGACTCGCAGCACCTAACCCCCGGAGCCACCATGAACACGCTGCCCATCATCGACATCGCCCCGCTGTACAGCAATGACCGCAACGCCTGGATGGACGTTGCCCGGCAGATCGACCACGCCTGCCGAGCGTGGGGCTTTTACTACATCAAGGGCCACCCCATTGCACCTTCGCGCATCGCCGAGCTAAAGGCCGCTGCAGTCGACTTCTTCGCCCGTCCCGATGAGCAAAAACTGCAAATCGACATCACCCGGTCCACCCACCACCGTGGTTACGGCGCCATCGCCACCGAGCAGCTGGACCCCACCAAGCCCAGCGACCTCAAGGAAACCTTCGACATGGGCTTGCACCTGCCCGCCGACCACCCCGACGTGCTAGCGGGCAAACCGCTGCGTGGGCCCAATCGCCACCCGGACATCCCGGGCTGGGAAGCCCTGGTGCAATGCCACTACCAGGATATGCATGCGCTGTCGCTGACCCTGTTGCGTGCCATGGCCCTGGCCTTGGGCATCGAGGACGATTTCTTCGACCGACGCTTCGCCGACCCGATCAGCGTGTTCCGCATGATCCACTACCCTCCGCGCCAGGCCGCTACCCGTGCCGAACAACAAGGTGCCGGCGCGCATACCGACTACGGCTGCGTGACCCTGCTGTATCAGGACGACATTGGCGGCCTGCAGGTGCAGGATGTGCGTGGCCAGTGGGTCGACGCACCGCCGATCGAAGGCACCTATGTGGTCAACATCGGCGACATGATGGCGCGCTGGAGCAATGACCGTTACAAATCAACGCCCCACCGGGTGATCAGCCCCGTGGGCGTGGATCGTTACGCCATGCCGTTTTTCGCAGAGCCGCACCCGGACACCGAGATCAGTTGCCTGCCCGGCTGCCAAAGTGAGCACAACCCTGCCAAGTACCCGCCGATTTCCTGTAGCGACTACATGCTTTCGCGCTTTGCCGAAACCTACGCCTATCGCCGCGAACCGACCGAGGCCTGAAACCCAGGGTGCCCAGGCCAACGCTTAGGCACCCCTGACGTCCACCTAGGAATCGCAGAGCACCGTTCCGAGCATGGCTCCGGGGCACGGGATGATCCTCACCAAAGGTTGTGCTCGTCGCCACGCGAACGCGCTCGCAGCCCCTGCAACTGGGGCAGCTCGATGCGCACCATCAACCCCCTGTCATCGGCTGCCTGGGCACTGATACTGCCGTGGTGCAGTTCGATGGCCCGGCGCGCAATGGCCAAGCCCAGACCAAAGCCGTCACCGCCGTTGTCAGCCCCCGGGTCGAACGGCTGGAAGATGCTCTCCAGTCGTGTTGGGGCAACCCCTGGCCCATGATCACTGATGCTGACCTGTAGCCGTTCACCGTCGGCCAACAGGCTTGCCTCTACCCGCACCTCGGTGCCTGGTGCCGTGTACCGCACCGCATTGCGGATAACGTTTTCGAAGGCCCGGTACAACAGCTCTTCATGTCCGACCGTGATAAATGGTTGCGGTGCCACCAGCAGCACCTGGCACTGCTTGATACCCGCCTCGAAACGCGCGTCCTCTACGATCTGCGCCAGCAGCTCCACTGCGTCCAGCGCCTCGTAAATGCCGCTGTCGTGGGGGGACTGGGCACGCGCCAGGGTCAACAGCTGCTCGATCAGGTCGTCCATTCGCCGTGACTCGCGCTCGATGCGTGCAATCATCTCGCGCCGGTCCGGTTGTTGGCGCATCAGGCCGATGGCCGCATTCAGGCGCGTGAGCGGTGAGCGAAGTTCATGGGAAATATCGTGCAGCAGGTGCTGTTGCGCTTCCACCAGCGTCTTCAGTTGGCCGGCCATGCGGTCGCAGTCTTCGGCCAGATCGACGATCTCGTCGCGGCGTCGCCCGAGGCGCGGCCGAACCCGCACTTCGAAGCGGCCTTGGGCGACCTGCCCCATCGCTTCGCGCAGCCAAGCCAACGGCCGGGTCAGGTACAAGCTGCACAGCAGGGCGAACAGGGCACTCATCAGGGTCCCGGTGACCAAAGGGCCCAGCCCGCGTGGCGGTGGCCCTTGGCCGGAGACACTGGGCACCGAGGCGCGCAACAGCAGCAAGCGACCATCACGGTCAAGCACCGACTGCTCGAACCGCACCACCTGCACCGGCTTGCCAGCCAGCAATCGGCCCTGGGCATCGTACAGGCCAATCTGTACGTCAGGCGGCTGTGGCGAAACCTCCAGCAGTTGGCGCCCAGCCTGCTCGCCAAATCGCTGCAGCAAGTGCAGTTCGGTGCCAAGCAATGTTCTCAGCGCTGGGTTGTCGCCGCGCAGCTCGTCGAGCATGAAGGCGCCTGCACCGACCAGGAAAGTCAGGCAGTTGGCCAGCCAGAACGCCAGAAACAGCTTCCAGAACAGACGCCGACGCATCATTCGGCGATCAGCATGTAGCCCATGCCCCGCACGCTACGAATCCAGCTGCTGCCGTCAGGCCGCGGGCCCAGTTTGTGGCGGATACTGCTGACGTGTACGTCGATACGCCGGTCATACCGGGTCAACGGGCGGCCCAGGGCATCCAGCGACAGGTTCTGCTTGCTGACCAACTGACCAGCCTGGCGCGTCAGCACCTCCAGAAGGCTGAACTCGGTGCCGGTCAGCTCAAGGTTACGCCCCTCCCACAGCGCCTGCCGACGACTCGGCCAGAGGGTCAAGGCGCCGCTGCTGATGGCATCGGGAATAGCGTTATCGCCAATCAACTGTGGCTGCACCCGGCGCAGGATCGCCCGCAGCCGCGCCACCAACTCGCCCGGCGAGCTGGGCTTGGGCACGTAGTCATCGGCGCCCAGTTCCAGCCCGGCAATGCGGTCGATGTTGTCACCACGAGCGGTGAGCAACAACACCGGAACCTGGCTGCGTGCACGGATGCGGCGCAGTACCTCGATGCCCGAGAAGTCCGGCAGCATCACATCGAGCACCACCATATGAAAACGCCCGCTCAGGGCCAGTGCCTCACCCTCCGCGCCGGTGGCACTGCAGGTGGCGCAAAACCCCTCGCGGGCCAGGTACTGAGCAAGCATATCGGTCAATTCACGGTCGTCATCGACCAACAGCACGGGGATCATCAAGGTTACGCTTCGGCAGGTTCTACTGGGCGCCATGATCCCTGCACGGGCGCTTACTGTCACCGCCAGGCCAGCAAACTTTACACATCTTTACCCTTGGTTAACCGCGCCGAACACACCCCACCCGTATGCTCATCGCCCGCTGGCCTGGCTGGCCCCGCCCTTTGAATACGCCTGTGTGGAACCCACCCATGAATTACCCGCGCCTGATGTTGTCGATCCTGCTGCTCCACGCCTCCCTGGCCCAAGCGCAAGCCTTCAAGATCGCTGACATCCGCGTCAACGGCCTGCAGCGGGTGTCCGCCGGCAGCGTCTTTGGCGCCTTGCCCCTGAACGTGGGCGATCAGGCCGATGACCGACGCCTGGTGGAATCCACCCGCTCGCTGTTCAAGACCGGTTTCTTCCAGGACATCCAGCTGAACCGCGACGGCAATGTCCTGATCATCAACGTGGTCGAGCGCCCCTCGGTGTCGAGCATCGAGATCGAAGGCAACAAGGCGATCAGCACCGAAGACCTGATGAAGGGCCTGAAGCAGTCGGGCCTGGCCGAAGGCGAGATCTTCCAGCGAGCCACCCTCGAAGGCGTGCGTAACGAACTGCAGCGCCAGTACGTGGCCCAGGGCCGCTACTCGGCCGAGGTCGACGCCGAGGTGGTGCCGCAGCCGCGCAACCGTGTGGCGTTGAAGATCAAGATCAACGAAGGCACCGTGGCGGCCATCCAGCACATCAACATCGTCGGCAACACCGTGTTCGACGATGAAGCGCTGGCGCAGCTGTTCGAGCTCAAGACCACCCACTGGCTGTCGTTCTTCAAGAACGACGACAAGTATGCCCGCGAGAAGCTCTCCGGTGACTTGGAACGCCTGCGTTCCTACTACCTGGACCGCGGCTACATCAACATGGACATCGCCTCCACCCAGGTGTCCATCACCCCGGACAAGAAGCACGTCTACATCACGGTCAACGTCAACGAGGGCGAGAAGTACACCGTCCGTGACGTGAAGCTGTCGGGTGACCTGAAGGTGCCGGAAGACCAGGTCAAGTCGCTGCTGCTGGTGCAGCCGGGCCAGGTGTTCTCGCGCAAGGTCATGACCACCACCTCCGACCTGATCACCCGCCGCCTGGGTAACGAGGGCTACACTTTCGCCAACGTCAACGGCGTGCCTCAGCCGCACGACGAAGACCACACCGTGGACATCATGTTCGTGGTCGACCCGGGCAAGCGTGCCTACGTCAACCGCATCAACTACCGCGGCAACACCAAGACCGAAGACGAAGTGCTGCGTCGCGAGATGCGCCAAATGGAAGGTGGCTGGGCGTCGACCTACCTGATCGACCAGTCCAAGACCCGCCTGGAACGTCTGGGCTTCTTCAAGGAAGTCAACGTCGAGACCCCACCGGTGCCGGGCACCGATGACCAGGTCGACGTCAACTACAGCGTCGAGGAACAGGCCTCCGGCTCGATCACCGCCAGCGTTGGTTTCGCCCAGAGCGCCGGCCTGATCCTGGGAGGCTCGAGCAGCCAGACCAACTTCCTGGGTACCGGTAACAAGGTGTCCATCGGCCTGACCCGTTCGGAATACCAGACCAAGTACAACTTCGCCTTCACCGACCCCTATTTCACCAAGGACGGTGTCAGCCTGGGTTACAACGTCTTCTACAGCACCACCGACTACAGCGATTACTACGACGATGGCGTGTCGTACTACGCCATCAACAGCTATGGTGCTGGCGTCAGTTTCGGCTACCCGATCAATGAGACATCACGCCTGACCTTCGGCCTGACCCTGCAACACGACGATATCAACCCAGGCACCTACAGCGCCGACGAGATCTACGACTTCATCCAGCGCGAAGGCGACAGTTTCAATAACCTCAAGGCATCGGTCGGCTGGTCCGAGTCGACCCTGAACAAAGGCGTGCTGGCGACTCGCGGTCACTCCCAGGGTCTGACGTTCATGGCCACCACCCCCGGCAGCGACCTGTCGTTCTACAAACTCGAATACGACGGTCAGACTTACCTGCCCATGACCCAGAGCACATCGCTTCGCCTGCACACCAACCTGGGCTACGGCAACGGCTACGGCTCGACCGACAGCCTGCCCTTCTATGAGAATTACACCGCCGGAGGCCTGAATTCGGTACGCGGATTCAAGAGCGGCACCCTCGGCCCGCGCAACACGCCCGCGACCGGCAACTACGCCAGCGCCGGTCAGGCGTACTACTCCGACCGCGACACCGATGCCCTGGGCGGCAACATCCTCATTACCGGAGGCGCCGAAGTGCTCTTTCCCCTGCCCTTCGTCAAGGACCAGCGGCAGTTGCGCAGCTCGGTGTTCGTCGATGCAGGCAACGTGTTTGCCGACACCTGTTATCTGTCAACCACCCAGGGCTGCGGGGGCGTGAGTCTCGATCAGATGGCGCTGTCGGTGGGGCTGGGCTTCACTTGGTATAGCCCCCTGGGCCCGCTGAGCTTCAGCCTGGCCGCACCGATCAAGAAGCCAGAGGGGGCGCAAACCGAAATGTTCCAATTCTCCTTGGGGCAGACATTCTGATGATTACTCGGTTTTACCCCCGCTTAACCCAAGTTGACAGTGACCTTGCCTATGCTGGAAACCCTTCACGCCAAGCAGGTCAACCCATGACTCCATTCAACGTCTGCGCGCTGGCCACAGCGCTGCACAGCGAAGCGCCAATCGCCGTGCTCGACCTGGTGCAACGGCGACTGGCCGAGATGGTCGGGCCGCACTACACGGTGGTGCTGTGTGGCAGCGGTGAAGGTGGGGGAATCAGCCACTACCATCTGGCCATCCAACACGGTCGCAGCGGCGTTTCACTGGAGCACAGCGGCGTCGTCGAACCTGGTTTCATCGAGCAACTGCTGACGCTGGGCCAGCGAACCCGCGCGATGATCGAGTCCCCCGCATTCGAACGCATGCTCAGTGACGACCCGGCGCGGCCACTGACCTGGATCAGCGACGACGCCTGAGCGCATGTCTTCCCTCCGGCAACCTTAAATCGCCTGTAGCCGCTGCGAACCTCGCAATCTGGCGTGCCAGCCCTGCAGCGACACTGCCAAGGCTGCCAACCCAGCCGGTATCAGCAAGGCGGCGAAGACCTGGCTGAAGCTCCAACCCACGGCCAACATCTGCGCACCGGCGAAGGCGCTGAGAATCGCCCCCAACCGGCCGATACCACTCATCCAGCTGGCCCCAGTGGCCCGCGCCTCGGTCGGGTAGAAGCCCGCGGCCAACGCATTCATGCCTACACTGGCGCCGTTCAGGCCAAAGCCCACGGCCCAGGCAATGGCGCACAGCCAGGCGAAATGCCCGGCCACCTGGCCGATGGCGAAGATCACCGCGCCGCTGAACAGGAACGTCAGCATCAGCACTCGCTGCGGATGCCAGCGATCCATCGCCCAGCCCACCGTGATGGCGCCCAGCGGGCCGCCGATCTGGAAGCAAGCGGTGACGATGGCCGCTTCGGACACCGAAAAACCCCCTCCCTCCTTCACCAGCGTCGGCAACCAACCGCTGAACAGGTAGACCAGAAACAGAGCCAGCACGTAACCCACCCACAGCATCATCGTACCGAAGCGGTAGCGAGAGGACAGGATGGTGCCTATGGCCCCACCCTTGACGGATGCGCATGCGGGCAGTACGAAGCTGCTGTCGGGGCCGCAGTGTCCAGGTGCCAGGCGCCTGACAATGGCGCGGATTCGTTGTGGGTCGCCCCCTTTGCTGACCAGGAAGGTCACGGATTCCGGAAGACGCAGCCACAGCAAAGGCAGCACCAGCAGCGGTAACACGCCGCCCAGCGCCAGTACGCTGCGCCAGCCTAGATTGGGAATCATCCAGGCACTGACGAAGCCGCCCATGGCCGCACCGAGAGAGAAGCCGCAGAATGCCAGGGTAATCAGCAACGAGCGACTGCGCGCCGGTGCGTACTCGCTGACCAATGTGCTGGCATTGGGCATCGCCGCGCCTAGGCCCAGGCCAGTCAGGAAACGCAGGGCTACCAGGGTTTCCAAGTTGGGGGAAAAGGCCGAGGCAAGGGTCCACAGGCCAAAGAGCAGGACACTGCCCAAGAGCACAGCCTTGCGCCCGTAACGGTCGGCCAGCGGGCCGGCCACCAGAGCGCCAAGGGCCAGGCCGATCAGTGCTGCGCTGAGCACCGGGCCGAGGGCTTGAGGGCCCAGCTGCCATTCGCTTTTCAGTTGCGGGGCGATGAAGCCGATTATGGCGACGTCCAGTCCGTCCAGAGCGATGATCAGGAAGCCGAGGAAGACCACCCATTTCTGGTAGCGGCCGATGGGTTGCTGGTCGATCAACTGGCGAATATCGATAGGGTCGGGAGTTCGCATTGCCTTACCTCTTTTTGTTGTTATCGAGGGCATTGGGCCATAGGTTTTTTTCGGCGGCGCCGGGCCGGTTCCTACAGGCGACTTGCCAGGGCCTTGAATTGCACGGGCTTGATGATTCGCGTCTCCTGGGCCATCACGAGGTCGCGGGTGGCATGCAGATACGCGGCGAAGTCCGGATCGGCGTCGCGGGCCGCGCTGCGGCGTTCGAGGTCATCGAGGCTGTCGTAGCCCCACAGGTGGACGACCTGGTTCAATGTGCCGATGCTGCTCACATAGAACGCCAGCGGCGGGCCCAGGTGACGCAGCAGAATCGGCATCGCCAACTGGTCGAATGCCGCCAGGAAAGCAGGCATGCACCGAGGCCGGATGGTGTAGATGCGGTGGTCGACAATCGCCTTGTCCATCACGCCACCTCCTGTGCCGGGCCAGCCGCGGCCAGTCCTTGGTCGATACCCGCCAGGTGGCGGCCGGTGATGTAACCAAAGGTCATGATCGGCCCCAGGGTGATGCCAGCGCCGGGGTAGTTGCCGCCCATGATGCTGGCTCGGTCGTTACCCACCGCATACAGCCCGGCTATGGCGCGCTGGTCGGCACCGAGTACTTCGCCGACCACACTGGTGCGCAGGCCATCGAAGGTGCCGAGGTCGCCCATCACCACTTTCACCGCAAAGTAGGGCCCGTCGCCGACGGGTGCGACACAAGGATTGGGCTGCTGCTGCGGATCGGCCAAGTAGCGGTTGAAACTGGTGCTGCCCCGGCCGAACTGGCGGTCCTCACCGTGTACGGCGCCAAGGTTGTACTCGCGAACCGTGCGCTCCAACCCCCGTGCATCGATACCAGCCTTGCACGCCAGCTCGGCAAGGCTGTTGCCCTTGAGCAAGTAGCCATTGCGCAACAAGGGGCCCAGCGGCATGGGGGCGGGTTTGGCGTAACCGAGTCCGTACTTGGCCAGCGTACGGCGGTCACAGACCAGCCACATGGCGGTTTCGGCCTGGTCGGCGCATGCCTCGATCAAGGCCGCGCCCACATCGTGGTAGGAATTGGACTCGTTGGTGAAGCGCTGGCCAGAACGCAAGACACCAATCACCCCCGGCTTGTAACGGTCAAGCAGGTGCGGGAAAGCAACATGGCGTCCGGCGCCCATCGGGACTTTCGATACCGGCATCCAGGCAGCCGCTGCTTGCAAGCGCATATCCACCCGGGCGCCCAGCGCCTCGGCCATGCGCGCGCCATCGCCGGTATTGCCCGCTGGCACAGGCGAAAAGTGCTCGCCGCCCCGGCGCACGTGGGGATATGCCTGGCCGATGCGTTGCAGGTCGTGGGAAAAACCGCCACACGCAAGCACCACGCCACGCCGGGCCTCGATGCGCAACTCGCCCGCCCCCTGACGGGCCAAGGCCCCGCTGACCCGCCCGCCTTCGCGCAGCAACTGCCTGGCCGGGCTGCCCGTGAGGATCGGAATACCCAAGTCAAGCGCTGACTTCACCAAACGCGCCGCCAGGGCGTTGCCACTGGTCACCTGGGTGCCACGGCGGTACAGCGCCAGCTCCTTGAGGTGGGTCAACAGCCGTTTGGCCACATAGAAGAACGAGTTCAGCGAACGGGTAACGTTGAAGAAATGCTTGAGGTCGGCGTTCGACGAATTGAACATCATGCCGATGAAGGTAATGGTCTTGAGTGGCGGGCGCAGTCGTGCCATGTCGGCACCCAGCTCGCGGATGTCATAGGGTGCGGCAAGTATCGAGCGGCCCACATCGACTCCGCCTTCGACCAGCGGGTGGTAGTCGGGGTACAACGTCGGGACGAACTTGACCGCGGTCTCGCGTTCGAAAAACTCCACCATTTGCGATCCGTAACGCAGGAAAGCTTCGACTTCGGCCCGCTCGAAGCAGGCTCCGGCTTCGTTTCGCAGGTAGCTCAGCGCCGCGTCATGACTATCGCGCTTGCCGGTCAATGGGTTGCCCGGTATCCACAGCACCCCGCCGGAAAAGGCCGTGGTGCCACCAAAGCAGTCGTCTTTCTCGATCACCAGTACGTCCAGCCCATGCTGCTTGGCAGTGATGGCCGTGGCCAGGCCGCCAGCACCTGCACCGATGACCAGCACATCACATGTGAGCGTGTTCATGGACGTACCCCCTCGAAGCCTGGGCGCGGGATGAGCGCCATGGGCATGCTCTCCAGCCCGCCGTCAACGGTCAGTTCGGCACCATTGATGTAGTCGGCTCGCGGGCTTGCCAGAAACAGCACGGCTTCGACGATGTCCTGCGGCTCGCCGATGCGTTGGTTGGCGGTCATCGCGCTGCGCTGGCGTTCGATTTGCGGGTCGGCATAGAACGCCGCCGACAGCGGCGTGCGGATCAACCCAGGGCATACGGTGTTGCTGCGCACGCCACACGGTCCCCATTCCACGGCGATCTGCCGCGAGAGCATGCTGACCCCGGCCTTGGCCGCACTGTAGGCACCGCTGTTGGGCTGCGGAAAATGGGCGGCAATCGACGCCACGTGCACGATGCGCCCCTGCCTGCGGGCAAGCATCGCCTGGCCGAAGGCCTGCGCGCACAGCAGATAACCGCTGAGATTCACCGCCAACACCTGGTTCCATTGCTCCAGGGTCAGGGTCTGCAGCGCGCCAGGCCGCAGCACACTGGCGTTGTTGACCAACACATCGCAGCGCCCGTGCATGGCTTGCACCTGGGCCGCGGCCTGCTCGACGCTGGCCGGGTCGGCAATGTCGCATGCCAAGGCGCTCACTTCACCCACGCTGTGCTCACCCAAGGTTGCGGCCAGCGCCCGGCACTTGTCTCGATCGCGGTCGAGCAGTACCACATGGGCCTGCTGCTCGACCAGGGCGCCAGCCAGCGCCGCACCGATGCCTCCGGCCGCGCCGGTGACCACGCAGACGGCCCCGTCCAGACCCAACCAGTGGGAGGAAATCTTGTTGTTATGCATGCCGCTCTCCAGAGTGTTACTTGATCTGGTCGTCAGCCTAGGGCCGAGGCCCCGCCCGGCAGAATGGACAAAACCTGCAAGCAACCCCACATTCCCGACAATTTTGTCCATGCCCCCTGAAGCTCGCGTGCGGCTGTGGCAGAGTGATCGAGTAACGACCAGAACAATTACAACAACCATGAACAAGATCCCGAATTACGCCCTCTACGGCGAGACCGCACAGCCGGTGTGGCATGAGTCCCTGCATGTGGAGTCGATCTCCAAGCGTTCCGGCGCGCACAACTGGGAAATAGCCGCGCACCGTCACGACGGGCTCCTGCAATTGCTCTACCTGCAAAGCGGCAGTGGCGAGGTGCTGTTCGACAGTGAACTCGTGCAGGTGCACGCGCCGTGCGTGGTCTATGTGCCGGCGCAGGTGGTGCATGGTTTCCATTGGGCCGGCCAGGTCGAGGGCCAGGTCATCACTGCCGCGCAGCATCCCCTGGAGAGCATTGCCCAGCTGCTGGCGCCCACCTTGCTGGCACAGATACGTAAACCGCAGGTGCTCGCCCTGCCGCTATGGCGCGGGGAGGAAGACCCGCTGCTACCGCTGTGCCGGGCCTTGAGCGAGGAGTACCACAACCGCGCCCGCGAACATGTGGCAAGTAGCATGTCATTGCTGTTGGCGTTGCTGATCCAGGCGCTGCGACACGCCCATCACGCACCCGACGAAGCACGCCGCCCACCTTCAAGGCGTAGCCAGCAGTTGACCGGGTTCCGTGAACTGGTGGACATGCATTACCGTGCGCACCCGCCACTGGCCTTCTATGCCGGCGAACTGGGCATGACCCTGGCGACCCTTGGGCGGCTGTGCCAGGAGCACTTGGGCATGACGCCAATGAACGTAGTCAATGCGCGGCTAGTGCTGGAGGCCAAACGTGCATTGAGCCACTCGGACGCCTGCGTGAAGGAGATCGCCCATGAACTGGGCTTCGCCGATGTGGGCTATTTCAGTCGGTTCTTTCGCAAACAGTGCGGAGTGAGCCCGAGTACCTTTCGGGCCAACAAGGCCACGTAATTGCGTCTGTCTCGGGTTTGCGCGCGTGTTCAAGATGCCAGGGCGTTTGTGGAGGGACAGCTGTTTGGCTGTGAACAGACGGCAAGGGCCGCTGCGCGGCCCTATCGCGACACAAGGCCGCCCCCACACCGATCTGGCTAGGCGTTGGAGACTGTTGGAGACTGCGTTCACACCGCCAGCGCCTGCTGCACCTCGCCAACGGTGCTCGCCAGGCTGTTCAGGTGCAGGCTCAGCACACGCTCCACCGGGGCCTGGTCCAGCGGCCAGTGCAAGGCGATGCTGCCCGCCAGCCGCCCATCGGCATGCACTGGCAAGGCAATCGCGCGGATCAGGAACGGCAATCGCACCGGGTACTCCCAGAATCCTTCGGTACGTTGCCCAAAACCGTTATGGGCATCTTCTTCCAGGTTACGCATGACCGCTTCATCCCCCAGCCGCTCATCGGCCGCCAGGCGCTGGACCTCTTCACGCCCAAGTTCGCCCAGGCATGCCCGACCCATCGCCGAATGGAACAGGCTGGCGTAGTGCCCGACGATCTGGCAGTTGTTCGGGTAACGCTTGCGCAGCACCTGGGGTATCGCGCTTTCCATGACCTCCAGGCGCTGGCCATCGAAACAGGACAGGTCGACCACCAACCCGGTGCGCTCGCTCAGTTCCTGCAACAAGGGCGCCGCACGCTCGACCAACTGGCGCTTGAAACGCAGCTGGCGGTCGCCGAACAGGCGCCGGGCACACAGCCGGTAACGCCGGTCGCTCAGGCCTCGATACACCCATCCCTGCTCCTGCAAGGTCGACAGCATCCGCGACACCGTCGCCTTGGGCAGCGTCGTCAGGTAATGCAGCTCCTCCAGCCCAAGCGCCTGGTGCTCGCCAAGCAATTCGACGATCGCCAGCGCACGCTCCACCGAACGTACGCCACCGGTGTCTGCCGTGCTGCCCATGGGTATGACCTCCCTGTCTGTGCGTGGATGGTCAGAATGCCCAGCAAGATACGGGCCTGCCAAGGGCTGTCACGGTGCCAGCAGTGATGGCGGCGGACACCGTTCGACCCAATGGGTGAGTTGCTCATGGGCGTGGGCCAGTTGCAGCACGGCATGGTCGGCCTGCGCCGGGCCGATGATCTGCAAGCCCATCGGCAAACCTTGGGGATTGAAGCCGACCGGCACGCTGATGCTGGGAAGGCCCGCCAGGGTCGGGCCGATCACCACCTCCATCCACCGGTGATAGGTGTCCATCGTCCGCCCGCCGACCACCTTAGGCCAAGCCTCGCGGGCCTCGAATGGAAACACTTGCGCCGCGGGCAACAGCAAGAAGTCGTAACGTTCGAACAGGCGGCCCATGGCGTGATACCACGCGCTGCGGTCGACCGAAGCCTGGTATATCCGTGCCCCGCTCAAGTGCAGCCCACCCTCCACTTCCCACTGCGCCTCGGGTTTGAGCAGTGCCCGCTTGCCGGGGTCGGCATAGGCAGCGCCGAGGTTGCCGTGCACCAGGAAATGGCGATGGGTGAGCCAGCATTGCCATAAACGTTCCAAGGCGAAGTCCGGTTGGCATGCCTCGACGTGACAACCCAGCTCGGCAAAATCCGCCAATGCCGTTTCGCACAGCCCCATCACCCCGTCCTCCATGGGCAGGTAGCCGTTGTAATCGCCCAGCCAACCCACCCGAACACCCTTGAAGTCGCGCTGCAGACCCTGGGCGAATTCACCAGGCGATGCATTCAACGACAACGGCACTCGAGGGTCGTAACCGGCCTGTACCGACAACAACCGCGCTACGTCCGTTACGCTACGCCCCATCGGCCCTTCGGTCGCCAGTTGCTGCATGAAGACCTCTGGTGCCGGGCCGTGGGGCACGCGGCCTTGGGAGGGGCGCAGGCCATAGACGTTGTTGAACGCTGCCGGGTTGCGCAACGACCCCATCATGTCGCTACCGTCGGCCACCGGCAGCAGGCGCAGGGCCAGCGCCGCCGCTGCCCCGCCACTGCTGCCGCCGGCCACCCGGCTTGGATCGTAGGCGTTGGTGGTGGTGCCAAACAGCGTGTTGTAGGTCTGCGAACCCAGGCCAAACTCCGGCACGTTGCTCTTGCCGAGGATGATCGCCCCGTTGGCCCTTACCCGCGCTACGCTGACCGCATCCTGCTGCGGCACCTGCTCGGCAAACAGCGGTGAGCCCATTGTGGTCCGAAGCCCGGCCGTGGCTGCCAAATCCTTGATCGCCTGGGGCATGCCGTGCATCCAGCCGCGCGACCGGCCGCTGGCCAATTCGCGGTCGCAGGCATCGGCCTCGGCCAGCACCGCCTCAGCCGGGCGCAGCGACACCAGCGCATTCACGTGCGGGTTGAAGCGCTCGATGTGGCCGAGGTAAGCCTGCATCACCTCACGGCACGATACCCGACGCCCATGGATCGCCTGGGACAGGGCTTCGGCATCGAGGGCGACGATAGGGTCGATAGCTAACGGCATCACGGTTTCACTCCAAGGTTGAACGCTGCAGACCTGCCCCCACGCGGTGCTTCCTTCAGGCAATAGGTGCCCAGCAGGGTCAGCAGGCAGGCAAACAGTACGTAGAACGACGGCGCCACGGGGGTACCCAGCACCTTGCTCAGCCACGTCACGATCAGCGGAGCAAAGCCGCCGAACACCATCACCGCGACGTTATAGGCCACCGACACCCCGGTGGAGCGCACCTCCACCGGAAACTGCTCGGCCAGTGCAGTGGGCGCAGGCCCGAAGAAGCCGCCAATGGCAGAGCACAGCAGCAGTTGCATCAGTAACAGCCGTTCGATCGACGGCGCCGCCGCCACCCACACATACAGCGGGTACACCATCACGAAGAACGCCAAAGTGAAGGCCATCAGCACCGGCCTGCGGCCCAAACGGTCCGACAGCGCACCCGACAACGGAATGACCACGGTCATCAGCCCCACCGCGAGCATCTGCACCAGCAGCACCTGGTCCAGCGGCAGGCCCAAATTCTTGTGAGCGAAGGTCGGCATGTTCACCAGCACCACGTAGAACGACACCGTCGCGCCACTGGCCAGGCCCATGGACACCAACAGGCTGCGACGGTGTTCACGCAGCACCCGCCACAGGCTCGGCGCCTGCCCCTTGGCCTGCTTGCGTGCCTCGATAAACTCCTCCGGCTCCTCCATGTGCTTGCGAATCCACAGCCCCACCGGCCCGATCAGCAAGCCGAGCACGAACGGAATCCGCCAGCCCCAGCTGTCCAGCGCCTCGGGGGTGCAGAGGTGGGTGACCAGCGCCACCATCGCCGCGCCTGAGAACACCGCCAGGCATTGCCCTACCAGCTGCCACGAGCCGTACAGGCCCTTGCGATGGGCGGGGGCACTCTCGACCAGGAACGCTGTGGCGCTGGCGTATTCACCCCCAGTAGCGAAGCCCTGGAGCATCCGCGCCACCACGATCAGCAGCGGCGCACCCATGCCGATGGCGAGGTAGTTGGGGGCAAAGGCGATCATGGCGATGGATACCGTCATCAGGCGGATGATCAACTGCATCGCCGCCTTGCGCCCCTTGCGGTCAGAGTAGATCCCCAACAGCACGCCACCGACAGGGCGCATGAAAAAGCCTACGCCGAAGGTGGCCAGGGCCATCAGCAACGAGGCGTATTCGTCGTCCGAAGGAAAGAACTGCCGGGCGATGATGCTCGCCAGAAAGCCGTAAACGATAAAGTCATACCACTCCAGCGCGTTACCGATGACAGCCGCGACCACCTGCCGGGTACGCGACGCGCCTGTGTTGGAAATCTGCATGGGAACACTCCATCCATCTGTTGGCCAGAAACGGTTCAGAACAGCCCGGACGCACGCGCCCAGGTTCCAGCGGCAGTCGTCAATGAAGTGGTCAGGCAGGCTCGAGCCAGCGCTCGACAAGCGCGCCCCAGTAGGCTGCGCCAGTCAGCAGGATGTCGTCGTTGAAGTCGTAGGCCGGGTTGTGCACCATCGGCCGCTGCAGGCCATTGCCGATGAACAGGTACGCGCCCGGGCAGCGCTGCAGCATCCAGGCGAAGTCCTCGCTGCCCATCAGCTTGCGGGTGTTGCCATCGACCGCCTCGGCGCCGAGCAGCTCCACCCCTACCTGCTGGGCGAAGGCGTTTTCCGCGGCATGGTTGACCAGCACCGGGTAGGCCGGGCGATGCTCGATACTGACGCGGCAACCGTAGCTTTCGGCCTGGCTGATGATGATCGCCCGCACTCGCTCGAGCATCAGTGCGCGCACCTGGGCATCGAGCGCACGCAGGCTCAGGCGCAGCAGGGCCTGCTGCGGGATCACATTGGCCGCTTCCCCCGCCTGCAAGGCGCCGACGGTCACCACGGCCGCTTCCTGGGCGTCGATGTTGCGTGCCACCACTGTCTGCAACGCCATCACCACACTGGCGGCGGCCACCAGTGGGTCGACCGTCAGGTGCGGCATCGAACCATGGCCACCGACGCCTTCGATGATGACCGTGAGCAGGTCCTGCGACGCCATCATCGGCCCTTCGCGAAAACCCAATTGCCCTGCGGGCAGCCCGGGCATGTTGTGCATGCCGAACAGCGCATCGCAGGGGAAGCGCTCCAGCAGCCCATCGGCCAGCATTGCCTCGGCCCCTCCCTGGCCCTCCTCGGCAGGCTGGAAGATCAGCGTCAGGGTGCCATCGAACTGACGCGTCGCTGCCAAGTAGCGCGCGGCCCCCAGCAGCATGGCGGTGTGCCCGTCGTGACCGCAGGCGTGCATGCAGCCCTGGTGTCGGCTGCTGTAGGCCGCGCCCGTGGCCTCGACGATCGGCAGCGCGTCCATGTCCGCGCGCAACCCAAGCGTGCGCGCGCTGCTGCCGTTGCGCAGTACACCAACCACTCCGGTTTTGCCGATGCCGGTGTGTACCTGGTATCCCCAGTCCTTGAGCAACCGGGCGACCAGTGCCGAGGTGCGGTCTTCTTCGAAACCCAGTTCGGGATGGGCGTGGATGTCGTGGCGGATGGCATGCAGGTCACTGGCCACATCGTCGAGCCAGGCCAGGATGTGTTGATGTCGGGACATGTGAAATCTCCTCGCGCGGGTGGGTTCCCGTTCTTGTTGTTCGCTTCGAGATCACGACAGGTAAGGCAGGTCGTGCTTGGCGACAGATAAACGCGTGTAGTGCGCAAGCACAATCGAATGTGGTTCCGAGGAGTGGAACACGCTTGGTGCTGTCCGGGGCGATCATTCGCCCCGCCAGTTTTGAGACCTCCGTCGAGATGCCGTCCTGCCATGATTGCACCCGCTCTAGCGCGTGGGTTCTAATTCCGACCCACCGGTTTTATCTTCGCAATCCAAGGACGCTTCATCATGTACAGGAAGATCGTACCGCTGGCGCTGCTGGCAACCCTGGCTGGCTGCTCCGACACGCCTGAGGCCACTGAGGCCAGTTTTCACAAGGCCGCCCAAGCCTATCTCGACACTCAATACCCCCACTGTTTCGTGGTCAGCTCGTTCCCGACCAAAACCAAGGACTTCGACGTCAACGGCACCAACAAGGCCCTGCACGCCCTGGCCCAGGTCGGAGTGGTCAGCGAGAAGGAAATCTCGCGCACGCAGGTTCCCGAACGTCTGTGGCAACCAGCCCGCACGGATATCTACTACGCCTACGACCTCACCGAAGAAGGTCGCAAGTACTACAAGGCCGATGCACAACGGACGGTCAACGGCAAGACCCGCGGCGGGCTGTGCTTCGGCACGGCACAGGTCATGGCCATTGAACAGTTCAGCGAACCTGGCGAGAAGATGGGGCACACGGTTTCCGACGTGACCTATACCTACAAGATCACCGGATTGCCGGCCTGGGCAGCGAATGACAACGTCAGGTCCAGCATTCAAGACCTGGATCGGGCGGTGGCGACCCACGACGCCCCCGTGCGGGAAAAGCGCCTGATGGTGCTGACAGAACAGGGTTGGGTACACGAGCGGTTGTTCGATAAGTGATGTTTGCCTGTACGGGCCCTATCGCCGCCAAGCCGGCTCCTGCAGGATCTGCGTGGTCCCTTTGGGAGTCTGCGGGCGATAAGGCCGGAGCAGGTTCACAACCACCACGCCAACACCACCGGTAGCCAGACAAAGGACAGCACCGTCGAACACATCACCAGGTTCGCTACCTGCTCTGGTGAGCGGTTGGCCCGTACCGCCATCAGGTAGTTGAACACCGCCACCGGCATTGCCGACTGCACCATCAGCACCGCCCGCTCCAGGGTTTCCATACCCAGCAGGGCACCGACCGCCCAGCCCACCGCAGCCCCCAGCACGATGCGCAGGCCACCCAGCAGCATGCCGCTGCCAATGTGCCGCAGACGAATGCTGGCCAGCGATACCCCGAGGGTCAACAACATCAACGGAATGGTCATGCCGCCCAGCAGGTCTACCGTGTTGGCCAGCCAGCGGGGCAATTCGACGTCCAGGAAAATGATCGGCATCGCACCGGCCAGGCTGATGACGATGGGGTTGCGCAACAGCGCCTTGGGTGACGCCGCGGTACCGGAGATGGCCATGCCGACGGTGAACTGGAATATCGACAGCGTCAGGAAAAACGCCACCGCCAGCGCAAGGCCATGCTCGCCAAAGGCATACAGACTGATCGGCAGGCCCATGTTGCCCGTGTTGGGAAACAGAAACGCTGGCAGCAGCACCCGCCAGTGCTGGTCGAAGATGCGGCATACCAGCAAGCCGACCACGACCATGCCGAGTAGGCAAAGCAGGCAGCCCAGAGCCATGCTGGCGAAAGCCGTCGGGTTCAGTTCGGTGCGGCTCAGCGTCGACAACACCAACGACGGCGTGCCAATGGTCATCACCAGGCTGGCAATGAACTCAGTGGGGTAGCTCAAGCCCTTGCGGGCCCAGGCGTAACCGATACCGGCGACGATAAACACCGGCGCCAGTACGGCGAACAACGAAGCGAACATCTACCAAGCCCTCCATGGAGCTGCCCTGTGCACGTGAAGGCGTGACGAGCGTTGACCGATCCAGCCCCGGCGCGCGACATCCCAAAGGGCAAAAAGCGGCATTATGCCGCAGGCTGCAGGCTCTTGGGCAAAACCTTCCAAGGCCTTAGAATCGCGCCTCCTTTTCGCCCGTCGCCTTGAACGGTGGCAACCGGCAGCAATGACAGAGTCCGCGCCTAAGCACATGGCCGCACATGTGAAATAGGCTCAATCGACCCCACCCGACCGCCCTTGCCAAGGTTCCGGTTGAGTCTTGCCCAGGTCGCATCAAGAAGGCACACCCGTGCAACAACCCTGGCCGTTCAAGGCCGGGAAAGCGTGCGCGTCAGAAAAGGCGCTCTTTTCGCTTACTCAACCAGAGGTACCTATGTCTCCGCGTTTGCTGGCCATGGCGCTGGCACCCCTGCTCGGGCTGTTCATCATTGCCCTGGGCAACGGCTTCATGTCTTCCCTGACGACCCTGCGCCTGGACGCCGCTGGTGAGTCGCCCTCGATGATCGGTATCGTCTCCTCGGCCTACTTCGTCGGCCTGACCCTGGGCGCGATCTTCAACGACCGCCTGATCCTGCGCATCGGCCATATCCGCGCTTACAGCAGTTTCGCCTCGCTGATCGCCGCGACCATCCTGCTGCAGGGACTGTTCTACGATACCCACGGGTGGATCGCCCTGCGCCTGATCAACGGCTGGGCAACCGTCGGTGTGTTCCTGGTCATCGAAAGCTGGTTGCTGCTGGCGGGCGACGCGAAGATCCGGGGGCGCTTGCTGGCGCTGTACATGATCGCCTTCTACGGTGCTGGCGTGGTAGCCCAGGCGGCCCTGGGCGAAATCACTGGCTGGGGCGCAACCGCACCGTTCATGGTCGCGGGCATGCTCGCGGCGCTGTCGGTGATGCCTATCGTGATTCTGCCGCAGGTGTCGCCGCTGCTGGAGCAGGTCGAACCGCTGAAGCCTCGCCAACTGCTGGGCGTGGCCCCAACCGGGCTGGTCGGCTGCTTCGGCTCGGGCGCGGCCATCGCTGGCGTCTATGCCTTGCTGCCACTGTACCTGCAACGTATCGGCCTGGACGTGGGCGAGGTCGGCAACATGATGGCCTGGGTGATCCTGGGTGCGATGCTGTTGCAGTACCCGGTGGGCCGGTGGTCGGACCGCAAGGACCGCCAGGACGTGCTGATAGCCCTTGGCGCCTTGTGCACGGTACTGTCGGTAGTGATCGTGTTGCTGCCCTCGCAGTCGGTGTTGCTGCCGGCGATGCTGTTCCTGCTGGGTGGCGGGGTGTTCGCACTGTATCCGGTTGCAGTCAGCCACGCAGCCGACCGCGCCCCGGCCGAAGCGCTGGTACCGATGATCCAAGGCCTGCTGTTGATCAACTCACTGGGTTCGGCGCTGGCCCCGCTGGCTATCTCGCCGGTTATGACCAGCTACGGCGAAGTCGGGCTGTTCTGGGCCTTCGCCGTCATCAACCTGGCCATGGTCAGCTTCTTCATGTGGCGCAGGGGCAAGCGACCGGCACCTGAACACCCTGCTCCCTTCGCCCCGGCCACGACCTTCTCGCCCACTGGCGCAGAGCTGCGGGTGACAGAAGATTTGATGCACGCGTGCCAGGAGCATCCCCCCCAACAGCCTGCTCCCTCGCAGGCAGCGCCAAAGGCTGACATCGGGTGATATCCATCGCAGGCGGGTCCACGATACTTCCGGTGACCGCCCGTCGCCCGAAAGGCACGTCAAGGTCCAGCGAAAGCCGAATGAATGACAGATCGTTCCCACGGGAGATTTAACATGGTCCGCATTCGTTCGCTTTCGCTGTGCCTCGCCCTGACCTTGGGTATTGCCTCAGGCAGCTTCGCCGCCAGCGGCGGGTATGGAAACGACACCCAGGTCCCGGCAACCCCGTCTGGCGCCCCTTCCAAGCCTAAGCCTTACGATGAAGGCAAAACGTACGACGAAGGCAAGACTGCTGGCGAAAAAGGCAGCAGCGTCAATAGCCCGGGCAGCAGTAAGGATAACGACAGCAGTGACACGGGAAGCGACTCCGACGCCGCCGATGGCGCCAGCGGTGGTTCCAACAGCACCGGTGAAGCGACAGGGTCTGGCGCGGGCAGTACGGGGGGTACCGCCGAGGACCAGGACAGCCGTTGAGAAGCAACCCGGTCAGGCCCCCACCGCGACCCGAGGCACGGGTTCGCGGTCAGCGCCAGAACCTGGGGTCGTCCACCACCTGTTGATGGGCTTCGAACAACGCCGGGAGTTGCTCCTTCAGGTAATCGAGCCAGGTGCGTACCTTGGCATCGAGGTAATGACGCGACGGATAGATGGCGTAGATTTCCCGCTGGCGCAACCGGTGCGGCGCCAGCAGGCGGAACAGGCGGCCTTCCTCGATGGCATGGCTGGCAGAGTAGTATGGCAACAAGCCCACCCCCATGCCCAGTTCAGTGGCTTTGAGCATGGCATCGGCGACGTTGGTGAGGAAGGTGTCCTGGGGCACGACCACACTGCGTCCCTGGTCGTGATCGAATGACCAGTCCTCTTCGAACAAGGGGTCGACCATGCGCAGGCAGGCATGATCGTTCAAGTCTTCCGGCTTGGTCGGCACGCCATGCCGCGCCAGGTACTCGGGTGATGCGCAAAGGATGCTGTAGATGCTGCCCAACGGGATAGCGATCAATTGCGAGTCAGGCAACCCTTTGCCGATGGTGATCACGATATCGTGGCCTTCGTCCAACGGGTCGGGGTTGCGCTGTGACAGGGTCAACTCCATCACCACTTCCGGGCACGCCGCGTTGTAGCGTGCCACCAAGGGCATCATCAACAAGCCCAGGCCATGGGTGCAGTGAAAACGCAGACGCCCCCGGGGGTTGAGGTGGGCACCCCGGGCCTCATCCATGGCTTCGTCGGTCAACGACAGAATGTGCCGTGAACGCTCAAGAAATCGCTCCCCCGCCTCGCTCATGCGCAAGCGCCGCGTGGTGCGGTGTAGCAGCCGGGTCTGCAATTGGTTTTCCAGCTCGGCAACGATGCGCGACACCTGCGCCGCGGATATATCCAGGGCATTGGCGGCCGCGGCAAAGCTGCCGCACTCCACCACCCGGGCGAAGGTGCGCATGGCGTGCAGCATGTCCATCGTATTCGGCTCCTTTTTTCGGCCTTATTCGTACATCCAAGGCAGGAATCTATCACGAATTAGGCCATTTATTGTGGATCATCAATGAATACATCATTAGTAAAACATTGAAGAAGGAGCCTGCCATGAAACGCTCGATCGCTTTGCTTGCTTTGTCCGCCGCCCTCGCCTCGTTCGGCGCCGTGGCCGACCAGAGCGCCGGCCAACCGGCCTCCAGCGAGGCCACCTACGAATACGGCATGCCGCTGGATGTGGCCAAAGTCATCTCCGTCACCCCAGCCAGCAACGTCGCCGACTGCCAGGTCGGTACCGCACATATGAAGTACGTCGACCACAAGGGCCAGACCCACGAAGTCGCCTACCGGGAAATGGGCAACTGTTCTCAGCAGTGATTCAGGCCAGGGCCTGGGTGATCCAGGCGACCTGACGAGTGAAGTCACGGGTCTTTTCCTGCGGTACTGCGTCCCGGGCGCGCTCGAAATGGGCCAGTGTCTGCTGTTTCTGACGCAACATGCGCTGCCACTTGGTAATGAACGCCGGACTTTTTTCCTGCAACAGCATTGGGCCGAAGTAAAGTTGTTCGGCGGTGTAGCTCACGGCTTCGCAAGGCTCGGCGACGATGATTTCGTAGTCAAAGCGGTTTTCGCGCAGCAATTCTTCGCGGCAAATCCGGTAGCCGTTGTCCATCAGCCACTGACGCAGTTCCCGCTCGTCGCCATTGGGCTGCAGAATCAGGCGCGTCACGCCCTGCAAGCGGGCCTTGCCCTGTTCCAGAATGTCGCGAATCGTTTCGCCACCCATGCCGCAGATGCTGATGGTGTTGACCCGGTCGGAAGGTTCGATGGCCGCCAGGCCATTGGCCAGGCGAACAGTGATGCGACCTTCCAGGCCGTTCTTGCGCACCTTGCGCTGGGCCGAGGCGAAAGGCGTCTGCGCCACTTCACCCGCCACCCCAGCTTCAATGATGCCGCGCAGCATCAGGGCTACCGGCAGGTAGCCATGGTCCGAGCCGATATCGGCCAGCCGCGCGCCTCGCGGCACATAGGCCGCCACACGCTCAAGGCGCATCGACAAAGTCTGTTCGTTCAACGTGAAGCCCCTTGCTCAACAATCGGGCGCGATTCTGACGGCCAGCGCCCGGCATTACAACGGACGTTGGCCCAACGGTGTCGCTCGACCCGCTCGTCGTGCTCGCGTAGGCTTGCGGGTTTCATTCCGTTGCAAGGCAAACTCCCATGGCAGACCTCATCTACACCCCGGACTCCGACGCCGACTCCATTTCCTCCGACGTCGCCGAGTTCAACGGCATTCTGGTCACCACCCAGATTCCCGCCGATATCGAAGCTGACATCACCGCGCAGAGCGAAAGTACCCTGCAGGCCCTGAAGGACGCGCTGGAAAAAGCCGGCAGCGGCATGGACCGCGTCATGCACCTGACCATCTACCTCACCGATATGGCTGACCGCCCTGCGTTCAACGAGGTATACCAGCGTTTCTTCCAAAAGCCGTGGCCGGTGCGTGCCGCCGTGGGCGTGGCGGCGCTGGCGTTCCCGACCATGCGCGTCGAAGTGACGGCGATGGCCGCCAAGCGCTGATCCGCCGGCAACACCCCGCCGCTGGCAAGCCAGCGCCCAACGGTCCTGCGTTTGTTTCAGCATCTGCCGTCGGGGCCGGCTTGCCGGCGATCACCGGCAACGCCAGTGTTTCTTTCCCACTGAGCAGCCCGAGGATGCCGCCAACCCAATTCACCGCTACAATGCCCGCCTTGACCGTGACAGCCCGACCATAACGACATGTCCCTTCCAAAGAATCACCTGGAACTGCTTAGCCCTGCCCGCGACGTGGCCATTGCCCGCGAAGCCATCCTGCACGGCGCTGACGCCATCTACATCGGCGGCCCGAGCTTCGGCGCGCGCCACAACGCCTGCAACGAAGTCAGCGATATCGCCGAGTTGGTTGAATTCGCCCATCGCTACCATGCGCGAGTGTTCACCACCCTCAACACCATCCTCCACGACAATGAGCTGGAGCCGGCGCGCAAGCTGATCCACCAGCTCTATGACGCAGGTGTCGACGCGCTTATCGTCCAGGACCTGGGTGTGATGGAGCTGGACATTCCGCCGATCGAGCTGCATGCCAGTACCCAGACCGACATCCGCACCCTGGAGCGGGCCAAGTTCCTCGACCAGGCCGGCTTCTCGCAACTGGTGTTGGCCCGCGAGCTGAACCTGCAGCAGATCCGCGCCATTGCCGCCGAAACCGACGCCGCCATCGAGTTCTTCATCCATGGCGCGCTGTGCGTGGCGTTCTCCGGCCAGTGCAACATCTCCCATGCCCAGACCGGTCGCAGCGCCAACCGTGGCGACTGCTCCCAGGCCTGCCGCCTGCCCTACACGCTCAAGGACGACCAGGGCCGTGTGGTGGCCTTCGAAAAGCACCTGCTGTCGATGAAGGACAACAACCAGACCGCCAACCTGCGCGACCTGGTGGATGCTGGCGTGCGCTCGTTCAAGATCGAAGGCCGCTACAAGGACATGGGCTACGTGAAGAACATCACCGCCCACTACCGCAAAGAGCTGGACGCCATCCTCGAAGACCGCCCGGACCTGGCACGCGCCTCCAGCGGTCGTACCCAGCACTTCTTCGTGCCCGACCCGGACAAGACGTTCCACCGTGGCAGCACCGACTACTTCGTCACCGACCGCAAGGTCGACATCGGTGCTTTCGACTCGCCGACCTTCACCGGTCTGCCGGTAGGCGTGGTTGAGAAAGTCGGCAAGCGCGACCTGTTGGTGGTCACCGAGGTGCCGCTGACCAATGGCGACGGCCTGAATGTGCTGGTCAAGCGTGAGGTGGTGGGGTTCCGCGCCAATATCGCCGAACCACGGGGCGAGTTCGAAGAAGACGGCCAGAAACGCTACCGCTACAGGGTCGAACCCAACGAAATGCCCGAGGGCCTGCATAAGCTGCGCCCGAACCACCCACTGTCGCGCAATCTGGATCACAACTGGCAGCAGGCCCTGCTGCGCACTTCGTCCGAGCGTCGTGTGGGCCTGGAATGGCACGCCGTGCTACGCGAACAGCGGCTGGCGCTGACGGCCACCAGCGAGGAAGGCGTGAGCGTGCAAGTGGCGCTGGATGGCCCGTTCGGCGAGGCCAACAAGCCGCAACAGGCGCTGGAACAACTGCACGACCTGCTCGGTCAGTTGGGCACCACCCAGTACCACGCCGATGCCATCGAACTGGATGCGCCGCAAGCCTATTTCATCCCCAACTCGCAGCTCAAGGCCCTGCGCCGGGAAGCCATCGAGGCGCTGACCGAAGCGCGGGTCAAGGCTCACCCGCGGGGTGGACGCAAAGCCGAAACCAACCCACCACCGGTGTACCCGGAGTCGCACCTGTCGTTCCTGGCCAACGTATACAACCAGAAGGCTCGCGAGTTCTACCATCGCCATGGTGTGCAACTGATCGATGCCGCCTACGAAGCCCACGAGGAACATGGGGAAGTGCCGGTGATGATCACCAAGCACTGCCTGCGCTTCTCGTTCAACCTGTGCCCCAAGCAGGCCAAGGGTGTGACGGGCGTTCGCACCAAAGTGGCGCCGATGCAGCTGATTCAGGGGGATGAAGTACTGACCCTGAAGTTCGACTGCAAGCCCTGCGAGATGCATGTGATCGGCAAGATGAAGCCGCACATCATCGACCTGCCGACACCTGGCAGTGGGGTGGCTCAGGTAGTGGGACACATCAGCCCGGAAGACCTGCTCAAGACCATTGTCCGCGCGCCACATTGATAGCCAGAGGGGCGCATTGCGCCCCTTTCCCAGCGGCTTTCGCTACCGGACGAAACGCGGAATCCGCAGGCCGAGGCTCTCACGCAACGTCGTGCCTTCATACTGGGTGCGATACACCCCGCGCGCCTGCAGCAACGGTACGACCTCCCGGGTGAAACGCTTGAACTGGCTCGGATGCCCAACGTAGATATTGAACCCGTCCAGCGCCCTTGCCTCGAACCACTCAGTCATCTTCGCCGCCACGGTTTCGGCCGACCCGACGAACGCTCCCGGCCTCAGCTGGCGCCCGTACTCCACGGCTTGGCGCAGACTGAAGCCCTTGTCCCGCGCTTGATCGGCAATGCGCTTGGCATTGGTGAAAAAGCTACTTCGCGCGTACTCAAGGCTTTCTTGGGGAAACGGCGCATCCAGGTCGTATTGGCTGAAATCGTGCCAGCCAAAATTGCGCCCGAATTCCTTGAGCGCCAGCTCGAAGCTGTGGTCCTGCTGGTGATAGTGCCGCTCGATCTCACGGGCCTCGGCATCGCTGTCACCGACGTAGATTTCGGCGCCCGGCAAGACCAGCAACTGGTCCGGGTCGCGCCCCAGTCGCGCCGCCCTGCCCTTGATGTCCTGGTAGAACGCCTGCCCCTGCTCGATGCTAGACGCATGGGTGAACACCACATCGGCAGTGGCTGCGCCCAAGTCACGCCCTTGTTGCGAATCACCCGCCTGGAAGACCACCGGCTGCCCCTGGGGCGAGCGCTGGATGTTCAGTGGCCCCACCACCGAGAAATGCTCACCCTTGTGGTTGAGCGCATGCAGCCTGGACGGATCGAGAAATTGCCCCGTGGCCCGGTCGCGGGGGAACGCATTGTCCTCGTAGGAATGCCAGAGCCCTTGCACCACCTGGACGTGCTCCTGGGCCCTGGCATAGCGAGTGTCGTAATCGTAGTGTTCGTCTCGACCATAATTGCCGGCGGTGCCAGCGTCGCCACTGGTGACCACGTTCCAGCCAGCGCGGCCTTTGCTGATAAGGTCCAGGGACGCCAGGCGACGGGCTACGTTGAAAGGCGCGTTGTAGGATGTGGTCAGGGTCCCGACCAGGCCGATATGGCGGGTACTCACCGCAAGCGCCGACAACAGGGTCAGCGGTTCCAGGCGATTGAGATAATGCGACGGCGAGCCAGGTGTGATGAACTGGCTGTCGACGATGAACACCAGGTCGAACAGCGCAGCTTCGGCCTGGCGGGCGATATCGATATACCAGTCGATATTGACGCTGGCATCAGCCGGCAACTCCGGGTCCAGCCACAGGTTGTGCCGCCCAGGGCCGCCGCAACCCATGGTCAGCGCGCCCAATTTGATCTGTCTCTTGCTCATACGGGCTAGCCTCCTTGGACCTACTGGTTTTTGGCCTGCGCCGTGGCTGGCTGTTGCAGAGCGGCAGAGAACGAAGTGTCGAACAGGGTAGCGGCGGGGTACGCCTTGATCAAACCGAGCCCTGCGAAGAAGTCCACGGTTTTTTGCGCATCGACCACCACCTGTGGGTTCAACGGTGCCAGGTCGGTACGGGCGCGAGCGAACCAGATGCGGGCGATGTCGCGGTCGGCCCGGGTACGCTTGGCCCAGTCGTCGGCATAGGCTTCGGTATTGGCCGGGTCGCCCAAGGCCCATTCGCGGGCTGTTTTCAGGCGCTGCAGGAAGTCCGCGATTTGCGCGCGCTTGCCCTCGACGGCCTTGGCGTTCGCCACCACGAAGCTCTGCGCTGGAATCAGCCCTTGCGCAGTGGCCAGTACCCGTGCGCCTTGGCGCTCCTGCTGGGTGACGTAGGGTTCCCAGGTGGCGATCACGTCGACCGAACCGCCATCCAGGGCGTGAGAAGCATCCAGTGCACTGAGATAACGCAGCTCGAGCGAGTCGCGGGGCACATTGGCTTTGTCCAGGGCGCTGAACAACAGTTGTTGGCTCCACGAGCCTTTCCAGATCGCTGCGCGCTTGCCGCGCAGATCAGCCAGGCTGTGTATGTTCGAATCCTTGCGCGCGAGGATCGCCACACCGTCCAGATTCTGCCGGCTCACCGCGATGACTTTGATCGGCGCCCCCAGGGCCCCGAGGAACAGCGGCGGTGCATCGCCCAGCAGGCCGAGGTCCAAGCTACCGACGTTCAGCGCTTCGGCCACTGGGGAGCCGGCAGTGAACTGCTTCCATTCCAGTGTGTAGGGCAAGTCATCGAGCACACCCGCCGCTTCCATCACGGAGCGGGCATTGAAGCTCTGGTCACCCACTACCAGGGTTTGCGCACTGACGGCCAGGCTCAGGGCTGAGGCCAGCACGCCTGCAGCCAATTTTTTGAGGTATCGCACGTTCGTCTCCAGGTGCCCTTGGGGCACGGCATGGCAAGTCGATCCGCCCGTGCGGTCTCGCAGATTATTTATGTGTTTTGAATCTAAACAGAGGCCTGTTTATAAGCTAACGACTCGAAACACCCCTGTGAAATGCGTTTTAGGCATAACCTAATGCTTCTGAAATGCGCGCCACTAAATACCAATTATGCATATTAGCTTATGATTATTTTGCATTTTGAGAATATTCTCTGACTTTGCTAGGGTGATTCAGACCTCTCCATCGAGCCCTTACCATGAGCCAACCGCTGCGTCTTGACCGTTTGCGCTTGTTCATAAGCGAACTTTCCGATCTTTTGGACCGGGAGACCGACGAGGCCGCCCTCCTCGACCACGGCCAGGGTCTGCTTGGCAGCCTGGTCGCTCACGATGACTGGCTGCCCGCGGACCTGGCTCAGCCCGATCCGACCCGTTACCAGCAGTACCTGTTGCATTGCGACTCGCGCCAACGCTTTTCCATCGTCAGTTTCGTCTGGGCACCGGGGCAGCGCACCCCGATCCATGACCATCGCGTCTGGGGCCTGATCGGCATGCTGCGCGGAGCCGAATACTCGCAAGGCTTTGCCCGCACCGAACAGGGCGCACTGGTGCCCGCTGGCGAACCTGTACGCATCGATCCGGGGCATGTCGAAGCTGTCTCGCCCCGCATCGGCGACATCCATCAAGTAAGCAATGCCTTCGACGACAGGGTGTCGATCAGCATCCATGTCTATGGCGCCAACATCGGTGCCGTTCGGCGCGCCGTATACCTGGCCGACGGCAGCGAAAAAGCCTTCATTTCCGGATACACCAATACCCGCTTGCCCAACATCTGGGACCTGTCCAAAGAGACCCCTGACCTATGAGTACTGTGACCACCCGGACCTACCAGGACATTCGTCGAGCCCTGCTGGCCCATCAGGAGCTGGCACTGATCGACGTCCGAGAAGAAGACCCGTTTGCCCAGGCGCACCCATTGTTCGCCGCCAACGTTCCGTTGTCGAAACTGGAACTGGAAATGTTCGCCCGCGTACCGCGTCGCAGTACCGCCATCACCCTGTATGACGATGGTGAAGGACTCGCGGACCGAGCGGCGGAGCGCCTGCTGGCGCTGGGCTACAGCGATGTGGCATTGCTGCAGGATGGCCTGGCCGGCTGGCGCGCTGCCGGCGGCGAGCTGTTCAGAGACGTCAACGTACCGAGCAAAGCCTTTGGCGAGTGGGTCGAGAGCGTGCGCCATACCCCGTCGCTGGCGGCCGAGCAGGTGCAGGCGTTGCTGGATGCCAAGGCCGATGTGGTGGTACTCGACGCCCGGCGTTTCGATGAATACCAGACGATGAGCATACCGGGCGGTATCAGCGTGCCGGGTGCGGAATTGGTGCTGCGGGTTGCCGAGCTGGTGCCCAACGCCGACACCCAGGTGATCGTCAACTGCGCCGGGCGCACCCGCAGCATCATCGGCACTCAGTCACTGGTCAATGCCGGGATTCCCAACCCGGTGGCAGCGCTGCGCAATGGCACCATCGGCTGGACCTTGGCGGGGCAACAACTGGCCCATGGCCAACAACGCCGCTTTACCGAAGTGACCGAGTCCAACCGTGCCGTGGCAGCCAAGCGTGCGCGCAAGGTTGCCGATAAGGCCGGTGTGCTGCGCCTGGAGGTCAAGGGGCTCAGGGTCTGGCAGGCCGACAGCCACCGCACCACGTACCTTTTCGATGTGCGCACACCTGAGGAATATGCCAAGGGCCATGTGCCTGGAAGCCGTTCGGTGCCTGGCGGGCAGTTGGTGCAGGAGACCGACCATGTGGCCAGCGTGCGCGGTGCGCGTATCGTGTTGGTCGATGACGATGGCGTGCGGGCGAACATGAGTGCTTCGTGGCTGGCGCAGATGGGCTGGCAGGTGGCTGTGTTGGATGGGCTTACCCAGGACCACTTCAGCGAGTCAGGTGACTGGAAAGCCCCGCTGCCGCCACCGCCGCAAGTGACCGAAATCAGTGTCGAGCAGTTGCAAGGCTGGCTCGAATCCGCCAGTACCGTAGTGCTGGATTTCACGGCCAGTGCCAACTACGTCAAGCATCATGTTCCGGGTGCCCATTGGGCTATCCGGGCGCAACTGCCCCAGGCCCTGGAGCGGTTGCCTGTAGCCGAACGTTATGTGTTGACTTGCGGCACTGGCCTGCTCGCCCGTTTCGCAGCCGTCGACCTGCAAGCACTGACCCACACGCCCGTGTATCTGCTCAGCGGGGGCACCGCCAGCTGGATTGCCGCTGGCAAGCCGCTGGAGAGCGGTGAGACCCATTTGGCGGTGGCGCGCACCGACCGCTACCGCCGGCCTTATGAAGGCACCGATAACCCGCGCGAGGCCATGCAAGGTTATCTGGATTGGGAGTTTGGTCTGATTGCGCAGTTGGAGCGCGATGGCACTCATGGATTCCAGGTGCTGAGCTAGGGTCTGTAAGAAAAGTCTTGAGACGAAGGTCTGGCAAGGCGAAAACAGCCGAGGAAGCGGAGTTTACGGGTTGTAAAGAGCATTCCGAGGCTGTTTTCAACGCAGCATCACCGAGTTTCAAGGCTTTTCGTACAGAGCCTGGAGAAAACGGGGCCGCTTCGCTCGGAGGGACGCCTGCAGCGCTGATCCATGCCCCACATCGATGTCTGACCACGCCTTATCATTGCGCGTGATAATAACCTTCGTTCCATTCGATTCGTGCGCTACGCGCAAGACACTCACACTCCGCCCACTACTAATACATTGGCGGAGTTCTCCATGGAACAATCACTCAAACCCTTGCGCTTCCCCCTCGCTGCCCTGGCAGTCGTGGTGCTGAGCGCATGCGGTCGAACCCCGGACGCCGTGCAGGCCCCCGCCGCACCGAAAGTCAGCGTCGCCAAGGTGATCGAGCAACCGATCAACGAGTGGGACGAGTTCACCGGCCGCCTCGAAGCGCCAGAAACCGTTGAAGTACGCCCTCGGGTCTCAGGCCAGATCGACTTGGTAGCCTTCACCGAAGGTGCCCAGGTCAAGAAAGGCGACCTGTTGTTCCAGATCGACCCACGTCCGTTCCAGGCTGAAGTCCGCCGACTCGAAGCCCAACTGCAACAAGCCAAGGCCACCGCCATTCGCAGCGCCAACGAAGCCCGCCGTGGCGAGCGCCTGCGCGACAGCAACGCGATCTCCGCGGAATTGGCCGAATCGCGCAGCAGTGCCGCCGCCGAAGCCCGTGCCGGTGTCGATGCCATCCAGGCCCAACTGGACCTGGCCCGCCTGAACTTGAGCTTCACCCGCGTCACTGCGCCGATCAGCGGCCGGGTCAGCCGCGCTCAGTTCACCGCCGGCAACATCGTCACCGCCGATGTCACCCCGCTGACCAGCGTCGTGTCCACCGACAAGGTGTATGCCTACTTCGACGCCGACGAACGCGTGTACCTGAAGTACACCCAACTGGCCCGCGAAGGCCAGCGCGGTCAGAGCACGCCTGTTTACCTGGGCCTGACCAACGAAACCGGCAACCCACACCTGGGCCAGATGAACTTCGTCGACAACCAGGTCAACCCACGTACCGGCACCATCCGCGGCCGCGCCGTGTTCGATAACCGCGACGGCCAGTTCACGCCAGGCCTCTATGCGCGGCTGAAGCTGGTCGGCAGCGCCCAGTACGATGCGGTGCTGATCAACGACGAAGCCGTGGGTACGGACCTTGGCAAGAAGTTCGTGCTGGTCATGGACAAGGACAACAAGGCCAGCTATCGCCCAGTAGAACTGGGGCCGAAGCTCGAAGGCCTGCGCATCGTGCGCAGCGGTCTGACCAAGGACGATCGCATCGTGGTCAAGGGCCTGCAGCGTGTGCGTCCGGGGTCGCCAGTGACGCCGGAAGAAACGCCTATGGCCAGCGAGCAGACCCTCGCCGCCCTCGCCCAGCAACGCCAAGCCCTCGAGGCCAGCAATCGGACGCAGAAGGTAGCGGGCTCCACCGAAAAAGTCGCCAGCGCCCAAGCGCCACGCGGTTAAGGGATCACACCGATGAACTTTTCGAAATTCTTCATTACCCGGCCGATCTTCGCTGCCGTGCTGTCGCTGGTGCTGTTGATCGCGGGCTCGATCTCGCTGTTCAAGCTGCCGATCAGCGAATACCCGGAAGTGGTACCGCCCACCGTGGTGGTGCGCGCCAACTTCCCCGGCGCCAACCCCAAGGTGATTGGCGAAACCGTCGCCGCGCCGTTGGAGCAGGCCATCACTGGTGTCGAGAACATGCTGTACATGTCCTCGCAGTCCACCGCCGATGGCAAGCTGACCCTGACCATCACCTTTGCCCTGGGCACCGACCTGGACAACGCGCAGGTGCAGGTACAGAACCGCGTCACGCGTACCCAGCCCAAGCTGCCTGAGGAAGTGACCCGCATTGGTATCACCGTCGACAAGGCATCGCCCGACCTGACCATGGTCGTGCACTTGACCTCGCCGGACAACCGCTACGACATGCTCTACCTGTCCAACTACGCCATCCTCAACATCAAGGACGAACTGGCGCGCCTGGGCGGCGTCGGCGACGTGCAACTGTTCGGCATGGGCGACTACTCGCTGCGGGTATGGCTCGACCCGAACAAGACCGCTTCGCGTAACCTGACCGCCAGCGATGTGGTGGCCGCCATTCGCGAGCAGAACCGCCAGGTGGCCGCCGGCCAGCTGGGCGCCCCGCCCGCCCCTGGCAGCACCAGCTTCCAGCTGTCGATCAACACCCAAGGTCGCCTGGTCAACGAGGAAGAGTTCGAGAACATCATCATCCGTGCCGGTGCCGATGGCGAAATCACTCGCCTGAAGGACATCGCCCGCGTCGAGCTGGGCTCCAGCCAGTACGCACTGCGCTCGCTGCTGAACAACCAGCCGGCGGTGGCCATCCCGATCTTCCAGCGGCCTGGCTCGAACGCCATCGAAATCTCCGACGAAGTGCGGGCGAAAATGGCCGAGCTGAAGAAGGACTTCCCGGAAGGGATGGACTACAGCATCGTCTATGACCCGACCATCTTCGTTCGTGGCTCCATCGAAGCGGTAGTGCACACCTTGTTCGAAGCGCTGGTGCTGGTAGTGCTGGTGGTGATCCTGTTCCTGCAGACCTGGCGCGCCTCGATCATCCCGCTGCTGGCCGTCCCGGTGTCGCTGATCGGCACCTTCGCGGTGATGCACCTGTTCGGTTTCTCGCTCAATGCCCTGTCGTTGTTCGGGTTGGTATTGGCCATCGGTATCGTGGTGGACGACGCCATCGTCGTGGTGGAGAACGTCGAACGTAACATCGGGCTTGGCCTGAAACCGCTTGAGGCCACGCAAAAGGCCATGGGCGAAGTGACCGGTCCGATCATTGCCACTGCCCTGGTGCTGTGCGCGGTGTTCGTGCCTGCTGCGTTCATTTCTGGCCTGACCGGGCAGTTCTATAAGCAGTTCGCCCTGACCATCGCCATTTCGACCGTGATTTCGGCATTCAACTCGCTGACCCTGTCGCCGGCCCTGGCTGCCGTGCTGTTGAAGGAGCATCACGCGCCCAAGGACCGCTTCTCGCGGTTCCTCGACAAGCTGCTGGGTAGCTGGCTGTTCGCGCCGTTCAACCGTTTCTTCGACCGTGCCTCCAATCGCTACGTCGGCGGCGTGCGCCGGGTCATCCGCTCCAGCGGCATCGCCCTGTTCGTCTACGCTGGCCTGATGGGCCTCACCTACCTGGGCTTTTCGTCCACCCCGACCGGTTTCGTACCGGCCCAGGACAAGCAGTACCTGGTGGCCTTTGCCCAGTTGCCAGACGCGGCGAGCCTCGACCGTACAGAGGCGGTCATCAAGCGCATGAGCGAAATCGCCCTCAAGCAACCCGGCGTCGCCGACTCGGTAGCCTTCCCGGGGCTGTCGATCAACGGCTTCACCAACAGCCCCAATAGCGGCATCGTGTTCACCCCGCTCAAGCCGTTCGATGAGCGCAAGGACCCGAGCCAGTCGGCTGCAGCCATCGCCGCTGCGTTGAATGCCCAGTTCGCTGACATCCAAGACGCCTACATCGCGATCTTCCCACCGCCACCGGTACAAGGCCTGGGCACCATCGGCGGCTTCCGCCTGCAGATCGAAGACCGGGGCAACCTGGGCTACGAAGCGCTGTACAAGGAAACCCAGAACATCATCGCCAAGAGCCACAACGTGCCGGAGCTGGCTGGCCTGTTCACCAGTTACCAGGTCAATGTGCCACAAGTCGATGCCGCCATCGACCGTGAGAAGGCCAAGACCCATGGCGTGGCGATCACCGACATCTTCGACACCCTGCAGGTCTACCTCGGCTCGCTGTACACCAACGACTTCAACCGCTTCGGTCGCACCTACCAGGTCAACGTCCAGGCCGAACAGCAGTTCCGCCTCGATGCCGAGCAGATCGGCCAGTTGAAGGTACGCAACAACCTCGGCGAGATGATCCCGCTGGCGACCTTCCTCAAGGTCAGCGACACCTCCGGACCTGATCGGGTGATGCACTACAACGGTTTCATCACCGCGGAAATCAACGGCGCGGCCGCACCTGGCTACAGCTCCGGCCAAGCCGAGGCCGCCATCGAGAAGCTGCTCAAAGAGGAACTGCCCAATGGCATGACCTTCGAATGGACCGACCTGACCTACCAGCAGATCCTCTCGGGCAATACCGCACTGCTGGTGTTCCCGCTGTGCGTGCTGCTGGCGTTCCTGGTGCTGGCCGCCCAGTATGAAAGCTGGAGCCTGCCGCTGGCGGTGATCCTGATCGTGCCGATGACCCTGCTGTCGGCCATTACCGGGGTGATCGTATCGGGTGGCGACAACAACATCTTCACCCAGATCGGCTTGATCGTACTGGTCGGACTGGCATGCAAGAACGCGATTCTGATCGTCGAGTTCGCCAAGGATGAACAGGCCAAGGGCCTGGACCCATTGGCGGCTGTACTGGAAGCCTGCCGCCTGCGCCTGCGCCCGATCCTGATGACCTCGATCGCCTTCATCATGGGTGTGGTACCCCTGGTGTTCTCCTCCGGCGCCGGATCGGAAATGCGCCATGCCATGGGTGTCGCGGTGTTCTCGGGAATGATCGGGGTGACCGTGTTCGGGCTGTTCCTGACGCCAGTGTTCTTCTTCCTGATCCGCCGTTTCGTCGAGCGTCGCCAGGCCCGCAAGGCTTCGCACGTGCCATCGCTGGAGAGCCACGCATGAACCTGCTCAAACCCCTGACGCCTAGCCTGCTGGCACTGGCCCTGGCGGCCTGCGCGGTGGGCCCGGACTACAAGACACCGGACACCGAACCTGCGCATCTGGACACCCAGGCCCAAGCCCAGGCGTTCGATCGCAGCCACTTCGAAAGCGTGTGGTGGAAGCAGTTCGACGACCCGGTGCTCAACCAGCTGGTGCAGGCCTCGCTGGAAGGCAACCGCGACTTGCGCGTGGCCTTCGCCCGCCTCAAGTCGGCGCGGGCGATCCGTGAGGATGCCTCGAACGATCAACTGCCGGTGGTGACCAGTCGCGCCAGCAGCGAAATCGGCAAGGGCCAGATTCCCGGCCAGACCGAACAGCGAGTCAACAGCGAGCGCTATGATTTGGGCCTGGACATGGCTTGGGAGCTCGACCTTTTCGGCCGCATCCAACGCCAGATCGAGGCCAGCGAAGCCCAGGAGGCAGTCGCCCAGGCCGACCTGCAACAGCTGCAGGTCAGCCTGATCGCTGAACTGGTCGACGCCTACGGTCAACTGCGCGGTGCTCAGTTGCGCGAGAAAATTGCCCTGGCCAACCTCAAGACCCAGGAGGAGTCGCGTGCCATCACCGAAACCCTGCGTGACGCCGGGGTCGGCAACGAACTGGACGTAGTGCGCGCCGACGCGCGGCTGGCCGGGGTCGAGGCGACCGTACCGCAACTGCAGGCCGAACAGGTCCGGGCGCGCAACCGCATCGCCACCCTGCTTGGCCAGCGTCCGGATGCACTGAGTGTCGACCTCTCGCCCAAGGCGCTGCCGGCCATCGCCAAGGCCCTGCCGGTGGGTGACCCGGGCGAGCTGCTGCGCCGCCGCCCGGACATCCGCAGCGCCGAACGCCAACTGGCCGCAGCCACGGCAAACGTTGGGGTGGCTACCGCCGACCTGTTCCCACGGGTAAGCCTCAGCGGCTTCCTGGGTTTCACCGCCGCGCGCGGTTCGCAGATCGGCTCGTCCGCGGCCAATGCCTGGGCGCTTGGCCCCAGCATCACCTGGGCCGCCTTCGATCTGGGCAGCGTGCGGGCACGCTTGCGTGGAGCCAAAGCCGATGCCGAAGGCGCCCTGGCCAACTACGAGCAGCAGGTATTGCTGGCCCTGGAAGAATCGGCCAACGCCTTCAGCGACTACGGCAAGCGGCAACAACGCTTGCTGTCGCTCATGCGCCAAAGCGACGCCAGCCGCAAGGCCGCCGAACTCGCTTCGGTGCGCTACCGCGAGGGCACGGTGGACTACCTGGTGCTACTGGACGCCGAACGCGAACGCCTGAGCGCCGAAGACGCCCAAGCCCAGGGTGAAGTCGAGCTGTATCGCGGCATCGTCTCGATCTACAAAGCCCTCGGTGGCGGCTGGCAACCCGAGACAGTGGCCAGCGCCCACTGATTCAACGACTCCTTTGGTTGGATCCTCCGCCAACCGTTTGCCCCGCTGGCCTCGCGCCTGCGGGGCTTTTTTGTTCATCCTTCGCCTACGCGGCACCGAGCCGACCGCAGACAAGGGTTGAGCCAATGCACCTTGCAGACAGGGGCATTCTGCCCCAAGCTCTGCCTTCCCACCGCCATGGATCGCCCGATGCTCAAACGCCACCACTACCTGATCGCCTTGCTGGCGCTGGTCCTGGCGACGACTGCGTTGGTCTTCCTGCGCCGCGATGACCAACCCACGCCGCCGACCTTGCCTGCGCACAGTTATGCCAAGGCATTGCGCCAGGCCCATGAAGGCCTGCCAGGCGCCGCGCGGGTGCTGTACCAGCAATTGCAACGCAACGACCTCGCGCCGATTCGCCGCGCCGCACTCTACGCCGAGTTGCCCAACTACCCGTCGCCACAAGCACTGAAGCTTGCGCAGCAAGATTTGGAGCATGACGAGCCGCTGGTACGCCGGGCTGCCATCGCCGGCATTCGTCGGTTGCTGCCTGCCGCGCAGCGCAGCCTGGTGCTGGGGCCGCTGCTGGACGACGACGACCAGAGTGTGCGCTTCGCGGCGGTGGACGCCCTGCTGGGTCTGGACCCGGACGCCATCGGCCTGTATTTCGGCCCCCTGCAAGCGGCGCTGGAGCAGTACCAGCAGGCGCTGGAAAAGCAGCCCGAGGATGCCGCCGCGCAGGTGCACCTGGCTCGCCTGTATCTGCATGAAAACGACTATGACCAGGCTGCCATGGCCCTGCAACGTAGCTTGGCCGTGGCGCCGGACGGCCTCGATGCCCTGGCCACTCAGGTGCGCTTGCTCGAGCGCCAGGGACAGCATGATGAATCACGTCAGGTGCTGGCCAAGGCGCTGGCCTTGCGCCCAGACTCGGCGTTTCTGCAGTACGAGCTCGGGCGATGGCTGAACCGTCATGAACAACGCGAATACGCATTGCTGGCCCTGGCCCGCGCGGTGGAACTGGAACCCGACGACGCTGATTATCGTTATGCCCTGGCGGTGACCCTGCACGACCTGGAACAGGGCGATGCCGCGCAGAAGCAACTGGAAACCCTGCTCAACCGTCAACCGGCAAACCGGCGCGCCAGGCTGTTATTGATCAAGTACTGGAAAGAGACCGGCCAACTGCAGAACGTGCAGGTGCTGTTGGCTGAACTGGAACGACAGAACCCTGATGATCCGGTGCTTCAACAAGGTTTGTAGCAAGCTCGGAGATTGTCGTTGAACCCTTGACGATGCGCCGTGGTCCAGAGGTTATCGGACCTCAAGGCGAAAGCGCCCCCAGGCGCTGCCCATCGACACGGGAGAGTCGTTTTGGCCAGTTCATTGTCGCTGGATGAGCGCGCCCTGATCCTGGCCCCCGCCCAGCTCGGCGCGAGCACCTCGAAGCTACTGGCGACAGCCGGTATAGACTGCCTGTGCGCGCGCGATATCGACCATCTGCATGGCTGCCTGGTCGAGGGCGCAGGCTTAGCGATCATCGCCGAAAAGACACTCAAAAGTTGCAAAGATACGTTGTTGCGGGAGTTCATCAAGGATCAGCCCTGCTGGTCGGACCTGCCCATCGTGCTGCTCACCGCCCCCCGCTCCCCCCTCACCGCCCCCCTTGGGCCCCCCTTGGGAAACTTGTCCCTTTTGGGCTCACCCTTCGCCGATGAACAACTTCTGCTGTTGGCCAGGAATGCGCTGCGTAATCGTCGCCGCCAGTACTTGGCACGCGACCAGCTCCAAGCGCTGCAACAACAACTCGATTCGCGCAGCCAGACGCCGGCGTTGGCTGTGCATCAAGCACGCAAGATGGAAGCCATCGGCCAGTTGGCTGGTGGCGTGGCGCATGACTTCAACAACCTGCTGACCAGCATCGGAGGCAGTTTCGAACTGATCGACCGCCGCTTGAAGCAAGGCCGCAGCGAGGGCCTCGAAAGCGTGCTGCGGATGGGCCGGGAGGCCGTCAGCCGGGCATCCCTGCTGACCCACCGTCTACTGGCATTTTCTTCCAGACAGTCGCTGCACAGCCAGCGCATCGAACTGCGCGCCTTACTGGAGGCTCAGCGGTTGCAGGACAACTACAGCGACTCGGTCACGCTTGAGCTGCAGCTGCCGGATACACTATGGGCCGTCGAGGCGGACGGTGTGCAACTGCAGCAGGCCCTCGACAATTTGCTGCTCAACGCCTGTGAGGCCATGCCCAGCGGCGGCGCGTTGAGGATAGAGGCAAGCAACCAGCGGGTAGAAGCCGATCCCGGAAGGGGTGACAGCCTGAGTACCGGCGACTATCTGCGGCTGAGCATCATCGATGATGGCCAAGGTATGTCGCAAAGTACCCTCGAACACGCTTTCGAACCGTTCTTCAGCACCAAGCCCGTGGGCCAGGGTATCGGCCTTGGCCTTTCGATGGTGTACGGTTTCAGCAAACAGTCCCGTGGCCATGTCGCCCTGTACAGCCAGATCGGCCAGGGTACGCGGGTGGACCTTTACCTGCCACGCCATGCTGGGCCGGCGCAGACAGTGCAGGCCGTGGACCCACCGACCTCGCCCATGGAGAGCCGTGACGTGCTGGTGGTCGAGGACGACCCACATGTGCGCTGCTTGTTGTGCCAGGCACTACAGGAGGACGGGGCCAACTGCCAGAGCGCCAGCAATGCCAACGACGCGTTGAAGTTGTTGCGCTCTGCGCAAAACGTGGATTTGCTGATCAGCGACGTCGGTCTGCCTGGCATGAATGGCCGACAATTGGCCGAGATTGCTCGCACCCTCCGGCCGGGGCTGGCGGTGCTGTTCATCACTGGCTATGCCGAGACGGCCATGGCCCGCGAAGGCTTCCTGGCGCCTGGCATGCAGTTGATCAGCAAGCCGTTCGAGCTCAAGGAGCTGCAGCGACAGGTTGCCAGGATGCTGGGCAAACCTTGAGATGACTCACTCGGCCAGCAACCGTAAGGCCTGGCTGGCGAGACTCTGGAGCTCAAAAGGCTTGAGCAGCAGCGCGGTGCCCGGTTCTTCGAACAACTGGGTTTGCAATGCAGGCTCGACAAAACCCGTGATGAAAAGGACCCGCTGTTCGGGCACCAGTTGGCGCATCGCCCGTGCCAGCTGCCGACCGCTGAATCCACCCGGCAAGCCGATATCGGTGATGACCAGGTCGAAGGGGCCATCTTGGCGGAAACGCTGCAGGGCCTCGTCAGCATCGCTGGCCTGGTGAACGTCGAAGCCACACTCGTGCAGATACTCGCGCATCAGCGCGCGCAAGTTCAGCTCATCGTCCACCAGCAGCAGGCGTTGTCCGCGGGCCCGTTCCACCACCGGCGTCGGTGGGGGGGGCTCAACGGGCAGTGGTTGGTGGCAGCGCGGGAACAGCATCGAGACCCTGGCACCCTTGTCCGGTGCTGAAGTGATCCATACGTATCCGCCGGACTGGCGAACGAAACCGTAGACCATCGGCAGCCCCAGCCCAGCACCGCTACCTATGGACTTGCTGCTGAAAAACGGTTCGAAGGCACGGGCCATCTCCACCTCGGACATACCATGGCCATCGTCCTCCACGTGCACCGCTACATAATCCCCTGGCGGCAAACCCGTCTCATCGGGAAACGCGGTGGCAAGGCGCTCGTTGGCGCAGCGAATGGTCACGCAGCCACGCTCCAGGCAGGCTTCGCGAGCATTGCTGCACAGGTTGATCAAGGCCGTCTCGAACTGCGTACTGTCAAGGCAAACGGTCCAGGGTTCGATATCCAGTTGCCATTGCAGGCGCATCTCGGCACCCAGGGTCTGAAGTAACACGGGCTGAAGTGCTGACAACTGCCGGTTGAGGTTCAACGGACGGGGCTTGAGCGGTTGATTGCGGGAAAAAGCCAGCAACCGATGGGTCAGGTTCATGGCGCGCTGCACTGAATCGCGCGCCATGTCGACGTAGTCCCCCAAACGCTCCAGACGCCCTTGGTCCAAGCGTCGCTGCAACAACTCAAGGCTACCGCCGATGCCGGACAGCAAATTGTTCATCTCATGTGCCATACCGCCTGCCAGCTGGCCAACGGCTTCGAGTCGCTGACTGTTGCGTAGCAACGCCTGGGATTGGCGCATGGCCTCGTCACGATCATCGGTGATGTCGCGGCCGACCGCGGTCAACAGCGAGCCGTCGAACTTGGCGGTCCAGCGGAACCATCGGTAGTGCCCGTCCTGATGACGCAAACGGGTTTCGAACGTATCGTCGGCATTGCCAAGGATGAAGTCGACCACCGCCACCTGCACCTCGGCGCGGTCCGCCGGATGGATCAACTCAAGTACCGAACGGTCGCGTACCTGGTCTTCACTCCACCCCAGAATGCGGTACCAGGTGGGATTGGCATCCTTCAACACAAGTTCCGAGGTGACAGTCACCATCGCATCGCGCGACAGCGCCCAGAGGTGCTCGCGGTCGACCATGTATTTCTGGATTTGCGCCTGCAACACCTGCACCTGGTCCCGCCACGCTCGCTGCAACTCGGCGCCGGCCGTGGTTTCCATCACCGTGTGCAGAAAACCTGCCACCTCCCCATGGTCATCACGCACAGGGGAGTAGCAAAAGGCGAAGGAGCCCTGCTCTCCCTGGGCGCCACGACCGACCACAATGGGCTTGTCCCCGATGCAGCTCGCGTGGCCTTGCAGCGCTTTGAATACCCACGGCCCCACTTCGTCCCAGGCCTCATGCCATAGCCTGTCGAACCCTTGGCCCAAGGTATCCTGTTGCACGGGATGCAACGCCTGGTAAGCCTCGTTGTGGATGACCGTCAGGTCCGGCCCCCAGACCAAGGCGCTAGGGAATGGGGTGTTGAGCACCATGTCGACCGCAATGCGCAGCGGAGCTGGCCAACGCGGCAAGGGGCCCAAAGCAGTACGCCCCCAGTCGAAGCGCGCGATTCGCTCGGCGAGGGTGCCTGCGGCATCGGTGTCTGTCGCCTGGGGAACGCCCCGCGGACCGGGTGGGTGTGGCGTACGGTTTGCGCCCAATATGTCGATTCCACTGTGGGGTAGAAGAAAGGATTGGCTGCATCATCTGCGCGAACGAGCGCCTCTGCAAGACATCTGTAATGTTAACCATTACGCGTGCACCACACGCGCTGCGAAATGGCGCGCCCTCAGGAAGATAGCATAACGCCACCATCACAATGGCGTGAGCGAAAACCCCAGCTATGCTGATTAGGCCTCACCTGCCGCCTGTTGCTTTATTCCTTCGCTGCCAATGGAGCCTGGTCATGAGTAAGAAGATTCTGGTTGTGCTGACCAATACAGCCAAGTACCCGACACTCAAGCGAGCGACCGGACTGTGGCTGGGGGAGGCAGTGCACTTCGTCGAAAAAGTGCAACAGGCCGGCTATGCCGTGGACTACGTGAGCCCCAGCGGCGGCTATGTGCCGATCGACCCTCACAGCCTGCAACTGGCCCCAGACCTAGACTGGCAGTGGTACAACGACAAGACGTTCATGAACCGGCTAGGCGCTTCGCTGCAGCCCGGGCAGGTCAAGGCCGATGAGTACAAGGTCATCTATTACACGGGGGGACATGGGGTCATGTATGACTTCCCCGACAACCCGGCGCTGCAGGACCTTGCGCGTCGAATCTACGAAAACCAAGGCATCGTTGCCGCCGTCTGCCACGGTGTCGTGGGCTTGCTGAACATAAAACTCAGTGACAACAGCCTGTTGCTGAAAGATCGGCAAGTCACCGGATTTTCAAATATTGAAGAGAAACTGGCCGAGCTCGATGCCGTGGTGCCCTTCCTGACCGAGAACGAACTGACAGCGCGGGGCGGTCAGTACCTGAAACACGACGACCCTTGGCAGCCCTTCGTGGTTGAAGATGGCCGGCTCATTACAGGTCAGAACCCCGCCTCCACGGGTGCGCTGGCGGAAAAGGTACTGGCAAAGCTCAAGGTGCGATGAACCTTACAGCGATTTCCCCCTGATCCCTACCTACGCATCGCCTGCGGATTACAGCCTGAGTAACACAGCTTACTTAGGCTCACCCTTCGTTTGCTCATGCGGCAGACCTACGAGGGGGAAATGCAGGCTATGGCGAAACTCACACAGATCGGCCGCATCATGCTGGCACCGATGCTGGCCTTGACCACCAGCCTGATGCCGGTTGCCAGTGGGCTGGTGGTGATGTTCTACCAACTGGAGCGCAAGCTCGAAGAAAACGCGCGAGTTTCCGTTCAGGAAGCCGTCTACGCGATCGATGGCGCATTGGATCGGTTGCACGCGTCGGCAGAACTGGTTTTGCCTTTGGCTGGCAAACCCTGTTCGCAAGCCCAAGAGAAGCTGGTGGGCCTGCTGCAGGGAGGGCAACGCCTTCAATCGCTGGTGCTGGCGCAGGAGGGCAAGGGCTATTGCTCGTCGATGGATGACGCGCTGTTGTACGACAGCCTGTTCATCGACCAAGACCACCCTGCAATGCTCGTCTTCGACCCGCCCACTGCGCCTAACGCAGTGTTGGTCGTGTATCAGCTGAGGCAGGACAACCTGCGTGTCTACGCATCAGCCTATGGCATGGAACTCCGTAACGAGCTGCGCGGCTTCCAGGATGGCCTGACGCTGCTCCTTGAATTTGGCGAGGACTATATCTGGAGTCATGGCGACAGCCGCGACGCTGATCGGCCTTCCCAATCGGAGTTCTTTGAAACGGCTCACTCCGAGAAGTACGGCTATACCGTCAAAGGCGGCTATGAAACAGGGTTTACCGCTCGAGAAGCCCGCCAGTCGTTGTTGCAGACGATGCCGTCAATCGCCCTGGTCGGGATACTGACAGGCTCGATCGTCTACTGGGGGATGGTAAGGGTGCGTCGCAAGGCGTTGGGTGCCACCGCCATCAGGTCATGACGGCAGCACCCCTGTGTCGTCAATCGACGTTCAGGACACCGCGGCGCACCTGGTCGCGTTCGATGGATTCGAACAGGGCCTTGAAGTTGCCTTCACCAAAGCCGTCATCACCTTTGCGCTGGATGAACTCGAAGAATACTGGCCCCAGCAGGGTCTCCGAGAAAATCTGCAGCAACAGGCGCTTGTCGCCCGCTTCGGACGCGCCGTCGAGCAAAATGCCGCGAGCCTGTAGCTCGGCCACGGGCTCACCGTGGCCTGGCAGCCGCTCTTCGAGCATCTCGTAGTAGGTCTGCGGCGGTGCGGTCATGAAGCGCATGCCGAAGCCCTTGAGGGCGTCCCAGGTCTTTAGCAGGTCGTCCGTGAGGAAGGCCACATGCTGGATACCCTCGCCGTTGAACTGCATCAGGAACTCTTCGATCTGCCCTGCACCTTTGGACGACTCTTCATTGAGCGGGATACGGATCATGCCATCGGGCGCGGTCATGGCGCGCGAGGTCAGACCGGTGTATTCGCCCTTGATGTCGAAGTAGCGAATCTCGCGGAAGTTGAACAGCTTCTCGTAGAAGCCGGCCCAGTAAGCCATACGCCCGCGATAGACGTTGTGGGTCAGGTGGTCGATGATCTTCAGGCCAGCACCGACGGGGTTGCGATCCACGCCGTCGATGAAATTGAAGTCAATATCGTAGATCGAACTGCCTTCCTCGAAACGGTCGATCAGGTACAGCGGTGCCCCCCCGATGCCTTTGATTGCCGGCAGGCGCAGCTCCATCGGTCCGGTCTCGATTTCGACCGGCTGAGCGCCCAGCTCCAGGGCCCGGGCGTAGGCTTCATGGGAATTGCGAACACGAAATGCCATGCCGCACACCGACGGGCCATGCTCGGCTGCGAAGTACGATGCGATGCTTTTCGGTTCGTTGTTCAAAATCAGGTTGATGCCACCCTGACGGTACAGGTGCACATCCTTGGAGCGGTGGGTCGCCACCTTGGTGAAACCGAGCATCTGGAATACCGGCTCCAGCACCCCCGGCGTCGGCGACGCCAGCTCGATGAACTCGAAGCCCATCAGGCCCATTGGATTGTCGAAGATATCAGCCATGTTCGTGTCCTCATCTGCAGCGAAAAATGATCAATTGCCTGTGATGCGGAACGTAGATGGTGGGGAGCACGGGATACCCCGCACGCTGCGGGCGAGGAAGTCACCAATGATCAGCTTGAACCCATGGTATGTCATATGGACCCATTCTCGGCGGGCTGGATCCTCCGTAGGCGAAGGACCTTATTGTTGTATTCGTAAACCGATTCTACATTGCGTAAATACCTTTGTCGCGCTTTAGTTCGCGCTGCACGCCGACGAGCGGCTATCCTGTGCAGGTCTTCCTTTACAAGATTAGGTCAGCATGCCCCTCACGGTTAAACGCCCCGCCCGCTGGAGTTGGCGAGCACTGCTCCCCTGGCTCATTGGCGTATTGCCACTGGCGTGCGGGCTGGTGGTCATCGACTGGCAAACCCAACGCGAGCTGCGCGCCAACAGCCTGGCCACCACGAGCCAGGTGGTGACCCATGTCGAGCGCATTCTCGACAACCTCTCTGGAGCCGCCCAGGCCTTGCTGCCACTGGCCGGCAGCCCATGCGAGCAGATCAAGCTCAACCTGCGCGGCCAGGTAACCCGCAACGCGTTCGTGCGCTCGACCAACCTGTTCCAGCACAACAGCCTGTACTGCACCTCATTGTTCGGCGAGTTCGACGAGCCAGTCGATGCCCGCGATTACACCGAGGGTAAACTGTGGCTGATGGACGGCAATTCGGTGACTCCCGGTCATCCATTGCTGGTGTACCGTGCCAGCGAAGGTGACCGGGGCGCCATCACCACGGTCGATGGTGAACACCTGCTTACGGCGCTGCGCCTGATCGGCCCAGATGAAGTATTGCAGATCCGTGTCGGCGATAAATGGATGGGCAAGGACGGCGTGGTACGCCAGGGCATGCCCCCCGTTGCGCCCATCGCCAGTGTCGAACGAAGCTCCACCCGTTATCCCTTCAGCATCCACGGCGGTTATGAGGCAGGCAAGCAAGGCGCGGTGCTGCGCAGTCATTACCCGGCGCTGCTCAGCCTGTTGCTGTTCATCGGCGCGGTGGCCGGGGTTGCATGTCATTGGCAGATCCGCCGTGCCTCGTCGCCGCGCAATGAACTAAGGCGCGCCCTGGAGGCCGACGAGTTCCTGCCGTACTTCCAGCCGGTGGTGCGCAAGGGTGACTATCGCTGGGCGGGGGCCGAGGTGCTGATGCGCTGGAACCATCCTCGCGAAGGACTGGTGCGCCCCGACCTGTTCATTCCATATGCCGAACACAGCGGCCAGATCGTCGCCATGACCCGCGCCCTGATGGTGCACACGGCACAGACCCTGGCACCCTACTGCTCGCTGATCGAAGACGGATTCCACATCGGCATCAACATTACCGCCGACCATTGCCGCGACCTCGGCTTGCTCGACGACTGTCGAACTTTCCTCCAGCACTTCCCGCCCGGCCGAGTGATCCTGACTCTGGAATTGACCGAGCGCAAACTGATCGAGCCCACACCCGTCACCCTGGAGTTGTTCGAGAAACTTCATGAAATGGGGGTGATGATCGCCCTGGACGACTTCGGTACCGGCCAATCGAGCCTCAACTACCTGCGGCAGTTCCAGGTCGACTACCTGAAGATCGATCAGAGTTTCGTTGCCATGATCGGTGGCGATGCCCTGTCCCAGCATATCCTCGACAGCATTATCGAACTGTCGGGCAAGCTGGGCCTGGGCATCGTCGCCGAGGGTGTGGAAACCACTGCCCAACGGGACTACCTGGCACACCACCAGGTGGATTTCCAGCAGGGCTACCTGTTCGCCAAGCCCATGCCGGCGGCGCAGTTTCTCCAGGCACTGGCGGCCCGCCCAGGCATCACGCAGTTGCCGCAGGGCGCGCCCCCTGAGATCATGCGCGGCTGATCCAGCGGCTTAACTCCCCCTATTTCGAGGCATTCGTGTCAAAAGGCATTCTCTCGTCGGTCATGGCGTCCTGTCTGTTCGCTGTGATGTACTTCTATACCTCTTTGCTCTCACCGCTCGACGGCGAAGAAATCTTCGGCTGGCGCACGCTGTTGACCCTTCCCTGCCTTACCCTGTTCATACTGCTGACCAAGGACATCAAGCTGGTCGGCGGGCTGCTTGGCCGAGTGCGGCAGAATCCGCTGCTGTTGCTGGGCATGGTTGGCACGTCCTGGTTGATGGGCGTGCAGTTGTGGCTGTTTCTCTGGGCTCCTCTGCACGGGCGTAGCCTGGAAGTGTCGATGGGGTACTTCCTGCTGCCCCTGGCGATGGTGGTGACCGGGCGCATGGTGTACGGCGAACGGCTGTCCCGCCTGCAGAAAGTGGCAGTGGCCTGCGCCGCGCTGGGCGTGGGGCACGAGTTGTACCAGAATGGCAGCTTCGCCTGGGAAACCTTGCTGGTGACCCTCGGTTACCCGATCTACTTCGTGCTGCGTCGCCGCTGTCGCACCGACCACCTGGGCGGGCTTTGGTGCGACATGTGCCTGCTGCTGCCGTGGGCCGTGTATTTTGTGACCCAAGGCCCCCTGAGCGCCAACGACCTGCTGCAGCACCCTGCCCTATACGGTCTGATTCCGTTATTGGGAGCGATCAGTGCCTGCGCCCTGATCGCCTACGTGCTTGCCAGCCGGCTGCTTCCGTTCAGCCTGTTTGGCCTGCTCAGCTATGTGGAACCCGTTTTGCTGGTAGGTGTAGCGTTGCTGCTGGGCGAGACCATCGGCCCAGACCAGTGGCTGACCTACCTGCCGATCTGGGCCGCGGTGTTGGTGCTGGTGCTCGAAGGAATCAAGCACCTGCTACGCCAACGTCGTCGTCCGGTTTAAGGCGCACCTGGCGCACCCGGCGCTCCTCCACCGCCACCACCGTCATGACCCAGCCATTCCAGGCCAGACGGTCACCGACCACCGGCAAGCGGTCCAGCAAGCTCATGACCAGGCCCGCGAGGGTCTGGTAGTCCTCGGTGGCACGGGCGCTGAAGCCGGTTCGCGCCTGCACCTGGCTCAGGTTCAGGGCGCCGTTGACCACGAAACCATCGCTGTCTTCGACTACGCCTGGGCCCTCGACTTCGCTGGCATCGGGCAGCTCGCCTGCAATCGACTCGAGGATGTCGGTCATAGTCAGCAGACCGGTGAAATCACCGAACTCGTTGACCACGAACGCGATGTGGGTCGACTGGCTGCGCATCTGCTCCAACGCGTTAAGGATGCTGAAACTCTCCAGCAGGTTCAGCGGCGCCCGTGCCATGCGTTCGAGGTCGAACTGGCTGCCTGACAACAGCTCCTTGAGCAGTTCCTTCTTGTGCACGAAGCCCAGCGGCTCGTCGATCCGGCCATCGCGAATCAACGGCAGACGCGAATACGGAGAATGGGCCAGCGCCTGGGTAATGGCTTGGGCCGGTTGCGCCAGGTCGATGGCATCAACTTGGGTACGCACCGTCATCACTGTGCGAATCGGCCGTTCGGCCAGGTTCAGCACACCACTGATCATGACCCGCTCGCGACGGTCGAACAGCACTTGCTCCTCGCCACCTTCGACCAGGTCGGCAATTTCTTCGCCCACCTCGTCAGCTTCCACCCGTCGCCCGCCCAACAGGCGCAGCACGGCATGGGCGGTGCGGTCACGCAGCGGTCGGTGCTGTTGCAGGCTGCGCTTGCGACGGGCCCGGGCCAACTGGTTGAACAGCTCGATCAGCAGCGAGAAGCCAATGGCCGCGTACAGGTAGCCTTTGGGGATATGGAAGCCCAGGCCTTCGGCGGTCAGGCTGAAGCCGATCATCATCAAAAAGCCCAGGCACAGCATGATCACCGTGGGGTGGGCGTTGACGAAGCGGGTCAACGGCTTGCTGGCCACGATCATGATGCCGATCGAGAAGATCACCGCGATCATCATCACCGACAGGTGTTCGACCATACCCACGGCGGTGATCACGGCGTCCAGCGAGAACACCGCATCAAGCACCACGATCTGCGCCACGATAGGCCAGAACGCGGCATGGCGTGCCACCCCGCTGCTCTGGGCCACGTGCCCTTCCAGCCGTTCGTGCAGCTCCATGGTGGCCTTGAACAGCAGGAACACACCACCGAACAGCATGATCAGGTCACGGCCGGAGAAGCTCTTGCCGAATACCTCGAACAGCGGCGCGGTGAGAGTGACCATCCACGAGATACTGGCCAACAGGCCCAGGCGCATGATCAAGGCCAGGCTCAGGCCAATCACCCGCGCGCGATCGCGCTGATGGGGTGGCAGCTTGTCGGCCAGAATGGCGATGAACACCAGGTTGTCGATACCCAGCACCAGCTCGAGGACGATAAGCGTCAGCAGGCCCAGCCAGGCCGTGGGGTCGGCTAGCCATTCCATTAGCGGGTACTCACGGGGAAAGCGTCACAAGGACGGGGGAAGGATGGCCAGGAAGGCCGGAGACTGGGGGGCTCCGCGAAGGTGCTCATACGTACCTTGATCAAGAAATAGGAAGGTGATCCTACAATCACCGTGGGTTCTTTCGACAGCGCAAAAATATTACAAAAGCTGTAACCGCCGCTGTGAGGGACTTTTCTTCAATACATCGCCCACCTACCAGGCCAGGATCGTGGCATCTTCCACACGAGGAAATGCACCCATGACTCTCGCGCTTTCCATGGCCGCCTTTGCGCTGGCAGCTTCCATTTCACCGGGCCCGGTAAACATCGTTGCCCTGGGCAGCGGTGCCCGCCATGGTCTGCGGGCCAGTCTGGGCCACGTGGCAGGCGCCACGCTCGGGTTCTGTGCACTGTTGCTGCTGGTCGGGCTCGGGGTGCACGAACTCCTTGCGCGCTGGCCCATGGTTGGTGTGCTGTTGCATTGGGGGGGCGTAGCATTCTTGCTGTACATGGCATGGAAGCTGGCCCTGGATGACGGTCAGCTGAACAGTGCACTGCACCACAGTGCCCCCACTGCCTGGCATGGCGCAGTCATGCAATGGCTCAACCCGAAGGCCTGGCTGGCGGCGGTGGCCGGGGTCGGTGCCTACACCGGTGGCGAGCAGCACTTGCTGTGGTTGTTCACTTGGATCTACGGGCCGATCTGTTTCGTGTCGGTGGCCGGCTGGGCCTGGGCCGGCAGTGTGATTCGACGGTATCTGGGTAACCCACGGCGAGTGCGGGTGTTCAATCGAGGGTTGGCGGCGTTGCTGGTGGCCAGTGCGGGGTATCTGGTCATTTAATGGAAGATCGGCGCACAAGATCCGATCTGCACGCGTCGACTTTTCCTACAGTGCGGATCGAATTTGCCTGGCATCTAGTCAGGTAACCCCACTCATACCCTTTGGCCTTCTCGGATTTCCCGGGGTAATCCCCCGGCTAGGAAGGCCTGCCAAATGCCCCAAGGTTCCCCCGGATCCGCGCTGTCCGAGCGCGAGGTCCAGATCGCCATCGCCCCGCTGGAAACCCTGCTGCGCGAAGACCTCGGTGCCGCTGCCGCCGCCGTCGACCAGTGGCTGCAGGACATCAGCTGCGGTCTGCTCGACCTGCAATCGGTGCGTTATCACCTCGAAGCCTCGGTGCCGGTTGTGGCCAACGCCTTCGCCCTGGTGGATGCGCTGCTCGATATCGCCGAGCTGGTACGAAATCCCAGCAACGATCCGCTGCAATGGGTCAGCCTGGGCATCAACCTGATTGGCGTGGTGCCGGTTCCGCTCGGCCTGGCACGGGCGCGCATGGTGCTGCGGCCGGTGCTGCACCTGACCCGGCAGAAGCTGCGGCGCAACCCCCGGGCCAACTTGGGCGCGGTGTTCCTGGAAATCCTCGAAGGCCACCTGCACGCCAACCTTCGCGGTGAGCTGGAGCACTACGTCGACGGCGCCCTGGAGCAATTGCCTGCCATGCTCGAAGCCGCCGGCCAGACCGCCAGCCAACTGTTCGGTGGGCTGGCCGGGCTGCTCAAGGACGCCGCTAGCGGCAACCTCGACGCCGAGGTCAATCATGCCCGGGCCCGCCAGCAACTGGCCCAGGTGGCGCTGTACGACTCCATGTTTGAAGTCGACGCCTGGACCCTGGCCGCCGCGGCCCTCGCCAATGCTGGAGAAGGCCTGCTCAAGAGCGCCTACAACGGCGTTGCGCGACAGTTCGACGAAGCCTTGCCGAAACTGCTGCAGCCCCTGATCGATACCCTTGAGCGCCTGGCCGCCCGTGTTCCGCGCTTCCTCGACACGCTGGGCCAGGCCGAGCGCGAACAGAGCATCGCCTGGTTGCTGCAACGCCTGCTGCAGACCGTGCGCGCCCACCCGCCCCAGCGAGGGATGGCGGCGGCGGTCAAGGCCGACACCACCCGGCAGGCCCGTCACGTGCTCAGCGAGGGGCACAACGAGTCGCTGTCCCGGCAGGCCCCGGTGCGCCAGGCGCCCAATCCCCGCAAGAACGGCCCATGCCCGTGCACGGCGCACAGCATTGGCTATGCACTGGGTAACGAGCTGCTGTCGCACACCGACTTCAGCCTGTCCGGCCCGTTCCCGGTCACGTGGACTCGCACCTACAACTCGCGCCTCGACAAGCTGGACAACGGCATCCTCGGCGCCCGCTGGATCACCGAGTTCACCACCTGCATCGACGTGGTCGACAAAGGCCTGCTGTTCCACGACATGGACGGACGCAGCCATGCCTTCGCGCTGCCGAAAAAGGGCAAGCCGCAGTATGACGCAGTCGAGTACTTCACCTGGGTGCGCACCGGTGAGCAGCAACTGGTGCTGCTGCGCGGCCTGGGCCGCCGGGAAACCTATGCCCGTCACGGTGACCGCTTCTACCTGACCCATATCCAGCTGCGCAGTGGCGCGGGGGCGATGCTGCATTACGAGCATCGTCACCACGACCAGCCGGTGCTGTCGGACATCAACACCTACTTCGACAACGACCCAAACAAGGTCCACCTGCAACTGGGCACCCTGCTCGACGATCACGGCCACATTCAAGGCTTGTGGCAGGTGGTCGACGGCAAGCCGCTGCGTCAGCTGTGCGGGTATCACTACGATGGCCAGGGCGACCTGATCGGCGCCCAGGATGAAAACGGCGCCGCCTGGCACTACCGCTACCGCCATCACCTGATCACCCGTTACACCGATCGCACCGCGCGCGGCTTCAACCTGGAGTGGGACGGCAGCGGCCCCCATGCCAAGGCCATTCGCGAGTGGGCCGACGATGGCAGCTTCGAAACCCGCCTGGCATGGGACACGCGCATCCGCCTGACCTACGTCACCGACGCCCAGGGTCAGGAAACCTGGCATTACTACGATGCCCAAGGCTACACCTACCGGATCAAGCACCCGGACGGCAACTCCGAATGGCTGTTCCGCGACGCACGCAAGAACGTCATCCGCCACGTCCATGCCGACGGCAGCCAGGACCGTTACGCCTACGATGAGCGCAGCAATCTGCTGCAGCACATCCGCCCCGATCACAGCGTCGAGCACTATGCCTACGACGACCACGACCAACTGATCAAGATTCGCGATGCCGAAGGCGGGCTGTGGCTGCGCGATTACGACGCGCGCGGCAACCTGGTCGAGACCACCGATCCGCTGGGCAACAAGACCGAGTTTGCCTATACCCCGGCGGGCTTGGTCAAGGCGATCAAGGACGCCAACGGCAACGAAAAGACACTCGCCTACAACGACGCCGGGCAATTGCTGGCGTACACCGACTGCTCAGGCAAGACCAGTGTTTGGGCCTACAACGCCTTCGGCCAGTTGATCGAGTTCGCCGATGCACTAGGCAACAAAACCGCCTATGAGTACAAGACCGGTCAGTTGTCCAAGGTCTCCCACCCTGACAAGACCGAAGAGCGTTTCGACTACGACGCCGAAGGTCGCTTGCTGGCTCACTCCGATGGCCTTGATCGTTGCACCACCTGGTCCTACACCGCGGCCGGCCTGCTGGCCGAACGTGTCGACGCCAACGAGCACACCCTGCGCTACCGCTGGGACAAGCTCGGACGCCTGATCGGCCTGGAGAACGAAAACGAAAGCAAGGCGACGTTCTTCTACGATCCAGTAGGTCGTTTGCTCCAGGAAACTGGATTCGATGGTCTGGTGACCCGCTACCAATACGACCCGTATTCCGGTCGCCTGGCCTCCACCCAGGTCGGCCAACGCCGCCTCGACCTGCGCTTCGACCGCATGAACCGGCTGGTCGAACGCACCGCACGCCTGGGCGATAAGAGCCAGACCGAGACCTTCGCCTACGACGGCAACGGCAAGCTGATCCAGGCGATCAACGCGGCCAGCAAGCTGCAGTGGTTCCACGACGCAGCCGGCAACCTGACCCGCGAGCACCAGCACTACCTGATGACGGGTGCGCCGATGGTTGCGGTCTGGCAGCACACCTACGACGCCCTCAACCAGCGCATCTCGACCCTCCGCCCGGACGGCCACAAAGTCAGCTGGCTCACCTACGGCAGCGGCCACCTGCTGGGCATGACCCTCGACCACCACGAAATGCTCGCCTACGAGCGCGACGACCTGCACCGCGAAGTGGTTCGGCATCAGGGCAACCAGCTGATGCAGACTCAGGCCTGGGACCCGGTCGGGCGTTTGCAGGAGCAGTGGCTCGGCAGCCACGACAGCCAATCCACGCTGCTCAAGCGTCAGTACCGCTACGACGCCGCCGGCCAGCTCACCAACATCCACGACACCCGTCGTGGGCCGCTGGAGTACCAGTACGACCCCGTCGGGCGCCTGCTCAAAGCCACCAGCCGCCTGGGCATCGAAACCTTCGCCTTCGACCCCGCCGGCAACCTGTTGGACCAGAAGACCCAAGAGCTGAACCGCCCACTGGAAGCCGACCCACGTCGCAACAAGCTGATGGACAACCTGCTGCGCGAGTACGCCGGCACCCACTACAAGTACGACGAACGCGGCAACTTGGTGCACCGCTTACAAAACGGCGCGCACGCCCACTTCACCTGGGACCTGTTCGACCGGTTGGCCAGCTACAGCGACGACAAGCTCAAGGTCGACTTCGCCTACGACGCCCTGGGTCGACGTCTGTACAAGAACGCGGTCGCACATTACTGGGATAGGCCGGAAGCGGGTACCGGCTGGAACCAGATGCAGCGGGCCAAGCGCCAACGTGATCTCGGCTGTGGCTTCACCCTGTTCGGCTGGGACGGCGACACCCTGGCCTGGGAAAGCTCACCGCCAAGGGACGATGGCGATACCGGGCGTACCGTGCATTATCTGTATGAACCGGGCAGTTTCGTGCCGGTGGCCCAGGCCCTGCGCAAGCGCCCGATCGTGCTGCACAGGCAGCCGGATTGGCGTCAACGGGAGTACGACTTCGATCAGGATCCGTTGTGGCAGACGACGATGCCGCCGCAGGCGTTCGATGCGATTGCCTGGTACCACTGTGACCACCTCGGCACGCCGATGGAGCTGACCGATCCGCACGGCAACGTTGCCTGGGCGGGGCAGTACAAGGCGTGGGGAGAGGTGCGGGAGGAGCGTTCGGAGTGGGCCAAGCAGCATGGGTTGGGTAACCCGATTCGCTTCCAAGGGCAGTATCACGATCACGAGACGGGGCTGCATTACAATCGACATCGGTATTATGATACTCGGGGTGCTCGATTCATTTGTAAAGACCCCATTAGCTATGCCGGGGGGCTAAATCAATATGTATATGCTCCAAACCCTACAAGTTGGATTGATCAACTAGGATTAGCAAAAGAAAGTTGCTGCGGCCCAAAAGCGACAGATGTGGTCGATCAAACTGCCGGTTCAATAAAGAATGTTAATCCGGGTTATCCAGAGGCAGGTCGAACTCATAACTGTGTCAATTGCTCTATTACTACTGATGCGACACTGGCGGGAAATCCTGCATCTGCATTGCCAATCAACCATACGAAAGGTGTTCCATTGAGTATACTGGAAAAGCAATTCAGCTCTAAATTTGGCCCTGTAATAGCGCCTGAGAATATTGCGCAACAAATGGCAAGCTCCGGCAATGGTGCTCGGGGTATCGTGTTTGGTTCTTATGGGCCGGGTCAGCCAGGGCATGTGTTCAATGTGATTAATCAGAACGGTGTTGTTAGATTCCTTGATGGGCAGACCGGGAAGCCAGCAAACCTTAGTAATTTCAAAACACTGCAGCTATTGAGGACAAATTGATGGTCACTTATGCGTATGCCTTGGAGTTGGCGAAGAAATATCTAAAGGACTCCGAAGTTCCTTTGCAAATTACATATGAGGGAGAATTTTCCGAGGGATGGTATTTCTGCTACCAATCAAAAGAATTTTTGGAAACAGGTGAGCTGTCAACTCAGCTCGCAGGGAATGCCCCGTTTTTAATTGATAGGCAGTCTGGTGAGCTTCATGTTCTTGGAACAGCAAAGCCCATAGATAGCTATTTGAATGACTATATAAAAGAGAAGTCCTTGAAATCGAAGTGATTTAATGGTGCAAAAGACGCAGGTGAAATTGCTGGTTCCGCAAAAAACTTCTCAATTGCTGATCGCGTATTTGGCCAGCTCAACGATCCTCGAATGGGTCAGCTTGCAGGAAAGCTTGATGCCGATGCTTTGCGGAAACTTGCCAATAACCCCAGCGCTACTCGGTTTATGGACGCAAGGACAGGGCATATCAATGTAATTAAAGAAATTGAAGGGAAGGTGATTCGAATTACTGCGCCAAGAGACGAGATGAAAATTATTTCCGCTGGACCAATTAGACATAATCAAGTTAAAAACTTATTAGGCAAAGGCGATTTTATACCGTTACCTTGAGTTCGCGGAGGGCTTATGGCGTCAATTCATATTGAGGAAATTCAAAAAATCTTGTCTGAGCAAGGCAATAAAGATGCCTTGCCAAATCAAGCAAATGGGGAGGGCTATTTTCTAGAGATTAGATTTGACAGCCCTACTCGTAAGGCATCCGGAATGGTTGATAATGAGTTCAAGGACAGGGTAATAACCCTAGATTGTCCGTACGGTACGGTCATTATTTTGTGCGATGGCAAGGGGCAGCTGAAATCAATTGAGTTCAGTTGACTGTACAGTGGTAGCACTCTCCCAGCACCGGCCTTGCGCCGGTGTTGTTTTATCTGCGTTAGTTTTTCTTCTTAGCTACCCGCTTGGTTGTTGCTGCTTGTCCCCATAATTCGCGACGCCTGGTATTTGAGAATCATCCCATCAAGTAGTGCCTTGATAACTGACTTCTCGGCTTCGGGCATATGACTAATGGCCTCGAAACGCAGGCGCAAGTCGTCGGATGGCCCGCGTTCCCCTTCTGCAAACACCAAATCATCCAGACTGACGTGCAGAGCCTGAGCAAGCCGGATCAGGGCTTCTAAGGTTGGTTGAGCCGTCCCTGTCTCATAACGCCGAATCTGATTAACGTGCACTGACGCGGTGTCAGCCAGAGTTTGCTGGGTGAGATCGGCGGCTTTGCGCAACTGAATCAGGCGTGTGGGGAAATGCATGGGTAGGAACCAGATCGTTTCGGACTCCATAACTGTGTGCCCTGTCTCTGATAAGGTTTGACTTTGACACAGTGTAAGGTATCAAAATAAAACCTCAAACAAGCGCTGACGTATTTTGGAGAAACCCCGATGGCCCGCATCCCCGAAGCCGAACTGGAACGCCTTAAGCGTGAGGTGTCGCTGGTTCGGCTGATCCAGTCGCAGGGCCATGAGCTGAAAAAGCGTGGCAAGGATTGGGTGCACTGCGTGTTCCATGACGAAAGCACTCCCAGCCTGTCGGGCCAAGCAGCATGGCCTGAGTAACCCGATTCGCTTCCAGGGGCAGTACCACGATCATGAGACTGGGCTGCATTACAACCGTTATCGGTACTATGACTCAAAGGGCTCTCGCTTTACAAGCCAAGATCCAATAGGGTTGAGCGGTGGACTGAATTTATATGTTTATGTTCCAAGCTCTACACAATGGATTGATCCGCTGGGTTTGTCTGGATGCGTTTGCAAACTGACTGAAACTTCCACTAGCGTGATCAATCAACAAAGACTGAATCGATACTACACTCAGCATGAGAAGTACGGCAGTGCTGGAGCAAAAGAGTTAGAGAATGGGCGTTATCGTTTTTATGGAGAGTTGAAGTCGCTTAGGACTCCAGGCGAAATGAAAGGTGCTAGATTGGTACGAGAATGGGATCCTAACACCGATGAACGAATAACCTGGTATGAAACGGTAGATCACTACAACAATATACGAAGCGTTGCGCCGAAACCGATAACGCACGAAAAAAAATCACCACATATTGGAAGCAAGCGGTAAGTATATCGGCAGGAGGTAGACTTGAATATTGAACCAACTCGCAGCGACATGATAAATAAAATAAAACTTGTGATTGATGGGGTCGAATCACGCAGCGAAGTGGCGAGATGGGCTTTCGCCATCTACGAGGATGACGATTTAAGGATAGCGGACAAGGTTGTACTTAAGTATTTAGAATTGCTGGGCGCTTTAGATCTTCATGGTGTAGACAGGGAGTATCTATACACCGAAGAAGATTTAAATCACTGGTTAAATAGCATAAAAACTGAAGATATCCCTTAGGGAGACACTGCATAAATAGCCAGCCGCCCCTACCCTTGGCACACTGAGCCCCCTCAACCAGCCTCCTCCGTGAGCTTTGTTACGCGCATGCAAAAGACCTTCTCCGAACTCGAATACACCGGCAAGAAAAAGCAGACTCGCCGAGATCGCTTCCTGGCGGACCTTGAACAGCTGGTGCCCTGGGCACAAATGGAGGCGCAAGTGGCGCCGTTCTATAGCGACACCACAGGCAAGCGTGGACGCCCTGCGATTGGGTTGTCGCGCATGCTGCGCATGTATGTCGTGCAGCAGTGTTTCGGTTTCTCCGATGAAGGTACCGAAGATGCCGTCTACGACAGCCAGGCCATTCGTGGTTTCATCGGCATCGACCTGGGCCGTGAGTCGGCACCGGATGCCACCACCTTGTTGCGGTTTCGCCGCTTGCTGGAAACCCATCAGCTAACGCGGGTGCTGTTTGAAACGATTAACCAGCATCTGGCCAGCCGGGGTCTGCTGCTCAAGGAAGGCACTATCGTCGACGCGACCCTGATCGCCGCGCCGCCCTCGGTCAAGAACCGAGAAGGCAAGCGTGATCCTGAGATGCGTCAGGCCAAGAAAGGCAATCAATGGCACTTCGGGATGAAGGCCCACGTTGGTGTCGACGCCACATCGGGACTCGTGCACAGCGTGGTAGGGACTGCCGCCAACGTGGCGGATGTCACCCAGGTCGATCAGTTGCTGCACGGCGCCGAAACCTATGTTTCGGGTGACGCTGGATACACTGGTGCGGCCAAGCGACCGGAGCATGCTGAACGGGACGTTATCTGGTCGATTGCAGCACGGCCAAGCAGTTACAAACATCACGGCAAAGACAGCGTGCTGTACCGAGTCAAGCGCAAAATCGAATACGCCAAGGCGCAGCTGCGTGCCAAGATCGAGCATCCCTTCCAGGTGATCAAGGTGCGCTTCAATCATCGCAAGGTTCGCTACCGTGGACTGGAAAAGAATACGGCGCAGTTGTTCAGTCTGTTGGGGTTGGCCAATCTGGTACTGGCCAAGCGGTATTTGCAACGGACGGCGGGATAAGTCCGTCCGAAACGCGGGGCTGGCCCGCTAATCAGCAAAATCAGGGTAGAAATCGGCCCAAGAAACGCAGAATAAGGCCGGTAGGTTGAAAAACCGGCTTGAAAATGGGGACGGTGAGAATTGGCTAATTGTTCAGCGCCTCCCTAAAGCAGGGCGATTTATTAGCAAAGACCCAATAAGCTACAGAGGCGGAATTAACTTATTTGCGTATACGGCCAATCCGGTCCTCTGGGTTGACCCATTAGGGTTAGCAAAAAATAAGTATAAAGTTCGCCGCCCGCCTGAGGATGCCCATGATCCCCATGGTTCTAAATCCCCGGGAAAGCCTGGAAAGGCAGAAGGCTTTTGTGAATGCAAGTTTGGAGAGACTTGGGCAAAACTTGATGATGGGCGTGGATAAGGATGGCTCGACAAATATGATAACGTTTGGGTTCCTACAGGTCCTGAGGGTCCTGGATCAAAGGCTCATGGTGGGCCACACTGGGATGTACAAAAACCTAAAGGCGAATACGAGAATGTCTATCCAGGTGGGAGACGAAGATAAATGAACATATTAATAAAGCTCCCAAGTTTTTTCTCCAACTTGGATGAAGTTCGCTTTTTTGAAGGTATCACCTCTAATCCCGCCATAGTCGATATCCGCGGAACCGGGAAAGGGCTGAGTATAAAAATAGACAGGCGAAAACTCTCAAAAGAGAATGCGCGAGAACTTATTTCAATACTTTTCAGGTACGGCGTTAACTTGACACCGCTTGCGGCGATCGCCAATGGGAATCGCCATGCCTGGATAAAAGATAGTGATTATTACTGGCACGAATCCATGTTTGCAAATAAACAGTCCGGTGATTTCATGGACAAGCATAAGGGGAAAACTGGAAGCGTGATGCTCATGAAGAACATGAAATGTAAGGGGTAATCCATTGATTAGGGCCGCGGACGAGTTTAAATGCATATTCGATTCCGCCCAAGGCGAAGAGCGCGAACGTGTAAAAGAGGAGGCAGACGATGATGTTTGGCTAGAGGTGGTAGAGAAATATCCAGATCTAGGGTCTGTATGAAAAGTCTTGAGACGAAGGTCAGCCAAGGCGAAAACAGCCGAGGAAGCGGAGTTTACGGGTTGTAAATGAGCACTCCGAGGCTGTTTTCAACACAGCATCACCGAGTTTCAAGGCTTTTCGTACAGAGCCTAGAGGTTGAAGTATTGAACAACCATACTATTTCCAGTGTAGTGTTGTAAGCGCTCCATAAACCCCACCCAACCAAAGATGGGCAGCGCACCTAGGCTCTGTCTGAAATCCCAAGAAACTGAAATGTGGCCCCCGGAACAGCCGGGGTTCTGTACAGTCGCCGGCCATCTGCGGAAAGGAATTCTGTGATGGCAAAGCGTTATGAACTCTCGGATGAGGCGTGGGCAGTGGTCGCCGATCTCTTTACGGCAGCCCACGTCAGGGGCAGGCCCCGCAGCAGTGATCGCTTGATGCTCGATGGTGTGCTCTGGGTGCTGTGCTCGGGAGCAGCCTGGCGAGATATGCCCGAGCGCTTCGGGTCTTGGGCGACGGTCTATCACCGCTTCCGGGTCTGGCGAAACCGCGGAACATTCGATCAGATGCTCAGACGATTGCACCTCAGACTCAATGACAAAGGCTTGATCGATCCCCACACCTGGATGATCGATTCGACCGCTGTTCGAGCAACCCGTGCTTCATCTGGAGCGCCGCGGTATATGGCTACAACGATGCACCAGCTGTCAGCCATCAGGGCAGAAAATCCTGCTGGGACGACAAAGGGGGACACCGGACTATCGCGCAAATAGGGCGCAAGATTTCGATGCGATTGCCTGGTACCACTGTCATCACCTCGGCAGGCCGGCTGCATTAAAATCGGTACCGACACCATGATCCGACAACGTGTCGTTTAACCAGTCAAGACCCTATCAGCCTGCTCACAACCCACTTCAAGCATCACGATAATGCCCAGGCGTCGCCGCCAGATGTTGCTTGAACACCCGTTGCAGATGCGCCTGGTCCGCAAACCCAGCCTCCACTGCCACCTCGGCGATCGCCCTGCCCTGGCGTAATTGCGCCCGGGCATGCTGAACCCGCTGATCAACCAGGTATCCATGGGGCGTAAGGCCGAAGCGTTGTCGGAATGCGCGGATCAGATAGGCCCGCGACAGCCCGGCAGCGGCACAGATATCTTCAAGGCTCAGTGGGTCGGTGCGGTGCGCACGAATGAAGGCAGCGGCCGTCTCTAGACGCGGATGGCCTGACGCGCTGACGCGCGTAGGTGCCCCAAGATAACCTGGCAGGTCTGTAAAAAACGTCGCCAGCAGCGCCTCACGCTGGGGCTCAGCGTCGTCGAACAAGCTGGCAAACACCTGCAACAGCCGGCCGTACAGCCTCGGCGACGTGCTACAGGTGTGCCCAGGCAGTTCGAACCCCAGCGTCTGCAACCACGGCAGGTCGACGAACAGCATCAGGTAAGACCATGCCTCCCCTTCGATCGGGTTGCAGGTGTGCACCACGCCAGGGTTCATCAGCACCGTGGTACCGGCGCTGACTTCGACCTGAGTGTCACCGGTCAGGTAACGGCTACGCCCGCCAGTGATCACACCGATGGAAAAGCTCTCATGGGAATGGGCGGCGTAACACACCTTGCGCCCATCCCCTACCCGCCGGGCTTCGACGAAAGGCAAGGTTGGATCCCGCCAAAACCGCGACACCTCGATCATCGAGCACTCCTCACGCGTTACAGTTTCCAGTCAAGACTAACCATCATCGTCCTCGGTTCGCCATGATAAACCCCGTTATAGAACCCAAGGTTGTTGTAGTAGTGCTCATCGAACAGGTTTTTCACGTTCAATGACGCTGACACATGCTCATCGAACTGATAGCGCGCCATCAGCCCCACCACCGAGAAGGCCTTCTGGCTAATGGTGTCCTTGACCGTGATGATCGTGCCGTCCGCCTCTCGCCCCACCGGACGATTGGCCGCCTTGAAGTTGTCACTCTGCCAGTCCAGGTTGCCGCCCACGGTCAAGACCGGGGTTAGCTTGTAGGTGGTGGAGAAACGCACTAGGTTCAGCGGCTGCTCGGTATTCTTGCGCTGCTTGTCGCCCGTTGCGGCATGGGTGTAGCTGTAGCCCAGGCTCATTTGCCAGTCGGGCATCACCTCACCGGCAATCTCGGCTTCGAAGCCTTCGACCACCACGCCCTTGCCACCGGATTTGTAATAGATTTCACCGTCCGGCCCCGGCGGCACCGAGTCGTCCTGTTCGGCGACGTTGTCCTGCTTGCTGCGGAACACCGCCGTGCTCAGGTTGAGGCGATCGTCGTACAGGCTGCCCTTGAGGCCCACTTCGTAGACCTTGCCGACGATAGGTTCGAGGTACTGCTTGTTGACGTCACGCACCGTCTGCGGGTTGAAAATGTCGGTGTAGCTGACATACGCCGTGTACTGCTCGGTGAGGTCGTAGAGCACGCCGGCATAGGGTGTCCACTGGTCGTTCTGGGTCTGCTTGCTCTGGGTTTCAGCGGCATTGAGCGCATCGTCATAGGTCCAGTCGCGGCTTTTGGTCTGCCAGCTGCCGTAACGGCTGCCCAGCACCACATGCAGGCGGTCGGTGGGGTTCAGGCGCGTGGCAATGTAACCGGCTTTCTGGCGGATGTAGCTGCGCGAAGCATCCAGGCCCGTGTCGATGTCGTAGAACTTGGGTATCGACCCCATGTACTTCCAGTCGGGAATGCTGGTGTAGCCATCAGGCACTGAGAGCGCAATCAGATAGGGCGAGCTGTTGCGCCGCTCGGACTCGCCATAGCCAACCATGAAGTCATGGCTGCGCCCGAACAGCTGGTACGGGCCGGCCAGGTTGAAGTCGATCGCGTCCATCTTTTCCTGGCCAGACATGTGCCTGGACCAGGCCTTCATGCCGCTGCGGTCGGCCTCGGGGAAGCCATTGCCGCCGTAGTACACCTTGCCGTCGCTGTCGGTCTGGCGATGGGTGTAGGCCGCCTTGAGCAGCCAATCGTTACCCAGGCGTTGGTCGAGGGTGGCGAACAAGGTCTGGTCTTTCAGTGGCCAGGACGACCAGGGCGCAGCCAGGTTGGTCGAACGGGGCAGATCGGCCTTGCCGCCATCGGCGCTCCAGTAAGGTACCGTGCCCCAGGACGCGCCTTGTACATGCTTGTTCTGGTAATCGTAGCCTACCGCCAGCACGGTACTGTCGGTCAGGTCTGCCTCGACGATGCCATAGGCCACCTCGCGCTGGGTGGCGTACTTGTCCATGAATGACTGGCTGTCCCGGTAGGCCAGCACCGTGCGACCGCGCAGGCGCCCTTCCCAACCCAGCGGGCCGCCGACATCCAGGTGGCTGTAGTAGTTGTCATAGCTGCCTGCACTGACACCGCTGTTGACCGCCAGCTCATGGGTCGGACGCTTGCGCACCATGGCGATGGTGCCAGACGGGTCGCCCGCGCCGGTGGTCAAGCCAGTGGCGCCGCGCACGACCTCGATATGGTCATAGATGATGGTGTCCGAATCCGACTTGAGCCCGGAGAAGGTGTTGAGCATCCCGTCGATCTGGAAGTTGTTGATGGCATATCCACGGGAGTAGTAAGTCGGCCGCTCCGAGTCGTTGCGCTGCACGGTGACGCCCGTGACGTGCGCCATGGCCTCGGACAGTGTGTCGAGCTGGAAGTCATCGAGTTGCTGACGGGTGATCACCGAGACCGATTGCGGAGTTTCCTTGATCGACAGGTTCAGCCGCGTGGCTGCGCTCATGCTGCCCGTGGTGTAAGACCCGCTGTTTTCGGTGGTGCTGCCCAGGCTTTGAGCAAGAATTTGCGTGGAGCCGAGTTCCAGCACCCCTTCCTGCGGCCTTGGTTCGTTGTCTTCTGCCAGTGTCGCAGTGCTGAGGAAGGTGGTGCAAAGACCCAGGGTCAGGGTCATGGAACGGCTGATGGGCGCGAACATCGCTGCCTTACTCCTTGTACGTCCGATGAAAATCCATGGCTGCCGTTTGGCAGCATTCACATGAAAACGAATCTCGGATAAGAATCGTTATCGATATGTCATCGAAACGTAAAGATCGCGCTGTCCGTACTGGCCTCATCGCCGGCTTGCCAGCGATGAGGCTTTCAGCAACAGCCCGTCACTTCAAGGCATCACCGGCGGCAGGTACTGCAACGTAGTCCCCAATGCCCACAGCAGCACCAGCACCAACGGTACATGCACCAGCAACTGCACGAACGAGAAGCCGATCAGGTCACGTGCCTTGAGCCCCAGCACGCCCAGTAGCGGCAGCATGTAGAACGGGTTGATCAGGTTCGGCAGCGCTTCGGCGGCGTTGTAGATCTGTACCGCCCAACCCAAGTGGTACTGCAAGTCATTGGCCACCATCATCACGTACGGCGCCTCGATGATCCACTTGCCGCCGCCTGAAGGGATGAAGAAGCCCAGCACCGCCGAATACACGCCCATCAGCAACGCATAGGTGTCATGGGTAGCGATCTGGGTGAAGAACAGCGAAATATGATGAGCCAAGGTCTGCTCATCGACCCCCTTGACCTGGGTGAGGATCGCGGCGATCGAGCCGTACAGCGGGAATTGGATGAGGACCCCGGTGGTGGTCGGCACGGCGCGGGCCACAGCGTCGAGGAAGCTGCGCGGGCGCCAGTGCAACAAGGCGCCGAGCATGATGAACAACAGGTTGTAGGTGTTCAGCCCGGAAATCGCGGTGATCGCCGGCTTGGTGGCAAACTCCTGGTACAGCCAGCCACCGGCCAGCGCCACCAGCAGCAGGATCAGGATCGGGCTGTATTCCAGCCACTCACCGGGGCGGGTGCGCTGAGGCGCGGGCGGCGCGGTGAAGCTTGGGTCGACGCCACAATCCTCGGCGCTGCGCGCACTGTTCGGGCCGGGTGCAGTGGCATAGGCGATCACCAACGAAACGATCACCAGCGCGGCCAGCATCACCCCGGACTGCCAGAGGAAGATGGTCTCAGTGAACGGAATCACACCGGTAATCGACAGGATCGACGGCGGCAGGCTGGCAGGGTTGGCCTGCAACTGCGCGGCCGAAGACGACAGGCCCAATGCCCAGACGGCGCCGAGGCCCAGGTAGGCGGCTGCGCCAGCGGCGCGGTAGTCCATCTTCAGCTCGGTACGGCGGGCCAGGGCGCGAACGAGCAGACCGCCGAACACCAACGACAGGCCCCAGTTGAGCAGCGAGGCCAACATCGAAATCAGCGCGACCCAGCACACAGCCGAGCGGCCGTTCTTGGGCAGGCGTGCCAGGCGGTCGATCAACCGCGCAGCCGGCGGCGAGCTGGCGACCACGTAGCCGCCGATGACCACGAAGGCCATTTGCATGGTGAATGGGATCAGGCTCCAGAAGCCATCGCCAAAGGCCTTGGCGGTGTCGGTCGGTTTGGCGCCCATGACCAGGGCGCCCAGGCACACCAGCATCACCGCCAGGGCAGCGAATACCCAGGAGTCGGGGAACCAGCGTTCGGCCCAGTTGGAGCAGCGCAAGGCAAAGCGGGCGGAGCGGCTGTCTTGAATTTCAGCGGCCACGGTAAACTTCCTTTTATTGGTTTTATTGGTTGCAACGGCAAATCTGCCGGAAACGCAAAAACCCTGTGAGAGCGGGTTCACTCGCGAATGCAGCAGTCAGTTGGCCAATGCATTCGCGGGCAGATCCGCTCCCACAGGGGATGGGGAATGACCTTAGAAGGTCATTTCCTTCACATCATCGGGCACGATCAGCTTGCCGGCGGTCTTCTCGATGATTTCCTCGACGCTCACCCCTGGCGCCGTCTCGCGCAGGATGAACGCACCGTTTTCAATTTCCAGATAGGCCAGGTCGGTGAGCACCTTGCGGATACAGCCCGCACCGGTCAGCGGCAAGCTGCAGCGCGGGAGCAGCTTGGACTCGCCGTCCTTGGAGGCGTGGGTCATGGTGACGATGATGTTCTCGGCTCCGGCCACTAGGTCCATGGCGCCGCCCATGCCTTTGACCAACTTGCCGGGAATCATCCACGAGGCGATGTTGCCCTCCACGTCCACCTCGAAAGCGCCCAGCACGGTGAGGTCGACATGGCCGCCACGAATCATGGCGAACGACTGGGCCGAGTCGAAGATCGAGGCACCACGACGGGCGGTGACGGTCTGCTTGCCAGCATTGATCATGTCGGCGTCGATGGTGCCTTCGGTCGGAAACTCGCCCATGCCCAGCAGGCCGTTTTCCGACTGCAGCATAACGTCCATATCGGCGGGTACGTAGTTGGCGACCAGCGTCGGAATGCCGATGCCAAGGTTGACGTAGTAACCGTCCTTCAGTTCACGGGCGACGCGTTGCGCCATCTGTTCGCGGGTCAATGCCATGGTCAGGATCTCTTTGTTGTTCTTCAGGACGGCGCTCAGGCCTTGACGGTGCGTTTTTCGATACGTTTCTCGAAAGTGCCGACGATCACGCGGTCGACATAGATGCCCGGAGTGTGGATTTCACTGGGCAGCAAGACGCCAGGCTCGACGATCTCTTCGACTTCCACCACGGTGATCCTGCCGGCAGTGGCGGCCAACGGGTTGAAGTTCTGTGCGGTGTTGCGGTACACCACGTTGCCGTAGTGGTCGGCCTTCCAGCCCTTGACGATGGCGAAGTCACCAGTGATGGACTCTTCGAGGATGAACTTGCGGCCGTTGAACTCGCGCACTTCCTTGCCGTCGGCAACTGGAGTGCCATAACCGGTGGCGGTATAGAACGCCGGGATGCCCGCACCGCCCGCACGCATTTTTTCCGCCAGGGTGCCTTGCGGGGTCAGTTCGACCTCCAGTTCACCGCTCAGAAGCTGGCGTTCGAACTCGGCGTTCTCACCGACGTAGGAGGCGATCATCTTGCGGATCTGCCGGTCTTCGAGCAGCACACCCAGGCCGAAGCCATCGACGCCGCAGTTGTTGGACACCACGGTCAGGCCTTTGACACCACGGCGCTTGATTTCGGCAATGAGGTTTTCGGGGATACCGCACAAGCCAAAGCCACCGGCCAGTACCGTCATGTTGTCGTTCAGGCCTTCGAGGGCCTGTTCATAGGTTGCTACGCGCTTGTCCAGTCCGGCCATGCTGATCCGCCTTTTGTAGTTGTTGAACCGACGAGGCTGTCGGTGAGCGTGTGGAGGCATCTTCACTGCTGGCGACTGATTTGTTAATTTTGTTTTAATCATCAATTGATAATAAATTCAAAACAAAGGCCAAGCCCTGTCATGAACGTCAAGCAACTGCGTGCCTTCGTCACCGTGGCCAAATACCAGAGCTTCGCCCAGGCCGGCGAACACCTGCATGTGTCGCAACCGGCGCTGAGCCTGACCATCAAGGCGCTGGAGGACAACCTCGGCGGCGCCCTGCTCACCCGCACCACCCGCAGCGTCAGCCTGACGGCCGAAGGTGAAGTGCTGCTGCCCATGGCCCGACGCCTGCTGGCCGACTGGGACGACACCGAGGAGATGCTGCGCCAGCGCTTCACCCTGCAGCTGGGGCGAGTGTCGGTGGCCGCCATACCCGCCTTCGCCGGCAATCTGCTACCACACTCGCTCAAGGTCTTTCGCCAGCGGTACCCCAAGGTCAACGTCACAGTGCATGATGTGATCAACGAGCAAGTGCTGGAGCTGGTGCGTCATCGTCGCGTAGAACTGGGCATCGGCTTCGAACCGGACAACAACGAAGGCCTGGACTTCCACCCTCTCTACCTGGACCGTTTCGTCGCCGTGGTGCCGGCCGATTCGCCACTGGCAGCGCAGCAACAGGCCACCTGGAACCAACTGCTGGGCGAGGACTTCATCGCCTTGCAACGCCCTTCTGCGGTTCGCCTGTTGCTCGAACACAATGTGGCGGCGCAGCACGGCAAGCTGGCGGTGGCGTTCGAGAGCCATCAGCTGTCGACCATCGGCCGAATGGTGGCCAGCGGGCTGGGCGTGAGCGCAGTGCCTGCGCTGTGCATCAACCAGATGCAGGAGCTCGGCGCACGTTGCGTGGCGCTGGTCGACCCGATCGTCGAACGACGTATCGGCGTGATCGCCTTGAGTGACCACAAACTGTCCACCGCAGCGCAGGCGCTGCTCGAGGTACTGCTTTCCCACACTCAGCCCCCGGAGGTGACATGCGTTACGTGAAACTGGCAGGCTCCAGCGTTCCGGCCATTGGCCAGGGCACCTGGTACATGGGCGAAAACCCACATCGCAAGGCCGCGGAGGTAGCGGCCCTCCAGCAAGGTATCGAACTGGGATTGACCCTGATCGACACCGCGGAAATGTATGCCGAGGGCGGCGCCGAGGAAGTGGTCGGCCAGGCTATCGCCGGGCGCCGTGACCAAGTGTTTCTGGTGAGCAAGGTCTACCCGCACAACGCCAGTCAGCGCAGCGTGCCGGCCGCGTGCGAGCGCAGCCTCAAGCGCCTGGGCACCGACTGCATCGACCTGTATCTACTGCACTGGCGCGGGCAGTACCCGCTGGAGGAAACCGTCGAGGCGTTCGAGCGGCTGCGCGAGCAAGGCAAGATCCGTCGTTGGGGGGTATCCAACTTCGATGTCGACGACCTGCGCGAACTCGACGATGCCAACTGCGCGACCAACCAGGTGCTGTACAACCCGACGCAACGCGGGATCGAGTTCGACTTGTTGCCCTGGAGCCAGAAGCGCGGCTTGCCGACCATGGCCTACTGCCCACTGGCCCAGGCGGGACAGCTGTTGCAGCACTCGGTGCTCAGCGAGATCGCCGAGCGGCACGGCGCAACCCCGGCCCAGGTAAGCCTGGCATGGGTGACGCGCAACGATGGGGTCGTTGCCATCCCCAAAGCAGTCACACCGGAGCATGTGCGCTTGAATGCTGCGGCCGGGGTGCTGAGTTTGAACAGCGAGGACCTGCGGGCGATCGACCGGGCATTTCCGGCGCCGACACGCAAGCAGCCCCTGGCGATGGTCTGAACGGCCGTTGACAGCCCTTTTCACGGGTAGAACCGCTCCTACGGCTTTTGCATTGCCCTCGAGAATCCAGGGAGACCTGCAGGCGCAGGCTTACCCGCGAAAAGGTCGCTGCAATCAGTGGAAGTCCCGGCTCCGTATATCCAGCCCTTGCAGCAACGGGGTGATATCTTCCAGGCGCCGGGCGATCAGATGCCGCACCCCATTCTCCTGCTCAAGCCGCCCACTCACCTTGAGCAACTGCGCCCCTACCAATGCCCGCCGCTGCCGTTCGGCCAGGTCGCGCCAGACCACCACATTGACCATGCCGGCCTCGTCCTCAAGGGTCACGAAGGTCACGCCACTGGCCGTCTGCGGCCGTTGCCGCCCCACCACCAGCCCTGCCACGGCGATGTTGTCACCATGCTCGACGCCCGGCAGTTCGCTTGAGCTGCGGCAGCCCAGCGCCCGCAAGCGGGGTCGCAACAAGCTCAGTGGATGGGGGCCGAGGGTAGTGCCCAAGCTCTGGTAATCGGCGAACAGATCCTCCCCGACCGTGGGTGCAGGCAGCACCACCTCGGCTTCAGGGGCCGCATGCACATCCGCGAACAACGGCAACTGCGCCTGCACCGCCGCCACCTGCCAGCGCGCCTGATGGCGGTTGCGGGCCAAGGCCCGTAGCGCACCGGCATCGGCCAGGCGGGCGCGGGCCTGACTGTTGAGGCCGGCGCGCAGGCACAGGTCCTCGACATCGCGCCAGGGCCGCCCTGCCCTCGCCTGCACCAACCGACGGGCATCGCTTTCGGCAAAGCCACGAATCTGCCGCAACCCGAGTCGAATGGCCAAGGCGTCATTGGCCATAGGCTCAAGGGTGCAATCCCAGTCACTGTGGTACACATCCACCGGTCTGACCTCGATCCCCTGGCGCCGCGCATCCTGCAACAGTTGGTCAGGGCTGTAGAAACCCATGGGCCAGCTGTTGACCAGCGCACAGGTGAAAATCGCCGGTTCATGGCACTTGAGCCAGCTGCTGGCATAGCACAGCAAGGCGAAACTGGCGGCGTGGGACTCGGGGAAGCCATAGCTGCCGAAACCTTTGATCTGCTCGAAGATACGCTCGGCAAACGCCAGGTCATAGCCGTTGCGCAGCATGCCTTGCACCAGCCGTTCGCGGTGTGGCTCCAGCCCACCATGACGCTTCCAGGCGGCCATGCTGCGACGCAGTTGGTCGGCCTCGCCGGGGCTGTAGTCGGCGGCGACCATGGCCAGCTCCATGACCTGCTCCTGGAACAGCGGCACCCCCAGGGTGCGCTCGAACACTTCTTCAAGCGCCGGCGATGGATAAGTGACTGGCTCCTGCTTCAGACGCCGACGCAGATAGGGGTGCACCATGTCGCCCTGAATCGGCCCCGGACGCACGATGGCGACCTCGATCACCAGGTCGTAGAACTTGCAGGGTTTGAGCCTGGGCAACATGGCCATCTGTGCCCGTGATTCGATCTGGAACACCCCCATGGTCTCGGCGCGCCCGATCATCTCGTAGGTGGCGGCATCCTCGGCGGGGATGGTCGCCAGAGTCAGGTGCCGCCCACGATGGCGCTGCAGCAGGTCGAAACAGCGGCGCAAGGCGCTGAGCATGCCCAGAGCCAGCACATCCACCTTGAGCAGGCCGAGCATGTCCAGGTCGTCCTTGTCCCACTGGATGACCGTGCGTTCGGGCATCGCGGCGTTTTCCACGGGCACCAGTTGGTCGAGCGGCTGCTGGGAGATGACGAAGCCCCCCGGATGCTGCGACAGGTGCCGTGGAAAGCCGATCAGCTCGCCTGCCAGCACCAGGATGCGTCGCAGCGAAGGGCTGGCAGCGTCGAAACCGGCCTCTGCAAGGCGCTGGGCATCGGGGATGCGGTCGCTCCAACGGCCACAGCACTTGGCCAGGGCATCCACCTGGTCGGCCGGCAGCCCCAGCACGCGCGCCACGTCCCGTACCGCACCCGCGGCATGATAGGTGCTGACTACCGCGGTGAGCGCCGCCCGGTGCCGGCCATAACGGCGGAAAATGTACTGGATCACCTCCTCCCGGCGGTCGTGCTCGAAATCCACGTCGATATCCGGCGGCTCGTTGCGCTCACGGGACAGGAACCGCTCGAACAGCAGGCGATGCACCATGGGGTCGAGTTCGGTGATACCCAGCACGAAGCACACCACCGAGTTGGCCGCAGAGCCCCGCCCCTGGCAGAGGATGCCCTGGCTACGGGCGAAGGCGACGATGTCGTGTACGGTCAGGAAGTAGCTTTCATAGCCCAACTCGGCGATCAGCGCCAACTCCCGGGCCAGCACCGTGCGTACTTTGTCGCTTGGCCCTTGCGGCCAGCGCATGGGCAGGCCGCGCTCGCACAGTTCGCGCAGCCAGCTTGCCGGGGAGTGCCCTTCGGGCACCAATTCCCGTGGGTATTGATACTTCACTTCGCTCAGCTCGAAGCGGCAGCGTTCGGCGATGACAAGGGTCTCGGCGAGCAGGTCGTCGGGGTACAGTTCGCTCAACTGCGCCAAGCTGCGCAGATGCCGCTCGCCATTGGCGAACAGGTGACGACCGGCCTCGGCCACGTTGCAATGCTCGCGGATGGCGACCATGCAATCTTGCAGGGCACGACGGCGGCGGTTATGCATGTGCACATCGCCACAAGCCACGGCGCGAACACCCAAGCCTGCCGCCAAGGCCCGCAGGCGGACCAAACGAGCCTGGTCATCGCTGCCCCGGTGCAGGTGCACCGCCAGCCACAGGCGCTCGCCGAACAGCGCTTGCAACCATTGGCCGGAAGCCGTGTCGCCCAGGTCATCGGGCACCCACAACGCCAGCAGCCCCTGATGATGGTGTTGCAGGTCTTCGCCCAACAGTTGGTAAGCCCCCTTCCGCGCCCGCCGCCGCGCCCGGGTTATCAACGCACAGAGGTTCTGGTAACCCGTGAGGTTCTCCACCAGCAACACCAGTTTCGGCCCGTCCTGCAGACGCACCTCGCTGCCGACGATCAGCCGCAGCGGGTGGGCCTTGGCCGCCTGCCAGGCACGCACGATGCCCGCCAAGGTGCACTCGTCGGTAATCGCCAGCGCCTCATAGCCCTGCTCAAGGGCGCGCCGGAACAGCTCGTCGGCGCTCGAGGCGCCGCGCTGGAAGCTGAAGTTCGATAGGCAGTGCAGCTCGGCATAGCCGGGGGTGCTCATGCGAACCAGCCTTGCAGCCACAGCGGACCGGGCTGGGCCAGGTCGCGGTAGGCCCAGCCGCGCAAGCCTTCACGGGTTTCGATGCGATAGTAGTCACGGCGTACGTCGCCACCGTCCCACCAGCCCGATTCGATGCGCTCGGCATGCCCCAGCAGGCGGTGGCCTGCCTCGTCCAGCGCCTGGGGGGTCGGAAGCAGCCAGCCCGGGCGGCTGCCAGGCGCCACCGGCAGGCTGCCCTGCGCGCCCTGCTCTGCCCGCTGCCAGGCGCATTCGGGACGATGGTCGGCCTCGGCGCGCAGTCCCTTCACGGCCTCGTCGCCCAGGCGTGCGCGCAGGCGTTCGCGCAGCTGCTCCCAGGGTTGGGCCTGTTGCGCACGGGAGTCGAACAAGGCCTGGTGCTGGGGCACGAATGGCGGCAGGTCATCGGCAACCAGACGCAGATTGCGCACCGGCGCGGGAATGCGCAATGGTTCAAGCCGTCCGCGAGACAGCTCGAACAACATGCCGGCGTCGCGCTCGGCGGCCAGCAGGCCGACCTTGAGCACAGTGTCCGGCCCTTCGGCATGCTCCAGGTGCAGACTGAAGCGCTGTACGCCGCAATCACGGCCAGCAAGGAAGGCGGCCAGGTCGCCGAGCATGCGCCGCAACGGAAACAGCAGGGCCTGGTGCGATTCGACGTCGAAGTTGAGTTCCAGCCGCGTCTCGAAGCGGTCAGGCGGCTGGTAGAAGTCCAGCGCCAGTTTGCGCAGGCCCAGCAGTTGATCCAGATGCAACTGCACTTGGGCAGCAAAACGCTTGGCCAGGGCATCACGGGGCAATGCCAGGACCTGCCCGAGCTGACGCAGGCCCATGCGGGCAAAGGCCTCGGCGGCGTCACGGGGCAGGCCGACCCGCTCGATGGGCAGGCGTGCCAGCGCTGCGCGGGTATCTTCAGCACAGGCCACGGCCAGGCCGTCGTGGGCGTTGGCGAGCATGCGGGCCGCCACCGGGTTGCTGGCCAACACGATGCGCTGGCGCAGCCCCAGTTCACCCAGTTCCTGACGCAAGCGGGCCTCGAACGCAGGCCAGGGGCCGAACAACTGCAGGCTGGAGCCCACCTCCAACAGCAAGGCGCGGGGATAATGCAGGCTCACCTGGGCGCTGAAACGGTAGGCCCAGGCGGCCAGCAGCTGTTGCAGTTGCTCGATGTGCGCCGCATCGACCTCAACGCAGGTAAAGCCATCGGCCAGGGCCCGTGCCGCGGTCAGGGTCTGCCCGGCGCGCAGGCCCAGCGCCGCTGCAGCCGGGTTGACCGCCTGCAACACACGGCGCTGGGTCGGGCCACCGATCAACACCAACGGCGTATCGGCATCGTCCCGCTCGCGCAGGACCGAATCCAGCGCCAGCTGTGGCAGAAGAATGCAGGCCCAGAGCATGGCGCATCAGCCCCGCCCTGGACAGGCAATGGGAACCGCCGGCGGCAGGCCACCCCGACACTTGAGCACCCGCCATTGCGCCGGTCGGGTGTCGATGGCTATGCGCAACGCGGCCGGCGACGGGTTGTGCGCGGCCTGCTGGGGTCGACAGGCGAACGCCAGGGCCTGACCGGTCTCGGCGGCCACCTGCAGGCGCCGCAGGGAGCGGTCGTCGGCCCGCTGCGGCCAGCACAGCACGGCGGCGCAACTGCCGGAGCGCAGGCATTGCTCGGCGGCCCACAACGCGTCGGCTGGCTCGGCGTCGACCTGGGCCAGCCAGCGCAGGTCGACGCCGGCCGCCTGCCAGGCCGGTGCATAGGGGATGAAAGGCGGTGCCACCAGCACCACCCGCCCCCCGTCGGCGCTCAGGCGCGCCAGGGAGGGCCACAACAGTTGCAGTTCACCGCAACCGGGGCTGGCCAGCAGCAGTTCGGTCAGTGCGGCGGCGGGCCAGCCACCATCGGGCAGGCGCTGATCGAGGGCGTCGTGACCGGTAGGCTGCAACCCGAGTGGGCGTGCCCGGACCTGCCGACCGCGCCACACCTGGCGCTGGTCGAGCAGCCTGTCGAGTTCGACCACCGCGCCCATCAGTCACGCCTCAAGAGGCCGCAGAACACGCCTTCGATGAAGAACTCATGCTCCGGCCCCACTTCGATCGGCGCATAGGCCGGGTTGCGCGGCACCAGCCGGTAGCCGCCAGGCTGGCGTTGCAGGCGCTTGATGGTGACTTCGCCGTCCAGGCGCGCCACCACGATTTCGCCATCGCGGGCATCGGCCTGCTGACGGATGCCCACCAGGTCGCCGTCGAAGATGCCATCGTCGACCATCGAGTCGCCGCGCACTTTCAGCAGGTAGTCCGGGGGGCGGCGGAACAGGCTGGGGTCGAGCAACAGTTGCTCGTGGATGTCCAGGTCCGGGCCTATAGGCGCGCCCGCCGCGACGCGACCCAGCACGGGCACTTCAAGGATTTCCGGGCGCCGCAGCGGCTCGGCCAGGCGAATACCCCGCGCCTGGTTCGGCGTGACGTCGATGTAGCCAGCCTGGCACAAGGCGGTGATGTGCTTGCGCGCCACGCTGCGCGAGGCGAAGCCGAAGCGTGTGGCGATATCGGCAAGGCTCGGCGGCTGGCCGTGATCGGCGATGCGTTCACGGATGAAGTCGAGGATTGCGCGGCGTTTGGGGGTCAAGTTGTCCATGGAGCACATTTGTACTCTTTTCGGAGCGCACTGAACAGCCCCCCTCGTCGCCAGGTTTGGTTATCATCCCCAGGCGTGTGTTTTTTCAATGCCTGGATGCCTGATGCTGACTGCCCTGCTGTTCGACCTCGATGGAACCCTTACCGACACCGACACCCTGCACTTGCAGGCCTTTCGCCAACTGCTGCGCGAACATGATGGCCGCGAGCTGACCCAGGCGCAGTTCGATGCCCAGGTCAGTGGCCGGGCCAATGGCGAGTTGTTTGCCGAGCTGTTTCCCAAGGCCAGTACGGTGCAGCGCCTGGCGCTGGCTGACCGCAAGGAGGCGCTGTTCCGCGAGTTGGCCCCGGCGCTTGAGCCCATGCCAGGGCTGTTGCGCCTGCTGGAGCATGCCCAGGCGCAAGGCATCGGCATGTGCGTGGTGACCAACGCCCCTAGGCTCAACGCCGAGCACATGCTCTCGGCCATGGGCCTGGGCGCGCGATTCGAGCATGTGCTGGTGGCTGAGGAATTGGCCCGACCCAAGCCAGACCCCCTGCCTTACCTCACCGGCCTGCAACGCCTTGGGGCAGAGGCCGGACAGGCACTTGCCTTCGAGGACTCGTTGCCGGGGGTGAAGGCGGCCAGCGGGGCCGGGATCTTCACCGTGGGGATTGCCACGACCCAGACGCCTGAGCGGTTGCTGGCGGCAGGTGCACAGTTAGTGGTCGCGGATTTCGCTGATTCGCGGCTGTGGGAGGTGGTCGAGCGGATGCAGGGGTGAGGGTTTGCTGGTGCATGACGCAAGCGGTGTAGCGCCTGGACGATCGAGCGCCGCCCGCGCGGCGCATCGCGAGCAAGGCTCGCTCCTACGTCTGTTGCGGACCAGGAACGTCAGTGACGGGCGCGCGCGACCGCCTGGTTTGTACGACCCCATATTGCGCCGTGCTCTAAAGCGTTCGCGCGCAAATCCCACAGGATTCATTGGCCCGAAACCGACGTAGGAGCGAGCCTTGCTCGCGGTGCACCGCGCGGGCGGCGCTCGATCGCCCAGGCGCTACACCACTTCCGGCATACGCCCAAAACGCCACCGGCCAACCACCATTCGTCGCCCTCTCGATTCCCCGGTCGAATCTCACCCCTCCCATACGACCATTACTGAATCCCCAAGCGCGGAGTCAGTATCATGAGCACCCCGGAACCGAAGCACGAAGTGGTCTCACGCAGTCAATGGCTGGCCGCCCGCCAGCAACTGTGGCTGCACGAAAAAGCCCTCACCCACCAACGCGACGAACTGGCTGCCGCCCGCCGCGCCCTGCCCTGGGTCAAGGTCGAGCAGCCCTATCGCTTCCAAGGACCCGACGGCGATCTGAGCCTGGCCAACCTGTTCGCTGGCCGCAGCCAGTTGCTGCTGTATCACTTCATGTTCGCCGAAGGCTGGAGCGAAGGTTGCCCAGGCTGTTCGTTCCTCGCCGACCACTTCGACGGCGCCAACCTGCACCTGGCGCACCACGATGTCTCGCTGGTCGCCGTCTCGCGGGCGCCTTACCCCCAGTTCCAGGCATTCCGCCAGCGCATGGGCTGGCGCTTCCCGTGGTACTCCTCCCACGGCAGCACGTTCAACGAAGACTTTGGCGTCAGTGTCGCCAGCCAGGGCCAACGCCAGTACAACTACGCGCCATACACCGGCAACGAAAGCGAATTGCCCGGCCTGAGCGCGTTCTTCCGCGACCACGACGGGACGGTCTTCCACACCTACTCCACCTATGCCCGCGGCCTCGACATCCTGGTCAACACCTACAATTTCCTCGATATCGCGCCCCTGGGCCGCAACGAGGGCGGCACCATGGACTGGGTACGCCACCACGACCGTTACGAACAGGCGCCAGCAGCACCGCATTGCTGCCATCAGTAGCACTACGCCCATGGCGGGCATTCGCCAGGAAAGCAGCCATACTTGAGACCGTCCCCCGCCTCACAGGCCCGCCATGCCCAGTATCCGTCCGCGTACCGATATGCGTACCCTTGTGCTGGGCATGGTGCTGCTGGCCTGCCTGGCCACCTTGGGCAACACCCTCTACGTGGCCAATCGGGTCCAGCACGGCACCCTGATACAGCTTTCCCTACGGGCCAACCAGGCCCACGCCAGCAAGGTAGCGTCCAGCATCGCCGAGTTTCTGCGCTCGCCCCACAGCCACCTGCGCTACAGCGCTCGAAAACTGGCCACAGGCCTGGACGAGACAGTCCTGCTGCAAAGCGAAGCGCACCGCCTGCAAGCGCAGGACAAGGACTTCAACTCGATCGTCATGGTTAACCCCGATAGCCAGGTACTGATGGCCTACCCCGACATCCGCCAGATCGCCAGCCGCCGCCAGCGCTCGCCGGAAATCCATCCGCCAGGCCTTGCTGACGTGCGATCAACTGTTGCGGGATAAATTCGGTCGTTTGCGCCAGGGAGCGCAGAGCGATGCGCTCACCGGCCTGGCCAACCGACGGGCGCTGCACCATACCCTCGACGCCCTGATGCAAGGCACACGCCCGTTCGCCGTGCTGGCGCTGGATATCGATCATTTCAAACGGGTCAACGATACCTTTGGCCATGACGCAGGCGACGAAGTGCTCAAACACCTCGCCGCGTTGCTGCGCCAGCAGTCACGCCAGCAAGACCTGCCTTGCCGGGTGGCTGGCGAGGAGTTCACCCTGCTGCTGCCCGACACCGGCCAGGCCGATGCACGGCGCATCGCCGGGCGAATTCGTGAGGCGGTCGAACAAGCTGATACCGCCCATGTTGGCCGACTCACGTTGTCCATTGGCGTGGTCTGCCGGCAGACCGATAGCGATCAAGCCGAGACGCTGCTCAAGCAGGCGGACGAGCAGCTCTACAAGGCCAAGCAGAATGGCCGCAACCGTGTGGAAGTGCTGGGCTTCAGCCCCGCACACCCAACATCCCCCGCTCAACGATGAAGTCGATCACCGCCTGCAGGCCTTCGCCTTTCTTCAGGTTGCTGAAGGTCCAGGGGCGCTCGGGGCGCATACGCTGGGTATCGCGCTCCATCACCTCCAGCGAAGCGCCGACATAGGGCGCAAGGTCGGTCTTGTTGATCACCAGGAAGTCGGACTTGGTGATGCCAGGGCCTCCCTTGCGCGGAATCTTCTCGCCTTCAGCCACGTCGATCACGTAGATGGTCAGGTCGGCCAATTCAGGGCTGAAGGTGGCGCTGAGGTTGTCGCCGCCGCTTTCCACGAAGATCACTTCGAGGTTGCCGAACTTGCGCGCCAGGGCTTCCACCGCCGCGAGGTTCATCGAAGCGTCCTCACGAATGGCGGTATGGGGGCAGCCGCCGGTTTCCACGCCGACGATGCGCTCAGGTTCCAAGGCGCCGGCCTCGGTAAGGATGCGTTGGTCTTCCTTGGTATAGATGTCGTTGGTGACCACGGCGATCTGATAGTGATCGCGCATGGCCTTGCACAGGGCTTCGAGCAAGGCGGTCTTGCCCGAGCCGACCGGGCCGCCGACACCGACGCGCAGGGGTTGCTGATAGTTTTGCATGCAGGCAGTCCTCAAGAACGGAACAAACGGGTGTATTGGGTTTCATGGCGCGACGAAGCGATAGCCAGCAGCGGCAGGCCGCCACCGAGCTGATCGTCGTCCAGCGCCAAGGCATGGTCGAGCACGCCGGGCAGCGCTTGGCCCAGGTCGCGCAGCAGTGTCTGGGCCGCTTGTTGGCCGAAGGGCACCAGCTTCACGCCTGCCATCACGGCGCCTTCCAGCCAGGCAAAACCATGGCCCAGGGCCAACTGGCGTAGCGGGATCGACCAGTGGGCGCCGAGCCAGGCCATGCCGCCGAGCTGGCTGAGTTCCAGGCTGGCGCGCCAGGCCGGGTCCTGACCCAATTGCCAGCCGTCGAGCATGCGCGCCAGGGCCGAGCCGCGCTGCTGTTCTTCCAGGCGCAGCTCGGCGGTTTCGCGGTTGGCCAGCAGGAACCGGCTCCAGCGGCCGAACGCCTCGGCATCATTGGCCTGGCTGGCCCGGTACAAGCGCGCCAGCAGCGGCCAGTCGAGGTGGCCGAGGGTGTCGTGCAACTGCTCTCGTTGCCAGGCACTGAAGCTGGCGATGTCGCGCACCCAACCTGCCTCGACAGCCCACTCCAGACCTTGCGAATAGGTGAACCCGCCTACTGGCAGGCCGGGGCTGGCCAGCTGCAGCAGGCGTAGCAGTGCCAGGTCGCTGTTCATCAACCGGCCAGCACCAAGGCGGCGCCGGCCAGCAGGCCACCGCCGAAGGCCTTCTGCAGGCCGCTATGGCGACGCAGCAGGCAACCGACGGCGAACCCGACCACCAGCAGCAGGCCGCTGACGGTGACGAAGCCTGCACTGAACAGCCAGAAGGCACTAGGGGTAGCTTCCACACCGTGGGCCCAGCCGTGGAACAGCGCGAACACCGGCATGAGCAGAGCCAACACCAGCTGGCGGCTGGGCAGCAACAACGCGCCAGCGGCAACCAGCAGCGAGACGGTAATCAGGGTTTCCATGCCTAACACGTCACCGAACACGTGACCGCAGATGGCGCCACCGAACATCGCCGCCAAGGTGGCCAGCGGCAGTGTCAGGTTGCGGCGGGTCAGCGCAGCAAGCACGCCGGTACCTAGCAGCATCAGCAAGTGGTCAAGGCCAGTCAGCGGGTGAAGCAGACCGTCCTGCAACGGATTGGCATCGTGGCCAGGGTGGGCGAAGGCTGGCAAGGCCACCATCAGCAAGGCAAAGGCGATCGTTTTTTTCATGGTTGACTCCGTGTACTCAAGAATGGGCTGGCATGCGCACGAACGGGTGATCGTGGCCATGGCTGTGGCTATGCGGCGCACTCTGGTAGGCGCCGGCCTCGGGTTCGAAAGGGGCCTGTTCGGCTTCCACCGTCAGGCCCAGGCCGCGCAGCATGTCGTCCAGCACATGGTCGTGCTGAAAGCGCAGCAGGCCCGGTTCGATCTGCAGCGGCACATGACGGTTGCCCAGGTGATACGCGGCACGGGCCAGCAGGTGTGGATCAGCGCAACGCACCGTCGACACCGCTTCCGGGGCAGCCAGCACACGTATCACCTGACTGCCTTGGGCATCGGCCAACAACTCGCCGCCACGCAGCAGGTGGCCACGTTCGAGCATCAGGCCAGCCTCGCGACCGTCGTCGAGCGTGACGCGCAAGCGGCTCTTGATTCGGCTGTCCACATCCAGGGTGACAGTGCCGGTAACAGTGTCGGATGCAGGGATCCGGCGGGTCAGGACAATCATGCTTGCTCCTTCAGAACAGGAAATAACGCTGAGCCAGCGGCAATTCGGTGGCTGGCTCGCACACCAGCAGCTCGCCATCGGCACGCACCTGATAGGTTTGCGAATCGACTTCGATCACCGGTTGCAGGGTGTTGTGTACCATGTCGGCCTTGCGCACCCGGCGGCAGCCGTGGGCCACCCCTATCAGGCTGCGCAGGCCCAGCTCCTCGGCCAGACCGCGGTCCATGGCGGCCTGGGGCAGGAAGGTCATGCGCGTGGCATGCCGGGCAGCGCCCAGGGCGCCGAACATCGGACGGTAGTGCACTGGCTGCGGCGTCGGGATCGAGCCGTTGATGTCGCCCATCGGTGCAGTGGCGATCATGCCGCCCTTGATCACCAGGGCCGGCTTCACGGCGAAGAAGGCTGGTGCCCACAACACCAGGTCGGCCAGCTTGCCCACTTCCACCGAGCCGACTTCATGGGCGATACCATGGGTCAGCGCCGGGTTGATGGTGTACTTGGCGATGTAGCGCTTGACCCGGAAGTTGTCGCTGTAGGTGGTATCCGGGGCCAGCGGTCCACGGCGCAATTTCATCTGGTGCGCGACCTGCCAGGTGCGCAGCACCACTTCGCCGACCCGGCCCATGGCCTGGGAGTCGGACGAGGTCATGGCAAAGGCGCCCATGTCGTGGAGAATGTCTTCGGCGGCAATGGTTTCACGGCGGATGCGCGACTCGGCGAAAGCCACGTCTTCGGCAATGCTAGGGTCCAGGTGGTGGCAGACCATGAGCATGTCCAGGTGCTCATCGACCGTGTTGACCGTGTAAGGCAGCGTCGGATTGGTCGAGGATGGCAGCACATTGGCCTGGCCTGCCGCACGGATGATGTCCGGGGCATGACCGCCCCCGGCACCTTCGGTGTGGAAGGTGTGGATGGTGCGGTCACCGATGGCGGCCAGGGTGTCCTCGATGCAGCCGGATTCGTTGAGCGTATCGGTATGAATGGCCACCTGGATGTCCATTTCTTCCGCCACGCCCAGGCAGCAGTCGATGGCCGCGGGTGTCGACCCCCAGTCCTCGTGCAGCTTCAGGCCCACCGCTCCCGCGGCGATCTGCTCGCGCAAGGCTTCAGGTTGCGAGGCGTTGCCCTTGCCCAGCAGGCCGATGTTGATCGGCAGGCAATCGGCGGCCTGGAGCATGCGCGCCAGGTACCACGGACCTGGGGTGCAGGTAGTGGCGTTGGTGCCGGTAGCCGGCCCGGTGCCGCCACCGACGAAGGTGGTGACGCCGCTGGTCAGCGCCTCCTCCACCTGCTGCGGGCAGATGAAGTGGATATGCGAATCGATGCCCCCGGCGGTGACGATCTTGCCTTCGGCGGCGATCACTTCGGTGCCTGGCCCGACCGGCACGGTCACGCCAGGCTGCACATCGGGGTTACCGGCCTTGCCGATGACGGCGATGCGGCCATGCTTGACGCCGATGTCGGCCTTGACGATGCCCCAGTGGTCGATGATCAGCGCGTTGGTCAGCACCAGGTCCATGGCCTCGGCCGCCAGCATCTGGCCTTGCCCCATGCCGTCGCGGATGACCTTGCCACCTCCGAACTTGACCTCTTCGCCATAGAGGGTGAAGTCCTTCTCCACCTCTACCCACAGCGCGGTGTCGGCAAGGCGCACGCGATCGCCGACAGTGGGGCCGAACATGTCGGCGTAGGCTCGACGGGAAATACGGCTCATGCCTGGCCCTCCAGTGCGCCCATTATCTTGCCCTGGAAGCCGTAGACTTCCCGCTTGCCGGCGTAGGCCACCAGTTGCACGGTGCGTGACTGGCCGGGCTCGAAGCGCACGGCGGTGCCGGCGGGGATGTCCAGGCGAAAGCCGCGTGTAGGTTCACGTTCGAACACCAGCGCGTCGTTGACTTCGTAGAAGTGGTAGTGCGAGCCGACTTGCACCGGCCGGTCGCCATGGTTGGCCACGCTGACGCTGACAGTGGCGCGGCCGACGTTGAGCTCGATGTCGCCATCGGCGACCTGGATTTCTCCGGGAATCATGGGTGGCTCCTCAGACGATGGGGTCATGCACGGTCACCAGCTTGGTGCCGTCCGGGAAGGTGGCTTCGACCTGCACGTCGTGGAGCATCTCGGCGACGCCTTCCATGACCTGCTCGCGACTCAACACTTCGCGGCCCAGGCTCATCAGCTCGGCCACAGTCCGGCCATCGCGGGCACCTTCGAGCACCGCGGCGCTGATCAATGCCACCGCTTCCGGGTAATTCAGCTTCAAGCCGCGGGCCAGGCGCCGCTCCGCCAATAGCGCGGCGGTGAACAGCAGCAGTTTGTCTTTCTCTCTCGGGGTCAGTTCCATGGCGCGTTCTCAGGTAGCCCAAATGCGCGGCGGACATGCCGGCAGGCCGAGAACGGCCGGCCGCAGCACATGCCAGAGGCGCTGCAGGGTGCGTTGCAGATGTTGGTTGTCGTGATCGAGCAGACGGATCACCAGCAGTTGCCCCAGCAGCGTGGCGCCAGCGGGGTTGCCCAGTGCTTCGAGCAAAGGCCGCACCTGCTCCAGCAGCGCCTGGTCGGCGGGCGCGGCGCAGAAGGTGGCCAGCAGCGGGTGGTCAGCGACCTTGTCCAGGCGCCCGCCTTCGATACGCAGGCGCTCGTGCAGCCCCGGGTCACCGGGCATGTCGATGCGCAGTCGGCTATCCAGGGCGCCTTGCTCGAAGCGTTCGTTCATCACTGGCCGCCCCAGGCAGAGGGCTTCCCAGGCCAGTAGCCGGGCACCAGGCTCCAGGGTGAAACAGCTGTCGAGGCTCGCTCGGGCACCGCAGAAGAAGATGCTGTCCTGAGGCAGCCATTCCAGCGTGCTGCCCGGCTGCAGGTGAAAGCGCTGACGTAATCGGGCGGTAGGGCCGATGCTGCGGTAGAACTTGCTGGCGCCGGGCATGGTCAGCAGCGCGTGACTGCCTGGTTCCAGATGAATGTCCAGTTCCAGGCGGTCGCCAGCAACGATGCCGCCGGGTGGGTGCAGCACATAGACGTGACACGGTGCACCTTCCGGGTAGAACGGTCGCTGCACCAAAAGAGGACCAAAATGATGGCGCGCACCAAGACGGGTCGCGCCGGCGCGTTCGACAAAGCGCAACTGCAAGTGCGCGCTCCAGCCAGCATCCTGTTCGGTATGTTCGATCTGCTCCGCGAGCGACATCCTGCGGCCCCTGATATCCGTGGCCTGACGGCCGTTGTGAGGGTTTGGCGCGGCGCCGCTGAGCATTGCCTGCCTGACCACTCGATCAAATTCGATGGCTGGATATAGCAGGTTGCGGGCCAACTACGCAGGTGAAGGAAAATGAAACGTGTGTGGCGACTGCTCTGGCATCGGGCACACAGGGCTATGGCGCACAAACGAGGGGCGGTACAGAGCCCCGTTTTGGGCCATGGCGGTGGAAGTGGCGTGGGTTCGGACGGGATCGTTTGGTGGCCCCTGGTTTTACCTGGGGTGAAGAGTTGGCGGGGGGCAAGAAAGCTTTGCCCCCAACCCTGGAATTTCCCACGGAAACTGCGCCTACTCCACCGCTTCGTAGGGCAGCCCGACGTAGTTTTCGGCGATGTTCACCAGACCAGCCGGCGAGGTCAGGAAGTACTCGCGATCGGCCTCCTGCATCTTCTGGTCCCAGGCATCCTTGTGGTCGCCGAAGTCATGCAGCAACTGAGTCATGAACCAGCTGAAGCGCTCGCCCTTCCACACCCGGCGCAGCGCCAGTGGCGAATACTGCGCCAGCAGGTCGGTGCGGCCCTCGCGGTACACCTTGACCAGGATACGGAACAGGTAGTTGACGTCGGAAGCGGCCAGGTTCAAGCCCTTGGCACCGGTGGGCGGGACGATGTGCGCGGCATCGCCAACCAGGAACAGGTGCCCGTACTGCATGGGCTCGACCACCAGGCTGCGCAGCGGAGCGATGCTTTTCTCCAGTGCAGGGCCGGTGACCAGACGTTCGGCAACGTCATCAGGCAGGCGCGCCTTGAGCTCCTCCCAGAAGCGCTCGTCGGACCATTCCTCCACGCGATCTTCCAGTGGAACCTGCAAATAATAGCGGCTGCGGGTGTGGGAACGCTGGCTGCACAGCACGAAGCCGCGTTCATGGTGGGCATAGATCAGTTCATGGTTCACCGGCGGGGTGTCGGCCAGCATACCCAGCCAGCCAAAGGGGTAGACCCGTTCGTAATGCTTGAGCACACCTTCAGGAATGCTCTGTCGCGACACACCGTGGAAACCGTCGCAGCCAGCGATGTAGTCGCAGTCCAGGCGATAGGTTTGGCCGTCTTTCTCGTAGGTCAGGTAAGGGCGTTCACCCTTGAGTTCGTGGGGCTGGACGTTGCTGGCGGAATAGATGGTCAGTGCGCCGCTGGCCTTGCGGGCCTCCATGAGGTCGCGGGTCACTTCGGTCTGGCCGTACACCATGACGGTCTTGCCACCCGTCAGGGCCTTAAGGTCCAGGCGTTGGCGACGCCCGCCAACCAGCAGCTCGACGCCTTCGTGAACCAACCCTTCGCAGTCCATGCGGGCGGCCACACCGGCTTCGCGCAGCAGGTCGACCGTGCCCTGTTCGAGGACGCCTGCACGGATCCGGCCCAACACGTATTCAGGGGTCTGGCGTTCGACGATGACCGTGTCGATGCCAGCGTTATGCAGCAACTGGCCAAGCAGCAGGCCGGACGGACCTGCGCCGATGATTGCAACCTGAGTGTTCATTGTTCTTGTCTCTTGTCTGGCGATGCCAGCCCACGACTGGCAGTGGCTGGGCATCTGCTGTTAGGGTTTGCCCCTGCATTTTTACTGGCAATGCACCGCTAAAAAGTGTGCTATCCAATATAAAAACTGCACTTTTGCAAAAAGCGTTCGATTAACGGACAGGAACAAGAACAATGAAATCCACCCTCCCCGGCGTCCCGCTGTTCCAGTTGTATGGCGAAAACCAAGCCTGGCCCGCCACCGACTTGCTGCATTGCGAGACCATCCCGGTGCGCAGCCGCCTGCACCATTGGGAAATCAAGCCGCACCAACATGCCGAGTTGTTCCAGTTGCTCTACGTGCAGCGGGGTCGGGCCGAGGTGGAGATCGAGGGCCGGCACAGCGAAATCCGCGAGGCCGCGATCCAGGTCGTGCCGCCACTGACGGTGCATGGCTTTCGCTTTAGCGCGGACATTCAAGGGCATGTGGTGACGTTCGGCGCAGCCCTGGTAGCCGATCTGGAACAGCGCTTGGGCACGCCGCTGCGGGTGCTTTCGACACCGGCCTGCTACCCGTTGGGCAAGGATCGTCAGCACCTGCGCACGCTGATCGACACCTTGCAGCAGGAATACCAGGGCAGTGCCCCGGCGCGGTCGACCATGCTCCAGGCGTTGGTCACCGCACTGGTGGTGTGGATCAGCCGTCGCCAGCAACAAGGTTTGGCACCACGCAACCGCGATGAACGCGACCGCCTGTTGCTGGGCCAGTACCTGCGCCTGGTCGAGGCTCATTACCGCGAACACCTGTCGGTGGAGGACTTCGCCGCGCACCTGAATATTTCCAGCCTGCAACTGAACCAGCTATGCCGCGAGCTCAGCGGCCAGACGGCCTTGCAGGTCGTCCATCAGCGCCTGCTGCTGGAGGCCCGGCGCAACCTGATCTACACGCGTATGAGCATCAGCCAACTGTCGGACAGCCTGGGGTTCAGCGACCCCACCTACTTTGCACGGTTCTTCAAACGGCTGACCGGCCAGACGCCCAATGCATTCAGGCGTTCGGCTTCGCACGCGCCTGCTTGACGTATACGTCAACCTGCCATTAGGTTAGCCACATACCATCCTGCGAGCCCGAGCATGAGCAGCCAGACCTACAGCATTTCCGACCTGTCCCGCGAGCTGGACATCACCACCCGCGCTATCCGCTTCTATGAGGAACAGGGCCTGCTGAGCCCAGAGCGCCGCGGCCTGGAGCGAATCTATTCGGCGCGCGACAAGGTCAGCCTCAAGCTCATCCTGCGCGGCAAGCGTATCGGCTTCTCGCTGGCCGAATGCCGTGAATTGATCGAGCTATACGACCCCACCAGCGGCAACCTCAAGCAGCTCAACAGCATGCTGGCGAAAATCGCCGAGCGCCGTGCGCAGCTGGAACAGCAGATGCTCGATATCCACCAGATGCAACTGGAACTGGACACCGCCCAGGAGCGCTGCGAACAAGCCCTGGCTGCCACCTTGAACAAGAACGACAACCGTTGATCCGCCACAGGAACCCTGCCATGTCCTTGCCCAAACACGTTCGCCTGGTCGAAGTCGGCCCGCGCGACGGCCTGCAGAACGAAGCCCAACCTATCAGTGTTGCCGACAAGGTGCGCCTGGTGGACGACCTCACCGAAGCCGGGCTGAGCTACATCGAAGTCGGCAGTTTCGTTTCGCCCAAATGGGTACCGCAGATGGCCGGTTCCGCCGAGGTGTTCGCCGGTATTCGTCAGCGCCCAGGCGTTACCTATGCCGCCCTGGCACCCAACCTGCGCGGGTTCGAAGACGCATTGGCGGCCGGTGTGAAGGAGGTCGCGGTATTTGCCGCTGCCTCCGAGGCCTTCTCGCAGCGCAACATCAATTGCTCGATCAGTGAAAGCCTCACGCGCTTCGAACCGATCATGGACGCGGCACGCAGCCACGGCGTGCGTGTTCGCGGCTATGTGTCGTGCGTGCTCGGTTGCCCTTATGAAGGCAAGGTCAGCGCCGAACAGGTCGCACCGGTCGCCCGTGCCCTGCATGACATGGGCTGCTACGAGGTGTCGCTGGGCGACACCATTGGCACCGGAACCGCCGGCGATACCCGGCGCCTGTTCGAGGTGGTGTCGAAACAGGTGCCACGCGAGCAGCTGGCCGGGCATTTCCACGACACCTATGGGCAAGCCCTGGCCAACGTCTATGCCAGCCTGCTGGAGGGTATCAACGTGTTCGACAGCTCGGTCGCAGGCCTTGGGGGCTGTCCCTACGCCAAGGGCGCCACCGGCAATATCGCCACGGAGGACGTGCTTTACCTGCTGCAGGGGCTGGGCATCGACAGCGGTATCGATTTGGACCGACTGATTGCAGCCGGTCAGCGTATCAGTACCGTGCTGGGCCGAGCCAATGGTTCACGGGTGGCGCGGGCGTGCACTGCGGGCTAGTTCACACGGCTGTCACATTTGTGTGGGTGGAGTGTTACCGCCCCCACAAAAACCAGCAAAAAATCGGGTAACAGGGAAACAAATCGACAAAATCTCAGGTCACCCGCCACACGCCCAGAATGCCAACCTATTGATTTTAAAGGATTTTAGAAAGTTGGCACGCCACCTGCTATATCTTTGGCATAACAAGAACAAAAACGTGATACCCAATAAAAACAACAGATAACGGCTCTGACATAAAAAAAACAACACGGCAGAGGCGTAGCAAGCAGATTTTTTTGGAGTAGATACGCTTTTCAGGGGTTCGCCCCGCGGTCTGACACAGAACAATAAAACTACCTTCAGGTAGAGACGGTCAGGACCGGACCAGCCCTGGTGAAAGCAGATCAGCGCTCAAAAAAATACGTTTGCTCTTGACCCCGGATGGGGGTCGGCCGCAGTACCAAGACAGGCTAACAAAAACAACAAATGGTCGGTCTTCAATAATAAAAAAGAGCAAGCAACAACGCTTTGAGGGGAGCTCCGGCTCCCCTCAGTGCTTCCTGCCTTCGCCCTCCTCCTGCTTCGCCTCCTCATGCCCTTCGACCTTTTCCACCACCTTGGGCATCGTGCCCAGCACCAGTAGCGCCATCACCGTGCTTACCAGCGCCGTCACTTCTCGCCCCATGCCTGCCGCCGTGCCGATGGCAGCGGTCATCCAGAGTCCGGCAGCGGTGGTCAACCCCTTCACATGGCTGGTGTCCTGCCCATTGCCCTTGAGAATGGTGCCCGCCCCCAGAAAACCAATGCCCGCGACGATGCCCTGGATCACCCGGCTCAAGGCTTGCTCATCCGCCCCGGCCATCGCTGGTGCCAGGACAAACAGCGCGGCCCCAAGCGACACCAACATATGGGTGCGCACACCTGCCGATTTACCCTTGTGCTCACGCTCGAACCCCAGCACCGCCCCCAGCAATGCCGCCATCAGCAAACGCAGCAGAATCCGCGTCACCTCGCCTTCGTCGGTCACATCGGCAAATTCGGACTCAATGGCCAGCACCACAGGTCGCCACCAAGGTTCCATAACCGCCTCCCGCATCAGGCCACTCACATGAACGGTGGACCGCGCTGTGTGCCAGGAGTGCCGCCTACCGGCTGGCGAGCAACACGCCTGGCCATCTGATACGGTTTTTATTGCAAAACCTGAGTCTGTGCTGAAAACAGTTTGACGGCGATAGTGCAGCAACCCTGATGCAGGCCTGATGAGCACAGAACCATGAGCGAACGCATTCCCTTCGTCGAGATCGCTGCCCCGCGAAGCACCGCCAACCCCGTCGACAGCGGCATCCATACCCGCAGCTTCAAAGGTCTGTACCGCAACCTGCGAATCGTCTTCGCCGGCAGTCTGTTCGTGTTGTTCTTCGGTACCGCCTGGCTCGACTGGAACGGGCGCCAGGCCGTGCTGTGGGATCTGTCCAACAGCAAGTTCCACATCTTTGGCGCCACCTTCTGGCCACAGGACTTCATCTTGCTTTCGGCAGTTCTGATCATCTGTGCCTTCGGCCTCTTCGCCATCACCGTATACGCCGGCCGGGTGTGGTGTGGCTACAGTTGCCCACAGAGCACCTGGACCTGGCTGTTCATGTGGTGCGAAAAGGTCACCGAAGGCGACCGCAACCAGCGCATCAAACTCGCCACTGCGCCCTGGAGCCTGGCGAAGGCGGCCCGCCGTACACTCAAACACAGCTTGTGGATGGCGATCGGTGTACTAACCGGCCTCACCTTCGTGGGCTACTTCACGCCGATCCGCCCCTTGGCGGCTGAGCTGTTCACCCTGCAACTGGGGGGGACGGCACTGTTCTGGGTGCTGTTCTTCACTGCCGCCACCTACATCAACGCCGGCTGGCTGCGCGAGGCGGTGTGCCTGCACATGTGCCCGTACGCGCGCTTCCAGAGCGTGATGTTCGACAAGGACACCCTGGCCGTGGCCTATGACCCACGCCGAGGCGAGGCACGCGGGGCACGCAAGAAGGGCGCCGAGGCCCGCGCCCAGGGCCTGGGCGATTGCATCGACTGCACGCTGTGCGTGCAGGTCTGCCCCACCGGCATCGACATCCGCGACGGCTTGCAGATGGCCTGTATCGGCTGCGCCGCCTGTATCGATGCCTGCGATGGCGTGATGGACAAGATGGGCTACCCACGTGGCCTGATCGGCTATAAGTCCGAACACAGCCTGCAAGGCGGCACCACCCACTGGCTGCGCCCACGTCTGTTAGGCTATGCCTGCGCCCTGGTGGTAATGCTCGGCGCCTTGGTGGTGGCCTTGCAGGTGCGCCCGATGGTGTCGCTGGACGTGATCAAGGACCGCGGCCTGTTCCGGGAGAATGCCCTGGGCCAGATCGAGAACATCTACCTGCTGAAAATCATCAACAAGACCGAACAGACACAGCGCTATCGGCTGCGCCTGGACGACGCCGAAGGCTTTGCCTTGCAAGGCCCGGACGAACTGATCGTGCCAGCCGGGGAAATGAGCGAAGTGCCGGTATCGGTCGCCCTGCTCGCCGAGCGCCCGACCAGCAGCTCGCAGGCGCTGAGTTTCGTGGTTCAGGACAGCGACGAGCCCGAGGTGCGGAGCGTGGCCCAGAGCCGCTTCGTGGCACCGATGAACCGCTGATCCCTTACACTGCCCATTCACCTTGCCCGCCAGGCCACGACAAACAGCCACGATGAAACGCTACGAACGATTTGCCGACGACATCGCCGAACTGATCCGCACCGGGGTGCTCGGCCCAGGCCAGCGCGTACCTTCGGTGCGCTATGCCAGCCAGACCCATGGGGTCAGTCCGTCCACGGTGTTCCAGGCCTATTACCTGCTTGAGCGACGCGGCTTGATTCGTGCCCGGCCGCGCTCAGGCTATTTCGTCAACGCTCACGCACCGCGCCCGTTCAGCGAGCCGCAAACGCTACAGCCGCTCAGCGAATCCACCGAGGTAGATGTCAGCGCCCTGGTGTTCTCGATCCTCGAGTCGATCAAGGACCCCAACACCGTGCCGTTCGGCTCGGCGTTCCCCAGCCCCGAACTGTTCCCCTTGCAGCGCCTGTCGCGCTCGCTGGCCAGCGCCAGCCGCACGATGGACCCGCGCATGGTGGTGACCGACCTTTCGCCTGGCAACCCGCAGTTGCGGCGGCAGATCGCACTGCGCTACATGGTCGGCGGCCTGATGCTGCCCATGGAAGAGCTGTTGATCACCAATGGCGCACTCGAAGCGCTGAACCTGTGCCTGCAAGCCGTCACCGAACCCGGTGACCTGGTAGCCATCGAAGCCCCTGCCTTCTATGCCTGCCTGCAGGTACTGGAGCGACTCAAGCTCAAGGCGGTAGAAATTCCCGTGCAGCCACGCGAAGGCATGGACCTCGGCGTGTTGGCACAAACGTTGGACAAGCACCCGATCAAGGCTGTGTGGTGCATGACCAACTTCCAGAACCCCATGGGCGCCAGCATGCCCGAGGCCAAGAAGCAGGCATTGGTCGAACTGTTGCGCCGCCACCAGGTGCCGCTGATCGAAGACGATGTCTATGCCGAACTGTACTACGCCCAGCAAGCCCCCAAGCCGGCCAAGGCGTTCGACACCGAAGGCCTGGTGATGCACTGCGGCTCCTTCGCCAAGAGCCTGGCACCCGGTTACCGGATCGGCTGGGTCGCAGCCGGGCGATTCGCCCAGAAAATCGAACGCTTGAAGTTAATGACCTCGCTATGCGCCTCGATGCCCGCCCAGGCCGCCATTGCCGATTACCTGCAGCACGGTGGCTACGACCGCCACCTGCGCAAGCTGCGCTATGCCCTCGAAGGCCAGCAGGCCAACATGCTGGCGGCCATCGCCCGGTATTTCCCGGCGCAGACACGGGTCAGCCAGCCTTCCGGGGGCTACTTCCTGTGGCTGGAACTGCCCGAGCAGATGGACGCGCTGAAGCTGTTCCACATGGCGCTGGCCCAAGGCATCAGTATCGCCCCGGGGCCGATCTTCTCGCCGACCCGACGCTTCGGCAATTGCATTCGCCTGAACTACGGCAGCCCTTGGCATGATGGCGCCGAGCAGGCCATGGAGACACTGGGCCGCATCGTGCGATCCTTCTAGCCGCCACCATGACGGGCAGGCTACAGTGGGGCCATGCCCCACTGTCGGACGACCGCATGCCCTCTCGCGAATTGCTCCATTTGCGCCAGCAACTCGACGCACTGCAACAGCGCACCAGCCAACTCGAAGCCACGCTGGCGCAGCAACAGACGCTCGGTGATGGTCTCTATCGCTTCCTGTTCGACACCATGGACGAAGGCTTCTGCATCATCGAGTTCTTCGATGGCCCCCATGGCCCACTGAGCGACTATGTGCATGTGCTGGCCAATGCCGCCTACACCAAGCACGCCGGCATCCCCAACGTTGTGGGGCAAAAGCTTCGCCAGATGGTCCCCGACGAGGCCGATGACTGGGTGGAGCGCTACGGCGCGGTGCTGCGCACCGGCGAACCGCTGCACTTCGAGCAGGAACTGGTCGCCACCGGCCGTGTACTTTCGGTCACCACCTTTCGTGTCGAGCCCCCCGAGAAACGTCAGGTCGCGGTGCTGTTCAAGGATGTCACCGAACGCCGCAAGGCCGAGCTTGCCCTGCAGCGGCTAAATGAGGAACTCGAGCAACGGGTCAGCGAAGCACTGGCCGAACGCCGGCTATTTGCCGAGTTGATCGAGCACAGCGTGGTCAATGTGCATGTGGTCGACACCGACATGCGCTGGTTGGCCGTCAACCGCCAGGCCAAGGAAGACTTCCACAAACTGTATGGGCACACGCCGCAAGTCGGTGCGTCCATGCCGGCCCTGATGGGCGATGCCGATGACGACCGCGCGCGGTTCCTGCCAATGTGGCGTCGGGCCCTGGCAGGCGAGCGCTTCCTCGAAATGAGCGTCTTCGGCAGCGAGCACTACGTGCGCCACTTCGAGCTGCACTTCAACGCCTTGCGCGACCATGACGGCACGATCCAGGGCGCTTACCTGTTCGCCTACGACGTCACCGAGCGTTTCCAGGAGCAGCAACGGCGGCTAAAGGCCGAAGAAGCCTTGCGCCAGGCACAGAAAATGGAGGCCGTGGGACAGCTCAGCGGCGGTATCGCCCATGATTTCAACAACCTGCTCGGCGGCATACTTGGCGCCCAGGACCTGATGCGCCAGCGCCTGGCCCGGGAGCAGTACGACGACCTGCACCGCTTGCTCGACCTTTCCAACAGCTCGGCCAAGCGCGCCTCATCGCTGGTGCACCGCCTGCTGGCCTTCTCCCGCCAGCAAACCCTGCAACCACGTTCCACCCACATCACCGCGCTCGTGCATGACATGGAGGAATTGGTGCGCCGCTCCATCGGGCCATCGATTGAGTTGAGCAGTCGGTTCCATTCGCCCCTGTGGCCGGTGTTCATCGATCCACCTCAGCTGGAAAGTGCTCTGCTGAACCTGTGCATCAACGCTCGCGATGCGCTGCCTGCTGGTGGCACCATCGTCATCGAGGGCGAGAATCGGGTGCTGGATGCCGACCAGGCACGTGCAGTGGAGCTGCCTTCCGGTGAATATGTGTGCCTGACCATCTCGGACAACGGCCGTGGGATGACGCCGGAGGTGATGGCAAGGGCGGTGGATCCGTTCTTCACCACCAAGCCGATGGGCCAAGGGACGGGGCTGGGGTTGTCGATGACCTACGGTTTCGTGCGCCAGTCCGGCGGGCAAATGCGCCTGCGCTCGACCCTCGGCGAGGGCACCGAGGTAGCACTCTACTTGCCTCGCCATTACGAGCAGCCGGTTGCTTGCAGTGTCGAATCGGCAAGCAATCCGACAGCGTCCACACACCCGAGCGGCCAGCGAATCCTCCTGGTAGAGGACCAAGTGGCGCTGCGCATGGTGGTCAGCGAGGTGCTGGAAGAGCTGGGGTACCAGGTCGAGGCATTCGAAAACGGCCTGGCGGCACTGGATCATCTACAAAATGGCGAACGGCCCGACCTGCTGCTCAGCGACATTGGCCTGCCCGGCGGGATCAATGGTCGCCAATTGGCCGAGCGCTGCCGGGCCCGCTACCCGGACCTGAGCGTGCTGTTCATCACCGGTTACGACGAGAGTGCGGCGCTTAGCGAGGGGCAACTGCTCCAGGGCACGCGCGTTCTGACCAAGCCCTTCGAACTCGGAGCACTGGCTGACCAGGTGCGCCAGTTGCTCGACAATGGGCAGAAGTGACGGCGGGCTTAGCGCCCACCGCCGAGGTCAATGAAACTGCCGGTGGAATAGGACGCCCTGTCCGATAGCAGCCAGAGAATCGCCTCGGCGACTTCCTCGGGGTACCCCCCGCGCCCCATGGGCAGGCCCGGTTCGAGCTTGCTCACCCGCCCCGGGTCGCCGGACAGGGCATGGAAACCAGTGTGGATGTAGCCGGGCCGCACACCGTTGACGCGCACGCCCTCGCCCGCCACCTCTTTGGCCAGGCCGAGGGTGAAGGTATCGAGCGCCCCTTTGGATGCGGCATAGTCGACGTATTCGTTAGGAGAACCCAGGCGCGCCGCCACCGATGAGACATTGACGATGGCGCCGCCCTGACCGCCGTGGCGTCGGGACATACGCCGCAGCGCGTGCTTGGCGCATAGCATCGGCCCGACCACATTGGTTTTCATCACCTTGAGCAGGCGAAACTCCGACATGTCCTCGACCCGGCTTTGCTGGGCGATGGTGCCGGCATTGTTGACCAGCGCGGTGACCGGACCGAGATCGTGGTCGACCCGCTGGAACAACTGGATCACCTCATCCTCGACGCTGGCATCGGCACGCACGGCAATGGCGTCGGCGCCCAACGCCCGGACCTGGGCCAGAACGCTCTCGGCGGCCTGATCATCGGCGTGGTAATTGATACAGATACGGTAACCCTGCTTTGCCGCCAACAATGCCGTTGCGGCGCCGATGCCACGGCTGGCACCGGTGATGACGATAACGTTGTCCATGTCACTGCCAATCGCTTGGTTGGGAGTCACCGACAATAGGGGAAAAGCCTGCGCATGGGAATGCCTTGGGCACCGGCGCTTTTTCAGTAATCGAAGCGATCGACCGCACGCCGCCGTTCGTTGTCATCCCGCCGATCATAGCTGGCAGTGGTCTGGATGTTGGCATGGTGCGCAAGCTTCTGGGCAATCGACAGGTCGTGCTCTTCGATCACCCGGGTGATGAACGCACGGCGAAAATCATGGGGCATGATCTTGACCCCCACCTGGGCACCGCGTTGGCGAGCGATGTAGTAGATCGCATGCTTGGTGATGCGCGCGCGGGTGATGTGGTTGCCACGGCGGATACGGTTGAACAGGAACGGGTCGTCCGCAGCCCCCTCGGGCAACGCCTGGCGACGAAGGTCGAGCCAGGCCTGAAGCTTTTCGAAGGCCCAGGCTGGCGCGTACTTGACCAACTGCCGATTACCCTTGCCCACCACCTGCAAGCTGCGTTCGATGAAATCGACCTGTGTCAGGTCGATGTCCACCGACTCGGACTTGCGCATGCCGGTGCCATACAACAGCGCAATGATCGCCGCGTCACGCACGCCTTGTGGGCGTGGGTCGGCTGCACAGACGTCCATCAGTTCGCGAATCAGACTGCGTCGCAGGTTGCGCCCCGGTGGCAGACGGCTGCCGGTGTCTGGCTTGACTTCGCGGATTCGAAGCAGCCGCTCATGCTCGATCAACCCCTGGCGCCAGGCTTCGTTCATCACCCCGCGCACCGCATTGACGTACAACGACGAACTGTTCGGCGCGTAACCGTCCGACCGCAACGCGGCCACCAGACCGATGACATGCCCAGGCTCGAGCTGGTGCCAGGGTACATCGACGATATCGTAATCGACGAAACCAAGCCGGTCGGCGGCATCCTGGAGAATGTAGCGCATCGTCTGTTGGCTGGAGGGCGCCAGCCGGGCCAGGTACTGCAGCAGCGGGTTTTGCGTGAGGTCGGACAAAACGTGATCCTGTAGCGAAGCCCAGGGCGGCGTGACGCCACGCCAGGCGTGAAGCGAATCAATGCCATCACCTTGATATTCAAGGGGTTTGACGGTGGCACGGCCCATGATGGTACCCCATAGGCTATCGTGGTAGCCATGACTCCCCATCGCCGAGGCCGCATGGCGTTCCATCGACTGACCCGCACCCATCCCCGCCTGAGCATCGCCACCCTGGCAGGCGTTGTCGGCGCCTGGCTGGTTCCCGCCGACGACACCGTCCAGCAGGTGCTGATCGGCTGGAACATCGGCGTCTGGCTTTACCTGTTGCTGGTATTGTGGCTGACCTGGCGGGCCAGTCCCGATACCGTGCGCCGGGTCGCCCGCATCGAAGACGAGAACGCAGGCCTGGTGCTGTTCACCGTCTGCATCGCAGCCATCGCCAGCCTGGCGGCGGTCACCCTGCAGTTGGTATCCAGCCGCGGGCTGCACGGCAGCGACCTTGTCCTGCACTACCTCTATACTGGGCTGACCGTTGCCGGCTCCTGGTTGATGATTGGCTGCATCTTCAGCCTGCACTACGCCCGCCTGTTCTACACCGACGATGGCAAGGCACCGCCCCTGCGCTTCGCGGACAATGAATGCAACCCGGATTACTGGGACTTCCACTATTTCTCGTTCACCCTCAACGTGGCGGTGCAAACGTCGGATGTCGGCGTCGCAGGGCGGGCTTTGCGACGGGTAGTGCTGGCGCACTCATTGGTAGGTTTCGTGTTCAATACGGCCATCCTGGGGTTCACGATCAACATCGCCGCCGGGTTGCTGGGCTAGCGCACGCCAGGCACAAGCAGCGACACGGCGACAAACGTCCTCCAACTGACCAGTCTCCAGCACCAGCCCCATGCGTACATGCCCTGCCGCGCTGGGGCCAAAGGCATCGCCCGGTAGCAGCGCTACGCCCTCCTCCATTAGCAGACGCTGGGCGAACGCCTGGGCACTAAGCCCGGTCGCGCTGATGTCGAGCATGACGAACATGCCGCCTGAGGGCTTGTGAGCCCTGACCCCCGGGCAATCGGCCAGGACCGAGCACACCCGGTCACGACGCTGTCGATACGCTTCGCGCATCTCCCGCACCGCCGGCAGGTCTCCTTCCAACGCAACACAGGCTGCCTGCATCACAAACTCCGGCAAGCCGAACAGCATGGCCATGGCCAGGTTGGCCAAGTGCGCGGCGAGCGGGAGCGGTCCGACCACCCAACCGATTCGCCAGCCGCTCATGGCATGGGACTTGGACAGGCTGTCGATGATCACGCAGCGCTCGGCCATGCCCGGCAGGCTGGTCGGGTCGATCACCTTGCCCTCGAACAACAACCCGCTGTAGACCTGGTCGCACACTAGCCACAGGTCGTGCTCGCGGCATAGCTGCGCGAGTTGCGCCATGTCCTGGGCTGGGATGGCGACGCCGGTGGGATTGTGCGGGGTATTGAGCCACAAGCCCCGGGTACGGGGGGTGACGGCCCGGGCCACGGCCAGCGGATCGAGCCGGAACCCCTGCTCGGGGCTGACCGACACCACGACCGGTAGCGCCCCACAGGCGGCGAGTACCGCAGGGTAGGTAACGTACATGGGTTCGGCGACGATCACCTCGTCTCCCGCCTCGAACAGGCATTGGGCGACGGCGTACAAGGCACACTGCGCGCCCGCCAGCACCACCACTTGGTCCGCCGTGACTTGCGGGCCGCTACGCCGGGCAATGGCCTGGCGCAAGGCCAGGCTGCCGCGCACATCGCTGTAATGGGTATCGCCGCGGCGCAGGCTGCTGACCGCCGCCTCGACGATGGGTCTGGGCGTGTCGAAATCGGGGTCGCCCACCGACAGCAGGAAGATCTCTCGCCCTTCGCGTCGCAGGGCCTGAGCCTGATAATGGATGTCCCAGGCAGAGCTGGCGTCCCCGGCGATGCGTTGCGTGAGCGTGGAATAGCGCATGACTGTCTCCCTGTCTGCCCAGCCCGCACCGCTCGTCCGAAAACGCTGTGCGCCAACTGGGGTTAAACATAGCAGAGGCCACGGCTCAGCTAGCGGCAGGCCGCGAAGGAAAACGTTTGCCTGGACGTTAATAGCCCAATGGTAGGCATGACGGATCTGTGACCGCCTTCAAGCCTTCATGCAATTGTCTTGAGCGGCGCGGGACAATGGCGATCCAAGTGCTATGGTTAAGTTCCCGGCAACCGCGCATGCGGCCATCCAAACGAGGCGTCCAGGACTGGACAAGGAGGCTGGCTTGAACAAAATGACGTTCCCAAACGCCTGCCAGGTGATGCGTTGGCATTTCCATCCGCTGGGCTTCGAGGCCAGCATGGATGCACCGCGCAGCATGGTCGCCCGCCTGTTCGACCGCGCCACGGGGCAAACCCTGCTCGCCATTGCCGGTATCCCCTGCGCAGCCATCATGGCGGCCTCCGACGTGGAACGGATCATCGAAGCCGTCGAGGCCGAGATGGAGGCGTTCGTGCCTGCCATGGCACTGCGCGACGCAGGTTAAGCCACTGCGTCGCTCGCCTGACGCAACGCCTGCAGCTTGTCCATGAACTGCTCGGCCGGCACCGGCTGCCCGAGCAGATAACCCTGTAACGAATCGCACCCCAGACGGGTCAGAAAAGCCTGCTGGCGGTCGGTTTCCACTCCCTCGGCGACGATCCGCAGGCCCAACGCCTGACCCAATGCGACAATCGCCGAAACGATGGCCGCATCGTCGCTGTCTTGCTCCAGGTCGCGCACAAAACCTCGGTCGATCTTCAGCTCGTTGGCTGGTAGGCGCTTGAGGTACATCAGGCTGGAATAGCCAGTACCGAAATCGTCGATGGACAGGTCGACCCCCATGTCGGCCAGGCGCTGCAGTACCGTGAGGCTGGCATCGGCATCGTGCATCGCTGTGGTTTCGGTGATTTCCAGGGTCAGCCGGTTGGCCGGCAGGTTGTTTGCGCGCAACGCTCGGGCAACGCTGTCGACCAGCCCGGCATGGCAGAATTGAATCGCCGAGAGGTTGACCGCAATGCGCCAGTCCTCGTGCCCCTGCTCCATCCAGGCGCGCATCTGTCGGCAGGCTTCCTGCATCACCCATTCGCCGATGGGAATGATCAGACCGGTCTTCTCCGCCAGGCCAATGAAGCGGTCTGGCAACAGCAGCCCGTGCTGGGGGTGCTCCCAGCGCAACAGGGCCTCGGCACCGATGGGGCGGCAGGCCTGGGCATCGAACTTGGGCTGGTAATGCAGACGGAACTGGCCCAGCTCAAGGGCCACGCGCAGGTCCTGGAGCAGTTGCAGCTGCTGACGGGCATTGCTGTTCATCGACACGTCGAAGAAGCTGTAGCCATTCTTGCCGGCGCTCTTGGCGTGATACATCGCGGCGTCGGCATTACGCAGCAGTTCGTGCTGGTCCTGGCCATTGCCGGGATAAAGCACGATGCCCAGGCTTGCCGACAATTGCAGGTCATGTTCGGCAACGCGGAAGGGACGCGATACCAGGTTGACCTGCTTGACCGCCACGCCCATGGCATCGTCCGGTTCCTGAAGCTCCACCAACAGCACGAATTCATCGCCGCCAATCCGTGCCAGGGTGTCCTGGCTGTGCAGATGGCCTCGCAGGCGCGCCGCCACCTCCTTGAGCAGCTGATCGCCCACATGATGACCAAAGGCGTCATTTACCGGCTTGAAGCCGTCCAGATCGATGAACATCAGCGCAAAACAACCGCCCTGCTCCGCCACCTTGCGGATGGCTTGCTCGATGCGGTCGGCCAGCAGTGTACGGTTGGGCAAGCCGGTCAGGGTATCGTGCAGGGCCAGTTGGATCAGCTCCTGGTTGGCCCGTGTCAGCGAGCGGGCAAGCTCGGCCGTGCGCGCTTCCAGACGGGCGTCGAGCACCGAGGTGAGCAACGCTACCGACAGCACCGCCAGCGTGGTGATCAGCACCAGGTAGACCAGCCCGTCACCCTTGAGCCCCTCTGCCAACGCACCGCAGTAACTGCCTTCGGGAAAATTCGCCGCGGCCATGCCGGTGAAGTGCATGCCGACGATGGCGAAGCCCATGATGATCGCCGCCAGACCGCGAACATGCCGGACATAGGGGGTATGCTGGCGTAGCCGGAAAGCGATCCACAAGGCTGCCGCCGAGGCACTCGCGGCAATGGCCAGGGATGCGCTGAACAATACCGGGTCGTAGTCGATCCCTGGCAGCATGCGCAACGCGGCCATGCCGGTGTAGTGCATGAAGCTGATGCCGGCTCCCATGATCAGTGCACCGAACCCCAACTGCGTCCAGGGCAGGCTCGGCTGGCTGACCAGCCACAAAGCGAAAGCCGAGGACAACACGGCGATCAACAGCGAGAACGCGGTGAGGCCGAAGTCGTAGCCCAGCTGGATAGGTAGGCTGAAGGCAAGCATGCCAATGAAGTGCATCGACCAGATGCCAATACCCATGGCCAGCGCTCCGCCCACCATCCACAGATGAACAGCCCGGCCTTTGGCCGTGGCGATGCGCCCCGTCAGGTCGAGGGCGGTGTAGGACGCTAGAATCGCCACGCACAGCGAAATCAGCACCAGCGAGGAAGAGTAGCTACCGGTCAGCATCAGGAGTTCCAGCGTCGGGACGAAGGGCCCGGAAAAAGCTGACGATTGTACTCAAGCGTTAGCGAAACGCACGGGGTTTTTGCGAATGGGAACGGATCCAGGCTGCTGTCAAGGTCGACCGCCAGCCAGCCCGCTCCGGGAGAGAGAAGCTGGCTGGCGACGGTACCTGTCACTCCTGCCGGGCGAACGCCTCGTCGGACTGCCAGCCACCGCCAAGCGCGGCAATCAGCTGGACGCTCGCGACCAACCGCCCCTGCAGCACGTTGAGCACGCTGCGCTCGTTGCTCAATGCCGTGGTCTGCACGTTCACCACATCCAAATAGCCAATCAAGCCTGCACGATACTGGTTCTCGGTCAGTCGCAACGACTCACGCGCGGCATCCAGCGCCTCTTGACGCACCACCGCTTCGTCGGCGTAGACCTTGAGCTGCACCAGGTAGTTCTCGACTTCCTTGAAGCTGTCGAGCACCGTCTGCCGATACTGCGCCACCGTCTGGTCATAGACCGCCACGGTGCGATCCACCTCGGCGCTACGTTTGCCAGCATCGAAAAGGGTCATGGCCAGCGATGGCCCCACCGACCAGTAACGGTTGGGCAGCTCGATCCAGTTGCTGAAACTGCTGCTGGAATAACCGCCGCTCATGCTCAGGGACAAGTCGGGGAAGTATGCCGCGCGAGACACGCCGATGTTGGCGTTGGCAGCCATTACATTGCGCTCGGCCGACGCGATGTCGGGACGACGTTCGAGCAATTGCGACGGCAATGTTACCGGAATGTCCGGCAACGCCGGTATCGACTGGTTATCAGCCAGGCTGAATTCGGCCGGGGCCTTGCCCATCAGCACCGCAATGGCGTTCTCGAACTGGGCGCGCTGCCACACCAGGTCGATCAGGTCGGCCTGGGTGCTCTTGAGCTGGGTCCGGGCCTGGGCCACCGCATCGGGCCCGGCGACGCCCGCTCGGTACTGGTTTTCGGTCATCCGCAGCGACCGCTGGTAGGCGGCCACCGTGGCCTCCAGCAAGCGCTTCTGCTCGTCGATGACCCGCAGTTGCAGGTAGTTCTGCACCAGCTCCGACTGCTGGCTCAGGCGAATGGCCGCCAGATCGGCAAGACTGGCTTCAGCGCTCGCCTCATTGGCATTGAGCGTTTCACGCAACTTGCCCCACAGGTCGATCTCCCAGCTCACCCCCAGCTGCGCGTTGTAGGTGTTGCGGATGCCGCTGCTGTTGTTGGACAAGCTCGAACTGCTGCTACCGGTGCCCTGGGCCGAGCGGTTCTTGCTGGTGGTCAGGTCCAGGCTGGGGAACAGCGAGGCACGGCTGCTGCGCACCAGCGCCTGGGCCTGACGATACTGGGCTTCGGACTGGGCGACGGTCTGATTGCTGCGATTGAGCTCCTCGACCAGCGCGTTGAGCCCGGCATCGCCGTAGATCTCCCACCACGCCCCACGGTCAATGGCATCGGACGGCTTGGCCTGGGTCCAACCTTCGGCCTGCTTGAACTGGACCGGGGTGCTCATCTGGGGACGATGGTAGTCGGGGCTCAGGGTACAGGCACTCAGCAGCGCCACGCACAGCCCCGCGCCGACCAGGCGCGAGCCACGCCCACGTGTCAGTAACTGCAGGGCACGGTGAAGAGGTGTCTGGGCAAAGTTCATAGCGGGGTTTCCAGGGCGGCGTCGGTGCGCACGCCACGCCAACGGTTGAATCGGTGACGCAAACGGTCGAGGTACAGGTATACCACCGGCGTCGTGTAGAGGGTCAGGACCTGGCTGACCACCAGGCCGCCAATGATGGTCAGGCCCAGGGGCTGGCGCATTTCAGCGCCTTCGGCGCGGCTGAGCAGCAATGGCAAGGCCCCCAGAATAGCCGCCAGAGTGGTCATCAGGATCGGTCGCAAGCGCAACAGGCAGGCCTGTCGAATCGACTCCTCCGGCGTGAAGCCCTGGTGACGCTCAAGCTGCAAGGCCAGGTCGATCATGAGGATGGCGTTCTTCTTTACCACCCCAATCAGCAGGAACAGTCCCAGCAGCGAAATCAGACTGAACTCGCCACCGGTGGCGTAAAGCGCGAGCAAGGCTCCAACCCCAGCCGAAGGCAGGGTCGAAAGGATGGTCAACGGGTGAATGTAGCTTTCATACAGAATGCCCAGCACCAGGTACACCAGCACCAGGGCGCCGAGGATCATCAGTGGCTGGCCTTCCTGAGTTTTGGCAAAAGCATCGGCAGTACCGCCGAGCTTGGCGATCACCTCTTCAGGCAGGCCAACCTTGGCCACCGCCCGCTCCACCGCGCTCATGGCCTGGTCGGGGCTGTAGCCTTCGGCGACGTCGAACGCGATGTCTTCGGAGGCGAACTGCCCCTCGTGGCTGACCCGGTCGTTGGCCAGGCTGTTCTCGTAACGGGCGATGGTTGACAGTGGTACCCGGGCACCGTCGGCGGTGATGACCTGGACCTGCTCGAGCGTGGTCGGGTCCCAGGCGTATTTCGGGTTGATCTCCAACACCACCTGGTACTGGTTGAGGCTGTCGTAGATGGTGGAGATCTGCCGCTGGCTGTAGGCGTTGTTGAGCACGGTGGTAACCATGTCCATGTCGATGCCCAGGCGCTTGGCCTGGTCACGATCGACCACCAGGGTCACTTGCTGGGTACCCGAGCCGTCACGGGCGTCGATGGCGGTCAGCTCCGGCAGCGCACGCAAGGCGGCGACCACTTTCGGGAACCATTCGCGCAGCGCCGCCAGGTCGCCGCTCTGCAAGGTGTAGAGGTACTGCGACGAAGTCTGGTCGCGACCACCGCCGCCCAACTGCAGGTCCTGGTCGGCCATCAGGAACAGTCGCCCACCCGGCACCCTGGGCATTTCCTTGCGCAAGCGTTCGATGACCCGCTGAGCGTTGATCTTTCGTTCGCCGATCGGTTTTAGACGCACCAGCACCATGGCATTGTTGGTACCGCTGTTGCCGCCGATGAAGCCGGCGACACTCTGTACCGCCGGATCGGCCAGCAAGGCGCGTCGGTAGATTTCCATCTTCGGCTGCATCACGCTGAACGACAGGCCGTCGTCACCGCGAATGAAGCCGATCAGCTGGCCGGTATCCTGCTGCGGCATCAGGGTCTTGGGCACCACCACGTACAAGGCGATGTTGACCCCGATGGTCAGCAACAGGCTGATCAGGGTCAGTCGCTTGTGGCGCAGGGCCCAGCCCAGGCTGCGATCGTAGGCATCGACCATACCCTGGTGGAGCTGGTCGCTCCAGCGTTGCAGGCGAGTCTGCTCGCGGTGCTGCGCCTTGAGCCAGCGGGCGCAGAGCATCGGCGTCAGGGTCAGGGAAACCACCAGCGAGACGATGATTGCCGCCGCGAGCGTGACCGAGAACTCCAGGAACAGGCTGCGCACGATACCGCCCATGAACAGGATCGAGACGAACACCGCCACCAGCGAGACGTTCATCGACAGCAAGGTGAACCCCACCTCCTTGGCGCCGAGGAACGCAGCGCGCATCGGAGGTTCGCCGCCCTCGATATGCCGGGAGATGTTCTCCAGCACCACGATCGCGTCATCCACCACCAGACCGGTGGCCAGGATCAGCGCCATCAGCGACAGGTTGTTGAGCGAGAAGCCGCAGAGGTACATGACCGCGAAGGTGCCCACCAGCGACACCGGCACCGCCAGGCTAGGAATCAGCGAAGCACGCAGGTTGCCGAGGAACAGGTAGACCACCAGGATCACCAGCACCACGGCGATCAGCAGGGTATGTTCGGCCTCCTTCAAGGTGGCCTTGATCACCGGCGAGCGGTCCATGGCCACGTTCAGCTTGACGCTGGCCGGCAACAGCGACTCCAACGCCGGGAGCTGTGCCTTGATCTGGTCGACGGTTTCGATAATGTTGGCACCGCTCTGGCGATTGACCACCAGCAACACCGCGCTCTGGTCGTTGAAGAAACCGCTGTTGTAGCGGTTCTCCACCCCGTCGGTGATGGTAGCCACGTCGGACAGGCGCAGGATCGTGCCATTTTCCTGCCGGATCACGATCGGCGCGTAGTCCTCGGCTTTTTCCAGCTGGTCGTTGGCACGCACCTGCCAGTTGCGATCGGCATCCTCGACAAAACCCATGGGCCGCCGCTGGTTGGCATTGGCCACCGCTGTGCGCACTTCGTCCAGCGACAGGCTGTACTGGTTGAGCAGTTGCGGCTCCACCGCGATACGCACTGCCGGCAACGAGCTACCGCCGATCTGCACCTCGCCTACCCCACTCACCTGGGCCAGGCTCTGGGACAGGATGGTGTCGGCAAGATCGTACAGCTGGCCTTTCTGCAGCACATCCGACGTCAACGACAGCACCATGATCGGCGCCTGGGACGGGTTGATCTTCTTGTAGGTGGGCATGCTGCGCATGCCACTGGGCAGCAGGTTGCGAGTGGCATTGATCGCCGCCTGCACCTCGCGCGCCGCGCCATCGATGTCACGGCCCTGTTCGAAACCGATGATCACCCGGGTCGAGCCCTGGTTCGAACTACTGGTCAGGGTGGTGACGCCGGCGATGGTGCCCAGCTTGCGCTCCAGCGGCGTGGCGACCGTGGCCGCCATGACTTCGGGGCTGGCACCGGACAGGTTGGCCTGTACCACGATCACCGGGAAGTCGATCTGCGGCAACGGTGCCACAGGCAACAGGCCGAAACTGACGCCACCGAGCAACATGATCGCCAGGCTCAGCAGCATGGTCGCCACGGGGCGACGGATGAAAGGTCCGGACAGGTTCATGCCTCGGCCTGCTTCACGTCAGCGACCGGACGCCAGCGGCGCGCCAGGCGGTCGAAGTACAGGTAGATGACCGGCGTGGTGAACAGCGTCAGCACCTGGCTGACCAGCAGCCCGCCGACCATCACCAGGCCCAGGGGTTGTCGCAGCTCGGCACCGGAACCGGTCGCCAGCATCAACGGCACGGCGCCGAACAGCGCCGCCAGGGTGGTCATCAGGATTGGCCGGAAGCGCAGCAGCGCCGCCTGGTAGATCGCGTCACGCGGTGCCATGCCCTGGTTGCGCTCGGCTTCGAGGGCGAAGTCGATCATCATGATCGCGTTCTTCTTGACGATGCCGATGAGCAAGATGATGCCGATGATGGCGATCATACCCAGGTCGTTGCCGCTCAGGATCAGCGCCAGCAAGGCACCGACGGCTGCCGATGGCAGGGTCGAGAGGATGGTTATCGGGTGGATGTAACTCTCGTAGAGCACGCCCAGCACGATGTACATGGTCACCACGGCGGCCAGGATCAGCAGCAAGGTGCTCGACAGCGAGGCCTGGAAAGCTTCGGCGGCGCCCTGGAAGCGGGTCTGCACGCCAATCGGCATGCCGATCTCCTGCTGCACCTGCTCGATCACCTTCACTGCCTCGCCCAGGGACGCGCCATGGGCCAGGTTGAACGACATCATCACCGCCGGGAACTGGCCAATGTGCGAAATGGCCAGCTGGGCCTGGCGCTGCTCGATGCGCGCCAGTGCCGACAGCCGCACCTGGCCACCGTCTGAAGCCTTGACGTGGATCGACTCCAGGGCCTGTGGGCCAATGCTCGCCGCGGTCTGGGACTGCAGCACCACACGGTACTGGCTGGCCTGGGTATAGATGGTCGAGATCTGCCGCTGACCGAAGGCGTCATACAGGGCATTGGTGATTTGCGACACGTTGATGCCAAGGCGGCTGGCCATGTCGCGGTCGATCACCAGGTACACCTGCAGGCCTTTGTCCTGCAGGTCGCTGGCCACGTCCTGAAGTTCGGGACGCTGCTGCAGAGCCTGGACCAGCTTGCCGCTCCATTGCGCCAGCAACTCGGCGTCGGGCGACGACAAGCTGAACTGGTACTGGGTGCGGCTGACCCTGTCTTCGATGCTCAGGTCTTGCACCGGCTGCATGAACAGGCGAATGCCCACCAGTTTGTCGAGCTGCGGTTGCAGGCGCTCGATGACTTGCGCAGCAGTCACATCGCGATCGCCGTGGGGCTTGAGGTTGATCAGCAGACGGCCGCTATTGAGCGTGGCATTGTCGCCGTCCACGCCTATGTAGGATGACAGGCTTTGCACCGCAGGGTCTTGCAGGATCACTTTGCTCAAGGCCTGCTGGCGTTCGCTCATGGCGGCGAACGAAGTCGATTGCGGAGCTTCGGAAATACCCTGGATCACGCCGGTGTCCTGGGCCGGAAAGAAGCCCTTGGGCACTGCCAGGTACAACACCACCGTCAGTGCCAGGCTCGCCACCGCCACCAGCAGGGTCAGCGGCTGGTGCCGGAGCACCCATTGCAGGCCACGACCATAGTGCGCGATCAGCCAGTCGATCCAGGCGCCGCTGGCGCGATAGAAGCGGCCCTGCGCTTCAGGCTTGGGCTCACGCTTGAGCAAGCGCGCGCACATCATTGGGGTCAGGGTCAGCGACACCACCAGCGAGATCAGGATCGCCACCGCGAGGGTAATGGCGAATTCACGGAACAGCCGGCCGACCACATCGGCCATGAACAACAGCGGGATCAGCACCGCGATCAGCGAGAAGGTCAGGGAAACCAGGGTGAAGCCGATCTGCCGGGCGCCCTTGAGCGCCGCCTGCATGGGGGGTTCGCCTTCCTCGATATGACGGGAGATGTTCTCCAGCATGACGATGGCGTCGTCCACCACGAAGCCAGTGGCGATGGTCAGGGCCATCAGTGTCAGGTTGTTGATCGAAAAACCGGCCAGGTACATCACGCCGAAGGTACCGATCAGCGACAGCGGCACGGCGATCGAAGGAATGAGGGTTGCACTGACGCGACGCAGGAACACGAACGTGACCATGACCACCAGGACAATGGCGATAAGCAGCTCGTGCTGCACGTCCTTGACCGCTGCGCGGATGGTCTGGGTGCGGTCGGTCAGCACTGAAACGTCCAGGCCGGCAGGCAGGTTGTCGGTGATCGTTGGCAGCATCTGCTTGATCCGGTCGACCACTTCGATGACGTTGGCGCCCGGCTGGCGCTGGATGTTCAGCAGCACGGCCTGGTTCTCGTTGGCCCAGGCGGCCAGGCGCTCGTTCTCGGCGCCGTCGACGATCTCGGCGACATCCTTGAGGCGCAGTGGCGCACCGTTGTTGTACGCCAGGATCAGGTTGGCGTACTCCTCGGGCGAGCGCAGTTGGTCGTTGGCATCGAGCATCGACACCCGGGTCGGGCCATCGAAGTTGCCCTTGGGTTGGTTGACGTTGGACGCGCCGATCAAGGTGCGCACGTCTTCGAGATTAAGGCCGTTGGCAGCCAGGGCGTCGACGTTGACCTTGATACGTACCGCCTGGCGCTGGCCGCCGGCGATGCTGACCATGCCCACGCCGCTGATCTGGGCGATTTTCTGCGCCACGCGGGTATCCACCAGGTCGTTGAGCTTGGGCAACGGCATGGTCTTGGAGGCAATGGCCAGGGTCAGCACCGGGGTGTCCGCGGGGTTGACCTTGTTGTACACCGGCGGTGCAGGCAGGTCGCTGGGCAGCAGGTTGTTGGCGGCGTTGATCGCGGCCTGCACCTGTTGCTCGGCAACGTCCATGTTCATGTCCAGGCTGAAGCGCAGGGTCAGCACCGAAGCCCCACCCGAGCTGGTCGAGGCCATCTGGGTAAGGCCTGGCATCTGGCCGAACTGGCGCTCCAGCGGTGCGGTGACCGCGCTGGTCATGACCTGAGGGCTGGCACCGGGATACAGGGTCATGACCCGGATGGTCGGGTAATCGACCTGGGGCAAGGCCGAGACCGGCAGCAGTTTGTAGGCAATCAGGCCGGCCAGGACGATGGCCAGCATGCTCAGCGTGGTTGCGACCGGGCGCAGGATGAACAGGCGCGAGAGGTTCATGCGCCCGCCTTGCCTGCTTCACCCGCCTGGGCCGAACCTTTGGCATCCTGGCCCTGCAGGTGCTGACCGGGCGTGGTGGGGACCTGCGAGCTGTCTTCCACCACCTCCACCTGGGTGCCTTCTCGCAGGCGGTCGGTACCTTCGAGCACCAGTCGGTCGCCTGCGGCCAGGCCTTCGAGGATCACGCTGTGCTCGCCGTCGCTGGCGCCGACCTTCAGCTTGCGGATGTTGACTTTGTTATCGGCATTGACGACGTAGGCGAAGGTGCCATCGTTTCCGAACTGGATGGCCGCTGCAGGGGCAAGCACCACCTGTTTGAGGGTGTCGGCCAGCAGGCGCACGTTGACGAACTGGTTGGGGAACAAGGCTTGGTCCTTGTTCTCGAAACGGCCTTTGAACTTGAGGGTTCCAGTGGTGGTATCAATCTGGTTGTCCAGGCTGCCCAGCACGCCAGTCGATTGCAGCTTGCTGTCGCTGCGGTCCCAGGCCTCGACGGGCAGGCTGGCGCCACTGCGGTAGCGCTCGAGCACCCTGCTCAGTTCGGTTTCCGGCAAGGTGAACGTGACACTGATCGGTTCGGTCTGGGTGATGACCACCAGGGCCGTGGTGTCATTGGCGGCGACCAGGTTGCCCAGGTCGAGCTGGCGCAGGCCTACACGGCCGCTGATCGGCGCACGAATCTGGGTGAAATCGAGGTTCAAACGGGCATCGTTGACCTGCGCCTGGTTGGTCTTGACCAAGCCCTGGAACTGCGCGACCTGGGCTTCGGCGGTATCCAGGGTCTGCTTGGCGATGCTGTCTTCGGCGTACAAACCTTTGTAACGCGCCAGGTCGACCTGGGCGTTCTTCAGTTGCGCCTGGTTTTGCGCCAGGGTGCCTTCAGCCTGCTGCAAGGCGATGCGGTAGCTGCGCGGGTCGATTTCAGCGAGCAGGTCACCGGCCTTGACCTGCTGGCCTTCCTTGAAGTGGATCTTCACCAGTTCGCCTGCAACCCGGCTACGCACATTGACCGTGTTGGTCGCCGTTACCGTGCCGAGGGCTTTGTAGTAGAGCGGGAAGTCGCCAACCCGCACCGGTTCGACCCGCACCGGCACCGGGTCGGTGGATGCACCGAAGCCTGGGCGCCCCTTGCCCATTCCCATGCCCATGCGACCACCACCGGCCTCTTTATGTGCCGGCGTTGCAGGCCACAACCACCAGGCCAGCAGGGCCACCAGCAGCAGGATCAGCAGGCCAACGAGCCAGCGACGGGGGGAACGGGAGACAGAAGCTTGCATGGATTGAACGAACCTTGTTCAGAAAAGGACGGCTTGGAAAGTTTGAACGATAAGCACTGGCTTCGTTTTAGCAAAGGCCCTTTACCAGAGGTTTACCTTCGGCTGACGTTGCCAAGATGCTGAACTTTAAATGAAAACGGCCCGGAACGCGTTCCGGGCCGTTTACAGGGTATTGCTTGAAGCCCTAGTACCGGGCGCCTGCAAGCACTGCGATGTCAGGTGCCGGCGACAGGGCCGGAGCAGGCCACAACGGCCTGCCCCCACGCAGCGTTTACTTCAGAACCGCCAGCGCCGCCGCGTAGTTCGGCTCGTCAGCGATTTCGCCAACCAGCTCGCTGTGCAGCACGTTGTCATTTTCGTCCAGCACTACCACGGCGCGGGCGGCCAGGCCAGCCAGCGGGCCATCGGCGATGGCTACGCCATAGTTCTCCAGGAACTCGCGGCCGCGCAGGGTCGACAGGTTCTTCACGTTTTCCAGGCCTTCGGCACCACAGAAACGCGCCTGGGCGAATGGCAGGTCGGCGGAGATGCACAGCACCACGGTGTTGGCGACGTCGTTGGCCTGGGCGTTGAACTTACGCACGGAGGTGGCGCAGGTTGGCGTGTCGACGCTTGGGAAGATGTTCAGCACCTTACGCTTGCCGGCGAAGTCCTTCAGCGAGGTGTCGGCCAGATTGCCAGCGACCAGCGAGAAAGCGGGAGCCTGGGCACCGACTTTTGGCAGCTCGCCGTTCACCTGAACCGGGTTGCCTTTGAGAGTCACTTGAGCCATGGGCAGAAATCCTTATGCGGGGTTTGAAAAGGACACTGAGTTAAGCATGAAGGCAGCCGGGTGCCTATGGGTGGCGGAGAAATTGTTTTATTGCCGGACAATTCTTGTGGACAAAAAAATGTCCGGATGGCCACAGACCATCCGGACATTTTTAGTTTTGGCGGTGGATTAGCCCAGCAGGCCGTAGACCACCGAGGTCAGTGCGACCAGGCCGACCACAACGACGAAGACGTTGGACAGCGCCCCGCTGTACTTGCGCATCGACGGCACGCGACGGATGGCGTACATCGGCATCAGGAACAGCAGTACCGCGATGATCGGGCCGCCCAGCGACTCGATCATGCCGAGGATGCTCGGGTTGAGCGTGGCGACGATCCAGCACACCACCAGCATCAGCGCGGCGACCACGCGATCCAGGGTCTTGGCGCCGGGGCGCAGGCCAGCCTTGGCGATGATGCCCTTGAGGCCTTCGCTGGCACCGATGTAGTGCCCCAGGAACGACTTGGCGATGGCGATGAAGGCGATCAGCGGCGCGGCAAAGGCGATGGTCGGGTTGCTGAAGTGGTTGGCCAGGTACGAGAGGATCGACAAGTTCTGCGCCTTGGCTTCGGCCAGCTGGGCGCTGCTAAGGGTCAGCACGCAGCTGAAGACGAAGAACAGCACCATGGCCACCATCAGCAGGTGGGCACGGGCCAGGATCTGGCCGCTGCGCTCGTCGGCGTGCTCACCGTAGCGACGCTTCTGGTCCACCGCGAACGCGGAAATGATGGGCGAGTGGTTGAACGAGAACACCATCACCGGAATCGCCAGCCACACGGTGTGCAGGAAGGCCGAACCGGACGGCACCTGGTTGGCACTGTCCAGGATACCGCCGGTCCAGTGCGGCACCAGGTAAAGGCCCAGCAGCGCCAGGGCGACGATGAACGGATAGACCAGCAGGCTCATGACCTTGACCGTGGCCTGCTCACCGCAACGGACGATGGCCAGCAGGCCGAGGATCAGCACGAACGAGAGGATCGCGCGTGGCGGCGGGGTCATGTGCAACTGGTGCTCCATGAAGCTGCTCACCGTGTTGGTCAACGCCACGCTGTAGATAAGCAGGATCGGAAAGATGGCGAAGAAGTAAAGCACGGTGATCAGGGCACCGGCTTTGAGCCCGAAATGCTCTTCCACCACTTCGGTGATATCGCCACCGTTGCGCCCCGACAGCACGAAACGGGTCAGGCCACGGTGGGCGAAATACGTCATGGGGAACGCCAACGCGGCGAGGATCAGCAACGGCCAGAAACCGCCGAGGCCTGCGTTGATCGGCAGGAACAGGGTTCCAGCGCCGATGGCTGTGCCGAACAGGCCCAGCATCCAGGTGGTGTCGTGACGCGACCAGCTGCCGAGGGTGGCGGGGGTCGATTCTGCAAAGCGTTGTTCAACGCTTGGGGCCTGCTCATTCATTCCGGGTGAAGCTCCACTCGCAAGACTGCAACAGGCTGAGAATGGCGAAATAGACGTTTCGCCCAACTCAACCGGAAAAGAGGGGCGCGATTGTGCCTGCAAAGGTTGCACTTGGGGAAGCCCCGTCCGAGGGACGGTTGCACCTCAGAGTAACGCATCCTCAGCAGCTCTTACGTCATACATCCATCAACACCGCTTACGTGAAAGCTCAAGACCTTGTACGTCCCTGAGCAATCTGGCCTTATCGGCCACAATATTAAACGCCTTAATATTCTCATCATGCGCCCTCCTTAAAGCGCGCCCATTTCCCGCAGGAGTTTCTATTGGCGACAACGAATTCTCAAGTTTTCTTCGTGCGCTTATTATCATGCCATAATGAGAACTAAACATTCCTCTCGGCTCAGGCGAGGGCTGACTTCCGTCCGCCATTAGCAAGTAAGCGCGTTTGGCATTTTGAATGGAACGATAATCGACGAGCGCCGAGATCTCTCCGAATGAAGCCGCATCCAGCTCAGCTGAACGTGTATTTTTCAACTCGTTTTTGAACGCAGGGGATAATTTGGCAACCTTGACCTTTCTATTAAAATATCTAAGCATTTTAGTGTCAAACACTTCAAAATCTGCCTGAGCTTTCACTCGCTTAAAAGTCAGAGCGCCATGCCAGCTCCGCCCCGATGAGTCAATTCGATTTATAGGGTCGCCGCCGCAGTAGCAATAAGAATTGATGCCACCCTCCCCGAAAGGACTAGCATCATCACTGAATAAAAATCGCATTAATCCTGGGCTATAAGCTCGATAGCCATTACCAAGAAAATGACAGAGCGTGATCGGATCTTGAGGATACCCACAAAAACCCAAAAGTTCAGAACTGACGTTTGCGCAGTAACCATAGCAATTGTAAACGCGCCTATCTGGTACCGTTTTCATATCCACTCCTCAGAAAGTAGATATGTATACCAGCGCAAGATCAAGGTAGAAACTATCAGTTTTACTAGGTTGGAAGGCAGTCAGAAATTACCCTGTGCAGCATTTGTGCAGACTGAGTGATCGGTATGACCGCGCCAAGATTCACCGATGAAACCGCCCTCAATAGAATTTTGAAGGCGGCTTATGCTTCGATTCTTTACTGAACAGCAGCGAACGCTTCGGCAACCCGTTGCAGGTTGGCCGGGCGCAGGCCCGACATGCACACACGGCCGCTGTCGATCAGGTACACCCCGAACTCGTCACGCAGGCGACGCACCTGCTCGACGCTGAAGCCGGTGTAGCTGAACATGCCGCGCTGGCGCAGGAAGAACTGGAAGTCCTGGCCCGGCAGCAATACCGCCAAGGCGTCCACCAGGGCCTGACGCATGTCGAGGATGCGCTTGCGCATGACTTCGACTTCCGCGACCCACTGGGCGTTGAGGGCCGGGTCGCCGAGCACGCCGGCCACCAACTGGGCACCGAAGTTGGGCGGGCTGGAGTAGTTGCGGCGCACGGTGGCCTTGAGCTGGCCGAGCACGCTCTGGGTGGTGGCTTCGTCGTCGCAGACCACCGACAGCCCCCCTACCCGCTCGCCATACAGCGAGAAGATCTTCGAGAACGAGTTGCTGACCAAGCACGGCACGCCGGCGCGGGCCATTTCACGGATGGCGTAGGCGTCTTCCACCAGGCCCTCGCCGAAGCCCTGGTAAGCGATGTCGAGGAACGGAATCAGGTTGCGCGCCTTGACCACTTCCACCACCTGTTGCCACTGGTTCTGCTCCAGGTCGGCACCCGTAGGGTTGTGGCAGCATGGGTGCAGCAGGACGATGCTGTTTTCCGGCAGGGTCTGCAGGGTGGCGAGCATGCCGGCGAAGTCCACGCCACGGGTGGCCTGGTCGAAGTACGGATAGGTGTGGACCTTGAAACCGGCACCTTCGAAGATGGCACGGTGGTTATCCCAGGTCGGGTTGCTGACCCAGACTTCGGAGCCTGGGAAGTAGCGTTTGAGGAAGTCGGCACCGACTTTCAGCGCGCCGGAACCACCGACGGTCTGCACGGTGGCCACACGCTTGCCGGTGACGGCCGGGTGGTCAGCACCGAACAGCAGCGCCTGGATGGCCTGACGGTAGCTGGCCAGGCCTTCCATCGGCAGGTACAGCGAGGCTTCGTGGTCCTGGCCCGCGATGCGTTTTTCCACCGCATCCACAGCCGCCAATTGCGGCACCACGCCGGCCTCATCGTAGTACAGGCCGATACTCAGGTTGACCTTATCGGCGCGTGGGTCGGCCTTGAAGGTCTCCATCAACGAGAGGATCGGGTCGCCGGCATAGGCATCGACATGTTTGAACACAGCGTGCAGCTCCTTGGATCAGGACAGTTCGGAAAGGCTGCCCTGAGGATACCCGGAGTCGGGGCCAAGAAACATCACCTATCGTGCAAGGTTGTCTATGCAAGATTGCATGACGGGAGCGTTTTCTTCGCCCTTTGGATCGAACGCCACCTGCGCGGTGATGGCGAGCAAGGTTCGCCCCTGTCCCGCCATGCCTGTGCGACACGACCAGGTAGGAGCGAGCCTTGCTCGCGACGAAGCAACCTTGGCCTCGAACCCGCTCAGCCAATCATTCCCTGAAGGGACTCCCACTCACACTGCGTCAACGCCACCCCTTGCTCATCGGCCATTTCTCGCTCGCGGTAGCGGCGCTCGCCAGGCATGCGCGTCAACCCCACGGCCTGCATCTGCTCGACCAGCTCACGGCTGCGCTGGGCAAACCGTTCGCCTTCGGCCTTGCTGGGGTCGATGACGATGATCAACTGCCCGGTCCATGGGGTCTTGGCCCCAGGGTGCTTGGACCAATCGAACTCCCAGGAAAAGTTACCTCCGGTCAGGGCCGCCGCCAGCAGCTCGACCATCATCGACAGTGCCGAGCCCTTGTGTCCACCGAACGGCAACAACGCCCCGCCCTCGAGCATGGCCTTCGGGTCGGTGGTTGGCTGCCCATTGGCATCGACCCCCATGCCTTCAGGCAACTGTTGGCCGGCACGGGCGGCGATTTGCACATCGCCGTGGGCCATGGCGCTGGTGGCCATGTCGAAGACGATGGGGTCATGGTCGGCGCACGGAGCAGCGAAGGCGATGGGGTTAGTACCGAACAACGGCTTGCGTGCGCCATGGGGCACCACACAGGTCATGCTGTTGACCACGCTCAGTGCAACCAGGCCTTCCTCGGCGAACGGCTCGACATCCGGCCACAGGGCCGCGAAATGGTGCGAGTTGTGGATTGCCAACACGGCGATTCCGGCACTGCGGGCCTTTTTCACCAGCAGCGCACGTGCGGCTGCCAAGGCGGGCTGGGCAAAACCGCCCGCCGCATCCACCTGGACATAACCGGAGGCGACATCGGTGACCTGCGGTGTTGCGCGGCCATCGACCCAGCCGCTGGCCAGTGTCGAGACATACCCCGGAATACGGAACACCCCGTGGCTATGGGCGCCGTCGCGCTGGGCGCTGGCACAATTGTGGGCCAGCACTTCGGCCACTGCCTCACTGCAACCGTGGCGCTGGAAAATCGCTTGCAACAGCGCCTGCAACTCGGCGAAAGGCACACGCACGACGGGGCTGGTGGAGGGTGCGGACATCTGAAGCTCCTTATTGGATTTGGAGTGGCTACAGCGTTGGCAACGACAAAAACTTTCCTGCAAGTGACAGCTACCTGTCAAATGTTGACTTGATGACAGAAAACATCCATTTTCTTTTCCACGCCTCACCGGGAGCCACAGCATGAGCCAACCGATCAAGCAACGCCTGGAAAACAGCCTGCAAGGGGCCGCTGCCTCAGGCCGCAAGATCGCCACGTACATGCTCGCCAATCTGCACGAACTGCCATTCCAGACTTCGGCCAGCATCGCTGCCAAGCTGGGTGTCAGCGAATCCAGTGTCGGCCGTTTCTGCCGCGCCCTCGGTTACCCTCACCTCAAAGCGCTCAAGCAAGATCTGCAAAGCGACCTGGGCGACGGCCCCTGGCTGGTGGGTGATCGTCTGCAAGAATACCGCCAGAACCATGACCCCAGCGATATCTCTGGCAGCCTGGAGCTGGAAATGGCCGCCTTGGTACGGGTCCACGAGTATCGTCAGACCGACGCCTGGCACCAGGTCGCCCAGCGCCTGGCGCAGAAACCACGGGTATTCATCGCCGGCTTCCAGACCGAGCGCGGCGTCGCCCTGTGCATGACCCACCTGCTGCAATACCTACGCGATGGCGTGCAACAGGTCGATGGCAGCGCCGGGCACTTCGGCGAAGTGCTGCTCGGGCCCGCCGAACAGAGCGCCCTGGTGGTGTTCGAGGCCCGCCGTTATTCACGCCACGCCCTGCTGCTGTGCCAGAAGGCACGGGCCGCCGGCATACCCGTCACCCTGGTGACCGATACCTTCTGCGACTGGGCAGATGCCCACGCCGACGAAGTGTTCCGCGTACCTACCGAGTTCAATCTGTTCTGGGAATCTACTGCCCCCATGCTGTCGTGGGTGCACCTGATGGTCAACGAGGTCTGCAAGAAGCTCGGACCGGATGTTGAAAGACGCTTGGAAGCAACTGCCGCTCTACATAACGAGTTCGTCGGCTACACCTCGTGGCCGTCGGGCAAACAACAATAGCAAGAGTGCAAGAGGTGCGAGATGAACAAGACCATGGCTATGGTGGGTGCGTGTGCCCTGCTGCTGGCGGGTGCTGCCAGTGCCGAAACCGTGCGCTTCGCCACCGAGGGCGGCTACCCGCCCTTCAACTATGTCGACGCCGATAACAAGCTGCACGGTTTCGACATCGACATTACCTACGCCTTGTGCGAACAGATGAAAGTCGAGTGCACCCTGGTGGCACAAGACTGGGAAGGCATCATTCCGGCGTTGATGGCGCGCAAGTACGATGCCGTGGTCGCCTCGATGATCGACACCGAAGAGCGCCGCAAAAAGATCGCCTTCACCGACCACTACTACCGTACGCCGCTGGCCGTCGCCGTGGCCAAGGACAGCAAGATCGACGACGCCCAGACCACGTTCGAAGGTTACACCGTGGGCGCCCAGTCCTCCTCCACCCAGGCGATCTACGCCGAGGACGTTTACGCCAAGGCCGGCGCCGAGGTGAAGCTCTATCCAACCATGGACGAGGCCAACGCCGACCTGGCAGCCGGCCGCCTGGACGGGGTGATCGCCGACAAGTTCCCGCTGCAGGAGTGGGTCAACAAAAATGGCAAGGATTGCTGCAAGATCCTCGGTGATGTGGCCGGGACCAAGGCCGACGCCGCCATCGCGGTGCGCAAGGACGACGATGCGCTTCGCCAGCGATTGAATACCGCCCTGGCCGAGATCGTCGCCAACGGCACTTATCAGAAGATCGCCAGCAAGTACTTCGACTTCGACATCTACAACTGACCTGCTGCCCTGTGGGAGCGGGTTTGCCCGCGAATGCGCCCGACCGGGCGACAGGTGCCGCTGTTGCTGGCACTTTCGCGGATAAACCCGGTCCTGCAGGGAGGGTAAGTGATCCCGCGTGAGGGCTTGTCATGCTCGACCAATTGTCACTTCTGTCGTTCGCCAGCGGAGGCTGGGGCCAGGCCCTGCTGGCCGGTGCCCTGGTCACTGTTTCGCTGGCCCTGGCCTGCCTGCCCATCGGCCTGCCGCTGGGCCTTGGCGTGGCCATGGCTGCGCGTTCTCGCAAACGCCTGCCAAGAGCCTGGGCGACCACCTTTTCCACCGTGTTTCGTGGGCTGCCCGAACTGCTCACCCTGCTCATCATCTATTACGGCTGCCAGATCGCCGCGCAAAAGATCCTGACAGCCATGGGCTATGAAGGTGAGTTCCTGATCAACACCTTCCTGGCCGCCATGGTCGCCTTCAGCCTGGTATTCGCGGCGTTCTCCAGCGAGATCTGGCTGGCCGCTTTCAAGACCCTGCCCAAAGGCCAGTTGGAGGCCTGCTCGGCCCTGGGCCTGGGCAAGCGCACGGCGTTCTTCAAGGTGGTGCTGCCGCAACTGACGCGCATCGCCCTGCCCGGCCTTTCCAACAACTGGCTGTCGTTGCTCAAGGACACCTCGCTGGTCTCGACCATTTCCCTGGTCGACCTGATGCGCCAGACCAATCTGGCAGTCAGCGTGACCAAAGAGCCGATGTTCTTCTATGGCGTTGCCTGCGTGGGCTACCTGCTGTTCTCGGCATTGTCGGGGCGGGTATTCGCCTGGATCGAACGACGCTGCAACCGACATCTGCAAGGAGCACGGGCATGAGCTTCGAACAACTGCTGGGCCTGGTACTAGACCCTGACCTGCTGGAGCGCTACGGGCCACGCTTCGTCGATGGCCTGCTGGTGACCGCGAAACTGGTGGCCATCTCCTTCAGTCTGGGCGCCGTCCTTGGCTTGCTGCTGGCATTGGCGAGGATGTCACACAGCCTGTTGTTGCAGCGCATGGCCGCTGGCTACATCTATTTTTTCCGGGGTTCGCCGCTGCTCGCGCAGCTGTTCCTACTTTATTACGGCCTGGGTTCGCTCAAAGGCTTCTGGCAGGACGTAGGGCTGTGGTGGTTCTTCCGCGAGGCGTGGTTCTGCACCCTGCTGGCCTTCACCCTGAACACCGCGGCGTACCAAGCCGAAATCTTCCGCGGCAGCCTGATGGCGGTCGCCCCAGGGCAGTACGAAGCCGCGCGAGCCTTGAGCCTGAAACGCTCGACCACCTTCTTCAAGGTGATCCTGCCGCAATCGCTGCTGGTGGCCATCGGCCCGCTGGGCAACGAGTTGATCCTGATGATCAAGGCCAGCGCCATCGCTTCGCTGGTGACCATCTACGACCTGATGGGCGTGACCAAGCTGGCCTTCTCGCGCAGCTTCGACTTCCAGATCTACCTGTGGGCCGCTGTGCTCTACCTGGTGATCGTGGAACTGGTACGGCGCCTGCTCAAACACCTGGAAGCCCGCCTGGGCCGCCACTTGAACTGACGGAAGGATACGTTCCATGCATTGCCAGACCCTTGTCCTCGGCGCCGGTATCGTCGGCGTCAGCACCGCGCTGCACCTGCAAGCGCGTGGTCGCCAGGTGATCCTGATCGACCGCGACGAACCCGGCAGCGGTACCAGCCACGGCAACGCGGGCCTGATCGAGCGCTCGAGCGTGATCCCCTACGCGTTCCCCCGCCAACTGGGCGCTCTGCTGCGTTATGGCCTGAACCGCCAGCCCGATGTTCGCTACAGCCTGCTGCACCTGCCCAAGGCAGCGCCATGGCTGCTGCGTTACTGGCGCCAGTCGGCTCCTGGGCGTCTGGCGGGCGCGGCCGCCGACATGCTGCCGCTGGTGCAGCGCTGCGTCGAAGAGCATGACGCGTTGATCGGTGCTGCTGGCCTCGAAGGGCTGGTGCAAGCCAAAGGCTGGATCGAGGTGTACCGCGACCCGGCCCTGTTCGAACAGGCCAAGGCCGAGATCAGGGGGCTTGCCCGCTATGGTCTGCAGTACGAGATTCTCGAGCGCGGCCAGTTGCAGGCGCGAGAGCATCAGCTCGACAGCGCGGTGGTCGGTGGCATTCATTGGCTCGACCCGAAAACCGTGAACAACCCCGGCGCCCTCACCCAGGGTTACGCCGCGCTATTCGTCCAGCGCGGCGGGCAGTTCCTGCATGGCGATGCACGCAGCCTGAGCCAGGTCGCAGGTCGCTGGCAGGTGAACAGCCAGCGCGGCCCGATCACCGCCGACGAAGTCGTCGCCTGCCTCGGCCCGCAATCCGCCCAAGTCTACGAGCGGTTGGGTTACCGCATCCCGCTGGGTATCAAGCGCGGCTACCACATGCACTACGGCACCCGTGACGGTGCACAGCTCGAACATGCGATCTGCGATACACAAGGCGGCTACGTGCTGGCACCGATGGCCCGAGGCGTGCGCCTGACCACCGGCATCGAGTTCGCCGCCAGCGACGCGCCGGGCAATGAAATCCAACTAAGGCGCTGCGAAATCCTGGCCCGCCAACTGTTCCCGGCCCTCGGCGAGCGCCTGGACGACAGCCCTTGGCTCGGTCGTCGCCCCTGCCTGCCGGACATGCGTCCGGTGATCGGGCCTGCGCCAAGGCACAAAGGGCTGTGGTTCAACTTCGGCCATGCCCACCATGGCCTGACCCTGGGCCCGGTCAGCGGCCGCCTGCTGGCCGAGATGGTCACCGGCGAACGGCCATTCACCGACCCTGCGCCTTACAGCGCTGCACGTTTCGACTGAACCCACGCGGGAGAACAACAATATGACCGCCCCCCTGAGCGTTGCCAGCCTTGCTCCTGAACCCGATCCGCGTCCAACGCTGATCAGCATCGAGGGCTTGAACAAGCATTACGGCGCCTTCCATGTATTGCGTGACATCAACCTCAAGGTGCGCGAAGGCGAGCGCATAGTCCTGTGCGGCCCATCCGGCTCGGGCAAGTCGACCCTGATCCGTTGCATCAACCGTCTGGAGGTGGCCGAGCAAGGCACCATTCGGGTCGACGGCACCGACCTTGCTGCGACCAGCCGGCAAGCTGCCCAGGTGCGTAGCGAAATTGGCATGGTATTCCAGCACTTCAACCTGTTTCCGCACATGAGCGTGCTCGACAACTGCCTGCTGGCCCCCACCAGCGTGCGCGGGCTGTCACGCAAGGACGCCGAGGAACGCGCGCGGATGTACCTGAGCAAGGTCGGCATCGAGAGCCAGGCGCACAAGTACCCCAGCCAGCTTTCCGGCGGCCAGCAACAACGGGTTGCGATTGCCCGTGCACTGTGCATGAAGCCGCGGATCATGCTGTTCGACGAACCGACCTCGGCGCTCGACCCGGAGATGGTCGCCGAGGTGCTGGATGTGCTGGTACAACTGGCTGGCACGGGCATGACCATGTTGTGCGTGACCCACGAGATGGGCTTTGCCCGGCAGGTCGCCGAGCGCGTGCTGTTCCTTGAAGGTGGTCAGATCATCGAAGACAGCCCGCCAGAGGTCTTTTTCGGCCAGCCACGCACTGCGCGAGCCAAGGCGTTCCTTGCGCAGATACTGCATTGAGGCCTGATCGTCGGCAAGCCGATGCCTGCTGGGGTTGCGGAGCCTTTGCCGGCGCCGAATTGGCGGCGATTCATTGCACGGCTGCAATGAGCCGACTGCATCGTTAAATATAATTGACCTCACCTTACGTCAAACCCTTGCCGCCTGAGGCTCGCAAGGGTTTAACCCCCCGTATTTCGGCGCCCGCCCCCCATCAAAGCCCCTGCGTGTCGTTTGACATATCGAACGGCTCTGGCAATCTATCGCTTAAGCCCCGACCGGAATCGTCGACTCGGACGAGCCGGCAGTGCTCGGGGCTCCAGGCAGCACAGAAGGCCAAGGCCGTGCGCCTGCACAACAACGACAGGTCGAACCTGTCTCAAGGTGACATATGTCCAACAGCAACATTGGCAGCAAACAACCCTCCCTGCGCAAACCCGTCGTCCTGATGACCATGGGCATGCAAGAGCGCAAAGGCCATGACTACCAGGTCATGACCCACAAATACATCACCCCGCTGGTCGAGTTTTCCGATTGCGTCCCGGTACTGGTGCCCACTTGCTGCGGTACCGAAGACCTGGAGACCTATCTGGACATGGCCGACGGCGTGTACCTGACCGGTGCTGGCAGCAATATCGACCCCACCCTGTACGGCCAGGAAAACGAGACCCCAGGCAAAGGCCAGGACAAGAACCGCGACCTGTTCGATATCCCGCTGGTCAAGGCAGCCATCAAGCGTGGCTTGCCGATCTTCGGCATCTGCCGGGGTATGCAGGAAATCAACGTGGCCCTGGGTGGTGATATCTACCAGAAGGTCTACGCAGAGCCAGGTTTCAACGATCACCGGGAAAACCCGGAAGACCCGGTCGAGGTGCAATACGCCCAGGTCCACAGCGTGAAGATCAAGCCAGGCAGCTGGCTGCGCGAAACGCTCGGTACCGATGAGATCCGCGTCAACTCGCTGCACGGTCAGGGCCTGCGCAATCTGGGTGAAGGCATCGAGCCGATCGCTCACGCCGAAGACGGCCTGGTCGAGGCCATCCACGCGCCAAGCATTTCGCCTTTCCTCTTCGCTGTGCAGTGGCACCCAGAGTGGCAAGCTGCGAAGAACCCTGACTCGATCAAAATGTTCCAGGCCTTTGGCGACGCCTGCCGCGCCCAGGTCCGCAAGGCCCAGGCCGGCAAACGCCACCTGGCGGCTTGATTCCTCTGCTTCGTTAGCTTTGATCGCGGGGCGGCGCAACGTCGCCCCCGTTTCCCCGGTCACCCTCTGCTGGTCCCAGAATACTTCCCGTGGAAGCGGGCGGCGGGCTTGTGCCTGTCTCCGCGATCGTTTTTTCCCTTTTCGCAGCCAGAGATACGATGACTGAGTGTGGTCGTCGTGACAGACCCTACGCCTGCGAGATCGAGCGCCGCCCGCGCGGCGCATCGCGAGCAAGGCTCGCTCCTACGTCTGTTTCGGGCCAACTATGCCTGTGAGATTGCCCGCGAACGCTTTGGCACCTGACGCGATATCAGGTCGTACAAACAAGGCGGTCGCGCATCGCGCCACTGACATCACTGGCCCGAAACAAGCGTAGGAGCGAGCCTTGCTCGCGATGCGCCGCGCGGGCGGCGCTCGATCTCCCCCCCACCGCATACCCCAATGTTTGTTTCGCGCCAATGAATCCCGAGGGATTGGCGTGCAAACGCTTCAGTGCACGGCGCGATATGAGGTCGTACAAACAAAACGGTCGCGCGCCGGCCACTGACATCACTGGCCCGAAACAAGCGTAGGAGCGAGCCTTGCTCGCGATGCGCCGCGCGGGCGGCGCTCGATCTCCCCCCCACCGCATACCCCAATGTTTGTTTCGCGCCAATGAATCCCGTGGGATTGGCGTGCAAACGCTTCAGTGCACGGCGCGATATGAGGTCGTACAAATAAAACGGTCGCGCATCGGCCACTGACATCACTGGCCCGAAACAAGCGTAGGAGCGAGCCTTGCTCGCGATGCGCCGCGCGGGCGGCGCTCGATCTCCCAGGCGCTACGCCTCTTCGGACATACGCCGCAAATCCCAAGACAAGCACCACCCAAGCAAAAAATCCCCAAAAGGGACTAGCCAACACCATAGTTGTACGATAACTTACATCCATCGCTAAACATCACTCGTCACCCAAGCGCCATAGGATGCCAACAACAATGACTCCACAAGAACTCAAATCCATCCTCTCCCACGGCCTGCTGTCGTTCCCGGTAACCGATTTCAATGCCCAGGGCGATTTCAACCAGGCCGGCTACATCAAACGCCTGGAATGGCTCGCCCCCTATGGCGCCAGCGCCCTGTTCGCCGCAGGCGGCACCGGTGAATTCTTCTCGCTGGCCGCCAGCGAATACAGCCAGATCATCAAGACCGCGGTCGACACCTGCGCCACGTCGGTGCCGATCCTCGCCGGCGTCGGCGGCTCCACCCGCCAGGCCATCGAATATGCGAAGGAAGCCGAGCGCTTGGGCGCCAAAGGCCTGCTGCTGCTGCCACACTACTTGACCGAAGCCAGCCAGGACGGCGTTGCAGCCCATGTCGAGGCCGTGTGCAAATCGGTGAACATCGGTGTGGTGGTCTACAACCGCAATGTCTGCCGCCTTAACGCGGTACAGCTGGAGAGGCTGGCCGAGCGTTGCCCGAACCTGATCGGCTACAAGGACGGCCTGGGTGACATCGAGCTGATGGTGTCGATCCGTCGCCGTCTGGGCGAACGCTTCAGCTACCTGGGTGGCCTGCCGACCGCCGAGGTGTATGCTGCCGCCTACAAGGCACTTGGTGTGCCGGTCTACTCGTCGGCGGTATTCAACTTCATCCCGAGAACTGCGATGGACTTCTACAACGCCATCGCCCGCGACGACCACGCCACCGTGGCCAAGCTGATCGACGATTTCTTCCTGCCATACCTGGACATCCGTAACCGCAAGGCCGGTTACGCCGTCAGCATCGTCAAGGCAGGGGCCAAGCTCGCCGGCTACGACGCAGGGCCGGTACGCACCCCGCTGACCGACCTGACTGGCGAAGAATACGAAATGCTCGCAGCGCTGATGGACAAGATGGGTCCGCAATAAGCGCCCCCGGCGGCCTGCCATCGCCGCCACCGGAGTGGGATGCCCCACTCCGGCTACAACTCGTGAGCCCGCACAAAAATAACTAGTGGGAGTATTGCCAGCATGCAAGCGACTAAAAAGACGCATGTGCGCTACCTGATCCTGTTCATGCTGTTCCTGGTGACCACGATCAACTATGCCGACAGAGCAACCATCGCCATCGCAGGTTCCAGCCTGCAGAAAGACCTCGGCATTGACGCCGTAACCCTCGGTTATATCTTCTCCGCCTTCGGATGGGCTTACGTGGCTGGCCAGATTCCTGGTGGCTGGCTGCTCGATCGTTTCGGTTCCAAGAACGTCTACGCCTTCAGCATCTTCACCTGGTCGCTGTTCACCCTGCTGCAAGGCTTCGTCGGCGGTTTGCCCGTGGCCTGGGCAGTGGTGACCCTGTTCACCCTTCGCTTTCTGGTCGGTTTTGCCGAAGCCCCCTCGTTCCCGGGCAATGCCCGCATCGTCGCGGCCTGGTTTCCTACACAGGAACGCGGCACCGCCTCGGCCATCTTCAACTCGGCACAATACTTCGCCACCGCATTGTTCGCCCCGATCATGGGCTGGATCGTGTTCAGCTTCGGCTGGGAGCACGTATTCGTGGTGATGGGCGCGCTCGGGATCCTGTTCTCGATGGTGTGGATGAAGACCATCTACAACCCACGTCAGCACCCACGCATCAGCCAGGACGAGCTCGAACACATCGAGCAGAACGGCGGCCTCGTGGACATGGACCAAAAGCGTGGCGATAACGCAGGCCCCAAATGGGGCTACATCAAGCAACTGCTGACCAGCCGCATGTTGCTGGGCGTCTATCTTGGCCAGTATTGCATCAACGCCATCACCTACTTCTTTCTCACCTGGTTCCCGGTATACCTGGTGCAGGAACGTGGCATGACCATCCTCAAGGCCGGCTTCATCGCCTCGCTGCCGGCAGTGTGCGGCTTCATCGGTGGCGTGCTTGGCGGGGTGATCTCGGACTGGCTGCTGCGACGGGGCAACTCGCTGACCTTCGCCCGCAAGCTGCCCATCGTCTGTGGCCTGCTGCTGTCGACCACCATGGTCTTCTGCAACTACGTCGATGCCGAATGGATGGTCGTAGGATTCATGACCCTGGCCTTCTTCGGCAAAGGCATCGGCGCGTTGGGCTGGGCAGTGGTCGCCGACACCTCGCCCAAGCAGATCGCCGGGTTGTCCGGTGGCCTGTTCAACACCTTCGGCAACATTGCCTCGATCACCACGCCAATCGTCATCGGCTACATCATCAGCGCCACCGGTTCGTTCAAGTGGGCGCTGGTGTATGTAGGCGCCAACGCGCTGGTGGCGGTGTTCAGCTACTTGGTGATCGTCGGCCCGATCAAACGGATCGAGTTGCGCGACGACCCAAAGACTGAAGCCGAGCCACGCGCCACTGGCGAGCTGGCCAGCTCTCGCCACTGACAGAGCACGCCCGCGCCGGCGGATGCCGTGGGCGGGCGGACGTACAACGCCTGAGAATCTGACAAACAGGGCCCCCATATGCAGTTGATCGAACACTCAGACTCGCCCCGCTACGTTCGCCTTCACGACGACGATAACGTCGTGGTGGTGGTCAACGACGGCGGCCTGGGCGAAGGCGCCCGCTTCGCCGACGGCCTGACCTTGATCGAGGGTGTACCGCAGAGCCACAAGGTCGCCACCGTGAACATCGCCAAGGGCGAGTCGGTGCGCCGTTACGGGCAAATAATCGGGTACGCCCTTGAGGACCTGCGCCAGGGCAGTTGGGTCCAGGAAAGCCAACTGGCCATGCCAGCGGCCCCGGCACTGGACAGCCTGCCACGCTGCGACGCAGTGCCCGCGCCCCTGCCGCCACTGGAAGGCTTTACCTTCGAAGGCTATCGCAATGCCGATGGGACCGTCGGTACCCGCAACATCCTTGGCATCACCACCACGGTGCAATGCGTGACCGGCGTTCTCGAACATGCGGTCAAGCGCATCCGCAGCGAACTGCTGCCCAAGTACCCGAACGTCGACGACGTGGTGGCACTGACCCACAGCTACGGCTGCGGCGTGGCGATCAATGCGCGCGACGCCTACATCCCCATCCGTACCGTGCGCAACCTGGCACGCAACCCGAATCTCGGCGGCGAGGCATTGGTCATCAGTCTGGGTTGCGAAAAGCTACAGGCCAGTCAGGTGATGCACGATGACGACCCGTCGGTGGACCTCAGCGAACCGTGGCTATACCGCCTGCAGGATGCCAGCCTGGGCTTCGTCGAAATGATCGAGCAGATCATGGAACTGGCCGAAACGCGCCTGAAGAAGCTCGATCAACGCCGCCGCGAAACGGTACCCGCCAGCGAGTTGATTCTGGGCATGCAGTGTGGTGGCAGCGATGCCTTCTCGGGCATCACCGCCAACCCAGCGCTGGGGTTTGCCGCTGACCTGCTGGTACGCGCCGGCGCTACCGTACTGTTCTCGGAAGTGACTGAAGTGCGCGACGCCATCTACATGCTCACCTCCCGCGCCGAGAACCAGGAAGTCGCCGATGCCCTGGTGCGCGAGATGGACTGGTACGACCGCTACCTGCAACAAGGCGCGGCCGACCGCAGCGCCAACACGACACCGGGCAACAAGAAAGGCGGCCTGTCCAACATCGTCGAAAAATCCCTGGGCTCTATCGTCAAGTCCGGTAGCAGTGCCATCCAGGGTGTGCTTGGCCCTGGCGAGCGGGTCAAGCGCAAAGGCCTGATCTTCTGCGCCACCCCCGCCAGCGATTTCGTCTGCGGCACGCTGCAACTGGCCGCAGGCATGAACCTGCATGTGTTCACCACCGGTCGCGGCACGCCTTATGGCCTGGCCATGACGCCGGTGGTCAAGGTCTGCACCCGGACCGAACTGGCCCAGCGCTGGCCTGACCTGATCGACATCGACGCCGGGCGCATTGCCAGTGGCCGTTCGACCCTCGAGGAACTGGGCTGGGAGCTGTTTCACTACTACCTGGACGTGGCCAGCGGCCGCAAGCGGACCTGGGCCGAGCAGCACAAGCTGCACAACGACATCACGCTGTTCAACCCGGCGCCGATCACCTGATACGCCACCTGCCCTGTGGCGGCCGGCTTGTCGGCGATTGGAGTGCGCAGCACTCGCCCAGCGCCTGGCGCCTACAGGAACGACGTTGTCCTCCAGTCTTTTTCTCCAAAGGAGTACCCCATGCCTGAGATCCTCGGCCACAACTTCATCGCCGGCCAGCGCAGCGCCACAGGTTCGCAGCGCCTGCAGAGCCTGGACGCCACCACCGGCGAAGCCCTGCCTTTCAGCTTCATGCAGGCCACCGAAAGCGAAGTCGACCAAGCCGCCAAGGCCGCTGCCGCGGCATTCCCCGAATTCCGCCAGTCGAGCCCGGCCCGCCGCGCCGAGTTCCTCGACGCCATTGCCGCCGAACTGGATGAACTCGATGACGCCTTCGTCGCCATCGTCTGCCGTGAAACTGCCCTGCCCGCCGCACGCATCCAGGGTGAGCGCGGTCGTACCAGCGGCCAGATGCGCCTGTTCGCGCAGCTGCTGCGCCGTGGCGACTTCCTTGGCGCGCGCATCGATCTGGCCCTGCCAGAGCGCCAACCGCTGCCCCGCGTCGACCTGCGCCAGATGCGCATCGGTGTAGGCCCGGTCGCCGTCTTCGGTGCCAGCAACTTCCCGCTGGCCTTCTCCACCGCCGGCGGCGACACCGCCGCTGCATTCGCCGCAGGCTGCCCGGTAGTGTTCAAGGCCCACAGCGGCCACATGGCAACCGCCGACATGGTCGCCACCGCGATCATCCGGGCCGCCGAGCGTACCGGCATGCCCAAAGGCGTGTTCAACATGGTCTTTGGTGGCGGGGTCGGTGAGTGGTTGGTCAAGCACCCGGCTATCCAGGCGGTCGGTTTCACCGGTTCGCTCAAAGGTGGCGATGCCCTGTGCCGCATGGCCGCCGAACGCCCTCAGCCGATTCCAGTGTTCGCCGAGATGTCCAGCATCAACCCGGTCATCATCCTGCCGGGCGCCCTGGCCAGGCGTGGCGACGCCATCGCCCGTGAACTGGCGGGATCCGTATGCCTTGGCGCCGGCCAGTTCTGCACCAATCCGGGCCTGGTGATAGGGCTGCAGTCGGCGCCATTCAGCCAGCTACTCGCCGACCTTGGCCGACACCTGGAGCAGCAAGCCGGCCAGACCATGCTCAACGCGGGCGGCCTGCGCAGCTATGTGGACGGCCTGAAGCATTTGCATGCCCACGCTGGCATCGAACACCTGGCCGGCCAGCCGCAGGAAGGCGGCCAGGCCCGCGCACAGTTGTTCAAGGCGGACACCCGCCTGCTGGTCGAGTCCGACCCGCTGCTGCAGGAGGAGGTGTTCGGCCCGACCACGGTAGCCGTGCAAGCCAAGGACAATGCCGAATTACGCGCTGCCCTACTAGGCCTGCGCGGGCAACTGACGGCTACCCTGATCGGCGAGCCTGAAGACTTCGAAGCCTTCGCCTGGCTGGTGCCCTTGCTTGAAGAAAAAGTCGGCCGCATTCTGGTCAACGGCTATCCGACCGGCGTGGAAGTGTGCGATGCGATGGTGCATGGCGGGCCGTACCCGGCAACGTCCGATGCCCGTGGCACCTCGGTCGGCACCCTGGCCATCGATCGCTTCCTGCGCCCGGTGTGCTACCAGAACTACCCGCAGACGCTGCTGCCCGAGGCGCTGCGTGACAGCAATCCGCTTGGGCTGCGTCGGCTGGTGAATGGGCAATGGAGCGATGGGGCGATCTAAGTGGCCTGATGCAAGAACGCCCTGCTGATGCGGGGCGTTTTTGGCTGTTCGGCGTTAGAGTTGCGCCGTCCGGTAGATCGAGCGCCGCCCGCGCGGCGCATCGCGAGCAAGGCTCGCTCCTACGTCTGTTTCGGGCCAATTATTCCTGTGAGAGTTGCGCGCGACCACTTTGGTGCTGGGCGCGATTGAGCCGTACAAACGAGGCGGTCGCGCACGTCTATTGCTGGGGTTACTGGCCCGAAACAAACGTAGGAGCGAGCCTTGCTCGCGATGCGCCGCGCGGGCGGCGCTCGATCTCACACACACCAACCCACTCCAACCCTGCCCTAAAAACCTCAGCCCTCTTGCGCCTCAGCCTCCTCATGCGCCTGGCGCAACCGCTCGCGGCTATTGCTCAAATGCATGCGCATGGCCATCTTCGCCCCCTCGCTATCGCGCCGGGCAATCGCTTCATAGATCGCTTCATGCTCGTGGCTCAGCCGGCTCATGTAATGGGCCTGGTCGTCACGCGCCAGGCGCGCCGAATTCAGCCGGGTGCGCGGGATAATGCTGGTGCCCAGGTGGTTGATGATATCGGCGAAGTAATGGTTGCCGCTGGCCTGGGCGATGCGCAGGTGAAACTGGAAGTCCGCCGACACCGCATCGAAGGCATGGGCAACACCTTCGTTGAGCTCGTCCAGCGCAGCACGCATGCCGGCCAGTTCCTCGTCGCTGCGCCGCTGCGCCGCAAGGCCTGCCGACTCGATCTCCAGAGCGATGCGCAATTCCAGCACCGCCAGCACTTCACGCAGCGTGACCACGGTCGCCGGGTCGATGCGAAAACCGCTAGAGGCCGGAGCGTCCAGCACGAAAGTGCCGATACCATGGCGAGTCTCGACCTGACCGGCTGCCTGCAGCCGCGAGATCGCTTCACGCACGACCGTGCGGCTCACGCCTTCCTCGGCCATGATCTGCGATTCGGTCGGCAACTTGTCGCCACGCTTGAGCTGGCCGCTGCGAATGCGCTCGGTCAGCACCGTAACCAGTTCCTGGGCCAGACTGCGCGGCTTGCGCCGGGTTCTTGCCTGTACCTGTTGCTCTGTCATGCCCTGTATTTCACCTTGAAAGACAGCCGTCATGATAGCGCAAGCAGTTGTACGATCACATACACCCCGCCCGGTATTTATTACCGTGCCGCACCGCCCCCCACTTGAACTGGCGATTGGTGGTCGCATTGCTCCCACCTGCCAGCAAACTGCTGGCCCCCAGCCCTTCGCAGGCGAGGCAAACTCCCTTCTCCTTCAGAAGCTTAGGACAGCAACATGCGGGTATTTCTAGCAACCATGGCCGGCTGCCTGTTGGCCACGATCGCCTTCGGCGTCCAAGCCAGGACGTTGAGCCAGAATGATCGCCACGTCTGCGCCTGGGGTTCGCAGATCGCCGCCGAGGCTCAGCAGGCCAAGCTCTCCGGGGTTACGCTGTACGCCACCCGCAAGAAGCTGCAGGTACGTAAATTCCCCAAACCATGGATGCGCATGACCGCATTCGGCATCACCGAGCAGACCTACAACAGCCGCTCGCGACTCAAGCCGGCGGCTATCAAGCAGACGTATTACGAGCAGTGCGTGCAGCATGCGGTCGCCAAGAGATAATTTCTTATTTATCAAAATGTTATGGCTAAATATTGATGAATAATCTAGCTGGCGATCCATTACATCCAGAAGTATTTTCCTTTTTTGATCAATAACTTAATTGCACAAAATGAATCAAAATCGAGAAAATAGGCCACCCTGTCACCGCAATCAGCTGCATGTTTATCATTGCCGCACGCAGTGAAGTAAGGGTCAGCCTGGGTAGATTGGCTGGCAACGCACCTCTGTCCTCACCGAGTTGGCGATGAAGCACTCTTCATGAGCAAGATGGTGCAAGCGCTCCAACTGCTCCCGAGTCGGCTGGCGCTCGCCCGAGAACGCCACCCGGGGGCGCAGGGTCACAAGGGTCATCGCCGTGCGCCCCGCTTCATTGCGATCCATCACGCCGACAGCATCGTCCACGTACTGCTCGACGCAGAAACGCTGCTTGGCCGCAAGCGACAGAAACCACAGCATGTGGCAACTGGACAGCGATGCGACGAAGGCTTCTTCGGGGTCGACCGCCGAAGCATCGGACAGCGGCAACGGCACCACATGGGGCGACGAGGAACCCACTACCTCGACACCGCCATCGAAACGCCACAGGTGCCTGCGGCTGTACTGGTTACCGAGGAAATCCTGCCCCTCACGGGCCCAGGCTACTTGTGCCGTGTATTGCGCCACGCAAACCTCCTTGTCCAGATCATCATTAGAATTCAGCAGCCGGTGAGCGCCACGGGACCACGCTCACCGGCAAAGAACCACGGACGCAGGCGCACACCGATCACGTTGCCGGCATAGGCCGCCAGCAACCACAACCAACCGTGCACGCTGCCCGAGGCGATGCCGCTGAAATAAGCGCCAATGTTGCAACCGTAAGCCAAGCGTGAACCATAACCCAGCATCAAGCCGCCGACCATGGCAGCGATCAACGATGGCAGGGGAATCTTCAGGCTAGGTGCGAAACGGCCTGCCAGCCCCGCGGCGAGCAAAGCCCCCAGAACGATACCCAGGTCCATGACCGTGGTGATGTCCTGCCACAGTGGCGCCGCCAGCGCCTTGGCGTTGGCTGGCATCTGCCAGAACGCCCAACTGCTCACGTCCACCCCCAGGCCGTTCAGAGTCTTGGCGCCCCACAGGGCGAACGCCGAGGTGATCCCCCAAGGTCGCCCCGCCAGGGCCAGGGTGGCGTAGTTCAGCAAGGCCAGGGCGATAGCGCCCCACAAGAGCGGCCACGGGCCACGCACAAAGCGTTGCAAGCCTTGGTGTTCGCGGGCAACCGGCGCTTGCAGGGTTGCATGCCGACGCTTTTCAAGCACCACGGTCGTCCAGGCAATCAGGCCGAACAGCGCCAGGCTCACCAGCAAAGCGGGTCCGACACCCCACACCTGAACGATCGAAGTGGCCGGAAACGATGGCAGCGCAAACCACCAATCAGCGTGATGGGTCGCCGACACCGAACCGATGATGAAGAACAACAGGGTCACCAGCATTCGCGCGTTGCCACCGCCGACGGTGAACAACGTCCCGGAAGCGCAACCACCGCCCAACTGCATGCCGATGCCGAAGATGAACGCGCCGAACACCACCGAGACCCCTGCCGGAGCCACCAGTCCGCTTACCGGGTTACCCAACAGGCTACCCGCCGACAGCGCCGGAAAGAACAGCAGTACCGCCAGTGCCAGCATGACCATCTGGGCCCGCAGACCGGCGCCACGGCGCTCGTTGATGAACACTCGCCAGGCCGATGTGAAGCCGAACGCTGCGTGGTAGAGCGTCAGGCCCAAGGCCGCGCCGACAAGCAGCAGCAACACCTGCTTGAAACCGGCATTGCGGTTGAGAAACCAGGCCCCGGCCAGCAACAAGGCCAGGGCGATCGAGGGGGCGCCCAAGCGGCGCGGTTCGGGTGTGGCGGCAGAGGAAAGACCCATCACAATACTCGGATTTCAATGAAACGGGCGCCGAGTATAACGCCCTGGGTCTTCGAAAACCGCTCAGCCGGCGAGTACGAGCGTTATGCGGGGACGGCGCCTCATCCCGTCGCTAGCGTGACGTCTCCACGCGCAATACTTCGGTGTAGATGGCATCGACCGTCTGCCCGACCTTGAGGTTCTTCATCCGGGCCTGAAGGTCAGGGTTCTCGACCTTGACCACCTGTAACTTGCCCTCAGGCGGCAGCAGGCTTACCTCATGGTTCTTGAGGTCGATTTTCTGGATCTGTGACGTCACCCTGACCTGGCGGAACGCTTCGCCCCCTGGGTTGGGGTTGTCGGCAGTGGCACGGAGGGTGCCAGACTCATCGCTCATCTTTGGCGCCCCACCTACATGGGTGTTGAGCACGTAGGCCACCGCGCGGGTGACATAGATGTCGACGGTGTCACCGACCTTCAGGTTGGGCAACGCCTTGGCCTTCTCGGTCAACTGAAAGGTTACATCCTTGTCGTTAGGCCCTTTAACCGTCACCTGACGCTTTTCCAGGTCGATGGCCTGCACCTGGGTGGTGACATGACTTTCCAGCGCCTCACTTCCAATCGGTACGTCCGCCGCCTGGGCGAGGAGGCTGACTGTGGTCAGCATCGAAGCAAGGGCAACGGCGCGAGCCAGGGAGCTAATGGGTTTCATAGGCAGCTTCCATGTGATTCAGAGCGAATGAGTGGGGAAATCCTTACGCGCAGACAAGCATAGCCACTGCGCACCAACCCGCCGCCCCCGTTAGCAGCGGGCGCCATTTTTGGATCCCAAAAGCCATTACAAAATTATTAGGGAATGATTAACCTTTACACTTGCTTTACATTTGTTAACCATTACCATTCGCGACTTCAAAACAACAACTGAGTCGCCCTTCATGGCAAAACTGTCTGCTGCTCCTGCCTCATTGTCAGTACTCGGCTTGCTGGTCGCCCCCACCGCTCATGCCGACACCCAGGAGGCCCTTGCCCTCCCCGCAACTTCCGTTACCAGCGCCTACGAGCAGCAAAGCTACAAGGCCAGCGAAAGCAAAAGCGCGCTGAAGATCGATGCGCCGCTGCGCGACATTCCACAGACCGTGAACGTCGTTCCAGAGAGCGTGATCAAGGACCAGGGCGCTCAGTCCATGGCGGACGTGCTCAAGAACGTGCCCGGCGTCGGCCTGTCCAACGGCGATGGTCAGCGCGACCAGGTCACCATCCGCGGCTTCAGCGCCATCGGCGACATGTACATCGACGGTGTTCGGGACGACGCCCTGTACTTTCGCGACCTGTCCAACATCGAGCGGGTCGAAGTCATCAAAGGTCCTGCCGCCGTGCTCTACGGCCGTGGCTCCTCGGGCGGCCTGATCAACAGCATCAGCAAGAAACCTGGCTTTGCGCCCAAGCGCGAGGTCGGCGTCAGTTTCGACAGTGAAGGCAAGCGCCGCACCCAGTTCGACACCGGCTGGGCTGACCAGCGAAGCAACCAGGCCTACCGCGTCACTGGCGCCTTCGAAGACAGCGACACCTTCCGCGACGATGGCTACATCGACCGCAAGGCCATCGCCCCGTCGGCTTACTTCAGGCTGTCCGACGACCTGGAGCTGAACCTGGGTGCTACCTACTTGTACGACAAGCGCCTGATCGACTTCGGCATCCCCGCCCTGGGCAACCGTCCAGTGGATGTCGATCGCGACAAGCGCTTCGGCTCAGGCGATGCCGACCAGGACTACGCCCGCAGCGAGGTATTCTCGTTCACCGCCAGCCTCGACTACCGCATCAACGACGACTTCACCCTGACCAACACTAGCCGCTTCTACCGCTACGACCTGGACCGCAACAACACGCTGGCCGACAGCAGCCCTACCCGCTTCGTCACCGCGCCCAACGGCGAGTTGCTCGTCAAGCTCAACCGCGGCAACGTGGCGCGTGACGAGTACGGCGTGTTCAACCAGACCGAGCTCAAGCAGCAGGCACAATTGCTTGGCATGCAGCACAACCTGCTGTACGGCGTGGAAGTGGGCATGCAGGACAAGCACCAGCGGGTCTTCAGCCAGAACAACGTGGCCCAGGTACCGGTGTATCGCGACGGCCTGGTACCGGTACCAGAGCATGCGGCCAACCTGTCGTCCAAGGGCACCAACTATCAGCAGACCACAGGCCTGTACGTGCAGGACCTGGTCGAGCTGAGCGAGCACTGGAAAGCCCTGGTCGGCGTGCGCTATGACATCTTCGGCCAAGAGTACGACGACGACCGTCGCCAGAATGTCGACCTCGACCGCACCGACAAGACCTGGAGCCCGCGTGCCGGCCTGGTGTATCAACCTGACGCGATCCAGTCGTACTACGTTTCGGTGAGCCGCAGTTACCAGCCGTCTGGTGAAGTGTTCGCGGTCAGCCCGAGCAACCAGCACCTGGAACCTGAAGAGACCACCAACTACGAGCTGGGCGCCAAGTGGGACCTGCTGGACAACCGTCTTTCGCTGACGGCGGCGATCTTCCGCCTCGAACGCACCAACATGAAGACGGCGGACCCAGCCAACCCGAACCTCACCATACTGGCCGGCGAACAACGCACCGACGGCTTCGAAGCCACCGTCAGCGGCCAGTTGACCGACAAGTGGCAGGTTTACGCAGGCTACGCCTACCTGGATGCGGAAATCACCAAGTCCAACAGCAAGACCAACGGGGTGTCCAACGAAGGCCAGACGCCCACGCTGACCCCTCGCAACAGCGCCAACCTGTGGCTGGTGCGCACCCTCACCCCGCAATGGCGGGTGGCTGCAGGCGCCAACTACGTCGACGAGCGCTACACCGCGCTGGATAACAAGGTGGTGATGCCTGGCTACACCACCTTCGATGCGGCGCTGCTGTACAGCGTGCCGCAGTGGGACATGGCCTTGCGCCTGAAGAACCTGTTCGACCGCGACTACTATGCCTCCGCGCACGGCTCGGTCGACCTGATAACCCCAGGTGCGCCGCGCACCCTGGAAGCCAGCCTGAACTACCGTTTCTGACCCTACGCGCCTGCTGTGGAAGCGGCCTCGTGCCGCGAAAGTGCCACAAAAGTGGCCCCAGACTTCAGCCTCGATGGATGAAGCGCTGGGGCGACCCTGCGGCCCTTTCGCGGCTCGACTACATTTGCTGTACCCCCCAGGAAAGAGGGACCGTCGGGTTCACCGCTTGGCCGGAATGACATATCCTGACGCGCATTAACCAACCGGACCGTAGCGTTCACCGAGCTTGGGGCATGTCATGAATGCGCACCCTCTACGGCACTGCAACTACCTGTTCGCCAGTGCTCTGATCGCCATCAGTCTGGCCATGACGGCCGGGTGTTCCAACAAAACCAGCAAGGCCCGTTACGCCATGGCGACAACGGGCTCCAAATGCTACGCAAAAGCACTGCCCAGCAGCGGCGAAGGCGGCCTGGCCTGGGGCAACACGTTGAGCATCGCCCAGCAAAAATCACTGAACAACTGCATCCGTTATGCCAGCAGGTCCGGGGGCACCCCGGACACGTGCCAGGTGGTCCTGGCCAAGTGCAAGAACTGACGGGTACCTGGGCCGCGACAACCCGGTTCAGCGCCGCACGATCACGACCTCAAGGTACTCGCTGGGCACCACCAGCGACGCACCGCCGATGTTGTTTTCATTGAGCAGCTCCGTCAGGTCATCCTCCAGCGCCCTCGCCGCTTCCGGCTCCAGCGCGGCAAAGGCTTTGTGCACCGGGCCGTACCAGGTACGGAAGACATCGATGAAATGCGAAGCCGAACGATAACGGAAATTGAACAGCTCATGGCTGACCGTCATCGAGCCGATCTCACCACTGAACATTTCCCTCAACTGCGGCTCGTCCCCCCAGCGCGACGGTGGTAACGCCCCGGCAGGTGGCGGGACATGTCGTCCCAAGGTCTTGAACATTTGCCCAACGAAGCCCTGGGGCGTCCAGTTGGCCATGCCGATACGCCCACCAGAACGGCAAACCCTGGCCAGCTCGCGGGCCGCTTGCGCCTGGTTAGGGGCGAACATCACGCCGAACGTTGAGATCACGGCATCGAAGGCACCGTTTCGAAATGGCAAGTCCTCGGCGTCCGCCACCTGGAAGTCCACGCTCAGGTGTTCTGCACGGGCGCGTTCCTCGCCGCGCTTGAGCAGCGCGGGTACATAATCGGTAGACGTCACCTTGCACCCGCGCCGCGCGGCAGCCAGTGTGGCGTTACCGTTACCGGCCGCGACATCCAGCACCTGCTCGTCCCAGCGCAAGTCGCAGGCTTCGGCCAGGCGCTCACCGACAATCTGCAGGGTGGTTCCGATCACGGCATAATCGCCGCTGGCCCAGGCGGCCTGCTGGCGGGTCTTCAACGCATTGAAATCCAGGGATGTGCTCATGGTCCACGCCTACTGTGTAGTGCTCGACCGGACGACTTTGCGGCGGTCGATGCGCCTTGAGTCAGAAAGAATTGAGACCCGCTGAGGGCCATTCACCAGCTAAACCCCACATTCGCTGCGGGGCAAGCAGCACCTGGCTGAATGGCAAGAACGGTTCATTACAACGATGCATCTGTTTAGATGCCCGTTGCAGGGGCTTGCGCTTGCCGAACGTCCCGCTAAGGTTGGCTTCAGGACATCGCAGCCTGGAAAACAAAATCCGTCATGCTAATTGCCCCACCACCCCTCAACGAAGCTGCCCGACTGTGCTTCCTGGACAGCCTGAATATCCTCGACACGCCGGCAGAGGAAAACTTCGACCGCATCACACGGCTGGTCAGCCGCCTGCTCGACGTGCCAATGGCGCTGGTTTCGCTGGTGGACATGAACCGCCAATGGTTCAAGTCACGCCACGGCCTCGATGCGCAACAGACCTCGCGGGATGTCGCTTTCTGCGCCCATGCCCTGCACGCCGATGACATCCTGGTGATCGCCGACGCCAAAACCGACCCACGCTTCGCGGATAACCCGCTGGTGGTCGGTGCCCCGTTCATCCGCTCCTACGCTGGCGTGCCACTGCGCTTTGCCGGCGGGCTGACCGTCGGCACGCTGTGTGCGCTGGACACCCGTCCGAGGCAACTCGGCGAGCAAGACCTGGAGCACCTGCGCGACCTGGCCCGGATCGTCGAGCGTGAGTTGCTGCACCGCAGCCTGGCCATCGACGCGCGTATCGTCGATGAAGCCGAACGCAGCGCCCTGGTGTCCTCGGCCGAGCGCTTCCGCGCGGTCTTCCAGGAGGGCCCTTCGAGCAAGGCCATCATCAGCCTGGAAGGCCGTATCTACGAGCCCAATCGGGAGTTCTGCCAATTGCTGGGCCAGCCGCCCGAGGCATTGGTGCTGCAGACCCTACTGCAGCAAGTGCATGCCGAGGATCGCGAACTGTACACCGCCCTGGTCCATCGCCTGCTGACCGGTGAGCAGGACAACGCCATGCAGACCTTGCGCTTGCACAGCCACGCTCGTGGCGTGGTGTGGGTGGAACTGAGCATGTCGGCGCTGCGCGATGAGCACGGTCTGCCCGCGCAACTGGTGGCTTCGGTGCGCGATATCACCGAGTTGCGCCGCACCCAGTCACGCCTGCAGCAATACCAGGCCTCGCTGGAACAACAAGTGGCCCAGCGCACCGAAGATCTGCAGCGCAGCCAGACCACGCTGCAGGCCATCGCCGACAACCTGCCGGTGTTGATCGCACACATCGACACGGCGCTCAGGTACCGTTTCAACAATGCCTTGTACAAGGAAATCTTCGGCCTGGACCCCGCTCACCTGAAGGGGCGCAAGGTCGCCGAAGTGCTGCCAGAGCATGTCTATGAACACCTGCTCCCATACTTTGGCAAGGCGCTGGCCGGCGAGCGCGTGGAGGCCGACGATGTCCGCTACAACCCGGCCGACCCGCGCATCTGGCACACCAGCTATGTACCCGACGTGCGCCAGGGCAAGGTTGAAGGTTTCTTCGTGATGTCGCTGGATGTGACCGAACGCAAGAAACGCGAAAAATCGCTCTTGGACCAGGCGACCCTCGATCCGCTGACCGGCCTGCCCAATCGTGCGGTGCTGCAGCACGAGCTGACCTACGCGCTGCGCCAGCAGACTGCCTTCGCCCTGTACTTCATCGACCTGGACGGTTTCAAGAAGGTCAACGACGAATGCGGCCATGAAACCGGCGACCTCCTGCTGCAGGCGGCCGCCAGTCGGATGCTGGCGGTCATGCGGGCCGATGATGTGGTTGCCCGTCTGGCTGGAGACGAATTCATCGTCATTGCCCAGTCCGTGGCCAACCAGGCCGCTGCCCGGGATATCGGACGCAAGCTCTGCGACACCCTGGCCAGCCCGTTCCGCCTGGCCGATACGCAGGTCACCATCGGTGCCAGTATTGGCATCTACGTGCGCGGTGCTGGGGGCGGTAGCCACACCCCGGAAGAGGTATTGGCGCGCGCGGACAAGGCGATGTACGAAGCCAAGCGGCTCGGACGCAACCGTTGCAACGTCGCGCCCGACTGACCCTTACTGGGCGGCCTTGGCCCGTGCCGCGTGCAGCTTCTTGTAGCTTTCGATCAAACGCAAGTGGCGGTCGAGGCCTTCGAGCTTCATGCTGGTCGGGGTCAGCCCATGGAAGCGCACGCTGCCGTCCACCGAACCCAGCACCGCGTCCATGCGCGGGTTGCCGAACATGCGACGGAAGTTGACTTCGTAATCCGCCATTTCCAGCTCATCGTCCAGCACGACCTCCAGCACCACGTTCAAGGCCTGGTAGAACAGGCCGCGCTCGACGGTGTTGTCGTTGAACTGCAGGAAGGCCTCCACCAGCTCCTTGGCGTCGTCGAAACGCTGCAAGGCCAGGCAGATCAGCAACTTGAGCTCAAGGATGGTCAACTGGCCCCACACGGTGTTTTCGTCGAACTCGACGCCGATCAGGGTGGTGATGGTGGTGTAGTCATCCACCTCGCAGTTGTCCAGGCGCTTGAGCAGCGCCCGCAGCGCACGGTTGTCGAGGCTGTGCAGGTTGAGGATGTCGGCGCGGAACGCCAGGGCACGGTTGGTGTTGTCCCAGATCAGGTCTTCGACCGGGTAGATCTCCGAGTAGCCCGGCACCAGGATGCGGCAGGCATTGGCGCCGAGGTCATCGTACACCGCCATGTACACTTCCTTGCCCATGTCTTCGAGAATACCGAACAGGGTCTGGGCTTCCTGGACGTTCGAATCCTCGCCGTGCCCGGAGAAGTCCCACTCGACGAACTCGAAATCGGCCTTGGCACTGAAGAAGCGCCACGACACCACGCCGCTGGAGTCGATGAAGTGTTCGACGAAGTTGTTCGGCTCGGTCAGGGCATGGCTTTCGAAGGTTGGCTGCGGCAAGTCGTTCAGCCCTTCGAAACTGCGGCCCTGCAGCAATTCGGTGAGGCTGCGTTCCAGTGCCACTTCGAAGCTCGGGTGGGCGCCGAACGAGGCGAATACGCCACCGGTGCGCGGGTTCATCAGGGTCACGCACATCACCGGGAACTCACCGCCTAGCGACGCATCCTTGACCAGCACCGGGAAGCCCTGCTCTTCCAGCCCCTGGATTCCGGCCAGGATGCCTGGGTACTTGGCCAGCACTTCCTGCGGCACATCCGGCAGCGCCAGTTCGCCTTCGAGGATTTCGCGCTTGACCGCCCGCTCGAAGATCTCGGACAGGCACTGCACCTGGGCTTCGGCCAGGGTATTGCCCGCGCTCATGCCATTGCTAAGGAACAGGTTCTCGATCAGGTTGGACGGGAAATAGACCACTTCACCGTCCGACTGGCGCACGAATGGCAGCGAGCAAATACCGCGCTCGGTATTGCCCGAGTTGGTGTCGTAAAGGTGCGAGCCGCGCAACTCGCCATCGGCGTTGTAGATGTCCAGGCAATACGCGTCGAGGATCTCCACCGGCAGCGCATCCTTTGGCCCTGGCTTGAACCAGCGCTCATTGGGGTAGTGCACGAACGGCGCATTGGCGATTTCCTCGCCCCAGAACTGGTCGTTGTAGAAGAAGTTGCAGTTCAGCCGCTCGATGAACTCGCCCAGCGCCGAAGCCAGCGCAGCCTCCTTGGTCGCACCCTTGCCGTTGGTGAAGCACATCGGCGACTGTGCGTCACGCACATGCAGCGACCACACGTTGGGCACGATGTTGCGCCACGACGCGATCTCGATCTTCATGCCCAACCCCGCCAGGATCGACGACATGTTGGCGATGGTCTGCTCCAGAGGCAGGTCCTTGCCGGCGATGTAAGTGGTGGTGTCGGCCACCGGCATCAGCAGGCCCTGGGCATCGGCGTCGAGGTTGTCGACTTCCTCGATGATGAACTGCGGACCGGTCTGCACCACCTTCTTGACCGTGCAGCGGTCGATGGAGCGCAGGATGCCCTGACGGTCCTTCTCGGAAATGTCCTCGGGCAGCTCGACCTGGATCTTGAAGATCTGGTTGTAGCGGTTTTCCGGGTCGACGATGTTGTTCTGCGAAAGACGGATGTGCTCGGTGGGGATATTGCGTGTCTGGCAGTACAACTTCACGAAGTAAGCCGCGCACAAGGCCGACGACGCCAGGAAGTAGTCGAACGGCCCCGGCGCCGAGCCATCGCCTTTATAGCGGATCGGCTGGTCGGCGATTACCGTGAAGTCGTCGAACTTGGCTTCAAGACGTAGGTTGTCGAGAAAATTGACCTTGATTTCCATGCGGGATTACCGTGATTTAAGCGTGCAAAACGAAATTGGCCGGCATTATCCGGGTTTTCGACCCGGAAGTCCTGTTTGTCTGCACCGGCATCATCGTTGCTGGCTTGCGCATTTCACCGAATTACTTGCCTGATCCTCCTGACCTGCACCCCGCACCAGACCAGCGGTCACCCTCCTGTGCTAGCGTTTCTGGGTCAGGGAACAGTGTATTCCCAGCCCACCCAGAACATGCGACAGCAACCGATGATCAGCAGGTGAACCATGGAACTACGGATCAACCAGAAGACCTATCAGGTCGAGACCGATGCGGACACGCCCTTGCTGTGGGTGATCCGTGACGACCTGGGCCTGACCGGCACCAAGTACGGCTGCGGCCTGGCCCAATGTGGCGCCTGCTCGGTGCTGGTGGACGGCAATGTGGTGCGCGCCTGCGTGACGCCGGTGGCAGGCGTGGTCGGCCGCGAGGTGACCACCATCGAGGCCATCGAAACCGACGAGGTGGGCAAACGCGTGGTGGCTGCCTGGGTCGAGCACCAGGTGGCTCAGTGCGGCTACTGCCAGTCCGGCCAGGTGATGGCTGCCACGGCTCTGCTCAAGCACACCCCGAAACCCAGTGACGAGCAGATCGATGCGGCAATGGTCAACCTGTGCCGCTGCGGCACCTACAACGCCATCCATGCGGCGGTGCATGCGCTGGCCGAAGGGGGTAAGGCGTAATGAACACTCGCATCGACACCCCTGAAGACCTGCTGAAGCTAACGGCGGGCGAAACGGTCAACCTGTCGCGCCGACGCTTCCTGGCCAGCAGCGCGGTAGGCGCGCTGGTCCTGGGCTTCGGCTTGCCACTGGGCTCGGCCCGGATCCAGGCCGCAACCGCTGCCCCCGAAGCGCGCGGCACCCAGGTTCCGGCATTTCTGGAAATCCGCCCGGACAGCACCGTGCGCCTGCTGTGCCCATTCATGGAAGGCGGCCAGGGCATCTACACCGCCATGGCGCAGATCGTCGGCGAAGAACTGGATGCCGACCCCGCCACCTTCGTGCTCGACAGTGCACCGCCCGGCGAAACCTATGTGGTGATGGAAAACGGCATGCGCATTACCGGTGGCAGCATGTCGGTGCGCATGAGCTACCCGACCATGCGCCGCCTCGGCGCCCTGGCCCGGGCCATGCTCCTGCAAGCCGCCGCTCAACAGCTGGGCGTGCCGGTCGGCGAGCTGTCCACCGAGCCTGGCAAAGTCGTCCATGCCGCATCTGGCCGTTCGCTGGCCTACGGTGAGCTGGCAGGGCGCGCCATGGACCTGCCGGTGCCGGACCCTGCCAGCATCAAGCTGCGCGACCCCAGTCAGTTCCGTTGGATCGGCAAACCGGTGCGCCGGGTCGATGCCTATGACAAGTCCACCGGCAAGGCGCTGTATACCATCGATATCAAGGTCGACGACATGCTCCACGCCGCCGTGCAACATGCGCCACGCTTGGGCATGACCGTCGGCAACCTGCGCAACGAGGACCAGGTCAAGGCCATGAAAGGCGTGCATTCGGTGCACCGCCTGCCTGGCGCCGTTGCGGTGGTGGCCGAGCGCTGGTGGCACGCCAAGCGTGCGGTCGAGGCCCTTCAGGTCGACTGGCAAGAACCTGCCGCCGACTCAAAAGTGCGGGCCATGCCGGCCGACTTCTCCAGCGACGCCTACCGCGACCACCTGGCTGCCCAGCAAGGACCGGCCCGTGATGACGAGGTAGAGGGAGACGTGGCCAAGGTACTGGCCGAAGCCAAGACCACGGTCGAGGCCACCTACCACAACCAGTACCTGAACCATGCCCAATTGGAGCCGCCGTCGGCCATCGCACGCTTCAACCCGGATGGCTCGCTGGAAGTCTGGCTACCCAACCAGGCGCCGGACATGTTCCGCGACGACATCGCCAAGCGCACCGGCCTGGACCCGGCACGCATCACCCTGCACTCACCGCTGCTGGGTGGCTTCTTCGGGCGACACTTCCTGTACGACTCGGCCAACCCCTACCCACAGGCCATCGCGCTGGCCAAGGCGGTCGGCCGACCGGTCAAGCTCATCTGGAGTCGCGAGGAAGAGTTCCTGCGCGACGTGCATCGGCCCATGGCGGTGGTCAAGTTTCGCGCCGCGCTGGATGCCGAAGGCCTGCCAGTCGCCATCGAGGCCGTCAGTGCCACCGAGGGTCCAACCGAGGCGCTGGCCGGCAAGCAGGGCGAGAAGATCGACCCTACCGCGCTGGAAGGGCTGTCCGGCAAGGCCTATGCCATTGCCAACAAGCGCATTGCGCAGATCTATGTGAAAGGTCCGGTGATGCTTGGCTACTGGCGCTCGGTGGGCAATTCGCTGAACGATTTCTTCTACGAGGCATTTCTCGACGAATTGGCCGACAAAGGCGGCAAGGACCCGTTCGAACTGCGCCTGCAGTTGCTCAAAGGTAACCCACGGCTGACCCAACTGCTACAGGCTGTCGGTGAGCTTTCCGGCGGCTGGAAGCGCGGCCCGTTCACCGCCGAAGATGGCAGCAAGCGCGCCCGTGGCGTGGCCATGGCCTCTCCGTTCGGCTCCGAGGCAGCGGTCATCGCCGAGGTCTCCATCGAGAATGGCCAGGTCAAGGTGCACGACATCTGGCAGGCCATCGACCCTGGTAGCATCGTCAACCCGGCGATCATCGAAGCGCAGGTCAACGGTGCAGTGGCCCTGGGGCTGTCTCAGGCGCTGCTTGAGGAAGCGGTGTACGTCGACGGCAAGCCCAAGGCGCGCAACTACGACTTGTACCCGATCCTGCCACCGTCGCGGATGGCAAACGTGCATGTGCGGATCGTGGAAAGCGGCGCGAAGATGGGCGGCATCGGCGAACCACCACTGCCGGCAGTCGCCCCGGCTGTGGCCAACGCCGTGGCGCGGCTGACCGGCCAGCGCATTCGCAGCATGCCCCTTAGCCGTTACACCTTCAGCTGACCGAGCAAGGATTGCCCATGACCCAAAGCCGTTTCGCAAGCACCGCAGGCTGGCTCGCGCTGCCCTGCCTGGTGGCGGCAGGCCTGCTGGCCTGGTATGTCAGCCGCGAGCCCGCCTCGCCGTTCCAGAACCAGCCCATCACCCAACATGAACCGTCGCTCATCAGCCGCGGCGAGTACGTGGCCAGGCTCAGCGACTGCGTGGCCTGCCACAGCTTGCCTGGGCAGGCTCCCTTCGCAGGCGGACTGGAAATGGCCACCCCGCTGGGTGCCATCCATGCCACCAACATCACCCCCGACCGCGCTACCGGCATCGGCAACTACAGCCTTGCCGACTTCGACCGCGCCGTGCGCCACGGGGTCGCGCCGGGTGGACGCAGGCTCTACCCGGCCATGCCCTACCCCTCCTACGCCAAGCTCAGTGACGACGATGTGCGTGCGCTGTACGCCTTCTTCATGAAAGGCGTGCAACCGGCCAACCAGCCCAACCTCCCTGGCGAGATTCCCTGGCCGCTGAACCTGCGTTGGCCGATTGCGCTGTGGAACGGGCTGTTCGCCCCCGACATGCCCTATGCGGAAAAACCCGCACAGGATGCCCAGTGGAACCGCGGCGCCTACATCGTCCAGGGTCCGGGCCATTGCGGCAGTTGCCACACCCCACGGGGCCTGGCGTTCAACGAAAAAGCCCTGGACGAGGCTGGCGACACGTTCCTGTCCGGCGCCCTGCTCGATGGCTGGTATGCGCCAAGCCTGCGTGCTGACCCGAACACTGGCCTGGGGCGCTGGAGCGAGGCCGACATCGTGCAGTTCCTCAAGACCGGTCGCAACCAACACACGGTTGTGTTCGGCTCGATGACCGAGGCCTTCAACAACTCCACCCAGTTCATGAATGACCAGGACCTGGCAGCGATCGCCCATTACCTGGCGTCGTTGCCTGGCGACCCGCAACGTGACGGCACGCCGTGGCAGTACCAGGCCGTCGCTGCCGACGCCCAGCCGGACACGCCAGGCGCGCACACCTACATTACCCGCTGCGCCGCCTGCCATGGCCTGGACGGCAAAGGCCAGAAAGAGTGGATGCCACCGCTGGCTGGCGCCACGTCGGCGCTGGCCAAGGAGCAAGCATCGGCAATCAATATCACCCTCAATGGCTCGCAGCGGGTGGTCACGGCCGGGCTGCCGGATGCCTATCGCATGCCGGCGTTCCGCGAACAGCTATCCGACCAGGAGATTGCCGAAGTATTGAGCTATATCCGCACCACCTGGGGCAACCATGGCGGCGCGGTCGATGCCCCGGCAGTGGCCAAGCTGCGCGGGCACACCGACCCAGCCAGTAGCAGCCCGATCATTCTGCATATGCGTTGAACAGGATTGACCGATGGAAAGTATCGACCTGCTGGTCCTACGCACCGCCCGAGACTGGCTGCAAGCCGGCGAGTCCGTGCTGCTTGCCACGGTGGCTCGGACCTGGGGCTCGTCGCCCAGGCCCGTCGGCTCGATGATGGCCCTGCGCAACGACGGTCGAGTGGTTGGCAGCGTTTCCGGTGGCTGTATCGAGGACGACCTCATTCATCGCCACACCACCGCCTATGGCGGCAGCGGAATTGCGCAACGAAGCCCGCAAGTGCTGCGCTACGGCGTCAGCGCCGATGAAGCTCATCGCTTCGGCCTGCCGTGTGGCGGCACCTTGGAACTGATCCTGGAGGCCAACCCAGCATGGCGCAGCCTGGATCAACTTTTGGTCCAGCTCGACGCCGGCAACCTGGTACAGCGCACGCTGGAAGTTGGCACTGGCGAGGCTCGGCTGAACGTTACCGATACGCCGGTCCCGTTCAGCTTCGACGGCCAACGCATGGTCAATACCTTGGGGCCAGGCTACCGCCTGCTGCTGATAGGCGCTGGTGTGCTGGCCGAATACCTGGCCACCATGGCTTTATTCAATGGCTTCAAGGTGTCGGTCTGTGACCCGCGCCCGGAGTACATGGATGGCTGGAACGTTGCCGGTGTCGAGAAGCTCGTCGGCATGCCGGATGACGTGGTGCGCGCCTACGCCGCCGACATGCGTACCGCCATCGTTGGCCTGAGCCACGACCCCAAGCTCGACGACCTGGCCCTGCTCGAAGCCCTGCGAGGCCCGGCGTTCTATATCGGCGTTATCGGATCGCGGCGCAACAATGAGCTGCGCCGCGCGCGTTTGATCGAACACTTCGGCGAGAGCGAAACCTCGCTGCAGCGCCTGCACGGCCCCATCGGCATCTACATCGGCAGCAAGACCCCGGCCGAAATCGCCGTCAGCGTCATGGCCGAGTTGCTCGCGGCCAAGAATGGCGTGGTACTGCCTGGTACCCTCGATGTCAGCCAGGCCAAGTACGCCCAAGAGGAGGGCGCGTGACGGCGGGCCTGGCGACCTGCGCAGCACTGGTACTGGCGGCTGGGCGGGCAACGCGCTTTGGCAGCGACAAACGCGTCGCCGCCCTGCCCTCGGGCCAGACACTGCTGGCCGAGACACTCAGGCAAGCGCTTGAGCACTTCGACGAAGTGTTGGTGGTGGTGCGCCCGGGGGATGAGCCACAGCGACTGGGCATCGGGCCAGACGCGAAGCTCGTCTACGCCGCGCACGCCGAAAGCGGCCTGTCAGCCAGCCTGGCCGCCGGCATCCAAGCGCTGCAGGCGTCGCGGGCCCAGGCGGTGGCGATCATGCTTGGGGACATGCCTTGGGTAACAGCGCACACACTGCGACGCCTGCGCGCCGAGGCCAGCGAAACGCATATCGTGATGCCGTTCCACCAGGACGAGCGCGGCCATCCGGTGCTGTTCGGGCGGGCGTTCTGGCCGGCGCTTGAATGCGTGCAGGGTGACCAGGGTGGTCGGCAGGTCATTCTGGACAACCGGCATGCCTGGCGCAGGGTGGACGTGGAAGATTCCGGCGTCTTGCGGGATGTCGATACCCCGACTGATTTGCTCGGTTAGGGTCAGAAGGGGCCGCGGTGCTGGCCATCGTGGGCCAGCCTCCTTCAGGGTTGCGCCGCGTTCTTCTGCTGTTTTTTCCAGCGCTCGAGGTTTTGCTCAAGCCATTGCGCCGGCAGCGGCCCATCGACGATCGCTTTCATTTTCTGCGCCAGCTGTTGCCGAAGCAGAGGCTGGTTGCACGGCGATTGATGTGACAGCGCCAGATACAGCCCCTCGCTGGCCACCGGTGGCTCCAACACCTTCAGTAGCGGGTCCATGCCCAGCGTACGCGCCAGCGCCATGCCGGGGTATTGCTCGTAGACCACATAGTCGTTGCGCTTGTGCAGCAGTTTCTCGAAGGCTTGCCTGGCGCTGGGCACCGCTTCGAGGTTCAGGTGTGCCTTGGCGTAGTCGTCGAACTGCTGGCCATGGCTGTTGCTGACCAAGGTCCCGCCCTTGAGTCCTTGCAGGTCAGCCCACCCCTGATAGGCAAAGACGCTGTCCTGGCGCACCCAGACCACGCTGGGCGTATGCAGGAACGCCGGCATCACGAAATCCATCACCTGTTGCCGCGCCTGGGTCAGGAAGTAGCCTGCCATGAGGTCGATACGGCCAGTGCGTACTTCCTCCTGCGCCCGGGACCAAGGCCCGGTATACAACACCTGTACCTCCAGGCCCAGGCTTCTGCCCAGGTGCAGGAGCAGGTCGGCATTGGCGCCGATCAGCTGCCGTGGATTGTCCGGGTCACGCCACAGGTAAGGCGGATACTCGGGATTACCTGTTGCAGTGAGATAATGGCAGTCTCGCGCCGCCAGTGCCGTCTTTGGTAGCACCGCCAGGACGCAGACCAGCAGAATCGCCAGGCAAGGACCACGCTCATCCATGTACGACCCTCGGCACGGTTGGCATTCGACGGCCAGACATGAATGCCATCGCTGCCATGGTTCAATGGCAGCGATGGCATCGCAAGCCGCTCGCATCAGACAGTCTGGACCATCGACGGCCAGCTGCCAGGCCGCTTTTGGCATCACAGGTAAAAGCCACGAGCGGCTATCCGATGAACCATCCAATCGCACAACAGGGCCGATGCCGTGGGCGCGTGCTCCTGTCAGAGATGGCGAGTGATACCGCCATCGACCTTGATGTTCTGCCCGGTGATGTAAGCGGCACCCTCCCCGGCCAGGAAGGCAATGGTCGCTGCAATTTCCTCGCAGGTACCGTAGCGCTTGAGCGGTACGCTGTCGCGGCGCTGCTCGGTGGCGGGCAGACTGTCGATCCAGCCTGGCAAGACATTGTTCATGCGGATGTTATCGCCGGCGTAGGTATCGGCGAAAATCTTGGTGAACGCGGCCAGACCTGCGCGGAACACCGCCGAAGTGGGGAACATGTCGCTGGGCTCGAATGCCCAGGCCGTCGAAATATTGATGATCACTCCACCGCCCTGGCGCTGCATGATAGGCGTGACCAGGCGGGACGGACGGATGGCGTTGAGCAGATAGGTGTCCATACCCAGGTGCCAGTCGGCGTCGGAGATTTCCAGGATCGGCGCGCGCGGGCCGTGACCTGCGCTGTTGACCAGCACGTCGACACGGCCCCATTTTTCCGCCACGGCATCGACCAGGCGCTGGAGATCCTCATTCGACTGATTGCTACCGGTCACGCCGACGCCTCCCAGTGCGTTGGCCAACGCCTCACCTTTGCCCGACGATGAGAGGATGCCGACCTTGAAGCCATCCGCTGCCAGACGCCGCGCAGCTGCCGCGCCCATACCACTGCCGCCTGCCGTGATGATCGCTACTTTTTCTATGGACATGTTGCCTCCTCTGGATGGACATCGTGTGAATTGATGTCATCACACTAGCAGCAGAGTCGCCGGTGAGGGAGGCAGCCGAAGTTGGTGCTGGCAGTAGCAAAACTACTGTCTACAGATGAGCCTGACGCAACAGCCAATCCTTGACCACCGCCAAACCTGGCGGTGTACCAGCCTTGCGTGGCCAGACCAGATAGAACGCCTTATCGAGCCGCAACTGCTGGGCAAACACTTGCTCCAGTCGTCCGGCATCGATGTCTCCTTGAACGAACATCTGGCTGGCCAAGGCAATGCCCTGGCCGTTGATGGCAGCTTCGATGGCCAGCGACGTCTGGTTGAACCGCACGTTTTTCGCCGTGCCCTGGGCGTGCTGCGCAAACAACGCACCGGTAAATTCTGGCCAGAAATCATGCGCATCATGCAGCATCACGAAGTCCTGCAATGCCTCGAAGCTGTCGGGGGCCCCCTTGCTGGCCAGCAACCGTGGGCTGGCCACCGCCACGATCCGCTGGTCCATCAGCAACTCGGTATTCAGCCCTGGCCCGAACGGGGGCTGGCCATAGCGCACCGCCAAATCGACACTATCCGTGCTGAAGTGCGAGAGCTTGTCCGTGGCCAGTACGCGCAGGTCGATATCCGGGTAGTCCTCGGCGAAGGCACCCAACCTTGGGATCAGCCACTTCGAGGCAAAGGAGGGGGTGACGCTGACCGTGAGGTGAAGCGGCTGCGGCCTGAGCAGACGGGTCGCCTCGTCGATCATGGACAAGGCGCTGCGCACGCGGCTGGCGTAGGAGCGCCCGGCATCGGTCATGCCTAGCCCTCGCGGCAAGCGCTCGAACAGACGAATCTCCAGGCTGGCTTCCAGCCCGCGAATCTGCTGGGCCACCGCAGCCTGGGTAACACCCAGTTCCTCGGCCGCCAGGCGAAAGTTCAGATGGCGCGCAACCACTTCGAACACCCGTAGGGCGTTCAACGATGGCAGGTTCGGGAAGCCTTCGGGCATAGGGAGCGATGTCTGTTAGTTAAGTAAGGAGCGTGGTCTGCCCCAGGAGCACGGCGGCGCGAGCAGGACAACTGGGACAGCGACTCGAGGAAGCTAGCCTCAAACTGCCGCCAAATAAACCGGCAGCGGAAGAAAAAGTCACGCACAGGTTGATGCGACGCCACCGCTTATCGGGCGGTTACACAAAATATCAGGGCACTGAGTGCTGGGAGTGTGTTGGGCTGACTATGCTGGTGCTTAGCTACCGGCAATTGGCTATTGCACGCTTGCGCATGGAACGTTGTAGCTCGCCACACCTTCTTCAGGCGCTACCCGCGCTGGGGTGGTTGGGCTTATCACGAGGACGATTCAAACATGCAGACCTCGGAACGAACGCCCCCGCTTACCCCTCATTCACTGATATCGCAATGGCCAACCCTGGTCTTGTGGGCATACCTTCTGTCCCCCCTGTTGATACGGGGCATTGCCAACCAGCAGCATGCGAGCATCGACTTGCTGGCCCTCTATAACCTTGCCATCTCCGGGCTTTGGCTGGTGTTGCTGCGGCTCGTTTCGTCCAATCAGTTCAAAGTCCACGCGCTGCTGCTGCCCTTCTACCTGCTGGCCACGATCGACCTGTTCCTGGTACTGAACTTCAACTCCCGGTTGACTGCTGCCTATGTATTCATTGCCCTGACCAATTACAAGGAGGCGAGCGATTTCGCAGCCACCTACTGGAAGCCGGTCGTCTCGGTGCTGGCCATATTCGCCCTGTGCTACGGCCTGGGACTGGCCGGGCTGTACAAACGGCGCTACTACAGAAGCCCGGCCCTCGCCTTGTTGACGGCCTGCACCCTGCTGCTAGGTTACGGCGCCTACTTCTACAAGACAGTCAAACTCAACAGCCTTGGCACAAGTGCAGTCCTGGACCTTGCCGCAAAGGACCAGAGCACGCCGTTCGGCTACCTGTCGCAGATCGGCCTGACCACCTACCTGCACATGCAATCCCAGGAACACATCAGCAAACGTCGCACCGCGAAGATCGACATCATCAGCCAGGCCGACGAAGCGAGTATCGAAACAGTGGTGTTCGTGATCGGCGAATCGTCACGGCCACATAACTGGTCACTCTATGGCTACCACAAACCCACCACGCCGAACCTCGACCGGCAAAAGGGTATCTACAGGCTGGACAACGTGTGCACCACCTCGCCGTATACGTCGGTGGCCGTTCCCGCCATGCTCAGCCTGTCGCCCATTTCCAACTGGGACATGATTGCCTCGACCCAATCACTGGTCGGCATCTACCGAAAAGCGGGCTACGACACCCACTGGCTTTCGGTCCAGGAAGTCGACAGCTTCGGCGGCATCATCCCGCACATCGCCGCGGAAGCGCAGTACCGTCAGTATTTCGAACGCAGTCATGACGGCGCCCTGCTTCCTGCCTACGAAAAAATAGTGCGCGACGGCGGCACGCGCAAACAGGCGATCTTCATCCACATCAAGGGCAGCCACTTCGACTACGCCCGGCGCTACCCCGACAACTTCAAGCAATTCAAACCGGCCAGCGGCAGTGCGAAAGACCAGATCACCGCAGACTACGACAACACCATTCTGTACACCGACTGGCTGCTGAACAGCCTCATCACCCAACTGCAGGCCCGTCGACGGCCTGCCCTGCTGGTCTACGCGTCCGACCATGGCGAAAATATCCTGGACGATCACCGCGAGCTGCTGGGTCATGGCATCGGCAATGAATACGACCTGGCGGTCTCTTCGTTCATCTGGGCATCCGACAACCTGCCGGCACCGCTCAACCTCAGGCTCGCAAAACTCAAGGACCGGGCCGACCAACCCATCAGTACCTCTTCGCTACCCCATACGCTGCTTGGTATCACAGGTGTGCTGACCAATGAATACAACAGCGCCCACGACCTGATGACCGATGCGTTTGTACCGTCCAAATGCCCGTACTTGCTTGGCTCAGGGTATGTACCGTCGTTCAAGTTCAGCACCCGCTAGCGATCGGTCGCATGTTCATCAAATCGATTGAACATCTGCGAAAAACACGCTTCAAACGAAGATACCAATCGCCACCTGCGAGGAGCCTGTCATGACCCGCGTCCAATCTGGACAGCGACCGCCCATGGGGACGCCACGCCCATGAAAATGCCCGGTCGCTCGCCCAATGCCTGCCTACAACTAGACTATGTGCGCGATACGCTTTTCGGGCCCGTGGCCCAGAGCGTCGAATGCCAATGCCAACTGGCCGCCCTCACGCTCCAGGGCCGCCCCGCGTTACGCCTGCACATCTGCCCCCCGCTGCCAGATAAAGTCGACCGTGCCCATAGCGTCGCCTTCATCTGGGACGGGCGAGACTACCGTGGAGTGGTACGGGACCATGGAAAGTGCGGAGACGGCGGGCTGAACCTGTTGCTCGAACTGCAGTAGCGGGGATCGCCCCCGGCCAGCTTGGGCCAGCCGGGGCTAGACACTGTCAGGCAATGGCTTTCAGCACCGTTGGCTGTGCGTCACGAAGGGCGTGCAACTGACTGACCAGATGCACCAGGTCACGGCAACTGTTCAGATTCTGCAGCGGGATCGATGTCAACGTTACACCGTCATCGAGCGATTGTCCCTGGCCAAGGCGGATTGTCAGGGTGGCGCCGTCCGGGCAGCTTACCTCGCAACGATCGGGCAGGCAGGCTTGCTCGATCATCTGCCGCATCTCTAGCATCGAAACTCCAATCAACGACATGGTACGACCCTCTCTGTACTGGATGGCCTGTTGTGTGAGTACGCCTTTGCCGCGTGGGGTGCCAATTGATAATGCGCATGTCCAAGCGGCACTCCATGTGCCTGAACAATGATCGGCTCAGATATCCCTAAGCACCTTAGTGGAAGAATGCGATCCGGGCCGGGTGGTTCGACTGGATGCTGGCAGTTCGCGACGGGCGGTCAGTGCGCGGCACCGTCGCGGTCCTCGGCCATCTGTCCGAACCGACCGGCATGGAAGTCATCGAACGACTCGGCGATCTCGACCTGACTGTTCATCACGAACGGACCATAGCCCACTATCGGTTCGTCGATCGGCTCACCACTGAGCAGCAACACACTGCTGTCCTGCTGCGCCTCGATCACCACATGCTCTCCGTCGCGCTCGAACAGCACCAGGCTGGCCGGGCCGGCTTCTCGCTCGCCGTTGGCGCGCAGCATACCGCGCAACACCACCAGAGCGGCCGTGCGCCCCTGCGCCACCGGCAACTGCAGCGAAGTACCGGCTTTCAGGCGCAAGTCCCAGACGTCCATCGGGGTAAAGGTGCGGGCGGGGCCTCGCCGGCCTTCGTACTCACCGGCAATCACCCGGACATTGCCCCCCTCATGCGCCAACGGCACCACAGGAATGTCAGAGGCCAGCAGCGTCTGGTAGCCCGCAGCGGCGCGCTTGTCCCGCGCAGGCAGGTTGACCCAAAGTTGCACCATTTCGAGGGTACCGCCTTGGCGCGCGAACGCTGGCGAATGGAATTCTTCGTGAATGATGCCATTGGCGGCGGTCATCCATTGCACGTCGCCTGGGCCGATCAGGCCGCCGGCACCCGTGGAGTCACGGTGCTCCAGTTCGCCCTGGTAGACGATTGTCACGGTCTCGAAGCCCCGGTGCGGGTGCTGCCCAACCCCACGCCGGTCATGGGTGGGCGTGAAGTCATGGGGCCCCGCGTAGTCCAACAGCAGGAATGGGCTGATCTGGCTGGCCAGGTTGTCATAGGTGAACAGGCTGCGTACCGGAAAACCGTCCCCCACCCAGTGCGCATGGGGGCTGCGGTGGATACCCAGAATCGTTTTCATGAGAAGTCTCCTCTCTCGGCTGAGCTCACCTTAACAACCATGTCAATCCGCCGGAAGACGGCTCAAATGGCATGGATCGTTCCACTGACAGGACAATACGCTCATTGGTAAAGAAAGGAGAGCACCTGTTCCGCCGCCAGGACAGGGTCTTCCTGCATGAAGCAGTGACCACCGGGTACGGGTAGCGCGGTGACATTGGCATTGAGCGTGGCCAGGCGGTTTACCGAGCGAGGGACGAAGGGATAGGTGTGCTCGCCGTACAGCACCAGGGTCGGCACCTGGATACGGGCAAGATTGGGCCACATGCGGGTGGGGAAAGAACTGAATATCTCCACTTCGCGGCTGGGCCGGCACTTGAGCACCACCCCTTCCCCGCAGTCACCGATAGCGTGTTCGACGTAGGCCTGCAGCGCTGCGGCGCTCCACCCCTTGAAGATACCCCGCCCTTGAAGCGAGGCCAGTGCGGCTTCGCGATCCGGCCAGTGACTGCGGCGGCTGGCCGCCTTGCGCGCCAGGGCATGACGACGATGCAGGCCAACCATCGCGGCCGCGCCCATGACCCCGATCATCCGCCGACTGAACAATACCGGGTCAAGCAAAACGGCTCGCGCGAAGGCCTGCGGGTCGCTGGCCAGCATCAGCCCGGTGAGCACGCCACCGAAGCTATGCCCGACGGCATATCGAGGTACATCGCCATATTCGCCGCGTCCCGCTTCGAAGGCCTCCAAGGCCAGTGCCGCCGTGCGGTTCCAGCCCAGAAAATCACCGCCGTGGTCGCTGTCTCCATGCCCCTGCACGTCGCTCAGCCACAAGTCGAAATGCTCTGCCAGACGCATCAACAGTGGCTGGTAAGCCAGGCTGCAAAAACCATTGCCATGGAGAAAATGCACCAGCGGCTTGCCACTGGCTGGCGAACGCCAGCCGCGCAAGGTGAAACCTTCGGTGCAGGTATGGGACCAGGGAATCAACTCCATCGGCGCGCGCTACTCATCGTTCTAGGAAAACGCCGATTCTACAAACAGCAACGGGTACAGCGAAATCACCAGCAACAAGGCCATCAGGACATTGAACAGCATCAGCCAGCGCGGGTTCTGCAGCACATTGCGCAAGGCGCTGCCGAACATCACCCAGACCCCGACGCTGGGCAGGTTGACCAGGGCGAACACCGCAGCGATCACGATGACATTGAGCACATAGCCTTGGGCCGGTGTGTAAGTGGTGATCGCCCCCACGGCCATTACCCAGGCCTTGGGATTGACCCATTGAAACGCTGCCGCGCCCCAGAACCCAAGGGGCTTGCGGGCGCCGGAAGAAGAGCTGCCGACCGGTCCGGAGGTGGCGATTTTCCAGGCCAGGTAAAGCAAGTAAACGGCGCCGGTATAACGCAGCACGGTATACAGCGGCGGCCAGGCCTTGAACACTTCGCCCAGGCCAAAGCCCACCGCCAGCACCATCACCATGAAGCCGACACTGATTCCGATGGCGTGGGGAATGGTCCGACGCACGCCGAAGTTCACCCCCGACGCCAGCAACATGGTGTTGTTCGGCCCTGGGGTGATGGAGGAAACGAAGGCGAATAACATGAAGGCCATGAGCAAATCGGCAGAGGCAAGCATGATCGGCATTCCGCATTTATTGTCGTTGCTGCCACACTAGCCGAGTCGCCCTGACTGCAACCGATACAGTTGGGTTAAATTAAACAGATACAAATCACTGTACCGACCCGCGATGTTCTCCACCCACAAGGACGCCCCATGAGCCTCAACATCCGCCCTGCCGTTCGTAGCGATGCTGCGCAGATTTTGGCCTTCATCACCGAGCTCGCCGACTATGAACGTGCCCGCCACGAAGTGGTCGCCTCCCTAGCCGACATCGAGCACAGCCTGTTCGACGAGGGCAGCACGGTGCATAGCCTGATCTGCGAGCGAGACGGTCGGGCCATCGGCTTTGCCGTGTATTTCTACAGTTACTCGACCTGGCTGGGGCGCAACGGCATCTACCTGGAAGACCTGTACATCACCCCCGAGCAACGCGGCGATGGCGCAGGACGGCAACTGCTGCGGCACATTGCCCGTGAGGCGGTGGCAAACCAGTGTGGGCGCCTGGAGTGGAGCGTGCTGGACTGGAACGAGCCCGCCATCGGGTTCTACAAATCGTTGGGCGCAGAGGCCCAGGATGAGTGGGTCCGGTATCGGATGGAGGGTGAAACCTTGCTGGGCTTCGCCCACGGCTGAGGCGGAACGGCCTGGCAGCCCAACTCGCTGTGACAATCGGCGTCACGGGGATTATGCTCTGTAGGCATGTCCCCACGTTTCAATATGTGAGCGCCGAATATGAAAATCGATGACATGGACGCCTTCGTGGCGGTCATCCGTTGCCAGTCGACCAACCTTGCCGCCGAGGCCCTGCAACTGACCCAGCCGGCCATCACGCGCCGGGTGCAGAACTTCGAGCAAGACCTGGGCGCCACCCTCCTCGACCGCAACACCAAACCGCTCAGACCGACACCCATGGGACTGCGGGTATACGAGCAGTGCAAGGCCATCCTGCGCGAGATCGACTCGCTGCGCGAATTGGTGGCCAACGACGGTGCACCGTCCGGCACCCTGCGACTTGGCGTGCCACAGACACTGGGCGATGTGATATTGCTCGATGCCCTGGCGCAGTTGCGCGAAACCTATCCGCAACTGCGTACCCAAGTCACCAGCGGTTGGGGCAGCAGCCTGATCGCCCGTATGGAAAATGGCGAACTCGACGCCGCTGCGGCGCTGTTCCCGCCGGGCAAGATTTTCCCGGAGGGCATCGCCAGCCAGTCGGTTGCACGAATGCCGTTGCGAGTAGTGGCTGCCAAGGGGAGTGCCAGCAAACGTAGCTTCAAGCTCAAGGACTGCTACACCCGCGGCTGGGTACTCAACCCCGATGGTTGCGGCTTTCGCGCCGGGTTGCAGCGGGCACTGAGCGAACAGGGCCTGAGCCTGACGATCAACCTGGAGACCTTCGGTACCGAGTTGCAACTGGGCCTGGTCGCCACAGGCCAAGGACTGGGCCTTGTGCCAGAACCGCTGCTGGAGGGCAGCCGCCATCGCGATGCACTGGAGGTGGTCAATGTGTCCGACTTCAAGCCGCAGGTCGACTTGTGGTTGTTCCACCCCCGATACCTGGGGAATCTGCAAGAGCCGGTTGAGTTGTTCGGGGAAATCGCGGGCAATCGATTGAAAGCGGAGTGAGCTCGCCCGCTCCTATCGCCGGCCCTTGTGAGAGTGGGCTTGCGAGGGGCGAGCCGATCCGCGCCGGCACCATCACTAAATGCACATACCGCATAAATAAGAAATTATTTTATTCTCAAAACAAATAATTAGCATAGAACCAAAAAGACTTTTACAGCATCCGCTCCTACGAATACGTTCTTTGAAACCTAACGTGTTCCAGGGATGAATGCCCCATGAGTCACCCCCGTCCACGCCCCGCAAGACGATATGGTGCTCGGCCAGACCGTGCGCACTGCGCTGGCGGAGGTGGCCGCAAGAGCCAATCGGTGATCACCTGTCGCCTCACGCCTCGGTGATTTTCGAAGAAGGCTACCTCGCCCTGCAGGACGCCTTCCTCGACAACTGTGCCCGTTACCCCAAGCAAGCCCCGCTGCGCGGGTGGACACCCAGCGCGGCTACCGTTCCTGACTTCTGGAGAGCATCATGAGTTCATTGTCTGCGGTATCCCCCAACGAAAGCGGCGTGCGCCAGCGGGTCGGCGCCGAGGAATGGGAGGTGCGAGTCAAGCTCGCCGCGGCCTACCGGCTGGCGGCACTGTTCCGCTGGACCGACCATATCTACACACATTTTTCGGCCCGCGTGCCTGGGCCGGATGAACACTTCCTGATCAACGCGTTTGGCCTGTTGTTCGACGAAATCACCGCCTCGAACCTGGTGAAGGTGGATGTCGACGGCACGATCATCGACGACCCACTGGGCCTGGGCATCAACCAGGCCGGCTACGTGATTCACAGCGCTATCCATCGTGCCCGCCCCGACCTCAAGGCGGTGCTGCATACCCATACCCGTGACGGTGCCGCCGTGTCGGCCCAGCGCAAGGGTCTGCTGCCGATCTCGCAACATGCCCTGGCTTACTACAGCCGGGTGGCCTACCACGACTATGAAGGCGTCGCGCTGGACCTTGACGAGCAACAACGACTGGTGGCCAACCTGGGCACCGGCAATATCCTGATTCTGCGCAATCACGGCCTGCTGACGGGCGGCATCAGTGTCGAGCATGCCTTTCGCGAACTGCATGGGCTGGAGCGCGCCTGCAACATCCAAGTGGCGGCGCAAGTTGGCGGCCATGATCAGTTGTTGCATGCATCGCCGGCAGCGATCGCCAAGGTCCATGAGCAATCCAAGCGGTTTTCCGATGGGCAGGGTGAGGGCATCAAGCGGCACTGGGATGCACTGATTCGGCAACTGGACCGGGAGGGGCTTGATTACCAGCGCTGATTGGATCGGCCTCATCGACTGCACGTCGGCGGCGTTCTGGATCGGCACCCAAGCCCATCGCAAAAAATTACAATAATGCATTTATATCTATATTTTTTATGAATCATAAACATAATTAGAATAGAACCACAAAGCCTTTCACAACCTCACCCCACAACCGCTAAGTTCACTGCAGACCGACCCCTTTCCTGGCGGAGGCCGACAACCACCCACTTCCCGGCCGCCTGGCTCGCCTCGACCGGACAGACGCGGCGGCCTGAGCCCACCACGACAGAGAGTTCTGATTCATGAGTCTCGAATTCATCGGCCTCATCGGCCCCCAGGAAGGTAGCGAATCGCAGGCGCCGCGTGGCCCGCTGGTCGACCTCGAATTCATCAGGGCCTTTTCCCACGCCCAGGAATACGGCGGTTTCGACAAAGCGTTGCTGGCAGTCAACACCAGCGAGCCGGACTCGCTGATTCTGGCCAGCTATGTGGCGGCGCTAACCGAGCGCATCGGCCTGCTGGTGGCGCACCGCCCCGGGTTCCAAGCGCCGACGTTCGCCGCTCGACAGCTCGCCACCCTCGACCAGCTCAGCCGTGGCCGCGCCTCGATCAACATCATCACCGGCGGCGATAGCGGTGATCTGCAACGCGACGGCGACTTCCTCGACAAAGATGCACGTTACGCCCGCACCGACGAGTACCTGGAGGTGATGCGCAAGACCTGGACCCACACCGAACCTTTCGACCACCACGGTGAACACTACCGGGTCGAGGACAACTTGACCCTGGTCAAGCCGGTGGCCAAGCTGCCTGTCTACTTCTCCGGTGCCTCTGACGCGGCGGTGGAGGTGGCGGCCAAGCATGCCGATGTCTACATGATGTGGGGCGAACCGCTGGAGCAAGTACGCGAGCGCATCGGCAAGGTGCGCAAGGCCGCGGCACGCTATGGCCGCGAACAGAAGATCCGCTTCAGCCTGTCGCTACGGCCGATCCTTGGTGCCACCGAGGCAGAGGCCTGGGCACGGGCCGAACGCATCCTCGCCGACGCTCAGCACCGCATCGGCTTGCGCCAGGGCAACCGCCGCGATAAAAACGTCGGCAAGAGCAACGTCGGCTCGGAGCGCCTGGTGCAATTGGCCAGCCAACGCAAGGTTCACGACACCCGCTTGTGGACCGAGATCGCTGCGCTGGGCGGCGGAGCTGGCAACTCCACCTCGCTGGTTGGCACTGCCGATCAGGTCGCCGAGGCAGCACTGGCCTACTACGAGCTGGGTGTTACCACCTTCCTGTTCCGCGGCTTCGATCAGCTTCGCGATGCCGTAGAGTACGGCCAAGCGCTGATTCCACGCATCAAGTCGCGGGTGCAGAGACAACCGCCCGAGGGCCAGGCGCTGCAAGCTTGAGCTGACCTAAATCCACTGCGCTTGTGGCAAGATCAGTCTCCCTCGACTGCGAGCCATTCCATGCTCATCGACGAAGAACTGACCCTCAAGAAGCTCGAGACTTTTCTCGCCTTCATGCGCAGCGGCAACCTCGGCCGTGCCGCCGCTGAGTTGTCGACCAGCGCGGTGAGCGTGCACCGGGCGATCCACTCCCTGGAAAGCGCCCTGCGCTGCCCGCTGTTCAAGCACGAAGGCCGTCAGCTGATTCCGCTGGAAAGCGCCTATGTGCTGGAGAAGAAAGCCCGCCAGCTGATTCAGGATGCTGAGCAAATGGTGCGGCAGACCCGGGAAGCGGCAGGCTTCTATGCCGAGCGCTTTCGGCTGGGTGCGCTGTACTCGCTGACGGTCAAGACCGTGCCCAAGCTGGTGATGGGCCTGAAGCTGCGGCGCAGCGAACTGAATATCGACCTGACCCTTGGCTCGAACATCGACCTGCTACAGCGCCTGAAAAACCACGAACTGGATGCGATTCTGGTGTCGCTGGACGACAGCGTCGATGACCCGACCTGCGAACAGTTGCCGCTGTTCTCGGACGATATCTTCCTTGCCGCGCCCACCGATTCGTCGTTTGCGGCACAGGCCGAGGTGGACTTGGCGGACCTGGCCGATTCTACCTTCATAACCCTGACCCAGGGCTTCGCCACCCACCGTGATGGCGCGCGGGTGTTCCAACAGGCCGGGTTCGAGCCAAAGGTAGCGATGCAGGTGAACGATATCTTCACACTGCTGAGCATGGTCAGCTCGGGCGTGGGTTATGCCCTGCTACCGGGGCGCATCGCCGCAGTGTACGAGAACCGCGTGCGGCTGCTACCGCTGCAACCGCGCTACCGCTTGCAACAGCACATTGGCGTGGTGTTTCTCAAGGCCCGGGAGCGAGAGCCGAACCTGTTGGCGTTGTTGGCTGAATGCCGGATGTATAGCCGGGAAAACTGAGCGAGTTTCATTGCCGTCAAGCCGACGCCTGCCGATTGAACCTGCAGGCGCCGGCTTGCTGGCGATAGGCTGCACCGCAACGCAGACGCCTAGCCCACCAGCCCACGCACACAGAAGTACAGTATCGAAGGTCCCATCAAACACCCCAGCCCGGTATGGAAGGTCGCCGTCAGAGCGCCATAGGGCACCAACCGTCGATCCGTCGCCGCAAGGCCCGCTGTTACACCCGAGACTGTTCCCGCCAGCCCGCCGAACACCATGGCCGAACGTGGGTTGTCCAGGGCCAGCAAGCGCGCAGAGACCGGAGTGAACACCATTACCAAGATCGCCTTGATCAAACCGGTGGCAATCGACAGCGCGACCACGTCCGAACTCGCCCCCAGCGCGGCGCCAGTGACCGGCCCGACGATATAGGTCACTGCGCCGGCTCCGATGGTGGTCATGCTCACCGCATCGCGATAACCGAAGGCATAAGCAACCGCCGCCCCGACCATGAACGGCAGCACCGTTCCCAGCAGCAGCGATACTGCACCGATCATCCCCGCCTTGCGTGCTTCGGTGGCCTGCACCTCGAACGCTGTGGCGACAATCGCGAAGTCACGCAGCATGGCCCCTCCCATCAGGCCGATGCCCGAGAACAGCGCCATGTCGGCCAAGCCTTTCTGCCCGCCGGTCACGGTGCCGCCGACCCAGGCCAGTGCCAGGCCAATGACGATGGCGATGGCCGATCCGTGCACCCGGCCGAAGGTCAGGTATTTCGACAGCAGTACCGACAACCACATGATCCCACCCACCACCGCGAACGCGGTGATCAGGCCGTTGTGCTCCAGGGCATTGTCAATGATCGGCCACATGATCAACGACCTCCCGCAGGGACGACCTGCGTCTGGGTTGCGGGGTCCGCATTCAGCGCGGGCAAGGGTTCGCCGCGATGGCTGCGGCTGATCAGGGCGATCGTCAAGCCGCAAACCAGCACGGCACCGACCGCCGCCAGCAGTGCGGCAGGCCCACCATGCAGGGCCGTGACCACGTTCTGTTGGGCCGCCATGGCCACCACCACCGGGATATACATCGCGCCCCAGAACCCAACGCCGAATTCGCATTCCTTGCTCATGCCGCCGTGGCGGTGCATGTACAGCCTCGCGCAGATCAGCAGGATCATGGCGATGCCAACCCCGCCCACATTGGATTTGACCCCAAGCAGCACGCCCAGGAAGTCGCCGACGATAACGCCGGCCAGCGTGCATACCGCCAGCAGAGCCACACCATAGATAATCATTGTCGTTGTCCTCAGCTTGTGTCGAAGTTGCTTGTTGTTGTTCTTCGATAACGCTTTTGTTGCGCTGCCCGTGCCAGCCTCATCGCCGGCAAGCCGACGGCTACCGCGGCTGAAGGAGACAGCTAGCCCAGGGACATCATCGGTCGTTGGCCACCTCCTGACGCAACAAGACGTCCATGGTATCGGGCCGGGTCGACTCGACTGCCAGCACCCTGCCCTGTTCCAATACAGGACGCGCCAGGCCGCTTAATACGCTGCCTGGCGGCAGTTCCAGGTGCAGGCGCACACCGCGCTCATATGCGTTGCGCAACGTGGCACGCCAGTTCACCAGCCGCGCCATGTTGCCTGCCAGGTCGTCGCGCAGGCGCTCTGGGTCGAAGATCGGCCGGCCGCTGGTGCTGCTCAGGTAGGTGATACGTGGACGGCGCAATGGCACATCGGCAAAGGCTTCGGCCAACGTCCGCGCGGGTTCGTCGAGCAAGGCGCAATGGGACGGCACGCTGACAGCCAGGCGACGAGCGACGCCCTGGCCTTGGCGGCGAACGCGAGCGGCGACTTCATCCAGCGCAGTGTCTCGGCCGGCGATGACGATCTGGTTGTCGCTGTTGAGGTTGGCCAGAAACACCTCGCCCCCCACCTGCTCCAGCAGACGCTCGACACAGGCCAGGTCCAGGCCACTGATGGCGATCATGCCGTACCCTTGCGGATAGGCGCGTTGCATCAACTCGCCACGCAGGCTTACCAAGCGCACGGCATCACGCCAATCCAGCGCGTCGGCGGTCACTGCGGCGGGATAGGCCCCGATCGACAGCCCCGCCACGTAATCCGGGGCTGGGCCGCGCTGCATCAGCCAACGTGCCCACGCGACGCCGACCAGCAGCAGGCACAACTGCACGGCACGGGTGGAGTGCAGGGCTGCTTCACTGTCCAGGTCCAGCACCTGTTCGCCCAAGGTATCGCTGGCCTCTTCGAGCAGCCGCCCGGAACCCTCGGGCAAACGATGCAGCATGCCTGGCTGCTGAACACCCTGGCCGGGAAATGCGAACAGACTGCTCACGCCGCACACTCCAAGGCGTTCCAGGGGTCTGTCACCAGGCGGGCGCCATTGGCCGACTTGAGCAGAACCCGCCGTGCCATCCCCGCCCAGTCGCGCAGGGCGATGGCGCCATTTGGGGTGTCCAGTTGCAGGTCGATACGGCAGGGAGCGCAGTCCAGAATGGCCAGCAGTTCCCGCGCCTTTGCCCGTGCTACCGGCTGCGGTGTGCGCAGCAGCAGATCCAGATCGCTGGCCAGGTGCAGCACATTGCGAGCGGTGGCGATCTGGTACCCCACGCTTCCGGTCGGCCCCCATTCCAAGCCTGTGCTATCGAGCACCGGAGCCACCGAAGCCAGGGCCTGCAGTGCCGGCCAGGGGCTATCGCCCTGCCAGCGCAGCGCTTGCGGGCTCAACCGCCGCTGGACTTTGGCCAGAGGCATCTGCACGCCCAGGCGCTGCTCGCGTCCGTGCCCACGAAGCCCCACCGCCACCCAGCCGGGTGGACTGCAGGCCCGACGGACCACCACGGGCTCGCCACCTGCCAATACTTGATGCGCCCAGGCCGGCGCTGCATCAGGCAGGTTCTGCGGGGTCATGCCCCAGAGCAGGTCGTGGGGGTATGGGGCGCCCATCTCAGGCCTCCTGCCACTGGCGACGCAACTGTTCGCGAACTTCGCGCGAAGCACGGCGGTTTTCACCCAGCAGGCGTGATGCAAGCGACGTGGAGCTGCCAATATCGCGCACGGCATCAGCCAGGCAGGCGCGCACCTGAGCCAGGTCCCTGACGCTCGGGGTCTGGGCGTTGTCGACCGACAGCCGCCGCCACAACAAGCCAAGCGACCCATAGCTGGCCAGGTCGTAGGCCATTGGCGGAACTTCGGCGGCCAGCACCTCCAGTGCCTCGACGCTGCGCAGGGTGATGCGCGCCGCGGCGGCCTTGCCCATGGCATGAACCATGACGCCGTCATCCTCCAGAGCAATCAGGCGCTGCGCCTGGTAGCCGTGGGCCAGGAACGCGCCAGACATGGCCTTGCCGACCAGCAGGCCTATCACCGGGTGGCCGGCCAGGCGCGCCTGGGCATAGGCGTGCACCGCGGCGGCCAAGGCCTGATGTATGCCCAACGCCTCCTCCCGTCGGCCGTAGGCCTGGCTCGGTACGTCAATGACGGCGACGATGGCACGTTTTTCACCCGAGCGATCGGCTTCCACAGCTTCGCTCACCGCCTTGGCCAAGCCCCAGCCTTCGAGTAGCCCAACCTCCCCCGAGCGCGCGCGGGGAAAGGGGTTGCTGGCATCTGGCACCACCGCGATGAAGCGCGCCAGACGATTATCCAGCTCACCATCGATCACCTGTATCGACGCCGGGTAACCAGGCAGAGCCTCACCTCCGGCCAGGCCGGGCAGCCAGTTCAAGGCACGGTTCATGAGATTGCTCCTTGATAGAGAGTTCGCACGGCAGCGGCGTCCAATTGCGGGCAGTCATCACCGAGGCTTGCCAGGCGATCGAGGAACCAGGCATGGCGAGCGACCCGATTGGCAGAGGGACTGTCGAGCAACTGCACCAGTCGCTGGCGGATACGGTCGACATCATCGGCAACGTAGGCGTCAACCAACCCGCAAGCATGACGCTGTTCACCGCCGGTCAGGCTCCAGATGAAAGGACGGTCCTTGGCGTCGTATTCCTCGATACCGGCTTCCTGTTCGATTACTTGGGGGCCGTTGAGCCCCAACCGGGCCTCGCGGGTGACCAGCAAGTGGCTGCACAAGCCAGCGGCGATGGACATGCCGCCGAAACAGCCGACCGAGCCTGCGATCAGGCCTACCACAGGTTGATGGGCGCGCAACTCGACGATGGCGGACTGAATCTCGGCAATGGCAGCAAGGCCCAGGTTGGCTTCCTGTAGGCGCACACCACCGGTTTCCAGCAACAACACCGCGCACGTGGGAATACCCTTGCGGTTATCCTCGATGGCCAACTCCAGCGCCCCAGCGATCTTGGCACCTCCTACTTCGCCCATGCTGCCACCCTGGAAGCCGCCCTCGATGGCCGCGATCACTGCACGTGTGCCTTTCAAACGGCCTTTGCCGATCACCACGCCATCGTCGGCCTGGGGCACGATGCCCTGACGCGGTAGCCAAGGCGACATGAGTCGGTCGAACGGGCCAAGCAGTTCGCGAAAGGTGCCAGGATCGAACAAGGCGCGGGCGCGTTGGCGTGCGCCGAGCTCGACGAAGCTGCGGCTGCGCAGCAGGCGGTCGATGTCAGTCATGGGCAATCTCCTCGAAACCTTGCTCCAGGCGCAGTCGCACCACTCCTGGAGTGGCGCCGAAATCGTGGATGTCGATCTTCACCGCCGGTAATGTGCGGCCTTCGAACAAGCGCTGAAACAGTTGCGTCCAGCGGGCGTCGCTGCCGTCGACCGAAGTTACCACCTGAATATCGAGGCGGCCGGCGGTGCCGGGCTCGATCAGTACCTCCAGGTCCCCGGAGCTGACGCACCCCACCAGGGTGCGGCCACGCCCCGGTCCGGCGGCGGGAAATTGAAACGTAAGGGTTTGCATGTCACAGGCTCCCGGCAAAGTCGAGGAACAGGCAAGCGGCCAACAAGTCGGCGGCACCGCCCGGTGAGGCATTCAGTTGCAGCAGTTGCATCTCCAGCTGACGCAGTTGCCGGCGCCCGCCGAGGGTGGCGCTGCCCCCAGCATCGAGCACGGCGCGGGCACCCTGCTGGACCGCGGCCAGACCCTGTGGCCCAGCGCGCCAGAGGACGCAGGTATCGCTCAGTGCGGCCATGATCGCCAGCAAGGCGTCCAGACGGGCATGGGTTTCGCTGGCTCCGGCGGCGCGGCTTCGCAGCAGTTGCGGCAGGCCATGCTCGATGACGGCTGGGAAGCCTTGCTGAGCTTGCTCACGCGCCCCACTGGCGCCGTAGCGACGGCGTACCTGGTTGCCGTGGCTGTCCGGGGCGATGGCGGCCGGGTCGTCGAGCAGCGCAATACGCCCTGCGCGGGCGGCCACTACCTGGGCGCCTGCGCCAGGGTCCAGGGCGCAGGCCGCAACCAGCAGGCCAAGCGCCCAGATTGCGCCTCGATGGGTATTCACCCCGGCCGTGACACTCAGCATGGCGGCTTCGCCTTCACGGCCGATGCGACCGAGCGCGCCGCGCAGTGGCTGGTCGATATACCCATGATCCTGGGCAGCCTCGGCCATCTGTCGCAGACAAGGCCACAGCGCCATTGCCGAAGCATGCATCAAGCTCAGGGTCATGTCGTTGTGAGCACCGCTGCTGCGGCGGTCCACCAACCCAGGCTTGGGCGACAGGTCGGCCTCGTCGATCAAGGCCGCCACAGCGAGGTCGGCGAGGTGCTCGGGCAAGGTGATGGCCGATGACCGTTCGGGCCTCATCGCGGGCAAGCTCGCTCCTGCAGGAGGCTCAAGGCTCAGGGGGCGGCGCGATGGCCAATCCGATTGGGGATTCAAGGTTTCCATCACCAACTCCTGAAACGCGCAGGCGGGTTGTACAAACCTCCGGACCACTCCACCAGATCGGCGATGCTGCGCGCGGCGAGCAGTTCGCGGCCGGCGTCGGTGCGTCGAATGCCCAGGTCTTCGGGCAAAGCCACCAGGCCTTGCTGGCGCAGCCGCAGGGTGACTTTCGGGTCGTGACGCAGGCCGATGGCGGTAACCCCGGCCACGGCGGCGATCATCTGCTGACGTTGTTCAAGGCTGCGTGCCTTGTACAGGTAGGCGATGCCCTCTTCGGTCAACAGGTGGGTGACGTCGTCGCCGTAGATCATTACGGGGGCCAGGGGCATGCCGGTTTTCTTCGCGACCTCGACCGCGTCGAGCGTCTCGACGAAGGTGGGTTTACCGCCCTCCTGATAGGTCTCGACCATCTGCACCACCAGTTTGCGACCACGCTCGAGCAGGGTTTGCGGCACGGTCATGTCAAGCCAGGCCGGAGTAGCATGGCGCCGTCCCCTGGGGTCGTGCCCCATGTTCGGCGCACCGCCGAAACCTGCCAGGCGGCCACGGGTGACGGTCGAGGAATGTCCATCGCCATCGACCTGCAAGGTGGCGCCGATGAACAGGTCCACTGCGTATTGCCCTGCCAGCTGGCACATCATGCGATTGGAACGCAGCGAGCCATCGCGGCCGGTGAAGAACACGTCAGGGCGCTGAGCGATGTAGTCCTCCATGCCCAGCTCGGTACCGAAGCAGTGCACGCTTTCGACCCAGCCGGTCTCGATGGCCGGGATCAGGGTTGGGTGCGGGTTGAGGGTCCAGTTGCGGCAGATCTTGCCTTTGAGGCCCAGGGACTCGCCGTAGGTTGGCAGGATCAGTTCGATCGCGGCGGTATTGAAGCCAATGCCATGGTTGAGCGACTGGACCTGGTGCTTTTCGTAGATGCCACGGACGGCCATCATCGCCATCAGCACATGCACCGGCTTGATGTGACGCGGGTCGCGGGTGAACAGCGGCTCGATATAGAACGGCTTGTCGGCAACGACCACGAAATCGACCCAGGAAGCCGGAATGTCCACCCGTGGCAGGTCATCGGTACGCTCGACCAATTGGTTGACCTGGGCGATGACGATGCCATCGCTGAAGGCTGCCGGTTCCACCAAGGCCGGGGTGTCCTCGGTGCTGGGGCCGGTATACAGGTTGCCGTCGCGGTCGGCCATGAAACCTGCGACCAGGGTGACGTTGGGGATCAGGTCGACCAGCAGCCGCGAATACAGTTCGATGTAGGTGTGAATGGCGCCGACTTCCAGCAGGCCGTCTTCCAGCAGCTGGCCGATGCGCAGGCTCTGCGGGCCGGCGAAGGAGAAGTCGAGCTTGCGGGCGATGCCGCGTTCGAACAGGTCAAGGTGCTCGGCACGGCTCACGCTGGGCATGATCATGTGCAGGTCATGCAGATGCTCGGGGTCGGCCTTGGCCAGGGCGCGCGAGAGAAAGTCGGCCTGCTTCTGGTTGTTGCCTTCGAGCACGACCCGGTCGCCGGGAGCGATCAGCAACTCCAGGGCCTCGACGATCCGCTCGGTGGGCAGCACCACACCGTCGGCGAGGTGCCGGACCCGATCGAGACGACGCTGCTTCTCGGCGCGCCGCCTCGACCATTGCGGCGGTGGATTCGTTGTTATGGTCATGGGTGACTCCACGGTTCGCTGTCGTGGAGGCACATTAGGGCGGTACTGTCGGCTCGATCAATCAAGCTGGGTGCGTGATCGTTACGCTCAGGTTAACGATGGCGGGGCATTGAGCACCGTGACGACTGCAGGCGGATCAGCACGGCTTCGTCCACGCCAGTCCGGCTGACGCAACAGGCGAATCGGTACCTTGCGCAGCGCCTGCGCGACGGGCACGAAGCTGTCCGGTTGGTACAGGTATCTCGCCTTCGTCCTGCGGTGGCGAGCTTTCCCAGGCGAGGTTGTCGCCATCCCAGCCGTACAGCGTGTAACCGCAACCCAGTTCGCGCTGGCGCTTGGCGCGTTGCATCTGGTTCCAGCCACTACCCGCACGGGGATCGTCGTAGTGATGCGCGGTCGAGTGTTTGTGCAGGCGACGGCCCAGCGCGTCGTAGCTGTACGCGACGCTGAGCTTGCCATCGTCGAAGCGGACCAGACGGTCGAACAGGTCCCAGGTCAGACGGGCTTTATCGCCGTTGTGCAGGCGGTGGATGAGGTTGCCGCGTTCGTCGTACTGGTAATGCGTGCCGGCGTACTCGCGCAGCAGGTTGTCCATCAGCTTGTTGCGACGCGGGTCGCTTTCCAGCGGGCGGTTGAGTTCCTGGGTCTTCTGGTCCAGCAGGTTGCCGGCCGGGTCGAAGGCGAAGGTCTCGACACCCAGGCGACTGGTGGCTTGCAGCAGGCGGCCCACCGGGTCGTACTGATAGGCCAGGTGACCACGGCGGGTGTCGTGGATGTCGGTCAGCTGGCCGACGGCATCGTATTGATACTGGCGCTTGAGCAATGTGGACTTGCCGTCGTGGCTACCCAGCCATTGCGCCTGCAGGCGACCCGCCGGGTCCCACGCCTGGGTCTGCATCAGCTGGTTGCCCTGATGCCGGACCACCTCACGGTGCAGAGCATCGCGCTCGTAGGCCAGCGGCTCATGCTGGTCAAGGGTCATGCCCAGCACGTGACCGCTGCCGTAGGTGAGCGTGCTGACCTTATGGCCATCGGGGCGAATCGTCGCCGTACGCAGGTTCAGCGCGTCGTACTCAGCACTCCATTCTTCGTTGGCAAACTATAGGCAAGCGGAAAACCTATAAGGTAATCATAATCCACCAATATCTCATCGACCCTTTACAGACTATCGGCAGAGACCTGCTACCACCGGAAAAGTTACCTTTATTTTTTGCCGGCGGCTTGCACAGACTATAACTTTACTCGAGATATGATGCTAACAAATTGGAGTCTTTAAGAAAATCGCGCGCCTTCTCAAGGTCCGCATCATCCAGACGCCATACTGAAAAGCCCTTATGAATAGATGACTCACCAAAACGCTCCATTGCCTGAACCAAAGCCTGGCTTTTACTCTGAGGCAAAACCTCGATTTTGCGTTCAGAGAATATATTAAAAGGATAAACATCTCGGATGAGTTCGTCTGTTCTGCCGGCCCACTGCATCTTTCTCCACATACCGACTCTAGCGTGCCCTTTCCACAACAGTGGATGCTCATCATCAATCATTGACACGCCAATACCATAACCAAAGCCGTAAGCTTGAGTCTCACTATACGCGTATGCATAGTCACAAAGTCCAACCACCTCCTCTTGCGCCCAGAATGACTCAATCAACCCCTGCAAATCAAGTTTAGCGGCATTAGATGACAAGAGCAGTTCTGAGCCACTTGAGTAGCCTGCAGAAAAATCGCAATTCAAAAACTCATCAACTTCACCCGCACCCCAAATTCGCTCGGAATATAATGAAACTTCCCCTACGCCACCTGCCTGTAGCCCATTCAAATATTTTTTCTCGTTAAACTTCACGAGCTTGCCATTTTTACCACCACATCGATCCACCCTAGCAGGACGCCGCTCCATCCATTCTTTGAGCCTGCCAAAAACTTTCACTTTATCGACATTCTTCCCGGGGCAGTCATGAGCCACAAAAAAACTAAACTCTTCCATGCTTAAACCTTTCTCTTAGTTTTTGGAGTCTCAATGTAACTACCCGCTCGCCCGCCTAACCCTTGTAGGATGACGTCACCCTTCGCCCTCAGCTTGCGGGGGTCATCTGTTGGAGATGGAACCTCAACAATGTCGACCTTTCCATCTTTTCTCAGTCCCGTAACGTCCGGACGAGTAATCGGATCAGAAGGCACCCCTGTCACTGTCTTGACTGCAACGTTAACGCCGACTTTTTCATAATCGCCGCTGTTGGCCATCTGCTCCGCCATATTTTCGGATATTTGCGCATGACCATCTCCACCAGTTTTCTGCCCCGTACCGATAATCGGGCAGCCATTAACAACTCGTACTGGCTGCTTTTTCGCCAACCCCAGAGGGTCGATCCAGAATACCGGGTTCGGTGCGTATGCAAAGAGGTTCAGCCCACCTGCATAACTAGTCGGGTCTTGATTCACGAACCGCCCAACCCTCGGATCATAGTACCGATACCGGTTGTAATGCAGCCCGGTCTCGTGATCGTGGTACTGCCCCTGGAAGCGAATCGGGTTGCTCATCCCAACCTGCTTTGCCCAGTCCGAACGCACCTCGCGCACGTCACCCCACGCCTTGTACTGCCCCGCCCACGCCAGCTCTCCGTGGTGGTCGGTCAGCTCCATCGGCGTGCCCAGGTGATCGCACTGGTACCAGGCAATCGCATCGATCGGCTGCGGCTTCACTTCGTGTTGCCACAGCGGGTCCTGGTCGATGTCGTATTCGCGTCCACGCCAGTCCGGCTGCCGTAACAGGCGAATCGGTGCCTTGCGCAGCGCCTGCGCAACGGGCACGAAGCTGTCCGGTTCGTACAGGTAGTGCACGGTCCGCCCGGTCTCGCCTTCGTCCTGCGGTGGCGAGCTTTCCCAGGCGAGGTTGTCGCCATCCCAGCCGTACAGGGTGTAACCGCAACCCAGTTCGCGCTGGCGCTTGGCGCGTTGCATCTGGTTCCAGCCGCTGCCCGCACGGGGATCGTCGTAGTGATGCGCGGTCGAGTGTTTGTGCTGGCGACGGCCCAGCGCGTCGTAGCTGTATGCCACGCTGAGCTTGCCATCGTCGAAGCGGACCAGACGGTCGAACAGGTCCCAGGTCAGGCGGGCCTTGTCGCCGTTATGCAGGCGGTGGATGAGGTTGCCGCGTTCGTCGTACTGGTAATGCGTGCCGGCGTACTCGCGCAGCAGGTTGTCCATCAGCTTGTTGCGACGCGGGTCGCTTTCCAGCGGGCGGTTGAGTTCCTGGGTCTTCTGGTCCAGCAGGTTGCCGGCCGGGTCGAAGGCGAAGGTCTCGACACCCAGGCGACTGGTGGCTTGCAGCAGACGGCCCACTGGGTCGTACTGATAAGCCAGGTGACCACGGCGGGTGTCGTGGATGTTGGTCAGCTGGTCGATGGCATCGTATTGATACTGGCGCTTGAGCAACGTGGACTTGCCGTCGTGGCTACCCAGCCATTGCGCCTGCAAGCGACCTGCCGGGTCCCACGCCTGGGTCTGCATCAGCTGGTTGCCCTGGTGCCGAACCACCTCACGGTGCAGAGCATCGCGCTCATAGGCCAGCAGCTCATGCTGGTCGATGGTCATGCCCAGCACGTGACCGCTGCCGTAGGTGAGCGTGCTGACCTTATGGCCATCGGGGCGAATCGTCGCCGTGCGCAGGTTCAGCGCGTCGTACTCGTGCTTCCACACCGCGACCATCGGCACAGCGGTCTTGAGGTAGTACTGATGCTCGCGAGTGAGGTTGCCCGCTTCGTCATGGAACCATTGCAGCTTGCTGTCGGCATTGATGGCCTGGATCAGCTTGCCATTGCCGTCGTAGGCAAAAGTTGCCTAGCACCTTGCCCAACCAAGTCCAGCAGTTGCCGGTTCCTGCTTTTGACCAGTTGACCACGCCGTCCTAGTCTAGCGCGACACTAATTAGCCACTTAACTTCGCACGGGCTTTGTTAACTGAATCCTTAAGCAAAAGAACATCGCTCTCGGTAATCTTCAGACTCTTTATTTCTTTCATCATTTCGATTGAGCGAAGCACGGCATCAAGCATTAAGCTCACCTGCCTTGACTCATCCGCCTCTTTGAACTCATTGACAGGTATTTGAACGCGAACTTCAATAACCTTACGCGCCTTGTGGTACTTCTTCACTTCGGGATAGTCAATGACTCGCTCGTCTGGCATTAAAATTGAAATGAACGTCCACGAGTTCGCGCCACATTCTAGCGAAACATCAGACAGAGTCTCTACCAGTACATCTTTTACTCTTTTTCGAGCAATTTGAGCGGCATTTCCGACAATAACATGTTGTTCACTTGAAGTGCTAAAAATCATACGGCACCTTAATAATCGCTTTTATTCAGAGGAGGTCTTTTGCCGTCTTTACTTACAGCCTTGTAATCCAATATCTGCTGATGCTGCCACGCATGCATTTCCCACTTTGTCCCTGATGCCTCCTCCTGCATATATGCGTTATTTTCCTTGAGATATTTTTCTGTATACCTGCGTTTACCCATAGTAGTCTCACCGTAGTTTAGAACGCTATGATCGTCTTCATCCCTCAAGGTATATCCAATAGCGGGTTTAGTAGAATTGAGACTATTCCCATGAGTACCATCCTTCTCACACGGACGCCCCAAAGAAGTTGCTGATCGCCGCCTTGGGGTCGTTGAGCAACTGGTCGCTGGCGGCCGCCATCTGCTTGCTCGCCGCCGCCTTGTCGCCCTGGGCGTCGAGTTGGCCGAGCACGACTTTCTCCAGGCCCGTGGCAATTTCGCCAGTCACCTTGGTACCCAGATCGCCCGCATCTTTGAGAATGCCGGCGATCTTTGGCTGTGCCTGGGTCACAAAGTCGTCGAGGGTCCCGGCGATGGTGGCGTTGAGGTGGCCCATCAGCACCGTGATCAGCGAGTCGCCCAGCAGCATCTTGGCGCTGTTGCGCAGCTCCTGGCGGACCAGGAACAAGGTCGGGCGCAAGCTCATGCGGGCGGCTGCCATGGTCGGCGGCGCCGGCAATACGCCGATCAGGTTGATGCCCAGGCTGACCCAATCGAGCACCTGGCGGTGCTTGCTCTTGACCAGGGTGACCACATCGCCCAGGGCGTCGACCAGGGCCATGATGTTGCCCACCACCGGCAAGGCACCGGCCACGGTCTTGATCCGTTCGAGGGTGACGTAGCCGCTGCTGACCGACTGCAACCAGGCGTCGAAGGCGGCGGCGCCGCGGCCCACGTCCTTGGCGTCGATGGTGTTGAGCGGGGCGACCGCGACTTGCGCTTCGCGTTGCTTGGTTTCGCCACTCATGCCAGCACCTCACTGCCCAGCGGGCGCTTGGCCGGGTTGGCGGGAGGGCTCAGCGTCGGCAGCGTGGGCAGTTGCACCTGTTGCAGCGCGGCCTGGCCGCTCTGGGCCAGTTTCATGCCGGTGCTGGCCAGGGACTTGCCCTTGACGGCGCGATGGATCAGGCCGTGCAGACTGCGGCCGGCGTCGCCGAGCTGGAGGAAGGCGGGTTTGTGTAGCAGGCGTTCCAGGTCCAGCGAAGGGCATTCGCTCACCAGCTCGAGGTCAATGGCATAGGCGTGGCTGATGGCTTCCGTGCCGTTGAAGGCGAGGACCTGGAAATCGTGCTCCAGGCCGTCGATGTGCAAGCTGAAATGGGTCTGGTTCGCGGCGGCAAACATCCCTGTCCTCCTTTAGGAAAACGTAGTGAAAACGACTGCGACCTGACAGGTGAACGTGGCAAGTCGCGGTGCGAGAACGGTACGGGGACGCGCTTCCCATGTATGTCAGATGCAGTTCGACACGACTCGTGGGATACGGACTACATCGAGCGAGATCGGTAAGCGTGACGTTTCACGGTGCAAGGATCGAAGGTGGCCAGCGACGGACGACGCGGGGACGCGACAGCGCTAAAGTTGCATGACTTGTCCGGAAGGCGCGCACATAAGGCAAAAATGCAGGACACCCCTGCAGATTTGTCGATTGTGCACGGTAAATTCGCATGCCACGATCCTGCGACACTCCAGCGCACTCCAGACTTCACTTGGAAAATCAATAACAAAGCAGGGAGAACGCGATGACCGCGCATGCTCACATCTCGGCAACGGATCACGTTTTGGCCGAGGTTCGCAACCACATTGGCCACCTCACCCTCAACCGCCCTACCGGCCTCAACGCCCTGACCCTCGACATGGTGCGCAGCCTGCGCCAGCACTTGGACCGGTGGGCCGAGGACGCACAGGTAAAGGCCGTGGTTCTGCGCGGCGAAGGCCCCAAGGGCTTCTGCGCCGGTGGCGATATCCGCTCGCTGCATGACAGCTTCAAGGCTGGTGACAGGCTTCACGAAGATTTCTTCGTCGAGGAATATGCCCTCGACCTGCTCATCCATCGCTACCGCAAACCGGTTCTGGTGCTGATGGACGGTTTCACCCTCGGTGGCGGCATGGGCCTGGCCCAAGGCGCGGACCTGCGCATCGTCACCGAGCGCAGCCGCCTGGGCATGCCCGAGGTGGGCATCGGTTACTTCCCGGACGTGGGCGGCAGTTATTTCCTGCCGCGCATTCCCGGTGAACTAGGCATCTACCTGGGGGTCAGTGGCGTGCAGATCCAGGCCGCCGATGCCCTGTACTGCGGGCTGGCCGACTGGTACCTGGCCAGCGACGCCCTCACTGCCCTGGAGCAAGGCCTGGATAACATCACGTTCGGCGAATACCCACTCAAGGACCTGCAAAACCTGATGGCCACCCTCGGCACCCAGACCCTGAACGATGCCCCTCTGGAAAAGCTGCGCCCCGTCATCGACCACTTCTTCGCCCAACCCGACCCGCTCGCAATCATCGAGCAACTGCGCGCGGTCAGCATCGGTGACAGTCGCCCGTGGGCCATAGCCACAGCCGACCTGCTGGAAAGCCGTTCGCCGCTGGCCATGGCAGTGACCTTGGAGATGCTGCGCCGAGGCCGCCACCTGGCACTGGAAGACTGCTTCGCCATGGAGTTGCACCTGGACCGCCAGTGGTTCCAGCATGGCGATATCATCGAAGGCGTACGCGCCCTGATCGTCGACAAGGACAAACAACCACGCTGGAATCCGCCGACTTTGAGCGGGCTGAGCCGCCAGCGGGTCGACCAATTCTTCGAAGGCCTGTGAGCCTGGGAGTACGCACATGCAAGACCTGGAACTGAGCGAAGAGCAGATCATGATCCGCGACATGGCCCGGGACTTTGCCCGCGGCGAGATCGCCCCCCACGCCCAGGCTTGGGAAAAGGCCGGCTGGATCGATGACGCCGTGGTGAAGAAAATGGGCGAACTGGGCCTGCTTGGCATGGTGGTGCCTGAAGACTTTGGCGGCAGCTACACCGACTATGTCGCCTATGCCCTGGCCGTCGAGGAGATCGCTGCTGGCTGCGGCGCTACCGGGGCGATGATGAGCATTCACAACTCCGTCGGTTGCGGCCCGCTGCTGGCTTATGGCACACCCGAGCAGCAACAGGCCTGGCTACCGCGCCTGGCCAGCGGCGAAGTCATCGGTTGCTTCTGCCTGACCGAGCCGCAAGCCGGCTCCGAAGCGCACAACCTGCGCACCCGTGCAGAGCTGGTCAACGGCGAATGGGTGATCAACGGCTCCAAGCAGTTCGTCAGCAACGCCCGCCGTGCCGGACTGGCCATCGTCTTCGCCGTCACCGACCCGGAGCTGGGCAAGAAGGGTCTTTCTGCCTTTCTGGTGCCGACCGACAATCCGGGGTTCAAGGTCGACCGTAGCGAGCACAAGATGGGCATCCGCGCCTCGGATACCTGCGCGGTCTCCCTCGACAACTGCCGTATCCCGGCCGCCAACATCCTTGGCGAGCGCGGCAAGGGCCTGGCTATCGCCCTCTCCAACCTCGAAGGCGGGCGGATAGGCATCGCCGCCCAAGCTTTGGGGATAGCCCGCGCGGCATTCGAGGCTGCCCTTCTCTATTCGCGCGACCGTGTGCAGTTCGGCAAGCCGATCAATGAACACCAGAGCATCGCTAACCTGCTGGCCGACATGCAGGTACAGGTCAATGCCGCGCGCCTGTTGATACTGCATGCTGCGCGCCTGCGCAGCGCGGGCAAGCCGTGCTTGTCGGAAGCATCCCAGGCCAAGCTGTTCGCTTCGGAAATGGCCGAGCGCGTGTGTTCGATGGCGATTCAGGTGCACGGAGGCTATGGCTACCTGGAAGACTATCCGGTGGAGCGGTATTACCGCGATGCGCGGATCACGCAGATCTATGAGGGCTCGAGCGAGATCCAGCGGATGCTGATCGCTCGGGAACTGAAGCACTATCCGTTGTAGGCCCCCCGAAAACGAAGATGGCGCTGCCAAAGCAGCGCCATCACGGTCGTTACGAAGCCCAGTCAGTCATTCGCACTGACAACCTGCCCCGCTTTCTCTTCCTTGCCTCGGGTCGCCAGGCAGTAATAGAGCGGCACCGTCACCAACAAGCCAAACAGCCACGACAGGTCGGCCCCCTCGACGATGTTCGAGTAGGGCCCGACATACAGCGAAGTGTTGGCGAACGGCAACTGCACCAGGATCCCGCAGGCATAGGCGACAATCGCATGGTGGTTGAAGCGCCCGTAGATACCGCCATCGGCGCGGAAGATCGAGGCAATGTCGTACTGGCCTTTCTTGATCAGGTAGAAGTCGATCAAGTTGATCGAGGCCCACGGTACGAGCACCAGCAGTAGCGCCAGGATCAGGCCGATGAACTGACCGATGAAGTCCGCCGATGCATTGAGCGCTACCAGGCCGCAGCCCACCAAGATCAGCGACGCCAAAATCACCCGCACCTTGATGCTCGGGGTCCACTGGGCGACGAAGGTCTGGATGGCCGTGACGATCGACAGCACCGCGCCATAGAGGTTGAGGGCGTTATGGCTGATGATGTTGAGCAGGAACAGCACCATCAGGATCGGCCCCAGCCAACCGGTGGCTTGCTTGACCGCGTCCATCGCATCGGTACCTTGCGGCACGCACAGCACCGCCACGGCACCGAAACTGAAGCACAAAATGGTGCCCAGTGTGGCGCCGAAATAGGTCGCCCAGAATGGCTTGGCGATGCCTACCTCACGCGGCAGGTAGCGCGAGTAGTCGGAGGTGTACGGCGAGAAGCTGATCTGCCAGATAGTGCCGAGCGACACCGTGGCGATGAAGCCTGACAGGTTGAACCCTCCGCGGCTGAAGAAGTCAGCCGGCAGCTGCTGGGCGAACATCATGATGAAGCCTGCCAGCAATGCCGAGCCCATCACCCAGGTGCCAATACGGTTCAAGGTGTGGATGAAGCGGTAACCGATCACACCAATGGCCGTTGCGCTCAGCGCACCAATGACGATGGCAGTGGGCATCGGCACGCTGGGGGCGATGCCATGGATCGACTTGCCCGCCAACACGATGTTGGAAATGAAGAAGCCCACATAAATGAGCGCCGTGAAGAACACGATCAGTAAGGCGCCATAGCGGCCGAATTGGCCACGGCTCTGGACCATCTGCGGAATGCCCAACTGCGGTCCCTGGGCAGAGGCCAAGGCGATGACCACGCCCCCGGCAAGATGGCCCAGCACGATGGCGACCAACCCCCACAACAGATTCAGGTGGAATACCTGGACCACCATGGCGCCGGTGACGATGGGCAGGGGCGCTATGTTGGTGCTGAACCAAAGGGTGAACAGATCACGCGCCTTCCCATGGCGCTCGGCAGGTGGAACGTAATCGACCGTGTGATTCTCGACAAACTGGTGTTGCGACGACGGTTGGGACATAGGTTTTCAGCTCGAAAGGTCGTTTTTATCTTTGTAAGGAAACCGCGCGGGGCGGCCTCTCAGCTGAAGACCATATTATGGTATTCCAAACTTTTGACAACACTGATGCGGCTGAAAAATGTGTAACTGATCCGGTTCAGCAGCACCCGCAATGCTTGCTTGATTTTTTCAAAGCCGCTGTTCATGCGGCCTTGCGCCATTCATCGTGATTTTTACCCGGTGTAAAATTCCACTTGCAAATCGAGTATTACGGTATACCATCAGACACATCAACGATAAAAACCGCGGACCACCGCAGCCCTCTCGAGGTATTCGCCATGATCGATGCAACCGTCTACAAGCATGTCCTGGGCTCCTTCCCGTCCGGCGTCACGGTCATCACCACCCTGGACGACGATGGTTCGATCGTCGGCCTTACCGCCAGCGCATTTTCTTCCCTGTCCATGGACCCGCCGCTGGTGCTGTTCTGCCCGAACTACAGCTCCGATTCCTACCCGGTACTGATGCGCAACAAGCGCTTTGCCATCCACCTGCTCTCTGGCGAGCAACAGACCGAAGCCTACGCGTTCGCCAAGAAAGGCAAGGACAAGGCCGCTGGTATCGAGTGGACTTTGAGCGAGCTTGGCAACCCCATTCTGGCCGGCGCCACCGCCGTCATCGAATGCGAATTGTGGCGTGAATACGAAGGCGGCGACCACGCCATCATGGTCGGCAAGGTGCACAACCTGATCGTGCCCGAAGAGGCCCCACGGCCGATGGTCTACTGCCGCGGCAAGATGGCCAGCCTGCCCGCCTTCGCCTGAGCCACCTATCGTCATCAATGACGCCTGGCGCACCAGGCGACACCTTAAAGCTCCGAGGAAAGCCCCATGAAATTTTCGTTGTTCGTGCACATGGAACGTTGGGATGAACAGGTCAGCCATCGCCAGCTGTTCGAAGACCTGACCGAACTGACCCTGATGGCCGAGAACGGCGGTTTCAGCACCGTGTGGATCGGCGAACACCACGCCATGGAATACACCATCTCGCCGAGCCCGATGCCGCTGCTGGCCTACCTGGCCGCGCGCACCGAGAAAATCCGCCTGGGCGCCGGCACCATCATCGCGCCGTTCTGGAACCCTATCCGCGTGGCCGGTGAATGCGCCCTGCTGGACGTGATCAGCAACGGTCGCATGGAAGTGGGCCTGGCCCGTGGCGCCTATCAGTTCGAGTTCGACCGCATGGCCGGCGGCATGCCCGCCACCGACGGCGGCAAGGCGCTGCGTGAAATGGTGCCGGCCGTACGCAAGCTGTGGGAAGGCGATTACGCCCATGAGGGTGAGGTTTACAAGTTCCCGACCTCCACCAGCGTGCCCAAGCCCGTGCAAAAAGGCATGCCCCCGATGTGGATCGCCGCGCGCGACCCGGACTCGCACAATTTCGCTGTGAAAAACGGCTGCAACGTCATGGTCACCCCGCTGATGAAGGGCGACGAAGAAGTGCTGGACCTGAAGAACAAGTTCCAGGCCGCACTCGACAACAACCCCGAAGTACCGCGCCCGCAACTGATGGTGCTGCGTCACACCCACGTACACAGCCCGTCGGAGCCCGAAGGCTGGAAGGTTGGCGCCCAGGCCATCTCGCGCTTCTACCGCACCTTCGACGCCTGGTTCGGCAACAAGACCACGCCGGTCAACGGATTCCTCGAGCCAAGCCCGGAGTCCAAGTTCGCTGAAGTGCCGGCGTTCGCGCTGGAGAATATCCGCAAGAACACCATGATCGGCACGCCGGAAGAAATCATCGCGCGCATCAAGTACTACCAGGAACTGGGCGTCGACGAGTTCAGCTTCTGGTGCGACAACAGCCTGCCCCACGCCGAGAAGAAAAAGTCGCTCGAACTCTTCATCAAGGAAGTGGTGCCGGCGTTCGCCTGAATTCCCATTGCCTGAAACCGTTGCGGGATGAGCCCGCTCCCGCGGGCCCTCGTGGCCCGCGTGAGCGGGCATTTTTTTGCATGGGCGGCGTTCCCATCGCCAGCCCACTGAAATCGAGAACAGTGCAGCACCTGCAGGTGCATGGCTACCCGCGAGAAGTCCAGCACAGACAGCCCAAAAACCAAGGGATCAGCCCACCTTTCGTCCCCCTGAACAGAGAAATTGTTCGGCACCTCTTGCACAACAAATATTATGGTATACCATCAGACAACAAGAACTGATAACCCTCACCAGGAGCCCCCCATGAGTTTCGAAATCCGCAAGATCGTCACCTACTCCGAAGAGACCCGCATCGAAGGCGGCAAAGCCACCGACAAGCCAGTGACCATGGTCGGCCTGGCCGTGGTGATCAAGAACCCATGGGCCGGTCGCGGTTTCGTTGAGGATCTGAAGCCGGAAATCCGCGCCAACTGCTCCGAGCTGGGCGCGCTGATGGTCGAGCGCCTGACCGCCGCCATCGGCGGTGCCGACAAGATCGAAGCCTACGGCAAGGCCGCCGTGGTCGGCGCCGATGGCGAAATCGAACACGCTTCCGCCGTGATCCACACCCTGCGCTTCGGCAACCATTACCGCGAAGCCGTCAAGGCCAAGAGCTACCTGAGCTTCACCAACAAGCGCGGCGGCCCAGGCACCTCGATTCAGATCCCGATGATGCAGAAGGACGACGAAGGCCTGCGTTCTCACTACATCACCCTGGAAATGCAGATCGAAGACGCCCCGCGCGCCGATGAAATCGTCGTGGTCCTGGGCGCCTCCGACGGCGGTCGCCTGCACCCGCGCATCGGCAACCGCTACATCGACCTGGAAGAACTGGCTGCCGAAAAAGCCAACGCTCAATAACAACAACCAAGACGGGCCGGGGCGTTGCGTGCAAGCGCCACGCCCGACCTTCAAGGAGCGCCCTCCATGATTCAGCCTGTCGCTGAACGTACACCGGCCGGAACCAGCTACCTGGTCCAAGGCCAGGGCCAACCTGTGGTGTTGATCCACGGCGTGGGCCTGAACAAAGAAATGTGGGGCGGGCAGTTCGTGGGCCTGGCCAACGACTATCGGGTCATCGCCTATGACATGCTCGGCCATGGCCAGAGCGCCCTGCCACCGCCCGACGTAGGCCTGGAAGGCTACGCCGACCAACTGGCCGAACTGCTCGATCACCTGCAGATTGCCCAAGCCACCGTGATTGGCTTCTCGATGGGTGGCCTGGTGGCGCGCGCATTCGCCCTTCACCACCGGCAGCGCCTTGCCGCGCTGGTGGTGCTCAACAGCGTGTTCAACCGCACCCCCGAGCAGAGCGCCGGCGTCATCGCCCGTGCCGCCCAGGCTGCGCAACAAGGCCCGGACGCCAACGTCGATGCCGCGCTCGACCGCTGGTTCAGCCGCGAATACAAAGCCGCCAACCCCGCGCAGGTCGCCGCCATCCGCCAGGTGCTGGCGAGCAACGATCCGCAGGGCTATCACACCACTTATGCGCTGTTCGCCACCCAAGACATGTATCGCGCCGACGACCTGGGCAGCATCCAGGTGCCGACGCTGATCGCCACCGGTGAACTCGACGCAGGCTCCACCCCGGCCATGACTCGCCAGCTTGCCGCGCGCATTCCTGGTGCGCAAAGCGTGGTCCTCGCCGAGCAACGGCATATGATGCCGGTGGAAGCGCCGCGGGAAGTCAACAAGATGCTTCTGGACTTCCTGGCGCAAGCCCGCACCCTTACCGAATCCGCCAAGGGGATTGTTGCATGACCCTCGTTCGTTTCCAGATGTGCATCGACGGCCAATGGCTCGATGCCCAGAGCGGCAAGACCTTCGACAGCCTCGACCCGGCTACCGCCAAGGCCTGGGCGCAACTGCCCGACGCCGGTGAGGCCGATGTCGAACTGGCCGTGCAGGCCGCCCAGCGTGCCTTCGACAGCAGAGCCTGGCGCAGCCTCACCGCGACCGCCCGAGGCAAGCTGCTGCGTCGCCTCGGCGATCTGATCGCCCAGAACAAAGAGCACCTCGCCCAGCTCGAAAGCCGCGACAACGGCAAGCTGATCCGCGAAACCCGCGGCCAGGTCGGCTACCTGCCGGAGTTCTTCCACTACACCGCAGGCCTGGCCGACAAGCTCGAAGGCGGCACCCTGCCGCTGGACAAGCCTGACCTGTTCGCCTACACCGTGCACGAGCCGATCGGCGTGGTGGCCGGGATCATCCCGTGGAACAGCCCACTGTACCTGACCGCGATCAAGCTGGCGCCGGCTCTGGCCGCCGGCAACACCATCGTGCTCAAGCCGTCCGAGCACGCCTCAGCGACCATTCTGGAGCTGGCCCGCCTGGCCCTAGAAGCCGGCTTCCCGGCTGGCGTGGTCAACGTGGTGACCGGCTACGGCCCAAGCACTGGCGCAGCGCTTACCCGCCATCCACTGGTGCGCAAGATCGCCTTCACCGGCGGTGCTGCCACCGCCCGCCATGTGGTGCGCAGCAGCGCCGAGAACTTCGCCAAGCTGTCCCTGGAGCTGGGTGGCAAGTCGCCAAACATCATCTTCGCCGACGCTGACTTGGACAGCGCCATCAACGGCGCCGTAGCCGGCATCTATGCCGCCTCGGGACAAAGCTGCGTGGCAGGTTCGCGCTTGCTGGTGCAGGATGAGATCTTCGATGAGTTCGTCGAGCGCCTGATCGCCCGCGCCAAGCGCATTCGTATCGGTAATCCGCAGGACGATGCCAGCGAGATGGGCCCGATGGCCACCGCCCAGCAACTGGCCGTGGTCGAAGGCCTGGTTGCGGCCGCCAAGGCCGAAGGCGCCAAATTGCACATGGGTGGCAAGCGTGCCGAGGTCGAGGGGGACGGCTGGTTCTACGAGCCGACCCTGTTCGAGTGCGACAGCAACTCGATGACCATCATGCAGGAAGAGGTATTCGGCCCGGTCGCGGCGGTGATCCGCTTCAAGACCGAGGAAGAGGCCTTGGCAATCGCCAACGACTCCCAGTTCGGCCTGGCAGCCGGGATCTGGACCCGTGACCTGGGCCGTGCCCATCGCCTGGCCCGTGACGTACGCTCCGGCATCATCTGGGTCAACACCTACCGTGCCGTGTCGGCCATGGCGCCGATCGGTGGCTTCAAGAACAGCGGCTACGGCCGTGAGAGCGGCATCGACTCGGTGCTGGCTTATACCGAGCTGAAGACGGTGTGGATCAATCTCTCCACCGCGCCGATGCCCGACCCGTTCGTGATGCGCTAAGAGGTAACACGAGATGATCGAACCTGGCATCTACAAAGACGTAATGGGCTCCTTCCCGTCCGGCGTGACGGTGGTCACCACCCTCGATGCCGACGGCGCCATCGTCGGCATCACCGCCAGCGCGTTCAGCGCGCTGTCGATCGACCCGGCACTGGTGCTGTTCTGTCCCAACTACGCCTCCGACACCTACCCGATCCTGCGTGACAGCAAGCAGTTCGCCATTCACCTGCTGTCAGCCGACCAGACCGCTGAGGCTTACGCCTTCGCCGGTAAAGGCAAGGACAAGGCCAAAGGCATCGAATGGCACCTGAGCGAACTGGGCAACCCGTTGCTGAGCAAGGCCACGGCGATCATAGAGTGCGAACTGTGGCGTGAATACGACGGCGGCGACCACGCGATCATCGTTGGCGCGGTGAAGAACCTGGTGCTGCCAGCCGAGCCGGTGACGCCGATGGTCTACCACAAAGGCAAGCTAGGTGCCCTGCCACCTTTGGGTTAAGCCCCCAAGGAAGCGGTGTTGGCTTCTTCGCGGGTAAAACCGCGCAGAAGCTCACACACATTCCCCTGTTTTCAGGGGCCGCGCCCACCCTCTCACCCTCGGTTGCGGCCCCCTTTTTCATTCGGAGCACGGCAATGAGCAACGAAAAGTACGACAAGGGCCTGCAGATCCGTACCCAGGTGCTGGGCGAGGAGTACGTCAACCGTTCGATCCAGAATGCCGACGACTTCACCAAGCCCTTGCAGGAGCTGGTCACCGAGTACTGCTGGGGCCACGTCTGGGGCCGCGAAGGCTTGTCGCTCAAAGAGCGCAGCATGATAAACTTGGCCATGATTTCCGCGCTCAACCGGCCCCACGAGCTCAAGCTGCACATTCGCGGCGCATTGCGCAATGGCCTGAGCCGTGAACAGATTCGCGAGATCCTGCTCCAGGTCGGCATTTATTGCGGCGTACCCGCGGCGGTGGACAGTTTCCGCCTGGCCCGCGAAGCGTTCGCCGAAGCCGATGCGGAGTCAACCCGTTAACAACGGGCTGTTCGAACCACTGCAAGGAGTGCCAGGTTCAAGGCACTCCGCGATGTTGGCGCAACAGCCTCATAAAGAGCGCACCTGATGAAACGCCAGCCACTCGACGACAGCTTCAAGGTCAACCGCAACCCCGTTACTCTGCGTGAAATCGTGCTCGACAAGCTGCGCGGCGCGATCATGAATTTCCACCTTCTACCAGGCGACCGCCTGGTAGAGCGCGACCTCTGCGACCGCCTTGGCGTGAGCCGCACCTCGGTGCGCGAAGCCCTGCGTCACCTGGAATCCGAAGGCCTGGTGGAATTCGCCGACGCCAAGGGCCCACGCGTTGCCATCATCACCCTGGAAGATGCCCGCGACATCTACGAGCTGCGCTGTGTACTCGAAGGCCTGATCGTGCAGCTGTTCACGCTCAACGCCAAGGCCAAGGACATCCGCGCCCTTGAGCGCGCCCTCGAGGTCAACCGCGAAGCCCTCGAAGAAGGCGAACTGCAGCAAGTGCTCGAGTCGGTACAAGGCTTCTACGACGTCCTGCTCGAAGGCTCCGGCAACCAGGTGGCGGCGCAACAGCTACGCCAGCTTCAGGCCCGCATCAGCTACCTGCGCGCCACTTCGGTGTCGCAAGAGAACCGCCGCGGCGCCAGCAACCGTGAGATGGAGAAGATTGTCGAGGCGATCAAGAGTGGCGACCCAGTGGTTGCCCACCAAGCTTCGGTCGACCACGTTCGCGCCGCCGCCAAGGTAGCGCTGGAATACCTGCGCCAGAAGCAGGACGACAACACCAAGGTGCGCGATATCGTCGAGCCCCTGGCCCTCAAGGAACCTCGCATAGGCCGCTGACCATGCCCACCGCCCCGCGCTACTGCCCGCACTGCACCACGGAACTGGCCCGGGGCGTTCCCACTGGCGACACCCACGAGCGCCTGCACTGCCCTGGCTGTGGCTACGTCCACTACATCAACCCGAAGATCATCGCCGGCTGCATCATCGAGCGCGAGGGCAAGTACCTGCTGTGCCAGCGTGCCATCCCTCCCCGTCCAGGCACCTGGACCTTGCCGGCCGGTTTCATGGAGGCCGGTGAAACCACCGAACAGGCGGCCCTGCGCGAAGTCTGGGAAGAAAGCGGCGTGCGCGCCGATATCGTCTCGCCTTATTCGATCTTCAGCGTGCCGAAGATCAGCGAGGTGTACATCATCTTCCGCGCCATCGCCACCGAAGAGACCGGCCAGTTCGGGCCCGAGACAATGGCTTACCAGTTCTTCGAGCCTGACGAGATTCCCTGGGACGACATCTACTACCCGGCGATCCGACAGATTCTCGAGCGTTACATCCTTGAACGGCAGGCGGGGGTGTATGGGATCTACATGGGTAATGACGCTACCGGCAAAGTGCATTTCATGCGCTGAGCCGACAAAGGCGTGATCAACTGCCCAACTGCCCGGCAATCAACCCCACTGCGACCAGGATCATCACCCCCCCTGACACCCGCCCGACCATCCTGGCCGCGCCCGGACGGCTGCTCAGCACCGCCTTGGCGCCGTACCCCACCAGCGAATAGACCACCAGCGAACTGCACAGGTGCACCAGGCCCAGCAGCAGAATCTGCAACGGTACCGGCCAGCTCGATTGCGGGTCGGTGAACTGCGGCAGCAAGGCCAGGAACAACAGGAACACCTTGGGGTTCAGGCCGCTCACGCAAAAGCCCTTCAGTGCCCAGCGCTTGCCAGAGTCAGCAATACTGCTTTGCCCCGATTGCGGCACCGGTGGGCTGAGCAACAGATTGCCGCCCAGCCACAGCAAGTAGATGCAGCCGGCCAGCGTCAGCAACATCAAGGCCACGGGGTGCCCCGCCAGCACGGTACCAACACCCGCCGCCACCACCAGTGTGGCCATGAAATGCCCCGACAGCATTCCTGCTACCGCCGGCATCACCCAGCGCCCACGCATGCCCGCCGAGATGGCATATGCCCAGTCGGCTCCGGGGGTAATCACGAACAGCAACGACACGGCCCAGAACGCCATCAGCACACTCATAGCCACTTGAAACTTCCTTTGCACGCGGTAGGGGATGGACACAGCGTACGGGTTCCGCCAGGGGATTTTCTTTCGTATATTCCCCGCGGAACGTTATTTGGTGGAAGATTCTTCCCAATGGACAGAACAGACAGAAAGATACTTGCCGAACTGCAAAAAGACGGTCGGCTGTCGGTCACAGAGCTCGCCGACCGCGTCGGCCTGAGCCTGTCGCCATGCCACAGGCGGCTGAAGGCGCTGGAGGAGAACGGCGCGATTCTTGGCTATCACGCACGCTTGGCGCCCTCGGCCTTGGGGCTCAATTTCGCGGCATTGGTGTTCGTCACCTTGCGCGAAGTCACCCGCCAGCCCGTGGCCGATTTCGAAGGCGCACTGGGTGAAATTCCGCAGATCGTCGAGGCCCAGCGGTTGTTTGGCGACCCAGATTACTTGTTGCATGTGGTGGCCAAGGACCTGCCGGCGTTTCAGAAGCTGTACGACGAGCAATTGACCAGCATTCCCAATGTGAAACGGTTGAGTTCGACATTGGTGATGAAAGAGGTGATCCAGGATCGGCTGTTGCCGATGTAGGCGTTGCATCGGTCTCATCGCCGGCAAGCCGGCGATGAGACCAGAGCAGTCAGTGCAACAACATCAGTACTGCGCCTGCCCCGGTACCCAGGCAGTACCCGCCAGCGGCACCCGCGCCATGGCCGCTGCTTCCACCGTCAGCGCCACCAGGTCCTCAGGGTCAAGGTTGTGCAGGTGCGACTTGCCGCAGGCGCGGGCCATGGTCTGGGCTTCGAGCACCAGGACCCGCAGGTAGTTGGCCAGGCGACGACCGGCCTCCTCCGGGTTCAGGCGCTTGGCCAGCTCCGGGTCCTGCGTGGTGATACCCGCTGGGTCTCGGCCGTTCTGCCAGTCGTCGTAGAAGCCGGCAGCCGAGCCGATTTTTTTCAGTTCGGCATCCAGCCGTGGATGGTTGTCGCCCAGGGCGATCAGCGCGGCAGTCCCGATGGCCACGGCATCGGCGCCCAAGGCCATGGCTTTGGCCACGTCAGCACCATTGCGGATGCCTCCGGAGACAATCAGTTGAACCTGGCGGTGCATGCCCATTTCCTGCAGCGCCTGCACCGCTTGCGGGATGGCTGGCAGGATCGGGATACCCACGTGCTCAATGAACACTTCCTGGGTCGCTGCGGTACCGCCCTGCATGCCGTCGAGCACGATCACGTCCGCACCGGCCTTCACCGCCAGCTTCACGTCATAGTACGGTCGGCTGGCACCGATCTTGACGTAGATGGGCTTTTCCCAATCGGTGATCTCGCGCAGCTCGGCAATCTTGATCGCCAGGTCATCCGGTCCGGTCCAATCCGGGTGGCGGCAGGCGCTGCGCTGATCGACCCCGATCGGCAAGGTGCGCATACCGGCCACCCGCTCGGTCACTTTCATGCCCAGCAACATACCGCCGCCGCCAGGCTTGGCGCCCTGGCCAAGGACGATCTCGATGGCGTCGGCCTTGCGCAGGTCATCCGGGTTCATGCCATAGCGCGAAGGCAGGTACTGGTAGACAAGATGCTGCGACTGGCCGCGCTCTTCCGTGGTCATGCCGCCGTCACCGGTGGTGGTACTGGTACCGGCGATGGTGGCCCCACGGCCCAGAGCCTCCTTGGCGTTGGCTGACAACGCGCCGAAGCTCATGCCGGCGATGGTCACCGGGATTTTCAGGTGTATCGGCTTCTTGGCAAAACGGGTGCCCAGGACTACGTCCGTGCCGCATTTTTCGCGGTAGCCTTCCAACGGGTACCGCGACACGCTGGCGCCCAGCAGCAACAGATCGTCGAAATGCGGCACACGGCGCTTGGTGCCACCGCCACGAATGTCATAGATGCCGGTTTCGGCGGCGCGCTGGATTTCCTGGATGGTCAGGCGGTCGAAGGTGGCCGACTCACGCAGTACCGGGGTGGGTTGCTCGCTCATGATGGTGCTCCTGATTCAGTACGCGCTGGCGTTGTCGACTTTGAAGTTGTACAGCTGGCGAGCCGAGCCGTAGCGTTTGAAATCGGCGGCCTTGTGGTCGAGGCCGGCCTTGTTCAGCAGCTCTTGCAGCTCTTGCAGGTGTTCGGCGCGCATTTCCTTTTCGATGCAGTCAGAACCCAGCGACTGCACCGTGCCTTTGACGTAGATACGCACCTCATACAGTGAATCGCCCAGTGCATCGCCCGCATCGCCGCACACCACCAGGCGCCCGGCCTGGCCCATGAAGCAGCTCATATGGCCAATGCTGCCGCCGACGACGATGTCCACGCCCTTCATGGAAATGCCGCAACGCGCTCCGGCATCGCCCTCGATCACCAGCAAGCCGCCATGGGCAGTCGCGCCGGCTGCTTGCGAGGCGCTGCCCTTGACGCGCACGGAGCCGGACATCATGTTCTCGGCAACGCCCACGCCGACATTGCCGTGCACGGTAACGCTAGCCCTCTGGTTCATTCCGGCGCAGTAGTAGCCGGCATGGCCGTCGATGTCCACGGAAACGGCCTGGTTGATGCCTACAGCCAGGTTGTGCTTGCCGTCCGGGTGGCTGACCCGCCATTCACGGTCTTGCACCTCGCCGTGCAAGGCCTGGTTGAGCTCGCGCACCGAGGCGCTGGAAAGGTCGATGGTCTTCATGCAAGTGCTCCAGTGTTCGGTGAAAGGGTCAGGCGCTTTCGCGCTCCCAGACGTAGAGGGTGGCGGGTGCTGGTTCCCAGACCCTGGCCTTGTCGATGCCTGGCAGACTGGCCAGGGCCTGGTACTCCGAGGCCATGGCCACGTAGTCATCGGTCTCGGCCAGCACCGCCGGCTTGCAGGCGATCGGGTCGCGAATCACGGCAAAGCCGTTGCGGGTGCCGATGGCGAAAGTGAAGAAGCCATCCAGGTCCTCCAGCGCACCATCCAGGGCCTGGGCCAGGGTGTCGCCCTGGCGAAGGCGCCAGGTCAGGTAGCCGGCAGCCACCTCGGTGTCGTTGTCGGTCTCGAAGCTGATGCCTTCGCGCTTGAGCTCCTGGCGCAGACGGAAGTGGTTGGACAGCGAGCCGTTGTGCACCAGGCACAAGTCGGCGCCGGTGGAAAACGGGTGGCTGCCCTCCATGGTCACCGCGCTTTCGGTGGCCATGCGGGTATGACCAATGATGTGGCTGCCTTTCATGGTGGCCAGGCCGAAACGGCTGGAAATCTCCGCCGGTAGGCCCATGCCCTTGAGAATCTCGATGCTCCGCCCAGCGCTCATGATGCGCACGTTCGGCGCCAGCTCGACCAGTGCCTGGCGCACGGCGGCCTCGCTGCTGTGTACCTTCAACACGGCGGCACTGGCGTTCTGGAACCAGTCCAGCGAGCAGCCAAGACGCCCTTCCAGCTCGCCCATCAGGGCGGTCCAGGGGTAGTCGATGTCGCTGGCCTGCAAGGTCAACTTAACCCAACCCTCGGCCACTTCGTCGCCGTAGATGGCAAAGCCGGCACTGTCGGGGCCGCGATCGGTCATGGCTTGCAGCATGGGTTCGAACAGCTTGCCGAGTTGGGCCTCCAGCTCGGGCTTTTTCAGGTACAGACCTACGATTCCACACATGGTGATACTCCTTACAAGGCAGTGGGCGACCGCGCTCGCTGTAGCCGCCCAGGGGATTGGGGGCGGTCAGAAGAACTCGGTGTAACGCTGGATTTCCCAGTCGGAGACATGGCGGCTGTATTCCACCCACTCCATGCGCTTGAGCTTGATGAACTCGTCGACGATCTCGGCACCCAACACCTCGCGGAACAGCGGGTCGGCCTCCAGGGCGTCGGCGGCTTCCTTGAGCGACTGCGGCAGGGTCTTGATGCCGCGGTCGGCGATCTCTTCGAGGCTGAGGTTGTAGAGGTTCTCGTTGCACATCTCGCCCGGCTCCAACTGCCGGTCGATACCATCCAGGCCGGCGGCGATGATCGCGGCGGTGACCAGATAAGGGTTGCAGCCCGCGTCCGGCAGGCGAAACTCCAGGCGCCCGTAAGGAATGCGCACCATGGCCGAGCGATTGTTGGCGCCGTAGGCGACGAAAGCCGGAGCCCAGGTGGCGCCAGACAGCGAACGGCCCACCACCAGGCGCTTGTACGAGTTGACCGTTGGCGCGGCGAAGGCACACAGGGCCGGCCCATGGGCCAATAGGCCGGCGGCGAAGTGGTAGGCCAGCTTGGACAGTCCCATGCCGCTGCTGTCGGAGGGATCGTGGAACAGGTTCTTGTTGGTGCTGCTGGCCAGCGACAGGTGAAAGTGCATGCCATTGCCCGCACGCTTGGGGTCAGGTTTGGGCATGAACGAGCAGATCATCCCCAGGTCGTTGGCGATCTCGCCGGCGGCCATGCGGAAGAACGTGAAACGGTCGGCCGACTCCATGGCATCGGAATAGGTGTAGTTGATCTCGAACTGGCCGTTGGCATCCTCGTGGTCTATCTGGTAGATGTCGAAGCCGACCGGCTGCAGGGCCTCGGTCAGGCGCTCGAGGAACAGCCGCGAACGCGACAAGCCTTTGTAGTCGTAGCAAGGTTTGTCGAGGTTGTCCGAGGCATCCACCAACTGCAGCTTGCCGCTTTCGTCCCGACGAAACAGGCTGAACTCCGGTTCAAGGCCAGTGTTCAGGGTCCAGCCTTTGTCGGCCAGGCGCTGCACCTGTTGTTGCAGCACGTAGCGGCTGTCGTAAGGCCAGGGTTGGCCATTGACGTGACCGACGCACACCACGCGACCATAGCCGGGCTGCCAAGGCACCGGGATCAGTGTGGACAGATCACCACGGGCCATGAAGTCCGGACCATGGGGTTCCATGCCCATACCGCAGATGGCGAACCCGGCGAAGCCGGCGCCCTCCTCGGCCACCATCTTCAGGCCCGATACCGGCACCGATTTGGTTTTCGCCGAGCCATGGATATCGACGAATTGGGCCAACACGTACTTGATGCCGTGTTGATCGAGGGTGCGCTGGGTTTCTGCTGGCAACATGGGTTGAACACTCCTGGGTAAGGGGGCAAGGCATGGTGGACCTGCATGTAATTCCGCACGGGAAATTTACTTTCCTATCAGGAATGCAACAGCCTTGCCAACTTTTTGCCAGGAGTGCCCCTGTCGCCAGCAAGCCGGCGCTTGGGGTAATGCTTTACCCGTGCAGGCGCCGGCTTGTCGACGATGAAGCCAGTCCGGCCATGGGGCAGTTTTTCTTTTATATATGTGGGAAACTAGTTTTCACCCGAGGAAAGAGGCGTCTGCTGCAGCCTCACCCTGCGCTTTCCCAGTGCGAAATCTTTATTCCTGAACTGAAACAGTGCAACGCGTGAAAGGAAACGTGATGTTGACCGAGACCGAACCCCGCCTCCGCCTTGAGCAGTACCTGGGCCTGCAGATCAAGCGCCAGCGCCAGGCCCAGTCCCTCAAGCTCGCCGATGTGGCGCGCATCGCCGGCATCAGCCAAGGCATGCTGAGCAAGATCGAGAACGCCCAAGTGTCCACCAGCCTCGACACGCTCAGTCGCCTGTGCGACGTGCTGGGTATGCCGATGGCAAAGCTGTTCAGCCAATATGACCAGCCCGACGGCAATGCCTTGCTGGTGAAGGCCGGCGAAGGATTGGAGGTGGTTCGCCGCGGGACCGAAAAAGGCCACACCTACCATCTGCTCAATCACGCCAGGGGGCCGAAAAAAAACTTCGAGGCGTACATGGTGACCATGGACGACGCCAGTGAAGAATTCCCGACCTTCGCTCACCCCGGCACCGAGTTCCTCCACTTGCTGGAGGGCGAGCTGGTGTATCGCCACGGCAACCAGCTCTATCACATGCAGGCCGGTGACAGCCTGACCTTCGACGGCGAGACCCCGCACGGCCCCGAGCAACTGGTGCAAGTACCCATCCGCCTGTTGTCGATCATGAATTACGCAGACGAGTGACACGGCGGAGCCAGGCCACAACCGATGTCGCGATCGGATAAACACCTGGGCGATGCGCTTACCTTGCGCAACCCGCCGGCGCTGGGCCTGAGCGGTGCCCTCTGGCTATCCCCCGGGTAACCTTCTTCATCGCCATGGTCGAGCGCGGCGGCCAGTGTATCGGTGCGGTGCAAGGTTCGCCGCTGAGGGTCCCGGCCGGGTGTCAGGCGCACTCGCTTCCCAGGTTAACGCCGCCTGGGGGGTGGCGTGGGGGCGTCTGGTGGTGAATAGCTTTGCAGCATCTTGTCAAATTGGTCAACTTCCCGTCGAAGACGCACATCCCAAATTGCATTGGCGACTTCAGGCCATGCAGACTCTGCAAGTTGCGCTCTAGGGTGCTGAACAGCAGGAAGAGAAAACCCTCCAAAATCTGCTTTACTGACTTCACGAGATTTATAATTCCTGAGCCCACGTGCGGGCTGAAACGCTCCAACACCCAATACGTAGGTATCCTTTTTTACCTCATAGTTACCAGCCGGCAGATGAAAAATAGGTGACCCATACACAAAATTCACTGAAAAATCATCAGCAGCAAAGTTGTACGTTAAATCAAACCTACTGTAACCGTAGTGCGGAACCTCGTGTTTATATATCCGTGCAACTACTGTTTCCCTTTCCATGGGCCATCCAGTCATTCCCTTAGCCTGTTGCCTGAAGTTCGCGAGCTGTGGATACAAGCTTGGTCGAAGATTCGCGCTTTTCAGAACGCTGATATCCAAGCGCTTTTGAGGATTCGCTTGCCTTCCGACGCCGCTCCTGCTGAGCCCTGAAGGGTCGACGTAATTCACTGGATCGCCAGCGCAGTAGGCATAGGCATTTACACCGCCGCTACCAAACGGGCTCAAGACGTCGGGGCTGACAAAACGACCCAGTGAGGGATCGTACATCCGCCGCCCCATACCCAGCAGATAACAGCCACTGAGTGTGTCCTGCCATTGGCCCGCAAAACCAACACGCGATGAACATTGGGAACTGACGGACACACCATAGGGCGTGTAGGCCAGGTCATGGCACTGACGGTTGTGGCAGCTGGCACTGCGAAAACAACGATCCATCGTGAATCACCCCGCGCCTGACGGAAGGGCCACTTTAAAGAGAAAGCCATGGCCTGAACACTGGCAGTTTTAACAGGCCACTTGGCTGACGCGTCAATTCCCCCCGACGCTATACCGCCCCGGCAATAAACTTCGATCACAAAGCCGGTAATTGGCGGCCAACACAGTCAACCCGACGCTTGCAGGCCAATACATAATTCCAGAAACCGCGCCGCCGCCCGCGACGGGGAGGCGGCATGCGGGACCAGAATGGAAAACCGCCGCACCAACGCCTGCGGCACAACCTGCAACCGGTGCAACGCGCCATCCTCGTGACGGATCGACATCGCCGACACGAAACCGATCCCCATCCCGGCCCGCACCGCCTCCTTCACCCCTTCCACCCCGGCAATCTCCAGCGCCACACGCATCGCCACGCCGCTGCGGGCAAATGCCCGCTCGACGATCTGTCGCACACCCGAGCCGCTCTCGCGCAGCACCAGTGGGTAGGCCCCTAGCGCCGCCAGCGTTTGCTGGTCACTGCCAGCCAGCGGATGCCCACGCGGCACGATGGCGACGATCTCGTCTTCCCGCCACGCCGTCACCACCGTGCCCAATGGCAGCTCCTGTCCCGGCGGCCCTTCGATCAGGGCGATGTCGACGCTGTCGAGCGCGGCGACGATCTCCGCCGTGTTGCCGTTGGAAGTGCTCACCAGCACCTCCGGGTAGCGAGCATGGAAATCGGCAATCAGGTACGGCAGCAGGTAGCTGGCAGGCGTGGTGCTGGCGCCGATGCGCAAGGTACCGCGCTCCAGCCCACGCATGGCCTCGCGCAATGCCTGGGCCTGACGAAACGTTTCGCGCAGGCGCTCAGCATGGGCCAGCAACTGCTCCCCGGCAGCTGTCAGCCGCACACCCCGGCCGGCGCGCTGATAGAGAGGTTCGCCAAAGGCCTCCTGCAGCAACTTGAGCTGGCCAGACACCGCCGGCTGCGACAGGTGCAGCGCCTGGGCCGCATGGCTGATGTTGCCGTGTTCCGCAACCGTGGCGAACGTTATCAGTTGTTCTGGGGTCATGAGAATAAAATATCAGCTAAACGGATATTTTCCATTCTAAATTACGATTTTTTATAAGCTTATAACCAGATTAACGTAGGTCATGTCGAAACACCTTTCCGGAGGACTCACATGGCCACGGTTCCGTCCCACCCTGCCTTTGCTCCTACCCTCGCCACCCGAGGGCGGCTCAATGGCGTTCTGTTCGTCGCGCTGTTCGCGCTTGCGGTCACCCAGTTGGCCGGCCTGCCTGCCATCGCCAATCTTGGCATCAGCCCGCTGATCGTCGGCATCGTCGCAGGTGCCCTGTATGGCAACGCGCTGCGCCATGGCGTGCCTGACAGTTGGGCGGCAGGTATCAACTTTTCTGCTCGCCAGCTGCTGCGAATTGCCGTGGCATTCTTTGGTCTACGGGTCAGTCTGCAGGAAATCGCCGAGGTCGGTTGGTCGGGGTTGACGGTGTCGCTGCTGATTGTCGTCAGCACCCTGCTGATCGGCCTCTGGTGCGGCATGAAACTGCTCAAGCTGGACCGCGATACCGCGCTGCTTGCTGCCGCGGGCAGCGCGATCTGCGGCGCCGCCGCCGTACTGGCGTTCGAATCCGCCCTGCGCAGCGCCCCGCACAAAAGCGCCATGGCCGTCGGCAGCGTGGTGTTGTTCGGCACCCTGTCGATGTTTCTCTACCCGTTGGCGATCAATGCTGGCTGGATCCCGCTCGACACCCTCGGTGCCGGCCTGTTCCTCGGCGGCACCGTCCATGAAGTTGCCCAGGTGGTGGGCGCCGCCAGCAACATCAGCTCAGAGGCCACGCACATCGCTACCATCGTCAAGATGACCCGGGTCATGCTGCTGGTCCCCGTGTTGCTGGTAGTGGGTGTGTGGATCAGCCGCTCGCGCAAGGCCGGCCAGGTGCACGGCAACGGGCGCATCGCCATGCCTTGGTTCGCCTTCGGTTTCCTCGCGCTGGTGCTGGTGAATTCGCTGCAGGTCCTGCCAAGCGGGCTGATCCAGACGGTCAACAGCCTCGACACCTTCGCCCTGACCATGGCCATGACCGCTCTGGGCATGGAAACCCGCTTGAGCCAGATTCGCCAGGCCGGCCCCCGGGCGTTGGCCACCGGCGCGATCCTCAACCTGTGGCTGGTCGGGGGTGGCCTGGCCATTACCCTGGGGGTGCAAAAGCTGTTCGGATGAGCGGTTGACGTGGCATGGCCCTCTTCGCGGGTAAACCCGCGAAGAGGGCCATGCCACGTCAAGATTTTATTGACCCCTCTCGTTGCCAGGTGAAATTGTCGGTATGGTGGTGTCAAAGAAGGATGTTTTACCTGCACAGGAAAGACTTAGATGCCCCAACGCAATGTCATCAATGCATCCGTCAGCCCCAAAGGCAGCCTGGAAACGCTGTCGCAACGTGAAGTCCAACAACTGAGTGAAGTCGGTACCGGTAGCCTCTACACCCTGTTCCGCCAGTGCGCCCTGGCCATCCTCAACACCGGCGCCCATGTCGACAATGCCAAGACCATCCTTGAGGCCTACCAAGACTTCGAGGTCCGTATTCACCAGCAAGACCGCGGCGTACGCCTGGAGCTGCTCAATGCCCCGGCCGATGCCTTCGTCGATGGCGAAATGATCGCCAGCACCCGTGAAATGCTGTTCTGCGCCCTGCGCGATATCGTCTACACCGAAAGCGAGCTGGCCAGCCAGCGCATCGATCTGGAAAGCTCCCAAGGCATCACCGACTACGTCTTCCACCTGCTGCGCAACGCACGCACCCTGCGTCCGGGCGTCGAGCCCAAAATGGTCGTGTGCTGGGGCGGTCACTCGATCAGCAGCGAGGAGTACCAGTACACCAAGAAGGTCGGCCACGAGCTGGGCCTGCGCAAGCTGGACGTCTGCACCGGCTGCGGGCCGGGTGTGATGAAGGGCCCGATGAAAGGTGCCACCATTGCCCACGCCAAGCAGCGCATGCACGGCAGCCGTTACCTGGGCCTGACCGAGCCGGGCATCATCGCCGCCGAGGCGCCCAACCCGATCGTCAACGAATTGGTGATCCTGCCGGACATCGAGAAGCGCCTGGAAGCCTTCGTCCGTGTCGGCCACGGCATCATCATCTTCCCCGGCGGTGCCGGTACTGCAGAAGAGTTCCTGTACCTGCTGGGCATCCTCATGCACCCGGACAACAAGGACCTGCCGTTCCCGGTCATTCTCACCGGCCCACGCAGTGCCGAACCCTACCTGCAGCAGTTGCACCAGTTCGTCGGCTCGACCCTCGGCGAAGCCGCTCACCGCCTGTACAAGATCATCATCGACGACCCGGCCGAGGTGGCCCGGCACATGGTCGAGGGCCTCAAGGAGGTCAAGCAGTTCCGCCGCGAGCGAAACGACGCATTCCACTTCAACTGGTTGCTGAAGATCGAGGAGAGCTTCCAGCGTCCATTCGACCCTACTCACCAGAACATGGCGGATCTGGACCTGCGCCGGGAGCTGCCGCCCCATGAGCTGGCGGCCAACCTACGCCGGGCGTTTTCCGGGATCGTAGCCGGCAACGTCAAGGACAAGGGCATTCGCCTGATCGAGGAACACGGGCCGTACCAGATTCGCGGCGACCGCGCCGTGATGGACCCATTGGGTCGTCTGTTGCAGGCGTTCGTCGACCAGCACCGAATGAAACTGCCCGGCGGCGCGGCCTACGTGCCATGCTACCAGGTAGTGGCCTGACCCACGGCCGATGGCGACCAGCCGAGCAGGCGCTACACCGTGCGGTCAACCAACCGAATGCTGTTACGCCCACCCCGCTTGGACTGATACAACGCCACATCACCTTGTTCGATCAGCGCGGCCAGACTGACTGGCGGCTGGTCGAACAGGTTGGCACCGATGCTCAGGGTCACCGCCTCAGGTGTTGGCAGGTTCTGCGCCGCCGCCTCCCGAAACTGCTCCCGCAATCGACCACCCAACGCCTCCACGCGCTCACGACTGGCATCGCTGAGCAGAATGACGAACTCATCGCCCCCCAGCCGGGCGGCCAGCGAACGCTCTGGTAGCAGCGCACGAATCATTTCGCTCAGGGTAACCAGCAGGCGATCACCAGCTGCATGACCATGCAGGTCGTTGACCAGCTTGAAATTGTCGATATCGATCAGCAGCAAGGCCCCCGGTCGCGCCGGGCTGACATCCTTGAACAGGTGGGTTGCACGCACTTCCAGTGCACGGCGGTTGTACAGGGCCGTCAGTGGGTCGCGCGCGGCCAGTCGGGCAATACGTTCTTCGCGCCTGTAGCGCACGGTGCCCGTCATCGACAAGGCGATCAGCATGATCGCCATTGCCCCCTCGACCAGGGAAATCTGGATGATCAGCCCGCCGAAGGTGGCCAGGTCGATCAAGGTGCCCGGCATGATCGCGATGACCGCCTTGGCGACGTAGAACAGCCCATGGATGAGCAACACATAGCGCAGTTGCACCGCACCCACGCTCAATGATTTGCCATGCGGGCGCAGCAGGAAGCTGGCCCAGAGCGTCAACAGCGACACCAGCAGCGAGTTGACCATCAGCATGACCTTTGACCACTGCGGCCCCACGGGGAGCAGCAGCAAGGCGAACCACGCCAGCACGATCAGCAGCCATGCTTTGGACCACCGCGCCTGGGTGAAATGCATTACCCCGGCCAGGAAGAACGCGTGGGCGACCACCAGCAAGCCGTTGGCGAACCAGATCCCGATCAGCAGCAGGCCGACTCCCCGCAGCAAGGCCAAGGTGGAACCGACGGTGATCGTGGCGAACCCGGCACTCCAGAACAGCAAAGAAGGTTCGCGAACGCTACGCCACTCGATTGCCAGGTAAAAGGCAGCCGCGGCGGCCAGGGCGATCGAAATGGTCAGCATCGTAGGAGGGTCAAGCGCCATGATACGGATTGGCCTATCTGGTTAACGTGAAAGCCGCTGATTGTATGCGCTTGTCATGGCTTTTCAGAGGGGGCACATCCATTTGAATATGCCGCCTTCAGGTTAACCTGGACGCTGGCCCGTCCTCACAACACGCGCTTGATCAAAGGCTCCAATCGACTGTAGCGCAGCCTGCGCAAAAACCTGCGCACTTCCTTGGGATGTTCGGCCTGGATACCCAGTTCTTCTGCCGAGGCAATCTTCGGTGCATGGTGGCGCAACGACTCAAGCTCGGATGCCCGAGGTACCAGCCAGTGCCCTTGCGGGTCGTCGATCAGCAAACCGTTTTCCAGGTCCAGGTTGAACCCGCGCGGGTTGAGATTGTTGCCGGTCAGCAGTGAATAACGCTGGTCGATCCACAGCCCTTTGGCATGGAAGGTATGCCCTGGATCGTTCCACACCCGCACCACCAGCTGACCACTGGCGATGGCGCCATCGCGACGGCGGGCGAAGGTCCGTAGATTGTCTTCATACAGGTAGGGCAAGGCACCGCTGGCACTGAACGGCTCACCGGGCGTGATATAGAAGTCGTTGGCCGTTCGGTGACCGACGATCAGCTCGATGCGCACGCCGCGTTCCAAGGCATGGTCGACCTCGCGCATCAGTACCCGTGGCGGGTTGAAGTACGGCGTGCTGATGATGATCTGTGATCGGGCGGTGGCCAACAGCGTGCAAAGTGTTCGGTTGAGCAGGTTGCCACGCCCAACGCCGAGCAGCGGAATCACCCGCACACCCTCCCCCTGCTTCGCTGCTGGCACTTCATAGGCCATGCGCCGCAAGCGAGCCCGCAGGCGCCGGATATCGGCGCGCAAGCCACGGTTCACTGGCGGAGCCGGCAGGTCCAGGCGCGGCGTGGCGGTATGATGCAGCAGGCGTCGAACCAGATCGACCATGGCATCGGCCAACGCCGGCGAGTGAAACAGATGGTAACGGTCCAGGCGATAGCGGTCGAATCGATGCAGATAGACGTTATTCAAGCTGGCGCCGGTATAGATCACGCAATCGTCGATGACGCTGCCTTTCAGGTGCAACACGCCGAACAGCTCGCGGGTTTGCACCGGGACGCCGTGAATCACCACATCCAACCCGCGCAACTGGCGCTGGGCCTGGTACCACGCGGCATTGCCCGGCTGGCGCCCTGCCCCCAGGAGGCCGCGCCGGGCCCGGAACCAGTCGACCACGATGACGATCTCAAGCCCCGGCCGCGCGGCTTTGGCCTGGTACAGCGCGTCGAGTACCTCCTGGCCGGCCTCGTCCTCCTGCAGGTACAACGCGACGATGACGATGCGCCGGGTGGCCGCCTTGATGCGCTCCAGCAGGCAGGCCCGATAGGCTGCGGCATCGGGCAGTACCTGGATCGACTCGGCGGGCATGAAGACACCTGGCAGCGCAGCCAGCATGGAATCGGGTTTCACCAACGTTCACCTTTTCTGTGCAATCAGGTCCATTCCTGGTCGCTGTACGCGGGGTGTAAGATCGACCCGGCAACGACCCATAACTACAAGAAACACATGAGGCTTCAATTTTTCACTGCCCCTGACGAATTACGCCTCAGCTTGCACAGGAAGATCGCAATGGTCCACCCCGCTTCAACGATTGGTACGCCGTCCACGACCAGAACGTTCGGATTCCTGGTCTTGCCGAACTTCACCACCATCGGCCTGGCCTCGGCGGTGGAGACCTTGCGCATGGCCAACTTGGCAGCCCGCCGCACCTTGTTCCGCACCGTCCTGATCGCAGCCAGCGATGCCCCGGTCATGGCCAGCAATGGCATGCGCGTCTTGCCTGACCATAGCATCGCCAACAGCCCGGCGCTGGATGCCCTGTTCGTGGTGGGCGCCAACCCCATCGATCGAGGGCGCGAGAGCAATCGACCACTCATCGACTGGCTGCGTCAACTGGCGCGACAACGGCTGCCGCTGGGCGGTATCTGTACCGGCAGCTACCTGCTCGCGCGGGCCGACCTGCTCAAAGGCTACCGCTGCACCATCCACTGGGAAGACCTACAGACCCTGCAGGAGCAGTTTCCCGGCATCGTCATCTCCAGCCAGCTGTTCGAGCTCGACCGCGACCGCTATACCTGCTCCGGCGGTGTGGCCGCCATGGACATGATGCTGCAGCTGGTGGCCCGTGAAGCCGGTGGGCAGGACATCGCCGCCAAGGCCGCCGAGCTGCTGCTGTGCGACCGGGTACGCGGTGAGCGGGAACGTCAGCGGGTGCCCTTGCGCACTCTGCTGGGCAGCGCACAGCCCAAGCTCAGCCAGGTGGTGGCGATCATGGAGGCGAATCTTGAGGAGCCGCTGGGCCTGGAGGAACTGGCCAGCCTCAACGAGGTGACCGTCCGCCAGCTTGAGCGTTTGTTCCACAAGTACCTGCAGCGCACGCCTAGCCAGTACTACCTGGAATTGCGCCTGTCGCGGGCGCGGGAGTTGCTGCTGCGCAGCAATGTGCAGGTGCGGGAAGTGGCGTTGGCCTGCGGGTTCAGCTCGCCGGCGCATTTTTCCAAGAGCTATAGCCGGTTCTTTGGCTTGTCGCCGTTGGGCGAACGGCGACAGGCTTCGTTGCACTGACAGCCTGATCGCCGGCAAGCCGGCGCCTGGCGGGTTCGGCTTGCGCTGCGTAGTAACCGGCTCGCCGCCGATCAGGCGCGTATCGACGGCTCAGTCCTTCAAGGCCGCATGCGCCGTTTCCCGGCACATCAGCATCGCCACCAACGCCACCAGCGCTGCAGCCAGCAGATACCCCGCTGGGGCCAGCTTGTTGCCCGTCAGTTGAATCAACCAGGTGGCGATGAACGGAGCCGTGCCGCCGAACAGCGCATTGGCCACGTTGAAACACAAGGCAAAGCCACTGAAGCGAACCCGGGTGGGGAAGATTTCCGCCAGCAGACACGGCAGCGTTCCATCATTCATCGCCAGCATCGCTCCGAACAGAATCTGGATCGCCAGGATCACCAGCAGCGGCTGGCCCTCGAGCAACTTGAACAGCGGAATGGTGAGCCCCAGGAACAACAGCGAAGCCACTACCAGCATGGTCTTGCGGCCAAAGTGGTCGGACAGCCGTCCCATCAGGAAAATCAGGCCGATGTAGGTCGCCAGCGACACGGTCGAGGCGATGAACGAATCCCGCTCGCTCATGCCCATCTCGGTGGACAGGTAGGTTGGCATGTAGCTCAGCAGCAGGTAGAAGGCCACGGCATTCAGGCAGGTCACGCCGATGCCAATGGCCAGGCTACGACGGTGCCGGGACAGCAATTCGCGAATCGGTGCCGGGGTCATGCAGGCCTTGCTCTCCAGACGCTGTTCCATTTCCAGGAACTTGGGCGTGTCCTGCAGGCTCATGCGGATGTAGCGGCCGACCAGGCCAAAGGGGGCGGCCAGCAGGAACGGCAGGCGCCATCCCCAACTGTGCAGGTCTTCGGTACTGAGCACTTCGTGCAGCACCGCCACGAAGGTCGCACCGAACAACAGCCCCGCCGCGGTACTGGCCGGCACGATACTGGTGTAGAGCCCGCGCCGCCCGGGTGGCGCGTATTCAGCCAGAAACGCCGAAGCCCCGGCATACTCGCCTGAGGCGGAGAAGCCCTGGACCAGGCGAATGAGCAACAGCAGGGATGGCGCCCACAGGCCGATTTGCCCATAGCCCGGCAGCAGGCCGATGCAGAATGTCGAGATCGACATGATCAGGATCGACAGTGACAGCGCATTGCGTCGCCCATGGCGGTCACCAAAATGTCCCCACACCATGCCGCCCAGAGGGCGGACCAGAAAGGACAGGGCAAATACCGCGAAGGTTGCCAACAGGCCGGTAGTCTTGTCGGTCTGGGGGAAAAAGGTCGCAGCGATGATGGTGGCCAGGTAACCGTAGGCGGCGTAGTCGAACCACTCGACGAAGTTGCCCATGAAGCTGGCGCGGGCGGCCTTGCGCAAGGCCTGGCGCTCGGCGCTCTGGCTGGCGGCGTCGAGTGTGGATGCATTCAGGGTGGTGCTGGACATGACGGGTACCCTCTGATTCTTCTAATTGGAGGCAGGGTCTGATGGTCATTCAGTGATGTTCTTGTTGTATGCCTCGGCCGCCTCGCCGGCAAGCCAGCGTCCACGGGTACTGGCAGCTGTTGAGCACACTGCCTGACCGGTGGGCGCGGGTTCACCCGCGAAGCGACCGACATCGGTCCTTACTTGCGAACGATGTTGTGCTCTGGCCCATACGGGAACTTGGTGATGTTCTCGGCGCCATGCTCGTTGACGATGAGGATATCGTGCTCGCGATAGCCGCCTGCCCCCGGTCGCCCTTCCGGCAGCATGATCATCGGCTCGATCGACACCACCATCCCCGGTTCCAGCACCGTGTCGATGTCCTCGCGCAGCTCCAGCCCGGCTTCGCGGCCATAGTAGTGGCTGAGGGTACCGAACGAGTGGCCGTAACCGAAGGTGCGGTACTGCAACAGGTCATGCCGCAGGAAGATCTCGTTCAACTCGCGGGCGATATCGCAGCAGCGCATGCCTGGGCGCACCAGCTTCAGTCCCGCCTCGTGCACTTCCACGTTGGCCTGCCAGAGGCGCAGGTATTCGTCCGGGCAGTGGTCCAGGAACAGCGTGCGCTCCAGCGCCGTGTAGTAGCCGGCGATCATCGGGAAGCAGTTGAGGCTGAGAATGTCGCCTTTGTTGACCCTGCGGCTGGTTACCGGATTGTGAGCACCGTCGGTGTTGAGCCCGGACTGGAACCAGGTCCAGGTGTCCATCAATTCGGCATCGGGGAAACTTCTGGCAATCTCGCGCACCATGGCCTGGGTGGCATGCAGCGCCACTTCGTACTCCGGTGCCTGGTCGCGCAATGCTTCGACGACCGCCGCACCACCGATGTCGGCCACCCGTGCGCCGTGGCGAATTAGCGCCTGTTCCTCGGCGGATTTGATCATGCGCATGCGCATGCAGGGAGCACCGATGTCCAGCAACTCGGCCTTGGGGTAGCAGGCGGCGAGCTTGGCGTGGTTCTGCAGGTTGAGGTGGTCGTACTCCACGCCGATGCGCGACGCCAGTGGCAGGGCCTGCTGGATGGCGACGTAGAAGTTGTCGCGCTGCCAGTCGGTGTAGACGATGTTGTCGGTGCCTACGGTGCGGCGCCAGGGTTGGCCGCCGTCGATATTGGCGCTGATCGACACCACCTTGTCCTGGGTGATCACCAGCGCATAAGGACGACCAAACGAGCAATACAGGAAGTCGCTGTAATAGTTGACGTTGTGGTAGGAGGTGAAGATCGCGGCTTCGATGTCGTGCTCGGCCATGTAGGCGCGCAGACGGGCGTGGCGAGCGGCGTATTCCTGGGCGCTGAAGGTGGGCTGCACCTTCTCGCCGTTACGAATCCTCAGGGTCTTGGGCATTTGCATGGTCGGTATTCCTTGTGGTTGTGAGCACGCTGTTCAGGCCGGCCGCCTGGGAAGCATTGCAACAGAACGCTCGGGAACGCTTTTGTATCTATCCGACCTGGAATTGGCGCTATGGCCGTCGACAAGCCGAAGCTCGAATGCCTCGGCTTGTCGAATCGGCGGTTACAACGCTGGGAACGCCTTGATGAGGTTTTGCTGGATATCGCCAAGTCCTGGGCGAAGATAATCGCCCATGCAGCTTTCGACAGACCAATTAGCGTCCTGCAAGATCTGGTCGGGCGTTATCGGTGCGGGGTCAACGATGCCGAAGGCTGAGTAGTAGTCCTGGAACTTGAACTCCCAGTTGGCATTTCTTTCCATGGCCATCCATTTATTGGGCACGCCGTAGGAATCTGCAACGATCAGCCCATGCAGACTGGTGGACAGCACGAACTCACAGGAGGCTATCTCGGACAACACCTGTTTTACTGGCGAATACACATCAATGACCTTCGAACCCGGCAGGTGCTGTAAGAGCGCCTTGATGACGGGAGCAGCACGGTGATTGATATGTGGAATGATGCCGATGCGGGTGTGCTTGTGCAGTGGCCTGTTGACCAGTGAAGACGAAAGCAGCCCAGGGTCGCCCAGCACAGGCTGGCGTTTCAAACCCTGGATACGCGATGCGCATTTCTGCCCACGTACCGCGTGGTAGTAGTGCCGACTCGAGAACAGATCCTGCGCATCTGCGGTGCCTGCCCCCCAGATGTGCAGCTTGCGTGGAAAGCCCCAGATCCTGGCTTTCTTCTCGCGCCCCAAGACACTGCCAATGGCAATGAGTTCGGCGGATTTTATCGGCGAATGTTCGACTTTCTTGCCGGATACGAACTCGACGATATCGGCAGAGAGGTAGTCTCCGAAGTTTTGACGGTTCGGGTCTTTACGCCCGCTACCGCGACACCAATACAGCTTGATACGACCCACACACACCACCTGGTTACAATCAGGGAACACACTTCCCCAAAGCCTTCCTTGACGCCGCGGCGATCTATAACCGCCCACGCCCCCAATAAACGCCAATGGAACGAACAGCTGTCAGACAGCCACCTATGCACGCGAAAAAAGGGCCGCATGATAGCGCACCCTTGCTGCGATTACTGCCTGCGTCTTATGGGGAAGCATGCACTAACAGCAAACTTCCGTCGGCAGAATGGAAGGGGGAATGACTGACGTTTCAGGAAACCCAGGGGTGAGTCGCCCTCCGGCAAAACATCGCAACCGGAGGGTAACTCGAGGCCTGTCGCATCAGGCCTTGGGGAGGGGACTCAACGCGGCAAGTCGAAGCGGTCGAGTTCCATCACTTTGGCCCAGGCCGCGACGAAGTCCTTGACGAACTTGGCGCTGCCATCGCTGCTGCCGTACACCTCGCTCAAGGCTCGCAGTTGGGCATGGGAGCCGAACACCAGGTCAACCCGGGTGCCGGTCCACTTCACTTGCCCGGTCTTGCGATCGCGCCCCTCGAAGGTGTCGTTGTCGGCCGAGGTCGACTTCCATTCCACGCCCATGTCCAGCAGGTTACGGAAGAAGTCGTTGCTCAGGCTGCCGGGCTTGTCGGTGAACACCCCATGCTTTGAACCACCATGGTTGGCCCCCAGCACACGCAAGCCGCCGATCAGCACCGTCAGCTCCGGAGCGGTGAGGGTCAGCAACTGCGCCTTGTCCAGCAGCAATTTCTCGGCCTTGACGCTGTAGCGCGCCTTGGTGAAATTGCGGAAGCCGTCAGCCAGCGGCTCCAGCACGGCGAACGACTCGACATCGGTCTGCGCCTGGCTGGCATCGACACGCCCAGGATGGAACGGCACGCTGACATCGTGCCCGGCGTCCTTGGCGGCCTTCTCCACCGCCGCGTTGCCGGCCAGCACGATCAGGTCGGCCAGGGAGACCTTCTTGCCGCCACTGTTGAACTCGCTCTGGATCTTTTCCAGCGCCGTCAACACGTTCTCAACGCCCTGGTTGGCAGCCCAGTCCTTTTGCGGCGCCAGACGCAGGCGAGCGCCGTTCGCGCCCCCTCGCTTGTCCGACCCGCGGAACGTCGAGGCCGAAGCCCAGGCGGTGGACACCAGCTCGGCAACACTCAGGCCCGACGCCAGCACCTTGGCCTTAAGCGTCGCGATGTCCTGCTCGTTCACCAACGGATGATCGACTTTCGGCAACGGGTCTTGCCACAGCAGCTCTTCGTTGGGCATTTCCGGGCCCAGGTAACGAGCCAGAGGCCCCATGTCACGGTGGATCAGCTTGTACCAGGCGCGGGCGAAGGCATCCGCCAACTGGTCGGGATTGTCCTTGAAGCGACGGGCGATGGGCTCGTAGATCGGGTCGAAACGCAAGGCCAGGTCAGAGGTGAGCATGGACGGCGCGTGGCGTTTGGCCGGGTCGTGGGCATCCGGCACGGTGCCGGCCCCCTTGCCGTCCTTGGGTCGCCATTGGTGCGCACCCGCCGGGCTCTTGGTCAGTTCCCACTCGAAGTTGAACAGGTTGTTCAGGTACTCGTTGCTCCAGCGGGTCGGGGTCGAGGTCCAGGTCACTTCCAGACCACTGGTGATGGTATCGCCGCCCTTGCCGGTGCCGAACTTGTTGGCCCAGCCCAGGCCCTGCAGCTCCAGCCCCGCGGCTTCAGGCTCGGGCCCGACGTTGTCGGCCGGGCCGGCACCATGGGTCTTGCCGAAGGCGTGGCCGCCGGCAATCAGGGCAACCGTTTCTTCATCGTTCATGGCCATGCGGCCAAAGGTTTCACGGATATCCTTGCCCGAGGCCACTGGGTCGGGAACGCCCTCCGGGCCTTCCGGGTTCACGTAGATCAAGCCCATCTGCACAGCGGCCAGCGGGTTTTCAAGATTACGCTCGCCGGAGAGCGTACGGCTCTCTTCTTCCGGACGCTTGGCCGGTTCGGCCACCAGGTCGCCCTGGCCGGGCGCTTGGGCCTTGCCATAGCGGGTATCGCCACCCAACCAGACTTTCTCCGAGCCCCAGTACACGTCTTCGTCTGGTTCCCAGACGTCGGCACGCCCACCCGAGAAACCGAAGGTCTTGAAGCCCATCGATTCGAGGGCAACGTTGCCGGTGAGCACGATCAGGTCGGCCCAGGAAATCTTGTTTCCGTACTTTTGCTTGATCGGCCACAGCAGGCGCCGTGCCTTGTCCAGGCTGACGTTGTCCGGCCAGCTGTTGAGCGGGGCGAAACGCTGCTGCCCAGAGCCAGCGCCACCACGGCCGTCACCGATGCGGTAGGTGCCCGCGCTATGCCAGGCCATGCGGATGAACAATGGGCCATAGTGACCGAAGTCGGCTGGCCACCAGTCCTGGGAATCGGTCATCAAGGCGGTCAGGTCTTTCTTCAGGGCCTGGAAATCGAGGCTCTTGAACGCCTTGGCGTAATCGAAGTCCTTGTCCATCGGGTCGGACTTCGAGGAATGTTGATGGAGAATCCTAAGATTGAGCTGGTCAGGCCACCAGTCGCGGTTGGTGGTGCCGCCACCTGCGGTTTGATGGAACGGGCATTTCGATTCGTTCGACATCTGCGGTTACCTTTTGGGTCGGTTATCCAGATTTCCGGTCTATGCCAGGTGTTCTTTCAGCTGAGCACAGGGGCTCATGCCTACCCCTCATCAGGTTGGGTCGGACGCGTGCCGACACGGGGCTAGCGACCTTGCCACGGCGCCGCGGCTCGGTCTTGCACACAGGTGCTGACACGCCGCCCGCACGCACAATTCGCGGAGCCAGGGACAAGACTAGCCGACCTTGGGCAGACTTCTAATAGAGTGGCTATTGCGGGGCGATAGCGTCAGCGTATGCTTTTTCCCGGTCAAAGGCCGGGCACATCCATACAAGGCAAAAGGGCCCTCGGCGTGCTTCAATTCATCGCCAACCACTGACGCCCAGAGCCAAGCACATGAACCGCAATGACCTGCGCCGCGTCGACATGAACCTGCTGGTGCTGTTCGAAGCCCTGATGATCGAACGCAACCTGACCCGTGTCGGCGAAAAGCTGTTCATCACCCAATCCACGGTCAGCGCCGCCCTCGCCCGCCTGCGGGAGCTGTTCGACGACCCGCTGCTGATCCGCAATGGCCGGGCCATGGAGCCGACGCCGCGGGCGATGCAGATTTTTGCCGAGCTTGGGCCGGCCATGGACGTGATTTCCGCGGCGATCAGCCGGGCGCGGGATTTCGATCCGGCCAACAGCTGCAACGTGTTTCGCCTGGGCCTGTCGGACGACACCGAGTTCGGCCTGTTTCCCGCCCTGCTCCAAGCCCTGCGCGAAGAGGCCCCTGAGATCAGTGTGGTGGTGCGTCGAGCCAACTTCCTGCTGATGCCAGGGCTACTGTCCAGCGGCGAAATTTCCGTCGGCGTGAGCTACACCACCGACCTGCCGGCCACGGCCAAGCGTCGCAAGCTGCGCAACATCGGTGTGCGGGTGCTGCGCGCCGATGACCGCCCCGGCCCGCTGACCCTGGACGAATACTGCGCCCGCCCCCATGTGATGGTGTCCTTCTCGGGCGACATGAGCGGCAACATCGACCTTGACCTGGCCCGCATCGGCCGCTGCCGTAAGGTGGTCCTTGCAGTGCCGCAGTTCGGCAGCCTTCGGGCCTTGTTGCGTAACACCGAACTGATCGCCACGGTGCCGGACTATGCCGCCTGTGCCCTGGCCGACGATGGCAGCCTGCGCGCCGACCCCGCACCGTTCGATGTCACCGAGGCAGAGCTGTCGATGGTCTGGAGCGGCGCCCAGGACAACGACCCGGCTGAACGCTGGCTGCGCGAGCGGATCATGCAGTTCATGGCCGACCCTCGTTGATTCATCGACCTCGTCAATAGCCACCATGAACAGCATCGAGTTCCGCCGCAAGCAGTGCCTGGCGGAAGATGGCGGCATTGATGCATTGACGAGGTTTCCCGATGAAAACCGGCATGATCGCAGCCCTGCTCGTCCTGCTCGCGGCTCTCAGCGGCTGTGCGGCGCCTGCAGCGAACCACGACGCCAGGCCCGACGGGCATTTTTACTCCGCCACCGCAATGTCCAGTGTGGTGCTTGCGCCCGGCCAGCATGTCGCAGTACTGCTGGGGCGCAACGGCGCCTCGACACTCGACTACCTGCAGCGCCATCGCGACGAACGCACTGCGCCCGCGCAGAACCGCAGCATTCCGGTCGCCACCCTCAACAGCGGCAGCCAAGCCTACGACTGGCTGGCCAAATCACTGGCCCAACAGTTCGCCGAAGTGACGTTCTATGACGACCTGGACACACTGTTGGCCGATCGCCCGGACATCATCGTGCTCCTCGATAGCGAAAGCCGACTCGCCAGCGCCGATATCGAAAGCCGTGTGGTAGCACGCTTCTTCGACGACCAGCTGACCTACATCGGCCGTGCCGAGGGACGGGCGCACAAGGCGCTTGGCGATGTGACACGGGTTATCGACGATGAGCAGGCAGTGCAGGCCGATGCGTTGCGAGACTTCGATGCGTCGTTGAGCAGCTTGCTGGGGGGGCGTGCCTGACCCATGTGGCCATCGAGCAGCCCCTTCGCAATGCATGGGTTCTTCCACATCCAGCTGCACGCAATGACGGTCACTTCCTGCGCTGCATCCACGCCGCACCCAAACCGCTCAGGCAGATGACGGCGATCCCGATCAGGCTGGCACTGTCCGGCACCTGCCGGTAAATGAGCAGGCCGAGCAACCCGGCGAATACGATCTGGCAGTAACTGAACGGTGCCAACAACGCCGGCGCCGCATGGCGGAACGCTTGGGTTAGCAGCAAGTGCGCGCTCATGCCAAAGCCGCCCAGTGCCAGCATCAACAGCGCATGATCCCAGCGCGGCACTTCCCAGAAAAATGGCACCAGCGCCGTCATCACCAAGGTGTTGCACAACCCTGCATAGAAGTTGCTGGTGGTCGGGCTGTCGTGGGCGGCCAGGATACGGGTCAGCAACTGGTAGAAGCAGAACCCCAGCGCCGAGCCGAACGGGTACAGAATCGCCGGGGTGAACATCGCGCCTCCCGGGTGCACCACCACCAGCACCCCGACGAACCCCAGCACCACCGCCACCCACTGCCCCGCCGTCACCCGCTCTTTGAGCAGCGGTGCCGACAATGCCGTAACCAGCACCGGCGCAAGGAAGTTGACCGCCGTCGCCTCGGCCAGCGGCAGGTACTGCAGGCCGGTGGTGAATAACAGGCTGGTGCTCAGCAGGCTCAACGCACGCAAGGTCTGCAGCACCGGGCGACGAGTCCGCAGCACGTTAAGGCCGGACTTGGGCAGGAAGATCCCGGCCATCAGCAAGGTATGCACCAGATAGCGCGCCCAGACCACCATGATGATCGGGTAAAGCCCGCCGAGAAACTTGGACAAGGCATCGTGGCTGGCAAATAGAAACGTCGCCACCACCACCAGGGCGATGCCTCGCAGTGGTTGATTGACTCCGGACAGCGGTGTGCTGGAACTCATGGCGCTCTCGATGGCGGCGCGGCGGGATACTGCGCCAGGGTGAAAGGCAGGTGCGGCAGGTCGAATTCTAGAAGAGATACGACAACTTAAGGAAGACCCATTGCCGTTCCCGCTCAAGGCCCAGAAGATTTCGTTCGCTGATCGACCACTTTTTGCCTCAGGCACATGGCCCAGGCCGCAACACACACGCACCATCAATGCCCGTTCCTCCCCCCTACAAGGAGTTCTCATGCATAGGTTAACAACCCGCAACGGTCTGGACTTGCCCTGTATCGGCCTGGGCACCTGGCCAATGACCGGCAGCGAATGCACCACAGCGGTCCGCCAGGCGCTGGAGCTGGGTTATCGGCACATCGATACCGCCACCGCCTACGACAATGAGGCCGCGGTCGGCCAGGCCCTGCGCGAGAGCGAAGTGCCGCGCGAAGCCATCCACCTGACCACCAAGGTCTGGTGGGACAAGCTCGAACCCAAGGCCATGCGTCAATCGCTGGAGGACAGCCTGCGTCTCCTGGGCACCGACCAGGTAGACCTGTTCCATATCCATTGGCCCGCCAAGGACATGGACCTGGCCCGCAGTATCGAGACACTGGTCACCCTGCACGAGGAAGGCAAGGCGCGCAGTATCGGCGTGGCCAATTTCCCGCTCGGCCTGTTGCGCCAGGTGGTCGAGGAGCTGGGGGCGCCGCTGTCGGCGATCCAGGTGGAGTACCACGTGCTGCTCAGCCAGCAGCCGCTGCTGGACTACGCGCGTCAGCATGACCTGCTCTTGACTGCCTACACGCCGCTGGCGCGCGGACGGGCCGCGGAACAGCAGGCTATTGGCGATATCGCCGCCAAGCATGGCGTCCTGCCAAGCCAGGTCGCGCTCAAGTGGCTGCTGGACCAGGATGGCGTGGCGGTGATTCCAAAAGCCAGCAGCCGCCAGAACCAGTTGGCCAACCTGGCGGCACTGGACGTGCAACTGGATGATGATGACCGGACCTTGATCGCGGCGCTGCCGAAGGATCAGCGGGTTGTGAGCCCAGATTTTGCGCCCCAGTGGAATAGCTGAGCGCCCCCATCGCCGCCAACCCGGCTCCTGCATAGACCCCGCAGCATAGCGACGGCGGGGCATGGAGCCGGCACCGCCAGCGATCAGCCCACCTGTTTCAATCGCTCGCTCGCCGGTGCCGGTCGACCGTACAGGTACCCCTGAAAGTGCGAGCACCCCTCGGCAGCCAGGCGGCGCATCTGCTCTTCCGACTCCACACCCTCGGCCGTGGTCTTGATCATCAGACTGTTGGACAGCTCGGTAATGGCCCGAATGATCGACATCGCCTCGCGGCTTTCGCACATGTCATGTACAAAGGACTTGTCGATCTTGATCCGGTCGAACGGGAATGAACGCAGGTAGCCCAGCGACGAGTAACCCGTCCCGAAATCGTCCAGCGAGATGGACACTCCGAGTGCCTTTAGCGCCCGCAGGGTACGCACGTTCTCTTCACTGTTGCCCAGCAACACCGATTCGGTGATTTCCAACTCCAGGCGCTGAGGCGCCAGGCCCGAGTCGGCCAGCGCCAGGGCCACCGTGTGCACCAGATTGGCGTTCTTGAACTGCACCGGCGACAGGTTCACCGACACCGTCTGCTCGCCTTCCCAGCTGGCTGCCTCCTGACACGCCAGGTTGAGTGCGCGGGTTCCAAGCTCGTGGATCAGCCCGGTTTCTTCGGCGATGGGGATGAAGTCCATCGGCATCACCATGCCCCGGGTCGGATGCTCCCAGCGCAGTAGCGCTTCGTACCCGGTGATCTGGCTGGTCTGCTGGTCGACCACTGGCTGGTAGTGCAGGTGCAATTGCCCAAGGTGCAGCGCTGTACGCAGGTCGGTCTCGACCAGGCGGCGCTGGCGTGCGGCAACGTCCATCTCGACGCTGAAGCACTCGTAGCGATTGCGCCCATTGCGCTTGGCTTCGTACAACGCCATGTCGGCATAACCCAGCAGTTGCTCGGCCTGATCGCTGTCCTGCGGGGCGATGGCCACCCCGATGCTGACCCCTACCGAGAACTGATGGCCTTCGATCTGGAACGGCGGGCTGATCGCTTCAATCAGGCGCTGGGCGATGTGGTAGGCACCCTCACGGTTCTCCAGGTTGGTCAGGACCACGGCGAATTCATCGCCGCCCAGACGGGCCAGGGTGTCGTGCTCCCGCAGCTCGCGACGCAGCCGCTTGCCCAAGGCTCGCAGCAACTTGTCGCCGAAAGCATGGCCAAGCGAGTCGTTGATGTTCTTGAAATTGTCCAGGTCCAGGCACAGCGCAGCGGTCAGCTTGCTGTTGTCCTCACCCCGCACCAGCGCCTGTTTCAAACGCTCGTTGAACAGCGTGCGATTCGGCAACCCGGTGAGCGCGTCATGGTGTGCCATGTGGTGGATCTGTGCGTGGGCGGCCAGCTCCTCGGTGGCGTCTTCGGCGACGAACAGCACGTAGTCGGCCTGACCGTCGCGATTCTGGCAGAGCAGCGACCGGCTGCGCAGGATGCGCGGGCCGCAGGCGGTGTCGACCCGGGTTTCGGCGGCAAACCCCTTGGCACTGCGGGCACCACGGCTGAACTGCTGACCCAGGAATTCAGCGCCAGCCGGGGTCAGGCACTCGTTGGGCATCTGGCCGATCATGTTCGCGTCACGGCCGCCGAACAGGCGCTCGGCCTGCTGGTTGGCCAGCAGGATGCGCTGGCTCTGCAGGTCCTGGACGATCACACTGGCAGGAATATTGGAGATCACCGAGTCGAGGAACTGCGACAGGTTGGTCATCTCCTGGCTGTACTGCTCGGCCAGCTCCTTGGCCTTCAACAGCTCCAGCTCCTGCTGGCGACGCTCGGTGATGTCACGCGTGACCTTGGCAAAGCCGACCAACTGGCCATCGTCGTCGTATACCGCGTCGATCACCACATGGGCGTGAAAAGCCGTGCCATCCTTGCGCAAGCGCACACCGATTTCCTCGAAGCGCCCCGTGCGCCGGGCCTGATCCAGGTTCTGCTCGGGCAGACCGGCGTTACGCTCGCTATCCTTGTAGAACAGCGAATAGTGCTTACCGACAATCTCGTCGGCCCCATAGCCCTTGGCCCGCTGCGCTCCCGGATTCCAGTTGGCGACGATCCCCTCGGGGGTAAGCAGGTAAATGGCGTAATCCAGCACACTCTGGATCAACAGCCGGTACATGATGTCCGAACTTGCGACTAGCGACATGAGATTTACCTGAACCTGCCAAGGGAACGATAAGCCGCCGGGCACGGTGGCGGCCAGGTCTTGCAAAAGGGTGCTGGCATTATGCCAATTACCTGATTTTTGTGAAGTGACTCACAAAATTTTGCCGTTGCCCATCGCGGCGCGGCGCTCAGTGGCGGGCCGCGCTTACCCAGAAATTGAGCAACTCCGGGTCGTCATCCAGCTCGATCATCCGCACCGGACGCGGCAGGGTATCCACCAGCGCTTGGCAGAACGCCACGGCCTGGCGGTCCCGGCCATGGCAGCGCAGCAGCCAGTCACCGGGGCGGCCGAGGAACTGTTGCGCGACAGCCCGCGCAACGCCCTGGCGGCGATACTTTTTAAGGATGAACAGGTCAGCCAGTTCCAGGGCATCGACCCCCGGCAATTCGCTGCGCTCGACCAGCACGAAACCCGCGATGAAACCATCCACCAGGACCAGGCTGGCGCTCCAGTCGGGAGCGTGCCAATAACGTTGCAGGTGTGATTCATGAATGTAGAAACGCCCGTCCACCTCGACGTCCTCCTGCTCCCAGTCGGAGGATTCATAGGCATAGAACTGATAAAGGTTGCGCAGCAGTTCAGCCTGGTCGGGGGTGGTTTCAAGCAATTCGATGGGCAGCATGAGGCGGGCTCGAAAAATTAGCAGTTTAACGCGCGCCGAAGAACGCTGTGGGCAGATTCCCACCGCGACCGGAGCAGCCTGAACAACGCGTTGGTTTCAGTTTCGCTAACGGCCGGTTAGATTGCAGGCCCCGGCACGGAGGCCTGCATCCACAGAAAAGGAAATGCCATGAAACACGACTTCCAACTCGCCTACACGATCAGCCCCCTCGACACCGGCAAACCACAGCACGTAGCTTCGGCGGAGAAAGCGCGCACCATCCTGCGCCACAACCTGGGTTGGGAAACCACCGGTGATATCGAGACCACACTGCTCGGCCAAGTGGAGCTGGCACCCGCCACCCTCGATGACAAGGCCCGCGAAGCGAAACGCCAGGTCCGCATGCGAATAAAAGGCGAACTCGAATCGGCGGACGTGATCAAGCACATCGAGTTCGAAGGCAGCCTGATGGTCAATGGCCTTGGTAGCGCCATCACGCTCAATATTCCATGACCCCGCTCAGGGCATCAGTGCATCGGGTGCCCTGATCACCCCTTTCAAGGGTGCGGCGCTTGGTCCAGGGCGGCCTTGAGCGCCTGCGCATCGCTGAACAGCCGTTGGCTCACCAACGCGCCCCGCTCCAGCTGCAACCACAGCACCTTGCCCTCCTCGGCTGGGTAACGACTGGCCACTCGGCCGTCACGGTCAAGCAGAACCCGGTAGCTGTAGTCACGCATCGCCGGAATGGCGAACAGTTTGCTGATCAGCGCCGGCATGCGCTGGATATCAGCGACGAACAACGCATGGCGTGCTTCAAGGTAGCCCTTGGGCTGATCGGCAAGCGCCGCCTTCACCAGCTTGGCGCCGTCCATATCGCGGGCAACCAGCAAGATATGGGTGCCGGTTTCAAGACTGCCGGCCTGGTCGTACTGGTCGAGCAGCGTCCAGGGCGCCAGTGTTTCACCTGTTTGCAAGGCATTGGCCATGAATGGCAACAGGCTCAGCAGCAAAGCGAGGGCGTATTTCATCGAGGGTCTCCGGGTGAGGTACGCCAGCATAGCTCAGTTGCCTCAATACGACCTCCAATACCACGCCCGCACCCCGGAGATTGTCTTTCCCTCGGCCTGCCGCCACACTCTGCGAACCAGCCTGGAAGCGGAGTTCAGAGTGCCAACGCCACGTCAGTTCAGCAAGAAGACCAGCACCAGCAACATGCTAAGGCTCAAATCCTCGACCGAGAACGCACAGGCGCCCTATCGGGTCGACTTCGTCCTGCTCGAACACTTTTCGATGGCCAGTTTCACCGTGGCCATGGATGTGCTGGTCACCGCCAACCTGCTGCGCGCCGACAGTTTCCGCTTTACCCCGCTGTCGCTCAGTGGCGATCGGGTGCTGAGCGACCTGGGCCTGGAACTGGTGGCTACCGAGCTGGAGGCGCAAGCGCTCAAGGACCTTGATCTGCTGCTGGTGTGTGGCGGCCTGCGCACGCCGTTGAAGTACCCCGAACTCGATCGCCTGTTGGGGGACTGCGCTGCCCATGGCATGGCCCTGGGTGGCCTATGGAACGGTGCCTGGTTCCTTGGCCGCGCCGGCGTGCTCGATGACTATGGCTGCAGCATCCACCCCGAACAGCGCGCGAGCTTGTCCGAGCGCAGCCCGCAGACACGCATCACCCCTGCCAGCTTCACCCTCGACCGTGACCGCCTGAGCGCGGCCAGCCCCAACGGCGCCATGGAGCTAATGCTAGGGCTGGTACGCAGGCTTTACGGCGATGGCTTGGCCGAAGGTGTCGAGGAAATCCTGTCGTTCTCGGGTGCTCGCTATCGCCAGGTCGGGCCTGGAGCGAAGAAGTCCATGAGCCTGCACCTGCGCACCATCGTCGAGCTGATGGAAAACAACCTGGAAGAAACCCTCAGCCTCGACCAGCTGGCCACCTACAGCGGGCGCTCGCGAAGACAGATCGACCGGCTGTTCCAGGCCCAGTTGGGTACCTCGCCGCGGCGCTACTACATGGAGCTGCGCATCACCAAGAGCCGCCGCCTGTTGCAATACTCCGACCTGTCGGTGATGGAGGTGGCGGTGGCCTGTGGTTTCGTCTCGGTGTCGCACTTCAGCAAATGCTATGCCGCCTACTTCGGCTACCCGCCGTCACGCGAGCAACGGCTGGGTGAATGAGCGCCGGTCAGGCGCGGATGTAGCGCATCACTACGTCGCAGATCATCGCCCTGTGGCGCTGCCTGACGTTGGTGTCGGAGAAATCGACCTGGAAGATGTCGCCAAAGGTATGCCGGTTCGATACCCGATAAAAACAGAACGAGCTCATCAGCATGTGCAGGTCGATGACCTCGATTCCGGGCCGGAACACGCCCTCTTCAACACCGCGCTGCAACGTACGACTCAAGGCCTGGAGCACCAGGCTGCTCATCTCGCGGATGACCGGGGTCTTCTTGACGTATTCGCCGTAATGGATGTTCTCGGTGCAGACCATGCGCACGAAGTCGACATTGCGGTCATGGTGATCGAAGGTGAACTCGACCAGACGCTGAATTGCCTGCTCGACCGGCAGCGATTCTAGCTCGAGGCTTTGTTCGGTCTTGCGGATATCGCCGTAAAGCTTGACCAGGCACTCGACGTACAGCTGTTCCTTGCTGCCGAAGTAGTAGTAGATCATGCGCTTGGAGGTGGCCGTGCGCTCGGCGATGGCGTCGACCCGCGCGCCTGCCAGCCCCTGCTGGACGAACTCGTTGATCGCGGCCTGGAGGATGTCCTCGCGCGTTTTCTCGGGGTTGTTCTTGCGCGTCTTGCGCACCCCTTCGATCTCAGGCTGGCCGAGGCTGACTACGGAATCACTCATACCCACTCACAGGCTGTTTATTGGAATGCGAGGATTATCCGTGAGCGAAGCGATACAGGGAAGCGCGCTGTTGGTCGGGTGGTGTCGCGGAGGGTGTGGTGATTGTGAGATCGAACCCCGCCTGCGCGGCGCATCGCGAGCAAGGCTCGCTCCTACGTCTATTCCGGGCCAATAATTCCTGAAAGATGTGCGCTTGACGCGATATCAGGTCGTACAAGCAAGGCGCTCGCGCGCGCCTGTCACTGACGTCATTGGCCCGAAACAGACGTAGGAGCGAGCCTTGCTCGCGATGCGCCGCGCGGGCGGCGCTCGATCTCACAGGCCCCCAGAGCCTAACGCCATGCTCACAACACCGGCTTGCGCGCCGCACCACTGCGCCGCTTGGCCATCGCCGCCAGCCGCACCGCAACGTTGGCGGCACCATAGCCGGCGTACCCCCCCTTGCGCTGGATGATTTCGAAGAAGAAACGCTCCTCGAACGCCTCGGTGTAGACGTGGAACAACTCCCCCCCCTGGGCATCGCGGTCGTACAGCACGTTGTAATACGCCAGCTCGCTGAGGAATTCGTCGTCGAAATCGAAGCGCGCAGCCAGATCGTCGTAGTAGTTCAGCGGAATCTCCAGCAACGGCACTCCCGCCTCCTTGGCCCTGGCCACTTCGCGGAAGATATCGTCACAATCGAAGGCGATGTGATGAACACCCGAGCCCCGATAGCTGGACAATGCGTGGGCGATGGCGGTGTTACGGTTTTCCGAGATGTTCAACGGCAAACGCAAGGTACCGCACTGACTGCGCAGGGCGCGGCTTTTCACCAGGCCGTATGGGTCGGGCAAAACCACCTCGTCGTCAGCGGCGAAGTCGAAGAGACTCTTGTAGAACAGCACCCAACTGTCCAGCGACTCGGCCGGCAGGGCCAGAGCCATGTGGTCGATTCGGCGCAAGCCACCACTGGCAGTCGCTTCAGGGTCCAGGGAGAAGTCGGTATCGTACAGCGAGCGGCCTTCGCGCCCCTGCTGCACCAGGTAGATCAGGCTACCGTCCGGGGCACGCACCGCAGGCACTTCACATTCGTTGGGGCCGACCAGGCCGCGGAACGGCTGACCACGGAAAGCCGTCGCGCGCTGCAGTGCCGCCTCCTCGTCCTTGACTCGCAAGGCCGTGGCACACAGTGAAGGGCCGTGAGCCTCGAAGAAGTTGTGGCCGAAGGAATACGGCTCGGCATTGAGCACGATGTTGATATCGCCCTGACGCAGCAGCGTCACGTCCTTGCTGCGGTGCTGGCCAGCCTCGGCGAAGCCCAGGCGCTTGAGCCAACCGCCAAGGCGCGCACCAACGGCCTCATCCACTGCAAATTCAAGGAATTCGACACCGTCATAGGCACTGGCCGCCGGTGGCGCGAACAACACACCCGGCTCGATGGGCGTGGCTTCTTGCTCCAGGCGCAGGCGGGTCTGCTCTTCAAGGTACAGCAGCGAACGCAGGCCATCGGCGGCGTTCTGCCGTGCCGGTGCCGCGCGGAAGCCGTCGTTGAAAATCTCCAACGACAACGGACCACGATAGCCAGTCGCCAAAATCGGTGCGAGGAAGCCCGCCAGATCCATTTCACCTTGCCCTGGGAAGCAGCGGAAGTGGCGGCTCCACTCCAGCACGTCCATCGCCAGGATCGGCGCATCGGCCATCTGCACGAAGAAGATCTTGTCGCCGGGGATATCGCGGATCGCCGACGGATCGCCCTTGAGCGACAGGGTGTGGAAGCTGTCGAGGATCACGCCCAGCGCAGGATGGTCAGCCTGGCGCACCAGGTTCCAGACTTGCTGGTAGGTGTTCACATGGCGGCCCCAGGCCAAGGCTTCGTAGCCGATGCGCAGACCGCGCTTGCCGGCATGCTCGGCCAGCAGACGCAGGTCATCCACCAGAATCTGCTCTTCGCTCAGCGCATCGGCCTGGACGTTGCTGCACACCAGGACCAGGTCGGTACCCAGCTCTTGCATCAAGTCGAATTTGCGTTCGGCCCGATCGATGTTCTTCTGCAGGCGTTCACGACGGCAGCCTTCGAAATCGCGAAACGGCTGGAACAGAGTGATGGCGATACCCAGGTCGGCGCACATCTGCCGAATTTCACGTGGGCTACCGGCGTAATAGAGCAGATCGTTCTCGAAGATTTCAACGCCGTCAAAACCGGCGGCGGCGATGGCTTCGAGCTTTTCCGGCAGAGTGCCGCTCAAGGACACGGTGGCTATCGAACGCTGCATGCTGGAATACCTTGTTATTGGAGCGCGGCGCGGGGCCTGCGCGGAGGACGACGGTGCCGAAACCTCGAACAGGTTTCTGGCACGATCAATTATTCGCAGGTAAAGTCCTGTCAGCAATTGGTTTGTACGAAATGGTTAGTTTTGTGTTCGATTACCGAACAAAACCCGTTTCGATGAATTGATCAAATGCCAACCCGTGCGCAACTATGAATTCCAGACGCAGGTAAACCGAAGATCCGATTCTGCCCAGAAGGTCGTTCGGCGGAACCTGCGCTGAAGAGCCCAGTATCACCACATAATAAGTTCAATAAACCGGGTACCGACCTATGCACACTCCAGTCGCCTTGCGATCCGCACCTGCTCGCTCGCTCTCCCTTCGCACTTCCCATCCGCGATTGCGCGCCATTTAGCAACGCCCCTACTCCCGATATCGATCGCTACGTCCGGCCCCTTGTCGCGCCTCGCGAACGCTGCCAGCCGTGCGGTAACCAACAAGAACAACGGAGACAACGATGGCCCACTCCAGCTCTCAAGCCAAGAAGGCGACCGCCAGCGGATGGATCGGCTCGGCACTCGAGTACTACGACTTCTTCATTTATGCGCAAGCTGCGGCCCTGATCTTCCCGCAGATCTTCTTCCCCAACACCGACCCGAAAATGGCCATCATCGCTTCGCTGGCCACCTACGGTGTCGGCTACCTGGCCCGTCCGGTCGGCGCCTTCGTGCTCGGCCACTGGGGTGATACCCGCGGGCGCAAGAACGTACTGCTGCTGTGCATGTTCCTGATGGGCCTGTCGACGATGGCTGTCGGCCTGCTGCCTACCTACCACGACATCGGCCTGCTGGCCCCGGCACTGCTGGTGTTGCTGCGCCTGGTCCAAGGCTTTGCCGTGGCCGGCGAAATCTCCGGCGCCAGTTCGATGATCATGGAGCACGCTCCGTTCGGCCGGCGCGGCTACTACGCCAGCTTCACACTGCAGGGCGTACAGGCCGGTCAGGTCATGGCCGCCGCGGTATTCCTGCCGCTGGCCTACTTCATGCCAAGTGAAGCCTTCAACGATTGGGGCTGGCGTATTCCGTTCCTGATGAGCGCCCTGGTGCTGGTAGCGGGCTTCATCATCCGCCGGGAAGTGCATGAAACCCCAGCCTTCGTGAAAGAAGAGAAGCAGGACAAAGTCGCCAAGTCGCCCGTCAAAGAAGCTTTCCGTCACAGCTGGAAGCACATGGTGCTGGTGATGTTCATGGCACTGATGAACGTGATCCCGGTCGTGGCCACCATCTTCGGTGCAGCCTACGCAGTACAGCCGGCCTACGGCATTGGCTTCGACAAGAGCGTTTACCTGTGGATTCCGGTGGTCGGCAACATCGTTGCAGTGTTGGTGATTCCGTTCGTCGGCAACCTCTCGGACAAGATCGGTCGTCGCCCGACCATGATTGCCGGTTGCCTGGGCTCTGGTCTGCTAGCCTTCGTCTACCTGTATGCGATCAGCATCCAGAACGTACCGATGGCCTTCGTCGCCTCGATCGTGATGTGGGGTCTGGTGTACCAAGGCTACAACGCGGTGTTCCCAAGCTTCTATCCAGAGCTGTTCCAGACCCGCTACCGGGTCTCGGCCATGGCCATCGCACAGAACATCGGCACCATGCTCACCGCCATGCTGCCGGCGCTGTTCGCCTTCGTTGCCCCGCCAGGTTCGGACAACATCCCACTGGTGATCGGCGGTTTGGCGTTCCTCATCACCTGCGTGTGCGCCTTCGCTGCCTACCTGGCACCGGAAACCCACCGCCTGGCAATGGAAGACCTGGGTAACCCACAGGCCAAGCCGATGGAAAAAGAAGCCTACGAGGCCAGCCGCAAAGGCAGCTTTCAGACAGTAGGACATTGATGGACAAGGGGGCCGCTTAGCGGCCCCCTTGTTTCAGTCGTTGACGATTTGCTGTAACCGCTCCCACAACCGCTCCACATGCTCTCGCTCGGTCGGCAGAGCCCCCACCGACACTCGCACCATCCAGCGCCCATCCAGGGTAGCCGGCGTGACATAAGCATCCCCCGAGGCATTGAGCCGTTGCGCCCAGCCCTTGGTGTGGGTATCCAGCGCCTCGCCATCCAACCCTGCTGGACAATGGCGAATGCACAACGTCTGCAATTGCACAGGTGCCAACAGCGCCCATTGCGCCGTAGCCTGCACCTGCTCGGCCAGCCAGCGGGCGTTTTCCAGGTCCCGGCGCAAGCGTTGCTGCAAGGCCTCTACCCCCTCGCTTCGCAACATGAACCACAGCTTCAACGCGCGGAACCGACGACCCAATGGGATCCCCCAATCGCGCAGGTTCTTCACCTCGTCATCCACCGCCGACTGCAGGTAGCTGGGGTTGGTGCTCATCACCCGGATCAAATGCTGTGGGTCGCGCACATAGTAGATCGAGCAGTCGAAGGCCACGCCCAACCACTTGTGGGCATTGACCACCACCGAGTCGGCCAGCTCAATGCCCTCCCACATCCAGCGGCATTCCGGCAGGATCATCGCCGAACCAGCCATGGCCGAATCAACGTGCAGCCACAAGCCATGCGCCTGGGCGATCTCGCCAATCGAACGGAGCGGATCGAGCGCGGTGGTGGCGGTGGTGCCGGTGGTGGCGACGACCGCACAGGGCTGATTGCCCGCTGCCAGGTCCTGCACGATGGCCTCGCGTAGCGCCTCAGGGCGCATGGCGAACTGTTCGTCAACGGCGATCAGGCGAATGTTGTCGCGTCCGAAACCCGCCAGCAACGCTGCCTTGTCCACCGAACTGTGCGCGTGGGCGCTGACATACACGACCAACGGTTTTGCCTCGGCCTGCAGGCCACCCCGCACCAAGGCGTACCCGGTGGCTCGTTCGCGCGCGCAGATCAGCGCCACCAGGGTGCTGGTCGAAGCGGTGTCCTGGATAACCCCGCTCCACTGTGCCGACAAACCCAACAATTGGCGCAGCCAATCCAGGGTGGTCTCTTCCAGCTCGCTGAGTGCCGGACTGGATTGCCAGGACAGCCCGAGCACGCCCAGGCCGGTGCTGAGGAAGTCGCCCAGGACCGACGACAGCGTGCCGTTGGACGGGAAGTAGCCGAAGAAATTCGGGTGCTGCCAGTGCGACAGGCCAGGCATCAGCAGGTGGTTGACGTCGTCGAGAATTGCCTCGAACGGCTCGGCCTTCTGCGGCGCTGCATCGGGCAATGCCGACTTGAGATAGCCCGGCTCAACCTGTGCCATGACCGGGCGCTCGGCGATACCTTGCCGATAGTCTGCGATCAAGTCGATCAGTTGGTGGCCATACTGGCGAAATTGTTCGGGGGTCACGCTCAGTCTCCTTTGGGGGTGCCTGGCGTCAGTGCCGCTCTTTGCGCAAGCACGCCCGCTCCCACAGATTACTCACTGGCTCCGAAAACAGCGCAGTCCTGCAAGGAACGGCTTCACCCACGAAAAGGGCCAGCCCCGACACCACGATGTCCCCCAGTCTAGGCAGCCCCACGCCGCCGAAGAACCCCACTTGGCGCATACCTGCTATGGCAAAGGCGCATGACCGCCCTGTACACCGAACTGCGATTGCCGCCACAGCTCGAAGACTCGGTTGCGCAACCAGCGATGCTCAGCAGATGCCTGCAGGCGCTGGTGCCACACCACCCAGTAGCGTTGGGTGTGCTCGATAAAGCCCAGCGGTCGCCAGGCCAGTGGGTGCAGCCGGCACAATTGGCGGGCGATGTGTTCGGGAACGGTCGCCACAGCCTGGCTGTTGCCGACCACCTGCACGGTGGCGGAAAAGAACGGCACTTCCAGGCCAACCCGCCGCTGCAGGCCTTGGGCGCGCAGGTGGCGATCGATGAAGCTGTCCTTGTCGCCGCCACCTGAGATACGCACATGCTTGAACGCCAGGTAGTCCTCCTGGCTCAAGGCTTCGAATGCTGTGAGCGGATGGTCCTGACGCATCAGGCACACCGCACGGTCCTCGCCCAGCAGGCGGCCGTGCAGGTTGGGTGGAGACTCATCGAACAGGGTCGTGGCCAGGTCGATCTCACCACTGGCCAGAAGCGCATACTGGCCAGCCTGCCAGGTGCGGTACTCCAGGCTTATGCCCGGCGCTTCGCGCTCCAGCGCTGCCACCAGCAGCGGCAGCATATGTTCGGCGACGTAATCGGAGGCAGCCAGACAGAACCGACGCTCGCAACGGGCTGGGTCGAAGGCCGCTGGCTGGCGCAGGGCCTGGAGCTCTTCCAGCACCTGACGCAGCGGTTCGACCAAGGCTTCGGCATGCTCGCTGAGCACATAGCCACGGCCCTGTCGCACCAGCAGCGGGTCGTCGAACGCTTCGCGCAGATGGGCCAATTGACGGCTTAGGGCCGACTGGCTGACGCCCAGGCGCTCGGCTGCATGGCTGAGGTTCTTCAACTGCAGGAGGCAGTCAAGCGTACGCAGGTGAGCGAGGCTGAGGGAGGTGAAGGTGGGGTTCATTCAAGCCTTCCAGCAAGGGAGCGCCATGCCCAATCGCCAGCCCCCCAGCCCCTGCAGGAACCGGCTTGCCGGCGATTGGGACGCAACGCGGCCCCTGTCTTCAGGCAGTCAGGCCGACGTAGACGTTCTGCACATCGTCGTTTTCGTCGATCGCTTCGAGGAATGCCTCGACCTCGGCCAGGGCTTCAGCGCTCAGGCTGGCAGCGCTTACCGGGTTCTTCGGGGTGTAGCCGATTTTCGCCGAGGTCACGGTGAAACCATGCTCTGGCAGCGCCTTCTGCACGGCGTCCAAGTCGGTGGTGTCGGTGATGAACAGGGTCGAACCCTCTTCCTCGCCTTCTTCGAAGTCCTGGGCGCCGGCCTCGATGGCGGCCATTTCCGGGTCGGCGTCACCGTTCGGGGTCGCCTCGATCAGGCCAACGTGGTTGAAGTCCCAGGCCACCGAACCGCTGGCACCCAGCTGGCCCTTGCGGAACAGCACGCGGATCTGGGCGACGGTGCGGTTGACGTTATCGGTCAGGCACTCGACGATCAGCGGCACCTGGTGCGGTGCGAAGCCCTCGTAGCTCACAGCCTGATACTGCACCGCGTCGCCATCGAGCCCTGCGCCCTTGCGGATCGCCCGTTCCAGGGTTTCACGGGTCATCGAGGCCTTCTTGGCCTGTTCGATGGCCAGGCGCAGACGCGGGTTCATGTCGGGATCGGCGCCGGACTTGGCGGCAATCTGGATCTCTTTGGACAGCTTGCCCATGATCTTGCCTTTGGCGTTGGCCGCGGCTTCTTTATGTTTGGCTTTCCACTGTGCGCCCATGTCGACTCTCTTTGTTTCAGCGGCCGGTTCAGGAAGCGACCGGCCAAAAGTGGGTGCAGTTTATACGCCCTCGGGCGATGGTTCGACAAGAAATCTTCGCCCAAGCGCTGGCAAGCCAGCGCCTACACGCCCAGAGCCACTCAGGCCTTGTCAGACTTACCCGCCGCCGCCGCGAACCGTGCCAGCCGCACGTCCAGCCGCCGCGGCCTTACACCCTGGTCCTCGGCGCGCTCCTTGCGCCGAATGGCATTGCGCACCATCAACGAGCCCAGGTAGCGAATCGGCTCTGGCGGGAACAGGCCCAGCGGTCCGTTGACCAGTGGCGAACGGGTCCATGGGTTGTCCAGCCCCAGCGCAAGCGACGAGAGAATCTGCCCGCCCATGTGGCAAGGCCCTACACCGCTGCCGGAATAGCCGAAGCCATAGAACACGTTGCCTTGCCCATCCAACCGGCCAAAGAACGGCAAACCGGTCACCGAACGGTCCGAGGGCCCGTTCCAGCTGGCCGCCAGAGGCACATCGGCCAGCGCTGGGAAGAACGCGCCGAGGCTCTCGCGCAGCAAGGGCCGGTACGGCGACGGTTGGTCGAACACTGGCAGCATGCGCCCACCATAGGCGAAGGTATTGCCGCCCTTGCCGAGCATCAGCCGGCCGTCAGAGGTGTTGTGGTAGTAATGCACGAAAATGCGCGAATCGAGCACGCTGATGCCGCTGTCGAGGCCGATTTCCCGGAGCAACTCGGGGCACGGCTCGGTGATCACCATATCGCTGGAAACGATGGCCACGGTGCGTTCGAACTGCGCGAATGCCCGCGCCATCCAGGCATTGAGACCAAGCACCACGCGGTCGGCACGGACCGTACCGTGGGCAGTGCGCACCTGCACCGGAGCGCCATGCTCAAGCCCGGTCATGGCCGTGCCTTCATGGATTCGCACCCCCAGCTGCAGGGCCACCCGGCGCAGGCCGCGCACCAGGCGCCCCGGCTGCACGGTGGCGGCAGCCGGAGAGAACCAGCCCTCCAGGTGTCGCGCCGAACCGGCCAGGCGCTGCAGCTGTTCCAGCGGCAAACGCTGGAACGAATTGATCCCCTTCTGCTCCAGCGCTGCGATCACTGCGTCGGTGGCCCCCACCTGGGCCGGATTGGTAGCGGTGTACAGCGTGCCATCCAGTCGGTAGTCGCAGTCAATGCCATGCTCGGCGCAAAACGCGCCGATGGCGCTGATACTGCGCTCGGACTCGCGCACCAGGCGCACCGCCTCAGCCACCCCGAACAGACGCTCCAAGGTGAAATACTTGGCCGACCACGACAGCGCGCATCCGCCGTTGCGCCCACTGGCCCCAGCGCCGCAGATATCCGCCTCGATCAGCAATACATCCAGTGCTGGCACCGCTTGCTTGAGCATCAGTGCTGTCCATAGCCCGGTGTAGCCGCCACCGACGATGCAGACATCACAGCGGGCATCGCCCTGCAGCGGTGGGCAAACAGCCGCCTGTTCGGAATCCAGGGCCTGTTGCAGCCAGAAGGGTCTCATTCGCTTGCTTTCCTTTATGTACGCAGTGGCTTTATTGCCATGCTGGTGTTGGGCGCCACGTCACTGGCCTGGGCCGTGCTCGCCGGGCGACTGTTCCAATGCGGCACCAGCACCAGGGCCGAGAACAGCGCACAGCCTGCGAAGACGATGAACACCGTGACGCTGTCGAAGTAACCGGGCAGCAAGCCGCCCAGCACGGCACCCACCGAACCACACCCGTTGACGAAACCGGCCGCCGTTGCCCCCGCCTTGGCCGTGCCGAAATCGATCGCTGCCGCGCCGCTGATCATCGAGTCAGGCCCATAGAGGGTCAGGCCCATGACGAACAGCAGCGCCACCACCAGCATCACGCTGCCGCTATGCATCGCACCCATGAAGGCTGCCAGTGTCAGGGTCAACAGCAGCAGGCTGATCACGCAGGCCGGCATGCGCCGCGCGCCGAACAGTTTGTCCGAGGCCAGGCCAATGATGATGGGGCCCAGCAGTCCGGCCAGCTCGAAGGCCGTCGGAATGATCGCCGCCCCCACCTTGCCCACCGAAGGCATTTGCTCGAAGACGATCACCGGCCCCCACAGCAAAATGGCATAACGTGCCGGCTTGAGCAGGAAGTAAGCCAGGCCGAGGGTCAGTACCGTACGGTTGCGTAGCACTTCACGTAGCGGCGCCCAGACACTGCACAGGTTTGAACCCGGGGACATGCTCTGCGGCTCAGGCTCCACCGCTGGCAGGCCTACATCCTCGGGTTTGTTGCGCTGCAGAAAGAAGAACAGCACAGCGACAGCCGCCACCACCGCGGCACTGGAGAAGAACGCCGCGTGCCAGGTGCCGACCAGGGTGTAGGCCCACCAGCCGGCGAATGGCGAGGCGACCAACCCGCCAAAGGCATAGCAGGAACTCCACAGCCCCAATACCCGGCCACGCTGCGAGGCCGGGAAGAAGCTGCCGATGTTCTTGCACAGCCCCGCCCAACCGGTGGACTGCGCCAGGCCCTGGATCAACATGCAGGTGGCGAAGATCGGGAAGGTGGCGTAACTGCCCATCACCACCGCAGCGGCGGCCGAAATCAGCAGGCCGCCGAGCACTACCACGCGCGGGCCAAAGCGGTCGGCAAGCATGCCCCAAGTAAACTGGCCCACGGCATAGGCGGCCAGGTAGATCGCATCGAGGTTGGCCATGGCGGCCTTGTCGAGCATGAAATTCGGGTCTTCGCCGATGCCAAGCTTGGCCACCGAGAACGCTTTGCGGGTGAAATAGAAGGCGGCGTAGGCCAGCCAGGTGATGGCGAAGATCTGTACGCGCCAACGTTTCATCGCGGCTAGGGTTTGATTCATTTTGACTCTGACCTCTTGCTCAAGTGTGCCGGCAGAATGTGAAGAAAATGCCTGTCTTGTTGTTGTGTTGCGCACTGCATGACGTGGCTCGTCATCTGGTCAGATGGCGCCGTATGGGCACCATGGCCACAGGCGGCCGCTTGTGGCGGCTGGTTGGGGCTGATCGGTATGGAAACAGCTACTGACTGATAAATAAAAACGATTTAAGGTATTTCAGACATAAGCTCAGCTTGTTACTGGAGACGTCATGGCGGTTTCCCACGCTCAACTCAAGGCCTTTCATGCCGTGGCCGTGCACGGGAGCTTCACCCGCGCCGCAGAAAAACTGTTCCTGAGCCAACCGGCGGTGTCCGACCAGGTGCGCAAACTCGAAGAACGCTTTGGCGTGTTGCTGTTTCATCGCAACAAGCGCTCGGTGCACCTGACCGACCTGGGTGAACGCCTGCTGGGTATCAGCCAGCGCCTGTTCGCCTGCGAAGCCGAGGCCCACGAGCTGCTGCAAGACTCCCGCGCCCTGCAAACCGGCAGCCTGGTCCTGGCCGTGGATGCGCCTGTCCACGTGCTGCCGCAGATCGCCCGCTTCTGCCAGCGCTATCCAGGCATCCAAGTAAAGGTCGAGACTGGCAACACCGATGAATCCCTCGCCCGCCTGTTCAGTTACCAGGCGGACCTGGCGCTGCTGGGGCGCGATGTCGACGACGAGCGCCTGCACTGCGTGCCATTGCGACGCGACCCGATGGTGGCCTTCGTCTCCCATCAGCACCCATGGGCCAGTCGCGGGTCGATCAGCCTGGCCGACCTGGACGACACACCGCTGGTGCTTCGCGAACCGGGCTCGGTAACCCGGCAAACGCTTGAAGAAGAAATGCAACGTGCCGGCCTGCGCATACGCCCGGCGATTCAGGTCGAGGGCCGGGAGGCCGCGCGTGAGGCGGTGGTGGTGGGAATTGGCGTGGGGGTGGTCTCGGCAGCCGAGTTCGGCGCCGACGCCCGTGTATGCGCGCTGCCTATCGTCGATTGCCAGCGGCACCTGACCGAAACCCTGGTGTGCTTGAGCGAACAACGCACACGGCGGGTGGTGGCGACTTTTCTACAGATGGTCCAGGAGGCAATGTGACCTGTACCGTACGCGACTCATTTCAGCCTTGGTAAACAGAGGGATCTACCCATGACCTTGCACATTCAGACGCCCCTGATCGAATCCCGGCCCATGTCCATCGCAGCCGGTCGAGCGGTGTGGCTCAAGCTCGATGCACTGCAGCCCTGCGGTTCGTTCAAGTTACGCGGGGTCGGCCACGCCTGCGAGACGCATCATGCGCGTGGAGCCCGGCACTTCGTGTCGTCCTCCGGTGGCAACGCTGGCCTGGCCGTGGCCTATGCCGGTCGCCAGTTGGGCGTCCCGGTCACGGTGGTGGTGCCCGAAACCACCACTGAACGCGCCAAGGAGCTGCTGCGCCTCGAGAACGCCGAGGTGGTGGTGCACGGCAGTTCCTGGCAGGAGGCCAACGAACTGGCGCAGACCTTGGTCGGGCCGAACGATGCCTTCATCCACCCCTTCGACGACCCATTGCTGTGGACCGGCCATGCCAGCCTGGTGGACGAGCTGGCCCAGGCCGGTTTCAAACCCGATGCGGTGGTGCTCTCGGTTGGCGGCGGAGGCTTGCTCAGCGGCGTGGTCGAAGGCCTGCAGCGCAACGGCTGGGACGATGTACCGGTGCTGGCGGTGGAAACCGAAGGTGCAGCATCGCTGCACGCGGCCATGCAGGCCGGCCAGTCCATCGAACTGGCGCGCATCACGTCGGTCGCCACCTCGCTGGGCGCCAAACGGGTGGCCGATCAAGCGTTGACCTGCGTGCGCACGCACCCGGTCCAGAGCCACCTGGTCAGCGACCGCGCCGCACTACAGGCTTGCGAGCGGTTCCTGCTCGATCATCGGGTACTGGTCGAGCCAGCCTGCGGCGCAGCCTTGGCCCTGGCCTACGACCCGCAGGCACTGGAGCAATACCGCCAGGTGCTGGTGGTGGTCTGTGGTGGCGCCACGGCGACCCTGGCGCAGATTCAGACCTGGTTGGCGGCGGCGCAGTAGATCCCCCCTGCTGGCAGGTACGGCGCAGGTCGTCGATCGGGTTCCCGCCAGCCACCGAACGCGGCGATTAGGATAGTCATATTCGTCTGTTCAACTGCCTTGCGCGAAGGACGGATGGCGCATCGATTACCGTCAGCCACATAACTCTGACGAAATGCGTCTTCCGCCCTTTCGATATACGGCAAGTGAAGGCACAATGCGTGTCCTTTTTTTGGCCGGCCTGGCCGGGGGCCTTTAAATGATCAAGACGCCGTACTACCTCATCGATAAAACCAAGCTGCTGGGCAACATGGAGAAGATCGCCTACGTGCGCGAACACTCCGGTGCCAAGGCCCTCCTCGCCCTCAAGTGCTTCGCCACCTGGTCGGTATTCGACCTGATGCAACAGTACATGGACGGCACCACTTCCTCGTCGCTGTACGAGCTCAAGCTCGGCCGCCAGAAATTCGCTGGCGAAACCCATGCCTACAGCGTGGCGTGGGCCGACGATGAAATCGAGGAAATGCTCGAGAACTGCGACAAGATCATCTTCAACTCCATCGGCCAGCTGCAACGCTTCGCCGAGCAGTCCGAAGGCAAGGTTCGCGGCCTGCGCGTCAACCCGCAGGTGAGCAGCTCCGACTACCTGCTGGCCGACCCGGCCCGCCCGTTCAGCCGCCTGGGCGAATGGGACCCGGCCAAGATCGAGCAGGTCATCGAGCAGATCTCCGGCTTCATGTTCCACAACAACTGCGAGAACGGCGACTTCAGCCTGTTCGACAAGATGCTCTCGCACATCGAGGAACGCTTCGGCCACCTGCTGCACAAGGTCGAGTGGGTCAGCCTCGGTGGCGGTATTCACTTCACCGGCGAAGACTATGCTCTGGATGCCTTCTGCGCGCGCCTGAAAGCCTTCTCGGAAAAGTACGGCGTGCAGGTTTACCTCGAGCCGGGCGAAGCTGCCATCACCCAGAGCGCGTCGCTCGAAGTGACCGTGCTCGACACCCTTTACAATGGCAAGCACCTGGCTGTGGTCGACAGCTCCATCGAAGCGCACATGCTCGATCTGCTGATCTACCGCCTCAATGCCAAGATGGCCCCTAACGAGGGCGAACACACCTACATGGTCTGCGGCAAGTCGTGCCTGGCCGGTGACATCTTCGGCGAGTACCAATTCGATCGACCGCTGGCCATCGGCGATCGCCTGTCGTTCATCGACGCGGCGGGTTACACCATGGTCAAGAAAAACTGGTTCAACGGTCTGAAAATGCCAGCCATCGTGGTCAAGCAACTCGACGGCAGCGTCGAGGTTGTCCGCGAGTTCGGTTTCGAAGACTACGTTTCCAGCCTGTCGTAAGACGGGCTTTCAGTAAGGAGCAAGGGATAAATTGAAGAAGAACGTTCTTATCATTGGTGCAGGAGGTGTCGCCAAGGTGGTGGCCCACAAGTGCGCGCAGCATAACGACGAACTCGGTCGTATTGCCATTGCGTCGCGGAACATCTCCAAATGCCAGGCCATCATCGACAGCGTAAAGGCCAAGGGTAGCCTCAAGGTACCCGCCGACATCCAGGCCTTCTCGCTCAATGCTCTCGATGTCGAGGCGACCAAAGCGCTGATCCGCGAAACCGAATCGCAGATCGTGATCAACGTTGGTTCCGCCTTCCTCAACATGTCGGTGCTGCGTGCCTGCATCGATACCGGTGTCGCCTACCTGGACACCGCCATTCACGAAGAACCGGGCAAGATCTGCGAGACGCCGCCCTGGTACGGCAACTACGAGTGGAAACACCTCGAAGAGTGCCAACAAAAGAACATTACCGCCATTCTTGGTGTCGGCTTCGACCCGGGTGTGGTGAACAGCTACGCGAAACTCGCGCAGCAACAGTATTTCGACAGCATTGAGTCGATCGACATTCTCGACGTCAATGCCGGTTCCCACGGCAAGTACTTCGCTACCAACTTCGACCCGGAAATCAACTTCCGCGAATTCACAGGTCAGGTTTGGAGCTGGCAGAACAGCCAGTGGACCAGCAACACCATGTTCGAGGTCAAGCGTACCGACGACCTGCCGGTGGTAGGTTCGCAGAACCTGTACCTGACCGGTCATGACGAAGTTCATTCGATCTCCAAGAACCTCAACGTACCGAACGTGCGTTTCTGGATGAGCTTCGGCGAGCACTACATCAACGTGTTCACCGTGCTGAAGAACCTGGGCCTGCTCTCCGAGCAACCGGTCAAGACCGCCGAAGGCCTGGAAGTGGTACCGCTGAAGGTGGTCAAGGCCGTGCTGCCTGATCCGGCCTCCCTGGCCCCGGGCTACACCGGCAAGACCTGCATCGGTGACCTGGTCAAGGGCACCAAGGATGGCCAGCCCCGCGAAGTGTTCATCTACAACGTCGCGGACCACGAAGAAGCCTACGCCGAAACCGACAGCCAGGGCATTTCCTACACCGCTGGCGTACCGCCAGTGGCCGCTGCCCTGCTGGTCGCACGCGGCGAGTGGGATGCCAAGCGCATGGTCAACGTCGAGGAGCTGCCAGCCGAGCCGTTCCTCAAGGCGCTGGACGTCATGGGCCTGCCAACCCGCGTGAAAGACGAAAAAGGCGACCGTCCTTGGGACGCTGAAGCCTAAGCAACAAGACAGAAGGGGCGCCGACATGGCGCCCCTTCTGCTTTGGCCGCATCCCTGACAAGCCAGCGCCTGCTACTTGCGCGCCTCCAGGATCAGGTTGAAGGGCGTTTGCGTCGCGCGCCGGAACCGGGTGAATCCCGCTTCCTCGAACACCGCCCGCAAACGCGCCTCCCCGGCCTGGGCGCCAAGCCCCAACCCGACTTCCTGCGAAAGCGAATTCGGTGTGCAGATAAACGTCGAGGCCGCGTAGAAGAGCCGCCCCACCGGCGTCAGATTGCCATCCAGCGAGTCCTCGGCATAAGGCTCCACCAACATTACCGTGCCATCTGCCTTGAGCGCACGGTAGGCATGCCGCGCCGCCCCGACCGGGTCGCCCATGTCATGCAGACAGTCGAAAAAACACACCAGGTCATGATCATGACCTGGGTAATCCTTGGCAGAAGCCTTTTGGAAACTGACGCGTTCAGTCAGCCCAGCCTCGCGTGCACGTTCGCTGGCCGTGGCGATAGAAGGCGCGTGGTAGTCGTAACCGGTAAAGGTCGAGGCTGGAAACGCCTCGGCCATGACCAGGGTCGACGCCCCATGACCGCATCCCACGTCCGCGACCTTCGCCCCGGCCTGCAGCTTGGCCACCACGCCCTCCAGCGCTGGCAACCAGTCAGCCACCAGGAAGGTCCGATAGCCCGGCCGGAAGAAGCGTTCGGTACCGCTGAACATGCACGGGTGATGATCGCCCCAGGCCAGGCCTCCACCACCGCGCATGGCTGCCACCAGCTTGTCCTTGTCATGGAACAGGGCGGCGATCACCGACGCGCCCCCTGCCATGTAGGCGGGGGAGTCTTCCAGCGCCAGGGCCATGGCCTGCTCTTCGGGTAGCACGAAGCTGCCCTTTTCATGAACGACGTAGCCGGCGGCCGACTGGGCATTCAGCCACTCACGCACCAACCGTGGGTGGCAACCGGTCTTGGCCGCAAGTGCCTCGGGGGTGACGGGTTGGCTGTCAGCCATGGCTCGGTACAGCCCCAGCTCATCGCCGAGAATGACATTGGCCAGCGTCGCCGCCGCGCCCATGTCGCCGACCAGCTTGCCCATGAAATCGTGAAGCCTTGCCTCGTCCATGACCAGCCCTCCTCTGCAAGAAGGCCACCGTCAACGAGGGCAGTCCTGTCCGGAGGGCGGTGGTCGGATGGATGAAACGTTCTGCAAGCGAACCACGCATAAGTTTAGTTCAAACCGCAGAGCGAACCCTGGTCGGCGCAGGGTCGCCCGCGATCACGGAAACCGCCTTGGCAACCACAAGGCTGTCATTGCCGGCGGCTTGCCAGCTTCTCCAGCAACGCCTTGGCCAGCGCCTTGTCCGAGAAGGGGTTCTGCCCAGTGATCAATTCACGGTCCACCACCACGTTCGGCTGCCATGCCGGGGCGTAGGTCATGTTACCGCCGGCTCCAGCCATTGCCTTGGCCGGATAGAACAGCAGCCGGTCATCCTTGAGCGAGCCTTCGAACACCTGCTCCTCCGGGTCGGAGAAAATGGTCATCTTGTAACCCTGGTACACCCAGTCAGTGGCTGCTGGCTTCTCACCACGGGCCAGTGCGGCCTGGTAACTGGCCGGGTCTTTCTGAGCCGAGAGCAGCGCAATAGGGCCATGGCAGATGGCAGCGGTCGGCTTGCCCGCCTGGTGGAAGTGGTTCAGCAAAGCGCCGACCTCAGGGTTGTTCGCCAGGTCGATCAGCGGCGCATGGCCACCTGGAATGAACAGCCCCGCATAACGGTCCAGGTCACCGGCCAGTACTTCCTTCACCGAAAGCGTGTCACCAATGTCCGGCAGCCCCTGCACAACCGTCTGAATGCGCTGCATCTCGGCAGCGTCGCCGCCGAAATACTGGGGGTCGACCGAACGCTGGTCAACCCTCGGCGCGTTGCCCTTGGGCGTGACCAGGACCAGTGTGTAGCCAGCCTTGAGCAACTGGTCCGCAGGTACACCGAACTCGTTGAGGTAGTAGCCGGTGGCATAGCTTGTACCGCCCTGCAGCGGCAGCTGGTTCTCGCTGGACAGCAGCACCAGCACTTCCCCCTTGGGGGCGGCACTGACCGTGCCGGCAAGCAGCGCGCCGGCCACGGCCAACGCAAGAGTGGATGTCTTTTTCATGCAACGTTCTCCGGATCAAGCGAAAAGTGGGCCCATGCTACCCGGCGCGCTATGATTCGATTATTCGAAAGCCTTCATGCCTGCGATTCTTAAAATGAATATCACCCACAAGGATCTGAACCTGCTGCACCTGTTCCACGTGCTCTATCAGGAACGCAATGCCACCCTTGCCGCCGAGCGCATGGCCCTGAGCCAACCCGCACTCAGCCACAAGCTCAACAAACTGCGACACCAGTTTGGCGACCCATTGTTCGTCCGCGCGCCGCGGGGGATGACCCCGACGCCTCGGGCCCACGAACTGGCGCCCGAGGTACAGCGTTTGGTGGAAGGGCTGGAGGCGTTCTACGAGCGCTGCGATGGCCAGGACTTCCTCTCCCGCCCTGCCCGCCTGCACCTGTACAGCACCGATTACATCGAGCAGACCTTGTTACCGAAACTGCTGCCGGTTTTGCGCGAGCAGGCGCCGAACCTGGTGCTGGTCACCCATAACACGCGGGGTCAGCTACCCCGCGACGCATTGGAAAAAGGCAGTTGCGACCTGGCCATCGCCGGCTTTTACACCGACCTTCCAGATACCTTTCACCAACAGCGTCTGCTCAGCGAGGACTTCGTCGTGCTCGCCTGGAAACACAATCCACATCTGGCCCAAGGCCTGGACCTGGATACATTCCTGCGCTGCGATCACCTGTTGACCACCCTCACGGGCGATCTCGATGGCCTGGTGGATCGGGCCTTACACGCCCAAGGGCACCGCCGCAAGGTGGTTGCGGGCCTTTCGAGTTTCCTGGCGCCGGCCAGGTTGGTGCGGGGTACCGACCTGCTGCTCACTTGCCTTCGCTCGGTGGCAGAGGACGCCACCGAGCGTGATCAGGACCTGTGTCATCACCCGCTGCCGCTGAAGCTTGCGCAGGTGGAAGTGATGCAGATCTGGCACCAACGAACCCACGCAGACCCGATGCGCAGCTGGTTCCGCCAGCAGGTGTGGGCCGCGGCGCAATCCTGATCCCAAGGTCTAGCGGTCGCCGAAGCGAGTCGGGTGCCGCGCGCAGGTGCTTGCAATCCGGGCACACTCAAAATACTGTATGAATAGTCAGTATTGCGAGACGACGCCATGCAACTCATCGCCAAGCTCGGCATCCTTGCCGATGCCGCCAAGTACGATGCCTCCTGCGCCAGCAGCGGTGCGCCCAAGCGTAATTCGCGCGGTGGCGATGGCCTGGGTGCAACCAATGGCATGGGCATCTGCCACAGCTTCACCCCGGATGGGCGTTGCGTCTCGCTGCTCAAGGTGCTGCTGACCAACTTTTGCCTGTACGACTGCCAGTACTGCGTCAATCGTCGATCCAGCAACGTTCCCAGGGCCCGTTTCACCCCCGAGGAGGTGGTTCGCCTGACCCTGGACTTCTACCGGCGCAACTGCATCAGCGGGCTGTTCCTGAGTTCCGGCATCATCCGTTCGGCCGACTACACCATGGAGCAGTTGATCCGCGTAGCCCGCCTGCTGCGGGAAACCCACCAGTTCCGCGGTTACATCCACCTCAAGACCATTCCCGACGCCGACCCCTTGCTGATCGAGGAAGCTGGGCGCCTGGCCGACCGCTTGAGTGTCAATATCGAGCTGCCCACCGACGCCAGCCTCAAGCGCCTGGCGCCGGAGAAACGAGCGCACACCATTCGCCAGGCAATGGGCGTGATCCATCGCGGCCAACAGGCTGTGGCCAACGAACCCAAGGCACCGCGCTTCACCCCGGCCGGGCAAAGCACCCAGGTGATCGTCGGGGCCGACTCGACCGACGACAGCACCCTGCTGCGCAACGCCGAATCGCTCTACCAGGGCTACGGGCTAAAGCGTGTGTACTACTCGGCGTTCAGCCCCATCCCGGACAGCCCCAACAGCGTGCCGCTGGCCGCGCCGCCGCTCCTGCGCGAGCATCGTCTGTACCAGGCTGACTTCCTGCTTCGAGGTTACGGCTACAAGGCAGGCGAGCTGTTGGGCCCGAACGCCAACCTGGCGTTGGACATTGACCCGAAGCTGGCGTGGGCACTGGCCAACCGCGATGTGTTTCCACTGGATGTGAATCGCGCAGAACCCGCCCTGCTGGCACGTATTCCGGGCATTGGCTTGCGCAGTGTGCAACGCCTGGTGGCACTTCGCCGCGAGCGACGCATCCGCTACGATGACCTGATCCAGCTGCGTTGCGTGCTGGACAAGGCGCGCCCGTTCATCGTCACCAGCGATTACCGGCCCGCGCAGGCCGAGTTGCGCAGCGGCCTGCTGCGGGCCCGTCTGCGTGAGTCCCAGGCTCCGGTACAGATGGGGTTGTGGGGATGATCGCGCTCGACTGCGACAACCACTTCGCCACCTGGCGCGGCCAGGCCCGGACACTGCTTGGCCACGGCATCGACCCGGCCGAGGTGACCTGGTCCCAGGGTCCGATGGACGACTTACTGGCGGTGCCAACACCATTGCCCGAAGGCCCCGGTCCCTTTCGCGCACGGGTTCCGCCGGAATTGCTGAACCAACTCGAACGGGCGGCTCGCTACCGAGGCGAGCAACGCTGGAACCTGCTCTACGAAGTGCTCTGGCGCGTGGCCCATGGCGACCGCACAGCCATGCTCGCCGGTGACCGCCTGGGCAGCGAACTGCACCGTCGTATCAAGCAGGTCAACCGCGAAGCACACCACCTGCATGCCTTCCTGCGCTTCGTGCCATTGCCCGAAGCGCTTGCCCTTGAGCTGCAACTGGATCTGGTGGCTTACCATGAGCCGGCACATGACATCCTGGAAAGCGCCAGCGCGCATTTTGCCGATCGTCTGGGTCGCCAACGCTGGATGATCGCCACGCCTCAGGACGGCATTCGTTTCGACGGTCAGCATTTCGACTACCAACGCTGCTGCCCATCGACCTGGCAGCAGTGGGCACGCCATGCCAACGATCCGGATGCCGAGCTGTGGCGCACCTATTATCGTCACACCTTCAACCCTGCCCGCCTGAACCCCGAAGCCTTGCGCCTGCACATGCCAGGGCGGTTCTGGCGCCACCTGCCCGAAGGGATGCTGATTCCACAGCTGGAAGGCCTGGCGCGCCAAGGCAAGCAGCGCGACGGCCAGGCGTTGGAAGTGGCGGAACAACGGGGCAAAAAGATCAGCCACGCCGCCGGCAAATGACATTGATCAGCCGAACAACCGCCCCAGGCAGGCAAGTTTCTTCTTGTACGAACGCCGGGCCTGTAGAGCCTCCTCAAGGCTAACGGCCAGGAATCTTGCCTGCTGGTTCGGCTGCATCTGCCCGATGTGGTCGAGGTCGGCGCTGATCACCGTGCCGATCATGGCATACCCGCCACCCGACACCGCGTCGCGGTGCAGAATGATCGGCTCAAGCCCTGCCGGCACCTGAATCGAGCCAATGGGGTAGCAACTGTCGACGATGTTCGAAGGGTCCGACCCGGCGCCGAAGGGTTGCTCACGGGGCTGGAAGCTCAACGCGCTTGCGCCTTTGTAGCGATAGCCGATGCGGTCGGCCTCCGAGCCCACCGTCCAGGCTTCGGTGAAAAAGCTCTTGGCAGCCGCTTCGGTCAAACGGTGGAAATACAACCCGGGCACTACCCTCAGCACCACCTCCCCACCTAGCGATTGACGCAGCGCCATTGGCAAACTCGCACCTGCCCGCGTCTTTCCAGTGCTCACACCCGCCGGCAGCACATCGCCGGCCATCAGCTTGCGGCCGTGCAATCCTCCAAGCGCCCCCAGTGCGTAGGTCGATCGGCTACCAAGCACCTCGGGCACTTGAATACCACCGGCCACTGCCAGATAGGCACGGGCGCCCGCCGAGGGAAAGCCGAAGCGCAGCACTTGTCCGGCGCGGACCGCAAACGCCGTGTCCGGTGGCTGTTGACGACCGTCCAGGAGCACCGGCATCTGTGCACCGCACACCGCCACCAAGGCATCGTGCTGAAACTCCAGTTCCGGCCCCACCAGCGCGCATTCGAGTGCCGCCGCACCCGCCGGATTGCCCACCAGGTGGTTGGCCGCGCACAGGGCATACTGGTCCAGAGCGCCGGAAGGCGGGATACCCAAATGATAATAACCCTCGCGGCCAAGGTCCTGAACCGATGTGGCCAAGCCAGGTTTGAGCACCTTGATCATGCCAGTACCTCCTGAAGCGATTTCGGGTAGCCCACCGGGTCGGCCAGGAAGGCATCGAGGTCAAAGTCCACGGGGCGTATGCGCAGGTTGAAACGTCCCTCTTCCACATCGGATACGGCCTGGTCGTAGCTGGCCCGGTCGATGGGCTTGAACTGCACGATATCGCCCGGACGGAAGAACACCATGTGCTCCTTGAGGTAGGGCAGACGCTGCTGCGGATCATAGATCGGTGCTGGGGTCACGCCGAACATCTGGTATCCCCCTGCTCCGCGCACCGAGTAGATGCAACCGAAACAACCGCCATGTCCAAGGGTCAGCTTGGGTGTGTCGGTGCGCGGACGCAGGTATTTGGGCACTTGCAACTGCCGTTCTCGCTCAACCATCTGGAACATGAACGGCAAGCCTGCGACGAAACCGACCATGGACACGAACCACGGCGCACCACTGTGCGCGGCAATAAACGCTTGAACATCGGCCAGGCCGTTGATTCGCGCCGCATACTCCAGATCGGTGCTGTCCGGCTCCTGATGGCGGTCACGAAAGCGCATCAGGGTTTCATGGGTCCAGGGGTCGTTGTACAACACCGGAATCTCGATGATGCGCGTCTGCAGCGAGCGCTCGGCTACCGCTTCGGACTCGGCGCCACGTACCGCCTCCAACAGGTCCTGCGGGGCGATACGGTCCGGGTCGAAGCGGATCTGGAACGAGGCATTGGCCAGGCACACATCCAGTACGCCGTCCAGCGCCAGGCGCTCCACTGCACGTGTCACGGCCATACCTTTGAAAAAGGCTTCCAGCGACATGCTGTCGCTGACCTCGGCGAACAAGTGCTCGTCGGCACCAAAGCTGTAGCGAATCGGGGAAGTTGCAAGCGGCTCGGCCATCTCTGTTCCTTTTTGGAGTCTTTATACAAAGGCAGGCGAATTCGAATCATGGGGAGGCCCAGGCTTGTCTGCGCCGGGTGCCTGTGACAGGCCTCAGCGCGGTGCGCGCACCCTGATGCCCGCCCCATTCAACGCCTTGCGTGTGGCCTCGACCAGGTCAAGAGCGCCAGGCGTATCGCTGTGCAGGCAAATGGAATCGAAACTTATCGCCAGGTCCTGGCCTTCGACCGTACGCACTACCCGCTCCTGGCAAGCGCGCAGAACCCGTTCGGCAACCCGCTGGGGTTCGTAGCCGCGTACATGACGGGTGAACACAATGGAGCCACTCAAGTCGTATTCGCGGTCGGCATAGAACTCACGGACCACCGGCTGCCCCATCTCCTGGGCGACACGGCAGATCACCGAACCAGGCATGCAGTAAAGCAACAGCTCAGGCTCGACCACCCGCAGGTTTTCCACCAGCAGACGTGCGGCTTCTTCGTCACGGGCCAGGTGCATGTACAGCGCGCCGTGGGGTTTGATGTGCTGCAATGACACGCCCTGGGCACGGGCAATTTCACGTAGCGCACCCAGTTGGTAGAGCATGTCGTCGACCAGTTCCTGGGCTGGCGCATTGATGTGGCGACGCCCGAAACCGACGAGATCACGAAAACCTGGATGGGCACCCACCGCCACGCCCAACGCCTTGGCCCGCGCCACGGTACGGCGCATGGTGCCGGGGTCGCCTGCATGGAAACCGGTGGCGACGTTGGCCGAACTGATGTAGGCCATCAGCTCGTCGTCGACACCATCACCGATGGTCCAGGGACCGAACCCCTCACCCATGTCAGAGTTGAAATCCACTGCGTGCATACCCTGGCTCCTGATACTTGTGACTGCATGCCAGCCACGTTAGATTTTCCTCACCCCCTTGGGAAGATTTATAAACAGAGGGGGTGTCTTCTGAAAAACAGATACGACAGGAGCATGCTGTGTCACTGACCCTGCGCCAGGTCCGTTACTTCGTCGCAACCGCCGAAATCGGCCAGATTTCCCAGGCTGCGATCCACCTGAACATTTCCCAGTCGGCAGTGACCACCGCCATCAAGGAGCTGGAGGCGATGCTCGGTGCGCTGTTGTTTCAGCGCTCGGCCCAGGGCATGACCTTGACCGAGGCCGGCCGGCACTTTCTCAACCGCGCCTATGTGATCTTGCGCAGCGTCGATGACGCGCTCAACAGCCCGCTGCCCGACCTGCGCGCCAGCGGGGTGCTGCGTCTGGCAGCCAGTTACACGGTGCTGGGCTACTTCCTGCCGCACCACCTGCAACGGCTTGAGCATTGGCATCCGGATGTGAGCCTTCAGGTGCAAGAGCAAGAACGCAGCACCATCGAACAAGGCCTGCTGGAGGGCGACTTCGACATGGCCGTGGTGCTGACCGCCAACCTGACGCACCCGGATATCGTTTCCGAGACGCTGTTCAACTCCGAGCGTCGACTGTGGCTTCCCAGCCATCACCCGCTGTGCGAACGCTCATCGGTGAGCCTGGCCGACGTGGCCCGCGAGCCTTACATCCAGCTGACCGTGGATGAGGCGGAACAAGCCACCTTACGATACTGGGAGCAGGCCGGTCAGCGACCCCGTGTGCGCGTGCGCACCAGTTCGGTCGAAGCGGTGCGCAGCATGGTGGCCAACGGCAGTGGCGTGGCGATCCTCTCCGATCTGGTGCACCGCCCCTGGTCGTTGGAGGGCAAGCGGATCGAGACCGTCACCATCAGCGACCCTGTCACACCCATGAGCGTGGGGCTGGCCTGGCACCGCGAACGGGCATTCAGCCCAGCGATGCAGGCCGTGCGCACCTACTTCCACGGAGCGTTTCTGGCGCCGCAGCAATTGTCGGCGCGGCGTTGATGGACAGACACTTTACCTAGCCACATGCCAGCCCGCTGTCGGAGCGGGTTTACCCGCGCAGGATCGGCGTCCACAACCCCCATCACGAAAGCCAAGCGCTTGCATTTACCGGCCCACGGGCATAGCGTTCGAGAGTTCAGCATTCCCTGTGCCCAGGAGCTCCCCATGTACACCGGCATCGTCCAGGCCGTCCGCCCTCTACTTGATGTAACCCGCTACCCAGGTCACAACCAGTTCACCATCGACCTCACCGCCGAGCTGCTCGATGAGCTGAAGATCGGCGCCAGCGTCAGCGTAGAAGGTACCTGCCTGTCAGTCACCGAAATCAACGGCAGTCAGGTGAAGTTCGACGCCATGACCGCCACCCTCGAACGTACCAACCTGCGCTTCTTCAGCGCAGGCCAAGGCGTGAACATAGAACGCTCGGCGAAGATGAACGCCGAAGTCGGTGGGCACCTGATGGCCGGCCACATCGCCACCACTGCAGAGATTGTCGAGCTGTCGATCAAGGAGACCGGCGCCTTCATCAAGTTCCGCATGCCGCCGGAATGGGCCAAATACGTATTTGCGCGCGGATTCCTCGGCGTCAATGGTTGCAGCTTGACTGTCGCCGACGTTGAAGAAAACGTCGTCACCATCAACCTGATTCCCGAAACCCTGCGCCAGACCACCTTCGCCCGCTACCAGAACGGTGACCTGATCAATATCGAGGTGGACCACCAGACCATGGTCCTGGTGGATGTGGTCGAGCGCACCCTGAAGGGCACCTTGGCCCGCGAAAACCTGCTGCGCTGAGACCACCGCTATGTTGCCCAATGCCCTGCCCTCGCGCAGCGCCAAACGCCTGAGGCTGCAGAGATTGCGTGGTCGGGTAGGTCTTGGCCTGGTCGCCAGTCTATCGGTACTGGCGGGTATGACCGATGCCATTGGCCTGTTGGCGCTAGGCGATTTCGTCTCGTTCATGAGTGGCAACACCACCCGCCTGGCAGTGGCCATCAGCCAGGCGGACCTGGCCCTGGTGCTGCGCCTGAGCGCCGCCATTCTCAGCTTCGTGCTTGGTAATGCGCTGGGGATAGTGCTGGCCCGCGGTTTCAGGCAACGAGCCTGGCCTGTGCTGGTGGTGGTCGCAGCCCTGCTTGCCCTGGCGGCCTCCTGGCCAACGGTCACGAGTTGGCTACCCCTGATCGCGGCGATCCTGGCCATGGGCATGATCAATGCCGTGGTCGAACAAGTGAATGGGCTGCCGATCGGCCTGACCTACGTGACCGGAGCGCTGTCCCGGTTCGGTCGCGGCTTTGGCCGCTGGCTAATGGGTGAACGTCGCGACGGCTGGCGTGTGCAACTGGTGCCGTGGAGCGGCATGCTGCTGGGTGCCGCGCTGGGCGGCTGGTTGCAACATCACCTGGGCCTGCAGGCACTGGTGGGCAGTTGCGCCCTGGCGTGCCTGCTGGCCCTGGTGGCGCGGTTCATTCCGCGCTCATGGCAACGGGGCTACATGCCCCGCTGAGCCCGGGTCGCGTGTCTCAGATGCCTTCGCGGGCCAGATCCATGGCGAAGTAGGTGAGGATCAGGTCCGCGCCGGCACGCTTGATCGCGCCAATGCTTTCACGCACCACGCGCCCTTCATCGATGGCGCCAGCCAGGCCGCCGAACTTGATCATCGCGTACTCGCCGCTGACCTGGTAGGCCGCCAGCGGCAGGCGCGAGGCTGCGCGGATGTCGGCGATCACATCCAGGTAGGCGCCGGCTGGCTTGACCATCAGCACGTCAGCGCCTTCCTGCTCGTCGAGCAATGATTCGCGCACGGCTTCGCGACGGTTCATCGGGTTCATCTGGTAGCTCTTGCGGTCGCCCTTGAGTGCGGTGCCACCGGCCTCGCGGAACGGGCCGTAGAGCGACGAGGCGAACTTGGTCGAGTAGGCCATGATGGCGGTGTCATGGAAGCCGGCGCCATCGAGGGCGGAGCGAATCGCCTGGACCTGGCCGTCCATCGCCGCCGAAGGGGCGATGAAGTCGGCGCCCGCGGCAGCGGCCACCACCGCCTGCTTGCCGAGGTTGGCCAGGGTCGCATCGTTGTCCACGCCATGGTCATGCAACACGCCGCAATGGCCGTGACTGGTGTATTCACAGAAACAGGTGTCGGACATCACCACCATCTCCGGCACGGTGTCCTTGCAGATTCGCGCCATGCGCGCGACCAAGCCGTTTTCGTTCCAGGTGTCGCTGCCGGTTTCGTCCAGGTGGTGGGAAACACCGAAAGTCATTACCGACTTGATACCGGCACGGGCATAACGCTCGATTTCCTCGGCGAGTCGTTTCTCCGGGATGCGGTTGACCCCAGGCATGCTGGTGATCGGGACGAAGTCATCGATGCCCTCTTCGACGAAGATCGGCAGGATCAGGTCTTCGAGGCGGAACTCCGTCTCCTGGAACAGGGTACGCAGGGACTCGTTCTGGCGCAGGCGACGAGGGCGAACAACAGGGAAACGGCTGGACATGGAAGCTCCAAGAAATTTGACGACCTACACCATAAGCCTGTCGTGCGTGACTGAAAAGCCAAAATATCGAGATTGTCCCGTGCGCGCCGGGCAATAACGATTATTCAGTGCTGGCGCGGGCGCGACAAAATGTCACCCACCTGAAAAAGCCTGTTCAGGGCTCATTAAATGGTTATAAGATAACGTTTCACTTGATAATGGTTCCTGCCTGCGACCCCCTATGACAAGCGCCATAGCCACGCCTACCCAACTCACCCAGCGCCTGCACAGCATCGATGCCCTGCGCGGCCTGGTGATCGTGTTCATGTTGCTGGACCACGTCCGCGAAACCTTCTTCCTGCACCGCCAGGTAGGCGACCCGATGGACATCGACACCACCGAGCCCTCGCTGTTCGTCAGTCGTACCCTCGCCCATCTGTGCGCCCCGGTGTTCGTCCTGCTCACTGGCCTTTCGGCCTGGCTGTACGGCGAAAAGCACAAGGGCCGCAGCGATGTGTCGGCATTTCTGTTCAAGCGCGGGCTGTTCCTGGTGGCACTGGAGTTCACCCTGGTCAACTTCGCCTGGACCTTCCAACTGCCGCCCACCGTCATCTACTTGCAGGTGATCTGGGCCATTGGCGTGAGCATGATTGCCCTGTCTGTGCTGGTGTGGCTGCCGCGTCCGCTGATGCTCGCCGTGGGCGCTGTCATCGTGGCCGGGCACAACCTGCTCGACGGCCTGCACTTCGAGCCGGGATCGGCTCTGCATGTCCCGTGGGCCATCTTGCATGATCGTGGTTGGTTGACGCTCTCCGACGGCCTGCGCCTACGCACGTCCTACCCGGTGTTGCCATGGATTGGCGTCATCGCCCTGGGCTATGGCATGGGTCCATGGTTCGCCCGCGGCAGCGACGCAGGCCAACGCCAGCATCGTCTGCTGATGGCCGGCGTGATCGCCCTGCTGGGCTTCGTCGTGCTGCGCATGATCAATGGCTATGGCGAGGCCCCCTGGAGCGGTTACCCAACCTTGACGCAGACGGCGATGAGCTTCTTCAACATCACCAAGTACCCTCCTTCACTGCTGTTCCTGGCCCTGACCCTGGGGGGCGGCCTCGTGCTGCTGCGCGTCTTCGAACGTGCCGGCCAGGCTCGCTGGATCAGGGCCTTGGCCGTGTTTGGCGCAGCCCCCATGTTCTTTTACTTGTTGCACCTTTACGTCCTGAAGCTGTTGTACCTGGCCTGCGTCGCCCTGTTCGGGCTGAACCAGGGCCAGTATTTTGGCTTCGACGGGATCGGTGCAGTGTGGCTGGTCGCCGTGCTGCTGGCGGTGGCGCTGTACCTGCCGGTGCGGGCATTTGGCCGCTTGAAGGCGCGTCGCCGCGACATCAGCTGGCTGAAGTACTTCTGATATGACGTTTTCACCCGGCGGCCGAATGGTCTACCATGCGGCCCGCCGGTTTCCACCACGGAATTAATAGGGAATCCAGGGCCAGCTTTCACTGGCCAATCGGAACTGCCCCCGCAACTGTAGGTGCCGAGCCTGCTCCAACCAAGCCACTGGGTCTGCCGATCCGGGAAGGCCGGAGCCGGGCAAGGACGCACCAGTCAGGAGACCTGCCGGCCTACATTCACCAACCGGCGGGGTGTCCGGGATGGCCATCTCCACCCGTTCCCGGGTGCAGCCCCACGCCGTGCGCATGGGGCTTGGCGATGCCTGTCCGTGCGTTCATGCCGTGAACTGTCCGATAGGAGATCGCCCCCACATGCTGCTGCGCTTCACCACCCTGCTTGCAGGCCTGAGCCTCGCCGGCCTGGCCCAGGCCGCTACCACCCACTACCCGCTCACCGTCGACAACTGTGGCCGGCCCCAGACCTTCGCCCAGGCCCCCGAGCGCGCCGTCACCATCGGCCAGGCGGCGACCGAGATCCTCTATGCCCTTGGGCTGGGCGACAAAGTGGCCGGCACTTCGCTGTGGTTCAACAATGTGCTGCCCGAGTACAAGGCGGTGAACGACAAGGTCGAGCGGCTGGCCGACAACGACCCCAGTTTCGAAGCCGTGGTGGGCAAGCGCCCACGGTTGGTGGCGGTGCAATTCGAGTGGATGGTCGGCGCCCAGGGCGTCGTGGCAACCCGCGAGCAGTTCGATGAGCTGAAGATTCCTACGTACCTGCTGCCATCGGACTGCGAAGGCAAGGACAACCTGGTCGGAGCCGACGGTACCCGTCTACAAGCTTTCCAGGTCCAGAGCATCTACAAAAGCGTCAGCCAACTGGCCGAGATCTTCGACGTGCAGGACCGCGGCGCGGCATTGAACGCCGATCTCAAGGCAAGCCTGGACAGTGCCAGAAAGCACGTTGCAGGCAAGGACCTCTCCAACACCAGCGCATTGTTCTGGTTCTCCAGCGCCGACTTCCAGATAGACCCTTATGTGGCTGGTCGCCAAGGGGTGGCTGACTTCATGCTGCGCACCCTCGGTGTGCGCAATGTGGTCGAGTCCAACGAGGAATGGCCGACCGTGGGCTGGGAAACGCTGGCCAAGGCCAATCCAACCTGGCTGATCATTGCCCGCATGGACCGCCGCCGCTTCCCCGCCGACGACTACCAGAAAAAACTCGACTTCCTGCACAACGACCCGGTGACCCGCAACATGGACGCGGTGAAGAACAACCGCATCATCATCCTCGATGCAGATGCCATGCAGGCCGGCATCCGTCTGTTCCGTGGCCTGCAGACTTTGTCTGCCGCCTTCGCCAGCGGCAATGCGGCGCCGTGATGAAGCGTTTGTTGATTTATAGCGTCCTGTCGGCAATGGCCCTGCTCGCCGCCGTCCTGGCCGGCACCGTCATCGGAGAGGCCAACGTATCGTCCAGCGTGGTTTACCAAGTGCTGGCCAACCACCTGTGGCAGGCTGGTTACCCGGTCGACCCGATCGATGCGGGCATCGTCTGGAACTACCGTCTGACCCGCACCCTGGTGGCTGCCGCCTGCGGTGCCGGGCTGGCGACCTGCGGGGTGATTCTCCAGGCATTGCTGCGCAACCCGCTGGCCGAGCCTTACTTGCTGGGCCTCTCGGCAGGCGCTTCGACCGGTGCGGTGCTGGTGGGCTTGCTGGGGTTCGGTGGCATGGCACTGAGCATGTCAGCAGGTGCGTTCCTCGGTGCACTCGCTGCCTTCGCGCTGGTATTGGTGCTGGCCCGCACCAGCGGCTCCACTGGCAACAGCGCCCAGGTCATCCTCGCAGGCATTGCCGGCTCGCAACTGTTCAATGCACTGACTGCCTTCCTGATCACCAAGTCGGCCACCGCCGAGCAGGCGCGTGGCATCCTGTTCTGGCTGTTGGGCAACCTCAGTGGCGTGCGCTGGCCATCGGTGTGGCTGGCACTTCCAGTGGCGCTGGCCGGCCTGGTGGTGTGCCTGTGGCACCGCCGCACGCTGGATGCCTTTACTTTCGGAGTCGACTCGGCAGCGTCGCTGGGTATTGCCGTGCGTCGCACCCAGTTGCTGCTGATCAGTTGCGCTGCATTGGTGACAGCGGTGATGGTGTCGATCGTCGGGGCCATCGGTTTTGTCGGTTTAGTGATTCCCCACGCCCTGCGCTTGCTGCTCGGCCCTGGCCATAGCCACCTGCTGCCGGCCAGCGCCCTGGGCGGCGCCTTGTTCCTGATCGCCGCCGATGTACTGTCACGCACGCTGATTGCGGGCCAAGTGATACCGGTTGGCGTGGTCACCGCATTGATCGGCGCGCCTGTGTTCGCGCTGATCCTGGTCAGCCGTCGGGGGCGCCCATGACCCTCATGATCAATGCGCCCATCGCCCCACTCGCCTGTCAGGGCCTGAGCCTCGAATTGTCGGGCAATCTCGTGCTCCGCGATATCGACCTCACCTTGGTCACCGGCGAAACGCTGGGGATCGTCGGCCCGAATGGTTCGGGTAAATCGTCTTTGCTCAAAGTGCTGGCCGGGCTACGCGCGCCGGCCAGCGGCAGTGTCCAGTTGCTCGGTAACGCCTTGGCGCGGCTTCCCCGACGGCGTATCGCCCAGACTCTGGCGCTGGTCGAACAGCAGGCCGACACCCTCGACGCCATCAGCGTGTTCGACGCCGTGGCCCTGGGGCGCACGCCATGGTTATCGGCCCTGTCGCCGTTCTCCAGCCACGACCGCGCCATCGTCGAGCAAGCCTTGGTCGACCTCGACGCCGAGCACCTGCGCACCCGCATCTGGAACTCACTGTCCGGGGGCGAGCGCCAACGGGTGCACATCGCCCGCGCCCTGGCCCAAAGCCCTCAGGTGCTGCTGCTCGACGAGCCGACCAACCATCTGGATATCCAGCATCAGCTCAGCCTGCTACGCCAGGTTCAGGCGCTACCGATCACCACCCTGATCGCCCTGCACGACCTGAACCAGGCGCTCACCTGTGACCGTGTCGCCATGCTGGACAAAGGCCGCCTGGTCGCCCTGGGCAAACCGCAGGACGTGCTGACGCCGGAGCGTCTGCTGAGCACCTTCGGCGTGCAGGCGCACTACCTCACCGACCCCTTCGATGGCGCGCGCATCCTGCGTTTTCGCGCCCCCTGAACCTGGAAGTTCCCACCATGCCGTTGCGTCCTTTCGCCCTACTGCTCGTCAGCACCGTTTTCACCCACGCCGCCCAGGCCGAGGTGCATGAAGTGAAAATGCTCAATCGCGGCGCCGAGGGGTCGATGGTGTACGAGCCGGATTATCTGCGCATTGCGCCAGGCGACACGGTTCGCTTTCTGCCTAGCCAAAGCGGGCACAACGCCGCCAGCGTTCCAGGGCTGCTGCCTGCCGGGGCCGAGGCGTTCATGAGCAGGCTCAACCAGCCCTTCGAGCACAGCTTCACGGTGCCCGGTACATATGGCGTCCAGTGCATTCCCCACGTGGCCATGGGCATGGTGATGTTGATTCAAGTGGGTGACGCCCAGGCCACGCCAATCCCAGGAAACCTGCCGACCCGCGCCAAAGACCGCTTCGCCGCACAGTTGAGCAAACTGGAGGCCGCACGATGAGCCGCTTGCTGCTGGCGCTGCCGCTGCTGGGCATCACCCCATTCACGATGGCCGACTCCACGCAGTCGCAAAGCAACGGCTTCGTCGAGGACAGCACCTGGGGCCTGCTCAATCGCAGCGTATTCGACCAGCGCGACTACAAGCATGGGGGCCGCAACGGCAGCGCGCGTAATGCCTACAAGCCGCGTGACGAACGCAACGGCCTTGCCGAAGAGTGGGCCTACGGTTTGATGGGCACCTTCACCTCAGGATTTACCCAAGGCGTTATCGGCGTGGGTGTCGATGCACACGCCTACCTTGGCCTGCAATTGGACAGCGGCGGAGGACGCGCCGGCAAGGCACGCTTGCTCAGCCTGGACAACGATGGCCACCCCAAATCCGAGTACAGCCGGGGCGGTGCTGCGCTCAAGCTGCGTGTTTCCAATACCGTGCTGTCCTATGGCGAACAGCGCGTGAAGACGCCGGTATTCAGTTCCTCCGACAGCCGCCTGTTGCCTGAGACGGCCACCGGACTCTTCCTCACCAGCAACCCGTTCGACTCACTCAAGCTGGTGGCCGGCCATTTCAACGAGAACACCGACCGCAACGCATCGAGCCACGACCAAGGCTTCGTGGTCAACTATTCCAACGGCCGGCAAGGCAACGGTTTCGACCTGGCAGGCGTGGTGTGGAACCCCGGCGCCGCCTTCAGTGGCAGCCTGTACACCTCTCGCTATGAGGACAGCTGGAACCAGCACTACCTGGGCAGCACACTCACCCATGCCCTGGACGACCGTCGCAGCCTGAGCCTGGATCTCAACCTGTATCGCACCACCGATACCGGCAAGGCGCTATCCGGGCACATTGACAACACCACATGGAGCCTGGTCTGGCGTTACAATCAGGGCCCCCACGGCTTCAGCCTCGGCTGGCAGCAGGTGGACGGTAACACGCCGTTCGACTATGTCAGCCGTGGAGCGATCTACATCGCCAACGCCGTGCAGATGTCCGACTTCAACGCACCCAACGAAAGGTCCTGGCAGGCGCGCTATGACCTGAACATGGGCGCCTATGGGGTACCAGGGTTGAGCCTGACAGCGCTGTACGTCAGGGGGTTCGACATCGACGGATCGCATGTGGACCCCAACGGCGGTTATGCCTACCTGGGCTATGGCAAGGGCGGCAAGCATTGGGAGCGCGACCTTGAGGCGCGCTACGTGGTGCAGAGCGGCAAGGCCAAGGGCACTGCGTTTTCTGTGCGGCACAACGTGCACCGGGGCAATACCGCGCAAGCGGAACTGGACGGGAACCAGATCCGCCTGGCGGTGGAGTGGCCGCTGACAGGAGGATTCTGATCCTGCGCGCGGCCCGCTGCGCTTTCAGGTTGATGCCTGCAATCGCCACTGCGCCCTCTCCTGCGAGCTTATCGACGCCACGACATCAGCGAACGTTGCACTGAGCTGCGCACTGACATTGCCAAAAACCTGGTAGTGGGTCAGCACGTAACGCTTGACCGTCTTTGGCCAGCATCCTTCCTTATGCGCCGCATGGATGATGGCCTTGGCATCATCGCGCGTCGCCCGGCGCCAGGCCTTGAGCAAGCTGCTCTCGAAGTCTGCGAAGGTCCAGGCGTCTCTGCGGTCTTCGAAATGGTCCAGCAGCTTGAGCTTGTACAGGGCCAGGTGCGCCATGGGCATTGCTTCCTCGTCTTGATGATCGGACGGGAAGGTAAGGAACGCGGCGGGGGAATGAAATGAACGTGATGGCCCGCGCCGCAGCGCGGATGTAGGAGCCTTCCTAGTGTGGTGCTTCGCAAGTAACACTCATATTTTGGTCTAGGCTTTACAGCATCAGAAATGCCTCGGAGCCACGATATGAAAGCCGGCCGACCTGCTGCCCCGATTGAGCTGAGCGACGAAGAACACATCGAACTGCTTCGTCGCTCCCGATAGCGTAAAGGCTCTGCTGAATCTCGCATTCGCGCCGAAATCATCTTGGCGTGCGCTAGTGGAGAATCAGGCACCTCAATCGCCCACAGACTTGGCATCGGCGTACACACGGTCTCGCGTTGGCGAGTGCGATTCAGTCGGCTGCGGCTCGATGGTTTAAATGACGAACATCGCTCAGGCCGGCCTCGCAGCATAACCGATGAACAAGTACAGGCCGTGGTCAATCAGGCACTGCAATCCAAACCCGAAGATGCCAGTCACTGGAGCACTCGCTCGATGAGCCAGGCAACCGGCATTTCTCCAGCCAGCGTCATGCGGATATGGCATGCCTTCGGCCTCAAACCTCACCTTGAGAAGACCTTCTAACTTTCGACCGACCCTCTGTTCGTCGACAAGGTCCACGACATTGTTGGGCTCTACCTCAACCCTCCCGAAAAGGCCCTGGTGCTCTGCATCGACGAGAAAAGCCAGATTCAGGCGCTGAACCGTACCCAGCCAGGCTTACCTCTTGCCCCCGGCAAACCCGTCACTCGCACCCACGACTACAAGCGCCACGGAACCACATCGTTATTCGCGGCGCTGGATATCGCTACGGGTGAAGTCATCGGAAGATTGAAGCGCCGCCATCGAAGTACAGAGTTTCTCGCTTTCCTCAAAGAGGTGGACGCTAACGTACCCGAGGACATGCCTGTTCATCTGGTAATGGACAACTACGCGACACACAAGACTGACAACGTGAAAGTGTGGCTGGCAGCGCATCCGCGCTACCAAGTGCACTTCACACCTACTTCGGCATCCTGGTTGAATCTGGTGGAGCGCTTCTTCTCGACGCTGAGCGAAAAGTGGATCAAGCGCCAGGCACATACCAGCGTGAAGGATCTGGAAAAGTCCATTGAGTACTACCTTGCCACCCACAACGCCAACCCTCGACCCTTTCGCTGGCATCGAAAGGCCGATGACATCTTGGCAAGCGTCGGTCGTGCAGCCGAGGCGTTAGGCCGAAAAATATGAGTGTTACTTGCGAAACACCACACTAGGTTCGCCGCCATTGGTGCATATGGGTGGTGCGCCACAGCGGGTCATCCTCGACATCGACCACCTTGAATCCTTGCCGCTCCCAGAACGCAATCGCGCCAGGCAGGAAGGGATGGGTGTGCAGGTACAGGCAGTCGACACCTGCATTCATGGCCTGCTCGCGCAGTGCCGCGAACAGGGCGCCAGCCAGCCCATGCCTGCGGTACTCGGGCCGGACGAACAAGCGCACCACCTCGACCACGTGAGCACCTCGGTAGTCGAGCTGAGGGAAGCGATGGTCATACGGCAGATAGCCGATGGCTGCGACCAGCCGGCCCTGGTCGCGGGCCACGAGGAAACGACCAGCGCCATCGAGGTAGGTATCGCCGAAGTGGGCAAGGTCGTTGGGTAACGGCGCTTCGGCGAGCATGGGGAACAGATCACGGCGTGCCGCGTCGACGAACCTCACGACTTCTGCGATGGCGTCATGGCTGGGAGTATGGAGGGTCCAATGTGGCATGGTCGACAGGTAGCGATGGCGAGTGCGACCTGAGTTGTACTTCAGTAAGGTCGGCGCCACAAGGCCTGCTTGCCCGTTCGGGCATTGCCCTGGCCGGCCAATTGCTGACGCACATTCGCTCTCGTCGCCGGCACATCGACATCGGTATAATTGCCCCATACATCGCGCCCAAGGCCAGTCCATGCCCCGCCTCCCCTCGCTCCTGCTTCCCCTGTTGCTCGCCGCTGCCCTCGTCGCTTGCGACCCAAAGCCCAGCCGCAACGAACAGATCCTGGCCAATTTGCCGCTGCAGGAGGCCTACGAGAACAATATCGACCGTATGGCGTCGCTGCTCACCCGCACCCACCCGGCGCTGGCCGAAACCACGATCAGGGAAGTGCTGCGCAAGCACCTTACCGTCGAGGACCAGCGCCAGGACCTGTACAAGCTCTACAGCGAGAAGAACTTCAGCGACACCGAGTTCAACACCATCGTCGAAGCCACCCGCGACCCGGCCAAGGCCAGGGCCTTGGAAGAGACCGAGGAAGGCCAGCGCCTCAGCCGCAAGCTGACCGCACTCATGCGTGAGTCTGCACGTGATGAAAAGGTGCAGGCATTGGCCAAACAGCGCATGCAACAAGTGGAAGACGAGCTGAGGTCGCTGGAAAAGGCCGGCGCTTGATGCCTCGGTACCTCACACCGTTCTTCTATAGCCGTGCAAACACATAACGAGTAAGGTTATTCCATTTTCCGCGTCAGTGAGATCAGGATTGCCACACGCCAAGCACGGACTGCGCCTGGACCTGCGCACGCTCATTCTCGTCCTTTGTGCCCTCACCGCCCTGGTGATGCTGTGCGCCAGCTATTTCGCCAGCTACCGGGTGCAACGACAGTTGCTGATCGACCACGCGCTTGAAGCGAACCGAGTGTATGCGGCCAAGCTGGCGGCCATCACCGAGACCTTCATCAGCAACGCCTTGCAGCATCTGTCGTTCAGCGCCGGTTTGCAGGGACGTCAGATGGACGACACCGAAGCGATGGTGGCGGAAACCGAGCGTCTGCTGCGACAGAGCAGTGCCTTCAACTCCACCTTCGTGGTGGACGCCGAGGGCGTCCTGCGGGCTATATCGCCCGCTACACTACGTCGTTTCATCGGCACCCGCGTGCATTCACCCGGGTCCCAGGAGGCACTGACCCAGCGCCGGCCTCTGGTCTCGACGCCTTTTCTGTCAGCCGCCAACAACCTGGTGGTAGCGCTGTCGCACCCGATCTTCGATGGCAACGGCCGGTACCTCGGTTATGTCGGCGGCAGCCTTTACCTGCGCGAGCGCAACATCCTCAACAGCTTGCTGGGTGAACATTTCTACAAAGACGGCTCGTACCTCTACGTGGTCGATCGCAATCGTCGGTTGCTGTATCACCCCGATGCAGAGCGTGTCGGCACGCTGGTGGAAGGCAACGCACTGGTGGACCAGTTGGCGACGGTGCCCAGCGGCACCCGGCAAGTGACCAATACCCGTGGCGTCGAGATGCTGGCCGGATTCGCCACCGTACCCAGCGCGGGCTGGGGCGTGATAGCCCAGCAGCCGCTGGAGCAAACCGTTGCACCATTGAGCCACCTGATACTCAGCGTGATGGGTATTTCAGCTCCCTTGGCGTTGCTTGGCTGCCTGCTGCTCTGGTGGCTGGCAATGATCATCGCCCGCCCGCTATGGCAATTGGCGGCCGGGGCCAGGTCGATGGACCGCGCCAGTACCGCCGAACGCCTGCATCGCGTGCGCGCCTGGTACTTTGAAGCGGCCGAGCTCAAGCGTGCGCTACTGTTTGGCTTGAACCTGTTGCACGAGCGCATAGGCCGGCTCAACCGCGACGCCCAGACCGACCCGCTGACCGGGCTGGGCAACCGCCGCAGCCTGGAGTTCAGCCTGTCGCTGCTCAAAGCTGAAGGGCGGCGATTCTCGGCCATCGTCCTGGACATCGATCACTTCAAGCGGATCAACGATTGCCATGGCCATGATGTTGGCGACCAGGTGCTGCGCCGCCTCGCCGAACTGATGCGCGGCTGTTGCCGTGAAGGCGACCTGCTATGCCGAACCGGTGGCGAGGAGTTTCTGATGCTGTTGCCCGGTGCCAGTCTGGAGGTGGCCACGAATGTAGCCGAGCGCCTGCGAGTGACGGTACAGGACACGCCGCTGGAGCCGGTGGGCGCAATGACCATTTCGCTGGGTGTCGCGCATTGGCAGGCAGTGGAAGGCAGCGACCCTGGCGAGGCGCTGAGCGAGGCGGATCGGGCGCTGTACCAGGCCAAGCAGAGCGGGCGCAACCGGCTGTGCACCGGTGATTCGCAGGGCTGAGTCCTACGCGATGCCAGGTGCGGCAATCCGCCACCGCGAAGCACTACCTGACCATTCACCCCAATGCTAGATTCGCCGCCATGAAAATCACCCCACGGGCCCGCGTGCTGCCCTGGCACTGGAATACCAGTAGGACACCGAGGACAGTCCGTACTGGGGCTCGCCGCTCCTGCCTGGTCGCAGCACCCTGCAGAGCGACAAGAGCCAGCGCTTCGAGAACTACAACGTCGGCGACGGGCGGTACGATCAGCTCAACGAAGCGCTCAACGGCGCATCGGTGTCGCGCAAGGGTAATGCACCAAATGTCGGCAACCTGTGGCTGACCTACAGCCTGCCCCAGGACGGGTCAGGGGGCGTGGACGCTCGCTATGTCGACTCGGTGTACGCCGACAACGCCAATACCCCCAAGGCACCAGCCTACACCCTGTAGGGTGCCTTCGTCCGCTATCGCCTGGACGAGCACACCCCCCTCACCGGGTGGGTGCGCAACCTGACCAATGAGGTATATGCCAAGCAGGCCTACCACCAGCAGTACTACATGGGCGCTACACGCACCTTCGAGCTGGCGCTGGACCTTCGTTTCTGATCGTTTGGCCGGTCAGGCCGACGCCACCGCACCGATGAAGTTCGCCAGCTCCGCCGTGCGCGGGGCGGCGAACACTTCGCGGGGGTCTCCCACCTCGTGCACCTTGCCGTGGTGCATGAACACCAGTTTGTCGCCCACCTCGCGGGCGAAGCGCATTTCGTGGGTAACCATGATCAGGGTCATGCCCTCGCTGGCCAGTTGGCGAACCACGCCCAGCACTTCGTTGACCAGCTCCGGGTCCAGTGCCGAGGTGATCTCGTCGCACAGCAGTACCTTCGGCGACATCGCCAGCGCCCGGGCGATTGCCACGCGTTGCTGCTGGCCACCAGAGAGTCGGTCAGGATACGCATCGAACTTCTCGGCGAGCCCCACCCGCGCCAGCATCTGCTCGGCCAGCTGGCGGGCCTCTGCACGGCTGGCCTTCTTCACCACCTGTGGCGCGAGCATCACGTTCTCGCCCACGCTCAGGTGCGGAAACAGGTTGAACTGCTGGAACACCATGCCAACCTTCTGGCGCAGGGCGCGTAAGTCCGCGCGGCTGGCATCGAGGTATTCGCCGTCGACTTCGATCACCCCATCGCTGATCGACTCCAGACCGTTGAGGGTACGCAGGAAGGTACTCTTGCCCGAACCACTGCGGCCGATGATGGCCACCACCTCGCCTTCCTCGATACTCAGGTCAACGCCCTTGAGCACATGATTGTCGCCATAGTATTTGTGCAGTGCGGATACTCTAAGCAGGGGCATGCAGCCTCCTTTCCAGATAACGGGCGCTCAGCGAGAGCGGATAGCAGAGAAGGAAATAGCCCAGCGCGACCAGGCCGTAGATCAGGAACGGTTCGAACGTGGCGTTGGCCAGCATGCCGCCGGTCTTGGTCAACTCGGTAAAGCCGATGATCGAGGTCACCGCCGTGCCCTTGACCACCTGCACCGAGAAGCCCACCGTCGGGGCGATGGCGATGCGCAGTGCCTGGGGCAGGATCACGTAGCGCAGTTGCTCCAGGCGATTCAACGCCAGGCTGCCCGACGCCTCCCACTGACCGCGAGGAATGGACTCGACGCAGCCACGCCAGATCTCGGCCAGGAAGGCGCTGGTGAACAGCGTGAGGGCAATGGCAGCGGCCATCCACGCCGAGACGTCGATGCCGAACAGCGCTATGCCGAAGAACACCATGAACAGCTGCATCAGTAGCGGCGTGCCCTGGAACAGCTCGATGTAGCCACGGGCAAAGCCACGCAATAAGGAGCTGTCGCTGATCCGCGCCAGCAACAGCAGCAACCCGGCCAGCCCGCCGCACAGAAACGCGACCAGCGACAGCAGCAAGGTCCACTGCAGCCCGGTTAGCAGGTTTCGGACAATGTCCCACAAGGTGAAATCCATTCAGCGTCTCCCCATCAGCCAACGTTGGCCGACCCAGGCCAGCAACTGGCGCACGACAATGGCCATGACCAGGTACATCAGCGTGGTCAGCAGGTAGGTTTCGAAGGCGCGGAAGTTGCGCGACTGGATGAAGTTGGCGGCAAAGGACAGCTCTTCGGTGGCGATCTGCGAACACACAGCCGAGCCCAGCATCACGATCACGATCTGGCTCGACAACGCCGGCCAGACCTTGGCCAATGCAGGGCGCAACACCACATGGCGCAGTGCCTCGAAGCGGCTCATGGCCAATGCCGCAGCGGCCTCCAACTGCCCCTTGGCTATAGCCTGGATCCCCGCACGGATGATCTCGGTGGAATACGCCCCGAGGTTGATCACCATCGCCAGCACCGCCGCTTGCCACTCGGTCAACCTGACGCCCAGCGCCGGCAAGCCGAAGAAGATGAAGAACAGCTGGACGATGAAAGGCGTGTTGCGGATCAGTTCCACGTACACGCCGAACAGCGCATCGAACGGGCGCAGCCGCCAGGCGCGGACCACCGCGCCGACCACGCCGATGGCGACACCGAGCAGCGTACCGATAACCGTCAGCTGCAAGGTGAACAGCGCCCCCCTGAGCAACAGGTCACCCTGCGCCAGCACCGGGGCGAAGTCGAATTGATAGGCCATGGTTCAGGCTCCGCTTGCCGCTCAAAGATCAGCCGGCAGCGGTTGCTTGAGCCACTTCTCGGCATTGCGATTGAGGCTGCCGTCGGCCTTGGCCGCTTCCAGGGTGGCGTTGACCTTCTCCAGCAACGCAGGCTCTTGTTTGGCCAGGCCCACATAAACTGGCGAGTCCTTGAGCTTGACCTTCATCACCGGGACCTTGGAAGGGTTCTTCTCGGCGATGGCAGCCATTACCACACTGCCGCTGGCGATCAGGTCGACCTGGCCGGACAGGTAAGCGGCGATGGTCGAGTTGTTGTCCTCGAAGCGTTTGATAAGGGTGCCTTGGGGCGCGACGGCGGACAGCTCCATGTCCTCGATCGCGCCACGGGTGACGCTGATGGTCTTGCCAACGATGGCGTCGATATTGTCGACCTTGGCGTCCTGCGGGCCGAATACCGCCAGGTAGAACGGCGCATAAGGGCGGGAGAAATCGATCACCGCCGCGCGCTCGGGGTTCTTGCCCAGGCTCGAGATCACCAGGTCGACCTTGCCGGTGGTGAGGAATGGAATACGGTTGGTGCTGTTGACCGGCGTCAGCGCCAGCTTGACACCGAGCTTGTCGGCCAGCAGCTGGGCGGTGTCGATGTCCAGGCCACGAGGCTTGAGGTCGGGACCGACCGAACCGAACGGCGGGAAGTCCTGCGGCACCGCCACCTTCAGTACACCGCGGGCAGTGATGTCGGCGAGGGCGTCGGCCTGCGCCTGGGACAAGCCCAGGGTGCTGCCGCAGAACAGGGTGGCCAGAAGCAGGGGACGGAACATCTTCATGGAAAAGCCTCGCAGGGAACGGGGTGATGAGTCTGCAAGGCCATTGCATGGGCCATGCCAGATCCCTGAAAACACACGATGAACCCTGCGCAAGGCCCGCGCCTGCAAGGTCTTACTGGTCTGAACAGTTACTTCGAACGCTTCACCCACTGCGGTGCGCCGCGCCCCGCATTCGTGCAGGATGAAACGATTCTGCGCCACACCGGGGCAAGACTTGCAAGGCGCCGCCAATGCCCGTAAAAGGAGCGGATATCGCCTCCGACCGGTCTGAACAGCATGCTCGACACCCTCCCCCGCGCAGTCCCTGAAATCGCCCTGCAGGCGATTCGTAAACTGATCGACGACGGCGGTTACCTGCCCGGCGATGCCCTGCCCTCGCAGCGCGACCTGGCGGAACAATTGGGCGTCAGCCGGGCTTCGTTGCGCGAAGCCCTCTCCTCGCTCAGTGCGCTGGGACTGGTGAGCGTCCAGCCGGGCAAGGGTGTGTTCGTCCAGGCGCCGCTGGCCCAGACGCCGCCGGCGTTCGCCTGGCCCTACGCCGAGCAGGTGTCGGCCGCCGACACCTTCCAATTGCGCTACACGCTGGAAGGTTTTGCCGCCGGGCAAGCTGCCTTGAGGCTGACCGCTGACGACATCGACCGCCTGGAGGCCAATGTCGAGGCCATGCGTGTGGAATTGCGGGCCGGTCGCTTCGAAGCGGCCGCGCGCCTGGACTTCGCCTTCCACCAGCAGTTACTGCAAGCCTGCGGCAACCAGGCGATGCTGCAGGTGATCACCGCCAGCCAGGAGATCTTCCTGGAAAGCCAGAAACTTCCGTTCATTCGCCCCGAGCGCGCCATGGAAACCTGGCAGGAGCACCGCAAGATCCTCCGCGCGCTGGCACGGCGTTCGCAAGTTGGAGCGCAACGGGCCATGCAGGAGCATATTCGCAATGCCGCATCGCGTACTGGCGTCGTATTCACCGTCTAAGCGATTGCGACTGGACGGTCGTTGTGGAAACCGGCTTGCCGACCATCACCGCTCGGCCGGTGCATGCACCGCATGGGTCGCATCGCCGGCAAGCCGGCTCCTACGGGGCCGTATCGCACGACAAACGGTCAAAACAGATATCCCGATGTCGCCCTCGAAGCAGCACTCACCCGCGCTGGCCTGTCTACTGCCTGTACCACAACGATAAAGCGGCCCGACCGCTCTACATTCATCCAGGCTGCCTATGACCACCGGAGAGCACACGCATGTCCGCACCTCATGAGGTATCCCCCGCCACGCTACGCCGCGTCATCGCCGCTTCGGCCATCGGCAATTTCGTCGAGTGGTTCGATTTTGCCGTCTACGGTTTTCTCGCCACCCTGATCGCCAGCCAGTTCTTCGCCAGCGAAGATGCCAGCGTGGCGCTGCTCAAGACGTTCGCGGTATTCGCCGTGGCCTTTGCCTTGCGCCCCCTGGGCGGAATTGTGTTCGGCGCCTTGGGCGATCGGCTTGGGCGCAAGCGCGTCCTGTCGATGACCATCTTGCTCATGGCCGGCTCCACCACCCTGATCGGCCTGTTGCCGACCTATGCCAGCATTGGCCTGGCCGCCCCCGCACTGCTGACCCTGGCACGCTGCCTGCAGGGCTTCTCTGCCGGCGGCGAGTATGCCGGTGCGTGTGCCTACCTGATGGAGCACGCGCCCAGAAACCGCCGGGCCTTCTACGGCAGTTTCGTTCCGGTTTCGACCTTCTCGGCCTTCGCCTGCGCCGCAGTGATCGCGTACGGGCTGGAAGCCAGCCTCACCAGCGAAGCGATGAACACCTGGGGATGGCGCATTCCGTTCCTGGTCGCCGCGCCGCTGGGGCTGGTCGGCCTCTACCTGCGCTGGCGCATGGAAGAAACCCCGGCCTTCCGCGAAGCCATGGCCGAGGGCAAGGCACACGAGCACTCGCCGCTCAAGGAGACCCTGCGCACCCATGGCCGGGCGATCCGCAACCTGGGAGCTTTCATCTCGCTGACGGCGCTGTCGTTCTACATGTTCACCACTTACTTCGCCACCTACCTGCAACTGGTTGGCCACCTGACCCGCGCCCAGTCGCTGCTGGTGACTACCGTGGCGCTGCTGTTCGCCGCCATTGGCTGCCCGCTGGCTGGCGCATTCTCGGACCGGGTCGGACGGCGCAAGACCATTGGCTTCACCTGCCTGTGGGTAATGGCCTGCGTGTTCCCTGCTTACTGGCTGGCCAGTTCCGGGTCGATGTCCGGGGCACTGCTGGGGGTGATCCTGCTGGCGGTCGGGGCGCTGCTAAGCGGGGTGGTGACCGCGGCGCTGCTGTCGGAAACCTTCCCGACCCGCACCCGATACACCGCATCGGCGATCACCTACAACGTGGCCTACACGCTGTTCGGCGGCACGGCGCCCTTGGTGGCGACCTGGCTGATCGGCCAGACCGGCAGCAGCCTTGCGCCAGCATTCTACCTGGTGGTGATTGCCCTGGTGGCATTGCTGGGCGGCCTGGCGCTACCGGAGACATCGCGGATCTCGCTGCACGAGCCACTGCCAGCGCAAGGCAGCCGGCAAGCCGCCCGCGGCGCGGCCTGAGTCACGCTACAGCCTGATTGCACAGCATGGGGGCGACCCGTCGCCCTCATGACGCCTTGCGCGAGCGTTTGGTCGTCGATTTCTTGCCCTTGACGGTCTTGCCGCCGCCCAGGCTGCGCTTGAGCAGTTCGGTGAGGTCGATGATGTCGGCGCCTTTCTCCGTACGGGTACCTTCGCCATTCTCCACCGTCTCGATCTTGCCTTTGCTGGCCTTTTCCTCCACCAGGTCAAGAATGGTCTGGCGAAACGCATCGTGGTACTCATCCGGGGACCACGGCCCGCTCATGTCCTCGACCAGCCGCTTGGCCATGTCCAGTTCGCGCTTGTCGACCTTGGCTTCGGTCACGCTCTTGTCCAACTCCAGGGTTTCAATGCTGCGCACCTCCTCGGGCCAGCGCAGGGTGATCATCACCAGGGCATCGTCCAGCGGCCGCAGCAACGCAAGGTGCTGACGGGTGTGCAGCACCACCGTCGCCAACGCCACCTTGCCGGTGCTTTCCAGGGTTTCGCGCAACAGTGCGTAGACCTTGCCACCACGGCGGTCGGGGCTCAGATAGTAAGGGGTGTCAAAGTGCTGCAGCGGGATGTCGCCGGCGTCGACGAAGGAGAAGATGTCGATGGTTTGGGTCGCCTCAGGCCGCGCGGCGCGAATCTCTTCCTCGCTGATCACCACATAGCGACCTTTCTCGTACTCCACGCCCTTGACGATGTTTTCCTTGTCGATGTCCTTGCCAGTGACCTTGTTCACCCGCTTGTAGCCCACCGGCTCCATGCTGCGCTTGTCGAGCCAGTCGAAATCGACCCGCTCGGTACGCACCGCCGTATTGAGCGAAACCGGGATGTGCACCAAGCCGAAACTGATCGCGCCTTTCCAGATGGCCCGCGCCATGCTGACCTCCTATGGGTTGAACGGATCGCCGGCGCTGCTGTAGCGCAGGGCGCCGCAGCGCTCGCAACACTGGCATTCGAGACCCGCGACTTCACGGGTCATCACCGTGCGCCACTGGCAACCACGCAGCAAGCAGACGAGTTTCATCAGCTACCCCTCCAGCCATCACCAAACGAGGCTTGTTACTGCAACTGACTGCGCGCTGACGCGAAGGTTTAATCCCAGGGCCATTGCACCCTCATGCCGTCCCGCTCACCAGTGCGTTCATCTCAGCGATATCACGCGCTACCTGGTCGGCGGAGTGGTCGAACATCGCCTGTTCCCGGGTATCCAGAGGCAACTCGATCACCTGCGAAACCCCGTCCGCTGCCAGTACGCATGGGACGCCCATGGCGATACCCGTGCGCCCGTACTCGCCCTCAAGCATCGCGACCGTCGGCACGATACTGCGCCGTCCGTAAGCGATGGCGTCCACCATCCGCGCAATGGCCACGCCCGGCGCATCGCAGGCGCTGCCCGATTTTTTCAAGCCGAGGATCTCGCCACCGCCCTGCCGTGTGCGCTGCACGATCCGCGCTATCTGCTCGTCCGACAGGAAGTGGGACAACGGCACCGAACCGACCGCGCAATAGCGCATCAACGGCACCATGCTATCGCCATGCCCGCCCAGCACCAGCGCGGTGATATCCCGCGCTGAAAAGCCGGTTTCCTCGGCGATGAAACACTTCATGCGTGCGGTATCGAGCACCCCTGCCTGCCCAAATACCTTGTTGCGCCCCAGCCCGCTGAGGGACCAGGCCCGATAGGTCAGTACGTCGACCGGATTGGACACCACCAGTACCGTGGCGGCTGGCGCATGCTGCTGGATATCCCGCATGATGCCATCGAGAATCGGCAGGTTGACGCTCAACACATCCTGACGCGACTGGCCGGGCTTGCGCGGCACACCGGCCGTTATCACCACCAGGTCGGAGCCCTGCAGGCATTGGGCATCGGCCCCGCCGTAAACCCGGGTATCAGACCCTGACTCGACCGCCGCCTGCCACACATCCAGTGCCTTGCCCCGTGCCAGATCACCCTGCACATCGATCAACACCAACTCGCTGCACAACTCTTCCAGGGCGATGGCCTGAGCCGCCGCCTCACCCACCATCCCAGCACCCACGATTGATAGCTTGTTCACCTGACACCTCCCGCGGTGCGCCACCGGCTATGCGCCCGCCTGTACAGAGAAGTATCGTCTGCTAAAGCCAAAAGACCACCCGCGCCTCAGGCGTACCAGCAGTGTCCGTGGAAACCGCGCGTGACAGCGTTGGCAGTTAAACCGCGCCCATCCACCATCAGCGCAAGTAGTCCTGGACCCACTTTACCCAACAATCGGCGCCAATCTTCACCAGCGCATCGTTGAAGTCGTAATGAGGATTGTGCACCGAGCATCCATGGAACTCGCCCGTACCATTGCCCAACATGAAGTAACAGCCTGGCCGCGCCTCCAGCATGTAGGCGAAGTCTTCGGTGCCCATGACCTTGCTGGGCATTTTGTCCAGCACTGAGCCGTCGGCGAACAAAGGCCTCAGGCTTTCACGGAGCAACGTGCTTTCGTGGTCGCTGTTGCACAGTGCGGGCGCCAGTTGGGTGAATTGCACATCGATCGCCACGCCGAAACTCTCGGCATGCCCCTTGACCAGAGCGTCGATGCGGCGGTTGATCTTGTGCTGGGTCTGGGCCGTGTCGGTGCGCACGCTCAACAGCATGCAGGCCTCGTCAGGGATGATGTTGTAGACGGTGCCGGCTTGGATCATGCCGATGCTGATGACCGCATATTCATCCACGCTCAGGTTGCGCGACTTGATGGTCTGGATGCCGCTGATCAGGCTGTTCAACGCCATCACCGGGTCCACCGACAGCTCCGGCATCGCACCGTGCCCGCCTTTGCCGGTAATGCGAATGCTCACCCGCTCAGAGGACGCCATGGTAGGCCCGGCCTGCACCACGCAGGTACCCACTGGCAGGCCAGGCATATTGTGTAATGCGTACACCGAGTCGCATGGGAAGCGCTCGAACAGGCCGTCGTCGATCATCGCCTTGGCCCCGCCCAGACCTTCCTCGTCAGGCTGGAAGATCACATTCACCGTGCCATCGAAGTCACGCGTCTCGGCCAGTTGCGCAGCGGCGGCCAGCAGGATCGCGGTATGCCCGTCATGGCCACAGGCATGCATGCGCCCGGGAATCTTGCTGGCATGCTCGAAGCGATTCTTTTCGCTCATGGGCAATGCGTCCATGTCGGCCCGCAAGCCAATGCTGCGTGGGCTGTCCCCTGCTTTCAATACGCCGACCACACCATGCCCACCGACATTGCGATGCACCTCATAGCCCCAGGCCTGCAGCCTGTCGGCCACCAATGCGGCGGTATTGGGGGTGTCGCCGCCCAGTTCCGGCGCAGCATGGATCTGCCGACGAAGCATGACGAACTCATCCAGCTCTGCAGACGAGGGCCGAGGTTGCTTGCTCTGGAAAGTACCCATGTCACGCGCATCCTTTGTTTTCAGGGAAATGTTTGAGGCAGGCCAGGCTGACGACGCCCCCAGCCAATAGGAAATAGGCTGGCGCCAGCGCGGTGCCCATCACGCCAATCAACCAGGTAGCCACCAGCGGCGAAAAACCACCGAAGATCGTCACCCCCAGGCTATAGCTGACTGAGGTGCCGAAGGAGCGCCGAGCTTTGGGAAAACCTTCCATGATCAATGCGAAGAACGCACCGGCACCGATGCAGGTCGGCAGGATCAGGATGGCTACGCACATCATGGCCAGGCCTGTGTGTCGCACTTCGCCAAGCAGGTGGAACACCGGCAGTATCAGCACCACCGGCGTCGCAACCGTCCACGCCAGCAGGCGCTTCCTGAGTTGATACTTGTCCGCGAATCGGCCAGCCAACGGGCAGATGATTGCCATGCAACCGCTGCTGATACAGGCAATGGCCATGGCGCTGCCCGGCGGGTAATGCAACGCCGTGGTCAGGTAGGTGGGCATGTAGAACACGAACAGGTACATGCCTATGGTCGAACTGGCCATCAGGCCGATGCCTAGGCCGATACGCTTGAGCAGCTCGGCGTCGAGCCCCCGCTCGGCCTTCTGCGCAGGCCCTGTGTCGTGGATTTCGGGCAAACGCGTGCGAATGTACCAGCCGACCGGACCGATCAGCAGCCCGAAGATGAACGGTATTCGCCACCCCCAGCTTTCAAGGGCAGCGGGGTCGAGCAACTGGTTGAGGGCAACGCCAAAGCCTGCTCCCACCAATGCGGCGTATCCCTGGCTGGCGGCCTGCCAGCTGACATTGCGGCAACGGTTGCTCACTGCACTGGATTCCATCAGGAACACCGACGCGGTGCCGACTTCCCCGCCCGCCGACATGCCCTGGATGAGCCGGCCCGCCACCAGCAGCAAGGTCGCGAAAATACCTATCTGCGAATACGTCGGCGCGAAGGCGATCAGCCCGGTGCCCAGGGTCATCAGCCCGATGGTCAGGCTCAATGCTGCCTTGCGTCCATGCCGATCGGCGTAGCGACCGATGACCATCGCCCCGACCGGTCGCATCAGGAAACCGACGCCAAAGGTGGCCAGCGACATGAGCAATGAAGCCATCGCCGAGTCGGAGGGGAAAAAGTGCTTGCCGATCAGCACAGCGAAAAAGCTGTAGATCGTAAAGTCGTACATCTCCAGCGCGTTGCCCAACGAGCACGCGATCAAGGTTTTGCGGGAGGAGGATGCTTTCGCGGCTGAATGCGGGCCTGTCTGCACGACTGACGGCGCGGGGGGCGTTCTGGTCATTGTTGTCTCCGATGGCAAATCGCGGCGTGCAACGAATATCTGCCAATCGGGCACTCAACACACTTGCAGTTTCGGCATGAAGCTAACCTCTGGTTAATTGGCCTCATCGGTGGTTGGCCAATTTGCCCTGAGCTAGCGCACAGTTTGCCCTGCCTCGCCACACCGCCCCAATAATGCCCACCGAACCGCGCCTGAAGGGCCGCTTCTCGGCGGCTTGGCAGCCTCTGTAGAAACGGCGCTCCCGCGAAACACAACGCCGCGTGAAGCTGCTATTAACCAAACGGCATGACATGGCCGAATAAGCAATCACGCTGAAACGTTCCGTTCACCGACGCTACGGGCACACATCACTGTGCTGGCTTGGAGTCGTGAATGAACACTCGCATGACGTCGTTGCTGTTGATGATCCAAGGGGCTTGCCTGGCCGTTCAGGCGCAAGCCGAAGGCTTTCCGGCGCTCGATCGCCTTGCGCCAGGTTTTGGTTACTACGGCGTGGATTACGGTTTCGATGACCAACTCAAGGTCTATGGCACCGTGGATGCATTCGCCAGCTATCACGATTCGCAGCACCATTCGGGCTACCGGCTGGCCGGGGGCGGCGCATGGACCAACAAGCTCGGGCTGTATGCCCGCAAGGGGCTCAGCCCCGATACGGTGCTGGAGCTCGACGTCGAAGAGGGCTTCAACATCAACGGCAAAGCCCTGGACGCAACCTGGGACAGCATTGGAAGTCTGCGCCTGGCAACGATCGCCCTGCGCTCGCGAACCCTGGGCAAGCTCGAGTTCGGCAAGACCTACAGCATGAGCACGCCCACCTACGCCGACCCGTTCCTGGCCACCTACGGCTCGCCTTACACCTACCTGGCCCTGCCTGCCGCTGGCAAGGGCGCCTATTACCTGGACCTGCGCCCCAAGCACACCCTGGCCTATACCAGCCCGAACCTGGACGGTTTCAGCATCGGCACCGCACTGAGCTTCGGCTTCGATGATGCCGCCAGCGCGGGGCGCACCGTCCGTGGCGGCGGTGCCAAGTTGCAGTACCGCAACAGCCAGGTCATGCTGCTGGCCTCCTACAACCTGTACTACAGCGATCCGTATGACGACGGTGGCGTCTCCCGGCAGACGGCCAACCACTACAAGAGCCTGTCAGCGTTCTATGACTTCGGCCCGTTGTCCACCAGCATGACCTGGCAACGCCAGGAGGTGGACCAGTCCGGTACGCCCAGCACCACGCTGTACACCTTCGGCGTGCTGGCACCGGTCGGCAATCGGGACGTCCTGCGCCTAGCCGTGATGCAACGCCAAGTCAGCGCCGGCGACAAGGACGCAACCGGGGTGATGATCGGCTATGACCATTTCATCACCCCGCGTTGGGCCATCTATGGGCGACTCGGCAGGATCGTCAACCAGCGAGCTTCGTCGGTCACCTACGCCGGCACACCGGTGGACCAGGTTGGCGATGATCCAAGCAATGTCGCGCTAGGAATGTACTACCACTTCTGAGAGTACCGGGCGAGTTTGCCTGAGCACCTGCCCGCGCAAGCTGTGGAACAGCTCCTGGGCAGGTGCCGTAAGGCTATGGCGGTCGATGCAGACCAAATTGATGGGGTAGTCCGGAATCAGCTCCTGCACCGGCATGGCCACGTAGTCGCACTCGACGCCAAAGGTGAACCCCTGGTCCACGGCCAGCTCACTGATCGTCATCAACGATTCGGTGTTCTTAAGCAGCTTGAGCGCCATCATCACGGAGGTGCATTCGACGGTGTTCTGCGGCACCCGAAGGCCATTGCTTTCGAACAACTGATGAAACTGCGACGCCTGGTCCGACAGTTCATCCAGGCTGATCCAGTTGGCATACTGCAAGGTGCGCAGCGACTTGGCGAACTTCTGCTGATTCGACGCATGGCAGATCACCCTGCCCTTGATACTGCCCAGTGCCTCCCAATCCAGACTCATACGGCTCAGCGGCTGCTGGGAGGTAATGGCGAAATCGAGGCTGCCATCGCGCAACCGCTGCAGGATCTGGGACGGCCGCAAGTCGGTGATGGTGATCTTCACCCTCGGGTACTTACGCCGAAAGGCCAGGATGCTCTCATCGACACCGTCGAGCATCGCAGTCAGCGAAGTGACCCCGATGGATACCGCGCCCAGCGCGGCATCCTGAATGCTCGCAGCTTCGATCTGCAGGCGCCGGATACTCTCCACCACGAGGTTGGCATGGCGAATGACGCGCTTGCCTTCCTCGGTGAGCGCCATGCCTTTGTGCGAGCGCTGCAACAGGGTAAAGCCAACCTCCCGTTCCAGCTCCTTGATCGAACGGCTCAATGCGGGCTGCGTGATGTGCATGAGCTTGGAGGCTTCAAGGATGCTGCCTGCGTTATGGATGGCGACCAGCGCCTTGAGTTGGTGAAGTTTCAACCGTCTGTACCTTGTTGTTAGCGGGCCGGGTTGATGCCCCGTACAGATTACACGGCCACACACGCCCTTGAAACATGCAGGCACTTTTCACATTCACCAACTAAGCACGTGCTCTACCCTATAAAGTCCCCACCTAGAAGTTCCAATACATGCTGGTCTGCCACAAGAAGGCATCCCCGCGCTTGGGCACTAACGTTGGATTATCCTGATACGTAAACCCGTTGATCCAATAGATACCCTTGGTGACCCGGAAGGCGTGGGAAAGTGAGACGGCGGTAATAGTATCGGCGGGCGCCAAACCTCGTTCGCCCATTACGTCGCGAAAGTCCTTACTGATAAATGAGCGGGTAAAGCCAATGGATGTCATATCACGAGGCCGCCCCGGAAACAGGCCGATGTCAAATAACGTGAACTGGACATCGCCGTTGTAAGCGTTGCGGTCCTTTGGCGCCCAGCTTGCCTTGGTATCCAGGTACAACCCTTGCGCAGTACCCGGGCTGGGGGTGGTCAACTGGATCGTATTGGCAACATACGCACCGTAGTTACTGTCGGTCGGCTGCTGCGTCTTCAAATAGGTGTAGTGCGATGTGTTATAGATCAGCCCGGCTCGGAACCAATGCGAATGGCTGCCCTGACCGGGCTGGACTTTGTAGCCGAACTCATTGACGAACAGGGGATTGGCGCCATCCACGTGCCACTTCAAGCCATAGGGGTTCTTTTGCACATCGGCCAGGAACCCTTCAGGTGTCATGCTTCGGCTGATGGAGGAATGGTTGTACCAGCGTTTGCTGTCGTCGCGGAAGGTGACATCGAATGACGGCGTCGGTGCGTTCAGGCTCAGGCCCACCTGAACCGGTATCACGCTGGTCGGACCAAGGGCCGCCGATGCCGAGTTACCGCCCAGAATCATGCCGTAGAACTGGCGAATCAGGGGGTAGAAGCCGTATTGCAGCTCCAGCTTGCCGTCGTTGAACGGCTGGTTGACCGCGAGAATCGCGACGTTGTGCAACCTTGGGTAGCCCTGTTGGTAGTTGGATGTCTGCACCTGCGGCGTGAATGTCAGCTGTGCATCCTTGCTGAAGCCGATGCGCTCAAGGTCATAGGTCAAGGTCAGGGCGACACTCTGGCTGTAGGTGAAATTCTGCCCGCCGTATTCTTGCGGGTCGCGGTTCTGACCTTTCAGGTCGTAAAGCCCCATCGGGTTCCAGGTCAGCTGTGCGCCGATACCCCGGTCGGCCAGTTCGGAGCGAATGCCGCCGGCATCGCCAAGCAGCGACTCACAGTTAGATTGAGGGCGGATGACAGCGGTCGCCCGCGAGAGAAACTGGTCAAAGTATTCACAACTGTAAGGTGCCGGTGCCTTGGACGCTTGGCCGACCGTGTCGTTTGTTTCTTCAGTCGACCCGGCAAACGCCGAATGGGTGAGTACCGATGAAACCAGCAGCATTAAAATGGACGGCAGGCAACTGCCCTTGTGACTTTTAAGCACGTCAGGACTCCCGAAGTTCTTGTAGTTGTACGGAAACCATCGCAAGGCGTGGACTTGCACCACAAGTAACCCACAGCAGCCGTTAACTTAGAAATCGTTTATGGCGAGCACCTCCTATCTTCATTGATTATGCCTCGGCATTACCCATCAGCTGGACGGATACTGCCACATCGATATTTATCATGCCCCGCCGCAACGTTTGAAACGCATACTTCCAGGCTGTTAGCCACTCGCGGAGAATTCCAATAATGCGTGACGCGATGATCGATGTAGATGTGCTGATCGTTGGCAGCGGGCCGGTCGGTGCGACATGCGCTCGCCTGCTCGTCGACCAGGGCCACTTGCACGTGCTGATGGTGGATGCCGGCCCACGATTGACCGAGCGCGCCGGCCTGCACGTTCGCAACCTGCCTGAAGAGGCCCGCGTGGCAGCACAGGTCGCCGCGCAAGGGCCGACCGCCTTCCGCTACGCAGTGCCCAGCATGCCTGAACGCGCCGGCGCTGCCGTGTCGGGCCGCTATCGACTCGAGCATCTCGTGCGCCCCGGCACTCACCTGCCGAACGGAGAACGATGGGGTGAACTGCCTGCCGCCGCTTGCTCGACCAATGTTGGCGGCATGGGCGCGCACTGGACGTGCGCGTGCCCACCGCCGGCCGACGGTGAAGCCATCGGCTTCATCCCCACCGACGAGATGCAAGCCGCCTTGGCGACAGCCAGGGAGCTGCTGCAAGTTACGGCGGCCGCGTACCCAGATACCCCTGTCAGCCAACGCCTGCGTGAACGCCTGAGCAATGCCTTCGCTGAGGTCACTTCGCGCGATCGCGCCGTGCAGCGCATGCCGCTTGCCTGCAGTGCCGAGCACGACCAACGCCGATGGAGTGGCAGCGATACGATTCTCGGTGCCCTGGCGGACGAAGCAGGCAGGCCGGAGCGATTCGAACTACGCCATGACACCGCCTGCCTGCAGTTGCTGGTCAGGCACGACCGCGTGATCGGTGCCCAACTGCTGGACCGCAGCAGCGGCACACGTTACCGCGTCGACGCCAAGACCGTCATCGTCGCCGCCGATGCACTGCGCACCCCGCAACTGCTCTGGGCCTCGGGCATACGCCCCCAGGCCCTCGGCCGCTACCTCAACGATCAGCCCCAGGTCGTGCATGCCGTTCGACTCGATGCCGAGGAATGCGGTATCACCCGCCCTGGAGAGGATGCGACGGTTGGCGTGTACTGGGTACCCTTCGACCGGCAGCATCACCCGTTTCATGGCCAGGTCATGCAGATGGAAGCGTGCCCGGTTGCACTGACGGATGAAGCCCAGGCGAACGTCGAGCACATCGTCGCCCTGGGCTGGTTCTGCTGCAAGCAGGACATCCGCGCCGAAGACCGTGTGCGCTTCAGCGAGACCGAGAAGGACTTCCTCGGCATGCCCGCCATGACCCTCGACTACAGCTTGACCGAACGCGACCTGGCACAGGTCGACAAGGCGCGCGACCTGTTGCAGCGCGCAGGCAAAGCCCTCGGCCAGCCACTGGGTGAAGCACCTTTGATGTTGCCGCCAGGCAGCTCGCTCCACTACCAGGGCACGACGCGCATGGGCGAAGCGGACGATGGCACCAGTGTCTGTGACGACCGCGGCCAGGTATGGGGCTTCAGGAACCTGTTCGTCGCAGGCAACGGCGTCATTCCCACTCCGACGGCCTGCAATCCGACGCTGACCAGCGTCGCCCTCGCCGTACGCGCCTGCGAGCGCATCCTGCAGGAGCACACCCATGGTCACGCTTAAAGGCCCCTCGCTGTTCGTTGCGCAGTTCGTGGGCAATACCGCCCCCTTCGACACCCTGGACAACCTGGCCGAGTGGGCAGCGAGCCTTGGCTACAAGGCCTTGCAACTCCCCTGCGATCCACGCCTGTTCGACCTGCAGCAGCTTGCGCAAAGCCAGGGCTATGCCGATGAGATCCGCGGTCGGTTGGACCGACACGGGGTCGTTGTCAGCGAGCTTTCCACTCACCTACAAGGTCAGTTGATCGCCGTGCACCCTGCCTACGACACGCTCTTCGACGCGTTCGCTCCCCGTGAAGTGCGCGGCAACCCCGGCGCACGCCGGCAATGGGCCAGCGAACAAGTGGCGCTGGCTGCGCGGGCCTCTGCGCGCCTCGGCTTGACGGCCCACGCGACCTTCTCCGGTTCGCTGGCATGGCCCTACCTCTATCCTTGGCCGCAACGTCCGCAAGGGCTGGTCGAGCGAGCTTTCAAGGAACTGGGCGATCGCTGGCGTCCTCTGCTGGACACCTACGACCGGCACGGCGTGGATGTCTGCTTCGAGCTGCACCCCGGCGAAGACCTGCACGACGGAGTCAGTTTCGAGCGCTTTCTGGCCGAGGTCGACCAGCATCCCCGGGCAAAACTGCTGTACGACCCCAGCCACCTGCATCTGCAGCAGGTCGACTACCTGGCCTTCATCGATCACTACCATGCACGGATCGGGGCATTTCATGTCAAGGATGCCGAGTTCCGACCCGATGGCCGCCAGGGTCTCTACGGCGGCTATGGTGACTGGATATCACGCGCTGGCCGATTCCGCTCGTTGGGCGACGGACAGATCGACTTCAAGGCGATCTTCTCGCGCCTGGCAACCTACGACTATCCAGGCTGGGCCACCCTCGAATGGGAGTGCTGCCTCAAGCATCCCGAGGACGGTGCCCGCGAAGGCGCGCGGTTCATCGCAGAGCACATTATTCCCGTGGCGCGCTACGCCTTCGACGACTTCGCAAGCAGCACCCTCGACGCAACGGCGCAATCGCATCTGCTGGGCATAGGAGGCGAGCGATGAGTGCACAGACACGGCGTCTGCGACTTGGCATGGTCGGCGGCGGTGACGGCGCGTTCATCGGTGCCGTCCACCGCATGGCAGCCCGCCTCGACGACCGCTTCGAGTGGGTCGCGGGCGCATTGAGCAGAGATCCCGCACGAGCCGATTCCAGCGCCAGGGCATTGTTCATTCATCCAGGGCGCAGCTACCACGACTGGCAGGTAATGGCGCGCGCCGAAGCGATGCGTGACGATGGCATCGATGCCGTGGTGATCGCCACGCCCAATCACCTGCACATACCGATTGCGTCGGCATTCATCGACCATGGTATCGATGTGATCTGCGAGAAGCCCCTCGCCCGCACGTACGCCCAAGCTCATGCACTGGCCGCGACCGTACGTGCGAGCGATCGCATCTTTGCCGTGACCTATCCCTACAGCGCCTACCCCATGGTGCGTGAGGCGCGCCGATTGGTAGCCGCCGGAGCCATCGGCGAGGTACGCGTGGTCCAGGTCGAGTACGCCCAGGAATGGCTCACGGATCTGTCGCAGAGCCCGCAGGCAACCTGGCGCGATGACCCTGACCAAGCTGGGCCGGCCGGGGCACTGGGCGATATCGGCAGCCACGCCTTGCACCTGGTGGAGTTCGTCAGTGGCCTGGTATTGAACGAAGTCTGCGCAGACCTCGCATCGCTGGTGTCTGGACGTCGCCTGGACGACCAGGTGCAAGCGCTGTTGAGGTTCACCAACGGCGCTCGGGGCGGCCTCTGGGCCTGCCAGGTGGCGCCCGGACAGGAGAATGGGCTACGCCTCCGGCTGTTCGGCAGCAAGGGCGCATTGGCCTTCGATCAACAACAACCCGAGGCGCTGCTGTTCACCGAAACCGGCCAGGCGACGCGCATCATCAAACGCGCAGCGGGCGAACATGCGCGACAACGGGATGCGCTGTTGCGCCTACCCGCGGGCCATCCGGAGGGATACCTGGAGGCATTCGCCCAGCTTTATTGCGATTACGCAGAGCTCTGGCTGGCACGACAAACCCTGCGTCCCGCCGCCTACGCAGCTACCCTGCTACCTGATTTCGACACAGGACTACGCGGTCTCGCCGCTATCGAGGCCATGTTGCGCAGCCACGCCCTGGGTGGCCAATGGGTGAAGCTGGGACACTGAGCGCCCTTCCCCCACTGGCGCTTGCACAAGCTGGGCTGCGCATGTGAGCAACTGCTCGCGCAGCCACGTGTGCGCGGGTTCCTGATCACGGTGTCTGGGCCATTGCATCACTTGCCGGCAACGCGGTGCCTGTTGTGAGGCGTTGAGCATCCGCAGGTTCGGGTAGCGTTGGCAGAACCTGCGCGCGATGAAATCCGGCAGCCTCACGCGCAGATTGCTCGCCCCGAGCAGTGTCGGCAACGCCAGCAGGTGGTCGGTGCGCCAACCCTCGGTCGACTTCAGCCCAAGGTCCGAAGCGATCACCTCGCAGCCATCGTCTGGATCGACGACAAAGCTCGGCTCGACCGGGCGCTGGCAGACCAGCGTCGCCAGCGGCACGTCGAGCAGCATCTGGCTGGCGTAGGCCTCGTCGTGCTCATCGAATGGGCGGATCAGCACATCTGCGCCATGACGCTGGAAAGCATCCTGGACTGCGCTCTCGCCCAGCTGGGAAATCGACAGCACTTCCAGACGAGCCCCAGGCGCAAGCTTCACCAGGCGTTGATACAGCAGCGGAATGAGAAAACCCGCGTCGAGGTCCGAGCACATCACCTTGAACGATTGCCGGGTATGCGCAGCATCGAATACCTTGTCGCGACGCGCGATCTCGGCCGCTCGATGCACGGCATGACGCACTTTCTCGCGCATTTCCAGTGCCAGCGGGGTCGGGCGCATCCGTCGGCCGTCCGGCTCCAGCAGGGGGTCATCGAAATGCAGGCGCAACCGGGCCAGGCCTGCGCTGATCGCGGGCTGGCTGACGTACAGCTGCTCGGCTGCCCGACTGACACTGCAGTGTTCAAGCAATGCGTCCAGCACGACCAGCAGGTTCAGGTCTAGAGCCCGATAACGCATGGCAGCGCTCCTTTGTCCGGCAGGTTCACACAGCCTCGGATCAACTGACGTACCCAATCGTGCAGTGGCTCTTGTATGACGCCAGCCCGCCAGGACAGCCGCTGCACCAGCCTTGCGGTGTCGAAAGGCAGCGGCCACACCTGGAGCGGTCTCTGCGTCCTGTACGCACGACTCAGGGACGCGGGCACGCAGGCAATCGCCTGCCCTGCGTCCAGGTAGGTATCAAGGGCCAGGTAACCCGGCACCCACGCACAGATGTCGCGGGTTTCATCGCCCGCGAAGTGCTGCCCCGCCACCCGCAGGTGCGGCAGGCGGTTGAACGTTTCCAGGCTCAGGCCGTCTTGCAAGGCGGGGTGATCGGTCCGGGCGAGACACTGCCACTGCTCATCGAAAAGTGCCTCACTATGGCTGCAGGCGTCGCTGGCGATCATGAAATCGATCTGCTGACGCGCCATCCAGGCATCGAGGTTTTCAGCGCTGCCCCGGGGTGCGGCCAGCAGTTGAACGCGCATGGCAGGCGCTTGCCGGCCCAAAGCCCTGATGATCCGTGGCAGCAGTTGCTGGGCCAGATCGTCGGTGCAGGCAATGCGCAACGTAGCATCGCACTGCGCGGGCACGAAGGCCGTTGATTGTTCGAGCAGGCCGCCCACATCCTGCAACCACTGCCTCACCAAAGGCTTGAGCTCCTGACTAAGCGCGGTGGGCAGCATGCTGTGATTGCCCTTGACCAGCAGTTCGTCTGCGAAATGCTCGCGCAACCTGGCCAGCGACGAGCTGACGGTGGACTGCCCCAGGCCCAGGCGTTGCGCGGCCCTTGAGACGTTGCACTCCTGCAGAAGGATATCCAGCACCATCAGCAGATTCAGATCCAGCCCCTTCAATCGCATGAGCGCGGCCCCTCAACGACGTGAAGACTGAAGATGGAGACACCCAAGCGCATTAGGATCGGACGGCCCTCCTGGTTGCGGCGTTGGCATTCTTGCTGGCATTTCCATGTCGACCTCCTGCACCCGCCTCGGCGAGCGGGCCTTTCTTGTTGTGGGTGGCAAGCAAAATCGCTTGCAAATAGAATCATAATTCTGGTTCTATGAGTCATACTTAATTGCCTTTTCATGTCCGTCAAGTTTTTCCTTGCGGGCCATCGGAAAAAACTCCAAGCTTGCCACCATGACTACCCCAAACGTACGCCCGCCCCAGCAAGACCGAAGCCGCCAGTCCCTGGAAAAAGTGCTCACCGCAGCGCGACAACTACTGTGCGAAAGCCTCACCGCAGACCTCACGCTGATTGAGGTCAGCAAGGCAGCTGGCGTATCGATCGGCTCGATCTACGGCCGTTTCAAGGGCAAGGACGACTTGCTGCAAGTAGTCTTCGAAGATGCGCTCGAGAAGATGGACCTCGAGTGGCAGTCCTCGATGCGCGAGCTTGGCGCCCGCCAGCTTGACCTCTCGGAACGGTTACCACTGTTGGTGGACACCCTGGCCGAACACCTGGCCCGGCATGCCGCGATCCTCAAGCCATTCATGAACCGCGCCAGCCACGCCGATATCGCCCGTTCAGGCAAGGAATATCACGCCAGGATGGCAGCCGCGTTCATGGCACAGATCAACGCGCACCAGGATGAAATCCGTCATCCAGACCCTGACCGCGCCATCCATTCCTGCTTCCGCATCATCTACTCCTCGCTTGCCCGTTTCCTTGGGCTGGGCTCGGCGGCCGACGCCGCGGGCGAAGGCGACTGGAACCACTTGAAGCAAGACCTGGGCACCATGAGCGTGCTCTTCCTCACCCATTGACCGCCTCCCGCCTCGGCTCAACCGCCGAATCGGGATTGGCACTGCCTTAAATTAGAATTAGAATTCTTGTTTTATCCAATCAGGAGGTTAGCCCCTTGAAGGCGATAGACCCGCATGCACGCGCGTTTCTGATCCTCATGGCCGCCGTGAGCGCCTTGGGTGCGCTAGGAATCGACATGGCGCTGCCGGCCAACGGCAGCACCGCTTCAGCGCTAGGGATCGCGCCGGAGGCGATGGTCTGGTCACTCAGCGTGTTCCTTGCTGGCTTCGCCGCCGTTCCACTGATCGCGGGCCCGCTGTGCGACCGCTACGGCAGAAGGCCGGTGCTGCTTGTCTCGCTGGTGCTGTTCAGCGTGGCCAGCCTGGGCTGTGCGCTGTCGGACAGCCTCGGTACGTTGCTTTCCTGGCGGTTGCTGCAGGGCGTCGGCGGCGGCGCTGGCCGGCCGGTGATCCTGGCAATCATGCGGGACTGTTTCCAAGGCAGCGAGGCGCGCAGCAAGCTGTCGTTCATGGCCGCCCTAGGGATGCTCGCGCCTCTGCTTGCACCGAGCCTGGGCTCGCTGCTGATCGGGTTTGCACGCTGGCAGATGCTGTACGTGTTCCTGGCGGTTTACGGGATCGTGATCGGGCTGCTGCTCGCCCGTGGTTTCAAGGAAACCCTCAAGGTTCCCCTGCCCCAGCTCAGCCCAAGGTCCCTGGCCGCGGGATACATGAAGGCGCTGGCAGAACCCCTGTTCCTTGCCGGCACCCTCGTTACGTCTGCCTCGTTCGCCTCGATCTTCGCCTACGTCGGTGCCGCCCCCAGCCTGTTCATCGATACCCTGGGGCTGACCCCACAACAATTCGGGCTCACCTTCGGCGCCTGCTCGGCGGGACTGATCGTGGGGGCCGTCAGCAACGGGCGCCTCAGCGCCAAACATGTCGAAGCACACAAACTGCTGCTCGCCGGCGCCGGGTTGGCCGTCGCGGGCTGTGTAGGGCTGGCGACCTGCGCACTCACCGACGCCCGTTCGATCTGGCCCTGGTTGGTCGCCATCCTTGCATTGACGATGTCTGGCGGGCTGGTCAGTGGCAATGCAACGCAAATGGCGCTGCAGCCTTTCCGTCAGCACGCCGGCACTGCCAGCGCGCTGATGAGTGCCATGCAGATGGCCGGTGCATCGCTGGCTGGGGCACTGGTTGCCGCCCTGGCGTCCTTCGGCAGCGGCCTGTCGATGGTGATCGTCTGCGCCCTGTGCCAGGCGTTCATGGTTGGCGGAATCGTCTGGCTACGTGCCCAGTGGCCTTCCAGGGAGAGTGCGAGCGTGGCTGCAGAGTCGTGACGCTGACAAAACAAAGGGCCTCCTGAACAGGAGGCCCTTTGTTTTACTGCCGATAAAGCGTTTCAGGCGGGAAGCTTGCGTAGCGCATGCCCGCGTCCGGAAAGCGAATAGGCGAAGATCGCGGCTGCTAGCACCAACGCCACGCCACCGAATACCGAAAACGGCACCATGATATTGCCCTCAGCCTGCACGCGCAGCAGGTTGACGAACAGTGGGCTGACGAACATCCCGGCGAAGAAGGCACTGGACCACGCCCCCATCGCCCGACCGCGATGCGCAGGCCCCACCAGCGAGGCCACCCAGAAGATCATCGCGCTGACGGCCATGCCGGCACCGACCTGTTGAACCACCGCGCCAACGCCCATGACCATCGGGTTGCGTGCCTGCCCGATAGCGATCATGCCCGCACCGATCAACGCCAACGTGACGGTGAGCACGCGCTCCGGCGTGGTCCGGCTGGAGACCCAGCCGAACAGCAATGCCCCCAGCGGCACCGCCAACGACGCCAACGACATCAGCATGCCGATGCGCTGCGGCGATGCGCCGTCCAGTGCATGGAACGCGGTACCGGCGTTGATGGTGTAGACGTAGTACACGACGGCAATGACGAAGGTGGTCAGGCAGATGGTCGCCATGCGCAGCCAAGGGAAAACGCTGTCGTCGATCAGCGGCTCGTCATCGTGGCGGGTATCGGCATCGGGCTCGAACATCCATACCTTCATGGCCAAGCACAGCGGGAAGGCGATGGTGTAGATCCAGAACGCGCCATTCCAGACCATGGCGGTCAGGTAGCCAGAGCTGGCGATGACAGCGGCGGCGAGCGAAGGCCCGACGAACCCTTGCAGCGCCAGCCAGAAGCGACGACGGCGGACATTGAAATAGTTCACCAGCATGGTGTTAGCCAGCGTCAGTACCACGGCCTCCGCCAGACCCACGCCCAGACGGCTGGCGAAGATCAGCGTCAGCGACTGGCACCACAGCGGCATGGTACCGCACACGCCGAACAGGAATGTCGCACCGATGAGCAGACGACGACGCCCCAGCCGGTCGGCAAGCAAGCCGGCAAAAGGCGCCACGAAGGCGATGACCAAGCCCGGTGCGGTGATCATCAACGGGATAAGCACCTGCGCATGGGCGACAGGCGCGAAGTGCTCGATCAGCGTCGGTACAGCCGGTGCCAGCGAGACAATAGCCAGAATGGGCAGGAATCCGGTCAGCACCATGATCAGGCCTTGCGCCACCCCGGCGCGTGGAGCGGTTTGAGCAGCAGAAAGGGGAGTTCCCACGATCTTCTCCTTCATTGTTCTTGTGGAGATCAAACGGACTGGGCACGCAGCAAGGCGAATCGGGAAGGCCCGACTCGCCCGCGTTCAGGACAGGTTCAGTTCATTGCGTCAGCGCGACATCCGCCTCGCACGTCGTGGTGGGCACGAACGGCAGGTAGGAAATCCGCAGCTTCTCGGCAAGCTTCAGGCGATGCTTGCCCTCGGCGAGGCCGCCGGGCTTGAGCACGATCAGCTCGGCTTTCTCGCCAAAATTCCAGCGGTCGTCGTACACGGTTTCCAGCTCATCCAGGCTCCAGCTGCGGCCCCTTACGCTAAAGCGAATCGCACTGCGTTCGATCGCCTCGCCGTCCACGCTGATAGCGATGTCTTCGATCATCGACAGGCCCAGGCCGCGGTAATACGGCAAACGCGCGAGGAAGCGGAAGCCGGTGACCTTGCCGCCTTCGATGACATTGTTGAAGCCTTCCTGGCAAATCATGTGTTTATCGAACATCGGGGCTATCCTCAGGCGGCCAAAGCGGCGGGCAGATCTTCGTTCAGCAGTTTGCAGAACATGCGGTGTTGCAGGCGAACCTGATGCAGGCTGTCGACTTCGAAGGCGTCTTCCACCCAACGGTTGCCCTCGTACTCGGAACAGACATAACCCTCATAGCCACCTTTTTGCAGCACGCGGAAGATCTCGTCATACGGGATCGACCACTCTTGCAGCGACTCGGTCATCTCGTAGAACTTGGCGTGGATATTGTGGATGCGCGGCATGAAATCGAGCATTCGCTTGGGTTCGAACGCCGCGTTGTGTCGCAGGGTCTCGGCCATCGCCAGTTGCGGGCCCGGCCCCCATTTCTCCATGACGTCCAGGATGACGTACTCGCTGAGGCGGCGGTCTTCGTAGCTCTTTTCGATGAAGTCGGCGGCAGCGACCGGGCAGCCATTGCGGATGAACCGCTCCTTCCAGACCCGCGGGAAGCGATCGAGAAACATCCCCATGTCCGGCAAGAAGCCCAACGCCTGGGTACCGGCGCGCTCATAGGCTTCGGCGTGGCGGATGATCCAGGGATGGTCGAAGTGCAGCGGAGCATGAACTTCAAGGAGAATCTTCAGCCCCAGTTCTTCGGCATAAGGTGCGGCGGCCACCAAGACTTCCGGGTCGACCGAGACCAGCGAGCGGATGTATTTCATGCCCAGGCGCGCACCGAACTCCAGGTCGTTGCGCACACTGCGAACCTGCTCTTCGAAGGGCATCGGCCGCCCTTTGTAACGCTTGTAATCGAGCATGAAGTCGTGGCTCACCGGCACGGTGCCGTACTTCTTCATCAGGTGATGCCAATGCTCGATGGCCGTGTCGGCCACGCCCTGCTCCGGCCAGCCCGCGAAGCTCTGCTCACCGATGATCTCGATACCCAGTGCCCCCATCTGCGCGCACTGGTGGATGCAATCGGCCAGGTCCATCTTGCCGAGGAAGGTTTCGTTCTGGAAGCTGTACAGACTGACGCCGCGTTTGATCTTGTTGTTCATGGCATTTTTCCTGGAGTGGCTGTTACAGGCCGGTGGCTTGTCGCACGGTGGCCAGCGATTGCAGGGAAGGCAGGGTGGGCTTGTACTCGAGGCCGATCGCTTGCCGGTACCCCAGCGTCTCGAGCCGTCGCAGCACATCGTCCCAGTCGAGTTGCCCGGTGCCAGGCTCATTGCGCCCTGGCAGGTCGGCGATCTGCACGTGGCGCACCAGGTGCATGCGGCCGCGCAGCACATCCTCCAGCGATTCATCCATCACGCTGGAGTGGTACACATCGAACAGCAGCTTGAGGTTCGGACTGTCGACCTCCTCGATGATGTCCAGGGCTTCGCGGGTGTCGTGCAGGAACATACCGGGGTGGTCGATACGGGTGTTGAGTGGCTCGATCAGCAACTCCACGCCGGCCTGTTCGGCCAGGTGGGCGGCGTTGCTCAGCGCGTCGATGGCGGCTGCGCGTTGCTCGGCATGCGACACGCCCTCACGGGTGAAGCCAGAGGCCACGATCAGCGGAGGCGAACCGACCTTCTGGCTGGCCGCCAGACTGTCGCGCACCGCTTCGATGAACTCGGCATGCTGCGCCGGATCGACCAGGCTTCGTCGCGGATCGACGCAGAAGCTGGTCAAGGTCACCCCGGTTTCACGCAAGGCGTGCGCTACCTGGTCCATGGGTTTGTCGCGCCACAGGTGAAACTCGACATGGCTGAGCCCGGCGGATTTCGCCGCACGGATGCGATCGGCGAAATTGGGACAGTCATCCTGAAAGAGCCATTCGATACAGGCTGATGGGTACACGTCTTACCTCCTTGTAGGGCGGTTCCTGACCGCCATTGTTATTCTGAACGAGGATTCTTATTCTGATTGTCTGGCAGTGAGCCACAGCACTCGCGCCACTGCACATCATTTATCTCGTGAGCGGCCTATCGCTGGCGTGGATGGATTGATCGAACAGCGAATGCCATGCGCCCGCCTCCACGCCGCCCTTCTCATCGACCTCAAGCGCCAGCTGCAGCCAGCCGTCAGTGCTCGAAGCGCCCAGGGTCATGCGGTAAAGCCCAGGTTGCAGTCGCCACCGCTGCTGCTCGCAATCCCAACGGGAAAAACTGCGCGCCTGGAGCACCAGGTCGACAGCGGCCCTCCCCGTCGCGGGAACGTCCACCGCCGCGAAGGCCTCCAGAGAATATCGCCTGTCCTGGCCTTCTTCGGGGGGGGCCAGCAGGTAGAGCTGGGGAACAGCCTTGCCCTGGCGAGACGAGTTGTTCAGCAACCCAAGGCGCACGCTCAGTGTCTCGACGTGCTCCCCGGACAACTGGGCCACTTCAGGCTCGATCGATGCATAACCCAAGCCATGGCCGAAGGGAAAGGCAGGCGTTAGCGAGTGCGCCGCAAAATGGCGATACCCCACCCACCAACGCTCGTGGTAGTGCACCTCACCCGCCGGATCAGGCGTGAGAGACCAGACCGGATAATCCTGCTCCCGCTCAGCGAAGGTCACCGGCAACCGCCCACCTGGCTCGAGATCGCCTGCCAATACCGAGGCCAGTGCAGGCCCGAAGGCCTGCCCCGGATACCAGGCGACGATGACAGCGGCGGCGTGCTTCAGGCAGGCCGTATCGACCGGATGCCCCACATTGAGCACAACGACCGTACGCGGATTGACCTCGCAGACCGCACGAACCAGGGTTTGCTGTGCGGCGCTGAGCTGGGTGGTGTCGCGGTCGACGCTTTCCAGCCCCGCATCGGCGGTCTCCCCCACCATGAGCACGACGCTATCCACCTGCTGCGCCAACGCCACGGCTTGCGCGAGCAGGTCATGTGACTGAGGTGCTCGACAGCCGAACCACAGGCCATGCGCCAGACTTCGGCCAATGTTCATCGAGAATTCAAGCGAACACTGCTGGCCCGCCTCCAGTATCACATCGACCCAGGTGTGTGGGCTCTGCATCAACTTGCCCATGATGTCACCGGACAAGGTGACGCCATCGAAGCTGGCATAGGCCTGCCCGTTGATGGAGAGGCTGACCTCGCCCGTACCGCCGAGGAAGAAGCGATACACACCACTGTTGGCCACTTGCATGACCGTGCTAGCCGTAACGTTGGCAATGCCTTCGAGCGACAGAAGATCGCCCACACCGGGCATGTCCTTGAACCAGACCAGCGAAGAAGCATGGCGCGTTTCCTCGTGCACCAGGTGCCCTTCGGCATCGCGGAACGTCACGCTCAGGTCCAGCGGCTCGCGGGTCAACGGGGGAATCCGGTACTCGGCGACCACGCCTTCGGCATACACCACCTCGTGGAAACGTGCCGTGATCGAGGTGACCGGCATTTCCGTCGCCGGGTCGAGCGCTACCTTGGCGAACGTGCCACCTTGGAAACAAGGCTGGATCGCGTTGGGGCCGATGACCGCGATGCGCTTTTCCTTATCCGGCCGCAACGGCAACAGGCCGTCGTTGCGCAACAGCACCATTCCAGCCGCCGCCGCCTCTTTCAGCACCTCGATGCGCTCCAATTCGGCAGCGACGCTGGCGTCATAGGGAAGCGGGTTGTCGACTCGACCAGCAAGGCGCTGCAGGCGTTCGACGGCATCGACCAGGCGTTCGCCGATCGGCGCAGCGACGTCCAGCGCCGCGCCCATATGCCGGGCAGGGCCGGGCATTTCCAGGTCCAGCCCTGCCGCCAGGCTAGCGACGCCGTCGTGGGTGCCAAACCAGTCCGACATCACCAGTCCGTCCCAACCCAAGCCCTGCTTGAGCCAGCCAATGGCTTGGCCAAGCTCGGCACAGCGCACCCCATTGACGCTGTTGTAAGCCGTCAACATGCCCCACGCTCCCTGCCTGGCCGTGTGCTCGAACGGGCGGAAATACACCTCCCGCAGGGTCTGTTCGTCTACCGTCACGTTCATGTTGCGCCGGTCGGTTTCCGAGTCGTTGCACACCAGGTGCTTGATCACCGACGCCACCCCACGGGACTGCACCCCTGCAGCCCAGGCCCCACCAAGATTCGAGATCAGCAGTGGGTCTTCGCCGAACAACTCGAAGGCCCGGCCCGCCAACGGGCTACGCATCAGGTTGAGATTGGGCGCAAGGATGCCCTGGATTCCCAGACGCAGCGCCTCGTCGCCCACCACCTGGCCGACCTTGCGCACCAACGCCCCATCCCAACTGGCCGCCAGCGCCAGACCGCACGGTGTCAGCAGCGCAAGATCGCGCTCATCCACCCGCCCTCCAGTGATGCCCATCGGGCCGTCGGAAAAACGCACGGACTTGAGCCCGATTGCCGGCAGCGGATGAGTCGACCACATATCCTGCCCGGCCGTGAGGTGCGCCACCTGGCGCCAATCGAATACTGGGCTACCCATGGCTGAACCTCTGCCCTGCCCCCTGACGCTGCTGCACCAGCGCAAGGCTCTGCTCTGCCAGTGTGGCCAACGACGCCGCTATCTGCTCATGGGTGCAACGGCCCTCGGCGTCGAACAGCGCAGCGCCGGCAGTGTTGAGCGTTACGCCCAATGGCGTTGGCCAGCCCCGCAGTGCATGGACGATGGAGCGCAGGGCTCCCAAGGTGGTGTTACACCCCTGCCATCCGGCCGCTGTGACGATGCAACCCACCGCACGGCCATCCAGGTAGACGCGGCGATCCTGACGCAGGTCTTCCAGCAGGTCGATGGCGTTCTTCACCAATCCGGAAACGCCGCCGTGGTACCCGGGTGTTGCGAAGATCACACCATCGGCGGCACGCACCGCCTCGATCAACGCCACCTCGGCCGGGGTGCGTTCGGTCACCTGCGGATCGAAGCTTGGCAAGGCAGAGAGCTCGGCGCCACCGAACAAAATGGTCCGTGCGCCCAACTGCCGCGCGCGCTCCAAGGCACAACGCAGAGCCTTCTCGGTGCTGGACCCCGGCCGGGTGGTGCCGCCGATGCCGACGATCAGTGGCCGATCAGCATCATGCAATTGAACAGTACGTTTCATGACTCAGGCCTCCGGCTCAACGAAATTGCGGCATGACTTCGCGGGAGAACAGATCCAGCGACTGGTTGGCAAAGCCGATGCGCTGCTCAGTGAGCGGCCCATTGGTGAAGCCCATCAGTACGTTGCCGATGCCAAGCTGCTTGTGCTTGTGCAGTTCTTCGGCGACCCGCTCCGGTGTCCCGTGCAAGCACCAGGTCTTGATCCATTCCGGGCTGAAGCAGTCAGGGTGTGGGTGCAGCGAGACGCCGCTGAGCACTTCGGCGCGCTTGTTGTAGTGGTACTCGCGGTCGATGGCCTGCTTGTAGGCCTTGAGGATCTGCATGAGCTCCTCTTGCGCCTGCTCCGCACTAGGGGCCAGGTGCACGCATTGGTAGGTATGTGTGGTCCAGGACAGGCAATGTGCGACGACCTCCGGCGCATGACCGGCTTCGTGCAGCGCGTCGCGGTAGCGGTGGAAGTACTTGGTCAGCTCGGTGAACGGATCGGCACTGGCCGCCACTGGCGGGGTGAACGCCGGAATGAAGGCTGGCCAGCCCGAGTCGGCGGCCCGCTGCATGCTGGTTTCGCGCAGCGCCACCGGCATGATGCGGTTGAACTTCTTCTGGTAGGCCGTCGGCACGATGCGTTGCACGACGGCGCCCTTGTAGTGCGCGGTTTCGAAGGAGATTGGGGCGTCTTCCAGTTCCTTGTCCCAGAGGCGCTGGACCAGGTCGAGATTTTCCTGCAGCAAGGCCGAAGCATGCTTGTAGTTCACACCGAAGCCAATCATCTCCTCCGGTGTGGTCCCGCTGCCCACCCCCACCAGCAAACGCCCATCGGTCAACTGGTCAAGCAGATTCACCCGCTCGGCGAAACGCACCGGATGGTGCAGTGGCACCGTGGTGACCGACATGCCGAAATGTACTCGCTTGAGCTGCGCTGCCAGGTAGGCCGCGAACATGAACGGGTCGCTGGACATGGGGGCGTAGCCGGTGAAGTGGTGATCCGGCATGAACACCGCGTCGAAGCCCAACCGTTCGGCAGCGCAGGCATGCTCTACCAGGGCGTCCATGACGAAACGGTCTTGTTCAGGGGCGGTCGAGCGGCCGACCAGGAATGCTGAGAAGCGCATCATGTGTGTCCTCTTATTGTCATGATGAGTCGCTGGGCGAGGGCTGGGAGGCCGGCGGTACCGATTCGAACCCCGCAACAGAATTAGAATTCTCGTTCCAGTTTCGAGAGAATAGTCAGCAATCGCCGCGCGCGTCAATGCATCGACCGAGGAAAAAACCGTCGACCCGGAGGCTGCCCTGCCAGCACCGCGCACGCCTGTGCTCGTTGCGTTACCATGGCGGCTCATTCCCCGAGGTCGCCTGCAATGAGCAAACATGGCCAGACCATCCTGGTCGCCCTGCGCAAGATGATCGCTTCCGGTGAGTTGGCCGGCGGTGAGCGCTTGATGGAAGTTCCCACGGCGGAGCGCTTCGGCGTTTCGCGCATGCCGGTGCGCATGGCGTTTCGTACCCTTGAACAGGAAGGCTTGCTGGTCCGCCATGGCGGCAAGGGCTTTCAGGTTCGCGCACTGAGCGTCGAAGACCTTACCGGCGCCGTCGAGGTGAGGGGTGTACTCGAGGGCCTGGCAGCACGGCAGTGCGCCGAGCGCGGCCTGGACGCCAAAGCCATGGCCACGCTCAAGCAATGCCTGGACGAGGGCGACGCGCTGTTCGACAAGGGCTACATCACCGAGCAGGACCTGGCGGCCTACCACGACCTGAACGTGCGCTTGCATCAGGTAATCATCACCGGCAGCGGTAACCCGGCAATCGCCGAGGCACTGGCACGCAACGATCATCGGCCATTCGCATCGGTGTCGGCGCTGGCCTTCGACCGCGACGACATGGCCCGCGAATACCGGCGCTTCAACTTTGCCCATATGCAGCACCACTCGCTAGTCGACGCCTTGCGCAACCGTCAGGGCGCGCGCGCCGAAAGCATCATGCGCGAGCATGCCAATGCCACGCTGCGCTACGCCGAGGTGTTCGGCGCAGCCAGCACGGCAAGTGGCGTCCAGGTGATTTCCAGGGGCGACTAGACGCCCGTTACAGATCGAGCACCAGCATGGTTGTCCTAGCCCGTGAGCAACAGGGTGTGAACTGATCGTTGGCCGCCTGCTCGTCTTCGGTCAGGTACAGGTCGCGGTGTTCTGGCACGCCTTCCAGCACCCGGGTCAGGCAGGTACCGCATACGCCCTGCTCGCACGAAACGGCAATCGACACGCCATGACGCTCCAGCACCTGGACCACGGTCTTGTCTGCTGGGATCTCGAATACCTGACCGGTGCTGCCGAGCTTGACCGAAAACGCTCCGTCATCGCGGGTGTCGACCGGCTCGGTGGCGAAGTACTCCCGATGCAGCCGGGCATCTGGCCAACCGTGGCTGCGGGCACTGTCCAGCACATGCTGCATGAACCCACCGGGGCCGCAGACATACAGATGGTCCTGCGCCCCAGGGTTTGCCAACACCTGCTCCAGGTCGAGCCGCGTGTTTGGATGCGCGTCGAAATGCAGGTGAACCTGGCTGGCATACGCGGCGCTAGTCAGACGCTCGAGAAACGCCGCTCGCTCGTGGGAGCGTGCGCAGTAATGCAGTTCGAACTCCTCGCCCTGGCTCCACAATTGCTCCGCCATGCACAGGATCGGGGTGATGCCGATCCCGCCGGCAAACAGCAGACTGCGACTGGCCTTGGGGGCGAGGGCAAAGAAATTGCGCGGCTCACTGATCAGCAGGGACTGCCCCGTCACGACCTGCTCATGCAGGCAACGGGAGCCACCGCGTGAAGCAGCGTCGTTGAGAACGCCGATCAGGTAGCGATGGCGTTCCTGGGGGTGGTTGCACAAGGAATACTGGCGCACCAGCCCTCCTGGCAGGTGCACGTCGATGTGCGCCCCGGCGCTGAATGCGGGCAGCGGGTTGCCGTGGGCGCAGCTCAGTTCGTAGCTGCAGATACCTTCAGCTTCACGGGTACGGGATGTGACGACAACTTCAATCATGGCTCACCTTCCATTGACGGCCACCCGGTGGCCGTGCTGGACATCGACAGGGACGGTTACTGCGCGGTAGCGATCAGCTGTGCTGCGACGCCAGCCTGCTCCTGAGCCACCAACCGCTCCAGGATGCGTCGCGACTGCACGCCGCCTGCGTCGATATTGAGCTTGAGCAGAGTGCGCTGCGGGTTGGCGAGCAGGTTGGCTTGCTGCTGCTCGAGCATGTCCAGGTCTTCGCTGAAGATCTTCCCCTGCCCTTCCCGGATGCTGTCGGTCAACGCCTGGTCCTGCGGATTGAAATTGCGCGCCATGCCCCAGAAGTACCAGATTGAGGTCTCGGTTTCCGGCGTGATGAAGTCCACAACGATGCTCGACGCCTTGTGTTCGGGCGCTGCGTCATAGCCTCCCTTGCCCGCGAGCGCCACGCCCACTTCGATCAGTACGTGACTCGGCGGAGTGAAACGGCAGATCTGCCAGCGATCCACCGGCAGGTCGTCAGGCAGATGATTACCCCGCAAGGCCATGCGCCAGAACGGCGGTGCCATGATGTTTTCCATGTGCCGGGCCGTGACGACTTCGTCGCCATTGACCGTTGTCACCGGAGGCGCTTCATCGATCTCCTTCTGGCCGATGCTCGAAGCATGCACGTAGGTTTCATGGGTCAGGTCCATCAGGTTGTCGATCATCAGGCGATAGTCGCACCTGATGTGGAACAACCCACCGCCGTAGGCCCATTCTTCGCTCTCGGCCCACTCCAGGTGGCACAGGGTCGCGGGATCGGCCAGTGCCTGGTCGCCGGGCCAGACCCAGACGAAACCGTAGCGCTCAACCGTGGCATAGGCCTTGTTGCATGGGAAGCCCCGTACCCGCTGGCCAGGCATTTCGAGGGTCTTGCCATCGCAGCCCATGACCAAGCCATGGTAGCCGCAGACCAGGTTGCCGTTCTCGACATACCCCAAGGACAAGGGTGCGCCGCGGTGCGGGCAGAAATCCTCCACGGCGCAGACCTGGTCCTGCTGCCCGCGGTAGAACACCATTTTTTCCCCACAGATTTGTCGGCCTAACGGCTTCTCGGTGATTTCATCAGGGGTGCAAGCCACATACCAGGCGTTTGTCGGGAACATTTGACTCTCCGGCTATTTATTTTTGTGGATCCATTAACTGATACAGAAGCGAGAAAAGTCAAATTATTTAGGCAATGGAAACTTTTTGTGGATCCACAAATCGCATCAAAGGTCATGTTCCTCAGCTAAACGCACGCGCGCGCCCATGCCCTCACAGCGAGCGCGACAGCAAGGCGTGGATTCAGGGCGGGGGCAGATGGCCAGTGCACCACCTCAGGTCAGGCAGTAGTACTCACTGGCCTGGGCAACGACCTCATGCTTGGCGTTGAACAGCCGAGCCTCGGGGGTGAACGCCATCGAGCGGCCTTCGAGCAAGTAGCGCTGGCCGGCCTCGAAATGCGCGTAGTGAAGCGTCAGGTAACAGACACGGGTGGAAGGACCGCCCATCATGCTCATGCTACCGCCACCGGCCACTTCGAAATCGAACCGTACGATCAGCTCATGGCTGCCAGGGGCGACCTCGAAGAAGCGGCCATCGCGCAAGCGCTGTTTGTCCAGCCGCTCGGCCAGCAGCAACCTGTCATTGGGAAACGGTGTGGAAAAATCGACCCAGGCCTTTTGCGGGTCTGCCACCGGCATCGGAGCCTGGCAGCCCGCGATGACGCTGGCAACGAGTAACAGCACTAACCTGCGCATGCTGAGTGTTCCGATAAGTGAGTCACCAGCATAACGCCGGGATAGCTCGCCAGCCAGTGAAAAAGCCAGGGCCGCATGCACACCCGGCAGCGGGACCTGCCCGCGCCGACGGATTCCTCGACCGCCTCAACTTTCCAGCAGCGACTGCCCCGCAATCTGGGCCAACCAGTACGTTACGTCCACCTCGTCAAGCTGCTCGGGACGCAGGAACCGCTCGCCATACTCGCGGTATACCCCACTGCTCAGGAACAGCTGAAGCAGTTGCCCGTCGACATGCCTGTCGCGCGCCATGGATACCAGGATCTTCACCGATTCGGACAGTGTCTTAGGCGCTTTGTACGGGCGATCGGCGGCGGTCAGTGCCTCGAAGATGTCGGCAATGGCCATGACCCGTTCGGCGAGGCTCAGCTGGTCCTCGCCCAATCGGCGCGGGTAACCATTGCCATCCATGCGCTCGTGGTGGTTGCCGGCGATGGCAGGCACGCGCCGCAGCTGCCGTGGAAACGGCAAGGCACTGAGCATGATGATGGTCTGCACGATGTGTTCGTTGATCTTGAAGCGTTCCTCGTCGTTCAGCGTTCCCCGCCGAATCGACAGGTTGTACAGCTCGCCATGGTTGCTGGCATTGGCCGGCAGGCGCATGTCGAACCCCCACAGGTTGCGCGGGTCGTCGCGGGTCACGGGGGGCTTGCGCGGGCCCCAGGGTACGCGGTGCTCGTCCCGGTCAGCCAGCAATGGCTCCTCCACCGGCAGGGGCACCGGCGCCAGGCCAGCAAAGCGCTGCTCTTCATCGCGTGAAATGCCCAGACGGTCATCGAAATGCCGTTGCCAGCGGCGTTGGCCTATACGCTGCAACCGCTCGACATCTTCGTCCTGCATGAACTCCCCGCCAATGTTGGCCTTGGCGACGAACGCGAACTCATCCTGCAACTGTGCCTGGTACAGCTCCAGGGTGCGCTGCAGCCCTTGCCGGTCGCCGCCGGCGGCCAGCCCTTGCCAGTAAGCAAGCTCAGCATCGCGCCAGAGCACCTCAAAGCGCATGCGCACCTCGTGGATACGGTTGTACAAGGTCTCCAGCTTGGTGGCCTTGTCCACCACATATTCGGGGCTGGTGATCTTGCCGCAATCGTGCAACCAGGCCGCCACGCGAAACTCGTAGCGTTCACTTTCGCTCATGGCGAAGTCGGCGTAGGGGCCCGTTTCGGCCTGCACGGCCTTGTCCAGCAGCATCTGCGCCAATTGCGGCACCCGTTCACAATGGCCGCCGGTGTATGGGCTCTTGGCGTCGATGGCGTCGGCCAGCAACTTGATCATGGCATCGAGCAGTCGCTGCTGTGCCTCGATCAGCTGGCGCGTCTCGATGGCGACGGCGGCGGCACCGGACAACTCTTCGACAAAACGTCGAAACGGCTGGCGTACTTCTTCGCGGGCGTGCTCGCTGTTCAATTGCAACACCAGGATGCCGAGCAGCGCCTGGCTGCGATCGTTGAGCACCACCGCCAGGCTCTCCCCACGCAGCTCCAGGGCATGGGCCACGGCGCTGGCCAGATCGTCGCGCTCATGGTCGTCGAGGGCCAGCTCTGCCGGGTACCCCTCGCCTTGGCAGGCGGCCAGGCGCAACGAGGCGCCCTCTGCGTCGAGCAGGTAAACCGCACCGGCACTGACTCCAGCGGCATTCACCAAGTGGGTGAGCACCCCGTCGAGCATGCGCTCCAGCTGGCTTTCTCGGCTCAGCGCCAGGGTGATCGCCTGGAAGCTGCGAATGGTGACGGACATGCGGCTGAGCACATGGCTCAGCTCACGCACCTCGGACACCCGCGAAGACACCCCAACTTCACGACTGAAATCGAAACTGGCCAGCGCCCGCACCTGCTCGGCGAGCAGGCGCAGCGGGCGCCCGATACGACGTCCGAGCAGCCCACCCAGCAACAGCAGTATGGCCATCAGTGCCAGCGTCCACAGCACTTGCTCGACCAGCACCGTGCGCGCTCCGGCCAGCAGCTCTCGAGCAGGCACGGCGATCAGCACCTGCAGTTCCTGGCCAGCCAGGGTGGTGAAGCGCACACGCATGCCGTACCAGGTCTGCCCCTGCAGTTCGTACGGCTGTGGTCGGCTGCCCTGGGGCAAGTCAGTGTATATCCGATCGAGGCTGGGGATACCCAGTTCCGAAAGGCGCGACAGGCGCACCGCTTCGCCCTCGCGCACGATTACGCGCGCAAGGTCCGGGTAAGCCACCACATTGCCCTGGTCGTCGACCACGGCGATTTCGGTGCCAGCGGTGATGCGTAGGTCGCGGCTCTGGCTCGCCAGGTCGTCGACCGACACATCCATGCCGATCACAGCCCCACCATCGCGGCTGCGCTGGGCCATGGTCAGGCCGATCTGGCCGGTGGTGAAGAACACGTAGGGGTGGGTCAGCACGGTCTGTGCCTGGCTTGAGGCTTCGACGAACCAGGGGCGCTGACGTGGATCGTAGTGGTAATCCGGTTTGACCCGAGATTCGAGCAAGGTCAGGGCACGGTCGTAGAACCGCCACTCGCCCAGCATTCCCCCGCCCTCCCCCAGGCTGACGCTCTGCACCAGGAACTCCGTGCCTGGCGGTGCGGCGAAGCGCTCGAGCAACTGCGCCGTGCGCAGCGGGCGAAGCAGCATGAACTCGCCATTGGGGTAACCGACGTAGGCAGCGCTGAGCATCGGGTTGGCGTTGAGGCTTTCGACCAGCTGGGCCAACTGCTGCAGACGGTGGGCCAAGCCACTGGCGGACGGGTTGACGGCAAGCAGGCGAATGCTGCTTTGCACTGGGTCGACCAGGCGACGGGCGCGCTCATCGATGGTCCGGGCGAATTGCTCGGCCGTGTCGCCGGCTGCGGCCACCAGCGTCTGCTGTATGGCGCGATAGCCCTGCCAGGCCAAGCCAACACCCAGTACCAACATGCCCAGCATGATCGCCAATGCCACCAGCCACTGCAGGGAAACACCCCGTCCTGGGTTGTTCATGGGGGTGTCTCCCTGGCACAAGCCGGTTCGACCGCACGAATCACCTTCACAAGACGCGCCACCAGGCGGCCTGCCAGCCAAGCTGCACGACCCATCGACACCTCGCCCATGCCGGGTATTCCATGTATTGCGGTTTCAACAGTGTAATCAGCGATTGCAAACGTGCCGGGTTAATGTCGAAGGGTGCAAGCCTCTTACCCGAAAGCTGGCGTCGTCGCCGCCATCCCCGAGACGCCAAAAGGAGATGGGCTTTGGCTCCGGGCGCCGTCATCAGAATTTCTGATCACGATTGTCTTTTATCGTCAGCCAACTGAGGCATAGATTCGGCGCCAATAATTGTACGACCCACGGTGGCATCCATGTCCTTCCCGCACGCAACCTCCACCTCGCTCGCTTCGCTGCTCGAACGCTCCAGCCAGTCCAGCCCTTCGCTCAACGAAGACCAGGCCCATGCCTTGCTGCGTGAGCACTATGACCTCGACGGGACGCTACAGGCCCTTGGCAGCCAGCAGGACCTCAACTATCGGGTCGATAGCCCGCAGGGGCGGTATGTGCTCAAGGCCTGCCATGGCACCTACGCCCAGATCGAGCTCGAAGCGCAACACGCGGCACTGGCGTACCTGCGTGACCAGGGATTGCAGGTACCCGCCGTGCGCACGGCACGCAATGGCCGGGCGCTGCTGGCCGTCGAGGTAGGCGGCCAGCCGTTGCGTGCACGCTTGCTCGACTATCTGGACGGGCAACCTCTGACTCGTCTGGCGCACCTGCCCGCCTCGGTCGTTGCCGAATTCGGCGCGCTGTGCGCCCGGGTCGACAAGGCCCTGGCCGGCTTCGACCATCCGGGGCTGGAGCGCACCCTGCAATGGGACCCTCGCCACGCCCTGGCACTGATCGAACACCTGCTCCCCGTGCTGAAGGACCCTGCGCGCCGGGACCAGGTATCGCGCCTGGCACAGCAGGCGGCCAAGCGCCTGGAACCGCTGGTCGAGCACTTGCCGAGCCAAGCCGTGCACCTGGACATCACCGACGACAACGTCGTCTGGGGCCGCGATGCCGAACGTCACTGGCAAGTGCAAGGGGTGATCGACTTCGGCGACCTGCTGCGCACCTGGCGCATCGCCGACCTGTCGGTGACGTGCTCGGCCCTGCTCCACCACGCCGAGGGCGACCCGCTGCGTATCCTGCCGGCGATCAGTGCCTACCAGGCGCTAAACCCACTTCACGACGCCGAGGTACATGCCCTGTGGCCGTTGGTGCAACTGCGTTCGGCGGTACTGGTCCTGAGCAGCGAACAGCAACTGGCGGTCGACCCGGCCAACCAGTACACCCGTGACAACATCGCCCACGAATGGGAAATCTTCGACACCGCCTGTGCCGTGCCCGCCGCACTGATGGAGGCGGCAATCCTGCACGCCGCCGGCAAACCCCAGGCCACCGTGGACTTCGCCGGCTGCCTGCCCCTGATTCCCGCCCTGGCCGGACAGGCCGTGAGCCGGGTCGACCTGGGTGTGCTCAGCCCGCACTGCGAGGCTGGCAACTGGGAGCAGCCCGGTTTCGACCAGCACGTACTGACGGCCCAGCCCGCCCCCGCGTGCAGCCTGCATGGCCAGTTCCGTTTGTCGCAAACCCACATCGACCGCCCTGACGAACCGGCGACCTGCGCCCTGGGCGTAGAGCTCAATTTGCCGAACGGTAGCCTTGTGCAGGCGCCGGAGGCCGGCACCTGGCAGCGTACCGGCGATGGTCGCGGCTGCCTGCGCACCGCCACCTGGACCCTGTGGCTCAGTGGCCTGGAAGATGCCCCCGAGCATGGCCAGGCCTTGGCCAAAGGGCAGGCCTTGGGCAGCAGCTGCGGTTTTCTCAGCGTCCAGCTGTGCCTGGACGAAGGCTTGCAGCCGCCATTCTTTGCCGCGCCCTCGCAGGCCGCCGCCTGGATGGCCCTGTGCCCGTCGCCGGCAGCGTTGCTGGGCCTGGACTGCGATGCCGAGCCACTGCCCGACCCGCAAGCCCTGCTGGCGCGCCGCGATGCCAGCTTCGCCCGCTCGCAGAAGCACTACTACGCCCAGCCGCCCCACATCGAGCGCGGCTGGCGCAACTACCTGATCGACATGCAGGGCCGCTCCTACCTGGACATGCTCAACAACGTCGCGGTGCTGGGCCACGGTCACCCGCGCATGGCCGCCGAGTCGGCGCGCCAGTGGTCGCTGGTCAACACCAACTCGCGCTTCCACTACGCGGCCATCGCCGAGTTCTCCGAACGCCTGCTGGAACTGGCGCCCGAGGGCTTCGACCGGGTGTTCCTGGTCAACAGTGGCACCGAGGCCAACGACCTGGCGATTCGCTTGGCCTGGGCCTATAGCGGCGGACGTGATTTGCTCAGCGTGCTGGAGGCCTACCATGGCTGGTCGGTGGCCACCGATGCCATATCCACCTCCATCGCCGACAACCCGCAGGCCCTGGAAACCCGACCCGACTGGGTACACCCGGTGCAAGCGCCGAACACCTTCCGCGGGCGCTACAAGGGCCCTGACAGCGCCGCGGACTACCTGCGCGATGTCGATGCCAAGCTCGCCGACCTCGATGCCCGTGGCCGCCAACTGGCTGGATTCATTTGCGAGCCGGTGTACGGCAATGCCGGCGGCATTTCCTTGCCAGCGGGTTACCTGCAGGCGGCCTACGCCAAGGTCCGTGCTCGCAGTGGCGTGTGCATCGCCGACGAGGTACAGGTGGGTTATGGACGCTTGGGCGAATACTTCTGGGGCTTCGAAGAGCAAGGCGTGGTGCCGGATATCATCACCATGGCCAAGGGTATGGGCAACGGCCAACCCCTGGGCGCGGTCATTACCCGCCGCGAAATCGCCGAGGCACTGGAGGCAGAGGGCTACTTCTTCTCCTCGGCAGGCGGCAGCCCGGTCAGTTGCCGCATCGGCATGGCGGTGCTGGATGTGCTGCATGGCGAAGGACTGCTGGACAATGCGCGGGAGGTCGGGCGTTACTTCAAGGCGCGCCTGCAGGACCTGGTCGACCGCTACCCCTTGGCTGGCGCCGCCCATGGCTCGGGCTTCTACCTGGGGCTGGAGCTGGTGCGCGACCGGCAGACCCTGGAGCCAGCCACCGAAGAAACCACCGCGCTGTGCAACCGCCTGCGCGACCTCGGCATCTTCATGCAGCCGACCGGCGATTACCTGAACATCCTCAAGATCAAACCGCCGATGTGCACCACGCGGGCCAGCGTCGACTACTTCGTCGACAGCATCGAGCGGATCCTGCAGGAAGGCCTGTAGCGGTCCTTCAGCCTTGCCCACCGGTGCGCCCGGTGGGCAAGGCCGATAGTTGTGATAGCGCCCTCTTGTGTTCATAATTTCTATCAATAAAACACAAGCGTCATCAGGTTTCCTGACAATGGCATTCACGAGCGATTCCCTAGCCGTGTTCCTCGCCGTGCTGGACGGCGGTTCATTCTCTGCGGCCGCCCGCAAGCTTGGCCGCGTACCCTCGGCGGTGAGCATGGCCATCGGCCAACTGGAAGCCGAACTGGACTTGGCCCTGTTCGACCGCGCAACCCGCAAGGCCCTGCCCACCAGCGCGGCGCTGGCACTCGAGCCCCAGGCACGGCAGGTGATCTGCCAACTGAACCTGCTGGATGCCCAGGCCCTGCAATTGCACAAAGGGCTGGAAAAGCGCCTGACCATCGCCATGGCACCCGAACTGCAGACCGGGCGCTGGAGCCAACCACTGGAGATGCTGGCGAACGCGTTTCCCAACCTGGAGATCGAGGTCCGCTCTGCCACGCAATCGGAAGCCATTCGCCTGCTGCATGAGGGCAGCGTGCAACTGGCCCTGGTGTTCGAACGACCTGGCATCGACGAGCGCGAATCCTTTCTCGAAGCCGGTAGCCAACTGCTGGTGGCGGTCGCCTCGCCACGTCACCCCGCCGGTCAGCACAGCGGCACACCGCTGCCTGAGGAACAGCTTGCCGAACAGCGGCAGATCATCGTGGCGTCCGGCAACCCTACCGGGTCCGACCCGCGCATGGTGCTGTCCCGGCGCATCTGGCTGACCGACAGCTACCTGGCCACGCTCGACCTGGTGCAATCCGGCCTGGGCTGGGCCTATCTGCCGCAGCCGCTGGTCGAGCCACTGATCGCCTCCGGCGCATTGGCCGAGGTGCGCTTCGACAACATGGCCAGCCGCCTGCGGCTGTGGGTGGATATCATCTGGATCAAGTCCCGACCACTGGGCCTTGGCGCACGCCGTTATCTGGACGCCATGCGCCATTGCTTCGAACGAGAACCGCCCAGGTCCTGATTGCTTGCGTCCAACTGCTTTCTTTCGATTAAAAAGAATGCTCCCATGGGCTTTCGATAAACCACAACGAAAAAGCGCCCTACCCGCCTCGACGACGGGCTTGCGCGCCGATTGATCGAAAGCGGCCCACTACCTATGATGACGCTCCGCCAGATCCGCCATTTCATCGCCGTCGCCGAAACCGGCTCGATTTCCGCTGCCGCCCAGGCAGTGTTCATTTCCCAGTCCACCCTGACCCTGGCCATCCAGCAGCTGGAGGAAGAAATCGGCGTGCGTCTGTTCGACCGCCACGCCAAGGGCATGACCCTCACGCACCAAGGCCACCAGTTCCTGCGCCAGTCGCACCTGATCCTGGCCACGGTGGAAAACGCCAAGCGCAGCCTGCAACAGAGCACCGACCAGGTCACCGGCAGCCTGACCATCGGCGTTACAAGCCTGGTGGCCGGCTATTACCTGGCAGACCTGATCAACCGCTTCCAGCGCGCCTACCCCAACGTGCGCACTCGGGTGGTGGAGGACGAACGTCCCTACATCGAACACTTGCTGGTCAGCGGCGAGATCGACGTTGGCGTGCTGATTCTGTCCAACCTCGAAGACCGTCACGCGTTGCAGACCGAAGTACTCACCCACTCTCCACACCGGCTGTGGCTGCCGCCGCAACATCCATTGCTGGAACGCGACAGCATCGCCCTGGCCGATGTGGCGGGCGAGCCATTGATCCAGCTGAACGCTGACGAAATGGGCCTGCATACCCAGCGCATCTGGTCCCGTGCCGGGCTTGTACCGCAAGTGACCCTGCGCACGGCCTCGGTGGAGGCGGTGCGTAGCTTGGTTGCCGCCGGCCTGGGCTTGTCGATTCAGCCCGACATGACTTACCGCCCATGGTCATTGGAGGGCGACATCATCGAGGCGCGCCCACTGGTGGACCTTGGCGAGCCACTCGACGTCGGCCTGGCCTGGCGCCGTGGCACGGCGCGGCCGACGCTGGTCGACCCATTCCTCACCGTGGCCCGCGAACAGCCCAACGCCAAGCGCCTGTCGATCTGACAGCGTGTAGCATTCGATTTTTTCGAACGACGCTTTCAGTATTAAGCATTTGTCGTCCACTGGCCCGGACTCTAGTCTCTGTTGCCATAGCACAGGGCCAGTTCCGGGCTTCAACCTTGCGGAGCCTGCCTATGCCCCACGACAACAAGACCGATAAACGACGAGCGTCCAAGATGACTGGTGCCCCCCTGCACACCGCGTTGCTGATCGACGGCCAACTGGTCGCAGGCCAGGGTATTGTCGAACCGATCATCAACCCGGCCAGTGGCCAGACCCTGGTCAGCATCGCCGAAGGTTCGCTGGATCAACTCGAAGCCGCCATCGCGGCCGCCCACCGGGCCTTCCCGGCCTGGTCACGCACCACCCCCGCCCAGCGCGCCAAGGCGCTGCTGGCCATCGCCGAAGCCATCGACCACTGCGCCGACGAACTCGCCCGGCTCGAAGCACTCAACTGCGGCAAACCGCTGCACCTGGCACGCCAGGACGACATCCCCGCCACCGCCGACGTATTCCGCTTCTTCGCCGGCGCCGTGCGTTGCCAGCAAGGCCAATTGTCCGGCGAATACATTCCCGGCCATACCAGCATGGTACGTCGTGACCCGGTCGGCGTGGTGGCCTCCATCGCGCCGTGGAACTACCCGCTGATGATGGCGGCCTGGAAAATCGCTCCGGCCCTGGCGGCCGGCAACACCCTGGTGTTCAAACCGTCCGAACACACCCCGCTGAGTATCCTGGCGCTGGCACCCACCCTGGCGCAGGTCCTGCCACCCGGCGTGCTCAATATCGTCTGCGGCGGTGGCGAAGGCATCGGCAGCCATCTGGTCAGCCACCCGAAGGTGCGCATGGTTTCCCTCACCGGCGATATCGTCACCGGGCAGAAGATCCTGCAGGCTGCCTCGCGCACCCTCAAGCGCACCCATCTGGAGCTTGGCGGCAAGGCCCCAGTGATCGTCTGCAATGACGCCGACCTGGCCGCCGTGGTCGAAGGTGTGCGCACCCATGGCTACTACAACGCCGGCCAGGACTGCACCGCCGCCTGCCGCATCTACGCCCAGGCCGGCATCCACGACCGTCTGGTCGCCGAGCTCGGCGATGCCGTGGCCAATATTCGCTTCGCCCGCAAGCGCGACGCCGACAACGAGATCGGCCCATTGATCAGCGCCCGCCAGCGCGACCGCGTGGCCAGCTTCGTCGAACGCGCCCTGGGCCAGCCGCATATCGAACGGGTCACCGGCGCCGCCGCGCATTCGGGAGCGGGCTTCTTCTACCAGCCCACCCTGCTCGCCGGCTGCAAGCAGCAGGATGAGATCGTCCAGCGCGAAGTGTTCGGCCCAGTGGTCACGGTGACCCGCTTCGATCAGCTGGAACAGGCGGTGGACTGGGCCAACGACTCGGAATACGGCCTGGCTTCATCGGTGTGGACGCAGAACCTGGACAAGGCGTTCCAGGTCGCCAACCGCTTGCAGTATGGCTGCACCTGGATCAACACCCATTTCATGCTGGCCAGTGAAATGCCCCACGGCGGCCTCAAGCGCTCGGGGTATGGCAAGGACCTGTCCAGTGACTCGCTGCAGGACTACAGCGTGGTTCGCCACATCATGGCGCGCCACGGCCAGCAGCTGGAGTGAACGCGCCTGCCGGCACATCCCAAGCGACAACAACAAGAGGAACTCACCCGATGCGCAAGACCGTACTACTCAGTGCCATCACCACCGCCCTACTGGCCAGCGCCGGCACCCAGGCCGCTGAGGCCTTGAAGGAGGTCGGCGCGGGTGAAGGCCGCCTGGACATCGTCGCCTGGCCCGGTTACATCGAGCGTGGCGAGTCCGACAAGCAGTACGACTGGGTCACCCCATTCGAAAAGGAAACCGGCTGCCAGGTCAACGTCAAGACCGCCGCCACCTCCGACGAGATGGTCAGCCTGATGGCCAAGGGCGGCTATGACCTGGTCACCGCTTCAGGTGATGCTTCGCTGCGGCTGATCTACGGCAAACGCGTGCAGCCGATCGACCCTGCGTTGATTCCCAACTGGAAGAACATCGACCCCAGGCTCAAGGATGCGGCCTGGTACGTGGTCGACGGCAAGACCTACGGCGCCCCCTACCAGTGGGGCCCGAACCTGTTGATGTACAACACCCAGGTGTTCCCCACTCCGCCGGACAGCTGGAAGGTAGTATTCCAAGGCCAGGACCTGGCCGACGGCAAGCCGAACAAGGGCCGCGTGCAGGCCTACGACGGCCCGATCTACGTCGCCGATGCCGCGCTGTACCTCAAGGCCACCCAGCCGCAGTTGGGCATCACCGACCCCTATCAACTCGACGAGAAGCAGTACGCCGCGGTGATCGAACTGCTGCGCCAACAGCGTGAACTGATCCATCGTTACTGGCACGACACCACGGTGCAGATGAGCGACTTCAAGAACGAAGGCGTCGTGGCCTCCAGTGCCTGGCCGTACCAGGCCAACGCACTCAAGGCCGAGGGCCAGCCCATCGCCACCGTTTTCCCCAAGGAAGGCGTTACCGGGTGGGCCGATACCACCATGCTGCATGCCGAGGCCAAACACCCCAACTGCGCCTACAAATGGCTGAGCTGGTCGCTGGAGCCCAAGGTACAGGGTGACGTCGCTGCCTGGTTCGGCTCGGTCCCGGCAGCCCCCGAAGGCTGCAAGGCCAGTGCCTTGCTGGGTGCCGAAGGCTGCGCCAGCAACGGCTACAACCAGTTCGACAAGATCGCGTTCTGGAAAACCCCAGTGGCGGAGGGCGGCAAGTTCGTGCCCTACAGCCGCTGGACCCAGGATTACATCGGGATCATGGGCGGCCGCTGAGCGACGGCTTTCCCGGCGCCTGGCAGCACGCGTCAGTGAGTGCCAGGCGCGCCAGCCCCACACCGAACTACCTGCATAGCGATTTCCCGTCCTTCAGAGCAACGGGCAGGGCCCTGCTACGCCGGATTCCTGCCCCTTGGAGCGTGCACCATGACCACCCCCGCTGTTCAGTTCACCCAGGTTTCCCGCCAATTCGGCGAGGTGAAAGCCGTTGACCGGGTGTCCATCGACATCAAGGACGGCGAGTTCTTCTCCATGCTCGGCCCATCGGGCTCGGGCAAGACCACCTGCCTGCGCCTGATCGCCGGCTTCGAGCAACCCAGCGCAGGCTCGATCCGCATCCACGGTCAGGAAGCCGCCGGTCTGCCGCCCTATCAGCGCGACGTCAACACGGTGTTTCAGGACTACGCGCTGTTCCCGCACATGAGCGTGCTGGAGAACGTCGCCTATGGCCTGAAGGTGAAAGGGGTTGGCAAGGCTGACCGCCTGCAGCGTGCCGAAGAGGCGTTAGCCATGGTGGCCTTGGGGGGTTATGGCCAGCGCAAGCCGGTGCAGCTTTCCGGCGGGCAGCGCCAACGCGTGGCCTTGGCCCGCGCCCTGGTCAACCGCCCACGTGTACTGCTGCTGGACGAACCCCTGGGCGCGCTGGATCTCAAGTTGCGCGAACAGATGCAGAGCGAGCTGAAGAAACTGCAGCGCCAACTGGGCATCACCTTCATCTTCGTGACCCACGACCAGAGCGAAGCGCTGTCGATGTCCGACCGCGTGGCGGTGTTCAACAAAGGCCGCATCGAGCAGGTCGACACCCCTCGCAACCTGTACATGAAGCCGGCCACACCGTTCGTGGCGGAATTCGTCGGCACCTCGAACGTGCTGCGCGGCGACCTCGCCCGCGCCCTGACCGGCAACGCACAGCCGTTTTCCATCCGTCCGGAACACATCCGCTTCGCCGACGGCGAACGCGGCGCCAGCGACATCGAGATCAGCGGCCTGCTGCACGACATCCAGTACCAAGGTGCGGCGACCCGCTACGAAATCCGCCTGGACAACGGTCAGAACCTCTGCCTCAGCCAGGCCAACAGCCAGTGGGCCGACAGCCACCTCCCCCACCAGCCGGGCCAGCAGGTGACCGCTCGCTGGTCGCGCGCGGCCATGGTGGTGCTCAACGAGGGCGCATGACATGGAACTGACCCTCAATGCACCGGCTACGGCGACAGCCAATGGCCCGCTGCGACGCCTGTCGAACCTGCTGTACCGCAAGCCGACCCTGTACCTGTCGCTGCTGCTGGTACCACCGCTGCTGTGGTTCGGCGCAATCTACCTGGGCTCGTTGCTGACCTTGCTGTGGCAGGGTTTCTACACCTTCGACGACTTCACCATGATGGTGACCTCGGACTTTACCTGGTCCAACTTCACCTCGCTATTCAACCCGGCCAACTTCGACATCATCCAGCGCACGGTGCTGATGGCCGTGGCGGTATCCGTCGCCAGCGGCGCGGTGGCCTTCCCCATCGCCTACTACATGGCACGCTACACCCACGGCAAGACCAAGGCGTTTTTCTACATCGCCGTGATGCTGCCGATGTGGGCCAGCTATATCGTCAAGACCTACGCCTGGACCCTACTGCTGGCCAAGGGCGGCGTGGCGATGTGGTTCATCCAGCACCTGGGCCTGGAACCTGTACTGAACCTGCTGCTGGGCCTGCCGGGGCTGGGGGGCAATACCCTGTCCACCTCCAGCTTCGGGCGCTTCTTGGTGTTCGTGTACATCTGGCTGCCGTTCATGATCCTGCCGATCCAGGCCTCTCTCGAACGCCTGCCGCCTTCGTTGCTGCAAGCCTCGGCCGACCTGGGGGCACACCCGCAGCAGACCTTCTTCCAGGTCATCCTGCCGTTGTCGGTGCCTGGCATCGCCGCCGGTTCGATCTTCACCTTCAGCCTCACCCTGGGCGACTTCATCGTGCCACAACTGGTGGGTCCACCCGGGTTCTTCATCGGCAACATGGTGTACGCCCAGCAAGGCGCGATCGGCAACATGCCGATGGCGGCCGCCTTCACCCTGGTACCGATCGTGCTGATCGCCGTCTACCTGTCCATCGTCAAACGCCTGGGGGCCTTCGATGCACTCTGACTCCTCAACCCACGGCCAGGCTTCCTGGGGGCTGAAAGCCGCCGCCTGGGGCGGACTGGTGTTCCTGCACTTCCCGATCCTGATCATCTTCCTGTACGCCTTCAACACCGAGGACGCCGCCTTCAGCTTCCCGCCCAAGGGCTTCACCCTGCACTGGTTCAGCGTGGCGTTCGCGCGCCAGGACGTACTCGATGCCATCGTGCTGTCGGTAAAGGTCGCCGGCATCGCCACGCTGATCGCCATGGTGCTGGGCACCCTGGCCTCGGTGGCGCTGTACCGGCGCGACTTCTTCGGCAAGGAAGGCATCTCGCTGATGCTGATCCTGCCGATTGCCTTGCCCGGCATCATCACCGGTATCGCCCTGCTGTCGGCGTTCAAGTCACTGGGCATCGAGCCGGGCATGCTGACCATCGTCATCGGCCATGCCACTTTCTGCGTGGTGATCGTCTACAACAACGTCATCGCTCGCCTGCGGCGGACCTCCCAGAGCCTGATCGAAGCCTCGATGGACCTGGGCGCCGATGGCTGGCAGACCTTCCGCCACGTGATCCTGCCCAACCTTGGCTCGGCCTTGCTGGCCGGCGGCATGCTGGCGTTCGCCCTGTCATTCGACGAAATCATCGTCACCACCTTCACCGCCGGCCATGAGCGAACCTTGCCAATCTGGCTGCTGAACCAACTGGGCCGCCCCCGCGACGTCCCCGTAACCAACGTGGTCGCCATGCTGGTGATGCTCGTGACGATGCTGCCGATCCTGGGCGCCTATTACCTGACCAAAGGTGGCGAAGGCGTGGCGGGCAGCGGCAAGTAGCCGCGCCGTGGCACGCGCTTGAACACGACACCGACCGAATGTGCTCTACGCTCCCGAACTGGAGGTTCCACCGATGCAAACCAACCTGTTGATCAACGGCCAACTGGTCGCCGGCAAAGGCGAAACGCTTGCCATCCTCAATCCGTCACTCGGCACCACTCTGATCGAGATCGCCGAGGCCACGCCTGCCCAGGTCGATGCCGCCGTTCAGGCTGCCGATACGGCCTTCGACAGCTGGTCGCAGACCGCGCCGAAGGACCGCTCGCTCCTGCTGTTGAAGCTGGCCGACGCCATCGATGCCAACGCAGCGGAACTGGCACGCCTGGAATCGAACAACTGCGGCAAGCCCTACAGCGCCGCGCTGAACGACGAACTGCCAGCCGTGGCCGACGTGTTCCGCTTCTTCGCAGGTGCCAGCCGTTGCCTGCAAGGTTCGGCCGCTGGCGAATACCTGCCGGGCCATACCTCGATGATCCGCCGTGACCCGGTGGGCGTGGTTGCGTCGATCGCCCCGTGGAACTACCCACTGATGATGGCGGCCTGGAAACTCGCCCCAGCCCTGGCCGCCGGCAACACCGTGGTACTCAAGCCGTCCGAGCAGACCCCGCTGACTGCCCTGCGCCTGGCTGAGCTGATTGCCGGCATTTTCCCGGCTGGCGTGGTGAACATCGTCTTCGGCCGTGGCCCAAGCGTCGGTGAGCCCCTGACCGCCCACCCGAAAGTGCGCATGGTCTCGTTGACCGGCTCGGTGGCCACCGGCAGCCGCATCATTGCCGGCACCGCTGACACGGTGAAGCGCATGCACATGGAATTGGGCGGCAAGGCCCCGGTGATCATCTTCGACGACGCAGATATCGACGCTGCCGTGGAAGGCATCCGCACCTTCGGCTTCTACAACGCCGGGCAAGACTGCACCGCGGCTTGCCGCATCTATGCACAGAAAGGCATCTACGCCAAGTTCGTGCAGAAGCTCGGCGAAGCCGTTGCCAGCATTCGCTATGGCGAGCAGGACGACCCGGACACCGAATTGGGGCCATTGATCACCCAGCAGCATCTGGAGCGCGTCGCCGGTTTCGTCGAGCGTGCCCGGCAGTTGCCGCACATCGAAGTGGTTACCGGTGGCAAGCGCGCCGAACGTGCAGGCTTCTTCTTCGAACCGACCGTACTGGCCGGCGCCCTTCAGGATGACGAAGTGGTGCGTCGCGAGATCTTCGGCCCGGTGGTATCGGTCACCGAGTTCGACGACGAGGCACAGGCCCTGGCCTGGGCCAACGACTCCGATTATGGCCTGGCCTCCTCGGTGTGGACCGCCGATGTCGGTCGCGCCCACCGACTGGCGGCGCGCCTGCAGTACGGCTGCACCTGGGTCAACACCCACTTCATGCTGGTCAGCGAGATGCCGCATGGCGGCGTGAAGCTGTCCGGCTATGGCAAGGACATGTCGATGTATGGCCTCGAGGACTACACGGCCATCCGTCATGTAATGTTCAAGCACTGACCACGGCTTGAAAAACAAGGCCCCGGCCAGCACCACCCTGCGACCGGGGCCTTGCTTCGACTGCCTTACTGAGTGAAGTCGATCACCATGCGACCAGTGATCTTGCCTTGCTCCATTTCATCGAAGATCTCGTTGATCTCTTCGATGCGGCGCAGGGCGACCTTCGGCACCACTTTGCCTTGCGCGGCGAATTCGAAGGCCTCGTGCAGGTCCTGGCGAGTGCCGACCAGCGAGCCGACCACTTCGATACCGTCCAGTACCAGGCGGGGAATGTTGAGGTCCATGCTGGCGGTCGGCAAACCGACCGCCACCAGTCGCCCGCCCGCGCGCAACGCGTCCACCGCTGAGTTGAACGCCGTCTTCGCCACGGCCGTCACCACGGCCGCATGAGCCCCCCCGGTTTTCTCCTGGATGATCTTCGCGGCGTCTTCCTTGAGGGAGTTGATCGTCAGGTCCGCTCCCATTTCCCGTGCGAACGCCAGCTGGTCATCGTTGATGTCCACCGCAATGACCCTGGCATTGAAGACGTTCTTGGCGTACTGAAGGGCCAGGTTGCCCAGGCCGCCGAGGCCGTAGATGGCAATCCACTGTCCGGGGCGAATGTTGGAAATCTTCACTGCCTTGTAGGTGGTGACGCCAGCACAGGTGACGCTGCTTGCAGCAGCGGAGTCCAGCCCATCGGGCACCTTGACCGCGTAATCGGCCACCACGATGCACTCTTCGGCCATGCCGCCATCGACGGTGTAGCCGGCGTTCTTCACCTCGCGGCACAGGGTTTCGTTACCGCTGTTGCAGTATTCGCAATGACCACAGCCCTGGTAGAACCAGGCGACACTGGCCCGGTCGCCTATTTTCAGCGAGGTGACACCCGGACCAACTTCCTTGACCACGCCGATGCCCTCATGACCCAGCACGACACCGGTCTTGTCACCGAAATCGGCGTTCTTCACGTGCAGGTCGGTATGGCAGACGCCACAGCACTCCATCGCCAGGAGCGCTTCACCGTGCTTCAACGGTCGCAGGGTTTTCTCGACCACTTCCACACGTTGCCCTTTTGCAACGACAGCAGCTTTCATACTCGCCTCCTTGTATTCCCACATGAGCTTGAGTGATCGCTCGGTCGGCTAGCCAACGAGCGTTGCCGGGCTTGCCGGCGGGTTACATCCAGCCCAGCCACGACCAATAGGTCCCGGCAAAGACCAACAACAGCACATAGCCGATCACACTGACCCAGATGCCAACCCGCGCGAACTGCCTGGGGGTGAAGGTATCGGTGCCCAGGCAGACCATGTTCTGCGGGGCGTTGATCGGCAGAATGAAACCGAAGCTGACGGCAAAACCGAGCAGCATGGTCATGCCTACCCGGCTGAAATCGCCGGGCAGCGTCTGCAGGACTGCAATGAGAATGGGCAGGAATGCCGACGTCAGCGCGGTGGCACTGGCAAAGCCCAGGTGAATCAGAATCAGGAATGCACTGAGGATCGCGAACACGCCCAACGAGCCGACCTGGTCCAGCCCGGTGCGCTCGACCACCTGCGCGCCCAGCCACTGCCCTGCTTGGGTGCTGAGCAGGGCAGTACCCAGGCTGATGCCGACGCCGAACACGATCACCGTGCCCCACGGAATGCGCGCCTGCACATCCTTCCAGGTCATCACGCCAAAGCGCGGCAGCAACAGCACCACCAAGCCGGCATAGGTGGTGGTCGTGGTATCGAACGGGTGCAGGCGCCCTTCCGTGGCCCAGGCCAGTAACAACAGCAGCGAGACCAGGCCCAGACGCTTCTGCGCGCCAGTCATGGGCCCTAGTTGCGTCAGGCTTTGGTTGACCCCCTCCATGCCGCCCGGCACCTTGTCGCTTTCCGGTGGCAGCAGTTTCAGGACCAGCACCACCAGCACCAGCGACATGATCACCGCCCACGGCGCGCCGGCCATCAGCCAGTCGATCCAAGACACCCGCTGCCCGAGCATCTTGTCCATGAAGCCCACCGTCAGCAGGTTCTGGGCCGCGGCGGTCTGGATCCCGATGTTCCAGATGCTGGTGCCCTGGGCGACGATGATCATGATGCCTGCGGCGATGTTCGAACGTGCCGAAACCCCAAATGCCGCGATCACCCCCATCATGATCGGCACCACGCAGGCGCTGCGCGCGGTAGCGCTGGGCACCACCAGGCTCAACAGCACGATCACCGCCATCGATCCCAGCAGCACACGCTGGGTGCTGGCGCCGACCTTGCTCAGGGTGACCAGGGCGATGCGCTTGTCCAGCCCAGTGTGGGTCATCGCGGCAGCAATGAACAAAGCACCGACCACCAGCGCCAGCGCCGGGTTTGCAAAGCCGCTGAGCGCCATCGATACACCCGCCGACGACCCGTAGGTCACCGCGGGGTCTTGCAACGTGGGCGCAGTGCCCAACAGCACCGCCATGAGCGAGGTGATCATGATGGCGCTGGCTTCATAGGACACCGCTTCGGTGACCCAGACGATGACCGCGAACAACAGAATCGCCAGCATCCGCTGCCCGGCCACTGGCAGGGTGGCCGGCAGAGGCAGCAGCAAGACCACCACCAGTGCGATCACAGCGGCAACCAATCCGACGGGGAAACGGATGGCTTGCGGGGGCGTCTGCTGCAGGGGATGGTCCGTCATCGCGCTCTCACGGGCAGGGTTGGAAAAGCCAGTCTAGTCAGTACTTGGCTGCAAAACCCTGTTGCAGGTCAGTAACCGTCGCAAAAACTGTTTTTTATGCCCGTCAGTCGCATGAACGAATCTTCATGTTGGCCATGAAGGCACTGACACCGGGGGCGAGCGGCATATCCAGGCCCGTGCGGTGCATCCGGTACCTTGAGGCTCCCGGCGACCTTGCGTAGCATCGCCCGCCCATCGCGGGGCAGGTCGGCGCTGGCAGGGACACCGCTCGTCAGCGGCTGCGCCGAACCTGCCCAAGCCTGCCTGCCCCGCGATCTTGCGTATTGCCCGAGACCCGACAGCCGAGCCCATGCCCCAGCCCATACCCCTGAAGGACCACGAAAAGGAAAAGCACCTGGTCAACCGTCGGCTGCTGGCCTGCGCCGCCCTGGTCTGCAGCCTGGTGGCCGTGCTGGTGGGACGGCTGTATGTGCTACAGGTGGTACAGCACGACCAGCAGACCGCTGTTTCGGAAAACAACCGTGTGCATGTGCTACCCATCGCCCCCGAGCGCGGACTGATCTACGACCGCAATGGCGTGGTGCTGGCCGACAACAAGCCCAGCTTCGACCTGACCATGACCCGTGAACGGGCCGGCGATACGGCCAAGGTTCTCGATACCCTGGCCCAGGTCCTGAGCCTGTCCGAAGATGATCGCAAGCAGTTCGACAAGGACCTTCGTCGAGGCCGCAAGCCTTTCGAACCGGTGACCCTGATGGTGGGGTTGAGCGAGGAGCAGATCGCCCTGGTGGCGGTCAACCAATTCCGCCTGCCGGGCCTTGAGGTCGAGCCACAGTTCATCCGCGAATACCCCCTGGCCGAGCACTTCGCCCATTCGGTGGGCTATGTCGGGCGCATCAACGAAAAGGAAGCCAAGACCCTCGACAGCACTGAATACCGGGGCACCCAGTCGATCGGCAAGACGGGTATCGAGCACTTCTACGAACGCCAGCTGCATGGCCACGTCGGGTACGAAGAGGTCGAAACCAATGCCCAGGGCCGTGTGATGCGAGTGCTCAATCACCAGGACCCGATTCCCGGCAAGGACATCGTCCTGAGCCTCGATGCGCACCTACAGTTGGCTGCGGAGAAGGCCCTGGGCGACCGACGTGGCGCCGTGGTAGTGCTGGACCCGGCCAATGGCGACGTGCTGGCGATGGTCAGCAACCCCAGCTTCGACCCTAACCTGTTCGTCAAGGGCATCAGTTTCAAGCAATACGCAGCCCTGCGCGACTCGATCGACCGCCCGCTGTTCAACCGCGTGCTGCGCGGTCTCTACGCGCCGGGCTCGACGGTCAAGCCGGAAGTCGCCATCGCCGGTCTCGACAGTGGTGTGATCACCCCCGGCAGCCGAGTGTTCGACCCCGGCTACTACGAGTTGCCCAACTACGATCACAAGTACCGCAACTGGAACCACAGCGGCGATGGCTGGGTGGACATGTACACCGCCATCATGCGTTCCAACGACACCTACTTCTACGACTTGGCACACAAACTCGGCATCGACCGGCTGCACGACTACATGAGTGAGTTCGGCCTGGGTCAGAAGGTGTCGCTGGACATGTTCGAGGAAGCGGCCGGCCTGATGCCGTCGCAGCAATGGAAACGTGCGACTCGCCGCCAGGCCTGGTTCCCCGGCGAGACATTGATTCTCGGGATTGGCCAGGGCTACATGCAGGTCACACCGCTGCAACTGGCCCAGGCCACCAGCCTGCTGGCCAGTAAAGGTGTATGGCACCGTCCGCACCTGGCCATGACCGTGGGCGGTGAAGCACCGGTGGACCCGAACCCGATGCCGAACATCGTGCTGCACGACCGCCATGCCTGGGACCAGGTGAACCAGGGCATGCAGATGGTCATGCACGACCCACGAGGTATCGCCCGCGCGGCGGCGGCTGGGGCGCAGTACCGGATTGCAGGCAAGAGCGGCACCGCGCAGGTGGTGGCGATCAAGCAAGGCGAGCGCTACAACCGTGACAAAACCCTGGAACGCCACCGCGACAACGCCCTGTTCGTCGGCTTCGCTCCGGCTGACCATCCAAGCGTGGTGGTGGCGGTAATGATCGAGAACGGCGAGGCCGGAGGCCGGGTGGCGGGGCCCGTGGTGCGCGAAGTGATGGATGCGTACCTGCTGGATGACCAGGGGCATTTGAAGCCGCAGTATGCCGGGACGCCGGTGGCCAAACAGGTCCCTCATACCTGACTACCCGGGGCAACCATCGACCTGAACGCCTGTACCGCCTTTCGAAACGGGCTGGTACAGGCCACGGGAATGTCAGGTCCGATCACCCCCACGGTCATCCCCGACGTCATGATTCACCCCATCATCCGCCCCCTGCCCCACGCCGTGGGGCCCACCCACATCATGGTTGGCTTCGTGATTCGCTTCGTGATTGGCCTCGTGGTTGGCCTCATGGCTGGCACCATCATCTGCCCCGTTGCGACCGCTCTCACCACGGCCCGAGCCGGCATTGCCGCCGTCGCCACCGTGTCCGCTGCCACTGCCGCCATGGCCACCGCCTGAGCCTCCGCCACCACCATGCCCTCCACCACCGCCACCGTGGCCGCCTCCGCCGCCTCCATGGCCTCCACCGCCTCCACCGCCTCCACCGTGGCCTCCACCTCCACCGCCGCCACCGTCTTTCGCATAAGCAGTGGATACGCCACCGAGCGAGTCCGGCACCCACACCGCCGATGCCGACAGCAAGCCGCCGATGGCCAACGCCAACAAGCATTTTTTAAGCATTGATGAGCCTCCGCCAGGAGTTGCACCGGGCAACTCAAGAATTGCGTCCCCCCATAGGGCGACTTGCCGACCAGCACGGCCTTCCTGCGTAGCGAACGAACGAGATCCATCAGGGCCTGCCGGGGAATATTGCAGAATGTTACTTATGCCTGAGCGTAGATTCAGCGTGCCGCTTGTCATCAACCGGCCATCAGAATCCTCAAGCACCGTCGCTTCGCCGCCATTCACTACCCAGGAAGCTCACGCCCTTTTCCCTCAGCAACTCCACCATCGAGCTTGCCGCCGGTGGCAAATACCCTTGAGCGCGCACCGATACCGCAACGGTTCGCCGCATCGTGGTCTCCTCCAGCGGCACCTCGCGCAAACCCGAACGGCCCAGACCGTGCTCCAGCGTTTCCCGCGCCACGAAACTCAGCAGACGGGTGCGGGCGATCAGCCGGGGTAGAAGCGAAATCGAATTGGTCTCGATCTGTACCTGCGGGGAAGGCAATTGCTGGGCCATGAACACGTTGTCGATCCAGCGCCGAGCCGTGACCGTGGGGCCACCCAACACCCAGCGATAGCGGCACAGGTCCTTCAAGGTGATGGGGCCGGCAAACACCGGATGGTCCTCGCTGGCCACGACCACTGCTTCGTCTTCAACGATCGGGTAGGTGGTGAACTGCGGGTCGTCGGCGATCTGCGGCGAGATGATCACATCCAGCTGGCCAGAGCGCAGCGACTCCTTGAGCACATCGTCCTGAGCGATGGACAGTTTCAGCGTCAGCTCCGGCGCCCGCTCAAGCAGGACCGCCGTCAGGTTCGGCAACAGATGATCGGCCATGCTCGCGGCGCAGCCAAGGCGAATGTTGCCCACCAGCCCGCTGGCGAAATCGCGCACTTCACGCTCGGTTTGCGCGATGTTCATCTGCAATTGCTTGCCACGGGCCAACAGCAGCTTGCCGACTTCGGTCAGTTTGATCCGCCGCCCATCCCGCTGGAACAGGCGCGTGCCCAACGACTCTTCAAGACGCTGGATGCTCTTGCTCAGCGCGGGCTGGCTGCGATTGAGCTGTTCGGCAGCCCGGCCCAGATGCCCGAGTTCGGCGATGGTTTCGAAATACGTCAGGTCGCGAAGGTCCATGATTCATGAATTTCAGTTATGGATTCATCAAAAGTAGAAAATAGACTTGATCGGTTGCCCCGTCGATACTTTTCCCCGCACACCGCGTTATCGCTGCACAAGGAGTCTCGACCTTGCAGACCTCTGCCTCCGGCAACCCCAAGACCTTCGTCAAATGGTTCGCGCTACTGATAGGCGCCGGTGCCTTCGGCCAGTTGTTGCATACCCTGTCCGTACCGGCAGGCTTGTTCCTCGGCCCCATGCTGGTGGCCATCGTGTTCGGTATAGGCGGTGCGCGCCTGTCTCTACATCGTCAGGCGTTTCGTTTCGGCCAAGGTTGCGTCGGCCTGCTGGTGGCGCACGCGGTGAGCTGGTCGGTATTGATCTCGATGGCGCAGTCCTGGCACCTGATGCTGGTCGCCACCTTCATCACCGTGGCCCTGAGCGCCTTGGTGGGCCTGGGCACGGTGCGCTTTGGCGGCATTCCCGGCAGTACCGCTGCCTGGGGCACCGCTCCTGGCGCTGCGTCGGCGATGGTGTCGATGGCTGAGGAAAACGGCGCAGATGGCCGCGTAGTGGCCACCATGCAGTATGTGCGCGTGGTGTGCGTGGTGATGATCGGCTCGCTGGTCAGCCACCTGCTGGGCGCCACGCCGGGGCCTGGCGCGGCGGCGAACGCCCCTGCGATCAGCGAGGCACCGCATCTGCTCAATAGCCTGCTCAGTGTTGGCGTGGTGGTGGTCGGCATTGCCGCCGGCAACCGAATGCCCGCGGGGGCTCTGCTGATGCCATTATTGCTCGGTAGTGCGCTGCAGCTGAGCGAGTTGCTGACGATCACCCTGCCCGAACCCTTGCTGGCCGTGGCGTATGGCGCCATTGGCTGCTACATCGGCCTGCGCTTCGACCGGCAGACCGTGCGCTACGTGTGGACACACCTGCCGACCATGATAGCTGGAGCCTTGGTGCTGATCGTGCTGTGCGCTGCCTGCGCCTGGCTGATGGCCAAGGCGATGGGCAGCGACTTCCTGTCGATGTACCTGGCCACCAGCCCCGGTGGGCTGGATGCCATGGCGATCATCGCGGTTGAGACCCATGCCGATGTCGGCCTGGTGCTGGCCATGCAGACCTTGCGTTTGTTCGGAGTGATTCTCACCGGCGCCTACTGCGCGCGGCAGATCATACGGCTTACCCAGGCGCCCCGTCCTTAGGGTCTGTATGAAACGTCTTGAGACGAAGGTCAGGCAAGGCGAAAACAGCCGAGGAAGCGGAGTTTACGGCTTGTAAATGAGCATTCCGAGGCTGTTTTCAACGCAGCGTCACCGAGTATCAAAGCTTTACGTACAGAGCCTAGAGCCCACCCGCCGCCAAGGCCTGCCAGTCTTGCCGGTCAGCCTTTCAATGCCGCCTCGATGGCAGCCACATCGATCTTGCCCATGGTCATCATCGCCTCGAACGCTCGCTTGGCCGCTGCGGGATCAGGGTGACTGAAGGACTCGAGCAACACTCTGGGCGTGATCTGCCATGACACCCCCCACTTATCCTTGCACCAACCACACACGCTTTCCTGGCCGCCGTTGCCCACGATGGCGTTCCAGAAACGGTCGGTTTCGGCTTGGTCTTCGGTACAGACCTGGAACGAAAACGCCTCGGTCTGCTTGAACGCCGTGCCCCCATTGATGCCTACGCAGGGTAAGCCCATGACGATGAATTCCACAGTGATCACGTCGCCGACCTTGCCCGAGGGGAAGTCAGCCGGCGCCTTGTGCACGGCGACTACCCGACTATCGGGGAAAACACTGGCATAGAAGTTCGCCGCTGCTTGCGCATCCTTGTCGAACCAGAGGCAGAGGGTGTTCTTGGCAGTCATGGCCATGCTCCAGGAGCGTTGAAGGAACCATCAGTCTAGCGCCTTGGCTCGCGTGCATCCCTGCAACATTCTGCAGACATTTCCGACATTAGGCAGTGAACCTGCCTACAAAAATGCGGTCATTCCCTGACGGTCAAACCAGCGACCGGTTCACCGGCCTATTCACCGGGCCATTTTCTGTCCAGTTCCAGCGAAGACCCAACATGCCTGATTCCCGCCCCTCTGCCCCTGTCCTCCCTGCCCTGCGCGGCAGCCTGATCGCCGCGCTGGTGGCCCTCGCCGTTCCGGTGCATGCTGAAGAACCCGCCAGCGATGCGCGCTGGGTCAGTGACAGCCTGACCACCTACGTGCGCAGTGGCCCTACCGATGGCCACCGCATCGTCGGCAACCTCAAGTCCGGACAAAAGGTCACGCTCATTGGCAGCCAGGGTAACTACAGTCAGGTACGCGGGCAGAACGGCGACTTGGTGTGGATCCTCAGCACCGACTTGCAGTCGGTGCCAGGCCAGAGCGAACGCCTGCCGCAACTCGATGCCCAGGTGGCGGAGTTGTCCGGTCAGCTGAAAACCATCGACGACAGCTGGAAGAACCGCGTGCAGGGTATGCAGGAAACCCTCGACTCACGCAAGAAACTGATCGATGAGCTGGAGGCGCGCAACAAGGCGCTCAGTGAACAGCTCGACCAGAGCCAGTCCAGCTTGCGCGACACCCAGGCGCGCCTGGGCGACGAGAACAAGCAGGTGATGATGCGCTACATGGTTTATGGCGGTAGCATCGCTGGCGCAGGTTTGCTGGCCGGGCTGATCCTGCCGTCGCTGACCCGAGGCCGCAAGAAGAACGACCGCTGGTTCTAGGGGCTGTGGGAAAAGGCTTGGGACGAAGGTCAGGCAAGGCTGTTTTCAACGCAGCATCACCGAGTATCAAGGCTTTTCGTACACAGCCTAAGGGCGTGTGGGCAGCCCTGCCACAGTGCGGGCCTGCCCCAGGCTTGCACCGCTGAACAGAAAGTCGATCAGCACCCGCACCCGCAAGGGCATGTGCCGCGCCTGCGGGTAGATCAACATGAACGGCCGTGAAGTGCCGCCAAAATCACGCAACACTTCCACCAGCTCGCCACGCTCCAGAGCATCCTGTACCGTGAAGCGATAGGCCTGCATCAAGCCCGCGCCATGGCGTACCAGCGTGGCGGTGGCCAGGAAGTCGCCCTGGCAGGTGAACGATCCGTGGGTCTCCAGCTCCAGCTGCCGACCGTCCTGGCGAAAGCTCCAGGGCGGACGGCGGCCGCTGCTGGGGAGCTCGAACTGGATGCATTCATGCCGCAGCAGGTCTTCGGGCACCTGTGGCACGCCGGCCCGTGCCAAGTAGCCGGGCGTTGCCACCACCACCAGCTCGGCATCTTCCAGCCGCCTTGCCACCAGCCGCGAATCCGCGGGCTCACGACCGCGAATGGCGAGATCGAACGGCTCGTCGGCGAAATCGACATTGCGATTGCTGACGTGCACATCGATTTGCACCTGCGGGTACAGCTCACGAAAGCGCGGCAGCAGCGGCAGCAGACGGTGATGGGCATAGGGTGTCGGGGCGCTGATGCGCAGCCGGCCACTGGGCTCGAGCTGCCCACCGGCGACCTGGCGCTCGGCCTCGACCAGCTGCCCCAGTGCCTGGCGGCATTGCTGGTAATACGCCAGGCCGGCCTCAGACAGGCGCATATGGCGGGTGGTACGCACGAACAACCGCACCCCCAGACGCTCCTCCAGGCGGGCCACGCTGCGACTCACCGCTGCTGGGGTAACGCCGGCCTCGTTAGCGGCCGCCGTGAAACTACCGGTGTCGGCGGCAAGGCAGAACAGCTCCAGGCTACCCAGTTGCAGGTCATCGAAATGGCGGGTCATGGCGACTCTATTGATTACATGAAGTATCGATTGAAATGGCCTGCGGACCTTTTTTCAAGTCCGCAATGGCGCCTTCAGTCGCCCGGTCACCGAAACCCAGCCGCCAGCGGAGTGAGTATCGGGCCTCTTCAAGCACATCGGCAATGAGCCAGTCTACTGCCGCAACCGCTCCAACGCCTCCAGCACATACCCCGTGGCCCGGTCGTGCTCCCCTTCCCGGCAGGCAATACCCAACTGCCGCCACAACCCCGGTCGCAACGGGCGCCGGGCAACCCTGGGGTCGAACTCTGCCGCTGCGCCCTCCTGAGGCAGCAATGTCGCGCCATACCCCGCGCCCACCAGGCTCTTGATCGCATCGTTGTAGTTCAGTTCGATGCGCGGTACCGGGTACAACCCGGCCGCCGCGAACCACTCGGCGGTCACCCGTGACAGCTGGGTGCTGTTGTCATTGAGGATCAATGCGCGCTGCCCCAGCCAGGCTGGCGTCACCTTGGCCGGAGGCTGCCAGTCACTGGGCACGAAGGCCATGATCGGGTCACGCCGCCAGGGTGTGACCCTCAGCCCTTTGCCCGCCACCTGCGGCAATGCCACCAGGCCAATATCCAGCGTGCCGTCACGCAGCCGTGTCAGCGAAGCCTGGGAGGTCAGCACCTGTACCTGCACATCGACCCCTGGATGCGTCTGGCGCAGGTGCTCCAATGCCTGGGGCAGCAGGTGGGCGATGGCGCCGGTCGAGGCTCCCAGTCGCACGCGCCCCGTCAGGCCCTCGACCTGCCGGCGCACCTCGTCCAGCGCCAGGTCGGCATCGGCCAGCAGGCGGCGGGCACGCACCAGCAGGGTTTCGCCGAGGGCGGTAGGCCGAACCTGGCTGCGGTTGCGCAGCAGCAGCGCAGCCCCGACCCGTGCCTCCAGTTCCGCTACATGGAGACTGATGGTCGCAGGCGCCAGGTTGAGCTGTCGGGCCGCTTCGGCGAACGACCCCATATCGGCGATCACCACCAAGGTACGAAGGCGATCCAGGCTGATTTCTCGCATGGTGTTAATTCAGAATTTATGAATACAAGCATCATGATATTCAAATTTTCTTTAGTCCAGCGACGCGCGAGCATAGGCCATCCCTCCGCCACCGGAACTCGACCATGCACACGCCACTTGTCTTCATCGACGGCGACCAAGGCACCACTGGCCTGCACATTCACGCCCGCTTGCAAGGCCGCGACGACCTGCGCCTGATTACCCTCCCCGAGGCTGACCGAAAGCACCCACAACGCCGCGCAGAGGCCATCAACAATGCCGACATCGCCCTGCTCTGCCTGCCCGACGACGCCGCCCGCGAAGCCGTTGCAGCGCTGCGCAACCCGGCCGTACGCGTGATCGACGCCAGCTCCGCCCACCGCACAACCCCCGGCTGGGTCTATGGTTTGCCAGAGCTGGATGAGCAGCAGGCCGAGCGCATCGCCCAAGCCAAACGCGTCAGTAACCCTGGCTGCTACCCCACCGGCGCCATCGCCCTGTTGCGCCCGCTGATCAAGGCCGGGCTACTACCAGCCGACTACCCCCTGAGCATTCATGCCATTTCCGGGTACTCCGGCGGTGGCCGATCAGCGGTCGAGCGCTACGAACAGGCGTCAGCAGACAGCCCCCCTGCCCTGCAACTCTATGGACTGGAACTGGCGCACAAACACGTGCCGGAGATCCAGCAACATGCCGGGCTGTCGCAACGGCCGATGTTCCTGCCAGGTTATGGCGCCTATCGCCAGGGCATCGTGCTAAGCATTGCCGTGCAGTTGCGCCTGCTGCCAGGCAACGTCCGCGCCGAACAGCTGCAGGCCTGCCTGGAGCAGCATTACCAGGGCGCGCGCCATGTCCAGGTGATGCCACTGCACCAGCACGGGCCAGCGGCAGCGCTCGACCCTGAAGCCCTGAACGACAGCAACGACCTGCGACTGGCGCTGTATGCCAACCCCGCGCATGGCCAGGTGCTGCTGACGGCGGTGTTCGACAACCTGGGCAAAGGTGCATCGGGCGCGGCCGTGCAGAATCTGGACCTGATGCTGGCGGCGCTGCGGGCCTGAGCCTGCTCGGCAAAAACGGGTAGACTGTGGGTCCTGCGCCAGCGTGGCGCAGCCTAAGCCCTTGCCAGCCGGAGCCCGTCCACCGATGTTCATCCTGAGCCGCCTCGACAGCGTGCCGCCCGAGTCCTTCCAGAACCAGATTCGCCAACTGGTGATCGAAAACGTCGGCGACCTGAGCAGCGTCGCCATCCGCGTCGAGAATCCGCTGTACCCGTTGTATCAGTACGGCGTTGGCATGGAGGTACACCAGTATCTCCAGGCCCTGGACGGCACGCGTGGGCTGCGGGTGACACTGACCCTCGCCCTGGACGCCGATGCACCGGACCAACTGCTCGGGTTCGCCCTGGCGTTACCGGCCCAGGACAACGACCAGGCCTGCGCGCTGACCTTTCTTGCGGTACGGCCAAGCCACCGCCGCCAGGGCATCGCCCGTGCCCTGCTGACGGACCTCAAGACGCGCTACGCCTGCGTCGAGCTCAACGCCTTCGCCGGCCAGGTACCGTGGTTCGAAAGCATGGGAATGCAAGTGGTGGCCGCCAATGGGCCGCAGGTATTGATGAGCAGCACCGGCCACGCCAGCGGCGCGCTGATTGGCCGACTGGATATCGCGCCGATCTACCAGACCACGGAAGTGCACCAGATCCATACCTACCTGCTCAACCAGCAAGGCGAGGACGCCATGATCGACGCTGAACAGCAGCGTGATGAATGGCTGGATGAACTGACGGTGCAAGCTGCGGGGTGTGTCAGGCAGCGCAAGACCGTGCATTGATCGCGCGAGCGCGGATCGCGGCAGCCGCGCAACGTCCGCCGCACGGCAAGGGGGGGCTGTCAGATCCCGTCCACAGCCAGCATTTGCTTGAGCACATCCGCCAGCGCCTTGACCATCACATCTGCTGTCGGGCGATGCAGGATCACGATTTCATAACTGTCCACCTCCGGCAGCCCTTGCGCCAGCCCGAGGGTGCGGTGCTCACCGGTCGCGGCCCGTGGTGGCAGCAGGCTGATGCCCATCCCATCGGCCACCGCGGCCTGGATCCCGCTCAGGCTCGAACTCGTGAAGCTGATGCGCCAGCGCCGCCCCATGCCCTCGATGGCGCTGATCATGTCATCGCGATACAGCCCGCGCGGAGGAAACGTGACCAAGGGTACCGGGTCGAGCTCGAACGATGGCAGGCGCACGCTGTCGATCCACTGCAACCGCTCCGGCCAGCACGCCACCCCTTCGCGGCTGTTGCGCCGCTGCTTGAGCAACACCAAGTCCAGTTCACCGTTGTCATAGGACTGGCTGAGGTCGCGACACAGCCCACTGGTGACCTCCAGCTTGACCTGCGGGTGCTGGCGACTGAACGCCGACAACGCATGGGTGGTGCGTCCGCCGACGAAGTCCTCCGGCACGCCAAGGCGTACGGTCACGCCGACCATGGCACCGGCCAAGGCTTCGAGCATCTGGTCGTTCAACGCCAGCATGTGGCGGGCATAACCGAGCAGGGTCTGACCGGCATCGGTGGGCAGCACGTCACGATTGCCACGCACCAGCAGGCGGTGGCCAACCATTTCTTCCAGGCGGCGAACCTTCTGGCTGATGGTCGACTGTGTCGAGTGCAAGCGTGCCGCGGCCGTGGTGAAGCTGCCGCAGTCGGCCACCACGACAATGGCTCGGAGCAAGTCGAGGTCGAAGAGGGCTCTATTCGATTTAGCGCTGATGGACATCTGGGTATTCAACTTCTGAATGGCACCCCTGCGTTCTATCACGCCTGCCCCGCCCGTGCAAAAACCAACCTCGACATTAACTGCGCTAAAGTGACGGTTTTTTCCACACACTGCCGCCAGGAGGCCTGGTGAAAGCCCTGAACAAACGTGAACTGGCGCGTATGGAGCGCGAACTGATCGCCTGCCTGACCGAAGCCTGTGAAACCGCCAAGGCCGAAATTGTCGGTTTCGCCTGGCTCACCCATCGCCTGGATCCCGATGCATTCCCCGACAGCCTGCGTATCACCTGGGTATTCGACCGCGAAGCGGACAAGGACGCAGCCCTGGGCAGCCCTCAGAAGGCGCGTATGCTGGCACTGACAGCCCAGGCGCTCGACGAAGCCGGCATTCGTCTGGACCATGTGGCCTGGCACGTGCGTTTCGACAGCGAAGAGGCCTGCGCCCGCCGCCATGGCGGTGACTGGAACCGACGCCTGCAGGAGCGCTGACAGGCAGGCCGATTGACGTGAGCGGCAGCCAATTCGTGACTGGCCGTTCCCGATCCGCGACGGATGTATTATCGTGGCGAGGTGCGCATATCACAGCAGCCCGAGTAGATCGGGCATCTGCAAGACAATCGAGGGTGTCATGAGTAACGAGAGCATTAACTGGGACAAGCTGGGTTTCGACTACATCAAGACCGACAAGCGCTACCTGTCCGTGTGGCGCAACGGCGAGTGGGACAAAGGCACCCTGACCGAAGACAATGTGCTGCACATCAGTGAAGGCTCCACCGCCCTGCACTATGGCCAGCAGTGCTTCGAAGGCCTGAAGGCCTATCGTTGCAAGGACGGCTCGATCAACCTGTTCCGCCCCGACCAGAACGCCGCACGCATGCAGCGCAGCTGCGCACGCCTGCTGATGCCGCAAGTGCCGACCGATGTATTCATCGAGGCCTGCAAGCAAGTGGTCAAGGCCAACGAGAAGTTCGTTCCGCCGCACGGCAAAGGTGCCCTGTACCTGCGTCCGTTCGTGATCGGTACCGGTGACAACATCGGCGTGCGCACCGCCCCCGAGTTCATCTTCTCGATCTTCGCCATCCCGGTAGGCTCGTACTTCAAGGGCGGCATGAAGCCGCACAACTTCCAGATTTCCAGCTTCGACCGCGCAGCCCCGCAAGGCACCGGTGCGGCCAAGGTCGGCGGCAACTACGCAGCCAGCCTGCTGCCGGGCGCCGAAGCCAAGAAGGCGCACTTCGCCGACGCCATCTACCTGGACCCACTGACCCACTCGAAGATCGAGGAAGTCGGTTCGGCCAACTTCTTTGGCATCACCGCCGACAACGAATTCGTCACCCCGAAATCGGCCTCGGTACTGCCGGGTATCACCCGCCTGTCGCTGATGGAACTGGCGCAATCGCGCCTGGGCCTGACCGTGGTCGAAGGCGATGTCGAGATCAACAATCTCGGCCGCTTCGTCGAAGCCGGTGCCTGCGGTACCGCTGCCGTGATCACCCCGATCGGTGGTATCGAATACAACGGCAAGCTGCATGTATTCCATGACCTGGAAAAAGTCGGCCCCGTTACCCAGAAGCTCTACAACGAGCTGACCGGCATCCAGAGCGGTGACGTCGAAGCGCCAGCGGGCTGGATCGTCAAGGTCGCCTGATAGCCCACGCGCCAGTCAAAAGGGGCATGCCTTTGTGGGTGTGCCCCTTTTTCATATGAGGTTCAGCGGGTCATTCGGGTCGTCCACGGCATCCAGGTAGGCGAGGATGTCGTTGTAGGTCATGGCTGGCGTCACGGGCTCGACGGGCGCCAACTCAGCGGGTGCCTGGGCAAGCGGTTCGGTTCGGGCGTTCTGCGCATGGGCATGCCAGCGCGCCAATGCGGCCATGAGATGAGGTGTGCCAGCATGCTCGCCATAGATATCGGCTGCACTGATAGGAGCATGGTTCAAGGTCGCCAGGCGCTCGCGAGTGACACTGATACGGCTCAACTCCTGCTCCACCTGCTTTTGGCTTGGCTCATGGGTGCGCGCGTAATGGTCACCGCCAGCCAGACGTGCTCGGCGCCTGACCAACTGTTCGCTGATAGACTTCAAGGCCTCTTCGACCAGCTGTATTTCTCGTCGGGTGACCGCAGGTGCCCGATCGGCCAGTGCTTGCTGGTGGCGGCGCAACACTGCCCAGCAGGCCGGTAGGTAACCGGCCGTCATGGCGTGATCCGCAACACTGATCGAGCGAAGCTCCGGCAAACCATCGACCTTGCGCAGGTAGCGACTGCACAGGGCCTGATCGGTGATGGTATCGCAGCCCGGGCTCCACAGAATGGCCGACGATGTGTGCGGCGTCAGCGCGATCGGCATGAAATGGCGCAGGCTGCCGTGATGTTCGTAATGTTCGCCCTCCTGGTTGACCAGGCCCGTGCGCAGGATTTTCATGCCAAGCAAGGCATCGATCTGCATCACCAAGGCGCCTTGGGCCATGACGTCGTAGCGCGGGTTCATCCAGGGGAGCGGGGCGTTGGGGATGACGTCGTCATGGTTGACGATGCGGTGGTGGATGAGGTCGGCAGCGTTGCGGGTGAAGGTGACGTCACCGGCGCGGGGGGCGCCGTAGGTGTAGAGTTGGATGGCAAACTCTTTGGAAGTGCGGCGCAGCATTTCGGCCAGGATCAAGGCAACTGCTCCGAAGACTGTGGCCGCAGATGATTAGTTTCTTTGAATAGTCGAACTGATCAAGGTACGACATCGCGAAGTCAAAGACCTTGAGCGCTGACTCATAAAAACCACGATGGACGCGACCTTCTCCTTGCTCGAAGGGCACTTGGAGTGCGTCAACATCTCGAAGAAAGTCCGCTGCTTCGTTTGTTCCGCGTATTGCAATCAGAGCATATTCAGATGTGTGAGTGATGAAGGCCTGGGTGTCCGTTGCATCGCTGACACCTCGGTCATCCAAAAAATGCAAGCGTGCCGGATTTTGTTGGTCGTTTCCCAGGTTTGGGTCGTTGACTGGATACAGAGCGGGGTCAAACGGCACGATTTCCAGACGTCTGGAATAGGCCACCTCTTCGAGTATTGGGTACATGGGTTCCGATTGCTTGGGGTCGACACGCCAGATTTCGTTGAACGTGTTCAACGCACTCCCGAACCAGTTACCACTGGTGGGTATGAACGGAAAGTTGACCGTAGAAGCCAGTACGGGGTGCTCGTCCGGGTCCTGTCCAAATGGGTTGTAGCTGAGCGTCGCCATCAACGCCAACTGATACAAGTTCAGCGCACAGAACTCGGCGTTCGCCGATAGCAGCGGTCGCAATGCCCGGAGCGGACGCACTTCAAGCACCGTGCAAGCATCCGGCATAAGGCAAATACCGCTATTTCCATGCTCCCCCATGATGGCATTCAAGGAGGTTCGAGGTGGAAAACCACGGTCAACGAGCGGTGGTAAATGGCAGGCATAACGAACCAGCTCACTGGTTTCTACCTGATAGTAATGGTCCGCCGCTGCTTGCGCAGGATTACTTGAAGTTCTGGATCCATCGGCATTTGCGTACTGCGTTTTCTCTGCGCGCACTTGGAGATCAGTAATTTTCAAGGGATAGGATTTACGTCGCTGAAGGTCGCTATAAAGCTCTTCCGAGCCGACATATTCGCTCTCGAACCGCAACGATATAGCACCGTGATGATTCGTCACCCTGCCGCATCCTTTGACATCTAGCGCACCACTGTACGTAACCCCTTCACTGTCTACCACTTCATAATACAAGCCCGCATAAGGCTCACCCGCCCCCTGTTCATCCACCAATTGAAATGTTGTTTCACGACCGCGATGCGGACATGTTAGCGCTTGATCATTCAGCGAAGCTGAAATCCTCTCAGCAACATCAGTCTTCAGCTCCATCTATCATTCCTCACAACCTGGGTAAATTGTGCAACGTCTACCATCCGGCATCGTAAATTCGCTGAAATCGGTGTAATTTCCATGGCAGTACCCCCTATGATCCTCAGCCCCTTTTCCTGCACAACGTTTCCAGCCATTTGGAAACTTCACCCATGTATCTCCCCAAGACGGACTCTCTTCACCGCCCACTCGAATATTCATCCGCACCGTTTTCCCTGGTAGCTGATCGAGCGTATACGCCGCAAAGGGATGGCCCAAACCACGCTCTCCGCGCTCATTGTCTTTTCTGCATGCCAGCAATTTGCGTATCACCCGATCCCTCCCCATCGTCCTGAACATCCATTGACAAATTCCATAAAAAACATCTTCATTCGCCTCATTGAATTCACGATGGTACTTTTCCTCCAACACTTCATAGATCCCGATATTTGCCGGATCCCCAGTAATTTGGTGGAATTCACTTCCATACTTTGCGCGTATCTTCAACTCCAGATGCCGCACCACCATCGGGCAGCCCTTGACCACCTTGCGAATTTCGATGGTCGTCACGGGGAGGTAGTTTTTCCGCCAGTCCTTATTGATCGACACTCCACGAAACCCTCCTGCGTCGCACGTGGGGTCCGATTCGTGCCTGTACCACGCCACGCCGTGATAGGAAAAGTTCGGCGGCAACTCACCTATCAACGTAAAGGTATTGGTCTTGTCATCACCGCAACCAGCCAGTAGTGCAACTACTCCAAACCCTACAATATGTTTCCTGCTCCGGCAGTATTGGCGCCCAACTTCATCCATCACTCCTCACAACCTGGGTAAATTGTGCAACGTCTACCATCAGGCATCGTAAATTCGCTGAAATCGGTGTAATTTCCATGGCAGTACCCTTGAAGGTCATCAGGCCCATCCCCTGCACATCGTTTCCAACCATTTGGAAACTTCACCCATGTATCCCCCCAAGACGGACGCTCTTCCCCGCCCACTCGAATATTCATCCGCACCGTTTTCCCAGGTAGCTGATCGAGCGTATACGCCGCAAAGGGATGGCCCAAACCACGCTCTCCGCGCTCATTGTCTTTTCTGCATGCCAGCAATTTGCGTATCACCCGATCCCTCCCCATCGTCCTGAACATCCATCGACAAACTCCAAAGAAAACATCTTCGTTCGCCTCATTGAATTCACGATGGTACTTTTCCTCCAACACTTCATAGATCCCGATATTTGCCGGATCTCCAGTGAATTGGTGGAATTCACTTCCATACTTTGCACGTATCTTCAACTCCAGATGCCGCACCACCATCGGGCAGCCCTTGACCATCTTGCGAATTTCGATGGTAGTCACGGGGAGGTAGTTTTTCCGCCAGTCCTTATTGATCGACACCCCACGAAACCCTCCAGCGTCGCACGTGGGGTCCGATTCGTGCCTGTACCACGCCACGCCGTGATAGGAAAAGTTCGGCGGCAACTCACCTATCAACGTAAAGGTATTGGTCTTGTCATCACCGCAACCAGCCAGTAGCGCCACAACGCCAAGCCCCAGAATATGTTTTCCTGCCCTGGCAGTATTGACGCCCAACTTCATCCATCACTCCTCACAACCTGGGTAAATTGTGCAACGCCTACCATCAGGCATGGTAAATTCGCTGAAATCGGTGTAATTTCCGTTGCAGTACCCCCTAACATCCTCAGGTCCCCTTCCCTTACATCGTTTCCAACCATTTGGAAACTTAACCCATGTATCTCCCCAAGACGGACTCTCTTCACCACCCACTCGAATATTCATCCGCACCGTTTTCCCTGGTAGCTGATCGAGCGTATACGCCGCAAAGGGATGGCCCAAACCACGCTCTCCGCGCTCATTGTCTTTTCTGCATGCCAGCAACTTGCGTATCACCCGATCCCTCCCCATCGTCCTGAACATCCACTCACACACCCCAAAGAAAACATCTTCGTTCGTCTCATTGAATTCACGATGGTACTTTTCCTCCAACACTTCATAGATCCCGATATTTGCCGGATCCCCAGTTATTTCATAAATCGTATCTCCATACTTTGCACGTATCTTCAACTCCAAATGCCGCACCACCATCGGGCAACCCTTGACCACCTTGCGAATTTCGATGGTCGTCACGGGGAGGTAGTTTTTCCGCCAATCCTTATTGATAGACACTCCACGAAACCCTCCGGCGTCGCACGTGGGGTCCGATTCGTGCCTGTACCACGCCACGCCGTGATAGGAAAAATTCGGCGGCAACTCACCTATCAACGTAAAGGTATTGGTCTTGTCATCACCGCAACCAGCCAGTAGCGCCATGCCGCCAAGCCAGCACAACTGTTTAATCATCCGTTGAGCATTCATGCTCCCTGACCTCTCGTTTCGTCAGCCCACCGTGCGATAGCGCAACCGGTGCAGATGCATCTGCGGACTTTCCCCAGCCTGTGGCCCCCAGTCCTCTGGCAACACCAACCCCGGCATACTCAGGCTCTGCACCAGCAAGAACTCGCGTTGCTGCGGCGTCTCCCAGCCCCAGGCGCGGGCACGCGCCAGTTGCGTACGCAACCAATCAGGGTGACCAGGGGGTTCGAACACCTTCAGGTAGGCCGCGAAGTGGTGGGCCAGGAGGAATCGATGTGCATTGGCCAGCAACACCGCTTCGCTGCCTGAGCCGTGCGCCAGCCAAACAGGCGCTGTCGGCAAGGGATGATCACCGGGCAACGGGTTGTCGACCTGCGCCCACCGCTGCCCGTCCCAGTAGCAGATGCTGATGGCCTGCCCCAGGTAGGCAGGCAGGGCAGCCGAGGGCAACCGCTGCAAGGCCGCCGCCAGAATGCGGTTGTCATGGAAGCGGTACAGCGCCTGCTGCGGTCGCTGGCCGATCAACAGCCGCGCCCGCCAATGCGCAGCCCAGGCGGCCAGCGCATCGGGGGCCAGGCTGGCCAGCCAGCCCCAATGCCGTTGTGGCTGATCCAGCAGCGCCTGAACGGTCTTCGCCTCGGGCTCGCCAATCAAGAAGCAACTCGGCCCCAGGGTCGCCATGTGCGCCACTTCGGTCTGGGCATAAAACGCACACCAGCGCTCGCTCGGCAGGCACGCGAGCAGGGACGTGCGCTCGTCGAAGCCGCTGTCCAGCACCAAGGCAATCTCGCGACCGCAGGCGCGCTGCTGCGCCATCCAGGCCCGAGGCGATACCGCGCTCATTGCACACCTCCCAACGCCGCCACGCCTTCGCGGCAGCCCTCGCAAACCGGGCAATAGGCCGCTCCGAGTAACCGGCTCTGCTGCATCAACGCCGCTTGCGTCGGCGCCATGCTCGCCGGCAATGCCCCCGGTACCTGTACGCCACCCCCCTGCCCTGGCGACAAGGGGTTGGCGACGAGACTGGCAGCCGGCACGCCACCAAGCTGAACGGGACTGCTGGCGAAGATCCCGGCGCCATTGATGACCAGGTGCTGACCTGCGACTCTCAGGGTGATACTCGCCCCACCCTCCACGACCACCTCACGCTCCGCCGACAGCTGCATTTGCTGACCGGCATGCTGGGCGAGCACGGTGCCGACCCGGACCTGACGACCCAGGTCGACGGTCAGGTGATCGCTGGAGCGCAGCAGGACACGGCGGTCGCCGCCGACCGTGCACCCTGCCTCGGCCTCCAGCGTGACGTGGCTGTCGCCCTTGACCAGCACCTGCTGGCGGTTGCCGACCTCCAGCAGGCTGTCATGCTCGACCCATTGCTCGAAATCGCGCTGTGCGCGCAGGTACAGCAATTCGTTGCCGTCGCGGTCATCCATGGCCAACTCGTTGTAGCCACCGCTGCCTCCCAGGCTGCGACTGCGCAAGACGGTACGGGCCTTGGCGTCCGGCAGCGCATACGGTGAAGGGTGCAGGCTGTCGGGCAGACACCCGCTGACCACTGGTTGGTCCGGGTCGCCATCGAGAAAGCTCACCACCACTTCCATACCGACCCGCGGCAAGCACACCGCACCATGACGATCACCGGCCAAACTCGACATCACCCGCAACCAGCAGCTGCTGTGTTCGTTGCCCTGGCCTTCACGGTCCCAGTAAAACTGCACCTTGACCCGTCCCAGTTCGTCGCAGTACACCTCCTCGCCCTTGGGCCCGGTCACCCGCGCGGCCTGGCAACCAGGCATGCGCGGCGGGGGACGGGTCATGGCCGGACGGTAGATGACGTCCCAGGGCGTGGCAGTGAAGTGATTGGCATAGCGCGGCGCTTCGCTGACGGCCCCCTCCTGGCCACCGTTCTCCTCCAATACCTGTGGCTGACGCCCCTCATGGCGTAGGCTGGTCAGCAGCCACAGGTCGTTGAAGTCAGCGCGGGGGTGGCCCGTCAGGCTCATCAAGTGGCCACTGACCAGGAGAGGTTCATCACTGTCGCCCTGGGCCTGGCGGTGGTCGACCCGGCAACGCTCCAGGGCACGCTTGCTCATCGTGCTGCCACGGCGCTGCTCCAACGTCTGGCGCAGGCCGCCCGGGTAGGCGTAAAACTCGATATCCGGCGCACGGAGCCCGGTATTGCTACGGCTGGCATAGGCCAGCGGCGCAGCGGCCTTGCGAAAGTCATGGTCGCGCAGTTCCACGCGGCTTACCGTGGTCTGCACCGCCACACTGAATGCCTGGATGACCGGCCCGTCGGGTTGCAGCCCGGCGGGCGGCACGAACGGGACCGCGGTGGCCAGTTTCGGGAAATAGGACTGGTGATCGGCGAACACCACCCGATGCCCCTGCGGCGAATGGACGAAGTGGTAATGAATGCCCTCTTCCTGGCACAACCGCTCGACGAAGGCCAGGTCGCTCTCTGCGTATTGCACGCAGTAATCGCGGGGCGGTGATGGCTCGGCGAGGTGAAACTGGTAGGCGTCGGACAGTATGCCGTGCTCTTCGAGCAGGCGGGCGACCACCTGAGCAACCGTGCGGCCCTGGAAGATGCGGTGGTTGCGACGCAGTCCCAGGCGGGCCATTTGCGGCTCTAGCCTGGCGTGGTAGTGGGTCAGGCGCTTGCCGCTGGCACCCTGGCGCAAGCGCGAAATCACGCCATGCACACCGCTGCCCCGTGTGTCGAAGGCGAGAAACGCCTGCTGGTTGAGCAGTGTTTCCAACGGCAGGTCGGCGCGCTCGCTGACCAGTTCGATATCGAAAGAGAACAGGCTGCTGATGCCTTCGCCGCCGCTGAAGGCCAGCACGCGCATGTCATCGGGCAACCTGTCCGCAAGAAAGCGAATTGCCCCGTAGCCATATGACTTGAACATCCGATGTCCTTTGATGTGGGTTGGACCAATGCCTGTCAATCGGCAAAGACCGGAACCTACCAAGAACATCCGCGAATATATGTAGGACGCTTCACTACTGAATGTAGGATTGATCTAAATCCGCCCAACAACCGGCTTGGCGCAGAGGCGGCGGCTCGGCCAACGCTTGCTACCCGGTGGCAGATGAATTTTTCTTAAATTCCGGGCAGTCTATTCTTTGGCACAATCCAGTCTCCATTCGCCGCCCAGGAACCAGCATGCCACGCGTACTGACCATCGAAGACGACGCCGTCACCGGCCAGGAAATCGTCGCCGAACTCACCAGCCACGGCCTGGAAGTGGATTGGGCCGACAATGGCCGTGAAGGCCTGGCCAAGGCCATTGCCGGTGGTTATGACCTGATCACCCTGGACCGCATGCTGCCCGAGGTCGACGGCCTGACCATCGTCACCACCCTGCGCAACCTGAAGATCGCCACGCCGATCCTGATGATCAGCGCCCTGTCCGATGTCGACGAGCGGGTACGTGGCCTGCGCGCCGGCGGGGATGACTACCTGACCAAGCCGTTCGCATCGGATGAAATGGCCGCGCGGGTCGAAGTGCTGCTGCGGCGCAACAGCGTGCCCATGACCCAGACCCGCCTGCAGGTCGCCGACCTGGAGCTGGACTTGATCAGCCACGAGGCACGTCGCGGCGAGCAGACCCTCAACCTGCTGCCCACCGAGTACAAGTTGCTGGAGTACCTGATGCGCCACGCCGGCCAAGTGATCACGCGGATGATGATTTTCGAAGAAGTCTGGGGGTACCACTTCGACCCTGGCACCAACCTGATCGACGTCCACATCGGCCGTCTGCGCAAGAAGATCGACTCACCCGGCCAGTCGCCGCTGATCCGTACCGTACGGGGCTCCGGCTATGCCATTGCTGAACCCGTCTAAGGGCTGGAGCTCGTCCACCAGCCGCCTGCTGGCGCTGTACAGCTTCCTGTTCGTGGCCTGGAGTTGCATCCTCATGGGGGTGCTGTACTTCGAGGTGTCCAGTTACCTGAACAAGCTCACTCGCCATTCCATGCTGCAGCGCCAGCACTTGTTCGCGCACATGAGCGGCAAGCAACTGGACGATGCCCTGATCGCCAGCCAAGCCTTCGAAGAGCGCAGTTTCGACGCCTATGGCCTGTTCGACGCGCAGCTCAACCCGATTGGCGGGCGTATTCGCGCCATACCTCAGGAACTTGGGCTGGACGGCAAGGTGCATGAGCTCAAGCGCTGCCTGGATGCCGATGACCCGCACATGCCGCGAGACAGCTGCGATGCCGTGGCCATCAAGGTGCAGGATGGCCGCTGGCTGGTGCTGGTGCGCGACAATGGCTCGTTGTTCGTGGTCACCCGGATCATCCTGCATGCCTTGCTTTGGGGCATCTCGCTGACCCTGATCCCAGGCTTCGCTGGCTGGTACCTGCTGCGCCGCCGCCCTCTCAAGCGCATCCGCGCCATCCAGGCCCAGGCCGAACTGATCGTCGCCGGCGACCTCACCCACCGCCTGCCGCTGTCGGCACGGCGTGACGAGCTGGATATGCTGGCGGCCATCGTCAATGCCATGCTCGACCGTATCGAGCGGCTGATGCACGAGGTCAAGGGCGTGTGTGACAACATTGCCCATGACCTGCGCACGCCGTTGACCCGCCTGCGCGCGCAGCTGTATCGAATTCGCCAGCAAAGCGCCGTCGACTCGGCCGAAGCCGAGGCGCTGGACCAGGCGATTGGCGAAACCGATACGCTGATGGCGCGTTTTCGCGGGTTGCTGCGCATCAGTGAGCTGGAGGACCGCCAACGCCGGGCCGGCTTCGTGCAGCTGGATCCGCATGGCCTGCTGGTGGAGCTGCATGACTTCTACCTGCCGCTGGCCGAGGACGGTGGCATACGCCTTTATCTGGAACAGCCCGCGCAACTGGCGGCGCTACACGGCGACCGGGAACTGCTGTTCGAGGCGCTGGCCAATCTGGTCGGCAACGGGATCAAGTTCACCCCCGAGGGCGGGCGTGTGGTCATCTCGGCGACCCAGGACGAGGCCGGGGTGCATATCGCCATCGAAGACAGCGGGCCGGGCATTCCTGAAGAGGAGCGCGCCGCGGTGTTGAAACGCTTCTATCGCAGCGAGGAAGGTCACCGTCATGCAGGGTTCGGGCTGGGGCTGTCGATCGTGGCGGCGATCGTCGACCTGCATGGGTTCGCACTGGAAATTGGGGCAAGCGAGTTCGGTGGGGCGAAGTTGGTGATGCATTGCCCGCTGGCGGGGCTGGCCAAGTAACGACCGGGACTGCCTCGCAGCCCAATCGCCGGCACGCCGGCGCCTACATGACACTGAGAGATCCTGTAGGTGCCGGCGTGCCGGCGAACGATCCGCTAACGCGATCAGTCGGCCAGACGCCAGGTGGTCCCACCCTTGCTGTCTTCCAGCACCACGCCCATGGCGGTCAGCTGGTCGCGGATACGGTCCGATTCAGCCCAGTTCTTGTCGGCACGTGCCTGCAAACGCGCCTGGATCAGCGCCTCGACTTCGGCCGCATCGACCTTGCCCTCGGCACCGGCGCGCAGGAAGTCATCAGCCTCCAGCTGCAGCACACCCAGCACATCCCCCAACTCACGCAGACGCCCCGCCAGGCCGGCAGCGGCCTCCAGGTCAGTCTCCCGCAGGCGGTTGATCTCGCGTACCAGGTCGAACAGCACGGCGCAGGCTTCGGGCGTACCGAAGTCGTCGTTCATCGCCACGCTGAAGCGCTCGACGAACTCTTCGCCCCCCTTGGCTGCCACGCGCGGCAGGCCACGCAAGGCGTGGTAGAACCGCTCCAGGGCGCCCTTGGCATCACGCAGGCTGTCCTCGGAGTAGTTGATCGCGCTGCGGTAATGGCTGGCCACCAGCAGGTAACGCACCACTTCGGGGTGATACTTGTCGAGCACGTCGCGAATGGTGAAGAAGTTGTTCAACGACTTGGACATCTTCTCGCCATTGATGCGGATCATGCCGCAGTGCATCCAGGCGTTGGCGTACGGCTTGCCGGTGGCCGCCTCGCTCTGGGCGATCTCGTTCTCGTGATGCGGAAACTCAAGGTCGCTGCCGCCACCGTGGATGTCGAAGCTCTCGCCCAGGCAGCAGGTGGACATCACCGAGCACTCGATGTGCCAGCCCGGACGGCCAGGGCCCCACGGCGAATCCCAGTACGGCTCGCCCGGCTTGACGCCTTTCCACAACACGAAGTCCAACGGGTCCTGCTTGGCTTCGTCGACTTCGATGCGGGCGCCGATGCGCAGGTCTTCGATCTTCTTGCGCGACAGCTTGCCGTAACCGACGAACTTGCCGACGCGGTAGTACACGTCGCCATTGCCCGGGGCGTAAGCGTAGCCTTTGTCGATCAAGGTCTGGATCATCGCATGCATGCCGGCGATATGGTCGGTGGCACGCGGTTCCAGGTCCGGCTTGAGAATGTTCAGGCGGCGCTCGTCCTCGTGCATCGCGTCGATCATTCGGGCAGTCAGCGCGTCGAACGACTCGCCGTTCTCGTTGGCCCGGTTGATGATCTTGTCATCGATGTCGGTGATGTTGCGCACATAGGTCAGCTCATAGCCGCTCTTGCGCAGCCAGCGGGTGACCAGGTCGAAGGCCACCATGCTGCGACCGTGGCCCAGGTGGCAGTAGTCGTACACGGTCATGCCGCAGACGTACATGCGCACCTTGTTGCCATCGAGCGGCTTGAAGACTTCCTTGGTTTTGCTCAGCGTGTTGTAGATGGTAAGCACGGCGGTTCCTTAGCTGCCCCAGGAGTCACGCAGGGTGACGGTGCGGTTGAACACCGGACGGCCAGGCTGGCTGTCCTTCAGGTCGGCGCAGAAGTAGCCTTCACGCTCGAACTGGAAGCGGTCTTCCGGCTGTGCCTGGGCCAGCGATGGTTCGGCACGGCAACCCGTCAGCACTTGCAGCGAGTCCGGGTTGATGTTGTCGAGGAAACTGCCACCGTCTTCGGTTTTCTCCGGGTTGGCGGAGCGGAACAGACGGTCGTACAGGCGCACTTCGCATTCGACGCTGCCTTCGGCCGGTACCCAGTGGATCACACCCTTGACCTTGCGGCCTTCAGGGTTCTTGCCCAGGGTGTCGGGGTCGTACGAGCAGCGCAGCTCGACGATGTTGCCGTCGGCATCCTTGATGGCTTCGTCGGCACGGATCACGTAGCTGCCGCGCAGGCGCACCTCGCCGGCTGGCTCCAGGCGCTTGTAACCCTTGGGCGGCTCTTCCATGAAGTCGTCACGGTCGATGTACAGCTCGCGGGCGAATGGCAGTACGCGCACGCCCATGTCTTCCTTCGGGTGACGCGGCAGTTCGAGCTGCTCGACCTTGCCCTCCGGGTAGTTGGTGATGACCACCTTCAGCGGACGCAGCACGCACATGGCACGAGGCGCGGTGCGGTCCAGGTCGTCACGGATGCTGAACTCGAGCATCGACATGTCGACCACGCCGTCGGAACGGTTGGTGCCGATCATTTCGCAGAAGTTGCGGATCGACGCTGGGGTATAGCCGCGGCGGCGGTAGCCCGACAGGGTCGACATGCGCGGGTCGTCCCAGGCCTCGACGTGCCCTTCGTCGACCAGCTGCTTGAGCTTGCGCTTGGAGGTAATGGTGTAGTTCAGGTTCAGGCGGCTGAACTCGTACTGGCGTGGGTGCGCCGGTACCGGCAGCTTGTCCAGGAACCAGTCGTACAGCGGACGGTGGCTTTCGAATTCCAGGGTGCAGATCGAGTGGGTGATGCCTTCGATGGCGTCCGACTGACCGTGGGTAAAGTCGTAGTTGGGGTAGATGCACCACTTGTCACCGGTCTGGTGGTGGTGGGCGTGACGGATGCGATACAGGATCGGGTCGCGCAGGTTCATGTTCGGCGAGGCCATGTCGATCTTGGCACGCAGCACGCGCTCGCCATCCTTGAACTCACCCGCCTTCATGCGGGCGAACAGGTCCAGGTTCTCCTCGACGCTGCGCTCGCGGAACGGGCTGTTCTTGCCAGGCTCGGTCAGGCTGCCACGGTATTCCTTGGCCTGCTCCGGGGTCAGGTCGCAGACGTAGGCGTTGCCCGACTTGATCAGGTCCACGGCCCACTCATGCAATTGCTCGAAGTAGTCCGAGGCGTAGCGCACCGGGCCCGCCCACTCGAAGCCCAGCCACTTGACGTCGCGCTGGATGGAGTCGATGTACTCCTGGTCTTCCTTGGCCGGGTTGGTGTCGTCGAAACGCAGGTGGCAGACGCCGCCGAACTCCTTGGCCAGGCCGAAGTTCACACAGATCGACTTGGCGTGGCCGATGTGCAGGTAGCCATTGGGCTCTGGCGGGAAGCGGGTGACGATGCTGCTGTGCTTGCCCGAGTCCAGGTCGGCCTGGACGATCGGCCGCAGGAAGTTCGCAGGGACGGCGGGGGCGCCTTTGGCAGCGGCGTTGGGCGCGTTGTCGGCAGTGGGCTTGCTCATAGGATCCTTGAATGCACGTGTCCGGCCTGGGTAGGCCGATTGAATCAAAGGGCCTATCATAGCCGAAGCAGTCAAGCTGCTGACAGCCGGGCTCGGACAAACTGCCGCGATTTATCGCTGCTATTTGTCGCAAGCTGGCAAAATAGCCGACGCAGGCCATGTGTCGTGCCGGCCGGATCCTGCGTCAGTTGCCATTATGCGCCTGACGCACCCTATTCCCGAATGCCTTGAAAGAGCGAATTTCAGCATGTCCAAAGTCAAACTGAGCACCAACCACGGCGACATCGTCCTGCAACTGGACGCCGAGAAAGCGCCGAAAACCGTTGAGAACTTCGTTCAGTACGTCAAAGACGGCCACTACGACGGCACCGTCTTCCACCGCGTGATCAAGGGCTTCATGATCCAGGGCGGCGGCTTCGAAGCCGGCATGAGCCAGAAGAAGACCCGCGCCAGCATCCAGAACGAAGCCGACAACGGCCTTAAGAACAAGAAGTACAGCATCGCCATGGCCCGGACCATGGAGCCGCACTCGGCCTCGGCGCAGTTCTTCATCAACGCCAACGACAACGACTTCCTCAACCACAGCGGCAAGAACGTTCAGGGCTGGGGCTATGCCGTGTTCGGCGAAGTGATCGAAGGCCGTGAAGTCGTCGACGCCATCGAAACGGTCGCCACCGGTTCCAAGGCTGGCCACCAGGACGTGCCGAAAGACGACGTGGTCATCGAGAAAGCCGAGATCATTGAGTGATTCTGCTGATCTCCGATCTGCACTTGCAAGAAGAACGCCCGGACATAACCCGGGCGTTTCTTGATCTGCTCGACGGTCGTGCCCGCCACGCCAAGGCGCTTTACATCCTTGGTGACTTCTTCGAAGCATGGATCGGCGACGACGCGATGTCGCCCTTCCAGCAGTCGATCGGCCAGGCCATGCGCCAGCTGAGCGACAGCGGCACGGCGATCTACCTGATGCATGGCAATCGTGACTTCCTGATCGGCCAGGACTTCTGCGAAGCCGCCGGCTGCACGCTACTGACCGACCCAAGCGTGATCGAGCTCGGTGGCGAACAGGTGCTGCTGATGCACGGCGACACCCTGTGCACCCGCGACCTGGCCTACATGAAGCTGCGTCGATACCTGCGCAACCCGGTTAGCCTGTGGGTACTGCGCCACCTGCCGCTATCCACGCGGCAGAAGCTGGCGCGCAAGCTGCGCAGCGAAAGCCGCGCGCAGACACGCATGAAAGCAACCGAGATCGTCGACGTCACGCCCGAAGAGGTCCCGAAGGTCATGGCGGCGCACGGTGTGCGCACCCTGGTCCATGGCCATACCCACCGACCGGCGATTCACAAGCTGGTGGTCGAAGGTGAGCCAGCGCGGCGCATCGTTCTGGGCGACTGGGACCGTCGGGGCTGGGCCCTTCAGGTGGACGAGCAAGGGTTCCAGCTGGCGCCTTTCGAGTTTTCCTGATGCTGTCGATCCTATCGCCGGCAAGCCGGCCCCTGCAGGCCCGTGTCGACCTGCAGGAGCCGGCTTGCCGGCGGTGAGGCCGCCCTCATTTCACGCTCACAACCGCCCCATCCCGCTCGCTGATCACATACTGCCGATACTGCGGGTCTGCCTTGATCTGCGCCTCGGTAAACGGAATCGGCGCCAGCTGTTTGGCGGAGAAGGCCTTGGTCTGGTCGTTCGAATGTGCCGAACCGGCTTCACTGGACTGCGAAAACGCCAGCAGCCCTCGGGCCTGCGGCCCCTGCTCGGTGAACTTGACCAGTTGCAGGTAGCTGGTGCCACTGACGACCCGTCGCTTGCCCGGCCCGTGCGGCACGCTGTAGATCGCGTTGTATACGCCCAAGCCTTGTGGCCCGCCCGGCACCGGCGTGCCATCGGCAGCCTGTTGGATCTGCCCCCACTGGCTGTTTTCCCCTACCCCGGCTTGTGCGACTGCCTGCAATGACGCCAGCGCGGCGTGATGGAGCAGCTTGCGTACCGCTGCCTGTTCGACGGCCAGCCCCCGGGGCGTGTGCTGCGGATCGGCCGGGTCGAAGGCCACCCGCCAGCTTTGCGGGTGTTCGGCCAGCGCCTCGACAATGTTTTCGAAATGCACCAGGCCGACGCCACTGTTCAGATCAGCCTTGCCGTTCCACGCTGCCAGGCTGGCGCAAACGGTCTGCACGTCAGCCTCGGCTTCCTTGCACCACTGCATCAGATCCGGCAGCACCAGGCTGGCGAGATAGACCTCGTCATCGGTCACCATGCGCTGCAAGTCATCGATACCCACCTTCGTCTTGCCTTGCAGGCGCTGCAGGGCAAAGCGCCCGCGCATGCCAAGCGGTTGATCATCGCGGCTGACCAGTGGCGAGAAACCCGTCAGGGGCTCGGCAGGGTTGGCCATCCAGGCGGGGTCATTGGAGTTTTGCACGAAGTCGGAGCGCTCAAGGCTTGGTAGCAGACGCGCGGGGAAGATACCCGGCTGAGCCGCCTGGGCATCGACTTTCCACTGGCACGCACTGCGCGATCCATCCAGCACCACCAGTGGGCCCTGGGCTGCCGGGTGACTGCAGTGGCTCAGCAACTCCTGGTCGACGTACGGCACCACCGACTGGTTGAGGTACAGCGTTCGTCCTTCGGCGTCTACCGCCAGGGTGTTGACCCAGGGAATGCCCTGGAGGCTGGCGATCGAGCCTTTGAGCGCGTCCAGGCTTCCCGCGCGGTTGATCTGGTACCACTGCTGCAACACACGGGTGTTGTCCAGGTTGGCGTCGCGCAGGCTGTAGGCAGCTTGGCTGTCCCAGTCCAGTCGGCCCGGCCCTTGCACCACCGGGCCGAACGTCGAGGCATAGACCTGGCGCTGCACTTGGCTCAGGCTGCCGTCTTTGGACTTGACGGTGATGCTCACGGTTTGCGGCATGAGTGGCAGCGACTGGCCATCGAGCAGGTAGCGGGTCGGGTCCTTCGGGTCCAGTTGCAACCGGTACAGGGTGAAATGCTTCGAGGTATCGACGGTGTGGGTCCAGGCCAGGTGCCGGTTGAAACCGATGTTGATCACCGGCAACCCCGGCAGGGCAGCGCCCATGACATCCAGTTGGCCAGGAATGGTCAGCTGCATCTGATAGAAACGCATGCCGCCCACCCAAGGGAAATGTGGGTTGGCCAACAACAGCCCGCGACCATTGGCTGAGCGCTCTGCGCCGACGGCCACCGCGTTGCTGCCGCGCTCGGAAGCGAAGCGCGACTGCTGTGCCAGCGCCGCAGTAAAATCGCTGGCGGCCCGCTGAGTCGCCCGTGTCGGCGGCTGCGCGCCTACCACGGCCTCGGCAAACTGCCCCACCCCACCCTCCACCAGCAACCGCCGGGTCAACTTGACCAGGTCCAGACTGGTGATCGGATGCAACCACTGCCCTGTTCCGCATTCGGCCGGCAGGCCCGCGGCACGGCGCTCGCCCAGTGCACGGTTGTAGCCGCTGGCATAGCCTTCGAGCAACTGCCGTACGGCGGTCGGCTGTGCCTGCAGGAAGCCATTGACCGCTGATGGGCGGTTGAGCCAGGTGAAGAACAGGTCGCTGGTCAGGTTGTCGCGCTGCTCCACGGTCTTGCCCTGGGCCCCAAAGTAGCGGGAGCGCTCGCCATTGACGGTCAATACCTCATTGGCCAGCAAGCACAGGTTGTCCTGCGCGTAGGCGTAGCCAATCCCATACCCCAGGCCGCGCTCGTCCTTGGCCACGATGTGCGGGACGCCAAAGCTGGTGCGGCGGATCTGTGCGCTGGCCTCGTCACCGGTATCCCGAGCCTGGGCAGCAACGCTGAAGACAACCAGGGCTACCGCCAGGCTGGCACAGGTCAGTGGACGCGAAAGTGTGAACACGGGCATTCCTCGGATTCAAGGGTCATCCCGATCAGACGAATGGCTGAATGAAAATTTTACGCAATGCCCGCGCATCCAAGGTCTTGATCAGGCCGAGGCAATTTTTTTTACGCCAAGGCTGCAGATTTGCCGCTCTCATTCGTCCTAGTAAGTGAGGCACCCATATTTCGGGACAGTCCACGAAAAGGAGCATTCACATGTACCACCCGCAACCCACGATGCAGGCCGGGCATGCGCCGGTCACGGCGCCCAACGGAGCGGTCGCCAGCGGGGATGAACGCGTTGGCAACGAACAGATTCGCGAGTTGCTGCGCAGTTATGGCCTGCGCACCAGCCTGATCCGCCTGAAGGTGATCGACGCCCTGCACACGGCTGACCGCAACGGCCGCAGCATCGGCGTGCGCGGTGTGCACGCCCAGCTTGAACAACTGGACATACCGCTTTCATTCCTGAGTGTCCGGGAGGTGCTCAAGCGCCTGTGCGCCGAAGGTGTGATCTGCCTGGGCAGCGACAAATGCTACAGCCTCGATCCCCAGGCGCGCGCCGTGTTGGAGCAGGCCGCGCGCTGAGCGGATGGCCGGCCAGGACTGGCCGGCCGGCACGGGTCAGGGTTTGACCTTGCGCCGCAGTATCCCGTTGATTACCACCACGACCACCGCAATGACGATGGCGCACACCTGGAACGTCTGCTCGCTGATCACCCCTTCTTTCTGCAGGTGAGACAGGCCCAGCATGAGGCCCAACACCACCAGGATGATCAAAAGGGAGTATTTGAGGCGCTGCACATGTGTCATCGAAGGTTCCTTGCAACATCAGAGGCAAATGGCTCGCATCGAGCCGCGGCCATGATACAACGCCAACCGTCATCTGCGCTGCATTTCCTGCCTGGCGTGCTTCGACGCACCTGAGCACATGGGCCTTGCGCCCACTGCCAAGGTATCGATAGCCATGGCCACGATGCCAGCGTCCTGGCCCCTTCCCCTCTGCCCCCCCGGTACAAATGAGGGTACTGAGACCCAATGCAGCAACGGACGCTGGCCCCGTCGGAAAACAAAGGCCTGGAGCCAAAAGCCGACGCCTTATCCTACAGCCCACGAAATCGCTGCCTGCAACAAGTGCTCCGCTAGGCTACAGCGCCCAGTCCGCTTGGCGCCTAGCGGCTCAGCTCGCCGCTGTCTGAAAATCCAGTCACGCCATCAGCAACCGATCGGTGGCGATCGCAGAGTCGCAACGTTGGACGTTCAACGCGCGCATCCCATTTGTCCTGAGGGGGCCCACATGGAATCACTAGACCTGAGCTGCATCGATATCAGCCAATTACCGCATTCGCTGCAATCGCTCATCGAGTGCATCGGCATTGAAAATGCTTACCGCCTGACCTGCTCCTACGGCGGCAGGCCAAAATACATCCCCAAGCATCGCGAACGCTCCAAGCTGACCGATGTACTGCCGCCACAGGCTCTGGATGCCCTGATCAAACGCTTCGCTGGCGTGGCGCTGGAAATTCCCAAGGCCGATCACTTCCTGCGCCAGCTGCGCAACCTGCAAATCCAGCAAGAAAGCGCCAAAGGCTTGTCCCGCAGCCTGTTGGCCGATAAGTACGGCCTGAGCCTGCGCCAGATCGGTAACATTCGCCGCCAGGCCTGAGTGACCCGTTTGAACTGAAATTCTTCCATCGAGGTTTGAAATGGATCCAAGCCAGCCCTGATGAGCCCGTTAGCCGTTGCAACAGCTGCCGCCCGGAATCTGCATTTCAAGTGCAATGCACCCTGCTGGGCGGTTCGAGGATCAATGACCAGACTTGGGCCTGCGGACTAGGCGTTCGTTGCAGGGTTGCGGCGCGGGGAATTCCGCTGATCGACGACAGCCACTGGGCACGAGCTTCGCGATGATGACGGCCACAACGGCACCGTGGCATATTGAATGCTCGTGACCTGATCCTGGCATTCGGATTTGGAGGATTCCATGCGTGATATCATTGACGGCTTTCTGCGCTTTCAGCGAGAGGTTTACCCCCAACGCGTCGAGCTATTCAAGCAACTCGCGACGACGCAAAACCCGAAGGCATTGTTCGTCACCTGCTCGGACAGTCGTGTCGTACCTGAACTTCTTACACAGCGCGAACCGGGCGAGCTGTTTGTGATTCGCAACGCCGGTAACATCGTGCCGTCCTATGGACCCGAACCCGGCGGCGTCTCGGCAACCGTCGAATATGCGGTCGCGGTGCTCGGCGTGCAGGACATCGTGATCTGCGGCCACTCCGACTGCGGTGCGATGGGCGCGATTTCACGCTGCACTTGTCTGGACCATCTTCCCGCGGTCGCTAGCTGGCTGCGGCACGCAGACGCCGCAAAAGCGATCAACGCGGCGCATGCGTTCGACACGCCTCGCGCCAAGCTCGACGGCCTTGTGCGGGAAAACGTGATTGCGCAACTGTCGAACCTTCGTACCCACCCCTCGGTCGCACTGGCGCTCGAGCAGGGGCGTTTGAACCTGCACGGCTGGGTCTACGACATCGAGGCGGGTTGCATCGATGCGCTTGATGGCGCGACACGAAAATTCGTCTCACTTGCAGACTCGCCGAACACGGTCGCGATCGCTGCGCGCAACAGCAGACAGATCTGATGGCGAAAGCCACAAGCGACATCGAGGCAAGCAAAGCCCGCGATGGCTGTGGCCAGGTGGCTAGCGCAGCGTCAGTCCAGACCTTGTCTAGGCTCAGCTACCGCGGCCTAGCCGCACAGTCACCTGAACACGGCCCACCTCAGATGAACATTGGCATTAATACGCCGGGCGTCTGCGCGCCGAAGACAACGGCCCCATTAATGCGCAAAGAGGGAATCACACGTCCAGCCCAGGCGGCGACAGAAGCTTCGGTTTCCTGCAATTCATCGCTGAAAGCGGCACTTTGCATGAATGCCTGAATGTCGCCGAAGGACGCCATCTCGCGCCCCAGCAACTTTTCCAGCATGGCCGGATCACCTATGTCCTGACCATGGCAATACAAGGCTTGGTACACGCTTTCCACGAATGGCCGGGCAGGCCTGGCGCTGCGCTGCAACCACAGCACCGCCGCAAGCGCCAGCCGCGTGTCCGGAACGCAGACGATTGCGCTGAACGCCGGTTCAATGCCCAGCATTTGCAGTTCCGTTGCCACGAGGGACTGATGGAGCACCGCTTGTGTCCCGAAGCGGTACGCCAGGAAGTCGCGGTAGGTCATGCCGGCTGCCGATCGACTCAGCACGCAGCGGCAGGGTTGAAAGGTAACATTCAGTTCTCTATTGGCCTGGGTCATCGCGATCACGAGCCGGCGCATTGCGACCCAACCCCAAGGGTCGAGAAAGTCGAACGCCAAGATCGGTGGAGTCTGCATGATTACTACCCTGAAGGATTCGTTCATCCAAGGGTAAGGCGTTACGGGGACAGACTGAAGCCACGCACCACGCAATGGAGCGTTGCGTACGCAGCTATGCGATATTGAGCAACTCTTTCATGAACTGCGCAAATACCTTGATGCGTGTCGATTCACGGTTGATCGGCAAGTAGACGATGTTGATCGAGGAATTGACGGATATCGGGTTCACTTCATATTCCGGCAGCAAGCGGGTGAGCCGCCCCTGCTGCACATCCTCGGCGACCAGCCAGTCGGCCAACAGTGCAATGCCCTGCCCTGCAACGGCTGCTTGCCTGAGAATATCGGCATTGTTGCTTTGCATCCGCCCCTGAACCGAAACCGGCAGAGTCTGGTCAGCGACTTCGAAAAGCCAGTCTCGCATCGGCCCACCGTAGTCGAATCGCATACAAGAATGGGTGCTGAGTTCGCCTGGCTGAGTGGGCGCACCATGCTGTTCAAGGTACGCCGGGCTTGCCACCAGCCAGCGTTGAAAGTGACCGATGGTGGTGCAGATGACTTCCTCGCTGGAGACCGTCGAGCCCAAGCGAACGGCCAGATCGATTCGGTCCTTGAACAGATCCACCCTCTCATCGCTGAGGTTCAGGCTCACCTCCACCCCCGGATGACTCGCCAGAAACCGGCCCAAGTGGGGTGAGATCAGGCGCCGGCCGAACTCCACTGGCACGCTGACCCGAAGCTTGCCTTTGGCTTCGCTTCCTCTGTCCGTCACCCTGCTGTCAGCGGCAGCGAGCGCATCGAGGATGGCCACCGCGCTTTCGAAATAGGCCTGCCCCAAGTCGGTCGGGCTGTTCTGGCGTGTGCTGCGGGTGATCAGCGTGGTGCCCAGCTCCGACTCCAATGCGGCAACCTGACGCGCTACGGAAGAAGTTGCCACGCCAAGCTTTCGGGCCGCTGCGGAGTATCCACCGCAGCGCACCGTCTCAACGAACATGCTTAACGCGAGAAACTTATCCATATTTCCGACTCCGTTGAAGATCCATCCGGCAAGCCAGTGTCGTCACCCGTCGACGCTGCTGGCAGGCTGGATGATAGTCATGTGAACGGACGTGGAAATAGAACAGGCGTGCTCAGCTCATCGATCAGCGCTTGCCCGCATGCTTCATGAGGAAAATCACCAGCGCCACGGCCGGAAACGCAGCGGCAGTGAAGATCGTGGCTGGCCAGCCAAAGCGCTCATAGAGCGGGCTTGCAAGCATCGAACCCAGTGCACCGCCGACAAAGATGCTGGTCATGAACACGGCGTTCAGGCGTGCTCGGCTGTTGGGGTCCAGCGCATAGACCTCGCGTTGCCCAAGCACCATGTTCAGTTGCACCGCGAAGTCCAAGGCGATTGCCGCTGCCACCAGTCCCAGGTAGCCCAGCCCCGGAATACCACCGATCAGCAGCGCTACCGGTGCCAGTACCAATGCCACCAAGGTACTGACGTGGCCATGCCCTGCATCGGCCAGACGGCCGGCGATGGGGGCCGCGACGGCACCCACTGCGCCGACCAGCGCGAACAGCGCCACCCCATTCTGGCTGAAGCCATAGTGACGGATCAGCTCGATCGGCACGATGGTCCAGAAGAAGCTGAAGCTTGCGAACAACAGGCCTTGGTACAGCGAGCGTTCCCGAAGAACGGCATATTGCTTGGCAAGGCCGAACACCGAACCAATCAGACGACCATAGGTGGTGTGATGGTTAGGCATGCGCTTGGGCAGCAGTACGGCGACCAGCAAGGCAATCGCGACCATCAGCACCGCAGCGCTGAAGAACACACCTCGCCAGCCAATGTATTCGGACACCAGGCTCGCTACGGGGCGAGCGAGCAAGATCCCGAGCAGCAGGCCGCTCATGATGTTGCCCACCACCCGGCCACGACTGCTTTCAGGTGCCATGTGCGCGGCCAGCGGTACCAGGATCTGCACGGCGACGGAAGTCAGGCCGATCATCAACGCCGCGATCAGGAACAGCGAGGGCGAGTCCGCAAACCCTGCTGCCGCGAGAAACCCGCCGACGACCAGGGTAAAGCCGATCACCAGGCGTTTGTTTTCCATCAAGTCGGCCAGCGGGACCAGGAACAGCAAGCCCGCTGCATAACCGAACTGGGTCAACGAAACGATCAGGCTGGCATGTTCGGGCGACAGGCCAATGCTCGGCGCGATCAGTTCGACGATGGGCTGGGCGTAATAGAGGTTTGCAACCACCGCACCGCAGCAGAATGCGAGGAACACGACCAGCGCTTTGGATAGCGTCGGGGTTGCATCGGCATGCACCGACGGTGAAACAAGTACTTCAGGGCTGCTCGCTGACATGGCGACATCTCCGGATGGGTTGAAAAGTTCAGGAGCAAGCCTATGCGCCAAGGCGAGGCGTTGGAATATGAACGCCCAGCAACGAAGCTGTGCATGTTGCGCAAAACTGCCAGCGTTGCGTGAACAGCAAAGCTTCCTTGCGCGAGGGACCTATACCCCTGGAAAACCTGCTCCTTTACGCTCAGGCCCTCAACCAATCGGTACCGAACACGCCGAGGTTGGAGATGAGGAGATCTTCGATGTCGCGTAACAAGCGTTGGGCATCCGTGGCCGTTGCCCTTGCAGTAGCAGGGTTGGCGGCAGCGTTCGGGTTGATGTGGCGACCTGCTATCGAGCCGATCGAGCGGCCAGCAGCCTTCGATGCCGCGCAGATCGCTCGCGGCGCCAAGGTCGTTACAGCCGGAGACTGCGCGGTTTGCCATACACGTCCCGGTGGTAAATACCTGGCAGGTGGCCTGCCACTGGTAACGCCGTTTGGCACGCTCTACAGCACCAACATCACGCCTGACGCCGAAACGGGCATTGGCCAGTGGCCGCTCGCAGCGTTCGAACGCGCCATGCGCGACGGGGTTTCCCGCGATGGGCATTTCCTTTATCCAGCCTTCCCATACAAGCACTATCGCCTGCTCAGCGATCACGACCTGGCGGACGCCTACGCCTATCTGATGAGCGGGCCGCCAGTGTATGAGCCCGCCTCCCCCAACCGCATGAAGTTTCCAATGAACATTCGCCCGCTGGTCGCGGGCTGGAACCTTCTGTTCTTGCATACACAGCCCTTCGAGCCGACAGCGCAGCAATCGCCACAGTGGAATCGTGGCCGCTATCTGGTCGAAGGCGCAGGCCACTGTGGCGGTTGCCACACGCCTTTGAACTTTCTCGGTGCCGAGAAAGACAGCCAGGCGCTTTCCGGTGGGCTGGTCGATGGTTGGGAAGCGCCCTCCCTGCTCGGCCTTGCCCGTCGCGAAAAGCCTTGGACGCAGGCACAGTTGGTGGGCTATCTGCAGGCCAAGGTGGTTGACGACCATGGCACCCCAGCCGGGCCGATGCGCCCGGTCAGCCAGGAACTGGCGCGACTGCCGCAGGCCGACGTCCAAGCCATTGCCCACTACCTGCTGAGCTTGCCGGCGCCGCGTCGTAAACCGACCGACGACCATTCGGACACGGTGGCAACGGCTGAGTCGACCAGCCTTGGTCGCGATCTTTTCCAGGGCGCTTGCGCGGGCTGCCACGGTGCTGCGGCGCCGATGCGCACCATCGACGGCCGGCCTTCACTGGCGGCCACATCCGCGGCTCAGGCCCATGAGCCACGCAATTTCATCAAGACGGTACTTGAGGGCATTCCTCCCACACCCGGCGAGGCCGGCCCAGCCATGCCCCCCTTCGCTGCCAGCCTGAACGACCGACAGCTCGCCGCCCTGGCCTCGTACGTCAGGCACCAGGCGAACCCGGAGCAGCCGTGGAGCGGAGTGGACTCGACTATCGAAGCGCTGCGCGAGGAGGCCAAATGAGCAACGTCAATCTCACCGTCAACGGCAAGGTGCACAGCCTGGACATCGATCCGGACATGCCATTGCTCTACGCCTTGCGTAACCACCTGCAACTCAACGGCGCCAAGTATGGCTGCGGGCTGGGCCAGTGTGGCGCCTGCACCGTCATCGTCGACGACAGGCCGGTGTTCTCGTGCGTGACGCCATGTTCAGGCATGGAAGGCCGCAAGATCCGCACGCTCGAAAGCCTGGGCACGACAGAGCGGCCAGGCCCCCTGCAGCAAGCCTTCATCGATACCCAGGCGGCCCAGTGCGGTTACTGCATCGCTGGGATGATCATGCGCGCCCAGGCCCTGCTGGAGAAAAACCCTCGCCCCGACGAGGACACCCTTCGTGCCCACATGGCGACGAACCTGTGTCGCTGCGGCACGCACCTTCGGATCATTGAAGCGATCACCCGCGTCGTTGAAAACGGTGGAATCCATGTCGTCCAGAACTGAATTCAGTCGCCGCGCATTCCTTCAGGGCAGCAGCCTGCTGATGGCCTTCACGTTGATGCCAGCCGCGCGCAAGGCGCTGGCCGATACTGAGGTGGATACCCTGGGTACGCTCGTGCTCGCCCCGGATCTGCCCGGCAGCTTGCGCACCAACCCTTACCTGGACGCCTGGATCAGGGTTGGTGCAGAGGGGATCACCGTGTATACCGGCAAGGTGGAGCTAGGGACCGGCGTCAAGACCGCGCTTGTGCAGATTGCGGCAGAGCGTCTGGATGTCGCACCAACAGCGATCACCTTTCTCACGGCCGACACGGCCCTGACGCCCAACGAAGGCTACACGGCCGGCAGCCACACGATCTTCGACAGTGGCACGGCGTTGTTCAACGCCGCTGCTCAGGTTCGCCAGATGCTCCTGGAGTCGGCCGCCAGACGCTGGGGCGTCGATGCCGCATCGCTGAAGACCGCTGACGCGATGATCATCGCCCCGTCCGGCCTGCGCATGAGTTATGCCGAGGCCGTGACCGGTGTGGACTTGCATCGATACGCCAAGGCCGAGTCACCGCAAAGCGCACCGGAGCAGTTCAAGCTCATCGGCCACGCCATTCCACGCCTCGACATCCCTGCAAAAGTCACCGGCGCCGCGGCGTTCGTCCAGGACATGCGGCTACCCGGCATGGTCCACGCGCGGGTCATCCGGCCACCAAGGCCTCGCAGCACGCTCACCGGTTTCGATATGCAAGCTATTGAAAGCCTTCCAGGCATCGTCAAGGTGGTCAAGGATGGCAACTACCTCGCCGTGGTGGCCAAGGATGAATGGCAGGCCGTCACCGCCATGCGCGCAGGCTACGAATCAGCGACCTGGAGCGGCGCAGAGGTGATTGCGGACCAAGCCGTCATTCACCAGCTGCTGCCCAGGCTGCAATCCAGGCGCTACCCAATCAAGCATGAAGGCTCAGCGGCGCCTTCCAGTGGCAAGACGTATCGGGCGCGCGTCACCAAGCAATACTTGATGCACGGTTCGATCGGCCCCTCCTGTTCGGTGGCCTGGTTCAAGGACGGTACGCTGACGGTCTGGAGCCACACCCAAGGTGTATTCCCACTGCGCGCCGGCATCGCCGAGATGGTCGGCCTGCCGCTAAGCGCCGTGCGTTGCATCCATGTCGAAGGCTCCGGATGCTACGGGCACAATGGCGCCGATGACGCGGCAGCCGACGCTGCGCTGATCGCCCTACAGGTGCCGGGCGTCCCGGTGCGTGTGCAGTGGATGCGTGAACAGGAGAACCTGTGGGAGCCCTACAGCTCGGCCATGCTCACCGAACTGGAGGCGGATCTGGACCGCAACGGCCGAATCAACCATTGGAAATACGAGCTCTGGACCACGCCGCATAACGAACGCATCACCAATGCCGGCCGCCTCGTGCCCGCGCGCCTGCTCGCTCGGCCGTTCACCTCGGCGCCCTCCATTCCGATCGCGCAGCCCGAAGGCGATGGTGACCGCAACGCAATCCCGTTGTACCAAACGGGCGCGAGCACTATCGATATGAATTTCATCACGCAAATGCCATTTCGCACCTCGGCGATGCGCTCGCTTGGGGCGCACATCAACGTCTTCGCCATCGAGGCTTGCCTGGACGAACTGGCTGGCCAGGCAGGGGTGGATCCCGTGGAGTTCCGCCTGAGCCACCTCACCGACCCCAGGGCCCGGGCTGTCATCGAGCGGGCCCGCAGTGAATTCGGCTGGCCACGGCGATCGCCCACCCCAGGCTCAGGCATTGGCATGGGCTTCGCGCGCTACAAGAACATCATGGGCTACTGCGCAGTGGCGGTGGAAATCCAGGTACATCCGCAAACCGGCGAGATCGAGATCCAGCGGGTGGTCACGGCCGTCGATGTAGGACAGATCGTGAACCCCGATGGGCTGCGCAACCAGGTGGAAGGCGGCATCGTTCAGTCCAGCAGCTGGACGCTGTATGAGGCAGTCAGTTATGACGCCGGTGGTGTGCGCAGCTACGACTGGAGCGGCTATCCGATCCTGCGCTTCCCGCAGCTTCCCAAGCACGTGCAAGTGCACATGATCGACCAACCTGGCCAGCCCTTCCTCGGGGCCGCTGAAATCGTGCAGGGTCCGATGGCTGCCGCGCTGGGCAATGCGCTGGCAGATGCCACAGGACACCGACGGCTCGCCCTGCCGCTCACCCGTTCCGGTCAGCAAGGGTAGCCGGTGGCACTCGCGCCAGCGTTTACAGAGGTTACGGTAGATGCAACATCTTGATGTGACGGTTCTCGAACAGGCCCTGGCCTGGGCTGACGAGGGGAAAAGTGTGTGGCTTTGCACTGTGCTCAGCACCTTCGGCTCGGCCCCGCGGTCGCCTGGCGCCATGCTGGTGGCCCTGCGATCCGGAGCACACAGCGGCTCATTGTCGGGCGGCTGCGTCGAAGAGGAATTTCTTGAAGCACTCGGCCGTGGCGAGCATGCCGCACCGGCGCAGGTCATCCGTTACGGCGGTACGGCCCAAGAGCGAAGTCGCCTGCAGTTGCCGTGTGGTGGCAGCCTGGACGTGCTGGTCGAGCACAGGCACCCGTGTGCGCAATGGCGTGACCACCTCAGGCAATTGCTCGAGGCTCTGCGCGGGCAGCATCGACTGACGCGCACGCTCGACCTGGAAAGCGGCCTCTTCAGCGTGAAAAGCCCTGTCGCGGGTGCAGATCCGGTGGTGCGTCTTGGCAGCCGCCTGGAGATCAACCTCGGGCCTGCGCTTCGCTTGTTGCTCGCCGGTCTGTCGCCGGTCGCCCAGGCATGCGGGCAGTTCGCCCGCGCACTGGGCTTCGAGGTGATCGCCTGCGATCCGCGCGAAGAAGCCGCGGCGATGCCGATCGAGGGTGTGAAGCTGATTTCCATGTTGCCCTCGATGTACATCGCCAACGGCGGTTGTCACGCGGCAACCGCAGTGGTGGCATTGACCCACGACCCCAAGATCGATGACTTGGCCTTGATGGAGGCGGTACACACGCCTGCCTTCTACATCGGTGCGATGGGCTCGCGCCGGACTTCGGAAAAACGCGCGCAGCGGTTGCAGCGAATCGGCGGACTGTCGCCCGCGCAAGTGGACCGTCTACATATGCCCATCGGGTTGGACATCGGCTCCAGAACGCCAGCCGAAATCGCTTTGTCGGTAATGGCCGATGTGCTGCGTGTTTACCGGGGCAAAGCCCGAGCGGCTCTTTGAAGCTGCTTCCGTCGCAAGCTTTGCGAGTGGCGCAACGCACTTGCTCTGGTTGTGGTGATTATCAAATGCGGACCCGGGTCTTAACCTGACGTCATCAAACGACAGCAACATCGCTGCACCTTCGACCCCGTATCAACACTGACTTGAAAGGAACTGAGTGATGACCAGTAATCTGTTCAATCCTATTCGCGTGGGCGCTGTGGAACTTCCTCACCGTATCGCCATGGCACCCCTGACCCGATCGCGCGCAGGCCAACCAGGCGATGTGCCAACGCCCATGGCAGCGGAGTATTACGGCCAGCGTGCCAGTGCAGCGCTGATCATCACCGAAGCCACGCAGATCTCCCAGCAGGGCCAAGGCTACGCCTGGACCCCGGGTATCTACACCCGTGAACAGATCGAAGCCTGGAAACAGGTGAGCGATCAGGTGCATGAACGCGATGGCCGCATCTTTATGCAACTGTGGCACGTGGGACGTGTTTCGCACCCAAGCTTCCAGCCCGGCAACGGGCTACCGGTTGCTCCGAGCGCCATCGCAGCGCCCGGCAAGACCTTCATCGTCGACGAACAGGGCAATGGGGTCTGGGGTGATGTGCCGGTGCCGCGCGCGCTGGATACCGAGGAAATCGCCGGCATCATCGACGACTACCGCCATGCGGCGCTGAACGCCATCGAGGCCGGGATGGATGGTGTCGAGATTCACGCGGGCAATGGCTATCTGCTCGACCAGTTCATCAACAGCAACAGTAACGAACGCACCGATACGTATGGCGGCTCCTATCGCAACCGGGCGCGCCTGCTGTTGGCCGTCGTCCAGGCAGTGGCGCAGGAAATCGGTGCAGATCGCGTCGGTGTGCGCCTGACCCCCATGGGACGGTTCATGGGGATGGGAGACGACACTCCTCTGGAAACGTTCACCTACATCGTGGAGTCGCTGAACCGGTATGGGCTGGCCTACCTGCATCTGGTCGAGCCTGCGGTCGTCGGCACCGTCAAGGACGAGAACTTCGACCCCCGCTGGGACGAGATCATCCTCACGCTGCGGGATACCTGGAAAGGCGTACTGGTAATCGCGGGCGGATACGACGCTGCTTCTGCCGAGAAAGCGATCCGTGATGGCCGTGCGGACGTGGTGGCTTTCGGCAGGCCGTTTCTGGCCAACCCGGACTTACCACGCCGAATCCGCGAGGGCCTGCCGCTCAATACCCCCGACCCCGCGACCTTCTTCGGCGGCAACGAACGGGGCTACATCGACTATCCGACTCACCCGTAACGGGCGTTGCTGGCTGATGCAACGCGCCAGTCAAATTCATCACGCCGTGTCACTTTCACGCCGCCAGCGGCGCAAGGGGAAGTCATGACTGCATCAACACCGCGTGCCCCATGGCTACCGATTTGGGCGGGTCTTTGTGCCAGCCTCGTCGGTATCGGCCTGGCGCGTTTCGCCTATACCCCACTCATCCCGGCCCTCATCGAGGCCCATTGGTTTGCCAGCTCTGCAGTCGTTTTCCTGGGCGCTGCGAACCTCGCAGGCTACCTCACCGGTGCCTTGATCAGCCGACCGATCGCGACCAGATGGTCAAGTGCAAGCGTGCTCCGGTTCATGATGGTCCTGGTCAGCCTGGCATTTCTAGGCTGTGCCTGGCCCCTGTCGGTGAGCTGGTTCTTCTTCTGGCGGCTGCTATCGGGCGTCGCCGGGGGCGCGATCATGGTGCTGGCCGCAACGGCCATCCTCCCCCATGTCGCCACCCACCGCAGGGGGCTGGCAAGTGGTGCGATCTTCCTTGGAATCGGACTGGGAATCGCAGGTGCCGCCAGCCTGGTACCCTGGTTGCTGGACAAAGGCCTGCAACAAACCTGGCTCGGTCTTGCGGCGTTGTCGCTGCTGCTGACGATCAGCAGCTGGGCGGGATGGCCAGCAGACCCTCCGCATCATCCGCCGACACCGACGCCGGCAAAGCCTGCAACGTCGGCGGCAGTGCTGGTCTTGTTCGGCCAGTACGCGCTGATGGCCACCGCATTGGTCGCGCCCATGATGTTCCTGGTGGACTACATCAGCCGCGGCCTTGGTGCCGGCACTCATGCCGGTGCGCTGATATGGGGACTGTATGGTCTGGGCGCTATCGCGGGCCCCGTACTGTATGGGCTGCTGGCCGACCACTTGGGCGCACGGGCGGGCATTCGGATCGTGCTCTTCGCACAGTTGGTCGCAATGGGTGCATTGATTGAAAGCCATGACCTGCGACTGCTTGGCGCGGCAGCATTGCTGATCGGCTCTTTCCCGCCTGGCATTGTCCCGCTGGCACTTGCCAGGGTGCACAGCCTGGTCGAGGGGCATACACGGCAGAATGCGACCTGGAGCCGCGCCACGGTTTCGTTCGCGAGTTTCCAGGCAATCGCCGGATACGGATATTCAGCCCTGTTCGCGAGCAGCGATGGCCACTACGGCGTGCTGTTCAGCGTCGCGGCTGCTGCACTGGTCCTGGCGCTGCTGCTGGAGCTGATTCTAAAAAGCGAATCCCGAACAGCCGCCGTCCAGGCCATTTAAGAACAAAGCCCGCGTGCGCGGGCTTTGCTGCACTTAAAAGTCCCGCTTGTAGAAGATGTCCAGCGAGCTTGCCAGCCCGCTGGCCGCTTCGAGATAGACCTTCTTGCTCAGCTTGTAGCGCAACGCGATGGTGTTGGCTGGCTCGAACACCCCTACCCCATAACGCAGGCTCAGTCGCTCGGTCAGGTTACCACTGGCCACGACGCTGGTGGCGTTGCCCGACCCCTCGGTATCGAGTTGGAAATCGTCAATGCCAAGGCTCGATGCCAGGCTGCCGGTGATCCCGGCGCTGCCTGCCAGCCCAAGGCCCAGGGCAGCCTCGGCCAACATGTTACTGTCCTCGCCCGAGGCGCCCAACGGGCGGCCCAGCACCAGATAGGACAACGCTTGTTCCTGGCTCATCGCCGGTTCCGAGAACACCTGGGTGGTCGGTTGCTCGGCGCTGCCACTGAGGCGGATACCGGCAATCACATCGTCGACTTTGCGGATCGCCTCGATGTCCAGGTACGGCTGGTCGATGGGCCCTGCGAACAGCAAGCGCGCACGACGAATGGTCAGGCGCTGGCCATAGGCACGGTAACGGCCATCGGCCAGGCTCAGTTCGCCACGGGTGTCCAGGTTATCGCCGATGTGTACATGCCCCAACAGGTTGGCGGAGAGGCCGAAGCCGCTGAACGAGAGCTTGTCGCGTCCCACTTCTACGTCGATGTCCATGGCCACGGCCATGGGCGCCTTGCCCTCTTCGGTCTGGTGGCCGACGATGACGGTGTCGTCCGACACCTTCACCGTCGACGGTGGCAGCTCGCGCACGGTGATGTTGCCCTTGGGCACCAACACTTTGCCAGTGACCGACAGTTTGTCGTCGACCAGGCGCAGACTGAGGTCTGGCGCGACTTCCAGTTCTGCATACGGCTCGACCGTGACAGGCAATTGCTGACCCTGTAGGCGCACGTCCATGCCCAGGGCCTGGCCCCAGGTCAGGTGCCCGGAAAGTTGCCCGCGACCCGCCGCCCCGCTGCGCCAGTCGCCATTGAGTTGCACCCGTTCACCGGCGATCTGCGCTTGCAACGACAAGCCCTGCAAACTCACCGGCAGCTCGGCTCCGCTCACCTCGCCCCCGCTGAGCACCACGTCGCCATTGACCTGCGGTGCCAACAGGGTGCCGGAGAGCCGGCCACTGCCGTTCAACTGCCCGGCCAGCCGCTCGACCATGGGCACGAACGGTCGGGCGACCGAGAGGTCCAGGCCCGCCAGGCGGAAGTCACCCGACAGCGGTTTGTCCTTGCCCAACGGATCGAGGCGCGTGGTGACGTTGAGCTCGCCCAGCCGCTCGCCACGGAAATCCAGGCGGGTGTCGACCCGTCGCGGCGCCAGGGTGCTGTCCAGCCGCAGGGCCTGGTACGGGAAGTCGATCCAACGGCCGTTGTCGCGTACACGCAGGGTGCCGCCACTGGCGTCGATAACGATCTTGCCCTTGGGGCCGCTGGCGGGAACATTCAGATTGACGTCGGCATTGAGCAGCCCCTGCCAGGCAAAGTCCTTGGGCAACCACTGGGCCAGGCTCTCCAGCGGGAACTGCTTGAGGTGGTAACGCAGGCGCGGCTCAGGTGCCAGGCGCTGGTCGTCACCGCACAGGCTGGCCTGGCCGGAACGCCAGCAATGGGCGCCAAAGTCCAGTTGGCCGCTGGCCAGACGCTGCAAACGTGCCGGCCCTTGCAGTTGCCAATCCTGACCACCGGCCTGGATCCGTCCGCTGGCCAGTCGGCCGCGCCAGTCGCCCTTGTTCAACTGGCCATCCAGACCCAAGTCGAGTTTCAGCTGCGGGCCATCCAAAGCCAGGGTCAGTGCCTGCTGCCGGATGTCGCCCTTGCCATTGGCCTGGAGCGTGCCGAGGGATGTTTCGCCCAGACGAATACCGCTGGCCTTGAGCTCGATCAGGCCGCGCTGGGCGTTATCCAGACGAGCATCCAGGTCCAGGCGCTGGATCCGGTTCTCGGCCTGGACCAGTTGCTGACCCTGCAGGACCAGCGTGCCTTGGGGCGCCTTGAGTGTTCCGCTGATGTCCAGCCGGCCTTTGGCCTGCCCTTGCAGCCTTGGCCAAAGCTGGCCCAGGCGCGGCAGGTCAAGGTCCACCCGCCCGGCCAGGCGCTGCTGCATACTGCCGCTGCCGGTGATGCGGTTGTCCCCCAGCTGCACGGCCAAGGCGCCCAATGTCCAGCTCTGGGCAGCGCCCTGGGCCTCTACCTTGAGCACCGCCGGCTGACCACGCAGGCGCCCCTTTAGATCCAACTGGGCATCGAGGGTGAGTTGCTCGCCTTTGAACTCACCTTTGCTGCGCAACGGCCCCGCCAGGGTACCGGGTAGCTCGGCGAGCCAGTAAGCGGGATCGAGCGCCGACAGCTGCAGGTCGACATCCCACGCCAGTGTGTCGGCGAAACGCACGGCAACATTGCCGCTCGCCTTGCCCTGGCCTGCCACCAGCGCCAGTTGCGGCAACCGAACCTGGCCCAGGTCGCCTTCGAACGGGCTGGCCAACGTGAAGGCACCTGCCGGGCCGTCGAGTTCACCCTTGAACGTACCTTGGTAACTGCCATCGCGGTAATGCACCTGGGCATCGAGGCGCTTGAGGCTGACTTCAGGCGGGGTTTCCAAGGGGTACAGGCGCAGCCAGGGGAAGTCCAGCCAATCCAATTGGGCATCGGCCTGCAGGGCGTTCTGCCAATCGGCGGTGGCACTTAGCTTCAACCGCTGGGTTTCACTGGCGCTCAGGTCCAAGGCATCGAGTCTTGCCCCCTTGGCATCCACACGCCCCGCCAGCACCAGCGACACGGGGGCTTGTTCGGCAGGCAAACTGGCCGAGCCAGTCAGCTGATAACCCTTTAGCAAGTCACCCTCGGCGTCCAGCTTGAGCTGGTTGAGTTGCACGGTGTCCGGAAGCGCAGCTGCGGGCTTGAACGCTTCGGAACGGACGTGCAGCTTGGCCGGCAGGTGCTCGGCAAGGGCCTGCAGCTCACCGGTCAACCGGGCATTGAGATAACCGGTGCTGCTCGCATCCAGTTCGAGGGTTCGCTGCAAATCCCCCTTGGCGGTCACGGCCAGTTGCCAGGCCTGACCTTCCACGGCTGGCAGCTGTAGCTGGCCATCGAGTTGCAGCGGCCAATCGCCTTCGGGCAAGAGATTACCCTGCAACGCCAGGTGCAGATCGTCCCGATGCACTTGCAGGCGGTCGATGCGAAGCCCAGTGGTCGTCCAGTGCGCCGCCAGTTGCAGGTCGCCCAACAGATCATTGCCGTCGAGTCGCAACTGCCCGACCTCGACCGTACCCACTTCGATCCCGATCGGCAGGCGCAACACCGGCAGCTGCACAGGGCTGGTGTCAGCAGGCGCGTCGCTGGGCGCAAAGGCCATGTCGACCCGCTGGGCCTTGAGCCGGTCGATGCACAAGGTGGCACGCAACAGGCAAGCAGGCGACCAGGACAGCACCGGCTCCTGGAGCTCGACACGGTTACCGCCATCTGCCCAGACAATCTGACGGGCCTGCCAGCTGCCACCCAGGCGCCCCTGGAATTCAGTGACTTCGAGCCCAGGCACCTGACCCAGCAGCCAGCGCCCGACAGCTTCGCTAGCCAGTATCGCGCCGAGCGCCAAGGCCACCAACAGCACGATGGCCAGCAGGCTCAGCACAAGGGTTCTCAACACACGCATCACAGCTCAGGCCCCATGGAAAAGTGCAGGCGGAAACCGCCATCGTCATCGAGCGCCCTGGCCAGGTCCAGACGCAGCGGCCCGACCGGCGATACCCAACGCACACCGATGCCGACCCCGGTCTTGAGGCTGGGCAGTTCAAGCGTATTGAACGCGTTGCCTTGGTCGACGAAGGTCGCAACGCGCCACTTCTCGGCCAACGAATACTGGTACTCGGCGCTGGCGGCCACCAGGTAGCGCCCCCCGATCCGGTCGCCGTCGCTGTTCTTCGGCGACAAGCTCTGGTAGTCGTAGCCGCGCACGCTCTGGTCGCCACCGGCGAAGAAACGGAGTGACGGCGGAATGTTGTTCTTGTAACCATTGGTGGCACTGCCGCCGAACTGCACACGGCCCAGGAAACGGTGGTTGTGGCCAAGCGTCGTCAGGCCTTTCAACAGGACATTGCCATGCAGCAGGTTGGTGTCCGAAACCAGCCCCTCCTTGGCCGCCTGAACATCGAACTGCAGGCGGTAGCCGCTGTGCGGGTCGATGCGGTTGTCGCTGCGCAGATACGAAAAACTCACGCCTGGCATCAGCAGGTTGCTAAGGCCCGAGTCGTCGCCCAGGCGGTACTCCTCGCGCTGGTACTTGAGCGAGATGACCCGCTGCCAACCACTGGGCAGCTTGCTGTGCCATTCCGGGCCGACGGTCAACAGCTTGCTGAGGGTGTCGGTTCCGGCGAGCTCTTCGTTCTGATAGCCACCGGCGAACCGCAGTTTGTCGGTCAGCGGAGGGTCCAGGGGAATGTCGTACCAAAGGCCGACGTTCTGCCGCGGGGCCGATAGTTCGGTTTCCCAGCCGTAGCTGTGCCCTTGTGGGTTGACCCAGTGGCGGGTCCAGTTGGCCTTGCCACGCGGACCAACGTCGGTCGAGAAACCCAGGCCCAGGCCCATGGTGCGCGGTTTGCGGGTTTGCAGATGGACGTCCACCGGGATGTCTTCGCCCACGGCGGCAGTGGGCGCCGCGTCGACCCGCACGCCTTCGAAGTAGCCGCTGGACTGCAAGTCGTTGTTGAGCTCGGCCACCAGTTCCGAATCGTAGGGGGTGCCAGGCTTGAACGAAACCATGCGTTGCAGCAGTTCTTCATCCAGTGGCGTGTCGCCACCGAACGTGACCGCGCCCAGGCGGTAGCGTGGGCCACTCTGGTACACCAGCTCGATGTCGGCCACCCCGGCCTGGGGGTCCACTGCCAGACGCTGGCGAGTGAACCGACCGCTGAAGAATCCATAGCGCGAGGCCTGGTTCTGGATCAGCCGCTTGGCATCCTCGTAGTGGCCGTGGTTAAGCGGCTCGCCCGGACGCAGCGCACGACCATCCGGTATGCGAAACGCCTTCATCTCACTGGCTGGCCCTTCGATGCGCACCGTCACGTTGCGCAGGCGCACCGGTTCGCCGGGTTCAATGCGGATGATCAATTGCGGGTGTTCGTCGGCCTTGGCTGCGGGCTTGACCTCAGTGTCGATCTGCGCCTGATAGTAGCCCAGTGCCTGCGCAGCCTTGCGCGCCTGCTCCTGCGCCCCGCGACTGAAGCGCAGCAGCGCTTCCTCGTCGCGGTCACCCAGATTACCGATATAGCCTTCGACATTGGCCTTGAGCGCTTTATTGGCCGGCTTGACCTTCACCAGCAACTCGCTCTGGCCCCATGCTGCGAAACTGGCGGCCCAGAAAATAAGGCCCCAGGTGAATCTTCCTGAATACGTCATGCGGCGCATGCTACCAGAGCCGGGCCCTCATGGGAGGCGTTCAGGCCTCCGTCATTCTTGATGACACAGGATTGGGATGAAAGAACACCCTTTCCCGGATTGGTCCTACAGCTACCTCGCCGATCTCTTCGTACCCCTGGCGTTGGTAGAACGCCAGATAATGCTCATTGCCCGTATCCAGCACCACCCCTTGGGTGTTTGGGTCTTCCGCGCACCAGTCGTGCACGGCCTGGAGCAATTGTTCACCGTAGTGCCGGCCCTGAAATTGCGGATGGACCCCCAGCAAAGGCAGCACATGCACCCTGGCGCCCGGCAGGCAACTGGCCAATGCGGCCTGGTATTCCATGTAGCGGCGCGTGCAGCGCAAGCCAGTGCCCAACATCATGCGCAGGCGCCAGGCCCAGCTGTCGGCCACCCCCAACCGTCGTTGCGGCGGCACGATCAGTGCCAAGGCGATCAGGCGGTCATCCAGCAAAAGGCCAATGGCGGGCAATTGCAAATAGAAGTGCTGGCGCACCCACTCACGCACCATCACCCGCAGGCGCCTTTCGTAGCCAGGCCGCTGGCCCTCGAACACATAGCCGAACGTCGGTTCGTGGCGATAGGCGTGGTACAGCAGCGAGCGCACCTCACGGCTATAGCCCTCATCGAGCATACAGACACTGGCCTTGGCTTCAGTGGTATCGGGCATCGCGGGCGGTCCTCCTGGAAAGGTCATTCAGTGCCTTGGAGGTGCCTGGACGCACATCGTTCACCCCCTCCAGCACGTTAGCAGCGCCACCCCAAGGCTGCCACGCTGGTGGAGACGGCCGATGTCGGCTAGCATCCGGCCTTTTACCAGGATTGTCTTTCGATGAAGATCGTCTGTTTCAACATCAACGGCCTGCGTGCCCGCCCGCATCAGCTGGCGGCGCTGATCGAAAAGCACCAGCCGGACGTGATCGGCCTGCAGGAAACCAAGGTCAGCGACGATCAGTTCCCTCTGGCCGAGGTCCAGGCACTGGGCTACCACGTGCACTTCCATGGCCAGAAAGGCCACTACGGCGTCGCCCTGCTGTCGCGCCAGGCGCCTCTTAGCCTGTTCAAAGGCTTTGCCACCGACGAAGAAGATGCCCAGCGCCGTTTCATCTGGGGCTCCTTCGCCGATGCCAACGGCACCCCGATCACTATCATGAACGGCTACTTCCCCCAAGGCGAAAGCCGCGACCACCCCACCAAGTTCCCGGCCAAACAGCGCTTCTACAGCGACTTGCAGGCCCTGCTCGAAGGGCAGTTCCACAATCACGAGCCGGTGCTGGTGATGGGCGACATGAACATCTCGCCCCAGGACTGCGATATCGGGATCGGCCCGGACAACGCCAAGCGCTGGCTGAAGACCGGCAAATGCAGCTTCCTGCCTGAAGAGCGGGAATGGATGGAGCGCCTGAAGGGCTGGGGCCTGGTGGACAGCTTCCGTCACTTGTACCCGGAAGTGAACGACCGCTTCAGCTGGTTCGACTACCGCAGCCGCGGCTTCGAGGACGAGCCCAAGCGCGGACTGCGCATCGACCTGATCATGGCCTCGCAAGCCCTGGTGCCGCGCCTGAAGGCCGCAGGGGTGGATTACGAGCTGCGTGGCATGGAAAAGCCCTCGGACCATGCGCCGATCTGGCTGGAATTGAGCTGAAACGAATCGCCGGCAAGCCAGCCTCTACGAAGTCGTCGTACGCTCCGTAGAGCCGGCTTGTCCGCGATCGGACCGACTACAGGCCCAAGCGCAGCGCCTCGCCAACACCGGCCCCGCGCACATCGTCCGCCGCACTGACCAGTGCGAAGTTGTACGCCCCATGGGACCAGTAGCGTGCCTCCAACCGCCCATCCGTGCGCTGCCCCTGCGGCATGCGCGCGAAGCGTTCGCCCGGCGAGCGCAGAAACAGACTGATGCGTTGCCCTTCACGGTCCTGGAATACCAGCAAAGCCGCCGGCCCCTGCTCGTTGCTGAGCAGTCGTGCCCCCACCGGCTTGAAGCCGTATCCCGCGAGGTCTGGCAACTGCCCTACCCGACTGAAATGCCGCTCCAGCCAGTCGCGCAACTGAGCCGGGTCGCTGGCCTGGATATCCAGCGCTTCGCTGGCAGCGAACAGGCGATGGGCCTGCACGGCATCGGCCATGGGCAGGCCAGCGTCCGCCAACGTGGCGTCCCGTGCCTGCCAGCCAACCAATCCACCCACTCCCACGGCCAGCAGCAACACCGCAGCCGACGCCCAGCGGCGCTGCCTGCGATGACGCAAGCGTTGCTGCAGCCTGCCCACATCCAACTGTGACGAGCCTGGCTGCTCGCCGAAACCTGCCAATGCCGCCCGCAGACGCCGGGCATCGCTTCGCCAGGCCTCGACCCTTTGCGCTTCCAACGGGTTGGCCGCCAACCAGGCTTGCACTTCGGCTCGCCGTGAGGGCTCCAGACGGTCATCGACGTAGGCATGCAGCTCGTGTTCACTGGGAATAAGGCGCGTCATTTCAGTCTCCGCAAGGCCGGGGGCTGCGGGTTGCCCTCGGTCAGTTCACGCAACGCGGCACGGGCGCGCGACAGGCGCGACATCACAGTACCGATGGGAATCCCTAGGGCGTGGGCGGCCTCCTTGTAGCTCAGGCCCTCGACGCTGACCAGCAACAACAGGGCGCGCTGCTCGTCCGACAATCGCGCGAAGGCCTGCAAGTCCGCCTGGGCCAGGATGATGCGTTCGATATCGCCGCCAACCGGCTCTTCCTGCGCCTCGGCGCGCCCAAACCAGGACAGCCAACGCGCATGCAGGCGGTCACGGCGCTTGCCATCGAGAAACTGCCGATAAAGGATGGTGAACAGCCAGGCGCGCAGGCTGTCGGCGTCACGCTGCTGACTGCTACGGCTGAGGGCACGCTCGACGGTCGCCTGGACCAGGTCGTCGGCGCTGCCAGACTCGCGCGTCAGCCAGATGGCAAAGCGGCGCAGACGCTGCAGCAGCTCGCGCCATTGGTGTTCGTCCAAATCATGCATGGAAGTCATCCGGCCCCTGGGATGGTCAGTGTAGAGGGCAGACGCCCGGCCACAAAATTTATTCCCTCGCAGGGAATAACCGCCTTCCTGCCCCGTCGTACCGGCACCTCAACTGCACCGGACGATGACCATGAACTCACCCTTGCACGGCCCCGCCAAGCACCTGCGGCTGGCCGCCATAGGCGCCATCATGCTGGCCATGGGCGCGTGTTTCGCCTATGCCGCTGGCTGGATCGGCGGCCCAACAGTGACCCCGCAGCGCATCATAGATACCTTCGAGGCCCAGGCTGGCCATTACCCCGGCTACCGCAAGAACCATGCGAAAGGCCTGTGTGTCAGCGGTTACTTCCAGGCCAGCGGCCAGGCGGCGACGCTGTCGACGGCGCGGGTGTTCAGCCAGGCGCGGGTACCGGTCATCGGCCGGTTCGCCATTGGGGGGGCCAATCCGTTCGCACCGGACACCGCGGTGCCCGTGCGCAGTCTGGCGCTGCAACTGAGTACCGATGACGGCCAGCTCTGGCGTACCGGTATGAACAACCCTCCCGTGCTGGCGGTGAGCACGCCGCAGGCGTTCTATGAACAGGTGCTGGCCAGCGCGCCTGACCCTGCCACCGGCAAGCCTGACCCGGCAAGGCTACAAGCATTCTTCGCCGCCCATCCGGAAAGCGCGGCGTTCCGCCAATGGGCCGCCAGCTATACCCCGAGCGACAGCTTCGCCAGCACCCAATACCACAGCATCAATGCCTTTCGCCTGATCGACGGCGATGGCAAGGCTCACCCGGTGCGCTGGCAATTGGAGCCACAGACCCACTTCGCCGCGCTCCCAGGCAAGGTCGATGACAAACAATTCCTGCAACATGACCTGCAACAACGCCTGGCCCAGGGCCCGTTGCGCTGGACCTTGCGCCTGGTGCTGGCCGAGGCCGGCGACGCCGTGGACGACCCGGCCCAGCCCTGGCCTGCGCAACGGCGCCGAGTGGACGCTGGCACCTTGGTGATCGAACGAGTGGACGCCCCTGAACAAGGTGCCTGCCGCGACCTGAACTTCGACCCGCTGATTCTCCCCCGTGGCATCGAACCTTCCGCCGACCCGATCCTCGCCGCCCGCTCGGCGGCCTATTCGGAGTCTTTCAATCGCCGCAGCCGCGAATCGCTCAGCACCGGAGCCCGCCCATGAAACCTGAAGCTTTCCACCCCCTGGCCCGCTCGCTGCACTGGCTGATGGCAGTGTTGATACTGGCCATGCTGTTCATCGGCGTGAGCATGGTCGCCGACCTGTCAACCCGCCACCCGATGCTGGTCGAGCTGCACAAGGCCACCGGCCTGGCGCTGCTGGTACTGGTGCTGCTGCGTATCGGCGTGCGCCTGACCCGACCTCATCCGCCCCTGCCCGACGACTTGCCGACTGTGCAACGGTTCGCTGCCGGCGCCTCGCACCTGCTGCTCTATGCCCTGATGCTGGCCATGCCGCTGCTGGGCTGGGCAATGCTGTCGGCTGGCGGTTACCCTCGACCGCTGCAGCTACCGGCCATCGCCCCACACGACCTGCAACTGTACGCCGTACTGCGCCAAGCCCATGGCTGGGCCGGGTACCTGTTGTTCGCCACTGTCCTGCTGCACCTGGGTGCAGCGTTGATGCACGCACTGGTGCGCCGGGACGGCGTGTTGCGTAGCATGTGGCCAGGCCCCCTGCGCCGCGGCGAATGACAGCGTGCGGTCCAGGCCGGTTCGACAACCGATGAGTGCTCTTAATAAGATCGCCCTTTAACGCTGAAACTGCCTGGACTGCCCGATGACTGCTGCAAAGGATCCTGCCACCCTGGGTGTCACACGCACCCTCGACCTGCGCCCCCTGCTGCTGGCCAACATGGCCTGCACCATGTCGATGATGGCCTTCGTGGCCTTGATCGGGCCAATTGCCCGGCTGCTGGGGATGGCGACCTGGCAGGCCGGGGCAGCCGTGACCGTGGCCGGCGTGGTCTGGGTGCTGCTGGCACGCCCCTGGGGGCGCGCGGCCGACCGCCTCGGACGCCGACGCATCCTGCTGCTAGGCAGTGCGGGCTTTACCCTGGCCTACTGGTCATTGTGCCTGTTCGTCGAAGGCGCCTTGCGCTGGCTGCCAGACGCCACCTTGGCGTTCGTCGGTCTGATGCTGGCTCGCGGGCTGATCGGCGCGTTCTACGCGGCCCTGCCGGTGGCCGGCAATGCGCTGATCGCCGACCATGTCGAACCGCAACGTCGGGCCCGGGCCATGGCCTCCCTGGGCGCAGCCAATGCTGTGGGGCTGGTACTGGGCCCGGCGATTGCCGCGCTGTTGGCACGCCACAGTCTGAGCCTGCCGTTTCACATCATGTCCTTGCTACCGGCCACCGCGTTCATCGTGTTGCTGTTCAAGCTAAAGCCGCAACCGTTGGCCCACAGCCACGCGCCGAGCCCGGTGCGCCTGACCGACCCGCGCCTGCGCCGCCCCCTGCTGGTGGCCTTCAGCGCCATGCTCAGCGTCACCGTTTCGCAGATCATCGTCGGTTTCTTCGCCCTCGACCGTTTGCACCTGCCGCCGACCGAGGCAGCCCAGGCAGCCGGCATCGCCTTGACTACGGTCGGGGTGGCACTGATCCTGTCGCAGATCGCCCTGCGCCAGCTGGAATGGCCACCGCTGAAGATGATACGGGTTGGCGCCAGCGTCTCGGCGCTGGGCTTTGCCGGCGGCGCTCTGGCCACGAGCGCGCCCTGGCTCTGGGGTTGCTACTTCGTCGCCGCCGCGGGCATGGGCTTTGTGTTCCCGTCCTTTTCCGCGCTGGCCGCCAATGCCATGCACGCGTCGGAACAAGGCGCCACGGCCGGCTCCGTCGGCGCGGCGCAGGGGATGGGCGCGGTGATAGGGCCACTGGCTGGCACCTTGGTCTACGCGCTGGATCCACGCCTGCCATTCCTTGCGGTTGCCGTGTTGTTGCTGCTGGTCGGGCTGTGGCCAATGCCCCGCGACCAACGCACCTGACAAGCACTGCGCGCAAGGCTTCAGAGTGTGCTTTAATGCGTCGCCCATTATTTTTTACACCTCTGATTACAAGGCGGCTATGGACACGGGGACACGACTCAAACTGGTGCGTGAACGCAACAACCTCTCCCAACGGGAGCTGGCCCGTCGCAGCGGCCTGACCAACTCGACGATTTCGCAGATCGAGCAAAACCGCGTCAGCCCTTCGGTCAGTTCCCTGAAAAAACTGCTCGAGGGGATCCCGATGACCTTGGCGGAGTTCTTCAGCTTCGACGAGCCGGTGCGGGAAGAGCGCTTCGTGTTCCGCGCCAACGAGCAGCCTGACCTGGGCCGCAACGGCCTGCGCATGCTGCTGGTCGGTGCGAGCGTCGAAGCCCGCCAGATGCGTATGCTGCGCGAGCTGTATGCACCAGGCGCCGACTCCGGCGAGCCGATCGTGCATGCCGAGGGCGAAGAATGCGGGCTGGTCACCCGGGGCACGGTCGAATTGTGGGTCGATGGCCAGGTCAGCGTGCTCAACTCCGGCGATGGCTACTACATCCCCACTACCCTGCCGCACAGTTTCAAGAACATCGGTCCGGACGAGGCCGAAATCATCAGCGCCAACACGCCGGCCAACTTCTGACCGTGCCTGAACCCGGCCAGCGCTTGCACTCCCGGGCCGTTTACCAGTGCCTGCGCGAGACGGCCCTCGGCGTTCACTCGCTGCAGGTTCGCGCCCGTGATGGGCATGGGCTGGTCGAAGTGGACATCGACGGCTGGCAGCTGACCCTGGCCGTGGATGCCGAAGGCCTGGCCCATTGCGTGCGCTGCCAGTCCCCCGAGGGCCTGCAGGCCGATCTGGAAGACTGGCAACGCTACGGCAGCAACCCCACCGACCTGCTCAGTCTCTGGGAGCGTACCCAGCTCGAGAAACTGCTGGCTGGCTAACGCAACGCACCTTCGACGAAGTCCAGGCGATCCTGCCCGAAGAACATCTGCCCATCGACAAAGAACGTCGGTGCACCGAACACCCCACGCGCCACTGCTTCTTCGGTCACCTGCTTGAGCGTCGCCTTGACCTGTGGCTCGGCGGCCAAGGCCTGGAACGCGGCAGGGTCGAAGCCTGCCTGGCGCAAGGTAACGTCCAGCACTGCAGCATCCCCCAGGTTCAACTGCTTCGCCCACAGGCCGGTGAACAGCACGTCGAGCAACGTTTCGAAGCGCTCGGGTGCCAGCAATTGCGTGCCGGTCAAGCCGCGCATCAGGCTCAGGGTGTTGATCGGAAAGCCCGGGGGCATGGCGAACGGCACGCCATAGCGCGCAGCGAAGCGCCCCAGGTCGGTGAACATGTAGCGCCCCTTGGCCGGGATCATGGCGGGTGAAGCATTACCGGTCGCCTGGAACACACCGCCCAGCAACAAGGGTCGGTAGCGAAGCTCGGCGCCGTGGCGGTCGCAGATACCCGCCACTTGGGTCCAGGCCAGATAGCTGGCCGGGCTGCCCAGATCGAAGAAAAACTCGACAGTCTTGCCCATTGAAAGCTCCTTGTTCGACATAGGGGTCACCAGCGCTCCATCCATGGCCGCAGATCCAGCTCGAAGGTCCAGGCGTCCCGTGGCTGGACATGCAGGAACCAGTAGCTGTCGGCGATATGTGCCGGGTCGAGGATACCGTCCTGGTCCTTGAGGGCGTAGCGCTCGGGGAAGCTGTCGCGAATGAAGGCGGTGTCGATGGCCCCATCGACCACCACATGGGCGACGTGAATGTTTCGCGGGCCCAGTTCACGGGCCATGCTCTGGGCCAACGCGCGCAAGGCATGCTTGGCCCCGGCGAAGGCGGCGAACCCGGCAGCGCCTCGGGTGCCAGCCGTGGCACCGGTGAAGAGGATCGTGCCGCGCTCGCGCACCACCATCCGCCGGGCAACCGCCTGTGCGGTCAGGAAGCCGGCGAAGCAGGCCATTTCCCAGATCTTGAAATACTTGCGGGGCGTTTCCTCGAGAATGCTGCACGGCACATTGGCGCCGATATTGAAGACAAACGCCTCGATCGGGCCAATGTCGCGCTCGATGGTCTCGATCAGCTGCGTCACCTCTTCTTCCTTGCGGGCATCGGAGCCAAAACCATGGGCCTGGCCGCCCGTAGCGCGGATCTCGTCCACCAGGGGTTGCAGCTTCTCGGCCTGGCGTCGTGTGACGCAGGCGGTGTACCCCTCGCGGGCGAAACGCTTGGCAATTTCCCCTCCGGTGGCATCGCCGGCACCGATCACCAGCACTACTTTTTGTTGCTCTGTCACGACCCGCCTCCATTAGTGAACGATCACTTAGTAAACGAACGCTATGTTATGATCGCCCCCATCGTCAAGTCAGGGCGCGAGGGGTTTCGGATGCGCTATTCCACCGAACACAAGCAACAAACGCGAGAAAGACTGCTGGCCAGCAGCGGCGCGCTGGCCAAGCGTGGCGGCTTCTCCAGCACCGGCGTGGCCGGGCTGATGAAGGCCATTGGCCTGACCGGCGGCGCCTTCTACAACCACTTTCCATCCAAGGACGATTTGTTCACCGAAGTGGTCCGCCAGGAGTTGTGCAACAGCCCACTGGCCCGCCTGGCCAATCGAGGCACCAGCAAGGCACGCCTGGCACGCTGTCTTGAGCAATACCTGAGCCTGGCTCACCTGCACAATCCCGAGGGTGGTTGCCCGTTGCCCCCGCTAGGTGTTGAAATCGCTCGGGCCGAGCCACAGGTGCGCGAGGAAGCCGAGCATTGGCTGGTAGCCCTGCATGATGCGTGGAGCGAAACGCTGCAAGACCCGCAACTGGCCTGGGTGCTGATCAGCCAGTGCGTGGGCGCCCTGGTGGTCGGGCGCATGATGGTCAGCGAACACGTGCAAACCCAGGTGCTGGATGCCAACCGTACCTTCGTCGACAAGGCCTTGAATGAAGCTCTCTAGTCTTTTGCTTGGCCTTGTGCTGTCTGCCCCCGCATTCGCCGAACAAGCCTGCCCTCCTGGGCAATACCAGGTGTGCCTGATGGGATGCTTCTGCGCGCCGATCGACCCCGGCCAGGCCGGGCAGATTCTCAAGGACGTCGAGGTCGTCGCCTCCAGCAGCCTGGTGTTCGCCCTGCAGCAGGCCCGCGACGAAGCCACGGCCAGCGGCACACAGCCCATTCCGCTGCATATCCGGGTACAACTGGAACCCTGGTACGATTTCGCCGTGCTCGACGCCGCACGTTACCGGGTCGGCGACGAGCAACAGGTGAGCGCCGCCAATGCCCTGCTGCAGAACCCTGACGTGAATGCGGTCACGCTCATCGACACCATCATATTCCGCCACGCGACCGATGCCGAGGACAACGTGGCGCTGTGGGCGCATGAACTCAAGCACGTTCAGCAGTATCAGCAATTGGGCGTGGAAGAGTTCGCGCGGCGCTACACCCGAAATTACGAGGAGCTGGAAGCGCCGGCTTACAAGATCGAGGCTCAGGTGAATAAGACCCTGCGCCAGCGAGGCTCGGGTCAGGCGCACTAGCCGTTGGTGACAACCTCACCCGCTTCATCGCGACTGGCGTAGCGCTGCGCCAGTACCGCGCAGACCATCAGTTGGATTTGGTGAAATAACATCAACGGTAAAATCATCGCCCCGATACCGCTGCCTACGAACAGCACCTGCGCCATGGGCACACCGGTGGCCAGGCTCTTCTTCGAACCTGCGAACAGAATGGTGATGCGATCCTCGAGGTTGAACCCCAGCACCTTGCCCAGCATATGGGTGCCCAGGAGCACCACGGCCAGCAGGATGGCGCACACCGCGAACAACCCTGCCAGGTGCTGCGAGGAAACGGTGTGCCACAAACCCGTGACCACGGCATCGCTGAATGCGGTGTAGACCACCAGTAGAATCGAACCTTGGTCGACCAGCTTGAGCCAGCGTGCATTGCGCTTGACCCAGTTGCCGATCCAGCGGCGGGCAACCTGGCCGGCCAGGAACGGCACCAGCAACTGAAGAGTGATCTTCAGCACCGCGTCCAGGCCCGAACCGGTATCGCCACTGGCACCCAGCAACATCATCACCAGCAACGGCGTGAGAAAAATACCCAGCAGACTGGAAGCCGCCGCGCTGCAGATGGCTGCTGGCACGTTACCGCGGGCCAGCGAGGTGAAGGCGATGGCCGACTGCACCGTGGCCGGCAACGCGCACAAATACAGCACGCCCAGGTACAACTCGTTGCCCACCAGCGGCACGAACAACGGCTTGAAGGCCATGCCCAGCAAAGGAAACAGCACGAAGGTGCAGGAGAATACCAACAGGTGCAGACGCCAGTGGCCGGCACCGGCAATGATGGCCTCACGCGACAATTTGGCGCCATGCAGGAAGAACAGCAGGCCGATGGCCAGGTTGGTCAACCAGCCAAAGTACAACGCCCCATCACCCGAGCAGGGCAGCACGGTGGCAATGAACACCACACTGAGCAGCGCCAGGGTGAAATTGTCGAATAACATGCGCAAATACTTCATCACAGATTCCGTCTTGTCATTGTGCCGGGGCAGACGATAAGGTCTGGGCCTTTTTCCCGCTAACGCCGGAACCCCCGCCGGTATCGCTGAACGGACACTCCGTCGCACAGGACCCGCCCCCATGTCACGCTTTCTTCTTGCCACGCTGGCTACCGCTACTTCCCTCGCCTGGGTCCATGCCTCGGCCCACGCCGATGACACCCTGCAAGCACGGGTGACCCAGACCATCCGCCCGCTGATGCAGGCGTACGGGATCGCCGGCATGGCAGTGGGGGTCTACCACAAGGGCCAGGCGCATTACTTCAGCTTTGGCGTGGCCGACAAGGCAGCGGGCACACCGGTCAGCGCCGATACCCTGTTCGAGGTCGGTTCGCTGAGCAAGACCTACACGGCCACCCTCGCGGCCCTGGCCAGTGCCGAAGGCAAGCTGGACCTCGATGCGCCTGCCCGCCGCTACCAGCCCGCACTGGCCGGCACGTATCTGGGTGATGTCAGCGTGCTGGAGCTTGGTGCCTACAGCGCCGACTGCCTGCCCTTGCAGTTCCCCGACGATGTGCAGACGCCACGGCAGGTGCTGACGTTCTTCCGCCAGTGGAAACCGCACAGTGAGCGCGGCACTCAGCGCTGCTACTCGAACCCCAGCATTGGGCTGTTTGGCGATCTTGCAGCACGCGCCCAGCATCGGCCTTTCGACCCGTTGATGACCCAGGGGCTATTGCCGCGAATGGGTCTGGAGCACACCTATCTGAACGTCCCTCCCGAAGCGCGTAGCCTCTACGCCCAGGGTTATGACGCCCAGGACCAACCCGTTCGGGTCAACCCCGGCCCATATGCCGACCCGGCGTACGGCATCAAGACCAGCGCCACCGACCTGCTGCGTTACGTACGCCTGCACATGCAACCCTCCGCCTTGCCTCAACCCCTGCAGGAGGCCACCGCGATCACCCAGGCAGGTTACTTCCAGGTCGGCACAATGACTCAGGGCCTGGGCTGGGAGCGCTACCCCTACCCTGTCGACCTGCAGACCCTCGTCGATGGCAACAGCCCCAGGCTGATCCGCGAACCTCAGAGCACCCAACGCCTCAAGCCTGCCAGTCCCGCCTTGCGCAACGCCTGGTACAACAAGACCGGCTCCACCAATGGCTTTGGTGCCTACGCCGTATTCATTCCCTCCGAAGGCCAGGCCGTGGTGCTGCTAGCCAACCGCAACTACCCCAACGAGGCGCGGGTTCGGGCTGCATGGCAGATTCTGTCCGGCCTGTCGCATTGACCGGCGACACCCTTGAAAAGGCCCCGACAGGTGGATTGTCCGACAAGATGTAGTGAGAAAAAATATTCACTACAAAACGGTTGACGCCGTTCATCCGCCTTGGGCATGATGAGGCCGTCTCCCTGATCGGGAGCGGTGGCAAGGGTATTCCAGACGGCCTGCGCGGTAACGCAGGCCGTTCGTGGAGAGGGAACTGTCCAAAAGGCAGCGTGAGAAAGCCCCTGTTGCGATGCTGCTGTAGCAGCCGTGGTAGTGCGCTACACCGTGGTGGCGCCAACTGTGAAAATCACAATCAATAGGTAATGGGGGCTTTATGATGAACTTGAACAACAATCCCACGATCGACCAACTGTCCAAGCTGTTCGCCGCACGCAAGGACAGCCTCGACGATCACCTGCTGTGGGTCAGCCAGACCGGTGAGGTACGCCTCGACCGTCTGCCGCCAAACACCGTCGAAGATGAATTCGAAGCGCACCTGCCCAGCATGCGCGCACGCTTCAAGGTCTACCGCCGTGGCCAGGGCTACGTCGGCAAGAAGGCCGCCGCCGACACCGAGTTCGTAGGCCGCGTCCTGCAGACCCTGCAGGAGGAATGGCCCGCCGCCCGCGAGCGGCAGGCGATCAAGGTGATCGATTCGATCAACTGATCGAGCACGCCTCCTCATCAGCCCGGCCCGCAACGGCCGGGCTTTTTCATGCCTGTTAAACTGTCGGCCCCTGGACCTTGGAGCCCTTGATGAACACTCCCGCATTCGGCACCGGCGATGCCTCTTACCAGGCCGCAGGCGGTATCGATGGCCTGCGCCGCCTGGTCGATGACTTCTACCGCCTGATGGATGAAACACCGGCAGCCGCCAGCGTACGCCAGATGCACCCGGACGACCTGAGCGGCTCACGGGACAAACTGGCCTGTTTTCTCAGTGGTTGGTTGGGTGGCCCACGCCTGTACAGTGAACGCTACGGCTCGATCGCCATCCCATCGTTCCATGCGCAGTGGCCGATCGACGCACAGCACGCCAGCGTCTGGCTGACTTGCATGCGCGATGCCATTGCCCTGCAACGGTGGGACCCGGCGTTCTCCGACTACCTGCTACGTCAGTTGCACGTCCCTGCGCAACGCATCGTCCAGGCGTCTGAAGCCCGGCACGCTCAAGCTTGACGGCGTAGCACGGTGGTTGGCAGTGGCAGTGCACCTGTGGCCAGTGCTCGCGCGCGGTCCACACCCCACACCAGTGCGCGGGTCATGGTCTCGCCAGGCCGCGCTGGGTAATACTCCTCAAGCAGCGCCTTGCCGTCCTGGGCATACAAGCCAAGGAACAGCTGCGTCGCACCCAGGCGCGACAGACGTACCTGAACATCGAGCGTGGTGCCATCGCTCAGCGCCTCGTCATGACAGCGGCTGTGCAGCTGGGCGTCAGCCCACTGCCAATAAGTCTCTTCCCTGATGCGCATGGAAAAACAATCCTCCTTTTCTGACATGCCGCGCAAGAAGACCACAAGCGCCGCGATCCGGCGAGCGCTACCCCTGGATACCATGAGCTGGATCAAGCAACCAAAACAAAAACCCCGCCGTTCGGCGGGGTCTTGGGTCAGCGTTACTTCTTCGCAGGTAGCCGGGGCGTGAAACGGCCCTTCTTGTAGCGCTGCAAATGCGCAGGCTTGAGCTGCTCTGACTCGTCCAGGGTCATGTTGGCAAAGCCCAGGCGAAACGACGACTGGCCGCACCATACCTGGCTGTTGATTGGGAATGCGTCGTTCGTGTCTTCGAAAAAGGACTCGCTCATGCCCCGTCTCCCTCAAGTGACGACCGCGTCGGCAGGTAGATGACATGCCCAGGAAAAACGCGGTCTGTTGAAGAAAGAGACTAGCCAGTCATTTGCAGACTGCCCGGGCAAAACATCCAAACCCGACCAGTGGCAAAAAGCCTTACCTCAACCGCACCGCCGTACCAGTGGCGAACACCACGACCATTCCGCCCTGCACCGAGGGCATGCTGATCTCGAAATCGACCCCCACCACTGCATCGGCTTGCAACTGCCGTGCCCGAGCCTTCAGTTCTTCGGTGGCCTGTTCGCGGGCCTCGCGCAATGCGCTTTCCAGGGTCTGCGAACGCCCCCCGAAGAAGTCCCGAAAGCGTGCGAAGAAATCGCGCACAAAGTTGATGCCCTGCACCGATTCAGAGCTGACTACCCCGAGGTACTCGGCAATCGGGCGGCCTTCGAGCTGGCTGGTGGTGGAAATGATCATGGGCGTGCTCCGTGGGCCTGGCAAAAGAGGCCCAGTCTAACAAAGCCCTCGCCCGCATTGCGGCGCTTGCCCGTTGCAACTGAACGCGGGTGTGTTTTCAGTTATTGCGCGCTGGCCGCCCTCAAGCGCTGCCCCAGCTTCGGCCCGAAGACATTGACCAGCAGCCCGGCCATCACCAGCAACGCGCCCCATCCCTGCACGGCGGTCAACCGTTCACCCAGCAACCACGCCGAGGAACTCAAGCCAATCACCGGAACCAGCAACGAGAACGGTGCCACCTTGCCCGCCGGGTAGCGCGACAGCAGCTTGCTCCAGAGGCTGTAGCCGAGCATGGTGGCGACAAAAGCCAGGTAAGCCAGGGCCAGAATCGAGCTCCAGCTGATGTTGGCCAATGCATGACCGATGCGCTCTGGCCCCTCCAGCCACCACGAAAGCGCCAGGAACGGCAATGGCGGAATCAACCCGCCCCAGATCACCAGCGCCACCAAGTCCACCGAGCCGAAGCGCCGGGTAATGATGTTACCCAGGCCCCACATGGCACCGCCGCACAATGTCAGCAGCAGCGCCACCATCGGCACGTGCCCGCTGTCCTCGCTGCCGATCAGCGCCAGGCCGCTCGCCGCCACCAGTAACCCGAGTACGCTGGCCAGGCGCAACCGCTCCCCCAGAAACAGCGCAGCGAAACCAAGGGTGAAGAACGCCTGGGATTGCAGCACCAGCGAAGCCAGCCCCGGTGGCATCCCGCTGTACATGGCCTGGAAGAGAAAAGCGAACTGGCCCAGGGAGATGGTCGCACCGTAGGCAATCAGCCAGCGCCAGGGCAGCTTCGGGCGCTTGACCAGCAATATGGCCGGAAACGCCACCAACACGAAGCGCAACGCCCCCAGCAACATCGGTGGCAGACCGTCGAGGCCAACCTTGATGACCACGAAGTTGACTCCCCACGCGATGATCACCACCAGGGCGATCAGCAGGTCCTTGAGCGGCATTGCGGCTTCCTTCTTCAGGCGTTCTAGACATATTTCGTTACAGCATAAAGGCATTTCTTCGGCAGGGACCAGCACAGTTGGCGGCCAGCCTTGCGCAACAGTGCCGCTGTTATGCTACCTGCCGCTGTCGAGGTTCAGGCCAGGGCGCCCTGTTTCGCATGCATCGGTTGCATTTGCCCTCGGCGCCCAACCCATGGCATAGATGCAAGTCTTTGCAGGTAGGAGATCCGCGTATGAGCAAGTCCCCTTACGTTCCGCCCAAGGTCTGGCGCAACGAGGCCGCTTCCGGCGGCCAGTTCGCCAGCATCAACCGCCCTGTCGCAGGCCCGACCCATGACAAGGACCTGCCGGTGGGCAAACACCCCCTTCAGCTTTACTCCCTGGCCACGCCCAACGGCGTCAAGGTCACCATCCTGCTCGAAGAATTGCTCGCCCTCGGCCACACCGGTGCCGAATACGACGCCTGGCTGATTCGCATCGGCGAAGGCGACCAGTTCTCCAGCGGCTTCGTGCAGGTCAACCCGAACTCGAAGATTCCCGCCCTGCTCGACCGCAGCGTCGAACCTGCGGTACGGGTGTTCGAGTCAGGCTCGATCCTGCTGTACCTGGCCGAAAAGTTTGGCGCTTTCCTGCCCAAGTCCCTTGCTGCCCGCACCGAAACCCTGAACTGGCTGTTCTGGCAGATGGGCGCGGCCCCCTACCTGGGCGGAGGGTTTGGCCACTTCTATGTGTATGCCCCGGAGAAATTCGAGTACGCCATCAACCGCTTCACCATGGAAGCCAAACGCCAGCTCGACGTGCTGGATCGCCGCCTGGCCGAAAGCCGTTACCTGGGTGGCGATGAATACAGCATCGCCGATATCGCCGTATGGCCATGGTACGGCCAGCTGGTACGCGGCAACCTGTATGGCGCCGCAGAGTTCCTGGCGGTGGATGAGTACCCGAACGTTCAGCGCTGGGCCGAGCAGATCGCCGCACGCCCGGCGGTACAACGCGGCACACGGGTGAACCGCACCTGGGGCGACGAAGCCAGCCAGGTGGCGGAACGGCATTCGGCGACAGACCTGGCCTGAGTGCACCGGGCCGCTTGGCGGCCCCATCAATGCCCGCCTGCAAAAAACCATTTCTCCCGCGCAAACCTGCTTCCCCCGAAACCTTCTTGTACACTCCTCGCATTAGCCCCCACCTTGCACAATTTTTGGTGAAAGCATGATCGAGGTAACCGAGGTTTCCATTGCCGAGCTGCGCGATGCACTTGAGTCGGGCCGCACGACGGCGGTCGAGCTGGTCAAGGCCTATATGGCGCGTATCGACGCCTACGATGGAGCCAATACCGCCACTGCCCTGAACGCCGTGGTCGTGCGCAACCCAGACGCACTCAAGGAGGCCGAAGCGTCCGATGCGCGTCGCGCCAAGGGACAGACCCTGAGCCCGCTGGACGGCATTCCTTACACCGCCAAGGACAGCTACCTGGTCAAAGGCCTTACCGCCGCCTCCGGCAGTCCGGCCTTCAAGGACCTGGTCGCCCAGCGCGACGCCTTCACCATCGAGCGCCTGCGTGCGGCCGGTGCGGTGTGCCTGGGCAAGACCAACATGCCGCCCATGGCCAACGGCGGCATGCAGCGCGGCGTCTACGGCCGCGCCGAAAGCCCGTACAACGCCAACTACCTGACCGCACCGTTCGCGTCCGGCTCCTCCAATGGTGCCGGAACTGCCACCGCCGCCAGCTTCAGTGCCTTCGGCCTGGCCGAGGAAACCTGGTCCAGTGGTCGCGGCCCAGCCTCGAACAACGGCCTGTGCGCCTATACCCCCTCTCGCGGGGTGATTTCGGTCCGTGGCAACTGGCCACTGACCCCGACCATGGACGTGGTGGTGCCTTATGCACGGACCATGGCCGACCTGCTGGAAATTCTGGATGTAGTGGTCGCCGACGACGCCGACAAGCGTGGCGACCTGTGGCGCCTGCAACCTTGGGTACCGATTCCGGCGGCCTCGACCGTGCGTCCGACCTCGTACCTCGACCTGGCGGTGGATGCCAGCGCGCTCAAAGGCAAGCGTTTCGGCGTGCCTCGCATGTACATCAACGCCGATCCCGAAGCCGGCACTTCCGAAAAGCCTGGCATCGGTGGCCCGACCGGTCAGCGCATCAACACCCGTGCCAGCGTCATCGACTTGTGGCAAGAGGCACGCAAGGCGCTGGAAGCCGCCGGTGCCGAGGTGATCGAAGTGGACTTCCCGCTGGTGTCAAACTGCGAAGGCGACCGTCCGGGTGCACCGACCGTGTACAACCGTGGCATCGTCAGCAAGGAATTCCTTCACGACGAACTGTGGGAACTGTCAGGCTGGGCCTTCGACGATTTCCTGCGCGCCAACGACGACCCCAAGCTCAACCGCCTGGCCGACGTCGATGGCCCACAGATCTTCCCCCACGACCCCGGCACCCTGCCCAACCGTGAAGACGACCTGGCCGCGGGCATGGACGAATACGTCAACATGGCCAAGCGCGGCTTGAAGACCTGGGACCAGATCGAAACGCTGCCCGACGGCCTGCGCGGGCTGGAGAAAACCCGCAAGATTGACCTGGAAGACTGGATGGATGACCTGGGCCTTGACGCGGTGCTGTTCCCTACCGTGGCCGACGTGGGACCGGCCGATGCCGATGTAAACCCCGTGTCGGCGGACATCGCCTGGAGCAATGGTATCTGGGTAGCCAACGGCAACCTGGCGATCCGTCACCTGGGCGTGCCGACCGTCACCGTACCGATGGGCATCATGGCGGATATCGGTATGCCCGTAGGCTTGACCTTCGCCGGTCGCGCTTACTCCGACAATGCCCTGCTGACCTTCGGTGCAGCATTCGAGGCCACCGGTTCGCGACGCATGATCCCGCCGCGCACGCCTGCCCTGGTCTGAGTCAGCACATCGTCGGCAAACCGGCTCCTACACAATCCTCGCCGAACCTGTAGGAGCCGGCTAGCCGGCAACAAGACCCGTGCAGCCCCATCAATTGTCTTATGCTGAGCGTTCCTGAACCCAGCGATAAGCCCTCATGCTCTTTCGCCTGACCGCCGACACCTTGGTCCTACTGCACCTGGCCTTCATCCTGCTGGTGCTGTTGGGCGGGCTGTTAGTGATCCGCTGGCCTCGCGCCTTGCTCGTTCACCTGCCAGCCCTGGCCTGGGGCCTGGCCGTGGAATGCCTGCACCTGGGTTGCCCCCTGACGACGTGGGAAAACCGCATGCGCAGTGCCGCAGGAGATGCCGGTTACGAAGGCGGCTTCGTCGAGCATTACATCTGGCCCTTGATTTACCCCGCCGGCTTGACCGAACGGACTCAGTTGCTGCTGGGCACGCTGGTGCTGGTGGTCAACCTCGCCCTTTATGGTTACATCGTCTGGCGCAAGCGCCGGCTCAGCGGGTAGCCACCACGAACAGCCGTGGGAACGGCAACAACACCTTACCGTCGGTGGCCGGGGGGTAGTCGCGCTGCATGGCTTGCAGGTACAACTGCAGAAAATCGGCCTGCTCCTGCGCGTCCAACTTTGCCAGGTAAGGTCGCAGCGCCGAGCCCTTGAACCACTCCACGACTGCCTCGGCGCCTCCCGCCAAGGGGTGATGGTAGGTGGTGCGCCATACATCCACGCGGGCGCACAGGGGGCTGAGCAGGTCATAGTAATAGGCTGCGCTGTGCCGGGGCGGCAGGACATGGTCAGCGAACTTGTCGGCCCAAGGGCCCTGGCTGGCGATTTCACGCAACCGCCGGTGCGCAGGTTCGTCCAGGTTGTCGGGCGTCTGCACCGCGAGACTGCCGCCCTCGCACAGCTGGTGAACCAAATGAGGGTACAGCGATCCGTGGTCCGGCAACCACTGCAACGACGCATTGGCCAGGATCAGGTCCTGCGGTTTCGATGCGGTCCAAGTGGCGATATCGGCCTTCTCGCAACGCACCCGCAGCACGCGCAACCGTTGCCGCTCAAGCGCCTTGTTGATCATGTCCTGGTCGTTGTCCAGGGCCACAACCTGGGCATCGGGACAATGGTGCAGCAGGACTTCGGTAGAGTTTCCAGGGCCGCAGCCCAGGTCGGTGGCGTGGTGCACCGCGCGCTGCGGCACCGCGGCGAGCAGGTCGCGCACGGCGCGGGTGCGTTCATCTTCGAAAAGCGAATACTGATTGGCGGACCAGGCCATGGCGGGTTCCTTTTGGCGGGCAATGCTCGAAGCATAAGCCATGTGCCCATACTTAGGGTCATGCGCTTGCTCACACTTTCGGTAACGCCGCGTGGCGCCTCCACCATCACGAAAAAAAACGGCCGGCCTCCCGAAGAAGCCGGCCGTCTCTCAAGCGTTGAACGCTTAGTGTTGCTTGCCAGTACGGATCTGGTGCACCACACCCATGGCCACCACGATGGCAGCGGCGATGCCGGTGGAGATCACCAGGATCTGGTAGTCAGGCATGAATGCCATGGTCACCAGGGCTGCCACGATGAAAGCGATCACCAGGTAGGTCAGCCAAGGGAACAGCCACATCTTCAGGCGCACTTCCTTGCCCTCGGCGATCAGCTTGCGGCGCATGCGCAGCTGCGAGAAGGCAATTACCAGGTACACCAGCAAGGCGATCATGCCAGTGGTGTTCATCAGGGTTTCCAGTACGTCCTTCGGACGCAGGGTCTCGCTGAAATTGATCAGCGCACACACCACGGCCACGGCGCAGGAACCGATGATCGCGTACACCGGAACACCGGTGCCGGCACGGGTGATCTTGAAGAACGACGGCGCGTCGCCACGCTGGGCCAGGGAGAACAACATGCGCGAAGCGGTGTAGTGACCGGAGATCAGGCAGCTGCTGACCGACGTCAGTACCACGAAGTTCATCAGCAGTTCTGCGTACGGCACACCCAGCAGTTCCAGGGTACGACGGTAGGCGCCGTAGCCGGACTCACCCAGGTGCGGGTCGTTCCATGGAACCAGGCAGACGATCAGGAAGATCGAGCCGACGTAGAACAGGCACACGCGCCATACCACCGAGTTGGTGGCCTTGACGATCTGGGCGGCCGGGTCCTTGGCTTCGGAAGCCGCGATGGTCACGATTTCAGCGCCGAGGAATGCGAACATCACCCCCAGCAACGCACCGATCACGGTGGTGATGCCATTGGGCATGAAGCCTTCAGCGGTCAGGTGGCTGATGCCACGGACTTCACCGAACTGCCAGATATTCATGACCGCGGCAGTACAGATCACCAGGAAGCAGACAATCGCGACCACCTTGATCAGCGCGAACCAGAACTCGAATTCGCCGTAGTGCTTGACGTTGAAGAAGTTGACGGTGATCAGCACCAAGGTCGTGGCCAGCACGAATACGTTGACGCTCACATCGGGGAAGAAGCCGTGCAGGATCTTGCCCGCCACGTAGGCCTCCCAGGCCATCAGGATGACCCAGTACCACCAGTACAGCCAGCCGATGGTGAAGCCGGCCCAGCGGCCAATGGCGCGGTCGGCGTAGGTCGAGAACGAGCCGGTGTCTGGCGAGGACGTCGCCATTTCACCCAGCATTCGCATGATCAGGACCACCAGGATGCCGCCGGCGAGATACGCCAGCACAGCGGCCGGGCCGGCACTGTGAATCACGCTGCCGGAACCGACGAACAAGGCGCCGCCGATTACCCCGGCGATCGACATCATCGTCAGGTGGCGCGACTTGAGCGAAGCGCTGAGCTTGCTCTCGTGCTCGCCCTTGGCGGTGGTGGTTGTGGATGTTGCTCCCATCAGTTGTGTACCCCGTGCTTCTTTTTATCCAAGGAAAACTGTGAGACCCCGATGGCTAGCGGTCTCACCTGTACATCAGCGCTAATGCGGGCAGGAAGGTGTGCACAAGCACACGCAGGCCTTCCATGGCGGCCTGCTTACGCGCCCCAAGGTTGACCCTGGAGCGGACTGAACATGCTTTATGTGGCGATATCTGACACGTAATGTAAAAATGTCCGGCGCAGAGAGCCATGCACAGTGGCATGAAATACGCGCTGCACTGTACAGGTCACCCATGCAATACACCCGCAGTACCCCGCAGACGCCCAGCGTTCTGCACACCTGAAGGCACCCCAATGTTTGAACTACATCCAGACGCCCCCACTCCGCTGGTCAACCAGATCATCGACGGGGTGCGCGCGCTGATCGACAACCAGACCCTCAAGCCTGGAGCCAAGGTGCCGTCTATCCGCGCCTTCGCCGCGACCTATTCGGTGAGTACCTTCACCGTGGTCGAAGCCTATGACCGACTGGTGGCCCAGGGGCTGCTGGTAAGCCGTGGCAACGCGGGCTTTTTCGTCAATCGCGCAGCGGGCGAGTTGCTGGACAACCACAGTGCCGAGACCGACACCAGTCGACCAACGTTCAACTCCGAATGGTACTTGCAGCAGATCTTCGAAATCCGCCAGTTGCCGTTCAAGCCAGGTTGCGGCTGGTTGCCCAACGACTGGATGTACGAAGACGGCCTGCGCCGCGGTTTGCGCCAAGTGGCCGGCAGCCCGCTGGAGCTGTCCGGCTATGGCGACCCGATGGGCCTGTTGGAGCTGCGCACGCTGACGGCGCAGAACCTGCAGCAAGAGCTGTCGATCGTCGCCAATCCAGCGCAATTGATGCTCACCCACGGTGCCAGCCAGGCTCTGGATCTTGCAGCGCGTACCCTGGTGCGCCCAGGCGATGTGGTGCTGGTGGACGACCCGGGTTACCCCAACCTGATGAGCATCCTGCGTACCCAGGGCGCCACCTTGGTGGGAGTCCCCCGCACACCGGCAGGCTATGACCTGAACCAACTGGAGCAGTTGCTGGCGCACCACCGCCCCACCGCGTTTTTCACCCAACCGCACCTGCACAGCCCAACCTGTTCACGCACCCCGCTGGCGCAATTGCACCGCCTGCTGCAACTGGCCAGCAAGCACGGTTTCAGGCTGGTGGAGAACAATCTGTACGCCGACATGGTCGCCGAGCCGCAGCCTTGCCTGGCCAGCCTGGACCACTTGCAGCAGGTGGTGTACGTGGGCAGCTACTCCAAGAGCATCTCGCCCAACGTACGGGTCGGCTACATGCTGGCCAACCCCGAGCTGATGCAGAAACTGCTGCACCTGAAAATGCGCTCGGGCCTTACCACGTCACAGGTCATGGAGCGCGTGGTATACGCCGCCATCATCGACGGCCGCTGGCGCAAGCACCTCAAGCGCCTGCGCCAACGCCTGGCCGAGGCGCACCAGGAAGTGGGCCGTCACCTGCACCGGTTGGGTTTCGAGTTATTCACCGAGTCGGACGAAGGCATGTACATCTGGACCCGCCACCCAGCGATTCCCGACAGCGCGGCGTTGCTGGACGATGCGCTGGAGCAAGGGATCATGCTCGGGCCTGGCCAGTTGTTCATGGTCGATGCGCAGGCCACCGGGTGGATGCGGTTCAATGTGGCCTTCAGCAGCGACCCGGCGATGTGGGAGTTGCTGGAGAAGGTGTTGGTCAAGCACGTGCGGCGTGGGAACACGTGAGGCGCTGCCGGGCGAAACTGAACCGCCCCCCCGCGGGCAAGCCCCCGCCTACAGGTATTGCGCTGGGCTGGCAGGCGTCTCTCCAGGAGGCGGCTTGCCGGCTATTGGGCCGCCCATGACGGCCCCGCTATCGGCCCTTCACCTATCGCCAAGCTGCTTGTTCAGCAAAGAAGGCTTGAGCATTCGCCTCCAGGCTCTCCAGGTGATAGCCCCCTTCCTGGACAATCAAGCATGGCACCCCTAACGCCCGAATCCGCTCCCCCAGCGCGGCAAAGCCTTCGGTCGTCACCGCCACCTTGCTCTGTGGATCCTGCTCATAGATATCGAACCCCAGCGACAGCACCAGCACCTCGGCGCCAAAATCCTTCACCGCATCCAGCGCAATTTCAAGCTGGACCATGAAGTCCGCCTCACTGGCCCCATGGGCCATCGGCAGATTGAGGTTGTACCCCTCCCCCGCACCGCTGCCACGCTCGTCCTCGAACCCGGCCACACCAGGATAGAAGTTGGTCGGGTCACCATGGGTCGATACGTACAGCACATCGTTGCGCGCGTAGAAGATTTCCTGAATGCCCTGCCCATGGTGCATGTCGGTGTCGAGGATCGCTACGCGGTTGTATCGGCTGCGCAGCGCTTGGGCGGCGACGGCGGCATTGTTGATGTAGCAGAAGCCACCGGCTGCATCGAAGCGGGCATGGTGTCCCGGCGGGCGGCACAGGGCATAGGCGGCGGGTTCACCGTCGAGGATGGCCTTGGCCGCGGCCACTGCGCTTTGCGCCGACCAGTAGGCCGAACGCCAGGTATGCTCGCCCACCGGGCAACTGCCGTCGGCCAGGTAACGCGCGGCCTGGGCAAGGATGCCGCGCAGGGCATTGGGTTCGCGCACGAAGATGTTGGACATCACCTCGTCGCCCCAATCCTCGGGTACCTCCTTCCAACGCGCATGTGCCTCTTCGAGGAAGACCAGGTAGGCCTCGCCATGCACAGCCTTGAGCGGTGCCAGCCCCGCATCTTCGGGCTGGCGGATGTCGAAGCCCAGATCCTTGGCTGCCTGCAGCAGGTGTTGGGCACGCTCGGGAACTTCCTGCGGGGTGCGCATGGCGCCGCGGGAGTAATAGCTGCGGGGGTGGTGCAACAGTTGCTCGGGGTGGAAGTAGCAACGCATCAGGCTTCTCCTTGTTCGACACGGCCAGCGCGGGCCAGCACGGCATTGAGCAGTACATCGGCGCCCTGACTGGCATCCTCGGGCAGCACGTCTTCGGCTTCGTTGTGGCTCAGGCCACCGACGCAGGGGATGAACACCATCGCTGTCGGGCAATAGCGGGCCAGCAGGATCGCGTCATGGCCAGCACCGCTGACGATGCTCTGCTGGGAGTAACCGAGCCCATCGACCGCCCGCTGCACCTGCGCCACGCACTCGGCATCGAAAGGGGTTGCCGGGCTGCCCCAGTGGCGCTCGATGCGCACCTGCAAGCCTCGCTGCGCAGCAATCGTCTGCAGCTCCGCGGCCAGATCGCTCTCCATGGCTTCAATGGCTTCATCACGGTGGTGGCGCAGGTCGACTGTAAAGCGCAGCAAGCCTGGCACGGTATTGCGCGATGACTTGACGATGGACAGCTCACCCACGGTGGTCAGGCCTTCAGGGGCAAAGGCTGCCGCCAGTTGCTCCACGCTCTGGACCATCTGCGCAGCACCGTACAGGGCATCCTTGCGCAGCAACATCGGTGTGGTGCCGGCATGGGCCGCCATGCCCTGGACCGTTACGTCCAACCAACGAATGGCCTGACCGCCACTGACCACCCCAATGGACTTGGCGTTGTCTTCCAGGATCGGGCCCTGTTCGATATGCGCTTCGAAATAGGCATCGACCTTGCCTCCCAGCGGACGTTGGCCGGCGTAACCGAGACGCTGCAGCTCATCGGCCACGCTGATGCCGTCGGCATCACGGATGGCCAGGGCGTGGTCAAGAGACAATGTGCCGGTGAACACCGCCGAGCCGAACATGGCCGGAGTGAAGCGGGCGCCCTCTTCGTTGGTCCACACCGCGATTTCCAGCGGCTTGCGGGTCTGGATAGCGAGGTCGTTGAGACGGCGGACCACCTCCAGGCCAGCCAGCACACCATAGACGCCATCGAAGCGACCGCCTTCGGGCTGGGTGTCGAGGTGGCTGCCCATCATCACCGGCGCGGCGTCAGGGTCGGTCCCTGCACGACGGGCGAACAGGTTGCCGATGGCATCTACCGACAGAGTCAAACCGGCCTCACGGCACCAGTGACTGAACAGTGCGCGGCCGGCTTTGTCGTCGTCGGTCAGGGCCAGTCGGCAGCTGCCGCCACGGGCAGTGGCACCGACCTCAGCCATGTCCATCAGGCTCGCCCACAGGCGGTCCCCGTTGCTTTTCAACATATACGAATACTCCGGATTCGGTCGGGATCAGGCCAGCTCCAGGCGCTGACTGCGGGTGTATTGGCGCGCCAGGGCCAGCACGCAAGTGAGCGAGATCGTGGCGATCAGGGTGTAGAACACCGCCATCGGCCACCATTGGCCAATGAAGGTATGGGCCAGCCAGGTGCCGATCAGCGGGGTAAGCCCGCCAGCGATGGCGCCACACACCTGGTAGGCCATGGAGATGGCGGTGTAGCGCACACGGGTTTCGAACATGCCGCTGACATAACCGGCGATGACCGCGTAGAACGAAGCCATGCAGGCTGCCGCCAGGGCGATACCCAGCACGATCAACGGGCCTTCGCCGGAGCTGACCAGCACGAACATCGGGTAAGGCGAAGCCATGGCCAGCAGGGCGACCAGCGCCAGGAAGCGCGTGGTACCGATTCTTTCCGATAGCCACGCTGCCAGCGGTTGCACGCAGAACTGGATGACAGCCACGAAGAACAGGCATTCAAGAATCAAGGCGCGTTCCAGGTGCAACTGCTGGGTGGTGTAGCTGATCATGAAGGTATTGGTGAAATAGACCCCGGCGATGCCCAGGGTATTGGCGCCGATGCACAGCAACAACGGGCGCCAGGCAGTACGCAGCACTTCCAGTACCGGGGCCTGCTCCTTGCGTTGAGTCTTCAGGGCCTGTTCACGGCTGGCGATGAACTCAGGCGACTCGTTGACCCCAAGGCGAATGGCCAGGCCTACCAGCAGCAACAGTGCACTGGCCAGGAACGGTACACGCCAGCCCCAGCTCATCAGCTCTGCTTCTGGCAACCGCGTGACGGCGCCAAAGGCCAACAGGGAAAGGATCAAACCCGCCGGGCTACCCAACTGGGCGAAGGAGGCGAAGAAGGTACGGCGCCCTTTGGGGGCATGCTCGCCAGCCATCAAGACCGCCCCACCCCACTCGCCGCCCACGGCAATGCCCTGGACGATGCGCAGCAAAATCAGCAGCACCGGCGCGGTTGTACCGATCTGGGCGTAGGTCGGCAGCAGGCCGATGCCGACCGTCACCACGCCCATCATCAACAGGGTGATGACCAGGGATTTCTTGCGACCAATACGGTCGCCGACATGGCCGAAGACAATGCCACCCAGCGGCCTGGCGAAAAAGCCTACGGCGAAGGTGCCGAAGGCGGCCATGGTGCTGAACAGGCTGTCGTCGGAGGGGAAGAACAAGGCACCGAACACCAACGCCGCGGCGGTAGCGTAAATGTAGAAATCGTACCACTCGATCATGGTGCCGATGAATGCGGCGGCAGCGGCCCGGCGCGGCTGGGGTGAAGCGGTAGGCTTCATGGATGGCTCCTTTGCTTGTTTTTCTGGCAGGAGTAAGTGAGTCACGGGAGCGCTCTGTCGGCGTCTAGGTGCGATTTATCGTTCCGAGGCTATGATTAGTCAATTTTCTATTTATTATTCCAACTATAAATCGAGCTTATTCTAGAGTCCCGCCATGTCCGACCGCCTGCTCAACGACCGCCTCGACTGGAACCTGCTGCGTACGTTTCGGGTGATTGGCCAGGAGTTGTCCATCAGCCGCGCCGCTGCCCGGCTGCACCTGACCCAACCTGCCGTGAGCCAGGCACTCAAGCGCCTGGAGGAACAACTCGGGCGCCAACTCATCGCCCGCCGGGGGCCGCGGTTCGTACTGACCGAAATGGGCGAGCAGCTGTTCCAGCTGGCCGGTGAGGTGTATGGGCAGATGTCGCAAATCAGCGGGCTGCTGGAGCAACCGGCCGATGAATTGGTGGGCAAGGTGCGCCTACTGATGATCAGCCGCATCGTCAGCGAGCGCTTCGATGATTTTCTCGCCGCCTTCCATCGCCAGCACCCAAGGGTGGAGGTGGAGATTGACGTGATGCGCAGCTCCGATATCGTCGCCGCCCTGCAGGAGAAGACCGCCACGGCAGGCCTTAGCCTCAACCGCCGGCCCCAGCCACGCCTGGAACAACGACTGTTCCTGCGTCAACGCTATGCGTTCTTCTGTGGCAAGCACCATCGTCTGTTCGGCCAGGCCGAAGGCGACTTGCAGCGGGAGAATTTCGTCAGCTTCACCAGCGACCAGATCGGCGGCATGCTGTCGCCGCTGACCATTTTCCGCGACCAACAGGGCTTTTCCGGGCGTATCGTGGCTTCGTCGCCCAGCCTGGAGGAAGTCCGCCGCCTGGTGATCGCGGGGTTCGGCATCGGCTGCCTGCCCGAGCACGTGGTGGCACCGGATGTGGCCGCGGGGCTGCTGTGGAAGCTGCCCCCGCACGAAGGCATTGCCGATGTGGACATCCACCTGCTGTGGAACCGCGAGCAACGCCTGAGCCGGGCCGAAGGTGTGTTCATCGAAGCATTGCAACGCGGTCTGGAGTAGGCGCCTACAACTGCGCCAGGCGCTCGCGCAGAAACGCCACGAACCCCTGCACCGGCCTGGCCACCTGCCGGTGCTGCGGATACACCGCCGACAACTGCAGGGGTGGCGGTGTCCAGGGCTCCAGCAGCGTCACCAGGCGCCCATCGGCCAATGCCTGCCCAACGATGAAGGTCGGCAGGTAGGTGATGCCCATGCCGGCGATCGCCGCATCCCTGAGCAGTTCACCATTGTTGGCACGCATCCGACCAGTGACCGCGATGCTTTGAGCCTTGCCCTGCCCCTTGAACTGCCACTGCACCTGACGTGCGTGGCCGTATGGCAGGCAATCGTGCTCGCTCACTGCCTCGGGCGTAATGGGCTGCCCCCGGGCTTGCAAGTAGGCTGGACTGGCGCAATACACCCGCTCGACACTGGCGATGCGCCGCGCCACCAAGCTTGAATCTTCCAGTGCGCCGATCCGCAATGCCAAGTCATAACCTTCGCCGATCAGGTCGACAGCGCGGTCGCTCAAGTCCACTTCGACGTCGACCTGCGGATGCAAGCGGAGAAACTCAGTCAGCAGGCATCCCAGGTGCGCCATGGCGAAAGACAGCGGCGCACTCAAACGCAAGGTACCGCGCAGGGCCTGAGCCTGGCCGCTGATGTCGTATTCTACCTGCTGCACTTCGCCCAGCAGACGCAAGGCCGACTGATAGTAATGCTGGCCCAGCGGCGTGGCATCCAGGCGTCGAGTCGAGCGATTGAGCAGGCGCACACCCAGGCGTTCTTCCAACTGCATCAAGCGTCGGCTGACCGATTGCTTGGACATGCCCAGGCGGTCGGCGGCAGCGGTGAAGCTGCCAGCTTCCATGACCTGGGCGAAGATCCGCATGTCTTCGTATGGGTTCATTGTCTCTCTCTACGTGACAGTAAAACGCTTTATACCGACTTTTTCCCACGAAGGCATCTCCCTACTCTATGCACAGGTCGCAGCGATGGCCCCCAGGCCAGGCAAGACGCCCACTCCAACACTTCATAGAAAAGGATTCGCACATGAACATTGTCCACAAAACCCTCACCGCCAGCCTTCTGGCCCTGTCCGTCTCCAGCGCATTTGCAGCGGGCAGCCCGGGTGTCGAACAGCACACTCAAGCCTTCCTCGAAGCCCTGGAACGCGGCGGCGGCAAGCCGCTCGAGCAACTCACCCCGAACGAAGCCCGTGCCGTGCTGACCGGTGCCCAGGCGTCGGTGAAGGTCGACCTGTCCGGCATCGAGGTCAAGGAACGCACCATCCAGGCCAACGGCCAGTCGATCAAGCTGCAGGTGGTGCGCCCAAGCAACGCTAAAGGCGAGTTGCCAGTGTTCATGTTCTTCCACGGTGGCGGCTGGGTACTCGGCGACTTCCCGACCCATCAGCGATTGATTCGCGACCTGGTGGTCGGCTCCGGTGCGGTGGCGATCTATGTGGACTACACCCCGTCGCCCGAAGCGCACTACCCCACTGCGATCGACCAGGCATATGCCGCGACCCGTTGGGTGGCCGAGCATGGCAAGGACATCGGCGTGGACGGCAAGCGCCTGGCCGTGGCAGGCAACAGCGTCGGCGGCAACATGGCGGCCGTCGTGGCACTCAAGGCCAAAGAGGCTGGCACGCCGGCGTTGCGCTTCCAGTTGCTGCTGTGGCCGGTGACTGACGCCAGCTTCGAGACGGGTTCTTACAAGCAGTTCGCCGAAGGGCACTTCCTCACCACCGGCATGATGAAGTGGTTCTGGGACAACTACACCACCGACGCCAATGCTCGCGCGCAGATCTACGCTTCGCCACTGCGGGCCAGCAGTGAGCAGTTGAAAGGCCTGCCGCCGGCGCTGGTGCAGACGGCCGAGTTCGACGTGCTGCGTGACGAAGGTGAAGCGTATGCCCGCAAGCTGGATGCCGCTGGCGTGACGGTGACTTCGGTGCGGTACAACGGGATGATTCACGACTATGGGCTGCTCAACCCGTTGAATCAGGTGCCGGCGGTTAAGGCGGCGATGAGGCAGGCGGCCACCGAACTTAAAATACATTTGCAGTGAGTCAACGATCAAAAGACCCGCCTTGGCGGGTCTTTTTCGGATCTACAATCTATCCAGTTCAATCAGCAGCCAAACTACAAAAAGCCATATACAACCGATTAGAAGACACCAGAATGATATCTGCAGCCTGCGCCTGAGATAGAGCGGGCAGTTTCGGCAGTCATCAGCATCCAACCACCCTTGGCGAATTCCTAAACCAAGCCAAACTGACGCCAACGTGACACCCGACACTATCATCGACCTTGTTCTAAGCGAAATAGTACTCCAATACGTAAAGTCCTCCACAAAGCCCTGGCTATTTTTAAATGCCTTGCATAGCACCTCGAAATGCCGGGAACCCGCTCTATGGTAGCCAATACCGACCCCAGTCAAACTGATGATGAAAGGTGCAAGCACAAACGCTATTTTCAAGCCAACGGGCACGTTCGATAGATCAATCATAGAGCGCCTCGTATGCCATTTCTCCTAAAACGTCGCCCACCGGTTCACCTAACGTGCTACCACCATAGGATCCACCACCAATCATCGCAATACCACAAACAGCCTTACCATAGACGCCAAAACGGCACACCGCTTTCGCTGCAAGAGACGCAAGCTGCCCCCCAGCGACTCCTCCAGCTAACCCTCCTGCAAAACTTCCCGCTTCTGTAAATCGAATTTTCTTACAGGCTTTGGTCTCACCTGATCGGCACGCTTCATAGACCTTCAAATAAGAAGACCCGGCACCCAGTCCGATTCCAACCCACCCTCCGTATTTGAGATACTTCGACACCTTCGCCACCTCGTCCAGGTGCGTCGCGTAGCCCGGTATCTGTCCTGACACGCCTGCCTTCTTCCAATGATGTACAACACTCTTGGACGAGATACCAAGATCACGGCGCAGACTGTCATAACTTCCCAAACCTAGCGGCTTGTTCAAAAAGGCCATGCGCAATTGGCTATCCAGTTGCTTTTAGAGCTCCTTGCGCGAGGCAAAGAACTCTGGGCTGTTCAGATGGCCATGCAGGGTAAATTGACGCTGGTGCAATGCTTCGATCCCTTTCAGAGTATTTGTTACCTGCCCCAGCCCCCGCTCAAGCATATCCATGCCAACGCCCATCGACTGGCTCGCGCCATTGAGTACACCTGCAATCTCGCTTAGGTGCCGCATCATAAAATTGGCTTCCTCGGGTCAAAGAATCGCCAGTGACGCTCTCGCTTCTTCCGCCACCATGATCAATTCGGTTTCCCCAGGGCTGCAGGTAAACTCGCTGCTCGGGCTGCCCAGCACAAAGATCTCGCCGGCCTTGAAGCCGTCAGCGAAGGTGGGATTCAAGCGCTGCAGCGATGAGAGGGGCAAAGGCTTTTGCATAGCCAGGCTCGCCAATACCTCCTCGAACGACATGCTGCGCTGAACGATATGAAAGCCCGATTCCAATCCAGAATCAGCAGCGCCGAGGGACCGTGTTGTCGGCGCAGCGACTGCTCTTGCCGTGGCCAAGCTCCGGCCTGACGGCATCGGCCCCCTAAGGGGCGCCACTACACGATTGCTGCCAGTCGGGCAGCCACATTTCACCAATGATCCATCCTCCGCCACGGGCTGCCCGAACGAGAGGAACAACTCGCTACCCTCTGCAATCACTCCTTCCTGGCCACACATCGGACAAGCCGTAGTGACATCACCTCGGCGAAGCACCTTCTGACCATTGAAGGTATAGCCACTGCCACTGGCCATGCAGATGGCCCCGGTGGTGGTCCTGTCCCCGTCTACTGCCTGGCCTTTACCGTCGATTTCATTACGTATGGAGTGCGATTCCCGAGTGGAAAATCCGGAAGCTAGCAGCCGAAATCCCCCTCCGAAGCGCGTCAGCGAAAATTAGGAACAGTACTACTGCCGCAAAAGAAATAGCCGTCAGAGCACGTCTACCGCTGTCATCCTGGACAAGACAGTAATACTCATTGAACCTAATTTATAAACACTTAAAGTGACAGTACGATTCTCCCATCAATTGCCCTGCGGCCCTTCCGGCCCCGGCTTTTCAAGGAGAGTCACCATGCTCACCCTGCGCAACGCCCAAGACCGTGGCATTGGCTTCCATGGCTGGCTGAAGTCGTTCCATACCTTTTCCTTCGGCCATTACCGTAACCCCGAAGAACAAGGTTTTTCCGACCTGCTGGTGATCAACGACGACCGTGTCATCGCCGGCAAAGGCTTCGGCGAGCACCCGCACCGAGACATGGAGATTTTCTCCTATGTGCTTGAAGGTGCACTGGAGCACAAGGACACCCTCGGCACCGGTTCGGTGATTCGCCCCGGCGATGTGCAACTGATGAGCGCGGGGCACGGTGTGGCCCACAGCGAGTTCAACCACAGCCTGACGGTGCCGGTACACTTCCTGCAGATCTGGATCGTGCCCAACGTCAGGGGCGCGACACCGCGTTACCAGCAGCGGCACTTCAGTGCAGAGGAAAAACGCGGCAGGTTGCGCTTGATCATCTCGCCCGATGGCGCCGAAGGCTCATTGCAGGTCCGCCAGAACGCGCGGGTGTATGCCGGGCTGTTCGATGGCGAGGAACGGGCGACCCTTAACCTGCGGGAAAACCGCCATGCCTATGTGCATGTCGCCCGGGGCAGCATCGCGCTCAATGGGCAGGCGCTGAATGAGGGGGACGGTGTGCGGGTTCGCCAAGAGCAAAGGCTGGAGCTGGCCAATGGCAATGATGCCGAAGTGTTGGTATTCGACCTGCGTCCACATGAGTTGCCTGGGATGCCTTGAAGGCTACCTCAGGCATTACTGGCCTACGGCGGGCAAGCCCGCCATAGGCCAGTCGCGAATGGCTCAGGGCTCGAAACCTTCGACGATGATCACCTCGGCCTTCGCCACCCCTTGGCGATGGCTGCAAGCCTGCTGGTACAACGCCGACCGATAACAGGCCACTGCCTGTTCATACGAATCGAACTCGATCACCACGCTACGCTGAGGCGTAGGCCTCCCCTCCATTGCCTCGCTACGCCCGCCACGAGCCAGGAAGCGTCCACCGAATGCCTTGAAGGCCGCCGGCGCACGCTGGGTGTACTGCTGGTATTGCTCGGGGTCGCTGACATCCACATGGGCGATCCAGTAAGCCTTCATCCGCTGATCTCCTGCTACGTCGATATTGTGTATGATGGTATACCATAAAAATCACCCCATCACAGCGAGCGTGCAGCATGGCATTCAACAGCATCGAAGAACTTCTCGAAGATTACCGGCAGGGCAAGATGGTGCTGCTGGTGGACGATGAAGACCGGGAAAACGAAGGCGACCTGCTGATTGCCGCCGAACGCTGTGACGCCCAGGCTATCAACTTCATGGCCCGCGAAGCGCGCGGCCTGATCTGCCTGACCCTCACCGACGATCACTGCCAACGCCTGGGCCTGGAACAGATGGTACCGGCCAACGGCAGTGTGTTCAGCACCGCCTTCACCGTGTCGATCGAAGCGGCCACCGGCGTCACCACTGGCATCTCCGCCGCCGACCGGGCCCGCACGGTGGCGGCAGCCATGGCTCCTGACGCCCGCCCGGAAGACCTGGTGCAGCCCGGCCACATCTTTCCCCTGCGCGCCCGCGAAGGCGGCGTCCTGACTCGTGCCGGGCATACCGAAGCCGGCTGCGACCTGGCGCGCCTGGCCGGCTTTGCCCCGGCATCGGTAATCGTCGAGGTGCTCAACGACGACGGCACCATGGCCCGGCGGCCCGACCTGGAAGTGTTTGCCGCCCGGCACGGCATCAAGATCGGCACCATCGCCGATTTGATCCACTATCGCCTGAGCACCGAGCAGACCATCAAGCGCATCGGCGAACGGGAGCTACCCACCGTCCACGGCACCTTCCGTCTGGTGACCTATGAAGACCGCATCGAAGGCGGTGTGCACATGGCGATGGTGATGGGTGACATCCGCCGCGAGCAGCCGACCCTGGTGCGTGTGCATGTGATCGACCCGCTGCGTGACCTGGTCGGTGCCGAGTACGCCGGCCCGGCCAACTGGACGTTGTGGGCGGCGCTCGAGAAGGTCGCCGAGGAAGGTGCAGGCGTGGTGGTGATCCTGGCCAACCACGAATCCTCCCAGGCCTTGCTCGAACGCGTGCCGCAACTGACCCAGCCGATACGGCCTTACCAGCGCGGACAATCGAAGGTGTACTCGGAGGTGGGTACCGGAGCGCAAATCCTCCAGGACCTGGGCGTGGGCAAGCTGCGTCACCTGGGGCCGCCACTGAAATACGCAGGGCTGGCAGGGTATGAGCTGGAAGTGGTGCAAAGCATTCCGTTCGAACCGGGGATCGCGGGCTGAACAACCTCCCCTTTTCCAATTGAGCCGGGCCGCTCCTGCAGAGGGCCCGCGTCGCAACCAGAACCTCGGAGTGATGGCCGGTAGCCTCATCCCTCTTGTCAAATGTTTGGAATACCATAATATGATATCCCGTAGACCTTGATTCAGCAGGCCGGCACCTACAATGACAAACGGCCAGAAGACACTTTGTTGAAGCTGCTCCCCGAACACTGTTGGCGGGCGCACCACAAGCCCCGCCTCGAATAACAAAAGCAACGAGGGCGTAACCATGCTGTTGAGCAAACGTGTAACCGCAGTGCTGTCCGCCAGCCTGCTGACCCTGGCATGTCAGGCCGTGCAGGCCGCCGACAGCCTCAACTTCGTCAGTTGGGGCGGCACCACCCAGGACGCCCAGAAAGAAGCATGGGCAGTCCCCTTCACCAAGTCGACCAACATCAAAGTCGTTCAGGACGGCCCGACCGATTACGGCAAGCTCAAGGCCATGGTCGAGAGCGGCAACGTGCAATGGGACGTGGTCGACGTCGAAGCCGATTTTGCACTGCGGGCTGCCAGCGAAGGCCTGCTCGAACCCCTGGACTTCAAACAGATCCAGCGCGACAAGATCGATCCTCGTTTCGTCTCCGACCACGGTGTCGGCTCGTTCTTCTTCTCCTTCGTGCTCGGCTACAACGAAGGCAAGCTCGGTGCCAACAAACCGGTCGACTGGAGCGCTCTGTTCGACACCAAGACGTACCCTGGCAAACGCGCCCTGTACAAATGGCCCAGCCCTGGCGTGCTGGAGCTTGCCCTGCTGGCCGACGGCGTAGCGCCCGACAAGCTCTACCCGCTGGACCTGGACCGCGCCTTCAAGAAACTCGACACCATCAAGAAGGACATCGTCTGGTGGGGCGGTGGCGCCCAGTCACAACAGCTGCTGGCCTCCGGAGAAGCGTCCCTGGGTCAGTTCTGGAATGGCCGGGTCTATGCCCTGCAGCAAGACGGTGCGCCGGTGGGTGTGAGCTGGAAGCAGAACCTGGTCATGGCCGATTTCCTGGTCATCCCCAAGGGCGCCAAGAACAAGGATGCGGCCATGAAGTTCCTGGCCAATGCCAGCAGCGCCGAGGGCCAGGCCGATTTCGCCAACAAGACCGCCTACGCCCCGGTGAACATCGACAGCGTCGGCAAACTCGACAAAGACCTTGCGCCAAACCTGCCGACCGCCTATGCCCAGGACCAGGTCACCCTGGATTTCGCCTACTGGGCCAAGAACGGACCGGCCATCGCGGCGCGCTGGAATGAGTGGCTGGTCAAATGAAAGTTGCCATCAACGCCCTGCATAACGCGCACGGTGCCCCCAGCGGCACCGGCGCTCCGGGAGCGGCCGCGTGCCGCCCAAGCCTGAGCCAACGCTGGAAAGGCAGCCGCAACCTGCTGCCTGCCCTGCTGTTCCTTGGCCTGTTCTTCTTCGCGCCGCTGGCCGGTCTGTTGCTGCGCGGAGTGCTGGAGCCGGTGCCGGGGCTGGGCAACTACGAGCAGCTGTTCGCAAACTCGGCTTACGCGCGCGTGCTCTTCAACACCTTCTCCGTCGCCGGCCTGGTGACCCTGATCAGCGTGCTGCTGGGCTTTCCGCTGGCCTGGGCAATCACCTTGGTGCCGAAGGGTTGGGGGCGCTGGCTGCTGAACATCGTGCTGCTGTCGATGTGGACCAGCCTGCTGGCGCGCACCTACTCATGGCTGGTGCTGCTGCAAAGCTCGGGGGTGATCAACAAGGCGTTGATGGCCATGGGCATCATCGATACGCCGCTGGAGATGGTGCACAACCTCACCGGCGTGGTGATCGGGATGAGCTACATCATGATTCCGTTCATCGTCCTGCCGCTGCAGGCGACCATGCACGCCATCGACCCGATGGTGCTGCAGGCCGGCTCGATCTGTGGTGCCAGTCCCTGGACCAACTTCTGGAAGGTGTTCCTGCCGCTGTGCCGCTCGGGGTTGTTCTCCGGTGCGTTGATGGTGTTCGTGATGTCGCTCGGTTACTACGTCACCCCGGCACTGCTGGGCGGTGCGCAGAACATGATGCTGCCTGAATTCATCATCCAGCAGGTGCAATCGTTCCTGAACTGGGGCCTGGCCAGCGCCGCCGCCGCACTGCTGGTGGTGATCACCCTGGTGCTCTTCTATCTGTACCTGAAGCTGCAGCCGGAATCTCCGGTTGGCAACGCGAGGTAAGCCGTCATGCTCCTGTCTCCCAACGCCATGGGCCGCCCGCTGCGTACTGGCCTGTACTTGACCACCGGGGTCATCGCGGCCTTCCTGCTGCTGCCGGTGGTATTCATCGTCCTATTGTCGTTCGGCTCATCCCAGTGGCTGGTGTTCCCACCACCAGGCTGGACCTTCAAATGGTATGGCCAGTTCTTCTCCAATCCCGAATGGATGGACGCCGCCCTGGCCAGCCTCAAGGTCGCCGTGCTGACCACCCTTGCCGCCGTGCTGCTGGGCCTGCCCACCGCCTTCGCCCTTGTACGCGGGCGCTTCCCTGGCCGTGAGTTGCTCTACGGCCTGTTCACCATGCCGATGATCGTGCCGCTGGTGATCATCGCCGTGGCGGTGTATGCGCTGTTCCTCAAGCTCGGCTACACCGGCACGCTGTTCGCCTTCGTGGTCAGCCATGTGATCGTCGCCCTACCTTTCACCATCATCTCGATCATCAACTCGTTGAAGTTGTTCGACCAGTCGATCGAGGATGCCGCGGTGATCTGCGGCGCCTCGCGCCTGCAGGCCATTTTCAAGGTCACCTTCCCCGCCATCCGCCCGGGAATGATCGCCGGCGGCCTGTTCGCCTTCCTGGTGTCCTGGGATGAAGTGGTGCTCAGCGTGATGATGGCGAGCCCCGACCTGCAGACACTGCCGGTAAAGATGTGGACCACCCTGCGTCAGGACCTGAGCCCGGTCATTGCCGTCGCATCGACGCTGCTGATCGGCCTGTCGCTTCTTGTCATGATTATTGCCGCCGCACTGCGCCGGCGCACCGAAGTCAACGCCTGAGTGCCCGGAGAGAACAACCATGAGTGCAGTGATCAAAGACAACGCGCACAACAAGACCCTGGTCAGCCTGCGCGGTCTGAACAAGCACTACGGCGACTTCACCGCCGTGGACAACCTCGACCTGGACATCCAGGACGGCGAGTTTCTCACCTTCCTGGGCTCCAGCGGCTCGGGCAAGTCCACCACCCTGTCGATGCTGGCCGGCTTCGAAACGCCCAGCAGCGGCGAGATTCTGGTCGAAGGCCAGTCGCTGGTGAACGTGCCACCGCACAAGCGCGACATCGGCATGGTGTTTCAGCGCTATTCGCTGTTCCCGCACCTGAACGTGCGCGACAACATCGCCTTCCCGCTGGCCATCCGCAAGCTCGGCGCCGCTGAGACCAACAAGCGCGTCGACGCCATGCTCAAGCTGGTACAGCTGGAGAAATTCGCCCACCGCAAACCCTCGCAGATGTCCGGCGGCCAGCAGCAGCGCGTAGCGATTGCCCGGGCGCTGGTGTACGAGCCCCGCATCCTGCTGATGGACGAACCGCTTGGTGCGCTGGACAAGAAGCTGCGTGAAGACCTGCAGGACGAGCTGCGCCAGCTGCACCGGCGCCTGGGCATCACCATCGTCTACGTGACCCACGATCAGGAAGAAGCCATGCGCCTTTCGCAGCGCATCGCCATTTTCAGCCACGGCAAGATCGTTGGCCTGGGTACCGGCTACGACCTTTACCAGAACCCGCCAAACGCGTTCGTGGCCTCGTTCCTGGGCAATTCCAACTTCCTGCGCATCAAGGCCAGCAGCAATGGGGCAGGCAGCTTCGAAGGCCAGCCGGTAGCCATTCGCCTGACGCCAGGCCTGACGGCCGGGCAAGACGCGCTGATCATGGTGCGCCCGGAAAAAGCCCTGGCACTGACGGCTGAACAAGCCGCTCGTGACTCGTTGCCAGCAGGTTGGAACGAGGTCAGCGCCAAGGTCGCGGAAGTACTGTTCCTCGGCGAAAGCCAGACCTGTCATGTGGTGACCGCCGGTGGTACCGAACTGACCGTCAAGGCGCTGTCTGCCGCGGGTATGCCCATGCAGCCGGGCGATACCGTGAAGGTTCGCTGGGCCGTGGCGGATGCCTGCGTGTACACCGAGTGGGCCGAAAGTGACCTGAGCAAATCCGCCGGCGCTCATTGATGCAGCGCCATCGCCGGCAAGCCGACGCTTCGTAGGAGCTGGCTTGCCGGCGATAAGCGGGCAAAGCCCTCCCTCCCGCCACCCGCTGTCACATTTCAGTCACGCCCCTGTCGTAATCTGCCGGGCACTCCTGTGCCAAAGGTCCCCGGCATGCATCGCCTGCTCATCCTGCTCATCCCGTTGCTACCGCTGATGGCCCTGGCCGAACCGGCGCACCTGCGTATTCAGGGTTCCAACACCATCGGCGCGGCCTTGTTGCCGGCACTTGTCGAAAGCTTGTTGCAGTCGCAACACGCCACGGCCATCCAGCGATTGCCCGGAGCGGTACCTAACGAGAGTGTGATCCAGGCACAGGATACCCAAGGCCGCGCCCTGCGGATCGACATCGCCGCGCACGGTTCGAGCACCGGCTTCACCGCCCTGGGCCGCGGCGAGGCTGACCTGGCCGCGGCCTCCCGCCCCATCAACGACGCCGAAGCCAACCAGCTGCATGCCTTGGGCGACCTGCGCGCGGCGCGTGCCGAGCAAGTCATCGGCCTGGACGGTGTGGCGGTGATCGTCCATCCCGACAACCCCTTGCCGCAACTGACCACCCAACAATTGGCCGAAGTCTTCTCCGGGCACATTCAGCGCTGGGAGCAGCTGGGCGTAGTCGGCGGCGAGATTCACAGGTATGCCCGGGACGAGCGCTCCGGCACGTTCGAGACCTTCAAGGCAATGGTACTGGACCGGCACCAGGCCAGCTTGATGCCGCAGACCCAGCGCTTCGAGTCCAGCGACGAACTGGCCGAACGGGTCGCTGGCGATCGCCAGGCCATCGGCTTCAGTAGCCTGGCAGCGGCGCACGGCGCCAAGGTGCTGGCAATCGCCGAGGGTGATGCGCCCGCGATGCGCCCGGAGCGCGCGCTGGTGGCCAATGAAGATTACCCGTTGTCGCGCAGGTTGTATTTCTACCTGCCCGCCAATGCCACACCCATGGCCCGGGCATTGGCCGACTTTGCCCAGAGCCCGGCCGGCCAGGCGATCGTCGCCGCACAGGGTTTCGTTTCTCAACAGGTCACGGCCCAGTCAGTGCCGCCACACACCAACATGCCACCGCGCTATCGCACCCTGGCCCTGAAAGCGCAGCGACTGAGCGTCAACTTCCGCTTCCAGGAAGGCAGTGCCAGCCTCGACACCAAGGCACTGCGCGACGTGCAGCGGGTGGCCGACTACCTGCGCCAGAACGCAAAGCTGCACACCAAGGCAGTGCTGGTGGGCTTTGGCGACCCCAAGGAAACGCCCGGGCGCGCCGCCCTGCTGTCACGTCTGCGAGCCCTGGCGGTAAGACGCGAGCTGGCCAGGGGCGGCGTCGAAGTCCTGGAGATAACCGGTATGGGCGACGAACTGCCTGTGGCCGGCAACGACCTGGAACAGGGCCGTTTGCGCAACCGGCGGGTGGAAGTGTGGGTCTACTGAAACCCCAGGTTTAGCCGTTGGCGCCCTGCCCAACAACGCAGTGGCCGAACGGGCTATCGGCCGCCGTCTTGGTCACCACAGGCCGGATTGCATGCGCGCCTGGACTCAAAGGATGGCGTCCAGCAGCCGGTACCAGGCAATGCCAACGCCCAGGTACAAGCGCTGCAGACCATGGAGCGGTATCGGCCGAATCGGCGTCACCGGAAACGGAAAATGCTCGGCCTGCCCAAGCAAGCGCTCGGCCAGATGGCGGCCAAGGGTCGTCGACATGGCAATGCCTCGACCGTTGTAGCCCAGCAGGATGCTCAGGCCAGGGGCCGGCTCATGCAGGTGCGGCAGGAAATCCTGGGTCAGCGCCACCCGCCCAGCCCACTGGTACTCGAACTCGACATCCTTCAAGTGCGGGAACAGCCCCACCACTGAGCGGCGCAGATGATTCCAGTCAGTGGCCGCACGCGGTTCTGCAAATGGCCCTCGCCCGCCCAGCAACAGGCGTCCTTGTGCGTCCTGCTTGAAATACACCAGCAGGCGCCGGGCATCGGAGCAGACTTCGCCCCCCGGCAAAATCGTGCGACGCAACTGCTCAGGCAACGGCCGGGTGGCGACGATGAAACTGTTCGCCGGCAGCAGCGTCTGCCGCAACTTCGGCCACAGATCGTCCGTGTAGCCATTGGTGGCCAGCACAACCCGTTCGGCTGTGACCATGCGGCGGGTATCGGTGGTGAGCGTCCACCCACTGCTGTCACGACGCAAGCCGGTCACCCGGTTATGGCCATGGATCTGCACGCCTTCGCTCAACGCCGCCCGCGCCAGGCCGCGCACGTAGCTCAGCGGCTGGACACTACCGGCACGCGGGTCGACCCAGGCACCGAGGTAGTCATAACTGCCTATACGCTGGCTCACACGGCCCTGGTCGAGCAGCTCGACAGGCACACCGCGCTTGCGCCATTGCTCGGCGCGCCGCTCGATCGCACGCATGGCGGCCAGCGTCGCAGCCGGCTGGATCCAGCCCTTGCGGGTCGCGTCGCACTGAATGCCGTAACGCTGGATGAGCGCGAAGACTTCATCGGCAGCGCCACCCGCCACGTCGACCAAGCGCTGCCCCTGCACCGGGCCGAAGAGGCGCAGCAAGTCTTCCGGGTCATGCTTGAGGCCCGGAATGACCTGCCCGCCATTGCGCCCGGAGGCGCCCCAGCCAGGCTCGCCGGCATCCAGCACACAAACCCGCACACCCTGGCGGGCCAGGTGCAGGGCCGTCACCAACCCTGTGTAACCGGCACCGACCACGGCGACATCCACCTGCTTGTCGTCATCCAGTGGCGGTGTATGCACCCCCGGCGTGGCAGTGGCCGCCCATAATGAGGCAGGCAATGCCAGTTGCGCAGCACTCATGCCTGGCCCCCTTCACTGGTCAGCAAACGTCGCAGGAAGTCCTGGGTACGCTGTTGCTGAGGCGCCCCGAGCACCTCGCGGGCCGGGCCCTCTTCGATGATCCTGCCGCCGTAGAGGAAGCAGACCTTGTCAGCGACCTCACGGGCAAAGCCCATCTCGTGGGTCACCACCACCATGGTCATGCCTTCATCTGCCAGTTTTCGCATCACCGCCAGCACTTCACCTACCAACTCCGGGTCCAGCGCCGAAGTCGGCTCATCGAACAGAATCGCCTTGGGCCGCATGGCCAGCGCACGGGCGATGGCAACGCGTTGCTGCTGCCCCCCGGAAAGCTCGTCGGGGTAGGCGTCCATACGGTGGGCCAGGCCTACCTTCTCCAGCAGTGCCCGAGCATGTTCGCGGGCGGCTTGCGGGTTTTCCCTTTTCACATACACCGGACCTTCCATGACGTTCTGCAACGCAGTGCGGTGCGGAAACAGGTTGAAGCGTTGGAACACCATGGCCACCTGACTGCGGATGGAGTGGATGCTTTTGGCATTGCGGTCCACCCGTTCGTCTTCGACCAGGATGTCGCCACCTTCGTAGGTCTCCAGCCCGTTGATGCAGCGCAGCAAGGTGGACTTTCCCGAACCCGATGGGCCGATCAGGCACACCACCTGACCGCTGTCGACGTTCAGGTCGATGCCTTCGAGCACAGGTGTACTGCCGTAGCTTTTATGCAGAGACTGAATGCTGATCATGCGTGCTTCCTCGTGGCGATACGCGTTTCGAGACGGCGCAGGGCATACGACAGGGGCAGGCTCAGGGACAAGTAGAGCAATGCCACCAGGGTGTAGACGGTCATGTTCTCGAAGGTCGACGAGGCAATCAGCTGGCCGGCACGGGTCATCTCGGCAACGGTGATGGTCGACACCAGGGACGAGTCCTTGAGCATCATCACCAAGGTGTTGCCGTAGGGCGGCAAGGCAATACGCAACGCCTGTGGCAGCACGACCCGGCGCATGATCATCGGCCCACGCATGCCAAGGGACTCGGCCGCCTCGATCTGGCCCTGTTGAATGGCCTGTATGCCGGCGCGGAAATTCTCCGCCTGGTACGCCGAGTAGGCGATACCCAAGCCGATGATGCCCGCATGCAAGGCGCTGAGTTGAATGCCGAATTCAGGCAGCACGAAGTAGATGTAGAACAACTGCACGATAATCGGCAGGCCACGGATGACGTTGACCAGGGTGATGCCGCACAGGGCGACGGCGCGCACCTTCGACACCATCATCAGGGCAAAGCCCAAACCAATCAGGGAACTGAGCAGGAACGAGGCAATCGTGACCTGCACGGTGACCACCGCGCCATTGAGCAGAATGGGCAGGAAGTCCAGAGCATTCTGGAAGAACATAAGCGTGTCCGGGATGGATGTACCTAAGAGACGGCGCCCTTTCTGGGCACCGGAGGATGACGACCGTCAGTCGAGCTTCCACTTGGCGATGATGCCGGCCAGCGTGCCGTCGGCCTTGATGCTGGCGATACCCTTGTTGACCTGTGCCAGCATCTGCGGGTCGCCCTGGCGCATGATCAGGCACACCTGGCCCTTGAGGTGCGGCTGGTAACTCTCGACCAGGCGCACTTTCTTCAATGTGCCCTGCGCCATCTGATACGCCAGGATCGGGTGATCACCGAAGCCGGCCTTGATCCGACCCAGCGCCAGGTCACGGGTGAGGTCGGCGAGCGAGTCGTAGCCACGCACTTCCTTGAAGATGCCACGGCGATTCAGTTCGTCGATGAAAACGGTCCCCACCTGGGCTCCCACCACTTCGCCCTTGAAGTCATCCATACTGGTGTAGGCCTTGTCATCGTCGGCACGCACCATCAGCCCCTCACCGTACTCGAACACCGGTTCCGAATACTGCACGACTTTCTCCCGCTCTGGCGTGCGCAGCATGGCCGCTGAAATCAGGTCGATCTTACGAGCTGTCAGCGAAGGGATCAGCGCCGCGAAATTGGTCTGGGCAATTTCCACTTCAAAGCCCGCCGCCTTGGCCACGGCCTCAGCCGAGTCGACCATCATGCCCTGGATACTGTTGCTCTTCACATCAAGGAAAGTGAACGGAACGCCGGTGGCAGTGGCGCCCACTTTGTAGGTCTCGGCCTGGGCGACCAAGGCGGTGGCACAACTGGCGACCAGGGCCAGAGCGCAAGTGACTGCTCGAAGACGTGGATACATGCTGAACACTCCCATTTCACGCGACTTATTGTGTTTATGCGTAGGGTTGGCCTCAGGTATCGGCAGGAGGCATGTTTTTTACTATAAACAATTTACAAAAATCGTAAAGAGATTTACAAATATCGCATATCGATATTAAAGAAGCGGAAATGGATGATTCAACGTATGAACGATAGCGAAAGCAGCCTGTTCAATCAGTCATTGGAGAAGGGTTTGGCCGTGCTCCGAGCGTTCAATGCCCGCCGCCGTACCATGAACCTGGCAGAGGTGGCCGAGGCCGCCGGCATCAACAAGAGTTCGGCGCAGCGCATGATCTACACCCTCGAAGCCCTGGGCTATGTGAGCAAGCATCCGCTGAGCAAACGTTTCCAGCTCACTCCGGAAGTGATGGAGATCGGCTACAACTACCTGGCCGCCGACACCTTGGTGGACGTGGCCAACCCCTTCCTCGCGGAACTGGCGCAAACTACCGGCGAAACCACCAACCTGACCGAGCCCGTGCGCACCGACATGCTCTACGTGGCGCGGTTCGTAGGCCCCAAGTTCATCCCCATCCACTTACCGATCGGTAGTCGCATACCGATGTACTGCACGGCTTCCGGCCGCGCTTACCTGAGCGCTCTGGAAGAGGATGAAGTCAAGGCGCTGCTGGCGCGCAGCGAGCTCATCCGCCATACCCACCTCACCCGCACCAGCCCCGAGCAGATTCTTGAGGCGATTGCCGAGGTCCGGTGCAAGGGATATGCGATCAACAGCGAAGAACTGTTCCTCGGTGACATGGCCGTGGCTGCCCCCGTGCGAAACAGCCAAGGCCGGCCTGTTGCGTCCGTGCATGTGGTGGCGCCCACCAGTCGCTGGTCGGTGGAAGATGCCGAGCGCCGACTGGCGCCGGCCGCTCTCGAATGCGCGCGCGCCATCAGCACATCGATCAGGGCCCTTTAGGGCGCGCTGCACGCAAAAAAATGTAACAGCTCACCATTCGGCTTCGCGGGGAATTGGGTCTAGGCTCAGAACCATGTGATACCGGGCCCCTCTGACGGCTGCCGAGCCGCCATGTCGGATCACTGTTGCCATGCAACGTCGACATTCAAGGAGGGGCTCATGACAGCTCTGCAGACATTCCTCACCACCCCGTTCCTCGGCACCAGCACTTGGTTGTGGCTGGTGTTCATGGCCATCGTCATCGGTTTGCTGGTGCTTGACCTGGGGGTTCTGCACCGCCAGGACCGCGAGATCGAAATGCGCGAAAGCCTGTTGTTGTACTCAGGCTATTTCAGCGTCGGCGTGCTGTTCGGGGCCTGGGTCTGGTTCGAACTGGGGTCGCAGGCGGCGTTAGAGTTCTATACCGGTTTTCTGGTCGAGCAGTCATTGTCGATGGACAACGTGTTCGTCATGGCCATGATCTTCGGCTTCTTCGCCATCCCCCGCCGTTACCAGCACCGCGTCCTGTTCTGGGGCATCCTTGGCGTCGTGGTGTTGCGCGCGATCATGATCGGCGTGGGCGCAGCGCTGGTGCAGAACTTTGCCTGGGTGTTGTATGTGTTCGGCGCGTTCCTGCTGTTCACCGGGGTCAAGATGGCGTTCTCCAGGCAAGAAAGCCATCCGGATCTTGCCAACAACCCAGTGCTCAAGTTCGTGCGCCGGCACATGCGCGTCACGGACCAGATCCATGGCTCGCACTTTTTCGTACGCCTCAAGCCCCCAGGCCACACCAAGGCCCTGCATTATGCCACGCCGCTGTTCCTGGCCCTGGTACTGATCGAACTGGCCGACCTGGTGTTCGCGGTGGATAGCGTGCCGGCGATTTTCGCCATTACCCAGGACCCCTTCATCGTCTATACCTCCAACATCTTCGCCATCCTTGGCCTGCGCTCGCTGTACTTCGCCCTGGCCGCACTGATGCACCGCTTCGTCTACCTCAAGTACGCGTTGGCGCTGGTGCTGATCTTCATCGGCTGCAAGATCTTCTACCACGGCATGGTGGGCAAGGTACCGGCGTTGCTGTCGTTGGGCGTGACATTCGGGTTGTTGCTCGGCGGGGTCGTGTTGTCGTTGTTCAGGACGCGTAGGAGTGCACCGGAAGCTGCTCAGCCACCCATGGATCAGACGCAAGGCAAGGCCGTGAACGTGAACAAGGAAGAGGATCCGCAAATGAGGGTGTGAGCCAGAGCCGGGGGCCGCTTTGCGGATGCACTGGCCCCCAAGGCCTGCTGCATTTGCAGAGTTAGAAGCGATGACCAACACGCCATGATGAAAGGAATGATCAAGAACGCGCTCTTCAATGACGGCGACCACTTTTCAAACTCAATCATCCATCACCTCATGAATGACTTGCCCCACCTGCTCTCCCAGCGCGACCTTTCAGGCGTCAAGAAACGCCAATTTCATCCATGAAGCCGTCGACAAACCACACCAACCGCTGATGCCGCTGAGCCGCCAGTCGTGCGCCCTCGCCGGTCTGAAACCCCGACGCCAGCGTCAGCAATTTGTTGGGAAAGTGCTCAAGACTGAACTGACGATCCTGGTAGTCGCGGCCTTTGGCCTTGGGATTGTTCGGGTCATACAGCGCCGTACCCATGCGGCCACCGACGTAGAAGCAGCGGGCAATACCGACCATGCCGAGGGCGTCGAGGCGGTCGCTGTCCTGCAGGATCTTCGCTTCCAGGGTATCGGCTGGCAGATGGGCGCTAAAGCTGTGCGCGGCAATGGCGTGGCGAACCGCCTCGATGCGTGGCGTGGGCCAGTTCAAAGCTGCGAGTATCTGCGCCGCCTTGCTGGCGGACAGCCGCGAGGCCTGACTGCGTTGGGGTGAGTCTTTTTCCACGGCCACACAATCGTGCAGCACGGTTGCGGCCAGCAACACCTCCAGGTCCCCGCCCTCTACCGCGTGGATCCTGCGTACGTTGGCCCACACTCGGTGCAGGTGCGCCAGGTCATGGGCGCCGTCATCCGTGGCTTCAGGCATGTGCGCCTGCAACGCATCCGCAAGAAATTGGAGGGGGTGGAACGGTGAGTGACTCATTTACATCCTGGCCGTGGCAAATCGGAGACAGCGGCGGCAAGCCGCCCCTCGCAGGACGGCACATACCGCAATGATGTAGCAGGGACCTGTGGGGGCGGGTTCACCCGCGAACACTGGCAAAGCCAGGGCCATGCACCGCGTCGAATGCTTCGCGGGCAACCCGCACAGAAACTGCGTGATCAGCACAGACTAGCGCAACATCGACGGCGGCACGTACTTACCGATTTCATACTTGCCAATCGCCGCCCGGTGCACTTCGTCCGGCCCATCGGCCAAGCGCAGGGTGCGCTGCATGGCGTACATGTAGGCCAACGGAAAATCACCGCTCACCCCTGCCCCACCATGTATCTGGATTGCCCGGTCGATCACCTTCAAGGCCACGTTCGGAGCCACCACCTTGATCTGGGCGATTTCGCTGCGCGCCACTTTGTTGCCGACGGTATCCATCATATAGGCCGCCTTCAGGGTCAGCAGCCGCGCCATGTCGATTTCCATCCGCGAGTCGGCGATCTTGTCGATGTTGCCGCCCAGTCGTGCCAATGGCCGGCCGAACGCTGTTCGCTCGACCGAGCGCCTGCACATCAACTCCAGTGCCCGTTCAGCCATGCCGATCGACCGCATGCAATGGTGAATGCGGCCGGGGCCCAGGCGTCCCTGGGCAATTTCAAAGCCGCGGCCCTCGCCGAGGATGACATTCTCGTAGGGCACCCGCACATCCTCGAACAGCACCTCGGCATGACCATGGGGTGCATCGTCATAACCGAACACCGGCAATGGTCGGACGATGTTCACCCCAGGTGCATCGGTCGGCACCAATACCATCGAATGCTGCTGGTGACGCGGCCCATCGGGATTGGACAGGCCCATGAAGATCATCACCTTGCAACGCGGGTCGCAGGCGCCGGAGGTCCACCACTTGCGACCGTTGATCACCCACTCATCCCCATCGCGCACGGCGGTGGCAGCCATGTTGGTGGCATCCGATGAGGCAACGTCCGGTTCGGTCATGGCGAACGCCGAACGGATCTCGCCGCGCAGCAGCGGCTCGAGCCACTGGCGCTTCTGCGCCTCGCTGCCGTAGCGGACCAGCACCTCCATGTTGCCGGTGTCCGGCGCCGAGCAGTTGAACGGCTCCGGGCCGAGCAGTGAGCGGCCCATGATCTCGGCCAGCGGCGCATATTCCAGGTTGCTCAACCCCGCGCCGTACTCCGACTCGGGCAGGAACAGGTTCCACAGGCCTTCGGCGCGGGCCTTGGCCTTGAGCTCTTCCATGATCGCAGTCGGCTGCCAACGGTCACCCTCGGCGACCTGCCGCTCGAACACCGGTTCGGCGGGATAGACATGAGTGTCCATGAACGCAGCGACGCGTTCGCGCAGGGCCTGGACCTTGGGTGAATAGGCGAAATCCATCTGGGCTACCTTCACGGTTCGAAATACATGGACCAGAGCCTAGAACAGCCGGCCTTCATCCACCTAGTCTATTTTCTACGTGTATAAACATTCATAACCGATATATGATCGACCCATAATTCCAACAAAGAGCGGCGCCTATGAACCTCAGCAAGGTCGACCTCAACCTGTTCATCGTTTTCGACGCGATCTACACCGAAGCCAACCTGACCCGCGCCGGGCAGATCGTCGGCATCACCCAGCCGGCGGTGTCCAACGCCCTGTCACGGCTGCGCGAAACCTTCAACGATCCACTGTTCGTCCGCACCGCCCAGGGCATGGTGCCTACCCCCATGGCGCAGAACATCATTGGCCCGGTGCGCAACGCCCTGGCGCTGCTGCGAACCTCGGTGCAGGAAAGCCGCATCTTCAACCCGCAGCAAGCCAACAAGACCTTCCGCATCAGCATGACCGACCTCACCGAAGCGGTGATCCTGCCGCCGTTGTTCCAGCGTCTGCGCCGCCAGGCCCCCTCGGTGCTGATCGAGAGTTTTCTGTGCAAGCGCCGCGAGACCACCAAGGAGCTGGCCGCCGGTAGACTGGATTTCGCCGTCGATGCGCCCTTGAACACCGACCCGCAGGTACGCCATGTCAAACTGATGCAAGACCGCTACGTCTGCGCGTTGCGCCAGGGCCATCCGCTGGCTGAAGCCAAGTTGACGCTCGACAGTTACCTAGGCATGACCCACATCCACATCTCCAGCCGCCGCAACGGCCTGGGCTATGTCGACCTGGCGCTGGGCAAGATGGGCGTGCAGCGCAAGGTTGCCTTGCGTTCACAGCACTACTTGATGGCATCGCAGGTGCTGCAGCAAACCGACATGGTGATGACCGTTCCCGAGCGATTCGCCCGTCGCCATCAGTTGCGCTATCAACCGCTGCCGGTCGACGTGCCACCGCTGGAAACGCACCTGTATTGGCACGAAAGCACTGATCAGGACCCGGCCAATCGTTGGATGCGCGAACAGATCATCGAGCTGTGCGAGCGCGTGGTGCTCGAGGAGGAGAAAGCGCTACAATCGGCATGACAACGACGGGAGAACAATTTTCTACCTCAAGGCCTTGCAATAGAGAAATTTTTTCAAGGTTGGCCGACGGGACCCACCATTGAGCAAAACATTTCGGGCAGCAGCGGGTACGCTTTCATCAAAGATCGCCATATCCACGGCAACAGAAACGGACCCGCCCCAATGCCCAGTGCCCCGCTTTACTTCGATTACGCTGCCACCACGCCGGTCGACGACCGGGTCATCGAAACCTTGGTTTCCTGCCTGAGCCGCCATACGAATTTCGGTAACCCCGCCTCCAGCGGCCACGCCTATGGCCAGGCGGCTCGCGATGCCGTTGAAAAGGCGCGCCAGCAGGTCGCTGATCGCGTGGGCGCCAAAGCGAGCGAGCTGGTCTGGACCTCCGGCGCCACCGAGTCCAACAACCTTGCACTCAAGGGCATAGCCCTAGGTGCCGGGCAACCCGGCCACTTGATCACCAGCCGATTGGAGCACAAGGCAGTGCTAGACACTGTCGCCGAACTGGCTCGCCAAGGCTGGGCGGTCACTTACCTGACGCCGGACGAAGACGGGCTGATCCAGCCGCAGGCCGTACAGGCTGCGCTGCGCGACGACACCCGTCTGGTGTCGTTGATGGCCGTGAACAACGAACTGGGAACCATCACCGACTTCGCCGCCATCGGCGAGCATGTGCGAGCGCACGGGGCTTTGCTGCATGTGGATGCAGCACAGGCTGTGGGCAAGCTGCCCATCGACCTGGGCAGCCAGGCGGTTGACCTGATGTCGTTCTCCGCTCACAAGGTCTATGGCCCCAAAGGCATCGGTGCGCTGTATGTGGGGCCACGCGCATTTCCATGGATGCGTGCACAGATGCACGGCGGAGGTCATGAACAGGGCTTGCGCTCCGGGACCCTGGCCACCCACCAGATCGTCGCGATGGGCACCGCGTTCGCGCTGGCCGGTCAGCCGGGCGACGGCGAACACCAGCGTATCGAACGGCTGGCCGAACGCCTGCGTGCAGGCTTGCTGGCGTTGCCGGGGGTGAGCCTCAACGGCAGCCGTACACAGCGCATCCCGCACACCTTGAACCTGTGTATCGAGGCCAAAGGGTTCAACAGTGCAGCCTTGGCCAGCGAGCTTGCGCTTTCGACCACCTCGGCGTGCAACTCGGCAAGCAACGCCGCGTCGCACGTGCTGTTGGCGCTGGGGTTGGACGAAGCGCTGGCGCGCAAGAGCGTGCGCATCAGCCTAGGACGGTTCACCACCGAGGCCGAGGTGGACAAGGCCGTCGAAGTCTTCTCGCGGGTGGTGACGGCGGCTTCGCAGGCATTGTGGTAAGGCCACGTTACGTTTCGGTCGCAACACAGGGCGCACGGGATTAACATGGTCGCCTTCCAGCGCGGCCGATGGCCGCCCCTTGCCTGACTGTCCGCCAAAAATCCATGCCCTTCGAACTCACCGTAGAACCGCTTACCCTGCTGATACTTGCCCTGGTCGCCTTCGTCGCCGGTTTCATCGATGCCATCGCCGGTGGCGGTGGCCTGCTGACCACGCCGGCCTTGCTCACCGCTGGCATGCCGCCGCACTTGGTACTGGGCACCAACAAACTCAGCTCGACCTTCGGTTCGGCTACCGCCGGTTTCACCTACTACCGACGCAAGCTGTTCCACCCTGCCCAATGGCGTCGGGCACTGCTCGGCACACTGGTGGGTGCCTTGATCGGTGCGGTGGTCGCCCACTACATGCCCGCCGAATGGCTGAACAAGATGCTCCCGGTCATCGTCTTCGCCTGCGGTATCTACCTGTTGTTCGGTGGCACGCCCAAGGCGCCCCTGGACGCCGATGCGCCAATCAAGAAGAAGTGGCAGTTACCCCAGGGCTTCACCCTGGGCTTCTATGACGGTGTGGCCGGCCCCGGCACCGGCGCGTTCTGGACCGTGAGCACCTTGCTGCTCTACCCCATCGACTTGGTACGGGCCAGCGGTGTGGCGCGCAGCATGAACTTCGTCAGCAACATCGCGGCGCTGACGGTGTTCATCATTTCCGGGCAGGTGGACTACATCGTCGGCTTGTGCATGGGTCTGTCGGTGATGGTCGGTGCCTTCTTCGGCGCACGCACAGCGATCAGCGGCGGCAGCAAGTTCATCCGCCCGGTGTTCATCACCGTGGTGCTGGCCTTGACCGTGCGCCTAGCGTGGCAGCACTGGTTCGGGCAGGCCTAAACGACGCGCCACATACAGGTCGATCAGGTATCGGGCGATGGAGCGCCCGGCCGGCAGGGGTGGCAGTTCATGCACGCTGAACCACTTGGCGTCTTCGATCTCGTCCGGCTGCATGACGATCTCGCCCCCCGCGTACTCGGCATGGAAACCCAGCATCATCGAATGCGGGAACGGCCAGCACTGGCTCCCGATGTACTGGATGTCCTTCACCTCAACCGCGACCTCCTCACGCACTTCACGCACCAGGCAATCCTCGGCCGACTCACCAGGCTCGGCGAAGCCGGCCAGTGTGCTGTAGACACCGCTCACGAAACGTGGCGAACGGGCCAGCAGGATCTCGTCGCCACGGGTCACCAGCACGATCATGCTCGGCGAGATACGCGGGTAGCTACGCAGGTCGCAGGGCTGGCAATACATCGCCCGCTCCCAGCGAATTTGCGTCATCGGCTGGCCGCAACTGCCGCAAAAACGGTGCTCGCGCGCCCAGGTGCCGATCTGCGCGGCATAGCCCAGAATCTTGTAGGTCTCGAAATCGCCTTCGAGCATGAACGAACGCAGCCCGCGCCAATGGCAACCCGGCACCTCGCTGGCGCTGCGCAGTTCGAGCAGGAACACGGGCTCGCCGTCGAAGTGGCCGATACCCTGCTCGCACAGCACGTCCAGGTCCTGGCGCTTGAGCCAGTCCCGGGGGAACAGCGCGCCATTGTCATCCAGCAGGAACCCGTCCGGGCTGCGGGCGACGGCAAGTCCCCCGGTGATTTGCGGGTCGAGTACTGCGGTGATCCAGCGAGCTGACATGTGGAGGTTCCTTGCAGCGCGTCCCCCGGACTGTCAGTCGGCGAACGTCGGTTTCTGTTTGCTCATGTGCGCCGCCACGGCCACGCGCAGGTCTTCGGACTGCAGCATGGCGGCGTTCCAGGTAGCGATGTATTCAAGGCCATCGTCGATGCGATGGTCGCGCATGTAGCTGAGCATCTCCTTGGTGCCGGCCACGGCGATCGGCGATTTTGCGGCAATCTCGCGGGCGATGGCAAAGACACCGTCCAGCAGCGCGGCCTGATCATCATAGACCCGGTTTACCAGGCCGATGCGCAGCGCCTCGTCGGCATCGACCATGCGACCGGTGAAGGCCAGCTCACGCATCATGCCGTCGCCGATGATACGTGGCAAACGTTGCAACGTACCGACGTCTGCCGCCATGCCCATGTCGATTTCCTTGATCGAGAACTGCGCATCCTGGCTGCAGTAGCGCATGTCGCACGCCGACACCAGGTCGATGGCGCCGCCGATGCAGTACCCTTGGATCGCTGCCAGCACCGGCTTGCGGCAGTTGTCGACGGCGTTGAACGAGGCTTGCAGGCGCAGGATGGTGCGCCGCAGCAAACGGGCATTGCGCCCCACGTCCTTGCCCATCTGCCCGGCCAGCGAGGCGAGCATCATCAGGTCGATGCCGGAGGAGAAATGTTTGCCCGCGCCACTGATGACCACCGCCCGCACTGCATCGGTGTCGTCGATCCACTGGAAGATGTCGACGATCTCTTCCCAGAAGGCAGCATTCATCGCGTTGATCTTCTCGGGACGATTGATCTGCACATGGGCGATGTTGTCGGTCTGCTCGACCTTGAACGCGTTGTAGTCGGTCACGGGCGGTACTCCTTGAGGGGAAAGGTTCACAGCGCTGGATGTTAACCCAGCCCTGTGGCCGCACTTGTGCCAAAAACGGGACTCCATGCCTTGCCTAACGGCAGCTGATGCGGCACCGTGCGCCATCGCTGAATCATAAGGAAACATATTCATGTCCCGCTCCCTGACGGGCGCGCTTGCCCAGAGTTTTCTGGGCCAGTCGCCGCGCTGGTACAAGGCCGTCATCTGCCTGTTCCTGGTGCTGAACCCAGTGCTGCTGTTCACGGCTGGCCCGGTGGCCGCTGGCTGGCTACTGGTCGTCGAATTCATCTTCACCCTGGGCATGGCGCTCAAGTGCTACCCGCTGATGCCCGGCGGCCTGCTGCTGATCGAAGCATTGCTGGTGGGGATGACAACGCCCCAGGCATTGTACGAGGAGTTACAGCACAACTTCCCAGTGATCCTGCTGCTGATGTTCATGGTGGCGGGCATCCACTTCATGAAAGAGCTGCTGCTGTACCTGTTCTCGCGGATTCTGCTGGGCGTGCATTCCAAAGCCGTGCTGGCCTTGCTGTTCTGTGTGCTGTCGGCATTCCTCTCGGCCTTCCTCGACGCACTGACCGTGACGGCGGTGATCATCAGCGCCGCCGTGGGCTTTTACGCGGTGTATCACCGCGTCGCTTCGGGCGCCAACCCTCGTGAGGAAAGCGCGCTGGACAGTGACCAAGAGGTCGCCCAGTTGCACCGCGAAGACCTCGACCAATTCCGCGCCTTCCTGCGCAGCCTGCTGATGCACGGCGCGGTCGGCACGGCCCTGGGCGGCGTTTGTACCTTGGTAGGCGAGCCGCAGAACCTGCTGATCGGCCATGAAATGGGTTGGCACTTCGCCGACTTCTTCTTCAATGTCGCACCCGTGTCGCTCCCCGTGCTGGGTGCAGGACTGGTTACCTGCGTACTGCTGGAAAAACTGCGCCTATTCGGTTACGGCGTGTTGATGCCAGCACCGGTGCGCCATGTGCTGGCCGCCTATGCCGCCGAAGATGATGCCGCCCGAACCCCGGCGCAACGCCTCGCCCTGCTGGTACAGGGCCTCGCCGCGTTGATCCTGATCATCAGCCTGGGCCTGCACATCGCCGAAGTCGGCCTGATCGGCCTGCTGGTAATCGTGCTTATCACCGCCTTTACCGGCATCACCGACGAGCATCGCCTGGGCCGAGCCTTCCAGGACGCCATGCCCTTCACGGCCCTGCTGGTGGTGTTCTTCGCGGTGGTCGCGGTCATCCATGACCAACAGCTGTTCAGCCCGCTGATCGCCTGGGTGCTGGCGCTGCCTGCCGAGCAGCAGCCGGGCATGCTGTACCTCGCCAACGGCCTGCTCTCAGCGATCAGCGACAACGTGTTCGTCGCCACCATCTACATCACCGAGGTCAAGCAAGCCTTCCTCGACGGCGCCATGAGCCGCGAACATTTCGAAACCCTGGCGGTGGCGATCAACACCGGTACCAACCTGCCCAGCGTGGCTACACCCAATGGGCAGGCGGCCTTTTTGTTCCTGCTGACCTCGGCGATCGCACCACTGATTCGACTGTCGTATGGGCGGATGGTGTGGATGGCGCTGCCCTACACCGTGGTGATGGGCGGGCTGGGCTGGTGGGCGGTTACCTACTGGTTGTGAGGCGGCTATCCTGACCCAATCGACGACAAGTCGGCTGTAGCGGGACCTGCACCGGTATCCCGTACGCGACGTGCGTACGGGTGCGGTGGATACCTGCGTATGCTGTTCAACGGCGTACAACTTTTGCCTCGCCCCCGCATCGAATGACAGGTGAGCCCTTTCTACGCGAAACGGAGATGACCCATGGCAACACGCACGCCCCTGCTGCTTTCCTGCCTGACCCTGGCGCTGGCCCTGACCGGCTGCGCAGGCTCCAGCGACGATCAACGCCCCCCTCCCACTACCCAGCAGGTCGACCTGCAACGCTACCAGGGCACCTGGTACGAACTGGCTCGGTTGCCGATGTTCTTCCAGCGCAACTGCGTACAATCCGAGGCACATTACGGTCTGCGCGAAGATGGCCGGATCGACGTGACCAACCGCTGCAAGGAAAACGACGGCCAGTGGAACGAAGCCAAAGGCATCGCCGAAGCGCAGCAGCCTGGCAAGACCGACAAGCTGTGGGTGACTTTCGACAACTGGTTCAGCCGCCTGGCGCCGGGACTGACCAAGGGCGATTACTGGGTGCTGTACCACGACCAGGACTATCGCGTTGCCTTGGTGGGTCACCCGAACCGGGAATACCTGTGGCTGCTGTCACGCACACCGACGGTCACCGAGCAAACGCGCGAACAAATGCTTTCGATCGCCCGCAATCAAGGCTATGACACCAGCAAGCTGATCTGGCGCCAGGAAACGTCGACGCCCTGACCCAGCCGAGCTAAGGTGTAAGCCCACCCCCTTCGGAGCCAACCTCTTGGACCTGCTGTTTCTGGGCACCTCTTCCGGGGTGCCCACCAAGACCCGTAATGTCAGCGCCACCGCCGTGATCGAAGCCAGTGGTCGCCACTGGTACCTGGTCGATTGCGGCGAAGGCACCCAGCACCAATTGCTGCATACACCGCTGTCGATACGCGACCTGCGCGGCATTTTCATCACCCATGTGCACGGTGACCATTGCTTTGGCCTTCCAGGCCTGCTGGCCAGCGCCGGCATGAGCGGTCGCACCGAACCCTTGGACCTGGTGCTGCCTCACGCGCTGCATGACTGGATCCGCCTGAGCCTGGCGGCCAGTGAAACCTACCTGCCGTTCGAGCTGCGCCTGCTGGCGGTCGAGAGCCTGGCCGACTGGTGCAGCGAAACCCTTCAGGTGAACACCGTGCAACTGTCGCACCGTGTGCCTAGCGTCGGTTTCGTGTTCACCGAGCTGAACCCAGAGCCACGCCTGGATGTACAGCGCCTGGACGCCGAGGGTATCCCCCGTGGCCCCTTGTGGGGCGAGCTGGCCCAGGGCCTTTCGGTGGAATTCGACGGACGAGTGCTGCATGGCCACGACTACCTGCGGGCGTCCCGTCCTGCGCGAAAGCTCATCGTCTGCGGCGACAACGATAACCCTGAGCTTTTGGCCGAGGTGGCCAGAAACGCGGATGTGCTGGTGCACGAAGCCACCTTCACCCAAGCGATCATCGCGCGCAACGGGGTAACGTACGGCCACAGCACCGCAGCTGCGGTCGCACGCTTTGCCGCGCAGGCTGGCGTGCGCAACCTGGTGCTGACCCATTTCAGCGCCCGCTACCAGTCCAACCCCCAGCGCAGCCCGTGTATCGACGATGTGCACGAGGAAGCCCAGGCGTACTACGGTGGCAACCTGACCCTCGCGCGGGATCTGCAGCGCTACCACATCGGGCGTGATGGCTGCCTGCACGCCGTTTGACGCCGCGCCTACAGGCAAGACGCAACACCTGTAGGGGCCGGGCTGCCGGTGACAAGTCCGGCACGCTTCCTAGGCTGCCAACTTCCCTTTGGCAATCGCTTCAGACGCCGCCAGCATGGCCCGCAACAGCACCGCGCACCCGGCCGCCAGGTCCTCTGGCGCGGCGTTCTCGATCTCGTTATGGCTGATGCCGTTCTCGCACGGCACGAAGATCATCCCCGCCGGCCCCAGCTCGGCGAGGAAGATCGCGTCATGCCCGGCGCCACTGACGATGTCCATGTGCGACAGGCCCAAGGCACCTGCCGACTCGCGCACGGCATCGACGCAGGTGGGGTCGAAGTACAACGCCGGGAAGTCCGCCGTCGGGACCAGCTCATAGCTAAGACCGTGCTTGGCGCAAGTGGCCTCGATCACTGCGCGCACGTCGGCGATCATCGAATCCAGGCGCTCGCTTTCAAGGTGACGGAAGTCCAGGGTCATGCGCACCTCCCCCGGAATGACGTTGCGCGACCCCGGGTACGCCTGCAGGCACCCGACCGTGCCACAAGCATGCGGCTGGTGCCCGAGCGCGGCACGGTTGACCGCCTCGACCACGGCGGCGGCGCCTACCAGGGCATCCTTACGCAAGTGCATGGGGGTCGGGCCAGCATGGGCCTCGACGCCACGCAAAGTCAGGTCGAACCACTTCTGTCCCAGTGCGCCCAGCACCACGCCGATGGTCTTGGCCTGGTCTTCGAGAATCGGTCCCTGCTCGATATGCGCTTCGAAATAAGCGCCGACCGTATGGCCCAGCACCGCACGCTCACCTGCGTAGCCGATGCCACTCAACGCCTCACCGACAGTCACCCCCTGGGCATCGCGCTTGGCCAGGGTTTCCTCCAGGGTGAACTTACCGGCGAACACCCCAGAGCCCATCATGCAGGGCGCGAAGCGTGAACCTTCCTCGTTGGTCCACACCACCACCTCAAGCGGCGCCTCGGTTTCCACCCCCAAGTCATTGAGGGTGCGGATCACTTCTAGCCCGGCCATCACTCCGAAGCAACCATCGAACTTGCCGCCGGTGGGCTGGGTGTCGATATGGCTGCCGGTCATCACGGGCGGCAATGCGGGGTTGCGGCCGGGCCTGCGGGCGAAGATGTTGCCGACCTTATCGACACTGACGCTACACCCCGCGGCTTCGCACCATTTGACGAACAGGTCACGGGCCTGGCGGTCGAGGTCGGTCAGGGCCAGGCGGCAGACGCCGCCCTTGGCGGTGGCACCGAGGCGCGCGAGGTCCATCAGCGACTGCCAGAGGCGTTCGCTGTTGACGTGGCGTTCGGACGGTTTCAAGACGAAGCTCATGGGGTTGTCTCCTCAGGCGTTCTTGTTGTCTGCAATCATCATCGAAGTCGCGCTGTTGCCATCGCCGCAAGCGGGCGATGAAGCCAGCACACGTCTTACGGCAATGGCTTGGCCAGCCGCGCCGCTCCACGCACCGCCACACCACCGAGCACGTAATACAACACGCCGCCCAGCAGCGACCCGGTGAACCAGCCGTAGTCATAGAACCAGCTGAAGCTGCTGTTGCCGATCGCCATCACGGTCAGCGCCACCGGCAGCGCGAAGGCGGCGAAGCCTGCCCAGTTCCAGGCCGGATACACGTCGTCGCGGTACAGTCCGGCGAGGTCCAGACGCTGACGACGGATCAGGAAATAGTCCACGACCATGATTCCGGCAATCGGCCCCAGCAGACTGGAGTAACCCAGCAACCAGTTGGAATAGATACTTTCCAGGCTCACATCCGAGACGATCCATCCTAGCTTTTTCAGCAGCTCGTGGCCCATCAGTGCCAGGCCGATGAATCCGGTAAGCCAGACTGCGCGGCTTCGCCCGATCAGGCGTGGCGCGATGTTCTGGAAGTCGTTGGTCGGTGAGACGATGTTCGCCGCCGTGTTGGTCGACAACGTGGCGATCACGATCAGCGCCATGGCCAGTGCCACCCAGCCCGGACTCTGGATCTTGCCGATCAGGCTCACGGGGTCGGACACCGTCTCACCCACCAGCGAGGCCGATGCCGCGGTCATCACCACGCCCAACGAGGCGAACAGGAACATGGTCAGGGGCAAGCCAAGGATCTGCCCGAGAATCTGGTCTTTCTGGCTTTTGGCGTACCGACTGAAGTCAGGAATGTTCAACGAGAGTGTGGCCCAGAACCCCACCATGGCGGTGAGCCCTGCGCAGAAGTAGCTGGCCATGCTAGCCCCTTCCGGGCGTTTGGGCGGCTGAGCCAGCAGCTCGGTCATCGACATGTGTGGCAAGGCCCAGAACAGCAAACCGAAGCCCACCGCTACCAGCAAGGGGGCCGAGAGGGTTTCCAGCCACTTGATCGACTCCGCACCGCGCAACACTACCCACAGGTTGAGCACCCAGAAGATCATGAAGCCGATCACCTCGCCGGTGCCGCCCAGGGCCTTCCAGCCTTCGAACATCGAGCCCAGGAACAGGTGAATCGCCAACCCGCCGAACATGGTCTGGATACCGAACCAGCCACAGGCCACCACTGCGCGAATCAGGCACGGCACATTGGAGCCGATGATGCCGAACGAGGAACGCAGCAGAACCGGAAAAGGAATGCCGTACTTGGTGCCAGCGAAGGCGTTGAGTGTCAGCGGGATCAACACGATCACGTTGGCCAATAGGATGGCCAGCAACGCTTCGCCCACGCTCAGGCCAAAATAGGCAGTGAGCACCCCGCCGAGGGTGTAGGTAGGCACGCAGATGGACATGCCCACCCACAACGCCGTGATGTGCCATTTGTTCCAGGTGCGCTGATGCACTTTGGTCGGTGCGATATCGTGGTTGTAGCGGGGGCTGTCGAGGACGTCGCTGCCGGCGGACAGCTCGAACAACCCGTCCTGTTCGATCACTTCCGATCTGCTCTGTTGCATGGGGCTCTCCAGGTTCTTTTTCTAGTTGTCGCTCATCGGGCTAACGCGATGGCCGGAGCACACACACCACCAGTACTGCACCTCCGGCCCGGCCAGGCGGTCGCGGCCAACGCAGTTCAACAACCGTGCCGGGTTGGCCAAGGCCGCCCCGTTTGGTCGCCGCCGACCGGAGGTAACTCACTGACTTGCAAGCGTATTCATCAATACCGACGACAGCGCTATGGCCATCACCTGCCTGCCGTACACCTGGCGTGTCCAACGCCCAGGGTTTCAATCTGGTGCGGCCTGGAAAAACAGCGGCCCCCCTGCGCCGGCAGGACAATCATCAAGCAGCTGATTTTGCATAGAAAATCTTGACCAATTTCGCTTCCTGTCAAGTGCGTCAAAATGGTGAGAGACCGTTCCATTTTGGTGATTTGTGATTTTATTCTTTATTTTTCAAGCACTTAATTTGGTTATAAGTTCATAAACTTTTTTCTTGATCATTCTCTGATCAGCATCTAGATTCCATTCTTGTCAGGCCTGACAGGATTGCATCGCAACCTCCAGCCACTGGCATCAAAACTTCAAGAACCGGCGTTCGACCGGTCAGCCTGCGAGGAAAACGGCATGTCCCTGTTGATCCGTGGTGCCACCGTGGTTACCCACGAAGAAAGTTTTTCCGCTGATGTCCTGTGTGCCGAGGGTTTGATCCGCGCCATTGGCCAGAACCTCGACGTCCCCACCGATTGCGAAGTCCTCGACGGCAGTGGCCAGTACCTGATGCCAGGCGGTATCGACCCACATACCCATATGCAATTGCCCTTCATGGGCACCGTGGCCAGCGAGGACTTCTTCAGCGGCACCGCTGCGGGGCTGGCCGGCGGCACCACCTCGATCATCGACTTCGTCATCCCCAACCCTCAGCAGTCGTTGCTGGATGCTTTCCACACCTGGCGCGGTTGGGCGCAGAAGTCTGCCGCCGACTATGGCTTCCATGTCGCCATCACCTGGTGGAGCGAACAGGTGGCCGAGGAGATGGGCGAGCTGGTGGCCAAGCACGGGGTGAACAGCTTCAAGCACTTCATGGCCTACAAGAACGCGATCATGGCCGCCGACGACACCTTGGTCGCCAGCTTCGAGCGCTGCCTGCAGTTGGGCGCGGTACCTACGGTGCATGCCGAGAATGGCGAGCTGGTCTATCACCTGCAGCAGAAACTGCTCGCCCAAGGCATGACCGGGCCTGAAGCGCATCCGCTGTCGCGCCCTTCCCAGGTCGAAGGCGAAGCCGCCAGCCGGGCCATCCGCATTGCCGAGACCCTCGGCACGCCGCTGTACCTGGTCCATGTGTCCTGCAAGGAAGCGCTGGACGAAATCACCTACGCACGGGCCAAGGGTCAACCGGTATACGGCGAAGTGCTGCCCGGCCACCTGCTGATCGATGACAGCGTCTACCGTCACCCGGACTGGGCCACCGCGGCCGGGCACGTGATGAGCCCTCCCTTCCGCCCACGCGAACACCAGGAAGCGCTGTGGCGAGGCCTTCAGTCGGGCAGCATTCATACCACCGCTACCGACCACTGCTGCTTCTGCGCCGAACAGAAAGCCATGGGACGCAACGACTTCAGTCGAATTCCAAACGGGACCGCGGGCATCGAAGACCGCATGGCCGTACTGTGGGATGCCGGCGTCAACAGCGGGCGGCTGTCGATGCATGAGTTCGTCGCGCTCACATCCACCAACACCGCGAAGATCTTCAACCTGTTTCCGCGCAAGGGCGCCATCCGCGTCGGTGCCGATGCCGACCTGGTGCTGTGGGACCCACAAGGCACCCGCACGATCTCGGCGCAGACCCACCACCAGCGGGTGGACTTCAACATCTTCGAAGGCCGCACCGTGCGGGGCATACCCAGCCACACCATCAGCCAGGGCCGTGTGTTGTGGGCCGATGGCGACCTGCGTGCGGAACCCGGCGCGGGCCGTTACGTGGAACGTCCACCCTACCCCTCGGTGTACGAGGTGCTGGAGCGACGCGCCGAACAACAGCGCCCGACGCCCGTCCAGCGATAGTGCTGTTGAGGCTGCTACGCAGCCCATCGCCGGCACACCGGCTCCTGCATAGACCGCATCCACTTCAAGGTCATCCATGGACCTACAGGAGCCGGCTTGCCGGCGATTGAGCCACACCCAATAAAATCAAAGAGGCTACAACCGTGATCGACGCCCTGAAGCACTTGCCGCGCCCCCGGGCCGGCGCCGACCAACTGGCCGAGCAGTTCACCGACCTCGCGCCGCCGCTCACCCCGCGCCAGGCTGCCGTGGAAAGCGCCCGCTGCCTGTATTGCTACGACGCCCCCTGCGTCAACGCCTGCCCCAGCGAGATCGACATCCCTTCGTTCATCCACCGCATCAGCGATGAAAACCTGCAAGGTGCCGCCGAGCGTATTCTCTCGGCCAACATCCTGGGGGGCAGCTGCGCCCGCGTCTGCCCTACCGAAATCCTCTGCCAGCAAGCCTGTGTGCGCAACAATGCCCAGGAGTGCGCACCGGTCCTGATCGGCCAGCTGCAACGCTACGCCCTGGACAACGCACAGTTCACTGAGCACCCGTTCAGCCGCTCCCCATCCACCGGCAAGCGTATTGCCGTCGTAGGCGCTGGCCCCGCCGGGCTGTCGTGTGCCCATCGCCTGGCCATGCATGGCCATGATGTGGTGGTGTTCGAGGCCAGTGAAAAAGCCGGTGGCCTGAATGAATACGGCATCGCCCGTTACAAGCTGGTGGATGACTATGCCCAGCGCGAGGTGGCGTTCCTGCTGGGCATCGGTGGCATCGAGATTCGCCACGGCCAACGCCTGGGCAGCAACCTCAGCCTCGCCGAACTGCGCGACCAGTATGACGCCGTGTTCCTCGGCCTGGGCCTTGGTGCCGTGCGCCAGCTCGGCCTGGCCGACGAAGAAGCCGCCGGCTTGCTGGCCGCCACTGAATACATCCGCGAACTGCGCCAGGCCGATGACCTCTCGCAACTGCCGCTGGCCGACCGCTGCCTGGTGATTGGCGCTGGTAACACAGCCATCGACATGGCCGTGCAAATGAGCCGGCTGGGCGCACGCGACGTCAATCTGGTCTATCGCCGTGGCCATGCCGACATGGGCGCCACTGGCCACGAGCAGGACATTGCCAAGGCCAACCAGGTGCGCCTGCACACCTGGGCACGCCCGGATGCCGTCCTGCTGGACGATGACGGCCGTGTGCGCGGTATGCGTTTCGCCCGCACGCACCTGCAGGAGGGTCGCCTGACCGACACGGGCGAAACCTTCGAGCTGGCTGCCGACGCCATCTTCAAAGCCATCGGCCAGTCCTTCGACGAAGCCTGCCTCGGCGACCCGCTGGCCGCACAACTGGACCGCGACGGCGAGCGGATTCGCGTCGATGCGCACCTCCGGACCAGCCTGCCGGGCGTATACGCCGGTGGCGACTGCACCAACCTGGGCCAGGATCTGACCGTCCAGGCCGTACAACACGGCAAGCTGGCCGCCGAAGCCATCCATGCCCAACTCATGCTCAACGTGGAGGCTGCGTAAATGGCCGACTTGTCCATCGTATTCGCCGGCATCAAGGCCCCAAACCCTTTCTGGCTGGCTTCCGCGCCGCCCACCGACAAGGCCTACAACGTCGTGCGCGCCTTCGAAGCGGGCTGGGGCGGTGTGGTCTGGAAAACCCTGGGCGAAGACCCAGCGGCGGTCAACGTGTCGTCGCGCTATTCGGCGCACTATGGCGCCAACCGTACCGTACAGGGCATCAATAACATCGAGCTGATCACCGACCGTTCGCTGGAGATCAACCTGCGGGAAATCACCCAGGTGAAGAAGGACTGGCCCGACCGCGCGCTGATCGTCTCGCTGATGGTGCCGTGCGTGGAAGAGTCGTGGAAATTCATCTTGCCGCTGGTCGAAGCCACGGGGGCCGACGGCATCGAGTTGAACTTCGGCTGCCCCCATGGCATGCCGGAGCGCGGCATGGGCGCAGCCGTCGGCCAAGTGCCTGAGTACGTGGAGATGGTCACCCGCTGGTGCAAGACGCACTGCTCGCTGCCGGTGATCGTCAAGCTGACCCCCAACATCACCGACATTCGCCAATCGGCGCGCGCTGCCCATCGCGGGGGCGCCGATGCGGTGTCGTTGATCAACACCATCAACTCGATCACCAGCGTCGACCTGGACCGCATGGTCGCCCACCCCATCGTCGGCGACCAAAGCACCCACGGAGGCTACTGTGGGTCGGCGGTCAAACCCATTGCCCTGAACATGGTCGCCGAGATCGCCCGCGACCCTGAAACCCGCGGGCTACCGATCTGCGGCATCGGCGGGATCGGCAACTGGCGCGACGCGGCCGAGTTCATCGCGCTGGGCAGCGGTGCGGTGCAAGTGTGCACGGCGGCGATGCTGCATGGTTTTCGCATCGTCGAGGACATGAAGGACGGACTGGCGCGCTGGATGGACCAGCATGGTTACCAGAATCTGGAGACTTTCCGCGGCTTGGCGGTGGGGCATACCACGGACTGGAAATACCTCGACATGAACTACAAGTCGGTGGCGCACATCGACCAGGATGCCTGTATCGGGTGCGGACGCTGCCATATCGCCTGCGAGGATACCTCGCACCAGGCGATCGCCAGCACGTTGAAGGAGGACGCAACGCACAGCTACAGCGTGATCGAAGAGGAATGCGTGGGCTGTAACCTGTGCCAGATCACCTGCCCGGTGGAGCACTGCATCGAAATGGTGGCGCAGGATACCGGCAAGCCGTACATGAACTGGACGCAGGACCCACGCAACCCCTATCGCGAAGCCAGCTGACCCACTCGGACAGAGGCTTCTGAGGGCCACATCGCCAGCAAGCCGGCGCCTACAGGTGTGTAGCGATCCCTGTACGGGCAGGCTTGCCGGCGATCCGCGTCACGGCTCCAGGCCGATTCCGCGCAGGATCACACAGGTCACCGTCTGCACCGCACTTTCGAATGCCAGGTCCGACAGCGGCTCCCCGCCATTGAGCAGGGCCACCTGGTAACCGAAGTCGGCATAGTGCTGGGTCGCCGCCCAGATCATGTACAACAGCGCCGATGGCTCCACCGCCAGGATGCGCCCCTCCTCCACCCAACGGCGGATCTTCGCCTCCTTGAGCTGCGCCCAGGGCACCAGGATTTCATCCAGGCTAGCCCCCAACAGCGGCGCGCCATGCAGCATTTCTTCGGCCCAGATCTTCGAACCCAACGGACGGGTACGCGAATGGCCCATCTTGGCGCGGATGTAACTGGTGAGCACCACCCGGGGGTCATCGAAGCTTTCGAAGCACAGCGCATCCTGCTTCCACACGTCCAGCAGGTCCTGCAATACCGCGCGGTACAGGTCGTCCTTGGTGCTGAAGTAATAGTGCAGATTGGAGCGCGGCAGTTCGGCCTGCTCGGCAATGTCACCCATGGAAGTTGCGCCGAATCCCTTCTCAGCGAACACTTTCTCGGCCGCCTGCAGAATCTTCTCTACATTGCGCCGACGGATTTCGATCTTGTGGTTGGCCATGGCCTGTCCAAAACGCCTGAAACCTGTCAAGGCTAACAGGTTTGCAGGGAATGCAGGCAGCCGTTGTGCGGCTTCATGCTGTGATGGCCTGGACCTTGGCGCTATAGGGGGCCAGCGGTCGGTCAACCCAGCGTGTGCCACTCACGCTTGTCCCGGGCCAACAGCTCGTTGCCCGCTTCAGGGCCATCCTCGCCCGCCGGGTATGCATGCACTTCACCGTCCGTGGCCCAGGCGTCGAGAAACGGCTGCACCGCGCGCCAGCCGTTCTCGATGTTGTCGGCGCGCTGGAACAAGGTCTGGTCGCCGGTCAGGCAATCGTAGATCAGCGTCTCGTAGCCGGTGGCCGGGGTCATCTTGAAGAAATCCTTGTAGGCGAACCCGAGCTCGACGTTCTCCATCACCAGTTCCGGCCCAGGGCGCTTGGCCTGCAGGTCGAACCACATGCCTTCGTTAGGCTGGATCTGGATCTTCAGGTAGTTGGGCTTCGGCCGCTCCAGCTCGGACTCGCGAAACTGAGCATAGGGTGCAGGCTTGAAGCAGATGGCGATCTCGGTATCACGCACGCTCATGCGCTTGCCGGTACGCAGGTAGAACGGCACACCGGCCCAACGCCAATTGTCGATCATCACCTTCAGCGCGACGTAGGTCTCGGTCTGGCTGTCTTCGGCAACATTGGGCTCCTGGCGGTAACCGGGCAGGCGCTTGCGGCCCTGTTTGCCAGCGGTGTACTGGCCGCGCACCGAATTCTTCAACGCAAGCTTCGTCGACCAGGGCCGAATGGCGCCAATGACCTTGGCCTTCTCGCTGCGCACGGCGTCGGCGCCGAAGGCTGCCGGCGGCTCCATCGCGACCATCGCCAACAGCTGGAACAAGTGGTTGGGCACCATGTCGCGCAGTGCGCCGGTATGGTCGTAGAACGCCCCCCGGGTTTCGACGCCGACGGTCTCCGCCGCCGTGATCTGTACGTGGTCGATGTAGTGGTTGTTCCAGAACGACTCGAACAGGCCGTTGGAGAAGCGGCTGACCAGAATGTTCTGCACCGTTTCCTTGCCCAGGTAGTGGTCGATGCGGTAGATCTGCCGCTCGCTCATCACTTTGAGCAAGCAGGCGTTCAAGGCTTCGGCGCTGGCCAGGTCGGTGCCGAACGGCTTTTCCACCACCACCCGGCGAAAGCCCCCTGCGCGCTCGTCAAGCAGTCCGGCCTCACCCAAGCGCTGGGCCACTTCAGGAAAGAATCGTGGCGAAGTGGCCAGGTAGAAGATCGCGTTGCCATGACTGGTCTTGTCGATGCGTTTGGTCAGGGCGGTGTAGGTGGCCGGATCGAGAAAATCGCCGGTCTGGTAATCCAGCGACTTGGCCAGACGCTGCCAGCGCTTTTCGTCCAGGCACTGGGGGTCGCGTTCGAGCATGAAGCGGTGCAGGCGCTCGGCGAAGTCTTCTGCGCTGGCCGGGTTGTGGTCGACGCCAACGATGCGCAGGTTACGGTCGAGCAACCCGTCGCGGCTGAGGTTGTACAGCGCCGGCATCAGCAGGCGCTTGACCAGGTCGCCGTTGGCGCCGAACAGAAACAGGGTGCAAGGGGGGGCAGCAGGAATGGTCGGTCTGGTCATTCGCCTTTCTTCTCGATGTGGCCACCGAAACCCAGGCGCATGGCAGACAGGATCTTGTCGCCATAAGTCCCCTGCTGCTGGCGTGAACGGAAGCGGGCGAACAGCGCGCTGGAGAGCACCGGCACCGGCACGGCCTGCTCGACGGCGGCGTCGATGGTCCAGCGCCCTTCGCCGCTGTCGGACACCGAGCCACTGAACTGCGCGAGCTGCGGATCGGCAACCAACGCATCGGCGGTGAGGTCAAGCAGCCAGGAGGTGACGACGCTGCCGCGGCGCCAGACTTCGGCGATTTCAGCCACATCGAGGTCGAAGCGCTGCTCTTCTGGCAGCTCATTGCCGCCCTTGCTGCGCAGCAGGTCGAAGCCCTCGGCGTAGGCTTGCATCAGCCCATATTCGATGCCGTTGTGGATCATCTTCACGTAGTGCCCGGCGCCGGGCGGGCCTGCATGGATGTAGCCGTGCTCGGCACGCTGGTACTCACCACTGCGCCCCTGGGTACGCGGGATGTCGCCGACACCGGGCGCCAGGGCCTTGAACAGCGGCTCGAGGCGCTCGAACACCTCTTTTTCACCGCCGATCATCATGCAGTAGCCACGCTCAAGGCCCCACACGCCACCCGAGGTGCCGACATCCAGGTAATGCAGCCCACGCTTGGCAAGTTCGGCGGCGCGGCGTACATCGTCCTTGTAGAACGTATTGCCGCCGTCGATGATCGCATCCCCCGGCTCAAGCATGTCGGCCAGTTGGGCGATGGTCTGCTCGGTCGGCTCGCCCGCAGGCAGCATTACCCATACTGCGCGGGGTGCCTTCAGCTTCTGTACCAGTGCGCCGAGGTCGTGCGCGCCTTGCGCGCCCTCCCCCTCCAGTGCCGTAATGGCTTCACGGTTGCGGTCGTTGACCACGGTGCGATGCCCTGCGCGCATCAGCCGTCTTGCGATATTGCCGCCCATGCGGCCCAGCCCGACGATTCCCAGTTGCATGTGCCGACGCTCCCCTTAGAAATGGATGACAAGGCGGTTCAGGTGTTCAGATTAGTCCAGCGCTCCGCCATGAGGTTCACCGACGAACGGCGCGACAACCATAAACAAAAAAGTTCCCAACGCGGCAGAAAGAATTCAGAATGCGCGCCGCGCGAGCGTCTACGCTTAAAACGTCACTAGCCAATTGCGAGGTGTGCAATGGGTACCTTGATGCCTGCTACTCCCGTCCAGACCCTATATGTAAGCGTCCGCCGCGACGAACTGGCTCGCTTGAAAGAAGAACGCGACCAACTCAAGCAGCAGGTGGCCCTGCTGAACCTGCAACTGGCACAAAGCCGCAACGGTGGCAAAGCCGTCAGCGTCTGATTGAACCCTGTCGTGGGGGCTCTCCTGGCTCCCACTCTGCTTCACATCGTGCTTTATACGCCCGCCTACACCCTCCCCATGACGCACCAAAACGGTGCGAGGTGCTATTTGCCGACACATCATGTCGCACGCACTTCTGGCCCCTGCCCCACCCTGGAACACACCATTCACATCCTGTCACATACGCCAACGTTTGCGTCTAACGCGCGTCATAACGAAAGTGACCGACGGGTCACCTTTTTATCTCCCTGTCTCCTACACTCTGATTTCGGCCCGCCATTTGCTGTGTAGAAAAGCGACGGAAAAAAAGTCGAACTTTCTGAAAAGGCGGCGGGTCATGGAGTAAACAGGCCATTGCAAAGGGACTTCCCACGCTAAGGCTTACCCACCCCATTCAGTCAAACGCTTTCGGCCGGAATGCCGATCGCGCAGTGCCTGCGCGCACGACTCAGGGGCAAGGACTGCACTACGAAGAAACGCATTCAGAGAGAACCAGCACGACATAACGCAAAGGGTGCCAGCACCCGACCAAACATAGGGACGGAGAGAAGTATGATCAGTGCCGCTGTCGAACCTCATGTAGATTCATTCAAACCGGACAATCGCGAGCCGCTTACCCCGGACTTCGCCACGACAGCCAAGGCACCTGGCGCCCAGCGCCAGCACAATCCCAACAAGCGCAAGATCCTGTTCGTCACCTCGGAAATCGCCGACCTGGTCAAGACCGGCGGGTTGGGCGACGTGTCCGCGGCACTGCCTCGGGCGCTTGCTCACCTGCATGATGTCCGGGTACTGATCCCCGGCTACCGCCAGGTGATGGAGAGCGACAACCCCATTCACATCGTTGGCGAATTGGGCGGTCACGCGGCCCTGCCGCCGTGCAAGATCGGCCGCATGGACTTGGCCGACGGGCTGGTCATTTATGTGCTGATCTGCCCCGAACTGTATCAGCGCGACGGCACACCCTATGGTGCCAACAACGGCCGCGACTGGCCTGACAACCACATCCGCTTCGCCCGCCTGGGCCTGGCCGCAGCCGAGATCGCTGCCGGCGAAGGCATGATCCACTGGAAGCCCGAGGTGGTCCATGCCCATGACTGGCCGGCCGGCCTTGCTCCCGCCTACATGCACTGGCGCGGGCTCAACACGCCGACCCTGTTCACCATCCACAACCTCGCCTATCAAGGGGTCTACAGCCGCGGTTGCAGCCCGGAACTGGCGATCCCCGAGCACGCCATGCAGCAGGAAGGCATGGAGTTCTACGGCAAGCTGTCGTTCCTCAAGGCAGGCCTTGCCTATTCCAGCCATATCACCACGGTCAGTGCCACCTACGCCCGGGAAATCACCACCCCCGAATTCGGTTGCGGCCTGGATGGCTTCCTCGCCAGCAAGGCCCAGCAAGGCCTGCTCGGCGGCATCCCCAACGGCATCGACGAAAGCTGGGACTCGGCCACCGACAAGTACCTGCAGCACAACTTCAGCATCAACGACTGGGACGGCAAGGCGCGCAATGCCCAAGAGGTACGTGAGCTGTTCGGGCTGGCACCGTCCGAAGGCCCACTGTTCGCCGTGGTTTCGCGGCTGGTGTACCAGAAAGGTCTGGACCTGACCCTGGGCGTCGCCGACTACATCGTCGAACAGGGCGGGCAGATCGCGATCATCGGCCGTGGCGAGCCCGAAGAAGAGCAAGCCATGCGTGAGTTGGCCCTGCGCCACCCCGGCCGTATCGGCGTGCGCATCGGCTTCAACGAAACCGATGCCCGGCGCATGTTCGCCGGCAGCGACTTCCTGCTCATGCCCTCTCGCTATGAGCCCTGTGGCCTGAGCCAGATGTACGCTCAGCGCTTCGGCTCGCTGCCAGTGGCACGCAATACGGGCGGGCTGGCCGACACCATCGAAAACGGTGTCACCGGTTTCCTGTTCGACGAGTCGACGGTCGAGAGCTACCGCGAAGCCTTGAGCCGAGCCTTTTATGTCTACGGCAAACCGGACCTGCTCAATGCCATGCGCTGCCTGTCAATGACCCAACCGTTCAACTGGTGCCAGGCGGTGGAACCCTACGCCCGCCTCTACGAGGACTTGGTCAAACAGGCACAGTTCAGCCACTAGAGCGGAGGCCGAAGATGCACAGGCATGGCGCACACCTGCTGGACGCCACGTCGGCGCGCTTCGCCCTCTGGGCGCCGGATGCGCGCTGCGTGAGCCTTCAACTGGAGCAACAGCCGGCGATCGAGCTACTGCCGGAAAACGACGGCTGGTACACCGGGGTTGCCCAGTGCCAGGCCGGTGACCGTTATCGCTATTGTATCGACGGCGAGCAATGGGTAGCCGACCCGGCATCACGCTACCAGCCCGAGGGGGTCGACGGCCCTAGCCAACTGGTGGATACGCACGCCTATGATTGGCAGCACCCCTGGCAGGGTCGACCATGGCACGAGGCCGTGATCCAGGAATTGCACGTGGGTGTGCTCGATGGCTATGCCGGGGTTGCCCGGCAGCTGCCGCGCCTGGCACAGCTGGGTATCAGCGCCATCGAGCTGATGCCCCTCGGGCAGTTCCCCGGCACGCGCAATTGGGGCTACGACGGCGTGTTCCCCTACGCCCCCCAGCACAGCTATGGCAGCCCAGAGCAACTGTGCGCGCTGGTCGACCAGGCCCACGGCCAGGGGCTGATGGTACTGGTGGATGTGGTCTACAACCACTTCGGCCCCCACGGCAATTACCTGCACCACTATGCCAGCCCATTCTTCCGCGAGGACAAACACACCCCCTGGGGCGCGGCCATCGACTTCCGTCGCCCCGAGGTGCGGGAGTTCTTCATTCAGAATGCACTGATGTGGGTGTGCGACTACCGCTGCGATGGCCTGCGCCTGGATGCGGTGCACGCCATCGACCACCCCGACTTCCTGCGCGAGTTGGCACAACGGGTGCGCGCAGCCGTCTCCCCCGGCCGGCATGTCTGGCTGGTGCTGGAGAACGAGCACAACCAGGCTTTCCTGCTGGAACAAGGCTTCGATGCGCAGTGGAACGACGACGGCCACAATGCCCTGCATGTACTGCTGACGGGTGAAACCGAAGGCTACTATGCCGACTACCAGCACCGCCCGATCGAACAGTTGGCACGCTGCCTGACAGAAGGCTTCGTGTTCCAGGGCCAGGCCAACCGCCACGGCACCCCACGGGGCGAGCCCAGCGGGCACCTGGCGCCCACCTCGTTCGTGCTGTTCCTGCAGAACCATGATCAGGTCGGCAACCGCGCCCTCGGCGAGCGCCTGAGCCGGCTCTGCCCGCCTGCGGCCTTACGCGCCGCCACCGCCCTGTTACTGATGGCACCGATGATTCCGCTGCTGTTCATGGGCGACGACGACGGCAGTTGCCGGCCGTTCCTGTTCTTCACTGATTTTCACGACGAACTGGCCGATGCCGTGCGCGAGGGCCGGCGCAACGAGTTCGCCCACTTCGCTGCATTCACCCAGCCGCAATCACGCGAGCAGATCCCCGACCCCAATGCGCCAGACACCTTCGACGCTTCCCGGCCTCTGGCCAAGGAAGTGCTCGCCGGCTGGCACGGTCTTTACCAGCACCTGCTCGACCTGCGCCACCGCTACATCATCCCGCAGCTACCTGGTTGCCGTGCGCTGGGTGCCGAGGTGCTCGGCGAAAAAGCCCTCACCGCCCGCTGGCGCCTGGGCAATGGCAACACCCTGCGTATCGACCTGAACCTGGCCGACACCGCCCAACCGGTCGGACTGCCCGGCTTCGAACAACGCGTGTTCGACACCAGCGACAGTGCCCACCCCGATTCCCACCTGGCCGCCTACAGCTGCGTGGTCAGCCTGCTCACACCTGGTCAGGAGCGCCCATGAGCGATACCCCACTGCACCGCCTGGCTGCCCGCGTCGGTCTGGCCCGCGACTGGATCGACGCCAACGCCAGGCCCCAGCAGGTCAGCGACGATGTGCTGCGCAACGTGCTCGAAGCCCTGGGCCACTGCGCCCAGGACGATGCCGCTGTCCTGGCCAGCCTGCGGGCCGTGGAAGCAGCCGAAGACAGCGAGCACCTACCGCCGCTGCTGACTGCCGACGTCGGCCAGCCGTTGCCACTGCAACGCTACTTCAGCGCCGCAACCCAGGCCCATTGCACCTTGGAGGATGGCAGCCAGCGCCTGCTGACCCTGGACGCCCAGGCCCGCCTGCCCGGTGACCTGCCCATCGGCTATCACACCGTGGACATCGACAGCCGCAGCTTCACCCTGGCTGTGGCACCGCTGCGCTGCCATAGCCTGGACGAGGCCGTGACGCAACCGCCGCCACGCTGCTGGGGCCTGGCCGTGCAGCTTTACAGCCTGCGCCGCGACGGCGACGGTGGCTTCGGTGACTGCCTGGCCCTTGAGCAACTCGCTCGCAGCGCCGCCGAACGCGGTGCCGATGCCCTGGCCATCAGTCCGGTTCATGCACTCTCGGCCATCGACCAGGAGCACTACAGCCCCTACTCGCCATCCAGCCGATTGTTGCTCAACACCCTGTATTCAAGCCCCGCCGCACTGCTCGGCGAGCGCGCCGTGCGCATGGCCATCGAGGCCTGCGGCCTTGAACACATCCTGGAAGACCTGGAACAAGGCCCTCTGGTCGACTGGCCCCGCGCAGCCGATGCCCATGAACGTCTGCTGCAAGCCCTGTATCGGGATTTCAGCCAGAGCGATCACCCGCTGCGCGAGGACTTCGACAGTTTCCGCGCCGCCGGTGGCCAGGCGCTGGAGCACCACTGCCGCTTCGAAGTGCTACAGATCCAGGCCAAGGCACGAGGTCTGGGCGCTGACTGGCGAGCCTGGCCAAGAGCCTGGCACGACCCTTATCACCCTGAAGTCGAGGCGTTCGCCGACGCCCATCAGGCCGAGGTCGAGTTCCAGGCATTTTGCCAATGGCTGACCGAGCGCGGCCTGCAACGCGTCCAGGCCGCGGCCCGCAGCAATGGCATGGCGATAGGTTTGATCGCCGACCTGGCGGTGGGTGCCGACGGGGCCGGCAGCCAGGCCTGGAGCCGCCAGGACGAACTGCTGGCCGACCTCAAGGTGGGTGCTCCGCCCGACATCCTGAACCGCTCGGGGCAGGACTGGGGCATCTGCGCCTTTTCCCCCGAGGGCCTCAAGCGCAATGGCTATCGCGCCTTCATTGAGATGCTGCGAGCCAACCTGGCCCATGCCGGCGGCCTGCGCATCGACCACGTGATGGGGCTACGCCGCTTGTGGCTGATTCCGCGAGGTGCCAAGCCAACCGAAGGGGCCTACCTCCAATACCCAGTGGACGACCTGCTGCGCTTGCTGGCTCTGGAATCGGTACGCCATCGCGCGATCATTCTTGGCGAAGACCTCGGCACCGTCCCTGATGGCTTGCGCGAACGACTGGCCGCAAAAGCCATACTCGGCATGCGTGTGCTGCCGTTCGAACAGACATCGACGGGGCACTTCAAAGCGATCCTCGACTGGCCGGACAACGCGCTGGCCACCACCGGCACCCACGACCTGGCACCTCTGGCCGGCTGGCTGGAAAGCCGCGACATCGACTGGAACCACCGCCTGCAATTGATCGACGCTGCCACCGAACTGCACTGGCGCCATGAGCGACAGAAAGAACAAGCCGGCCTGCGCCACATCCTCGAGGCCAACTACGGTTCCTTGAAAGACAACGCCGCCATCATCGACGCCGCCATCCGCTTCGTTGGCCACACCCGCGCACCGCTGGTCCTGGTGCCCCTCGAAGACCTGCTCGGCAGCGACGAACAGCCCAACTTGCCGGGCACCACTCACAGCCACCCCAATTGGCGCCGTCGCTTTGCCCAGCCCGTTGGCAAATTGCTCGACGATGAAGATGCCTCCCGTCGCCTGGAGCTACTGGCCCAGGCGCGCGAACAAGCCTGGGAGCGTGACCGATGAAGCCATTGACCGCCACCCAGCGCCTGCAATTTCACAGTGACTTCACCCTTGACCATGCGGTGCCGCTGGTGCCGTATTTCGCCCGGCTTGGCATCAGCCACCTCTACGCTTCCCCCCTCCTCAAGGCACGCGCCGGCTCACGTCATGGGTACGACGTGGTCGACCCCACCTGCGTGAACCCCGAACTGGGTGGCGAGGCCGCCCTTGAGCGCTTGGTGAGCGCGTTGCGCCAGCACGGCATGGGACTGATCGTGGACACCGTTTCCAACCACATGGCCGTCGGCGGGGCCGACAACCCTTGGTGGCAGAGCCTCCTGGCCTGGGGACGGCGCAGCCCGTATGCCGAATTCTTCGACATCCAGTGGCACTCCAGCGACCCGCTACTGGCCGGGCAACTGTTGCTGCCCTTCCTCGGCAACGACTATGGGCTGGCACTGAAGAACGGCGAAATACCGCTGACCTTCGATGATCAGCACGGTGTGCTGCATATCGCCCACTACGACCACCGTTTCCCGATCTGCCCGGTGGACTATGGCCGGGTCCTCTCACAGAGTCCTGACCCCCAGTTGCAGGCCCTGGCCCCACGCTTCGCCGCCCTGCACCTGGCTGACGAGCCCCTGCACGCTGCCCTGCCCTTGCAGGCAGAACTGGCACGCTGCGTCGCCGATGGTGCCGACCTGGCATCCGCGCTGCAGGCCTTCGATAGCCGCAGCACAGCGGGTTTCAAGCACCTGCACGCGCTGCTCGAACGCCAGACCTACCGCCTGGCCAGTTGGCGAACCGCCGCCGACGACATCAACTGGCGGCGCTTTTTCGACATCAACGAACTGGGCGGCCTGCGGGTCGAGCGTGCCGTGGTGTTCGAGGCTACCCACGCCAAGCTGTTCGAGCTGATCGAGCGCGGTTTGGTCGATGGCCTGCGCATCGACCATATCGACGGCCTGGCCGATCCGCGCCAGTACTGCCGCAAGCTGCGCAGGCGGGTCGATCGTCTGCTGGCACGGCGCCCCGTGAACGCGGCAGTCGAGCATTTCCCGATCTACGTGGAAAAAATTCTCGGCGCCGGCGAGCACCTGCATCGCGACTGGCTGACCGACGGCACCACCGGCTACGAGTTCATGAACCAGGTGTCGCTGCTGCAGCACGCCCCCGCTGGCGAGGCGCCGCTTAGCGAGTTGTGGTCGAGCATCAGCGAACGCCCCGACTTCCCCGAGGAGGTCCGCCAGGCGCGGCACCTGGTGCTCAATGCCAGCCTGGCCGGCGACTGCGAGTCGGTGGCCCAAGCCCTCCTTCAGGTCGCCCGCGACGACCTGATGACCCGCGACCTGACTTTAGGCGCGATCCGCCGCGCCGTGCAGGCGCTGGTCGCGCATTACCCAGTCTACCGCACGTACTTCAACGCCTGCGGGCGCCCGGCCGAAGACGAAGCTTTCTTCCAGCAGGCGCTGGCCGGTGCCCGCCAGGACCTCGGCGAAGCCGACTGGCCGCTGCTGGCGCAGCTCGAACAATGGCTGGGCGGCCAGCCCTGGCGGCACCTGCCTGCGGGCAAGCCACGCAAACACCTGCGCCATGCCTGCGTGCGCTTCCAGCAACTCACCGCCCCCAGCGCCGCCAAGGCGGTGGAAGACACCGCCTTCTACCGCAGCGGCCGCCTGCTGTCGCGCAACGATGTAGGCTTCGAGGCCGAACGGTTCTGTGCCGATGCAGCCGAGTTCCACAGCCAGGCCCAACGCCGGCTGCACCACTACCCCGACAACCTGCTGACGACCGCCACCCATGACCACAAACGTGGCGAGGACTGCCGCGCGCGCCTGGCCGTGCTCAGCGAGCGCGCGCCCTGGCTGGCCAGCCGCGTCGAGCACTGGCGCGAACTCGCCGCCCCATTGCGCGAGTCGCTGGAGGACGGCCTGGCCCCTAGTCCCGGCGATGAGTTGCTGCTATTCCAGACGCTGCTGGGCAGTTGGCCACTGGAGCTCGACTTGCACGACGATGCCGCGCTGCGCAGCTATGCCGAGCGTATCCGTCAGTGGCAGCAGAAAGCGCTGCGCGAGGCCAAGCTTCGCAGCAGCTGGAATGCGCCGAACACAGCCTACGAAACGGCCTGTGCAGCCTACGTCGATAGCCTGCTGCTGGACCGCCAGAACCAGCAGCTGCGCCAGTCGCTGGCCGACGCGGTGCGCCTGATCGCCTGCCCTGGCGCTCTCAACGGCCTGGTACAAACGCTGTTGCGCATGACCGTGCCCGGCGTGCCCGACCTGTACCAAGGCAACGAGTACTGGGATTTCAGCCTGGTCGACCCGGACAACCGCCGCCCCGTGGACTACGCTTGCAGGCGTCGCACCCTGGACGCTGCCACACCGCTCGACGCGCTGCTCATGCACTGGCGTGACGGACGTATCAAGCAGGCGCTGGTGTCGCAGGTATTGGATTGCCGTCAGGCACACTCCGCGCTGTTCCGTCGCGGAGCCTACCTGCCGTTGACCGTGCAGGGCCGACATGCCGACAAGGTCGTGGCCTTCGCCCGCCTGGGCGAAGATGAACGCGCCATCGTGATTGCCCCACGCCTTGCCAGCAGCCTGCTTGGCGATGCCCCTACACCGTTGATCCCAGCGCAGAACTGGGACGACACCCGGCTGATCCTGCCGTTTGCCTTGTCGCCTGCCAATACGACGGGACTTTTCACCACCGGTGCGGTCAGCCCTTGTAAGGAGCTGATGTTGAACAGCGTACTGGCGAAGTTTCCGGTCAATCTGTTGATACAACAATCTTGAACATCAGGAGCGTAATGATGAGCGTCGATGAAAAGCGTATTCGCGAATTTGCCTATCAGATCTGGGAGTCGGAAGGTAAACCCGTAGGCCAGGAAGAGCGCCATTGGGACATGGCGCGCAAGCTTGCGGAAGCCGAGTCCCTGGCGCCCAAGGCGGCGCCACGCAAGCGCGCCCCGGCCAAACCTAAAGCCCCTGCCGTGGCCGAAAAGCCGGCGCCGGTGAAGAAGCCGCGCGCGGTGAAAAAGCCCACTGCCGGCTGAATCGGTATCAGTCTCGGCCTCATCGCCGGTAGCCAGCCCTTGCCCTTTTGCAGGCGCCAGCTTGCCGGTGATGAGCCCGCCTACATTTCCCTCCACACAGGCCCTCGAGGATTGCCATGAGCCCCCGCACCCCAAAGAAAACCCGCTCTGTCGCCCCATCGCGGATCCGCGAAGGACTGCCCTTCCCCCTTGGTGCCACCTGGGATGGGCTGGGGGTCAACTTCGCATTGTTCTCGGCCAACGCCAGCAAGGTCGAACTGTGCCTGTTCGACTCCAGCGGCGAAGAGGAACTGGAGCGCATCGAGCTACCCGAGTACACCGACGAGATCTACCACGGCTACCTGCCCGACGCGCATCCGGGGCTGGTCTACGGCTACCGCGTGCATGGCCCTTACGAGCCAGAGAACGGCCACCGCTTCAACCCCAACAAACTGCTGATCGACCCCTATGCCAAGCAATTGGTCGGCGGCCTGAAATGGTCCGAAGCCTTGTTCGGCTACACCATTGGCCACCCCGACGGCGACCTGTCGTTCGATGAACGCGACAGCGCGCCCTTCGTGCCCAAGTGCAAGGTGATCGACCCTGCCTTCACCTGGGGCCGCGATCAGCGCGTGCTGGTGCCCTGGGAGCGCACGATCATCTACGAAGCCCACACCAAGGGCATCAGCATGCGTCACCCGGCGGTGCCGGAAGCTCTGCGCGGCACTTTCGCCGGCCTTGCCAATGACGAGTTGCTCAAGCACATCAAGGACCTGGGTGTATCAAGCATCGAGCTGCTGCCGATCCATGCCTTCGTCAACGACCAGCACCTGCTGCAAAAAGGCCTGAACAACTACTGGGGCTACAACAGCATCGCCTTCTTCGCGCCGCATCCCAGCTACCTGGCCAGCGGCAAGATCGCCGAGTTCAAGGAGATGGTCGCTCACCTGCATGATGCCGGCCTGGAGGTGATACTCGATGTGGTCTACAACCACACTGCCGAGGGCAACGAACTCGGTCCGACGCTGTCCATGCGCGGCATCGACAACGCCTCGTACTACCGCTTGATGCCGGATGACAAGCGCTACTACATCAACGATTCCGGCACAGGCAACACCCTCGACCTGAGCCACCCCTGCGTACTGCAACTGGTGACCGACTCGCTGCGCTACTGGGCCGGCGAGATGCGCGTCGATGGTTTCCGCTTCGACCTGGCGACCATTCTCGGGCGCTACCACGACGGCTACAACGAACGTCACAGCTTCCTCGTCGCCTGCCGCCAGGACCCGCTGCTCAGCCAGGTCAAGCTCATCGCCGAGCCATGGGACTGCGGCCCCGGCGGCTACCAGGTGGGTCACTTCGCACCGGGCTGGGCGGAATGGAACGACCGCTTCCGCGATACCGTGCGTGCGTTCTGGAAGGGTGACGAAGGCCAGCTAGCCGATTTCGCCTCGCGCATGACCGCCTCGGGCGACATGTTCAACAACCGTGGCCGACGCCCCTATGCCTCAGTCAACTTCGTCACCGCCCATGATGGCTTCACCCTGCGCGACCTGGTGTCGTACAACCACAAGCACAACGAAGACAACGACGAGAACAACCAGGACGGGACCGACAACAACCTGTCATGGAACTGCGGGGCCGAAGGCCCGACCGACGACCCGACCATCAATGCCCTGCGCACCCGGCAGATGCGCAACTTCTTCGCGACCTTGCTGCTGGCCCAGGGCACCCCGATGATCGTCGCCGGCGATGAGTTCAGCCGGACCCAACATGGCAACAACAACGCCTATTGCCAGGACAGCGAGATCGGCTGGGTGAACTGGGAGTTGGACGAAGAAGGCGAAGAGCTGCTGGCCTTTGTCAAACGCCTGACCCGTCTGCGCCTGGCCTACCCGGTGCTGCGCCGCTCACGTTTCCTGGTCGGAGACTACAACGAAGCGATCGGGGTCAAGGACGTCACCTGGCTGGCACCGGATGGCCGCGAAATGAGCGTAGAACAATGGGAAGACCCCCATGGCCGCTGCCTGGGGATGCTAATGGACGGTCGCGCCCAGGTGAGCGGCATCGCCCGCCCCGGTTCGGAGGCTACCCTCCTGCTGATCGTCAATGCCTACCACGACACCGTACCGTTCCTGCTACCGGCCGTACCCGAGGGCGATTACTGGAGCTGCCTGATCAACACCGACAGGCCCGAGATGCGCAAACCCCAGCATCTGCAGTTCGATACGACCTTCGAAGTCAAAGGCCGCTCGGTGCTGCTGATGGTGCTCCAACGAGAAGATGAATAGACCCAACGGGCGCCACCGCCCAAGCGGCGGTGGAGCTTGAGCTCTAGCCCTAACAATGATTCGGCATAGCCGCCGATCGGCAAATAGCGAACATCGCTATGCCCACAATTTTTATCAATAGATTCATAGCGTTGAGCCAATCACCAAGGCATGAACGGGACTTTCACGTTTTCTTGACGCAAGCGCCGACCTCTCCTTAGCTGAACATTATCACTACGCGTAAAAAATCACGCCGGGCCTCTAGCTCGCGCCTTCGTGCGCACTTGCTAAAGCTGGCGTGCTGGTTTGGGTCGCCCTCTGTTTTTGCCGTACAGCTCGTGACAACAGGCCAGGTCCTTGGGCTGTACAACAAAAAAATGAGGAGATCCGCTATGAAAAGAACCTCGAATCCCTGGCGTTTCGACAGCATTTTCTGCGCGGTTTCCACGTCGCTGCTTCTGGCAACCCCTGTGGAAACCTTGGCGTTTGAATTGCAGGACGACCCGACCTTCGACCGCTTCCTGCAACAACCGTCAATGCCACAGCTGTCACTCGACCCGGTGAGCGCCGTCGGCCTCACCCTGGGCACGCTGAACGAGTTTTCCGATCGCATGAGCGAGCGCCACGGGCAGGCCGCACCGGACCTGGTCGCCAGCCAATGGTCGCAGTTCTTCCCCAGCGTGCAACGCCAGGGCGCGCAGCCGCCAGACCAGCTCGAAGCGCCCAGCCAGCAATTGATGATCGGCCCGGACCTGTTCGTACGTGAATCCTCGGCGGGCAATGTGCACCGGGCGGGAATCTTCGTTGGCCATAACAACCTGCAGAGCACCTTCAACGGTATGCGCCCGTTGCTTGGCGACAAGCAGCGCAATGCGGTCAACCTCAGCGGCGAGAGCCTGGGGGTGTACTGGAGCATGACCCATGATCGCGGCTGGCACCTGGATGCCGTGGCCATGGGCTCGCGCATTGATGTCAACGGCCGTGGCGAAAGCGGCCAGCGCCTGGACGACAGCGGCCACGCGATGACCTTCTCGGTGGAAGGCGGCTACCCGATCAAGTTGGGAGGCGGCTGGGTGATCGAGCCACAGGCACAGTTGATCAACCAACAATTCTTCCCCGGCAGCCAAGTGCAGGAAGAGACCTTGCAGGCCTTCGACAGCCAGCCCAGCTGGAGCGGCCGGGTCGGTGCCAAGTTGTCCGGCCGCTACGCCGTGCGCGGCATGCCGATCGAGCCTTACGTGCGGACCAACGTCTGGTACGACTTCAGCAACGCCGACTCGGTGAAGCTGGACCAGGTCGACAAGATTTCCAGCTCGCGCTACTCGACCACGGTGGAGTTAGGCTTGGGACTAGTAGCCAGGGTCACCCCGTCCGTGGCGCTGTTTGTCAGTGCCGATTACAGCAGTGATGTGGATGGGAATGACTTGAATGGGTTGATTGGGAGTTTGGGGGTGAAGATGCGTTGGTAGTGTGTACTGCTGCATAGGGCAAGGGCGGCATTAGGTCATTTAGAGGGGACGGAATTGAGTGGCGGGTCCGCTTACGGGCCGACCTGGATGCCATGCCAAAGGGTGACCTGCACAGGTTGAAAGGACTCGCATTCGCCACCGCCTTGTACATCGCAGCGGTAGTCGGCACCGACGTGTTCGCAGTCGGTTGTCCATCAACTCGTTACACCGTGGATCGGCTTACAGCGGGCGGTCGAGCAGGTACTACTGGTACTCCGACGGGCCGCGTCGGGTGGCGTGGAGTGGGTGAGCTGGACGGCGACGGCGTAGCGGTACTGGCGCTTGAGCAGCGTGGATGGGCTGTCGTGGCTGCCGAGCCACTGCTCCTGCAAACGCCCGACCAGGTCCCAGGCCTGGGGTTGCCCTGCTGCCGAACCACTTCGCGGTGCAGGTCGTCGCGCTCGTAGGCGAGCATCTCGTGGTGGTCGAGGGTCATGCCCAGCAGGTGGCCGCTGCCGTAGGTGAGCCAGCCGACTTTGTGGCCATCCGGGCGGAGGGTGCTGGCGCGCTGGTTGAGGGCGTCGTATTCGTGCTGCCACACGGCGACCATCGGCGTGCCGAGGTGATCGCAGTGGTACCAGGCAATCGCATCGAACGCCTGCGGTGGCATCGTCATCTGCCACAACGGATATTTCTTAAGGCCTACAGGAATGTTTGCACAGGTATATCGACATTTGAGTGCGCAACTTCTTGCGCAGTTGACTCAGGAGAGTGCGCCGAAGCTGTAAAAGCCATCGCGAAATGCAGCAAGCCGGCCGCCACCAAAACCAACGTGCTACCATCGTGCCGCACTCATGGATGCTCTACCGATTCGACAAGGAACGCCGCGCGTGACCACTTCCGTTACTGCTTCACCCTGCCCTGCCCGTTTTCTGCCAGCAGGCCACGCCTGATGCTCGGCGCCCTACTGCAACGGACCCGCCAAGACCTCTCTCCCTGGCAGCGTATAACCCGTGCCTTATGGGGCGGCAGCCTGCCGCTGACGCGCGCCCAGGGCCGTTTGTTGGCGCAATTGATGCTGCTGCCAAGCGCGATGTACCTGCTGCTTGCCCTGGCATACCTGGCGCAGATCACCGACCTGATCGGCAGCCTGGCGCCGCATGCGGTGCTGCAACGCCTCGCCGACCACGGCCAATGGTTGGGGGCTTTCGCCCTGGCCCTGCTGGCATTGAGCTGCTTGTTGCGCAAGGGGCTGCGCCTGAACTGGGGCTTCGGTCGCACACTGTTGTGGGCGCTGCTGACCTGCACAAGCTGCCTGTACCTTGGCAACCAGGCCCAGCGCCTGCTGATCGATAGCCTGGTCGAGCGCACCAGCCCTAGCCAACAAGCCCAGGCAGCCTTCGGTATGCCGCTGCTCAACCGCATGCTCGAACATGACCTGCGCATCGACGGCCAGACCGCCACGCCCGCGCAGTTGCAAAGCCCCGAGGGCAAATGGCGGCTGGCCGAATTGGCCCTGCTGCTACCGGACAGTCCCCAAGTGGCGCTGACAGACGGCCTCACGCCGCAGGCGTTCTTCGAGCAGCTCGCCGACCAACGACGCGGGGGCCTGGAGCGTAATTACCAGCGTTACCTGCAAGCCACCGGCAGGCAGGAGGACCATTACCGCCAGTACCGACGCGCTAGCCAGTTCTACGCGGATGCAACCAGCCGCCTGGCCATCCTCCAGCGCCAGGGCCAGGCCTGGACCGACTACCTGCGTCTGCTCACCAAGCGTGGTCGCACCCTCAATCCATGGAACCTGCCGCTCGCTGAGTGGCAACCTGTGCGCCACGTGCTACGCGAGCAGATGAACGTTCCGGTCAACGACCTCTGGCGCCCCGATGACCGCCGCGGCTTCAACCAGGCGGTCGCCAGGCAGGTGCGGCGCGAAGCACGTAACCGATACGCCGAAACACTCCAGCAACGCATCGACGCCGGCTGGATCGAACCCGGCCTGACGCGGACGGGCTTCCTGGCAGTTAACGCCATCCAGGCCCAATGGCGACAGGATTTGGCCCTACCCGCTGGCATCACTTTGTATGCCTACCTGACCAAGGAAGCCTTCGCGCTCACAGTCTACCGACCGGCACTGCAATACGACGCCCGCGAACTGATGAAGCAACGCGTCGAGGCCAGCAACGACCTCTCTACCCTCGGCCGTGACAGCTACCGCGATCTGGTAACCCCAGGCGTCACCGTGCTGCTGATCAGCATCGGGTTGGTGGTGCACCTGTTCAGAACGCTGGCGTACCTGCTGCGTTTGGGGCTGCCGCAGCCTCCGGGCGTGTACCTGAAACTGTTGGCGCTGTACGTGTTGCTACTGGGCAGCATGGCGCTGTTTACGGGCAAGTCACAGGTACCGGCATTCGGACTGACCACGGGCAACAGCGATAGCCTGGTGTTAACCCTGGCGCGCAACACGTTGGACTGGACCGCTGCGCATCAGGCGCACCTGTATGCCTGGGGCAATGGCCTGCGCCAGGGCATGCTGCGCGGCTATGGCTTCGGTGCTACAACCCCTCAGGAAGACTGAGTGTTGCGCATGCTCCTGAGCCGCGCCCACAGTCCTTGGGCGGCAAAGGCATCACGCAACTGCGCCGCACTCACGCGGCGCTGCTCGGGGTCGAACGCCAGCGCCACACGCAATGCGCTCCAGGCCTTGGCCGGCATGCCAAGCGGCACCGAAAGCCGCGAGCTCAGCGCCTGGTCGCGGACCTTGATCGAGGGTACACGCTCGAAGGGATGACGGCCGCAGGCCAGCTCATACAATACGCAGGCAACGGCATACAGGTCGCTGGCCCTGCTGGGATTACTGCCCTCGAACAACTCCGGCGCTGCATAGGCCGGTGTCCAGGCTTCGAAACGGCCGTAGCTCAAATGCGGCAACCTGGCCAGTGGCCCTTCCACGGCCATGCCCAGGCCAAAGTCGAACAGACGCACGCCATCGTCGCCGAGCATCACATTGCTGGGTTTGATATCGCCATGCACCACCCCTTGGCCGTGTACACAGGCCAGGGCGTCGAGCAGCGGCACGGCTATTTCACGCACCTCTGCCCACGCCAGGCCCAGGGGCTGGTCGCAGAGTACGCGGTCAAGCGCACGACCACGCATCAACTCCATGCTGATGAAGGCGCGCCCGCATTGCGGATCGACAGCGAAACCATGCAACCGCACCAGGTTGGGGTGCCGCAAGCGGCTGGTAAGCGCGTATTCGTTGAACAGCAATGCGTTGGCGTCTGCCGAGGCAGCCAGTTGGTCGCTCATCAGCTTGACCGCCAACAACGGTTGCGGATCACCGTAGCTTTCCTGCAACAAGTCGCGAGCGCGATACACCAGGCCCATGCCGCCAGCCCCCAGCAGCCGCTCGAGGCGATAGCGGCCGGCCAACAGCTCGGGCACAGGCAACACGTCGACGGCTGCCGGGATTGCAGGCAACGGTTCTGCCGCCCTGCCCTTGCCACGGCGCTTGCGCCGCCCCTTGCCATTGCTGCCCCGATCCGGCTCGCCGGCCGGCTGGGTGAAGGAAAAGTAGGTGGCGTCGCCACCTTGCTCCAGGGCATCGAGTATATCCAGTGCGTCGCCGCTCATTGATGGATCACCACTGCGGTCAGGTTGTCTTTCGCCGCACCGCCCAGTGCAGTAGCAAACAGTCGCTGCAAGGCATCGGCGGGCGACGCAAGGTCCAGGGCGTGGCCGAGACCATCGCTTTGAAGGCTGTCGTAGAGACCGTCGCTGCACAGGAGGAACACATCGCCCGGCAACGCTTCGAACTCCAGCACCTCCAGCTTGAGCTCGGCACTGGCGCCCACCGCACGGGTCAGTGCGCGTGCCGAGGGGTGGCCACGGGCCTGCTCGGCGCTCATGCGCTGCTGGTCGATCAATTGCTGCGCAAGCGAATGATCGCGGGTCAGCTGGTACAGCCGATGCCCACGCCACAGGTAGCAACGGCTGTCGCCGGCCCACACGCATGCACCACGGCGGCCTTCAAGCAGTAACGTGACCACTGTGCTTCCGATGATTCGCGCGTGGCCCTCGACGCTCACTGTCAGCTCCTGGCCCAGGCGGCGATTGATCCAGTGCAGGCATTGGCGGACCGCGACCACACGCTCGTCGAAACTGGCGGCAGGGGCCAGTTCAGCCAGGCTGGCCACGATCATCTGGCTGGCGACATCGCCATCCTCATGTCCTCCCATACCATCCGCTACAGCCCACAACCCATGCTGCGGGCAATCCAGAAATGCATCCTCGTTGCGGGCGCGCACCTTGCCGGCGTCTGTGCGCGCCGCACTGCGCCAGGGGTTGGCGTGCAGCATCAGAGTTCACCCGGCAGCCGCAGGCCACGCAACACGTTCAGGTCGAACGGGTTGGGCGAGCGCTGGCTGGTCAGCAGGTAGTTGGCGCGCATACCTCCGACGTTGGCCTTGACCACCATGGTGTCGCGGCCCTTGAGGTACTCGGTCTGCATCAGGTCGAGCAAGCGGAACAGCGCCCACGGGCCGCCGTTCTTTTCCAGCGACATGGGGCGGCCATTGATTTGCTCCAGGGTCAGGCTGCTGTTGCCGTCCTGTGCCTCGGTCGGCCACTTGAACGTGGTGGAGACAATCGGACCATGACGGTAGTCGATCACCTGGTCACCGAAGCGAAACTCAGCGCGACTCACCGATGGATCGAGGGTGTACGGTTCGAGCTTGAACTGCACTTGCGGCTCTTGCGGGTTTTGCGCAAAGAAGCTCTGGCGCACGGCCTGGATGATGCCCATCTGTTCAAGGAACGTCTTGGTCATCGGCAGGCTCTGGCCGTCCAGGCTGCGCAAGCGATAGTTGCCTGGCTCGCCACTGACGAACGGCTTCATGTAGCTGTCGAAGAACTGGTCGGCTACACCCTGGGCCTTGAAGAAGTCGCGGAAATCGCTGATCGCCACATCGCCGGTGCCTGCGGCGTTGAACGGGTAGCGCGACTCGATGGCCTTGCCATAGAAGCTGTACAGCTCACTCTGGTAACGCTGGTTGAGGTAGTTGTAGCTGTCGTTCAGGACCATGCGCCAGATGTCGTCCGAGAGCAGGTTGAACCAGCCCGCCACTGGCCGTGGCAGTCGGGCGGTGCCGTTGCGCAGGCTGCTCAAGGCGTCACGTTGGCCCGACATGCGCGCCTTGGCCATCTGGTACGAAGCTTCCTCGACCTGGTTGGAGCGCGCCAGCCCGGCCAATTGTTGTTGCAGATCGTTCAGCGCTTGCAGGGTCGGCGCCAGATCAGGCCCTGGGCCGTTGTTGTCATCGAGCAAACGGTGCAGCGGCTCGAAGCGCCGTTGCAGCGCCATGCGCGCGGTGTCTGGCAGCGGTCGCTTGGCCAGGGCGTCACGGGCCTTGCCGGCGACCGCGCCAGCCACGGCAGTGCCGTTCTTGCCAAGCTTCTTGGCCGCGGCCTTGCCAGCGGCCGCCTCGGCTGCCTGCTCGCCCTCGTCTGACGTCTCTGGCAACGTCGGGAAACGGGTGTTCTCGCGCACTTCGGTCAGCAGCAGCAACAACGGCGAGTTGGCGGCGGTGAGCGCCGACAATTGGTCAGCGCCTTCCCCCGCGTCGCTGAACGGAATCAAGCCGACCTGGTTGATCGCCTCCCCCCAATAATTGGCGTAGTCGCGAAAATACAACTGTTCCAGCGCCACCATCAGCCGTCGCATGTCCATGTCGCTGATACCTGGCCCCTCCCCCAGCACCCAGTTGTCACGCAGGATGTCGTTGACCAGGTTGGCGCCCTGCACCGAGAAGTATTGCTGGTAACCCTGGGAGGTGTAGAAGCCCGGAATCGCATAGTCGACCCCCACGAACTGGCTCGCCTGTGGCCCCAACTGCTGGCTCAGGCGGTACTCGGGCAGACTGCGGGCCTGTTCTCGCAGCACTCGGTAGACCACGCTGGCCAGCGACTCTGCACGCAACACCTGACGCGCCTGTGCCACCAGCGCATCATTGAGCGGCAAGGCGAACGGTTGCTGCAACAGGCGCCCGAAGTGTGCGTTGAGCGCCTCCTGCGCGGCGGTGTTGCCGCTGTAGCGCTGCGACCAGCCGGCTGCCACCCAATCCTGCAACCAGTCCTGATCTCGACGCTCGGGATCGCCCAGCATCAGGTAGGCACGCAGGCTGTTGAGCAAGCGTTCGCGGTTCTTCAGGTTGCTGCGAATCTGCTCTTCCACCATCTTGCCGACGCGCGGCAGCAGGACTTGCTCGAGTTCGCGCTGGTAAGCAGGTTGCAGCACCTCGTTGGCAGCCCCCCCTTGATACAGGCCGGCGCGCTGCAGCAGCGAGACATCGCCACTGTCGGGAAACACTCGTGCTGCCTGGTAGGCCGAATCCAACGGCTTGAGTGCGGCCAGGGCATCGTCGCGGCCGTCGAGGCTCTGGTGCTGATGCTGCCATTGCCGAGCCAGTTCACGCAGCGCTTCCAGACGCTCATGGTTGCCGGAGAAACTGTTTGCCCACAGCAGGCCGAACAGCACCAGCGCGCCGAGTGCCGTCAGGTATACGGCACGCTGGCCCCAATTGATGCGGCGCCGCTCACGGCGGTCGAGGCCAGCCAGGTCGTATTCGGGAAACACGACACGGGTGAACAACTGCAGCATGAAGCGCGCCCGCCCCCGCGGGATTCCGTGCCCAGGCATACCGGGCTGGAAGCCATTGTCGCTATCGACCTGCGGCGCAAGGTGCGGCGCGCTGGTCAGATAGACACCGCGCAAGTGGCTGGCGCGCTGATAGCGGTTGCCGGTGAAAGCGGCATCCACCAACAGGCACAATTGGTCACCGATGCGTCCGAGCTGGTGCGGGAAATCGAGGATGCGCGCACGACGCAAGGTATTGCGCTCGTGGTGGATGCGCTGGGTGACCTGGTCACCCAGGCGCTGCAGCAGGCCCTGAAACTCGTTGGCCAGTAACTCGGTATCGGCGCCATTCTTGCCTTTGCCGAACGTGACGCCAAACACCTGTTCGTTTTCTTCTCGCGACTGCTGGTCGAAGAATTCCTCAAAGCCAGCCAGCCGGTCGGTCTTGGTCAGCACCAGGTATACCGGCAGGTCCTGGTGCAGGCGCTGGCGCAACTCCTGCAAGCGCGAGCGAACCTTCTGCGCCAAGTCGTTCAATGCCGCGTCACCGCCAAGCAAGGTATCCATTGGTACGGTGATCAACACACCGTTGAGCGGCCGATTGCGGCGACGCTGACGCAGCAGGTCGAGCAAGGTGCGCCAGGCATGGCCGTCCAGCTCACTGTCGCGCTGTTCGAGGAAGCGCCCGCCGGTGTCGACCAGCACGCCCTGCTCGGCAAAGTAGTAATTGCAGTATTCGCCATTGCCCGCGTCCTGCGAGCGCCTGCGCTCCAGCGCGTTGATGGGAAACTCCAGCCCCGAATGCTCCAGCAGGCTGGTCTTGCCCGAGCCATTGGCGCCGAGCACCAGGTACCATGGCAGATCACGACGCCAGCGGTCGTGACGGCCACCGTACAGGCTCGAGGTGTTGAGCGTGGCCAGGGCATGCTTGAAACGCGCCCTGATTTCCTTGGCCGCTTCGTACTTGCGCTCTTCACGCTCCAGACGCTCTTGCCCGCCCTCGCTCTCCAGCGCCTTCTGCTTGCGATGGTTGGCACGCCAGCTGGCGTACACCATCCACAATCCCCAGAGCAGGAACAGCACACTGATGGTCAACAGCCGCGCCGCGGCGTCTTCCCAGAACTTGTCGTCGGCGACGGCCAGCAGTGGCCCGACGAACCACACCAGCAAGGCCAGGGCCAGCACCAGCAGCAGACTCCACACCCAGGTCCGGGCAAGGAATGCGCCGACTTTCTTGAAAACATTCTTCATCACAGATCCTTGTGTCACTGCTTCTGTTCGGCCACGTTCTGTTCGAGGGGCTGGAAGGGTTGCAAGACGGTGGCGCGCTGCTCCCCCAGCACCCAGGCGAAACCGGCATACAGCACCATCAGACACACCATCGTGAGCAACGCCACGCTCCACCACGGCACGATACGCACCGGAGTGTGGCGCTGGTCGTGACCCTCCCAGCGTGGCGCCAACTCGCGCGGCACGTCGCCCCGCAGCTGGCGGATCTGGCGGAACAGCGCGTCGCGGATGCCTTCGAGTTCGGACATACCGCGATCGATTACCCGATACTTGCCCTCGAAGCCCAGCGACAGGCACAGGTACATCAGCTCCAGCATGGCCAGGTGCTTGACCGGGTTCTTCGACATGCGGTCGAGCAAGGCGAAGAACTTCTCGCCGCCGAAGGTTTCGTTGTGAAACGCACTGAGCAGGCTCATCTGGGACCACTGACTTTCGTTGCCCCACGAGGTGGTGACCACGGCTTCATCGACCACGGTGCAAATCAGGTAGCGCGCCACCGTCACCTGGCTGCTCTCGACCCCTTCGTAATGGATGCGCGCTTCGAAGGTGCGAATGTAGGCGCTCAGTCGCTCCTTGAGCGTATTCAAGTCTTCGGCGGTTTCGCTGTGCTTGAGCCGCACCACTTCCGAAATCAACTCGGCAGCAGCCGCCACCAACGGGTTGAGACCGACGCTGAAGCTGCCGCTGGCAGGGAGCCGCGCCGAATAGACCATACGCTGCTCCAGCGGCTCGACCTTGGCCGCATCGCCATGGGCCGTCAGTGGCTGGCCAGAGGGTGCCGAGCCATCCTGGTTGTACAGGACGGTCTTGTCGTCCTGCGGGTGTTCCGTGTCCTTGCTCATTGCGGTCAGTTCCTGATGGCCCAGAATTTCAGTTCAAGATCGGAGAACTCACTGGTGACGTGGAAGGCGAAACCACCAGAGCCATCCATCTTGGCGCGATCTGCGGCATCGAGTTCGACGATGAAGTAGGTTTTGTTGGCATGAAACGGGATCTGCCTCGGTGCCACAGGCAAGGGCTTGACCTTGAGCCCAGGCAAGTGAAGGTTGACCAACTGGCGAATGCGCTCCACCGGGCCGACCTTGAGGTGCAGCGGCAAACGCTGGCGCAGCTCCTCGGATTCGCAGTTGGCGCTGGCGGCCAGTACGAACGATGCCGTGGTGAGCAGCCCTGGATCGTGCAAGGGTGAAACCAGGATGCCGTACTGGCGCTGTTGCAGCTCCAACTCGATGGCATGTTGCTCGAGCACCATCGACAACACCTGACGGATCGACTCCATCAGCTTGCGGAAGCTGCTGCCCTGGTCACTGTGCTGGTAACGAGCGTCCAGCCGAGGGCGCTTGGTGTCGCTGGAGAAGGTCGACAGGTCGCCGAGCATGATCAGGAAGGTGCGGTACAACTCTTCCGGGTGCACCTGCTCAAGGTTCAGGTAGTGACGCAGCAGCAACTCGGTACGGTTGATCAGCTGCAGCATCATGAAGTCGCCCACCTCTGCACCGCCGACCTTGCCATTGGAGCGGATGCGCTCGGCCAGGGTGTCGCCACGCAAGGCCAGCATGCTGATCACTTCCTTCAGGCATGACTGCAGGTACACCGAGGATTGGGTCCGGATGTAGCTCGGGACGAAGTCCGGATCCAGGGTAATGACCCCGTCCGGCGAGGTGTCGAGCACTTCGCACACCTTGAGCTTGACGTACGCCTGGTCGCCCTGCTGCTCGCCCAGCAGCAGGCGGAAGTCCGGGCGCGCGCAGTTGATCTGGGTGCTGTTGTCATCGCCCGCGTTGGAATCGCTGACCTCCAGCTCGTAGGTGGTATAGCGCGTCAATACCTCGGCCTGCTCCGGCCGGCGGGCCTCGATGTGGTTTCCGGTGACCAGCGGCAAGGCCATGAAGATCGGCGTGCTGCCGGTGTTTGGCGGCACGTCCAGGGCCAGCGGTTCACTGCTGCCATCGAGCTCGAACAGACTGCCATCCGGCAGGATGCCTGCGGCACGACTGATCACCAGCTTGCCCATGGTCAGGAACTGCAGGTCGATCTCCAGATCGATGAAACCCCAGGTGCAATTACCCAGCAGCTGCGTGCGGGTTTTCATCTGGCTGTCGTAGTAGCGGTCGTTGTGCTGGAAATGCTGCGGGCGCAGCAGCATGCCTTCCTGCCAGACTACCTTGTGCACGTTCATGGCTGTTCACCCGCTTGGACTACCGCTGGTACGCCGTTGTGAATACCGGTCTTGTCCAGGTACAGGTTGACGACCGTCCGCTCACCGGCCCGAACCGGCTGCACCCGGCGCCACTCGGCTTGCTCCAGGTCGCGATAGGCGGCCAGCACGCCGACGAAGCGGCTGCCTGGGTCGATGCTCAGGTTCAGACTCAGGGTTTCGCCTGGGCGCAGTTCGTGCTCTTCGCTGGCAACCATGTCCAGGTCGAGGGCTTCTTTCGGGCGCTGGTAGAGCGTGAAGAAGTCGGTGCTTTCAAACGCGACCGGGTGCTTGAGCTCGAACAGACGTACCACTACCGGCGACGGCCGGCCGTTGATGTCGAGGTTGAGCGCGTCGGTGGCGGTCAGTGTCAGGTCGAGCTTGGTCATGTGCGAATACGGCGACAGCGCGGCACAGCCGGTCAACCAGGACGCGGCAACCAAAGCCCACGCTGCCCCGAAGCATTTGCGGGTGATAGGTTTCATGCAGTCATCCTCGCGGATCGTGGTGAAGGGAAGCGATCAGGCGCACCTGCTCTTCGTAGGTTTGGGCGAAGTCCTTGGCCAGCAGGCGCTCGCTCCAGTCGGCATCGGCACTGAGTGCTTCGTGGTAGCGCACGTATTGCTTCCAGCGGCTACCGAACCACGGCTTGCGACCCAGGCGTTCGAACTGCAACGCCAACTGACTGGGGGCAAAGTGTTCGAGGGTGCTGCGCAAGGCGCTGCGACTGGCACCAAGCAAAGCCACCTGGTGTGCCTGCAAGTCACGGAAGGCCTGGGCCACGGCCTGCTCGGCCGACAACTGTCCGGGCCGGCGCGGCTTGAGCAACTCGCCCAGGGCCTGGTCGGCTTCCAACGGCGCCTTGATCGGGTTCCGGCTGGCGCCTTGCGGGGTGGTGAGCGACAGGCGCAACTCGTTCTTGAGCTCGCTACGGGTGCGCAAGCTTTGCTGCAAGGCACCGATACTGTGGCGCAGCAAACCGGCTGCCTGCACCGCGAGGTCTTCGCGAGCTTGATCGTCGAGACCGGCGAGGTCGACGCCCAGCGCTGCGCCGAAGCGCTCCCAGAATGCTTCACTTCGCCGTTCGCGCGGGGCCGGTTGCGGGGCAGGCTCGGTAACCGGGGCTGGCACCAACGTCGGCACGATGATGTTTTCGCGGTCGATCTGGGCGTAGTCGGCACGCTGCTTGGCCGGGGTGTCGGGCAAGGTCATGGCGGCCAGTTCATCCATCGGTGCAAGGCGCGCCTCTTCGTTGTCCAGGGCGGACAGCGGGTCGAGCGCGAGGAAGGCATCATCGGGGATGATGTCCGATCCCGGTATGCCGAGCCCTACATCCAAGGCACGATCCGTTTCGATCAAGCGGGCGCGCACCTCGATGTCGCCCATCTGGTACACCGCCCCCTGCTCGATACGGTAGGCCTCGCCCTTGCGCAGTTGCGCACCGCTGCTGGCCAGGCGAATGCCATTGCTGCTCTGGTCGGTGAGGTAGAAGGCGCCCTCGCGATAGGTGACCTCGGCATGGTGGCTGGACAAGTGGCGCTTTTCGTCCTCGATGCACCAGTGGCAGTCCTTGGCGCGTCCAATGTGGCCGCCACTGCGGCCAAACGACTTGCTGGGCGAGTCGGTGCGGGTGTGCTGGCGTCTGTCCACCAGCTCGAAAACCAGTTCCATGGTCAGGGCTCCTTGGGCTCAGTTGCCACGATTGAGGGCCTGTGGGTCGCCCACTGGCCGGTAGCGGTCGTCATCGAACTTGTAGTTGCCGCTGCACCCGGCCAGGACCAGCACGGTTAACAGGGCCAGTAACGCAGCCCGCCAGATACCGATGAACATCGAAAACACTCCATGAGCTAAACAGGCAAGCACCAGCTGCGGCGCGCCTTGGATGTAAGAGAAAAGGTTCATGCCAGCCGGCCTGCGCCATCGCCGATCTGGATATTCAGGCGACCGAGTCGGTACAGCAGGGTGCGCCGCGGCAAGCCCAACTCGCGAGCGGCCATGGTCTGGTTGCCATCGTGCTTGCGCAGGCAGTCGAGCAGCAGATTGCGCTCGACCTGCTCGAGGCGTTCGCGCAGGTTCAGTTCGCCATCGCCCGCTGTGGATGCGGCGCCGTTCAGCGCAAAGTGCTCCGCCGCCAGCTCACGGCCCTCGCAGAGCACCACCGCGCGCTCCACCAGCCCCTTGAGCTCGCGAACGTTGCCAGGGAAGCCATAGCCTTCGAGGTGGTTCAGGGCGGCGTTGGACCAGATCACTGGGCTGCGCTGCAGGAACGCACAGGCCTTATCGGAAAAATGCCGTGCCAGGGCACTCACATCGCCGTCACGCTGGCGCAGTGGCGGCAAGTCGATCGGGAACTGGGCCAGGCGGTAATAGAGGTCTTCACGGAACTGACCGTCACGCACCATCTGCGCCAGGTCACGGTGCGTGGCAGCGACGATGCGCACGTCGATCTTGTGCGTGCTGTTAGCCCCCAACGGGCGGATCTCACCCTCCTGCAGCACCCGCAGCAACTTGGCCTGCAACGCCAGCGGCATGTCACCAATCTCGTCGAGCAACAGGGTGCCGCCGTCCGCGGCGTCGAACAGTCCCGGGCGGTCGCGGTCGGCCCCGGTGAAGGCGCCTTTGCGGTAACCGAACAGCTCGCTTTCCAGCAGGTGCTCGGGAAATGCCGCGCAGTTCTGCACCACGAATGGCCCCGAACGGCGAGGGCCGTAGTCGTGGATGGCCCGGGCCACCAATTCCTTGCCGGTGCCCGTCTCACCGAGCACCAGCACGGTGTAAGGGCTGTGCAGCACCTTGCTGATCATCTGGCAGGTCTGACGCATGGCCGGGCTGTCACCGATCAGGCCGTAACTACCGACCTCGGCCGGCTTGGCGACACTGGCCGGCAGCTGCGGCTGGGGTTGACGCAAACGCCGCAGCAGATGCAACTGAGCCATGGCGAAAGCACCGAGGCGTCCCAGCGAGTCGGCAAAGCCGGCCAGCTCGATGCGCGCCCGGGCTACGCACAACAACACGCCAACCACCCGTTGCTGCGGGGTCACCAGGGGCACCGCCAGCAGCGCCTGCCATGGTGTTGCCTGAGCCGGCAGGAAACTGGTGTCGAACATGCTGGCGGACAGCTCGGCGATGCTCACCATGCGGTTCTGACACAAGGCGAACTGCATCAACTGCTCGCCATTGTAGTCGGCCGGCAGGCTGGCACAGTCCCGCGCCTGCAACTGCCCATCGAGGCAGGCGACCTCAAGCCCCAGCCGCGTGTGGGTCGAGTCGAGCAAGTACACCTGCACCAGCGCGCAGCCACTGAGCCCGGCCACCGCCTGGACCAGTGCCTGCATCAGGCCCTGCTCGTCAGCGGCGCAGGCCAGCTCGGTGAAGGTCCCCATCAAGGTCTCGGCATAGGCCAGAGGCTGCGGCACATGCGTGAACATCACTCCCACCTCAGGCGAACTCGCAGATCACGCCCGCAGCCGGGTCCAAGGTCGCATGCACACGGCTGATGTCCTCGCCGCTGGCCATGGCATCGAGCAGGCGATCAGCCACTTTTGGCAGCACGTGCGAATCGAGCAGGTGGTCGATCAGGCGGGCGCCACTCTCGCTCTGGCTGCAGCGCTCGGCCAGGTGGTCGACCAGCGGCTGGCAATAGCTGAACGCCAGTTGCCGACGCTGCAGTCGCTCGCCCAGGCGGGCAAGCTTGATCTCGATGAGTTCGCGCAGCACCGGGCCACCGACCGGGTAGTACGGCACCACGCGCATGCGCGCCAGCAGGGCCGGCTTGAAGTGGCGGCTGAGCACAGGGCGGATATGGCTTTCAAGCTGCTCGGCGTCCGGGCGCTTGCCGTTCTCGCAGAGGGCGCTGATCTGATCGCTGGCCAGATTCGAGGTCATCAGGATCAGGGTGTTGCGAAAATCGATCTGTCGCCCTTCGCCATCGTTGGCCACGCCTTTGTCGAAGATCTGATAGAACAGGTTGAGCACGTCGGGGTCGGCTTTTTCCACCTCATCGAGCAACACCACCGAGTATGGTTTCTGGCGCACGGCTTCGGTCAACATGCCGCCTTCGCCATAACCCACATATCCAGGTGGCGCACCGATCAGGCGCGAAACAGTGTGTTTTTCCTGGAACTCGGACATGTTGATGGTAGTGATGAAGCGATCACCACCGTACAGCAGGTCGGCCAGGGCCAGCGCCGTTTCTGTCTTGCCCACGCCACTTGGGCCAACCAGCAGGAACACCCCCACCGGTGCATCGGGCTTGTTCAGACCTGCGGCGGTGGCCCGCATGGCACGGTCAAGGGCATGCACGGCCTGCTCCTGGCCACGGATGCGCGCACGCAGGTCGTCGGCGAAGCTGACCACTTTGGCGTTATGCTCGCGTGCCAGCTGGGTCAACGGCACGCCCGTCCAGGCGCTAATCACTTCGGCCACCAGCCGTGGACAGACCTCGGCACTGACCAGGCGCTCTTGCGCCTGGGCATCGAGCAAGGCCTGGTGCGTCTCGGCAAGGCGCTGCTGCAGCTGCTCGCGGGTCTCGACCAGGGTGCCCTCCTCGTCCGCCTCGGCCACCGGCGCCACGGCAGCGCTGGCAACTTGCTGACGCAATGCCAGCACTTGCTCGGCCAGCTCACGCTGGCGCGCCCAGCGCACGCTCAGGTGTCGCTCTTGCTCGGTCGCCTCGGCCAGGCGCTGCTGCAAGCCTTCGAACGCTTCCTGGTCGATCTGCAGCCCTGCCTCAGCATCACGGCTGATGGCATTGCGTTGGCGCTCGCCTTCGGCCAGCTCGGCGCGCAAGCGCTCCAGGCTGTCGGGCGGCGCCGCCAGGCTGATGCGCACGCGGGCACAAGCGGTGTCGAGCACATCGACCGCCTTGTCCGGCAGTTGTCGACCGGTAAGGTAGCGCGCCGACAACTCGGCAGCGGCCACCACGGCGTCGTCGCGCAGGTAGATGCCGTGGCTTTTTTCGTACAACTGCGCCAGGCCACGCAGGATGGTCACCGCTTCAACCACGGTCGGCTCATGCAGTTGCACCGGCTGGAAGCGACGGGCCAGTGCCGGGTCCTTCTCGAAGTATTTCTTGTATTCGGCCCAGGTGGTGGCGGCGATGGTGCGCAGTTCGCCGCGTGCCAACGCGGGCTTGAGCAGGTTGGCGGCATCGGAGCCACCCGCGTTGCCACCGGCACCGATCAGGGTGTGTGCTTCGTCGATGAACAGGATGATTGGCCGGGGCGAGGCCTTGACCTCGTCGATCACGCCCTTGAGGCGCCGCTCGAACTCGCCTTTGACGCTGGCGCCAGCCTGCAACAGGCCCATGTCCAGCGCCAGTAGGTCGACGCCCTGCAAGGCAGGCGGCACCTGGCCTGCGACGATACGCGCCGCCAGCCCTTCGACCACGGCGGTCTTGCCGACACCGGCCTCGCCCACCACGATGGGGTTGTTCTTGCGTCGACGAGCGAGGATATCGATCATCTGGCGGATCGAACCGTCGCGGCACAGCACCGGGTCGAGCTTGCCGGCACGGGCCTGCTCGGTAAGGTTGTGGGTGAAACGCTGCAGCATCGACTCGCCCTGAGGCTGGCCAGCGGCCTTGGGCGCAGCGGGCTGCTGGGCCAGCGCATAGCCCTTTAGGCGTTCGATATCCAGGCGGCCTAGGAGCTTCTGGTAACGGCTGCCGGCATAGCGCAGCGGGTTGCGCAACAGTGCCAGGATCAAGGCAGCCTGGTCGACCTGGGCCTGGCTCAGTTCAAGGTTGGACACCAGCAGCGCATCCTGCAACCACTGCACCAGTTCCGGGGAGAACACGGGGTTGCGGGTGGCACTGTGCTCGACCGCCGTATGCAGCGCGGCGCGGAATTCGCCGAAATCGACCTCGGCGTCTTGCAGCGCTCGCTGCAACAGACTGCCTTCACGTTCGAACAAGCCGAGCAGCAGGTCTTCGACGAGGATCTTGCTGCCGCTGCGAGCGACGCAGCGCTCGGCGCAGCGCTCCAGGTCACGGCGGCTGTCGGCATCCAGGGCTTGTACGAGTTGTTGCAGGTCTACGTTGATCATGGTCATTGATCCTTAATGAATTTTGCTTCCCAAAGTCACCACGCCATCGGCGCGCTCGCGCCCCAACCAGCTGGTCCAGCCCAAGTGGCAGACGTTCTGCTCGCCAATGCGTAGCTCGCGAATTTCCTCGCGGCGCAGCTCCAGGCGGATGTCGTAATCAAGGGGGTCGCGCAGCGTGAAACGCACCAACGCACACAGCGGCTGATAGCCGAGGCCGATGGGCAGGAATTCGTGAAAGCGCTGCCAGTCCAACTGGGTGATGTGAATACGGAACTTGCCACTGCGATCGCGCACCCGCTCGCCCAGTACCGCGTCTTCACCGAGCAGGCTGTTCGCCAGGCCAAGGCGGTTGCACTGTTCCTCGAGAATCTCCACGCGTCGTTCCAGGCATTGCTCGATGACCAGGTCGGCGTGCTTGAAGTAATAGCGCAGCACCGCCTCGATCAGGGCGGCCGAATGCGCACGCAGGCTCAGCACGCCCAGGTACGGCAGTAGGCGCTTCCAGTTCAGTTCCTTGGCCCTGCGGATCTCCTCACCGCCCAGGCCGATCAAGGCGAACAGGTGCGATGAGAAGCCATCCAGCGCCCCGCTCTTGAAGCTGGCGCGGTAGCGGTACTTTTGCCAGATCGGCAGGAGCAAGCGTTGCAGCCGGTGGTGGAACAGGTCGAGAAACTGGCGCGTGGGGTTGCCATCTTCACTGTCACCCAACGCCTGTTCGCCATAGAACGCGGGCAGCGGCGAGCTGGAACCGATCAGGCTCACCAGGTTGAATCGAAGACGCGCACGCAACTGGCCGTGCTCGCGGAAGAACTCGACGCGGTCGACATCGCTGCGCGGAAAGCCCAGGCTCGGGTTGGCCTCGAACTCGAGCAGGTCATACAGCTCGTCGTCCTCCAGGTACGGGTAATGCTCGCGCAACTGCTCGGTGACCAGCAGAACCGCCTGGAACAGCGAGTATTCACGGATGCTCCGGCTCAGCCGGCTCAAAGCAGGGGCTGCAGGCCCATACGTGGTGTCCATTGGTACACCTCCCCTTGTGTGCTTTTCACCCGCAGCTCGTGGTACGAGTTGAGGCTGGCGTAGAGTGCGAAGAACTCGTTGAGCACCGAGGCGAAGACGAACAGGTCGCCTTCACCGATGTAACCCTCGGGATCGATCGTCAGTTCGGTGCGCAGGCCGCGTAGCGGCAGGCCACGGTGCAAGCGGTCGACATGCTGGTGGCGGATCGACTTGAGCCCACCGAGCAGGCGTCGGCTGACCTTCTCCGCGTGCTGGTCGTAGTAGCGCGGCAGGTCATAGGTTTCGAGGATGACCTTCAGCGCGTCCACATCGGCCAGCGACAGGTAGTTCAGCGACATGTTGCTGATCAGCTTCCAAAGAAAATCGCGATTGAGCGGCGGTGCATAACTGGAGGTGACCGCAGTGATGTTGCGGAAGGTCAGGAACTCGGGGGTCTGCTCGCTCAGCATGCAGATGTCACCGAGTTTGAGCCGCCGCGGCAGGTTCTGATTGGTGCACGTCAGCTCGATCGACAAGGTCTCGTGGAACTCGCCGCCATGCACACCGAAGCTCAGGTAGGTATCGAGGCCATCGTGCAGCAGCGAAGAGCGTTGGCGCAGGCTGTAGTGCGATCGGCTGTGCGGCACATCGAAGCTGGGGTCGTGCTCGAAGGACTCGAAGGGCACGTATTCCTGGTAGCCCAGTCCTCCGGGGCTCCAGCCGGTGACACCATCGACCGAGAATACCCCGCAGTGCTCGGGGTCGAGCTCGGCAGGCAACAGCAGGTATTCGTCCTGCTTGCCGTCCAGGCGGATCGGCAAGGCGTCGTGCTTGAACAGGTTGACGATTGGCGTGCAGTACAGTTTCACATTGTCCAGGGTCGGGCGCAGGCGCTGGGCTTCGGCTTTGCGGATATCGAAACGCACCTCCACGCCGTGCACCTGCTTGAGGGTTTCCTCGGGCAGCCGCTGCAGAACGTCCAGGCCAGTGACATCGACGAACAGGAACTTGTCCTGGAAGGCGAAGTACTCCTGCAAGAAGCGATAGCCACGAAACGTGTTCAACGGGTAAGGAATCAGCGCCTCTTCCTCGGCGAACCCTACCGGATGAACCTTGGCATCCCGCGCCTTGAGGACCAGCGGATCGCCAGCGTCGTTGAGCAACGGTTTGCCATTGCTGCACAGCGCTATGAGCTCGATGCCAGCCAGTCCGCGCAACAGGCTCAAGTAGAGCATCTGGCTGATGTAGCGCTCTCCGGCCAGGTGCAGGCGCAGGCGGCTGAGCTTGACGTCGCCGACATGGCCATCGCAGTTCATGTCCAGGCGCAGGCTGAGCAGCGCGCCCTGACCATTGAGCGAGTAATTGAGCGCGCTCAGTTTCAGCGGCAGGACCTCGGTGGGGTAACAGGTGCGAAAGCGGCAGCTGACCCCATCGATAGGCCGACCTTCCACTGGCGTGTCGCGCTCGACCAGCAGTGCCGGACCGGCCTGGCGCAGCGGGTCGAACTGCAGGATGCTGAAGGCTGGCAACGGACGCATGTAGTTGGGCCACAGCAGCAACATCAGTGAGTGAGTGAGCTCAGGCAGCTCGTCGTCGAGCTTCTGGCGTAAACGACCCGTGAGAAAGGCAAAGCCTTCGAGCAGCCGCTCGACATCGGGGTCGCGTCCGGCCTGGCCCAGGTACGGCGCCAACGCCGGGCTACGCTCGGCGAAACGGCGACCTAGCTGGCGCAGGGCCGTCAGCTCGCTTTGGTAGTAATGATTGAAGGACATCTGTCGTTTCGCCTGAATTCGGTCTGGGTACCACCGTGGCTGCTTGAGCAGTCCCTGGCAGACGGCGTGCGGCTAGCCGGTGGTGGTCAAAAAGTCACAGGGAGAGCCCAGTCATGTGCAAGGCAACATCACCAGTCTCCCTGACCTACGCTGACTTGCCCGCTGCCATCCAGGCGCGCGGCAAAACTGACCTGGCGCTTGATACCGTTCACCTCAAGCTGGCCTTCGATACTGAAAGCGAGCTTGAGCTGATCGTGATCACGCGGTCTTGAAATCACCCTGACATCCGACAAGCGCGGCTCGTAGGCCTCGATGAAATGCTCGATGGCCTGGCGGGCCTGACTGAGCGCGTCGTGCAGGCTCAGGCGCATGTCGTTGAGATCGGGCAACCCGTAGTCGGCAAGCGTCTGCACGCTACCGGCCCGGGTGCTGAGCATCTTCGCCAGATGAGCGGCGACGGACGCCATGGCAGCATCTTCACGCCGCCAGTTGGCACGCTTGCCGGCTTCGCCGCTCAAACGTTCGAACAGGCTTCCGTATCCGCTCGTCATCGGCGTGTTACTCCTTGTCCAGCTTGCCGACCAGCGACAGGGTGAAATCGGCCCCCATGTACTTGAAGTGCGGACGCACGTTCAGGCTCACGCGGTACCAGCCCGGCTCACCTTCCACGTCGCTGACGATGACCTGTGCCGCACGCAGCGGACGGCGGCCACGGACTTCGGCGCTGGGGTTCTCCTGGTCGGCCACGTACTGGCGGATCCACTTGTTCAGCTCCAGCTCCAGGTCGGTGCGCTCCTTCCAGGAGCCCAGTTGCTCGCGCTGCAGGACCTTGATGTAGTGGGCCAGTCGGTTGACGATCATCATGTACGGCAGCTGGGTGCCGAGCTTGTAGTTCAGTTCGGCCGTCTTGCCTTCGGCGCTGATGCCGAAGAACTTCGGTTTCTGTACCGAGTTGGCCGAGAAGAACGCTGCGTTGTCGCTACCTTTGCGCATGGTCAGGGCGATGAAGCCCTCTTCGGCCAGTTCGTACTCGCGGCGGTCGGAAACCAGCACTTCGGTCGGGATCTTGGTTTCGATCTCACCCATGCTTTCGAAGTGGTGCAACGGCAGGTCTTCCACCGCGCCTCCGCTCTGCGGACCGATGATGTTCGGGCACCAGCGGAACTTGGCAAAGCTGTCGGTCAGCTTGGTGCCGAAGGCGAAGGCAGTGTTGCCCCACAGGTAGTGTTCGTGGCTGTTGGCGACGGTTTCGCGGTAGACGAACGACTTGACCGGGTTCTCCTCCGGGTCGTACGGGTTGCGCAGCAGGAAGCGCGGCACGGTCAGGCCGATGTAGCGCGAGTCCTCCGACTGGCGGAAGCTCTGCCACTTGGCGAATTGCGGGCCTTCGAAGTGGTCTTTCAGGTCTTTGAGGTCCGGCAGGCCGGTGAAGCTTTCCAGGCCGAAGAACTTCGGGCCGGCCGCGGCGATGAACGGCGCGTGGGACATGCACGCTACGCTGGACACGTACTGCATCAGCTTGACGTCCGGCGAGCTCGGCGACAGGAAGTAGTTGGCGATGACCGCGCCAACCGGCTGGCCACCGAACTGGCCGTACTCAGCGGTGTAGATGTGCTTGTACAGGCCGGCCTGCATCACTTCGGGCGAGTCCTCGAAGTCGTCCAGCAGGTCTTGCTTGGAAACGTTGAGGATTTCGATCTTGATGTTTTCGCGGAAGTTGGTGCGGTCGACCAGCAACTGCAGGCCACGCCACGCCGACTCCATGGCCTGGAAATCGGCATGGTGGAGGATCTCGTCCATCTGACGGCTGAGCTTGGCATCGATCTCGGCGATCATGCGGTCGACCAGCGCCTTCTTGACCGGCTCGCCGTCGTTCTGCGGCTTGAGCAACTCTTCGATGAAGGCCGACACACCGCGCTTGGCGATGTCGTAGGCTTCGTCGTCGGGGGTCAGACGGGTTTCGGCGATGATGCTGTCGAGAATGCTGAATTCGCTGTTCTCGGCGCTCTGTTGTTGTGCGGCGGTGCTCATGACAAATAGCTTCCTTGACTAGTGGGTTCAGGCGTCCGGCGTTGCATTGATGCCCAGCTCACCGAGCACGCGCTCACGCGAGGCATCATCGGCCAGCACGCCTTCGATGGCCTTGCGGAACGCTGGAGCGTTACCCAGCGGGCCTTTCAGCGCGACCAGGGCCTCACGCAGCTCCATCAGCTTCTTCAACTCAGGCACCTGCTCGACCAGGCTGGCCGGGTTGAAGTCCTTCATCGAATTGATGCGCAGGCTGACGGCAAGCTCGTCGCTTTCGGCGCCTTCCTGCAGGCGATTGGGCACGGCCAGGGTCATGCTCAGTTCCTGCTTGGCCAGCACTTCGTCGAAGTTCATCTTGTCGATGCTGATCGGTTTGCGGTCTTCGATCTTGCGATCATCGGCACGCAGCGTGTAGTCACCGATCGCCAGCAGTTTCAGCGGCAGTTCGATCTCTTCCTGAGCGCCGCCAGTGGCGGGTTTGAAGGTGACGTTGATACGTTCCTTGGGGGCTACCGAGCCTTCTTTGGCCATTGGTTTTCTCCTTGAGGGTTATGGCCCTTGGGCCTATTCGAGTACGACTTCGAGATCGAGGTGGCACAGACGGCGATAGATCTCGTCCTTGCGCTCGCGAACCACATGGTTCTGCGGCAACAATTCACAGCAGGTGTGCAACAGATGCAGCACCTGCAGCGACAGGTCTGGCTCCCAGGCATCCAGGCCGGATTGGCACAGCTGCAGATCGAGGGCTTCCAGTTGGGTCTTGGCCAGCTCGTACTTTTTTGCCGTGAAGCACAGCCGGGCTTGGCTGAGTTGCCAGAAGAAACGCTCTCGCCCGCCGTGGCACCCTTGCATCTGCTGCTTGAGCTGCTGCACCGCCTTCTTCAGGCCATCCTTGCGCAGTACCGGGATCGCCGCTTCCAGGGCCTCTTCCCAGGGCGCCTGGCGCTCGCTGGATTCGACCACTGGCTGAGCGACGACTGCCTGCAGGTGGGGCGAGACCTGGGAGGCAATCCAGGCGCGGGTCTCGGGGTCGGCGAACGGTGTGCCATCGTGAAACTTGAGCTCGATCAGCATGGGCAGGCGCTGCAGCAGCGAGGCGAAGTTCATTTCCACTTCACGCATGCCGGCCTCGACGTTCAGGGCCTGGCAGCACTCCCAGACCATGCGCTGTCCGTCGAACCAGAACGGTGCCTTGGCCACGCTGTTCTCCAGTTCGACCAGCAGGTCGGCATAGGCGCCTTGCTCGAAGCGGTCGCGGTAGCTCTTGAGCTTGTCGACCGGCACCCCCCGTAGCGCGGTGACATTCTCGGCGTTGCGTTCGGGAACGGCTTCGATGGGCAACCACAGCAGTGTGCGGTTAAGGCGCAGCGCGCGCAGGTCGGTGGCTTTCTGTCGCTGCCACCACACGCACAGCTGGCGCCCCTGCTCCTGCTGGGCACGCAGGGCCTTGCCGGCATCCTTTTCACTCTCCACCGGTTCGCCAGGAGTGAACAGCTGCGTGGCCGCCTGCTTGACCTGGTTGACGATCGCCCCGACACTCCCCGCTGGCGGCTCGTTGCTGGCCGAACGTTGCACCTGGTTCTTGAGCGAACGGCAAAGCGGCAGCAGCATCGGTGCATCGGTGCCCAGTTGCTGCGAGAGAAACGCCTCGAGCCCAGCGAGGTGCTCGACCATCTGCTGGAACAGTGGCAGTTGCTCCTTGATCGCGATATCGCTGTCCAACGCCTGCTCCAGGCGCGGAACCAGCCAGCCGATCGCCGCCGAGCGCGTACGGGCCTTTTGCGGATGAACTGTCTCCCAGTGCTGCTCGCACAACTGGCGCAGCATGCCCAGCCCTGCCAGCAGCCCCGCGTAGGACTCGCGCTGGTACAGCGCCCAGGTCAACCAGGCACCGACGCGCAGATCCTTGGACTGCTCTCGCAGCAGCGTTTCACCGCCTTCGAGAATCTTCAGCCAGTCGACCTGGCCGCTGGCATGTATTGACTGAGCCTTGCCAAGTTCAGCTTCCAAGGCTTCGAACTCGGAAGAAAAACGCACATCTTCGCCGACGAAAGATCCCGGCGCGATGGCATTACTGGCGAGCGCTGCAAAACGCGCAGTCAGTTTCGAGGAGTAGGACATCCATATCTCACATTGTGAACTTTCGCGCGCACAATACTTGGCGAAACCACTTATTCAGTGGACACGAAGTTCAAACTATCGAAGCTCACACCCTAGTGAGCAGCCAGGAAAACGGGCACCAAAGCCAAGGACTCAAACGGTCTCGAAAGCCGCGAAAAGCCTTGGAAACTTCACCACCCTACTCCAGTTCAGCAGATCAACTCGAAAGACTATACAAACCCTAACCACTTCCTAAAATAGCCGCATGGGAAATTCAGATTCGTCTTACGGAAATATCCGATACTGAATTAACTCGTAACAACCCCCGTTGATCCATCCATTAAATTATTAAATTTAATGACTACGACCGGGCAATGGCGTGGGAAAGACGCAAACGTTTGAGCGCAAGACAAGAATGCTCGCCAAGGGGGGCTGGATGGAGTGCTCGGGAAGGTAGTGCGCAGAGGTAGCAACAGCGAGAACATCGATGGCGTTGGCTTGCAGTGGCGCGGCCTTAAGCACAGGCGACGACACCGCCGCGCCATGGCCCGGAAGACGGCCATCCAGGCGACCCAGTGGCCGCTCCAACTCAGTACTGCCAACGACGGAATGATCCGGTGTCATGTATCGCTCCTTGAAGTCACTTTCGCACATCCCAGTGCACCGTGGCGCGCAAGCTACCAGCTCTTCCGGCTAAAGCCAACTTTTTTTGGCGTCAATTAGCCACCATCGGACAGGGGGCGTTCGAACATTTGACGCACAGCGCCAGCCGGCCCCCAAGCGAGTAGCCGAGGGGCCTTGCGAACTGGGCTGAGGTTAGAGGTCAGGAGCGGACCGTAAAGTCACACCGAAAGATCAGCTTGCGACTACGCTCTTCGGCCCGCTGGCAATGAGCGCCGCGCCGCAGGCGGTCTTGTGTCCGTCGAGCGCGACAGGGATACCATCGACGCTGTAGGTAGCACTGCCTTCGACGATGGGGAACACCCCCTTGCACAGCGGGCAACTGACCATGTGCCCGACGCCGGCGATGGGTTTGCCGTTGACGTTGGTGTTGCCGAACGAGCCAAGCACTTTGCCGCCGTGGGTAGTGGAATCGCCGAGGCGGATGATGTCTTTCATGGTACGAACTCCTGTCATAAGGGGGGGCATCGATGCCAACAGCTGAAGCCTACCACAGCGAAACGGAGCCTACGTCCGGTCACCGCAGTAGGCATACCAGCCGATGAGCGGCCAACGCCCCAGCGCTCCCCTTACGCGGGCCTCATCACCAACACCCCCAACGGCGGCAAATTCAGCGACAGCGACACCGGTTGCCCATGACTGGCCACCGCCTCACAGTCCACTGCGCCCAGGTTACCCACATTCGACCCGGCATACAGCTCGGCATCGCTGTTGAGCAGCTCTTGCCAGCGTTCACCGAACGGCACACCAATCCTGTAGCCCTCACGCGGCACCGGGGTGAAGTTAGCCACTACCAGCAGCGGATCACCTTGGCTGCTCCAGCGCAGCCAGGCATACACGCTGTTGTGCGCATCATCGCCGATCAACCACTGGAAGCCCTGCGGCTGGCAGTCCTGCTCATGCAATTGCGGCAGGTTGCGGTACAGCCGGTTAAGGTCACTCACCAGGCGCTGCACACCCTGGTGCTCGGGGTACTGCAGCAGGTACCAGTCCAACTCGTCGTCGTGATTCCATTCGCGCCATTGGCCGAACTCGCAGCCCATGAACAGCAACTTCTTGCCGGGGTGGGTCCACATGAAGGTGAGGTAGGCGCGCAGGTTGGCGAATTTCTGCCAGCGATCGCCGGGCATCTTGTCGATCAGCGAATGCTTGCCATGCACCACTTCATCGTGGGAAATCGGCAGGATGAAATGCTCGGAATAGGCATAGATCAGCCCGAAACTCATCTCGTTGTGGTGGTACGTGCGGTGGATCGGGTCGTTCTGGATGTAATGCAGCGTGTCGTGCATCCAGCCCATGTTCCACTTGTAAGCAAAGCCCAGGCCGCCTTGCTGGATCGGCTGGCTGACGCCGGGCCAGGCAGTGGATTCCTCGGCGATGATCAGCGCACCGGGCGCTTCATGGGCGGCAACGCCGTTGAGGTGGCGGATGAAGTCGATGGCTTCGAGGTTCTCGCGCCCACCATGGCGGTTGGGCACCCACTCACCCGACTTGCGCGAGTAGTCGCGGTACAGCATCGAAGCCACCGCATCGACCCGCAGGCCGTCGATGTGGAAGTGTTTGAGCCAGTGCAGCGCCGAGGCCATCATGAAGCCGCGTACTTCGTTGCGACCAAGGTTGTAGATAAGGGTGTTCCAGTCCTGGTGGAAGCCTTCCAGGGGATTGTCGTACTCGTAAAGTGCCGTGCCGTCGAAGCGGGCCAGGCCGTGTTCATCGGTGGGGAAATGCGCAGGCACCCAGTCGAGTATCACGCCAATGCCACCCTGGTGGCAGGCATCGACGAATGCCGCGAAATCTTCGGCGCTGCCGTAACGCGAGGTGGGCGCGAACAGCGAAAGCGGCTGGTAGCCCCATGAGCCACCGAACGGGTGCTCCATGATCGGCATCAGCTCGATATGGGTGAAGCCAAGTTCCTGTACATAGGGCACCAGCCGCTCGGCCAGTTCGCGCCAGTTGTAATAGCGCGCGATTTCACCGGCATCGTCCAACTCGCAGCGCCAGGAGCCTGCGTGCAGCTCGTAGATCGACAGCGGCGCACTGTAGGCGTGACGCTGGGCACGGTGTGCCATCCAGTCGTGATCCTGCCATGGGTGACTGAGCGCATCAGCGACCTTGGAGGCGGTACTGGGCGGCAGTTCGGTGGCGCGGGCCAGTGGGTCGGCCTTCAGTGGCAGCACCCCTTCCTTGCCCAATACCTCGAACTTGTATGTCTCGCCGACACCGATGCGGGGCACGAACAATTCCCAGACACCCGTACTGTGGCGCAGGCGCATGGGATGGCGGCGACCGTCCCAGTTGTTGAAGTCGCCCACGACCGACACACGACGGGCGTTCGGCGCCCACACCGAGAAGCAGACGCCAGCGACACCATCGACCTGCGTCGGCTGGGCACCGAAGCGGCCGGACAGATCCCGGTGGTTGCCCTCGGCAAACAGGTACAAGTCCATGTCGCCCAGTTGCGGACCGAAACTGTAGGGATCCTCGGTCACCTGCTCGCCGCCTGCCCAACCAATTTGCAGCAAATAGGGTTGTGCCTCATCCAAGTGCGCGGTGAACAACCCAGGCAAGCTACCCTGCACCATATCGGCGAGCACTTGCCCATCATGGCGGGCCAGCACGCGTGCATTCAACGCATTGGGCAGGAAGGCGCGGACGAACGAGCCCCCCGTTCCATCGCCATGGGGGCCGAGCACTGCAAAGGGATCGGCGTGCTCGGCGCGGGCCAGGGCATCCAGGTCCCGTTGCCGAAGTCCGCCGTTTTCACGCGTGGTTGCATTCATCTATGACTCTCCCCAGGTACTGATCAGTCCATGCAAGCCATGCAAAGGCACGGCCAGCCAGCTTGGACGGTTTTCGGCTTCGTATGTGATCTCGTAGGCGGCTTTTTCCAGGCAGAAGAGCTCCAAGGCGGCGCGCTCGCCCTCAGCCTGTTGCCAGGCGTGGGGCATTGCGGCGGTGGCCAGGCCATAGGCTTCAACGAAGGCGTGGCGCGACTGGTGCAGGTACTGCCGTGCAACCCGCTGACGAGCCTGGCGCGCCGCGTCGGAGAGGTCTACCGCCGAGGCGCTGCGCAGGATCATGGCAGCAGCATAGTCGAAGGATCGCAACACGCCGGTTACATCCTTGTAGGGACTGTGCTTGGCGCGCCGCTCGTCCAAAGGACGGGCGGGTTCTCCTTCGAAATCAATCAAGTAGGCATCGCCCTGTACCACCAGCACCTGACCCAGGTGCAGGTCGCCGTGTACGCGCATCAGCAAGCCGCCCTGGGCCTGGCGCGCGAGGTTGTCGATGTGCTGGGCGAGACCGTCGCGTTGCTGCTGCAGGTCATCGACCAGCGCCTGGCTGTCGGCATCGAGGCTGTCGCGGTGTTGCGCCAGCAGGTCGAGGGCACGGGCAAGTTCGGCTGTGATCTGCTCGCTCCAACGCTTGCTGTCACGGGCATCGCTGGGCCGTGGCGTGAAGGCAGGATCGTCGCTGGGCCTGGCCAGCAGCAGGTGCATCTCGCCCAGCCGCTGGCCGAGCAAGGCCGCGAAACCGTTTAGTTCGGCCAGAGCGTCGGCGTGGGCATCGGGGGTGTTGCTCGAAGGCTCCATCTGGTCGCGGATGGCCCGTTCGAGGGTGTTCTGGGTCCAGGCCCAGGCATCGCCCTGGTTGCTCAGGTAGCCTTGGGCGATCATCAACAGGTGCGGTGTGCCCTGCTCGTCCACCCGGCTGACCCAGGCAAGCAACGGGGAGATGTTGGTGAACCCGGCAGCCGTGAGGTAGGCGCTCATTTCCAGTTCCGGGTGCACGCCTGCATTGACCCGACGAATCAGTTTGAGCACCACGCGGTCAGCGACCACCACCGAGCTGTTGGATTGCTCGGCGCCCAGGTAGCGTACCTGGCTTTCCTCAGACAGCCCGGCTGCCGCAAGCAAGTCGGTACGTTCGAAACGTAGCTCGCCCGCCGTGCAGGGCAGCCTCGTGCCTGCCTCACAGTTGCGCAGCACGGCGCGGATGAAGGGTTCGAGCACGAAGGCATCGGTGATCAGTCCCACCTGACGGCCCCGGCGTACGCGGGACAGCGCCAGTTGCTGGGGCAACGCGGTGGTGATCTGTTCTTCAGGCAACAGGCCGAACGGCAGTTGGTAACGCGTGACAGTATCTTCGCTGCGAACTTCGATCTCGCTCAGCAGCACCGGCGTGGTGGCCGTGGCCAAGCGCACGCCATAGCTCAGTTGCACTTGGTCCAGTGGCCCTTCCTTGCCGGCGAACCAGCGGCGTTTGGGCAGGTACTGCGGCAGAATCGCGGTTTCCAGGGTGTCGCGGCAGGGCGCGTCGAGCAACTCCTCCATGCGCTTGCGCAACACCAGCGTAGTGAGCTCCGGCAGGCCTTCGGAGGGCTGGATGTGCCAGCTGGGCATGCGGTCGTGGGAGGTCAGCAAGAACCAGTAGAACGCATAGGGGGGCAAGGTGAGCAAGAACGGCAACTGGCCGATCGGCGGGAATGCGCTGCCGCCGAGCATCTCCACCGGCACCATGTCGGCGTACTGCGACAACTCCAGTTCGGCCGCCTGCGCAGCCCGCGACACGTTGGCCACGCACAGGATCACTTCAGTGTTGCCGTTCGCGTCGGTGTATTCGCGAAGGTAGGCCAGGATCCGCCGGTTACTCGGCGTGAGCATCTTGAAGGTGCCACGACCAAAGGCCTTCTGTTGTTTGCGGACGGCCAGCAGGCGGCGATTCCAATTGAGCAGCGAGTGCGGGTCGTGGGACTGGGCCTCGGCGTTGACGGTCTGGTAGCCGTACAGCGGGTCCATGATCGGCGGTAGCACCAAGCGTTGCGGGTCGGCCTTGGAGAAACCGCCATTGCGGTCCGGTGACCATTGCATGGGGGTGCGCACGCCGTCGCGATCGCCCAGGTAGATGTTATCGCCCATGCCTAGCTCGTCGCCGTAATACAAGGTGGGTGTGCCGGGCATCGACAGCAGCAGGCTGGTGAGCAGTTCGATACGCCGACGGTCGCGCTGCAACAGCGGCGCCAGGCGCCGACGGATGCCGAGGTTGATGCGTGCGCGGCGGTCCTCGGCATAGTAGTTCCACAGGTAGTCGCGCTCGCGGTCGGTGACCATCTCCAGGGTCAGTTCATCGTGGTTGCGCAGGAAAATCGCCCATTGGCAGTTGGCCGGAATCTCCGGTGTCTGACGCAGGATATCGGTGATCGGAAAACGGTCCTCCATCGCCAGGGCCATGTACATGCGTGGCATCAACGGGAAATGGAATGCCATGTGGCATTCGTCACCATCGCCTTCGCCGAAGTACGGGTGGGTGTCCTCCGGCCATTGGTTGGCCTCGGCCAGCAGCATGCGATCAGGGTAGTTGGCGTCGATCTCGGCGCGGATCGCCTTGAGTACCTGGTGGGTTTCGGGGAGGTTCTCGTTGTTGGTGCCATCGCGCTCGATCAGGTACGGAATGGCATCCAGACGTAGGCCATCGACGCCCATGTCCAACCAGAAACGCATGACGCCGATCACCGCCTTGAGCACCTGCGGGTTATCGAAGTTGAGGTCGGGCTGATGGGAGTAGAAGCGGTGCCAGAAATACTGGCCGGCCACCGGATCCCAGGTCCAGTTGGACTTTTCGGTGTCAAGGAAGATGATCCGCGTGCCGTCGTACTTCTGGTCGTCATCGGACCACACGTAGAAGTCCCGCGCCTTGCTGCCGCGCTTGGCATGGCGGGCTCGCTGGAACCAGGGGTGCTGGTCGGAGGTGTGGTTGATGACCAACTCGGTAATCACCCGCAACCCACGCTTGTGCGCCTCGGCAATGAAGCGTTTGGCATCGGCCATGCTGCCGTAATCGGGATGCACGGCCTTGTACTCGGCGATGTCGTAACCGTCGTCGCGCCGGGGGGACGGGTAGAATGGCAGCAGCCAGAGGGTGTTGACGCCCAGCTCGGCAATGTAGTCGAGCTTGTTGATCAGGCCGGGAAAATCGCCGATGCCATCGTTGTTGGCGTCGAAGAACGACTTGACGTGCAACTGGTAGATCACTGCGTCCTTGTACCACAGTGGGTCGTCGATGAAGGCAGCAGGGCGGGAACGCTTGGCCATGTGTGACTCCTTTCAAAGCTTTCTTGAACTTGCGCGATCTCCTGTGAGCCGTAGATCCCGGCGCAGTGTGCAACGGGCTCCATAGCACCGGATTGGCCCGAGTTCGCGGGTGAGCCCGCTCCCACAGGGAACAGCGTGCGACCGTCAATGGGCCTTTTCGATGCGCCAGATGCCGAACGGCGAATGCCAGGGCTCTATGCGCATCCACTGGGTCTTGCCATGCCAGGTCCAGCGATGACCGGTCATCAGGTCTTCACCGAGGGTGTCGGCGTTGTCGTCCAGGCCCAGTTCCCACAGCGGCAGTTCGAAGCTCGCCTCCTGGGCGTTATGGGGATCGAGGCTCACCGCCACCAGGATGAAGTTGTCGCGCTCTGGGGTGCGTTTGGCGAAATACAGGATGTTGTCGTTCCAGCAATTGAAGAACGCCACGCCCAGGTGGGTCTGCAAGGCACGGTTCTGGCGGCGAATGCGATTGAGCTGGGCGATTTCGGCGATGATGTTGCCGGGCTGGGTGAAGTCCCGCGGACGGATCTCGTACTTCTCCGAGTCCATGTACTCTTCCTTGCCCGGCAGTGGCGTGCTTTCGCACAGTTCGAAGCCCGAATACATCCCCCACAACCCCGAACCCATGGTGGCCAGCGCGGCACGAATGAGGAAACCGGCGCGCCCGGAGCTGTGCAGGAAGAACGGGTTGATGTCGGGCGTATTGACGAAGAAGTTGGGGCGATAGCATTGGCTCCAGGGCGGCTGGTTGAGCTGTTCGAAGTACTCGCGCAGTTCTTGCTTGGTGTTACGCCAGGTGAAGTAGGTATAGCTTTGGGCATAACCGACCTTGCCCAGGCGCGCCATCATCGCCGGTCGGGTGAAGGCCTCGGCGAGGAAGATCACCTCCGGGTGCTGGCTGCGCACATTGGCGATCAGCCATTGCCAGAATGGCAGGGGCTTGGTGTGCGGATTGTCCACGCGAAACGTCTTCACCCCCTCCTCGACCCAACCGACCACCACGTCGCGCAATGCCAGCCACAGCGATGGCACCGCCTCGGGCGCATAGAAGTCGACATTGACGATGTCCTGGTACTTCTTGGGTGGGTTCTCGGCATAGCGGATCGTGCCGTCGGGGCGCCAGCTGAACCAGCCGGGGTGTTCCTTGAGCCAGGGGTGATCCTGGGAGCACTGGATGGCGAAGTCCAGGGCGATTTCCAGGCCATGCTCAGCGGCTGCGGCCACCAGCCGTCGGAAGTCGTCGCGGCTGCCCAGCTGCGGGTGAATGGCCTCGTGCCCGCCCTCGTGGCTACCGATGGCGTAAGGGCTGCCGGGGTCACCCGGCTCAGCACGCAGGGCATTGTTGCGGCCCTTGCGGTACTGCGTTCCGATAGGGTGGATGGGCGGAAAGTACAGCACGTCGAAGCCCATGTCGCGGATCATCGGCAAACGTGCGTGCACATCGTTGAAGGTGCCGTGGCGGTCAGGGCTATCGGTGATCGAGCGGGGAAACAGTTCGTACCAACTGGCGAACAGCGCCGCCTCACGATCGACATCCAGCGGGAATTCGGTGCTACGGGTCAGGTAGCTGCGATGTTCGGCCTCGCTCATCAAGCGCGCAGTGTTGGCATCGAGCAGCAGCGCCACCTGGTCATCCGCCGGCAGGGTCGGCAAGCTGTCGAGCAGCGTCTGGATTTCCTTGCGCAGGGCCCCATCGCTGCGCTCCAGGCCCTTGCCAAGCATCAGCCTGCCCTCCTCCAGCTCCAGCGACACCTCGACACCCGCATGGTACTTTTTCTCAAGGTCGTGGCAGTAGGTCGCGAACGGGTCGATCCAGGCCTCGATACTGAATAGGTGCAAGCCCAGCTCAACTGGGGTGAACTCGGCCAGCCACAGGTCGTTACCAGGGGAATGCATCGGCACACAGTGCCAGCGGCGGCTGTGGGCCTGTCGCCACAGCAGGGTTACCGCCAGGCGGTCATGGCCATCGCTATAGACCTTGCTGCTGACCGTGACCGGCTGGCCGCTGATGGCCTTGGCGGCGAAAGTGCCAGCGTCGAGCACCGGGCTGGTGTCCTCGATCACGATGCGCGGCGCCAGCAGCGCCTGGGACAGGCTAATAGCCTGGTCGGGGTGATCGTTCGCCATCGGTACGCTTTCGAAGGGCTCGTTGCGCGTCATCGGTCCTGGCTCCCTGTTGGCATTGGCGCTAAGGATTCAGAGCCGTCGACCGGCAGGGGGTTCAAAAAAAATGAGCGATTGGCGCTGGCACGCATCAAAGCCTGCACCACCCTCTCCTATCACCCTGCGAGGTCAGGCCATGAACATTCCCATTCCACCGGAGACACCCGACCCGAACATCGACGACCCCAGCCTGCCGCCGCCGGTACCGGAAGAAGACCCCAACGAGCTGCCGATCAAGCCGACCGTGCCGCCAACCGTGGGTGACCCGCCCAGCCAGGAGCCACCGGTGAAGGCATAAGGATAGCCAAGGATCGTGGTGGGGTTGTCAGCCTGATCGCCGGCTTGCCGCCGATCAGGCCGAAACGGTCAACCCAGCTCTGCCATGCTGATCTCGCGCATCCGGAACTTCTGCACCTTGCCGGTGACCGTCATCGGAAATTCATCGACGAACCGGTAATGCCGCGGCACCTTGAAATGGGCAATGCGGGCCTTGCACCAGGCCTGCAGCTCTTCGACGGTCGCGCTGTGCCCGGGGTGTAGCTTGATCCAGGCCACCACCTCCTCGCCATACTTGTTGCACGGTATGCCGATCACCTGCGCATCGGCCACCGCCGGGTGGGTGTAGAAGAACTCCTCCAGTTCGCGTGGGTAGATGTTCTCGCCGCCGCGGATGATCATGTCCTTGTTGCGCCCGACGATACGCACATAGCCCGCGTCGTCCATCACCGCCAGGTCGCCGGTGTGCATCCAGCCGGCCGGGTCGATGGCGTCCACGGTGGCCTGGGTGTTGTCCCAGTACCCGAGCATCACGCTGTAGCCACGGGTGCACAGCTCGCCGATCTCGCCGCGCGGGACGATGCGCCCCTCCTGGTCGACCAGTTTGGTCTCAAGTTGCGGCTGGGTACGGCCGACGGTGGTCACACGCAGCTCAAGGTCGTCGTCCGGACCGGTCTGCAGCGACACCGGGCTGGTTTCCGTCATGCCGTAGGCGATCTGGACTTCGGCCATGTGCATCTGGTCGATGACCCGTCGCATCACCTCGATCGGGCAAGTGGCACCGGCCATGATGCCGCTGCGCAGCGTCGAAAGGTCCATCTGTGCACGCGAGGGGTGGTCGAGCATGGCGATGAACATGGTCGGCACGCCATAAAGGATGCTGGCACGCTCTTGGGCCACTGCGCGCAGGGTGAGTTCGGCGTCGAAGGCGTCGTTGGGGTAGATCATGGTGCTGCCGTGGGTGATGCAACCGAGGTTGGCCATGACCATGCCGAAGCAGTGGTACAGCGGCACCGGGATCACCATGCGGTCGCGCTCGGTCAGGCCGAGGCTTTCGCCGACCATGAAGCCGTTGTTGAGAATATTGTAGTGACTGAGCGTGGCGCCCTTGGGCGCGCCTGTGGTACCGGAGGTGTACTGGATGTTCACCGGCTGGTCGAATTGCAGGCTTTGCTGGCGAGCCACGCAGGCCTGCGCCGAGACCTGCCCTGCCCGTTCGGCCAGTGCTTGCCAGGGTAGAAAGCCCACCGGTGGGGTGGCCGCCAGACTGATCACGCCACGCAGGTCGGGCAAGCGTTCGCAAGCCAGCTCACCTGCAGTGGCGCTGGCCAGTTCCGGCACCAGTTCCTGGACCATGGCATGGTAATCGGAGGTCTTGAAGGCATCGGCACATACCAACCAACGGCAGCCGGATTGGCGCAAGACATATTCCAGCTCGCCCACCCGGTATGCCGGGTTGATGTTGACCAGGATGGCACCGACCTTGGCGCTGGCCAGTTGCAGGATGCACCACTGGGCGCAGTTGGGTGACCAGATCCCGACCCGGTCGCCGGTGTTCACCTCCAGCGCCATCAGGGCACGAGCGTGCATTTCGACCTGCTCGGCCAACTGACGCCAGGTGTAGCGTAGGCCCTGATGGCGGGCCACCAGCGCCTCGCCGTCGGCGCACCGGGCCACAGTGGCATCGAAGGCCTGGCCGATGGTTTGGGTCAGCAAGGGTCGGTCCTGGCGACCGCGGGTGTAGCTTGGTTGACTCATGGGTGTCCCTTCTTGTGGTTGTTCTGGGCACGACTGAAGCAAGCAGGAATACTCTGGCGCAGATTTACGTTTACGTAAAGGTGATGAATGGATTGACAGCGATGAGGGTCAGGTTTACGTTAACGTAAAGGTGATGAACGACACCGGCCCTCAGGCAGGACGCCGGATCCTTGAGCCAGGCTGTTTCCCCTATTTCAAGAACAACAAGGTGCCCCAGCATGCATTACCCCTCCCTGAACTTCGCCCTGGGCGAGACCATCGACATGCTCCGCGACCAGGTCCGCACGTTCGTCGCTGCCGAACTGGCCCCCCGCGCTGCGCAGATCGACCACGACAACCTGTTCCCCGCCGACATGTGGCGCAAGTTCGGTGACATGGGCCTGCTGGGCATCACCGTGCCGGAAGAGTACGGTGGTGCCGGCCTGGGTTACCTGGCGCACGTGGTGTCCATGGAAGAAATCAGCCGTGGCTCGGCCTCGGTAGCCCTCTCCTATGGCGCTCATTCCAACCTCTGCGTCAACCAGATCAACCGCAATGGCAGCCACGAGCAGAAGCTCAAGTACCTACCCAAGCTGATCAGCGGCGAACACATCGGCGCCCTGGCCATGAGCGAGCCCAATGCCGGTTCCGACGTGGTGTCGATGAAACTGCGTGCGGAAAAACGCGGCGACCACTACGTGCTGAACGGCAGCAAGACCTGGATCACCAACGGCCCCGATGCCAACACCTACGTGATCTACGCCAAGACCGACCTGGACAAGGGCCCCCATGGCATCACCGCGTTTATCGTCGAGCGTGACTGGAAAGGCTTCAGCCGCAGCAACAAGTTCGACAAGCTGGGCATGCGCGGCTCCAACACCTGCGAGCTGTTCTTCGATGGCGTCGAAGTCCCGCAAGAGAACATCCTCGGTCAGCTCAACGGCGGCGTGCGCGTGCTAATGAGTGGCCTGGACTACGAGCGCGTGGTGCTCTCCGGCGGCCCCACCGGCATCATGCAAAGCTGCATGGACCTGGTGGTGCCCTACATTCACGATCGCAAGCAGTTCGGCCAGAGCATCGGCGAATTCCAGCTGATCCAGGGCAAGATCGCCGACATGTACACCCAGCTCAATGCCAGCCGCGCCTACCTGTATGCCGTGGCCCAGGCCTGCGACCGTGGCGAGACCACCCGCAAGGACGCCGCCGGGGTCATCCTCTATACCGCCGAACGCGCCACCCAGATGGCCCTGGAAGCGATTCAGATTCTCGGCGGCAACGGCTACATCAACGAGTTCCCGGCCGGCCGCTTGCTGCGCGACGCCAAGCTGTACGAGATCGGTGCCGGCACCAGCGAAATCCGTCGGATGCTGATCGGCCGCGAACTGTTCAACGAAACCCGCTGAGCATAAGGAACGGGCGTCCATGGCTATCCTGCATACCCAGATCAACCCGCGCTCGGCGGAGTTCGCCAGCAACAGCGCGGCCATGCTAGAACAGGTCCAAGCCCTGCGCAGCCTGCTCGCCCAGGTCAGCCAGGGCGGAGGGCCGAAAGCTCAGGAACGGCACACCTCGCGGGGCAAGCTGTTGCCACGCGAGCGTATCGACCGCCTGCTCGACACCGGCTCGCCCTTCCTTGAGATCGGTCAGCTGGCGGCCCATGAAGTCTATGGCGAAGACGTGCCCGCGGCGGGCCTGATCGCCGGTATCGGCCGTGTCGAGGGCGTGGAGTGCATGATCGTGGCCAACGACGCCACGGTCAAAGGCGGCTCCTACTACCCGCTGACGGTGAAAAAGCACCTGCGCGCCCAGACCATCGCGTTGCAGAACCGTCTGCCGTGCATCTACCTGGTGGACTCGGGCGGCGCCAACCTGCCGCGCCAGGATGAAGTGTTCCCCGACCGTGAGCATTTCGGCCGCATCTTCTTCAACCAGGCGAACATGAGCGCGTTGGGCATTGCGCAGATCGCCGTGGTGATGGGCTCGTGCACCGCCGGTGGCGCCTACGTGCCAGCCATGGCCGACGAAGCGATCATGGTACGCCAGCAGGCCACCATCTTCCTCGCCGGCCCGCCTCTGGTGAGAGCCGCTACCGGGGAGGTGGTGAGCGCCGAGGACCTGGGTGGTGCCGACGTGCATTGCCGTACCAGCGGCGTGGCCGACCATTATGCCGACAACGACGAACACGCCCTGGCCCTGGCGCGGCGCAGCGTCGCCAACCTCAACTGGCACAAGCTGGGCAAACTGCAGCGCCAAACGCCCATCGCCCCGCTGTATAGCGCCGAGGAGCTGTACGGCGTGGTGCCGGCCGACGCCAAGCAACCGTTCGATGTCCGCGAGGTGATCGCCCGCCTGGTCGACGGCTCGGTGTTCGATGAGTTCAAGGCGCTGTTCGGTACCACCTTGGTGTGCGGTTTCGCCCACCTGCACGGCTATCCGGTCGCGATCCTGGCCAACAACGGCATCCTGTTCGCCGAAGCTGCGCAAAAAGGTGCGCATTTCATCGAACTGGCCTGCCAGCGGGGCATTCCGCTGCTGTTCCTGCAAAACATCACCGGTTTCATGGTCGGCAAGAAGTACGAAGAGGGCGGCATCGCCAAGCATGGCGCCAAGTTGGTGACCGCCGTGGCTTGTGCCCAGGTGCCGAAGTTCACGGTGATCATCGGCGGCAGTTTCGGCGCCGGCAACTATGGCATGTGCGGCCGGGCCTACGACCCGCGCTTCCTGTGGATGTGGCCCAACGCGCGCATCGGTGTGATGGGCGCCGAGCAAGCCGCCGGGGTACTGGCGCAGGTCAAGCGCGAGCAGAGCGAACGCAGTGGCCAGCCCTTCAGCGCCGAAGACGAGGCGCGCCTGAAGCAGCCGATTCTCGACCAGTACGAGCACCAGGGCCACCCCTACTACTCCAGCGCCCGGCTGTGGGACGACGGCGTCATCGACCCGGCGCAGACCCGCGACGTGCTCGGCCTGGCGTTGTCCGCCTCGCTGAACGCCCCGATCGAACAGAGCCGCTTCGGCATATTCCGGATGTGATCCATGAGCGATTTCAGCACCCTCGAAGTGATTCGCGACCCGCGCGGCTTCGCCACCTTGTGGCTGAGCCGAGAGGACAAGAACAACGCCTTCAACGCGCTGATGATCCGCGAGCTGATCGTCGCCCTCGACCAGTTGGCCGAGGACGCGAGCCTGCGCTTTTTGCTGCTGCGCGGCCGTGGCCGGCACTTCAGCGCTGGCGCCGACCTGGCCTGGATGCAGCAATCGGCGCAGCTGGACTTCAACACCAACCTCGACGACGCCCGCGAACTCGGCGAGCTGATGTACGCCTTGCACCGTCTCAAGGCGCCGACCTTGGCCGTGGTGCAAGGCGCGGCCTTTGGTGGCGCACTGGGCCTGATCAGTTGCTGTGACATGGCCATCGGCGCCGAAGACGCTCAGCTGTGCCTCTCGGAAGTGCGCATCGGCCTGGCGCCAGCGGTCATCAGCCCGTTCGTGGTCAAGGCCATCGGCGAACGCGCCGCACGCCGCTATGCCCTGACCGCCGAGCGTTTCAGCGGCGTGCGCGCGCACGAACTGGGCCTGCTTGCGCAGGTGTATCCCGCCGCCGAGCTGGATGCGCAGGTCGAGGCTTGGGTAGCCAATCTATTGCAGAACAGCCCGCAGGCGCTGCGTGTCACCAAGGACCTGCTGCGCGAAGTGGACGACGGCGAACTCAGCCCCGCCCTGCGCCGCTATTGCGAAAACACCATTGCCCGCATCCGCGTCAGCGCAGAAGGCCAGGAAGGCCTGCGCGCCTTCCTGGAAAAACGCCGCCCCGCCTGGCAAAACGACGACAAGAAGGAGCCGCGCCCATGAGCCGCCCCACACTGACCACCCTGCTGGTCGCCAACCGTGGCGAAATCGCCTGCCGGGTAATGCGCACCGCCAAGTCCATGGGACTGACCACCGTCGCCGTGCACAGCGCTACCGATCGTGACGCCCGCCACAGCCGTGAAGCGGACATCCGTGTCGACCTGGGCGGCACCAAGGCCGCCGAAAGCTACCTGGTGATCGACAAGTTGCTGGCCGCCGCCAAGGCCAGCGGCGCCCAGGCCATCCATCCCGGCTATGGCTTCCTGTCCGAAAACGCCACCTTTGCCCGGGCCATCGAACAAGCCGGGCTGATCTTCCTCGGTCCACCGGCGAGTGCCATCGACGCCATGGGCAGCAAGTCGGCGGCCAAGGCACTGATGGAAGCTGCCGGCGTACCCCTGGTGCCCGGCTATCATGGCGAGGCCCAGGACCTGGAAACCTTCCGCGCCGCCGCCGAACGCATCGGCTACCCGGTTCTGCTCAAGGCCAGTGCGGGCGGCGGTGGCAAGGGCATGAAGGTGGTCGAGGACGAAAGCCAGCTTGCCGACGCCCTGGCCTCGGCCCAGCGTGAAGCGCAATCGTCGTTCGGCGACTCGCGCATGCTCGTGGAAAAGTACGTGCTCAAGCCACGTCATGTGGAAATCCAGGTGTTCGCCGACCAGCACGGCAACTGCCTGTACCTGAACGAGCGTGACTGCTCGATCCAGCGTCGTCACCAGAAGGTCGTCGAGGAAGCCCCGGCGCCAGGCCTTTCCCCGGAACTGCGCCAGGCCATGGGTGAAGCTGCAGTGCGTGCCGCCCAGGCCATCGGCTACGTTGGCGCGGGGACCGTGGAGTTCCTGCTCGATGCCCGTGGCGAGTTCTTCTTCATGGAGATGAACACCCGCCTGCAGGTGGAGCACCCGGTCACCGAAGCCATCACCGGCCTCGACCTGGTGGCCTGGCAGATCCGCGTGGCCTGCGGCGAACCGTTGCCGATCACCCAAGCCGAGGTGCCTCTGATGGGCCATGCCATCGAGGTACGTCTGTACGCCGAGGACCCAGCCAATGAATTCCTACCGGCCACTGGCACCCTGACGCTGTACCGCGAGTCGGCGCCGGGCGAAGGGCGCCGGGTCGATAGCGGCGTCAGCGAGGGCGATGTGGTGTCGCCGTTCTACGACCCGATGCTGGGCAAGCTGATTGCCTGGGGCCAGGACCGCGAACAGGCGCGCCTGCGGTTGCTGGCGATGCTCAACGAGTTCGCCATCGGCGGCCTCAAGACCAACATCAACTTCCTGCGCCGAATTCTCGCCCACCCGGCGTTCGCCGAGGCAGAACTCGATACTGGGTTCATCCCGCGCCATCAAGACGTCTTGCTGCCTGCGCCCCAGGCACTGCCGGCCACCTTCTGGGAAGCAGCGGCCGAAGCCTGGCTGCTGGGCCAGGCACCGCACGAGCGCGCCGACGACGCAGGCTCGCCCTGGCGGGAACACAACGGCCTGCGCCTGGGGTTGCCGGCACGCAGCAGCCTGCACCTGTTGAGCGGCGGGCAAGCTCAGGCCGTCGCCCTCGAACGCAGCGCCGCATCGACCTGGCAGCTCGATGGCGAGCAGTTGTGCCAAGACCACGATGGCATGCGCCGCCGGCATCTGGCCGTGCGCAAAGGCAGCACGCTGTTCCTGCGCTGGGAAGGTGAAGTGCACGCCGTGGAAGCGTTCGACCCGATCGCCGAAGCCGAGGCCAGCCATGGCCATCAAGGCGGCCTGACGGCGCCCATGAACGGCAGTATCGTGCGGGTGCTGGTCGAGTTGGGGCAACGGGTGGAGGCCGGCGCTGCGCTTGTGGTGCTGGAGGCGATGAAGATGGAACACAGCATTCGCGCCCCACACGCCGGGACGGTGAAGGCACTGTTCTGTCAGGAAGGGGATATGGTCAGCGAAGGAACGGCGCTGGTCGAACTGGCTGAGTGATTGGGCTTGGGCAACGGTGTGTGTTGTCTGTTCTGGCCTCATCGTCGGCAAGCCGGCGATGAGGCCACGATCCAGCTAGAAAACCCCGTGCGCCTGCACGACGACGCCCAGAAACTCACACCCCTCCTCGCAAAGGAGCGCCGGATAACTGTTGTTGAGCGCTTTCAGATAGCGTTGCCCGCCCTCCTCGGCCAGCTCCCGCAGAATCGCCGACTTGCCAGGCAACCGTGCAACCACCAGTTTTCCCGGCACAGCCTCAAGCCCTGGGTCAACCAGCACACGCATGCCTTGAGGCACGCTGCGGCCCGTGTTCGTACTCATGGCATCGTTTTCGACCGGCAGCCAGAACGCCTTGCCCTGTGCCAGATAGTCGGTCTGCTCGAACACCGTGGATGATTCGGCCGTGCTTGAGCCGACCTGCTCCCAGCCCAGCACCGGGTAGCGAAAACACACGATGTACTGCATCAGGTCCTGGTCGTCATCGACCTCATCCAAGGTATAGCTACCTGGGTCTTCGCCCACCCGCCCCAGCACCCGCAACTGCATGCTGACGTGATAGTGAGGCATGCCCAGTTCGACGAACACACGGTTCATCGAGTCGACCCTGGGTTGGCGCCGCTTGCATAGCCAATGACCCACGCTACCTTGGGAGACGCCAACGCGTTCGGCCAGTTGCTCCTGGGAGATATCGAGCTCCTCCATCCGCTCACGGACGAGGGCAATCCATTTATCCATATTCATCGCTGGCACGATACGGACTGCCTTCGAGCGCTCAATAAACATTTAGTATTATTTATCAGAAAGCACGAGAATACCCCAAGTATTAAACTCGGGTTGAACCTTTTCCCCATTGGCATTCACAGGTATCAGGATGAAACCCTCGAAAAAAGACGAAACAGATCTCGACAGCGAAGCCGCTCGCCGTGCCCTCGACTATTACCTGAACCCCAACCCAACGCGCCCCACTGCCCAGAACAAGATCTGGACCTTGCACGAAGGCGTTACCGGCGAACAGGCGCAGGAACACGCCATCGCACTGCTACGCTGCGCAGCGGCCACGGCACAGGAAACGGCCCAGCACCAGCAAGGCACCCAGCGGGAGTTGACGTTCGCGTTGATGCACATGATGGACATGGCCAGGGCGCTGCTCGAACACAAACGCTCGGTGCAGACGGGCCTTTAGCACGGATTAGGAAGGGAGAAACGTGATAGCCGCGTCACGGCAAAGGCCCCGGTTGCCGGGACTAGGAGCGCACCGGTAATACTTTTTTACCGGATAACTGAAAATTCATTTGACTCGCAAATGATAACGATTATTATTGCACTCAGCTGATCGCGAGATCCGCTGGATAACCTGGAGCTTAGGTCGCTCTCAGATTATCTCCTCATCAGGCTAATCACGGTTTTTGACCCGGCTTTTTGCCGGGTCTTTTTTTTGGCTCTTCAGGCTAATGAAGATCGTTGAATGGCGGCGATGATAGCAAAAATGTTTCAGAGCGTGAACGCTCATTACAAAACTTTGCGGAATCAGCACTTGAGAATCAATCTCGTTTCGCTTACTCTGAATCCGCATCACGGAAGATGCCCCCTTCCCACTTGAGCACGGAGCTGTCCATGAGCCGTTCGCTGCTGCCCGTTGAACACAGCCCCCATGCCGTCGCAGGGCCCACTGACGATGCCCTTCTGCATGGCCTCAAGCGGCTTCCACGCCGCGTGCAGCAAGTCTTCCTGCTCAATCGTCTGGACCAGCTCGATTTCCCCTGCATCGCTACCCGCCTTGGCCTGCCGCTGTCCAGCGTCGAGCGGCACATGATCCAGGCGCTGCAATGCGCACGTCCCCGTGGCGATGCCTTGGCACGCCTAGCCGGCCACTGGTACGTGCGCCTGCAGAATCCTCAGGCGAGCGCTTGCGAGCGCATCGACTTCCGCCGCTGGCTCGATGCCGACCCTGCGCATCTGCAAGCTTTCCACGAGACCGAACTGTGCTGGCGAAGTCTGTTGGCACCGGCTCGTGCGCTGGGGCACGACGGGTGGTACCGACAAGGCCGGGCGGCGTTATCGCTGGGTGGCTGTTCGATTGCTGTCGGCCTCGGCATTGCTGCGTTGCTGCTCTTGGGCCTTAGCGCCTGAGCCGCGCATCACGAGCAAGGCCAGCGCCTGCAAGCGCGCGATCATTGCGCCGTGCAGCAAGGCGGTCGCGCGCAAATCGTGCGGGCATGGCTGGCCCGAAACAGAGGTAGGAGCCTTGCTCGCGATGCGCCGCGCGGGCGGCGCTCGATTGACGCCCCTCAAGATCAAGTAAAGATCGCCACAGCCCGAACAAAGCCCGCAGAAGCCCGACGAATCTTGTACGGGAAACAACTGACCAGAAAACCGAACGGCGGCAGCTTTTCAAGATTGGCCAACTTCTCCATCTGCCCATACCCGATGTCGCGCCCAGCCTTGTGCCCCTCCCAGATAATCGAGGCATCGCCCGAAGCGATGAAACGTTCGCGGGTGTACTTGAACGGAGCGTCCCAGCTCCAGGCATCGGTACCGACCACCCTCACCCCCCGCTCCAACAGATAGAGCGTCGCCTCACGGCCCATTCCGACCCCAGCCTCCAGGTAACCGGGCTGGCCGAACAGGCTACCGGCGCGGGTGTTCACCAAGACGATATCCAGCGGCTGCAGTTCATGGCCGATGCGCGCCAACTCTGCCTCGACCTCGGCCGCGCTGACCACGTGACCATCGGGCAAGTGGCGCATGTCCAGTTTCACACCCGGCTGCAGGCACCACTCCAACGGCAGTTCGTCAATGCCGAAGGCCGGCTTGCCACCATCGGTGGTTGACGCGTAATGCCAGGGCGCATCCATGTGCGTCCCGCTATGGGTGGTGATCTGCAGGCGTTCGGCTGCCCAGGATTCGTCGCCCGGCAGGTCTTCCTTGCGTAGTCCGGGAAACATCGCGGCCATCTCCGGCCAGCCCTGCTGGTGGTCCATGTAGTCGATCTTCGGCAGCAGGGGCGGTGGATCGGTGTACGGGTTGTTGTCCAGGGTGACAGACAGGTCCAGCAAACGACGTGCACTGATGCTCATGCAGGGATTCCTTTTCGATGGGTGGCGCGGTTACTGCGGCGCAGCGGGAGGTCGAGGGCATTGCGCAGCAGCGCGGCCACCGACCCGTCGTGGCAGAAACCAAGCTCGCGGGCCTGGGGCGTTCGCAGCGGTGGATAGCTGCCGAACTGCGCTTGCAGTTGGGGGTCCGGGGCGAAGCTGATGCGTGCGCCGTTGGCCTCGCCAAAGCTGGTCGCCAGCCCGGCCAGCACCTGGGCGATGGATAGATGCAACACAGGCAACTGCCAGATGCGCTGGTTGCCGGGTTCTTCCAGTTCGGCAGCACGCAGCAGGTTGTCCACGCAGCAATTGGCCGACATCCACCAGGCACGTGCATCAGGCGAGACCGGGCAGGTGTAGGCGTCACCCGCCGCATAGGCATGTAGAAGGTCGCTCATGAACGCCGAACGCAAACCGTTCGGCTCACGCGGCCTGGCGACGATGCCGGGCAGGCGCAAGGCACGGCCGTCCACCTCGCCACGGCGGGACAGGTCTTGCAAGGCGATTTCGACCATGCGCTTGTGCGCCGCATAGGAAAGCTGCGGGGACGCCGGTTGGCCTTCGTCCATGCGCAGCGGCAGCTCGCCGCCGTATACCGCTACGCTGCTGGCGTACACCAGCACCGGAGGACGACAGCGATTGCGCAGTTGGTTGAGCAGTTCCAGGCTGGCTTGCAGATTCACCTGATAACCCAGCTCGTACTGCGCCTCGGCCGCGCCTCCCGGCACACTGACCAGATGGAACACCACGTCGACACCATCTGCCAGTATCCGGCGCAACAAGGCCGCGTCAGTGATGTTGCCGGTGTGGCAACGCAGGCGCGTGTCCTCGGGCAAGCCATCCAGCACCTGGTCCAGCAGCAGCAATGCCTCGATGCGCTGCCCACGCAACTGCCCCCTGTCCAACAAGCGCCGCACCAGTTGTCGACCGACGAATCCATTGGCGCCGGTGATCATCACGCGCATGGCCCGCCTCCCTGCACCACGCGCTGGTCGATGGCACCGAACAGCACTTCGCCAGAGAGGCCGCGGGCTTCCATGCGCACGCGATCGCCAAAACGCATGAAGGCCGTGCGCGGCGCCCCAGTGGCAATGGTTTCGATGGCGCGGCGCTCGGCGATGCACGCCGAGCCCACACTGCGATCGGCATTGGACACGGTGCCGGAGCCAATCAGCGTGCCGGCACTCAAACGCCGTGTCAGCGCCGCATGGGCGATCAGCTGGTGAAAGCCAAAATGCATGGTGCCCCCATGAGGGTGGCCAAACCACTGGCCATTCCACTCCACCTGCAGCGGCAGGTGCACGCGACCCTCGCGCCACGCATCGCCAAGTTCGTCCGGCGTCACCGCTACCGGTGCGAAGGTGCTGGCAGGCTTGGCCTGCAGAAAGCCAAAACCAGTCTTCATTTCCCTCGGGGCCAGGGCTCGCAGGCTGACGTCATTGAGTTGCAGCACCAGGCGCACATGCTGCAACGCCTGATCAGCCAGGCAGCCCATGGGGACGTCATCGAGCAACACGGCAAACTCGCCTTCGAAGTCGATGCCGTGGGCTTCGCTGGGCAAAGGTATGTCCGCGCACGGGCCGAGGAAGTCGTCACTGGCGCCCTGGTAGATCAGCGGCGTGTGCTCTACGCCCTCAATGGGGTCCAGGTTGAAGGCCTTCTGCATCAGCTCGCCATGGCTGAGAAAGCAAGAGCCGTCCAACCATTGGCTGGCACGCGGCAGGGGGGCGGCCAGTCGGGTCAGGTCAAGATCGAAGCGCCCCCTGGCCGTGTTGTCGTTGAGCTGCTGATAGCGCTGCTGCAATCGGGCTTCGACCTGGGGCCAGTTCTCCAGGGCAACCTGCAAGTTGGCGGCGATGTCGCTGGCATCGACCGCTTGCCCGAGGTCACGGGCCACTACCAGCAAGCGGCCATCGCGGCTGCCGTCATCGAGTGTGGCAAGCTTCATGGCAACAGCTCCTTGAGGTCGTCGGCATAACGGCCATCGAGCAGGATGAAGACCATCCGTGCCATCTGCTCGGTGCGGTTGCTCCAGGCGTGGTTGGTGCCACGCTGGACCACGATGTCACCGCGCTTGAGGTGGACCTCGCCATCGTCCAGCACCAACCAGACCTCGCCCTCGGTGACGATGCCGTAGTCCAGGGTCTGTGTACGGTGCATCAGCTTGTGTTTCGAATCGGCCTTGCCCGTGCCGGCACCAACCTGGCCGATCTCGGCGAACACAGCCGCCGCCGCTTCAGCGCTGACCCGGTTCTGTACGCTGTCCGGCGGAATGTCCACCACCCGGATCACGCTGCCCAGCCTGCCAGGGCTCAGCTGCAGTGGCTGCGCGGTCGGGTCATCGCCGTTGTCCAGTAGTGCGGGGCTGCCGACACTGTTCCAGACCTCATAGAACAGGGTGCCGGGGACCGCCATGAGCGGGAAGTTATTTGGCGTCGGGCCGCAACTGGCGATGACCGCCTGGCCCTTGGCATCGTGGCCGGTAACGACACGTTTGAATGCAGGAAGCGATTGCATGTTGTCTCCTTTCAATTGCCGTCGCCGATGGTCGTGCCACCGTCGACAATAAGATTCTGTCCCGTGATGAACGCGCCCCCCGGCGCAGCCAGCAGCAAGGCAAGGGCTGCCAATTCTTCCGGGCGGCCGACCCGCCGCAAGGGGGTGAGCGCCAGGCGCCGCTCCAGTACCTGGGGGTTGTCGGTCAGAGGGCGGGCGAACGCGGTGTGGATGACGCCAGGGCTGATGGCATTGACGCGAATGTTCGCCGGCCCCCACTCCACCGCCAGGTTGCGCGCCAGCTGTGCGAGGCCAGCCTTGGACAGCCCATACAGGCCCAGCCCCTTGTTGCCGCGCACACCGGCGATACTGGCCATGAACACCACGCTGCCGCCGCCGCCCTCGGCCATGGCCGGTAACAGCGCGTTGGTCAGCCACAGCGCGCTGCGCAGGTTGACGGTGAAGGTCAGTTCCCAGTCGGCATCGCTAGCCGCGGCCAATGGCCCCATGTGCGGGGCGACACCGGCATTGCACACCAACGCATCGAGACGCCCGAAGTGATCCAGGCAGCGCCTGGCCAGGCCCTGTACGGCCTCGGCGTCACGCAGATCGGCGACCAGCGCGATGGCCTCGATGCCTTCCAGCGCCAGTTGCGCCACGGCGTGCTCGCAGCCCTCGGCACTCTCGCTGCTGATGGCGACACGCGCACCGGCACGCCCATACTCGCGGGCAATGGCCAGGCCGATGCCGCGGGTAGCGCCAGTGATGAGTGCAGTCTTTCCCGCCAGTGAAAACAGTTCGCTCATCGTGCACCTACCACTGCATCAGGACGTGTGCGGCGCATCATCACCAGGCACACTGGCGCCAATAGCAGTTGCCCGATGGCGATCAGCAACAGCGCGTGGGGCAATTGCGCAACCACACCCGCCGTCAGCGCCAGCACCAGCAGCGGGCTGAGGAACTCGCCGGCGAAGATCGCCGCGGTGAATCCGCCAGTGGCGCGGCCACGCTGCTCGAAGCCGACCTGCTGCATTACTCGGGTGATCAGCGTCGGTAATAGCAGGCCTACACCCAAACCATTGATGAGCACCGCCACGACCACCGGTGCATGACTGCTGGCCAACGCCATCAGGCCACCACCGACCCCGGCGGTGGCAAAACCCAATGCCAGCAGGCGGCAAGGAGCCAGGCGCGCCAGCAGCCGGAAAGCCAGTGCGCCGGCCAACACGCCCAGTTGGTTGGCACCCATGGTCAAGCCGACGTGTTGCGGCGCATCGACATGCAGCAGTTGCAGCACGTAACCGGCCTGTACCGGGACGATGAACAGGCTGACGCCAGCCAGCCCGGTGAGCAGGTACAAAGGCGCCAAGGCTGCCCAGGGGAAACGCGATTGCGCCTTCTGCTCGCATGCGCTGCGACAGGTGCCGGGCTCCCACAGCGCGACGGCCATCAGCGGCAGGCACAGTACACCCACGGCGTAAAGCGCGAAGGGGGAACGCCAGTCGCTTTCGCCCAACGCACCGCCCATGCCCATGAACAACGCCGCCGACAACGACGTCACCACCATCTGCAGGGCGAACAGCCGGGCTCGGCGCTGGCCGTCGAAGTAATCACCCATCAACGTCGTGCAGCAGGTCATGATCCCCGCTTCGGCCACGCCGATACCGGCGCGGCTGACGACGATCAGGGCCAATGAATCCAGCCATAGCGGCAACAGTCCGCACAGGCTGTACAGCAGCATGCTCGCCAGCAACAGTGGTCGACGCCCGACACGGTCGGCGAGCACCCCGGCCAGCGGCGCCAGCAAGGCAATCACCAGCGCCGGCAGCGTCAACGCCACGGGCACCAGCACGGCGACTCCCGGAGTCTGGGCAAAATGCTCATGCATGCGCGGCAGGACCGGCGCTATGAGCACAGCACCCAGCACCGGCAGGCAACTGCCGAACAGCAGCAGCGCGCCCTGGATGCGTCCGGCGATACGTTCAGCGGCCATGGCTCATCTCCTCCAGTGGACGAAAGCCTGCGCTGGGTTCCAGCGCCCCTGCCCCTTCCTCGCGCTGCGTGGGCTGGGATTCATGGGCCGATGCTTTGGGGTGCTGTTCGGCACTGACCTGGCGGTGGGGCAAGAGGAAGTAAGCCAGTGCGGGCAAAAGGATCAGCGCGCCGACCATGTTCCAGACGAACATGAAGGCCAGCAGCACGCCCATGTCAGCCTGGAACTTGATCGGCGAGAAGATCCAGGTACCGACGCCGATGGCCAGGGTGAATCCGGTAAGCATCACCACCTTTCCAGTGAACAGCAGTGCGCGGTAATAGGCCTGGGACAGGCTCGCCCCTTCACGCAGCTGGCCCAGCACGATGCTCATCACGTACAGCGCGTAGTCCACGCCGATGCCGACACCCAGCGCGATCACCGGCAGGGTCGCGACCTTCACGCCTATACCGAGCGCGACCATCAGCGCTTCGCAGAGGATCGAGGTCAGCACCAGTGGCAATACCGCGCAGAGTACCGCTCGCCACGAGCGGAAGGTCGCCAGGCAGAGCAGGATCACAGCGCCGTACACCCACCACAGCATGTCGCGATTGGCCTGTTTCACCACCTGGTTGGTGGCAGCCTCGATACCCGCACTGCCAGCAGCCATCAGGAAGCTCGCCTGCTCGCTGTCGTTGGCCTGGGCGAAGCCCTGGACGCTGTCCACCACCTGCGCCAAGGTGTCGGCCTTGTGGTCGGTGAGGTAGGCGTAGAGCGTCAGCAGGCTGCAGTCGTCGTTGTATAACCCGCGCGGGGCATTGGCGGTGACCATGTTCAGGGTCGCCTGGTTGTTGACCAGGTCGTACCACTTCGGACTGCCCTCGGAAAGGCCGACCAGCACCCGGCGATTGAGCAGTGCCAGCGAGTTGGTCGAATCCACCCCCTGCAGGCCTCGCAGTTGCCAGTCCAGGTCATCCACCCGCTTGAGAGTGTCATAGGCCGAACAACCGCCGGGAGCGGTGCGCACCATCACGGCGAACACATCGCTGCTGGCGCCGTAATGCTGGGTGACGAAGGCATTGTCGCGGTTGTAGCGCGAATCGGCGCGCAACTCAGGCGCCCCCGCGTCGAGGTCGCCAACCTTCAGGTGCAGGCTGACGGCATACCCACCAGCGGCCATCAACGCCGCCACGGCGATGCAGGCACCAGCCCAGCGACGCTGGGTGAACAGGTCAAGAAAACGCCACAACGCCTGCTTGCGCGCCCCACTCGCCTGCGCTTCTTCGGCGCGCAGGCTACGCCGCGCGGCTCGGGCACTGACTCCCACGTACGAGAGCAATACCGGCAGCAGAATCAGGTTGGTGAAGATCAGCACCGCCACGCCCAGGCTGGCGATCACCGCAAGGTCCTGGATCACCTGGATCTGGATGATCATCAGCACAGCGAAACCCACCGCATCGCACAACAGCGCGGTCAACCCAGCCAGGAACAGGCGGCGGAAGGTAAAGCGCGCCGCCACCAGGCGATGCATGCCGCGTCCGATGTCCTGCATGATGCCGTTCATCTTCTGCGCGCCGTGGCTCATGCCGATGGCGAACACCAGGAACGGTACCAGCACCGAGTAAGGGTCGAGCGCGTAGCCCAGCAGCGGCAGCAGGCCGAGCTGCCAGATCACTGCCACCAACGAGCACACCACCACCAGTGCCGTGCTACGCACACAGCGGGTATACCCGTAGAGCACCACGGCGGTAATGGCGATTGCCACGGCGAAGAACAGCAGGATCTGCCGCAGGCCGTCGATCAGGTCGCCCACCACTTTGGCAAACCCGGTGATGTGGATCTGCACGCCCTGTGCCTGGAAGCGCTCGCGGAGGGTCTCAAGCTCGTGGGCGAACGCTGTGTAGTCCAGCGACTGACCGTCTGGGGTCTTCTCCAGAAGCGGCACGTAGATGATGCTCGATCGCTGGTCGAAGGCCACCAACTGGCCGATCTCGTTGGAGCGCTCGACGTTGCGCTTGAGCGCCTCCAGGCTCGCGGCGGCGCCATCGTAGCCATCGGGAATCACCGGACCGCCCTCCAGACCTTCCTCAGTCACTCCGGTCCAGCGGGTGGAAGGGGTCCACAGGGATTTCATCGCGGCGCGGTCGACGCCCGGCAGCAGGTATACCGCGTCGTTGAGCTGCTGCAGGTTGTCCAGGTAATGCTTGTCGTAGATGCTGCCGTGCGGGTTGGCCACGGCGATGCGAACGGCGTTGCCCAGCCCGGCCAGTTCCTGGCGGTGCTCCAGGTAGTTGTGAATGAATGGGTGATCCTGCGGGATCATTTTCTCGAAACTGGCGTTGAGGGTCAGGCGCGAGGCCTGCCAGCCGAGCAGCAGGGTTGCCGCCAGGCACAACAGCAGCACCCAGGCGCGATGGTTGAACAGCGCGCGCTCTAGCAGCGAGCCGGACGTGCTGTCGAAGTCATCGAGACGGCCGCTGGACGGCGCAGGTGAATTCATCGCGTGCATGGTTCAGTCCGCCGTGGTGGAAACGTTGGAAGCCGCCAGACGGCGGGTACCCGCCATTCCGACGGCGACGATGGCACCGTCTGCCGCGAGGGTGGCGGCGGTCAGCGGCAAGCCGTCGGAGACCGGCACAGGCTGCGCGGCGAAGGTGTCGATGCCGCTGCGCAGGAGCATGCCAGCCTGGTTGGCGAGCAAGAGCTGGTCACCGACGACGCGTATGCTGTTGAGCGAGGCGGGAATCGGGTTGGCCAGCGCCACGAAACTGTCTGCGCCGTCATCGGAGGCGAACAACGAGCCGCGCAATCCTCCGACCAGCAGTCGCCCGCTTGGCAGAATGGCGGCCGCGAAGTAGCTGCCATCGTAAGGGCCTTGCAGCGGTTCGAAGTGGGAACCGCTGTCGCGCGAACGCAACAGCAGGCCCTGCTCACCGGCGATGTACAGGTCGCTGCCCTGGCGCGCCAGGGCATACAGGTGCAAGCCACGTCGATTCGGCAAACGCCCCATGGCGGACTGCCAGGTCCGCCCACCATCGACAGTGCTCATGGCCAACCCGTAGGCTCCCACAGCAAGGCCGTGGCGTGCATCGGCGAAGCTCAGCGCCAGCAGCGGCTTGTCGGCGCCATCGGCGAGCAGCCGTTGCGCGGCGGCCACGCGCTGCTCGTCCGCGGATGCTTGGGCCGCTTGCAACTCCAGCGTCGCGGCGCGCTTGCCGTCAAGCTGCAAGGTCCAGTGCTCACCGCCGTCGGCGCTGTGCAACACCACCCCAGCGTGACCGACCACCCAACCGTGACGTTCATCGATGAACTGCACGGCGGTGAGGCTGACACTCACCGGTACGCTCATGGCCTGACGCCAGGTGGCGCCGTTGTCATCGCTGAGCAACACCACACCACGCTCGCCCACCGCCACCAGGCGCATACCAACCCGCGCCACGTCCTGCAGCACCGCACGCAGGGCTTGTGGCCCATGCACCGCGGGCTGCGAGAGTACATCCACGCCACTTCCGGCGAACGCCGGAGGCAGCCAGCAACAGGCGGCCAGCAGCCAGCTGTAGAGCATCTTGTTCATCGCACGCAACCTTTTGTTCTTGTAGTGGGTACAGCCCAGGCGCAGAGCCTGTTCAGCGAACGCCCTCACCGGCCATGGCGTCGGCGGTGAACACCGAGTCCTTGTAGGGCGGCACGATGCGGTACTGCTCGCTCTTGCCGGCGAACAGGTCACCTGCGAACCAGGCACCGGAGAGCAGGTCGTAGAAGCCATTGGTGAGCGTCACCACGCCAGGCAGGTCGGGTAGCACCACGGGTGACGTCCAGACCACCTTGGCCAACTGGTTTCGGGCGTCATAGCGCTCGCCCAGTACCGCGGCCCAGGTGTCTTCGTCGAGGTAGTAGGTACTGCGCGGCATCACGTGACGCTGGCCGTTCTTGAGGGTCGCCTGCACTTCCCACACGCGGTGCAGTTCCCAGCGGATGGCATCTGGGGCCAGGTGATGCGGGTCGAGCAGCGCTTCGGCGCTGGCAGCGGTAAAGACCTTATTGGCGTTGTAGGGGATGTACATTTCCTTCTTGCCCACCAGCTTCCAGTCGAAGCGGTCGAGGCGCCCGTTGAACACGTACAGCTCATCGAAACTCATCACACCGGCGGTGGCCGGGGTTGGCGTGTCGCAGCAGGCGTTGGGCAGGCGACGCACGCGGCGCTGGCCCGGCAGGTAGGTCCAGACAGCCGCTTTGTCGGCGTTAAGGTTCTCCAAGCCGGTGATGGCCTCACCGGCGCGCAGGGGTGGGCCATCGTTGGTCATGCGGATCGACCAGAACACGCCCTTGTCGCCACTGCCGCCCGGCAGGTACCAGGGCATCTGCAGGTCGGCGCGCGAGTCGTTGGTCAGCACATGCTTGCCGTCGGCGGTGGTCAGGTACTGCTTGAAGCTGGCATGCCACGACGCACCACGCCAACGCAGCAGGTGATTCCACATGGCTTGCACACCGTCGGCGGGGATCGGGAACGGAATACCTCCGGCCGCCCCTGTCGGCATCGGTCCGGCAGGGCCGTCCACAAGCGTGCCGCTGGTGGCATTGGCGAAGGTGGCGTCGTACACCGATTGTGGTGCGGCAGCGCTACGGTGGGTCGGGTAGACGTCCAGCCGGTAGCTGTCCGGGTACTTCTTGAGCATCGCCTGGATGCCTGGGGTCAGCTTGTCGGCATATTGCGCCATGTTCTGTGCAGTGATGGTCAATAGCGGTTTTTCACGGGCGAATGGATCGCCGCGCTTGCCGCCTTCCTTGTAGCCGGGGTCGGCCTGGGTATAACCGCCGGTCCAGGCCGGGATGCTGCCGTCGGCGTTACCGGCGCGCTCGCCGCCCAGCGGCGTCAAGGTGGTCTTGAGCGTGGCGGCCTGCTCGGCGGATACCGCGGCACAAGCGCCATGGGCGAACAGCAGCGAGACACTCAGGGCAGTGAACAGGGAAACGACTTTCTTGTTGTGTTTCATCGTGAAGTCCTCGGTCAGAAGGTGCGGCTGACGGTGAAGGCGATGAAGTCGCGGTCTTTGAGCGACTGTTCGAAGGTGTAATGGTTGTCGGCATCGAGGAAGGTGTTTTCCGGGCCGTAGTAGTGCGTGTAGGTCAGACCCAGGTTCCAGGTATTGAGGTAGTTGCCCTTCAGGCCGATGTTCAGGTCGCCGCCGTGGTCAGCGCCAAAACCGGTGCCCAGCGCCATGGATGCACCGTTGGTGTAGCTCGCTCCGATCGGCACCGAGAGGTCGAGGCCGGGGAAGATCTGCCGGTACATCGGCTCGAATACCAGGCGCAGGCTGGTGGCATCGCGGTCGGCATTGGGGTCGACGGCATCGGCGTTCTTGCTCACGCTCATCACCCGGTTCCAGGCGATTTCGCCAAGGAAACTGGACTCGGCAGCGATGAAGTTCGGCTCCAGGCTGGCCAGCCACGAGAAGTTGGCGTGCAGAGTGCGACCGGTGGCGTAGACCGGGTTGTCGTCGTTGTCGATGACCTCCCCCGCCGCCAATGCATGCTGGTTGGTGGAAGCCAACGGCTGGTTCCAGCGCGTAGACAACTCACCTGCGAGGTTGAAGTTGCCCAGCGTGGTGGAGAAGCTGGCGCCAAGCGCCTCGATGCCTTCTGGATACACCCAGTAGAACTCGCCCGCCTTGCCGCTGACCGGGTCGAGGTTGGCGAAGTTCGGACGCACGTTCAGTTGCGGCGACTTGTCATGGAAGCGAATGGCGTAGACGCCCCAATCGACGGTCTCGGTCCGCCAGCGCAGCTGCACCCCGCCCTGCCCCGAATCCTTGGCTTCCTTGTCGTTGCCACGGAAGAATGCCAGCGGCTGGCCGCCGGGAAACACCGGCGCCCCGACGAACATGCGTTCACCGCCATCACCGAAGAAGTCGTCGGTGGAGAAGTAGCTGCCAGCCGCAGGCAGACGGTTGGCTTCCCACTCGAACTGGTAGTAAGCCCCAACGGATACATCCGGTGTCAGTTGCAACTGGCCGGAGATCTGCTGCACGGGTCGAATCAGCTCCTTGAACTGGGTGTTGGGCACCGACAGTCCCTTGACTACGTCCACCGGCGCCATGCCACCGGCAATGCCGTTCATCCCATAGAACAGGCTCTCGCCCCATTGCATGGCGTATTGGCCAAGGCGCCCGGATACCGGCATGTCGCCGATCTCGGTCTTGCCGAAGATGAAGGCGTCAAGCAACTCGCCCTTGCGTCCATGCAACGTGCGGGTGTCGTCGGTGAAGGCGTCGTAGTCGACCGAATAGCTGTTGGCGCGGTTGGGGTCGTTGTTGTCGGTGCCTTGGTTGTAGACATCGTCGTACCAGGCCGCGCCGCTGACCCGTGCACCGACGTTGTCGTAGGTGATGTCCAGCTCCGACAGCAGATCGAGGCGGTTGGAGATCAGGCCTTTGTCGAAGTTGCGGTCGCCGTCATCCAGGTTCAGCGCAGTCTGGCCCTCGGTGAGTTTGCCGCTGGCATCCTGGGTGCGCCAGGCGGCGCTGTATTTGAGCGTGTTGTCCCAGCGCACCCGCAGATCGGGGTTACCGGTCTCGAACTCGAAGGCCTGGGCCTGGCTGGTGGCCAGCGCCAGAAGCGCCAGGCCGATGGGTTTCAGCGCCGGCAGGGGCCGTGGGGTCGCACCTTTGCGAGTCAACATCGGGGTTTCCTCTTTATTGTTCTTGTCGGTCGGTGTTGGCGGAGAATCCGGTGCGCCAGCACGGGGGCGCACCGATTGCAAGGCGTCAGATCGGTCGTGCGGTGACATCCAGCATGTGCTTGACCAGGCCGATGCGGTCGAAGGAGGCGTCACCCTGGATCTCTTTCTCGCCGGCCAGCAGGGACTTCTCGCTGATGAACTTGCAGCGCTCGAAACGTCGGCCCATGAAGCGCTGCAACTGGGCGTCGAGACTGCTGCCTGCGGTGAGCTCCTCAGCCAGCACCACGGCATCCTCGATGGCCATTCCCGCACCCTGCCCCAGATGCGGCGTGGTGGCATGGGCGGCGTCGCCGATCAGCAACACGCGACCGCGATACCAGGGCTGGTCGACGAACACGGCTTCCAGCGGCTTGTACACGACCTCGCGACTGTCGCCGATTTGCTCGCGCAGTTCACCGATCAGCCCGCCGAATCCGACCAGGCGCTGGCGCAGGCCATCGGCCAGGGTGGCCGGCTCCATCCAGGGGTTGCCCGGCTCATGGGAGGTGGTGAACAGGTACATCAGGTCATCGGCCAGGGGCACCAGGCCGGCATTGCCTGACGGCCCCTGGTAGTTGGCCAGGTGGTCGATACCGGCAGCCCGCGGGAAGTTGTAACGCCACACCGACTGCCCGGTAAAACGTGGTTGGTACTGGTCACCGAACAACAGCCCGCGAATCTTCGAGTACAGCCCGTCGGCACCCACAACCAGCCCATAACGCCCCTGGCTACCATCGGTGAACAGCACGTCCACCCCTCCGCGATCCTGTTCGAAACTCTCCACCGAGGTACCCAGGCGCACCTCGGTGCCGAGTTCGATGGCGGTTTCGCTCAAGACCTTGTGCAGAGCGCGGCGGGAGATGCCGACATTGGCCGGGTACTGGGGGCCGGCCAGTCGCTGCCCGGGAATGCGCGCCAGCTGTTGGCCCTGGGCGGTATAGATGGCCACGTCTTCGAACGCGTAGGCGGCATCGAGATAGGCCTCGAGCAGGCCCAGGCGATGCATCTCACGCACGACATTACTTTGCTGAATGATGCCGACGCCATAGACGGTCCACTCGGTCTTGAGCTCGACCAGGTCGACCGCAATGCCCTTGCGACGCAGGGCAATGGCGGCGCACAACCCGCCGATCCCGCCGCCGACGACCAGCACTTTGTTCACAGTATTCATGGCATGTCTCACGTCTTGTTCTTGTTGTCCGCCCCGTCATGGGTGGCGGTCGTTTCCTGTGCCTGGGCACAGCTTCACGGCAGCGCCAGGCTTTGACCAATCGAGTCCTGGGATGCGACCTATCGCGCAGCGCGATAGATCAGTGGCCCAACTGCTCCAGCGGCACTAGCAGCCATCCGCCCGCCTCGTGGTGTTGCAGCACGTGCAAGGCCTCGCCGCGGCAAGGGCCGTGGACACAGGTACCGTCGTCGGGCCTGAAGCGCGCACCGTGCGCGTAACACACCACCCACTGGCCATCGGCACTGAGGAAACGGTCCTTGCGGTACTCCAGAGGTCCCCGCAGGTGCGGACACAGGTTGCGATACACCCGGACCTGCCCCCGGTAGCGAAGGGCGAACAGCGTGTCTTCGCCCTTGCCCTTGGGGTCGAAACCGCGGGCCTGGCCTTCAACCAGCTCTTCGAGCCGACACAGCGCCATACGGCCCATGGCTCAGGCCTTTTTCGGGGGTGGGCCGCCGGGGGCCCATTTCTCCCGCGAGGTGAACAGGAACAACTGCGAGTTGTCCGCGGACATCGGCGCCTGGCGCGCCGCCCAGGCGTCGTCATGCTTGTCCATATCGGCGTCGTATTCGATGTGGCACCCCAACGGGCTGTTGAAATACCAGAACCAGTTGGAGCCGAGCAGGTGCCGGCCTGGGCCCCAGAAACTGGTCCAACCGTTCTGCTGGAAGCGCGTGCCGGCCAGCAACACTTCGGTGCCGCTGCCCATGTGGAAGGTAAAGTGCTCGCAGCCTTGCATGTGCGGCGGTGTCTGGATCATGAACAGGCAATGGTGATCATCCATGCCCGCGCTACGCATGAACGGGCCGACGCCGGTGAAGCTATCGGTGGTGACGAAGCCCAGGCGGTCGCGGTAAAACGCTTCGCCCTTGGCCGCATCTGGGACGAAGTACACCACGTGGGACAGCGTGCGCGGCAGCGCAGGCATGTCCGGGGTGATGCCGAGCTGGTTGAGCGGACGCTGCGGGGTGCTGCCCGGGGCGTTGGTCAGGTCCGCTGGCGCCTCGAAGGTACGCCGGCAGGTCACCTGGAAAGCGATGGCGAACCCCAGGTCATCGAAGGTATGCAGCGCGCCGCTGGCGTCGCGGCGCACTTCCCGGTCGCGGCCCAGTTCGTCGGCGATCGCTTCGAGGTCGGCCGGCTCGGCCACGCCATAGACCGTCTCGCGCAGCGATGGGGTCGGCCCCAAGGCCGGCGGCAAGCTTTCGTCATCGCCGCGACGGATGACGATCGCGGTCCCGTCCAGCGCTTCAAAACGGCCGCCGTCGGCGTCCAGGTGGACGGTGTCAAGGCCATAGTCACGCAGGCAAGCGGCACAGGCCTGGATATCGTCGACGCCGAACACCAGCGCGTCGAGACCAAGAATGTTCATGGCTACCACTCCATTGAAATTGTTATTAGGCGAGGCAGAGCTGCCGTCAGTGGGTCGTGGACGGCGCATCGGCCGCTCGACTGGAGCGCAGGTTGCGCGGCGCTGGGGTGGCATGACCAATCGCGAGTCAGGATGCGAGGCATCAGCAATCGCGATACCTGCGCGCAGGCCCATGGCGCCTGGCGTTGGCTCGGTCAAAGGCGGCTGGCGCTTGACGTATCGGCAATGCAGCGAGAAGGTATCGCGAAAATAACTACAAGAGCCGAGAGCTATCACCATGCGCTTTCACCACCTGGATCTGAACCTGCTGGTTGCCTTGGACGTCCTGCTCGAAGAGCAGAACATCACCCGCGCCGCCGAACGCCTGCACATGACCCAGTCGGCCACCAGCGGCGTGCTGGGGCGCTTGCGAACCTTTTTCGAGGACGAACTGTTGGTGCAGGTCGGCCGCAAGATGCAGCCCACGCCCTACGCCCTGGAACTGGCCAAGCCGGTGCGCGAGGTGCTGCTTACCATTCGATCCTCGATCACCGCCAAGCCCGTGTTCGAACCGGCGAGCAGCAAGCGTCACTTTCGCCTGGTGAGCTCGGACTACCTGATCAGCGTGCTGTTCGCCCAGGTCATCCAGAAGCTTCACCGGGTGGCGCCGCACATCACCTTCGAAATGATCAGCCCCGGCGACAACAGCGCCGAGCTACTGATGCGCGGTGAGGTGGACATGATGATCGTGCCCGAGCGCTACCTCATCGACGGCCATCCAGCCCAACTGCTGTTCGAGGAGGACCACGTCTGCGTCGTCTGGCGCGATAACCCGGAGGTTGGCGAGCAACTGACGCTGGAGCAGTACATGCAAATGGGCCACATCTCGGTAGGCTTCGGCCGCAACCGGCACCTGAGCATCGAGGACTGGTTCATGAACCAGTACGGCTTCAACCGCCGCCTGGAAGTGATCACCAACGACTTCAACACCCTGCCCCAACTGCTGGTGGGCACCTCGCGGATCGCTACGATGCACCGCCGCCTGGCCGAGCTGTACGCCGGTTACCTGCCCCTACGCATCCTGCCGCCACCGGTGAGGATCCCGGTGATGCGAGAGTTCATGCTGTGGCACCGCAGCATGGACGGCGACCCCATGCACCGCTGGCTGCGAGAGCGGATCTGTGACTTCATCCAGAGCGCCGAGCGACAGCCACAAGCCCTGCGCGCCACCGCCTGATCCGTAACCATCGCCCCGGCTAGCGCAACGCAGCCGGGGCATCGCGTTTGGCGATACCTTGCATCCCCGATCACGATTGGCCTCGGCCTGTCTTGTCTGCGTAACGTGCTGTCGAACCGCGCCCTGCGTGCCTGCCGCAATAGGGGCGCCGGACTCAACGACCGCAGAAGGACAACAACAATGTTCCGTTACTTCCCCACCAATTACGTCTGGAACCTTTCGGTGGACCTGGCCATCGAGATGGGCGCCCGCATGGGCGAAATCGAGGTGATGTGCGCCCCGCTGCAAGAAGCCGCCAAGCAACCCGACGCCGCCGGTACCCAGGCCTTCCGGGAAACCTGGTCGAGCATGGCCGACAAACTCTGCGCCCTGGCCGAGGAAGACGAAGCCGCCGGCCGGCGCCTGTCCGCTGGCGAGAAGTACAACCGCGCCGCGACCTACTACCTTACCTGCGAACGCCTGCAGGCCCACGCCGCTCCAGGGCGCGCGGCGCTGTACCAGCGCTTTCTGGAGACCTTCGCCCGCGGCATCGACCTGTCCCGGGAAAACTGCGAACGGGTCCAGATCCCCTACGAAGGCAAGCACCTGAGTGGTTTGCTGGTTCGCGCAGAAGGCGTCAGTGGCCCGGCACCACTGCTGGTGCAGGTCAATGGCCTGGACTCGACCAAGGAGATGAAATACCGCGTCGGCCTACCCACCTGGCTGGCCAAGCGCGGCGTGTCGTCGTTGATCATCGACCAGCCCGGCACCGGCGAAGCGCTGCGTCTGCACGGCCTGACTGCACGCTACGACAGTGAGCACTGGGCCAGCCGAGTCATGGACTGGCTGGAAACCCGCGACGATGTCGACGCCAAGCGCATCGGTATGGAAGGTGTGTCCTTGGGCGGCTACTACTGCCCCCGCGCGGTGGCCTTCGAGCCGCGCTTCGCCTGCGGGGTGGTATGGGGTGCCAACCATGACTGGCGCGACGTGCAGAAGCGCCGACTGGAGAAAGAGGGTGACTTCCCGGTGCCGCATTACTGGGCGCATGTGCGTTGGGTCTGGGGTGCCAAGGACATGGACGATTTCATGCGCATCGCCGAGAACGTGCACCTGGATGGCGTGCTCGATCGCATCCGCGTTCCGTTTCTGGTCACCCACGGCGAGCAGGACTCGCAGATCCCGCTCAAATGGGCGCACCGCACCTACGAGCAACTGGTCAATAGCCCGAAACGCGAACTGAAGATCTTCACCGCGCGCGAAGGTGGCGTGCAGCACTCAAGTTTCGACAACAGCATCAATGCCGGGCACTACATCGCCGATTGGGTCGCGCAGACGCTCGGCGGGCGCACTGCTTGAGGCTTTTCGTGGTGTTAGGCGCTGCGTTTTGATGCTGGTTGAAAACGTGGGGGCATAAAAAAATCCAGTCACCGTTAAGTGACTGGATTTTTTAGGGATTTTTGGTCGGGACGGAGTGATTCGAACACTCGACCCCTTGCACCCATGCGTGTAGCAGGCCATAAACCCTGTAAACGTTGGATTAACCTCGGCTCTCGCTGCAATCGACTGCTCATGGGTGTCTGCAAGCGTTTCCAAGCGTCACGCAAATTTCACGCAGAACACTGCTGCACATCTCCGGCGTTCTGCCGCCCCTTCTCCCCTGTCAGATTGAAACCCCGCCAGGCCCTTCATGCTCGAGCGCCCACAGCCGAGCAGCCTCGGCAAATTCCAGCCATAATCGGCCGAGGGATCGACTCACCTGTCGACATAGTGATGCGCCCCAAATAGCATGCCTTAGTCCAATATTCCCGAGCTGGTAAAAATGATCTCAGATCCTGGCACACCAACTCTAGACCAGCTGAAAGTTCTCCTGACGGTCGTAGAGGTGGGAAGCTTCGCCGGTGCTGCAAGGAAACTGCATCGTGCAACGTCAGTGGTGAGCTATTCCATTTCCAATCTCGAGATGCAGCTCGGCGTATCACTTTTTGACCGCAAGACGACACGTAAACCACAGCTGACAGAGGCTGGACGCACAGTGTTGGCCGAAGCACGAACGATCATCAACGGAGTCAATGGGCTACGATCGAAGGTGTCTGGACTGTTGCACGGTCTCGAAGCAGAGGTGCATCTTGCTCTGGATGTAATGCTGCCAGCGGAGCGGGTGGTCGATGCGCTTAGGACTTTTAGACAGGTGTTTCCAACTGTGGCCTTGCATCTACATATGGAAGCGCTCGGTGCGGTCACGCAACTAGTACTTGAGAAAAAAGCCGGCATTGGGATCAGTGGCCCCCTGGACACGGGGTGGGATGGCCTTGAGCGTGTCGGCGTAGGCAGTGTTGAATTAGTACCCGTTGCAGCCCAGGCGCACCCACTTGCCCTCGCCGGCCGCAACGAGCCTGGTGCGGCAAGAAATCACGTCCAATTGGTGTTGTCAGATCGCTCAACGCTTACCGGGGACAGAGATTTTGCCGTAGTGAGCCCCCGCACCTGGCGGCTCGCAGACTTAGGCGCAAAACACATGCTACTCAAGGAAGGCATTGGCTGGGGCAACATGCCCTTACCTATGGTCCAAGCGGACCTCAATGCGGGACATCTTATCCATCTCGATCTTCCTGATTGCAAAGGCGGCTCTTACGCGTTTGACGCTATCTACCGGACTGATTCGCCGCCTGGGCCGGCTGGGCTATGGCTCATCAAACGCTTTGGCCAGCAAGCCGAAGCTCTCTAGACTTGTCGAATAAGTCGTATAAACCGTTCGATATTCTTCTGGTTTTTAGCCAGCCAGGCCCCTGTTAGGCTGTTGCTCATAGACCAGACACGCGCGCTTCGGTGCCTGGGCCTCAATAATCGCAAGACTCCGGTACTACAAAGGTGAACCTATGTGTTCAGCAGCCGAGCTTCTTCAACACCATTTCGAAATGTTTGTTGATGACCATGAAAAGTGGAAATCCCTAATCGCTCCAGACATCGTCTGGGAGCTGCCCTTCGCCCCGAGTCTCGGTCACCCGGAGAAGCTGGTCGGCCGCGAGCAAGTGCTCAATCACGTCGGATGGTTTGTCGGAGCGGTGGAGTCGTTTCGATTCCACAATCTACGTATTCAGCAATTCGCTGATCCACTATCTGCCGTCGCGCAAGTCAAGGCACAGGGGATCATCACTGAGACGGGTAAAACCTACTCACAAGATTATGTCCTGTTCGTTAGCGTTCGTGAGGGTAAGCTGACACATATTCGTGAGTACTTCGATCCTGTCCAGGCGGCTTACGCCTTGGACTCCGCCGTGGTGATGCCGGGCTAGCGGCGCTGCCGAGTGCACGAAAGAAGCAAAACTCCGACAGGCAAAGCAAGGTCGCCAAGGAGTCGAATGTCAAAAAGAGAGAAATTGGCACCGTCGAAAGCGACAACCAATTCCTGACTTGGAGACATCAAAATGACTGACTTCATCCCAACCCCAAACGAAGTGGCAGGCAAAGTGGTGCTGGTAACCGGCGCGGCTAGCGGCATCGGGAAGGCCATCGCCGAGCTCCTTCACAGCCGTGGAGCGAAAGTCATTGCCGAGGATATCGACCCGAAAGTCAACGCACTTGAACGTCCCGGCCTGGTTCCTTTCGTCGCCGATATCACCGTTGACGGTTCTGCCGAGCAAGCGGTGGCGTTGGCGGTAGAGAAGTTTGGCAAGCTGGACGTCCTGGTCAATAACGCCGGTCGCATCCTATACAAGCCCCTCGTCGAAATGACCCGTGAAGATTGGGAATGGCAGATGCAAACCAACGTGACGGGGGCGTTTCTTCATTCCCGAGAGGCGATGAAGGAGATGATGAAGAACAAGAGCGGCGCGATCGTGAACATCGCCTCCTACGCGTCCTACTTCGCATTTCCAGGTATCGCGGCCTACACCGCGTCCAAAGGCGCCTTAGCACAGTTGACTCGTACCCAGGCGCTGGAAGCGATTGAGCATGGCATTCGGGTCAATGCCATTGGCGTGGGAGATGTGGTTACCAACCTGTTGAACCACTTTATGGAAGACGGTCGTGGGTTCCTGCAAGAGCATGGCAAGTCCGCGCCGATCGGTCGAGCTGCAGCACCGGAAGAGATCGCCGAGATTGTCTCTTTCCTGGCTTCCGAGCGCGCCAGTTTCATTGTCGGTTCGGTGGTCATGGCCGATGGCGGCATGAGCGTCCCGGTAGGTTAATCCTTCGCCTTGTCCGCGTTGTGCTGCATTGGCAGCACAACGCGTTTTCTTGCTACCAGACCTATTCAACGGAGCCGTCATGACCGCACTTCGAAAATCCGACTTCCCTCTCATCAACGTTCGCCAGCATCTGGAAACCGGGCCCATAGTGCTCGTGACCTCAGCCTGGAACGGCGAAAGAAACATCATGACCATGGGCTGGCACATGATGATGCAATTCGATCCAGCCCTTGTTGGCTGCTACATCTGGTCGGGGAACCATAGCTACGAACTCATCCGCAACAGCCAGCAATGCGTGATCAACGTACCCACCCTAGAGCTGGCGGACCAAGTAGTCGCGGTGGGCAACAATACGGGCAGTGCTGTGGACAAGTTTGGCCAATTCGGTCTTACCCCGACAGCTGCGACGCGGGTTGAAGCGCCGCTGATAGCCGAGTGTTATGCCAGCTTCGAATGCCAGCTGTATGACTCGACGCTGATCGACGAGTACGGTCTGTTCATCTGGCACGTGGTCAAAGCGCATGTAGATCGCTCGGTGGAACAGCCTAGAACGCTGCACTACAGGGGAGGCGGTCAATTCATGGTGGCGGGGGAAATCTTGGACTTTCGCCAGCAATTCCGTTCCCAGAACCTCTGACTGGCGTGGCCCACTCACTATTTACGGTATTGAGTGGGCGTGACGCCAACCTCACGTTTGAACACCTGCGAAAAATGGCTTGGGCTGCTGTATCCGATCTCCAAGCCTATATCGATCACGCTCCGATCCGTTTCGACCAGGAGCTGCCGGGCTCTTGCCATCCGCAGTCTGATAAAGAACTGCGACGGGGAATAACCAGCGGCTTTTTTGAACAGCCGGCTGAAGTGGTACTCGCTCATCCCAGCTATTTCGGCCAAGTGCCCGAGATAGAATTCCTCAGCCAGATTCGCCTCCATCGCCGACAGCACACGGCGCAGCTTGTAAGCGGGCAATGCATTGCGGCGCAAGATATCGTCCGCTGAGCTGTCCAGGTAGCTGCGGGCAAGGTGAATGGCGATGCACTGGGCCAGCCCCTGAAGATAAAGAGGACTAGTCCTGTGCCCCGTCAGCTCCAGGCGAACTTGCTCCAGTAGAACGGACAACCCATCGTCACGCCCGCCCGAGACTTCACGTAGTCGAACCGCTTTCACAGACCCACCCAAGACCTCATGGATGGCTTTTTCCAGAAGCGGGATGCCGAGGTAGATATGCATGACTTCAAATGGTTCTGCACCGACTACGTTCCAGCGCATCTCGTAAGGCTGTGTCGAGGTAGTCAAGAAGAAATCACCTTTGGTTACCTGGCTACATTGCCAGTCGCCATCAAGCTCACGTTCCTGAACGGCAGCATTCCCAGAGATGATCCACACGAGCAAGGGCTCAGCTACGGCGGGCACGATAAAGCTCTCTTCCTTACGCTCCCGGTTAAAGATCTGCACCAACATATCCCGATCGGCCAGAACGTCCGAGGCGGCAAGCCGCTCACCCCGAATGTAAGCCTCCAAACCATGGGCTGAAGTCCGGTCTATGACATCCATGGAAATCGTCACCTCAGTCAGTACGCGGGCTCAAACGAGCCATCTTAGGCATTGGTCTCACAGGGTGTACGTGAAGTTCAAGCCTAGGCTTTCAACAGTGAAGGCTGTTCGCGGAACTATAGGGGACGCAAAGAACCCGCTCTGGATGCGTGTTCTTAAAGGAAAAAATCAAAAAAAAGCCGGAATGTCTCCATTCCGGCCAGCCCTTCAACGCTCGGGATAGAGAATCATCCCTGCGTGATACAGCACGTTGCTGCGAAACTCCCCGTCGGCAGTAAATCCGGTGTCATCCACATACTCGATGTGATCACCCTCTAGCCAGTATCGACCTTGGTACGCGCTTTGTTGCCCTCCGCGGGCCTCGTCATAGCGACCGCCAGGCAGGAGCTCATGGCGAATGTGACCGTCAGCCGTCACCCACATGCCAACGTATTTGTCCTGATCTCCAAGTGGTTCACCCATGGCATTTCCTCGCTGTCGACCGGACATTCAGAATGGACTTGCGGTTGGACGCACGATCAGTTCGCTGACATCGACATCCGCGGGCTGTTCTACGGCGTAGGCGATCGCCCGGGCAATCGCCGAGGCTGGAATCGCGATCTTGCGGAACTCGCGCATCTCGGCACGCCCACCCTCATCGGAAATGCTGTCGGCCAGTTCGGACTCGGTGACCCCTGGGGCAATGACGGTGACCCGGATGTCACCTCCCACCTCCTGGCGCAAACCTTCGGAAATGGCTCGTACGGCATATTTGGTAGCGCAGTACACCGCAGCGGTCGGGCTCACCGCGTAGGCTCCAATCGAGGCAATATTGATGATCTGACCGGCGCGCTGTTCTTGCATGAGCGGCAGCGTTGCGGCAATGCCATGCAGGACGCCGCGAATGTTCACATCGATCATCCGATTCCACTCATCTACCTTGAGCGCTTCAAGTTTCGAAAGCGGCATGACGCCGGCATTGTTGATCAGCACGTCGACGCGTCCGTGCAGTTCGACAGCGAAGTCGATAAAGGACTGCATGTCATCCAGGTTGGTGACATCCAGCGCCAGGACATCAGCGACACCGCCTGCTGAACGAATCTCCCTGGCCAAAGTTTCCAGGCGATCGGTGCGGCGGGCGCCCAGGACCACGCGAGCGCCTTTGCTGGCAAGCAGGCGGGCTGTCGCTTCGCCGATACCACTGCTGGCGCCGGTGATCACGATGACTTTTTGTTCGATGCCGTGCATTTTCGTACTCCTGTTTCTGGCTTAAGAGGCCACCGCCGGCAAGCAGGTGGTGAAGCAAGAGTAAGAAGACTTGGCTGGGCTGGGTTATCCGATTCCTGCGGTCAACATGCACGATCCTGCGTAAGCGGTTGGCGTTTGACGTCATGCAATGCCAGCAGGCGAAAAGCAAACACGCTTGTCTATTTCATCGAACGTAAACAACGAAATTAAGCGGCTATTCAGCTATGTGCGGCTGTTCCAAACTTACTCCTACCAGCGCTCCATTCCGGAATGCTTACATCAAGGAACGTATGCCATGCCTCACGCCACCACCATTTCAAGCTCAGCCTCTCATCCTTCGGCTGCAATAACTGGTGCCGTTGCACTATTGGGTCGCATTTTTCTGAGCGCGATCTTCATCCTCTCAGGCGTATCCAAGGTAAGCGCGCCGGCCATGATGATCGGCTACATCAGTTCAGTTGGTCTGCCGTTTCCTTCCTTAGCGCTGGCGCTTGCCATTCTTGTAGAAATAGCCGGCGGTGTAGCTCTGATCGCCGGCTATAAAACCCGTGTTGTCGCAGCAGGGTTGGCGCTTTTCAGTGTCCTCACTGCGGTGATCTTCCACAGTGCTCTGGCCGATCAAAATCAATTCATTCACTTCTTCAAGAACATCGCGATGGCCGGCGGTTTGCTGCAGATCGTGGCCTACGGCGCAGGCCGCTTCAGCGTGGACGCACGTCGCCAGTAACTGACGCGCGCTGCCAAACATCGACTAGATAAACCATACCTACAGACGGGGAAGTTCATGAAAGCTATACAAGTGGCAGAGTACGGTCAGGTTGAGCAGCTTGAGCTGATAGAGCGTGAAGAGCTGGTGCCCAACGATGACCAGGTTCTGATTGACGTTGCCGGGAGCGGAATCAATCCGATCGACTGGAAGATTCTCTCGGGGGCCATGAAGCAGTTCATCCCAATGTCCTTCCCCTATACGCCGGGTGTCGAGGTTGCTGGCACCATTGCAGCAGTTGGAAAGAATATTCATGAATACGCTGTGGGTGATGAGGTGTTCGGATTCATTGGAATAGTCGGTGGTTACGCCACTCAGGCTCTTGCAACGCCCGACAGGCTTGCGCACAAACCCGATGGGCTATCACTTCTTCACGCCGGTGGAATTCCTGCCGCAGCGCTTACTGCTTGGCAGGCGCTGCACGAACACGCCGAAATCAAGCCAGGCCAGACTGTTTTGATTCACGGAGCTGCAGGAGGGGTGGGTAGTTTCGCGGTCCAGTTAGCACGGCTGGCCGGCGCTCATGTAGTGGCAACGGGCTCAGCCAGAAACCGAGACTACCTCCAATCACTCGGCGCCCATCAGTTCATTGATTACACCGCACAACAGTTCGAGAACATCGTCAGCAATGTCGATACCGTCATTGATCTGATCGGCGGAGAAACTCAGGATCGGTCCTGGACGGTGATCAATCGCGGTGGGGCGTTAGTCTCGCCTGTCAGCACACCCAACGTGCAGAAAGCTCTTGAGTACGGCGTAGTCGGCAAAAACTTCGCAACCCGGTCGGACGGGCGCCAGTTAGCGGAGATAGCGAAATTGTTTGCTGAGAAGAAGCTACACGCCGAGGTTGAGGTCGTTCCGCTTTCCAACGCGGCTGAGGCTTTGATGCTAAGCCGGGGGGGACATACTCGCGGCAAACTGGTGTTCGATGTGAATCGGTGATTAACCTCGAAGGCCCTACGCTCGAGTGAATCTGCCAGAAGGCGGCCCTGCGCAGGAATATGCAAAAGCCTCGCAGGAACCAAATAACGGCCTGCTTATCGCCACCGTAATCTGAGCCCAAGCAGAAAGCGAGACCGCTTCTGCCGCCGGCCATCAGAGCGACCGAGCCTGCAACAAACAGGAATCCACGTCACGCTTTGCACTGACAACCGGCAACGAATCCATCGCAAATTACGGAGTCGCTGTCATGAAAACTGTACATTCAATGATGATTGGAATTGCCTTATCTGCTGTCAGTGCAAGTTCGATGGCACTGCCGGCCAAAGAAATTGGCCGTTGGACCAATCAGACCTGCAAAGAAGTGATGGCCCCCCTTGTGGTGGAGGGTGGTGCGGATCGTCTCGATGACCGCCGCGTGGCCGAGGGTGGTGCGGATCGTCTCAATGACCGCCGCGTGGCCGAGGGTGGTGCAGATCGTCTCGATGACCGCCGCGTGGCCGAGGGTGATGCGGATCGTCTCAATGACCGCCGCGTGGCCGAGGGTGGTGCGGATCGTCTCAATGACCGTCGCGTGGCCGAGGGTGGTGCAGATCGTCTCAATGACCGCCGCGTGGCCGAGGGTGGCGCGGATCGTCTCGATGATCGCCGCGTGGCCGAGGGTGGCGCGGATCGTCTCGATGATCGCCGCGTGGCCGAGGGTGGTGCGGATCGTCTCAATGACCGTCGCGTGGCCGAGGGTGGTGCGGATCGTCTCGATGACCGCCGCGTGGCCGAGGGTGGTGCAGATCGTCTCGATGACCGCCGCGTGGCCGAGGGTGGTGCGGATCGCCTGAATGACCGCCGCGTGGCCGAGGGTGGTGCGGATCGTCTCGATGACCGTCGCGTGGCCGAGGGTGGTGCGGATCGTCTCAATGACCGCCGTGTGGCTGAGGGTGGTGCTGATCGCCTGAATGATCGCCGCGTGGCCGAGGGTGGTGCGGATCGTCTCAATGACCGTCGCGTGGCCGAGGGTGGTGCTGATCGCCTGAATGATCGCCGTGTGGCTGAAGATGGTGCGGAACGTATTAATGCCCGTCGAGTGGCTAAAGTCGATACGGATCGTGCCACCTATGCCTGACGTATATAGCCCATCCTACCGAGAGCCCGGCCCGCCGGGCTCTTGCATTTGAAGGGTGTCTATTAGCATCTACCCAAAAGACTGCGGACCAATTTATTCTCTGCAATAGAACCAGCCTAACGGGAGGTAATGGCAGTGGATGATAGGAACGAAGAGCTGACGCGTCTGAGGGCCGAGCTAGCATCAACCATGCATCGTTATGCTCCCACCTACGGCGTGTTTCAGACGGGAATTGCTCCGCTGCATTTCATACGCAGTGATACTCCAACCGATGTGATCCACACTGTACATAAGCCGGGGCTATGCATCGTTGTGCAGGGCCGTAAAGAGGTGCAGTTGTGGGAAGAAAGCTATGTCTACGACCCTTTGAACTATCTGGTCGTCTCGGTAACCCTGCCTCTAGCGGGTCAAGTGACAGAGGCATCCTCAGAAAAGCCCTATTTCTGCATCCGCCTGGATATCGATCCGGCAGAAATCGCTCAGCTGATCGCCGACGTCAGTCCTATCGGCGTGCCGAGCCAACAGCCCCACCGAGGGCTATATCTGGATAAGATCGATAGCTCCTTGCTCGATGCGATGCTGCGATTGGTACGTCTGTTGGATGTGCCATCGGATATCCCAGCGTTGGCACCGCTAGCACTCAGAGAAATTTTCTACCGGCTGCTCAAAGGCCAGCAGGGTCAGCGTTTACATGAGATAGCCATAACGGATAGCCAGACCCATCGCGTCACTCGGGCCATTGAGTGGCTGAACAACAATTATGCACAGCCCTTGCACATTGATGAGCTAGCGAGCTATGTCAATCTGAGTAACTCGACGCTTCACCATCGATTCAAGGCTGTCACCGCAATGAGTCCTTTGCAGTATCAAAAACAACTTCGCCTGCACCATGCACGCAGGTTGATGATCTCAGAGGGTATGGATGTTTCTACAGCCGGATTCAAAGTGGGCTATGAAAGTCCGTCACAGTTCAGCCGTGAATACAGCCGGATGTTTGGGGCTCCCCCGAGCCGAGATATCGCGAAGCTTCGGTCTCTCGGGTAAGGTGCTGCCGAAGGCTTGGCTAAAACAACCCTGATGGCGGATATCGAGCAGAATGTGCTGCGGTACCTTATCGGCCGCTGTAATGGGTCGATAGCGGACAGTCGTGACCGGCTGCCCTCGACCCAAAGCGGCCGTTGCGAAAGCATTGGCCTTGCTCATTTTCCAAGGCTGACGCGAACGCTGTGGGAGCGGGTTCATCGAGGCGTAGAATCGCCGAGAAGCAGGCAACGCGGAGGATGGCACGGGCTACGCCCGTGTTCGCGGGTAAACCCGCTCCCACAAAGATCACCTCTGACCCCACTGGCAGCCCTGGGTCGAAAGCGGCCTAGGCTCTGTGTGAAAAGTCTTGAGACGAAGGTCAGGCAAGGCGAAAACAGCCGAGGAAGCGGAGTTTACGGGTTGTAAATGAGCATTCCGAGGCTGTTTTCAACGCAGCATCACCGAGTATCAAGGCTTTTCGTACAGAGCCTAGGGTGAACGGCTGCTCTCGACGAGACACCTCAGGGGATGTTCACACCCCAATCACCGCTTCAACTTCTGCCTTGCATTGAAGTAACGCCGCCTTCAGCGCTTCCAGATTGGTGTGGAAGCGCAGTGCCGGGACTGCCAGCGAGATGGCATAGTGCTCCGATAACCCGCTGCGAATTTGCACGCCGATACCGCAAACACCCTGGGCGTGCTCTTCCTGATCGATGGCCCACCCTTGTCGTCTGGCGACACTCACTTCCTCCATCAGCACATTGAGAGAGACGATGGTCGACGCTGTGCGACGTTCCAGGGGTGCCGTCAGCATCTGGGTCAAGAGCGCTTCCGAGAATGCGCTCAGCAGTGCTTTGCCATGCGCGGTGCAATGGATCGGAAATGCTGTTCCCACCGGAGAAACGACGCGCAGTTCCTGATCCGAGGGATATTGATCCACGGAAATGGCATGAAGCCCTTTGTACACGGAGACATCGACAGTCTCACGGGTACGCCGCCCGAGGCTCTCGACATAAGGCCGGGCAATCGCCACCAGATCTGTGTGGGCAGACGCCGCAAGCCGAACAAGTGCAGGCCCCAGACGAATCCCCGAGCTTCCGGTAATCACCATCTGCTGAGCTTCCAGCGCCGTCACGATGCGATGCACTGTCGTGCGCGGCAACCCGGACGCCTTGGCAACCTGGCTCAGGCTCAATCCATCGCGCTGATTTTCCAGCGTTTTCAACACCGCAGCGGCACGCGCGATGACTTGCTTTCCAGCACCCTCTCCCTCAGATGTCACCTCTTCCCCCTTTACCATTCGTCGATCCTCTCGTTGACATCGACAGGATAACCCAACATGCTCTGTTCCGTTATCCGGACATTTGTTCCACCAAACGGACACCCCATGAATCCACCACTTTCTCGATCAGGATCTCTCGTGCTACTGGCAGTCGCGTCGCTGACCATCATGGTCGGGTGCGTCATCGTCCCGGGACTGCCTACCATTGCTCACAAACTGGGCTTCGGTAGCGCTGCCAGTTGGCTGGTTACTGTCCCGTCGCTGGGTGTCATCGTCTTTGGGCCAATGGCGGGCAAACTCATCGACCGAATCGGGCTATACAAGAGTTTGTGCTTTGGCCTGTTTGCCTACGGGCTATTAGGCATGGTGGGCTTCATTTTTCACGGCCCAGCGATATTCGTAGACCGACTCCTTCTGGGAGGATCGACGGCCATGATCATGGCCGCCGGAACCGGGCTGATCTCGGAGTTCTACGAAGGCAATGCCCGGTTGAACATGATTGCCATGCAAGGCATGTCAATCGAGCTGGGCGGCGTGCTCTTTCTCTCTGCAGCCGGTCTTCTGGCAAACGTGGGATGGCAGTGGCCATTCGCGCTGTACCTGTGCGCGTGGGGGCTGCTTGTGCTGGTGCTGGTATGCGTCCCTCAGCCTTCCGTTACCAGGCACTCGACGGAAGCAGGCGAGATCACTCGTACCCCCTCGGTTGCGCTGAGGCTTGTGTATGCGTTAGCCACGCTCTCCATGATCGTATTCTTCAGCGCCATCATCATGCTGCCACTGCGGTTGCATGGCATTGGTCTCAATGAAGCCCAGGTCGGGTACTTTCTGTCTGGTGTGTCACTGGTTGCGGTGGGGGCAGCGGCCGTCATGCCCATTGCTGCCCGCAAGGCAGGCGAACACGGAACACTGATTTTCGGATTGGCTTTTTACGCGCTGGCGCACTTGGCGTTTGTGACCGCAGAGGACCTGACGTTGATGATCGAGGGCGGACTTTGCCTTGGTCTAGGATTTGGGCTCACCGTGCCATGAATCGCCTCTGGTTTCGTAGACACCTTCAAACCTCATAATGAGGCCCAAATAGGACGTGCCATGAGTCGTCAGCGTTACCCTGAAGAATTCAAGATTGAAGCGGTCAAACAAGTGACCGAGAAAGGCAAGCCTGTCGCCGATGTTGCCCAGCGTCTGGGCATGTCCGTTCACAGTCTCTACGCCTGGATCAAGCTCTACAGCAAACCCCAAGATCAGCGTCAGCAAGACGATGACCAGCAAGCCGAACTGCGCAAGCTGCGTGCTGAGCTCAAGCGCGTGACGGAAGAGCGAGACATCTTAAAGAAGGCCGCCGCGTACTTTGCCAAGGAGTGCGGCTGAAGTACGCCTTCATCAAGAAGCACTCGACGGATTACCCGGTGCGGCGCCTTTGCCAAACCCTCAAGGTGCACCCCAGCGGCTACTACGCTTGGTTGGCCGAGCCTCAATCTGCCCGAGCAAAAGAAGATCAACGCCTGCTTGGCTTGATCAAGCATGCCTGGTTAGAAAGCGGAGGTGTGTATGGCTATCGCAAGATTCACGATGATCTGCGAGAGCTGGGAGAGATCTGTGGGCGAAATCGAGTCAGACGTTTGATGCAGGCAGAGGGGCTGCGTTCACAAACGGGTTATCGTCGGCGCCCAGGGTTTTATGGCGGAAAGCCAACCGTCGCCTCGCCAAACCGCCTTGCGCGGCAGTTCAAGGTCAGTGAGCCGAACAAGGTCTGGGTGACAGACATCACTTACATCCGCACCTATGAAGGATGGCTGTACCTGGCAGTAGTGCTGGATCTGTTTTCCCGCCAAGTGATTGGCTGGTCAATGAAGCCCAGGATGTGCAGCGACCTGGCGATCGACGCGATGTTGATGGCCGTGTGGCGCCGCAAGCCACAGCAGCAAGTGATGATTCATTCAGATCAGGGCAGTCAATTCAGTAGCTCAGATTGGCAAAGCTTCTTGAAGGCTAACAACGTGATTAGCAGCATGAGTCGGCGAGGAAACTGCCATGACAACGCCGTAGCCGAGAGCTTTTTCCAGCTTTTGAAGCGGGAGCGAATCCGACGAAAGATTTACGCAACGCGTGACGAAGCCCGAAGTGATATTTTCGATTACATCGAGATGTTCTATAACCCAAAACGTCGTCACAGCAGTGCTATGCAGCTGTCGCCAGTAGAGTATGAGAAACGCTATTTTCTGAGCTTGGAGAGTGTCTAGGAAACCCGGGGCGATTCACCAGCCCCTGCTCGCCCACCATGAACAGCGTGCCGGCCGCCGGGCGCATGGCGTACAGGTGCATACCGCGCGGGTTTTCCACGCGGTCGAGCCAGGGCGTCCAGTGCTGGCCGCCGTCCTCGGTGCGCAGGATCAGGTTGAACGCACCAATGGCGTAACCGCGCTTGTCGTCTTCGAACCACACGTCCAGCAGCGGCTTGTCCGCACCCTGCGCAACGGCCAGTTCGGCCTCGTGTTGCAGGCGCGCCGCGTCGGGGTCGTCCGGGTTGGCCGGTCGGCCGTACTGGCGCTTCAGCAGTTCGGCGATCCGCGGGCCGTCGAGCTGGCGCGTCCAGCTGTGGCCGCCGTCGGCGCTGTGCAGGATCACGCCTTCGTGCCCCACCGCCCAGCCCTGCTGGGGGTTGGGAAACGCCAGGGCATTGAGGTCGGAGCTGACCGGCACCGCGGCCTGGGTCCAGCTCTGACCGTCGTCGGAATACAGGATGTGTCCGCGCTGCCCGGCGACCACCAGGCGCTGCCCGGCCACGGCCAGTGCGTTGAGCGGCGCTTTCAGCGCCAGGGCGCTTGCCGGCGCCGGAACGTCCATGGGCGCGACGAAGGCTGGCTGCGCCGTGACCGCACCCGCCAGCACGGCCAAGCCGAAGGCCAGCGGAACGCCGAGGATTCTTCTGAACATCTGTTGCCCTCACATCGGTTGTGCCCCGGCAGGAAGTCACCGGGTCGGTGCGGCGGACGCCAGGGCGCCCGCCGCCGTTTCGCGCGCGGAGCCGGGCTGGCTCCGCGCGCGACACGCTCTGCACTCAGATACTGGTCTTGAAGGTGAAGTACAGGGCGCCACGGTCCTCGAGCAGGGACTGACTGCCGCTGGGAGTGAGGGCCGCGCCGTTGGCGTTCTTCGAGAAGTCGCCGAAGTAGTCGACGTACTTCAGGTCGAAGCGGTAGCGGCTGTACAGGTCCAGCGCCATGCCGACGGCATAGCTGCCGGCGTCCTCGTTGCCGCCGGAGGCGACCGCCGAGTTGCCCTGCAGGCCCACCGAGTAGCTCAGCGGCATGCTCAGGTCGCCGCCCGGGAACACCTGGTACCAGGTCGGCGTGAAGTTCACCGCCATGGTGTAAGCGTTGCGGGTCACGGCGTCGATGTTGGTCGACACGGCTTTGTATTGCGAGCTGCCCTTGAACAGGTTCAGCGCGTCGTCATTGACCGACACCCAGCGGCTCCAGGTCAGTTCGGTGGCCCAGGAAGCGGCGTCGAACAGCGGCGTGGAGCTAACCGAACCGATGGCGTTGAGCACGCCGTGCACGGTGTCGCCACGGGCGCCGAGGATGTCGCCACGGTCCGGCAGCGCGGCCAGCGAGGTCACCCGCGCCGGGCTGCTCACCAGCGGCATGTTGTGGCGATAGTTCAGGTCCAGGCCGAAGCTGATGCCGGCGACTTCCTTGGACAGGCTGAAACCGTACATGTCGATGTCCGAGCCGTAGTCCATGAAGTACTGCGGCTTGCGGGTCTGCAGCAGGATGACCTGCGGCAGGGTGTCGGAGAAGCGGCGCACGTAGAGGCCCAGGGTGGCGTCCAGCGCCTCCGGGGTCCAGCGTGCCATGACGCCCCAGTCGCCGGAGTCATGCGGCTCGATGTCGTCGCCGTGGGTGGCGCGCAGGTTCGGGGTGAGGATGAACGACTCGCCACCCTGCAGGTAGATGTCGGAGAAGCCCAGGTAGGTGCCCGCCTCCGGCACCCGCGACGGCCGCCATTCGAGGAAGTACTGGGCGGCGAACGACAGCTCCGGGTTGACCTGCAGCTGCGTCGACAGCTGGGTGCGCGGGATGTACAGCTCCTTGGCCTCAATGCCGGGCAGCGCCAGGGCCTTGCCTTGGTCCAGCGGCGCCTGGCCGTAGGAAATGCCGTGGATCGCGCCGCTGCCCAGCAGCGATTCGCCCCAGTTGACGGTGTGGCGGCCGGCACGCATCTGTAGCGGCGAGTCACCCAAGTTGAAGGAGCCGAACACGAAGGCGTCGAGGATTTCGCCCGAAGGGCCTTCGTAGTAGCGGTTGGCGTAGCGGCTCAGACCTTGCGCCGGCCGGCCGTCGCCGTTGAGGTGGTTGGACGTGGCGGTGTTGTCGCCGTCCAGGCTCCCGGCATAGGCATCGTCGTACCAAAGCGCGGCGCTCACGCGAGCACCGTACTTCTGCTTGTAGACCAGGTCGCTCTCGCTGAGGATGTCGATGCGGTTGGCGACGATGCTGTTCTTCTTGAAATTGCGGTCGCCATCGTCGTTGTTGGGGTTCTTCAGGATCGCCTGCTTCTGGTCGTCGATACGCTTGCCGAGGTTGTAACGGAAGGTATTGTCGAAGCGCAGTTGCACGTCCGGGTTACCGGTATCGATCTCGATGGCCCGGGCATTGCCCGCACCCAAAGCGCACAACACCAGGACGCTCGCGCTCAGTGCCTGGGATACAGCTGGCTGATTCTTCATCATCTTGTTCTTGTCGTTGGCCATGTGTGTGTCCTCTCTCCCCTCGATATCCAGGCCGCGGGCCGATGGCGCGAAGCCAGGAAGACGCTCATTCAGTGATCGAGTGGAGCAAGGGTGCCAGCGGCCGGCGAAAGCACTCCCCCCCTTTTTTTGGGGGCACTCCCCCCCTCCTCGCGCGGCCACCCTGACAACCTGGCCGGCGCGCACAGCGGCCGCCGGCAGGCGATCACCAAGGAGCGACGATGGACAACGACAACCGGCCCCGGCACGACGGCGGGCTGACCTATCCCTGTGGCCCGCGTCCGGCCTTCGGCGAAATGCGTGAAGTGGCCCCCGGGGTGCAGTGGACCCGCATGCCGCTGCCGCCGTCCCTGGCAGCGATCAACCTGTGGCTGCTGGACGACGACAGCGGCTACAGCCTGATCGACACCGGCATCAACAGCCCCGAGGCCCGCCAGACCTGGGAGCAACTTTTCGATGGCGCACTGCACGGACGGGCGCTGCAGCGAGTGCTGGTCACCCACCTGCATCCGGACCATGTCGGCCTCGCCGGCTGGCTCTGCGATCGCTTCGACTGCCGCCTGTGGATGACCCGCCTGGAGTACATGCAGTGCCGGGTACTGGCCGGCGATACCGGACGCGAGGCGCCACCCGAGGGGCTGGCCTTCTACCGCCGGGCCGGTTGGGACGAGGATGCATTGGCGATGTACCGCTCACGCTTCGGCAATTTCGGCCGGATGATCTGGCAGTTGCCCGACAGCTTCCGGCGCATCCGCGACGGCGAGTCCGTGCGGATCGGCAATCACCACTGGGAAGTGGTGGTCGGCGCCGGCCACACCCCCGAGCACGCCTGCCTGTACGATCCAGCGCGGCGCCTGCTGATCACCGGCGACCAGGTGCTGCCGAGGATTTCATCCAACCTCTCGGTTCACCCCATCGAACCCGACGCCGACCCGATAGGCGACTGGCTGGTCTCGCTGGTGGTGTTGCGCCAGCGCATCGCCGACGACGTACTGGTGCTGCCGGCCCATGGCGAACCCTTCCATGGCCTGCACGCCCGCCTGGACCAGCTGCGCGACAGCCTGCTCGCCACGCTGCAACGGCTGCGCCAGGGCTTGCAGCGGCCACGGCGCGCGATCGATACGTTCGAACTGCTGTTCTCCCGACCGATACCCATGACCGACGGCAGCCTGATGAGCCTGGCGACCGGGGAAAGCCTGGCACACCTGAACCACCTGCTGCATCGCGGCGAACTGGAAGTCGAGACCGACAGCGACGGCGTCGCCTGGTATCGCCTGCGCAGCGAAGCCGTCACCGAGGAAACTAAGCCATGAGCAAGCCGCAACCCGAGGCCCTGGAAGCCTACGCCTTCACCCAGCCGATCCCGACCCGCTGGATGGACAACGACGTCTATGGCCACGTCAACAACGTCGTCTACTACAGCTACTTCGACACCGTGGTGAACAGCTACCTGATCCGCCATGGCGTCCTGGACTACCTGGCCGGTGACACCATCGGCCTGGTGATCGAGACGCAGTGCAACTACTTCGCTTCGCTGAGCTTCCCCGATACCGTCAATGCCGCGCTGCGCGTGGCGAGCATCGGCAACTCCAGCGTGCGCTACGAGATCGGGCTGTTCCGCAATGACGAGCGGACCTGCGCGGCCAAAGGGCATTTTGTGCATGTCTACGTCGACCGCGAAACGCGCCGCCCGGTGCCCCTGCCCGGGGCGCTGCGCCAGGTGCTGGAAGGCTTGCAGGTTCAGGCCGAGCCGGCTTGAAGGTTCGGGCGGCGCCAGCCAGCGCCGCCCAGCGGTTTCAGCGGGTGCCGCACTGGATGTCGAGGGTCAGCGCGTTCAGGTAGGAATTTTCGGCCACGTGGCGAACCAGCGCCGCGAACTCCTCGGGCCGGCCCATGCGCCGGGGGAACAACAGGCTGTTGACGATGGTTTCGGAGACCTTCGCCGGCATGCCGGCGGACATGCCCGACTCGAACAGGCCCGGCGCCAGGCTCACCACGCGGATGCCATGCTCGGCCAGGTCACGGGCGATCGGCAGGGTCATGCCGATGACCCCGGCCTTGCTCGCGCTGTAGGCCGCCTGGCCCATCTGCCCCTCACGCGCGGCGCCGGACGCGGTATTGATGATGACGCCACGCTCGCCGCCCTCGTCCGGTTCATTGGCGCTCATCGCCAGGGCCGCATGGCGGATGACGTTGAAGGTGCCGGTCAGGTTGACCGCCAGTACGCGGTTCCACAGTTCGGTGGGGAACAGCTGGCCCTTGGAGAGGGTCTTGCACGGGCCGAGGATGCCGGCGCAGTTCACCGCCAGGTGCAGGCCGCCGTGCTCGCCCACCACCTGCTCGATGGCGGCGCTGACACTGGCCTCGTCGGCCACGTCGACGGCGATGCCGCGGATTTCTCCGCCCAGCGCGACGTCCAGGCGCTCCTGCTGCAGGTCCAGGCCGACCACCCGCGCGCCGGCGGCAGCCAGGGCGCGACAGGTGGCGAGGCCGAGCCCCGAAGCGGCCCCGGTGACGATGGCGACCTTGTTGTGCAGATTCATGCGCGTGCTTCTCCCAGGTTCGTGATTCGTACGGCCACTGCGGCCGGCGGTCGAGCTTAGGCAGCGTCTGGCGCGGGCGTCCCACCCCCTTTTTAGGGGGTGGCGGACGTCCGCCGGGACCTCGAAAAAGGCCAGGATTGACGGTCCTTGACGCTCTCCGGACACTCCAGTACGGTCGCCTTTGCACCTTCATGCCTGACCGCGCCGCCGCCCCTGCGAAGGACCGGCGCTCGCGGCCAACCATCAAGCGTCAGGGAAAAAAATGACAATAAATCCCGCCCGACACCTGGTGTCGACCAAGTTTTCGCCGCCGCGCATCGGCACCAAGCACGTGCCGCGCGCCAACCTGATCGCCCAGCTCGACCAGATGCACGAGTGCCGCCTGGCGCTGGTCACCGGCGCCGCCGGCTACGGCAAGACCACCTTGCTGGCGCAGTGGCGCCAGGCCCGCCTGAAGGCCGGTGCCGAAGTCGCCTGGATCTCGCTGACCGCCGACGACAAGGGCTACGCGCCCTTCTGCACCGCCCTGATCGAAGCGCTGCGCCGGCTGGGCGTGGGCGTGGAGTTCGACCTGCTGCAGGAAGACGGCACCGCCACCGCGATGGATGCCACCATCGCCGCCATCGTCGATGCCGCGGAGAACCTGTCCAAGGAGCTGTACCTGATCCTCGACGACTACCACCACGTCGAGGTGCCGCTGGCCCACAAGCTGGTGCAGAAACTGCTCGACCAGGGCCCCGGCAACCTGCATCTGGTGATCGCCTCGCGGGTCGCGCCACCGCTGAGCCTGTCGCGCCTGCGGGTGATGCAGCAGGTGGTGGAGATCGAGAGCGTCACCCTGCCCTTCGACCCCGCCGAGACGCGCACCTTCGTCGAGGAGAACCTCGGCCGCGACAAGCTCAACGCCGACGAACTGAACATGATCCACGAACTCACCAGCGGCTGGCCGTCCTGCCTGCAGCTGATCGTGATCATGCTGAAGAACCGCCCGGACACCCGCTCCATCCTGCATGACCTGATCTGGCGCTCCAGCGACCTGCAGACCTACCTCAGCGAAGAGGTGGTCGAGCACCTGCCGGCAGAGCTGGTGGAGTTCGCCGAGGCGCTGTCGCTGTTCCGCCGCTTCAACGCCGCCATGGCCCGTGCGGTGAGCGACCGGGCCGACGCCGCCGAGCTGATCAAGCGCATGGAGGACGAGAACCTGCTGATCTACCGTGTCGACTCCGACGACCGCCTGGCCTGGTACCGCCTGCACCCGCTGTTCGGCGAATTCCTCGCCAGCCGCCTGGCTCGCCACGGCGGCGACCTGCAGAAGCAACTGCACCAGCGCGCGGCACGCTGGTTCGCCGAGCACCGCTGCCTGACCGAAGCCGTGCGCCACGCAAGCCTGGGGGAGGACCTGGACTTCGCCACCCAGGTCATCGAGCGCACCGCGCCCTCGACCTGGAGCCTGGAATACCTGGGGCCGACGCTGCACCTGCTGGAGCGCCTACCCGAAGAGGTGCTGCTGCGCCACAAGCGCCTGCTCTTCCTCGCCTGCCTGACGGTGTCGCTGACCTCGCGGCCGGCTCGGGCCAAGGCCTGGCTGCAACACCTGAGCACAGCGGACCTGCAGGGGCTGCCGGAAATCGCCAACGGCCTGCCGATGATCCGTGCCGCCATCGCCGTGCAGGACGACGACACCGATCTGGTCATCGAACTGCTAGAACCGCTGCGCGATGCCAGCGTGGAGAACCCCTTCCTGCGCTACGTGCTGCTGTCGGCGCTGACCGTCGCCTACTCCGCGGCCGGCCGTTACAGCGACGCCCGCCGGCTGTTCGACCAGCACCCGATCCCGCCCGAGGACCGTGGCAACGACATGGCCATGGTCGCCGAGTTCTCCAACGCCACCAACCTGATCACCGCCGGGTACTTCCGCGATTTCGAGAAGGTCGGTTCGCAGCTGCTCGAGCACTCCACCCGGGAGGGCGGCAGCCGCTCCATCTGCACCAACCTCTGCGCCAGCGCCCTGACCGAGGTCTTCTACGAACTCGACCGCATCGACGACTCCCGCGAGACCATCGCAAACCGCTTCGGCCTGCTGCATTCCTCGGTGCCGGACGTGATCGTGCGCACCAACGTCACCCGTGTACGCCTGGACCTTTTGCAGAAGGGTTCCGAGGCCGCGCTGGCGTTCCTCGAACAGCAGATCGCCCACCTGCGTTGCCTTGGCCAGGTCCGCCCGGTGGCGCATCTGCTGGGCGAGGAAATCCGCGTGCTGCTGCTCAAAGGCAGCCGCGGCCGGGCCGGCGAACTGCTGGAAACCCTCGAGGAACTGGCACGCCAGCATGGCACCGAGCGCGGCGCCCGTGCCGAACTGCCGGCGATCGCCGCACTGGCCCGCGCGCGAATCCTCAAGGCAGAGGATTCGGAACAGACCCTGGCTCAGCTGGAGATCGTTCGCGCCCACGCCAAAGCCTTCGATCGCGGCCGCATGGCGGTGCTGGCCGACCTGCTCGCGGCTTCCACCCTGGAGGACCTCAAGCGCCCCGACGAAGCCCTGCAGCGCGCACGCCAGGCGGTCAGCGACGGACAGCGGTTCGGCCTGGTCCGCACCTTCATCGATGAAGGCCCGCTGGCGGAAAGACTGCTCGCCCGCCTGGTCGAGGAGCAGGCGCTGGAAGGCGAGGTGCTGGCCTACACCGAAGAGCTGCTCGCCAAGCTCAACGACCCCTTCGCGGTCAACGCCAGCGCTCCCCGCCCGCGCCGCGCCCTGCCGACCAAAACCCAGGCCGTGCTGACCAAGCGCGAAATCGACATCCTCGCACTGGTGGCCCAGGCCATGTCGAGCAAGCGCATCGCCCATACACTGGACATCACACTGGAAACGGTGAAGTGGAACCTGCGCAACATCTTCGCCAAGCTCGGTGTGTCCAGCCGCTACGACGCGATGATCTGGGCGAAGAACCACAACCTGATCGAGTAGCGCCGCATCTGCCAATCACCCTGGGCGACGCCGCGCGCCCGATTCCTCCCGAGTGTCTTTCCCGCAGTGCCACCGACGGCGGCGAGTCAGCGCTGGATATGGTCGACGAGAGCTTCCGATCCGGTACCTGAAGGTTTCCCCCCTCATAGGGGGAGGTCTCGCCTCCCGAGGGGCACGAGTAGCATCCAGGCCATGTACGCATAGGTTGCATGGCCACCGGAATCGCTTATGTCCCGCGTCAACCCACCGCCTTCCGCCACCATGCGGACCACCACCAAAGACCGCACCGTGTGCCTGGGTATGGTGACCTCGAATATCAAGCGCACATTCGACGAGCATTCTCGGATATCGCCTGAACTGCGCTGGCAAATCCTCGCCATCCCCAATGAGCTGGGCTGTTGGCCCAACGCTGTTGCCCACTCCTTGAGCCGGCGCAAGACCGGAATCGTCCTGCAGATGATCTTCAGTCAGGACATTCCCTTCTGCCGAGCACTACTTGACGACTTTGCCCCACGTCTTCGCCGGGGCAGCCGGCAGTTGCTGATGTTCGTCTCGCCGCCTGGCGGCGATGCCGACGAGTCGATGCCGAAACTCCTGCAGTATCAGGTCGATACCATCGTAGTGACTGCCGCGAAACTAACTTCGCGCATGTCCGAACACTGCGAGCAAAGGCATCGCTGTGATTTTCCTCAACAGGCGGGTGGTGGAGCTGCGTGTTTGGTCTGTCTGCTACAACAATCAGCGCATAGGTCGCGAAGTCACCACTTACGTGGCCGGGCAGTGATCGCCGAGCCTGCGCAATCGTCTCCGGCGAACCTAGATTCCCCGTCGCTGCCAACCGCCTGCACGGGTTCGGGCAGGGCCTCACGGAGCACTGTCACCGGCTCGTGGCCAGCGATACGGGCCCTAAGCGTCCGACGGGCTAAGGCAAACCGCCGGCCATCTCTTCAGCATAGCCGCACCGGCCATCGACGAGCAGCTTTGCGGCAACGACGTGATGTCCATCGCCGTACTAGCCCACTTTCGCCAGAACACCTCCCTGCGGGGCCCGAGGACATGGCGCTGATCGGCTTTTATGACATCCGTGACACATCCTATCCAGAGCACTCACTGACTGCGCTGCGCCAGCCGCTGGACCAGATGATCGATTGCGCCGTCGAACTGATCGACGCATGCCCCACTAATGGCAGCCATACCGACGTTGTGCGCTGGTTCTGCGCTCTAGCGCTTGAAGCTTAATTGCATTTCTCGGTACGCCCACCAAGCAACGACTACAAGGAGACAGTCATGAACACACAAGCGTCCCAGAACGACAACGCGATGTACCTTAAGATTAGCTGGCGAATCATGCCACTGCTGCTGGTGGCTTACGTTGTGGCCTTCCTCGACCGGATCAACGTCGGCTACGCGCAGTTGCAGATGAAGGAAACGCTGGCATTCAGCGATACCGTCTATGCCATGGGCGCCGGGGTGTTCTTCATCGGCTACCTGCTGTTCGAGGTACCGAGCAACCTGATGCTGGAACGGGTCGGCGTGCGTCGTACGCTCCTGCGCATCATGGTCTGCTGGGGTTTGGTGGCGATGGCGATGATGTTCGTGCGCACACCCTTGCAGTTTTATGTCCTGCGCTTCCTCCTGGGCGCATTCGAAGCCGGCTTTACCCCAGGCGCCCTTCTCTATCTGACCTACTGGTACCCGCCGGCACGGCGTGCGCGGATGATTGCCGTGTTCCTGCTGGGCGCCATCATCGCCGCGCTGGTTGCCGGCCCGTTGTCGGGCGCCATCATGAAGTACCTGCACGGCACCAACGAGTGGCACGGCTGGCAGTGGCTGTTCCTCCTGCAGGGTCTCCCTGCCCCGCTGCTCGGCCTGCTGGCCTGGTACGTGCTGGTCGACCGCCCCGAACAGGCTTACTGGCTGAGCACCGACGAAAAGGCCCGGCTGCGCCAGCAATTCGAGGAACAAGCCGAGGCGCCAGGCAGCGCTCGCCATGGCTCGTTGCTTGGCCTGCTGGCCGACTTCAAGGTCTGGGCGCTGTCGCTGGTTTATCTGCTGATGGTCGCCGGTACCTACAGCATGGTGTTCTGGACTCCGACCCTGATCCGCAGTTGGGGCGTCTCCGATGTCCTGCAGATCGGCGCATACGCCACCGTTCCACAATTCTTCGCCATCGCCGGGGTACTGCTCCTCGGTCGCAGTTCGGATCGCCACCGCGAACGGCGCTGGCACTTCGGCTTAGGAGCATCGGCGGCCATGATTGGTCTGCTAGTCATCACCCTTGGCCAGGGCCAGCTAGGCATCTCCCTGGCCGGTCTCTGCCTGGCGATCTTGGGGATAGCCGCGGTCACGCCGGTCTTCTTCGCCCTCGCCTCCGAGTATCTGCCGCGCGCCTCGGTAGCTGCCGGCATCGCTATGATTAGCAGCATCGGCAATCTGGGAGGCGCCATCAGCCCACCGATCACTACCGCACTGAATACCGCCAGCGGCAGCAGCAGCTATAGCCTGTTATTCGTGATGGGGCTCTACATGCTGGCCGCCGGCATCGTCCTGGCGGTTGTGCGCCCGGCCACCATCCCCCTTCGCGCCGCTTGAGTCCGCGACACCGCCCATAGAATCCCCCAACGATCCAACTGACTGGAGGTGTACTGGCCGTCGCGGGGCCATCGGCACTGAGATGGACATGCTCGTCCGCCTCGGCCACATTTATGTCCCCGAAGCGAAGCGTCATTTGTTCGGGCAAGCGCGCATGACCCGCTACCCCAGATCAGAAGGTGTCAGTACCGCATGAATAAACCATCAGTAATGGATGGACTTGTTGAATCGTCCAGAGGCACACTCCTCGTTCCCGATCATTCCTCGGAGATGGAAGTAACGAAAACGCCCGATCCTCACAAAGATTTGCTCGTCAACAGCTGAGGCGAAAAGCCGGGCTGGTGGATATAGCGGCAGCTTTGGGGGGCGCTGCAAAACCTGCCTGCTAGAGTTCAGCGTGTTGCGTTCACGGGTTAAATCCATCGTCGATAGCTGCAGCTCGGACCGGGCGCCCATCGGCCGTGAGCCACCTTCATTCGATACGTAGCCAACGATAAAGATCCGCACCCCGGTCATTCTAGATGCGGATTGAACAACTAAGTCGTCCATGACATGGAGTGATTGGCCTTCGACGCGTCAGGCTGGAAGGAACCATCGCATCTCCTAGTGGATACGGCTTACCACGGCATCGGGGTAATAGGCAATCTTGAGCGTATGTTGCTGCCCCATCAGCATCCCATCGCCGTACCAGGTGATGTTGTCCTGATGCAGAGTCATTCCATCATTCCCGTACTCGTATTCGCCGCCGTTGGGCGTACTGAAGGCAAAGCGTTCATTGTCCAGTCGCTTGATGGAGTACTGGGTGCCGGGCAGCGGCATCTGCTGCTTGACGCGCGCAAGGTAGGTCGGGGCCAGTTCGGAGAACAGCTCCCGGGCCCTGCTCTGGTACTGCGCGGAGCTCAGGCCCGGCGTCTGCCGCAGTTTTTCGGCGATCAGCGAGAAATACTCGGCATCGGTGCGAGCCAGGGCCATGCGAACGGCCATGACCTCTCCCAGACGAGCCGGATTGACCTGAAGCTTGCCGTCGGCGGATTTCTGCGCAGCGACGAAGTCATGGCTGTCGAGCTGGACGAGCGGCGTCGTGGCCAGGAAGGAAGCACAGGCGATCTGCTGGCCCTGAACATTGCCGCTGACCAGCAGCGCGGTCACCCCGCCCTTCTTCTTCAGCGCCTCGCGGTTTCGCCACTGGCGCTGACAAACCTGTCGACATCCTCCTGCTTCATCTCGCCCCGATGAGAGATCACTCCATCAACCGCATGCGGAGAAGCGCGTAGTGCTTGCAGCCTGATCATGACACGCTGGATGGCAACTGCTGCCACTCATTCGGTGGGGCAAAAAGTGGGGCGAAATTGCTAACGTGGCAAAAAAGAAAGGCATAAAAAAATCCAGTCACCGCTAAGTGACTGGATTTTCTGGAGTTATTTGGTCGGGACGGAGTGATTCGAACACTCGACCCCTTGCACCCCATGCAGCGTCTCAAAGGCGTGTAAGCTTATGATTCTATTGAAGATATAGCGTCTGGAAGACCACCAAAAATAAGAGTTTTCGAGCGTTTTGCAAACGGTAGCATGCGGCCTGCACAGGTGGTTTTGCGCGGGTCAACGGATTTCAAGACCGTGGTATAAGCGCCCTTTCCATGCGGCGTCATCGGCGAAATCGATTCCAAAACAAAGACGAAACGGAGTGGCTACAGGCCGCATACTGCAAGGGTCGACGCTCGGGTTTTGGAATCGATTTTTGCCCTAAAACTAGGCTTTATGAGTTAGGATCGATGGCTACTTGGGTCCACTGTATGCGGGCCCCGAATTTTCGTGAGCATGGCGAGTAAAAAAATGGACAGCTGGGCCAGATTATCCCTCTACGAAAGCACTGACATAGTCAAGAAATTATTTCAGAAGCGGCACAACAGAGAGCTCAATACTGGAAAGGCCAGCGAAATTGTTTCTGCTCTCGCACAAGGTCGCGAGTACTTCAGCTCAGCTGCAGACGCCGACTTACTTGTTCGACCGGTGCTACAATACTATGGAACGTTAGCTTTAAGTCGAGGGTTGATTCTTCTACTATCCCCCATCCTGAGAGAAGCCGCGCTTCCGCCATCACATGGCTTAACGTCAAACGGCTGGGGAAAAAGTCTTCACAATCAAGATCCCGGAAGCCTGTCCGCATCAGTAACAAAAGGTACGTTTCTTGAGTTAATCAATCTCAATAACTTTGAACTGCCGTGGGTTTTCACCGGACCATACCCAAGTAGAACATACATAACACGCAGCTATAATTTAGACGACCTTCCGAGCACATCCTTTACCTTTGGAGATATCATCTCCAGAGTACCGGAGCTTAGGGCGATATACGAAAAGAGCTTTGGAAAGACCGCTAATAACTACCAGTCATTCATCTTTAACATCGCTAACGCTCATACTGACATTGACGTATTTCAAAGTGCAGATGGTCTCCAGGATGAAAGCATCCTCCGAGAACAATTCTCGCTCTCAGCTGAAATATCAATGAGGCATTCGTATACCCATAACTTTGTCCATACCTATGGGCATTTCACATTTAGGCTGCCGCATGAAGATAACGGCGCATTGCCATCAAACCTTCCGCAGTTTGAAAACGACAACTACCCATACACATCAATTATAGCTCCATTCCCCAATGGCGTTCAAATCCCGAAACTCGGAAGATACTTCTTACTAGCGTTTTTCCTTGGGACTTTATCCAGATATCACCCAACTTACTGGCTCGGGATGATGCGAGGCCAGCAGAAAGGGGATTTCATCATGCCACTTATTCGAGAGTCCATGCGAATAATTCAAGAAAACTATTGCACACTTGTCATTCAGGCCCTTGAAGGAGATCATTAAATTTCGTTCTGGTAATGCAGCAGTAGTGTGGAAAATCGACATCAGGCCGCGCCGTTAGCGGCCTATGCGTCGATTCTGTCTAATACGGTTTGGCGAGTTGCAGCGACTTTCGCCCAGTAAAACCGGGAAGCATTCGAGCGGTTTTAGACAGCAAAACACCCCTCCTCCGGCATTCTGCCGACCCTATCCCCCTTCTCAAATTGACACCCCGCCAGCCCCCTCATGCTCGATCGCCCACAGCCGCGCAGCCTCGGCAAACTCCAGCATCTCGGATAGCTCGACATCGTCCACCTCTCGGCGGCGATGAGCGGCAAAAGCCATCTCACAAAGCACGGCGGCACGTCCGTCCGGATCGGTGACCAGGGAGCCCTGGTCGTTCAGTTCGGCCAACCAGGCCGGCGGGAGGCTAGTTGCCATACGACCCCTCCGCCCGGCACCACCAAGACTGCGCGTAGAGCACGCCGTCGACCTCCTCCACGCCATTGATGTTCATGCCGAGCTGGGCCATGCCGTTGACCTTGGCATCGAGCAGGCGCGGGATGATGTCGCCGCTCGGCGTTGGGTTGAAAACCCATGCCTGGGTAGCCACCCGGCCAAGCACCTCGGAATGATGCTCACCGATGTGGATGTCAGCTTTCAGGGGTTTGACCTTGCGAAGCTGGTCCGCTGGGATTGCCACGCCGCGTACTCGGCGACGAACAACGAGGAAGTACATAGCTCACCGACACCAATACTGTATATAGATACAGTATCGTATACATCGGTGCGTTTTCGGGCAAATGTCGAACAGCGGCTTAATGCAAAGCCGGTAGATCCTTGCCGCGAGCCTTCGCAATCACTCGCGATTGGTAGTCGGAAACCGCCTCAAACAGGGACTCCGCCAGCAGGCGAAGGCGCTCCACCTCTTCTGTAGAAGCACCACGGTCCTGGGCCTGGTGGTACTCCCGCATGGCATCAATGGCCTGCTGAATCAGTGGCTCTCCAGCCTCAACCATTCCTATGAAGCTGCGCTTGTCCACGGTCCCACTCCATTTTTCGGTCAAACCATTATAGATAGCATGCCAGGGGCTACTGGTGAATTTTTGCACTCCCAGAGTGGCTGCTATCGACCCAGAGCGGTCGTTCGTGGAGGGCAGCAAACGGTCTTCAGAAGACGTTCGAACAAGAACTGCCTTAGCGATATCGGGGCAGTGTCCGGAATCAGTTGGCCACCACGTATGTTGCCTGCTCGACTCTGATCCTAAGTCCCCTGTGAAAGATTGCGGATCAGTTCAGCTGCAATGATGGCATTTTGAAGCGCACTGGGATTATGCTAGGCATGTCCGGATGATGTGTGAAAGCCATCATCTGCTGGACTAAATGTCTTGGGAACAGTGAACCGCACTTGTGGCCCATCCGTATTTGAGAATACAGGCGGTTAGAATACCGCGAGAAACCGATTACGATCGTTGATGATATTGAACCAACATAACGGCATTTACAATTCTTCTTCCCTAGCCAACTGGCATTTGGTCTCCAGTGGCTGCAGCCTATGTGTAAGGATTGCGGCGCAATGGCGCCCCCACGGAAAAAATGCACAACTGTGCACAGCCTCCATCGTAAAGCGATTTAGCAATGTAAAGGAAATAAAATGCAGCAGGGTGAGGAAAGTTCATCTCGTTTTTGGGAGTTCTATGCTCTTAGGTACAGCGTTGGAGCGGTGTTGGGCGCAATCATCCTGTTTTTCCTTGTGCAGAAAAACAAGGCGCTTTCAGCGCTTATATTCGTCAAGCCCGGAGAGCCCATTGATCTGGTCCAGGTCGGGATATTTTTTGGTGTCGGCCTTGTGTATTCATATCTGGCAAGTGCACCTATTTTGGTATTGCATGCAGGTCGGTTTTCGATCCCCAAAGGCCCTTTGCCTTTTTTGAGCATTGAAAGAATATCAAGTGCGATACGTGTGGTGGTGTGCGCCAACTTGGCACTGATATTTAGCTTGGTTAGCTCGGTTGAGGGGCTTCCAAAAATCTGGTTTTCTGCCGTGGTATTTTTGGCCTGCAATGTCTTGATCTCTCAGATTGTAATAGTTGTAAAGTGTGTTTTGCAGCGAGATAAGCTATATTATTTTTATAGGGACTTGGCGAAAAAAAGAAAGGATGCCAGTGGCGGCTTGGTAGATTCTTACCGGCACTTGAGGGAGCATGGCAACGCGTTTGGGATTGTACTTTGTGAAATTATCCTGGGGATTTTCATGTTTGCGGCCCCGGCATATATGTCGTTTGTTAGCCCAGGGAACTATCAGGATATTTATAGTGTAATGGGAATATTGACAGTGGTTGTGATGCTTTGGATTACCCCAGCTTCTTTGGTGTGGTTGGTCGGAACAATAATTGAACGGGAATTTGTCGATTCTTATTAATTTAATTTGCAGTGGGCAACCGATTTCAGCCGGTCTCCAGTGGCCGCTAAGGGTCGAAAGCGGTCACCCACGACCGGCTGCATTCGACCCATAGCTGCCCTTCGCGAAGGACGGCTGTAGGCCAAAGGCATGCGTTCGGTTTTTGCTAGGTCAAATCGAGTGCTACTTATCTGAATGAGGGTGCACGCTATCGATTACTCTGGATCAAAGAGTGCCGGGGTGGGGATTTGCCAGGCGGGCTTCTTTTCACCTTGACTGTCGAAAGCGCGACGCGCCTCGCGGAATTCCTCAGCGTTTTCGACCACCCACATCCAAACGGGGGACATCCGAACCAACAGCTCCATACCCAGCGGCGTCAGCTCGTATTCGACGCGCGGCGGAATTTCCTCGAACTCCCGTCGAAGCAGTAATCCATCCCGCTCCATGGCGCGTAGCGTCTTGGTGAGCATTCGCTGGGTCACCCCAGTCATCTGTCTTTTTATCTCGGCGTGGCGCATCGTGCCGTACACGCCCAAGGCATGCAGGATGCCCAATGACCATCGGCTACCTGCGTGAGCGAGGACTTCCCGCCTGACGCCATCATCATCTTCTCGGAGCGTTTGGCAGATGGCTTCTGCCTGGCTCAGAGCGTCCTGATTGGTCATTTATTCCTCCTAGGTATCACGCGTGTGCCTTCTTACGAGTACTGCCTGATCATGCCAGCATTTGCTCATGTTATAGGCATCACGCCTCAGGAGGAATCATGACCGAAGCAACCCCACTTGCCCCTCAATCCATTCTTGTTCTCGGCGCCGGGGAACTTGGTCTCCCGGTTTTGCGCAATCTCGTGCGAGTGGCAAAACGCGCACCCGGTTCCCAAATCAGCGTTCTTCTCCGAGAGTCGACCATCAACACCCAGATACCGGAGAAAAAGGCCGAAATCGATGAGCTTCGCGGGCTGGGCATTCAGATGGTCGCAGCGGACCTGGTGAACGATTCAATTGAACAGTTAGCTGAAGTGTTCGCCCGGTTCGATACCGTCATAGGCTGTGCCGGCATGGTCGCGGGTCGAGAAACCCCCATGAAACTGGCAACCGCAGCGCTAAGGTCGGGGGTGAAGCGCTACTTCCCGTGGCAGTTTGGCGTGGATTTCGAAGTGATCGGTCGGGGCAGCCCCCAAGATCTTTTCGATTCTCAACTCGATGTACGCGAGGCGCTTCGTGCGCAAGACAAAACTGAATGGGTCATTATCTCGACGGGCATGTTCACCAGCTTCCTTTTCGAGCCAGTATTTGAGGTCGTCGACTTCGACAATGACACCGTTAACGCTCTCGGCAGTCTTGAGAACAGCGTGACGCTCACTACACCAGACGACATCGGCGCTCTCACGGCGGAAATCGTCTTCTTCGAACCTCGCTTCCGCAACGAGATTGTCTATCTCTCAGGCGACACGGTGTCGTATGGACAAGTCGCGAACATCCTCGAACATGCGCTGGGGCGTCCGTTCAAAACTAACGTGTGGACTGTTCCGTTCCTGATGGATGAGCTGAGAAAAGACCCTACTCATCACATCAAAAAGTACCGTGCTGTGTTCGCACAGGGCAGAGGTGTGGCATGGCCTAAATCGGGAACCTTCAACGAACAGCAGTCGATTCCAGTAACCACCGCTGAGCAATGGGCTCGGGCGAACCTTGGGGGCAAGTGAGCGTGACGACAGGTAGCTGACTTGCCGAGAAACTCCTAGGCTCGACAGTGGACGCTGATAACTAGGTTGAGCGTTTAGAGGGCGACAAGCTGTCTAGACTTCAGCGTAGGGCCTCAGTGTCCCCAATGGGTCGATAGCGGCCACTCCATCTCGGCACTAGCGTATCCCGGCGGAGACCTGCAACAGACTGTCGTATTCACGCTCACACTGTTCGCCAGCTATTCGGGCACGGTCATAAGCTTTCGCCAGTTCTCCCGATCGTTCATCAGCCCGTGCGAGCAGGTCGGAGAGCACCATGGCGGCGCGGGTGGCTGCCTGGCCTCGGGCGACAGCGGCGGTATCCGTGCCGGGGCAACTGACGGTGGCAGCGAGATTGGCTGCTTCGTTGCGCATCCGCTGGCCAGCAGCATCGGCGCCAGCAACACCAGCATCAGCAGTCGTTCGTTCTTCCTGGGCATGGGCTCTCGCCTCCTCTTGCGCCTGGACGCGTCGTTGTTCTTCTTCCCGGGCGCTGCGCTCGCCTAATACCTCGGCCAGGCGGTCGCCGCTATCGCGCTGAGCCGATGCTGTGGCAGCCTCAGCGCGTTCGACAGATCGGCCGTGCTGGTAGGCGCCCCAGTAGGAGGCCACCACCAGCAGGAGCGCCAGCGCACGGATACCCCAGCTGTTCACGCCAAGGCCCTCCGTACGCCCTCGTCGATCACCTCAGCCTTGTACGGATTGCCGCCGTTCTCATGGATGATGATGCTGACGACCATCCCACGCAGCGTGGCTAGGTTTTTGATGTTGATCGGCTCGGTGATGCCCACACCCAGGCGCTTGGCTACGGCAGTGGCATAGACCCTGGTGTCGTTCTCGTTGGCAGGCGCCCAGCGGTTGATGGTTTCGAGCACCGTGTCTATGCCCTTCCCGCCCACACCAGGCATGCCGTCCTTGCCCTGGTAGTTGATGAGCAGTTTGCCTAGGGCACGGATGCCATTCTCGGGCGTGTCGAAGCGGGCAAAGCGTGGCTTGGCCACTCCAACCTCCAGGCCGAGCTGGCCCTGCCAAGCGTTGCGCGGGTTGAAGTCGATATTGCCGGGGTTGTTGTTCCGGACGCCGCGGGGAATGGTCATGGGTTTTCTCCAGGCAAAAAAATACCGCCAGATGGCGGTCGGTGGGGTCTAGGCGAATCAGGCCGGCGAAGCGGGCCAGTCGATGCTGGTGGGGTAGCCTTCCTGCTCGGGCAGCCTAATCAAGGTCAGGCGGTACCGCTTCCACTCCCTCAGTAACGCGACCTCGGCCTCAGTTGCCTCCTCAAGCTCGACAGCGTCTTGCAGAGGAGCGATGGCGGCGTCAGCGACGGCGCGGCGCTGGGCGAGATCGGCTGTTACCGTGGCAAGCAGTTGATCGGCTGCAGCCTGGACCTTGGCCTCGGCCGTGATCGCTTGCGACCAATCGATTACGCCAGCAGTCGAAGCGAGACGTTCGCCCAGCTCCAGACCAGGAAGCTGCACTTGGCCGTCGGCTGGGTAGAGGTCAACCGGAAACCGTGCAGCCGGAGACGCATCGGCGGCATGCGGCAGCATGAGAGTCAGCACTAATTCGCCATTGATCCGCTCCACTGGGCCAATCACGAATTCACACCCTACTGCTTGGCCCGGTAGGGTTGCGCCATCAGCCAAACAGGAAAAGTCCAGCGCCACGGCGTTGACTTCCAGTATGTCGCCCGACTTAACCACAGAGAGGCCCGCATCAGAGCGAACCGGGGAAAGTTTAATTATCATCAGTACCACCTCCCAATGGCTACGTAACCAGGCCGAAAAATCGTTCCACTGACAACGGCATAAGCGCCGATACCCACCGAAGATAGGCCTCGGCTGTATGAGAAGCCCAACGGAACACCGCCACCGCCTGCTGATACAACGGCCGGAAGCACTTTGGGGGCTGCTATGTATGGCGCTGGATAGGTAAAGGTCTGGCCATTGTTGAAAAAAAGCGCCCCCTGGGCGGCGGTGGCTGTATAAGTAGTAGAGCTTTCCATCGCACAGATCATCGTGCCGTCTGCAAACTTCACGCAGTCGCCATTGGCATTGCTGATGAATTCTAGGATGGCGCCAGTGGGTACACCCCCGCTTTGCAAAACAGTACCGACGATATCGGCTATGGCTGCCGCTTTCAGCCCCAGGCCGCTTCGCGCCGCACTAGGGGTTGTCCCGCCCGTACCTCCTTTCGCAACCGGCACAACGTCTTCGGTCGAAACGGCGCCCAACCCCGCCAACGTCGCCCCCCATTGCTGGACAATCGCGTTAATGGCGTCTCGGAGGCTTTTGTCGTACCCCTGGATCGGTGAGATCGCATAGTTTCCCGCGCCAACAGTTGCGCCTTTGTAAGCCGGAAGAATGCTCAGCACAGTCGCGCTGGCGATGTTGGTCACTTCATACCAGGCCCCATCGGGCCCCAGGAAAGCGTCACCCACCCGGGCGTTTGCAGAAAAGCTGGTGCCGGTACCGGTCACCGTATTTTGGCCAGCCGCGATCGCCACGGTGCCAGCTCTGTACCAGGCCATGGATTGCTCCAACAATTAATTAAAAGGGAACGGCAAGTTGTCCGTTTTGATAACCAGGGCTTCTGGATACTTATCCGTCGGGATGCCGTAGTAGTTGTTGTAAGTGACTGGCACCCCCCAATACATCGTGGTCCTGGCGGCATCGCACGACATGAAGTAGATGCCGCCAGATGCTCCATATGCCCCGTCCATATGGGCTTGCTGGTTGCTGTATGCGGGAAACGGGCTGCCGGGCGCCGACATTCCATCCATGCGCCCCTGGCCGAACGATCTGGAGAATGTCGTAGCTGCTGCGAACTCTCCCGAGCCAACTGAGATGAACACGCGAGCCACGCAGTAATAAGGACCGGAGTTGATGAAGCGCGTTGCGAGCTTCGTCGCGCCAGCAAACGGAACGCCGTAATTGGCCGTCCCATTGACGACCGTTGGCGTGGGTGGGGCTGGAGCCGAGACCGTGGCCAAGATATTGAGCGGGTACTGCAACGAGTTGAAGGTCAGCGTGCCCGCTTCGTCGTAACACTTCAGGCCAGCACCACTCAGCGTGTCCCGCATCGTGTCGAAGTAGTAATACTTCGTCGAAGGACTCGCGCCGATGTAGTAGAAGGTCGTGGTGTCGCCCGAGCGAGAAGACCCGCAGGAGATACCCGAGCCGACGATAAAGACAATGGGCGCCACTGCGCCTGTAACGCTGAACCCATGGATAGCGTCGGTGATGGACGACTCGGCATAGCTGCTGCCTTCATTGGGCGGCAGGTTTGCCGACCTGTAGTCCAGACGTGGCCAATTGACCAGCAGCGTCATGAACCCGCTTTTCAGCAGGCCATACGTGATTTTCTCCGTGTCGAACAGAAGGCTGCCGTCCTCCTTGAAGACCTTCAAACCTGCTGACATTTAGTGATATCCGTAATGAATGCGGCAGTTCAGCGAGTAGAACCCCCAGCCGCCGGCGTAGGAGTACTGCCAGGCTAAGGTCGCGCTGGAGGCTCCAACGGTCAGGGTCACCCCTGGGCGCTTTCCCAGATACTTGTTCTGCGCCGACAGCTCGGTGATGGCGTAGAACAGCTCCTTGCCGGCTGGAGGCAATGGAATCGAGAGCGACCCATTGGCCGCTCCCGTGTCGACATACCCCATCATCTGGCTGATCGAGCTCGTCATGTCGAGAAGCACCAAGCCGCTAGGGTCATAGACCTTCAGGCCAGTGCTCATACGTTCACTCCGAGGTCAATCGCCAGGTTGCCGTTGGCATGGAATATCCGCAGGCGCTGGTTATTCAGGAGCAAGCGCCCCTGCCCTGCGACTGTCCCGTTGATTTCAAAGGTGCCGGACTTGTTAAGGATCCACCCCTGCTGGCCCGCCACATAGTTGGTTGAACTGATGTAGCTGCCGATCTTGGCGTTGGTGATCGTGCCGTCCATGATGAATGCCGAATCCATGAACGACTGTCCGCCCTGGACGGCGAAAAACGACTTGATCTCGCCATTGATGCTACTGGCGACAGCGAACCTATCCGCCAGGACGATAAACTGGCTTTGAAGGCCGGCCGGGCCGTTCTCGATGCCAAGACCAATACCAGCGACAAGGTACTGTCCCTGAGCGTTGAGCTGCATCTTGACCGCCCACATCGTGCTGGCCTTGCCATCCGCCGTGGCTTGGGCCTGGCTGACGGTCTGCACAGCAGCATTCGTCTGGCCTATCGACGCTTCGAGTGTCTCGGTCTTCCGGACAATTGCCTCTTCCCGCGTAGCCGTTGCTTTCACCTCAGCAGCAAAGGCAGCGGTCGAGTTCCACTGGTTGATCGCCGCGGCAAGGTCGCCTTCGACACTGTCGTCGCGATAAGACGCCCTGAGCACCTGCTGGCTTTCGGCAGCCACAGTGACTTTGCCATCGACCTCGGCGATTTTGGTCGTGTTGGTGCTGACCTGCTGAGCGAGGCCATTGGCCGTGGTAACCGACTGACCGACGTCTATCCAATAGGTCACGTTTGGCGGTGCGTTTGCTCCCGAAGCGTTGGCAGGGACAGCAATCTTAGCCTGGTAGATGCGGCCATCCTCGACCACCATCTGGTCCTTCGTATAGGCCAAACCCTTGTCGTAAGCCTTCAACCCGTCAAGGGCATCAATCTGATCTTGAAGACCTTCGATCTTGTCCTTGAGCTCTTGGCCAAGCATGGACTCGTCAATCTCGCCGCTGATCAGGTCGAGGATGGGGCCTGCATCCGACCCAGACTGACCAAGCACGCCACTACCCAACGGGTACAACGGGCCAATGTTTCCGGTTCTATCCACCAGACGTGCCCAGAAGAAGAACGATACACCAGCGGCCAAGCCCTGCATGACGTACTCAGTTTGCGGGTAAGCCAGGTCCGCCAGCTTGGTCGCTGCCCCCAGGTCGTTCGTCTGGCTGTACCAGATTTCCGTGCGCTGGGTGTCCTCAGCACCTGGTGGAATGCCCCATTTGAGCGAGATGCTGAAAAGCAGAGAGGTGGCTGTGAGGAAGGTTACCGAGGGCGGTAGGCCTTCCTTGCCCTTCAGTTCGGTCAAGCTGGAGTCTCGCCAAATCGACGTGATGTCGAACGAGCTGACGGCTCGAACCCTGGCCAAGTAGGCGCCAGCGTAAATGCCAACCACATCAACCGAGGTGGTGCCGGTGCGCTGCAGGCGGACCCAGTTGCCGTCATCCTTGCGCCATTCGACGTCATAGGCCACGGCACCCTGCACTGCGGGCCAGCTGATGGTCATGGTGCTGATGGCAATGCCCTGATCCACTGCGTAAGCCGAGGTCAGCGTGACGCTGGCCGGCGGTTGTACAGTGGTCACCGGAATGACGCTGATCGGTCGCTCTTCCAGCTTGGCACCAGTATCGATCGCAGCAAACTTGCTGGGGTTGAACTCCAACGCCGTGATTTCGTACTCCCCTTCCTGGGTGCGCACTGTCTTCAGCACGCGGAAGAGTTGCACCGCCAGGTCGTCGTAATCGATGGCCCATTGCAGCTCCGGCTCAGGCTGAACGCTGTAGGCCACGGTCACCGTGACGGCACGGCCACTGACCGACTGGACCGTCCGGGCCTGGGCGGTCCCGTTCGGCAGGTTCAGGATCAACCGGTCGCCAGCCTTGATCGGCGTGTCACGATCCAGAGTCACAACCCGTCCCGCTGCCGCCGAGATCCGGCCGCCATTCGGCCGCCCTGCTACCAGCTCATCTGCCACCGGGATGACGTAGCCAGGAAGCGGGATACGACCCTCCATGCCCGTCTTGAAGGTGACGGTGCGGTCCTGACTGTTGCTCAGCAGTGCCCACTTGCCGCGACGCTGGGCTTCGGATGCACGGGTGCAACCGATGGCCGAGATCTCGATGGGTCGGTCGCGGTACCGGCGCTGCAGCGCCAAGTCGGTGACCGGGATAACGTCGGTGTCGTAGTTGTTGGCCGGGTTGTCGTAGCTGACCAGGGCGCGGCTGTAGTGGGTGTTGCGCTCGGCGCCACCATAGTCAAAATTACCGTCGATGACATTCGAGCGAGTGAAGACATAGTCGATGTCCTGCGCACGCGGCATGTCCGCCTGCATGAACAGCGAGCCGTGGGCCCAATACACCATGCCGCGATAGATCGCCGACAGGTCGCGCAGCAGTGTCCAAGCCTCGGCACGTCCCTGCAGGTTCATGTCACACAGGAATCGCGGCTCCAGGCCGCCGCGCCCATCCGACACCAACTGGTCGCAGTATTGGGCGATCCTGTACATCTCCCACTTATCGACCATCCACGATTTGATGCGCTTACCCAGGCCGAAACGGTCTTCGATGCACAGGCCATAGGTCACAAAGGCCGGGTTGTTGGTCCAGGCCTGCTTGAAAGTGCCGTCCCACACACCGGTATAGGTGCGGGTATCTGGATCGTAGTTCGAAGGCACTGGCCAGCGCTTAGCCCGACAGTCGACGGTCACCGTCGGAATGTTCTGGAACTGCTGAGCGTCAAACTCGATGTAGAGCAGAGCAGTATTCGGATAGCGCAGCTTCTCGTCGATGATCTCCGTGTAGCCAGCGATATTCATCGTGTCGGCGATGGTTCCGCTGTTCGCGTTCGGAGTGATGCGACGGACGCGCATCATCCAGCCGGTGGTTGCCTCAGGCAGGTCCACTCGCACGGAACGCTGGTAGCCACTGGTGGTTTTCCCACTCACCGCGCCCCGATGCGACTCAACATAAGCGCCGCCATCGGTGGCGATGTCGATCGCATATTCGATCCGGTAGCCGTTCGTGTTGCCCTCGCTATCCTGTTTGGCCAGACGCGGCCAACTGAAGCGCAGGCGCACGGCGGATAGTTGAATATTGCTCAAGGCTCGCGCCCATGGGCTGTCGCTGCGCAGCTCAACGCCAACCGTGGTTTCGTTCTCTACGGCTGGGATGCCCTGGATGTAGCTCTGATCAATGCTTCCGGGGCGCCATTCCCACTTCACGCCCGGAAAGTTGACGTTGCCGCTGGCATCCACAATCGGGGTGTTATCGAGGTAGATATCACGGGCGGTCGGGGTGCCGTCGAACTCCCCCTCGCCTACGGCGAGCAGGATCTTGGCGATGTTCGTCGACTGAAGGCTGTCCGGCGCCTCGACAGGGGTCTTCGGCTTGCTTTCTCCGCCTTTGGCGCCGGCGATGTTCAGGTGAGCTGCTGCGCCCATGCTTTCCTCCAGGCATTAAAAAGCCGCCCGGAGGCGGCTTGGTCGCTGCGTTAAATCAGGTTTTGTCTTCGGCGTAGATGGAAGCCGAAATGATCGCCCCGCCCCAGCGGCGCTTGCCGATGCAAATAGGGACAGGGTTGCCGCTGGCAGTGGTATTCTTGGCGCTGCCAAAAGCGTAGGACGGCAGGTTTTCCGGTGCAGCGCTCTGGGATAGGCCCTTGGCCTGGGGGCTGAGCATCTGGATGACGCCACCGGCTACAAGGGCAATACCTATCTGCAAGGTTGGTGCACCGAAAAAGCTGGCCACAATCAAAACGGCCCCTACTATCGTTTGGAGTACTCCGCCGCGCTTGCTCCCTTCCACCACGGGAACTATGCGCACCTCCCGAGTACCGCAGCGCCTCATATCATCCATGCCAGCGTTCTTTCGATTTCGGAAAATGGCAAACCGCATTCCCAGCCCATTGAGCCGCTTTACCTCATCCTCGAACCCATCAAGCGTTGCCTTTAGGGCGCTGAATGCTTCAAAGGTCGTTCCCTTCTCTAACATTCTGCGATGCACTCGCCCGAATTTCTGAGCGAGAGATCCAGAGAGCTTAATAACTGTCATCGGCTCGTAGTATGCAGCTAATGCGGCCATCGTGATTCCTCAGGCATTAAAAAACCGCCCGAAGGCGGCTGTTTAAAACGTAGTTGGTTTAACACTCACATCGCCATTTGCGGATGTGTGCACTCGATATTTTTTTGTCTGCCCAGGCTTGATCAGCGCCTCTGCTTCTAGGCGTTCTGAGTTCAGTCCACAGAGGCCTTTGCCATCAAGAGCAGCACCGACCATCCACTCCCCGGCTGGCACGTTGAAATGAGCTTTTTCTTTCGGATTTAGCCGAGCCACTGGCTTACCGTTGAGGTAGACGGTTGCAAAGCACCCACCACCTGGAAACCCGCTATCCCGCGTCACAATTATCGTCCCGCCTTCGGCTACTTCAGCTTGGTAAGCGGTGACCCTATTTCCCGGTGCGCTTTCAGCTTCGCCCTCAGGAACTGGCGATGTAGCGCAACCAACCAGCATCGCCAGGCTTGCGGCGACGATCAGAATTCGCATGTGATCCCTCCTTGTTAATGGCGGGAATCTATCACAGCCAGGCAGTGTTCATCGCTAGACGAGGCCGACTGAGTTGGTCATCTGGACTATCCTTTCTCACTTCTCTCAGGCTTCCGTACGAGGGACGTAGAGATGAGCGAGGACGATCACCAGGTTTCGCGAGACGTATCTAAGCACTGGGCAGAGGCCGTTCAGCAGATGCATGCGCACGAGCGGGAAAAAGCTATCCAGCGCGTCGAGGAAAACGAAAAGAAGCGAGCTTGGCATCTACTCCTTTGCAGCACGTTGGGTGCATTCCTCGCTAGTGACCTTCCCGTTGCGGCGGACGATGGAAAATGAATCCGTTGATAATGCAAAAACCCAGCGAGGGGGCTGGGCCTCTGTTCGCTGCTTCGACATCAGAGAGATCGCAGCTCAGTGAACGCCTTGGCGATGCAGTATGGGATGACGGCCCATGCTAGGCCCATTGCCGCAGCGGCAGCTTCCTGCGGAGCACTGGTTGCAGTATGCATCCCTGTAAAGCCTATGATCGCGCCGATCACAGACATGATGATGGTCACGACCCACATGAATTTGGCCACTTACGCTTTTCCTTTGCTGGTTTGGCCAAGGCAGAAAACCTTTGACCCTGATTGGGCGTTGAATGTAATGCTCACCTGCAAGTGCGTCAATTTGCCATCATCACTTCTGTCTACCCATCCACCCTGGACGGAAAGCCAGTACATGCGGCAACCCTGCGCGTAGTAGCGTTATGCCTCCCAATGAACCGCCCCGGTCCATTGCCGGAAAGCCCATGGACTGGGGATTAATGAAAACAGGAGTCTCAAATGTCATTCAACATCACCAACGTAGGCATCGCAGATGACGGCCGATTGATGGTCGCCCTCAAGAGCAACGTTTCTGGGACACAAACTCAAATTTGGGTCACGCCAAACAGCCCAATTCGAGACCTTACAATTGCTCAAATTGAACAATTAGCTAAGGAAGCGGCCGCTAAGGAGCACACCTGCTAAAGCAGGCATTTCATCTCTAGTGAGGTGATCCGCTGAGCCAGCGCCTGGTCAGCTAAAGCGCGCTGGCTTTCCTCATGTAAGAAGCGAGTCTCCAAAGAGGTCAAATCCTCTCTGGCACTTGCAAGATCCTTTTCCAGTTTCTTTATTTTTTCAGCATCATTCATGCCCTTCTCCTGCGGCACTGCCGCTTCACTTCGCGTCCTCATGACGCAACACAAGGCGCGTCCGGTCAAGCCAGGGCCCGCCGAACACGATAATTTCCGATGGCCTGCCTAGCAGGTGGTGCAACATGAAGGGCCCAGGACCGAAGACTTGGACCTGTTCTTCAGCTAGCTGCACGTTGGCACCCAGATAAATGCCAGCGTGGTTTGGGTGTGCAGTGCGCCCCACCGCCATGACGATCATGTCGCCGCGCTGCGGTTGGCTGACCTGGTAGAAGCCCGCCGCCTCATAGGCCTGCTCGTAAAGACTGGGGCTGTCCGCCTGCTCCCACCAGCCCTCTTCTCGGGTGTAGGACGGGAAAGCCAGGCCCCACTCGCGCTGGTACCAGTCCGCGCAGACTTGCCAGCAGTCCCAAGCGCCGTGCACGAACGGCCGCCCGAGCAGCGGTGCGTGACCGGTGGGCGTAACGGTGCGCAGGTCACCCTCCGGCCACGACAGGATGTACCAGGGCAGCGCCGTGGCCTCGCACATCGCCAGATCGCGGGACGAAGGCCTGCTGGTGGCATCTGGATGCGAGTGCACGATGCCGATCACCTCACCCTGGTCTTCTGCAGCCGCGTACTGCTCCGGTGAGATCCGGAACTCCTCTGTAGGATCGGTAGCGGTGTTGTCGCACGGGATGTACCGCTGGGCGCGTCCCACGGCGATGAGCAGCCCGCAGCACTCGCGCGGGTACTCGGCCGCTGCGTGCGCTTGCACTGCGGCGAGGATGTGTTTGCGCATGGTCAACTCCGTGCAATCAGAGAAACAGCCGGAAAGCCACCGAAAGGCAATTGATTGCCCTGGCCGTGGCGGACAGTGCAGCCAGAGCCCAAACAGCCATTGCACTGGTCCTTGGCCGGGTCATCCGTCGGGTTGCCGTCGAGGTCGTAATAGGGGCCGGTGTAACCACAGTTCGGACCTCGGTAGCCGGCTGTCATTGCCCAGTGACAAAGCTGGGTCATCTGCCGCCCAATGGACTCGCCGCCAACATCCCCAGGACTAGCCAGCTCCCAAGCGACCGTGGTGCCGTTCTCCGACACCTTCTGGTCGATGTACCAGACCTCGATGGCTTCCTCGGTTGGGTCGGCATCCGGGTTGCCACTGGGGAAATTGGCCGCATCGAGGTACTGCGCCATGGTATGACGCATTGTCAGCTTGAACTCGAGCAGATCGTCGAAGGCCAGGCACAGGGCTGTGATCCGGCCGTTGACGTTGCCCACGGTCAGCGTGGGGCGCACGGCGGTACCGTCCGAGTTCGCTTCGATGCCCTCGATCTGCATGGGCCAGGCGCCATACTCGTTGCCCTGCCACCAGATAGACTTGGCCGGCAGTTGATCGGCATTTGCGCCGGCAACTGCCAGTTCCTCGGACGTGTGCGGTATTGCATGCCCGTGGAACCGCAGAATATCGGCACCGAAGTCCGAGCCATCCAGCTCAAACAGCAGTACCTCGCTGCCAGGCTCCAGGGTCTGGATGTCCTTGATCAGTGACATGCGACGTCCTTATGGGTGGAATGCCCGCTCAAAGGTTGCGGAGACCTTGAACCGACCGCCACCCACGGGCGTGGGCTTAGGATCGGTGCAGGTAAACAGGCCCAAATCACCGAGCGGAGTGGACCACAGAAAGGCCTTCGCGCCGCCGTGCCGATCGAAGAACTCCATGACCTTGCGGACCTGTGCCTTCGTGCCGGTTACGGTGATCGGGTAGCTGTCTTCCTTGTTGTTGGGGCCGTCGCCCACCACCTGCCGGTACCCGCCGCCGAACTTGGACTCCCGGACCCGGTAAGTGATGTCCGGCGTTTCGCCGCGCTGCGTCGGCCAGCTGAACGTCTCGATGGCCATCAGCGCCCTCCTTTAGTGTTCCGATAGCTCACCCCGCCGGGTCGCCACGAATCGGCAACAGCCTTCTCGGCAGCGAGCTGCATCTGCTTCTGCATGTTTTGCTGGAGGAGCGTTTGGTCGAGCTCCATGCCTTCGTCACTACGATCTACGACGGCCACGTTGACCGGTGCCGACACGCTTATCATCGTTCCCGAAGTGCTCGTGGTAGCGAGGGGTGAAGCGGGCCCAGGGCCGAGCGGGGTGATGGTGCCGCCCTGCTCCCCCATCATCAGATAGGTCTTGCCTCCCTGGCTCAGCAGTTCAGGCCCCAATTCGTTTACCTGGTAGAGCGAGTTCGCCGCTACCGGACCGCCGGCTGCGCGCTGACCAGAGACGAAGTTGTCCATGATCTGGGGAGTGTATCCGGCCTGGGTCGATCCTGCGGACGTGGTTCCGCTGCCGAACCACGCAGAAACAGCCGTGCTACCCCAGCTAACCAGGCTGCCCAGGAGACCCGAGGCAGCGCGTTGGGTTTCGATCCGGACCATGTCAGCAAGGATCGACTTGGTGAAGTCAGTGAACGATAACTTGCCAGTCATGGCGAAGTTTACGATCGCATCCTCCATCGAGCTGAAGGCGTTGGTGAACAGGGACTTCGTCTGCCCGGCGACATCCCGTGCCTGGTCCAGGTAATTCTGAAAGGCTGACGATGCCCCCTTACGCCAGTCGCCCTGTGCGGCCGTCATCTGGTCGTAGTTGGCGATGGTGGTTTCCTGCAGGTCCTTCTCGGTCTTGCGCAGCGCTGCCAGCTTCTGGTTGTACTCATCGAGGCTCATGCCGCGGGAGCCGTCACCGTACTGATTGGCAAGGTCCAGGCGCTGTTGGTTCATCCGGTCGGTGATGCCGTTCTGCTGGTCATGCAGGCTACGCTGACGATCGCCGAGACCAAGGCCGTCAGCGGAACGCTGCCCTTGCAGGCGCAGCGCCAGCACCTGCTGGTCGAGAGCATCGGTGTAGGTCTGCACCGCCCTGGCCTGCTTGGCCAGCCGGCCCTGCTCATTGGTCGCCAGCACCGAAAGCTCGGTATCGGCGTCCTTCTGCGCCTTGACCATGGCGGCGCGGGCATCCGCGATTTTCTGGTCGAGCTGGATTCGCTGCTGGGCGCTGGTACTGCTGCGCCCCTTGGCCTTCTCCAGCGCCGTGATCTCGGCCTCGTAGGCGTTCGTGACCTCGGCCTTCTGCTGCTCGATGATCGCAGCCCGTTGGGCGGCGTACGACTCTTGAGAGATCAGCCCAGCCTTCTGCGCTGCTTCCAGTTCCTTCTGGTGGCTCTTGTACTCGGCCAGAATGGCGCTCAGCGCGTTCTTCTGGTCGTTGAACCCGGAGAGGTCGACCGAACCAGTCCGCCCAGCAGGGTCCTTGAACTGCTTGGCGATGTCGGCCTGCACCCGAGCGATGTTCTCGGGCTTCAGCCGCTCATCATTCGGGTTGACCTTGCGGATCGCATCAAGAGACTTGTTGTACTCCTTGAGAGCATCCGCGCGCTTCTCGGCGTTGGTCCTTGCGGACTTCTCCAGAGCGTCGATCTTGCCGATGGCCACGATAGCCGCCTGCTGCCGCTGGCTATCCAGTTCCCGTGCCTTGGCAATCGCCTGCTGCGTGTCTCGCTGTTGAATGAGAGCTTTGAGCTCAAGGTTGGCATCCGTGAGCTTTTGCTTCCCAGCGGTGTCGTCAGGATCGCCGTTCACCGCGCTCTGCGCCGCTGCCACTCGTTGTTGCGTCTCTACGATGCGACTCGCGATATCCTGGTCCCGGCCAATGTTCTTGACCGAATCGACCGTGGCAGCAACCTCGCCACGCAGAGCCTTCCATCCGCGCTCCCAGATGGACAGATTCTCGGTGACTTCCTTGCTACGGTTTTTGATGGTATCGACGTAGGTGTCGGTGAGCAGCTTGGCTGCCCCGATGGTGTCGCCCTGCTCCTTCAGGGCAATGATCTGCGAATAGGTAGCAGCGGTGAGGAAGTTGTACTGCTCGTTTAGGTCCTTGGCGGCAGCCACCGGATCCTTGCCGATCTTCACGAACTCGGCCACCGTCTCCTCGACCGCTTTTCCGGTCGCCGACCGCCACTCCAGGGCTGCCTCGGTAATCTCGACGAAGCTGTCCGAAGCAATTTTGCCGCTACCGGCCAGCTGGGTGAGAACCTCGGCTGCGGCACCGGTGGTGCCGACGGTCGCCGCGACCTGGCGAGCCATTCCAGACATCTGATCCGCCGTTGTGCCGGCGGCGTTGCCGGTCTTGATCAGCTCCTTCTGGAAGCCGACCGCCTCCTCGCTGCCCGAGTAGTAGGCGTAACCGAGCACACCCACTGCTGCAGCCGCGACGGTGAACGGGTTCACCAGGCCCATGACGTAGCCGCCGAGTGCCTGAATGGCTGGGCCCACACCGCCAAACATATCCTTTAGCTGCCCGCCCTGCTGCAGCAGCACAGTGAGCGGGGCCTGTCCGCCCTGCAGGGATACCACGATGTCGGTGAACTGTGCCGGCACACCCCACAGTGCAGCAGCAGTGGCCTTTGCCGACATCCCGGTCTTGTTCAGCGCAGCATCGGCACCGCCCAAGGCTGTGCGGGCTTGGTCGATCTTCGCCTGGTACTCGCCGAAGGTCTCCGCATCGAGCGCGCCACTGGTGCGGAAGCCCTTCAACTTCTGCTCCATCTGGTCCAGCCGGCTCATTGCTGCGACGGTCGGGTCAATCTTGCCCAGCAGCTCCTCGAGCGCCTGGCCTTCTTCCCGATGTGCACCGGCGGCCTTCTTCGCCGCCTCGGCCTGGCGCTCTTCCGTGGCGATTAGGGCCTGAGCCCGACTGATGATGGATGCCTGACGGCTGGCACTGTCTGAAAGAACTGCATTCGCCTGGGCGGTGACCTGGGCGCTCTGCTCGGTCGCCCGGTTGAGCGACTGAACGTACTGACTCGCCTCCAGCGAGGCCTTGGCTACTGCCAGAATCCTGGCCTGTTGCTCGTCGGCGGACGCGGCAGCACGCCGGCCGGCCTGGGCTCCCGCATCCGTGGCGCTGGTGAGCGCCTCCTGCACCTTGCCAGCCTGCGCAGCCTCGGTCCGAAACGCCCCCATGTTCGCCGCGGCGCTGCTGAACGCCGTGGAAGCGCTGGTAACGGCGCGCCCCACGGTGGCCATCTGCTGCGCCAACTCTGTCTGCTTGGCATTGAGCGCCTGCAGCTCCTGCACAATCTGCCGGGTGTCACCCTGCAGGCTGCCCAAGGCAGTCTCCCAGGCACGCCCGGTTCGTCCAGCCGACTCCTCGCTGCGCTTGCCGGCGTCCGTCAGCTTATCGAGGTTGTCCTTGGCCTCGACGGCATCACCGGAGTCGATCTGAAGACCGAGAGAGGCAATGGTGGTCATGATCTACTCCATCGATTCGGCCATGACGGCCAAGGCCTCAACCTCCATGACGCGGAGATCGGGAAAAATGTCGCTGAGGTCGCGGCGCTTGATGCCGAGCATTGAGGCGGTTGCAGGAATAGCGGTGTAGTCCAAGCCGGACGGGCCGCCCGAAGCCACCCGCCACTGTGTGCCCAGCGCATCGAACAGGCGGAAGGCAGGCCAGGCATCCGGCAAGACCTCTACTACCTCCTCCGCGATGTCATCAAGGGTCAGCCCCAGCGCCGCCAGTTGCTCAGCGGACGGGCCGCGCTCATAGCAAGCCCGGGCCGCCGCCCTCAGTTTCCCAAGCGGGCCGGGCTGTAGGCGGCTTGGTAAGCGTCGATTACTGCCTTCGGCGCGCCGGTGCAGGTGCGCACCAGGTCGGCGATGGCCACGGCGCTGAACTCGTCCTCCAGATCCCAGCCAGTGACGATCTCGCTCAACTGCTCTGCCTGCAGGGCGATTTCACCGGTGGTGACCTCCTCCCAGGTTGCCCCGTCCTTCTGGGCCTTCTTCGCCCAGGCGTCGCGCGCCTTGTTCCAGCGATCAAACATTGCGGACAGGGCCACGCGGTCCATGTAGCGGAACTGGAATTTCACCGGCACCGGTTCGGCGCCAATGCGCGGAACCTGCACCACGGCGGTGAAAGTGGGGTTCTGCGCGATCTTGATCTTCGCCATGATGGCTCCTTACGCACCGGCCAGAATGCGAACTGGACGGCCCGACAGTGCGATGCTGATGGTGCGCGTCATGAGGCTGTTCCGATCCATGGTTGGGGTGGTGGTAATGCTGACGTAGCCCGGGTATAGGATCTGATCACCACCTGGCAGCTTGAGGCGTACCACCGCGAGCTCCTTGCTGTCACCGTAGTTTTCGACCAGGGCAACGTAGGCAGCGGTCGGCTGGTCCTCGACGGTGATCGACAGCGTGATCGGGTTGCGGTTGGTCGGGAACTGGCGGTCATCGTCATCTTCCAGATACCCCACGGTGAGGTATTGCTGCTCACCGCCGGCCGAGGTGAAAGCGGTCACCTTGGAGATCTGCGCCCAGGCGGTCACAGGGAGCACCGAGCCTACGCCGGCACCCGGAGTGTATTTGTCCACGTTGGTGGTGTTGAGTCCTTTCAAGGCGAAGGTGTCGGCGGACACGTTTGCGGCACTGACGGCACGGTCGGCGATCAGTGCCCAACCGGAGCTAACCAACAGGACATCGCCATTCTCAATGTCGTGACCGGCAGCGGTGGCCACCGGCGGCAAGGCATTGGTCAAAGCGGTGAAGGCGACGGCTGCGCCAAAAACGCTGGCGATTTCCAGCACAGAGCCGTTCGGCAGCGGGAATTTTGCGGCCATGGAGTGTTTCCTCGTTGTTGCCCGCCGGGCGGCGGTTGGTTATGCCCCAGCGGGCGGTTGGTCCGCGACACCGCGGTAGGTGAAGCTGGCCGGGACCATGTAGGTCGCCGACTCGGTGATGGCTGGGCCCTGGTCAACCGGTTCGGTAACAAGGCCCTCGAAGCCGTTGCGGCTGATTTCCGTGTCCACCCTGAAGAGGCTCGACAGCTCACCGACAAGGCTCTCGGCGGTAGCCAGAGGCTGGCCAGCCGGGCAAACGATGCTCACCTGGTAGACGCCGGTGTACTCATAGGCATCGCTGCCCAGGTAGCGGCAGGTGGTGCCCGCTGGCAGTTGGAACGCCTGCAGGTAGGTTTCGTCGGGCCCGGCCTCGAAACCCTGTTCGAAGTTTGCGACCCGTATCGGGCGCGCCGCGGCCCAGGCCATCAGCTTGATCTCGATGGCCTGTCGTGCTCTTGCGTGGCTCATGCTCGATGGGTCCTGATGGCTTCGTCGACGATGCGCTGGAAGTTTGCGAGAGTGACCCGGACCATGCCGGCCGGAGCCTGCGACGAATGCCCGTATTCCAGCGGGATGGCATACGGCAAGTTGTTCACGATGAACGCGGTCTGGCCGATGGTCAGCGCCTGCACTTGGGTGATGAGCGCGGTAATGGCCTCGCTGCCCGACGGATCGATGCGGTCGAGTTCCTCAGTCGCCGGAGAGTCGATGGAGAACTGCCAGTTGCCCCGGAACCGCCCGCCAACGTATCCCTGGCCGGCAACTAGGCCGTTCACAGCGAAGTTCTGCTCTCGCTCGGTCTTGGTCAGGGGCTTGGCGTACTTCACGCCTTTACGCAGCCTGCCGGCCTTGGTGAAGTTGTCCTGATTCAGGTTGATCAGGGTGTTGCGTACCGCGACTTTGAAGTCGTAGTCATCGGCAGCCTTGTTGGCCTTGGCCCGGTGAGCCACGTTGGCCGCCCATAGTTCCGGGTTGCCTACCGGTGACATGCGGATGACGCTGCTGCCGATCTCGATCACGATTTCGCGGAAGGTTGCGTCGAGGGCTTGCTCCGCCTTCTCGGCGAACGCCCGTATTGCCTCAGCGAAGCCTCCCTGGTGGCCGCCATATCGCTGGGCCATGTGTGAGCCGCGCGCCATATCACTTCCTCAGCTGAATGGTCCAGGTAGCCTGAGCCGGGTCTTCCGAAACATTGAGCACTCGGTACCCGCTTACCTGGTCGCCGATCTTGGGGGCCGCAGAGACGCTGGTAACGGCACCGGACTGCCCCTCGAAAAGCTCGTTCTGGAGCACCAGCAGCTTTACGTCTTCGGTTTGGATGCGGCTCCCGTCGATCTCCTTGGCCAGATAGCTGCCGAACACGCCGCGCCCGGTGTAATGGATGGTCGAGGCAGGGACGGTGCCTCCGATCTCGGGGTCATATCCACCTTTGACAGTGCGACTCCCTGCAACGGGCTTCACCGCATCGGCCAGGCCATCTGGATCGTCGAACGCTTCCGCCAGCTCGGCCTGGAGTTCTTCGCGCATGCCCATGGGTCAGATCCTCTTGAGCATTACGGTGCCGGATCGACGGATCCAGGGATCGATGAGGTCGAGGGCGAAGTTTTCACCGACTGAGCGATCGACAGACCCCGCGACGTAAGTCTTGCTGGTCGAGGTGCCGGCCTGGGCCGATACGGTCTTGCTCTGCACCTCGCGCTGGGTGTCCTTGTAGAGCTTGCCGGCCGCGGCCAGCTTGGCCACCTGCGCGCCAGCACTCACGATGGCGTCCGGCACCGGATCTGGCACCGCCCGTTTGATCTTGGCCGTGAGCCAGGCGTTGGCCATGGCAACGGCGATGACCGCATCACCGTCACCTGCCCAGCCCTGCCCGAGCGCCTGGTCAACATCAGCGACGGTGATGAAGTCGGTCATGGCTTATTCCTTCGACGGGATGAGGGCCTGCAGGTCGGGCTTGTTGAGGCCGGCGTCGAAGCTGATGCCCTGGGCCGTCAACCAGGCCTTCAGCTGCGGGACCTTCATTTTGTGCGGGTCCGTTTCATCGTCGCTGCCGCCCTCCTCCTCGATCGCCCTGTCGATCTCCGCTTGGCTGCTGACCGGGGCATAGCCGTTCGGCGGGTAAGTCGACGCCTTGTAGCCATCCGCCATCCATTGGGCGACGGTGGGGCCGTCCAAGCGCAGCCCTTCCTCGATCTCGCTGACGCTGATGCCCTGGCGCTGGTACGCCTCGCCGATGTGCGGAGCATCGCCCTGAACGGACACCGAGGTAGCGCCATCGATCACGCCAAAGAACTGGTCCAAGCGGCGGTAACAGGTGCCACGCTCGGTGCCCGGGGTGTTGGTATAGATGACTTTCATGCTGATCTCCTGCGTAGGGCGCCAGGCCGGCGCCCCGCATCATGGGTCAAGGGGTGGCGGTACCGCTGATGACCGCGGCGAACGGAACCTGCTTGCGGTCGAAGACGCGCTTCCAGTTCGCAGCTGCAGCGTACTGGGCGGCGGTCGGGCTGAGGTTGCGGTTCTCGCTGCCCTGCCAACTGAAGCCAGCCGGCTGCAGGATGAAGGTCTTGCGTTCCCACAGCACCTCGGCGCCGCCACCGTTGCCGCCGCCAGGCTTGCGCTCCAGCTCGACCGGCTTGGTCGGATCGCCTTCGCCGTAGCCGAAAGCACCCTGGCCGAAGAACAGAGACAGGTACTGGCCCGGCGCGTAGGTCAGGGCGTCGTCCATGAACACCGGCTTGCCCAGGTAGGTCGCCAGGATGATCTTGCCCTGCGAGTCGCGCAGGTACTCGATCATGTCCTGCTTCACCATCTGGTTCATGACGACCGAGTGCACGCCGATTGCGGCGAACATGTCAGCGGCGTCGCCGGCGGTGAAGGCTGCGTCTTGGAAGGCATTAGCGCTGATCGAGGCGCCCGAGTCCTTGACCATGTCGCCGCCGTTCTGGGCGATGTTGGCTGCGATGATGCCGCGGCCGGCGCCCATCAGATAACGCTGCCACTGGCGGGTCCAGTAGGTGCCGAAGCGGTTGCGGATGTGCTGCATCGGCTCGGAGTTGGCCAGTTCGGCAGCCAGGTCGGAGACACCGTAACCTTTGTTGAGGTACAGGGTGCGGGCACGCATGCTTCCCTGCTCAGCTTTGCCGACAGCGCCTTGGTCGTCAGGATCATCGTTGGAGATGTTCGGCGCCTCGTCGGCGTCGAGATCCTGCCAGTAGCTGATCTCGGAGGTGCCTTGGCCATTCTTGGCGATATCGTCCAGGGTGGCCGAGCGGGTGATGATGCCCGACTCGAAGACGGCGGTCTTCTCTGGAGAGTTCACCGGCTCCAGCGTGCCGTAGTAGTCGGAAACGAAGATGTCCGACAGTTGGGTGGTTGGCATGAGTTAGGTTCCTCGGGTGGCTTGGAGTTTTTTGAATGCTTCGGGGTTGTCACGAGCCATCGCTGCGCGTTCGGTCTCGGTGTACTCACCCCACTTCTTCGTGGCCTTGCCACCGTTGTCGCCGGTCTGCCCGGCTCCCTGGGCCCTTGGCCACAGGTGTGATGCGGTTTCGCGAAGCGATTCCGCCCATTCGAGGGGAGACAGCGGGGTCTTGCCGTCCTTCCCGTACACGACTTCGCCGTCACGGTCGGTGGCAATGGGCTCGCCGTCTTCGCTCAGTTTGAAGGTGCCTCGGGCTCGAAGGATGATGTCCTCGGCAGCCTCAGGCAGCGCACCGGCCTTGATGGCGGCCGCGCGGATGGAGTCAGCCAGCACCTTGTCGCTGTACTTGGCGGCGAAGGCTTCGGCTTTGTCCGCACGCTCGTTGGCGGCCTTGACCTGCTTGTCCAGATCGGTGCGCAGGCGCTCGGTGCGGCGGCTGATCACTTCGTCCAGCTTGCCCTCGGCGATCAGCTTGGTCTCTTCGTCCTGGCCGGCCTTTGCCAGCAGGCCCTTGACCGCCTCGATGTCCAGGCCGTCGAACTGACCTTTAAGTTTGTCCAGCTCGGCCTTGATGGTCTTGTTGTAGCCAATCAGCTCAGTGTTTTTGGACTTGAGGCCCGCGACCTCGCCATCCAGGAATTTCTGTACCTCGCCGCCCAGCGCTGCTGTCAGCGCGGCAGTTTGGCTGTCGTCGAGGGTGAGGCCGTGGGCGGCCGGGTCGAAGTCAAAAGGCATGTGGCTATCCCCTGGGGATTGATGGGCCCACCTTGCGGGCATAAAAAAACCCGCCTTGGCGGGTTTGGTTTAGATCCAGTTGTCGTATCTGTTTAGAAGGATGTTATCCATCTGGCGAAGGCTTAAGGGTTTCCGAAGCTCTCCTTCAAATAGATCCTTAGCGTCCAGATAAATGCTCACATATTGACGGTAGTTTTTTGCAGAACCGGCAGTGGTAAAAGCGAACACCCATTCTTCCTCTTGCGCTACCCACTTGAGAGCTTCTCGCGCCCTAGAATCCATCATCGGAAAATGGTTGGGTCGATGGAAGTGCAGATACTTGGAAGCGAAGCTGCTGCAGTCTCGGCCGGTGAGGCTTGTAACCGCCTCACAAAGTCGGGCATGCACCTTCACCACCTCAGTGATTGAAGATCGCGAAATAGCACTGTCCTCCGGCAAAAGCTGAAGCAGTTCCTCAACCATGGATTTAGAAATGGTATCTGCAAGCGCGTGGTAGAACGAGCCAGATGGGATAGGGCCATCCTTCACAGCCCGACGCTCGGCAGAGGCAGCCAAGCTTCGGCCGATAATGAGCGCTTTGGATGCGATCTGAGCCGGATCGGTATTGCTGGGATTATCACGCACGAACTGGTAAAGCATGCGGTTTGCAGGGATGAAAATTCCACAACCCTCATCCGTACCGATGAAACTCTCAGTTAAATATTCCCTAGGCTTAGTAGCTGTCAGCATGCGCGTCTCCTTAAGTGGATAGACACGATACCGTAGCTGCGCAGTCGATCAATCCAAACCAGCCCGCGCAAACGCCAGAGGCTCCAGCTCCTTGAGCGAGTCCAGTGTCAGCGGCTTGAAGTTCTTGTCCAGCTGCATGGCAGCGAAGCGCTCGGCAGTCAGCCCACCATCTCGGAACAGCTTGCCGCGCACCGGCCCCAGCGCAGCGTCCTGGAAGGCCGCTGGCTGCGTTTTCAGCCACTGGTAGTAGCTGAGGCTTGCCGAGACCTGCCCGCCGCCAGCAGCGCCCACTGCTGCCCTCGTGGCGCCTTGCCCAAATAGCGCCGACACCCTGGTGATTGGCGTGATGGTGGTCCGGCAGTGGATGTGGAATGGGGGCACCGGCCCCTTGCCCATCTCGAACTCACGGCCGTCCATGCTCCTGCACTGCACGCTGGTCTTCCGGTCTAGGGTGGCGACGATCCGGTACCCGGGCACGACATCGGAGTTCGCCTTGAGTGTTTCCATGCGCGCTGTGGTGGCCACATGCTGGACTGCGGTCTGGACTACAGCCCGGGCGCTCCGGTTCGTGACCGCCAGTATGCCGTCCGTGAAATTCTGCGCCGCGGTACCGCGCACCGCCAGGGTGATCTCGGCGTTGGTCTGGCCCTGCACGACACCCATCCGGATGGCGTTGGTGACCCTGTCCGCTTCAGTGCGGGTCCATCCGTTCAGGAAGGGCTTGAGCAGCTTGCCACCATCCACCCCGGCCACCTGCAGAGGCTGCGTATTGATCGCCGCCCGGATCAGGGAGTCGGCTGGCATAGCCGCATCGATCAGCAGCGCCTTCGCCAGGCTGCGGCCTTCGAATGCAGCTTCGTACTGCGCGATATCCACCAGGTAGGACTGCATCCGGTCGCTAAAGGCCTTGTAGATTTCCAGCAACTTGCCACCCACCCGGCCAAGAAACTCCTCGAGCCGGCTGCGACTGTAGGTGGTCAGTTCCTTGCGGGTGAGCTGGTCGCGGACATGGGCATCTGCCCGCCGCAGGACGGTCTCAAACTTCTTGACCTCGCCAGCCTTGAGCCGCTCAAGAAGCACCGAGTGGCGGCTGACCTGCTCCAGCAGCTTCTCGTCGGCCGTTTGCTCCGGTTTCGTCGCCATCTTCATGGTCCAGGTCAATTCCAGCTGCGCCGCGGTCGTCGCCGATCAGTTCGGCCTCTTCGTCATAGGGGTGCTCGGGCAGCTTTCCAGTGGTCAGATACTGCCAATACGTCTCGGCACTGATGGTGCCGGCCATGACACTCTTCTGCAGCTCAGCCAGCACCTGTGCGTCCACCACTGGCATCACAAATTCCGGCTTGACCTTGAACGCGACTTCGTCCGGGTTGTAGCCCGTCCACTCCGCTGCGTATCGCAGGGCCTGCTCGATGCCGGCCGCGGCGGTGATGACGATACTATGTAGCGTGGCGTGCTGGTCGTTCTGGCGTGTCTTTCGGGCCTCGCCCGACTCCGTGCCGGAGACATCCATGACCTTGGCGCCAGCCTCAAGGGCCGCGTTCTTCTGGTCTTCCATCGCTGTGCGGACAGCTTCGATTCCGGCGCCCTGAAACTCCAGATAGCCGCATTGACCATTCGGCCCGAGATCCCAGGCTGCGGAAGGACCGGTCACACTGAGCTCCACGCTCTCGTCCAGGCCAGATACCCACGGCTGTGGATGGCTGGTCTGGTGCAGCGCTGTGAAGTAGTCGGCGCTGAGCTGGTACGACTTCAACGCGGCTCGCGCCATGGTCAGCAGCGGGATTTCATCCACGTCCGGCGAGTTGTCGGTGGACCCACAGTAGATGACCGGGATGTAGTCCAGACCACGCACCAGATTGTTGCTGCCGTCGACGGTACCAAGTGGGCGATCATCCTCGATCAGCTCACCGGCCTCGTTGCGCACGCCTGTGCGACAGACCGCGCCGTCCATGTAGAACTCGCGGTAGACCGTCTCACATTCGTGGCTGTAGCGGTCCTGCTCCTTACGTCTGAACTCTCGGAACACCGACAGCACCAGGTCCTGGCGACCACCTTGGTCGGCGGTGTCCCAGTTGATGGCGTTGCGCACCGCGTAGGTGGCGAAGTACGGCTGCCCGGCGTCATCGATGTTGACCACCAGCGGCACCCGGCCGTGGGAAACGGCCTGGCGCACGATCCGCAGGAACAGCTGAGTCAGGCCGAAGCCATCGGCTGTGGCGTTCTCTTCCAACCCCTTCAGGCCCGCAGGCAGCCTCACCTCGGGGATCAGTCGCGAGACCAGGCCCATCATCGAACGCAGTGAATCCCGCACCCAGTGCTCATACTGGGCTCGGGCGGTGTAGTTCTGGTACAGGTAGGCATTGCCGGCACCGTCCAGTTTCTCGGCTTCGGTCATGCCACTGGGCTTGGGCAGATTGCGCGGGCTGCGCTTGATCGCGCCCTCGCCCTCCAGGGCGTCGTCCATCATCCGCCACTCTTCAATGTGAGCGTCGTAGTCTGGGTTGGTGGATTGAACAGGCATTACGCCAAACCTCCGATGCGGCGGACACCGCCTGTGCGTTTACGTCGCGCCATGGCAACGGCGAAATAGCGGAACCCGTCAGCCGGATGCGAGGACCAGTCATGAAGCGGCTTGTCCTTCCAGCACCCTCGCTTGTCGTCCCACTCCTTGCGGTAGCTTTCCAGCGCGGTGATGCCCTCGCTGCACTTGGCTTCGTCGAAGACGCAGTTCGGGAGGATCTCCCGCGCCTGCTCGATGCCTTCGTCAACGCCGAGCTTCGGGACAACCTGGAAGGTCATCCGATACTTCTCGCCGTCGATCTCGTAGCCCTCTCGTGCGAGTTCGCGCCGGGTCTTGCCGTCGCTACCAAACTCGCGGTTGTCGATGTCGTGGGGGCCCCAGTGCTCGCCGTAGGTGTAGCCGCGATCCTTGAGCACCTTCATGTAGTGCCGCAGGCCTTCGCCGCTGTTCTGGTAGAAATCGATGACGTGGAATTCTTCGCCGACGATCCGGACGAACCAGATGGCCGTCGAGTCGCCAACGCCGATATCCCAGAAGGTGTGCACCGGCAGGTGGCTGTTGTCTGGCAGCTTGCCGATACGCTGGGCGGCGTAGAGCTTGGTGAACTGCTTCGCGTAGTAGGCGCCCTCGATCGTCTGCTGGAATGCCTCGGCAGGGATCGAAGGGTACTCGCGCTTCATATCGTCGCCGAGGGTCTTTTCCTTGGCGGTGTACCAGGCGCGCTGGCCTGGGTTGGTGACAATCCCGTGCTTCGCGCGCAGGTCGTCGAAGTACTTGGTCAGCCGATCAGGAATGAGAACATCGGTCGGGTCCAGCCAGTACAGCGGGTTCCGCCACCAGCTGAAGAAGAAGAACTTCCAGTCGAGCAGGCTCAGGGGCACACCAGACAGCTGCTGCTTCTCGGCAGACTGGCTGTAGTCGAAGAAGTAACCGGCCCGGCCCTCAGCTGTTGACTCGATGGTGACGAAGCACTCAGCGGCCACAGCCTCGAACGCGCCGGTGACGATCTCCCGCGCCTTGTGCGGGAACTTGGCGCAGATCTTCCCGAACTCGGAAACGTGCAGGTAGCGCAGCGTGCCGCCCCGGAAGGACGTGGACACGTAAAGCGACCCGCCCTTGCTGAACACCAGCTCTCCGGCCGCATCGTTTCGCGCCGGGTTGGCCGCCTTGATTTCCTTGGGCAGGTTGTCATAGGCGTACTTCACCTTCTCCCGGAACAGGCGCTTGGCGTCGTTCAGGGTGTGGGCGATCAGGGCGCACTTGGCGGCCTCGAACAGCGCAGCATCAAGCTGGACGATGCAGACCAGCGTGGTGAAGCCCAGCTGCCGGGCCTTGAGGATGATGTTTCGGGTGTGCATCCCCTGGAAGTAATCGACCTGCTCCTGCGTCATGCGGAAGCGGACCTTCTTGCCCTGCTTGTCCGTGATGAAGTACAGGTTGTTCAGCCGCCAGAACCGGTCCCGGAGCAGTTTGAGGTGCTCGGGCTTCATGGTCAGGCGTCCTTCGATAGTTCATCCATCAGCTGCGAGAGTTCGTCGGCGTCTTTCGACTGCTCCTTGTCGTCCAGGCCGAATGCAGTTCGCTCGAGCACCTGCAGGTTCTTCATGGCCGAGGACAGCTGGAAAAGGGTCTTGGCGTTACTGGGAAGAGCCACAGCGGAGAGCATGGATGCCCGGCGAAAACCGCTATCGTCGCCGGCGGTCTCGCGCTCAATCTCGTCTTCGATCTCTTCGCGCTTCTGGATGGTCGTCAGCAGATCATCCATCAGCAGGTTCGCAAGGTTCGTGGCCTTGCGAATGTCGCGGCGGTGACTGCGAACAACCGTCGCGCCCTCTTCCGCCGCCTCTTCGATGATCTCGGCGTCCCGCTCGGGGTTCGCGCATTGGTCTTCGCGAACTTCGCCGCGAACCAGCTTGTTGCGAACCTCTTTGCGGACCTGCTCGGAAAGGTCCCGCTCCCAGCCCAAGGCTTTGGCCTTCTTCCGGATCGCGGTATCGCTCACCCCGTTGCGGTCTGCGATGGTACGGATGGAAAGCGCGCCGGCCCGGAAGGCACGTTCGATTGCCTCCCAGTCGGGTTGCTTGATTGCCATAGACGTCTCTGACTTGAAATGATGGCGTGTTGCCGGTATTGGTAAGAATCAAACCAACGCAAGGAGAGCTACATGTCTGAAAATTTCAAACGGTTGTTGGGCGATTCGGGTTATGGCCCCGCCAGTCCTGAGCAGCAACGCGAGTTTGCTGTCACCGCAGCCTTGACGCTGATTGAATCCAGGGTTGCTAACGCTACAGGTTCCAGCCAGCTTCAATGGGAGCTGAGCAACCTGAGCGCCTATGCAGATCAGATTCAGGAAGCACTGAAGGTCAAGTAACTCATCAGTGCCGTACTCACCTGCGGCACTACACAGCATTTCCGCTTTCATGCTCCTCCAGCGCCGGAGGCGCATATTCACCACTCATAGACGAATCTCCGGATGAAAGAACCCAAGCCAGTCCAGCGGGGAGCCAAGCCACATTATCGTTTACGCTTTGCAGCGACGTTTGGTGCAGGCCTGATTGCAGCGGTGCCATTGCTACAACTACTTGGCGTAGGGGCAGAACGGCTCGTCGGCATAGGGAAGGTCCAATCGACCGTAGAGCTCCAAGCGGGCTTGATTACTGACCTCCAGACCGAGAAAAGAAAGCTTGCTGAAAAGGCTGACCAGCTTCAGTCACAGGCTCACCAGCTTGAGTTGAAACTGTATAAGTCTGAGTCCAGCCTTGCTTTGGCAAATCAGCAGCTTGCTCAAGCCACCCGCATGATTGAGGACTACAAAGCGCTTAACACCCAATTAGATCGAAAGGTAAAGTTGACTGACCCCTGCGTTTCGATTCAGCGCGTGATAGCCGACTTAGAGAAACAGCTGGCAGTGGAACCAGCCTGGACCCATTCGCTGAAAGGCCCTCGTCGCGATGAGGCCATAGCGCAACTTCAAGCTCACCAGGAATCGCTCAGAGCTTGCCTATCTCCTAGCATCTGATTTGCCGGACCTTAAATGGGGTGCGACTACGGCGATACCCGATTGAGAGCCTCATCAGCCTTGTCGGCGGCCTGGGTAGCAGTGGTCGCCGCCTTCGACGCCTTAGCCGCGGCGCTCTCGGCCTTACTGGTCAGCTCATCTAGGCGCTTATCGCGCTCGGCCATTGCGGCATCGTAGGCGGCCCGGATCTCGGCCACCTGGTTGGCCTGGGTCGTGGCCATCGACCAGAAGGCCGACTGCCAGCCCAGGACCGCCCCGCCGGTGACCAGCAGTGCAGCGATGATCCAGACCTCTGCCCGGCGCCACCAGCGGCGGGCGATGAATTCAAGTGCGCATCTGTCCATCAGGAAGCACCTCCCAGCTTTCCGCGGAGGCGGGCGAGCTCATCGCTCTGCGCAGCTACGCGCTCATTGAGCTGGCCGACCTGGCTGGTCAGAGCTTCTATTTTGCCCTCCAGACGCCCTACCGTGGCCACAAGGTCGTTCCGCTCCTTGGCGAACTGATCGGCGCGGGCCTCAGCTTCTTTACGGGCCTCGCGCTCGATGTCGAGCAGCTCGTTCAGGCGCCGGACGACGCCGATATCAGCAGTGTCCATCGCCCTGTCGGTGGCATCCCTGGACAACCACTTGCGCAGCCAGAGGAAACCACCCAGCAATACTGTGCCCGTTCCGCCCAGCCAGGTGGCTGTGCCTGGGCCGAGGTCGGTCGGGTCCATCCAGATTCTCCAGGTGAATCTCAAGCGAGAAGCACCACAAAAATGTTGTATGCACCACATTTATGTTGTATTGTTGACTCATCCATACAACAGAGATGAGGTGATGAAGTTCAGCGAGTTCAGACGATGGTTGAAGGCCCAAGGGGTGACCTTCGAAGCAGGCAAAGGAAGCCACTTCAAGATCACCGCCCCGAACGGTAACAAGACTGTCTTCGCGGACCACGGCAGCAAGGAAATGCCCGAGCCGACCCGCAAGGCGATCATCAAGCAACTGGGGCTCTGAGAGTCCCCTTCGCCTGCGACCGCTGGACTATCACCCACCAGGAGAGTGACGATGTACGACTACGCAGTACGATTTGAGAAGGACGATAGCGCCCCAGGTTTGGCGGTGTTCTGTCGTGACCTGCCAGAAGTGAACAGCTTTGGTGATGACCGAGAGCACGCCATTCGCGAAGCTCTCGACGGCATTGAGACCGTCCTGTCGTTGTACGTTGAGCAGCGCCGTCAGATTCCTGAGGCGACGCCTGCCCAAGATGGTGAACACGTTGTTCATCTGCCAGCTGTCACCGTGGCAAAGATCGCGCTATGGAACGAGATGATGCGGCGCGGGATGAAGAAGGCTGAGTTATGCAGGCACCTCGGCGTTTCCCAGACCACTGGAGACCGCCTAGTTGACTTCACCCACACATCGAAAATGGAACAACTGGAGAAAGCCTTGGACGCATTGAATTCCCCTGTTCGCGTTGCACCTGCTGACCCTGAGTGGATCAACCTGCCCTACGGCGGTGGACAAGCAGGGTTCTACGCAGGCCGTCTGATTGATGAACTGCAGCAGCGCCCTGATCATAAGATGCTGGTTGGGGCAGTTGCTGGTGTGCTGAGCCAGGTCAGGGAAGACTCTCTCGATCACTTCCTGCGGACCCGCTACGCGAAGAACCCCGACACCATGCAGGCAGTGCGCGAGGTCATCGACGATCTGGTAGCAACCGGGAAAATTGAGCACGTTCAGAAGCAGCAAGGCGTTTCGGCCGGCTTCATTCGCCTCGTTTGACGAACGAATACCCCGGCCTGAAGGCCGGGGACTTTTGAGGCCCTCTGAGGGTCAAAAAACCCCACACATCGGCGGGGCCATTTAGAAATCCTTCAATTAAGCAGGTTCATCGTCTTCATCAGCATCATCGGGGAGCGGGGTGCAATCCTCGATGGTTGAGCGAACCTCGTTGATCTTTTCTTCCGCTTCACCGAGCACCCGCTGCAGCGCAGTGATCGATGTGTCTTCCACCTTAATCGCCCTCAGCTGGTCCGCCACGCCTCTCAAGGCATCAGGACTACCGTCAAGTCTCGCCCGCTCTTCACCGTAAGGAAGGTCATCCATTGGGACATGGTCTCTCGAATCGCGATTGATTTTCGCATGATCAATGGCTGTCGCTCGATCAAGATAATCCTCAACATCATCTGCAGTATCATCCGCACGATCGATGAGGTCTTGAATTTGCTCCTCAACCTTTTCTTTGAACTGCTCAATAAGTTCTGACATTCCATTCTCCCCTGGTTGCCGGTCAGGTCTGACAAGCGCTTGTTGGAGATGGTGCCAAGGGAGATAAAAAACAAGAGCTCGAAAATAAAAAACCCGGCGCGGTGGCCGGGTTCTTTTTTGTCACCCCTCAACATGCGCAGGAATGACAGGATGCTAGAATTTTGTTGCACCGTTGCAGGGTTGTCAAGCGGCATCTGCCATCAAAACGCCTTCCTCCTGAAGTATCTTGCCAGACGCGACCAGCGCCTCCGCCACCATCTCGTCCAGCACTTTCTCGATGGCCTTCTTCCAACGCCAGTAGGTGGTGCGGTTCAGTCCCTGCCCGTCCCAGGTGTTGATGTCGTAGAACTCGGCCGGCAGCACGATCATGTCGGTGGAGCGCTTCACGTACTGGTCGCGGCGCGCCTGCCCTGCGTCCTCTGGCATCTCGCCACCCGCCAGGAGCTGGACCGCGCCAGCGTGCAGCGAATCGAACTCTGCCCGCTCCCGGGCCGCCCGGCTGGCCACCTCATGCCCCGACTGCGCCTGGACGCCTTTCACCGGCGGGATGGCCCAGGCCGTTACCGCCTTGTATCGGAACAAGTTCGGCGCCTGGGTAGCGATCAACGGCACCAGCTTGCCGATCGCATCCACCTTCTTGGCCTTGTGGGTCGAGAACCTGGCCGTCAGCGCATTCCAGTGCCGCGGGATCAGCTTGCTGTGCAGGCGGGCGTGCACCCAGCAGTCCACCAGCATCGCCGCATCCTTCCCGGTGATCTCCCCCTTCAGCTTCGAGGCCTGGACCTTCGGCTCGAAGTCGCCGCCACCTACACCGCTCATGGTCTCTGCCGCAAGGGCGCGGACTACTGCTGCCAAAACGCTTTGGTATTTCATCGTCCCTGCTCCTTCTTGCGGCGATACGAGATGACCATGCCGCGCACAATGGCGTAGCTGGCGAAGAGGAACATGCCCAGGATCAGCAGCTGGGCGCTGTCGGTTGGTGTCCAGTTCATGCTGCTGTCTCCTGTGCCTGTATACGGACGCGCACGGCGCCGCCCTTGGTCGTTTCCTTGCTCACCCAGATCTGGGTGGCGAACACGTTGTCGTCGATGCCCAGGGCATCTGCCAGGCCGTCACGGCCAGCCTTGAACATCGCCAACAGGTTGTCGTCGTCGCGCCGGCGGCGATCAGGCGGCACGAACTCGAGCATGAGCAGCGCGCCACCCTCGGGAGGCTGGATGCCTGCTTGCCTGGCCAAGAGAAAGCAGGCATAGCGATAGGTCTTCGCCGCCTTGCTCTTCCTGGACCAGTGCACCCGAGCGTTTGGGCTGCATGCGGCCGGTGGCCACGGTAGTGTCAGTTCCGTCATGCGGCCCCCTTGATGGTCAGAATCCCGGCCCGGATCAGGGCCCCATGAGTCTCAGCGATCGCCCGAGGCATGTCGGACCAGTCCACCTCGCCTTTCCCACGACCATCGAGGACGTCGTGACAGGCGCTGCAGGCGTAGACCGCCACGGTGTCGAACCCCTTCATGCCCATGCCCTTCTGCCCGCATGGCAGGTGGGCCAGCACGGTGGTGTCCGGGTTGAAATTGCAGATGCCTGGAATGCGGACAGTGCAGTCCTGGCCGCGGGCGCTCTCACGCACCTTCTTGGATACGACGCGCATCAGTACTGCCCTCCCCACCGATCCGGCTCAGTCCAGCGCACGCCATGCTCGGCGCCGAAGGCGTGCATCACCTCGAACAGGTCGCTGAACCACTTCTGCGACTGCTTGCGGGTCGAGACGCCCAGGACCACAAACCCACCGTCGATACCCGGCACCGCGTCCTGCTTCTGCACCGCCGCGCTGAAGATGTGCTTCCAGTCCTCGTCAGTGAGCTTGCGGCCATACCACTCCACCTGCTGGGAGATGTCGCGGAGCATGGCCCACATCTTCCGATTGCAGACGTCCGGACGCTTTTCGTCCTTGATGACGATGACCTTGGGCTTGGTCAGATCTATGGCATGCAGGGCGCCATAGACGCGGTTGAGGTCCTGAGAACTTCGAATGGCGAACTCAGCCATGCCTATCCTCTTGATCGAAGAAATTCAGATTAATAGAATTTGGTGCACCGGCCTCAAGCTCCCGGAAACCTTGCGGAAGTGTGTATGTGCGAGTGAGAGGCCAACCACTTTCCTTTGCCGACACCTTCGTGATCAAACCCCCTCCCCGGCCGGCTGACCGGCGCGCTTGATGTTCAACTTGGCTAGCAGGTGTGCACGGCATGCGGCGGCGCTCGATGGGATCTGCTGAATCTCCAGCAGGCGGACCTGGCGCTGATTCGCGTACTCGTCAGCCAGCTCGACCAGGCTCTTCTGACTGTCGTGGCCGATACCGGTGGCGATGTCGCCCAGTGGCTCGCCGGCGACCAGCATGCGGATCGTGATGTCGTAGGCCCGGGCGAATACCTTCTCGGCCCGCTCAACCTCCATCGATCCCAGATTCTGCGCCTCGCACTGCAGGGCAGCGTGGCGCACCGCTGCGTGCGTCCAAACGCGCGACCCTGCCCTGCTGGGGTGGAAGTTCTCGAGCGCCTCTGCCAGAGCCCGCGCAAGCGGCGGAATGCCCATCTCTTCCGGGGTCGGCTGGCACAGCTTGATGAACTTGCCGCTGCTCGGTGCGAAATCGGTACCCAGCACCCGGCACTTCTGGATGCCGAAGCGGATCTGATCGAGCGTGTTGATGCCAGCGGCGACGAAGGACTTGATCCAGCTGCGCTTGGCAGCTTTCAGCGCATCGTCATCCGGCCATGCCTGCTTCCACGCCGGGAAGATGGCCTGCAGCTCCTTGAACAGGGCGTTGACCACTTCGGTGGTGCCTGGGTCCAGCTGCTTGGCCGGGACCTGAATCTCGGCGGGCAGGTTGCGGGCCGTGGCCATGATCTGCGTGACGCTCTTTGGAGCGATCTGCGTGCTCATAGCGCCCCCAGGTCATCAGCCCATGTGGTGTCGTTGAAGTCTGGGCCATTGCCCTGTCGCCGGGGTGGGAACGGGTGGACATTGCCGGGCGCCGGCAGCTCGTCATCCCAGCGCTTGCCGTTCAGCCAAGTGGCCGGGTGGGGGATGAACTGGCCGCCGTCCTTGGTCCAGTCCGACGAAACCGCCCAGGCAGCCAGCGCGCTGGCCATGCGTTCGAACAGGTCGGCGTCGACTTTCAGCTTCGCCCAGGCCTTCTCAGCATTGGCCTTGCCCACCTTCCGTGGGTAGAGCTTCCAGAACAGAGCGAACAGGTCGCCGTCATCGCTCGATGACGAAGGCTTTTGATCTTGTTCTTTCTGTTCTCTTCTCTTCTCTTCTCTGGTCCGCATTTTGTCCGCATCACTTGCGGACGGATTGCGGACAGAATTCGCTTTTCGCGATTCACGCTTGCGCTCACTGTCGTTGGCGCGGCGCTTTGCGCTGGCCCCGTTGTGCTCGTCAAAGCGAGGCATGACAAGGCTTCCATGCTCATCGATATCCGCCCACTCGACATCCACCATGGCCTGAGTGAAGCCTGGCCAACCGATCACTGCATCCATGGCATCGGTGGTGTACCCATGCAGCACTCCATCAGCAGAGTGCGTGTCAAAGATGCTCCAAGCGACATGCAGGCCGCCGATCACCCGCAACCTGTCCGCACGCAATGCGGACACCATGCGGAAAACTTTCGGATGCGTCTGAAGATCTACGCGCATTTTGATCCAGTCTCCGGCCATTACTTGGCTCCCACGCCGACTAGGTCGACGAGTTCTTCGAAACGATCGATGTACCAGTGCGGCTGCGTTTCTCGGGGGCACTGAGGGCTAGTGATGTTCTTGCCGTAGCGCAGCCCCCTATCAGTCACGGACCAGAAGCAGACAGGTTCGCGCTTGCTGTTCTGCCGGGTTCGAGCCTGGAGGAAGCCAAGCCCAGCCAGGGCACGGTTAAAGGCGGGGGCCGACTTGTTCACGCCATGGCGTTTGAGTAGGGCCGTCACAGCCATGGTCGGCATCGAGCTGCCGGCTGTGGCATCCGGTGGCGAGTCGATGGCATAGCTCGGCAGAAACTGCGGGTCGAGACCGTTGTTCTCGGCGATCTTAGTCAGCATGGCCAATTGGCTCGATGGAGCCGGCTTTAGCAGGCGCGTGAAGCACTCCATGATGGCGATTTCACCAATCACCTTGGTGCCATTGGCCGTCACGGCCTGGCGGGCTTCGGACTGGCCCTCCAGCTCACGCCAGCGGCGGATCACCTTCATGCGTAAGGCCGGGCTGTAGCCGGTCAGCAGGCAATCGGTGTGCTCACGGTCGAGCAGGTACTGCACCTGCTCTCGGTTTCTCCCATCGAGATAGATGTCCTCAAAATTGAGGGGATCGACCTTGAGGTCTTTCAGCATGGCGACAATGTCGCGCTTGACGTTGTCATGGCGTTTGCCAGTCAAGCTGGCAATCTCCTTGGACGACATTGTGCGCGCCACGAAACCGCTGGCTGCATTTTGTGGCGCGGGCCTCTGGAGGCCCTGTACATCTTGTGGTTGGATATGCATAATCGACTCCAGTCATATGCAGTTGAAAAGGCCGGGCCGCAATCCCGGCTTTTTTGTGCCCGCAATTCGGGCTTATCAGGGCCTGGTCAGGACCTGACGTGGAACGGCTTCACATTGCCTCTTGGGTTGCGAGGCTTTGTTCGGCTTGCCAGCTCTTTTCGGATCAGCTCTGCCGCGAGTTCTTCAGGGCTGACGCCCCGTCTTTTCGCTTCCTGCTCAAGCTGATGCGTCAATTCCTGGTCCAAGCCGATCTGTTCGATAGGCATGGGCCCCTCCTAAGGGCCTTCAGGCCACGTGCTGATCGCCGGTATTCTCCGAAGCCAGGGCGGCCAATTGAGCTTCGAGCAACTCACGACAGAGCACGGCGCGCTGGGTGCGGTGAAACTTGGCCAGCGCCTGAATCAGTTCGAACGTGTCCTCATCGACCCGGACCTTGATCTCGCGGTCATGCAGGTGCTTGGGATTGGCGTACATGCGGGGATTGCTCCTTGCTGTTGAAGGTGATTACGCGGCGCCTTTCAGCGCTTTTCGGGCGAATGGGATGAGGTCCGGACGCAGACCGGCGATCGTGATCTCGCCGTCCGAGGCGTCCTGCAGTCGTTCGGCGAGTTCGGTAGAGGCCTTCCGGTGACCACCTGCGAGCTGCCACAGGTGGCCAACAGTGGTCTTCGCGTCGGCAGCGACCTGCTGCCGGCGTTCATTCGTGGCCCTGCCCAACCAATCACGGAGGTGATCATTCATGAGGGTTCTCCTTACACATAGAGCGAAATTTAGCTCATGGCTAATTTATGAGCAAGAGCAATTTAGCTTTGCGCACATTTAGCAGCCAGCTAAACACTGGCATTCTTCGCGTCATGGATATCTACGAGATTCGCAAGCACAACCTGGTCAAGCTGATTGGCGGCCAGAGAAAAGGCTCCTGCGCCGAGCGCTGGGGGATGGCGCCTGCGCACCTAAGCCAGATCCTTTCGGACAAGACCGCGAAGAACCTGGGCGACGATGTGGCCCGGCGGATCGAGGGCATCGAAGGCCTGCCCCGCGGATGGTTCGACTCAATCCCTTCGGATGATGAGCCGCGCGCGACAGCCCTGGGCTCAGATGCCGGCGGGAAATCGGCCGCCGACTTGGTCAAGCAAATGCTGGCGAAGAGCGGCAAGGGGATCCCGGAAGAGACGCGGCAACGATTATTGGCAGCGGCTGAGGAGCCGTCAGCCACAAACGTGATCACCGCCGACTTCTCTCGCCCGGGCCTGGTAGGTGATGAGGTATGGATCGCCCACTACGATGTCCGGGCATCGATGGGCGGCGGTCAGAGCGCGCACGACTTTCCAGAGCTACTCAAAGACATCCGCGTCAGCCCGAGCCATCTCCGTGAGCTGGGCGTCGAGTTCGAAGAGCACTTCCACCTGAAGGTGGTCACCGGTTGGGGTCAATCGATGGAGCCTACCATCAAGCACCGTGACCCGCTGATCGTGAATATCAACGTCCGCGAGTTCGTTGGCGACGGGATATACCTCTTCGTCTGGGATGACCTGCTCTACATCAAGCGCCTGCAGGTGGCTGATGAGGAGCACTTCGAGATGATTTCTGACAACCCGCGGCACAAGGATCGGCTGATCCGTCGGGATATGACCTACATCCAGGCCCGGGTGCTGCTGGTGTGGAACGCACACTTGGTATGAGCGAGACGGGCTAGGCTGTAAGCTATGCACCGTAGAGAAAGGCAAGGACGCCGGGCTATAATCGAACTATGAAAGAGCTAACGCTTTACCTCGACGACCTGACCCCTGGGCAGCTTTCAATGAAGCGCTTGGCGGAATACCTGCGCGAGCTTTCTACCCTCTATGGCCATGAATCTGAGGTTCACTTCGATAGCGTCAAGGAAGGTTCAGCCCAGCTCCAGTCCTTGATAGAGGAACAGGCTTACAATGGCATACTCCAGCAAGTTCGAGAGGTGTCTGGTGGGCTTGGTTCTAAGCGGGTGCTCAACAGCTACGAGAAGCTCTCCGAGCTGATGGCTCATGATAAAACTCGAGGCTCCCTGCGATCTGGCGGAGCTAAAATTTTTCAGTTTCCAGTCGCCAAAAACGAACCCCCTCCACTTCGAGTAGTTAAGCCTTCTTCTGTTCAGGGAAAGCTATATAGCGTCGGAGGTAAAGACGATACCGTTCCCGTACGTATTGAAGGCGGCAACGGGGAAACCCTCATGTGCGAAGCGGGAATTGATATCGCTGAGCGACTTGCTCAAATCCTATTCAAAACAGTCCGAGTTCATGGTGATGGTGAATGGGAGAAAAGAGCGGACGGTTGCTGGAAGCTGATAAAGTTAAAAGTCACATCTTTTGAGAAACTCGAAGATATTGGCTTCAAGGAAGCTATAGCCAGGCTCAAAGCCGCAGGAGGGGTCAACTGGAATGACATTCCTAATGCCCATTCTGAGATTCTAGATACTAGGGGCTAGGATTGAAGATTGTCATTGATACCAACGTTCTTGTACAAATCATGCAGAACGATGGCGCGAAGGATTTATACGACCCAGAGACTGGCAATGTCGTGAAAGATGCTTTTGCTCGGGCCGAAGCCTTGGTTGAGCGGATCGACAGCATCAAAGGAGTCGTCGTTCTGCCTGCACCAGTCATAGCCGAGTACCTTCTTGGTATCGAGCGATCTGTCTATCAGCTTCATCTGGATATGCTGAACGGGTTCAAATGCATAGAAATATCACCGTTTGATCAGATGGCCGCGATTGAATGCGCAATGCTGGTTAGCAACAGCGAACTCAAACAGATGGACCCTAACGCCAGGATGGCTAAGCTTAAATTCGACAGGCAGATTCTTGCAGTAGCTCTAGCGTCAGGAGCCAGGGAAATTTGGACCCACGACAAACAATTGTTTAAGAGATCGCAAATCGTTGGACTAACAGCAAAGTCCTTGGCTTCCATCGATCCACAGCCTCTACAGTTTAAGCTGTCACCTGAAATTTGAGATTCAGCCCGCCTCGGCGGGCTTTTTCATGCCTTCACGCTTTTTTCACGCCCTACGCTGCACAGTGAAGACTCATCCGCTTCCCTACGTTAGCCCGCATAGCAGTGCGGGCTTTTCTTTGCCTGTCAGAAAGGTGCCTCGTCGATATCGCCCTCTTCAAGGTCTACCACATTGTCGGCTTCCGCCCTCTCCCATTGCAGAATCACCGATCCATCATCGCAGAACGTCATGTCCAGGCCGTCCGTCTCGGATAGCAGTTCCATGATCGCTTCCCAATCCTGATCACTGTCCGTGTCCAGGCGATGGATCAGCACCCTCCTCCCCAACTGCGCCAGCGGCGAGTTGATCATCGCAGAAACCCGCAAACCCAGGCGCTCCAGGCCGGTCAATTCGGGGCGCGCGGCCATTGAGGCGTCTTCGAGTGCTGCTGCCATTTCCTACCTCCATTACTGTATATCCGTACAGGCTTATCGGAATCATAGCTCAGTGCTAAACGACGCGTAAAGGCGCGGCGGCTGGCAAATCGGTCTAGCCGGCGGTTTGTCGCTCGGCGAAAATAATTTAGCTTTGAGCTATTGACCTTATTTTAGCTTGTGGCTAAATTTCACTTCACCGAGGCACTACACAGCCCCTCGGGAGGCCCTCAAGCCTCACCGCTCTTTAACAGCCAGCGCCATGCCCGACTACCCGGCCCAGCCGGTTAGGTCACTCCCGGCTCCATCGGTGGGAGGTCAGTAAACCGATGAACAAAACCGCTCTTGCCTCTACCGGCGACCGGCGATCCGACAGGCCCGAAAGCCTGCCCACGCGCAGCCCACTGCGACGGCGGACGAGGTGTTAACCGAACTGAGTGAATGACCCGGTAAGCGAGTGCGGAGAAAGACAGAACGATTTGATGATGCCGTCTCGATGAGGCGGCATTGCGCAGCATCACCTGAGCCCACTCGAAGAGCTGGTTGAGGGATGCGAGCGCGCATCCAGGCAGCAAAGGCAATCGTGCCAGACCATGATTTTTATCGTCAGGAGACATAGCCATGACCGTAAACATCAGCAATCTAACGATCACGACCCCGGTGGCCACTTCATCCACCAACCCCGTAGCCCTTGAGCTCAGCGGGGCCGAAGCGATCGCTCAGTACCCAAGCGTGGTGACTGTCCTGGCCGATGGCTCAGTTCAGTTTTCGGCGCCCACCAAAGGCGCTTCGAGCAAGAGTACGCACCGAACGCGCTGTGAGTGGAAAGAGGCCAACTACTGGTCTTTGGCGAGCGCAGCCGAGCACATCAACCTGCAGGAGATGACGCTCACAAAGGTCAACTCCGCGCAGAAAGTGGTGATTTCGCAGTTGCACGTGAAGGACGACGACAGCCCGCCAGTGAAGGTTTTCTGGAGCAAAGGGAACATCACCTTGGGGTTCCGCGAAACTTTTAACCAGGCCACGCCGATCAACACCACGCTGCTCAAAGGCGTTCCTCTGGGTGCGAAGTTCACCGTCACCCTCCGCGTTCTCGCCTCGGGCGCATTGACCGTGACCGCCAGTTGCAATGGCAAAGCCGCGTCGTCCGGCAGCCTCCACATGGACAGTTCCTGGCGATCATCGCTGCTGAACTTCCACGGGGGCGTTTACAACCAGGTCGATTACACCGATGCCACTCCAACTGACGACGGCTCCATCTGCATCGTGAGCGACCTATCACTCACCCACACGTAAATCCGCTGGCAAGCCAGTAGCAGGCGAATCCGGGGCCTACCCAGCCAGGCCAGATGCTTCCCGGCCGGCTCCGGGCGCCTGCCCCCTCCCTTCACATACGACCGCATTGGCAGGCGCCAGGCCACCTCTCAAGGTGGGTTTGGTCACCCGCGCCTGGCTCCTGGCCAATGCGGCCGCACAACCAACTAGGAGGACGCCATGGACGCACTTCGAGCAGCACAATGGCGGTATGACCATGCTGAGCCGGAAGACGACTCGGCCTATCAGGAGGCGGCGCAGAACTGGATCGAGAGCAAGGCCGAGGAGCTGGTCGGCGGCTGTGATGTTCTGATTCCGCAGCGCTTTGGTGGCCCAGTTGGCGTTAGCCAAGAGCAGTTCGTCGCCAAGCTGGCCGAGCATCTTCGCGCCCTTCAAGAGGCTGAGAAGGACGACCTAAACGCCCTGGCCCTCCTCCTGCTCCAGGCTCAGGCCGGAGGCCCGGTGAAGAGCATGGTCCCTGACATCCTTGGCCCAAGCGACCACGTCGGCGGAAAGCTCTTCGAGATCGCCGAGTCGATGCTTGAAGGTTATGCCGAGCAAGGCGTGAAGCACGAGGCAGATGAGGCTCAGCTATGAGCCCTCACGTCCTGCTCGACAATGAACTGGAGGCTCTCGCCGATCCATCTACGCCGGTGAGCTGGTCCGCGATGATCCAGAAGCAGCTCACCGAAATGATGGCCGACCAGCGCATCACCATCGAAGAGTTCAACCATTACTGCGGGCGCCTCAACAAGATTGTTGGTGGGCGCAAGGAGGTTGCATGACTACGCCGATCTTCCCGTCGATCATCGACGACCAGGTGGCCGAGGTTGCCCAGGCCGTGCCAGATGACCGCATCCTGATGGTGTTCAAGGGCCTGACCATGGAGGACGCCATGAACCAGGCGCGCCTGGCCCACATCGAGAACCCGGCAGCTTGGTCGGGCCGGGCCTACCTCTGCGGCATGTGCACGCTGGCCTATGAGGTCCGATCGTGACCCGCCAGCAAGCACGCCGCTGGCATTCTGGCGCGGCAGCTTCACCACCCTACTCATCTGCACCGCCTGGATGCTTGCGAGCGCCTGGGCCGGCTGCATCACTTCCTGAATCACACGCACCCGAGCACGGCGGGCCTTCGGGATAACCGTACCCCTTCGGGAGCGTAAGCGGCGAGAGCGCGCAATCATCCACCGCAGCCAGGGCCTGGTGGCACCTCCAATCCGGGTGACCTGGCATTTCCCCTTTCACTGACGGCGCCGGCCAGGCGCGAGGTTTTCTAATGTCCGCAGAACAGAAACTGATCGCGATCGAAGAGATCAGCGAGGAGAACGCCCCGGCCATCTACGTGGCCGGTGGCCTGAAGCAATTCATCGACCTGGTGAAGGCCGAGGTCGAAGCCGAAGTGCCCGACCTGACCACCCGCAAGGGCCGCGAGCGCATCGCCAGCCTGGCCGCCAAGGTCAGCAAGTCGAAGACCGCCGTCGAGAAGCCGGGCCGCGACTACCTGCGTCGGCTGAAGGAAATGCCGAAGGTGGTCGAAGCCGAGCTGCGCGAGTTCGTGACCAAGATGGACACGCTGAGGGACGAGACGCGCCGGCCACTCACCGAATGGGAGGCCGCCGAGGACGCCCGCATTGATCGCCACAACGACCGCCTGGACTGGCTGCGCAATCGTGACGATGGCCTGGATGCTCTGGAGGCGACGGACATCAAGGATCGCATCGCTTCTGTCGAAGAGGTGGTGATCGGGCCTGAGTGGGAAGAGTTTGAAGCTGAAGCCGCTCGCGAGAAGGATAAAGTCCTGAATGCCTTGCGTGCCGGCCTGGCCAAGCGCGAGAAGTACGACGCCGAGCAAGCCGAATTGGCCCGCCTGCGCCGCGAAGCAGAAGAGCGCGCCGAGCAGGATCGCATTCGGGCAGCCCAAGAGGCCGCCGTCGAGGCCGAGCGCCAACGCGTGGCCCAGCAGCAGCAAGCAGAACGCGAAGCGGCAGCCCGTCGTGAACAGGAACTGCTTGACCAGGCCGCTGCGCAAGAGCGCGAAGCCGAGAATCAGCGTCTGCAGCTCAAGTTGCAGGCTGAGCAAGCCGAGCGTGCACGGATTCAGGCCGAGGCCGACCGCGTTGCAGCCGAGCAGCGGATGGAGCAAGAGCGCCAGGCGGCAGCCCGCCGGCAAGAGGAGGCAGCCGAGCAGGCCCGCCATGAAGAACGCCGCCGGGCCGATGCAGCAGCAGCCGAGATCCTGCGCCAGCAGGAAGCCCGTGAAGCTGACAAAGCACATCGGGCGAGCATCAACCGCGCCGCCCTGGAAGCTTTCATGGCCGAGGGCATGCCTGAAGCCTGCGCCAAGCAAGCGGTCACCCTGATCGCTCAGCGCAAGATCCCCAACATCGCCATCTCCTACTGAGGCACCGACCATGAGTAGCGCAATCATTGTGCCTGAGCAGCGCCGCCAAGCGGTGGCGCCAGCCGGCCCCGTCGACAACAGCATCATGGCTGTGATCAGCAGAGCAGCGGCCGATCCATCCTGCGATATCGAGAAGATGGAGCGGCTACTGGCTATGCACGAGCGCATGCAGGCCAAGACAGCAGAAGCCGCCTTCAACGCTGGCATGGCGCAGATGCAATGCGAGATCCCGACGGTGTTCGAGGCTGCGGTTAACCTGCACACCGGAAACGCATACGCCACGCTCGACGACATCACCCGGGTGGTCAAGCCGATCATGCAGCGCCACGGGTTCGCGATCACCTTCAAGGTGGAGAACCAGGACAAGTCGATCAGCGTCACGGGCATCCTGATGCACCGCGACGGCCACCGCGAGCAGACAACCATGACCTTGCCGGCCGACATCGGCAAAGGCCGGAACGATGTTCAAGCGGTTGGCTCATCCACCACATACGGTAAGCGCTACGTGATGTGCGCCTTGCTGAACATCACCACCGGCGACGTCAGGGACGATGACGCGCAATCGTCGGATGGATCCGATACGGCAGAAATGCGAGCCCAGGCGCTAAACGACATCCTTGCCCAGGTCGAAGCAGCTGCAACCCCCGACGAGCTCAAGGATGTATGGCAGGCATCCGTAAAGGTCATGCAGGCCACCGGTGACAAAGCCGGATACGACGCGGTGAAGATCGCCGTAACCAAGCGGAAAGCAGTATTGGAGGCCAACCCATGATTATCGTCAATTGCACCCAGGGCTCGCCCGAGTGGCTGCAGGCCCGCGCCGGCGTGATCACCGCCAGCATGTTCAGCACTGCCCGCTCCAAGGTGAACGGGCTGACCACCCAGCAGAAGACCTACGTCGAGGCAATTCTTGCGGGCCACAGCGAATCCAAAGCACGCGACCTGGCCGGCTACAAGGCCGCACCTAAAGCTGAGGTGGTCCAGAAGGCGCTGGACGGGGAAAAGGTCGGCGAACCGTCGAATGCCGCCCTCACCTACGCATTCGAGCTGGCCGTTGAGCGAATCGGTGGCGCACCACTCGATGGCGGATTCGAGACTTGGCAGATGCGTCGCGGTCACGAGCTGGAGCCTGAGGCCCGGATGGAACATGAGATCCAGACCGGCCTCATCGTTACTCAGGTCGGCCTGGTCAAAACGGACGACGGCGTATTCGGCGCAAGCGCGGACGGTTTCATCGGCGAGGACGGCGGCAGCGAGTACAAGTGCTTCCTGGCCCCTGACAAGCTCCGGGCCTTCCATATCAACAACGACGCCAGCGAAGTTATCGACCAAGTCCAGGGCTGCATGTGGATCACCGGCCGCAAGTGGTGGCACATCGGGATGTACTGCCCTCTCCTCAAGCCTGTTGGCCGCCAGCTCTGGTGGCGCGAGTTCAAGCGCGACGATGACTACATCGAGCAGCTGGAGCAGGACCTTTGGGAGTTCAAGCTGCTAGTTGACGGATACGAGAAACAACTCAGGAGCAAAGCAGCATGAGAGGCATCAACAAAGTCATCTTGGTTGGCACATGTGGCAGGGATCCGGAAGTCCGCTACCTGCCAAACGGGAATGCCGTGACCAATGTCAGCCTGGCAACCAGCGAGTCATGGAACGACAGGCAGACTGGGCAGAAGGTTGAGAAAACCGAGTGGCACCGCGTGGTGCTTTTCGGCAAGGTCGCTGAAATTGCCGGCGAATACCTGCGCAAAGGGTCGCAATGTTACATCGAGGGAAAGCTGAAAACCCGCGAATGGGAGCAAGACGGCATCAAGCGGTACAGCACCGAGGTGCACGTCGATATCAACGGCACCATGCAGCTGCTGGGCGGCCGGCCGGATAACCAAGGCGGCGGACAGCAGCAACAACAGCGGCAGCCTCAACAGCAGCGGCAACAGCGCCAGCAGCCTCGGCAGCAGCACCACTACAACCCAAATGACAACTACGGGCAGCAGAGCCAGCAGTCGGCGCCGCCAGATAGCTTCAACGACGACATACCGTTCGCCCCGATCCACCACCTGGTAGGTGCATAGTCATGAGCGATTGCGGCGAGCATCCCAGCGTCTACTACCTTGGCCGGGAATGCCGCCGAAACGGTGGCGGCAAGATGGCCAACCCATTCGCCTATCACACGTTCCATGGGGCCTGGTTCTTGGCCGGCTGGAACGACATGGATCTTGAGATTGAGCAGAAAAATCCGAAGCGCGCTGCAAAGAACAAGGCGGCGTGAGCATTTCCACCTTCCACCAAGTGGCCTGCAGGAGGTCGAGCATGGCATCCCTTTTCGACGCATCGATTCGCAAGCCGGTCCGAAAGCTGTACATCACCCGCAGCGGCGGCCAGTACCGGCCTGATGATGTGGCCCTGGCATTCGCGCTGAGCCTGCGCATGCACGACAGCGCGGATCATCTGCGCAGGCTGGCCCGGCGCTTGGTCGATAAGGTCTGCCTGGAGCACCAGCCGAACATGAAGCGCCTGGCCCGCGAGCCGGACGACGCCAAGGTGTTCGACGCCGCGCTCAAGATCATCAACCGGGTGTGCGACCTGCTCGACATCGGGCCGGGCGCCACCTTTGTGCGCAATGGAGGCGATGATGGCTCTGACGCAGCAGCAGCGTGACGAGCGCCGGCGCGATAAGGCCGATCGCCTCCAGGAAGAAGACCTGCGCTTGAAAGTTCGACCAGGGACTAAACAGGCCCTGCTTGAACTGATGGAGTGGGCCGGGATCGAGGAACAGGGCGAGGCGATGACGCTGATGATTCATCACGTCGAAGCGCTCGGGCATCACGCCTTGTTCAGGATCGCGCGCCACGAAATAGACGCTCACCGACTTGTGGCGCGGACTGAGCCGCTGCGGCTGTCAGCCAGGAAGCGGACTGGGCAGCACCTGCGGGCGATCTGCGGCTGGGCAGACGCCACATATAGCCAGATGATCGAGGCGCTGATTCACGGCATCCACGCCCTGGGCACGCTGCACGCGGCGAAGTTTCTCACCCCGCCGCGCCATGAGATCAGCATCTCGCCACGCTTGGCCCTGGCTTTCGATCGGAAGAGCATGCTGATGATCCAGCAAGACCCTGGCGACGAGGTACTCAGGCCAGCTTCAGCTTGAGAACCAAGTTGATAGCATCAGTTGATCCATCAGGAAGTGTCTCAGGAACAGTGGACACGACTTTCGCGTCGTGAATCCCACCACCTTTGAGGGTAATGATTGCGTCTCCTGAGCCAGTCTCATCAGAGCCGAAACCATATTGCCCGGACTTGAGGCTCACAGTGTGTAAGCCGTCACCAGAGCTGACAAGGTACACCGGGCCCTTTCCTTCCGAGCTTCGGTAAATCAAGTGATCACTTCCTCTGGTTACGAAAAGTCCTTCGATTTCCTGTTGCGATGGCATCACTGCGCTCCTTGTAGTCCGGCCCCATGCCGGTAACCCGTAATACCCCATCCCACCCCAAATTGCCACCATGCCGCATCCGGCCACGGAGGGCGGCGCATGCATGGAGTACCGCAATGCAAGTCGAGACCTCGACAGTCACCAAGCTGCTGATCACCGGCGCCGAAGGCCTGGACCCGATCAGCGTCTACCTCGAAGACTTCGCACCCTGCAAGGGAAAGATCACCGTCAGCTGCTACGACAAGACCTGGCACGCCTACTGGGGCGGCATGTGGGATGGCCTGACCATCGGCCAGTTCTTCTGCAAGCTGCACGACGCCTACATCATCGGCTACTTCGACCGGTCGCTGAGCTCTCGCCGGTTCAGTGCTGAAGCCATGGCCGACAAAGCGCGGAAGGTGATCGTGCAAATGCGGCGTGAACGGGATCTGGACGCAGAAGCTGCCAGGAGCCTGCTCGACGAGGCAGAGGATGTTCGCCACACCAGTTCGCTAGATGAGTGCGGCGGCGTCCACCGCGAGTTCATGCATCGGGTATTCGGTGACGACTGGTGGAACCTGCCGGCTGACGCCATGGAGCCGAACCCGGACTGGGCCTACCTCTGCCGCATCATCGAGACGGTGCAGCAGGCCTTGGCCAAGCAGTTCCCGATCGCAGCCTGACCATCCGCCGCTGCCGGACAATCAGCGGCCCGATAACGATCTACTTACACTGCAACGCAACTTCCCCCAAAGGACCACCGGTTCCATTTGCTGAAAATGCGACGACGCACTGCATCGCCCCACAATTGCAATTGTATACGGCGTGCTTATTCCCAATCAGGTTTGCCTGGTCAGAGCATCCGCAAGCACTTGGAGCAACGTTAGCCTGCGGCTGCGCCTCCACCTTTTCACCGCAGCCAACCAACTGGGCGGCTACCAGAGCAATTCCGAAAACGATGAGAAATCTCATTAGAGTTCTCCTTGTTCGACCATATCGGAATAGCACACACCAACTACCTGAACAAACTGGCGCTGTCCGCCAGCGCCTCAGGAGCCTTCGCTTTTCACCTGGCAAATCCCGTTAGCCCGGTCCTTCCCGGTATACGAGACATCAGGCGAGCCGTCCGGGTTGATCGACAGCGAGATTGTCACCCCACTGCCTTTGGCTTCGAAGTAGTTCTCGTTGAATTTCTTCAGCTTGCCTTCTTTGCCGTTGATATAAATCGGACCGCCCTTGTCGGCGTGCACCTCGATGTTTCCTGGGCACGTCGCGTTCACCAGTGGAATGCCAGCCTGAGCCGCGCCCGACGCAGCCAGCAACGCACAAATCATTAACCGCTTCATCTCACGCTCCCTGAATGGACTGACCGAGAGCCAAGCAATAGCCCAATTCGGCACTGCCCGCCAGCGCCTTGCCCTATTCAACGGCAGGGTTGGCGCCCAGGCCTTTTCGGTAGCGGGCAATCGCGATGATCTGGCGTAGGCAGATGACCATTTCCTTCTTCATCTGTTCGTCCGGCAAGCCGATCTTTTTCAGCATTGCCTGGGCTTCTTCCTCGATCGAAGCAAGGGCTTCGGTATCGCTTTTCAGTGTCATGGCGACCTCCACGAAGTCGAGTCAGCCATGAATTGATAGCTCACCAGAACGATGCGCGCCAACTGCGGCGCCTTCCCCTATTCAACGATAACGCCTCCCCGGCGAGGGCGGCGCCTGTCTGGAGATCACCATGAGCACATTCGCAGTTTTCAGCATGACCCGTGGTAGCGCTTGCCAAGGCCAAGAGGATCACGAAAACCACCCGGTCCAATCAGACTGATCGACGCTGGAGGGCGCCCGATCATCTATGCGAAGACTCGGGCGCCGAAGCTGGATGGGTGAGTCACGTCGAACCTAGTTAGGCTGCTTGGCGCTCAACCGTCAATTCCAGGAAGGATTCCCAGGAGCATCGACAGGGATACTGCTTTCGCCCGCGCCAAAGGTCCGAGTCCAAGTCACGGAGCCATACCCGCCAGTCAATGCATTGCTTGTGGTGACGTCGTAGGAGTCCACAAGTTGCCCGCCTGGGCGGCGCACGTTCAGCTTCCTCGTGCAACTCTCAGTGGTCACGTTGCGCGCCTCTCTTTCAACCTCAATCTGAAATTCCTCCTTGATGCCTATCAGGACTCTATATGCATTTTCCACGATGCGTTCTCCGGTTCTGGTTGTTTGTGAGTGACAGCGCCTGTACTGACATCAATAAGCCATCATTGTTCCAGGATATCCCTATGCCCAGAGAAAACCGATCCAGCAACACCTACCGGCATACATTCACCGCGATCTGCCCCGGCGATGGAGAGGTCATCGTGTACAGCCTGGAGATTCGCAGCCAATCGATGATCCTCGTCGAGCACATCAGGACAGCCACGGCGCTGATCAAGCAGGGTTGGCACGAGCAGATCGCCGACCAACTGGCCGAGCGCTTCGGCGGCGACCAACTGATCAAGGCGGTGCACCAGGGCGTTGAGATCGAAACGGTGAGGCTGAGCGGATGATCCATTACCACGGCACGCCTATAGGCGGCACGCGACAGGATGCAGCAAGGCTGCTGGCAGGCAGGCACGCATTGGTGCCGTTCCCGCGCCAGGACGACATGGGCATTGTCGCCGAGACCTGTCAGTCGTTCGTCTTCGACAACGGCGCATTCACCGTCTGGAAGAAAGGCGGCCAGGTTGATGTCGAGGGGTACACCCGCTGGGTAGATGACTGGCACCGCCACCCTGGCTTCGACTGGGCATTGATCCCTGACGTGATCGACGGTGACGAGGCCGCCAACGACCGCTTGCTCGAGCAATGGCCCAGCCACCTCCCAGGCGTTCCGGTCTGGCACATGCACGAGACGATCGAGCGCTTGCAGCGCTTGGCGCAGTCCTGGCGAATTGTTGCCCTGGGCAGCTCTGGGCAGTGGAGATCGCCTGGTACCGCCGCGTGGTGGAAACGCATGAGTTCAGCGATGGATGCCATATGCGATGAACAAGGCCGGCCCCAATGCCGCCTGCATGGCCTACGCATGCTTGACCCGGCAATCTTCCAGAGCCTGCCCTTGGCGTCTGCCGACAGCACCAACGCCGCGGTCAACGGCGGCAGCATTAGCCGGTTCGGCATGTACGTACCGCCTTCCGCCGGCCAGCGCGCCAGCGTGATCGCTGATCGAATCGAAGCGCACACCAGTTCGCCGACTTGGCAGCGCGAGAGCCAAACTGAACTGGCCCTATAACCGAACGAGATTCTCAAATGACTACAGCAATCGACCTGTTCGCCGGCCTCGGCGGATGGAGCACTGGCGCGCGCGCCGCAGGCGTCCAGGTTCTCTGGGCGGCAAACCACTGGCCGGTAGCTGTTGAATGGCACAGCGCCAACCACCCCGAGACGCAGCACGTCTGCCAGGATCTGCACCAGGCTCGCTGGGAGCAGGTACCTGCTCACGACATCCTGCTCGCCTCGCCCTGCTGCCAGGGCCACGCCAAGGCGCGCGGCAAGAGGTCGGGCAATCCCGAGCATGACGCATCGCGTTCGACGGCCTGGGCGCCGGTATCGGCACTTGAGTTCCACCGGCCACAAGCGGCGGTGATCGAGAACGTGCCGGAGTTCACCGACTGGGTGCTCTACCCGGCCTGGCTGCAAGCGGTACAGGCGCTGGGGTATCAGGCCGCTCCGCATATCGTCGACTGCGCCGACGTCGGCGTGCCACAGCATCGCGTGCGGCTATTCATGGTGCTGACACGCAGCAAGGCGCCGCTGATGCTGCAGCTGCCGCAGGAGCGACATGTGCCGGCCGCCAGCTTCCTCGACTTCGACGCCGGCCGCTGGTCGCCAATCGAGAAGCCAGGCCGGGCCCAAGCCACCCTCGACCGCGTGCGCAACGGGCGCCAGCGCTTCGGCGACCGGTTCATCATGCCTTACTACGGCAAAGGCTCCGGCACCACCGGCCGCGACATTAACCGGCCGACCGGCACCATCACCACCCTGGACCGCTGGGCGCTGGTCGACGGTGACCGCATGCGGATGCTCAGCGCCAGCGAGGCCCTGGCCGCCATGTCGTTCCCGGCTGACACCCTGCGTCCGGACAGTCATCGGCTGACCATGCACATGGCCGGAAACGCGGTACCGCCACTGGCTGGGCAGCGGGTAATTGAAGCTCTGCTCGCAGCCGCTTAGTTGAACTGTTGTCGCTCACCCCCACCATTCGCTTTAATTCATACACAATAGACAAGTATTAATAAGCACTAAATACGCTTCGCCCTTAAAGCATCAAAAACACTCATCACCACCCTATCTAAATACTGAACAGCGCCGTCCCTGGAATCCAATTCGTTTTGCTCAAACCACTGCCAACTCTTCACCACCTCTGCATGACTTTTCGATAAACCGTACCGACCCAGCGCACCATCATACATAAAGAACTTCAAGTACTTCTGCGCACAACGACAACAGCGCCCTTCAAATTCAACCAAACGCTCAGCATCTGCATTTAACAAGTCCCCCCACGCAGCCTTAGATTCAAGAATCAGTCCTTGAAACTCAACCCTAGCTGCCTGAGCCGCGTTGATGTCTGACTGTATATTTTGTTCCACCCGCTCCTTCAACGACCCGCCAAGCTGAACTTTATAATCAAGCCTTGCATGCGCAGACGACGCGCAATCCCATATATTCTCCACTTGCGCTTTGTAACGTAAGAGCGAGACCGAAATAGCCCTCGCCAATTCATGATCTGCAGATGAGCGAATTTGACTTTTCCAAGAGTTAAGCCCGACTGCTGCAACACATACCGCCACAACTGTCGCTATTGCTCCGAAAATATCGAAAAGATCATGGACATTGCTTACAACAAAAAAATCGGTTTTTAAATGCACGCTCCCCCAAACAACCCCAGATCCGAATAGCAAAATGCACCCCAGCCAAACAACCCAATCTCTCTTCACAATCATATCCGTAGAGTTTTTAACAATTATACCTAGCCATATTTGGAAAAAGCATCCATGCCCACAGAAAACCCATCCAGCAACACCGACCCACGCGATGTGTTCATCAGGCTCAACCCGCTCGGCCTGGGCGAGGAAGAACTGCGCAAGGACAGCACCGGCTTCGAAGACCAGCGCACCCACAGCGACTACCTGCTGTTTCTGGCCGGCTACCGCGAAACGCATCCAGAACCGCAGCCCCACCCCGAGCCTATAGCCTGGATGGTTGGTACTGCCTTCTGGTGGACCAAAGAAGAGGCAGAGAGGGATGCGGCGGCTACTGGGCTGCCGATTGTTGGACTGGGGCCAATGACCGGGGATGTCGAGGCTGCACGGTTGACCAAGGCCACGGCTTTCGTCCAAAGGCTGGTCGATTGCGCTGGCACCCAGCCGAGCGTAGCCACTGGGTATCTGCGCGACATCCTGGATGAGCTCAAGGGAAACACAACGCCGACAACGCCTGTTGAGCACAATGAGAATGCAGCGTTCGAGAGTTGGGCCCGATCCAGGCTAACCCCGCTGAACTTGAGGTTGGACGAGATCGGCCTGTATCACGACCTCGTTGCCGGTACAGCTCACGACGCTTGGCAGGCCCGCGCGGCGCTTGAGATCAAGACATCCTGACGAAAGGAGTACAAAAGTACTCCACCCAGCTGTAACCCCTCTCCCCTCTATTCACTGCCGCGATATGGCGGCCAAGGCGAAGCTATGTCTCAAGCAAAGGAACGCCCGATCCTGTTCAGCGGGCATATGGTCCGCGCCATCTTGAACGGCCAGAAGACTGTCACACGGCGCGAGATCAAGCCCAGCATGCGGAGCGCTGATAGCAGCTTCGAGCTTCACCAGCAGGAAGACGAGTCTTGGCGCCCCATGCACACGTTTGACGAGAGCTGCATGGATGCCAAAGGCACCGAGCATCCAATTGTCTGCCCGTATGGACTGCCAGGTGACCGCCTGTGGGTCCGCGAAGCATGGGCGCAGATCAATGTGGCGCAGGCGCCTGGAGAAAGCTGGGTGGTCTACCGCGAGTGCGACAACCGGACCGACTACGGCGGACCTTGGAAACCGAGCATTCACATGCGTCGGCGCGATAGCCGCATCCTGCTGGAGGTCACCGACGTACGGGTAGAGCTCCTGCAGGACATCAGCGAAGAGCAGGCCGAGGCGGAAGGTGTTGGCTTTCTCCGCCACGCTCCAGACGCCGACGAGACGCTGACTGCCGCCCAGTTATTCGAATGCCTCTGGAGCAGCATCAACGGCGATGAGTCGTGGAACGGCAACCCATGGGTCTGGGTCATCGAATTCAAGAGGATCGAGCCATGACCCGCCTCGCCCTCTGCCTCCTGCTGCTGGCCACCGGCGCCAGCGCTGAGCCCCTGCCATGGGGCGTCGAAACCTTCCACGACGACGAGCGCGGCGTCACATGCTGGTACACCGCCACAGGGCTGAGCTGCATTCCTGACAGCCAACTCAAGCGCAAGACCGGGCGGCAGTCCAGCAACGAGCGCCAGCTCTCCCCGCACGAAACCCAACCCGAACCTACACCCGCACTGGCGCCTGGGCGCTGGATTGATGAGAGGTATCAGCTGTGAAGATCGGAAAACTGTTTCTTGGACTGCGCTGGTGTTACGGCGGAAGGGAGGAGGCTGTTGTCGCGAGCTGGGCGCTGAAGTGTGGCTACTGGCGCTGGGCGGTGTGGTGGCGCAAGCCCAAGAAGGCGCTTTGTCTTCCGGCATTCGGCCCCTCGATGGCGGCCGGCACCAAGTACCGAATCGGCTGCGGCCACTTCGGCGCATGGGTGAGGCTCCCGCTGCTGGGCTCGCTCTCCCTTTCCACACAGCCGCCCTACCCCAGCCAGGTGGCGCCATGATCGACGTAACCGTAGTGAGCGCCGAAGACCGGGAGCTGCTGACCTTCGCCGCCATGGCCGCAGGCTTCCAGACCTCTTGGCAGGACTACACCCTTTGGGTCAGGCGCGGCAACGACCTTTGGACGGTGTGGGAGCCGCTGCACCACGATGGCCAAGCATTCAGCCTCGCTCTTGAGCTGGAGATGCCCATTCACCCTGGCCGCGTCTGGAAGTCATACCGCGCAGGGTGCCGAGGTAACTTTGTTGAAGCATCTCGGGACATAACGCCTATCAGTAACCCGAAAGCTACCCGCCGGGCAATCGTTGAGGTTGCCGCTGAAGTGGGCAAAGCAATGCAGGAGGCAGCATGAGCGACCTGATCCAAGTGAGGGTCTCCAACCTGGTCGGCGCGCCTCTGGACTGGGCGGTGGCCAAGGCTACAGCCGCCGGCGAGATCAAGGTGAGCGAGCAAGGCGTGAGCTGCATCTACGACACACCCGAGGGGGGCTGCTGGACGAACCTCTATCAGCCGTCGAAGGACTGGAGCCAGGGCGGCCTGCTGATCGATGAGCACTCCGGAACATCGCAGCACATTCCTGGCCTGCCCGATGATGTCTGCTACGCAGGCGGGCCGGCCGGCGCCAGAGTCTGGTGCTACGGGCCAACCGCGCTGGTCGCATTCTGCCGGGGCCTTGTCAACCACAGGCTCGGCAATATCGTCCAGATACCGAAGGAGCTGATTCCGTGATCCTGGTACTGACATACAAGGACTTCCCAGGAAAAGATTCTGAGTCTTACGCCCAGAAGTCAGTAACCTCAAGACAACCCAAGCCATGTCGATATCGCCGCGACTATTACCCCGGCAACAATAGTCATAGCCCATCCGATTGAAAGGCCAAGTAATTTACCAGTTTTCAGATTTGGAGTTTCTTGGACTGGCTTTTGTTGAACCTCACAATCCACAGCAGTCACATCCTTAAGTCGCGCACCTTTCAGGAGCGTTTCGCTATCGCTCTTGCACCCTTCAATATTTATCCGATCTGAGTCTTCGAGTTCAAACATTGCCATAAATTGCCCTCTGTACAGCTACTGAAATGTGGGTTCTGCTTGGACGATACGTATGCTCAATTCCCGAAAAAAGCAGCCCGCGAGAATGCTTACCTCTCACAACCGCCCTACCGGTAACAGTTGTATTTCTTATTTCCACATCAGTTGAGTTGATCAACTCAACTGCCACGTCGACATCATCAAACACGCAATCAATAAATTTTACATGACTTCCATTTTCTAGCACTAACGCCATAGCGGTCACCCCAAAGAACACACTAATGGGATTCTAGCACCCATACATTACGTCGAAGGGGTAAGTGGAATTTTTGCGAACCATTTGGCCGCCACCGGCGGCGTGGAGACCATAATGAAGAAAGAACTGATCAAAATTAGCGAGTTTCAGCGGCGAAAATGGGGCGAAAACGGCACTCCGCTGTGCTCCCAGGCAATTCGCAACTACCTCCGCAACCGCAAGATTCCGGGCGAACGGATAGGCAACATTTGGTACGTCGACTGGGCTGCCTACCAGCGGACCACCGGCAACAGCTTGGTTGATATGGTGTTGAAAGGAGTCGCGTGATGGTTCCTCGACCAAGGAACAAGGCCAATAAAGGCCTACCCATGAACCTCTACTTCGACGCTCGGCGGGGCACGTATCGGTATCGGCGCCCCACCGACGGGAAGTGGTTTCAGTTCGGCTCAGACCGGGGCCGCGCCATCGATGCGGCCGCTCAGCTCAACACCGCATTCCTGCGTGGTGGTGACTTGGTAGCCGAGGTTCTCGGCGAAAGCTCGGTGACATTGGGCGAGTTCCTGGTCACCTATGAGCGAGACGTACTCCCGCCTCGCGAGCTAGCAAAAGCAACGCTTGATTTATACGCCGTCAGGTTCAAGCAAATCCGGGCAGAGTTCGCCGAGCGACCAATAGACCAGATCACCATCAGGATGATTGCAGAATTCCTTGAGCCGCTAACCCCACGGGCAAGCAACCAAGCGCGAGCAATTCTGATCGATCTATTCAACCATGCCGCTGCCAAAGGCCTGTGCCCGGACAACCCTGCAGCCAACACGATTCCAAAGATCGAGAAGAAGCAACGCAAGCGGCACACGCTAGAAGGTCTGAAAGCAATTCGCGATAAGTCCCCGCGCTGGCTGAAAAATGCCATCGATCTTGCGCTCATTACTGCGCAACGACGTGGCGACATCCTCGATATGAAGTTCGAAGACGTGCGTGATGGTTATCTGTATGTGGTGCAGAGCAAAACGGAGAAGGCTTCGGACGCTGGCTGGCTGAAGATCAAAGTCACCGACCAATTGGGCGAAGTGCTGAGCCGTTGCCGGGACGACATTCTGTCTCCGTACTTGGTGCACCGACGCCCTGAGCGGAAGAAGAAACGTGAAGGGAAGGATCACTGGACGAAGGTCGATGAGAGATTTCTCACCCGTGCCTTCAAGGATGCAAGGGATGCCGCCGGCTGTTATCAAGACCTCAAAGAGGAGGAGATGCCAGGGTTTCATGAAGTGCGCGCCCTCTCCCTTCACCTATACAAACGGGCTGGGAAAGATGGTCAGAAAATCGCCGGACATACCACTGAAGGCATGACCAGGAACTACCAGAAAGGACACGAAGATGTGGTGTGGTCCGAAGTCGAAGCCGACCTGGATATTGGCGAAATCGCCGGATAGTTTTGCGCCCATTTTGCGCAAGTTTTGCGCAGAGCCGCCCATAAAAAAATCCAGATACCCGTAAGCATCTGGATTTCTTGGAGTTTTTTGGTCGGGACGGAGTGATTCGAACACTCGACCCCTTGCACCCCATGCAAGTGCGCTACCGGGCTGCGCTACGCCCCGACTCTATTCTCGATACCGCTGAGAACGATGAAGAATCTACCCTAACCATCTGATTAATGGAAGCTTTTTTTTAAGAAACTTCCATTCGTCGGGTGCAGATCACTTCTTGAGCACGACCAGCACATCTTCCAATTCGGCAATCATCTGCCGAATCAGCTGCTTGTACTGGCTGGACTCGTCCTTTACCTCATCACTGGAAAGCCGCAACCGCGCCCCGCCAATGGTGAAGCCCTGGTCGTACAGCAGTGCACGGATCTGACGAATCATCAGCACATCTTGCCGCTGGTAATACCGCCTGTTCCCGCGCCGCTTGACCGGGTTGAGTTGGGGAAACTCCTGCTCCCAATACCGCAGCACATGCGGCTTCACCGCACACAACTCGCTGACTTCACCAATAGTGAAGTAGCGTTTGCCCGGTATGGGGGGCAGTTCGTCGTTATGGCTTGGTTCCAGCATAGGCCTCTACCCGGGCTTTCAGCTTTTGCCCTGGACGAAAGGTGACGACGCGGCGCGCGGTAATCGGGATCTCTTCCCCCGTCTTGGGGTTGCGGCCCGGCCGCTGCCGTTTGTCGCGAAGGTCGAAGTTGCCGAAACCTGACAACTTCACCTGCTCGTTCTCCTCAAGCGCGTGCCGAATTTCTTCGAAAAACAGCTCTACCAACTCCTTGGCCTCACGCTTGTTGAGTCCCAGCTCCTCGTACAGCCTTTCGGCCATCTCAGCTTTCGTCAGAGCACCCATACCGTTATTTCCTTAACGTGGTGTTCAACCTTTGTTCGAGCGAGGTGAGGATGTTCTGCAGAGTCGTGTTCACCTCATCGTCGTTAAGAGTGCGCGATGGATGCTGCCAGGTCAAGCCGACTGCCAGGCTTTTTCTATCAGGATCAATACCTTTACCCTGGTAGACGTCAAACAGCCTGAGGTCTGTCAGCCATTCGCCGGCATTGTTACGAATCACTTCAAGCACCTGACTGGAGGCCACGTCACGGCCGGCGATCAGCGCCAGGTCACGACGGGTTTCCGGGAACTTGGAGAGTTCACTGAACTTCGGCAGACGGCCTTCGACCACCTCACCCAGCACCAGCTCGAACAGGAACACCGGGCGATCCAGATCCAGGGCCTTGGCCAGCTCTGGGTGGATGGCGCCCAGGTAGCCGACCTGCTTGCCGTCGCGCTCGATCAGGGCGGTTTGGCCAGGGTGCAGGGCGGGGTGTTTTCCAGCGCTGAAGGTGAAGTCGTTCAGCGCTCCCGAGTAACCCAGCAGGGCCTCCACATCGGCCTTGACATCGAAGAAGTCGATGCCATCGCGACCGTTGGCCCAGCCTTCTGGCAGGCGGCTACCGGTGACCACGCCGGCAATCATCGGCTGCTGCTTGAGATCACCCAGCTGGCCAACGAAACGCAGGCCGCTTTCGAACAGGCGAACGCGGTCTTGTTGGCGGTTGAGGTTGTGCTGCAGCGCCTTCACCAGACCCGGCCAGAGCGACGCACGCATGGCAGCCATATCGTTGGAGATAGGGTTGGCCAGCAGCAGCGGCTCGACACCTGGGCTGAACAGCTCGAACAGTTTCGGGTCGATGAAGCTGTAGGTGATGGCTTCCTGATAGCCGCGAGCAACCAGCAGGCGACGCAGGTTTGGCAGCTCGCCACGGGTTTCCGGGCGGGCTTGCGGCGCCAGGCGCGCTTGCGGATAACGGACCGGCAGGTTGTTGTAACCGTACAGGCGGGCCAGCTCTTCGATCAGGTCGACTTCCAGGCTGATGTCAAAGCGGTGGCTCGGGACGTTGACGGTCCACTCCCCCTCTCCGCTGCGCGTGGTGGTCAGCTCCAGGGCGTTGAGCAGTTGCTCGACCTGGGCCGGGTCCATTTCCATGCCGAGCATCTGGGTGATGCGGTCGGCGCGTAGAGTGATCGGGGCGATGTTCGGCAAGTGCTGCTCGCTGGCAGCCTCGACCACCGGACCGGCTTCGCCACCCACGATCTCCAGCACCAGCGCAGTAGCGCGCTCGATGGCTTCGCGAGCCAGCTGCGAATCGACACCACGCTCATAGCGGTGCGAGGCGTCGGTGTGCAGGCCGTAGGAACGGGCTTTACCAGCGACAGAAATCGGCTCGAAGAAGGCGCTTTCCAGGAACAGGTCGCGGGTCTTCTCGGTGTTCACGCCGCTGTGCTCGCCCCCCATGACGCCGGCAATGGCCAGGGCGCGGGTGTGGTCGGCGATGACCAGGGTATCGGCCCGCAGGGCTACTTCCTGGCCGTCGAGCAGGACGAGCTTCTCGCCCTCTTCGGCCATGCGCACGCGGATGCCGCCGTTGATCTCAGCCAGGTCGAAAGCGTGCATGGGCTGGCCCAGCTCAAGCATCACGTAGTTGGTGATGTCGACGGCAGCGTCGATGCTGCGCACGTCGCTGCGGCGCAGGCGCTCAACCATCCACAGCGGAGTCGGCTTGCTCAGGTCGACGTTGCGGATGACGCGGCCCAGGTAACGCGGGCAAGCAGCCGGAGCACTGACTTCGACCGGACGCACTTCGTCGTGCGCAGCCGGTACCGCCGGCACGTTCGGGCGGGTAACCGGGACGTTGTACAGCGCACTGACGTCGCGCGCCAGACCGGCGATGGAAAGGCAGTCGCCACGGTTCGGGGTCAGGCCGATCTCGATGCTGGCGTCGTCCAGGCTCAGGTACTGGCGAATGTCTTCACCTACCGGGGCGTCGGCGGCCAGCTCCAGCAAGCCGTCGTTTTCTTCGCTGATCTGCAGTTCGGCGGCCGAGCACAGCATGCCGAAGGATTCGACACCGCGCAGCTTGGCTTTCTTGATCTTGAAGTCACCTGGCAACTCGGCGCCGATCATGGCGAACGGGATCTTGATGCCTGGACGTGCGTTAGGGGCGCCGCAGACAACCTGGAAGGTTTCCTGGCCGTTGCTTACCTGGCAGACGCGCAGCTTGTCGGCGTCCGGGTGCTGTTCGGTGGCGAGGATCTCGCCCACGACGATACCGCTGAACTGCCCGGCAGCGGGGGTAACGCTGTCGACTTCGAGGCCGGCCATGGACAGACGGGCGACCAGTTCGTCACGGGAGACTTGCGGGTTTACCCAACCGCGCAGCCACTGTTCACTGAATTTCATGCTGTTCTCCTGAAAATTGCGTCGGATAGGCCTAGCGGAATTGCGCTAAGAACCGCAGGTCGTTGTCGAAGAACAGACGCAAATCGTTGACGCCATAGCGCAGCATGGCCAAGCGCTCGGCGCCCATGCCGAAGGCGAAACCCTGGAACTCTTCCGGGTCGATGCCAGACATGCGCAGCACGTTCGGGTGCACCATGCCGCAACCCATCACTTCCAGCCAGCCGGTTTGCTTGCACACGCGGCAGCCGTTGCCAGCGCACATCACGCACTGGATATCCACTTCGGCGGACGGCTCGGTGAAGGGGAAGAACGACGGGCGGAAGCGCACGGCCAGCTCTTTCTCGAAGAACACCCGCAGGAACTCTTCGATGGTGCCCTTGAGGTCGGCGAAGTTGATGCCGCGGTCGATCAGCAGGCCTTCGACCTGGTGGAACATCGGCGAGTGGGTAATGTCCGAGTCGCAGCGGTAGACGCGGCCTGGGCAGACAATGCGAATCGGCGGCTGGCTCGATTCCATGGTGCGGACCTGTACCGGCGAGGTATGGGTGCGCAGCAGCATGTTGGCATTGAAATAGAAGGTGTCGTGCATCGCCCGGGCCGGATGGTGGCCTGGGATGTTGAGCGCTTCGAAGTTGTGGTAGTCGTCTTCGACCTCCGGGCCTTCGGCGATGCCGTAGCCGATGTGGGTGAAGAACTGCTCGATGCGCTCGAGGGTACGGGTGATCGGGTGCAGGCCGCCAGTGGTCTGGCCACGGCCTGGCAGGGTCACGTCAATGCATTCGGCGGCCAGGCGAGCGCTGAGCTCGGCCTCTTCAAAGGCGGCCTTGCGTGCGTTGAGCACGTCGGTGACGCGTTCCTTGGCGTCGTTGATCAGCGCGCCGACTTTCGGCCGCTCTTCGGCTGGCAGGTTGCCCAGGGTCTTCATCACCTGGGTCAGTTCGCCCTTCTTGCCGAGGAATTGAACCCGGATCTGTTCCAGGGTAGTGATGTCTTCAGCGCGTTCCACGGCCTCGAGGGCTTGGGCAACCAGCGCGTCCAGGTTTTCCATGTACAGACTCCAGATACGAAAATAGGGGAAGAGCTTTTGAAGGCTCTTCCCCTATCGATGACGTTTTACACCCGGCGCCGCAGCGCGCCGCCGGATGATTGTCGTGGGTACTTAAGCCAGAACGGCTTTAGCTTTCTCGACAATCGCAGCAAACGCCGCTTTTTCGTTCACTGCCAGGTCAGCCAGAACCTTACGGTCGATTTCGATCGACGCCTTTTTCAGGCCAGCAATCAGACGGCTGTAGGACAGACCGTTGGTGCGGGCACCGGCGTTGATACGAGCGATCCACAGGGCGCGGAACTGACGCTTCTTCTGGCGACGGTCACGGTAGGCGTATTGGCCAGCCTTGATGACAGCCTGCTTGGCGACGCGGAATACGCGCGAGCGTGCACCGTAGTAGCCTTTAGCCAGTTTCAGAATTTTCTTGTGACGCTTACGAGCGATAACGCCGCGCTTTACACGAGCCATGAGTAACTTCCTCTATCTTTGACCGAAATTAACGTACGCGCAGCATGCGCTCGACTTTTGCAACGTCAGACGGGTGCAGCAGGCTGGCACCGCGCAGTTGACGCTTACGCTTGGTCGACATTTTGGTCAGGATGTGGCTCTTGAAAGCGTGCTTGTGCTTGAAGCCGGAAGCGGTCTTCAGGAAGCGCTTTGCAGCACCGCTCTTGGTTTTCATTTTTGGCATGTTGGAACTCCGCATTCGATAAAATTACACATAATCATCAGGCCTGCCGTGCCCGGGAGATTACTTCTTTTTCTTGGGGGCGATGACCATCATAAGCTGGCGTCCTTCCATCTTCGGATGCTGCTCAACGGAGCCGTATTCGGCGAGGTCGGCTTCGACCCGCTTCAACAGCTCCATGCCCAGCTCCTGGTGAGCCATCTCACGGCCACGGAATCTCAGAGAGATCTTGGCCTTGTCCCCATCAGTAAGGAAACGTACCAGGTTGCGTAGTTTTACCTGGTAATCCCCTTCTTCCGTCCCTGGACGAAACTTGATTTCTTTGATCTGGATCTGCTTCTGGTTTTTCTTGGCTTCGTTGGCCTGCTTCTTCTTCTCGAAGAGGTGCTTGCCGTAGTCCATCACCTTGCAGACGGGCGGTTGCGCGTCTGCAGAGATTTCCACCAGATCCAGCTTCGCTTCATCAGCGATTCGAAGCGCTTCATCAATCGAGACGATGCCAATCTGCTCGCCGTCAGCGCCAATTAACCGAACCTCGCGTGCCGAGATATTCTCGTTGATCGGGGCTTTCGGTGCAGTTCGTTTATCGTTTCTCATTTCACGCTTAATAGTCATTACTCCGATTCTAGGCGACCGCGCTGGGCTACAGCGCTGTTGAGCAGCTGCGTGAATTCAGCCACCGGCATGGAGCCGAGGTCTTTGCCTTCACGGGTGCGTACGGCGACGGTCTGCGTTTCGACTTCGCGATCCCCTATAACCAAAAGGTACGGGACCTTGAGCAAAGTATGCTCGCGGATTTTAAAGCCAATCTTCTCGTTTCTCAAGTCCGACTTGGCACGGAAACCGCTACCGTTCAGGGCTTTTTCTACTTCGAGGGCGAAATCGGCCTGCTTGTCGGTGATGTTCATGATCACCGCTTGGGTTGGTGCCAGCCAGGCAGGGAACACACCCGCGTAGTGCTCGATCAGCATGCCGATGAAGCGCTCGAACGAACCGAGGATGGCACGGTGCAGCATGACCGGGCGCTTACGGTTGTTATCTTCGGCGATATAGCTGGCATCCAGACGCTCAGGCAGGTTCGGGTCGTACTGCAGCGTACCGCACTGCCAGTTACGACCGAGGCAGTCGCGCAGGGTGAACTCGATCTTCGGACCGTAGAACGCACCCTCGCCCGGCTGGTATTCCCACTCGAGGCCCGACTCGTTCAGCGCATCGGCCAGGGCGCCTTCGGCGCGATCCCACAACTCTTCGGAACCCACGCGCTTGGCGGGACGAGTCGACAGCTTCATGGCGACGTCGGTGAAACCGAAGTCCTTGTACACGTCCAGGGTCAGCTTGATGAAGTCGGCAGCTTCCTTCTTCACCTGGTCTTCGGTGCAGAAGATGTGCGCATCGTCCTGAACGAAGCCACGTACACGCATGATGCCGTGCAGCGCGCCAGACGGCTCGTTACGGTGGCAAGCACCGAATTCGGCCAAGCGCAGCGGCAGGTCGCGGTAAGACTTGAGGCCCTGGTTGAACACCTGCACGTGGCACGGGCAGTTCATCGGCTTGACGGCAAAATCGCGGCTTTCCGACGAAGTGGTGAACATGTTCTCGGCGTAGTTGGACCAGTGGCCGGAGCGCTCCCAGAGAATACGGTCGACAACCTGTGGGGTCTTGATTTCCTGGTAGCCGTTCTCGCGCTGGACTTTACGCATGTACTGCTCGAGTACCTGGTAAACGGTCCAACCATTGGCGTGCCAGAACACCATGCCGGGTGCTTCTTCCTGCAGGTGGAACAGGTCCAGCTGCTTGCCGATCTTGCGGTGGTCGCGTTTTTCGGCTTCTTCGATGCGCTGGATATAGGCGGCCAGCTGCTTCTTGTCGGCCCAAGCGGTGCCGTACACGCGTTGCAACTGTTCGTTCTTGGCATCACCGCGCCAGTAGGCGCCGGACAGCTTGGTCAGCTTGAAGGCCTTGAGGAAACGGGTGTTCGGCACGTGCGGGCCACGGCACATGTCGACGTATTCTTCGTGGTAGTACAGCCCCATGGCCTTCTCGTCGGGCATGTCCTCGACCAGGCGCAGCTTGTAGTCCTCGCCACGGTTCTTGAACACGTCGATGACCTCGGCGCGCGGAGTCATCTTCTTGATGACGTCGTAGTCCTTGTCGATCAACTGCTGCATGCGCTGCTCGATGGCGGCCAGGTCATCCGGGGTGAAAGGACGCTCGTAGGCGATGTCGTAATAAAAGCCTTCGTCGATCACCGGGCCGATCACCATCTTGGCGGTCGGGTACAACTGCTTCACCGCGTGGCCGATCAGGTGGGCGCACGAGTGACGAATGATCTCCAGTCCCTCTTCATCTTTAGGGGTGATGATCTGCAGGGTGGCGTCGTTCTCGATCAGGTCGCAGGCATCGACCAGCTTGCCGTCGACTTTACCGGCCAGGGTGGCCTTGGCCAGACCAGCGCCGATCGAGGCGGCGACTTCGGCTACGGATACGGCCTTGTCGAACGAACGTTGACTGCCATCGGGAAGAGTAATAATGGGCATGGCGCCTCCTCTCCTAGTGGTGACCCCTACCAAAGGTCACGTGGGTTGGGATGAGCCAGTACAAAATCCGACCTGCCTTTCCCTTGGGAAAGCCTGCCTCACAGTGGCAGAAACCTTTCGGCTTGCCAGGGGGACCTGAGTGACTGGAAAGTGAAAAAGATAAATGTAGGCGCCGTCAGGGCAGCCACAAGCCGGCCATGCTAGCACGCGGGTTGCACAGCAGGCAGAAATATTTGGGAATTACGCGGTTGTGGTGAACTAACGCGGAAAAAATCCTATCAGACCTTGGGAAGCAACCTACTCTTGATGAGACCTTAACCCAAGGAGTAACCGGTTATGCGACTTCACTCTCTTCTGGCCCTGGCGGCCGCTAGCGCCCTGCTGCTGCCTGTCGCTGCGAACGCTGGCAACTTCCCCCCTGGGAAGGAGGCTGGTTACATGGCCCAGTGCACCCAAGTGGCCAGCGGACAGGGCGTGGACGCTGCGACCGCGAAAAAGCACTGCGAATGCGGCGCGCAAGCCATCAAAAAGAATTTCAGCGATAAGGAGATCGAAGACCTGGATAGCAAGGACGGCGTTGACGCCAAGCTGATGCAGAAAGCGCAAACTGTCGTGCAGGCGGCATGCAAACCGAAGTCCTGAGCAAGCAATCAACACTTTGTTTGCCCTGGATCAGTATCCTGCGAAGGTAAAAGGCGCTAGATGCGCAGAATTAGACTATGATGTCGCCGGTGCTCCGTAGCCTCGGCCGCATTGCACCACTGAAAAATTAAATGTCTGGAGATTCACCCCATGTCCAATCGCCAAAACGGCACCGTCAAATGGTTCAATGATGAGAAAGGCTACGGCTTCATCACCCCAGCAGGCGGCGGCGACGACCTGTTCGTACACTTCAAGGCCATCGAAACCGACGGCTTCAAGAGCCTGAAAGAAGGCCAGACTGTTTCCTTCGTCGCCGAGCGCGGCCAGAAGGGCATGCAGGCTGCTCAGGTTCGTCCGGAGTAATTCGGACAGCTGAAAAAACCCGCCTCCGTGGCGGGTTTTTTTTGGGTGTCCGCCGGGCACGCTCGGCCCTGCCCCTTAACCGCAGTTGGCGCGGATGACTACCCCTCGCTCGTCGACATTAAGGTTCAAACGCTCGGAGCGATACTCCAGGGTGACCACGTCATGGGGTTTGAGGATGCGTGCCATTTGCGAGCCGCTGGCCTTTCGCGCCTGCTCGAGCAGTTCGGCGCTACCTGGCTTGCCAATGGCGAAATCGGCCCCACTGGCATCGCAGCGCCCATCGTTGCCAGCCGCCGCTGCCGGGGCACCGCCGCCCGAGTGACCGCCAGAGCTGCAACCTGCCAGGACGGACGCCAGTAGCAGGGTCGCCAGGGAAGCGCGGGTACGGAACATGAATCCTCCTAAAATCAATCCGGGAACTGCCTAATGCGACAGCTTCACTCATAGTTTGTTGCAAAACCGCACAAGTCTGCCTGATCTCGCCAGTCGAGACGAAAAGCAATCGTGACTGAATTTTGCACCAGCCTCTTGGTTTGCCCGACATGGCCTTTTATTCTTAAGTCGCAGGGTGCTTGACGCAAAGTCATGATTTACTGCAAGAAGTGGAGCGCATCATGCCTCCCTCGAACGCCAGGGTCAGGTGTTCGCCTCTCCATACCGGGCCTTCAGCGAGAGCCTTCCATGAGCAGCCACAGCATCGACGCCGACATCAAGGTCAAATGGGCCGAGGGCCAGAGCGCCTACAGCCCTGGCACCCCGGAGGAGCTGCTTTTGATCGCCATCGACCTGCTGGTACGTGACCGCGGTGCCGAAGCGGCGCGCAGTTTCGTCGAGCAGGTCATCGAGCGCTACGCCCCACAGCCGGCTATCGCAATCTCGCCAGACGCTCACTGAGCAGATCGAACAGCCCCTGGGCGTCGCCCTGCGATACCCACATCACGTTTGCCGGACGCTTGAGCACACCGTACCAATCGGCGATGGTCTGGCCGAAGGTTGCGCCTTCACGGCTGTCTACCACCAGATGGACACGTCGACCACTGAACAGTTCTGGCTTGACCAGGTAGGCGATGACGCTGGCGTCATGCACAGGCCCGCCGGGCATCCCATACACGTCCATGTCGTGCTTGATGTAGGCGTTGAGTATATCCACCACCACTTGACTGGCACGGTTGTGGATAGCCGCCAGCTGCCGCAGACGAGCATCGCTGGTGAGTAGCGTATGGGTCAGGTCCAGCGGCAGGTAGGTCAGGCGAACGCCACTTGCCAGCACTACCTCGGCGGCGTGAGGATCGGCATAAATGTTGAATTCCGCCGTCGGCGTGATGTTGCCGCCGTTGAAGTGGGCACCGCCCATGACCACCACGTCCTTGATGCCCTTGGCTATTTCCGGACGCTGGATCAGCGCAAGTGCCAGGTTGGTCTGCGGGCCGAGCATGGCCAGGGTGATGCTGTGAGGTTCAGCGGCGCCCAGGGTATCGATCAGGTACTGCACGGCATTGCCCTGACTCAGGGGCTTGGCCGGCTCATGAACCGTCACACCACTCAAGCCTTCTTCACCGTGCAATTCGGCGGCATGGACAGGCGCACGTACCAGTGGCCGGGCGGCCCCGGCATACACCGGGATATCCTCCCGACCACCCCACTCACAGGCCAGGCGAGCATTGCGCGAGGTCTTGGCAAGGTGCACATTGCCAGCCACGGTGGTGATCGCACGAATACTCAGCTCATCTGGCGATGCCATGGCCAGTAACAGCGCGACCAGATCGTCGGCCCCGGGATCGGTGTCGATGATCAGCTCACAGGGTGCGGCCCGAAGGCTGGTGATGGAGGTGGCAGGCATGAGACGACTCCCTGGAATGCATGCTTGAGCATAGGCACTCCTGCGACCTGCGGCTCGACCTCAATCTTCGTCCAACCCAACTTTCAGCAGCTTTCCATCCTTCTCATCGGTCAACACATAAAGATAACCGTCCGGTCCCACCCGCACATCTCGAATCCGCGCCTTGAGCTGGCCCAGCAGCCGCTCCTCATGGACGACCTTGTCTCCCACCAACTGCAGTCGGATCAATTCCTGGGTGGCCAGTGCGCCGATGAACAAGTTGTGGCCCCAGGCTTGGAAGGTGGGGCTATCGTAGAACGCCATGCCGCTGATTCCGGGTGACTTCTCCCACACATGGTGCGGGTCGATCATGCCATCGACGTGCTTGCCCTCGGCTTCGGGGATCGGCAGCAGCGAATAGTTGATGCCATGCGTTGCGATGGGCCACCCGTAATTCTTGCCCGCTTGCGGGATGTTGATCTCGTCACCGCCGCGTGGGCCATGTTCGTGGGTCCAGAGTTTTCCGGTCCATGGATTGAGGGCAGCGCCCTGCTGGTTGCGATGGCCGTAAGACCAGATCTCCGGGCGCACGGCGTCCTGGCCGACGAAGGGGTTGTCCTTCGGCACGCTGCCGTCGGGCCACAAGCGCACGATCTTGCCCTGCAGCTTGTCAAGGTCCTGGGCGGTGGGCCGCTGGTTGTTCTCGCCCAGCGCGATGAACAGGTAGCCGTCTCGGTCAAACACCAGCCGCGAACCAAAGTGGTTGCCCTCCGACAGCTTGGGCAACTGACGGAAGATCACGGTAAAGTTCTCCAGTCGTGCACGATCCGCCGAAAGCTGGCCGCGACCGACGGCCGTCCCGGCCTTGCCGTCGCTGCCCTCCTCTGCAAATGACAGGTAGACGGTACGGTCCTTCCCGAACTCAGGCGACAGCGCCACATCCAGCAAACCACCCTGCCCTTCGGCCCACACCTTGGGCACGCCACTGACGGGTGGTCCAACCTTGCCCTCGGCATTGACGATGCGCAGATTGCCAGGCCGCTCGGTCACCAGCATGTCCGTGCCACCCGGTAAAAACGCCAGTGACCAGGGATTGCGCAGGCCATCGGCCACGGTATCGACGATCAACGGCCCCTCTTCACTGGGAAACTGCTGCTGGGAAGCGGCTTGGGCCAGCAGCGGGAATAACGCTGCGGCGGTCAGGGTAATCAGCCAGGTGGGTCGTGTCATGCAGGGTTCCTTCCGATGCGGGGCTCACGGCACGCGCTGGGTGTCGCGCGGTGGCCGAGTGGGTTCAAGGTTTGGCGCTTGCTGCTGACGCCGAAGGTTGTCGCCGTTACCGATGCCGCGGTTGTCCAGGCTGGGCGTGCGCTGAATGGGCACGGTCGAAGGCCCGCGTACCGGAGGCGCCGGCTGGACGCTACCTTGGCGGCTATTCGGATTGGCGCGCTGGATTGGGCTGTTGTAAGGGTTGTTGTTGCCAGCAGCGAGCTGCAGCGGCTGGAGGGGCGCCGCTTGCAGTGGCAAGCACAGCAACAGGCCGAGGCCCAAGGTTGGCATCGTGATGTTCATGCTTCACCTCCTGTACGAAAATGACGCGCCTCGAAGGTTGGATAGCCTAAGGCGCAAGGGGTTCGCGGCAAAAGTGTGAAAGCGGATGGAGTTGATTCGTGATGTTTCAGTATGGGCCTTTGGCGGCGCTGTACCTGACCGTTGCGACGCAAGGCCATCGGTCCTTTCCGATGGCCTGGTCGCCGGCCAGCCGACGCCTACAGACCCCGTGATGTGTCGGTGAGTTTGTGTCGCGCCGCATACAGGCAGAGCATTTCCATGGCCAGGGTTGCCCCCGCCAGGGCAGTGATATCGGCATGATCATAAGCCGGCGCCACCTCCACCAGGTCCATGCCCACCAGGTTGATGCCACGCAATCCACCCAGAATCTCGAGGGCCTGTACGGTGCTAAGGCCACCGCATACCGGGGTCCCCGTGCCTGGGGCGAAAGCTGGGTCGAGGCAGTCGATATCGAAAGTCAGGTATACCGGCCGATCACCGACTCGCTGGCGGATCGCTTCGATAACCGCCTCCGTGCCCAGGCGATGGACCTGGCGGGCATCGAGGATGGCAAAGCCCTGGCTGTCGTCATTGGTGGTGCGCAGGCCGATCTGCACGGAATGCGTTGGATCGACCAAGCCTTCGCGCGCAGCGTGCCAGAACATGGTGCCATGATCGATGCGCTTGCCATCTTCGTCGGGCCAGGTGTCGCTGTGTGCATCGAAGTGAATCAGCGCCAGCGGCCCGTGGCGCCGGGCATGGGCCTTGAGCAGCGGGTAGCTGATGAAGTGGTCGCCGCCCAGGGTCAACATGGCACACCCTGCTTCGAGTATCCGATTGGCATGGGCCTCTATGCTTTCCGGCACCGACTGTGGCGTCCCACTGTCGAACGCACAGTCGCCATAGTCGATGACCGCCAGGTGGTCGAAGGGATCGAACGCCCAGGGCCAGTGCCGTGCCCAGGCTTGCTGCACCGAAGCGGCACGAATCGCTCGCGGCCCGAAACGTGCGCCTGGGCGGTTGCTGGTGGCGGTGTCGAAAGGCACCCCGCTCACCACTACATCCACCCCACGCAAATCGCGGCTGTAGCGGCGCCGGGAGAAACTGGTAATGCCTGCGTAGGTGCTTTCAGCAGCAGTGCCGTACAAGCTGTCGCGGGTCATGGCCTGGTCATTGTTGGCGGCTTGGTCCACGGTGTCGCTCCTATGTCGTTATCGATTACTGCCCGCTGCGAAATGCCGTCCACAAGCGGTTGCGCTGGCGCAGGTCGGACAATGCCATGCTGCGGTCGGCGTACAGACGCTCACGCACCGCGGCAGGTGGATAGATATCCGGGTCGTTACGTACCGCGTCGTCCACCAAGGGGGTGGCGGCCTGGTTGGCGTTGGCGAAAAACAGCGTATTGGTCAGCGCGGCTACCGATTCTGGCTTGAGCATGAAGGCGATGAACGCCCGGGCAGCCTCCGGATGCGGGGCATCCTTGGGAATGACCAGGTTGTCCTGCCACACCAGGGTGCCTTCCCGCGGAATGCGGTAGATGAGCTGGAATGGCTTGCCGGCCTTGCGCGCCTGGTCGGCCGCCATGGCGGCGTCACCGTTGTAGGTCAATGCCAGGCACACGCTGCCGTTGGCCAGGTCGTTGATCTGGCGGCCGTTGGCGACGTAGCTGATCGACGGCTGCAGTTGGTCCAGCAACTGGCGGGCGGCGGCAAGCGCGTTCTTGTCCTGGCTGTACGGGTCTTTACCGAGGTAGTTAAGGGCCAGGCCGATGACCTCCTGGGGTGAGTCGGGCATGGCGATCCCGCATGATTTGAGTCGGCTGGCGTACTCGGGCTTGAACAGCAGGTCGAGGCTGTCCAGCGGCACGTCACCCAATCGCTCGCGCACCGCTTCGACATTCACCCCCAGGCCCAATGTGCCCCAGGTGTAGGGCACTGCGTAACGGTTACCGGGGTCGGCCTCGGCCAGTTTTGCCAGCAGGTCCTTGTCGAGATTGGCATAGCCAGGCATTGCCTGTGCGTTCAAGGGTTGTAACGCACTGGCCTTCAGCGCACGCGCCAGCACCGTGGAAGATGGCACCACCACATCGTAGCCGCTCCCCCCCGTTAACAGCTTGGTTTCCAGCACTTCGGTGGTGTCGAAGGTGTCGTAGCGGACCTTGTAGCCGGTCTCGCGCTCGAAGCGCTCAAGGGTTTGCGGCGCGACATAGTCCGCCCAGCTGTAAAGGTTCACGACCTTCTCTTCGGCCTGCAGCGGTAAGGCCAGTACCAGGGACAACAGACACAACGATCGACGCATGACGAACACCTCGGCACATGGGTGGATGCCGCCAGCATACCAGCCGAGTTACATTGCAAGAATGGCAAGTTTGTAAAGCTGACATTCATCAGGAGCAATGTATGCTTGGCCAACTGCAAGACCCCGACCTGCACCTGCTGCGGCTGTTCGTCACTGTAGTAGAGGCCGGTGGTTTCAGTGCCGCCCAGGGCGTACTTGGGCTCAGCCAACCCACCATCAGCCAGCGCATGGCGCAGCTGGAAACCCGCCTGGGCTATCGCCTGTGCAACCGTGGCAAGGGTGGCTTCCGACTGACTGAAAAAGGCCAGTTATTGCTGGATGCTGCCCGCGAATTGTTGCTGAACATCGAGCACTTTCGTCAGCAGGCCAATGGCGTTGGCGGAAGGCTGCTGGGGACTGTACGGCTGGGTTTGGCAGAGGGCCAGGACACGTCGGTGAGCCTGCGCATCGCCAACGCGATATCGCGCTTTCGTGAGCGGAACGAATCCGTCCAGTTGCAATTGATCAGCGCACCACCGGCAGAGTTGGAACGACTGTTGCTGGAGCAGCGGCTGGATTACGCCATCAGCTACTTCTCCGGTAACCAGGCAGCGTTCGATTACCAACCGTTGTTCGAAGAGCGCCAGCGCTTGTACTGCGGCAAGGGCCACGCGCTGTTCGCGGTGCCGCACGTCGAGCACGGACAGTTGCTCGAAGCGGACCAGGTTCGTCACCCGTATCGCTTTCTCAAATCAGGCGAGCCGTTTCAAAGCCACCGAAGCATGGCGGTGGCGGAGCAGACCGAAAGTGTACTGGCATTCATCCTGTCGGGCCGACATATCGGTTACCTACCGTGCCATTACGCAGCACCTTGGGAGGCGCAAGGTCTGCTGCGAGCGCTGGATCCGGCGCTGGATTTCCTTGTGCCGTTCACTTTGGCCTGGCATCGAGTGCAGGCCTGCGGGGAGGCGCAGGGCGCATTCGTGGAGGATCTGCAAGGGGCGTTCGTCTCATGAAACGATCAGTCGGCGCCTACAGGGCGCGTAAAGCACCTGTAGGCGCCGGCCGGCGATCCGGCCAGCACGCGCAAGCACCGGTTAGTAGGCCATGCTCCAGGTCAGGGTGTAGGTCCGGCCCCGTCCTTGGTAGTCATACAGGTAAGCTGGCCCATAAGTTGGTGAGTAGAACAATGTCGCTCGCTGCCCCCAGACCGTACTGTACTGCTTGTCCAGAAGGTTCTGGATACCCGCGCTGAAGGTGCCGAAACCGGTGTCCTGGCTGGCCAGCAGGTCGAAGGTCGTATACCCGTCGATCTCGTGGTCAGCGTCATCCTTCAAGCTGAATGCATGGTTGGCCTGCAGGCGTGCGCTACGGCCGTCACCTTTCCAGCCAACGAACGCAGTGGATTTGGACAACGATGCATATCGAGCGTCGCGCTTGTCCCAGCCGCCATTGGCGTCTTCTTCCTCAGAGCGGGTGAGGTGCAGGGTGCCGCCCGCCTCCCAACCGCTCTGAAAGTGCCGGGTCAACGCCCCTTCAAAGCCAAAGTCTCGGCTCTTCTGGTCTTCCACATCGATGGTCAGCGTCTGCGAGTCGACGTTGATGATCTTGTCCGACCAGATGTAGTACAACGCTGCCTGGGCATCCCAATCCAGATCGGCGTAGCGCCAGCCGAGCTCGACCTGACGACTCTTGATACCCGCCAGCGGGTTGTCGGCCACGCTCAGGCCTTGCTTGCCGTAGTATTTGGCAGGGTCTGGCAGGTCGAAACCTTCACCGTAGTTGGTCCAAACCTGGTGGCCATTCTTGAAATCGTAGATGGCTCCCATGTTGTAAAGATTGACCTGGTAGTCATTGCTGCCGCCCGGCACGCCCTTGAAATCGCTGACATCCACGTCCATCTGCTGGCGTCGTGCGCCTGTGGACAGGGTCAGGTTATCGGTCGCATGCCAATCGAGCTGGGCGTAAACGGACACACCGTCGACCCGGTAGCTGGGGTAACGGTCCGCCTTGCTGGCTTTGTCCAGGTCCAGGCCACCGCTTTCAGACGAGGTCAGTGCATCGAAGGTGGTCTGCTGGGCATTGAAGCGCTCTCGGTCAAGGTCTACCCCGTAAGTGAGCTTGAGCGTATCCCACTGCTTGGCGAACAACCCTTTGAGGCTGGTGACCTCGAAATTCTGCTGCGACGCGGCGAAGTACACGCCGCGCGAGCCGGTGGGAGTGGCGCGGTTGTAGTAAGGGAACGGATAGAAATTGTCGTCCTCCTTGCGATACGAAGCTTGCAGGTAGAAGTCCTGGCCCAGCACATCGGTGTGGTGGTAGTTGGCATTGAGTAGCAGACGACGGGTGCGAGGTTCCAGGTCAGAGGAATAACCACCGCGCAGCTCGGCGTCTTCTAAGTCTGACGGTGCGTTGTAGTTGAGGTTGGGGAAGTAGATGCCGGTGCTGCCGTGGTTACCGGAATCGTAGTACTGGGCCAACAGGTCGAGGCTCTGCTCGTCGCTCAAGGTGAGCCCCAGGGTGCCGAGCACATCGAGGGTGCGGTTGTACTGCAAGTCGGTCTGAGTGTTGTCGATGAAAATCTGGTCGCCCGCACCGTCATAGAACGCCTCGTTCTGTTCGCCGGAAACTCCCAGGCGAGCCTTCACCCGCTCATTGCCGCCGCTGACCGACTGAGCGAAACGAGTGGCCAGGTCGTCGCTGTTGTTGAAGCCGCTGCTGGCGCCAAACTGAGTCTCGAAACGTGCAGGCCCCGGCTCGCCCTTCTTGGTCACGATGTTGATGATGCCGCCGGTGGCACCACCGCCATAGATGGCGCTGGCGCCGGACAACACTTCCACGCGCTCGACGTTGAACGGCGAGATGCTATCGAACTGGCGCGACAAACCGCGCGAACTGTTCTGGCTGACACCGTCGATCATCACCAACACGTTGCGCCCGCGCATGTTCTGGCCGTAGTTGGTGCGGCCTTCAGGGGCCAGGTCCAGGCCAGGCACCAACTTGCCGATGGCCTCCTTGAGACTGACGCCGCTGTCGATCTGCTCGCGCAGCTGCTGTTGGTCAACGACCCAGACCGTACCAGGAATTTCACTGATGGCAGTGCTGGTACGCGACGCCACGCTCACTTCGATGGGCTTGAGATTGATCGCCTGCGGCGCACCTTCGGCCCTGCGCAGGGTTACGGTGCGGACGTCGCTGAACTGCCAGGCCATGTCGCTTCCGGCCAGCAGCTGTTGCAATGCCTGCTCGATGCTGTAGCTACCCTGCAGTGCCGGGCTGGTGAGCCCTGCGACGTCGCTGGTGGTGTACAGCAGGTGCAAACCCGCCTGGTCGGCAAACGCGGTCAGGGCCTGGTCGAGGGCCTGCGCAGGGAGATCGAGCTGTACCTGTCGAGCTTCGACCCGGGCTTGATCGCGAGCGGAGTCGGCCCAGACCTGCAGCGGGCTGGCAAGCATGGCCAGGGCGGTGCAGGACAGCAAGGCATGATGGAACCGACCGCCGCGGCGGTGCAAAGGCTTGAGCGTGAGTGTCACGAATAAGCTTCCAGACAAGTCGTAAATGAGAATGGGTTGCTGATCAGTCCCACTACGACGATCTGGCCTGCATGAACTTGCAGTGCTGAATGAAAAAAATTTCGATTATTTTTTCTGACGACTCAATGCACTACAGCCAGCCATGGCAGATAGGTGACCTTCAGGCCGTAACGCTGCTCGAGTGTGCGCAACAAAGCGTGAGGCTCGTCAAGATCGAAAACGCCACTGACTTGCAGTGTGGCCAGCTGGCTGTCCGACAACAGGATGCGACCCTGCTGGTAACGCTCAAGCTCTGCCAGCACCTGGCCCAATGGCTTGCCATTGAAAATCAGCTTGCCGCGCTGCCAGGCTGTCTGCGCGCTGGCGTCTGCCGATACCGGCACGAGCTGCCCCGCTACCCTTGCCTCACCTTCGGCCAGCACCACCCGGCCGTCGCTGCGCACGCTGAACACGGCGGTGTCGCCCCGCACGGTCTCATCGCCAGTAGCGACAACAAAGGGGCGCACATCGTTGACCGTTTCGAACAACGCCTCGCCGGCCCGCAACACGACCCTGCGCTCATGATCGGTAAAGGCCACGGTCAAGGCGCTGGCACTGTTGAGCACCACCCGCGAGCCATCGGCCAGAGTAATGCTCTGCCGCTGCCCCACGCCTGTGTGATAGTCCGCCAGCCAGACTGGGGCCTGCTGCCAACCGCTGTAGCCCGCCACCAACAGCACCACTGATGCGGCGATGCCAGCAAACCAGTGGCGCTTGCGCGGAGCCGGCGACGCAATGAACGATGCGGCAGCGGAAGTGCCGCCGATATCCTCCCAGAGCGCTTGGGCCTCCCGCGCCGCCTCGGCATGGGCCGCGCTGAGCTGGCACCAGCGTTGATAGCGTGCGTGGTCTGCCGCACTGGCGTTGCCAGAATGCAGCAGCACCTGCCAGTCAAGGGCGTCGTTGGACAGGTCGCTGGTCGGTGGAGGCGCGGGCATGGCAAGGGCATCAGTCATGGTTGTGTTTGACCCAGTCACGGCAGTGGCGCAGGGCTTGGCCGATGTATTTTGCCACCATGCTCTCGGAAACGCCCAGCCGCTGTGCAATTTGCGCCTGGGTCAGGCCTTCGACGCGGTTGAGCAACAGGGCTTCGCGGGGTTTGCTGGGCAATTGCAGCAGCGCTTGGTCGAGTATCTGCAAACGCTCGCGGGCAAGCAGCGCCGCTTCCGGCGCGGGGGCCGGACAGGCAATCTCTCCCGCACCGTCACTGTCATCGTGGCGGGACGCGATACGCTGCTCACGACGCAGGGCATCGATCGCCAGATTGCCGGCCACGCGAAAGATGTAACTGCGCGCATGCAGAACCGGTATCGCCTGCTGATCGACCTGTACGAGCTTCAGATAGGTCTCCTGCGCCACATCGGCGGCCCGCTGCCGGTCGTTCATACGCCGGGTGAGAAACTGCAGCAGGTCGTCGTAGTGCTCCTGGAAACTTGCCAGCAGACCAGACACGGGAGACGTCAGCATTGAGTGAGAAGCAGCCAGTAAGAGAGATTATCGGGCGTTAATGAGAAACAGTATCTTTCATAAGGCCCGAGACTTTCAACGTCCTCGTGCATTTGCCACACTGCATGCTGATTTTCTAACGAAAAGGCCACCTCTATGCGTGACCGTCTTGTGCGCTGCGCCCGTTATGCACTGATGCTATTGATGGCGCTTGGGCTCGGTGCCTGTGCGCTGTTCCAGGCGCGCGACCCACTGAACATCAGCGTCATCGGCATCGAGCCTTTGCCAGGACAAGAACTGGAGATGCGCATGGCAGTGAAGATGCGCGTGCAGAACCCTAATGATGCATCGGTCGATTACGACGGTGTCGCACTCAATCTGGAAGTGAATGGCCAGCCACTGGCGGCCGGCGTCAGCGACCAGAAGGGGCACATCGGCCGATACGACGAAGCGGTGATCGTGGTGCCGGTCAGCATCACAGCGTTCTCCTTCCTGCGCCAGGCCTATGGGCTGCGCAAGCTGGACTCACTGCAAGGCCTGCCCTATGTGTTGCGCGGAAAACTGGCGGGAGGGTTGTTTGGCACGGTGCGTTTCACCGACCAGGGCAAGCTTGACCTGCCTCAGGGTGGCAGCCTTTATCGTTGAGTGCAGGATATCAGGCGCTCAACGATTGGCGCTGGCGGCGGCCATCAGCTTGTTGACCTCGCTGCGCACCATGTTTGCGTATTCCGGTGGCGACATGCTGTCAAGCTCGGCACGTACCCACTCGGCCCATTTGCCTTTGCGCCGGGGCTTTTCGGCAATCAGCCGCGCGGCCTCGCCCTTGGCTTTGCCGAGGTTGTTCTGCCACAGTTCGAACAAGCGGGCCTTTTCTGCCTCGATCTGCGCCCGTTCCTCGAAGCTCTTGTTGGCCAGATTGAAACTCATGGGGATACCTGCCTGTGAAAAATGGTCGCTATCTTACACTGTAGGGGCGAATGATCGGTAAGCCGGCGCAACTTTCCCGCCGCACCGGCATCCATTATTCAAATCACCCATCGACGAGGATGTGTTCATGGCCCGGAAAACCGCCCTGATTACCGAAAGCGAACAAATCAAGGACCAAGTGTTCAGCGAGCTGCAGGCATTGATCGAAGAGTCAGAGAAGCTCCTCAACGACAGCGCCTCCCTGGTAGGCGAAGAGGCAGAAACCCTGCGCGCCCAAGTCAGCCTCAAATTGCGCCAGGCCCGTGAGTCTGCCAACCGGGTACGTGCCAAGGCCCAACCCGTGATGGATGCCACCCAGGACTACATTGGCGGGCATCCTTGGCAAACCGTTGCCATTTCCGCGGGCTTTGGCTTGGTCATCGGGTTGTTGCTGGGGCGGCGTTCTTGAGGTGGATCAGGCAGCCTGCGCCATGGGGATACCGCTGTGAAAGCGCAATTCCTGATCGGGTGAACTGATCAATTCGACCTCTGCCTCGCGCACCAGCTCCACACGCTTGGCAATATCCGCCTCAGCACCGTACTGGTGTGCAAGCTTCAGGTAACCCTGATAATGGCGCGCCTCGCTTTTCAGCAGCCCGTGATAGAAGGTGCCGAGCTCTTCATCCAGGTGCGGCACCAAGGCTGCGAAGCGCTCGCAACTACGCGCCTCGATAAAGGCCCCGACAACCAGTGTGTCGACCAGTTTGACCGGCTCGTGGGCCCGTACCAGACGGCGCAGACCCGACGCATAACGCCCGGCGGAAACCGGTCGCAATGGCACACCACGACGCTTCATCAGACGCAGCACCTGTTCATGATGCACCAACTCTTCACGGGCCAGGCGCGACATCATGTTGATCAGGTCCAGGTGCGTGTTGTACTTGGCGATCAGACTCAGCGCGGTGCTGGCAGCCTTGAACTCGCAATTCTTGTGGTCGATCAGCAAGGTTTCCTGATCCGACAGCGCCGCCTCGATCCAAGCGTCTGGGGTGGGACAGCCGAGGAAAGCGTCGATTTCGGGGATCAGGGACATAAGCACACAACCACACAGGACAGGCAGGACCAGGAATTATACCGGCGGCGTCGGCCAACGCCAGTGGCTATGCTTGATGTACATCAAACGGCGGCGTGCGCGGCGCGGACTATAGTCAGGCACAGGTCGCCATCTTTGAAGGGAGCTAACGCCCATGCAAGCCGTCCGCAGCATCCTTGTCGTTCTAGACCCTGCGCATGCCCATAGCCGCGCACTGACCCGGGCCAAACTGATCGCAGGTGTGACAGGTGCCCGCCTGCACCTGCTGATGTGTGACAAGAATCGTGAGCACAGTGCCCTTTTGAGTTTGCTGCAAAGCCAGTTGCGCGATGATGGGTATGTCAATGTCACCCATGAAGAGGCTTGGCAAGAAAGCCTGCACGAAACCATTATTCGGGTGCAGCAGGCTGAAGGTTGCGAACTGGTGATCAAGGAGCATCGACCGGATAACCCACTGAAAAAGGCGATACTGACACCCAGCGACTGGAAGCTGTTGCGTCAGTGCCCTTGCGCAGTGTTGATGGTCAAGAGCGAGCGGCCCTGGACCGGTGGAGTGATTCTTGCTGCTGTTGATGTCGGCAATCAGGACGAGGACCACCGTCGCCTGCATGCCAGTATCATCGATCACGGTTATGCAATCGCCAGCTTGGCCAAAGGGGAATTGCATGTGATCTGCGCCCATCCCTCCCCCATGCTTTCCGCTTCCGACCCCGCCTTCCAACTCAGCGAAACCATCGAGCAGCGCTATAGGGACGCATGCACAGCTTTCCAAGCCGAGTTCGATATCAGTGATGATCGCCTGCACATCGCAGAAGGCCCGGCGGATGTTCTAATCCCCTTCACGGAGGACAAGTACGACGCTGTCGTGACCATCATGGGTACCGTCGGCCGAACCGGCATAACCGGCGCTTTGATCGGAAACACCGCAGAGGTGGTGCTAGACGCGTTGAAAGGCGATGTATTGGTGCTCAAGAGCGAGGAAGCAACAGCCCACCTGGCGGAACTGGCGAGGGGTTGAGACTGCAACCACCGCGCCGGAAAGACAAAACCCCTACCTGCTCACGCAGATAGGGGTTTTGCTAAATGAATCTTGACGATGACCTACTCTCACATGGGGAAACCCCACACTACCATCGGCGATGCATCGTTTCACTGCTGAGTTCGGGATGGGATCAGGTGGTTCCAATGCTCTATGGTCGTCAAGAAATTCTGTTGCCAGAATGTCGTTTAAACACTCTTGGCCAATTCGGATATGTGAATTTGTGGTTTTGCGAACTTTCGGTCGTTTCGTCTTCACCACCGCAATCTGCGTCAGCAAATTGCTTGGGTGTTATATGGTCAAGCCTCACGGGCAATTAGTATTGGTTAGCTCAACGCCTCACAGCGCTTACACACCCAACCTATCAACGTCGTAGTCTTCGACGGCCCTTTAGGGAACTCAAGGTTCCAGTGAGATCTCATCTTGAGGCAAGTTTCCCGCTTAGATGCTTTCAGCGGTTATCTCTTCCGAACATAGCTACCCGGCAATGCCACTGGCGTGACAACCGGAACACCAGAGGTTCGTCCACTCCGGTCCTCTCGTACTAGGAGCAGCCCCTCTCAAATCTCAAACGTCCACGGCAGATAGGGACCGAACTGTCTCACGACGTTCTAAACCCAGCTCGCGTACCACTTTAAATGGCGAACAGCCATACCCTTGGGACCGGCTTCAGCCCCAGGATGTGATGAGCCGACATCGAGGTGCCAAACACCGCCGTCGATATGAACTCTTGGGCGGTATCAGCCTGTTATCCCCGGAGTACCTTTTATCCGTTGAGCGATGGCCCTTCCATACAGAACCACCGGATCACTAAGACCTACTTTCGTACCTGCTCGACGTGTTTGTCTCGCAGTCAAGCGCGCTTTTGCCTTTATACTCTGCGACCGATTTCCGACCGGTCTGAGCGCACCTTCGTACTCCTCCGTTACTCTTTGGGAGGAGACCGCCCCAGTCAAACTACCCACCATACACTGTCCTCGATCCGGATAACGGACCTGAGTTAGAACCTCAAAGTTGCCAGGGTGGTATTTCAAGAATGGCTCCATGAGAACTGGCGTCCCCACTTCAAAGCCTCCCACCTATCCTACACAAGCAAATTCAAAGTCCAGTGCAAAGCTATAGTAAAGGTTCACGGGGTCTTTCCGTCTAGCCGCGGATACACTGCATCTTCACAGCGATTTCAATTTCACTGAGTCTCGGGTGGAGACAGCGCCGCCATCGTTACGCCATTCGTGCAGGTCGGAACTTACCCGACAAGGAATTTCGCTACCTTAGGACCGTTATAGTTACGGCCGCCGTTTACCGGGGCTTCGATCAAGAGCTTCGCTTGCGCTAACCCCATCAATTAACCTTCCGGCACCGGGCAGGCGTCACACCCTATACGTCCACTTTCGTGTTTGCAGAGTGCTGTGTTTTTAATAAACAGTCGCAGCGGCCTGGTATCTTCGACCGACATGGGCTTACGGAGCAAGTCCTTCACCCTCGTCGGCGCACCTTCTCCCGAAGTTACGGTGCCATTTTGCCTAGTTCCTTCACCCGAGTTCTCTCAAGCGCCTTGGTATTCTCTACCCGACCACCTGTGTCGGTTTGGGGTACGGTTCCCAGTTATCTGAAGCTTAGGAGCTTTTCTTGGAAGCATGGCATCAACCACTTCGTCGCCTAAAGGCAACTCGTCATCAGCTCTCGGCCTTAAGATCCCGGATTTGCCTAAGATCTCAGCCTACCACCTTAAACTTGGACAACCAACGCCAAGCTGGCCTAGCCTTCTCCGTCCCTCCATCGCAATAACTGGAAGTACAGGAATATTAACCTGTTTTCCATCGACTACGCTTTTCAGCCTCGCCTTAGGGACCGACTAACCCTGCGTCGATTAACGTTGCGCAGGAAACCTTGGTCTTTCGGCGTGGGAGTTTTTCACTCCCATTGTCGTTACTCATGTCAGCATTCGCACTTCTGATACCTCCAGCAAGCTTCTCAACTCACCTTCACAGGCTTACAGAACGCTCCTCTACCGCGTCATCAAAGATGACACCCGTAGCTTCGGTGCATGGTTTGAGCCCCGTTACATCTTCCGCGCAGGCCGACTCGACTAGTGAGCTATTACGCTTTCTTTAAAGGATGGCTGCTTCTAAGCCAACCTCCTAGCTGTCTAAGCCTTCCCACATCGTTTCCCACTTAACCATGACTTTGGGACCTTAGCTGACGGTCTGGGTTGTTTCCCTTTTCACGACGGACGTTAGCACCCGCCGTGTGTCTCCCATGCTCGGCACTTCCAGGTATTCGGAGTTTGCATCGGTTTGGTAAGTCGGGATGACCCCCTAGCCGAAACAGTGCTCTACCCCCTGGAGTGATACATGAGGCGCTACCTAAATAGCTTTCGAGGAGAACCAGCTATCTCCGAGCTTGATTAGCCTTTCACTCCGATCCACAGGTCATCCGCTAACTTTTCAACGGTAGTCGGTTCGGTCCTCCAGTCAGTGTTACCTAACCTTCAACCTGCCCATGGATAGATCGCCCGGTTTCGGGTCTATACCCAGCGACTAAACGCCCTATTAAGACTCGCTTTCGCTACGCCTCCCCTATTCGGTTAAGCTTGCCACTGAATATAAGTCGCTGACCCATTATACAAAAGGTACGCAGTCACCTAACAAAGTAGGCTCCCACTGCTTGTACGCATACGGTTTCAGGTTCTATTTCACTCCCCTCTCCGGGGTTCTTTTCGCCTTTCCCTCACGGTACTGGTTCACTATCGGTCAGTCAGTAGTATTTAGCCTTGGAGGATGGTCCCCCCATGTTCAGACAAAGTTTCTCGTGCTCCGTCCTACTCGATTTCATTGATAAGAGATTTTCGTGTACGGGGCTATCACCCACTATGGCCGCACTTTCCAGAGCGTTCCACTAATCTCAAATCAACTTAAGGGCTGGTCCCCGTTCGCTCGCCACTACTAAGGGAATCTCGGTTGATTTCTTTTCCTCAGGGTACTTAGATGTTTCAGTTCCCCTGGTTCGCCTCTTGCACCTATGTATTCAGTACAAGATAACCAGCTTATGCTGGCTGGGTTCCCCCATTCAGAGATCTCTGGATCACAGTCTGTTTGCCGACTCCCCAAAGCTTATCGCAGGCTACCACGTCTTTCATCGCCTCTGACTGCCAAGGCATCCACCGTATGCGCTTCTTCACTTGACCATATAACCCCAAGCAATCTGGTTATACTGTGAAGACGACATTCGCCGAAAATTCGCATGTTGCTCAATTAAGAGCAGAACTCACAAATTTTACCTTAGCCTGACATCACACCAGTGAAAGTGCGTGTCAGTCTATCTATCACATATCCGAATTTTTAAAGAACGATCTGACAAAAGTCAGAAATCAACATTCGATCTGAATGTTCATTTCTAAGTTCTGAGCAGCTGTACAACCTGAAAGAGTGGTGGAGCCAAGCGGGATCGAACCGCTGACCTCCTGCGTGCAAGGCAGGCGCTCTCCCAGCTGAGCTATGGCCCCGTGTGTTCTAGGCCGCACCAAGTAATTGGTAGGTCTGGGCAGATTTGAACTGCCGACCTCACCCTTATCAGGGGTGCGCTCTAACCAACTGAGCTACAGACCTATAACAGGGTCGCGTTACAGCATCGTCTTTATACAAAGAATCAAGCAATTCGTGTGGGAGCTCATCAGTAGGCTGATGTCGTCGATTAAGGAGGTGATCCAGCCGCAGGTTCCCCTACGGCTACCTTGTTACGACTTCACCCCAGTCATGAATCACACCGTGGTAACCGTCCTCCCGAAGGTTAGACTAGCTACTTCTGGTGCAACCCACTCCCATGGTGTGACGGGCGGTGTGTACAAGGCCCGGGAACGTATTCACCGCGACATTCTGATTCGCGATTACTAGCGATTCCGACTTCACGCAGTCGAGTTGCAGACTGCGATCCGGACTACGATCGGTTTTGTGAGATTAGCTCCACCTCGCGGCTTGGCAACCCTCTGTACCGACCATTGTAGCACGTGTGTAGCCCAGGCCGTAAGGGCCATGATGACTTGACGTCATCCCCACCTTCCTCCGGTTTGTCACCGGCAGTCTCCTTAGAGTGCCCACCATAACGTGCTGGTAACTAAGGACAAGGGTTGCGCTCGTTACGGGACTTAACCCAACATCTCACGACACGAGCTGACGACAGCCATGCAGCACCTGTGTCAGAGTTCCCGAAGGCACCAATCCATCTCTGGAAAGTTCTCTGCATGTCAAGGCCTGGTAAGGTTCTTCGCGTTGCTTCGAATTAAACCACATGCTCCACCGCTTGTGCGGGCCCCCGTCAATTCATTTGAGTTTTAACCTTGCGGCCGTACTCCCCAGGCGGTCAACTTAATGCGTTAGCTGCGCCACTAAAATCTCAAGGATTCCAACGGCTAGTTGACATCGTTTACGGCGTGGACTACCAGGGTATCTAATCCTGTTTGCTCCCCACGCTTTCGCACCTCAGTGTCAGTATCAGTCCAGGTGGTCGCCTTCGCCACTGGTGTTCCTTCCTATATCTACGCATTTCACCGCTACACAGGAAATTCCACCACCCTCTACCGTACTCTAGCTCGCCAGTTTTGGATGCAGTTCCCAGGTTGAGCCCGGGGCTTTCACATCCAACTTAACGAACCACCTACGCGCGCTTTACGCCCAGTAATTCCGATTAACGCTTGCACCCTCTGTATTACCGCGGCTGCTGGCACAGAGTTAGCCGGTGCTTATTCTGTCGGTAACGTCAAAACAGCAAGGTATTAGCTTACTGCCCTTCCTCCCAACTTAAAGTGCTTTACAATCCGAAGACCTTCTTCACACACGCGGCATGGCTGGATCAGGCTTTCGCCCATTGTCCAATATTCCCCACTGCTGCCTCCCGTAGGAGTCTGGACCGTGTCTCAGTTCCAGTGTGACTGATCATCCTCTCAGACCAGTTACGGATCGTCGCCTTGGTGAGCCATTACCTCACCAACTAGCTAATCCGACCTAGGCTCATCTGATAGCGCAAGGCCCGAAGGTCCCCTGCTTTCTCCCGTAGGACGTATGCGGTATTAGCGCTCCTTTCGAAACGTTGTCCCCCACTACCAGGCAGATTCCTAGGCATTACTCACCCGTCCGCCGCTGAATCAAGGAGCAAGCTCCCGTCATCCGCTCGACTTGCATGTGTTAGGCCTGCCGCCAGCGTTCAATCTGAGCCATGATCAAACTCTTCAGTTCAATACTGCTTGGGTTTTTAAGAAACCCTAAACTTGGCTCAGCAATCTCAAATGACTATGTGATTTCTCGCATGGTCACTTGTGATGCTGATAATCTTTGTGACTATCAGTCCGTACTCACAAGCACCCACACGAATTGCTTGATTCGATTTGTTAAAGAGCGTTTGGCTAAGAGCGTTTCGTCTCAACCGAGGCGCGCATTCTACGCTTTCCTCATTTGCTGTCAAGCGTTTATTTTGAAGTTTTTTGCGAGAAACTCGTTTAGCTTCAAACACTTGACTCGCTGCGATCTCTCGTAGCGGGAGGCGAATAATACAGCGTTTTAAAACGCTGTCAACCTTCTTGCCAACCGCCACCGACTTCGAGATCGAAGCCCTTCCGATACTACCTGAAAATTTAACTCTTTGATTAACAAAGCGTTTCTTTTTCGACCACGTCGGAAGAGGTGCGCATTATAAGGGGATTCGAAGGCCCGTCAACCCCCCCTGTCGCAGAAACCCACACCCCCCCTCATATAGAAGCAATGCTTGCGGCCCGACCGATCAATTGCGCACTATAGTGCACATCACCCCTCTCCCAGGATCGCAACACAGCAATGAACACCCAATCCCGCAGTCTGGCCGCCACCCTTTTCCCGATAGGCCTGCTGCTTATTGCCATGGCATCGATTCAATCTGGCGCCTCGCTTGCCAAGAGCATGTTTCCGATCATCGGCGCACAAGGCACTACCACACTGCGGCTGGTTTTTGCGTCCGTGATCATGCTGCTCATCCTGCGCCCCTGGCGAGCACGCATTACCGCCACCACGCTGCGCAATGTGATCATCTATGGCATGGCGCTGGGTGGCATGAACTTCCTCTTCTATATGTCCCTGCAAACCGTCCCTCTGGGCATCGCCGTAGCACTGGAATTCACCGGCCCCCTGGCCGTGGCGCTGTTCGGCTCACGTCGAGCCATCGACTTCCTGTGGGTTGGCCTGGCCACTCTAGGGTTAGTGCTACTGATCCCTGCCGGCCATGGCGGCCAGTCGCTGGACCTTGTGGGTGCCGCCTACGCTCTGGGAGCTGGCGTGTGCTGGGCGCTCTATATTCTGTTCGGCCAACGTGCCGGCGCCGAGCACGGTATCCAAGGGGCTGCGCTGGGTGTAGTGGTCGCCGCCATCTTCGTGGCGCCTATCGGTATCGTCCACGCCGGCAGCGCCCTGCTGACACCTGCCGTGATCCCGCTAGCCCTGGGTGTCGCCATCCTGTCGACCGCCCTGCCCTATAGCCTGGAAATGATCGCACTCACGAAAATGCCAGCGCGCACCTTTGGCACCTTGATGAGCATCGAGCCTGCGGTCGCCGCGATGTCAGGGCTGGTGTTCCTGGGCGAGGTCCTGACATTCACTCAGTGGCTGGCCATCGCGGCGATCATTACCGCTTCGGTGGGTGCCACACTGTCGATGCGCAGGGAAGCGAATCCTCCTGTCGCCGCCGACTGATATGAGAAATATTTTCATTTGAGACAGGATTAACCATTGTGGGCGCCCGCCGTGCTGATTAAGCTGTCACAGAATCATCATGTTTACGCTATCTACTGAGCCGAACACGGACGCTGGGGACATTTCAGGAAGAATTGACGCAATTACGACAGGGCGACACCTGACAAGCCCTGCACAGTAAGGACAGGAATGAAACGTATTTTGGTCATCCTGGCCATCTTCGCTATTGCTGGATGTGCCGCCACAGCCAAGACTGAGGTCAAGAGAGGGAAGAAGGGCCTGCATATCAACTGCTCGGGGCTCTCCTCTTCATGGGACAACTGCTACAGCAAGGCCGCAAACTCGTGCAGCAAGCGAGGCTACAAAGTCATCGCGCGGTCCGGGGATACCGATGAAGAACCCGGGGATTACCTGTTCGGCATCAATCCCGCCGGCTATACCAGCCGCAGCATGATCGTCATCTGTAAATAAGGAAGGGCAGCCCAAGTGCTGCCCTTTTTCGGTCGTGCAGAGGCTCACGTCACAACGGAGTTGTTCGCGCCTCCAGCCAAGTCAGTGCGTCACCCTGCAACAGCGGCGCGAGGCGCTCACGAACGATTAGGTGATAGCCATTCAACCATTCGCGTTCCTCCTCGGTTAGCGACTCCGGGACAAGGCAACGTGTGTCGATCGGGCACAACGTCAAGGTCTCGAAAGACAGGAAGTCGCCGAACACACTCTTGCCCGCCTCACGGGTTGCCACCAAATTCTCGATTCGCACCCCCCAAGCACCCGGCCGGTAGGTGCCTGGCTCGATCGAACTGATCATCCCTGCCTGCATCGCAGTCTGCGGAGCCGCCGCCGCTTGGTAGGCAATCACCTGCGGACCTTCATGCACGTTCATGAAGTAGCCCACGCCATGCCCGGTACCATGGCCATAGTCGACCTGGTCAGCCCAGATCGGTGCACGCGCAATGGCATCAAGCAGCGGCGACAGGATGCCCCGTGGAAAGGTGGCGCGGGACAGCGCGATCATCCCCTTGAGCACACGCGTGCAGTCCTTTTTCTGTTCAAGACTCGGGGTACCCACAGGAACCATCCGGGTGATGTCGGTGGTGCCGCCAAGGTACTGCCCTCCGGAGTCTATCAACAGCAGGCCATCGCCCTCGATGACCGCATGGGACGCTTCGGTCGCGCGGTAATGCGGCATGGCACCGTTACCATTGAAGGCGGCAATGGTCGAGAAACTCAGCGAAACGAAGCCTGGACGACGTCGACGCGCAGCGCTCAATTTCTCATCGACAGTCAGCTCGGTTATCACCTCTTGGCCCTGCTGCGCCTCGAACCAGGCGAAGAATTCGCACAAGGCCGCTCCATCCTGCTCCATGACCTGCCGAATATGCCGCAGTTCCTCATCGCTCTTGCGCGATTTGCTAAGCGTCGTCGGGTTCAAACCTTCGATCAGTTGCACCCCTGCGTCCAGGTTATTCAACAGGCCGCAGGTCACGCGCGCCGGATCGACCAGCAGCCGGCTGCCGTGTGGCAGTCGCTTCAATGCCTCGTGGACCGCGCTGTAATCACGTACTTCGATGCCATCCACTTCAAGCACATGACGCAAATGCTCATCGAGCTTGCTGACCTCCACGAACAGAATTGCCTGGTCCTTGCCGATAAGTGCAAAGGCAACGAAGACCGGGTTGTATGAAACATCGCTTCCGCGCAAGTTGAACAGCCAGGCAATGTCATCCAAGGTCGCGATGAAATGCCAGTCTGCTCCCTTCTCCTGCAAGGCACCACGCAACTGGGCAAGTTTCTCGGCCCGGCTGACCGTGGCATAAGGAGGCAGGTGCTGATAGACCGGGTTGAAGGGCAGTTGCGGGCGCCCCTCCCAGACCTCTTCCAGCAGATCCTTGTCAGTGACAAGCCGCGCTTCGCGGGCTTTTAGCCGATCTTGAAGCTGTCGCGACGAAGCCAGAGCCATGACCGCCCCATCCACGGCCACCGTGCCATCGAACGGAACATGTTCTCCCAACCATTCCAGCGCCCCAGGCTTGCCCGGCATCAGCTTCATCAGTTCGATGCCGCTTCCGGCCAGCTCTTTCTCGGCCTGCTCCCAATAACGGCTGTCGACCCATACCCCTGCAAAGCCTGCAGTCACCACCAAGGTGCCCACCGAGCCGTCAAAACCCGACAGCCAACGGCGCCCCTGCCAATAACCGGGCAAGTACTCGGACAAATGGGGGTCGGCCGAAGGCACCAGCAGGGCATCGACACCCTCCCGCGCCATGACTTCGCGCACGCGCGCCAGGCGCTCCGGCACACTTTGCTCAATCGTGGTCTGAACGTTCATGCGCACTCCTGCGGACACATCTTGGTTATTCCAGGATGAGGATAATGGAACAGCAGCCACGGTGTCGCAATCGTGGCGTCGACTCACGGCATGCAATGCCCATGACGCCCTGTAGGAACGAGACACTTCCTACGATCGAGCGGGACCACCGATCAGTTCCGGCTGAACTTACCGCAAGCCACAGCTTCACAAACTCTATATTCATCGCGCTCAGGCGGAAGCACATGGCACGTGTCACCGAGAAAACCGCCGTGGTACTGCTCGACACCCGCGAGCACACCCCGGAACACGAACACAGCGTGCATCTGAAACTGGCCCAGGGCCTGGCCCAACTGCTGGGGTGCGAGACGGTCCTGTCCGACCTGCCACCGTCGCAACACGAGCAGTGCTACTACCTGCCTACCGAAACGCTGATCGACCCGCAACGGTACACGGCGCTGGGCATTCACAGCGCGCGTGACCTGTTTGGCGGTTTGGTCAGCCATCCCTACATGGCGACGAAGGCAATCTCCCATCCACTGCCGGCAAATGCCAGCTTCCCGCCCGGCTGGACCGACGACTTTGCCCGACAAGCCAGCGATGCGCTGCTGTGCGGCTACACCGTATTCAGCAAGTCCGATGCCCGCCGCGCAGCCCAGTTGTTGCTGCGCGACGGGCCAGTGCGGATCAAACCCGTCCTGTCGCGCGCCGGGCGTGGCCAGAAAGCCATCAGCGAACTGGATGGACTGGAACCGCTATTGGCCAGCATGGACGACAAGGATCTGGCACTTTGGGGTCTGGTGCTTGAGGAAGACCTGAGCGACATACAGACCTTCAGTGTCGGCCAGGTACAGGTCGCAGGCCACACCTGCAGCTATCACGGTACCCAGCAGTTGACCCGTGATCACCAAGGGGAAGAGGTCTACGGCGGCTCAGAACTGGTCGTGGTACGTGGTGATTACCACGCCTTGCTGCAACTGCCCCTGGAAGACCATGTGCGCCTGGCGATCCGCCAGGCCATGATTTACGAGGAAGCCGCAGAGCAGCACTTTCCCGGTTTCATCGCATCGCGGCGCAACTATGACATCGCACGCGGGAGCAATGGCCAAGGCCGCCTGCGCAGCGGCGTGCTCGAGCAATCGTGGCGCGTCGGCGGCGCCAGCAGTGCAGAACTCCTGGCACTGCAGGCTTTCGCCGACGACCCGGCACTGCAGCAGGTCTGCGCCTCGACCCACGAAGTTTTCGGGCAACTTGAACTACCCACTGACGCCACCCTCTTCTACCAAGGAAACGACAGTGAACTCGGACAACTCAGCAAATTCGCACGGATTCGCCACTATGAGTATTCAGAGTGAATCCGTTGATCTGCAGGTCGAGGGCGACAGCATAGCCGGCACTCTTGTCAGCCCCGGCAACAAGATGCCAGGCATTCTGTTCGTCCACGGCTGGGGCGGTAGCCAGCAACGAGACCTGGCCCGCGCCAGGCAGATTACGGGACTTGGCTGCGTGTGCATGACCTTCGACCTGCGTGGCCACGAAAAGACCGCTAGCCAACGCCTGACCGTCACGCGCGAGCAGAACCTCCAAGACCTACTGGTGGCCTACGACCGCCTGGCCGGCCACCCGGCCGTCGATAGTAACGCTATCGCCATCATCGGAAGCAGCTACGGAGGCTACCTGGCAACCCTGCTGACCTTGCAGCGGCCCGTAAAATGGTTGGCCTTGCGCGTACCGGCAATGTACTGGGACGAGGATTGGCATAGCCCCAAGCAAACCCTCGACCGCCAGCGCCTCAACGCCTACCGCCAGCGCCCGCTTGGCCCGGACGACAACCGCGCCCTGGCGGCCTGTGCAGCGTTTCGCGGCGACGTGTTACTGGTCGAATCAGAGCAGGATGACTATGTCCCTCATACGACGATGATGAGTTATCGCTCAGCGTTCGTCAGCGCTCACTCGCTCACCCACCGCATTGTCGATGGAGCCGATCACGCGCTTTCCAGCGAGGAGAACCAAAAAGCCTACAGCTCGATCCTGACGGCGTGGATCAGCGAAATGGTGATCGGTGCACGCCTCGACCGCTACCCGCATTATGCCCCGTGGTATGCCTGACCCTCACCGATCTGGCAGTGCAGGTCTCCATCGGCGTCGCGTACCAGGCTGCACAATGCCTGGTACGCGGCAAAGTTGACCCCCCGGGCCCGGTGTAGGCTCAACAGGTCGAAGAACGGCTCCTCGGCAAAGCACTCTGCAGCCGCTGCCCAGGCTTGGCGGGACTGCCATTGCAGACACTGCAGCACCCGACTGCCATCGTCGCTGGTCTGGATGCTGACCCCTTGCAAGTCTTTGCAACGCACAGCCAACTCTTCGCTGCGCACGACCAGCGCCTGGGCCAACGCTGCCTGATGCGAGGCGGGCACTTGGTATTCGATCATCTGAGTGAACCACAGGGTTTGCGGTGTGGCTGTCATCAGCAGTCTCCTTGTCGAGGGCACTTGCTACAAGATGTTCGGCAGGGTAAAACCTCCAGTTAACTCAAGGTCAAGAGCTTTTTTAGCATGCCAAGCAAGCCCCCTATCGCCGCTGACAAGCTGCTCAGTGTTGGCCAACTGGCGGCACGCAGCGGTGTCGCGGTGACGGCCCTGCACTTCTACGAGACCAAAGGGCTGATCCAGAGCACCCGCAACGCCGGGAACCAGCGCCGCTACTTGAGGGCGATGTTGCGTCGAGTCGCGGTGATCAAGATGGCCCAGCGCCTGGGCATACCTTTAGCCGAAATTGCCGAGGCCCTTGCCGAGCTGCCCAGCGACCACACCCCCACCGCCGAGGACTGGCGGCACCTCTCCGCACGCTGGCGCCAGGACTTGAATCGGCGGATCGACGAAATGATCAGGTTGCGCGACCAGCTCGATGGCTGCATCGGCTGCGGCTGCATGTCGTTGAAGGATTGCCCCTTGCGCAACCGTCAGGATCATCTGGCAGAAGAAGGCCCAGGGCCGCATCTGCCCTGATCAAGGCAACACGAATCTTCGCCGGTACTCGCTGGGCGTCAGGCCAGTGACTCGCTGAAACACCTTACGAAAGGCGCCCGGATCCTGGTAGCCCACGCCCCAGGCAATCTGCTCAACCGTACGCCGGGTGAATTCCAGCATCCGGCAGGCCTGCCCAACTCTCACTTGCTGGCAATATTCGGTCGGCCTGAGCCCCGTGGCGGCACGAAACCGCCGCAGAAACGTGCGCGCCTCAAGCCCGGCGCAGGCGGCCATGCTTGCCAGGTCGGCGTCGTGGGCTGCTCCGGCCTGGAGCCAGTGCTGAACCCTGAGCACAGCTTCGTCACCATGATCCAGGCTCGGGCTGAACAGCGCCCCCGGCATTGGCGTGGAAACCGGCTCGACCGACAGGTAGCGTGCCGTCTCGCACGCCACCGAGGCGCCAAGATAACGCTCAAGCAGACGCAGCCCCAGCTCAGTCCAGGCCATCAAGCCGGCTGACGTCATGATGTCGCCGTCGTCCAGCAGCGGCTGATTGGCCTCCACACGCACCTTGGGGAAACGCTGGGCCAAGGTATGCGCGTAGTTCCAGTGGGTACTGGCCGCACGCCCGTCGAGCAGCCCGCTGGCGGCAATGAAGAACACCCCGATGCACACCGACGCCAATACCGTACCCCGGTCATGCCAGTGACACAGTGGCAAGCGGTGACGCTCCAGTACCTCAGGCACTGGCATCGACTCCAGACTCGGCGGAATGATCAGCACCCGCAGCCCATGCCCCTCGCGCCCCGGCTCATCGGCAATACAGCGCAATTGCCCGGTCTCGTCCAACTGCCAATGGCTGACACGCACGCGTGGCAGGTCGTCAGCCCCCAACTCGGCCGCCACACGGTTGGCAACGGTGAACAGGTCATCGAGGCCATGCACCGCCGCACGCTGTGCGCCAGGATAGATCAGCAGGCCGATCTCCAGGCTGCCAGGGTTGTCAGTTTTTGCCGCCATAGTGTCGTTCGCGCCAATCCTCAGGTCAGTGCGTACAGCCTATAACTATGGCCTGACAACGACTACTGCCACAGGAGGCAACATGAGCAAGCACGCCCTGATCATCATCGATATCCAGAACGACTACTTCCCCGGCGGCAAGTGGCCCCTCGACGGTGTCGAAGCCGCTGCCGACAACGCTGCACGACTGCTCGCCGCCGCCCGTGCGCGACGCGATCTGGTGGTGCATGTTCGCCACGAGTTCGAAAGCGCTGATGCACCGTTCTTCACCCCTGGCTCGACCGGTGCGCACTTTCACAAGAAAGTCGCCCCCCTGGACGGTGAGCCAGAGGTGCTCAAGCACAAGGTCAACGCGTTCCTCGACACCTCGCTCAAGCGCACCCTGGATCAACACGGTGTAAAAAGTCTGACCATCGTCGGCAGCATGAGTCACATGTGCATCGACGCCGCTACTCGTGCCGCCGCCGACTATGGCTACGCAGTCACGGTGGCGCACGATGCCTGCGCGACGCTGCCACTGGAGTTCGATGGCAAGCAGGTTCCAGCGGTCGATGTGCATGCCTCGGCCATGGCCGCACTGGCATTCGCCTATGCCAAGGTGTTGAAGACCGACGACTTGCTGGGGCAGTGAAACCGGACCATACCTACGGTCAGATCACTACATTACGCACGAACCGCGTGGGCACGTTTCCATCATTGCGGTAGGCGTACCGACAGTTGCTGGGAAACACATGGAACTGGCCGACCTGCAAGCAGTGCTCGGCCCCTTCGATGATCAGGGTCAGTTGCCCTTCAGCCACGTAGATCTGCTCGCTCCACCCTTCTGCGTCGGCTTCGCTGACGTAGCACTCCCCCGGCGCGAGGGTCCACTCCCAGATCTCGACCTCTCGTCGGGCCGCACTGCTGGCCAGCAGCACGGCCTTGCTCTGCGGGTGCTCACCGGCCCAGGCCAGCTCTTCGATGCGGCTTGGGTCGCGGTGGTCAGGCGCTTGGATCAACGTGCTGAACGCCACGCCCAGCGCCTCGGCGATCAAGTCGAGGGTGGTCAGGCTGACGTTCTTTTCCCCGGCCTCTATCGCCACGAGCATGCGCCTGCTAACCCCGGAGCGCTCCGCCAGGGCACTTTGGCTGAGCCCCAGGCCGTTACGCAAGCGACGGACGTTTTGGCTCACGTGTTGAAGCACCGATGAACGGTGCGCGGAATCTTTGTGCACTATATTGCTCACTGGAAGAGGTTGCGCAGTATACTGCCCACTTTGCGGCGATTGTGCGCCGCCCCCTCCGAGTGCGCAAGACCATGAACCAGCCAGACACCGCCCCAAAGACGTCGTTATCTTTACGCCTGAGCAAGGCCGAACTGGTCCTGGTGTTCATCACCATGCTCTGGGGTGGCACCTTCCTGCTGGTCCATAACGTGATGACCGTCAGTGGCCCGATGTTCTTCGTCGGCCTGCGTTTTGCCGCCGCCGCCCTGTTCGTCGGCCTGGTATCGGCGCGCGCACTGTCGGGCCTGACTTTCACCGAGCTGAAGGCCGGCATGCTGATCGGTGTATCCATCATGCTCGGCTACGGCCTGCAGACCATGGGTCTGCAAACCATCAGCAGCAGCCAGTCGGCATTCATCACCGCACTTTACGTACCCTTCGTCCCGTTGCTGCAATGGCTGGTGCTCGGGCGTCGACCTGGCCTGATGCCGAGCATCGGCATCTGCCTGGCCTTCGTCGGCCTGATGCTGCTGGCCGGCCCGGAAGGCGGCGCCCTGCATTTCAGTGAAGGGGAACTGGTCACCTTGGTCAGCGCCGTGGCCATCGCTGGCGAGATCATCCTGATCAGCCGCTATGCCGGCCAGGTCGATGTGCGCCGGGTGACCGTGGTGCAGTTGGCCACCGCTTCGTTGCTGTCGTTTCTGATGATCGTTCCGACCCAGGAGCGCATTCCCGACTTTTCCGGGTTGCTGCTGGCCAGCGCCTTGGGACTGGGCGCGATGAGCGCGGTCATTCAAGTGGCCATGAACTGGGCCCAGCAATCGGTATCGCCGACCCGCGCCACCTTGATCTACGCGGGCGAGCCGGTCTGGGCCGGGATCGTCGGGCGCATCGCTGGCGAACGTCTGCCGGGCGTGGCGCTGATCGGCGGCGCTCTGATCGTATTGGCCGTGATCGTCAGCGAGTTGAAGGTCCGCCGCGGTGACGCGGCCGACCACGCCTCGGATGAAACCCTTCAGCACGAACGTGAAGGCAGCCGGTAAAGCGCGTAACAGCAACTATGCTTTGTAAAAAACTGTTATAAAAAAACAGCTTGTCACACCGGTTTTGTACGATTCTGCGACAGCTTGCGTGTTGGTGATCAACTGCTCGGCACGTATGATCCTTGGCAAACCTCTCCAGAATAGAACGCTATGTCATTGATAGTGCTATTGCTTCTGCCGTTCGTGGGCAGTTGCCTGGCAGCCGTGCTGCCGCACAATGCACGTAACGCCGAGTCCATCCTTGCCGGGCTCGTAGCCTTGGTCGGTACCGTCCAGGTAGCACTGTTGTACCCGCAAGTCGCCCATGGCGGGGTAATTCGCGAAGAACTGCTATGGCTGCCAAGCCTGGGCATGAACCTGGTGCTGCGCATGGATGGCTTTGCCTGGCTGTTCTCGCTGCTGGTGCTGGGCATCGGCACCCTGGTGTCGCTGTACGCCCGGTACTACATGTCGCCACAAGACCCGGTACCGCGCTTCTTCGCCTTCTTCCTGGCATTCATGGGCGCCATGCTCGGTTTGGTGATTTCCGGCAACCTCATCCAGCTGGTGTTCTTCTGGGAGCTGACCAGCCTGTTTTCGTTCCTGCTGATCGGCTACTGGCACCACCGCGCCGATGCTCGCCGGGGGGCCTACATGGCGCTGATGGTCACCGGCGCCGGCGGGCTGTGCCTGTTGGTCGGCGCGCTGCTGCTCGGCCATGTGGTCGGCAGCTATGACCTGGACAAGGTGCTGGCCGCTGGCGAGACCATTCGCCAGCACGCGCTCTACCCGGTGTTGCTGCCACTGATCCTGATCGGCGCCCTGAGCAAGAGTGCGCAGTTCCCCTTCCAGTTCTGGCTACCCCACGCCATGGCTGCGCCCACGCCCGTGTCGGCATACCTGCACTCGGCAACCATGGTCAAGGCCGGGGTGTTCCTGCTGGCCCGTCTGTGGCCGGTACTCTCAGGCAGCGAAGAGTGGTTCTGGATCGTCGGCGGTGCCGGCGCGCTGACCCTGCTGCTTGGCGCCTTCGCCGCGATGTTCCAGAACGACCTCAAGGGCCTGCTGGCGTACTCGACCATCAGCCACCTCGGGCTCATTACCCTGCTGCTGGGCCTTAACAGCCCGTTGGCTGCCGTGGCGGCGGTGTTCCACATTCTCAACCACGCCACCTTCAAGGCGTCATTGTTCATGGCCGCCGGCATCATCGACCATGAAAGCGGCACCCGCGACATTCGCCGCCTCAGCGGCCTGATCCGCCTGGTCCCCTACACCGCCACGCTGGCCATGGTCGCCAGCGCCTCGATGGCCGGCGTACCGCTGATGAACGGTTTCCTGTCCAAAGAGATGTTCTTCGCCGAGACGGTGTTCATCTCCTCTACCGCCTGGGTCGAAGCCGCATTACCGGTGATTGCCACGCTGGCGGGCACCTTCAGCGTGGCCTACGCCCTGCGTTTCACCGTCGATGTGTTCTTCGGCCCAACTGCGCAGGACTTGCCGCACACCCCGCATGAACCGCCGCGCTGGATGCGTGCCCCCGTGGAACTGCTGGTGCTCACCTGCCTGGTGGTGGGCATTTTCCCAGCCCAGTCGGTCGGCCCATTGCTGGCGGCGGCTGCACTGCCGGTGGTAGGTGGAACCTTGCCCGAGTACAGCCTGGCCATCTGGCACGGCTGGAATGCCCCGTTGATCATGAGCCTGATCGCCATGAGCGGGGGCATCGTGTTGTACCTGCTGCTGCGCAACCAATTGCGTCGCGGTCGTTTCCCTTACCCACCACTGATCGAACGGTTCAACGGCAAACGCTTGTTCGAACACGGCCAGGTGCGACTGATGCTGCTGGCGCGGCGCATCGAACGGCTGTTGACGTCCCGCCGCCTGCAGGCGCAACTGTTCATGCTGGTGCTGGCAGCCTTCCTGGCCGGGCTCACGCCAATGCTTTACAGCGGCCTGAGCTGGGGTGACCGTCCGAAGATCCCGGGTTCTGGCGTGTTCGTCGCCCTGTGGCTGATCGCCATCGCCTGCGCCATCGGGGCCGCCTACCAGGCCAAATACCACCGGTTGGCGGCGTTGATCATGGTCAGCGTCTGCGGTCTGATGACCTGCATAACATTCGTCTGGTTCTCGGCACCGGACCTGGCACTGACCCAGCTGGTGGTCGAAGTGGTCACCACCGTGCTGATACTGCTCGGCCTGCGCTGGCTGCCGCGCCGTATCGAGGGCGTCTCGCCGCTGCCCGGCAGCCAGGAGCGTGCGCGTCTGCGGCGTCTGCGCGACCTGCTGCTGGCGGTGCTGGTCGGCGCGGGCATGGCGGCGTTGTCATATGCCATGCTGACCCGGCCGACCCCCAACGACATTTCATCGTTCTACCTCAGCCGCGCCCTGCCACAGGGCGGCGGGACCAATGTGGTCAACGTGATGCTGGTCGACTTCCGCGGCTTCGATACCCTGGGGGAAATCACCGTGCTGGTCGCCGTGGCCCTGACCGTGTTCGCCCTGCTGCGCCGCTTCCGCCCGCCCAAGGAAAGCATGCAGCTGCCTGCACAACAACGGTTGCTGGCACCAGACGTGGTCACCGACCTGATCAACCCGCGTCATGCCGCCGATACCGCACTGGGCTTCATGATGGTGCCAGCCGTATTGGTGCGCTTGTTGCTGCCGATCGCCCTGCTGGTGTCGATGTACCTGTTCATGCGTGGCCACAACCAGCCAGGCGGCGGTTTTGTCGCCGGTCTGGTGATGTCTGTGGCGTTCATCCTCCAGTACATGGTTGCCGGGACCCAGTGGGTCGAAGCCCAGATGAGCCTGCGCCCGCTGCGCTGGATGGGTACCGGCCTGCTCTGCGCCACCCTGACCGGGGTCGGCGCAATGTTGCTGGGTTACCCTTTCCTGACCACCCATACCGCTCACCTGCACCTGCCCGTGCTGGGTGACGTGCACGTGGCCAGCGCCTTGTTCTTCGATGTCGGCGTGTACACCGTCGTGGTTGGTTCGACCTTGTTGATCCTCACCGCCCTGGCGCACCAATCGGTCCGCGCCTACCGCCCGGCCAACCCGTCGAAATCCAGCCAAGCAGGAGCCGCCTGATGGAAGAAGTCATTGCAATCGCCATCGGTGTGTTGGCCGCCTCTGGAGTGTGGCTGATCCTGCGTCCTCGCACCTATCAGGTGATCATGGGCCTGTGCCTGCTGTCCTACGGCGTAAACCTGTTCATTTTCAGCATGGGTAGCCTGTTCATCGGCAAGGAGCCAATCATCAAGGACGGCGTCACCCAGGACCTTCTGCACTACACCGACCCACTCCCCCAGGCCTTGGTACTCACTGCCATCGTCATCAGTTTCGCCATGACCGCGCTGTTCCTGGTGGTGCTGCTGGCCTCCCGTGGCCTGACCGGCACCGACCATGTCGATGGCCGGGAGCGTGAAGAATGACTGGAGCGAGCCAACTGATCGTCGCGCCCATCCTGCTGCCATTGCTCACGGCAGCAGTGATGCTGTTGCTGGGCGAGAAACATCGCCAGCTCAAGGCCCGCCTGAACCTGCTGTCCAGCATCAGCGGCCTGGCCATCGCCATCTACCTGTTGCTGTGGGTGCGCACCCAAGGTCAGGCGGAGTCCATTGGTGTCTACCTGCCTGGAAACTGGTCGGCACCGTTCGGCATCGTGCTGGTTGTCGACCACCTGTCTGCCCTGTTGCTGACCCTGACCGGGGTCATTGCTGTGAGCGCCCTGATGTTCGCCCGTGCCCGTTGGGACAGTGCCGGCGCCAGCTTCCATGCGCTGTTCCAGATCCAACTGATGGGCCTGTACGGGGCGTTCCTGACCGCCGACCTGTTCAACCTGTTCGTATTCTTCGAGGTGCTGCTGGCAGCTTCCTACGGTCTGTTGTTGCACGGCTCGGGCCGGGCACGGGTCAGGGCTGGCCTGCACTACATCGCCATCAACCTGTTCGCTTCGTCGTTGTTCCTGGTGGGCGCGGCGATGCTCTATGGCGTAACCGGCACACTGAACATGGCCGATCTGGCCCTGAAGATACCGCTGGTGCCCGAAGCCGACCGTGGCCTGCTGCATGCTGGCGCCGCGATTCTGGCCATGGCGTTTCTGGTCAAGGCCGGCATCTGGCCACTGAATTTCTGGCTGGTACCCGCCTATGCCTCAGCCAGTGCTCCGGTGGCGGCGCTGTTCGCCATCATGACCAAGGTCGGGCTGTACGCGGTGCTGCGCCTTTGGACCTTGCTGTTCTCCGGCCAGGCCGGGGCCTCGGCGCACTTCGGTGGCCAGTGGCTGGTCTATGGTGGCCTGGTGACGCTAGCGGTGGCGGCAGTGTCGATTCTTGCTGCGCAACGCCTGGAGCGGCTGGCTGCCCTGAGCATCCTGGTCTCCGCTGGTACGCTGCTGGGCGCGATCGGTTTCGCCCAGCCGGCCCTGATCGGCGCTGCGCTGTTTTACTTGGTCAGCTCGACCTTGGCCCTATGCGCACTGTTCCTGCTTGCAGAACTGGTCGAGCGTTCGCGCTCGGCCAACGAACTGCCCCTGGATGAAGAGGAAGATGCCATTCCGCCGCCGCTGGAGTCGCTGCACCCTCCAAAAGGCATCAACCTCGACGATGAACAAAAGGCCGTGATCGGCCAGATCATCCCATGGACCATGGCCTTCCTGGGCCTTAGCTTCATCGCTTGCGCACTGCTGATCATTGGCATGCCGCCGCTATCGGGCTTCATTGGCAAACTCAACCTGATCAGCGCCCTGTTCAATCCACAAGGGCTTGGCACTCCGAGCGAACAACCGCTGAGCGCGGCGGGCTGGGGGCTGGTGGCACTGCTGGTGCTGTCTGGCATGGCTTCTCTGATCGCCTTCTGCCGCGTCGGTATCCAGCGCTTCTGGAAGCCCGAGGAACGTCCTTCACCGGTACTGCGCCGCTTCGAATACCTGCCGATCGTCATCCTGCTTGGCCTGTGCATCATCCTGAGCTTCAGGGCCGAGCCTGTGCTGCGCTATACCCAGGACACCGCTGCCAGCTTGCAAGCACCCGATGCGTACATAGAAGCCGTGATGGCCGCACGCCCGATACCGGGCCCCACCACGCTCGACGGGCAGGTGCAACCATGAGCCGACTATTCCCTGCCCCGCTGCTGTCCCTGTCGCTGTTCGTGCTGTGGCTGCTGCTCAACTTATCGGTGAGCGCCGGCAACCTGCTGCTTGGCGCAGCCCTCGGCATGCTGGCGCCTTTGCTCATGGCCCCTCTGCGGCCTCAGCATGCCCATGTGCGACGGCCGCTGGTCATCGCCAGGCTGATCTTCCGGGTAGGTATCGATGTGATCGTGTCCAACCTGTTGGTCGCACGCGGCGTGTTGCGCGCAGGCAAGCGACCACCCCGCTCGGCATTCGTGCACATTCCGCTGGATCTGCGTGATGCCCATGGCCTGGCGGCGTTGTCGATGATCACCACGGTCGTGCCTGGCACCGTCTGGTCAGAACTGGCCCTGGACCGCAGTGTGTTATTGCTGCATGTGTTCGACCTTGAAGACGAACACGCCTTCATCGAACACTTCAAGCACACCTACGAACGCCCGTTGATGGAGATATTCGAATGACAGGCCTGCTTGCCAATGCAGTCCTCGCCAGCCTGTTCATCTTTGCGTTGGCCATGGCCCTGGCGCTGATCCGGCTGTTTCGTGGCCCGTCCGCCCAGGACCGGGTCCTGGCGCTGGACTACCTGTACATCCTGGCGATGCTGATGATGCTGGTGCTCGGCATTCGCTATGCCAGCGATACTTACTTCGAGGGCGCCTTGCTGATCGCGTTGTTCGGCTTCGTCGGCTCGTTTGCCCTGGCCAAGTTCCTGCTGCGCGGCGAGGTGATCGAATGACGGACACCCTGGACTTGCCTCTGTGGCTTGAGCTTGTCACCGCCGCACTGCTGCTGACCAGCAGCCTGTTCGCCCTGGTGGGAGCCTTGGGCTTGTTGCGCCTGAAGGACTATTTTCAGCGTATGCACCCACCGGCACTGGCTTCCACTATCGGCGCCTGGTGCGTCTCTCTGGCCTCGATCCTTTATTTCTCGTGGCTCAAGGAGGGCCCGGTACTGCACGCCTGGCTGATTCCGATCCTGCTGTCGATCACGGTACCGGTAACCACACTGCTGCTGGCCAGGGCCGCGCTGTTTCGCAAACGGATGTCGAAGGAAGCGGTGCCTGAGGAAATCAGCAGCCACAAAAATCACGACCACTGAGCAGCCGCCTTTCTACCCCTCGCTCAGACGCTGCAATTCACGCCGCACCATCGCGGCATAGGGTGCTGGGCTCAGCTGATAGAGCTGGCCCGCTACCCAGGCCAACCAGGCACCCTGCATCCGCTCCCTCTGTGCCAACAGATGCTCGGCCTGCGCGGTGGCTTGCGCCTGATACCGCAGATGAAACTCGGCCCGGCTCTGGGGCGTAACGGCGCTTTCACTCATTCACTGGCCTTGAAGGTGGTCAACTCACCCTTACGCCATTTCGCAACCTTGCCGGTCACGGCCTTGAGCAATTTGCCCAGCCCTTCCTGAACTTGTTGCTGGGCGGCGAACACCAGCATCACGCCGTGGCCTTCGCGAAACACGATGCCTTCACCTTCAGGGACGGAAACGAACGCATAGTCACCTACGCCATAGACATTGAGCTTGATGTCACGAAAGCGCATCTCCAGCTTGCCGCCTTCGCGACTGGGCAATACCGCAGCCCGGAAGTGGTCACCCACCTTCAACTCCAAACGTTGCTTGTCGTCGACGACCAACGCACTGTCGGTGTCGATTTCAGCCATGTACAAACCTTCGGGGCTTTGCTCGGTGACATAGACAAAACGCCCCTGAAACAGTTTGACGAGCCTTGCGCGCAAGTCGCCCAAGGCAAACAGAGCGTGGGTATCAAGAGTACTGACTGCCAATGAAGTGATCCTCAAACCGTTTACATCCGCACTCACTCTTCGTGCAAGAGGCGCGGCCAATTCATGTCGATAGACAAAGATTAATAACGCAATACACGAGATGTCTGTGCCTGCAGACGCTGCTGCATGCAGGAATCGTTACTCTGACTTGCCAGATCTGGCCTAAGTGCAGGCTTTCGGCATATTCCCCTCGGGGAAGCGTAAAGTCTGACAGCAAAAATGCCAGAAAAGATGCGACAGATTGCGACAGGCCCCTCGGCAGAATGGGCGCTGGAATCTATCGGTGCATTACGTAGGCGGAAATATGCACGAAAACACCAAAATCCGTCGAGAGAAAAAGAGGTTTTTTCTTACGCCGCTGGGCGCAATATCCTACTTAGGCGGCTCGCCCCTTATCCAATTGCTGTAACCATGCCACCTGGCACTCGACCGCTTCGGCACGGCTGGCGAAGGCAGTGCCCCGGCGTTCGCCGTTGACCAGTACCACCCAGCACACCCGCCGCCCCTGCGCCTGCAACATTGCAGGTACGCCAGAGCCAATCATCACGGCTACATCGACTCGGCTATTCATCATTCCCTCCGGAATTTAATTAGCAACCTAACGATGAGCCCATGATACGCCTGCCAAGGTGCCGGAAAAAGCGCGCTTCAGCACAGCTGTATTGCGCCGATGGCAACAAATCTGTCGCAAACGACAGTCACGCAAAAAGCCCCAGGGATCGCTCCGTGGGGCTTGGTCAGACGCGTCGACTCAGATCTGGCGCTGGTGACGGTCGAGCTGCTCGTGACGCTCTTGAGCTTCGATGCAGTATTTGGTGGTCGGACTGATCAGCAGGCGCTGCAAGCCGATAGGCTCACCGCTGTCGTCGCACCAGCCGAAGCTTTCGTCAGCGATACGGCCCAGGGCCATTTCCAGCTGCGGCAGCAGGCGCTGGTCACGCTCGATGGCATTGACCAGCCAGTGGCGCTCTTCTTCGACCGAGGCCACATCGGCTGGATCCGAAGGGGTATCCAGGCTTTCGATGGTGGCGCGGCTCAGCTCGATGCGTTCATGGGTTTCGACTTTCATCGCCTGCAGCAAGGCAGTGAAGAATGCCAGCTGTTCAGCGTTCATGTAGTCATCGGCCGACATGGCCAGCAACTGTTCCTTGGTCATCGATTTCTCTATGAAAAATGTGCATTGGGCGATTCGGGTGCCGCCAGCGCCTTGGCGCGGGCAGCGGAATTCTTCAAGCGCCAACCGGCACTCTTTTACAGGGGGCGGCAGTCTAAGGCGCCACGTCGCCCGGAGCAACTGCAATCACAAGGGAATTTGACCGAAATGGCCTGGATTCCGCCCATCGGCAGATCCAGGCAGGGCCGACCCACGACCTTTGCCGGTCGTGGGCGGCCAGGGGAAGAGGCGCGAAAACCTGCCGTGGCGCCCAGGCCACGACAGGGTTGTACTCAACGGTCCTTGAACTGTGCTTCGCGCTTGCCGATGAAGGCCGCCATGCCTTCCTTCTGGTCTTCGGTGGCGAACGCAGCGTGGAACACGCGACGTTCGAAGCGAACACCTTCGCTGAGGGTGACTTCGAAGGCCCGGTTGACGCTTTCCTTGACCATCATGCTCACCGGGATCGATTTGCTGGCGATGGTCGCAGCCACCTTCAGTGCCTCTTCCAGCAGCTCGGCCTGTGGCACCACGCGGGCCACCAAACCTGCGCGCTCGGCCTCCTCGGCGCCCATCAGGCGGCCGGTCAGGCACAGCTCCATGGCCTTGGCCTTGCCCACTGCACGGGTCAGACGCTGGGTGCCGCCCATGCCCGGCAGTACGCCCAGGTTGATTTCCGGTTGACCGAACTTGGCGTTGTCGGCGGCCAGGATGAAGTCGCACATCATCGCCAACTCGCAGCCCCCGCCCAAGGCAAAGCCAGAAACAGCCGCGATGATCGGCTTGCGTCGATTGGCAATGCGGTCGGCATCGCTGAACAGGTCGTCGACATAGATCTGCGGGTACTGGAGCTCGGCCATTTCCTTGATATCAGCGCCGGCGGCGAAGGCCTTGGCGGAGCCGGTCAGGACCACACAGCCAATGTTGGGGTCACGTTCGAGCTGGTCCAGCGCCTGGTTGATCTCAGCCACGATCTGCGCGTTCAGCGCATTGAGCGCCTGGGGGCGGTTGAGGGTGATCAGGCCGACCTTGCCGTGGATGTCCAACAGGATGGTTTCGAATGCCATGCAGGATGCTCCTTCAAAGATTACGCGCAATGACCATGCGCTGAATGTCGCTGGTGCCCTCGTAGATCTGGCACACCCGAACGTCGCGGTAGATTCGTTCCAGCGGGAAGTCGCTCAGATAGCCATATCCACCCAGGGTCTGCAAGGCATCCGAGCATACCTTTTCGGCCATTTCCGAGGCGAAAAGCTTCGCCATCGAGGCTTCCACCAATGCCGGGCGCCCGGCATCACGCAAGGCTGCCGCGTGCAGCACCATCTGCCGGGCGACCGCAATGCGAGTGGCCATGTCGGCCAGGCGGAAGGCCACTGCCTGGTGCTCGATCAACGGCTTGCCGAAGCTCTGCCGCTCGTTGGCGTAGTCGCGCGCCACTTCGAACGCAGCCCGCGCCATACCGACCGCTTGGGAGGCAATACCGATGCGGCCACCTTCGAGGTTGGCCAGGGCGATCTTGTAGCCCTGCCCTTCCTCACCGAGACGATTGGCGACTGGCACCCGCACGTTGTCGAATACGATCTGGCAGGTGTCGGACGCATGCTGGCCGAGCTTGTCCTCGACTCGCGCGACCTGGTAGCCAGGTGAGTCGGTGGGCACGATGAACGCGGTGATGCCACGCTTGCCCGCCTCCGGGTCGGTGACGGCGAACACGATGACCACCCCTGCGTTCTGCCCGGAGGTGATGAACTGCTTGCTGCCATTAAGCACATAGTGGTCGCCTTCGAGCCGTGCACGGGTTTTCAGGCTACTGGCATCGGAACCGGCCTGGGGTTCGGTCAGGGCAAAGGCCCCAATCATCGAACCACTGGCCAGGGGGGCGAGGAATTGCTGCTTCTGGTGCTCGGTGCCGAATTTCAGGATCGGCACGCAACCGACCGAATTGTGCACACTCATGATGGTCGAGCAGGCACCGTCGCCGGCCGCGATCTCCTCCAAGGCCATGGCATAGGCCACATAGCCGGTGTCACTGCCACCGTACTGTTCCGGCACCAGCATGCCGAACAGGCCCAGACCGGCCATTTCCGCAATGGCCTCACGTGGATAGCGGTGGGCCTTGTCCCACGCCTCGGCAAACGGTTTCAACCGCTCCTGGGCGAAGTCTCGCACTGCGTCGGCGATCTGTTGTTGCTCATCAGTTACCAACATGGCTCACCTCAATACAGGCATTCGACGGCCATGGCAGTGGCTTCGCCGCCGCCGATGCAGATCGCTGCCACGCCACGGCGCAAGTTGTTCTGGCGCAGGGCCGACAGCAGGGTCACCAGGATGCGCGCGCCCGAGGCACCGATGGGGTGGCCCAGGGCGCAGGCGCCGCCATGGATGTTGACCTTTTCAGAGGGTAGGTCGAGGTGTTTCATGGCCGCCAAGGTGACCACGGCGAATGCCTCGTTGATTTCGAACAGGTCGACCTCGGCCAGGTTCCAGCCGGTGCGCTTCATCAATTTGTCGATCGCACCGATCGGCGCGGTTGGGAACAGTGCCGGCGTATCGGCGAATGCGGAGTGTCCATGGATGACCGCCAGTGGCTTGAGGCCGCGTTTGTCGGCTTCGGAGCGACGCATCAGCACCAGTGCGGCAGCACCGTCGGAAATCGAACTGGAGTTGGCGGCTGTCACGGTACCGCCTTCGCGGAAGGCCGGCTTGAGCTGCGGGATCTTGTCCAGCTTCGCCTTGGGCGGCTGCTCGTCATCCTTGACCAGGCGCTTTTCCTTACCCTCGGTGACCTCGACCGGGACAATCTCGGCGGCGAAGCGCCCGTTCCTGATGGCTTCCTGGGCACGGGTCAACGACGCGATTGCAAAGTTATCCTGCGCTTCGCGGCTGAATCCGTTGGCCCGGGCGCAGTCCTCGGCGAAGGTTCCCATCAGGCGCCCTTTGTCATACGCATCCTCCAGGCCATCCATGAACATGTGGTCGATGATCCTGCCGTGGCCCATGCGGTAGCCGCCACGGGCTTTGTCTAGCAAATACGGTGCGTTGGTCATGCTCTCCATGCCCCCCGCCACCACCACATCGGCGCTGCCGGCCAGCAGCAGGTCATGGGCCATGATGGCCGCCTGCATGCCCGAGCCACACATCTTGTTCAGGGTGGTGCACGTGGTGTGCTTGTCGAGCCCGGCGCCCAACGCAGCCTGGCGGGCCGGTGCCTGGCCCTGACCTGCCGGCAGCACACAGCCGAACAGCACCTGCTCGACACTGGCGGCATCGACCCCAGCGCGCTCGACGGCGGCGCGGATGGCGGCGCTGCCCAGTTGCGGCGCGGTCAGGCTCTTGAGTTCGCCCTGCAACCCACCCATGGGCGTGCGCACAGCGCTGACGATGACGATCGGATCGTTGGCAATGGTCATGTTCGGTTCTCCTTACTTGGCAGCCATGCGCAGCGCGCCGTCGAGGCGAATCACCTCGCCGTTGAGCATGCTGTTTTCAATGATATGTCGGGCCAGCGCGGCATATTCCTGCGGCCGTCCCAGGCGCGGCGGGAACGGCACGCCAGCGGACAGCGAGTCGCGCACTTCCTGGGTCATGCCGGCCATCATCGGCGTTTCGAAGATACCTGGGGCGATGGTCATCACCCGAATCCCGAAACGCGCCAGTTCGCGGGCGGCCGGCAAGGTCAGGCTGGCGATGGCGCCCTTGGACGCGGCGTAGGCGGCTTGGCCAATCTGCCCGTCATAGGCGGCGATGGAGGCGGTGTTGATGATCACTCCGCGCTCGCCGCCCTCGTCCGGCTGACCTTCGGCCATGGCCGCGGCTGCCAGGCGCAGCAGGTTGAAGCTACCGATCAGGTTGACGTTGATCACCTTGGCGAAGCTGGCCAGTCCGTGCGGCCCCTGCTTGCCCAGCACTTTCTCGGCACCGACGATACCGGCGCAGTTGACCAGCCCGTGAAGGCTGCCGAAGGCGGCGACCGCCGCCTCCACCGCTGCCTTGGCGGCCTGTTCGTCACTGATATCGGCAACCGCGAAACAGGCATTGTCACCCAGCTCGCGGGCCTTGGCTTCGACGGCGGCGGCATTGAGGTCGACCAGCATCACCTTGGCGCCAGCTTCGACCAGCATCTGCGCGGTTGCAGCGCCAAGCCCGGAGGCGCCGCCGCTGACAATGAAGTGCTTATGGCTGATTTGCATGTTGTCTTTCCTTTCAGGCGCTGGCGCGGGTTGCCAGGTGCGCGTGTTGTTTGGCGATTTCCTGGTTGCGCAGGATGAAGCGTTGCAGCTTGCCGCTCGGGGTCTTGGGCAGCTCGCTGACGAATTCAATTTCGCGAGGGTAGGCATGGGCGTACAGACGTTGGCGCACATGCTGGCGCAAGGTTTCCTCCAGCTCCGGGCTGCCGCTGAAGCCCGCGGCCAGCACCACGAAGGCCTTGATCAGCTCGGTACGCTCGGGGTCCGGCTTACCGACCACGGCCGCTTCGATCACCGCCGGGTGTTCGATCAGCGCGCTCTCGACATCGAACGGGCCGACGCGGTAGCCGGAGGTGGTGATCACGTCGTCACTGCGGCCGACGAAACTGATGCTGCCGTCCGCGTTCAACTCGACGGTATCGCCGCTCAGGTAGTACTTGCCGACGAAGGCCTTGGTGGGCAGGCCGTGATAGCCGCCGAACCAGCACAGCGGCGACTGTTCGCGGTCCACCGCCAGAATGCCCGGTTGACCGGCCGGCAGTTCCAGACCTTGCTCGTCCACCACGACGATCCGGTGGCCAGGAATGGAGAAACCAGCCGAACCCAAGTGCACCGGGTGCTGCAATCCATGGTGATTGCACAACACCATGCCCAGTTCGGTCTGGCCGTAGTGATCGTGGATGGTCACGCCCAGCTCATCGGCGAACCAGCGGATCACCTCAGGGTTAAGGGGTTCACCGGCGCTGCTGACCACGCGCAGCCGGCCTTTGATCGGCGTGGAAAACTCGCTGCCCGCGGCGATCAGCAGACGGTAGGCCGTGGGCGAGCCTGCCAGGTTGGTGATACCTAGCTTGTTAATGACCCGCGCGCAGCTTTCGACGCTGAAGGGGCCATCGTAGAACGTCGTGGCGTGGCCCAGCGACAACGGGCCGGTGACGGCGTAGTAAAGACCGTAGGCCCAGCCTGGGTCGGCCAGGTTCCAGAAGTTGTCGTCCGGCCGCAGGTCGATGGCATCACGCATGTAGCCCTGGAAGGCGACGATCGCGCGCAGCGGTACTTCAAGAGGCTTGGCCGGACCGGTGGTGCCCGAGGTGAACATCAGCAGGAACGGATCATCGCCGCTGCGCATGACAGGTTCGCAGTGCTGATCGGCAGCAGCCAGAACCTGATGGAAATCCAGTTCGCCTACCGGCGCTTTCACGGTAATGAGGGTCGGGCAGTCGTTCACCTCATCCAGCTTGCTGCGGTTCAGGCTGTCGGTGACCACTACACGAGCATGGGACTGCTCCAGGCGATGCTCGATGGCCTTGGGGCCGAAAGCCGTGAACAGCGGCTGGTACACAGCCCCCAATCGCCACGTGGCGAGAATGGTGATCAGCAGTTCCGGGGTGCGCGGCATCAGACCGGCGACCCGGTCGCCAGCCTGGACACCTTGTGCCTTGAGGACATTGGCAAAGCGTGCGGCCTGCTGCTGAAGCTGGTCGAAGCTGTAGCGTTCGCTTTGGCCGTCACGGCCTTCCCAGATCAGGGCGAGCCTGCCCCCGCCTGCATGTCGGTCGCAGCACTCGACACAGGCATTGAGGGCTTTGAGGTTGCCGTGCAGGGCGGTATGAGCAACCTGTTCGTAGTTGAACGAACGGACGGCCTCGGCGTAATCGCGCATCGTCAGACTCCTGGATTCTTATTGTTGGAGCGCACCATGGGTCTAACGATGTTGTCGCTGCCGACGTCACTCGGCAATGGCCAAACCGCTCAATCGGGATGAGCGGTTTGGCCGTTTCCAGCAGGATTTCAGTTGGCTGGATCCTGCACGCTCAACGCCTCGGCGCTCAAGCGCAGGACCAATCGATGAACGGCGTCGTCGAACGCTCGCTGGATGTGCGCGACACGCTCGGCGTCCTCGGTGCCCTCCTCCTCCAGTTGCTCCCAGAACGGCTGTTTGACCTGCTGGAACTCGGTGGCGTATTGACGTTCCAGGTGCGCGATCCAGAAATCCCGCTGGCTAATATCGTTCAACAGCGCATCGGTCGCCGATGCCCAGCGCACTTCGGCTGCGGCATTGCTGAGCTGCATCGGGCTGACCCCGGCCAGCTGCTCGAACTGCATGGTTTTCGGTTGTCCTGGAAGATTCAATGTGCGAGCCAGGCCTACGCGATAGGCTAGACTGATCTCGATCGCGTCCACCTGCGCTAACGCGAACTCCCTGGACTGCTCCTCGGGCCACCCAGAGGTACGCAGCCGGTCTACCTCCAAGGTCACCCGCCGTTCCACCTCTTTGCCGGCGATCATCGCAACCCGATCCAGCCTGAACAGTCCACAAGCCAGCTCGAGTAAGGCCTGCTCCTGCCCGCCTGCCGCCGCAGATTGCATCGCCTCAGCCAGCAATACGCGGACTTCGAGCGTGCTGAAGCACGAGATGACCTGGTCGACGCAAGTTCGCACGGCAGCCAGCTCGAACAATTCAGCCCGCAGGGCGGCGTTCTCGCTGGCTGCGGCGATCATCGCCCAAACCCGGCGCGACAGATCCTGCGGTACGTGCTGGAAGTCACTGGTCTGCGTCAGTTCTGCCAGCACTCGGAAGAACGCATCGCTATCGGGCTCGTCCAACAAATCATCCCATTGCAGGCTTCTTGCGGTTCTCGTCGCAGAGTCCGCGAGCTGCAGCCAGGCCGAGCGGGCCAAGCCTGGCGCTTCCGTTGGTCCCGGGGGCTCTACCTGCACCGGGTTGGCAGCGTACAAGCGCTCGCGCTCGGCGACTGGCAGCGCGTTGTTTTCCAACCTGAGGGCAAGGCGTACATGCAACGGTGCAAGCAGCAAAGTATCAGGGAGCTGCGCGATCTGGTTGTCACGCAGGTCCGCCGCCTCAAGGTGCAGGCATTGCTCCAGCGCTGTGGGCACGCTGTGCAGATTGTTCCGGCGCAGGTTCAATTCACGCAGACGCGTCAACTGCCCCAGGCGCAAGCTGATCGAGCCTAGTCGGTTGAAGCCCAAATCCAGGGTGTCCAATTGGGTGAGGCCACTTAAAGCCTGGGCGCCCTCTTCGGTCATGCGAATCCGGTTACGCGCCAAGTGCAGTATGCGCAGCTGGCTCAACCCCCCGATACCCGCGGGCAGGCTGGTCAGGGCGTTGTTGCTTAGGTTCAACCCACGCAATCGGCTGAAAGACCCCAGGAAACTTGGCGGCACGTGTTCCAGTTGCAAACCGACCAGTACCAGGTCGGTGATGTGCGCAAAGTCGGTGTTGGCTGGCAGCGCGGGCAGACCTCCGATGTCCAGGCCAACCAGGGTCAGGCGACTGGCCGGTGCAGTGGTGCTCGAAACGCTGTCCTGTGGCCCTCCGAGACGCCAGCTGCGGCGCAGCTCCTCGGAGGCGAAACGACGTGCCCCTCGCTGACGCCCCGCTGGCACCTGCATCACCCATGTCTGCATTGCCCGATCGAGGGCAAGGTACTGCTGGTACTGCCTGATCATCACGGCATATGCAGTCTGCGGCGACTCCAGCAGGGTCGCCACATAGTCCTCCAGTGCTTGGGCACTGTGTGTCGGATACAGTGCGCCCAAGGACTCTAGCAACAAGCGTCGCGAAGGGTGCCGCGCCTCGTCATGCCCGTTGAGCGGATAACCCATACGCCCGTCTGGCAGACGCCGTAGTGAATTCCTCGTAGGTTTTATCTCCCGTGCGCCCAACAACTCGACAAGCGCCTTGTTGTCGGCCGGCAACCAGGCTCGTAGCGCATTGTTGATCTGTTCGCTGGCTTGGGAACCATCCCAGCCCAGGCGCGCCAGATCGTCTCGGGAGAGGTACCTGGCCAACACCTCGCCAATCTCGACAGGGTCGACCTGGTCGACACTCAGTTCGCGTCCTTGCAGGTCGTAGCATTTGAAGCCACCGGCCTGCCTTACCAGAACGGTGGAGATGCGCAGTGGATCATTCTGCGGATGAAGCCGCGCCAGCGGGCGTCCGACATCCGAACCTTCGCGCAGTTCGATGTCCACTGTCGTCGACAGGCGTGCATGCTTGCGCAACAACGCAAAGGCCAGCGCAACCGTGTCCGGATGATAGCTGCCCTTGAGGTACAGCCCTTCGCGGGCACGCGTCAGCCGCGCCAGCTGCAAATGCGCTCGGGCCCGCTCGGCAACGGGCAAAGGAATCCGCTGTTCGCTGCGCATCCAGCGGCGCTGCGTATCGGTTGCCTGCCTGAGTACGTCGAGCGCATAAGCATCGGGCAACCCTTTGAAATCCCTCGAAACCAGGTCCAGCAGAGGGTCCATGGCAAGGTATTTGCGCGAGAAGTGATCGAACAGCTGTTCGCGTACCGCTGCGCCCTCTTCGATCAATGCCACGCGTTGCTCCTGCGATGTCAGCCCCTCCTCGAGCCCGAAGTGCTCGACGCACCACTGGAACAGCTCGGGGTCAACATTCAGCCCTCGATCCAGTTGCTCGAGGAATTCGTCGACACGGGCGTCCACGGCAAAGCGTTCCAGGGTGTCTCGCAGTGCAACCGGGAGCGCCCGCCCCTCGACCAACAGGCCGCGCAGGTGGTCTTGGTCGACATCCGCGACCTTCAGTATCTGCCCGATACGCTCGGGGTCCAAACGGGTTGCCGGTGGCCACAGGCGCCCCAGCAAGAGGGGCGCTCCCTCCCATTCGAGCGGCCGCTCGGATGACAGCCGCCAACCGCGCTCTCCATTGAACGCCAGCTCCGGTCCGAAACCCGATTCGCGCCGTGGATGGCGCAACCGCCACGAACTGCGCCCCGGCACGGGAACCACCTGAAAATACTTGTTATCGTTGTACCACCACTGTCCCAGCGCGTTGGACAACAGGCCATTATCCTGCTCCAGCAAGTCATCCGGCGGTGACGGATCTTCGTAATGGCCGATCTCTGCGGACCATAATCGCGCCCGCCCCTCGCCATCCAGCACGGGCACCATCTGGTCGACGTTGGCGCTGCGTAGGAAGCCGCGGGCGGCCAACGTGGTCCCGGCCGCCAGCGCGGTGCCGATCGCCACTGACTCGACCACACCCAGCAGGTGTTCCAGGGCTTCGTGCTGATGGCCCTGTTTCCAGTCTTCGACCCCTTCGAAAACCTCGGACAGAATCTGCCCCACCCAGTGGGTCACCAACACGGCGCCGATCACCGGCACGAACAACCCGGCCAGGCTGACCAGGCCTATGCCGACGGACTCCAGTGTTCGCAGGTGCTCGGCACTGACGCGGGCGTCGACCTGTGCGGTGGGTACTGCCAGAAAACGCGCATTGTCGCGAATTCGCTGCAACTGCTGCTCGGCCAGCACCTTGAATATCTGCTCATCGATTGCCCCACACGCACAGCTTGCATCGGTCTGATCGTCTGCCAGGCGCTTGTTCAGCGTCGAGAGGTAGGCAGCGCGGTCCGCCATTGCAATCCGCTGAACGAAAGCTTGCCGATAGGCTGCATCGCGCAACAGGGCTCCCAGCGCCCAACTGGCTTGCTGCCAACTGCCGAATGCGCGCAGGGGGCACTCAGGATCGCCAGGCAAGTACAGAATCACACCTTCGATGATGAACGGCGGAACATCCCTGAACGCGGGGTTGAGGCGTTGCAACTCGAAAGCCAATGCACCGTCCACACGACAGCCAAGAACCTCCAACGCCCCTGCACGCACCCTATGGCTATGAGGGTGGGTCAACGGCTGACCAGCCGCGAAGCGCCGCAGCATGTTCACTTCATCGGTGGGCAGCTGCCGTTTCAGCGACGCCAACTCTACGGCCAGCCTCAATTGCGTGCGCTTGTCCTCGGCCAGTGCAGCCCGGTAGTCGGTGTCCAACACGCTGTCGAGATGCTGCTGGTACTGTCGACCGACATCCAGCGTCCGGCAGATGTCCACCAGTTGCTCGCTGTCGGTGGTCAACACCCGCTCAGCCTGCCCCGTCGCTGGATCGGCGGGGTACACCAGAGCGGTGTGCTCGAAGAACGACTCGCCTTGCTTGAAGTTCTGCATCAGTTTCAGCACTGCCGGCGAACGCACGAAATACGCTTCGTGCAGTATCGGGCCTGAGGCATCGGCGACCAGCTTTCGACGCTCTTCACGCCATTGCGCCTTGCCCAGCTCTACGGTCAGAGAAAACGACGATTGCAGTTTCTCTTGCAGGCGTTGGGTGACGAATGTATCCAGCGGTTCGAGTCCTGCCAGTGCGACCTGCACCTTGTGCTGGCTCTGCACATGGTGCTCGAAGCAGGTCCGCAGGATTTGCACCTGGGCATACGTGGAGCTTCGGAGCCATTGCGGCAGGAGTTGTGCAATGAAAGCGTCGGTCGCGCGTTCTCGCGGCATATCTTGGGTGGTTTCGATCATGGTGGGTACTGCGGCGATTGATGGACCGCTCACACTGCCGCCACCCGAGGCGCGGCTGAACCGGGAAGGCTACCCACCGAGGCGGCGCTCGCCGCTGCACCCGATGGGTGGCATCCACTGCCTGGCCCAGGCAACGCCGGGCCATTGCGGTGTCATCCCAGTCGCGCCGTTTCGGACCTCAGTTCATGACGGGTCAGTGCCACCCGATGGCGATGCACTGCAGCATCGTGCGCGATCTGAAGGTCGTCCAGGGCGCGCGCGCGTTCGGCCGCTGTTGCCTGTGGATTTTCTGCGTGGTACCTGCCGATGCGAGCCCGGTGCGCCGACTCCAGCACCTGGAAGTCATTGGCGTGACGATTTTCCAGGTAGGACTGCCAGAAGCGGCGTTGACTCAGGTCTTCTGCCAGCTCCTCGATTCCTCCAACCCGTTCGATTCGTTGCCGGTCGCTGAATATCGATTCCTCGGTGATTCCCGGAAGGCTATCGCCATGCATCGTCTGGGGCTGCCCAGGCAAACTCAGCGCCTCTCTGAGCCGCACACGATAGAGCAAGTCGATATCCCGACCATCGACATCCGCCAGGTGCGTGGCACTCGGATCTGCCCGCCGAGCGATGGCCCGTTGCTCGTTCACTCGCACCGTCGCCTCGCGCGAAAGCAAGGCGATAACGTCCAAACGATAGAGGCCACGGCCCAGTGCGATCAGCGCACGCCCCTGCACGCCCTGCACCGCGGCCCGTTCCGCGCGCGCTTCGAACATGCGCACCTGCAAGCGGGTGAACACATCAGCGACACGATTGCGCACGGTAGGCACCTCATCCACCCACTCGAACATCCGCTCGCGCAGCGAAGCATGCTGTTGCAGTTCTTCGAGCAATGACCACACCTGGGTCGCCAGGTACCGGCGTGCCTGAGCGTAGTCAGAGACATACTGCAACTGACCCATCAGCTGAGCGAATGGTCCGCTGCCGCTGGCCCCCATCACGGCGTCCCATGTCGAACCTCGTTCCGACCTCGCGGATTCAGGCAAAATTCCGATCCACAAAGCGCGGATGTCGTCCTGGGACAATCCAGCCTGTGGGGCTTCCGGTATCGTATCGAGTGCGTACAGGCGTATCACCTGCCGGTTGCTCAACAGGTTGCGCTCCACCACGAATGCCTGACGGAAAGATTGCGGCATCTGTAACGTCTCGGGAGCGACTTCGGCCAGCTGGTTGTCTCGCAAGTCCGCTAATTGCAAGTGTTGGCACAACTCGATGTACCCCGGCCAGAGGCTCAGCCGGCAATGCCGTACGTTCAGCTGAACCAGGTGCTGAAGCTGACCGAAAGGCACGTAGAGCACGCCCAGGGGATTGTAGCTGAGGTCCAACCGCATCAACTGGGGCAGGCTGGCGAGCGCCTGGAAAGCCGACAGGGTCATGCGAATGAAGTTACGCGCCAGGCGCAGGGTACGCAGCTGGGTCATGTGGGCCAGTCCGGTCGGAATGGCCAATAACCGATTGCCGCTGAGATTCAGGTTGTTCACGTTGACGAAACTGTGCAGGAAGTCAGCGGGCACCGCGGTGATCGAGCTGTCATTGATGGCCAAGGATGTCACATGATTGAACTGCACCTGCCCAGGCAACGCAGGCAGACTCGCCAACTCGCCAAGACTCAACGCCAGACGCAATCCACCCGGCTGCCCGTCAGCGGCCGGCACTTGCTCGCCTTGCCCGCGCCAGGCGCGTAGCACGCGGTCCGAGAGCAGTTGCCGATTGGCCTGCCTTGTCGTGTTCAGCTCAGCCGAGACCCACCTGTTCAGTGCCTGCTGCAACTGCACATGATCATCCTGCAGCGCTGCCAGGCCTGCAAACGGCATGTCTTCACCGTGCAGCAGGCGCTGCAGTTCCTGTTCAAGCTGGTCATCGTCCAGACCCGGAAACAGCTGGCGCAAACCATTGAGCAACGTTTGCTTCGATGAACCCTGCGCCGCGCCTTGGCCACGCCCGCTCAGCACGTAGCCGACGCGACCATCGGGCAGCCGTTGACCTGGGTTGAACCAGCGAGGCTGGGCAGGCCAACCGAGCAGTTCGATGCACCGGTCGTGGGCGTTCGGAAGCCGCGTGATCAGCAACTGACGTAACTCATCGGCTGGATCGTCGCCTAGGCCCAGCGCCTGCAATTGGGCCGACGACAGCACTGCCGCGATCGCTTCGAAAATGGTAGTCGGCGCCGTTCTCGAAGGTCTCCATGACTGCCCCCGGCCATCGAACAATTGAAAGTGCCTGCCAACGCGCACCAGGCTGATGCGCCCCGTTTTGGGACCCGCCGGATCGAGTTCGGCCAACAGACGCCCCGTGGGCGTTGCCTCGCGCACTTCCAGGTTCAGATCGGCCGGCCTTCCCGGCAGCTGGCGGAGCAAAGCAATCGCCAGCTCGTCGGTTTCCGCGCAGCTGGCGCTGCCAAGGTAAAAACCTTCCAGCGCACGGGTCAGCCGAGCCACCCGCAGCAAAGACCGCGCCTTGCTTGCCATCGCCAGCGACAAGCGCTGCTGCACAAGCGCTATCTCCAACTCGCTTCTGTCAATGCCGCTGAGCACCTGCGGAATGTAGCCTTTGGGAAGCCCGGGAAAATCACGCGATACCACGAGCGCCAGCGAGGAGCTCGACCGTGGCGCGTAGGCAAAGCTCTCGAACAGCCGCCACCGCATCAGCGGCATCTGCTCGATCAACCTCTCGCGCATCCCCTGCTCGGGACCGGCGACTTCATGTTGAGCAGTGCACCATGCCAGCAGATCTTCTTCATCCTGCCCCAGCGCACCACTGTTCAGGTGGCCGATGAAGGCCTCGATCCGAGCGTCAACTTCGAACCGGCGCAGCGTGTCGGCGAGGTTGATGGGTGCAGGTCGGCTCTCCACCAGCAAACCCCGCAGCTCATCCACGTCCATGCCGGCCACCTGAAGAATCTGCCTGGCCCTTTCAGCATCCACAGGGGACGCTTGCGGCCACAGGCAGTCCAGCATGCGCGCGCCATCGTCCCACTCGAGCGGTTGATCCTGTTGCAACCGCCAACCGCGCTGACCATTGTGTTGCACGACCGGACCATAGGCGCTGTCACGCAAAGGGTGGCGAAGTCGCCATGGGCCCAGGGGATCGGGGCGATACACTTCGTAGTAACGGGTCTGCACCCGCATCCAGCGGCGCTTGCCCTGGCCGTACAGGCCGTCCGGCTGCAGACGCCTGTCTTCGGGCATGGTTTCGTAGGGCGTCAAATCACCAGACCAGAGACGCTTGCGATGGGTATCAAGGGCAATCGGCTCAAGCGCATCCACGAAGGCACTGCGCACCACGGCCACGCCCGCGACCGTGGCAACCGTGTAGGCCAGGGCCTCTGCGACACTCAGCACATGCTCCAGGGCCTCGTGCTGATGGCCTTTGGACCAATCAACGGCGCCTTCGAACACGTCGGACAAGGTCTGCACCACCAACTGTCCAAGCAGCAGCGCCCCCACGACCGGGTTGAACAGGCCTACCAGGTTGACAAGCCCCATGCCCACCGACTCCCAACGCTGAATCCGTCGCCCAGCGGCGGCGGCATCGACCTCAGCCGTTGGCACCAACAATAGCCGCGCATCATCCTTGACCTGCTGCACCTGGGCCCTGGCCAACGTGAGGAACGCATCCTCCACGATCGAGCCTCTGACCAATTGCAGGTCCGGTCGGGCATCCTTCAGGCGCAGATCAAGGGTCTGCAGGAAGGTTGCGCGATGCTCCAGGTGGACTTGCTCCGACAGGCACTGGCGCAAGCCCGGGCGCTGCAGTTCGCTGACCAGCTGCTCGTGCAACTGCGCCAGCGAAGTGAAGCGTCGCAAGGCCTGGTCGGGGGCGCTAGGCAGATAAAGCAGCACGCTTTTTATCACACCATCGAACTCGCGCAGCACGACTAACAGTGCATTGGAAAGCGTCTGCCCCAGCAGCTCGACATGATTGACACTGTGTGGAACCGGTTGCCCGACCGTGTGCGGAATGTGCGTTGCGATGTCACGTAGGGCGATTTGCTCCAACGCGGATACTTCCCCCCGCAGCGCGGCGATTTCGATGGCGAGGATGAATCCACTGCGCTTGTCTTCGGCCAGCAGATTCAGATTCTGCCCGCCATACACCTGTTCGACCTGGTCCTGGTATAGCTTGCCCGCGTCCAACGTCCGGCATCGCTCGGTGAACGCGTCGTCGGCGGCCACCAGCACATCATTGGCACCTTCCAGGACCAAGCCACTGCCCACGTAGAAGCGACTGTCCGCGGCAAATCCCTGCATCAGCTTCGATAGTGCGGGCGAATGGGTGTACTTGGGTTTGTAGACAAAGTCGGGCCACGCCAGCTGCCCCGCAAAATCGGGAGAAACCGTGACCCAGTGCAGATCGGACACCTGTGTGCCTGGAGGCAGTGCATCGCCTAGCAGGGCCTGGAACTGTCGCTCGGCAAACTGCTGCAACGGAAGCAGTTCATGGGTCGCTGCTCGCAACCGATCATGGCTGGCCTGGTGCCTTTTGAAGCTATCGCGCAGTTTCCTGATCTGCCCGCGCGAGGCTCGCCTCAGCCAGTCCGGTAACTGGGCCTGGATGAAGTCATCGGTAGCGGTCGAAAGCCTTGCTTGTACGGAAGAGGCTTGCTGGGAAGGAGGGATAAGCGTCATGGTGGCTCCGATCTGGGCAGAAAGGGGCCATATGCTTGTACCTAACCCACTCTCGGCTGCAGCTGGAAACGCTTCGACACGCACGGCAGAGGTTGATTCATTCGCTCCCGTCTCGGGCTTGGATCAGCGCCCGATAGTGACCTGGGTTGCAGCCGAACCATTTACGGAAGGCCTTGTAGAACGAGCTGCTGTCGGCAAACCCCAGCCGTTCGGCGATATCGCCCAGGCCCGGCTCGACCTGGGCCAACCAGGCAATCGCCAGCTCGCGTCGTGCGCTGTCCTTGAGGCGTTGGTAGGTCTGCCCCTCCTCCGCCAGGCGCCGGCGCAGGGTTGCGCTGGACAAGCACAAGCCACGCGCCAGGCTGTCGGCATCCGGCCAATGTGCCGGGTCGATCTTCAGCAAATCGCTGCGGATGCGCCTGGCCAGGCTGGCCGGATCGCGGTACTTGACCAGAATGTTGCCCGGCGCTTCGGCAAGAAAGCGCTGCAGCTCCTGGGGCGTGCGCCTAAGCGGCAGGTCCAGGCAGTCGGCGGCGATGATCATGCGGGTACGCGGACGGTCGAATTGCAGGTTCTCGGAAAACATCACCCGGTAGTCGTCGCAGAACGGTGGCTCGGCACAGCGCAGGTCGATAGCCAGGATCGGAATCCGCCGCCCCGCCAGCCAGCAGGCCACACCGTGCACGATCATCCAGAAGGTGAAATAGGTGAACGCGCGCCGTGGCAGGTCACGGGGCTCGTTGACGACGATTTCGGCCAGGCTCTGCTGGCGTACCAGGCTCGGTTGCAGATCCTGCAGCATCAACGACAGAAAGCCCAAGGCAATTTCAAGCCCGGCACCGAGGCTCTGCTGAGCCATGGCTGCGCGGGTCAGAAAGGCAAGGCTGCCCATCGGCAAACCACGGGGGTCCATGGCGAAGAACTCATCGTTGCAACGTCGGGCAAGCAGCCGCCACAGCTTGGCATAGGCGTCGGCAGACACCCTCGCCTGCGCCAGCTCCAGTTGTTCCGGCTCGATGCCGGCGCGAAGCAGCAGGCCCACGTCAGGTGACCCAGCGGGGCATGTCTGCAACAAAGCCTCACGTACCAGTTGCATGGAGATCGTGTCTTTTTCGCTCATTGCCCATCCAACCCCAGGAATGCCTTGATCAAACGTAACTCGCGGCGGCGCTCCAGGCAGCCGACCATGTGCCGGTTGACCAGACCGTCGCCAGCTATGGGCCGAGCCACCACCCGAGGATCGTGGGCCACCTCCACCGATGAGACGATACCGATACCCAGCTCGGCCGCGACGGCCTCTGTCACCGCCTCACGACTGTCCAGTTCCAGCAGCACCCGGGGTTGCACCTTGGCTGCCGCACACGCCTGGTCAAACGTGCGCCGGGTGATCGAGCTGGGTTCACGCAGCACCATGATCTGCTTGTCCAGATCGGCCAGCGCCAGCTCACCCGAGGCATGCGCCCAAGGGTGGCCCACTGGCAACAGCGCACAAATCCGTGAATCACCCAGGCCCTGCAAGTACAGGCCATTGCGCGCCTCGACTTCGGTCAGCACGGCCACATCGGCATGCTCGGACAATAGCGCCGCCAGGGTTTCCTGGGCATTGCCCAGGCGCAGGTTGACCGTGATACCAGGGTAACGCGCGCGCAACTGCGCCAGCATGGGCATCACCCGGTGCGGACCGTCGGCAGCGACTTCCAGGCGCCCGGTCAGCAGTTGCCGATTGGCCTCCAGCATCACCTGTGCTTCTTCTGCCAGGCTGAACATGGCCCGGGTGATGGCTGCCAGGCGCGTACCCTCCTCGGTCAGTTCGACCCGCCGCGCCGTGCGCCGCAACAGCGTGATCTGGTAGTGCTCCTCCAACGCCTTGATGTGCCCGGTCACCGCTGGCTGGCTGATGAACAGACGCGCCGCGGCACGGGTGAAACTGCCTTCACGGGCAACCGCGTCGAATGCACGTAACTGGAACAGGTTCATATCTATCGGCCTGACTTATGACTGGCATAACAACAAACAATTTGATTGATAAAAGGGCGAATTGCAACCTAGCACCCGTAGTTTCAGCGCCACCTCTGTTGGCGGACCACCCGCAGCTTGTGAGGAACCACGGAATGAGCAATGCCCCGATTCTGCTGACCCCCGGCCCACTGACCACATCGCTCCGCACCCGCCAAGCCATGCTGGTGGATTGGGGCTCCTGGGACCGCGACTTCAACCAACTCACCGCCAGCGTCTGCGAGCAATTGCTGGCGATCATCGATGGCAGCGCCAGCCACCACTGCGTTCCCCTGCAAGGCAGCGGCACCTTCGCTGTCGAAGCCGCCATCGGCACCCTGGTGCCCCGCGACGGCAAGGTGCTGGTGCTGATCAATGGCGCCTACGGCCAGCGCCTGGCCAAGATCTGCAAGGTACTGGGCCGCACCTACAGCACTTTCGAGACCGCCGAGGACCAGCCGACCACCGCCGCCGACGTCGACCGCCTGCTGGCCGCCGACCCCACCGTGACACACGTCGCGTTGATCCACTGTGAAACCAGCACCGGTATCCTCAACCCGCTGCCGGAGATTGCCCAGGTCATCAAGCGCCACGGCAAACGCCTGATCATCGATGCCATGAGCTCGTTCGGCGCACTGCCGATCGATGCCCGCAAGATCCCGTTCGAAGCCCTGATCGCCGCCTCGGGCAAGTGCCTTGAAGGGGTACCGGGCATGGGCTTCGTGTTCGCCGAGAAAAACGCCCTGGCCGCCGCCGAAGGCAATGCCCATTCCCTGGCCATGGACTTGCACGATCAACACCAGTACATGGCCAAGACCGGCCAATGGCGCTTCACCCCGCCGACCCATGTGGTCGCTGCCTTGCACGAGGCCCTGTTGCAGTACAACGAAGAAGGCGGCCTGCCAGCACGCCACCAACGTTACGCTGACAACTGCAAGACCCTGCTCGATGGCATGGCAGCCATCGGCCTGCGCAGTTTCCTTCCGGCCGAGATCCAGGCGCCAATCATCGTCACCTTCCATGCACCGAACGACGCCCGCTACCAGTTCAAGGACTTCTATGAACGGGTCAAGGCCAAGGGTTTCATCCTCTACCCAGGCAAGCTGACCCAGGTCGAAACCTTCCGCGTCGGCTGCATCGGCGTGGTCGGAGCAGACGGTATGCAGGCCGCTGTCAATGCCGTGGCCCACGTGCTGCGGGAAGTGGAAGTGCTGGACATCTGACCCGCCCAATCACCTCGAACTCCCAGGAACTCGCGCACATGAACTACAGCAACCCCACCCAGCTGCAAGCCGCCATCCTCGACTGGGCCGGCACCGTGGTCGACTTCGGCTCCTTCGCCCCGACCCAGATCTTCGTCGAAGCCTTCGCCGAATTCGACGTCCAAGTGTCCATCGAGGAAGCCCGAGGCCCGATGGGCATGGGCAAGTGGGACCACATTCGCACTCTGTGCGATGTCCCGGAAATCGCCGAGCGCTATCGCAAAGTGTTTGGCCGCACGCCCACCGACGATGACGTCACGGCCATCTATGAACGCTTCATGCCACTGCAGATCGAGAAGATTGCCGTGCACTCGGCATTGATCCCCGGCGCTCTGGACACCCTCACCGGGTTACGCAAGGATGGCCTGAAGATCGGCTCCTGCTCGGGCTATCCGAAAGTGGTGATGGACAAGGTGGTGGAGCTGGCTGCGCAGAACGGTTATGTCGCCGACCATGTCGTCGCCACCGATGAAACGCCCAACGGGCGTCCTTGGCCGGCCCAGGCACTGGCCAACGTGATCGCCCTGGGCATCGACGATGTAGCGGCCTGCGTCAAGGTCGACGACACCGTACCCGGCATTCTCGAAGGCCGTCGTGCCGGCATGTGGACCGTGGCACTGGTGTGCTCGGGCAATGCCCTGGGCCTGACCTGGGAAGGCTACCAGTCATTGAGCGTGGAAAAGCTGGAGCGCGAGCGCCAGCGTATTCGCTCGATGTTCGCAGGGTCGCGCCCGCACTACCTGATCGACACCATCAACGATCTGCCGGAGGTAGTTGCCGATATCAACCGCCGCTTGGCCAAGGGTGAAATGCCGCAGGCCTCCTGACTGGCTGTTGCGACCCCTATCGGCGTGACGACAGGGGTCCGACCCGCTTTACACAGCCCGATTCAACTTCACCCACGAGGCGAACTTGTCGATGAACCCCTGCAGGAACGGCCGGGTCTTGTCACTGAGCTTGCCGGCTTCATCGAACAGGCTCGCCGCCCCACCGATATAGGCTTCTGGCATCTGCATGCACGGCATGTCGAGAAACACCAGCGACTGACGCACGGCGTGGTTGGCACCGAAGCCACCGATGGCCCCCGGCGAGACACTCACCACCGCCGTTGGCTTGCCCGCCCATGCGCTTTGCCCGTAAGGCCTGGATCCCACGTCGATGGCATTTTTCAGGCAGCCCGGCACCGACCGGTTGTACTCCGGGGTAACGAACAGCACGGCATCGCTGCGACGAATTTCGTCACGAAAGTGTTTCCAGGAGTCAGGCGCCGTGGCCTCGACATCCTCGTTGTACAGCGGCAAGTCAGCGATCTCGACGATCCTCAGGGCAAGGCTGGACGGCGCCAGCTCCGAAAGTGCCCTGGCCACCTTGCGATTGTACGAATCCTTGCGCAAGCTGCCGACGACGACCGCTACCGAATACACCTGGCTCATGGCGATTTCCAACCTTTGCTGGGGAATGGGACGTTGTAGTTATAGATGACCGTTCCTCGGTTCCATGGTTTTTTTTCTTGGCCGCTAAAACTTACTGCGGGCCCGAGCGGTCTATGCCTGCAGACATTTCCCAGGCAATTCAGAGGTTTTCACCCAAATGGCAGCAGTAATGGTCGGTCAGTTCCACGCCCGTGACGCCGAAGGCCGTATCTATCCCGTGCATGAATTCCAGGAGTCCACGCTCCAGGTCGACGGCACCACCCTGGGCGCACCGATCACCACTTATCGCCTGGCCATCGGCGACCGGGTCAACCACCTGGGCGAAGACCGCTTCGAACTGGCGCGCACTGGCGTCGAGATCATTCGCATTCCTTGATGCAGTCCACCGTGTAGATGCCGTTCTCGTGCTGCAGCCCATGCACATCGGCGACGAAGCCAGGAAAGCCGCTGTCGAAAGCGCGGGCGAACACCAGGTAATCGAGAATCGAGCGGGTGGTTTCGGTAAAGCGTTCGCCCGGCATGATCAGGGCGATACCCGGCGGATACGGCACCAGCATCACCGCCGCGACCCGCCCCAGCAGCGCCTCGATCGGCACCGCTTCCACCTCGCCGCGCACCATGCGGTCATAGGCCTGGGCCGGGCTCATCACCACCTCGGGCAAGCGTGTGAACAAACGCTTGAACTGCTTGGCGGTAGCATTGGCGCGGTAGCAATCGTGCAGTTGGTTGCACAGGTCCCTCAGGCCCATGCCCTGGTACCGCACAGGTGCCACCGCCACGACACTGGGCAGGCAAGCGCTCAATGCCGTGTTGCCGTCGTAATGGCGTTTGAACTCGAGCAATTCGGTGAGCAAGGTGCTCCATTTGCCTTTGGTGATCCCCATGGAGAACAGCACCAGGAAGCTGTACAACCCCGTCTTCTCCACCACCAGCCCCCGCTCCCAGAGGAACTTGCTGACCACCGCTGCGGGAATACCATGCTCGCCCAGCACGCCGCCGGCATCGAGCCCTGGCATGACCAGCGTGACCTTGAGCGGGTCCAGCAGCACATAGTCGTCCGCCACTTCACCAAAACCATGCCACTGGGCGCCCGGCTGCAGCAACCAATCCTGTACCGCCAGGCGGTGGATGCCCTCGGCGGTCGTCGGCTGCCAGATACTGAACCACCAATCATCCGCTGCGATGTGTTCACGCAAATTGGCCAGGGCCCGGCGAAAACTCAGGGCCTCGTCGAACATTTCCTGCAACAGTGAACGTCCGGCGGGGCCCTCCATCATGGTCGATGCCACGTCCAGCGAAGCCAGGATGCTGTATTGCGGGGACGTGGAAATATGCATCATGAACGCTTCGTTGAAGCGGTCGCGGTCCAGCTGGCGCTGCGCGCCATCCTGCACGTGGATCATCGATGCCTGGCTGAAGGCGGCGAGCAGTTTGTGGGTCGAGTGAGTGCTGAACACCAGCGGGCTGTCCGCCTCACAGACAGTGCCCATGGCGTAGCGATTGTCGAAGAACTCATGAAATGCCGCATAAGCGAACCAGGCTTCATCGAAATGCAACACCTCGACGCTGGCACCCAGCGCCTGTTTGATCAACCCGGCGTGGTAGCACAGCCCGTCGTAGGTAGAGTTGGTCACCACCGCCAGCTTGATCCGGGCTCCACGGTCGCGCGCAAGAGGGTTGGCCTGGATTTTCGCCCGGATGGCCTCGGCACTGAACTCACTGAGCGGGATCGGGCCGATGATGCCCAGCTCGTTGCGCTCCGGGCACAGGTAGATGGGGATGGCCCCGGTCATGATGATCGCATGCACTACCGACTTGTGGCAGTTGCGGTCTACCAGTACCAGGTCGTCACGGCCAACCATGGCATGCCAGACGATCTTGTTGGCCGTCGAGGTACCATTGATCACGAAGAACGTGTGGTCGGCACCGAAGTTGCGGGCGGCGCGGGCCTCCGCAGCTGCCAGTGGGCCGGTGTGATCGAGCAGCGAGCCGAGCTCGGGCACTGAAACCGAGAGGTCGGAACGCAGGGTGTTTTCCCCGAAGAACTGATGAAACGCCAAGCCTACGGGGGTTTTGCGGTAGGCCACGCCACCGCCATGACCGGGGGTGTGCCAGGAATAGTTCGATTGCGCGGTATGCTGGACCAAGGCTTTGAAGAATGGCGGCAGCAAGCCATCGAGATAATTATGAGCGGCTCGGGCCACTTGCCGTGCCAGGAATGGCACGGTGTCTTCGAACAGGTAGAGGATGCCGCGCAGTTGGTTGAGCTCGCCCATGGCCTCGGCGGGCGCATTCTCCAACGTGACCTGCTCGCCCAGGGCGAAAATAGGCAGGTCCGGGGCACGCAGGCGTGCCAGGCGAATCAACTCGGCCATGTTCTGCAGCAGGTGGGTATTCTCGCCGACACCTTCGGCGGCGACCAGCATGCACGCCAGTCCGTGGTGAGTGGCGGCAACCAGACGGGCCTCGGCATGGTCGGCCGCGGCGAGGATGGCGAAACCGTCCTGGCTCAGCTCCTCGGCTATACCGCGTATACGCTCCCCGGCAACACTGTCGGCCTTGATTGCCCGGTGGACAATGAGAATGGGGAACTTGAGGTCCTTGTACATCAGCTACTACCCCCTTTCGAACAGGTCATGCTGTTCAGGGTAGTTGAGGATCTGGGCAGCCCCTGCAGGCGCCGGCTTGCCGGCAATCAGCCCGGTACGGTCAGCGAATTACCCGGCAGGCGTTTCCGTCAATGCCTGCCACATCGCCGGCCCGCCCGCCGACTTGGCGATTGCCGCCAACCGCTCGGCATGGGCTTCCAGTTCCTCGGCAGTGGCCATGATCACCCGCCCCGGCGCGCGCCCGGTAATGCGGCGAATCTCGCTGCCAGCACCGCCCTGCCCCTGCTGATCGTTATCGCCACCATGGCCTGCCAGTGACAGGCTGGTTTGGCCACCCGTCATCGCCAGGTAGACGTCAGCCAGCAGTTCCGAGTCGAGCAAGGCGCCGTGCAATTCACGGCCTGAGTTGTCGATGTCGTAGCGTTTGCACAACGCATCGAGGCTGTTGCGCTGCCCTGGATGACGGGCACGGGCCAGCAACAGGGTGTCAAGGATGGTGCAGTGCTGGGAGATATCAGCGCGGTCGTGCTGCCCGAGCAAGGCGAATTCGTTGTTGATGAAGCCTACGTCGAACGCCGCGTTGTGGATGACCAGCGTGGCGCCCTGGATGAACTCGAAGAACTCCTCGGCCACATCGGCAAAACGCGGCTTGTCGACGAGGAAGGCATCGGTGATACCGTGAACGCCAATGGCGCCCTCGTCACTCTCGCGATCAGGTTGCAGATAGACGTGGAAGTGGCGCCCGGTCAGGCGCCGGCCGATGACCTCGACACAGCCGATCTCGATGATTCGATGGCCTTCGCTCACCGGCATGCCGGTGGTTTCGGTATCGAGAATGACCAGCCTGGTATCTTGCTGCTGCTCCACGCGGAGGGCTCCAACTTGCATCTATGACAAAGGGGCGGATTGTACCCCAGCTCAACCCTGGGTGCGCACTTCGTCGACGCCGCGGTTGGCCAATTGGTCGGCACGCTCGTTGCCGGGGTGGCCGATGTGACCGCGCACCCACTTCCAGGTCACCTTGTGACGATTGACTTGCTCATCGAGCTGCTGCCAAAGGTCGGCGTTTTTCACCGGTTCCTTGGAAGCTGTCTTCCAGCCCCGTTTCTTCCAGTTGACCATCCACTCGTTGATGCCCTTCATGACGTACTGCGAGTCGGTGGTCAGCACCACCTCGCATTCGCGCTTGAGCGCCATCAGCCCCTGGATCGCGGCCATCAGTTCCATACGGTTGTTGGTGGTTTCGCGCTCGCCGCCCCACAGCTCTTTCTCGACGCCCTTGTAGATCATCAGGACGCCCCAGCCACCAGGGCCAGGATTACCCTTGCAGGCACCATCGGTGTAGATTTCGACGCTATCGCTCATGTACCACTCGTTTAAAATGCAGTGTGTCGGCCACGCGGGGCCTGTCAGGGCTCGTTGCGCTCGCGGTTGACCTTGGCCATCGGCAGTGGCAGCAACTTGCCCATGGGTTCGCGGCGTTGCTGACGCAGCGGCCGCAGGCCAACCACCATCTTGCGCGCCACCAGCAGGTACACCCCGCCACCGGCGCTCTGCCAGCCCCCGGCCACCCGTTCCCAGCCTGCCAGGCGTTGCTGCCAGGCGGGCGAGGCAAGCGGCGGACGATAGCACCCGAAGCGGCGTTTCTCCAGCGCGAAACCCAGCAGGTTGAGCCAGTCGCCCACTCGCGACGGCGAGATGCAGCGGGCCTTGCGCAGGGCGCCATGGCTGAAGAGATGACGCACGCCCCAACTGCTCCAGGGGTTGATACCGACGATCAGCAGGTGCCCGCCGGGGCGCACGGCGCTGGCTGCCTCGCGCAGCAGCCCGTGGGGCGACAGGCAGAAATCCAGGCCATGTTGCAGCACCACCACGTCGGCGGCGTGCTCGCCGAGCGGCCAGGCCTGTTCTTCGCAGACGATCTCCACACCCGGCAGCGGCGCGCCGAGACGAACGTTGCGCTGAACCTGCGGCGCACTGGGGGGCGCATCGGCGCAGGGGCCGTAGTGCACCAGGAAGCCGCCAAAAAAGCGCCCCAGTTCTTCTTCGAGCAGTTTGTCCTCTTCCTCGAGCATCAGTCGCCCGAGTGGCCCGTTGAACCAGTCACGGGCCAGGCTGATCAGCTCGACCCAGTCCGGGTCGGCCTGGGCAAAGGCTTGGTCGGTCATTGCGCTCTCCCTCGAAGGTTCTCGCACCGCGCCATCGCGGCTAAGATGCCTTCATGTGCCGCTTGGCGATTCGGATCCGCACCATGATACAGATCGATGCTCTCCCCGCTTTCTCCGACAACTACATCTGGTTGTTACAGGATACTGCCAAACGCCGTTGCGCGGTGGTCGATCCTGGTGACGCCGGCCCAGTGGAGGCCTGGCTGACCAGTCACCCAGGCTGGGTGCTGGAAGACATCCTGGTCACCCATCACCATAACGACCACGTTGGCGGTGTCGAGCGGCTCAAGCGCCTGACCGACGCCCGTGTCTGCGGCCCGGCCCACGAGCGTATTCCGTGCCGCGACCTGGCGCTGGACGAGGGCGACCAGCTGACCGTACTGGGCGTGACCTTCCAGGTGCTGGCCGTGCCCGGCCATACCCTCGGGCATATCGCCTACTTCAGCGACCAACCGTCAACCCCGCTGCTGTTCAGTGGCGACACACTGTTCGCCGCCGGCTGCGGCCGCATGTTCGAAGGGACCCCAGAACAGATGCAACCGGCCCTCGCCCGCCTGGCGGCCTTGCCCGAGCGTACCGAGGTCTACTGCGCCCACGAGTACACCCTGAGCAACCTGCGTTTCGCCAGGGCCGTGGAGCCCTCCAACCCGCACGTTCTGCAGCGTTTCGAGGACGTTACCCGGCTGCGCGCCGACAATCGCATCACCTTGCCATCAACTATCGGCCTGGAGCGGCTCACCAACCCCTTCCTGCGTACCGCTGAAACATTAGTTAAACAAAAAGCAGACGAATGGAAGGGACATTCAAACCCCACGCAGGTCACTGTTTTTGCTGCCTTGAGGTCTTGGAAGGACACCTTCTGATAACCTCAAGATATATCGCAAACCGTGGTCAACGGTTGACCCGGGAGGGACCGGTTTCTAGAATCGCCGAAATTTTTCGCCCGGAAACCTGTCCCAGCCGATGTCTTCCCGTAGCCGCAGAACCTCTCATTCCGTCGCCCTGACGCGCCTGGCCAAAATCAGTGCGCTGGCCCTGGCCGCCACCTTGGTGGGTTGCCAGAGCACCCGTCAGCTCGACGAATCCGACAGCGTTCGCGCGCACAACTACCAGGCTCGGATCAAGCACAAGCCTTCGCCACTGGCGGTCAAGCCTGCCGACCAGGCACCCCAGGATGTGTGGGAGCGCATGCGCCAGGGCTTCGCCCTGCAGGACAACATCGACGTCAACCCGCGCATCGAGCAGCAGCGCCTGTGGTTCGCCAGCAACCCGACCTTCCTCGAAAGCGCTGGCGAGCGAGGCAGCCTGTACCTGCACTACATCGTCGAGCGGCTCGAAGAACGCGACATGCCGCTGGAGCTGGCGCTGCTGCCTGCCATCGAAAGTGCCTACAACCCGATGGCCTACTCCCGCGCCCATGCCGTCGGCCTGTGGCAGTTCATCCCGTCCACCGGTCGCCACTTCAACCTGCGCCAGACCAACTTCTACGATGGCCGCCGCGACATCACGGCGTCCACCAACGCTGCACTGGACTACCTGACCCGCCTGCACGACATGTTCAACGGTGACTGGCTGCTGGCCCTTGCCGCCTACAATGCGGGAGAAGGCACGGTCAGCCGGGCTATCGAGCGGAACGAGAGGCTTGGCCTGCCCACCGACTACTGGAACCTGCCGCTGCCACAGGAAACCCGCGACTACGTGCCCAAGCTACTGGCCCTGTCGCAGGTGGTGATGACGCCGGAGGCCTATGGCGTGAACCTGAACCCCATCGCCAACGAACCCTATTTCGAAGCCGTGGCGATCAACGATCGCCTCGACCTGTCACGGGTGGCCGCCTTTGCCAACATCGACGAAGACGAACTGATCCAGCTAAACCCGGCGTTCAAGAAGCGCATGACCGTCGATGGCCCCAAGCAACTGCTAGTGCCAACGGCCAAAGCGCAACTGCTGTCCGACAGCCTGAACAACCTCAAGCCAGAACAACTGGTCAGCCTGCAGCCGCGCAAGGCCGTGTTCGAGGCTGCGGTCGCCGAGGCCAAGGCTCCTGCGGCGCGCAGCTACCGGGTCAAGCGTGGCGACAACCTGGCCAGCATCGCCAAGGCCAACCGTGTTTCAGTGAAGGATATCCAGCGCTGGAACAAACTCCCGGGCAATCGCCTGCGTGCAGGCCAGGTACTGGCCCTGCGTGGTGGCAACGCGCCCAGCGCGGCGGGCAACCGTGTAGCGTCGTCGCAGAAGCGTTCCACCCAATACAAGGTGCGCAAAGGTGATTCGCTGTACCTGGTGGCCAAACGTTTCAACGTCGAGATGAAACACCTCAAGCGGTGGAACCCGCGCAGCGGGCATGCCCTCAAGCCAGGGCAGACCCTGACGGTTTACCTGTCGCACTGATGTGCATCGGGTTGCTTGGCAGCTTGTGGGCGCGGGTTAACCCGTGCGGCACGCGACGCGGTGCATGGCACCGGCTTCGCCGGTGATCGCCGGCAAGTCGGCGCCTACCGATAAACGCTGACTCGATGAATTGGCGGGCAATCGGCGGGAGCCGAACAGGCCTTCCGAGACACCCTTTTTCCAACCCCGCCAAGCTGTTACTGTAGCCCGACCAAAGCCCAACGCCTCTGGATCGGATGCCGAATTGATACGTCCCCTCCTGCTGTCACTCAGCCTGGCCTTGAGCTTTCCCGCAGTCGCGATGGTGAGCGAAAGCCACGGATACGCGCAGTTCGGCACGCTCAAGTACCCGGCCACATTCACCCATTTCGACTGGGTCAACCCGCAAGCGCCCAAAGGCGGCACGTTGCGGGCCATGGCATTTGGCACGTTCGACACGCTCAACCCCTACACCTTCAAGGGCTCCAGCCCGGTCACCACACCGAACTTCCTGCAATACGGCATTAGCGAGCTAAACGAACCGCTGATGATCGGTACCGGCCAGTACGACCCATCCGGTGATGAACCGACCTCCAGCTATGGCCTGATCGCCCGCTCGGTGGAATACAGCGAGGACCGAAGCTGGGTGGTATTCAACCTGCGTCCTGAAGCCCGATTTCACGACGGTCACCCGATCACTTCGGCAGACGTTGCGTTCTCCTACCGAACCCTGCTCAAGGAGGGCCACCCGATCTACCGCACCAATCTGCAGGAAGTGCGGCGGGTGGATATTCTTGGGCCGCTGCGTATCCGCTTCGTGTTCAAGCGCACTGGCAACCCCTTGCTGATCCTGCGTTTGGGAGAAATGCCAGTGCTGCCCAAGCATTACTGGCAAAACCGCGACTTCAAGGCCACAACCTTCGAGCCGCCGCTGGGCAGCGGTCCATACCGCATCACCCAGGTGCAGCCAGGCCGCAGCCTGGTGTTCGAGCGTGTGAAGAATTACTGGGGCAAGGACCTGGCGGTCAACCGGGGCAAGTACAACTTCGACCGTGTCGAGTACGAGTTCTACCGCGACGCCACGGTGGCCTTCGAAGCCTTCAAGGCCGGCGAATTCGACATCTATATCGAGCACCAGGCCAAGAACTGGGCGAACGGCTACAACTTTCCGGCGGTGCGCCGGGGTGATGTGATCAAGGCGCAAATACCCCACCGCATTCCGACCCAGACCCAAGGGCTGTTCATGAACAGCCGCCGCGCCACCTTCAGCGATGCGCAGGTTCGTCAGGCCCTGGGCCTGATGCTCGATTTCGAGTGGACCAACCGCACCCTGTTCAGCAGCGCCTACCGGCGTTCGACCAGTTACTACCCCAACAGCGAGTTCGCGGCGACCGGCCTGCCCACCGGCAAGGAATGGCTGCTGCTCGCACCGTTCCGCGACCAGTTGCCAGATAAGCTGTTCACCGAGCCCTACAAGGTCAGCCACACCGATGGCCGCGGTATCAACCGCCAGACCCTGCGCCAGGCCCTGGCCCTGTTCGCCCAAGCCGGCTGGAAGCTTGACGGCCAACGCCTGGTGAACAACAAAGGCCAGCAGTTGCGCATGGAACTGTTGCTGGTTAACCCCAACCTTGAACGCATCCTGCAACCTTATGTCGAAAACCTGGCGAGCATCGGTATCGACGCGCGCCTGCGCACCGTGGACCGGGCCCAGTACAAACAGCGCCTGGACCAGTTCGATTTCGACATGATCCTGATGACCCTGAACCAGACCCTCAGCCCTGGGCTCGAGCAATGGCTGTACTTCCACTCCAGCCAGGCGACCACCAAGGGCAGCAAGAACTATGCTGGGGTCAAGGACCCGGTGGTCGACCACCTGCTCGACACGTTGCTCGCCGCCCGTACCCGCGACGACCAGGTCGCCGCCGCCCGCGCCCTGGACCGTGTGCTTTCGTGGCATTACTACATGATTCCCAACTGGTATCTCGACAATCACCGCCTGGCGTACCGCAACCGGTTCGCTTTCGTCGCCACACCGCCCTATACACTGGGCTTGAACAGCTGGTGGCTCAAGACTTCGGAGAAAGCCCAATGATGCCAACGCATCGACTGCGCCGGCTGGCAGGCAGCCTGTTGCTCGCCTGCCTGAGCCTACCGGCATTGGCCGCGCCACAACATGCGCTTACCCTTTACGACGAAGCGCCCAAGTATCCGGCCGACTTCAAGCACTTCGACTACGTCAACCCGGACGCCCCCAAGGGCGGTACCTTCCGTCAGTCCAGCTTCGGCGGCTTCGACAGCCTCAACCCCTTCATCAACAAAGGGGTCGCCGCCGACAACATCAGCATCATCTACGACACGTTGATGCGCCAGAGCCTGGACGAGCCGTTCACCGAGTATGGCCTGGTGGCCGGCAAGATCGAAAAAGCCCCGGACAACAGCTGGGTGCGCTTCTACCTGCGCCCCGAAGCCCGCTTCCATGACGGCCACTCGATGCGGGCCGACGATGTGGTGTTCACCTTCAATGCCCTGACCAAGCAAGGGGCGCCGCTGTACCGGCAGTACTATGCCGACGTGGCCGAAGTGGTCGCCGAAGATCCGCTGCGGGTGCTGTTCAAGTTCAAGCACGGGAACAACCGTGAGCTGCCGCTGATTCTCGGCCAACTGCCAGTGCTGCCCAAGCACTGGTACGAGGGCCGCGACTTCACCCGCGGCAACCTGGAAATTCCGCTGGGCAGCGGCCCGTACAAGGTGGCCGAGGTCAAGGCTGGCCGTTCGATTCGCTACGAGCGGGTCAAGGACTACTGGGCCAAGGACCTGCCGATCAACCGAGGTTTCTACAACTTCGACGCCATGACCTTCGACGCTTTCCGCGACAACACCGTGGCCCTGGAAGCGCTCAAGGCCGGGCAATTCGACTACTGGCTGGAAATGAGCGCGAAGAACTGGGCCACCGCCTACAACGTACCGGCGGTACGTGAAGGTCGCTTGATTCGCGAAGAGCTGCCCAACGGCAACCCAACCGGTATGCAAGGCTTTATCTTCAACCTGCGCCGCCCGCTGTTCCAGGACGTACGCGTACGCGAAGCGCTGAGCCTGCTGCTGGACTACGAATGGACCAACAAACAGCTGTTCAACGGTGCCTACACCCGCACCGGCAGCTACTTCGAAAACTCCGAAATGGCCGCCCGTGGCCTACCCAGCGCCGATGAACTGAAGATTCTCGACCCTTTGCGCGGCAAGATCCCCGAGCAGGTCTTCACCGAGGCATTCCACAACCCGGTCAGCGATGCCAGCGGCGTGATCCGCGAGCAACAGCGCAAGGCATACCAGCTGCTGCAGGACGCCGGCTGGAAGATCGTCGACGACAAGATGGTCGATGCCCAGGGCAAGCCGGTGTCCATCGAGTTTCTGCTGGCACAGACCGAGTTCGAGCGTATCCTGCTGCCGTTCAAGCGCAACCTGGCCGACCTGGGCATCGACCTGAACATCCGCCGGGTCGACGTTTCCCAGTACATCAACCGCCTGCGCTCGCGCGACTTCGACATGATCGTCGGTGGTTTCCCGCAGTCCAACTCGCCCGGCAACGAGCAACGCGAGTACTGGACCAGCGCCGCCGCCGACAACCCCGGCAGCCGCAACTTCATCGGCCTGCGCGACCCGGCCATCGACCAACTGGTCGAGCAGTTGATCAACGCCGATTCGCGCCAGAGCCTGATCAACCATACCAAGGCACTGGACCGTGTATTGCTCTGGGGCTACTACGTGATCCCCAACTGGCACATCAAGACCTGGCGCGTGGCCTACTGGAACAACGTCGGCCACCCGAACGTGTCGCCCAAATACGACGTGGGCATCGACACCTGGTGGATCAAGCCCGAAGTCGCCCCGGCCACGCCGGATACAGCGGCCCCTGCCGATGAGGCCAACTGACATGCTGGCCTACATCCTGCGACGCCTGCTGCTGATCATTCCAACGCTGTTCGGCATCCTGATCATCAACTTCATCATCGTCCAGGCCGCCCCCGGTGGCCCGGTGGAACAAATGATCGCCAAGCTCGAAGGCTTCGAAGGCGCCACCAGCCGCATCGCCGGCGGTGGCGCGGAGGTCTCGGTGGCCGGTTCCAGCTACCGAGGGGCGCAAGGCCTTGACCCGGCGCTGGTCGCCGAGATCGAGCGGATGTACGGCTTCGACAAGTCGGCGCCGGAACGGTTGTGGATCATGATCAAGAACTACGCCCAACTGGATTTTGGGGAAAGCTTCTTCCGCGACGCCAAGGTCATCGATCTGATTGCAGAGAAGATGCCGGTGTCGATCTCGCTGGGGCTGTGGAGCACCCTGATCATGTACCTGGTGTCGATCCCCCTGGGGATCGCCAAGGCAGTGCGTCACGGCAGCCACTTCGACGTCTGGACCAGCTCGGCGATCATCGTCGGCTATGCCATTCCCGCGTTCCTGTTCGCCATTTTGCTGATCGTGCTGTTCGCCGGCGGCAGCTACTTCGACTGGTTCCCGCTCAGAGGCCTGACCTCGAACAACTTCGACGCGCTGTCCACCAGCGGCAAGATACTGGACTACTTCTGGCACCTGGTACTGCCGATTACCGCGCTGGTGATCGGCAACTTCGCCACCATGACCCTGCTGACCAAGAACAGTTTCCTCGACGAGATCAACAAACAGTATGTGATCACCGCCAAGGCCAAGGGCCTTAGCCGGTCGCGGGTGCTGTACGGCCATGTGTTCCGCAACGCCATGCTGCTGGTGATCGCCGGCTTCCCGTCGGCCTTCATCGGAATCTTCTTCACCGGCTCGCTGCTGATCGAGGTGATCTTCTCCCTCGATGGGCTGGGGCTGATGAGTTTCGAAGCGGCGATCAACCGCGATTACCCGGTGGTCTTCGGCACCCTGTTCATCTTCACCCTGCTGGGGCTGGTGGTGAAACTGATCGGCGACCTGACCTACACCCTGGTCGATCCACGCATCGACTTCGCCAGCCGGGAGCACTGACATGGCCCTGTCCCCTCTCAACCGTCGGCGCTTCGAGCGCTTCAAGGCCAACCGCCGGGGCTGGTGGTCATTGTGGCTGTTCATCATTCTGTTCGGCCTGAGCCTGGGTGCCGAACTGATCGCCAACGACAAACCCATCGCCGTGCGTTACGACGGCCAATGGTATTTCCCGGCGTTCAAGCGCTACCCAGAGACCACCTTTGGCGGCGAATTCCCGCTGGAGGCCAACTACAAGAGCCCGTATATCCGCGAGCTGTTGGCCAAGAAAGACAGCCTGGTGCTGTGGGCGCCGATTCCGTTCAGCTACCAGAGCATCAACTACGACCTAAAGGTCCCAGCCCCTGCGCCGCCTTCGGCCGACAACTGGCTGGGCACCGATGACCAGGGACGCGACGTGCTGGCCAGAGTGATCTACGGTTTCCGCGTTTCGGTGCTGTTCGCCCTGACGCTGACCGTGCTCAGCTCCATCGTCGGCGTCATTGCCGGCGCCTTGCAGGGCTACTACGGCGGCTGGGTCGACCTGGCCGGACAGCGCTTCCTGGAGGTCTGGTCGGGCTTGCCGGTGCTGTACTTGCTGATCATCCTGGCAAGTTTCGTTCAGCCCAATTTCTGGTGGCTGCTGGGGATCATGCTGCTGTTCTCCTGGATGAGCCTGGTGGACGTGGTCCGCGCCGAGTTCCTGCGCGGGCGTAACCTCGAATACGTGCGCGCCGCCCGTGCCCTGGGCATGCGCAATGGCGCGATCATGTACCGGCACATCCTGCCCAACGCGATGATTTCGACCATGACCTTCATGCCCTTCATCCTCACTGGCGCCATCGGCACCCTGACCGCCCTGGACTTCCTCGGCTTCGGCCTGCCGCCCGGCGCGCCTTCGCTGGGTGAGCTGGTGGCCCAGGGCAAATCCAACCTGCAGGCGCCCTGGCTGGGCATCAGCGCCTTCGCCGTACTGGCGGTGATGTTGAGCCTGCTGGTGTTCATCGGCGAGTCCGCCCGTGACGCCTTCGACCCGAGGAAATGACATGAGCGAAGACAACCTGATCGAAGTCCGTGACCTTGCGGTGGAGTTCGTCACCGGCGAGCAGGTCAACCGCGTGGTCGATGGCATCAGTTTCGACATCCGCAAGGGCGAGACCCTGGCCCTGGTCGGCGAGAGCGGTTCGGGCAAATCGGTGACCGCCCACTCGATCCTGCGCTTGCTGCCCTACCCCCTCGCACGCCACCCCGGCGGCAGCATCCGCTACGAGGGGAAGGACCTGTTGCATCAAAGCGAAAAGGCCATGCGCCACATTCGCGGCAACCGCATCGCGATGATCTTCCAGGAGCCAATGACCTCCTTGAACCCGCTGCACTGCATCGAGAAACAGATCAACGAGATCCTGCTGATACACAAGGGCCTGACGGGCAAGCAAGCCACCGCCCGCACCCTCGAACTGCTGGAAATGGTCGGTATTCCCGAGCCGAAGAAGCGTCTGAAGGCCTTGCCCCATGAACTGTCCGGCGGCCAGCGCCAACGGGTGATGATCGCCATGGCCCTGGCCAACGAGCCTGAACTGCTGATCGCCGACGAACCAACCACGGCACTGGACGTGACAGTTCAGCTGAAGATTCTTGAGCTGCTCAAGAAACTGCAGAAGCGCCTGGGCATGGCCCTGTTGTTGATCAGCCACGACCTCAACCTGGTGCGGCGCATCGCCCACCGCGTGTGCGTGATGCAACGCGGACAGATCGTCGAGCAAGCCGACTGCAGCCAACTGTTCAGCGCACCGCAACACCCTTACACGCAGATGCTGATCAACGCCGAGCCCAGCGGTTTGCCTGCACATAACCCGGAGGGCGCGCCGCTACTGGAGGTGAAGGACCTCAAGGTCTGGTTCCCGATCAAAAAGGGGCTTCTGCGGCGCACGGTTGACCATGTGAAGGCGGTGGATGGCGTCAACTTCAGCCTGCCCCAGGGGCAGACGCTAGGGATCGTGGGTGAGTCCGGCTCCGGTAAATCGACATTGGGCTTGGCCATCCTGCGCTTGATTTCAAGCCAGGGGGCAATCCGGTTCCACGGGCAGAACCTGGAGCGCTTGAACCAGAAGGAAGTCAGGCCACTGCGGCGGGAAATGCAGGTGGTGTTCCAGGACCCCTTCGGCAGCCTGAGCCCGCGCATGTGCGTGGCGGACATCGTCGGCGAGGGTTTGCGTATCCACCGCATCGGCACTGCGCAGGAACAGGAAGCGGCGATTATCGCGGCACTGGAGGAAGTGGGGCTCGATCCGCGGACCCGTCACCGTTATCCCCATGAGTTTTCCGGAGGCCAACGTCAGCGGATCGCGATTGCCCGGGCCTTGGTGTTGAAGCCTGCACTGATCTTGCTGGACGAGCCAACTTCAGCGCTGGACCGGACCGTACAACGGCAGGTCGTGGAATTGCTGCGCAATCTGCAGAGCAAGTACAACCTTACCTACCTGTTCATCAGTCATGACCTGGCGGTGGTCAAGGCGCTGAGTCACCAGTTGATGGTGATCAAGCATGGACATGTGGTGGAACAAGGGGATGCGCAGACAATCTTCCATGCGCCGCAGCATGCCTATACGCGGCAGCTGCTGGAGGCGGCGTTCCTGGAAGTGGAAGCGGTCGGATAGGTTGCCCGCGAAAAACCAACTACTCGGGGATCAGGAGGCGTACCGCGTCTTCTGCTCGCCGAGCGTGTGGTTTCAGCACACCCTGCAGAAGGTCACGAGCCTCGGCGAGCTGGCGAAAAAACAGTCTCACTGCGCGTGCCTCAATTGAAGACCCAAAGCACGCGGGTGGGTTTGTCCGTTAGGTTGGCGTAACGAAAACGTGCGTGGGATTGCAACTGAAAGCTGTCATTGGTGCGAAGCGTCACAGGCTCACCGTCGTCCAGCCAGACCGTCAACTCGCCTTCGAGCACGAAGCAGCCCTGCTCCGAACTGTCATCCAGGTATTCCTCCCCGCTGCTAGCCCCTGGTTCGAGGTGGCTGTCCAGCATGGAAAAAGCCCCGTTGATCGTGGGCGAGACCAGCACATCGGTAATACCACCGCCCAGATGCAGCGTACGACGGGCCTCAGGACGGGTTACCCAGTCAAGCCCACGGGGTTTGTCCAGGTTGTAAAAGTACGCCGTCGACACACCGAGCGTTTCACTGATCGCCGTCAAGTCCGCCACGGTTGGACGCGACACGCCCCGTTCTACCTGGGAGAGAAAACCCACCGAACGGCCAATACGTTGAGCCAGCTCGCCCAGTGTCAGGCCTTTGAACTTGCGCAAGTCGCGAATGAGTACAGCCAGCTCTTCAATTTCTTCGTGAACTTTCATGCTTGAACCTTGAACGCAAGAACATCGCATGCCGTGATCTTCAATGGGCTCGACAACATGAAGGCGGGTTCACGAGTTTGTGCGAAGTAAACGTACGACCCAAGATCAAGCGCGGCTAAGCAACATAGAAATGATTGGCATGGAAAATACAGGAATGCCTTCACAAATCAAGCCCGCCACCGCGCTTGCTTCAAGGCAGTGAAGCGAGCCCCTCGGCGGGAACCGCTTGGCCCCTACCGAGACGCCCTACCCTCACTGAATGGCCTGGTAGGTCAGGTCCAGGCACTTGCGCGCCTTTTCCACCAGTTCGTCGATCTCTTCGATGCTGATGACCAGTGGCGGCGCGATGATCATGGTATCGCCCACGGCGCGCATGATCAGGCCATTGTCGAAACAGTGCTGGCGGCAGATCATGCCGACCCCTTGGCCTTCGTAGCGCGCCCGAGTGGCTTTGTCCTTCACCAGCTCGATCGCACCGAGCATGCCCAACCCGCGCACTTGGCCCACCAGCGGGTGGTCGGCCAACTCGCGCAGGCGCTTTTGCAGGTAGGGCGCGGTTTCTTCGCGGACCCGCTCGATGATCTTCTCGTCGCGCAGGATACGCAGGTTTTCCAGGCCTACCGCAGCCGCCACCGGGTGACCGGAGTAAGTGAAGCCATGGTTGAAGTCACCGCCTTCGCCGAGCACCTTGGCCACTTCGTCACGCACGATCACACCGCCCATGGGGATGTAGCCAGAGGTGAGGCCCTTGGCGATTGTCATCAGGTCGGGCTCAAGGCCATAGTAATCGGTACCGAACCACTGGCCGGTTCGACCGAAGCCGCAGATCACCTCGTCGGCGACGAACAGGATGTCGTACTTGGCCAGAATTTCCTTGACCTTCGGCCAGTAGGTCTGCGGCGGAATGATGACACCTCCGGCTCCCTGGATCGGCTCAGCGATGAAGGCGGCGACATTGTCCACGCCAACCTCAAGAATCTTCTGTTCCAGCTGCTCGGCCGCCCACACACCGAATTCGGCCTCGGTCATGTCGCCGCCTTCGCCAAACCAGTACGGCTGCGGGATGTGCACGATATCCGGAATCAGGCCGCCCTGCTGGTGCATGCCGCTCATGCCGCCCAGCCCCGCACCGGCCACGGTGGAGCCGTGGTAACCGTTGATGCGGCCAATGATGACCTTCTTGCTCTTCTTGCCCTTGATCGCCCAGTAGTGACGAACCATGCGCAACACGGTGTCGTTGCCCTCGGAACCGGAGCCGGTGAAGAACACATGGTTCATGCCTTGCGGGGCCACGTCGGCAATCGCCTTGGCCAGTTCCAACGCGGGTGGGTGCGCGGTCTGGAAGAACAAGTTGTAGTACGGCAGTTCCTTCATCTGCCGGCAGGCCACGTCGGCCAGCTCGTCACGACCGTAGCCGACCGCCACGCACCACAGGCCGGCCATGCCATCGAGGATCTTGTTGCCTTCGCTGTCCCACAGGTACACGCCCTTGGCCGAGGTAATGATACGCGGGCCTTTCTCGGCAAGTTGTTTGACATCGCTGAAAGGTGCCAGGTGATGGTCACGACTCATCGCTTGCCAGGCAAGGGTCTGCGAATTCTTTTCACTCATCGACTTCTCTCCATCAATATACGCAGGCGGGCTGCGCGGATACTTTTCTATATGCGGGATCGGGCAGTTTTCAGGCGGACTTCAACATCAGTTGGCGCAGCACCGAACGTTGCCGGCAGGCTTTTCCAAACGACTGGAAGATCGTCAGGTAATGTGGGTTTTCCAGCACCTGAAACTCCGGGTGCCATTGCACGGCCAGGGCAAATCCCTTGCTGCCTTCCACCGAGATCGCTTCCACCAGGCCATCCGGTGCAAGCGCTTCCACCCTTAACCCAGGCGCCAACACATCTATGCCCTGGCCATGTATGGAATTGACATCGATGATCGCCGGCAACCCCATGCGGTCCATCATGCCGCCTGGCTGTATATGCATCGTGTGGCGCGGGCCATATTGCTTTTCCATGGGTTCATCCTTGCCCTCGCGGTGGTCCATGAATGAACCCGTCTCATGAACTTTCTGATGTAAGGTGCCACCCAGCGCAACATTCATCTCTTGGAAGCCACGGCAAATGCCAAGTACCGGAACGCCTGCCGCGATGGCTGCACGCATGAGCGGTAAAGTCGTGGCGTCGCGCACAGGGTCGTGATGAGTTCCCGGTGCACTGGCTGGGCCGTTGTAATGGAAAGGTTCGATATTGGACGGCGAGCCGGTAAAGATCAGCCCATCCACCGTGTCGATTATGTCGGCGGTATCCATCAAGTCAGCGAGACTGGGAATCACGATTGGTAAACCACACGCCGCCTTGGCCGCAGCGCGCGCATACTTCTCGCTGATAATCTGGGTCGCATGCTGTTCAATCATGCGGGTGCATGCTGTGATGCCAATAACGGGCACACGTGGCATATCATCCTCCGGCAAATCAGTGTTGGGAGTTATATTCAAACTTGTTGAATAGAGGGTGCAGCGTCATGACTTGGCTATTGGCACTTACAAGAACCAGCGATATTCGCGAGCACTGATGTCATTGAGAAAATCCAGTTGCTCCTGGTATTTGTTTTCGCAGTAGACCATCACGAACTCACTGCCTAGCCCCTCGTTGACCACCGGATGGTGGCGCATGGCGGCTATTGCGCTCAGGGCATCCTTGGGAAAGTCGATACCGCTCTTGCGGTTGTCGTTCAGTGGCGCAATGGGTTCGATGCCGCGATCCAGGCCATGCTCCATCCCAGTCAGGATGGCCGCCAGCACCAGGTACGGATTGGCATCGGCGCCGGCGAGCCGGTGTTCGATACGCACGTTGCGCGAGTCGGACTCGGGAATGCGAATGCAGGCGTCGCGGTCTTCGAAGCCCCAGCTCGCAACGCTGGCAGCGTTGACCATGGCCCCGTAGCGGCGGTAGGCATTATGGTTGGGTGCGAAGATCGGCATGCAATGGGGAAGCAGCTCCAGGCACCCGGCCACCGCATGGCGCAAGTTGCGCTGTTCGCGACCGGCGAGGATGTTGTTGCCAGCGTCGTCGTACAGACTCACATGCACATGCATCCCGCTGCCCGGGGCGTCCAGGTATGGCTTGCTCATGAAGCTTGCACGATAGCCATGCTTCATCGCGACACCGCGAGTGCTGCGGCAGAACAGCGCCGACCAGTCCGCCGCGCTCAGCGCATCGTCGCTGTGGGAGAAGTTGATTTCGAACTGGCCAGGGCCAAGCTCCGCCGTGATGACGTTTGCCGGCACGCCCTGCTCGTTAGCGACATCGACCATCTCATGCAGTACGGACGAAAATCGCGACAACCGTTCGATATGCATGTTCGGCTGATCATCTTCATCGTCAGTCGCGGTATCGCGCGGGAACCGCGGCAGGCCGTCCTTGAGCTTGCGATCGAACAGGTAGAACTCAAGCTCGAAGGCCACGACCGGGCGGATGCCGCGCTTGGCAAGACGTTCGACGACACGGGCCAGCACTTCACGGGGCTCGAACTCGATAGGATTTGCAGTGCCGTCCGAAGTCATCAGCATCTGTGCGATCACTTCCTTTTCCCAGCGCACCGGTCTCAACGTCCCAGGCACCAGGCGCCGTGCTGCATCCGGGTCTCCATCGGCAAAGCAGTAGTCACCAATCGGGTAGAGGCCACCCTGGGTGCCCAGCAGTACACAATTCTGCGGCACCTTCAGCGGGGCGCCGGCTGCGACTTTCTCGAGCATGTCCATTGGGTATCGCTTGCCATAAAAGTGCCCGGGAATATCCAGTGCAATCAGGTCGACATACCGTACTTCTGGGTGTTCCGCTCGGAACGAGCGCACTTCAGTCAACAGATCCGGAAAGATGAGACTCATCTTCTTATCCTTGTGATGTGAACGAATTCAATTGAATACCCAAAGCACGCGGGTGGGCTTGTCCGTCAGATTGGCGTAACGCAAGTGCGCGTGGGGTTGCAGCTGGAAGCTGTCGTTTGCCTGGAGTGTCACGGCGTCGCTGTCGTCCAACCACACCGTCAGGTCACCCTCGAGCACGAAGCAGCCCTGTTCCGAACGGTCGCTCAGGTACTGCTCGCCACTGGTCGCACCCGGCTCGAGAAGGCTGTCGAGCATGGAGAAGGCGCCAGCGATAGTGGGCGAAGCGAGCGCATCGGTAATGCCCGAGCCGAAGTACAACGTGCGTCGCTCATGAGGGCGAGTCACCCAACTGACGGCGCGAGGCTTGCTCAGGTTATAGAAGTATGCGGTGGAAACGCCGAGCGCTTCGCTGATTGCGGTAAGGTCCGCCACGGTGGGACGGGTAGCACCCTGCTCGACCTGGGAAAGGTAGCCCACCGAACGATCAGCGCGCTCAGCCAGTTCGCTCAACGACAGGTTCTTGAATTTGCGCAGGTCGTGAATAAGGATCGCCAGGGCCTCAACCTCTTCGTGCATCTTCATCGCTTAGAACCACCGTGAATTTTTTAGACTTATTTTTCATGAAAAAATACATGAAAAAATTCACGAGTCAAGCGACGTGTCATTTTCTGGCCAAGGGCAAGCCCACTCCAATCCTGTAGGAGCCGGCTTGCCGTCAAGAAGCCCGACACTGATGCGCAGTGCAACCTTTGCCGCAAAGCTCAACAGGCATCGCAGAGAGAATGCCGAGCAAGTGCGACGTTTAGCCCTTCCACCCGCTGTAGTCCCAATCCTACGAGTCGTGTCGACCCGCGTCTGACATACCTGGGAATCCCTTTCCCGTAGTGTTTCCAGTGATTGCCACGGCGCAGGCTTCGCGCCTAACCAGCCCATTTCCCGGACTTCGGTTCCGTTCCCTGCCGTGTTCGCGCGACGGACAGCAGTCGTTTTCGCTACGTTTTCCCAAAGGAGGACAGGGATGTTTGCCGCCGCGAACCAGACCCATTTCAGCTTGCACATCGACGGCCTGGAGCACGATTTCCAGGTCCTCGCCTTCAACGGCACGGAAGCCATCAGCCACGCCTATGCCATTGACCTCGAGCTGGTCAGCGAACGCCCTTCGCTGGACCTGGAACGCCTGCTGCACAAACCCGCCTTCCTCCAGCTCGACGACAGCGGCCGCGGTCTGCACGGCCTGATCCATCGCGCCGTCAAGGGCAAGTCCCTGGCCAGCACCGGCATGAAACTGGCCCAGAGCGGCCAGGCCGCGCTGCAACAGGTGCAACTGCCGACGCTGCCGACGCTGAGCCCTCCCGCCAACCCGGGCAAGCGCCCGCTGGGCAGTGAGGTGCTGGCATGAGTGGCGAATCCAAGCAACGCGAAGCGCAAGTCGCGGTCGCCCCACTCAACACCATCGACGCCAAGGACGTGGGCCGCGGCGCCGCCGCCTTCGACGCCTGGTTGCAGTCGGTCAGCAGCGGCTACGTCACCCTCGAACGGATCAAGACCGTGGCCGGTGCCTTGCCGGTGGTGGGCAACATCATGGCCCTGGTCGACGCCCTGGGCGATGTGGTCACCCTGGTCAAGAGCAAGCACCGCCAGGTGCTCGACTGGGTCAGCCTGGGCATCAACCTGATCGGCGTATTGCCAGCGCCGCCGACCATGGCCGCCGCCCGCATGAGCTTGCGCCCGACCTTGTTCCTGGTCCGCCAGGAGCTGCGCAACAGCGCCAAGATGCTGCTGGGCGACTCGCTGATCACGGTGCTGATGGGCCACCTCAACGCCACCATCGCCGGGACCCTCGACGACTTTGTGACCCAGGCACAGCCAAAGATCGCCGGCATTCTCAAGGACGCGGGCGATCTGGGTACCAAGGTGACTGGCGAAATTGCCACGGGCCTGGAGAAAGTCGTGCTCGGCCAACTCGACGCCCAGGGCGACAAGGCGGCGGCGAGCAAGCAGATGGCAGCCGCCAGCGACCAGTTGCTCAACGACCCCAAGGCGGCGATCAGCAACTTCTTCGGGGCGTCCGTGTGAGAAGGATGGTACTCATGGGAATAGTCTCAATTCTACTAAACCCGCTATTGGATATACCTTGAGGGATGAAGACGATCATAGCGTTCTAAACTACGGTGAGACTACTATGGGTAAACGCAGGTATACAGAAAAATATCTCAAGGAAAATAACGCATATATGCAGGAGGAGGCATCGGGGACAAAGTGGGAAATGCATGCGTGGCAGCATCAGCAGATATTGGATTACAAGGCTGTAAGTAAAGACGGCAAAAGACCTCCTCTGAATAAAAGCGATTATTAAGGTGCCGTATGATTTTTAGCACTTCAAGTGAACAACATGTTATTGTCGGAAATGCCGCTCAAATTGCTCGAAAAAGAGTAAAAGATGTACTGGTAGAGACTCTGTCTGATGTTTCGCTAGAATGTGGCGCGAACTCGTGGACGTTCATTTCAATTTTAATGCCAGACGAGCGAGTCATTGACTATCCCGAAGTGAAGAAGTACCACAAGGCGCGTAAGGTTATTGAAGTTCGTGTTCAAATACCTGTCAATGAGTTCAAAGAGGCGGATGAGTCAAGGCAGGTGAGCTTAATGCTTGATGCCGTGCTTCGCTCAATCGAAATGATGAAGGAAATAAAGAGTCTGAAGATTACCGAGAGCGATGTTCTTGTGCTTAAGGATTCAGTTAACAAAGCCCGTGCGAAGTTAAGTGGCTAATTAGTGTCGCGCTAGACTAGGACGGCGTGGTCAACTGGTCAAAAGCAGGAACCGGCAACTGCTGGACTTGGTTGGGCAAGGTGCTAGGCAACTTTTGCCTACGACGGCAATGGCAAGCTGATCCAGGCCATCAATGCCGACAGCAAGCTGCAATGGTTCCATGACGAAGCGGGCAACCTCACTCGCGAGCATCAGTACTACCTCAAGACCGCTGTGCCGATGGTCGCGGTGTGGAGGCACGAGTACGACGCGCTGAACCTGCGCACGGCGACGATTCGCCCCGATGGCCATAAGGTCAGCACGCTCACCTACGGCAGCGGTCACGTGCTGGGCATGACCATCGACCAGCATGAGCTGCTGGCCTATGAGCGCGATGCTCTGCACCGTGAGGTGGTCCGGCACCAGGGCAACCAGCTGATGCAGACCCAGGCGTGGGACCCGGCGGGTCGCTTGCAGGCGCAGTGGCTGGGTAGCCACGACGGCAAGTCCACGTTGCTCAAGCGCCAGTATCAATACGATGCCATCGGCCAGCTGACCAACATCCACGACACCCGCCGTGGTCACCTGGCTTATCAGTACGACCCAGTGGGCCGTCTGCTGCAAGCCACCAGTCGCCTGGGTGTCGAGACCTTCGCCTTCGACCCGGCCGGCAACCTGCTGGACCAGAAGACCCAGGAACTCAACCACCCGCTGGAAAGCGACCCGCGTCGCAACAAGCTGATGGACAACCTGCTGCGCGAGTACGCCGGCACGCATTACCAGTACGACGAACGCGGCAACCTCATCCACCGCCTGCATAACGGCGACAAGGCCCGCCTGACCTGGGACCTGTTCGACCGTCTGGTCCGCTTCGACGATGGCAAGCTCAGCGTCGCGTACAGCTACGACGCCCTGGGCCGTCGCCTGCACAAACACTCGACCGCGCATCACTACGACGATCCCCGTGCGGGCAGCGGCTGGAACCAGATGCAACGCGCCAAGCGCCAGCGCGAACTGGGTTGCGGTTACACGCTGTACGGCTGGGATGGCGACAACCTCGCCTGGGAAAGCTCGCCGCCGCAGGACGAAGGCGAAACCGGGCGGACCGTGCACTACCTGTACGAACCGGACAGCTTCGTGCCCGTTGCGCAGGCGCTGCGCAAGGCACCGATTCGCCTGTTATGGCAGCCGGACTGGCGTGGACGCGAATACGACATCGACCAGGACCCGCTGTGGCAGCACGAAGTGAAACCGCAGCCGATCGATGCGATTGCCTGGTACCAGTGCGATCACCTGGGCACGCCGATGGAGCTGACCGACCACCACGCAGAGGTGGCGTGGGCGGGGCAGTACAAGGCGTGGGGGGAAGTGAGCGAGGTGCGCTCGGACTGGGCCAAGCAGGTTGGGATGAGCAACCCGATTCGCTTCCAGGGGCAGTACCACGATCATGAGACCGGGCTGCATTACAACCGGTATCGGTACTATGATCCGAGGGTTGGGCGGTTTGTGAGCCAGGACCCGATCAGCTACGGTGGAGGGTTGAATCTTTTTGAGTACGCACCGAACCCCATCGGTTGGCGCGACATGCTCGGGCTTGCAAGAGATTGCCAGCTTGGAACTTACGGGAGTTTAACCAGCAAACCCAATAGAGGAGACAAGTTGGATGCCCATGAGTTTGTGAGGAATGAGTTGCTGGAGCAAATGCGTCTGACGCCTGAGGGGGTTAGAAATAAAGCGAATCCTTCAATTGCCATACCAAAAACCATGCATCAGCAAGTTCACAGAAATGAGAACAAGCTTGCTGCTGAGCACTTAGGGCTTGGCCGGGATGAGTTTCAATATGATACAAACGGACGTCCTAGTAGGCGTCAGATGGATATTTGGCAGGGAGCGTTGCGAACATCAGGCCTGCCGGCCTCTCGAGCCCGGCAGTTAAGGCAGGAAGCGGAGCAGTTCTTGTCGAACTGTCCTTGTACGATTTGATTTGGAGGTGTGGGATGTTTAATGAATTGACTTTTGAAGAGGGCGAATTTGATCTGCGTAAACCTTATCTAGGCGGTGGGGCGCACCTACCAGGCTCCATAAGCTGGCCTTTAGACCGTCAAGGCAACCCTAAGCTCCACTTAGCGTGTTTTCCGCTTTCCTTTTTGGCTGAATACAGTGATGTCAAGCTGGATGGTGCTAAGTTGGCCTCTGTATTTGTACCCTACTCTAAAATGAGTGATGACTATATTGATGAGGTCATGGAGGAAGGAGGAGATGTGTTGATTTATTCTCCGGGCGCGCAGCCAATTTATGGCTATGGTACGGATTTTTTACCGCCAAGATTGATTTCTGTTGTCAAAAATCAAGGCGAAGACAGTAATGAAAATGGGATCGCAAAGATTGGTGGGACTCCATGCTGGCTCCAGGATGAAGAATTTACGCCAGGAATGAGCTATGTCCTACAGATTAATAGCTCCCGCTTGAATAAAGCGGTTCCTTCACATAAGGGAATTCTTGTAGGTGGTATAGGGACACTGCTACTCGGGAGGCTAGATGGCGAAGTGCAAGGTAGATTTATAGTTCAAACGACTTGATGTTTATTTAATCGGGCTTTGGTGATGTCGGATTATAAGGTCTCCCATTCTGGTGTCGCTGGAGTCAATGCGCCCCTTTATATGAATTTAATGCGTGAAGGGGCTGCGCTACCGAGGGATCCTTGGCAAGGGTTTTGGTCATAACATCACGTCAGAATGTATAGCGCAATTCTGTTTTCGACAGATCTATATGTGAGGAATTACGCAAAAAAAGATAGGCTACAATATATTTAGCGGACTTCTTGAAGTCTATCACTATGCATTTGCACGAAAAAGCAATGTGCTTTTTTGGGTGGTGATTTTAAGAGTGTTCGGGAGTACATTGATCTTTCTCGTTTCCGCAGGACTTTAGGCCAAAAGTACCTGGTACTACTACGATATCCAGGGCCATCTGTATCACATCCGCTACCCGGACGAACGCTCCGAGTGGCTGTTCCGCGATGAGCGCAAGAAGCTCCTGCGCCACGTGCACGCCGATGGCAGCGAAGACCGCTACGACTACGACGATCAAGGCAGCGTCATTCGCCATATCCGTGCCGACCACAGCAAGACGCACTTTGCCTACGACGACCGTCGTCACCCGATCAAGATCCGCGACGCAGAAGGCGGCCTGTGGCTGCGTGATTACGACCGGAAAGGCAACCTGGTCGAAACCACCGACCCGCTGGGCAACAAGACCGAATTCACCTACACGCCTTCGGGCCTGGTGAAGGCGATCAAGGATGCCAACGGCAACGAGAAGAAGCTGGCGTACAACGCGGCGGACCAGCTGATCGAGTACACCGACTGCTCGGGCAAGACCAGTCAATGGGAGTACGACGACGTCGGTCGTCTGGTGCTGTTCACCGATGCGGCGGGCAACAAGACCACCTACACGTACAAGGCCGGTCAGCTGGCGAAAGTCACCCACCCCGACAACACCGAAGAGCGTTTCGAACGCGATGCCGAAGGCCGCCTGTTGGCCCACGTCGACGCGCTGGACCGCTGCACCACCTGGTCCTACGACGCGGCCGGCAAACTGGTCGAACGGGTCGACGCCAACGAGCACACCTTGCGCTACCGCTGGGACAAGCTGGGCCGCCTGATCGGGCTGGAGAACGAGAACGACAGCAAGGCCACGTTCCTGTACGACCCGGTCGGCCGCCTGCTGGAAGAAAAGGGCTTCGATGGTTTGGTCACCCGCTACCAGTACGACCCGGACAGCGGTCGACTGGCCAGCACCCAGGTCGGTCAGCGTCTTACCCAGGTGTCCTTCGACGCCGTGGGAAGGATCGTTTCCCGAGTCGCCCGCCAGGGCGACCAGCGCCAGGAAGAAACCTTTGCCTACGACGGCAACGGCAAGCTGATCCAGGCCATCAATGCCGACAGCAAGCTGCAATGGTTCCATGACGAACCCTGTGGAGTGGATTGATCCTCTTGGATTAGCGAAAAAGCAGCCAGTAAGACTCGTTAATGGCTGTCCAATTATCGGTACTGGGCAGAAGACTGGTGGTGATGGTCATGCGCAACTGTCCGAAGATATTGCTCTGCAGATGGCTAATAGTGGTGATTATGAGAAAGTTGGTGTTAACGTAGCAGTCAAGACCGTAACAGGTGTACCAACTGATCCTATTACTCGTCCAGATGTAACCGGGCTTCGTAAAGATGGTAGTGTGGATATTGTTGAAGTACCATCTCCGACTGACCAACTGACTAGGCTTGAGGCGAAGGGAAGAATAACTCTACAAGGCCTCAGGGCTCGTGCAGGGGACTATACTGCTACTGGAAAAACGTTAAGGAAGAATTGAGTATGGATTATTACTGTTTTTTGGTGGCTCATTCTGTTTCAGATGTCAAAACAAATCTGCTGTCAGTTTACCCTGATGTAAAACGATGGATTTCTGAGCGTGGTGACGTTGAGCGATCTGGCGGCAGTGGCGGTAAGGTTGTGAAGTTTAATGAAAAAAAACATTTACAAGACTTGAGCTTGGGGAAGTTAGAAGCAATAGAGTTATATTCTGAGCGCAAGTGGAGAAAAGGTGAGGTTAGTGAGGTGCTGAACTCTGATTTTTCCGTGGTTTTTTCTAACGGTACGGGCTTAATGCTCTCTGCTAATAAAGAAAAAATTCGATTAAGTGACCTCCTTGACTCATTTTTGATGATGGGTCATGTTGTTGAAGCATATGACTACGCCTATGCATATGTCGAGACTCACGCATATGGTACCGGGTATGCGAGAGGTATCTATATGCCTGATGAAATTCATCCACTTATGTGGGGGCGACGATCTGAGGCTGGGGCTTGGATGAAAAAACAATGGTCCAATGACACGGGCTCATATATTCGAGATATTTACCAACTGAATATGTACTCAAGCCGGAAGATTGAGGCCTTGCCGCACGATAAACGGCAGGCTCTCACCCAAGCGATGGAGCGGTATGGCGAATGCTCAGTCCAGAAAGGTTTCTCCGTGTGGGCGTTAGAAGACGCTGAGCTTGAGATGGCTCGCGAGTATCTTAAAGGTTTCAAACTACTAGCTTCTTACCTTTAATAGGAATTAGTGGGTTGCGAGGCTCGCCATTGCGCCAATATCACTTTCATCTACCTCGGTAATTGGAGGGCGGCGCTTGAAGAGAATGTATCGTTCAATGAGTCACCTGCTTGCTGGATTGATCTGTTGGTGGGGTATGTGAAATTGCTTCTGGCTGGGCGGAGCAAGTAGACAGTAAGGAATTTTCTATTTGTCTGTTAGATTGTATTCTGAATGGTCGCTTAACTGAATGTAAAGGCGCGTTTGTTAGGGGTGTGGTTATGAGAGTGAGCTTGCAGGAAAGGTAAGTAGGCTGGTTGAAAGGTCAAAAATTATGAGGGTATATGGTCTAGTGAAAAACCAGACTTGACAATCTCTAGCAACTTGAGCGTTTTGGAGAAAGCATTAGCTGGAATTAGGACAATGTAGATATCGGTAGGACCAGCTGGATGGTCGTAGAAACCTGAGCACGGTGAGCCTTCGCCCCGATGGCCATAAGGTCAGCACGCTCACCTACGGCAGCGGTCATGTGCTGGGCATGCCCCTTGACCAGCATGAGCTGCTGGCCTACGAGCGCGATGCTCTGCACCGTGAGGTGGTCCAGCATCAGGGCAACCAGCTGATGCAGACCCAGGCGTGGGACCCGGCGGGTCGCCTGCAGGCGCAATGGCTGGGTAGCCACGACGGCAAGTCCACGTTGCTCAAGCGCCAGTATCAATACGATGCCGTCGGCCAGCTGACCGACATCCACGACACCCGCCGTGGTCACCTGGCCTATCAGTACGACCCGGTGGGCAACCTGCTGGGCCAGAAGACCTAGGAACTCAACCTAAACGCTGGTGCACGCCGAGCCCCAAGGCGGTGTACAGTACCCCCACGAAAATCCCAGGAGCCTGACAATGACCGCAACGCTGTCCCCCCTGAAAATCGACTGCGATTTCGATTCCGGCAACATCCAGGTACTGGATGCCAGCAACCCGAGCCGGGTGCACCTGGCCATCCGCCCGGACACGCACAGCGGCCATTTCCAGTGGTTCCACTTCAAGGTCAGCGGTCTCACGCCCGGCCAGGTCCATCGCTTCAGCCTGGACAACGCTTCGCAGTCTTCCTACAAGAACGCCTGGAGTGGCTACAACGCGGTGGCGTCCTACGACCAGCAATCCTGGTTCCGGGTCCCCAGCCAGTTCGATGGCAAGGCCCTGTCATTCGAAGTGAAGGCCGAACAGGAGCAGATCTGGTTCGCTTATTTCGAGCCCTACCCCCGCGCCCGTCACAACCAGCTGATCGAACGCGCCCGGCAGATTCCGGGAGTCGAGCTGCTGGCTAGCGGCCGCAGCGTGCAGGGCCGCGATATTCCGTTGCTGCGCGCAGGCGATGGCGCTGCAAACAAACGCAAGTTGTGGCTGATCGCCCAGCAGCATCCGGGCGAGCACATGGCCGAGTGGTTCATGGAGGGTGTGATCGACCGCCTGCAAGCCAACGACGCGGTGGTGCAGCAACTGCTGGCCAAGGCAGACCTGTACCTGATCCCGAACATGAACCCCGACGGCGCCGTCCTCGGCCACCTGCGCACCAACTTCAAGGGCAAGGACCTCAACCGGGCCTGGCAGGACGCCAGCGTCGAGCTCAGCCCAGAAGTGTTCTTCGCCCAGGCGCAGATGAAACAGTACGGCGTGGATGCGTTCATCGACGTGCATGGCGATGAGGAAATTCCGCATGTGTTCACCGCCGCCTGTGAAGGCAACCCAGGGTACACGCCGCGGCTGGCGAAGCTGGAGGCGCAGTTCCGCAGCACGCTGTGCAGGGTGACGCCAGACTTTCAGACCGAATATGGCTATACCCGTGACGAACCGGGGCAGGCCAATACGACCCTGGCGTGCAATGCGGTGGGCATGGCCCATGACTGCCTGTCGCTGACCCTGGAGATGCCGTTCAAGGATCATGACGATGCGCCCAACCCTGAGACCGGATGGTCGGGGGCGCGGTCGAAAGCGTTGGCCGGGGCAGTGTTGGAGACATTGTCGAAGATGGTCGATGATTTGCGTTGAGGTTGTCGGCGTCCTCGCCGGCCAGCCGGCTCCCACGAGGCTGTGGGGGCCGCAACAGCGGTGTCAGAACTGCACGTCCAGCACCACATTATCGATGTAAGTCGCCGCCGGCGGTGTGGCCTGGTCGGTGTATACCTTAGCGTTGTAGTTGAAGACCTGGCTCCCGGTACCAGTCCCATTGCCCGGGTTTATGTCGGCATCGCTGCTCGAACGCCGGGCGCTGCTCAACGCCCCCCAGCGCACCGCACCGGCACTTTTGAAGATGTCGTACGCCAGGTAATTGTTGGCGCTGGATTTCATCCGGCGCCGTCCGCCCGATACGTTCTGCCCGTCGTCCAACCCTACCGTGTAGCTGCTGCCCTTGGTACAGGACAAGCTCACGCTCTGGCTAACCGTGCCAAACCCACTCACCACCGGCGCGCTGGCGAAACTGATGTTGGGTGTGGTGATCTGGCAGTCGTTGCTCACGGTCAGGCTCACATTGAGCGACCTGCTGCCACTACCGGAATCTCGCCCCGCCAGGCACAGGCCGCCGACGGCGACCCCCACGCAATAATCCCAGTTCCAGGAAAGGGTCAGGGTTTCCTGGTACAAGCCTGCCGCCACATTGCTGCCGATCTGGGTCCTGAAGTACAGCGGCACGGTTTTGGGCGCAGTGCTGCCAAGCAGCCCGAGTGCTTCGAGGATGCCCTTGGGTGCGAAGTCGAACGCTGGTGTGCCGCGGCTGATGGGATAGGACGTAGTGTTATCGCCATAGATCGTATAGGGGATGACATCCCCCGTCGGCCCAACCAGACCGGTCGTCGACGATGTGATCGTGAGATAGAAATGGTCAGTGGTCGACAGCAGCGCCAACAAAGAGCCCGTGCATTGAAGCCCGGCATTGGTTGTGGAGGCACTCTGCACGACGGTGCGTACCAGGGTCGAGTTGACCGTGCCGAAAGCAGCGGGCGCGGTCGATACCAATGTGCATCCCGCCCAGGCAGGCCCGGTCGACACCAGTGCGCACGACAGCAAGCCGCCAAGTCTCACCTTCATCGGCACACCAGTGGGCCGATCAGTGGAATCGAGCCCTCCCCTTCAGGCAGATCGAATTCGACCTGACATTGCCCGCCCCCTTCCAGGTCGACGCGCAGGCGGTTGTGCGGCGACAGATTCTCCAGGTACACCAGGCCATCCCAGCCGACCACCGCCTGTCCACCGCTTTGCTGGTGGGTCACACGGCTGCCCAGCTTGAGTGCCTGCTGGCCAACATCGACCAGTTCGATGCTCGCCGCCATCACCCGCTTGAGCTGAAATTCCAGCAAATAGCCGCTGCCTCGCCGCACCGCTACTCGCTGCTCCACCTCTGCCGCCAGGATGTCCGGCGGCAGGTTCATGGGGTCGATCTCGTACTTGCCGCGGTAGTAGCCGCTGCCATAGGGCACCAGCAGGTGGCCGTTCCGGTCGGTACGGCCCACCTCCTGGTTTTCGTAGCGCACGGGGATATCGGCATAACCGCCGGTGCTGACCACTACGAAGGCATCGTCGATGCGGTTGGCGGCGAACAGGCCGGCGTCCATCCACACCAGGGAACCGGTGGCATCTGCCCAGCGGGTCATCGCGCCACTGCTGCCGTAGGCCCCGACCTGCAACTGCACCGACTGCAGGCGCCAGGTCACATCGGCTTGGCGGTAGGCGTCGCGGTCACCGCCCGTGGCGTACCCCAGGTTGTAGCCAACTCCACCGCCCAATGGCACGGCGCGGCTATAGTTCACGCGTTGCAGGTCTTCGCCCTGCTGACTGCGCTCGGTACTCAGGGCCAGGGTTCCGTGCAGGTCGAACGGGATCACCAGCTGGGCCTGCACTGCCCACTGGCTGTCGCCTATCTCGCGATTCGCCGACAGATACAGGCTGCTGTTGCCCCAAAGCGGCTTGCTCCAACTCAGGTTGAGCAGGCGGGTCCGTGTGCCATCGCCGGCGCGCACATCGAAATAGCCGGCACCGAGGCTACCGTACCGATTCAGGTTCAGACTCGCGGTGACCTGCTCGCTGCGCTGACTCAACTGCATGTCCGGGGTATCGACCCGTGACAGATCAGCATAGCCGCCGTGACGCTGCAAGCGCTGATAATTGAAGCCCAGCCGCTGGCTGTTGAATTGATAGCCGAACGCGACCTGATGGCCTTTTTCCCCCTCGAACTGGCTTTGGGCCAGGGCCGCATTGAGCACGCCGAAGTTACCCAGCCGCATGTTCCCGCCCAAGCCACCGAGCAACAGCGATTCGGCGATCTCGACATGGCTTTCCAGGGTGAAGCTGTCGGAAACGCCATGGCGCAGGCTGGCTGAGGCGACGCCTGGGCCATAGCTGAAGTCGCGCACGCCATAGTCACGGCGCAAGCTGCCAGCCGCCACCGAAAAATCCGACAGGCCTTTCTGCAACAAGGTGCTGGTGACATAGAACGGCAAGGTGGTGGAAACCTGACGGCCGAGTGCGTCGGTGGTGACTACCACGGCCTCACCCGCACCGTTGATGAAAGGCACGTTAGTCAAGGTGTAGGGGCCCGGTTGCAGCTCGGTGGTGCTGCTCTTGTAGCCGTTGATGAAGAGGTCCAGCGACGTCGGCACTGCTGCTTCACCGGCAAATGCCGGCAGTGGGTAGGTGACCAGGTCCGGCCGGGCGCCGAAGTCGCGCGACACCTGCACACCGCCGACGCGCACCGATCCGGTCCAGGGCAAAGCACCGGTGACCAGGTCACCGGCATCGTAGGTCAGCAGGCGCTGTTCGTCGGTGTAGCGCCATAGGGTGTCATAGCGCAGGAAACCCTGACGGCTGTCATCGCCTGGCATGCGCTGGAACGACTGACGCCACTGGCCGGTGGTGGCAAACGAGCCCCAACTATCGAACAAGCGCAGTTCATTCCAGGCAGCGAGGTAGGTACCACCCTCATCGGTATCATTAAGGTAGAGGTCGTAGTTGAACAATGCGCCGAAGCTGCTGCGGGCGTCGCTGGGTGGATACAGGTTGCGATCGCCGACCTGCTGGTCTGGCAGCCATGCGGGGGGCACTTGCAGCATAAGGCGCTGGTTCTGACTGTCGTAATCGACGTGAAGGCTCTGCACGGCATCCAGCTCCACTTCCCCTTGGGGGTTGCCCGGCAAGTCGATACCCGCACTGCGAAGCACGTCGCTTTCCAGATAGAGACGTCCGTTGCGCTGCTGGACCGGTACCAGTTCAACCCTGGGCACTTGGTTCACCCATACATCGAGGTACAACGTGGCGTCGGCGACGGCAGCCATCTCCGTGGGAGGCGGCGGCAGGTCGTCGGCCACGCCGAGGTTGGGGCTTAACACAGCAGCCCCCAGGCACCATGGACGCGCCATCAGTGACAGCCATTTCACGCACGGTTTCCAACCATTGCCGGGGCCCCCTTGGCCACTGCCTAGCAATCAGCTGAAGATTCATTGGCCCTGACGGATAGCCTCGGCCACTTCCTGGCCATTGATCCGCCCTTTGAGCACACTGCCAGCGTTCGGCGCCAGTGGTGCCGGCCAACGCATGCTGGCACCCGGCAACACATAGCCCAGCAAGCCTTCGGCCAGCGGCTTGGCCTGACTGCCCTGCTGTACCACCACATCCGTCAGGCGTGCGTGGACAGGGCCAGTGTTGCGCAACTCCACATAGGGCTTGCCCTGTATCGTGACCGCACGCCAACTCAGTTGCGGCTTGCCGACACTGTCGACGCTGCGCTTGCCCTCGGGATCTGGCTTGCCCCACAAACCCTCGCCGTAGACGAACAACGGCACCGAATAGCGCATCTGCAGGCGAATGGCCGCGGTGGTGCCTTGGCTGGCATTGTCGGTGGGCAGCGGCGAAGGGATTTCATCGATGATGATGCGGTATGCCTGCTCCTGGCCGGCAGGTGAACTGCCGGTGCGGGTCAGTCGTACGAGTTGCTTCTGCCCCGGCGCGATGGTGGCCACGGGCGGGCTGCCGATGATGTCGCGCTGGGCCTGGAACTGCTCCTGGTAATCGCCTTGGCGCCAGGCGAATACTCGAACCTGCAGGCTTGCCGGCGCCGTCCCGCGGTTTTCCAACCACAGCGCACCGGCTTTCTGGCCCGCCTCCAGCACCGGGTCGATCGGCCAGATCAGCACCGAGGTGGCCGCCCCAGCCGGCAAACAGACCAGCAGCAACCCCCCGATCAATCCTCGCGCACACTTCGCGCCTGACGCCATACTGCTCTCCTTGATTGCTTGTCATGGTTGCCGGCTGCATCACCAGGTCACCGTCACCTGCACCACGTCGGTGTAGGTGCCGGCTGGCAAGGTGCCGCTCAACAGCGTCCGGCCATAGACCGGTAACTTGATCGCGGTGGGGTCGGCGTAGCTGACGTTTAGGCTCGCCCCAATCCCCAGCACCTGGCTGTAGGCGGCATCGCTGTAGAGTTGATACGCCAATAATTGGCTTCCACCGCTGCGCTTGAGGTTGCGTGTACCACTGGCGGAGTTCTGGCCGCCGTCCAGGCTCATGCTCAGGGTCACCCCCGGGGTGCACTGGAACGTCACCGTGGTGCCGCCCAGGGACGTGTTCAGGGTGCTGGTCGACAACGCCGACTGGGTACCGAAATCCAGCAGGCCATAGTTGGTCGCGCCGCCGATCACCAGGCAGCCAGCAACGATTTGTGCGGAAACCTGGAATGTGCTGCTGGTCGCCGCATCCAAAGGCGCGGCCAGCAGCGCCCCCGCCCCCGCGAGGCAGATGTTCGTCCATGGACGCATGACTCAGAACGACAGCTCGACCGCCACGGTGTCGGTATATACCCCCGCCGGCAGGCCAGCCTTGCCCCGTGCCTGACCGTACAGGTTGACGGACTGGGCCACGCCTGTGCTGGTCGGTAAGGTTATGGTGCCGTCGATGGGCAGCAGCGTGGTGCGCCCGGCATCGGTATAGAAGTCGTAAGGCACGAAATTGCCATTGCCATCGGACAAGGCTCGCGTCCCACCACTGGACTGGCCATCATGAGTGCCCGTGCGCACCTTGATCACCGGCACGGTGCCTGCCGAACAGAGGATGCTCATCGCGGAGGCGCCACCGAGCACCTGCGCGTTGGCGCTGGTGAACAGGGCTTCCTGGCTGCCGAAGTTGAGGGAGCCGAAGTTCAACCCCGAGTCGCCTGAAGTGCCGTTGACCTGGCACGCGGCAGTCAGCGTGAGCGTCGCACTGATGGTGCCAGTCACCGTGGCGGCCTGAGCCTGGTACGCCAGCGCCAATCCGAGGCCGGCGAGGATACAACGGGTGATTGTCGTGCGCATCGGAGTCTCCTTGCGTGATTACCAGTCCAGAGTCACTCTCAGGGTGTCGCGATACAGCCCGGCCGGCAGCGCGCGCGATTGCGCTACCACCACGCCGTAGATGGGAATCGGGATCTGCTGGGCGCTGCTGATGGTGAACGCGCGTGCCTGGCCAATGCCGTAGTGGCTATTGCCACCCGGGTCCAAGGCCAGTTGGTAAGGGATGGTTTCGCGGCCGTTGCTGAGCCGACGCACACCATCGCTACCGTTGAGGCCACCATTGATTCGCACGTTGAATGCCCTGACTTCAGGCGTGCAGCTGATCCTCAGGCTGCCCTCACCGCCCACTTCGTCCACCCGCCCGCGTAACGGCTGGTCCCAGCTCGGCCCGCGCGCGCCGAAATCCATCACCCCCGGATTGGCCAGGGTAGCGGGCTGATCGGTACCGTTGCTGATCTGACAGGCCGTGCTGATGACCAGGCGCGCCTGGATGAACCCGGTGGTGGTGCCATGGGCTATGCCACTGGGCAACAGCAGTGGACCAAGGCTAAGCAACAAGATCGAGGTTCGGTTCATGGCGTCGCGTCCCTGGTCATGGGGCTTCCTACCAAGTCACTGTGACTTTGAGCATGTCAGCGTAAAGCCCCGCTCGCGGGACCCAGGCCAGGCTGTCGATACGGGCGTAGAGCGGAAGCGCCACCGAGCCGCTGTCAGGCACCCGTGCCGAGTGCGGCACACCCGCCGCTACCGGCTCGCGCCAAGCGGCATCCCGGTATAGACGATAAGGAATCGGACGGGACTTGCCGTCGTTGCTCGCCAGGTAGCGTAGCTCGCCGACTCCGCCATGCTGGCCACCATCGACCCGCACCTGATACGGCGTATCAGGATTGCATTCCAGGCGCGGGGGGCGCCGGCTGATCAGCACGCCGCTCAACGGTGTGCCTGGGCCGTCCAGGCGTGCGGCGGCCCCCAGATCGATTCGTCCCAAGGCCTGCGCGCCGGCGTCGCGTTGCTGGTTGACCAGCATGCAACCGCGCTCTACCTGAACCCGCACTTCCACAAGGAAGTCAGTCGCCACGGCATTGCCGCTCAACAGCAGGCCCAACAGCGCGGCCAGAAGGCGTTCCGTCACTCTTTTATCCTTGTATTTATGTGCTGGATTTCAGCGTAGCAGCGGAATGCAGTTCCCGTGATGGCCTGGAGCCACTCTTTTGTATTAACTCTGACGCGCGACGTGGTGCCAAATGAGTAAGAAAATTTACCCATACACCGAACCCGCGACGCTTCCCATGCCTCAAATAGCTATTGGGCCGGTAAAGCGGCCTACATTCTGTTACGTTAACCACCATTCAACAGCCTGTATCAGACGCATGCACGATGCATGGGCGCAGAAGGACAGGAGTTTTCATCGATGACTTTAGACAAAGCGCTTGCCGAAGCCCTCGAGCGGTGCGCCCAGGAGCCGATCCAGGTCCCAGGCAGCATTCAGCCCCATGGGTTTTTGCTGGTGCTGGACGAGCATGATCTGCGCGTCCTTCAGGCCAGCGACAATACCGAACGCTGGTTGGGCGTGCCGGCCAGGGAGCTGCTGGGCAGCCTGTTCGCCGACCTGATGAGCGGATCCTTCGACCTGCGCGGGCACCTTGCGCGGCTGCCTGCGCAGGAAGTGTTCCCGTTTCACATAGGCGATGTGCGCCTGCGCCCTGGTTCACCCTACGGCGACGTCCTGCGCTTGTTGGTCCATCGTCACGACCAGGTGCTGATTACCGAGTTCGAGCCTTTGCGCACGCCGCAGGGCCTCGAAGCCCATGGTGACTACTATCCGCTGGTTCGGGGTTTCGTGGGTAGCCTGCACAAAGCCGGCAGCCTCCAGGCATTGCTGCAACAGTCGGTGGAGCAGATCAAGCGCATCACCGGCTTCGGTCGGGTCAAGGCCTACCGCTTCGATGGCGAGGGTAATGGCGAGGTACTGGCCGAAGTGGCGGATGACGGTTATCCGAGTTACCTGGGCCTATGCTTCCCGGCCTCGGACATTCCGCGCCAGGCCCGCGAGTTGTACCGGGTCAACCGGATTCGGGTGATCGAGGACGCCCATTATCAGCCGGCAAACCTGGTTCCCGCCGCCAACCCGCGCACGGGCAAGGCGTTGGACATGAGTTTCGCCACCCTGCGTAGCGTTTCGCCGGTGCACCTGCAGTACATGCGCAACATGGGCACCCTGGCGTCGATGTCGCTGTCGATCGTGGTCGATGATCAGCTGTGGGGCCTGATTTCGTGCCACCATGCGCAGCCGCGTCCCGTGGATTTGCGCACCCGCACCGCCTGCGAACTGCTGGCCAGCGTGCTGTCGCTGCAGATCGAGTCACGCGAATCCCATGCCCGTACCCGCATGCTGCTCGACCTGCGCCAGCATATCGTGCAGATGATTTCGTCGATGGCCGACCATGACAGTGTCAGCGAGGGCCTGCACCAACTGCCGCAGGTACTGCTGGACTTTGCCGGTGCAACCGGGGCTGCGGTCATCTCCGCCGAACGCTGCGAGCTCATCGGCCAGACACCACCAGTCGCGCAGGTGACTGCACTGGTGCACTGGCTGTCCCGGGATGACGAAGTGGTATTCCATAGCGACAACGTGGGCCGCGACATCGACGAACTTCCCGAGCTCACCCGTCACGTCGCAGGTGTGCTGGCCGTGGCGATTTCGCAGATCCATTCGCATTACCTGCTGTGGTTCCGGACCGAGCAGGTTCGCACCGTGCAATGGGCCGGGCGCCCTGAAAAACATATCGGCCCGCAGGGCAATCTCGACCCGCGGCACAGCTTCGAACGCTGGCAGGAAGAGGTGCGTGGCTACAGCGAACCGTGGGACCCACTGCTCATCGAAGGCGTCGTCGAGCTGCGCACCGCGGTGCTGGGCATCGTCCTGCGCAAGGCTGAAGAGCTGGCACAACTGGCGAACGAACTGCGTCGCTCCAACAAGGAACTGGAGGCCTTTTCCTATAGTGTGTCCCACGATCTGAGGGCGCCGCTGCGCCACATTGCCGGGTACAGCGAACTGCTTGGGGAAATCGAAGGTGAAGTCCTCAGCCCACGTGGCAGGCGGTTCTTGCAGCACATCGGCGAGGCAGCGCAGTTCGCTGGCAGCCTGGTGGACAACTTGCTGAACTTCTCGCAGATGGGCCGCTCTGCCTTGCGCCTGTCGGACGTTGACCTCAACGCCCTGATCACCGCCATTCGTAGCGATCTCGCGCCGGACTACAAAGACCGGGAAATCGTCTGGGACATCGCCGATTTGCCAAAGGTGCACGCCGACCCCGCCTTCATCAACATGGCCTTGCAGAACCTGATCGCCAACGCCATCAAGTATACCCGCGGGCGAGCGCCGGCCCGAATCCAGATCAGTGCTGTGCAACACCCGACAGAAATCGAGATCTGCATTCGTGATAATGGCGTAGGATTCGATATGGCCTATGCCAACAAACTGTTCGGCGTGTTCCAGCGCCTGCACCGCATGGAAGACTTCGAAGGTACCGGCATCGGCCTGGCGAGTGTGCGACGCATCATCGAGCGCCACGATGGCCGGGTGTGGGCCGAAGGCCAGATCGACCACGGCGCTGCATTCCATTTCACCCTTCCACGTGACCCCTCGATTTATTGAGGCACCTGAAACCATGCTCAAGCCTATCCTGCTGGTCGAAGACAACCCCCGTGACCTGGAGCTGACACTTCTGGCCCTCGAGCGCAGCCAGTTGGCCAACGAAGTCATTGTCCTGCGCGATGGCGCCGATGCCCTTGACTACCTGCTGCGCCGTAATGCCTATGCCGGGCGCGACGATGGCAACCCGGCCGTCTTGTTGCTGGACCTGAAGCTGCCGAAGGTCGACGGCCTGGAAGTGCTCAAGGAAGTTCGCGCCACCGCGGAGCTGCGCAGCATTCCCACGGTGATGCTGACCTCCTCGCGGGAAGAGCCCGACCTGTTGCGTGCCTACGAACTCGGAGTCAACGCCTACGTGGTAAAACCGGTGGAGTTCAAGGAGTTCGTTGCCGCGATCTCCGACCTTGGCGTGTTCTGGGCCGTGCTCAACGAGCCACCTCCCGGATCACTGAGACTGAACCGCCGTGGCAACAATTGAGGCGAGCGCAACCATGCTGCCGACTCCGCTGAAACTGCTGATGGTCGAAGACAGCTCGATGGATGCCGAGCTGACCTTGGTGCGCCTTGAACGCAGTGGGCTACAGGTGCAATCGCAATTGGTCTTCAACCATACCGAGGCTGAACATGCCCTGCGCGAAAACGACTACGACCTGATTCTCTGCGATTGCGTGCTACCCGGCTCATCGGGCACCGAAGTGCTGGCCATCGCCCAGCGCCTGGCGCCGGATGTGCCGTTCATTTTCTTGTCTGGCATCTACGGTGAAGAGCATGCGGTGGAAATGATCCGCCTGGGTGCCACCGACTACGTGCTGAAGAAGAACCTGCCACTGCTGCCCAAGGCGGTTCGCCGGGCCATGACCGAAGTGCAGGAGCGCCAGCGTCGGCGTCGCGCCGAAGAAGCGCTGGCCGATGTCGAGGCACGGGCCCGCATCGCCATCAACGCGGCAGGCATGGGCACTTGGGATTATCGACCCCAGGAAGACGTGCTGCTGTGGGATGACCGTTGCAAGACCCTGTTCGGTCTGCCCACCGACACCGAGATGAACCTTGAGGTGTTCTACGCCGGCATCTACCCCGACGACCTGCAAATGGTCCGGGACGCCGTCAACCAGGCCCTTTGCACGGACAGCGACGGGCATTACAGGGTCGAATTCCGAATCGCCCTGCGCAACGGCATGGAGCCCCGCTGGTTGCTTAGTAGCGGCCAGAGCCAATGGGTCGATGGCCGGTGTGTACGCTTTTCTGGTGTGCTGCAGGACATCCACACCCAGCGCATGGCCACCCAGGCGCTCAAGCAACTCAATGAGATGCTCGGCGAGCGGGTGGAACGCCGCACTCGCGAGCGCGACCGCGCCTGGGAGCTGTCCCAGGACCTGTTGGCAGTGCTCAACAAGGACCTCACCCCCGTCGCGCTGAACCCAGCATGGGAGGCCAGCCTGGGGTTTTCCCGCGAGCGTCTGAGCCAGGTTTCGCTGTTGCATCTGCTTCCCGAGGCCGACCAGGAAACCCTGCTCACCGAGCTGGCGGCCCTGGCCCATGGTCGCACCAGTGCCCGCTTCGTCAGCCGCATCCAGCATGCTGGCGGACAGCAGCGCTGGTTGTCCTGGGTGGTGGTGCCTGAAGACACCCTGCTGTATGTGGTAGCCCGTGACATCACCAGCGAACGTGAGTCCGCGCTGGGTCTGGCAGAAGCCAACACCCGCTTGCGCGAACAGATCACCGAGCGTGAGCGCATCGAGGCCGCACTGCAGCAGATGCAGCGGCTGGAGGCGGTCGGCCAGCTCACCGCCGGGGTCGCCCATGACTTCAACAACCTGCTGACGGTGATTCTCACCGGCGCCTCCTTCCTCGAGCGCGACCTGGCCAAGGCCGACATGGATAAAGCCAGGTCTCGCCTGACCCACATCCGTGAAGCCGGGGAGCGTGGCGCCAAGCTGACTTCGCAGTTGCTGGCATTTTCTCGCCGTCAACGTCTGGAACCTGTCCCATTGAACCTCAACCAGACACTGGCCGGGCTGGAGGAACTGCTGCGCCGCACCCTGGGCGGCAATGTCGCGGTGCGCCTGGACCTGGACACCAACCTCTGGCAGGCGCTGACCGACCCGACCCAGACCGAGATGATCATCCTCAACCTGGCGATCAATGCCCGCGATGCCATGACCGACGGCGGCCAGTTGACGCTCTCGACCCGCAACACCCGGATCAAGGCACGTCCCCAACGTCCGGAAGACCCAGAGCCTGGCGAATACGTGATGCTGAGTATCCGCGACACCGGTTGCGGCATGAGTGAAGAGGTGCTGGCCAAGGTCTTCGAACCCTTCTTCACCACCAAGGACATCGGCAAGGGTTCTGGTCTGGGTCTGGCTCAGGTGTTCGGTTTCGCCAAGCAATCCGGCGGTGGCGTGCGCATCGACACCGAGCCAGGGCGCGGCACCCAGGTCGCGGTCTACCTGCCGGCGGTCAAGCAAGAAGTCGAGGCAAGGCCGATCGTGGCCAGCATCGCACCATCGGTCAGCGAGAGCGGCCGGGACCGAACCGTGCTGCTGGTGGATGATGACCATCTGGTACGCGACATGATCGGCGATGTGTTGCGCCAGTACGGCTATCAGGTGCGCCAAGCGCACAACGGCGAGCAGGCACTGGCACAACTGGACGAAGGCATCGACCTGCTGCTGACTGACTTCGCCATGCCTGAATTCAATGGTGCCCAGCTGGCCGTGGCCGTGCGTGAGCGCTTCCCGCGCCTGCCGGTGGTGTTCCTGACCGGCTATGCCGAACTGCAAGGCCTGGAGTTGCCGGGCAGCCTGGTGATCCAGAAACCGGTGCAGGCCGAGGAATTGGCGCGGATATTGAAGGAATTGCTCGGCATGCCAGGATAGGCATGATGCGCAGAAACGACTTTACCCAGCGCCGATCGACTCCGCACTGAGCTTTGAATGTTCTACGGGAAAATGGCAGGGGCGGCTGGATTCGAACCAACGCATGGCAGGATCAAAACCTGCTGCCTTACCGCTTGGCGACGCCCCTGTATCGGAAGTAACGATCATTAACTTGATGTTACTTTGACAATTCCAAGTGAGTGACAACTGGGTTGTTGTCTTGGAATGCGCGGCACTTTAACAACATTATTCGTACCTGGGAAGCCCCTAGTGCAAAAAAAATTGCAGTAAAACAGCGAGTTAGTGTTTTTCGGTATTCGAACGCCAGCTACCGCACAAGCAAGTCGAGGGTAGCTGGATCGGCTTCCCCGGCATAAAACTGCAAAAGCGCCTGGTCGATCACGCTGTCATGCGGGTCGACCTGGGCGAACAGCGTGAGGCAGGAACGAAGCTTCAGATCGTCAGGCCGACCAAGGATCTGGCGAGCTGTCTTATCGGTGTGGGGCAGCAACGCATCGATGCATTGCAGCAAGCGGGCGCCCAGCAGCGGATGGTTCAGGTACGCCCGCGCTTCGGCCAAACCGGAAATCGCGTAGCGCTCGGCCATGGCGCTGTGCCCGAGGCCATCGAGCTGCGGAAAGATGAACCACATCCAGTGGCTGGTCTTGTGTCCAGCCACAAGCTCGCTCAGCACACGCGGGAACACCTGCTCCTGCGCGTCCACGAAGCGGGACAACTGAAAGTCATCGCTCATCCGGGCACCTCGCTTGCAATTGATGGGGGCTGCACCGCAACCCTGAGCGCTCAGCGATCCCCCTCAGCTCAATCCGATACATCGCCTGCAACGATGATTGCCTCCAAGTTTCTTTATTAGTCAAAATAGACGGCTTCCCGCAGACTGCACCCCGCCCTGCCATAGCCCAAGGAGGCTTCGTCTTGCCCGCCTGGATTCCGTCCCCTTTGCGTCAGCTCGGCCAGCGCCTGCGCGCCGGTATGTCCAATGACAGCGAGTTGCTTGCCTGGTTCGAAGACAAGGCCAGTGCCCGTGGCTACCAGCTCAGCGAGGGGCAACGCAGGGTCATCCAGTGCATGTCCGAGCAACTGGCCCGACTGGCGCAAGGCCAGCCTCGCAGCCTGTACCTGCATGGTTCGGTGGGCCGTGGCAAAAGCTGGCTGCTCGACGGTTTCTTCCAGGCCGTGCCGGTGCAGGCCAAGCGGCGCCTGCATTTCCACGATTTCTTCGCCCGCTTGCACCAAGGCATGCATCGCCACAGGGCCCTGGATGACGCCCTGGGCGCGACGCTGGACGAGCTCCTGGGCGATTGCCGGGTACTGTGCTTCGACGAGTTCCATGTGCACGACATCGGCGACGCCATGCTGCTCACCCGCTTGTTCAGCGCCTTGTTCGAGCGCGAAATTTTCCTGCTGGTAACCTCCAACTATGCGCCGGAGGGCCTGCTGCCCAACCCGCTGTACCATGAACGTTTCCTGCCGGTGATCCGCCTGATCAACAGCCGAATGCAGGTGCTGGAAGTCAGTGGCGATACCGATTTTCGTAGCCTGCCGGCCAACCGCGAGCACCAGCGTTTCACCTACGGCAGTTTTGTATGGCCTGGCGATGCTGCACAACGCCGGCTGCTGAACGTGCCAGCGCTGCAGCCGATCATGCTGGAGGTCAACAAACGCCCCCTGCGCGCGTTAGCCACAGCAGGCCGACAAGTGATGTTCGCGTTCGAGGACTTGTGCGAGCACGCCACAGCGGTCATCGACTACCTGGTGCTGACGCAACAGTACGATGAATGGATCATCGACCGGCTGGATGATTTGTCGGAGTGTTCATTGGCCGCGCAGCAACGCTTCGCCAACCTGGTGGATGTGCTGTATGACCAGGACAAGCAACTGACGGTCATCGGCCAGCGACCACTGGCCGACAGCCTCGGTGGCACGCTCGCCGACCTGATGCGCACGCGTAGCCGCCTGGGGCAGTTGCATCAAATCGGACCGGATCGCGACTAGCTTCTTGTGTTGCGCTCGCTGACCCTACCGCGTGCAAGCCAGCTGCTGCTAGTGCACCGGTCACCCAAGGCCGACCCGGCACCCGGTCCATGTGGACGCGGCCCCGCGTCGCGAAAGAGCTGCGCAGAGCCCCAGCCATCGTGACACCGAAGCCAGGGCTCTGCGGCACGATAGCATCTAACCAGCCCGTGGCAAGTCGGCCAGCACTGCTTCGATCTCCCCCAGCACCGCTGGGTCATCCAGGGTCGACGGCGGCACATAGTCCTGGCCATCGGCGATCTTGCGCAGCACCGCCCGCAGGATTTTCCCTGAACGCGTCTTGGGCAAGCGCTTGACCAGGCGTACCCGGTTGAAGCACGCCAGCGCGCCAATCTCTTCACGCACACTGCCGACCAGCTCGACCAGCAGCTGCGACTCGGCAATGCCCTCCCCGTCCTTGAGCACCACCAGCGCCAACGGCACCTGGCCCTTGATCTCGTCATGCACGCCGATCACCGCGCATTCGGCCACTGCGGGATGTCGTGCCACCAGGTCCTCCATCTCGCCAGTGGACAGGCGATGCCCGGAGACATTGATCACATCATCGGTGCGCCCCATGATGTAGACGAAGCCGTCATCGTCCAGATAGCCGCCATCACCGGTGTGGTAATACCCCGGATAAGTCCGTAGGTAAGCCTGCAGGTAACGTTCGTGATCACCCCATAGCGTCTGGCTGCAACCCGGCGGCAGCGGCAATGCGATGACGATCGAGCCCTGATGATTCGGCCCAAGCAGGCGCCCTTCGTCATCCAGCACGCGGACGTTGTAGCCGGGTACCGCTCGGTTGCTGGATCCAGGCCGCGCCGCGCTGCCTTCCAGGCCCACGCAGGGGGCGGTCACCGGCCAGCCGGTTTCGGTCTGCCACCAGTGATCGTGCACTGGTTTTCCGCTGACCCGTTCCAGCCACTCGTGGGTACTGGAGTCGAGCTTCTCACCCGCCAGGAACAGGTGGCGCAGCGAACTCAGGTCATGACGACGGATCAGTTCTCCGTCCGGATCCTCCTTGCGGATCGCACGCATCGCCGTCGGCGCACAGAACAAGGCGTTGACCTTGTACGCCTCGACCACGCGCCAGTAGGCCGAAGCATCCGGCGTGCGAATCGGCTTGCCTTCATAGAACACCGTGGTGCAGCCATTCATCAGCGGGCCGTAGACGATCAGCGAATGGCCCACCACCCAACCCACGTCGGAGATGCCCCACCACACATCGCCAGCCTGCATGCCATAGATATGGCGCATGGCGTAGCACAAGGCGACCGCATTGCCACCGTTCTCGCGCACGATGCCCTTGGGTTTTCCAGTGGTTCCGGAGGTGTACATGATGTAAAGCGGGTCGCCGGCTTCCAGCTCCACCGGGGGCACCGGCTTGGCGTCGACAAGGGCCTGGTTCCAGTCAAGATCGCGCCCTGCCTGAAGCTCGGCACGCGCTTGCGGACGTTGCAGCACCAACACCTGCCTGGGCTGGTGCCTGGCCAGTTGCAAGGCACGATCGACCAACGGCTTGTACTCGATCACCCGATCGAACTCCAATCCGCACGAGGCCGTGAGCAGTAACGTTGGCCGGGCATCGTCGATACGCAAGGCCAGTTCATTGGCGGCAAAGCCACCGAACACCACCGAGTGCACCGCGCCGATACGCGCACAGGCGAGCATGGCCATGGCCGCCTGCGGCACCATGGGCATGTAGATGATCACGCCGTCACCCTTGCCCACGCCCAGCTCACGCAGCAGTCCGGCCAGGCGTGCCACCTCATCGCGCAACTGGTTGTAGGTGAAGCTTTGCTTCACGCCGGTGACCGGCGAATCGTATATCAGCGCCAATTGCTCGCCCCGGCCCTGCTCGATCTGATGGTCCAGGGCCAGGTAGCAACTGTTCAGGCGACCGTCGGCGAACCAGCGATGGGTGCCATCAGGGTTCTGTTGCAGGGTTAGGGAAGGCTTGCGGTGCCAGGCCAGCCGTTCGGCCTGTTCGGACCAAAAAGCAGCAGGGTCGGAAATGGAGTGGGTGTAGCTGTGCTGGTAAGTCATGGCGAAGGAAACCCGGTACTTGTTGTTATTGAAGGGCGGATACTGAGTATGGACCCGCGCGCCGGGGCCGCCATGGGACTAAAGTCACAACCGACCTGCAAATTTGCAGACAACGCAATTGCGCCCCATAACAGTGCAAAGCCTCTAGAATAGGCCGCCCCTTCAGTCACCGAGCAGCCCATGGATATCGATCAGGCCCGAACATTTCTGGAAATCGTGCGGTGCGGCAGTCTGGTGGCCGCTGCCGAACGCCTGTTCGTGTCGCAGACGGCCATAACCGCGAGGGTGCAGCGCCTGGAACGACAACTGGGCTGCCAACTGTTCGTGCGTAGCCGAACCGGTGCCAGCCTGACCAGCGACGGTGAAGCCTTCGTCAGCTACGCCAACCAACTGGTGCAGACCTGGGAGGCGGCGCGGCGCGACCTGCCGCTACCCGAAGGCTGCCAGCAGGTGCTGCATATCGGTGCCGAGGTAAGTCTGGGCAACCCGATGCTGCTCGATTGGGTCAGCGCCCTGCACCGTGAGCTACCCAGCCATGCCATCCACAGCGAGGTCAGCGACGGCGAGTCGTTGCTGCGCAAGGTTGAAATGGGCCTGCTCGACGCGGCCCTGGTGTACCAGCCGACCTACGGCCCAGGGCTGCAAGTGGAGCAATTGATGGAAGAGAAGCTGATCCGCGTGCGTCGCGTCGATCGGCCAGAGCCTTACATCTACATCGACTGGGGCGAAGCCTTCCGCCGCCAGCATGATGCCGCCCTGCCTGACTGCGCGCGCCCAGCCCTGAGTTTCAACCTGGGGCCGCTGGCCCTGCAGTTCATTCTCGACCAGGGTGGCAGCGGCTACTTCCGGACGCGCGTGGTCCAGGCCTACCTGGACAGCGGGGTGTTCGAGCGGGTGCCTCAGGCACCGGAGTTCACCTATCCGACATTCCTGGTGTACCCGCGCAAGCGTGACAGCGAAGCCCTGCAGCAGTCCTTCGCGCTGCTGCGCCGGCTGGTGGCTGCCGGCGCCAGCGATTGGTCACAACGCTGGGACCCGCTGATCTGAGCCGTTGAGAATCTGGCGCTTGAGGCCGGCGATCAGATCGGTCTGGGTGACCACCCCCACCAGACGCTCCCCCTCGAGCACTGGCAAGCAATGCAGGCCTTGCTCACACAGCAGTGGCAGCAGGCGCTCAAGAGGGTGTTGCCCGCTCACGCTGACCACACGACGGCTCATGACCTGAGCCATACGCACGGTTTTGCGACCGAACAGACCCTGCCAACCGAACCGCCCGCGCTGCATGGCCGGGCCGACCAGGTCACTGAGGCTGACGATGCCCACCAGCTTGCCTCGCTCCAGTACGGGCAGGGTTTTCAAGTGGTGACTGGCCAACATGGCCCAGGCCTGCTCCAGGGTGGTGTCGGGTGTGGCGAACTGCACGTCACGGGACATCACCGAGGCGGCAGTGATACCACCAAGACTGCGCTGCAAGGCGTTTTGCTCGGTGGCGAGAATGATGCGTTGCAGTTCGTCGCGGGTGACGTCGACGAACTCGCCCAATTCGTCCAGTGCCTGGTCCAGGTCTTGGCTGCTGACGCCGACACGCTGGCTGGGCAGCGGGTCGTGCGTGTGGTGCGGTTCATTGCGCGGTGCTGCACCCTTGGGGTAGCGCACACCGGTCATGCGGTTGTAGATCACCGCCACCGTCACCAGGATCAAGGCATCGAGCAGCACCGGCTCAAGCAGATGATCCCCCAGGGCGGTCAATCCCGCGTCGGCCAGCACTGCGCTCACCGCCACGCCACCACCCGGTGGGTGCAGGCAACGCAGCAAGCACATCAACACCAACGACAGCCCCAGGGCGACGGCCGCTACCCACAGTTCGCTACCCAAGCCCTGGCGCATGGCCAGACCCACGGCACCCGCCAGGGCATAGCTGCCCACCACCGACCAGGGTTGGGCCAAGGGCCCGGAGTGCACGGCGAATACCAGTACCGCCGAGGCGGCCAAGGGCCCAAGCAAGTGCAAGGCAATCCCAGGGCCATAGGCCAGGCTGGTCAACCAACCGGCGAGGAACAGGCCAAGCAGTGCACCGAAGGCGGCGCGCAGCCACTCTTGGGGAGGAATGTTCAAGGGGGCAGGCAACAGCCTGCTCAGACGGCTTTCAGAAGACGAGGCAGACATTCAGGTAATGGGGGTCATGTTTTTTGGGTTGAAAAGGAAGCCCAGCCGCAGCGGCCTGGGCCCTGGAAGCCATCCATGGAGAGATGGAAACTGCAGCTCATTGTGCAGGGATGCCCAGGGGTTGGACCAATTCAAAAAAATGCGGCTGTACTGCAATTTTTTTGCAGTGCTGATACGGCCCCACGCTCGGCAAGCTGATACCTGCAGGCGCGTCAGCCGGTTATCAGCGCTGTCTTGCGTGGTAGTTCGAGGCGGACCCGCAACCCGCCCAGGGGGCTCTCCAGCAAGGCCAGTTGCCCGCCCCAGGCTTCGACGATGTCGCGCACGATCCCCAGCCCCAGGCCATGCCCGTCGACCTGCTCATCCAACCGCGAACCCCGCTCCAACACCTGCTGGCGCTGCCCTTCGGGAATCCCAGGGCCATCGTCGTCGATGCAGATCCGATACCCCTCAGGCGTCGGCGCAATCGACAGTCGGACCTCGCTGTCGGCCCATTTGCAGGCGTTGTCCAGCAAATTGCCCAGCAGCTCCAGCAAGTCCTCGCGGTCCCACGGCAACAGCAGCCCAGGCGGCACCTCATGCACGAGCGACAAACCCTCGCCATGGATCATGGCCAGCGTGCCGAGCAGCCCTGGCAGCTCGGCATCGCAATCGAACTGCGCACCCGGCAGTGCGTCGCCGGCCAGGCGCGCCCGGTTTAGCTCCCGGGCCAGACGCTGCTGGATCTGCTCGAGTTGTTCGCGCATCTGCGCCTGCACCTCGGGCAAATCCTTCAAGCGCTCGCTGGACGCCAAGGTGAGTAACACCGCTAGCGGCGTTTTCAAGGCATGCCCCAGATTGCCCAGGGCGTTGCGCGAACGGCGCAGGCTGTCCTCGGTGTGGCTCAGCAAGTGGTTGATCTGGTCGACCAGCGGCGCCAGCTCGGTGGGCACTTCAGCATCCAGCTGCGTACGTTGGCCCTGTTGCAGCTGGGCGATCTGTTGGCGTGCCCGCTCCAGCGGTCGCAGCGACCGGGTGACCGTGACCCGCTGCAACACCAGGATCAGCACCAGCGCCACCAGCCCAATGCCCAGGCCGATCTGCTGCATTCGCCGAAAGCCCTCGCGCACCGGGGAATAGTCCTGGGCCACGCTGATGGAGACGTCCTGTCCAAGGCGCCGATAATCCGCACGCAACGCCAGCAGTTGCTGGCCTTCTGGCCCTAGCGCATGGCTGTCCGACAGACCCGGCGCAGCGGGCTTGGGCATGTCCAGGTCCCACAGCGAGCGCGAGCGCCAGGTGCCTTGGTCGAAGTCGATACGAAAGTAGTAGCCGGAAAATGGCCGTTGGTAAGCAGCGGAAATACGTCGTTCATCGAGCTGCAAGCCGGACGGCCCGCGCACCATCGCCACCAGCAGGTTCTCGCTTTCCTTGCGCAGGCCCGCCTCCAGGTAGCGCTGCAGCCCCACCTCGAACAGCCACAGCGTCAACTGAGCGAGCGCCACGCCCACCACCACCAGTACTGCTACGAGGCCCAGACTCAGGCGCGCCTGGATCGACTTCACTCGGCGCTCCCGGCGTACAGGTACCCTTGGCCACGGCGGGTCTCGATCACACTGCGACCCAGTTTGCGCCGCAGATGATTGACGTGTACTTCCAGCACATTGGAATCGCGCTCGGTTTCACCGTCGTACAGATGCTCGGCCAAGTGGCTCTTGGACAGGATCTGCCGCGGGTGCAACATGAAGTAACGCAACAAGCGGAATTCCGCTGCGGTCAGCGGGATATCCACCCCATCGCGCTTCACACACTGCTGGCTCTCGTCCAGGTGCAGGCCGGCCGCTTCGAGCGTGGGCTGGTTGGCCAGGCCACGGGCACGACGCAACAGGGCCTGGATGCGCAGCTGTAATTCTTCAGGGTGGAACGGCTTGCTCAGGTAATCGTCGGCCCCAGCCTTCAGGCCCTCGATACGCTCGGCCCAGGAACCCCGGGCGGTTAGAATCAGCACAGGCGTGACCAGGCCAGCGGCACGCCATTGGCCCAGTACTTCAAGGCCCGGCAACCCTGGCAAGCCAAGGTCGAGAATGATCAGGTCGTAAGGCTCGCTTTGGCCTTGGTACACCGCATCACGGCCATCGGCCAGCCAGTCCACGGCATAGCCTTGGCGTTGCAGGCTGGTGATCAGTTCATCGGCCAGCGGTACGTTGTCCTCGACAAGCAACAGGCGCATTCAGTCGTCTTCCTCGTCTTTGAGCAGGGCGCCGGAGGTGGCATCGAGCTTGATTTCACGCACCACGCCTTCGGTGGTCAAAAGCTCGACCTCGTACTCGTAGCGGTCGTCCTCTTCTTCCAGTTCGGCCTCCAGCAAACGCGCCCCGGGGTGACGCCCCAGGGCGGTTTCGAGCAGTCGCTCGAGCGGCAGGATGATGCCCTTCTGGCGCAGCTCCAGGGCTTCGTCCTGATCCAGATCCCGGGCAACGGCCAGGGAGCAGACGGCCAGCAGCGAAAGCGCCAGGTAACGCGCCGGCCGCGGTAACGCGATCATCAGTTGTCCCGCTCGTCCTTCAGCACTTCACCGGTCTTGGCATCCAGGTCGACATCCCATTCGACGTTCTGCGCATCACGCAGATCGACCTTGTAGATGTAACGGCCGTACTCGTTTTCCAGTTCGGAGTCGGTCACGGTAGCGCCTGGATGCTTGGCAACGGCAGCTGCCTTGAGTTCATCCAGCGACTTGATGGTCTTTTCGCTAACCAGCTTGACCACTTCGTCAGGCTGAACGTCCTTGGCGAAGGCGGCATTGGCGCCCAGGGCAAGGGCAGCGGCGGCGAACAGGGCAGTCAAGGTTTTCATCGTTTCTCTCCTTGGAGATGTTCAAGTTGTCTACGGGGTTAAGATTACCCAGCGGTCCTTAATTCAACCTGAAAACAGCTGGCGCCATGATAGCGCATGTTTCCCCTTGCGCCCCGCGGATGCAGAGCCGGTGTGGGAAAGCGCCGGACCTGCGAGCGATGGTTCTATAATGACCCGCTTGTTGCCAGCGAGAACCTCAATGAGCGCCATCCACATCAAGTACCCCGCCCTGACCTTCAAGGCCGGCACCCGTGCCCTGCGGCAGATCCGCGAACGTGGCTTGCAGGCGGCCGATGTCGGCGTGCTGCCCGGCGCCGCGGGTGGCCCGAAACCTCTGGGTATCCAGGGGCTGGACCTGGCATTGTTCGGCCAGTGGCTGCCCTCGGCGCCGCGCCAGCGGTCGCTGATCGGTGCGTCGATCGGCTCGTGGCGCTTCGCCAGTGCCTGCCTGGACGACCCGGTCGCGGGCCTGCGCCTGCTGGGCGAGCTGTACACCGAACAGGACTTCGCCAAGGGCGTCACCCCGGCCCAGATCAGCCGCAGTTGCCAGCGCATGCTCGATGACCTGCTGCAGGGGCGCGATGGCCAGATTCTCGCCAACCCGCACTACCGTCTGAATATCCTGGTGGTCAAAAGCCACGGCAAGCTCGCTTATGACCACCGTGGTCGATTGGGGATGGGGCTGTCGTCGGTCATCGCTGACAATCTGCTCGGGCGTTCGCGACTGGGTCGACACTTCGAGCGGGTGATCCTCCATGATGGCCGCGCCACACCCCCGCTCGATGCGCTCACCGACTTCCCATCACGCTGCCTGCCGCTCGACCTGGGCAACCTGCGCCATGCGCTGCTGGCCTCGGGCTCGATCCCGATGGTCATGGAGGGTGTACGCGACATCCCCGGCGCCGGAACCGGCACCTACCGCGACGGCGGCCTGCTCGACTACCATCTGGACCTGCCCTACCGCGGCGACGACCTGGTGCTTTACCCCCATTTCACCGACAAGGTGGTGCCCGGCTGGTTCGACAAGGTCCTGCCCTGGCGCAAGGGCGACCGCACGCGCCTGCAAAACGTACTGCTGATGACACCCTCGCCGCAGTACCTGGCAGCGCTGCCCTACGGCAAGCTGCCGGACCGTAACGACTTCAAGCGCTTCATGGGCGATGCGCCGAGCCGCAAGCGCTACTGGTACAAGGCCATCGCCGAAAGCCAGCGCCTGGGCGACGAACTGCTGGAGCTGATTGCCACCGGGCGGCTGCATGAACAGCTGCAAGCCTTGTAGCGGCCATGCTGGTAGACTGCGCGCATTATCGATTCACACAGAGTTATGACAGTCGTGGAAATCTTCAAAGAGTTTACGTTCGAATCGGCCCACCGCCTGCCCCACGTTCCTGCCGGGCACAAGTGCGGGCGCCTGCATGGTCACTCGTTCAAGGTCGGCCTGCACCTGACCGGCCCACTCGACCCGCACACCGGCTGGATCCGGGATTTCGCCGAGATCAAGGCGGTCTTCAAGCCGATCTACGAGCAACTGGATCATAACTACCTGAACGATATTCCAGGCCTGGAAAATCCGACCAGCGAAGTGATCGCAAAGTGGATCTGGGACCAGGTCAAGCCGCTGCTGCCAGAGCTGTCCAAGGTACGCATCCACGAAACCTGCACCAGCGGTTGCGAATATACCGGGGACTGACCTGGCGTCCCCTTCGCTGGCAAGCCAGCTCCTGCGGGACAAACGCGCCCCCTCGTAGGAACTGGCTTGCTGGCGATGTATCAGGCAGCTTCACTGCACGGCTTCAGCCCTGTCCGCCCTCTAGCGCATCACGCAGGAAACCTGGGGCGATGTACCGCTGGTAATGCGCCTCGGAAAGCAGAAAGAACTCCCGGTCGATGGCATCGCGCAACTGCGGCAGTTCCCAGTCGCGAAACTCCGGCAGCAACACCATCCCGTAGGCCTCGACGTCACGAATCATCCGCGCCCCACGCGCGATCAGCTGATACGCCCAGCAATATTCCGACTGCTGTTCGACGAAGCGAATCGAACGCTGCACCAGTTGCTGGCGCAGCAGGTGTTTGTCGAACACCTCCAGCTTGGCCATCATCACCTGCGCCAGCAGTTGCTCCAGACGCATCCAGACCGCGCGCTTCTGCTCGTCGTCGTAGCCGTTCCAGTGGATCACCTCATGGTGGAAACGCTTGCAGCCACGGCACACCGTGTCTCCGTAAACCGTGGAGCACAGGCCGACGCAAGGGGTCTTGATGGCGTGATTGGACATGGAAAAACAACGGCTTGGCGATGGAACACTGGCCCATGTTAGCCCTTTGTCTAACCAGGGTCACTCGTTAAAGTCACATTCGCCGCCTTACCTTCAGGCTTTTTTTGCCGTAGAATCATCCCGCCTTTTCAAGGCAACAATGTCCGTTGGAAGCTGTTTTCAAAGCGTCACGAGCACAGTTCATCCGGTAGAACGGCGTTGGCCCGGGCCATGTACCCACATGCCCGAGCCAGCCCTCATCAGCCTTCCGTTCTACAGGCGTAAAACTTTGAAAGCAGCTTCTGTAAGGATTCTCTGCGACTCTGGCTGGACGGCTCAAAAAGCCGTGCTCCGCGCATGGGTGCAGGGAATGCTGGATGAGCGTCCCGGACTCCCTTTAGGGACCACTGATGAGGGTAATAACTGTGCTTGAAGCCTACCGCAAACACATCGAAGAGCGTGCCGCCCTGGGTATCGTCCCCCAGCCGCTGAACGCCGAACAAACTGCAGGCCTGGTCGAGCTGCTGAAAAACCCGCCGGCCGGCGAAGAAGCCTTCCTCGTAGACCTGATCACCCACCGCGTTCCGCCAGGAGTCGACGAAGCTGCCTACGTCAAGGCCGCTTTCCTCTCCGCTGTCGCCAAGGGTGAAGCCAAGTCCCCACTGATCGACCGCAAGCACGCCACCGAGCTGCTGGGCACCATGCAGGGCGGCTACAACATCGAAACGCTGGTCACGCTGCTGGATGACGCCGAGCTGGGCGCCGTCGCGGCCGAACAGCTCAAGCACACCCTGCTGATGTTCGATGCCTTCCACGACGTGGCCGAAAAGGCCAAGGCCGGCAATGTTCACGCCAAGGCCGTCCTGGAATCCTGGGCTGCCGGCGAGTGGTTCACCTACCGCCCGGCCATCGCCGAGAAGTACACCCTGACCGTGTTCAAGGTGCCTGGCGAAACCAACACCGACGACCTGTCCCCTGCTCCAGACGCCTGGTCTCGCCCTGACATCCCGCTGCACGCCCTGGCCATGCTGAAAATGGCCCGTGACGGCATCGAGCCGAAGCAGCCTGGTTCGGTCGGCCCGCTGGCCCAGATCGAAGCGGTCAAGGCCAAGGGCTACCCAGTTGCCTACGTCGGTGACGTGGTCGGTACCGGTTCTTCGCGTAAGTCCGCCACCAACTCGGTGCTGTGGTTCTTCGGCGACGACATCCCTTACGTGCCGAACAAGCGCGCAGGTGGCTTCTGCTTCGGCACCAAGATCGCCCCGATCTTCTACAACACCATGGAAGACGCCGGCGCCCTGCCGATCGAGTTCGACTGCACCAACCTGGCCATGGGCGACGTCATCGACGTTTACCCGTTCAAGGGTGAAGTACGCCGTCACGGTAGCGACGAGCTGGTCACCACCTTCGAACTGAAAACCGAAGTGCTGCTCGACGAAGTTCGTGCCGGTGGCCGTATTCCGCTGATCGTCGGCCGTGGCCTGACCGAGAAAGCCCGTGCCGAACTGGGCCTGGGTGCTTCGGACCTGTTCAAGAAGCCAGAACAGCCTGCCGATTCCGGCAAGGGCTTCACCCTGGCCCAGAAAATGGTCGGCCGCGCTTGCGGTCTGCCAGAAGGCCAAGGCGTACGCCCAGGTGCCTACTGCGAACCGAAGATGACCACCGTCGGCTCCCAGGACACCACTGGCCCGATGACCCGTGACGAGCTGAAAGACCTGGCATGCCTGGGCTTCTCCGCCGACCTGGTCATGCAGTCCTTCTGCCACACCGCGGCCTATCCGAAGCCGATCGACGTCACCACCCATCACACCCTGCCAGACTTCATCCGCACCCGTGGCGGCGTGTCGCTGCGCCCAGGCGACGGCATCATCCACAGCTGGCTGAACCGCATGCTGATGCCGGACACCGTCGGTACCGGTGGTGACTCGCACACCCGCTTCCCGATCGGCATCTCGTTCCCGGCCGGTTCCGGCCTGGTAGCCTTCGCTGCTGCTACCGGCGTCATGCCGCTGGACATGCCTGAGTCGGTACTGGTGCGCTTCAAGGGCAAACTGCAACCGGGCATCACCCTGCGTGACCTGGTTCACGCCATCCCTTACTACGCCATCCAGAAGGGTCTGCTGACCGTCGAGAAGAAGGGCAAGAAGAACATCTTCTCTGGCCGCATCCTCGAGATCGAAGGCCTGAACGACCTCACCGTCGAGCAAGCTTTCGAGCTGTCCGACGCCTCGGCCGAGCGTTCTGCCGCAGGTTGCACCATCAAGCTGCCAGAGAAGGCCATCGCCGAGTACCTGCAGTCCAACATCACCCTGCTGCGCTGGATGATCGGCGAAGGCTACGGCGACGCCCGTACCCTGGAGCGCCGTGCCCAGGCGATGGAAGCCTGGCTGGCCAAGCCTGAGCTGCTGTCGGCCGACGCCGATGCCGAATACGCCGAAATCATCGAAATCGACCTGGCCGAAGTCAAGGAGCCTGTGCTCTGCGCGCCGAACGACCCGGACGATGCCCGCCTGCTGTCCTCGGTACAAGGCGAGAAGATCGACGAAGTGTTCATCGGTTCGTGCATGACCAACATCGGTCACTTCCGCGCTGCCGGCAAGCTGCTGGACAAAGTCAAGGGCGGCATCCCGACCCGCCTGTGGCTGGCTCCGCCAACCAAGATGGATGCTCACCAGCTGACCGAAGAAGGCTACTACGGCATTTACGGCAAGGCTGGCGCGCGCATGGAAATGCCAGGCTGCTCGCTGTGCATGGGTAACCAGGCACGTGTGCAGACCGGTTCGACCGTGGTCTCCACCTCGACCCGTAACTTCCCGAACCGTCTGGGCGACGCCACCAACGTGTACCTGGCATCGGCCGAGCTGGCTGCTGTCGCTTCGATCATCGGCAAGCTGCCGACAGTCGAAGAGTACATGCAGTACGCCAAAGACATCGACAGCATGGCTGCCGACGTCTACCGCTACCTGAGCTTCGACCAGATCGCCGAGTTCCGCGAAGCGGCAGCCAACGCCAAGATCCCAGTGGTCCAGGCATAAGCTGAGTTGTAAGATGTAAAAGAAAAGCCCCGGTAGAAATACCGGGGCTTTCTTGTTTCAACCTGTGCCGACCTCTTCGCGGCTGAAGCCGCTCCTACAGGGACCGCACAGTTTTCGAGGGTTGTGCAGGACGACGAGCAACCTCAGATCACGAACAAATCGACAAAACGATGCACCGCCATCTGCTCCAGCTGCTGCTGGTCCTTGCACACCTGAAGAATCTCACCACACCGCTGCCGCGCAAAACGCGTCGCCAGGTTCTCCCTGAACTTGGCCTCCAGCAACGCAATGCCCTCCCCACGCCGCCGCCGATGCCCGATCGGGTATTCCACCACTACCTGTTCGGTACTGGTGCCATCCTTGAAGAACACCTGCACGGCGTTGGCGATCGAGCGCTTGTCCGCTTCCAGGTATTCGCGGCTGAAGCGAGGGTCTTCCACTACCTCCATTTTTTCGCGCAAGCGGTCGATGCTCGGGTGGTTGGCGTGGAAAGCATCCTCGTAATGCTCGGCCACCAGATGGCCGAAGATCAGCGGCACCGCCACCATGTACTGCAAACAGTGGTCGCGGTCGGCGGCATTGGCCAGCGGCCCGCTCTTGGAGATGATACGGATCGCCGACTCCTGGGTAGTGATGACGATTCGGTCGACTTCGTGCAGGCGGTTACGCACGAGGGGATGCAGGATCACGGCTGCCTCACAGGCGGTCTGGGCGTGGAACTCGGCGGGGAAACTGACCTTGAACAGCACATTTTCCATCACGTAGCTGCCCAATGCCTGAGGCACGCGCAACGCCTGCTGGCCGGCAGGCTTGAGCGCCAGGTCCTTGTTGGTATGGCTGAACAACACGTCGTAGAACCCCCACTGCGGCGCGGTGAGCACCCCTGGTACACCCATCTCGCCGCGCAAGGCGATATCGGCCAGGCGCACGCCCCGACTGGACGCATCCCCGGCAGCCCAAGACTTGCGCGAACCGGCGTTGGGTGCATGACGGTAGGTGCGCAGTGCCTGACCATCGACGAAAGCATGGGACAACGCACTCAGCATCTGCTCGCGGTTGGCCCCCATCAGCCTGGCGCACACAGCTGTAGAAGCCACCTTGACCAGAATCACGTGATCGAGGCCAACGCGGTTGAAGGCGTTTTCCAGCGCCAGTACACCCTGGATCTCATGGGCCATGACCATGGCTTCGAGCACATCACGCATCAACAACGGTCGCTCGCCCGTGGCCACGCGCTTTTGCGACAGATGATCGGCGACTGCCAGAATACCGCCGAGGTTGTCAGAGGGATGCGCCCATTCGGCGGCCAGCCAAGTGTCGTTGTAGTCCAGCCAGCGGATGGTACAGCCGATGTCCCAGGCGGCCTTCACCGGGTCAAGGCGATAGCTGGTGCCGGGCACGCGCGCGCCATTGGGTACCACGGTGCCCTCGACCAGCGGGCCGAGGTGCTTGGTGCATTCAGGGAAGCGCAAGGCAAGCAAGCCGCAACCCAGCGTGTCCATCAGGCAGTTGCGCGCGGTATCCAGGGCCTCGGGTGAATCGACCCGGTAGGTCAGGACATAGTCGGCGAGGGTTTGCAGCACGCCGTCGTAATCGGGGCGCTCGTTCAGATCCACGTTGGCGCTCATTTGCAGCTCCTGTGAATTCGGGGCCGCAGGGCGGCCCTACTCATTCAAAGCCAAGCGCCAGTGGTGCGTCAGAAACTATCGCCAGGCACCCTCACCCAGCCTTCCATCAGCACGCGAGCACTACGGCTCATGATTGCCTTGGTCACCGTCCACTCGCCGCCCACCTGTCGCGCCTCGGCCCCGACGCGCAATGTGCCCGAGGGATGACCGAAACGCACGGCACTGCGTTCGCCCCCGCCTGCGGCGAGGTTGACCAAGGTGCCCGGAATGGCGGCAGCGGTGCCGATTGCCACGGCTGCAGTACCCATCATCGCATGGTGTAGCTTGCCCATCGACAACGCACGCACCAGCAGGTCGACATCGCCGGCCGCGACCGTCTTGCCACTGGACGCAGTGTAGGTGGTTGGTGGCGCGACGAAGGCGACTTTCGGCGTGTGCTGACGCCCGGCAGCCTGATCGACGTTGTCGATCAACCCCATGCGCACTGCGCCATGGGCGCGAATGGTCTCGAAGCGCAGCAAGGCCTGCGGGTCACCGTTGATGGCATCCTGCAGTTCGGTGCCGGTATAACCAATATCGGCCGCGTTGACGAAAATGGTCGGGATACCGGCATTGATCAGCGTCGCCTTGAAGGTACCGACACCCGGCACCTCCAGGTCGTCCACCAGGTTGCCAGTGGGGAACATCGCACCACCGTCGCCATCCTCGTCAGCTGCCGGATCGAGGAACTCCAGCTGCACCTCGGCCGCCGGGAAGGTTACGCCATCCAACTCGAAATCACCGGTTTCCTGCACTTCACGTTCGGTGATCGGTACATGGGCGATGATGGTCTTGCCGATATTCGCCTGCCAGATACGCACGGTGGCGATGCCGTTGCGCGGGATGCGCGCTGGGTCGACCAGGCCGCTGCTGATGGCGAACGCACCAACGGCCGCGGACAGGTTGCCGCAGTTGCCGCTCCAGTCAACGAAGGCCTTGTCGATCGACACCTGGCCGAACAGGTAATCGACATCGTGCTCCGGCTTGATGCTGGGCGAAAGAATGACGGTCTTGCTGGTGCTGGAGGTCGCGCCCCCCATGCCGTCGATCTGCTTGCCGTAAGGATCGGGGCTGCCAATGACCCGCAGCAACAATGCGTCGCGGGCCGGGCCGGGAATCTGGGCTTGCTCGGGCAGGTCTTGCAGGCGGAAGAACACGCCTTTGCTGGTGCCACCACGGATGTAGGTGGCGGGGATCTTCACTTGCGGTACATGGGCCATGTTCAATTCCTGTCTCGCACAGCCCTTGTGGGCGCGGGGCTTGCCCGCGCCCACAAGGGACCGCGCTGCTCCTGATTAGGCGGTCGCTTCGAGGAAGTCCTGGGCAAAGCGCTGCAGCACCCCGCCGGCCTCGTAGATCGATACCTCCTCGGCGGTATCCAAGCGGCAAGTCACCGGCACCTCGACGCGCTCGCCATTCTTGCGCGTCACCACCAGCGTCAGGGTTGCACGCGGCTTGCGCTCGCCCAGCACGTCATAGGTCTCACTGCCGTCCAGCGCCAGGGTCTTGCGATCGGTGCCTGCCTTGAATTCAAGCGGCAACACGCCCATGCCCACCAAGTTGGTCCGGTGAATGCGCTCGAAACCTTCGGCGACAATGGCCTCGACACCCGCCAGGCGTACGCCCTTGGCCGCCCAGTCGCGAGATGAACCTTGGCCATAGTCGGCCCCGGCAACGATGATCAGCGGCTGTTTACGCTCCATGTATGTCTCGATCGCCTCCCACATCCGGGTGACCTTGCCTTCCGGCTCGATGCGCGCCAGCGATCCCTGCCTGACACTGCCGTCTTCCTTGCGCACCATCTCGTTGAACAGCTTGGGGTTGGCAAAGGTGGCACGTTGCGCGGTGAGGTGGTCGCCACGATGGGTGGCGTAGGAGTTGAAGTCCTCCTCCGGCAGGCCCATCTTCGCCAGGTACTCGCCCGCCGCGCTGTCGAGCAGGATGGCGTTGGAGGGCGAAAGATGGTCGGTGGTAATGTTGTCCGGCAGCACCGCCAGTGGGCGCATGCCACGCAAGGTGCGCTCACCCGCAAGGGCGCCTTCCCAGTAGGGTGGACGACGAATGTAGGTACTCATCGGGCGCCATTCGTACAGCGGTGCCACCTTCGGCCCACGGTCTTCCTCGATGGCGAACATCGGAATGTAGACCTTGCGGAACTGCTCCGGCTTGACCGCCGCACGCACCACCGCGTCGATCTCTTCATCGCTCGGCCAGATGTCCTTGAGGCGAATCTCCTTGCCGTCGACCACACCCAGCACATCTTTCTCGATGTCGAAGCGGATGGTGCCGGCGATGGCATAGGCCACCACCAAAGGCGGCGAGGCCAGGAAAGCCTGCTTGGCGTAGGGGTGGATCCGCCCGTCGAAGTTACGGTTGCCCGACAGCACGGCGGTGGCGTACAGGTCGCGGTCGATGATCTCTTGCTGGATCACAGGGTCCAGCGCGCCGGACATGCCGTTGCAGGTGGTGCAGGCAAAGGCGACGATACCAAAGCCCAGTTGTTCCAGTTCCTTCTCCAGACCCGCTTCTTCCAGGTACAGCTGAACAGCTTTGGAGCCCGGGGCAAGCGACGACTTGACCCAGGGTTTACGCATCAGGCCGAGTTTGTTGGCGTTGCGCGCCAAGAGGCCTGCGGCGATCACGTTGCGCGGGTTGCTGGTGTTGGTGCAACTGGTGATGGCGGCAATGATCACCGCGCCGTCCGGCATCTGGCCCGGGACTTCCTCCCAGGCTCCGGCGATACCCTTGGCCGCCAGGTCGCTGGTGGCCACGCGGGCATGCGGGTTGGACGGCCCTGCCATGTTGCGCACGACACTCGACAGATCGAAGCGCAGCACGCGCTCGTACTCGGCCTTGGCCAGTGCGTCGGCCCACAGGCCGGTCGCCTTGGCATAGGTCTCCACCAGCTTGACCTGCTGTTCTTCGCGACCGGTCAGTTTGAGGTAGTCGATGGTCTGCTGGTCGATGGCGAACATCGCGGCAGTAGCGCCGTACTCCGGGGCCATGTTGGAGATGGTGGCACGGTCGCCCAGGGTCAGGGCGCGGGCACCTTCACCGTAGAACTCGAGGTAAGCACCCACCACCTTCTGCTTGCGCAAGAATTCGGTCAAGGCCAGGACCAGGTCGGTGGCGGTGATGTTCGGCGCCAACTTGCCGCTCAGCTCGACACCGACGATCTCCGGCAGGCGCATCCAGGAGGCGCGGCCAAGCATGACGTTCTCGGCCTCAAGGCCACCCACACCGATGGCGATCACACCCAGGGCATCGACATGAGGTGTGTGGCTGTCGGTACCGACACAGGTGTCCGGGTAGGCCACGCCACGGTCGCTGTGGATGACCGGCGACATCTTCTCCAGGTTGATCTGGTGCATGATGCCGTTGCCCGGCTGGATCACATCGACGTTCTTGAACGCCTTCTTGGTCCAGTTGATGAAGTGGAAGCGGTCTTCGTTGCGGCGGTCTTCGATGGCGCGGTTCTTCTCGAACGCCTGCGGGTCGAAACCACCGCACTCGACGGCCAGGGAGTGGTCGACGATCAACTGCACCGGCACTACCGGGTTGACCTGTGCCGGATCACCGCCTTTGTCGGCGATGGCATCGCGCAACCCGGCCAGGTCGACCAACGCGGTCTGGCCGAGGATGTCGTGGCACACGACACGGGCCGGGAACCAGGGAAAGTCGAGGTCGCGCTTGCGCTCGATCAACTGCCCCAGCGAAGCGTCGAGGGTGGCCGGGTCGCAGCGGCGCACCAGGTTTTCGGCGAGAACGCGGGATGTGTAAGGCAGGCCATCGTAGGCGCCGGGCTTGATCGCCTCGACCGCCGCGCGGGCATCGAAGTAGTCCAGGTCGGTGCCTGGCAGGTGCTTGCGAAATGCAGTGTTCATATCGTTATCAGGCTCGGTCACGGTGTTCGGGGCAGGTGCGGCGTGGACCTCCAGAGGCGCAGTGCGCCCCCGGCGTCTTCCACGATCAGCGCTGGTCGATCGGCACGAACTGGCGCTGCTCGACGCCGACATACTCGGCGCTCGGACGGATGATGCGGTTGTTGGCACGCTGCTCGAAGACATGCGCCGCCCAGCCAGTCAGGCGCGAGCAGACGAAAATCGGGGTGAACAGCTTGGTCGGGATACCCATGAAGTGATACGCCGAGGCATGGTAGAAGTCGGCGTTGGGGAACAGGCGCTTCTGCTCCCACATGGTCTTGTCGATGGCCTCGGAAACCGGGTACAGCACTGTGTCGCCCACCTCGTCGGCCAACTGCTTCGACCAGCCCTTGATCACCTCGTTGCGTGGATCGGACTCTTTATAGATGGCATGGCCGAAGCCCATGATCTTGTCTTTGCGCTCGAGCATGGCGAGCAGCTCGGTCACGGCTTCCTGCGGGCTCTGGAAGCGCTCGATCAGCTCCATCGCCGCCTCGTTGGCGCCGCCATGCAGCGGGCCGCGCAACGAACCGATGGCCGCGGTGATGCACGAATACAGGTCCGACAGGGTCGAGGCGCAAACTCGAGCGGTGAACGTCGAGGCATTGAACTCGTGCTCGGCGTAGAGAATCAGCGAGACGTTCATGACCTTGACGTGCAGCTCGCTTGGCTTCTTGCCGTGTAGCAGGTGCAGGAAGTGACCGCCCAAGGTGTCTTCGTCGCTGGTGCAGTCGATACGCACACCGTGATGGGTGAAGCGGTACCAGTAGCACATGATCGCGGGGAACACCGCCAACAGGCGGTCGGTCTTCTCGCGCTGGGCCTCGAAGGTCAGTTCGGGCTCCAGGGTGCCGAGCACCGAGCAACCGGTGCGCATCACGTCCATGGGGTGGGCATCACGCGGGATGCGCTCCAGGACTTCCTTCAGCGCTTGCGGCAGTTCGCGCAGGCCCTTGAGCTTGCGCTTGTAGTCGGCCAGTTCAGCCTTGCTCGGCAGCTCGCCGTACAGCAGCAGGTAGGCGACTTCCTCGAACTCGGCGCCGGCGGCCAGGTCACGGACGTCGTAACCGCGGTAGGTCAGCCCGGCACCGGCCTGGCCAACTGTCGACAATGCAGTCTGGCCGGCTACCTGGCCACGCAGGCCTGCGCCACTGAGTACTTTTGCTTCGGCCATGGTTTTTCTCCTTTCTTGAAATTGTTATTGAAGCGGTCTGGCTAATTTCTCAGGTCACTCTGCTGCCCCGTCGCGCCTACCGGTTCGGCGCGGGCACAGGCTCAACCTTTCTTCTGGGCGAACAATGCATCGAGGCTCTGCTCGAAGGCGTGGTAACCAATGGCATCGTAGAGCTCCATGCGGGTTTGCATGGTGTCGATCACGTTCTTCTGGGTCCCGTCACGGCGCAACGCGGTGTAAACGTTCTCGGCGGCCTTGTTCATGGCACGGAACGCCGACAGCGGGTACAGCACCAGCGACACGTCGACCGAGGCCAGCTCTTCGGTGGTGTAAAGCGGCGTGGCGCCGAATTCGGTGATGTTGGCCAGAATCGGCGCCTTCACTCGATCGGCGAAGGTCTTGTACATCGACAGCTCGGTGATGGCTTCCGGGAAAATCATGTCGGCGCCCGCCTCGATGCAGGCTTCGGCGCGCTCCAGCGCAGCGTTCAGGCCTTCAACGGCCAGGGCGTCGGTACGCGCCATGATCACGAAGCTGTCATCGGTGCGGGCGTCCACCGCAGCCTTGATGCGGTCGACCATCTCCTGCTGGCTGACAATCTCTTTGTTCGGACGGTGCCCGCAACGCTTGGCGCCCACTTGGTCTTCGATATGAATGGCCGCGGCGCCGAACTTGATCATCGAGCGCACGGTACGCGCCACGTTGAAGGCTGAAGCGCCAAAGCCGGTGTCGACATCCACCAGCAGCGGCAGGTCGCAGACGTCGGTGATACGCCGCACATCGGTCAACACGTCATCCAGCCCGGTGATGCCCAGGTCCGGCAGGCCCAGAGAACCTGCAGCAACACCGCCACCAGACAGGTAGATGGCCTTGAAACCGGCACGCTTGGCCAGCAGGGCATGGTTGGCGTTGATGGTCCCGACCACCTGCAGCGGATGTTCGGCGGCAACGGCGTCGCGAAAACGCTGACCGGGGGTGCTCTTCACAGTCATGACTCACCTCGTGGGCTGTTGTTGTTGGCGTCCAGGTAGTGACGCTCGATGTTGCGTTTGGACGCGCCGATGTGACGGCGCATCAGGAGTTCGGCCAGTTCGCCGTCTCGGTCGGCGATGGCGTCGAGAATGCGGTGGTGCTCGGCGAAGGCCTGGCGCGGCCGGTTGGGCGTAGCGGAAAACTGGATGCGGTACATGCGCACCAGTTGGTACAGCTCGCCGCACAGCATCTTCACCAGGGTCTGGTTGCCGCTGCCCTGGATGATCCGGTAATGGAAGTCGTAGTCGCCTTCCTGCTGGTAATAGCCCTGCCCCGCCTGAAACGCGGCGTCACGCTCGTGGGTGTCGAGCACCCGACGCAGCTCTTCGATGTCGGCCCGGCTCATGCGCTCGGCGGCCAGGCGACAGGCCATGCCTTCCAGGGATTCGCGAATTTCGTAAAGCTCGATCAGTTCGGCATGACTGAGCGAAACCACCCGCGCCCCCACGTGTGGCACACGCACCAGCAGGCGCTGGCCTTCCAGACGGTGGATGGCCTCGCGCAGCGGACCGCGGCTGATGCCATAGGTACGCGCCAGTTCAGGCTCGGAGATCTTGCTGCCAGGGGCGATCTCGCCCTTGACGATCGCGGCCTGGATACGGCGGAAGACGTTCTCGGACAAGGTTTCCGTTTCGTCGCTCACTGCCGGGCTGTCGATGGAAAGGTCCAGCATATTGTTGACACCTTGCTAGTCACTTCGCCAGAAACTAGCGAATCAGGCGCAAGCAGTCAAAGACAAAATGAATATTGTCGACAATCGTCTAAGAACGAACTTACCCAAGCCCAGTGCTGTCTGATTGCGACGCGCTGGCGTCAAGACATCGTCGTGATAGAATGCCGCGCCTCCAACGGAGTATGGATTGCGTGTCTGTCATCCATTCATGTTGTTGACAGATGAACGAGGAAGCTTGCGCCGTAGTTGCCAGTCGCCTTACACCGAACCCTGCACAGCACCGCGCCAGGATTATGAGACTTACACCCGTTTTATTGCTGTCATGCCTCACCCTGTTGCCGGCCCTTGGCCAGGCGGCAGGCAAGACCGTGTATGGTCTGAACGAATACGCCCGCCTGGGCGACCTCGACCTGGAAGTGGCCGCCAAGCTCGACACCGGCGCCAAGACCGCATCCTTGAGCGCGCGCGACATCAAGCGCTTCAAGCGAAATGGCGAAAGCTGGGTGCGTTTCTACCTGGCCATCGATGCCGCCCACTCGCACCCGATCGAGCGCCCCCTGGCCCGCGTCAGCAAGATCAAGCGCCGTGCCGGCGACTATGATGCAGACTCCGGCAAGGCCTACACGGCCCGCCCGGTCATCGAACTCGAAATCTGCATGGGCCAGACCCTTCGCACCATCGAAGTCAACCTCACCGACCGCAGCGCCTTCCAGTTCCCGCTGCTGATCGGCTCCGAGGCGCTCAAGCACTTCGACGCACTGGTCGACCCAAGCCTTAAATACGCGGCCGGCAAACCTGCCTGTGCCACCGAAGCTCCTAAAGCAGAGTAATCCCGATGCGCTCTCTTACCCTCCATTTGAAAGTCCTGATCACCGTGCTGGTGCTGCTGGGCGTGGCGGTCACGGCTTATCAGATCTTCTTCCTCGGCATACCGGTGACCGAGGACGAAACCGATGACCTCTGGAACATCGACGCCAAGGTCGAGTTCGTGGCCAGCGCCAAGGACCCGGTCAAGGTCCAGATGTTCGTGCCGCCGCTGAACCGCGACTACGTCAGCCTCAATGAAAGCTTCATTTCCAACAACTATGGGGTGAGCGTCAACCGGGCCGATGGCAACCGCAAGGTCACCTGGTCGGCCCGCCGCGCCAGTGGCAACCAGACGCTCTACTACCGCCTGGTGCTGACCAAGCGCTATAGCAAAGAGAAAACCACGGTAAAAGGCCCTACCTTCCGTGACAGCCTGGCCGTCGAGGGCCCTGAGAAGATCGCCGCCGAAGCCCTGATGGCGCCGATCCGCCAGCACTCGGCCGACGTCGAGACCTTCGTCAGCGAGACCATCAAACGGGTCAACAACCTCAACGACGACAACGTCAAGTTGCTGCTTGCCGGCGACACCTCGGCGATGAAGAAAGCCCAGGTCATCGACCTGCTGCTGTCGATCGCCCACGTGCCGATCGAAAAGGTCCACACCATCCGCCTGGTCGCCGATACCCCGCAAACTCCTGAGTTGTGGCTGCGCAGCTTCAACGGCACCGACTGGCTGTACTTCAATCCGGACACCGGTGAGCAGGGCCTGCCCAGCGACCGTCTGCTGTGGTGGACCGGCGATGACAACCTGATCACCGTCGATGGCGGCAAGAAAGCCAACGTCACCTTCAGCATGAACAACAGCGAGATGAACGCCATCCGCCTGGCCAAGCTGACCGACGAGAACACCGACGCCGACTTCCTCGAATACTCGCTCTACGGCCTGCCGCTGCAGACCCAGCAGACCTTCATGATCATGGTGATGATTCCGATCGGCGTGCTGGTGATCCTGGTGCTGCGCAACCTGATCGGCATCCAGACCCTGGGCACCTTCACCCCAGTGCTGATCGCCCTGGCCTTCCGGGAGACCCAGCTGGGCTTCGGTATCATCCTGTTCACGGTGATTACCGCCCTGGGCCTGTCGCTGCGCTCGTACCTCGAACACCTCAAGCTGCAGATGCTGCCGCGCCTGTCGGTGGTACTGACCTTCGTGGTGGTGCTGATTGCCGCCATCAGCCTGTTCAGCCACAAGCTGGGCCTGGAACGCGGCCTGTCGGTCGCCCTGTTCCCGATGGTGATCCTGACCATGACCATCGAGCGCCTGTCGATCACCTGGGAAGAGCGTGGCGGCGGCCATGCCATGAAAGTCGCCATCGGCACTCTGTTCGCGGCCTCGCTCGCGCACCTGCTGATGACCGTGCCTGAGTTGGTGTACTTCGTCTTCACCTTCCCGGCGGTACTGCTGATCCTGGTGGGCTTCATGCTGGCGATGGGTCGCTACCGCGGCTACCGCCTGACCGAGCTCGTGCGCTTCAAGGCTTTCCTGAAGAAGGCTGACGCCTGATGTTCGGCCTGATCAAGACCTGGAAAGCCCTGGAGGCCCGGGGCATCATGGGTATCAACCGGCGCAACGCGGACTACGTGTTGAAGTACAACAAGCGCCACCTGTACCCGATCGTCGACGACAAGATCATCACCAAGGAACGTGCCTTGGCCGCCGGCATCCATGTGCCGGAAATGTACGGCATCATCGAAACCGAAAAAGAAATCGAGAAGCTCGACCAGATCATCGGCGAGCGCAACGATTTCGTCATCAAGCCGGCGCAAGGCGCCGGCGGTGACGGCATCCTGGTGATTGCCGACCGTTTCGAGGACAACTACCGCACGGTCTCGGGCAAGATCATCAGCCATGAGGAAATCGAACACCAGATTTCCAGCATCCTGACCGGCCTGTACTCGCTAGGTGGCCACCGCGACCGCGCGCTGATCGAGTACCGGGTGACCCCGGACCAGATCTTCAAAAGCATCAGCTACGAAGGCGTGCCGGACATTCGCATCATCGTGTTGATGGGCTACCCGGTGATGGCCATGCTGCGCTTGCCGACCCGCCAGTCCGGCGGCAAGGCCAACCTGCACCAGGGCGCCATCGGTGTAGGCGTGGACCTGGCCACCGGCATGACCCTGCGCGGCACCTGGCTGAACCGGATCATCAGCAAGCACCCCGATACCACCAACGCGGTAGACGGCGTGCAGTTGCCGAACTGGGACGGTTTCATGAAGCTGGCCGCCAGTTGCTATGAACTGTGCGGCCTGGGCTACATCGGCGTAGACATGGTGCTGGACCAGGACAAGGGGCCGTTGATTCTCGAACTCAACGCCCGCCCTGGCCTGAACATCCAGATCGCCAACGACTGCGGCCTGACCCAGCGCACCCACGCCATCGAGGCGCACCTGGAAGCGCTGGCCAAGAATGGCGAAACCGAAGATGCCGAGCAGCGCGTGCGCGTTGCCCAAGGGCTGTTCGGGCACGTTCATCAGCGTTGACGGCACCAGCCAATCGCCGGCAAGCAGGCTCCCACAGCGCTCCGCGATCGTCGCGGTGCCTGTCGGAACCGGCTTGCCGGCGATGCGGCCGCGACACGCCACACAAATGCCGCACCAACGCTAGGCGCATACCCCACTCAGGTCTACAATCGCCCTCCTCGCTTTGTCATCGCCGTCCATCCTGATGCCGACCTGTACGCTACATCCCCTACCCTATCAGCCCGACCCCGCAGCCTATTTCGCACGTCTGCGACAGGCGCCCGGTGCCATCCTGCTCGATAGCGCCCGCCCCGGTGCCGAACGCGGTCGCTTCGACCTGATCAGTGCCTGGCCCATGCAGCACCTGCAAGCACACCCTGACGAGACGGGACGCGCCTTCCTGCAGCGCCTGCGTGCCGGACTGGCACGACTGGGCCGGGCCGAGTTGCCCGAAGGTGTCGAACTGCCGTTCGCCGGCGGCCTGATCGGTTACCTGAGCTACGACTTTGGCCGTCGCCTGGAGCACCTGCCCGCCAAGGCCCGCGACGACCTGGGCCTACCCGATGCCCAATTGGGCCTGTACGCCTGGGCACTGGTCACCGACCACCAGCTTGGCACCAGCCAACTGGTCCTGCACCCGAGCCTGGCGCCTGGCGAGCGGGACCGGCTGATGGACCTGTTCCAAGCCCCTGCCGGCATCGAGCACCCCGAATTCAAGCTGCTCGCCCCAATGGCCGGCGATCTGACCCCAGTGCAATACAAAGCTGCCTTCGACCAGGTCCAGCAGTACATTCAGGCTGGCGATTGCTATCAGATCAACCTGACCCAACGGTTCCGTGCACCCTGCCAGGGTGATCCATGGCGCGCCTATCAAGCCTTGCGCAAAGCCTGTCCAACGCCTTTCTCCGGTTTCCAGCAACTGGCCGACGGCAGCGCATTGCTCAGCTTCTCTCCGGAGCGCTTCATCCGGGTCAGCCAAGGACTGGTCGAAACGCGGCCAATCAAGGGCACCCGCCCGCGCTCTGCCGACCCGGCCGAAGATTTGCGCAACGCCGAAGAGCTGCGTCACAGCCCCAAGGACCGCTCGGAAAACCTCATGATCGTCGACCTGCTGCGCAATGACCTGGGCCGCACCTGCCAGATCGGCTCGGTAAACGTGCCCGAGCTGTTCAGCCTGGAGAGCTACCCCAACGTCCACCATCTGGTCAGCAGCATCACCGGCCGCCTGGCCGACGACAAAGATGCCCTGGACCTGATTGGCGACAGCTTCCCCGGCGGCTCGATCACCGGCGCACCGAAGATCCGCGCCATGCAGATCATCGACGAACTCGAACCCACCCGCCGCGCCCTGTATTGCGGCTCACTGCTGTATGTGGACGTGCGCGGCGAAATGGACAGCTCCATCGCCATTCGCAGCTTGCTGATCAAGGACGGCCAAGCCTGTTGCTGGGGCGGCGGCGCCGTCGTGGCGGATTCGAACTGGCAGTCGGAGTACGAAGAGTCGATCGCCAAGGTGCGGGTACTGATGCAGACCCTGCAAGGGATGTAATTGTGCGTGCGCTTTCGCCCATCAGCGACGTGACCAGGACGGCTGTCACGCAGGACGTCTGCCCCGCCGTTTTTTGTTACCATCACATCACTACGAGCGCACAGCGCCACAGCCAAGATGGAAACCGCCTGATGAGCCAACCCTTCGACGTCGCCGCCCTGGCCGCGACCTATGCCAACAAGTCCCCCCAGGACATCCTTAAGCTTGCCTTCGAACACTTTGGCGACGACTTGTGGATCTCCTTCAGCGGCGCCGAGGACGTGGTCCTGGTCGACATGGCCTGGAAGCTGAACAAGCAGGTCAAGGTGTTCAGCCTCGACACCGGCCGCTTGCACCCGGAAACCTATCGCTTCATCGACCAGGTACGTGAACAGTACAACCTGCCGATCGAGATTCTCAGCCCAGACCGCGCCAAACTGGATCCGTTCGTCAAGGAAAAAGGTCTGTTCAGCTTCTACAAGGACGGCCATGGCGAGTGCTGCGGCATCCGCAAGATCGAACCGCTGCGACGCAAGCTGACCACAGTGAGCGCCTGGGCCACCGGCCAGCGTCGCGACCAGAGCCCCGGCACCCGCAGCCAGGTGGCGGTAGTGGAAATCGACACGGCGTTCTCCACCCCCGAGCGCACCTTGTACAAGTTCAACCCGCTGGCACAGATGACCAGCGAGGAAGTCTGGGGCTACATCCGCATGCTGGAGCTGCCCTACAACAGCCTGCATGAGCGCGGCTTCATCAGCATCGGTTGCGAACCCTGCACCCGTCCAGTGCTGCCGAACCAGCACGAACGCGAAGGTCGCTGGTGGTGGGAAGAGTCGACCCAGAAGGAATGCGGGCTGCACGCTGGCAACCTGATCAGCAAGGCCTGAACCACAGGCAAAGAAAAACCGGCCCTTGAGCCGGTTTTTCATTGCCTGTCGCTATCAGTGCACGGGCAGCTCGACGCCGTCGAACAGCTCTTCGAGTTCCTGCTTGTTATGGCATTGAATGGCCTTGGCCATTACCTCGCGGGTCAGGTGTGGGGCGAACTTTTCGATAAAGTCGCACATGAAGCCACGCAGGAAGGTGCCACGACGGAAGCCAATCTTGGTGATGCTGGCCTCGAACAACTCGCTGGCATCCAGAGCCACCAGGTCACTGTCGAGCTTGCTGTCCACAGCCATCTTGGCCACGATACCCACGCCCAGCCCCAATCGTACATAGGTCTTGATCACATCGGCATCAGCGGCGGTGAACACCACCTTCGGCGTCAAGCCACGGTGATTGAACGCTTCGTCCAGCTTGGAGCGGCCGGTGAAACCAAATACGTAGGTGACGATCGGATACTCGGCAACGGCTTCCAGGGTCAGCTTCGGTAACTTGGCCAGCGGGTGGCCCTGCGGCACCACCACGCAACGGTTCCACTTGTAGCACGGCATCATGATCAGGTCGCCGAACAGCTCCAGGGCTTCGGTGGCGATGGCGAAGTCGACGGTGCCGTCGGCGGCCATCTCGGCAATCTGCATGGGCGAGCCCTGGTGCATGTGCAGGGAAACTTCCGGATACTGCTTGATGAAGCTGCTGATCACTGGCGGCAGCGCATAGCGTGCCTGAGTGTGAGTGGTAGCGATGGACAGCGTACCCTTCTTCTCGTTGGAGAATTCCTGGGCGATCTGCTTGATGCTCTCAACCTTGCGCAGGATTTCGCCTGCAGTGTTGATGATGCGCTCACCTGCGGGCGTAACGCGGGTCAGGTGCTTGCCGCTGCGGGCGAAGACTTCGACACCCAGCTCATCCTCGAGCAGGCGGATCTGCTTGCTGATCCCGGGCTGGGAGGTATACAGACTCTGTGCCGTCGCAGAGACGTTGAGGTCATGGTGCGCCACTTCCCAGATGTAGCGCAGTTGTTGAAGCTTCATAGGTTTCCCTCGGATCAGCGGTAAGTCACCGGCAGCAGGCAGCGACGAGATATAACTATATTAGTGGTTCTCGAAATAAATCTAGAACTATTTTGTTACACGCCTCAGGAAAGATTCCTACCGTCACGGTCACGATTTCCTACGCCCCAAATGCTGAGCCAGCGGCACCATGTACACCGGCACCGGCGACAACTGCAGCAAGCGAACCGCCGTGCGCCCGAGGGGCACATCGACACCTGCCCCCTGGCTGTGGCTACCGAAAATCAGCAGGTCGACCGCCAGGCGCTGCGCCTGGTCGAGTATCACTTGGGCCGGATCACCTTGGCGCACCCTGACGTTTTTGATCACCGCCAGGTCCGCCGCCTCCCCCAGTTCCTCGCGAAAATTCTCCAGCACCCGCTGCTCGATGTTGGCCATGACCGTATTGACGCCCTCGCTGTGCAGCTCATCCAGGGTCTGCTCGTCGAGGTAGCTTTGCAGAAGCGACTCGGCGAACTGCCCCATCGGCTCCACTGCATGGATCACGTACAGCTCCGCGTTGAAAGTTCGCGCCAGGGCCAGGGCATGCTGCATGACGAATGGCGCGTAAACACCGAGGTCGGTGGCATACAACATGGAACGAATCATTCGACCTCCTCGACTGCCGCTAAGGCAGAGCAAGCTACAGCTTAGCAGCGCCGGGCAGCCTCGCTTCGCCGCCCGGCGCACCGGGGCTGCACGCCTGGGCAGGCTCAGGTGCGGCGACTGTCGCGGTCGATGAATGCCAGGGCCTTATAAAGCATTTCCATGTTCGGCAGGCGGCAGCCGGCGGCATGCGCCTGGGCCAGCGGTTCGGCGTAGATGGCTTGCAGCTCCAGCGGGCGGTGCTGGGCAAAGTCGTGATACATGCTGGGCCAGTAATCAGGCATCTGCTCGGTCATGCGAAACAGCTGTTCTGCGTAACCTTCAGGCAAGGCATGCCCGCACGCTTTTGCGCCCAGGACGACTTCCGCCATCAGCGCCTGAATCAATGCCCGGCTGTCGGCGTCGGCCATCAGTGGCGTAGTGCTGGCCCGCAACAGCACCGACAGGCCGTTGTAGGGCACGTTCCACACCAGCTTCTGCCAACGCGCCTGGTCAAGGTTGCTCATGGCCTTGGAGTCGATTCCCGCTGTACGGAACAATCCGGCGCCCTCTTCGACGATCGCCTCGCCGCCGTCCGTGGCCGGCCCGCTGTGATAGCCCAGGTGGACCGCCCCCAGGGCTTGATGTCGGATCAGCCCCGGTGCCTGCCGGTTGACGCAGATGAAACACAAGCCACCCAGCAGGTGCAGGTCGTCGCGCAGAGCCGGGCGCAGCTGCGTTTCAACCCCAAGGCCATTCTGCAGCAACACCACGCGGGCGCCCGGCGCAGCTGCCTGCATGATCAGCGGTGCCAGCTCGAGATTGCTGGTTGCCTTGGCTCCCACCAGCAGCCAATCGCACTGCGGCATGTGCGCGACGTCAGCATAGGCCTGAACCTCCATCCGCACCTCACCGTGTACCGCACTGTCGAGCCTCAACCCCTGCTGACGCACCACGTCGTATTCACTGCGCAGCAAGAAGTGCACATCGAAGCCGGCGCGCAGCAGCATCAGCCCATAAAAGCCACCGATGGCGCCACTGCCGATGATGCCGATACGCGGTTTGCGAGAATGCATAGGGGGACTCCAGGTAAAGGACGGTGAGCATTTTTACACCGGTTTGTCGATGCGAAGCACCTGATTCACCATCAGGCGCCCAGGGCTTTGGGGAAAAACCCCGCAACGACGGGACTCAGCCCATTGTCGCGCCCCCCTTAACGCGCTAAGGTTCGGCTCCCCGCTGCGAATTTTCTTGCTGCTGGGCCGCACGGGGATTGCTGGCGGCCGGCACCCGTGACCTGACGAGTAACACGATGGCTGATTTACCGATCGATGACTTAAACGTTGCCTCCAACGAGACCTTGATCACCCCTGATCAGCTCAAGAAGGAAATCCCCCTCAGCGCCAAGGCCCTGCAGACCGTTACTGCCGGCCGCGAAGTGGTGCGCAATATCCTCGACGGCAAGGACCACCGCCTGTTCGTCGTGGTAGGCCCCTGCTCGATCCATGACATCAAGGCGGCTCATGAATATGCCGAGCGCCTGAAGGTCCTGGCCGAAGAGGTTTCCGACACGCTGTACCTGGTCATGCGCGTGTACTTCGAGAAGCCACGCACCACCGTCGGCTGGAAAGGCCTGATCAACGACCCGTACCTGGATGACTCGTTCAAGATCCAGGATGGCCTGCACATTGGTCGTCAGTTGCTGCTGGACCTGGCCGAAATGGGCCTGCCGACCGCCACCGAGGCGCTCGACCCGATTTCCCCGCAGTACCTGCAGGATCTGATCAGCTGGTCGGCCATCGGCGCCCGCACCACTGAGTCCCAGACCCACCGCGAAATGGCCTCGGGCCTCTCTTCGGCAGTGGGCTTCAAGAATGGCACCGATGGCGGCCTGACCGTGGCCATCAACGCCTTGCAGTCGGTCTCCAAGCCTCACCGCTTCCTCGGCATCAACCAGGAAGGTGGCGTATCCATCGTCACCACCAAGGGCAACCCTTACGGCCACGTGGTACTGCGCGGCGGCAACGGCAAGCCGAACTATGATTCGGTCAGCGTCGCCTTGTGCGAACAGGACCTGGCCAAGGCCAAGATCAAGGCCAACATCATGGTCGACTGCAGCCATGCCAACTCCAACAAGGACCCGGCCCTGCAGCCTCTGGTGATGGAAAACGTCGCCAACCAGATCCTCGAAGGCAACCAGTCGATCATCGGCCTGATGGTCGAGAGCCACCTGAACTGGGGCTGCCAGTCGATCCCGAAAGACCTGAGCGAATTGCAGTACGGCGTCTCAATCACCGATGCCTGCATCGACTGGAGTGCCACCGAGAAGACCCTGCGCAGCATGCGCGCCAAACTCAAGGATGTGCTGCCGCAGCGCAAACGCGGTTAAGCCACGCCCAATGAAAACGCCGGGCATCGCCCGGCGTTTTCGTATCTGGCGTCCAGCGCCGGTATCAGACTTTGCTCGAATGGCGCTGCTGGCGTTCCATGTAGCGCTCGACGTAAGAGCACGATGGGATCACCGTGTAACCCATCTGATCGGCGTACTCCAGGGCCTTCTCGGTCAGCGCTGCGGCAATACCGCGGCCGCGCAAGGCGTTCGGCACGAAGGTGCGATAAATGTCCAGCGTCTGCTTGCCCAGGTCCATGTACGTCAGATAGGCACGGTGACCGTCCACATTGGTCTCGAACTGATGACCGGCCTGGTCATGGTGGATAGTCAGCGCTTCACTCATCACTACTCCTCACAGGCCTTTATGGCAGGCCCTTACCTTAACCGATGATGGTTTATCCGGCGGAGGAACCTCTACGCCACCATTTGCCCCTTGGACCTCGAGGCGATTGCAATCGTTCGGTCGGCTGGGCACTCACAAATAGTAGGCGCCGCAGGCAGGATTGCTCAAGGTGGGAGCGATTAAAAAGCTCGGAACTCCACGGCAAACCACCCACCCTGGACTCCGGAACAGCAGCCGGATGCTCTTGGGCTTAAGACGTCAACCGACAGTTAAAGTCACCGTTAGTTCAACAAAAAAGTTCCCACGCTACAAACGCTTGCGTCACCTGTACGGTTTTTTCACAAATCCCCTACAAATCTTGTCGGCTACCCCTTCGCCAACATTTTTTTTGCAGTTCTTGCGCTTAGTCAGTTTACTTACTACAAGTAATGGGTACTATGTACGCCGGCCAGTTTCTCTTTTCCGAGAGATGGCTATTTAATAGAAAGTCCTTGAAGGGGAACACGATGAACAACGTTCTGAAATTCTCTGCTCTGGCTCTGGCCGCAGTTCTGGCTACCGGTTGCAGCAGCGTATCCAAAGAAACCGAAGCTCGTCTGACTGCGACTGAAGACGCAGCAGCTCGCGCTCAAGCTCGTGCTGACGAAGCCTACCGTAAGGCTGACGACGCACTGGCAGCCGCTCAGAAGGCTCAGCAGACCGCTGACGAAGCCAACGAGCGCGCTCTGCGTATGCTGGACAAAGCCAGCCGCAAGTAATAATCCTCACGGATTGTTGAGAAGCCGACCCACTTGTGGGTCGGCTTTTTTATTGCCTGTCGTTTTTACCTGCCTGTCTGCGGCAGAAACGAAAAGGCCTGCACTAAGGCAGGCCCTAAAGGCATCGCGAAACGGCTTTACTGCAGTTCAGCCGGGATGCTCGACACCATCGGTGCCGCACCCTGGTTGTTGACCGGCACTGCAATTTCAACCGGCATGCCATCTTCCGCGGCGACTACGTCACGCACCATGTCCCAGTTCATGCGCAGGTTGTTGGCCAGGTCTTCACGCTTGAGCAACGCGTTGATGACCGCGGTGTGCTTGTCGACCACCGATGGGTTGCCATGATCGTCCAACGGCGTGTGAGCCTCCAGATAGACCTTGCCACCACTGATACCGAACTTGTAAGGCTCGTTGATGATACGAACCGGCGTACCCACCGGCACCATCTTCGACAACTCCAACACGTTGTTGTTGAGCATGCGGAAGCAACCATGGCTGGTACGCATGCCAATACCGAACTTTTTGTTCGAACCGTGGATCAGGTAACCCGGCACGCCCAGGGTGAACTTGAACGGGCCCAGCGGATTGTCGGGTCCTGCTGGCACCACCGCAGGCAGGATGTCGCCATCGGCAGCGTGCTCGGCACGGATCGAAGCAGGTGGTGTCCAGGTCGGGTTGGGCGTCTTGGCGGTGATCTTGGTGTTGGCGATCGGCGACCCCCAACCTTCCCGGCCGATACCCAGTGGGAAGGTGTGCACGACGTTTTGCCCTTTCGGGAAGTAGTACATGCGGTATTCGGCAAGGTTGATGACGATCCCTTCACGCGGGCCTGGCGGCAGCACATAACGGGTCGGCAGGATGATTTCGGTACCGGCGCCCGGCAGCCACGGGTCGACACCCGGGTTGGCGGCGATCATTTCAAGGTAGCCGAGGTCGTTGGCCGTGCCGATGTCGGCAAAGGTGTCCTCGTACTTGGCCTTGATGACCTGCACTTGACCGACGACGTCTTCACCGGGTGGCGGCAAGGGCAGCTCCAGCGCGACGGCGGGCCCAGCTACCAGCAGGGCGGCCAGGGACAGGCTACGGGTGACGGCGGGAAAGCGCGGCAACATCCGGTAAATCCTTCGAAAGATGGGTCAAGACAGTCGATTGTACACCCGCCCTGTTGGGAACGGGAGGCATTGGCGAGCTGCATGCGTTTCAGATGATGAAAGGTGCTCAGAGTTCCGGCCACACGGGGCGCATCCCCCGCCGCTGGGCCTCGAGAATTGCCCGGCACAACGTGCACAGACGGTTGTCGCGATAGATCGAGCGCTGCACACCCGACCAGCGTGGTTGCGCCGGCAGCAAACCGCCACACAGCGTGCGATCCACGGGCACCCCCAGCTCGAGCTGACGGGCCACCAGATGAACGCGGATTTCCTGGCACGCGAACAGGTCGAGCTGTTCGTCGGGCTCGATCAGTTGGTAGGCATACAAGGACCAGGCAGGACGCGGCATTGGGGGCTCTCGAAACGGGGGGCGCAACATTAGCCGAAAGCCGCCCCCGTTAAAAGCATCACAGCAAGGGTTTTATCGCCGGCCAGGCATTTTCCAGCAAGCGTGTCTGGGCGCCCTGGGCCGGGTGGATGCCATCCGCCTGCATCATCTCCGGTACACCCCCCACACCTTCGAGGAAAAACGGCACCAGCGACACCTTCTTTTGCGCTGCCAATTGCTCGTATACCTGAGTGAAGGCCGTGGTATAGCGCACCCCGTAGTTGGGCGGTAACCGCATGCCCAGCAGGACGACCTTGGCGCCCGCGTCATGGGACTGGTCGATCATCGAGGCAAGATTTTGTTGCAATTGCTGCGGAGGCTGACCACGCAGCCCGTCGTTACCGCCCAACTCCAGTACCACCAGGGTCGGCTTATGCGCTGCAAGCAGCGCCGGCAGCCGCGCCTGGCCTCCGGCACTGGTATCGCCACTGATCGACGCGTTGACCACCTGATCGTTGAAACCCTCGCGTTTCAGGCGTTGCTGCAACAGGGAAACCCAACCTTGGCGGCTATCCAGCCCAAAACCGGCGCTGATACTATCGCCAACAACCAGCAGTGTTCCCGCTGCCGCGCTCTGGGCCAGGCAAAACAGCGCCAGACCGGCACTCAACCACCACACTCGCATTGGATTCTCCATGGGCCCCAGCATTCTCGTTGCGCAGAACCTTAGCAAAGTGGTCCCAAGCGCGGAAGGTGACCTGACCATCCTCCACGCCCTCTCCCTTGATCTCGCCCAGGGCGACAGCCTGGCCATCGTCGGTGCATCGGGCTCGGGCAAGTCGACCCTGCTCGGCCTGCTCGCCGGGCTGGACCGCCCCAGCGCCGGCAAGGTCATCCTCGCAGGCCAGGACCTGGGGCCACTGGACGAGGACCAGCGCGCACGGGTGCGTGCCGAGCATGTCGGCTTCGTGTTCCAGTCGTTCCAGTTGCTCGACAGCCTCAACGCCCTGGAAAACGTGATGCTGCCGCTGGAGCTCGACGGTCGTCGCGATGCCCGCGAACAAGCCCGCACCTTGCTCGAACGCGTCGGCCTGGGCAAGCGCCTGAGCCACACGCCTCGCCAACTGTCCGGTGGCGAGCAGCAACGGGTAGCCATCGCCCGGGCATTTGCCGCGCATCCGGCGGTACTGTTCGCCGATGAGCCGACCGGCAATCTGGACAGCCATACCGGCGAGCGCATCAGCGATCTTCTGTTCGAGCTTAACAAGGAACGCGGCACCACCCTGGTGCTGGTCACCCATGACGAGCGCCTGGCCCAGCGCTGCCGCCGCCAGATCCGCCTGGACGCTGGCCGCCTGGTGGCCGCTGCGGAGGTCTGATGACCCACATGCCCTTTTCCCGCCTGTGCGGCTTGGCCGTGCGCCAACTGCTGCGCGACGCCCGCGCCAGTGAAGTGCGCGTGCTGTTCTTCGCCCTGCTGGTCGCCGTGGCCGCCAGCACGGCCATTGGCTACTTCGGTGCCCGCCTCAACGGCGCCATGCTGTTGCGCGCCAGCGAGTTCCTGGGCGCAGACCTGGTGTTGCAGGGTAGCTCGCCCGCCCGCCAGGACCAGATAGACGCCGGGCGATCTCTGGGACTGAGCCATGCGCAGGTGGTCGAGTTCACCAGTGTGGTGGGCGGTGACGCCGGCATTCAGTTGTCCAGCATCAAGGCCACCGATAGCGCCTATCCGCTTCGAGGGCAGGTGCGCAGTGCCGCTGCGCCTTATGCGCAAGAAGCGCCTGGTGGCGGCCCTGCCCCCGGTGAAGCCTGGGTCGAGCCGCGTCTGCTGGCGGCACTTGGGCTGTCGATTGGGGACAGTATCGACGTGGGTATGAAACCCTTGCGCATGAGCCGCGTACTCACCTACGAGCCGGACCGCGCCAACAACTTCTACAGCCTGACACCCCGGGTGATGATGAACCTCGCGGACCTGCCCGCCACCGGGGTCATCCAACCCGGCAGCCGGGTGACCTACCGCGACCTGTGGCGCGGCGAAGGCCCGGCCCTGGCGCAGTATCGCCAGACCCTCGAAGGCGGGCTGGCGGCTAACCAGCGACTGCGCGATACCCGCGACGGCAACCAGCAGATCGGCGGCGCCCTGGGCAAGGCCGAACGTTACCTGAACATGGCCAGCCTGGTGGCGGTGCTGCTGGCTGGCGTGGCGGTGGCCTTGTCGGCCAGCCGTTACGCGGCACGACGCCTGGACGCCAGCGCGCTGCTGCGCTGCCTGGGGCTCTCCCGCCGGCAGGCCCTGGGACTGTATTGCGTGCAACTGGCCCTGCTCGGCCTTGCCGCAGCCCTGGCTGGCGCCCTGCTCGGCTGGCTGGCGCAGCTAGGCCTGTTCCGCCTGCTCGAAGGTCTGTTACCGAGCGTTGTACCACCCGGTGGATTGACGCCAGCGCTAGCGGGAATCGGCACCGGCTTGGTGGCCCTGGCCGGCTTCGCCCTGCCCCCGATCGCCGCTCTCGGCCAAGTGCCACCTTTGCGGGTGTTGCGTCGTGACCTGCTGCCCGTGCCACCGAGCAGCTGGCTGGTCTACGGGGCGGCCTTGCTCGCACTGGGTCTGATCATGTGGCGCCTGAGCCTCGACCTGCTGCTGACGTTCGCCCTGCTGGGCGGTGGCCTGCTTGCCGCACTGGTGCTCGGCGGTTTGCTCTTGCTGGGCTTGCGCAGCCTCAGGCGGCTGCTGGCCGGTGCCCCCCTGACCTGGCGCCTGGGGCTGGGCCAACTGCTGCGCCACCCCATGGCCGCCGCCGGCCAGGCCCTGGCGTTCGGCCTGATTCTGCTGGCCATGGCTTTGGTCGCACTGTTGCGCGCCGAACTGCTCGACACCTGGCAAGCGCAATTGCCCAAGGACGCGCCCAACCATTTCGCCCTGAATATCCTGCCGGACGATCGCGAACCGTTCGCCGAACGTCTGCGTCAGGTCAACGCCAGCACAGCGCCGCTCTACCCGGTCACGCCGGGGCGGCTGATCCGGATCAACGACCAACCCGTGCAGCAGGTCGTCAGCAAGGACTCGGCGGGCGAGCGCGCGGTACAACGCGACCTTAGCCTGACCTGGGCCGCCGAACTGCCCGAGGGCAATACGCTGACCGCCGGCAACTGGTGGCAGGTTCCGCCGCCCGTCGACCAGATTCCTGGTGTTTCTGTCGAAGCCGAACTGGCCAGCAGCCTCAAGCTGCACATGGGCGACCTGTTGACCTTCGACATCGGCGGCCAGCAGCGCCAGGCCCGGGTCACTAGCCTGCGCAGCGTGCACTGGGACAGCTTCCAGCCGAACTTCTACATGATCTTTCAGCCTGGCACGTTGCAAGGGCTACCGACCACCTACCTGACCAGCTTCTACCTGGGGCCTGGCCACGACCTTGAAGTAGTGGCACTGTCACGGGCATTTCCAGCGGTGACCATTCTCCAGGTCGATGCCTTGCTTGAGCAGCTACGCAGTATCCTTGCCCAAGTCACCCTGGCAGTCGAGTACGTCCTGTCGTTCGTGCTGGCGGCGGGCCTGGCAGTGCTGTTCGCCGGGCTGCAGGCGACCCTGGACGAGCGCATCCGCCAGGGTGCATTGCTCCGTGCACTGGGTGCGCCGCGACCGCTGCTGGTCAAGGCCCGGCGCATCGAGTTCGGCTTGCTGGGCGCTGTCAGTGGCACGCTCGCGGCGTTGGGGTGCGAGCTGATCACGCTGGTGCTGTATCGCTATGCCTTCGACTTGCAATGGAGCCCGCACCCCTGGCTGCTGGTGCTACCGCTGGCCGGCGCGCTGCTGGTGGGTGGCGCGGGCGTGTTGGGCACGCGACGGGCATTGAACGCCAGCCCGCTGGCCGTCCTCAGAGAAAGTTGAAACCCCGGATGCCCACGGCAAGGTCCGCTGCTGGCCATAGCGGACCCACGTCAGGGGGTGGAATAGGTAATCTTGGTGATGTACCAGACAGCTTCGCCAGCCGGCGTCGCGACGACCACCTCGTCGCCCTCGGACTTCTTCAGCAGTGCCCTGGCCATCGGCGAGTCGATGGAGATGTAATCCTTGCGATCATAGATTTCATCGTAGCCGACGATACGGAATGCCTTGGTGTCGCCCTCGACGTCCTCCACTTCGACCCAGGCTCCGAAGAATACCCGCCCTTCCTGCTCTGGCGAGTAATCCACCACCTTTACATCTTCAAGGCGCTTGCGCAGGTAGCGTACGCGGCGGTCGATTTCCCGAAGCAGCTTCTTGTTGTACTGGTAATCGGCATTCTCGCTCCTGTCACCCAGCGACGCTGCCCATGCCACTTTCTGGGTAATTTCCGGCCGATACACTCGCCACAAATGGTCGAGTTCACCTTTCAAGGACTCGAACCCATGGCGGGTGATGATGTTTGTTGGCAACTCTGACCCCCGACAACGTCTGATCAACGAACAGTCCGGGGCCAAGCATACAACAATCCATCAGTGCCTGAACCGCTGTCAGCGGCGGGTGATCAGGCCCTGGCGCGCAATGCGGGTGAGGTGGCCGATGACCTGGCCGGCATCCTGGGCTGTGGGTGCCTGGATCACGGCAAGGTCGAAGCGGTCGTTGCCGTACTGTTCGAGGTCGAAGCAGGATTCGGCGAACTGGATGAGAAACGCACGGGCCTGGCCTTTACGGCGCGACAAGCCTTCGAGATGACGCAAAAGCGTGGGCTGATGCTGGCCGCCGAGCAGGATGCGCGGGGTACGGGACGCCTGGTTGGCAGGCAGTGGGGTCAAGCAGACACTGGTACGTGGACAACTCATGGAGCATCTCTCCGCCTCGCGAATCCCGCTGGGCAGCGGTGGGAGGCGTCACCGAACCAGCGCTTTAGCGGTATTTCGGATGACCCGGAGGGGGCTTATCCCGCGCCCCGCAAGTAGCTGTTTAAATCGGCGCAGGCGGTATCCTAGAGCGAGAAGCGGCAAGCTGCAAGTAGACCTTCATCGCAGCTTGCCGCAGACCGATTTCAGCGGGCGATCAAACGGTCCAGCGAGAAGCGACCCGCGCCCTCGATGAGCACCGCCACGGTACCGGCCAGCAGCGCCAGGGCGAACTCGTAGCCGTTGTTGGACATGAACAAGCCGTTGCCGATGTGCACCGAGAAGATCGCCACGATCAGGGTCACGGTCAGTGCCAGTGCAGCAGGACGGGCCAACAAGCCGATCACCAATGCCAGGCCGCCGAAGAACTCTGCGCTCCCCGAGAGCAGGGCCATCAGGTAGCCAGGTGCCAGACCGATGCTTTCCATCCATTGGCCAGTGCCTTCCAGGCCGTAGCCGCCAAACAGGCCGAACAGTTTCTGCGCGCCGTGGGCCATGAAGATGATGCCGACCAGAATGCGAATGACGCTAAGACCTGCGCCGGCACGGGTGGAGAACAGGGCGTTGAGAGTGGTGGTGTTCATTTCGAGACTTCCTTGAGTAAGCGGTGTGTGTTGGGATGGGCGCCATCTTAATCAAATTAACGGATAGTAAAATCGCAAAATAACGCTAACCACTATCGATATATTCGATACTTTAACGCTTGGCCACTCGCTCCAACACCGCACGCTCGCGATTGAACGCCAGGAAGTATTTATTGACGCTGTTGACGAAGTTGACCGGCCCCATCCCCACCTGCTCCATGGCGATGCGCTCGGTTTGGAAGAACCATTGGTTACCGTTGAGGCCTCGGCGCCGAGCCTCGGCACGCATGGCTTGGACGCGCTCTGGCCCGAGGTTGTAGGCTGCCAGTACGAAGGCCATGCGTTCACGCTCGTTGATCTGCGCACTGGCGAAAAACTTGCGGCGAATCATCGCCAGGTAGCGGGCACTGGCCTGGACGTTGCCATCGACGGTCGCGGTATTGCTCACCCCCACCCGCTGCGCCGCCGAGGGTGTGATCTGCATCAGCCCGTGGGCCCCTCCACTGCCACGGGCACTTGGGTTCAGAGTGGACTCCTTGAACGCCAGCGCGGCCAGGTTCAACCAGTCGATCTGCTGGGCCTGGCCGTGCTTCTGCAACACCGGGCGCAGCGAGGCCAACCGCTGGCGGTCCTTCTTGGCCAACGGGTCGCGCACACGGTACTGGCGTCGATAGATGCGTTCGAATGCCGCATCCTGGTTGTCCGGTGCACGGTAGACCTGCAGGAAACGGTCGACGGTGGCCAACAGCTGCGGTGCATCGCGCCGGACATACCACCGTATGGCCTGCGGCCTGCCCACTTGCACCCGGGTGTCGAGACGAAGCCGCGGCATCACCTTGGCCCAGCGCTGCGCAATGGGCCGCTCGACCAGGGTCAGGTGGTAGATGCCGGCCTGGACCATCTCCAGCACGTCTTCGATCGCCAGGGTCGCATCGACCCACTCCACCTTGATCGGCGGCCGCTTGCGCAACGCCAACTGCTGGTTGAGCTGTTCGATCACCGGGCCGGCGGCGCTGGCACTGGTCAATGCCACGGTGCGACCCGACAGTTGCTCGACCCGGCTGAAGCTGCGTTCGCCCTTGCGCCCCACCAGCACCAGCGGCACCAGGTCCAGCACCGGAGCGCTGGTGTCGACGCCGCGCACCATGGAGGGGTCGAGCAACTCGCCCGGCGCGGCCAGGTCTCCTTCGCCACGCTGCAGTGCACCCAGCAATTGCTCCTTGGCCCTGGGGATCAGCTTGAGCTGAATCTGCTGGCCGTCACCCGCGCGGGCGTTGAGGTAATGCTCGAGCGCACGCAGGCGATAATACTCCAGGCCAACCGGCTCGCCCTTGACCTCGCCCGAGCTGTTGCGACTCTGGTTGACCAAGACCCGCAACACTTTACTGGCGCGGACGTGTTCCAGATCACGGACATTGGCAGGCGGCACGCTCTGCTGAGGGCCAGGCAGACGCGGCTGGGCCTGGCCGGTCGTGAGCAGCCCAAGCGTCAGCAGCAAGATGAGCAGGTATCGCAGCATGCTAGAACGTGTCCGAGGTCGGGAGGCGGCATCCATGTGGCACAGGCAGCTCGTAATAAACGGCGGCAGAAGACCACGGCAACAGCCTGAAGTTCTTGGCTTTTTTCCGAATATCGCGCTTTTTGCTATGCTGGCCGCCCCGCGGCACGAGGTAGCACCATGCAACTGATCGATATCGGCGTCAACCTGACCAACAGCAGCTTTCATGATCAACAGGCGGCCATTGTCGAACGCGCCATCGAGGCCGGTGTGGCGCAGATGGTCCTGACGGGCACCAGCCTGGAAATCAGCGAACAGGCCCTGGCCCTGTGTCAGCAGCTCGATGCAGACGCCCGCCACCTGTTCGCCACCGCCGGTGTGCACCCCCATGACGCCACATCCTGGGATGCCGACAGCGAACGCCAGTTGCGCCAACTGCTGAACGAACCAAGGGTGCGTGCAGTCGGCGAATGCGGGCTGGATTTCAACCGCGACTTCTCCCCTCGCCCGCTGCAGGAAAAAGCCCTGGAAGCCCAGCTGGCGCTCGCCGCCGAATTGCGCCTGCCGGTGTTCCTGCACGAGCGCGACGCCAGCGAACGCCTGCTGGCGGTGCTCAAGGACTTCCGCGACCACCTGCCTGCCGCTGTGGTGCACTGCTTCACAGGCGAGCGCGCGGCGCTGTTCAGCTACCTGGACCTCGACCTGCATATCGGAATGACCGGCTGGATCTGCGATGAACGCCGGGGAACCCACCTGCACCCTCTGGTTGGGAACATCCCCGAAGGCCGGCTGATGCTGGAGAGCGATGCGCCCTATCTGCTGCCGCGCAGCCTACGGCCAAAACCGAAGAATGGACGCAACGAGCCAGCGTTCCTGCCCGAAGTATTGCGCGAGGTGGCCTTGCATCGTGGCGAATCGCTGGAGCACACCGCCGCCCACACCACGGCAACGGCACGGGCCTTCTTCGGGCTCCGTTGACGCATATCAACACAGGCGCTGGCTTGCCCGGGCACAATGATGGCACCTTGCCAACAATGTTCCCGCTCAACTCAGAGAAGACCTGCCCATGGGTGCCTGGATTAGCAATGTTTCCCTGAAGTACAAGTTCTGGGCCGTCAACGCGGTGGCCTTCGTCACGACCCTGCTACTGGTGCTGTACGCCGTGCACCTGGAGCAACGCGCCCGGGCGGAAGCCGCGCACGGCCAGGCATCCGCCCAGGCAGCGCTACTGGCTGCCTGGCCAACCGGGCAAGCCCTGCCCGTGCAGGCCAATGTCATCACCTGGCAGTCCGGGCAAACTCCAACCTATGCCGGCGAACCCGTGGAAGGCCTGCGCGATGCCCAGGGCTGGGTCGAGTTACCCGCCGCCTGGATCCTCGGCGACAACCCGCTACGTGGCGCCCAAGTACTGCGCCATGGCAACCAGCAGGTTGCGGTGCTGGCCGCTTCGCCGAGCCTGCGCCAGGTGTTCCTTGACCGTTTCACCAACTATGCAGTGTGCGTGCTGATCCTGATGCTGGCGATGCTCTGCGCGTCGCAACTGTTGATTCGCTTCCTGCTGAGCCAACTCAACACCCTCAAGGACGTCATGCTGCACGTGGAGAAAACCGGCGACTTGTCGGCGCGGGTCCCCTTGGCCTGTGGCGATGAAGTCGGCCAGATGGCCGGTGCCTTCAATGCCATGCAGTCGACCTATCACCGCGTGGTCAGCACCGTGGCACGTACCGCCGCGCAACTGGACTCCGGCGCTGCGCGCCTGGCAGCGAGCATGAACGAGGTGCGCCACGGCATGCTTGGCCAACAGAGCGAAACCGACCAGGCCGCCACGGCCATCAACGAGATGTCGGCCACCGTGCATCACATCGCCCAGCACGCCGGCGCCACCCGCGACCTTTCGCAGACCGCTGATACCTTGGCCGGGAGCGGCAAGGATGTCGTCAACCGGGTTCAGGATTCGATCTCCGGGCTGTCCAGCGGCGTGCAACAAACCGCCGAAATGATCCGCCAGCTCGCTGATGACAGCCAGAAGATCAACGGTGTGGTCAGCGTCATTCACAGCATTGCCGAACAGACCAACCTGCTGGCACTCAACGCCGCTATCGAGGCCGCCCGCGCCGGCGACCTGGGCCGCGGTTTCGCCGTGGTCGCCGACGAGGTGCGCAACCTGGCCAAGCGCGTACAAACCTCCACCGACGAAATCACCACCATGGTCGCGGCGCTGCAGTCCGGCACCCGCGATGCCGTCGAGTTCATGCAAGAGAGCTCGTACAAGGCTGACGACTGCGTCAAGCAAGCGCAGGAAGCCGGCATCGCCCTGGCAGAGATCACTGACGCCGTGGCGCAGATGCGCGAGAGCAATACCCAGATCGCCGTGGCCGCGGAGCAGCAAAGCCAAGTCGCCGAAGAGATGAATCGCGCGGTGGTGAGCATTCGCGACGTGACCGAAGAAACCGTGCAGCAGACCGTCGGCTCGGCCACCACCAGCAGCGAACTGGCGACCTTGGCCGGGGAACTGAACAAGGCTATTGGCCAACTCAAGCTATAGTCACCATAGCCAGCGTCGATTGGCTGCCGATCCTCGGCGGCACTAAGCTTTGGGCATGACCGAGAGGAAATGCCCATGAGCAAACGTCTGCCCAATCTGCCCGCCTGGCAATGGCGCGGCTACCATCACAACCACCGCCACCCCACCAACCTGGTGCTCCACCTGATCGCGGTGCCGCTGTTCATCCTGGGCGCGCTACTGGTGCTGTCGGGTATCGTCGCGCTGGACTTGGGCCAGATCGCAGTCGGTGTCATCGCCCTGATCGCAGGCCTTGGCATGCAGCGCCAAGGCCATCGCCTGGAAGCCGAGCAACCGGAACCCTTCGCCAACCGCAAGGATGCCGTAAAACGCCTGCTGACCGAGCAGTTCATCACCTTTCCGCGGTTCGTGCTCAGCGGCGCCTGGTGGCGTGCCTGGCGAGAGCGACACAAACATCGGCGTTGAAGCTCCTCCCTCCTGTGAGCGTCCTGCTTCGCACCCGCTAGGCGAATACCGTGACCGTTTGCCGGCTCAGCGCCAGCAACTCACCGTCGGCCGTCCACAGGGCTGCCGCCGCGTGTCCGTAGCCATCGCGGGCATGTTCGGTTTCGACGCAATAGCGGCACCAGTCCAAGGTCGACAGTTTCGGCGTCGGCTGGATGAACTCGATGGTCCAGGTCAGGGTACTGCCCGCCGCCGGCTGTTTCAGGAAGGGCATCAGGCTGGGCGGCCAGGCATCGACCAGGGCGAGCAGGTGAGCTACGTTGACCTGCGCCTGTGCAACATCGCGCAGTCGCACCCAGCCCCCCATCTGCCGTGATGCATTGCCGCTGAACGGTAGACCACCGATCGCCCAGCGCAGGGCCACATGGCGCATGAACTCCGGGGTGACTCCTTTGATATAGGGAAGCTCCGGGGCAGACGCTTCGAGCGCCTTCATGGGGATCGCAGGCTGTGCTGGCACGTCGACCACCGAAGGCCGCCCCGCACCAAAATTGCCTTGGATCAGGGTGACGACCTGACCACCTTGCACGGCTCGGCCCAGCAGCGTGCTAACCGCCTTGCCCTCGCGCAGCACCTCGGCCTCGAAGCGTATCGGTACATCGGGGGCAGCCGGGGCAACGAAGCTGATGGCCAGCGAACGCACCGGCCGATCGTCAGGCAGTTTCAAGCTCATGGCCTTGTAGACCATGGCCGCCATGAGGCCACCGAACACAGCGCGGCCCTGGGCCCACTCAGGTGGGATGCTGATGGGTTCGGATTGCGCTCCTACAGCATTGAGCAATTGATCGAAGTTCACGGGGCAAGGCTCCTCGGGCAGGCATATGAGGCCATACTAAAGGCCCTGCCACGAGCCATCAGCCCGCATTTCGGTCATTTGCAGGGCTATCTGTGCTCAAGCGCCGCCTGCAGGGCATCCAAGGTGACATCGGACTGACGCTCGGCCTCATGCAACTCCTGCTCCCAGTCCGCACCGCAGGAGGCTAGGTCCGCCTGCTCGCGAGCCTGTATCAGCCATTGCAGCCGATCATGCCAGTCGCCCAGGTCACCCTGCGCACGCTTGAGCAGACGCCGCAGTTTCTTCCCCGTATGCCCCAGTTGCGGATAGGCTTCATCACCATAACGGGCTCGCTTGATCAGCAAACGCAAGCGATGCCGGTCATGGGCAGGGTCGGCCAGCGCCTTGCGCAATTTGCGCCATTGCTTGTCCAGACGCTTGTCGATGCGCCTGTCGAGCGACTTGGTCAGCCCCTCACGATCAGCCGCACGCAGGAACAAGGGAAACGCATCGAGAATGGCCAGCACCCGGCCTAGTTGCGCGCTGTTCGCCACGCTGGCGAAGGTATTGCCCCGCCCTTCCAGACGCCGCTTCCCCGCCTGGACGATGCCACGGCGAACCAGCTCTGCACCCAGCACCTCACGGTCTCGCAATGGCGTGGTCAGGCTACCCAACGCCCTGGCGGCATCTTCCAGTTGCTCCACCCCAGGCAACCCGCGCAACGGCCGCAACAGGCTACGCAAGCGCCGTAGGCTGGTGCGCAGATCATGCAGCGCCTCGCTGTCGGTATCGGCAGCCAGACGCTCGCGACTCGCCAACAGTCGCACCTGCAGGTTCAGGATCTGGGCAACGACATGATCGAGCATGGTGGTGGACATATGACGCTCCCCGGTCAGCGCCCGGCGCGGGACTCACGGATATAGAAGCGTGCCTTCTCGGCTTTGCGGGTACACCCTTCGAAGCCTTCGAACTGTTGCTGGGTCTTGGCCCCGGTCAACAGCGACAGTGCCTTGGAGTAACTGACGGTACCGGCAAAGCCTTCGGCCTTGGCCAGGTCGAGCTCCTTCCAGGCGGCATCCAACTGGGTCGCACAGCTGTCACGGTAGGCCGTCTTGCCCGCACAGCCAGCAAGGGCCAGGGCAATCAGAGGAAGGCAGATCCAGGCTTTCATCAGTGTTACCTCAAAAGAAAATAAGTGTGGCTGTTCGACGCACGGTCCGCTGAAAAGTGCCCTGCTCGATATGCCTTGCTTAGAGTAGTCCAGCGCGGTCTACATTGAAGCACAGGCATCAAAGCGTGCATTGTTGGACAATGGTTGCACAAGCCGGGGAACGATCATGAACAAACGTGTAGCGCTGGTGTTGGGATCGGGTGGGGCTCGGGGCTACGCCCACATTGGCGTGATCGAGGAAATCGAACGGCGCGGTTATGATATCGCCTGCATTGCCGGTTGCTCCATGGGCGCGGTGATTGGTGGCATCTACGCCGCCGGCAAGCTCGACGACTACCGCAACTGGATCGAAAGCCTCGATTACCTGGATGTGCTGCGCCTGGTGGATGTCAGCTTCCGCCTTGGCGCCATTCGCGGCGACAAGGTGTTTGGCCAGATTCGCAAGATCGTCGGCGAAATCAACATCGAACAGTTGCGCATACCCTACACGGCGGTGGCCACCGACCTCACCAACCAGCAGGAAATCTGGTTCCAGGAGGGCTGCCTGCACCAGGCCATGCGTGCTTCGGCGGCCATTCCGAGCCTGTTCACGCCCGTGATGCAGGGCAATCGCATGCTGGTCGACGGCGGCATCCTCAACCCGCTGCCAATCGTGCCGGTGGTATCCAGCCACTGCGATCTGATCATCGCGGTCAATCTCAACGCCACCAACCAGAAACAGTATCAGTTGCCTGTCATCGAGCGCCCGGCAGCCTTCAAGATGCGCTTCGACGCGCTGCTGACCTCGCTGGGGTCGCGCTTGCCGTTCCGGCGCAAGCCCGCAGAAGAGTTGATACGTATCGAACAGGAGATCGTCGCCGAGGGGCTCGCGCCCCCCAACCCCTGGCTCGCCGACGTCGCCGACCCCGAAGCTCAGCAGCCTGCGGCAGCTCCGGAGCGCGAAGGTGCCCCCAAGTCAGCCACCGGCTCGTTCATCATCGACAACGTCGGTCCGGCGTCACTGCTGGACCTGATCAACCAGAGCTTCGAAGTGATGCAAACCTCGCTGGCGCAGTACAAGATCGCAGGGTACCCGCCGGATGTGCTGATCAACGTGCCCAAACGTGTATGCCGGTTCTTTGAGTTCTACAAGGCGCCTGAGCTGATCGCACTGGGGCGTGAGATTGCCCGGGATACCCTCGATAACTACGAGGGTGAGAAGCGTTAGACCTCCGCCCCCTTACCCCGCGGTAGCGGCTTGCCGGTGATGAGGCCAACCCAAGCCGCAGAAACGAAACAGGCCGCATGAGCGGCCTGTTTCGGTTTGCAGCAACCACTCAGTAACGAGTGATGTCCGCTTTGGCTTCCAGCTGCTTGCGGTAGGCCGCGAAGTCCTGCTGACCGGCCCGCGAAGCGAGGTAGCTGCGGATCTGCAGCTTCTCCTCGTCGCTAGCGGCGGCGCCTTCGTTCACGCCCTTGAGTTGCAGCACTACCAGGCTGCCGTCATTGAGCACCACACTGCCGAACACCGGTTTGTCCTTGGCTTGCGGCTTGGCCAGACGGAACAGCGCCTGCAACTCGGCCGGGTCGATACCGTCCTGGCCACGGGTAACGGCTTCGTGTGCAGTCCACCCCTGCCCTTCGTATGCAGCACCCGCGGCGATGGAACCATCGCGCAGACCTGCAATCAGCTTGTCGGCTTTGGCCTTGAGCTCGGCGGTAGCCTTCTCTTTGGCCAGGTGCTCCCTGATGTTCTTGGCCACGGCCTCCAGCGGCAGTTGCTCAGGCTTGCGGTGCTCCTTGACGCGCAGCACCACGGTGGTCTCCGGGTCGAGCTCGATGGCGGTGCTGTTGGCAGCCTCCTCCAGCACTTCTTCGGAGAATGCCGCCTGGATCACCGCACGGTTGGCAGTGATACCTTCGCCGCCTTCACGACCGAACGGTGCCGAAGTCTGCACCTTCAGGTTCAGGTCCTGGGCCGGCTGAACCAGGTCGGACGCCTCGTAAGCGGCATCCTGCAACTGCTTGGCGGCATCGACGTAACGCTGCTCGACCAGCGGCAGCTTCAGGTCGCGAGTCAACTTGTCCTTGAGGCTGGCAAAGCTCGGTACTTCCGGCGCCTGCACGCCCAGCAGCTTGATCAGGTGGTAGCCGAACTCGGTGCGCACCGGAGCCGATACCTGACCGTCCTTGAGCTTGTACAGCGCATCCTCGAAGGCGGGGTCATAGACGCCCGGGCCAGCGAAACCGAGATCACCACCGCTGTTGGCAGAGCCAGGGTCCTGGGAGAACTCCTTGGCCAGGGCGGCGAAATCCTCACCCTTGGCCAGACGCTGCTCGACTTCCTCGATGCGGGCCTTGGCCTGGGCATCGCTGACCTTGTCGTTGACTTCGATCAGGATGTGAGCGGCATGGCGCTGTTCGGCCAGGTTGGCGATTTCTTTCTCGTACTGGGCCTTGAGCTCGTCATCGGTCACTTTGACCTGGTCGAAGAACACCGACTTCTTCAACTCGATGTAGTCGATGACCACCTGGTCCGGCGACATGAACTCCTTGGCATGCTCGTCATAATGCGCCTTGACCTCTTCGTCGCTGACCTTGACCACAGCCGGGTTGGCCTTGAAGGTCAGGGAAGCGAAGTCACGGGTCTGGTTTTCCAGGCGAGCGAATGCCTCCACCTGCTTGTCAGTGACGAAGCTGCTGCCGGCAAGGCCGGTACGCAGTTGGCCGATGAGCATTTCTTCGGCGAGCATGTCGCGGAACTGCATGCGGCCATAGCCCATCTGGCGGATGACCTGGTCGAAACGGTCGGCATTGAACTTGCCGTCGACCTGGAATTCCGGTCTTTGCAGGATCACTTGATCCAGCGCTGCCTCGGACAAGGCAAACTTGGCGTCCTCGGCTCCCTGCAGCAGCAGTTTGCGTTCGATGAGCCCGTTGAGCGCGGCGTCGCGCAGCATCTTGTCATCCAGCAGCGCAGGGTCGAAATCCTTGCCCAGCTGTTGCATCAGCTGACGACGCTGCATGTCCGCGGCCTGGCTCAGCTCGTTCTGGCTGATGGTCTGGCCGTTCACCTTGGCGGCGTCCTGCGAATGAGTGGCGGCCTGAAAAATGGCCTCGAACCCGGTCAACGCCATCAGCACGACGATGAGGCCGATGATGGTCTTGGCAATCCAACCTTGTGAATTGTCCCTGATATTTTGCAGCATGCGTCCCCCAGAAACGGTTGTACCACTGCGTCGACAACCGCGGAGCGTGGGTAGAGTCCTGATATGAAGAAAGGCGCATCCGGTGGATGCGCCTTCTCAAAGCGGGCGTGCTCGGCGGGAACGTTTGCGCCCCACCGCCACGCGGTCGGACCTGGCCAAGCCAGGACCGGCTGAAAGAGACGACTTAGTTGACGGCGTCTTTCAGGCCTTTACCAGCCTTGAAGCCTGGAACCTTGGCGGCAGCGATCTTGATAGCCTTGCCGGTCTGTGGGTTGCGGCCGGTGCGCTCGGCGCGCTCCTTGACCGAGAAGGTACCGAAGCCAACCAGTACCACATCGTCACCTTGCTTCAGGGCGCCGGTGACGGATTCGATGACTGCGTCCAGCGCACGGCCGGCTACAGCTTTCGGGATGTCAGCAGATGCGGCGATAGCGTCAATCAGTTCCGACTTGTTCACTCTAAGTCCCCTTATTCTCTATTGAGTTTGTTTCTAAGTATGTAATGAAAAGCTTATGAAACGTGCGCTGGGCGGCTTGTTGACAATAGCGTGCCGCTTTATAGCAAGGCCCCGAAAAAACTGTCAAGGAAAGCCCCCCAGCTAAAAACTACTAGTGCGTGCTGATTCTTTCCTTAGCATCGCCGTCGCGCTTTTCATCTTTCGCGACTATCTCCGGAGCCACATCTGGCAAGGGCTCCGGGGCGTATTGCAGCGCAATTTGCAGGACTTCGTCAATCCATTTGACGGGTTTGATCTGAAGATCCTGTTTGATATTTTCCGGAATCTCCTTCAGATCGCGAACATTCTCCTCGGGAATGATCACCGTCTTGATCCCGCCACGGTGTGCCGCCAGCAGTTTTTCCTTCAAGCCGCCGATAGCCAGAACCTGGCCACGCAGGGTGATCTCACCGGTCATGGCAACATCGGCGCGCACCGGAATCTGGGTCAGCGCCGACACCAGCGCAGTGCACATGCCGATACCCGCGCTCGGCCCGTCTTTGGGCGTTGCCCCCTCTGGCATGTGGATGTGCACGTCGTGCTTCTCGTGGAAATCGGCGGCAATGCCCAGGCTTCGGGCACGGCTGCGAACCACGGTCTGCGCGGCCGTGATCGACTCGACCATGACATCGCCCAGCGAGCCGGTCTTGATCAACTGACCCTTGCCCGGAATCACCACGGCCTCGATGGTCAGCAATTCGCCGCCCACTTGGGTCCAGGCAAGGCCGGTAACCTGGCCGATCTGGTCTTGCTGCTCGGCCAGGCCATAGCGGAACTTGCGCACGCCAAGCAGGTGCTCGAGCTGCTCGCTGGTAACCTTGACCTTGACCTGCTTCTGCCCGGTATGTTCCTTGACCACCTTGCGGCATACCTTGGCGATCTGCCGCTCAAGGCCACGCACACCGGCTTCGCGGGTGTAGTAGCGAATGATGTCGCGGATGGCCGAGACGTCGATCTCGAGCTCTTCCTTCTTCAAACCGTTGGCCTTGACCTGCTTCGGGGTCAGGTACTTGACCGCGATGTTGATCTTCTCGTCCTCGGTGTAACCCGGCAGACGGATGACTTCCATGCGGTCGAGCAGCGCCGGCGGGATGTTCATCGAGTTCGAGGTGCAGAGGAACATCACGTCCGAGAGGTCGTAATCGACCTCCAGGTAGTGGTCGTTGAAGTTGTGGTTCTGCTCCGGATCCAGCACTTCCAGCAGCGCCGAAGCCGGGTCGCCACGCATGTCGCTGCCCATCTTGTCGATTTCGTCGAGCAGGAACAGCGGGTTGCGCACACCCACCTTGGTCATTTTCTGGATCAGACGACCCGGCATCGAACCGATGTAGGTACGACGGTGACCCCGGACCTCGGCTTCGTCACGCACGCCACCGAGGGCCATGCGCACGAACTTGCGGTTGGTGGCGGCAGCGATCGACTCGGCCAGCGAGGTCTTGCCGACGCCAGGCGGACCGACCAGGCACAGCACCGGGCCGCGAATTTTCTTTACGCGCTTCTGTACGGCGAGGTACTCGAGAATGCGCTCCTTGACCTCTTCCAGGCCATAGTGGTCTGCATCGAGAATTTCCTCGGCCTTGGCCAGGTCCAGGCGCACTTTGCTCTGGGCCTTCCACGGCACCTGCACCAGCCAGTCGAGGTAGGAGCGGACCACCGTGGCCTCGGCCGACATCGGCGACATCTGCTTGAGCTTGTTCAACTCGGCCTGGGCCTTGGCCAGTGCGTCCTTGGGCAGGCCGGCGGCTTCGATGCGCTTCTTCAGCTCTTCGACTTCATTGTGGCCTTCGTCGCCGTCACCGAGCTCCTTCTGAATGGCCTTCATCTGCTCATTCAGGTAGTACTCGCGCTGGCTGCGCTCCATTTGCTTTTTGACCCGACCGCGGATGCGTTTTTCCACCTGCAGCAGGTCGATTTCCGCATCCAGCAGCGCCAACACATGCTCGACACGGGCCGGCAGGTCGACGATCTCAAGGATTTCCTGCTTCTGCTCGATCTTCAGCGCCATGTGGGCAGCCATGGTATCGACCAGGCGGCCCGGCTCTTCGATGCTGTTGAGCGACGACAGCACCTCGGCGGGGACTTTCTTACCCAGTTGGACGTACTGCTCGAACTGCGACAGCAGGGTACGCACGAAGACTTCCGACTCGCGCTCGGCGGCGTCGACTTCGTCGATCAGGGACACTTCGGCACGGATGTGCCCTTCAACTTCGGTGAAACGCTCGACCGCGCCGCGCTGTTCGCCCTCGACCAACACCTTCACGGTGCCATCAGGCAATTTCAGCAGTTGCAGCACGGTGGCAACGGTACCGACACGATACAGGGCGTCTTCGCCCGGATCGTCATCGGCTGGGTTCTTCTGGGCAAGCAGGAGAATCTGCTTTTCGCCCGTCATCGCGGCCTCGAGGGCTTCGATAGACTTTTCGCGCCCCACGAACAGCGGGATAACCATGTGCGGGTAAACAACGACATCGCGCAATGGCAAAAGAGGCAAGTCGAGGGTGGTCTTCATGATTTCGCCTCTACAGCGGCCTTATGGCCGGAAACCGGTGGAAATTATGCTTGGACCTAATGTGGGGGCAGGCTTGGCAAATTACAAGCGCTGGAGAAGGAAAAGCAGAAAGGGGCCCGTAGGCCCCTTCTTGCTTGTTGCCATCGCCCGACTCAGAGGTCAGGTGCGGCCTTGGCTTGCGGCTCACTGTTTTCGTAGATCAGCAGCGGCTGCGAAGTGCCTTCGATGACGCTCTCGTCGATCACCACCTTGCTGACATCCTTCTGCGAAGGAATCTCGTACATGGTGTCGAGCAGCACGCCTTCGAGGATCGAACGCAGGCCACGGGCGCCAGTCTTGCGCTCCAGGGCCTTGCGGGCGACGGCCTTGAGGGCGTCGCTGCGGAACTCGAGGTCCACGCTTTCCATCTCGAACAGCTTGGCATATTGCTTGGTGAGGGCGTTCTTCGGCTCGGTGAGGATCTGCATCAGTGCAGCCTCGTCCAACTCGTCGAGCGTCGCCAGCACTGGCAGACGGCCAACGAACTCGGGGATCAGGCCAAACTTCACCAGATCGTCCGGCTCGACCTCACGCAGCGACTCACCGACCTTCTTGCCTTCTTCCTTGCTGCGCACTTCCGCGCCGAAACCGATGCCACCTTTGGTGGAGCGGTTCTGGATGACCTTTTCCAGGCCCGAGAAGGCGCCACCACAAATGAACAGGATGTTGCGGGTATCAACCTGCAGGAATTCCTGTTGCGGGTGCTTGCGGCCCCCTTGCGGCGGTACGGAGGCGACGGTGCCTTCGATCAGTTTCAACAGCGCTTGCTGCACGCCCTCACCCGATACATCGCGGGTAATCGACGGGTTGTCCGACTTACGTGAAATCTTGTCGATTTCGTCGATGTAGACAATACCCATCTGGGCCTTCTCCACGTCGTAGTCGCACTTTTGCAACAGCTTCTGAATGATGTTCTCGACGTCCTCACCCACATAACCGGCTTCGGTCAGGGTCGTGGCGTCAGCGATGGTGAACGGTACGTTCAACAGACGTGCCAAGGTTTCGGCGAGCAGAGTCTTGCCCGAGCCGGTTGGCCCGATGAGCAGGATGTTGCTCTTGCCGAGTTCGACCTCGTCACCCTTCTTGTCACGTTGGTTCAGGCGCTTGTAGTGGTTGTACACCGCTACGGACAGCACCTTCTTGGCGCGCTCCTGACCAATTACGTACTGGTCCAGGATGCCGCTGATTTCTTTCGGCGAAGGCAATTTGTGCGCGCTGCTTTCGGCCTGGGCTTCCTGCACCTCCTCACGGATGATGTCGTTGCACAGGTCGACGCACTCGTCGCAGATAAATACCGAGGGCCCGGCAATCAATTTGCGCACTTCGTGCTGGCTTTTGCCGCAGAAGGAGCAATAGAGCAATTTGCCGCTGTCCTCGCCGTTACGGGTGTCAGTCATTCGATCGATCCAATCCGGTAGGCTTGCAACACAAGATGAAGGCAATTGCGGGCTTTTTCAAGTCCGCAGGTAGGCGCTTTCGGCACCTACCTGCTCTGGCACCTGGGTTCAGGAGGCCAGTTGCCGCTTGTCGTATACCGAGTCGATCAGGCCGTACTCGGCCGCGCGCGAGGCGCTCATGAAGTTGTCACGCTCGGTGTCGCGCTTGATGGTCTCCAGGTCCTGGCCAGTGTGGTAGGCCAGCAGCTCGTTCAGGCGCGCCTTGATGTTGAGGATTTCCTGGGCGTGGATCTCGATATCGGTGGCCTGACCCTGGAAGCCGCCCAGCGGCTGGTGGATCATCACACGCGAGTTCGGCAGGCAGTGACGCTTGCCCTTGGCACCGGCCGCCAGAAGGAAGGCGCCCATGCTGCAGGCCTGGCCGATGCAAATGGTCGAGACGTCCGGCTTGATGAACTGCATGGTGTCGTAGATCGACATGCCAGCAGTCACGGAGCCGCCCGGAGAGTTGATGTACAGATGGATATCCTTGTCCGGGTTTTCCGCTTCAAGGAACAGCAGTTGCGCCACCACCAGGTTCGCCATGTAGTCCTCTACAGGGCCAACCAGGAAGATCACTCGCTCCTTCAACAGGCGCGAGTAAATGTCATAGGCACGTTCGCCACGGGCGGACTGCTCGATAACCATCGGGACCAGACCGCCTGCGGCCTGGATGTCAGAGCTCTGCTGAATATAAGAATTGCGGGACATGTCCTGCGCTCACTCCCAAATAGTCATGGCTTGAATACGCACAAGCCAGCGCGAAGGCTGGCTTGTGGGGGTTTCCTACGAGAGAAACGTATTACTCAGCGGCTGGAGCCTGTGCTGGTTTTACTGCTTCTTCGTACGAGACCGATTTGTCGGTCACAGTCGCTTTCTGCAGAACAGTATCTACAACTTGTTCTTCCAGCACAACCGAACGGACTTCGTTCAGTTGCTGGTCGTTTTTGTAGTACCAGGCGATGACCTGCTCAGGCTCTTGGTAAGCCGAAGCCATTTCTTCGATCATCTCGCGAACCTTGACGTCGTCCGGCTTCAGCTCGAACTGCTTGACCACTTCGGCGACGATCAGGCCCAGCACAACGCGGCGCTTGGCTTGCTCTTCGAACAGCTCGGCTGGCAGCTGCTCAGGCTTGATGTTGCCACCGAACTGCTGAACAGCCTGGACGCGCAGGCGGTTGACTTCGTTTTCCAGAAGGGCTTTCGGCACTTCGATCGGGTTGGCGGCCAGCAGACCGTCCATGACCTGGTTCTTGACCTTGCTCTTGATCGCCTGACGCAGCTCACGCTCCATGTTCTTGCGAACTTCGGCGCGGAAGCCTTCCAGGGTCGATTCCTTGATACCGAACTGGGCGAAGAACTCTTCGTTCAGCTCTGGCAGCTGAGGCGCGGCAACGGCGTTGACGGTAATGGTGAACTCGGCGGCTTTGCCAGCCAGGTCCAGGTTCTGGTAGTCCTCTGGGAAGGTCACGTTGACAACGCGCTCTTCGCCAGCCTTGGCGCCTACCAGGCCATCTTCGAAGCCTGGGATCATGCGGCCGGAGCCCAGCACCAGCTGAGTGCCCTTGGCCGAACCACCGGCGAAGGCTTCACCGTCGATCTTGCCGACGAAGTCGATGTTGACCTGATCGTCTTTCTCGGCGGCGCGCTCGACGGCTTCGAAGCGCACGTTCTGCTTGCGCAGCACTTCCAGCATGTTGTCCAGGTCAGCGTCAGCCACTTCGGCGCTCAGGCGCTCGACCTTGATCGACTCCAGGCCCGCAACGGTGAACTCTGGGAAGACTTCGAAGACAGCGACGAATTCCAGGTCCTTGCCCTTCTCGAAGGACTTCGGCTCAACGGACGGAGCACCAGCCGGGTTAAGCTTCTGCTCGACAACCGCCTCGTAGAAGGAAGCCTGGACCAGGTCACCGAAGACTTCCTGACGGGCATCGCCCTCGAAGCGCTGGCGGATCACGCTCATTGGCACCTTGCCCGGACGGAAGCCCGCGACCTTGGCGCGCTTGGCAGTCTGCTGCAGACGCTTGTTGACTTCGTTCTCGACGCGCTCGGCCGGAACGGCGATGGTCATGCGGCGCTCGAGAGCGGAAGTGTTTTCAACAGAAACTTGCATGGATATTCCTCGTTGCACAGACGTTAGCCGGCGATAGCCCGACTCCAGAATCAAGGGCAAACATTCTAGTGAGTCGCGCACCAGAAGTCACCCCACCCGGGACGACGGAAAACCACGCCGGTCGATTAACTTGCAAGGCCCGCACGGCGCACCGCCGGGCCCTTCTATATAAGGAGGCTGCGCGACGCCTTGGGCGGCACACAACCGAAATACCTTGTCAAACAACTGCCAGGGCAAGCGACACTGTTTACTCAGGGTCGATCTCGTTGAACTGGCAGTACTCTTCCCACTCCATCCCCAGCGCCTCGGCCACTTCGCGATGGGTCTCCAGGCGCATCGCCTGCAGTTGCTCAGGGCTTTCGGCGATCAACTGCAGCGCCAGCTCCCAGGGCTCGATACCCTGCTCCTCGGCGGCATCCTCGAAGGCCCATTCGATCTGCTGGGCTTGCTCACGGGCATCGAGCTCGCAAATCTCTTCGAGCAGCTGCGGATTGGCTTCGGCGAAGCGCTGCAGCGCCAGGGCCTGACGGGCTTCTTTTGCAATCACTGGGTTGTTCCTCTGCCGGCCAGATGGTCCGGTGTTTCAACCGGCTGAAATCTAACAGCTTTTATTGGGGCGCCACCAGAGGATTGCAAGGGGGGAGGGAATCCAGCAATTCGCACGGCGCATCGCGAGCAAGGCTCGCTCCTACGTTCGTTTCAGGCCAATCATTCCTGCGAGATTTGCGCTCAAACGCTTCGGCACTCGACGCGATATCGCGTCGTCAAACAAGGCGGTCGCGCGCGTCTGTCACTGGCGGTACCGGCCCGAAACAGACGCAGGAGCGAGCCTTGCTCGCGATGCGCCGCGCGGGCGGCGCTCGATACCCGCACCAGCCAACAACTCAAGACACGCCCCAAAAGGCACAAAAGCCGCAATAAGCGGCTTTTCAATGCAAAAGATGGTGCGGACGAAGAGACTCGAACTCTTACAGCTTGCGCCGCTGGAACCTAAATCCAGTGTGTCTACCAATTTCACCACGTCCGCATACAGCAGATAACATAAAGGCGCCCGACCATTCGATCAAGGCGCCCTTAAAGAATATGGGGTGGACGATGGGAATCGAACCCACGACAACTGGAATCACAATCCAGCGCTCTACCAACTGAGCTACGCCCACCATATTGCGGTCTTGCGGTACTACATTACAACCGTGTTACAACCTTACAGAAGCATGGTGCGGACGAAGAGACTCGAACTCTTACAGCTTGCGCCGCTGGAACCTAAATCCAGTGTGTCTACCAATTTCACCACGTCCGCGTAGCGCTTAAAACAAAGGCGCCAGATCATGCAATCAAGGCGCCTCTGAAGAATATGGGGTGGACGATGGGAATCGAACCCACGACAACTGGAATCACAATCCAGCGCTCTACCAACTGAGCTACGCCCACCATATCGCTATACAGCCTTACTTGCTCGCCCAAGCAGCCTAATGGCGCACCCGGCAGGACTCGAACCTGCGACCATCCGCTTAGAAGGCGGATGCTCTATCCAGCTGAGCTACGGGCGCATAAGCAGTGTGCCTGACCGAACGAGCCAACAAACCACTCATTCTGCCCGACCTTGCCAACCCGTGCTAGGTCGTACCCGACAAGTGCGGCGAATCTTATAGACGAGCGGGAATACCGTCAACACCTTTTTCTAAAAAATTTAAATTATTTAAGGGGTTAGGGGATTTGCCCGACCACCCGCCTTTGCCCTTTGGCCATGTCGTGCGAGAATGCGCCCTCTTTAATGTTCCTTTCTCGATGGTTAATCACGCGTCTATGACTGCACACCTAATCGACGGCAAGGCGATCGCCGCCAACCTGCGCCAGCAGATCGCTCAACGTGTCGTGGAGCGTCGCCAGCAAGGCCTGCGCACTCCAGGCCTGGCGGTGATCCTGGTCGGCACCGACCCCGCTTCCCAAGTCTATGTCTCGCACAAGCGCAAGGACTGCGAAGAGGTCGGCTTCATTTCGCAGGCCTTCGACTTGCCCAGCGAAACCACGCAGCAAGCCCTGACCGACCTGATCGACCGCCTCAATGACGACCCGGCCGTCGACGGCATCCTGTTGCAACTGCCGCTGCCCGCACACCTTGACGCCTCCTTGCTGCTTGAGCGGATCCGCCCGGACAAGGATGTCGATGGTTTCCACCCCTACAATATCGGCCGCCTGGCCCAGCGTATCCCGCTGCTGCGCCCATGCACGCCCAAAGGCATCATGACCTTGCTGCACAGCACCGGCCAGGACCTTTACGGCATGAACGCAGTGATCGTCGGTGCCTCCAACATCGTCGGCCGCCCCATGGCCATGGAACTGCTGCTGGCCGGTTGCACCGTCACCGTCTGCCACCGCTTCACCAAGGACCTCGCCGGCCACGTTGGCCGTGCCGACCTGGTGGTAGTGGCCGCCGGTAAGCCGGGCCTGGTCAAGGGCGAGTGGATCAAGGAAGGCGCCATCGTCATCGACGTCGGCATCAACCGCCAGGACGACGGCAAGCTGGTCGGCGACGTGGTCTACGAGACCGCCCTGCCCCGCGCAGGCTGGATCACCCCGGTACCAGGCGGTGTCGGGCCGATGACCCGGGCGTGCCTGCTGGAGAACACGCTGTACGCAGCGGAAGAACTGCACAAGTAAGCACACGTGGCGCACGACGTGAAACGGCACCCAGAGGGTGCCGTTTTCGTTGGCGAGCCCTACCGCGCCAAACCTGGCCCCTGGTGCTAACACTGTACGCAAGGCATTCGCCGCATCGCCATTAGCCTCACTGCTCCCCCCCTTCAGGAGCAGCCCATGCACACCTTGCAACCTCACCACCTGGCGCTGATTCAGCAGCGCCTGCCCGACTGGCTGACCGAGGCCACCAAACAGCAACGCCAGATCCTGCGCAAGCGCGTGCAGCACAGCCACAAGGCCACGAGAAAACTGCACGAGGCCATGACTCCCCTCGAATCGGTGGAAGCCTTCTGTCGCCCCTTGCTCAACGAAGCCCTCGCCCGCTGGTATCCGGACATACCGCTCCCTTCACCCGATACGGCCGTGCTGGCCGACCGCACGCCCGCTCATCGACGCATGATGTCCTGGCTGGAAGCCGCCATGCAGAACATGGCCGACGACACGCCCATCCGCCTTTATGCCTCCGAAGACGCCCTCGAGCCCATGGCCGTGGACACCACGCTGTTCGTCAAAGGCGTGCGCAATCTTGACCTTGGCCAACGCTACCTGAACCACCTGCGGCAACACATCGACACGGATGACTTTCGCGCCCTGCTTCGCGGGCAGGACCACGCAGCCTTCGCGGCGGAACTGACCTACGCTCGCCTGCAAGGACGGATCGACAGCCGCGGGGAATCCTTGGGCGAAGCCGCGCTCGCAGGCTCGCACGAAGTGCGCTCACTGACCGGTACAAGACGCCTTCAATGTGGCTACCTGAGCGTTCTCGGCGTCCCCCTGAGCGGGCCTTTGCTGGTGCGACTGGAGCCACGCGACGAGCAAGAGCCCTGCCTGCTCTACTTGCCCGCAGACCCCTCGGGCGCAGTACGCCAGTACCCCTCCCTGCAGGCTGCCGGCACAGCGCTTACCCACCGTTTATGGCAGGAGGACTTCCGACTGTTCTTCAACCGCTTCGTCAGCCACGCGCAACAACCCGCCTTCGCTGCCCGACTGCGGCAAAGACTCTACCCTCGTTACCCCTACGCACTGCTCTACCCAACGCCACCTGTGCTGGAAAAAGGCGAGTCGGTAAGTTGGATCAAACGGCTGTTCCCCTCCCCCCACGACGTATGGCAGGAGACCCTCGACAAGAATGCCCGCCTGACGCTGACCTTCACGCCCTGGACAGGTGACTGTTTCGAACAGCGAGCCAGCAGCCAGGTGCAGGTCGCCTTGACCGATGCCGTGACGCTGGTCGTACCCACGGCGCGTTTCGACGCTGCGATCGGGCAGGCACGCCTGCTGGGCTGGCTGGGCGTGGGCCTGACCGCACTGAATGTGGCGAGCTTGTTCGTGCCGGCGCTGGGCGAGTTGATGCTGGTGGTCGGCGGCGCGCAGATCGTGAACGCGTTTCTCGAAGGCGTGCATGCACTCAACGAGGGAGAAACCGATGCGGCCATCGGCCATCTGTTCGATGTGTTCGACAATCTGGTGCAGATTGCCGTACTGGGCGCCGCTCATGCGGCAATCGGTCTGACTGGCCCGCTGGAGAACTGGACACGCATTCCAGGCCCCTCTGGCCAACGCCTCTGGCATGCAGACCTGCTGCCTTTCAGCCGAGAAGCGCCCTGGCCACCAGGCGCTCCGGCAACCAAAGGCTTGCATCATCATCAGGGCCGTCCCTGGCTCACCCTGGAAGGCAACCACCTTCCGCTCGAAAAAACAGCAGCCCATGGCTGGCGTCTCGCAACCGCCAGAGGCCACCAGTATCAGCCTCGCCTGTTGGGCAACGGCCACAGTCCTTGGCTGCTCGAACACGAGCAGCCTCTGGCTTGGACCACCGCCAGGCTCATGCGCCGAATCGGCAACAGTGGCGTCGCGGTGAGTGACGAAACCCTGCTACGGGCCCTGCGCAGCAGCAGTTTCAGCGATGCAGCCGTGCGCCGCGTGGTGGTCGATCAGGAAGCCGCCCCAGCCCTGCTGCTCGACAACCTGCAGGCACTTGGCGCAACGGATGCCGCAACACCTGGGCCGACAAACACCGGCATGGTCGTCCTCGGACGCGATTTTCCTTCCCTGAGTCTCAGGGCCAAGTCCGAGATCCTTGCCAAAGCCAGCAACCGCGACCTGGACCATCTGCAACGCAGTGGCCGCCTGCCTATCGCCATTGCACAGACAGCTCGCCTGTACCTGCGCGAAGCTCGCATCAACCGCGCCTTGCTGCGTTTTTACCAGGACAGCGGCCCCTGGCAGGATCGCGATGCCCTGGCCTTGGGTTGCCTGGAGCAGTTACCTGGCTGGAGCAACGCGGTACGTATCGAGTTGCGCGAAGGCAGTCTGCACGGCCGGCTTATCAACGCTGCCGGCCCGCGCGGTCGACCGGTCAAGACCCTGGTGCGCCATGAACAAAGCTACCAACCCTATGACGAGCACGCAGAATCATTGTCCGGTCACAGGACCCTTTACCAAGCCCTGCTCGATGCCTTGCCGGACAGCGAGCGGACAGCGCTGAACCTGCAGATACACGACCCCCTGCCATTACGCGATGCATTGTTCGAAAAAGCCGCCGCCGACCGCGACAATGCTGCCCGCCTGCTGGGCATGGCTCCGGTACGCAAGCTCTACCAATTACCCACGCGCCTTCTGGAAACAGGACGCATAGGCTATCCACTCAGCGGCCGCGGCCAAGGCTGGGCGAATGACGACGCGTTGTTCGACATGCTGTTTCCCAGCCGCGAGCCAGGCGATCGCGAATGGTTGCGTTATCGCCTGCGCCAGGCGGCCGGAGACGCACCCGGCGCGTTCACCAGGCTGCTCGAAGGCTTGCGAACAGAGTACCAACGCCTTGGCACTACGCTCGACACCTGGGTCAATGACGCAGAAGGGCTTATGGTGGGCGCCATCGAACAGCGCCGCATCGCTCGCACCGAGGCGGCCTGTCGCATACGCCAGGCATGGCGACGGGAAAGCCCGCAAGTCGATCAGGTCGAATTGGTGCTCGAGGCGCAACACCTGGGCTCTCTGCCAACCTTGCCGGTACGCCTGACGCACGTGAATTGGCTGATCGTGGTCGGTTCACGCGCCGGTGAAGCTGCCAATCTGGATGGATTCCTGCAGGCGTTTCCTGGCGTACGCCATCTGGATCTTTCCAGCAATCTGCTGCGCTGGCTGCCTGAACCCTTGACCCAGATGACCCAGCTGGAGTCCCTGGACCTGTCGGAAAACTTCCTGCTTCTGGACACGCCTCGCAACCTCGACGTTCTGGCGCACCTTCCTCGCCTGCAACGCCTGAACCTCACCGACGCGCTAGAAGACTTGCCCACCCAGGCCCTGGAACGGCTCGGTCAGTTGCAGCACCTGTACTCGTTACAGGCAGACCTCAACAATCTGGTGCTGCAGGCCGAACACTTCGATGCCCTGCAAGGTTGGCCTGCATTGACCGAGCTGAGCCTGGGGTCGAACGAAATCACCCTGACCCCGGAAAGCCGCACCGCGCTGGCACGCCTGAATCACCTGCAGTCGTTGCGCCTGGGCGAGAACCCGCTGCGCCTCGCGCCTGACGTGACCGGGTGGCAGCGACTGCACACCCTCGACCTCGACCGCGTCGAGATCACGCAGTGGCCCGTGGGACTCGTCGGCTTGATGGATCAGCGCCCCCTGGTGCTGCGTTCGCTAGACCTTAGCGGCAACCGCCTGGTTGACGCGCCCGAACTGCGCGACACAGCCTTCGCCGAAGCCATTCGCAGTGGCGAGGAAGGCACCTACTATGACTTCGACGACAACCCCTTCGACGAACAGGCCCAGCTCAGGCTGGTCAATGCCGGGCTCCAAGCCATCCCTGACCTCGACGTCCTGGAAGAAGAACCCTGGGCCCTCGAGCTTCCCGCCGAACTCGACGCGCACCGTCAAGCCCATGCCGAAGACCCCGCCTGGTCCGCGCTGTATCGCCTGGTCGAGCGCATGGTCCAAACACCGGACTATCAGTCAAACCCAACCCTCACCCGCGAGCGAATCGTCCATGTGCTGAGCACCCTGACCGCCGAAGATCTTGTCGATGGGGAAACTGGCTGGGGACGCGCGCAATTGCTCGAACAAGTCACCGCCGAGATCAACGATGCCGCCGAGGCCTGCGTGGATCAGGCCAGCCTGCTGTTCCAGCGAGTGGAAACGCAAGTCGCGGTGTGGCGCTGCGTAGCCACTTCCCACACCGGAGCATCGGACGAGGCTGTCGCTGTCTCCGTGGTCACCAGCCTGGCACGCCAAGCATGTCTCGATGAACGGGTCGGCGCCCTGTACAACGCCCGCCGGGCGCGACGCCAAGCCTTGAGCGCAGCCGAGGACGAGGCCGCGCGCCAGGCCGCTCCAGCGCTGTTGGCCGACGATGACATGAGCGATGAGCGACTGACCGACCCTCAACTCCCTCCCGACGAAATCGAAATAGCCCTGGTCGCACGCATCGCCTTGCGTGAACGTCTGAGCCTACCCGATCAACCGGCGCAGATCGCTTTCGGCTACCTGGCGCAACTGAGCGAGGGCACATTGGAGCACCTTGCCCAGGCGGTACTGGCCGAGGTGGATGGGGCTTTCCTGGCGCGCTGGGCAAGCGAGCAACCCTTTTGGCGCGCCTGGGTGCAACGGCTTTACCCTGAGGCCTTCCAGGCACTGGCCCGGGAGTGGCAGGCGGCTTCGGAGTACTACACCGACTTGACCGAGCCGACCTCGGCAATCGCGCCCTACACCGGACCGGCCGTGCCACCGAGATTCATCGAAGCCCTGGAGCGGGAGACCTCCGCAGTACAGGGCTTGAGGTGGCGGATTGAAGGCATCTTGCAACGTATCGACCTGGTATCAGGACGGTACAGCGGCGAAAGCGAGCTGTACGAACGGGCTGGCCGATTGCTGCTCAGCACCCGTCGCGACGCCCAAGACGCCCTGTATCGACAGCTGGCGATGACAATGTTCAACACGCAGTGAGGTTCCCTGCACAGGCCTTGGGCGAGCTTCGCGCCAGGGCCGCCCACAGCCGATTCGGCTGCCTGGCGCTTGATTTCAGCTGTTGCGGCTGAGCCCCGCCCTGCGCACAGCCAGCTTTTGCACAGTGCCTGTCGGAAAATATACCTACAGCCCACCCTGAGAGCCCACCCGACGCTCAGGTGCGCCGCTGTACGGAGAACCCCATGACCCGCTATATCGATGTGCAAGACCTCGCCCGCCTGGTCAATCGCAAAGGTCTGTCGACCTGCCTGGTGGAAATGGCCGAGTACATTCGCCAGGACTATCTGCGCTGGCAGGACTTCGAAAAATGCGCGCGCCTGGCCAATCACTCGCCGGACGGAGTGATCGAGCTGATGCCGGTTTCCGATCACAACCTGTATGCCTTCAAACACGTCAACGGCCACCCGAAGAACACCCGCGACGGCCTGCTGACGGTGATGGCGTTCGGCGCCCTGAGCCGCGTCGACACTGGCGCCCCGGTGCTGCTCAGCGAAATGACGCTGACCACCGCACTGCGCACCGCAGCCACCTCGGCCCTGGCCGCCCGCTACCTGGCCCGCGAGGACAGCCGCAGCATGGCCTTGATCGGCAACGGCGCACAGAGCGAGTTCCAGGCCATTGCCTTCAAAACACTGTTGGGTATCGACGAGATTCGCCTGTACGACATCGACCCGACCGCCACCGCCAAGCTGGTGGCCAACCTGGCAGATCGTCCCGGCCTGAAGCTGACCGTGGCAGGCTCGGTCGCCGAGGCCGTGCGCGGCGCCGACATCGTGACCACGGTGACTGCCGACAAAGCCTACGCCACCATCCTTACCCCGGAAATGATCGAACCGGGCATGCACCTCAACGCCGTGGGCGGTGACTGCCCGGGCAAGACTGAGTTGCACCGGGCCATCGTCGAAGCGGCGCGGGTGATTGTCGAGTACGAGCCACAGAGCCGGATCGAAGGCGAGATCCAGCAGGCGGCGGCAGACCTGCCCGTCACCGAATTCTGGAAAGTGGTGACGGGCCAGGTGCCTGGCCGCGAACATGACCGCCAGGTGACACTGTTCGACTCGGTCGGCTTTGCCCTGGAGGATTACGCGGCCCTGCGTTACGTACTGGATTGCGCCCAAGCTCTGGACATCGGGCAGGACATCGAGCTGGTACCGACCCTGGAGAACCCAAAAGATCTATACGCACTGCTGCAACCGCGCAGGGTGGGCATTCGAGCGGCACACCCAGCCAGCTGCGCAATCGCCTGATATTGCGGGGCCGCACGACGGCCCCTCTTTTCCCTGCAGCGACAGTTGCGGAATTACCGCCTAACCTGTCCATGCCTCCCGCTGAATGAAGCCATTGCGCATGGACACCAAGGCCGATTCCAACCACCCCCTGGACCGCATCGACGAGGCGATCATCGACGTGCTACGGCACGATGGCCGCATCACTTTCGAGAAGCTGTCCACCCTTGTTCACCTCACCCCACGCCCCTGCCTGGAGCGTGTGCGCAAACTGGAGCGACGTGGGGTGATACGTGGATACGGAGCGATCATCGACTTGCAGAAAGTATCGCCTGGGCTCTCGTTGCTGGTACTGGTGGCACTCTCCAACCAGAGCGGCCGCGCTGCACAAAAGGCCTTCGAGGCCACCATGCGCAGTTGCCCCGAAGTGTACGAGTGTCATTTGATCAGCGGCCATTTCGACTACAGCCTGCGCATGCGCTGTCGGGATATGGAGCACTACCGGGTCCTTACCGAACACTGGATGAACGATGACGCCCTGCATATCGACAAACTGGTGGCGCACCCGGAGCTGGCGGCGGTCAAGAGCATGGCCCCACTGCCGTGATCAGGCCGAGCGCCATGGCTCCGGTTGTCGATAGGCCTGCGCCCATGCCGCCACCTCGCCCACTGGCATCGGGGCAGCGATGCCATACCCCTGCGCCAGTGCGCAACCAAGCTCCATCAGCACCCGCCCATGCTCGACGCTTTCCACCCCCTCCGCGATGACCTCGCGGCCAAAGGCCCGTGCCAGGCCGATCACCGCCCCGGTGAGCGCCAGGTCATCCTGGTCATGGAGGATGTCGCGCACGAACGACTTGTCGATCTTGATGGTCTGAGTCGGCAGGCGCTTCAGGTAGCTCAAGGACGAATAGCCGGTGCCGAAGTCATCCAGCGAAAAACGTACCCCCAGCGCCAGGCACGCGTCCAAGCAACGGCTGACGTGCTGGAGATTATCCAGCGCCACCGACTCGACGATCTCCAGGTCCAACCGAGTGGGGTCAATGCCTGGGTGCTCGGCCAGCAACTGCGCCAGCCGCGCGGCAAAGTCATTGCGCTGCAGATGTCGGGCGGCGATGTTCACACTCAGCGACCAGTTACGCCCTTCGCGTTGCCATCGACGCAGTTGGTGCAGCGCCTGCTCGATCACCCACTCGCCAATCTCCACGATCAGGTCGGTCTGTTCGACCAAGGGCAGAAACTCGCCTGGCAATACCAGTCCACGGCCTGGGCACTGCCAGCGCAGCAGGGCCTCGAAACCCAGCACCTGGCCGCTGTGCAGGTTGACCTTGGGCTGGTAATACAGACACAGCTCGCCCTGGCGCAGCGCACGGCGCACCTGCGCGACCGTCTGGTGCGTCGCCTTGAGTTCCAGTTCCTGGGAAACATCGAAAATGTGATACCGGTTGCGCCCGCGCTGCTTGGCCACGTACATGGCCTGATCGGCATGGCGTACCAACGTATCGGCATCTTCGTCATCCTGTGGGAACAACGTCACGCCAACGCTGGCACTGAGCGCCAGGCGCTGCTCGCGAATGACATAAGGCGCAGCCAGGGCGTGCAGTATCCGATGCAAGGCGGCATGCAACTGTTGACTGCCATCGACATGACGCAGGATCAGCACGAATTCATCGCCCGACAGCCTTGCCACTGCATCACCACCGCGCAGGATGCTCCTCAACCGCTGGGCCACCTCGACCAGAAGCAAGTCGCCCGCGGCATGTCCGTAGCCATCGTTGACCGCCTTGAAACCGTCGAGGTCGAGCATGCACACCGCCAACGGAATGTCCTCGCGACGGGAAAACGCCAGGGCCTGGTTGAGCAACTCGGACAAGTACGCGCGGTTGGGCAACCCAGTGAGCACATCGTGTCCGACACGCCATTGCAGGGTGTGCAGCAACTGGCGTTTTTCAGTGACATCGAAGCGGATCGAGACGTACCTGTGCACCTTGCCAGTCTTGGGGTCGATCAGCGGCACCATGGTACTGTCCACCCAGTACAGCGAGCCATCCTTGGCCCGGTTACAGATCTCGCCTTTCCACACCCGCCCTGCGACCAGGGCCCGCCACATGCCCAGGAAAAACTCCGGCTCGTGCAGGCCTGAATTGAGAATACGGTGATTGGCACCGAGCAGTTCTTCACGGCTGTAGCCAGAGATACTGCAGAACTGCTGGTTGACGTAGGTGATTCGCCCGCGCAGGTCGGTCTCGGAAAAGATCGCGGCCGCGTCCACGGCCGCGCGATAGATATCGTCCATAGCATCCTGCCTTTAACGGTTGAAGCGCTCCACCAGGGCGCGCAATCCGGCGCACACCTGTTCCAGCTCGGCGCCGCGCGAGGCGGCGGCATTGGCGCTATGGGCACTTTGCTGCGCGATGCCAGCGACCCCGTTGATTTGCCGGGACACCTCTTCGGCTACCGAAGACTGCTGCTGCGAGGCCGTCGCCATCTGCTGGCTCATGTCGCTGATTCGCTGCACCGCCTCGCGTATACCTTGCAACGCTTGTTGCGCCTCCTGCACCTGGGCTACACCGTGCTCGGCCCCTTCGATGCCCTGGCTGGCGATGGCCACGGCCTGCTCGGCGCCCTCGCGCAACGTGTCGATGACGCCCTGGATGTGCAGGGTCGACTGGCGGGTCTTGTCGGCCAACGCCCGAACCTCATCGGCCACCACCGCGAACCCACGCCCTTGCTCACCGGCACGGGCCGCTTCGATGGCCGCGTTCAGTGCCAGCAGGTTGGTCTGCTCGGCGATGGCGCGGATCATCCCGGCCGCCTCGGAGATGGCGTCGGTCTGGTCCGCAAGGTCAGTGACCGCCCGGTTGATCTGCCCAACGGTGGCCGCGAGGTTGCGAATAGCCGTACCGGTCGAGTCGGCGACCCGGTTCCCCTGCTCGGCGAGCCCATGGGCGGTATGGGCTTCACTGGCCGTTAACTGCACATGGCTGGCAACCTCACCGATCGAGGCGGCCATCTCGGTCATGGCGGTGGCGGTCAGGTCGGTTTCGGCGCGCTGCTCGAGCAGGGCGGTTTCAGTGCCACGGGACAACTGCCCCGCCTGCGCGGCGGCCACGGCCATCTGCGCGGCAAGATCGCTCAGGCGGGTCAGCGCTGTCTTGAGTCGCGCATGCTCACCGACCAGGATCAACTGCAACTGCCCGGCAGCGCCCGGCAGGTCGCTGTAGGTCAAGGCTGCGATCGGGTCCGCGAAGGTACCGTCTGCGCCCTGGATCACACGCTGCAACTGCCGGCGCAAATCGTTGCGTCCCCATAGGCCGTAGGCCACGAACAGCGCGAAGGTCACGCCCTGGCCCAGCGCACCAGGCAAGCACTGGTTGGCCGCCACTGCCAGGGCACCACCGAGCATCGGCAGTGCCAGCGCCTGCCCCAGCAATGCCAGGCGACGGCCGGTCGACAACGCCGACTTGCCTTGGCGCAAGCGCGCATACAACGCCTCGGCCCTACGCACTTGATCGCGGGTCGGACAGACCCGTACCGACTCGTAACCGACCACCCGCCCATCTTCCAGGATCGGCGTGACATAGGCATTGACCCAGTAGAAATCGCCGTTGCGACAGCGGTTCTTGACGATCCCCATCCAGCTTTTACCGGCCTTGAGGTAACGCCACATCAATGCGTACACCGCCTCAGGCATGTCCGGGTGCCGCACAAGGTTATGCGGGCTGCCGATCAGCTCGGCTTCGCTGTAGCCGCTGATGGCAGCGAATTCTGGGTTGCAGTAGGTGATCAGGCTGGCCGTATCGGTGGCCGATATCAGTCGCTGATCTTCGGGGAAACGCTGCTCGACCGGTGTAACCGGCAGGTTGACACGCACGATGGGACTCCATTCACAAGAAAACCGGCGCCGCGCTCATCGGACACACCGGAACCGCTTCACATCGTGGGGCTCCAACGCTCCAGAGCACCTGAGCCCCTTGCAGCCTCGGGTCGAGCATAGAGCGAGAGCCGATAATGACTGGCCGGTCAAAGTGCGAATTCTACGAATACCATCACATAAATCAAGCAAATGTGATCCAAGGCGGCGTTGCCTTACACCAAACTATACCGGTAAGTTCCTGATTCTAAATGGGAATTAATTGATGAAGAGATCAGCTCTGGGATTTGCCCTGCGCCGCTACCGTAAGCTGGCAGGCTTGACGCAGGCACAATTCGGCGAGCAGACCGGCTTCGACCCCAAGACCATCAGCCGCTTCGAGACCGGCACCTACACCCCCAGCATCGACGCCCTGCTAACCTTCGCCGACGTTCTGGGCATCAAGCCCAAGGTCTTCTTCTGCGAGCCTGACGATGAAGACGAGCAGCGAGCGTACCTGTTCGATGTGATTCACAAGGCCCCGCCCAAGGCGCTTGGCAAGCTGATTGCAGCAGTGGATCAGGCATTGGCCAAATCCTGAACTCTTTCGCCTCATCCGCGCGGGCGCCCCACCAGGCCCGCAACGCTATGTGCACCGAACTAGAGCCAGTGAGGCCACAATGCCCCATAACTGGTCAGACCGGTAAGGCCGAATTTCCTTGCAAAGTCGGATTTTTCGCGCTTTTATGACCCTGCACTGAACAAACCGGTAAGACCACAATAATTAAGTCCTGCGCTCTTTCGCCCTCGCGGCATCGAAGCAAGGACACCGATCAGAGACCCCTCCCATGCTCAAATGGTGCTCGCGTTCGATCTTTCTGCAAGTGGTGCTGGGCCTTGCCCTCGGCATTGCCTGCGGCCTCAGCTTCCCCGACCTGTCCCTGCAACTCAAACCCCTCGGCGACGGCTTCATCAAGCTGATCAAGATGCTCATCGGCATCATCGTGTTCTGCGTGGTGGTCAGTGGAATCTCCGGCGCCGGCGACCTGAAGAAAGTCGGGCGAATCGGCCTGAAGTCCGTCATCTATTTTGAGATCCTGACCACCATCGCTCTGGTCATCGGCCTGGTCTTCGCCTTCACCAGCGGCATCGGCAGCGGCGCCAACATTCACCTCGAGCAGCTGTCCAGCGCCGACGCCAGCAGCCTGGCCGAACGTGGCCAGCACATCCATGGCGCCACGGCGTTCTTCATGGACCTCATCCCGACGTCGGTGGTCGGTGCCTTCGCCGATAACAACATCCTCCAGGTGCTGCTGTTCTCGGTGCTGTTCGGCAGTGCCCTGAACCTGGTGGGCGACTCGGCGGCGGGTATCTCGCGGCTGATCAATGAGCTGAGCCATGTGGTGTTCCGCATCATGGGCATGATCGTGCGCCTGGCCCCCATCGGTGTGTTCGGCGCCATTGCCTTCACCACCAGCAAGTACGGCCTGGAATCCCTGCAGCACCTGGGCGGGCTGGTCGCCTTGTTCTACCTGACCTGCGCGGGCTTCGTGCTGATCATCCTCGGCACCGTGATGCGCCTGTCGGGCCTCAAGCTGCTGCCGTTCATCAAGTACCTGCGCGAAGAGCTGACCATCGTACTCGGCACCGCCTCCTCCGACGCCGTGCTGCCACAGATCATGCGGAAGCTCGAACACCTGGGCATCGGCAGTTCCACCGTCGGCCTGGTGATTCCGACGGGCTACTCGTTCAACCTCGACGGCTTTTCCATCTACCTGACCCTGGCCATCGTGTTCATTGCCAATGCTACCGGCACACCGCTGGCGATGACCGACCTGCTGACCATTCTGTTGGTGTCGCTGGTGACCTCCAAGGGAGCCCACGGCATCCCAGGTTCGGCGCTGGTCATCCTCGCTGCCACCCTGACCGCCGTACCGGCGATTCCAGTAGTGGGCTTGGTGTTGGTGCTGGCGGTGGACTGGTTCATGGGCATCGGCCGGGCGCTGACCAACCTGATCGGCAACTGCGTGGCTACCGTGGCCATCGCCCGATGGGAAAAGGACATCGACATGCAACGTGCGCAGAATGTGCTCGATGGCAAGCCGGGTTTCGCCCACACCCCACGCAAGCAGCCCAACGCCCATCAACAGGAATTTTGACCGAGTGTGGCCGGCATTGATGCCGGCCCCTCCAGGAGCGAACCGTGATCAGCTCATCGACCGTCGTCAACTCAGTGGTGGAAAAACTGCGCCAGGCGCTTGCACGGGGCCAGTGGCGCTCCGGCGACATGTTGCCTGGCCAACGCGAGCTGGCCGAGCAACTGGGCATCAGCCGCCCTAGCCTGCGCGAAGCCGTCACCGTGCTGGAAACCCTGGGCCTTGTGCGCGCCATGCCGGGCAAGGGGGTTCTGGTACTCGATGCCGAGGCGATGGTGACCGAGCCCGGTGCCGATACCACGGCACCGGCCAGCCTGGCCGACGTGCTGGAGCTGCGCTACACCCTCGAACCTTTCATCGTCGGCCTGGTGGCGCAATCGGCCAACAGCCAGGACATTGGCCAATTGCGCCTGACCCTGATGGACATGCGCGAAGCCCTCGAGGCCGATGACAGCGAAGCCGGTGTCAAAGCCTACATTGCCTTCCACGAGGCGCTGTTCGCCCTGACCACCAACCCGATCTTCCAAAGCGTGGTACAGCAGACCAGCAATGCCCTCAAGCAAAGTGCCGACATGCTACGCAATTCCCCCGAGCACCTGGCCGCCCGACTCAAGGAGAACGAAGCCGTGGTGCGGGCCATCCGTGATCGCAACAGCGCCCAGGCCAGCGCCCAGATGCGCCGGCACATCCTGGCCGAAGGCCAGCGCATGGGAATCGAGCTGAACATCCCGGACGAACATCACAGCCAATGACCCCAGGAGAGCGACCATGACCGCCTGCGCCCAAGCCGCCCCTCAGTTGCCTGCCCTGCTCGCCGCTGGCGAGACGCGCCTGTCGGCCGATCAGATCTACCCCCGGCTGTTCGACGCCATTCTCGAGCAGCGCCTGCCACCGGGCAGCCTGCTGCCCGAGCAAGCGCTGGGCAATGCCTTCGGCGTCAGCCGCACGGTGATTCGCCGGGTGCTGGGGCGCCTGTCGGATCAGCAAGTGGTGGTTCAGCGCCCAAGCCACACCGCCCACCTGGCCGCACCTGGCCCTGAGCAAGCACGCCAGGTGCTCAGCGCCCGACGCCTGGCGGAGACGACGTTGATCACCCTGGCCACCCAGCGCGCCAAGCCCTCGCACATTCGCCAATTGCGCTCGCTGGTGGAGCGCGAACGCCTGCACCACGAGCGTGGCGAGCGCTGTGCGGCGATTCGACTGGGGGGCGAGTTCCACCTTAAACTCGCGCAAGTGGCCGCCAACGCCCCCTTGGCGCGCTTTCTCAACGGCCTGGTACCGATGACCTCGCTGATCATCGCGCGCTACGAATCACCGTGCTGCGAACACTGCGCCTGGGAGGAACATGCCGCGATCATCGACGCCGTGGAAGCCGGCAACGAGGAAACAGCGCTGACCCTGATGCACCAGCACCTCGACCGTTTGGAAGACAAGCTCGAACTCGAGTGATCCACACCGCCTTTGCGCCATCGCCGCTGCTCGTCGCGGCGACGCGCCGTCGCGATGGGCTGCAAGGCAGGCACAGAATGCGCCCCCTATACTCGTTGAACCCCCTTCACTTATCAGGGAGGCGCTCGCATGACGCTGCGCATTCCCTCACTGCTGATCTGCCTGCTGGTGGCCCTCGGCGGCTGCGCCAGCAAGCCACCGCCGCCACCGCCGCCCGTGGCGCTCACGCCCGCCATCTGGCAACGCATCGACCAGGAACTGATCGAGGCTTCGGTAGGCGCCGCCGGTTCGGCCAATGACTATGCCCGGCGGTCGATGCGGGTATGGAAAGAGCAAGTGCAGCAGCGTACCGAGAGCGACTTCATCCCTTGGTTCACCGGCTATTGGACCCAGCAATGGCTGACCCTGAAGGTCGCCTGGTACAAGCTCGACAGTGGCGAAGGCCGGGAGCCTGCGGAAAAGCGCCTGGCCCTGTACCTGCAGGAGCAGTATCACGAACGGGTGATCGAACCAGTGGCCGAACAGATCAACCCCGAAGGCATCCGTGATCGGGCTTGCGAGTTGTACGTGCAACTGCTCGGCCAGCAACTGCCAGCCATCATCGCCCGCTATCGTGCGCCGCCTGAGCAGTTCAGCCAGCGCCTCAATCGTATCCCGGCCATCGCCCTGGGCCCGCCCGAGGCACGCAATGCCAGCCTCTATCAGTTGCTGCGCGCCAAGCCACTGGAACAGCAGCCCGCCTGGCAGGCCCTGCGCCAGCACCTGCACCTGCAAGCAGCAAAAGGCCCTGGGCAAACCGATATTGGCTTGTCAACGGTTGCCGACCGCGCCAGCGAGAAGCTCGGGGCCACCCTGGCGCCACGCGGCATAGCCAGTGCCGTGGCCAGTGCCGTGGGCAAGGTGGCCGGGGCGATGATTTCGATCGTCTCGGCCGGCTACGGGATGATCACCCACGACCGCGAGCATCCGCAGATGGTCGAGCAGTTGCGGGTGATCCTGAACGTGGCGCTCAACCAGGAATGGCAGGCGCTGATGGAGAACCGCCAGAGTGGCGCCATGGCGGGGGTGTACTACTTGTCCGGCCAGGTCGAGGACAGCTTGCTGGCCAGCGCACCACAGCTGAGGGAGCAAGAAGTGCAGCAGCGCCAGGAGCCATTATTGATACGCCTGCCGCCCTGAGGCTGGCTGGGCGGCGTCAGGCCACGGCCATCGCCGAGGTCGGCAGGCCGAAGATCCGGTCGAACGCCCAGTTGTAGACGAAGGTGTAGCAAGGCACCAGAACGATGAACGCCAGGTCCACCAGGAACGCCTCGACCAGGCTCATGTCCAGCCACCAGGCAATCAGCGGTATCAGGTACACCACCAAGGTCAGCTGGAAACCCACGGCATGCGCCACCCGCCGCGCCACGCTGCGACCGCGCTTGGCCTGGCGGCTCTCCCAGTACTCGAACAGGCTGTTGTAGATCAGGTTCCAGAGCATGGCGATGGTGGTGATCATCACCGCCAGTGGCCCGGTGTGCGATGCCTGAGTGTCCGACAGGTAGGCCAGCCCCACGGTCGACATGCACAGGCCGATCAGTTCATAGAAGGTCACATAGACCAGTTTGCGTTTCAGTCCCTGCACCAGGGGTTACCTCAAATGACAAAAGCGATGGGCGCAAGGATGATTCATTTTTATTGACAGGCAAAGTCAACAGCTTTCAGATTGACTGACAGGAGGCTGCCCATGAACTTTTCCAGCGATAACATCCAGTTGTTCCTCGCCGTGCTCGACCATGGCTCGTTTTCTGCCGCTGCGCGCGCCTTGGGCAGGGTACCCTCGGCGGTGAGCATGGCCATCGGCAACCTCGAAGCCGAACTGGGCTATACCCTGTTCGAACGCGGCCCGCGCGAAGTGCGGCCCAGCCCCCGTGCCCTGGCCCTCGAGCCCCACGCCCGGCTGATTGCCGAGCAGCTAGGCCTTCTGCAGGTGCATGCACTTGAGCTGTCCCAAGGGCTTGAAAGCAGCCTGTGCATCGCCGTGGTCCCGGACATCGACCACCGTCCCTTGCTGGCCGCCATCGCCCACCTGGGCGAGCGCTATCCGCTGCTGGACATCGCCCTGCTCAGCGCCCCTCAAGAGGATGCCCTGCAGCTGCTCGACAGTGGGCGGGCGGACCTTTGCCTGGCCTTCGCCGGTCTGCACGTAGACCCCCAACGAGGATTCCAGCACATCGGCACAGAGACACTGGTGGCGACCCTGTCTCCCAACCATCGAGCCATGCTCGACGAGCGCATCCATTATCTTGAGGACCTGGTTGCCGTACGCCAGATCCTGGTGCGCAGCCGCGACCTGCCGCTGGCCGACCCGCGTGCCTCGATCGGTGCCACCCATTGGTACACCGACAGTTTCGACCTCGCCCTGCAGATGGTCGAAGCCGGCCATGGCTGGGGTGATCTGCCGCTCAGCCGGGTCGCCCCGCTGATCGAAGCCGGACGCCTGGTGCGCCTGAATTTTCGCAACACGCGCAATGAGCTGCAGCTGCCGATCCATGCCTTCTGGCGCAAGCAACAGCCGCTGCGCCAGGCTGCTCGCATGCTGATCGAACACTTGGCCACACGCTGACCTGCCGTCCGTCGACAGTGGATCAATAAGTCACTGTTACTGTTTCAATTTTTTACCCAGCACGCCGATATGAAAGGTGAAAGGTCCGCACGCCCGTCACAAGCGCGCAGCGCCCTCCCATCACTGGCTCAAGGTCTCGAAACATGAACCTGAAATTCCGCCACAAGATCCTGCTCAGCGCCTGCGCCGTCGTGGTGCTGGCCTTCGCTCTGTTCACGCTTTACAACGATTACCTGCAACGCAACACCATTGCCCAAAACATCGAATCGTCCGTGCAACAGTCCGGTGCGCTGACTGCCAGCAGCGTGCAGAACTGGATGAGCGGGCGCATCCTGGTGCTGGAGAACCTGGCCCAGGACATCGCCGAGCAAGGCGCTGGCGACAACCTGGCCGGGCTGATCGAGCAACCGTCCTACACGAGCAATTTCCTCTTCACCTACCTGGGCCAGGCTACCGGCGCGTTCACCCAGCGTCCCAACGCACAGATGCCTGCCGGCTACGACCCACGCCAGCGCCCCTGGTACGGCGCGGCGGTCAGCGCCGGGCAAACCGTCCTCACCGCCCCCTACCAGGGCGCCGTAGGTGGCCTGATGGTCACCATCGCCACCCCGGTCAAGCGCAAGGGCAACGGCGAGCTGATGGGCGTGGTTGGCGGCGACCTGACCCTCGATACCCTGGTGCAGATCATCAACTCGGTCGACTTCGGCGGTATCGGTCATGCCTTCCTCGTCGACAGCGAAGGCCAGGTGATCGTCAGCCCGGACAAAGACCAGGCGATGAAGAACCTCAAAGACATCTATCCCGGCAGCGGCCTGCGGGTCACCACCGGTATGCAGGATGTCACGCTCAATGGTCAGCAACGACTGATTTCCTTCGCCCCGGTCAGCGGCCTGCCCTCGGCGAAGTGGTACATCGGCCTGTCGATCGACAAGGACAAGGCCTATGCCGCGCTTGGCCAGTTCCGCACTTCGGCGGTCATCGCCATGATCATCGCGGTAGCGGCCATCGCCGGCCTGTTGGGCCTGCTGATCCCGGTGCTGATGCGCCCGCTGACCACCATGGGCCGCGCCATGCGTGACATCGCCGAGGGCGAAGGTGACCTGACCCGCCGCCTGACCGTGCAACACAAGGACGAATTCGGCGAATTGGCGACCTCGTTCAACCGCTTCGTCGAGCGTATCCACGCGTCCATGAGCGAAGTGTCTTCGGCAACTCGCCTGGTACACGATTTGTCGGAAAAGGTGGTCAACGCCTCCAACGCCTCGATCATCGGTTCTGAAGAACAAAGCATGCGCACCAACAGCGTTGCCGCCGCGATCAACCAGCTCGGTGCCGCCACCCAGGAAATCGCCCGCAACGCCGCCGATGCCTCGCAGCATGCCAGCGGTGCCAGCGAACAGGCCCATGGCGGTCGCGAAGTGGTCGAAGAAGCGATCAACGCCATGACCGCTCTGTCGCAACGGATCAGCGAATCCTGCGAGCAGATCGAAGCGCTCAACGCCAGTACCGACGACATCGGCAAGATCCTCGATGTGATCAAAGGCATCTCCCAGCAGACCAACCTGCTGGCACTCAACGCCGCCATCGAAGCCGCCCGCGCCGGTGAGGCCGGACGTGGGTTCGCGGTGGTGGCCGATGAAGTGCGTAACCTTGCGCACCGCACCCAGGAGTCGGCCGAAGAGATCCACCGCATGATCACCAGCCTGCAGGTCGGTTCCCGCGAGGCGGTCCACACCATGAACACCAGCCAGGTGTCCAGCGAGCAGACCGTGCAGGTGGCCAACCAGGCGGGCGAGCGGCTGGCCAGCGTGACCCAGCGTATCGGCGAGATCGACGGCATGAACCAATCCGTCGCCACCGCCACCGAGGAACAGACCGCCGTGGTCGAGAGCCTCAACCTGGACATCACCCAGATCAACGCACTGAACCAGCAAGGGGTGGAAAACCTCAATGAAACCCTGCGTCACTGCGATGCGCTGGCCCAGCAGGCCGGGCGGTTGAAGCAACTGGTGGGTAGCTTCCGAATCTGATTCGGCCCCATCGCTGGCAAGGCGGCTCCCCCTTCGACGAGGGTCCGGCTTGCCGGCGTTTGCTGCATCATCGGGATGCCGCTGCATCAGCGCAGTTATAACCTAATAACGAACAAGTCTATTTGGCTATAAAAAAATCTATATGCTGGGCAGCATCCGAAAACGGGCAAGCTGGGCAGTCGAGTAGCGTATGGATGTAGGTTCTTTTGGTTTCACCATTGCCGGACTGGTTGTAGGTTTCATCGTCGGCATGACCGGCGTCGGTGGCGGTTCGCTGATGACGCCCATTCTTCTTTGGTTCGGCATCAATCCGGCCACCGCCGTGGGTACCGACCTGCTGTACGCCGCCATCACCAAGGCCAGTGGTGTCTGGGTGCATGGCCGCAACAGGAACATCGACTGGAAGATCACCGGCCTGCTCAGCCTGGGCAGCGTGCCTGCCGCCGCGCTGACGCTGTGGTTTCTCAGCACCCTGCACACCGACACCTCGGCACTCAATGCGGTGATCAAACAAGGCCTGGCGGTGGTGCTGATCCTGACCGCGCTGGCGATCCTGTTCAAGTCGCGCCTGCAGGCTTTCGCCAATCGCCATGCCGGTGACCACTACCATCTGAGCGATCGCAGTCTGAATATCCTCACCGTGCTCACCGGCGTGGTGCTGGGCGTGATGGTCACGCTCACTTCCATCGGTGCAGGGGCCCTGGGCACGGTGGCGTTGTTCCTGCTCTACCCGTTCCTGGTTACCCGCCGTCTGGTGGGGACCGAGATCGCCCACGCCGTGCCGCTGACCCTGGTTGCCGGCCTAGGCCACGCGGGCATGGGCAACATGGACTGGTCGCTGCTGGGTTACCTGCTGCTCGGCTCGCTGCCAGGCATCTACCTGGGTAGCCACCTCACCGGGCGTATCTCCGACCGCATGCTGCGGCCTTGCCTGGCCGGCATGCTGCTGTTGATCGGCTACAAGCTCGCGTTCTGAGCTGACGCGCCTGCGTCACGCCAGACGCAGGCGCCATTGCCCGGTGTAACTCAACGCCAGACGCGACAGCGGCAACACATCGATGCGTTGGTACGCTGTCAGCGGACACCCCAGTAGGTGAACGATCACTGCCCGGATCACCATAGGGTGCGTCACTGCCAACCAGTCCCCCTTCCCCTCGAACGCCTCCAGCCAACCGCCCACCCGCTGGCACACCTCGGCAAAGGATTCGCCCCCATGGGGTGCGCTGCGAGGGTCCTCCAGCCACTGCGCCAGCGCCTCGGGCTGCTCGGCCTGCAACTGCTTCAGCGTCATGCCCTGCCAGCGACCCAGGTCGCAATCGGCCAGGCCGACCTCGACCTGAGGCGCGCCCGACAACCAGGCCGCCGTTTCCCTGGTACGTGCCTCTGGTGCCGTCAACACGCGCACATCGGGCATAGGGGTCAATGGCCGATCGGCGTGGTCCAGAATGCCATCCTGCGCACGATGCAAACGCCCCGCTCGCTGAGCCGCGGTCTGGGCATGACAAATAAGTGTGAGGCGTACAGCTTTCACCGGGAATCTCTTGAGGGTCGAGTTGAGCAGACTGGTTTAGCACGTCTGTGGATGTTTTACCGCAACCGCCAGGGTGACGGAAGGCAGCGTCAGCGCGCCAGGGACTGGCTTGCAGCCCCGCGTCCGGCTCAAAAGCACAGCTGCAGCAGCCCCCAGACCGGCACCAGCGCAACCAACGCAACCGCCAGCCGTGGCCAGTATGGCAGCAGCATCAGCAGTGCCATCCCGGCCAGCGACATCGCACCGAACCAAGCCACCGGTCCCATGGCCCAACCCCAGGCCTGGGCACAGAGCCACAGGCTCGCCAGCAAGGCCAGCCAACCTGCGCTGCGCAGGGTCAGACGAAGCGACCGGGGGCAGGTGCGCTGCCAGACCTGCTTGTAGTGGCGCTCCAGGCCCTGGCACAGCCCGAGCATTCCAGCGTAGGCGCACAGCACGCCGCCTGTGACCAGCATGATCATGCTTGCATCTCCCTCAGGCGCCCTGCCCTTGCCTGCCTGGGCGCCGACGGCTTAAGCTGCACCCGCCACGCCGCCGCCCCCAGAAGCCCGCCCAGCACCAGCGCCGTGACCACCACGCCAAGACGGATGGCATCGCCGACTCCCCCGAGCGAGGCCAAGCCTGCGCACAGCAGCGCGGCCAGGCCAAGTTGCTCGACCCAAGCGCGCTTGGCCGGGCGCACACCCGCATGCAGCAGCGCCAGCAACCACACGCCAAAGAACGCCCGTACTTCCCACTGCTCCCGCAGTGCCAGTTCGACTGGCAGCAAGCGGCTGGCCCACAGCAAGCCGATGCAGGCCAGCAGCAGGCCGGTGATGAAGCCGATGTTGCACACCTCGGCAACCCGGTACCCACCAAGCCCGCGTGCTTCGGCACCGCTGTTGGCGTATTGGCGCCCGCGCTTGACGCAGAACAGCACCAGGCCGCTGGCGATCATCGCGCAGCTGACCAGCCCGCAGGCGAAGTACAGCCAGCGCATCGGGTAGCCCCCGAATTGAGCGAAATGCAGGCCGACCATCACCCGCTGGGTCAACGGCGCAGGGCGCAGCTCAGGCACATCGCTGAGCAGCTTGCCGCTGACGCCATCGAACACCATCGCCTGGCCCTTGCTGAGGGCGATGCGGTTGCCCAGCTCCGGGCGGATCTCGATACGTGCGCCGGCCGTGTTGGGGTTACGGATGCTCAAGCCAGCAATCGGGCCGAGCTGGGCCTCGGCCTGGGCCAGCAAGGGTGCGATGTCCACCAGCTCGCCGGGTTGCCTGGTCAACCCACGGGGTTGTTCGAGCCGCGCATTGCCCTGGGCCTGGAAGTAAGCGCGGTGGTTGCCATCGAACAGCGCATCGACGCCCGCGGGAATGTAGATCAGCATGAAGATCACCAGCCCGGTGTAGGTGATCATCAGGTGAAACGGCAGCAACAGCACTGCACTGGCGTTGTGAAAATCCAGCCAGGAGCGCTGGCCTTTGTTCGGTCTGAAGGTGAAGAACTCCTTGAAGATTTTCTTGTGAATGACGATGCCGGTCACCAGCGCGGCGAGCATCACCAGGGCCAGGGCTCCGACCACGAAGATGCCCCAATTGCGCGGCAGGTCGAGGGTGAAGTGGAAACGGAAGAAAAAGTTGCCGCCGACGCTGTCACGGACCTCGATGACTTCGCCGGTTGCCGGGTCCAGTTGCACCCCACCGCCATGGCGGCGCTCCCCCGTGGACACCCGCAGCCCCGGCGCCCGCTCGGTGGGCAAGCTGATACCCCAGTGGCTCGCTGTCGGCTCATGCGCCTGCAAAAAGGCCACCGCTTGTCGGGCAGCATCGGCCTGGGAAACGCTACGGGTCGGGATCTCAGGCTTCATCCAGTGATTGAGTTCCTCGTCGAACACCGCCAACGTGCCGGTGACGAAAATGGCGAACAGCAACCAACCGAAGATCAGCCCGGCCCAGGTGTGCAGCCAGGCCATGGATTGAGTGAACGTGTTTTTCATGCCAGCCACTCCAGTGTCTGGGGCCAGAACCCGATGAGCGCCAGCGGCGCTGCCAGGACGAGCGGCGCCCAGGCGCGCAAGGCGTCACGGCTGGCGAAGGCCCAGAGGATGGCGCCGGTGTAGAGGACGAATGCCAGCAGGGTCGAGACGATCACCGCGTCGGCGGGCGATAGCGGCAGCAGACGGGCAAGGCAAGCGGTGGCCGAGTAACTGAAGGCGTAGCCGCCGAGTAACGCGGCGCAGCTGCGGGATAGGATCTGCAGCCAGGCGGGGACTCTGATCATCGAGTGGTCCTTGGTGTTTTTCCTAGGGGGCTGCGTGCAGCCCCATCGCTGCGGTTCGTCACCACCACAAGCCGACTCCCACAAGGGTCGTGTGGGGCCGGCTTGCTGGCGATGATCAGAACGAGATGTTCAACGAAGCGAATAACGCGCGCCCTGGCTGGTTGTAGGTGTTGGCGCCCGAGCTGCTGGCATTGCCGCCGCGCAGGATCTGCTTGTCGAACACGTTGTTCACCCCTACCCGCACGTTGTAGTTGGCGTTGAACGTGTACCCGGCACTGACATCCACCAACCCGTAGGCTTCGACATCCTGCTGCGCCTGTTCGTCGTAGTCTTCCTGGGTGCGGAAGTTGTAGGTCGGCGATTTCTGCTTGCCGTAGTAAGTGCCGGCGACCTGGAACGACAGCTTGTCGGTGGCACGCCAGTCCAGCGTGGTGTTGACCGTGTACTCGGGGATCACCGACAGCGGCTCGCCGGTTTCGCGGTTGTCGTTGTCGAGCATCCAGGTCAGGTTGGTGTTCCAGTCCACCGTCGGGCTCAGCTCGACGAACAGGTTGCCCTCGATACCCTCGACCCGCGCCTTGCCGGCGTTTTCCCATTGGGTCACACGACGGCCACTGTTGATGGTGTAGAGCACATCGGTATCGCCGATGATCTTGTTCTTGTAGTCGTTGCGAAAGTAGGTCGCGCTGGTGCGCCAGGTGCCACGGTCGTACAGCAGGCCGACTTCCTTGTTGACGCTGATTTCCGGCTTCAGGTCGGCGTTGCCTTGCAGGTAGCAGCCACCGGCGTTGGTCTGCTGCACGCTGCAGCCGTTGCCACGGCTGTAGAGCAGGTAATTAGGGTTGGACTGGTACAGGTTCGGCGTCTTGTAGGCGCGGGCAATCCCCCCTTTGAGCGACAACGACTCAGTCAACTTGTGCGCCACATTCAGGCTCGGGCTGAAGTTGTCGCCAAAGGTCTCGTGATGGTCGAAACGCAGGCCAGGGGTGACGGTGGTGTCACCGATAACGATGTTGTCCTCGACGAACAGCGCATAGCTCTTGGCGGTCATCTTCGAGTCGCTGCGGTCGAAACCGCTGATGACGTTGTTGCCCGCGCCACTGGGGTCGAAGCTCTGCGGGCGGAACGAGCCCTGGTCGTTGAGCGACTCGTAGAGGTACTCACCGCCCAGGGTCAGCACGTGCTCGGTGCTGCCCGTGGCGAACGGCAGGTTCACTTCGCTGCTCAGGCGGGTGTTGCGCAGGCGCGACATAGCCGCCCCGGTGTCGTTGATCGCCCCTTCAGGCCCACCGGCCAGGCCTTCGTTAAGACGCCAGTTGCGCACGTACTCGTAGGCCAGGGAGGTCTTGCTGGTGCCCCAGGTGAAATCACCCAGGTGGGTCAGGTCGTAGGTGCTCCGTTGCATGACATTGGTCTCGTGGCCATACAGGCTGGAGATCAGCTCGACATTGCTGCCACCGTTGCTGTTCATGGTATCGCCAGCGTAGATGTTGCCCTGGCGGCTGTAACCTGCGCTGGCTTCGAGGCGATGCTCATCATTGAGTTTCCAGCTCAGCAGACCATTGATGTCTTTGTTGCGCACCCCTTCACGGCCAGCGACCAAAGCGCTGTTGGCATGGCTGGCGTTGATGTCCAGGTCGTCGGCATCGGTCTTGGCCAGGCCTCCGTACAACCGCCCCCCCAGGTTTTCGGTCAGCCCGCCGCTGAGGTTGAAGTTGGTCCGTTGGCTAGCCCCTTCGGCGCTGTCCTGGGGCAGTTGGGTGTACAGGTTGACGTTGCCTTTGAACGCTTCGGTGGGGCGTTTGGTGATGATATTGACCACCCCGCCCATGGCGCCGGAGCCGTAGCGCGCTGCAGCCGGACCGCGAAGAATCTCGATGCGCTCGACAGCCTCGGCCGGCACCCAGTTGGTTTCGCCACGGGTGTCGCGGTCGCCGTTCCAGCCATAACGCACCGCATTGCGTGCACTGGAGGGCTTGCCATCGATGAGGATCAGGGTGTTTTCCGGCCCCATGCCCCGCAGGTCGATCTGGCGGTTGTTGCCCCGCGCGCCACTGGCACTGTTGCCGGTGAGGTTGACCCCCGGCTCGCGGCGAATGATGTCGGACAGGTCATTGGCTGGTGGGTGACGCTGGATATCTTCAGCAGTGATGATCGACGAACCCAGCGCCTGGCGTGCCTCACGCTCGGCGGTCACCAAGGTGTCCTGGATCACCAGCGCAGGGTCGGCCATCGGAACCTCCACCACCTCACCGGTGTGTTGCTGTTCGGCCTCGGCCGCAGTCGCCACCATGGCCGGCGACGCCAGCGCGACAAACGCCAGGGCCAGGCTGTTGGGTGAGGTTCTGGATTGCATCGACACTTCTCCTGCGGTCATGGGCAAAGGCACGGCCCGGCCTGCGCGCCGACGGGCCCCTCGCCCTTCGGCCCGGCAAGCATTGTGTGGGGCCAACAGGGATGGTGAATATAATGATTCTCAAATGTGTTTAAATCTTATTTACGAAATTTACATGTTTGTGACGGAACTTCGCCAAGCGGGGGTTCGGTATGTTCGCTTCAGGAGTGGGAGCACGGTCGCCGCGTCGCCCCCAGACGTTTTTCGGGCACTGTCGCAGCGCCGGCAAAGCGGGTCGGCTGGCATGAACAACCCGGCACACCAGCAATGTTGCAACCTGCCCAATGACTCCTACAGTTTCGAAGGTAGGAAGCCGAGGCCAACCATGCGCGCCGCCGAAAAATCCGAACGCTCAGGACCCACCCGGGTACTGCCGAAAATTCCCCGCAGTGTCTGGGCGCTGGGCTTCGTGTCGATGTTCATGGACATTTCCTCGGAGATGATCCACGCCCTTTTGCCGCTGTACATGGTGACCGTGCTTGGTACCTCGGTCGTTGCGGTGGGTTTCATCGAGGGTATCGCCGAGGCCACCGCATCGATCACCAAGGTGTTCTCCGGTGCCTTGAGCGACCGGCTGGGCAAACGCAAGCTGCTCACGGTGCTGGGCTATGCCCTCGCGGCCCTGACCAAACCAGTATTCCCGCTGGCGACCGGCCTTGAGTGGCTGACCGGTGCGCGTTTTGTCGACCGCATCGGCAAGGGTATTCGCGGGGCGCCCAGGGACGCGCTGGTGGCGGATGTGACCCCTCCAGAGCTGCGCGGTGCAGCATTCGGCTTGCGTCAGGCGCTGGATACGGTCGGCGCCTTGCTCGGGCCACTGCTGGCGATCGGGGTGATGTGGTTGACTTCCAGTCACTTCCAGACGGTGTTCTGGGTGGCGGTGGTGCCTGCGTTCCTGGCAGTGTTCATCCTCATAGCCTTCGTCCGCGAGCCGGACACCCTGCCCAAGACGCGTCCCGTACGCTCACCGCTTGCCCTGCGCCAGTTGGTGCGGCTAGGGTCTGCTTACTGGCGGCTGATCATCCTGGCCACGCTGTTCACCCTGGCCCGCTTCAGCGAAGCCTTCCTGTTGCTGCGCGCTCAGGACATGGGCCTGGCCGCGCAGTGGGCACCGGCGGTGCTGGTGCTCCTGGCCCTGGCCTATTCGATCTCGGCCTACCCTGCAGGTACGCTGTCCGACCGGCGCGGCCGCCGCGTGGTGCTGATGCTGGGGTTGGCATTGCTGCTGATCGCCGACCTGCTGCTGGCGCTGTGTCCGGGCTGGATCGGGCTGGCACTCGGCGTGGTGGCCTGGGGGCTGCACCTGGGCTTCACGCAGGGCATATTCAGTGCGTTGATCGCTGACAGTGCCCCGGCCAGACTGCGTGGGACGGCCTTTGGCCTGTTCCACCTGCTCACCGGCGCGGCGCTGCTGGGTGCCAGCGTGGTCGCTGGCCTGTTATGGGACGGCGCAGGTTTTCGGGCCACATTCCTGGTCGGCGCCGCATTCGCCGGCGCCACGCTGGTCGGCTTGGCCCTGTTGCCCCACTTCAGCAGCCAGGTGCGCTCACAGTGAAAACGCTGCATAGATCATCAACGCTTCACTGTCGGCGAGGTAACGTGCCACAGACCCCGGAGCCTTCCAGCTTCGCCCCACCCGCCTCAGGGAGTAACGCCCATGTGTGAGTGCTTCGCCCAATACCAGGGCCCTGCCGACTACCTGCGAGTGCTGGGCGCCGAACAGCCTGTGCTCGACAGCGCCAGCAACGAGCCCCCTGGCCACCCCACCATCGAGCCGGGCACTCGCATGCTGATCCTGCACGACAGCGACACCGGCCTGCGCTTGACGCCACGTCCGTGGGGGTGGACACCGCTGTGGGCGGGCAAGCGCCAGCCTGCGTCGATCAGCGCGCCACTGCAGATCATCAGCGCCTGCATGCCCTTCCATGCCTTGTGGCCACAGACCCGAGCGCTGGTGATGGCGGACGGATGGTACGCCTGGTCGGACGATGCACAGGCACCTAACGGGCGACGGTGCCACTTCGTTCGCCTGAAAAGCGGGGCTCCGATCTTCGTCGCCGCGCTGACGCAGATTCGTATAGGGCTGGCGCCAGAAGAGGACGATGGTTTCGTGATCCTGACGCAGGACCATGATCCACGAGCCGGCACCGCCCTGCCCCTGGTGCTGGCGCCGGAACACGCGCGGTCGTGGCTCGATTCGCAGCTGCCGGCGGAGCAGGTGCAGTACCTGGCGCCAGACCAGTTCGAGTGGTCCGCCGTAACCGACCCAGCGCAAGTGCGGCGCTGAACTACAGGCAGGCGCCTCCCACAGGTGCACGCCCTAGCCGACGGGTAGCAACTCCTGTTCGATCAACGACCAACCGCCATGGCCATCCACTTCCAGGCGGTGGGAGTGGAAGCTGGCCAAGGTACTGCGGTGGCCGACACTGACCAGCAAGGTGTCAGGCATCTCATTGCGCAACAATGAATACAGCGCATGCTCCAGCCCCTCGTCCATGGCTGAAGTGGACTCGTCGAGAAACACCACTTGGGGCCGGTTGAACAGCACCCGGGCGAACGCCAGGCGCTGCTGCTCGCCAACCGAGAGTATGTGCGACCAGTCGCAACTGACGCCCAGCCGCTCGGCCAGGTGGGGCAGGTTGACTTGACGCAACGCCTGCTGCATGCGCGCATCGTCCGCCGCACCGCTGCTCGCCGGGTAGGCGATGGCGGTTCGCAGGTCGCCCAGTGGCAGGTATGGGCGCTGCGAAAGGAACAGCGCCTGATTGCCCAGGGGTCTGCGGACCAAGCCTTCGGCATAGGGCCATAGCCCTGCCAGCGCGCGCAGCAAGGTGGTCTTGCCGCTGCCGGACGGCCCCTTGATCAACAGCGCCTGGCCGGCCTGAAGGTTCAGATTCAAGTCGGCGATCAAGGGGTGGCCGTCGGGGCGCAGCACTTGCAGCCGGCTGATGTCCAGCGCGTGTGCCTGGTCCTGCGTGGTGACCTGCGGCAGTTCGCTGGCCTGCTGGTTGGCATCGAGAAAACCGGTCAGACGGTCGAGGGTGGCGCGGTACTGAGCGAAGGTATCGTAGGACTCGCGGAAGAACGACAGCGAATCCTGCACCTGGCCAAAGGCCTGGGAGGTCTGCATCACATCGCCAAGCTTGATTGCACCGCTGAAGAACCGTGGCGCCTGCAGGATGAACGGAAACACCACGGCCACCTGGCTGATACCCAGGTTGAAGCCGCTGAACTTCAAGGTTCGGAACACCAACGCCCAGACGTTGCCGATCAGCGCGGTGAAGCGGCCGAGCAACGTGCCTCGCTCCACCTGAGCGCCCTGGTAGAACGCGATGTTCTCCGCGTTTTCGCGCAGACGCATCAATGCATAACGGAAGTTGGCCGTGAGTTTTTCGTTGAGGAAGTTGAGGCGAATCAGCGGACGCCCGAGGCGAAAGGCGATCCAGGTGGCGACGATCACATACACGTAGACGGCGAATACCATCGCCCGCGGGATTTCGTACCCAGCCACCGACAGCGGCGCCGACAGCCCCCAGAGAATGCCCGTGAAGGCGACCAGCGAAACCAGCGCGCTGACTGCACCCAATGCCAGAGACACCGAATTGGTCACGAAGGCGTTGACGTCCAACTCGATACGCTGGTCGGGGTTGTCCACCGGCTCGGCGAGGAACTGCCCACGGTAGTAGGCGTCGCCATGCATCCAATCACCGGTCAGGCGCTCGGTCAGCCAGACTCGCCAATGGATGTTGAAAGCCTGAGTCACATAATAAGTGAACAGCGAGCGCAGCACATGGATGGTGGCCAGCACCGCGAATACCCCGAGCAAGTACCAGAACGCTGTCTGGTCCAGGGCCTGTAACGCGCTGTAGAAGCCGTTGTACCAGAACGAGAAGAGCACGTTCAGGCGCACCGCGAACAAGGTCAGCACCAGCAGCAGCGCGAACCCTAGCAGAGGCCGCCAGCTGCGCCGGAAACTGAAGTAAGGGCCGGCCAACTGCCAGAACTGGCTGCCCCAACGGGTATAGCGCACGGCAAGCGCGGCCGCAGCGGTGAAACAGGCAAGGGTGATGAACGAGGCGATTGCAAGCCAGCTCAGGCTCTCCTGCAAGGCCTGGTGCCAGTTCATGTCCATGGTGCAATTCCGTAACGAGTGCATGGGGTTGTTTTCGCGAGCGTAGCATTACCCCAGGACTCGACAGAAAAACATTACGGACATTTCATCTTCGCACCACCCCCACCCCGGCACACCCTCTGTAGTAGCCGGGTTGCCGGCGACAGGACCAGCACTCCCTCCCCTAGGCCAGAGCCTCCCGCACTTTCGGGTCCAAGCCCTCTCCCCCATGGGCTTGGTTCCACTCGCTCAGTTGCCGACGCATGGCCGGTGTCCAGAAGCTTTTCAGATGCTGCCTCACGCCCTGTACCGCCAGGGCGTGATCCGGTTCGCTGTCGAAGTAATGGGCAATCTGGTTGGCCATCTTCACCAGGTTTTCACTACTCATCGACGTACCTCGGCTTTCTCCGGTTGTTCCGCGGCGCGGCGCTCCTTGAGCAGACGACGCTGCTCCTCGCTGAAGTCCTGGTAGCGTTTCTGCCATTGCGACGGCTGGAACACCTTCACCACCTCCACCGCCGTAACCTTGTATTCCGGGCAGTTGGTGGCCCAGTCGGAGTTGTCGGTGGTGATCACGTTGGCGCCAGACTCGGGGAAGTGGAAGGTGGTGTAGACCACCCCGGGCGCTACCCGTGTGCTGACCTTGGCACGCAGCACCGTCTGCCCCGCACGACTGCCAATGCCAACCCAGTCACCCTCGACGATGCCCCGGCTCTCGGCATCGGTAGGGTGAATTTCCAAACGGTCGGCATCATGCCAGGCGACGTTGGCGGTGCGCCGGGTCTGGGCGCCAACGTTGTACTGGCTGAGGATGCGGCCGGTGGTCAACAGCAGCGGATAGCGGTTGTTGACCTTCTCGTCGGTAGGCACGTACCCAGTGAGCATGAAGCGCCCCTTGCCCCGCACGAACTGGTCGATGTGCATGGTCGGCGTGCCGTCGGGCGCTGCCTCGTTGCACGGCCACTGCAGGCTGCCGTGGCGGTCGAGCTCGGTGTAGCTGACGCGGTGGAAGGTCGGCGTGAGGCGGGCGATCTCGTCCATGATCTCGGACGGGTGGCGGTAGTTCATCGGGTAGCCCAGGGCATTGGCCAGGGCCACGGTAGCCTCCCAGTCGGCTTTGCCGGCCAGCGGCTCCATCACCTTGCGCACCCGCGAGATACGCCGCTCGGCATTGGTGAAGGTACCGTCCTTCTCGAGGAACGAACTGCCCGGCAGGAACACATGGGCGAACTTGGCCGTCTCGTTGAGGAAGATGTCCTGCACCACCACGCACTCCATGGCAAGCAGCGCGGCGGTGACGTGCTGAGTGTTTGGGTCGCTTTGAGCAATGTCCTCGCCCTGGCAGTACAGCGCCTTGAAGCTGCCGTCGAGCGCGGCCTCGAACATGTTGGGAATGCGCAGCCCGGGGTCGGGTTGCAAGGTCACGCCCCAGGCTTGCTCGAATTCGGCACGTACGGTTTCGTTGGAAATGTGCCGGTAACCGGGCAACTCGTGGGGGAACGAACCCATGTCGCACGAGCCCTGCACATTGTTCTGCCCGCGCAATGGGTTCACCCCGACCCCTTCCCGGCCAATGTTGCCGGTGGCCATGGCCAGGTTGGCGATGCCCATTACCGCCGTACTGCCTTGGCTGTGCTCGGTAACGCCAAGCCCGTAGTAGATCGCCGCGTTGCCACCGGTTGCATACAGGCGCGCCGCGGCACGGATCTGCTCGGCGGGTACACCGCACACAGGGCCAAGTACCTCGGGGGCGTTCTCCGGCTGACTGACGAAATCGCGCCAGTGGGCGAAGTCCACGGTCTCGCAGCGGGCGTCGATGAAGCGCTGCGCCAGCAGCCCTTCCGTGACGATCACATGAGCCAAGGCATTGAGCATGGCCACGTTGGTGCCGGGCCGCAGTTGCAGGTGCAGGTCGGCGCGGGCATGGGGCGAGTCGACCAGGTCGATGCGCCTAGGGTCGATGACGATCAGACGCGCGCCCTGGCGCAGGCGCCGTTTGAGCTGCGAGCCGAACACCGGATGGGCGTCGGTGGGGTTGGCGCCGATCACCAGCACCACATCGGCCTGCATCACCGAGTCGAAGCTCTGGGTGCCTGCCGACTCCCCCAGGGTTTGCTTGAGGCCATAGCCAGTCGGTGAGTGGCAGACCCGGGCACAGGTGTCGACGTTGTTGTTGCCGAACGCGGTGCGCACCAGTTTCTGTACCAGGTAGGCTTCCTCGTTGGTGCAGCGGCTGGAGGTGATACCGCCAATCGAGTCGCGCCCGTATTTGAGCTGGATGCGCCGGAACTCACTGGCCGCATAGGTCACCGCCTCGTCCCAGCTGACTTCCTGCCAAGGGTCTTCCAGGCGCTTGCGGATCATCGGTTTGGTGATGCGGTCGGGGTGGGTCGCATAACCCCAGGCGAACCGGCCCTTGACGCAGGCATGGCCGTGGTTGGCGCCGCCATTCTTGTCCGGGACCATGCGTACCAACTGGTCGCCTTTCATTTCGGCGCGGAACGAACAGCCCACGCCGCAGTAGGCGCACGTGGTGATGACCGCTCGCTCGGGCTGGCCAAGCTCGATCACGCTTTTCTCGCTGAGGGTGGCGGTCGGGCAGGCTTGCACGCAGGCACCGCAGGATACGCACTCGGAGCTGAGGAAGTTGTCGCCACCGGCTGGCGCGACCCGCGAGTCGAAACCGCGTCCGGTGATGGTAAGGGCGAAGGTCCCCTGGATATCCTCGCAGGCGCGCACACAGCGGCTGCAGACGATGCACTTGCTGGGCTCGTAATCGAAATACGGGTTGGACTGGTCTTTCTGTTCCGCCAGGTGGTTGGCGCCATCATAGCCGTAGCGCACCTCGCGCAGGCCAACCTGTCCGGCGACGGTCTGCAGTTCGCAATTGCCGTTGGCCGAGCAGGTCAGGCAGTCCAGCGGGTGGTCGGAGATGTACAGCTCCATCACGTTGCGGCGCAGGCCGGCCAGGCGCGGGGTCTGGGTGCGCACCACCATGCCTTCGCTGACCGGCGTGGTGCACGAAGCCGGGTAGCCGCGCATGCCTTCGATTTCCACCATGCACAGCCGGCACGAGCCAAAGGCTTCCAGGCTGTCGGTGGCGCAAAGTTTGGGGATGCTGGTGCCCAGCAACGCGGCGGCACGCATGACGGACGTGCCCGAAGGAACGCTAATCGCGCGCCCGTCGATGGTCAGGCTGACCTGCACGTCGCTTTCGCGCGCTGGGGTTCCGAGGTCGGTCTGGGGGTCGAAGAAATTGATCATTGGGCGGCCTCCGTGGTGGTCAACCCGAAGTCGGCGGGGAAGTATTTGAGTGCACTGGCCACCGGGTAGGAGGTCATCCCGCCCATGGCGCACAGCGAGCCGTACTGCATCGTGTCGCACAGGTCACGCAGCAACAGGGCCTGGTCGTGGCGTTCGGTGAGGTCACGGGTGGCGATCAGCCGGTCCACCACCTCCATGCCACGGGTAGAGCCGATTCGGCACGGGGTGCATTTGCCGCAGGACTCCTCGGCACAGAACTGCAAGGCGAAGCGCGCCATGCTGGCCATGTTCAGGGTGTCGTCGGCCACCACCACGCCGCCGTGGCCGAGCATCGCGCCCATGGCGGCGAACGCTTCGTAATCCAGCGGGGTGTCGAAGTGGCTGGGAGGCACCCAGGCGCCGAGTGGCCCCCCCACCTGCGCGGCCTTCAACGGCCGGCCGCTGGCGGTGCCGCCGCCGTAGCCGTCCACCAGGTCCCGCAGGGTCAAACCGAAGGCGCGTTCCACCAGGCCGCCGTAGCGGACATTGCCCGCCAGCTGGAACGGCATGGTGCCCAGCGAGCGCCCCATGCCGAAGTCGCGATAGAACGCCGCGCCCTTGGCCAGGATCGTCGGCACCGAGGCCAGGGTGAGCACGTTGTGCACCAGGGTAGGCAGGCCGAACAAGCCTTGCAGGGCAGGCAGCGGTGGCTTGGCACGGACGATTCCGCGCTTGCCCTCGATGGACTCCAGCAACGCGGTTTCCTCGCCGCAGATATAAGCACCCGCCCCTACTCGCACCTCCAGGTCGAAGGCCTGGCCGCTGCCGACTATGTCGTCGCCCAGATAACCCGCGTCACGGGCGATGAGCAGTGCCTGGTCGAGCACGCGGATCGCATCCGGGTACTCCGAGCGCACATAGATGTACCCCTTGGTTGCGCCCACCGCGAGACCGGCAATGGCCATGCCTTCGATCAGCAGGAACGGATCGCCCTCCATCAGCATGCGGTCGGCGAAGGTGCCGGAGTCGCCTTCGTCGGCATTGCACACCACGTACTTCTGTCCAGCGCCGGCTTCACGCACGGTGCGCCACTTGATGCCCGCCGGGAAGGCTGCGCCACCACGGCCGCGCAGGCCGGATTCGAGCACCTGGGCGACCACATCGGCACCGCCGATCGTCACGGCGCTGCGCAAGCCTTCGAAGCCGCCATGGGCGCGGTAGTCCTCCAGCGACAAGGGCCGGGTGATGCCGGCGCGGGCGAACAGCAGGCGCTGCTGGCTTTTCAGATACGGAATGTCTTCAACGGCACCCAAGGCCAGCGAATGGCCACCCGGCTCGCCCACCAGCGCATCGAGCAAGGCTGGCGCGTCCTCCGGGGTAACCGGCCCGAAGCCTTGACGCCCCCGGCCGAAGTCGCACTCCACCAAGGGTTCGAGCCAGTAGAGACCACGTGAGCTGGTGCGCTGGATCTGCAGCGGCAATTGCCGACGCTCGGCCTCGCGCAACAGGGCATCGGCGACCTGATCGGCACCGACGGCACGGGCCACGGAGTCGCAGGGGATGAACAGCTTCAGCATGCTGCGTCCTCCAGGCAACCCTTGACCAAGGCCCGCAACCGCTCAGGGGTGAGCCTTGCGTGCAGTTGACCGTCCAGCTCCAGGGCTGGCGAACAGGCACAGGCTCCCAGGCAATACACAGGTCGCAAACCGATAGCCCCATCGGCGCTGGTGCCATGATCGTCCAGCGCCAGCTGCTCGCGCAGTTGCGCGGCCAGGGCTTCGGCTCCACGGCTCTGACACGACTCGGCGCGGCACAGGCGTAGGGTGTGCCGGGCTGGCGGCGCGGTGCGGAAATCGTGATAGAAGCTGATGACCCCACGCACCTCGGCCAGGCTGAGGTTGAGGGCATGGGCAATCTCGGGGACGGCGGCATCGGGTACGTAGCCGATGCTGTCCTGGATGGCATGGAGAATCGGTAACAGCGCGCCAGGGTTTTCCTTTTCGCGCGCCAGAATGCTGTGGATCAACGGCAGGTCAAGCAGTTCATCAGGCATACAGCGGACCTCTGCATCACGGGCCCGCCTTTTGTTGTAGTGGCAAGTGCCCGGCGTGTTCTGCTGCGGCGTACCGACCACGTCACGGTTGCGTGGTTGTCGGCAGCCTCCTTGCCCAAGGCCGTGCGTCTGCGCGCACTGGACTCCGGGGCATCCAACAAGCATGGCACTTGTAGGGCCAAGAAGGTGCGTGGGAGCGACCAGGCGCATCCTGAAACCGACGTGAAGGGTTGGCAGCTGCGTGCGCTTGTCGCAGTGGCCATACACGCCCACCGGGATGCCCATCGCTCAACGATAAACCCCGGCGCAAGTTATTGCGTCAGCACCACAACCGTGCCAGGGTCGCGAAGCGCCTTGTCCGCCTCGGTGGGCTGTCTTCAGTGCGCGATTCAGTCGGCGAAGCTAGCGCTTCCTGCAGACGCGGGCGCAGGTGACAGCCTCATCAAGATCAGTTCGCAGGCCGGTGTCGCTGGTACGTCGAGAGTGGTCGCTTCTGCGCCCAATCAATCCTTACCGGTCGGTATAGTCGAATCACCGCCCAATATGCGAAGGCCAACCGCCATGGAAGAAACTCGCCAGCGACTTATCCACGCCGCCCTGGAGCTATTTCTGAGCCAAGGACTACATGTCACCGGCGTAGCGGCCATCGCTGCGCGGGCCGGTGTCACCAAGATGACGCTTTACGGCCACTTTCCATCCAAGGATTCGCTGATCGTTGCATGCCTGGAGGAGCGTGATCGCATCTGGCGAGCGAGAGTCGAGCAACTGCGCAACGACTTGCCCGATCCCCTGGAGGCGCTTCTGGCGTTCTTCGATCTCTATCAGGGCTACGTCGAGCGCGACAGTCATCGCGGCTGCCTGTTCGTCAACAGTGCTGCCGAGTTTTCCTCATTCAGTCACCCGGTATTCCTTGCTGCGGAGCGGCACAAAGCGGGGGTGCGCGAGCAATTGGTTTCGCTGGCCAGGCTGGCGAAGTTCAACGCCCCACAGCAAATCGCCGATAGCCTGTTTCTGCTGCTGGAGGGTAGCTTTGTGAGTGCCGCGCACGGCAATTGCGCGGCGGTTTTCAATACGGCACGACAAATGGCCAGACAATGGCTGCATTGCCAACCTCACACAGAGCAGTGCACATGAAAGTTGGATTGATCGCGGCCATCGCAGCCACTTTTTCCTGGTCGTTGCTCTATTTGTTGCCGAGCCTGATCGGGGAGTACAGCACCTTTGACCTAGCGGTGGTTAGCTACGCGTTTGCCGGCCTGGGGGCGCTCATTGTGCTGGTTCGGTTCCGTCGACAAGTGACGACGCTGACACTTGGCGATTGGCTGACGGTCGGCCTGCTCGGCTTTCTGGGCTACATCGGCTATTTCTTCCTGATCACCAGTGCCGTTATCGCAGCTGGGCCGGTGATTCCACCGGTGATGCTAGGTTGTGTGCCCATCGTCCTGGCCATCGCCGGAAACCTGCACAGCCAGGTGATTCCTTGGCGTAGCATCGCCGCCCCACTGCTGCTGGGCGCGTTGGGTATCATCATGGTCAATGCCAGCAGTTTCGAGCGCGCCAATGGGCAAGCCTCGCAGCCCGCTGTCATGGTGCTGGTGGGCATCTTGCTTTCCCTGCTGGCGATTGGATTCTGGACTGCCTTCGGCTTGCTGAACGAGCGCGCGCTCCGGACAAGACCGGGCATGGATCCGCTGTTCTGGTCGGCACTGCTTATCCTGACGTGCAGCATCGAAATGGTCGCACTCCTACCCGTGGGGCTCTACCTGAAACTGTCCAGTTTCGTAAGCCACAGCGGCGCTCTCGACGGAACCTCGGCGGTGCTTCTCTGCGGACTGGTACAGGGGTTGGCAGCAACCCTCGGCGGTGCCTGGGCTTGGTCCATCGCAACGCGAAGCATTCCTCTGGCGTTAGGCGGGCAATTGATTGCCAGCGAAACGCTTTACGCCACTACCTTCGGTCTTCTCATCCAGCAGCGTTGGCCATCGCCATTGGAAGCGCTGGGGACGGCAACCCTATTCCTCGGGGTTACCGTGGCGATCGGGCAGTTCTATCGTGCTGATCAACGTCATCGCCAAGGCAGCAGGTAAACCTTCAGGATCTCGCGGTAAGAGTCGGAAGCGGACCTTACCGATTGCCCTTTCCTCTTCCTAAGATTGAATGACCCGGACTGGAAAGCGACGCAAGTTGAGGAAAACTGGGCTCGATTGCATCACCGTACCGTGTGGCTAATACACTTTAAAGAAGCGTATTCGCCATGTATCTTGCCTCCTGCCGTGCGCTTATGGCGCCTGAACGGCGGCCAATTAGGGTTTTGCTCGTCTGGGAGATATCTATGTCGTCGCCAATCTTTGCAGCAGCTCAGTGCGCCGTTCAAGCTGGCGATCTCAATGGCAACCTAGCCATGCACATGGCGTTCATGCGACAAGCACACGAGCATGGGGTGAGGTTTCTACTGTTCCCCGAGTTATCGCTTACGGGATACGAACCCTCCTTGGCTGATGGCTTGGCGCAAAATATCGATACCCCGCTAATTTCTCCCTTGCGAAACGTTGCACGGGAAACCTGCATGACCACTGTAGTCGGTTTGCCGTTACGCCTAGCGGGCCATGAAAAGCCTTTAATTGCGTCCTTCGTACTGCACAGAGACGGTTCAGTGACTGCCTATACCAAGCAGCATTTACACGTTGGCGAAGAGCAATATTTTAGTGCGGGTAATGGCGGTGAATTGTTGTCTATCGCGGACGTATCCATAGCCTTGTCTGTGTGTGCTGACTTCAGCCGAGCGGAACACCCATCACATGCAGCGAAGCAGGGTGCACACCTGTATGCCACAAGCGTACTCATCGGGGAAGCTGGCTATCCGCACGATAGCTCGCTTCTGCAGGCATACGCCGAGCAACACGGCATGGCGGTACTGATGGCCAATCATGGCGGCCCGACTGGCGGGTGGGCCGCCGCGGGCCTGAGCGCGTTTTGGGATGAGCAGGGTCACTGCGTTGCGTCCACCGGTAGTACAGGGAATCGCTTACTGGTCGTCTCGAAATGTCTCGATCGCTGGCAGGGTTTTGAAACGCAAGTATCCTTTACACGCTAAATTCGTTAATGCGTTTTGCCATAGTTGAGTGAACGCCGCACGAAATTTAACTATCCGACCTCATCAAATATCTCGGGTGCCACCTTGAGGTGTCGCAAGCTCAGCAAGGCCGACATCAGCACCAAGATGGCGCCAATCGCAATACCCGTCCTAGAGGCCTGTTCGATAGACTCTAGGTTAAACAACATACCCATTATCACCGCCCCGCTCGTCTGACCAACCAATCGCGCAGTACCTTGCAGCCCGCCCATTGCACCGCTCCTCTGCACTGGCGCGCCCAAGAACATATTGCGATTGTTCGCAACATTAAACACGCTGAATCCGAACCCACATGAAACTACGCAGGGTATTAGCAACCAGGTTACGCCACGGTCAACTAAGGACATAATGAAAAGCCCAGCAGCAAGCCCCATTCCACCAAACAGACACAGTTTTGCCGTGGAGACTCTATCTGCAAGTGCTCCGGAAAATGGAGCCATGACGGCGACGCTCAGCGGCCATGCCGCCATCAATCCGCTCACCACCCAATTACTCAGACCAAGGCTCTTTTGAAGAAAGAATGGCAGGGCGACCATCCCGACAGTCTGCCCCGAAAAGCAAAATATCGAAGACATAACCGACACACGCAAGCGGTAATGCTTAAGCAAGTCTATCGGAACTAATGGCGCGGCATTCGCCCGTTCCCTTTTAACCAGCATCCACATCTGCACAACAGAAAACACAAGCAACAGAGCACCCGCTATCGGCCTGCTCGCCAACACACCTAGCGCAGCGATGAGGGCTGCAAAGACTCCGACACTCCACAACATACTGAACAGATCAAGCGGATCATCTTTCTTCGTGGAAGGCGGTAGACAGACGGTTGCAAGCAACACCACTGCCACCACTGGAAGTGTGACGCTGAAGAGCCAAGACCACTGGGCGACTGAAATTATGGCAGTGCCGATGAAAGGACCCGCGGCCGATGAAAATGCAACAACTGATGCATTCCAGCCTATGGCGGCTCCAAGTCTCTGATGACTCACAATGCTGCGCAACAGTGCCATCCCCAATGCCATTATGGCGGCTCCGCCAATGCCCTGCAGCAAACGGGCAGCAACCAGCCAGCCAAGCGTAGGCGCTAGTGCACATGCCAAGCTACTGGCGGCAAACAAACCCAGGCCCCACGTGAACACACCGCGATAACCGAATTTTTCTCCGAGCGCCGCACAGGGCAACATCGCTATCAGCAAACCTGCTTGATAGGCCGTCAATATCCAGGTGGCATCAGCGGGAGATACCCGCAGTTCCAAGGCCATTGCCGGGAGCGCTACTGTAGCCATCGCGGTGTTCATAACCACCAACATCATTCCGGCCAGTACGGCGCCGACCGCTATTTTCGATGCTGGTGGCGGCGTGTTGTGTGGTCCGGCCACAGGCGGCATCAAGTCGTATGAGCCTGACATCTTCTTCACTGCCGCGTCTCTGGGACCCAATTTCCAGCTTGCTCTACATACCGAGTCATCCGTCGCGCCTCCTTGTCTTCTTTCTTAAGATCGCGATCGGTCAAGCGGAATATCAATGCTTGGCTTCCTAGACAGCGCGTATCGTGGATATCTCCGGGCAAGTACACTTGACTCTCTCCGGCATGGATCACTGTCGAGCCACGTTTGATGGGCTTTACATCACCATTTTGGTCTTCGATCCTGGCATATGTACCCACCTCTACCGCGCCATGCTGCACGGCGTAGATGGCCCAGCCCCTGCCATGGTCATGAGGCTGACGGTAAAGTCCAGCCGGCTCCGTATAGGCCAGCAGAATGAACCCATGTTCCGGGTCCCGATAAAGCTCTTTTTGAACTGCCGCTTCCAAGTGAAGCAAAGCGAGCCATTGCTCAGAGCAGTCAGCGTTGACCAGGTCGTCCAATTGTTGCTGGCAGGCCGCGACAAGCTCGGTACTCATCGGCCCCCATGAAGATCTTACGTTGCTGACGAATCTTTCAAGCGTACTCATACAGACTCTCCCAATCGGTTTCTGCTCGCCATTCCACTCTAGGGAGCACCGTTGGTTTGCGGAAGACGCCATACCTGCATTCTAATAGTGCATACGACGCCATACCTCCCTTGAACGAGCGACTTCCACATGACTGCTCCCGATTTGAATCTGCTCATCACCCTCGAAGCCGTATTGGCAGAGGGCAGTGTGGCTCGAGCTGCGAAGCGTCTGCGCCTCAGCCCTTCGGCGATGAGTCGTGCGCTTGCGCGTTTGCGGGAGACGACGGGCGATCCGTTATTGGTGAGAGCGGGTCGTGGCCTTGTCCCCACACCCAGGGCAATAGAGCTTCGTGACAGGGTGAGCCAGTTAGTGAGCGAAGCACAGTCAGTTCTGCGTCCTTCGAAAAAACTCGACCTGCAGAGGCTGGAGCGCACGTTCAGACTCAGGACGAGCGAGGGATTTGTAGAATGTTTCGGGCCAGAACTCATTGCCCGTGTTGCCGACCAAGCCCCACATGTGCGTTTATGTTTCATGCAGAAGCCTGACAAAGACAGCAAGGCATTGCGCGAAGGTGCCGTTGATCTCGAAACAGGTGTGATAGAGACCTCTACGGCACCAGAGCTCTACTCCCAGGCGCTATTTCGAGACAATTATGTTGGGGTAGTGTGCTTATCACATCCTTTGGCTCAAGGCGTGGTTACAGCAGAGCGGTACGCGGCAGGCAAGCACATCCTGGTGTCGCGGACTGGTGCTGACAGAGGCCCCATTGACGACGCGCTTGTATCTCAGGGGTTATCGCGCAATGTGGTTACGATGGTTGCTGGCTTTTCAACCGCAGTGGGACTGGCTCGCGTGTCAGACCTAATCGCTAGCGTCCCTGCACGGCACACCACAAGCCTGCGTGAAGGCATGTACAGTTTTCCGTTGCCGGTCCCAACCGAAGCTTTTACGTTGTCGTTGCTTTGGCATCCTCGCTTCGCGGCCGATCCCGCGCATCAGTGGTTACGCACGCTGTTGAGAGAAGTCTGTTTGGACATGCAGACCGATCCGATATCGGCCTCAGGCGTGCACTCAAACTCCTGAACAATAATGCCGCTCCCTGCGCAGTGACGCTTTTTCGCGCTCGATGGCAGAGCAAAAACTCGGTTCCACCCAGAACTACCGGCAACCGCAAAGATCGGGTGTAAACCCATGCGACCTGCACACAGGCGAATGTGCGGCACTCTTGGTAAACTAGGGCACTTTCTCTTCAGGCGGGCCTGAACGGTGCAGTCGACCGCCCCGTCAGCTCCCCGCTTGCTTGGACATTGACATGTTCTGCGTTGGCACAAGCACGATCTCGGTATGGGTACGCCCTACCCTGTCGCTCTCAGCAGCCTGCAGGACGGTACACACTGCGTAGACCCAGAATGCCCCTAGAATCAGCCTCAAAGCCTCAAACCACGCGCCCTGAGCCCTCCCGCCGCTTCAGCGTTGCGCCGATGATGGATTGGACCGACCGCCACTGTCGGTTCTTCCTGCGCCTGCTGTCCAAGCACACCCTGCTCTACACCGAAATGGTCACCACCGGTGCGCTCCTTCACAACGACGCCCACCGCTTCCTGCGCCACGACGTTTCCGAGCACCCGCTGGCACTGCAACTGGGCGGTAGCGTCCCGGCCGACCTGGCCGCCTGCGCGAAACTGGCCGAGGAGGCTGGTTACGATGAGGTCAATCTGAACGTCGGCTGCCCGAGCGACCGGGTGCAGAACAACATGATCGGTGCCTGCCTGATGGCGCATCCCGCGCTGGTGGCCGATTGCGTCAAGGCCATGCGAGATGCCGTATCGACTCCGGTCACGGTCAAGCATCGCATCGGCATCAATGGCCGCGACAGTTATGCCGAACTGTGCGATTTCGTCGGGCAGGTACGCGAGGCCGGTTGCCGTAGCTTTACCGTGCATGCGCGTATCGCCATCCTCGAAGGGTTGTCGCCCAAGGAAAACCGCGAAATCCCGCCGCTGCGCTACGACGTTGCCGCGCAGTTGAAAGCGGACTTCCCCGACCTGGAAATCGTGCTCAACGGAGGCATCAAGACCCTGGACGAGTGCCAGACGCACCTTGAGACCTTCGATGGCGTGATGCTGGGGCGCGAGGCGTATCACAATCCGTACCTGCTGGCCGAGGTGGACCAACGCCTGTTCGGCAGCGAAGCGCCGGCGGTAAGCCGTAGCCAGGCACTGGAGACGCTGCGACCGTACATCGTTGCGCATCTGCAAAGCGGGGGCGCAATGCATCACATCACCCGGCATATCCTCGGGCTTGGCCAGGGCTTCCCGGGGGCGCGGCGGTTCCGGCAGTTGCTGTCGGCGGATATTCATAAAGCGCCTGAACCGTTGGTGGTGTTCGACCAGGCGGCGGAGTTGCTGCAGGGGCGGTGACACGCCAGTCAGCGCCTTGCTGCCGACAAGCCGTCTTTTACGGGGACGGGATTGCAAAGCGACGCCAAGGAACCTCTGGCTCGGTTGCGACTCGAACGCTCACCTTTAAAGCCCGCGCCCACAGGGATTCGCGGTGTTCGCCCGAGCAGCGTCGGCAGGCCTTGAGCAGCTGCCGGGGCTCGGGTAATGTCGAGTAAATGCACAGGACAGAGCACGCCCATGACCTCCAAGCTGGAACAACTCAAGCAGTTCACCACCGTGGTCGCCGACACCGGGGACCTGGATGCCATCACTCGCCTCAAGCCAGTCGATGCCACCACCAACCCGTCGCTGCTGCTCAAGGCAGCCGCCATCCCTGGCTATGCCGACCTGCTCAAGCAGGTGAAAGCCGACGCCAAGGGTAATGTCGACCTGGCGTGCGACAAGTTCGCCGTGGCCGTGGGCGCGGGCATTCTCAAGGTCATCCCTGGGCGCATCTCCACCGAAGTCGATGCCCGTCTGTCGTTCGATGAACCGGCGCTGCTGAACAAAGCTCGCCAACTGATCGCCCTTTACGAAGCCGCCGGTGTGAGCAAAGACCGCGTGCTGATCAAGCTAGCCTCCACGTGGGAGGGTATCCGCGCCGCCGAGAAGCTGGAAAAGGAAGGTATCCAGACCAACCTGACCTTGCTGTTCTCCTTCGCCCAGGCCCAGGCCTGCGCCGATGCCGGGGTGTTCCTGATCTCGCCTTTCGTAGGCCGTATCTACGACTGGTACAAGAAGAGTACCGGCCAGGAATATGTCGGCGCCGAGGACCCGGGCGTGCAGTCGGTCACCCGCATCTACAACTACTACAAGGCCAATGGCTACAACACCGTGGTCATGGGCGCCAGCTTCCGCAACATCGGCCAGATCGAGCAGTTGGCAGGGTGTGATCGCCTGACCATCAGCCCTGAACTTCTGCAGCAGTTGAGCGATGATCAAGGGCAATTGCCACGCATACTCAAGCCGGGTAATGCCGGTGAGGCCAAGCAGGTACTGAACGAAAGCCAATTCCGCTGGGCGATGAACGAAGATGCCATGGGCACCGAGAAACTCGCCGAAGGCATCCGTCAGTTCGCGCGGGATCAGGAGAAACTGGAAAAACTGATGGCTGAAAAAGCCTGATACATACCGGGTTTGCCTGACGGGCGGGAAGTGTTCACATTTTCCGCCCGTTTTATTTTGCACCGTCCGTTAGACGCTGGCTTGCCAGCGTAGGGCCTTTTAGCCACCAGAGCTGTCAATGACACCCTCCTCCTCTTTGCCGCTCGTTCTCGCAGGCCCAGTATTGCGCCGCCTGGAGCCCCAGCGCCTGGCCATCTGGCTCGCCTGCACGCAACCGCTGCAACCCGAATTCACCCTGGACTGCCCTGGCATCACGCCAAGGACCGATTGCCAGGTCATCCCAGTGGGCAAACACGCCTACCTGCACCTGCTGGACATCCATTTCGCGCAGCCCCTGCCCTGCAACGTCGAGCTTCAATACGATGTGCTTCTCGGCGGCCGAGGCATTGCCGACTGGGCCGAGCACCTGCTTTACCCCGGCCAGCGGCGCCCCAACTTCGTGCTGCGCGAACGCCTTGACCAGCTACTACACGGCTCTTGCCGCAAACCGCATCACCCCGCCACCGATGGCCTGTTATGTGCCGATCGCCTGCTGCAGCAATGCCAACAGCCTGAACAACGTCCGGCGCTGCTGTTGATGACTGGCGATCAGGTCTATGCCGACGATGTGGCCGGCCCGATGCTGCGGGCCATCCATGCACTGATCGCACGCCTGGGCCTGCTCGATGAAACCTTGGACGGCGCCCTGGTCAGCGACAGCGCCGCACTCTACAAGCACCCCGCCTGCTACTACCACCGTGCGGACTTGCTGCCGGCGCAGGAGCGCAACGAAACCCTGCGCGAGCGTTTCTTCGGTGGCAAACGCAAGCCGATCTTCTCCTCCAGCAATGCCGACAATCACCTGGTGACCTTCGCCGAGGTCATGGCCATGTACCTGCTGGTATGGTCGCCCACGCCCTGGCAACTGGCCGACCTGACCATGCCGCAAGGGCTGAACCCCCAACGCCAGGGTCGGTACCACAAAGAGTTGCCGCTGATCGAGGCCTTTGCCGTCAACCTGGCTCCGGTGGCCCGGGTGATGGCGCACCTGCCGTGCTTGATGATCTTCGACGACCACGACATCACAGATGACTGGAACCTGTCGGCACAATGGGAAGAAACCGCCTACGGCCACCCCTTCTCGCGGCGGATCATCGGCAATGCGCTATTGGGCTACCTGCTGTGCCAGGCCTGGGGCAATGACCCCGATGGCTGCAAAGCGCTGGTCGGGCAAGTCGGCGCGCTGGCCGAAACCGCGTCGGGTAGCCAGGTGCAGGATGAACTGATCGGCGAGCTACTGCGCTTTCAGGGCTGGCAATTCAACCTCCCCACCAACCCGCCTCTGCTGGTGCTGGACACCCGCACCCGACGCTGGCGCAGCGAAAGCAACCTGGCCAAGCCCTCCGGCCTGTTGGATTGGGAAGCACTGTGCGAGCTGCAGCAGGCGCTGCTCGACCATCCTTCCGCCATCATCGTGTCACCTGCACCGATTTTCGGGGTGAAGCTGATCGAGACCGTGCAGAGGGTGTTCAGTTGGCTGGGCTACCCGCTGCTGGTAGATGCCGAAAACTGGATGGCCCACCGGGGTGCAGCGCAGGTGATCCTGAACATCTTCCGCCACTCGCGCACACCGGGGCATTACGTGATCCTGTCGGGGGATGTGCACTATTCGTTCGTCTACGAAGTTCTGATTCGCCATCGTCAGCGCAGCCCGCACCTGTGGCAGATCACCAGCAGCGGCATCAAGAACGAATTCCCCAAACGCCTGCTGGCGGTGCTCGACCGGCTGAACCGCTGGCTGTACGCGCCACGCTCGCCGCTCAACTGGTTCACCAAGCGTCGGGAGATGGAAGTGATACCGCGCACGCCCAGCCATGCCGATGCAGGCGAACGGCTATGGAACAGCGCGGGGCTCGGACAGGTATTCTTCGATGAACAGGGGCGGCCAGCGCGGGTGTTCCAGTTGAATGCCGCCGGTGGAACGGCGACGGAGTTCATGCGACGGGCGTGAGCTTTGGCTTGGATTCACTGGCGCCTTCGCGGGTGAACCCGCGAAGGCAGCGATGCAGAGGTGGGATCAGGTCCGCTCCAGCGCATTTACCAGGTCGTGGAAGGCTTCGCGATTGGAGTCGTTCAACCCCATCAGGATTTTGTGCGCCTCCAGCACCTTGGAGCGCACCACGTCCTCGCTCTGGTCCTGGGATGGCAAGTCGGTCAGGCATTCCGGGCACGGCACCGGACGATCGACGATGTTGAACACCTGATCGAAACCCATCGACTGCAAAAGACGCGAAATGTCCGGGTTGGTGGTGACCACGGTCGGCAACAGGCCAACCTTCTGCCGCGACAGAATCGACAACTTGGCCAACAGGCCCAAGGTAGTGCTGTCGATGCTTTCGGTCTCGGTCAGGTCGATGACGATGGCCGAGAAGTTCAGCGCGGTGAAGATCTTCTCGATCGTCGCATCCAGCGCCGAACACAGGGTCAGGCGCACTTCACCGACAAATTTCAGTACAAAGGTACCGCTTTGCTCGGCGAACTGGATTCTACCGGTACTCATTGAAGGTTCCTGCTCAACACCAATAGGGCGATATCATCCGGCATCTCCCCAAGCGTAGCCAATCCAAATCGTTGGCGCAGCCCATCCAGGCTACCACCCGCTGTCTTGACGATGTCCGGCAAGGCAGCTTCTTTATCTTTGAGCGTGTCTCCCGGCAAAAGGTCCAGAATGCCATCGGACATCAGGCTCAGGCTGAACTGCGGCGGCAGCTCGATCACCTGGTCCTGATAGGTGGCCTCGTCGAACAGGCCCACCGGCAAACCACGGCCTTCCAAGTAACGCGCCTGGCCCGGGGTATACAACACCGGTAGCGGCAGGTGACCACCAACGGCGTAGGTCAGCAGGCCGGTTTCCTCGTCGATCACCCCGCCCACCATTGTGACATGCTTGCCCAGCTTACAGTTGATCAGCCCACGATTGATGTGGCTGAGCACTTCCGAAGGCTTGAACTCACGATTCCTGTTGCGTTTTAGCTCGAACAGCAGCCGTGTGGTCATGAACTTGAGCAACACGGTGACGAAGGCCGACGACGCACCGTGTCCGGAGACATCGGCCAGGTAGAAGGCAATGCGTCGGTCATCCACGCGGAAGTAGTCGGCGAAATCGCCAGACAGGTACAGCGACGGGATGATCTGGTGTTCGAACACGAACTCGCCGGCGCCCCAGGGGCTTTCCGGCAGCATGTTCATCTGCACCTGACGGCCGGCGGTCTGGTCTTCCTGCAACAAGTGCAGGCTGGCCTCGAGCTCACGGTTGGCCGCTTCGAGCTTCTCGCGGTAACGCTGGTTCTCCAGCACCAGCCGCGAACGATCGAGCGCTCGGCGTACCGAGTGCTCGAGCACCGCCAGATCTTCCAGCGGCTTTATCAGGTAATCGGCCGCACCCAGGCGCAGGGCCTCGACGGCATCGCTCATCACCCCGGCTCCGGACACCACGATGACCGGCAACTGCGGCGCGCGCTCGCTGACCTGGCGGATCAGTTCGAGGCCGCCCATCTGCGGCATGCGCAGATCGCAGATCACGAGGTCGGGCTGGTGTTCTTCGAAGACCTGGAGCCCCTGCTGGCCATTGCTGGCCTGAAGGACGCTGAAGCCACTGTCTTCCAGATAGGCGGCGAGGCTCGCACGGACCACGTCGTCGTCATCGATGATCAGCAGCGTTGCACTGGTTTTCTGCATGTGGGCGAACGGCGCCGGTTTGGGTTGGTGAAGCGGTGTCATCAAGACTGACAGCCGACTACAGGGATACTCGGTGGTAACACTCTCTTTGAGTTGTAGGACAAGAAAACTGACCCAGCAACTGGCGGAGGTACCTCGTAAGGCGCAGACGGTACTCCCATCCGCCAGGCGTTTCAAGCACAGCTAGGTCGACGCCCCTGCTCTTTACAGGGCAAATCACCGGGAGTTATAAGAAAGCCGACCCGTGCAACCCGATGGGAAGGATGCAGCATGCCCCAGACGCCCACCAGCCACAGCGAAAAACGTGATTTCATCCGCATGCGCATCGATACCGAGGTCAGCCTGCTACATGCCGGCCAGGTGATCGCGGCGGTATGCCTCGACCTGTCCAGCGGTGGCATGCAGGTACAAGCCGCGCAGCACTTCAAGGTGGGCGATCGACTCGAAGTGCGCATCGACTCCGACCATCCGGCACTCAGGGGACTGCACGCCAGCACCGAGGTCGTGTGGATCGCCGACCAGCCCACTGGGCAGCAGAAACTTGGCCTGCGTATCCTGGCCATGCATTGAACACGCATGGCATACGAAAAAGGCGACCCTGAGGTCGCCTTTTTCGCACCAATGTGAATCAGAAGTCGTCTTCGACTTCGCCATCCTTGACCTTGAACTCGCGGTTCTGCAGGTAGGCATTGCGAATGAAGATGTACTTGTCACCCTGAATCAGCTTTTCCGCCGACAGCAGATTAGCGCGGGTATCGATCACGTCCAAAGCGAAGATCGAGTTGCGGGTCGGTACATGGTCCATGTAGCGGTAGGGCTTGGTGTAGGTGTCCGGGTACTTGGACAGGCCGTCACGTACCGTGCTGGGGCCCAGCAGCGGGATCACCACATACGGACCGCTGCTCACGCCCCAGTAGCCCAGGGTCTGGCCGAAGTCTTCATCGTTGCGCTGCAGGCCCATCTTGGTGCCCACATCGAAGAAGCCACCAAGGCCGAAGGTGGTGTTGACGATCAAGCGCGCGGTGTCGATGCCGGCAGCACGGGGCTTGAGTTGAAGCACATCGTTGACCAGGTTGGTCACATCGCCCAGGTTCTGGAAGACATTGTGGATACCATCTTCGAGGAACTGCGGGGTAATGGCCTGGTAGCCCTTGGCCAAGGGCTTGAGTGCATACGTGTCGACGGTGTCGTTGAACCTGAAGATCGGACGGTTGACCGCCTCCCAAGGGTCCTCCTCGGTGGCTGCCTGGGTAGCTGCCACGGGCGCCAGCAGCAAGCTGGCACAGACACAAGCCTGGGTGACCCGCTCGATCACACCGGCACCGATCCTACGCATAGATGTTTCTCCATCGATTTTCTCGGCCGCAGCCACGCTCAGTGCGCTGCAAATAAGCCGCCAGTATAAAGGCTTGCGGGTTGAGAAACAGCTTTACACATTTTTGCTCAATATTTTGTGAACATCTGTTGCTGGTCATTGGGCCGTAACATTCGCGCCCTAGCCTGCGGACTATTTCAGGGACGTTGCCATGCATGATGCACCTGCCTTCACCGCTGTGCTGTTCGGCCTGCGCAATTGCCTGGTACAGGCTCGAAACGGCAGCCCCCTGCCCGCCCCTGGCGCGCTCGATGCCCTGGCCGGCTTGCGGCGCCGGCAAGTGCCATGCATCTGGCTCGATGAGCAGAGCGTAGCCCAGAGCAAGCACCTGGCCAGTGTGCTTCCGCAATGGCTGCCTGGCCATGGGGCCAATGGCGCGCAATGGCCTGCACCGAATGCCTGCTGGCAGGCGCTGATGTGCCTGGGTAGCCCGCGCCTGGAAGGCTGCGTACTGGTCAGCGGTGAACCCCGGCTGCTGCAATCAGGCCTCAACGCCGGCCTGTGGACCGTCGGCCTGGCTGCTTGCAGCCCATCCTGCGACCTTGCCTCCAGCGATTGGCAAGCCATGAGCCTGCACGAGCAGGAACTGGCCCGCGGTAGGGCGACCCTGGCATTGTTCGACCTTGGCGTGCACTCGGTCATCGACCACCTCGAAGCGCTGGACACCTGCCTGGTCGACATCGCCCAGCGCCGACGCAAAGGCGAAAAACCCTGATACAGCACCGTTGATGCGGGTCATGCAAAGCGTGGGCAAGTGGATTACGCTTGAAGACAGGCGAGAACCTTTGCCCCGTCGCCGAGGTCCATGCCTTGCCAAGCCATTGATGGAGAACAACCAATGCCTGCCCGCGAATTGCAAGAGCGACTGAACAGCCTGCGCGAGCAACTGGATCGAAACGTGCCGCTTTCGGATGAGGAACTGGCCGCCCTGCATGAAGAGGCGCGACAGATCGAGGCGCAGTTGAAGCTTGAGGAAGCGACACCAGACCACAACCTGGTGGATGGAGTGAATCTGGCGATCGAGCGTTTCGAGGCCGATCACCCGGATCTGACCGCGACCCTGCGCAGTATCGCCAACTCGCTGCACAGTATGGGTATCTGAAGAAGCGAGGGCCGCTGCGCGGCCCATCGCCGGCAAACCGGCTCCACCAGGGCGTAAAGCAGTCCTAGACTTACTGACGCACCAACCGCAGGTTCTGCGGACTGACCGGACCCGTGCTGCGATACGGGTTGATGTCCAGCCCGCCCCGGCGCACATAGCGCGCATAGACCGTCAGATGCTCAGGCTCGAGCAGATGCTTCAGGTCAAGGTAGATCCGCTCCACACACTGCTCGTGGAAGTCAGCATGCTGGCGGAAGCTGATCAGATAAGTGAGCAGGCTGGCATGATCCAGCGCCTTGCCCTTGTATTCGACCACCACGCTGCCCCAGTCAGGCTGGCCGGTCACCGGGCAGTTGGATTTGAGCAAATGACTGTGTAGCGTCTCCTCCACCACCCGGTCAGGGTCACAATGCAACAGTTCCGGCTGGGGCTGCTCGTAGTTGTGGATAGCGACATCCAGCGCATCGATGCACTGCCCAGGCAACGCCACCACGCCTTGCGCCTCGACTTCGGCCAAGGTGCGCACCTGCACACCCACCGGTTTGCCGGCGGCAGCGGAGAGGTCTTTCACCAGGCACGCCTGCAACTGGGCAATCGACTCGAATACCGTCTGGTTCAACGAGTTGAGGTACAACTTGAACGACTTGGACTCGATGATGTTCGGTGAATCGGCCGCAATGGCGAACTCGCCAATCGCTACCACCGGCTTGCCCGACGGCAGCAGCCAGGACAGCTCGAAGCAGTTCCAGAAATCCACACCTTGCCATGGCAGCGTCTGGGCGGTTACGCCCAACTCGGCCCACTTGGCGGTACGCGGAATCGGAAACAGCAGCGAAGGGGTATAGGTGGCAATGTATTCGCTGGACTTGCCCAGCGGGGAATGTTCGGCGGCGGGATGCATGGAAACTGACCTGAAGGTTCGAAATGCCCCTAGTCTACCGTTTTTGCGCCTCGCCTTGGGGCTCTTGTCACTCGATGGCCGACGACCTGACGGGAACAGGAAGCAATGACTGGCGGTTGGCTGACGGGAAGATTACAACTTCGTCAGCTTGGCCGAGCGGACACATCGTCACGTATCATTTACAGGCCCCCTTCAGCCAACACGGACAATGCATGAAACTGCTGATCGTCGAAGACCAGGCCCGCACCGGTCAGTACCTGTGCCAGGGCCTCAGCGAAGCAGGCTTCGCCACCGAGCTGGCCGCCGATGGCGACACCGGTCAGCACATGGCGCTGACTGGCGACCATGACCTGCTGATTCTCGATGTGATGCTGCCAGGACGCGATGGCTGGCAAATTCTGCAGGCCGTACGCCAAGCCGGCCTGGACACACCGGTGCTGTTCCTCACCGCACGCGACGCCATCGAGGATCGGGTCCACGGCCTGGAGCTGGGCGCCGACGATTACCTGGTCAAGCCCTTCGCCTTCTCCGAGCTGCTGGCCCGGGTGCGCACCTTGCTTCGCCGGGGCGCCAACCCCGCCCAGGACACCTCACTGAGCCTGGCCGACCTGCGCCTGGACCTGATCCGCCGCCGTGCAGAACGCGCCGGCCAGCGCATCGACTTGACCGCCAAGGAGTTTGCGCTACTGGAATTGCTGCTGCGCCGACAGGGCGAGGTGCTGCCCAAGTCATTGATCGCCTCGCAAGTCTGGGACATGAATTTCGACAGCGATACCAACATCATCGAAGTCGCGATCCGCCGCCTGCGCCTGAAGATCGACGACCCGCATGGCAATAAGTTGATCCATACCGTGCGCGGCATGGGCTATGTACTCGAAGAGCGCCACGACTGATGCGCCCGGTTTCACTGAGCAGCCGCCTGGCACTCCTTTTCGCCGCCTGTACCGCAGCGGTTTCCCTGGGCGCAGGCTTGCTGTTCAGCCACGCCAGCCGGCAGCACTTCATCGAACTGGACCAGCAGTTGCTGGAGTCGCGCCTGTCGCTGTTTCGCACCCAACTGGCCGGCGTGAACGACGCTCGCGATCTGCGCGCACGCGAGCCTGCTTTGCGCAACGAACTCAGCCACCAGTCGGACCTCGCCCTACGCGTAGAGGGCCAGGATGGTACGCTGTGGTTCGACAGCCAGTCGGCGTTGCCCGAAACACCCTTGCCTTCCGGGTTGGCCACCTTGCATGCCAACGGCATGGATTACCGCAGCCTCACAGCCCCCTTGAGCGCAGGCGACCGGCACGCTGCGCGCCTGACGCTGTTCCTCGATATCACCCACCACCAGCATTTTCTACAAGGCATGCAGCGCCTGATATGGCTCACTGTCGGTCTTTCGGCGCTGGCCACCGCGCTGCTCGGCGCCTGGGCTGCGCGCCGTGGACTGCGGCCCTTGCGCCAAATGGGCCAGGTCGCAGCCAGTGTGTCGGCACGCTCGCTGACTACCCGTTTGCCCGCCGAGCAGATGCCAGATGAGTTGGCAGAGCTGGCCAGCACCGTGAACGCCATGTTGCAGCGCCTGGACGACGCCTTTCAGCGGCTGTCGGCGTTTTCCGCCGATATCGCCCACGAACTGCGTACACCGCTGTCCAACCTGCTGACCCACACCCAGGTCACCCTCACCCGCCCGCGCAGCCTAGAAGACTACCGGGAGGCGCTACATGGCAACCTGGAAGAGCTGCAACGGATGGCGCAGATGGTCAACGACATGCTGTTCCTGGCCAAAGCCGACCATGGCTTGTTGGTACCCGGCCTTACGCCGCTGGCCTTGCATGACGAAGTGGATGCCCTGCTGGAGTATTACGCACCGCTGGCCGAGGACGTCGAGGTGCGGATGCAGCGCGACGGTGAAGCGATGCTACAGGGCGACCGCCATATGTTGCGGCGGGCGCTGTCCAACCTGCTGGACAATGCCCTGCGCTTCACACCCGCCGGTGGGCAGATACAAGTGACGTTGGAGCCAGGGCTACGCCTTTGCGTCGCCAACACGGGAACGCCGATAGAGGCGGCGGTGTTGCCTCGGCTGTTCGATCGGTTCTACCGCGCGGACCCGGCACGGCGGGAAGGCAATAACGAACATGCCGGGCTGGGATTGGCGATTACCCGGTCGATCGTACAGGCCCATGGCGGGACCATTCGGGCGGAGTGTACGGATGGGTGGACGCGGTTCGTGATCGAATTCAGCGCCCGGCAGTGAATCCCGGGAGCGGCCTTGCGCAACGAAAGGGGCGCAAAACGCCCCCTAGCACCAACCCGATTTCAGACAGCGAGCCCAATAGCCGGCTGCACCTGCGACGCCCGATACGCTGGGTAGATGGTCGCCAGGAAACTCATCACCAACCCCGCCGTGCAGATGATCGCCACATCCCCCCACTGCAACTCGGACGGTAGGCTGCTGACGAAGTACACATCCGAGGTGAAGATGTGCTGCCCGCTGACCCGCTCCAACCAACCGACGATCTGACTGACGTTGATTGCGGCAATCACCCCGAGCACACCGCCGATCAGCGTTCCGACGATACCGATCAGGCTGCCCTGAACCATGAAGGTGCCCATGATCTGCGCGGGCGTGGCGCCCAGGGTACGCAGAATGGCGATGTCCGGCCCCTTGTCGTTCACCACCATCACCAGTGTGGCGATGATGTTGAACGCCGCCACTGCGATGATCATCAGCAACAACAGGCCGATCATGGTCTTTTCCATCTTCATGGCGCTGAACAGGCTGCCCTGGGTGTGCGACCAGTCGTCGGCGCGGTAGGCATCGCCCAGGCTGGCGGCGATGGCCTTGGACACCTGGGGCGCGGCATACAGGTCATGCAGCTTGAGGCGCACCCCTTGGACCTGGCCCGCGGCCCAGTGCTGCATTTCGCCGGCATCGGCGACATGCATGTAGGCCTGCGAGCCATCGAGCTCGGCACCGACCTTGAAGATACCGACCACGGTCAACCGCTGCATGCGCGGGGTGATACCGCCCGGTTCCTTGCTGATTTCCGGGACGATCAGGGTCAGCTTGTCGCCGGTATTGAGACGGAAGCGACGCGCGGTCAGCTCACCGATCACCACCCCGTATTCTCCTGGCTCAAGGTCCTGCAAACGCCCCTGGACGATGTGCTGGCCGACGATGGACACCTTGCCCTCCTCGGCGGGGTCGATACCGCTGACCTGGATCGGCTGCATGGCGCCCTTGTACGACAGCATGCCTTCCATTTCCGTGATAGGCGCAGCGGCCATCACCGCAGGATTGCTCAGCGCGGCATCGGCCGCCTTGCGCCAGTCGTCCAGCGGCTGCACGCCAAGGATCGCCGCATGGGGTACTAAACCGAGAATGCGCGAGCTCATCTCGCGCTGAAAGCCATTCATCACCGACAACACCACGATCATCGCCAGCACGCCCAGGGACAGGCCGATCATCGATGTCATGGAGATGAACGAGATGAAATGGTTGCGGCGCTTGGCACGGGTGTAGCGAGCACCGATGAACAAGGGCAAGGGTCTGAACATGTACGAAAACACCCAATGAATAAGTTGCGGGGCGGCTCAGGCCGCCCCAGGCACGCCGATCAGATCGCTACCAGGTGGCCATCGTCGAGCTTCAGCACGCGGTCCATCTGACGCGCCAGATTGAGGTCGTGGGTCACTACCAGGAACGCCGTCTTGGATGCGCTGGACAATTCCTGCATCAGCTCCTGGATGCCCTGGGCGGTGTGGTGATCGAGGTTGCCGGTCGGCTCGTCGAGCATCACCAGGCCCGGGCGATTGACCAGGGCTCGGGCGATCGCCACGCGCTGACGCTCGCCGCCGGACAGCTCGGCCGGCTTGTGATGCAGACGATGGCTCAGGCCAACGCGCTTGAGCAAAGCCTCGGCGCGCTCGCGGGCCTCGGGTATGGGCGTGCGGCCGATCAGCAGCGGCATGCACACGTTCTCCATGGCGGTGAACTCGGGCAACAGGTGGTGGAACTGGTAGACGAAGCCCAGTTCACGGTTACGCAGCAGGCCACGGGCACGCTCGCCCAGCGCCGACAGTTCTTCGCCGGCCAGCCAGACACTGCCTTGGGTGGGCCGGTCGAGCCCGCCCAGCAGGTTGAGCAAGGTACTCTTGCCCGAGCCGGAACTGCCGACGATGGCCACCCGCTCACCGGCATGCAGTTCGAGGTTCAACCCGGACAACACCTGCACCGACTCCGGGCCCTCCTCGTAGGACTTGCCCAGGTTGCGGCAACTCAGAACGGCTTTATCACTCATGCGCGACTCACTCATAACGTAGCGCCTCTGCAGGCTGGGTGCGGGCCGCACGCCAGGCCGGGTACAGGGTGGCGAAGAAACTCAGGACCAGCGCCGCACCGCAGACCATGTACACGTCATTGGCCTGGATCTGCGACGGCAGGTAATCGATGAAATACACATCGGCGTTGAGGAACTTGTGCCCGATCAGCTTCTCGATGCCGGCGATCACCGCGCTGACATTGAGCGCGGCGATAATCCCGACCACGGCGCCGATCAAGGTGCCGATCACCCCGATCACCGTGCCCTGGACCATGAAGATGGCCATGATCTGCCCCGGCGTGGCACCGAGGGTACGCAGGATGGCGATATCGCCGCGCTTGTCGTTGACCACCATCACCAGGGTCGAAATGATGTTGAATGCCGCCACGGCCACGATCAGCAGCAACAGCAGGCCGATCATGGCTTTTTCCATGCGAATGGCCTGGTACAGGTTGCCGTGGGTGCGGGTCCAGTCGCGGCTGTAGAATTCCTGGTCACCCAGGCGCTGGGCGATCTCCCAGGCCACGCGCGGGGCCTGGAACAGGTCGTCGAACTTGAGGCGCAGGCCCTGCACCTGGTCGGCCTTCCAGCGGTGCAGGCGCGACAGGTCGGCGATATTGGTCAGGCCCAGGTAGCCATCGATCTCGCCGGCGCCGACGTGGAAGGTGCCGACCACGGTGAAGCGCTTCATGCGCGGGAACATGCCGGCCGGCGTGACGCTGACTTCGGGGGCGACGAAGGTGAGTTTGTCGCCGATGGCCACCCCCAGCTTTGCCGCAGCCTTGTCGCCGATCATGATGCCCCACTCGCCCGGCGCCAGTTGCTCCAGGCGCCCTTGCAGGATGAAGTTGTCGATGATCGACACCTCACGCTCGCGCGCAGGGTCTATGCCATTGAGCAAAACCTTCTGCACCTTGCCATCGTGAGTCAGCAGGCCCTGCATCTGGGTATAGGGCGCAACTGCCACCACCTGCGGATTCTGCTTTACTTGTTTGGCAAGGGCTGGCCAGTCGTTGACGGGCTGGCCGCTTTCGAGCGTGGCGTGGGGAATCATGCCCAGCACGCGGGTACGCATCTCGTGGTCGAAGCCGTTCATGACCGAAAGCACCACGATCATGACCACCACGCCCAGGGCGAGGCCGATCATCGAGGTCAGGGAAATGAACGAGACGAAGTGATTGCGGCGCTTGGCACGGGTGTAACGCGTACCGATGAATGCGAAAAGAGGTCTGAACATGTCGGGGCTTGTTCGGATGAAAGGGAACGTCCTTGTGGCGAGGCGCCTACGGCGGCTTTACACTCGGACCACCGCCGCTACCATGGGTTCGCCATGACGACATTAGACGAAGAAGATCGCCGCGAATACTACCGCATCGAAGACCGGATCGCACTGGAAATCAGTCCCTTGAGCGCGGCCGAAGCCCTTGAGACAGAACTGTTGCAAGATGAGTCCCCGCTGTTCAACCTGCTCAGCGAACTGCACCTGTCCGACTTCGAGTCCCAGCACCTGCTGCGCCAGCTGAGCGAGAAGGACCGCACCCTGGCCGCCTTCCTGCGCGCCCAGAACAAACGCCTGGACCTGCTCAGCGCCGTGGTTGCGCAGACCCTGATCGGTGAAATCGGCAAGCCTCAGGCAGTGGTCATCTCCGAAGGGGGCATCGAATTCGCCCAGGCCAAGCACATCGCCCCTGGCACGCGAGTGAAGGTAAAGATGGTGCTCATGCCCCGCGCCCATGGCCTGTTGCTGCGAGGCCGGGTGACCCATTGCGATCCTCGACCGGACGGCACCTACGAGGTTGGCACCGAATTCACCGACATGACCGACGCCCAGCGCCAGTTGCTGGCCCGCTACATCCTGCAGCGCCAGCAGCAGCAACGGCGCCAGCAGCTGGAACAGAACCCACCCTCCTCCTGAGCCTGACACTCTTTTGAACTGAAGGAACGAACGTGACCCTGATCTATGGCCACCGCGGCGCCAAGGGCGAAGCACCCGAGAACACCCTGACCAGCTTCCGCCAGTGCCTGTCCCACGGCGTCACCCGCTGCGAACTGGACCTGCACCTGTCCGCCGACAACGAGTTGATGGTCATCCACGACCCCACCCTCAAGCGCACGACCGGACGACGGGGCAAAGTGGTGGAACACACCGCTGACGAACTGGTTACCTACGATGCCCGTAAAGGTGGCCCTGGCCATGTGCAGCCCTGCCCTATCCCGCGCCTGGAAGAGCTGTTCGAGAAATGCGCCTTCGAGCACTGGCAACTGGAAGTGAAAAGCGCATCGCGCACCCGCGCCGCCACCACCGTGCTGGCCATTCGCGAGCTGGCCCAGCAATACGGCATGCTGGACAAGGTAACCATCACCTCGAGTTCACGCGAAGTACTGGGCGCCGCACAGGAACTGGTCCCGGACGTGAAGCGCGGCCTGGTCGCCGAGTACGCCTGGCTCGACCCGCTGAAGGTCGCGCAGAACTACGGCTGCGAAATGCTGGCGCTCAACTGGACGCTGTGCACCCCTGAGCGTCTGATCAAAGCGCAGAACCAGGGCTTGCACGTATCGGTGTGGACGGTCAACGAGCCGGCACTGATGCGCCGGCTCGCTGATTTTGGCGTGGACAGCCTGATTACAGACTTTCCCGGTTTGGCCAAGACCACCCTCGGGTAGGGCTGAAATCGGTCTCCCCGACCGGCTCAGGCCACCGGCCGGAGCCGCTCAAAAAAGCCGGTTCAGGCCGTCGTAGGCAGCTACCCGATAGGCTTCGGCCATGGTCGGGTAGTTGAACGTGGTGTTGACGAAGTACTTCAGATTGTTCTGCTCACCTGGCTGGTTCATGATCGCCTGACCGATGTGAACGATCTCCGAAGCCTGGTAGCCGAAGCAGTGCACACCCAGGATCTCCAGGGTTTCACGGTGGAACAGGATCTTCAACATGCCCTGCGGCTCACCGGCGATCTGCGCACGGGCCATGCTCTTGAAGAAGGCCTTGCCCACTTCGTACGGCACCTTGGCCTGGGTCAGTTCCTGCTCGTTCTTGCCGATCGAGCTGATCTCCGGAATGGTGTAGATACCGGTCGGCACGTCATCGACGAAGCGCCAGCTGCCGTTGTCGACGATGCTGCCGGCCGCCGAACGGCCCTGGTCGTGGGCGGCACTGGCCAGGCTCGGCCAGCCGATCACGTCACCGGCACCGTAGATGTTAGGTACGCTGGTCCGGTAGGCCTCGTCGACCTCGATCTGGCCACGGCTGTTGACCTTGATGCCAATGTTTTCCAGGCCCAGCTTGTCGGTGTTGCCGGTACGGCCGTTACACCACAGCAAGGCGTCGGCCTTGATCTTCTTGCCCGACTTCAGGTGCAGGATCACACCGTTGTCCAGGCCCTCGACCCGCTCGTACTCCTCATTGTGGCGCACGGTGATGTTGTTGTTGCTGAAGTGATAGCTCAGCGCCTGGGAAATTTCCGAGTCCAGGAAGCTCAGTAGCTGGCCACGGTTGTCGACCAGCTCAACCAGTACGCCAAGACCGCTGAAGATCGAGGCGTATTCGCAACCGATGACACCGGCACCGTAGACGATCAGCTTGCGTGGGGTGTGGCTCAGGCTGAGGATGGTGTCGCTGTCGTAGACGCGTGGGTGGTGGAAGTCGATGTCGGCTGGGCGGTACGGGCGCGAGCCGGTGGCGATGATGATGTGCTTGGCCACCAGTTTCTCGACTACGCCGTTGGGGCAAACCACCTCGACGGTCTGCTCGTCGGCGAAGCTGCCGGTGCCGACGAAGACATCGACACGGTTGCGGGCGTAGTAGCCGGTACGCGACGCGACCTGCTTGGAAATCACTTTCTCGGCGCTCTTGAGCACGTCCGGGAAGGAGAACCAACGTGGCTCACCGATGGCGCGGAACATCGGATTGGTGTTGAACTGCATGATCTGCCGCACCGAGTGACGCAGTGCCTTGGACGGGATGGTGCCCAGGTGGGTGCAGTTGCCGCCGACCTGACGACGGCTGTCGACCATTGCCACCTTGCGCCCTGCTTTGGCGGCATTCATTGCCGCGCCTTCTCCGGCCGGGCCGGAACCCAGCACCACTACGTCGTAGTTGTAGACAGCCATGCGTACTCCTTCAGAACTGGCCCGCGGGTCACGGTGGCTCGCGGGGCTCGATCATGCCGCCGAGGCGCCATGAAAAAATTCGGGTGCAGTCTAATCAAGCGTGAACGCCGCGAACATTAACCCTTGGTCGCGTCGTAGGCTATTTTTGCCTGCACTACATGTCGTTCACCGACTCCGTGGCGCCGATCATCCGTCCTTGTGCTTTCACTCGCCTTTCACCGCCCGTTCGAACGCAGGCGTAGCTCGGGAGACGAAGCCACCCTCTGCCCGAGTCACCAATACCGCCGCCAACTCATGAGCCACGGCGAAGTCCCAACCGCGCTCAGGCCCAAGAATCAACAGCAGGGTCGAATAACCGTCCGCTTGCAGGGCCGAGGCATCGAGCACGGTGACTGCCGCGAGACTGTGATCGACCGGGCGCCCGAGACGCGCATCGAAGGTGTGCGAATAGCGGCGGCCATTCTGCTCGAAATAGTGGCGATAGTCACCCGAGGTCGACACGGCAAGGCCGTTGACGGGAATGATCTGGCGGGCAATCTGGCGATCTTCACGGGGCAGTTCGAGGGCGATGCGCCAGGCACTGCCATCGGGCTTGTGGCCCACCGCCTTGAGCTCCCCGGTGGCCTCGGCGATGAAGTTGCCGATACCCATGGCGCGCAGGCGCTCGGCGATCAGGTCGACCGCATGGCCAGCGGCGATGCTGTTGAAGTCCACTTGCACCGGGGCATCCTTGCACAGGGCCTGGCCATCGATGTGCAGGTGGCGATAACCCACACGCTGGCGAGCCTGGGCCAGAGCCTGCGGGTCCGGCACCTGCTCGGCCCGGGCCTGCGGGCCGAAGCCCCAGAGGTCGAGCAGCGGCTCGACCGTAAGGTCGAAGGCTCCCGCGCTCTGTTCGGCGAGGCGCTGACCGAGGGCGACCAACTCCAGCATGTCAGGCGGCAGTGCCAAGCACTGGTTGGCCGGGAGCTGGTTGAAGCGGCTGACGGTGGAGTCGCCCCGGTAGGTCGAGTAGTGCTGGTCGACGCCCTGCAAAAGGGTCTCGACCGCTGCCTGCACCTGCGCAGGCGCCGGGCCGCCGGGTTCGCGAACGTACTGGATGCTGTAGCTGCTGCCCATGGTCGGGCCGCTCAGGCGCTCCAGGGTCGGCCCCTGGTCGCAGGCGGTGAGGAGCATCAGGATGAACAAAAGGGCTGTACGCAAGGTTGGGTTCTCGATTGCCTGCACCGACCTTATCGTCAGCCAGCTGACTGACGATAAGGTCGGTACAAACACAATAAATGCAGGCCAAAAAAAACGGGAACCCGAAGGTTCCCGTTTTTTCATTGCCTTACAAGCGGATCAGCGCGGAAACGCTGGCGGGTTCACACCGGCCATCTCTTCCATCACGCGAACCACCTGGCAGCTGTAACCGAACTCGTTGTCGTACCAGACGTACAGGACAACACGGTTGTCGTTGCAAATGGTGGCTTCGGCATCGACCACACCGGCGTGGCGCGAACCCACGAAGTCGGTCGAAACCACTTCCTGGGAGCTGACGTAGTCGATCTGCTTGTGCAGTTCCGAGTGCATGGCGGTCTGGCGCAGGTACTCGTTGATTTCGTCGCGGCTGGTGGCCTTTTCCAGGTTCAGGTTCAGGATGGCCATCGAGACGTTCGGCGTCGGCACGCGAATGGCGTTGCCGGTCAGCTTGCCCTTGAGCACTGGCAGGGCCTTGGCGGCGGCAGTGGCGGCACCGGTCTCGGTGATGACCATGTTCAGCGGCGCGGCGCGGCCACGACGGCTGCCCTTGTGGAAGTTGTCGATCAGGTTCTGGTCGTTGGTGAACGAGTGAACGGTTTCGACGTGACCGTTGACGATACCGTACTGGTCGTTGACAGCCTTGAGCACCGGCACGATGGCGTTGGTGGTGCAGGAGGCAGCCGAGATGATCTTGTCATCGGCGGCGATGTCGCCATGGTTGATGCCGTGAACGATGTTCTTCAGCGCGCCCTTGCCAGGTGCGGTGAGGATCACGCGCTCGATGCCTTTGCACTGCAGGTGCTGGCCCAGACCTTCGGCGTCACGCCATTTACCGGTGTTGTCGACCAGCAGGGCGTTTTCGATACCGTACTGGGTGTAGTCGATCGAGGCCGGATCGTTGGAGTAGATCACCTGGATCAGGTTGCCGTTGGCAGTGATGGTGTTGTTGGCTTCATCGATGGTGATGGTGCCATCGAACGGGCCGTGCACCGAGTCACGACGCAACAGGCTGGCACGCTTGACCAGATCGTTCTCGGCGCCTTTGCGCACGACGATGGCGCGCAGGCGCAGGCCGTCGCCGCCACCGGTTTTCTCGATCAGGATGCGCGCCAGCAGGCGGCCGATGCGGCCGAAGCCGTACAGCACGACGTCGGTGCCCTTACGCGCCGAAGCGTTCTGCTGGCCAACCACTTCAGCCAGCTCTTCACGCACGAACTGCTCGGCGCTGCGGCCGTTGCCTTCCTGCTTGAACTTGTTGGCCAGCTTGCCCAGGTCGACCGAAGCGGCGCCCAGTTTCAGCTCGCTCATGGCCTTGAGCAGGGGGAATGTCTCGTGGACGGACAGTTCGGTCTCGTCGGTTTGACGGTGACGCGCAAAGCGGTGGGCTTTGAGGATCGAGATAACCGAACGGTTGATCAGGCTACGGCCATAGATCGAGCTCACCACGTTGTTGTTGCGGTAGAGCTGACCGATAAGCGGGATCATCGCTTCAGCAAGAGCTTCACGATCGATCCACTCACCAAGACACTGGTCGGGCTTCTGAGTCACGGGAACCTTCCACATGTAGGGACAGAAAAAAGGGGCTACATTATGACGCCCCAACGCGTATCGGGCAATGAGCGCCTGTCGCCGACGCCAGAGCGAGTGTTCATGGCCTTTCGAGCCTGACAGCACGCACCGGCACCGGTACAATTGATCTCTTTGCCGCAACGCTTGGAGTGCAATCTCCCGTGTCAGTTCTGCGCCTACCGCAAATGTCGGCCACGGCCGGCAAACAAACCTGGGGCAACTTGCCCGGTGCCGCCCTCAGCCTTGCCATTGCCGAAGCCGCCAGCAACGCTGGTCGCTTCACCCTTTTGCTGACGGCCGACAGCCAGGCCGCCGACCGTCTGGAGCAAGAGCTGCGTTTCTTCGCGCCGGACTTGCCAGTGCTGCCTTTCCCTGACTGGGAAACCCTGCCGTACGACCTGTTCTCGCCGCACCAGGACATCATTTCCCAGCGTATCGCCAGCCTCTACCAGTTGCCTGAACTGGACCACGGCATTCTCGTGGTGCCGATCACCACGGCCCTGCACCGCCTGGCGCCGACCCGCTTCCTGCTGGGCAGCAGCCTGGTGCTGGACATCGGCCAGAAAGTGGATGTCGAGCAGATGCGCACGCGCCTGGAAGCCACCGGCTACCGCTGCGTCGACACCGTCTACGAGCACGGCGAGTTCGCCGTGCGGGGTGCCTTGATCGACCTGTTCCCGATGGGCAGCAAACTGCCCTATCGCATCGACCTGTTCGACGATGAAATCGAAACCCTGCGCACCTTCGACCCGGAAACCCAGCGCTCGATCGACAAGGTGGACTCGATTCGCCTGCTGCCGGCCCGCGAGTTCCCGATGCAAAAGGACGAAGTGACCCGTTTCAAGGCCCGCTTCCGCGAGCGTTTCGACGTCGATTTTCGCCGCAGCGCGATCTTCCAGGACCTCACCAGCGGCATCATCCCCGCGGGTATCGAGTATTACCTGCCGCTGTTCTTCGAAGAAACCTCCACCCTTTTCGACTACCTGCCGGACGACACTCAAGTGTTCTCGCTGCCGGGTGTCGAGCAGGCCGCCGAACACTTCTGGAACGATGTCCGCGGCCGTTATGAAGAACGCCGTGGCGACCTGACCCGCCCGCTGCTGCCGCCAGCCGAACTGTTCCTGCCGGTCGAGGACTGCTTCGCCCGCCTCAAGCAGTGGCCGCGCGTCGTGGCAAGTACCGACGATGTAGAACCAGGCGCCGGCCGTGAGCGTTTCCCCGCCCGCGCCTTGCCCAACCTGGCCATCGAAGCCAAGGCCAACCAACCGCTGGCCGAACTGGCCAACTTCCTGGACCAGTTCCCTGGCCGGGTCCTGTTCACCGCTGAATCGGCAGGCCGCCGTGAAGTCCTGCTGGAACTGCTTGAGCGCCTGAAGCTGCGCCCGGAGACGGTCGAAAGCTGGGCCGAATTCATCACCGGCAGCGAGCGCCTGGCGATCACCATCGCCCCGCTCGATGACGGCCTGCTGCTGGACGACCCTGCCGTGGCGCTGATTGCCGAGAGCCCGCTGTTCGGCCAGCGCGTCATGCAGCGCCGGCGTCGCGAGAAACGCGGCGAGGCGGCCAACGATGCAGTCATCAAGAACCTCACCGAGCTGCGCGAAGGTGCGCCAGTGGTGCATATCGACCACGGCGTGGGTCGCTACCTGGGCCTGGCAACCCTGGAAATCGACGGCCAGGCCGCCGAATTCCTGACCCTGGAATACGCCGAGGGCGCCAAGCTCTATGTGCCGGTGGCCAACCTGCACCTGATCGCCCGTTACACCGGCAGCGATGATGCCCTGGCACCGTTGCACCGACTCGGCTCCGAAGCCTGGCAGAAAGCCAAGCGCAAAGCCGCCGAACAGGTGCGCGACGTGGCGGCCGAACTGCTCGACATCTATGCCCGCCGCGCCGCGCGCAAAGGCTATGCGTTCGCCGACCCGGCCGCCGACTACGCCACCTTCAGCGCCGGCTTCCCGTTCGAGGAAACCCCCGACCAGCAAGCCGCCATCGAAGCCGTACGCGCCGACATGCTGGCCGCCAAGCCCATGGATCGCCTGGTGTGCGGCGACGTCGGCTTCGGCAAGACCGAAGTGGCCATGCGCGCAGCCTTCATCGCGGTGCACAGTGGTCGCCAGGTGGCAGTGTTGGTGCCCACTACCCTGCTCGCCCAGCAGCACTACAACAGCTTCCGCGACCGCTTCGCCGACTGGCCGGTAACCGTGGAGGTCATGAGCCGCTTCAAGTCGGCCAAGGAAGTGGCGGCAGCGGCGGCTGATCTGGCCGAAGGCAAGATCGACATCCTGATCGGCACGCACAAACTGCTCCAGGACGATGTGCGCTTCAAGGACCTAGGCCTGGCCATCATCGATGAAGAACACCGTTTCGGCGTTCGCCAGAAAGAACAGCTCAAGGCCCTGCGTAGCGAGGTGGACATTCTCACCCTGACCGCCACGCCAATTCCGCGCACGTTGAACATGGCGGTGTCCGGCATGCGCGACCTGTCGATCATCGCCACCCCGCCGGCCCGCCGGTTGTCGGTGCGCACCTTCGTCATGGAGCAGAACAAGAGCACGGTGAAGGAGGCACTGCTGCGCGAGCTGCTGCGCGGCGGCCAGGTCTACTACCTGCACAACGATGTGAAAACCATCGAGAAATGCGCCGCCGACCTGGCCGAACTGGTGCCCGAGGCACGGATCGGCATCGGCCACGGGCAAATGCGCGAACGCGAACTCGAACAGGTGATGAGCGACTTCTACCACAAGCGCTTCAACGTGCTGATCGCCTCGACCATCATCGAGACCGGCATCGACGTGCCCAGCGCCAACACCATCGTCATCGAACGCGCCGACAAGTTCGGCCTGGCCCAGTTGCATCAGTTGCGCGGCCGGGTTGGTCGTAGTCACCACCAAGCCTATGCCTACCTGCTGACGCCACCACGCCAGCAGATCAGCGCCGATGCCGAGAAGCGCCTGGAAGCCATTGCCAATACCCAGGACCTGGGCGCCGGCTTCGTGCTGGCCACCAACGACCTGGAGATTCGCGGTGCCGGCGAACTGCTGGGCGAAGGTCAGAGCGGTCAGATCCAGGCAGTCGGCTTCACCCTGTACATGGAAATGCTCGAACGGGCGGTCAAGGCCATTCGCAAGGGCACCCAACCGAACCTGGAGCAGCCATTGGGCGGTGGTCCGGAGATCAACCTGCGCCTGCCGGCGTTGATACCCGAAGACTACCTGCCCGACGTACATGCCCGCCTGATCCTCTACAAGCGCATCGCTTCGGCCGCTGACGAGGAGGGTCTGAAGGACCTGCAAGTGGAAATGATCGACCGCTTCGGCCTGCTGCCGGAGCCGACCAAAAATCTCATGCGCCTGACTCAGCTCAAGCTGCATGCCGAGAAGCTGGGCATCAAGAAAGTCGATGCCGGCCCCAACGGCGGCAAACTCGAGTTCGAGGCCGAGACCCCTGTCGACCCACTGACCCTGATCAAGCTGATTCAAGGCCAGCCCAAACGCTATAAGTTCGAAGGCGCGACCCAGTTCCGCTTCCTGGTTCCGATGGAACGCCCCGACGAACGCTTCAACACCCTGGAGGCGCTGTTCGAGCGCCTGACACCACAGCCTGCTTAAGGAATATCCATGCGTGCCATCCGTTGCCTGACCTTGCTGCTGACGCTGTTCGCGCCGGCCGCCTTCGCCGAAGGCCTGTATCAGGTGGAAATGATTCTGGTGCGGCAGAACAACGTGCCCGCCTTCACCAGCCCGTTCGCCCCGGAAGACTGGAGCGCTGGCGCCCCGCGCCTGGAAAAGGACGACGAGCGTCGGGTCGCCCTGGACGATGAGGTGACCCGGCTCGAAGCCACCCCGAACTACACCGTGCTGTTGCACAAGGCGTGGCAACAGCAGGTGGGCAGCGAGCCCAGCCGTATCGCGCTGGGCACGGGCAAAGAGCAGTTCGGCCACTTCCCCATCGAAGGCAACCTGAGCATCACCGAAGGCCGCTTCATCACTGTCGAGGCCAACTTCTGGGTCAACCAGCTCGATGGCAACGGCAACGTGCTGCAGAGCGAACAATTCAAGCAGAGCAACAGCAATGTGAAAGGCGGCCAACTGACCTTCCTCGATGGCGGCCACCTGGCAGTGCTGCTGAAGGTCACGCCTCCGGGCACACCGAAGATGCCGGTCATGGACCCGGAGATGATGGAGCAGTGATGTGAACGCGGGTGACGCAGAAGAATTGCTCAGGGCCTATCCGCACTGGGTCGATCACTTCGATCCCGGCGCGCTGAGCCGCGGTCGCGCATATGCCGCGCAGGAGCGAACCCGCATTCTGTCGCAGGATGCCACGTCCATCGAGTCGACCTGCAAAGGCTCGTCAGGGCAAACGTACACCCAGATAATCAAGCTGTTCGCGCATGCCGGAGAGCTGCGCATTCTCGGCAGTTGCAGTTGCCCGGTGCGCCTGAACTGCAAGCACTGCGTCGCCGCCTTGCTGCTCGTACAGGACGGCGCCAGCGGTCTCGCCCCCTCCATGACCCGCGAACAAGCCGCACTCTCGCTGCCCCCTGATCTCAACCAGTGGGTGCAGGCACTGGAGACCCCCGCCAAACCGGTGAGTGCTCCTGCACCGGCGCGCAAGGGGCCGGCCATCTATTACCGGGTCTACAAAGACCGCGAACAATGCCGAATGGAAGTGCTCAAAGGCACCCGCCAGGCAGACGACACGCTCAAGCTGGCCCGAATCACGTCGCTGCCTGAACTGATCTACTATACCCCCCGCTACGTGACCGAGGACGACGGCCGCTTGTTGCGCCTGATCGATGCACGCACGCAGTCCGTGACGCCGGTGGTCGAGCTGGAAGGCAAGCAGGGCGCAGAGCTGTTCGGCTACGCCCTGGCGACTGGGCGCCTACTTTACGAGCAGGACCCATCGCCACTGCTTGGCGGCCCGAAGCTGCACGCTGAATTTCGTTGGGTAAGGCTGGAAAACGGCAGTTACCGGGGCGCCTGGTACCACGATGAGCACCTGCAACTTCAGGCAATTCCGATCGAGCCACTGTATTACGTGGACCGGCAGTCGCACCGCTGCGGCATACTCGACCACGACCTTGACCCCTTCATTGCCAGCCAGCTCGCCCGTGCACCCACGGTCCCCGAACACCTCGTCGTGCCCTTGAGCCATCGCCTGAATGCCCTGAACCGCCAGGTTCCAACACCCACCGCTGTCAGCAGCGAACAGATCGAAGATATTTCACCACGCGGTCGACTGACCCTCGGCAGCCTCGAATTCAGCGCCTACATGCCCAAGACCGGTCGCATGCAGCGCCAGATGCAACACCGCGCAGCCCTGTCGTTCGACTATGACGGCCTGCGCGCCAGCGGCAGCGACGAAAAGCCTCTGACTCGCCTGGTGGACGCCACCAGCCAACGCATCCGCCGCCAGCCCCAGGCTGAGCAAGCCCTGCGCAAGACCGTGCGGGACCTCGGTTTCAAGGCCGCCACCCGGCAGAGCAAAGCCCTGCCCGACAGTGCCGGCGAGATGCTGCAATTGCCGGACGACGAAGCTTGGCTGCGCTTTGCCCGCGATGGCCTGCCGCGCCTTCGCGAGGCGGGCTGGGAAATCGACATCCACCGCGATTTCGCCTTCAGCCTGCACGAGGTGGACGACTGGTACGCCACCATCGACGAAGCCCCAGGCCATGAGTGGTTCGACCTGGAGCTGGGGATCGTGGTCGATGGTCAGCGCCACAGCCTGTTGCCGATCGTGCTGCAACTGCTGCGCAGCAATCCTGAGCTGCTGCGCCCAGCCGAACTGGCCCGCCGCAGCGACGACGAGCACCTGCTGATCGACCTCAACCGAGGGCGGCTGGACAGCCCGGCGCTGCGCGTCGCCCTGCCCTACGGCAGGATCAAGGCCGTGATGGGCACCTTGGGTGAGCTGTACCTGCACGAGGACACCGCCGGCCCGGCACTGCGCCTGGACCGCGCCGACGCTGCACGCCTGAACGACATCGCCGATCTGCCACTGCACTGGGAAGGCGGCAAACACGTACGTGACCTGGGCCGGCGCCTGCGCGATGCCCGTGACCTGCAAGTCGCGCCGCCCCGCGAGCTCAACGCCACCTTGCGTCCTTATCAGCAGCAGGGCCTGAACTGGATGCAGGCCCTGCGCGAGATGGGTACCGGCGGGATCCTGGGTGACGACATGGGCCTGGGCAAGACGCTACAGACCCTGGCCCACCTGCTGCTGGAAAAACAGTCCGGGCGCCTGACCTCCCCCGCCCTGGCGGTGATGCCGACCAGCCTGGTGCCCAACTGGCTCGACGAGGCCCAGCGCTTCGCCCCCAGCCTGCGGGTACTGGCCCTTCACGGCCCCGGACGCAGCAAGCACTTCGCCTCTCTGCATGAATACGACTTGGTATTGACCACTTACGCCCTGGTGCCGCGCGACCTGGAACACCTGCGCGGGCAACCTTGGGCGGTCCTGGTGCTCGACGAAGCACAGAACATCAAGAGCAGCACCAGCAAGGCCGCCCAGTCGGTGTGCGAGCTGCAAGCCAGCCAGCGCCTGTGCCTGACCGGTACGCCCATGGAAAACAACCTGGGCGAGCTATGGTCGCTATTCCACTTCTTGATGCCCGGCTGGCTGGGCGACCTCAAGCGTTTCAACCAGGACTACCGCACCCCGATCGAGCGTCAGGGCGACAGCGAGCGCATGACCCACCTGGCCAATCGTGTTCGCCCGTTCCTGCTGCGCCGGACCAAGGAGCAGGTAGCCACCGAGCTGCCCGCCAAGACCGAGATGGTCCACTGGGTCGAGCTCAGCGACGCCCAGCGCGACACCTATGAAGCCGTGCGGGTGGCGATGGACAGGAAGGTCCGCGAGGAAATCGCCCGCAGCGGCGCGGCGCGCAGCCAGATCGTGATCCTCGATGCCTTGCTCAAGCTGCGCCAGGTGTGCTGTGACTTGCGCCTGGTCAAAGGTGTGGAGGCCAAGGCCAACCAGGCCGACAAAGGCAAACTCGGCGCCTTGATGGAAATGCTCGAAGAACTGCTGAGCGAAGGCCGTCGTGTGCTGCTGTTCTCGCAGTTCACCTCGATGCTGGCGCTGATCGAGCAGGAGCTTGCGAAACGCGATATCCGCTACAGCCTGCTGACCGGCGACACCCGAGATCGCCGCGCTCCGGTCAAGCAGTTCCAGGACGGTGACAGCGACGTATTCCTGATCAGCCTGAAGGCCGGCGGTACAGGGCTTAACCTAACTGCCGCAGACACGGTGATTCACTATGACCCTTGGTGGAACCCCGCCAGCGAGAACCAGGCCACCGACCGCGCCTACCGCATTGGCCAGGACAAACCGGTGTTCGTATTCAAGCTGATCACCCGGGGTACCGTGGAAGAGAAGATCCAGCAACTGCAGCAGGAGAAGGCGGCGCTTGCGTCCGGCTTGCTCGACGGCGGCCAGGCCGGGCAGTGGCGCCTGGGGGATGACGAGATCGAGGCGCTGTTCGCACCGTTGCCAGGCAAACGCGGGCGCTAAGCTTCTGGGGCCGCTACGCAGCCCCTTCGCGACACGAGGCCGCTCCCACAGCGATAGCGCAAACCGTGGGATGTCGCAAGCGACGCCTCAGTCGACCAGCTGCGCCTCTTTCAGTGCGCCGAGTGCCTCCAGCCAACGGGGCTGCTGGCGGTAATCGGTCCGGGCAAAGCCCTGCCCACGCATCCGCGCGATCCGTGGCGATGGCTTCACCTTGAGCCGCTGCGCCGCACACAACGCCAGTTCAGCCGACGCGCGGTCATTGCACACCAGACCCATGTCGCAACCGGCGCTCAGTGCCGCTTCGATGCGGTTGGCGGCATCCCCGACTACATGCGCGCCGGCCATGGACAGGTCGTCACTGAAGATCACACCCTGGAAGCCCAGCTCGCCGCGCAGGATGTCTTGCAACCAGCGGCGCGAGAAGCCGGCCGGCTGGTTATCCACCTGCGGGTAGATCACATGGGCAGGCATCACGGCGGCAAGCTGGCTGCCCAAGCGGGTGAATGGCAGCAAGTCAGCCTGGCGCAATTGCTCGAGGCTACGCTCGTCGGTGGGGATAGCCACATGGGAGTCGGCCTCGGCCCAGCCGTGCCCAGGGAAGTGCTTGCCACAGGCCGCCATGCCTGCGGCATTCATGCCACGGATGAAGGCACCAGCCAATTGCGTGGCGCGTTGCGGGTCACCTTCGAAGGCGCGGCTGCCGACCACTGCGCTGCGCTGGTGATCCAGGTCGAGCACCGGCGCGAAACTGAGGTCCAGGCCAACCGACAGGACCTCGGTGGCCATCAGCCACCCGCACTGTTCGGCCAGGTACTCGGCATTGGCGTTATCGGCAATCGCACGCATGGCCGGCAAGCGCACGAACCCCTGACGCAGGCGTTGAACGCGACCGCCCTCCTGATCGACCGCCAGGATCAGGTCGGGACGAATGGCGCGGATCGACGCACACAATTCACGCACCTGACGGGGGTTTTCGACATTGCGCGCAAAGATGATCAAGCCAGCCACTTCGGGCTGGCGCAGGAGATGTCGGTCCTCGGCGGTCAGCCATTTACCGGCAATATCCACCATCAGAGAGCCTTGCAGGCTGACGGTCATAAGGAATCCTTCATTGAAGACTGAGAGAAGCCCACTGGGGGCAGGCAGCCTCTTCGATACGCACCGGGCAATGGGCCGGCACTCGGTCGAACAGGTCAAGCAAATCCGTGTTGCGCAGGCGTATGCAGCCATGTGACAACGGTACGCGCAAGGGTTCGATGTCCGGCGTCCCGTGCAGGTAAATGTAGCGACGAAACGTGTCGACACCGCCCCGGCGGTTGAAGCCAGACTCGCATCCACTGAGCCACAAGATGCGGGTCAGGATCCAGTCACGCCCAGGACACTGCTCGTGCAGCGCGGGCGTCCAGACCTCACCGGTCCAGCGTCGCCCGCTCAACACCGCATTGAGCGGCAAACCCGCACCGATCTTCGCACGCACTTGATGCAGGCCACGCGGCGTACAGCCGGAGCCATTGCGCTCACCCGCGCCGTTACGTGCCGTGGAAACATCGAGACGAACCCGCAATTGCCCACGGACGAAGCCGTAGAGGCGCTGGTCGGTCAGGGAAATGTGCAGAAAGTCGAGGTCAGGCATGGGCGCTAGCTTAGCCGAAGCGCCCTGCCCCGCCCAGTGTTCAGGCCTTGGCGGTGGCGTTCTTGCTGCGTGGACGCAGCTGAGCGCTGGCCATGGCCTCGTCGGTGACGCCACTGTCGGCACGCATGCCGGCCGCCAGGAACGGCACCATCAGGCGCATGACTTGTTCGATCGAGGTATTGATGCCGAAATCGGTTTCGGCAATGGCCCGCAGTGCCTTGATACCCGACATGCTGAAGGCCGCGGCACCGAGCATGAAATGCACACGCCAGAATAGCTCCAGCGGCGGGATGCGCGGTGCAGCCTCGTTGACCAGCAGCATGTAGCGGCGGAACACCTTGCCATACATGTCCTCGAGGTAGCGGCGCAGGTGCCCCTGGCTCTGGCTGAAGGCCAGGCCCAGCAGGCGCATGAAGATAGAGAGGTCGTTGTTGCTGCGCGGCTGCACGGCAAGCGCCTGCTCCACCAGCATCTCCAGCAGTTCTTCGAGCGAGGGTTTCTGTTCAGGCCGGGCCTGGCGACGCTCCAGCTCGCGCTCGAGGCTGGCGCAGAACGGGCCCAGGAAGCGCGAGAACACCGCCTGGATCAGGGCCTTCTTGGAACCGAAGTGGTAGTTGACCGCGGCCAGGTTGACGCCAGCCTTGCTGGTGATCAGCCGCAGCGAGGTTTCGGCGAATCCCCTCTCTGCGAACAGCTGCTCGGCAGCATCGAGAATGCGTTCAACGGTTTCCGATTGGGCCATGACTACTCCGCCAGACAAACAGGTGTTTGAAACATACGTTTCAGGCCTGTTTATGTCAAGGCTCGCTGACCGTGCGGTCGCCATTAAAACACAGCTTCGCCCTACACGCTGCAGGCCACGCTGCCCGCCACGCCCAGCGCCTCATGCAGCACATTGCCAGCCTTTTCCGCGTGCACAACGCTTGCAGTGGGCCAGCCACTGTATATAATCCCAGTCACTGTATAAAAAGACAGAGCGCTCGCCATGTTGAAACTGACGTCACGCCAAGCCGAAATTCTGGCCTTCATCAAACGTTGCCTCGAAGACAACGGCTTCCCGCCGACGCGCGCGGAGATCGCTCAAGAGCTGGGCTTCAAGTCGCCCAACGCCGCCGAGGAACACCTCAAGGCCCTCGCCCGTAAAGGCGCGATCGAAATGACCCCTGGGGCCTCCCGCGGCATTCGTGTCCCTGGGTTCGAAGCCAAGGCAGAAGAAAACGGCCTGCCAATCATTGGCCGGGTCGCGGCCGGCGCACCGATTCTCGCCGAGCAGCATATCGAGCAATCCTGCAACATCAACCCGGCCTTCTTCCATCCACGCGCCGACTACCTGCTGCGCGTACATGGCATGAGCATGAAGGACATCGGCATTTTCGATGGCGACCTGCTCGCCGTCCATACCTGCCGTGAAGCCCGAAACGGCCAGATCGTCGTCGCCCGCATCGGTGACGAAGTAACGGTCAAGCGCTTCAAGCGTGAAGGCAGCAAAGTCTGGCTTATTGCCGAGAACCCCGAATTCGCCCCCATCGAAGTCGACCTGAAAGAACAGGAACTGGTTATCGAGGGCTTGAGTGTCGGCGTCATTCGCCGCTGATCCAGGAGGCGTCATGCAGCAGTCCATCCATGCACCACAGCAAGTTCAGCTCCCGCTGTTCGAGGCTTTCCTCGCCCAGCCGGTATTGCCTGGCTTGAAGGCACAAGAGCCGGCGCGCAAGCACAGCCAACCCGAGCTGTTTAGCGAACTGTCACTGCGCGGCGCAGTTGGACACTGCCAAAACCTGCTGGCGCCTGTGCTACGCGAACTGAGCGAAGAAGACGACGCCCGCTGGCTGACCCTGATCGCCCCACCCTCTAACCTGACACAAGCCTGGCTGCGGGATGCAGGCCTCAACCGCGAACGCATTCTGCTGCTGCACCCTCGCGGCAACCAGAGCCCGCTGCAACTGGCCTGTGAAGCCCTGCGCCTTGGCCTTAGCCATACCGTAGTGAGCTGGCTAGGGAACATCAACGCCAGCGCACGCCAGCAACTGGTGCGCGCAGCCAACGCCGGAAACGCACAAAGCCTGAACATCCGCCTCGGCTGATGTTCAGGCTTTGCCTGTTACCTCACACCACACTCTTCGTTTAGTGCAGTACGCGCGGTCCTTCGTCGCGTTCGAGTTCGCCATCCATGAGGCGACCTGCCATTTGCACGCCGACGCTCAGCATTGCCTTGGCGACTTCGACGTGCTGCCCCTGCAAGAACGCCTTGGCGTCCTCCGAGAAATCCAGGGTTACCAGAGAGCCTTCGTCCTCGGCACGACGCAGTTCGATCCGGCCATCAGGCAACTCGACAATTTCTAGAAAGGACGTTGACATATAGGGCTGTTCTCCTCGAAAGGCCAGCATTGTACCAGTCGAATCAGTGATCAGCACTCACTCAACGCGTCACGGAACCGTCTCACCAAGTCCTTAAGGTTGTTCCTCCAGCTTTCCAGGGTTGCTCTCGACAGCGCAGGTTGCTCGGGTTCGTCGAGATTGACAGCCTGGATCAGCGGTTGGGTGACGTCGGTTTTAGGGGTTTTCTTCGCGACCGGCGGTCGGAACAAATCGGCATAAGCACTGACCAGTTGCGCCAGCCAGGTTTCCCGCTGGCGCACCAGTTCGAGCATTTCAGCCACTTCAGGGATGGCGATGTCGTTCAGCGCATCGTCGGCGAGCGCCTGCTCGACCGAAGCCACTACCGGCAGCCGGTAGAAGCCGCCGATCTCGTGACACAGTCCCAGCAGCGCGCCATTGAGGTGAAACAACGCTGCCTCGCGTTCAGCCTGGACCAGGCCCTGGGCATTCATGGCCTGGCTCTGTTCGGCCTTGGCCATCGATTCGAGGGCGAGGCCGGCGAAGAACAGTTTCTGGTTGGTGCGGGTGTAGAGTTCCTGGGCCATTTCGAGTGCCCTCCCATAGGCTGCAAGGCATATTACTGCATCATAAATGATCAGGGCCGCAAAGCGGCCCCAATTACAGCACCGAGGAATCAGCGCTTGTCTTCGACTTTCCAGGTACTCCCGTCGTAAAACGCCTTCCAGCCGGTCGGCTTGCCATCGACCTCGGACTGCACGTATTGCTCCTTGGTCTTGCGGCTGTAGCGAATCACCGCTGGACGGCCTTCAGGGTCCTTCTGCGGCGCATCGCAGAGGAAGTGGTACTTAGGGTCGATCTCGTGCTTGTGTGGAACGATCTCCATCACCAGCGGGGCCCGGGTTTCGCGGTTCTTGGGGAACTGGCTGGCGGCCAGGAACAGCCCAGAAGCGCCGTCGCGCAGCACGTAGGTATCGTCGACCTTCTCGCACTTGAGCTCCGGCATGTCCACCTTATCCATCTTCGGTGGCGCCGCTTCGCCGCTCTTGAGCAGCTTGCGGGTGTTCTTGCACGAAGGATTGGTGCAACCGAAGAACTTGCCGAAACGGCCTGTCTTGAGCTGCATCTCGCTACCGCACTTGTCGCACTCCAGGCTCGGCCCTTCGTAGCCCTTGATCCGGTAGTTGCCTTCCTCGATCTCGTAGCCCGCACAGTCCGGGTTGTTACCGCAGATATGCAGCTTGTGCTTTTCGTCCAGCAGGTAGGCATCCATCGCCGTCGCGCAGATCGGGCAACGGTGCTTGCCACGCAGCACGCGGGATTCCGACTCGCCCTCGTCGTCTGCAGCAATCTCGTCACCCGGCACCAGGTTCACGGTGGCCTTGCAGCGCTCTTTGGGCGGCAGGCTGTATCCCGAGCAACCCAGGAACACGCCGGTCGAAGCGGTACGGATCATCATCGGCCGCCCGCATTCCTTGCACGGAATGTTGGTCATGGTCGGCTGGTTGGCACGCATGCCGTTCTCTGCCGACTCGGCCGTCAGCAGTTTCTTGCTGAAGTCGCCGTAGAACTCGTCCAGCACGTTCTTCCAGTCACGCTCGCCCTGGGCCACGTCGTCGAGGTTCTCTTCCATGTCGGCGGTGAAGCCGTAATCCATCAGATTGGAGAAACTCTCGGAGAGGCGTTCGGTGACGATGTCACCCATCTTCTCGGAATAGAAGCGGCGGTTGTGCAGGGTCACATAGCCACGGTCCTGGATGGTGGAGATGATCGCCGCATAGGTGGACGGACGACCGATCCCACGTTTTTCCATTTCCTTGACCAGGCTGGCCTCGGTGAAGCGCGCCGGTGGCTTGGTGAAATGCTGGCTCGGGTCGAGTTGGATCAGCTTCAACGCCTCACCCTGGGCCATTTCCGGCAGCACATCGTCTTCGCCTGGCTTGCTCTGCTGTGGCAGCACACGGGTATAACCGTCGAACTTCAGGATACGGCCCTTGGCACGCAGCTCGAAGTCGCCAGCAGCGACCGTGACGCTGGTGGACAGGTATTGCGCCGGCGGCATCTGGCAGGCCAGGAACTGACGCCAGATCAGCTCGTACAAGCGCTCGGCATCGCGTTCCATGCCGCTGAGCTTGGTCGGATGGGTATTGACGTCAGAAGGACGAATCGCTTCGTGCGCTTCCTGAGCGCCCTCCTTGCTGCCGTACACCAGCGCAGCTTCCGGCAGGTACTGCTTGCCGAACTCACGCTCGATGTAGCTGCGCGCCATGTCCAGGGCGTCGGCCGACAGGTTGGTCGAGTCGGTACGCATGTAGGTGATGTAACCCGCTTCGTACAGACGCTGGGCCATCATCATGGTCTTCTTCACCCCGAAGCCCAGGCGATTGCTCGCAGCCTGCTGCAAGGTGGAGGTAATGAACGGTGCCGACGGCTTGCTACTGGTCGGCCGGTCTTCGCGCTTGACCACGCTGTAGCTGGAAGCCTTGAGCTTCTCCAGTGCGGCCATGGCCTGGGCTTCATTGAGCGGCTTGAAGGCTTCGCCGTTCTCGCGAGCCACTTCGAAGCGCACCTTGGCGTTCTTGGCGGTGCCCAGGTCAGCGTGGACTTCCCAGTATTCCTCGGGGATGAAAGCCCGGATTTCGCGCTCGCGCTCGACCACCAGCTTCACCGCCACCGACTGCACCCGTCCAGCGGACAGGCCGCGGGCGATCTTGGCCCACAGCAATGGCGAAACCATGTAGCCAACCACCCGGTCGAGGAAGCGCCGCGCCTGCTGGGCATTGACGCGGTCGATGTCGAGTTCACCCGGCTGGGAGAAGGCATCCTGGATGGCCTTCTTGGTGATTTCGTTGAACACCACGCGCTTGTAGCGGCTGTCGTCCCCACCAATGGCTTCGCGCAGATGCCAGGCAATGGCCTCCCCTTCGCGATCCAAGTCGGTTGCGAGATAGATGGTGTCGGCATCCTTGGCCAGGCGGCGCAGTTCGTCGATCACCTTCTCCTTGCCAGGCAGGATCTCGTACTTGGCCTTCCAGCCGTGTTCTGGGTCGACGCCCATGCGTGCCACCAGCTGGCGCCGCGCCTTTTCCTTGGGCGACAGGGCCGGAGCCTCACCCGCAGTCTTGCCGCGCTTGGCGGCCGGCTCTTTGCTGGCGCTGGCCGAACCGCTGGTGGGGAGGTCTCGGATATGGCCGATACTCGACTTCACCACGTACTGGTTGCCCAGGTACTTGTTGATGGTCTTGGCCTTGGCCGGGGATTCCACAATGACCAGCGATTTGCCCATGGATCGGAGTATTCCTGAATCTGAAGATTAAAAACGCGTCAGGTGCCAGACGCGGCACCGCTATATATAGTGGCAAAAGAGTGAGGTCAAGCGCGGTCGATCACTCGCCTGGCCCGGCCAAGTGCCCGGACAGCCCCTCTTCGGCCTTGACCAAAGCAAAGCGTGGCACCTGCTCGCCGTCAACCTCGACTGATTCGAGGAACATCGAAAGTGGCCGTACCCACAGCCCGAATTCGCCGTACAGCGCCTGGTAGAACACCACCCATTCTTCGGTCTCGGAGTGCTGGGCAGCGGCGAAGACACGGTACTCAGGCCCTTTGTAATGACGATACACGCCTGGTTGTATCTGCATGTCACTCACCCTCTTGAAACAAAATCTGTAAAAAAACAAAAACCGGGGCACTGGGCCCCGGCTGCTGACTTGCAACGCGATCAGACGCGCTCGAAGACAGTGGTGATGCCTTGACCCAGGCCGACGCACATGGTGGCTACACCGAGGGTACCGCCATTCTGCTTCATGACGTTGAGCAGGGTGCCGGAAATTCGCGCCCCAGAGCAACCGAACGGGTGGCCCAAAGCGATGGCGCCGCCGTGCAGGTTAACCTTCTCATCCATCTTGTCGAGCACTTTCAAATCTTTCAGCACTGGCAGGGCCTGTGCGGCGAAGGCTTCGTTGAGCTCGATGAAGTCGATGTCGGCCATGGTCAGGCCAGCACGCTTGAGGGCTTTCTGGGTCGACGGCACCGGACCGTAGCCCATGATCGCTGGGTCGACACCGGCCACCGCCATGGAGCGGATGACCGCCAATGGCTGGATGCCCAGGTCCATGGCACGCTGGCCAGACATGACGATCATGCACGAGGCACCATCGGTGATCTGCGACGACGTACCGGCGGTGACGGTACCCCCTTTGGGGTTGAACGCCGGCTTGAGCGACGCCAGGCCTTCGAGGGTGGTTTCCGGGCGGATGGTCTCGTCGAAGTCGAAGACCTTCAGGAAGCCGTTCTCGTCATAGCCCTGCATCGGGATGATCTCATCCTTGAACTTGCCCTCGACCGTCGCCTTGTGGGCGAGCTGGTGCGAGCGCAGGCCAAACAGGTCCTGTTGCTCACGGCTGATGCCGTGCATCTTGCCGAGCATTTCAGCGGTCAGGCCCATCATGCCTGAAGCCTTGGCGGCATACAGCGACATGTGCGGGTTCGGGTCGACGCCGTGCATCATGCTGACGTGGCCCATGTGCTCGACGCCACCGACCACGAACACGTCACCGTTGCCGGTCATGATCGCCTGGGCGGCGGTGTGCAGTGCGCTCATCGACGAACCGCACAGCCGGCTGACGGTCTGGGCTGCGGAAGTGTGCGGGATCTGGGTCATCAGCGACGCCATGCGGGCGATGTTCCAGCCCTGCTCCAGGGTCTGGTTGACGCAGCCCCAGATCACGTCCTCGACTTCTTTCGGGTCGACCTTGTCATTACGCTCCAGCAGCTTGCTGATCAGGTGCGCAGACATGTCTTCGGCACGGGTGTTGCGGTGCATGCCACCCTTGGAGCGGCCCATCGGGGTGCGACCGAAGTCGACAATCACCACGTCTCTTGGATTGAGGCTCATATCAATACTCTCGCTCTACTCTTGCTCTCAGGCGCTGTGGGGCCGCTCAGTTGAAGAAGCGCTGGCCATTCTTGGCCATCTCGCGCAGCTTCGCGGTCGGGTGGTACAGCGGTCCGAGGTCGGCATATTGGTCAGCCAGGGCAACGAACTCGGCCACCCCGATCGAATCGATGTAACGCAGCGCACCACCACGGAAGGGAGGGAAGCCAATGCCATAGACCAGGCCCATGTCGGCTTCGGCGGCGGTTTCGACGATGCCATCTTCCAGGCAGCGCACGGTTTCGAGGCACAGCGGGATCATCATCCAGTTGATGATGTCTTCGTCGCTGACTTCACGCGCTTCGAACACGATCGGCTTGAGGACGTCGAGCACGCTGCTGTCGGCCACTTTCTTCGGTTTGCCGCGCTTGTCGGTTTCGTAGGCATAGAAGCCCTTGCCGTTCTTCTGGCCGAGACGGTTGGCCTCGTAGAGCGCATCGACGGCCGAGCGACGGTCATCTTTCATGCGGTCCGGGAAGCCTTCGGCCATTACGTCACGGCCGTGGTGGCCGGTGTCGATGCCGACGACGTCCATCAGGTACGCCGGCCCCATGGGCCAGCCGAACTTCTCCATGACCTTGTCGATGCGCACGAAGTCGACACCGGCGCTGACCAGCTTGGCGAAGCCGCCGAAATACGGGAACAGCACGCGGTTGACCAGGAAGCCCGGGCAGTCGTTGACCACGATCGGGTTCTTGCCCATCTTCTTGGCGTACGCCACGGTGGTAGCGACCGCTACATCGCTGGATTTCTCGCCACGAATCACTTCCACCAGCGGCATCATGTGCACCGGGTTGAAAAAGTGCATGCCGACGAAGTTCTCTGGACGCTTGAGGGCCTTGGCCAACAAGTTGATGGAGATGGTCGAGGTGTTGGAGGCGAGGATCGCATCTTCCTTCACCTGGCTTTCGACTTCGGCCAATACAGCCTGCTTGACCTTCGGGTTCTCGACAACGGCTTCGACCACGATGTCGACGTTGGCGAAGTCGCCGTAGGACAGCGTCGGACGAATGGCGTTGAGCGCCTCCGCCATTTTCGCCGGGGTCAGGCGGCCTTTCTCGACACGCTTGCCGAGCAGCTTGGAAGCCTCGTTCAGGCCCAGCTGGATGGCTTCCTCGCGAATATCCTTCATCAGGATCGGGGTACCTTTGACCGCCGACTGATAAGCGATACCACCCCCCATGATGCCGGCGCCGAGCACGGCAGCCTGCTTCACGTCGTGGGCGATTTCATCATGGGCCTTGGCCTTGCGCTTGAGCTCCTGATCGTTCAAGAACAGGCCGACCAGGCTTTCGGCGACCGAGGTACGGGCCAGCTTGGCGAAACCTGCGGCCTCGACTTCCAGCGCTTTGTCGCGGCCGAAGTTGGCGGCTTTCTGGATGGTCTTGATGGCTTCGACCGGAGCCGGATAGTTCGGGCCGGCCTGCCCGGCCACGAAGCCTTTGGCGGTTTCGAAGGCCATCATCTGCTCGATGGCATTGAGCTTGAGCTTCTCGAGCTTCGGTTGGCGCTTGGCCTTGTAGTCCAGCTCGCCGCTGATGGCGCGCTTGATCAGGTCCAGGGCCCCGGCCTGCAGCAGTTCAGGGGCGACCACGGCATCGACCGCACCGACTTTCAGCGCGTCATCGGCACGGTTTTCCTTGCCCGAGGCAATCCACTCGATGGCGTTGTCGGAGCCGATCAGGCGCGGCAGGCGCACGGTACCACCGAAGCCAGGATAGATACCCAGCTTGACCTCTGGCAGACCGATCTTGGCGCTGGAGGACATGATGCGGTAATCGGCCGCCAGGCACATTTCCAGGCCGCCACCCAGGGCGATGCCGTTGATGGCCGCGACCGTCGGTACTTCGAGGTCTTCGAAGGCATTGAAGATGCGGTTGGCTTCCAGGTTGCCGGCAACCAGTTCGGCCTCGGGCAGCTTGAAGTTCTCGACGAATTCGGTGATGTCGGCGCCGACGATGAACACGTCCTTGCCACTGCTGACGATCACGCCTTTCACCGAGGCGTCGGCCTTGATGGCGTCGACGGCCTGGCGCAGCTCGTCCAGGGTCAGGCGATTGAACTTGTTGACGGACTCACCCTTGAGGTCGAACTTCAGTTCGACGATGCCGCTTTCAAGAGCCTTAACCGTGATGGCTTTACCTTCGTAAATCATCAACTGATCTCCACGATATGGAAGCTGAACTGTACGCACCGAACGCTGGCGGCAGAGCTGGCCATGCTGCCCTTGCCCCAGGCACACCCGTTAGCGCGCGAGTCGGGGTTCTGAGTGAGCGTTGTGACATACAAACGCTCAATTCATACGCCCGTTTGATTTGGGTATGCACACATTCTCCGAAAAGATCGGCGTTGTCAAATGCTCGCGAAGACCATGAAAACGCGACTTTCCAGTCATTTTGCAACGGCAGGGTTCGATACATGATGACAGTGATCGCTGATCATTCATGTCAGCGATTGACCATTCAGGGGGGGGGCGAAGGTGTTGGCCTTGAGATGTTCGGTGAAGCGTAGATCGCGAGCAAGACTCGCCCCCACGTCTGTTTCGGGCTAGTTATTCCTGTGGGTAGGAAATCGATGATCTGTAGGAGCGAGCCTTGCTCGCGATGCGCCGCGCGGGCTGCGGGCGATCGAACAGGCCCCGAATAATCATCGCCAGCCACCTACCGCGCCCCTGCGCACATCCCACAAAAAAATCCAGGCATTCTCTCAATAACCCTCTACACTGCCAGTGGCTCCAAGAAATTCCCGGCCTGCCTGGCCTTTTCTGCACTGCAGAAACGACAAAGCGGCAACCTGGCACCTACCCTCCTGGGGCGTTGCCATGTTGCCGCTTTGTCGTTAACGCGTGTTCAAGCGAGGGTTTCAAAGGCGTGAGCAATATCCTGCAACACAGATTTATCACCGCGCTCGCTCCAGTACAGCGCAATCATGCGTTTGTCAGCCTCGACCTTGTAGACGGTCCCAGGCAGACGCGCGAACACCTCGTTCAGGCGGGGTTCCTCGCACACTTCACGCCACTGGTTCCACCATACGCCGGGACTGACCTGCCAGTAGCACCAGCTATCTTCGTGCCCTTTGCGGCGGGCCCGATGGTACTGAGGACACGGGCTAGGCGGCTCTTTTTCCAGCCAGTGCGGCCACTGCTGCGGCGCCAACTGCATGGCCAGCCCCATGCGCCGAGCCTCCAGGCGCAGACTCATCTGTTCTCCCTGCTTGCGTGAAAGACGCAGCCAGGAAAGCGGACTGAGAATCAGGGCAAGGATTGACACCACCAGCCATACCGTCATATCTAGATTCCATAAAGCGTTGCAAATGAGCGGGTTACTCAAGTTTCACGGAAGACCTGCCCCAAAGCGACCATACTTCCAATATCGCGATTGTCAGGAGTACAGCTCATGTCCTACGAACATCTTCTGGTTGCCGTCGACCTGACCGAAGAATGCGACCCGGTGATCAAGCGCGCCATGAAGCTCGCAGAGCCTACAGGCGCCAAGGTCTCTCTGGTGCATATCGTCGAGCCGATGGCCATGGCATTCGGCGGTGATGTGCCCATGGACCTGTCTCAGCTGCAGCAGCAGCAGTTCGACCAGGCCAAGGAGCGCATGGACCGACTGTTCAACAAGTACCCGGACATCAATCGTGGCGATTCGCACCTGACCTACGGCCAGCCGCGCCAGGAAATCCACCAGTTGGCCAAGGAACAACATTGCGACCTGATCGTGGTCGGCAGCCATGGCCGCCACGGGCTGGCATTGCTGCTGGGCTCTACCGCCAATGACGTGTTGCATGGCGCCCCTTGCGATGTCTTGGCGGTGCGGTTGCAGAAGAAGGAATGATCCAACCCGCACGGGCCCTATCGTCGGCGTGCCGGCGATAGGGCCCGTCGGATCAACCTTCCAGCTCGGCCCAGCGCTCTACCAAGGTATCCAGCTCAGCCTGCAGCTTCTCCAGCTTCGCCAGCACAGCCGAGGTTTCACCGATAGGGCGCTGGTAGAAGCCAGGTGCATTGACCTCTTCCTGAACCACCGCCATGCGCTGCTCCAGCTCGTCGATCTGCCCCGGCAACGCCTCCAGCTCGCGCTGCAACTTGTAGCTGAGCTTTTTCTTCGACGCATCAACGGCCGCGGCTGCAGGGGCCGGCGCCGCCTCGACGACAGGCTTTTCCACCACCGCGCTGTTGAGCTCCGACTTGCCGCCCTTGCTTTCGGTCACACCCAGCAACTTCGGCGAGCCACCCTGGCGAATCCAGTCTTCATAGCCACCGACGTACTCGCGGACCTTGCCCTCCCCCTCGAACACCAGGGTGCTGGTCACCACGTTGTCGAGGAAAGCCCGGTCGTGGCTGACCATCAGTACCGTGCCCTTGTAGTTGGACAGTACTTCCTCCAGCAGCTCCAGCGTCTCGACATCCAGGTCGTTGGTCGGCTCGTCGAGGACCAACAGGTTGGCAGGCTTGCTGAACAGCTTGGCCAGCAGCAGTCGCGCACGCTCGCCGCCGGACAGCGCCTTGACCGGGGTACGCGCGCGCTGCGGGCTGAACAGGAAGTCGCCCAGGTAGCTCAGCACATGGCGGCTCTGCCCGTCGATGTCGATGAAGTCCCGGCCTTCGGCCAGGTTGTCGATCACGGTCTTTTCCAGGTCGAGCTGGTGGCGCATCTGGTCGAAATAGGCCACTTCGAGCTTGGTACCACGCTCTACCTTGCCGGAGGTCGGCTCAAGATCGCCGAGCATCAGCTTCAGCAGCGTGGTCTTGCCTGTACCGTTGGCGCCCAACAGGCCAATACGGTCTTCGCGCTGCAGGACCATGGAGAAGTCCTTCACCAGCATCGGCCCCTCAGGGTGTGCGAAGCTGACATTCTCCAGCACCATGACCTGCTTGCCGGACTTCTCCGCCGCCTCGATCTGGATGTTGGCCTTGCCCTGACGCTCGCGGCGCTCACTACGTTCCACACGCAATGCCTTGAGCGCACGCACACGGCCTTCGTTGCGGGTACGACGGGCCTTGATGCCCTGGCGAATCCATACCTCTTCCTGGGCCAGACGCTTGTCGAACAGCGCGTTGGCGGTCTCTTCCGCGGCCAGGGCCGCTTCTTTGTGCACCAGGAAGCTGGCGTAATCGCCATTCCAGTCAATCAGGCCGCCACGGTCGAGCTCGAGGATGCGCGTCGCCAGGTTCTGCAGGAACGAACGGTCGTGGGTAATGAACAACACGGCACCGTTGAAGCCGCTCAGGGCTTCTTCGAGCCAGGCGATGGCGCCGATGTCCAGGTGGTTGGTCGGCTCGTCCAGCAACAGCAGGTCGGGCTCGGACACCAACGCCTGGGCCAGCAGCACACGACGGCGCCAGCCGCCTGACAGCTCGGCCAGGGTCTTGTCGGCCGGCAATTGCAGGCGGCTCAGGGTGCTTTCCACCACCTGCTGCAGGCGCCAGCCATCGCGCGCCTCCAGTTCGTGCTGGACATGCATGAGTTTTTCCAGATCTTCATCACCCTGAATGTTCTGGCTCAGGTGATGATATTCGGCCAGCAACGCGCCCACGCCATCAAGGCCTTCGGCCACCACGTCGAACACGCTGCGCTCGTCGGCTACGGGCAGCTCCTGAGGCAGCTCACCAATCTTCAGGCCGGGGGCACGCCAGATTTCGCCGTCATCGCCCTTCTGCTCACCCTTTACCAGGCGCAGCATGCTCGACTTACCGGTGCCGTTGCGGCCGATGATGCACACCCGCTCGCCACGGGCGATCTGCCAGGACACTTTGTCCAGCAGCGGCATGGCGCCGAATGCGAGGGACACATCGCTGAATTTGAGCAGGGTCATGTTCGTCTCCAGAAAGCGGGCGCGCATTCTACCTGACTTGGCCCCTTCCGGCATTAAGTTGGCCATCCTGCCAGGGCCTGGCGACATCCGGTCGAACTTTACGCCTTGATACAAGCACAGCGCTTTCACCCGTCGCGGGCAAACGGCTAAGCTAAGCAATAGATTCCAACAGTGCTGGCATCGCCGTCACTTTCCCATGGTTCAACTGCCCGGACGTATCATGCGCAGCCGCCTGTTACACATTGCATCCTGCCTGCTGCTCACCGCTGCCGCCACAGCGGTGCAGGCCACCGACCTCTCCCTGCAACGCCAGTACTACGACGAGGCCAAACGTGCCTTGGCCAAGGGCGACAAAGGCCCGTACCTGCGTTACGCCCAGGCCCTGCGCGACTACCCGCTGACGCCTTACCTGGCCTATGACGAGCTCACCGCTCGCCTGAAAAGCGCCAGCAATGAAGAAATCGAGGGGTTCCTGGCCAAGCATGGCGACCTGCCACAAGCCAACTGGATGAAACTGCGCTGGCTGCGTTGGCTAGCCGAACGTGGCGAATGGAATACCTTCGCCAAGTACTACGACCCCAAGCTCAATTTCACTGAACTGGACTGCCTCAACGGTCAGTACCAACTGAGCCATGGCATGCGTGCCGAAGGTTTCGCCAGCGCCGAAAAACTGTGGAATGTCGGCAAGTCGCAACCTGCGGCCTGCGACACCCTGTTCGGCATGTGGGCAGCCGAAGGCCAGCTGACCGAGGCCAAGCGCTGGAATCGCACCAAGCTTGCCGCCCAAGCCCGCAACTATGGGCTGGCCAACAACCTGGTCAAGACCCTGACCACCCTCGCCCCGCAGGGCCGCCTGCTGGTCGACGTGGCACAGAAACCCGAACTGCTGAACCAACCTTCGCGCTTCACCCCGGTCAACGAAGCCATGTCCGACGTGGTCAGCCTCGGCTTGCGCCGCCTCGCCAGGCAGGACCCAGAGCGCGCCATGGCGCTGCTCGACGATTACGCCCAGCGCATGCATTTCTCCCGCGACGAAAAAGTCGCCATCGCCCGGGAAATCGGCCTGACCCTGGCCCGTCGCTATGATCCGCGCGCCCTGGACCTGATGACCCGTTTCGACCCGGAACTGCGCGACAACACCGTCAGTGAATGGCGCCTGCGTCTGCTGTTGCGTCTGGGCCGCTGGGAAGATGCCTACGAGCTGACCAAGCGCCTGCCCCAGGACCTGGCCAGCAGCAGCCGCTGGAAGTACTGGCAAGCCCGCACGCTGGAACTGGCCCAGCCGAACAACCCGCAGATCCCCTTGCTTTACAAGAATGTGGCACGCGAGCGGGATTTCTATGGTTTCCTCGCCGCCGACCGCGCTCAAACGCCCTACCAGCTGAACAACCGCCCCCTGGTGCTGAGCCCGCAACTGGTCAACAAGGTGCGTAATACGCCCGGGATCAAACGCGCCCTGGAATTCCACGCCCGCGGCCAGATCGTCGAAGGGCGCCGCGAGTGGTACCACGTCAGCCGCCACTTCACACGTGACGAGATGGTGGCCCAGGCGCGCCTGGCCTATGACTTGCGCTGGTATTTCCCGGCCATTCGCACCATCAGCCAGGCTCAATACTGGGACGACCTGGACGTCCGTTTCCCCATGGCCCACCGCGACACCCTGGTGCGCGAGGCCAAGGTACGCGGCCTGCATTCGAGCTGGGTGTTCGCCATAACCCGCCAGGAAAGCGCCTTCATGGAAGATGCCCGCTCCAGCGTGGGTGCCAGTGGCCTGATGCAGCTGATGCCGGCAACGGCCAAGGAAACCGCACGCAAGTTCAGCATCCCACTGGCGTCGCCGTCGCAAGTGTTCAACCCGGACAAGAACATCCAGCTGGGCGCAGCCTACCTGAGCCAGGTACACAGCCAGTTCAACGGCAACCGGGTGTTGGCCTCGGCGGCCTACAACGCCGGGCCCGGACGGGTACGGCAGTGGCTCAAGGGCGCCAAGCACCTGAGCTTCGATGTGTGGGTGGAATCGATCCCGTTCGATGAAACTCGCCAGTACGTGCAGAACGTGCTGTCGTATTCGGTGATCTACGGACAGAAGCTCAATTCGCCGCAACCGCTGGTGGATTGGCATGAGCGGTACTTCGACGATATGTAAGCCATGCTCCCCCTGTCGGTTGTCAGGGGGTACACGGCCAGGCTCCCTGCAAGAGCCGGCTTGCCGGCGATGAGGCCGGCAAGCACTCCCGCTATTCCACCACCTCGACCCTCATCCCCACTTCAAGCACCCCTCGGCCATCCACCGCCAGGTTCTGCCCGAACAACACATCCCCTTCCTTTTCACGGAATGTCTTGAGCGTGGTCAACGGCTCACGGTCCGGGCTGCGCTCTCCGGTCACTGGGTCGAGCGTGGTGAAGATGCAGCGCACGCTGGGCTTGAGCAGGCGAAACTCCAACTCGCCGATGCGAATGCGCTTCCAGTTATCCTCGGCGAACGGCTCACTGCCCTGCACCACCAGATTCGGTCGGAAGCGGAGCATTTCCATGGGCCGGCCAATGCGCCGGTTGAGTTCATCCAACGACCCTTGGCCAATCAGCAGGAATGGAAAGCCATCCGGGAACGCCGCCCGGTCGCTGTTCAAGCCATAACCGCTGGGCAGGTAGCGAGCACGCTGTGGCGGGCAATACACCAGACGTACAGGCTTTGCGAGCATCTGCGACAACCAGGCAGCCGCCTCGTCGCCCGCATCGGGCACCCGCAAGGTATCGCGCCAGATCGTCACCCCGCGCAAATCATCGTCAGCCTCCGGCATCTTCACCTGCAGCGACGGCTGCCCTGGGGTTTCCAAGAGCAGCCCCGTTTCAACATGGCTTGCCTTGAGCTGGCTCAGTTGCGGCCAGGCGCGCTGGGTCAAAAAGCGGCCGTTTTCCTCCTCAACCACCATCCAGCGACGATCACCGAGCACACCCAGGTGATCCACCGGCGAAGCCTGCAAGCGTTGCGCCTGCCCCGACTTCACCGGATATCGATACAACTCACTCAGAAACATCCTTGCCAGCCTCGCACTCTCCGAAAACGCCTAGCTTATACCCGGCGCACGGTCAGCGCAGGTATCAGGCGCTGGCGGTATCCAGCAACAGACGCTGCTTCACCACATCGACCAGACGATCAGGCTGGAACTTGGAGAGGAAATTGTCGCAACCGACCTTCTTGACCATGGACTCGTTGAAGCTGCCCGACAGCGACGTGTGCAGCACCACATAGAGCTTGCGCAGGCGCGCATCGCCGCGAATCTCGGTGGTCAGCCGGTAACCATCCATTTCCGGCATCTCGGCGTCAGTGAACACCATCAGCAATTTCTCGCAGACATCTTCGCCAGCATCGGCCCACCCCTTGAGCATGCGCAGTGCTTTGAGGCCGTCGCTGGCCACATGCAGCTTGACGCCAAGCTGGGACAGGGTGTCGCGCAACTGCGCCAGGGCTACGCTGGAGTCATCCACCAGCAACACTTCTCGCCCGCGAGCACGCGACAGCACCGGGTCGGCGAGCTTGTCGCCGGAAACCCTGGCGTTGTAGGGAACGATCTCGGCCAGGACCTTTTCCACGTCGATCACTTCCACCAACTTGTCATCGACCTTGGTAATGGCGGTCAGGTAATGCTGACGGCCAGCGCTGGAAGGCGGCGGCATGATGGCTTCCCAGTTCATGTTGACGATGCGATCGACTCCGCCCACCAGGAAGGCTTGCACCGAGCGATTGTACTCGGTGACGATGATGGTGCTGTCCGGGCCCGGCTGCAGCGGGCGCATGCCGATCGCCTGGGACAGGTCGATCACTGGCAGGGTCTGCCCGCGCAGGTTCACCACGCCGCAGACGAATGCATGACGCTGCGGCATCAAGGTCAGCTTGGGCAGCTGCAGCACTTCCTGCACCTTGAACACGTTGATCGCGAACAGCTGGCGACCTGCCAGGCGGAACATCAGAATTTCCAGGCGGTTTTCACCCACCAATTGCGTTCGTTGGTCTACCGTGTCGAGAATGCCAGCCATTGGAAAAGCCCCCAGGCTCGTGTGGGAAAAGTGAGTTGATCCATCCTGTATCGGCATTTTTATGCGCAGCTTGACCCCCGCAGGAAAAAGCCTTGCCAGCGATTGATATCACTTTACCATCATGCTTTACTGCGATCATCGCAACCCCACCTTCTTCGTCGCCACCCCTACCCAGTATCAGGGAAACCCTTAGCAGCAATCGGGTGCAACCTGATGTTCGCAATATCCTTTAGCCATTAATGTGACGCCATTCTCATTGCATGAATGGAGTCAGGCTTTTGCTAGCAATCGTCTTGGCGTTGCCAACCCCCGCTCCAGCTAAAGCCGCCGGAGTGACATGATGGACCACGCCTCCTCGAACAGCATCGCCCTGCAGGAATTTCTGCTGGATGCGCAGATCTTGTTAACCCAGTCCCAGGAATGCCTACAGCACCTGAAACTGATCGACAACGACCCGGATGCCTGCAATTGCCTGAACAACACCCTCGATACTCTTGCCCGTCGCGCCAACGACCTGGGCCTGATCGAAGTCGCCCGCTACGCCGAAGCCTTGCAACGGATGCTGGCCCCTGCTTGCCACGAACGACACCTAAAGGGTGAAGCCCTACCGGCCGTGGATGCCTGCCTGACACTGCTGGCCTGGCAACTGGAGCTGGTCGACCCGCGCACCGGCCGCCTGAGCCTGGACACCTGCGAACAGACCACGCTGCTGGGTGAGCTGGCCCGGATATTGGGCCAACCTGCTCCGCAAACGTGTGCCTCCTGCAATGAGCGCGAACAGTCGGGCGCCCACCTTCATTCGGCCGCGCCAGCGCAGCGCTCATCCCCCCTTTAGAGCGGCGCGAACGCCCCTTCCGAAGAGCAACTAAGCGTATTGTTCAAGGCCCACCATGGTCGAACTAGTGAAGTTTGGCCAAAGTTTGGCGTTTGCACTTGAGTACGATTCAAGCGAGTTGCGCCGGAAAAGCACACAACTTGGTCAAACAATGGCATTTTGCCTCGTCCGGAGATGAAAAAACCTCCGGATACCCCCGCAAATCCTAAGGATTCGATGCTCTGGCTGCCCGCGACCAAATCATCCCAAAGTGTTAATATGCGCACACGAAAACGCTCTCGGCACCCCTGCAGATCCTTTCGACGTGCGCTGGACGATTGATTGAAAGCACTACGCCAAAGCCTCTGGTAATACCTGTGCAAGGCCCTCCATCAGCAATACTTCAGTGGCTTCCCTATTTATGCTCCCACGCTTGAAGATCCCTCTGCGTTGCTGTTCTCGCACTGCCCTGCTGCGCTGGATGACGGCGTTGCTGTGCGTGGCTTCGCTGGTCGCCAATCTCGTGCTGTTCATGGCCAACCAACCCCTGCCGGGTGGCCTGCTGGTATTGCAACTGATCGCCACGCTGGGTGTGGCCTGGCACTTGAGCCGCGGCGCTAGGTCGATCAACCTGCAGCCGGCGGAACTGGCCGACCGCATGCTCAAGGTCCAGGAGAGCGAGCGCCAACGCCTGAGCCGCGAACTGCATGATGACATCGGCCAACTGCTGACCGCTGCCAAGCTGCAACTGGACTGGCTGCAACGGCGGATGCCAGCCGACCTGCAGCCACAGTGCAGCACCCTGCGCGACACCCTGGAAGACACCTTGAGCAACGTGCGCGATGTCTCGGCCATTCTCAACCCAAGGCAACTGGCCAGCCTGGGCCTGGAAGCCAGCCTGCGTGCTCACCTGGTTCGCACACTGGCAAGCAGCGACGTGCACTGGAGCCTGGAATGCCACCAACGCCTGGGGGGGATTGGCGAGGAAGTGTCCATGGCCGTCTTTCGCATCACCCAGGAAGCCGTTACCAACATGCTGCGCCATGCCCAGGCACGCAACCTGACCATCAAGCTGCAACGCAGCCCCGAAGGCCTGGCCCTGACCATCCAGGACGACGGTCGCGGCTTCACTCCCACGAGCAACCCGGCCGAGGCCGGCCAACGCGGCATGGCCGGTATGCAGGAACGGGTGGTGGCCCTGAAGGGCAACCTGACCATCACCAGTCAGCTTGGCCTGGGCACCCGGATCGATGTCATTTTCCCATGGCCGCCACGCACCCATGAACGTGCCAGGACCCCCGCTTCCCATGACCTGTAGATTGCTGTTGGTGGACGACCACTCGCTGATCCGTGCCGGGGTCCGAGCCCTGGTTTCCGACATTCCTGGCTACACCGTGATCGGCGAAGCCGACGACGGCAACCAGCTGCTCGAACAGGTGCATGCGTTGGCGCCGGACATCATCCTGCTGGACATTTCCATGCGTTCCACCAGCGGGCTGGATGCGCTCACCCAACTGCGCGCCAGCGGCAATACCAGCAAGGTGCTGATCCTGTCGATGCACACCGACCCGGAGCTGATCATGCGCGCCCTGGAAAGCGGCGCCCATGGCTACCTGCTCAAGGACACCACCGCTACCGAGCTGGAACAGGCCCTGGCCGCCCTGTGCAATGGCGAGCGCTATCTCAGCCCGGCCATCGCCCACACCGTGATCAATCAGGCACTCATGCATGCACAGCATGGCAAGCACGCCGTCAGTGAGCGTCACAACCTGACCGCCCGCCAGCTGGAGATCCTGCGTCTGATCGTGCGCGGCAAATCGACCCGCGAGATCGCCGCCGGCCTTGGCCTGTCGATCAAGACCGTTGAAACCCACCGCTCGCAGATCATGAAACGTCTGCAGATCTATGACGTGGCCGGCCTGGTGCTGTTCGCCGTACGCGAAAAAATCATCAGCCTGGACGACTGAGCAGCGGCGAGCCCTCCGGCAGGTGCAAGCGCAGGGCCGCAGGTTTCGCCTCGAAGCGCAGGCTTTCGGCTTGCAACGGTTCGCCGTCAAGGTTGATGTCCAGCCCCTGGGAGCACTTGACCTCCACCCACGGCAACCTGGCGCGGACGAACAAGCCCTCGCCGGCGAAGAGGTCACGCAGCGCCCCTAACATTTCCTGAGGCGCAGGGAGGATGGCGATGTCCAGCAGGCCATCGTCGGCCACCGCCTCCGGGCACAGCACCTGACCGCCGCCAGCCTGGCGTCCATTGCCGATCCCCAGGGCCAGCAACTCGCCCTGCCAATCGAACCCCGGCCCTTGCAACGCCACCTTGGCGGCTTGCAGCTCACTGAAACGCGACAGCCCAGTGAACAGGTAAGCCGCCGCCCCCAGCACTTTTTTCAGATCCTCCGAGGTGTTGGCCGTCACCTGGCTACCGAAACCACCAGTGGCCATATTGAGAAACAGTTGCTCGCCCACCTGCCCCAGGTCGATCGGTTTTGCGGGCTGCTCCAGCAGCGCCAACGCCGCCGCAGGTTCCAGCGGTATTCCAGCAGCCTTGGCGAAATCATTGGCGGTGCCCAGCGGTAGCAGCGCCAGGCTGGCGTCCGTGGCCGCCAGCCCCACGGCTTCGGCTACATCGCGCAAAGTACCATCGCCGCCACCTGCGACCACATGGGTGTAACCGGCCGCCACCGCCTCATCGACAAAGCGTTGGGCATCCCCGGCTTCCCAGGTGACGCGCACATCCAACGTCCAACCGCGCTCGCGCATACCGCGCACGGCTTCACGCACTTCGTCATTCATCGCCTGCTTGCCGTGCAGGATCAACACCGCCTTGCGCCCTTGCATCGTTTTTCTCCCCAGTGAAGACAGTCTTCTCCAGATGTCGACCATCGCCTCTCGCAGAATGCTGCATGGCCCTGCTCGACTGACGAGGGCCTCCTACGCAAGCCATCGTACGAAAAACAACCAAATTCACACATTCATCATTGAAAGCTTCGCTCACAGGGAGCATGATCGACAAATATTTGGCCTTCATGGAAGATGATGCCTAGAAAAGTCGGTTTTTTGACTTTTTGCCGCCATAACCCTGACAGGTCGCATCGTTCCCCTTCAATGGCGCCACTGACGGCGCCCTGAGTCGAGGTCGTGAAATGAGCGTTCTGATCCCCTGTATCATTGCTGGCGGTGCCGGTACCCGTCTTTGGCCGGTTTCCAGGGAAGCCATGCCCAAGCCCTTCATGCGCTTACCGGATGGCGAGAGCCTGCTGCAGAAAACCTTCGCGCGTGCCAGCGCCCTACCCGGGGTCGAGCGCTTGCTGACCGTGACCAACCGAGAAGTATTCTTTCGCACCCAGGATGAGTATGGCCAGGTCAATCCAGGCAAGCTGCCCTTGGACTTCATTCTGGAGCCAAGTGGACGCAATACGGCTCCGGCGATAGCCGCCGCCGCACTCCACTGTGCCACGCAATATGGTGAGGACAGCCTGCTGCTGATCCTGCCCGCCGACCACCTGATACAAGATTTCGAAGCCTTCGCCCAAGCGGTCGCTCATGCACGCCAGCTGGCCGAAAACGGCTGGCTGGCCACCTTTGGCCTGGTGCCCGACCGCGCCGAGACCGGGTTCGGCTACATCGAACGTGGCAAAGCGCTGAACGAGCACGCCTATCAGGTGGCTCGTTTCGTTGAAAAGCCCGACAAGCCTACCGCCCAAGAATACCTCGACGGTGGACGCCACCTGTGGAACGCCGGCATGTTCTGCCTGCGCGCCAGCAGTGTGCTTGAGGAACTGCAGGCTCACGCACCCGAATTGCTCGGCAGCGTCGCCACCTGCCTGCAGCGCAGTGCCATCAAGCAAGGCGACAAGGCGCTACAGGTGGAGTTGGACGCGGACAGCTTCGCCCTGGCCGAGGACATCTCCATCGACTACGCCCTGATGGAGCGCTCCGATAAGGTCGCCGTGGTGCCCTGCGAGCTGGGCTGGAGCGACATCGGTAGCTGGGAAGCGGTGCGTGAGCTGCGCCAGACCGACGACGCCGGCAACCACTGCAACGGTGAAGCAGTGCTGCACGATGTACGCAACTGCTACATCGACTCACCCAAGCGCCTGGTTGGCGCCGTGGGCCTGGACAACCTGATCGTCATCGACACCCCCGACGCCCTGCTGATCGCCGATGCCTCGCGCAGCCAGGAGGTCAAGGTCATCGCCCAGCAGCTCAAGCACCAGGGCCACGAAACCTATCGCCTGCACCGCACCGTCACTCGTCCCTGGGGGATGTACACGGTGCTGGAGGAAGGCCCGCGGTTCAAGATCAAGCGCATCATGGTGCGCCCTGGCGAGTCCCTGTCACTGCAGATGCACCATCACCGCAGCGAACATTGGATCGTGGTCAGCGGCATGGCCTGCGTGACCAATGGTGAAGAAGAATTCCTGCTCGATACCAACGAGTCCACCTTCATCAAACCAGGCCGCACCCACCGCCTGACCAACCCTGGCGTCATCGACCTGGTGATGATCGAAGTACAGAGCGGCGAATACCTGGGCGAAGACGACATCGTACGCTTTACTGATATCTATGGACGCGCCCCGACAGCAGCTGCTGGCTGATTGTCAGCGGGCGCGTCTTGTTATCCGCGACCTTTAGCGAGGATTCCGGGTCATGCGCATTCTCTGGACACTGCCCTACCTGCCCTGGCCCACCACCAGCGGCAGCAAGACCCGGCAATACCACCTGCTGCGCGCCCTCGCGCAGCACGGTCACCGGATCACCTTGCTGGTGCAGTCGAAGATACCGCTCAGCGATGCCGCCCGCGATGCTCTGGAACCATTGGTCGAGCGCCTGATAGTGCTGCCCAGGCGCCCGCTTCACAGCCCACTGAACCTGTTGGCATCCCCCATCATCGACTACCCGATGCGGGCCATCATCAACGGCCTGGCCCCCTGCCTTCGACACCGCTTCGAACAATTGCTGGATGAACCCTGGGATGTGATCCAGATCGAGCACAGCTACAGCTTCCAGCCTTTCGAAAAAGCCCTGCAGGCCCGCGGCTTACCGTACATGCTGACCGAGCACACGGTCGAATCGGTGATGGGCGCCGCCTGCCATGACCAACTGCCCCTGTGGCTGCGACCGCTCAATGCCTTCGACCGCTGGCGCTACCGGCGCTGGGAGCAACGCGTGTTGCGCCAACCCACCGAAGTGGTGGCGGTGAGTACTCATGACGCCGACCTCATCAGCCAGGTCAGCGGGCGTCCGGTAAACGTGGTGGTCAACGGTGTCGACTGCGATCACTACCAGAACGTGCGCCCGGCATTTCATAGCCAGCGTCTGCTGTTCGTGGGCAATTTCGAGTATGGCGCCAACCTCGAAGCCATCGAATGGGCGCTGGAGGAGATCCTGCCCCAAGTCTGGATGAGCAACCCCGCCGTGCGCCTGGCTATCGCCGGGCACGCCATGCCCGCCAGCTGGAAACTGCACTGGAACGATCCGCGCATCGAATGGCTCGGCTACCGCCCTGACCTGCGCGAACTGCAACAACGTTCCGCGCTGTTTTTCGCGCCCCTGCGCTATGCCGGCGGCTCCAAAGTGAAAATTCTTGAGGCAATGGCCGCAGGCTTGCCCGTCATCACCACTGCCAAGGGCGTTTCAGGCTTGGCCGTGAACAACGGCGAGCACTACTTGGGCAGTGACGACGGCGACCAGTTGGCGCTGTTCATCACGCAACTACTCAACCAACCATGGCGCATGTGCCAGCTCAGCGAGGCCGGCCGCCAGTTTGCCCGACAACGCCACGACTGGAGCGTCAGCGCCCAGCAGTTGGAGAATGTGCATATGCGCCTGACTCAAGCCACGCCGGCCGACGCCAGGCAAACCGATGCTGCCTGGCTCGGGCGTTCAGTCAAGTAGCTCGCTGAAGGGAATGAACGGCACGCTGTCGCCCGGCTTGGGCAGGGTGCCTTCGCGTACCTCCACCAGGCCTTCGGCCCATGCCGCGCTGCGCAGCACACCAGAACTCTGGTTCTTGTAGATCCGCACCTGGCCTTGCTCGATACGCGCACGCAGGTATTCGCGGCGGGTTCCTGCCTTGGTCCATTCGAAACCGGCAGGCATATCGAAACGCAAGGGCGTCACCTCGGTCACGCCTTGACGGCGTAACAGGTAGGGGCGGGTCAGCAACCCGAAGGTGACGAGCGTGGACGCTGGGTTGCCTGGCAAGCCGATCACCGGCACACCACGGAAATGTCCGAACGTGAGGGGCTTGCCCGGCTTGATCGCAAGTTTCCACAACGCCAGCTCACCGGCCTCGCGCAGGACTGCACCAAGGTAGTCAGCTTCACCGACGGAAACACCGCCCGTGGAAAGGATCAGGTCGACATCGCCCAACCCGGCCAGGCATTCGCGCGTGCGGGCCAGGTCATCAGCCAGGATGCCCACATCGCGAACCTCGCAACCCAGGCGCTGCAACCAGCTCACCAGCAGACGGCGATTGCTGTTGTAGATCTGCCCAGGCCCTAGCGGCAGGCCAGGCTCCACCAATTCATCGCCGGTGCTGAGCACTGCCACTCGAATCTTTCGCACCACCTCCAAGGTGGCGAAGCCAAGTGTCGCCGCCAAGCCCAACTGAATCGGCCCGAGACGCGTACCGGCAGCCATCACCTGTTCGCCCTGGCGGGTCTCCTGGCCCTGTGGTCGCACATTCTGCTCGAGCTTCATGGGCTCGAGGAAACGCACCCGGCCATCGTCCAGCACCTCGGCGTTTTCCTGCATCTCGACGCAATCGGCGCCCGCGGGCAGCGGCGCGCCGGTGAAGATCCGCGCACAGGTTCCAGGCTGCAAAGGTTGGGGGGCATGCCCGGCAAAGATGCGCTGGCTGACCGGCAGCGGCTCGCCTCGCCAGTCGTCCAGGCGCAGCGCATAGCCGTCCATGGCACTGTTCGGCCAGGGCGGCAGGTCCAGCGTAGCCACCAGGTCGGTCGCCAGGACCCGGCCCTGTGCCTCGGCCAGCGGAACGATCTCGCGTGCCTCGATCGGCGCAGCCTCGGCCAGGGCAATCAAGCGCTGCAGCGCTTCTTCGACCGACATCAGCGGCTGCTTCTGCACTGCCTCAACCACGGCTGTCACAGGCCGTTGCCTGCTTCAGGTGCGGCACGAAGTTGCAGGGGCGATGGCGGGCGTCGAGCTGCTCGGCCAAGATGCCGTCCCAACCGGTACGCACGGCATTGGTCGACCCTGGCAGGCAGCAGACCAAGGTGCCATTGGCCAGGCCTGCCAGAGCACGAGACTGCACCGTGGAAGTGCCGATATCGGCAACGGAGATCTGCCGGAACAATTCGCCGAATCCTTCCACCTGCTTGTCCAGCAGGCACGCCACGGCTTCCGGGGTGCTGTCACGGCCAGTGAAACCGGTACCGCCAGTGATCAATACCACCTGCACGGTCTCGTCGGCGATCCAGTTCGCAACCTGGGCGCGGATCTTGTATAGGTCGTCCTTGAGCAATACCCGCGCCGCCAGTTGGTGTCCGGCCTCGGTCAAGCGGTCGACGAACAGTTGGCCGGAGGTATCGGTTTCGAAGGTACGGGTGTCGCTGACCGTGAGCACGGCGATGTTCAGCGGCACGAAGGGGGTGTCTGCTTTGGCTTTCATGAGCATTCGTCGCAGTAGCAAGTGATGGCCGCAGTTATATCACAGCCGGCCCTGGCCGATGCCGCCGTTGTTCCCGGTCAATGTCCGGGCTTTAGCGCTATGCTGCACTGTCAGAGGAACTTGCATGGACGCCCTGCGTCTTAATGTCATCTAGCACCATCGCACTGGAGAAACACGATGATTCAACGGACCCTTCCTGCCTTCATTCTCGCCCTGGGGCTGGGCGCCCTCGCTGGCTGCGCATCGCCAACCGTCATCACGCTGAACGACGGTCGCGAGATCCAGGCCGTGGACACCCCGACGTTCGACGAGGACTCCGGGTTCTATGAATTCGAGCAACTCGACGGCAAGCGCACGCGCCTGAACAAGGACCAGATTCGCACCGTAAAAGAGCTCTGATGGAGCCCGCCTTCGAGCAAACGGCCTTTACACAACAAGGGCTTGCGTTCAAAAAGACGATACAGTAGGATTTTGTTCATCGGAGTGTAGCGCAGCCAGGTAGCGCGTCTCGTTCGGGACGAGAAGGCCGCAGGTTCGAATCCTGTCTCTCCGACCAGATCCTTCAAAAAGCCCGCCTTGTGCGGGCTTTTTGTTGCGTCCAGAAAATGTCGGCAAGCTGTACCGGCGCTGCGAACAGGCCGGCACAGCACTCCACTCACTTAAGGTCGGCTACGGCCTATTCTGCCTGCACCGGTATGTAAAGCAACTGCAAGCGCGCGCTGCTCCACTGACGGGTCTTGTTGGTCAGCTCCAGATCGTTGTTCAGCTTTTGCCCATAGGTCGGCACGATTTCCTTGAGCTTGGCTTGCCATTGCGGCGTCCGGATGCGGTCCTTGAAGGTCTTTTCCAGCACGGTCAGCATGATCGGCGCAGCGGTAGAAGCCCCTGGGGAAGCGCCAAGCAACGCGGCGATGCTGCCGTCCTCGGCGGCCACGACTTCTGTACCGAACTGCAAAACGCCACCGTGTACCGGGTCCTTCTTGATCACTTGGACGCGCTGGCCGGCCTGCAGCAACTGCCAGTCTTCGTTCCTGGCATTGGGGAAATACTCGCGCAGGGCGTTCATGCGGTCATCGAAGCTGAGCATCAATTGGCCCATCAGGTAAGTGCTCAGGTCGATGTTGTCGATGCCGGCATGCACCATCGGCAGCACGTTGTGGCTGGTCAACGACGCGAACATGTCCAGCAGCGAGCCGTGCTTGAGGTACTTGGTGGAGAAGGTCGCGAACGGGCCGAAAAGCAGTACTTGCTTGCCATCGATCATCCGCGTGTCCAGGTGCGGAACCGACATCGGCGGCGCGCCGACCGAGGCTTTGCCGTAAAGCTTGGCCTTGTGGCGGGCGACGATGTCCGGGTTGTCGGTCATCAGGAACTGGCCACCCACCGGGAAGCCGGCGTAGCCTTGCGCTTCGGGAATGCCCGATTTCTGCAGCAGTTTAAGCGCACCGCCACCGGCACCGATGAACACGAACTTGGCGTTGACGCGAGTCTGCTCCCCACCATTGGCCAAGTCGGCCACCAGCACATTCCAGGTGCCGTCATCGTTGCGCACGATGTCACGCACTTCATGGCGCAGGTGCAGCTTGACGTTGGGGTTGCGCGCCATCGAGGCGAACAGCTGACGAGTGATCTCGCCAAAGTTCACGTCGGTGCCGATGGCCATCCGCGTGGCAGCCACTTTCTGCTCTGGGTCCCGGCCCTCCATCACCAGCGGCACCCATTTGCGGATCTGCTCGTGGTCCTCGGAAATTTCCATACCGCGGAACAGCGAACTGTGCTGCAGTGCGGCCACGCGCTTGTGCAGGAAGGCGACGTTCTCGTCGCCCCATACGAAGCTCATGTGCGGCACATTGTTGATGAACGACTTGGGGTTGCTCAGCACGCCCTGCTCGACCTGATAGGCCCAGAACTGCTTGGAGATCTCAAACTGCTCGTTGACACCGACGGCCTTGCTGATGTCGATACTGCCGTCCGTGCCCTCACTGGTGTAGTTCAGCTCGCAGAAGGCCGAATGCCCGGTACCGGCGTTGTTCCAGACATTGGAGCTCTCTTCGGCGACCTGGTCCATGCGTTCGTAGACGTCGACCTTCCAGTTCGGCTCAAGCTCGGTGAGGTAGGTGCCGAGGCTGGCACTCATGATGCCGCCGCCGATCAGCAGGACATCGACGGACTTTTGCGGCGCCTCGGGTTTGGAGCAACCGATGACGCTCAGGCAGAGGAGCGTCAGCAGGATTTTCTTCATTGATGTGATCCAGTTGTTGTGTACACGCGCGCCGCTATGAGCAGGGAGCGTGCCAACAGGCCCTGGACCAGGCAACATGGGGTGAGGCGGTAGGTCGCATGGCGACAATCCGCCACAGGGCAGCGGATTGCGCCAACCTGGGTGGCGGATTTCCCCCGGATGCTTCGCCGGTGAACCCGCGCCTGGCGCTTGCGCGTCAGGCGGTCAAGCGTGACGTCACCTCACCCAACTGCCCCGAGAGGCCATGCAAGCGCTGCCCGGCTCGTTCGGTGTGCTGCACGGCCTCCTGGTTCGCCGTGGCGATGCGGGTGATTTCGATCAGGTTGCACGAGATGTCTTCGGCCACGCTGGTCTGTTCCTCGGCCGCCGTGGCAATCTGCCGGTTCATGTCGCGAATCGCCTCCACCGACAGGGTAATGCGCTGCAGCATCTGCCCCGCCTGCTGGACCTGCTCGGCCCCCTCCTCGCTGCGCTGCCGACCGCTTTCGATGGCCTTCACCGCGTCCACCGCACCCGACTGCACCGCCTCTATGATCTGATGAATTTCCGCGATGGAAGCCGCCGTGCGCTGGGCCAGGCTGCGCACTTCGTCGGCAACCACCGCAAAACCACGCCCGGCCTCGCCAGCACGGGCCGCCTCTATGGCAGCGTTGAGCGCCAGCAGGTTGGTCTGTTCGGCGATGCCGCGAATCACCTCGAGTACCTTGCCAATGCGGGTGCTGTCGTTTTCCAGTTCGCGAATCACCGCAGCCGTACCGGCAATTTCACGGTTGACCACGGCGATGATGTCGATGGTCTGCTGCATCACCTGCTCGCCGGCCTGGGCGCTTTGGTCTGCTTCATCCGCCGCGCGTGCTGCCTCGGCAGCGTGGCGTGCCACTTCCTGGGCGGTAGCGGACATCTGGTGCATGGCCGTGGCCACCTGGTCGGTGCGCTGGAACTGGTCATGGGTCCCACGGGCCATGTCACTGGCGATGCTGCGCAATTGGCCGCTCGCACCTTCGAGCTCCTGGGCGTTGTCCTGCAAACGGCCGACGGTGTCGGCGAGGAAGTCACGCAGGGTATTGGCTGCCCGGGCCAGGCGACCGAGTTCATCCTCACGGCGGCTGTCCACCCGCGAGACAAAGCGGCCCTGACTCAGTTGCGCGACGTACTCGATCAGCTGGCCGATAGGCTTGATCAGGCTGCGATTGATCAACCAAAGACTAAGCAGGCCGACCAGCGCAGCCGACACCAACATGACCAACACACCCAACCACACTGTGCGCTCGGCGACGGCGCTGATGTGGGACGCCCGTTCGCGGGCATCGGCGCGCAGCTGTTCGACCAGCGCACTCATTTGCTCGCTGGCAGCGCGGTCGACCCCCTTCACCGCCTGGTCGCCCGCCACAGGGTCGCCGCCTGCGGCCAAGAACGCCTGACGCCCCTTTTCGTAGGCTACCCCCAACTGCCGGTGGCTCTCGCGCAACTGTTGCAAGGGCGCCTTGAGCTTGCCATCGGTGGTCTCGATCAATTGCCCGAGCAACTGTTGAACCTGCTGCTCACGCGTCTGGAACTGCTGCCAGTACCTGTCCAGATCAGCCGGCTGGCGACCACGCAGCAAGACGTTCTTCCACTCCTGCACCTGAATCTTGAACTGCAGATTGGCTTCGTCGATCAGTTGCGAAGCCCGTAACGGCCCATCCACCAGCCCGGCATAACCGCGCACGCTGGAAGACAGAAACTGAAAGCACACCAGGGCGATCAACAGCATCGCCGCCAGGCTACCGGCCAGCAGGGTGAGCATTTGTACTCTGAGGGATTTACGCAACATCGGGATCTCGGGAACCAGGAGGAAGAAAATGGCGTGCGCCGGCAGCGCAGATCAAGACATCCATGTCCTCGTTCGCAGACCAAAAAAAAGCTGCCATCGGTCGATAGCAGCCAGGTCGAGCACTTACGCAACAGCTGATCCAGATACTCTCAGGCAATTGCTACAGAAATGTTACATACGGCCACGCACTAACGCGTATTGAACTGCAGCGAGGCCAATCGCGCGTAAAGTGGGCTTTGCTCGATCAGTTGGGCATGGCTGCCCACCGCCACCAAACGGCCCTTGTCGATCACCGCGATCCGGTCGGCGTGTTGCACCGTGGCCAGGCGGTGCGCAATCACCAGGGTGGTCCGACCGGCCATCAGGCTCGGCAGCGCTTGCTGGATCAAGTGCTCGCTCTGGGCATCGAGGGCGCTGGTGGCTTCGTCGAGCAACAGGATAGGTGCGTCTACCAACAGCGCTCGAGCGATGGCCAGGCGTTGGCGCTGCCCTCCCGAAAGGCCGGTCCCGCCCTCCCCCAGCATCGTCTGATAGCCCTGGGGTAACTGCCGGATGAACGCGTCGGCATGGGCGCCCCGCGCAGCCGCTTCCACCTCCTCCCAGGTCGCCTCGGGCCGACCGTATCGGATGTTGGCCTCGACGCTACCGCGAAACAGCGCGGGGCTCTGCGCAACCAAGGCGAATTGGCGACGTACGTCGGCCGGGTCCAGGTCTGTGATGGGTTGCCCGTCGAGCAGAATGCGCCCGCGCTGGGGGTCGTAGAAGCGCAGCAGCAGGTCGAACAGGGTCGACTTGCCGGCACCGGACGGTCCTACCAGCGCCACAGTCTGCCCCGGCTCTACCACCAGGCTCAGATCGTCGATGGCCGCCACCGAAGGCCGCGACGGGTAGGCAAACCCGACCTGTTGCAACTCGATCCTGCCAGACACCCGTGGGTACACCAATGTCGTCGGCACCGAGGGAGGCAGTATTGCACTGCGCGCTGCCAGCAACTCGTCGATACGTTCGGCCGCGCCTGCCGCGCGCTGCAACTCCCCGATCACCTCACTGAGGGTACCGAAGGCGCTGCCGACGATCAGGCTATAGAACACGAAGGCGGCCAGCTCACCGCCCGAGATACGCCCGGCGATGACATCCATGCCACCGACCCAGAGCATCACGCCAACGGCCCCCAGCACCAGCACGATGACCAGGGTGATAAGCCATGCGCGCTGGGCAATGCGCCGCCGCGCCACACCGAAAGCCGCCTCGACAGTACCGGCGAACAGCTCCCGGTCCCGCGACTGGTGGTTATAGGCCTGTACTGTCTTGATCTGCCCCAAGGTCTCCGCCACGTAACTGCCCACGTCCGCCACCCGATCCTGACTCTGACGCGACAGGCTGCGCACCCGCCTGCCAAACAACAGTATCGGTGCCAGCACCAGGGGCAAGGCGACCACCACGATGCTGGTGAGCTTGGGGTTGGTGACGAAGAGCAGTACCACACCTCCCACCACCATCAAGGCATTGCGCAGAAACATCGACAGCGATGAACCTATGACCGACTGGAGCAAGGTGGTGTCGGCAGTCAGACGCGACTGGATCTCGGAACTGCGGTTGTCTTCGAAAAAGCCGGGGTGCAGTCCCACCAGGTGATCGAACACCGCCCGCCGAATATCGGCCACGCAGCGTTCGCCGATCCATGACACCAGGTAAAACCGGCTGAAAGTGCCCACGGCCAGCGCCAGGACCAACACCAGGAACAGGCCGATGGTCTGGTTGAGCTGGTGGGGCGAGCGGGTCATGAAACCTTGGTCCACCAGCAAGCGAATGCCCTGGCCCATGGACAAGGTAATGCCTGCCGTGACCACCAGTGCCAGCACTGCCAGCAGGGCCTGGCGCCGATAAGGACGAATGAACTGCCAGGCGAGGCGCAGGGCCCGTCGCTGACGTGGTGAAACCGATTCGGGCATGGTGAGGTCCAGAGGAGACGGGAACCCTGAGACTACCATTCATCCGATAAGGGGGAACGGTTGCAGGCGAGCGCGGACCAATTCTGGGTAATGCAGTCCAATAGTGCGCACACCCTGGTGAGTATAGCTTTTCGTTCTAACCGGTCACTGGAGCTTTGAGGCGCTTTCTGTTGGACTGTCCCTGTCGTGACAACAGAACCAGAGCTGTCACAGGCCGGTCACGGCGCAGGGTTACCCTGAGCTTGAACCTGATGAGGAGACAGGAAAGATGAGTCTGCAGCGAAGCAGCGATAGCCAAAAGCCACAGAATCAACCACCGTCGAAGGTCTGCGGCTCGATCATCGACGCCCAAGGTCGCGAGGTGCCGATCACCGAGCAGATGATCCAGCAAGCGTGCAAAGACCTCGAAGACAGTCGGGTAGAAAAAGTGCGCAAGGGCTGAGCAATAGATTTCTGACAACCCGGCCCTCTGGCCGGGTTTTTCATGGGCGCCTGATGGGGTTTTGCGCTGGACTGCCCGGCCTGAACGCCGGCGAGCCGGCTCTTACAGGGCCGCGCAACCCAAGGCGCTGACCATCTGTGCCAGTTGCGGCGCCTCGCCCCGAATACGCACCGCCAGCCCTTCGATCTCACGCCGCGGTGGATAATGCTTGCGCAAGGCATCGAAGGCCGCCCGCTGCTGGGCCGGGTCATCGCTCAGGCTACGACGGAAGTCAGCATCGTCACGGCGTGGGTCATACACGGCGCGACACAGGGTCGCCAGGGACCAGGCCAGGTCGGCGCTGGCATCCAGTTCGATCTGCGCCAGCGGTGGCTTGGGCAGCAAGTCTGCCAATTGCACCTGCTCGGGCTGACCGAGGAAACGGCATAGCGCCTGGTAGATCTGCGCCGTGCCACGCTGGCGACCGTCCAGGCTATAGCCTGCGATATGTGGCGTGGCCAAGGTACACAAGTCAGCCAACTGCAGGTTTACCTGGGGTTCGCCCTCCCATACATCGAGTACGGCATGCACATCCTCGCGGTCCAGCAACAGCTCGCGCAGGGCATGGTTGTCCACCACAGGTCCGCGACTGGCATTGATCAGCCAGGCGCCAGCACGCAAACGCGCCAATTGCGCCTCGCCCAGCAAATGCCAGGTCGGGTGGTCGCCGCCATGCTGCAACGGGGTGTGCAGGCTGATGACATCACACTGCTCAAGCACCGTATCAAGGCTGACATAGTCGCCCCCTTCTACAGCCTGACGCAGCGGATCACAGACCAGCACCTTCCAACCCAGACCATGCAGTACCCGCACCAAGCGGCCGCCCACCTCACCTGCGCCCACCACGCCGTATACGCGCTCAGGCAGTGACACACCGTCGAGGTCGGCCAGGGTCAGGAGGCTACCCAGCACGTAATCCACCACGCCACGGGCGTTGCACCCAGGTGCGCTGCTCCAGCGGATGCCAGCCTCGGCAAAGTAGTCCAGGTCCAGGTGATCGGTGCCGATGGTGCAGGTGCCCACGAAACGGACACGGCTGCCTTCGAGCAGTTGCCGGTCGACCCGGGTCACCGAGCGCACCAGCAGTACGTCGGCATCCTTGACGCTGGCCGCGTCAAGGCTTCTGCCGGGGTAACGGCGGATCTCGCCGAAGCCTTCGAAGAAGGCATCGAGCAGCGGGATATTCTCGTCGGCAACTATCAGCATGGCGCTCTCCTGTGCGGGGAACGCAGTGTAGGCGCTACGCCCGGCTTGATCCAGCGCGGCTCAGTCGGTCTTCTTGCGGATCCAGTACAGGAAGGTACCGGCCTCTTCCTGCTGTTGCAGCAACTCATGACCCAGGAAGTTGCAGAACTTGGGGATATCACGGCGGGTCGAGGGGTCGGTGGCGATCACCTTGAGCAGGCCGCCAGCGGCCAGGTCGCGCACGTGCTGGTGCAGCATCATCACCGGCTCCGGGCAGTTCAGGCCAGTGGCATCGAGGATGGCGTCGGGGGTGAATTCAGTCATGTGGAACTCCGCAAATGATCGCTATTGTCGCGCATGCCAGGCTTCGGTCCAAGGGGCCGGCTGCCGGCCCCAAGCACTCAGCGTGGCTTCAAGTCGAGCCGGCGCAGGTGACATGTCACTTCCTCGCGGTCGTGATACAGCTGCTTACAGGCAATCGAAACCCTGACCTTGCGCGCCTTGAAGGTGGCTTCCATGCGATCCAGCAGACGCCGCACCTCGGCATAGCGTTGCTTCATCGGCAACTTGAGGTTGACCACCGCCTCGCGGCACAGCCCCTCGCCTAGCCAGGTTTCGATCAAGGCAGCGGTGCGCGCGGGCTTTTCGACGATGTCGCAGACCATCCAGTCCACTGTCTGCTTTGGCTGCCAGGTAAAGCCATCGGCCATCAGGTGCTGCACCAGACCGGTGTCCATCAAGCTCTCGGCCATGGGGCCGTTGTCGATCGCGGTGACCAGCATGCCCCGACGCACGAGCTGGTAGGTCCAACCACCAGGCGATGCGCCCAGGTCGACACCGGTCATGTCGTCACCCAGACGCTGCTCCCACTGCTCGCGGGGAATGAATTGGTGCCAGGCTTCCTCGAGCTTGAGGGTCGAACGGCTGGGTGCCTCGCGGGGGAACTTCAGCCGAGGGATACCCATGGCCCAGAGCGCGCTGTTGCTCGGTGGCGCCATGCCGACAAACACCCGCCTGCCGCTGATGAACGTCAGCAACAGACGCGGGCGATTGCTGTCTTCGACCAGGCGCCCGGCCTTTTCCAAGGCTTTGCGCAGCGGGACCTCGAACTTCCGGCAAAAGGTCGACAGCTCCTTGCCTTCGTTGCTGTCGAGCACCTCCAGCCATAGGCTGCCGAACTCCGGGTAAGCGCCGAGGTGCTCGAGCAACACGCTGATACGGTCGCTTTCCGGCAACTCGACGAAGTCACCACGGGCCCACTGGCGCGGGAAAATCAACTGAGCGAAGCGCAGTTCCCCCATCAACCGCTCGGCACCTTCGGCCTCGGCACAGACGAACTCGGCGCAGGCGCTCTGCGGCTTGCCCTTGGCATAACCGGCAACGCCAAGGCGGGCGGCGTGTTCACTGATTTCTGCGCACACCTCGCCCTCGAAACCGGGCCGGCAATGCATGAACAGGGTATTCATCTCTCACTCCACTTCGGCTGGCGCACAACCGGCGCCGGCAGGCCGGCGATGATAAAGGAAGATCGGAACCTGCGACATGCCCCGCCGGTCCAGAAGTGGGTCATGCATGACAAACAGGTCTAACCTGACCTTTCAGCCAGGCCCGTGACGTACGGGCCGATACAGAGCGGTGCCACTGGCAAATATCCATGATTGCCAGGCACCGGCGCAGAAGGAGTTGGCAATGCCCTCGCTCGATAGCCTGAAAACCCTCAAGACCCTGAAGATAAACGACCATACCTACCACTACTACAGCCTCGCCGAAGCGTCCCGCCAGCTAGGCGACCTGCAACGCCTGCCGATGTCGCTGAAGGTGCTGCTGGAGAACTTGCTGCGCTGGGAAGACGGCAAGACCGTCACCGGCGATGACTTGCACGCCCTGGCCTCATGGCTAAAGGAGCGGCGTTCGGATCGCGAGATTCAATACCGCCCAGCCAGGGTACTGATGCAAGACTTCACCGGTGTACCGGCGGTGGTCGACCTGGCTGCCATGCGTGCAGCCGTGGCCAAGGCCGGCGGCGATCCGCAGCGGATCAACCCGTTGTCACCCGTGGACCTGGTGATCGACCACTCGGTGATGGTCGACCGCTATGCCTCGCCCCAGGCGTTCGCCGAGAACGTCGACATCGAGATGCAGCGCAACGGCGAGCGCTATGCATTCTTGCGCTGGGGCCAAAGTGCCTTTCACAACTTCCGGGTGGTGCCACCTGGAACGGGCATCTGCCACCAGGTCAATCTGGAGTACCTCGGTCGCACCGTTTGGACCCGTGAAGAAGACGGCCGCACCTACGCCTTCCCGGACACGCTGGTCGGCACTGACTCGCACACCACCATGATCAACGGCCTCGGCGTGCTTGGCTGGGGGGTTGGCGGGATCGAGGCAGAGGCCGCCATGCTGGGCCAGCCGGTGTCGATGCTGATTCCGGAAGTGGTCGGTTTCAAACTCACCGGCAAGTTACGTGAGGGCATCACCGCTACGGACCTGGTACTGACCGTGACACAGATGCTGCGCAAGAAAGGTGTAGTGGGCAAGTTCGTCGAATTCTATGGCGATGGCCTGGCGGACCTGCCCCTAGCCGACCGGGCGACGCTGGCCAACATGGCTCCAGAGTACGGCGCGACCTGTGGTTTCTTCCCGGTAGACGACGTGACACTGGAGTATCTGCGCCTGTCCGGTCGTCCCAACGAAACGGTGCAGCTGGTCGAACAGTACTGCAAGGCGCAGGGCCTGTGGCGCCTGCCGGGTCAGGAACCGCTGTTCAGCGATACCCTGGCGCTCGATATGAACGACGTGGAGGCCAGCCTGGCTGGCCCGAAACGCCCTCAGGACCGCGTCGCCCTGGGCCAGGTGAAGCAGGCCTTCGACCACTTCATCGAACTGCAGCCCAAACCACTGGCCAAGGAGATTGGCCGCCTGGAAAGCGAAGGTGGCGGCGGCGTGGCGGTAGGCAATGCCGATCAAGCTGGCGAAGTCGACTACCAGCATGATGGGCAAACCCACACCCTGCGCGACGGCGCGGTGGTGATCGCGGCCATCACCTCCTGCACCAACACCTCCAACCCCAGCGTGATGATGGCTGCTGGCCTGGTGGCGAAGAAGGCCGTGGAAAAGGGCCTGCAACGCAAGCCTTGGGTGAAGAGCTCCCTGGCGCCAGGCTCGAAAGTGGTCACCGACTACTTCAAGGCAGCCGGTTTGACCCACTACCTTGATCAATTGGGTTTTGACCTGGTCGGTTATGGCTGCACCACCTGTATCGGCAACTCGGGGCCGTTGGACGAGGCGATCGAGAAGGCCATTGCCAACGCTGACCTCACGGTTGCCTCGGTGCTCTCAGGCAACCGCAACTTCGAAGGCCGGGTGCACCCGCTGGTGAAGACCAACTGGCTGGCATCGCCGCCGCTGGTGGTTGCCTATGCCCTTGCCGGCAGCGTGCGCCTGGACCTGACACGAGATGCCCTGGGCACCGGCAAGGATGGGCAGCCGGTGTACCTGCGCGATATCTGGCCGAGTCAGAAGGAGATTGCCGACGCCGTGGCCAAAGTCGACACCGGCATGTTCCACAAGGAGTATGCGGAGGTTTTTGCCGGTGACGCGCAGTGGCAAGCGATCGAGGTACCGCAGGCGGCCACCTACGTTTGGCAGGACGACTCGACGTACATCCAGCACCCGCCGTTCTTCGATGACATCGCCGGGCCATTGCCGCACATCGGTGATATCCATGGTGCGCGGATCCTGGCGTTGCTTGGCGACTCGGTGACCACTGATCACATCTCCCCCGCTGGCAACATCAAGGCCGACAGCCCGGCTGGGCGTTACCTGCGCGAGAAGGGTGTCGAGCCACGGGACTTCAACTCCTACGGTTCGCGTCGGGGGAACCATGAGGTGATGATGCGCGGCACCTTCGCCAACATTCGAATCCGCAACGAGATGCTGGGGGGTGAGGAAGGCGGCAATACGGTGCATGTGCCTTCGGGCGAGAAGCTGTCGATCTATGATGCGGCGATGCGTTACCAGGCTGAAGGAACGCCATTGGTGGTGGTGGCGGGCCAGGAATATGGTACGGGTTCGAGCCGTGACTGGGCGGCCAAAGGTACCAACTTGCTGGGTGTGAAGGCGGTGTTGGCGGAGAGTTTCGAACGTATCCACCGTTCCAATCTGGTTGGTATGGGGGTATTGCCATTGCAGTTCATGGCTGGGAACGATCGCAAGCAGTTGCGGCTGACGGGCCGGGAGATCATCGACATCGAGGGCCTTGAAAATGCATCTATTCGGCCGGGAATGCGTTTAACGTTGCGAATGACTCGTGAGGATGGGGAGCAGGAGAAGATCGAGGTGTTGTGCAGGATCGATACCTTGAATGAAGTGGAGTACTTCAAATCGGGCGGCATTCTGCATTATGTGCTGAGGCAATTGATTGCAAGTTGAGGACCATGAATCATTGCTTTTGCTTTTGCTTTTGCTTCCAGCGCGCGGTAGTTCAGGCGCCACCTAATGCGACTTCAGGAGGCCGAGCGCAGGGCTTGCGCAGGGAGGTGACGGGCATGGATGCCCGTCAAGCGCTGCGGCCCAGGAGGGGCCGTTCAGCGCGGTCCTCCCGGAGCAAGCCCGGAGCGAGGGAACCCCGGAGCGCAGCGCAGGGGCCGGATGATAGGAGCCAGACTTTTTTGGTTACTTTTTGGGGCGTCTGCCAAAAAGTGACCCGCTGTAAGAGCAGAAAGGTGATTGAGCGTCACCTTGGCAAATGGATATGCTCACGTATCCAGAAACCAAAACTTCAAACTTCAAACTTCAAAGCACAGATTTAAGGGCGGCATTCAGATAGCGTGAATATCCATTCGCCATGGAGGCGCTCATTCACCTTTTCGCCTTTACGGCGACCTACTTTTGCTCTTGGGCAAAAGTAGGCAAAAACCGCTGGCTCCTATCATCCGGCCCCTACGCTTCGCTCCGGGGTTCCCTCGCTACGGGCTTGCTCCCGGGAGGACCGCGCTGAACGGCCCCTCCTGGGCCGCAGCGCTTGACGGGCATCCATGCCCGTCACCTCCCTCCGCAAGCCCTACGCTCGGCCTACTGACGTCGCAATTTGCAGCGTCTGGGATATCGCGCATTAAAAGCAAAAGCGGAGCATGAAATACCAAATCCGAACAACAACAACAACAACAACAACAACAACAACAACAACAACAACAACAACAACAACAGCTAAACCAGCCGCACATTAAATATTCAAACTACAAAATGCGAGACGGACTTTCTTTTGCTTCGCTTTGCTCTTGCTTCTAGCGCGCGGTAGTTCAGGCGCCACCTCATGCGACTTCAGGAGGCCGAGCGCAGGGCTTGCGCAGGGAGGTGACGGGCATGGATGCCCGTCAAGCGCTGCGGCCCAGGAGGGGCCGTTCAGCGCGGTCCTCCCGGAGCAAGCCCGGAGCGAGGGAACCCCGGAGCGAAGCGTAGGGGCCGGATGATAGGAGCCAGACTTTTTTGGTTACTTTTTGGGGCGTCTGCCAAAAAGTGACCCGCTGTAAGAGCGGAAAGGTGATTGAGCGTCACCTTGGCAAATGGATATGCTCACGCATCCAGAAACCAAAACTTCAAACTTCAAAGCACAGATTTAAGGGCGGCATTCAGATAGCGTGAATATCCATTCGCCATGGAGGCGCTCATTCACCTTTTCGCCTTTACGGCGACCTACTTTTGCTCTTGGGCAAAAGTAGGCAAAAACCGCTGGCTCCTATCATCCGGCCCCTACGCTTCGCTCCGGGGTTCCCTCGCTACGGGCTTGCTCCCGGGAGGACCGCGCTGAACGGCCCCTCCTGGGCCGCAGCGCTTGACGGGCATCCATGCCCGTCACCTCCCTCCGCAAGCCCTACGCTCGGCCTACTGACGTCGCAATTTGCAGCGTCTGGGATATCGCGCATGAAAAGCAAAAGCGGCGCTTGAAATACCTAATCCGAACAACAAAAACAACAACAACAACAACAACAACAACAACAACAGCTGAACCAGCCGCACATTCAATATTAAAACCATAAATGCGAGGCAAATTTTCTTTTTCTTCGCTTTGCTCTTGCTTCTAGCTCGCAGTAGTTCAGACGCCACCTGATGCGACTGCGCAGGGAGGTGACGGGCATGAATGCCCGTCAAACGCTGCGGCCCAGGAGGGGCCGTTCAGCGCGGCCCTCCCGGAGCAAGCCCTACGCTCGACCTACCGACGTCGCAAGTAGCGGCGCCTGGACAACCGCGTACTGGAAACCAGAACACAGCAAAAGCAAAAGAAAGCAAAAGCGCAGCATGCATCGCGCGATGGCTCTTTGATGGCCAATCGGTCATGATAGACGCCAAGCGTCACAAAATGGTCATAAAGTTCCGAGTAAAGGCAGCATCTTCCCTGAAAACCTAGGATTCCCTAATGCAGCCCCACCTCACAATCCTTGCGCCAGATCAACCATAATTAAATATTCATTCAATAAAACCAGTGGCTTGCCGATATCTGTGGAAAGCCTTGCGGATTACTCAGCCCATGCGTAACAACCAGCCGATTACCCAGAGAGAACGGACTTTCCCTGCCCAACAGCGGTTGATCTCCACCACCAATGCCAAAGGTGTGATCACCTACTGTAACGATGCATTCATCGAGATCAGCGGGTTCTCCCGCGAAGAACTGACCGGTGCCCCGCACAACCTGGTGCGCCACCCCGACGTTCCGTCGGCGGTGTTCTCGCATATGTGGCAGACCCTGAAGCAGGGCCTGCCCTGGATGGGCATCGTCAAGAACCGCTGCAAATCGGGCGACCACTACTGGGTCAATGCCTACGTCACCCCCATTTTCGAAAACAACCAAGTCATCGGCTTCGAGTCGGTCCGCGTCAAACCTACTGCCGAGCAGATCCGCCGCGCCGAAGCCCTCTACCAACGCATCAACCAAGGCAAGAGCGCCATCCCGCGCCGCGACACATGGCTGCCGGTGGTGCAGGACTGGCTGCCGTTCATTCTCGTCAGCCAGATCGGCTTCCTCATCGGCAACTGGCTCGGCCATTCCTGGGGCTTTGCCCTGGCCGCCGGCCTGTCGGTACCGCTGGGCCTGCTTGGCCTGACCTGGCAGCAACGCGGCCTCAAACGCCTGCTGCGCCTGGCCGAGCAGACCACCTCCGACCCGCTGATCGCGCAGATGTTCACCGACAGCCGCGGCGTACAGGCACGCCTGGAAATGGCGATGCTCAGCCAGGATGCGCGGATGAAGACCTGCCTGACACGTCTGCAGGACAGTGCCGAACACCTCAGCGAGCAAGCGCGCCAGTCCGATGCCCTGGCCCACAAGAGCTCCTCGGGGCTGGAGCGTCAGCGGGTGGAAACCGAACAGGTCGCCGCCGCCGTCAACCAGATGGCCAGCACCACTCAGGAAGTGGCCAACCACGTCCAACGCACTGCCGACGCCACCCAGGAAGCCAACCGCCTGACCAGCCAGGGTCGCCAGATCGCCGGTGAAACCCGCGAAGCCATCGAACGACTCTCCACAGCCGTGGGCGAAACCGGTCAGACCGTGACGCAACTGGCCAAGGACAGCGATGAAATCGGTGGTGTGGTAGACGTGATCAAAGGCATCGCCGACCAGACCAACCTGCTGGCACTGAACGCCGCCATCGAAGCCGCCCGCGCCGGTGAAATGGGCCGTGGTTTCGCGGTGGTCGCCGACGAGGTCCGCCAACTGGCCCAGCGTACCGCCGAGTCGACCGGACAAATCCACACCCTGATCGCCAAGCTGCAACAAACCGCCAGCAACGCTGTACTCACCATGGAAACCGGTCACCGCCAGGCCCAGGAAGGTGTCGAGCGGGTCATGCAGGCCGACCAGGCGCTGATTGGAATCAGCGAAGCGGTAGCCAATATCACCGACATGGCCACCCAGATCGCGGCGGCCACCGAAGAACAGACCGCCGTGGCCGACGAGATCAGCCGCAACATCAGCACCATCGCCGAGCTGGCCGACCAGACCGCCGAACAGGCGCAACACTCGGCACTGCTCAGCGAAGAGCTGACCTCCACTGCCGGCACGCAGTATTCGCTGGTGGAGCGCTTCAACCGATAAGCTTGCTCGCTCCTGCAGGCGTCGCGCACCGCCTGTAGGAACCGGCTTGCCAGCAATGGGACCGGCAAGACAACAGCAATCGGGTGCTCCTGCGAGGAGCCCGCATGAACACCGGGCCGCATAGCGGCCCGGCTTCACCAATCCAGCGTCAAACCACTCTCGAAGTACCGCTGCTCCCCCGTCAACGGATCCTCGAAACGCAAACTCTGCGCCAGCAACTTCAACGGTCGCTGGTAATCGTCTTCTTCCTTGAGCAAAACCGGGTAGAACGGGTCGTTGCAGATCCCTGCCCCGAGCGCCGCCATATGAACACGTAATTGATGAGTCTTGCCGGTTACCGGCGACAGCCCGTAGCGCCAAAGCTCGCCTCGCTTTTCCAGCACCTCGGCCAAGGTCTCGCTATTGCTCTGGCCCTCGACCTCGTGCATGCGGAAGAATGGCTCACCATGTACCAGGCGGCTTCGGTGCACCAAAGGGAATGCATGCTGTGGCATCGCCGCAGCAATGGCCTGGTAGCGCTTGTCGATGCGCCGCTCGGGAAACAGCCGCTGGTAGGCGCTGCGGGTCTGAGGGTTGGCGGAGAACAACACCAGGCCCGCGGTGTGCCGGTCGATCCGGTGCAGCGGCACCAGGTGGGGATTGTCCAGGCGGCGGATCAGGCGGCGCAGCAAGGTCTGTTCGACGTATTCCCCGGTCGGCGTCACCGGCAGGAAATGCGGCTTGTCAGCCACCACCAGGTGCTCATCCATGTGAACAATGGTTTCCTGCACCGGGATCGGCCGTTCATTGGGCACTTCGCGAAAATAGTGCAGGCGCATGCCCCGCCTATATGGCAGGTGAGCTGCAATAGGCTGGCCTTCGGCATCGAGCACACGACCACGGGCAAAACGGTCAAGCCACTGGTCGCGACTGATGGCGCTGAAGTGGTCGCAAAGACAATCCAGAACCGTCGCCCAGTTACCAGGTGGCAGGCAGACGGTGCTGGCCTGCTGGCGAGCGGGGTCGAACGGTGTGGTCATGGCAAAGCTCTGGGCGATCAGGACCGCGCATTATCCCCCAAGCCCGACGGCTCAACCAGCCCGCCCTACTCCATCGCTACGCTCTTTCAACCAACGCAACACCTCCACCGCCTCCCAGCGTCCAGGGTCGTAGAGCGCATAGACCAGACCCTGATAACCCACGACATCGAGCGCCCGGTGGTAGCCGGCCCGTTGGAACAAGGCCTCGATCTCGGCAAAGCAGGTGTTGAAATGCACCTTGCCAAATGGGGTGCGGTCGTCCGTCACCAGGCCTTCAAGACGCAGTTCGACCACGGCGTCGCATACCCGGTCTGGCGACATGCGGTTGACGCTGTACTTGAGTTGCTCGACGTTGAGCATGAGTTCACCCTGATACTGTATTTATATACAGCATACGGAGAGCTTCACTATTCCGTCAATTCAGGCTGCCCTCGCACAGGTCAGCCAAGAAAGGTCACCACCTGCTCGGCATCGAATGGCCAGCGCAACTCGGCGCCGTTGTCGCATCGCCGCAACACCGGAATGATCAGGCTGTATCGCTCGAAGAACGCTTCGTCTTCGGCGATATCGACCAGCTCCACCAGCAGGCCGTGCTCGACGAAAGGCATCAGCACGGCCTCGGCCACTTCGCATAGATGGCAACCGAGGGTGCCGAACAGTTGGCATTCAGGCAGCATGGGCAGGTCCGGTCAGAGAATGGGAGAGCCTCTATTCTAGGTCGGTCCCGCCCTATGCGCATCTGACTCGGCTCAATCCTGGCTGGTGGCACCGATGCGGTGCAGCGACAGGTCGGCGCCCTGGAACTCCTGCTCGTGGCTCAAACGCAGTCCATGCAGCGCACGGAGGGTTCCATACACCGCGAAACCGCCCACCAACGCCACCACCACACCAGCCAGGCTGCCCAAAAGCTGGCTGATCAGGCTGACCCCGCCCATGCCGCCTAACGCGACCTGGCCGAAGATGCCACAGGCGATTCCGCCCCAAACCCCGCACAAGCCGTGCAGAGGCCAGACACCCAGCACATCGTCGATCTTCCAGCGGTTCTGTGCAGCGGTGAAGCTCCAGACGAACAGCACGCCCGCCACCAGCCCGGTGGCCAGAGCGCCAATCGGGTGCATCAGGTCCGAACCTGCGCACACGGCCACCAGGCCTGCCAATGGGCCGTTATGCAGGAAGCCAGGGTCATTGCGCCCGGCCAGCAGGGCCGCCAGCGTTCCCCCGACCATGGCCATCAACGAGTTGATCGCCACCAGGCCGCTCACCCCCTGCAGGGTCTGGGCACTCATGACGTTGAAGCCGAACCAGCCGATGATCAGAATCCACGAACCCAGCGCCAGGAATGGAATGCTCGAAGGCGCGAACGCCACCAGACGGCCCTCCCGATAGCGCCCACGCCGCGCGCCCAGCAGCACCACTGCCGCCAGGGCCAGCCAGCCGCCCATGGCGTGCACCACCACCGAGCCCGCGAAGTCATGGAAAGGCGCACCGAAGGTAGCCTGCAGCCATGCCTGCACACCCAGGTTGCCGTTCCATGCCAGGCCTTCGAAGAACGGGTAGATGAACGCAACGATCAATGCGGTTGCGCACAGCTGCGGGGCGAATCGCGCCCGCTCGGCGATACCGCCGGAGATGATGGCCGGGATGGCCGCGGCGAAGGTCAGCAGAAAGAAGCACTTGACCAGTGCATAGCCGTGGTCGGCCGCCAGCTGCGCCGCCGGGTGCAGGAAGCTTACCCCATAGGCGATCCAGTAACCGATGAAGAAGTACACCAAGGCCGATATGGCGAAGTCGCTGAGGATCTTCGACAATGCGTTGACCTGATTCTTGTGTCGCACGGTCCCCACTTCCAGAAAAGCGAAGCCAGCGTGCATGGCCAGTACTAGAATGGCCCCCATGAGGATGAAAAGCGTATTGGAGCCATGGACCAGGGAGTCCATCGCGCTGTGCATGTTTTCCATGACGTAGGCAGACCTGCTGAAAAAAGCACCAGGACAGTTCAAGAACCTGCATCCGTGCACCTAATCGGTGCCAGCCCCCTGCCCTGTTTCAGTGACCCGGCTGGAGCCTGCGTGGTTTTTTCTTGGGTTTGTCGAGGATTGGGTTAAGGTTTGTTGGTATCCGCCGGGGTGTCGCCCTGAATCGGCGCAACGGTCCATGCCATCGCCCCATGACGTGGCAAAACACTTAGCAAGGCCCATACCAGCGTTGGCAGTGAACCTTTGCCACGCCGCGTTACTCGAAATTTTCACCAACACTCAAGGGAGAGCCCCATGGCCAGCAAATCGGCAAAGAATGCACAAGAGATATTGATGGCTGACTTCCAGGCACTGGTGCGAGACACCGAGAAGCTGCTTGCCGACACCGCCAACCTGGCAGGCGACCAGGCCGACGAACTGCGCGAGCAGATCCACGAGCGCCTGACCCAGGCCCGCGAAACGCTGCAACTGACCCAGGACTCAGTGCGCGAACGCGGCCAGGCCGCCCTGGGTGCCGCCGAGCAGTATGTGCAGGAAAAGCCCTGGCACGCGATCGGTATCGCTGCGGGCGTTGGCCTGCTGATCGGCCTGTTGGCCAATCGGCGCTGAGGAGTCCCCATGGAGAACGACGCCAACGGCGCCGGCGTTTCGGGCAAACGCCTGAGTGCGGCCCTGCTCGGGCTGTTGCACAGCCATATCGAACTGTTCGGCATCGAACTGCAGGAGCAGAAAGCCCGCACCCTGAGCCTGCTGTTGTTCGCGGGTCTGGCACTGGTCTTCGCTTTGCTGTTGCTGACAGCCTTGTCCGGACTGTTGCTGGTACTGCTGTGGGACAGCTATCGACTGGCCGGCATCATTGGCCTGTGCGTGTTCTACAGCCTGGCCGCGCTGTATTGCGGCTTGCGCCTCAAGGCCGCGGTATTCGACGAATCGTCGCCCTTCAACGCCACGCTTGAAGAGTTGGCCAAGGACCGGGAGCGCCTACTGCCATGAGCCTGCCGGAATTGCCAAATACTCGAAACCCAAGGGAACTGCGCAAGGCACTGTTGCGCCTGCGCCTGGAAATGCACCGTCAGGAAATTCGCCACGAGTCGGCGCAACTGCTCGAACCACTCAGACGCGTGCGCGGCATGGGTAATTCGCTGCAGGACGGCCTGGGCATCAAGCATGCGCCATTGTGGGGGCTAGGCGCTGTGGTAGCGATGGGTTTCCTCACAGGCAAAGGCATGCGCAGCGGCAACCTGGCCCGTCTGGTGCGGCTGGGGGGTAGCTTGCTGCCACTGATTCGCCTGTTCATGCAGAATCGGCGCCCCTGAGGGGAATGATCAGCGGCTGGCGCTTGCACCGCCAGCCGCGACACGGGAAGCTATGGCCATCGACCGACAGGAGATCGAGCCTTGGACTGGCAAACCCTGCTGACCCGTGAACGCCTGGGCAAAGCCCTGTACAGCCCCGAAGAACTCGGCCGCAGCCCCTTCCACAAAGACCACGACCGGATCATCTTCTCGGGAGCCTTTCGCCGCCTGGGACGCAAGACCCAGGTACACCCAGTCTCCAGCAACGACCATATCCATACCCGCCTGACCCATTCCCTGGAAGTCAGCTGCGTCGGCCGTTCGCTGGGCATGCGGGTTGGCGAAACCCTGCGCGACAGCTTGCCGGACTGGTGCGCCCCCAGCGACCTGGGCATGATCGTACAGTCCGCCTGCCTGGCCCACGATATCGGCAACCCGCCGTTCGGCCACTCAGGCGAGGACGCTATTCGTCACTGGTTCCAGCAGGCCGCGGATCGTGGCTGGCTGGACGACATGAACGATGACGAAAGGGCCGACTTCCTCAATTTCGAGGGCAACGCCCAGGGTTTCCGTGTGCTCACGCAGTTGGAGTACCACCAGTTCGATGGCGGTACCCGACTGACCTACGCCACGCTGGGCACCTACCTCAAATACCCTTGGAGCGCCCGCCACGCGGATGCCTTGGGCTACAAGAAGCATAAATTCGGGTGCTACCAGAGCGAATTGCCGCTGTTGGAGCAGATCGCCCGCAAACTGGGCCTGCCACTGCTCGAGCACCAACGCTGGGCGCGTCACCCGCTGGTGTACCTGATGGAGGCGGCCGACGACATCTGCTACGCGCTGATCGACCTGGAAGACGGTCTGGAAATGGAGTTGCTCCAGTACGCGGAGGTCGAAGCGCTGCTGCTCGACCTGGTTGGCGACGACCTGCCCGAAACCTACCGCCAACTCGGCCCCTCGGACTCCCGGCGACGAAAGCTGGCCATCCTGCGCGGCAAGGCCATCGAGCACCTGACCAACGCAGCCGCCCGCGCCTTCGTCGAGCAGCAACAGGCGCTGTTGGCCGGCCGTCTGCCAGGGGATCTGGTGGAGCACATGCATGGCCCGGCCAAGCGCTGCGTTCTGCAGGCCAAGGACATGGCGCGTAACAAGATCTTCCAGGACAAACGCAAGACCCTGCACGAGATCGGCGCCTACACCACGCTGGAAATCCTGCTCAACACCTTCTGCGGAGCTGCTCTGGAACAACATGGCGGCCGCTCACCGTCGTTCAAGAGCCGCCGGGTGCTCGACCTGATCGGCAACAATGCGCCCGACCCACACGGTTCACTGCACAATGCCTTCCTGCGCATGATCGATTTCATCGCCGGCATGACCGACAGCTATGCCAGCGAAATGGCACGGGAAATGACAGGTCGTTCCAGCCCGGTATGAGTACCTGTCACGTGGCGCGGCGGCTGCCCGCGCCACCCTTTTTGAAAGAAAACTCCTACATACCGCCGAGCAAGGCTAAACACGGCTTGTTTTTAGCAAATATAAAGTTACTAAATCAGTCAAATGAATAACAACACGTGGCATTTTCGTAGTCTTATTTGTTTTTTCTTGTAAGCGATTTCCCATATATCGCTAACAGTCGTTCCTCGCATGCCCGCTGACTTCCAACTGAGTTAAGGTGCACCTGCCTTCGCCACTAATCCGCAGGAAGTTGAACATGCAATCCGTATTCATTGTCGATGACCACCCCGTTATCCGCCTGGCTGTACGCATGCTGCTGGAGAACCAGAACTACAAGATCGTCGGCGAATCGGACAACGGTGTCGATGCCATGCAGAGGATCCGCGACGCCCTCCCCGACCTGGTGATTCTCGACATCAGCATCCCCATGCTCGATGGCCTGGAAATGCTGTCACGCCTCCAGAACATGGCCTTGCCATTGAAAGTGCTGGTACTCACCGCCCAGTCCCCGGCCTTGTTCGCGGTGCGCTGCATGCATTCGGGGGCGGCCGGTTATGTGTGCAAGCAGGAAGACCTCAGCGAACTGCTGAGCGCCATCAAGGCTGTACTTGCTGGATACAATTATTTCCCCAGCCAGGCAATGAATTATTCCCAGGAAGCGTCGGACGTCGATTTAAAACTTTTCCGACAGGTTAATGACCGCGAACTTATGGTGCTGCAACTATTTGCCCAAGGCAGAAGCAACAAGGAGATTGCCCAGGGCATGTTCCTGAGCAACAAAACCGTCAGCACCTACAAGAAACGACTGATGCAAAAGCTCAAGGTCAATACACTGGTCGACCTGATAGACATGGCCAAACGCAACGCATTGGTCTGAGGCCTGGCATGGCACGCTACGTTGTCTGCATGTTCCTTGGCTTGATCATGATGAGTGCGGCCCAGGCGACACACCATGAAGCCACCGCCTATGCGTTGCTGCCCCGCTCCGGTACGACCGCGACCTATCCGCAACTGACGCCCGAGCAGCAGCAATGGCTGGAGAATCGTCGCGAACTGGTGCTGGGCACCTCGGCACCGGACTACCCTCCGTTCGACATCACCAGCGGTGGCCGCGACTACCAGGGCCTCACCGCTGAATACGCCAACCTGATCGGCAAAGCCCTGAAGCTGCCAATACGGGTTTTGCGCTACCCTCACCGACAAGCAGCGGTCGAGGCCCTGAAACGGGGTGAAATCGACCTGCTCGGCAGCGCCAACAGCTACGAAGCACAAACCGACGGCTTGGTCCTGTCCCGCCCCTATGCCATCGACCAACCGGTGCTGGTCACACGCGAATATGAAAAACGTGCGGTGGACCGTGACCTCGATGGGCTGCGCCTGGGCATGCTGTATCATTACCAGCCCGAGCGAAAAGTCCATGACACCTACCCCAAGGCCGAGCTGCTGGCCTTCGGCTCATCATCCCAGGCCCTTGCCGCCGTAGCCTTTGGCCAAGCCGACGTGTTCATCGGAGACACGATCTCCACCCACTACCAGCTCAATCGCGGCCACCTGCCACGCCTACGCATGGCCAGCTTCAGCCAGCACGAGGCGGTTGGCTTCGGCTTCGCCATGCGCCAGGACGATACCACCCTCAGGGAACTGGTGAACGCCACCCTCGATATCCAGCCCAGCGTCGTGCGCACCAGTATCTTCAAACGCTGGAGCGCGGGCAGCGATACGCTGCTGACCGATCGCCAACTGCAACTGACGGCCGCCGAGGAAAAATGGCGGCAGACCCATCCGACAGTGCGGGTAGCCATCGACGAGACGGCAGCGCCGGTCTCGTTCTTCGATGGTGTCGGCCATTTTCGCGGGATCAGCGCCGACCTGCTGGAGCTGGTTCGCCTGCGTACTGGCCTGCGCTTCGAGGTGCAGCGCGCCAGCGGTATCGCCGACATGATCACCCGGCTCAAGGATGGCCGGGTCGACATGATCGCCGCGTTTGCCACCGACGGCGCCGATGGCGCCGCCTTGCGCCTCAGTCGCCCGTACCTTGAAAGTGCCTACGTACTGGTTACCCGTGCCAACGAGCAACCACTGGATACCCTGGAGCAACTCCAAGGCCATCGCATCGCAATTACCCGCTACAGCGCCATGGACGAGATGCTTTCCAGGCGCTATCCCCTGATTGGCTGGATCGAAACCGAAAGCGCCTTCTATTCCATGGCCTTGTTGCGCAGCGGGGCCGTCGACGCCGTCATCACCACCTTGCTCGACGCCAACCACGCAGTGTCCGGCAACCCCGACCTGATCATCCGCAGCTCGATCGACAGCGAGCCTGCCAGCTTCGCCATGGCCATGCCGAGTGCGTCGAGCGAGCTCGCTTCGATTCTCGACAAAGCCCTGATGAGCATCTCGCCGGAGGAACTGGGGGTCATCAACAACCGCTGGCGCGGCTACAGCGTCCATGAGGACAACACCTGGCAGGGTTTTCTGCGCCTGGCGGTGCAGGTCCTGCTGGGAACCGGCCTGCTACTGCTGCTGGCGCTGCTTTGGAATGCGCGCCTGCGGCGCCAGATCAAACAGCGCCAACTCGCCGAGCGCGCCCTGAACGATCAACTGGCGTTCATGCGTGCCCTGATCAACGGCACTCCACATCCGATGTACGTGCGAGATCGCGAGGGGTGCCTGCAAAGCTGCAACGACAGCTACCTGGAGGCCGTCCAGGCCAGCGCCGAAGACGTCATTGGCAAGCGCCTGGAAGACAGCCTGAACGGCGATCCTGAACATACACGGCAGATCCAGGCCGACTACCACCGTGTGATGAGCATCGGTACCCCATTGATCCTCGACCGGCCGCTGCGGGTCAAGGGCCAGGAGATGACCATCTACCACTGGATTCTGCCGTACCGGGATTCCATGGGCGAAGTCAAGGGGATCATCGGCGGCTGGATCGACATCAGCGAGCGGCGCAAGCTGGTCCAGCAGTTACGCCAGGCCAAGCAGCAGGCCGATGATGCCAACCGTGCCAAAAGCACCTTCCTGGCAACCATCAGCCATGAGATCCGTACGCCAATGAACGCGGTCATCGGCATGCTGGAGCTGGCGGTCAAACGGGCGAACCGAGGGCAGGTGGACCGCTCGGCACTGGAAGTCGCCTACCTTTCGGCCAAGGACCTGCTGGGCTTGATCGGCGATATCCTGGACATCGTTCGGATCGAGTCGGGTCACCTTTCACTGGCGCCGGAGCCTGTAAACCTCGCTGCACTGATCGAATCGGTAGGACGCGTGTTCGACGGCCAGGCCCGCCAGAAAAACCTGTCACTGGAGGTTCTGATCGCCCCTGGCGCACGCTGCCATGCGTTACTCGACCCGCTGCGTTTCAAACAGGTGCTGTCGAACCTGACCAGCAATGCCATCAAGTTCACCGAGCATGGCCAGGTGCGCATCAGTGTGGACGTGCAGGATGATGACGGCACCGGCCTGGGCCTACTGGATCTCGAGGTGCGTGACAGCGGCATCGGTATACAGGCCGATGATCTGCACCGATTGTTCAGCCCGTTCGTCCAGGCCAACCCTCACAGTCAAGGCGCCCGGGCCGGTACCGGACTCGGACTGGCCATCTGCCGGAACCTGTGCGAGATGATGGGCGGCAAGCTGACCATCAAGAGCCTTGAGGGCGTTGGCACCCAGGTGCGCCTGGTCATGCCGCTGCAGCGGGTGGGCCCACCGTCGCGCGCCGTGCCGGCGAACGACGCCGTGCAAACCCCCGACCCAAGGCTGAATATCCTGGTCATCGACGACCACCCGGCCAACCTGCTGTTGATGGAACAGCAGCTGAGTTACCTGGGCCTTAGCCAGTCGAGCGCCAACAATGGTCCCGAGGGCCTGGAAAAATGGCGTGAGGGCAATTTCGATGCGCTGGTCCTCGACTGCAACATGCCTCACATGAATGGCTACCAACTGGCGACAGCGGTACGTGCCGAAGAACAACGCAGTGGACGAGCGCGTTGCGTAATTCTGGGCTACACCGCCAACGCGCAGCCTGAGGTGACACAGAAATGCCTGAACGCCGGCATGGACGACTGCCTGCTCAAGCCCATCAGCCTGGGCACCCTAAGCAAATACCTGGCCGATATCAAACCGCGTCAACCAGCCAGCGCCGCCAAGCGTCACCCCTTCTGTCTCGAAGGCCTGGGCACGATCGTAGGCAATGACCCAAGCGCCCGCACTCGGTTCCTGACCACGTTGCTCGAGAGCTTGCGGCAAGACCTGACGGTGTTGATGCAAATGGACCCCGTTGAAGACGCCTTGGAGATTTCCGACCAGGCGCACAAGATCCTCAGCGCAGCGCGCATGCTCGAAGCACAGCGCTTGATGGCGGCCTGCGAGGCCCTTGAAGAGACCGCCCTGCCGACTTCGATGGTGAAGACCCGGCGACAGGCGTTGGCTCGGCACATGCGCCGAGTTGAAAAAGCCCTGGCCAGGCACCTGAGTGGGCCTGCCAGGGCTCAGTGAAGCGGTCCGTCAGCGGGACGGCCGCTCAGCTGTGGATCAGGAAGCCGGGTTGATCGGCTTGTCCGGATACCAGGCGTCCAGCAGCGGGCTGACTTCGATCTTGGTCAGTTCGCTGCGGCCCTTGAGCCAGCTCTCGACGGTGGCGCGCTGTTCTTCGCTGACCGAGCCACGCTTGGCCAGGCAGACCAGGCCGAAGTCATCGCCGCCAACATAGTCCAGGCCGTTGGCGTCCATGGCTTCTGCCAGGAAGGCATCGAGGAAGGCATCGATGGCTTCGTCGGACAGGTCTTCCTTGAAATCCAGGTTCAGTTCGAAACCCAGCTCCTGGAATTCATCCACGCACAGCTTCTTGCGCAGACGACGGGAACGGTTGGTGGCCATGAAACAATCCTCTTGAGTAATAACGCGCGGCACTTTACCAGTTTCCACGCGCCAGCGGCGCTTTTCCGTTGAACCGTAGCCCATGTAGATCGCGCTTGGGGCATAATGCGCACTCGTATGTCGTCCTGGGGCCATCATCTTTTACAGCCCCGCTATCATTCCCCTCGTGCGCAGGGTACTTATCGAACATGATCAAAACGCTCCGTCCCCTTGTTCTCGCCGGCCTGCTTCTGCCTCTGGCACTGCCCAGCCAGGCCGCAGCCGTCAACACCACCCTACCTCCCAAGGTCCAGCAGGCCCTCAAAGCCAACAAACTGCAGGACTCGGCACTGTCGCTGGTCATGCTGCCACTGGATGGGCCCGGTACCCCAACCGTGTTCAATGCCGATGTTTCGGTGAACCCGGCTTCGACCATGAAACTGGTCACCACCTATGCCGCCCTGGAGCTGCTTGGGCCGACCTATCAGTGGAAGACCGAATTCTTCACCGATGGCACGCTGAGCAATGGCGTGCTCAACGGCAATCTGTACCTCAAGGGCGGCGGCGACCCCAAGCTGAACATGGAAAAACTGTGGTTGCTGATGCGTGACTTGCGCGCCAACGGCGTGCGCACGGTTACCGGCGACCTGGTGCTGGACCGCAGCCACTTCGTCCAGCCGAACCTGCCACAGTTCGATGATGACGGCGGTGACGTCAACAAACCCTTCCTGGTCAAACCCGATTCGCTGCTGGTCAACCTCAAGGCCCTGCGGTTCGTCGCCCGCAACGATGGCGGCAAGGTGACCGTCGCGGTCGAGCCGCCGATTGCCAACATCCGTATCGACAACCAGGTCAAGGCGGTGGCCTCCAAACAGTGCAGCGGCGATGTGCGCTACAACCCGGTAGCCCAGCCCGACGGCCTGAGCGTGGTGGTCAGCGGCCAACTCGGCGACGGCTGCAACTCGCAAACCTACCTGTCCCTGCTCGATCACCCGACCTACGCGGCCGGCGCCGTGCGGGCGATCTGGAACGAGCTGGGCGGCAGCATCCAGGGCCGCGACCGCGTCGAAAACGTACCCAAGAGCGCGCGTCTGCTGGCCCGGGCGTTCTCCCCCGATCTGGTGGAAGTGATCCGCGACATCAACAAGTACAGCAATAACACCATGGCCCAGCAGTTGTTCCTGAGCATCGGCGCACAGTTCCGTACCGATGCCGACGGTGACGATGCCCGCGCAGCCCAACGCGTGGTCCGCCAGTGGCTGGCGAAAAAAGGCATCACCGCGCCGCATCTGGTCATGGAGAACGGCTCTGGTCTGTCCCGTGCCGAACGCGTGAGCACCCGCGAGATGGCGGCCTTGCTTCAGGCCGCCTGGAAAAGCCCCTACTCCGCCGAATTCATCAGTTCGATGCCGCTGGTGGGTATGGACGGCACGATGCGCAAGCGCCTGAAACGCACGGCGATGACCGGCGAGGCCCACATCAAGACCGGTACGCTGAACACCGTACGTGCCATTGCCGGCTTCAGCCGCGACAGCAACGGCCATACCTGGGCGGTGGCGGCGATCCTCAACGATCCAAAGCCATGGGGTGCTTCGCAGGTGCTGGACCAGGTTCTGCTGGACCTGTATCGCCAGCCCAAGCTCGCCAACAGCACGGCATCCACCGCTCAGTGACCATCGGCGCTCCTGCATGGACCGTGCAGGAGCACCTAGACGCTCGCGCTTTGCCTGTGAGAGCGGGTTTACCCACGAATCAGGCAACCCGGTGGATGACACGGGCTTAGCCCGTGTTCGCGGGTAAACCCGCTCCTACAAGAAGGCGCCGCAGCAAGCAGCGGCGCTCATGGCAGCTCCGTCTCGACCCGGTCCCTCCCGGCCTGTTTGGCCGCATACACCCCGGCATCCGCCCGCAACAACAACGCATCGGCCGCCTCGCCTGAACGCCATCCGGCAATCCCGAAACTCGCAGTCACCCTGCCGACACCGTCCACCGGCACATTGCGTACCCCCTGCCACAGTTCAAGCGCCAAACGGTAGGCCTGGTCGGCGTTGCTTCCCGGGCACAGCACCATGAACTCCTCGCCACCCAGACGACAAAACACATCGGTACGCCGCAAGCGGTTGCCGATGCGCTGGCACAGGCTGCGCAGCACATGGTCGCCCACCGCATGGCCGAACTGGTCATTGATTCGTTTGAAATGGTCAATGTCGAGCATGATCACGGCCAGGTCCAAGTTATCGCGCTGGGCACGCTCCAGCTCCACCTTGAGCCGTTCCTGGAAGTAGCGCCGGTTATGGATTCCGGTGAGGGCATCGGTCACCGACAAGGTTCTGAGCTCCTCCTCCACACGCTTAAGGTCGGAAATGTCCGTGAGATAGCCGTGCCACAGCGTACACCCCTGCTCGCCTATTTCAGGCGTCGCCTCGCCCCGCACCCAGCGCAGCCCCGCGCGCGGCAAACAGACACGATACTCTTCACGCCACGGGGTGAGATGCTCGGCCGAATAAAGCACTGAGCGGCGCACTCGCTCCAGGTCATCGGGATGGATACGCTCGAACACCTTGGAGGCATCTTCGCGCAGCAATTGAAGGTCCACTTCGTAAATGTCGTACAGCCCCTGACTGGAATACGGGAAGCACGAACGGCCATCGGCATCGAGGCGGTACTGATAAATCCCACCTGGCACTTCGGCACTGAGCTTCTCCAGCAACCTGTCACGCAGTGCCAGCGCCTCGTGCACGCGCCGCCTTTCGGTAACATCGATGCAGATGGCCAGGTAACCGACCCACAGCCCCTGCTCGTCAAGCACCGCAGTGACCAGCATGTTGGCCACCAACTGGCTGCCATCCTTGCGCCGCAAAGTCCACTCTCCAGGTTCTCCACCCGCCTCCTGCACCGTTTCGGCGAACATGGCCTGCCCCCCCGCGATATCCCGCCCGTAACGCACGCTCAGCGCGTGGGCACGCAGGTGCAGCTCCTGGGGCAGAACCAGATCCTCGAGCCGCAGATGGCCGACCGCCTCGCTGGCCGAGTACCCTAGCATGCTTTCGGCGCCAGCATTGAACGTGCTGATCACGCCCTTGAGACTGGTGGCGATGATCGCCACCTGGGTCGCCGCATCCAATATGCTGCGTAACTGGTTGTGGGTACCGCGCAGCGTCTGCTCGCTCACCCGCAGTTCGGCGGTGCGCTGCTCGACCAGCGCCAATGCTCGTTGCCGCTGACTGAACAAGCTGTACAGCAAGGCACTGAGCAACACACTCAGCAATCCACCCAGCAGGCCGATCCCGAGCGCCGCCGAGGAGCGGTTGGCCTTGAGGAAGGCCATGCTGGGGCGGATATCGATCTGGTAGTCGTGATCGGCCAGGTGCAGCAACTGGCTGCTACCCAGCGGCAGGGGCGCAACCGGGTTCTGCGAGTCGAACAGCACTTCCTGGCCACCGGTGCCAGTGGGGTCGACGATCCGGACCACCAGATTGTCGTTGGCTACCGCCGGAAGACCTTCGGTGATCAACTGGCGCATGCTCAACAACGCCATCACGTAACCGGACGGAGGTCCGTCGGCTGCGTTATCGGAGAACACCGGTGCCACCATCAGCAACCCCCGGGTATAGTCCGGCGCGACATTGATCATGTTCAGCGGTGACGATACCGCCATGCTGCCCGGCACCACGGCACGCGCCAGCGTCGCCTCGCGCTCAGGCTGGCTGCGCAGGTCCGGCCCATAGGGTTGACCGTCCATGTTGGCTGCCTGGGTATAGAGCACCGGAAAGTAGTAATCGCGTGGCGGCGCGGGATGCCAATTGCCTTGGGCATCCCGTTCACGGATCTGGTAGGGCTGCCCGAGCCAGGCGCTGGCACGGCGCTCGAACTCGGCACGCTGCGCCGCCTCCACGCGCGGAGCCCAGGAGTAGACTTGCGTGCGCAGCAGCAATGGCCGGGCATAGCCATCGAATTCGCGGGGGGTTATTTCGCTGGAGAAGCTGAAAAAACGCCGCAGGCCGTCCAGGCGCTGCTGCTGGTCTTCGAAACGCTCGGCAATTCGACTGTAACGCTCACTGGCCAGCAGGTCGAAACGCTGGCGCAGTTGTTGTTTATAGAATGTCTGCGCGGCCAACGCCAAGGCGGCCGACAACAGGCCGCCTGCCACCAATGCCACCAACGCCACGGCCCAGGCAGGCACAACCTCCCTGCACAGGGCGAGGATCCTCGCATGCACGCCACCCTTGGACATAAAGCAATCTCGTCACGTCAGCGTCCTGCGAATTTTCCAGCCCTGCGCTCATTTATAGCTATTGGCCATCAGCCGCGCAACGTTCCTCGTCGTATCAGCGCAATTGCAGGCGCCAGGCGCGGTGAATGCGATTGTTACGGGCAAAATCCGGGTCCAGTGTCTGCGCGGTGATCTCCTCCACCCCATAGCGCGTGGCCAGGTGTTCATCGAGCTGGAACTTGCGGAAGTTGTTGGAGAAGTACAACACGCCACCCGGTGCCAGACGGGCCATGGCAAGGTCAAGCAACTGCACGTGGTCACGTTGAACGTCGAACACCCCTTCCATCCGCTTGGAGTTGGAGAAGGTCGGCGGGTCGATGAAGATGAGGTCGTAGCTGTCACGATTGCCCTCCAACCACGCCATCACATCGCCTTGTTCCAGGCGGTTACGTTCGGAGAAGCCATTGAGCGACAGGTTGCGGCGCGCCCAGTCGAGGTAGGTTTTCGACAGGTCGACGCTGGTGGTGCTGCGCGCACCGCCCTTGGCCGCATGCACGGTCGCCGTGGCGGTGTAGCAGAACAGGTTGAGGAAGCGCTTGCCGGCCGCCTCGCGCTGGATGCGCATGCGCATCGGGCGATGGTCGAGGAACAGGCCAGTGTCCAGGTAGTCCGTGAGGTTGACCAACAGCTTGACGCCACCTTCGTTGACCTCCTGGAAGCGACCCTCGGTGGCCTGACGCTCGTATTGGCGAGTGCCACTTTGCCGCTCACGACGCTTGAGCACCACACGCTGGGGATCGATACCCAACGCCTGTGGGATGGCTGCCAAGGCATCGAGCAGGCGCGCCTGGGCCTTCTCCGGGTCGACCGACCGCGGCGCCGCATATTCCTGAACGTGCACCCAGTTCTGGTAGAGGTCCACGGCCAGGGCGTACTCAGGCATGTCGGCATCGTACAGACGGTAGCATTCCACCTGCTCGCGACGCGCCCACTTGCCCAGCTGCTTCAGGTTTTTCTGCAGACGATTAGCGAACATCTGCGCGCCTTCCGACAGCCGCGCAGGCTCACTGGCCACCGGAGCCTGGCGACCACCTTCAGCGCCATCGACCGGGCCTTCGCGGCGCTCACCGGTGACGAACTGGTCAGGCTGCACCTTGAACAGCAGCAGCTTGCACGGCAACGCTCCGTTCCAGAACGCGTACTGCTTGTGGCTGCGAATGCCCATGCGCTTGCCCAACTCAGGTGCGCCGGTGAATACCGCCGCTTCCCAGCCCATGCAGGCCTGGCGCAGGCGCTCGCCGAGGTTCTGGTAGAGGTACAACAAACTGGCTTCGTCACCCAGGCGCTCACCGTAGGGCGGGTTGCTGATGACCAGGCCCTTCTGGTTCTGGTCGGGGCGCGGCTCGAAGCTGGCGACTTCGCCCTGGTAGATCTTTACCCAGTCGCCCAGGCCGGCACGTTCGACGTTGTTGCGACCCGGCTGGATCAACCGAGGATCGGCTTCGTAGCCGCGAATCCACAGTGGGGGCTTGGCCAAACCCGCCTCGGCGCGGGCCTGCGCCTGTTCTTGCACCTTGCGCCACAACGCCGGCACATGGCCAAGCCAGTTGCTGAAACCCCAGCGTTCACGCTTGAGGTTGGGAGCGATATCGGCAGCGATCATGGCCGCTTCCACCAGGAAGGTGCCCACACCACACATCGGGTCGGCCAGGGCGCCGCCTTCGGCGGCAATGCGTGGCCAACCGGCACGGATCAGCACGGCCGCCGCCAGGTTCTCCTTCAGCGGCGCAGCGCCCTGCTGCAAGCGGTAGCCACGCTGATGGAGGCTGTGGCCGGACAGATCGAGCGAAAGGATCGCTTCGCCGCGGTCCAGGCGCAGGTGCACACGCACATCAGGGTCGACCTTTTCGACCGAAGGGCGCAGGCCTTCACGGTTGCGCAGTTTGTCAACGATGGCATCCTTGACCTTGAGCGCACCGAAGTGGGTATTGTCGATACCCGAGCCATGGCCGCTGAACTCGACCGCCAAAGTGCCGTCTGCGGCCAGATGGTCAGCCCAATCCACGGCGTGCACGCCATCGTAGAGGTCGTCGGCATTCTTCATGGCGAAGCGCTTGAGCACCAGCAGCACGCGGTTGGCCAGGCGCGACCAGATGCACAGGCGGTAGGCGGTTTCCATGTCGGCGACGCCGCGAATGGCCGAGGTATGCTCGCGCACCTCTTCGAGGCCGAGGCCGCGGGCCTCATCGGCGAGCAGGCCTTCCAGGCCTTTGGGGCAGGTGAGATAAAGTTCGAAACGGTCCGACATGTGGATTCCAAAGCCTTGGGCTAAATAGGTGACGGTGCGACGCATCGCCCCGCCGATGTTTGCCCGAACCCCTTTCCAACAGGTGTCCGGGTGGCCGCCCCTTGCGCTACATGCGCGGGTACAGGCCGGGCCGCCTGATTGATCGGCCGCTCGCCAGTGACGAGGACAGCTTAGATCATCAAGCAGTACAAAAAATGCCAGCGCCTGGGAGTCAAATGTGACCCTTCGTCGCATTACTGAATATTTCTGTCACCCCGCGGCAGCGCTGGCGAAATGACGTCAACGATCGGCAAACACCGATCATAGCGGCCTCAAAGCCAAATAAGGTTGAGTCGCATTTATTTACTTATCCCCTCACCCTCGGAAAGGTTACGTCCTTATGACAAATCGGTCATTCACACCGTGACCTGCTTTCGTTAGAACTGGTCTCAGGCCGCTTCGCAACGAGGCGGCATCTTCAGCTCGCCACGCCGGCAGCGAGCGCAAACCGGCAGAAAGACTCTGCCCGGCCTCGGAGAGGCCGACGGGACATTACAGTCAACAAGTGAGGGCAACACCCTATGAGAAGACTTAAGCGTGATCCGTTGGAAAGAGCATATTCACGTGGCTACCAATACGGGGTCACCGGCAAATCCCGCGAACTTTGCCCCTTCAATCTTCCTTCTGTTCGCCAAGCCTGGATCAACGGCTGGCGTGAAGGTCGCGGTGATAACTGGGACGGAATGACTGGCACCGCTGGCATCCATAGACTCAACGAAAATCACGCCGTTGGCTGAACGAGGACACTGAATTCGATTTACCATGCGCGCCCTATCCGGGCGGCGGGCTAAGGCCCAGGGGCCCCTTTCAAGGGGCCCTTTTTTATGCCCGCGCGTTTTATGTACGGGGCATGGCAGCGATGGCGTCGACAGCCTCACGGATCAGCGCAGGGCCTTTGTAGATGAACCCCGAGTAAATTTGCACCAGGCTTGCGCCCGCGGCGATTTTTTCGGCAGCGTGACGGCCTTCGGTAATACCGCCCGCCGCGATGATCGGCAACTTGCCGGCCAGCTCCCCTGCCAACACCTTCACCGTATGAGTGCTCTTTTGCAGCACTGGCGCCCCCGACAGACCACCGGCTTCACCACCGTACGGCAACCCCTCGACGCCTTCACGACCCAGGGTGGTGTTGGTGGCGATGACCGCGTCCATACCCGATTCGACCAACGCGCCAGCCACCTGGGCGGTTTCCTCGTCGCTCATGTCCGGCGCGATCTTGATGGCCAGCGGTACACGCTTGCCATGCTCGACCGCGAGTTTCTCGCGACGCTCGGCCAAGGTACCGAGCAACTGCTTGAGCGAGTCGCCGAACTGCAGGCTGCGCAGGCCGGGGGTGTTCGGCGAGCTGACGTTGACCGTGATGTAGCTGGCCTCGCGGTAGACCTTTTCCAGGCAGATCAGGTAGTCGTCGACCGCACGCTCGACCGGGGTATCGAAGTTCTTGCCGATGTTGATGCCCAGCACACCGTCGTAACGCGAAGCACGCACGCGCTCGAGCAAGTGGTCGACCCCCAGGTTGTTGAAGCCCATGCGGTTGATGATCGCCGTCGCCTCCGGCAGACGGAACAGCCGCGGCTTGGGATTGCCTGGCTGCGGACGCGGAGTCACGGTGCCGATCTCGACGAAGCCGAAACCCAACTGGGCAAAGCCGTCGATGGCTGCGCCGTTCTTGTCCAGGCCGGCGGCCAGGCCCACCGGGTTGGCGAAGTTCAAGCCCATGACGGTCACCGGCAACGCCGCTGGCTGCTTGCACAGCAGGCCGTTGAGACCGAGGCGGCCACCGGCGCCAATCAGGTCCAGGGACAAGTCGTGGGAGGTTTCCGGGGAAAGCTTGAACAGCAGCTGGCGGGCCAGGGTATACATGGGCGGGCAAGACTCGCGGTGAGTGAGGTGGCGATTATAGCCAGCGCGCGCCCGGCATGACAGGGCCTTGGCACATCGGTTGCTTCGATTGCCTGACACAGCCTATTCAGTACGGGCGAGGAATCTTGTGAACACAGTACCCCCGGCAATGCCCTTGGCATGGGTGAACGGCAGTGACGCGCCGGAAAAGCCCAGCCTGAACATCGGCTTCATGGCCCTGACCGACTGCGCATCGGTAGTGGTCGCAGCCACCCAGGGCTTCGCCCAACAACATGGCCTGACCCTGAACCTCAAGCGCCAGGGCTCCTGGGCAGGACTGCGCGACAAACTGGTCAGCGGCGAGCTGGATGCCGCGCATTGCCTGTACGGCCTGATATACGCAGTCCACCTGGGGATCGGCGGCGTACCGGCCAGCGCCATGGCGGTGCTCATGGGCTTGAACCAGAACGCCCAGGCCATCAATCTCTCCCCGGCCCTGCAACGCAAGGGCGTGACCAACCCTGAAGCATTGGCGCGCCTGGTGCACCAACAAGGCGCGCGCCTGACCTTCGCCCAGACCTTCCCCACCGGCACCCATGCCATGTGGCTGTACTACTGGCTGGCAAGCCAGGGTATTCATCCGCTGGACGACGTGAACAGCGTGGTGGTGCCCCCTGCGCAAATGGTCGCGCACGTTCAGGCCGGTCGCATCGACGGGTTCTGCGTCGGCGAGCCCTGGTCGGCCGACGCCGTGGCCAAAGGCCAGGGCTTCACCCTGGCAACCAGCCAGTCGATCTGGCCGGACCACCCCGAGAAAGTCCTGGGCTGCGCACGCGCCTTCGTCGAACAGTACCCCAACAGTGCCCGCGCGCTGGTCAAGGCGGTGTTGGCCGCTAGCCGCTTCATCGAGCAGAGCCAGGAGAACCGCCATGGCACCGCGCAACTGCTCAGCGGCAGCGCGTACCTGGACACGCCCCTGGAACGCATCGAGCCGCGCTTGCTTGGCGACTACCAGGATGGCCTTGGCAACCACTGGCAGGACCGACACGCCCTGCGCCTGTTCGACGAGGGACGGGCCAACTTGCCCTACCTGTCCGACGGCATGTGGTTCATGACCCAGTTCCGCCGCTGGGGCCTGCTGCGCGAAGACCCCGACTACCTTGCCGTGGCCCGCCAGGTGCAGCAACTAGACGTGTATCGGGACGCCGCGAATGCCATAGGCGTGCCCTGCGATGCACCCGCCATGCGCAGCAGCCTGCTGATCGACGGAATCCGCTGGGACGGTAGCGACCCCCACGCCTACGCCCGCAGCTTCCGCCTGCACGCCCTGGGCGATGCCCGCGGCGCACGTATCGGTCTGTGAGGGTGACGAACATGCTACGCATCCTGCTGATCGACGACACGCAAAAAAAAGTCGGCCGCCTCAAGGCCGCGCTGAGCGAGGCCGGCTTCGAGGTGATCGAAGCCCCAGGGCTGACCATCGACCTGCCCGCCTGCGTCGAAACGGTGCACCCGGACGTGGTGTTGATCGACACCGACTCCCCGGACCGCGATGTCATGGAGCAGGTGGTGCTGGTCAGCCGCGATCAACCACGGCCAATCGTGCTGTTCACCGACGAACATGACCCCGGCGTCATGCGCCAGGCGATCAAGGCCGGGGTCAGCGCCTACATCGTCGAAGGCATCCATGCCGCGCGGCTCCAGCCCATTCTAGATGTCGCCATGGCCCGTTTCGAAAGCGACCAGGCGCTCAAGGCCCAGTTGCTGGCGCGTGACCAGCAGCTGGCCGAACGCAAGCGCATCGAACAGGCTAAGGGCCTGCTGATGAAGATGAAGGACTGCAACGAGGAACAGGCCTACACGCTGATGCGCCGCCAGGCCATGAGCCGCCAACAGAAGCTGATCCAGGTGGCCGAGCAGATCATTGCCATGCACGAGATGCTTGGTTAGTCAGGCGCCTGGGGCAAGGCACTGCGCTGCTGGCCCCGGCCTCATCGCGACCAACCCACGTCCAGACTTGGCCCGCCTCTTGCTGAAGAATTCCTACCGGTAGCCAACGGCGGTTGCCCACAAATCCCGACAAAGACGTCGCCTCCCCTCCACAGACCAGTGGAACGGGTAGCGGCGTCTTTTTCATTTCCGTTGCTTTGCCGAGTGAGGTGTTCAAATGAGTACCAGCTTCTGGAAATCCGGGCACGTGCCCACCCTGTTCGCTGCATTCCTGTACTTCGACCTGAGCTTCATGGTTTGGTACCTGCTAGGCCCACTGGCCGTGCAAATTGCCACCGACCTGCAACTGAGCGCCCAGCAACGAGGCCTGATGGTGGCCACACCGATTCTGGCTGGGGCGGTATTGCGCTTCGCCATGGGCATGTTGGTCGACCGCCTTTCGCCCAAGACCGCTGGCCTGATCGGCCAGGTGGTGGTCATCGCCGCCCTGGCCGGAGCGTGGTTCCTTGGCGTGCGCAGCTACGAACAGGCCCTGCTGCTGGGCGTTTTCCTGGGCTTTGCCGGTGCTTCGTTCGCCGTCTCGCTGCCCCTGGCCTCGCAATGGTATCCACCCCAGCACCAAGGCAAAGCCATGGGCATTGCCGGCGCCGGCAACTCCGGCACCGTGTTCGCCGCGCTGCTGGCACCGGCACTGGCAGCAGGTTTCGGCTGGAACAACGTGTTCGGTTTCGCCCTGATTCCGCTGGCACTGACACTGGTGCTGTTCGCCCTCCTGGCCCGCAACGCACCAGAACGGCCAAAGCCCAAAGCCATGGCCGATTACCTCAAGGCTCTGGGTGATCGCGACAGCTGGTGGTTCATGTTCTTCTACAGCGTCACCTTCGGCGGCTTCATCGGCCTGGCCAGCACCCTGCCTGGCTACTTCAGCGACCAGTATGGCCTGAGCCCGGTCACCGCAGGCTACTACACCGCCGCCTGCGTGTTCGCCGGCAGCCTGATGCGCCCGCTGGGCGGAGCCTTCGCCGACCGTTTCGGCGGTATTCGTACGCTGCTGGCGATGTACAGCGTGGCAGCCATCTGCATCGCCGCGGTCGGCTTCAACCTGCCAAGCTCAGCTGCCGCCCTGGCCCTGTTCGTCAGCGCCATGCTTGGCCTTGGGGCCGGCAACGGTGCGGTTTTCCAACTCGTGCCACAACGCTTCCGCCAGGAGATCGGTGTCATGACCGGGCTGATTGGCATGGCGGGCGGCATCGGCGGCTTCCTGCTCGCTGCCGGGTTGGGCACCATCAAGCAGCACACCGGCGACTACCAGCTTGGCTTGTGGCTGTTCGCCAGTCTGGGCCTGCTGGCCTGGTTCGGCCTGCACGGCGTGAAACGCCGCTGGCGCACCACCTGGGGTTCTGCCGCAATGACTGCGGCGCGGGTCTGAGCCCCCGATGAGCCTGCAACTGCGTTTCGCCCAAGCCAGCGCCACCGGGCCACGAGAAGAGAACCAGGACGCCCTGCGCCTGGTAACCCCGGCCCCGGAACTGGCCGCCAGCAAGGGTTTTCTGTTCGCCCTGGCGGACGGTGTCAGCCAATGCGCCGACGGCGGCCTTGCGGCCAGGGCCAGTTTGCAGGCGCTGGCGATGGACTACTACGCCACGCCCGCTACCTGGGGCGTGGCCCAGGCCCTGGACCGTCTGCTGCTGGCACAGAATCGCTGGCTGCGCGCCCAAGGCCGCGGTCAGCCCTTGTTGACCACCCTGAGCGCGCTGGTGCTGCGCGGACGCCGTTTCACCCTTGCCCACGTAGGCGATTGCCGCGCCTACCGTTGGTACAACGGCCAGTTGCAATGCCTGACCGAAGACCACGTCTGGGACCAACCCGGCATGCAGCATGTGCTCAAGCGCGCACTGGGCCTGGACCAGCACCTGCTGGTCGATTACCTGGAAGGCGAGTTACAGGCGGGCGAGTGCTTCCTGCTGCTGAGCGACGGTGTCTGGGCCAGCCTGGGCGACCAGCACATTCTGGCGGTGCTGCGCGAGCAACCCGACCTGCAGCTGGCCGCCGAAACCTTGGTTGCCAGCGCACACCACAATGGCAGCCAGGACAACGCCAGCGCTTTGCTGGTGCGCGTCGAACAACTGGGCGCAGGTAACCTGGGTGACACCCTGGCCCAGTTGCAGCAATGGCCAGTGCCTGGCCCCTTGCGCGAAGGCCAGTCGCTCGACGGCTGGCAGGTCGAGACCTTGCTGGCGCACAGCCGCCAGTCCCTGCTCTATCGGGTGCGCGATAGCCAGGGCCAGGCGTGGCTACTGAAGACCTTGCCCGCGGCACGCGAGCAGGAGCCAGGTGCCGCGCAAGGGTTGCTCACGGAGGAATGGTTCCTGCGCCGCGTCGCCGGGCGTCACTTTCCCGAAGTGCATGCGGCCAGCCAGCGCCAGCACCTTTACTACGTCATGCGCGAGCACCGCGGCCAAAGCCTGGCTAGCATGCTGCAAACACAAGGCCCCCTGCCGCTCTCGCAGTGGCTCGAAGTTGCGCGCCAACTGCTGCAGGCGGTCGGCGTGCTGCATCGGCGCAACCTGCTGCACCGCGATATAAAACCGGAAAACCTGCTGTTGGGAGAAGACGGCCAGCTGCGTCTTCTGGACTTCGGCCTGGCCTACTGCCCGGGCCTCTGCGAAGCACCAGACCATGACTTGCCGGGCACGCCCTCGTTCATCGCACCCGAAGCGTTCGACGGCCACCCTCCCAGCCCGCAGCAAGACCTCTACGCCGTCGGTGTGACGCTGTATCGGTTGCTGACCGGGCATTACCCCTACGGTGAAGTGGAGGCCTTTCAACGCCCGCGCTTCGGCACTGCGATCAACGCATCGCGATATCGGCCCGATCTGCCGGAATGGCTGCAACACAACCTGCAACAAGCAGTAGCGGCCGATCCGAAACAACGCTTCGAGACCGCCGAACAGTGGCTTCTGCTGCTTGAGCGCGGCGACCGTCAGGAACTGCCGAGCCGCAATCGACCGCTCCTGGAGCGGGAACCCCTCAAGCTCTGGCGAACCTTGGCGCTACTGTCCTTGCTATTGAACCTGATCTTGCTGCTCGCCCTGCTCAAGGGCTGAACCCATTACCGATGAGGAACACCCGATGAATGCGAAAGTCTGGCTGGTCGGCGCTGGCCCTGGAGACCCCGAACTGCTTACGCTCAAAGCCGTACGCGCACTGCGCCAGGCCGAGGTGGTGATGATCGACGACCTGGTCAACCCGGCAGTACTGGAGTATTGCCCACAGGCCCGCGTCATTGCCGTTGGCAAGCGCGGAGGCTGCCGCTCCACGCCCCAGGCATTCATCCAGCGCCTGATGCTGCGCCACGCTCGCCAGGGTCGTTGCGTGGTACGACTCAAGGGTGGCGACCCTTGCATTTTCGGCCGAGGTGGCGAAGAAGCCTTGTGGTTGCAGGGGCACGGCATCGACGTGGAGGTAGTCAACGGCATCACGGCGGGGCTTGCTGGGGCGACGCAGTGCGGCATATCCCTCACCTCGCGTGGCGTGAGCCGAGGAGTGACGCTGGTAACCGCCCATACCCAGGATGACAGCGAGCTGAATTGGGCAGCACTGGCACAGGGCGGAACGACACTGGTGGTGTACATGGGCGTGGCTCGGCTTGCACAGATCCGCCGCGGGCTGCTAGATGGCGGCATGACACCGACAATGCCAGTGGCGATGATCGAGAATGCCTCGCTGCCAACGCAACGGGAGTGTCGCAGCGATCTGCTGAGAATGGTGGAGGACGCACAAGGGTTCGGGTTAAGCAGCCCGGCAATCCTGGTGATAGGCGAGGTCGTTGGCGAGCAGGTGGCGCGCGCGCTGCGGGTCATGGCCGGCTGATGTGCCGAGTGCCGACGGTGAGGCAACTGAAATTGCAGGCAAAGAAAAACCCGGCCGAGGCCGGGTTTTTCATGAAACGTCAAACCAATTACTTGGCCTGGGCTTCTACCTGAGCTTCAACGCGACGGTTGATAGCGCGGCCTTCTTCGGTGGCGTTGTCGGCAACCGGACGGGTTTCGCCGTAGCCAACCGAGTCAACACGGCTGGATTCTACGCCGTACTGCTGGGTCAGGACCTGCTTGACAGCGTTGGCGCGACGCTCGGACAGCTTCTGGTTGTAAGCGTCTGGGCCCACGGAGTCAGTGTGACCTTCAACCACGGTGGTGGTCTGTGGGTACTGCTTCATGAAGTCAGCCAGGTTCTTGATGTCGCCGTAGCTGTTTGGCTTGACGACCGACTTGTCGAAGTCGAACTTGACGTCCAGCTCAACGCGAACGACTTCGGCAACAGCCGGGCAGCCGTCGGCGTCAACGGTAACGTTGGCCGGGGTGTCAGGGCACTTGTCGACGTTGTCGCAAACACCGTCGTTGTCGCTGTCGGAGCAGACTTCGGCAACTGGAGCAGGCGCTGCGGCAACCTTGCCACCGCTACCACCGAAGTTCAGACCCAGACCAACGGTCGGACCCCACTCGGTGTTGCCGTTGTCGATGTTGTACATGGCTTCAACGCCAGCACGGGCGAAGAACATGTCGGTGATGTACCACTTGGCGCCAGCGCCAACGTTGGCGAAGGTGGAGTGGTCACGGCCGCTACGGGTAGCCTGACCCAGGCTCTCGTGAGCGAAACCGGCAGAGACGTACGGACGCAGAGCATCGCCTACGGTACCGAAGTGGTAGGTAGCGTCGAGCTTGGTCTTGGAACCCTTGATGTCCTTGTTGAAGACTTCGCCACGAGCGTTGTGAGTCTCGTTGTAACCCAGATCCAGGGAGACGTCGTCGGTCAGGAAGTAACCCAGGCGAACACCAGGATTGGTGCCGTCGTTCTTGAAGTTACGCTCGCTGTCGTAGTACTGCTTGGTGACGTTGCCTTCGATTTCGACAGCGCCTTGGCCTTGGGCCAGAGCACCGAACGAAGTAGCAGCTACGAGCGAGCCAATGGCCAAGCCCAAGGTGTTTTTCAATTTCATCCGTTAAATCCCCATCTGATGATAGTTAAGCAGTCCCACCAACATCCGGGGGACAACTCGACGGCAAGTCTAGCAGAACTTGCCGATTCGTTAGAGACATTTGTACACGGCTAAGTTTCACTCAACCCGGCAAATTTCTCCCGAAGCTTGTCTAGCGCGCGCTTGTACCGCATTTTTGTTGCGCTCAAGCCCATGTGCATGATATCGGCGATCTCCTGAAACTCCAGTTCTGCGACAAATCGCAGCACCAGGATCTCCCGGTCGATCGGGTTCACATGCACGAGCCACTTGTCCAGCCCGCCCTTTTCTTCCGGTTTCGGCGCCTTGTCTTCGGACGCCTCTTCAACAGGGTCCAGGCTCAAGGCATCCATCAACCGACGCTTGCGGCGCTCCTTGCGGTACTGGGTGATGCACTCGTTGTAGGTAATGCTGTAGAGCCAGGTCTTGAACTTGGATTTGCCCTCGAAGTTCTTCAAACCGTACAGCACCTTCAGCATCACCTCCTGACAGACATCGTCGGCATCCCGATCGTTCCCCAAGTAACGCGCACAGACGTTGAACAGGGTCCGTTGGTAGCGCCGCATGAGTTCCTCATAGGCGCGAGTTACGTGATACAGCTCCTCATGCGAACGCGCCACCAACTCCTCGTCCGTGAGCTCGCGGGGGTCATAACGCATGGGCGGCGAATGAACTTTATTCAAAACGGATCTGGCCGACAGTCAGGTCAATGTCGCCGCTTAGCCCCATGGGCCGATTTTCGCGGCGGCATACATTAACAGCTTTTGTGCGGTTAGCGGCTATTGACACGCTGCTCAAGTAGTTCACGGTTAGACATCGACACCAATTCGCCATCATCGGTCAGCACCGTCGTCTTGACCGTACCGATTTCCTCGATCTGCCCTTCGACCTCTCCAATCCGCACATGCTGGCCGACCTGATAGAGTTCGCGCACGTAGATCCCGGCCAGAATCTGCCCGGCGATCTCGCGGCTGCCGAGGCCCATCGCCAACGCGATTGCCAGACCAACGGTAATCAGCCCGATGACGATCACGTGGTTGAGCAGGTCGGTTTTCACCTCCAGCTGACTGATGGCCACCGAGATGCTGATGATGATCACCAGGCCTTGGGTGATACGCCCAAGCCCTGCGGAATATTCCAGGCCGATGCCTTCCGCGGCACCGCGCACCAGGCCATTGGCTACTTGCGCCAGCAGCACACCCGCCAGCAGCACCAGCGCCGCGCCAAACACCTTGGGCAGGTACAGCGCGAGCATGTCGAGGGTAGCCGAAACCCGCTCGAGCCCCAGGGATTCGGCGGCGGACACCAGGAAAATCAACAGCACGAACCAGTACACGATTTTGCCGATCAGGGTCGAGATCGGCACCTGGATACCGGTGCGACTGAGCATCTTGGTCAGGCCGGTACCGGCCATCAGACGGTCCAGGCCGAACTTGGCCAGTAGCTTGGACAGCAATGTATCGAGCAGCTTGGCCACGACAAAACCAAGCAGCACGACGACCAGGGCACCGAACAGGTTCGGGATGAAGTTCGCCACCTTGGTCCAAAGGGCGGTCATCGCAGTGACCAGGCTCTGGGTCCAGAGATCGAGTTCCATATTCAATCGGCCTTATCTGCTTTGCTGCCACCGGCAGCGTTGCGGGTAGAGTTTCTACGAACAGGCGCGACATGCGCCGAGCCATTGTTCACGGCAATCATCAACGCCTGGCTCCAGCGGCCCAGGAGGCTGAACAGATCACCCGCGCCCACCTGACGGTTGGCGGTCTTCAGGACGCGACCCAGGCACGCGGCATCGTCACGGTCCTTACCGGACGGCGACGCCTTGAGCAGGTCACGCAGGGATTCTTCGAACGGATCGTGCATAGGCACCTCACGCAGTGTCAGTCAGAGACGAGGGCGCAGGACGATGGGTCACACTGACTGGCGCTGTGGGTATTTCAAAATGAGTGCGCAGCGGCCGGATCGCCGGCGCCTCGCTGTAGGTGCGATACGCCCCGTGCACGACTAGACCCACCGCAACCGCCGGAACAGCCACCACTGCCCCACCGCCAACCCGAGCACGACGATGCAGGCAAACAGGAAGCCGTAGGGGTTTTCCGCCCCCGGAATACCGCCCACGTTGATACCGAGCAACCCAGTGATGAAGCTCATCGGCAGAAAGATGCAGGTGATGATGCCGAACCGGTACATGGTCCGGTTCATCCGCTCACTGCGGCGTCTGTCCTCGCTTTCGAGTACCAACGCGGCACGTTCGCGGGTCAGTTCGAGCTCTTCCAGGTAGCGGATCAAGCTGTTGTTCAACTCGTTCCAGTAATCGGCGTCGGCGTCGGCGAACCAACTCCACTTGCTGCGCGACAACTGCGCGTAGATGTCTCGCTGCGGGGCGAGAAAACGGCGCAGGGCGGCGGCGCGACGGCGGATTTGCTGCAGGCTGGCCTGTTCGGGCGAGTACCGTTCGTCGGACTCGACCTTTTCTTCTTCGTTGTCGACCCACTCGGAAAGGTCGCTGACCAGTCCCTGAACCTTTTCCGTCAACAGCTCTCCCATCAACAGCAACAGTTCGGACGCCGACTTGGGCCCCCTGCCCTCGGCCAGGTGCTGGAGAATCTCGTCGCTGGCGCGCAAAGGCCGCAAGCGCAGGGAAATCACCCGCTGCGCTTCGGCGAAGATGCGCACGGAAACCATGTCTTCGGGTTCTGCACCCGGGTTGAGGTTGACCCCACGCAGGAACAGCAGCAACTGCTCGCTGGCCAGCGGCAACAACCGCGGACGGGTGTTCTCTTCCAGCAACAGGTCGCAGGCGAACTCGCTCAGGCCACTGTCGTGCAACAGCCAGGTACGTGTCTGCGGATGGCTTCGGTCCCAGTGCAGCCAGAGGCTTTCCTGCGCCTGCAACTGCAGCCCGTCCAGTTCGGTACGGGCGATCGAGCGCGCGCCGCCTTTGCCATCGAGCACCAGGGCATGCACCAGCCCCCACTGCGCGTTGTCTTCCTCTAACATCGACACTCCATCAGCGCGCGCGGCGCATCACTCCGGCATTTTCAGCGGGCTTGGCGAAACGATCACGCCGTTGTTGTCGGCGTACACGTATTCACCTGGGCGGAAGGTCACCCCGGCGAAAGTCACCGGCACGTTGAGATCGCCAATGCCACGCTTGTCGGTCTTCATCGGGTGGCTGGCCAAGGCTTGCACGCCGACATCGGTCTGGATCAGCACGTCCACGTCTCGCACGCAGCCATAGATCACCAGGCCCTCCCAACCGTTCTTGGCGGCTTTCTCGGCCAGCATGTCACCGAGCAGTGCACGGCGCAGCGAACCGCCGCCATCGACCACCAGCACCTTGCCCTTGCCATCGAGCTCGACCTGCTCCTTGACCAGCGAGTTGTCTTCGAAGCACTTGATGGTGACGATCTGGCCGCCGAAGGAATCGCGGCCACCGAAGTTGCTGAACATGGGTTCCAGCACCTGGACCAGGTCCGGGTAGGCGTCGCACAGGTCGGGCGTTACGTAATGCTGCATGGGAAGCTCCTGTCAGTCACAACGAAAGCGGTAGATCACGCAAGGCTACACCGGGGAGGCAGTCGCAGTCATCCGGGACCGATCAGTCAGGTGAATTTCGTCTGCGCGGGCCTTATCGCCGGCAGGCCGGCGCGCCCATGGACTGCCCCACCCCGGGTTTGACGGCGAGGATAGCCCTGACGCCTCAACCGGCGGGCACAGCCTGCGCCACCACTGTGGACTCATGCACCGGCAGCAGCGGCTCTCGCAACCAGCGCTCCACCAGAGGCCACACCTGGGCCTGCGCTGCCTTGCTCACCAGCATGTCGACATGCCCGAAGGCATCGAAGCCTTCCTCGCGCCCCAGGCGCAGGAACTGCTTGCGCTCGCCGCCAAACTGGTCGAACAGCTTGCGACACGCCCATACCGGGTCCTGGAAGTCCCCTGCACCGGCCACTGCCAGCAGCGGCACATCCACCTCGGCCAACGCCGCCCACCAGTCGCTCTGCTTATCGCCAAAGCGACCGAACAGACCATGCCAGCGCATGCTCTCCAGCGCCAGGCCGATCGGCTCGTCCTCCGGCCCACGCTTGAAACGCGGCCCGGATATCTGTTCCCAGCGCTTGAGCACCAGCTTCGCCCCCCAAGCCAGCGGCGGCACCTTCAATGGCCAGTAGACACGGCTGACCTGGGTACCGAACAGCGCCACGCTGGCCGCCTGTTCGGCCTCGAGAAAACCGCCGCCCAGGGCCGCCACCAGGGTGGTCCCGCCCAACGAATGGCCGATCCAGTGAGGCGTCTGGCCCGACTGCTCGCGCACGAACGCAGCAATCAACGGCAGATCGTGACGGGCATAGTCGGCGACGCTGTTGTGCTTCCACCTGAGGTTGCGCGGCGACAGCCCATGGCCGCGCATTTCCGGGATCCACACATCGAAACCGGCTCGCGCCAGATAGGCCCCAAGGCCGATGCCCTTGGGCGAATACCAAAAGCGCCGGTTGGAGAAACTGCCATGCAGCAGGATCACCGGCAGGCCTTGGGCCCGATTCTGATCTGCCAGGCCCAGGCGGGTCACGGCCAGCTCGACGCTCGGGTCAGGGCTGTTGCCAGCCTTGATCCGGTATACATCTTCGCTGAGGTCACCGCGGCGCTCGGCACTGAGCAGGGCCACGGGAAAAAGATTGCTGCTGCTTTGCATAAAGTTGCTTGGTGCACAAAAAAGGGCGGGATCCATTGCTGGAACTCGCCCTGGATGAAACCAGGCGGGGACGCGCCAGACGCGCCCCCGCAATTCACTGCATCAGGCCACACCCTGGCCTTCGGCCAGGAAGAACCAGGTCTCGAGTACCGAGTCCGGGTTCAGCGACACGCTTTCGATGCCCTGCTCCATCAGCCATTTTGCCAGGTCCGGGTGGTCCGACGGGCCTTGGCCGCAGATGCCGATGTACTTGCCAGCCTTGTTGCACGCGGCAATGGCGTTGGCCAGCAGCTTCTTCACCGCAGGGTTACGCTCATCGAACAGGTGGGCAATGATGCCCGAGTCGCGGTCCAGGCCCAGTGTGAGCTGGGTCAGGTCGTTGGAGCCGATGGAGAAGCCGTCGAAGTACTCGAGGAACTCGTCGGCCAGCAGCGCGTTGGACGGCAGCTCGCACATCATGATCACGCGTAGGCCGTTGTCGCCACGGGCCAGGCCGTTTTCGGCGAGCAGGTCGACCACCTGGCTGGCCTCGCCCAGGGTACGCACGAACGGCACCATGATCTCGACGTTGGTCAGGCCCATCTCGTTGCGCACGCGCTTGAGGGCACGGCATTCGAGCTCGAAGCAGTCACGGAACGACTCGCTGATGTAGCGCGAAGCACCGCGGAAGCCCAGCATCGGGTTTTCTTCTTCCGGCTCGTACAGCTTGCCGCCGATCAGGTTGGCGTACTCGTTGGACTTGAAGTCCGACAGGCGCACGATGACCTTTTTCGGGTAGAAGGCCGCAGCCAGGGTGCTGATTCCCTCGACCAGCTTCTCGACGTAGAAGCCGACCGGATCGTTGTAGCCGGCGATGCGCTTGTCGACGCTCTCTTTCAGCTCTGGCGGCAGGCCGGCATAGTTCAGCAACGCCTTGGGGTGCACGCCGATCATGCGGTTGATGATGAATTCCAGGCGCGCCAGGCCAACACCTTCGTTGGGCAGTTGGGCGAAGTCGAAGGCGCGGTCCGGGTTACCGACGTTCATCATGATCTTGAACGGCAGCTCCGGCATGGCGTCGACCGAGTTCTGCTTGACGTCAAAGCCCAGTTCACCTTCGAAGATGAAGCCGGTGTCGCCCTCCGCGCAGGAGACGGTGACGCCCTGGCCATCCTTGAGGATCTGGGTGGCATTGCCGCAACCGACCACAGCCGGAATACCCAGCTCACGGGCGATGATCGCCGCGTGGCAGGTACGGCCACCACGGTTGGTGACGATGGCGCTCGCGCGCTTCATGACCGGTTCCCAGTCCGGGTCGGTCATGTCGGAGACCAATACGTCGCCTGGTTGCACCTTGTCCATTTCGGACACGTCGTTGATAACGCGGACCTTGCCGGCACCGATGCGCTGGCCGATGGCGCGGCCTTCGACCAGAACGGTGCCTTTTTCCTTGAGCAGGTAACGCTCCATGACGTTGGCGCTGGCGCGGCTCTTCACGGTCTCAGGGCGAGCCTGGACGATGTACAGCTTGCCGTCGTCGCCGTCCTTGGCCCACTCGATGTCCATCGGGCGCTGGTAGTGCTGCTCGATGATCATGGCCTGCTTGGCCAACTCGTTCACTTCGTCGTCGCTCAGGCAGAAGCGCGCACGATCGGCGCGGTCGACTTCGACCGTCTTGACCGACCGTCCGGCCTTGGCTTCGTCGCCATAGACCATCTTGATCGCCTTGCTGCCCAGGTTGCGGCGCAGGATCGCCGGGCGGCCAGCCTGCAGCGTCTGTTTGTGGACGTAGAATTCGTCCGGGTTCACCGCACCTTGCACCACGGTTTCACCCAGGCCATAGGCGCCGGTGATGAACACCACGTCGCGGAAGCCCGACTCGGTGTCGAGGGTGAACATCACACCGGCGGTGCCGGTTTCCGAACGGACCATACGCTGCACGCCAGCGGACAGGGCCACCAGCTTATGGTCGAAGCCTTGGTGCACGCGGTAGGCGATGGCGCGGTCATTGAACAGCGAGGCGAACACTTCCTTTGCCGCGCGGATCACGTTGTCGACGCCACGGATGTTCAGGAAGGTCTCCTGCTGGCCGGCGAAGGAGGCATCCGGCAAGTCTTCGGCGGTGGCCGAGGAACGCACGGCCACGGCCATGTTGTCGTTGCCCTTGGACATTTCGGCGAAGGCAGTTCGGATTTCCGAATCCAGGCGAGCCGGGAACTCGGCCTCCATCACCCACTGGCGGATCTGTGCGCCGGTCTTGGCCAAGGCGTTGACGTCGTCCACGTCCAACGCATCAAGCGCGGCATGGATGCGGTCGTTCAGGCCACTCTGCTCGAGAAAATCGCGGTACGCCTGAGCCGTAGTGGCAAAGCCGCCCGGCACCGAAACGCCGGCACCTGCGAGGTTACTGATCATCTCGCCCAGGGATGCGTTCTTGCCCCCCACATGCTCCACATCATGGACGCCGAGCTTATCGAGGGAAACTACGTACTCTACCAAGGTGATCTCTCCACTAACTGTATTGGAAAAGCTCAAGGGCGCCCGCCTGCCTGTTCTGACTTGGCCGGACGCTTGTGGCCTGTACCTGGAAAATAAGTGAGAATGCCGACAGCCGCATTCGGCAAACCGAACTTATCATATCCAAGAAACGTCATCAGCTTAAGGCCCAGGATGCAAATGAAAAGAACCGCGTTCTTCATCTCCGATGGCACCGGCATCACCGCCGAGACCCTGGGCCAAAGCCTGCTCGCTCAATTCGATAGCATTCCGTTCAACAAATTCACTCGCCCGTACATCGATACGCCTGACAAAGCGCGGACCATGGTCCAGCAAATCAATGCCGCGGCGGAGCGGGACGGCATGCGCCCGATCATCTTCGACACCATCGTCAACCAGGACATCCGCGAGATCCTGGCCACGTCGAATGGCTTCATGATCGACATCTTTTCGACGTTTTTATCCCCGCTCGAGCAGGAATTGACTGCCCATTCGTCGTATTCCGTCGGTAAATCCCACTCAATCGGTGGCAACTCCAACTACATGGAGCGCATCGAAGCGGTCAATTTCGCTTTGGACAACGACGACGGCGCCCGTACCCACTACTACGACAAGGCCGACTTGATCCTGGTGGGCGTATCGCGGTGCGGCAAGACGCCCACCTGCCTGTACATGGCCATGCAATTCGGTATCCGCGCCGCCAACTATCCGCTGACCGAGGACGACATGGAGCGCCTGCAGCTGCCCGCGGTGCTGAAAAAGCACCAGCACAAGCTGTTCGGGCTGACCATCGACCCCGACCGCCTGACTGCCATCCGCCACGAGCGCAAGCCCAACAGCCGCTATTCGAGCTTTGCCCAGTGCGAGTTCGAAGTGAGAGAGGTGGAAAACCTGTTCCGGCGCGAGAACATTCCCAACATCAACTCCACGCATTTTTCGGTGGAGGAGATTTCGGCGAAGATCCTGGTGGAGAAAGGGGTGGAGCGGCGGTTCAAGTAGCCAGAGGGTGGGCTGCAAGGGGTTAGTCTTAGGCGATTTTTTCCCTGTAAGATCGGGCGCCGCCCGCGCGGCGCATCGCGAGCGAGGCTCGCTCCTACGGGATTTGCGTGCGTCTGGGGCAGGCGTTACTGGCCGGAAAAAACGAGGGGCGAGCCCTGCTCGCGATGCGTCGCGTGGGCGGCGCTCGATTTGCGTACCACCACAAAACTCCCGCCAAGCCTCATAAAAAAGCCCCGGCATCACTGCCGGGGCTTTCTCATTTCAGCTTGATGATCAGGACGGCACCACCGTCGCCTGCCCACTCATCGCCAAGTCGACCAGCTCGCGGTTGGCCACCGCGTACATCGCATAGTCAGTACCCGGTGCGTTGCGCAAGTCGTCTAGCATGGCGCGCCAGCGCTCGACCATCACCCGGTGCTGCTCGGCCCACAGCGCCACGCGGGCATCCATGTCCTGCGGCGCATCCGCCATCTGCAGCACGGAAATGGTGATCGCGCGCTGCTGCAGGTCGATGTCGTCGCGGAACGACTCGCGGGCCAGTGCCTGCCAGTTGTTCTCCACCGTCAGGTTGCTGACCTCCTGCAGGTACCAGGTCAGGTCGAAGGCACTGCCCACAGCGAAGAACGCCTTGGCCACCTGGGCCGGATCATGCCCGGTCACGTCAGCCGCCTCGATGATCGGCAACAGCGTGTACAGGTGGCTGGTACCCGCCACCATGCGCGCCAACAGCTCCGGCACACCAGCATCGACGAAGCCCTGGTAACGAACCATCCAACGCTCACGGGTCGGGCCTTCGAGCAACTCGTCGAGCTTCAGGCCCAGTTGGGCGATTTTCGGCCCGAAGTGCGCGGTGTCACGCCCGGCATCCTGCTCGTTGCGACGGCTACGCAGGAACCAGCGGGTGGCCCGGCGGCCCAGGCGCATCAGCTCGTCCATCAGGGTCAGTTGGACCTCTGCCGGCACCTGGTAATCCAGCGCCTCGATCTGGCGGAACCAATGCGGCAGGTGGAAGATGTCGCGCACGATCACATAAGCCCCGGCCACGTTGGCCGGGCTCATGCCGGTCGACTCCTTCAGGCGCTGGACGAAGGTGATCCCCATGTTGTTGACCAGATCGTTGGCGATCTGGGTGCTGACGATCTCACGTTTCAGACGATGACGACGCATGGCGTCGGCGAACTTGCTGACCAGCGACGGCGGGAACGCGGTTTCCATGTCACGGGTCAGGTAGTCGTCGTCCGGCACCAGCGACTTGAGCAGTTGCTCCTTGAGGTCGATCTTGCTGTACGAAATCAGCACCGACAGCTCGGCACGGGTCAGGCCCTGGCCTGCGGCCAGGCGCTCGGCCAACTGCTCCTCGGACGGCAGGAACTCGATGGCCCGATCCAGCTTGCCCCGGCCCTCCAGGTCAGCCATCAGGCGCTTGTACTCGGCGATCCGCTCGCGGGCACGACGGGCCGCCAGCGACAGCGCCTGGGTCTGCTTGTAGTTGTTGCCCAGCACCAGGCTGGCCACCTCGTCGGTCATGCTGCCGAGCAGCTGGTTGCGCTGCTTCTCGGTCATGTCGCCACCCTGCACCACTTCGTTGAGCAGGATCTTGATGTTGACCTCATGGTCGGAGCAGTCCACACCACCGGCGTTGTCGATGAAGTCGGTGTTGGTAGCGCCACCGTGCAGGCCGAACTCGACCCGACCCAGCTGGGTCATGCCCAGGTTGCCGCCCTCACCCACCACCTTGCAGCGAAGCTCGTTGCCATTGACGCGCAGGGCGTCGTTGGCCTTATCACCGACATCGGCGTGGCTTTCGCTGCTGGCTTTGACGTAGGTGCCGATACCGCCGTTCCACAGCAGGTCGACCGGCGCCTTGAGCAGCGCGTTGAGCAGCTCGGTCGGGGTCAGGCGATCAGCCTCGATGGCGAAGCGCTCTTTCATCTGCGGGCTGATGGCAATGCTCTTGGCACTGCGCGGGAAAATCCCGCCGCCTTCGGACATGATGCTGGTGTCGTAGTCGCTCCAGGCCGAACGTGGCAGATCGAACAGGCGCTGACGTTCGGCGAAGCTGGTGGCCGGATCCGGATTCGGGTCGATGAAGATGTGCAGGTGGTTGAACGCCGCCACCAGTTGCAGCTTGTCGGACATCAGCAGGCCGTTACCGAATACGTCACCGGCCATGTCGCCGATGCCGATCACAGTGATCGGGTCTTCCTGCACGTTGATCCCACGCTCGCGGAAGTGGCGCTGAACACCCACCCAGGCACCGCGGGCGGTGATGCCCATCTTCTTGTGGTCGTAGCCAGCCGAACCACCCGAGGCGAAGGCATCGCCCAACCAGAAGCCGTAGTCGATGGCGATGCCGTTGGCGATATCGGAGAAGGTCGCTGTGCCTTTGTCCGCCGCTACCACCAGGTACGGATCGTCATCGTCGTGACGCACCACGTTGGCTGGCGGCACCACGCCGCCCTCCTTGAGGTTGTCGGTGATGTCGAGCAGTCCACTGATGAAGATGCGGTAGCACGCTACGCCCTCGGCGGCGATCTCGTCACGGGTGCCACCCAATGGCAGACGACGCGGCAGGAAGCCACCCTTGGCCCCGACCGGCACGATCACCGAGTTCTTCACTTGCTGGGCTTTCACCAGGCCCAGCACCTCGGTGCGGAAGTCTTCCTCGCGGTCCGACCAACGCAAGCCGCCACGGGCGACGTTGCCAAAGCGCAGGTGCACACCTTCGACCCGCGGCGAATAGACGAAGATCTCGAACTTCGGCACCGGCTTGGGCAGTTCGGGAATCAGCTTGGGGTTGAACTTGAAGCTGAAGTACGACTTGTTGTGCCCATGGGCGTCCGGTTGGTAGAAGTTGGTGCGCAACGTGGCCTTGATCAGGTCCAGGTAGCGACGCAGGATACGGTCCTCGTTGAGCACCTGAACGTCGTCCAAGGCGCTGAGAATCGCCTGCTCCAGGCGCTGCTGCTTGTCGTCCAGGTCGTCCTGGGTGAGTTTGCGCGCCAGGTAGAAACGGGTCTTGAACAACCGGGTCAGCTCACGGGCGATGTCGGTGTGGTTGTTCAGGGTGCTGGCGATGTAGCCCAGGTCGAAGCCCAGGCGAATCTGCTTGAGGTAACGCGCATACGCGCGCAGCAGTGCCACATCGCGCCACGGCAGGCCGGCGGTCAGGACCAGGCGGTTGAAGGCGTCGTTCTCGGCATCGCCTTTGACGATGTGGACGAAGGCATCCTGCAAGATGTCGTTGAGCTGCTGGATATCCAGGCTCAGGCCTTCGCTGTAGGTGAAGGCGAAATCGTGAATCCAGTATTCGCGGCCGCTGGCATGACGCAAGCGGTACGGGAACTCACCCAGCACGCGCAGGCCAAGGTTCTCCAGGATCGGCAGCACATCGGACAGTGCCAGTGGCGTATCGGCGTGGTACAGCTTGCAGTGCAGCAGGCGCTCGCCAAGACGGGTCAGCGGCTGGTAGAAACTCATGGCCAGCGGCTTGTTTTCAGACAGTGCCAGCACGTGCTGAAGGTCGACCACCGCCGAGTGCGCAGGGAAGCGCTCACGGTAGCCGGCCGGGAAGCCTTTGGGGAAGTCGGCAAGAATGTTGGTGCCCTGGGCCTCGCCGAAGTTCTCGATCACCAGTGCCGAGTAGTCGTCCTGCCACGAGCGGCAGGCCTGGATCACTTCGTTTTCCAGCTGCTGCGGGTCGATGTCGATGCGGTTCTTCGGGTCGACCCGCAAGATCAGCTGCACACGCGCCAGCACCGACTCGGAGAAGAAGGTCCAGAACTCGCAGTCGCTGGCCTTCAGGCGCTCCATCAGCACCTGCTGGATCTTCTGGCGCACCTCGGTGGAGTAGATCTCACGCGGTACGTAGGCCAGGCAGTAGCAGAAGCGGCCGTAGGGGTCCTTGCGCAGGAATACGCGAATCTTGTTGCGCTCCTGGATCTGCACGATCGACATCACGGTGCTGAACAGCTCGTCGACCGGGGTCTGGAACAGGTCGTCGCGTGGCAACACCTCTAGCACCTGGGCCAGTTCCTTGCCCAGGTGAGCCTTGGGATCGAAGCCAGAACGGCGCTCGACTTCATTGACCTTGACGCGGATGTACGGGATGGCATGCACACTCTCGCCATAGACCGACGAGGTGTACAGGCCCATGAAGCGGTGTTCCTTGATGACCTTGCCAGCGGCATCGAGCTGGCGAATCGACACGTAGTCCGGATAAGCCGGGCGATGCACGCGGCTGGGCAGCGCAGCCTTGGCGAAGGACAGCAGCAGCGGCTCGTTGAGGTAGGCCACGGCGTAATCTTCGATGCGCAGTTCTTCGGCGCTCAGCCCCACGCGCAGGCGCCGTGGCAGGCCGAGGAATGACTGCTCGTCGTACACCATCTGGCCGCCGGCGTTGTCGTCCCGGACCGTGAATTCTTCGTAGCCCAAGAAAGTGAAATGGTTGTCCAACAACCATTCGAGGAACGCCTTGACCTCGGCCTTCTCATGCTGCACCGGTGCAAACGGCGTCTGCTCCACCAAAGCGACCACTTCGCGCAGCTTGGCCTTCATCGGCTCGAAATCGGCAACTGCCACCCGCACTTCGGCCAAGACCTGCTCGATTTCACGGGTCAGCACCGTCAGTTCGGCGGCATTGGCGCAGCGGTCGATCTCCAGGTACATCAGCGATTCATGACGCACGCCCTCACCCTGGGTGCCCTTGGGCAGCAGTTCGAGCAGTTCGCCCTTGGCGCCACGACGCACGCTCAGCACCGTGGTCTGCAGGGTGTGGATGCTGTAGCCGCGGCGGTTCAGCTCGGTGCGTACCGAATCGACCAAAAATGGCAAGTCGTGGTGCAGCACCTCGACCACCGTGTGGGTCGATTGCCAGCCATTGCGCTCATAATCCGGGTTGTAGACCCGCACTTGCGGTTGTGCAGGGTCGAAGCGCTCGATGATGCGCCAGGCAGACAGCGTGCAGCCGGCCAGGTCGGACAGCCTGCGCTGGGTGAGTTCGTCCAGAGAGATGATGCCGAAGAACTGCTCGGCGAACAGCGCCACTTGTGGCAGGGACTGTTCGCTGATGTGCTGCGCCAGGGCCGCCTGCAGTTGGTGCTGGAAGTCGGCTTTGCTGGCTGCGGTGAAGAACGCCATCTGTGGTACTCCGCTTGGGCTTTGTAATAGTTGAAGCGTCGCATGCGTGCGCCTTGGTACGGATCAACGATAGCCAAACCGTGGCAAGGCGGACGGTAAAACCAGGCGTTGAACGTGTAGGCCACGTTCATAGGCTCGGCGCAGCTTAACGACTGAGTGGTCACTACGGCTTGCAGCGCTGCGACAATTTCGGTCAAGGGGGGGTAACTTTACGTTTATGGATGCGTGCAAGGCTGTCAGAATTCCCCCTCATTTCCTTTGATCCGAGCCGCCCATGCAAATCAAAACCGCCCTGCTCTTCGCCACGCCCTGCGATGAAGAAGAAGACGACATGGCGACCCTGTGCTGCCACAGCGACAAGGGACAGATGTTCCTGCTGACCCGCTACCCGGACGAGGACACGGTCGACCTGACCCTGGACGACGAACCCTCGACCCTGGATGGCTTGAAAGTGACCTTGAGTGCCCAGCGCTTGTTGATCGAAGTGGCTGCCAGTGACCGGGATGCGCTGAAAGGCGATGAGTCGCTGGAGATTGTGTTGACGTCGCAAGGAACTGACCTGGAAGAGGTGGCGCTGACGTTGCGCAATATCCTCGAGGGTACCGGTACCTTCGTTAGCGAGCTTTGAGGGCGCACAGGACCGGCCTCGATCGTCGGCGAACATCCGGCGCTGGTACGCGCACCTCCCCTGTTTCTGGCTAACGATCTGGAACAAACTCAGTTCAGGTACCACCGAACTGAAGAACGCGCTGTTCGAACGCGGTGACCTGGAACAATGCCGCACGTACTGCTCGTCCCTGGAAGCCGAGGACCTGCTGCCCTGTTCTGCAACGCCCCTTCGCAGGCTGCGACCTCGGCCATCCCCAGGCCAGACGATTGCCGAGCCCCCCCCCCAAGACCCGCTGAACCTTGCTGTCCACGCAACTCCATTTGCGTGGACTGTCTGCCCTCATTGCACGGGGTTGGAGTGCATGACTCGACCTGCTTCAGCGGGTCTGTCGATGTAGAGCTGATCCAGTGTGCTGTTGCATAGCCCCTTGAGTGCATTCCAGTTTGCCGAGGTGTGGATGTATTTCTCTCGCAACTGGGCAGTTTCCTCCTGCGTCAACCCCGGGTCTGCGCTGTGCCCGAGAGCGAAGTCATGCAATTTGCGGCTGATGGTGTGCAGATCGTCCGGCAGTTGATGGGCTGGGTCATTGCCCAGATTGGCGAAAGGCACCCCGCCGCGCACGGCCAGTTCCCGCATGACGCTCAGGTAGATGCGGGACAACTGTCCCTTCACCTCCCGCTGCCACTGCACGGCGGCATATACCTGTTTTTCCGGATCATCGCGGCGGCTCCGGCTTCCGGCGATGGGTGCTTCCCAGGTCAACAGCTGTGGCTTTGGCGCGGGCAAATCCTTGTACGCCTGCTCCAGCAAGGCGCGGGTGATTGCATACGCGCGAGTCCGTTCGGCAGGCGTGGTCAGTGCGACGCGGCTGGCGTTGGGTTTGCACAGGAGGACGCTTTCCTGCTGTGCCTGGGGATAGCCGCCACCGATGTTTGAATGGACGCCGGGCATGTGGATGTCGTGGTCGGTGCGCACCAACGGGAAGTTGTGTCGGCGCTCGTCGCTGGCGACCAGTTGCACCACATGCCGCGCACAACCCTGGGCCAAGCCCAGGCGTAGCTTGCCGAATCGGGCGGTGCCCTGGGTGAGGCGATTGTGCAGTGGGGCGGTGATGGCGGCGACGGTGTCGAACAGGCCGATGAAGTTGACGCTGGTCTTGAGGTGTGGATATTGCGAGCAGATGGGTGTGTCGTCGTGTAGCCGGTTGAGCAAGTGGCGAGCGGCGGCGGCGCCCCGACTGAAGCCAAACAGGTCGAACTCGATGTGGTGGGGGTGGGGGTGGGTGTGCAAGCAGTCGATCAGGTGGTGGTCGACCATGGCCAAGGCTTGCTGGACTCTGGCTTCGACACCTGTCTGACCGCGTCCGGTGGCTTGGGCGAAGGTCGAGTCCTGGCTGGCTTCGGTGGTGCCTATGCCTTCGATGTAGAGTTTCATGAAGTGTTTATTTGGCGTGGCCTGCGGTTGGCCGGTGGGGTATAGCGTGTGTAACAGGGCGATGTTGGTTGGGGCGTTGGCGTAACTGCCGGTGGTGTATTTTTGTGTGGGGGAGTCGGGGGTAACGGCGTTGCGGGCGTTGTTGCCGGTGCCGTCGAAGAAGATCCCTATGCGCAGGACATAAGGTTTGGTGCTGGTGAACACGGGGAATTTTTTACTCAACTCATCCATCTGGCTGAACTCCGGTTGGCTTGGTGAGTTCAGCAAGCAACAGCTTAACCTCGGTGCCTACCCGCACATTCAACATCTAAGTACAGAAATTTCCCTTCTCCGCCTGGAACTTGATTTCGCTTCTAGTGGGCGGTGGTTCAGTCGCCCTCTATTGAGAATTCAGGGGGCTTAGCACTGTGGCTGGACGATAGCCGCTAGATTTCGTAGTTACTTTTTTCGGGCGTTTTTAAGGAGTGGGGGCAGAGGTGATGAGGCGAACTTAGGGGTGGCATTCAAATCGCGTGAATATCCATTCGCCATGGAGGCGCTCATTCACCTTTTCGCCTTTACGGCGACCTACTTTTGCTCTTGGGCAAAAGTAGGCAAAAACCGCTGGCTCCTATCATCCGGCCCCTACGCTGCGCTTCGGGGTTCCCTCGCTACGGGCTTGCTCCCGGGAGGACCGCGCAGAACGGCCCCTCCTGGGCCGCAGCGCTTGACGGGCATCCATGCCCGTCACCTCCCTCCGCAAGCCCTACGCTCGGCCTACTGACGTCGCAATTTGCAGCGCCTGGGATATCGCGCATGAAAAGCAAAAGCGGAGCATGAAATACCAAATCCGAACAACAACAACAACAACAACAACAACAACAACAACAGCTAAACCAGCCGCACATTCAATATTAAAACCATAAATGCGAGACAAATTTTCTTTTGCTTCGCTTTGCTCTTGCTTCTAGCGCGCGGTAGTTCAGGCGCCACCTAATGCGACTTCAGGAGGCCGAGCGCAGGGCTTGCGCAGGGAGGTGACGGGCATGGATGCCCGTCAAGCGCTGCGGCCCAGGAGGGGCCGTTCAGCGCGGTCCTCCCGGAGCAAGCCCGGAGCGAGGGAACCCCGGAGCGCAGCGCAGGGGCCGGATGATAGGAGCCAGACTTTTTTGGTTACTTTTTGGGGCGTCTGCCAAAAAGTGACCCGCTGTAAGAGCGGAAAGGTGATTGAGCGTCACCTTGGCAAATGGATATGCTCACGTATCCAGAAACCAAAATTTCAAACTTCAAACTTCAAACTTCAAAGCACAGATTTAAGGGCGGCATTCAGATAGCGTGAATATCCATTCGCCATGGAGGCGCTCATTCACCTTTTCGCCTTTACGGCGACCTACTTTTGCTCTTGGGCAAAAGTAGGCAAAAACCGCTGGCTCCTATCATCCGGCCCCTACGCTTCGCTCCGGGGTTCCCTCGCTACGGGCTTGCTCCCGGGAGGACCGCGCTGAACGGCCCCTCCTGGGCCGCAGCGCTTGACGGGCATCCATGCCCGTCACCTCCCTCCGCAAGCCCTACGCTCGGCCTACTGACGTCGCACTTTGCAGCGCCTGGAATATCGCGCATTAAAAGCAAAAGCGAAGCATCAAATACCAACTCCGAACAAAAACAATAACAACTAAATCAGCCGCTCATTAACTATTAAAATTACAAAATGCGAGGCAAACTTTCTTTTGCTTCGCTTTGCTCTTGCTTCTAGCGCGCGGTAGTTCAGGCGCCACCTGATGCGACTTCAGGAGGCCGAGCGCAGGGCTTGCGCAGGGAGGTGACGGGCATGGATGCCCGTCAAGCGCTGCGGCCCAGGAGGGGCCGTTCAGCGCGGTCCTCCCGGAGCAAGCCCGGAGCGAGGGAACCCCGGAGCGCAGCGTAGGGGCCGGATGATAGGAGCCAGACTTTTTTGGTTACTTTTTGGGGCGTCTGCCAAAAAGTGACCCGCTGTAAGAGCGGAAAGGTGATTGAGCGTCACCTTGGCAAATGGATAAGCTCACGTATCCAGAAACCAAAACTTCAAACTTCAAACTTCAAACTTCAAACTTCAATGCACAGATTTAAGGGCGGCATTCAGATAGCGTGAATATCCATTCGCCATGGAGGCGCTCATTCACCTTTTCGCCTTTACGGCGACCTACTTTTGCTCTTGGGCAAAAGTAGGCAAAAACCGCTGGCTCCTATCATCCGGCCCCTACGCTTCGCTCCGGGGTTCCCTCGCTACGGGCTTGCTCCCGGGAGGACCGCGCTGAACGGCCCCTCCTGGGCCGCAGCGCTTGACGGGCATCCATGCCCGTCACCTCCCTCCGCAAGCCCTACGCTCGGCCTACTGACGTCGCACTTTGCAGCGTCTGGGATATCGCGCATTAAAAGCAAAAGCGAAGCATCAAATACCAACTCCGAACAAAAACAACAACAATAACAACTAAATCAGCCGCTCATTAACTATTAAAATTACAAAATGCGAGGCGAACTTTCTTTTGCTTCGCTTTGCTCTTGCTTCTGGCGCGCGGTAGTTCAGGCGCCACCTCATGCGACTTCAGGAGGCCGAGCGCAGGGCTTGCGCAGGGAGGTGACGGGCATGGATGCCCGTCAAGCGCTGCGGCCCAGGAAGGGCCGTTCAGCGCGGTCCTCCCGGAGCAAGCCCGGAGCGAGAGAACCCCGGAGCGCAGCGCAGGGGCCGGATGATAGGAGCCAGACTTTTTTGGTTACTTTTTGGGGCGTCTGCCAAAAAGTGACCCGCTGTAAGAGCGGAAAGGTGATTGAGCGTCACCTTGGCAAATGGATATGCTCACGCATCCAGAAACCAAAACTTCAAACTTCAAAGCACAGATTTAAGGGCGGCATTCAACTAACGTGATCACTCACCTTTTCGCCCCACTCCCATATATCCGCCCCCTACAGGATCACCTCGCCAACGTCTTGCTGCCGAAAACCCAAGCTCGACCTCATGACCCAATTGGCGATACCTGAACGACCGCGTACCCCCGAAGCAAAAGCAACACACAACGAGCACGACTGACTTTTCGAGAATTTTACCCACCGCCATTGGTCGCCACCCCCCCGGATAGATTAAAGTATCACCCCCTGCCCCAGGCACCCGCTCACAGCGCGCCCGGGCCCAATCCCAGGAACCGTCGCCGATGGAACACCGTGAAGCGCTGATCGCGCTGCGCACATTTCTTTCCTCCCAGATCCTAGGCCAGGAAAAACTGGTCGAACGTCTGTTGATCGTGCTCCTGGCCGATGGCCACATGCTCGTCGAGGGTGCCCCAGGCCTGGCCAAGACCAAGGCCATCAAAGAACTCGCCGAAGGCATCGAAGCCCAGTTCCACCGCATCCAGTTCACCCCAGACCTGCTGCCCGCCGACATCACCGGCACCGAAATCTACCGCCCAGAAACCGGTAGCTTCGTGTTCCAGCAAGGCCCGATCTTCCATAACCTGGTCCTGGCCGACGAAATCAACCGCGCCCCCGCCAAAGTCCAGTCCGCACTGCTCGAAGCCATGGCCGAACGCCAGGTCAGCGTCGGCCGCAGTACCTACGACCTGTCGCCGCTGTTCCTGGTCATGGCCACCCAGAACCCCATCGAGCAGGAAGGCACCTACCCACTGCCCGAAGCCCAACTCGACCGCTTCCTGATGCACGTGAAAATCGGCTTCCCCGACGCCGCCGTCGAACGCCGCATTCTCGCCCAGGCACGGGGCGAAGCCCTCGGCGGCGAGGCCAAGCCCGAGCGACGCGTCAGCCAGCAAGCAATCTTCGCCGCCCGCAAGGAAATCCTCGGGCTGTACATGGCCGACGCCGTGGAGGAATACCTGGTCCAGCTGGTAATGGCCACCCGCACCCCGGCCAAGTTCGACGCCGAACTCGCCGACTGGATCGCCTACGGTGCCAGCCCCCGCGGCTCCATCGCCCTCGATCGCTGCGCCCGGGCCCATGCCTGGCTGGCCGGGCGCGACTTCGTCAGCCCCGAGGACATCCAGGCGGTCCTGTTCGATGTGCTGCGCCACCGCATCATCCTGTCCTTCGAGGCCGAAGCGGCAGGCATCGACCAGGACCGCGTGGTCCAGCGCATCCTCGACGTCGTTGCCGTAGCCTGACCCCATGCCCACCACTCAGCTGGCCGAGCCCGGCATCCGCATTGGCCTAGCCGAGCTGATCGACATGCGCCACCGAGTACGCGAGATCCAGCTGTTCTCGCGCCCCGGCCAGCGCAGCCCACTGGTCGGCCTGCACCACTCCAAACTGCGTGGGCGCGGGGTGGACTTCGACCAGGTGCGCGTGTACCAGGCCGGCGACGACGTGCGCAACATCGACTGGCGCGTCACCGCACGCACGCAGGAGCCACACACCAAACTCTTCCATGAAGAACGCGAACGGCCAATCTTCATCCTCGTCGAACAAAGCCAGCGGCTGTTCTTCGGCTCGGGGCTGATGTTCAAATCGGTCTTGGCCGCCCAGGCCGCGGCGTTGTTCGGCTGGGCCGCGTTGGGCCATAACGACCGCATCGGTGGGCTGGTGTTCGGTGACAACGAACACCACGAAGTCAAACCCCGACGCAGCAAGCAAAGCCTGCTGCAACTGCTCAACCGTCTGGCCAAGGTCAACCAGTCCCTGCACACCGAAGCCGTGCCCCAGGCCGACAACCTCGGCCTTGCCCTGCGCCGGGCCCGCGAGGTGCTGCGTCCCGGTAGCCTAGCCATCGTCATCTGCGACGAACGCTCGCTGACCGACCAGGCCGAACAGCACCTGGCCATGCTTTCGCGCCATTGCGACCTGCTGCTGCTTCCAGTGTCCGATCCGCTCGACCACGCCCTGCCCGCCGCCGGGCTCCTGCGCTTCGCCCAGCGCAGCGCGCAGCTGGAACTCGACACCCTCGACGCCAACCTGCGCCAGGCCTACCGACAGCAAGCCGAAGCCCGAGTCGAGCGTTGGGAGCTCATGACGCAAAAATTGCGCGTCCTGATGATGCCGCTGAGCACTCAGAGCGAAATGATCGAACAGTTGCGCGAGTACCTGAATGCTCAGCGCCCTGGGAGCGGCAAATGAACCCGTTGGACCAACTGCAGCCTTTGATCGCGCCGCAGGCGATCGGCGTGTGGCCGCCCGCGCCAGGCTGGTGGTTGTTGCTCGCGATACTGCCGCTGCTCGCGTGGGCCATTTGGCGCCTGCGCCGCTGGCGCCCCGGCAAGCGTCCCATCGTGCGCGCCGAACAACCACTCGACCCGGTGCGTGTCGAGGCCCTGGCCGAACTGGCTCGCCTGCCGCGCCCCTACGACGGCGCCCCCGCAGGTGCCTGGCTACAACAGATCAATGCCCTGCTCAAACGTTTGTGCCGCAACCACTACCCCGGCGCCAATAGCCATACCCTCAACGGGCGCCAATGGCTGGCTTTCCTCGACAACCGCTGCCCAGCCGCAGGCCTTACCCGCTGGATGGTGCTAGTCGAAGGCGCCTACAAACCCGAGTGCAAGCTCGACGACAAAGCCATCGCCGGGCTCAGCCAGGCGGTCGAAACCTGGATCCGCAAGCATGTTTGAGCTGGCCTGGCCGTGGATCTTCACGCTGCTGCCGTTGCCGTGGTTGGCGCGTCTGCTGCTGCCCGCCGCCGACAGCGGCGAGCCGGTGCTGAAGGTGGGCTTTCTCGATGAACTGGAAGGACTGGCCGGGCGCCGGGCGCGCCTGAACCTGCCAACCTGGCGGCAACAGGCGCCCTATGTCGTGATCTGGCTCCTGCTACTGTTCGCCGCCGCGCGCCCACAATGGCTTGGCGACCCGGTGCCGGTGGCGGCCAGTGGTCGTGACCTGCTGGTGGCCGTGGATGTCTCCGGCTCCATGGACTTCCCCGACATGCAATGGAAGGACGAGGACATCAGCCGCCTGGACCTGGTCAAGGCACTGCTTGGCGACTTCCTTCAGGACCGCGAGGGTGACCGGGTCGGCTTGATCCTGTTCGGCAGCCAGGCCTACCTGCAGGCCCCCCTCACCTTCGATCGGCGCACGGTGCGTACTTTCCTCGACGAAGCGCAAATCGGCATCGCCGGCAAGAACACAGCCATCGGCGACGCCATTGGCCTGGCGGTCAAGCGCCTGCGCGAGCGTCCGGCGCAGAGCCGGGTCCTGGTGCTGATCACCGACGGTGCCAACAACGGCGGGCAGATCCACCCATTGACCGCGGCACGCTTGGCAGCCCAGGAGGGCGTACGCATCTACACCATCGGTATCGGCGCGAACCCCGAGGCCAGCGGAACCCCTGGCCTGCTCGGCCTGAACCCGAGCCTGGACCTGGACGAGGCCTCGCTGAAGGAGATTGCCGAGATCACTCACGGCACCTACTTCCGTGCCCACGACGGCGCCGAACTGGACGCCATCGGCGACACCCTCGATCAACTGGAGCCCGTGGCCCAGCAACCGACCCAGGCACGCACGGCCAAAGACTTGTACGCCTGGCCGCTGGCCCTTGCGTTGTTGCTGAGCGTACTGCTGGTGGTTGCCGTGCAATGGCCGGACAACCGACTGCAGCGCCTGCTGCGCAAGCCTCGGTTCCTGCAGCCTCACCCGGAATGGCGCCAACGCCTGAAGCGCCTGCGCCTGAGGAGACGGCGATGATCGACCTTTGGCCACAATGGCTGCGCCCCCTCTGGCTGCTGGTACTGCCGCTACTCGGCTGGCTGATCTTCAAACTGTGGCACCGACGCAAACGCGCCGGGCGCTGGCAGATGATCTTGCCGCCCGCTTTCCATCCAGTGCTGCTAGGGGGCGGCACTGGCAGCACCAGCAAACTGCCATGGGTGGCCTTGGGGCTGGCCTGGTTCCTGGTGGTGCTGGCCTTGCTCGGGCCCAGCTGGCAGCGCGTGGAAGAAACCCGCCAGCGCCCCGCCGACCCATTGGTGATCCTGCTCGAACTGACTCCGCAGATGCTTGCCGAAGACAGCCCGCCCAACCGCCTGGAACACGCCCGGCGCAAAGTGCTCGACCTGCTCGAACACCGTCGCGACAGCCAGACCGCCCTCGTCGTCTACGCCGGCAGCGCACACACGCTGGTCCCGCTATCCGACGACCTGGGCACGACACGCAACCTGCTCGAAGCCATCGACCCGTCGATCATGCCGCAGGCAGGCCAGCGTGCCGACCTGGCCGTACAAAAAGGCCTGTCGCTGCTGGCTCAAAGTGGCCTGGGCCAGGGTCGGCTGTTGCTGATTGGCTCGGCGCTTAGCGAACAGGAACGCCAGGGCATCATTCATGCCTTGGGCCGTCAGGGGCCGAGCCTGCTGATGCTGGGCATCGGCAGCAGTCAAGGCGCACCGGTGCGCCAGGCCAATGGCGAGTTCCTCAAGGACGATCAGGGCGGCATCCTGCTGCCGCGCCTGGACAGCGCCAGCCTCAAGGCCTTCATCAGCAGTACCGGCGGGCGCTATCGCCACGCCCGCATCGACGATCTGGACCTGCGTGGCCTGGGCTTGTTCGACAACCCCCGCGCCCTGCGCAACGACGGTCAAAGCGTGCAACTGGACAGTTGGGCCGACCAGGGTTACTGGCTGTTGCTCCCACTGTTGCTGTTGGCAGCCTGTGCCGGCCGGCGCGGCTGGCTGTTCTGCCTGCCACTGCTGCTGGCCGTGCCGCAGCCCAGCCAGGCCTTCGAGTTCAACGACCTGTGGCTGCGCCCCGACCAGCAAGGTCAACGCCTGCTCGAACAAAACCGCCCGGCCGAGGCCGCGCATCACTTCCAGGACCCACAGTGGCGTGGCATGGCGCTCTACCAGGCCGGCGACTTCGCGGGCGCCGCCCAGGCCTTCGCACAGAGCAACACTGCCGCGGCCCACTACAATCGAGGCAATGCCCTGGCCCGTAGCGGCGAGCTGGAAGCTGCCCTGGATGCCTACGAGCAAGCCCTGGAGCGACAGCCCGACCTCAAGGCGGCGCTGGACAACCAGGCGCTGGTCCAGCAACTGCTGCTGCAACGCGAAGCCAAGGGCGAGGAACCACAAGCCGACAACGATGCCCAAGGCACTCCCGGCAGCGACACCGAGGGCAACAGTAGCTCGGCCAGCAACCCGGCCCAGGGCACACCCGGCAACAGCGAACAGGCCGCCGAGGCACCCGGCGAGAGTAGTCAGAACGGTCAGACACCACCCAACACCCAGGGCGGTGACGACGACAGCGTTACACAGGCGCCGCAACGCCCGGTGTCGACCAGCCTTGACGCAGAGCAACGCCAGGCCCTGGAACAATGGCTGCGAGAGATCCCCGACAACCCGGCGGAACTGCTGCGGCGCAAATTCTGGTATGAACAGCAATTGCATCAGGAAAATCCACGATGAGTCGCTTCGGCGTCTTTCTCCTTTGTCTGCTGTGGGCCCTGGTGGCCCAGGCCCAACCCAGCCTGCAGGCCAGCGTCGACCGCACTCGCCTGGAAGCCGGCGAAACCCTGGAACTGACCCTTGAAAGCCAGGATGTGACCCAGTTCGGCAAGCCTGACCTGCGTGCGCTGGAGGGCGATTTCGAAGTGCGTGGCACGCGCCAGTTGAACAGCCTGCACACCCTCGACGGCGAAACCCGTGCCAGCACCCGCTGGATCATCACACTGCTGCCACGCCGCAGCGGCAGCCTGGTCATCCCCGAACTGCAACTGGGCCAATCACGTAGTCAGACCATCGAGCTTCAGGTGGTGCAGGCCGACGCCAGCCGGACGGACAGCGCGGCCCAGGTATTCGTCGAAGCCAGCCTCGACAGCAGCGATGTCTACGTCCAGGCGCAGGCCGTGCTGACCGTGCGCATCTATCACTCGGTATCGCTGTACGACGACAGCAGCTTGAGCCCCCTGCAACTGGAGAGCGCCAAGGTCGAGCAACTGGGTGAGTCGCGCACCTACGAGAAGGACATCAACGGCATTCGTCATGGCGTGATCGAAACCCGTTACGCTCTGTACCCGCAGCAAAGCGGCACCGTGGACATTCCACCGCTGACCTTCACCGCCACCGCCGCCGACAATGGCCAGCAACCGGCTGGTAGCGCACGGGTCGGCCGCCAGCTGCAGGTCAGCTCGCTGCCGCTGCGCTTGAACGTGCGCCCTATTCCCACCGCCTGGCCTGCCGATACGCCTTGGCTGCCCGCCCGCAGCCTGAGCCTGGAAGAACACTGGAACCCTGACCCTGCGCAACAGAAGGTGCAGATCGGCGACTCGCTGACCCGTAACATCACCCTACGCGCCGAGGGCCTCTCAAGCACTCAGTTGCCGCCACTACCAGCCACTGAAATCACCGGCCTGCGTCGCTATCCCGACCAACCGTTGCTGCGTAATGAAATCAACGAACGTGGCATGACCGCCAACCGCGAGGAACGCGAGGCACTGGTCCCAATCCACAGCGGCCAGCTGGCACTGCCGGCGCTGGAGGTCACTTGGTGGAACACCCGCGAAGACCATCTAGAGCACTCAAGCCTGCCCGCTCGCAACCTCGATGTGCAGGACAACCCGGCACTGAGCGCCGAAACACCGGTGGGCGACACCCGCAGCGGCAGCACGCTGCTCTGGCCCTGGCAGCTGGCCACCTTGATACTGGCCCTCACCACGGTACTGGGCTTCGCCCTCTGGTGGCGGGCACGCTCCCAACCAGCGGTGTTGCGTGCGGCGCAGAATGGTCCGAGCCCACGCACCTTGATGGACGACATCAAGCGAGCCTGCCAGGCCAACGACCCGCAGGCCACGCGCCAGGCGCTCGATGCCTGGGCACGCCAGCAACCGGAAACCCTGGCCGACATGGCCGCTCGGTTCGTGCCCTTGTCCGATGCACTGGACAGCCTGAACGGGGCTCTCTACAGCGAAAGCGGACAGTATTGGCATGGCGATGAATTGTGGCGCGCCATCGGCACCATTCCGCCGGCCGAACAGGTGTTGCCACCCGCTGGAGAAACAGGAAGCCTGCCGCCACTGTATCCCAAGTGAGGGGCTGGGGTGCCCGCCTTCAGTGCGCGGCGTCCTGGAGATCGAGCGCCGCGCGCGGGGCTCGATCCAACCGACACGGAACACCTCACGACAAACACCACGCCCCCCTGCTTGGGTTACCATACCGCCCTTTCCCTCGCTTGCCCGACTCGACACCAACAGGTCATCCATGCGTCTGTTTCACACCTCCGACTGGCACCTGGGCCAAAGCCTGCACGGCCAGGAACGCGACTTCGAACACGCCTGCTTCCTCGACTGGCTGCTGGGCCAACTACGGCTGCGCCAACCCGATGCGCTGCTGATCGCTGGCGATATCTTCGACACGGTCAACCCACCGGTCAAAGCCCAGGAGCGCCTTTACGACTTCATCGTCCAGGCCCATGAACAGCTGCCGAAGCTGGACATCGTGATGATCGCCGGCAACCACGATTCCGGCTCGCGGATCGAACTGCCCGCCGCGCTGATGCGGCGCCTGCGCACCCATGCCCTGGGCCGCGTGCACTGGCTCGACGAAGGCCAGTTGGATGCCGAGCGCCTGCTCATTCCGCTCACCAACGCCCGCGGCAAGGTCTGCGCTTGGTGCCTGGCCCTGCCCTTCCTGCGTCCGGCGGAAGTCACTGGCCCGCAGCTGGGTGACGATTACCTGCAAGGTATCCACCAGGTACACCAGCAACTGATCGGCGCAGCGCAGCAAAAACGCAAGAAAGACCAGGCGCTGATTGCCATCAGCCATGCACACATGGCCGGCGGCTCAGTCTCGGAAGACTCCGAGCGGAGCCTGATCATCGGTAATGCCGAAGCCTTGCCGGCCAAGCTCTTCGACAAAGCCATCAGCTACGTCGCCCTGGGCCACCTGCACAAGCCGCAGAAGGTCAACCGCGAGAACCGCATCCGCTACAGCGGCTCGCCGATACCGCTGTCGTTCGCCGAGATCAACTACCCCCACCAGGTACTGGAGGTGGAGCTGGAAGGCACCGAGCTGATCAGCGTCGAAGCGCGCCCGGTGCCGCGCGCCGTGGCACTGCAGCGCCTGGGCCCCGCGCCGCTGGGTGAAGTGCTCCAGCAGCTCGCCGACTTGCCGATGATCGACTTGCTCGAAGACCCCAACCGCCAGCCCTGGCTGGAAGTGCGCGTACGCCTGGACGAACCGCAGCCCGACCTGCGCCAGCAAATCGAGCAGGCCCTGCATGGCAAGGCCGTGCGCCTGGTGCGCATCAGCGCCGAATACGCCGGCCGTGGCGAACAGCAGGACGATGACCAGGCCTTCGTGGAACTGGCGCAGATGACGCCGCAAGACCTGTTCAGCCGCGCCTGGGAGCAGGCCTACGGCAGCCCGGTGGACGAGCAGGCCCTGTCCGACTTCGCCCTGTTGCTGCAGGACGTACAGCTCGAAGAGGAACTGCCATGAAAATTCTCGCCATTCGCCTCAAGAACCTGGCGTCCCTGGCCGGTCCGATCGACATCGGCTTCACCGCCGAGCCGCTGGCCAGCGCCGGCCTGTTCGCCATCACTGGCCCTACTGGCGCCGGCAAGAGCACCTTGCTGGACGCGCTATGCCTGGCCCTGTTCGGCAGCGTGCCACGGCTCGAAGACATCGGCCGTGAAGCCAAGGTGCCAGACGCCGACGGCGAAATCCCCACCTCAGACCCGCGCAACCTGTTGCGCCGCGGCACGGGTAGCGGCTTTGCCGAAGTCGACTTCCTGGGCATCGATGGCCACCGCTACCGGGCGCGCTGGGAAGCGAACCGCGCCCGCGACAAGGCCAACGGCAAGCTGCAGAACAGCCGCCAGAGCCTGTACGACCTGGACAGCGAACAACTCCTGGGCAGCGGCAAGAACGAGTACAAGCAACTGATCGAAGCACGCCTGGGCTTGAACTTCGAACAGTTCACCCGCGCAGTGATGTTGGCCCAGAGTGAGTTCGGCGCCTTCCTCAAGGCCGACGACAAAGAACGCAGCGAGCTGCTGGAAAAGCTCACCAACACCGCCATCTACACCCGCCTTGGCCAACGCGCGTTCAGCAAGGCGCGGGAAACCAGCGAAGCCCACAGTGCCTTGAAAGACCGCGCCAGCCATTTGCTGCCCATGGCCAGCGAAGCCCGTGCCGAGCTTGACCAACGCCTGGAGCAGGCCCAGCAGCAGTTCAAGGCCGACCAGGCCCGCGAACGACAACTGGAGCAACAACGGGCCTGGCTTGTCGAACAACAGCAGCTGCAGGCCCAGCACAACGAGGCTGCGCAGGCGCTCAAGGATGCAGCACTGGCGTGGGAGCAGCTGTCCGGACAACGCATCGACCTGCAGCGCCTGGAACGCCTGGCGCCGCAGCGCCACCAGTTCCATCGCCAGCAGACGCTGCAGGCGGCACTGGCACCGCTGGCCACCACCCTCAGCGAGCAGCAGCGCCAGCACAACGATCTGAACACCCGCTGCACCGAACTTGAGCAGGCGCTGGAAACTTCACGTCAGGCGTTGAGCCAAGCCCAAGGCAATCAGAGCGAAAACGCCCCACGCCTGCGTCAGGCTTTCGCCGAGCAAGACACCCTCGCCCGTCTGGCGCAAGAGCTGGGCAAGCTGCGCGAAACGCGCCAGCAGGCCGACCTGGCCGCCGGCGCGTTGCAGCAACAGGTGCAGCAACTCGATGAGCAGCAGCAACGAAGCCAGGAGCAACTGGCACGGATCGACGCCGCCCTGGCAGAGAGCGCTTCGCTGCACACGCTGAGCAACGCCTGGCAGGCCTACCGCCCGCAACTGCAACAGCTGCTGCAGATCGGCAACCGCCTCAGCCAAGGCCGCGAGGAGCTGCCTGGCTTGCAAGCCCAGGCCAGCCAGGCCAATGCCCAGCTGCAAGCACAGCGCGACGCCTTCGAGGTGCTGTTCCGCGAGGCTGGCGCAGAACCCCAGGCGCTGGCCGAGCAGCTCGACCTGCTGGGCGGCATGCTGCAGGAAAACCGTAAGCAGCAACGCGCCGTGGAAGAATTGTCGCGCCTGCACACCCGCGAGCAAGAACTGCAGCAAGGCATCGCTTCGCTGCGCGAGCGCCAGCAACAGGCCCTGCAACAACGCCAGCAACTGATCGGCGAAGGCACCGCCGCCAAGACCGAGCTGGAAAACGCCGAACAAGCCTTGACCCTGACCCGCCAGTTGCTCGAACGGCAGCGCCTGGCACGCAACACCAGCGTCGAGGAGCTGCGTGGCCAACTGCGTGATGGCGAACCTTGCCCGGTGTGTGGCAGTGCCGAGCACCCGTTCCATCAGCCCGAAGCACTGCTGCATAGCCTCGGCCGACACGATCAGGCCGAGGAAGCGGCGGCAGTCGCATTGGTCGAACAGCTCAATGCCCGCCTGATCGAGCTGCGCACCCAGGTCGGTGTGGTCAACGGCCAGATCAAGGAATACCAGCATCAGCACGGGCAGTTGAGCGAACAATTGCAGCCGTTGGCCGAACAACTGGCCGCTCATGCCCTCTGGGCGGCGCTCAGCGCCCATGACCCAGCGGCCCGTGGTGCCTGGCTGGATGGCCAGCTGCGTCGCCTGGAGCAGGAGATCAGCCGGGACGAGAGTCGTCAGGCCACCCTGCTCGCGGTACAGAAAGAAGCCGCTCGCCTCAATCAGCAACTGCAAGCCGCCGGCGAAGCACAGCAGCAGGCACAGCAGCGCCTGGACCAGCAACACCAGGCGCTAGATGCGGATCAACAGCGCCTGGAGCAGGCCCTGGCGGACTTCGCCAGCCTACTGCCAGCCGACATTCTCCAAGCCCTGCGCGACGAACCGGCGCATGCCTTCCTCAGCCTCGACCAGCAGATTGCCCAGCGCCTGCAGCAGCTGGAGCACCAAAAGGACGAGCAGCAGGAACAGCAGCAGCGGCTGCAGCAACTGGAACGGTTGCGTGACCAGCAGCAGACTCGTGTGCAACGCCAGCAAGAGCTGCAACAGCAAATCGATGGCCTGGCCGAGCAGATGGACAAGGCTCGCGCCGCACTGACTGAGCTGTTGGGGGTGCACCCAAGCGCCGAAGCCTGGCAACAGTCTCTTGAGCAGCAACTGGAGCAGGCCCGCGCGCTCGAAGCCCAGACCGCGCAGCATCTGCAGGATGCACGCACGCAAGCCTTACAGTTGGCAGGCGAACTGAAGGCCAACGAGGCCCGCCGCCAGGCACTCGAACAAGAGCATCAGCAATTGCGGGGTGAGATCGCCCAGTGGCGCGCCGAGCACCCTGAACTGGACGATGCAGGTCTCGACCGCCTGCTGGCGCTGGATGATGCGCAGGTGATCGAGCTTCGCCAGCAACTGCAAGGTGCGGAAAAGGCCATCGAACAGGGCCGCGTGGTACTTCAGGAACGCGAGCAACGCCTGCAGCAGCACTCGGCGCACACCACGGTCGATGCATCAGCCGAAGAGCTGGACCAGGCCCTGGCCCAACTTCGCGAGCATCTGACCAGCTTTGAACAACAATGCGCCGAACTGCGCGCCCAGCAAGCCGATGATCAACGTCGCCAGCAGGCACACCAGGCACTGGCCGGCGAAATCGAGCAGGCCTACCAGCAATGGCAGCGCTGGGCGCGGCTCAATGCGTTGATAGGTTCGGCATCGGGTGACGTGTTCCGCAAGATCGCCCAGGGCTACAACCTCGACCTGCTGCTGCACCATGCCAACGCGCAACTGCGCCAACTGGCGCGCCGCTACCGCCTCAAGCGCGGCGGCAGTGCACTGGGCCTGCTGGTGATGGACACCGAGATGGGTGACGAGCTGCGTTCAGTGCACTCGTTGTCCGGTGGCGAAACCTTCCTGGTGTCGCTGGCCCTTGCACTTGGGCTGGCGTCGATGGCGTCGAGCACACTGCGCATCGAGTCGCTGTTCATCGACGAAGGCTTTGGCAGCCTGGACCCCGAGTCGCTGCAACTGGCCATGGATGCCCTCGATGGCTTGCAGGCCCAAGGGCGCAAAGTGGCGGTGATCTCGCACGTACAAGAGATGCATGAGCGCATTCCGGTGCAGATCCAGGTGCGTCGCCAGGGCAACGGCCTGAGCGATGTCGAGGTGTGCGGGTGATTCTCTACTCGTTCCGACGCTGCCCCTGGGCCATGCGCGCGCGTTTGGCCCTGCGCTACGCCGGCTGCGACGTACAGGTCTGTGAAGTGGCGATGAAGGACAAGCCGGCCGAGCTGCTGGCCCTGTCGCCCAAAGGCACGGTCCCGGTGCTCGATACGGGTAGTGCAGTGCTGGAGGAAAGCCTGGACATCATGCGCTGGGCGTTGCAACAGCATGACCCACAGGATTGGCAACTGCGGGGCGACCCCGCGGCAGCCCGGCAGGCCGAAGGGCTGATCGAGCGCAACGACCGAGAATTCAAGGCGCAGGTCAATCTATACAAGTACGCCGAGCGTCACCCGCAGCACTCGCGCCAGCATTACCGCCAGCAAGCCGAACCTTGGCTGGCGGAGCTTGAACAGTTGCTGCAAGCACGCCCCTACCTGCTCGCCGACCATCCCAGCCTGGCCGATGCCGCATTACTACCCTTGATGCGCCAGTTTGCCGGGGTCGAACCTCAGTGGTTCGCCGAGGCGGCTTATCCGCGAGTGCGGAGCTGGCTAGAGGGGTGGCTGGCATCGGACCTGTTCAAGGCGGTGATGGCCCGTTGAGCTTATTGGCCCTATCGCCGGCAAGCCGGCTCCTACAGATACGGCGGGGCCCCAGTAGAAGCAGGCTTGCCGGCGATAGGGTCAATGCAGATGCTCAATGGGCATGCTTACCACTCAGTGCCGCATGAAAATGCGCACTTTGGCGCAGGTACTGCTCGGTATAGCTGTGGGTGGCCGACGCCTTGGCGCGGCTGTCGGCATGGGCATGCGCCGGCAGTACCACGGAGGCGGAAATGGCGGATGCGGCAATGACCGGGAAGAGATTGAAGTTCATCTGGGCTGACCTCGACTGCGGTGGTTTGACGTTGGCCCGTTTGGGCCTTGGGTCAAACTTACGCCGCTGAAGCCGCCTGCAGAAATTCATTGCGGCAGTAGCGAATATCACGCCGGTTGATAGTTACTCGACAAACTTCAGGTCCGAAGGCGCATCCTGTGGCAGTTTTTGCAAGGTCTCGCCGATCATCCCGCTACGTGGGTCGCGGCGCATCACCACGATCTGATTGCTCTTCTGATTGGCCACCAGCACGAAGTTGTCGCTTGGATCCAGAGCGAATTCACGGGGGTGGTCGCCTTCGACCGAGCGCCGTTGCAAGAACCTCAACTGGCCGTCGTCCTTGGCCACGCTGAACGCCACGATCTCGTTGGCCGCGCCTCGGTTGCTCACGTACAGAAAGCGCCCGTCGGCCGACAGATGCAACCCACCGGCCGCTTTCGCCTCGGGCTCCTGGCGCTCGGTCAGCGGCAAGCGCTGTCGCTCCAGCAGCGCACCATCCTGCACATCGAACATGACCACTTCTGCGCTCATTTCCAGCGTCAGGTAGGCATGACGTCCCTTGGCATCGAACAGCAGATGTCTAGGCCCGCTACCCGGCGGCAACGCCACCGAGGCGGGAATCGCCGGGCTCAGCGGATGCGTCGGGCTGGCACCGTCGTAGCGATAGATGAACACCTTGTCGGCGCCCAGGTCGCAGGCGTACAGGTGCCGCCCATCCGGCGACAGTACCAGTGCATGTACATGCGCACCGGCCTGGCGTTCGGGATTGACGCCACTGGCTTTGTGCCTGGCCTGCTGCACCACTGGATTGAGCTTGCCGTCCTTGGCGACGGGCACCACCACCAGGCTGCCGCCTGGATCGGCTGCGACCGCGTAGTTGGCGACGAACAGGTAACGCTGGTCATGGCTGAGGCTGGCGTGGGTGGGTTCATCACCCTGCGTCGGCACCTGGTTCAAAGGCTTGATCACACCCTTGCTGCTGAGACTGAAGCTGCTGACGGTGCCTTGCGCGGTTTCGTTGACCGCGAACAACTGCCGGTGATCGGCCGACAGCACCAGCCACGAAGGACTTACGCTATCGACCACCTGCAAGGGAGTGGGGTCGATGTGACCGCGCTTGCTGTCGAAGTGATAACGGTAGATGCCTTGGCTGACGCCATCGGTATAGCTGCCCACCAACAAGGTCTCGGCGTGGGCGTCGATCAGAACGCTCATGCAACTAGCGACCAGCAGGCTCTTCCAGGTCCGATTCATCTTCGTCTTCATCCGAGGCACGAAAGGCACTCATACAGACTAGACGATGCTCGCCCTGGTCATCGTTGAGCTGCCACTGATCGCCTGAGCCCACAGCGGCGGCGACCTGTTCGGTGGTGAAACTCCAGCGGCGCATCTGACGGCCGTCCATGCACTCGACGGTGAGGCCAGTGGCGTCGAAGGTGAAATCGAAGGCGTGCAGACCGTCGATCAGGAGCATGTCGCAAGACTGGAGAGCGTTGGCGAGGGAAGACATGGGGGTACCCATTGGAAATGAGGCGGCATTATAGCCTTATCGCCGGCAAGCCGGTTCCTACCCCCGGGTAGGAACCGGCTTGCCGGCGATCAAGACCCACGGCTGTCAATGGGCGAAGATCGACCCACCCTCCTTGCCCGCCAGCTTCTGCGGCTTGATCAAGAACCGCGCCAGCGCCGGCAGCAGCCACAGCGCACCGAACATGTTCCACAGCAGCATGAAGGTCAGCATCAGCCCCATGTCAGCCTGGAACTTGATCGCCGAGAAGATCCAGGTGCATACCCCGATGGCCAGGCACAACCCGGTGAACAACACCGCCTTGCCAGTAGAACGCAGGGTCTGGTAGTAGGCCTCCTGCAACGGCATGCCTGCGCGCAGGAAGCTCTCCAGGCGGCTGTAGATGTAGATGCCGTAGTCAACGCCAATACCCACCCCCAGGGCCACCACCGGCAAGGTGGCGACCTTCACGCCGATGCCCATGAACGCCATCAGCGCGTTACCCAGCACCGAAGTCAGCACCAGTGGCAGCACGATGCACAGGGTGGCGGCAAAGGAACGGAAGGTGATCATGCACATCACCGCCACGCAGATGTACACCAGGATCAGAATGGTCAGCTCGGCGGACTTGATGACCTCGTTGGTGGCCGCCTCGATACCGGCGTTACCGGCCGCGAGCAGGAACTGCAGCCCCTCTTTGTTGTGGCTGTCGGCAAAGGCCTTGGCCGCAGCAGTCACCCGCTCCAGGGTTTCGGCCTTGTGGTCGTTCAGGAACACCAGCACCGGCGCCAGCGAACAATCGGCGTTGTACAGGCCATCGGCGCGGGCGATGGAGTTGTTGAGGATGTCCGGGTTGCGCGACAGGGTTTCCCATTTCAGGCTGCCCTCGTTCATGCCCTTGATCACTTGCTTGGACACCGTCACCAAAGAGATCGCCGACTGCACGCCAGGGGTGTTCTCCATGGTCCACATCAACTCGTCGATCGGCGCCATGGTCGAGTGGATCGAGCAGCTCTCGGACGGCGTCTTGACCATGATCACCAACACATCAGAGCTGGTGGAGTAGTTGCTGATGATGAAATTGTTGTCCTGGTTGTAGCGCGAGTCCGGGCGCAATTCCGGCGCACCCTGGTCAAGGTCGCCGATCTTCAGGTTCTGGCTGTACCAGAGCCCGCCAGCGAACATCACCAGAGCAAGGGCGATCGACACCGGCGCCACCTTGGCACTGGCGAAGTTGGACAACAGGCGCCAGAACGGATGCTCACGGGTGGCGTCCTTCTTGCTGCGCTCGATGGCCTTCTTGCTGATGCCCACATAGGAAATCGCCACCGGCAGCAGGATCAGGTTGGTGAATACGATCACCGCGACACCGATGGAGGCGCCAATGGCCAGTTCGCGGATAACGCCGATGTCGATGATCAACAAGGTGATGAAGCCCACCGCGTCGGCGAGAATGGCGATCATGCCCGGCAGGAACAGCTGGCGGAAAGTACGCCGCGCGGCAGTCAGGGCATTGTCGGCGTCGCTGGACTGCAGCGCGATGCCGTTGATCTTCTGCACGCCATGGGAAATACCGATGGCGAAGATCAGGAACGGCACCAGCATGGAGTAAGGGTCCAGGCCAAAGCCGACCGCGTGCATCAGCCCTAGCTGCCATACCACCGCCACCAGGGTGGTGATGAGCACGGCGATGGTGCTGCGGATGCACCAGGTGAACCAGTACAACAGGGCCCAGGTGATGAGCAGCGCCACACCGAAGAACATCGCCACCATCACCAGGCCGTCGATCAGGTCGCCGACTTTCTTGGCGAAGCCCACGATGTGAATCTTCACGTTGGGATTCTGGGCCTGGAACTTGTCGCGGATCTTCTCTTCCAGCTGGTGGGAGAATTGCTGGTAGTCAAGCTTGATGAGCTTACCCTGGTCCTGTGGGTCCGGGTAACGCTCGAGCAACGGCACATCGATGATGCTGGACTTGAAGTTGTTGCCCACCAGGCGACCGACCTGGCCCGACTTGAGCACGTTGTCGCGCAGCGCGTCGAGGCTCTCGGCCGAGCCGTTGTAGGTGTTGGGTATCACCTCACCACCGGAGAAACCTTCCTCGGTGACTTCGGTCCAGCGCACGCTGGGGCTCCACAGCGACTTGAGGCCGGCGCGATCGACACCGGGAATGTAGAACACCTCGTCATGGATCTGACGCAGGGTCTCCATGTAGTCCTTGTCGAAGATGTCGCCATTGACTGCTTCGACCGAGATGCGCACCGTATTGCCGAGGTTCGCCAGGTCGTTGCGGTGCTCCATCATCTGCTCGATGAACGGATGCTGCAGTGGGATCATTTTCTCGAAGCTGGTGGACGGGCGGATCTGCGTGGCCTGCCAGAACAGGAAAATGCTCACCAGCAGGCACAAAGCGATGACCACCGGGCGGTTGTTGAAGATCAGGCGTTCCAGCAACGTGGCCTTGTCCTGGTGGTGAGGATGCATGGTAATGCTCTCGCGACTGGTCATGGACGCACCTCCCCGGTAGTTTGCTCGCCACCTTCGGCTGTGGCCAGGTGCACACCGCCCTGCCCCACCAGCAACAAGCCTCCGTTGGCCAGGCCACTGACTCCGGCCAGGGCGATGCGGTCGGCGCGGTTATAGACGCTGAAGGTCTGGCCGTCATCGTGGCTGCGCAGCACGCTGCCACCATTGCCGACCAGCACCAGGGTGCCGTCATCGAGAAGCGTAGCGCTTGCCAGGCCGAATTCGAGTGTGCCACGTGTGGCCTTGAGTTCGATCGGCTGCCAGGTGTCGCCGAAATCGGTGGAGCGGAACAGGTTGCCGCGCAGGCCATAGGCGAGCAGCGTGCGAGGCTGGGAGGTGCCGATCACACCGAACAGCGACCCTTCGTAAGGCCCCTCGACCTTCGACCAGGTCTGGCCGTTGTCGCCCGAGCGGAACATGCAGCCCTGCTCGCCGACGATGAACAGGCCCGCATCCTTGACCTGGGCAATACCGTTGAGATGCAGTTGATCGGGGTTGTCGAGGCGCTCGGCCACATCTTGCCAATGCTGGCCGCCATCGGTGGTTTCCAGCAACGCGCCATAGGCACCGACAGCAAATCCATGCTGGGCATCGAGGAAGCTGACATCGAGCAGCGGCGACTCGCGGGACAGGTCTTCGAACTGTTTGCTCCAGGTCGCGCCACCGTCGTTGCTGGCGAGGATCTGGGCATCGTGACCCACCGCCCAGCCGCGTTTGTCATCGAGAAAGAAGACAGCGGTCAGCAACTGCCGGGTGGGCACGCGTGCCTGGGTCCAGGCCTTGCCCTGGTCGTCGGAGAACAGGATATGGCCACGATCCCCCACCACCACCAGCCGTTTTCCGGCATGGGCAGCGTCGATCAACAGGCTCTGGCTGGCCTTGGCCGACTCGGTGGAATACTCCTGGGCGGCGGCCGCTTGCGTGGTGTGCGCCCACATACCCAATGCCAGCGCCAGCATCGCACCGGTCGCCAACGGCCAGGCACCAGGCCTGGCCTGCGTCAAAAACCGCTCCCTCATGACCGTCCCCTGTTGTGTTTTTCTTGGTGGGTCTGTGCCTTGCAGGTACTGCGAAAAGCCTGATCTAGAGGCCTGCAATAGCTTGGGGTCATGCTATCGGGGAACGTCGCGGCAATACAACGGGCAGGACGTTATGTTTTGTTAACCGCCCCAAAAGCTTCGCGGGTAAACCCGCTCCTACCGTCATCCCACCGCAGTGGTGTACCTGTAAGAGTGGGTTTACCCGCGAAGAGGCGAGTTCAGCTTATCGAGCACTCAGGCCAGGCTCTTACTCACCACTTCATACACATCGCTGGACAGCGCGCCCGAAGCGAGAATCCGCTCCAGCTCGCCCTTCATCAATGCCTGCCGCGCATCGTCGTACTTGCGCCAGCGGGTCAGCGGTGCCAACTGACGCGAAGCGATCTGCGGGTTCAGCGCATTCAGTTCGATCACCAGGTCAGCCAGGAAGCGGTACCCGGAACCGTCGGCCGCATGGAAGTTGACCAGGTTCTGCCCGGCGAACGCACCGATCAGCGCACGCACCTTGTTCGGGTTCTTCAACGTAAAGGCCGGGTGCTGCATCAGCGCCTTGACCCGCGCCAGGCCACCGGGCAACGCACTGGCCGCCTGCACGCTGAACCACTGGTCCATGACCAACGGGTTGTCCTTGAAATGTTCGGCAAAGGCCTCCAGCGCCTTGGCCCGCTCGGCTTCGAACGAGGCGTTGACCAACACGGCCAGGGCGGTCAGGCGCTCGGTCATGTTGTCGCAGTGCTCGAACTGCTCAAGTGTCGCTTCCAGCACCTGCGGCTTGCCGGTCAGCATCAGGTAGGACAGCGCGATGTTCTGCAGGCTGCGACGGGCAAAGTGCTCGGCTTGCGCCACATAGGGGGTGTTGCGCGATACCTCGCGGTTGGCCTGGTAGCGGGCCCACAGCGCGTCGAACAGCTGCTCGGCGATTTGCTGGCGAGCGAACTCGCGAGCTGCGTGGATCGCATCGACATCGGCCACCTGGCTGATCTCGGTGAGGTAGGCCTCGCCCGGTAGCGACAGCATTTCGGCGACCATGGCTGCATCGAGCGATGCGTTGCCCAGCACGGTGCCCAGGGCGGTGATCAGCCGCGGGTCGAGCTTCAGCGCTTCGCCGCGCTGATGCTGGCCGATCAGCTCCTGCAACACCTGCACCGACAGCTGCTGGCCCGCTTCCCAGCGGTTGAAGCCGTCGCTGTCATGCTGCATGAGGAACATCAGTTGGTCGCGGTCGTACGGGAAGCTCAGTTTCACCGGGGCGCTGAAACCGCGCAGCAGCGACGGCAGCGGCTTGGCCGCGATGCCCTGGAAGGTGAAGGTCTGTTCGGCTTCGGTCACCGACAGCACACGGGTGGTACCTGCTGCCGAGCCTTCACCGGCCAGCTGCAGTGGCAGGTCGTTGCCTGCAGCATCGAGCAGCCCCAGTTCGACCGGGATCACGAACGGCAGCTTCTCGACCTTATCCGGGGTCGCCGGGCAGCTCTGGCGGAACGTCAGGCTGTAGGTCTGCGCCGTCGCGTCATAAGACTCGCTGACCTCCAGGCGCGGCGTGCCGGCCTGGCTGTACCAACGCTTGAACTGGGTGAAATCGACACCGTTGGCATCTTCCATGGCCTTGATGAAGTCATCGGTGGTCACCGCCTGGCCATCGTGGCGTTCGAAGTACAGGTCGCTGCCCTTGCGGAAGCCCTCGGCGCCCAGCAGGGTACGGACCATGCGCACCACCTCGGCGCCCTTCTCGTAGACGGTCAGGGTGTAGAAGTTGGAGATCTCAATGAAGCTGTCCGGGCGCACCGGGTGGGCCATGGGGCCGGCATCTTCGGCGAACTGGTGGGTGCGCAGGTAGGCGACGTCCTCGATGCGCTTGACCGTGCGCGAGTTCATGTCGGCACTGAATTCGGCATCGCGGAACACCGTGAAGCCTTCCTTGAGCGACAGCTGGAACCAGTCGCGGCAGGTCACGCGGTTGCCCGACCAGTTGTGGAAATACTCGTGGGCAACCACGCCTTCGACGCGCTGGTGGGCGGCGTCGGTGGCGGTTTCGGCACGGGCCAGCACACAACTGGAGTTGAAGATGTTCAGGCCCTTGTTTTCCATGGCGCCCATGTTGAAGTCGTTGACCGCGACGATCATGAAGATATCCAGGTCGTATTCACGGCCGTAGACCTGTTCGTCCCAACGCATGGAGTTCTTGAGGCTGACCATCGCGTGGTCGCACTTGTCGATGTTCTCGGGCTCGACGTAAATGCGCAGGGTCACGTCGCGACCGGACTGGCGGGTGAAGCTGTCCTCGACACACCACAGGTCTCCGGCCACCAGGGCGAACAGGTAGGCCGGCTTCTTGAACGGGTCTTCCCAGGTCGCCCAGTGCCGGCCATCCTCGGCCGGGCCGCTGCCGACCGGGTTGCCGTTGGACAGCAGCACCGGGTAGCGATGCTGCTCGGCGATCACCGTGGTGGTGAAGGTGCTCATCACGTCCGGGCGGTCGAGGTAATAGGTGATCTTGCGGAAACCTTCTGCCTCGCACTGGGTGCAGAACATCTTGCCGGACTTGTAAAGGCCTTCGAGGGCTGTGTTGGATTCCGGGTGGATCTTCACGCTGGTATCGAGGGTGAAGCGCTCGCCTTCAGGCTGCACGGTCAGGCTGTCGCCATCGAGCTGGTAGTCGCCCGCCTGTAACTCCTGATCGTCCAGCGACGCACGCAACAGTTCCAGTTGCTGGCCATCGAGCACCAGCGGCGGCAGACCGGCGCCACGCTCGGGGTTGCGGCGCATGACCAGTTGCGCATGGACCAGCGTGTGGTCCTCGAACAGCTCGAAGGTCAGGTGCGTCTCGTCGATCAGGTACTCAGGGGCCTGATAATCCTTGAGGTAGATCACTTGCGGTTGTTCGGTGCGCATGGTGACGATCCTTTACTGAAGCACGGCCAGTTGGTAGGCCGTGTACTTGCGAATGTTGATCACGCCGGTGTCAAAAATCAGGTACTGGCCCTTGATGCCCAGCAGCGTGCCTTCCACCACCGGGTCCTTGTCGAGGTTGAAGCTGACGATCTTTTTCGGGTAAGCCTCCACCGGGTAACGCATCTCGACCACCTCGGCATCCGCCAACGGCTGGATGGCCTGCAAGCCGAAACGCTCCTGCAAACCGCGGATACCGTCGGCGCAGGCGTCGAAGATCTGCTCGCGGATGGCCATGAGGTCGAGCACCTCGGCGTCGCCCTTGAGCAGCGTGCGCCAATTGGTGCGGTCCGGTACCTGGCTGCGCAGCACATCTTCGACCAGACCCGATTGCTGACGGGTGGCCACGCGCATGATCGGCAGCGCCTGGCTAGCCCCCTGGTCGAGCCAGCGGGTGGGCAGTTGAGTGGCGCGGGTGATGCCGACCTTGATACCCGACGAATTGGCCAGGTACACCACGTGGTCAGTCATGCAGAACTGCTCGCCCCAGGCGGGTTCGCGGCAAGTGCCTGCGTCGTAGTGGCATTTCTCCGGGGCCATGATGCACACGTCGCACTGGGCCAGCTTGGTCATGCACGGGTAGCAGTAGCCCTGGCTGAAGCTGGTCTTGGTGCGTTTGCCACAGTGGGTGCAATGAATGGCGCCAAGGTATTCCAGGCGGATCGACTGCCCGATCAGCGGGTTCACCGGCACCTGCGTGTCATCCAGGCGGAAGCTGTACTGGACGACCGGCGCTTCCAGGCGTACCGCCATCTTGCTCAGAGAGCCACGAGCGAGTTCGATCAATGTACCGAGTCCGACTTGAACAGAATGTTAGGGATTGGCGCAGATTTCGACGAGCACTCTTGCGGGCCCATGTAGCCGGTGCGCTGCTCCTCGGGGAGGTTCTTCATCTCCCAGGCGATCACGGCCTGTAGCGACAGCTCTTTCTGCTCGGGGGTGAGCTTGCGGCCGTCGGACCATTTGCCGATTTCCACGGCCGTTTTCAGGCTTGCATAGATTTCAGGGGTAATGTTTTCGATCATTTGCGCGAAAGTGGACATAGCGTCTCCTGGGGTTTGGACGAAAATCGCCGAACGGCGATCAGGCGAGGCAAAAACAGGCGAGGAAGCGGAGTTTACTGTTTGTAAATACGCATTCCGAGCCTGTTTTCAACGCAGCATGATGGTCGGGCAGGCACTTCTCGTACAAAGCCGTAATCAAACCGACAGTTTACGCCGGGCAAGGGCCCCACCCAAGAGGCCCGTCAAGCATCCGATGAGCAACCCGCCGACATGGGCGGCGTTGGCGATCTGACCAAACCCGAGCTGGCCGACCACACCGGTCAGGCAGATGACCAGCCAGATCAGCATCATCACCAGTACCCCCTTGGGCAGGCTGAACAGCGGGTTCGGCGCGAGCCATTGGTACAACCAGATGTGCCCCAGCAACCCGTACAGCACGCCGGACAAGCCGCCGAACAGGCTCGGCCCGCTGGCGAAATGCTGGGCCAGGTTGGACACCAGGCTGAATAACAGGGTCAGGCCGAGCAGCATCCATGGGCCCTGGCGCAGTTCGATGCGTTTGCCCAGCTCCCAGTACCATAGGCCATTCATCGCCAGGTGCAGCACGCCAAAGTGCAACAGCATGGGCGAGACCAGCCGCCACCATTGCCCATCGCCCAGGCTTTGCGCCAAGGGGGTGAAGTACAGGTATTCGCCCTGGACGCGGAAGTCCAGAAAGGTGAACCAACCTATGGTGGTGAAGTTCTCGCCCAAGCCAGTGAGGCCAGCGACCACCAGGCACAGGAACAGGATGAAGGCGGTGACCTTGCAGGCACGGGCTTGTTCGGCCAGGGACGGTGGTGCTGGAGCATTCACCGGCATACTGGCTTCCACAGGGGGTTGCGCAAGCGGTACGTCGGCGCTGCCGTCCGGGAAGCGCTGATAAAGCTGGAGGACGTCGGCGGCCATTGTCTCTGGCGCCCACAGCACCTGGGCTTCGCCCTCCACGATCACACGGTGCGGCACCTGCAGGCGCTGCAGCAGCTGGACGAAGCCGCTGAGGTCGACCGTCAGCGGCAGGCGTATCACTTCAACGACGTTCATTGGTTGGCCTGCGGTCGGTCGACATCGACCCAGACGAACTTGTGCGGGTCGATACGGGTTTCGTCATCCAGCCGGTAGGCCACCAGTTTGCCGTACAGCACCGCGCTGTAGTCCAGGCATGCCAAGTTGTCGCGAATCGGCGCCGGTCGGCCACTACGCCAGTAATGGCCAACGAACAGCATGGGCTCGTCCTCGGCATAGCGCAGCAAAGCATTTTTCTCGGTGTGGCTGAGCGGTGTCCTGGCCACTTCCTCCGGCAAGGCATCGGGCTGGAAAACGATGTCGCCGTAGGTCTGCGGGTCTTCCTCCCAGAACTTGGTGCGGAAAAAGGCTCGGGTCAGGCCATCGCCACCGGTCAGTGTCAGGCCGTCCGGCAGGCGCATGTCGGTGCCGCGCAACAGGCGATTGCACACGGTGGCGGCAAAGCTGCCGGACACCGCCGATGCCTGGATGAAATGCTCGTCGATGCGCCCTTGCGGATATTGCTGGCGTAACGGTTCGATCAGACGGGCGTCCCAGCAGGCGTGCACCAGGCGGAAACGCCCGGCATCGACGAACAGCGGCAGCTCATGGAACCACTGCAGGAAGTCGTGCCAGTCGCCTGGATGATGGGCGAACTGAGTCAGGGTCTCGTCGATCAGGCGGGCATGCCGGGGTGTATGTTCGCGCACGTAGGCCTTGCCACTGCCCGGCAGTGCCGGGGTCACCCAGCCCAGGGCGTTGTATTCATGGTTACCCATGATGCAGAACGCCTGGCCGGCTTCGACCATGTCGTGGACGATGTGCAGCGCCTCGCGAATGCGCGGCCCGCGATCGACGATGTCACCCAGGAACAACGCCTGGCGCCGAGGGTGGCGCCAGACACCGCCGACCCGTTTGTAGCCGAGGGCGTCGAGCAGCCGTTCGAGGGTCAGTGCACAGCCGTGCACGTCGCCGATGATGTCGAAACTTCGCGCCGGATCGAGCATCAGTCGTCCCTACCTCCCAGGCGGCTGCCCCAGCCGAGCTTGGTGCGGCAGACCTCGTAGTAGTTGTGGTCCAGCGGATGGATCAGGCGCAGCTTCTGTGGCTTCTTGCTCACCGTGATGGTGTCGCCAGGGGCGCAGGTGAAGTGGTTCTGGCCATCACAGGAAACCTGCGGGTAGATCTGCAGGTCCTTGGACACGACGATTTTCAGCTCGCTGTTGCCGTCCACCACGATCGGCCGCCCAGACAGGGTATGCGGGTACATCGGTACGATCACGATGGCGTCGAGTTTGGGGTGCATGATCGGGCCGCCAGCGGACAGCGCATAGGCGGTGGAGCCGGTGGGCGTGGCGACGATCAGGCCGTCGGCTTTCTGGCTGCAGACGAACTGGCCGTCGATGTAGATCTCGAACTCGATCATCCGCGTCGACTTGCCAGGGTGCAGCACCACGTCGTTGAGCGCATCGCCCTGTCCGATGGCCTCGTTATGGCGGCGCACCTCGGCCTGCAGCAGGAAGCGGTTTTCCACCAGGTAATGGCCGTCGAGCACCTCGGCGACTTTCACTTCCAGCTCGTCCGGGCGGATATCGGTCAGAAAGCCCAGGTTACCCCGGTTGATGCCCAGCACCGGAATATTGTGACGGGCCAAGGCGCGGGCGGCGCCCAGCAGACTGCCGTCGCCCCCTACCACGATGACCAGGTCACAGACCTCGCCTAGCAATTTGCGGGTGGAGGTTTGCAGGCCATGGCCGGGCAGGACTTCGGCGATGGTGTCCTCGAGGATCACGTGCAGGTGGCGCTCGAGGAGGAATTTTTTCAGTCGGCGAATGGTGTCGAGCACCTGCGAGCTGCCAAGGCGTCCGATGATACCGATATTGCGAAATTGCTCCATGGGGCTCCTGCGAGGCTCTGCGGCGGGTGACTATGCCGGGATTATGGGCGAAACGACCGGGCAGCGGCAAACCGGCTATGCTCGCAGGATGATGCCTTTTGCCGATCTGCACGACCTGCCCCGCCAACTTCGCCGCCCAGCGGTTCGCGACCTGGCGTGGGTACTGCTGTCGCCGCCGCTGCTCAGTGCCCCGCCCTGCCCCCAGCGCCATCCGCTGACGGGCAGTGCCTGGGCGGACGATCCACAAGGCCTGGCGCTGTGGCTACGGTCGCTGGATGCCGACGACCAGCCGCTGCGCGCCTGGCTGGTACAGCTGACCAGCCAGCGTTTGGGCTTGTACTACGAAAGTCTCTGGCAGTTTGCCCTGCGCCACGCCCCTGGCGTCGAGTTGCTGGCCGGCAACCTGGCGATTCGCCAAAGCGGTAGAACGCTGGGCGAACTGGATATCGTCCTGCGCGATCGCGAGGGCGTGCATCATCTGGAACTGGCGATAAAGCTGTACCTCGGCCCCCAGCAGACTGACGGCCACGACCCGGCCGATTGGCTGGGCCCCGGCTGCCACGACCGACTAGGCAGCAAACTGGCCCATGTCGTGGGTCACCAGTTGCCCATGTCGCGCAGTGCACAGGCACGTGACAGGCTGGCCGATCTGGGTGTCGATGAGATCAATGCGCACTTGTGGATGAGCGGCTACCTGTTCTACCCCTGTCACGGCCAGACCGACTCACCGTCGCCGAGCAATCCGCAACATTTGCGTGGGCACTGGTCGCACCGCAAGGATTGGTCACCGCCACCACAGCAGTGCTGGCAGCCTTTGCCGCGCCACGCGTGGCTGGCACCGGCTCGCTTCCAGGCCGAGGACCTGCTGGTGCATGCTGGGATCGGCGAATGGTTGCAGGCACTGGACGAGCATGCCCCTGCACAGTTGCTGGTCCGCCTGGAGGAGCAGGCGGACGGGGCGTGGGAAGAGGCAGAGCGGCTGTTCCTGGTCGCTGACGACTGGCCGCACCTGCCCCTTTGAGAACGCCGTGCCTCAGGAGGCGTCGGCTACCGGTTCAGCCTTGGGGCAGTGGGCTTGGGCATCGGTCGGCCAGAGCACCTTGCCCTTGCCATCGACTACCTGCTCGGCACCGCACGGTAAGCGGTTGGTGTCGAACACCACCGTGCCATCGAGGCGATACATGGCCCGCAAGGTGCTGACCGCATCGTCGTTGTACCCTTCGACGCGATAACCAAAGATCACTCCGCGGTCCATGTCGACTTTGATGGCCTGCCATTTGGCCGGCACCAACAACTTGCCGTCCAGGTCGTAGAGGGCGCGATTGGCGTCGGTGGACTCACCCTCGGCGGCAAGCACGTGCTGCTTGTCGGCGGTCAGCGAGAGCCTGACGAACTGCTCCGGCTTGATCAACACCGTGCCTTTGGCATCCATCATCCCCACAGTGCGCACCTGATCGGGCATCCCCCAGACCTTGACGGTCTTGCGCGGCGATTGCAGCTCGGAATAGGCGAAACGCTCAGGCGCCAGCACACCGACCTCAGCATAAGTGGGCTCGATCAACACGGTGCCTTTATCCAGGTCGACGGTGCCAAAGGTGGCCAGGAAACTGTTCTGCATCACGCCAATATGGCTGAAGCCCGGACGATGACCGATCATGCCGGTGCCGGTACCCGCATCACCAATGGAGTCGTACTTCGGCTCGATCAGCCACTTGCCGTCATGGCCGATCATCCCCGCCTTGCCCCTTCCCGCCTCGGTACGCGGCTGTTGCACCATCGCACCGGTCTTGCCGAACGCTTCGCAGGTTTCATACCGAGGCTCGATGACCGTCTTGCCTTGGTAATCCATATAGCCGCACATCCCGTCGTAGGTGGCCTTGAAGGCCACCAATCCAGCCCCTGGGTTACCCAGCCAGAACTTGCCGAAAGGCACCACCAGGTTACCCGCGGCATCGGCCAGACCCGAGCCTTCGGCACCTTCGCGCTTGACCACCAGGTGGCCGTCGCCGACGACGACGATGTCATCGAAGTCGAGCTTGCGCAGCGTGCGAGTATCCAGGTTATAGCCCCAGCTTTCGCCTTCGCGCTTGGCGAGCACCCAGTTACCTTTCATGGCGCCACGCACGTACATCGAATCGAACACCGGGTCACTGACCTTCTCGCCCTTGACCGTGAGAATGCCGCGCAGTTCGTTCACTTCATAAACGATGAAGTCATTCTCGCCGCCGACATATACGGTGTCGAAGAGCGCCGGCTGGACTTCCTTGCCCTGCTCGTCCATCACACCGACCTTGCCATCACGGACAAAGCCGAACAAGCCAGGGGTCAGGGTATACAGCTCATCGGTGATATCGGCTTTGATCACCTGCTTGCCATCACGGCTGGCCAGGCTCCAGTGATCACCATCGCCAAAAATGAAGGAATTGCTGAAAGGTACGGTGTAGAGGCCTGAATAAGTGTTATCGGGGCCCACCAGCAAACTGCCAGTCTGGTCAATGACCGCGCATTGGTCGTTGACGCACAGGGGGATGGTCAGGTTGGCAAGCGGTTTGGTTTCGGGGGTTTGCTGGCAACCGCCCAGCATGAGAGTGGATAAAGCACAAAGCAGCGCCGCCTTCGAAGCAGCTGTGAAAGGTTTCATTTACACAGAGTCCTTGTGTAGAAAATCGTATAACTTGCTTCCTTGAGCTAACAGCAAATAGCTATTCGCCATCGCTCAGCGGATTGTATCGACGAAGTTTCACAGATCTAAAGCAAAAAAAAGATTCCCGTACCAGTTACAGTTAGGAACGAGCGCCGCCAAGAGCGTTCTTTTCGACCTGATGACGAGGACCGACCATGGCTTCATCCACCCCCGCGACTCATTACGCACGCCTGTCCATCGCCCTGCATTGGCTGATGCTGGTGTTGCTCGCCGCTGTATACGCCTGCATCGAGTTGCGCGGCCTGTTCCCCAAGGACAGCGCCGAACGCAACTTGATGAAAGACCTGCACTTCATGCTTGGCCTGACGGTATTCGTGCTGGTCTGGTTGCGCCTTGCCGTACGGGTGACTCGACCGACACCCCCCATCGTGCCCAAGCCACCTGCCTGGCAAACCGGCCTCGCGCACCTGATGCACCTGGCGCTGTATCTGTTGATGATCGGTTTGCCGCTGGCCGGGTGGTTGATTCTGAGCGCCGCCGACAAGCCGGTGCCGTTCTATGGCCTGGAACTGCCACACCTGATCGGTGCCGACCCGGATCAAGCCAAGTTCATCAAGGGCTGGCATGAGCGCGTGGGCAGCTGGGGCTACTGGCTGATCGGCCTGCACGCACTGGCCGGCCTGTACCACCACTATGTGCAGCGCGACAACACGCTGCTGCGCATGCTGCCCTACAAGTAACCGCGCCGCCCCTGCAGGCCACCGGTGTGCAGAAAGATCAGGCGGGTGCCGGGCTCGAACAGCCCGGCCTCAGCCTGGTCGCGCAAGGCCAGCAAGGCCTTGCCGGTGTAGACGGCTTCGAGCGGCACACCACTGTGTCGCTCGCACGCGTCGACGAACGCCAGCAGGTCCTCATCGAACTTGGCAAAACCGCCACGACAGGCTTCGTGCAGCTGGTAACCGTCAGCGCCGACCAGTTCCCTGACCGTCTGCGGCACACCATGATCCCACGGCACTGCCAACGCGCCATGAACGGCGTGCCTACCCGCCTCGGCCAGTACCAGGCCCGCCAGCGTGGTCCCGGTTCCTGCCGCCAACCACCAGGCATCGTACGCTGACCACCCCAGCGCTCCCAGTTGCGCCTGTGCCTGCTCGACGATCGCTGCACAACCCTCGGCGCCCGCCAACCCGCCACCGCCTTCGGGAATGCAGTGCCACCCCGGGTAGCGAGCCTGCCAGGGCGCCCAGAAACCGGGCTCGTGGCGCGCACGGTAACCGTCGTATCCAAGCCAGTGCAGCTCCATGCCAAAGCCCTGCAAGTCCCGAACGGTTGGCGTGTCCTGGGCATGACCGCGCAGCAGCCCCACCGTGGCGAAACCAAAGCGTTTACCGGCAGCGGCCAGGGCGTGGAGGTGATTGGAATGGTTGCCGCCAAGGCTTATCAGGCCGGGCGCGCCCTTTTCATGTGCGCGTTGCAGGTGGTGGCGCAGCTTGAACCATTTGTTGCCGCTGATCAGCGGGTCGATCAGGTCCAGGCGCAGGATGGCGGCTTCGATCGCAGCGTTTTGCAGCCATGGCAGATGAAAAGTTTGCAAGAACGCGGAGGGTAGCTCTGAGAGGCACGGGGACATGGCGAGAGACCTTGGTTGGTGCTGCAGTTTACCAGGCGAAGCAGCAGGGCCTGGGGCATGAGCCACCTTTCCACGAATAGATAACGAATCTTCCTACGCGCCCCAGCCCCCCTGCATACAGATAGAGATTCATTTTTTAACGTCGCTCGCCTGTCTCTTGAGGAAGGCGAGCCTCTCATATCCTCTGCGTTCGTTATCGCGCCTCCCGAAACCCTGGAAGCCGAGGATCTGGCTCAGCGCATCGATGTATTCACCCGATGGCTGGCCAATGTCAGTGAGGGTCACCTCTGCCTGCAACGGTTGCACACTTGCAGCGCCAAGTTATGGGTGGCCGGAAATGCAATGGCGCTGTCAGGGGCATTGGGCGATATCGTTACCCTGCTCACCACCACTCCTCGTGCGCCGCAACACGGGTAGAGCCTTGCCATAAACCTGCACACCACGATCTGCGGCTCGCTGCCCGACCTCACCGAGCAGGCGCTTTCCTACCTACCCACATTGCTCCCGCAACAACCGCTTATGCCTAGGTGCGATATGCACAACGTGACCGAAATTGCGACTTTCCCATAAAGCGCTCGTTAGCACCGAGCCAGAAACCATGTCCGAACCGATGGTGCCAGCCTTCAAGCCTAAAGGTCAGCACCACCGCAACTACTTGGACAGCGAGTGGCTCAAAGCTCCGCCGCCAACCGCGACCCTTGGTTGATCGCCCGCTTGGCGTCCAGTTCGGCAGCAACGTCGGCCCCACCGATCAGGTGAACCGACTGCCCCGCCGCCGCCAACCCTTCATGCAACTCACGAAGTGGATCCTGCCCGGCGCAAATCACCACATTGTCCACCGCCAACACCTGCGGCTCCCCCTCGCCGACGCGGATGTGCAGGCCGTCGTCGTCGATCTTCAGGTACTCGACGCTGTTGAGCATCTGCACATGCTTGTTCTTCAAGCCCGTACGGTGGATCCAGCCGGTGGTCTTGCCGAGGCCGTCGCCGACCTTGGATTTCTTGCGCTGTAGCAAGTACACCTGCCGTGCAGGCGCATGCGGCTGGGCTTTGATACCCGCCACGCCGCCGCGTGCTTCGAGGTGCGTATCGATGCCCCACTCCTTCCAGAACGCGTCACGGTCCTGGCTGCTGGCCACCCCCTGATGCACCAGGTATTCGGAAACGTCGAAACCGATACCGCCCGCCCCGATCACCGCCACGCTCTTGCCCACCGGCTTGCGCTCCAGCAGCACGTCCAGGTAGCTGAGGACCTTGTTGTGCTCGACCCCTGGAATGGCCGGGGTACGGGGAACAATGCCGGTCGCCAGGATGATTTCGTCGAACTTCCCCTGCACCAATGCCTCGACGTCGACACGGGTGTTCAAGCGCAGCTCTACGCCGGTGCTGCGCACTTTGTTGCGGAAGTAGCGAAGCGTCTCGAAGAACTCTTCCTTGCCCGGCACCCGCTTGGCGACGTTGAACTGGCCGCCCACTTCGTCTGCTGCATCGAACAGGGTCACCTCATGGCCTCGCTCGGCAGCCACGGTCGCGGCCGCCAGACCGGCAGGGCCGGCGCCGACCACGGCGATCCGCTTGACCTTTGTGACCGGCAGGTAATTCAACTCGGTCTCGTGACAGGCCCGTGGGTTGACCAGGCAACTGGTCAGCTTGCCACCGAACGTGTGGTCCAGGCAGGCCTGGTTGCAGCCGATGCAGGTGTTGATTTCATCGGCACGGCCTTCGGCGGCCTTATTGACGAAATCTGGGTCCGCCAGGAACGGCCGGGCCATCGAGACCATGTCGGCATCGCCCTCGGCCAGCACTGCCTCGGCCACTTCCGGCGTGTTGATGCGGTTAGTGGTGATCAGCGGGATCTTGACCGCACCGCGCAGCTTGGCGGTGACCTTGGTGAATGCCGCGCGCGGCACTTTGGTGGCAATGGTCGGAATTCGCGCCTCATGCCATCCGATGCCGGTGTTGATCAGCGTCGCGCCTGCGCGCTCGATGGCCTGGGCCAGCAGCACGATCTCATTCCAACTGCTGCCGCCTTCGACCAGGTCGAGCATCGACAGGCGGAAAATGATGATGAATGCCGGCCCTACCGCCTCGCGCACGCGGCGGACGATCTCGACCGCCAGGCGCATGCGGTTTTCGTAGCTGCCACCCCAGCGGTCCGTGCGGTGGTTGGTGTGGGCGGCCAGGAACTGGTTGATGAAATACCCTTCCGACCCCATGACCTCGACACCGTCGTATCCAGCGCGCTGGGCCAGCACGGCACAATTGACGAAGTCGGCGATCTGCTTTTCGATCCCCGCCTCGTCCAGCTCCTTGGGCTTGAAGGGGTTGATCGGAGCCTGGATGGCGCTGGGCGCGACTTGGCGTGGGCTGTACGCATAGCGCCCGGCGTGGAGTATCTGCAGGCAGATCTTGCCGCCAGCGGCGTGCACGGCGTCGGTGACGATCCGGTGCTTGTCGGCTTCTTCCTCGGTGCTCAGCTTGGCCGCGCCAGAATAAACGCCCCCTTCATCGTTGGGCGCAATACCCCCCGTGACCATGAGCCCGACGCCACCGCGCGCGCGCTCGGCAAAGTAGGCCGCCATGCGTTCGAAACCGCCGGGACGCTCTTCAAGGCCGGTGTGCATCGAGCCCATCAAGGTGCGGTTACGCAAGGTGGTAAAGCCCAGGTCGAGCGGGGCCAGCAAGTGCGGATAGCGGTCGGCAGCCATGAAACGGTTCCCCATGTGGCGTGATCACGGAAATGCAGGCACCTCGCACGCTGGCGGGGCCTATCGTTTATCTGCTGCGACATTAAACAGCCGTTTGAATGGGCTCAATGATCGGAAATTACAACTTACTGATCAAAATGCGCAGCCGCTTCGCCACACGAAGCGTCAGGTCATTCAATGCAGTCCGACGTACCTTCAGGTTTTCCTTCGACGCGGTTCGAACGAACGCCGACGGTATTCAAGGCCTACGGTGACGTCAGGATGACCACGTAGTGACCTTGTGTCGGGGGCTCGCCGCGCTCATCGACCAGCCTGTAAGCCTGATCGACGGTAGGCCCTCGGTCGACCCGTAACGCCCGAACCGGCACCGCCAGATCGTCCACGCCCTGGATACCGATGACGCTGTCACGAGCCAGCGCCGGACAGGCCTCCATTCGCCAGCCGCCAGTGCCGGCGGTGGTCGTGCACGACGGCTCGACGATGCTGCCGGTGAACTGCAGCATGCCCGAGACAACGACGGCGTCTGCCTGAGCCTGACCAGCCAGGCCGAGGCACACTGCAACACTCAATGCGAATCGCTTGCTGCCCATGGTTTTCACTCTCCCGATAACCCAATGTTGAGCCTATCGGATGAACGTCAGGCAGCCTGGCCGCGGGCGTGAGGTAGTTCACAAAACAAAGAAGCCAATTTAAGAAACGTCTCAAAGCCTGCGACCGCTGCGATGCCTAGGATGGCTGAGACTCTCCCGACCCGCATCACCGGAGCCATTCCCTGACCATGTCGCCGCGCTCGCTTCGTACCCTCTTGCTCCCAGCCATGGCGGCGATCGTCATGATGGGCCTGGCGTCCAATGCTTGGGCCCAACTCAAGATCGAAGGCACGCGTCTTGTCTACCTGGGAACGAACAAGGAAGCGAGCCTCAACGTCATCAATCGCAGCGACCTGGACACGGTCATGCAAAGTTGGGTCAGCGCACCCGACGAGCACGACGATGCACCCTTCGCCATCGTCCAGCCATTGACGCTGATCCCCCCCAACGGTCAACAGACGCTGCGGATACTGTACGCAGGCAAGGGCCTACCCCAGGACCGGGAATCACTGTTCTGGCTGAACATCCTCGAGATCCCGCGCAAGCCCGCGCAAACCGATACCCTGCAGTTCGCCATCCGCCAGCGCCTGAAGCTATTCTATCGTCCCGCCGGCCTGCCAGGCTCGTCCAGCGAAGCGGCCACCGGCCTGCAATGGCGCAAGCGCGAGCCTCGTTCGATCGAAGTCAGCAATCCAAGTGCCTTCCATGTTTCGCTGATCGATCTCCAACTCGATAGCCTCGGGCAGTCATACCCGCTTACGGACTACCTCCTCCTGCGCCCAGGGGAATCGCTCACCCTCGAAGCGCCTTCGACACTGCCTGCACAGAGTCGTGTGGCATTCAGCGAGCTCACCGATATCGGCCTGCAGAAACGCCACCGCGTCGCGCTGCCGTGAACACACCGCTACAGGATAGCCCCCCATGATCCCAATTCGAAAAGCCCTGCTGGGCCTGCTCTTCGTTGCAGCCAGCTGCCCGGCCACCAGCTATGCGCTGTCATGCAAGCTGGACCCCTCCAAGGCGTCGGTGTTCAAGGAGGCCCTGGGTACCGCGCTGGCGGTGCCGGCCGACGCGGCGGACGGCACGATCATCTGGGAATCTGCGCCACATTCAGTGCCGGTCATCTGCGCCGATGACTACGAAACAGGCGTACGGGAAGACGTCTATTTCTGGGTCAACCCTGCGAAAATCAGCATCGGCAAGGGCATACGGGTCGGGATTCGCTACGGATCCAAGACCATCACCCAGAGTTCGGGCGCGGTCAGCACCGGTTTCAACTCGTTCCACGGTTGCAACTGGGCGAACTGCACGGGCTGGGACAAGGCCCGCTTCACCCTGACCTTCACCGTGTTCATCGAAAAATACGGTGAAACGCCGACCGATGGACAAGCCAGCGTCCTGAGTGAATATCGGGTGTTCCAGCTGGACGGCAAGGGCGGACTCAACCCCAAGCCTGACAGCAACCTCAACTATGTCGTCACCGGTATGAACAACGTGCGCTTCGTACCCTGTTCGCCCGAGCTGACCATCTTACCTTCGGTGGTCAATTTCCGCCGCGCCCTCGCCAGCTCGGCACAAATCGGCCAGGTCGCCAGCTCGGCCAATTTCAGCCTCGACCTGGTCAGGACCTGCGACACGCCGTACGCCGTCAGTGCTCGCTTCAGCCCGGTTGCCGGCAGCGCCAGTGTCATCGACAAACTGCTGGTGCCCGGCAATAACAGCTCTGTCGGCATCGCCCTGACCCAGCAGGACAACAACCAACCGGTGCCCTTCGATACCTGGTTCAAGCTGGCGGACCTCACTACACCGGGCTTGATCCGCAACGAGTTCCGTGCCGACCTGATTTGGCGCTCGGCCCCTGTCCCCGGTACGTTCGAGGCCATGGCGCTGGTAGACCTTTTCTACAAGTAACACCGCGACCAGGCCCGTTTAAGGATCGTCTGATGTCTAGTTGCCAGCGGCGGGCCTAAATTCGCCGGATGCGACTCAAAGCCTATCTGCAACAGATCAACCCTCTACTCTCCGACCCCGAAGCAGCACGCCGGCTGCTTCGGCTGCTGGCGTTCGTACTCTCGGCCGGCATTCTCGGCGCGGCCTACAATTTCCTGTCCTTCACGTTCAACACCGACATTGCCCGGCGCCACGGCGCCATGAGCAGTGCGATCGCCGAGGCGCATACCTTTTTCACCAACCGTGAGGCACTGCTCGAAAGCCTGAGCCTCGCAACCGTGCGCCAGGCCGTTCCTGGCGTCCAAGCGGTGCCCCTGGCACCGGGCGAAGAGGTCCACCTGCAACTGGGCAACCAGCCGGGCAAGCGCTGGAGCCTGTGGCTGACACGACGCATGTGCGCCTATCTCAAGGCGCGCCATGTCAACCTGCTGTATGTCGGCGCAGATGCCCAAGCCCCCATGCGCTGGCTGTACAACGTCGACTCGCAGGCGCCGGAGCCTTCACGCGCCCTGCTCGACCGACTCCGCGATGCAGGGCAACGGGTGAAGGCACCACGGGAACTGTGGCTGGCCGACCAGGGCGCGCAAAGCTCGCGCCTTTTCATCTTCCTGCGCCTGGACGAACGCGACGCGGACTCCGGCTGGCTGGGCCTGGAAATCGACAGCCAGGCGGTGGCGCCATCGCTCAAGGATGCCAGCGCGGGGGAATTCATGATGTTCAACGCCGACGGGATGCTGGTGTTCACCAACAGTCAGGGCCCGGCATTGAACCGCTCGCTACCTAAGCCCGTGGGTCAGGACTTCTTCGGCTTTGTCGGCCAGGGGCTACTGCCGGAGTACCTGGTCATCAGCAAGCCGCTGATGTCCTCGGACTGGCAACTGGTATACGCGATCGGCCTGTCCGCGATCCTCGCCGGCGTGTGGCAGCAACTGCTCGGTGCCCTGCTGTTCTGCGTGCTCAGCATCACCTTGATAAGAGTCCTGATCCAGCGTTTCGACCAGCGCTTCTTCACCCCAACGGTCGAACGTATCCGCGAACTGGTCGAAAGCGAGATGTTCAGCCGTGATGTCATCGAAACAGCACCTGTGGCCCTGTGCGTGCTGCGACGCAGCGATGGACAGGTCGTGCTGGAAAATCACCTGGCCCAGCAGTGGTTGGGCCAAGGCCAGGCACGGGACGCGCGCAGCGCGCAATGGATAGAGAAAGTCTTCGAACCAGACGAAGGCCAGTACAGCGACTATTTCGAGAGCGCCGAAGGGCGTCACCTGTACCTGAGTTGTTCGCCAACCCGCTACAAGGGCGAGCAGGTTCTGTTGTGCGCATTCAGCGACATCAGCGCGCGCAAGCAGATCGAGGCCGCGCTGGAGGATGCCCGGCGCGCTGCCGACACGGCCAACGAAGCGAAAACCCAGTTCCTGGCGACCATGAGCCATGAGATCCGCACGCCGCTCTTCGGTGTGCTGGGCACCCTGGAGCTGCTGTCGCGTACTGCGCTGGACGCCCAGCAGCGCGACTACCTGCAAGCCATCGAAGGCTCCTCCTCGACCTTGCTGCAGTTGATCTGCGACGTCCTCGACGTGTCCAAGATCGAGGCAGGTCAACTGGCCCTCGAACTCAGCGAGTTCAGTGCGTTGGAGCTGGTCCGCGAGGTAATCCAGGGCTACAGCGCGGCGGCCAGGAGCAAGGGGCTGCTGCTCTACAGTTGTCTGGACCCGCGCCTGCCGGAACACCTGATCGGTGACGTCAACCGGATCCGCCAGATCCTCAACAACCTGCTGAGCAATGCGGTCAAGTTCACCGATTGCGGCCGCGTGGTGTTGCGGGTCCGGCTGCTCAACCGCGATGGCGAGCGCTCCTGCCTGTTGTGGCAAGTCTCGGACACGGGCAAGGGCATCGCCGAACAGGACCAGCCGTTCATCTTCGACCCTTTCTACCAGACCGAGGGCCATACCCAGGTCATACCCGGCACAGGCCTTGGGCTGCCGATCTGCCAGCGGCTGACCCAATTGATGAATGGCCAACTGCGCCTGGTAAGCGAGTTGGGCCTTGGCAGCAGCTTCAGCCTGACCCTGCCTTTGGAAGTGGCGTCCGGCCGCAGCAATGCCCCGTTCAATCTTCTGGCAGAGCGCATTCACGTGGTATCGCCGGCGCGCGAACTGGCAGAAGCCATCGCTGGCTGGTTATGTCGCTGGGGGGCTCGTGCCCAGGTCGGTGCGCCGGGCTGCGCCCTGGCCGGCGAACTGCTGGTCGAACTGCATCCAGGCAGCGTCGAGCGCTGCCTGGTCGGAGAATGGCCTGGCCCGCGGATCCTGGCCAGCGCCCAGGGATGCTGGGAAGCCCGCCACGAAGCCGGTCACTGGCAAGTCAACCTCAACGACCTGGGCGCCCTGCACCATGCCGTCGCCCAGGCCCAGGGCCTGCGCAGTGCCAGGCACGAAGCCGTACCCGACGTTCGCGCGCCGGAGCCGCTTGGGCTGCACGTGCTGGTTGCCGAGGACAATCTCATCAACCAGTTGATCCTTCGCGACCAGCTCGAGGAGCTCGGCTGCAGCGTGAGCTTGGCCAGCGATGGCGAGCAGGCCCTGCAAAGTTGGAAACGCGAGCACTTCGACCTGGTGCTGACCGACGTCAACATGCCCGGTATCAACGGCTACGAACTGGCCCGAGCCCTGCGCGGTCTGGGCTGCGCCCAGCCCATCATCGGCGCCACCGCCAATGCACTGCGTGGCGAGGAAGAACTGTGCCTGGCCGCTGGCATGGACCGCTGCCTGATCAAGCCTTTCAACCTGCAAGTGTTGTTCAACTGCCTGGCCCCGTATCGAGGTAGCCGCCATGAAGTCCTTTAACATCCTGATCGTCGAAGACCACCCTTTCCAGCACATGTACCTGCAACACCTGTTCAGCGAGCTTGGCACCTTCAACCTGGAGGCAGCCCGGGATGGCCAGGAAGCGCTGGAGCGCCTGCGACTGCGCGACTTCGACCTGGTCCTGACTGACCTGCTGATGCCTGGCATGGATGGCGTGCAGTTTATCCAGCACCTGGCTGGCCTTCGCCACAAACCCGGTCTGGCGATCATGAGCGCGGCCTCGCGGCGCATGCTCATGGCTGCAAGCCTGGTGGCCAAGAACCTTGGCGTGGACGTGCTTGGGCTGATTTCCAAGCCAGTCGAGCCGGCTGCGCTGCGCAGCCTGATCGACCAGTTGCAACTGCACCACCAGGCTCCGGCCCAGGCGGCCCCGACAGCCCTCGAGTTCGATCGCCAGACACTGATAGATGCCTTGAACAACCGAGCCTTCCAGGCCTGGTTCCAGCCCAAGAAGTCTTTGCACAATGGCCGCATCGTCGCAGCCGAAGCGCTGGTGCGCTGGATGCATCCGGACCAAGGAGTCTTGTTGCCAAGCACCTTCCTACCGACGATCAAGGCCTTCGGCCTCGAGGAAAGGCTGCTGTGGGTGATGCTCAAGCAAGCCATGGATGCCCAGGCACGGTGGCGTGACCGAGGCTATGACATCCCCGTCTCGATCAACCTGCCGACCCACCTGCTCAACAGCCATGACCTGGCCGACCGCTTGCTGGAGTTCGTCCTGCACCACCAAGGCGTGCCCGGCAAGCTGTGCTTCGAGCTGATGGAATGTTCAGTTCCCGAAGAGCTGAGCAATTTCTATGCAGGCGCCTGCCGCTTGCGCATGAAGGGGTTCGGCCTGTCCCAGGACGACTTCGGCAAAGGCTACAGCTCGTACCTGAGCCTGGTCTCGACGCCGTTCACCGAGCTCAAGATCGACCGCGCCCTGGTGCAGCGCTGCGATGAAAGCGAGAGCCTGGCTTCGGCCCTGGCCAGCATCGTCGCCCTGGGGCGCAAGCTTGGGCTGACCGTGGTGGCAGAGGGTGTCGAAACGCCCCAGGAGCTCGAGATGCTACGCAAGGTAGACTGCAACCAGGTTCAGGGTTTCCTGATCTCCCATGCCGTCTCGGCTGAACAGTTCCAGCGCCTGCTGCACAGCGACGGTCCGCCGTCAGCCTACTGAACTGTTGTAACTCACGGCGCCGGCCGGGCATCAGAGGTAATATCCCTAGGGTACCGATGCCCCCAAGGTCTTCCGGATTCTTTCATGAAACAATACAACGCCCTGCTGGAAAACCTGGCTCGCAGCTCCCTGCGACTGAACAAAGGCATGACCGTTCTGCTTGGCCTGGCGCTGCTGCTGGCCGGCTTCAGCCTCTGGTCCATCGAGCGCCTGGTCGACGAGCATAACGACACGGTCAGCATCCATTTCGCCCGGCTGATGGAAAACATCCAGGAACAGGAAAGCTTCCTCGAGGCCCTCGTGCTACGCAGCGCCAGGGGCGAGTTGCTCGACCACCCACGTGCGCTCGAACCGGTGCTGACACCACTGCCCGACCAAGGACCGGACATCTACAAAGGCCAGGCATTTCCATTTTCCCTGCCATTCAGCCTCAAGCTCGACTCGCACAGCCTCGCTGGCAACCAGGTGGCAAGCATCTTCAGCCAGGGTGCGAACCTGGCCAGCTTCTACAGCATGTTCTGGTCGGCCTCCCCCTACCGATCGCCCCAGGTGTTCCTGTTCTCGCCGGATGCCCATTACGACATCACGGTTCCCGCCGCCGGCCGCAGTCGGGGCAAGCCCCAGGACGTGGACGAGCCTTTCATCGACGTGGTCAGGCAGGTCGCGGCGCGGCGCCCCCAAGGCCTGGACCAGGGCGCCGGCATCGTCTGGCGCAGCTATGTCGAACAGCCGGACCAGGACTCCCCACCGCGGGTACTGGCCTATGCCAGCATCGCCCTGCGCCCGACTGAGGCAAGCGGCCAACATTTGCAAGTGGCGTCGCTGGTCGACCTGGCACAGATCGACGACTTCGAACGCATCATGGCCTGGACCGTGTATGACCATTTCAACCTGATTGCTCCGTCCGGAGAGGTGCTGGTCGGCACGCCCATGCCTCTTGAGGGGGTGCATGAAGGCCTCAACATCAAGCCCGAAGGCCTGGTTTTCCGCCTTCACGAGCAAGCCAACGGTGGCTGGAGCGCGGTCTACACCGTGACCTACCGGCACTTCTTCCGTTACGCGTTCTGGTCGCTGGCCAGCCTCGCCGCCACCTTCCTCGTCCTGGTCGGATTGGGCCGGGTGGCCATCCGCTGGTACCAGCGCCAGGTCATCCTGCCTGCGCGCGCAGCACACGAGACCATCGCCGAGAGCGAGGCCTTCAGCCGGGTGGTCATCGACACCGCGCCGACCGGCCTGTGCGTGGTTCGCAGCGCCGACAACGAGGTACTGCTGGAGAACCAGCGCGCGCAACAATGGCAAGGCACCCGCGAATTGGTCAGCACTCTCGCCCCGGCACTGGGCAGTACCCGCAGCGGCGAACACTACCTGCAGGTCGAGGGCCGCCATTTGCAGGTCGGCTTCGTGTCGACCCGTTACCATGGCGAAGACGTACGCCTTTACGCATTCAACGACGTCACCCGCCACGTCGAGGACGCCCAGGCGCTGGAAGAGGCGCGCCGCGCCGCCGACGCCGCCAACACCGCCAAGACCCTCTTCCTGGCAACCATGAGCCACGAGATTCGCACGCCGCTGTACGGCGTGCTGGGCACCCTCGAGTTGCTCGGCCTGACCCACCTGGATGCCCGCCAGCAAGGCTACCTGCACACCATCCAACGTTCCTCGGCGACCCTGTTCCAACTGATCAGCGACGTGCTCGACGTGACGAAGATCGAATCCGGACAGATGGCCCTTGAGCCAGTCACGTTCTGCCCGCTGGACATGCTCGAAGATACCGTGCGCACCTACCGCGCCTTCGCCGAGCGCAAGGGACTGTTGCTCTACGCTTGCCACGATGCCCGACTGCCAGCCCAGGTGGTCGGCGACCCGATACGCATCCGCCAGATCCTCAACAACTTGCTGAGCAACGCCATCAAGTTCACCGACACCGGCCGGGTGGTGCTGCGCACGCGCGTGCTGGCGCTCGACGACACCCAGGTCAGCCTCCAATGGCAGGTCGCCGATACCGGCATCGGCATTTCACAAGCGCAGCAGGCCAGGCTCTTCGAGCTTTTCTACCAAGTCGTCGACGCTTCCAGCGAGGGCGGTGCCGGTTTGGGTCTGCCGATCTGCGGCTGGTTGGCCGACATGATGGGCGGCCAGATCAAGGTCGTCAGCGAGCCGGGCCTGGGCAGCAGTTTTTCCCTGAAAGTAAGCCTGCCACTGGCCCCGGGTGAGTTGAGCGACTGCCCGCTGGTCGCGCCCGACCCGACCCCGGTGTACGTGCGCGCACCGATCCCGGAGCTTGCCCAGCACGGCGTCGACTGGCTGCAACGCCTGGGTATCAGCGCCACGTTGACGATTCCGCCCATGGAAAAAGACAATCACCAGGCCCTGCTGGTGGACCTGCTCGACTGTCCGGACGCCATCAACTGGCATGGCCAGCGTATCTGCGCCAGCAGCGACGGCCCGGTGCCCGCCAGTTTCAGCGACGGTAGCTGGCGGGTGGACCTGCACGACATACGTGCCATCGCCCAGGCCGTTGCCCGGATCCGCGAGGGCGGCGCACCCGAGGGCCAGGACACGGCGCGGCAGCAAAGCGCCGCCCTGCGCCTGCATATCCTGGTGGCCGAGGACAATCCGATCAACCAGGCGATTCTCCAGGAGCAACTCGAAGCGCTGGGCTGCACAACGGTAGTGGCGGCCAACGGCGAACAAGCCATGCAACGTTGGCAGCCGGGCCTTTTCGACGTGGTCCTCACCGACGTGAACATGCCGTTGATGAATGGCTACGAACTGGCCAGGACCCTGCGCCAGCATGACGCAAGGCTACCGATCATCGGCGTCACTGCCAATGCGCTGCGAGAGGAGGGCCAGCGCTGCATCGAGGTGGGAATGAATGCCTGGATGGTCAAGCCGCTGAGCCTGCAAACCTTGCGCAGCCATCTGGTCCGCCTGTGCCGGCCAACCCTGGCTGACAGCTCCAGCCGCGCACAAGCGCAAAGCTCCAGCGAGCGACCCGCACCGTCCACCATCGAGACCGTGCAACTGTCCGCCACGATGCGCGCACTGTTCGTCAGCACCATGCGCCAGGACATGCAACAGTTGCGCCTGGCGCTTGAGCAGCGTGACCACCAGCGCCTTGGCGAACGCCTGCACAGCATCGCCGGCGCCCTGGGCGCGGTACAGGCCAAGGCCCTGGCCGAACAGTGTTGCGCACTGGAGAACGCGCTGGTCGACTCGCCGATCGATGCGGCCCTGACCGAGAACCTGCGGGGGGTACTGGACAGGCTTTCTGCAATGCTAGATACCCTCGCATAGAATCAATTTCAGCGCTGACAACGCCTGCAAACAACCCTCCCATCCGCACCGGCTAACGGATCGTCTTTTATGGAAAAACTCAAGGTCATTATCGCCGACGATCATCCCATCGTGCTGCTCGGCGTCCGGGAACTGGTCGAGCGAGACCCACGCTTTGAAGTGGTCGGCGAGGCCGTCTGCTCGCAAGGGCTGATCGAACTGCTCGAACGCCACCCGGTGGACATGGTCATCTCCGACTACAACATGCCGGCAGACTCCCCCTATGGTGACGGCCTCAAATTGATCGACTACCTCAAACGTCACTATCCCGCAGTCCGCATTCTCGTGCTGACCATGATTTCCAACCCCCTGATCCTGACACGGCTGCAAGAACTGGGCGTCTACGGCGTCATCCAGAAGAACCAATTGCACGGTGAGATTGAAAAGGCGCTCAATGCCCTCGCCCGCAACAGCACCTACCGGGCGCCGGAACCGGCAAGGCACTCGGTGCTCGCCTGCACCACCGCCATCGACCAACGGGTAGAAAACCTGTCCCCCAAGGAATTCGAAATACTGCGTCTTTTCGTTGCCGGCCAAAGTGTCAGCGAGATTGCCCGCAGTCAACACCGCAGCACCAAGACCATTAGTGCGCAGAAAGTTTCAGCGATGCGCAAACTTGAAGTAAACAGCGACCAGGAGTTATTGGAATACTGCTTGGCGAGTCATATCTTCAACTAATTAACGACTGTCATTGTCGGGCCATTAAGATTCGTCTGATGTGCCAGGGAAACCACCTGACTTATCGTGAGCGTGCATTAACTTGCAGCACTTACTCACTATCACGTGGACATTAATATGAAAAAATTTTCCCTGGCCGCACTGACCCTGTCGCTTATCACCGCTTCGGCCGGCGTCCTGGCCGCCGAGCCCACCGGACCGGTCAAGGGTGGCAGCGGCAAGATTTCCTTCACCGGCGTGATCAACAATGACGCCTGCTCGGTCGATGGCGCCAACGCCGACCGTATGATTGCCGTAGACATGGGCACCGTTTCGATCAAGGACATGGGCACCGCCGAAAACCCAACTTCGGGCCGCGTGACCGGCAAGGACTTCAACCTCAACGTCAACTGCAACGTCGGCACCAAGGTGGCGATGGTCTTCGATGCCAACAGCGGCGGCTCGGGCCTGGTCACTGGCAAGAAGGTCCTGGCCCTGACCAAGGGCACCGGCACCGCCGCCAACGTCGGCATCGCCCTGCTCGACCCCAACGGTAACCTGATCGACCTGAGCTCGGCCGCCACCGCCAAGATCCAGAGCGAAGTGCACGGCACGGGCGCCGAGGGCGGCGACGCTACCCTGAGCTTCTCCGCGGCCTACGTGACCACCGGCGCAGCGGGCACCGCCACTGCCGGTCGTGGTGACGCCACCCTGCCGTTCATCCTGCAGTACGAGTAATCACTTCGCAGCTGCTCCCTGGGCGAGGCTGATCAGCCTCGCCACTCCTTCGTCCCGCAAGGTATCCACCATGTTGCGTCGTTCTATGTATCCCGTTCTCGGGTTGCTGGGCATGCTCGTTGCCGCCCAGGCAACCGCCAGCATCTCCCTGAGCGCCACCCGCGTCATGTTCGACGGTGCTCACAAGGAAGCCAATGTCATCGTGCGCAATGGCAACCAGGAAGTCCTGGTGCAATCCTGGATAGACAGCGGCGACAGCGCCAAAGCGCCCGCGCCGTTCGCTGTGACACCACCGTTGGCCAGGGTAATGCCCAAGCAGGAACAACTGCTGCGTATTCTCTATGAAGGCCAAGGCTTGCCGACCGATCGCGAATCGGTGGTCTGGCTCAATGTCCAGGAAATCCCGCAAGCCAGTACCAAGGCCAATACCTTGCAACTGGCGGTGCGTCAACGTATCAAAATTTTCTTTCGCCCGGCCGACCTGCCCGGTAATGCACTGCTGGCACCGGAGCAATTGGTCTGGCAACTGACCCAACGCGGCGGACACGCACAACTGACTGTAAACAACCCCAGCCTGTTCCATGTGTCCATGGCCGATATCGAACTCAAACGCGGAAAGCAAACTGTGCTCAGCGTCGACTCGACCATGATCGCCCCGCGTGCAAACAGGACATTCAGCTCGGCACTTTCCCAGGTGGAGGGCCCGTTGACGCTCACGTTCAAGAGCATCAACGACTATGGCGCCCAACATGAATATTCCGTGCAGTTGAACACTGCCCAGCCTGGTAGCGCAAAGCCTGCCGAACCCGCCATCGCCCTGTGAAACCGTAGCGCCCACACCTCACGCGTCTGGTCCCGTGCGGCCTCCCCGTGCCCAGCCCGTGCCGGGACATGAAATAGGTTCCTCGTATGTCTCTGTCCATCGCCTCCCGCTCCGTAGTCGGCGCCGCTGCAGGCGTGCGCGCGCTCAATGGCGGCACGTTTCGTCCGGCCTGGAAGCTCAACGCCCTGTCACTGGTCATCTGCACCACGCTACCCGGCTTGGCAGCGGCGCAGGATGACCCGCACCTGCAAGGCTTCAACACCACCTTCCTGCAGGGCGCGCAATCGGCGGTCGACTTGCAACTGCTGCTGTCGGCCAACAGCGTGCTGCCGGGCAATTATCGGGTAGACCTCTACAGCAACGACGTGCTGGTGGGCCGGCGTGACATCGACTTCAACCGCAACCCCCAGACCGGGGTCGTGGAACCCTGCCTGACCCTGGAGCTGCTCGGACAGTTGGGCATCGACATGGACAAGCTCAAGGCCCAAGGTCGTCTGGTTGACGCCCAGGCGTGCTACGACCTGCCCACTCTGATCGACCAGGCCAGCTTGAGCTACGACTCCAATCACCTGCGCCTGTCCGCCAGCATTCCGCAGGTTGCGATGAAACGTGGCTTGCGCGGCTATGTCGACCCGCAGCTGTGGGATGCCGGGGTGTCCGCAGCGTTCGTGAACTATCAATTCAATACCAGCCGCAGCGCCGGCGATGCCCAGACCCGCATCAACAACAACCTGAGCCTGCGCAACGGTATCAACCTCGGCAGCTGGCGCTTGCGCAACGAGTCGAACTTCAGCAGCGGTACCGGTCGGCCGGACACTTTCAAGAGCAACCGCAGCTATGTGCAACATGACGTGACGGCGCTCAAGGGCCAGTTCAGCGCAGGCGACATCTTCAGCGACACCGACCTGTTCGACAGCGTGCGCTACCGGGGCCTGAAACTGGCTTCGGACGAAGGCATGCGCGCCGATAGCGAGCGCGGCTACGCGCCGGTGGTCAGGGGTGTAGCCCAGACCAGTGCCAGGGTCGAGATTCGCCAGAACGACTACGTGCTCTATACCACCAACGTTCCGCCCGGCCCATTCGAAATCAGCGACATCTACCCCAGCGGCTCCAATGGCGACCTGGAGGTCACCATCATCGAGGCCGACGGTCGCCGGCGGGTCAGCACGCAAGCATTCTCCAGCTTGCCGCTCATGGTCCGCGATGGCCAGGTCAAGTACAGCCTCTCCGCCGGACGCTACAACAGCAATACCGAGGGCCTGGCCAGGCCGCAGATGCTCAGCACGACGCTGGCCTACGGCCTGTCCAACACCTTGACTGGCGTCGTCGGCCTGCAAGCCACCGACAACTACAAGGCACTGGCCGTGGGCAGCGGTTTGAACACGCTGCTGGGCGCATTCTCGCTGGATGTCACCCACTCCTCGAGCAAGGCCCAGGGCCAGACCACCCAGGGCAACAGCTTGCGGGCGCTGTACGCCAAGACATTCACCGGCACCGACACCAACTTCACACTGGCCGCCTACCGCTACTCCACCGAGGGCTACCGCACCCTCGCCCAGCATGTCGAGGACATGAGCACAGATTTGGTCAAACGCAGCGGCAACTCCAAGACCCGAACCGACCTGACCATCAACCAGAGTCTGGGCCGCAACCGCGCCTTCGGCAGCCTGTACCTGACGGCCACCGACCAGCGCTACTGGAACCGAGGCGGCTCGCAGAGTCTGTCCGCAGGCTACAGCAACAACTGGGGCGAAGTTTCCTACAACATCGACGTCAGCCGCACCAAGGAACTGGGAACTTCAGGCCCTTCTGGGGAAGATACCCAGTTCAACGTATCGGTGTCGTTCCCGCTCGGCAGCCGCGCCCGTGCACCTCGGGCGTTCGTCACCACGAGCACGCAGAAAGGCAATGACACCACCCAGGCTGGCGTCAACGGTTATCTCTCGGAGACCAGCGACACCTTCTACTCGATCCAGGGCGGGCACAGCCGCACCAGCGGCAGCTCGGCATCGGCCAACCTCAATACCCGCACCTCGGTCGCCGACATCAGCCTGGGCTATAGCCAGGGACGCGGCTACGACTCGCAGAACCTGAACATCGCCGGGGCCGTCGTCGCCCACCAAGGTGGCATCAACCTCGGCCAGACGCTGAGCGAAACCTTCGCACTGGCCGAAGTGCCCGGGGTGAAGGGTGCAAAGATCAGCAGCTACAGCGGTGTGGAAACCGGACGTAATGGCTACGCGGTGATCCCCAATGCCCAGCCCTACCGGGTCAACTGGATCAGCCTCGATACCCGCGATCTGGGGGGCGACATCGAGATCGACAACGCCACGCAGCAACTGGTGCCTCGACGCGGCGCCGTCGTGCTTGCCCGCTACACGGGCAAGAGCGGGCGTCGGGTGCAGTTCGAGCTGTTCGACGAGCGTAACCAGTCGATTCCATTCGGCGCCTCGGTCGAAGATACCGAAGGCAGGCAACTGGCGATTTCCGACCCAAGCGGCAAGGCATTGGTGCTGTTGGAGCAGGATCAGGGCAGCCTGACCATCAAGTGGAGCGACCGACAGTGTGTGGCGGCGTATCACCTGCCCGAACGGGACAAAGCGGTGAATTATGAACGCCAGCGCCTGGTGTGCCAGCCGTAGCAGGCGACCCGGGCGCGCAAGCCATCGTTCGTGGCCCCCGGGGATGATCGGAAACGCGATGTAAAAAAATAGTGCAGCCAGGGCTGCCAAAGCCTATGAACAAGGCCGCACCACGCCTTGGCGTGAACTCATGGCGAGTTCTTTTTTCCTTGAAGGCGGCGCACTCCTGTACAATGCGCCCTGGGTGCTAGCTGCATGAGGCAGTGACGCAGGTTAAATGGACACGCAGGTCGGGCCGCCTTGCGGGAGTTCTTGCGCCTATGCAAAAAACCAAGCTAACCCGTGCCCAGCAACTGGCTGCCCATGCCTTCGCCAACCTCGAACGCTTCCTGCATATCGAAGCTGTCAGTGGTGTGGTCCTGCTGGTCGCTGCCATCGCCGCCCTGATCTGGGCAAACTCCCCCGCTGCCGCCAGTTACGACGCACTCTGGCACACGCCTGTTTCCTTCGGGATCGGCTCGCTGGTGGTCTCGCAGTCGCTGCATTTCTGGATCAACGACGGCCTGATGACCATTTTCTTCCTGGTCGTCGGCATGGAGATTCGCCGTGAAATCCATGAAGGCGCCCTGTCCAGCCTGCGCCAGGCCACGCTGCCCATGGCCGCTGCCATCGGTGGTGTAGCGATCCCGGCACTGATCTACCTGAGCTTCGGCCATGCGCCAGCCGAGCAACAAGGGTGGGCGGTACCCACCGCGACGGATATCGCCTTCGCCGTTGGCGTCCTGGCGCTGCTGGGCAAGTCGATTCCCGCGAATGTCCGCGTTTTCCTGCTGGCCCTGGCGATCATCGACGACATCATCGCCGTGCTGATCATCGCCTTCTTCTATTCCGGCGGCCTCGATTACAGCGGCCTCGCCTTGGCTGCGGTTGGCCTGCTGATGGTGGTGGGGCTGCAGAAGATAGGCGTCGGGTCGGCATACGCCTATGTCATACCAGGCTTGATCACCTGGCTGGGCATCCTGATGACCGGTGCCCACCCGACCCTGGCCGGCGTCGTGCTCGGCTTGATGACCCCCGTTGCTGCAATGCCCATGCGTCAGCGCCCGCTGGAGGCGATCTCGCAATTCACCGGTGAACTGCTGGGCCGCGCGCAGACCCCGGAGCAGGATCCACATCAACTGATGGACCCCCTCAAGCGTCTGCGCCTGGCACAACGCGAACTGGTCGCACCGGTGGTGCGCATGCAAGGTCACCTGCACCCCTGGGTGGCCTACGCCATCATGCCGCTGTTCGCCCTTGCCAATGCTGGCGTCAGTCTCTCGGGTGTCGACCTGTCCGCTCCAGGGCCTTACTGGGTGATGACTGCCGTAGCGGTCGCACTGGTACTCGGCAAGCCGCTGGGCATCGTCAGTGTCAGCTGGCTCATGGTCCGGTTGGGGTGGTGCGCATTGCCTGCCGGTGTGACCTGGGCAGGTATCACCTTGATCGGCTTGCTGGCGGGTATCGGCTTCACCATGTCGATCTTCATCGCCAACCTCGCCTACGCCGATCCAGCCGCCTTGGGTGCCGCCAAACTCGGGGTGTTGTCCGGTTCGGTCATCGCCGCCGTCATTGGCCTCACCTGGGGCTTCTGGAGCCTGCGCCGGGGTGCGGCCAGCACCAAGGTCGAAGCCGTCTGACGCTGGATTTTCTACCCCTCCAACCTGCCGCCTCTGCCAGGCGGCAGGTCGGGCATCGACCCGGTTTCGATCGCCAGCCCTACCCTCAAGACCGCCGATCATTTAACCTTCCTGTCAACTGCACGCTGCTGCAGCGAATGCTCTGCTTCACTGCACGACCATTTCGCCCCTCAACCAACAGTAAGGCTTCATGCGAAAACTCCTGGCAAGCGCCCTGGCGCTGGTAATGATTGCCGCGCTAAGCGGCTACGGCTTCTGGACCTTGCAACGACCGGAAGGCCATTACCTCTCGGACCTGCGCATCGAGCTGGCGCTGAACCATGGCGTACCGGGCGACAACGGCAACCTGCTGGGCGTGGAGCCCCTGCTCTACCCCAGCGACTACCAGAACCTGCAACGCCTGCACCGCAAGCTTTCGGCCTACCTGGAACAGGCGCGCGCCCAAGGCCTGGTAGGCCCCCGCACGGTGGTGGTGCTACCCGAACACATCGGCACCTGGCTGTGGGCACGGGGCGAGAAGAACGAGTTGTACCAAGTCACTCGCAGCCAGGAAGCCTTGCAATGGCTGGAACTGAGCAACCCGCTGCGCTATGCGATGGCGATGCTTAGCGCAAGCGGCGATGACCGCCGTACCGATGCACACCTGCGCATGAAAGCGCAGCAGATGGCCAGCGACTATCAGCTGCTGTTCGGCGGCCTGGCCCAGGAGTTCGGGGTGACGTTGGTCGCCGGCTCGATCGTGCTGCCGGCCCCGTATATCAAGGATGGAGTGTTGCACACCGGAAGTGGCCCACTGTTCAACAGCAGCGTCGTGTTCGCCGCCAATGGCTCGCCGCTGGGCCAGCCCCAGCGCCAGCAATTTCCCGACAGCGAGACGCGCCGTTACATTCACGATGGCCGCCAGCAACCCTTGCACGTGGTGCAGACACCCGCCGGACGCCTTGGCGTGCTGGTAGGCAGCGACAGCTGGTATCCCTCGAACCACCAGCAACTGGCACGACAATCGGTGCAGATCATCGCCAACCCGGTATTCCTGAGCGGTAAAGGCAGCTGGGAGACGCCGTGGCGCGGCAATCGGCATCAGCAGGCCGCCGCGGCGCTGGCGTTGCAACGCGGTGAAGTCAGCGAACAAACCGCCTGGCAGCGCTTGACCCAAGCCGCAGACGCGAGCGTGAGCAGCATGAGCGTCTTCATGCGTGGTCAGTTCTGGGAACAAGGCAGCGATGGCCAGGGCTTTGCCCATCAGGCAGGAGCGCTGCTGGCCGGCCCGCCCAGCCAGGGCGCCCGCTTGCTGAACCTGTGGTTGTGAAGCCATGCCACGCCCCCGTGTGCGCCTGGGAGACCTGTCGGTAGGCTTCGTCCAACCATTGGCGCAGGCACTGCGCGAATTGGGCCATGATCCCGCGCCCTTGCTGCTGCGCTACGGACTGGACACCACGCGCCTGGGCGAAGCCAATGCGCGATTGTCGATCCCGCGTTACATGCATCTGGGCCATGCGGCCATCGAGCTGACCGGCGAGCCGGCACTAGGCCTGCACATGGGCCGTCTGAGCCACCTCTCGCACGCCGGGCTTGCGGGTGTCACGGCCGCGCAGGCACCCACCCTGGGTGAAGCTGCGCGCACCTTGCTGCGTTTCGAACCGCTGTATGCTGCCAATTACCGGGGCCATTCCAGTTTCCTGGAGGACCCGTACGGCGCCTGGCTGCGTTTCTATTCCATCAGCCCTTACAACGGTTACAACCGTTTCGTGGTCGATTCGCTGCTGGCCGGCTGGCTGGCTCAACTTGCGGGGCTGGCTGGCGTCCCGCTGCAGGCCGAACGCCTGGAGATCGAGTTCGAGGCGCCTGACTACGCAGACCATTACCAGCCACTGTGCAGCACTGCCGTGCAGTTTGGCGCCAGCAGCAATCAACTGCGCCTGAACAAGGCCACGCTGGACCTTGTCAACCCGCACCATTGCCCGAGCACCTGGCACCACCTGCTGCAACTGTGCGAAGCGCAGATGCAGCAGCGCACGCGAGTGCGCAGCCTGGGCGAACGCATCACTCACTTGCTGGGGCCCTTGCTCAACGGTGGCCGTGAACCCGACCTGGAAGAGGTAGCACTGCACCTACAACTGCCCTGCTGGACCTTGCGCCGCAAGCTGGCGGAGGAAGGCACAGGGTTTCGCAGCCTGCTCAACGATACGAGGCGCGACCTGGCCGAGACCTATATCCGCGACACGGAACTGGCCTTCGGCGAGATTGCCTATTTGTTGGGATTTGCGTCAGCCGAAGCCTTCCAACGCGCGTTCAAGCGATGGACCGGCATGACGCCGGGAACGTTCCGGCGTAGCCAACGTCACGCGGGTTAAAGCTCGGTGGCGTCGTCCGCCGGCTCTGGGGTGTCCAGTTCGTAAGCCTGGTACTCGAGTAGCTCTTCCTGATAATCATCCATTGCCCTGCGTCCTCTTCATGCTTTCATTTTCGTTGGTCATGCCTTCAACCTAAGCAGGAAAGGTGAAGGAATGATGACAACTCCCATGAAGGGTAAACGTAGCAGGTGTTCAGGAAGTTAGCGCTGCTCTTCTGTAACAGTGGGTGTGGCCGCAGACGTGGCTGTTTCGGTGGCGCTGGCAGCGTCCTGAGTCTGCGCCTGGATCGGCGCAGGTTCCGCGGGCGGCGCGACCGGCTGCGAGCCCTGACTGTCATCGACTACCGGGGTCGCCTGGACTTCACTGGCAGGTGCAACGTTGGCAGAGGCTGGCGCCTGTGCAGCCAACGGCGCCGCAGCGGGAGCCTGAAGGGCGGCGGCGGGCGGCGGGGCAACCACTGGGGCGGCGGATGCCTGCTCCGGCAAGCCAAGGTCAGCTGCGGGCTTTTCTTCCTTGGGCGCCTCGACCTTCGCCTTCTGGGCTTTTTGGACCTTCTTCGGCTTTGGCAGGTAGCTCTCGACCAAGGCGAAGTAGCGATCATAGAACTGCGCTGCAGTCACCGTCTCACTGGCGACCTTGACCATCGAGTCGTCGCTCGAACCGATCGGCATGGAAACCGAGCCCAGCACACCGACACCCAAGCTGGCGGAGGTATTGGACTTCTTCAGGCTGTAGCGGTCCTGCAGGGCGTTGGCGAACATGGTCGAACGCTGATCGTCACTCACATCGGGCGCACAGGTGATGTTGAAGCTGATCTGCAGGTGGTTTTCGCTGTTCTGCTGAAAACTCTTGTTGCCCGTGACCTGATTGGCGCCACTGCTGGTGATAATGTAGCCCTGGCTGAGCAAGGCACGCCGTGCAGCCTCGCAGGAGCCGGCATCGCTCACCGGGAAACTGCGCGAGAAGGTTCCCGAGTCGTCGAAGTTCTCGTGTTCGTAGATAGCGGCTTTTTTCGAAGAGCAACCGGACACGCCCGCCAGCACTAGGGCCAGCCCGAGCGCACCAAAGACGGATGATCTGGTCATTGCGAATTCCGGGTAAGTCGAGAAGGTGTCTATTGTGCAACACACTGGGCAGTGACTGAAACCGTTCATCGGTGAAGAGTGTGTCAGCTTCTTGTAAATTCGGCCGCAGGTGCAACGGAGCACTGCCAAAGCCAAAAACAAAAAAAGCGACCCTGAGGTCGCTTTTCTTGTTGCTTCGAGGCGTTCAAGGACCTCGAGGCGAAGATGGCGCAGCGGACGGGACTCGAACCCGCGACCCCCGGCGTGACAGGCCGGTATTCTAACCGACTGAACTACCGCTGCGTATCGCTTGGGCTTGCGCCCGGTAAAACCTGATCTCCTGATCTACTCTGCTTGGTGCTTGGCACCCAGCGGTAGACACAAAAAAAGCGACACGATGATCGCTTCCCTTGTTGCTTCGAGGCGTTCAAGGACCTCGAAACGAAGATGGCGCAGCGGACGGGACTCGAACCCGCGACCCCCGGCGTGACAGGCCGGTATTCTAACCGACTGAACTACCGCTGCGTATCGTTCAGGCTTTCGCCTGATTGAAACTGGGATCAGCCTCAGGCATTTTCGCCTTTTGGCTTCAGACCGGTGCAAGGCACCCATCTGTTGAAAAAGTGGCGCAGCGGACGGGACTCGAACCCGCGACCCCCGGCGTGACAGGCCGGTATTCTAACCGACTGAACTACCGCTGCGCATAGTGGACTTGCGTCCTGTTCCTCTCTGGCGTTTCGCTTCTTTCAAAGCGGCCTGCACCAGGAACAATCTCAGGAAGTGGTGGGTGATGACGGGATCGAACCGCCGACCCTCTGCTTGTAAGGCAGATGCTCTCCCGGCTGAGCTAATCACCCCCGCGATGTTGCTTGTTGCGTTTGCTTCGCTGAGGCCGCGAAATTTACGCAGGTGCCGAAGCTAAGTCAATACCCCCATTGAATTTTTTTTCAAAAAGGGCAAAAAACAGTTTGCCGGTCCCTGGGGTTTTGCCTGCCTGTTGCGAGCCCATCTTCGGCAAGCCGGCTCCTGCAGTGATCCGCTAGAGAAACAAAAAAGGGGACCTTTCGGTCCCCTTCCCTGTCGCAGTGCGGTTCAGGTGTAGATCATCTTGCGCGTCATGCCACCATCGACCACGAACTCCTGGCCGGTGACGAAACCCGCCTGGCGCGACAGCAGCCAGGCCACCATCGCCGCGACATCTTCCACGGTCCCTACCCTGCCCGCCGGATGCTGGGCATGGTCAGCCTCGGTCAACGGCTCGGCACGGCGCTGCGAAGGGTCTCGCGCATCGATCCAGCCAGGGCTTACCGCGTTGACACGAATCTCCGGTCCCAGGCTCATGGCCAAAGCATGGGTCAAGGCCAGCAAACCGCCTTTACTGGCGGCATAGGCTTCGGTGTCTGGCTCCGATTGCCGCGCACGGGTCGAGGTCAGGTTGACGATGGCCCCTGCGTGCGCACGCAAATAGGGTGCGCAGTGCTTGGCCAGCAGCATCGGGCCATTGAGGTTGACCGCCAGTACCCGGTTCCACTGGGCCAGGCTCAGGCTTTCCAGCGTCTGATTGTGCGGATTGGCAATCGCCGCATTGCACACCAGGGCGTCCAAGCGGCCAAACTGACCCAGCACTTCGGACACCCCGGCACTCACCTGGGCCTCGTCGGCGACATCCATGGTGATGAACCAGGCGTTTTCCCCAAGTGCCTTGGCCACCTTGGCCCCTCGCTTGCGGTCAAGGTCGGTCAGCACAACCTGCCAGCCTTCGCAAATCAACCAGGCGGCAATGCCCAGGCCGATACCGCGAGCGGCCCCGGTCACCAGGGCTACCCGGCCGTTATGGCCCGGCCCACCGCCTTTCCAGTCGATCACAGCGCCGCCAGACCACGCGCCAGATCGGCTTGCAGATCAGCCACGTCTTCAAGGCCAACGGCAACCCGGATCAGGCTGTCGCGGATGCCCGCCGCTTCACGCTCCTGCGGCGTCAGACGACCGTGGGAGGTGGTGGCTGGGTGGGCGATGGTGGTTTTGCTGTCGCCCAGGTTGGTGGTGATCGAAATCATCCGGGTAGCGTCGATGACGCGCCAAGCGCCCTCTTTGCCGCCCTTGACCTCGAAACTGACCACTGCACCGAAGCCACTCATCTGGCGCTTGGCCAGCGCGTGCTGCGGGTGGCTCGGCAGCCCGGCGTAATGCACCTTTTCCACGCCATCCTGTTGCTCCAGCCATTCGGCCAGCTTCTGGGCACTCTCGCAGTGGGCGCGCATGCGCAACTTGAGCGTTTCCAGGCCTTTGGTGAATATCCAGGCGTTGAACGGGCTGAGCGTCGGCCCGGCGGTGCGCAGGAAGCCCACCACCTCCTTCATCTGCTCGGCACGGCCAGCAACCACGCCGCCCATGCAACGGCCCTGGCCGTCGATGAACTTGGTGGCGGAGTGGAAGACGATGTCGGCACCCAGTTTCAGTGGCTGCTGCAACGCCGGCGTACTGAAGCAGTTGTCCACCACCAGCAAGGCACCGTGGGCATGGGCAATTTCGGCCAGGGCGCTGATGTCCACCAACTCGGCGAGAGGGTTGGACGGCGACTCGACGACCAGCAGCTTGGTGTTGGCCTTGAGGGCCTTCTCCCAACCGCCTAGGTCCGCCAGCGGCACGTAGTCCACCTGTACGCCAAATCGCTTGAAGTACTTTTCGAACAGGCTGATGGTCGAGCCGAATACGCTCTGCGAGACCAGCACGTGGTCGCCTGCACTGCACAGCGACATGACCACCGCCAGCAGCGCCGACATGCCCGTTGAAGTCGCCACGGCCTGCTCAGCGCCTTCCATGGCCGCCAGGCGCTCTTCGAACGCCCGCACCGTGGGGTTGGTATAGCGGGAATAGACGTTGCCCGGGGTTTCACCGGCAAAGCGCGCGGCTGCATCGGCAGCCGTGCGGAAGACATAGCTGGAGGTCAGGAACAGCGCTTCGCTGTGCTCGGCCTCCGGTGTACGACTCTGACCGGCGCGCACCGCCAGGGTGTCGAAACCGACACCCTCGAGGTCACTGTCCAGTCGTCCGGCATCCCATTGATCCGTCATGCCGTCGCTCCCAAATCAGTTGTTGTAGAGGTCGATGATCGCGCTGACTGCCTGATTCTTGACCTTGGCCGCATCGTTGCGGGCCTGTTCGATACGGTCCAGATAGGCTTCGTCGATGTCGCCGGTGACGTATTCACCGTCGAACACCGCGCAATCGAAGTGCTCGATCTTGATCTTGCCGCCACCGACCGATTCGATCAGGTCTGGCAGGTCCTGGTAGACCAGCCAGTCGGCGCCGATCAACTCGGCCACCTGCTCGGTGGTACGGTTGTGGGCGATCAGCTCGTGAGCGCTCGGCATGTCGATGCCGTAGACGTTGGGGTAACGCACCGCAGGGGCTGCGGAGCAGAAGTAGACGTTCTTGGCGCCAGCTTCGCGCGCCATCTGGATGATCTGTTTGCAGGTGGTGCCACGCACGATCGAATCGTCGACCAGCATGACGTTCTTGCCACGGAACTCCAGCTCGATGGCATTGAGCTTCTGACGGACCGATTTCTTGCGCGCAGCCTGGCCAGGCATGATGAAGGTACGGCCAATGTAACGGTTCTTGACGAAACCTTCGCGGAACTTGACGCCCAGGTGGTTGGCCAGCTCCAACGCCGCGGTGCGGCTGGTGTCCGGAATCGGGATGACCACGTCGATGTCATGATCCGGGCGCTCGCGCTGGATCTTCTCGGCAAGTTTCTCGCCCATGCGCAGGCGCGCCTTGTACACCGAGACACCGTCCATGATCGAGTCGGGGCGGGCCAGGTAAACGTGCTCGAAGATGCACGGCTTGAGTTGCGGATTGGTGGCGCACTGCTTGGTGTACAGCTGGCCTTCCTCGGTGATGTACACCGCCTCACCCGGCGCCAGGTCGCGGATCAGGGTGAAACCGAGCACGTCGAGGGCAACGCTTTCCGAAGCGATCATGTATTCCACGCCCTCGTCGGTATGACGCTGGCCAAAGACCACCGGGCGAATACCGTTCGGGTCACGGAAGCCGACGATACCGTAACCGGTGATCATCGCCACCACCGCATAGCCACCCACGCAACGGCTGTGCACGTGGGAAACCGCAGCGAACACGTCCTCTTCGGTCGGCTGCAGCTTGCCGCGCACCGCCAGCTCATGGGCGAAGACGTTCAGCAGCACTTCCGAGTCGGAGTTGGTGTTGACGTGACGCAGGTCGGACTCGTAGATCTCCTTGGCCAGCTGCTCGACGTTGGTCAGGTTGCCGTTGTGTGCCAGGGTGATGCCGTACGGCGAGTTGACGTAGAACGGCTGGGCCTCAGCCGAGGTCGAGCTGCCCGCGGTCGGGTAGCGCACGTGACCGATACCCATGTGGCCGATCAGGCGCTGCATGTGGCGCTGCTGGAAGACATCGCGCACCAGGCCATTATCCTTGCGCAGGAACAACCGGCCGTCATGGCTGGTCACGATACCGGCAGCGTCCTGGCCGCGGTGCTGGAGGACCGTTAGCGCGTCATACAGCGCCTGATTGACGTTCGACTTACCGACGATACCGACGATGCCACACATGCGACGCAACCCCTACTTTGATGAAACTTGAGTGAATAGCACTCAGGGCTTGGTGGGCCCGAGCAACTGTTCCTTGAACGGAAGATCAGCCGGTGCGCTGATCACACCACTGGACATCCACTGACCGGTGAAACCCATGATCAGGTTTTTCGACCAGTCAGCGACCAATAGAAACTGTGGTATCAGGCGTGATTCCTGCCACCAGCTATCTTGTTGAACCGGCCCCAGGCTGAGCAGCCCGATGGCCACCACCACCAGCAAGGCCCCGCGCGCGGCGCCGAACGCCATGCCGAGGAAACGATCGGTGCCGGACAACCCGGTCACTCGGATCAGCTCGCCAATGAGGAAGTTGATCATGGCCCCCACCAGCAAGGTGGCGACGAACAGAATGGCGCAGCCTGCAATCGTGCGCATCGAGGGGGTCTGGATATAACTCTCAAGATACACCGAGAGCGACCCACCGAACATCCAGGCGACCGCCCCGGCAATGATCCAGATGAGCAGGGACAAGGCTTCCTTGACGAAGCCGCGCTTGAGACTGATCAGTGAGGAAATGGCGATGATCGCAATGATCGCCCAATCAACCCAGGTAAATGCCACGGTGCTGCCTGCAGACGTTTGAGGCGGCGCATTTTACCAGAGCGGCGGGCTTGGGGTAAGCGGAATGTCAGGGTGATTCGCGATGCACTCATTGCCGGCGATGGGCTGCAAGGCAGCCCCGGCAAAATCAGCTGCGCTCCGGCTGGAAGCGCACCACAAAGCCTTTGAGGTTCTGCTGCCGATTGATCGTGTCACGCAGGCGCTCGGCCTCCGCACGCTCGATCATTGGCCCGACATACACCCGGTTCATGCCACCGGCCGAACGAATGTAGGCGTTGTAGCCCTGACTGCGCAGGGTTTTCTGCAAACTCTCGGCACCGGCGCGGTTGGACAGGCTGGCCAATTGGATCGACCAGCTCACCGGCAGGCCATTAACGTCGATCTTCGAGGGTGCCGAAGCGGCTGGTGCCGGGGCGGGAGAAGCCGCCGGTCGGGTTTCAGCCTTGGCAACCGGTGCAGCCGCAGGCGCCGGCACTGGCGTCTGTGCCTTGGTCTGGGCCTGGGTCTGCGGCGAAGGCGTGATCGGCTGGCTTGGGGTGGTGACCGGCGCAGTGGACTCATTGACCACCACCGGCGCTGGCTGAGGCTCTTCCGGCACAGGTTGCGGCTCCGGCACGGCAACCGGCTCGACCTGCACTTGCGGCAAGGTCGGCATGGCCGGCGCCTGCGGAGCCTCAACCTGGACCTGGCGCATTTCATCCTCGCGGGTGAACAGCATCGGCAGGAAGATCACTGCCAATGCCACCAACACCAGCGCACCGACCATACGCTGTTTCATCCCTTTATCCAGCACAGCCATCTAATCAAGCCTCCGGGGCCTGCCGCTCCAGCCATTCCAGGGCCTCGGCGACACAGAAAAACGAACCGAACAGCAGAATCTGGTCATTCGACGTCACGTGCGCGCACTGCCCTTCCAGGGCATCGGCAACACTGGCGTAAGACTTCACCGTCGCGCCGAGGTTCGTCAAGGCTGCGAGCAACTCGGCGGCCGGACGACTGCGCGGGGTCGCCAGCGGCGTCACCGCCCAGTCATCGACCAAGCCCTGCAACGGCGCGACAACACCCGGCAGGTCCTTGTCGGCAAGCAGGCCGAACACCGCCAGACGACGTCCTTGCGGCGGGCGAGCCGCCAGACGTTGCGCCAGGTACTCGGCAGCGTGAGGGTTGTGCCCGACGTCCAGCAGCAACTCGACGCGCTTACCCTTCCAGATCAGCGAACGACGATCGAGACGCCCGGTGATGCGGGTGTCGAGCAACGCCTGGCGAAGCTGCCCGGCATCCCATGGCAACCCCATCAGCAGGTAAGCCTGCAAGGCCAAGGCGGCGTTTTCCATCGGCAAATCGAGCAATGGCAGATTGCGCAGCTCAACCTGCACCCCATCGGCGGCGGTACCCCGCCAATGCCAGGCGTCATCGGCGCTGGCCAGGTCGAAGTCGCGGCCACGCAGGAACATCGGCGCCGCCAGCTCGACGGCCTTGTCCAACAGCGGTTGCGGCGGGTCCAGATCACCACACAGCGCCGGTTTGCCAGCGCGGAAGATACCGGCCTTCTCGAACGCCACCTTTTCGCGGGTATCGCCCAGGTAGTCGACATGATCCACGCCGATGCTGGTCACCAACGCCAGATCGGCATCGACTACGTTCACGGTGTCCAGACGGCCACCGAGCCCCACTTCAAGCACGACGGCATCCAGTGCCGAGCGCTGGAACAACCAGAACGCGGCCAGGGTACCCATCTCGAAATAGGTCAGGGAAATCTCGCCCCGCGCCGCCTCGACAGCGGCGAAGGCGTCGCACAGCTGCTCATCGCTGGCCTCATGGCCGTCGATCAGCACCCGTTCGTTGTAGCGCAGTAGGTGTGGCGAACTGTACACGCCCACCTTCAGCCCCTGGGCACGCAGCATCGACGCCACGAAGGCGCAGGTCGAGCCCTTGCCATTGGTGCCAGTCACGGTCACCACGCGTGGCGCCAGCTTGCCCAGCGCCAGCCGGGCAAGCACCTTCTGCGAACGCTCCAGCCCCATGTCGATGGCCGTAGGGTGCAACTGTTCGAGGTAGGCGAGCCACTCGCCCAGGTTGCGCTCTGTCATCACGCGACCGCAGCCGCCTCACGCGCCTGTGCTGGCGTTTCCTGGCCGGTCATCTGCGCCAGCAGACGAGCCAGGCGCGGACGCAGCTCGCCACGAGGGATGATCAGGTCGATAGCGCCGTGCTCCAGGAGGAACTCGCTGCGCTGGAAGCCTTCCGGCAGTTTTTCGCGCACGGTCTGCTCGATGACGCGCGGACCGGCGAAGCCGATCAGTGCCTTCGGCTCACCAACGATGACATCGCCGAGCATTGCCAGGCTGGCGGAAACACCCCCGTAGACCGGGTCGGTCAACACGGAAATGAACGGAATGCCTTCTTCACGCAAGCGCGCCAGCACAGCCGAGGTCTTGGCCATCTGCATCAGCGAGATCAGTGCTTCTTGCATGCGTGCACCGCCGGAGGCCGAGAAGCAGACCATCGGGCAACGGTTTTCCAGGGCGTAGTTGGCCGCACGGACGAAACGCTCGCCGACGATGGCGCCCATCGAGCCACCCATGAAGGAGAATTCGAAGGCGCTGACCACGATCGGCATGCCCATCAGGGTGCCGCTCATGGAAATCAGCGCATCCTTCTCGCCAGTCTGCTTCTGCGCGCCCGCCAGGCGGTCCTTGTACTTCTTGCCATCACGGAACTTCAGGCGGTCGACCGGCTCCAGCTCGGCACCCAGTTCTGCGCGACCTTCCGGATCGAGGAAGATGTCGATGCGGGCGCGAGCGCCGATGCGCATGTGGTGGTTGCACTTGGGGCAGACATCCAAGGTCTTTTCCAGCTCCGGACGATACAGCACGGCCTCGCAAGCCGGGCACTTGTGCCACAGGCCTTCAGGCACCGAGCTCTTCTTCACCTCGGAACGCATGATCGAAGGGATCAGTTTGTCGACTAACCAGTTGCTCATGCTTTCTTTCTCCAGTATCGGCGGGCAATGACCGGCCAAGCCGGCCTTGCCTTGCCCTTGAGCTCACATTCTTCTACGAAACGATGACGGACCGGTCGCAGGCCTGGCTGCGCACCGCTCCACCTTCAATTTGTCATTCGACCGCGGATGTTCCGGCGGTCGCCCCGCAGGGCTGCGATAGCTATGGACGATGGCGCTCGGCCTGCCGTCACATCCACCTTCATGCCTGCTTGACCGCGCGCATGAAGGCTTCGATTTTCGCGGCATCCTTGATGCCTTTGGCCTGCTCTACCCCACCGCTGACATCCACCCCATAAGGCCGTACCTGGGCGATGGCCTGGCCGACGTTTTCCGCCGACAGACCGCCTGCCAGGATGATCGGTTTGCTGAGCCGGGCCGGCACCAGCGACCAGTCGAAGGCCTCGCCGGTACCACCAGGGACGCCGGCCACGTAGGTGTCCAGCAAGATGCCGCGCGCCCCTGCGTAAAGCTGGCAGGCCGCCTCGAGATCATCCCCCGGGCGCACGCGCAGGGCCTTGATCCAGGGGCGATGGTAACCCTCGCAGTCGGCAGGTGTTTCATCGCCGTGGAACTGTAGCAGGTCCAGCGGCACCACCTCGAGAATCTCGTTCAGCTCGCAGCGCGAAGCATTGACGAACAACCCGACCGTGGTCACGAAGGGTGGCAGTTCGGCAATGATGGCGCGCGCCTGGCGCACATCCACGGCACGCGGGCTCTTGGCATAGAAGACGAAGCCAATGGCATCGGCGCCAGCCTCGGCGGCCGCGAGTGCGTCTTCAATGCGGGTAATGCCGCATATCTTGCTGCGAACGTTGCTCATGGACTGCGAACCCTGAGTGATCGGTTAAAGGCCAGATGGTAGCAAATGACTTTTCACCCGTCAGTCTGCCAAGGCCTCGTAGCCGGTCAAAAAGTGTGGACCGATGTAACGTTGCGGCAACGGGAACGCCTCCGGGTACTCGACCTGTACCAGATACAGCCCATAAGGGTGCGCCGTGACACCACCTTCGCGTCGATTGCGCCCCTCCAGCACCTCCCGCGCCCAGCTCACTGGCCGCTCGCCAGCGCCGATGGTCATCAGCACGCCAGCGATGTTACGCACCATGTGATGCAGGAATGCCGTGGCGCGCACATCCAGCACGATCATCTGCCCATGGCGGGTCACCCGCAGGTGATGGATGTGCTTGATGGGCGACTTGGCCTGGCACTGGCTGGCACGGAAGGCGCTGAAGTCGTGGGTGCCCAGCAGGCACTGGGCGGCCTCGGCCATGCGCTGCACATCCAGCGGGCGGTGGTTCCAGGTCACTTCCTCCGCCAGGTGCGCGGGGCGAATCGGGTCGTTGTAGATGACGTAGCGATAACGCCGGGCAGTGGCCTTGAAACGGGCATGGAAGTCCGCCGGCATTGGCCGTGCCCAGACCACGCTGATGTCATGGGGCAGGTTGAAGTTGGTGCCCAAGGTCCAGGCCCGCTCATCGCGCACGGCGCGGGTGTCGAAGTGAACGACCTGGCCGCAACCATGAACACCGGCGTCGGTACGCCCGGCGCAGACCACTGTGATCGGCTCGTCGGCGACCTTCGACAGTGCCTGTTCCAGCGCCTGCTGAACACTGGGCACGCCGCTGGCCTGACGCTGCCAGCCACGGTAACGCGAGCCCTTGTATTCCACCCCCAGGGCAATGCGGGTGAAGCCTTCGGCGGCCGATTCGGAGGCGGCGGTATCGATGATGTCCAAGAACCTGAAACCTGTGGGTAGTACGATTGGCGGGGATTATAACGACAACGGCAGCCGTGTTGGGCTGCCGTTGTGGGTTCACAGGAAGTTGTTGCCTGGACCGTCCCTATCGCCTGCGAGCCGGGGCCTGAAGGGGCCTGCGCATGCGGAGTCACACCAGCCGGGACAGCATTTCCTCGGCTTCCTGACGCTGGGTATCGTCGCCATCCTTGACCACTTCGTCGAGGATGTCGCGGGCTCCCTGGTGATCACCCATGTCGATGTAAGCGCGCGCCAGGTCGAGCTTGGTGGCCACCTCATCGGCGCCTGAGAAGAAATCGAAGTCCAGGTCATCCAGTGGCGCAGGCTCCGCCGCTGCATCTTCGGCCGTGAAGTGAGGCTCGAGCGAGGGCGACTCCAGGTTCTGCGACAACTTGTCCAACTCTGCGTTGACGTCATCGAGCTCCGAGGCAAAACGCTTTGCCGCCGGCGAGTCGTCGTTCAGCGACAGCGACAGGTCGAAGTCTTCAGGCAGCTCCAGCTCGGAGATCGGGTCGAACTCCGGCATGGCGTCGAACGCGGCGAGTTCTGCCGCGACATCCACGGGCGTTTCCTCGGCAGCCGGGACAGCCGGCTCGCCGACATCCAGGTCGAAGTCGGCCAGATCGTCGACACTTTGCGGCTCGGCCGATGCCTGGGCCTGGGCCAGCAGCGCTTCGAAATCATCATCGGCATCGGTCTCGGCAGGCTGCGAAGCCACTTCCTGGACAACGTCGGCAGTGATCTCAGGCTCAGCTTCGACCACCGGATCGAGCAAGGAGGCTTCGTCGAGCATGGGTGGCTCGAGCGGATCCTCCAGCGGCAGGTCATCGCTCAGACTCAAATCGAAGTCACCGTCCGGATCCGGGATAGCCTGGGCCGGCTCTTGCGCGACGGCTTCGACTTCAGGCTCTACCTGCGCTTGAGGCTCAGGTTCAGGCTCGACTGGAGACGCTTCGGCATCGGCAACAGGCTGCGACGCTTCTTCGACGACGCTGGAGGTCTCTGGCGAGTCTTGCAGCAGGTCCTGCACGTACTGCTCGTCAAGTTCGGCGGCCAGGGCGGCGGCCCCCAGCCCGGCAGCCATGCCCAGCATCGCCGGGTAGCGCTCCTTGAGAGCACCGACCTGAGCGGAGTTGGCCTCGTTAGCCTGCAGCTTGTGCTCCTGCTCGACGAATGCGCTGTGGTCGCCCTGACGTGCGTACACTTCCATCAGCTTCAGACGCAGATCGTCGTGTGCAGGCTCGGCAGCGATCGCGGCTTCCAGCAGGTCGGCGGCGCGGTTCAAGCGCCCCAGGCCAATGCACTGCTCGACTTCTGCCAGCAGGCTGGCATGCGGGTTCTGCTGGGCCTCGACTACGACGGCAGCGGCTGGTTTTTCCGCAGCGGCGGCGGCAGCGGCGGATGCGGCCACCACGGCAGGCGCCAGCGTCACGCTGGGCGCCGAGACTTCCAGCTCATCGAAACTACTCGAAGGCAGGTCGAAGTCCTTGCCGCGCTCGCCCTCTTCGGCTAGCGCACGCGCCATGCGCAGGTGTTTCTCAGCTTCCTGCTGCGCCTTGCGCTTGCGCGCCAGAAGCAGCAGGAGCAGGAGCACTACCAGGAATGCCGAGCCTGCGATCAACCCCAGCAGCAGTGGGTTACCCATCACATCATCCAGCACGCCCCGCTGAGCCCCCTGCGTGAGCGCCACTTCAGGCGCTGGCTCAGGCGCGGTGTCGACCGCCGCAGGCGCTGGCGCCACCACGGGCTGGCCCGGAGTCGCTTGCGGCGTTGCCGCAGGCTGTGCCGGCGCAGGCTCGCCCGGCAGAGACGCAGCAGGGGCCGCAGCATCGGCGGCATTCTGCGCTTCGAGGCGGGCCAACTGGTCATTCTTCAGCTGAATCAGTCGCTCAAGCTTGCCCAACTGACTCTGCAGGTCAGCCATGCGGCTCTTGAGCTCTTCGTTGTCCCGACGGCTGGTGTCCAGGCTCTCCTGGGCCACGGCCAACTTGTCGCTGATGGCCTTGGCACTGCCAGCACCGGCCTGGCTACCCGGGCTGACCAGACGCAGGTTGTCACCCTGGGCGATACGCGCCGGAGTGGCTTCGGCAGCACCGCGCCGCGTGGCATCCAACTGCCGGGCACGTGGCCCCAGGCGCCGGCCCTCACGCCAGGCCGCATACTGCTCGGCCACGTCGCGAATTGCCTCTCCCTGGGGAATGCTTTGGATCTGCTGCTGGTCGGGCAGGCGCAGGACCTGGCCGACCTTCAACTGGTTGATGTTGTTGCCAATGAACGCGTCCGGGTTCAGCGCCTGGATCGCCAGCATGGTTTGCTGCACCGAACCGCCCTGGGTGTGCCGCGCGGCGATTTGCCACAAGGTGTCACGACGCTTGGTGGTATAGCGGCTGGCGCTGCTGACCGCCGGAGCGACATTGGCCGCTGCCGGTTGTTCGCCCTGGGCCTTGGCCTGGTCGAGCAGAACGCTGTAATCGCGCAGCAGACGGCCTTGCGGCCACATCACCTGCACCAGGAACTTCACCACCGAGCCTGGCAACGGTTGGCTGGAGGTTACCCGCAGCACACTCTTGCCATTGGGGTTGATCACCGGGGTGAAAGTCAGGTCCTCCAGGTAGCCTGGGTATTCGACCCCGGCCTTGCTGAACTCTTCTGGCGGCGCCAGGCTCGGCGCCACTTCGGCAGCGGTGAGGTCGCGCACATCGAGCAGCTCGATCTCGGCGTCCAACGGCTGGTTCTGGGCCGACTTGAGGGTCAGCTCTCCCAAACCCAACGCGTTCGCCATGCCAGACGACAGCGCCGACGCTGCCGCCATGGCCAGAACCAGTTTGCGAATTCGAAGCATGACCTCTTCCCTTGTATGAATCGTCCCAAAACCTGCGCAGGTTTAGGACAAAAGTGCTCGCCAGTATCTTTTACGCCATGTGTTTTATCAACAATTGCGCCACCTGCACGGCGTTGAGTGCAGCGCCCTTGCGCAGGTTGTCGGTGGTCAGCCACAGGTTGAGCTGCTCTGGCTCGTCAATACCATGGCGTACACGACCAACATAGACCACGTCTTGACCCACTGCGTCACCCACCGGGGTGGGATAATCGTCATCCTCGACCAGTTCGATACTGCCAGCGGCCTCGAGCGCCTGCTTGACTGCCTCCAGATCGACCGGACGACGGCTCTGCACGGCCACACTGAAGCTATCGCCAAAAAATACCGGGACTTGAACACAGCTCACGGAAATCTTCAGCTGGGGCTGCCCCAGCAGCACCCGCAACTCGCTGACCAGGCGACGCTCCACGGCCGTGTGACCCTGCTCATCGGCCGCGCCGACCTGCGCCAGCAGGTTGAAGGCTACCTGACGGTCGAAGAAGCGCGGCTCCAATGGCCGGGCATTGAGCAGCTCGGCGGTTTGCCGGGCCAGCTCGTTGACCGCCTCACGCCCCTGGGCAGACACCGCCAACGACGCCATGACCTGCACCCGCTCGATATCCACCAAGCCCTTCAGGGGCGCCAATGCCACCGCCAGCGCGACAGCCGATGTGCTGGGGCTGCAAATGCGAGCCGGCAGCTTCAGTTTGGCGATTTGCTCGGCATTGGCTTCGGGCACCAGCGCCAGCGCATCATCCAGCCCACCGGACAGGTCGATGACAGTACAGCCCGCGTGCTGCGCCTTGTCGGCGAAACTGCGGCTAACGGCGGGGCTGGCAGCGAAGAAGGCCAGCTTGACCTGGGCAAAATCGAAACTGTCGACTTCACGGACTTTGATTTTCTTGCCGGCGAACATGACGCTACTGCCCGCCGATTCCATGCTGGCCAGCAGATGCAGGGTCGCTACCGGAAAACTCAGCTCTTCGAGGATCTGTACGAGGGTTTCACCGACGCTACCGGTGGCGCCGACCACGGCGATATCCAAGGGGTGGGTCATGAAGAGAATCCTTTTGCTGAAACGGCGGGGGCGGCACTTTACTTGGATTGCAGGCGTTTGTCTGTGCTGGCCTTTGCGTGGGGCCCGTGCCACGAAGCTGCCTGCCCGCCCATAAAAAAACCCGCACTGGCTCCAGTACGGGTTTTTCGGTCGAGCCAGCGCGATCAACGTTCCAGCAGGATCCGCAGCATGCGACGCAGCGGCTCGGCGGCGCCCCACAGCAATTGGTCGCCCACGGTGAACGCGCCCAGGTACTGCGAGCCCATGTTCAGCTTGCGCAGACGGCCTACAGGAATGTTCAGGGTGCCGGTCACCTTGGTCGGGCTCAGCTCCTGCATGCTGATTTCACGCTGGTTGGGCACCAGTTTCACCCAAGGGTTGTGCTGGCTGATCAGGCCTTCGATGTCGGCCAGCGGCACGTCCTTGTTCAGCTTGATGGTCAGCGCCTGGCTGTGGCAGCGCATGGCTCCGATGCGCACGCAGATGCCATCGACCGGGATCGGGCTCTTGAAGCGACCGAGGATCTTGTTGGTCTCGGCCTGGGCCTTCCATTCTTCACGGCTCTGTCCGTTCGGCAGTTCCTTGTCGATCCACGGGATCAGGCTGCCAGCCAGCGGCACGCCGAAGTTCTCGGTCGGGAAAGCTTCGCCACGCATGGTTTCGGCAACCTTGCGGTCGATGTCGAGAATGGCGCTGGCCGGATTGGCCAGGTCATCGGCAACGGCTGCGTGAATACCGCCCATCTGCTTGATCAGCTCGCGCATGTTCTGCGCACCGGCACCCGAGGCCGCCTGATAGGTCATGGCACTCATCCACTCGACCAGACCGGCTTCGAACAGGCCACCCAGGCCCATCAGCATCAGGCTGACGGTGCAGTTGCCACCGATGTAGTTCTTGGTACCGGCATCGAGCTGCTGGTCGATGACCTTGCGGTTGACCGGGTCGAGGATGATCACCGCGTCATCCTGCATACGCAGGGACGAAGCGGCGTCGATCCAGTAGCCCTGCCAGCCGGCCTCACGCAGCTTGGGGAAGACCTCATTGGTGTAGTCGCCGCCCTGGCAGGTCAGGATGACGTCGAGGGTCTTGAGTTCTTCAATCGAATAAGCGTCCTTGAGCGGAGCAGTTTCCTTGCCCACGTTCGGACCTTGGCCACCGACATTGGAGGTGGTGAAGAACACCGGCTCAATCAGGTCGAAATCCTGCTCCTCCAGCATCCGCTGCATGAGCACGGAACCGACCATACCGCGCCAACCGATCAGACCTACACGTTTCATCGCAACTACACCTTTGCTAAAAGTGGGCCGCCACCGACCAAAAACGGTGGCGGGCCAGAGAGATTACAGATTCCGCAGCGCTGCGACTACTGCGTCGCCCATTTCCTGCGTACCGACTTTGCTGCAACCGGCCGACCAGATGTCGCCAGTACGCAGCCCCTGGTCCAGCACCAGGCTCACCGCCTTCTCGATCGCGTCGGCGGCTGCCTGCTCGTTGAAGCTGTAACGCAGCATCATCGACACCGACAGGATGGTCGCCAGTGGGTTGGCGATACCCTGCCCAGCGATGTCCGGAGCCGAACCGTGGCACGGCTCGTACATGCCTTTGTTGTTGGCATCCAGCGACGCCGAAGGCAGCATGCCGATGGAACCGGTCAGCATGGAAGCTTCATCCGACAGGATGTCGCCGAACATGTTGTCGGTGACCATCACGTCGAACTGCTTGGGCGCACGCACCAGTTGCATGGCGGCGTTGTCGACGTACATGTGGCTCAGTTCGACGTCCGGGTAGTCCTTGGCCACGTCCTCGACCACTTCCCGCCACAGCTGGCTGGACGCCAGCACGTTGGCCTTGTCCACCGAACACAGCTTCTTGCCGCGCACGCGGGCCATGTCGAAGCCGACACGGGCGATGCGGCGCACTTCGCTTTCGCTGTACGGCAGGGTGTCGTAGGCCTGGCGCTCACCACCTTCCAGCTCGCGCTGACCGCGCGGGGCACCGAAGTAGATACCGCCGGTCAACTCACGCACGATGAGGATATCCAGGCCGGCGACGATTTCGGGCTTGAGCGAAGAGGCATCGGCCAGTTGCGGATAGAGGATGGCCGGACGCAGGTTGGCGAACAGGCCCAGTTGCGAACGGATCTTCAGCAGACCGCGCTCAGGGCGGATGTCACGCTCGATCTTGTCCCATTTCGGGCCACCAACGGCACCCAGCAGCACGGCATCGGCACTGCGCGCACGCTCCAGGGTCTCGTCGGCCAGCGGCACGCCGTGCTTGTCGATGGCCGCGCCACCGATCACATCGTGTTGCAGGCTCATGCCCAGCTGGAACTTGTCGTTGGCCAGCTCCAGCACCTTGACCGCTTCGGCCATGATTTCCGGGCCGATACCATCACCTGGGAGAATCAGAATCTGCTTGCTCATGCTTTCCTCTATCCATTCAAGCGGCGCGGCCCGATCAGCCTCGCCGTAAAAAACTCAGCGCTCGGCCCACATCACCAGGACATCGGTGCTGAACGAGCCGTCTGCTTCGATCTGGTAATACTGCCGTACTTCCTCGCCCATGGCCTGCTGCAATTGGCGGATGGCCACACGCAGCGGCTCAGGGGTGCGCATGCGCTCGACCCACGAGCCGAACTCAAGGCGCAGGCGCTGGCGGGTGTGGCTGCGCACGTGCAGGCCAGCCTCGCTGACCTGCTGCTGCCATTCGGCGGCCGAATAGTCTCGCACATGACTGGTATCACGCAGCACCTCGACGCTTTGCAGGTAGGTGTCGAGCAATGGACTGCCCGGCGACATGACATCGATGAAGGCCGCCACGCCGCCTGGCTTGAGCACCCGGCGCACTTCGCGCAAGGCCAGCCCCAGGTCGCTCCAGTGGTGCGCCGAGTACCGGCTGAAGACGAAGTCGAACGATGCATCGGCGAACGGCAAGTGTTCGGCGGCGCCGCGCTCGGTGGTGATATTGCCCAGGCCGCGCTCGGCGGCGGCACTGGCCACAACATCAAGCATCGACTGCGACAGGTCGTAGGCGACTACCTCGGCTACCTGCGGGGCGACCTGGAAACTGACATGACCGGCACCGCAACCCAGGTCCAGCACTCGGGCAGCGTCCCGCCCCGCCAGCTCCGCCTGCAGCAGGGCGAATTCGCTGCCCTGCGCGTGCACGGCGCTGCTGAGGTAGGCACTGGCCTGTTCGCCGAACTGGCGTTGGACCACATCGGTATGCTGGGTGCGGGTCATGTCTCAATCCTTTTGGTCTTTTATTGCCTGTCCCGACCTCTTCGCGGGGTGTCTCCGCGAAAGGGCCGGCACGGTCACCTGCAAACTTCAGGCATCACGGAACAACCAGGGCTGTTGTGCACGATGCTTGCTCTCGAAGGCCTTGATCGCATCGCTGTCCTGCAGGGTCAGGCCGATATCGTCCAAGCCGTTGAGCAGGCAGTGTTTGCGGAACGCATCGATCTCGAAGTGCAGCACCTTGCCATCCGGGCGGGTAACGGCCTGGGCCTGCAAGTCGATGGTCAACTGATAGCCTGGGTGGGCCTCGACCTGCTTGAACAGCTCGTCGACTTCTTCGTCGCTGAGGATGATCGGCAACAGGCCATTCTTGAAGCTGTTGTTGAAGAAGATGTCGGCGAAGCTCGGCGCGATGATGCTGCGGAAGCCGTACTCATCGAGTGCCCAAGGGGCATGCTCGCGGCTCGAACCGCAACCGAAGTTCTCGCGCGCCAGCAAGACGCTGGCGCCCTGGTAACGGGCATGGTTGAGCACGAACTCTTCGTTCAGCGGACGTTTGCTGTTGTCCTGATAAGGCTGCCCTACATCCAGGTAGCGCCACTCGTCGAACAGGTTAGGGCCAAAGCCGGTACGCTTGATCGACTTCAGGAACTGCTTGGGGATGATCTGGTCGGTGTCGACGTTGGCGCGATCCAACGGCGCAACAAGACCGGTGTGCTGGGTAAAGGCTTTCATGCTGCGCTCCCTTGGATCAACTCGCGGACATCGATGAAGTGGCCGGTGACCGCCGCGGCGGCAGCCATGGCCGGGCTTACCAGGTGGGTGCGACCACCGGCACCCTGGCGCCCTTCGAAGTTGCGGTTGGACGTGGACGCGCAGTGCTCGCCGCTTTCCAGGCGGTCCGGGTTCATCGCCAGGCACATCGAGCAACCAGGCTCACGCCACTCGAAGCCAGCTTCGATGAAAATCTTGTCCAGGCCCTCACGCTCGGCCTGGGCCTTGACCAGGCCAGAGCCCGGTACGACCAGCGCCTGCTTGACGTTGGCAGCGACCTTGCGCCCCTTGGCGATTTCGGCGGCGGCGCGCAGATCTTCGATGCGCGAGTTGGTGCAGGAGCCGATGAATACGCGGTCCAACTTGATGTCGGTGATCGCCTGGTTGGCGGCAAGGCCCATGTACTTGAGGGCACGCTCGATGGAACCACGCTTGATCAGGTCCGGCTCTGCGGCCGGATCAGGCACGCGCTGGTCAACGGCAAGCACCATCTCGGGCGAAGTGCCCCAGCTGACTTGCGGCTTGATCTGGGTGGCGTCGAGCTCGACCACGGTATCGAACACGGCATCGGCATCCGACACCAGGCCTTTCCAGGCCTGGACGGCCTGCTTCCATTGCTCGCCCTTGGGCGCGTACGGACGGCCTTCGACATAGGCGACCGTCGTCTCGTCGACCGCCACCAGACCGACGCGGGCACCGGCTTCGATGGACATGTTGCAGATGGTCATGCGGCCTTCCATGGACAGGTCGCGGATGGCGCTACCAGCGAACTCCATGGCATGGCCGTTACCGCCAGCGGTGCCGATCTTACCGATGACCGCGAGCACGATGTCCTTGGCGGTGACACCGGCGGGCAATTGGCCCTCGACGCGCACCAGCATGTTCTTCATCTTCTTGGCGACCAGGCACTGGGTGGCGAGCACGTGCTCGACCTCGGAAGTACCGATGCCATGGGCCAGGGCGCCGAACGCGCCGTGGGTCGAGGTGTGCGAGTCGCCGCAGACCACGGTCATGCCTGGCAAGGTAGCGCCCTGCTCTGGGCTGATGACATGGACGATGCCTTGGCGCTCGTCGTTCATCTTGAATTCCACGATGCCGTATTCGTCACAGTTCTCGTCGAGGGTCTGCACCTGAAGGCGCGAAACCTGGTCGACGATGGCCTCGATGCCGCCCTTGCGCTCTGGCGTGGTCGGCACGTTGTGGTCCGGCGTGGCGATGTTGGCGTCGATCCGCCACGGCTTGCGGTTCGCCAGGCGCAGGCCTTCGAAGGCCTGGGGCGAAGTCACTTCGTGAATGATGTGGCGGTCGATGTAGATCAAGGACGAGCCGTCATCACGGCGCTTGACCTCATGGGCTTCCCAGAGTTTGTCGTAGAGCGTTTTGCCAGCCATCAGACTGTTCCTCATCAGCGTCTTTCTATGCCAAAGACCCCTTGGCTTGTACGGACGATGCTATGGCGATAGATTGAATAACTCAAATTCATAATTTTCATGCTTCGCATAACCATCAGGAATTCGAATGGACCTGGCCAACCTCAGCGCTTTCATCGCCATCGCCGAGACCGGCAGCTTTTCGGGGGCTGGCGAACGCCTGCACCTGACTCAACCGGCCGTCAGCAAACGCATCGCCGGACTCGAGCAGCAACTGGACGTGCGCCTGTTCGACCGCCTGGGCCGAGAAGTGACCCTGACCGAGGCCGGGCGGGCCCTGCTGCCACGCGCCTACCAGATCCTCAACGTACTGGATGATACCCGACGTGCGCTGACCAATTTGACCGGCGAGGTGAGCGGTCGCCTGACCCTTGCCACCAGTCACCACATAGGCCTGCATCGTCTGCCTCCGCTTTTACGGGTGTTTACCCGCCAGTACCCGGCGGTGGCGTTGGATATTCAGTTCCTGGATTCGGAAGCGGCCTACGATGAAATCCTCCATGGGCGCGCCGAGATTGCCGTGATCACCCTGGCACCCGAGCCGCATCACCTGATCAAGGCGGTACCGGTCTGGGACGATGCCCTGGACTTCGTGGCGGCGCCGGAGCATCCCCTGGCCCGCGACACGGCGGTCAGCCTGGCCGACGTCGCCCGCCACCCGGCGGTTTTCCCCGGCGGCAACACCTTCACCCACCACATCGTCCAGCGGCTGTTCGAAAGCCAGGGCCTGACCCCGAACATCGCCATGAGCACCAACTACCTGGAGACCATCAAGATGATGGTTTCGATTGGTCTGGCGTGGAGCGTGCTGCCCCGTACTATGCTGGATGAACAGGTCGCACCCATCGCCTTGCCCGGCATACAGCTGTCGCGCCAGCTAGGCTACATTTTGCACACGGAGCGAACGCTATCGAACGCGGCCAGGGCCTTCATGGCTCTTCTCGACAGCCACGCAGGGTCCGCCTGACCGGTCGTCAGCCCGGCACTTCCAACTTCAAGGACGCGTCACACGCCAAAGGTCTGGTACCGATGCCCAAATCAGCAAACCGCTTTCCGCGCCTGCCGCGCATTTCGGCGGCCGACCCTCAGGAGTCGGAACAGGCCTGGCAAAATGCTCCGCAACTGCTTGCCGCGCTCAACGGCGCCCACCTGGGGGCCTGGCTGTGGGATATCGAAAGCGGCAGGGTCAGCTGGTCGCGCGGAACCCAGGCGCTGTTCGGTTTCGACCCACAACGCCCGCTGCCCATCGACATCGACTACCTCGACCTACTGCCAGAAGAGGATCGCGCCCGCACCCGCCAGGCCTTCCAGGCGGTGGTCAACGGCGAGCCGGTGGAGCAGGCCATGCGCCACCGCATCCGCTGGCCAGACGGCAGCCTGCACTGGCTGGAAATCAATGGCAGCCTGACCCGCGACCGCCATGGCCGCCCGCAGATGATCGGGGTGATCCGCGAGATCACGCGCCAGCGCGACCGTGAAACAGCGCTGATCAACTCGGAAAAGCGCTTTGCCACCCTGTTCCACCTCAGCCCCAACGCAATTTTGCTGACCCGACGCCATGACGGCATGATCTTCGAGGTCAACCAGCACTTCGAAGACATGTTCGGCTGGCCCGGTAGCCAGGTGATCGGCAAGACCAGTTTCGAGCTGGGCCTTTGGGTAAACCCAGAGCAACGCCACCAGGTACTGGAGGCCACCCGTGCCAATGGCGGCCCGTTGACCTTGGAAGTGCAGTTTCGCGCCAGCAGCGGCAAGATCCACGACGGCATCCTGTGCACCCAGGGCATCGAGCTGGAAGGCGTCACCTACCTGATCAGCACCTTCGTCGACACCACTGAACGCAAACGTGCCGAGCAGGCCCTCAAGGACAGCCAGGAGCGCCTTGACCTGGCCCTGGACTCGGCTCAACTGGGCACCTGGGACTGGCACATTCCCAGCGGCATGCTCTACGGCTCGGCCCGCGCCGCGCAATTGCACGGCCTGGACCCTGTCCCCTTCCACGAATCGTTCGACTCCTTCTTCGGAGGCGTACCGGAGCAGGAACGCAACAGCATGCGCCAGGCTTACCGCAGTCTGCGCGAAGGTCCGGCGGGCAACTACCAGATCACCTATCGGGTACAGCTGGAAAACGGCGCCTCACGCTACATCGAGAGCCGCGCCCGGCTGTATCGCGACGAACAGGGCAACCCGTTTCGCATGGCCGGTACCTTGTTGGACATCACCGACCAGGTCGAACGCGAACAGCGCCTGAGCGCTTCGGAAGAAAAATTCGCCAGCCTGTTCCAGGTAAGCCCGGACCCGATCTGCGTCACCCGCCAGGACACCGGCCAGTTCATCGAGGTCAACCGGGCCTTTTCCCAGACCTTTGGCTGGGACGCCGACCAGGTGATCGGTCGCACGGCCGAGCAGATCGGCCTGTGGGCCGAGACCTCCGAGCGCGCCCAGCGCATCGAAAGGGTCATCCGTGAACGGGCGCTGAACAATGTGGCCGTGGTGGTCAACCACCGTAACGGCTCAGCGCTGACATGCGTGATTTCCAGTTGCCTGATCACCGTCGATGGGCAGCCCTGCAGCGTCACGACGCTGCGCGACATCACCCAGCAGCAACGGGCCGAGGCCGCGCTCAAGTCCAGTGAAGAGAAGTTCGCCAAGGCGTTCCACTCCAGCCCGGATGCCATCACCATCACCGAACGCCATAGCGGTCGTTACCTGGAGGTGAACGACGGCTTCTGCCGATTGACCGGCTACAGCGCCGCCGAAGTGATTGGCCGCAGCGTCCACGAACTGGGGATCTGGGCCGACGACAAGCAGCGCAGCGCCTTGCTCGGCGAACTCCGCGAGCGTGGCCGGGTCCACCACCGGGAGATGCTTGGGCGCAACAAACGCGGTGATATCCTGACGGTGGAAGTGTCGGTCGAGCCGATCAGCCTGAACGAAGTCGAATGCCTGCTGCTGACCGCGCGCGACGTGAGCCAGTTGAAGAATGCCCAGGCGCAGATTCGGCACCTGGCTTACCACGACCCGTTGACCAACCTGCCCAACCGCGCCCTGCTGATGGACCGTCTGAGTCAGCAGATCGCCCTGCTCAAGCGCCACAACCTGCGCGGGGCACTGCTGTTCCTGGACCTGGACCACTTCAAGCACATCAATGACTCCCTCGGCCACCCGGTGGGCGACACCGTGCTGAAGATCATCACGGCTCGCCTGGAGGCCAGCGTGCGCCTGGAAGACACCGTGGCGCGCCTGGGAGGCGATGAGTTCGTGGTGCTGCTCAGCGGACTGGAGGGCAGCCGTGAGGTGGTCGAGCACAAGGTCCGTGAATTGGCCGACACCCTGCGCGAGCTGCTGGCCGAGCCCATGTCGCTGGACGGCCAACGGCTGCAGGTCACGCCGAGCATTGGCGTAGCGCTGATTCCCGACCATGGCGCGACCCCAGCCGACCTGCTCAAGCGCGCCGACATTGCCCTGTACCGCGCCAAGGACTCCGGGCGCAACACGACGCAGCTGTTCCACACGACCATGCAGAAAGCCGCCAGCGAGCGGTTGCGGATGGAAAACGACCTGCGCCTGGCCCTGGCGCGTGGCGAACTCGCCCTGCACTTCCAACCCCAGGTCGATGCCCGCGACAACCGGATCGTCGGGGCCGAGGTGCTTCTGCGCTGGCACCACCCGCAACTGGGCCAGCAGGCACCAACGCAATTTATCCAGGTGCTTGAAGAAAGCGGCCTGATTCTTGACGTTGGCAGCTGGATTCTCGACGAAGCCTGCGATGCCTGTGCACGCATGCTCGAAGATGGCCTGGTCGACCCCGACGACTTCAGCCTCTGCGTGAACATCAGCCCCCGGCAGTTTCGCCAGAACGACTTCGTCGAACGCGTGCTACGCAGCCTGGACGATTACCGCCTGCCGCGACATATGCTCAAGCTGGAGATCACCGAAGGCATCGTCATCCAAAACCTTGAAGATACCATCAGCAAGATGCGCGAGCTGAAGCGTTATGGCGTGAGCTTTGCCATGGATGATTTCGGAACGGGCTATTCGTCGCTGACCTACCTCAAGCGCCTGCCGGTGGATGCACTGAAGATCGACCAGACCTTCGTGCGCGATGCGCCGGACGACCCCAACGATGCCGAAATCGTCCGCGCGATCGTGGCCATGGCCCGCAGCCTCGACCTGGCGGTAATCGCCGAAGGCGTGGAACTGACCGAGCAACTGGAGTTTCTCGAATTGCTGGGGTGCCACCTGTATCAAGGCTACCTGCACAGCCGGCCGCTGCCCTTGCCTGAGTTTCGTCAGCTGCTGCTCGAGGCGCCTGCCAATTACTGAGACAAAAAAAGGGCACCGCTACGGGTGCCCTTTCTTGAGTGTATGCAGCACTCAGTTCAGCGCTGGCGTGTCGCCATTGATCGGAATGCGCTTGGCCTTGGCTTCTTCCGGCACGATGCGCAACAGGTCGATGCTGAGCAGGCCGTTGGCCAGACCCGCGGACTTGACTTCGATATGGTCAGCCAGGCGGAACGACAGCTTGAAGGCGCGCTGGGCAATGCCCTGGTGCAAGTAGGTCACTTCCGCTGCGGTGTTTTCGCGTTTGCCACCGGTGACGGTCAGGACGCCTTTTTCGACTTGCAGGTCGAGGTCCTGCTCCTGGAAACCGGCCGCTGCAACCACGATACGATAGTGGTCATCGCCATGTTTTTCTACGTTGTAGGGAGGGTAGCTGCTACCCGCCTCGTTACGCGCCGCAGATTCGAACAGGTCGTTGAAACGGTCGAAACCAACGGAATGGCGGAACAGTGGTGCAAGAGAGAAAGCGCTAGTCATGGTCATAAACTCCTGAGATTTCAGCAAGTAAGTCATTGCGCGACCCGACTTCGGCATCGCGTACTCAAGAAATATGTCCGGGGAAAAGGCTTTCAAGGGGTAGGCAAAAAAAATTTTAGGGGGGCTGAAAACAGTATCGCCGGCAAGCCGGCGACAGGGACGCATCAAGCCACGCATTCCTCGAACGCGGGCACCTCGACCCCGAGCAACCGGCTGATCCGCTGGCAATCATCCTCGCGCCGCAACTCGGCGAACAACACCACCGCCTCCGGGTAACTACGGGTCAGCATCGCCAACCATTGCTTCATGCGCCCCGGCGCGTAGCGCGGCGACAACTTGGCCTGGGCTTGACGCCAGAATTCGCGCAGCAACGGCAACAGCGCCTCCCAGGACATCGGCTGGAGCTCGCGGCCATCGCGCGCTGCGGCGATCTGCAACGCCAGGTCCGGACGCGAGACCAGGCCACGACCCAGCATGATGTCTTCGGCGCCGCTGACCTCGCGGCATCGTCGCCAATCGTCCACGGTCCAGATCTCGCCATTGGCGAACACCGGCACCTCGACCACATCCTGCACCCTGGCCACCCACTCCCAATGGGCCGGCGGCTTGTAGCCCTCGACCTTGGTTCGGGCATGGACCACCAGATGCGCCGAACCACCTTCGGCCAAGGCCGTGGCACACTCCAGCGCGCCATCAGGGCTATCGAAACCCAGACGCATCTTGGAGGTTACCGGAATGTGCGCAGGCACCGCGCGCCTTACCTCACGGACGATGGCATGGAGCAGTTCCGGCTCCTTGAGCAGCACGGCACCGCCCCGCGACTTGTTGACCGTCTTGGCCGGGCAACCGAAGTTCAGGTCGATCACTGGCGCCCCCAACTGGCAGGCCAGCGCAGCGTTTTCGGCCAGGCATACCGGGTCGGACCCCAGCAATTGCACACGCATCGGCACCCCGGCCGCGGTGCGAGCGCCGCTGCGCAGCTCCGGGGCCAGCTTGTCGAAGGACGAGGCCGGCAACAAGCGGTCGCAGACGCGAATGAACTCGGTGACGCACCAATCGATGCCGCCCACTCGGGTCAGGACGTCGCGCAGGATGTTGTCGACCAGCCCCTCCATGGGGGCCAGGGCAATTTGCATTTCTGGGTCTCGGCGGGAAAAGGCCGCAGTCTAGCAAAAAACGCCGCCGGGTCAGGCACCGATCAGCGCCGGGCCGTAGCCGTCGAGAAACTCCGCCGGCATGCGCTTGGGCTTGCCGCTGGACAGCTCGATGCAGGCGAAGGTGGTCTGGGCGCGGAGCAGGGTGACGCCATCCCGCGGGCGCTTGAGCTGAAAGCGACGGGTCATGCGCAGACGTTGATCCCAGTCGATGATCCAGGTCGCCAGTTGCAGCTCATCGTCTTCATAGGCGGCAGCGAGGTAGTCGATTTCATGCCGAACGACCGCCATGGCCCGGTCAAGACGCCGGTATTCGGCCAAATCCAACCCCAGGCGCTGGGAGTGGCGCCAGGCGCAGCGCTCCAGCCAGGTGACGTAAACCGCGTTATTGGCATGGCCGAGACCGTCGATGTCCTCGGTGCCGACGCGCAGGTCGATGATGAATGGTGTTGCCAGGTCCCAGCTCATGCCCTTTTCCTTGATAAAGAATGGGTTGCCTGTACCGGCCATATCGCCGGCAAGCCGGCCCCGACAGCAGGGCCGGTCGATGAGCGGGCAGTGTAACGGAAGCTCAGGCGCTTTGCCGCGCGGGAGTGCCGGCGCCGGCCAGCAATTCGAGCACTGCTTCACTCAGCCGCGGATCGGCCAGCACCCGCTGGTGCCCTCCTTCCTCTAGCAGCATCAGGCGGCTGTCGAACCAGGCTTTGTGAATGATCTGCGCCTCATCGGCGGACACCAGCGCATCATCGGCGGCGTGCACCACCAACCCTGGCAGTTCCAGCTGGTAGGCGCTGACGTCCAAGCGGGCAATCTGCATCCCCACATCCCGCTCGACCTGGCGAATGAAAGCGGCCCTGGCCCGTGCCGGCAGGCCAAGACGCCGGGCGAAGCCACGCAACACACCCAGCAACTGCGCAGGTGCGGCGATGCTGACCGCCGCCTCGGCCCGCAACCCCATCTGCAATGCCAGCAGCACACTGGCTCCGCCCATGGAATGGCCGATCACCGCGCGCAAAGGGGGCAGTTCGGCAGCGGCTTCAAGCAATGCGCGCGCGAACAACACCACATGGGCCTGCTGGCCGGGCGAACGCCCATGAGCCGGCCCTTCCAGCGATACCACGGTATGCCCGGCCTGCACCAAGGTTTCGATGAGTGCGGCAAACTGGGTCGGCCGCCCCTCCCAACCGTGCATCAGCAACACGGTCGGCCCCTTGCCCCAGCGCAACGCCGACAAACCGAAACGCAGGGTGATGCGCTCGGCCTTGGCCAGCAAGGGCAACTCCCACGGTTTGGGCGGCAGGTTGCGCGGGGTCATGAAGGCGCGGCGCATCTTGCCGGCGATGTGTTCGGGGGCCAGATGACCCAGGGTGCCATTGACGCCACGAATCCAGCTCAGGGTAGTCATCGCCTTGCTCCAGGTGTAGGGGGTTCAGATCACCGCCGACTTGGCGGCGCGCAGGATGCGGTCGGATAGCGCATCGGTGCCCAATGCCCGAGCCAGGGCCAGGCCGCCCACCATCAAGGCAAGGTCGGCCAGGGCCTTGTCGATGTCTTCGGGGCTGTCGACCATTTGCGCGGTCATCAACTCGATGTGCTCGGCCAACACGTCGCGAAAGGCCTCGGGCAGCCGTTGCATCTCCCCCAGCGAGTTGGGCAACGGGCATGCCTGAACTTCGGCGTCGCGGTGCTTGCGCGACAGGTAGAACGCCGCCGCAAGCGCCCGCCGCCCCGCTCCATCCAGGCTCGGATCGACCTGGGCAAGCAGCGCGCGACGCTCGTTCAACAACTGGCGGAACGCCTCCAGCATGAGCTCGTCCTTGCTGTCGAAGTGGGCATAGAAGCCCCCCACCGTCAGCCCGGCAGCACCCATTACCTGGCTGACACTGGGCTCGGCCGGCCCATGCTGGATCAATGCCGTGCGGGCGGCTTCCAGGATACGTTCGCGGGTCTTGCTCTTTTTATCGCTCATGGGCACCTCGAATATGATAGGCATCATATTATGCTCATAATATTTTTTGGCAAGCGAAAAAACACGACTCCCGGCACGGGGCGAGCACATTGGCGGAGGGGAGAAAAAACAAAAGGCCCATTCAATAATCGAATGAGCCTTTGAAGTCCCGCAAAACGCGGGTAAAAATGGCGTCCCCTAGGGGACTCGAACCCCTGTTACCGCCGTGAAAGGGCGGTGTCCTAGGCCACTAGACGAAGGGGACGTAACCTTCGCGAAGATTCGCTTTAGCGAACCCTGGCAGAATTGGTGGAGCTAAGCGGGATCGAACCGCTGACCTCCTGCATGCCATGCAGGCGCTCTCCCAGCTGAGCTATAGCCCCGAAAACAAAAGGCTCATCCAACATTAAGAATGAGCCTCTTTAAGCCCCGCAAAACGCGGGAAAAAGTGGCGTCCCCTAGGGGACTCGAACCCCTGTTACCGCCGTGAAAGGGCGGTGTCCTAGGCCACTAGACGAAGGGGACGTAACCTTCGTGCCGATCCGTTTTCACGAACCGCGGCAAATTGGTGGAGCTAAGCGGGATCGAACCGCTGACCTCCTGCATGCCATGCAGGCGCTCTCCCAGCTGAGCTATAGCCCCGGATTTCTAGCCTCTCGGCCCAGCGACATCCTGAAACATCGCTTGTGTGAAACTGGCGTCCCCTAGGGGACTCGAACCCCTGTTACCGCCGTGAAAGGGCGGTGTCCTAGGCCACTAGACGAAGGGGACGAACCTTCTTACCTTCAAGACCCGGTTGCTGGACCCGGTCTTGCTTATCGGCATTCACCGTTAAGCGGAATTTGGTGGAGCTAAGCGGGATCGAACCGCTGACCTCCTGCATGCCATGCAGGCGCTCTCCCAGCTGAGCTATAGCCCCACAATGTCGCGCTGAACTGAATCACCGGCTGGGTGCCTGGCGCTTCGTTTTAGTTCATCGCTGTGGACGGGGCGCATATTAAGATCGGATTGCAGAGCTGTCAAACAAATTTTTGAAAAAATTCAAAAGTTTTTTTCGAGATAACAATCACTTACCGCCCTGCCCCAGTGCTACGGGTTGCCTCACCTCTTCCGCGGCAGGCTGTGGGGGGCTTTATGTCGCGAAAGGGCCGCGTGCGACCCCTGCGATTTTGCGTTGCAACTAAAACCCTGGGACCGCAGGGCGGCCCGTTCGCGGCACAAGGCCGCTCCCACAGCGTGCGCTGCAGCTGTCGATCAGGGTCAGGCGATGTTGGCCAGCAACTTTTCCCACTCTTTGTTTTCTTTCTTCGACACCCCGCCCAGCAGGTCGAGCGCTTGGCGCAGGCGATAGCGGGTCAGGTCTGGACCGAGGATTTCCATGGCGTCGAGCACCGATACCGAACTGGCCTGACCGGTGATGGCGGCGAACATCAGTGGCATGGCATCACGCAACTTGAGCTCCAGCGCCTCGACCACGGCCTGGATGCAGGCAGTGATGCGGTCTTTTTCCCACTGACGCAGGCTTTCGAGCTTCCACAGGATCAATTGCATCACCTGGCGAACCTGGTCGGTGGACAGCTTTTTGCTTTCGAACAGCTTGGCATCGAGTTTGAGCGCGCCTTCGAAGAAGAAGCCACCCAGCGGCGCGATCTGGCTGAAGGTTTCAACCCGGCCTTGTACGTGCGGGGCGATCTTCATCATGTAGTCGCTGTTGAATGCCCATTTCTGCACACGAGCGGCAAACTCTTCCACCGGCAGCTCACGCAGCCACTGGCCGTTGAGCCAGGACAGCTTCTCGATGTCGAAGATCGGGCCACCCAGCGAGATACGCGACAAGTCGAAATGCTCGACCATCTCGGCCAGCGAGAACTTCTCACGCTCGTCCGGCATCGACCAGCCCATGCGCCCCAGGTAATTGAGCATCGCTTCAGGCAAGAAGCCCATGCGCTCGTAGAACGTCACCGAGGTTGGGTTCTTGCGCTTGGACAGCTTGCTCTTGTCGGGGTTGCGCAGCAGCGGCATGTAGCACAGCTTGGGCTGTTCCCAACCGAAATACTCGTAAAGCTTGATCAGCTTCGGCGCAGAAGGCAGCCACTCCTCGCCACGCAGCACGTGGGTGATGCCCATCAGGTGGTCATCGACCACGTTGGCCAGGAAGTAGGTCGGCAGGCCGTCGTTCTTCATCAGCACCTGCATGTCCATGCGGTCCCATGGAATCTCGACGTCGCCACGCAGCATGTCCGGAACCACGCAGATGCCTTCGCTCGGCACCTTCATACGGATAACATGCGGCTCGCCCGCCGCCAGGCGGCGCTGGACTTCCTCGGCGCTCATGTTCAGAGCACGGCCGTCGTAGCGCGGGGTCTCGCCGCGGGCCATCTGCTCGGCACGCATCTGCTCGAGCTCTTCGGCAGTGCAGAAGCAGTAGAAGGCGTGGCCAGCGTCGACCAGCTGCTTGGCGTACTTGGCGTAGATATCGCCCCGCTCGCTCTGCCGGTATGGGCCGTGTGGCCCCCCCACGTCCGGACCTTCGTTCCATTCGATGCCGAGCCAGCGCAAGGCGTCGAAGATCTGCTGCTCCGACTCGCGGGTAGAGCGCAGTTGGTCGGTGTCTTCGATACGCAGGATGAACTCACCGCCGTGCTGCTTGGCGAAGCAGTAGTTGAACAGGGCGATGTAGGCGGTGCCGACATGGGGGTCGCCAGTGGGCGATGGCGCGATACGCGTGCGAACGGTGGTCATGGAGAGTCTCGAACGAAAGATGAAACAAAGGCGGGATGTTAGCAGGGAGCGGGCACTCGGCTCCAGCTATGGCGCGATCGTCACTTGTGATTGCGCCGTTTGTCGCTGTTAAATTTGTTTACATTTCTGGAACGATAGTGCTCATGCCCGCCCAACTCAAACGCCGCCTGCTGGTCTTTCTCACCCTTGTCGCGCTCATCGCCCTCGCCTTCCTGGCTCACTGGTACTTCAAGGGTCGCTTCTTCGAAAGTACCGACAATGCCTATGTTCAAGGCGAGATCACCCGTATCTCCAGCCAGTTGGGCGCACGCATCGACGACGTGCGGGTTGCGGACAACCAGCACGTGAGCCAAGGAGAACTGCTGGTACGCCTGGAGGCCGCCGACTTCCAGCTGGCCGTGGAGCGTGCTCACGCGGCCCTGGCCACGCGCGAGGCCGAGCGCGCGCAGGCGGAAAGTCGCCTGACCCAGCAAGCCAGCCTGATTGCGGCCGGCCAGGCACAGGTTGCCGCGAACCAGGCTACCCTCGACCGTTCGCGCCTGGACTTGAACCGCGCCGAGGCGCTGCGCAAACCTGGGTTCGTCTCCGAGGAGCGCGTCACGACGCTGTCGGCGGAAAAGCACGTGGCCAGTTCTCAAGTCGACAAGGCCCGTGCCGACCTGCAAAGCCAGCGCCAGCAGGTAAACGCCTTGACCGCTGAGCTCAAGCGTCTCGATGCACAGATCGCCAACGCCCGTGCCGAACTGGCACAGGCTGAACTCAACCTGACCCGCTGTGAGATCCGCGCGCCGATCAGCGGCACCATCGGTCAGCGCAATGCGCGCAACGGCCAAGTAGTGCAAGCGGGTGCTTACCTGCTGTCCATCGTGCCGGACGAAGATATCTGGGTACAGGCCAACTTCAAGGAAACCCAGATTGGCCGCATGCAGCCGGGCCAACGTGTGGAGTTGCTGTTCGACAGTTACCCGGACACCCCGATCGAGGGTCGGGTCAATAGCCTGTTCGCGGCCTCTGGCGCGCAGTTCAGCCTGTTGCCGCCGGACAATGCCACCGGCAACTTCACCAAGGTGGTGCAGCGTATTCCGGTGAAGCTGACCTTTGCCCCCGACAATCCGCTTCACGGCCGCATTCGCCCCGGTATGTCGGTGACGGCAACCGTGGACCTTCGCCCCGAGCATGGCTCCCGCGATGGCCGGTGACACGCTGCTGAGACCGACGGCGGAGCCGACCCGACGCGACTGGATTGCCGTGATGAGCGTAATGCTAGGCGCGTTCATGGCGGTGCTGGATATCCAGATCACCAACTCCTCGCTCAAGGATATCCAAGGCGCGCTGTCGGCGACGCTGGAAGAAGGCTCATGGATTTCCACCTCCTACCTCGTGGCCGAGATCATCATGATTCCGCTCACGGCCTGGTTGGTGCAGTTGCTCTCGGCACGACGCCTGGCGGTCTGGGTATCGACGGGGTTCCTGTTGTCGTCGCTGCTCTGCTCGATGGCCTGGAACCTGGAGAGCATGATCGTGTTTCGCGCATTGCAGGGGTTCACCGGGGGGGCGTTGATTCCCCTGGCCTTCACCCTGACGCTGATCAAGCTGCCTGAACACCACCGTGCCAAGGGCATGGCGATGTTCGCCATGACCGCCACCTTCGCCCCGTCCATCGGCCCCACCTTGGGCGGCTGGCTGACGGAAAACTGGGGCTGGGAATACATCTTCTACATCAACATTCCGCCGGGCCTGTTGATGATTGCCGGCTTGCTGTATGGCCTGGAGAAGAAGGAGGCGCACTGGGAGCTGCTCAAAAGCACCGACTATGCCGGTATCGTCACCTTGGGGCTGGGCCTGGGCTGCCTGCAGGTATTCCTGGAGGAAGGCCACCGCAAGGACTGGCTGGAGTCGAGCCTGATCGTCGGACTGGGCACCACTGCCTTGATCAGCCTGATCGCATTCGTGATCTTGCAGTTCTCCAAGCCCCACCCGCTGATCAACCTGCGAATTCTGGGTAATCGCAATTTTGGCTTGTCGAGCATTGCCAGTCTGGGGATGGGGGTTGGGCTGTATGGTTCGATCTATCTGTTGCCGCTGTACCTGGCGCAGATCCAGGGCTACAACGCCTTGCAGATCGGCGAGGTGATCATGTGGATGGGTATTCCGCAGTTGTTTCTGATTCCGTTGGTGCCGCAATTGATGAAGGTGGTTTCGCCCAAAGTACTGTGTGCCTTGGGGTTCTGTCTGTTCGGCATCGCCAGCTTTGGTTCTGGGGTGCTCAATCCGGATTTTGCCGGGCCGCAGTTCAATCAGATCCAGGTTATTCGGGCGCTTGGACAGCCGATGATCATGGTCACCATTTCGCTGATCGCGACGGCTTACATCCTACCGCAGGATGCGGGGTCGGCTTCGAGCCTGTTCAATATTCTGCGTAACCTTGGGGGGGCGATTGGTATCGCCTTGCTGGCGACCTTGCTGGATGCGCGGAGCAAGGTGTATTTCGATTATCTGCGTGAGGCGCTGGTGCCGAGCAACCCGCAGGTGGCGGAGCGTCTTTCGCTTTTGGCCGAGAGGCTGGGGAGCGATAGCGCTGCGCTTGGCAAGTTAAGTGAGATTACCCATCAGCAGGCGTTGATCATGGCTTATAACGATGCGTTTCATTTTGTCGGGATTGGGTTGGCGGTGAGCATGGTGGCGGTATTGTTGACTAAGAAGTTGCCGGCGGGGTTGAAGGCAGGTGAGGCGCACTAAGATTGGTTTTCACAAATTCAAGTGCCGCAAACCCTTTTTTGCTTTTGCTTTTGCTTTTGCTCTTGCCCCTAGTGCGCGATAGTCCAGACACCACGAATCGCGACGTCAGGAGGCCGAACGCAGGCCTTGCGCAGGGAGGTGACGGGCATGGATGCCCGTCAAGCGCTGCGGCCCAGGAGGGGTCGTTCAGCGCGGTCCTCCCGGAGCAAGGCCGGAGTGAGGGAACCCCGGAGCGCAGCGTAGGGGCCGGATGATAGGAGCCAGACTTTTTTGGTTACTTTTTGGGGCGTCTGCCAAAAAGTGACCCGCTGTAAGAGCGGAAAGGTGATTGAGCGTCGCCTTGGCAAATGGATATGCTCATAAATCTAAATACCAAAACCTCAAACTTCAAACTTCAAACTTCAAAGCGAATACTTGGCGCTGGCATTCAAATCGCGTGAATATCCATTCGCCATGGAGGCGCTCATTCACCTTTTCGCCTTTACGGCGACCTACTTTTGCTCTTGGGCAAAAGTAGGCAAAAACCGCTGGCTCCTATCATCCGGCCCCTACGCTGCGCTTCGGGGTTCCCTCGCTACGGGCTTGCTCCCGGGAGGACCGCGCTGAACGGCCCATCCTGGGCCGCAGCGCTTGACGGGCATCCATGCCCGTCACCTCCCTCCGCAAGCCCTACGCTCGGCCTACTGACGTCGCAATTTGCAGCGTCTGGGATATCGCGCATTAAAAGCAAAAGCGGAGCATGAAATACCAAATCCGAACAACAACAACAACAACAACAATAACAACAACAATAACAACAACAACAACAACAACAACAACAACAACAACAACAACAACAACAACAACAACAACAGCTAAACCAGCCGCACATTAAATATTCAAACTACAAAATGCGAGACGGACTTTCTTTTGCTTCGCTTTGCTCTTACTTCTAGCGCGCGGTAGTTCAGGCGCCACCTCATGCGACTTCAGGAGGCCGAGCGCAGGGCTTGCGCAGGGAGGTGACGGGCATGGATGCCCGTCAAGCGCTGCGGCCCAGGAGGGGCCGTTCAGCGCGGTCCTCCCGGAGCAAGCCCGGAGCGAGGGAACCCCGAAGCGAAGCGCAGGGGCCGGATGATAGGAGCCAGACTTTTTTGGTTACTTTTTGGGGCGTCTGCCAAAAAGTGACCCGCTGTAAGAGCGGAAAGGTGATTGAGCGTCGCCTTGGCAAATGGATATGCTCACGCATCCAGAAACCAAAACCTCAAACTTCAAAGCACAGATTTAAGGGCGGCATTCAGATAGCGTGAATATCCATTCGCCATGGAGGCGCTCATTCACCTTTTCGCCTTTACGGCGACCTACTTTTGCTCTTGGGCAAAAGTAGGCAAAAACCGCTGGCTCCTATCATCCGGCCCCTACGCTTCGCTTCGGGGTCCCCTCGCTCCGGTCTTGCTCCCGGGTGGACCGCGCTGAACGGCCCCTCCTGGGCCGCAGCGCTTGACGGGCATCCATGCCCGTCACCTCCCTCCGCAAAACCTACGCTCGGCCTACTGACGTCGCAATTGGCAGCGCCTGAACTGCCGCGCACTAGAAGCAAAAACAGAGCAAAAGCAGAGCAAAAGCAGAGCAAAAACAACGCTGACTTGCGGGACTGGGCTTATCAGCTGGCTATCAAACGCTCACGAAGCTGAGTAATTTCATCCCTCAACTGCGCGGCAGCCTCAAACTCCAGATCCCTCGCAAACTGCATCATCTTCTCTTCCAACTGCTTGATGCGTTTGGTGATCTCCGCCGGCGTCCGCAATTCCGCCTCGTACCGAGCACTCTCCTCCGCCGCCTTGGCCATCCCCTTGCGCTTCTTGCTACGCGCACCCGGCACCGTAGCGCCTTCCATAATATCGGTGATGTCTTTGACCACCCCCTTGGGCACGATCCCATGCGCCTGGTTGAAGGCTATCTGCTTCTCCCGACGCCGCTCAGTCTCGTCGATGGCACGCTGCATCGACCCCGTCACCTGATCGGCATACAGAATCGCCCGGCCATTGAGGTTACGAGCCGCACGCCCGATGGTCTGAATCAATGAACGCTCGGAACGCAGGAATCCCTCCTTGTCAGCATCGAGAATCGCCACCAACGATACCTCCGGCATATCCAACCCCTCACGCAGCAGGTTGATGCCCACCAGCACGTCGAACGTACCCAGACGCAAGTCACGAATGATCTCCACCCGCTCGACGGTGTCGATGTCCGAGTGCAGGTAACGCACCCGCACATCATGGTCCGCCAGGTAATCGGTCAGGTCTTCAGCCATACGCTTGGTCAAGGTCGTCGCCAACACCCGCTCGCCAACGTCCACGCGCTTGCGGATCTCCGACAGCAAGTCGTCAACCTGAGTAAGCGCCGGACGTACCTCCACCTGCGGGTCGACCAGACCAGTCGGCCGTACCACCTGCTCGACCACACGCCCAGCATGCTCGGCTTCATAAGGGCCGGGCGTGGCCGAAACGAAAATGGTCTGCGGACTCACCGCCTCCCACTCATCGAACCGCATCGGCCGGTTGTCCAGCGCCGAGGGCAGACGGAAACCGTATTCGACCAGGGTTTCCTTACGGGAGCGGTCACCTTTGTACATGGCGCCCACCTGCGGCACGCTGACATGGGACTCGTCGATCACCAGCAAGGAATCTGGCGGCAGGTAGTCGTAAAGCGTGGGTGGCGGCGCGCCGGCCGGACGGCCGGAGAGATAACGCGAGTAGTTCTCGATGCCATTGCAGTAGCCAAGTTCGAGAATCATCTCCAAGTCGAAGCGGGTGCGCTGCTCGAGACGCTGTGCCTCCACCAGCTTGTTGGCCTTCTGCAGGTACTCAAGCCGGTCCTTTAGCTCCTCCTTGATGCCCTCCACCGCGTCCAACAGGGTTTCACGCGGGGTGACGTAGTGGCTCTTGGGGTAGAAGGTAAAACGCGGCAACTTACGGAAGACTTCGCCAGTCAACGGGTCAAAGGCGGCGATGTTCTCCACCTCGTCATCGAACAGCTCGATACGGATGGCTTCCAGGTCCGATTCGGCCGGGAAGATGTCGATCACATCCCCACGCACCCGGAACGTGGCACGGGCGAAATCCATTTCATTGCGGGTGTATTGCAGGTCGGCAAGACGCCGCAGCAGTGCACGCTGGTCGAGCTTGTCGCCACGGTCCACGTGAAGGACCATTTTCAGGTAAGTCTCGGGGCTGCCCAGACCGTAGATGCACGAGACGGTGGTCACGATGATCGCATCGCGCCGCTCCAACAGCGCCTTGGTCGCCGACAGGCGCATCTGCTCGATATGGTCGTTGATCGAGGCATCCTTCTCGATGAAGGTGTCCGACGACGGTACATAGGCCTCCGGCTGGTAGTAGTCGTAGTAGGAAACGAAATACTCCACCGCATTGTTCGGGAAGAACGCCTTGAACTCTCCGTACAACTGCGCAGCCAGGGTTTTGTTCGGCGCCAGCACCAGCGTCGGGCGCTGCACCTGCTGGATGACGTTGGCGATACTGAAGGTCTTGCCCGAACCGGTCACCCCAAGCAGCGTCTGGTGCGATAGCCCGGCCTCGATGCCCTCGACCATCTGACGAATGGCCTCGGGCTGGTCGCCGGCCGGCTGAAAACGGGTAACGAGCTGGAACTCGGACATGATAGGCCTCGCGCAACGCAGCAACTGTAAATTTAGCCAGTAGTCTATACCCAAATGTGGCCGCGTGGCGTCGGTTTCGCGACCCTGGAGTGGGCAACCCATAATGTGGACCGGGCATTTCGACCAATGGTCGAAAAATAATTGCCCAAATCGCCTGAAAAGCTGTGCCAGACTGTCGCAGTGACCGGCGGGTATCACTATACTGACTCCCCTTTTGTGCACCGCTTCAGTGCATTCGGCTGGAGCGTGTACGCCCTATCACACTCCATTCAGAGCCAAGGTAACAATGAGCCTGTTTTCCGCTGTCGAGCTGGCACCCCGCGACCCTATTCTGGGCCTCAACGAAGCATTCAACGCCGACCCACGTACCGACAAGGTCAATCTGGGCGTAGGCGTTTACTGCAATGAGGAAGGCCGCATCCCGCTGCTGCGCGCTGTGATCGAAGCCGAGACCCAGCGTGCCGCCCAGCACGCCTCCCGCGGCTACCTGCCGATCGACGGCATCGCGACTTACGACCAGGCCGTGCAAAAGCTCATCTTCGGCGCCGAATCGCCACTGCTGGCCGCAGGTCGCGTGGTCACCGTGCAGGCCGTTGGCGGTACCGGCGCTCTGAAGATTGGCGCCGACTTCCTCAAGCGCCTGTCGCCTGACGCCGTCGTCGCCATCAGCGACCCAAGCTGGGAAAACCACCGCGCCCTGTTCGAAAGCGCAGGTTTCCCGGTACAGAACTACCGCTATTACGATGCCCCGAGCAACGACGTCAACCGCGCCGGCATGCTCGAGGACCTGAAAAACCTGCCATCGGGCTCGATCGTTGTCCTGCACGCCTGCTGCCACAACCCGACGGGCGTCGACCTGAAACTCGAAGACTGGAAAAACGTCCTGGACGTGGTCAAGGCCAAGGGCCATGTACCGTTCCTCGACATGGCCTACCAGGGCTTTGGTGCCGGCATCGCCGAAGACGCCTTCGCCGTGCGCCTGTTCGCCGAGTCGGGCCTTGAGTTCTTCGTCTCCAGCTCGTTCTCCAAGTCGTTCTCGCTCTACGGCGAGCGTGTCGGCGCGCTGTCGATCGTCACCGGCTCCAAGGACGAGAGCACCCGCGTGCTGTCCCAGGTCAAACGCGTGATCCGCACCACCTACTCCAACCCGCCGACCCACGGCGCCACCATCGTCGCCACCGTGCTCAACAGCGCCGAGCTGCGTCAGATGTGGGAAGACGAGCTGGCCGAGATGCGCGAGCGCATCCATGGCATGCGCAAGCAAATGGTCGAGCTGCTGGCCCAATACGGCGCCAAGCGTGACTTCAGCTTCGTGGGCCGCCAGGCGGGCATGTTCTCGTACTCGGGCCTGACCGTCGACCAGGTCAAGCGCCTGAAGGAAGAGTTCGGCATCTATGCGTTGGACACCGGCCGTATCGCCGTCGCCGCGCTGAACCAAAGCAACATTCACGTGGTTACAAAGGCCATCGTGGAAGTGCTGTAACTGCTTGATTTACCAAGGGGTAGCTTGACTTCCCCTTGGTAGCCGGTATCATACCCGCAGATTCCGCGATAGCTCAGTCGGTAGAGCAAATGACTGTTAATCATTGGGTCCCTGGTTCGAGTCCAGGTCGCGGAGCCAAACACTGAGAAAGCCTCCAGTTGCGCAAGCACTGGAGGCTTTTTCGTTTCTGCGCTCGTTACTTGCCCACTGGTTCGGTCACGGGCTTGCCCTCGTCCACCAGGCTCCACACCAGCAACTTGGCCGCTTGACCGCTGCTGGCACTGCGCGACACGCTGTGCACGGTGCCTGGAGCCTCGTACCAGTACTCGCCAGCCTTGTAGGTTTTCTCCGGCTCATCGTTGAGCTTCGAGACCACCGCCCCTTCCAGTACATAAGCCATCACCGCGCCCGGATGCTGATGTGCGGGCGACGCCTGCCCAGGCGCGTAGCTGACGGTGAGCATGACGGCTTTCTTGCCGGGAGCATTGGAGGGCCGTTTTTCCTGCAGCACCTTGACCTGGTCGACGGCTTCGCCATGCGCCCACGCGGACGTTTGGCCGGCGAGCAGGCCCGCGGCGATGAACAAGGCAATTGAAAGATGAGCGGGTTTCATGGGCGTCTCCTGATGGGTATTTGCCAGCAGGTTAGGCCCAGGCGTGCACGCGGCAAACGGCCAATTCAGAGGAAAACCAGGAGGCCGATCAGTCGCGGCCTAGACCGCCTCCTGCGGGAGCCGGCTTGCCGCCGATGAGCCCCAGGAAACGTCAGCCATTGAGCCCGATGGGATAGAACTCGCCGCGACTCCAGACCCCAAGCCACTCTTCGCCGTCGATGACACGTGGCACCGCCAGATCCACCAACTGATAAAACACATTGCGGTGAATCAGCGCCTCGAGGTTGCCGCGCATCAGCACGTACGGGGCAGGCTCTTGCGTAACCGGGTCTATCTCGACCCGCAGGGGATGCTCCGGGCCAGCTTCAGCCAGGTCATCGACATTACTGGTAAAGCGCAGCACCTGCTGCTCACCCGAACCTTCCACGTCCAGCGCCACGGCGACGAATGGCGCATCGTCGACGCGAATGCCGACCTTTTCCACCGGCGTTACCAGGAAGTAGTCATCGCCGTCGCGACGCATGATGGTGGAGAACAGCCGCACCATTGGCTTGCGCCCGATGGGCGTACCCAAGTAGTACCAAGTACCGTCACGGGCAATGCGCATGTCGATATCGCCACAGAAATCCGGGTTCCACAGATGCACGGGCGGCAATCCCTTTTGCTTGGGAATCTGCGCCAGAAGATCGTTGGCCTTGCCGGAATCCGTCATCACCCTGCCCTCACTCGCTCATACCCAGAAGGCTACGAGCGTACTCGCGCATTGGCGCAGCTAGCAAATCCTCCGGGGTGTTGTCGTGGAACGTCAACAAACCGCCACGGCTCTTGATGCGCACGGTATCGATCAAATACCGGCTGTTGGTTTCGATGAGCATCATCTGCACGACGCCAGTGTCCCACCCCAGACGGTCGACGGCTTGCTCGTCGTACCACTCGTCGCCATTGCCGATACGATCGTCGGTACGGGCGAAGCGGGTATACAGCACATAGTCGGCGCCCACCGAGCGCGCCTGCGCGATCGCTTCTTCCAGGCCCAGCGGCCCCTGGGCACGGCGTACCAGTGGGAAGTATTCGACGAAACTCTTGAACGCCTGTTCGGCCACCACGTTCTGCCGCGGCAATGGCCCCTTGCCGGGTGGCATGAATGCGCCCTGACCGATGAAGATGAACGAATCGGGTTGCAGCCGTATCGACAGCGAGCGGCGCGTGTCACTGTGGTCCAACAACCCGGCATCGCTCATGTGGTAACGGACGCCCTCGCCCATATCGCTGACATTCATGCAGCCGCCCAGCGCCATCAGCGCCAGCAGCAAGACCAGGCTACGCATCTTTCCTCCAATGGCCGGCGACGAAAAACCGGCGAATAGCCAGCGGATGCAGCTTTTGCGCCAGAGTCAGCCGCCAATCACCTTCATCACTGTCACGCCCCCGGAAAAAGCCAGTGCCTGCTTATCGGCCAGGGCCTTGACCAGCAATCGTTGCAGGGCAGGCAGCGCTTGGTGACGGGGCTGTTCCAGCAAGTCGCCGATAAAGTGACGGTTGCTGGAAGATAGGCAACCGTGCAGCCAACCGGTGGATGACAGGCGCAGCCGCGAACAACTCCGACAGAACGGCACGCTTTCGTTGGCGATCACACCAAAAACACCTTTACCCGGGATCTGGTAGCGCAGCGCGGTGGCATCCGTTGGCGCATCGACCGGGTGGTGGGCGTGCTCGCGACCGATCAGGTCGAGTAACTGCTCCAGGCCGACGAAATGCTGCAGGAAAGCATTGGGGTCTCGGGCCAGATGGCCCATGCGCATCAATTCGATGAAGCGCAATTCGAAGCCTCGCGCCAGGCAATAGTCAAGCAGCGGCAGGACTTGGTCCAGGTTCTGCCCGCGCATCGGCACCATGTTGACCTTGATCTGCATGCCCATCGCACTGGCCTGCTCCATGCCAGCCAACACGGTCGCCAAGTCGCCGCCGCGGGCAATGCGCCGGAACGCCTGTGGATCGAGAGTATCGAGGGATACGTTAAGGCGGCGAACGCCAGCTGCCTGCAACTGTGGCAACTTGCGCGAGAGCAACTGACCATTCGTGGTCAGCGTGATGTCTTCCAGACCGAGCCGGGCGACCGCCGCCAGGAATGCGTCCAGGCGAGGACTGATCAGTGGCTCACCGCCCGTTATGCGTAGACGCTCGATACCTGCGGCCTCGACCAAGTAGGCCACACCCCGCGCCAGTGCCTCTGCCGACAGTTCGTCCTGTGCCGCGACCAGACGCTTGCCGTCCGGTACGCAATACGTGCAGGCGTAGTTGCAGGCAGCCGTGAGGCTGACACGCAGGTTACGAAAACGCCTGCCTTGACGATCGACGATCATGAAAAACTCCGGCATGGATGAATCGGGGCTGGCAAAACCTGACTCATAAATCAGGTTTTTGCAAGCCCCTTGTTCCATGCCGGGCACAATTGAACGGAGCCGCTGCGCGCTCCTTCGCGGTTACCCCGCCTCACCGGGACAACGCCAATATCACGATCTGGCGCTGGGCCTATGGACGGAAGGCTTCAGTTCGCGGTTTCCGGGTCGCGCTTGCGCTTGTTGCCCATGCGCACGCCTATATCCATCAGGAACTGGAAGAAGCCTTCCTGATCTTCCAGGACATTGCTCCAGAACGGCGAGTGATACAGGGCCACGGCGCCATGCACCAGCGCCCAGGCTGCACAGTAATGGAAATAGGGCGGCACGTCTTCGAGCTTGCCTTCGCTGATACGGCCCTTGATCAGCTGGGTCAGGCGGTCGAAGTTGGAGGCACGAATGCTGTGCAGCTGCTCGACCATTTCCGGCACCTGGTTACCCTTGACCACCTTTTCTTCCAGGCGGTCGAACAACCGGTAGCGCTGCGGGTCACGCATACGGAATTCGAAGTAGGCCCGTGACAGTGCTTCCTTGTCACGGTCCACATCGGCCGAATGCAACAACCCGTTCAAATCGCGCTCGTAATCGAGCATAAGGCGCAGGTAGATCTCCGCCTTGGATTTGAAGTGCTTGTAGATCGTGCCTTTGCCGATGCCCACGGCGTCGGCGATCATCTCGACGGTGACGCTGTCTTCACCTTGTTCGAGAAACAGCTTGAGCGCCGTGTCGAGGATTTCCTGTTCGCGACGGCGAAACTCACGGACCTTACGAGGTTCTTTCTGCATAGGAAGGACTGGATGACAATCGAAGCGGTTTATTATGCCTAACTGGCGGCAAATTGCACGGATCTTCCAACCATGTCTATGTTTCATGATGAGTTCGACCAGTCCCCGGGCTTGCGCTACCTGAACCATGCCGCGGTCGCCCCCTGGCCAAGACGCGCCAGCCACGCCGTAGCTCGCTTCGCCCAGGAGAACGTTGCGCAGGGCGCCAGCGACTATCCGGCCTGGCTCGCCACCGAGCGGCGCCTGCGCGAACGCCTGGCCCGCCTGCTCAACGCGCCCTCCCGAGGCGACATTGCCTTGGTGAAGAACACGTCGGAAGCGCTTTCGCTGGTTGCTTTCGGCCTCGACTGGCAACCCGGCGACCAGGTGGTGATCAGCGACGAGGAATTTCCCTCCAATCGCGTGGTGTGGGAAGCCTTGGCCGATCAAGGGGTCGAAGTGGTTCAGGTAAGCCTTGCAGGCGCCGACCCCGAAGCGGCACTGCTCAATGCTTGTGGCCGCCATACGCGTTTGCTGGCGATAAGCGCCGTGCAGTTCGGCAGCGGCCTGCGCCTGGACCTCGAGCGCCTTGGCGAAGGCTGCCAGGCGCGCCAGGTGCTGTTCTGCATCGATGCCATCCAACAGATCGGCGCCTTGCCCTTCGACGTGCAGGCGTACCAGTGCGATTTCGCCATGGCCGACGGCCACAAGTGGATGCTCGGCCCCGAAGGGCTTGGCGTGTTCTACTGCCGCGCCGCCTTGCGCCCGCAGCTGCGCCTCAATGCCTACGGATGGCACATGCTGGAACACCTGGGCGACTTCGAGCGCCGCCAGTGGCAACCGGCCCGCAGCGCCCGCCGCTTCGAATGCGGCAGCCCCAACATGCTGGGTGCTTGCGCGCTGGAGGCAAGCCTTTCGCTATTGGAAGACGTGGGAATGGAAAAAGTAGCGCGACTGCTCGGGCAACGGGTCGATCAGTTGTACCAGGGCCTCGCCGCCATACCCGGCGTCTGCCTGCATACGCCTGCGGCCTCGCAGAGACGGGCCGGCATCGTCACCATCAGCCTCAAGGGACGCCCCTGTACCGAGCTGTATCAGGCGCTGAGTGCCGAAAGGACGATCTGTGCCCTGCGCGGTGGCGGAGTGCGTTTTTCACCCCATTTCTACACCGATGAGCGCCTTATCGACGAGACTATCCAACAAGTACGGCGACTGGCCATGCGTTGAGGAAGGAATGGATCCCCGGCGTATTCCAAATCTGTTTAAAAAACGACCAACAGACACTGGCACTGCGCCAAACCTGACCAATACTTGAAGTGTTGGCGCGGCGCATCCCCCCCAAGTGGCGCGCCGATAAAGGTGCTCAGGGACCGCGTACCTTTGTTTTACTCCTAATGGTCTTAACCCGGATTCCCCCCCAGAACCCGGGTTTTTTTTGCCCGTGCGCCGACCTCGGCCTCAGCGACCAACCGGTCTTGCGCGCTCAGGCTACGCGAGCCAAGGGGAACAAGCGCTTGAAGTTGGCGGTGGTCTGCTCGGCCAACTGGTCGAAGCTGACCCCGCGCAGCGATGCCACGTACTCAGCCACTTCTCGCACGTATTGCGGCAGGTTGGGTTTGCCCCGGTGCGGAATGGGCGCAAGGTACGGCGAGTCGGTCTCCACCAGCAAGCGGTCGACCGGCACCTGCCGGGCCACTTCGCGCAGGGCGTCGGCATTGCGGAACGTGACGATCCCGGACAGGGAGATGTAATAGCCCAGATCCAGCGCCGCCTTGGCCATGTCCCAGTCCTCGGTGAAGCAGTGCAGCACACCGGCCTGCGGTAGGTTTGCCTCGCGCAGCAACGCCAAGGTATCGGCCCGCGCTGCGCGGGTGTGCACGATCACCGGTTTGCCGGTCTGACGCGAGGCCTCCAGGTGCAGACGGAACGAGGCCTGCTGCAACTGCGCAGCTTCCGGCTCGTAGTGATAATCCAGCCCCGTCTCGCCAATGGCCACCACATGGGGGTGGGCCAGTTCGCGCAGCAACCACTCAAGCGCTGGGGTTTCGTCCGGCGCCAGGTCCAGCGGGTGCACGCCCACCGAACAATCGACATCGGCATACTGCTCGCTCAAGGCCTTGACCGCCCCGGCGTTCTCGGCACTGACACCAATGCACAGAAAATGCCCGACCCCACGTTCGCGGGCCGCCTGCAGGGCGGCATCGAGGGAGCCCTGATGGGCGCTCAGGTCAAGACGGTCGAGGTGGCAATGGGAATCTACAAGCATGGGAAGTAGGCACACATGGAAGAACGATTGAAAGTCAGCGGGAAACCGGCAGTTGCTGCCAATGGGCCAGCAACGCTTCCAGCAACAGGGCGCGGTTGAGGTTGGCCTTGCCCAGCACCTTCTGACGCTGCTCGAGAATCCACGCCTGAACTTCGAGGACCTTGGCCTGCCGGCTCTTCTGGGCCAGATACTGCACCACCTTACGCATATCGGCCAAGCCTAAACCCTCTTCGTCCTGGGTCAACTGGTAGCGCAGGATCAGATGCGACCAATCGCAGAACCAGTCGAACAGCAGCAGCAGCGGCACACTGTTCCAGGCCTCGGCCAACTGGCTCGGTGACAGCTGTTGCTTGAGTAACTTCTTGACGCCATCGGTTACCAGCGCGCGCTGTTCGCGCACCCCCTGGGCCTGCAGGCTGACCGCCAACAACGGCGAACCAGCGGCAAGGGTCAACAGCTCGTCACGCTCCGACTCGTCACTCTCAGCCAGTGCCGTGGCCAGCCAGGCCTGGCTCTGGGCGAAGCTCGGTTGCGGGCAGGCGACCTGCTGACAACGGCTCTTGATGGTCGGTAGCAAGCGGCTGGGCTGATGGCTGACCAGCAGCAGCACCGTGTCGCCGGAAGGCTCTTCAAGGCTTTTGAGCAAGGCGTTGGAAGCATTGACGTTCATCGCCTCCACCGGCTCGATCAGCACCACCTTGCGCCCGCCCAGTTGCGCGGTCTGCACGACGAAGGTGACGAGTTCGCGCACCTGGTCGATCTTGATGGGCTTGTCGGCCTCTTCCGGCTCCAGCACGAAATTGTCTGGGTGGCTGCCGGCCTTGAGCAACAAGCAGGACTTGCACTGACCGCAGGCATCCAGCCCTTGAGGGTGCTGGCACAGCAGGCGAGCCATCAGACGCTCGGCCAGGGCTCGCTTGCCGATGCCTTGCGGCCCGTGCAGCAGGTAAGCGTGGGCGTGCTGGCTACGGCCTGCCAGCTGTTGCCAGATTGCCTGCTGCCAGGGGTAGGCCTCAGCCACGGCAGCGCTCCAGGATGCCTGGCAGCAACCCATCGATGGCGCGCTGTACCGCGTCCAGCGGTTGTGCGGCATCAAGCAAGGTATAGCGTTGCGGCGCCCGCTGGGCACGCTGCAGGTAGGCTTGGCGAACAGCTTCGAAGAAGGCCTGGCCCTCCTGTTCGAAGCGATCCAGACGGCCCCTTGCGGCAGCTCTGGCCAACCCGACTTCGACCGGCAGATCGAAGACCAGGGTCAGGTCCGGGCGCAGGTCGCCCTGGACGAACTGTTCCAGTTGGGCGATACGCTCGACGGACAAGCCACGCCCTCCCCCCTGATAGGCGTAGGTGGCATCGGTGAAACGGTCGCACAGGACCACCGCACCCCGGGCCAGCGCAGGTCGAATCACTTCGGCCAAGTGCTGGGCACGCGCAGCGAACACCAGCAGCAGCTCGGTGTCGGCGGCCATCACTTCATCGCTGGGCGCCAGCAGCAACTCACGCACTCGCTCGGCCAACGGTGTACCACCGGGCTCACGGGTCAGCACCACATCCAGCCCCTGCTCACGCAGACGCGCCGCCAGGTAGTCGCGATTGGTGCTCTTGCCCGCGCCTTCGGGGCCTTCAAGGGTAATAAACAAGCCGCTCACAGGCAGTCCTTAGTGTTGTTCGTCGGGCGTTGGCTCATTGGCCGGCGCCGCTTCGCTTTCAGAAGATGGCGCCTGCTCTTGCGACTCGCCTGGTTCGGGTTCGGACTGCGCATCCGGTGCCAGCGTCGTCTCGCTGGCGCCAGGCTGGCCTTGCGGTGCCGGGCTGGAGCGGTAATCGGCGCGGCGCTTGAGCTGGAACTCTCGCACGGCCGAATTGTGGTCGTCCAGATCATCGGAAAACACGTGGCTGCCGTCGCCGCGGGCGACGAAGTACAGGCTGGAACCATCGGACGGGTTGAGCGCGGCATGGATCGCTTCGCGTCCGACCATGGCGATCGGCGTCGGCGGCAGGCCGGTCATGGTGTAGGTATTGTAAGGGGTCGGCTCGCGCAGGTCGGCACGGGTGATCTTGCCGTTGTAACGCTCGCCCATGCCGTAGATCACCGTGGGGTCGGTCTGCAGCATCATGCCCAGGCGCAAGCGGCGCACGAACACACCCGCGATCTGGCCACGCTCCTGAGGAATGCCGGTTTCCTTTTCCACCAGCGAGGCCATGATCAGCGCCTGGTAAGGGTCACGGTAGGGCAAGTCGGTCGTGCGCTCGGCCCACTCCTTGGCGAGCACTTCTTCCAGACGCATGTACGCCTGCTGCAACAGCTCGACATCGGTCATGCCGCGTACGAAGCGATAGGTGTCAGGGAAGAAGCGCCCCTCGGGGAATACGCCGGTATGGCCGAGCCTGTCCATTACTTCCGAATCCGAAAGTCCGTCCAGGGTGTGCTTGATCTTCTCGTGCTTGGCCACGGCCGAACGCACCTGGCGGAAGGTCCAGCCTTCCACCAGGGTCAGGTTGTACTGCACCACGTCAGCGCGGCGCCAGGCGTCCAACAATTCACCCACGGTCATGCCGGGGGTCAGGCGATATTCGCCGGTGTGCAAAGGGGTGCCAGCCATGTTGAAGCGCCAATACAGGCGCAACCACAGGGCATCGTCGAGCAGCCCCTCGTTCTGCATGCGGTAGAACATGCGGTTCGGGGTGGTGCCATTGGGCACATCGAGCAAGCGCTCTTGGGCCACTTGCAGAGGCTGCTCCAGCACCGAGTTGACTTTCCAGGCCGACCAGCCGAATGCCAGGCCAGCCAGGATCAACCCCATTTCCAGCAGCAGCAGGAATTTGCGTCTCACGAATTCAGGTTTCCAGTAACGTACGGGCAACGGCCTGCAGTTTACGAGTGAGCGGCCCCGGCGACCAGTTCAGCGCAGCCAATGCCCGCACCGGCCAGATGCCATAGACGCTGTTGCAGACAAACACCTCGTCCGCCTGCTGCAGCTCGCCGAAGGCCAGGTCACGGACCTGCACCGGGATTGCCAGCGCCTGTGCCTGTTCGAGCAAGGCCCCACGCATCACGCCAGCCACGCCGCAACGACGCAGATCGGCGGTGAGCAACACGCCGTCACGCACCATGAACAGGTTGCTGTAGACCCCTTCGATCACCCTGCCCTGCCCATCTCGCATCAGGCCTTCGGCATGTTCGCTGTCCTGCCATTCGGCGCGGGCCAGCACCTGCTCGAGGCGGTTGAGGTGTTTGAGGCCGGCAAGCAGCGGTTGTTCCCCGAGGCGGGTCTGACACTCGAACAAGCGCACGCCAAGTTCGGCATGCTGCTCAGGATAGCTGGGCAGCGGGCTGGCTTGCAGGATGCGCCGGGGGGCAGCGCCGGGAGCCGGAGCGTAGCCGCGCTGACTATCGCCTCGGGTGAGGATCAGCTTGGCGACACCGTCGCCGAGCTGACTGGCATAACGCAGGACTTCATCGCGGACCAGGGCCAGGTCGGCGTCGATGCCCAGACGCTGGCAACCCAGCGCCAGGCGGGCGAAGTGGCCCTCCAGCAAGCTGGGCCGCCCACTGCGCACGGCGAGGGTCTCGAACAGGCCATCGCCGTAGGCCAGGCCGCGATTCTGCAGATTGACCGCAGTCGCAGGCTGGCCGTCGATCCAGCTGTGCATCAACCGGCGAACCGGCGGAACACCAGCGAACCGTTGGTGCCGCCAAAGCCGAAGGAGTTGGACAGTACAACGTCGATATTCATGCTACGTGCTTCGTGGGGCACGAAGTCGAGGTCGCAGCCTTCATCCGGCTCGTCCAGGTTGATGGTAGGCGGCGCCATCTGGCTGTTGATGGCCAGGACGCTGAAAATCGCCTCCACCGCACCGGCGGCACCCAGCAGGTGACCGGTCATCGACTTGGTGGAGCTCACGGCCAGCTTGTAGGCATGTTCGCCGAACACGCGCTTGATCGCGGCCACTTCGGCGACATCACCGGCGGGGGTAGACGTACCGTGGGCGTTGATGTAGCTCACTTCCTCAGGCTGGATACCGGCATCGCGCAGGGCATTGGCCATGCAGCGGGCAGCGCCTTCACCGGAGTCGGGCGGCGAGGTCATGTGGTACGCGTCGCCGCTCATGCCGAAACCAACCAGCTCGGCATAGATGGTGGCGCCACGGGCCTTGGCGTGTTCCAGCTCTTCGAGTACCAGGGCACCGGCACCATCGGACAGCACGAAGCCATCACGGCCTTTGTCCCAGGGACGGCTGGCGCGGGTCGGCTCGTCATTGCGCGTAGACAGCGCGCGGGAGGCGCCGAAGCCGCCCATGCCCAGGCCGCAAGCGGCCATTTCGGCGCCGCCGGCAATCATCACGTCGGCTTCGCCGTAGGCGATGTTGCGCGCAGCCATGCCGATGCAATGGGTACCCGTGGTACACGCGGTGGCAATGGCGTAGTTCGGCCCCTGCAGACCCAGGTGGATCGACAGGAAACCCGAGATCATGTTGATGATCGAACCCGGCACGAAGAACGGCGAAATACGGCGCGGCCCCTGCTCGTGCAGGGTGCGGCTAGTGTCCTCGATGTTGGTCAGACCGCCGATCCCCGAGCCCATGGCCACGCCAATGCGTTCACGGTTGGCATCGGTCACTTCCAGACCGGCGTTACGCACTGCCTGGAAGCCGGCCGCCAGGCCGTACTGGATGAACAGGTCAAGTTTGCGAGCCTCTTTGGCCGACAGGTATTGCTCGACCTCGAAGCCCTTCACCGAGCCGCCAAAACGGGTGGAGTAGGCAGACAGGTCCGTGTGTTCGATCGGACCGATGCCACTGCGGCCAGCCAGAATGCCCTGCCAGGTGCTCGGTACATCGGTACCCAGTGGCGACAGCATACCCATACCGGTGACCACGACGCGTCTACGCGACACAGTACTCTCCTTTTCTAATAACAGAGTTTCTTGCCATTGCATTCAAGGCAACGGAATGAAATGGCAACAAGCTCTCGATGCTCGTTGCGCGACGCAGGCGCCTCGCAAAGAAAAAACCGCACGCCGGCAAAGGCAGTGCGGTTTTTCCCGACAAGAAGCGTCGACTAAAACGTCTTAAGCCTGGTGGTTTTTGACGTAGTCGATAGCAGCTTGAACGGTAGTGATCTTCTCGGCTTCTTCGTCAGGGATTTCGGTCTCGAATTCCTCTTCCAGAGCCATCACCAGCTCAACGGTGTCAAGCGAATCGGCACCCAGGTCATCGACGAAGGACTTCTCAGCAGTCACTTCGTCTTCCTTGACGCCCAGTTGCTCGGCGACGATTTTCTTGACGCGTTCTTCGATGGTGCTCATACCTAGTTTTCACTCCTAATGGACATATGTCAGGCAGCTGGCCGGTGTCCAAGTTTATAGAAAGACGTTCGCTTTTCAAGCGAAACACACCTTCGTATGACTCGACCAAGCCTCTGCCTGGAATCTGGTTGCAGCTTTATAACGGATTTTAGGCTCGGAGTATGACTCTTTTTTTAAGCAATCCGTCACATTGAGTTGCAGTTTACATGTACATCCCGCCGTTCACCGGCACAGTAGCGCCGGTGACATAGGCTGCGCCGTCGGATGCCAGGAAGGAAACCACCTTGGCGATTTCCTCGGCCTGGCCCAGGCGGCCCAGCGGAATTTCCTTCTGCAGAGCCTCGCGCTGCGCTTCTGGCAGTTCACGGGTCATGTCAGTGTCGATGAAGCCTGGGGTCACCGAGTTGACGGTGATGCCACGCGAGCCGACTTCGCGGGCCAGGGCGCGGCTGAAGCCTTCCAGACCGGCCTTGGCGGCGGCATAGTTGGCCTGACCTGCGTTACCCATGCCACCGACCACCGAGCCGATGCTGATGATACGACCCCAACGCGCCTTGGTCATGCCGCGCAGCACGCCCTTGGACAGACGGTAGAGGCTGTTCAGGTTGGTGTCGATGACGTCGAACCACTCGTCGTCCTTCATGCGCAGCATGAGGTTGTCGCGGGTGATGCCAGCGTTGTTGACCAAGATAGCCGGAGCGCCGAACTGCTCGGCAATGGCGGACAGCACGGCGTCGACGGATTCGGCGCTGGTGACGTTCAGTTCCATGCCGGTGCCGGCAATACCGTGCTCTTTCAGGGTGGCAGCGATGCGCTCGGCGCCGGAAGCCGAAGTGGCGGTACCGATCACGGTCGCGCCCTGGCGGCCCAGCTCGAGGGCGATGGCCTGGCCGATACCACGGCTGGCGCCGGTGACCAGTGCAACTTTACCTTGCAGGCTCATGCAAGCTTCTCCAAATCAGGCCAGCGCCGCACGGGTGGCAGCGACGGCATCAGGGGTATTGAGGTTGTAAGTGGTCACGCCATCCGCGCAACGCTTGTTCAGGCCTGCCAGAACCTTGCCAGGGCCGCATTCGACCAGGTTGACGGCGCCATTGGCCGCCAGGGTCTGCACGCACTCGACCCAGCGTACCGGCTGGTACAACTGCGCCAGCAGGTCCTGCTTGAGTGTATCGAGGTCGGCGGCGATAGCGGCGGTGACGTTCTGCACGACCGGAATCTGCGGGGCCTTCCATTCGATGGCGTTGACCGATTCGGCGAAACGCTCGGCGGCAGGCTTCATCAGGGCGCAGTGCGACGGCACGCTGACCGCCAGCGGCAGGGCGCGCTTGGCACCCTTGGCCTTGCACAGCTCGATGGCACGGTCGACCGCAGCCTTGTTACCGGCGATGACCACCTGGCCCGGCGAGTTGAAGTTGACCGCACTGACCACTTCGTCTTCAGCCGCTTCTGCACAAATTTCCACGACCACGGCGTCATCCAGGCCAAGGATCGCTGCCATGGCGCCGTGACCAGCAGGCACGGCCTCTTGCATCAGCTGACCGCGCCGTTCGACCAGGCGAACGGCGTCCTTCAGCGACAGACTGCCAGCGGCGACCAGCGCGCTGTACTCACCCAGGCTATGGCCAGAAACGAAGGCTGGCTGCGCGCCGCCCTCTTCCAGCCACAGGCGCCACAACGCGATGGAGGCGGTAAGGATGGCCGGCTGGGTTTTGTCGGTTTGGTTGAGTTGTTCTTCCGGGCCTTCCTGGACCAGTTTCCACAGGTCGTAACCCAGAGCGTCAGAGGCCTCTTTGAAGGTCTCGATGATCACCGGCTTCTCGGCGCCGAGCTCGGCAAGCATGCCCAGCGACTGGGAACCTTGACCGGGAAAGACGAATGCGAGGGATGCAGACATTGAACAAGCCCTTATGATCTTGTCGTCGGATAGGGTGCGTCGGGCCTTGGGCCGGACGCGGAATCTGAAAGCTTGGATGAAGACGCAGACCAAGCGGTCACATTTAAGCACTTCATCGGCGATATGCCTAAGGCCTTTGTCGTGTCAGCCGCGACCTCATCACCAACAGGAAGGCGCACACCGCAAGCGTGCGCGCCATGCAGAAGCCGGCTTGCCTGCGAAGCGGCCAATGCCGGCAAACTAAGGCAACAGGTCTTCAAGCCGACCATGCAGGCGCTGCGGCAGGTTCTCCTGAATCTCGATCAACGCTCGCTGGATCGCACTCTGGAAACCCTGCACGCCCGCCGAGCCATGGCTCTTGATGACGATACCCTGCAACCCCAGGAAGCTGGCACCATTGTGCCGTGCAGGCGCAAGGTCGTCCTGCAGACGCTTGAGCAAAGGCATGGCCAAGGCACCGGCGGCACGCGATAGCACACCACCCTTGAACAGCTTCTCGATGCGCGCACCGATCATGGTCGCCAGGCCCTCACTGGACTTAAGCAGGATATTGCCGACGAAACCGTCGCACACCACCACATCCGCTTCGCCGCGGTACAGGCCGTCACCTTCGACGAAACCGACGTAGTTGAGGCCCCGGGCATTCTGCAGCAAGGTGGCCGCCAGCTTGACCTGCTGGTTGCCCTTGATGTCCTCGGTGCCGATATTCAACAGCGCCACGCGCGGGCGATGAATACCCAACGCCTGTGCGGCCACCGAACCCATCACGGCGAACTGGTAGAGGTTTTCGGCGCTGCAGTCGACATTGGCGCCCAGGTCGAGCAACTGGCAGTAGCCCGTCTGGGTAGGGATCGCCGCCACCATGGCCGGCCGATCGATGCCGGGCAAGGTCTTGAGCACGAAGCGCGACAGCGCCATCAACGCCCCGGTGTTGCCAGCGCTCACGCAGGCCTGGGCCTTGCCATCACGCACCAGTTCAAGGGCAATGCGCATCGACGAATCCGGCTTGCCCCTCAACGCCTGGGAGGGCCGCTCGTCCATGCCGACCACCTCACTGGCCGCAACAATCTGCAGGCGCGCGCGATCCGCAGCCGGTAGGCCGCTGACAAGCTCTTCGAGGAGGGAGGGTTGACCGACGAGGGTCAGGTGTAGCGAGGGAGTAGCCGAAAGGCAGGCAATGCTTGCCTGGACAATGCTGCGGGGACCGAAGTCCCCGCCCATTGCGTCGATCGCGATGATCTGAGCGGACAAGGATTACTCGTCAGCGCCCTTGTCGATCACTTTGCGACCACGGTATACGCCTTCTGGCGACACGTGGTGACGCAGGTGTACTTCACCGGTGGTTTTCTCTACCGACAGCGCGTTTTCCGACAGGGCGTCGTGGGAACGGCGCATGTCACGGGCAGAGCGGGATTTTTTGTTCTGCTGAACAGCCATAATTGATTAACTCCTAAACGTTTGGGTCACGCTTTAACTGCGCCAAAACACTGAACGGGTTGGACCGCGATACCTCGTCCTTGCTCGATTCGGGCTCGTCTGCGCCCGCCGGCTGCTGGCATTCTTCCGGATGATGAGCAGGCACGATTGGCAAGGCGAGCAGAAGCTCTTCCTCGATCAATGCCTGCAGATCCAAAGGATCTTCGCCCAGTTCCAGCACGTCATAGCCTTTCGGCAACGACTGGGTATTCGCACCCTCCTTCACCACAGCGTATGTACATTCGCTGTGAATCGGCAGGGTGACCAGCTCAAGACAACGCTGGCAAACCATTTTGACTTCGACATCCAGCTCGCTGTGGATAACCACCACGTGCTGTTCATCTCGTTCAAAATCGAACTTCGCCTGCACCGTACCGACATCGTCGGAAAGCGGGTCGCAGAGTCTTTCCAAATCAGCGAGTAGCAGCGAACCATTAATGGTTACGCCACGATCGGCTAATTTGCGCGGGTCAACGTGAGGTGGAATCGGGTCATTCAACATAGGCGCAGCATTCTAGGGATGCCCCCCGCCCCTGTCAAAGGAAATTCGGCGGCATCTCACATGTTAGAATTCGGTTCAAACGATCAGGAGTCTATCATGCTTCCCTTGTTACTGGCTTCCAGCTCTCCCTATCGGCGCGAACTGCTTGAGCGCCTGCGCCTGCCCTTTATCTGGGCAAGCCCCGACGTAGACGAGCGCAGGCTTGATGACGAGCCGGCTACGGAGCTGGTTCGACGTCTTGCCAGACAGAAGGCGCAAGCACTGGCGGTCAGCTACCCGGACCACCTGATTATCGGCTCCGACCAGGTAGCGGTGCTCGGCGAACAGATCCTCGGCAAGCCCCATACGTTCGAACGGGCCTGCGAGCAACTGCTGGAGGCCAGCGGACAGCAAGTGACCTTCCTGACCGGCCTGGCGCTACTGAACAGCGCCACAGGGCAATGCCAGGTCGATTGCGTGCCGTTCACGGTGACGATGCGAGAGCTGGATCGAGCGCGCGTGGAGCGTTACGTGGAAGCGGAACGACCACTCGATTGCGCGGGCAGCTTCAAGGCAGAAGGGTTGGGCGTGAGTTTGTTCAAGAGCACCCATGGGTGCGATGCGACCAGCCTAATCGGGCTGCCGTTGATTCGGCTGGTGGATATGTTGAAGGTTGAGGGGGTGGCAGTGCCCTAGTACGGCCTGGGGGCTTCGGCGCGAGTGAGATCGAGCGCCGCCCGCGCGGCGCATCGCGAGCAAGGCTCGCTCCTACGTCTGTTTCGGGCCAATTATGCCTGTGGGATCTGCGCGCGACCGCTTTGGTGCTGGGCGCGATATTGAGCCGTACAAACAAGGCGGTCGCGCGCGCCTATTGCTGGGGTTACTGGCCCGAAACAAACGTAGGAGCGAGCCTTGCTCGCGATGCGCCGCGCGGGCGGCGCTCGATCTCACACCCACCTCAGCGCGCGCGACGATCACTCAACGCAACTGAACCCCCTGGAACCCCATCCACATCGCCAGGTGCTCCGCCACACTGGCACCAATGCGCTTGGAGAACCGATCGAACGGCGACTCTTCCACAGTGAAGTCCACCAGTGTTTTCTCGCCAACGACCTCACGCGCCACATAGCTGGCACTGCCCAGGCCATCCACCAACCCCAGCGCCTTGGCCTGCTCACCGGACCAGATCAGGCCACTGAACAGCTCCGGATGCTCCTTGTCCTTCAAACGATCGCCCCGCCCCTGCTTGACCATGGCGATGAACTGCTGATGCGTGGTGTTCAGCACACCCTGCCAGAACGCCCTCTCCTCAGGCTTCTCAGGCGAGAACGGATCAAGGAAGGCCTTGTGCTCGCCTGCCGTATAGGTGCGACGCTCGACACCGAGCTTCTCCATCGAGCCAACGAAGCCATAACCCGCCGCGGTAACCCCGATAGAACCCACCAAGCTAGCCTTGTCGGCATAGATTTCGTCAGCGGCGCTGGCAATGTAGTAGGCACCGGAAGCCCCCAGATCGCTGATCACCGCATAGAGCTTGATAGCCGGGTATTCGGCCCGCAGACGCCGGATCTCGTCATACACGTAACCCGCCTGAACCGGACTGCCCCCCGGGCTGTTGATGCGCATCACCACGGCCTTGGTCTTGGCATCCCTGAACGCCTCGCGCAGCCCCTTGACGATATTGTCGGCGCTGGCTGCTTCCTGGTCGGCAATCACCCCACGCACCTCGACCAGCGCGGTGTGACTGGCACTGCGCGAAGCCGCCTTGTCCACATCCATCATCGGCATGAACAGGAACAAGATGCCGAACAGGTAGAGAAAGGTCAGCAGCTTGAAGAAAATCCCCCAGCGGCGGGCGCGGCGCTGCTCCTGAACACCCGCCAGCAGGGTCTTCTCCAGCAACTTCCAGCTCTTGCGCTCTTCGCCGTCACCTTCGGGCTCGGGCGCCTTCCATTCGTCAGCCATGCTCACCTACCTTGGAATTGAACGTGCGCGGGACCGGACAGCCAGTCGCGCAACTGAGAAAAATGATCGATGCACACTTGCGGGCCAAATTCGGCCAACGCGTGCAGCGACATGGCGCCATAACCCACTGCAACCGAGTGCATGCCGGCATTGCTGGCCATTTGCAGGTCGAATGCCGAATCCCCCACCATCAATGCACGCCCGGCATCGACCCGGCAGTGGCCGAGAATCTGCTCGAGCATCAGCGGGTGCGGCTTGCCGCGCGACTCATCCGCCGCACGCGTAATATCGAAAAAGTGCTCCCAGCCATTGGCCTTGAGCACCCGATCCAGGCCTCGACGGGCCTTGCCAGTGGCCACCGCCAAGCGGTAGCCCTCGGCACGAAACGCTTCCAGCGACTCCACCACGCCGTCGAACAACGGCGAAGGCTGTTGATCCAGAGCCACGTAAATATTGGCATAGTGCTGACGGAAACGTTCAACCTGCACAGCATCGAGATGCGGATACAGCGTGGCAATGGCCTCATCTAGCGCCAGGCCGATGATCCCTTTCACCGCCTCATCATCACTTGGCAACTCGCCAGCGCGCTCGGCAGCGACGTTCATGGCATGAACGATGCGACCAATGGAATCGGCCAGAGTGCCGTCCCAGTCGAAGATCAACAGCTCGTAACGGCTTCGCATGGATCAGCTCGCACTCAAGCGTTCAATGGTCTTGGCCCACATTTCATCCACGGGCGCTTCGAGCTTGAGCTCACCACCATCCGGCAGCGGCACGGTCAGGGCATAGGCATGCAGGAACAGGCGCTTGCCACCCAGCTCGCGGATCTCGCGGGAGAAATCTTCGTCACCATACTTGCTGTCGCCGGCAATCATGTGACCGGCATGCAAGGTGTGCACGCGTATCTGATGGGTACGACCGGTGATCGGACGCGCCTCGACGATGGTCGCGAACTCACCGAAACGGCGCAGGACGCGGAACAGCGTCAACGCCTCCTTGCCCTCTTCATCCACCTCGACCATACGCTCACCGGAGCGCAGGTTGCTCTTCTGCAAGGGCGCACTCACCTGCTTCTTGGACGTCGGCCAATGTCCGCGCACCAGCGCCATGTAGCGCTTGTCGACGCCATCACCGCGCAACGCGGCATGCAGGTGGCGCAACATGCTGCGCTTCTTGGCAATCATCAGCAGGCCAGAGGTGTCGCGGTCCAGGCGGTGCACCAACTCCAGCTCCTTGGCTTCCGGACGCAATTGACGCAGCGCTTCGATCACACCAAAGCTCAGGCCGCTACCGCCATGCACGGCGATGCCAGCCGGCTTGTTCATCACGATCAGCGCCTTGTCTTCGTAGACGATGGCCGCCTCCAACCGCTGCAACAAGCCCTGGGCGACCGGCGCTGGCTCGTCGCGCTCAGGCAGCCGGACAGGCGGTACACGGACGATGTCGCCGGCCTGAATCTTGTATTCAGGCTTGACCCGCCCCTTGTTCACCCGCACCTCACCCTTGCGCAGGATGCGGTACACAAGTGTCTTGGGCACGCCCTTGAGGGCCGTAATGAGAAAATTGTCGATGCGTTGGCCGGCAAGTTCCGGCGCGACTTCGATCAGCTGAACGCCGGAAGTCGGAGGGGTATTGGTCGTCATGGCGGGATCATAACAATTTTTTATGGAATTGAAGCACTTAATCATTACTGCTATAGTCGCGAACGCCGCCAAAAGCGGCAGGCCAGCGGCACCAGGCTCTTCGCCGGCCCTGACCAACGCAATTCTCGAGGACGCGAGGCCGTCCGACGGGGTTTTCGCCAGTTTACCGAATTGCCTGGAATCGCCACCAGCGCTGTGTAGAGAAGACCGAAAAAAAACGACAAGTGCGGTGTTTCACCTGCTTACCCGATTCTTTTCGCTGCACCTCTGCCCGCCCGTCGCTTCCACGCAACGTTTGGCGAATGCTTCGGAAATACCTGCCTCGGACATGAATGGCGCCAGCCCAGAACATGCGCTGGCGAAAAATGCAACCCGTTGCGGATTCAGCGCGCGGCAGCACCCGAATTATCAGGGATACGTGCAGGGTGGAGATGCACAGCCCTCGGACCGTGTAGCACCGCGTCCGGCCACCGGCCCACTGAATGGCCGGCGAGCGGATAAGGTCCTGAACAGATGCCTCCGGGCGTCCACGGCTGACGGTTGATTCCTCCTCCTGACTGAGTGCACGAGGCCTGCTTGGTTGATTCGGATACCACAGGCTTCATGACACCGCAGCAAACAGGACGCGTCGTCGCGACAACGGCAGGCTGGGCAACCGGCTGGTGCCGAACGTCGCCAGACACGGGGGTGGCCTTACCACCCTTTGCGCACCTTGGCACCGACCATGAGAAGTCGTGTGTGCCGAACGCCGTTTCCGGCAGCCCGGAAACCGACGGTACAACATGAAAAGAATGCTGATTAACGCGACTCAACCCGAAGAGTTGCGTGTAGCCCTGGTGGACGGCCAACGTCTCTACGACCTGGACATCGAGTCCGGGGCCCGCGAGCAGAAAAAGGCCAACATCTACAAAGGCAAGATCACCCGGATCGAACCTAGCCTCGAAGCCGCCTTCGTCGACTTCGGCTCCGAACGTCACGGCTTCCTGCCGCTGAAAGAAATCTCCCGCGAATACTTCAAGAAAGCCCCTGAAGGCCGCGTCAACATCAAGGAAGTCCTCAGCGAAGGCCAGGAGGTCATCGTCCAGGTCGAGAAGGAAGAGCGTGGCAACAAAGGCGCCGCCCTGACCACCTTCATCAGCCTGGCTGGTCGCTACCTGGTATTGATGCCCAACAACCCGCGCGCCGGTGGTATCTCCCGCCGCATCGAAGGCGAAGAGCGCAACGAGCTGCGCGAAGCCCTGAACGGCCTCACCGTTCCCGGCGACATGGGCCTGATCGTGCGCACCGCCGGCCTGGGCCGCAGCAGCGAAGAAATGCAGTGGGACCTCGACTACCTGCTGCAGCTGTGGACCGCCATCAAGGAAGCATCCCAGGATCGCGCCGCGCCTTTCCTGATCTACCAGGAAAGCAATGTCATCATCCGCGCCATCCGCGACTACCTGCGCCAGGACATCGGCGAAGTGCTGATCGACAGCATCGACGCCCAGGAAGAAGCCCTGACCTTCATTCGCCAGGTCATGCCGCAGTACGCCAGCAAGGTCAAGCTGTACGAAGACAGCGTGCCGCTGTTCAACCGTTTCCAGATCGAAAGCCAGATCGAGACCGCCTTCCAGCGCGTCGTCGACCTGCCGTCCGGCGGCTCGATCGTGATCGACCCGACCGAAGCCCTGGTGTCCATCGACATCAACTCGGCGCGCGCCACTAAAGGTAGCGACATCGAGGAAACCGCCCTGCAGACCAACCTGGAAGCGGCCGAGGAAATCGCCCGCCAACTGCGCCTGCGCGACATCGGCGGCCTGATCGTCATCGACTTCATCGACATGACCCCGGCCAAGAACCAGCGTGCCGTCGAAGAACGCGTGCGCGAATGCCTCGAAGCCGACCGCGCCCGTGTCCAGGTTGGCCGCATTTCGCGTTTCGGCCTGCTGGAAATGTCCCGTCAGCGCCTGCGTCCGTCGCTGGGCGAAAGCAGCGGTATCGTCTGCCCACGCTGCTCCGGCACCGGCATCATCCGTGACGTCGAGTCGCTGTCGCTGGCGATTCTGCGCCTGATCGAAGAAGAAGCGCTGAAAGACCGCACCGCCGAGGTTCGCGCCCAAGTGCCGATCCCGGTCGCGGCCTTCCTGCTCAACGAGAAACGCAACTCGATCACCAAGATCGAACTGCGTACCCGTGCGCGCATCATCATCCTGCCGAACGATCACCTGGAGACACCGCACTTCGAAGTCCAGCGCCTGCGCGACGACAACCCGGACGTGCTGAACAACCAGTCCAGCTACGAAATCGCCGCCGCCGAGACCGAAGAAGCGCCGCAGCCGACCGCCACCCGCACCCTGGTTCGTCAGGAAGCCGCTGTCAAGACCGCCCCGGCCCGCGCCAACGCACCGGTCCCGAGCGCTGAAGAACAGCCTGCCGCAACACCCGCCCCGGCCCCGGCCCCGAGCGCACCAGAACCAAGCCTGTTCAAAGGCCTGGTGAAGTCGCTGGTCAGCCTGTTCGCCGGCAAGGAAGAGCCTGCCGCAGCGCCAGCGGTCGCCGCCGAGAAGCCCGCTACCGAACGCCCTCAACGCAACGAAGAGCGTCGTAACGGTCGCCAGCAGAGCCGCAACCGAAACGGCCGTCGCGACGACGAACGCAAGCCGCGTGAAGAGCGTGCCGAGCGCGCCCCCCGCGAAGAGCGCCAGCCGCGTGAGGAACGTGCACCGCGCGAGGAGCGTGTCGCCCGCGAAGAGCGCGCCCCACGCGAGGAGCGTCAACCACGCCAACCCCGCGAAGATCGCCGTGCCAACCGTGAAGAGCGGGTACGCGAACTGCGCGAACCGCTGGACGCCGCACCGACCGCGCGTGAAGAACGTCAGCCCCGAGAAGAACGCGCACCGCGTGAAGAGCGTGCGCCTCGCGAAGAACGTGCACCGCGTGAGGAACGCGCGCCACGTGAAGAGCGCGCTCCGCGTGAAGAACGAGCACCACGCGAAGAGCGGGCTCCGCGTGAAGAACGCGCTCCACGCGAAGAACGCGCCCCCCGTGAGGAGCGTGCGCCGCGCCCACCGCGTGAGGAGCGCCAGCCTCGCGCTAGCGAACAGGCTGCGGAGCAGGCCGAAGAGCAACTGCCGAACGAAGAGCAACTGCAGGACGAGCTGGAAGGTGCCGATGGCGAGCGCCCACGCCGCCGTTCGCGCGGTCAGCGTCGTCGCAGCAACCGCCGTGAGCGCCAGCGCAATGCCAACGGCGAGCTGATCGAAGGCAGCGAGGAAGAAGGCAGCGAAGAGCAGCCACAACAGCACCAGGCCACCGAGCTGGGTGCCGAACTGGCAGCCGGCCTGGCCGTCACCGCCGCGGTCGCCACCAGCAACATCAGCGCCACCGCCGAGGCCGAAGCCAATCAGCAGGCAGAGCGTGCCACCGCTGAAGTCGCCAGCACTGAAACCGTCGAAGCGCCTCAGGCTGCCGAGCAGGTTGAAGCAAGCGTCAAGGCTGAACAGGCTGAAGAAGTGGCGATTGCCCCTGCGGTCGAACAGCCAGTCAGCGAGCCGGTCGCTCCGGTTGAAGCCAGTGTCGAGCCGGCAGTGGAAGTCGCGCCACAGCCTGCGGTAGAAGAAGCCTCTGCGGTGGTTGTCGAAGCGCCGGCGGAAGTAGCCGCCGTTGAAGCACCTGCCGTCGAAGTCGAGCAGGCACCTGTGGTCGTTGAAGCGGCCCCGGTTGCCGAGCCCGTGGTCGAGGCCCCGGCGGTCGAAGCCCAGCCCGAAGTAGCGGCCGAGCCCGCCCCTGTGGTTTCCGAGCCAGCAGCGGCTGAAGCACCTGCTACCGTGATGCTGCCAAACGGCCGTGCACCGAACGACCCACGTGAAGTGCGCCGCCGCCGCCTCGAAGCCGAAGCAGCGGCCAAGGCTGCGCAAGAAGCGGCTGCGTCGGCTGGAGAGCCAGCGCTGGAAACCGCTGACGAGCAGAAGCCACACCACGGTTGATGCCATCGCCTGAGTGAAAAAGCCCCGCCAGTGCAAACTGGGCGGGGCTTTTTCTTGGGGAGCGTTTTGGTTTGAGGATGGATGCGCTTGTCGGAGGTTTTTCAGCGGCTTTGAGATCGAGCGCCGCCCGCGCGGCGCATCGCGAGCAAGGCTCGCTCCTACGCTTGTTTCGGGCCAATGAGTCCTGCGGGATTTGCGCGCGAGCGCTCTGTCACACGACGCAAGAAAGCGGTCACGTGCGCCTGTCACAGACATGTTTGGCCGTAAACAAGCGTAGGAGCGAGCCTTGCTCGCGATGCGCCTCGCGGGCGGCGCTCGATTTACCCACCACCTCTAAACCCAAGACAAGCGCAAGGCAACCCCAGCCCTCAGTAGAGGTTGGGCTCCATCTCCAACTCAACCCCAAACCGTTCGTAAATATCCGCTTGAATCCGTCGCGCCAGATCATGCAACTGCGCCCCACTTGCCTGGCCATGATTGACCAGCACCAGCGCCTGCAACCGATGCACGCCGGCATCCCCATCACGGTAGCCCTTCCAGCCCGCCTGTTCGATCAACCAACCCGCCGCCAGCTTGACCTGGCCATCGGCCTGGGCATACGCCACCACGCCTGGATGCTGTGCACGAATTCGCTCAGCCACCGCTGCGGGTACCACCGGGTTCTTGAAGAAGCTCCCGGCATTGCCAAGCTCGGCCGGATCAGGCAATTTCTCGCGACGAATGCTGCAGATCGCGTCGCTTATCGCTTGCGCAGTCGGCTGTTCGATGCCTTGCTCCGCCAGACGCTGGCGCACCGGGCCGTAATCCAGATGCGCCTGCAAGGCTCGGCTCAGGGCAAAGCGCACGCGCAAGATCAGCCAGCGGCCTGGGTTGCGCTTGAATACGCTGTCACGGTAGCCGAACGCGCATTCTTCCAGGGCAAAATCCCGCACCTCGCCGGTTTCCCGGTCGAGCGCGGTCAACCCAGCGAACACGTCCTTGATCTCGACGCCATAGGCACCCACGTTCTGCATTGGCGCCGCGCCAACGGTGCCGGGGATCAAGCTCAAGTTCTCAAGACCACTGAAACCCTTCGCCAACGTCGATTGCACGAAAGGATGCCAGGGCTCACCGGCCTCGGCCTCGACCACCACGCGACTGCCATCGTCCAGCAACACCCGCTGGCCGCGACTGGCCATGTGCAGCACCAGTGCGTCGATGTCGCGGGTCAGCAGCAGGTTACTGCCTCCCCCCAGAACGAACACCGGCACGTTACACTGCTGCGCCTCGGCCAACGCCGCGCGCACTTCGGCATCGCTGTGGGCCTGGACAAAATATCGTGCCTTCACGTCGATGCCGAAGGTGTTGTAGGCCTTGAGCGATACCTGCTCCTGCCAATGCGCCGTCATAACCGCCCCTTGATTTCCACGACCAGCTCGCGGCATGCCGCTTCGATCAGGTCCAGCACGCGCTCGAAACCTTCTGCCCCACCGTAGTAAGGGTCTGGCACTTCGTCGAGCTCAGCACCGTAGCGGCGCAGGAACAGGTCCAGCTCGCCTTTTGCCGTATGCGGACGCAGGGCGCGCAGGTGGCTGAGGTTGCTTTCATCCATGGCCAGAATCAGGTCGTACTCGGCGAAATGCGCCGCCTTCACCTGCTGCGCACGTTGCCGCGACAGGTCGTAGCCACGCGCCAGCGCCGCCTTGCTGGTGCGGCTGTCAGGGGCTTTGCCCACATGCCATTCAGCCGTGCCGGCCGAGGCCACGTGCACCTGGTCGGCCAGGCCAGCGGCCCGCAGTTGATGGCGTAGCACCCCTTCGGCGGTCGGCGAACGGCAGATGTTGCCCAGGCAGACGAACAGAACGCGCATCAGGCCTCCAGCAAGCGCCGGACGCGCTCCAGGTCTTCAGGGGTATCCACACCCACCGCTGGCGCTTCGATCGCATCTTCGACGTGAATACGCACGCCATGCCACAGGGCGCGCAGCTGTTCCAGTGCCTCGGTCTGCTCGAGCCAGCATGGGCCCCAGCTGACGAAGTCCTGGAGGAAGCCCACGCGGTAGGCGTACATGCCAATATGGCGGCGGTAAGGCACGCTCTCGGGCAGTCGATCGCGGTCCTTGGCGAAAGCATCGCGAGCCCACGGCAGTGGCGCGCGGCTGAACGTGAGGGCCAGCCCGTTCTTGTCGCTGACCACCTTGACCGCGTTGGGATTGAACACCGCCTGCGGCTCGTGGATCGGCTCTGCCAGGGTGGCAATGCCCGCTTCCGGGTGGGCCGCCAGGTTAGCCGCCACCTGGTCGATGATCACCGGGGGAATCAGCGGCTCGTCGCCTTGCACGTTGACCACGATGGCATCGGCAGGCAGTCCCAGGTGGGCCGCCACTTCGGCCAGACGGTCGGTGCCGGACTCGTGGTCGGCACGGGTCATCAGCACTTCGGCGCCGAATGCCTGGCAGGCTTCGACGATACTGCTGTCGTCGGTGGCGATCACCACGCGGTTGGCACCGCTCTTGCGGGCCTGTTCCCAGACGTGCTGGATCATCGGCTTGCCGGCGATCGGCAACAGCGGTTTGCCCGGAAGGCGCGTGGAGCGCAGGCGGGCCGGAATGACCACGGTGAAGTTCAGGTTCATTTGTCCAGACGCTCGTCGTCGGTCAGGGTGCGAGCCTCGCTCTCCAGCATAACCGGGATGCCATCGCGGATCGGGTAGGCAAGGCCTGCACCCTTGCTGATCAGCTCGGTCTTGTCGGCGCTGAGCTTGAGCGGGCCCTTGGTGATCGGGCAGGCCAGGATGTCGAGCAGTTTGGTGTCCATGGAAAGCGTCCTTGAGGCCAGGTGGCCGTGTGTTGAATAAGGGCTCAGGGCTGGGGCAGCAAGCGCTGCAGCTGGCCGTCGAACCAGCCGACGAACGCTGGCGAGGGCTGCGCCTCGACGGTGAGGTACCACCAGTCATCCGCTGCGAAGGCCCGGCATTTGACCGCATCTTTCTCGGTCATGACCAGCGGCAACGGCGGGCTGAAGGCCAGGCTTTCAGCGCTGAACTGCGCGTGGTCAGCGAAAGGATGCGGCACCGGCTGCCAGTTTAGCCCTAGGAGGGTGTTGAAGAAACGTTGGGGGTTGCCGATGCCCGCCACGGCGTGCAGTGCCTGGCCGGCAGGGAAATGGTCCAGCGCACGACGCTCGCCACTGCGCAGGTTGACCAGCGCAGAGGGCTGCAGGCTGAAGGCGAAACCACCCTCGCGGTCAGCGCTGGCGCCGTTGAGCAGCACCGCATCGGCCGCCTGCAGGCGCTCGGCTGGCTCGCGCAAGGGCCCAGCCGGCAAGCAGCGGCCATTGCCCAGGCCACGGGCGGCGTCGATCAGCACCAGTTCCAGGTCGCGGGCAAGGCGGTAGTGCTGCATGCCGTCGTCGCACAGGATCAGGTCCAGTGGTTCGCTGGCCAGCAGCGCCTGCACGGCGCGGGAGCGGTCTGGGTCGATCATCAACGGCACGCCTGTGCGCTGGACGATCAGCAACGGCTCGTCGCCGGCCTGTTCGGCACTGTGCTCGGCGCTGACGCGCCACGGCAACTGCGGCGGCTTGGCGCCATAGCCACGGCTGACCACGCCGACCTTGAGCCCGCGCTGGCGGCAGTGGTCGATCAACCACAGAATCATCGGTGTCTTACCGGTACCGCCGACGGTGATGTTGCCCACCACGATGACCGGCACCGGCGCACGGTAGCTGGGGCTTTCGCCGCTGAGAAATCGCGCGCGCTTGCCCACCACCACACGCCGGTACAAGGCTTCGAGCGGGCGCAGCAGGGCCAGGGCCGGGTGCCCGGCATACCAGGCCGCGAGCAGACGGTCGGCGAAGGCCATCAAGGCGTCCCCTGGGCAGCCTCGACAGTGGTCATGCGCAGGTGGCTGAAACCGAGCTTACCGGCAGCATCCATCGCAGTGACCACGGCCTGGTGCGGGGTTTTGCCATCGGCGCTAATGGCCAGTGGCAACGTAGTGTCACCACCGGATTCGCGCTCGATGGCCTCGGTCAGGGTGGCCAGGTCGCTCTTGGGCAGCAGGTGGTTGTTCACCGAGTACACGCCATCGGCACTGATGGTGATTTCCACCAGTTTGTCCTGGTCGGCTGGTGGCTGCTCTGCACTGGCGGCCTCGGGCAGTTCGACCCGCAACTGGGTTTCGCGGGTGAAGGTGGTGGTGACGACGAAGAACAGCAGCAGCACGAACACCACGTCGATCAGCGACGCGAGGTTGATGTCGACGTTCTCCCGCTGGCGATTGCGCCGGAACTTCACGCCTTGCCTCCAGCCACTTCCACTTCGCGGTCGCCCTGGATCACTTCCACCAGCTTGATCGCTTCCTGCTCCATGCCGACCACCAGCTCATCGATGCGGCGCAGCAGGAAGCGATGGAAGAACACTGCCGGAATACCGACCATCAGGCCCGCAGCGGTGGTGACCAGGGCCTTGGAGATCCCCCCGGCCAACACGGCAGCATTGGCGGTCATCTGCGAGCCCATGAAGGCACTGAAGATGTCGATCATGCCCAACACGGTGCCCAGCAGGCCGAGCAGCGGAGCCATGGCGGCGATGGTGCCCAAGGTGCTGATGTAGCGCTCCAGTTCGTGGATGACGCGCGAGGCGGCTTCCTCGATGCACTCTTTCATGATTTCGCGGCCATGGCGGGAGTTGGCCAGGCCTGCGGCGAGGATTTCACCCAGCGGCGAGTCGGCGCGCAAGGCCTTGAGCTTGTCACTGGTAAGCTGTTTGTCCTTGATCCAGATCCACACCTGGCCCAACAGGTGCGGCGGAGTGACACGGCTGGCGCGCAGGGTCCACAGGCGCTCGACGACGATAGCCATGGCGGCGATGGAGCTCAGAATGATCGGCAGCATCATCCAACCGCCGGACTTGACCAATTCCCACACAGTAAACGCCCCTTCGGAAAAAGGCCGCCACTCTACCATAGGACCGGAGGGGGCTCATCTGCCGGAGGTCAGGGAATTGTGCCGACGGCACTGGCCCTATCGCCGCGAAGCCGGCTCCCACAGGCATCAGCGCGGTACCTGGCTGGATGGCGAGGGGGCTGCCGCACGCCAGAAACGCCGCTGCGCACGCAGGCCCTCTACCCCACCGCGATGCCCCAGGCGCAAGCGCAATGCCCCCTCCACCGCCGTATCATGAATCACCACGCCATGGCGCCGGTAGCGTTCGATCACCTGCGGGTGCGGATGGCCAAACCCATTGTTGCGCCCTCGCGAAATCAACACGCCACGCGGCTTGGTGGCCTTGATGAAAGCCTCGGTGGACGACGTGCGGCTACCGTGATGGGGCGATTGCAACCAGTCGATGTCGGGCTGCTCGCTGGCGGCCAGCCAGGCACGCTCGGCACCCGCCTCCATGTCACCCGCCAAAAGCAGCCGCTCGCCTTGCGCCTCGACCAGTAGCACGCAAGAGCGGTCATTGCTGCCTTGCGCCTCGGGCCATCGCCACAGCGAAAAGCGCACGCCATCCCATTCCCAGCGCTCATCGCTGACGCAGGGCTGCGCTCCAGACAGCGCCTGTGCCTCTCCCGCCAGCAGGCGCCCGATGGGCAACCCGCGCGCCACAGCCTGCGCGCCACCGGCGTGGTCGGCATGGGCATGGCTGATCAGCATCATGTCCAGGCGGCTCACCCCCAGCTTGCGCAGGGTCGGCAGCACCACCCATTCACCCAGGTCACTGTCACCGCGTGCTGGCCCTGCATCGTACAGAAGGCTGTGGGTTCGGGTTCGCAGCAGTACCGCCAACCCTTGGCCGACATCCAATTGCCAGACCTCCACCTGCCCCTGCGGCACCTGCTCTGGCGGTACCCACAAGGCCAGCAGCATCACCCCACCCAAGCCACGCAGTGGCACGCCTCTGGGCAACAACACCAGCAGTGCCCCGCCCGCCACCAACAGCCATGCCCACAGGGGCAATGCAGCGGGCATCCAGGCAGAACGCCAACCCGCCACCTTGCCCAAAAGCCAGAAGAGCAGCTCCAACAAGCCACCCGCCAGCCACAGCAAGCCCTCGCCCACACTGCCCAATGGCAGCAGCAGCGTGCCGAGCAACGCCAGCGGCAACACCGTCAGGCTGATCAAGGGCACTGCAAAGAGGTTGGCCAGGGGCGCACTCAGGCTGACCGGCAGCCCTGTGGCGAGCAACACTGGCAGCAGGCCAATGGCGATTACCCACTGCGCACGGGTCCAGGCTTGCCAGGGTCGCCAGCCACCCAGACGTGCGCTGAAGCAGTAAATGAGTACGGCCACCGCGGCGAAAGACAACCAGAACCCGGGCAACAACGCAGCCAATGGCTCGAACAACAGCACCGCGATGAGCGCCAACAGCAAGGGTATCCCGGAACCGATGTGGCGGAAGCGCAGGCGCCAGGCCAGTACCACGGCCAACATCAAGCAGGCTCGCTGCACCGGCACGCCCCACCCCGCCAGCCCGCCATACCCCAGCGCCGCCGCCATGGCCAGGCCACAGGCCCACGGCAGCCAAGGCTGGCGATGAGGCCAGAGCCCCCAGCGCGCCAGCCCGGCGACCAACCCGTACAGCAGGCCGGCCACCAGACCGATGTGTTGCCCGGAGATGACCAGCAAGTGCACCGTGCCCGTGGCCTGCAGGGTTTGCCAATCGTCCCGGGCCAATGCCGCTCCATCGCCCAACACCAAGGCAACCAGCGCGGCTTCACGGCCCTGTGCCTGGACCGCGAGCAGCCGCTGACGCAGTTGGTCGCGCCAACTGCCCGCTACGGACGACAGCTTCTCGCCGGCCTTGACCGTGCCGGTTGCGCCGATCCGTCGGGCCAACAGGCTTGCCTCGCGGTCCGGACCATGGGGGTTGAGCAAGCCTGTCGGGCGCTGCAAGGTGACGGCCAGACGCCAGTGTTCGCCCGCGCGCAGCGGCGGACCGTCGAACCAGCTCAGTTGCAGACGGGTCGGTAACTCGGCTCGGCGCGAGAGTGGCTGCGACAACTCAAAACGCACGCCTTGCGCGGTGCGAGTCGGCAACCCGACCACCCTGCCCTCCAGCCATAACGTACGGCCATCGAGCTGCGGCGCCAACCGATCATCCAGGGCCTGCTGGGCCGACCAGCAGGCCCAGCACACGCCCAGCAGAAAACAGGCGACCGACCACCACCGAACACACAGGCAGCCCAAGCCACAGCACAGCAACAGCAATAGCCAGCCGACCGACGGCAAGGCCGGCAGAAACCCCAGGCACAACAGCCCAATGGCGAGCGCAAGCATCCCTTTGCGCATGAGATAGAGCTCCAGAAGCGAAAATACCTTCTGAGGCATAGACGAATTGGCGCCTGAGCTTGCTCAACAATTGTCACAAACTCTGAACGAGGCTGAGATGGAATCAGGGCATACTGCCTTTATCAACGCCCCGGGAGCCTACATGCCGCGCCGACTTTTCAAACGCTACATGCCGGACCCGACCAGCATTCGGGAACACAAGTCCTTACGCTTTTTCGGCAAGCTGCTGCATGACCCGAACCTCTGGCACCTGAACCGCCACTCGGTGGCGCGGGCCATGGGGGTTGGCCTGTTCGCGGCGCTCATTCCCATTCCCATGCAAATGCTGCTGGCAGCCAGCCTGGCCATTCCGGTGCGCGGCAACCTGCCGATCGCGGTCAGCCTGGTGTGGCTGACCAACCCGCTGACCATGCCGCCGGTGTTCTTCGTCACCTACATGACCGGTGCCTGGTTGCTGCAGACACCGGCACGCACGCTGCCCGACGACCTGACCTTCGAATGGATCACCGACCAGCTGTCGACCCTCTGGCAGCCCTTCCTGCTGGGTTCGGTGGTATGCGGAATCGTCCTCGGCATCCTTGCCTACTTCACCACCATGGCCTACTGGCGCTGGTGGGTGGGCCGGCAGTGGCGCCGCCGCCAATGCCGGTGCAAGGCCTCAGGCGCGCATGCCGCGGCCGCTGACCAGCAGGCGAACGCACACCACGTAGAGCACTGCGGTGGCGACCAGCATGAAGGTGATCGCCGTGCCAATGCTGATGTCCGACACCCCTAGGATGCCGTAGCGGAACGAGTTGACCATGTGCAGCACCGGGTTGGCCAGCGACACGGTCTGCCAGAACGGCGGCAGCAGGTTGATGGAGTAGAACACCCCACCCAGGTAGGTCAGCGGCGTCAGCACGAAGGTCGGGATGATCGAGATATCGTCGAAGTTGCGCGCAAACACCGCATTGACGAAGCCCAGCAGCGAGAAGATGGTCGCGGTCAGCACCACCACCACCACCGTCACCCCCAAGTGATGGACCTGCAAATGGGTGAAGAACAACGACAGGATGGTCACGATCACACCCACTGCCAGGCCCCGCAGCACGCCACCCAGCACGTAGCCGACCAGAATGGTGTGCGGCGAAACCGGCGACACCATCAGCTCTTCGATGGAACGCTGGAACTTGCTGCCGAAGAAGCTCGACACCACGTTGCCGTAGGAGTTGGTGATCACCGACATCATGATCAGGCCCGGGACGATGTACTCCATGTAGGTGAACCCGCCCATGTCGCCGATCTGCCGGCCGATCAGGTTACCGAAGATGACGAAGTACAGGACCATGGTGATCGCAGGCGGCAGCAGGGTCTGCGGCCAGATGCGCAGGAAGCGCCGTACTTCGCGGTAGACGATGGTGTTCAGGGCGACCCAGTTGGTGCGCAGTTCCACACTCATACGGCCACCTTCGACAGGTTCTTTTCCACCAGGGACACGAACAGCTCCTCGAGTCGGTTGGTCTTGTTGCGCAGGCTCTGCACCTCGATGTTCTGCAGCGCCAGCTGGCCGAACAGCGCGGTGATGCCAATATCTTTGTCCACCTGCACCTCCAGGGTGTGCGGGGTCAGCAAGCGGCAGGGGTATCCTTGCAATGTCGGTGCGCTGGCCAGGTCTTGCTTGAGGTCCAGCACGAAGGTCTCGACGTGCAGCTTGCCCAGCAGCTGGCGCATGCTGGTGTTCTCGACGATGGTGCCGTGGTCGATGATGCCGATGTTGCGGCACAGCTGCTCGGCTTCTTCGAGGTAGTGAGTGGTCAGGATGATGGTGATGCCCTTCTGGTTGAGCTCGGTGAGGAAGCTCCACATCGAGCGGCGCAGCTCAATGTCCACACCTGCGGTCGGCTCGTCGAGAATCAGCAGACGCGGCTCATGGATCAACGCGCGGGCGATCATCAGACGGCGCTTCATGCCGCCGGACAGCGAACGCGACTGCACGTCACGCTTGTCCCACAACCCCAGTTGGGTCAGGTACTTTTCGGCGCGCTCCTTAGCCACCTTGGGCGGGATGCCGTAGTAACCGGCCTGGGTCACGACAATGTCGAAGGTCTTTTCGAACTGGTTGAAGTTGAATTCCTGGGGGACCACGCCCAGGCAGCGCTTGAGCGCCGCTGGCTCGCGGTCCAGGTCATGGCCGAACACGCTCACCGTGCCGCTGGTCTTGTTGACCAGGGTCGAGAGGATGCCAATGGTGGTGGACTTGCCAGCACCGTTGGGGCCAAGCAAGGCGAAGAAGTCACCTTCGGCGACGTCAAGGTCGATGCCCTTGAGGGCCTGGAAGCCGTTGCCGTAGGTCTTGGTCAGCTGTCGGATGGACAGGGCGGAACTCATAGCGGGTCACGTACCGAGTGAAAAGGTCAGGACACGCCAGGGCAGGTCACTGGCGCAGTGAGTGCGGCCATGGTGCAAGGCCTGGCCGCACAAGTACAGTCATGTCTATTGATAGTGACTATCGAAGCGGCATCAAGTCAGCGCAGTCATCACCGCTGCCTGGTAGGCGGGCCGCTGTTTCAGGCGCGCGTACCAAGCCTCCAGATGGCGCATTTCCGGGCGCTCGATAGGCATTTCGAACCAGGCATAGATGAAGCAACCCAGTGGGATGTCGCCCATGCCGATCTGGTCACCGGACAGGTATGGCTGGTGGGCCAGGGTCTGGTCGGCGATCGACAGCAGTTCGGCACATTGCTTGTGCGCCGCATTGATCGCCACCCAGTCGCGCTGGTCTTCGGGGGTGCGCAGCAGGCCCCAGAACAATGGGCGGAACGGGCCGGCGAAGGATGAGGTGGTCCAGTCCATCCATTTGTCCGCCAGGGCGCGCTGGCGCGGGTCGTCCAGGTACCAGCCCTGCTCTGCACCGTATTCTGCGCACAGGTAGCGGACGATGGCGTTGGATTCCCACAGGGTCAGGTCGCCGTCTTCGAGCAGGGGCACCAGGCCATTGGGGTTGCGAGCCCGGTAGTGCGGCTCGTTGACCACGCCGAAGGCACCGCCGGCATCGATGGACTCGAAATCAAGGCCCAGCTCATGGGCGATCCACAGCGCCTTGCGCACATTGCTCGAATTCTTGCGGCCCCAGATCTTCAGCATGGCAACGTCCTTATGAATGCGGGAGGGGCACAGTCTACTCCAGACCTTCGCCGCCTGTACCGGCCCTTTTGCGGGTAAACCCGCTCCTACAGGATCGCCCCAACCTTCAGGCCATCGATATTCCTCTAGGAGCGGGTTTACCCGCGAAAGAGCCGGCACAGGCAAACAAACAACTGAAACTCCCACCGCCACACCCTGTCACTGTTGTGAACCTGTCGTTCACAGCGATGCGTCTAAGCTATCTGGGACGGCTCAAGCCCCTGGTTCCAAGGAGGACCGATTATGTTGCTGTTGTGGTTGGTGGTGCTGGTGATCGGCGCAGCGTACCTCACGCATCGGCGCTTGGCGCCCTTGCAGATTCTCGGCACCATGGCGGCCTATGTGCTGCTGATGAGCATTTTCAGCAGCGCACCCGGCTGGCTGCTGGCGCTACTGTGGATCGTGCTGGCCCTGAAGACTGCCCTGGTGGCACTGCCGGAATGGCGGCGCAAGGTATTCACCGGCCCGGTGTTCAATTGGTTCAAACGGACCCTGCCGCCGATGTCGCAGACCGAACGCGAAGCCATCGAAGCCGGCACCGTCTGGTGGGACGGCGAACTGTTCAGCGGCCGCCCCGACTGGGGCACCCTGCTCGCCTACCCAGCGCCCAGGTTGACCGAAGAAGAACAGGCATTCATCGATGGTCCTACCGAAACGCTTTGCGCCATGGTCAGCGACTGGCAGATTGGTCAGGACATGGACCTGCCGCCCCAAGCCTGGCAGTACATCAAGGAACAGGGCTTCTTCGCCCTGATCATCCCCAAGGAATATGGCGGCAAAGGCTTCTCGGCCTACGCCCACTCGCAGGTAGCCATGAAGCTCGCCACCCGCAGCGGCGACCTGGCCTCGACGGTGATGGTGCCCAACTCGCTGGGCCCCGCCGAACTGCTGCTGCATTACGGCACTGACGAGCAACGCAACCACTACCTGCCGCGCCTGGCACGCGGCGACGAGATCCCATGCTTCGCCCTCACCGGCCCGCTGGCCGGCTCCGATGCCGGCGCGATGCCCGACACCGGCATCATCTGCAAAGGCCAGTGGAACGGCGAAGAAGTGCTCGGCCTGCGCCTGAACTGGGAGAAGCGCTACATCACCCTCGGCCCCGTCGCGACGTTGCTTGGGCTGGCATTCAAGGCCTATGACCCGGACCATCTATTGGGTGAAGAGACAGCACTGGGCATCAGCCTGGCCCTGATCCCCACCGACACCGCTGGGGTCGAAATCGGCAGACGCCACCTGCCTCTGGGCGCTGCCTTCATGAACGGCCCCAATAGCGGCAAGGATGTGTTCGTACCGCTGGACTTCCTGATCGGCGGCCAGGCCATGCTCGGCAAGGGCTGGATGATGCTGATGAACTGCCTGTCGGTGGGCCGCTCGATCTCGCTGCCGGCCGTTGGCACCGGTGCGGCCAAGTACACCAGCCTGGTCACCGGCCAGTACGCCAACATTCGCGAACAGTTCAACGTGCCATTGGCAGCCTTCGAGGGCATTCAGGCGTCGCTGGCGCGCATTGGCGGCAACGCCTGGCTGATGGACAGTGCCCGACTGCTGACAGCAAAGGCCGTGGACCTGGGGGAAAAACCCTCGGTGCTGTCGGCGATCCTCAAGTACCACCTGACCGAGCGTGGCCGCGAATGCATCCAGCACGCCATGGACGTGCACGGTGGCAAGGGCATCATCATGGGGCCGAACAATTACCTGGGCCGCAACTGGCAAGGGGCGCCGATCTTCATCACCGTCGAAGGCGCCAACATCCTTTCGCGCAACCTGATGATCTTCGGTCAGGGCGCCATTCGCTGCCACCCGTTCGTGCTCAAGGAGATGGCCCTGGCCGGCCGGGAAGACAGTGACCAGGCTCTGAAGGAATTCGACGACCTGCTGATGAAACACATCCTGTTCGCCGCCGGCAACGCCGCCAGTACGCTGATATTCGGGCTGGGGCTGGGGCGCCTGGAGAAAGTACCGGGCGATACGTTGAGCCAGGGCTACTTCCGCGCCCTCAATCGCCAGGCTGCCGCCTTTGCTCTACTGGCGGACCTGTCGATGATGCTGCTTGGCGGTGCGCTCAAACGCCGGGAACGGCTAAGTGCACGGCTGGGCGACGTGCTCAGCCACCTGTACTTGTCGTCAGCCGCGCTCAAGCGCTATCACGATCTGGGATCGCCGGAACCTATGCGGCCATTGCTGCGCTGGGCCATGGAAGAAAGCCTGGGCCGGGCGGAAACGGCGTTGGACCAGTTGCTCGATAACTTCCCCAACCGCTTCATCGGCTGCGCCCTGCGGGTGCTGGTGTTCCCTTTCGGCCGTCGTCACAACGGCCCAAGCGACGAGCTGGATGCCGAAGTGGCCGAGCTGATTGGGCGACGCAAGGGCGATCCGGCACTGGAAGAGCTGCTGGCCGGTTGCTTCCGTCCGCAAGCAGAAGATGACCCGGTGGCGGCTTTGCAACGGGCCAGCGATCTGCTGGACGACACCGCGCCATTACGCGGGGCACTGCATCAGGCGACCAAGGAGGGCAAGGTGTCGCGCGCACCCGAGCAGTCTGCCATCGATGCGGCGGTCGAAGTGGGTGTGCTTCAGCCGAGTGAAGGGCAGCGCTTGCATGACGCAGAGCGTGCAAGACGAGTGGTGATCGATGTGGATGCCTTCGACAAGGCACAGTTGCTGCCCGAACCAGGCAAGGTACGTTGAGCCAAGGGGCCGTTTTGCGGCCTCTTCCCCAACCGGCGTATACTCCGCCCCCGTTTCAACCACCCCGAGGACTGTCCCCATGGCCACCCCCCACCTGGAATATCACCTGCAACTGCTCAACCACCTGCGCACCATCCTGGTGGCCCTGGGTGAAGCCGAGCAGGTACCGGAGGAAAGCCACGCCCTGTTCCTCGAACGTTTCGACGAGCTGCTGGCCCTGCTGCCGCAGAATCCGCTGGAAAGCCAATACCTGGGCCAGGACCTGATCTGCCAGGTCATCCAGCGCTACCCGCAGATCGCTCATCTGGTACCTCGTGATCTGCTGTGGTTCTTTGGTGGCGACTGCTTGCATTTCATGCCCGATGACGAACTGGACCTGTATCAACGCCTTGAAGAACGCCGCTACGAAGCCGAGCAGAACGATGAGCCGTTCGACTGGAACCAGGAGAAACAGCTGCTGAACCTGCGGCCAGGGAGCCAACACTGACTCCATTGGCATCGAGCAATGCGCCTCAGGCAACAATGTTCACTCTTGTTGTAGCCGCAATACATCGCGCAGAGACAGCAATGGCGAGGGAATGATCGTCACCGCGAATCGCCACTCATCGAGGCTGCCCGTGTCCACTGCCATCACGACCGTCACAGCACTGGCCGCTACCGCCGCAGGGGTGAACACACCTTCCGCCGATACCTCACCGTTGCCTGCAAGGATATGCCATGCGGTATCCTTGGGCGGCACAGCAACCTCGTCGCTGTCTAAGTTGAAGTAACAGCAGTTCAATTGCAACGCATCGCCTCGCTGGGTAAATCGGATGAAATGCGTGGGGTGCACGAATGTCGTGACGAAAGATACAGAAGTACTAAATCCACCTCCCTCAGCCGTCACAACGTCCGTGCGCGCGGGCACCCGTGCCAAACTAGCCCTGGTAGCGGCGGGGATCAACGTTTCACCCGATTGTTCGTTATAGACGATGCCGGGTGGCCGTATGGCAGACACATAGAAGTGATCGTTACCCTCTTTGACAAGCGCACCACCTGCGTCACCCGCCACACGCCAAACGGCACCAGGCATTGGAGCAGCGACAAAACCCAGTCGCTCCTTTTCACCCCCGGCGTGGATAATCAGTGAATGCGGAGCGATTTTGTAGAGTGGCTCTGCAACCGCGACCGTAGCGGAGGCCCACGGCTTCTCGGGGGCTTTCTTATAGCAACTTTGCCACCCTGCTGGGGTCATCATTCCTCCCTCGAGCTCAGCCGAGCCCGGCGGTGTAACCAGATGACTGAACCATGCATTGTCAGCTGGCGCTCTACCGGCCGCCAGCTCTGGGAATTCAGATTGTGGAAACAGGGCATACAAGGCGTCCAGGGACTCGGACGCAGAGGTCTGCTGTGCCTCGCTTACCAAACTTTCATATGCTTGGGGCTGCTGGTAAAAAAGGAAATGCCTATCGCGCAGGCTCTCACTTGTAAGCATATAGATGTAAAGATCTTGCAGTTTCGCATTGACCCCGCGTGGCAGAATCGCGATGTCGATTTTCTTTTGCCGATCATAGTATTCAGCATAGCCTTCGGGGAGTGAAGCAGGGACGCGTGAGTCTTTCGGGTCGTAGAAGGCATAGCGGGCCCCACTCGTCCATTCGATACTCAGCACACTTTCATCTTGCGCCCGGTACCTGAGGCAGCTGCTATCCATACGCAACGAAACCCTAAGCTTCGCTTCAGCGACACTCACCTCAGTCAACCGTAAGATCTGTTTCGCGCCCAGATTATTGAGCTCTTTCATGAACATGACAAACTCACGGGATGGGTAAAGAAATACCTCGGTAAACACGTTGCCGGTACCGATGATTTCAACACGGGAGAACTTCCTTAGCAAAGTCTCCGACCCTTCCCTTCCCTTGGCAGGAGGCCTGGGATTCAACAGTGACTCAATCAGAAAATCATCATGAATGACTTCCAACCACAGCGCATTCACCCACGCCAGGTCCGTCCACATATTTAACAAAGGTGCCCCGGCGGACGGTGAGCCAGTAACGGTAGCATTCTTGGCATTTTTCATATCGGACCCCCTCGAGTGTGGGCTCCAAGTAAATATCAGCCAACAAACCAAGTCTACTGTCAATTTTATCAGTCGATATGTCAGCCATGGCGTCACGTTGCGATAACTGCCGCTCGACATGCATGACCCCTATGGGTTGGCAACTGACAATTCTATCAGTTGACGCAATCACACAGCCCTTCCACGATCTATGAAAATCGACCGCGGGAAAAGAGCCGTAGCCTATCGAACAACTACTGCGAATCTAGAAGATCACCTCATGCCCACAATACTTCAGATTATTCCTACATACGCATTGAAGCCAATCTCACATATTGCTTGCCGCCGCACATCCTGCTTCCGGCAGTTTGATCCAACTCATGCTACACGCACTTTAATCCGGAGTTCCCTATGAACAAAACCCTTCTCGCCTTGACGCTTGGCCTGACCAGCAGCGCTGCACTGGCCAATACCGGCTCGATCAACTTCTATGGCCAGGTGCATGCTGGCACCTGCCCGATCGTGATCATCGACCCAGTGTCCAACACCCCGGCTGCCCGCATCAAGATGGGTAACGTCAACGTTTCGGAGTTCAAAGTCGTAGGTGATGAAGCCGCATTGCGCACCTTTGGCATGCGTGTCACCCCAGGTAACGGGTGCACCGTCACTCAGGGTAGCAGCGCCACGGTTACCTTTACTGGCGCCTATGGCGCCGCGGGTACTGGGAGTGCGCTGTATGCACTGGAGCCAGGTGGAGCCAAGAACCTGGCCTTGATCATCAAAGACGATGAAGGCACGCAAGTAAACAACGGCACACCGTCCAAGGGCTACCCTCTGGATGACACCGATCCCACTACAATGATTTTCTCGGCCGCGTACAAGTCAGTTGGCGCCGGCGTGAGCGCCGGCGCCGCCAACACCGACGTGCAATTCCTTGTCGACATCCCATGAAAAAGCGCCCTGGTCGAGCTGAAGCTGCCCAGGGTTGCCTCATCCCGTTCTGAAGGTATCGCCAGATGAAAATTCGCTTGCGCCGCCTTGCCTTGGGTTTTTGCTTCGCAGCCATTCTGCAACCCGCTCAAGCAGCGCTGACCGTCAATACCACACGTATCGTTTTCGACAGCGACAAACGCAATACCTCGGTGGTGATCGCCAACCCCAGCCCACGTCCCTATGCAGTACAAAGCTGGGTCAACACCGCCAAGGACGATACCGATACAGCCGTCCCCCTGGCGACCTCGCCCGGGTTGTTTCGCCTGGACCCCGGCAAGGAGCAGATGGTGCAGATCAACCGTCTGCCCAACAAGCTGCCTGATGACCGGGAAACGCTGTTCTACCTCAATGTGCAGGAAATCCCCGAAATAGTCCCTGGGGATGCAAACGTACTCAACATTGCGCTGCGTACACGCCTCAAGCTTTTCTACCGCCCCAGCCAATTGAAAGATCGGCCCGCCGACCGAATCGGTGAGCTGGAGTGGTCCGTGCGCCAAGGCCTTGGGCGTGTCCAGCTAGTGGTAGACAACCCGACGCCCTACCATTACACGTTCGGCCGCCTGGAAGTCAGCTCTGCAGGCCAAACGGAGGCTATCCAGGCCATGGCCATGGCGCCGCCGTACGGCCAGCAGGTTTATGACCTTGCCCGTATCAAATCGGTAGATGCCTTGCAGTTGACCTTTACCACCATCAATGACTATGGGGTCGCCACCCCGGTGATGCAGAAAGCGTTGTCGAGCCGTCCCTGAGCATGCCCTCCCAACACCTCTGATCGAGCCCTACGGGCTCGTTCGCTATTGCGAATCACAAAAATCAAGGAGACTTACACATGAAGCCCCTAAGGGACTTGGCCATGGCCTGATAGCCATGGCCAGGCTATTTCGCAGGCATAAAAAAACGCACCAAAGGAACTTAATATTCCTTGGTGCGTTTTGCATTGGAGCGGGAAACGAGACTCGAACTCGCGACCCCGACCTTGGCAAGGTCGTGCTCTACCAACTGAGCTATTCCCGCATTTGAAGCTTTTACAACTTACTACACCGTCATGGACGCCATAGTTTTAGAAACTGGAGCGGGAAACGAGACTCGAACTCGCGACCCCGACCTTGGCAAGGTCGTGCTCTACCAACTGAGCTATTCCCGCATTTGGCGTCCCCTAGGGGACTCGAACCCCTGTTACCGCCGTGAAAGGGCGGTGTCCTAGGCCACTAGACGAAGGGGACACAACACTTTTCAGTGCACCAGCACATGAACCTCACGATTCAGCCTGGATTTTCTTTTCCTGCCGCGCCACAAGGCGTTGCCGGAGAAACTGGAGCGGGAAACGAGACTCGAACTCGCGACCCCGACCTTGGCAAGGTCGTGCTCTACCAACTGAGCTATTCCCGCATTGGCGTCCCCTAGGGGACTCGAACCCCTGTTACCGCCGTGAAAGGGCGGTGTCCTAGGCCACTAGACGAAGGGGACACGCTGCAAGCATTCACATGCTGCTTTCACTCCCTGCTGCGTTTCGCTGTGTGCTTTACGCTGCAAGTGGCGCGCATTCTATGGATGCCTTGGCAGGTCGTCAACCCCTTTGTAGAAATTTATTTAAATCAATGACTTCCACCCTTCGGGCCGGCCACGGCAAGGGGCGTCCGAGGATTGACGTTGATTTTCTGACGCAGCCCAAGCAAAGTGCCATCAGGCTTTAGATAACGCAGCCCGAGCCGACACAGAGTCGTCCGCCAGGCTGCGCTGTTCGCCCCTCGGCGAACTCACTACACTCAATAAAGCAAAACTTCTTGATGAGGCGTTAAAGGTGACACCACTTCTGATCACTCTGCTCATCGTGGCGGGCATCGCGTTGCTGATCGTGATCGGCTACCTCAACAACGTGGTCGAAAACAGCAAGCTCGAACGCGCCCGGTTGAAGGTCGAGCTGGCCGACCGTGTACGCCGCTGTGGCGAAATCACCGAAACCTTCCCAGGCCAGTTCATGACGCCAGCGCTGAAGCTGATGCTCGCCCGGCTCGAGCTCAACCTCAACCAGCGCCAGTTGGCACTGGACAAGCACAACGGCGACCTGAAAGCGCGCATCGCCGAGCTCGAAGGCCTGGTCGCCAAGGGCGAGCAGATTCCGGTGAACAACCCGCCAAGCCCGATCCAGACCGAGGTCAAGGCCAAGGACGTGCGGTTTCTGCTTGAGGCACTGCACACCCAGATCGTCCGCGCCACCCAGGAAAACGTCCTGCAAACCAACGAGGGCAAGTATTGGGTAAAGGAAATCCGCCATATCCTGGTGCTGCTGCATATCGAGTTCTTCAACAACCTCGGCCAGCAGGCCCTGCAACAGGAACAACCCGGCCAGGCACGCCTGGCGTTCGAACGGGGCGTGCAGTACCTGCGCAAGCAGCCTGAGCCGAAGCTCTACGAAGAGCAGCTGACTTATCTGGAAAAACTGTTGGCGCGGGCCAATGCCCAGGTGCTGGACAAGATGGAGCCGGCCGAGAATGACGAGAACGCGCTGACCCAAGGGCTCAAGACCGATGAAGAAGAGACCTGGAAGAAGCGCGTCATCTACGACTGAGCGCGGAAGCTGGTGAGCAGCCTTGGGGCGCGAAAAGGCAGCTCGCCAGCTTCAGTCATTCTGGTGAATACCCCGACGCTGCGGTCTCAGCAGTCGGTCAAGTCGAGAAAAATCGCTGCCAAACGCTCCAGCCCCACCTGATCCGCCTCACTGAAACGCGCAAGCTTCGGGCTGTCCAGGTCCAGCACGCCAATCAGCCTGCCCTCCTTGACCAGCGGAATCACCAACTCACTGTTCGACGCACTGTCACAGGCGATATGCCCTGGGAATGCGTGCACGTCCTCCACGCGCTGGGTCTGACGCGTTGCCGCCGCCGCCCCGCACACGCCCTTGTCGAACGGGATGCGCACGCAGGCCACCTGCCCCTGGAACGGGCCGAGCACCAGTTGTTCGTTGCGATTGAGGTAGAACCCCGCCCAGTTCAGGTCATCCACCTGGTGGTAGAGAAACGCGGAAAACTGCGCGGCATTGGCGATGAAGTCGCGCTCGTCGGCGAACAGCGCCTGCACTTGCGCAGCCAGCAGGTCATAGCCATCGAGGCCAGTGCCACTGGCGTTGAGGTCGATCATTTATTTCTGCTCCAACAATTGCAGCCCGACCCAATAGCGGGCGAACTGATAGGCACAACGGCCATTACGGTTGCCGCGCCCGGTTGCCCAGCGCACGGCGAGAATATCCAGGGCTTCGTCACGCTGCCAGCGCAACCCGGCCTTGGCGGCCAACTGGCCGATCCAATGTTCCACCACATTGAGGAAGTGGTCCTGGGTGAAGGGGTAGAACGACAGCCACAGGCCAAAACGGTCGGACAACGCGATCTTGTCCTCCACCGCTTCACTGGGGTGCAGCTCGCCATCGACGCGCTTCCAGTTTTCGTTGTCGCTCTCTTTTTCCGGGACCAGGTGGCGGCGGTTCGAGGTGGCGTACAGCAGCACGTTGTCCGGGGCTTGCTCCAGCGAGCCGTCGAGCACGCTCTTGAGCACCCGGTAGTCGCCCTCCCCAGCTTCGAACGACAGGTCGTCGCAGAACAGGATGAAGCGCTGCGGCAGCGTCTGCAGTTGTTCGACCACACGCGGCAGGTCGGCCAGGTGATCGCGCTCGATTTCGATAAGGCGCAGACCGGCACCGGCATGTTCGGCCAGCAGCGCACGCACCAGCGACGACTTGCCAGTACCGCGCGAGCCCCACAGCAAGGCATGGTTGGCCGGCAGACCGTTGATGAACTGATGGGTGTTGCGGCCCAGCTGGTCGCGCTGCTGGTCGACGCCGATCAGGTCGCTCAGGCGGATGTCGAGGCTGACCTCCAGCGGCATCAGGTAACCGGTGCGGCCGTCGCGCTGCCAGCGGGCGGCCAGGGTGGTATGCCAGTCGATGTCCGGGCGTGGTGCTGGCAACAGGGGTTCAAGACGCGCCAGTACCGATTCGGCGCGTTCCAGGAAAGCATACAAGCGGGCGTCCATGACGACTCCTAGCAAGACAACATGAGTTTTACGGCGGTACCGGCCCTGTCGCGAACAATCCAGCCCCCTGAAAGGTGGCTACGGCCTGTATAAGCGGGTCTACCCGCGAAGACACCGGTACAACCAACAACAATCAAGTTTGAATGTTTGACAGACCCGCCAGCAGCCGGGGCTGATCGGCTATGCTTGCGCAGCGCAAGGGACATGAAACCGGCTCGGGACCCATGGATATCAAGTTCACCAATCGCCTGTCATACAAGCAAGCCCGGTTGACAGTCCTGGTCGGCTTCATCCTGGGAACATTGCTCAGTCTCATCCAGATCGGCATTGATTATGCCAGTGAAGACGCGTCCATCAACCGCGAAGTGCAGGCGTTGCTACAGATCAGCCACAACCCGGCCTCGCGCATCGCCTACAACATCGACGCCGAACTGGCCCTGGAGCTGACGCGTGGCCTGCTGCAATCGCCAGCCGTCATCCGCGCGCGGCTGATCGACAACAACGACACAGTACTGGCCGACGTGCAACGCTCGCGCCTGGAGGACCGCTACCGGCCGCTGAGTGACTTCCTGTTCGGCGAACAGCGCCAGTTCCAGGACCGCCTGTTCCTGACCCACATGCCCAACGAGTACCTGGGCACCCTCTACCTGGACGTGGACACCTACGCCTTCGGCAGCCGCTTCCTCGACCGCGCCGGCGTCACCCTGGTCAACGGTTTCGCCCGCAGCCTGGTGCTTACCGGCATCCTCCTGGCCCTGTTCTACTTCATGCTGACCAAACCCCTGGTGACCGTCATCGGCGCGCTCAGCAACGACGCGGGCCAACGCAGGCAAACCCGGGTGGACTGCCCGCACGGTCACGAAAAAGACGAGATCGGCGTATTGGTGAAGGTCGCTAACCAGCAGTTCGTCAGCATGGCCACCGAAATCCAGCAGCGGCGCAGTGCCGAGAACCGCCTCACCCAGTACCTCAATGAACTGGAAGACATCGTCTCGTCGCGCACCACTGAGCTGAAGGCCAGCAACAGTCGCCTGAGCCAGTCCAACCAGGAACTGGAAGAAGCCCGCCAGCGTGCCCTGGACATGGCCCAGGCCCGCGCCGCCTTCCTGGCCAACATGAGCCACGAGATCCGCACCCCGCTCAACGGCATGCTCGGCATGATCGCCCTGGCCCTGGACAGCCCGCTGGCCGGCGAGCAGCGCCAGCAGCTGTCGATCGCCCACGACTCGGGCAAGGTACTGGTCGAGCTGCTCAACGATATCCTCGACCTGTCCAAGTTCGATGCCGGCCAGCTGGAGCTAGAGCGCATTCCGTTCGACATGGCCGCGATGATCGAGGACACCGCCAACCTGCTGTCGCAGAATGCCGCGCAAAGCGTCGAACTGACCTGCCTGATCGCCAACGACTTCCCCAGCATGGTACTCGGCGACCCGACACGCGTGCGGCAGATTGTCAGTAACCTGTTGTCCAACGCGCTGAAGTTCACCCGTTTCGGCCGCGTCGACGTGCGCCTGAGCGTCATCGTCGGCGGTGTGCGCCTGGAAGTGCACGACACCGGCATCGGCATTCCCGAGGAAGCCCAGGCGCGCATCTTCCAGCCCTTCATCCAGGCAGGCGCCGGCATTACCCGCCAGTACGGCGGCACCGGCCTGGGCCTGGCGCTGACCCGCAACCTGTGCAAAGCCATGCAAGGGCACCTGCACATCCAGTCCGAGGCGGGCTTCGGCAGCCGCTTCAGCGCCGACCTGCCACTGGCCGCACACACCGAAGCCATCGCGCCAGCGCCGCTGCACGGCCAGGTGGTGGCCCTGACCCGCGCCGGCAGCGGCCTGGGCGAACTGCTGCAGAGCCTGTTGCCCGCCTGGGGCCTGCACTACAGCCGTCATGACGATGCCAGCAACGTGCGGATGAAAGCCGTCGACGTGCTGATCACCGATGACCTGGACCACCTGCAGGACCTGCGCCCAGCCTTCAAGGCGCCGATTCTGCTGGTGACCGCCTATGGCAATTTCCTGCCCAGCGAACAGTCCAGCCTGCTCGCCCCGTTACATCAACTGGCCCGTCCGCTGGCGCGCAATCCGCTGTACCAGATGCTGCGCCGCACCCTGCAAGGACAGGCCCCCGAACATCCACTGGCCAACCCCAGCGCCACACTTGAGGAAGGCCGCGCGCGCATTCTGTTAGTGGAGGACAATCCGGTGAACCAACTGGTGGCCAAGGGCATGCTGGCCAAGCTCGGTTGCCAGGTGCAGCTCGCCACCCAAGGCGCCGAGGCGCTGGAGATGCTCGAGGAAAATCAGTTCGACATGGTGCTGATGGACTGCAACATGCCGGTGATGGACGGCTACGAAGCCAGCCGGCGGATTCGTCAGAGCGGTCGCTGGCCTGAGCTGCCCATCGTCGCGCTGACTGCCAATGCCATGCCCGAGGAGCGCGAGCGCTGCCGCGCGGCGGGCATGAACGACTATCTGGCCAAGCCGTTCCGCCGCGAGGAGCTGTTGGCGCTGATCGACCATTGGGTACCGGTCAACGGCTGAGCAAACGCTCGATGTCTGCCTCCAGGGCCTGGGGCTTGGTGGTTGGCCCGTAGCGCTTGACCTTGCCGCTGGCCGGGTCGAACAGGAACTTGGTGAAATTCCACTTGATCTTCTGGGTGCCCAGCAGGCCTGGGGCGCGCTGCTTGAGCTCGACGAACAGCGGGTGGGCGCCAGGGCCGTTGACGTCGATCTTGCGAAACAGTGGGAAGCTCACGCCGAAATTGCGCTCGCAGAACTGCGCGATTTCCCGCGAATCGCCCGGTTCCTGCTGGCCGAACTGGTTGCACGGGAAGCCCAGCACCACCAGCCCACGATCACGGTACTGCTGCCATAGCTGCTCCAGGCCCTTGTACTGCGGGGTGAAGCCGCATTGGCTGGCGGTGTTGACCACCAGCAGTGCCTTGCCGGCGAAGTCGCCCAGCACCTTGTGCTCACCGCCCAGGGTCACGCAGGGAATGTCGAGTATCGATCCAGCCATGTTCAGCTCCGTTCAGTCACGCGGCTTGAGGTCCAGGCACACCGAATTGATACAGTAGCGCAGCCCGGTCGGTGGCGGGCCGTCGGGGAACACATGGCCCAGGTGGGCATCGCAGCGGGCGCACGTGACCTCGGTGCGAATCATGCCGTGGGAGGTGTCGCGGATTTCGATCATCGCGCTGTCTTCGATCGGCTGGTAGAAGCTGGGCCAGCCACAGCCGGAATCGAACTTGGCCTGTGCGTCGAACAATGGCAGGTCGCAGCAGATGCAATGGTAGATGCCGTCGCGCCGTTCGCTGTTGTACTTGCCGCTGAACGGCCGCTCAGTGCCCTTGAGACGGCACACCTGGTACTGGGCCGGGTCGAGCATGGCACGCCATTCTTCAAGGGTTTTGTCGATCTTTTGCATAAGGTGACCTCGGCAGGCTGAATTTCACGCTGCGCCGTCTTTTCCAGGGCGCGGGTGGCACGTATATTAGTCGGCTTCGTGTGCAAGGCTCCAAGTCTGGCACCCGCGCCCCGCCCTTTCAAACCTTTCGACGGCGGCGCCTGCGACTTCTCAATCGGGATCACATCATGCAGTTCAGCAAATCGAACAAGCTCGCCAATGTCTGCTACGACATTCGCGGCCCAGTGCTCAAGCACGCCAAGCGCCTGGAAGAGGAAGGCCATCGCATCCTCAAGCTGAACATCGGTAACCCGGCGCCGTTTGGCTTCGAGGCACCGGACGAAATCCTCCAGGATGTGATCCGCAATCTGCCCACCGCCCAGGGCTACAGCGACTCCAAGGGCCTGTTCAGCGCGCGCAAGGCGGTGATGCAGTACTGCCAGCAGAAGCAGATCGAAGGCGTCGGTATCGAGGACATTTACCTCGGCAACGGTGTGTCCGAGCTGATCGTGATGTCGATGCAGGCCCTGCTCAACAACGGCGACGAAGTGCTGATCCCAGCGCCCGACTACCCGTTGTGGACCGCTGCGGTCAGCCTGGCCGGCGGCAAACCGGTCCACTACCTGTGCGACGAGCAGGCCGACTGGTTCCCGGACCTGGAAGACATCAAGGCCAAGATCACGCCGAACACCAAGGCCCTGGTGATCATCAACCCGAACAACCCGACCGGCGCGGTGTACTCCAAGGAACTGCTGCTGGGCATGCTGGAACTGGCGCGCCAGCACAACCTGGTGGTGTTCTCGGACGAAATCTACGACAAGATCCTCTACGACGAGGCCGTGCACATCAGCACCGCCTCGCTGGCCCCGGACTTGCTGTGCCTGACCTTCAACGGCCTGTCCAAATCGTACCGGGTCGCTGGCTTCCGCTCCGGCTGGCTGATCATCTCCGGGCCCAAGCAGCATGCCCAGAGCTACATCGAAGGTATCGACATGCTGGCCAACATGCGCCTGTGCGCCAACGTGCCCGCCCAGCATGCCATCCAGACCGCCCTGGGCGGCTACCAAAGCATCAACGACCTGGTGCTGCCGCCAGGGCGCCTGCTGGAGCAGCGCAACCGCACCTACGAGTTGCTCAATGCCATCCCAGGCGTGAGCTGCGTCAAGCCCATGGGCGCGCTGTACGCGTTCCCGAAGATCGACCCGAAAGTGTGCCCAATCCACAACGACGAGAAGTTCGTGCTCGACCTGCTGCTGTCGGAAAAGCTACTGATCGTTCAGGGCACCGCGTTCAACTGGCCGTGGCCGGACCACTTCCGCGTGGTGACCTTGCCACGTGTGGATGACCTGGAGCAGGCGATTGGCCGCATCGGTAATTTCCTGAAGGGGTATTCGCAGTAGGGTCGGCTTGGGGTTCGTGGCGGCGCGTGGATCGAGCGCCGCCCGCGCGGCGCATCGCGAGCAAGGCTCGCTCCTACGCTTGCTTAGGGCCATGAAACAACGTCCGACAGCCCTCTCAGCATGTTTCTTACATCCTGCAACGCTCTAGCTCACAGCCCCCGCGATATCCTCTGCCATACTCCGCCGTACACAGTTTGAAATAGTCGCCCGATTGAATCGGCGCGACAGGCCCCTTATATACCCCGCATACGCAACGAACTCATCCGTCAGGAGAACGTAACAACCATGATGCGCATTCTGTTGTTTGTAGCCACCAACCTTGCGGTGGTGCTGGTTGCAAGCATTACCCTGAGCCTGTTCGGTTTCAACGGGTTCATGGCCGCCAATGGGGTTGACCTCAACCTCAGCAGCCTGCTGGTCTTCTGCGCCGTGTTCGGCTTCGCCGGTTCGCTCGTTTCGCTGTTCATCTCCAAGTGGATGGCGAAGATGACCACCGGCACCCAGATCATCACCCAGCCGCGCACCCGTCACGAACAGTGGCTGTTGCAGACTGTCGAGGAGCTGTCCCGCGAGGCCGGCATCAAGATGCCCGAGGTGGGTATCTTCCCAGCTTACGAGGCAAACGCCTTCGCCACCGGCTGGAACCGCAACGACGCGCTGGTCGCCGTATCCCAAGGCCTGCTGGAGCGCTTCTCGCCCGATGAAGTGCGTGCCGTGCTGGCCCACGAAATCGGCCACGTGGCCAATGGCGACATGGTGACCCTGGCGCTGGTGCAAGGCGTGGTAAACACCTTCGTGATGTTCTTCGCCCGGATCATCGGCAACTTCGTCGACAAGGTCATCTTCAAGAACGAGGAAGGCCAGGGTATCGCCTATTACGTGGCCACCATCGTCGCCGAGCTGGTGCTGGGCATTCTGGCCAGCATGATCGTGATGTGGTTCTCGCGTCGCCGCGAATACCGCGCTGACGAAGCTGGCGCACAACTGGCCGGTACCAACGCCATGATCGGCGCCCTGCAGCGCCTGCGCGTGGAGCAAGGCCTGCCGGTGCACATGCCTGATACCATGCGTGCCTTCGGCATCAACGGCGGCCTGAAGCATGGCCTCGCTGGCTTGCTGATGAGCCACCCGCCACTGGAAGACCGCATCGAGGCGCTGCGTCGCCGCGGTTGATGGGTCGAGGTATGAAAAGGGCGACTCAGGTCGCCCTTTTTTTACGCCTACCTCTCCCCACCAACACCTGTGGGGACGGGCTTACCCGCAAAGCGTCCGGGACCTGCGCGCTATCGATCAAAACCCTAGCCGATAGGCGCGCTCCAGCAAGCTCGCGATTCCAGCCTGGCGAAACTTCGGACTTTCCTCGATCACCTCGACGGCCTCCAACGCCTCCACCTTCCAAGCGCAAAAGCCGCGCCGCACCTCTTCATCCCCCACCGAAAACGGCGGCCCCTCCAGCTTGGCCTGGTCATAGTCCAGTGTCACCAGCAGCCCTCGACCACCAGAAGGCAGGATATTCGACAGCATCGCCATGTACCGCTCCCGCATCTCAGGGGGCAAGGCAATCAGCGCGGCCCGGTCGTAGAGCCCGACACAGTCGACGACATCCTCGGCCTGCAAGGCGAAGACATCCCCGCACAACACTTGCACCGCGCCGGCCTGCCAGAGCTCGAATACGCCCTGCTGCGATACCTCGGCCGACAACCCCTGCTCGCGGAAGAAGTCTTCCACCGCCCGCCGCGACAACTCCACCCCCAACACCCGGTGCCCCTGCCCTGCCAGCCACGCCAGGTCCAGGCTCTTGCCACACAGCGGCACCAATACCCGACTACCGGGTGCCAACCCCAACGCTGGCCAATACCGCTGCAGATAGGGGTTGACCTGGGCCTGGTGAAAACCGATCTGGTTGTCGGCCCACTTGCGATGCCAGAACGCCGCGTCCATCTTTCCTCCTGGTTATTCGATAGATAACGCTAAAATCTTATATTGGAATTCGATCTGTATCTGATCGAAGATGTCAGCATCTTAACCGCCAGGACACCACCATGCTGCCCAGCCTGTTCATTTCCCACGGCTCCCCCATGCTCGCCCTGCAACCCGGCGCCAGCGGTCCGGCCCTGGCTGGTCTGGCCAACGCCTTGCCACGGCCAAAGGCGATCGTGGTGGTGTCGGCGCACTGGGAAAGCCGCGAACTGCGGGTGACCGGCAGTGCGCAACCAGGGACCTGGCATGACTTCCATGGCTTCCCCGCCGCGTTGTATGCGGTGCAGTACCCGGCGCCGGGCGAACCTGGCCTGGCCGGCCAGGTCAGCGAACGGTTGACCAAGGCCGGCCTGCCCGCCCGCCTGGACCCGCAGCGACCGTTCGACCATGGTGCTTGGGTACCGCTGTCGCTCATGTACCCGGATGCGGGCATTCCGGTAATTCAGGTTTCACTGCCCAGCCACATGGGCCCGGCGCTGCAGATCAAGGTCGGCCAAGCGTTGGCGGGGCTGCGAGAGGAAGGTGTGTTGCTGATCGGTTCGGGCAGCATCACCCACAACCTGGGCGAGTTGGACTGGCACGCCGGGCCGGATGTGATCGAGCCTTGGGCGTTGGCCTTCAGGGACTGGGTGGTGGCGCGCCTGGCCGAGGATGACCAAGCTGCATTGCTGGATTACCGGCACCAGGCGCCGTTTGCGGTGCGCAACCATCCCAGCGATGAGCATTTGCTGCCGCTGTTCTTTGCCCTGGGGGCCGGAAAGCGGTTTGCCGTGGTGCACCAGGGGTTCACCTTGGGGGCCCTGGGGATGGACATTTATCGATTCGACTGAAGGGACCTCTTGCCGGCAGGCCGCCGCCTGCCGGTAAAGCTGAGCGTGCAGGCAAAAAAATCCCCGACCTAGGCCGGGGATTTTTTCATGGCGCCAGGATCAGTCCTCGCGGTAGCGGCGCAGCTTCAGCTGCTTGCCCGCCACACGGGTGTCCTTGAGCTTGGACAACAGACGCTCCAGGCCGTCTTCCGGCAGTTCGATCAGGCTGAAGCTGTCACGAACCTGGATACGGCCGATGGCGTCGCGAGCCAAGCCGCCCTCATTGAGGATCGCACCCAGCAGGTTCTTGGCGGCGATACCGTCACGGGCACCCAACGCAGTACGGCAACGAACGCGACCTTCAGCCAGCGGCATCGGCGCGCGACGCTCGCGGTCACCACGCTCACTGCGCTCACCACGGTCGCCACGCTCACCACTGCGCTCACGCGGGGTGAAGCTTGGCACCAGCGGCTGCTCACGCTCGACAGCCGCCAGATCCAGAGCCTGGCCATTGGTGGCCTTGCGCAGCAGGGCCGAGGCCAGTGCGCGTGGGCTGCAGCCGAGGTCGGCGGTCAGACGGTCGAACAGTTCGCCATGGGTGGCTTCCGCTTCGGCCACCAGCGGCGCCAGGCTCGAAGTCAGCTTCTTGATGCGGGCATCGAGTACGGCCTGCGCGTTCGGCAGACGGGCCTCGGCCACTTTCTGACCGGTTACACGTTCGATCACCTGGAGCATGCGACGCTCACGCGGGGTAACCAGCAGCAGCGCACGGCCATCGCGGCCAGCACGGCCGGTACGACCGATACGGTGAACGTAGGACTCTGGGTCGTACGGCATGTCCACGTTGAATACGTGGGTGATGCGCGGAACATCCAGACCACGGGCCGCGACGTCGGTGGCGACGACGATGTCCAGACGGCCATCCTTGAGCGAGTCGATGACGCGCTCACGCTGGTTCTGGGCGATGTCGCCGTTCAGCGCGGCAGCCTTGTAGCCCTTGGCTTCCAGGGCGGAGGCCAGGTCCAGGGTGGCTTGCTTGGTGCGTACGAAGGCGATCAGCGCATCGAACTCTTCCACTTCCAGCAGACGCAGCACAGCCGGGATCTTCTGGTCGGCGTGGACCATCAGGTGGGCCTGATCGATCGCGGTGACGGTCTGGGTCTTGCTCTGGATCTTGACGTGCTTCGGCTCGCGCAGGTGGCGCTCGGCGATGCTGCGGATCGAAGACGGCAGGGTGGCGGAGAACAGCACGGTCTGGCGCGATTCAGGGATGGCGTCGAAGATCACTTCGAGGTCGTCCATGAAGCCCAGCTTGAGCATCTCGTCCGCTTCGTCCAGTACCAGGTACTGAACGGTGGACAGGACTTTCTCGTCGCGGCGCAGGTGGTCGCACAGGCGGCCAGGGGTAGCGACGACGATTTGCGCGCCGTTACGGATGGCACGCAGTTGTGGGCCCATCGGGGCACCACCGTACACGGCCACGACGTTAACGCCCGGCATCTGCTTGGCGTAGGTTTCGAATGCGGTAGCTACTTGCAGCGCCAACTCACGGGTTGGCGCAAGGATCAGGGCTTGCGGTTCGCGCTTGCTCACGTCGATCTTGTTGAGGATCGGCAGGGCGAAGGCAGCGGTCTTGCCGGTGCCAGTCTGCGCCTGGCCGATCATGTCGTGACCGGCGAGGATGATCGGGATCGACTGTTGCTGAATGGCGGACGGCTCTTCGTAGCCGGTAGCCAGTACGGCAGCAACAATGTTCGGATTGAGTTCGAGAGCGGCGAATCCGCCGGTTTCCTGGGTCATGGGTCTGCCTCTAGGTGCATCCGCAAAGACCCATGCTCCAAAGCTGCACATGCCTTGAAAGACCAAACGGTCACCCAGGCAGCTTTGGCGGCGGGGATTTGCGAAAACGATTGAAAATGAATACGTGGGAAGGTCCGCCTAGCGGACGCGCAGCCGAAGCTGGACTCGGAGGATTTGCACCACCTGATTTTGAGGTCCGCTAAAAGACCGGCGCGTACTATACCCGAATTGAAGGGGACAGTGAGGAAATTTTTCAGTTTGGGTAGCCAGTATCAGGCCATCAATCGATACCGGCTGAAACGTTTTTCTCCAGCAGCCCCCTTCCTGCCCCGCTTCCGAAGAGCCCACTGCCCTGGAGCACGGCGCAGTCCCCGTAGGAGCGGGTTTACCCGCGAAGAGCGCAACACGGTTTCAGGTCGCTGGCCGAATTTCCCGGATCAGGCTCTCCAGGCTATACCCCAGGCGCGGCGCCAGCGCTTCGGCGCGTGCCCGCACCCCGTCCAGGTCCAACGTCTGCTCGAGGTCCGCAGGCACCAGCAGGATGACATTGCCCTCCTTCACCGGCAGCTCCCAGTAATGCCGGTGGTAAAGCCCGCGCAGCAACGCCGCACCCAGCGGCCGGCCATCGTCGTTGGCCCACTGGTTGATCACCAGCCAACCGCCGGGGTTGAGTTGCTGCTGACAGTTTTCCAGGAACCGCCAGGCCAGGTGCCCGACACCCGGTCCGTGGTCGGTGTACAGGTCAACGAAGATCAGGTCGGCTTTTTCCGCGCTCGGCAGCAACTCGAGGGCATCGCCGATACGCACGTAAAGCCGCGGATCATCGTCCAGCCCGAGGTACTCCATGGCCAGGCGCGGCACATCCGGGCGCAGTTCGATGGCTTCGATGTCCTCCAGCGGCAGGAATTTCATGCAGGCCTGGGTCAGGGTACCGGCCCCCAACCCCAGGAACAGCGCACTCTCTGGCTGTGCGTGGCACAGCGCCCCCACCAGCATGGCACGGGTGTAGTCGTACTCCAGCCAGCTGGGGTCGGCGGTGAACACGCAGCTTTGCTCGATCGCATCGCCGAACTCGAGAAAACGGTAGTCGTCCACCTCGTACACGCTGATCACGCCAAAGGCATCTTCGACCCGGGCCAGTAGCCGCTCTTCCCGCTCCGTCGCCATCACTGCCACCTGCCCACACAAAAACGCGCATTGTCCGTCAACACCTGCAACGCAACAAGCGCACCGCCAACTGTTACCATGACGAACAGCCTACAACCGACAAGACCGAGCCCGTGATGAACCAACCGTGGAGCCCTGACAGCTGGCGTGCCCTGCCGATCCAGCAGCAACCGACCTACCCCGACGCCGCGCACCTGCTGAAGGTCGAGCAGACCCTGGCCAGCTACCCGCCGCTGGTGTTCGCAGGCGAAGCACGCGAGCTGCGTCGACAGTTCGCCGAGGTCACCGAAGGCCGGGCCTTCCTGTTGCAAGGTGGCGACTGCGCCGAAAGCTTCGCCGAGTTTTCGGCCGCGAAGATCCGCGACACCTTCAAGGTGCTACTACAGATGGCCATTGTCATGACCTTCGCCGCCGGCTGCCCGGTGGTCAAGGTCGGGCGCATGGCCGGGCAGTTCGCCAAGCCTCGCTCCGCAGGCGATGAAACCATCGGCAACGTCACCCTGCCCGCCTACCGCGGCGACATCGTCAACGGCATCGGGTTCGACGAGAAAAGCCGCGTGCCGGACCCGGAGCGCCTGCTGCAGGCGTACCACCAGGCCACCGCCACCCTCAACCTGCTGCGCGCCTTCGCCCAGGGCGGTTTCGCCGACCTGCATCAGGTGCACAAGTGGAACCTGGACTTCATCGCCAACTCGGCGCTGGCCGACAAGTACCACCAGTTGGCCAACCGCATCGACGAGACCCTGGCCTTCATGCGCGCCTGCGGCCTGGACAGCGCCCCACAACTGCGCGAAACCAGTTTCTTCACCGCCCATGAAGCGCTGCTGCTCAACTACGAAGAGGCCTTCGTGCGTCAGGACAGCCTGACCGGTGACCACTACGATTGTTCGGCGCACATGCTGTGGATCGGCGACCGTACCCGCCAGTTGGATGGTGCCCATGTCGAGTTCCTGCGCGGCGTGCACAATCCGATCGGGGTGAAGGTCGGGCCGAGCATGAACCCTGAAGAACTGATCCGCCTGATCGACATCCTCAACCCGGACAACGACCCGGGCCGGCTGAACCTGATCGTGCGCATGGGCGCCGGCAAGGTGGGTGACCACCTGCCGGGGTTGATCCGCACCGTCGAGCGCGAGGGGCGCAAGGTGCTGTGGAGCTCCGACCCGATGCACGGCAACACCATCAAGGCCAGCAGCGGCTACAAGACCCGTGACTTTGCGCAGATCCTGGACGAGGTGAAACAGTTCTTCCAGGTGCACCAGGCCGAAGGCAGCCATGCGGGCGGGATTCATATCGAGATGACCGGACAGAACGTCACCGAATGCATCGGCGGCGCCCGGCCGATCACCGAAGACGCGCTCTCAGACCGCTATCACACCCATTGCGACCCACGCATGAATGCCGACCAGTCACTGGAGCTGGCGTTCCTGATCGCCGAGACGCTCAAGCAAGTGCGGCGCTGAGCGGGAGCGGTTGGCTGAAAGCGGGGGCGTTCGTGAGAGCGAGCGCCGCCCGCGCGGTGCATCGCGACCAAGGCTCGCTCCTACGTTTGTTTCCGGCCAGCACAGGCTCTTACCCTCATCTACGCAGCGGATCGTCCCAGAAATGCCGATCCGCCTCTTGCTGGATATCGGCCCGGCTCAACCCCAAGTCCTGCAACGTCGCGTCACTGAGGCGAGCCAACTCCTGACGCTGGCGATACAACTGCAGCCAGCGCGCCAAACGCTCGATCGCCACATGCCACAGGTGGTTCAGGGAAAAGGTGGTGTGCTCGATGCTGCTGACATGACCTTTCATCGTGAGGCCCTCCGTGTTGATGGCTCCAGTCTCATCCCAGGCTTAAGATCAATCCAACGAATGTTTCTGATGCCATGCATCTCGGAGATTGATGCAATGTCCCACTATCAGAGTCTCGATGCCGATGTGCTGCGCACCTTCGTCGCCATTGCCGAACAAGGCGGCTTCACCCGCGCCGGCGAGGTGGTCAACCGCACGCAGTCGGCAGTCAGCATGCAGATGAAGCGCCTGGAAGAAGACATCCTCCAACGCCAGCTTTTCGAGCGCGACGGCCGCCAGGTGCGCCTGACCGCCGAAGGGCAAGTGTTGCTGGGTTATGCCCGGCGCATCCTCAAGCTGCACGGCGAGGTGTTCAATACCCTGCGCATGCCACACATGGTCGGCGTGGTGCGTATCGGCACGCCGGACGATTATGCGATGCGTTTTCTGCCGACGATCCTGTCGAGTTTCGCCCAGGCTTACCCGCTGGTGCAGGTGGAAGTGCACTGCGACTCGTCCAAGCAACTGATGCTGCGCCAGGACCTGGACCTGACCATCGTCACCCGCGAGCCGGGTAACGAAGTCGGCCAGCTGCTGCGCCAGGAGCGGCTGGTCTGGGCCGCTGCCGAAGGCTTCTGCCCACACGAGCAGCGGCCCGTGCCATTGGCGTTGTTCAACACCGATTGCTTCTGCCGCGCCTGGACCTGCAATGCCCTGGAGGCCCAGGGCATCGACTACCGCATTGCCTACACAAGCCCCAGCCTGGCGGCGATCTTCGCCATCGTCACCGCTGGGTTGGCGGTGACAGCGCAGCTGCAGAGCCTGATTGGCGGTAATGTGCGCATTCTTGGCGAACAGAGCGGTTTGCCGCAGTTGCCGCTGGCCAATGTGATGCTGCTGCGCAATTCGCAGAGCCAGTCACCGATTACCGACTGCATGGCCGACTACATCGTGGAAGGGTTCAAATGACCGCGGGCCACCACTGTCGGCTATAGCTCGAACCCAAGCATCGCCGCGCACACCACCAGAAACACGCAGAACAACGCCCGTAGCACTTTCTCGGGCAGTGCATGGGCCAGCCGCACACCCCAACTGATGCTGAGCAAGCCCCCCACCGCCAGTGGGATGCCCACGCTCCAGCTCACGCTGTGGTGCACACCGTAGGTCAGCAAGGTCACCGCCGTGCTCGGCGCCGCCAAGGCCAGGGACAGCCCTTGGGCTACCACCTGGGTGGTACCGAATACACTGGTGAGGATCGGCGTTGCGACCACGGCCCCGCCTACCCCGAACAATCCCCCCATGGCGCCCGAGAAGCTGCCCAGCACACCCAGCCACGGCCAGGGGTAGCGCAGCTCGGCGGAGGGTGGCGCCACCTTGAGGAACATCCGCGCCACGTTCCAGATGGCCAGGGCCACCAGAAAGCCGACGAAGCCCAGGCGCATCGACTGCGCGTCGATCCCCACTGCCCAGATCGACCCTAACCAGGCGAACAGCAGGCTGCACAGTGACAGCGGCAGTGCATGGCGCAGCTCGATGCGATTGCGCTGGTGATAACGCCACAGCGCCAGCAACACGTTAGGGACCACCATCACCAGCGCGGTGCCCTGCGCCAATTGCTGATCGAGGCCGAACAACACACCCAACGCCGGGATCGCGATCAACCCTCCACCAATGCCGAACAGCCCACCCAGGGTACCCAGGGCTGCGCCCAGCGCGACATACATCAACCACTCGATCATCAGGGCCTCATCCGCCTGTATTTGGAATTCAAGCATGCTACCCAGTCAGGGCTGGCGGGGAAACGCACAGCAACGCACAATGGCTATGCGTGTTTCGCAAAGCAGAGTCGCCATGAGCCCCGACACCCTGACCGAACAACTGAGCCTGTTTCTCGATGTGCTGGAAACCAGCAGCTTCTCGGCCGCCGCCCGCCGTCACCCGCTGACGCCCTCGGCGGTGGCGCGGCGCATCGACAACCTGGAAGCGGCCGTCGGTAGCCGACTGTTCGTGCGCAGCACCCATGCCGTGCGTGCCACCCCCGCTGGCAATGCCTTCGCCGAGCGCGCCCGGCGCATCATCGAAGAGCTGCGCCTGGCCCGTGCCGAGGCAGTGTCGTTGAGCAATGCCCCGGAAGGCTTGATTCGCATCGACGCCCCGGCGGCATTCGGCCGTCGTCACCTGGCGCCGGCCATCGCCGATTTCCTGGTGGCCTACCCTGGCCTGGATGTACAACTGCGCCTGATCGACAGTTTCGTCGACCTGCATGGCAGCCACTTGGGCGAGGTGGATTTGGTGCTGCGCGCCGGTCCCCTGGCCGACACCCGACTGGTCGCCACACCGCTGGCCTACATGGTGCGTATCGCCTGCGCCAGCCCCGCCTACCTGGCCAACCGTGGCGTACCGGCTTGCCCCAGCGAGCTACCTGACCACGACGGCCTGGACTGGGACGGGCTCGCGCCGCCGTTCGCCTGGCGCTTCACGGTCGCGGGACAAACCCGCCTGTATCGCCCGCAGCGCATGCGCATGGCCGCCAACAACGCCGAAACGCTGCTGTTCGGCGCACTGGCAGGCTTGGGTGTCGCGCACCTGCCCACCTGGCTGATCAGCGACTACCTGCTGCGCGGTGAACTGATACCGCTGTTCTGCGAAGGCGGCCTGCCCGAGCCTGAGTCCAGCGGCATCTACGCACTGCGCCTTGAACATGAAACGAACTCTCGCAGCCGTTTACTGCTCGAATTTCTCAAGAGCCGCTTCAGCCCGGTTCCACCTTGGGACTTGGCCTTGCGAAGCGAATTGCGCTGGTAATGAGCGCGCCAATCATCAGCGTGCTAGATTTTCACATTGATCAATTTCAAGGATCTGCATGAACGCCGACCCCAAAGCCCCCTGTGACGAGCTGCTGTTGGATAACCAGGTCTGCTTCGCCCTGCACTCCACCTCGTTGCTGATGACCAAGGTCTACAAGCCGCTGCTGCAGGCGTTGGGGCTGACCTACCCGCAGTACCTGGCCATGCTCGTGCTCTGGGAGCAGGACGGCCTGACCGTGGGCGAAATCAGCCAACGCCTGCTCACCGACCCCGGCTCGCTTACCCCCCTGCTCAAACGCCTGGAAAGCGAAGGTTTGCTCAAGCGCACCCGCAGTCGCGAAGACGAACGCGTCGTCCTGGTGCAACTGACCGACAAGGGCCGTGCCCTCCACCAGCAAGCGCGCAGCGTGCCCCAGTGCATCCTCAAGGCCAGCGGTCATAGCCTGGAACGCTTGCAGCAGCTGCAAGCCGAACTGCTGGAACTACGCGACAACCTGCAGAAGAACCTCTGAGGACTATGCTCTGAGGTGGCCGTTCGGATGAATGGTCAAAGATTTATCTTGCGCACTAACTAATTGCGCGCTAAATTAAATCCCGTACCCACTCAGCGCCCCGGCGCACATCACTCAAGCGAGGCTCAACATGCAAAAGGTCACTCCGCTGTACATCGCCGAAGCCACCTCCACTGGCGGGCGCGACGGTAAATCCCGCTCCAGCGACGGCAAGCTGGAAGTCAAGCTGAGCACCCCGAAGGAGCTGGGCGGCGCGGGCGGTGACGGCACCAACCCCGAGCAACTGTTCGCTGCCGGTTATTCGGCCTGCTTCATCGGCGCCCTGAAATTCGTCGCAGGTCAGGAGAAGAAAGCCCTGCCAGCCGATGCCTCGATCACCGCGAACGTGGGCATCGGCCAGATCCCAGGTGGCTTTGGCCTGGACATCGACCTGCACATCAACCTGCCAGGTCTGGCGCAGGCCGATGCCGAAGGTTTGGTCGAGAAGGCGCACAAGGTTTGCCCGTATTCCAACGCCACTCGCGGTAACGTGGATGTGCGGCTGCATGTGACGGTGTGATGGATGCGCGCAGCCTCTGACACAACAGAGGCTTGCGCGGTCCCTGCAAAAGCGAAGATCCGCCAGCGGGCGAGATTCTCGCAAGCAAAAAAAACCCGGCCTAGGCCGGGTTTTCTGCGTATCGCAAGAAGTCTTACTTCTTGGAACGGCCCTTGAAGCTGCCGTCGCGGGTATCGATATCGATCCACTCGTCGATTTCGATGAAGTCGGCAACCTGTACTTCGGTACCGTTGGCCAGCTTGGCAGGCTTCATGACCTTGCCCGAGGTGTCGCCGCGAGCAGCGTTCTCGGTGTAGACGACCTGACGGCTGATGGTGGTCGGCAGTTCAACCGATACCACTTTCTCTTCGTACATGGTCAGGGCGCAGATGTCCTGCATGCCTTCTTCGATGTACGGCAGAACGGCGTCGATGTCTTCGGCGTTCAGTTCGTACATGGTGTAGTCGGTGGTGTCCATGAAGGTGTAGGCGTCACCGCTGATGAACGACAGAGTCACTTCCTTGCGATCGAGGATCACGTCGTCCAGCTTGTCGTCGGCGAAGTAGACGGTTTCAGTCTTGTAGCCGGTCAGCAGGTTCTTCAGCTTGGTCTTCATGATCGCGCTGTTGCGACCGGACTTGGTGAATTCGGCTTTCTGTACCAGCCACGGGTCGTTGTCGATCCGCAGTACGGTACCGGGTTTCAGTTCTTTACCAGTTTTCATTACAAAGTATCCGAATCTGGATGGATTTATAAAAATCGAGGCCGCGTATCATAGCCAATTTCGGTAAAACTGTACCAGCGTCATGGCAAGGTCCGGCTGAGCGGCCTGTTTGGTGCACCAATGGCGGGCATGCGCCTGCAGCTCGTCCCAGTGGGCCAGCACCCCGCGCCACGGGGCGCCCATGTCGCGATGCATGTTCCAGGCACGCCAGAGCTCGACCAGTGCTTCACCGGCTTCTTCCGACAACCCATGTCGATAAATCGCCAAGAACGCTTCAAGTTTTTCCCAGTGAGCGTTCTCGTCCTGCACATAGATGTGCCACAGCAGCGGCCGCCCTGCCCACTGGGCGCGGACGAAGGAGTCTTCGCCCCGCACGGCATTGAAGTCACAGCACCAGAGCACGCGGTCGTAGTCGTCCTGGCTGACGAAAGGCAGCACCTGCACTGTCAACGCGCCTTTGCGGCGCAGGTCGCCCGGGGCCAACGATGCCTCCCCCAGCCAACCTTGCAGGTCACCCAGGATACGCCCCTCCGGCACCAGCAAGTGGGTGGGCCGCTCTGCCTCGGCCATGGCATCGAGCCAACCACTCAGCTGCGAGTTCTCGTAGGCGAACAGCGAAACCAAGCGGGCATCGGCCTGGGGGTGCACTCCCAGCCGGTTAAGGAACGCCTCGCGTAGCCCGGGGCTGGCCTCGAAGGCCTCTCGTTGCACAAGCAAGGAGGCTTCGCGCAGCAAGCCGCCGGTCTTGTCGCTGAAACCGGGAAAGAAAAACACCGTGCGCAGGCCGCTGGGCTGCGGCGAAGGCAAGCCATGGCAACCTTCCACCCAGTCCTCGGCGCTGAGGTATTCCAGGTTCAGCCATAACGTCGAAGTGGGCCTCAACCCGTCGATGTAGGCCGGCGGCAAGCGGCAGCCAAAGGCGCCGATCACGACCTCAGGGGCGTTCACTGGCCGCCAGTCGGTCGGCCAGCGGCGCACGTCGACGCCTTGCTGCCACTGCTGGTCGGCCGCAGGGTCGGCGCCAGGGCACAGGCGCACGAAGGCCTGCAGGTCATCCACCCACAGGCGCACCGCCAGGCCGTGCTCGGCCACCAGTTGCCGGGCCAGGCGCCAGGTCACGCCGATGTCGCCATAGTTGTCGACGACGGTGCAGAAAATGTCCCAGGTGGCCTTCATGTGCCCTACCCTCGTCGTACGGAAAAGCAGCGGATTCTGCGCATAAATTGTCCCCGACAAAAGCACCGACGCTGAAAAAACCCTCGGTGCCATGCGACAATACCCGCTCGTCCCGCCTTGCCAGGAGGCCACCATGCCCCGCCACCGTGAACTGAAAATCACCCTGAAGCCACTGCAACTGATCCTGTGCGTGGCTTTCGGCCTGTGGCTGGGCGCCGTGGCCATCGCCCTGAGCCTATGGCTGGCCTTGCAGTATTGGCCCGACCAGGTACAGCCGGTGGCCCAGGCCGTCGCCCCCACCTACGCGCACCCCGCTGCACCACCTGTGCAACCAGCCGATGCGCAAAGCGAGATGTTCGAACGCTACAAAGACATCCTGCAAAAGCAGGAAATGCAACAGGCCGCCGAAGCTGCCCAAGGCAACCCACGCAATCTCAACAGCCCCAAGTGCCAGTTCTGGCTGCAACAGAACCGCACCGCGCCAACCGACAAGAGCCAGGCCAATGTCCTGGAGTTCTGCTACTGACCATGAACAAAGCCGCCCTCCTTGCCCAGATCGTCGCCACCCTGGAACACGACATGGACGTGTTGCGTCGCGCTGCCCAAAGCGCCTACGAAACCGCCACGGCTGAAGAGAATATCGCCGAGAACAAGTACGACACCCTGGGCCTCGAGGCCTCGTACCTGGCCACCGGCCAGGCCCGGCGCACGGCCGAGATTCGTCAGGCATTGCTGACCTACCAGCAGTTGGTGCTGCGCGACTACGACCCGTCGCGCGGGGTACAGGTGAGCAACCTGGTGACGCTGGAGGATGAAGATGGCGCACGTCGGGTGCTGTTCCTCGGGCCGGAAGCCGCCGGGCTGAAGATCGGCGAGGGGGATGAACGGGTAACCGTCATTACCCCTCGGTCGCCTTTGGGCCAGCAACTGGTTGGCAAGCGGGTCGAGGATGAAATCATCCTGGGCAACCAGGCGCTGTTTATCGTCGAGGTCGACTGACAGTACTTTACCGCCGGCAAGCAGCGATTCCTTCACGTCGCCTGCAAGGCATCGAACCGCGTCGCCAACCCCTGCGCGGCGAACTGCTGCGCCACGAAATCGATGAACGCCCGCGTTTTGCCCGGCAGCAATTTGTGCCCGGCGTAGTACAGGCAGATGTGCCCGTCGTCCACGTACCAATCCGGCAGCACCCGCTGCAGCCTTCCGGCCTCCAGGTAGGGCACGGCGAACGGCAGGCTGACCAGGGCAACCCCCAGCCCCTGCTGCGCCACGGCGCAAGCGGCATCTGAGTCGCTCATGGTCATGGCCTGTCGCATCAGCAACGGCTGCTGGTCTTGCCAACGGCTGGTCAACGGCCAGGAACGCACCCGACCGGTCTGCGGCGAACGGATGAAAATGCCATCGTGACGCTGCAATGACGGCGGACCGTCTATCGGCGCATGGCGCAGCAGGTACTCAGGTGCCGCCACCAGAACCCGATGGGCCGGGGTGAGCTTGCGCGCCACCACGCCCAGGGGCAGATCGAAGCCGCCACCAATGGCCGCATCGAAACCCTGGCCGATCAGGTCGACCTGACGGTTATCGAAATGCCAGTCCGGTGTGATCGCTGGGTATTGCCGCAGAAATTCGCCCAACAGCGGCACCACGTACAAGCGCCCGAACACCGTGCCCATGCTCACCCTCAGCAGCCCGGCAGGCTGGCCCTCGGCACTGGCCAGGTTGGCTATGGCGTGCTGGATGGTGCGAAAACTGTCGCTGACCTCGCCCAGAAAGCGCTGGCCGGCTTCGGTCAGGGTCAGCTTGCGCGTACTACGCTGGAACAGACGCACACCCAGGCGCGCCTCCAACTGGGCGACATGCTTGCCCACTGCGGCAGGCGTGAGGCTCAGCCGGCGGGCCGCCTCGGCGAAGCTACCCACCTCGGCGCTACGGATAAAACACTCGATGGCGCTGAACGATTCCATGGCCATGATTGGCAACCAAATGTTTACTCAGCTGATAGTGATTGCCATCTTATCAGCACCTAATCGACGACTGATACTGCGTCCATCCACGGCATACGGCCTGGCTTTCCACTGGAGATCACTATGTCCAAGCAACTCACACTCGAAGGCAAGGTCGCCCTGGTCCAGGGCGGCTCGCGCGGTATCGGCGCAGCGATCGTGCGGCGTCTGGCCCGTGAGGGCGCCAAGGTCGCCTTCACCTATGTCAGCTCCGCCGGCCCCGCCGAAGAGCTGGCCCGGGAAATCAACGCGCAAGGCGGCCAGGCACTGGCGCTGCGCGCCGACAGTGCCGATGCAGCCGCCGTGCAAATGGCTGTGGATGACACGGTAAAACAGCTCGGCCGCCTCGATATCCTGGTCAATAACGCCGGCGTGCTGGCGGTGGCGCCAATCACCGAGTTCGACCTCGCCGAATTCGACCGCATGCTGGCAGTCAACGTGCGCAGCGTGTTCGTCGCCAGCCAGGCGGCAGCACGCTACATGAGCGAAGGTGGGCGGATCATCACCATCGGCAGTACCAACGCCGAACGCATGCCCTTCGCCGGTGGCGCCCCCTATGCCATGAGCAAATCCGCCCTGGTCGGCCTGACCCGCGGCATGGCTCGCGACCTGGGGCCAAGGGGCATCACGGTGAACAACGTGCAACCTGGCCCGGTGGACACCGACATGAACCCGGCCAGCGGGGAGTTTGCGGAAAGCCTCATTCCATTGATGGCCATCGGGCGTTACGGGCAGGCGGATGAAATCGCCAGCTTCGTCGCCTACCTGGCAGGACCGGAGGCTGGCTACATCACCGGGGCCAGCCTGACGGCAGATGGTGGGTTTGCGGCCTGAGATTCGGCTGGGGCTTTATCACCGGCAAGCCGGCTCCTACAGATAGCCCACCGTGGGAGCTGGCTAGCCAGCGATCAGGCCCGATCCGCCAGCAGGTGCTGCTCCATGACTTCGAGAAACGCCCGCGCCGCCGGCGTCGGGCTCTGCGACCACACCGCGTACAAATGACGCACCGGCGCATCTCCCAGGCGCGCCACCGCCACACCCGGCATGCCTTCGGCCAGTCGCTCCGGCACCAGCCCCACGGCCATACCGCGCTGCACGAACTTCTCGACCAGACGAATATGGCCGATCTCGAACTGCACCCGCCGCTGCACGCCCACCGCCAGGAACGCCTCGTCGGTCTGGCGCCGCGCCCCCGTGCCTTCGGGGAAGTCCACCAAGACCTCGTTCGCCAGGTCAGCCAGCGCCAGTTGACCACGGCCAGCCAGGATGTGCGTGGGTGGCAACAACGCCACCAACTCCTCCCGTGCCAACAGACGGTGGCGCACCCCTTGCGGCTCCTCGCCCTGCCACAGACCGATGAACCCAACGTCCAGGCGCCGCTCGCACACATCGGCCACCAGCAGCTCGCTCTTGGCGGTCAACCAGCGTACGTCCACATCCGGATGGCGCCTGTGGAACACCGCCAGCAGATCAACCAGGTCCAACGCCGTGAGCGAACTGATCTCGCCAATCGACAGACGCCCCCTCACCTGGCCACAGGCCGCCGCGACGTCATCGGCAATCCGTCGGGCAGCTTGCACGGCCGGACGCGCACTGAGAACGAATGCTTCGCCTGCGTGGGTCAGGCGCACCCGCCGCGAACTGCGCTCGAACAGGCTCACGCCCAACTGCGCCTCCAGGCGTGCAACCTGATGACTGAGCGCCGATTGCACCACGTGGCAGCGCTCGGCGGCACGGGTGAAACTGCCGGTGTCGGCGACGGCCAGGGCGTACTCAAGCTGCTTGAGGTTCATCGAATCAATCTGCTTTTTAGATGGACAAGCTGAAAACTATACATTGGTGTCATTCTCAAGACTTCCCGATACTGACGCCCACTGATTTCTGCCCGCAACGAGATGCTCATGAACACCCCTACCCTCAGTCGCGCCCTCATCCTGCTGATGGCCACCGCCACTGGCCTGGCCGTGGCCAGCAACTACTACGCCCAGCCACTGCTGCACAGCATCGCCGAACAGTTCGGCCTGAGCACCGCCAGTGCCGGTAGCATCGTCATTGCCGCCCAGCTCAGTTATGGCGCGGGCCTGCTGCTGCTGGCACCGCTGGGCGACCTGTTCGAACAGCGCCGACTGATCGTGGTGATGACGGCCATCTCGACCTTGGGCCTGGTAATCAGCGCTTGCGCGCCGAGCCTGCCCTGGTTGCTGCTGGGCACGGCACTGACCGGGCTGTTCTCGGTGGTGGCGCAGATTCTGGTGCCCATGGCCGCGGCCCTGAGCGCGCCAGACCAGCGGGGCCGTGCAGTGGGTACGCTGATGAGCGGCCTGTTGCTGGGTATTCTGCTGGCCCGCACGGCTGCAGGCTTCATGGCAGAACTCGGCGGGTGGCGCAGTATCTACGTGCTCGCGGCCGTCCTCATGGCGGTATCCGCCATCGCCCTCTATCGCAGTTTGCCGCAGCACAACAGCCATGCCGGGCTGAAGTACCCGGCACTGATCGGTTCGGTGTTCCGCCTGTTCGTGCAAGAACCGGTGCTGCGCCTGCGTTCTTTGCTTGGCCTGCTGGCATTCAGCCTGTTCGCGCTGTTCTGGACGCCACTGGCCTTCCTCCTGGCCAGTGAGCCCTACCACTATTCGGATGCCGTGATCGGGCTGTTCGGCCTGGCTGGCGCGGCGGGAGCGCTGTCGGCGAACTGGGCAGGTCGTTTGGCCGACCGCGGCAAGGGCTCACTGGGCACCACCGTCGGCCTGGTCGCGCTGATGCTGTCGTGGGTGCCTCTGGGCTTTGCCGAGCAGTCCCTGCTGGCGCTGCTACTGGGCGTGCTGGTACTCGACCTGGCGGTGCAGCTGGTGCATGTGAGCAACCAGAACGCGGTGATTGCCCTTCGTCCAGAAGCCCGCACACGGCTCAATGCCGGGTACATCACGTGCTACTTCATTGGCGGCGCTTTGGGCTCGCTGCTGGGAACGCAATTGTTCCAGCACCACGGCTGGATGGGCATCGTCACGGCCGGCCTTGCCATTGGGGCGCTGGCACTGTTGGTCTGGGCAATGGCCGAGCGCAAACGCAAGCGTGCGCTACAACTTACCTGAGCCACGCCTGCCGGCAGGACCGCGACCAACCGCCACGACCCTCCGTCGCCCGATCGTTGACTTGCCGGCCAAGGAGGGGCTCAGTAGGTGTTGGTCAAGACCCTTTCCCGACAGGACGACTCAATGACAAGGCTCACGGTTCAATCCGGCGATTTCTTGCAAGGTGAAGGCGAGTACCGCAATGGAGCGCTCACTCTCAAGACCCCCCGCAGCCCCTCGCCCGGCGAGCGGATTTCTCTCACACGAATCACCGACCTCAGGCTCGCCAGCCTTGAGTCCAGCCGCAGCCTGGGTACCGCGATCGGCTGGGGCGTGGCGGGTGCCTTGGTGGCAGGCCCGGTCGGCTTGCTGGCCGGGCTGTGGCTCGGCGGCAAGGAAGAGGAAGCGACCTTCCTCGCCACCTTCAAGGATGGTCGCAAGTTGATGGCCATCACCGACGGCAAGACCTGGTCGAAGATCGATGACAGTTGGCGTCGCCATCGGCATCCGGCCTCTAACGACTGAGTATTGCGGTGATGCCGCTATCGCGAGCAAGGCTCGCTCCTACGCGCCGGTCACCCAAAACGGTCGCGCGCAAATCCCGCAGGACTCAGTGGCCCGAAAAAAACGTAGGAGCGAGCCTTGCTCGCGATGCGCCGCGCGGGCGGCGCTCGATCTCACAGCCGAAAAGATCTCCCGATGAACCCCTGTGAGCCCCAAAACAAAAAGCCCCCGAACCTTTCAGTTCGGGGGCTTTTCGCAGAATGTGGCGGTGAAGAAGGGATTTGAACCCTTGATACGATTTCTCGTATACACACTTTCCAGGCGTGCTCCTTCGACCACTCGGACACTTCACCGTTTTCTCTTCAAGCTATTCAGCCTGTCGAGGCGCGCTAATTTAGTAGAAGGCTTTTCCTTTGGCAAGCATTTTTTTCAGAATTTTCATGCGCTTAAGCAAATTCTCCGAAAAACCTCGCTTGGCAGGGCAATGCTGCCAATCTCGCTTGCGCTTTTACCCTCTCCTGACGCCCTCCCCCGACACGGCAAGGCATGGCGCGCAAACGCTGACTGACTGGTCAGCCTTACTGCTTTACCTGGCTGGCGGTGCTGGGTAACGTCGTTGCCACGTTACCCAAAGGACTCTGCCATGAGCGAGCTGATTACCTACCACGCCGAAGACGGCATCGTCACCCTGACCCTGAACAACGGCAAGGTCAACGCCATCTCGCCGGATGTCATCGTGGCCTTCAACGCAGCCCTGGATCGCGCAGCACAGGAACGAGCAGTGGTGATCATCACCGGCCAGCCGGGCATTCTTTCCGGGGGCTACGACCTCAAGGTGATGACCGCGGGCCCCAAGGAAGCCATCGGCCTGGTGACCGCAGGCTCGACCCTGACCCGCCGTTTGCTCTCGCACCCGTTCCCGATCATCGTCGCCTGCCCGGGCAATGCCGTGGCCAAGGGTGCCTTCCTGTTGCTGTCGGCCGACTACCGCATCGGCGTCGAAGGGCCTTACAAGATTTGCCTGAACGAAGTGCAGATCGGCATGACCATGCACCATGCCGGCATCGAGCTGGCACGGGACCGGTTGAGCCGCGCCGCGTTCCAGCGTGCGGTCAACAATGCCGAGGTATTCACCCCGCAGGCGGCCGTGGACGCTGGCTTCCTCGACAAGGTAGTGCCTGCCGAGCAGCTGCAGGAAGCCGCCCTGGCGGCGGCGCGTGAGCTGAAGAAACTCAACATGCTGGCCCACAAGAACACCAAGCTGAAAGTGCGCAAAGGGCTGTTGGATGCCCTGGATGAAGCAATCCTGGCGGACCAGAACCCTATGGGTTGAGCCCCACCAAGGATGCCGCCCCTGTGGGAGCGCCCTGTCGCGACGCAAGGCTGCTCCCACGACAATGAGACCTTCACAGGCGCTCACCCAAGGTTTGCCCCAAACAGTGCACAGCCGTACACTGCGCCGCGACTGTCTGGTGTGAGTCGTACCATGCTTTATTCCCTTCGCATGCTCCTGCTGGGGCTGCACTTTCTGCTGGTGGGTGCCGTCGGCCTGGTCATTGGCCTGTGCCGCCCTTTCAACCCCGACAACAGCCGTATCTTTGCCCGACTGTACAGCCTGCCGGCCACCTGGATGATGCGCATCAAGGTCAAGTCCGAAGTGGGCCCGCTGTGGGACCAGCCCCCCGGTTGCGTGATCGTCGCCAACCACCAGTCCAACTTCGACCTGTTCATCCTTGGCCATGTGGTACCGCAGCGGACCGTGGCCATCGGCAAGAAAAGCCTGGGCTGGATTCCGCTGTTCGGCCAGTTGTTCTGGCTTGGCGGCAACGTGCTGGTCGACCGCCAGAACGCCTACCAGGCGCGCAAAGCCATGCAGCAGACCACCCGTACCCTGCGCAACGACACCTCGATCTGGATTTTCCCGGAGGGCACGCGCAACCCCGAAGCGAAGCTGCTGGCGTTCAAGAAAGGCGCCTTTCACATGGCCGTCGAAGCCGGTGTGCCAATCGTGCCGGTGTGCGTCAGCCGCTACGCCCGACGCCTGAGTCTCAACAGCTGGCGCCAGCGCACGGTGATCGTGCGGTCGCTGCCACCCATCGCCACCACCGGCATGACCCAGCAAGACCTGCCGGCCCTGATCGAACACTGCCGCACGCAAATGCAGCAGTGCATCGACCACATGGAAAACGAACTGCCCCATGCCTGACTTCGCCTAACCGACAGGTTGCTCTCGCGCCCTTCACGGCCCAAGCTGTAGGACGTGTTCAACCGACAAAAGCGGACAACCATGGGGCGAGTCGTGGCATCGGCGGTGTACAGCGCCGGCAGAAAAGTCACCAACATCAGCATCGACGAAGGCAGCGAGTGGGCACGCAAGCCAGGGCACTTCGTCTGGATCGGCCTGGAAGAGCCCAACGCCGAGGAGCTGGCCAACCTGCAGTGCCAGTTCAACCTGCACGAACTGGCTATCGAAGATGCCCTGGAAAAGCACAGCCGCCCCAAGCTGGAAACCTTCGGCGACGCCCTGTTCATCGTCACCTACTCCCCCGTCCGACATGAAGGCAAGCTGGAATTCATCGAAACCCATATCTTCGCTGGCAACGGGTACATCATCACGTGCCGTAACGGCCACTCGAAATCCTACGCCCTGGTGCGTCAACGCTGCGAGGCGCGCCCCCTGCTGCTGGAACATGGCGAAGACTTCGTGCTGTACGCGCTGCTCGACTTCGTCACCGAGAACTACCAGCCCGTCAGCGAAGCCATTCATGGCGAAATCGAGGAGCTGGAGCAAAGCGTGCTCAGCGGCTCGCTGAAGGAAGAAGACATCCAGCGCCTGCACAGCCTGCGCCGCGACATCCTGCGCCTGCGCCGCTACGTGGCACCGATGGTGGAAGTGAGCGAGGAACTGCAGCGCCTGAGTTTCCCGTTCATCGACAAGAACATGCGCCCGTACTTTCGCGACGTGCAGATCCATGTCACCCGGCAGATGGAGGATTTGGCCGGCATTCGTGACATCGCCAGCCAGACCATCGAGATCGGCATGCTGCTGGAGTCGTCACGGCAGAGCATCGTGCAGCGCAAGTTCGCCGCCTGGGCGGCGATTCTCGCCTTCCCCACGGCGATTGCCGGCATCTACGGGATGAACTTCCAGAACATGCCGGAACTGGGCTGGCACTATGGCTACTTTGGCGTGCTGGGGTTGATTGGCGTGGGGTGTACGGCGCTGTATGCCAGTTTCAAGCGGTCGGGGTGGTTGTAGAGGCTGTCGCGCAGCCCCGTCGACGGCCAGCCGGCTCCTACCTCAGGACCCGGCTGGCTGGCGATCACGCGGCGTTATCGCCGGCCTTCGCCGTCTGCCCAACGAAGCGCATCATCCATTCCCCGACCAGGTCTCCCTGGTGCTCCGAGGCCAGGCTGGCAACGGCCTTCTGGTACACCTCATGCCCCAGGAAGTCCTTGCGCGCGTCGAGCAGTGCCCGGGAGTAGTCGTGAACGAACTCTGGGTGGCCCTGGAAGCACAGCACCTGGTCACGAATGTGATAGGCAGCATTCGGGCAGAAATCGCTGGAGGCGATCACCGTGGCGCCTTCGGGCAACTCGGTCACCTGGTCCTGGTGGCTGATCAGCAGGGTCAGTTCTGACACTTCCGGGTCCATCCATGGCGCATGGGCTGCCAGCGAATAACGGTGGATGCCCACCCCCCAACCCTTGTCGGCACGTTCGGCCTTGCCACCGAGGGTCAACGCCAGGAGCTGGTGGCCGAAGCACACGCCCAGAAGCTTCTCGCCACGCTCATAAAGCTTGAGCAGGTAGGCCTTGAGGGTCTGGATCCAGGGGTCATCACCGAACGAGTCAGCCTTGCTGCCTGTGACCAGGTAGGCATCGAACTTATCGCCATCGGGTGGGTAGTCACCGTTCATGACGTTGTACACGTCGAATTCGGCGGCAATGGGCTGACGCGAGAACAGCTGCTCGAACATCCTTCCGTAGCCCTGGTACTGCGCGACCAGCTCAGGTCGCAGGACATCGGTTTCAAGGATGCAGATGCGTAACGACATAGGGATAGTCCTGAACGACATGGGTGGGAATCTGCTGTAGAGACTGACGCGAAAGGCACGTACAAGCAAGTAGGCTGCACTGACGAACGGTCACATTTCGTCGGCGTCCTGGTCCCGGGTACGCAGCGGTCTAGCCAGAGGATGCCAGCAAGCTGGCCTTTGGCCTCATAACCGTATTTCAGCAATTTGCTCATCTTTTAGAACAAAGGGTTCTCTGGTATGGATGACGTAACCCCTACCTTTGGTTGTATATGCAGTAACAAGAGGCAAACAGAGTGGGCGCCAGGCGCGCCACTGTGATCGACCCGAAGCGCGACAAGGAAGCCAACGGGTATTCAGGAATAACAACAAGAAGGCGGTCAGCCATGTTCAGACAATCGAAAATTCGCCAAGCTGGGCTCATTCTCTTCGCCACGACTTTGCTGCTGATTCTCCCGAACCTTACCCGCTTGTTCGGATGATGGTGGCTGTGGCCTTTTCAGGCAATGCACAGGTAACCTGCCAACCTTGATGGTTGGAGACCTCCCATGCGCGTCTGCCTTGCTCTGCTAGCCCTCCTTCTCAGCCTGCCCCTCAAGGCGGCGCAACTGCACCTTGAACTGGGCGATACGCCGCGTCAGTTAAGCAGCCGCGACCTGCTCGACCACCCCAAGGCGCAAGACATCAGCATCGAGCAGGATGTCTCGTACAAGCGCCCCATGCATTACCGCGCGGTGCCTCTGGCCGCACTGCTGGACGGGGTGAGCGACAACGACCATCTGCAAGCCGTGGCGCTGGATGGCTTTGCCGCCGAAATGCCAGCAGGGCCACTGCTGCAGCATGGCCCGGCACAAGCCTGGCTGGCGGTCGAGGACCCGGCTGCCCCTTGGCCGGCGCTGGGTGACGGCAAGCCCAGTGCCGGGCCGTTCTACCTGGTCTGGACCCAACCGCAGGCGAGCGGGATTCGCCCGGAACAATGGCCGTTCCAGATCACCACCCTGCGCCGCCTGGCGCCCGTGGAACAGCGTTTCCCAGCCCTGCTGCCCGACCCGCGCTTACCGGCCAATGACCCGGTACGCGAGGGTTTTGCGCTGTTCCAACAGAACTGCCTGGCGTGCCACCGGCTCAATGGCGCTGGCGATGCGCAGTTCGGTCCGGACCTGAACCTGCCGCACAACCCCACCGAGTATTTCCAGCCGGCGTTCCTGCGCCAGTACATTCGCGACCCGCAAAGCCTGCGGCACTGGCCACAGGCCAGGATGCCGGGTTTTGCCGAAAATGTGTTGAGTGATCAGGCGCTGGACGCGTTGCTGGCTTACTTGGGGCATATGGCCTTGCGCAAGCCCTGAGGGCCTGAGGCAAGGCCGCGCCCATCGCTAGGCGATGGGCCGTTCCTGTTTGACGCCCCACCCTTCGAGCTCTCCGCCCAAGGGCGAGATCACGGCCTCGAAGGCTTCCTCGAATGCACCAATGCCGCAGTAAGTGGCGTACATGACCTTGCTGAGTTCCAGGTGCCAGACGCCGTCGTCCAGCTCACGCACCTGGGCGTTGATGGACTCGCCGCGAAACTGTCCGGCGGCTCGTCGCGCACCGGCTTCGTCGGGGAATACGGCATAGAACTCAATGGGATGGATGCGGGTGAAGTCGAAACCGCCTGCTTTCATCTGGCGCAGGACATTGCTGCTGATATCGTCGTTCTGGCTGCTCATGAAACGTCCTCCTGCAAAGCAATGGATAGACTTTCCGTGCACTACGCACCTGCCGGCAGAACCGGTCAGATCGAGCTGATGCGAGACGCGAACCAAGGGGGTGCCGACCTGCTGAACGGCCGGCACCTCACACCAGCGTAGTGCCTGCCACGGCAGCGCGCCAGCCAGGCGGCTTCAGGGGGCGGGACAGATTCGGGTGATGGTCACGCCGCTATGCTCCTTGAGCCAGCGGGCAGTAGGGGAATGGGTGCGATCCTGGAAGTCGTTGAGGTCCAGTTCGTCCATGACCGGGAACAGATGCGAACGAATGGCCCGCGCAGCGTCCTCCTCACTGGGGCATTGGTCGCTGTGCAGTAGCAGCGAGGTCGGCTCACCTTTCTGGTCGGCAAAAATGACTTCCCACTCTTTCATTGAAATGCCCTCAAGGAATACAGGGGATGTGCAACCTGTAATTGCTTGACCGTCGGCGGGGAGATTTGTTCAGTCAGGGGGGATGTGCAGCGCGGCGATCAGCGGCAAGCCGACCCCTGATGGAGACGGCTCGCCGGTGATGCGGGACTTACTTCGGTACGCCGTGCACGACGCCGGCGGTATTGTCCATCAGGCTCTTGGTCGCGGTCTGGATGTAGGCTTCCAGGCGCTTGACCATGTCTGGCTGGTCCGGGCTTTCGATCAGTTCGGCCTTGAACTCACGGCCCAGCTGGTAGCGGTACATGCGTGGGCTCATGTCCTTGGACTCGATGAGGATACGATCACCCTGCACCAGGCCGACGATCTGCTCGCTGCCCGACGGCTTGATCATGCCCATGCCCTGGTCACCCTCAGGCAGGTTGAGCAGGTCGCGCCCCCAGCACTGGTGACGGGTCTGGCCACCCAGGCGGCCCATGATGGTCGGCACGATGTCGACCTGGGTACCCACGGTGTGATTGACCGCGCCGAACTTTTCCTGGATACCCGGGGCGATCAACAGCAGCGGTACGTTGAAGCGCCCCAGGTCGAGCTCGGTCACCTGCTGGCTGTTGCCAAAACCGTGGTCGCCGACGATGACGAACAGGGTGTCCTTGAAGTACGGCTCCTTGCGCGCCTTCTCGAAGAACTGGCCCAAGGCCCAGTCGGAGTAGCGCATCGCGGTCAGGTGCTCGTCCAGTCGGCCCTGGCCGGTCACCGGCTCCACCGGCAAGTCCTTCGGCAGCGCATAAGGGGTGTGGTTGGACAGCGTCTGCAGCAGTGCGTAGATCGGCTTCTTGCCATCATGCTTGGCCAGCTCTTCGGCGCCACGGTCGAACATGTCCTGGTCGGACACGCCCCAGGTCGGGTCGGAGAACACCGGATTGACGAAGTCGTTACGGCCAATGAAGGTGGTCATGCCCTGGTTGCCGAAGAACCCGGACTGGTTGTCCCAGGCGAAGTCGCCGTTATAGACGTAGACATCGTCATAGTCACGAGCACTGAGCAGCGCGGGCAGGCCCGACAGCTTGTGACCGCCTTCCGGGGTCTGCATCAGGTATTCGAAGCCTGGCAGGTTGGGGAAGCAGGCCATGGTGGCGAACATACCCTGGTGGGTATGGGTGCCGTTGGAGAAGAAGCGGTCGAACAGCAGACCCTCCTTGGCCAGCTTGTCGAAGTTCGGGGTGATGTTGTTCGGGCTGCCCAGCGCGCCAACCGAATGGCCGGCGAAGCTTTCCATGAGGATCACCACGACGTTCTTGACCGGCAAGGTACGCTCGGCCGGCGGCACGAAGTCACGGCGGATGGCCGCCTCGTCGGCGTCCACCAGGGTGTCGTGCGGGGTCAGCAGCTGCTCCCGCACGCTCTGGGTGGCCATGCCCTGCTCGAGCACCGGCTTCCAGATGTTGGCGCGGTCTTCACCGTAGCGGCTCTTGGCGGCGTCGATCAGCGTCAGGGTGCCGTTCAGGCCCAGCTGGTTGACGAAGTTGGAATCGGTGGTGAAGGCATCGCCCCAGCGCATGGGCGGACCTTGGCGCAGAGTGCCACGGGCAGCGACCACGGCCACCAGCAGGACCACCATGAACACCGCCAGGCGGTTGTACCACGGCGTACCACGGCGGGGGCTGGCGAGCGTCACGGCCGCGCTGCTGCGGGTCAGACGGTCGATACCTTTGAACAGCAGGCTCAGCAGCCAGGTGCCGAACAGCCAGGCCAGCAGGTAGCGCACCACCGGGAAACCGTACCAGAGCATGCTCAGGACGGTCTTGGGGTCTTCCTGGATGTACTGGAAGACCAGGCCGTTCAAGCGCTGGTGGAATTCGCGGTAGAAGTCCATCTCCATCAGGCCGAGGAACATCACCACACTGGAGGCGATCGTCAGCCAGAAGCGGAACACGCCACGGCGTGCCATGGCCCATGGGCTGAGGATGGCCAACAGCAACGGAATGCTGATGTACACCACCACCCGAAGGTCGAAGCGCAAGCCATTGAGGAAGCCTTCGGCGACCGTCGCAGCAGGCGTATCGCCCACCATGTCGCTGTTATAGGCCAACAGCGCAACGCGCACCAGGCTGAGCATCAACATGATCACCAGCCCGCTAAGCAGCGTATAGGCCAGGTGAGATTTCAATGTGGGCGCGAATGACGCTTGCGCGCCTCGTTGCTTCAAGGCGTCCAGGTTAGCCATGAATGGGGAGGTCCTAGAAATGCAGGTTTGCGAAGAGGGTGCTGAGCATAGTCCAACGCAGCAAGTGCGGCTGCGGATTGTGTTTAAACCAATGTGAAAATTTTGTCACGGGTCATTTGCAGCGGTGTCTGCACCGGCCCGCTACCGGTGCAGCCCTTGGCTGGCGATCAGAAGCGGATGTTGCCCCGGGGCCCGGCGATCGCCCAGATGATCAGGCCGACCACCGGCAGCAAGGCGATCAGCAGGATCCACAGGACCTTGACGCCGACTTCGCGGCCACTTTTGATCACGTTGAGAATCGCCCAGATATCCAGGGCCAGAATGATCAGGCCCACCAGGCTGTTGAATGTGGAACCCATGTATACGCTCCTGTTGAAAGACTGTCGGGGTGAGCATAGTCAGGCTATCGCCCTGATAGAAGGGAATCCTTGGCCTGGCGCGCGGGTCACTGGTTAGACTGCCTGTATCGACTGAATCGAGGTTCACATGCCCCCAGCCCACTCCCCGACAGCCACGGCGCATTCTTGGTTGAACGCCTGGCGGCAACAAGCCCTGAACACGCCCTGGCTGAGCGCAGGCCTGGGGCTAAGCCTGCTGGCGATCCTGATACTGCTGGCGGCGAGCCTATGGAACGCGGTGAATGGCGACCATGCCAACAACCTGCACCTGGCGCTGCTGGGCGGGTTGTCCGGTTTCGGCGCTACCGCGTTGGGGGCGGTGCTGGCGGTGGTGATGCGCGATGTGAGCGCTCGCAGCCAGGATGTGATGCTCGGCTTTGCCGCCGGCATGATGCTTGCGGCCAGTTCCTTCTCTCTGATTCTGCCGGGCTTGGATGCAGCCCGCGAGATCACCGGCAATGGCCCTGCTGCCGCTTTCACCGTGGTGCTGGGCATGGGCCTTGGCGTGCTGCTGATGCTGGGCCTGGACCGCTTCACCCCGCACGAACATGAAAGCACTGGCCCATGCGGGCCGGACGCCGAGCGGGTCAGCCGCGTGTGGCTGTTCGTACTGGCGATCACCTTGCACAACCTGCCAGAGGGCATGGCCATTGGCGTGAGCTTCGCGAACGGTGACATGGCCATCGGCTTGCCGCTGACCAGCGCCATCGCCATTCAGGATATTCCCGAAGGCCTGGCGGTCGCCCTGGCGTTGCGCGCCACGGGGTTGTCGAACTTCAAGGCGGCTCTGGTGGCGATCGGTTCAGGGCTGATGGAGCCCTTGGGTGCGGTGATCGGGCTGGGGATTTCCACCGGCTTTGCCCTGGCCTACCCCATCAGCATGGGGCTGGCGGCAGGGGCGATGATTTTCGTGGTCTCCCACGAGGTGATTCCCGAAACCCACCGCAATGGCCACCAGACGGCGGCAACCCTGGGGTTGATGGGTGGCTTTGGGGTCATGATGTTCCTGGACACGGCGCTGGGTTGACGCTGAAGGAGGGGCGCTGTGCGCCCCTGTCCCAAGACAAGTCTGCACCACAGGTGCTGGACGGCTGGAGGAACCTGCCCTGTGAGGGCCCTGTCATCAGCCAGTCGCCGATGACGTCAGACGTGCACCGCCACTTTCAGGGCTTCCAGCGCTGGCTCGACCTTGATGCCAACCGCCTCGCCCAGTTCCAGTACCCGCGCCAGATCGTTCTGGCCCACCATCACCATCTGCAACTCATCATCGAGCAACTGACTGAAATTCAACAGCACGTAGCCGCCGGCTTCCTTGTTCAGCGCCCCCATCTGCACCTGGATGCGATTGAGTGCGGTCAGCGGTTCGGCACGCGCCAATTGCTTGGGTTTGAGGGTGAACGGCACGCTCTTGTCGAACGAGTCGCTGATTTGCTGGAACAGGTCCTGATAGGTGTCTGCCTGGAACACCACGGTATCCGGCAAGCTGCCGAGCACCACCCACTCGCCGAGCGGAATGGGGAAAGTGTCGTCGTAGTTGATGTCCGGGTTGGCGGCCAGGAAGGCGGCAGGGTCGGCGTAGGCTTGGGCAGCCTCGTCGGCGATGCGCTCGATGTCTTCCTCGCGCATGCATCCGGCGCTGATGAGGCTGATGAGTTCGAGCAACTGGTTTTTCATGGGGGAGCCTGCAACGGGTGAAAAGTCGCCAAGGATAGCCGCAAACGCCGGTTGACCGTTAACCGCCCGCCATGGCGGCGACCGTGCAAAATGCACTGTGCAAAATGCACGACCTTGCATCCTGCACGATATTCACACTACAGAAACGATTTAACTTATTGATTTAAAAGGATTTTATTCAAGACTGCGACTGGCACGGTCACTGCAAATATCCACTCACGTCTGCCACCTACAGTCAGGAGTTGATATGGACCTCATCCAGGAAAAGTTCGTCTCGGTGTTTTCGGCCTATCAGGTCACCACCCAGCCTCGACCCGACGGCGGCGTCCTGCTGACCTTGCGGGCTGCCGACGGCAAGGTGACTCGACGCGTGCTGAGCTACGCGCAGTTGCACAGCGCTGAGCAGCTGTCCTGGGCGATCAGTGCCATCCGTCGCGATCTGGCGGAACAAGCCAGTGAACTGCCAGTGATTTCGATGCTGCAGAGCCAACAGCGGTTCGCACTGCCAACCTACCGTTGAACGTTGACGGGCCTCATCGCCGGCAAGCCTGCACCTACCTGTGGTAAGCCGGCTTGCCAGCGATGAAGCACTGATTCACAGCTCGTCAAACCCGGCGAACTGCCGCGCCGTCTCATCGCCAGTGAACCGCGCCTGTCGCCCCTGCTCATTGGCGAACAATCGCAATGCCACGCAGAACGGGTTGTCACCCAGGTCGATCCAACGCCGGACGCCTGCCGGGATCACCAGCTCGTCCCCCTTCTCGCACAGCACCGCATAGACGTAGTCCCCCAAACGCATGCCAACCTGGGCACGTCCGGACACCACGGCGAACACCTCATCGGCATCCTGCACATGCTCGTCACGCAGATCGGTCTGGGCCAGGTCGGCACCGTCGCGGTTGAGCACGGCGAAGGCCTGGCAGCCATGGGCGGTCATCAATTGGTCGAGGTGCTCGCGGCAAGCCTCCAGCACTTCGTCCGGATGACTGCCGGGCCGCACACGAAGGGCATGGGGGCGATGAACGATGCGCACGCCCTGCTCGGCCAAGGTGGCGGCGATGTCATCGTGGTGGGTCAGCACCTTGTTCGGCAGGTCCGGGCTGGACGGGTGAAAAACGCTGAGGATGCTCATCAGTGACGTGTCCTGGTCGGTTTCGAACGTAGGGCAATGATAACGGCTGCCGCCAGGGCTGCGGCGCTGGCCATACCAAAGGTGAAGGTCGGCCCCAGCAATTTCCAGCTGTAGCCTGAGTAGAGAGCGCCCAGCGCACCACCGGTTCCCGAGAGCGCCGCATACAGCGCCTGCCCCTGGCCTTGCTGGCGCGCGCCGAAGCTCGATTGCACGAACGCGATGGCGGCGGCGTGGAAGCAGCCGAAGGTGGCCGCGTGCAGCACCTGGGCGAAAACCAGCACTGCAGGCTCACCCGCCAGGTTGCCCAAGAGCAGCCAGCGCAACGCCGCCAACAGGAAACTGGCCAGCAGCACCCGCTGCACGCAGAACCGCGCAAAGATCCGGCTCATGAACATGAACACCAGCACTTCGGCGACCACGCCCAGCGCCCACAGCAGGCCAATGGCCCCACGGCTGTAACCCAGATGCTCCAGGTGCAGGGTCAGGAAGGTGTAGTAAGGCCCATGGCTGAGCTGCATCAACGCCACGCAGAGATAGAACGCCATCACGCCTGGCGCCATCAACTGGCGCACAAAGCCCCCGGCCGTGCTGCGCTCGCCCTGCTCCACCGGCTGGGCGTTGGGTACCCACAGGCTGGCCAGGACGATACCGGCCATGATGGTCACCAGGGCGACCGGGTAGATATCCAGGCTCAACCACTCGAACAACCGACCCAGCCCGACCACCGTTAGGATGAAACCGATCGAGCCCCACAGCCTCACTTGGCTGTAACGCGAGGTCTGGCCATGCAGGTGGGCCAACGTGATGACTTCGAACTGGGGCAGTACTGCGTGCCAGAAGAACGCGTGCAAGGCCATGACCAGCGCCAGCCAGGCGTAGCTCTTGCCGAAGAAGATCAACGAGAAGGTCGCCAGCGTCGACAACGCCCCCAGGCGCACGATCAGCAGGCGCTGGCCACTGCGGTCACCCAGCCAGCCCCACAGGTTCGGAGCGATGCAGCGCATCAGCATGGGGATGGCGACCAGCTCGCCGATGCGCGCCGGGGAGAAACCCAGGTGGTCGAAGTACAGCGCCAGGAACGGGGCGGTGGAGCCGAGCAGGGCGAAGTAGAACAGGTAGAAGCTGGACAGGCGCCAGTAGGGAATCGGGGGCATGGGGGCAGGCCGGTAGTGCATTAATACCTGGCAAGCCAGCCCCCACAGCCGTGTGCTTGCGGGAGCCGACTGGACGGCGATAGGTTCGGTACGATCAACACCGAGCCAACTGAAGCATCAGCGCTGGCCCAGCACCGGTGTGGCGACCTTGACGTCGGCGTTCTGCGCGCGGTGGCGCAGCAGGTGATCCATCAGCACAATGGCCATCATCGCTTCGGCGATCGGTGTGGCGCGGATGCCGACGCACGGGTCGTGACGGCCCTTGGTCACCACCTCTACCGGGTTACCGTCCACATCGATGGAGCGGCCAGGAGTGGTGATGCTCGACGTCGGCTTCAGCGCCAGGTGCGCGACGATCGGCTGACCCGACGAGATACCGCCCAGGATGCCGCCAGCGTTGTTGCTGAGGAAACCTTCCGGGGTCAGCTCGTCGCGGTGCTCGGTGCCCCGTTGGGCAACGCTGGCGAAGCCTGCGCCGATTTCCACGCCCTTGACCGCGTTGATGCTCATCAGGGCATGGGCCAGTTCCGCGTCGAGGCGGTCGAAAATCGGCTCGCCCAAGCCAGGCATCACGCCCTCTGCGACCACGGTGATCTTGGCACCGACCGAGTCTTGGTCGCGGCGCAGCTGGTCCATGTAGGCCTCCAGCTCAGGCACCTTGGCCGGGTTGGGGCTGAAGAAGGCATTCTCTTCCACCGAGTCCCAGGTCTGAAACGGAATTTCGATCGGGCCCAGCTGGCTCATGTAGCCACGCACACGGATGCCCTGGGTGGCCAGGTACTTCTTGGCGATGGCGCCGGCAGCCACGCGCATCGCAGTTTCGCGGGCCGAGCTGCGGCCACCGCCGCGGTAGTCGCGGATGCCGTACTTGTGGTGGTAGGTGTAGTCGGCATGGGCCGGGCGGAACAGGTCCTTGATCGCCGAGTAGTCCTTGGACTTCTGGTCGGTGTTGCGAATCAGCAAGCCGATCGAGCAACCGGTGGTTCGGCCTTCGAACACACCCGAGAGAATCTCGACTTCATCGGGCTCCTGGCGCTGGGTGGTGTGACGGCTGGTGCCAGGCTTGCGACGATCGAGATCGTGCTGCAGGTCGGCCAGGGAGATCTCAAGGCCCGGTGGGCATCCATCGACAATGGCGACCAACGCCGGGCCATGGCTTTCGCCAGCGGTGGTGACAGTGAACAGCTTGCCGTAGGTATTACCGGACATGGACGCTCCGCGAGTCTGCCTGAGGTGATCGAAAGCGGGCAGTATACAGAGGATTGGCTATGTGTGAGGGGGCTATCGCCAACCCGCCGAACCTTCCCGTGAATGAGGGGTCCAACCGACACCTCCCTATGTAGTACCGCATGATGTCGCGCCTGGTCGCTTTGTTCTTGCTGCTGTGCTCCGGCCTGGCCCAGGCCGCCGCCCCTACTGTGCTGCAACGCCCCATCGACCTGGACACCGGCCAGGGCGTGCTGCATGGCAGCCTGCTGCTGCCGCAACAGGACACACCGCCACCGGTGGTGCTGATCATCGCCGGCTCCGGCCCTACCGACCGTGACGGCAACAACCCTGCCGCCGGACGGGTCGACAACCTCAAGCGCCTCGCCCTGCTGTTGGCCAACGAACACATCGCCAGTGTGCGCTACGACAAGCGCGGCGTCGCCGCCAGCCAACCGGCCACACCGGACGAGCGCGACCTCAGCGTCGAGCGCTACGTCGCCGATGTCGTGGCCTGGAGCCGCAAGCTCAAGGCCGACCCGCGTTTTGGCCCACTGATCCTGATCGGCCATAGCGAAGGTGCGCTGATCGCCAGCCTGGCCGCCGAACAGGCCGGCGCAAGCGCCGTGATCACCCTGGCCGGCAGCGGTCGCCCCCTGGCCGAAGTGCTGCGCGAGCAACTGGCCAAGCGCCTGCCGCCTGCCCAACTCGCCCGCGGCAGCGCGCTGCTCGACCGCTTGCAGGCAGGACAGACCAGCCTGGATGTACCCGCCCCCCTGCGCCAGGTATTCCGCCCCAGCGTGCAGCCTTACCTGATCACGCTGCTGCGGCAGAATCCGGCCGCCGCCTTCGCTCAACTGCCCATGCCAGCCCTGATCGTCCAGGGCCGCAACGATGTGCAGGTCGACGTGGCCGACGCCGAGCGCCTGAAGGCAGCCAAACCGGACGCGCAACTGGTGCTGATCGACGGCATGAACCACATGCTGCGCATCAGCCCCAAGGCCATGAGCGAGCAGCGCGACAGCTACCTCAACCCTGAACTGCCGCTGGCCCGCGAACTGGGCGAGCGGGTCGTCACGTTCATCCATCATCTGCCGTCGGCCTGAAGGTATCGGCATAGATTGCGCTCACGTCCTGGGCGGATCGGCCGATAACCGGATGCTGGCGTCGCCATTGCGCCCAGCCTGGCTGCACTGATGAGGACTGCCGTAATGACCGATGCCCCCGCCTCCGTAGACGCGACCGAAGAGCCGCAAGCCCCGGAAAGCGCCCCGCTGCCCTGGACCGACCTGGCCGTCGAGCACTTCCAGTTGCTGCGCCTGGCTGCCTTGCCCACTGACCGCAACAGCGGTGCACGGCCGCAGCGTTTCGTGCAGTTCGGCTATGCCGAACGCCACGACAAGGACCACAGCCTGCTGCGCATGGAAATCCGCCTGCCAGGGCAGAAAGTGCGCAAGGAACAGAACCAGTTGGATGTGCGTGTGGACCACGCCGAGCGCCGGGTGACGATCGGTGACAGCAACGGTTTGCAACTGGAACCGCTCAACCGTGGCCTCGGCCGCTTCATGTTGTCCCAGGCGGTGCAATGGCTGCAGCGCAAGTGGTCGCACTACCGGGTCGAAGGCTTCACCCTGCCCAGCAAGGATGCGCTGAACGAAGATTCACGCCTGCGCCGCGACCAGTTCCTGCGCGCCACTGGCCTTGAGGTGGAGTACGCCGACCCTCAGCACATGAAAGGTCGCACCGTCGAAGCCACGGTGGGCCAGCTGAAGGTGGGCTGGAACAGCGAGAAGGTGCAGCGGGTCGAGATCCTCGATGCAGCGAACATGCTGCAGAGTGCCGAGCAGCAGTTGCAGGAAAAGGAAGCGCAGCTGCGCGAGCGTGATGAGCGGGTGGCCAAGTACCGTCGCGAAGACAGCGGATTGCGCTTTACCATCACTTGCCTGGTGGCGTTTGCAGTGTTCCAGGCGGGGTTGTTGATCTGGATTGCTACACGCTGAGGGCTGGCTAGAGCTTTCTGGCGCCTGTGAGACCGAGCGCCGCCCGCGCGGCGCATCGCGAGCAAGGCGCGCTCCTACACAGCAGGGTGACCGTAGGAGCGAACCTCGCTTGCGAGGGGATCACCTCAAGCCCTGGCCTTGAACAACTCCTGATGCTGGCGGCACTGCTCGGCCGTCAGCATGAACACGCCATGCCCGCCCCGCTCGAACTCCAGCCAGGCGAAATCGACCTCGGGGTACAACGCCTCGACATGCACCTGGCTGTTGCCCACCTCCACGATCATCAGGCCCTTTTCGGTCAGGTGATCAGCCGCTTCGGCGAGCATCCGCCGCACCAGGTCGAGTCCGTCGTTGCCACAGGCCAGGCCCATTTCTGGTTCATGGTGATACTCGGCCGGCATGTCGCCGAAGTCCTCGGCATCGACATACGGCGGATTGGACAGGATCAGGTCAAAACGCTGCCCCGGCAGACCGTCGAAACCATCGCCCTGAACCGTGTACACCCGCCCGTCCAGGCCATGGCGCTCGATGTTCTGGTTGGCCACTTCGAGGGCCTGGAATGACAGGTCGGCCAGCACGACCTCGGCATCGGGGAACACATCGGCGGCCACGATGCCGATGCAGCCCGAGCCGGTGCACAGGTCGAGGATGCGCGCAGGTTCGGCAGCCAGCCAAGGCTCGAAGCGTTTTTCGATCAGTTCGCCGATGGGCGAACGCGGCACCAGCACGCGCTCGTCGACCAGGAACGACATGCCGCAGAACCAGGCCTCGCCAAGCAGGTAAGCGGTGGGTACGCGTTCTTCGATACGGCGCTTGAGCAGGTGCTGCAGGCGAACCCGCTCATCGTCCTCGAGCTGGCAATCCAGGTAGCTGTCGGCCACCTCCCAGGGCAGGTGCACGGCGCCCAGCACCAGCAGGCGGGCTTCGTCCCAGGCATTGTCGGCACCGTGGCCGAAGAACAGCTCGTGCTCATGGAAGCGGCTGACCGCCCAGCGGATATGGTCGCGCAGCGTGCGCAGACGGGATGTGATCACGGGGTACTCCTATTCAGACATGACAAAAGTCTAACAGCCCAACCGCCACAAATGTTCCTTGCGCGTCACCGGCGATCCGCCACAGGCCAGTAACCATGCTGCCTGCGATGTCAACCATTCCCATTGGCGCCAAGGCAAGGGAGAATAGGTATACAAAAGCCCTACCCAAGGAGCCCTTGATGTCCGTTCCAACCACGATGTTCCGCCTCACTGGCCGCGACTATCCGCCGGCCAAGCTGAGCCAAGCCAGCCTGATCGTCATCGATGCACAAAAAGAGTACCTGAGCGGTCCTCTCATGCTGTCGGGCATGGACGAGGCCGTGGCCAACATCGCCAGGTTGCTCGACGCCGCCCGCAAGGCTGGCCGTCCGATCATCCACGTCCGCCACCTCGGTACCGTCGGCGGCCGCTTCGACCCGCAGGGGCCTGCCGGCCAGTTCATTCCGGGCCTGGAGCCGCGCGAGGGTGAAATCGTCATCGAAAAACGCATGCCCAACGCCTTCAAGAACACCAAACTGCACGAAACCCTGCAGGAGCTGGGGCACCTGGACCTGATCGTCTGCGGGTTCATGAGCCATTCCAGCGTCAGCACCACCGTGCGCCGCGCCAAGGACTATGGTTACCGTTGCACGCTGGTGGAAGACGCCTCGGCGACACGCGACCTGGCGTTCAAGGACAGCGTGATTCCGGCTGCACAGATCCACCAGTGCGAAATGGCCGTGATGGCCGACAACTTCGCTTGTGTCGCTCCGACCGCCAGCCTGATCTGACCCCGGCCGGCATGACCGCCCGGCACACGGGCGGAACCCAAGGGCGGGCGCCAGGTCCAATTCCGGCTACCTACAGAGGAACTCGGAATGAAGCTCAAAGGCAGTTTCGATGCCAAACACCTGCGTACGCGAGAGCCGCGTAACTGGGGCGCTCGCCTGGCTGCTGGCCTTTCGGCCCTGCTGGCGACACTTGGCGTGCTGCTGGCCATGGCTGGCGTCGCCGGCCTGCTGGGCAACTACCCTGCCCTGGCCGAGCTCAACGCCAACCGCCCGCTGTCCGCCATCCTGACCGTGGTCGGGCTGTCCATGCTGTACCTGGGCGTGCGCTTCTGGCGGCGCAGCCGCATTCGCTTGCGTCGCGGGCGCGAGTTGAACCTGGCACCGCACCTGATGAAGAAGCATGACTGAGTGAGCTGCGCCGGCGACAGGCCAGCACTGGCGACACAAGGCTGCACAGCGGCCCGCAGTCGCGTAAACTACGCCGCCCACGTGGAGGCATCATGCAAGACGACGACTTTTCCCTGTTCCACGCCGAGGTCCGCGGCGTCAAGCCGATCAAGCACGACCGCGCCGACGTCGGCAAGCCCAAGGCCGATCGCAAGCAACTGGCTGGCCTGCGCCAAGCGGCGACCGTGCGCAGCGATCAGGCGCTGGTCATCGACGGTTTGTCCGACCAGTTCGTGATCGACGTGGGTGCCGAGGATGAGTTGATGTGGCGCCGTGACGGCGTTCAGGAAAGCCAGATCCGCAAGCTCAAGCTTGGCCAGATCGCCTTCGAGGGCAGCCTCGACCTGCATGGCATGACCGTGGAAAAAGCCCGTGAAACCTTGTGGGCCTTCATCGCCGAAGCCACGAAGCTGGAAGTGCGCTGCGTGCGCGTCACCCACGGCAAGGCAGCGCGCCTCGATGGCAAGCGCCCGATGATCAAGAGCCACGTCAACACCTGGTTGCGCCAGCACCCGCAAGTGCTCGGCTTCACCTCCTGCCAGGCCCGCCACGGCGGTACTGGTGCCGTGTATGTAATGCTCAAGCGAACCATGATGGAAGGCCGCGACGAATAACGCCGCGCTTGCAGCGCCGCCTTTGCCGCCGTACCCTTCGTTTTTGCGATTTTTTACCCACAGGTAGATCCATGTCCCTGGAACAGAACTACACCGAGATCCTCAGCCAACTCGGCGAGGACGTCTCCCGTGAGGGCCTGCTCGACACGCCCAAGCGGGCTGCAAAGGCGATGAAATACCTTTGCCGCGGTTACGAGCAGACGCTGGAAGAAGTCACCAACGGCGCGCTGTTCAGCTCCGACAACAGCGAGATGGTGCTGGTACGCGACATCGAGCTGTATTCGATGTGCGAACACCACATGCTGCCGTTCATCGGCAAGGCCCATGTGGCCTACCTGCCCAAGGGCAAGGTGCTGGGCCTGTCGAAGGTTGCCCGTATCGTCGACATGTTCGCCCGTCGCCTGCAGATCCAGGAAAACCTCAGCCGCCAGATCGCCGAGGCCGTGCAGCAGGTGACCGGCGCTGCTGGCGTGGCGGTGGTGATCGAAGCCAAGCACATGTGCATGATGATGCGCGGTGTGGAAAAGCAGAACTCGACCATGCTCACGTCGGTGATGCTGGGCGAATTCCGCGAAAACGCCTCCACCCGTAGCGAGTTCCTCAGCCTGATCAAGTGATCGGCACGTAACCTCGAGCCGACCCCATGGGTCGGCTTTTGCATTTTCAGGAGTTGCCCATGATCGTCAAAGCCCTGCGGGTCGGCCTCGGCCAGCTTATCGTGTTCGGCGACTGGATCAGCCGCCCGGCCAAGCGCAAACGCGATGCCGCCGCCCAGACGCTTGTCGAGCAGCAGGCCAGTGGCCTTGCGCTGTATCAGTTCCATGCCTGCCCGTTCTGCGTCAAGACACGCCGCACCCTGCACCGCTTGAACGTGCCGGTGGCGCTGCGCGACGCGAAGAACGACCCTGTGCACCGTCAGGCACTGCTGGAAGGCGGGGGCCGGGTGAAGGTGCCATGCCTGCGTATCGAAGAAGCGGGCAAGGTGACCTGGATGTACGAGTCCAAGGACATCATTGCCTACCTGGACAAGCGGTTCGCGTAAGCCTGATAGCGACCGCTCGCCTCTTCGCGGAGGTAAACCGGCGAAGAGGCGAGGCCAGGTTCACTCGCTCATCGGCACATGACGCGGATGGCTGGCCACCCTGGCCAACCAGTCACGCACTGCCGGGTAATCGGCCAGATCGAAGCCGCCCTGATGCGCCACGTGGGTGTAGGCATACAGCGCCACATCGGCGATCGAATATTGATCCCCCACCAGGTACGGCGTCATCTGCAATTGGCGCTCCATCACCTTGAGCGCCTTGTAGCCGCCCTTGTGCAGCTTGCGGTACTCCTCCACACGCTCATCCGGCAGGCCCAGGTAAAACTGGATGAAACGCGCCACGGCAATGTACGGCTCATGGCTGTACTGCTCGAAGAACTGCCATTGCAGCGCCTGGGTACGCAAACGTGGCTCGCTGGGCAGGAACTCAGTGCCATCGGCCAGGTAGTTGAGGATGGCGTTCGATTCCCACAGGCAGGTGCCATCCTCGAGCTCGAGCACCGGGACCTTGCCGTTGGGGTTCATCGCCAGGAATTCGGGCGTTTGGGTCTCTCCTTTGAGGATATCCACCGAGTGCCATTCATACGGCAGGTCGAGCAGGCTCAGCATCAGCTTGATCTTGTAGCAGTTACCCGACTGGTAATCCCCGTAAACCTTGTACATCGCCCATTTCTCCCGTGCAGTTGCGCAATTGTGCCCAATAGTTCGCGACTGTACGGCTAATTGCAATGCCTGCTGTATCGCAAGCATCGGTCGCGCTCGCGTTAGTCTGCAAAAAACGGCTAATCCACGTACAAGGACTTACCCATGCCCCACGCCACATCCGCACGCCTGCGGCCCCTGGCAGACAGCTCCCCTTCGGCGGTGGTCGCCGGCTTCATCGCCATGCTCACCGGCTATACCAGCTCGCTGGTGCTGATGTTCCAGGCCGGCCAGGCAGCCGGACTGACCAGCGCGCAGATCTCGTCGTGGATCTGGGCGCTGTCGATCGGCATGGCGATCTGCAGCATCGGCCTATCGCTGCGTTACCGCACGCCCATTACCGTGGCCTGGTCCACGCCAGGCGCGGCGCTGCTGATCACCAGCCTTGGCGAGGTGAGCTACAGCGAAGCCATCGGCGCCTACATCACTTGCGCGGTGCTGGTGCTGGTCTGCGGCCTGACCGGCAGCTTCGAGCGCCTGGTCAAACGCATCCCGGCGTCCCTGGCCTCGGCCCTGCTGGCGGGCATTCTGTTCAAGATCGGCAGTGAAATTTTCGTCGCAGCCCAACATCGCACCCTGCTGGTGCTGGGGATGTTCTTCAGTTATCTGCTGGTCAAGCGTCTGTCGCCGCGTTACTGCGTGCTGGCGGCATTACTGGTGGGCACAGCGTTGTCCGGGGCCCTGGGCTTGCTGGACTTCAGCGGCTTCACGCTGGAGGTCGCCACACCGGTGTGGACCACCCCGAGCTTCTCGCTGGCGGCGACCATCAGCATCGGTATCCCGCTGTTCGTGGTGGCGATGACGTCGCAGAACATGCCTGGCGTGGCGGTACTGCGTGCCGATGGCTACCAGGTGCCGGCCTCGCCGTTGATCTCGGCCACCGGCTTCGCCTCGTTGCTGCTGGCGCCGTTTGGTTCCCACGGGGTGAACCTGGCGGCGATCAGCGCCGCTATCTGCACCGGGCCGCATGCCCATGAAGACCCCAGCAAGCGCTACACCGCAGCTGTATGGTGCGGGATTTTCTACGGGATTGCGGGGGTGTTCGGCGCGACCCTGGCGGCGCTGTTCGCGGCGTTGCCGAAAGAGCTGGTGTTGTCGATTGCGGCCTTGGCGTTGTTCGGCTCGATCATGAACGGGTTGAGCGTGGCCATGAGCGAGGCGCGGGAGCGTGAGGCGGCGTTGATCACCTTCATGGTGACCGCGTCGGGGCTGACGTTGTTCTCGATCGGTTCGGCGTTCTGGGGGATCGTGGCGGGGGTGATTACGTTGATGATCCTGAATCCGCGGGAGGTACGGCGGTAGGGATTGGTCGCGGTTGAGATCGAGCGCCGCCCGCGCGGCGCATCGCGAGCAAGGCTCGCTCCTACGTTTGTTTCGGGCCAGTAACGTCAGTGACAGGCGCGCGCGACCGCCTTGTTTGTACGACCCCAATATTGCGCCGTGCACCAAAGCGTTCGCGCGCAAATCTCACAGGCATAACTGGCCCGAAACAGACGTAGGAGCGAGCCTTGCTCGCGATGCGCCGCGCGGGCGGCGCTCGATCTCAAAAACACCAAAAATCTTCCGCCAACCGCGCCAACCCCGCCAACCCCCCATCCCCTACAACCTGAAATGCCCCACCATCCCCTTCAGGTCACTGCCCAACTGCGCCAACTCGATACTGGACCGGGCATTGTCCTGCATGGCCAATGCCGCCTGATCGGCACTCCCACGAATCTGCGTGACGCTGCGGCTGATCTCCTCGGCCACCGAACTCTGCTCCTCGGCCGCCGCGGCAATCTGCTGATTCATCTGCTGGATCAATGACACCGCCACCGCAATGCTGCCCAAGGCGCTTTCGGTCTGCAGTGCATCGGCCACCGCCAGGCGCACCAGCTCGGTACTGCCACGGATCTGCTCGACCGATTGCTGGGCATTGCCGCGCAGGCTGGCGACAAGGCGTTCGATCTCATCGGTGGATTGCCGGGTACGCCGGGCCAAGGCCCGCACTTCGTCGGCCACCACCGCGAAGCCACGCCCCTGCTCCCCTGCCCGCGCCGCCTCGATGGCGGCATTGAGCGCCAGCAGGTTGGTCTGCTCGGCCACGCTCTTGATCACCGCCAGCACATCACCGATGGTGTGGATCTCTGCGCTGAGGCTGTCGATACCGGCGCTGGCGGTCTCCGCCGCAGCGGCCAACTGCTCGATACGCTGCATGCTCTGGCGCACCACCTGCTGCCCGGAGCCAACCTTGTCGTCGGCCGACTGCGCCGCCTGAGCCGCCTCTTCGGCGTTGCGCGCCACATCGTGCACGGTGGCGGTCATCTGCTGCATGGCAGTGGCCACCTGCTCGGTTTCTTCTTTCTGGCTACCCACCTCGCGGTTGGTCTGCTCGGTGACCGCCGACAACGCCTGGGCGCTGCCGGCCAATTGCTCGATCCCCTGCTGCAGGCCGCTGACCACGCCTGACAAACCGGCAGCCATCTGCTGCATGGCCTGCATCAGTTGCCCCACCTCATCACGACGAGGTGCTTCCTCCTCCAGGCTCAGCTCGCCCGCGGCGATGCGCTGGGCGCGGCCAATCACGCGCTTGAGCGGGCCGACCACGGCACGGGTAATCAGCCAGCCTGCCACTATCCCGACCAGCAAGGCCAGGCCTGTGGCCAGGGCGATGGCCAGGGCGTTTCGGGAGAGTTCACCCTGCATGGCCTTTTCCTGGCCTACGTAGGCCTGGTCGACCAAGTCAGTGACATGGGCCGCGCGCGCCTGCAACTGGGCCTTGATGCCCTGCTCCTTGCCCAGCAGGTCGGTGTATTCGTTGAGCTTGTCGGAGAAACTGCCGATGTGCCCGGCCACTTCACCCAGCACGCTCTGATAGCCGGCATCGCTAATGGCACCCTTGAGCTGATCGACCAAGCTGGCAGCCTCGACGGTCTGGGCGATACGCTCCTGGCTGCCTTGCTCCTCGCCCTTGCGGCTTTTATCCAGGCGCACCCGGGCTTCGTCCATGGCCTGCAGCATCAATCGCGACACCTGCGCCACCTGGGTCGCCTGCTCAAGGAATTCGCCGCCCTGCTGGCCCTGGGATTGCTTCAGGGTATAGGTACCATCGTCGGCCAGGCCTGACTGCAGCACGTCGAGGTTGTTGGCCACGCTGGACACCGCCCAACTGGCCATGTCCAACGCAAGCTCCTTGGCCTGCACCACTTCGACGAAAGCCTCGAAGGACTGGCCGTAGGCGTCGAGCTCAGCGGGTGCACCGCTCAATGCCGGCAAACTGCGCGCACGCTCGGTGAGGTCCTTCAGGCCTGCACGCAAGGCTTCGGCCTCCTTGATATCGGAGCGCAGCGCAAAAGCTTGTTCATGCTGGCGCAAGCGCAATAAATCGGTGTTGAACTGGGCCAGTTGGCGCAGGCCATCGAACCGTTGGCCGACACCGTGCAACGCCACGACACCGATGCCCGCCACCGCGACTGTCAACGACAGCACCAAGGCAAAACCAAGGCCCATTTTGCGGGCCATGCCCAGATTGGCCAGAATACCGTGCCTGGTCGCGCCCATTGCCGATCTCCCCTCACCCTGTCAGGTTTTGCCGAAAGCCAAGAGTGGCAATGCCGCTGGCCTGCTCACAAGGGCTTGACGTCAGAATAGTGTCAAATAGCTATGAACGTGTCGTTTTCAGCGTGCTGAAGGTCGTCCTGCGTGCTGGAAGAAGGCCTGGGCGCGAGAGTCCTGCCCGTAAGCGACATTGATGCGCAGCCATGGGCTGGGAGCGCCCTGGTAGTCGAACGCACTGCCGGGGGTGAGCAGCACGTCGTGCTCGCGCGCCAGTTGCTCCAGGCGCGCGAATTCCAGTCCCGGCACCCGTGCCCAAACGAACATGCCGCCACAGGGCTCGCACAACACCTCCCAGCCGAACTGCTCCAGCTGCCCCAGCAGCCTGGCCATGTGCTGCCCCAGGCGCACCCGCAGGCGCTGGGTGCTCTTGCGATAGCTGCCATTGGCGAGCATCTGCCCGACCACCTGCTCGGCAAAACGCGAAGTACCGATGCCGGTGACCATCTTCAACTCGGCCAGGCGCGCCAGCAGCGGTGCATCGGCCACCATGTAGCCCACCCGCAGCGAACTGCTCAGGGTCTTGGAGAAGCTGGCCAGGTAGATCACCCGCTGTTCGCTGTCGAGGGTCGCCAACCGCGTGGCCGGCCCTTCCTGGAAGTCGGCGTAGATATCGTCCTCGACGATGCGCAGGTCGTGTTCGCGGGCCAGTTCCAGCAAACGGTAGGCGACCTTGGGTGTAAGGCTGGTGCCGGTGGGGTTGTGGTACAAGCTGTTGACGAACAGGCAGCGTGGGCGGTGCTCGGCCAGCAAACGCTCGACCGTGGCCACACATGGGCCGTCGACGGTACGAGGGACCGGCAACATGCGCACTTGGTGCTGGCGCAGCAGGTTGAACAGATTGAAGTAGCCAGGGTTTTCCACCAACACCGTGTCACCTGGGCGCAGCAGCGTGCGCACCAGCAAGTCGAGGCCATGGCTGGCCCCCTGGGTGGTGAGGATGCGCTCGGGGCCGGCGTTGATATCCTGGCGCGCCAGACGCTTGTGCAAATGCTGGCGCAGACTGGCCAGGCCCAGGGGCGGGCAATAGTCGAACAGGTCCTGCGCACTGGCGCGGCTGACCTGGCGTATGGCATGGGTCAGTGCTTCGTGGGCGCGCCAGGCGGCGGGCAACCAGCCACAGCCCAGCTTCACCAGCTCGTCATGACCTTCACGGAACTGGCGCCATCTGCCGTCGCCCCCCTCGCCCCAGGTCGGCTCGTCATCCAGGACCAGGCCCGGCTTGCGCTCGGCGACGAAGAAGCCAGTACCGTGGCGCGCCTCCAGCCAGCCGCTGGCGACCAGGCGGTCGTACGCCTCGATCACGCAGGACGCGCTGACGCACTGGTCGCGGGCCAGGGTGCGGATCGACGGCAGGCGCGCGCCTGGGCGCAGGCGCTGCTGGGTGATCCAGGTTTGGAGGTGCTGGGTGAGTTGCTGCACCAGAGGGGTGGCGCTGTCGCGGTCCAGGGGGATGTGCATGGGCAAGTGTTCGCTGTTTTTTGGCGAACAGTTAAGCATAAATCGATGCGGGGTGTGTCTTGTGAGGGGCATGGGCGCACTGACACCCTAACCGGAATTCTGGAGAAGAGGCCTGACTTGAGCTTTGAGGTGCCACGAAAATCGAGCGCCGCGCGGCGCATCGCGAGCAAGGCTCGCTCCTACGTTTGTTTCGGGCCAATAACGCCTGTGACAGGCGCGCGCGACCGACTTGTTGGTACGACTCGATATCGAACGATGCGCCAAAGCGGTCGCGCGCATATCCCACAGGCATAACTGGCCCGAAACAAACGTAGGAGCGAGCCTTGCTCGCGATGCGCCGCGCGGGCGGCGCTCGATCTGCTAGGCACCCAAAAAAGTTGTGGCAAACCCAATAAACTCAGGACCTGAACACCATGCCCCCGCACCCCACCCCCGCCCTGCTGGCCTTCGCCCTGTGCCTGATCACCCTTGCGGTGAACCTGCCAGCCCCACTGTACATCGCCTACGCCGACCTCTCCGGCCAAGGCGCCGCCGCCACTGCCGTGGCGTTCTCCGCCTACGTGGTGGGCGTCATTCCCGTGCTGCTGGCCCTGGGCGGCCTCGCCGACCGCATCGGGCGACGACCACTGATCATTGCCGCGCTGTTGCTGTCGATGATCGCGACCTCACTCATGCTGCTGGCCCCCGGCTTGCACACCCTCGCCTTGGCGCGCCTGTGCCTGGGCCTTGGCACTGGCCTCGCCACCGCCACGGCGACCGCCTACATGGGCGAACTGATGGGCGCCGACCACAGCGCACGCGCCGCCACCTGGGTGACCGCCAGCACCTCCCTGGGCTTTGGCCTGGGGGCGGCGCTGACCAGCCTGTTCCTGTTGCACGAAGCCAGCCTCACACCCGGCAGTTTCCACTTGCAACTGCTACTTGCGGCCTTGGCCGTGCTGCTGGTGTGGCGCCTGCCCGACCCACGCCAGGCGCAACGCGGCGCCATGCTGCGCCTGCCCTTCTACCCCCGAGGCAGCGTTGCCTATGGCTTTGCGATTCTGCTGGCCTGGGCCTGCTCGGGGCTGGTGATTGCGCTGTTGCCAGGCATTTTGCGCCAGCACGGCCTGAGTGAATGGTCGGGGGTCTCGACGTTTTGCGTGATCACTTGCGGGTTGGCGTTCCAGCCCATGGCACGCCGCATGGCCAGCAGCAAAGCGACTCTGCTGGGACTTGCGATTTTACCGTGCAGCTACGCCTTGCTGGCCTGGGGAGCCGACCACGGGCAGTTGGCGGCAGTGCTGTTGGGTGCAGTCGCCGCCAGCAGTGCGTGTTACGGGTTCATCTACCTGGGTGGATTAGCGGCAGTGAACCACCTGGCCGGCACAGAAAAGACCCGCGCCAGCGCCGGGTTCTTTCTGCTGGCCTACTTCGGCTTCAGCCTGCCGGTGATCTTCACCGGGTTGCTGAGCGACCGGCTCGGGCCGCGGCTGGCACTGGTGGTGTTCGGGCTGGCATTGCTACTGGGCTGCGCAAGTGTGGCCGTGGCCCTGGTACGCGGCGCACGCCCGGCACAGCTGGCAGCCCAGGCGTCGTCCTAGATGGCCGTCGCGCCGCCGTCGACCGTCAGGCAGTGCCCAGTGGTAAACGCCGCGCCATCACTGCACAGGTACAACACCGCACTGGCGATTTCCTCTACCTTGCCGATGCGCCCAACCGGGTGCATCGCCGCTGCGAATTCCGCCTTGCGCGGGTCGGCCTCGTAGGCGCGGCGGAACATATCGGTGTCGATCACGGCGGGGCACACCGCATTCACCCGAATGCCCTTCTTCGCATACTCGATGGCCGCCGACTTGGTCAGGCCGATCACCGCATGCTTGGATGCGCTGTAGATGCTCATCTTCGGCGCTGCCCCCAAGCCCGCCACCGACGCCGTGTTGACGATCGCCCCGCCGCCCTGGGCCAGCAGCAGCGGCAGTTGGTACTTCATGCACAGCCAGACACCCTTGACGTTGACGCCCATGATGGCGTCGAACTCTGCCTCGCTACCCTCGGCCAGGCGCCCCTGCTCGATCTCGATGCCGGCATTGTTGTAGGCGTAGTCCAGTCGCCCGAAGGCCTCGATGGTCCTTGCATGCAGGTGGCGCACCTGCGCGTCCTGGGTCACGTCACAGGCCACGAACAATGCTTCGCCACCCGCCTCGCGAATCCGCATGGCGGTCACCTCGCCACCCGCCTCGTCCAGGTCGGCCACCACCACCTTGAGGCCTTCCCGGGCGAAGGCCAGCGCCGTCGCCCGGCCAATGCCCGCCGCGCCGCCGGTGACCAGGGCTACCTGGCCGGAAAAGGTCATGCTCATAGCTCGCTCCTTGGGTTGGATGCTCCGGCCTCACCGGCGCCTACAGGGTTCCGAGGCCGTTGCAGGAGCCGGCTGGCCGGCGATGAAGGCTCATCGGATATCGAGCAGAGTCTAGTCAGACCGCCTTTAGGCTGGGCAGCATCATCAAGGCAGCAGTTGGGCTAACATGCTTGTCAGTGATGTTACTGACCCACCTGCATCAGCAAGGTAAATTGAGCCATCCACCTGCCTAAAGGACCTGTCATGACCCACACCAATCGCCGCTTCCTGCTTGCCAAACGCCCGGTCGGTGCCGTGCGCCGCGACGACTTCACCTTCGAGGCGGTGCCTGCCGCCGAGCCGGGCGACGGCCAGGTTCTGGTGCGCAACCTCTACCTATCGCTGGACCCGGCCATGCGCGGCTGGATGAACGAAGGCAAGTCCTACATCCCGCCCGTTGGCCTGGGCGAGGTGATGCGGGCCTTGGGCGTGGGCGAAGTGATCAGCTCCCGCCACCCCGACTACAAGCCGGGCGACCACGTCAGCGGTGCCCTCGGCGTACAGGACTATTTCACCGGCGAGCCCCAGGGCCTGCACAAGATCGACCCACGCCTCGCCCCCCTGCCCCGTTACCTTTCTGCACTGGGCATGACCGGCATGACCGCCTACTTCGCCCTGCTCGACGTCGGTCAACCCAAGGCTGGGGAGACGGTGGTGATCTCTGGCGCTGCGGGCGCGGTGGGCAGCCTCGTCGGGCAGATCGCCAAGATCAAAGGTTGCCGTGTGGTCGGTATTGCCGGCGGTGCGCAGAAGTGCCAGTACCTGAAGGACGAACTGGGCTTTGATGGCGTGATCGACTACAAGGCCGAAGACGTGCTCGCCGGCCTCAAGCGTGAGTGCCCGAAAGGCGTGGACGTGTACTTCGACAACGTTGGCGGCGAGATCCTCGATGCCGTGCTGACCCGCATCAACTTCAAGGCACGCATCGTCATTTGTGGCGCCATCAGCCAGTACAACAACAAGGAAGCGGTCAAAGGGCCGGCCAATTACCTGGCGCTACTGGTGAACCGGGCGCGCATGGAAGGCTTCGTGGTGATGGACCATGCCAAGGAGTATGGCAAGGCCGCTCAGGAGATTGCCGGGTGGCTGGCCAGCGGGAAGGTGAAGAGCAAAGAGGATGTGGTGGAAGGGTTGGAGACGTTTCCGGAGACGTTGTTGAAGCTGTTCAGTGGGGAGAATTTTGGGAAGTTGGTGTTGAAGGTTTGATAGCTTCCCCTCTCCGATGACCCGGTGGGCGCAACGCTTGCATGAACGCTGCGCCCGTTGGCTTGGCTTGTCGGTTAGAAGCTGAGCCCGGAGAAGATGATGTCTTCAGCCTGCTCGACGGACACCTTTGGGATCACTGCATCCGGAATCCTGGAGGTTTGCGACAGGTTGTAGACGGAGAAGCGTTCGTCCACGACACGGTCAGCCATCAACTTCATCGATGGCAAGATGCGGCTTTCGAAGTAATCGTCCAGGCCACAAGGCGAAATAGCTCGTCCCGCCGTTTCGTAGAAACGTCCAGCGGCCTGCGTCAGATCAACGCCCACCAGGAACACCTGCGTGAACCCTACGTGGTAGGCAATCTGCAATGCGGCATAGGCAACGGTCCGGGCGTCGAAATAGCCAGCGGATAGGTCCTTGCTGAAGCCCAATGTCCGTGAGCGCGAACGCCAGAATTCACGGCTGCGTACCAGGTCCGGCTGTGGATTGAACGCCGATTCGTAAAGGGTCGAGCGGCTTGCCTTGGTTAGTGGGTAGATTTCAGCACTGGTCAAAGTCTGGGCCGCTTCAATCTCGTCCGGCCAAAGAGCGAGCCGGCGGCTCAGCGAAAGAGCACTGGCGTAAAGGTCAGGTTGCTGCAAAGGGAATCCGGTGTCCGTGCATACATAGAAGAACGGACGGATACCGCTACCCTCGAACATCGAGATCGCGCCGTTGAGCGTGATCATCGGAATGTCGGCAAAACGCTGGAGGGGAAAATCCTTGGCTGAGGAGCCAGAGGCGACAATAAACACCGGCCCTTTGGCGATACCACGGCATGTCGCGAAATCTCTTACAGGCCCCCAAAGAGATTGCCTCTTGACGCTGAGTACTTCCACCGTGCCTCCACTGAAATCGTGCGCGGCGGACTATACACAAAACGTTTACCAAGAACCATCCAAGATCAACCACGCACAGCCCCAGTCCACCATCAGACTATTCCGATATTGGAAGAAGAATCGTCTGCCGAGGATTGTAAAAGGTGGTGTTCGCCGGGATGTCCCGGGTCACCAGCGACATGGCGCCTATGACGACATTGTCGCCAATACTGATGCAGTCGGCGATGATGCAGCTGTTGGCACCGAGGCTGACGTTGTCGCCGATGGTTAGTGAGTATTGCTCCAGGCCGAGGGTCTTGATGCCGATCGTGCAGTTCTGACGGATGAAGAAATTGCGACCGATAGTCACGTAGCCAGTGATCACTACGCCGGGCAAATGGGCGATGCGTAGGCCGGGGCCGATTTGCGCGCCGATGTCAATGTCTACCCCGTACTTGAGGTTGAGCCTCTGCTGCATTCCCCGAGCGTAGCTCCTGGCCAGGCCGCCTCGGGCGTTTAGGTACTGAGCAAGCCGGTACTTGAAGAGAAAACGCAGCTTATTGTGCCGCCGTATGCGTCGGAGGATGTTGAACAACAGGCTGATTCGGCGTCCTGGCTTTTTCTTGTTGGAGACTTCCTGCCGCCAGCATTCGAGTAGGTTTTCGAGGTTCACACGCGGGTACCAATGGGATCGACCCGCCATGATGCCCAAATGGCGACGGAGATGCAGCAGGTTGCTGCACTCCGCGCCCACTCCTTTCAGCGGACGCCAAAGGAAACCTTCGTCTGGATTTGCATTCTCCTTAGTCAGCCCATACCCACAATGGCGACCGCTAAAGACAAGTAGCCTATTGAGCTACTACATCCTGCAATATGTTAATCATTGTTACAAAATCAATAGCCCAAGAAATTGGAATGAAAGTAGGAGAATTCACCAAAGAATGGTTGAAAATCAACAGGGGATTGGAGGAATCAGTAGGTTCCTAACTACAACAGCTACGGTCCTCGACCCTGCCCTTGCACTGGGTAGCTCCCGCTTAGCGGTAGCCGCTCCCCAGAGCCGGCCCAGGTGTACAAGCCTTTGGGCTTCGCGTACCCTTGCTGCGAAACCGCCATCCTTGGGCCTTCCAGTCGAGCGGTAAAAAAATGCCAACAAACTGCACACCATGAATGCAGTAAAGAGTCAAGGTTAGAGGCTTAACTATGCACGCCCCATGTCTCGATGCTACTGATACACCTCTGGTGACAGTCATCATCGCGTCTTACAACCACGCGCGCTACATTGAAGAAAGTATCAACAGCGTTTTAAACCAGACCTATAAAAACATTGAGCTGTTGATTATCGATGACGGTTCGAAAGATGAAAGCCCAACTCTCTTAAAGCGGTTGCAAGCGCAACATGGCTTCGACCTGCGACTCCAGGCCAACCAAGGCTTGGCGCGCACCCTGAATGACGCCATCGCACGTGCCAAAGGCTCGCTGATTGTCCCGTTCGGCTCTGACGACATCATGCTGCCCCACCGTATCGCCACCCAAGTGGCATACCTGCAAGGGAAACCTGAAGTCGGCATCTGCTCGGCGAATATCGAAACAATCGACCAGAATGGTCGAGTGATGGGCGCACGCGAGCAGCGCAACCGTAACCTGCCCTTCCGCCGTCTGGACTTCGATGACCTGTTCCTGGACCGTAAGCCAGGCCCCATGGCGGCAACTCTGATGCTACGCCGTGAAGCACTGGAAAAGGTGGGTGGCTTCCATGACAGCATTCGGTTGGAGGATGTGTACATCGAGTTGGCGATTACCCGTGCCGGCTACTACATCGATGTGCTGGGCGAGGTGCTGGCGCAATACCGCGACCACCCGAGCAATACCTTCAAGAACGGCCGCTTCATGGTCGACAATGTGTTGCAAACCTACGCGGTGTTCCAGGACCACCCACAGTATGAGCAGGTGTGCATGAACTTCCGTAACTCGATGGTGTTGAAGTACGCCAACCGAGACAAGGCGCTGAGCCGGGAAATCCTTTCGGAAATCCCGGTCAGGTACTGGAACCGGAAGACCTTGCGCGGCATGTGGCGACTGGTCTGTTCTTAAGCAGACCGACCGCGCTTCCAGTGGATCAGCGATTGGCCATAGACGAGCGCCATGGGGATCCAGATCAGGAACCAATGCTCCTTAGGGCGTGACATGAAAGCGCTGCCTTCTGTCAGGCCCGAGGCGAAGCCGAAGATCAGCCAAGTGGCTGCAATTGTAACGCCGGGGTGCTTGCGATAAAGCCAGCTGAAGTGCATCGCCAATCCGTAAAGCGTCATCCACAGCACTAGCCCTACGATGCCACCCGCGTACAACACACCCAATTCGATGTTGTGCGGGTCGGCCAAGGTTTTGGTCAAGCCGGGAATGATCACCGTCATCGGAGCGTCGAAACCATGGCCAAGCCAGGGATGCTCACCGATCTGACGCAGGGCTTCCATCCAAATAGCCGGACGGTATGACATACCACGCTGGATAACAGCCTCAGGGTAAGCCAGTACCACGCAGATGGCTGCGATTGCGACCGCCGCAATGGCCAGCAGACCACGTCGACGATCTCCTACTATCAGAAGCCAGCCTAAAGCGGCAGCCAAGCCAACCAATGGTGTACGCGAACCCGTTGCCAGCACTGCCAGCCCCAGCACTGCGAGAGAGAGCAATGGCAGCGGGCTGAACGGACTGCGCGCTTGGAACCAGGACGCCAACCAGTAGGCCGCGAATGCCCCAAATACGTGAGCGGTGAGCAGAGGATTGTAGAGCGCACCGTATCCATTCAACCGCCGACCGGCTAGCACTGGAGTGCTGTACAGGTAGTAAGCCAGCGACAAACCCGCTGCCATCGCAGCAAAGATCGCCGCGAACCGTGTGCACTGGTCCAGTTGCGTAGGGGAACGCAGGCTGATGATACCCGCAGCAAACAGCAGCATGGCAATGTACAGGGGCCGCTTGACCAGACTGCCTGTAGAGTTTTCGGTGTCTGACCAGGCAATGGTCAACAGTGTGTACGCACTGAACGCCAGGAAAGCCAGAAACAACGGGTTCATGACCATAGGCCTGAACAGATCCCGCTGCTTGACCAGCATCAGCAGCGTGGGAACCGCCAGAAAGATATAAAACAGTTTATGGAACGCAGCACGGTCCCAAGCCCAGAACATCCCTGTGAGGATGACCACCCACCCTACCGGCAAAACGTAGCTATTGATCAGGCTACCCAAGCGCTGAACTGGCGATTCAACTGCAACATCAACTGACATTTAGCGTTCTCTGACAAATAGGACATCGAAATCGTATGTCCTATACGATTTCGGTTTCTGAACTTCAGTGATTGCGTTTGGCTCAGCCGCGAATCTCTGCCACGACCGCAGCCAAGGCTTTGGCCGGGTCTGCTGCCTGGCTGATCGGGCGTCCAATCACGAGGTAGTCCGAGCCCGCATCCAGTGCCTGGCGCGGGGTCAGAATGCGACGCTGGTCGTCCTGGGCACTGCCCGCCGGGCGAATGCCCGGAGTGACCAGTTGCAACGAAGGATGTGCCGCCTTCAGCGCCGGAGCCTCAAGTGCCGAGCACACCAAACCGTCCATACCGGCCTTCTCTGCCAGAGCGGCCAGGCGCAGCACCTGCACTTGCGGGTCGACATCCAGACCGATGCCTGCCAAGTCTTCACGCTCCATGCTGGTGAGCACGGTCACGCCAATCAGCAGAGGCTGCGGCCCGCTGCGCTTGGCCAGCTCTTCACGGCAAGCCGACATCATGCGCAGGCCACCAGAGCAATGAACGTTGACCATCCACACACCCATCTCGGCTGCCGCCTTCACTGCCATGGCCGTGGTGTTGGGGATGTCATGGAACTTGAGGTCGAGGAACACTTCGAAACCCTTGGCGCAGAGGGTCTCGACGATGCCCGAGGCACTGCTGGTGAACAGTTCCTTGCCAACCTTTACCCGGCACAGGGCGGGGTCAAGCTGGTCAGCCAGCTTCAGGGCGGCCTCGCGGGTCGGGAAATCCAGGGCAACGATCAGGGGCGTCTGGCAGGCGGACATGGTCTGGGTCTCTTGGCAATTCGAAAACGGCGCGCATTGTAAACGATGTGGCACAGGCTTGGGTGGCCATGGGGCAGCAGAATTGGCCCAACGGGGGCCGGCTCCTATAATTGAACCAACGGAGACGGTAATCGCTCAAAATTTGTACAAGCGATTGCATTGATGATAACAGGAGAACAACAGATGCCCTGGTATGCCTGGCTGATACTCATCATAGCCCTCGGCTCGATTGTCGGTGGGCTGATGTTGCTGCGAGATACGGCGAAGAAGCTGCCTTTGACGGAGGAGCAGCTCAGGAAAGTGCATGAGCGCAACGCTGAAGCAGATGCCAAGGATGCGCAGGATAGGTGAAAGACGCGCGACCGGGGCTGCAAACGGCGCTTATCCGGAGGTTCTATCGCCGGCTTGCCGGTAATAGGGCTGCAAAACGGCCCTATTACCGGCAGAGCACGCCCTGAGAGAACAGCGCCAACAATCGTTCGGCGCTACCTCCAGGCTTACTCGACCATTAACTTGCCCCGGTTCCTCTCGAGCAACGCATTGCCAATCCCTTTGATTTCCAGCAACTCATCCACCGACGTGAAAGGCCCATTAGCCTCCCGATAGGCCACAATGGCGTCAGCCTTGGCCTTGCCGATACCATTGAGTGCTTTCTGCAAGGTGGCCGCATCGGCCTGGTTCAAGTCCAGCCGCCCGGCTGGCGCCTCCATCTGGCTTACCAGCGGCACAGGCTCTTTCATGGCACCGACTTCAGCCGGTGCAGCGCTCAACGAAAAGGACAGGCCGGCGAACAACGGCAGCAGCAGGTAATTGAGGACGGTATTGCGCATGAGTAGTCACTCCTTTGAGTTGATTGGGTGTGCAGCTGTTTCCATCGCTGCCCCTTCAACCTAGCGACTCACGCGCAATACCACCAGCTTGATTGCAGTGGGATTTGTGACTGGATTAGACGTCACAACTTGTTGCGGTACAACTTCCTACGCCTAGCTTACATGCTTCCTAAGGAGACCTGGAAACAGCCCTCATCGTTGTTACGGAATGATGTCTGCAGACTTAGTAAAGGATGGCGAAGACAGCTACCGGCCAACAAAGGCTGCATGGAGCTCTAAGCCCGCCTAGCTGCTCGGACCACCGCATTCCCGTACTTACGCATCAAAAGTTCCCCTTCAATCGCCCTCCTCACTCGAACAAATCAGCATCCTTCAAGGCCTTACCAATTTGATCCTTTGCAGACAGCGCAGGCACACCGTCTATCGGCCAATCAATAGCGATGAGCGGATCATTCCAAGCAATGCAGCGCTCACTCTGCACCGAGTAAAACCCTGTGGTCTTGTAAAGAAACTCCGCCGTCTCACTCAGTGTGATAAAGCCGTGTGCAAACCCTGGTGGAATCCATAATTGTTGGTTATTCTGAGCAGACAACACTGTTCCAACCCATTTACCAAACGTAGGTGAGCTACGGCGAATATCAACTGCCACGTCAAACACTTCGCCCTGAACTACCCGTACCAGTTTGCCTTGAGCATGGGGTGGCAGTTGGTAGTGCAACCCCCGCAGCACCCCCCTTACTGATTTAGAGTGGTTGTCCTGAACAAAGTCTGCTTGCAATCCTGTTGCTTCCAGGAAAACACGCGCATTGAAGCTCTCATAAAAAAAGCCACGCTCATCGCCGAATACTTTAGGAGTAAACAGCACAACTTCAGGAATGGCTAGTGCAATAGCCTGCATCAAAATACCTTCACTTCAATAAGTTCTTCAAGTATTGCCCATAGCCATTTTTGAGTAGTGGCTGCGCTAACCCCTCAAGCTGTTCAGCACTGATCCAACCAGCACGGAAGCAGATTTCTTCCGGACATGCGACTTTGAGCCCTTGGCGCCGCTCCATCGTGGCAATGTATTGGCTTGCGTCAAGCAGGCTGTCATGGGTGCCAGTATCTAACCAGGCGTAACCGCGCCCCATGATCTGTACGTGCAGCTGCTGCTGCTGAAGGTACAGATTGTTAAGATCGGTGATCTCCAACTCGCCCCGTGCCGACGGCTTCAATTGTCGCGCTAACTCGACCACCTGATTATCATAGAAGTAAAGGCCAGTAACCGCATAGCTGGATTTAGGTACCTTGGGCTTTTCCTCGATCGACAACACGCGCCCGCTCTTATCAAACTCCGCAACTCCATAACGCTCCGGGTCATGGACGTGATAAGCGAAAACAGACGCTCCGTCCTCTCGCTGGTGAGCATTCATTAGCAATGACTGAAAGTCATGTCCGTGGAAAATATTGTCACCCAGCACCAAAGCGGACGCGGCGTTACCAATAAAGTCTGCCCCGATCGTGAATGCCTGGGCCAAACCGTCCGGGCTCGCCTGCACGGCATACGAGAGATTGATTCCCCAACGACTACCATCACCCAGCAGCTGCTCAAAGCGCGGGGTGTCTTGCGGCGTCGAAATGATCAAGATGTCACGGATACCCGCCAGAAGCAGTGTACTGAGCGGATAATAGATCATCGGCTTGTCGTACACCGGCAGCAGCTGCTTCGACACCGATAGCGTGGCGGGGTGCAGGCGAGTTCCCGAGCCGCCCGCCAAAATGAGTCCTTTACGTGGCATAAGTATCCCTAGCGCTGGATTTCGTCCAGCATACGTTGCACACCTTGTTGCCAAAGCGGCATCTTTAGATTGAAGGTCTTTTCGATTTTAGCCAATGCCAGCCGAGAGTTCCGCGGGCGCGGCGCTGGTCCCGGGTAGTCTTCGGTACAGATTGCCCCTACCTTTTCAGCTGCAACCTTCAAGGCAACACCATTACGGAGGGCATGCGCCAATACAAATTGAGCATATTCGTGCCAGCTAGTTTCACCAGCAGCAGCAAGGTGATAGATGCCAGCTAAGTGCCTCGCATCCTGCGCGCTGAAAATCCCACGCAAAACATGAGCAGTAACATCCGCGATCAAGTCTGCGCCGGTGGGAGCACCATACTGGTCTGCTACTACATTGAGCGCATCGCGCTCGGCCGCTAGGCGTAGTATAGACTTGGCAAAATTATGGCCGCGGGCAGCATACACCCAGCTGGTACGCAGCACCACGGCAGCAGCACCGCTGGCCTGAATGGCCCGCTCGCCATCGAGTTTAGTACGGCCATACACAGACAACGGACTGGTTGGGGCGTCCTCATGCCATTGCGCCTGACCACTACCATCGAACACGTAGTCTGTGGAGTAATGGATCAGCCACGCGCCCAGCCTCTCCGCCTCACGCGCCAGAACGCCTGGCGCTTCGGCATTGACTCGAGCAGCCATTGCTGGCTCGCTCTCAGCCTTGTCCACGGCGGTGTAGGCTGCAGCGTTGACGATAACATCCGGGGCTAGCGAGCGCACTGTTACTGCCAGATGATCGACGTTACTCAGATCCCCACACAAATTTCCGGAGCCTCGGCGATCGAGTGCAATTACCTCCCCCAATGGCGCTAGCGCACGCTGCAACTCCCAACCTACTTGTCCGTTCTTCCCCAACAGCAAGATTTTCAAACTTTTTTATCTCCATATTGCTGCGCAACCCAGTCACGATAGGTACCGTCCACTACGCCACTGACCCATTCCTGATTAGCCAAATACCAAGTAACTGTCTTGCGAATGCCGGTTTCAAAAGTTTCGACAGGCCTCCAGCCAAGCTCACGCTCCAGCTTGCGAGCATCGATTGCATAACGGCGGTCGTGGCCTGGGCGGTCGGTGACGAAGCTGATCTGGCTAGCATAAGGTTGCCCGTCAGCCCGCGGGCGAAGTTCATCGAGCAGCGCACAGACGCGATGGACGATGTCCAGGTTGGGCATCTCGTTCCAGCCGCCGACGTTGTACACCTCACCCACCTGCCCGGCTTCCAACACACAGCGGATGGCGCTGCAGTGGTCTTTGACGTAGAGCCAGTCACGAATCTGCTGCCCATCGCCATACACCGGTAGCGGCTTGCCAGCCAAGGCATTGACGATCATCAGCGGGATCAGCTTCTCGGGGAAATGCAGCGGCCCGTAGTTGTTCGAACAGTTGGTGGTAAGCACCGGCAGGCCATAGGTGTGGTAATAGGAACGCACCAAGTGGTCACTGGCCGCCTTGCTGGCCGAGTACGGGCTGTTTGGCTGGTATTGATGGGTCTCCGTGAACGCAGGCTCACCGGCTTTCAGCGAGCCATAAACCTCATCGGTGGAAACATGCAGGAAGCGGAACGCCGACCGCTGCACCTGATCCAGGCCTTGCCAGTAGCCCCGCACTGCTTCCAGTAACTGGAAGGTACCCACCACATTGGTTTCAACGAATGCCTGGGGCCCGTGAATGGAGCGGTCGACGTGCGACTCGGCGGCGAAATTAAGCACCGCGCGCGGGCGGTGCTCGAGGCATAGCCTTTCTACCAACGGCCTATCGCCGATATCACCATGCACAAACACATGCTGCGGATTACCTTCTAGGCTAACCAAGCTCTGCATGTTACCGGCATAGGTTAGCTTGTCCAGGTTGACGATGGTTTCGCCTGACTGGCTTACCCAGTCCAGAACAAAATTCGCACCGATGAACCCGGCGCCGCCGGTTACTAGAATTGTCATTAGGTTGAACGCTTCCGTGTCTGAAGGTTGAGAGATACCTGAGCAATTCTAAACGCGAACGCTGCAAGTGTGTTGCAGTAAGATTCCGTTTACGCATTGACGGCTGTTCCACTGCTTCCCACCGGAAAAATACGAATTCCTGTCAGGAAAATCATTCTAGCTCACGGGGATTGTCCACGCCTCCGTTTGCCCATTCGGTCCCCTTGCGGCCTTGCTTGCCTGCGTACCGGCCTGATGCACAGTCTGCACAGTTTGGAGACCCGATGCTTACCTTAGTACGGCTCCTAGCATTGATCTGCTAGAAAAGTTTCATGACCAGCATCAACCAAGCTGGCACTGTTCGCCCGAAACCTAAGCTTGCAACTGGACGGCTTCCCTCCCTGCGCAACTGTCCGCGTCACTATCTGAAACCGCGCTTCACGCCATGAGTCGGTATGATCCAAAGCATAAATCTCATGTCAAAACAACTTGTTGCCAAGGTGCATTTCCGTGCGGGCACGTGCGAGCAGTAAGTACCAACCGACCAAGGGCAATATTATCCATCTCGAAGAAGGAGATTCTCCTTTCCGTTGATTCTGCTTCGAACCGAAAACTAAGCAATTGTAGGATCCTTAGCCCGTAGGAGGAGGATGCATATTGGAAGGATGTGTCCTTGGCTCAGCCCGAACAACCCTGCGAGTCCGAGCTAAGCCGAGTTCCAAGCGTCGAAAGGTTTGAATCGAAGTAAGCGCTCCATGAACCCTACATTCAAAGCTGCTTTTCAATGCTCTATACTACACTCCGATTTCTCAGGAACCAGTTACCATGATGCGGCCCGACGCCAAAGTCGACAAGATTTACATCTATCCCAAGCCCGTCGACTTCCGAAAATCCAACGACGGGCTCTCTGGTGGAGCTTGATATCAAGGTGGCCGTGGTCCAGCCGGTGCTTTTGGTATTCCTCGACAAGCCAAGCAACCGCGTGAAGATCCTTTATTGGGAGCCACAAGGTTTCTGGCTTGGGCTCAATTGTCTAGAGTCCGAAAATTTTAGAACCTCGCCAGCCGCCACCGACGAAGTGATTGTCCTGGTTGTCCAGGAACTGAATTAGCTACCTGATGGCTTCGACCTCTGGCGCAACCGTCCCCACCAGGTTCTGCCCCCTCTCTTCGTTGCCTGAGTCGGTATAAATCAAGGGTATGACTTCCATGCTCAAAGACCTCCCTGACGATCCTGTTCTGCTCAAGCAATTGCTGGAGCAGATGATCAGTGAGCGTAAATCGGACAAGGGCAAGATCGTTCACCCCGAAAAGGAAAACACCTTACTGCGCCAGCACGTGTTCGAACACAGGTCCGAGCATCCAGCGGATCCGCTGACAAGCCCGATAAACTGATCGAGAAGAGCATGGCCAGCCCCAGTGTATTGGCCATGCTGCTGACCGCCAATTACGTAGAGGGCTTGCCGCTTCACCGCTTCGAAAAAGTGCTGGGCGCCACGGTATCGATATCCCGCGTCAAACGCTGGCACGCTCAGTGATTCAGAGCAACTAGCACTTGCAACCGCCGCTGAATCTGATGCGTGAAAAGCTGTTGAGCAGTCGGATCATCCACTGCGATGAAAACACGTGTACAAGTGTTGAACGAGGCTAGTCGTGAGCCCCGCAGCCAATCCTAGGCTCTGTCTGAAAAAAGCCGTCGCATACACCGCATGACACAAGCCAGCGAGACCATTGCGGCATAACTTTTTGCGAGCTTGTCGAAGCGCGTGACGATTCGGCGGTTCTCTTTTAGCCAGCCGAACATGCGTTCGATGATGTTGCGCTGTCGATATTTTGGGCGGTCAAACAGTCTTGGCAAGGCGGGTTTGGGCTTGCGTTTCATTGAGCGCAGCGGAATGACCGGCTGCATCCGATATCGATCGCAGTAACGGCGCAAGGCCTCGGCGTCGTAGCCTTTGTCAGCCAGCAACCATTTGCATCGTTTGCGTGGACGACCACGCTGGTTTGTCGGGATGCTGACATCATCAAGTAACGGCTGGGCATAGCTGATGTCGCTGGCTTGGCCGCCAGAGAGAAGGAAGCGCAACGGTATCCCGTTGGCATCGCAGAGCATATGAATTTGGGTTGTCAGTCCGCCGCGACTGCGGCCTAGAGCGTGATCGGTAGGCTCGTCAGGCCCCCTTTTTTCCGCGCTCCAGATGAAGCACGGGTTGCTCGAACAGCGGTCGAATCGATCATCCAGGTGTGGGGATCGATCAAGCCTTTGTCATTGAGTCTGAGGTGCAATCGTCTGAGCATCTGATCGAATGTTCCGCGGTTTCGCCAGACCCGGAAGCGGTGATAGACCGTCGCCCAAGACCCGAAGCGCTCGGGCATATCTCGCCAGGCTGCTCCTGAGCACAGCACCCAGAGCACACCATCGAGCATCAAGCGATCACTGCTGCGGGGCCTGCCCCTGACGTGGGCTGCCGTAAAGAGATCGGCGACCACTGCCCACGCGTCACCCGAGAGTCCATAACGCTTTGCCATCACAGAATTCCTTCCCGCAGATGGCCGGCGACTGTACAGAACCCCGGCTGTTCCGGGGCCACATTTCAGTTTCTTGGGATTTCAGACAGAGCCTAGGCCTTGCAAATATAAATCAATTTTAACATTCTAAAAAAATGGATTCATAAACACAGCCGATCGCCTTCAAATATCTTGCCTACGCCGCTGATGGACCCAGTCAACGATCTCGCCGTCAGGATTATAGCCAACTACTAGCTCTCGAAGAACCTGCCGCACACGTGTAAAATCCTCTTGTTTGACAACATCCATTAAAACGGACAAATAGTCCTTCAACTTTTCCCAAGCTATGTAATCTTCGTTAGCGGACATAATCATAGGATGCAATGTTGGCTGCACATTATCACCAATTAGCAACTCCTCATATAACTTCTCCCCCGGACGCAAACCAGTGTACTCAATCGCAATATCACCTTGCGGTTGCCGTTCAGAGCGCACAGTCAAACCAGAAAGATGAATCATTTTTTCCGCGAGCGTTGCTATACGAACAGGCTCCCCCATGTCTAACACATATACATCCCCTCCTAACCCCATGGAGCCAGCCTGAATAACAAGCTGAGCAGCCTCCGGAATAGTCATAAAGTAACGTGTTATTTTAGGGTGAGTAACAGTAAGCGGGCCTCCCGCCTTGATCTGCTTATGGAACAGTGGAATTACCGACCCTGACGACCCCAATACATTCCCGAAACGCACCATCGTAAAGCGCGTTTTATTAACATGCGCAACGTTTGTCGAATCACCAAACATTACAGGAGCAACTTCATTACTTAGAGCCTGTAAAATCATCTCCGCCAGACGCTTCGTGCTTCCCATTACATTGGTAGGCCGAACAGCTTTATCCGTCGAAATCAAAACAAAATTAGCAACATTGGCTTGCAATGCCGCTTGCGCGGTAAACAATGTACCAAAGGCATTATTTATAACACCCTCAGAAATGTTATGCTCAACAATTGGGACATGCTTATACGCCGCCGCATGATAAACGGTATCAACATGCCACATGGACATCGTTTCAAACAGATGATTTTGATTGCGGATCGAACCCAACAAGGAAACCAACTTTACCGGCAATGCCTCGCGTACAATACGACTATCTAGCTCCGAGTGAACACTGTAAAGATTAAATTCACTGTGATCGAACAAAATCAGCACCTTCGGCTGAAGGGATAGTATTTGCCTGCATAGCTCAGAACCAATTGATCCTCCAGCGCCGGTTACCAGCACAGTTTGGCCAACGATACATCTTGAGAGTAGATCTTTTTGAGCGGGAACTGAATCACGCCCCAGCAAATCAGCAATATCTACCTCTTGAATGTCATCGACTTTAACTCGCCCACTAGCGAGATCAATGACGCTTGGCACACTACGCACGTGAACAGGGAATGACTCTAACGCACTTAGCACCTCCCGACGTCTAGCACGGCTTGCAGAAGGGATAGCTAGTAATACCTCCTCTGCTCCGGTAACGTCGATCATTCGCTGAATATCCTGCCCATGAAAAACTTGAAGACCAGAAATCGTACTGTCTGCAATCGTCGGGTCATCGTCAATAAAAGCGACAGGATGCAAGACTCTACCCATTCTTAATGCAGCCAAAAGTTGGTTGCCAGCTGCGCCGGCACCATAAATCGCCACGCGAGGCAAACCACTATCGCGACTAGTGAATGGAACATGCTGCTTCGCAGCGTACCAGTCCCCTAAGAAATACTGCCGCATTAATAACCGAAGGCCACCGATAAAAACCAAGCTTAGCCACCAATAATTAAATATTATTGAGCGAGGCACAACGGTCTTGTGGTTGCTATACCAGTAAACGACTAACGCGAGCACCAATGCAGAAAGGCTTACCGCCTTGAAAATGGCCATTAGGGCATCGTTGCCAAAAAAACGCATTACTGCGCGATACATCCCGAACCGGACGAAAATCGGGATTGCTATAATTGAGGCGGATGCAAATAACCATAGATGACCAACCAATGGATTAGCCATTTCGTCGTAACCAAGACGAACGACAAAAGCAAACCAGAGCGCAAGCCATACCAAGCCAAGGTCGACGACAACTTGGAGAAACCGCTTGTAACGGCGCGGGAGAGCAACTAATCTTGTCCGCAGAAAGTTCATCACTTATTTTTTAACCTCACATTCTGGAGCCAGCCATAACGCTACAAAGCACCCTGAGCTTGTCACTCTAGTGTACGCCAACTAGCTAGACTCAGCCTTCCCTGCTCCGTATTTAATGGCCAACATTAGTAACGGAGCATAGGCAATTGAGACTGCGAGCAAGCCATCCAAAGCCGAAACTGCTGCCATATAGGCTAAAGGCATAAGCCATAAGAGATTGATTACCATGACACCTATCGTTACGGAAGTATGCTTGCCGAAATGCCTAGCTGCGTATTGGTAAGCGTGACTCCGATGAGCCTCGTAAACTTTTTCGCCTCTTAACAAACGCCGCATAAGGGTAAAGGTTGCATCAACAACAAATACCCCCAAAAGAATTATCCAAGAATAAAACAGATTAAAAGATGAAAACGCTGCATGAATAGAGATAATTCCAAGCATCAACCCCAAGAAGCCACTCCCTGCGTCACCCATAAAAATCCTAGCAGTAGGAAAATTCCAAACTAAAAACCCTATAACTGCCGCCGCAAGAACCAGTGGCGACGCGGCAAGATCAGGCAAATTCACAAGATAATAAATTCCACACGCACTGAAACAACAGGTAATCGCCTCAATACTAGCAATTCCATCTATGCCATCCATGAAATTATAAAGATTAGTCAGCCATACCAAGTATAATAACGCCAGAATATTTGCCACCCAACCAAGATCAAACTCACGTCCCAATAAAACAATCGGAGGCACTCCCCCTAGGCACGCAATAGCCCATCCAGCGATTAAGAAATGGCATAGTAAACGCCATTTAGCATGAATATGTCCATGGTCATCCAAGAACCCCAAAACAGCTATAGCAAAACCAGCTCCAAACATTGCGACCGACAATCGAATATCAAGCTGATGGACTGTAGACAGCCATAGCATAGCGATTAAGAAAGTGACTACAATTGCCACCCCGCCACCTCTAGGAGTAGGCACGGTGTGCGAGCTTCGCTCATTGGGAACATCAACTACATTACGAGCCAGCGCATAAGCACGTAAGCCCCAAGTAATTGCCCAAGCCAGCCCAATTAACACAATGAAAAACTGGATGCTCATCAATTAAATACCAAACTAAGATGCATGGAAAATGAAATCATGCCCTGCTTTAATTAAAGCAGTACGACCACTTATCACCGGTTGCCACCCCAAGGAACAAGCTTTAGATGAGTCTACAGTAAGGGACCCAAATAGCTGAGTGTAGGTATTCCGTCGACCAATTAAAGTTGCGCCAAGGCGCAGAAGTTTCGTTGGAACGTAAAACTGCAACGTCTTTACACCCATTCCAATTGCCAGCAGCGAAGCAATTTCCCCAATTGCGAATTGATCTCCATCACTAATGACAAACTCTTCCCGGGCTGCACGGGGATGTTCCATACAGAACACTAAGAAATCAACCAGATTCTCAAGTGCTATCATAGACCTCTGATTGACAACACCTGAGAAAGGCAACGGAAGGCGCCTACTGACAAGTTCCAGTAGTAGTTTAAAGTTTCCAGGGGCTTGACCAGAATAGACTAGAGGTGGACGTATAACTACCCATTCCATAGACTGATCGCACAGGTATTCCCGGATCTGTTTCTCAGCCTTTAGTTTGGACTTCGTGTAAGGGCTGCTAGCGGCGAATGGGGTTTTTTCACTGAACGCGTGCACACCAGACTCTTGACCATGTACGCCAATACTACTCAAATAGATAAATCGCTTAACTCCTACAGCGACCGCCTGACGAACTAAAGCCATAGTAGCGTCATAATTTGTACGCTCAAATTCAAGCTCAGGGTTATCCGCTTTGTCTTTTAACTTATGCGCACGACCTGCCAAGTGAATGATACAATCAACTCCTTTTAAAACCTCCCCCCAATCGACGGCCCCGGCTATATCCCCCATTGCGACAGTGGAAACGCCAGCTGTAATATTCTTAGCTTCTCTGGCAACACCAATGCAATCATGGCCTAAGCGCAGGAGGTGCAAAAACAGTGCGCGTCCAACAAAACCGTTAGCGCCAGTTACCAGTATTTTCAACCTATCCTCCTTGCCCTGCCATTTCCCTGACAGTGACCGATAAATCACGCTTGACCAAATTAAACATTATGTCTCAACTTCGCATATATTTCCAGATGCTTCTCAACTACGCTATCGATAGAAAAGACTTGCTCCGCCATTGTACGACCAGCTCGCCCCATTGCGGCGCGACACCTATCATCTTTTAATAGTTGCTGGATCGCATCAGCCAAAGGCTCGACCGCTTTGACAGGTACTAACAAGCCAGTTACATTTGGTTCAATTGCATCCCGGCAACCAGGTACGTCCGTGGTAATCACGGCTCGTCCACTTGCTGCGGCTTCAATCAATACTTTTGGCAACCCCTCACGGTATGAAGGTAAAACAATGAGATTGGATTGAGCCATCACATCTGACATAGCAGAGCTGTAGCCTGACCATTCTACCACTCGCTCCCTAATCCATTCATTGAGCTCATCAACACCGACACTAGTAGGATTACCAGCATCAACATCACCTACTAACTGAAAGCGAGCAATTACTCCGCGCCCTAACAAAAGCTTCGCCGCGTGCACGAACTCTAGGACGCCTTTATCACGCAATAATCTCGCTGCAAAAGTTACAACGGGAACGCCACTCTGTTCCGGACGGTAGTGGAACTCAGCCAAATTTACGCCTGAGCCACGAATCCTGGCACTGCGAGCAGATGTAATTGCACCCAGATCAATTAGTGTTTTCTGATCATCCGGATTTTGAAAGACCGCTATCAGATTCCGTTTACCCAAAGCCACGCGATACATAAAACTGACAAGTTTTCGTAGTAAGCGGATTTTTTTTCCCGACGCCGTAAAAATAAAGCCTAGGCCAGGCACCGCTGCCAACACCCCTCCTACAGGCGACAGGCGAGCGGCTATACCGCCATATAAGACAGGTTTAATTGTTACGAGGTGAACTATATCAGGACGTACACGCCAAAAAACCTTTAGCAATCCAAGCAACGCTTTAAACTCGCGGAATGGGTTGGTTCCACTTCTAGAAAGAGGCAGCTCATGATGAATAAACCCCTTACTACAAATCTCACCTACATATGGCCCACCAGGGGTAGCGACATGCACCTGATAACCCTTGCCGCGTGCGGCTTCTGCAACAGGCAATCGATGAGAAAGGAAATATTTCGCATCGTTGCCAACGATCAATAGAACAGGCTTCATACCAACTCTATCCTCGATAAGGGCGAGATCATCCCGGAATGCATTTTGCATATTTTTCAAGCCCCTTTGGCAAGAGATTCATATAACCTAGCGAAACGCTCCGAGGTGAGCGACAAGTTGAACTCATTCAGTAAGCGTGCTCTCGCATCACTTGCCGACTGACGGCGCTCCTTGTCGTTTTTCTGAATCATCTGCTCTAACCCCTTCGATAGCGATAGCGCATCTCCAGGTGGAACCAAAATCCCATTCCCGCCCAGCAAAATCGAGGCATCACCAACGTCTGTGGACACACACGGAACGCCGACAGCTATAGCCTCACCGAGGACATTTGGAAAGCCTTCAGTCTGCGAATGAAGGCAGAATATATCCATAGACTTTAAACAAACAGCTACATCTTGACGTTCACCCAAGAGAACATATCGGTCAGCGAAGCCTGTTTCATTGATCAACCTAATCAAAGCTTCGTTATCTTTATCTAGCCCTCGACCAACCATCAAAAAGCGAATCATAGGATAATGGTCAGCCAAAAGTCTTGTAGCTGCGATGAAGTTCGCTTGGTCCTTAACTGGATTAAACCGCCCAAGACTGCCCACAACCAAATGGTCATCCGTCAAGGATATGGCTTTGCGAAAGGCGACTCGTTGTTCATCACTTGCATAAAGTCGGGAGAAATCAAAACCATTTGGTATAACCAGCATCTTGGCAGCATCATAACCAATCTGAATGTGTACTTTTTTTGATGCTTCAGCTGCGCACACAATTTGAATCGGTACTATCTTAGATAGTTTGGCGCATAACATCCTGATCACCCGCGTTGAGCGCTTCCCGCCCCGTTCAAGATCAGTGGTCCTGATTCCCCAAATCACATTCCGATGACCGGCCGCACGAGCAGCAAGCCCGCCTAAGAAGTCAGCATGATACATCCATGTCTGAACAATGGCTGGCGAGTATTCTCGGATTAAGCTGTAAAGGTGATACAGCGCACTTAATGTACTTGTGAAGCCCTTCATCTGCAGATCAACGACCCTGACACCTTTGGCCTGTAACTGGGGTCCAATCACTCCCAGCTCTGTTAAAGAAACAACCATGTGCTGATATTGAGGGCTCTCAAGCTGCGATTCAATAAGACGTTTCAGCATAAGCTCAGCGCCACCAATATTCAGCCCTGAAATGACATGCAAGACTCTCACAGCTATTGCTCCACCAACCAGGCCTGGAACATTAAGATGCTCCATAATTTTCGGGAGAGGTCGACCTTGCCTTCAAGATGACGCAGCCAAACCTTTCTAACGGCATCGCTATTGAAATAACCTTGCTTTTCCAGCAGGGAATTATCAAGCAACATTTCGGCCCAGTCACGCAACGGCCCACGCAGCCACTGTCCAAGCGGAATAGAGAAACCTTTTTTAGGGCGCTCAATCATTTCCTGCGGAACATGCCGATAAAGTAGTTCCCGTAAGATCCATTTACCCTTACCTCCGCGAATTTTCATTTCGAGAGGAAGGCGCCATGCAAACTCGAAAATACGGTGATCCAAAAATGGAACTCTTGCCTCGAGACTATTTGCCATTGAAGCCCTATCGACTTTTACTAAAATGTCGTCAACCATATACGTCTGAGCGTCTACTGCCATCATCCAGTGTTCAAAACAATCGGTTAATGGCCAGTGAGCTTTCTGATTAAGAAGAGTGGTCGGCTCAATAGAACCCACAACTATTTCCTGGGGCCTCTTCCATTGACTTATTAGTTTACGATAGAAGTCTTCCGGCGAGTTGGCATCACAGATTTCAATCAGTCTTCCTATTTTCGTAGGCATTGAGGAGGCGTTACCGAGTTCGCATACCAGCCTTCGTAACGATGCCGGCATATAAGATAATTTTCTCCACAACCGAGGTGCAAAGCGATATGGATTGTACCCTCCAAATAGCTCATCGCCAGCATCTCCACTTAGAACAACTGTGACATGCTGCCTTGCCATTTCGCTCACCAAAAACGTTGGAATCTGTGAGCTATCGGCAAACGGCTCACAGTATATACTAGGGAGGCTAGGGATGAGTTTTAATGCATCGGACGCCGCCACATAAACTTCGGTATGCGCAGTTCGCAAATGTTTCGAAACAGCAAGGGCATGCTCAGCCTCATTATAACCAGGCTCGTCGAATCCTATAGTGAATGTGCTTACGGGTGAAGAACTCTGCGCCTGCATCAGCGCAACAATTACACTACTATCTATTCCACCACTAAGAAAGGCGCCCAGTGGTACATCTGCCAACATTTGTCCAGAAATAGCTTGATTAAGCAATACCTCTAAACTCGACACCGCCTCATCATCACTTCCTGAAAATTGATTTCCTAAACCAGCACTAACTACTGAATTAATATCCCAGTAGCACTGGGGTGTATACGATCGGACGCCCAGCGCAGCATCGATAACTACAAAGTGCCCAGGAAGTAGCTTTTCAACCCCCTCATAAATACTATGCGGGGCGGGTATATAATTATGTCGCACCAGTAGCGCTAACGCCCCCCTATCGACTTTAGCTTGAAAGTCAGGATGAGCTTTTATAGCCTTTAACTCGGATCCAAATATTAGGGACTTTCCTTGCCACCCCCAGTAAATGGGCTTCTCTCCAAATCTATCTCGCGCTAACGTTAAAGTATTTTTTTCCTGATCCCATAACGCGATAGAAAACATGCCAACAGTTGCCTTCAGCGTCTGGGGCAATCCCCATACAGATATACAAGCTAGAAGTGTCTCTGTGTCTGAACCACCACGCCACGTAAGATCGTTCCCCTCATTCTGCAATAATTTTCTCAGATGTAAATGATTGTAGATCTCACCGTTAAACGCGATAACGTAACGACCGCAAGCCGATATCATCGGCTGGTGGCCGGCTTCTGAGAGTTCCACAATGGATAAACGCGCGTGAGAAAGGCCAACAGTTTTGGATTCATTCACCCATACCCCTAAACTGTCAGGCCCTCTATGTTTGATCTTATCTATCATAGACAGCAGAGTCTCAGGAGTCACCTTGGCATCTGCCCCAGATGCTATTAAATACCCTGATAAACCACACACTACACACGCTCCATATTTTCAGCCTTGGGGATAACGCTAGTCACGAACACTGACCGCAAGCGAACAAGTGAAATCGCCAGTAAAAAACCTATAAAGTTATAAACAAATTGATACATCCAACCCTGAAAAAGAAGAAATGCAACGAGGAAAACAAAAATACACTTAAACTCTAAATACCTAGCGGAGGTCGCCACATATAACCCAGTCCCCAAGAGCACCGCCATATAAGACGTTAAGTAGTAGACTAGAGAACTTAACGGCAATGCCATGAATCCACTCCCAACAGCGAACGAAGTTCCTCGACCGGAAAAAAAATCATACAGAAATGACGGCAGTGCACTTCCCAAGGACGTGCACTCATTGGAAAGCCCCGCCAATATAAAAGCTTTATGGATTATATTTTCTTGAATCGGCACGCAGATATTACTGCTCTCTATAAAAGACGCCATTTGAGATATGCCGATAAAATTAGAATAGAAGTCCAATCGACTCAACATTGAGACTAGCACATAAACAAAATACTCAGAATACAACTCTACTCCCGAGACTCCACTCGCCTGCAAAAGTGAAAAATATGAACTTCCCCCTCTGAAGTATTCACGCAGCAAAAGAAGCAAGGGGATGGCCAAAATGAAGAAAATAATCAGTACGCAACTCATCTTACGCGAGAAGGATCTCCGACGAAGAAATACAACTAGTAGAAGCGGAATTATAAACCCAGCCCACCCTCTAATTATATTAGATATCGCAAATAGAAGAGTCGCAATTAAATATCGCGATTTGTTTTTTTCAGATACGGCATAAACATAATAGAACGCATCGAATGAAAATATTATAAGCAGATAAAACAGTGGATTCTGCACACTACCTGTCGACGAAGCCACTCCCAACCCATATTCTAAAGCCGAATAAATTTGAAACAAAAAGAAGAGAACCAGCAAAATAAAAATAAATGGCAAGTTAATCTTCTCCATCACCCTTCCCTTCTTTAAAAATAGGAAACAGGAAACGGAAAAGAATATGCACCAATAGGCCAAAAATGATAAAAAAGCAGAGATATGTAACTCTTGATCGACCCCATTATAAATCACCGCATCTCCAAGCCACCATTCCGCACTCGAACTACGCAACACAAACAACATCGTATTTGCAAGCAAGAAAATACCATAAAGGGACACTACAAGAAAAAGAGGAGTGGCTACTATTCTATTTGTCATATTTTTTGCACCAAGAAATAGAAAAAACTTTTTAAACACAGTAGCCAGTGAACCCTTACGCCCTTTAGTTGCCGCAAAGATGTTTTGATTTCAGAGACATCATGATTTTTGATTCTTGAAAACAAAAATCGGGTAATTAAATTAGCCTTGACATACACACCATAAGTAGAGTCCAACTCATAAATAGATACTAAATGCCGAGCTAGATAATCGACAGCCTTCTTCTTTGAGCTTGTATTCCTAGTAACCGAAGGCGAAGCTGTGAGACGGTATGCACCATTAACAGATTTTAGGTATAAACTTGCTCCTCTCAGGGACAAATTGTATGCCACCCAATAGTCAAGATACTCCTCGTCATTGATAGCTGGCCTGGCGCTCCTCCTATACATTTGTGTGGAGTGCTGACCAACAAGTGCATAGGATAAAGCAATATCCTTTGAGTTCACGGTTCGCGGGTAGACCGCTCGCGCTAATCGCGATGGAAATATTTTGAGTTTCTTTCCCTCGTCGTCGACAATATCAGCGCAAGTCCAACATTGCACCACGCCAGGGTTACGATCAAAAACTTCTACTTGGGTCTGTAATTTATCGGCATACCAGTAGTCATCCCCATCACAATGGGCAACGTAATCACCTTGTGCAGCATCATGAGCGGCCTTATAGTTTGCACAAACTCCAACATTAGCTTCATGATAAATAGCCCGGATTAAATTAGGATATTTTTCTACATAGGAATCAATTATCTGACGCGTAGCATCTGTCGAGAAATCATCAGCAACAATAATCTCAAATGGGAACTTAACCTTTTGACCAATTACGCTTTCCAGACAACTGGCTATATACCGCTCATGGTTATAAGTTATTATGCAAACAGACACTTTAGGCATCATACAATTATCTCTTTACTATGAATCTTATAAAAGCGTTTAGAAAACCTGAGCTAACGAGCGCAACAAACAGGCTTGCGAAAGCTATTATGCTAATCTGCAGCAATGTAACTACAACTCCATACTCAAAACTCATAATAGCCCAGATAGCACATGCGGCCATAGATGAAGGAATAAATATCGACATCCAATCCTTTTTCAACCAAACCCAATGCAATCCTTTCTCTAGCCGAGAGTGCACATAGGTAACCCAAATTAAAGCGAAGAACATGTTTATAGTCAACCACGCGTAGCCAGCGCCGACGCCACCAAAGTATTTGGCTGACAGAACCAAAGATGGGACAAGCAATATAAGGGCTATCACATTACCAATTAAATGATACGTCATATTGCCCCGTGCATACTGCAGATAATATGGGAACGCAGCCATCACCAAAAAGCAGTTGCCTAACGCATACAATGACAAAATAAAAAATGACTCTGCGGCCAATGAAGCATCACCGGTCCATATCTCGAGCAATGGTTTAGAGCAAAGAGCTAGCGTCACGGAGGCGGGGCCTGTTATTACGGCCACGAACCTAGTTGCGTTTCGATAGAGTTGTATTAGTTGCTCACGATCATTACTTGCGTGCAAACTAGCAAGCCTTGGCATAACTGCGCTACTCACCGGCCCATTCAAGACCAAAATCCCACTAGCAACCAAAACCGCTAAAGAAAAGTGACCATATTCCGAGAGCGAAAGCAGACCTGATAGGATCATCTTATCTGTCTGCGTTACCATCACCCAAACAGATGATGTAAAAGCGATGCTCAATGAAAATATCAGTGACTTACTTGCAGGCTTGAGCGACCATCCAATTATTTGATCAACTCGAGGCAAAAACTTTCTTCCCATTAGGAGCAAACCAAATAATTCTATTACCGCAACAAAGAACTGATGGACAAAAAACACGGCCGCATTGAAACCGTATACCCACATAGAAAAAAATACCGCTATGAAACGAAGCGTAGCAATAAGACAATTAAACGAACTCAACCAAATTTGTTTTTCCGCCCCGGAAATGACTCCTCTATACAACCCCCCCAACCAACGCAAGGCTACACAGACTGCGATAATTTGAACAGCCAGTAAAACTTCATCTTTAGAGAGTAAACCAAATCTCAACCAATGGACGCTCAGATACTCAGCTGCTAGGAAAAGTCCACCGCCAGCAGACATTGCAATAAAGATAAAAATCATGCTGAGAGATCTGAATAATTGCCTAAACTGCAGTGGCGTGGTGGCCCCTGCACGAAGGCGTGCAGTTTCGCGACCAATTGTTGGTGTCAGGCCGAGATCAAGAAGCGCAAACCATGACTGGAGCATAGCGTAAAAGCCAATCAACCCATAAGCCTCGGCCCCCATATGCTTTATGTATAGGGGGAGTATTAATATTCCGACCAAGGCCACATAGAGTTGACTTATATAGTTAGCAACAATGTTTCGCTTTAATGTCACGACATGAGCGCCTTTGTATCTAAAGATAAAATCTATTATTTACAGTATTTTTATCAGCCTACTGCGGGCGGCTCGCTTTAACATCACCTTGAACCCGAGCTTAGCGTATAGTTGCAACGCCGCTTCATTATCAGCGTCTACTTCCAATTGACAATTCGCAAATCCCCTAGCTCGCGCTAGGCAAATCACCCCCTCCAAGAGTGCGATAGCAACATTCCTGCCTCTAAAATGAGGAGCGACTAAAACCAATGTTATGAAAGCTTGCTCCTTTAGTGGATCATTACAATAAAACGCAGCAAATCCCGCACACTGCCCCTCGATAAAATGCACCAAGATTTCAGCATGTTTTTTTATTTTATTCAGATATTCATCCACTGTTACACCTTGAATGAACGCCCCCCCCCTCGCAATTTGCTCTTCCCTTAACAGTCGATCGATTTCATTCATACAAAGCTCCCTCTATCCTCAAGATGAAATAAGTAGCCCGCACTCTTCAAAACTGTTAAACATCATCATATCCAACACTGACAGACCCGGGATGAAGTTGTCTGTAAATTGCTTATACGGTCTTAAGCTAACATCATTAAATTTCAGGTTTACTCCATGGGCCAAGAACTCCTCGCAACTGTATAGTGCCTTACCTCCCGGCGGATTAACGTAAGTGCGAGCACCCTCTATACGGCAAATGTCTAAAATCCTTGTACTGCTTGAGAGGTGGTGATTACCATAGACGGTAGATGAATCAACAAATTCTACCGAAATCCCGATACGTTCTGCCGTTATCCGGATACTTCGCTTAGCCAACTGAGCAATCCCCTCGTGCGCACCTCCGCTGAACACCTCACGCACACAGTCAAACGCCATTGCAAAGTTTGGAGCTTTAGAATAAGACTGCTGAATACTGGCTAAGAGCTTTCGCTCCCATATCGTACGCGCCTGAATCTTGACTTCATTAATCTTCAAATTTGGACTGGCACCAACTAAAGGCACAGTAAAATATCGCACCTCACCACCGATTAGCAGCCGATTTCTATTGATCCACCCCCCCTTAATGAAGTTAACATCATCATAAAACACAAACTTATCAACCTGCCCTATCAGGCTGAAATAGCCCGCATAAGGAAATAGGTACGGCTGCATTATCGCCAACTTCACAACTAGGTCGCCTTAATCATAGAAATAATTTCCTGCACTGAGGAGTCTTCCAGCGCTGGATAAATCGGCAAGCACAGTACTTTCTCGGAAATGCGCGCAGCAACGGGAAGATTTTCCCGGTGCGCTGACTTCATACCGCGGTACATTGGAAAATCACTAATCAGCGGATAAAAGTATCTACGCGAGAAAATATTATTTTCTTTGAGCTTTTCATAAAGCTCATCACGCTCAAACGGGTAATCAGCCTCTACTAACATTGGAAAATAAGAATGATTTGCGACCCGCTGCCCCGCGTTCTCAATCAGACGTATGCCAGCCACTCCTGCTAGCCCTTGACGATACTGCAGGTCAATAGACTTACGACGATGCATAGCACAATCGATGTGCTGCAATTGGAGCAAGCCAAAAGCCGCGTTGATCTCGCTCATTTTTCCGTTGATGCCAGGTGCCACCACTGTAACTTCGTCAACAAACCCAAAGTTCTTCAACTGATCTATACGCTTCTTCGTCTTCGCATCGGGACAAATGATCGCGCCACCTTCAAATGTGTTGAACACCTTGGTAGCATGGAAGCTTAGGACACTCAAGTCACCATGTCGCAATATACTCCCGCCCGCGTCTTCGACACCAAACGCATGTGCAGCATCGTAGATTACACGCAGATTGTAATTGTCGGCTATTTTCTGGATTGCCTGCACATCACAAGGGTTGCCATAGCAGTGTACTGGCATGATGGCGGTCGTCTGCGGCGTGATCGCCGCTTCGATCTTTTCCGGGTCCAGATTCAGTGTGTGCGGATCAATATCGGCGAACACCGGCTTTATACCATTCCACAACAAGGAATGCGCAGTGGCGACAAACGAATAGGGTGTAGTAATGACTTCGCCTGTCACACGCAGGGCCTGGAGTGCAGTCAGTAGCGCAATTGTCCCGTTATTGAATAACGCGACATGCTCAACACCTAGATACTCACAGAGCGCTAGCTCTAACTGCTGATGCATTGGCCCGCCGTTGGTGAGTATCTTGTTATCCCAAATTTTCTCCAGGTAAGGTACAAAATCTTCCAACGCTGGTAGAAATGGCTGGGTGACGTAAACTGGTTTTTCGCTCATTGCAATTCCTCGGTCAGAGACAACACGTGTTGACCGTAAAGGTTGTCCATGCTCCGTGAGCGGTACGCTCAATGTTCCGGACCACTGTCGATCCGGTTAAGCTAACTCCGCCTGGGGCCATAATCTTGATGCCGTTGAGTCGACCTTTTGTGCCTTGAAAGCGCACAAATCAAAGGAGCGATGCAATCAGCACTTTGAGCTAAGCATCTACTACTTAAGGAATTTCACATACCACGGCATGGCCTGGCTGATGCCGCTTTCGATATCAAACTTGGGCTCGTAGCCGAGCAACCGACGGGCCTTGCTGATGTCGGCCTGGGAATGCCTCACGTCACCTGCACGGAAGTCGCGGTAGACCGGCTCCCTCTTGTAGTCAACGCCATTCTCCGCGAGCGTACCACGCAACGCCGCAAACAACTGATTCAGGTCCGTTCGCCCACTGACTGCCACGTTATAGACCTGGTTGAGCGCCTGCTCATCCGTGGCTGTAGCAGCGAGGAGATTGGCCTGCACGGTATTTTCGATGTAGCAGAAATCACGACTAGTCTGACCATCACCATTAATGAAGACGTCCTCACCGTTAATCATGGCGGCGGTCCACTTGGGGATCACTGCGGCATAGGCACCATTGGGGTCCTGACGCCTGCCGAATACGTTGAAGTAGCGCAGGCCGATCGTCTTGAATCCGTACGTCCGGGCAAACACTTCGGCATACAGTTCATTGACGTACTTGGTTACCGCATAGGGAGAAAGCGGTTTGCCAATTGTAGCTTCAACTTTTGGCAAACCTGGGTGGTCACCATAGGTGGAGCTGCTCGCTGCGTATGTGAAGCTCTTCACACCAGCATCACGGGCCGCCACCAGCATGTTGAGAAATCCGTCGATATTAGTGCTGTTCGTGGTGATGGGATCATTGATAGAACGAGGTACAGAGCCAAGGGCGGCCTGGTGCAAGACGTAATCCACTCCAGTGCATGCGCGCTTGCAGTCTTCTAAGTTTCGAATATCACCCTCGATGAACCTGAAAGCCGCCCACTGCTCAGCCGAGACCAAGCTTTCGACTTCGTCCAGATTACGCTGGTGACCCGTGGCGAAATTGTCCAGTCCGATGACTTTCTGGCCGAGCTTTAGCAATGTTTCGAGCAAATTCGAGCCAATGAATCCGGCAACCCCAGTCACTAGCCATGTACGCGGATGGCTGGCGAGTTCTTGATTCAATGTTTGGTAGGTATTCATGAACAAACCTCAGGAAAATGTAGAGGGAAGGGTGGCTGACATAGCTCCCTCCCCTGGGCAATTCACAGACGAAGGTCACTGGCCTCAGCAGGCAGCAGGTACTTCAAGTCGTAGAGCACATGCTCAGGCTTCCCCACCGCACGAATGCTGGCTGCGCCCATTTCCTTGAACTGTTGGTGGGCAACGGCAAGGATCACTGCATCGTAGGTGCCAGCTACCAGTTCCTGAACCGGAGTAACCCCGTACTCATGCTGTGCCTCCTCAACACTGACCCATGGATCATGAACATCTACCTGGATGTTGTAATCCTGCAATTCTTTGATGATATCCACCACTTTAGTGTTGCGCAGGTCAGGGCAGTTTTCCTTGAAGGTGAGCCCCATGATCAGTACACGGGCTCCATCTACGTGAATGCGCTTCTTGACCATGGTCTTGACCAGCTGAGACACCACATAAGCACCCATGCCATCGTTCAGGCGGCGACCCGCAAGGATAATCTCAGGGTGATAGCCGATGCTCTGCGCTTTATGTGTAAGGTAGTACGGGTCTACGCCAATGCAGTGGCCACCCACCAAGCCTGGACGGAAAGGCAGGAAGTTCCACTTGGTCCCGGCCGCTTGCAGCACTGCCTCGGTATCAATGCCCATCTTGTTGAAAATCACTGCCAATTCGTTGATCAAGGCAATGTTAAGGTCGCGTTGGGTGTTTTCAATCACCTTGGCCGCTTCCGCCACCTTGATACTGCTGGCCTTGTGGGTGCCCGCGATGATGATTTCACGGTAGAGCGAGTCAACCAGCTCCGCGACTTCTGGCGTCGACCCCGAAGTGACTTTCTTGATAGTGGTGACACGATGCTCCTTGTCACCCGGGTTAATTCGCTCTGGACTGTAGCCAGCATAGAACTCGTGGTTGAAAAGCAAGCCAGACACTTTCTCCAGCACCGGAACGCAATCGTCTTCTGTAGCGCCTGGGTAAACCGTAGATTCGTAGATCACGATATCGCCGCGCTTAAGCACCTTTCCGATGGTTTCGGAAGCCTTGACCAGGGGCGTAAGATCGGGTTGCTTGTAATCATCGATTGGAGTAGGGACTGTCACGATGAAGACATTGCATTCCCGCAAATCCTCAATGGAGGCACTGTACTGGAGATATTCAGCCTCCAACAGCTCTGTACCACTGACCTCCAGAGTCGAATCGTGGCCGTTGCGCAATGCATCAATTCGCGTCTGATTGATGTCAAAACCAACGACAGAACGTTTCTTCCCAAACTCTACTGCCAACGGTAAGCCGACGTAACCGAGGCCAATTACTGCGAGTTTGACGTCTTTCAATGAGAACATGTGTCATCCAACCTAGTGACTAATTGAGCAATGTAGTAGAAAACCCCCTCACCCGGACCCTATTTCCGCCGAATATGATGGAAAAACGGCGTTCTGCTATGTTCAAGGTGTTAGGGGCTTACAGGTATCTGATAGGGGCTGCCATGGAACCATAGAGAACCAGTTACTAAGACCTCTCCTCTCTATGACGAGCCTCCCCTCACGTGATGTGAGCCTAATGTGCAGCAGCATCTGTGATAACCATCAATTTGCCATCATATTAGGCTGCACAACTGAAGATCATGGACCGTCCATTAAAAGTCACTGAGCCGTGCTTGGCAACGGTGCAATCACCTCAGACCCAATCACATTCTTCACCAAAATGGTCTCACGGAGCTCGTCCCGCCGGCGACTCTTCAAAGCATGGCGTAACAGCACGTAAACCATTCCAATCACCCCACCGAAAATTACGCCAAGGGAAATAAAAACCGATTTCCGTGGGAAGACGGGGCTAAGCGGCTCCGTCGCCTGCTGATCGACACTGACCAGACGCAAGCCGCTCAAATCCGTATTCACCGCGTTCAAACGCGAACGTTCCGCACGCAGGACCTCCACACCCTTGATGAACAGCTCATCATTTTTACGCTGTTCAAGGGATTGCATCGTACGGTTCTGCTCCAGCATCATCAGCTCCTTACGAATCTGAGCGACTCGCGGCTCGACAAAATCGTCAGTTTTTCTCTCCCGTAGAGCCTGCTTTTCTGCCTCCAAAGCATCAGTGCCGAGAAAATACATCGGTACCTGCTGGTTGTTTATCTCCGTACGGATCACACTCCCGCCTCCTTCAGCTTCGCTATGGGCCATCGAAGATGGCGTGGAAGGGCGTTTCAATCCAAGACTACGGGCAATGGCGATGGCCTCGTCAAGTTGGGCGATGCGGTCTGCTCGGCGCAGTTTGAGTTGCACGCGCAAGGCTCGAAGCTCGTCATTGAGCTGACCACGCTTTACCTCATCATCTTCTTGCAAGGCTGCGATTTGGCTCTTCTTAGCGATATCGTACTCCGCGCGAGCAGACGCCAATTCGTCGTCAATTTCCTTGATTCGGTTTTTCACAATCACGTTAAGATCTTCAGCCACCGACTCACGTTCTTTTTGAATCGCGTATTGAACAAGTCCATTGAGGACATGATGCCCATCAATACCTTTCGGATAACGAAGATCAAGCCCAATAAAGGTGGTCAACAAGTCGGCTTTTTTGGAGTCAGGTTGGATAACCCTCAATGCACTGCGATTGAAATGCTCAAACCCTTGCTCTTCTGAACGACCTGGCGTAACAAATGCCTCCCGCAGCTCAGGATTTGTACGGAAGTACCCCAAACGTGTGTCGTACGAGTCCAGAGACGCTCCAATCCGATTGAGTGCCTGGTTTGGCGTGAGGGTGTAAACCTTTGACCGATTCAATCCATCCAGATCATTCAACGCTGCTGGGCGCAACACTGTACTCACCTGATACTCGGGCGTGAGCATGAAGGCGTATCCGCCGGCCAGTAACCCGGCTAGGCACGCCGATGCTCCAATCTGGACTTTTTTATTCCAGAGTGTCTGGAATAAGCCTAAGAGATCAATCTCATCACGATGTTGAACGGGGGAAATCTTGGGAATGCTTGTCACGGTGAAGCCTGTTCGATTTAATGAAAACAGATTCCGAAGACAAGGCCAGCACTAGCGCCGTAGGCGTTCCGCCACCTTCTGCTCAAGTAGAACTTCCCTGTCCCCGAGGACGAAGGTGGCATTGTGACACCGATTTCATGCCACGACCACCCGCCCCAGGACCGTCATCCGCCCTAGACGTTCCGCATTCGCGACATCCAGAAATGGCGAACAAGGGCCATAAATACACCCAGTCCTAGGCCCAAAACAGCGCCCAACACTACGATGATGAATTTTTTTGGCTTCACAGGCCGGTCAGGCGACTCGATAGCGCCATCCTGACGGTAGACCTGAATGACCGCGGGATCCACCTGAAGCGAACGGTAGAATGCCATTGCTTCCTGCCGTTGCCGCAGCTTGGCTATAAAGGGGTCATCAGAGGTTCGGCTACGCAGATTCTCGATTTCAGCCTCGAGAGCCTTGGAGCCGCGCATGTAGGTGATCGAGCCATCCATGCCAGCAGACAGTTCACTCGACAGGTTATTAGAGATAATTGGCGGCTTCTCCAAACCAATCGAGTGAGCAACTCGAAGCGCCTCCGTCAATTGAGCGATCCGATCCTCACGCTGCTTTCTAGCACTTTCCCGCTCAGCTCTTATCTGCTGCTCAAGGTTGTCAGCCTTCACTAATGCGTCAGCTCGCGCATCCTGGATGATTTCTTTCTTGGCGCGGTCACCTGCCATCTCCACATAGTGCACTACCCATTGAGCAGCTTGTCCCGGGTTGGGCTGACTGGAGGTTACAAAAAATCGATCTGGCGTGTCTTTGCTAACGACACCCAGACTCAGAAGGTCCCTAAATTGGTTATAAAGAGCATCCTGCGACCCTTTGCGCTTTTCTTCTGAAAGACTTGGAAGATAAACCTTTCGAAAAAACTCTCGGCGCAACGATTCTGATTGAAGGTTTCTCAGATAGACGCCATAGACATCCTTGACGGAAATTACACTCAGACCACTATTTCCCCCGCGCCCATAATTGAGCTGAGCAATATCATTCTGAGTCGGAGGCTGTACTATCACTTTTGCCTCGAAGATAGGCGTAGCCAGAAGGGCATAAGCCACGGCGAGCGCAGTCACAATTGCGCCGGTTAAAACAACCAATACTTTCTGCTTCCACAGCCCCCCTATAAGCTCAAACAGATCGATCTCTTCGTCATCCACCAAGCGCTCACGTTCACTGCGCATTTATTCTATTTTTCCTTGGGTCCGTCTGATTGCATTCATCTCTCTAGCCCGCAAACCGCCTCTGCGACCTCTCAGAGCAAGCGTAGCGGCATTTTGCCAACATGCTCACCACGCTCTTCACCTTAAACATCAATCAGTAATAGAGGGACCTCACCCGCAGAAGTTCCTCAGCAGCCGACGGACACCACGCTACCCGCCCAATGGTCATCGCGCAATTGTGACGCACACCTCTTTTTCCAGCTTTGCGAACTGCTCCCGCAAAACCCCGGCAAGCACCTGCTTGGCCTGCTGCTCTCCATGCACCAATGCCACCCGCCGCGCTGAGCACCCCGATGCGAACGCCACCAGACCCGCCTGATCGGCATGCCCCGAATAGCCACTCAACGTAATGACTTTGGCGCGGATGTCGTACATATCTCCATCCAGATCAATCTGGACAAACCCCTCTGCCCCTTCACTGGCCTGAATCACCGCCCCCGGCGTACCTTTGGCCTGGTACCCGACGAACATCACTTCATGCCGCGGATCACCGAGCATGGCCTTGAGGTAGTTGACGATCCGCCCGCCAGAGCACATGCCGTTGCCGGCAATGACTATCGCAGGGCGGCCGGTGCTCTTGAGGTAGTTGACCACCTGCTGGTGCCGGGCATGGGTATCGACACTGATCAACTGGTTGAACCCCAATGGATCACGCCCCTCGCCCAAGCGCGCGCGGGCGTCGGCATTCCAGTACTCATGCAACTGCCGATAGGCTTTGGTGATGCGCTGCGCCAAGGGCGAGTCGAGGATGATCGGCAGCTGCGACCAGTCGAGCGGGTCGTGCCCCTCACGCTTGTGCGGGCCAGACAGCAATGCCTTGCGGTGCAGAATATCTTCGATTTCGTACAGCAGCTCTTGCGTACGACCAAGGCTGAATGCCGGGATCAGAATCGTGCCGTTGTCCGCCAGGGCGCGGTCGATGGCAGCCTCCAGCTGCTGCAGTCGATCACTGCGCCCGGGATGCAGGCGGTCGCCATAGGTGCTTTCCAGTATCAGCATGTCCGCACGCTCGGGCGGCTCGACTGGGCGTAGCAGCGGGTTACATGGCGCACCCAGGTCACCGGAGAAGACCACACGGGTGTTGATCCCTTGCCTTTCGATGTCGCATTCGACATAAGCAGACCCCAGCAGATGCCCAGCGCGCTGCAGGCGAATGCGGCAACTGAGGTCCGGTTGATCGACGATTACGTGCCACTGCCCGAAGGGCACCGGGACGATCAGGCGTTCAAGAAACTCCAGGTAACGCGCCACATGGGCAGGCTGGCTGCTGATGCTCAACTTGTAGGCGTCTTCCAGCACCAGTGGCAGCAACTTGGCCGAAGGCTCGCTGCACAGGATGGGGCCGCGAAAACCTGCGGCGAGCAATGCAGGAATGCGACCTACGTGATCGAGATGAACGTGGGTGATGACCAGGGCCTGAATACCCTGGATGTCGAAGGCGAGTGCCGCCGCCTCAGCACTAGGTGATGCATCGGCGCCCTGCTCCAGGCCGCAATCGACCAAAAGGCTGGTCGTCGCGTCGAGATGCAGCTGATGACAGGAACCGGTTACGCCTCGGGTACCACCGTGGTGAGAAAGAACGGGGAATTCCATGCTGCTTCACACTCGCCTGAATCAAAAATGAAGTGGCGTATTACTTCATGTCGTGAGGCGCGTTGACAGAGGGTGGCGACGGATTTGGGGTCGGAAAAATCCTCAATTACCGTTCAAGGCGGCTTGCCGGGCCGATGCGCGAATCTTGCGCTTGCTGCGCATCACGCCGTAAGCGCCGAGCAACGGGCCGACCGCCAGGCCGACCACCAAGGCTGCCAGCACCAGCACCGCAACCGGCATCGCGGGTGCCGACCACCCGAACAGCACGAGGGAGACGGTCTGCTGGTTCTCCAGCACGAAGAACAGCACCACAGCCGCCAACAGCAGCACGAACAACGCCGCCACGGCGCGCTTGAGGTTACGCATCAGACTGCTCCTTGATCATTCAGGTGTGTGCGTGGTCTTCTTCATTGACCCGATCACGCAGCTCCTTGCCCGGCTTGAAGTGCGGAACGAACTTGCCTTCGAGCTCCACCGACTGGCCGGTCTTGGGATTGCGACCTACCCGGGGGGCGCGATAGTGCAAGGAAAAACTGCCAAAACCACGGATCTCGATGCGATCACCGGTGGCCAGGCATTGGGACATCTGTTCAAGCATGGTCTTGATTGCCAGCTCGACGTCCTTGGACGAGAGCAGCCCCTGATGGGTGACAATACGTTCGATCAGCTCCGACTTCGTCATATTTTTCCCTTCGTTATCAAGCAGCTAGATCATTGCTTAATCAGTTTGTAGCACGCTCGGAGGGATTTGAACAGGGTGGTTCTTGACTTAATAAAAAAATTCAAGATTGGGCGTGGGAGGGAATGTGCTTTGGGGTGGCGCAGAGGCGTATGGCGAAAGGGGTGTAGTGGTTTTGAGATCGAGCGCCGCCCGCGCGGCGCATCGCGAGCAAGGCTCGCTCCTACGTTTGTTACGGGCCAGTTATGCCAGTGAGAAATGCGCGCGACCGCCCTCGCCCTGGTGCTCGACGCGATATCCAGCCGTACGAACAAGGCGGTCGCGCGCGTGTGCCACAGGCATTATTGGCCAAAAACAAACGTAGGAGCGAGCCTTGCTCGCGATGCGCCGCGCGGGCGGCGCTCGATTTACGCCCCACCACAAAACTCAAACATTGCGACCACGGCACTCACGCCCCCCCTGCACCCAGTACCAGTATTTAACATACTGAGAATCTTTAACCATTCCGGGGTTAAATGCGCTTGGCTACGCTCAACGGGCACAAAATCGTTCAAGGAAGAAACCAGTGCCCAAACCTCATGGCTGCATGCTTCGCCGAGCAAGACACTCTGAGCCAGGCAGGCTCTATATGCTGACCACCGTCACGCATCAACGTCACCCGCTGTTCTTCAACTTCCGTTTTGCGCGCCTGGTCATTCACAACCTTCGCCATGTCGAACATAAGCAATATTGTCGATCGCTAGCCTGGGTCGTGATGCCTGACCATGTGCATTGGTTGCTTGAATTAAGGGATGTGACGCTTAGCGCACTGATGCAACGCTTCAAATCCCGAACCAGTCACGCATTGCGCAAGGCAGGGTTAAAGGCCACGCCGGTCTGGCAGGCGGGATATCACGACCGAGCCCTGCGTCGTGATGACGATGTCTTGAAGATAGCCAGGTATATCGTCGCCAATCCGATCAGGGCCGGATTGGTTGCCAAGGTCGGCGATTATCCACATTGGGATGCGGTGTGGTTATGAGTGCATGGCTGCCGGGATGCAGCGCCTGGTAGATCGAGCGCCGCCCGCGCGGCGCATCGCGAGCAAGGCTCGCTCCTACGTTTGTTTCGGGCCAGTTATGCCTGTGGGATTTGCGCGCGAACGCCTTGGCGCATCGCACGATATCGCGTCGTGCAAACAAGGCGGTCGCGCGCGCCTGTCACAGGCGTTATTGGCCGTAAACAAACGTAGGAGCGAGCCTTGCTCGCGATGCGCCGCGCGGGCGGCGCTCGATTTACACCCCACCACAAAACTCAAGCGAAAAAAAAGGGTGACCCGAAGGCCACCCCTTTTTTACCGATCAAACAGAACTTAGTTCTGCTTGGCCATAGCTTCGCGCAGCAGCGCAGCCATGGTGGTGTCGGCAGCAGCTTCCGGAGCGGTGTTTTTCAGGCTCTGGATAGCTTCGCGCTCTTCAGCATCGTCCTTCGACTTGATGGACAGGCTGATAACGCGGGACTTGCGGTCAACGCTGATGATCTTGGCTTCGATCTCTTCGCCTTCCTTCAGGACGTTACGCGCGTCTTCAACGCGGTCACGGCTGATTTCGGAAGCCTTCAGAGTAGCTTCGATGTCGTCGGCCAGGGTGACGATGGCGCCTTTGGCGTCAACTTCTTTCACGATGCCCTTGACGATAGCGCCCTTGTCGTTGACAGCAACGAAGTTGGAGAACGGATCGTCTTCCAGCTGCTTGATGCCCAGGGAGATGCGCTCGCGCTCTGGGTCGACCGACAGGATGACGGTTTCCAGCTCGTCGCCCTTCTTGAAACGACGCACGGCTTCTTCGCCGGTTTCGTTCCAGGAGATGTCGGACAGGTGAACCAGACCGTCGATGCCGCCTTCCAGACCGATGAAGATACCGAAGTCAGTGATCGACTTGATGGTACCGGTGATCTTGTCACCCTTGTTGAACTGGCCGGAGAAATCTTCCCATGGGTTCGATTTGCACTGCTTGATGCCCAGGGAGATACGACGACGCTCTTCGTCGATGTCCAGAACCATGACTTCCACTTCGTCGCCAACCTGAACGACTTTCGACGGGTGGATGTTCTTGTTGGTCCAGTCCATTTCGGAAACGTGTACCAGACCTTCAACGCCTTCTTCCAGCTCAGCGAAGCAGCCGTAGTCGGTCAGGTTGGTAACGCGAGCAGTTACGCGAGTACCTTCTGGGTAACGAGCGGTGATAGCTACCCACGGATCTTCGCCCATTTGCTTCAGACCCAGCGAAACGCGGTTGCGCTCACGGTCGAACTTCAGGACGCGAACGTCGACTTCGTCACCAACGTTGACGATTTCCGACGGGTGCTTGATACGCTTCCAAGCCATGTCGGTGATGTGCAGCAGGCCGTCGATACCGCCCAGGTCCACGAAGGCGCCGTAGTCGGTGAGGTTCTTGACGATACCCTTGACCTGTTGGCCTTCCTGCAGGGTTTCCAGCAGGGCTTCGCGCTCGGCGCTGTTCTCGGCTTCCAGGACGCTGCGACGCGAAACAACGACGTTGTTGCGCTTCTGGTCCAGCTTGATGACCTTGAATTCCAGCTCTTTGCCTTCCAGGTGGGTGGTGTCGCGCACAGGGCGGACATCAACCAGGGAGCCCGGCAGGAACGCACGGATGCCGTTAACGTCGACAGTGAAGCCGCCCTTAACCTTACCGTTGATAACGCCCTTGACCACTTCTTCGGCGGCGAAAGCTGCTTCCAGAACAATCCAGCACTCGGCGCGCTTGGCTTTTTCACGGGACAGTTTGGTTTCGCCAAAGCCGTCTTCGACCGCGTCCAGCGCAACGTGAACTTCGTCACCGACCTTGATGGTCAGCTCGCCAGCTTCGTTGTAGAACTGCTCGAGCGGGATGACGCCCTCGGACTTCAGACCAGCGTGTACGGTAACCCAGTCGCCGTCGATGTCGACAACGATACCGGAGATGATGGCACCCGGCTGAAGATTGAGGGTTTTCAGGCTTTCTTCAAAGAGTTCTGCAAAGCTTTCGCTCATTTTAATTCCTGTAGATTCGGGCGAAACATACGCCCAGAGCCACATTCCAGACAATGTGGGTTTCGTTTAAGTAAAGGAAAGCGGGCAGGACGTTGACTGGTGCCCCTGCCTGCCTTCCTGGCGATCAGAGAAGGTCGCGCTGGGCGATCTCGCTCCTGATACGTTGCAACACCTGCTCGATGGACAACTCGGTAGAGTCCAGCTGTATGGCATCGGCCGCTGGCTTCAGCGGGGCCACTGCGCGCTGGGTGTCACGCTCATCACGCGCACGTATCTCATCTAGCAGACTCGACAGACTAACATCTTCATTCTTGGCCTTCAACTGCAGGTAGCGGCGGCGCGCGCGCTCCTCCGCGCTGGCAGTGAGGAAGACCTTGAGCGGCGCGTCTGGAAACACCACCGTGCCCATGTCGCGACCGTCGGCGATCAACCCCGGTGCTTCACGGAACGCCCGCTGGCGCTGCAACAGCGCCTCGCGCACCGCTGGCAGCGAAGCGACCATGGAGGCGCCGGCGCCGACCGTCTCGGTGCGGATGACGTGACTGACGTCCTCACCTTCGAGAATGATCTGTTGTAGCTTACCGGGCTCGGCAGCGATGAACTGCACATCCAGATGGGCGGCCAAGGCCTTGAGCAGCTCTTCGTTGGTGAGGTCGACACCATGGTTGGTGGCATTGAATGCCAGCAAGCGGTACAGCGCGCCGGAGTCCAGCAGCCTCCAACCCAGCTCACGGGCCAGCAAGCCAGCCACCGTGCCCTTGCCCGAGCCGCTTGGCCCGTCGATGGTGATGACCGGTGCCAGCGAACTCACGACTTACCCTCTTCGGCAACGCGAATACCGACTTCGGCGCACAGCGCCAGGAAGTTGGGGAACGAGGTGGCAACGTTGGCACAGTCGTGGATGCGGATCGGCGCGCTGGCTCGCAGCGAGGCGACGCTGAATGCCATGGCGATGCGGTGGTCGCCGTGACCGTGGACTTCGCCGCCGCCGAGCTGGCCGCCATCGATGATGATGCCGTCCGGGGTCGGTTCGCACTGGATGCCCAGGGTGATCAGGCCATCGGCCATCACCTGGATGCGGTCGGACTCCTTCACCCGCAGCTCTTCGGCGCCACGCAGCACGGTACGGCCTTCGGCACAGGCCGCGGCGACGAACAGCACGGGGAACTCGTCGATGGCCAGCGGCACCAGTTCTTCGGGAATGTCGATGCCCTTGAGCTTGGCACCGCGCACGCGCAGGTCGGCCACCGGCTCACCGCCGACTTCACGCTGGTTTTCCAGGGTGATGTCGCCGCCCATCAGCCGCAGGATGTCGATGACGCCCGTGCGGGTCGGGTTGATGCCGACGTGTTCGAGCACCAGCTCGGAGCCTTCGGCGATCGAGGCGGCCACCAGGAAGAAGGCTGCGGAGGAAATGTCTGCCGGCACTTCGATGCGCGTCGCGGTGAGCTTGCCACCGGACTGCAAGGACGCGACCGGGCCATTGCTTTCCACTGAGTAGCCGAAGCCGCGCAGCATGCGTTCGGTATGGTCACGGGTCGGCGCAGGCTCGGTGACGGTGGTCTTGCCTTCGGCGTACAGGCCCGCCAGCAGCAGGCAGGATTTAACCTGGGCACTGGCCATCGGCAGGGTGTAGGTCAGGGCCTTGAGCTTGTGGCCACCACGGATGGTCAGCGGCGGACGCCCTTCAGGACCGGTCTCGACCACCGCACCCATTTCGCGCAGCGGATTGGCCACGCGGTTCATCGGGCGCTTGGACAGCGAGGCATCGCCGGTCATGGTGGTGTCGAATGGCTGCGCCGCCAGCAGGCCGGACAGCAGGCGCATCGACGTGCCGGAGTTGCCGACATACAGCGGGCCAGGTGGCGGCTTGAGGCCGTGCAGGCCGACACCATGAATGGTCACACGACCATGGTTCGGGCCTTCGATGACCACACCCATGTCACGGAAGGCCTGCAGGGTCGCCAGCGCGTCCTCGCCTTCGAGGAAGCCTTCGACCTCGGTCGTGCCCTCGGCCAGCGAACCGAGCATGATCGAACGGTGGGAAATCGACTTGTCGCCCGGAACGCGGATCCGTCCGGACAGGCGGCCACCAGGTTGGGCCAGGAAAATCAGATCGTTGGCGTTCATAGCGTCCACATAGGCCCGGCGGGCCAGGATTTTACTGAAATGCTCGCGGGCAACGCGTGCGCGGGTGAACACACCCAGCAGCTGGTGCCCGTCCCCAGCATCGACCGCGTCGCGCAAGGCGTCGAGGTCGCTGCGAAAAGTATCCAGGGTGCGCAGGACGGCTTCGCGGTTGGCGAGGAAGATGTCGTGCCACATGGTCGGGTCGCTTCCGGCGATTCTCGTGAAATCGCGGAAACCACCCGCAGCGTACCGGAAGATCTCAAGGTTTTCATTGCGCTTGGCCAGGGAATCGACCAGACCGAAGGCCAGCAGGTGCGGCAAATGACTGGTGGCAGCCAGGACTTCGTCGTGGCGCTCGACCTGCATGTGCTCGACATCGGCGTCCAGCGCACGCCACAGGCGATCGACCAGCGCCAGGGCGGCAGGGTCGGTTTCCGGCAATGGCGTGAGGATGACTTTGTGCCGGCGGAACAAGGCCGCGTTGGAGGCCTCTACCCCGCTTTGCTCGGAACCGGCGATCGGATGGCCCGGCACGAAGTTCGCCAGGCGCTCACCGAAGACGGCACGGGCAGCCCGTACGACATTGCCTTTGGCGCTGCCGACATCAGTGATGACCGCTTTGCCCAGGTCGAGCTGAGCCAGGCGGGCGAGGAGTTTTTCCATGGCCAGGATCGGCACGGCCAGTTGGATGACATCGGCGCCGACACAGGCGGCGGCGAGGTCTTCTTCGCAACGGTCGACCACGCCCAGGGCCACGGCCTGCTTGCGCGACGGGGCATCCAGGTCGACGCCGACCACTTCGCGGCACAGGCCGCTCTCACGCAGGCCCTTGGCGAAGGAGCCGCCGATCAGGCCGAGGCCGACCACGACCAGGCGGTTGATGATTGGCGCGGGTTTGGTTGTTACTGCTTTTACCACTGGTGCGAACCCTGTTCAGAAATCAGGACAGTCTGTGAGACCGCAGGGGCTGCTTTGCAGCCCCGGCAATCTTCGATCAAAGCACCGCCTTCGGATACGACCCCAGGACCTTGAGCGCAACGGCCTCCTGGCTGATTTTCTCCAGCACCGCCTTGATCAGCGGGTCGCGGTGGTGGCCAACGAAGTCGATGAAGAACACGTAGGTCCACTTGCCGCTGCGCGAGGGACGGGTCTCGATGCGGGTCAGGTCGATGCCGTTCTCGTGGAATGGCACCAGCAGCTCGTGCAGCGCACCCGGCTTGTTGCTCATCGAGACGATGATCGAGGTCTTGTCGTCGCCGGTCGGCGGCACTTCCTGGTTGCCGATCATCAAGAAGCGCGTGGAGTTGTCCGGACGGTCTTCGATCTTCTCGGCCAGGCGGGTCAAACCGTACAGGTTCGCCGCCATGTCGCCGGCGATGGCCGCGGAATTCCACTCACCCTTGACTCGCTTGGCGGCCTCGGCGTTGCTGGACACCGCCACGCGCTCGACATTCGGGTAATGCGCATCGAGCCACTTGCGGCACTGGGCCAGCGATTGGGCATGGGAGTAGATGCGGGTGATGCTGTCGGTCTTGGTGTTCTCGCCCACCAGCAAGTGGTGGTGGATACGCAGCTCGACCTCACCGCAGATCACCATGTCGTGCTCGAGGAAGCTGTCCAGGGTGTGGCTGACTGCACCTTCGGTGGAGTTCTCCACCGGCACCACGCCGAAGTTGACGGCACCGGCCGCCACCTCGCGGAAGACTTCGTCGATGGCCGCCATTGGGCGACTGACCACGGCATGACCGAAGTGCTTCATCGCCGCAGCCTGGGTGAAGGTACCCTCAGGGCCCAGGTAGGCGACCTTCAGAGGCTCTTCCAGGGCCAGGCAGGACGACATGATTTCGCGGAACAGGCGCGCCATCTCTTCGTTGTCCAGTGGGCCCTTGTTGCGCTCCATCACGCGCTTGAGCACGGCGGCCTCACGCTCGGGGCGATAGAACACTGGCTTTTCGCCTTCGGCAAGCGAGGCGGTCTTGACCTTGGCCACTTCCTGGGCGCACCGGGCACGCTCGCTGATCAGCTCGAGGATCTTCTCGTCGAGGCTGTCGATGCGTACCCGCAGCGCCTTGAGCTCTTGATCGGACATCAGCCGTGCTCCTTCTCGAATTCGGCCATGTAGGTCACCAGCGCTTCTACCGCCTCCAGGCCCAGGGCGTTGTAGATCGAGGCGCGCATGCCGCCCACCGAACGGTGGCCCTTGAGGTTGAGCAGGCCACGGGCGTCTGCACCGGCCAGGAAGGCTTTGTCCAGGCGCTCGTCGGCCAGGCGGAACGGCACGTTCATCCACGAACGGGCGTTGTGGCTGATCGGGTTGGTGTAGAACTCGCTCGCGTCGATGAAGCCGTACAGGCGGTCTTTCTTCGCGCGGTTGCGCTGCTCCATGGCCTCGACGCCGCCCTGCTCCTTGAGCCACTCGAAGACCAGGCCCGAGAGGTACCAGGAGTAGGTGGCCGGGGTGTTGTACATCGAGCCGTTGTCGGCCGCGATCTTGTAGTCGAGCATGGTCGGGCAAATGCTACGGGCATGGCCCAGCAGGTCTTCACGGACGATGACCACGACCAGGCCGCTCGGGCCGATGTTTTTCTGCGCGCCGGCGTAGATCAGGCCGTACTGCGAGACGTCGATCGGGCGGGAAAGGATGTCGGACGACATGTCGACCACCAGCGGGACGTCGCCCGTCTCGGGCACCCAGTCAAACTGCAGGCCGCCGATGGTCTCGTTGGACGCGTAGTGGACGTAGGCCGCGTTCTTGGTCAGCTTCCACTCGTTCTGACCAGGAATGGCCAGGTAATCGTAGGGCTTGGCGCTGGCAGCCACGTTGACGTTACCGAAGCGACGGGCTTCCTCGATGGCCTTTTTCGACCAGATGCCGGTTTCGATGTAGTCGGCGGTACCGCTTTCCGGCAGCAGGTTCAGCGGGATCTCGGCGAACTGCTGGCTCGCACCGCCCTGCAGGAACAGCACCTTGTAGTTGGAGGGGACGGACAGCAGATCACGCAGGTCCTGCTCGGCCTTTTCGGCGATGGCCACGTAGTCGTCGCTGCGATGGCTCATCTCCATCACCGACAGGCCCTTGCCATTCCAGTCCAGCATTTCAGCCTGGGCGCGCTGCAGGACCGCGTCCGGAAGCGCGGCAGGGCCTGCGCAGAAGTTAAAGGCTCGTTTGCTCACATCCACTCTCGCTCTGCCAAATAGAACAAAATCGTAATTCGATGCCGACCAGTCGACATTGTGACGCCTGTATCAGGGCTGCTCTGCGCCCCAATTGCCCAGCTTAATCAGTCAAACGGGGCGACCTTGGTCGCCCCGCTCGGGTTTTGCGCTTGCTTATTCCTGCGGTGCCTCTTCGGCACCCGCACTGTCATCGTCTGCCGCATCCGGCACAGCCGCTTCGACACCCTCCTCGTCCGACTCGATGATCTCATCGACTTCTTCCTCGGACGGTTCCTGGATCCGTTCCAGGCCCACCAGCGTCTCGTCGTTGGCCAGCTTGATCAACGTCACGCCCTGGGTGTTACGACCCAGGCTGGAGACTTCGCCAACCCGTGTGCGCACCAGCGTGCCCTGGTCGGAGATCAGCATGATCTCTTCGCCTTCCTGCACCTGGATGGCGCCGATCAGCAGGCCATTGCGGCCTTTGGTCCCCATGGCGATGACACCCTGGCCACCACGGCCGCGACGCGGGAACTTGGACAGCGGGGTGCGCTTGCCGAAGCCACGCTCGGAAGCGGTGAGAATCTGGGCGCCGGACTCAGGAATCAGCATGGAGATGATCCGCTGCCCCTTGCCCAGCTTCATGCCGCGTACACCACGGGCGTTACGGCCCATTTCACGCACCACGCTTTCGGCGAAGCGGATCACCTTGCCCGCGTCGGAGAACATCATGACTTCCTTGGCGCCGTCGGTGATGGCCGCAGCGATCAGGGTGTCACCTTCCTTGAGCTTCAAGGCGATCAGGCCGTTGGAGCGCGGACGGGCGAACTGCACCAGCGGGGTCTTTTTGACGGTACCGGAAGCGGTAGCCATGAAGATGTAGGCGCCGGTCGGTTCGGCGACCCATTCCGGGGTGTCGCCGTCTTCTTCGTCGACTTCCTCGGCCTCGATCACTTCGCCTTCGAGCACGGTGTCTTCCCCGTCCTCCAGCTCTTCCTCGGCGCCAGCGCTCTGCTGCAGTGCTTCCAGGTCGATCTGCAGCATGGCGGTGATGCGCTCACCCTCTTCCAGCGGCAGCAGGTTGACCAGCGGACGGCCGCGGGCGGCACGGGACGCCTCTGGGATGTCGTAGGTCTTGAGCCAGTAGACCTTGCCCTTGCTGGAGAACAGCAGCAGCGTGGCATGGCTGTTGGCGACCAGCAGGTGCTCGATGTAGTCCTCGTCCTTCACGCCGGTGGCCGACTTGCCCTTGCCACCACGGCGCTGGGCCTGGTAGGCCGACAGCGGCTGAGTCTTGGCGTAGCCGCCGTGGGAAATGGTCACCACGCGCTCTTCTTCCGGGATCATGTCGCCGTAGTTGAGGTCGTGGCGGGCATCGAGGATTTCGGTGCGACGGGCATCGCCGTATTCGGCGCGGATGGCTTCGAGCTCTTCGCGGATCACTTCCATCAGGCGCTGGGCGCTGTTGAGGATACGGATCAGCTCGCCGATCTGTTCCAGGATCTCCTGGTACTCAGCCAGCAGCTTCTCGTGTTCCAGGCCGGTCAGGCGGTGCAGACGCAGGTCCAGGATGGCCTGGGCCTGCTCCGGCGACAGGTAATACTTGCCGTCACGCAGGCCGTATTGCTCCGGCAGGTCTTCTGGACGGCAGGAGTCGGCTCCCGCGCGCTCGACCATCAGTTGGACGGCGCTGGATTCCCAAGCCTTGGAAATCAGCGCTTCCTTGGCTTCCGACGGCGTCGGCGAAGCCTTGATCAGGGCGATGACCGGGTCGATGTTGGACAGCGCGACCGCCTGGCCTTCGAGGATGTGGCCGCGCTCACGGGCCTTGCGCAGCTCGAACACGGTACGACGGGTCACCACTTCACGGCGGTGACGGACGAAAGCTTCGAGCAGGTCCTTGAGGTTGAGCAGGCGCGGACGGCCATCGACCAACGCAACGACGTTGATGCCGAATACGGCCTGCAGCTGGGTCTGCTGATACAGATTGTTCAGCACCACCTCCGGCACCTCGCCGCGACGCAGCTCGATGACGATGCGCATGCCGTCCTTGTCGGACTCGTCGCGCAACTCGGTGATGCCCTCGATCTTCTTCTCTTTGACCAGCTCGGCGATCTTCTCGATCAGGCGCGCCTTGTTCAGCTGGTAAGGCAGCTCGGTGATCACGATCTGCTGGCGACCACCGACCTTGTCGATGTCTTCGATCTCGGAGCGGGCGCGCATGTAGATGCGGCCACGGCCGGTGCGGTAGGCCTCGATGATGCCCTGACGACCGTTGATCAGGCCGGCAGTGGGGAAGTCGGGGCCCGGGATGTACTGCATCAGCTCGTCGACGGTGACGTCCGGGTTGTCGATCAGCGCCAGGCAGCCGTCGATGACCTCACCCAGGTTGTGCGGCGGGATGTTGGTCGCCATGCCCACGGCAATACCGCTGGAACCGTTGACCAGCAGGTTGGGAATACGGGTAGGCATGACCGCCGGGATCTGCTCGGTGCCGTCGTAGTTGGGCACCCAGTCGACGGTTTCCTTGTGCAGGTCGGCCAGCAGCTCGTGGGCCAGCTTGGCCATGCGCACTTCGGTGTATCGCATGGCCGCGGCGTTGTCGCCGTCCACCGAACCGAAGTTGCCCTGGCCGTCGACCAGCAGGTAGCGCAGCGAGAATGGCTGGGCCATACGCACGATTGTGTCGTAGACCGCGGTATCGCCGTGCGGGTGGTACTTACCGATCACGTCACCGACCACACGGGCGGATTTCTTGTACGGCTTGTTCCAGTCGTTGCCCAGCTCGCTCATCGCAAAGAGAACGCGGCGATGCACGGGCTTCAAGCCGTCACGCGCATCGGGCAGCGCTCGCCCGACAATCACGCTCATCGCGTAGTCGAGGTAAGACTGTCTCAGTTCGTCTTCGATATTGACCGGGAGGATTTCTTTGGCCAGTTCGCCCATGAGAAGCCTGATTCCTTTTTCTGGTGAAACTTCGCAGCCTCCTTCAAGGGCCGAACGAAGCTCGCCGCCGCAGCGCATAAGGGTGCGACGACTTACGACAAATCAATGAGTTGAGCCATGGACTTGCGCAATGAAGGCCGCCGTCATGGGCGGTCTTGGAAACTGCCGGATGTTACCACAAAGGCAGTGGCAGTGGGGAGATGTGGCAGGTGGCCTGACGTGAGCGGTGTATCGCCTGGGCGATCGAGCGCCGCCCGCGCGGGGCATCGCGAGCAAGGCTCGCTCCTACACCTGTTTCAGGCCAGTAACTCATTGCCTCGAAACAACCGTAGGAGCGAGCCTTGCTCGCGATGCCCCGTGCGGGCAGCGCTCGACCCCAAAGACGCCCCCGCCCTACACCCCGGTCAGTGCAAACGCTTGCGACACATCAATTGCGCCAGCTTGGCGGTGTCCGGTCGTTCGACGACACCTTTCTCGGTCACGATTACATCGATCAGATCCGCTGGAGTCACATCGAACACCGGATTGAACACTTCCACATCCGGCGCGACCCGGGTACCGGCGTAATCCAGCAACTCGTCGGCATCACGCTCTTCCAGCGGAATGTCCTCGCCGGTCGCCAGGTTCAGGTCGATGCTGGTGCTCGGTGCCACCACCATGAAGCGCACACCATGGTGCATGGCGCTGACTGCCAGCTGATAAGTGCCGATCTTGCTGGCCACGTCACCGTTGGCAGCGATGCAGTCGGCACCGACCACCACCCAGGTAATGCCCTTGCTTTTCATCAGGTGGGCCAAGGCCGAATCGGCGCACAGGGTGACGGGAATACCCTCGCGGGCCAGCTCCCAGGCGGTCAGCCGCGAGCCCTGCAACCACGGGCGAGTCTCGCCGGCGTAGACCCGCTCGACCATACCCTCCAGGAACCCTGCGCGGATCACCCCCAGCGCGGTACCGAAGCCGCCACTGGCCAGGGCGCCGGCATTACCGTAGGTGAGCAGTGTCTGCTCGTTGCCCTGATGACGACGGATCAGCTCGATGCCGTGCTGGGCCATGGTCAGGTTGGCCTCGCGATCACTCTCGTGAATGGCCACCGCCTCGGCCTCCAGCGCCGCCAGCACGTCTTCTTCGGGGCGCAAGCGCAGCAGGCGCTCGCGCATGCGGTTGAGCGACCAGAACAGGTTGGCAGCGGTCGGGCGCGCCTCGGCCAGGTTGAGGAAATCCTCTTCCAGGTCGGTTTCCCAGTCGCCGCCCGCCGCCAGGCGCTCGCGCAGCGCCAGAACCAGGCCGAAAGCCGCGGCAATGCCGATGGCGGCAGCGCCGCGCACGGTCATATCCCGAATCGCTTCCACCACCTGTGAGACATTGTCGCAGGCCAGCCAGCGCTCTTGCGATGGCAGCAAACGCTGGTCGAGCAGGTGCAGGGCGCCGTCCTGCCAGCGGATCCCGGTCACCTTCTCCGCCGCCAAAAGTCGCTCGCGCATCGCCTCTCCCCGTCGTTCGGATGTCAAAAGCGGGCGATTATAGCGACCCTCAGCCCTGGGCGCTCGGGTATACTCCCGCGCAATCTAGCGAAGTTTCAGAGGACTGTTCACATGAGCAACGTCGACCACGCCGAAATCGCCAAGTTTGAAGCCTTGGCGCACCGCTGGTGGGACCGCGAAAGCGAGTTCAAGCCGCTGCACGACATCAACCCGCTGCGGGTCAACTGGATCGACGAGCGCGTCAGCCTGGCCGGCAAGAAAGTGCTCGACGTGGGCTGTGGCGGCGGCATCCTCAGCGAGGCGATGGCCCTGCGCGGCGCCACCGTCACCGGCATCGACATGGGCGAAGCCCCGCTGGCGGTCGCCCAGCTGCACCAGCTCGAATCCGGCGTGCAGGTCGAATACCGGCAGATCACCGCCGAAGCCCTGGCCGAAGAGATGCCCGGGCAATTCGACGTGGTCACCTGCCTGGAGATGCTCGAACACGTGCCGGACCCCTCCTCGGTGATTCGCGCCTGCTACCGCATGGTCAAACCCGGCGGCCAGGTGTTCTTCTCCACCATCAACCGCAACCCGAAGGCATACCTGCTGGCCATCGTCGGCGCCGAGTACATCCTCAAGATGCTGCCGCGCGGCACCCACGACTTCAAGAAATTCATCCGCCCTTCGGAACTGGGCGCCTGGAGCCGCGCCGCCGGCCTTGAAGTCAAGGACATCATCGGCCTGACCTACAACCCGCTGACCAAGCATTACAAGCTCAGCAGCGATGTAGACGTCAACTACATGATCCAGACCCTGCGCGAGGAATGAGCATGCGTTTGCGAGCGGTACTCTTCGACATGGACGGCACCCTGCTCGACACGGCGCCGGACTTCATCGCCATCTGCCAGGCCATGCTGGCCGAGCGTAACCTGCCGGCCATCGACGACAAGCGCATCCGTGACGTGATTTCCGGTGGCGCCCGCGCCATGGTCGCCGCCACCTTTGCGATGGACCCCGACGCCGAGGGCTTCGAGGCCCTGCGCCTGGAATTCCTGGAGCGCTACCAGCGCGACTGCGCAGTGCACAGCAGGCTGTTCGACGGCATGGGCGAACTGCTGGCCGACATCGAGAAAGGCAACCTGCTGTGGGGCGTGGTCACCAACAAACCGGTGCGTTTCGCCGAGCCGATCATGCAGCGGCTGGGCCTGGCCGAGCGTTCGGCCTTGCTGATCTGCCCGGACCACGTGAAAAACAGCAAGCCCGACCCCGAGCCGCTGATCCTGGCCTGCACCACGCTGAACCTTGACCCGGCCAGCGTACTGTTCGTCGGCGACGACTTGCGGGACATCGAGTCCGGCCGCGATGCCGGCACCCGCACGGCGGCAGTTCGCTATGGCTATATTCATCCAGAAGACAACCCGAACAACTGGGGTGCCGACGTGGTGGTGGACCACCCGCTGGAACTGCGCAAAGTGATTGACAGCGCGCTGTGCGGTTGCTGAAACCCGACTGATGCGCCGGGCGCCGTCCCTGTAGGAGCGGGTTTACCCGCGAATGCGCCAGCCCGGACGACCACGGCGCCTGAACGTACGCATTCGCGGGTAAACCCGCCCCCACAAGGGGGCCGGGTCGCCCGCACGAACTCGAAGGACAGAACAATGTTCGACTACACCGCCCGCCCCGACCTGCTCAAGGGCCGCATCATTCTGGTCACGGGTGCCGGTCGCGGCATCGGCGCCGCTGCCGCCAAGGCCTATGCCGCCCTGGGCGCCACCGTGCTGCTGCTGGGCAAGACCGAGGCCAACCTCAACGAGGTCTATGACCAGATCGAAGCGGCCGGCCACCCGCAACCGGTGGTGATCCCGTTCAACCTGGAAACCGCCCTGCCCCACCAGTACGACGAGCTGGCGGCAATGATCGAGGAACAGTTCGGCCGCCTTGATGGTTTGCTGAACAACGCCTCGATCATCGGCCCGCGCACGCCGCTGGAGCAGCTGTCGGGTGACAATTTCATGCGCGTGATGCACATCAACGTCAACGCGACCTTCATGCTCACCAGCACCCTGCTGCCGCTGCTCAAGCTGTCCGAGGACGCGTCGGTGGTGTTCACCTCCAGCAGCGTCGGGCGCAAGGGCCGGGCATACTGGGGCGCCTATGGTGTTTCGAAGTTCGCCACCGAAGGGCTGATGCAAACCCTGGCCGACGAGCTCGACGGCGTTGCCCCGGTGCGCTCCAACAGCATCAACCCTGGGGCTACCCGCACCGCGATGCGGGCACAGGCGTACCCGAGCGAGAACCCACAGAACAACCCGCTGCCTGAAGAAATCATGCCGGTGTACCTGTACCTGATGGGGCCGGACAGCTCCGGGGTCAATGGGCAGGCGTTCGACGCCCAGTAAGCCCGTTCGTCACGGATGGGGCCGCTTTACGGCCCCATCCGCGAGACTCAACCGGCCACCAACGCCGGGCGCAGACGCCCCTGCTGGCGCCCTTCGAGCTGCATGCACCGCTCAAGGAACAGGTACATGCAGTCGTAGCTCTTGCAGATCGCCCTGCGCAGCTCGGTGCGCAGACCCAATGTCGGGTTTTCACCCGCCAGGGTACAGATGATCTCCAGCGCCTCCCAAGGGTGGGCATCGTCGTACTGAGCATGCATTTTCAGCCATTTCATGGCGCGCTTGCGCTGCTCTGGCGGGAAGCCCTCGGCATAGGTGTCGGTCGAGCAGACCACCGCCGACCATTCTCCGGTCGCCCCTTCGATGGCGTAGTTGGTCGCAGCCATGGCAATGGCCAGCGATTCGGTGGTACACACACGCCAGCACCAGTCATTCAGGCCATTCAGCTCTGGCGGCACTTCCTGTGCCTGCAACTCGTGCAGGTGAATGCCATGGGCCTGGCACCAATTCACCCAATAGTCGGCATGGTGCAGCTCGACCCGGATGTTGCGCATCAGCCAACGCCGCGCCATGTCTTCGCCGGGATGGCGGGCATAGCGGGTCTTGGTGAGGTTATGGGCCATGTACAGGGAAAACTGCTCGACCACCGGCCAGCCACCGATCAGGTACTGGCGAATCGTGGCAGGTCGTAGTTGGTTATCGCGCAGGCGCTCATAGAACTCATGCTCGACCACCCGGCGCTTGCTTTCACGACACTCTTCAATCAGTTGCTGAGCCCATTGCGGGTAACTGGCCGGGTCCATCAGTGGCCCGATACGTATGAATGAGTCAATCACGTTCAGCTCCTTGATCCATGTGATTATCGGGACATTTCAGCGAAACGTTCCCGGCGCCCTGTGCAAAAGGGGTCTCGCGGCAATCCGTTGGCGTTGCAGACTGTCGCAGGTGAATACCTGCGGACGTTCGATCAAATAGCCCTGGGCGTAATCCACGCCGATCTCCTGCAAGGCCTGTTCGATCAACGGGGTTTCGACGAACTCGGCAATGGTGCGTTTGCCCATCACATGGCCAATGTGGTTGATCACTTCGACCATGGCACGATTGACCGGATCGTCGAGCATATCTTTTACGAAACTTCCGTCGATTTTCAGGAAGTCTACAGGCAAATGCTTCAAATAGGCGAATGACGACATTCCGGCGCAGAAGTCGTCGAGGGAGAATTTGCAGCCCAATCCTTTCAATTCATTGATGAAGCGAATAGCGCTACCCAAATTGGCGATAGCGCTGGTCTCGGTTATTTCAAAACAGATTAACCGGGGAGGAATCGAATACTCGGCGAACAGCCTCTGCAAATACTCCAGGAACTTGTCGTCACCGATGCTGGAGCCTGAAAGGTTGATCGCGCACATCGACAACGGCCCTTCGCGACCTTCGTCCAGGCACTGGCGAATCACCTGGAACACGTTGCGCACCACCCAACGGTCCAGGGCGGTCATCAGGCCATAGCGCTCAGCCGCAGGGATGAAGCTGTCAGGCAGGATGGTACGGCCGCCTTCATCGTGCAGGCGCAACAGGATCTCGATGTGGCCCGGGCCTTCGAGGGTCTTGAGCGCGGCGATTTCCTGGGCATAGAGGCAAAAGCGGTTTTCCTCCAGGGCCACATGCAGGCGCTGGATCCAGGCCATCTCGCCAAAGCGCATGGACAGTTCGCTGTCATCGACGTGGTACACCTGAACCCGGTTACGGCCTTTTTCCTTGGCCATGTAGCAGGCCATGTCGGCAGCCCGCAGCGATGCCTCGAGGGTGCCAGGGGCCTGGGCCATGTGCACCAGGCCAATGCTGACGGTGGTGACGAAAGGCCGCCCCTTCCAGACAAAATGCAGGCTCTGCACACTTTGGCGCAGGTGCTCGGCGATGCGCTCGGCCTGCTCGGCCGGACAGTTCTCCAAGAGCACGCCGAACTCGTCGCCCCCCAGGCGAGCCAGGGTATCGCTTTCGCGCAGGCAGGCCTGCAGCACTGCACAGATATGCCGCAGCAGCTCATCGCCGGCAGCGTGGCCGCAGGTGTCGTTGACCAGCTTGAACTGATCGAGGTCGAGGAACATCAGCGAGTGCCGGCCATTCTGCCGCGCCAGGTCGTTGAGCACCTGCTCCAGGCGATATTCGAATTCACGGCGGTTGGCCAGCCCCGTCAGGGCATCGTGGGTCGCCTGCCAGGACAGGTTGGCGATGTACTGGCGCTCCTGGGTCATGTCGTGCAGCACCAGCACGATGCCGGCCACCTGCCCTTCGTTGATGATGGGTGAGCCGACCAGGTTGATGGACACCGTGCTGCCATCCAGGCGTTGGATCAGCCTGGAATGGTCGGAGCCACCCTTGAGGTTGCCGCTGATCACCTGTTCGACCAGGGAGGCGCTTTCCTGGTCGTCCTGTTCGTCCACCAGGCTGAACAGCGCCGACAATGGCAAGCCATGGGCCTGGCCGGCCTGCCAGTGGGTCAGTTGCTCGGCGGCGGGGTTCATGTAGCCAATGCAACCCTCGACATCGGTGGTGATCACCGCATCGCCGATGGCCTGCAGGGTAGTCTGCGCCCGCTCTTTCTCTTCCTGCAGGGCGCTGGCGAAGGCCTGGCGCTGGGCCAACAGCTTGCTCGAACGGCGCCAGGCAAAGCTGATGAGGAACAGCGCGGTCAGCAGGTTGGTGATCAGTAGCACCCGCAACAGCATGCGCGAGCCTTCGCCCAGGGCATCGCTGAATGCCTTGGCCGCTGGGGTCACGCCTTCATTGATGGCAACGATGCGTGCCTTCCACTCGCCCAACTGCCGCGCATTGACCCTGGCCGACGCGAAGCCTTCGCGCATCTCCGTGGCCAGCACATCCAGCTGGTTCAGGTAGGCATCGCCGATATCCCAGTAGGCGATTGCCCGCTGCATGTAGCTGATCTGGCGAAAGTTGCGGTAGAACCAGATGATGCGGTCGACATCATCGGGATGGTTGCCGCCCTGCAAGATAGCCCGGCGCGCCGCGTCCAGGTCCGGGTTGGGCTGGTCGAGCACCACGCGCAGTTCGTGATCGCCCTGGGGCACCTTGATCGCCTCGCGGTAGCGCTCGAAGGTTTGCGCATCGCGGTTGTCGGCATAAAGGTTGAGGTAGTAGATGGCGTCTTTCTGGGCCTTGGACCACAGGCTTTCACCAGCCACGTAGGCGCGCACAGCCGACAGCGCATAAAGGCTGAGACTGCCCAGCAACACCTGGAAGACCACAACAGCAATGAAGGGCCAAATGATACCGAGTAGCTTTGGCGCTTCGAGAGTCCGTTTTCCCTTCATGTAATCCCTGTCGCAGAGCAGATGAGGCGTCGATCAACCCAGACAAGCACAGCGTAGGCCATTTGCCATCTGCACGACGGGGTTTTTAAGGGCGGTAATCGGGAAAATTTTGCGGTTCCGGGCGGACCGACGAGCCGGCGACCGGCTCGTCAAGTCTGCTGCAAATGCCCGTAAAGCTTGGCGTACAGGCCGCCTTCGGCGATCAACTGCTGGTGTCCGCCATCTTCGGCCACATGCCCGCCATCGAACACCAGCACCCGATCCGCCTGCTTCACTGCCGAAAGGCGGTGGGCGATGATCAACGTGGTGCGGCCCCGCAGGAAGTGCGACAAGGCTTGGTGCAAGTTGTATTCAGTGGCAGCGTCCAGGGCCGAGGTGGCCTCGTCGAGAATCACCACCTTGGGCTCGGCCAGTACCATACGGGCGATGGCCAGGCGCTGACGCTGGCCACCGGAAAGGCGCACCCCGGAACGGCCGACCACGCTGTCCAGGCCTTGCGGCAAAGCAGCGATGGTCGCATCCAGCTGGGCCACGCGCAGGGCCTGCCAGCAGGCCTCGTCGGTACATTCGCGGCCCATGGTCAGGTTGGCGCGTACGGTGTCGTTGAACAGCGACGGATGCTGCAGCACCACCGCAACGTTCTCGCGCAGGGTTTCCAGGCCAATTTCCTGCAAGCTGGCGCCACCGAAGCGAATGGTGCCGGCCTGGGCGCTGTACAGCCCCAGCAGCAGTTGCACCAGCGTGCTCTTGCCTCCGCCACTGGCGCCCACGATGGCCACCTTCTCCCCCGGCGCAATGGCCAGGTCGAGGTGTTCCAGCACCGGCTCGTCGGCGTAGGCGAAGCGCAGGTCTCGCACTTCGATGCCCACCGTCTCGCGCCCGGCGAACGGGTCGCAGGCCGCCGGGTACTGCGGCTCGTCGTCACGTGCCAGCAGCTCGTTGACACGGCTCAGCGCACCACCGGCCGCATAATAGGCGTACTGCAGGTTCAGCAGTTGTTCCACCGGCCCGATCATGAACCACAAGTAGCTGAACACGGCCAGCATCTGGCCGATGGACAAGTCCGAGAACAGCACCGTGAGCATGGCCGCGGCACGGAAGATATCGATACCGAACTGGAACAGCAGGCCACTGGCACGGCCACTGGCATCGCTCTTCCATTGCGACTCCACGGCGTAGTCCCGCACCTCCCGGGCCCGCAGGCCAAGGCGCCCCAGGAAGTAGCCCTGGCGGTTGCCGGCGCGTATCTCCTGGATGGCGTCGAGGGTTTCGGCCAAGGCCTGGGTAAAGCGCGAGGTGCTGTCGTTTTCGAGCTTCTTCAGGTGCTTGACGCGCTTGCCCAACTGCACGGTGAAGTAGATCACCAGCGGGTTGAACAACAGAATCAGCAAGGCCAGCTTCCAGTGCATCCAGATGAGGATGGCGGCGGTGCCGGTCAGGGTGAGCATGGCGACCAGGAACCGGCTAAGGGTCTCGCCGACGAATTTGTCGAGGGTATCCAGGTCGGTGACCAGGTGAGTGGTCACCGTGCCGCTGCCGAGGCTTTCGTACTCTTTCAAGGAAATGCGCTTGAGGCGCTCGATCAGGCGGATGCGCAGGCGGTAGACGATGTCCTTCGCCAAACCGGCGAACAGCTTGGCCTGGATAACGTTGAACGCCAGAGCCGCCAGGCGCAGGCACAGCGTGGCCACCAGCATCAGGCCGATGTAGCCCGCGGCCACTTGCCAGCCGGTCGGCAGCAGGTGGTTCATCCACTTCAATGCAGCATCACCGTGGCCGAGCAGCACCTCGTCCACCAGCAATGGCAGCAGCAGCGGAATGGGCACGCTGCAGCACGCGGCCAACACGGCGACCAGGTTGGCGGACCACAGCTGTTTCTTGTGATGCAGGGCCAGGCGGCGAATTTCCGCCCAGCTCAGACGATCGGCCACGGAAGAGGGTTTCCCCGGCACAGGGTCGGGTGACCCTGGCAGATCAAGCACAGGCGGCCTGCCCTAGCCAGCGGCCAAGCAAGGGTTGCAGGCGACCCAGCGGCTGGTAGCCATTGGTCAGCAAGGCCAACTGCCCATTACGCTCGGCCAGCAGGGTCGGAAAACCGGCGATACCCAAATCCTGCACCCAGCTGAAGTCGGCTGCCGTGGCGGCGCGGACGTCGTGGCTGGCGAAGTGCTGGGCAAACCGCTCGCGGTCGAAGCCCACTTGTTCGGCCAGCTCGACCAGTTGCGGGGCACGGGTGACATCCACACCCTGCTCGTAGAAAGAACGCTGGATCAGCGCCAGCAGCGGCCAGACGCGCTCGGCGTCCAGCTCGCGGGCGGTTACCAGGGCGCGGCATGCCGGCTCGGTGTCATAGACGAAACCGTCGGGCATCGCCCCGTCGAAACGAAACGGTTGCCCGGTGGCATCCGCCACCGCCTGCCAATGCTCGAGGATGTACTTACGCGTGGATGCGTCCAAGGCACTGCCGCCGGTACGCAACCCGCCCGGCACCACACGCGTCGGTACACCGGCCTCACGCGCCTGGGCGATCAGGGCCTCAGCAACGGGTGCGAAGCCCCAGCACCAGGAGCACATCGGGTCCATCACATAGAGCAGGCGTGCGGACATGTATCAAGCCTCGGCTTTGTAGTTGTAACCGATCGGATGTGGCAGGTTGCGCGCCTTGGCGAGCTCGATCTGCTTCTGCCGGTCGATGGCGCTGCGCCGGGTCTTCTCACTCAGGGTGTCCCAGCAGTGTGGGCAGCTGACACCAGGCGAGTAATGCTCGGACGCACGGTCCTCCACATTGATCGGGTGGCGGCAGGCATGGCACTGGTCGTACTCGCCTTCACTCAGGTCATGGCGCACCGTGACCCGGTTGTCGAAGACGAAGCAGTCGCCGTCCCAGAGGCTTTCTTCCTGAGGCACTTCCTCGAAGTATTTCAGAATGCCGCCCTTAAGATGATAGACCTCCTCGAAGCCTTCACCGAGCATGTAGCTGGAGGCTTTTTCGCAACGGATGCCACCGGTGCAGAACATCGCCACCTTCTTGTGCTTGCTCGGGTCGAAGTTGGCCTTGATGTACTCGGGGAACTCGCGGAAGGTTTCGGTCTTTGGATCGATGGCGCCCTTGAAGGTGCCGATGGCCACTTCGTAGTCGTTGCGGGTGTCGATCAGCAGCACCTCCGGGTCGCTGATCAGGGCGTTCCAGTCCTTCGGATCGACGTAGGTGCCGACCTTCTGGTTGGGGTCCACGCCCGGCACGCCGAGGGTGACGATCTCTTTCTTGAGCTTGACCTTGGTGCGGTAGAACGGTTGCTCGTCGCAGTAGGACTCTTTGTGGTCGACATCGACCAGGCGCGGGTCGTTGCGCAGCCAGGCGAGCAGCGCGTCGATGCCTTCGCGGGTGGCGGAAACGGTACCGTTGATGCCCTCGTGGGCCAGCAGCAGGGTACCTTTCACGCCGTTGTCGAGCATGGTCTTTAGCAGCGGCTCGCGCAGTTCGACGTAGTCTTCCAGGGTGACGAACTTGTACAGCGCCGCCACGACGATAGCTTGGGACATGAATCTGAATCTCCAGGTGGTTGCCCTCGTAAGGGGCGGACCGGGTTCTACAAAAGCAAAGGGGCTGCCGTGCAGCCCATCGCTGGCAAGCCGACGCCTACAGGCTGTAGGCGCGGGCTTGCTGGCGATGGGCCGCGCAGCGGCCCCCTTGGGATGACGCGGATTCTACCAGAACAAAAAAAAGGAATCAGTGCTTGCCGCCACCGGCGCACACTGGCGAGGCCGGTGCGGCGCCAACCTGGGTCCATTCCTCGGCGGTGTAGGTGTGAATCGCCAGTGCATGGATCTGGCTCATCAGCTCGCCCATGGTGGCGTACACCTTCTGGTGGCGCTTGACGCTGTTCAGGCCGGCGAACTGCTCGCTGACGATGACTGCCTTGTAGTGGGTCTCCTGGCCACGGCTGTGCATGTGGCTTTCGTTGAGCACTTCAAGGTGTTGCGGCGCCAGCGCTGTCAGTTGCTGGTGGATACGTTCCTGCATGGTCATCGGGTGTTACTCACTTCTTCGCCGGCGCCGCGGCCTTGCCAGCGTTCGGGTCCAGTTCCTTGGTCATGTCGTCGAGCAGCTTGTTCACCACCGGCACGGCAGGCTCCAGGCTCTGCTGGGTCAACTGGGCCGACTGCTGGGTGACTTTGGGCATTTCGCGCAGCACTTTCTTGCCAAGCGGCGACTCGTAGAACTTGACCAGGTCCTTGAGCTCCTGCTCGGTGAAGGTCTGGGTGTACAGGTCGACCATCTTCGGCTTGAGCTTGTTCCAACCAATGGCGCTGTCCAGGGCGGCGTTGGCCTTGGCCTGGTAGCTTTCCAGCACCGACTGCTTGGAGGCAGGCGCCTTGGTCTGGGCGAAGCGCTGGGCGAACATCTGCTGGACCTGCATGTACACCGGAGTGCCCAGCTTGTCGGCGTTGGCCAGGGTCAGGAATTTCTCGGCGGCAGCGTTGTGGCTGGCGGTGGCAGCGAGCACCTGGCCGCTGGCGCAGGCCAGGGCAACGGCGGCACAGAGGACACGGAGACGGGTCATTGCATTTCCTTCAAGAAAGGGAGGCGGGTACCTCAGAGTAGAGCATTCTGCGCTGTGGTGGCGAAGTGCTCAAGTGGCACGACGAGCGATGGAACCGCTCTGCCGAATGAGGGCCTAAACTGCGATTTCAGACTACAAAGGAGTGAGCGCAGCATGAGCCGTATCGAGACAGACAGCCTGGGCCCGGTCGAAGTTCCGGACGACGCCTACTGGGGCGCGCAGACCCAGCGCTCGCTGATCAACTTTGCCATTGGCAAGGAACGCATGCCGCTCGCGGTGCTGCACGCCCTGGCGCTGATCAAGAAAGCCGCGGCACGGGTCAACGACCGCAACGGCGACTTGCCCGCCGACATCGCCCGCCTGATCGAGCAGGCCGCCGACGAAGTGCTCGCAGGCCAGCACGACGACCAGTTTCCACTCGTCGTCTGGCAGACCGGTAGCGGCACGCAAAGCAACATGAACGTCAACGAAGTGATCGCCGGGCGCGCCAACGAGCTGGCCGGCAAGGGCCGTGGCGGCAAGGCGCCGGTCCACCCCAACGATCACGTCAACCGTTCGCAGAGTTCCAACGACTGCTTCCCCACTGCCATGCACATCGCCGCCGCCCAAGCGGTGCAGGAGCGCCTGCTGCCAGCGATTGCCGAACTGTCGTCGGGCCTTGCCGAGCTCTCGGCGCGCCACCACAAGCTGGTCAAGACCGGCCGCACGCACATGATGGATGCCACCCCGATCACGTTCGGCCAGGAAGTGTCGGCGTTCGTCGCCCAGCTCGACTATGCCCAGCGCGCCATCCGCGCCACGCTGCCGGCAGTGTGCGAACTGGCCCAGGGCGGCACGGCCGTCGGTACAGGCCTGAACGCCCCACACGGGTTCGCCGAGGCCGTGGCTGCCGAGCTGGCCGCACTGTCCGGCCTGCCCTTCGTCACCGCGCCGAACAAGTTCGCCGCCCTCGCCGGCCACGAACCCCTGACCAGCCTGGCCGGCGCCCTCAAGACCCTGGCGGTGGCACTGATGAAAATCGCCAACGACCTGCGCCTGCTGGGCTCCGGGCCGCGCGCAGGGCTGGCCGAAGTGCGCCTGCCGGCCAACGAGCCTGGGAGTTCGATCATGCCTGGCAAGGTCAACCCGACCCAGTGCGAGGCGCTGTCGATGCTGGCCTGTCAGGTGCTGGGCAATGATGCCGCCATCGGCTTCGCCGCCAGCCAAGGTCACCTGCAGTTGAACGTGTTCAAGCCGGTGATCATCCACAACCTGCTGCAGTCCATCGAACTGCTGGCCGACGGATGTCGCAACTTCCAGGCGCATTGCGTGGCCGGGATCGAGCCGGATGCCGAGCAAATGGCCGCGCATCTGGAGCGAGGGTTGATGCTGGTGACCGCGCTGAACCCGCATATCGGCTATGACAAGGCCGCGGAAATTGCCAAGAAGGCCTACGCCGAGGGCAAGACCTTGCGTGAGGCGGCACTGGAGTTGAAGTACCTGACCAACGAACAGTTCGATGAATGGGTCAGGCCGCAGAACATGTTGGCGCCCGGAGGCAAGGGCTAACCCAGGGTGCGTCGCAGTCGAGCAAGCCGGGGCCGCGCTGCGGCCCTTTCACGACGCAAGGCCACTCCCCATGGGCCACATGGGCCGTGAAATGCACTGTAAAATCCGACTGGGCGGCGATGTTCAGCGAACTTGGGCCAGGCGTGCATTCCTTGCCCGCCACCCCGCCACCAGCGACGGCCCCAACGCCACCAGCGCCGAACCGATCACCACCGTCACCGCCCCCACATAGCCCAGGCCATTGATCTCCTCGGCGTGGACATGGTCCGGCCATACCCAGGCCGCCGCCGCAACCGCCACGAAGGTTACCAACGGGGTCAGCGCCAGCGTGGCACTGACCTTCGACGCTTCCCAATGGGCCAAGGCCTCGGCAAAGGCGCCATAGGCCACCAGGGTATTCAGGCAGCAGGCCAGCAGCAGCCAGCCTTGCACCAGCGAAAGCGCAAGCGCCTCCAGCGGGTGTACCCAGGGGGTGAGCAACGCCGCGCAACCCAGATAGATCACCATCATCACCTGCTGCGAATTCCACACCGTCAGCAGCTGCTTCTGGCTCAAGGCATAGAACACCCAGATGCTGGTGGCCAGGATGATGGTCAGTACGCCAGTGGTGTAGACACCCAGCGAGGTCAGCAGCTCTTCCAGCCGCTGGTTGAAGAACAGGCCAAAGCCTGCCAGCAGAATCAGCAAACCAATGCCCTGCCCCAGGCTGAACCGCTCCTTGAACACGAACACGCTGGCCACCAGCAACAGCACTGGCCCAAGCTGCACCACCAGTTGCGCAGTGCCGGGGCTGAGCAACTTGAGGCCGATCAGGTAGAGCACGTAGTTGCCCATCAAGCCACCGATGGCAACCACCACCAGGCCCTTGCCCTTGCGCCCCAGCTTGCCGAACGAGGGTAGCCGCCGCTGGGCCGACAGCCAGGCGAACAGCAGCCCGCCCGACACCAGCAGGCGGTACCAGGTGACGGTGACCGGATCGACCACTTGCAGCACCTGCTTCAACTTGATCGGCAATATGCCCCAGAGCAGCGCCGTCAACAGGGCCAGGAACAGTCCATAGCCCCAGCGGCCGGAAGTGGTGTGCATAGTGTCCTCGAACGAGCCCGTGGTGGGGGTAGGTAGGATTCTACGGGTTTACAGGCCTGAGTCCGCGGCGTGTGGCGAGAAAAGAATTCATCAGGTCATTCTTGCAAGGCATGGCTTGATGGATGGGCCAGCCATGCCCCACGACGCCTGAGGAAGCAGGTTGCACGAGGAGGCCCGCCCAGCCAACCTCCCCTTTCCGCTATTTCTTGTCTTTGGCGAACGCAGCTTCCAACGCGTCATTGAGGGTGCGCAACACCTTCACTCGTGCCCAGCGCTTGTCATTGGCTTCCACCAGTGTCCACGGCGCGATCTCGCTGCTGGTACGGTCGACCATGTCGCCCACTGCTTCGCTGTAGACGCCCCACTTCTCGCGGTTGCGCCAGTCCTCCTCGGTGATCTTGTAGCGCTTGAACGGAATCTGCTCGCGCTCCTCGAAGCGCTCCAGCTGGGTCTGCTGGTCGATGGCCAGCCAGAACTTGACCAACACCACGCCGGCATTGACCAGTTGCTCTTCGAAATCGTTGATCTCGCCATAGGCGCGCATCCAGTCGGCCGGTGTGCAGAACCCTTCGACCCTTTCCACCAGCACGCGTCCATACCACGACCGGTCGAAGATGGTGAACTTCCCCCGTGCCGGAATGTGCCGCCAGAAGCGCCACAGGTACGGCTGGGCGCGCTCTTCTTCGGTGGGCGCGGCGATCGGCACGATGCGGTACTGACGGGGGTCGAGCGCGGCAGCCACGCGGCGTATGGCCCCGCCCTTGCCGGCGGCATCGTTTCCTTCGAACACCGCGACCAGGGCATGCCGGCGCATGCGCTTGTCCCGCAGCAGGCCGGCCAGGCGTGCCTGCTCGGTAACCAGCTGTTCCTGGTAGTCGCTCTTGTCCAGCCGCCGGGTCAGGTCCAGGGCGCCGATCAGGCTGCGCTGGTCGATGCTACGCCCCAGCGGCGCCACGTTGCCCTGGTGCTTGCCCTTGGGGTTGATGGCCAGCGCCGCTTGCAGGCTGTCGAGCAGGATGCGCCCCACCGCCAGGCTGCGGTAGTAGGGGTCGACACCTTCGATGACATGCCAGGGCGCATAGTCGCGGCTGGTGCGGCGCAGCACCCGCTCGCCAAAGCGAACGAAGCGGTCATAGGTCTCCGACTGCTGCCAGTCCAGCGGGCTGATGCGCCAACTGTGCAGCGGGTCGTCCTTGAGCGCCTTGAGCCGGGCCTTCATCTGTTTCTTGGACAGGTGGAACCAGAACTTGATGATCAGCGCGCCTTCATCGCAGAGCATCTGCTCCAGGCGCTCGGCACCCGTGATCGCCTGGTCGAGCACGGCATCCTTGAACAAGCCATGGACCCGCCCCTGAAGCATCTGGCTGTACCAGTTGCCGAAGAAGACGCCCATGCGTCCCTTGGGCGGCAAGGCGCGCCAGTAGCGCCAGGCCGGTGGACGGGCCAGCTCTTCGTCGGTCTGCTGGTCGAAGGTCAGCACGTCGATCAGGCGCGGGTCCATCCACTCGTTCAGCAGCTTCACCGTCTCGCCCTTGCCGGCGCCTTCGATGCCGTTGATCAGCACGATCACCGGAAAGCGCGCCTGCTGCTTGAGCTCGTACTGGGCTTCGAGCAAGGCTTCACGCAGGGCCGGTACCTCGGCCTCGAAGGTTTCCTTGTCGATGCTGTGACCGATTTCCGCGGATTCGAACATGGCTGCGCTGGCTCCTTGCATTGGATAGACAAGACTAGCGGATTTGCGCCACCTGCACTGGCTCTATCGAGGTGCTTGCCGGCGAGGACTGCGCAACGCCGGCAGATGGCATAAAATCCCCCCCTTCGCGACAACCCGAGCCCACCATGTCCACCCTCCTCCAGCACGCCCAGATCGACTGGGACGACCAGGGCCGCCCCCATTCGCGGCAGTACGACGATGTGTATTTCTCGAAGAACGAAGGCATCGAGGAAACCGTGCACGTGTTCATCGAACAGAACCGTCTGCGTCAGCGCTTCGCCAACCTGGCACCTCAAGCCTGCCTGGTGATCGGTGAGACGGGGTTCGGTACCGGCCTGAATTTCTTCTGCGCCTGGCAGTTGTTCAGGCAGCACGCCCCCGTCACGGCGCGCCTGCATTTCGTCAGTGTCGAAAAGTACCCGCTCGCCCCTGCCGACATGGCCCGCGCGGTACGCCTGTGGCCGGAGCTGGCGGCCTGCACCGAGCCGTTCCTGAAGCAGTACGTGGCGGTGCACCAGGGGTTTCAGCCGTTCACCTTCGACGATGGCCGGGTCACCCTCACCTTGTTGATCGGCGACGTGCTGGAGCAACTGCCGCAGCTCGATGCCAAGGTCGATGTGTGGTTCCTGGATGGCTTCGCCCCGGCGAAGAACCCCGACATGTGGACCCCTGAGCTGTTCGCGCACCTGGCCCGGCTGTCGTACCCAGGTACCACGCTGGGCACCTTCACCACCACCGGCTGGGTACGCCGTGGGCTGGTGGAAGCGGGCTTCGCCATGAAGAAGGTGCCCGGCATCGGCAAGAAATGGGAAGTGATGAGCGGCGAATTCGGCGGCCTCGCGGCAAGCACGCAAACCCCACCCTGGTATGCCCGACCACCGGCTATCGACGGCCCGCGCGAGGCGCTGGTGATCGGCGCGGGGCTGGCCGGCAGTGCCAGCGCCGCCAGCCTCGCCGCCCGCGGCTGGCAGGTCACGGTGCTGGAACGCCACGATGCCGCGGCCCGGGAAGCTTCCGGAAACCCCCAAGGGGTGCTGTACCTGAAACTGTCCGCCCACGGCACCGCCCTGTCGCAGATGATCCTCTCTGGCTTCGGTTACACCCGGCGACAACTGGAGCGCCTGCAACGCGGCGAGGCGTGGGACAGCTGTGGGGTTTTGCAATTGGCGTTCGACGCCAAGGAGGCCGAGCGCCAGCAGAAACTCGCCGACGCCTTCGACAGCAGCCTGCTGCACAGCCTTGAGCGCGCCGAAGCCGAGGCGGTTGCCGGCGTCGCGCTGCCAGCGGGCGGGTTGTTCTATCCGGAAGGCGGTTGGGTACACCCCCCCGCGCTGTGCCAGGCACAGTTGCAGCACCCCGGCATTCGCGTGTTGACGCATCATGAGGTGATCGAGCTGCGCAAGACCAATGGCCTGTGGCAGGCCTGGAATGGCGAACGCCTGCTGGCCAGCGCGCCAGTGGTGGTGTTGGCCGGTGCTGCTGACGTGCGTCGCTTCGAGCCCTGCGCCGGGCTGCCGCTCAAGCGTATCAGGGGGCAGATCACCCGCCTGCCGGCGACCGACAGCAGCCGAGCGCTGCGCACGGTCGTGTGTGCCGAGGGCTACGTGGCACCGCCGCGTGGCGACGAACACACCTTGGGCGCCAGTTTCGATTTCCATAACCAGGACCTGGCGCCGACCCTGGCCGAGCACCAAGGCAACCTGGCGCTGTTGGATGAGATCTCCGTGGATCTGGCCCAACGTCTGGCTACCGCCGACCTCGACCCCGCGCAGCTGCAGGGGCGAGCCGCGTTCCGCTGTACCAGCCCGGATTACCTGCCGATCGTCGGGCCTGTGGCCGAGCCGCAGGCGTTCAACGAGGCCTACGCGGTGCTGGGCAAGGATGCGCGGCAGGTGCCGGACGTGCCGTGTCCGTGGGTCGAAGGGCTGTACGTGAACAGCGGGCATGGGTCGCGCGGGCTGATTACCGCGCCGCTTTGCGGGGAACTGGTGGCGGCTTGGGCAAGCGGTGAGCCATTGCCAGTGCCACAGGCAGTGGCACAGGCTTGTCATCCGAATCGGTTCGCGTTGCGCCGGTTGATTCGGGGAACGTGATGGGCGGGTTGCCGATCGATGGGGTGCGTCTGTGGGATCGGGCGCGACCCGCGCGGCGTATCGCGAGCACGGCTCGCTCCTGGCGCGGTGTGTAAGCGCAGCGGGCTGCATATAACAGATCGTTCTAAAACTCTCACAATCCCCTCCGGTCAGTTTCTGGTACACGCCCTTCACAGGGCACTGATTCCCCAACGGAAAAACCGGTAAGGACCTATGTGCGGATTAGCAGGAGAGTTACGTTTCACCCCCCTCGACCAAGCCCCTCGCCCGGCCGACCTGGCCGCGGTAGAGCGCATCACTCATCACCTGGCGCCCCGAGGCCCCGATGCCTGGGGTTTCCATAGCCAAGGCCCGATCGCCCTCGGCCACCGTCGGCTGAAGATCATGGACCTGTCCGATGGCTCGGCCCAGCCCATGGTCGACAACACCCTGGGGCTGTCGCTGGCGTTCAACGGCGCCATCTACAACTTCCCCGAGTTGCGCCAAGAGCTGCAGGACCTGGGCTACACCTTCTGGTCCGACGGCGACACCGAGGTGCTGCTCAAGGGCTATCACGCCTGGGGCGCCGCCTTGCTGCCCAAGCTCAACGGGATGTTCGCCCTGGCTATCTGGGAGCGCGATCAGCAGCGCCTGTTCCTGGCCCGCGACCGTCTGGGCGTCAAGCCGCTGTACCTGTCTCGCAACGGTGAGCGCCTGCGCTTCGCGTCGACGCTGCCTGCGCTGCTCAAGGGCGGCGACATCGATCCGATGATCGACCCGGTCGCCCTCAACCACTACCTGAACTTCCACGCCGTGGTGCCGGCGCCACGCACACTGCTGGCCAACGTGCAGAAACTGGAACCGGGCACCTGGATGCGTATCGACCGCCATGGCGAAGTCGAGCGCCAGACCTGGTGGCAGCTGCACTATGGGCCGAACCTGAATGAGCGGGAGCTCGACCTTGAAGGCTGGACCACCCGGGTGCTCGATGCCACCCGCGAGGCGGTGGCCATTCGCCAACGCGCCGCGGTGGATGTCGGAGTGCTGCTTTCCGGTGGGGTCGACTCCAGCCTGCTGGTCGGCCTGCTGCGTGAAGTCGGCGTGGACGACCTGTCGACCTTCTCCATCGGTTTCGAGGACGCAGGCGGCGAGCGCGGCGACGAGTTCCAGTACTCCGACCTGATTGCCAAGCACTACGGCACCCGACACCACAAGCTGCGCATCGCCGAACAGGAAATCATCGAGCAGTTGCCGGCCGCCTTCCGTGCCATGAGCGAACCGATGGTCAGCCACGACTGCATCGCTTTCTACCTGCTGTCGCGCGAAGTGGCCAAGCACTGCAAGGGCGTGCAGAGCGGCCAGGGCGCCGACGAGCTGTTCGCCGGCTACCATTGGTACCCGCAGCTGGAGGGCGCCCAGGATCCTTACAGCGCCTACCGCGACGCGTTCTTCGATCGCAGCCATCCCGAGTATCGCGACACGGTACAGGCCCCCTGGTTGCTGGAAACCGACGTTGCCGGCGACTACGTGCGTGAACACTTCGCCCGGCCAGGTGCCGCCGATGCCGTCGACAAGGCCCTGCGCCTGGACAGCACGGTGATGCTGGTGGACGACCCGGTCAAGCGCGTCGACAACATGACCATGGCCTGGGGCCTGGAAGCCCGAACGCCGTTCCTGGATTACCGTCTGGTCGAGCTTTCGGCGCGCATTCCGGCCCGCTTCAAGCTGCCCGATGGCGGCAAGCACGTGCTCAAGCATGCCGCGCGGCGAGTTATCCCCCATGAGGTGATCGACCGCAAGAAAGGTTACTTTCCCGTACCGGGCCTCAAGCATTTGCAAGGCGCGACCTTGGACTGGGTGCGCGAACTGCTGACTGACCCCAGCCAGGACCGTGGACTGTTCAACCCTGCCATGCTCGACCGCCTGCTGAGTAACCCTCACGGCCAACTGACCCCGCTGCGTGGCTCCAAGCTGTGGCAACTGGCAGCCCTGAACCTGTGGCTCAGCGAACAAGGAATCTGACCGATGAAAGCTCACGAAATCGCTTACGGTCAGCGCCTGCTGCGTGGCCAGTCGCCGTCCTATGAGCGCCTGCAGGCGCGCCTGGCCGGTGACGGCAGCGAACCCCACGACCAGCCCCGGGCACTGCACTGCGGCTGGGGCCGCCTGCTGATCGGCCACACCTTCCCGGATGCCGCGAGCCTTGCCGAGGCGCTGCAGGAGGAGCGCCCCGGCGAGCGCGATATCGCCTTGTACGTGGCCGCGCCCCAGCAAGTGCTGGCCCAGGCGCCGCAGCATCTGTTCCTCGACCCTTCCGACACCCTGCGTCTGTGGTTTACCGACTACCGTCCGGCACAGCGGGTATTCCGCGGGTTTCGTATCCGCCGGGCGCAAAGCGAAACTGACTGGCAGGCCATCAACGGCCTGTACCAGGCGCGAGGCATGCTGCCGATCCAGGCCGAGCGACTGACGCCGCGCCACCTGGGCGGGCCGGTCTACTGGCTGGCCGAAGATGAAGACAGTGGTGCGGTGATTGGCAGCGTGATGGGCCTGAACCATGCCAAGGCCTTCGACGACCCGGAATTGGGCAGCAGCCTGTGGTGCCTGGCGGTTGACCCGCAGTGCAGCCGTCCAGGCGTCGGCGAAGTCCTGGTGCGTCACCTGATCGAGCACTTCATGAGCCGTGGCCTGGCCTACCTTGACCTGTCGGTGTTGCACGACAACCGTCAGGCCAAGCGCCTTTACCAGAAGCTTGGGTTCCGCAACCTGCCAACCTTCGCGGTCAAGCGCAAGAACGGCATCAACCAGCAACTGTTCCTGGGCCCCGGCCCCGAGGCCGAGCTCAACCCCTATGCCCGGATCATCGTCGATGAAGCCTACCGACGCGGCATCGAGGTGCAGGTGGACGATGCCGCCCATGGGCTGTTCACCCTTAGCCTGGGCGGGCGGCGGGTGCGTTGTCGCGAGTCGCTGAGCGACCTCACCAGCGCGCTGAGCATGACCCTCTGCCAGGACAAGTGCCTCACCCGCCAGGCGCTGCACGCTGCCGGATTGCAGGTGCCGGTGCAGCAGCTGGCTGGCAACGCCGACGACAACCTGGCGTTTCTCGAAGAGCATGGGGCGGTGGTGGTCAAGCCGGTCGATGGCGAGCAAGGCCAAGGGGTGGCGGTCAACCTGACCACCTACGACGAGGTTTGCCAGGCTGTAGACCAAGCCCGCCGCTTCGACAGCCGCGTGCTGCTGGAAAGCTTCCACCCCGGCCACGACCTGCGCATCGTAGTGATTGGCCATGAAGTGGTCGCGGCGGCCATTCGTCATCCGGCCCAGGTGATCGGCGACGGCAAGCACAGCGTCAAGCAGCTGATCGACGCCCAGAGCCGCCGTCGCCAGGCCGCTACCGGTGGCGAAAGCCGTATTCCCATGGACGATGAAACCGAGCGCACCTTGCGCGACGCAGGCCTGGACTACGCCAGCGTGCTGCCTGCCGGCCAGCGCCTGGCTGTGCGTCGCACCGCCAACCTGCACACAGGCGGCACCCTGGAGGATGTGACCGAACGCCTGCACCCGGTGCTGGCCGATGCGGCCGTGCGGGCTGCCCGCGCGCTGGAGATTCCGGTGGTTGGCCTTGACCTTATGGTGCGCGATGCCGCGCAGCCGGACTACGTGATCATCGAGGCCAACGAGCGGGTTGGCCTGGCCAACCATGAACCGCAACCCACTGCCGAACGCTTCGTCGACTTGCTGTTTCCGCATAGCCGGCCATTAGGGTCTTCATGAAACGTCTCGAGACGAAGGTCAGGCAAGGCGAAAACAGCCGAGGAAGCGGCGTTTACGGGTTGTAAATGAGCATTGCGAGGCTGTTTTCAACGCAGCATCACCGAGTATCAAGGGTGTTCGTACAGAGCCTAGCCTGAGTGGATGAATTTCAGCGCCTGTGCCGGCCTCTCCGCTCCTGCCCTGAACCTGTGGGAGCGGGTTTACTGGTGAAGAAGCCGGCATGGCCCATACAACGATCAGAGGAGTGCACATGCCCGAACCCGATCTGGACTACCTCAAGCGCGTGCTGCTGGAGATGCTTGCCATCCCCAGCCCCACCGGATTCACCGACACCATCGTGCGCTACGTGGCCGAACGCCTGGATGAACTGGGCATCCCCTACGAGCTGACCCGACGCGGCACCATCCGTGCCACCCTCAAGGGCCGGCAGAACTCCCCCGACCGCGCCGTCTCGGCGCATCTGGACACCATCGGCGCCAGCGTGCGGCAACTGCAGGACAACGGCCGCCTAGCCTTGGCGCCCGTGGGTTGCTGGTCCAGCCGGTTCGCCGAAGGCAGCCGGGTCAGTGTGTTCACCGACACCGGTGTCTACCGCGGCAGCGTGCTGCCGCTGATGGCCAGCGGTCACGCCTTCAACACCGCCATCGACCAGATGCCCGTGAGCTGGGAACACGTCGAGGTGCGTCTGGATGCCTATTGCGCCACACGGGCCGACTGCGAGGCGCTGGGCCTGGCCATCGGTGATTTCGTTGCCTTCGACCCACTGCCGGAGTTTACCGAAAGTGGCCATATCAGCGCCCGCCACCTGGATGACAAGGCCGGCGTGGCGGCCTTGCTGACCGCCCTCAAGGCGGTGGTCGACAGTGGACGACAGCCGCTGATCGACTGCCATCCGCTGTTCACCATCACTGAGGAAACCGGCTCCGGCGCCGCCGCCGCCCTGCCCTGGGACGTGAGCGAATTCGTCGGCATCGACATCGCGCCAGTCGCGCCCGGCCAGGCATCGAGCGAGCATGCGGTAAGCGTGGCCATGCAGGACTCCTCCGGTCCCTACGACTACCATCTGTCGCGCCATCTGCTGAAACTGGCCGGAGACCAATGCCTGCCGGTGCGGCGCGATGTGTTCCGCTACTACTTCAGCGACGCCCATTCGGCAGTCACCGCCGGGCACGATATCCGCACCGCGCTGGTGGCCTTCGGCTGTGACGCCACCCACGGCTATGAGCGCACCCATATCGACAGCCTGGCCGCGCTCAGCCGCTTGTTGTCGGGCTACCTGCTCAGTCCGCCGGTGTTCGCCAGCGACTCGCAGCCGGCCAATACCTCGCTCGAGCGCTTCAGCCACCAACTGGAGCACGATGCGCAAATGGAGAGCGACACCCGGGTGCCCGCGGTGGACAGCCTGATCGGCAACAAAGGTTGAAGTGGGGCGGCCTTGCGTCGCGATGGGCCGCACCGCGGCCCCCACTTCCTGAGGTTTCGCGTAGCATGTCCGTACCTACGCTCCTGGAAACGCACCTGACATGCTGATCCCCTACGACCAACTGCAAGCCGACACACTGACCCGCCTGATCGAAGACTTCGTGACCCGCGACGGCACCGACAACGGTGACGATACCCCGCTGGAAACCCGCGTGCTGCGGGTGCGCCAAGCGCTGGCCAAAGGGCAGGCGTTCATTCTCTTCGATCCCGAGAGCCAGCAGTGCCAGCTGCTGGCCCGCCACGATGTGCCACGGGAATTGCTCGACTGACCGTCAAAGCGTGTGCAGCTTGGGTTGCTCGCCGGCCTTGATGCGCTTATAGACCTCACTGCGGTGCACCGCCACTTCACGCGGTGCATCCACGCCCATGCGCACCACGTGGTCCCGTACCTCCACCACCTTGATCCGAATGTCGTCACCGATGGTGATGACCTCGCCGATTTCACGCGTAATGACCAACATGCTCCGATCCTCCAGCGACAGGGAAAACTGGAGACTGCATCGGGCACATTAGGCTACTCAACGCCTTGACCGAAATTCAGAACAACCCTACACGATGTGGTAAATCGCCCTACAGACAACCCTCACGGTCAGCGGCTTTGAGCCTTGGCTCGCATCTTCACCGCCATTTCCGCCATCTCGTCATACAGCCGCTCCGGGGCCTGGCGTTTGAGTTGCCAGGCCTGGCGGCCCGCTTCGTGAGGCAGGATCAGGAATTCCCCGGCTGCCACCTGCCGATGGATATGCTCGGCAATCTGGGCGGCGCTGATCGGCGAGCCTTCCAGCAGCTTGCCGACCTGGGCCTTCATGGCCGGGTCCGGCCCACGGAAAGAATCGAGCAGGTTGGTCTGGAAGAACGACGGACATACCACATGAACCGCCACCTCGACCTGGCGCAGTTCGACCAGCAGACTCTCCGAAAGCGCTAACACACCGGCCTTGGCCACGTTGTAGTTGCTCATGCCCGGCCCCTGCATCAACGCAGCCATGGAGGCGATGTTGATGATGCGCCCCCTGCTGCGTTCGAGCAGCGGCAGGAATGCCTTGCACCCCTTGACCACGCCCATCAGGTTGACCGCGATCTGCCAGTCCCAGTCCTCCAGCGACAGCTCGGCGAAGAAGCCACCCGAGGCGACACCGGCATTGTTGACGATGACATCGATACCGCCGAGTTTCTCGTCGCAAGCCTGGGCCAGGGCGGTGAGCTGGCTGTAGTCGCGCACGTCGCAACGTTGCACGAAGCCGTCGCCACCGACCGCGCGGCACAGTTCGAGGGTTTCGCGCAGGCCGGCTTCGTTGACGTCGGCCAGCGCCAGGCGCCAGCCCTCGCGCGCCCAGCGCAGGGCGATCTCGCGGCCGAGGCCGGAACCGGCGCCGGTGATCATGATGCGGTTTTGCATGGTGGCAGGCCTTGTTCTGACAGGTGATGAGACGAGTCTAATCAAGGCGTGGGTGGCAGGCAGGGTTAATCAGGGTAGTGAATGGGGGCCCATCGCCCGCAGCAGTCAGCCTGCCGACGATGGGTGCGTGGGGCCGAACACACAAAAATGGAATCTTTCCCCTCGCCCACCAGTCCGAATTAGCAAGAGGCCAGCAGTCCGAGGCCCTTGCCCTTCAACTACCCAAGGACTCCGTTATGACCACGATCCTCATCATCATCCTGATCCTGCTCTTGATTGGTGGCTTACCGGTCTTTCCACACTCGCGCAGTTGGGGCTATGGCCCTTCCGGCATCATCGGCGTGGTGCTGGTGATTCTGCTGGTGCTATTGCTACTGGGCATGATCTAGCCGGCCTGGTACGAAAAAACCGCGATACGGGTCGCCCCGTATCGCGGTTTTTTTACATCTTCAGTGTTTAGTGGGACACAGCGCCAGAAGCCCCCAGGCCCGTTTGCGAACGAACGAACTGCGGGAAGAACAGCGCACGCTCGTCTTCGGCGGCCTTGGACTTGTCGGTGACCGAGAAGAACCAGATACCGACGAAGGCGATCAGCATCGAGAACAGCGCCGGGTACTCGTACGGGTAGACCGGTTTTTCGTGGCCGAGGATCTGCACCCAGATGGTAGGGCCGAGGATCATCAGCGTCACCGCGCTGACCAGCCCCAGCCAGCCGCCGATCATGGCGCCACGGGTGGTCAGCTTCTTCCAGTACATCGAGAGCAGCAGCACTGGGAAGTTGCAGCTGGCGGCGATGGAGAAGGCCAGGCCGACCATGAAGGCGATGTTCTGCTTCTCGAACAGAATACCCAGACCGATCGCCAGCACGCCCAGGGCGATGGTGGTGATCTTCGACACGCGGATCTCGTCCTTGTCGTTGGCCTTGCCCTTGCGCCAGACGCTGGCGTAAAGGTCATGGGACACCGCCGAGGCACCGGCCAGGGTCAGGCCGGCGACCACCGCCAGGATGGTGGCGAAGGCCACCGCCGAGATGAAGCCGAGGAACACACTGCCACCCACGGCATCGGCCAGGTGCACCGCCGCCATGTTGTTGCCGCCGATCAGGGCGCCAGCGGCGTCCTTGAAGTCTGGGTTGGTGCTGACCAGCAGGATCGCGCCGAAGCCGATGATGAAGGTCAGGATGTAGAAGTAACCGATGAAGCCAGTGGCATACAGCACGCTCTTGCGAGCTTCCTTGGCGTCACTGACGGTAAAGAAGCGCATCAGGATATGCGGCAGGCCAGCGGTACCGAACATCAGCGCCAGGCCCAGGGAGAACGCCGAGATCGGGTCCTTGACCAGGCCGCCAGGGCTCATGATCGCCTCGCCTTTGCTGTGCACCTTGATCGCTTCGGAGAACAGGGTGTTGAAGTCGAAGCCCACGTACTTCATCACCATCAGCGCCATGAAGCTGGCACCGGACAGCAGCAGCACGGCCTTGATGATCTGTACCCAAGTGGTGGCCAGCATGCCGCCGAACAGCACGTACAGGCACATCAGGATACCCACCAGGATGACCGCGACGTGGTAGTCCAGGCCGAACAGCAGCTCGATCAGCTTGCCCGCGCCGACCATCTGCGCAATCAGGTAGAACGCCACCACCACCAGCGAACCGGATGCCGACAGGGTGCGGATCTCCTTCTGCCCGAGGCGGTAAGAAGCCACGTCGGCAAAGGTGTACTTGCCCAAGTTACGCAGCCGCTCGGCGATCAGGAACAGGATGATCGGCCAGCCGACGAGGAAACCGATCGAGTAGATCAGGCCATCGTAGCCAGAGGTGAACACCAGCGCGGAAATACCCAGGAACGAGGCTGCCGACATGTAGTCGCCGGCGATCGCCAGGCCGTTCTGGAAGCCTGTGATCTTGCCGCCGGCAGCGTAGTAGTCCGCCGCCGACTTGTTGCGTTTGGAGGCCCAGTAGGTGATGCCCAGGGTGAAAGCGACGAAGGCCACGAACATGGCGATCGCCGACACGTTCAGCGGCTGTTTCTGCACCTCGCCGGTCAGGGCATCGGCAGCCCACACGGCGGGTGCAAAAGCACCGCAGGCCAGTACGGCCAAGGCTTTGGCGTGGCGAATCATTGTTGCGCCTCCTTCAGGATGGCCTTGTTCAGCTCATCGAACTCGCCGTTGGCGCGGCGAACGTAGATGGCGGTGAGGACGAATGCCGAGACGATCAGACCGACGCCCAGGGGAATGCCCCAGGTGATCGACGACTCAGGGCTGAGCTTGGCGCCCAGAATCTGAGGACCGTAGGCGATCAGAAGGATGAAAGCGCAGTACAGGCCGAGCATGATTGCCGAGAGAACCCAGGCAAACCGTTCGCGTTTGGTGACCAGCTCCTTGAACCGCGGGCTGTTTTGTATCGAGAGGTAAATGCTGTCGTTCATTGTTTTTGTCCTAGCAGCACAGATAGGGGATGGAACCCACACCCTTACTTTATGCTGCCTTTGGACACCAACCAGACGACCTTAGTCTTAGATGCAACGGTGTTTTACAGAATCCGTAAAAAAGCTGTGCTGGTCTTGGGTCTTGCACAGGCACGTAGATAGAGCGCCGCCCGCGCGGCGCATCGCCAGCAAGGCTCGCTCCTACGTGGGTTCACGGCCAGGGAGGTCTGTCATTGCGCGCAGACCCACACGAGCGATTGGCCCGAAACAAACGCAGGAGCGAGCTTTGCTCGCGATGCGCCGCGCGGGCGGCGCTCGATCTCACAGGCGCTCAAGGATCAACGGCAAGCACCTCCCCCTACCCGTGATTACTTGCCAGTCCACTCCTTGACCCGCTCTGGGTGCTTGGCGACCCAATCCTTGGCCGCTGCCTCAGGCTTGGCCCCTTCCTGGATCGCCAGCATCACCTCGCCGATCTCGTCCTTGGACTGCCAGTTGAACTTCTTCAGGAACTCCGCCACTTCCGGTGCCTTGGTGGCCAGTTCCTTGCTGCCAATGCTGTTGACGGTCTCGGCAGCGCCGTAGACGCCTTTCGGATCTTCAAGGAACTTCAGCTTCCACTTGGCGAACATCCAGTGCGGCACCCAACCAGTCACGGCGATGGACTGCTGCTTGGCATAGGCACGGCCCAGTTCCGCGGTCATCGCCGCGCCCGAACTGGCCTGCAACTTGTAACCGGTCAGGTCGTAGTCCTTGATGGCCTGGTCGGTCTTGAGCATCACACCGGAGCCGGCGTCGATGCCGACGATTTTCTGCTTGAAGGAAGTATCGGTCTTGAGGTCGCCAATGCTCACCGCCTTGACGTACTCGGGGACGATCAGGCCGATCTTGGCATCCTTGAAGTTCGGGCCATAGTCGACCACGTTGTCCTTGTTCTTGGCCCAGTATTCGCCATGGGTCACCGGCAACCAGGCCGACAGCATGGCATCGAGCTTACCGGTGGCCACGCCCTGCCACATGATGCCAGTGGCCACGGCCTGCAGCTTCACGTCATAGCCGAGTTTTTGCTTGATCACTTCGGCGGCCACGTTGGTTGTAGCCACGCTGTCGGCCCACCCATCCACGTAACCGATGCTGACTTCTTTGGCCATTGCCTGAGCCGCGCTCATGGCCAATACCATGGCGGTGCCCACGCCCAGGAAACGACGCATTTTTGTAAAAGTAGCCATCAAAGCATTCCCTCGTCAGGTCTTGGAGATTGCATCATCTGCCTGCCACACAGGCACCCCTGCTCCATCTGCGACCTTTACCCGAACCATATGCGACAGCACTTCGCCATTAGCGCCATATCTCTGCACCGCTCTGCGCGATCCTTGCATGCCAAAGCATTGGCGCCAGGCTACTATCTATCCTTTTGTGCCTGACGATGGACCGCCTGATGCCCACTGCTGCCCGCTGGACGCTGCCTGTATACCTGCTTGCCTGCCTGCTGGCCCTCATCGGGCTTGGGGCGCTCTGGTACGGGCTTGGCAAGCCGGTGCACCTGGCCGATGCGGCGAGCCCCACGCACAAGCTGCAGTGCGCCTCGTACACCCCTTTCGACAAGGACCAGTCCCCTTTCGACCAGCCATTTCGCCTGCGCCCGGCGCGGATGGACGCCGACCTGGCGCTGCTGGCTGAACGATTCAAGTGCATCCGCACCTATTCTATGACCGGTCTTGAAGCCATTCCTGCACTGGCCCGCAAACACGGCCTGAAGGTGATGCTTGGGGCCTGGGTCAACGCCAATCCGGTGGACACCGAAAAGGAGGTGGACTTGCTCATCGCGGCGGCCAACGCCAACCCCGATGTGGTCAGCGCGGTGATCGTCGGCAACGAGGCGCTGCTGCGCAAGGAGGTCACCGGTGAACGGCTTGCGGGGTTGATCGCCAAGGTCAAGGCCCAGGTCAAGGTGCCGGTGACCTACGCCGATGTCTGGGAGTTCTGGCTACAGCATCCACAGGTGGCACCTGCAGTGGACTTCCTGACCATTCACCTGCTGCCCTATTGGGAAGATGACCCACGCGGCATAGACGATGCCCTGGCCCATGTTGCCGAGGTACGCCGCGTGTTCGGCAACCGCTTCGCCCCCAAGAACATCCTGATAGGCGAAACCGGCTGGCCCAGCGAAGGCCGCCAACGGGAAACCGCCGTGCCCAGCCGGGTCAACGAAGCACGCTTCATCCGCGGTTTCGTCGCCATGGCTGAGGCCAACGGCTGGGATTACAACCTCATCGAGGCCTTCGACCAGCCCTGGAAGCGCGCCAGCGAGGGCGCGGTGGGAGGTTACTGGGGGCTTTACGACGCCGACCGGCAGGACAAAGGCGTGCTGGAAGGGCCCGTGAGCAACCTGCCCTATTGGCCGCAGTGGCTATTGGCTTGCGGGGTGCTGATGGCGGCCCTGCTACTGCTGGCCGGGCGCCCTGCGACGCCTGAGGCGGCTTTTCTGCTGCCGCTACTGGCTGCGTTCGGTGCAGCCTGCCTGGGGCTGTGGGGCGAGCTGATGCGCACCCATGCTCGGTTTGCCGGTGAATGGGTGTGGGCTTTACTGCTGGCTGCGCTGAACCTGCTGGTGCTGGTGCACGGTGTGCTGGCGCTGACGCGCCACGAAGGCTGGCGAGCGCGGCTGTTCGCCTGGTTGCAGGCGCGCGCCGGATGGCTGTTGCTCGCTGCAGGTTTCGCAGCGGCGGTCAGCATGCTGGCGATGGTGTTCGACCCACGCTACCGCAGTTTCCCCACCGCCGCGCTGGCTTTGCCGGCGGTGGTGTACCTGCTGCGGCCAGTGGCAACGGCGCGGGCGGAAGCGGCCTTGCTGGCGTTGATCGTGGGTGCTGGCGTGGCGCCGCAGCTGTTCAGGGAAGGGCTTGAAAACCAGCAGGCCTGGAGCTGGGCGGTGGTGAGTGTGCTGATGGTGGGCGCGTTGTGGCGCAGCCTGCGGCTTAGGAAGGCGTGAAACTGCAGCCCACCTTGGCATTCAACCCTTGCGCATCTCAATCCCTACCCCGCCGTACCAACCGCAACCCGGCCAAAACCACGGCGAACACCGCCATGCTGGCGGTATACAACACCAAAGCCGGAATGCCGAACAGCAGTGCCAGCACCGCCAACCACCAGCCCGCCCTGCCCGGCACCACCTGGGCGAGCAACGCCAGGCCCAGCCCGGCCCAGGCCAGTAGCTGGTAATGGATCCCCAACCCCAGCAACGCGCGCGCCTGGCACTGCCAGTACTCGCCAGGCGCCGAGCACAGTCCGACCCATTGGCTGTCTTCCATCAACCCATAGCGCACGCCGTAGCTTGCAGCCAGCCACAAGGCCAGCGCCGTGAGCAGCACAATGGCCGGCAACGAACGAGACATCCAGTTCTCCAATAGCGGTAATCGAGGGTCTTCATGATCGCCCAGGCCTAGGACTAAGGCAAAATCACAACCCGACAGCTAAGGTGCACAGAACCTGCATCGCCATAACATCTGGGGCGACAAAGACCACCGCACCGGGCAACTTTGCCCCGGATAACGTGGTCCTAGCCTGCGTACCGAATTACCTTGCGCTTTTCTGGGGGAACACATGCTTCGACCTTTGCGCCTTGCCGCCCTGCTCTGCGGCCTGCTCATGGCTGTGGCCGCGTCGGCGCGTGATATTGACGCCGCGAGCTACGGCTACCCCTTGACCAACCCGTTCGAGGCCACCATCGCCACCACGCCGCCCGAGCAGCGCCCGGCCTTGCCCAGCGACGATGACATCAACCAGGCCGATTACAGCCTGAACCTGCGCCCCGAGCGCGAATTCACCTTGCCCGACAACTTCTGGTCGGTGAAGAAACTCAAGTACCGCCTGGCCCGCCAGGACCGCGAAGCGCCGCTGATCTTCATCATCGCCGGCACCGGCGCGCCCTACTCCAGCAGCATCAACGAGTACTTGAAGAAGTTGTTCTACCAAGCCGGCTTCCATGTGGTGCAACTGTCGTCGCCCACCAGCTGGGACTTCATGAGCGCCGCCTCGCGCTTCGCCACACCGGGCGTCAGCCAGGAAGACGCCGAGGACATGTACCGGGTCATGCAGGCGGTACGTGCGCAGCACCCGCGCCTGCCAGTGAAGGACTTCTACCTCACCGGCTACAGCCTCGGTGCACTGGACGCAGCGTTCGTCAGCCACCTCGACGAAACCCGCCGCAGCTTCAACTTCAAGCGCGTGCTGCTGCTCAACCCGCCGGTCAACTTGTATACCTCGATCAACAACCTGGACAAACTGGTGCAGACCCAGGTCAAAGGCATCAACCGCAGCACCACATTCTATGAACTGATGCTGAAAAAGCTCACCCGCTACTTCCAGGAAAAAGGCTACATCGACCTCAACGATGCCCTGCTGTACGACTTCCAGCAGTCACGCCAGCACTTGTCCAACGAACAGATGGCCATGCTGATCGGCACCTCGTTCCGTTTCTCGGCAGCCGACATCGCCTTCACCTCCGACCTGATCAACCGCCGTGGCCTGATCATTCCGCCGAAGTTCCCGATCACCGAGGGCAGCAGCCTGACGCCGTTCTTCAAGCGCGCCTTGCAATGCGACTTCGACTGCTACCTGACCGAGCAGGTCATTCCCATGTGGCGGGCACGCACCGACGGCGGCAGCATCCTGCAACTGATCGACCAGGCCAGCCTCTATGCCTTGGAAGACTACCTGCGCAACAACGATAAGATCGCGGTGATGCACAATGCCGACGATGTCATCCTCGGCCCAGGCGATATCGGTTTCCTGCGCAGGGTGTTCGGTGATCGCCTGACCCTTTACCCCCATGGCGGCCATTGCGGCAACCTCAACTACCGCGTCAACAGCGACGCCATGCTGGAGTTCTTCCGTGGTTAAGAAATTGCTGCTTGTCTGCGCCCTCCTCGCTGCTGGCAACACCCTGGCGGCAGAGCGCGCGCCGCGAGCCAGCGTGATCGAGGCCGACCCGGTCGTGACCCCCGAGTCCGATGGTTTCCTCGACCCGCTGCGCGAACTGAAATTCAACCCTGGGCTCGATCAGCGCGAATTCGAGCGCTCGACCCTGGAAGCCTTGAACATCTATGACCCGCTGGAGTCGATCAACCGGCGCATCTACCACTTCAACTACCGCTTCGACCAATGGGTGCTGTTGCCGCTGGTCGACGGGTACCGCTACGTCACCCCAAGCTTCGTGCGTACCGGCGTGAGCAACTTTTTCAACAACCTGGGTGATGTGCCGAACCTGGCCAACAGCGTGCTGCAGCTGAAGGTCAAGCGCTCGGCGCAGATCACCGCGCGGCTGATGTTCAACACCATCATCGGCGTCGGCGGGCTATGGGACCCGGCAACCAAGATGGGCCTGCCGCGTCAGAGCGAAGACTTCGGCCAAACCCTGGGGTTCTATGGCGTGCCTGACGGGCCTTACATCATGCTGCCGATCCTCGGGCCTTCGAACCTGCGCGACACCACGGGGCAGGTAGTGGACTACGTTGGCGAGCAGGCGGCCAACTACCTGAACGTTGCCGAGGCCAGTACGGACCACCCGGAAATCCTGGCACTGCGTGTGGTGGACAAGCGCTACACCACCCAATTCCGCTATGGCCAGCTGAACTCGCCGTTCGAGTATGAAAAGGTGCGGTATGTGTATACCCAGGCGCGCAAGCTGCAGATAGCGGAGTGACAGAGCAGGGGCCGCGTGCGGCCCGATCGCCGGCAAGCCGGCCGCGATGGCTCAGAGGTTGAGGAACTGGCGCAGTTCCTTGCTCTTGGCCAGCGCATCCCGCCGCCCGAGTTCGATCAGTTCACTGCAGTAACTGGCCTCGAACAGCAGATAACTCAACACCCCCGCTCCGCTGGTCCGGGTCGCGCCCGGCCCGCGCAGGAACAGCCGCAAAGCCGCAGGCAGTTCACGCCGATGCCGCGCTGCGATCTCGTCCAGCGGCTGGCTGGGCGCCACCACCAGCACATCGATCGGCGCCAGGCCCAGGCGCCGCGCGTCCAGGTGGGCCGGCAACAGGCGGCTCAGGTAATTGAGGCGCTGGAGCAGCTCGATATCGTCTTCCAGGCTGTCGATGAACGTGCTGTTGAGCATGTGCCCGCCGATCTGCGCCAAGCTGGGCTGCTGGCCACTGAACACGCGCTGGGTCGGCAGGGGCGGTGCCGGCCGCTGGGGGTTGCCGCTGACCCCCACCACCAGCACCCGGCTGGCGCCCAGGTGCAGGGCCGGGCTGATAGGGGCGGACTGACGTACCGCTCCATCACCGAAGTATTCGTCCCCCAGCCTTACCGGCGCGAACAGCAACGGGATAGACGCGCTGGCGAGCAGATGCTCAATGGTCAGGGGCGTGGGCACACCGATGCGTCGATGACGCAACCACGACTCGATGGTGCTACGGGCCTGGTAGAAGGTCACTGCCTGCCCTGACTCATAGCCGAAAGCGGTGACCGCCACGGCGCGCAGCTGTTCGCTGGCCAGGGCATGGCCGATGCCATCCAGGTCCAAGTGCGACTGCAACAGGCGCTGCAGGGGTCGGTTGTCCAGGAGCGCGACCGGCACCGGCCCTCCCAGCCCCATCAGGTTGTGCGCGACAAAACGGCTGGCCTGACGGATGACGCCAGGCCAGTCGCTGCGCAGCACCAGGTGGCTGCGCAGGTTCTGCCAGAATGCGGTGAGCCGGTGCACCGCCTCGGTGAAGCGGGTGGCGCCACTGGCCAAGGTCACGGCGTTGATGGCGCCGGCCGAGGTGCCGACGATGACCGGGAACGGATTGGGCGCACCGGGTGGCAGCAGCTCGGCGATGCCGGCCAGCACACCGACCTGATAGGCAGCACGGGCACCGCCGCCGGAAAGGATCAGGCCTGTGGTTGAGGTCATCGATTCATCCTGTCTGTTCTGACCTTAATCGCCGGAACTGGCCACACGGGAGGTCAGCGCTTTTTCTTGTCGTACAGCCGTGGCGCACCTTCAGGGCGCGACTTGAAGCGTCGGTGCGCCCACAGGTACTGCTCGGGGCACTCGCGCAGCACGCTTTCGACCCACTGGTTGATACGCAGGCAATCCGCCTCTTCGCTTTCACCAGGGAAATCGGCCAGCGGTGGATGCACCACCAGACGATAGCCGCTGCCATCTTCCAGACGCTTCTGGGTGAAGGGAATGACCTGCGCCTTGCCCAGGCGGGCGAACTTGGTGGTGGCGGTCACGGTTGCCGCCGGAATGCCGAACAGCGGCACGAACAGGCTCTGCTTGGCGCCGTAGTCCTGATCCGGTGCGTACCAGATCGCCCGGCCCGAACGCAGCAACTTGAGCATCCCGCGCACATCCTCACGCTCCACGGCCAGCGAATCGAGGTTGTGACGCTCGCGACCGCGACGCTGGATATAGTCGAACAGCGGGTTGCCGTGCTCGCGGTACATGCCGTCAATGGTGTGCGCCTGGCCGAGCAATGCGGCGCCGATTTCCAGGGTGGTGAAGTGCACGGCCATCAGGATCGCGCCCTGGCCCGCCTGCTGGGCTGCCTGCAAGTGCTCGATCCCCTCGATGTGCGCCAGGCGAGCCAGCCTGGCCTTCGGCCACCACCAACTCATGGCCATTTCGAAGAATGCGATGCCGGTGGAGGCGAAGTTGGCCTTGAGCAGACGCCGCCGTTCGTCGTCCGACAACTCCGGGAAACACAGCTCCAGATTGCGTGCGGCAATGCGCCGGCGCTCACCGGCCACCCGGTACATCAGCGCGCCCAGGGCACTGCCAAGCCACAACAGGGCACGGTAGGGCAGCTGCACCACCAGCCACAGCAGGCCCAGGCCCAGCCACAGGCCCCAGAATCGCGGGTGAAGGAAATAGGGTCGAAAACGCGGGCGTTCCATTGAAGCTTCCGGCAAGACAAAGAGCGCGCATTCTACATCGGTTCGCCGCCGGTTGCGGCCAACCGGTCTTATCGTTATAAGTCAGGGCACTTTTTTCGCAACAAGCCGTCTATGCAGACCATGAGCCCAAACCACACACCCGACACCCCCACCGTGTTCCAGCTCAAGGGCAGCATGCTCGCCATCACTGTGCTGGAACTGGGGCGCAACGACCTCGAAGCCCTCGATCGCCAGCTGGCGGCGAAAGTGGCTCAGGCCCCGAATTTCTTCAGCAACACGCCGCTGGTGCTGGCGCTGGACAAGCTGCCGGCCGACGAAGGGGCGATCGACCTGCCTGGGTTGATGCGCATCTGTCGCCACCATGGCCTGCGTACCCTGGCGATTCGTGCCAGCCGTATCGAGGACATCGCCGCGGCGATCGCCATCGACCTGCCGGTGCTGCCGCCCTCCGGGGCCCGCGAGCGACCGCTCGAGCCCGAGCCCGAAGTGAAGAAGCCCGAGCCGGCCCCTGCCCCGCCGCCACCGCCCGAGCCAGAGGTGCGCCCGACCCGCATCGTCACCTCGCCGGTGCGTGGCGGCCAGCAGATCTACGCCCAGGGCGGCGACCTGGTGGTCACAGGTTCGGTCAGCCCAGGTGCGGAACTTCTCGCCGATGGCAACATCCATGTGTACGGCGCCATGCGCGGCCGTGCCCTGGCAGGTATCAAGGGCAACACCAAGGCGCGTATCTTCTGCCAGCAAATGACCGCCGAAATGGTCTCGATCGCTGGCCAATACAAGGTTTGCGAAGACCTGCGCCGCGACCCGCTGTGGGGCTCGGGTGTGCAGGTCAGCCTGTCTGGCGACGTGTTGAACATCACCCGTCTTTAACGGATACTTGCCGACATTTTTAGGCAACATTTTGTGCGTTGCCGTTTTTTGTATTTTGCAGGGACCCGCGTCCCGACTTAATTTAGGGGTGAAACACCTTGGCCAAGATTCTCGTGGTTACTTCCGGCAAGGGGGGAGTGGGCAAGACCACTACCAGCGCCGCCATCGGTACCGGCCTCGCACTGCGTGGCCACAAGACTGTCATCGTCGACTTCGACGTGGGCCTGCGTAACCTCGACCTGATCATGGGCTGCGAACGCCGCGTGGTGTACGACTTCGTCAACGTGGTCAACGGCGAAGCCAACCTGCAGCAGGCCCTGATCAAGGACAAGCGCCTGGAGAACCTGTACGTGCTGGCCGCCAGCCAGACCCGTGACAAGGACGCGCTGACCCAGGAAGGCGTGGAAAAGGTGCTGATGGAGCTCAAGGAGCAGTTCGACTTCGTCATCTGCGACTCGCCTGCCGGTATCGAGAAAGGCGCGCACCTGGCCATGTACTTCGCCGACGAAGCCATCGTGGTGACCAACCCAGAGGTTTCCTCGGTACGTGACTCCGACCGCATGCTGGGCATCCTGTCGAGCAAGTCGCGCCGCTCCGAGAACGGTGAAGAGCCGATCAAGGAACACCTGCTGATCACCCGCTATCACCCCGAGCGCGTGGAAAAAGGCGAAATGCTGAGCATCGCCGACGTCGAAGAGATCCTGGCGATCAAACTCAAGGGTGTAATCCCCGAGTCCCAGGCGGTGCTCAAGGCTTCCAACCAGGGTATCCCGGTCATCCTCGATGACCAGAGCGATGCCGGCCAGGCTTATAGCGATACCGTCGACCGTCTGCTGGGCAAAGAAAAGCCCCTGCGGTTCATCGAAGTGCCGAAGCAAGGATTCTTCGCGCGCCTGTTTGGAGGCAAGTAAACCATGAACCTTTTTGACTTCTTTCGTGGCAGACAGAAACAGACCAGCGCGTCGGTAGCGAAAGAGCGTCTACAGATCATCGTGGCGCATGAGCGCGGCCAGCGCAGCGAGCCGGATTACCTGCCGGCCCTGCAGAAAGAACTGCTCGAAGTGATCCGCAAGTATGTGAACATCGGCAACGACGATGTGCACATCGAGCTGGAAAACCAGGGTAGCTGCTCGATTCTGGAACTGAACATCACCCTGCCGGATCGCTGATTCGGCATCGGGTTGTGATCATTGGGGCTGCTTTGCAGCCCATCGCCGGCAAGCCGGCTCCTACACCCAACCGGTAGGAGCCGGCTTGCTGGCGATGGGCCGCAAGGTGGCCCCAATGGTTTACCCCGCTTTCACAGAGACCCCGCAATGCCGCTGTCGAACATCCAGATCCTTCACGAAGACGCCGCCATCCTGGTCATCAACAAACCGACCCTGCTGCTGTCGGTGCCAGGCCGTGCCGAGGACAACAAGGACTGCCTGATCACCCGCCTGCAGGAAAACGGCTACCCGGATGCACTGATCGTTCATCGCCTGGACTGGGAAACTTCCGGCATCATCCTGCTCGCCCGCGACGCCGACAGCCATCGCGAGTTGTCTCGCCAGTTTCACGACCGCGAGACGGAGAAGGCCTACACCGCACTGTGCTGGGGCCAGCCGGCGCTGGACAGCGGCAGCATCGACCTGCCGCTGCGCTACGACCCGCCCACCAAGCCGCGCCACGTGGTCGACCATGAGCAGGGCAAGCATGCCCTGACTTTCTGGCGCATCATCGAGCGTCGTGGGGACCATTGCCGGGTGGAGCTGACACCCATCACCGGGCGCTCGCACCAGTTGCGCGTGCACATGCTGTCGATCGGGCATCCATTGCTGGGCGACCGCCTGTACGCCAACCCCGAGGCGCTGGCGGCCCATGATCGGTTGTGCCTGCACGCCTCGATGCTGAGCTTCACCCACCCGGTTTCCGGAGAGCGGTTGAAGTTCGAGTGCCCGGCGCCATTCTGAATCAGGCCTTCTGGGCAGACACCATTTGTGATCCATCTGCGCTAAACTCGCGCCACTGCTGTCTGGAGTGAGTTATGCGCGATTCCCTGAATGCCGGCCTGATCGAATTCCTCAAGGCCTCCCCGACGCCCTTCCACGCCACCGCCAGCCTGGCCCAGCGCCTCGAGGCGGCCGGCTACCAGCGCTTGGACGAACGCGACAGCTGGGCCACCGTGCCTGGTGGGCGCTACTACGTAACCCGCAACGACTCATCGATCATCGCCGTCAAGCTGGGCAAGCAATCGCCCCTGCTGGGCGGTATCCGCATGGTCGGCGCCCATACCGACAGCCCTTGCCTGCGGGTCAAGCCGCAGCCCGAGCTGCAGCGCCAGGGCTTCCTGCAACTGGGCGTCGAAGTGTACGGCGGCGCCCTGCTGGCCCCGTGGTTCGACCGCGACCTGTCGCTGGCTGGGCGGGTCACCTTCCGCCGCGACGGCAAGGTCGAAAGCCAACTGATCGACTTCAAGTTGCCGATCGCGATCATCCCCAACCTGGCGATCCACCTGAACCGCACCGCCAACGAGGGCTGGGCGATCAACCCGCAGAACGAACTGCCGCCGATCCTGGCTCAGGTGGCGGGCGACGAGCGTATCGACTTCCGCGCCGTACTCACCGAGCAGCTGGCCCGCGAGCACGACCTCAATGCCGACGTGGTGCTGGATTACGAACTGAGCTTCTACGACACCCAGGACGCCGCACTGGTCGGCCTGAACGGCGACTTCATCGCCGGCGCCCGCCTGGACAACCTGCTGTCGTGCTACGCCGGCCTGCAGGCCCTGCTGGCCGCCGACAGCGACGAAACCTGCGTACTGGTGTGCAACGACCACGAGGAAGTTGGCTCGTGCTCGGCCTGCGGCGCTGACGGCCCGATGCTGGAGCAGACCCTGCAGCGCCTGCTGCCCGACGGTGACGACTATGTGCGCACCCTCCAGCGCTCGCTGATGGTCTCGGCCGACAATGCCCATGGCGTACACCCCAACTATGCCGACAAGCACGATGGCAACCATGGCCCGAAACTCAATTCCGGCCCTGTGATCAAGGTCAACAACAACCAGCGCTACGCCACCAACAGCGAAACCGCCGGCTTCTTCCGCCACCTGTGCATGGCCGAGGAAGTACCGGTACAAAGTTTCGTGGTACGCAGCGACATGGGTTGTGGTTCGACCATCGGCCCCATCACCGCCAGCCATCTGGGTGTACGCACGGTCGACATCGGCCTGCCGACCTTCGCCATGCACTCGATCCGCGAGCTGTGCGGCAGCCATGACCTGGCGCACCTGGTGAAGGTACTGACGGCGTTCTACCGCAGCCGCGAATTGCCCTGAGCCAGACACATCGCCGGCAAGCACGATCCCACAGGACGAGGCTTGTCGGCGATCAGCCCGGACCTGCTCAAGATCAAGCCCCAACCCGCTTGAACCGCTATGCTTAAGACATGCCCCAAAGCACAAGGATTGCTGTCCATGTCCCCCTTCCTGTCCCTGTTCGTCCCTGTCTTCCTGTTCCTGATGCTGCTGACCATCGGCTTCAGCCTGCGCGAGCGCAACATCGGTGTACTGATGATGTGGATCGGCACCCTTGGCATCTTCGGCCTCACCTGCTGGAAGATCCTGGAGCAACTGCCGTCATAAACCTCTACACTCGGTCAATCGTTTGACCTGAGGTAGATTTACCGGTGCCTGCCCTCCTGCGTTGCCTGACCTTCCTGCTGTTTCTGTTCATCACCCCGGTCCAGGCCGCTGGGCTTCCCGGCCTGCTGGGTTCGAGCGCGAGCGCGCAACCCGAAGCCAGCGAACCTTTGGCCAAGTCGCTGGACGAGGTCATCAAGAACCTGGAGAACGACCAGCAGCGGGCCAAACTGCTGGCCGACCTGAAAAAACTGCGCGATGCCACGAAACAGTCGCAACCCACCGTGGAACAAGGCGTGCTGGGGCTGATTGGCGGTGCGCTGCACGATCTGGAAAAGCAGTTCAGCGGCGATGCCAGCCCGTTCAATCGCTGGTCCCAGGAGATCGACCAGGCCCAGGCCGAGCTGACGGCACTGATGGTGCCGGTGCACCAGTGGCCCGCCATCCTGTTTGGCTTTGCCGCCGTCATCGCGGTGTGGAGCCTGCTGGCCTATGCCTTCAACTGGATTGGCCACCGCGTGCGCGTGCGCTTTGGCCTGACCGAGGAACTGCCCCACCACCCGCGCACCTGGGACCTGGTGCGTTTTGCCTTGCGCAAACTCGGACCTTGGCTGGTCGCGTTGATCTTCACCGTCTACCTGAGCTTTGCCCTGCCCCCCTCGCTGGGCAAGTCGATGGCCATGGTCCTGGCCTACGCACTGGTGGTAGGCACCTGTTTCTCGGCCATCTGCGTCATCGCCTTTTCGCTGCTCGACGGCCCGCACCGCCACCGCGCGCTGCACATCCTGCGTCACCAGGCCTTCCGCCCGCTGTGGCTGATCGGCAGTTTCGCCGCGTTCGGCGAGGCGATGAGCGACCCTCGCCTGACCGCCGCCCTGGGCAGCCACCTGGCCCACGCCCTGGCGACCTTGGCCAACGTGATCGCGGCATTGTGCACCGGGCTGTTCATCCTGCGCTTCCGACGCCCGATCGCCCACCTGATCCGTAACCAACCGCTGTCCCGGCGCCTGACCCGGCGCACCCTCAGCGATACCATCGAGATCCTCGGCAGCTTCTGGTTCATCCCGGCGCTGATCCTGGTGGCCATTTCGCTGTTCGCCACCTTCGTCTCGGCCGGCGACACCAGCACTGCCTTGCGCCAGTCGCTGATGTGCACCGTACTGGTGGTGGTATGCATGGTGCTCAACGGCCTGGTGCGCCGCCACGCGGCCAACCCGAAACGCGCCAACAAACGCCAGGCCGTCTACACCGAGCGACTGCGCAATTTCGGCTATGCCCTGGTGCATCTGTTCATCTGGCTGCTGTTCATCGAGCTGGGCCTTCGGGTGTGGGGCCTGTCGATGATCGGGTTCGCCGAGGGCGAGGGCCACGAGGTCAGCCTGCGCTTGCTGGGCCTGGCCGGTACGCTGATTGCCGCCTGGCTGGTCTGGATCCTGGCCGATACCGCCGTGCACCACGCGCTGGTACGCTCGCGCCGGGGCATGGCCAACGCCCGTGCACAAACCATGATGCCACTGATCCGCAACGTGATGTTCGTGGCCATTTTCATCATCGCGGTGATCGTGGCCCTGGCCAACATGGGCATGAACGTCACCCCGCTGCTGGCCGGTGCCGGTGTGATTGGCCTGGCCATCGGTTTTGGCGCCCAATCGCTGGTGGCCGACCTGATCACCGGGTTGTTCATCATCATCGAGGACTCGCTGGCCATCGATGACTACGTGGACGTCGGCGGGCACCTGGGCACCGTGGAAGGCCTGACCATCCGCACCGTGCGCCTACGGGACATCGACGGCATCGTGCACACCATTCCCTTCAGTGAGATCAAGAGCATCAAGAACTACTCGCGGGAGTTCGGCTATGCGATTTTCCGTGTGGCCATTCCCCACAGCATGAACATCGACCAGGCCATCAGCTTGATCCGCGAGGTAGGCCAGAAGCTGCGCAACGACCCGCTGATGCGCCGTAACATCTGGTCGCCGCTGGAGTTGCAGGGTGTCGAGAGCTTCGAGTCTGGCTCGGCGATTCTACGGGCGCGGTTCAAGACCGCGCCGATCAAGCAGTGGGAAGTGTCGCGGGCATTCAACCTGGCGTTGAAACGGCAACTGGACGAGGCGGGGCTGGACCTGGCGACGCCGCGGCTGTCGGTACAGGTGGTGACGGCAGGCGGGGGTGGCGTCAGCGAGGCCAGCGCTTCCAGTTAGGGCCTGTTCGCGGGTAAACCCGCGAAAGGGCCACCGCCTACCCCGCCTGCGCCCGAATGCGAATCGCATCGTGGCGCCAATACTCCAGGTCACAGTCGATCAGGTGCCCATGCTGGTCACTGTTGACCCGGGTGATGTGCAGCCCCGGGCTGCCCGCGGACACTTTCAGCGCGCTGGCCGCATCCACTGGCAAGGCCGTTGGCAAGATCTCGAAGCAGACCTGCCCATAGCGGATCCCGTATACCCGCCCGTAGATTTCAGTGAGCGACTGGGCCAGGTCCTGCTCGAGGATATCGGGGAAGTACTTGGGGTTGAGGTAATGCTCGGCATACAGCACCGCACGCCCATCGATGCGCCGCAAACGGCAGATGCGCACCACACTGGACAACGCTGGCAAGCGCAAGCGGGCGCAGATGGCGGCCGATGCGGGCTGCAAGCGTGCCGACAACAACTCGGTTCGCGGCTCTCTGCCCTGCTCCCGCACCATGGCGTGGAAGTGGCTGCGTTCGATCAGGTCGTAGGTCAGTCGTTCCGGGGCGACGAACCAGCCGCGCCGCTCTTCCCGGTAGATCAGCCCCTGGGCTTCGAGCTGCACCAAGGCCTCGCGCAGGGTGATGCGGGTGGTGGCAAACACCTCGCTGAGCTTGCGTTCCGCCGGCAGCTTGCCACCCGGCGCCAGCAGGCCGTGCTCGATCTGCTCCTGCAGGGCGTGACAGATGGCTGTTACCGCACGCGGTGGCGTCGACTGCATCAAATGGTTACCTATCTGGACTAGTCCAGCCCCATAACAGGGCATCTGGAGAATAGTGCAAGCCTAGGCAGGACTGATGAACATCCTGTGACAAAGGCTTTGACAGCGCGTTGCCAGATCCGGGCCAAGCCAGCAAATTCAGGGCCGCCATCTGGTCTACGCTGTAGTTCCAGGAAGCCACGCCAGCCCAAACCGGCCTTCCCCAACATCAAACTGTCACGCAAGCAGCCTACCTTGGCTCAAGGTTTGCTGACCTAGACCAACGGTCCTCAAGCACAGGTTTCACTCATAACAACGATCGCTTAAGCACTCACCCAAGGAGCTTCGGATGAAAAAGTTCTTCATGGCGTCACTGCTCGGTTCGGCCATCGCGTTTTGCACCTCGGCCATGGCCGCGGACCTCAAGGCCCTGGAAGAGGCCGCCCGCAAGGAAGGCACCGTCAACAGCGTGGGCATGCCCGATGCCTGGGCCAACTGGAAAGGCACCTGGGAAGACCTGGCCAGCAAGTACGGTCTCAAGCACAGCGACACCGACATGAGCTCGGCCCAGGAAATCGCCAAGTTCGAAGCCGAAAAGGACAACGCCAGCGCCGACATTGGTGACGTCGGGGCCGCCTTCGGCCCCATCGCCACCACCAAGGGCGTAACCCAACCCTACAAACCAAGCACCTGGGACCAGGTACCGGAGTGGGCCAAGGACAAGGACGGCCACTGGGCCCTGGCCTATACCGGCACCATCGCGTTCATCATCAACAAGGACCTGGTGAAGGAAGGCGAACGCCCAACCTCCTGGCATGACCTGGAAAAAGGCAAGTACAAGGTCGCCATCGGCGACGTCGGTACCGCGGCCCAAGCGGCCAACGGCGTGCTGGCTGCGGCGATTGCCTACAAAGGCGACGAGAGCAATCTGGCCCCGGGCCTGCAACTGTTCACCAAGCTGGCCCAGCAGAAACGCCTGTCGCTGGCCAACCCGACCATCCAGACCCTGGAGAAGGGCGAGGTGGAAGTGGGCGTGGTATGGGACTTCAATGGTCTGAGCTACCGCGAGCAGATCGACCCCAAGCGTTTCGAAGTGCTGATACCGTCCGATGGCTCGGTGATTTCCGGCTACACCACGATCATCAACAAGTACGCCAAGCACCCCAACGCCGCCAAGCTGGCGCGTGAATACATCTTCAGCGATGCCGGGCAGATCAACCTGGCCAAGGGCCATGCACGGCCGATCCGTGCCGAGCACCTGAAGCTGCCGGAAGATGTGCAGGCCAAGTTGCTGCCGAACGAGCAGTACAAGGCGGCCCAGCCAATCAAGAACGCCGAGGCCTGGGAGGCGACTTCGAAGAAACTGCCGCAGATGTGGCAGGAACAAGTGATCATCGAGATGGAGTGAGGCACTCGCTGTCTGGGGCCGCTATGCGGCCCGTCGCGACGCACGGCCGCGCCCACAGGTCGTTGCGTCGCCCCAGCGGACGACGGGAAGCCTGTGGGAGCGGCGATCGGAGGGCATGGTCCTCCCCGGTCCCTTGCCTGGAGTGTTGAATGAACCACAACGTCATACTGGTCTTGCTCGACGGCCTCAACCATCAGGTGGCCTACCATGCCATGGGTCACCTGCATGCCTACGTCGAAGCCGACCGCGCCGCGCTGTACCGCGTGGAATGCGAGTTGCCCTCGCTGTCGCGGCCGTTGTACGAGTGCATCCTCACCGGTGTTCCGCCCATCGAGAGCGGCATCGTGCACAACAATGTCAACCGGCTGTCCAACCAGCGCAGTGTGTTCCACTATGCCCGCGAGGCGGGACTGGGCACGGCGGCGGCGGCCTACCACTGGATAAGCGAGCTGTACAACCGTTCGCCGTTCGACCCGCTGCGCGACCGCCACACCCATGCGCCGAAGCTGCCGATCCAGCACGGCCTGTTCTACTGGGCCGACCATTACCCTGACTCGCACCTGCTGGCCGACGCCGAGTACCTGCGCCGCCGCCATGCGCCCAACTTCCTGCTGGTGCACCCGATGAACATCGACGACGCCGGCCACCGCTATGGCCTGGACAGCAGCCAGTACCGTAACGCTGCCCGCTCGGCCGATATCCTGCTCGCCGACTACTTGCCACGCTGGCTCGAAGAGGGCTACCAGGTCGTGGTCACCGCCGACCACGGCATGAACAACGACCGCTCGCACAATGGCCTGCTGGCCGAGGAACGCGAAGTGCCGCTGTTCGTCTTCGGCGAAGCCTTCAGCCTCGACCCGGCGGCCAAGCCGCTGCAGACCGAGCTGTGCGGAACCCTCTGCGAACTGTTGGGTGCCCCCCACGACAAACCCGTGTGCCGGGAGCTTCTCAAGTGAATGCCAGCCATCGCGGTCGTTACCTGGCCCTGCTCTGCCTACTGCCGTTCGCCGTGTTCTTCATCGTGTTCCAGATCGCCCCGCTGGGCTGGGTCGCCCTCAACAGCGTGCAATCGGAAGCCGGCTGGGGGCTGGAGAATTTCAGCAAAGTGTTCGCGTCGAAGTTCTACCTGCAAGCATTGCAGCGCAGCCTGGAAATCAGCTTCTGGTCGAGCCTGTTCGGCATCGTTGTCGCTACACTCGGTGCCTACTCGCTGCGCCAGGTGGACTCGCGCCTGCGCGACTTCGTCAGCGCGTTCGCCAACATGACCAGCAACTTCGCCGGGGTACCCCTGGCCTTCGCCTTCATCATCCTGCTCGGCTTCAACGGTGCGCTGACACTGCTGCTCAAGCAGGTCGGGTTGCTCGAGGACTTCAGCATCTATTCCAAGAGCGGCCTGATCCTGGTGTACACCTACTTCCAGATCCCGCTGGGCGTATTGCTGCTCTACCCCGCCTTCGACGCCCTGCGCGAGGACTGGCGCGAATCGGCCGCGTTGCTCGGCGCCAGCCACTGGCAGTACTGGCGACACATCGGCCTGCCAGTGCTGACCCCGGCACTGCTGGGCACCTTCGTCATTCTGCTGGCCAACGCCCTGGGCGCCTACGCCACGGTCTACGCCCTGACCACCGGCAACTTCAACGTGCTGCCGATCCGCATCGCGGCGCTGGTGGCCGGTGACATCACCCTCGACCCGAACCTGGCCAGTGCCCTGGCGATGGTGCTGGTGGGGCTGATGACCCTTGTGACCGTGGTCCATCAATGGCTGCTGAAAAGGAGCTACCATGCGCGCTGAATCTGCCCGCAGCAGCCTCTACCACCGCGTCGTGGTGTACCTGCTGTTTCTCATCCTGCTGCTGCCGCTGGCCGGCACCCTGCTCTACTCGCTGGCCACCAGCTGGTCGGCCAGCCTGCTGCCCAGTGGCCTGACCTTGAAGTGGTACGTAGCGCTGTGGAGCGAACCGCGTTTCCTGGCCGCCTTCGGCCAGTCGCTGCTGGTGTGCATCGGTGCGCTGGTGCTGTCGGTGGTGCTGATCCTGCCGCTGCTGTTCGTGGTGCATTACCACTTCCCCAAGCTCGACGCGCTGATGAACATCCTCATCCTGCTGCCGTTCGCGGTGCCGCCGGTGGTGTCTTCGGTGGGGCTGCTGCAGCTGTATGGCAGCGGGCCGATGGCGATGGTCGGCACGCCGTGGATCCTGATCGGTTGCTACTTCACCATCGCCCTGCCCTTCATGTACCGGGCCATCACCAACAACCTGCAGGCCATCAACCTGCGCGACCTGATGGACGCCGCGCAACTGCTGGGTGCCAGTACCTGGCAGGCGGCGTTCCTGGTAGTACTGCCGAACCTGCGCAAAGGCCTGATGGTGGCGCTGCTGCTGTCGTTTTCGTTCCTGTTCGGCGAATTCGTGTTCGCCAACCTGCTGGTGGGCACGCGCTACGAGACCTTGCAGGTATACCTGAACAACATGCGCAACAGCAGCGGCCATTTCAACAGCGCGCTGGTGATCTCGTACTTCGCCTTCGTGCTGGTACTGACTTGGGTCGCCAACCGACTGAACAAGGACAAAACCTGACATGAGCTTCGTCAGCGTACAGAAACTGCACAAAAGCTACGCCGGCAGCCCGGTGTTCCACGACATCGACTGCCAGATCGAACGTGGCGAGTTCGTCACCCTGCTCGGTCCGTCCGGATGCGGTAAGTCCACCCTGCTGCGCTGCATTGCCGGGCTGACCCCGGTGGACAGCGGCAAGATCCTGCTCGATGGCCAGGACCTGGTGCCCTTGAGCCCGCAGAAGCGCGGGATCGGCATGGTGTTCCAGAGCTATGCGTTGTTCCCCAACATGACCGTGGAGCAGAATGTCGCCTTCGGCCTGCGTATCCAGAAGGTCCGCGCCGAAGAAAGCCAGGCTCGGGTGCGCGAAGCCCTGGAGCTGGTGGAGCTGGGCAGTTTCGCCGGGCGCTACCCGCACCAGCTTTCCGGTGGTCAGTGCCAGCGTGTGGCCCTGGCCCGCTCGCTGGTGACCCGGCCGCGCCTGTTGCTGCTGGACGAACCGCTGTCGGCGCTCGATGCGCGCATCCGCAAGCACCTGCGCGAGCAGATCCGCGCCATCCAGCGTGAACTGGGGCTGACGACGATTTTCGTCACTCACGACCAGGAGGAAGCGTTGACGATGTCTGACCGCATCTTCCTGATGAACCAGGGGCGCATCGTCCAGAGCGGCGATGCCGAGACCCTCTACACCGCGCCGGTGGACCTGTTCGCCGCCGGCTTCATTGGCAATTACAACCTGCTGGACGCCGACAGCGCCAGCCGCCTGCTGCAGCGCCCGGTGAACAGCCGCCTGGCGATCCGTCCGGAGTCCATCACCCTGGGCACAGATGGCGATCTGGACGGCGAGGTACGCAGCCACAGCCTGCTCGGCAATGTGATCCGCTACCGGGTCCAGGTACGCGATGTGGAGCTGGTGGTGGACGTGCTCAATCGTTCGTCGGCGGATCTGCATGCCGACGGCCAGCGTGTTTCGCTGTCGATCGACCCCACGGCGCTGCGCGAAGTGGCCTAGGAGATTACCGCTATGGCATTGGCAATTTTCGATCTGGACGAAACCCTCATCCACGGCGACTGTGCGTCGCTATGGAGCGAGCAGATGGCCCGCCTCGGCTGGGTCGACGGCACGTCGTTCCTCAAGCGCGACCATGAACTGATGGAGGCTTACGGCAAAGGCCACCTGGCGATGGAGGACTACATGGCCTTCAGCCTGGAGCCGATTGCCGGACGCACCCTGGAAGAGGTCGAGCACCTGGTCGAGCCTTGGGTCGAGGACGTGATTGAGCCGATCATCTTCGGCGATGCGTGCCGCTGCATTGCCGAGCACCGCAAGCGTGGCGACCGTATTCTCATCATCTCCGCCTCGGGCACCCATCTGGTCGGGCCGATTGCGGCGCGGCTGGGGGTAGACGAATACCTGGCGATCGAACTGGAGGCGGTGAACGGGGTGTATACCGGCAAGACCCATGGGGTGCTGACCTACCGCGAGGGCAAGATCACGCGGCTGCTGGAGTGGCTGGACCAGGAGCAGGAGAATCTTGAAGGAGCGACGTTCTATTCAGACTCGCGCAACGATTTGCCGCTGCTGCTGAAGGTGGACTACCCGCACGTGGTGAACCCGGACTCGGTATTGCGGGAGCATGCCCAGACCAATGGCTGGCCGGTACTGAGCTGGGCCTGAAGCGCCAGGTGAGCTGTACCAGCTTCCTCGCGGTGGAACCCGCTCCCACAGGGACCGCAGTTTATCCTGTGGGAGCGGGCTTACCCGCGAAAGGGCAGAGCCTGCTTAGGCCAGGCTTGGGTCGATCACCATGACCAGCTTGCCCGATACCTGGTTGCTCTCAAGCTCGGCATAGGCCGCCTGGGCAAACTCCACGGGGTAGGTGTCGACCAGTTGCGGCGACAACCGTTTTTCGGCAAACAGCGGCCACACCTGCTGTTGCAGCTCACGCAGCAGCTCGGCCTTGAAGCCATCGTCCCGGTTACGCAGCGTGGAACCGGTGATCTGCAGACGCTTGCCCAGCACCAATGCCAGGTCGAACTCGACCTTGCGCCCGCCCATCAGGCCAATGATCACCCATCGACCATCGCGGGCCAGCAGCTTCTGGTTCAACTCCCCATAGCTGGCGCCCACCGGGTCGAGGATCACATCGAACGGCCCGAAGCCTTCCAGGTCTTCCAGGTTCGCGTTGCGCACGACGCCACCTGCAGCGCCCAGCGCCTGGCAATAGGCCAGGCGGTCCTGGGAGCCAACGCTGACCCAGACAGGGTTGCCGAACGCCTTGCCCAACTGGATTGCCGCCGAACCCACACCACTGGCCCCGGCGTGCACCAGCACCTTCTCACCGGCCTTGGCCGCACCGAGCTGGAAGATGTTCAGCCAGGCCGTGGCGTACACCTCGGGTAGGGCCGCCGCCTCATGCAGGCTCAGGCCCTCGGGTACCGGCAGCACATGGCGGGCATCGACCACCACTTCCTCGGCCATCGCACCACTGGCCAACAGCGCGCAGACCCGGTCACCGATGCGCCAGTCGGCGCCGGCACCCACTTCCTCGATCACACCCGAGCACTCCAGGCCCATGTAGGGGCTGGCGCCTGGCGGTGGCGGGTAAAGACCTTTCATTTGCAGCAAATCGGCTCGATTCAGCCCCGCAGCGGCCACGCGAATACGTACCTGACCGGCGTCACAGGTCGGGCGCTGCGCCTCGACCCAGGCCACATGTCCGTCAACGCCTTGCAATGCCTTCACAGTGCCTCCATAGTTGAATCATATGACTGAGCCTGGGCAAGCATTTCCCAGGCTTTTTGCAGTATGCGTCCGGCTCTGATGGAACCGGCGAACGGAAAAGACGGCCTACTATGCGTGATCAATTGCCTCCACGTCGAATCAGCATGAAGCATTTCCTTCCAAGCACCGCCCTGGCCCTGATGATTGGCCTGGGTAGCCTTACGCTCGGCGGCAATGCGGCGGCCGCCAACAAGTGGGACAGCCTGCAGCCGGACCGCGACGAAATCGTCGCCAGCCTCAACGTGGTGGAGCTGCTCAAGCGGCACCATTACAGCAAACCGCCACTGGACGATGCCCGCTCGGTCATCATCTATGACAGCTACATCAAGCTGCTGGACCCTGCGCGCAGCTACTTCACCGCGGCCGATATTGCCGAATTCGACAAATGGAAAACGCAATTCGACGATTTCCTCAAGAGCGGCAACCTCGACCCAGGCTTCACCATCTACAAGCGTTACCTGGACCGCGTGAAACAGCGTCTGGACTTCGCCCTGGCCGAACTGGCCAAAGGTGTCGACAAGATGGACTTCACTGCCAACGAATCCTTGCTGGTCGATCGCAAGGATGCACCGTGGCTGAAGAACCAGGCCGAGCTCGATGACCTTTGGCGCAAGCGCGTGAAAGACGAAGTGCTGCGCCAGAAAATCGCCGGCAAGGATCCCAAGCAGATCCAGGAAACCTTGACCAAGCGTTACAAGAACCAGTTGGCGCGTCTGGATCAGACCCGTGCCGAAGATATCTTCCAGGCCTACATCAATACGTTCGCCCAGTCCTACGACCCGCATACCAACTACCTGTCGCCGGACAACGCGGAGAACTTCGACATCAACATGAGCCTGTCGCTCGAAGGCATCGGTGCGGTGCTGCAAAGCGACAACGACCAGGTCAAGATCGTGCGCCTGGTACCGGCTGGCCCCGCGGCCAAGACCAAGCAGGTGGCCCCGGCCGACAAGATCATCGGCGTAGCACAGGGCAACAAGGAAATGGTCGACGTGGTCGGCTGGCGCCTGGACGAAGTGGTCAAGCTGATCCGTGGCCCGAAAGGCTCGGTGGTGCGCCTGGAAATCATCCCGGCCAGCAACGCGCCTAACGACCAGACCAGCAAGATCGTTTCGATCACCCGCGAGGCGGTCAAGCTCGAGGAGCAGGCGGCGAAGAAGTCGGTGCTCAAGCTCAAGCAGGACGGTCGTGAGTACAAACTGGGCATCATCGAGATCCCAGCGTTCTACCTGGACTTCAAGGCCTACCGCGCAGGCGACCCCGAGTACAAGAGCACCACGCGCGACGTGAAGAAACTGCTCACCGAACTGCAGAAAGAGAAAGTCGACGGCGTGGTCATCGACCTGCGCAACAACGGCGGTGGCTCGTTGCAGGAAGCCACCGAGCTGACCAGCCTGTTCATCGAGAAAGGCCCGACCGTGCTGGTGCGTAACAGTGACGGCCGCGTCGATGTGCTCGAGGACGAGAACCCAGGTGCCTTCTACAAAGGCCCGCTGGCGCTGCTGGTCAACCGGCTGTCGGCCTCGGCCTCGGAGATTTTCGCCGGCGCCATGCAGGACTACCACCGTGCGCTGATCATCGGCGGCCAGACCTTCGGCAAAGGCACCGTACAGACCATCCAGCCGCTCAACCATGGCGAGCTCAAGCTGACCCTGGCCAAGTTCTACCGGGTTTCCGGGCAGAGCACCCAGCACCAGGGCGTGCTGCCGGACATCGACTACCCGTCGATCATCGACACCAAGGAAATCGGCGAGAGCGCCCTGCCCGAGGCTATGCCGTGGGACACCATCCGTCCGGTGGTCAGGCCTGCTGCCGACCCGTTCAAGCCGTTCCTGTCCCAGCTCAAGGCGCAGCATGAAGCACGCAGCGCCAAGGATGCGGAGTTCACCTATATCCGTGACCGCCTGGCGCTGACCCAGAAGCTGATGAACGAGAAAACCGTCAGCCTCAACGAGCAGACACGCCGTGCCCGCCACGACGAGATCGAGGGCAAGCAACTGGCGCTGGAGAACATCCGCCGCAAGGCCAAGGGTGAGGAACCGCTCAAGGAGCTGAAGAAAGAGGATGAAGACGCCCTGCCGGCCGAGGAGGAGAACACCAAGCCGGAAGATGACGCCTACCTGTCCGAAACCGGTCGCATCCTGCTCGACTACCTGAGCCTGAGCTCGGCGGTGGCCAAGCACTGAGGGAACGATGCGGTAATGGCAGAATAATGCGACCTGTCATTAAACAGTCATCGGGTTGTCGTGAAATAAGAGGGCCGGGCGTGAAAACGTCCGGCCCTTTCACTTTCAGGAAACCGTCATGACCGTCGCCGAACAGCTCAGTGCCTTGAGCGCCATCCTGGCTCATCGCAGTATTCACAGCCTGTTCCAGCCGATCATCAGCCCCAACGATGGACGCATTTTCGGTCACGAGGCCTTGAGCCGTGGCCCGTCCAACAGCCCGCTGCATTCGCCCCTTAACCTGTTCACCATCGCCCGCCAGGCAGGCCGCCTGACCGAGTTGGAAGCCACCTGCCGGGAAAGCGCCTGCCGCCGCTTCAGCGAGCAGAACCTTGAAGGCAAGTTGTTCCTGAACATCTCGCCGGAGTCACTGCTTGAACCGCACTACCCGTCCGGCCGCACCCTCAAGCTGCTGGAACAGCTGGGGCTGTCGCCCAGCCGGGTCGTGATCGAGTTGACCGAGCAAACGCCCACCGATGACTTCCAGCTGCTGTTCAATGCGCTGCACCATTACCGCGACATGGGCTTTTCCATTGCCCTGGACGACCTCGGGGCCGGTTATTCGAGCCTGCGGTTGTGGTCGGAACTGCGCCCGGACTACGTCAAGATCGACCGCCATTTCATCGACGGTATCCACTGCGACCCGCTAAAGCGCGAATTCGTCGGTTCGATTCTGCAAATCGCCCGCGCCTCGAAGGCGCAGGTGATCGCCGAGGGTATAGAACTGGCCGAAGAGCTGGCGGTGTTGATGGAGATGGGGGTGGACCTGGTGCAGGGGTATCTGTTGGGGAGACCGCTGGAGTTTGGGATGAAGGACAACCTGCCGGTGCCCTTGCACACGCGCTCGAGCGAACGCCCCAGCGTGAGCCTGAATGCGACGGTTGGGCAGATGCTCGATGCGTTCCGCCGCCATGCCCACCTTGAAACACTGGCGGTGCTCGATGGGGATGGCAAACCCTGCGGCCAGATTCATCGCAGTGTGATGTCGGTACCGACGATAGCGCCAGTACCGATACCTCACGCCTCTTCGGGGTAAGCGTACTCGAACACCCGAACCACCTCCGAGGCATGCCAGGAGGCTGCCTCCATCCCATCTACCGGTCCGGAAAACCGCCCCAGGCGCTCGACGCATTCGAAGAACCCGGTGCGCGGCAGTCGGCTGGCGCCCTGGCTGATCACCAGCGAGCTGCGCAGCGGCTGCTCGGCGCGAGCATCCAGCACGGCCAGGTACTCGAGCGCGGCGGTCAGTGTCTGCATGGCCGGGCTGGGCAATTGCAGGCGCTCGATCAGGGCGCGGTAGGTGAGCAAGTGGCGCTGTCGTCGGGCCAGGTCAAGCTCGCTCAGCAGGTGATCCCAATTCTGGCGGCTGATCCTGACCTGACTCATGATGGCTCGCTCCAGCCGGCCACCCCCAGATGCCAGGCCAGAGCGCGGCGAATCGCAGCGTCTGGCTGGCGCTCTCCCGACTCGATCATGGCCAGATACGCCGGACTGACGCCGACATTACGGGCCAACTGCTCAGGTGCCAGGCCCTTGGCCTGGCGCAACTGGGCAACCTCACTGAAATCCGGCAGCCTGGCGCTCGGTTTGTCGTCCTCGCTGGCTGCGACGCTGGCGACCGCTGGCGCCTGCCCGGCGGCCTTGAGCAGCGCCTGATACTGCTCCCATGGAACGACTGCGTACTCGGGCTGACCGTCCCGGCTGATAACCTGAATACCCATTACAACCCCCTCACGTAGGATTACGGCATGTAATCCGTAGGCATAATCCTTATGCCAATTATATTACCAAGCTTGGGAGTCTGTGCAGATCAGGTTGATTTCAGTGCTTATTCCGTTCCAGGCGCAGCGCTTGCGGGGTATCTGGCAAGCGTTCGAGCACCCGCAGGCGCTCGGGTGACTGGCTGTCACGCCAGGCCTTGAAGCGTGCCAGCTCATCGGCCACGGTCTTGAGCACCCAGCCCAGCACGGCGATGTCGTCGAGAAAACCCACGCCCAGCAGCCAGTCCGGAATGGCATCGATAGGGCTGACGAAGTACAGCAGCCCCGCCACCACCGTGACCAAAGCCCTGGGACTGATAGCGCGATACTCGCCGCGCCACCAGGCCAGGCACAGCGACTGCAAGAGTTTGACGTCCTCACGCAATTGCCCCAGGCGCGGCCCCTTCCGGGCCACGGCGAACAGCAGCGCAGGTAACCGGCCACGGCTGAGCAGGCGCTCGGCCAGGGGCAGGAAACGGGCGAAATTCCAAGGTGCGCTCATGGAGCCTCCAACAGCGAATGGGTTATCCACATTTATTGTGGATAACCTTGTGAACAGGGCGAAGTTTCCGACGTCAGGTGCCCATGAGGCAAGGGCGGCACTCAGATCGGGCGTTTTTTACACAGTCGTTTCAGATCCGCAAACGATTTGCGTCAGACGCATCCCACTTCGTTCCCTCGCCTTTGCGAGGACCGTTCACCCGGCACGAGGTTCGCCCCCACTCAAACGAAAACGCCCCGTCAGGACGGGGCGTTGTTCGTAGCGCGAAGGCTCTTACTTGGCAGGCTCTTCAGCCGGAGCTTCCGGAGCCTCGCCTTGCGGCTGGTTCTGGTCCTTGATGCCGAGCAGTTCGAGGTCGAACACCAGCACCGAGTTGGCCGGGATCAGCGGGCTCGGGCTCTGTGCGCCGTAAGCCAGCTCAGCCGGGATGAACAGCTTGTACTTCTCGCCGACGTGCATCAGCTGCAAGCCTTCGACCCAACCTGGGATCACGCCGCTGACCGGCAGATCGATGGGGCTGCCACGCTCGACGGAGCTGTCGAACACCTTGCCGTCGATCAGCTTGCCTTCGTAGTGGACAGTAACCACATCGGTCGGCTTGGGCTGCGGGCCATCGGCTTTCTTGACCACTTCGTACTGCAGGCCGGAAGCGGTGGTGATTACGCCTGGCTTCTTGCCGTTCTCTTCGAGGAATTTCTTGCCAGCGGAGGCAGCTTCTTCACTGGCCTTGGCCAGGCGCTCTTCGGCGCGCTTCTGCAGCGCGGTGAAGGCTTCTACCAGCTCTTCGTCCTTGATGCGCTGCTCTTTCTTGCCGACGGCGTCTTCGATGCCGAGGGCAACAGCTTTCGAATCAAGGTCTTCCATGCCTTCCTGAGCCAGGCTCTTGCCCATGTTCAGGCCGATACCGTAGGAGGCTTTTTGTGCCGGAGTCTTCAGCTCGGGCGTGCTGGCCTGCTGGTCGCAGCCAGCCAGTACCAGGCCTACCAGGGCAACCGCAGCCGCCAGACGATGCTGTTTCATGCTATTTCCTTGTTCATGCGCCATGAGGGCAATCAGGGTAAAGCCGCGAGCTTAGCAGGCGGCCATGACCAATGGCTACCGGCATAAGAGCGGGTTTGGCCTTGGAAGTTCAGTGATTAAAAACATCTTCATCATGGGGGTGCGGTAAATGGCCAGTATTGACCCGTTGCACCGGTTCTGCCGGATTTTTATGGCGATATGTTTCCAGGGATTCCGAGAGTGCTCGTCATCGGATCTGTAAGAGGGTTTGGTGCATCCGGATAACCGTAGGAGCGAGCGTTGCTCGCGATGCGCCGCCCCGGCGGCGCTCGATCTCAATGACGCTCAATACCTCCCGGCAAGCCTCAGGGATACTCACCCTCCCGATACTGCCCCGCCACCTCTCGCAACACCTCGCATACCCACTGCCCCGGCAGGCTCTGCGGCAAGGCGGCATTACGGCAGATGCCCACCGAGCCGCCCGGCTCGCGCACGCCCAGGTCGAGTTCGACCAGTTCGCCACGGCGCAGGTCAAGCAATACCGCATCGCGCGGTGCCACCCAGACCGCATCGCTACCCAGCAGATAACGCCGACTCAGCGCCAGCGACAGGGCTTCCAGGCGCTGGGCCGGCATCTGGATGCCGCATTGCACGAACAGGCTGTCGGCGTGCTGGCGGATGGTCGTGCCTGCCGGCGGCAACACCAAGGGATAACGCCCGACCTGCGAGCGCTCCAGCGGGGCTGTAGCCAATAGCGGATGGCCGGGCCGCACCACCAGGCTCATCGACTCGCTGTACAGATGCTCGAACGACAAGCCCTGGATCTGCGGGCTGTCGGTCATGCGTCCGACCACCAGTTCCAGCTCGCCCAGGTGCAATTGCCCCAGCAATTGCGCGCTGACCCCGGTAACCACGCTGATCACCAGCGCCTCGTGCCGCTGATGCAACCGGCACAGCACTTCGGGCATCAACAGCCCTTCGACCGTGGACAAGACGCCGATGCGCACCTGCGAAGGTGCCCGCGCCTCACCGCGAAGGCTGCTAACCCCATCGCGCAACGCCTGCACGCTGGGGCCTGCGTAACGCATGAAGCGTGCGCCGGCCGGTGTCAGTTCGACGCCCTGGCGGCTACGTTCGAACAACCGCGTTTCAAGCAGGTCTTCGAGCTCCTTGAGGGTTTTGGAGATCGCCGGCTGACTGATGGCCAGAATGTCGGCAGCCCTGGCCAGGCTGCCTTGACGGGCAATCTCCAGGAAACACAGCAGGTGGCGGTACTTGATGCGGGTATCGAGGTTCATGCGGCAAGCTTACCGCATTGACGAACGTAGATAACCCGCGAACGCCCCAGCGCAGCCAGCAATCGACCGTCAGGCCACCGCCAACTCCACCGCCTCACCGTTCAAGCGTACCGGCCATACCCGCAACCGCTGGTCGTCGTCTTCCAGGCATCTACCGCTTTTCAAGCTGAAATGCTGCTTGTACAACGGTGCCGCCACCACCAACTCCCCCTGCAGGCTACCCACCAGTCCGCGGCCGATGATGTTGGCCCCGGAACGTGGGTCGCGGTTGTCCACAGCGTACAACGTCTGTGCCTGGCCTGGCAGATAGAACAGCGCCACCTGGGCTCCGTCGAACCACACCACAACGCCGGAATCGGCGACCAGGTCATTGGCCTGGCAGACCGTTTGCCAGTTCGGTTGCTTGGCGACAGCAGCATTGGACAGGTTCATCAGACAGCCTCCTCGGCGGTGGGGATCAGATGCAACGGTGCGGCAGGCCGGCGCTGATCGCGTTCACGAACGAAATGCACGTCCGGGTCGGGCCGCTGGTCGTTGACGAAGGTACGGAAGCGCTTGAGCTTTTCGGGGTCGTTCAGGGCGTTGGCCCATTCGCACTCATACTGGTCGACCACATGCTGCATCTGCGCCTCCAGCTCGGCGGCCAGCCCCAGGCTGTCGTCGAGAATCACCTGCTTGAGGTAGTCCAGGCCGCCTTCCAGACTTTCGCGCCACACCGAAGTGCGCTGCAACTTGTCGGCGGTGCGAATGTAGAACATCAGCACGCGGTCGATCAGGCGCACCAATGTCTCGTCGTCGAGGTCGGTGGCGAACAGCTCGGCATGGCGTGGTCGCATGCCGCCGTTGCCGCAGATGTATAGGTTCCAGCCCTTGTCGGTGGCGATCACGCCGATGTCCTTGCTCTGCGCTTCGGCGCATTCGCGGGTGCAGCCGGACACTGCGAACTTGAGCTTGTGCGGCGATCGCAGGCCTTTGTAGCGGTCTTCCAGGCGCAGCGCCATGCCCACACTGTCCTGCACGCCATACCGGCACCAGGTGCTGCCGACGCACGACTTCACCGTACGGGTCGACTTGCCGTAGGCATGGCCGGTCTCGAAGCCGGCGTCGATCAGCTCGCCCCAGATCAGCGGCAGTTCGTGCAACTGGGCGCCGAACAGGTCGATACGCTGGCCGCCGGTGATCTTGGTGTAGAGGTCGTATTTCTTCGCCACCTGGCCAATCACGATCAGCTTGTCGGGGGTGATCTCGCCGCCCGGGATGCGCGGTACCACCGAGTAGGTGCCGTTCTTCTGCATGTTGGCCATGAAGGTGTCGTTGGTGTCCTGCAGCGGCACCAGGGCCGGGTCCATGATCGGCTGGTTCCAGCAGGAAGCGAGAATCGAGCCCACCGTCGGCTTGCAGATGTCGCAGCCGACATGGCCCTTGCCATGGCGTTCGAGCAACTCATTGAAGGTGCGGATACCTTCGACGCGGACCAGACCGTAAAGCTCCTGGCGGGTGTAGGCGAAGTGCTCGCACAGACGCTTGTCGACGGTGACGCCACGGGCAGTCAACTCATGCTCGAAGACCTGCTTGAGCAGGGCCGCGCAGCCGCCACAACCGGTCGCAGCCTTGGTGCAACCCTTGAGGGCAGCCAGGTCGCTACAGCCGCTGTCGATGGCTGCGCAGACCGCGCCCTTGCTGACATTGTGGCAGGAACAGATCGTCGCGCTGTCAGGCAAGGCGTCGGCCCCAAGCGCTGGGGCGCCGGCACTTTGCGGCAGGATCAAGCCCGCGGGGTCCGCTGGCAGGGCAATGCCGTTCTGGGCGTATTGCAACAGGGTGTCGTAGTAACTGTTGTCGCCAACCAGCACCGCGCCGAGCACGCGCTTGCCACTGGCATCGACCACCAGACGGCGGTAGGCGGCGGTGGCCTCGTCGATGAAGCGGTAGCTGCGCGACCCTGGGGTGGCGCCGTGGGCATCGCCGATGGAGCCGACATCGACCCCCAGCAGCTTGAGCTTGGTCGACATATCGGCACCGCCGAACTCGGCGGCCGCCTCACCGGTGAGCAGCGCCGCCAGATTACGGGCCATGCTGTAACCGGGGGCAACCAGACCGAAGATGCTGCCATTCCACGAAGCGCACTCGCCGATGGCGAAGATGCGCGGGTCGCTGGTGCGGCAGTGGCTGTCGATCACTACCCCACCGCGTGGGGCGATCTCGAGGCCACAGGCCCGCCCCAGGGCATCTTGCGGGCGGATACCAGCAGAAAATACGATCAGGTCGGTTTCCAGGTGTTCCCCACCATCGAAGTTCATCCGGTAGCGATAAGCCTCGCCGGCGCTGATCGACTGGGTGGCACGGGACAGGTGCACGCCCACGCCCAACGCTTCGATCCGTGCCTTGAGCGCAGCACCGCCCTCGCCGTCCAGTTGCACCGGCATCAACCGTGGGGCGAACTCGACAACATGGGCTTCCAAGCCCAGTGACTTGAGTGCATTGGCCGCTTCCAGGCCAAGCAGGCCGCCCCCCACCACCACGCCACGACGGGCACCGCTGGCGGCGGCTCGAATGGCGTCCAGGTCGTCGAGGGTGCGATAGACCAGTCGAGCATTGCCGCTGGAACCTTCGATCGGTGGCACGAAGGGATACGAGCCCGTGGCCAGGACCAGGTGGTCGTAGCCGTAACGGCCTTCGGCGGTGACCACTTCGCAGCGTTCGCGGTCGATCTGCAGCACCGCCTCGCCCAGATGCAGGTGCACACCGTTGTCGCCGTAGAACCCGTGTTCGCACAGGGCCAGGGTTTCGGCACAGCTGCCGCCGAAGTACTCGGACAGGTGCACACGGTCGTATGCACGCTGGCGCTCTTCGCCGAACACCCGCACCTCGAAGCGCGCCAGGGCGCCACGTTCGATCAGTTGCTCGACGCAGTGATGGCCGACCATGCCGTTGCCGACAATCACCACTCGCTCTCGTTGCCCGCCGTTCGCTGTTGCGTTCATAGCCGATCCTCGATCAAAAAAAAAGCGCCTGGAGCCGAAGCTCCAGGCGCCTTTGCCTGTACTCATCACGGTGGGCCCCTGATTGATCGCCGTTGATCAGTGGGGCATGTTGTGAAACGGATGTAGCAGGGAGTGTGCCAAATGCTGCTGGACCACTGCCGATGGGGTGACTGCGCTGGATTCATCGCCGTCAAGCCGGCGCCCACAGGTTCGGTGCGGTCTTCGCAGGCGCCGGCTTGCCGGCCATAAGGCATTGAAAACCGCACCACCGAAGTGCATCCCTCACCATCCCGGTGCAATCAATACACATCTCGCCGGTAGCGCTTGGCCTTGCTCAACGCTTCAACGTAAGCCTCCGCCGCCTCGTTGCTCATCTGGCCATGCACCGCCACGACCTCGCGCAGGGCGCCGTCCACATCCTTGGCCATACGCTGGGCATCGCCACACACATAGAAGTACGCCCCTGATTCAAGCCAGCGCCACACCTGCGCGCCTTGCTCACGCAGACGCTGTTGCACGTAGATCTTTTCGGCCTGGTCGCGGGAGAACGCGGTGTCCAGACGCAGATGCCCGGCTGCCACCCAGGCCAGCAGTTGCTCCTTGTAATAGAAATCACTGGCGGCGTACTGCTCGCCGAAGAACAGCCAGTTTTCGCCACAGGCACCGCGAGCCTCACGCTCTTCCAGAAACGCCCGGAACGGTGCGATGCCGGTACCGGGGCCGACCATGATCACAGGCGCGTTGTCGTCCTCCGGCAGGCGAAAGTGCTTCGATACCTGCGGGAAAATCGCCACCTTCAAGGTGTCCGCGCGGTCGGCGAGAAAAGCCGAGCAAACGCCCTTGCGCTGACCATAGCGTACGGTCGAGACGGTCAGGTGCACCTGATCGGGGTGAGCGGACGGGCTCGAGCTGATCGAATACAGGCGCGGTTGCAGTGGTTTGAGCAACTCAAGCCAGCTGGCCAGCGGTAAGTCCTGAGGATACTCGCGCAGCACATCGGCCAACTGCCGGCCCCACAGCCACTCCTGCAATTCGGCCTTGTGCTCCGGTTGCAACAGACGCTGCAAGGCCGGCTGGTGGCGACCGAATACCTGCAACTGCTGCGGCGTGACCCGCGCGATCTCCAGGTGCTGCGCCAGGGCCTCAACCAAGGGCATGGCTGGCTTCCCGTTGAGTTCGACCAACGCCTGGCCATCGAGGTGCATCAACGCCAAGAGCTCTTCGACCAATGCCGGGCAGTTGCGTGGCCACACCCCAAGGGCATCACCGGCCTCATAGGTGAAGCCACTGCCAGCGAGGTCGAATACCAGCTGACGGGTTTCCTTGCTGGCTCCTGGGGCATTGAGCACGCGGTTTTCGAGTAGGGTCGCCGACCATGGTCGTTGCTTGCTGTAGAGCGGCGCCGGCACGGCTTCCCTGGCTGGTTCGAGCGTGGTGGCAGGCCCGAGCTCGGGCAGCAGGGCTTGGAGCCAGTTGGCGAAGGTTTCGTCGAAATCCGGCTCGCAGTCGACACGCGGCAACAGGCGTCGGCCGCCCAGCTCGGCAAGGCGCTGATCGAGCTTGCGGCCAAACCCGCAGAACTGGTCGTAGCTCGAGTCTCCAAGGGCCAGCACGGCATAGGGCAGATCGGCGCAATGCCCCCCCTCTTCGCCTTGCAACGCATTCCAGAACGCAGTACCGGTATCGGGCGCATCACCGTCGCCGAACGTGCTGGCAATCAGCACAACGCTCGCAGCGCCCTGCAACTGCCGTGGGGTGACCGCCTCCATGCAGTTCAACTGCACCGCCAGGCCGGCGTTGCGCAAGTGCCCAGCGCAACGCTCGGCCAGGGCTTCACCATTGCCGGTCTGCGATGCCCACAGCACTTGGTGCCGGGGGACATCGACCTGCGCAGGCGCCGACTGGGCGTAAAGCCCCGCCAGCAGCCCATCGACGAACAGACGTTGGGCCGCCGTCAGCGGCGCGTTGGCTGGCAGGCACGGCACCCCTTCAATGCGCGCCTGGTCCAGGCCGAGCAGGAAACCTTGCAAGTAGTGGCGCTCATCGTCGGCCAGAACCGGGGCAGGCAGCGCATCCAGGCCAAGCAGACGGGACAGCGTGGCGGTCGGCATGGTGGCGGGCTCCGAAGTGCGGGTGGCGGCGCCCAGGTCGAGGGCGTCGATGCGTTCACCGGCGACCCGCTCCAGGGCCACCGCGCAATGCTTGAAGGCCGGCTGCAGCGACAGGGGGTCGACCGCATCACAGGTCACGGCATTGATTGCCAAGTGCTCGCCGAACACATCGTTCCAGTGGAATGGCGCGAAACAATTGCCAGGCATGACCCGGTCACTGACCCGTGCGGGCAACACGGCCTGGCCACGGCGCGAGCGGATCGCCACTGGGTCCTTGTCGCGAATGCCCAGGCGCTCGGCATCTTCCGGATGCAGCTCGACGAAGGGGCCGGGCTCCAGCTTGTTCAGCGCCGGCACCTTGCCGGTCTTGGTCAGCGTGTGCCACTGGTGCTGCACGCGCCCGGTGTTGAGCACCAGGGGATAATCGGCATCCGGCAGCTCTGGTGCCGGCAGCCACGGCCTGGCGAAGAAACGCGCCTTGCCGCTGGGGGTAGGAAAAGCCAGTGCGGGGCGCAGGCCTTCGGCGTCGCTCACCAGGTGCTGGCTGCGACCGTCATTGAGGTAGCGCACTGGGCTGCGATCGCCCTCGTCGCCTGGCGCGCAGGGCCACTGGCGGGGGCTATGGCGCAGTTCGGGGTAGCCGATACCCCGCAGGTCGTAGCCTGTGGTGGGGTTCCAGAACTGGCGGATCTCCTCGTATACCGACTCGGCGTCGCGGTAGTCGAAGGCATGGGCATACCCCATGGCGCAGGCCACCCGGGCGATGAGTTGCCAGTCGGGCAAGCTCTGCCCCGGCGGCTCGACAGCGCGAGGCATGAGGGTAAGGTTGCGCTCGCTGTTGATCATCACACCCTCGCCTTCGGCCCAGAGCGCGGCAGGCAGGAGAATGTCGGCGTAGCGGTTGGTCTCGGTGTCGAGAAAGGCATCCTGGCTGATGACCAGTTCAGCCTGGCGCAGGCCCTCGATGACTTGCTGGCGATTGGCGACACTGGCCACGGGGTTACTGCAGATGATCCAGCAGGCTTTCACCTCGCCAGCCTTCATCTGATCGAACAATGCCACCGTGCCCTCTGCACCTTCGCTGCGCAGGCTGCCTGGGGCCAGGCCCCACTGGTGCTCGACAAAGGCCCGATCCGCGTCCACCAGTGCCGAGCGCTGCCCCGGCAGGCCCGGCCCCATGTAGCCCATCTCGCGGCCCCCCATGGCATTGGGCTGCCCGGTCAAGGAGAACGGCCCGCTGCCTGGACGACAGATGGCGCCAGTGGCCAGGTGCAGATTGCACAGGGCATTGCTGTGCCAGGTGCCGTGGACACTCTGGTTCAGGCCCATGGTCCAGCAACTCATCCATTCCCCGGCCGAGCCGATCCACTCGGCGGCCTGACGAATATCGGCTTGCGCCAATCCGGTGATGGCGGCAACGCGCTCGGGGCTGTAGTCCTCGAGGAAATCGGGCATTTCGTCCCAACCCTCGGTATGGCGGGCGATGAAATCCGGGTCGGTATGACCATTGCGGTGCAGCAGATGCAGCAGGCCATTGAGCAGCGCCATGTCGCTGCCGGGACGCACTTGCAGGAACAGGTCGGCCTTGTCGGCAGTGGCCGTGCGGCGTGGGTCGACCACGATCAGCTTGGCCCCGGCCTTGACGCGGTCAAGCAGGCGCAGGAACAGAATCGGGTGGCAGTCGGCCATGTTCGCGCCGATCACCAGGAACACTTCGGCATGCTCGAAATCCTGGTAACTGCCGGGCGGGCCATCGGCGCCGAGCGAAAGCTTGTAGCCGCTGCCGGCGCTGGCCATGCACAGGCGCGAGTTTGATTCGATATGGCGGGTGCGGATGAAACCCTTGGCCAATTTATTGGCCAGGTACTGGGCTTCCAGCGACATTTGCCCAGAGACGTACAGTGCCACGGCATCGGCGCCGTGCTGGTCGATGATGCCACGCAAACGCCCGGCGGCTTGTTCGATGGCGAGGTCCAGAGGGGTGCGGGCTGGCTCCTGGTTGCGCTGCTGGCGCACGAAGGCCTCCTCCATACGCCCGGCAGCGTTCAGCGGCACATGGGCGGTGAGGCCCTTGGTGCACAGACGACCGAAATTGCTGGGGTGCAGCTTGTCGCCACTGACCTTGCCGACCTTGCCATTGGCCACGCTCAACACAATGCCGCAGCCGACGCCGCAATACGGGCAGACACTGCGTACTTCGCTGCGGGTCATGGGTAGTCTCCTGTAGGCAGAAACGAAAAAGGCGCCGGCTGCCCCGAGCTTGCTTGTCAAGCGGGGGGCAACACGGCGCCTTTGTCGTGGAATGTCGGGGGGCATCGACGTTGATGGCCCTCTAGGCAGTGGCTGAGCAAGTTTTGGGCCAGCTGGACCGGCACCATCGCCGGCAAGCCGGCGCCTGCCGGTATCGGCCAGGCAGCGCACCACGCGGTGGCGTGATCAAGCCCCGCAGCGCTATGCTGGGGCACTTTTCATCAAGAGCCGCTTCCTGTCCCATGTCCAAGGTGATCCTCAAGACGCCCGCCCAACTCGACCTGATGCGCAACGCAGGCCAACTGTTGGCGCAGGTGTTCGCCGACCTCGACTGTTTTATTCGCCCCGGCATTACCACGATGCAGATCAACGACCGTGCCGAGGCCTTCATCACCCAGACCCTCAAGGCACGCCCGGCCAGCAAAGGCCAGTACGGCTTCCCCTACTCGCTCAACACCTCGGTGGACCATGTGGTGTGTCATGGCATGCCCAAGGCGGAGGAGGTGCTCCAGGAAGGCTCGATCATTAATGTCGATATCACCCTCGAACAGGGTGGCTACATCGCTGATTCATCGAAGATGTACAGCATCGGGGCCATAAGCGACGAGGCCCGCCGCCTGGTCGACACCACCTATGAGGCATTGTGGAAAGGCATCGGGCAGGTACGCCCCGGGGCCACCCTGGGCGATGTCGGTCACGCCATCCAGGCCCACGCCGAGGCGGCGGGCTACAGCGTGGTGCGCGAGTATTGCGGGCACGGTATCGGCAAGCAGATGCATGAGGCGCCCGAAGTGCTGCACTACGGCCAACGCGGCATGGGCATGAAGTTGCAACCGGGGATGGTGTTCACCATCGAGCCGATGATCAACCAGGGCGGGCGGGGAACACGAACGCTGCGCGATGGCTGGACAGTGATTACCCGCGACCACACGCTGTCGGCGCAGTGGGAGCATACCGTGGCGGTGACTGAAAACGGCGTCGAGGTACTGACGCTACGGGAGGAAGAGCGCAATCGTTGAGACTGGCGAGGTGGCGATGCCGTCCAATAGGGGCAAATCGGCGGCGACACCTTCCGCCACGCCGATTCAGCCGGCGCAGAAACAAAAAAAGCGACCCTAAGGTCGCTTTCTTTGTGGCTTCCGGGTGTTCAGTGGGCCCTGGAAGCTGGAATATGGCGCAGCGGACGGGACTCGAACCCGCGACCCCCGGCGTGACAGGCCGGTATTCTAACCGACTGAACTACCGCTGCGCTATACATCGAGTGGTGGGTGATGACGGGATCGAACCGCCGACCCTCTGCTTGTAAGGCAGATGCTCTCCCGGCTGAGCTAATCACCCTTTCGTCTCGGTGTGGCGCGCATTCTACGGATGACCTCCCACCCTGGCAAGCACTTTTTTCGACTTTTTTAAAAAAAATTTTCAGGCCTTTCAAAGACCTAGCAGCAGCTGGCTTTTCCTTCTCTCTATATAGCTACTGGCCCTATGACAGGGTTGGCCTGGGACCACCCCTCGGAGAATAATGCCCGCCTTATGCACTAAGGAGAGATTCCCCCTCATGTGGTTCAAGAACCTGCTGACCTACCGCTTGACCCAGGATGTCCCGTTCGAGCCCGAAGCGCTGGAAGCTGCCCTGGCCAGCAAGCCGGCCCGCCCCTGCGCCAGCCAGGAGCTGACCACCTATGGTTTCGTCGCGCCGTTCGGCAAGGGCGAGGATGCCCCGCTGGTGCACGTCAGCGGCGAATTCCTGCTGATTGCCGCGCGCAAGGAAGAGCGCATCCTGCCTAGCAGCGTGGTCAACGATGCGGTGAAGGAAAAGGTCGAAGAGATCGAGACCGAGCAAATGCGCAAGGTCTATAAAAAGGAGCGCGACCAGATCAAGGACGACATCATCCAGGCGTTCCTGCCACGCGCGTTCATCCGTCGCTCGATGATCTTCGCCGCCATCGCCCCGCGCCTGGGCATGGTTCTGGTCAACTCGGCCAGTGCCAAGCGCGCCGAAGACCTGTTGTCGACCCTGCGTGAAGTCATGGGCTCGCTGCCGGTTCGCCCGGCGACCGTGAAGATCGCGCCGACCGCGACGATGACCGACTGGGTCAAGTCGCAACAGGCGGCCGAAGGCTTCTATGTGCTGGACGAGTGCGAGCTGCGCGACACCGCCGAAGACGGTGGCATCGTGCGCTGCAAGCGTCAGGACCTGACCGGTGAGGAAATCCAGCTGCACCTGAGCACCGGCAAGGTGGTTACCCAGCTGGCCCTGGCCTGGCAGGACAAATTGTCGTTCGTGCTCGACGACAAGATGGTGATCAAGCGCCTGAAGTTCGAGGAGTTGCTGCAAGAGCAGGCCGAACAGGACGGTGGCGACGAAGCCCAGCAACAGTTCGATGCCAGCTTCACGTTGATGATGATGACCTTCACCGAGTTCTTGCCGGCGCTGTTCGAGGCACTGGGTGGCGAGGAGATCCCACAAGGGGTCTGAGTCGCATCGACTGGCGGTGCTGGCCGGGAATTCAGTCTGGGTCAGCAGCGGCCCTATCGCCGGCAAGCCGGCTCCTGCAGGGGTTCGCAACACCTGCAGGAGCCGGCTTGCCGGCGATAGGGCCTGCAAAAAACAGCGTTTAACAGAACAAGGACCTGCCCATGCGTGCACTCGCCGCCCTCAGCCGCTTCGTCGGCAACACCTTCGCCCTGTGGGTACTGGTGTTCGCCTGCCTGGCCTTCCTGCAACCACAATGGTTCATCGCGCTGAAAGTGGCCATCGTGCCGCTCCTGGGTGTGGTGATGTTCGGCATGGGCCTTACGCTCAAGCTCGACGACTTCGCCGCCCTCGCTCGCCAGCCGTGGCGCGTTGCCCTCGGGGTGGTGGCGCATTTCGTGATCATGCCAGGCATGGCCTGGTTGCTTTGCCAGCTATTCCACCTGCCCGCCGAAATCGCGGTGGGTGTGATCCTGGTTGGCTGCTGCCCCAGTGGCACGGCTTCGAACGTGATGGTGTGGCTGTCCAAGGGCGACCTTGCCTTGGCGGTGGCGATCGCAGCGGTAACCACCCTGCTCGCGCCACTGCTCACCCCGGCGCTGATCTGGTTCTTGGCTTCGGCCTGGTTGCCAGTGTCCTTCATGGACATGTTCTGGTCGATTCTGCAGCTGGTGATGCTGCCGATCGTGCTCGGCGTGCTGGCCCAGCGCCTGCTCGGTGCGCGGGTCCAAGTGGCGGTACAGGTACTGCCGCTGGTGTCGGTGATCAGCATCGTGATGATCGTCTGCGCCGTGGTGGCAGCCAGCCAGGCGAAGATTGCCGAGTCCGGCCTGCTGATCATGGCGGTGGTGGTACTGCACAACAGCTTCGGCTACCTGCTGGGTTACCTCACCGGCAAGCTGTGCAAACTGCCACTGGCCCAGCGCAAGTCGCTGGCGCTGGAGGTGGGCATGCAGAACTCGGGGCTTGGCGCGGCGTTGGCTGCGGCGCACTTCTCCCCGCTGGCGGCAGTGCCGAGTGCGTTGTTCAGCGTTTGGCACAATATTTCCGGGGCGTTGCTGTCCACCTGGTTCCGCCGCATGGAAGCGCCGAAGCCTGCGGTTGGAGACATTGAACCGGCCGGGAATTGACAGCGTGCCTGTGCCGACCTCGTCGCGGGTAAACCCGTTCACACAGGTTGTCTGCTGCAGTCGGACAGGGGGCGATCACGTCGGCACAGGCTTGCCCGGAACCGCGCAAATGTGCACTATAGTGCCCACTGTGAGGACGGCCTCACGACGCACCGCGTGACCATTCCGGGGACGGCCCCATCTTTCAAACGATGGAGACACACTCATGTCCTGGATCATTCTGTTCTTCGCCGGCTTGTTCGAAGTCGGCTGGGCGGTCGGCCTCAAGTACACCGACGGCTTCAGCAAACCCTTGCCCACCGTGCTCACCGTCGCGGCCATGGCCATCAGCCTCGGTCTGCTGGGGCTTGCGATGAAGGAACTGCCCCTGGGCACCGCCTACGCCATCTGGACCGGTGTCGGCGCAGTCGGCACGGTGATCGCTGGCATCATCCTGTTCGGCGAATCCATGGCTCTGGTGCGACTGGCCAGCGTGGCACTGATCGTCACCGGCCTGGTCGGCCTGAAGGTCAGCGCCAGCTGACCTTCCCCCTGCACCTCAGCGAACCTCCCCTCGCAAGCGACTGACCTGCTCACGCAGGGCTTCAGGCTGCGCCGCCTCCACCGGGATGGCGGCGCCAGCCACGATGGTCACGCGTGACCACAGGCGCTTGAAGAAGCCCTTGGCCGGATCACGGCTGAAGAAGCTGCCCCACAACCCTTGCAGTGCCAGGGGAATCACCGGCACCGGGGTTTCATCGAGAATACGGCTGACGCCACCTTTGAATACGTCGATCTCCCCGTCACCGGTCAGCTTGCCCTCGGGGAAGATGCACACCACCTCGCCCGCCTTCAGGTACTCGGCAATGCGGGCAAAGGCACGCTCGTAGATCACCTCGTCCTCGCCGCGCCCGGCAATGGGAATGGCGCCTGCGGTGCGGAACACGAAGTTGAGCACCGGTAGGTTGAAGATCTTGTAGTACATGACGAACCGTATTGGCCGGCGAATGGCCCCACCCAGCAGCAAGGCGTCGACGAACGAGACATGGTTGCACACCAACAGCGCCGCGCCCTCGTCAGGAATACGCTCAAGGTCACGGTGCTCCACCCGGTACATGGAATGGCTGAGCAACCAGATCAGGAAGCGCATGGTGAATTCCGGCACGATGCGGAAGATGTAGGCGTTCACCAGGACATTGAGCAACGACACCACCAGGAACAGCTGCGGGATGGTCAGCTCCGCCAGCCCCAGCAGGAGGATGGTGAGAATCGCCGAAACCACCATGAACAAGGCGTTGAGGATGTTGTTGGCGGCGATGACCCGAGCGCGCTGGTCTTCGGCCGTGCGGGCCTGGATCAATGCGTACAGCGGCACGATGTAGAAACCACCGAACACACCAAGCCCGACGATCGACAGCATGATCCACCAGGCTTGGCTCATGCCCAGCAAGGTCAACCAGTCGTGGGGGGTGGCTGCGGCTGGTACATCCCCTGAATGCCACCACCAGAGCAGGCCGAACAGGGTCAGGCCGAACGAGCCGAACGGCACCAGGCCGATCTCCACCTTGCGCCCACTGAGGCGCTCGCACAGCAGTGAACCCAGGGCGATGCCCACCGAGAACAAGGTCAGCACCAGGGTCACGACCGTGCCGTCTCCGTGCAGCCAGTCTTTGGCGTAGGCCGGAATCTGGGTCAGGTAGATGGCGCCGACGAACCAGAACCAGGAGTTGCCGACAATCGAGCGCGATACCGCCGGCGTCTGCCCCAGGCCCAGGCGCAGGATCGCCCAGGACTGCTTGAAGATGTTCCAGTCCAGCGGCATCTGCGGGGAGGCGGCAGCGGCGCGCGGAATCCAGCGGCTGGCCAGGTAACCCAACACCGCGGTACCGACCACGCCGCCCGCCACCACCGCGGCATAGCTGTCGGTCGACATCATCACCCCAGCGCCGATGGTGCCGGCGAGGATCGCCAGAAATGTGCCCATCTCCACCAGCCCGTTACCGCCCACCAGCTCTTCTTCACGCAGGGCCTGGGGCAGGATCGAATACTTTACCGGGCCGAACAGCGCCGAGTGGGTCCCCATGCCGAACAACGCCACCAACATCAGCACCAGGTGATCGGTGACGAAGCCGACCGCACCGATCGCCATGATGCCGATCTCGGCCAGCTTGATCGCGCGGATCAACGCGTCCTTGGCGAATTTCTCGCCAAACTGACCGCCCAGTGCCGAGAACAGGAAGAACGGCAGGATGAACAGCAACGCGCACAGGTTGACCCAGATCGAGCGGTCGTCGTCCCCGAGGCTGAGCTTGAACAGGATCGCCAGGATCAATGACTGCTTGAACAGGTTGTCGTTGAAAGCACCCAGCAACTGGGTGACGAAAAACGGCAGGAAGCGCCGTTTGCCGAGCAAGGTGAATTGCGAGGGGTGACTCATCGTCCATGTTCCTGAAGTGCTTTTGTCATTGGAGGCACGTTCAACGCGGCAGGCCACAAATCTGCACGGGAAAGCCTCGGGTTGGCAAGCCAGGCCGTGAATTTGGGCGCTTCATCACAGAATGATGGCCATGTGACAGCAAATTTAATGCATTCCTGGTTCAGATTTTGATACATATGACGATAATTCATATAGATGACTACATCTCGTAGCGGGAATGGACCTCCGGTCTCCTCCAACACATAAGAAAAGGAGCGCAGCAGTTTATGTTTATCGGGTTCGGCGACCTGAAGATCGCCAGTAAACTCTTCCTTGGTTTTGGCCTGGTGCTGTGCCTGACCCTTGCCCAGTCATTGATCAGCTGGAACGGACTCGGCAGCCTGGTGCGCCGCAGCGAGGTGGTCAACGATGTCTCACACCTGAACGATGTGCTCGGCGACTTGCGCGAGGCCCGCCTGCGCCATGCCATGGCCAATGGCGAGGAAAGCCAGGCCAAGGCGTTGCAGGCCGCGCTGGAGGCTTTCCAGGCGCCGATGGCGAAATTGCGGGCCGTCCTGGTCAAGAGCGACAATCTCTCGCGGCTGCACGATGCCGAGCAAACCTTGCAGGCCTATGCGCACAACCAGTCGCTGAGCTTCCAGTCCTATCAGAAGATGCGCGAAGCGCAGAAGGAAATGGGCGCGCTGGCCACCCGCTCATTCGCCAGCATCGAAGAAATCCGCCAGCAGGTGCGTGCGCTGCCGGATGCCGAACAGCGTTTCGAGCGCAGCGAAGCGATCAACCAGATCCGCGAAAACCTGATCCTGCTGCGCTACCACGTGCGTGGCTATACCGGTAACACCAATGCCGACACCGAACAGTTGATGAACGCGCAGATCGCTACCACCGTGAATGATCTGCCAGGGCTGGTGGCGAAGTTCAACGGCAGCTTTGGCCCGCAGTTCGAACAGTTGAACGGCCAGGTACATGCCTACGCCGCGGCCGTGGAAGCCTTCCGGGGCGAGGTAAGCAAACTGGTGGACTACCGCAACGCCATGGGCCAGAACGTCGAAACCCTGAACAGCGTGATTGGCCAACTGCTCGATGCCCAGGCGGCGTCGGTGAGAGACGACAGCCAGTTCGCCAGGACCTTGCAGTTGGTCACCACCGCCCTCGCCCTGCTGTTGGGTGCTTTGGCGGCGGTCATCATCGCCCGTCAGATCAGCCAGCCGCTGCAGCGTGTGCTGCGCGCCATGGAGCAAGTGGCTGCGGGCGATCTCAGCGAGCAACCGGCCAGCCAGCGCCGCGATGAACTGGGCCAGTTGCAGAACAGCCTGAAGAGCATGACCGGGAACCTGCGCCAACTCATTGCCCGTGTTCGTGACGGCATCTCGCAGATCGCCAGTTCCACCGAGCAATTGTCGGCCATTACCGAGCAAACCAGCGCTGGCGCCACTCACCAGAAAGTGGAAACGGACCAGGTGGCCACCGCCATGCAGGAAATGGCAGCCACTGTTCATGAAGTGGCGCGCAATGCCGGTGAAGCCTCGCAAGCCGCCAGCGCCACCGACCAGGAAGCCCGTGAGGGCGACCACGTGGTGAGCCGCGCGGTTGTGCAGATAGATCGCCTGGCCAGCCAAGTGGCGGCCACCGGTGAAGCCATGGATGCGCTGCGCAGCGAAAGCCAGCGCATCGGCAAGGTGATGGACGTGATCAAGGCGGTGGCCGAGCAGACCAACCTGCTGGCGCTCAACGCCGCCATCGAGGCCGCCCGCGCTGGTGAAGCTGGCCGTGGCTTCGCGGTTGTGGCGGATGAAGTGCGCAGCCTGGCCCAGCGCACCCAGGCGTCCACCGAAGAGATCGAATCGGCGATCGGCAGCCTGGAGCAAGGCACTCGCTCGGTCAGTGAGCTGATGCAAGAGAGCCAGAGCTTGACCGCGAGCAGCGTTGCACTGGTGCGCGAAGCAGGTCTGGCGCTGGAAGGGATCACCCAGCGGGTTTCCGGAATCCAGTCGATGAACCAGCAGATTGCTGCGGCATCGGAGCAGCAGAGCGCAGTGGCTGAAGAAATCAGCCGTAGCGTGGTGACGGTAAGGGACATTTCAGAGCAAACGGCAGAAGCGAGTCAGCAGACATCGGCATCCAGTGTCGAGTTGGCGCGGTTGGGCGGGCAATTGCAGGAGATGATCAGCCGGTTCCGGCTGTGATGCGGGTGTAAGCCTTCTGGCCTCTTCGCGGGTGAACCCGCGAAGGCCAGTACAGCCCACCGGTCACGCAAACCCGAACAGCGATCGAGCGGTATCCACCAACAACGCCCGACGCAACTCGGTCGAACAACCCAGCGCCTCGAACTGCTCTATCACCGTGGTAAAGCTCACCGCCGACTCATGCTGGGTATGCGGCCAGTCACTGCCCCACATCAGACGCTCGGCGCCATAGTGCGCTTCAAGCGCAACCAGCGCCCGGCGGGCGAACGCCAGGTTCTGCTCGGGCGAACCTTCCAGCCGATAGACACCGGACACTTTCACCCAGACCTTGCCTTTGCCGCCCAGGGTCAGCATCTCGGCGAAACCTGGCTGGCCCAAACCGCCACGGGCATCGGGCCGACCAAAGTGATCGATGACGATATCCAGGCCATAGGGCTCCAGGGCGCGGACCAGCCTGGGCAGGTCCGCCACAGGCCGGTGTAGCTCCAGATGCCAGCCCTGCTCGCCAATGCGTTCCAGCATCGGGCGCCATTGCGCATCCGTCAGGTCTGGCAGAGCCTGGCCCATCAGGTTCAGGCGAACACCCCTCACGCCCTGGCGAGTCATGTCATCGAGCGTCTGGCGCTCGACGTCCCGGTCAAGCATCACCACGCCTCGCAATTGCCCCGGGACGGTCTGCAGGGCGCTCAGCAGGTAGCGGTTGTCGGTGCCCAGGAAGCTGGGCTGGACCAGCACACCATGGCTGAAACCATGGTGCTGAAGCTGGCTCAGGTAATCGCCCAGGGGGGCGTCATAACTGGGCGCATAACGCCGCTCGCTGGCCAGGTTCAGCCCACGGCTGAACACGTGGGCATGGCTGTCGATGGCGGTCAGGGTTGGAGCGGGAACGTCGGGCATGGCTCTCATCGAAACGGGTTGATCGAAATTACTTGGTCACAGCGCCAGACAGCGCCGGTGCCGGTTCGGCTTCGAGGGTGCGGCCACGGGTTTCCGGCAGGCACAGCGCGGCGATCACGGCAACGCCATAGGCGATGCCCGCATCGATACCGATGGCCGACCCCAAGGACATGGACTCGCTCATATGGCCGACCAGGAACGGGAACACCGCCGACAGCACACGCCCGAAGTTGTAGCAGAAGCCCACCCCGGCACCGCGCACATCAGCTGGGTACAGCTCGTTGAAGAACGACCCCAGACTGGCCGGAATACCCGCTGCGAAGAAGCCCAGCGGGAAACCGAGGAACAGCATCTGGGTATTGGTCAGCGGGAAGAACACATAGGCCTGCACGGTCAGTACGCAGCACAGCGCGAACAGCAGGATGTTCTTGCGACGGCCAATACGGTCGATCAACTGGCCACTCACGACGCAGCCACACCAGAAGGCGAAGATGATCACGGCCAGGTAGCCGCCGGAGTTCAGCACCGAGAGGTTGCGCTCGGTCTTCAGGAAGGTCGGCAGCCATGTCATGACGGCATGGTAACCACCATGGGCACCCAGGCCCAGCAGGCCACCCAACAGCGTCACGCGCAGCAGTTCCGGGCGGAAGATACCGGCCATGGACGTGAAGAAGCTGCCGGGGATGGCCTTCTCTTTCTGCAAGCGCTGGAAACTGTCCGGCTCTTGCACGTTGCGGCGCACCCAAATGATCAGCAGCGACGGCAGCAACCCGACGAAGAACATCACCCGCCAGGCGAATTCCTGCGGCACCAGCGAATAGATCAGCGCGAACAGCGCCACCGCCAGCCCCCAGCCCACGGCCCAGGCGCTTTGCACGGTGCCCATGACCTTGCCGCGGTATTTCGGGTTGATGGTCTCGGCCATCAGCACCGCGCCGGCAGCCCACTCACCGCCAATGCCAAAGCCTTGCATGGCCTTGACGAACAGCAGCGGGTAGAAGCCGGTAACGAAGGCCGAGAGGAAGGTGAAGAAGGAGAACCAGAGGATCATCCACTGCAGGGTACGCACGCGGCCATAGCGGTCCGACAGGGTACCGCCCAGCCAACCACCGATTGCCGAAGTGACCAGGGTCAGGCCGCTGATCAGGCCGGCATCGCCCTTGGTCAGGGAAAACGCGGCGATCAGGGCGGGAATCGCCAGGCCGAACATCTGCACTTCCAGCGCATCGAGCGACCAGCCACCGAAACAGGCCCAGAACGTCTTGCGTTCCCGTGAAGTGATCTGGCGATACCAGCTGAACATGATTGTTATCCTTCTAGTCGTGTGTGTGACGGTCGGGCGCGCCGAAGCGCTTGGCACGCGTCGACCGGGCAGGCGAAGCCACTGCGCCCTGACGCCAGGGCACAGACGGGTAACGGGATGAAACCGGCTTAGCGAATGTCGATGCGGTAGCGGAAGTGCTGCGCATGGCCGCGTGAACGGCGCCACTCCAGAGGTTTGCCGGCGTAATCACGGGCCAGGCGCTCGATCACCACTACCGGGCTGTCGACCGGCAGTTGCAGCACGCGCGCATGCACCGCATCGACCGCTTCGGCGGTCAGGGTCTCTTCAGCGGAGGCGACGACCTGGCCGCATAGCGCTTCATAGATGGGGTAAAGCAGCGGGCCCTTCTGGTTGAGGTCGACCTCCAGCAAGGGCTGGAAGGTCTGGCGCGGCAACCAGATTTCTTCGGCCAGCACCGGCTGGGCCCCCAGCAGACGGGTACGGATGATACGGATGACTTCGGCCTCGGTCGGCAGTCCAAGGGCTTGGGCCACAGCGGAAGGCGCCAGGACCGGCTCGATGGACAGAATTCGGCTTTCCGGCATCACCCGTTCGCCACTGACTGTTTCGAAGCGGAAGAATCGGAACAGCGAGGACTGGAACTGTGGGCGGCGGATGAAGGTACCCCGGCCCTGCTGGCGTTCCAGCACGCCTTCGGCCACCAGCGCATCGACGGCTTTGCGCACGGTGCCGACAGACATGTCGAACTCGGCCGACAACGCCGCTTCGGTGGGAATAGCCTCGCCTGGACGCCAGCGGTTGTTGGCGATCTGCTCCACGAGGTGGTCGCGCAGCAGTTGATAGCGGGGAAGTCGAGCATCACCGGACAGTGGGTGCATGGGTCGCTCTCGTCTTGTTATATAAACATATATATGAATTTTTCCGAGAGTATTCCCGGTGGGTGCTGGCATGTCAATCCTCCACCGGTCAGCTCTGGCCCGAGTCCGAAGCGTTGCTCAGCGAAGGTGAACTGGCGACGAAACAGCAGACACAGGCGACACAAGCGCCTGGGCTCCCTTATGCTCAGGCACCGGCAACTTCACCCTGACAAGGACGTGGCAATGCTCGCCGCCCTCAAGCGCTACCCCACTGCCGTACGCCTGCTACTCAGCACCACCTTCACCCTGACCGTGGCCCGCGCCCTCACCCTGCCCTACCTGGTGGTCTACCTGGCGCACACCTTCCACCTGTCGATCAGCCATATCGGCCTGCTGATCGGTGGCGCGCTGATCGTCGCTTCGCTGCTGAGCCTCTACGGCGGGCACCTGGTCGATATCCTGCGCAACCATACGGTAGTCACCGCCAGCACCCTGGTATTCGCCCTCGCCTTCATCGGCGCCATCGCCAGCCGCTCGAGCGCACTGTTCTTCCTGTGCCTGGTGCTGATCAACCTAGCCTTGGCGGTGGTCGACATCGCCGCCAAGGCTGGCTTCTGTGCCCTGCTACCGGTGGACGAGCGGGCCGAGGTGTTCGCCATCAAGTACACCTTGAGCAATGTGGGCTACGCTGCAGGACCGCTGCTCGGCGTAGCCTTGCTGGAATTCGACGATCACCTGCCGTTCCTGGCCTCGGCGCTGATTGGCCTGGGCATGAGCCTGGCCTACTGGCAGCTGGGCGACCGTGGATTGCAGACCCGAGACCCAAGCCCGGAGCGCAGCGGGTTCGCCCAGGTAGCCATGGGCCTGGCACGCGACCGCCGCCTCGTGTACTTCACCTTGGGGGGCGTGCTCAGCGCCGTGGTGTTCGGCCAGTTCACCGCCTACCTGTCACAGTATCTGGTGGTGACCACGAGCGCTGAGCAGGCCGCACGCCTGGTTGGCTACCTGGTGACCACCAACGCCGTGACGGTGATCGCCCTGCAGTACCTGATCGGTCGGCGCATCAGCCGCCAGAACCTGATGTCGTGGCTGCTGGCCGGCATGGCGCTGTTCGTCGCTGGGCTGCTGGGGTTCGCGCTGGCCGGCTCGGTGCTGGCCTGGTGCCTGGCGATGCTGGTGTTCACTTTAGGCGAGATCATCGTGATACCGGCCGAGTACATGTTCATCGACCTGATCGCTCCCGAACATCTGCGCGGGGTCTATTACGGCGCGCAGAACCTGTCGAACCTGGGGGCGGCGCTGGGGCCTGTAATGGTGGGGTTTGCCCTGACGCATCTGTGGCCGGGGGCGATCTTCTACCTGCTGGTGTTGTCGGTGATACTGGCGGGGGTGTTCTACGGGTTGGGTACCCGCCGTCATTGATGTTGGCTGGACTGGCCCACTCGCGGGCGACCCCGCTCCTGCAGGGATATCATGCTGGGCTGCGACCATCGTCTGCACTGACGAAGCTGCACCTGCGTGCCAAACTGGTTGATCGGGACTGCGTTACCTTTTTCGCTCTGGAGTTTTCATGTCGTTGTCCAGCGGGCTGATCGCTGTGGTCGCCCTGGCCTACATGGCCATCATGTTCGCTATCGCCTTCTATGGCGACCGCCGCAGCACACCGTTGCCGCCGCGGCTGCGTGCGTGGGTGTACAGCTTGTCGCTGGCCGTCTACTGCACCAGTTGGACCTTCTTCGGCGCAGTCGGCCAGGCCGCCGAGCAGCTCTGGGCGTTCCTGCCGATCTACCTGGGGCCGGTGCTGCTGCTGATCTTCGCGCCCTGGGTGCTGCAGAAGATGGTGCTGATCAGCAAGCAGCAGAACATCACCTCGATCGCCGACTTCATCGCCGCACGCTACGGCAAGTCCCAGAGCCTGGCGGTCGTGGTGGCGCTGATCTGCCTGGTTGGCGTGCTGCCCTATATCGCGCTGCAGCTCAAAGGCATCGTGCTGGGCGTCAACCTGCTGATCGGCGCCAACGCCGACGCCACCGGCACCCGCGTCCAGGACACCGCGCTGGTGGTATCGCTGGTGCTGGCGCTGTTCGCCATCGTCTTCGGTACCCGCAGCCTGGATGTGACCGAGCACCACCGTGGCATGGTGCTGGCGATTGCCTTCGAGTCGCTGGTCAAGTTGCTGGCATTTCTCGCCGTCGGCGTGTTCGTGGTGTTCAACCTGTACGACGGTTTCGACGACCTGTTCAGCCAGGCGCGCGAGTCGGTACACCTGAGCGACTACTGGCAGGAGACCATCAACTGGCCGTCCATGGTGGTGCAGACCGCCGTGGCGATGATGGCGATCATCTGCCTGCCGCGACAGTTCCATGTGACCGTGGTGGAGAACATCGAGCCCCAGGACATGCGCCTGGCGCGCTGGGTGTTCCCAATGTACCTGGCGTTGGCGGCGCTGTTCGTGGTGCCGATTGCGCTGGCCGGGCAGATGCTGCTGCCGGGCACGGTGATTTCCGACTCCTTCGTCATCAGCCTGCCACTGGCCGAAGCCCACCCGAGCCTGGCCCTGCTGGCGTTCATCGGTGGCGCATCGGCCGCTACCGGCATGGTCATCGTCGAAGCCGTGGCACTGTCGACCATGGTCTCCAACGACATGCTGCTGCCCTGGCTGCTGCGCCGCACCAACGCCGAGCGGCCGTTCGAGGCGTTCCGCCATTGGATGCTGTCGGTACGCCGGGTGACCATCGTGGTCATCCTGCTGCTGGCCTATGTCAGCTACCGCTTGCTGGGCTCAACGGCGAGCCTGGCGACCATCGGCCAGATTGCCTTCGCCGCCGTCACCCAGTTGACCCCCGCCATGCTCGGCGCGCTGTACTGGAAGCAGGCCAACCGCCGTGGCGTGTTCGCCGGCCTGGCCGCAGGCATCTTCCTGTGGTTCTACACCCTGGTACTGCCCATTGCCGCCCACAGCGTCGGCTGGTCGCTGGAGCTGTTCCCAGGCCTGGCCTGGCTGCATGGCAACCCGCTGAACCTGCCGATCACCCCGCTGACCCAAGGCGTAGTGCTGTCACTGGCGGGCAACTTCACATTGTTCGTCTGGGTCTCGATGCTGTCGCGCACCCGGGTCTCGGAACACTGGCAGGCCGGCCGCTTCATTGGCCAGCAGACCAGCGCCCGCCCCAGCAGCAAGCCGCTGCTGGCGGTGCAGATCGACGACCTGCTCAACCTTGCCTCGCGCTTCGTTGGCGAGGAGCGCGCACGGCAGAGTTTCATCCGCTTCGCGTACCGCCAGGGCAAGGGCTTCAACCCCAACCAAAACGCCGACGGTGACTGGATCGAGCACACCGAACGCCTGTTGGCGGGTGTGCTGGGCACCTCCTCGACCCGGGCGGTGGTCAAGGCCGCCATCGAAGGCCGTGACATGCAACTCGAGGACGTCGTGCGCATCGCCGACGAAGCCAGCGAGGTGTTGCAATTCAACCGCGCTCTGCTGCAAGGGGCTATCGAAAACATCAACCAGGGCATCAGCGTGGTCGACCAGAACCTGCATCTGGTGGCCTGGAACCGCCGATACCTGGAACTGTTCAACTACCCCGACGGGCTGATCAGCGTGGGTCGGCCGATCGCCGACATCATCCGCTACAACGCCGAACGTGGCCTGTGCGGCCCGGGTGAGGCACAGGTGCATGTAGCCCGGCGTCTGCACTGGATGCGCCAGGGCCGAGCGCACTCCTCGGAGCGATTGTTCCCCAACGGCCGGGTGATCGAACTGATTGGCAACCCGATGCCCGGCGGCGGGTTCGTCATGAGCTTCACCGACATCACCCCGTTCCGCGAGGCCGAACAGGCGTTGCGCGATTCCAACGAAGGGCTGGAGCAACGGGTCGCCGAGCGCACCCAGGAACTCTCCAAACTGAACCAGGCACTGAGCGAAGCCAAGAGCCAGGCCGAAGCGGTAAGCCAGTCGAAAACACGCTTCCTGGCCGCGGTCAGCCATGACCTGATGCAACCGCTCAACGCCGCGCGACTGTTCTCCGCCGCCCTGTCGCAGCAGGCCGAGGGCATGAACGAAGAAGCACAGCAACTGGTGCAGCACATGGACAGCTCGCTGCGCTCGGCCGAAGAGCTGATCAGCGACCTGCTGGACATCTCGCGCCTGGAAAACGGCAAGATCACCCCGGACCCCAAGCCGTTCTACCTGAGCGAGTTGTTCGACACACTGGGCGCCGAGTTCAAGGTGCTGGCCGCGGAAAAAGGGTTGGAATTCCGCCTGCGCGGCAGCCGCCTGCGGGTCGACAGCGACATGCGGCTGCTGCGCCGGGTGCTGCAGAACTTCCTGACCAACGCCCTGCGCTATGGCAAGAGCCCGATCCTGCTGGGTGTCAGGCGTCAGGGCGAGCGCCTGTGGCTGGAAGTCTGGGACCGCGGCCCGGGTATCGCCGACGACAAGTTGCAGGTGATCTTCCAAGAGTTCAAACGCCTGGACAGCCATCAGACCCGTGCCGAAAAGGGTCTGGGACTGGGGCTTGCGATCGCCGATGGCTTGTGTCGCGTCCTCGGGCACACGCTGCAAGTGCGCTCGTGGCCTGGCAAGGGCACGGTGTTTCGTGTCAGCGTACCGATCGCCCGTCAGGCCGTGGCGGCCCCCGTGGCCCCTGCGGAACAGGCCAGCCAGCCGCTGGCCGGGTTGCAGGTGCTGTGCGTCGACAACGAAGACAGCATCCTGATCGGCATGAACAGCCTGCTCAGCCGCTGGGGCTGCCAGGTGTGGACGGCACGCAACCGCGCCGAATGCGAAGCGCTGCTGGCAAAGGGCATGCGCCCGCACCTGGCGCTGGTGGACTACCACCTGGACGATGGCGAAACCGGTACCGAACTGATGGGCTGGCTACGCGCCCACTTGGGCGAGCCAGTGCCGGGGGTCGTGATCAGCGCCGACGGGCGCAACGAAACCATCGCCCAAGTGCATGCCGCCGGCCTCGACTACCTGGCCAAGCCGGTCAAGCCGGCAGCACTACGAGCCCTGCTCAACCGCCATCTGAGCCAGGTTCAGTAAGCACCTCGTCCGCCAGGGCTTCGTCGGACAGCGCTCGCTCAAGGAGATCGGCGGGCAGGCTCTTGCTGGCCCGGGCGCCGAGCAGCTTGAGCTGTTCGCTACGGCTGACCAGGTTGCCGCGTCCTTCGCAGAGTTTGTTGCGCGCCGACGCGTAGGCTTTGTCGACCTGCTGCAGGCGGTTGCCCAATTCGTCCAGATCCTGGATGAACAACACGAACTTGTCGTACAGCCAGCCGGCGCGCTCGGCGATTTCACGAGCGTTCTGGCCTTGGCGTTCCTGCTTCCACAGGCTGTCGATCACCCGTAGCGTGGCGAGCAAGGTAGTCGGGCTGACGATCACGATCTGCCGGTCGAAGGCTTCCTGGAACAGGTTCGGCTCAGCCTGCAAGGCCGCCGAGAATGCTGCTTCGATCGGCACGAACAGCAGCACGAAGTCCAGGCTGTGCAAGCCTTCGAGGCGGTTGTAATCCTTGCTCGACAGGCCTTTTACATGGCTACGCAGCGACTGTACGTGCTGCTTGAGCGCGGCCTGGGCACGTTCGCTGTCGGTATCGCTGACGAATTGCTGGTAAGCCGTGAGGCTGACCTTTGCGTCGACCACTACCTGCTTATCGCCGGGCAGCATGATCAACACATCGGGCTGGAAACGCTCGCCATCGGCACTGCGCAGACTGACCTGGGTCTGGTACTCGCGTCCCTTCTCCAGGCCGGCGTGCTCCAGTACCCGCTCCAGGATCAGCTCGCCCCAGTTACCCTGGGTCTTCTGGCCTTTGAGTGCCTGGGTCAGGTTGGTGGCTTCGTCGGACAGGCGCAGGTTGAGCTGTTGCAGGCGCTCCAGTTCCTTGCCCAGGGAGAAACGCTCGCGGGCTTCCTGCTGGTAGCTTTCCTCGACACGTTTCTCGAAGGCCTGGATGCGTTCTTTCAGTGGGTCGAGCAACTGCCCCAGATGCTGCTGGCTGGTCTGGGCGAAGCGCTGCTCACGCTCGTCGAAAATCTTGGTGGCAAGGTCGGCGAACTGAGCCCGCAGGGTATCGCGAGCTTCCTGCAGGTCATCAAGACGCTGCTGATGGCTTTCCTGTTGCTCACGCAGCTCGGCCTCCAGCCGTGCCGTCTGCGATTCCAGACGGCGCAGCTCGGCTTCGCGATTGGCACGCTCAAGGCTCCAGGCATGGGCCGCATCGCGGGCATTGTCGCGCTCGATCTGCAGCAATTCGAGCTCACGGCCCTGGGCGGCCAACTGGGTTTGCTTGAGGGTGTTGGCTTCGCTGAGATCGCTGATTTCGTCACGGCTGGCATCGAGCTGGGCCTGCAAACCTTCCTGGGCTAGCCGCGCACTGGCAAGGCGTTCCTCCAGCAAGGCCTGCTCGCCCTGGCGGGCCCCCTGACGCCGCTGCAGTTGCATCACCCACCCCAGGCACGGCACCGCCCCCAACACCAACCCCAGCAGAATGCTGGTCAGATCCACTGCCATGGTTTCCCCGATCCGTCTTGTGCACTTACTGCGCAGCTTATCAGCCTGCTGAACATGGCGTCTGCCAGGCTCAATCCGGGAACCACTGCCGAAGCAGGCGACGGGCCTCTTGCGAGCCCTGCCCTGCTGCGAGCTCCAACCAGTACCGGGCCTGATCCGGCTCGTTCGCCTGGCACAAGCGGGCGTACTCCAGTTGGGCACGGCGGTCGCCCGCCCGGGCCGCCTGGCGCAGCAACTCATGGCCGATGCGCCGATCGCGGGCATTGCCGCAGTCGCGGCAAAGCATCTGCCCCAGACGGCTCTGCGCCACGACCACGCCCTGGCGCGCCGGTTGCTTGAGCAGGCGTCCGGCCAGGTGCTTGACCTGTGGCTTGTGCCCCAGGCGTGGGCTGTCCAGCAGCCAGAGGGCCACTTTCAGGGAAAAGCGTTTTGGGGAAGGCACTGACGTGGCGTCAGCGGTGCTGGCGAGGTGTTTACCGCGAAACTTCATGACCCAAGGAGAAGGCAGCTCGAAAGGCGCGCCACTCTACTCTTTTTTTTGCCCCATGACCTGTCGATTCATGGAGTATTGAAAAAAAATTTCGGTGTTCTTTTCTTGACGTTTCGAAGAAGTGACCCGCGGGTCGTTCACTGCCCGACAATTGTCGGACAGTTCCACAAACTGCTGGCACGCCCGTCCTAGAGCAAGCGCTCGGGACAATCCACAATTCCTGTGGATAACTCGGTGGACAACCCTATTACAGACCCCGCAAACCCCTATGAAATGGGGCTTTCGAACAAACTGACGATTTTTTCACCAGCAAAAATTAGTGTTTTTTTTCATTGACTTAAGGGGTCAGTCAAGGCATTGGCGAAGCCTTCCCGGGGTGTTAGTACGCTGTTACAAGGCCTGCCTCAATTGTGAACAAGTGCACCGTAAACCAGCAGTGACCTGCACGAAATTAGGACATCCGGGGAGATTGCTGGCACTTTCCCCCCCTTCACAGCCCGGGAAAGAAACGCCATACTGTGCGGCTCGCCTGATGAAAAGCAGCAATGCTTGCCAAGCGTGCTCGTTTACGTTAAGGTGCGCCTCGTTAGTACCAAGCTGAAAGTCAATTCTGGCCAAAATGTCCTTGCAGCCTTTCCTCTCCCGAGTGATCGCTGCTGAAACCAGGACCGGCCCCCTCGATGATTCACTCGCCAGCCAAGGCTGCCCAAGCACGAATCACGCGACAGATTGATCAGGATTCCACTCCGATGGCCTCGAACCTTGGCCCCGGTGTGCTGCCTGCCTTCTGAAGTACCTACCAGTCAGCCCAAGCGCAAACCTTTGATCGCGCCCCTCTGGCTGCCCTGTTCCAGTCAGGTTCATTCGTCCGTTAATAAAGGCGTCACTGGAACGTTTCTATCATGCACGGATCCTAACTTCCGTGTTTAAAGCAGGAACATCCAACAATATGCATACTCATCCTCAAATTCAGGCTGCCATTGGCACCCTTTCCCAGGCCTTCTCGCCGTTGAAGTGCCTTATCGTTGCCCCCCGCAAGGGCAGCTTCAGCTTCACCCTGGTGGACGAACATGGCGTCGCCTGCCACACCGAGCGCCTGTACCCCGAGCAGTACAGCGCGTCGGAACCGCTGCAAGCGGTAATCGCCCGGACCCGTCAATCGCTCACCGCGTGAGCGGCGAATACTGCGGTATTCACCCCATCGATGATTGCGACATTTGCCTGCCTGATCGTTCTTGCTGTAATTGCCACAGGGCATATGGCAAAGGACCTCAGGCAGCAAACGATTTAAAAACAGCCTTTTACGCCACGATTATCACACTACACTTCAACTCGAGCGGTACTTGCCGCTTCCGGCGGGCCTGATCATCCACCAGCTGCCAAGCTCCAGCGCCCGTCGGCCCTTAATTGCTCGAGGGCATCATGGGTATCGCGGCGAATGAATTGTGTCAGTATGTGATCCGACCAACCTTGGTCTACCTCAACCGTCATTGCGCCAGTGCCGAGGCTTTGCTGCTGGGCATAGCCGCCAGCCAGTCGGCGCTCGGTTCGGCGCTGCATGACCGACGCGGTCATGGTCTGTACCGAATCGGCGAAAGCCGCCACCAAGCCCTTTGGGACCAGTTCCTGGCGCGTGATCCTGAACTGGCCAGCCTGGTGCGGGGTCTGGCCAGCCAGCATGCCTTCCTGGGTGGTCCGCACCTGGAACTCACGGTCAACCTGCGTTACTCCACTGCCATCGCCTGGATGCTGATCGAAGAGCAGGCAACGCCGTTGCCAGCCGCTGACGATCTGCTCGGGTTGGCGCGCATCTGGCGGCAGATATTCCACCCCCAAGGTCGCCTGCGCGACTTCACTCACGCTTGGCACACCTGCATAGATCAGAGATTGCCTCAAGCCTCCTGAGAAAGGCCTTACAGATTTACCGGAAAAAACGGAATTTTGGTCGGATTGTCCTACAAAACCGCTCTATCTCCCGTGATTGAGGCTATAGCGCGGCGCGTGAATTGTTGGTAGCTTTCCGCCCCGGAGATACCAAGGAGTTTCTAATAATGAAAAAAGCAATGCTCAAAACCTCCCTCGGCGTAGCCGTTGCTCTCGCTTCCAGCCAACTGTTCGCCAGCGGCTTTGCCCTCAACGAACAAAGCGTCAGTGGCATGGGTACAGGTTTCGCTGGCCGCTCTTCTTCTGCCGAAGATGCCAGCACCGTGTTCGGCAACCCTGCCGGCATGTCACGCCTGAAACGCGAGCAGATCACCGTGGGCGGTGCCGCCGTCATCGCAAAAACCGACATCTCAGGGCCAGGTAGCAGCTACGGGGGGGAAACCGATGGCGACATGGTGCCTGTGGTTGGCGTACCGATGGGGTATTACGTAAAGCCAATCGATGACCACTGGAGCGTCGGCTTCGGTGTCTATGTACCGTTTGGCCTGGTCACCGACTACGGTAGCGACGATGCTGCGCGCTACTGGGGCAAGAAAAGCCACGTCGAGGTGATCACCTTCCAGCCAACCGTCAGCTATGCGTTCAATGACAAGGTGTCGGTTGGTTTCGGCCCGACCATCAACCGCATCAAGGGTGAACTGGGCTCGAACCTGAGCAGCAAAGCCTTCCTGGGCCCAGCCGGCACCGATGGCGAGGTCAAGATCAAGGGCGACGACACTGCCGTCGGCTACAACATCGGCGTGCTTGTGCAGGCTACCGACCGCACCCGCCTGGGTCTGACCTATCACTCGATGGTCGACTACAAGCTCGAAGGCGATACCCGTGTTTCCTATCCAATTCCAGCGCTCGGCCTCAGCGGCAAGTTCGACGCCAGCCTGAAAATCAAGACGCCAGAATCCGTGGACTTCTCGATCACCCATGAACTGGATGACCACTGGACGCTGTACGCGGGTAGCACTTGGACGCGCTGGAGCCGACTGGAAAACATCACGGTCAAGAACGACGCACCTGCTGGGTACCCGCTCCAGACCATCACCGAAGAGCAGAATTGGCATGACACCTGGGCTCATGCCATTGGCGCTGCTTACAAGGTGAACAAGGAATGGACCCTGCGCGCAGGCTTCTCCGTTGACCAGTCCCCTACCAACAATCATGACCGCTCCCCGCGCATCCCGACTGGCGACCGCAAAGTCTTCAGCCTTGGTGCCGGCTGGAGTCCGACCGACGACATGACCATCGACGTGGCCTACTCCTACCTGTGGGAAGAGGACACCAAGGTGAACAACCAACCAAGCTCGCTGACGGAAGGTGCCTTGAAGGGCAGCTACCAGGCTAAGTACGAGAACAGCGCTCACGGTATCGGTGCCTCCCTCACCTACCGCTTCTGAGTCGCATCGGCTGCATGAATCGGGGCTGCTATGCAGCCCCGATCTTCAAGCACTCACCTGCCAGTCAGCCCCCAGGCACTCCTGCAGGTAATCCATGAACGCACGCACCTTGGGCGTCATGGCAAAGCGGTCAGCCAGGCAGACATAGACATCCATCGGCTCTGTCTGGGCATACGCCCGGCCCGCTTCCCCCTGCTCGAACAGCGGAACCAACGCCCCAGCGTCCAAGTGTGGCCGCACGATGAACTCGGCGAGCCGGGTGATCCCACCATCGTTCAGGGCCATTTGGGTCAGGGCATCGATATCGTCGCTGATCAACACGGTGCCGAATTCGGCCTCGAAACGAAGCCCGTCACGGATGAACCCCCAACGCAAGAAGCGCCCATCGACCGGGTAGCGAAATACCAGGCACCGATGTTCCCGCAACGACTCTGGCGTTGAAGGTAACCCCGCGCGCTGCAGATACCCAGGCGAGGCACAACAGATGAACGGGACCCGGGCGATATGCCGTGCCAGCAAATGGTCTTCCAGTTGCGGGGCGATACGCACGCTCACGTCCACACCCTCTTGCGCATGGTTCACGCGCCGATCAGTCGTTACCAACTCTATCGAAAGCCGCGGATAGCGCGCACTGAAGGCAGGAATCAGGGGCGCCAGTACATGACGACCGAAGGCCGAAGTCGAGGCGATGCACAAGCGCCCCTGCGGCTCGCTGTCCGGCGTCGTCACCGCCAACTCAGCCAGCGCCAGATCGCGTGCGACATGCCTGACCCGCTCGAAATACAAACTGCCCGCGGGGGTCAGTGCCATGCTGCGCGTGGTACGACTCAACAATCGCACCTGCAGGTGCTGCTCCAACCGCGCCAGGTTCTGGCTGACCGCCGCCGGGCTGATGCCCAGGTTACGCGCGCCGGCGGCGATGCTGCCCGCCTCGACCACCTTGATGAAGCTACGGATGGCGTTGAGCAAATCCATGTGTGGGCTCTGCTGATTCGTAAGAATCTCTTTATAAAGAACTCAGCAAGGCCAGTCTACAGCCTGCCCTTGGGCAGTTGTTAACCTGAGCCTCCACTCTCATCGAAAGGAGTTCGCATGAACGACCTGATCCAACCGCGCAGCCGAAGGAAGCTGCACCCACGCGCAACCCCCTATGCCTTTGCGTTCTACATGTCGTCGATCATGGCGTTGCTGATGTGCTTCGTGATCACCGCCGCCACGACTGGCTTTAACCCGCAGTACCTGGACAATGTACTGAAGGCCTACCAGCTGGCCATGCCGGTGGCCTTCGTCTGCGTGTTGATGGTCCGGCCGGTGGTGATGCGACTGGTGGCTCTCACCGTGCACGCGCACTAGGCTCTATACGAAAAGCCTTGATACTCGGTGATACTGCGTTGAAAACAGCCTCGCAATGCTCATTTACAACCCGTAAACGCCGCTTTCTCGGCTGTTTTCGCCTTGCCTGACCTTCGCCTCAAGACGTTTCATACAGACCCTAGCGCCCGAGATCAGGGCTGCGATGCGATGGCCTTTTCGATCGCGGCCCTGAAGGCTGGGTCGTCAGGCTTGGTCAAGCTGGAGAAATTGCCGATCACCTTACCCTTGCGGTCGACCACGTACTTGTAGAAATTCCATTTCGGCGCGCTGCTTTGGCTGGCCAGTTCGGCGAACAGCGGGATCGCGTCCTCGCCACGCACCGGCTGGGCCTTGGTCATGGTGAACGTCACGCCATAGTTGGCGTAGCACACCTTGGCAGTCTCTTCGCTGTCACCGGCTTCCTGTTTGAAGTCGTTGGACGGCACGCCGAGCATTTCCAGGCCCTGCTCGTGGTACTCCTTGTAGGCGGCTTCGAGCCCTTCGAATTGCGGGGCGAAACCACAGTAGCTGGCGGTGTTCACCACCACCAGGGGTTTGCCGGCGAAGCGCTGGCACAGGTCGACCTGCTCTTTACCGCGCAGCTCGGGCAAAGTGCCCTGCAACAGCGCCGGGCAGTCAGCGGCCCAAGTGGGAGTGGCGGCCAGCAGGGCCAACAATGGCAGGGTCAACCAAGGTACGCGCATGATGTCGTTCTCCGGCAAGACAGTCCTTGAACTTGCAGGGTAGCGCTTAACACAGGCTCATGCCCAACTGCATCAATGCCAGCCCCCCCTGCTGCCAACCCCACCAGACCAAGGCCAGCACCAGCAGCGCAGCCGCCGCCAGCAGCACGCGGCGCAGGGTGCCGTTCATATCGCTTGCGCCTGCAACCGGGCCACCGGTCGCTCACGCACTGGCCAGTTGAGTGCGGCAGCCAGCAGGCTGAGCAAGATGGAAATCTGCCAGACCAGATCGTAACTACCCGTACGGTCGTACACTACGCCGCCCAGCCAACCGCCCAGGAAGGCACCCAACTGGTGGAACAGGAACACGATGCCACCGAGCATGGACAGATTCCGTACCCCGAACACTGTGGCAACGGTGCCGTTGGTCAGCGGCACCGTCGACAGCCACAGCAAGCCCATGGCGATGCCGAACAGATAGGCGCTGAACTGGGTCACTGGGGCCCACAGGAACAGCACGATCACCACTGCACGCAGCAAGTACAGTCCGGTGAGCAAACGCGGCTTGGACATGCGTCCGCCCAGCCACCCAGCGGTATAGGTACCGACGATATTGAACAGCCCGACCAGGGCCAGCACCGTGGTACCGGTGGTAGCCGCCAAGTGCTGGTCGACCAGATACGCTGGCAGGTGGACACCGATGAACACCACCTGGAAGCCACACACGAAAAAGCCCAGCGCCAACAACCAGAAGCCGGAATGCGAGCAGGCTTCATGCAGGGCCTGGCCCAAGGTCTGCTCGGCACCATGGCTGGGCAACGGTTTGTCCTTCAGCAAGCCAACGAACGGCACGATCAGTGCGACCAGCAACCCTAGTACCAGCAGGGCCGCAGACCAGCCCAGCCACTCGATCAGGCCTAGGGTGCCAGGCAGCATGGCGAACTGACCGAACGAGCCGGCCGCGCTGGCGATACCCATGGCCATGCTGCGCTTTTCCGCCGGCACGGCACGCCCCACCACCCCCAGGATGACCGAGAACGACGTGCCGGAGAGGCCGATGCCGATCAGCAGGCCTGCACTCAGCGACAACGACCAGGGCGAGTCGGCCATGCCCATCAGGATCAGCCCTGCGGTATAGAGCAAGCCCCCGATCAACACCACCCGTGCCGCGCCCAAGCGATCGGCCAAAGCGCCGGCAAACGGCTGCGCCAAGCCCCAGATCAGGTTCTGCAGGGCAATGGCGAAAGCGAATACTTCACGCCCCCAGCCGAATTCGGCACTCATCGGCGCCAGGAACAGGCCAAAACCATGCCGCACGCCCAAGGACAGCGCGAGGATCAACGCCGCGCCCCCCAATACCCACCCGCTGGTTCGCCACAACGAAGTCATTTTGTTCTTCTCCAGCCCATCGCAAGGTTTTACGGGTATATACCCGCTTGAAATCGTAGTTGATCAGGCAAGCCGCTCCAGCAGACGTACCAACTCATCCCGCGCGCCCTCACCCAGTTGCTCCACCAACTGTCGCTGCGCCTGCTGCCAGGCCGGATAGGCCAGCTGCAACCGCGCCGTACCCTCGTCGGTCAACAGCACCACACGGTTACGCTGGTCGTCGCCGTCAGCCAAGGCCACCAACCCTTCGGCCTCGAGCACCCGCAGGTTGCGACCCAAGGTACTGCGTTCAAGGCCCATGGCCTCGGCCAACGTGGTGATACTCGGACGATCCAGCCGCTGAAGGTGGCGCAGTAGGGAAAACTGGGCGACATTGATGCCGAAGCCGGCAAGGGCCTCGTCATAGTGTCGGCTCACCCCGCGAGCGGCTCGGCGCAGGTGAGTGCAGATGCATTCACTGGTCAACATGGTTACGTGTATATACCCGCTTATAGCGTGTTGCAAGAAATTTCAGCACCCGACCGCTGCGGGTGACGGCATGCTGGCGATGACGCATTCACCTCGTCAGCGCGAGGGCCAGCAACACCACCAACTCAAGCAATTCCAGCATCGCCCCGGCAGTATCCCCGGTGGTCCCACCCAATCGACGACACATCAGCTGGCGCAACCACCAGAAGCCTGCCAACGCGCCCACCAAGGGCCAGATCGCCGACCTGCCGACCAGAGCCAGGCCCAGCACCAAGCTACCCGACAATACCCAGGCCCCGGCGCGACGCGGCAGATGCTCGGCCAATGCCTGGCCAAGCCCTCCCGGCCGAACGTAAGGGGTGGACAGAAACAACCCGAGCATGGCGCTACGGCCCACCAAAGGCGCCAACACCAGCACCGCGCCGGCGCCTCGCTCGACCAGCACCCAAAGCGCACAGAACTTCAACAACAGCACCAGCACCAGGGTGACGACGGCAATCGGTCCGCTGCGCGGATCCTTCATGATGTGCAGGGTGCGCTCACGGTCACCGAAGCCACCCAGCCAGGCATCGGCGCTGTCGGCCAGGCCATCCAGGTGCAAGGCACCGCTGAGCAGCACCCAAAGCGTCAGCAACAATGCGGCATGCAGGTGCGCAGGCGTGCCACTCAACAGATGGCTGGCCAACCACAACAGCAGGCCAAACAACACCCCTACCACCGGATACCACAGCAGCGAACGACCAACGTCTCGCGGTGCCGGCATACCCGGCAACCGTACAGGCAAGCTGCTCAGAAACTGCAAGGCGATCCAGAATGGCACCATCTCAATCAGCCTCGCTCAACACACCATCCTCATTCAACACCAACCGCACCATGGCGCCGTGCCCAACTTCGACCTGCAATAACTGCTCACGGGGCAATCCACGGGCTCGCGCCAGCAACAGGCGCATCACGCCGCCGTGGGTCACCAGCAGCACGCGTTTGCCAGCATGCTGCCGCGTCAGCCGCTCCATGGCCGTGACCACCCGCTCGGCGAATGCGCCGACCGGCTCCCCGCCAGGCGGTGTGTAGGCATAGGGATCAGACCAGAAACGCCCAAGCTCATCGGCTTGGGTCTGCATGATTTGCGCCGCGGTGCGTCCCTCCCAGTCGCCGAAGTGCAGCTCTCGCAAATCGGCTTCACGCTGTACCGACAAGCCCAGCCGCTCGCCCAATGCGTCGGCGAAGCGGGCGCAACGTTGCAAGGGCGAGCTGACCAGCACCTGCCACGGCCCACCTGCCTCTACGGCCGCGCTCATCTGCACCCAGCCTTTTTCGGTCAGGGCATCGTCCAGGCTGCCGCGCAGGCCACCCTGTGCGGTCTCACCATGACGCAGCAGGTCGAGGATCATGCCGGACGGTCCGCCACCGCAGCTTCGGCGAAGGTGGCCATCTGCCCATGCAGTGCGCAGGCCAGGCGCAGCAGCGGAACGGCCAAAGCAGCACCACTGCCCTCACCCAGACGCAGGCCCAGGGCGAGCAATGGCTCGGCCTCCAGCGCTTCGATCAGCGCTCGGTGACCAGGCTCGGCGCCCTGATGGGCGAACAACAGCCATGGCCGGCAGTGCGGGTTCAAGCGCACGGCGACCAGTGCAGCTACGCTGCAGATGAAGCCGTCGACCAGTACCGCGATACCGTGTTGAGCACAGGCCAGGTACGCCCCGGTCAGGGCGGCAATTTCGAATCCCCCCACACAACCCAACGCTTGCAACGGGTCGTCGGCACGCAGGCCATGCAGCGCCAGCGCGCGCTCGATCACCTCGGCCTTGCGCCTCACCCCGGCACTGTCCAGGCCAGTGCCCGGGCCGCTGAGCTCGCGGGCCGGACAGTCCAGCAGATGGCTGGCCAGGGCAGCCGCAGCCGTGGTGTTGCCAATGCCCATCTCGCCACCGATGAACAGCTGGGCGCCCTGGTCGGCTGCCCGCTTGGCGCTGTCTCGTCCGGCTTGCAGCGCAGCCAGCAACTGCTCTTCGCTCATCGAGGGCTGGCGGGCGAAGTTCGCGGTGCCCGCGCCCAGGCGCAGGTGGCGCACACCCGGTAGTTCCAGCCGGGTGTCGACAGTGCCGAGGTCGATTACCTCCAAGCTGGCCTGCAGTTGGCGCGCCAGCACGCTGATCGCCGCGCCGCCACCGACGAAATTGCGCAGCATCTGCCCGGTCACGGCTTGCGGATAGGCCGAGATGCCTTCCTCGACCACACCGTGGTCGCCGGCAAAGATCGTGATCGCAACCCGCTCCAGAGTCGGGCGCTCCTGGCCCTGCAGGCCGGCCAGTTGGATGGCCAAGCTTTCCAGCTGCCCGAGCGAGCCGGTAGGCTTGGTCAGCTGCTGCTGGCGTGCGCGGGCCTGGTCCATGGCAGCGTTATCAAGAGGTTGGCAGGCTTCACGCCACCATTGCTGGTTCATAGTGCGGGTCCTTTAAGCATGAGGGGCAGGCCTGCCACGGTCAGCACCACGCGCTGACAACGCTGGGCGACGGCCTGGTGCAGCCAGCCGGCCAGGTCGACGTAACGCCGGGTCAATTCACCCATGGGCACCACGCCCAGGCCGGTTTCGTTACTGACCAGGATGACCATGCCTGGTAACTGTTCAAGGCATTCGAGCAGGGCATCGCGCTCCTCGGCCAGGCGTTGGTCGTTTTCAAGCATCAGCAAGTTGGTGAGCCACAAGGTCAGGCAATCGACCAACAGGCAATGCCCTTCCCTGGCGTGGGCGCGTAGCACACTGGCCAGCGCCACAGGTTCTTCAATTAGCCCCCACTCGGCGGGCCGACGTTGGCGGTGCAGACGCACCCGTTCGCTCATCTCGCCATCCAGCGGCTGGCTGGTGGCAATGTAGGTCACTGGCAAGCCACTGTTGGTGGCCAGCTGTTCGGCCAGGCGACTCTTGCCGGAGCGGGCGCCACCGAGGATCAGGTTGAGCATGTCAGGCGACTCCACACAGCCCGCGCAGACGCGCGGTATCGAGGTGCTTTTCCACCAGATCGGCCAGGCGCTCGATGTCGCGTTCGCGCAAGGCTTCGTAGTCGATGGTCTGCACGTCCTGCAAACCGGCCCAGCGCAGTAAGGCAGCGCACGACTGACTACCTTCGAACAGACCGTGCAGGTAGGTGGCGAGGACCTGCCCGTCGGCGCTGATCGCGCCATCGCTGCGGCCATCGGCCAGTTGCACGGCAGGATGCTCCAACGCAGGGCCGTGGGTGACACCGGCATGGATTTCGTAGCCGGCCACCGCGGATTGTTCCAGATTCAGGGTACCGGCGACGTTGCGCAGTTGCTTGTCCGCTTCGAGCACCGTGGCGTAGTCCAGCAACCCCAGCCCTGGGCTGGAGCCTGCCGGCCCCTCCAGGCCGAGCGGGTCGTGCACCTCACGGCCAAGCATCTGCAGACCGCCACAGATACCGATCAGCTTGCCGCCATAACGCAGGTGACGAGCGATGGCGCTGTCCCAACCGCGTGCGCGCAACTGCGCCAGATCAGCGCGAACACTCTTTGAGCCAGGCAGGATGATCAGGTCGGCGGCAGGAATCGGCTGGCCTGGGCCAATGAACTGCAGGTCGACCTGGGGGTGCAGACGCAGCGGGTCGAAATCGGTGTGATTGCTGATACGGGGCAGCACCGGGACGATCACCTTGAGCACGCGCTCACCCTTCACGGCCTGGCGCATGTCGATCGCGTCCTCGGCCTCTAGGTGCAGGTCGGTGACATACGGCAGTACACCCAGCACCGGCTTGCCGGTGCGCGCTTGCAGCCAGTCCAGCCCTGGCTGTAACAAGGCGATGTCGCCGCGGAAACGGTTGATGACGAAGCCTTTGACCCGCGCCTGCTCGCTGGGAGAGAGCAGCTCCAGGGTGCCGACCAGGTGGGCGAACACGCCGCCCCGGTTGATATCGGCCACCAGAATCACCGGGCAGTCGACCGCTTCGGCGAAGCCCATGTTGGCGATGTCGCCAGCCCGCAGGTTGATCTCTGCCGGCGACCCAGCCCCCTCCACCATCACCACGGGGTACGTGGCGCTAAGGCGCTGGTGAGAGGCCAGCACCGCCTGCATGGCGATGGCCTTATAGTCGTGGTAGGCCACTGCATTCATGCTGGCGACCGCTCGACCGTGGATGATCACCTGGGCTCCGGTATCGCTGTTGGGCTTGAGCAGGACCGGGTTCATGTCGGTGTGCGGCGCCAGTCGGCACGCTTGGGCCTGGACCGCCTGGGCCCGGCCGATTTCCCCCCCGTCGGCGGTCACCGCACTGTTGAGGGCCATGTTCTGTGGCTTGAAGGGCACCACACCGATACCCTGGCGCAGCAGCCAGCGGCACAGGGCGGTCACCAGGGTACTTTTGCCAGCGTCGGAGGTGGTGCCTTGCACCATGAGGGTGGTCATGCCATTTCCTTGTGGTAGTCCGCCAGGGCCAAGGCGAGACGCTGCTCGTCCGCCGCAGTGGCGGGCAGGCCCAGGCGCACGGCTGGCGGCTGGTCGAACAGACGCACCAGAATGCCGCGCCGGGCGAGAAACTCATGCAACTGCGCCGCCTGCTCGCAGCGTACGTACTGGAACAGGTCACAGCCACCGCTGGGCGCCAGGCCCACGCCTTCGAGCACCGCCGCAAGGCGTTGGCTGGCAGCGGCGCAGCGGGCGATCTGGGCCTGATGCGCTGCGTGGTCGGCGTAACTGGTCTGTGCCAATACCCGAGTCGGCCCGCTGACGGTCCAGGGGCCAAGCCTGTCTGCCAGCAGCGCCAGCAATACCGGCTCGGCCGCCACGAAGCCCAAGCGCACGCCGGCCAGACCGAAGAACTTGCCGAACGAGCGTAGAACGATCAGGCCTTCGCGCTCGGCGCAATCGACCACGCTGAATGCGGGCGTGTTGTCCATGAAGGCTTCGTCGACCAGCAACCAGCCGCCTCGCCTGGCCAGCCGGGCGTGCCACGCCAGCAAACGCTCGCGACTGATCCGCTGACCCGTGGGGTTGTTGGGGTTGACCAGCACCAGCACGTCCAGGCTGTCGAGCGTGGACTCGACGCTGGACGCATCCAGCTCGACCAGCGTATGCCCGGCCCGTCGCCAGGCGTGCGGGTGCTCGGCGTAACATGGCGCCAACACCCCTACCCGCCCCGATGGCCGCAGCAGTGGCAAGGCCTGGATCGCCGCCTGGGAACCTGCCACGGCCAGCAACTGGCTGGCGCCGTAATAGGCTCGCGCTGCTGCTTCCAGGCCATCTTCGACCTCAGGCAGACGGGCCCAGGCGTCCACGGGAATCGGCGGGATCGGGTACGGCCACGGGGCGATGCCGCTGGACAAGTCGAGCCATTGCTCGCGGGCAATCCCGTATTGCCGCACCGCGCGCAGCAGACGGCCACCGTGTTCAAGCATTCAAGTAAGCTCCCAGGCAGATTACCAACAGCCACAGCCATACACCCCGCTGTACCAGGCTCCAGCCGCGCTCGATGGCCTCGGCATCGGCCATCGGCCCTTCGCCCAGCCGAGGTCGCTCGTGCAGTTCGCCGTGGTACACCGCCGGGCCACCAAGCTCGACGCCCAGCGCACCGGCGCCCGCCGCCATCACCGGCCCGGCATTGGGGCTGTCCCACAAGGGCCCCTGGTTGCGCCAGCAGGCCCACGCCAGGCGGGTCTTGCCAAGCAGCGCGTAGGTCAGCGCCACCAGCCTTGCGGGAATATAGTTCAGTGCATCGTCGATGCGCGCCGCCGCCCAGCCGAAGCGTTCGAAACGCTCGTTGCGATAGCCCCACATGGCGTCGAGCGTGTTGCTCAGGCGATACAGCACCACACCGGGAGCGCCCGCCACGACGAACCAGAACAGCGCGGCAAACACCGCATCGCTGCCGTTCTCCAGCACCGACTCGGTAGCCGCCCGCGCCACGGCGGGCTCATCCAGCTCACGGGTTTCGCGGCTGACCAGGTAGCCGACACGGCGCCGCGCTTCTTCAAGGTCGCCGTGGCGCAGGGCATTGGCCACCGGGAGCACGTGCTCGCCAAGGCTGCGCAGCCCCACGGCGCAATACAGCGCCAGCACGTCCACCAGCCAGCCGATGCAGGGCAGCCATGACAGCAGCAATGCCAGCAATGTCAGCGGCACCACAGCCAGGAACCAGGCACTCACGCCGTGACTGCGCCAGCCACGTCCACCGGCATTCATCCGCTGCTCGAGACGCGACGCCAGTTTGCCGAAGCCGACCAGTGGATGGCGCCGGCGCGGCTCGCCCAGCAACGCGTCCAGGGCCACTCCGGCCACGGTCAGCAAGGCCACGCTCATCAACGCTCTCCCCAGTGGTTTTCGTACAGCATCTCGCTCAAGGGCCGTTGTTCGGCCCAGTTTTCCAGCACCAGCATCGGCGCCGGGTAGAACTCGGTGACCGGTCCCAGGCACAGCACCGCCACCGGCTTGGCGCCCGCCGGCATCCCCAGCAGGTCTGCCAGGGCCTGCGGCTCGAACAACGATACCCAGCCCATACCCAGCCCTTCGGCACGTGCGGCCAGCCACAGGTTCTGAATGGCGCAGGCCAGAGACGCCAGGTCCATTTCCGGGAGGGTGCGTCGGCCGAAAATGTGCGGCTCGCGGTTGTCCATCAAGGCCGCCACCAACACCTCGGCACAGTCGCTGATCCCTTCGACCTTGAGCTTCATGAAGTCGTCGGAGCGTTCGCCAAGGGCCTCGGCGGTGCGCACTCGCTCCTGTTCAACCAGGGCCTGGATACGACCACGCAGCTCGCGCTGGCTGATGCGGATGAACCGCCAGGGCTGCATCAGGCCGACGCTGGGTGCCTGATGCGCGGCCGCCAACAACCGACCAAGTACCTCGGGGGCTATGTCGCCACCGGCGAAATGGCGCATGTCGCGACGCTCGCCGATGACCCGGTAGATGGCGGCGCGTTCTGCGTCGCTGTAGGCGTGTTCGCTCATGGCTGCAGCAGCGCCGCCGCCGCTTCGGGGTTGGAGGGGAAGTAGAAGTGCACGTAGGACGCCGTCAGGCGCCCCAGGCGATAGACCGCTTCATTGCCCCGCCCGCCATTGGGGCTGAGTCCTCGGGCGATCGGCTCAAGCTCGGTCATGGTCAGGGAATGGTGGTATGTGTGCCCACGCAAGGTGCCCTCTGGCAGTTCCACAGCCTGCAAGGCCAAGGCGGCAAGGCGTTTCTGCATGATCGCTTCGCCAGGCAGCAGGCCAAGCAACTCGGCCCGCTCGCCCGCCACGTCGGTCAACGCGTCGAGCAGGTACAGCATGCCGCCACACTCCGCCAGCAGGGGCTTGCCTTGCGCGTGGTGGGCACGCAGGGCGTCGAGCATCGAGGTGTTGGCAGCCAATGCATGGTGGTGCAGTTCGGGGTAGCCTCCCGGCAGGTACAGGCTATCGACCAGGGGCATTTCACGGTCATGCAGGGGCGAGAAGAACTCAAGCTGCGCGCCCAGGCTTCGCAGCACGTCGAGGTTGGCACCATAGGTGAAGGCGAACGCTTCGTCCCGGGCCACCCCGATGCGCACGCCAGCCAACGACGACGACAGCTGACGCGGCTCCGGTGCGGCGAAAGTGACCGCCGGTGGCAGGCTTGCGTCGCAACTGGCGCCCAAGGCTTCGGCAGCTGCATCCAGGCGGGCGTCGAGGTCATTCAGTTCACTGGCTTGGACAAGCCCCAGGTGACGACTGGGCAGCTCGATGCCACGCTCGCGGGACAAACCGCCATACCAGCGCAGGCCTTCGGTCAGGCTGCCTTCGAGCAATTGGGCGTGACGCAGGCTGCCGACGCGGTTGGCCAGCACGCCGGCGAACGGCAGGTCGGCCTGGTAGCGCGCCAGGCCCAAGGCCAATGCTCCAAAGGTCTGGGCCATGGCCGTGCCGTCGATCACCGCCAACACCGGCACACCAAAATGACGCGCCAGATCGGCGCTCGAAGGGGTGCCATCGAACAGGCCCATGACGCCCTCGATCAGGATCAGGTCGGCTTCGGCAGCGGCTTCCCATAGCAAGCGACGGCTCTCCTGCGCACCGATCATCCACAGGTCCAATTGGTAGACCGGCGCACCACTGGCCCGCTCGAGGATCATCGGGTCGAGAAAGTCCGGCCCACACTTGAACACTCGTACCTTGCGCCCAAGGTTGCGATGCAGCCGTGCCAGCGCAGCGGTGACGGTGGTCTTGCCTTGTCCGGATGCAGGTGCGGCGATCAACACCGCAGGGCATTGGCGCGCTTGGTTCACAGTTCCACGCCCTTCTGCGCACGGATACCGGCCTGGAACGCATGCTTGAGCATGCCCATTTCGGTAACCGTGTCAGCCATCTCGATCATTTCGGGCTTGGCTGCGCGGCCGGTGACGATCACATGCTGCATTGGCGGGCGAGCCTGGATATCGGCCAGCACCTGGTCGAGATCGAGATAGCCATGCTTGAGGGCGATGTTCAGTTCGTCGAGCACCACGAACTGCACCGAAGGGTCCTGCAGCAACTGCCGCGACACCGCCCAGGCCGCTTCGGCAGCAGCGATATCGCGCTGACGGTCCTGGGTTTCCCAAGTGAAGCCCTCGCCCATGACGTGGTAGCGCACCTGCTCGGGGAAGCGGCGGAAGAACAGCTCTTCTCCCGTGCTGTTGCGGCCCTTGATGAACTGCACCACACCACACTGCATGCCATGGCCCAACGCACGGGCGAGCATGCCGAACGCCGAACTGCTCTTGCCCTTGCCGTTGCCGGTCAGCACCAGCAGCAGGCCGCATTCGTTGGGGGAATTGGCGATGCGCTCGTCGATGATCGCCTTCTTGCGCTGCATACGCGCCAGATGACGTTCGTCGCGTTCGGTGGTTTCGCTCATGAGGGTTCTCCGCAGGCTGACGCCACGCGAGAAGCGGCGGCAGGTCGATAGGCAGGCAGACGGAGGACGCGCAGGGGCCATGACCCGCTCTGGTCACGGTGCACCGCGCATCACCCTCCGTGATGCCGTTGGCAGTATCAGGCCGGTCTCCGGGCTCGTGAGCGGGCCTGTGGCCCTGGCCTGCGCGCCTTCCCGGGCGTTCACCCAGTGGCCCTGCGCGGCCGCGTCTCACCTACCGTTGCGGGGGCAGCGCCGGGCTCGCGTCTTCCGACGCCCACCGGCTTCCCAGTTTCACCCTGCCCAGTCGAGGCTGGCAGGACACCTGAAACACGCGCGAAGGTTAGAGGGTTGGGCCGGGAGCGTCAATCGAAGCGCTCGTTCGACGAGCGGGGTCATTCTCCAGGACGCGGCGCGGCGGTGGCCTGGCGACTTACCTCGGTGACCGCCGCAAGCGCCAGCGCTCGCCGGGGATGCGATCAGCTGATCAGCGGTTCTGCGCCAGGTGGCCTTGGGGAATGACTCGCTTGGCCTGCAGGTAGGCCTTGGCCCAGTAGCTGTTGGACAGGTAGTCCAGGCGCACCGTGCCGCCTGTGGAAGGCGCATGCACGAAGCGGCCTTCGCCCACGTAGATCCCGGCATGGCTCACTTGCGAGCCGCCACCGGTGGCGAAGAACACCAAGTCCCCGGACTGCAGCGCATTGAGGTCCACCGTTGGCGCACGCATGACGATCATTTCGCGGGTCGATCGCGGCAGGCTGATGCCCGCTGCATCGCGGTAGACATAGCCGATCAGGCCACTGCAATCGAAGCCGGAATCCGGCGTGTTACCGCCCCAGCGATAGGGGGTACCGACCAGGCCGATGGCGCGTATGAGCACATCGTCGGCAATCGGCGAAATGTCAGGCTGGGCGTACGGGATCTGTGGCTGAACCACAGGGGCCGGTGCCGGAGCATGGCTGGAACAGGCGGCAAGCAGAGCCACCAGGGAAAGGAATGCGAAGCGCGCCGTCATCGCCATGGCCAGAACTTCCTGTCTGAGACCGTAGGGCCGCAGCCCAAAAGAGTTGAGAATTTAGATTAGACGCTTTCTATAAATGCGCACGGCGGCGAGCTTTTCAGCATCGCCGCCGCGGCAGGGTACATCATTTTGCCATCAGTTGCGCGCGATATTGGTCGGCGCCATCGCCAAGGCTCGCTTGGCTTCGATGAAGGTCTTGCTCCAGTAGCGATCACCGAGGCTGTCGATGCGCACACCACCGCTGCGGCGGCTGCTGGAGTGGATGAACTGGTTGTCACCCAGGTAGATGCCAGCATGGCTGACACGACCACGGCCATTGGTGCTGAAGAACAGCAAATCGCCCGGCTTGAGCTTGTTGCGCGCCACTTTCGGTGCGTCGACGTTGATCATCTCGCGGGTAGAGCGCGGCAAGGTCACACCCGCCTCTTCGCGGAACAGGTAGCCGATGAAACCGCTGCAGTCGAAGCCCGACTTCTCCGAGGTACCGCCGAAACGGTAGCGCGTGCCGATCAACGACATGCCACGTTCGAGAATACTGTCGGCCAGGGCCGGCAATTGGTAAGGCTTGCCGCTGGAGAAAGCCTCCAGGTCATCTTCGGTGGCCAGGTCCTCTTCGCTGAATACCGACGAAGTGGAAGTCTTGGCGTTGATCGCCGACGTCGAGGCGACCGGGGTGTGATCCTGAGGCTGGGAAACCGGGCCATGAGCCGCGCAGCCAAAAAGCAGGGTCACGAGTGCGAGTGGCACGAGGGGTGCGAAGCGCTTCAGCATGGGCACGACCGTGTCTGTAATCCTTTAGAAGGTGGAAACTATGCCTTCTATCGGGACCATTTGCAAATTTTATCGAAAAAGATGTGACTTTTCCGTGACGCTGCTGCAAGCCCCGTATTTCGGGGCTTACCAGCCGAGGGTTTCCTTGAGGAAAGGAATGGTCAGCTTGCGCTGCGCTTGCAGCGACGCTTGGTCGAGACGTTCGAGCAGGTCGAACAGCGCGCTCATGCTTCGGGTGCCACGGGTCAGGATGAAGTGGCCAACTTCGTCGGTCAGGTGCAGCCCCCGTCGCGAGGCCCGCAATTGCAGGGCTCGCAGCTTGTCTTCGTCGGACAACCCACGCATCTGGAAGATCAGCGCCAATGTCAGGCGCGACTTGAGGTCGGGCAACTTGATCGGCAGCTCACGCGGTGAGCTGGAGGCCGCCAGCAACAGGCGCCGACCGCTATCGCGCAGCCGATTGAACAGGTGGAACATGGACTCTTCCCAGTCCGCCTTGCCGGCGATAACGTGCAGGTCGTCGATGCAGACCAGCTCGTACTGCGCCAGGTAATCCAGCAGTTCCACGCCTCGGTCGAGCAGTTGCGCCAAGGGCAGGTAAACCGCGGGCTCACCGCGCTGCTGGAAGCGATGGGTGGCCGCCTGCAGCAGGTGGCTGCGACCCACACCTTGCTTGCCCCACAGGTAGATGAGGCTTTCGGTCCAGCCGGCGTCGGCTTCGCACAGACGCTCGACATAGCCCAACGCCGCGGCATTGGCGCCCGGATAGTAGTTGATGAAGGTGGCGTCATCGCGCAGACGCACACCCAGGGGCAACTGGATCGGTTTCATGCTGGCGGGCGGTCGAGAGGACCACAGGGGGCCTTTGGTGAACAGTGTGCAAAGTCTATACCCGCCTTGCGGGCGGCACAATGACCGAGCAGGATTGCCCAAGCAAAATCAACGAGTTGCGCTACAAAAGCAACGCTTCCCGTTTTATCGCCGGCAAGCCGGCTCCTGCCATGCCCGCGCTTGCCGCTCGAAAGGATCACAGCTTTGGGTCGACATCCCCGGCATACATGTCCGACTCTTTATACAGATCGTGCACATGGCGCAGCAGCACCATGATCACGGCGGCGACTGGCAAGGCCAGCAACACACCGGTGAAACCGAACAGCTCGCCGCCCGCCAGGATGGCGAAGATCACCGCCACCGGGTGCAGGCCGATCCGGTCCCCTACCAGCAACGGGGTCAATACCATGCCTTCGAGCGCCTGCCCGACCATGAACACCGCCACGATGCCCAGCATCGGATAAAGGTCGCCGCCGAACTGGAACAACCCGGCCACCAGCGCAGCGCCGATACCGATGATGAACCCCATGTATGGCACGATGGCCGCCAGCCCTGCCAGCATGCCGATCAGCAGGCCCAGTTCCAGCCCCACCAGCATCAGGCCGGCCGAGTAGATCACCCCCAGCGCCAGCATCACCATCAACTGGCCACGGACGAAAGCGCCCAGGACTTCGTGGCACTCACCAGCAAGTCCTACCACCTGCGATTCCCGGTGGCGCGGCAGCAGGCCGCGCAGCTTGGCCATCATCAGGTCCCAGTCGCGCAGCAAGTAGAAGCCCACCACGGGAATCAGCACCAGATTGGCCAGCCAGGCGACCAACGCCAGGCTGGAGGCCGTGGCCTGGGACAGCAGCATGCCGACGATATCGGTGGTCTGGCCCATGTGCGCGCTGACGGCGGCCTTGATCTTGTCGAACTTCCAGAACCCTTCGGCCAGGCCCAGACGGCTTTGCACCCACGGCAACGCCACGTGCTGCAACCAATCGAGCATCTGCGGCGCCAACTCGTAAAGGCGCACCAACTGCTTGGCCAACATCGGTATCAGCACCAGCAACAGCGCCAGCAGAATGAGGGTGAACAGGCTGAACACCACGACCACGCCCCAGGTTCGCGACAGCCCCAGGCGCTCCAGGCGGTCGACCAGTGGGTCGGCCAGGTAGGCCAGCAGTATGCCGACCAGAAACGGTGAAAGAATGTTGTGCAGGCTATACAGCAGCACGGCGATCAGCAGGGCGATGCCCAGCCAGATCCAACGGCGTACATCGGTCAAAATCGGGTCTCCTTACCAACGAAAACGCAAGCCATCGAACGGCTTGGGGGCAGCAGGTTGCTCAGCCGCCGGGGCAGCCCCTGGCGCGGGTGCTGTGGGGGTGGCCGGTACGGGGTCGGCCGGCACTTCCTGCAGCTTGGCCAAGCCCAGCTGGGCGCGCAGTTGATCCGGGTTGCCGGTGACCTGGTAGGTGAGCGTCTTGCCATCGGCCAGTTGCAGACGCGGGCCGAACGGCTCGAGCACGCGACTGAGTTCAGCGTAGCGCTGCAGGTTCATGCCCTGCACCTGGACCTGCAAGGCACCGCTGGCACCCGGCCGGGTCACGTAACGCGGCGCCAACCGGTTGCTCACTGCAAGCATGACCGCATCGGCCAAGGCCGCCTGATCGGCGCCTTCGGCGTTGCCTTGCTCGCGCTTGTCACCCAGCCATAGCTGCCATTTGCCCTGCCACTTGCCGTCGGCCTCCTGGGCGTGCACCGCCAGCAAGGCATCGGCGCCGTAACGCTCGGAGACCTCGCGCAGGGGCGCCGGGTCCTTGCCCTCCAACTGCTTGCCGTTGGCCACCAGTTGCTCCTGCAAGTCGGCCAACGGCAGGCGCAGCGGCAGCCCGCGGTGCTGGGCAGCTCGACGCAAAGGCTGCGCGCTGGACTGGCCATCGCCGACCAGACTACTGCCCTCGGCACTTTCGTTCAGCCACCAACCGAGGATCGACGGGCGATTGTTGCCCCACAAGGCCAGACCTGCCTGACGCAGGGCGCGCTCGGTACTGCCGGGGTCGAACTCGACCAGCACCGACTCGGGCGGGCCAGCCTCGGTAGCGACCTGGTTGATGATTTGCTGCGGGTCTTTGCGCAGTCCGGCCAGCGCCGGACTCTGCGCGGCCTTGGGGTCGCCGGTCAGGCGCAATACCAGGGTGTCCAAGGCTTTGCCGGTGGCCTGGGCGCGGGCTTCGGCGCCCTGCCCTTCGATGGGCTCACGCACCTGGTAAAGCCCGGAAACGGTCTCGGCCTGCACGATGGCGCTGGCCAACGCAAGGCAACCGGCTGCCAGAAAATTGAAAGAACGCATGGAGGATTCCTGTCCAGAAGACCAGATGACGGGGCACCGGGTCAGTTTGGGTGCTGGCTGTGACCGCGACAGGGCGACAAATGCTCCCTGTGTGCGGCCCGTTTCACCTCGACGGCGTTTCTATACCTTATACAGCGCCCCGCCTGGCAACCAGTCGCAGACCATGAAAGGATGTTTTTTCATGGATTAGGGCCCTGCCCGTCGGCCTGAGGATGGCCGCTGCCGGGCAACCCTGATAAAATCGCGCGCCTTCACAGACCACTGACGTTTCAGGTAGCCGCCGCACGCTCGCCGGCCTTGGCCGTCACGGTCGTTTTTAAGAATCCCTCCCTCCTAAAGGCCTGGATCAATGAGCAAGCAACCCTCCCTGAGCTACAAAGACGCCGGTGTAGACATCGACGCCGGCGAAGCACTGGTCGAACGCATCAAGGGCGTCGCCAAGCGCACCGCACGTCCTGAAGTCATGGGTGGCCTGGGCGGCTTCGGCGCCCTCTGCGAGATCCCGGCCGGTTACAAGCAACCGGTTCTGGTCTCCGGCACCGATGGCGTCGGCACCAAACTGCGCCTGGCGCTGAACCTGAACAAGCACGACAGCATCGGCCAGGACCTGGTCGCCATGTGCGTGAACGACCTGGTGGTCTGCGGCGCCGAACCGCTGTTCTTCCTCGACTACTATGCCACCGGCAAGCTCAACGTCGACGTGGCCGCCACCGTGGTCACCGGCATCGGCGCCGGCTGCGAACTGGCCGGCTGCTCGCTGGTCGGCGGCGAAACCGCTGAAATGCCCGGCATGTACGAAGGCGAAGACTACGACCTGGCCGGCTTCTGCGTGGGCGTGGTGGAAAAAGCCGAAATCATCGACGGCTCCAAGGTCGCCACTGGCGATGCGCTGATCGCCCTGCCGTCCTCCGGCCCGCACTCCAACGGCTACTCGCTGATCCGCAAGATCCTCGAAGTCTCCGGCACCGACATCGAAAACACCCAGCTCGACGGCAAGCCACTGGCCGACCTGCTGATGGCCCCGACCCGCATCTACGTCAAGCCGCTGCTGCAGCTGATCAAGGAAACCGGCGCGGTCAAGGCCATGGCCCACATCACCGGCGGCGGCCTGCTGGACAACATCCCACGCGTACTGCCGGCTAACGCCCAGGCCGTGATCGACGTGGCCAGCTGGCAGCGTCCGGCAGTGTTCGACTTCCTGCAGGAAAAAGGCAACGTCGATGAGCACGAAATGCACCGCGTGCTGAACTGCGGCGTCGGCATGGTCATCTGCGTGGCTCAGGACCAGGTCGAGAATGCCCTGAACGTCCTGCGCAAGGCCGGCGAGCAACCTTGGGTAATCGGCAAAATCGCCGAAGCCGCCGAAGGCGCTGCCCAGGTCGAGCTGCAGAACCTCAAGGCACACTGATGCCGAGCAAGACCTGCAATGTCGTGGTACTGCTGTCGGGCTCCGGCAGCAACCTGCAAGCCCTGATCGACAGCAGCCGCATCGACGGCAGCCCGGTACGCATCGGCGCGGTGATTTCCAACCGTGCCGATGCCTACGGCCTGCAACGCGCAGCGGCGGCTGGCATCGACACCGCGGTACTGGACCACAAGGGCTTCGACGGCCGTGAAGCCTTCGATGCGGCGCTGATGGCGCGCATCGACAGCTTTGCACCCGACCTGGTGGTTCTGGCCGGCTTCATGCGCATCCTCAGTGGTGATTTCGTGCGCCACTACCAGGGACGCCTGCTCAACATCCACCCGTCGTTGCTGCCCAAGTACAAGGGCCTGCACACTCACCAACGGGCGCTGGAGGCAGGCGACGCGGAGCATGGCTGCAGCGTACACTTCGTCACCGAGGAACTCGATGGCGGCCCTCTGGTCGTACAGGCTGTGGTCCCGGTTGCCTCCGACGACTCCGTCGAGACGTTGGCCCAACGGGTTCACCACCAGGAACACCAGATCTACCCGCTAGCGGTGCACTGGTTCGCCGAAGGTCGCTTGCGCCTGGGCGATCAGGGTGCGTTACTGGATGGCCAGCCGCTGCCGGCCAGCGGTCACTTGATTCGACCCTAGGAGATTTTATGCGTCGCGCCCTGCTCTTGGCTCTCGCCGTGCTCGCCCTGCCCCTCCAGGCAGCTGATCTGAAGCCGTTCTCGGCAAGCTACACCGCAGACTGGAAACAACTGCCTATGAGCGGCACCGCCGAGCGCAGTCTGGTCAAAAATGCCAACGGTACCTGGGACCTTAACTTCAAGGCCTCCATGATGATCGCCAGCCTGACCGAGCAAAGCACCCTGCGCCAGGAAAACGACACCCTGCTACCACAGAAGTACCACTTCGAACGCGGCGGCCTGGGCAAGGCCAAGAAAGTCGACCTGACGTTCGACTGGAACAGCAAGAAAGTCACCGGTAGCGACCGTGGCGATGCGATCAGCCTGCCGCTCAACCGCGGCGTGCTGGACAAATCGTCCTATCAGCTGGCCCTGCAGCATGATGTGGCTGCCGGCAAGAAAAGCATGACCTACCAGGTGGTCGATGGTGACGAGATCGACACCTACGACTTCCGCGTCCTGGGCACCGAGAAAGTCACCACCAAGACCGGCCAGGTCGAGGCGGTGAAAGTCGAGCGCGTGCGCGACCCGAGCCAGAGCAAGCGCATCACCGAGCTGTGGTTCGCCAAGGACTGGGACTACCTGTTGGTACAACTGCGTCAAGTCGAGACCGATGGCAAGGAGTACGTGATCGTGCTGCAAGATGGCACGGTCGATGGCAAGTCGGTGAAGGGTAACTGATTCACCATCGCGAGCAGCACCTCAAGCCCCGCCTGCGTGCGGGGCTTTTTCATGCGTGCGGGGATCCTTCGTGCTACATGAAACTTGTTTCACGCCCGTTTTATTTACTTAGCCTGCTAACAAACTCTATAAAGGAGGCCTGCGACACAGTGCCGCAGCTAACTGAAAAGTGGAGTTTACCGATGACAGTCCAAGTAACCGAACGCGACGAATCGAAAATGTCCCACGAAGGCCTGGCCGCCGGTGTGCGGATCTGGGACGTGTATCAGCAAGGCCAACTGGTTGGCATGTTCCACCATGAACACGAAGCCCATCAATATCGTGCAGAACTGGAAAACCTCGAGAACCAGCGTCCCACACAATGACAGGGTCTTCAAAAAGAAACCCCGCCAAGGCGGGGTTTCTCGTTTACCACATCAGATCGTCAGGGATCTTGTAGGCGGCGTACGGATCGTCTTCGTCCGCTTCCTCAACGTGGGTGTTCAGCAACAGGATGCGGCCAGGATCGCGCTCCTGAATCTTCACCGCCGCTTCCCGCGGGATCACCTCGTAACCACCGCCGAACGACACGATCGCCAGCGAGCCATTGCTCAGCTTGCTGCGCATCAAGGCGTTGACGGCAATGCGCTTGACCTTCTTATCGTCGACGAAGTTGTAGTAGTCCTCGCTGTTGAGCTTGGGCAGGCGCGTGGCTTCGATCAACTGCTTGATCTGCGCGGCCCGGGCTTTTTGCTCGGCCTTTTCCTGCTGTTGACGGTTCAGCTCCTGGTCACGCTTGGCTTTTTCGGCCATCGCTTCCTTGGCCATGCGCTGCTGGCTGTCATCGACTTCGACCTGGCCCTTGTGCTCCAGGCGTTTTTGTTTCTTTTCGGCCTTGTTGGCCTGCGAGACCTGTTTCTGGTTGACCAGACCGGCCTTGAGCAATTGATCGCGAAGGGAAAGACTCATGGATGTTCACTCACTTATGCAGCCGCTCAGCCGCAGCTGGGCAGGTTCTTTTCCTGACGTTTGGCCTCGCCCCACAGGGCGTCCAACTCATCAAGGTTACAATCTTCGATCGGCCGGCCACTGTCGCGCAATGCCTGCTCGATGAAGCGAAAACGCCGCTCGAACTTGCGGTTGGCACGACGCAGGGCATTCTCCGGGTCTTGCTTGAGGTGGCGCGCCAGGTTGACGGCAGCGAACAACAGGTCGCCGACTTCGTCCTCCAGGGCCTGGCCATCGCCGTCAGCCATCGCCTGCAAGACTTCATCCAGCTCCTCGCGGACCTTGTCCAGCACCGGCAAGGCGTCAGGCCAGTCGAAACCGACGGTGGCCGCACGCTTCTGCAGTTTGGCGGCCCGCGACAACGCTGGCAATGCAGCCGGCACATCGTCGAGCAACGACAACTGTTCCGGCTCGCTCTTTTCAGCGCGCTCCTCGGCCTTTATCTCCTCCCAGCGCGACTTGACCTGGGCCTCGCTCAGGCTGGGAGTGTCCAGTGGCGCATACAGCTCACCGGTGGGAAATACGTGGGGGTGGCGGCGGATCAGCTTACGGGTGATGGCATCGACCACGCCATCGAACTCGAAACGCCCCTCCTCCCGTGCCAGCTGGCTGTAATAGACCACCTGGAACAGCAGGTCGCCCAGCTCGCCCTGCAGGTGCTCGAAATCGCCTCGCTCGATGGTGTCGGCGACTTCATAGGCCTCTTCGAGGGTGTGCGGGACGATACTGGCGTAGTTCTGCTTCAGGTCCCACGGGCAGCCGTATTGCGGATCGCGCAGGCGGGCCATGAGGTGCAGCAGGTCGTCGAGGGTATAGGTCATTGGTGTTTTCCTGGCCGCAGGCGAAGCCCCGATCGCTGGCAAGCCAGCGCCTACAACTGCAGCGCCAAGGCTGCAGGCGCCGTGTCGCCGGCAAGGGACCGCATGGCGGCCCCTGCTTCGAGTCTCACGGGGTTCGATTACGCCGCGTTTCGATGATGTTCGGCAACTGCGAGATCCGCCCCAACAGGCGACCCAGGGCATCCAACCCAGGAATCTCGATGGTCAGCGACATCAATGCGGTGTTGTCTTCCTTGTTCGAGCGGGTGTTGACCGCCAGTACGTTGATCTTCTCGTTGAGCAGCACCTGCGACACATCCCGCAGCAGGCCCGGACGGTCGTAGGCACGGATGACGATATCGACCGGGTAGGTCTGCACCGGTATCGGTCCCCAGCTGACCTGGATCATCCGCTCCGGCTCACGGCCGGCCAGCTGCAGCACCGACGCGCAGTCCTGACGGTGGATGGTCACACCGCGCCCTTGGGTGATGTAGCCGACAATGGCATCGCCCGGCAGCGGTTGGCAGCACCCGGCCATCTGCGTGAGCAGGTTGCCGACACCCTGGATCTGGATGTCGCCACGCTTGCCACTGCGGGTAGCGGGCTTGCGCGAAACCAGGTCGATCTGTTCGATGCGCTCGGGTTCGAGCAACTGCTGGGCAGCGTTGACCAAATGGGCCAGACGCAGGTCGCCGGCCCCAAGGGCGGCAAACATGTCTTCGGCAGTCTTGACGTTGGTCTTCTCGGCCAGGCGCTCGAAATCCACCTGAGGCAGACCCAGACGACTGAGCTCGCGTTCGAGCAAGGTCTTGCCCGCCGCCACGTTCTGGTCCCGCGCCTGGAGCTTGAACCAGTGCACGATCTTGGCCCGCGCCCGCGAAGTGGTCACATAACCCAGGTTGGAGTTCAACCAGTCACGGCTTGGGTTGCCATGCTTGCTGGTGATGATCTCGACCTGCTCGCCGGTTTGCAGGCTGTAGTTGAGCGGCACGATGCGGCCGTTGATCTTGGCGCCACGGCAGTTATGACCGATCTCGGTGTGCACCCGGTAGGCGAAGTCCAGCGGCGTGGCGCCCTTGGGCAGGTCGATGGCGTGGCCGTCGGGGGTGAATACATAGACCCGGTCGGGTTCGATGTCGACACGCAGCTGTTCGGCCAGGCCGCCGATGTCGCCCAGCTCCTCATGCCACTCGAGCACCTGGCGCAGCCAGGAAATCTTCTCCTCGTAATGGTTGGAGCTGGACTTGACGTCAGTGCCCTTGTACCGCCAGTGGGCGCAGACCCCAAGCTCGGCTTCTTCGTGCATGCCGTGGGTACGGATCTGTACCTCCAGCACCTTGCCTTCTGGGCCGATCACCGCCGTGTGCAACGAGCGGTAGCCGTTCTCCTTGGGGTTGGCGATGTAATCGTCGAACTCTTTGGGAATATGCCGCCACAAGGTATGGACGATACCCAGCGCGGTGTAGCAGTCGCGAACTTCCGGTACCAGCACCCGCACGGCGCGCACGTCGTAGATCTGGCTGAACTCCAGACCCTTGCGCTGCATCTTGCGCCAGATCGAATAGATGTGTTTTGCCCGGCCGCTGATGTCGGCCTTCACGCCGGTGGCGAGCAGCTCGTTCTGCAGTTGGTTCATCACGTCGCTGATGAAGCGCTCGCGGTCCAGCCGGCGCTCGTGCAGGAGCTTGGCAATCTGCTTGTACTGGTCGGGCTCGAGGTAACGGAAGGATAGGTCCTCCAGCTCCCACTTGATGTGACCGATACCCAGGCGATGTGCCAGCGGTGCGTAGATGTCGAACACCTCACGCGCCACGCGCAGGCGTTTTTCGTCGTCGGCGGACTTCACCGCACGAATGGCGCACGTACGCTCGGCCAGCTTGATCAGGGCCACGCGCACATCATCGACCATGGCCACCAGCATCTTGCGCAGGTTCTCGACCTGCGCCTGGGAGCCGAGCACCAGCGACTGGCGCGGGCTGAGGCTGGCGCTGATGGCCGCCATGCGCAACACACCGTCGATCAGCTTGGACACCACCGGGCCAAAACGCTGGCCGACTTCGGCCAAGGTAACCTTGCCTTCACGCACCGAGCGGTAGATGACCGCCGCCACCAGGGAGTCCTGGTCGAGTTTGAGGTCCGCAAGGATTTCGGCAATTTCCAGGCCGGCCTGGAAGCTGGACGTACCGTCGGCCCAGGAATGCTTGGCCGGGTTGCCCTTCTTCTCGATTTCCTGGGCGAACTCGCAGGCCTCCTTGAGCGCCACGCGATCCAACGCCGAATCGACGCTCACCACATGATCCAGCCATGCTTCGAGATTGATACTGCCGTCAGTGTTGACCGGCTGGTGCACTCTCACCTGTACCATCTTTTTTCTACCTTTCCATACAGCGCACCTCGCGGGTGCACTGGCTATCACCGTACGCCTTCCACTCCATGGAAGCCGCACCAAGGGGCCAGCTTGGCTAACCCACTTCGAATAACGCCATGGCCTCGACATGCGCCGTCTGAGGAAACATGTCGAGAATCCCGGCCCTTTTTAACCGGTACCCCTGGCCGACCAGCACCTGGGCGTCTCGCGCCAACGTGGCCGGATTGCACGAAACATAGACCAGCCGCCGTGCCTTGAGGCGTGCGATGTCTTGCACGACCTCGTAGGCACCGTCACGCGGTGGATCCAAGAGTACCGCAGAAAAGCCTTCGGCGGCCCATCCGGCGCCTGCCAAAGGCTGCGATAAATCGGCCTGAAAAAACCGTGCGTTATGCACATTGTTGTTCCGGGCATTGGCCTCGGCCCGATCGACCATGGCCTGTACACCTTCCACTGCCACCACTTCCCGCGCCTGCCGAGCCAGTGGCAAGGCGAAGTTGCCCAGGCCACAGAACAGGTCAAGCACCCGCTCGTCAGCTTGCGGCGCCAGCCAGGCCAGTGCCTGCTCGATCATCGCCGTATTGACCTGGGCATTGACCTGCACGAAGTCCCCCGGCCGCCAGGCAAGCTCGAGCTGCCATGGCTCAAGGACGAACCCCAGTGTCGCAGCGGCCTCCACCGGCGCCGGCTCGCCTTCGCCCTGCAGCCACAGCTGCGCCTTGGCCTCATCGCAGAACGCCTGCAAACGGCTCAGGTCGTCGGCTGGCAACGGTGCCACATGGCGTACCAGCAGCGCCTCGGCGGTGCCACTGAACAACTCCACATGGCCAATGGCCTGGGGTTTGCTCAACGACCGCAGTACGGTCGGCAGGTGGCGCACAATGGACTGCAAAGGCTGTACCAGCACCGCACAGTCGTCGATGGCGACGATGTCCTGGCTGGCTTCGGCGCGGAATCCGACTTCCAGCTGGCGCGCCTTGACGTCCCAGCGCACGGCCACCCGCGCACGACGGCGGTAGCCGAATTCCGGTCCGCTCAGCGGCGCGGCCCATTGCTCGGGCTGCACGCCGGCCACCCGTTGCAGTTGTTCGGCCAGGGTGCGCTGCTTGAGCGCCAACTGCGCCTCATGGGGCAGGTGTTGCAGGTTGCAGCCACCGCAGCGTGCGTAATGGCGGCACGGCGCCTGCCGGCGTTCCGGGCTGGCCTGCAGCACACGTTCAAGACGTGCTTCGACCACCTTGCCGCGGGCATTGAGTACCCGCGCTTCGACCGCTTCCCCGGCCAGGGCGCCACTGACGAACCAGGTCCGCCCGTCATGGAAAGCGATGCCACGGCCGTCACCGGCCAGGCGCTCGATGTCCAGACGCTGCTTCTTGCCCACGGGAACCTGTGGGGTACGGTTGCCGCCGGCCGGCTGGAAGCGCAGGCCGCTGTTGCTTTTTTTCTTGGACATCAGGTTGCGTCGAACAGGCCGGTGGACAGGTAACGGTCACCGCGGTCACAGATGATCGCCACCATCACCGCGTTTTCCAGCTCACGGGACAGGCGCAGCATGGCCGCGACCGCACCACCGGATGACACGCCGCAGAAAATGCCCTCTTCACGGGCAAGGCGGCGGGTCGTTTCCTCGGCTTCTTGCTGGGACATGTCCACCACACGGTCGACGCGGGTCGCATCGAAGATCTTCGGCAGGTACTCCTCAGGCCAGCGGCGAATGCCTGGAATGGCGGAACCTTCCATCGGTTGCAGACCGATGATCTGCACCGCCGGATTCTGTTCCTTGAGGTACTGCGAGCAGCCCATGATGGTACCGGTGGTGCCCATCGAACTGACGAAATGGGTGATGGTGCCTTGGGTCTGCTGCCAGATTTCCGGACCGGTGCTGGTGTAGTGGGCGATAGGGTTGTCGCCGTTGGCGAATTGGTCCAGGACCAGGCCGCGGCCTTCGGCCTGCAATTTCTCGGCGAGGTCGCGGGCACCTTCCATGCCCTCCTCCTTGCTCACCAGGATCAGCTCGGCGCCATAGGCGGTCATCGCGGCCTTGCGCTCGGCGGTGGAATTGTCCGGCATGATCAGGATCATCTTGTAACCCTTGATGGCTGCCGCCATGGCCAGGGCGATACCGGTGTTGCCCGAGGTCGCCTCGATCAGCGTGTCGCCTGGCTTGATCTGGCCGCGCAGTTCGGCGCGGGTGATCATCGACAGGGCCGGACGGTCCTTGACCGAGCCAGCGGGATTGTTGCCTTCGAGCTTGAGCAGGAGGGTATTGCTGGTTTCGCCAGCGATGCGCTGCAGGCGAACCAGAGGCGTATTGCCGACGCAATCGGCGATGGTTGGGTACTGCAAGGTCATGGCGTATTTCACAGTCCGGACGGCAGGGGCGCCTATCATACCGGCAAACCCGGCTTGGCCATATCACGCAATCTGTAGTCGGTATAGCTACAAGCTATAACCCCAGCATTGCTTCGCGGGTGAACCCGCTCACCCGTAGGGGCATTCTATACCTGTCAGCATGATCACCGTGGGAACAACGGTCATCTGACGGTTTCGACCTCATCGCCGGCAAGCCGGCCCCTGCACGAGGATTGAGGTCAATGCGACTCCGCCAGCCGTCGGGATGGGGTTGTCGCCTGCACCGGCAAACGCATGCACAGCCTGAGCCCGCGCTTGCCGTTCTCGGCCCACAAAGTGCCGCCCTGGCGCTGGATCGCACTGCGGGCGATGCTCAACCCCAGGCCGAACCCGCCATCGCCGGGCCGGGAACCCTCGAGCCGGGAAAACGGCGCGAAGATCCGTTCCAGATCCTGTTCGGCAACACCACCGCCGTCGTCTTCCAGCCACAGCCGCCAATGACCGCCTTCGCGCTGGCCACCCAGGCGCACCTGGCCGTTTTCCGGCGAGTGGCGGATGGCATTGCGCAGCATGTTTTCCAGGGCCTGGGCCAAATGATTGAGGTTGCCCTGAACCCAGCAACTGCGGGGCAGTTCGCAATGCATCCGGGCGGCGGCCCAACCGCTTTCATAGCAAGCGTTTTCCACCAGCAGGTCCCACAGTGCCTGAACCTCGATCGGCTCCAGGTTCATCGGGGCACGCTCGGCGTCCTGCCAGGCCAATTGCAGGGTGTCCTCGACCAGCTGCTGCATGCAGTCCACTTCGCGCCCCAATCGTTCCCGCAGGCGCTGCAGGTCGGTTTCACCGTCGCAAGCCACCCGCAAGCGGCTCAGTGGCGTGCGCATTTCATGGGACAGGTCGCGCAGCAACTGTTGCTGCAAGGCCACCGTGCCTTGCAGGCGCTCGGCCATCTGGTCGAACGCACGGGCCAGCTCGCCCAGTTCATCGTGACGGGCGATGGTGCGGGGGTCCAGGCGTGCCGCAAGCTGGTCCGCGCGCCAGGCATTGGCCTGCTCGCGCAGCTGGTTCAACGGCACGATCAGCATGCGATAAAGCCCCACGCACAACAGCAGGGTGAACAGACCAGGCATGATGCCGTTGGTCACGACCTGCCACAGCAAGCGGTACTTGCCAGGGTTCAGCCGCTCCGGCAGCTCGATCACCAGCATGCCCTGCTCGGGCGCGCCGGGGAATGGGATGCGCAACCAGGGCTGGTCGACACTGCGCCGGCTCATGGGCCAGTCGACGCCGCGCAAGCGGGTCAGGCGCTGCATGATATCGGGGGTCAGGGTGGCGCTGTCCAGCGGTTGCAGGCGCGTGTCGAGCACGCCAATCCAACCTTGCTCACGTTGCCGCATCTGCGCCACCCAAAGGTCCAGCCCGGCACGGCCTGCGCTTCGCCAGGCCTGCTCGGCTTCCGACGCATAACCACGCAGCGTTTGGCGGGCGGGCTCTGAGAGAAACGCGTTCTGGGTTTCCATGTGACGGCCCCAGGTGTAGCTCAGGCCAATCATCAGTAAACAGAAACCCACCAACAGGATGACCAGCTTCCAGAACAGCGAATGGCGGTCGAGCATGGCTCAGTCCATCTCACCGACGCTGAGCACGTATCCCTTGCCCCAGACCGTGCGAATTTGCCGTTCCAGGTAACCAATGCCCTTGAGCTTGCGGCGGATCTGGCTCACGTGCATGTCCAGGCTGCGGTCATGGCGCGAGTAACCGCGCTGCAGCACTTGCTGATAAAGGAAAGGCTTGCTGAGCACCTCGTCCTGGTTGCGATTGAGCAGGTCGAGCAGGCGGTATTCACTTGGGGTAAGCCCGGCCCACTGACCGCCCAGGCTGACATCGCTACGGCTATCGTCGAACTGCAGCCCGCTTCCGGCCATCTCCTGGCGCGGCGGGTGACGACGCTCCAGGGCCACGCGGCGCAGGATCGCCTCGATGCGCACCTGTAGCTCGGCCATGCTGAAGGGTTTGGGCAGGTAGTCGTCGGCACCGCGCTGAAAACCGCTGATGCGGTCGGCTTCGGCCCCCAGTGCCGACATCAGGATGACCGGCGTGGTGCTGCGCCGGCGCAACTGGGCCAAGGCTTCCAGACCGTTGAGCCCAGGTAGCAGGATGTCCATCAGCACCACGTCGAAGGCCTGGCGACCCGCAGTTTCCAGACCTTCCAGCCCGTTACGGCACCAGGTCACCTGAAAGCCGCCGCGCTGCAGCTCTTCATGCAGGTAGGCGCCTAATACCGGGTCATCCTCGATGGCGAGGATGCTGGATGATTGAATAGCTTCGGGATTCATTGGCAACTGTCATGCATTCTCAATTAGACGATTATTGAGCATCGACTCCCCGCAAGGCAACCGAACAACGACCAACGCGCTGCGCCGGCGCACGAAAAGCCAAGCTAATGAGTGCATTCATCGGGCAGGCAGAGTAACTTTTCGCCTTGGTCCGTCCCTCTGGGGACGGCATGCAGGCACATGACAGGAGGCAAGTGTGCTCGATCGTTTGGGAATCAGAAGCCGGGTCTTGCTGCTGGCCTTGTTGCCCGCCAGCCTGATGGCCCTGGTGCTGGGCAGTTATTTCACCTGGCTGCAGCAAAGTGAGTTGCGCTCCCAGTTGCTCCAGCGCGGCAAGATGATCGCCGAACAACTGGCACCGCTGGCCGCGCCAGCGTTGGCCAGAGACACGCCTGCGCAACTGGAACGGATCGCTGCCCAGACACTGGAACAAGCCGATGTACGCGCCGTGGCGTTCCTGGCTCCGGACCGCACGCGCCTGGCTCATGCTGGGCCAAGCATGCTCAATCAGGCGCCCAGCGGTGGCACTGGCACCCAGTTGTTGCAACGCAGCGGCAATGACGCCACCCGCTACCTGATGCCAGTATTCGGCCATCACCGCGACCTGGCCACCGATGCCGTGCCCGCCGAAGCCGAGCGCCTGCTGGGCTGGGTCGAGATCGAGCTGTCCCATGACGGCACCCTGTTGCGCGGCTATCGTAACCTGTTCACCAGCCTGCTGTTGATCCTCGCCTGCCTGGCCCTGAGCGGCCTGCTGGCGATGCGCATGAGCCGCACCATCAACAACCCGATCGAGCGCATCAAGCATGCGGTCAACCAACTCAAGGACGGCCACCTGGACGAACGCCTGCCGGCGATGGGCAGCCACGAGCTGGACGAGCTGGCGCACGGCATCAACCGCATGGCCGAGACCCTGCACAGCGCCCACGAAGAACTGCAGCACAGCATCGACCAGGCCACCGAAGACGTGCGCCAGAACCTCGAGACCATCGAGATCCAGAACATCGAGCTGGACATGGCCCGCAAGGAAGCACTCGAAGCCAGCCGCATCAAGTCCGAGTTCCTGGCCAACATGAGCCACGAAATCCGCACGCCGCTCAACGGTATCCTCGGTTTCACCCACCTATTGCAAAAGAGTGAACTGTCCCCGCGCCAGCTGGATTACCTGGGCACCATCGAAAAATCAGCCGACAACCTGCTGGGTATCATCAACGAGATCCTCGACTTCTCCAAGATCGAGGCTGGCAAGCTGGTGCTCGACAGCATTCCTTTCAACCTGCGCGACCTGGTCCAGGACACGTTGACCATCCTCGCTCCGGCGGCCCATGCCAAGCAGCTCGAACTGCTCAGCCTGATCTACCGCGATACGCCCACCTCGCTGATCGGCGACCCGCTGCGGCTCAAGCAGATTCTGACCAATCTGGTAAGCAATGCGATCAAGTTCACCCGCGAAGGTACCATCGTCGTACGCGCCATGCTTGAGGACGAGCACGAGGACAGCGCGCAACTGCGCATCAGCGTGCAGGACACCGGCATAGGCCTGTCACCGCAAGATGTGCGCACGCTGTTCCAGGCCTTCAGCCAGGCCGACAACTCGTTGGCACGCCAACCCGGAGGCACCGGCCTTGGGCTGGTGATTTCCAAGCGCCTGATCGAGCAGATGGGCGGCGAGATCGGTGTCGACAGCACTCCGGGCGAGGGCTCGCAATTCTGGATCAGCCTGAGCCTGCCCAAGGCCCACGACGACATGGAAGAGCGGCCGCTGCAACCGCTGCTGGGACGCCGGGCCGCCATTGTCGACAGCCACGAACTGGCCCGCCAGGCGCTTGAGCACCAGCTGGAAGATTGCGGATTGAGCGTCAGCCTGTTCGCCACCTACGACCAGTTGTTGCAAGGTGTACAGGCCGCCCACCAGGCGGGCCAGCCATTCGAGTTCGCCGTGCTGGGTGCCAACCTGGGCAACCTCTCGCCAGAGCAGTTGGGCCATTACCATCAAGCGTTCGAGCGCTGTCAGTGCCAGTGCGTTGTGCTGTGCCCCACCACCGAGCAGGCGCTGTACCACCCGTACCTGCCCAATGGCCACGGCCAGTTGCTGTCCAAGCCAACCTGCACGCGCAAGCTGCGACGGCTGCTGCTGGAGCTGGTGCAGCCACGTCGCCCGCGGAGTGAAACAGCAGCGGGCAATGGCCATCGCCAGCCGAAAATCCTGTGCGTCGACGACAACGCAGCCAACCTGCTGTTGGTGAAAACCCTGCTCGAAGGCCTTGGCGCCGAGGTGCTGGCGGTGGACAACGGTTATACCGCGGTGCAGGCCGTGCAGACCGAACCGTTCGACCTGGTGCTGATGGACGTGCAGATGCCTGGCATGGACGGTCGCGCCTGTACCGAACAGATCCGCCTGTGGGAAAACACCCAGAGCGGCAACCCGCTGCCCATCGTCGCCCTCACCGCCCACGCCATGGCCAACGAAAAGCGCGCCCTGTTGCACAGCGGCATGGACGACTACCTGACCAAGCCGATCAGCGAACGCCAATTGGCCCAGGTGGTGATGAAGTGGACCGGCATGAGCCTGGGCACACCACCGCGGGAGCGGCCGGACGAGCCACAGGACGAGAACCGGGAGCTGCCGGTGCTGGACCCCGAGGAAGGTTTGCGCCTGGCGGCTGGCAAGCCCGACCTTGCCGCCGACATGCTGGCAATGTTGCTAGCCTCGCTGGAAGACGACCGCGAAGCGATCCGCGCGGCGCGAGAGGCCGAGGATCAGTTGGCGCTGATCGAACAGGTGCACCGGCTCAACGGCGCCTCGCGCTATTGCGGGGTGCCGCAGTTGCGGGCGGCGTGCCAGCGCAGCGAGACCCTGCTCAAGCAGGACCACCCACAGGCGGAGCAGGCATTGGACGAGCTGGATGGGGCGATCATCCGCCTGGCGGCCCAGGCGCGGCTCAGCGCCTGAGTGGTTCGGGGATGGGGTTTGGCGACGGGGTTGTGGCGTTTTTGAGAGCGAGCGCCGCCCACGCGGCGCATCGCGAGCAAGGCTCGCTCCTACGTTTGTTTCAGGCCAATGAATCCTGTGGGCTTTGCGCGCGACCGTTTTCGGATTGTACAAACCAGGCGGTCGCGCGCGTCCGGCACAGACATAATTGGCCCTAAACAAACGTAGGAGCGAGCCTTGCTCGCGATGCGCCGCGTGGGCGGCGCTCAATCTACCCAACACCCGAGAAACCAAGCAAACGCTCACAAAGGACGCCAACCATGCGCGCACTGTTGTTCAGCAGCCAGCACTACGACCAGGAAAGCTTCACCCGGGCAGCCGCTGAAACGGCCCTGGACCTGAACTTCCAATCTGCCCGACTGACCCTCGACACCGCTCCGCTCGCACAAGGTTTCGAAGTGGTCTGTGCCTTCATCAACGACGAACTCGACGCGCGGGTACTGGAGCGCCTGGCCGCTGGCGGCACCCGCCTGATCGCCCTGCGTTCGGCTGGCTACAACCATGTCGACCTGACCGCCGCCCAACGCCTGGGCCTGACCGTGGTGAGGGTACCGGCCTATTCACCACACGCCGTGGCCGAGCATGCCGTGGCCCTGGTATTGGCGCTCAACCGCCGCCTGCACCGGGCCTACAACCGCACCCGCGAAGGCGATTTCACCCTGCATGGCCTGACTGGCTTCGACCTGTACGGCAAGACCGTCGGCGTGGTGGGCACCGGACAGATCGGCACCGCCTTTGCCCGCATCATGGCCGGGTTCGGTTGCCAACTGCTGGCCTACGACCCTTTCCCCAATCCCGAACTGCAGGCTCTGGGCGCACGCTACATGGCGCTGCCCGATCTGTTGAAACAAGCGCGAATCATCAGCCTTCACTGCCCGCTGACGGAGCAAACCAAACACCTGATCAATGCCCAAAGCCTCGCCCAACTGCAACCCGGCGCGATGCTGATCAACACCGGTCGCGGCGCCCTGGTCGACACCCCTGCGCTGATCGACGCACTCAAGCGCGGCCAGCTTGGCTACCTGGGGCTTGATGTCTATGAAGAGGAAGCACAGCTGTTCTTCGAAGACCGTTCCGACCAGCCGCTGCAGGACGATGTGCTGGCACGCTTGCTGACCTTCCCTAACGTGATCGTCACCGCGCACCAGGCGTTTCTGACCCGCGAGGCGCTGGACGCCATCGCCGCGACCACCCTGGAAAATATCATCCGCTGGGCGGCAGGCAATCCGCAGAATCTGGTCTCGGGTTGATGCTAGGATACGCGGCATTTCTGGAGGACCCATGGTCGAACACGATTTCCGCTACACCCTTTTCAATCCGCAACACACCCTGATCGAATGCCGCGCCCTGGTGCCGGGCCGTTACCAGGTCACTGGCAACGGCGGTTCGATGCACAAGGATGACGTTCTGCTGGTCACCCTCAAAGGCAGCAAGGACCTGTCCATGCGCCTGACCGTGGAAAGCGTGCGCCACCTGATCAATCCGCGCGGCCAATGGGTCGCCGTGGCCAGCGGCCCGGTGTTCAATGAGCTGGAGATCCTCACTTGGCAGGTCGCCTGCGATCACTGCGACGCCGTGCTGGACTTCGAGTTCGCCGTGGACGCCAAGCTGGGCAAGAAAGCCCGTCAACCGGCGGCCAGCGCCCGCATCGCAGAGCTGGGTTGGGCCAGCCGTGGCGACAAGCACCTGTGCCCGCGTTGCCAGGAGAGCGCCGAGTGAAGAATCTGCTGACCGGCGCGCTGATTGCCACCGGCCTGCTCGGCTGTGCCACCGAACCTTCGCAGCTGCAGCAGGAGCGCAGTTATGTGCTGGAGTGGATCGGTGAACGCCCGCTGATCGACTACAGCCACCTGACCCTGACCTTGGCCAGCGACGGCCGTGCCTATGGCAACGCAGGCTGCAACCACTGGTTCGCACCCTATACCCTCGATGGCCAGCAACTGCGCTTTGGCAAGGTCGGCAAGACCCGCAAACTATGCGCGCCCGCATTGATGGAGCAGGAAAAACGTTTCCTGCAGGCTCTGGAGACGGTGCAACGCTGGGATGTATCGCCCATCGAACAGATGCGTTTCTGGCCGGCCGAGGGCAAGCCGCTGCGTTTCTGGCCTGAGGAAGGTTGATGGCAACACCCGCCCTATCGCCAGCCAACCGGCGATAGGGCGGGCACTGGCCTGCATCAAGCGCCCTTGAGCGCCTTGATCTTGGCCTGCAACCCTTCGAGGGTCTGCTCGCCCATCAATTGCTCACGCACCTTGCCCTTGTCGTCGATGATGTAGGTCACCGGCAACGCCTCGCTACGCGGCAGGTCATAACGTTCGGCTGGGTCCTGGGCCAGCACGGTGAAAGCGATGCCGAGCGTCTCGGCGGCCTGCTTCAGGTCCTGCCCCTGCAAGCCATCGAAGTTGACGCCCACCACCTTGATACCCTCGCTCGCCCATTGCTTGGCCGCGGCGTTGAGCTCTGGAATTTCGGTCCGGCACGGACCACACCACTCCGCCCAGTAATTGAGCACCACCCAGTGCCCGTCGATCTGCTCGGCCTTCACCATCTTGCCATTTTGGTCCACGCCGTAGTCGGCACCGCAACCACCGAGCAACAGGCTCGCGGTGATGGCCAGTACTGCTGCCAAACGCCTTGCCATGGGTCAATCCTTCTCGAAGTTTCAAGCAAATGGGTCAGTCGCTGCGGTTAGAATAGCTGCCACACCCCGCTGGATGCGAACCAACATGACTGACTTGACGCTCTATCATAACCCGCGCTGCTCAAAATCCCGCGGCGCCTTGGAACTGCTCGAAGCACGAGGCTTCGCGCCAACCATCGTTCGCTACCTGGAAACACCGCCGGATGCCGCTACCCTCAAGGCACTGCTGGGCAAGCTGGGCATCGCCCCGCGCCAATTGCTGCGTACTGGCGAGGAGGAGTACAAGGCCCTTGACCTGGCCAACCAGGCACTCACCGATGCCCAGTTGATCGACGCGATGGTCCAGCACCCGAAATTGATCGAGCGCCCGATTCTGGTCGCCGGTGACAAGGCCGTGGTCGGCCGGCCACCCGAGAAAGTCCTGGAGATTCTGCCGTGAGTGAACCCTACGTTCTGGTGCTGTATTACAGCCGTCATGGCTCGACCAGCGAGATGGCCCGACATGTCGCGCGCGGTGTCGAAATGGCCGGCATGGAGGCGCGCCTGCGCACCGTACCGGCGATCTCCACCGAATGCGAGGCTGTGGCCCCAGACATCCCGGCCAGCGGCGCACTGTACGCCACCCTGGACGATCTGCGCCATTGCGCCGGCCTGGTGCTGGGCAGCCCGACCCGTTTCGGCAACATGGCCGCACCGCTGAAGTACTTCCTCGACGGCACCAGCAGCCTGTGGCTGGGCGGAGAACTGGTCGGCAAACCGGCCGGCGTGTTCACCTCCACCGCCAGCCTGCATGGCGGCCAGGAAACCACACTGTTGTCGATGATGCTGCCGCTGATGCACCACGGCATGCTGGTGATGGGCCTGCCCTACAGTGAGTCGGCGCTGCTCGAGACCCGCGGAGGCGGCACGCCATATGGCGCCAGCCACCATGCCGGTGCCGATGGCAAGCGCGAACTGGACGAGCACGAGATCGCCCTGTGCCGAGCCCTTGGCCAACGCCTGGCGACCACTGCCAAGGCCCTGGAGGCCGCGCGTGGCTAAAAAACCCAAGGTTCTGCCGCCACTGACCTGGCTGGAGCCTCGCCTGCGCTTGACGCGGGCGCTGAGCCTGGCGTTTTTCCTTGGCCTGATCACGCTGTTGGCGGTGAACAATTTGTTCTTCGCCAACCTGCACGGGGCGCGGGTCGGGGTGATTCTGGCCATCGAACTGGTTCCCCTGCTGTTGCTGCTGCCGGGCATGCTGAAGGGCAGTGCCCGGGCGCATGCCTGGACCTGCTTCGTGGTGAACCTCTATTTCATCAAAGGGGTGCTGGCAGCGTTCGACCCAGCCCGAGCGCTGTTTGGCTGGGTCGAGGTGCTGGTGAGCCTGGGGTTGTTCGTCAGCGGCCTGCTGTTTGTACGCTGGAAGTTCCAGCATGAGCGGCGCCTTGCTGGCGAAGGGAGCTGAATTTCAGGGGCCGCCGTGCGGCCCCGAAAGCCTCAATGATTCACGGTATGCGCCAGCATCACCGACAGCTGGCACAATGGCCGCCCGCTCTCTTCGTGCCACTGGTTGAACGCTTGCTGCACCAACGCCAGGTCTCGCTGACTGGTCGGCGCCTTGTCGATGATGCCCTGGGCAATCAATGCCGCTGACATATCCTCGGTGGGGATGAACGTATCCTTGCCCACCATCCGCAGAAAACGCGGCGCCGAAAGGCCGCCCAACTGATTGCCATGCTTGGCCAGGTACTTCCACAAACCAACGATGTCGGTTACCGGCCAGTCGGCGATGAACGCACCGAAGCTGCCCTTGTCCTTCTGCACGTCCAGGATCATCTGCGCATTGCGTGGCACGCTCTTGAGCTTGCCCAGGTGGCGGATGATGCGCTCGTCCTGCATCAACCGCTCCAAGTGCTCGGCCCCCATCAGCACGACCTTCTCTGGGTCGAAGCCAAAGAACACCTGCTCGAAAGCCGGCCACTTGGCATCCACCAGGCTGTGCTTCAGTCCAGCACGGAACACCCGCAGGGCCAGGGTCGACAGGTAGCGGTCATCGCTGATGTCACGCAACTGCTCCGGCGACTTGGGCTGTGGCAGGAACGTCTCCAGCGCCTGGGCCGAGCCGAAGCGGTTCAGGCAGTATGTGTGCAGCCACTGGTAGTCGCGCATGGGCTCAGATGTTCAGCACGTCGAGGAAGCGCGGGGTGGCGTTCTCGTCGATCTTCAGGCTGGTGAAGTCGAACAGGTTGCGGTCGGCCAGCTGCGAGGGCGCCACGTTCTGCAATGCACGGAAGATGCTCTCGGTACGACCAGGGTGCTTGCGCTCCCATTCCACCAGCATGTCCTTGACCACCTGGCGTTGCAGGTTTTCCTGCGAACCACACAGGTTGCACGGGATGATCGGGAACGCCTTCATGTCGGAGTAGGCCTGGATGTCCTTCTCGCTGCAATAGGCCAATGGGCGTATCACCACATTGCGGCCATCGTCGGCACGCAGCTTGGGCGGCATGCCCTTGAGGGCGCCGTTGAAGAACATGTTGAGGAAGAAGGTTTCGACGATATCGTCGCGATGATGGCCCAGGGCCATCTTGGTCGCGCCGATCTCGTCAGCGAAGGTGTACAGGGTGCCACGGCGCAGGCGCGAGCACAGGGAGCAGGTGGTCTTGCCCTCTGGCACCAACTCCTTGACCACCGAGTAGGTGTCCTTCTCGACGATGTGGTACTCGACGCCCAGCGCCTTCAGGTAGGCCGGCAACACGTGCTCCGGGAAGCCTGGCTGCTTCTGGTCCATGTTCACCGCGACGATCTCGAACTTGATCGGCGCCACCTTCTGCAGGTGCAACAGAACGTCGAGCATGGTGTAGCTGTCCTTGCCGCCGGACAGGCAGACCATGACCTTGTCGCCATCCTCGATCATGTTGTAGTCGGTGATGGCTTCGCCAGCGAGGCGACGCAGGCGTTTTTGCAGTTTGTTCTGGTTGACCGAGAGGGTGCCCATAGCGCTTGGATCCGCGAGGTGTGACAAAAGCCGGCTATTTTACGCACAAACCGAGCCTGGGCGTAGGGCTTAGCCAGTGAAAGACATGCAATTCCGATAAAGGCCCCAAGGTAATCAACACCCGTCTTGACAGCGCAATTTGCTCTAAAAAGTCGGTTTTGTGCGTGGAACGGCTTCCTATACTGCGACTTAAGGCCACATTACCGCTTGCATCGGTGTTCAGGCCTCAGGCCGCTTGCGCTCCATTTGGGGGGCGGTTGGCAACATTGAGAGGAGTGACCGGCATGATTCATCACGTTGTTGGGCTGTTTACTCATCCCGACCAGGAATGGCGGGAAATTCGTGGCGAGGAAGAAAGCATCAGCCACATGTACCTGACACACACTTTGATCCTGGCAGCGATCCCTGCCGTATCGGCATTCATCGGCACTACCCAGGTCGGTTGGGTCATCGGCGACAGGCCGGCGGTGATGCTGACCATGGAAAGCGCGCTGTGGATGAGCATCATGTCCTACCTGGCGATGCTCGCCGGGGTGGCGGTGATGGGCGCCTTCATTCACTGGATGGCCCGCACCTACGACGCCAACCCTTCCATGGCGCAATGCATCGCCTTTGCCACCTACACCGCGACCCCCCTGTTCCTCGGCGGCCTGGCGGCACTCTACCCGCACCTGTGGCTGGGCATGCTGATCGGCACCGCGGCCATCTGCTACACCGTCTACTTGTTGTATGTCGGCTTGCCGACCTTCATGAACATACCGTCCGACGAGGGCTTCCTGTTCTCGAGTTCGGTATTGGCAGTGGGGCTGGTGGTCCTGGTGGCTATCATGGCCGCCACGGTCATCATCTGGGGCTTGGGCGTGGGGCCCGTTTACACCAACTAGATCCAACCAACACTGGGGCATCAAACCAAGGGCCGCCGCAAGGCGGCCTTTGGCTGTCTGCTGACCGGCGGCTCGGCAAGCCGCTTTTGCTTGCGGCATAATGCCCGGTCAGGAGAACCACCCCGCCATGCCAGAGCTGCTCAAACAACGCGTCGAAACCTGTTACCAGCAAGCCGAAGCCTTCTTCAAACGCCCCTTTGCACGCCCCGAAGTCAGTTTCAAGCTGCGCGGGCAGAAAGCTGGCGTCGCCCACCTGCACGAGAACCTGCTGCGCTTCAACCTTCAACTGTACCGTGAGAACCAGGAAGACTTCCTGCGCCAGACCGTGGCGCACGAAGTGGCGCACCTGGTCGCTCATCAATTGTTCGGGGACCGGATCCAGGCCCATGGCGAGGAATGGCAGTTGATCATGCGCGGGGTGTATGAACTGCCCCCTCATCGGTGCCATAACTATGAAGTGCAGCGGCGGGTGGCGACACGGTACATCTATCGGTGCCCGTGCCCGGGGAGTGATTTCCCGTTCACCGCCCAGCGGCACAAGCTGGTGCGCCAGGGTCGGCGTTATCTGTGCCGGCGGTGCCGGGAAATCCTGGTCTACAGCGGGGAAACCCGCGTCGAGTGACCCCGGCGGCAGCGAAACGTCTCGTCCAGTTGCCGTGGGGCTTACGATCAGAGCAGCAGATCGTCAGCGGTGAAGGTCTTCACACCGACCAATTGAATCTCGAAATCTACCTGGGGGCCATGGATGCTGCCCGACAGTATTTCGTTTTCGAAACGGATCTGACCTTTGTCGGTGAACGCTTCGCTGCCAATGTAGGTCAGGGACTCCAGCCCCGAGGATTGCGCCAAGCCTCGCAGATCGACGCGATCACCCTCGGCACCGTTGAAGTCGGTGATGATATCGCGCTTCTGGCCAACGCCCATGTCCACCAGCTTGGCGAACACGAACAGATCAGCCCCCCTGCCACCACTGAGAATATCGGTGCCAGGCCCACCTTCGATCGCATCATCGCCCTGGCCGCCGAAGATGACATCGTTGCCAGTGTCGCCGATCAGGACATCGTCATCCTTGCCGCCATGCAGGTAATCGTGGCCCTTGCCGCCGTCGATCACGTCGCTACCCTTGCCGCCACGCAGGACGTCAGGACCGTCGCCACCTTCCAGCTCATCGTCGCCACCTTTACCGAGGATGACGTCGGCGTCATCTCCGCCCACCAGGCGGTCATTGCCCTTGCCACCGACAAGTACACTGTCGGTGTGGTTATTCAGATCATTGGATTGAGTCATTACCTTGAATTCCTGTAAAGCCGAAAATTTAACCTGCTGTAATGCGAAACAACGTTCGCGTTGCCATTGCAGTGAGGTCGAATCTAGCAACAACGGCTGACAGACATCAGGTAACCAATCGGACGTACAGGCGCGAAAAACACACTTCTCGGGTAGGACATTTCCCCCCCTAAAAACAGAACAAAAAAAGCCCATCCGAAGATGGGCTTTTCAACACTACAAGCGCTCGATCAACGGGCCGGGCCTTCAGCCACACCCAAGTCGTCGGTCGGACGAGTGTCGATCAGCGGCGCACCGCCGGATGCCAGTTCGGCGGCCAGGGTGTCGTTGTCCATTTCCTTGACCCATTTTGCCACGACCACGGTGGCGACGGCGTTGCCGATCAGGTTGGTCAGGGCGCGGGCTTCGGACATGAAGCGGTCGATACCGAGGATCAGCGCCAGGCCGGCAACTGGCAGGTGGCCAACAGCCGACAGGGTGGCCGCCAGGACGATGAAGCCCGATCCGGTTACGCCCGCGGCACCTTTGGAAGCCACCAGCAGCACCAGCAGCAAGGTGATCTGATGGGTGATATCCATGGTGGTGTCAGTAGCCTGGGCGATGAACACCGCAGCCATGGTCAAGTAGATGGAGGTGCCATCGAGGTTGAACGAATAACCGGTCGGGATGACCAAGCCAACTACCGACTTCTTGGCGCCCAGACGCTCCATCTTGGCCAGCATGCGTGGCAGGGCCGACTCCGAAGAGGAAGTACCCAGTACGATCAGCAGCTCTTCACGGATGTAGCGAATCAGCTTGAGGATGCTGAAGCCGTGGGCACGGCATATGCCGCCCAGCACGATGAGGATGAACAGCAGGCAGGTGATGTAGAAGCAGGCCATCAGGTAGCCCAGCTGTACCAGCGAACCCACACCGTATTGACCGATGGTGAAGGCCATGGCGCCGAATGCACCGACCGGCGCCAGCTTCATGATCATGTTGATGATGTTGAACATGACATGGGCGAAGCGGTCGATCAGGTCCAGCACCGGCTTGCCGTAGCTGCCCAGGCGGTGCAGGGCGAAGCCGAACAGCACCGAGAACATCAGCACTTGCAGAATATCGCCGTTGGCGAAGGCGCCGACGATGGTGTTCGGAATGATGTTCAGCAAGAAGCCGACCGTCGTCTGCTGCGCGCCGGCGGCGGCATAGGCGGCCACGCTGCTGGCATTCAAGGTGCTGACGTCGACGTGCATGCCTGCGCCCGGCTTGACTACGTTGACGACTACCAGGCCGATGATCAGGGCGATGGTGGAAACGATTTCAAAGTACAGCAGCGCGTAGCCGCCGGTCTTGCCGACCGACTTCATGCTCTGCATGCCGGCGATACCGCTGACCACGGTGCAGAAGATGATGGGCGCGATGACCATCTTGATCAGTTTGACGAAACCATCACCCAAAGGCTTAAGGGCGACGCCGGTTTCGGGGTAGAAATGGCCGAGCAGGATGCCGATGGTGATGGCAACGATCACCTGGACATACAGGGACTTGTACAGCGGCTGACGTGTCGTCATGGCTAATTTTCCTCAAGTGTGCCGGCTTCACCCTTCCCAGGGTGTCGGGGCACCTGAATCGCTAACCCTCCTGCACCCGGAGGGATTTGTCGTTGTGTTCGAGCTGCCTGGGCAGGCCTCTGACAAGTCCAATAGCAAGGGCGATGCCAAAATGCCCATGATGGGTGCAAACCCTGTATTCACGAGGTGAAAACGCCCAAGAGCAGGGCAGAAAAATCCGGAAGGCCTGGCGGATTTCCGCCCGATGGCGGAATTTGAACAGCGTGGTTGGCGGGAATCCGCCCGCACCGGCGATGGGGCCGGCACTGCCAGCGGCTCAATCAAGCCGGAAGATGATCAGGAACGCTGCGCCCCCCAGCGCCGACGCCTCCAGGCTCAGCTGCGCGTCATAGCTGTCGATGATGTCCTTGGCCACCGCCAACCCGATACCTTGCCCCGGATGCTGGCGGTCCAACCGCTCTCCGCGCTGCAGAATGCGCTGGTGCTGATCTGCCGGTACGCCGGGCCCATCGTCCTCGACGCACAGCACCAATTGCCCTGGGGTTTCCCGAAGGCTTACGCGGACGTTGCCCAGGCATAGCCGGTAGGCGTTCTCCAAGAGGTTACCGAGCAACTCCAGCAAGGCACCCTGTTCCATCGGCACGAACGCCTGCTCGGCAAGGTCCAGGTCAACGTGCACACGCTTGTCCCGATAGACCTTGTCCAACGTGCTGCACAGGCTGTCGAGCACCGGCCGCAGCAGGACCTTGTGGCGCACCAGGCCACTCTTGCGCAGGCTGGCGCGTTGCAGCTGGTAGTCGATCTGCTGGCTCATGCGCTCGATCTGGCTTTGCAAGACCCGCCCCTGCTCGCGCTCGCCACTGCCCTGCCCGAGGCTTTCGCCCACCCCTTGCAAGACTGCCAGCGGAGTCTTGAGGCTGTGCGCCAGGTCGCCCAGTGAGTCGCGGTAGCGCTGGCGCTGCTCACGCTCGCTGCGCAGCAAGCGGTTGAGCGACCCGGTCAGGCGCAACAGCTCGCGGGGATGCTCAGCGCTGAGCCCGTCACGCGTGCCCGCCTCCACCTCATCCAGCTCGTGACTGAGCCTGCGCAACGAGCGCAGGCCCCAGGTCAAACCCGCCCAGAGCAACCCGAGCAAGGCCAGCAAGGCCGCACCGAAGCCCAGGTAGAGCTTTTCGCGTAGGCCATCGAGGGTGTGCTGGTACTCGCGCACTGGCTGCAAGGCGACAATGCTGTAGGCCGCGCTCTGGCCGCCGAGCAACTTGATTTCCACGTCGTAGACGAAAAACTCCTCGCCATCGCGCTGGCGAATACGCGCGAATTCGTTGCCACGCCCGTCATAGCGCGGTTGGTAATTGATGTTCTGGTCGGCCGTGGCGCGCGAGCGCCAGACCAACTGGCCGCTCCGGTCGAAGATGTAGCCCAGCAATCCGGTGTACGGCAGGTTGTAGCGCTCGTCCGGCAACAGCGTCGGCATCTGCAATTGGCCGTGCTCGATGCGAGCCGCGGAAATCAGCGTGGTCACATCCGACGCCAGACGCTGCTCGATGGATTCCTGCAGCGCCAGGCTGAACGCCTTCTGCAGCGCCGGTAGCAACGCCAGCATGAACAGCAGTGCCAGCAATGCCGCTGCCAGCATCAGGCGCACCCGCAGTGAACGAATCATCGGCAGCGCTCGGTGAACAGGTAGCCCAGCCCGCGTACCGTATCGATCGGTTTGAACCCACGGTCCCCCTCGAGCTTGCGACGCAGGCGACCGACCAGCACTTCTATAACGTTCGGGTCGCGCTCTTCGTCATCCGGGTAGAGCTGCTCCATCAGCCGATCCTTGGCCACCACCTGCTGATGATGGCGCATGAGGTACTCGAGAATACGGTACTCGTAGGCCGTCAGGCTCAAGGGGTTGTCGTCCAGGGTGGCCTGCTTGCGGTTGAGATCCAGCACCAGCGGCCCGGCGGCAATGGTGGATTGGGTGAAACCACTGGAGCGACGCAACAAGGCGTTCAAGCGTGCCTCCAGCTCTTCGAACTGAAACGGCTTGACCAGATAGTCGTCGGCACCGGCGGCCAGGCCTTCGACCTTGTCCTGCCAGTTGCCGCGCGCGGTGAGGATGAGAATGGGGAAGGTCTTGTCCTGGCCGCGCAACCGGCCGATCAACTCAAGCCCGCTCATGCCCGGCAAGCCCAGGTCGACGATGGCCAGGTCGAAGTGGTATTGCCCGGCTTGGTACAGCGCCTCTTCGGCATCGGCCACGGCCTGGACCACATGGCCGCTCTCGCCCAGGCGGGTGTGCAGGTGATGGCGCAGCAGCGCTTCGTCCTCGACCACCAGCAGTTTCATGGGGGTTCTCCTTGTCATTTGCTGCTTGTAGCGCCCCTATCGCCGGCAAGCCGGCTCCTACCAGGGCGGTGCTGTCCCTGCAGGAGCCGGCTTGCCGGCGATCAGGCTGCTACAGATTACCAGTGATGCGACATGCAACGGTCTTCAGAACTTGTAGTTGGCCGACAGGTACGTCTGGGCGCTACTGGTCAGGCGCAGGGTGCCATCCTTAGGCCCACCATGGTCGCCGACTTCGGTGCTGGCATTGCTGCGCAGATAACGGTAGCCCAGTTCAACCGAAGCCCTATCGGTCAGCTCCTGGATCACACCGGCCTGCAAGCCGACCGCGTAGCCGTAGTCCGTGTCACGACGGGCACCCGGGGAGTCCTGCGTGAGCTTGGTCATGCCCGCGCTGGCGCCACCGAACAACTTGGTGGTATCTCCCACCGGGAGGAACAGGTCGTAGCTGCCGAGCAGGTTTTCCTGGCGAAGCTTGTAACCGCTGTGGTCACCCGAGACGTTGTCGTAGGTCATGTAGTAGCGGCCCTGGTCGTTGATCCGCCCCAGGCGCACGCCCCAGGTGTCGTCCTTGCCGATGATGCCGTCGGCATTGAGGTGGTCGGTGTTGCTTTGCAGCAGGCCGGACTTGCGGACCTTGTCGCTGGTCTGGCCATAGGTCAGGCTGGCGAAGTTGTCGTCGGCCTGGGCGGTCACGGTGAAACCTGCGGCGCAAACGGCCATGGCGGCAATCAGGGAATTGAGCGTTTTCATGGATTCGTACTCCAGTTGGGTGCGCTGTTTCTGTCTGGAAGCTAGAGTAAGCAGAGCGCCCTGAACCGCGGCTGAACCCTGGCTGAACCAGGGCTGAACGAACCGTTTGCTGAACAAGGAGTACTGAGCATGCGTGCCCTGCTGGCTTTGACCCTGTTGTGCAGCGCCGCCGTGGCCCAGGCGGCGGTACAGACCCGTGAGATCCCCTACCAGGATACCGACGGCAATCGCCTGATTGGCTACTACGCCTATGACGATGCCGTCGAAGGCAAGCGCCCGGGTATTCTGGTGGTGCACGAGTGGTGGGGGCTGAACGATTACGCCAAGCGCCGGGCTCGTGACCTGGCTGCCTTGGGCTACAACGCGCTGGCCATCGACATGTATGGCGATGGCAAGCACACCGAGCATCCGGATGAGGCCAAGGCCTTCCTCGAGGCCGCGATGAAGGACCCCGAGGGTGCCATCAAGCGCTTCGACGCGGGTCTGGAACTGCTGAAGATTCAGCCGAACACCAACAAGCACCAATTGGCCGCCATCGGCTACTGCTTCGGCGGCAAGGTGGTGCTCGACGCCGCACGGCGTGGGGAGAAACTCGATGGGGTGGTGAGTTTCCATGGTCCGCTGGCCACCCAGACACCAGCCAAGCCCGGCGTGGTCAGGGCCAAGATCCTGGTCGAGCACGGCGCGGCCGACAGCATCGTCACCGAGCAACAGGTCACGGCGTTCAAGGAGGAAATGGACAGGGCCGGGGTCAGTTACGAATTCGTCACCATCCAAGGCGCCAAGCACGGCTTCACCAACCCCGACGCAGACCGCATGAGCCATGGTGAGCATGGCGGGCCGGACATCGGCTACAACAAGGCGGCGGACGAAAGCTCGTGGGCGGACATGCAGGCGTTTTTCAAGAAGGCGTTTGATTGAGGATTGTTGGGGCCGAACCAGCGCATCAGGGGGCGGCCCCTAATCGTCCAATTTCGAAGTGAACGCCCATATATGGAAAAATACCATGACACCGCAGAGGATAATGACAGTCCAAGCTTCGACGGGGTGAGGGGATTCTTGGGAAAACCCAAACACCCCTTCCCCCCCCATCACTTCCCTATAAACACACCCCATGATTGAGCAATAAGCAAGTGCTAAAAACACCTTCCATCCACTGACCAGCTCTCTGAAAAATGACCTATTCAGTATCAACCTCAGAATCACATCGCATACGACAAAGACCAGAAAACCAACCAACTTCATTTACTGTACTCCTCCATGAGTTGCTTAAACGTCAATACAGACGCGCCAATTTCAAGTGAAAGCCCCTTGATTCCTAGCTGCCTGTACTTTCGCTCCTTGTCGGTATCCAAATATTTATAAAGACGCCAAGCGCCTTTCCTAGGAACCTTGTGCCACAAAGCCCGCCCAGAAAAAATGAGATCAGCACTGTAATAAGCAATGTTCCCCTCGCGCTCGCCATACCCCATTGACTTGGCGGCATCCTGATATATTTCTCGGACAGGCCCCACTACATCAGTGCGCCCTTCATACAACCCCAAGGCATTCTCATAGAAATTGTTGCCGCCATGTGCGATCAAGGGCCCTCCATGGAACACGCACGCTGCACCGAGGCTGCCTATACAACTCGTCAGACCTGTGGCTACCTGCGAAACACCACCGGCTATGCCACCGACCTGCGTGAAAACACGAGGGGCCTCCGAGAACAAACTCTTTTGTTCCGCCTGAATGCGCCCAAGCCCCTCCTCCGGGCTGATGCGCCGCTGGATGACATCGTCCAGGACCCGCCGCGCGTAATACGCCAACTCCCGATTGAATTGCATACGCAATCCGCGATCTTGCAGGTAACGCGCACTGACGCTGCAGCCGTAGCCAACCAGCCCGGAGGCAGCTGTGTTGAGCTCCCAAAACGCTTGATCCAGACGCTCGCCAAAATCGTCCTGGCGACTCATGGCGTTTCTTCCCAGGCAGCATGCCCCGTCGTCCCAGCCGTATGATGAATCCAACTGATCGAGCGATAACTGATGAGCAGCCGCTCTTCGGCCTCCTGATCGGACATCAATATCGCGTGTGGGACATCAAAACTCTGGGCGACGATCACGGCGCCCTCCAGCTTTACCGAAAAGTACCTTTCCTGATGACCCGCTGGATGAAAGCGATAAAGGTGTATGTCACAGCGGACCACTTCGCGGCTGTCCACGGCTTGGGCCAACAAGGGACTGGCCTTGTCAACCAGCTTGGTGATCATCACTGGACGATGGATGGCACGTTGTGTACTGCCTGGATTGGCAAGCTCGTGACTGTAAGCCAGCACCAAGATTTCATCCTGATGCAAAGACTGGCATTTGTTACCAATGGACGGCTGCGAATTGCAACCTGCCGAAATCAGGCCTTGTCGTTCACCGACGACGCTCATGTATCCGTTGACAGCCATGGACGAATCTCCCGGAAGGTGAATGACCAAAGCCTACGTAACCGAGAGCCGACCGTATGTCGGCTGCGTCTGAATTTCGTTCCAGTTGTTTTAAACGCAAAGTTCACCCGTGCATTCGAGCGCACAGTCTCTACTTCCCTACGGCAGGTTCGCCGGCGTCTCAGAGGTTATGGCCAGCCACAGGGCGATTGGGCGACTCCCGAAGAGCCTTCGGCACTGGCACAATACCGCCATGAACACACTTCCAAACTGCTGCGCCCCGCTCCAGTACCACTGGCCCCTCCCCAGCCCGCTCCCCGGCGCGGTGCTGGTCAGTTGCGCCTTCGACCCCGCGCGCCTGGCCGCCGACGACTTCCAGCGTGCCGGCATCGCGCAAAGCGCCAGCCTTCAGCGCTCGGTCGCCAAGCGCCAGGCCGAATACCTGGCGGGACGCGTATGCGCCCGGGCCGCGCTGCAACGCCTGGATGGTCGTGACTATGTGCCCGGCACCCACGAGGATCGCTCGCCGATCTGGCCCCCGGGTATCCACGGTTCGATCACCCACGGCAAGGGCTGGGCTGCCGCCGTGGTCGCTGCCGATGGCAGTTGCCAGGGACTGGGGCTGGATCAGGAGAGCCTGCTCGACGACGAGCGCGCCGAACGCCTGATGGGCGAAATCCTGACCCCAGCAGAGCTCGAGCGCCTGGACCGGCGCCAGCTCAGCCTGACCGTCACCCTGACGTTCTCGCTCAAGGAAAGTCTGTTCAAGGCCCTGTACCCCCTGACCGGACAGCGCTTCTACTTCGAACACGCCGAACTGCTGGAGTGGTCCACGGAGGGCTCGGCCCGCCTGCGCCTGCTCACCGACCTCTCCGCCCAGTGGCGCCACGGTATCGAGCTGGAGGGCCAGTTCTGCCAGCACGAAGGCCACTTGCTCAGCCTGATCAGCGTCTGAGGCCTACAGCGGCGCTTGCTCGCGGGGCCAGTTCAAGCTGAAGCATGCGCCGCCCAGTGCTTCACTGCGCCCTACCGTTGCTCGTCCGCCATGCCAGTAGATGATCCGCCGCACGATCGACAGCCCCAGGCCATGCCCGCCCGAGGCACGGGTGCGGCTGTCGTCCAGGCGGGTGAACGGGGTGAAGATGCGGTCCCAGTAACCTTCGGGAATGCCAGGCCCATCGTCTTCCACATCGATACGGCAGCGCTGCTGACCCAGTTGGTAGCTCACGTGCACCTGCGAGCCGGCATGACGCAGGGCATTGCCCACCAGGTTCTGCAAGGCACGGTGCAGGTAGCGGGGCTCGGCCTCGACCCACGCCTGTTGCTCGGCATCGCACTGGCACTCCCCGCGCACTACGCTCACGTCCGCGCGCAACGGCGCCAACTCTTCGATGACCCGATCGAGCAAGGCATCCAGGTCGACCCGCTGGAACTTCAGCGCTGGCGCGCCCTGCTCCAGTCGGGCGTAGGTCAGCATCTCATCGACCAGTTTATCCAGGTCCTGGATATCACTGTCCATGCCAGCCAGGTGCTTGGCGCGGGCCTGTTCGGTGCTGGCGCTTTCGATCATCTCAAGGCCGAAACGCAAGCGCGCCACCGGGGTGCGAAGCTCATGGGAGACTGCCCGCACCAGCTCTCGCTGCATGCTCAACGAGCGTTGCAGGTGCTCGGCCATGCCGTTGAACGCAGCGGCCAGACGCCCCACCGAGTCGGCGTCACCTGCCGGCACGCGGGTATCCAGGCTGCCTTGGGCGATGCGCGTGGCGGCGATCTCCAGCCCTGAAACGCGCCGCTCCAGCTGTCGTACCAGCAGATAAACCACCAGGCCAATCAGGCACAAGCCCAGGAAAGTGATCAGGATCAGCAGCTGTGGCGGGTAGGGGTTGAGCTGGTACAGCGGGCCAATCTCCAGTACCCAGGGCGAACCCGCCAAGCCGGCGAACACCCGGATCGAGTCGCCGTCCTTGCCCAGCGCCATGACCGTATCGCCCTCCTCCACCCGCCGCCGCTGGTCGTCGTCCAGTCCGACCCGCTCCAGGCGCTGCAGGGCGATGTCGAAGCCGAACCCCTTGCTCTGTTTGATTTCGGCCAGGCGCCGTTGCTGCTCGGTCACCGGGTAACGCACCAGCTCGTCGGCCAGCAGGTACAGGGTGGCCCGCGCCAATTGCTCGCTGACCTGGCTGACCTGCGCCACCAGCAGCAGCTCTTCGCCACCCACCTTGCGCAACACCTGGGCGGCATGCGGCCCTGTCTTCTCCACCACCACCAGACCACGGTACAGGCGCGCCCGCTGGCCGCCATCCAAGGTGCGCGCCGACATCGGTTGCAGCGACAATGGCACCCCCAGCAAACGCTCCCACATCACTAGCGAACGCTTGCGCTCGACCTCGGACTGCTGGGCCAGGTTATCGGCCATCAGGCTGAAGGTACCTTGGGCAAGGTTCTCACGGTGCTGACTGGCGCGCACCTGGTTGACCAGGTGCAGGCTAAGCACACCAAGCACCGCCACCAGCACGAGCACGGCAAGCATGCCGCCATAGATACGCAGGAAGATCGAGTTGTTCATGGGCCCTCGCCGACGAACAGATAGCCCTTGCTGCGAAGGGTCTTGATCAATCGCGGGTGGATGGGGTCGTCACCGATCTTGGGGCGTATCTTGGAAATGCGCACATCGATGGAGCGGTCCTGACCGTCATAGCCGACACCACGCAAGGACGTGGAGATCTGTTCGCGGGACAGTACCCGGCCGGCATTGCTGGCGAGCAACCAGAGCAAATCGAATTCAGCGCCGGTCAGGTCGATCAGTTGATCGTTGAGCCAGGCTTCGCGCAGTCGGTTGTCGATTCGCAACCCGCCGAAGGCCAGGTCCGGACGCTTGCTGTCTGGCGCTTCGCTGCGCCGCAACAGGGCCTGGATCCGCGCCAGCAACAGGCGTGGGCGTACCGGCTTGCACACATAATCGTCAGCGCCCAGGTCCAGGCCCTGGACCTGGTCGAGCTCGTCGCTGCGGGCGGTGAGCATGAGGATCGGACCGGCATACTGACCGCGCACCCGGCGGCAGATGCTCAGGCCATCCTCACCTGGCAGCATCAGGTCAAGAATCACCAGGTCTGGCTGGCTGTCGACGATACGCCGCACGGCGCGCCCGCCGTCGCCCTCCACCGCCACCTCGAAGCCGTTGGCCTGCAGGTATTCGGCGGTAAGTTCGGCAAGACGCTGGTCATCCTCGACGATGAGGATGCGGTTCGGTGGCTGGTCCATGGCCGGGTCTCTTGGTTGTTGTTCTTTATTGACTGCCTGCGCTTGACCTGTGGGTGCGGGTTGACCCGCGAAAAGGCCTGCACAACTGACACATTTGCTGCGGATACTACGGCCCGCTCCACGACACTGCCAGCCTCACCCGAAATGGCCCTCGACTGAACCGATTTTTGTGATAGGGTTCGCGCCCGCAAAATTCTGCCCGGGGGCAGCGAGACGCAGAAAAATAGTGCAAACCTCTTGGTACAAGGCCTACAGCGCATACCCACTATTCACTCACAAAGTACGCACAAGTTATCCACAGTCGCCATCCTTGCAAAGCCCCCGATACCGCATTATCTTGTATCCCCATCGCAGCGAACCACTAGATATTGGGGTTCGCGCAAAATCACAAACACAAGTCGGCGCAGGATTTCAAGCGAAATTTCTGGCTGAACTTCAGGTGATTTCAGCAGCCAAACCGCTCCTGCGGAGGCGTCCGAGGCAAGCCCATGCAGGGCATTGTTCGGGCATGGGTGTTGCAGGCCAAGCCTGACATCCATCAGCAACAGATTTTGGGCAACGCCCAGAACCTTTGACTTCGGCCAGGGAGCGGCAGGTTATTGCCCCTTATTCCTGAGTCTGTCCCGAAGTCGGTACGCCCGAGCGGGCGGATGCGCGTGCACGTCGCATCCCCCTGGGCCATCGAGCAAGCGGACGGAACGGTGGGCGCCCAAAAGGCGCCTGAACAATATAGAAACTGTGGAGACACCCACCCATGCAAACCGAGACAACTCGCGAGAACCCGCAGGCCCAGGCGCCGCAGGCCGCCGATTCCAACCAGGATCTGGCTGCCACCGCCCCTGGCCAACTGCGCGTGATCAAGCGCAACGGCACTGTCGTCCCCTATACCGACGACAAGATCACCGTGGCCATCACCAAGGCGTTCCTCGCAGTTGAAGGCGGCACCGCCGCTGCCTCGTCGCGCATCCACGACACCGTCGCGCGCCTGACCGAGCAGGTCACCGCCACGTTCAAGCGTCGCATGCCATCGGGTGGCACCATCCACATCGAAGAAATCCAGGACCAGGTCGAACTGGCCCTGATGCGTGCTGGCGAGCAGAAAGTTGCCCGTGACTACGTGATCTATCGCGAGCAACGCGCCAAGGAGCGTGCCACACGCGCCCACACCGACGCCGTGGTCGAGCCGCACCCGTCCATCCGCATCACCCTGGCCGATGGCAGCCTGGCACCGCTGGACATGGCCCGTCTGAACACCATCATCAGCGAAGCCTGCGAAGGCCTGGCCGAAGTCGATGGTGAGCTGATCCAGCGCGACACCCTGAAGAACCTGTACGACGGCGTGGCCATCAAGGACGTCAACACCGCCCTGGTGATGACCGCCCGTACCCTGGTCGAGCGCGAGCCGAACTACTCGTTCGTCACCGCCCGCCTGTTGATGGACACCCTGCGTGCCGAAGGCCTGGGCTTCCTGGGCGTGGCCGACAGCGCCACCCACCACGAAATGGCCGAGCTGTATGCCAAAGCCCTGCCGGCCTATGTCGAGAAAGGCGTCGAGTTCGAGCTGCTGGACCCGGCCCTGAAAGGCTATGACCTGGAGCGTCTGGGCAAGGCCATCGACCACGAGCGTGACCAGCAATTCACCTACCTGGGCCTGCAGACCCTGTACGACCGCTACTTCATCCACAAGGATGGCGTGCGCTTCGAGCTGCCGCAGGTGTTCTTCATGCGTGTGGCCATGGGCCTGGCGCTGGAAGAGAAAGACAAGGAAGCCCGTGCGATCGAGTTCTACAACCTGCTCTCGTCGTTCGACTACATGGCTTCGACCCCGACCCTGTTCAACGCCGGCACCCTGCGTCCGCAGCTGTCCAGCTGCTACCTGACCACCGTCCCGGACGACCTGTCGGGCATCTACCACGCGATCCACGACAACGCCATGCTGTCGAAATTCGCCGGTGGCCTGGGCAACGACTGGACTCCGGTACGGGCACTGGGCTCCTACATTAAAGGCACCAACGGCAAATCCCAGGGCGTCGTGCCGTTCCTGAAAGTGGTCAACGACACCGCCGTTGCCGTCAACCAGGGCGGCAAGCGCAAGGGTGCCGTGTGTGCCTACCTGGAAACCTGGCACCTGGACATCGAGGAATTCCTCGAACTGCGCAAGAACACCGGTGACGATCGTCGTCGTACCCACGACATGAACACCGCGAACTGGATCCCTGACCTGTTCATGAAGCGCGTCTTCGACGACGGCAAGTGGACCCTGTTCTCGCCATCGGAAGTGCCTGATCTGCACGACCTGACCGGCAAGGCCTTCGAAGAGCGTTACGAGTACTACGAAGCCCTGACCGAGTACAACAAGATCAAGGTATTCAAGACCATCCAGGCCAAAGACCTGTGGCGCAAGATGCTGTCGATGCTGTTCGAGACCGGCCATCCGTGGCTGACCTTCAAAGACCCGTGCAACCTGCGTTCGCCGCAGCAGCACGTGGGCGTGGTCCACAGCTCGAACCTGTGCACCGAGATCACCCTGAACACCAACGCCGATGAAATCGCCGTGTGCAACCTGGGTTCGATCAACCTGCCGAACCACATCGTCGATGGCAAGCTGGACACCGCGAAACTGGCGCGTACCGTCAAGACCGCCGTGCGCATGCTCGACAACGTGATCGACATCAACTACTACTCGGTGCCGCAAGCGCGCAATTCGAACTTCAAGCACCGTCCGGTCGGCCTGGGCATCATGGGCTTCCAGGATGCGCTGTACCTGCAGCACATTCCTTACGGCTCGGACGCTGCCGTCGAGTTCGCCGACAAGTCGATGGAAGCGGTCAGCTACTACGCCATCCAAGCATCCTGCGACCTGGCCGACGAGCGCGGTGCCTACGAGACCTTCCAGGGCTCGCTGTGGTCCAAAGGCATCCTGCCACTGGACTCGCAACAGATCCTGATCGAGGCCCGTGGTGCCAAGTACATCGACGTCAACCTGGAAGAGTCGCTGGATTGGGCGCCGGTGCGTGAGCGCGTCAAGAAAGGTATTCGCAACTCGAACATCATGGCCATCGCGCCGACCGCGACCATCGCCAACATCACCGGCGTTTCGCAGTCGATCGAGCCGACTTACCAGAACCTGTACGTGAAATCGAACCTGTCGGGCGAATTCACCGTGATCAACCCGTACCTGGTGCGCGACCTGAAGGCCCGCGGCCTGTGGGACTCGGTCATGATCAACGACCTGAAGTACTACGACGGTTCGGTGCAGCAGATCGAGCGTATCCCGCAGGAGCTCAAGGACCTCTATGCCACCGCGTTCGAAGTCGAGACCAAGTGGATCGTCGACGCCGCCTCGCGTCGCCAGAAGTGGATCGACCAGGCTCAGTCGCTGAACCTGTACATCGCCGGCGCCTCGGGCAAGAAGCTGGACGTGACCTACCGCATGGCCTGGTACCGTGGTCTGAAAACCACCTACTACCTCCGTGCCCTGGCCGCGACCAGCACCGAGAAGTCGACCATCAACACCGGCAAACTCAACGCCGTTTCCAGCGGTGGCGACAGCACCCCGGTCCAGGCTGCCGGCCCTGCGCCAGTGCCGAAGGCCTGCGCGATCGACGAGCCTGACTGCGAAGCCTGCCAGTAAGGCTCAGTGCCGCAGGGGTGCCTTTGGGTGCCCCTTGCGGCATTTTTGTATCCGCGTCACGGAGAAACCTCACCCTTTGCCCTGCGCTCTGGCGCTTCGGTAAAAGGGACAGACCCCTCTCCAAGAAGGACATCCTCATGGCGCGGAAACAAGTGGCAATACGCAAGATCGGTCGCAACGCTGAAACCGGCCGCTTCACGTCGGTCGAAGAAGCACGCAGGCATCCCAAGACGCATATCGTCGAAACGCTGCATAAGCAGCGCAGTTGACTCGGTGTTCTTGGTAGCGGCCTTGTATCGCGAAAGGGTCGCGAGGCGCGCCCCTGATCTCGGCGTCATCAATGCGATTGGGGGCCCGCTTAGCAAGCCCTTCCGCGACATGAAGCCGCTTCTACAAGCGGTGGCGCCAACCCAATATCCTGTGCAGAAAAAATAATAAGGCACAATATGTAGTGCTTGTTTGTTTTTGCCGCTACACTCTTTCACCGTAGAAAACGACACGAGCTTCGTGAACGGACGCGCGTAAAACCGGTCGAAAAAGTTACCCTCGCCCGCGCGACACGCACCCCGATCGAAGGCGAAATCCGGTATACTGCGCCCCCTCTGAAAAGGGCCCATTCTATTGTCCTGGCCCCTCTGCGAGGACTGGCCAGGTACAAGCCAGAACACACTCAGATGTAACGAGAGTCAGCCTCTCGAGCTGTCCATTCGCCGTAACGGCCTTGCGTCAGGCATCACATTCTTACTATCCAACCGGTTGCCCGAGGGCGACCCTCAAGCAGGAGCCAAACCATGCTGAGCTGGGACGAATTCGACAAGGAAGACGGCGAAGTCGCCGCAAAAGGCAACACCCCTGCGCAGGCCGCTGCCGCCACCCTGGACAAGCTCGACAGCGCCGGCGATGCCGCCGCCCAGGAAGCCCGAGTAGCCACCGCCGACGACTCCGACGCAGTCAAGCGCGCCAAGGCCGCCCTGAACGACCTCGACATCGCCGAAGGCCTGGCCGAGCTGGAAGGCTCCAGCGCCCGCGTTCGCGTTGACGAAAAGCGCATGATCAACTGCCGCGCCGACCTCAACCAGCTGGTTCCGTTCAAGTACGACTGGGCCTGGCAGAAGTACCTCGATGGCTGCGCCAACCACTGGATGCCGCAAGAGGTCAACATGACCGCCGACATCGCCCTGTGGAAGAGCATGGACGGCCTGACTGAAGACGAGCGCCGCATCGTGATGCGCAACCTCGGCTTCTTCTCCACCGCTGACTCGCTGGTGGCCAACAACCTGGCCCTGGCCGTGTACCGCCTGATCACCAACCCCGAGTGCCGCCAGTACATCCTGCGCCAGGCGTTCGAAGAGGCGATCCACACCCACGCCTACCAGTACTGCATCGAGTCACTGGGCATGGATGAAGGCGAGATCTTCAACATGTACCACGAGATCCCGTCGGTCGCTAAAAAAGCCGCCTGGGGCCTGAAGTACACCCGCGCCATCTCCGATCCGGAATTCAACACCGGTACCGTCGAAACCGACAAAGAGCTGCTGCGCAACCTGATCGCCTACTACTGCGTGCTGGAAGGCATCTTCTTCTACTGCGGCTTCACCCAGATCCTGTCGATGGGCCGCCGCAACAAGATGACCGGCGTTGCCGAGCAGTTCCAGTACATCCTGCGTGACGAGTCGATGCACCTGAACTTCGGTATCGACGTGATCAACCAGATCAAGATCGAGAACCCGCACCTGTGGGATGCGGCGATGAAGGAAGAAGCCACCCAGATGATCCTGCAAGGGACCCAGCTGGAGATCGAATACGCCCGTGACACCATGCCACGCGGCGTACTGGGCATGAACGCCGCGATGATGGAGGACTACCTCAAGTTCATCGCAAACCGTCGCCTGACCCAGATTGGCCTGAAGGAAGAGTATCCTGGGACTACCAACCCGTTCCCTTGGATGAGCGAGATCATGGACTTGAAGAAAGAGAAGAACTTCTTCGAAACCCGTGTGATCGAGTACCAGACGGGTGGTGCGTTGAGCTGGGATTGATGCCCCCAAACGCTCAAAATCACTACACCATGAAACCTTCTCACTAAATGTGAAATGGATTCACCCAAAAGGCTGCCAAATGGCAGCCTTTTTTGATTGTTTCCGCAGTTCTAAGTGCCTAAAGCACCTCGGAAGCTGTAGCAACTCTCTCCAAATGGTAATCTGCCGAGATTTGGTACCCATGACGCACCTGTCGTGCCTAAAAGGAATTCCTGTTCAATGTCCGCCCTTCAATCCCTGCTCGATGCCTACCGATCTACATCCGTTACCGAACGCGAAAAAGGCACCTACTTCGAAGAGCTGATCTGCGCCTACCTGCGCAACGAGGCCACCTACCGTGACCTGTATGACAAGGTATGGATGTACACCGATTGGGCCAAGGAACAAGGGCTGGACGGTCGCGACACCGGCATCGACTTGGTAGCACGTACCCAGGGCACCGGCGAGTTCCACGCTATCCAGTGCAAGCTATACGCAGAGGACTACCGCGTCCAGAAGAAGGACATCGACAGTTTCTTCACCGCCTCAGGCAAAGCTCCGTTCACTCACCGGATCATCGTTGCCACCACCAACAACTGGAGCGAACACGCCGAAAACGCCTTGCAGGGCCAGCAGCTTTCGATCAACAAGATCGATCTGCAAGCTTTGGAAGAAAGCCAAATCGACTGGGCTAAATACCAGCCCCATCAGGCTGTTGCTTTCAAGTCCCGCAAGCAGCTTCGAGATCACCAGAAAACAGCACTGAATGCTGTTACAGCGGGACTCAAAGATACCGAGCGCGGCAAGTTGATCATGGCCTGCGGCACCGGCAAGACCTTCACTAGCCTGAAGATTGCTGAACAGCAAGCCGGCAGGGGCAAGCGTGTGCTGTTCCTGGTGCCCAGCCTGTCGTTGCTGTCGCAGACGCTTACCGAATGGACGCAGGAAAGCGAAACTCCGTTGCACAGCTTCGCCGTTTGTTCGGACAGCGACGTAGGCAAGAAGCGCAGGGCAGACGAGGATACCCCACAGGTCTTCGCTCACGAATTGCGCTACCCAGCTAATACCAAGGCAGATCGCCTCGCTGCGGAAATGCTCAAACGCCACGATGCCGAGCACATGAGCGTGGTGTTCTCCACCTACCACTCCATCGACGTGATCAGCCGCGCCCAGCATGAGTACGGCCTGGCAGCATTTGACCTGATCATCTGTGACGAAGCCCATCGCACTACCGGTGCCACCTTTGGCGATGATGAAGAAAGCACCTTCGTGCGCGTTCACGATGCCGATTACATCCGTGCAGCCAAGCGCCTGTACATGACCGCTACGCCACGCATCTACGGCGACAACGCTAAGATCAAGGCCGAGTCCGGTGAAGTCACCCTGTGCTCTATGGATGACGAAGTGCTGTACGGCAAAGAGCTGTTCGTCATCAACTTCTCCGAGGCTGTTCAGCGCGGCCTGCTCACCGACTACAAAGTGTTGGTACTCACTGTTGAAGAAAGCATTATCAGCCGCCGCCTCCAGGAGCTGCTAAAGGACGAGGACAACCAGCTCAAGGTGGACGACGCCGCCAAAATCGTCGGCTGCTGGAAAGCGCTGGCCAAGCAGGGATTGGCCGAAAATCTGGTGGGTGATGATCAGCCCATGAAGCGCGCTGTCGCCTTCTGCCAGGTCATCTCGCCGAACTATAAGGGCACCAAACACAAGGTCAGCTCGATCAACATCGCCAGCATGTTCCAGTCGGTGGTGGAGGCTTACCAGGAGTCAGAGAACATTGATGCGGCCTCGCGGATAATCTGCGAAGCCGCACACGTCGATGGCGGCATGAATGCCAGCCAGAAGGAAGCCAAACTCAACTGGCTGAAGGAAGAGGCCCCAGCGAACACCTGCCGCATCCTCAGCAACGTGCGCTGCCTGTCTGAAGGTGTGGACGTGCCGGCGCTGGATGCTGTGCTCTTCCTCACACCGCGTAACTCCCAAGTAGATGTGGTGCAATCGGTTGGCAGGGTGATGCGCAACGCGCCGGGCAAGAAGCGTGGTTACGTGGTGCTGCCGGTGGTCATCCCAGCGGGCATGGAACCGCATGAAGCCCTCAATGATAACCAGACCTACAAGGTCGTTTGGCAAGTGCTCCAGGCCTTGCGCTCCCACGACGACAGCTTCGACGCCATGGTCAACAAGCTCGACTTGATCGGCTCTGACCCGAGCAAGATGGAGGTCATCGCCATCACCGACAAAGCCGACAAGAAGGCCAAGAAAGCCAGCGGCGCGAGCAACGGCCAAGCTGGCAAAGGCCAATACGGCATCGGCGAGAAGCGCCCTCGGCACGATGCCGAAGGCCAGATGACTCAGCAGGCCGAGTTGACCTATGAAGTGGGTGAAATCGAAAAGGCCATCTACGCCAAAATCGTCGAGAAGTGCGGCAATCGCCACCACTGGGAAGACTGGGCCAACGATATCGCCAAGATCGCCCGCACCCATATCGACCGCATCCAGGGCATCTTAGAGAGTCCAGCCAACACCCAGGAAAAAGCTGCATTCAATGCTTTCGCCGCCGAGCTGCGCGACGACCTCAATGACAGCATCAGCGATAGCGAGATCGTCGAAATGCTCGCCCAGCACCTGGTAACCAAGCCGGTGTTCGATGCGCTGTTCGATGAGTACAGCTTCGCCAGCCACAACCCAATGTCCAAGGCCATGCAGGGTGTGCTTGACGCGCTCCACGAACACCACCTGGCCAAGGAAGCTGACACCCTGGATAAGTTCTACGCCAGCGTGCGTCAACGCGCTGCCGGCATCAACAACGCCCAAGGCAAGCAAAAGATTATCGTCGAGCTGTATGACAAGTTCTTCCGCAACGCATTTCCCAAGATGACCGAGCGCCTAGGTATCGTTTACACCCCGGTCGAGGTGGTGGACTTCATTCTTCACAGCGTCAACCACCTTCTGCAACGGGAGTTCGGTCAGACCTTGGGCAGTAAGGGTGTCCACATTATTGACCCGTTCACCGGCACTGGCACATTCATCACCCGCCTGATCCAGTCGGGCCTGATCAAACGGGAAGAGTTGCCGCACAAATACAGGCATGAAATCCACGCTAACGAGCTGGTGCTGCTGGCCTACTACATCGCCGCCATTAACATCGAAGCGGCCTACCACAGCGAAGTAATCGACGAGTACACCCCATTTGAAGGCATCTGTCTAACCGACACCTTTCAGATGTATGAGAAGGACGATCTGGTAGACGCGCTGCTGGAGGACAACAGCGCCCGGCGCAAGCGCCAGAAGGATTTGGATATTCGGGTGATTGTAGGAAATCCACCTTATTCCATTGGGCAGCAGAGCGAGAATGATAATAACGATAACGTTGAGTACCCGTCACTGGATGAGCGAATCCGTACTACCTATGTTGCTCGCTCGGAAGGAACCCTAGCCAGGGGACTATATGACAGCTATATCCGTGCCATCCGTTGGGCCAGCGACCGTATCGGTGATGCCGGCATCATAGGATTTGTCACTAATGCAGGCTTCGTCGAGGCCAACACCGCAGACGGCCTGCGAAAATGCCTGGCCGATGAGTTCTCCAGCCTCTATGTGTTCCACCTGCGCGGCAACCAGCGCACCAGTGGCGAAAACTCACGCAAGGAAGGTGGCAAGATATTCGGGAGTGGCAGCCGCGCCCCCATTGCCATTTCACTGCTGATCAAGAATCCCGACGCGCAGGCTCATGGTCAAATTCATTTCCACGATATTGGCGATTACCTGAGTCGCGAGGAAAAGCTGGAAAAGATCTCCGACTATGCCAGCGTGGCCGGCATTAAAGGGTGGCAGCAAATAACTCCGGATGAGCACGGCGACTGGCTCAAGCAGCGCGATAACAGTTTCAGTCAATTCATCGTACTTGGCGACAAGAAAGGTGATGCACCTAAGCTGTTCGATAACTTCTCGCTTGGAATAGTAACCGCTCGTGACGCATGGGCCTACAACTCCAGCAAGAAAACGCTAGAAGCCAACATGTCGAGCATGATTGACTTCTATAACTCAGAGGTCGCACGCTTCGAGACTAACTACACGGGCCAACCTAAAAAGCTTCGTGATGCGGCGCTTGAGGGGTTTATCAATACCGCCCCGAACCGTATCAGTTGGACACGTGCACTGAAACAGGAATTGAGTAAAGGACGTACTTTTGAATTCGACCAAAATTGTCTGGTTCAAGGTCTTTATCGTCCGTTCACTAAGCAGTGGATTTATTTTAATCGCCGTTTCAATGAAATGGTTTACCAGATACCCCGAATCTTTCCTAACGCTCATACTGAGAACGTAGGTATTTGCGTTCCAGGGTTTGGTGGAAACAAAGGATTTTCCGCGCTTGTAACCAAGAATCCACCGGACTTGAACCTTGCCCCAGGCATGGGTGGATATCAGTGTTTCCCGCTCTACCTCTACGACGAAATAGCTCAAGAGTCGAAAGACGATCTTTTTGCTCAGCCTGCTGAATGTGGGTTGCGCCGCCGAGATGCGATTACCGACAGCGGTTTGGATCACTTCAAAAGAGCCTTCCCCGGCGAGCAAATCAGCAAGGAAGACCTGTTCTATTATGTCTACGGTCTATTCCACTCGCCGGATTACTGCGAGCGCTTTGCTGACAACCTCAGTAAGGAATTACCGCGCATCCCAGCCGTTAAGAAAGCCACCGACTTCTGGGCTTTCAGTAAGGCAGGCCGCGCCCTGGCCGACCTTCACCTGAACTACGAGGCTGTCGAGCTGTACCCGCTGACCATCGAGGCCAAGGGTACGCTTACAGACGCCGACTATCGGGTGGAAAAGATGAAGTTCGCTAAAAAGGGCGACAAGAGCATCGTTATCTACAACCACCGCATCACCCTTAAAGGCATCCCCGAGGCGGCGTGGGGCTATGTGGTTAACGGCAAGGCCGCGCTGGAGTGGGTGATGGAGCGCCAGGCAGTGCGCACTGATAAGGCCAGTGGCATCGTAAACGACGCCAACGACTGGGCCATCGAGACCATGGGGAACGCCAAGTACCCACTGGAGTTGTTCCAGCGCGTGGTTACTCTGAGCCTTGAGACGATACGCATAGTGCAAGGCCTTCCGCCGTTAGATATCGACACTGACTACGGCCCCAGTGCCTGTACGATTGACCAGGTGAAGTCCGCCATCACCGGGCACTGGAAAGATTTGCCAGCGGCAACAATGGCGTTAAAAATCATCGATGCAATTGGAGACAGTGCGACTCCAACTCAAAGCTGGCGTGTTGGGGACATCCTCAGAGTACTAGGTCAGTCGGAATTAACCGCAGATTTAGTTGCCGCGCTGACAATATTGGTCCAATCGGAGTACGCCATCCTCCGTGCTTCAGCCGAATTTATTGACGAAGAAGATCGACGTCACGAACTCTCCAGTGAGGACTTCCAGAGGGTTCTGGATGTAGACACCATTTTGCATCCCGTGACGCGTGAAGAGGTCGTCCGCGCATCAGAACGGATAGTCCCGTTCTTCGAGCTTGAAACGGACCTTTTTGGAGGGCAGAGATAGTGAGCACTCATGAAGAATCCCTCGCTTTTCTACGTGCTCGTGCCGCCGGCACACCGCTGGAAGCTCGAATTGACTTCGTTTTTGCTCAAAGTCATGAAGCAAGAGTCGATGCACTCCAACGCTCGGTAGACTTTGCTTGTAATTGGCTTGTCGAGCACCGAAACAAGATACAGAAGGATGAAAATGAAGATTTGTTGACTATTCAGATCTGTGGTCAGCTTCATAGCTCGGGATTTCAAGTAGAACATGACGCCGCCATCGGCGGCCACTGTGATGTAGTGGTCCGCGGGGACTATGGATTCTTATGGCTGGCGGAGGCTAAAAAACACAGTGGTTATTCGTGGTTGGATAAGGGCTTTAAGCAACTTTCCACAAGGTATTCGACGGGTAATCCTGGACAGGATCATGGAGAAGTCTTCATCTACTGCTTTGTTCAAGATGCAAAATCAATGTTAGAGAAGTGGAAATGCGAACTGGTCAATCGCAACCCTGATGTGACCATAAGTGAGGATAAAGGAGGAAACCCGTTAGTCTTTCATTCGACACATAAGCATGAGAGTTCCGGTTTGGACTTTTGTGTTCGACACAAAGTGCTTTCGCTATACTGGAATCCCAAAGATAAGCAGCCGTAGAGGCTGACTGATAGGTTTCTGTTACTAGCCAATATAATGCCAGTAATGCAGTAGACAGCGAGTGTCATAAGATCAATCAATAACTGGATGGAATGGGAGTCAATCGAGCACATCAACGGGCTGAAAGGTAAAGGGCAATTACAGCTCGACCGTCAGCACCTTGATTCCGACTGCTGAACAGAAGCGCCCCACCGCCGTCAGTGAGCGCCAGTAGCGTACTGGCTCGCGCCGCGAGCGAATCGGCAACCACCTCGCGCCGAGGCGCAACTCCAGGCGCCAGGCTTCGCCATCATGTAGCACGCGAAACTCCCGCGCCGCGCCGGTCTCGACCAGCGCGGCCAGAGTGTCCTGCTCAATGGCCGTCCTCATCAGTCGCCCCCTTCCGCTTGCTGTGACGCCACATGCCCCCCTTCTGGTATAGCGTATGACGTAAGTTCGGTCGCCGCAGGGGGCGCGGCAGTCGACCGAGTCCGTCGTCAACGTGGGGGCCGATTGACCATAACGGCAAATTACACGCAGCACGCGACAGTCGCCCCGCCCTAGTGACGCCATGGTCCGCACAGGCCAGAATGCGCAGACCATCAAGGGGACGCCATGAAATCCGAAACGCTCACCGTGCGCCAGCTTTTCCAAGACCGCCGCCAGTACTGTGTACCGTTCTACCAGCGCGCCTATGTGTGGACGCTGCGCAATCAATGGAATGCCTTGTGGCAGGACATCCAGGAAAAAGCCCAGGCACGGGTATCCGGCCTGAGCATCACACCGCACTTCCTGGGGGCAGTGGTCCTCGAACCCCAAGCCAAAGACGGGCTGATGGGCGTCGACACCCTGCACATCATTGATGGCCAGCAACGGTTGACCACGCTTCAGTACGTGCTGGCCTCGCTCCTGCTCGCGTTACGTGCCACCGGCATTCAGGCCTTTGAGCCCAGCGTGATCGGCTGCATGCAAAACAACAACGAAGAAACCATGCGCGACCCCAAAATGGAGCGCTATAAGCTGTGGCCGACCTTCCGCGACCGCCCCCATTTCATCAAAAGCCTCGGCATCCAGCGTCTGGACGATTTCCGGAGCGAATACCCGGCCCACTTCACGCAGCACGGCAGCCTGCGCAAGCACCATGATCACCCACCTGCACTGGCCGCGATCTGGTTCTTTACCCATGAGTTCATACGCTGGATTCGCTCAGGAAACGAATTGGCCGCCGCCTATGCAGAAAGCCTCATCATGGCGGTATTGCAAGACCTCAAGCTGGTCAGCATTTCGCTGGAAGCCGAGGACGATGCCCAGGTGATTTTTGAAACGCTCAATGGACGGGGCGCAGAGCTGCATGCCACGGATTTGATCCGCAACTACATTTTCATGCGTGCCGACCAAGATAAAGTCGATGCCCAAGCGCTTTACGACAAGCAGTGGCTACCGTTCGAAGAAGACTACTGGTCGACCAAGCAGCGTCGTGGCCGCCTGAACAAGCCCCGCCTGGAGTGGTTGATCCACGCCACCCTGCAAGCAGAGATGGGCAGTGAGGTTGATCTGTCACGCTTGTACAACGAATACCGGCGCTATGCAGCCGAGGCTCCAGCCAACACCGCAGACCGTCAGTTGGTGACCCTGACCCAATACGCGGAACATTACCGCGAACTGATCAGCACCTCCGGCTCCTCCCTCATTGCTCGTCTTGGGCGTCGTATTGCGGCGTATGATGTCACGACGCTCCACCCGCTGGCCCTGCTGATTTCGACTGCGCAAGTGCCTGAGGCGGACAAAGCCTGCATGTTCAATTGCCTGGTGTCCTACGTGGTACGCCGCGCTATCTGTGGACTGACGCCCAAAAACTACAACAACATCTTCCTCAGTGCGCTACGTCACCTGACGAAATCAGGGATCTCCAGCGGGGTCCTCGGCGACTATCTGAGTACACTCAACGGAGATGCTTCCCGTTGGCCCGACGATGCCGAATTCCGTAACGCCTGCGTCAGCGCACCGTTGTACCCAGGCCGGCTGGATACCGCGAAAACCCGTTCGCTGCTAACGGAGCTGGAGGGCGGTTTACGACTATCCGTTAAAAGCGAAGAGCCCGAACTGCCAAACCTATCAGCGCTTGATATCGACCATATTTTGCCGCGCAGCTGGCACGCCCACTGGCCGCTGAAAGATGGCAGCGTGGCAGCCGACAGCGACGAGTCGGATATCGAAGTGATTGTGCGCTCTGGCGGCACATTGACGCCCTGGCAGCTCCTGATTCGTGAGCGGCATGAGAGCATCCCAACGCTAGGCAACTTGACGCTGCTGAACCTCAGCGTCAATAGAGCGGCGCAACACTGCGATTTCGCGGCGAAACGCGACAAGCTGCTTGCTAATACCAGCCTGCGTCTCAATGTCCCACTGATTGCTACCTCTGCGTGGGATGAAGCCGCGATTTCAGCCCGAGCCAATGCCCTCGCCACCATAGCACTGACGATCTGGCCCAAATACGAATGATCACCTACCACTCAGAAGCAGCAACACTACTTTGCTGCCGAATGCCGATCCGGTAGTAGCGGCTCTGCTTACGCGAGGCGATCCCTCCGGGGATCGCCCCCGCGATACAGGCCGACCGTGCGACGAACCGGAGCCTCACCCGAGATGCCGTTTGCTGGCGCCGCTCAGTGAGTGCCTGGCGCGCGCCGCCGTTCAGCACAGCGGAGAGGTCTATTCACGCTCCAGACTACGAGCATCGGCGGTGACCGCTTCCACAACCCCCGCCAGCTCCCGCACCAGGTCAGGCTCGAAACGCTCCAAGTAAGCGGCGATAGTCTGATTGCGCAGCATGCGAGACACATAGCCCTTGGCAACCACGAGTACCAGCATGGTTTCGCCAAGGGTGTCTTCAACCAACCGGTAGTCGTGGTAGAGCTTTTCCATCTCCCGCTCCATGCGTGCAATGTCTTCAGCAGTCACGCCCTCACTGACTTTCTTTGCCTCGACCAGCTGTTCAGGACGCGTTGCGGCCAAGACCATTTCGGCGTAGCGGCCAGTAAAGCAGTTAGCCGACATCATCATCTCGACTAATTCGATCTGGCGCATCGGCTTCATCTTGCGCAGCACGCGAAAGACCGCCTGACTGACCATTCGCGTTTTCAGCATCTCAGCGACTTCCGGCGCAATCCCCCGCAGCAAATGCTGGCGCTCGCGGATGCGTCCAACGTTGACGCTCAAGACTTCGGCAATCCGTTCGGCGGTCGTTCCTTTGCGAATCGCCTCCAGAATCATCTTGTGCTCTTGAATCGGGGTAAGTCGGTTGACCTGCCGGTTGTAGGTAAAACCTTCGTCATCTGTCGCCAACAGGCACAACGCGTCTTCCGCCCCCAACTGTACGAGCGCAGCTAGCCGCAAATGACCATCCAACAGTAGATAACGGGGCTCCCCTCCCGTCCCGTGAACCGGCTCGGGATGCACCGCGAGCGGCTCGACCACGCCCAACTCACGGATGGAGGCCAAAATCGCCGCATACTTGACGGACGTCAGCATATCGTGGGTGACTTGGCGAGAGGGCAGGATCAGCGGTAAGCGGACGGTAATCAAATCGGGCTCAAAGGCACGCTTGACGACAGTCATGGGTCCCCCTGAATACGCTCGGCCAATACCTGCGGCATATCATCAATACCTTCACTGCGTAACATTGACCGGAAAAATTCATCGGCCAACAACCGACGCAATGCGGTCACGACGAAGAGCAATCGTTGCTCACCGATGTCCGCCTTCTTCACCATCAGGCGCTGACGGCGCACCTCACTCTGATAGGCGGTCAGCAGCTGGCGAGGAGTGGTCATGCGCTCGCCTCCATGCTGCCTACCATAGCCCTTGCCAAGAACGCGTCTTCGGTCGATCAGACGGCGCACCTTGATGAGTTCATCTCCTTTCAACAATCCACTTTCATAGGCTTCGACCATGGCGGCCTGGACCTGGCCATCGTCAGACCGTGCCACATGGATCGCGACTTTAATCGGTAGCCAGCCCTTTTCGACGGCAGCGATCAGGCGCTCCTCTCCTTGCCGCAACAGGATCAGAATGCCGCCAACATAGGCACGGTCCAAGCAGGTTTTCTGGGCAATCTGCCTGATGGAGTAACCACGCTCGTGCAGTACGTTAATCGCCATCAGCAAGTCGCGGTTCGAGTGCTTGCGTCGCGCCAGATTCTCTACCAGGCTGATGAGATAGCGGTCCGCCTCAGCCGCCGTCACCACGACCGCCGGTATGGCCGACTCCCCCAGGACCTTGAAGGCTTCGAAGCGCCCCTGCCCACAGATCAGGTCGAAACTCGAACCGTTGCGGGTCACCGTGATCGGTCGTTTCAACCCCAGGCTCGCAATGTTTTCCACCAAGCGTGCAAACACTTGTTGATTGCGACTACGCGGATTGAGCACGCGAATATCCGCGAGTGGGATCTGCGCAATAGGCGCCGCCTGCGCCACATGTAGTGCAAGATGCTCTCCCGATGTGGCCATTACGCAGCGCTCCCCAGGGGTATACGTCGACTCAGGGCCGCCAGGATATCCAAGCTGTCGAACCGGTAGAGTTCCAATTCGCGCGGATTAGTATCTCCCAGACGCAGGTGAGGGGCCGCCAAATCGATCATGGGAAAGAGGTAGTAATCAAGCACCTCCTGCTCACCGGGGAGCATGCGAACCGCGACAGTAAGGTCAGGTAACAAACCGAAATCAAAGCGCAGCTGCCAACGCCTGCGCACTGACTCTGAACATTGACAGCGGCACAGCACCACCGAGATCGAGAACTCATCATTAACCCAAACCAGTTGGGTCTGAGGGTCGACCGAGATGCGTCCACCGACAAGACGAATGCGCTCCTGCGTGTCGACCAAGATCTGCGGATACAGCTCTCGCAGCCGGCGATTGGCCTCCAGAAAGCTGTAGTCCCGTGCGGGTGAATAACCAATCAGGCTGTAGCTGCGTAGCAAACTACCAAAGCGTTGGCGATAACAACTGCTGGAGGGGCAATCCTCTTGCTCATCAATGATCAAACCAGACAGACAACCTCGCTCCGCAAATAGTTGCTTCAGCGTGGCCAGCATTTGCTCATCAGTCCAGTGCCGTGACCGCGCACGGATGATGGCCTGCGCCGCGAGAAACAAGGCGTGGTCGACCACTGAGGAGAAGGCACCGTCGGCCCGCACCAACTGATCAACTGGATTAGGTGTACGGGGCTGTTTCAACTTGCCAGACGTGCGATTCCAGACGTTGTTACCGATGTACTTTTCGTTGATCAGGACCTGATGCACTACACCCCGTGTCCACGGCCGCTGGAAGTCTGTTAGCAGGCCACGCCGATTCAGTTGCGTTGCAATTTCAGCTTCGGTTCGACCTTCCCTTACAAAGGCCTGGTAAATGTCTTGAACGACCTGTTGCTCGGACTCCGGACCTGGCGTGAGGATCACCCGATCCGTCTGAAGGCTTTTGTACTCTCCCCGACCCAAGATTGCTTTAGGCTGCCCAGTCTGATCGATAAGTTGACGACGCAATCCATAGCCAGCCGGGCCTCCTTGTCGGTAGCCCAACTCGATCAGGCGCGACTGCCCCGCAAATACCTTGACGGACAGCTCACGGCTGTACTCACCGGCCATCATGCGCTTAACACTCTTGATGATGCTGGAGACCGGTGAGCCATCGTTAACGAACTGTTCGGCGCAGTATTCGACCCTGACACCCGCCTGCCGACATCGAACTTCATAGCTGGCGCTCACATCAGGGTCCTGAAAGCGCCCCCAGCGACTTACGTCATAGACCAGAACCACAGAGAACTCGGACTGACCCGCGTCAACGTCTCGAAGTAGCTGCTGAAGAGCTTCCCGACCATCCAGGCTCAAGCCACTTTTCCCTGCATCGGTGTACACCCGGACGATCTCCAGCTCATGCGCTGCGGCATAAACGCGGATCGCATCCAGCTGGTTCTCAGTGGAGTACTGCTGGTGTTCCGTCGACATGCGGACGTAGGCAGCGGCTCTATTGCTGCCCTCTGCCAGGGATAGCTGTGCTCGTCTCATTTGTTGATCGATGCCCCCTCAGCAGCTTGTGGTCTACACCCATGCCAAGCCGTAGACCTCACCACGCCTACCGGTCTTCGTCAGATACGCCACAAACGAATATAAAGAGGAGACACAGAAAAATGATCGCGAAAACGGGCAACCCATTTCCAATCAACGCAGAAATCTACGCCAGCGCCGTAGCCGCAGCCTTACGCACCGAATTGGGCATGTCACATCGCGCAATCAAGACGCTGCGCCATTGGACCGATGCCAGTGAGCGTACCGCTAAGCACTGGCTGGCGGGCAGCCATGGTCCCAGCGGCCTTCATTTGGTTGAATTGATGCGGCATTCAGACCATGCGCTTCAGGCAGTGCTTGAATTGGCACAGCGGAACTCGTCCGTGGCAGTCGTCTGGCTTCCCGCTTTGCGCGAGCGCTTACTTGACGTCGCGGACATGATCGAGGCTTGCCTGGGTCCAGGCAGCGCTCACTGACGGACTTTTGCGGAGGCCCACTCCGATCACGCAAGTGGGACACAATAGGATTACGGTGAGAGGCCCTTAGCTGGCAGGCCGTCTTGTCGCCCCCCAAAGGACAACGGTTCAAGTTGGCTCATGGCGGCACACCATGCGCCAACTGCCCAAGCAACCTCAAGATCTCTTCGCGGCCTGCTTCACTTTGAACAAGGTCTTTGGGACATTGCCCAGCAAGACCGATGACAGGCGATGAGAACCAACGCGAAGCGCACGATGGATCGTGACTGAAGAACGCCATAACCTGATGAATGACTCCTACCATGGCCAGAACGTCTTCTGGGCACTCGGTCGTAGGCATTACCAGCGCAGCCAACTGAGGCCAGAGGGCCATTGCGACGCGAGTAGTGCAGCGCAGGCAAAGCTTTAACACCCCCTCCCCCTGCGCCGGGCGGGCAACAATAGCCCAAGTGCTGCTGAGGTCTTCGGTCAGGAGAACACAGCCACAACCGGCACAAGATGGACTTGGATTACTCATTTCGCACCGCCAAGGCTGTCTGGCAGCGAGCACAGAGTTTCCAAACGCGCCTCGCGCTTACCAGACGCTGCGGCCCAGGCTTCCCACAGCGTTGGCAGATCGCGTCGGTCACGTATTCCACTGCCATGGCTAAGGTCTGTATGTGCAGTGGCGCGAATGGTTCCTCAATCCTCAGGTAACCATCCATGGGCTTTACAAGGGTGAGCTTGAAGTCGTAATCCAGTGCAGCAAGCTGTAAAGCATTGGCGAAACGTTGCCAGCCAGCAAAATCGGGACCGAGGTCTAGGTCCAGAGCCTTGATCTGCTGCGTCCAATCCTTCCCCTGCATTTGCTTCACCTGTTTCCCGATCGTAAACCTGATCTTCTTGTAAACTTGGTAGGTTTACGAAAAATCTAGCTTTACGATCTAGCTATTAATGACGAGTAGAGTTCTGATCCAGGTGCCACAATGTCAGCACCCGATATAATCCCTGGGCGGAGGATAACTTTCTCTTCAGCTTACCCTTGGTGCATTCGCCAATGGGATAAATCCGCACACAGGTCCCTAACAACAGCGTCAACTGCAAACTCAGTTGCACCACTTCACGTCTATACCTGAACGAAATCAGCTCCACCCCGCGCTCTGGAAAATCGGGGAGATCATGGGGCTGAACCAGCAAAATTTCAGGATCCCGAATCGTCAGCTTACGAATATCGGAGCAGAACAAAAGGAGGACAATATTTTGACGCGGCATCAACATATTGATTTACCTTGGGAAGAATTTGCCCTTGGTCAGCACTGGAAATTTAGTATACCGAAAGTCCTTGTCAACTTTTGAGGCCCATAGGACTATTAGTTCAAGTTCAATGGCCACTCACCGATTAGCCAAGTCCACGACCACTCCGGCGACCTCCGCATGGTTAGCCTTGGCGGAAACAGTCTTGAACTGGCTTGAGCCGCTCGACACAGCCAGCGTCACCGTCTAAATAGGCCGCCCTACGCCGCATGGGGCGATCCTTAGCCCCCTCCTTGGCGAAAAGTCGATCTACTCTAACGCGAAGCCAGCTATTGACTTTCATGGCAAGCCTTGTTATACTCTGGCGGCATCTAATCAATGCACGAAGCAAGAATGAAAGCACTTTCCCTCCCCTTGCAATACTTATTACCCTTCCTCAATCGCTGATCAGCGAGCTTTCAGCTTTCTGCTACCCCCTGTCGTTTCGGCAGGAAAAACTTACTTGACCTGTAAGCTTACCGAGTTCCACTAGACATGGCGCCTAGCCACTCGTCAGGCAATGCTCCGTGATTTCTATAAAATAATAATAGGAAAATATAGATATAACTTTTCAACCCCTTGATTAATCCGATTTTCTCATCAACCAGTCAATCTAGCAAACGAACCGACCAGGACCGAACCATGATGTTATGACCATCTATCTGACAGCCGTTTGACAAGCTGATGCCTTAGTACCAGCCTAAGTAACGCTACCAATAGGGTATACATCATGAAAAAAATCCGCAGTTCTGGCGGTGGCCTCCCCTCGCCCGAAAGATTGATTGGGCGCAGCAAATATGGGAAACAAACCACGGTCTTTCCCTCTCGAAAGAATGGCTCGCTGATTATCTGTGAAACACGGCTGGAAGCAGACGCCTGCTTTCACTGGGAACAGGATCGGAATGTCATAGCCTACCGAGAACAACCCGAGCGGCTGCACGTGCTGGTAGAGGGCAAGGCTCACACCTACGTGCCAGATTTCGTCGTTCAGTACGCAGATAGGCCCATCCGCTTTGTTGAGGTAAAACCCGACAACGTCTTTCAAAAACCGAAGTCCCTTGCCCTCTACCAAGCAGCCAAGCAGCTCGTCGAATCCCGAGGCGCTGACTTCGAACTGCTGACAGAGCGACAAATACGCCGCCAGCCACTCTTGAACAACCTGATCCAGGCCTATAACCAGTCACGGGCCGTTTCGCCACTGGAACTCGACTACCTGCGTGACCGACTTGGCGCCCTGACTCCGCCGTTGCGCATTCGCGAGCTACTGGACCTGCCTTCGCCACCTTCCCCTGGCGCGATAGCTGCGGCGATTTTCAATCAGGACCTGCATCTCGACTGGAGTAAGCCCCTCACCCAAGACAGCCGAGTTGACTGGAGATAAGGGCATGGAAAAGCGTCATGAAGTGCGCCTGGGCGCTCGCTACCTGTTCAATGGTGAACTGATGGAAGTAGTTAGCTTTTACAATGGCTACTTTCAGCTACGAGGCGTCAACCACAAGGGAGTGATAAACCTCCTTGACAGTGAAATTGATAAGCGCCTACAACAGGGACAACTGGTCCCTGCTCGCAGTGCCATTTTGAATGAAACTGAAGCACTAAGAATGATCCATCTCGATGCTTCTGAACAACTCAAACTGGACAATATCGCTTACTACATTCGCAAGCTACACGAAAAATTTCATGGTTCACTGCCACGTGAGAGCACTCTCGCTGAGTTGCAGAATCTAGCATCAGAACGCGGCGACCCAAAGCCGCCAAAATACACAAAAATATACAATCTGATGAAACGCTACGTAGAGAGCGGTCAGAATATTTTTGCGCTACTAAAGGCACCGCAGAGTAAATGCCAGCGCGCTAAGAGGCTCGAACCAGAGGCCCTCGACATTATGCAAGACTACATAAAAAATTACTATTTGACGCCAACCCGGCTACCAGCCTCCTGCGTCTACCAACTCATGAGAGGCCATATCGAGGTTTTGAATGAAGACCGAACGACGGATCTAGACATTCCTTCCACAGCGACGTTTTACCGCGCAGTGAATGCTATTCCCACATATGTGGCCGATTGCGCACGCCTGGGGAAAAAAGCAGCTGCCAATAAACATAAGTTTGGCACTAGCATTCACTGTTCACGCCGCCTACTCGCAAGAGTTGAGGCCGATACGCAAGAACTAGATGTTGAGCTGGTCGACGACTTTGGCCTGAATATTGGTAGACCCTATCTGACTATGCTCATAGATACCTACTCGGGAGCACTAATTGGTTGGTCGTTGTCGATGACACCGCCCTGCTACGAGAAGACCGCTAGCGCATTGCGCCATGCACTGACTGAACGAGAGGATGGCTCTCCAGCCGGACTAACTGAGGAGTTGGTCGTTGACAACGGTTCCGAATTCTACAACGCCTCCCTTCTAGCAACTGCCCAACGACTTGGCTTCCAAATAAGGTTTTGCGCACGAGGACAACCTGATCAAAAGCCGTTTATTGAGTCATTTTTCAAGACGCTCAACAAACAGCTAATTCATTGCCTAGAGGGAACAACAAAATCAAACCCAGCAGAAAAAGGTGATTACAACTCCACAACCGAAGCAACGTTCACGTTGGCAAAACTGCGGGATATTTTTGAAGATTGGGTACACAATTATTATCACAAGCGAAGACACGGTCAGCGCAGCCTTCCAACGCTAGAGATGTGGAAGCAAAGCATCGATCCGATTAACCCACCAAAGGTCTTCTCGCCGGAAAACGTTTCTTTTCTGTGCATGGCAAGCTTCCGCTGCACAATTAACAAAGGACGAGTTAGACATAAAAATTTGGCCTGGACCGGACCCGGCCTCTCACACCTCGCAGAGGTGGTTGGAGCGGGCCAATCTGTAGAGGTTTTGTATGACCGCTCTGACCTCGGCACTGCCTATGTACATGCACCGGGAAGCCACGTTTTCTACACAGCTGACGCAGTCACTGATTATCAATATGGCCTATCGATGTACGAGCACGAACTTGTGCAAGAAAAACTCAAGGCTGAGAAAAAAGCGTATGACGAAACTGACGCAAGAAAAGCCCTGCTCAGAATTCACACAGAAATCAGCAACGGAAAAACACGGAGCGAACGACGCAAACGTCAGCAATTGCAAGACGCGCTAATCCAACAGCGCTCTCTTGATATTACCCACGAATTCCCTCCAGACCATGATCACGAGCTAGAGCCCCAGGAAACTGACAATGCCCTTATCAAACAAGACATCCGAGGTAACGAAGTCGATGACTCCGAGGAAGACGACTATCAAACCATTCAACTACCCAGGAAGAAACCATGACCAAAACTATTACCGACAAACTATCGCAGTTCGCAGAGTGCATTGTCAGCCACCCTGAGTACACCCAAGCGCTTGATTGCATTTATCGTAGCGTAGAAACCACTCAGGTGCGCGGTGAGCCAGCCTCTGCGCTCATCGTTGGAGAGCCTGGTACAGGGAAGTCTACTGTTTGCAAGGTTGCGATGAGCCGTTTCGGTGCAAGAAGCGTCGTTACCGATGAGCATGGAACCAGAGAGATTGTGCCGGCATTCTACTGTTCGCTCAATGCTGGAGCAACCATAAAAACGCTGACTGTTAGCATGCTTGAAAAGCTGGGATCCACCAATACCTCAGGTAATAACTCGACACTTTTTAACCGTCTTGTTGTTTTGCTAGAAACTTGCCAAACACAACTGATAGTCCTTGACGAATTCGATAATCTGCTCAGAAAAGGTGCTGAAAAATCAAGGGAGCAGGTCTGCGACTGGGTTCGCACTCTTTTGAACGAAACCCTCGTCCCTATAGCTATTGTTGGCATACCACGTTGCGAGGAGATCATCAATGCCCACCCGCAACTTTCTCGACGCTATCCTTATCGTCACCAAATGACCGAATTTACCTATTCGACGCTAGATCCAAAATCGGTATTCAGCAAAACCCTCCGTGCACTGGGAAACACCCTGAAAGAGGTTGGCGAGTTCACAAGCTGTATGAACATCTGCGCGGATCAACACCTAAAGGCAATGTACCTGGCCAGCGGCGGAAACATGAATGGGATTAGGCAACTGCTCAGCGATGCCCTTAAAGCCGCTCTCCTACGGGACGATGGATGCTTTACCCATGAAGATCTCGCAAAAGCGGTGGACCTGTCGTTCATCCCAACCGCCAAATGCCCCAATAATCCCTTCCGTTTGCCCCCGGCGTCGCTCGACCGAATCATCGCCGGGAGGATGAGTTAATGAAGCTTTTTTTCCTCGCTCATGGATCTGACGAAGAAAGTCCACGCAATGTCCTGATCCGTACCGCGCTGGCCAATGGGTTCGGCTCAGTCACTGCAATGGCCAGAGCCATGGGCTCCAAGGAGTCTCGACAACCCTTTGCATGGCAAATGCGACACTCGAAACTAGTCACTGAACTCAGCAAAAACACCGCTCTCAATGGGGGGCAATTCCGACGAAGCTTTTATACCCAGAGAGGCCCCACAAGCGAAAGTCCGGTGGAAGTGATGGGACTGCTAGTCCCAGCGGCATCGATCCGTGCCGAAGCCTACTGTTTCTGCCCAGAATGCCTTCGGAACGTTGGTCATCGCGCGATTCAAGACCTCATCTGGCTGGATACCTGCCCCTACCATGAATGTCGATACGAGTTCGCCTGCCCTAACTGCCAGAAGCCGATTCAATGGACCCAGTTGGTGGGTAACCACTGCCGCTGCGGCTTCGATCTCTGCATTAGTCCTACCGCAGCCTCTCAGTCTCAAGCCTCCCATCTGGTTCTGGACTTCTTCAGAAGAGGGGACCAGGATGCACTGGACCGTTTTATGTTTGCACTGCGGGCACTTCGCTATGAAGCACACCCCCAGCGCTTGATGATTCTCGAAATGGCGGCACGCGTCGCCAACTGCGATGAGCAAACATTCAATGAGGTGCTCGCTCTCGCAAGCAAAAAGTACCCCTGTTTGCCGGTTCGAGCACTCATGGCGCCTTGGATGACCGCTACTGACGTATGGATCAGAAATCAAATCTCTCGCTTGCTCATTTCCGAAGTCCCCAAGAACGAGCACATTGGTTCATGCCGTTGTTCAGAGCTACAGCTTTATCAAGATGAACTGCTGAAGGCTTTGAATGTATCTACCAAAAATCTCAAGTCACTGCTGTCACGCAATCTGGTTCAGCGAAAGAAGCAACAAGGAGTACGTTGGATCTATTCTGCGATCAACCTGTGCAAATTGTTGGAAGCACAGCAGCACGCACCAAATACCGTATTCAGTGTTCCAGAGGCTCTTCATAGTGACGACCACAACGACCTCATCACTATTGAGGAGGCCGCAGTCCGGCTCGGAGTATATCCTGAGGCGGCACGCAATGCGCTCTCCAATGGGTTTATACAGCCCCATCTAAAGAAAGGTCCACGTGGTAAAATTTTGATCAATGCGGCATCTGTTGCTCAATTTTCGACCGATTTCATATTCATCGGTCAGCTTGCCGATGAGCTGGCACTTCCTCGCACCACGCTCTCTGCCAAGCTGCTTCACCTCGGAGTGCAGCCAGTATCAGGCCCTTTGATCGACGGTGGCCTAGTAACCATCTATCGGCGCACGGATCTTGGTCAGGAGCTACTCCTAACGCTCCAAGGCTTGGTTCGTTATAAATCGAAGTCTGGCAGAAAAAGAGCCTCTGCTAGCTGCGGCGCCCCTGAGCCAGACGATTCATGCGTCAGTGCTGTCGCCGCGCGTATGCTGCAAGTGTCCCTGCATGATCTTAAGCACCTACACGACCTCGGCCATCTCACGCGTGTGCAGGGAGCAAAACGGAGATTCACGATGAGTTCGGTCCTCAACACCAAAGCCCTGCTGGAAAGAATGCTTACGCTAAAAAGCTGTGCAAGAGAACTATCAATGTCACCGCAAACCTTCTCTCGGCGTTTTGTCCAAAGCGGTTTCGTAGAGCACCTGCGCTTGGGTGCCAAGGTCTTTATACCCCAAAACCGACTAACGCAACTGAAAGAACACCGCCTATCGTTCGTTAGCCTCTGCGAGGCAGATGAGATGCTCGACGGCCCCATCGGATATTCGACCAACCTTGTGAGAATGGGAAAAATCAATCCAATATCGCCAGGGGAGCCAGGATATGTCCCGACTGTCCGCCTACTACATCGCAACGAAGTAAACAGGTTAAAATCGTAGGTCAGACGCCGAGCCATCCGACGATGCCGGGGCATACTTTCCCTTGATAATAGTCATTTCACAAATAAGTGATAAAAAATCGCTAAATTTCACACAATAGTGGAAATTGAATTTCGCTCCAAGCGATAAACTCCTCGCCAGCCCTTGATTTTCCTTAGTGACATTTCTCAGTCCAATGAGAATGAGCGCCAAAGGCTGCCTTCGGGCAGCCTTTTTATCGAATTGGAGAAACGCTCTTCCGCACTTGTTTTCTGGCGAGCTTCTGATTGTTTAAACCCAACTCCCCATAGCTCCCGACACCCAGCCCTAACGAAACTAGCGTTCGCAGGCCTTTGGCACATGCGCCCCGTCTGCTCCAAACCATGGAGAGCCCGGAGGCCAGCCAAGACTGATCTCCACCAGCCCTCCTCTTCACCCGTCACAACCGTCCCCTCCAGGCACTCGGGTTCGAATCCTAAGTGTGCTTTTGCGCCCACGAACTCGGTCGGATGACCGGGCGCTTCTTCGACGGGCATTACACCCGCTAGCTCGACCCGGACCCGAAAGTGGGTGGGTGATGGATAAACCACACTTTAGTCGTAGGATGTCATCGGATTAGCGTGCTAGAGCCATTGCTCGCACAGGCACTCGAAATCAGAGCGAAATCCCCAGCAATACGGCCATCGCGAAGCGTTGACACACCCGTCCGTGCTTGCTAATAATCGCCATAGTTGTACGACAACACATAACAAAAACAACAATCTGTGGACGATCCCATGTCGACACCCATTGCACCCCACCCTCGCATTTCATACCTCCCCTGTACTCAGGCCACGGGCACCTAGCGCCCCGGCATCGTCGCACCTGCATATCTTCCCCCCCCCCGTAGGCCGCTCGCGCGCGTGCGGTGGACGGGCTGCCGCACCCTTTTGTGGAGCACAACAACAATGAAAATCTGCCAAAGAACCCTCCCCTTCGCCCTGTTTGGCGCCGGCCTGCTGGCCAGCCTGCCCGGTATCAGCCTGGCCGAAGGCTTCGTTGAGGACGCCAAGGCCACCCTGGGCCTGCGCAACTTCTACATCAATCGCAACTTCACCAACCCCAGCAACCCGCAAAGCAAGGCCGAGGAATGGACCCAGAGCTTCATCCTCGACGCACGCTCCGGGTTCACCGAAGGGCCAATAGGGTTCGGTGTGGATGTGCTGGGGCTGTGGTCAGTGAAGCTCGATGGCGGTGGCGGCACCTACGGCACCGCACTGCTGCCGCGCCATGACGACGGACGGCCGGCAGATGATTTCGGGCGTCTGGCAGTGGCGGGCAAGGCGCGTATCTCGAAGACCGAACTGAAGATCGGTGAATGGATGCCAGTACTGCCTATTCTGCGTTCGGACGATGGCCGCTCGCTGCCGCAAACCTTCCGTGGTGGCCAGGTAACCTCCAATGAAATCGCCGGGCTGACACTCTATGGTGGCCAGTTCCGTGGCAACAGCCCGCGCAACGATGCGAGCATGGAGGACATGAGCTACGGCGGCGGGGTGTCGGACCGCTTCAACTTCGTCGGTGGCGAATACAAGTTCAACCAAGACCGTACGCTGGTAGGGCTGTGGAACGCGGTGCTGAAGGACGTTTACGAGCAGCAGTACCTGCAGCTGAGCCACAGCCAGCCGGTGGGCAACTGGACCCTAGGCGCCAACCTGGGTTACTTCCACGGCGGCGAGGACGGCTCAGAACGCGCCGGGAAACTGGACAACGATACCTACTCGGCGATGCTGTCGGCCAAATATGGCGGCAACACCTTCTGGGCCGGTCTGCAGAAGGTCGATGGCGACACCTGGATGCGGGTCAATGGCACCAGCGGCGGAACCTTGGCCAACGACAGCTACAACTCCAGCTTCGATAACGCCAACGAGCGGTCGTGGCAGCTGCGTCATGACTTCAACTTCGTCACCGTCGGGGTGCCTGGCTTGACCTTGATGAACCGGTACATCAGCGGGCGCGACGTGCACAGCGGGGCCGTGACCGATGGCAAGGAATGGGTACGGGAGACGGAACTGGCGTATGTGATTCAGAGCGGGGTTCTGAAGGACTTGAGCGTGAAATGGCGTAACTCAAGCATTCGTCGTGACTACAGCAACAACGAGTTCGATGAGAACCGGTTGATCTTCAACTACCCATTGTCGCTCCTTTGACGCAATTGCAGTGGGGGCCGCACAGCAGCATTGACAACCGCGGAAACCACTACCGATAATCAACAAAGTCATACGACAACTTACAACAACTAACAACAAGAGCCGGCCATGACCCCTACTCCCCTCAATCGCCTGCTGCTCACCGGAGCGGCAGGCGGCCTGGGCAAGGTCCTTCGCGAACGCCTGCAAGGCTACGCCGAGGTCCTGCGCCTTTCCGACATCGAGCCAATGGCTCCCCCCGCGGGCCCCCATGAAGAAGTGGTGACCTGCGATCTGGCCGACAAGGCCGCCGTTCATGCGCTGGTCGAAGGCGTGGATGCGATCATCCACTTCGGCGGCGTGTCCACCGAACATTCTTTCGAGGACATCCTCGGCCCCAACATCTGCGGGGTATTCCATATCTACGAAGCGGCGCGCAAGCACGGGGTCAAGCGCATCGTCTTCGCCAGCTCAAACCACACCATAGGGTTCTACCGTCAGGACGAGCGCATCGACGCTCTCTCCCCGCGCCGCCCCGACAGCTACTATGGGCTATCCAAATGCTATGGCGAGGACGTCGCCAGCTTCTACTTCGACCGTTATGGCATCGAAACGGTGAGCATTCGTATCGGCTCGTCCTTCCCGCAGCCGCAGAACCGCCGGATGCTCTGCACCTGGCTCAGTTACGACGATCTGGTCCAGTTGATAGCGCGCGGCCTGTCCACTCCCGACGTCGGCCATACCGTCGTCTATGGCGCTTCGAACAACCGCACGGTGTGGTGGGACAACCGTCATGCCGCGCATCTGGGCTATGCGCCCAAGGATACCTCCGAGGTCTTTCGCGAAGCCGTTGAAGCCGAGCCGGCGCCCGCCGCCGATGATCCAAGCATGGTCTACCAGGGCGGTGCGTTCACCGTGGCCGGACCGTTCAACTGATCCACGGCGCGCCAGGAGGTACGGCCATGAACTGCGAACTGATCGTCGACGCCCGCAACGGCACCGGCGAAAGCCCCGTGTGGCACCCCCTCGAACAAGCCCTGTACTGGGTCGACATTCCCGCCCGCCAGCTGCATCGCTGGCAGGGAGACGGCAGCCACGACGTCTGGCAAGGCGAGGAAATGCTCGCCTGCATCGCCCGTGGCGAGCAGGGTTGGATCGCTGGCATGCAGACCGGCATCTTCCAGCTTCGAAGCAGGTCGGACGGTACCCTCGACAGCCGCCTGCTGAGCGCCGTCGAACATGCCCAGGCAGGCATGCGCTTCAACGATGGCCGTTGCGACCGCCAAGGCCGCTTCTGGGCCGGCACCATGCTCATGGACATGCAGCAAGGCGCCCATGTCGGCGCCCTGTACCGCCATGATGGCGAAGGCCAGATGCACGTGCATCTCAAGGACATGATCGTGCCCAACGGCCTGGCATTCAGCCCCGATGGCACACGCATGTACTTATCCGACTCGCACCCCAACGTGCAGAAGATCTGGGCCTTCGACTACGACATCGACAGCGGCACCCCACACAACCAGCGTCTGTTCGTCGACATGCGCGCCTACCCCGGTCGGCCCGACGGCGCCGCTGTCGACGCAGACGGCTGCTATTGGATCTGCGGTAACGACGCCGGCCAGATCCACCGTTTCAGCCCTGACGGCCGTCTCGACCGCTCATTGAGCGTGCCGGTGAAAAAACCGGCGATGTGCGCCTTCGGGGGCGCCCACCTCGACACCCTGTTCGTCACGTCGATTCGCCCGCCGGGCATCGACCTCTCCGACCAGCCATTGGCTGGGGGAGTGTTTGCCTTGAACCCTGGCGTCCAAGGCCTGGAGGAACCTGCCTACCGGGGCTGAACCGCCACCTGCCGCACCTACACCGACACGTACGAAACCAGATAATAAAAAACACGGAGTTTCATCATGACGTTCAAACGCAAGCTGCTTCTTGCCGTACTCCCGTTCACTTTCACCCTGTCCTCCACCGCTTCGGCGCTGGACATCAAGTTCGCCGAGATTCACCCCGCCGGCTACCCGACCGTGGTCGCCGAACAGAACATGGGCAAGAAACTCGAAGCGGCCAGCAATGGAGATATCACCTTCAAGATGTTCGCCGGCGGCGTGCTGGGCTCCGAGAAGGAAGTCATCGAGCAAGCACAGATCGGTGCCGTGCAAATGACCCGCGTGAGCTTGGGGATCGTCGGCCCGGTAGTGCCTGACGTGAACGTGTTCAACATGCCATTCGTATTCCGCGACCACGACCACATGCGCAAAGTCATCGACGGCGAAATCGGCCAGGAGATTCTCGACAAGATCACCAACTCCGAATTCAACCTGGTGGCCCTGGCCTGGATGGACGGCGGGACCCGTAACCTCTACACCAAGCACCCGGTGCGCAGCATCGACGATCTCAAGGGCATGAAGATTCGCGTGCAAGGCAACCCGGTGTTCATCGATATGATGAACGCCATGGGCGGCAATGGCATCGCGATGGACACCGGCGAAATCTTCAGCGCCTTGCAGACGGGCGTCATCGACGGGGCCGAGAACAACCCGCCGACCCTGCTTGAGCACAACCATTTCCAGAACGCCAAGTACTACACCCTGACCGGGCATCTGATCCTTCCGGAACCGGTGGTGATGTCCAAGACCACCTGGAACAAGCTGACCCCCGAGCAGCAGGCGCTGGTCAAGAAGGTCGCCCGTGAAGCGCAAATGGAAGAGCGTGCGCTATGGGACGCCAAGTCCATTGCCAGCGAAGAGAAGCTCAAGGCCGCCGGTGTCGAGTTCATCGCCGTCGACAAGAAGCCGTTCTACGATGCCACCGCTGCGGTGCGCGAGAAGTACGGCGCGCAATACGCCGACCTGATGAAGCGTATCGCCGACGTCCAGTGACGCCGGCTCCGTTCCCAGATGACCCCTGCAGTGCGGTTTTCGCCGCCCTGCAGCTTCGGTGATGCCAATGAAAAACCTTTTCCTGCGTGTGAATGACAGGTTGTACAGCAGTTGCATCTGGATCGCGGGCCTGGCGGTACTGGCCATGTCGCTGATCATCCCTTGGGGCATCTTCGCCCGTTACGTCCTGGGCACTGGTTCCAGTTGGCCGGAGCCTGTGGCCATTCTGCTGATGGTGTTGTTCACCTTCGTCGGTGCCGCCGCCAGTTACCGGGCCGGCGCACACATGGCCGTAGCAATGGTCACCGACCGTCTGCCCGCACCAACCCGTCGCTCGGTGGCCGTACTGGTGCAGCTGCTGATGGTCGTGGTGTGCATCTTCATGACCTGGTACGGCACCCAGCTGTGCATCACCACCTGGAACCAGTACATGGCTTCTCTGCCTGCGGTGCGGGTAGGCATGAGCTATGCACCGATCCCGGTTGGAGGTGTGCTGACCCTGATCTTCGTGCTGGAAAAACTCATGCTGGGCGATCAGAGCAACCGCAAGGTCGTGCGCTTCGACCTGGTGGAAGAAAGCGAAGGAGCGGTGTAAATGGATGCGTTCATTCTGTTGGGCAGCTTCATCCTGCTGATTCTGCTGGGCATGCCGGTGGCCTACGCGCTAGGCATGGCGGCACTGATCGGTGCGTGGTGGATCGACATCCCGTTGCAAGCGATGATGATCCAGGTCGCCAGCGGGGTTAACAAGTTCTCGCTACTGGCCATTCCCTTCTTCGTGCTGGCCGGCGCGATCATGGCCGAGGGTGGCATGTCACGCCGGCTGGTGGCTTTCGCCGGGGTGCTGGTGGGCTTCGTACGCGGTGGCCTGTCACTGGTCAACATCACGGCCTCGACCTTCTTCGGCGCCATCTCCGGCTCATCGGTGGCCGACACCGCGTCGGTCGGTTCGGTGCTGATCCCGGAGATGGAACGCAAGGGCTACCCACGCGAGTTCTCCACCGCCGTCACGGTCAGTGGCTCGGTACAGGCATTGCTGACCCCGCCAAGCCACAACTCGGTGCTGTACTCGCTGGCGGCCGGCGGCACGGTGTCGATCGCCTCGCTGTTCATGGCCGGCGTCATGCCTGGGTTGCTGCTGAGCGCAGTGATGATGGGCCTGTGCCTGATCTTCGCCAAGAAGCGCAACTACCCAAAGGGCGAGGTGATTCCGCTGCGCCAGGCGCTGAAGATCGCCGGTGAGGCGCTCTGGGGCCTGATGGCCATGGTGATCATCCTCGGCGGCATCCTGTCGGGGGTGTTCACCGCAACCGAATCGGCCGCCGTGGCGGTGGTGTGGTCGTTCTTCGTGACTATGTTCATCTACCGCGACTACAAGTGGCGCGACCTGCCCAAGCTGATGCATCGCACGGTACGCACCATCTCCATCGTGATGATCCTGATCGGCTTCGCGGCCAGCTTCGGCTACGTGATGACCCTGATGCAGATCCCGTCGAAGATCACCACCGCGTTCCTGACCCTGTCGGACAACCGCTATGTGATCCTGATGTGCATCAACTTCATGCTGCTGCTGTTGGGCACCGTGATGGACATGGCACCGCTGATCCTGATCCTCACCCCGATCCTGCTGCCGGTGATCACGGGTATCGGTGTGGACCCGGTGCACTTCGGCATGATCATGCTGGTGAACCTAGGCATAGGCCTGATCACGCCGCCAGTGGGGGCCGTGCTGTTCGTAGGGTCGGCCATCGGCAAGGTCAGTATCGAGGCCACGGTGAAGGCGTTGCTGCCGTTCTACCTGGCGCTGTTCCTGGTGCTGATAGCGGTGACTTACATCCCGGCTATCTCATTGTGGCTGCCTAGCGTCGTGCTTTAGGTGGCCTTGTTTGGGGCCACGATGTGGCCCATCGCCGGTAAGTCGGCGTCTGCAGGGTGAGTGTGGAACCTGCAGGAGCCAGCTTGCCGGCGATAAACCGCAAGACAGCCCGTCTTTGCAAATGGATCCTGCACATGGCTTTCCCCTCCTGCGCTGCTACCCTGTTTCCCCGCAAGCTGGCGATCGCTCTGCTGGCGTTGCTGGCCTGCTCGTTCGCCGCCAACCACGTCGCCGCGCGCATCGCTTTCGATGACGGCACCGGTGTGTTGCTGGCAATCCTTTGCCGCTCCGGCATTACCTTCCTGGTACTGGCCTGCCTGCTGGTGTGGCAACGCCAAGGGCTGAGCCTGCCGGCTGGCACGCGGGGCTGGCAGTTGCTGCTCGGTTTGCTGATCGCCACCCAGAGCCTGTGCCTGTATTCGGCGGTGGCACGTATTCCGGTGGCCCTGGCGTTACTGGTGGGCAACACCTTCCCGATGTTACTGGCACTGCTCACCTGGGCACTGGGCGGCCCACGCCCGACCGGCCGAACGGTGTTGTTCATGGGGCTGATTCTATGCGGCCTGGTATTGGCACTGGACGTACCCGCGCGAATGGCCGACAGCAGCGATGCCAATCCGCACTGGGCCCTGGGCGTTGGCCTTGCCTTCTGCGCCGCATGCGCCTTCGCCTGCGGTTTGTGGATCACCGATCACAAACTGGCCGGCGTACGCGGGCCAGTACGCAGCCTGCTGACCTTGCTGGTGGTGTTCTCCAGCATGCTGGTCGCTGGTGTGAGCGGTGTGATGCCATCGGGGTTGTCGCTCCCGGGCAGTATCGGCGGCTGGGTGGCCCTGGCCAGCCTGGTGGTGCTTTACGGCTTGGCCTTCAGCCTACTGTTCGTCTGTGTGCCACGGCTGAACATGGCCCAGAACGCACCCGTGATGAACGTAGAGCCGATCGCTACCTTGCTGCTGGGCTGGGCCTTGCTCGACCAGCGCCTAAGCGCGCTGCAACTGGTCGGCGGTGCCGTGGTGGTGTGCGGGATCGTGTTGCTGACCTACCGCAAGGCAAGCTGATCTCCACGCTTGAAGGAGTCGTTGATGGCTGTAACCGAGCTGCACCTGCAGGACCGCCTGACCCGGCTGAGCCTCACGCCCGACCTGGGCGCCAGCCTGATCAACTGGGAGGCCAAGTCCACCGGACAGGCGCTGCTGCGTCACTCCGACCCGACCGCGCTGGCCAGCGGAACACCACGGCAACTGGCGTGCTATCCGTTAGCGCCCTGGTCCAACCGGATTGCCGAAGGCGGTTTCGCACGGCCCGACGGGTGGCAGGCGCTGGCCCCCAACACCGCCCATGACCCCTACCCAATTCATGGCAGCGCCTGGCAACAGGCCTGGCATGTGGACCTTCACCGCGAGCACCACGCAAGGCTGACGCTCGTCAGTGAACAGCCATTCGCGTACCGGGCGACACTGGATGTACATCTGCTCGAAGGGTGCCTGAAACTCGACTTGCGCGTGACGCACCTGGACCAGGTCGCTACCTGGTATGGGTTGGGGCTGCACCCCTACTTCCCGCGCTATCCCGACACCCAAATACAGGCTGCCGCGCGCCATGTGTGGCTGGCCGAGCCAGATCGGCTGCCGTCGTATCAGGCTGAAATACCTCCAGACTGGAACTTTGAAGCCCCCGGACTGCTGCCGGAGACGCTGGTCGATCATGCGTTCAGTGGATGGACGGGAGACTGCATCATCGAGCAGCCGGGTGCGGGGTATCGTTTGGAATGCAGGGCCCGTGGCACCGAGCATTTTCTGTTGTACTGCCCGCCGGGACAGGCGTTCTTCTGCTTCGAGCCGGTCAGCCATCCGATCAATGCCCATCACTTGCCGGGGCGGCCGGGGTTGCGGTTGTTGCAGCAAGGGCAAGCGATGAGTCTGGGTTTCAGCTTGCGCTACCGAGGGCCTTAGACGACGCCTCCCTTGCCATGTGGTCTCAGTCCAGGTGTTGCGCCCGTAATGTTTGCGCCAGCATGTCGATGAAGGTCCTGACCTTCGAGGAGCCGTACTTGCTCTCGCGGTGCAGCACATGGATGGGCCAGGGCGCCTCTTCGTACTCGGCCAGAATCACCTGCAACTTTCCGCTGGCGACTTCTTCGACCACCTGGTACGACAACAGCCGCGCGATACCCAAACCGCCGACAGCCGCGGCAATCGCGCCATCGTTGCTGGTCACCGTCAGTCGGGGCTTCATCCGCACCATGGTCGGCTCGTCGGTCAGGCCGAAACGCCAGCCGGCCTTCGGCGACAGGGTGGTGGTGGCGATCACGGAATGCTCCAGCAGATCCGACGGGTGCAGGGGCACACCATGCCGGGCCAGGTAGTCGGGCGATGCACACAGCATCCGGCGCACCCTGCCGACGCGCAGGGCCTTGAGTCCGGAGTCGGGCAGTGGCCCGATGCGCACCGCCACATCCATGCCCTCCTCCACCATGTTCACGATTCGGTCCAGGAAGTACGCAGATACATCCACCTCGGGATACTGCTGCAAGTAGCGGACGATGCACGGCATGACGAACTTCTTGCCGAACAGGATCGGCGCCGTCACCGCCAGTTCGCCCCTGGGCGTGGCGTTGATGCCGGCTGCCGCTTCGTTGGCTTCGTGAATGCTGGCCAGGATGTGCCGGGTGTCCTCCAGGTAACGGCTACCGGCCTCGGTAAGGCGTACGCTGCGGGTAGTGCGCAGCAACAGCTTGACCCCAAGCTGTTCTTCCAGGGCACTGACAGCCCGGGTGACTGCCGCTGGCGAGATGTCCAGATGACGGGCCGCGGCGGCAAAGCTTTCCAGCTCGCCAACGGCTACGAACACCTTCATCAGGTGAATCTGATCCATGCCGGCTCCTGAGTATCGTGGGTTGTGTATTGTCCGCACCGGCCCGGTCGCCGACAAGCCAACGCCTGCAACGTTCGCCCATCTTCGTATCAAAGGTCCAGAACCAATCCGCGCTCCTGCGCCTGGGCCGGTACTGCACAGCAGATCAGCACCGTACCGCTTTCCGGCATTTCGGCTGGCGGGTTCGGGTAATGCACCTGGCCACTCACCAGCCGGGTCTTGCAGGTCCCGCATGAGCCTCCTCGGCAACTGAAATCAGGCGACAAGCCTCGTGCTTCGGCAAGTTCCAGCAAGCTGCCAGCGCCCGGCGTCCATCGTGCCTCCTTGGCCGACGCAGCGAAATACACCGGCACCGGCTCACTGGCTGCCGGCGGTTGTTGCAGCACCGGTCGATCGCCATCGGTGTGACGACGCAACGTCGAGGGACCGAAGGCCTCTGCGTGGATGCGGCCATCGGGCACATTCACCGTGCGCAGTCCGTCGTAGATGTCCTGGGTGAAACTGGCTGGGCCACACAGGTAGAAGTCATAGTCGTCCAGCGCCAGCGTTGCCTTGATCTGCTCGATGCCAAGGCGGCCGGTATGTTCGTAGTCGCGCCCTGCTACGGCGTCTGCCTCCGGCTGGCTCAGGGATCGATGCACGCTCAGCAGCTCTCCTGCCTGCTGGCGCAAGCCGGCCAGTTCCTGCTGGAAAGGCAGGTCGGCAAGGCTGCGCGCGCCGTGGAACAGATGAATGCGCCGGGGCATGGGACTGGCCAGCTGCGCACGCAACATGGCGATCAACGGGGTGATCCCCACACCTGCCGCAACCAGCACGATCGGCCGCTGACTTTCGCTGTTCAAGATAAAGTTGCCCATCGGCAGACGCACCTCAAGCAGGTCGCCGACGGCGATTCGCTCATGCAGGTGGCGGGAAGCCGGGCCCTGGGCTTTGACACTGATACGCACGAAACCATCAGAGGGCGCGCAGGACAAGCTGTAGGTACGAACCAATGGCGCAGCGTCCCCCTGCGGGATACGCACGGGCAGGTGTTGCCCTGGCGCGAATGGCACCGGCTCACCTGGAGCAAGGTAGAACGAGCGAATGTCGCGGCTTTCCTGCTCCATCCGGACCACTCGCCAGCTCAACCATTGCCGTTGGCGCTGTACCTGTTGCATGCGCTGCTCGGCCTCGGTCCAGGTGCCAGTCGCAAGGCTCGTGGGCGCATATTCCTGAAATGCCCAACGTAGCGACAACGCCGCTGGCCGCAGCACCACATGCGTCACCTCCAGGGTCCAGATGCGCTCGGCGCCTTCGAATGCCGTGATCAAAGGGCTTTGCAGGATCACTTCGGCGCGCCCGGACACCTGCAACACATTGCCCGTGGTGAAATCGACGAACAACAGGCCCGCCACCGGGTTCTCGACCAGATTGCCAAGGGTGTTGAAATGCAGGTTGCCGGCGTAGTCGGGAACGGTCAGGCGATTGCCTTCGACCCGAACGAAGCCGGGACGACCACCGCGATGGGACACATCCACTGAGCGACGCCCATCCTCATGATCGATGAAGCTGGCGACAAAGAAGGTGTCGGCGTTCTCGATCATGGCACGGGTCGTCTCATCCAGCCCGGCCGAGTCTCGGCGTTGCTGGGCGGGCTCATCGACGCGTACGTAATTGCGCAGCTGGATGTACTGCGGGCAGTTGCCGAACGACTGCTCGACGCTCACCTCCAGTTGCTCGGCCGAAGCCTGGCGGATCAGCCCGTTCATGCGGTTGCGTCGACGGGTATGCAGTTCGATGCCAAGCAGGCCGACGGCGTCGCCTGTGGCCAGGCCTGGCGCTGCTGGATCGTCGCTGGCCGGTGGCGTGCTGATCAGCAATGTCCGAGGGTCGGGCGAACTGACGAAGCCTTCCGCGCCTTCGAGCAGTGTCGCCCAGGGGTTGCCCTGTGGGTCCACCGCTCCAATTACCATGAACGGCAGTTGCTGGTAAAAGGCGCGGTGTTGATCGGGCATGTAGTCTCGAATGACCTTCTGTCCGAATACCTCCATGCGTTCTGCAACGCCAACGTGCTCCTGCAGTCGCTTTTCACCTGCGTGCCAGGGCGATCCGGTGCGTTCTTGCATGGCGGCATTCCTCAAAGGTTCAGACGGTGGTTTGAAGGCCTATGGCCGTACGTGGCATCGGCACGAAGCCCGGCAGTGCCTCGACGCGAGCAAGCCAGGCGCGTACGTTCGGGTAGGGTTCAAGCGAGACGTTGCCCTCGGGGGCATGAGCGATGTAAGAGTAGTTGGCGATGTCTGCGATGGTCGGGTGGTCACCCACCAGGAATGGCGACTTGGCCAGTTCGGCGTCGACCACCTTGAGCAGGATGTGGGCACGGCCTATGACTTCGTCGGTGTTGAACGAAGCGCCGAATACCGTCACCAGGCGCGCCGCGGCTGGACCAAAGGCCACAGGCCCGGCAGCGACCGACAGCCAGCGCTGCACACGGGCTGCGCCGATCGGATCGTCCGGCAGCCAGCGCTCGCCGCCATAGGCCTTGGCCAAGTACACCAGGATGGCATTGGAATCGGCAATGACCGTGCCGTTGTCGTCGATCACAGGCACCTGGCCGAAGGGGTTGAGGGCCAGGAAGTCCGGTTGCTTATGCGCCCCCTTGGCCAGATCGACGAACACCAGCTCCGTGGGGAGCTGGAGCAGGGACAGCATCAGTTCGATGCGGTGGGCATGGCCGGACTTGGGAAAGTTGTAGAGCTTGATCGGGGTAGACATTGGCATGGCTCCAGGTCAGCACCGGGATGGGCTGGTGGAGCACATGCTGCGCTGATTCGGCTGACAGCAGAATCAGCGTGGTGGGGAAACCATAATTTCGCGCTGCGAAACAATCGCGCGGCATCCACGATTCTGTCGCCAGCAAGCTGACGACAGGATGGGTGACCTCAATGCCGTTGCTGCTTCTGATACCGATACAGTCCGCGCACGGCCTGGACGACACCTGGAACGCAGGCCTGCCGCTCATCGAAGCTCATCGAGTCGAGCAATTCGAAGTCGTCTTCCAAACCATGCAGAGAGATGGCCTTGAGCAACTGGTCCTGTTCGGGGGGCAGTGCGCTCCATTCGGCGACCTGGGTACCTCGCATATAGCCAAAGCACCACTCTTCCATGTCGACCCCGGGCCCCTGCTCGCCTTCGCGCTCTTCGAACAATGGCTCGAAGTGATCGAGGTCGTCAGCCAAGGCTTGTGCTATCTGATGGGCATAACGCAGCATCAGCGCGGTGTACGCCTCTTCAAGGGCTGAGCTCTTGAATTTCGGCACCTTGCCGCCGGCGACGGCAGGCAACCATTGTTCGGGGGTGACCGTGACTGGAGAACTGGCCAATGCAGTGAGGACGCCGTTGAGTTCGGCGAGGTTCAGCACCGAGTAATCGTTGCCGTAGGTGTACAAAAAGTCTTCGAGGCGGGCGAGTTCTTTGTCGCTGAGCGGGGCAAGCATGTGCGGACGTCCTGGGGAGTCGAATTGCGTGCACCCTAGCACATGGGGTATCCCTTCAAAAGCAATCGCCGGCAAGTCGCCCCCCGTCGGTACCACAGGGTACCGGCAGGAGCCGGCTTGCCGGCGATGGAGGGCGTTACAGCTTAGACCGCCAGCGCGCGCTCACGCAGCTCGCTGTTGAGGATGCGGTCGTTCTCGCTGTAATCGACCGGGCAGTCGATCACGTGTACACCCGGGGTCTTGATGCAGTGCTCGAGCAGCGGCAGCAAGCCTTCGGCGCTTTCCACGCGGTGGCCGGTGGCGCCGTAGGCTTCGGCGTACTTGACGAAGTCCGGGTTGCCATAATCCAGGCCGAAATCGGTGAAGCCCATGTTGGCCTGCTTCCAGCGGATCATGCCGTAGCCGTCGTCACGCAGGATCACCACGGTGATGTGCATGCCCAGACGTACTGCGGTTTCCAGCTCCTGGCTGTTCATCATGAAGCCGCCGTCGCCGCACACGGAAATCACCGGACGGTCTGGGTACACAAGGTGCGAAGCCATGGCCGATGGCAGGCCAGCGCCCATGGTCGCCAGGGCGTTGTCCAGCAGCACGGTGTTGGGCTTGTGCGCCTTGTAGTTGCGGGCGAACCAGATCTTGTAGATGCCGTTGTCCAGGGCAACGATGCCTTCGGACGGCAGCACGCGACGGATGTCGGCGACCAGGCGCTGCGGGTAAACCGGGAAGCGGTTATCGTCGGCGCCTTCGGCGATCTGCGATTCGTTCGCTTCGCGGATGGTCATCAGGCGGGTGAAGTCCCAGTGCGACGTGTCATTCAGTGCTTCGCTGATCTGCCATACAGCGTTGGCGATGTCGCCGATCACTTCTACTTGCGGGAAGTACACGGCATCGACTTCGGCGGAGCGGAAGCTGATGTGGATGACTTCGGTACCCCCACGAACCATGAAGAATGGTGGCTTCTCGATGACGTCATGACCGATGTTGATGATCAGGTCAGCGGCTTCGATGGCGCGGTGAACGAAGTCACCAGACGACAGCGCGGCGTTGCCGAGGAAGCGTGGGTGGCGCTCGTCGACCACACCTTTACCCATCTGGGTGGTGATGAATGGGATGCCGGTCTTGTCGATCAATTGCTTGAGGACCTTGGCGGTCATCTTGCGGTTGGCGCCGGCGCCGATCACCAGGATCGGGCTACGGGCCTTCTGCAGTTTCTCCACGGCAGCTTCAATGGCCACGTGCTCGGCCAGCGGGCGACGGTGCAGGCTGCGCGGGATCGGCAGGGCATCGGTCTGCTCGGCGGCGATGTCTTCCGGCAGTTCCAGGTGCACCGCGCCCGGCTTCTCTTCCTCGGCCAGACGGAAAGCTTCTCGCATGCGCGCCGGGATGTTGTCGGCCGAGGCGAACTGGTGGGTGTACTTAGTGATGGGGTCCATCATCCCGCACACGTCGATGATCTGGAAGCGGCCCTGCTTGGACTTCTTGATCGGCTTCTGGCCGGTAATCATCATCATCGGCATGCCGCCCAGGTAGGCGTACGCACTGGCGGTTACCAGGTTGGTCGCACCAGGGCCCAGGGTCGACAGGCTGACGCCGGTCTTGCCGGTCAGGCGGCCATAGGTGGCGGCCATGAAGCCCGCGGACTGCTCGTGGCGGGTCAGTACCAGCTTGATCTTCGACTTGCGCAGGGATTCCAGCAGGTCGAGGTTTTCCTCACCGGGAATGCCGAACACATACTCGACACCTTCGTTTTCCAGGCATTGCACAACGACATCGGCGGCCTTGGCCATCTTGCTTGTAACCTCAAGTGATAGGACGGTGAAAGTCCAGAAATGCGCAGCACGGTACGCTGGCATCGCTCTATCCGGGGGCCAGGAGTGCCCCGAACCTAAGCCTTGACGTAGGCAAGGCGCGGGAAAGTCACGTCACTGGATGGTTAATAATGTCGCACCTTGAGATTTATGAACAGCAATAATGGACTAACAGCAATTAGACGGAGGTCTATGCGCCGAACGGGCCCGGGGGGGTGATGATGCGCCAGAAAGACAAAACCCCTACCTGCTCACGCAGATAGGGGTTTTGCGAAATGAATCTTGACGATGACCTACTCTCACATGGGGAAACCCCACACTACCATCGGCGATGCATCGTTTCACTACTGAGTTCGGGATGGGATCAGGTGGTTCCAATGCTCTATGGTCGTCAAGAAATTCTGTTGCCAGAATGTCGTGTAAACACTCTTGGCCAATTCGGATATGTGAACTTGTGGTCTTGCGAACTTTCGGTCGTTTCGTCTTCACCACCGCAATCTGCGTCAGCAAATTGCTTGGGTGTTATATGGTCAAGCCTCACGGGCAATTAGTATTGGTTAGCTCAACGCCTCACAGCGCTTACACACCCAACCTATCAACGTCGTAGTCTTCGACGGCCCTTTAGGGAACTCAAGGTTCCAGTGAGATCTCATCTTGAGGCAAGTTTCCCGCTTAGATGCTTTCAGCGGTTATCTCTTCCGAACATAGCTACCCGGCAATGCCACTGGCGTGACAACCGGAACACCAGAGGTTCGTCCACTCCGGTCCTCTCGTACTAGGAGCAGCCCCTCTCAAATCTCAAACGTCCACGGCAGATAGGGACCGAACTGTCTCACGACGTTCTAAACCCAGCTCGCGTACCACTTTAAATGGCGAACAGCCATACCCTTGGGACCGGCTTCAGCCCCAGGATGTGATGAGCCGACATCGAGGTGCCAAACACCGCCGTCGATATGAACTCTTGGGCGGTATCAGCCTGTTATCCCCGGAGTACCTTTTATCCGTTGAGCGATGGCCCTTCCATACAGAACCACCGGATCACTAAGACCTACTTTCGTACCTGCTCGACGTGTTTGTCTCGCAGTCAAGCGCGCTTTTGCCTTTATACTCTGCGACCGATTTCCGACCGGTCTGAGCGCACCTTCGTACTCCTCCGTTACTCTTTGGGAGGAGACCGCCCCAGTCAAACTACCCACCATACACTGTCCTCGATCCGGATAACGGACCTGAGTTAGAACCTCAAAGTTGCCAGGGTGGTATTTCAAGAATGGCTCCATGAGAACTGGCGTCCCCACTTCAAAGCCTCCCACCTATCCTACACAAGCAAATTCAAAGTCCAGTGCAAAGCTATAGTAAAGGTTCACGGGGTCTTTCCGTCTAGCCGCGGATACACTGCATCTTCACAGCGATTTCAATTTCACTGAGTCTCGGGTGGAGACAGCGCCGCCATCGTTACGCCATTCGTGCAGGTCGGAACTTACCCGACAAGGAATTTCGCTACCTTAGGACCGTTATAGTTACGGCCGCCGTTTACCGGGGCTTCGATCAAGAGCTTCGCTTGCGCTAACCCCATCAATTAACCTTCCGGCACCGGGCAGGCGTCACACCCTATACGTCCACTTTCGTGTTTGCAGAGTGCTGTGTTTTTAATAAACAGTCGCAGCGGCCTGGTATCTTCGACCGACATGGGCTTACGGAGCAAGTCCTTCACCCTCGTCGGCGCACCTTCTCCCGAAGTTACGGTGCCATTTTGCCTAGTTCCTTCACCCGAGTTCTCTCAAGCGCCTTGGTATTCTCTACCCGACCACCTGTGTCGGTTTGGGGTACGGTTCCCAGTTATCTGAAGCTTAGGAGCTTTTCTTGGAAGCATGGCATCAACCACTTCGTCGCCTAAAGGCAACTCGTCATCAGCTCTCGGCCTTAAGATCCCGGATTTGCCTAAGATCTCAGCCTACCACCTTAAACTTGGACAACCAACGCCAAGCTGGCCTAGCCTTCTCCGTCCCTCCATCGCAATAACTGGAAGTACAGGAATATTAACCTGTTTTCCATCGACTACGCTTTTCAGCCTCGCCTTAGGGACCGACTAACCCTGCGTCGATTAACGTTGCGCAGGAAACCTTGGTCTTTCGGCGTGGGAGTTTTTCACTCCCATTGTCGTTACTCATGTCAGCATTCGCACTTCTGATACCTCCAGCAAGCTTCTCAACTCACCTTCACAGGCTTACAGAACGCTCCTCTACCGCGTCATCAAAGATGACACCCGTAGCTTCGGTGCATGGTTTGAGCCCCGTTACATCTTCCGCGCAGGCCGACTCGACTAGTGAGCTATTACGCTTTCTTTAAAGGATGGCTGCTTCTAAGCCAACCTCCTAGCTGTCTAAGCCTTCCCACATCGTTTCCCACTTAACCATGACTTTGGGACCTTAGCTGACGGTCTGGGTTGTTTCCCTTTTCACGACGGACGTTAGCACCCGCCGTGTGTCTCCCATGCTCGGCACTTCCAGGTATTCGGAGTTTGCATCGGTTTGGTAAGTCGGGATGACCCCCTAGCCGAAACAGTGCTCTACCCCCTGGAGTGATACATGAGGCGCTACCTAAATAGCTTTCGAGGAGAACCAGCTATCTCCGAGCTTGATTAGCCTTTCACTCCGATCCACAGGTCATCCGCTAACTTTTCAACGGTAGTCGGTTCGGTCCTCCAGTCAGTGTTACCTAACCTTCAACCTGCCCATGGATAGATCGCCCGGTTTCGGGTCTATACCCAGCGACTAAACGCCCTATTAAGACTCGCTTTCGCTACGCCTCCCCTATTCGGTTAAGCTTGCCACTGAATATAAGTCGCTGACCCATTATACAAAAGGTACGCAGTCACCTAACAAAGTAGGCTCCCACTGCTTGTACGCATACGGTTTCAGGTTCTATTTCACTCCCCTCTCCGGGGTTCTTTTCGCCTTTCCCTCACGGTACTGGTTCACTATCGGTCAGTCAGTAGTATTTAGCCTTGGAGGATGGTCCCCCCATGTTCAGACAAAGTTTCTCGTGCTCCGTCCTACTCGATTTCATTGATAAGAGATTTTCGTGTACGGGGCTATCACCCACTATGGCCGCACTTTCCAGAGCGTTCCACTAATCTCAAATCAACTTAAGGGCTGGTCCCCGTTCGCTCGCCACTACTAAGGGAATCTCGGTTGATTTCTTTTCCTCAGGGTACTTAGATGTTTCAGTTCCCCTGGTTCGCCTCTTGTACCTATGTATTCAGTACAAGATAACCAGCTTATGCTGGCTGGGTTCCCCCATTCAGAGATCTCTGGATCACAGTCTGTTTGCCGACTCCCCAAAGCTTATCGCAGGCTACCACGTCTTTCATCGCCTCTGACTGCCAAGGCATCCACCGTATGCGCTTCTTCACTTGACCATATAACCCCAAGCAATCTGGTTATACTGTGAAGACGACATTCGCCGAAAATTCGCATGTTGCTCAATTAAGAGCAGAACTCACAAATTTTACCTTAGCCTGACATCACACCAGTGAAAGTGCGTGTCAGTCTATCTATCACATATCCGAATTTTTAAAGAACGATCTGACAAAAGTCAGAAATCAACATTCGATCTGAATGTTCATTTCTAAGTTCTGAGCAGCTGTACAACCTGAAAGAGTGGTGGAGCCAAGCGGGATCGAACCGCTGACCTCCTGCGTGCAAGGCAGGCGCTCTCCCAGCTGAGCTATGGCCCCGTGTGTTCTAGGCCGCACCAAGTAATTGGTAGGTCTGGGCAGATTTGAACTGCCGACCTCACCCTTATCAGGGGTGCGCTCTAACCAACTGAGCTACAGACCTATAACAGGGTCGCGTTACAGCATCGTCTTTATACAAAGAATCAAGCAATTCGTGTGGGAGCTCATCAGCAGGCTGATGTCGTCGATTAAGGAGGTGATCCAGCCGCAGGTTCCCCTACGGCTACCTTGTTACGACTTCACCCCAGTCATGAATCACACCGTGGTAACCGTCCTCCCGAAGGTTAGACTAGCTACTTCTGGTGCAACCCACTCCCATGGTGTGACGGGCGGTGTGTACAAGGCCCGGGAACGTATTCACCGCGACATTCTGATTCGCGATTACTAGCGATTCCGACTTCACGCAGTCGAGTTGCAGACTGCGATCCGGACTACGATCGGTTTTGTGAGATTAGCTCCACCTCGCGGCTTGGCAACCCTCTGTACCGACCATTGTAGCACGTGTGTAGCCCAGGCCGTAAGGGCCATGATGACTTGACGTCATCCCCACCTTCCTCCGGTTTGTCACCGGCAGTCTCCTTAGAGTGCCCACCATAACGTGCTGGTAACTAAGGACAAGGGTTGCGCTCGTTACGGGACTTAACCCAACATCTCACGACACGAGCTGACGACAGCCATGCAGCACCTGTGTCAGAGTTCCCGAAGGCACCAATCCATCTCTGGAAAGTTCTCTGCATGTCAAGGCCTGGTAAGGTTCTTCGCGTTGCTTCGAATTAAACCACATGCTCCACCGCTTGTGCGGGCCCCCGTCAATTCATTTGAGTTTTAACCTTGCGGCCGTACTCCCCAGGCGGTCAACTTAATGCGTTAGCTGCGCCACTAAAATCTCAAGGATTCCAACGGCTAGTTGACATCGTTTACGGCGTGGACTACCAGGGTATCTAATCCTGTTTGCTCCCCACGCTTTCGCACCTCAGTGTCAGTATCAGTCCAGGTGGTCGCCTTCGCCACTGGTGTTCCTTCCTATATCTACGCATTTCACCGCTACACAGGAAATTCCACCACCCTCTACCGTACTCTAGCTCGCCAGTTTTGGATGCAGTTCCCAGGTTGAGCCCGGGGCTTTCACATCCAACTTAACGAACCACCTACGCGCGCTTTACGCCCAGTAATTCCGATTAACGCTTGCACCCTCTGTATTACCGCGGCTGCTGGCACAGAGTTAGCCGGTGCTTATTCTGTCGGTAACGTCAAAACAGCAAGGTATTAGCTTACTGCCCTTCCTCCCAACTTAAAGTGCTTTACAATCCGAAGACCTTCTTCACACACGCGGCATGGCTGGATCAGGCTTTCGCCCATTGTCCAATATTCCCCACTGCTGCCTCCCGTAGGAGTCTGGACCGTGTCTCAGTTCCAGTGTGACTGATCATCCTCTCAGACCAGTTACGGATCGTCGCCTTGGTGAGCCATTACCTCACCAACTAGCTAATCCGACCTAGGCTCATCTGATAGCGCAAGGCCCGAAGGTCCCCTGCTTTCTCCCGTAGGACGTATGCGGTATTAGCGTTCCTTTCGAAACGTTGTCCCCCACTACCAGGCAGATTCCTAGGCATTACTCACCCGTCCGCCGCTGAATCAAGGAGCAAGCTCCCGTCATCCGCTCGACTTGCATGTGTTAGGCCTGCCGCCAGCGTTCAATCTGAGCCATGATCAAACTCTTCAGTTCAATACTGCTTGGGTTTTTAAGAAACCCTAAACTTGGCTCAGCAATCTCAAATGACTATGTGATTTCTCGCATGGCCACTTGTGATGCTGATAATCTTTGTGACTATCAGTCCGTACTCACAAGCACCCACACGAATTGCTTGATTCGATTTGTTAAAGAGCGTTTGGCTAAGAGCGCTTCGTCTCAACCGAGGCGCGCATTCTACGCTTTCCTCATTTGCTGTCAAGCGTTTATTTTGAAGTTTTTGCGAAGCTGCTTTCTTGCAAAAGCGTTCAACTTCAACAACTTACCGCTTGCCTCGCTGCGTTTGTCGCTGCGAGGTGGCGAATAATACGCGGTTTGAAATCAGAGTCAACACCTTGATCTGAAAAAACTTTCCCCTGCCGTTCCTCGCCTCCTGCGCAACTAATGAAGGCGTGCTGGATCTGTAGAGGAACACCCTATGGAGCGAAACGGCCATGCGCGAGGAACAGAACGACAAGACCCCCGGCCTGTCAGCGGACGAAGAGCAGGAGGTCAGCCAGAATCAACCGCCCAGGGCGGCGGTCTTGCACGAGATCATCCGCTTCCAGGGTGACCAGGAGCTGGAACGTACATTGGCCGCCTTGTGGTGGTCCGCGCTGGCTGCCGGGCTGAGCATGGGCCTGTCACTCATGGCCATGGGTCTGTTCTATGCCCGGCTGCCCGAGGGCGAGAGCGCCCAGGTGGTCGCCAGCATCGGCTACAGCGCAGGCTTTCTGGCGGTCATCCTGGCGCGCCAGCAGTTGTTCACCGAAAACACCCTCACCGCCGTATTGCCCGTGATGACCACTCCGACCCTGGCCAATTTCGGGCGACTGCTGCGCCTGTGGGGCGTCGTGCTGCTGGGCAACCTGGCCGGTACGCTGTTGGTCGCCTGGGTCATGCTCGAACTGCCGATTTTCGACACCAAGACCGACGTCGCCTTCCTGGAAGTGGGGCGCAAGGTCATGAAGAACGACATCGGCCAGATGTTCGCCAAAGGCATCGTCTCTGGCTGGATGATCGCCACCATGGTGTGGATGATCCCGTCGATGGAACATGCCAAGATCTGGATCATCCTGATGATCACGTATCTGATGGCGCTGGGCGACTTTACCCATATCGTCGTGGGGTCTGTGGAGGTCTCCTACCTGGTCTGGGCCGGGGAGCAGACCTGGCAGAATTTCTGGCTGGCATTCGCGCTGCCGACACTGGCCGGCAACATCATCGGGGGCAGTTTCATATTTGCCTTGATCAGCCATGCCCAGGTACGCAGCGACAGCGGCAAGCCCCCGTCGCAGCTATTGAAGGACGAGAAACGATCTTTCCGTGGACCGGATGGCCAATAGCCCTCAGCGGCTGGCCACGGCACGTTCAGGCACGCTGCCCTGCTCTGGCACGGGCCGTGGCTGCCACCAGTTCTGCCCCTCGTGAGGCGAGTCGATACTGACACGCTCGCCCATCTGCGGGGTGCACAGGCGAACCTGCGCGGCGGAGGTCAATTCGAGTATTCGTTCGAAGGGCTCCTGCCACACATGAATGGACAGGTCGAACGTGCCGTTGTGAATCGGCAGCAGCCAGCGCCCACGCAGGTCGAGGTGGGCCTGCAGACTTTGCTCGGGCTGCATGTGCACGTTCGGCCAGGCTACGTTATAGGCACCGGTCTCTATCAGGGTCAGATCGAAGGGACCAAAGCGCTCGCCGATCTGGCGAAAACCGTCGAAATAGCCGGTGTCGCCACTAAAGAACAGCTTCATCTGTTCGTCGATCACCACCCAGGACGCCCATAAGGTGCGATTGCTGTCGAACAACCCGCGCCCGGAGAAATGCTGGGCGGGTGTAGCCACGAAACGTACGCCATCGACTTCGGTCTCCTGCCACCAGTCCAATTGGGCGACCTTGTGCGCCGGCACACCCCATCCAATCAGCAGGTCTCCCACCCCCAGCGGCGCTAGAAAACGTTCGGTTTTGGGGGCGAGGCGGCGAATGGCCTGCTCGTCGAGGTGGTCGTAATGGTCATGGGACAGCACCACCGCTGCCAGCGGCGGCAAGTCGTCCAGCCCCATCGGTGGCGCATGGAAGCGCAGCGGGCCGGCCCATTGCACCGGCGAGGCACGCTCGGCGAATACGGGGTCGGTCATGAAAAACCGTCCACGCAACTTGATCAACACCGTGGAGTGGCCCAACCGCCAGAGGCTGTGATCTGGCGCATCGAGCACCTGCTGCCGGGTCATCGCCTGGAGACTGATGGCCGCTGCGGGTCGGGTTTCAGGCGGTTTGCGGATGAACAGGTACTTCAGGCCAATACGCAGTTTCTTCAACATGCCGTCCTGTGGCAGAAGCACCTGGTTGTGAAAGCGCCCGTCGCGCCGTGGCGCCAGCTCGCTGGCAGGGGTAGCCATCTGGACCATGAGCTGCAGGACTCCAAGCATGAGGAAAGCCTTCATGTTACCCCACAGCGCTCGCATCAACCGTGAAATGGCTTTTAAGGGCATTTTTCCGCGATCAAGCGCTGTTCACCCATGTCGGTGCGATCGATGCGATGAACGCTGTCATCGGTCAATTTCGCTCTCCACAAGGCCACGACACTCAAGCTGGCCTATCCTGAGTGAACCTTCCGAGGGGTTGACCTGCGGGAGCTCGGAGTTCACGAAGGAGTCGTTCGCCCATGGCCAGGACCGCCACCCTTCCTCTCGACACCCCCTCCCCGTCCCTACCGATGGGCCGTCTGGTCGCCGGCTTCTGCGCAGTATTCGGCCTCGCGTGCCTGGTGACCCTTGGGGCACTGTTCAACATCGCCGCCACCCTCGATCGACAGGAGCAGCAAAGCAGTACTTTCCATGCCACACAGGCCTTGGAGCAGCGCTTGCAGGCATCGCGACAATTTCTCTCCAGCTACGCGGTTTGGGACGCCGCCTACGAGCACCTGGCCAAGGTAGTGGACTGGCAGTGGGCGTATGAAGAGAAAAACGTCGGCGAGTCGCTTTACAGCGCCAGTGGTTACGAAGGGGTGTTCGTGGTCGATGACCAGCGCACCGGCTACGCCCTGTTCAAGGGCAAGCCCACCGAAGCTGCGGCCAGTAGTTACATCGACGCGCCGCTGGCCGACATCGTCGCCCAAGCCCGCCGTGCTGCCAGTGCACGGGAGCAAGTCACCCGTTTCGTGCTGTTCAACGGCTGGCCCGCCGTGTTGAGCGCCGCTGCGGTGCGTCCGGACAGGGACGTGCAGGACAGCGAAGTGCGGGAAGCGCCGGTCATGCTGTTCGTCGACCAGTTGACCGAAGACAAGCTGGCCCGGCTCGGCGCTGGCGCAGGCCTTGCGAACATGCACATCGAAAGAGACACACCCGGCTCACGGACGACCCAGCGTATTGCCCTGGGTGAAACCGGTTACCACCTGGCCTGGGACAGCCCATCGCCAGGGCGCCAATTGCTCTGGGCGGTACTGCCCCCGCTGCTGTGCGCGCTACTGGTATTGAGCCTGGTAATGCTGTATCTGTTCCGCCATGCCCTGCGCAGCGCCCGCGCCATCGACCTGAGTCTTGAGCGCCTGCAACAGAGCAATCGCGCCCTCGAGGCCAGCGAACAGCGTTTCAGGGCCGTGGCCGAAGCCGCTTCCGACTGGATCTGGGAAACCGACCGCCAGCAGCGCCTGACGTATCTGTCCCAGCGCTTCGTCAGCGTCACAGGCTACCCGGTCGACAGCTGGTTGGGGCAACCTATCAACCTGCTGCTGGCCTGCGATACCACGCCCCTGTCGACCTGGCTCGATGCCCAGGCCGAGGCCGACCCACAGCAACTGGCCAACCTGCGCTGTGCCTACCGCGACAGTACCGGACAGAACCGCTACTGCCGGATCTCGGCAAGGGCGATCATCTACGATGGCAAACCCTTCGGATTTCGCGGTACCGCCAGCGACATCACCGACGAGGTCGCGGCCCATGCGCGCATCCAGCATTTGTCCTTGCACGACCCGCTGACCGGGCTGGCCAATCGCAACAAGCTGTCCCGGCACCTTGAACAGGCGTTGCTGCAAGGAGGCGATGCCTGTTCGCTGACCTTGCTGTTGCTGGACCTGGACAATTTCAAGCCGATCAATGATTCCCTCGGCCACGCGGCGGGTGACGCGGTGCTGCAAGAGGTGGCCACCCGCCTGCGTGATACCACTCGTGATGTGGACCTGGTGGCCCGACTGGGCGGCGACGAGTTCGTCGTGGTGCTGGATGGCATCGACAACCGCAATGAAGTCGACCGGCTATGCGCGCGCCTGGTCGAACTGCTCAAGCAGCCGATCCTGTTCGAAGAACAGCCCGTGCATATCGGCGTCAGCATGGGCATCGCCCAGACCCGCACGCAAGGCTGTGATGCCGGTGAACTGATCCGCTGTGCGGATATTGCGCTGTATCAGGCCAAGGCAGAAGGCAAGAGCACCTGGCGCTATTTCGCCCCGGAAATGAACCAGCAGATCCAGTACCGTCGCCAGCTCGAAAACGATCTGCGTCGAGCCCTGCGCAACGACGAGCTGCTGCTGTACTACCAACCACGCTACAACCTCGACGACCTGCGCATCGTCTCGGTCGAAGCGCTGGTGCGCTGGCAGCATCCTCAGGAGGGGCTGCTGGGTCCCGATACCTTCATCCCGTTGGCCGAACAAAGCGACCTGATAAACGCCCTTGGCCGGTGGGTACTGCGCGAGGCCTGCAATACCGCCTACAGCTGGCCGGACAACCTGCTGATCTCCGTCAACCTGTCGCCCGCACAGTTCTTGCGCAGCAATGTGGTGGCCGATGTGCGCCAGATCCTGCTGGAGACTGGCTTCCCGGCTCAGCGCCTGGAGCTGGAGATCACCGAAAACGTGATGCTCAATGATATCGAGGGCGCCCTGGCCACCCTGCAGGCGCTCAAGGAACTGGGCGTGCGCCTGAACATGGACGACTTTGGAACCGGTTACTCCTCGTTGGGTTACCTGCGCACCTATCCATTCGACAGCATCAAGATCGACAAGCGCTTCATCGCAGGCCTGAACAACCCCAGCGCCAGCGATCGTGCGGTGGTCCAGGCAATCATCAACCTGGGGCAAGCCATGGGGCTGACAGTCACTGCCGAGGGCGTTGAAACCGCCCAACAGCTCAAGGCCCTGGAGAACGACCGCTGCCACGAGGTGCAAGGCTTTTTCCTCAGCCGGCCGCTGGACAAGGCAGGGTTCGAGGCGTTGCTGCAGCAAGCGCCCGGCCGCTCGCTCGATGCCTCCTGAGCGTGTTAGCGCAAACGGCGCTCGGCCAGGATTTCCGGCAGGTCGCTACGCCGCAGGTAAATGCGCAATGGCTCGCCGATATTCAAGCGGTCATCCACGTGTTGCGCGAGCAACAGGGCAAGCCGCGTCCGGCACAACGCCATGCGCTGTCCCGGCTCGGGCCGCCAGACGAATTCGCTGCATGGCGTGATGCTGTCGTCGGCCACATCCATGCCGAACGAGTCTTCGGAAAAACGCACGATATGAACCCCGCGCTTGCCGTGGAAACCCACGAACCCTTTGAGCTGGTCGGCGGCGTTGCAGATGTCCTGGGAGGAAATGGCCATGTCGTAACCTCGCAAAATAATGGGAAGTAGCGCACGCCTGGCGGGGAACGGTTGCCTCTGACGGGCAACGCGCAGCGGCCAGCCTAGCGTAACTGGCTAGGCATTTGCCAAGAAATTTCAGTTTCGCGAAGGGTCGACCTGCGACGCCAACAGCACCGTCAGCCAGTTCATGAACGCCTGGACCCGACGCGGTACATGTTGTTGCCGGGCGTACAACAGTGACACCGGCATGGCGCGTGCCTGCCAAGGGTGAAGCACTGTCACCAGATTGCCCTGCGCCAGATGCTCGGAAACCCCAACCGCGGGGACCTGGATCAACCCCAGGCCGGCCAGGCAGGCGGCCGAATAGGCTTCAGCATTGTTGACCGTGACCACGCCGGCCATGGCTTGGTAATGCAGTTCGCCGTCCCGCTCGTACTCAAACCCTGGACTGCGCGCACCGAGGTTTCGGACATAATGCACCAACTGATGTCCGGCCAAGTCTTCGAGGCGGCTCGGCACGCCGTGGCGGGCCAAGTAGTCAGGGCTCGCGCAATTGCACATGCTCAATTGGCCGATCGCCCGCGCCACCACATCCAGGTCGCTCAAGGCGCCGATACGCATCACGCAATCGAACCCCTCTCGCAGCAAATCGACTTGCCGGTCGGTGCAGCTGATTTCCACCTCCAGCCGCGGAAAACGCGCCAGAAACGCCGGCAATGCCGGAATGATCACCCGTCTGGCCATCATGGTCGGCAAATCGACGCGCAGGCGCCCAGCCAACTCGGCGTCATCGGCACGGAACAGGCTCTCGATCTCATCCATGCCCGACAGCAAGTCCTTGCTGCGCGCATAAAGCAGCGCACCATCCTGCGTGGCCTGCATCCGTCGGGTTGTGCGGTTGAACAGCCGGGTGCCGAGCAACCGCTCAAGGGCCCTGATCTGCTCGGAAACCGTCGAGCGCGGCAGACCCAGACTTTCGGCGGCCAGCGTAAAACTGTTGACCTCGGTCACCCGGACGAAAGTGCGCAGTAACGCCAGCTTGTTCATACGGACCCTCTGATTATTCGGACATGCCGAACAGTATTTCCGGTTTCGCGGGATTTAACAGCACAAGGACGACCAATAACCTTTCCTCATCGCCATCCCATGAGGAAATCGACATGACCCGCAAGATTGCCCTGATCACAGGTGCCAGCCGCGGCTTGGGCAGGAACACAGCCGAACATCTGGCCGCACGTGGCATCGATATCATCGGCACCTACCACAGCAAGGTGGACGACGCCCAAGCAGTGGCCAGCGCCCTGGAGCAGACAGGAGTCAAGGCTGCCATGCTGCAACTCGACGTCAGCGACAGCAGCAGTTTCAAGGCCTTCGCCGAACGCCTGAGCACCACACTGCGGGAGCGATTCGCGCGCGAGAAGTTGGATTTTCTGGTGAACAACGCCGGAATCGGCCTGAACGTGCCGTTCGCGCAAACCACCGAAGCACAGTTCGACCAGTTGCTGAACATCCAGCTCAAGGGACCGTTCTTCCTCACCCAGCAGCTGCTGCCTGTGCTGGCCGACGGTGGCCGCATCGTCAACATTTCATCCGGCTTGGCGCGCTTCGTACTGCCAGGCTACGCCGCCTATGCCGCGATGAAAGGTGCGATGGAGGTGTTGACGCGGTATCAGGCCAAGGAACTAGGCGCGCGGGGTATCCGGGTCAACATCCTTGCCCCCGGCGCGATCGAGACCGATTTTGGCGGCGGTGTGGTGCGCGACAACCGCCAGGTCAATGACTTCATTGCCAGCAATACAGCGCTGGGACGGGTCGGCTTGCCCGACGACATCGGCGCGGCGATTGCCCTGCTGCTCGCGGAGGGCAATGGCTGGATCACCGGGCAACGGCTGGAGGTCTCGGGCGGTATGTTCCTCTGAAGGTCTGCCGGGGCCGCTTTGCGGCCCTCACGGTTGCGGGTCGTCGTGCACTTGCACGCTGGCAGTCATCCCTGCACTCAGGTGCACGCCCTCGGGAATCTCGTCGAGTCGGATACGCACGGGAATCCGCTGGGCCAGCCGCACCCAGTTGAACGTCGGCTCTACCTCCGGCAACAGCTGGCTGTCCGGGTTGCTGTTGCTGTCGGTAATCCCCCGGCCGATGCTTTGTACATGCCCCTGCATCGCCTCGCCCGCGCCCATCAGCCAGACCTTCACGGTATCGCCCTCGCGGATGCTTGGCAGCTTGGTCTCCTCGAAATAGGCCTGGATGTAGAACGTCGAATCGTCGACCAGGGCCATCACCGCTTGCCCAGTATTCACATAGTTGCCTTCGGCCAGGCGCAGGTTGGTGATATGCCCACTTCGAGGCGCCCGCACCTCGCTGCGGGCCAGGTTGATCTTGGCGACCTGCAACTGGGCTTCTGCCTCGCGCAACTCGCCACGCGCGATGGCGGCGTTGATCTGGGCATTCTCGCGTAGCTCCGCGCTGATCGCGTCCGGCCCCAGCGCCGTGCGCCGCGCCGCTTCGCGCTCACGCAGGCGAACCTGTTGACGACGGGTCTCGGCCACGGCGCTGGCTTGCTCCACCGCAGCCTCGAAGCGCTCGCGGTCGATGCTCATGAGCAAATCACCGGCCTTGACCTGCTGGTTGTCATGAACGTTCAGCCCGCGGACCCAACCGGAGACGTCGGGGGCGATCACCACCACATCCGCACGCACGCGCGCGTCACGGGTCCAGGGGGTGAGCATGTAGTACTGCCAAAGCTTGAAACCTGCGAGCACGGCAAGTGCCACCACGCAGAGGGTCACCAAGGTACGTACGACTGTACGCATCGACTCAACTCCTTACAAAGGTCCCAACGAACGCACCACCAGGTACAGCACGCAGACGAACAACGCCGCGTCGAACAACGCTTCGTGCCAGATCCAGCGCCCCAGGGGCGTGGCCTGGACCACCAGACGCAATACGCCAGTCACCACCAATGCCATCAAGACGTAGATCAGAAAAGGGCTGAGCAGCACGCCGCCCACCGCCCACTCACGCAAACCCATGGGCTTCCTCCTGCCAGCGACACCATTTACGCCAGCTTTTCTGCAATTGCAGCACCGCACCTTCGGCCAATCGCAGCGGATCGCTGGGTGGCTGACGACGCAAGACCTCGATGAAGCGCTCGCTGGCAGCATCCAGCTGCTCCCCACGCCCGGCTGCCGGCCCATTGGCCAACACGTGCTCCACTTGCTGCAGGTATTCGCGCTCGAAGCTGCCAATCGGCACGTTCGCCACCGCCAGGCACATGCGCAGGTGAACGAGTTCATCACCGATATCCAGGCCATGCAGGCCATCGTCCCATCGTTTGCGCTCAGCCTCGGGGAGTTCGCTGGCGTGATGGGCAAGCTTCATCAGGCGGTCGGCCATCCGTCCGCCGAACCAGCTGTCGGCACCCCGCAAATCACGTCGGGTCAGGCGCACCAGGTCGCTCTGGGTCGCGGCCCGCAGGCGTCGGCCAAGCCAGGCTGGGTGGCGCAACACCACCAGACGGAACGCCAGCACGGCCGCTCCGACCCCGATCAACATGGCCTGCGCGCTGTTGAGCATGTTCGCCACATCGAATTTCATGGTATTGAGCGGCGACACCAAGACGATGAAGTGCAGGCAATAGGACGTGGCCGTACCCGCCGTGCGAGGGTTGGCCATGCACAGAGCGCCGAAGAACAACGGCACGCCCATGCCCAGGCAAAGCATGGCGAAGCTGCTCCATTGGGGCAGGAGAATTTCTCCGACCAGAAATGCCACCGGAAACGCCAGCAAGATCCCACGCAGGAAGCTCAGGCCTATCTGTGCGCCATTCTCACGGCTGGCAAACAGGCTGCAGACAACGCAAGTCAACACCAGGCCGCCTGGCGCCGACGGCCAGGCGGTAGCCAGCCAGAAACTGCTCATGACCAGAAACGCCAACGCACTGCGGGCGCCGAACAGCAGGGCCAGCGGCAGGTCACGGTGCACGGCAAGGCCCGGCGCGGCATCCTTCGGCGCCCTGCCGGCCTCGACATCCTCCACCGCCTGGGTCGCGGCCATGGCAACGTCGATCAACAGCGTCATGCGCGCCAGACAATAGTGTTCGGCCGAGCTGATATGTTCATCGTGGGCCGCATCCCAGATACGCTGGCGCAAAACCAGCAAGCTTGGCTTGTCAGGCTGGATCAGCAGCGCCCGCACCTCCTCCAGCCAGGGCGCGATATGACCGGCTTCCTGCTCATCGAGCTGGCGCCATTGCCGACGCACCGAGCGCGAGATGCGCAACAGCACCATCAGTTTCTGGCTAAGCCCGCGGATGGCGCTGGCGCGCTGCCGCCCACGATTACCTTCGAACCAGGCGTGTTCACGCTGGGAATCGATGGCCACGATGCGTCCAAGAATCTCCAGCAATCCTTTACGCGCTTCGTCCTCCCCGCCGAGCATGGCGGCGGCCGCTTGCAGCCCGGTCTGCCAGGCCTGACGCGCCTGGCCGCTCAGTTGCTGCTCGACCCGCATTGGCCAGAGCAACGCGCTGGTGGCGGTAGCGCAGCAGATCCCCAGGCAGATTTCGGTGCAGCGGGCCACGGCCTGGTCGAACACCTGCAGCGGGTGATTGACTGCCGGCAGGGCAATGATCGCCACCGTGTAGCCAGCCAGAACGAAGGCATAGGCCCAGGCGCTGCGCAGCTGGGTCGAGGCCGCTGTGCACAACGCCAGCCACAGTGCCAAGGTGATCAGGAACAACCAGGGTGTCTGGGCGAACAACGCCATGAACACCACCGACATGATGGTACCGACCAAGGTCCCGGCCAATCGAGCCAGGCCTTTCTGCACCACCATCCCCGATAGCGGTTGAGCCACGATGAACGCGGTCATCAACGCCCAAGACGGCTGCTCCAACCCCCAGCGCATGGCCAGCCAGAGCGCCAGACCACCGCCGAGCACGGTCTTGATGGCGAACTTGATGGCGAGGCTGCTGGGAGCGAACAGGGCCTGGAAAGTGATGGGCACGAATCGGACCTTGCGGGGCTGGTTACAGAAAAGATAGACAACACGGAGAAGGATAATGCGGAGCCGATTAATTAGCTAGCTATCAATCTATTCAAGTCAGGCGATACCTGGCCTGGATTTAGCAAATCGCGGGCAAAAAAATGGGCGACCGAAGTCGCCCTAAATGCCTTGCGTGCACGTGAATCTGGAAGGTCAGCGCGGCTTGCGCTTGTTCGAATCCTTCCAGATGAAAAGTCCTAGACCGGCAAAGAATGCAAACATCAACCCGACTGTTACCACGCCAGCGATGACCACATTGTCGAAGAACATGTCGGCCTCCCATTCGTTTGCCGTTGTCCGATGGGTGCAAGGTATCTAATCGAGGGGAGTGAATAATTGATCGGTGTCAATGGTGCCCTGGAGCGGGCACGCGAGGCGGGTACAGGGTTGACCTGCGTCAAGTTTCAGCGCTTCTTGGGCTTGCCCTTGGGCTTCTTTTTCTTCGCGCCAGCCAGCGGCATGGCTTGCTCGAAGGCCTGACGCACTTCGTTCAGGCGCTTTTCCTTGAGGTCGTGAATGCGCTTGGCGCGTTCAGCATCGAAGTCGATGAGGTTGTCTTGGCTCATGGGTGGGCTCGACGGTCAGCAGAGTCTTGCATGATGAAGCCAGGAGCCGGTCATGACCAGTCCCTGGTCAGACTTCGATGTCCACCAGCAGCCCTTGGCGCGGCTGTTCGCCCATCAGTGGCGCGACCGGCACGGTGTTGTCTGCATTCACCTCGTCACCAGGCAGCGCAGTGTAGCGCTCATCATCGCCCTTCTTGCGACGCTGCTGACGCCGCTGCTCGTCGCGCAACAGCACGGCCTGCTCCTCGGGATCACGGTGCTGCTTGAGGTCGATGGCGCTTTCGCTGGAGGATGGCTGCGCGGGCACCACCGGCTTGATGTCGGGCGTCGGTTTGACCGGGTCCAGTTGCGAGGTGACCGGGACAGCACTGAGCGGGATGAGCGGCGGCAGCATGGGAGTTCTCCTGTAGCCACTGTATCGGCCGGCCAGAATCCGCCTTGAATCCTGGTGGGTATAAACCTGTGGTGTGTCACGGTCAGTGGCCGCCGATGAGGACGACGCTTACTCGGTGTCGTCCTCGGGGTCGTCATCGACCGGCGGGCTGGTTTCGCTCCAGGGGCGCTTGTAAACCTGCTGCCAGACCGCATCCATGTGCTCACGCAGGACCTGGGGCGCGTTCTTCAGCGATGCACTGTCGTCGCGCTCGCCACCGATCGGCTCCTCGCCCGCGGGCGTGATCAGCGACTGCCCGGTAATCGTGTAGCTTGCCTGCCCCTCACGTAGCTCGATGGAGATATCGTGCGGATCGATGCCACCGCCGCAGAAGGCATGGCTTGCCACTGTGACCTCGGCGACACCGTCCTTGTTCAAGTCGCTGACGTCACTGACATCGGTGTAGAAGTCCACATCCAGGTCCAGCCCCGGGCAACTGGTCTCCTGTTCGATCTGCCAGCGCGGCTTGAATGCGTCGCGCTCTGCGGCACGCCCATACAGGGTGGCCTTGAGCTGCACCTTGTCCACTTCCTGCTCGGTGTCAGGGTCGGTGGCCTGGCCATCGACGCGGCTCAGTACCAACAGGCCCTCGCCATCGCGGTCACGGAAGTGGACGCTCTTGATCGGCGTCTGCACCCCTAGCACCTCGAGCTGATCGACCGGGATCGCAGGCAGGGTCTCGAAATTCTTCTGTTCACAGGCGGCCAGCAGCAAAACGCTACTGATGGCCATTGAGGCGCTCAACCAGGGGTGCTTCACAGGCATATCGGTTCGGACCCTCGTCGGCAGGACGGTGTTCGTCGATGAAACAGCTAGACTCTTGGTCTTCACTCTTTGGTCTGACCGGCCTATCCGTTAACATAGCCGGCTTTTCAACGCGGGAGTTCAGGCAGTATGGCGCAGCAGTATCAACCGGGGCAACGCTGGATCAGTGACAGCGAAGCCGAGCTCGGCCTGGGTACCATCCTGGCGCAGGATGGCCGCCTGTTGACCGTGCTCTACCCGGCCACTGGCGACACACGTCAGTATTCCCTGCGCAATGCGCCGCTGACCCGTGTGCGCTTCTCGCCCGGTGACCAAATCACACACTTCGAAGGTTGGAAGCTGACCGTACGCGAAGTCGAGGATGCCGATGGCCTGATGGTCTACCACGGCCTGGATGGCAACAATCAGCCGCGCACCCTGCCGGAAACCCAGCTGTCGAACTTCATTCAGTTCCGTCTGGCCAGTGACCGCCTGTTCGCCGGCCAGATCGACCCACTGTCGTGGTTCTCCCTGCGCTACAACACCCTGCAGCACACCAGCAAGCAGATGCTGTCCTCGCTATGGGGCCTGGGCGGTTGCCGTGCGCAACCCATCGCCCACCAGCTGCATATTGCCCGCGAAGTGGCAGACCGTAGCGCGCCTCGTGTTCTGCTGGCCGACGAAGTCGGCCTGGGCAAGACCATCGAGGCTGGCCTGGTGATCCATCGCCAGTTGCTGTCCGGGCGTGCCAGCCGAGTGCTGATCCTGGTCCCGGAAAACCTTCAGCACCAGTGGCTGGTGGAAATGCGTCGGCGCTTCAACCTGCAAGTCGCCCTGTTCGATGCCGAACGCTTCATCGAAAGCGATGCCAGCAACCCATTCGAAGATGCCCAGCTGGCGCTGGTCGCGCTGGAATGGCTGGTGGACGACGAAAAGGCCCAGGATGCCCTGTTCGCTGCCGGCTGGGACCTGATGGTGGTCGACGAAGCGCACCACCTGGTGTGGCACGAAGACCAGGTCAGCGCCGAATACGGCCTGGTGGAACAGCTCGCCCAGGTGATCCCGGGCGTGCTGTTGCTCACCGCGACGCCTGAACAGCTCGGTCAGGACAGCCACTTCGCCCGCCTGCGCCTGCTGGACCCGAACCGCTTCCACGACCTGGCCGCCTTCCGCGCCGAAAGCGAGCACTATCGCCCGGTTGCCGAGGCTGTCCAGGAGCTGCTTGACGAAGGTCGCCTGTCACCCAAGGCCCACGCCACCATCCTCAACTTCCTCGGTGCCGAGGGCGAAGCCCTGCTGGCAGCCGTGAGCGATGGCGACACCGAGGCCAGCGCGCGCCTGATCCGTGAGCTGCTGGACCGTCACGGTACCGGCCGCGTGCTGTTCCGTAACACCCGGGCGGCGATCCAGGGCTTTCCCGAGCGCCAATTGCACCCCTACCCGCTGGCCAATCCGGAGCAGTACCGCGATTTGCCCGCTGGCGAGCACGCGGAGCTTTACCCGGAAGTGGCCTTCCAGGCCCAGGGCGAGGTCAGCGATGACGAACGCTGGTGGCGTTTCGACCCACGGGTCGACTGGCTGATCGACACCCTGAAGATGCTCAAACGCACCAAGGTGCTGGTGATTTGCGCCCACGCCGAGACTGCCATGGACCTGGAAGACGCCCTGCGCGTGCGCTCCGGCATTCCAGCCACGGTGTTCCATGAAGGCCTGAGTATCCTCGAGCGCGACCGCGCCGCGGCCTACTTCGCCGACGAGGAGTTCGGCGCCCAGGTGCTGATCTGCTCCGAAATCGGCAGTGAGGGCCGCAACTTCCAGTTCGCCCATCACCTGGTGATGTTCGACCTGCCGGCCCACCCGGACCTGCTCGAACAGCGGATCGGCCGCCTCGACCGAATCGGTCAGAAACACACCATCGAGCTGCACATTCCCTACCTGCAGGACAGCCCGCAGGAGCGTCTGTTCCAGTGGTACCACCAGGGCCTCAACGCCTTCCTCAACACCTGCCCAACCGGCAACGCCCTGCAACACCAGTTTGGCCCACGCCTGCTGCCGATGCTCGAAGGTGGCGACGCCAAGGCATGGGATGGGCTGGTGGCCGAAGCCCGCGCCGAGCGCGAGCGTCTGGAAGCCGAACTGCACAGCGGCCGCGACCGCTTGCTGGAACTCAACTCCGGCGGTGCTGGCGAAGGCCAGGCGCTGGTCGAGGCGATTCTCGAGCAGGACGACCAGTTCGCCCTGCCTATCTATATGGAAACCCTGTTCGACGCCTTCGGTATCGACAGCGAAGACCACTCCGAGAACGCGCTGATCCTCAAGCCAAGCGAGAAGATGCTCGATGCCAGCTTCCCGCTCGGAGACGACGAAGGCGTGACCATCACCTACGACCGCACCCAGGCGCTGTCGCGCGAAGACATGCAGTTCCTGACCTGGGAACATCCGATGGTGCAAGGCGGCATGGACCTGGTGCTGTCCGGCTCGATGGGCAACACCGCCGTAGCCCTGATCAAGAACAAGGCGCTCAAGCCCGGCACGGTGCTGCTGGAATTGCTGTTCGTGAGCGAAGTGGTGGCACCGCGCAGCCTGCAGTTGGGCCGCTACCTGCCACCTGCTGCACTGCGCTGCCTGCTGGACGCCAACGGTAATGACCTGGCGGCGCGCGTCGCCTTCGAAACCCTCAACGACCAACTCGAAAGCGTACCTCGCGCCAGCGCCAACAAGTTCGTCCAGGCCCAGCGCGACGTGCTGGCCAAACGGATCAGCGGTGGCGAAGCCAAGGTCATGCCGACCCACATCGAGCGCGTGGCCGAGGCCCAGCGCCGACTGGCCGCCGAGGCGGATGAAGAGCTGGCGCGTCTGACCGCGCTCAAGGCCGTCAATCCAAGCGTGCGTGACAGCGAAATCGACGCCCTGCGCAAGCAGCGTGAAGAAGGCTTGGCAATGCTGGATAAGGCAGCCTTGCGACTGGAGGCGATTCGAGTGCTGGTCGCAGGCTGATTATCCGCCGGCTCTGTGGGAGCCTCTTGCAGTCGAGACGGGCCGCGCTCCGCTGCGCGGGAAGCCTGGGGGGCCGCGATGCGGCCCTATCGCGACGCAAGACCGCTCCCACAGCGATCCGCTACCACATGGGTAAGTCCCGCAAGTTTTCGTTCGCGAAGTCGTTATATCCCTCCGCTATCAGCCCGATGCCGAAATCATTGCTTTCAAAGTGCCATTAGTCATGAAGGCCTGAATAGCTGTTCCTATACTTTCCTCTGGTCAGTCTCCACCCCGCATTTTGGAGACGAGTGAAAACTCGACGAAGAGGCATGCTATGGAATGGCTGGGACTGCAATTGTTCTCCGAGCTTCCTATCAACGGGCAGATTGTCATTGACTGCCGGCATGAGCCGCTACTGATCCTGCTCGCTTATGCCGTGGCCTGTGCCGGGTGTTTCGCCACCCTGGACATGGCAGAACGCCAATGTCACTGCGAAAATGCCAAAGCCCAACGACAATGGCGGGCACTTGGCGCCTTCTGCCTGGCTGGCGGTATCTGGGCCATGCACTTCATCAGCATGCTCGCCTTCCAGGCACCGCTGGAAGTCCACTATGACGTCTCTCTTACCGGCCTTTCGCTCTTGATTGCATTGGTGGTTGCCTGGCTGGCGATGTACAGCCTCAACCGTGTACAAATGCTTGCGCACAACTATTTGCAAAGCGCCCTGCTCATTGGCGCGGGCATCATCCTCATGCACTTCGTCGGCATGGCTGCGCTGCAGACCGGCGCCCAGCAGTATTACCGTACCGACCTGTTGCTGGCCTGTACCGCCATCGCCTTTCTCACCAGCCTCACCGCCCTGCTGCTGGCGCGGTACTTCCGCAACGGTAGCGGCACTTGGCATTTGGCCATGAAATACGGCGCCAGCCTGGTCATGGCGGGCGGTATCGTCGCCACGCATTTCACCGCCATGGCCGCGATGACCTTGGTCATACCAGCCGACACGGCCTTGAGCTTGCCTTCGGGTGATAACAGCCTGCAACTGGGCCTGACCATCGCCGTGATCACCTTGCTGATCAGTGGCAGCAGCATCAGCGCCGCGCTGGCCGACAAGAAGCTGCAACGTCAGGAACACGACCTGCGCCGCTACAGCGTCCTGCTCAACCAGCTCGATCAGGCCCGCGCCTCCCTGCAGCAAGCCGCTCACTACGATGCCTTGACCAATCTGGTCAACCGCCGAGGTTTCAACGAAGTGTTCGCCGAACGCCTGGCCGAGCATCAGGACCGCCAGAGTCGCCTGGCGGTGATGTTCCTCGACATCGACCATTTCAAGCGCATCAATGACAGCCTTGGTCACGATGCGGGCGATGAGCTACTGAAGGTCATCGCCGACCATATCAAGGCCGCCACCCGCAGTCAGGACCTGGTGGCACGGCTGGGGGGCGACGAGTTCTGCGTGGTCACCAGCCTGAACAACCCCGATGAGGCTCGCCACCTGGCCCAACGCATCATGCAACGCATGAAAGACCCCATCGACCTGGGCGGCCGGCGCATGGTGATGACCACCAGTATTGGCATCAGCATATTCCCGGAAGATGGCCAAACCGCTGAAGAACTGCTCAAGCATGCCGACCTGGCCCTTTATCAATCCAAGGGCTGCGGACGCAATAGCCTGCACTTCTTCAACAGCGGACTGAAGAACCGGGCGACCCTTGAACTGCAACTGGAAGAGGAACTGCGCATCGCCCTGCTCGAGGAGTGCGGACTGTGCGTGCATTACCAGCCCATCTTCGACCTGCGCACGGGCCAGGTGGCCAAACTCGAAGCGCTGGTACGCTGGCAACACCCGCAACACGGCCTGCTAAGCCCCGATCGTTTCATCGGCATCGCCGAAGCCAACGGGCTGATCGTCGACCTTGACCTGTGGGTGCTGCACCACGCCTGCAAGGACCTGGCCCAGCTCAACCGCCACGGCTACACCAGCCTGAAGGTTACGGTGAACTGTTCGGCCGTGACCCTAGGCCGCGAAGAGCTGGCCAATGAGGTAGAAATGGCCTTGCTGGAAGCTGGGCTTGCGCCGCGCCAACTGGAACTCGAGGTAACCGAAAATGCCCTGATGGGTGATGTCCAGCGCACTGCAGGGCTTTTCAAGCGTATCCGCGCCCAGGGCGTTGCCCTGTCGATCGATGACTTCGGCACCGGCTATTCGTCGCTGGCTTACCTCAAGCGCTTGCCGCTGGATGTGCTGAAGATCGACCGCAGTTTTCTCCAGGACGTGCCCGGCAACCAGAAGGACCGGGAAATCGTCCAGGCGATCATCGTCATGGCCCACACCCTCCACCTGCAGGTGGTCTGCGAGGGTGTCGAGACCATCGAACAACACGAATTCCTCGCCACCCACGGCTGCGACTACCTGCAAGGGTACCTGCTGAGCCGACCAGTGCCGCTGGCGGACCTGCGGCCGATCCTGGAGCGGCTCGACCGCCAGGAAAGCCGCCTCACTCCTTGTTACGATACAGTTCTACCAGGGTCGCCGGATCTTTTTGCAGATTCCCTTGGCTACCGTGCAAGCGCATCAGTTGCGCGGCGAGGGCGGTAACGGGTGTTGCCGAGCCCTGCTCGCGGGAAAACTTGACGGCGCCATCGAGGTCCTTGAGCAGCGTGCGCACATGCCACTTGATCGGTTCGAAGCGGCTTTCGGCCATTTGCGGCGCCAGGATCTGCAGGGGCTTGGAGTCGGCGAAGCCCCCTGCCAGCGCTTCGGCGATCAAGGTCGCGTCAACCCCTGACCGCTCCGCCAATGCCACCACTTCGGCAATCACCAAGGCATTGCACGCCACGATCATCTGATTGCAGGCCTTGGTCACCTGCCCCGCTCCCACTGCCCCCATGTGCGTGACTCGCTGGCCCAGGGTCAGCAGAATGGGTCGAGCGCGCTCAAGATCACTCGGCTCCCCGCCGACCATGATCGCCAGGGTCCCCGCTTCCGCGCCAGGCGTCCCCCCCGATACCGGCGCATCCAGCCAGGCCATGCCACACAGGGCGGCCACTTCAGCAGCCATTTCGCGAGTGGCCGTCGGTTCAAGACTGGAGAAGTCGATCAGCAATTGCCCGCTGCGCCCTCCGTGAACGACGCCTTGCTCGCCGAACACCACTTCACGCACCACTGCCGTATCGGCCAGGCAAAGCAGCACCATGTCGCTGCCACGGCTCAGTTCTGCTGGGCTATGTGCCAGCTTCGCCCCGGCGGCAACCAGCTCGGCACACTTCTCCGGGCTGCGATTCCACACGGTCAGGGGGTAACCCGCAGCCAGCAGGCGCCGGCACATTGGCAGTCCCATCAGGCCAATTCCGGCGAATCCCAGCGAAGGCAGTGCAGTACTCATGAACGACTCCTGGCAGAAGATTAAAGAAGCATGACAATCGGACGATGCAGTGCCGGAGCGATAGAAAAAATCCTTAGAAGCTGTAAGGCAAACCCCTATCGCATCCGAAAAAGGCGCACTGCTACAGTCGCCGAAACCCTGGTGATGGCTAGATGACATGCCCACCCAGGGGCCCACCACCTCAGGTAAATGGCGCACTATGACTTCTACGAACACTTCTGCCAATGCGGTCCCCGAGTCGACGACACACTCCACTTCGCTGACCGCCAGCGGTGCTCGAGAAGCTCTGCCAGTGCGCAGCGCGCCAGCACAGCAGTACCTGTACTTCACCGAGCAGGATATTCAGCGCATCCTCGACAACCTCGACGGCCTGCGCGACCTGGTGTTCCCGCAGAACCTGCACATCGAAGACGAAAGCCAGCTGCGTCTGGAACAGCAGTTTCCCTCGGTCTGCCTGATCGGCCTGGGCCGCTGCGGCTCGAACATTGCTCTTGATGTTGCCGAACTGGTGTACAACGCCCGCACCTTCTTCCTCAACGAATTCAACAACGAGGACCGTAACAAGGGCGAATCGGGCTACAGCCCGGCGCGCTGGATTCGTCAGAACCTGCGCCTGGTGCAAAACAAAGGCGCGAAACCCGTGTTTCTGGTCGAACCGCTGGTGATGCTGGGCGACCTGGACAAAGACATCGCCGGGCGCATTCGTTTCTCGCGCAAGGGCGAGCGTGGCGAGTTCCTGCGCGACTACAGCAAGATGAAGATCATGGACCTGTCCGAGGTCCACGCAGGGGGGGCCGGTAATGCCCCAATCCTCGGCCAGTACCTGGCCAAGATCATCCTCAACAAGGACACCCAGCGCTTTTCCAGCGCCGACTGGAAACTGATCCACTCGTACCTGATCGACTCCTGCGGCATCAAGGCCAACCAGTCGCGCCTGTACTTCTACATCTTCAGCGCTGGCGGCGGTACCGGCTCAGGCATGGCCTCGGAGTTCGGCCTGGCCCAGCAGTATTCGTACATGAACAAGACCTTCGACACCAAGCAGGCGGACGAGAACGACGGCAAGAGCGGACACTCGTTCGTCTTCGAGCCGATCTTCACCAGCGGCATCTGCGTGCTGCCAAACATTTCGGACCACCGCAGCGAAATGTCCGAAGCGCTGCACATCAACGCCGGCCGGCTGCTGTGCAAATACCTGTCCGAAGAATGGGACTTCTCGTACAACTTCGACAACGAGGACAGCAGCGAAGCCAGCGTCATGGGCCGCATTCGCCCCTGGAACGCAATGATGCTGATCTCGAACGACATCATGCGCTACGCCGAAGAAAGCGACGACGGCACGATCCACAACATCGACGTCAACGCCATGGAGAAGCACGCCAACCAGTACATCTCCCAGCAAATCTTCAACATCCTCACGGCCCAGGCGGTCACTACCGACTACGACCAGAACTACTTCCGTCGCGCCGGCATCGACATCGGCGAAACCATCCGCCTGGACGCCAACGACCTGTTCATGAGCCTGGCCGGCCCAGTGGCCATTGCCTACGCAGAATCGGTGGTGCCGGAAATTCCGGTCCAGGGTTCGGACAAGTTCAAGGTCTTCGAGCGCGAAACGCCGCGCCTGGACATCGACGACCTGTTCTTCCGCTCGATCGACCTGCCGCACTTCAACAAGCAGACCCAGGCAATCGAAGGCATCAGCCTGTTGCCGATCGAGTCGCGTCGCTACCGGGCAGCCTTGGAGCAATACCAGGCTTCGGGCTACGACGCCGCGGCCCTGCACGACCTGCACTTCTTCAAGAACTGCTCGTCGGTGGTGTCGATCCTGTCGCTGCCCAAGGACTACAAGCTGTCGTACATGGACCTGAATCGGCTCAAGACCCACCTCAACAGCCTGTTCCCCAACACCACGCTCAAGCGTTATGCGCTGGTCATCGGCGCCTCGGCCAACCTGTCGCTGACCACACTGATCGCCAAGAGCCCGTGCCTGTCGGATGACTTCCTGACCCTGATCGTGGCGTTCATCAAACGCTGCTTCGCCCGCACGCCGTACCGTTTCGACGACACCCTGGACAACGCCATCCTGGAGTTCATCACCAGCGAGCACTTCGATGAAGACCGCATCGACGACCTACTGAACGAGTTCGAGAACCCGGCGAAGATCCTCGATACCAACTGGTATGCGATCAAGCCGATGTACGAGAAGAAATACCGGGAATTGATCAACGACAAGAGCCGGTTCGTGTCGATCAATGACATTAGGCTGTCGCGCGAATGCGTGAAGAAGGCGGTGAAGTACCTGCGCGAGATCTTCCGCCACCGCATCGGCAAGACCCGGGTGATCTCGCTCAACAGCCACACCGGCCGGGTCGATTACTGACATCGGTCGTGCTGGCTCCTACAGCACCCGGTAGGAGCCGGCTGGTCGGCGGTGGGACATTACGCATCCCGTAAACTGTTACCGCCCCGCCGAATCAACACGACACTGTTACCAACTTCCACCTTACGTGAGCGTCAATGCGCACCGTTGTGACACGGCTGCGCATTTTCACGCACCAAAAAAGCGCATAGCTACTCAGCCTGCTTGACCTGGATGACGATGAACGGCGAAACCACTACCGCCCAGATCTCTGGATCGCGGCTTTGCAGGTCCATCGCCTGCTCTGCGGTGACTGGCCCCACAGTGCCATCACTACGCCACTTGGCGAAGATCTCGCTGCGATTCTCGGCCATCGCTTCGGCAACGGCGATCAGGTCCAGGGAGGGGTCGACCCAAATCAGGTCACCCTTGGCCCAAAAACGCTCCAAGGCTTTCCACTCGATGGTCGCGGTCTCGCCGAGCAATTTGGCATAGAGGGTGCTTGTTTGATCAGTCATGGGTTTGTACACGCATCAATCGGCCAATAAAAAAGGCCGCTATTTTTGCAGAAAAACCCGGTTTCAAATACGTAATTTGGTCGATTGGCCCCGAAGTTGTGGGGTGGGGCCAGGGATAAAGGCAAAGTGATGGCGCTTTTCTATATCTTTCTGTCGATCAAGCGACAACCCCTGAGACAGGCGCAATTCGCCCGCTTTTCAAGCGCTCGAACGGCGCTCTACACTGTACCGGTACAGTTCCGGGACATGTTCCGGGGGAAGGTGGGCATGCAGTATGGCGTGGCCATACCGCAAATCCCGCCCGGTCTGTAGCCCTGGCCGCCAGGACTATAAGAATTACAACAGAATGAGTGGAGCACTATGATCAAGATTTCCAAGCTGTTCGCCGCAATGGTTCTGGCCGGGGTTGCCAGCCATTCGTTTGCCGCCGATACCATCAAGATCGGTATCGCTGGCCCCAAGACCGGTCCGGTCACTCAGTACGGCGATATGCAGTTCATCGGCGCCAAACAAGCCATCAAAGACATCAACGCCAAGGGTGGCGTGGATGGCAAGATGCTCGAAGCCAAGGAATACGACGACGCGTGCGACCCTAAACAGGCCGTTGCGGTCGCCAACAAAGTGGTCAACGACGGCGTCAAGTTCGTCATCGGCCACCTGTGCTCCAGCTCCACCCAGCCTGCGTCCGACATCTACGAAGACGAAGGCGTGATCATGATCACCCCGGCCGCCACTTCGCCGGAAATCACCGCCCGTGGCTACAAGCTGATCTTCCGCACCATCGGTCTGGACAGTGCCCAGGGCCCGGCGGCCGGCAACTACATCGCCGACCACGTCAAGCCGAAGGTCGTCGCGGTACTGCACGACAAGCAGCAGTACGGTGAAGGCATCGCCACCGCGGTCAAGCAGACCCTTGAGAAGAAAGGCACCAAGGTTGCCGTCTTCGAAGGCCTGAACGCCGGTGACAAGGACTTCTCCTCGATCATCCAGAAGCTCAAGCAGAACAACGTCGACTTCGTCTACTACGGCGGCTACCACCCAGAGCTCGGCCTGATCCTGCGTCAAGCCCAGGAAAAAGGCCTGAAAGCCAAGTTCATGGGTCCAGAGGGCGTGGGTAATGACTCGATCTCGCAGATCGCCCAGAACGCCTCCGAAGGCCTGCTGGTCACCCTGCCGAAATCGTTCGATGCCGACCCGGCGAACAAGGCCATCGTCGACGCTATCAAGGCCGACGGCAAAGACCCAAGCGGCCCGTTCGTGTTCCCGGCCTACTCGGCCGTCGAGCTGATCGCCGAAGGCATCAAGGCGGCCAAGTCCGAAGACACCGACAAAGTGGCTGTTGCCATCCACAACGGCACCTTCAAGACCCCGACCGGCGACCTGTCGTTCGACGAGAAAGGCGACCTGAAAGACTTCAAATTCGTGGTCTACGAATGGCACTTCGGCAAGCCGAAGACCGAAGTCTCCCCTCAGTAACTGCGTGACTAATAGCTGACCGTAGAAGCCCACTGTGCGAGCAGTGGGCTTTGTTTTACGAGGTTCATGGGCCTGATTGCCGCGATCCGGCAGCGGGTTCACCTGAAAATCTTAAAACCGTCACCCGCGGTTTCCTGGCTGTCACCCGGCCGGCGAAATGCAAATCAGGTTTTTAGGAGCGCTGTAATGCCTGAGATCTACCATTTCTTCCAACAACTGGTTAATGGATTGACCATCGGCAGCACCTATGCCTTGATCGCCATCGGTTACACGATGGTGTACGGCATCATTGGCATGATCAACTTCGCCCACGGCGAGGTGTACATGATCGGTTCCTACGTGGCCTTCATCGCGCTTGCGGGTCTGGCCATGATGGGTATCCACTCCCTGCCGATCCTGATGACCGTCGCCTTCGTCGCGACGATCTTCGTCACCAGTGCCTATGGCTACAGCATCGAACGGGTCGCCTACCGCCCGCTGCGGAACAGCAACCGTCTGATCCCGCTGATTTCTGCCATCGGCATGTCGATTTTCCTGCAGAACACTGTCTTGCTCTCGCAGGACTCCAAGGACAAATCCATCCCTAACCTGATCCCAGGAAGCTTCTCCTTCGGGCCAGGCGGTGCGGAAGAAGTCCTGGTGTCCTACATGCAGATCCTGGTGTTCGTGGTCACCCTGGTGGCCATGACCTGCCTGACCCTGTTCATCTCCCGCTCCCGCCTGGGCCGCGCCTGCCGCGCCTGCGCCGAGGACATCAAGATGGCCAACCTGCTGGGCATCAACACCAACAACATCATTGCCCTGACCTTCGTCATCGGCGCCGCACTGGCGGCGGTGGCGGCCGTGCTGCTGAGCATGCAGTACGGGGTTATCAACCCCAACGCCGGCTTCCTGGTGGGCTTGAAGGCCTTCACCGCGGCGGTACTGGGTGGCATCGGCAGCATTCCGGGCGCCATGCTCGGCGGGCTGGTGCTGGGCGTGGCCGAAGCGTTCGGCGCCGACATCTTCGGCGACCAGTACAAGGACGTGGTTGCATTCGGCCTTTTGGTTCTTGTCCTGCTGTTCCGGCCGACCGGCATCCTGGGCCGTCCGGAGGTTGAAAAAGTATGAACAGAAATCTCAAACAGGCGTTCTTCAGCGCCTTGCTGGTATGGGCCGTGGCCTTCCCGGTGCTTGGCCTGAAACTGAGCATCGACGGCATCAGCCTGGTGGTGCACAGCCAAGGCTCGTTCACCATCGGCATCATCGCTGTGTGTTCGGTGCTGATGTTCCTGCGCGTGCTGTTCGACAAGCAGTGGAATGCTGTGATGGGCCGTCGCTCGGATCGCGCCTTGATCCCGCCAGCGGTCAGCAACTACCTGACCCTGCCCAAGACCCAGCGCTACGTGATCATGGGCCTGATCGTCGCCGCCTTGGTGTGGCCGTTCTTCGGCTCGCGCGGCGCGGTCGACATTGCCACGCTGATCCTGATCTACGTGTTGCTGGGCCTGGGCCTGAACATCGTGGTCGGTCTGGCAGGCCTGCTCGACCTGGGCTACGTGGGCTTCTATGCGGTTGGCGCATACAGCTATGCCATGCTCTCGCACTACCTGGGCTGGAGCTTCTGGGTGTGCCTGCCGATCGCCGGCCTGATGGCCGCCACCTTCGGCTTCCTGCTCGGCTTCCCGGTGCTGCGCCTGCGCGGCGACTACCTGGCGATCGTGACCCTGGGCTTCGGCGAGATCATCCGTCTGTTCCTGCGTAACCTCACCGACTGGACCGGCGGCCCGAATGGCATCAGCAACATCCCCAAGCCGGAGTTCTTCGGCCTGACCTTCGAACGTCGTGCCGCCGAAGGAATGCAGACCTTCCACGAGTTCTTCGGGCTGGAATACAACTCGATCAACAAGGTCATCTTCCTGTACCTGGTGGCCCTGCTGCTGGCCCTGCTGGCGCTGTTCGTCATCAACCGCTTGCTGCGCATGCCGATCGGTCGTGCCTGGGAAGCGCTGCGTGAAGACGAGATCGCCTGCCGTGCCCTGGGTCTGAACCCGACCGTGATCAAGCTCTCGGCCTTTACCCTGGGCGCCTGCTTCGCAGGTTTCGCCGGCAGTTTCTTCGCCGCGCGCCAAGGCCTGGTGACGCCTGAGTCGTTCACCTTCATCGAATCGGCGATCATCCTCGCCATCGTCGTGCTCGGCGGCATGGGCTCGCAACTGGGCGTGATCCTCGCGGCCATCGTGATGATCCTGCTGCCCGAGCTGATGCGAGAGTTCAGCGAATACCGGATGCTGATGTTCGGTGCGCTGATGGTGTTGATGATGATCTGGCGTCCGCAAGGCTTGCTGCCTATGCAACGTCCACATATGGAGCTGCGTCGATGAGCCGCGAAATTCTGCAAGTCAGCGGCCTGAGCATGCGCTTCGGCGGCTTGTTGGCGGTCAACGGCGTGGGCCTGACCGTCAAGGAAAAACAGGTGGTGGCGCTGATCGGCCCGAACGGCGCCGGCAAGACCACCGTGTTCAACTGCCTGACCGGTTTCTATAAGCCAAGTGGCGGCACCATCCTGCTCGATGGACAGCCGATCCAAGGCCTGGCCGGCCACCAGATCGCCCGCAAGGGCGTGGTGCGAACCTTCCAGAACGTGCGTCTGTTCAAGGAAATGACCGCCCTGGAAAACCTGCTGATCGCCCAGCACCGCCACCTCAACACCAACTTCTTCGCCGGCCTGTTCAAGACCCCGAGCTTCCGCCGCAGCGAAAAAGAGGCCATGGAGCGCGCCCAGTACTGGCTGGAAAAGGTCAACCTGACCGAATTCGCCAACCGTACCGCCGGAACCCTCGCCTACGGCCAGCAGCGTCGCCTGGAAATCGCCCGCTGCATGATGACCCAACCCCGGATCATCATGCTCGACGAACCCGCGGCCGGTCTGAACCCAAAGGAAACCGAGGACCTGAAGGCGTTGATCGCCTACCTGCGGGAATCGCACAACGTCACCGTGTTGCTGATCGAGCATGACATGAAGCTGGTGATGAGCATCTCCGACCATATCGTGGTGATCAACCAGGGCACGCCCCTGGCGCACGGTACGCCGGAGGAGATCCGCGATAACCCTGACGTGATCAAAGCCTACCTGGGGGAAGCGTAAATGCTGAAGTTCGAAAACGTTTCCACCTTCTACGGCAAGATCCAGGCGCTGCACAGCGTCAACGTGGAAATCAACCAAGGCGAGATCGTCACCCTGATCGGTGCCAACGGCGCCGGCAAGTCGACGTTGCTGATGACCCTGTGCGGTTCGCCCCAGGCCCACAGCGGCAGCATCAAGTACCTGGGTGAAGAGCTGGTCGGGCAGCCCTCCTCGCACATCATGCGCAAGAGCATCGCCGTGGTCCCTGAAGGCCGCCGCGTGTTCGCCCGCCTGACCGTCGAGGAAAACCTGGCCATGGGCGGTTTCTTCACCAACAAGGGCGATTATCAGGAGCAATTGGACAAGGTCTTGCAATTGTTCCCTCGCCTGAAGGAGCGCTACATCCAGCGTGGCGGCACCATGTCCGGCGGTGAGCAGCAGATGCTGGCCATCGGCCGCGCACTGATGAGCAAGCCCAAGTTGCTGCTGCTCGACGAACCGTCGCTGGGCCTGGCACCGATCATCATCCAACAGATCTTCGACATCATCGAGCAGTTGCGCCGTGACGGCGTGACGGTGTTCCTGGTGGAGCAGAACGCCAACCAGGCGCTGAAGATTGCTGACCGAGCCTACGTCCTGGAAAACGGTCGGGTCGTGATGCAAGGGACCGGCGAAGCGCTGTTGACCGACCCTAAGGTACGTGACGCGTACCTTGGAGGCTGATCGACGTCCGCTTCGGGAAAGGGCCTTCGGGCCCTTTTTTCTGTCTAATAGGATGAGTCCGCCATGGCATGCCTTGCGCCGGCAAGCCGGCTGCTAAAGCGCTAGCGCGATCGCACAGCCCCCTTGTGCACATCCCTTGGCCTGAGTACCGTGGCCAGCTCTTGATGCAAGATTCCCGGAGCCAGCCCCATGCGCATAACCCCCACCCTGCTGCTTGCCAGCCTGCTGCCTTTGTTCGCCGGCTGCCAGCTCATGGCCCATCAACCAAGCGACCCGAACATCGGTACCACACGCATGCAGGGCGAGCTGAGCGCCGGTGGCGGCCAGTTGTTCTTCAAGCCTTGCGGTGAGAGCCGTCGCTTCGTGATCAGCGACGTCGGCGGTACCGGTATCCTGCAGGAAGCCGCCAACCTGGCCGACGATGCCAACGACAAACTCTTCGCCGATGTGCGTGGCCGCCTGACCGGCAGCAAGCAGGCGAACAACGACGGCCAACTCGAAGTACGCCGACTGTACCGCCTGGAAGGTTCCACCCGCGCCTGCGAAGACCCCAACTTCAAGCAACTGACCCTGCGTGCCAGCGGCCACGAGCCGGGCTGGGACATCAAAGCCAGCGGCAAGGGCATGGTGCTCAACCGTGTCGGCCAGGACCCACTGCCACTGCCTTTCCTTGAAGAGGAAGTGCCCGGCGGCGGCCTGACCCTGACCAGCGAAGCCAACGGCAAGCACGTCGAGTTGTGGGTTGCCCCACAGCGCTGCGTCGATACGGCCACCGGCGCCGTGCAGCACTTGCGCGCCGAATTGCACATCGACGGCCAGACCCTCAAAGGCTGCGGCTACTATGGCGGTGCACGGGACAACTGATCGCCGGGCACTTTTATCCTGCCAGTCAGGGCGGCTAACAGCTTATACTTGGCGGTTTGTGTAAAGCCGCCGGCCGCCATGGCCGGGATACTGGACCCTGCCATGCTACGAATCACCGAACTTAAGCTGCCCCTGGACCACCCCGACGAAGCCCTGCGCGAGGCCATCGTCCAGCGCCTGGGCATCGAGGACGAGCAACTGCTCGGTTTCACCCTGTTCAAACGCAGCTACGATGCGCGCAAGAAGAACAGCGAAATGCTGTTCATCTACACCATCGACCTGGAAACCAGCAACGAAGCCGAACTGCTCAGCAAGTTCGCCGACGACCACAACATCGGCGTAGCCCCCGACGTTACCTACAAGTTCGTCGGCCAGGCCCCGACCGGCCTCCAGGAGCGCCCCATCGTGGTCGGTTTCGGCCCGTGCGGTATCTTTGCCGGCCTGCTGCTGGCGCAGATGGGCTTCAAGCCGATCATCCTCGAACGCGGCAAGGAAGTACGTCAGCGTACCAAGGACACCTGGGGCCTGTGGCGCAAAAGCGTGCTCAACCCAGAGTCCAATGTGCAGTTCGGCGAAGGCGGCGCCGGCACCTTCTCCGACGGCAAGCTGTACAGCCAGATCAAGGACCCGAACCACCACGGCCGCAAGGTGCTGGAAGAGTTCGTCAAGGCTGGCGCACCGGAAGAGATCCTCTACATCAACAAGCCACACATCGGTACCTTCCGCCTGACCGGCATGGTCGAGCAGATGCGCCAGGACATGATCGCCCTGGGTGCCGAGGTGCGTTTCCAGCAGAAAGTCACCGACCTGCTGATCGAGGATGGCCAACTGACAGGTGTGGTGCTGGAAAACGGCGAACAGCTGCACTCACGGCATGTGGTGCTGGCACTGGGACACAGTGCCCGCGACACCTTCCGGATGCTGCACGCCAAGGGCGTGTACATGGAGGCCAAGCCATTCTCCATTGGTTTCCGCATCGAGCACCCGCAGACGCTGATCGACAAAGCGCGGCTGGGCAAGTACGCCGGCCACCCGAAACTGGGCGCAGCCGACTACAAGCTGGTGCACCACGCCAAGAACGGTCGCTCGGTCTACAGCTTCTGCATGTGCCCGGGCGGCACCGTGGTTGCCGCGACCAGCGAACCGGGACGTGTGGTCACCAACGGCATGAGCCAGTACTCGCGTAACGAGCGCAACGCCAACTCCGGCATTGTCGTCGGCATTGACCCGGAGCGCGACTATCCGGGCGGCCCGCTGGCGGGTATCGAGTTGCAAGAACGCCTGGAAGCCCATGCCTACGTGATGGGCGGCAGCAATTACCAGGCCCCGGCACAGCTGGTGGGCGACTTCGTTGCAGGGCGTCCTTCCACTGCGCTGGGCAGCGTCGAGCCATCCTACAAGCCGGGTGTCACCCTCGGCGATCTGGCCCCTAGCCTGCCAGACTTCGCCATCGAGGCCATCCGCGAAGCCCTGCCCGCGTTCGACCGCCAGATCAAGGGGTACAACCTGCACGATGCAGTGCTGACCGGTATCGAGACCCGCACCTCGTCGCCATTGCGCATCACGCGTGGCGCGGATTACCAGAGCCTGAACCTAAAGGGGCTGTTCCCGGCAGGCGAAGGTGCCGGCTACGCGGGGGGCATCCTGTCGGCGGGTGTCGATGGCATTCGCATCGCCGAGGCAGTGGCCCGGGACATGCTCGGCCTGTAAGAGCCGGCTTGCCGGCGATAGCGCTAGCGCCGCCCAACAAAAAAACCCGAACCGGCCATGCCCGTTCGGGGTTTTTCGTGTCGCGTCTACGATCAGTGGGTGACGCGGCTGGTACCGTCGACGGTCATGATGCGCACGCGATCACCGACGCGGAAGATTTCGTTCTGTTGCACGGCCTGGACATAAGCACGCATGCTGCCGTCGTCCTCGCGTACGGTGATTTCCACACCTTGGGTACGGGTGAGGCCTTCTTCAGCGGCCGAACCTGCCAAACCACCAGCGACCGCACCGATGACGGCAGCGACGATGCTGCCACGGCCACCACCAACGGCACTACCGGCGACACCACCGACGATGGCGCCAGCGCCGCCGCCGATCGGGGTCTTGGTGCCTTCGATTTTCACCGGACGCAGGGATTCGATGGTACCCATGCGCACGGTCTGCACGCGACGGGCTTCATCACGGGAATAGCTGTCGCCTGTCAGGCTCGAGGCACAGCCACCGAGCAACAGCGACATGGTGGTGAAGGTCGCCACCAGCAAAACAGATTTACGCATGGGTACAGTCTCCATAAGTCAGGTGTCCATTAGACGCTGTGCCTTGACGGCTGTCACGATACATAGGTAACAAAATTGCTTTTATTCAGCTCTGGTACAGCCACAACCGGCTGTTTTGCAGGCTTTTGAAGTCAGACCAAGGATAGCCATGGATTACTTCATCGTCGTTGTAACCACGCTCGCGGGGCTGTACTTCCACGGCTGGCTGTATGTACGCATGCACCGCTGGATGGACCGGGACCTGGCGTTGGCACTGGCGGGAACGGACCCAAAAAAGCGTGAATTCATGCTGCGGAGCCTCGAACGGGCCCAGGCGCAGAAGCTCAAGGGCAAGGCGTTGGCGGCCTGGTTGGCGCGCGAGGCGCAAGAATATCGAGGGAACTGACTGGCATCGTCGCCGGCAAGCCAGCCCCCACACGATCTGCAGGGTACATGCAGGAGCAGCCTCGTGACGCGAAAGGGCCGTGCAGCGGCCCCTACGCTATCAGGGAGCCAGGCGCTCGCGCAGCCACTGGCCATCGACCAGACGGTAGTTCAGGCGATCGTGCAACCGGCTCGCACGGCCCTGCCAGAATTCAATGCGCTCCGGCAACAGGCGATACCCCCCCCAGTGCTCCGGGCAATGTGGCTGGGTGTCGGAGAACCGTGCCTCGGTCGCCTTGACCAGGCCCTCCAACTCTTCACGCCCGGCAATCACCCGACTCTGCGGGGAAGCCCACGCTCCCAGGCGGCTGCCCAGCGGACGCACTTGGAAGTAGTCGTCCGACTCCTTGGCCGTGACCTTCTCGACCCGACCTTCGATGCGCACCTGACGCTCCAGCGCCGGCCAGAAGAACGTCATGGCGGCGAAGGGATTGGCCAGCAGTTGCTGGCCCTTGGCGCTGTCGTAGTTGGTGAAGAAGGTGAAACCGCGCTCATCGAGGCCCTTGAGCAGCAAAACGCGGCAATGAGGCCGCCCCTCGCCATCGACGGTGGCCAGAGTCAGGGCATTGGCCTCCACTGGCGGCTGCTCGGTCTTCACCGCGTCGGCAAACCACTGGTGGAACAGGGCGAACGGCTCAGCCGGTGCCTGGGCTTCGGCCAGGCCATCACGGGTGTAGTCGCGACGCATATCGGCCAGGGATTGGGTCATGGCTGCGTTTCCTTGACGATCAGTTGGTCTTCGCAGGGCTGTTGGCGGCGACTTTCTTGTCGACCGTGGTTTTCTTGGCGACGGGCTTGGCCGGCGCGGCTTTCTTCTTGGCAGTAGCCTTGGCGGGTGCCTTTGCAGGTGCCTTGGCCTTGGCCGCCGGCTTTTTCGCCGCGGTCTTGGCAGCAGGTTTGGTGTCAGTGGCCTTGGCAGCGGCTGGCTTGGCGTCCTGCACAGCGACCAGGGACGCCGGGCTCTGTGCCGGGGCGGCTTGCTGGTACTTGGCCAACAGCGCAACCATGGTGTTCTGTGGCGTCAGCAGCATTTCCACACGGCGGTTGAGGGCGCGGCCTTCGGCACTGTCGTTGGCGGCGCGCGGCATGACCGACCCCATGCCCTTGAGGGTCAGGCGGTCACGCTGCAGGCCGCTGAGGCGGAAGATCGCCGACACCGAGGCAGCGCGCTCCAGGCTGAGCTTCTGGTTGGCAGCGGCTGCACCACTGTTGTCGGCATGACCCAGTACCAGCACGGCCGACTTGGTATCGCCCTCGACCGTCTTGGCCACCCGGGTGATAGGGCCCAAGGTGATTGGCAGCAACATGTTAGGTCGGTCAGGGTTGTAGGAACCATCCACCGGAATGGTCACAGCCAGCACATCCTCACGGCGCTCCAGTTCCAGCTTGCTACCCTTGATCGCTTCACGCACCTTCGGCTCGTACTCGTCCAGCCAGGCCTGGGTAGCCTTCTGATCGATCTTCGGTACGGCGGACGCCTTGGCTTGCTTGTCGTCACCACCGAATGGCCACCACCAGCGGCTGGCACTTTCGGACTTGGCGTCGGCCTTGGCCACTTTATCGGTGACGGCTGCCTTCACTTCCTGCTCGGCCACCTTGTCCGAACCGAAGGGCCACCAGCTATGGCCACTGTCCTTCGAGGCGTCCTGGGAATGGCTGGCACAGCCCGTGACAGCGGTCAGGCACAGGGCGAGTGCTAAGGTTTTATGTGAAGACATCAGCGATACACCATGAAATTAAAAGAAATTTTGCTCACGCGTTTCAGGCGTTGGCATTCAGGATAGTCAAAGGGACCGTGCAATACCCGCACAACCCGATCAAAGGCAACTGCCGAGCACCCTGACCAACTTCTGCGCACGGGGGTCCATCAGCACGTATGGACCCAGGGTATTGACCACGAAACCGAACGCAACGTCATGTTCCGGGTCGGCAAATCCGACGGAACCGCCGGCTCCCGGGTGCCCAAAAGCACGCGCCCCGAGCCCGAAGGTGGCATTGGCAACGTCGGGCTGGTCGAGCATGCAGCCAAGGCCGAACCGCGTCTGGGTCAACAGGGTGCGATCCTGGCCGAAACTGTGTTCGCGGGTCAGCTCATCGAGCAGTTCGGATTCGAGCAGGCTGCCGTCCAGCAGGCCGGCATAGAAACCCGCCAGGCTCCGTGCATTGCCATGGCCATTGGCCGCAGGCTGCTGCATGCGCCGCCATTCGGGCTTGTTGGTGCTGGTGAGGATCGCAGGCGGGTTGGTGAATGCGCGGGTGCTCAGCGCTTCTGGTTCACGCAGGGTGACCTGCAGCAAGCGTTGGGCGGCGGCGTCACCGGCGTTGCCTTTGCCACGGGCAATATGCGCCACGCGATGAAACTCTTCGTCGGCCAGGCCGACATGGAAATCAAGCCCCAGCGGCCGGGCGGTGCGGGCAACGATCGACTCGCCTGGACCACGGCCGTCGGCCCGACGAATGAGCTCGCCGATCAGCCAACCAAAGGTAATGGCGGCGTAACCATGCTCGGTGCCCGGTGTCCACCAGGGTGCCTCTGCTGCCAGGGCATCCACCATGGTTTGCCAGTCGTACAGGGCCTCGGCAGGCAGCAGCTCGCGGATGGCCGGCAAACCAGCACGGTGGCTGAGCAACTGACGCAGGGTGACGGATTCCTTGCCCGCCTGGGCGAATTCAGGCCAATAACGGCAAACCGGAGCATCCAGGGCAAGCTTGCCCTCCCCCACCAACTGCAATGCGGTGACCGCGGTGAAGGTCTTGGTGCAGGAGAACAGGTTGGCAATGGTGTCGCTATGCCAGGCCTGCTGGCCGTCCTTGTCGGCGCTGCCCGCCCACAGGTCGACCACGGTTTCCCCGCCCACCTGGATGCACAGCGCAGCGCCGCGCTCCTGGGGATCATCGAACAACGCGGCGAATGCTTCCCGCACTGCCTCGAACTTCAGCTCATAGTGACCCTGGATCTGCACCCGCCTGTTCTCCGTACGACCTTGCTGTCAAAGGCGTGCATTGTTTCAGTAGTTGGAGGTTTTGCAAACTGGCTATGGCCCGGTGGTCGCCGATACAGGCTTCTCCAGCCCGCTGCGAAACTGCCCAAGAACCTGCCAATTGCTCTGGCGCACCGACTCGACGAACGACGAATAAGGCACGTCGGTGATCGCGACCAGCCCCAGATGCCCGTTCTCGCCATCGAGCAGTCGACCACTGGCCGGCTGGTCGAGGTACTGGAACCAATGCGCACCGACGATCATCGGTTGTGCCATCGCCGCCTTGAGGAAGGTGCCATAGGCCGGTCCACGGTCCTCTTCACGCGCCACTTCCACCGGCCCCGGCCAGAAGGGGCCGCGGTCGCGGGAGCCGAACTGGAACTCAGATACCAGCACAGGCTTGTCCAATTCGGCCAGGCGGGCGAAGTCATAGCCATCTTCAGGCTTGAGGGTATAGAAGTTGAAGCTCAGCACATCGCAGAACTCGACGCATGCCTTGACTGCCTCTGGCGTGCTCACGGCATAGCGCCCGCCCAGCAGCAGGTGATTGGGCGCGTGCCATTTCAAGGCATCGGAAATGGTCTTGAAGTAGGTATCGGCGAATACCTGCTGGAAGTGCTGGTAATCGCGCTCGATTTCAGGGTACTCAGGGCTGGGCAATGGCGCCTCGAAACCTGGGTCTTCCATCAGCTCCCAGGCTTGCAAGTCAATGCCCCAGGCCTTTGACAGCCCTTCCTGGTTGCGGTACTTGTCCCGCAATTGCTTGAGGAAAGCACGCTTGGCCGGCACGTCGGTGGTCAGCCGCAGGGTACCGTAGGCCAGACCGTAACGGGCTTTGGGATCGTCTCCCGGGGCAGCCCAGGCGAGCTCGTTATCGGCGAAATAGCCAATCAGCCAAGGGTCGTCACGATGGTCTCGGGCGGCAATGGCCACGGCGCGCTCGGTGGCCATGGCAAAGCGCGGGTCGAAGGGGTCGGGCATGCGCCCCCACCAGTCCATGCCGGTACTGATGCTGGCGTAGTCGCCGATGATCGACAGCGGCAGGGTGTAAGGCATGCGCTTGACCTGGGCCAGCGCAGGGTCGCTCCAGTTGCCCAGCGTGTTGAAACCCCAGGCCTGCAACCGGTCCAGCGTATGGGCCTGCCAGCGCGCGGCATCCAGCACTGGCTGCGGGCAGCCCACCGGGGGCTGGTCGGCTGCACCGGCACCGCACGGCTGGCCGTAGGTGCGCTGCAGGTTGGCGGCATAGAAGTCGAACCAGCGCCCCTTCTTGAAGCCGCGACCTTGCGACGAGGCATTGCCATCGTCATTGTTCCCTTCGCCATAAAAAGCCGCCAGGGGCTCGCCCTCGGCCGGTAATGCCTTGAACATGGTTTCGCGCCCCGCGACATAGGTGCGCCCGCCATCGGCAGCCACCGTATTGACGCCCAGCGAGAAGAACGGGTGGCCATCGGGAGTCACCAGGTACCAGCGTCCGGCTCGTTTCTCGGTGCGGAAGAACCCCTTGGCTTCGAAGGCCGGACCGGCCAGCAAACCGCCGTAGTTGTCCAATGGCTGCTTCTGGCGCTCGGCCAGCCACCCTTTGAGCTGCTGCCGCTCCCGCTGATCGGCCACCTTGAGCTGTTCGTCATCGACGATTTTCTCCGGCCAGCGAGCCCGGGTGGATTGGCCATACGCATCGATCAGCTCGCGATAAGCGGCCTGGTACGCCTTGTCGTCATCCTGCAGGCCGACTTTCTCGATCAGCAAGTTCTGCGCAACCTTGGGGCCGGGAATGCTCAGGCTGACCGACACCACCTGCTTGAGGTCGACTTCCCCGGCACTGCTGGCCAGCAGCAGACGCTGCCCTTCATGGGTCCAAGGCATTGGCGGGCCGGCACGCATGCCCTGGTTCAGGGGCGAGCTCGCCTTCAGCGGCATCATGACGGTCTGCGCCGGCCCGGCAGGCAGGTCGATACGGCTGGTCAACGTGCGGCCATCAGCGCCCTGTACGGTGACATCCACGGTCAGCGCCCAGTCCATTGCGCTTTGCAGGCGCAGGGTCAGGAACCGACCGGCGGACCAGTCCCAGACACCGCTTTGTGGGCTCAGGCGCAGCGTCGGGCGCGCCACCGGGTTGAACACCACCCGCCGCAAGACTTCGCCTTCGGCCGTTTGCTCCGCGTTGTACTGGGGCATGCTGGCATCGTCGGTCACCACGTTGACCACCGAGGCCGGGCGCACGAAGCTGAAAAGCGTCTGTTGTCCGGCCAGCAGCGGCGTGCTGAACAACAGGGTGAGAATGGCGGGCAGGGTGTGGCGGATCATAGGGCTGGGGCTCTCCTTCAGGGCCCTCATGAGCCCACGTCCGGGTAATGGACAACGAGCCGGTGCATCGTGCTCCGGCCGTTACGAAATCTCCCGCCGGAATGGCGGCAGCGCATTGAGAATAGCCTTGCCGTAGCGCTGGGTGACCAGACGCCGGTCAAGCAAGGTGATGACGCCGCGATCCTGCTCTGTACGCAACAAGCGACCGCAGGCCTGGATGAGGCGCAATGAAGCATCGGGCACGGCGATTTCCATGAAGGGATTACCGCCACGGGCTTCGATCCACTCGGCCAATGCCGCCTCGACCGGATCGTCGGGCACCGCGAAGGGGATCTTGGCGATAACCACATGCTCGCAGTAGGCACCGGGCAGGTCGACGCCCTCGGCGAAACTGGCGAGGCCGAAGAGCACGCTGTGCTGGCCATCGTCGACCCGCGCCTTGTGTTTGTTGAGGGTTTCCTGCTTGGACAAGTTGCCCTGGATCAGCACCAGCTTGCGCCAGTCACGGTCCAGGCCATCGAATACGTCTTGCATCTGCTTGCGCGAGGAGAACAACACCAGGGCGCCGCGGGCATCCTCGACGATGCCCGGCAGTTCGCGGATGATCGCCGCCGTGTGTGCCGTGGCGTCACGCGGGTCGGCGCCCAGGTCCGGCACCCGCAGCAAGCCGGCATCACCGTGCACGAACGGGCTGGGCACGACGCAGGTCACGGCATCGCGGGGCAACCCCGAGCGCATGCGGAAGCGGTCGAACTTGCCAAGGGCCGTGAGAGTTGCGGAGGTCACCAGGGCGCCGTGGGCCACGTTCCAAAGGCTGCGGCGCAGCATCTCGGCGGCCAGGATGGGGCTGGCATTGACCTCGATGTCGAATAGCGCACCACTTTCGGCCAAGGTCAGCCAGCGGGCCATCGGCGGGCTGTCTTCAGGGTCTTCGGCGGTAAAGGCGGTCCACAGCTCCCAGTTGCCTTGGGCGCGGGTCACCAGGCTGCCGAACAAGGGGTACCACTCTTCGGCCTGATGGCTGGCGATACCGATGTTGACCTCGCCGTCCATGCCTTCCTTGAGCAAGTCGGCCAGGCGTGTGAACAGGTCGTTGAGGCGGGCGAACCCTTTTTTCAGCTCGATTCCCGCTTCGCGGATCGCCTCGGGAACCACGCCACCTTCGAACCGATAACGTGGGCGTTCGCGGCCCTCCGTGTCCTCGCTGGGACGGAAGTCGGCGACCTGCTCGCACAGGGTGAACATGAACTGCTGTTGCGTGCGGATTTCCCGCGCCAGCTCTGGCACCTGCTCGATCAGCTTACCCAGATCGCCCGGCAGCGGGTGTTGAGCCAGCAGCTTGGTCAGGTTCTTGGCCGTCTGCTCCAGCCAGTCGGCGGTCGAGCGCAACCGCGAATAATGGGCGAAGTGGCCGATGGCCTTGTCCGGAAGATGGTGGCCTTCATCGAAGACGTAGACGGTGTCGCGAGGGTCGGGCAACACCGCACCGCCGCCCAAAGCCAGGTCAGCCAGGACCATGTCGTGGTTGGTGACGATGACATCGACCTTGCCCATGCCTTCCCGCGCCTTGTAGAACACGCACTGCTGGAAGTTCGGACAATGACGACCGGTGCACTGGCTGTGATCGGTGGTCAGGCGGGCCCAGTCCTGGTCCTCCAGTGCCTCGGGCCAACTGTCGCGATCGCCGTCCCAGCGGTTGCCGGCGAGCTTTTCGATCATGCTGTTGAACAGCTTCTGGCTACGCTCGTCGACCTCGATATGAAAACCCTCCTCCTCGAACAACTGGGCAGTGGCCGATTGCGCATGGCCCTCCTGCAGCAGTACATCGAGCTTGGACAGGCACAGGTAGCGGCCTCGCCCCTTGGCCAGGGCGAAGCTGAAGTTCAGGCCGCTGCTGCGCATCAGGTCGGGCAGGTCCTTGAACACGATCTGCTCCTGCAGTGCAACCGTTGCGGTGGCGATCACCAGGCGTTTGCCGGCCGCCTTGGCTGCCGGAATCGCCGCCAGGCTGTAGGCCACCGTCTTGCCAGTACCGGTACCGGCCTCCACCGCCACCACGGCAGGCTCGCCCGCCCGACGGCCTTCGTCGTCGCAGGCGATATCGCCGAGCACTTTGGCCACTTCGGCAATCATCAGACGCTGGCCATAGCGCGGCTTCAGGCTCTTGGCTTCGAGAAAACGCGAGTAGGCGCCCTGGATGGTGGCTTTGAGTTCGTTGCTGATCATGGTCTGCAAGCGCCCGGAGGGCTGGATATATTTTCAGTGTTTCGCATGGGGCGGCTATCATACCCCGCTATTGCCCTTTGTGCCGCATGGAGATCCGGATGCTAGCCTTTGCCTTGCCCTACACACTGCACGTTCTAGCGGCCCTGGTCTGGGTCGGTGGCATGTTCTTCGCCTGGCTGGTGCTCCGCCCGGCCACGGTTGCGACCCTTGAAGGGCCTGCCCGCCTGCGCTTGTGGGTGGAAGTTTTCCGACGTTTCTTCGGATGGGTCTGGCTGGCCGTAGCCATTTTGGCGATAAGTGGTATCGGCATGTTGCACATGCGCTTCAACGGTTTCGAAACCGCACCGCGCTACGTGCATGTGATGATCGGCGGTGGCATTGCCATGTTCGCCTTGTTCATGCGTATCCAGGCGCTGCTGCTGCCAGAGCTCAGGACTGCCGTGCAGGACGAGGATTGGTCGACAGGCGCTGCGGTACTGGCGCGGATTCGCCGGATGGTGGGGATCAACCTGCTGCTGGGCCTGGCGGTGGTGGCGGTGGCCAGCTCGCGTCTGGTGCTGTAGACGCAGAGCGGCCACGGCCATGCCGTTAGGGCCTGCATGAAACGTCCTGAGAGCCTAGATCACAGCGGCTGCAGAATCAGCTCACCAGTGGCCCCTGCCAGGCCAGGTTGCCCTGGCTGCCCTGGACGACCATTGGCCCCGGCATCGGTGCGGTAGACCAGGCAGCCCTTGCTCGCCCCGCCTTTGCCGGCCTTGCCGGCAGCCCCGGGTTTACCGGGTGCGCCGCCATCGAGGCGGACCACGATGCGCTCCTGCGGGAAGCTCTGCGGGACGCTCAGGCGGATTCGCCCTCCCGGCGCGCCGTCATGGCCATTGCCGCCGTCATCGCCATTGCCCCCCCGGGTGGCCTGCCCCCAGGTGCAGCCACCAGCCTGACCATTGGCGCCATCCAAGCCGACGTACCCCGGCGCACCAGCACCGCCTCGGGCGTCGATGGCCAGACGTTCAGCCGTGATCGCATCGAGTCTCAAATCCAGGTTGCGACCGGCGCGGGCGGCCCGTTCATAGGTGCCGGCCGCCCCTGTAGCGCTGAATTCGCTGCCTTCCTCCAATCGAGCGGCGCGCGCCTGAATCAGCAGTGGGCTTTCCGATGGGGCGATGGCGATCCGGGCATCGCGCCCCAGTTCCAATTGATCGATGTTCAATGCTTTCAGCGACGCGGGCAGCATCAAGGTGGCCGAGTTGGCCAGTTGCAGGCGCTCCAGGTGCACGGTTGCCGACTTGTTCGGCAGACGCAACATGGAGTTGGCAGCGACTTGCAGGCTTTCGGCCTGGGCCAGGGGAGCGACCAATGCGGCCAGCAACATCAATTTATGCATGGCGCGGTGCCTCCTGCGGACGCGGAATGGACATGACATGGAAGATACCCGTCAGCAGAATCTGCAGACGGTCGAACCAGCGATGGCTACGCCCGCGCAGGCTGCCATTGAAGAACAGCATTTCAAGGAAATGCAGGGTCAGCAACGTGATGCCGACTGCGTTGATCAGCAAATTGAGTGGCAGCGGTTGCGGCTTCAACAGATTGAACAACACCACCCACCAGAAAAGGACCGTCAGGGCCTTGCCAAGGCCCAGGATGAATTTCATACCCGCCCCTACTTATTTATTGTTATGCCGTCGCATCCCGTTCGAGCGGGCTGCGCAGCTAACAGTAGCGTCAATGCCAAGGTTTGCGCCAGCGGCATCAATTGAGGTGCAGTTCCACCCGTCTGTTGAGCGCGCGTCCCTCCTCGGTGTCGTTCTCAGTCACCGGTTCACTTTCTCCACTGCCCTGGCTGGTGACCTTGGCGGGTGCAACACCCTGGCCAATCAGGTATTCGGCCACGCTGCTGGCGCGGCGCTCGGACAATGCCTGGTTGTAGCTGTCCGCACCCACGCTGTCGGTATGGCCAACCACCTTGATGCGGTTCACCGCCGGTTCGATGAGCCGGGGCACCAGGCTTTGCAGGCGCTGTTGGGCGGCGCTGGTGAGCTCGGCGGAGTCGAAAGCGAACATGACCTGCCCCTGATCATCCAGGGTGATCACCTCGGGCGTGGGCGCAGCTTCGCTGGCCGGAGCGGACGCTGGATACTGCGGTAATGGGCAACCCATGTGGTTGACGGGCGTGTTCGCCGGGGTATCGGGGCAGCGGTCGCGGCGATCGAACACGCCGTCTTCATCCTCGTCGCCATCCTGGGCATAGCAGATCAGGCCTCCGGCGATTGCGCCCAGGGCTCCACCTCCCGCGGCCCAGCCAGAGCTCTCGATCGCCCCCAGACCACCGCCTGCCAAGCCACCCAGCAGGCTGCAGACAGGCCAAGTCCTTTGATTGAGCGGCGCACTGCCATCACTGTGCGTAGCGCAGCCTGCGAGCAGGCTCGATGCCAGCAACAGCGGCAGTGCCGCCTTCGACATAACACTCATGGTGAATGCTCCTGTGTCATTGGCCGCAACCGGCTACACAGGAGTAAAGACGCGCCCGCGCCACTTCTCAAGACGCGGGCGCTGGCTGTCAACGCTGGATCTTGATCTCAGTGCGACGGTTCATGGCGCGGCCATCGGCCGTGGCATTATCGGCCACCGGCTGGGTCTCGCCGGCACCAACCACAGAGACGAAGCTGCTGCGCGGTACGCCTTGCTCGACCAGGTAATCCGTCACCGAGTGAGCACGACGCTCGGACAATTTCTGGTTGTAGCTGTCCGAGCCTACGCTGTCGGTGTGGCCAGTGACACTCAGCCGAGCGCTCGGCGCTTCCTGCTTCAGCCGCGCGGCGATGGTATTGAGTCGCTCTTTGTCCGCTGTCGTCAGGCGAGCGGAGTCGAACTCGAAGCGTACATCGCGAATGACGATGACTTCTTCTTTCTGGACCACGGCCTCCTGCACCACCGGAGCCGGTTCAGGTGGGCAACCATTGGCATCGACCTGCACGCCGCGCGGCGTGCCTGGACATTTGTCGCGGCTATCCGGCACACCATCGCCATCTTCGTCACCATCGCCATGAACCCAGCAATAGCCGGCCGCCATGGTACCGCCCACCAACGCGCCCCAGCCAGCCCAGCTGGAGCTTTCTATGGCGCCCAAAGCGGCGCCGCCCACGCCCCCGACGGCAGCACACTTCGGCCAGTCGGTTTTCTGCAAACCTGCACAACCAGTCAACACACTGGTGAGCAGTACCAGGGGTATCGCTGTGCGTACTATGCTCATTTTGTTGCGTCTCCTAGGGGGAATCGGCATATGGCCGATCCTTGGGAGTAAAGACCGCGCAATCCATCCCTGCCAGCGATAAGCCACGACGCGGCCACATGCCTCTTTGCCCACAGCCGACAGCCCGCTAGTCTTGGACGACCAGAATGAGGATTGGCAATGACCGACGGTTTTTCCCAACGCACCCCGCAACAAGCCCTGGCGGCCCTGCTAGAGCGCTTCACCCCGCAACGTCTGCTGCTGGTCGGCACGCGTTTCCCGGCCTTGGAGGCCTTTGCCCAGGCGCATCCCCAGGTACGGATAGAAACCGCTGCCGCCGGCCCGCTACCTGCCGAACTTGCGGCCCAACGTTTCGACCTGGCTGTGCTGGTGGACTGCCTGGAGCACCTGCCCAAGCGTGTCGGTCTGGAGTTGCTGGGCGGTATTCGCAACCTCAATGCCAGTCGAGTGGCAGTGCTGGCCGACCTGTCGGTATGTGGCTGGCAAGACACCGACTTCTTTGCCTTGGCGCTGTCGGCAAGCGAGAAATTCCGCCGCGATGAACAGGTATTGAGCCTGTTCACCTATGATCTACATGACTACAAGCAGGTCCCCGACTGGCTCAACGCCAAGTTCTGGGCCAACCCTGAAAACTTTGGCAAGTACTGGTGGTGATGATGAGTGTCTCGGTTTGCCCTTGCGGCAGCGGCAACCTGCTCGATGCCTGCTGCGGGCATTACCATGCCGGCACCCCGGCGCCGGATGCACAGACGCTGATGCGTTCGCGCTACAGCGCCTATGTGCTGGGCCTGATCGACTACCTGGTGGCCACCACCCTGCCTGCCCAGCAGGCGGGCCTGGACCGCACGGCCATGGCTGCCTGGAGCGCCCAGAGCACCTGGCTGGGTCTGGAGGTGGAAAGTGCCGAGGTATTGGGTGGCCAGCCCGAGCACGGCTTCGTCACCTTCACGGCGCGCTGGCATGACCAGGAGGGTGACCACCAGCATCGCGAGCGTTCGGCGTTCGTACAGCATGACGGACGGTGGTACTTCATCGACCCGACCGTCGGGCTCAAGGCCGGACGCAACGACCCCTGCCCCTGCGCCAGCGGGCAGAAATTCAAGAAATGCTGCGCCAGTTACGTGGGTAGCTGAACATGCTCGCCCTGGCCCGCCTGTCCGTACTCAGTGCGTTGCTGATGTTGCTGGCGGGCTGTGCCGGCTGGTGGCGCAGCGATTGGCGCGATCCTCAAGTGCATCTGGTCAAGGTCGAGACCGTGAAGGCCAGGTTGCTTCAACAGGAGTTCGTGCTGCATGTGCGCATCGACAACCCGAATGACAGCCGCCTGTTCATCCGCAACCTCGATTACTCGGTGCGGCTCAACAACTTGCTGCTGGTAGAAGATGAGGCCAGTTTGTGGCGCAGCGTCGGCGGCCATGCCCGGCGGACCTTCAAGATCACGGCTCGCACCAACCTGTGGGAACACCTCAAACCCTTGTCCAAGCTGCTCAAGAGTGGTGAGCCGCTGCATTACACCCTGCAGGGCGAGCTCAATACCGGGCTGCTCATCTTCCGAAGCCTGCACTTGTCGCGCAGTGGTGAGATAATGCCCGGCGATCTCAAACCGGAGTAACCCTGCAATGACTCAACAACCCCATGTTCATGGCCCGGACTGCAACCACGGTCACGATCATCATGACCACGATCACGGCCATGTACACGGTCCGCACTGCAACCATGGCCACCAGGAGCCGGTGCGCAATGCGCTCAAGGACGTCGGTCGCAACGACCCATGCCCATGCGGTAGCCAGAAGAAGTTCAAGAAGTGCCACGGTGCGTGAAGTACCAAGCAGGTCTTGGGTTTTCTAGCGCCGCCTAGAACGGCGGCATCGCGAGCGAGGCGCGCACTACAGTCATTCGACCGTGAACGAGGTGCGAAGGGATTGTAGGAGCGCGCCTTGCTCGCGATGCGTCGCGCCGGCACCTTTCGATCTCGAACCCGCTGAAAAATCTACCGGCATGCTACCTTAAGCGCCTTCCAACCCCCCGCCATACCTAGCAGGAGCCTTGTCATGGCCGCCCCCGCCTTTCCACCCTTCCGCCCGCGGCTCACGATGGCTGCCACGCTGCTCGGCATGCTCGGACTCGCCGGTTGCCAGATGGGCGGCTACCAAGACAGTGTCCCACCGACCACTGGCGTCCAGCCTCTCAAAGGCTTGGCACAGAATGTCACGGTTCGACGCAACGCCATGGGCGCGCCACTGATCGAAAGCAGCAACTTCCACGACGCACTGTTCAGCCTAGGCTACCTTCACGCTGGCGATCGCATCGAACAGATGCTGGCCATGCGCCTGCTCGCCCAAGGCCGCCTTGCCGAACTGGCCGGCAGCGATGCGCTGGACATCGACCGCCTGATGCGGGCCGCCAACCTCAAGCAAAGCTCGGCCCAACTGTATGCAGACGCCTCACCACGTCTGAAACGCTTCTTCGAAGTCTATGCACGCGGGGTCAATGCCTATCTTTTCCGCTACCGCGACAAACTTCCTGCCAACCTGGCCAACAGCGGCTACCGGCCGGAGTACTGGAAACCCGAAGACTCAGCCCTGATCTTCAGCCTGTACGCCTTCAGCCAGTCCGTGAACCTGCAGGAAGAACTGAGCGCCCTGACCCTGGCGCAGAAGGTCGGCAACGACAAGCTGCACTGGCTGTTGCCTGGCGCTGCGGACGAACCATTGGCCGAGGCCGAACTCGACAAGCTCAAAGGCCTGAACATTTCCAGTCAGCTACCGGGCCTGGCGCCCCTGACCGCGGCCAGTCAAAAGCTTGCCGACCTTGACTTGCTCGGCAGCCCAGGCTCGGCCAACCTGGCCCTGGGGCCGCAACGCAGCCGCAGTGGCAAGAGCCTGCTGGCCAGCGATAGCCGCGCAGCCTGGGCATTGACCCCAGTGCAGATCCACACTGGCAAGTATCAAGTCGCCGGCCTGTCGCTGCCCGGCCTGCCCATCGTGCTGGCAGGCTACAACGGCAAACTGGCCTGGAGCAGCAGCGCGGTCATGGCCGACAACCAGGACCTGTACATAGAGCAGCTGCGCCGCCAGGGCAACCAACTGAACTACCTGGCCGATGGCAAGTGGCAAGCTGCCCGCGCGCGCAGCGAAACCTTCTTCGTCCGTGGCCAACGCCCGCTGCGCGAAATCATGTATGACACCCGCCACGGTACCCTGCTCGCCCAACCTGGCAACGCCACGCTGGGCTTGGCATTGAATCTGCCACAGCTCAAGGGCGACCGCAGTCTCGACGCGCTGTTCGACCTGACCCGCGCGCCTTCGGTGGAACGCGCCTTCGACAACACCCGCGAGGTCACAGCCGTCGCTCTGAACTTCGTCTTCGCCGAAGCGGAGCACATCGGCTGGCAGGTCAGCGGTCGATACCCGAACCGCCGCGAAGGTCAGGGCCTGCTGCCATCGCCCGGCTGGGACGGACGCTACGACTGGGACGGCTTCGCCGATCCGATGCTGCACCCCTACGACCAGGACCCACCCGCCGGCTGGCTTGGCCACGCCAACCAGCGCAGTCAGCCACGCGGTTATGGCATGCAACTGTCCAACACCTGGTATTACCCAGAGCGCGCCGAACGCCTCGCTCAGCTGGCCGGCAATGGTCGCCATGACAGCCGCAGCCTGATGGCGCTGCAAAACGACCAGGTCACGCTGCTGGCCGACAAGCTCAAGCAGATGTTCGACGCGCCAGGCATGGCCCAACCACTCAAGCAGGCCATCGACGCCCTGCCCGCTGGTCAGCGCGAGAAAGCCCGCGATGCCCTGGCGCGGCTCAAGGCATTCGATGGCCGCCTGAGCCCGGTATCGGCCGATGCGGCGCTGTATGAACTGTTCCTTCAGGAAGCTGCCCGGCAGACCTTCCTCGACGACCTCGGCCCGGAATCCAGCGCCGTCTGGCACGCCTTCGTCGGCAATGCGCGGTTGTCTTACTCGGCCCAGGCCGATCACCTCTTGGGACGCGAAGACAGCCCGTTCTGGGACGATCGCAACACCCCGCAAAAAGAAGACAAACCGGCCATTCTCGCGCGCAGCCTGGCGGCGGCGGTGGATGCCGGTATAGCGCAACTGGGTGCGGACCGTCGCGCCTGGCAGTGGGGCAAACTGCACCAGTATCGCTGGCCAGGCACGGCCTACCATGGCCTGGGCGATGCTCTCAGCCGCCCGCCGCTGGCCGCCGGAGGCGACTTCAGCACCTTGGCGCTGACGCCTTACGCCTGGGGTAACGACTTCGATACCCGGCTTCCGGCGTCTGCCCGCCTGATCGTCGACTTTGGCCAGGCCGAACCGCTGCAGGTGCTGACCAGCAATGGGCAATCCGGCAACCCGGCCAGCAGGCATTACAGTGACGGCCTGGACGCTTGGTTCAAAGGTCGATTCACCAGCCTGCCAATGCAACCGCAGAACTTCGCCCGGGTGTACGGCAACCAACGTCTGACGCTGGTCCCTGGCAAGTAGATGGATCACGCGGTGGCGTCCAGGACAGGCGCAACCGCGCAGTTTATGCTTCTATTTTTGTGCCGACCCGTGTCGCAGACCGTTTTCGCCACGTAGCCAGGACCACCATGCACCACTCGACCCATGACCTGCTTTCCCCGGTGCCGGGGATCACTCGCCAGTTGCACAGTTTCCACTTCGGCCCCCGCGGTAGCACCAAGGTGTATATCCAGGCCTCGCTGCATGCCGACGAGCTGCCGGGCATGTTGGTGGCCTGGCACCTCAAGCGTCGGCTGGCCGAACTGGAACAGCAAGGCCGCCTGCGCAGCGAGATCATTCTGGTGCCGGTGGCCAACCCGGTCGGCCTGGAACAGGTGCTGCTGGACGCCCCGCTGGGGCGCTTCGAGCTGCAAAGTGGCGAGAATTTCAACCGCAAGTTCGTCGACCTGTCGGACAGCATCGGCGACCAGGTCGAACAACACCTGAGCCAGGATCCTGCGCACAATGTCGCGCTGATCCGCGAATACCTGCGCCGGGGTTTGGACGCACATCCGGCGCAAACGCCCCTGCAGTCATTGCGACTGACCCTGCAGCGCCTGGCCTGCGATGCCGATCTGGTGCTGGACCTGCATTGCGACTTCGAAGCGGTCGAACATCTGTACACCACCCCGGAAGCCTGGCCGCAGGTCGAGCCTCTGGCCCGTTACCTGGGAGCGCAGGCCAGCCTGCTGGCAACCGACTCCGGGGGCCAGTCATTCGATGAATGCTTCAGCCTGGTCTGGTGGCAATTGCAACAACGCTTCGGCAAGCGCTATCCGATTCCACTGGGCAATTGCTCGGTCACCGTCGAATTGCGCGGGCAAGCCGACGTCAGCCATGAACTGGCCAGCAAGGATTGCCAGGCCATTCTCGACTACCTGACCTACAAAGGGGTTGTCGAAGGTGCCTGCGCGCCGCTGCCGGCCTTGCCCCGCCCGGCCACTCCCCTGGCGGCCGTTGAACCGGTACACACCCCGCTGGGCGGGCTACTGGTGTACCACGCCAAACCGGGAGAGCATGTGCAAGCGGGCCAATTGATCGCAGAAGTCATCGACCCGCTCAATGACCGGGTCACGCCGATCCGCAACAGTCAGCCGGGGCTGCTGTACGCCCGCAGTGTGCGGCGTATGGCAACCGCCGGCATGGTTATCGCCCATGTCGCGGGGGAACAGGTGGTGCGCAGCGGCTACCTGCTGGCCAACTGAGCACGCTCAGGCAGCCGGGTGTCAGGCCACGGGGGAAGGCGGTGGCTCGTCGGGCAAGGTTGGCTCGCCGGGCTCCATGGGTTGGCCTTCACCAGGGTCGGGCGGCTGCGGAGTATCAGGGTCGGGCTGATGCGGCACACCGCCCGCCTGCATCGGCAGCGGGTGCGCCAGCAATGACCACGCCAGCAGGCCGATCTGATTAGGCTCAAGCACAGCCAGCTTCGCACTGATCGCGGGATGGAGTTTCATTGACAGCTCCTGAGCAGAGCCGATGCGCCTCACGCGCATCGGCACGGTTACCTCGTTGGAGTGCCAAAGGCGCAAGGAATTCCCCGCGCTCGTCGACTCAGGTACGCGGCAGGGTGACGCCGCGCTGACCTTGGTATTTGCCGCCGCGGTCCTTGTAGGACACTTCACATTCTTCGTCGGACTCGAGGAACAGCATCTGCGCCACACCCTCGTTGGCATAGATTTTCGCCGGCAGGGTAGTGGTGTTGGAGAATTCCAGGGTCACGTGCCCTTCCCACTCAGGCTCGAGCGGGGTGACGTTGACGATGATGCCGCAACGGGCATAGGTGCTTTTACCCAGGCAGATGGTCAGTACGTTGCGTGGAATACGGAAATACTCGACCGTGCGCGCCAGGGCAAAGGAGTTTGGCGGGATGATGCAGACATCGCTCTTGACGTCGACGAAGCTACCGGCATCGAAGTTCTTCGGGTCGACCGTGGCCGAGTTGATGTTGGTGAACACCTTGAATTCGTCGGCACAGCGCACGTCGTAGCCGTAGCTGGAGACGCCGAAGGAAATCACCCGGCTGTCCTGCTCGCCGCGCACCTGGCGCTCGACGAACGGTTCGATCATGCCGTGTTCCTGCGCCATGCGGCGAATCCACTTGTCCGATTTGATGCTCATGGCGGGGGTGTCCTGAAGGGTTGCGAGGTGAAAATCGAGATGCGCATCTTACCGGTCCACGCGCTCAGGTTAAAGTTCCATGCCGCACCCCGCGCCAGACGGGGCCTACGGTGGCCGTCGATCTGAATTTCGACAAAGGCCATCTTGGTGATTGGCAGGTCGTGGAAAGTGGGTTAAGGTGACGCCACTGTGCTGCACGTGACACCGAGAATCTCTAGTTTGATGCACGATTCCTATCGACCCATCGCTGAATTTTCTGCTCTCTTTGCGCTCAGTCCCGGCCAGGGTTTTTCCTGACCGTAATCAACTTTGTCCAAGGAGACAGAAACATGTCCAACCGTCAATCCGGTGTTGTTAAGTGGTTCAACGATGAGAAGGGCTACGGCTTCATCACCCCTCAGTCGGGCGACGACCTGTTCGTGCACTTCAAAGCCATCCAAGCTGACGGCTTCAAAACCCTGAAAGAAGGCCAGGCTGTTACTTTCGTCGCTACCCGCGGCCAGAAAGGCATGCAGGCTGAAGAAGTTCAGATCGCCTAAGTCGATCTCGCTTCCTCGCTTTCAAAAAAACCCGCCATCTGGCGGGTTTTTTTATGCCTGGATCACACTGCTACTGCAGTGATCGGAAAATCGTCGCGGTGCTTGCAGGCGCTGGCGCGCTGCTTGGTGGTGGCCGCGTCGGTGATCGCCGGCAAACCGGCGCCTGCCGCGCAGCCTCCTGAGCGAACCTCAGTCTTCGCTGATGGTGATGCTCGGCATCGCCGGTGCAGCCGCTTCCTGCAGCACGATCCGCGCGCCCACCTGGCGAGCCAGCTCTTGATAAACCATGGCGATCTGGCTTTCCGGCTCGGCGATGGCCGTCGGCTTGCCGTTGTCTGCCTGTTCGCGAATCAGCATCGACAACGGCAACGAGGCCAGCAGGTCGACACCGTACTGCGCAGCCAGTTTCTCACCGCCGCCCTCACCGAACAGGTGCTCGGCGTGGCCGCAGTTCGAGCAAATGTGCACGGCCATGTTTTCCACCACACCCAATACCGGGATGTTCACCTTGCGGAACATTTCCACGCCTTTCTTGGCGTCCAGCAACGCCAGGTCCTGAGGTGTGGTGACGATCACTGAACCGGCCACCGGCACCTTCTGAGCCAGGGTCAGCTGGATGTCGCCCGTGCCGGGCGGCATGTCGATCACCAGGTAGTCAAGGTCGTCCCAGGCGGTCTGGGTCACCAGTTGCAACAGCGCGCCGGAGACCATCGGGCCACGCCAGACCATCGGTGTGTTGTCGTCGGTCAGGAACGCCATGGACATGACTTCCACACCATGGGCCTTGATCGGTACGAACCACTTCTGCTCGCGGATCTGCGGGCGCGTACCTTCGGCGATACCGAACATCACACCTTGGCTCGGGCCATAGATGTCGGCATCCAGAATGCCCACTCGGGCGCCTTCACGGGCCAGTGCCAGGGCCAGGTTGGCCGCGGTGGTCGACTTGCCTACCCCGCCCTTGCCGGACGCCACGGCGATGATGTTCTTTACATTGGCCATGGCCGGCACCTGGGCCTGGGCTTTGTGCGCAGCCACCACGCAGTCGATCGACACTTGGGCCGAGGTGACGCCGTCGAGGTTCTCAATCGCTGTCTGCAGCACCTGGGCCCAGCCATTCTTGAACAGGCCAGCGGCATACCCCAACTGCAACTGCACGCTGACCTGGCCGCCCTGGATGTCGATGGCCCGCACGCAGCCGGCGCTCACGGGGTCCAGGTTCAGATACGGGTCGGTGTACTGGCGAAGCACGCCTTCGACGGCGGCACGGGTGACGGCACTCATGGAGGCTCCCATTGGCAAACGAAAGTGAAACAGGCGCTTATCCTAACCCGTCAATCGTCAGTAGATGCGTCCTTAGGGTGAAATATATTTCCCAGCCCTTTATAGTTGCCGATCACCCTTGTTTTTACCCGAGCCAGATAAGTAGCCGAGCCAACATGTCCGAGCCACGCCAGATTCTCGTCACCAGCGCCCTGCCCTATGCCAATGGATCCATCCACCTTGGCCATATGCTCGAGTACATCCAGACGGACATGTGGGTTCGCTTCCAGAAACTGCGTGGCAACCAGTGCATCTATGTCTGCGCCGACGACGCCCACGGCTCGGCCATCATGTTGCGCGCCGAGAAGGAAGGCATCACGCCTGAGCAACTGATCGCCAACGTCCAGGCCGAACACAGCAGCGACTTCGCCGATTTCCTGGTGGACTTCGATAACTTCCACTCCACCCACTGCGAAGAAAACCGCGAGCTGTCCAGCATGATCTACACGCGCCTGCGTGATGCCGGACACATTGCCACCCGTTCGGTCACCCAGTACTTCGACCCAGAGAAGGGCATGTTCCTGGCTGACCGCTTCATCAAGGGCACCTGCCCCAAGTGCGCGGCCGAAGATCAGTACGGTGACAACTGCGAGAAGTGCGGTGCCACCTACGCGCCGACCGAGTTGAAGAACCCCAAGTCGGCCATCTCGGGGGCGACCCCGGTCTTGCGCGACTCGCAGCACTTCTTCTTCAAGCTCCCCGACTTCCAGGCCATGCTGCAGCAGTGGACCCGCAGCGGCACCTTGCAGGACGCAGTGGCCAACAAGCTCGCCGAATGGCTGGACGCCGGCCTGCAGGAGTGGGACATCTCCCGTGATGCGCCGTACTTCGGCTTCGAGATCCCAGGCGAGCCGGGCAAGTACTTCTATGTCTGGCTGGACGCGCCGATCGGCTACATGGCCAGCTTCAAGAACCTCTGCGCACGCCGTCCGGAGCTTGACTTCGACGCATTCTGGAAAGAAGACTCCAAGGCCGAGCTGTACCACTTCATCGGCAAGGACATCGTCAACTTCCACGCCCTGTTCTGGCCAGCGATGCTCGAAGGTTCGGGGTTCCGCAAGCCAACCGGCATCAACGTGCACGGCTACCTGACCGTCAACGGCGCGAAAATGTCCAAGTCGCGCGGCACCTTCATCAAGGCGCGCACCTATCTGGACCACCTGCAGCCCGAATACCTGCGCTACTACTATGCCTCCAAGCTGGGACGTGGCGTCGACGACCTGGACCTGAACCTCGAAGACTTCGTGCAGAAGGTCAACTCCGACCTGGTCGGCAAGGTGGTCAACATCGCCAGCCGTTGCGCAGGCTTCATTCACAAGGGCAATGACGGCGTGATGGTTGCCGGCGACGCCGCACCCGAGCTGACCGAAGCGTTCCTGGCGGCGGCGCCATCGATCGCCGAAGCCTACGAAGGTCGCGACTTTGGTCGGGCCATGCGCGAAATCATGGCACTGGCCGACCGCGCCAACGCCTGGATCGCCGACAAGGCGCCGTGGTCGCTGGCCAAGCAGGAAGGCAAGCAGGATGAAGTCCAGGCTATCTGCGCCCAGGGCATCAACCTGTTCCGTCAGTTGGTGATCTTCCTCAAACCGGTACTGCCGGTACTGGCCGCCGATGCCGAGGCGTTCCTCAACGTCGCCCCGCTGTCCTGGAATGACCACCTGTTGCGCCTGGAAAATCACAAGCTCAACCCATTCAAGGCGCTGATGAGCCGCATCGAACCTGCCAAGGTCGAAGCCATGGTCGCCGCCAGCAAGGAAGACCTGCTGGCCGCCGAAGCCAAGGCCCCTGCTGGCAACGGCGAACTGGCCAAGGACCCACTGTCGGCCGAAATCGAGTTCGACACCTTCGCCGCCGTCGACCTGCGCGTGGCGCTGATCGTCAAGGCCGAATCGGTTGAAGGCGCAGACAAGCTGCTGCGCCTGACACTGGACATCGGTGACGAACAACGCAACGTGTTCTCGGGCATCAAGTCGGCCTACCCTGACCCATCGAAGCTGGAAGGCCGCCTGACCATGATGGTTGCCAACCTCAAGCCGCGCAAAATGCGCTTCGGCGTTTCCGAAGGCATGGTCATGGCGGCAGGCCCTGGTGGTGAAGAAATCTACCTGCTCAGCCCCGACAGTGGTGCCAAGCCAGGCCAACGCATCAAGTAACGCCCCAGCCCCGGCTCAACCGCCGGGGCATTTGCATCCACGGCCGACATTTCCCGGCTATCGTCATCCCATGAACGACTACATGCTGGTTCTGGTCAGCGCTGCACTGATCAGCTTCCTGACCCTTCAACGCCAGCCCGCTTCGCGGCTGCACGTGCATGTGCTTGGCATGGCGTGCGCATTGGCGATCTTACTGGGAGTGACTGGCGGGCAATTGCTGGTGCGCGTACTGCTGGTGCCCTGGCAACTGCAGGATCTGCAACTGTTGCTGCTACTTCCATGGCTCGCGCTGGTGAGTTGGGCGGTGCAATGGGTACTGGCAAAGTTACGGCCAGACTGGCCTGTTACCGCGCTAACGGCGCTCATGCCAGCCGGGGCTCCACTGCTAGGCTTGTCGGTACAAGCGACGGCCGAAGGCCAGGGCGCACTGGTGGTCACCACCAGTGCGCTACTGACTGGCCTTGGCTTCTGGCTGGCACTGGCGCTGTTCAACGACCTGCGCCAGCGCACCGAACAGGCCGACATCCCGGTCAGCCTGCGGGGCTTGCCCATCGACTTGCTCGGCGCCGGGATCATGGCGATGGCGTTCTCCGGCCTGAACGGATTATTCACACAATGAGTCTGATACAACGCATCGACGCCCTGCTACCGCAAACCCAATGCGGTAAATGCGGCCACCCAGGCTGTCGGCCCTATGCCGAAGGTCTTGCCGCGGGCGAAGCGATCAATAAATGTCCGCCAGGCGGCAGCGAAACCATCCATGCCCTGGCCTCCTTGCTGGACCTCCCGGTGATCGCGCCTGACCCACAGCGTGGCAGCGCGCCACCGCAGGTGGCGTTCATACGCGAAGCGGAGTGCATCGGCTGCACCAAGTGCATCCAGGCCTGTCCAGTCGATGCCATAGTCGGGGCGGCCAAGCTGATGCACACCGTGATCGCCGCCGAGTGCACCGGCTGCGACCTGTGCCTGGCCCCGTGCCCGGTCGACTGCATCGACATGCTCCCCGTACCGCCCGATGTCGTACCGGTAGTCGGTGGCTTGGCCCATACCCCCAGGCAATTGCAGGACCGCCAGCGGCGTCGCGATCAGGCGCGTCATCGCCATGAACAGCGCGCGATCCGCCTGCTGCGCGATGAAGCCCGCCGCGAAGCCCAGCGTGCGGCACGCCATACAGCCAAAGCCGCGAGCGCACCTGACAGCACACTAAGGGCGTCCGACCCGATCAAGGCGGCCATGGAACGGGTACAAGCCCAGCAAGCCTCCAACAATGATGCGGCACTCAAACAGGCCAAGATTGCCGCAGCCATGAGCCGGGCGCAGCTGAGCAAGGCCCGAACCGCGCTTGGCGCAACGCCCAGCGACGACCAGCTCGCTCAACTGCAAACGTTGCAAGCTGCCGCTGACCAGGCCCAGCAACACCTCGATGCGCTTCAGGCAGGCCCTGAAAATGGCAGCGCCTGAGCCGCGAATGCGCAACGCCATGGGGCTGGTGCTGCTGGCCTGCGTGCCTGGCCTGTTGGCACTGTTCTGGCTGCACGGCTGGGGCCTATTGTTGAGCTTGCTGTTGTGCTGCGGCGCAGCCCTGGCCTGTGAAGCATCGCTGCTGGCATTGCGCGGCCAGCCCGTCGCCGAAACGCTGGCCGATGGCAGTGCACTGGTGACCGCAGTGCTGCTGACTGCCGCCCTGCCGACCCACGCGCCCTGGTGGATTCCGGTGATCGCCGCCAGCGCCGCCATTGGTATTGGCAAGCAAGCCTTTGGGGGTGTGGGCCGCAATCTGTTCAACCCGGCCATGGTCGGCTACGCCTTGGTACTGCTGTGCTTCCCGCTGCACATGAACCATTGGCCGGGGCAGTCGCCCGGCCTTCTGGACAGCCTGCAACAGGTGTTGGCCAACGAGCCCATCGATGCCTGGGCACAACCGACCATCCTCGACGGCCTGCGCCACAACCGCAGCCTGACCATCGACGAACTGTTCGCCCAACATCCAGGTTTCGGCACCCTTGGCGGGCGCGGCATCGAGTGGGTCAACCTGACGTTCCTGCTCACAGGCCTCGTGCTCATGCAGCGCAAGGTGTTCGGCTGGCAGACGCCGACGGGGTTGCTCGCGGGGCTTGCGCTGTTCAGCTTACTGGGCTGGAACGGCTCGGGCTCGGACTCCCATGGCTCACCCTTGCTTCACCTGTTCTCCGGGTCGACCATGCTGGCGGCTTTCTTCATTGCCACCGAACCTGTCTCCGGCCCCAAGAGCGACTTGGCCAAGTTGCTGTTCGGGTTCGGTGCGGGCCTGTTGATCTACCTTATCCGCACGTGGGGCAGTTACCCTGATGGCACCGCCTTTGCCATCCTGCTGATGAACCTTGCCGTCCCCTGCCTTGAGCGTCTTGCCTTGCGACGCACGCAGGCCTCGCCGTGAACCGCCTCATCGCCTCGACAGCCTGGCTGATCGCCATTGGGGGACTGGCCGTGTCAGCCACACTGGCCTGGCACCACTGGACCCAACCCGCGATCACCCAAGCCGAGCAAGCATTGAAGGAACGTCAACTGCTCGCCATCCTGCCCGCAGGCAGCTATGACAACCGTCCGCTGGCCGCCGCGTTGCAGGTACCCGAAGCCGAGCAGCCGCACAGCCGTATCATCGCGGCCTACCGGGCGACGCTCGGCACGAGGTTGACGGCTATCATCTTGCTCAGCGAGACCCAAGGCTATTCCGGCGTCATCCAGCTGAGCATCGCCATCGCCCCCGACGGGCGCTTGATTGGCAGCCAGGTACTCGAACAACAGGAAAGCCCTGGACTGGGCGCGCGAATCATCGACCCGCAAGTGGATTGGCTGGCACAGTTTGCCAACCGGCAGTTGAAGGACCGCTGGGCGCTCAAGCGCGACCACGGAGATTTCGACCAGTTGGCGGGCGCCACGGTCACCTCGCGGGCAGTGATCGCAGCGTTGCAGGACGCCTTAAGTTACTTCGACAAGCATCGGCAAACGCTGCTCGAGGACGCTGTTCATGAATAACTATTTCTGGCTGGCTGCCAGCCTGCTCCCCGTGCTCGGGGCTACCCGCACGTTGACCCAAGGCGCCTGCATCGCGCTGTGTATGCTGGGCTTGACGCTCGCTCACCAGGCATTGCTGGCGCCTCTGCGCTGCCGGCTCAGCGCAGCGGCGTACCAGCTGGCAAGCCTGCTACTGATCGCTGCCCTTACCAGTTGCCTGCAGCTTGGCCTGCGTGCCTGGGCCTTGCCGATTGCCCAGTCGCTGGGCTTCTACCCGGTGCTGTTGTGCCTTGCGTGCATCGCGTGGGACAACTTGTTGCCAATGGAGGGGCGTTGGCGACAGTGGGTATGGCAACTGAGCGGTATGGTTATGATCTGCACACTCTTGGGCGCCACCCGCCAATGGCTGAGTGAAGGCCTGAACCTGCATCTGGCCAGCCTTGCCCCAGGCGCCCTGCTGATACTCGGCATGCTGTTGGCCTTGTACAATCGCCTTCGCCCAACCCTGCCCTTAACGCCGAAGGAAAGCGTCGCCCCATGAATGCCGCAAAACGCCTGGAAATCTTCCGCAGGCTGCACGAAGACAATCCGGACCCGAAGACCGAGCTGGCCTACACCACACCGTTCGAACTGCTGGTAGCCGTGACCCTCTCGGCTCAAGCCACCGACGTTGGCGTCAACAAGGCCACGGCGCGGCTATTTCCCGTGGCCAACACGCCAGAAGCCATCTATGCCCTGGGCGTTGAGGGGCTGAGCGAATACATCAAGACCATCGGGCTCTACAACAGCAAGGCCAAGAACGTCATCGAAGCCTGCCGCCTGTTGATCGAGCGCCACGGCAGCCAGGTCCCGGAAACGCGCGAGGCCCTGGAAGCCCTGCCGGGTGTGGGCCGCAAGACAGCCAACGTGGTCCTCAATACCGCCTTCCGGCAACCCACCATGGCGGTCGATACGCATATTTTCCGGGTCAGCAACCGCACCGGCATCGCGCCCGGCAAGACAGTGCTGGAAGTGGAAAAGAAACTGATCAAGTTCGTGCCCAAGGATTACCTGCTCGATGCCCACCACTGGCTCATTCTGCATGGGCGCTATGTGTGTCAGGCGCGCAAGCCGCGTTGCGGAAGCTGTCGGATCGAAGACCTTTGCGAGTACAAGCACAAGACTTCGGACGATTGAGTCGATAGCAAAAAACGGGGGCTGACGATTGAAAAAATCTTTTTTACCGGGCTCAGCTTTCTCGTTATAAGGACCGCCAATGGCCCTTTGGCTTGGAGCGACTCAATGAGCACCGATAAAGACGACGACCTGTCCATCGAAGATGAATTTGCTACCGCCGACGACGAAGCGGAACCTCAGGTAGAAACCGCGAAGACCAACCTGAGCAAACGCCGCACCATTGACAACCTGCTGGAAGAGCGACGCCTGCAAAAGCAGTTGGCCGATTTCGACTACGACCTGTAGTCCCCCGGAAGGCCTCCCTGGTGGAGGCCTTCCGCTTCATGGCACTCAGGTCAAGCCATGCCGTTGGGCAAGCTCGATCAGGTCAACCAACGACCGGGCATTGAGCTTGAGCAACAATCGAGTCTTGTAGGTACTGACCGTCTTGTTGCTGAGGAACATGCTTTCGGCAATCTCCTTGTTTGACTTGCCGCGTGTCAGTTGCTGCAGCACCATCATTTCCCGGGCGGATAAACGCTCGACCATTTCGCTCTCGGTCGCGCCGCCTCCCCTTCCTCGCGACGGGTGCAACGCTTGGTTCGGGAAATAACTGTAACCCGACAGCACGGCCTTGATCGCACTGAGCAACTCGGTGAGCTCCTGCTGTTTGCACACGTACCCCGAAGCCCCCGCCTGCATGCAACGCATCGAGAAGTGGCCTGGTGCCTGTGAGGTCAGCACCAGAACTCGGCTTCCCGGACTGGCCGAGGCCATGCGGGCGATCACCTCGAGCCCATCGAGTTTCGGGATACCGATATCCAGCACCACGATGTCCGGTAGGTGTTCTCGCGTCAGTTGCAAGGCGGCCACGCCGTTATCGGTTTCGGCGACCACATCGTAGCCGTGCCGCTCCATCAGCATGCGTACGGCCAAACGTATGACCGGATGGTCATCCACGATAAGCACTTTATTCATGCGAAATCCATTCATTATTTTCGTTGACGCGCCAAGATAACCGAGCAGAACAACTCTTGCGTTACGATTTTCCGCTCGAATACGCGAATAGATGGAACTTACAGCAATTGGAGAAATTTCCTACAAGTTGGTTGTACTTTCACTCAACTTCTTCGTATCACAAATTACCTGCGCTGCTTCGGAATTGAACAGTTGAAACTATCCGCACGACTTGAGTGAAACTTCGCTGCGCGGATGCAAGCGAAACTTATCGTCGTCAGGTTGAACGGCAGGTGGCTTCAAGCGTGGAAAGCCCCACTCTTTAGTTGATTGACTTAGTGCGGTATTGAGAAGAAAACAGCAGGAGACCACCCTCATGCCCAACGCTCAACCTGTCGCGCCGCTGACCATAATCGCTGTCTTCGCGGGCATCATCGAAGCCTCCGCGCTGGCCACCCTGCCCTTCCTCAGCGAGGACAGTCAAACCCTGTACACCTGGTTCCTCGTCGCCTTTCCGTTCTTCCTCACCGCGTTGTTCTTTCTCACGTTGAACTTCAACTACAAGTCCTTCTACGTGCCCGACACCGCCCTTGGCGAAACAGCCACTCATGCGATGAGCCCACTGAGCCCGAGCCAGGTTTTCACGCCCACTCCAGTAACAGTGATGTTCCATGGACCCCATGCGCAGTCGACGCTACGCCAGCAAGTGCTCGAAGCGCTGGAGTATCCCAACGACACCGAGCGCAGCTGGTTGTTTCTGGACCTGGAAAAACATCAGTCCATCAACCTGACTCTAGGACCACTTCCTAAGCACACGGCGGCACTTGCGCCTTGAAGTGCTGCGGCGCGATTAACGCAAAAAAAAACCCCGGCCGAAGCCGAGGTTTTGGTGCAGCTCAAGGCAGCAGTTAAAGCATCGAACGGCCTTTGTTGGCAGCAATGCGCATGCGCAGCGCATTGAGCTTGATGAAGCCCGCAGCATCGGCCTGGTTGTAGGCGCCGCCATCTTCCTCGAAGGTCGCGATGTTGGCATCGAACAGCGAGTCATCCGACTTGCGGCCGACAACGATGACGTTGCCCTTGTACAGTTTCAGGCGTACGACGCCGTTCACATTGACCTGGGAAGCGTCGATCATCTGCTGCAGCATCAGACGCTCCGGGCTCCACCAGTAGCCGGTGTAGATCAGGCTGGCATACTTCGGCATCAGCTCGTCTTTGAGGTGGGCAACTTCGCGGTCCAGGGTGATCGACTCGATGGCGCGGTGAGCCTTGAGCATGATGGTGCCGCCCGGGGTCTCGTAGCAGCCACGGGACTTCATGCCGACGTAACGGTTCTCGACGATGTCCAGACGGCCGATACCGTTGGCGCCGCCGATGCGGTTCAGGTCTGCCAGGACGGTGGCCGGGGACTTCTCGACGCCGTCGATGGCGACGATGTCACCGTTGCGGTAGGTCAGCTCGATGTAGGTCGGGGTGTCGGGGGCTTTCTCCGGAGAGACGCTCCAACGCCACATGTCTTCTTCGTGCTCGGTCCAGGTATCTTCCAGTACGCCGCCTTCATAGGAGATGTGCAGCAGGTTGGCATCCATCGAGTACGGCGATTTCTTCTTGCCGTGACGCTCGATCGGAATACCGTGCTTCTCGGCGTAGTCCATCAGTTTTTCGCGGGACAGCAGGTCCCATTCGCGCCACGGGGCGATGACCTTGACGCCCGGCTTGAGTGCGTAGGCACCCAGCTCGAAACGAACCTGGTCGTTACCCTTGCCGGTCGCGCCATGGGAAATGGCATCGGCGCCAGTTTCGTTGGCGATTTCGATCAAACGCTTGGCGATCAGCGGACGGGCGATGGAAGTACCCAGCAGGTACTCGCCTTCATAGACGGTGTTGGCGCGGAACATCGGGAAGACGAAATCACGCACGAACTCTTCGCGCAGATCGTCGATGTAGATCTCTTTAACGCCCATTGCCTGGGCCTTGGCACGAGCCGGCTCGACCTCTTCGCCCTGACCGAGGTCAGCGGTGAAGGTCACCACTTCGCAGTTGTAGGTGTCCTGCAGCCACTTGAGAATCACCGAAGTATCAAGGCCGCCGGAATACGCCAGTACGACCTTTTTTACGTCCGCCATGCCATCACTCCACGGGGTTGTACGGAAAGCCACCGATTCTAACGGTGTTGTGGCCAAATTTACAGTGGGGCGACAGCTTGTGATGACAAAGCGACAGGAACTGTCGATAGCGCGACTCCCTGTCGCGGGGAATCAGGATTTTGCCGCGGGTGCCCGGGCGGCCGGGGCCGGTGCTGTGGCAGCCGGTGCCGCGGCAGGTTGCGCGGCCGGCTGCTCGACGGGCGCCTCCACAGGCTTCTCGACTGCCGCGACGCGGTCCAGTTCGATATTGACCCGGCGGTTGCGCGCACGGTTGGCAGGGGTGTTGTTTTTCACCAGCGGGTAGCGTTCGCCGTGGAAGCGCACGACGATCTGCTCCTCCGGTATACCGTTGGCCTTGAGGTAGTCGGCCACGGCCAGCGCCCGGCGGCGCGAGCTGTCACGATTGGTCAGGCGGTTGCCGCTGTTGTCGGAGTGGCCGTTGAGCTCGATATGGTTGACCGTCGGATCGGCCTTCAGATACTCGAGAATCACATCCAGACGTGCCTTGGCCGAGGCATCCAGCTCGATGCCACCCCCTGGGAAACCCACCTGGGTCTGGCGGACCTGATCGAAGTTCATTGCCAACAGCTTGCCCGCACACGCCTGGTAGGCGCCGTAGGCTTTGGCAAAGCTCACCGGCAGCACACGCACCTCCATGGCTCGCCCGCCCTCGCCCGCGTATGCGCGCACCACCGTGCTACGTCCGTCGAGCAGACCGTTGATCAAGCGGCTGGCTTGGCCCTGGGAAGAACTGAACAGCACGCCGGTGCGCGCCATACGGACCGCCCCCAGGTTGATGTCGGCCCGTCCAGGCTGCCATGGCGCCGCCGCTGCCAGCAGCGTCGCGGAACCTGCGCCCAGGGCATTGGTGTCCGAACGCAACCTGAAGACCGGTTGCTCGCCAGCCCGGCGCACGAACTCACCGCTGCCAAAACCGTCGATCGGCTGGACAAGACGGCATTCGAACTGATCACCCTCGACTTTCCAGGCGATGTTCTCCATGCGGGTCTGGAAGGTCAGCGCACCAGCCGGCAGGCTGGCGAACAGGGTCAACAGGGCTAGGTAACGCTGGCGCACGGGCGGCTCCACTATTTCTGACGGCTTACCTTGAGGCTATCGGGCGCCGACCGGAAAACTTGATAGCCGTGCTCGTCCCTGGGTTTTCCGGTAGCATTGGGGCTTGAGTTCGACCCGCCTGGAATCCCCAATGTCCGATCGCCTGACCCTCCTGCGCCCCGACGACTGGCACATCCATCTGCGCGATGGTGCCGTCCTGCCCCATACCGTTGGCGACGTGGCGCGCACTTTCGCCCGCGCTATCATCATGCCCAACCTGGTTCCGCCGGTACGCAACGCCGTCGAGGCGGGCGCCTACCGTGAGCGCATCCTGGCCGCACGTCCGGCCGGCAGCCGCTTCGAGCCACTGATGGTGCTGTACCTCACCGACCGCACCAGCCCCGAGGACATCCGCGCGGCCAAGGCTAGCGGCTTCGTTTACGCCGCCAAGCTATACCCCGCTGGCGCGACCACCAACTCCGATTCCGGCGTGACCAGCATCGACAACATCTTCCCCGCCATCGAGGCGCTGGCTGAAGTTGGCATGCCTCTGCTGGTACACGGTGAGGTGACCCGTAGCGAGATCGATGTATTCGACCGCGAGAAGCGCTTCATCGACGAGCACATGCGCCGCGTCGTCGAACGTTTCCCGACCCTGAAGGTGGTATTCGAACACATCACCACCAGCGATGCCGCGCAGTTCGTCACCGAGGCTCCGGCCAACGTCGGCGCCACCATCACCGCGCAGCACCTGCTGTACAACCGTAACCACATGCTGGTCGGCGGTATTCGCCCGCACTTCTACTGCCTGCCGATCCTCAAGCGCAACACCCACCAGGTCGCCTTGCTGGACGCCGCCACCAGCGGCAATCCGAAGTTCTTCCTCGGCACCGACTCGGCACCTCATGCCAAGCATGCCAAGGAAGCTGCCTGCGGTTGCGCCGGTTGCTACACCGCCTATGCGGCCATCGAGATGTACGCCGAGGCTTTCGAGCAGCGTAACGCGCTCGACAAGCTGGAAGGCTTCGCCAGCCTGCATGGCCCGGCCTTCTATGGGCTGCCAGCGAATACCGACACCATTACCCTGGTCCGTGAGGAATGGACCGCCCCGGACAGCCTGCCTTTTGGCGAGCAGACCGTGGTTCCGCTGCGCGCCGGTGAAAAGCTGCGCTGGCGCCTGCTGGAGGACAACGCGTGAGCGAAGACCTCTACGAAGACGACCAGGACGGTCAGGTCAGCGGCGGCCCACGTCATCCGATGGCCGAACGCTTCCGTGGCTACCTGCCCGTGGTGGTGGATGTCGAGACCGGTGGTTTCAACAGCGCCACCGACGCGTTGCTGGAAATCGCCGCTGTCACCATCGGCATGGACGAGAAAGGCTTCCTCTTCCCCGAGCACACCTATTTTCACCGCGTGGAGCCCTTTGAAGGCGCCAACATCGAGCCGGCGGCCCTGGAGTTCACTGGCATCAAGCTGGACCACCCGCTGCGCATGGCGGTCAGCGAGGACAGCGCGCTGACGGACATTTTCCGAGGCGTGCGCAAGGCGCTCAAGGCTAACGGCTGCAAACGGGCGATCCTGGTCGGGCACAACAGCAGCTTCGACCTGGGCTTCCTCAACGCTGCCGTGGCGCGCAACGACATCAAGCGCAATCCATTCCACCCGTTCTCCAGCTTCGACACGGCCACTCTGGCGGGCCTGGCCTATGGTCAGACCGTGCTGGCACGTGCCTGCCAGAGCGCTGACATCGACTTCGACGGCCGTGAAGCGCACTCGGCGCGTTACGACACCGAGAAGACGGCCGAGCTGTTCTGCGGCATCGTCAACCGCTGGAAGGAAATGGGCGGCTGGCGGGATTTCAACGATTGAGTCGAATGCCAGGGTCGTTTCCACACCCAGTGTGGGAGCGACCTTGTGTCGCGAGCGCACGGCACTCCCGAAAAGTGCAGCAAAAAAAACCGGCCACTTAGGCCGGTTTTTTCATGCACGCGGCAATTACAGCTTGCCAGCGTTCTCGCTCAGGTAGGCAGCAACGCCTTCCGGCGAAGCGGTCATGCCCTGGTCGCCTTTTTTCCAGTTGGCAGGGCAGACTTCGCCGTGCTCTTCGTGGAATTGCAGAGCGTCGACCAGACGCAGCAGTTCGTCCATGTTGCGGCCCAGTGGCAGGTCGTTGACGATCTGCGAACGAACCACACCGTTGGTGTCGATCAGGAAGGCGCCACGGAAGGCCACGCCGCCTTCGGACTCGACGTCGTAGGCTTTGCAGATTTCGTGGGTGATGTCAGCGGCCAGGGTGTACTTGACTTGACCGATACCGCCGCTGTTCACCGGGGTGTTACGCCAGGCGTTGTGGGTGAAGTGCGAGTCGATCGACACGCCGATCACTTCAACGTTACGTGCCTGGAAGTCAGGAATGCGGTTGTCCAGGGCGATCAGCTCGGACGGGCAGACGAAGGTGAAGTCCAGCGGGTAGAAGAACACCAGGCCGTACTTGCCCTTGATGGCCGAAGCCAGGTTGAAGCTGTCGACGATCTCGCCGTTGCCCAGTACGGCGGGGACGGTGAAGTCGGGGGCTTTTTTACCAACGAGTACGCTCATTGCTATCTCCTGATGAGGGTGAAGAATCGTTTGCCGGTGCAAGGCTGGCTTGCCCGACATCCAACAAAGGCCGTCCATCATACACGGCTTGCGGTGACAGTCCGAATCCAACCGCCGGTCGCTCAAGCGCGCACCTTTCCGAAAGTCCTTTGACAAGCATTCTCATTAACATTAAGCTCCCTCCCATCGACCCAACCAGCGATGGTCAGCCTCTATGTATGTGTGTCTTTGTGTCGGCGTTACCGACGGACAGATCCGCGATGCGATCTATGAAGGATGCTGCAGCTACAAGGAAGTGCGAACCGCGACCAACGTCGCCAGCCAATGTGGCAAATGCGCTTGCCTTGCCAAACAGGTCGTCCGTGAGACCCTGACCGAAATCCAGGCAAGCCAACACGCCGCCCTGCCCTACCCCGTTGAATTTACCGCTGCCTGATTTGCCCGAATTCGAAGAACCGGACCTTGCGTCCGGTTTTTTTATGCCCGCAATTCAATAAGTTAGCGCTCTAACGCGGTTCACAAACATTCTTATTCCTATTAATTTTTATTTATTATTCAATAACTTAGGTTTGACAGCCCCCGGCATCAGGCTCAAACTTCGCAGTATTGGCACACTTCTACAGGGCAGGAACCCGACATGAAAGGCGACGTAAGCGTCATCCAGCATCTCAACAAGATCCTCGGAAACGAGCTGGTCGCAATCAACCAGTACTTCCTGCACGCGCGCATGTACGAAGATTGGGGTCTGAACAAGCTCGGCAAGCACGAGTACAAAGAATCCATCGACGAGATGAAGCATGCAGACAAGCTGATCAAGCGGATTCTCTTCCTCGAAGGCATCCCCAACGTCCAGGACCTCGGCAAGCTGCTGATCGGCGAACACACCAAGGAAATGCTCGAGTGCGACCTGAAGATCGAGCAGAAAGGTCTTATCGACCTGAAGGCAGCCATCGCTCATTGCGAAACGGCCGGCGACTTCGGTTCGCGCGATCTGCTTGAAGACATCCTCGAAGCCGAGGAAGAACACATCGACTGGCTGGAAACTCAGCTGGGCCTGATCGACAAGATCGGCATCGAGAACTACCTGCAATCGCAGATGGGCGAAGAATAAATTTCTACCCCCATAAAAAAACCCGCATCAAGCGGGTTTTTTTATGCCTGGGAGCAATCAGGCTTCGGAAGCCTTGGCCTTGGCAGCCGCGTCCTTGATCAGGGTCTGCAGCTCACCCTTTTCGAACATTTCCAGCATGATGTCGCTACCGCCGACCAGCTCGCCGGCCACCCACAGTTGCGGGAAGGTTGGCCAGTTGGCGTATTTAGGCAGGTTGGCGCGGATTTCCGGGTTCTGCAGGATGTCGACGTAGGCGAACTTCTCGCCGCAACCCATCACAGCCTGCGAGGCACGCGCGGAGAAGCCACACTGCGGGGCATTCGGCGAGCCTTTCATGTAAAGCAGAATGGTGTTGTTGGCAATCTGCTCTTTGATCGTTTCGATGATATCCATGTAGCACCTCGGCTGAACTTTCCGACACGGTCGTCGGCACGGTGACGCATTGTAACGGAAAGCCGAGCGGCGTGCTCGGCCTTACCATTGCTCAAGCGGCCTCCACTTGTACCGGCACGCCATTGAGAGCTGCGTTACCCGAAACCTGATCGCGCAAATGCTCGTCGGTCAGGTCGTTGGCGCTGACCCCGGGTTGTCCATGGGCGATCTGCAGTTGCACGCCCTGGCGGCCATGGCCATAGCCATGGGGCAGGCTGACGACGCCTGGCATCATGTCCTCGCAGGCCAGTACTTCGACTTCGAGCGTGCCGGTGCGCGATCGGATACGCACACGCTGCCCACTCTCCAACTGCCGCTGCTGCAGGTCCTCTGGGTGCATCAGCAAATGATGGCGTGGCTTGCCTTTGACCAGGCGCTGGTAATTGTGCATCCACGAGTTGTTGCTGCGGACATGGCGCCGCCCGATCAGCAGCAGCTCCCCCGCCGGTGGCGGCGCTTGCAAGGCAAGCCGGTGCAAATCGTCCAGCAACACCTGGGGCGCCGCCTCGACGGCCTGGCTCTCGGTGCGCAGGCGCGTCCCAAGGTTGGCCCGCAGCGGCCCCAGGTCCAGGCCATGGGGGTACTCCAAAAGCGCGTCCAAAGAAAGCCCCCAGGACGACGCCTCGCCATAGCGCCCTTTGCGCAGCGCCATGTCGATCATCTGCGCCGGGGCAAGGGTCGGCTTGAGCTCCAGGCCTGCGCGTTCGGCGAAGGCGCGAGCCAGGCCGACAAAAATCTCCCAGTCATGCAGCGCCCCCTCTGGCTTGGGCAGGATCGCCCGGTTGAAGCGGGTGACGTTGCGCACTGCCAGTAGGTTGAAGGTGGTGTCGTAGTGATCATTTTCCAGCGCCGAGGTCGATGGCAGGATCAGATCGGCATGGCGGGTGGTCTCGTTGATGTAAAGGTCGATGCTAAGCATGAACTCGAGCCTGTCCAGCGCCGAATCCAGCTGTCGGCCATTGGGCGTGGACAGCACCGGGTTGCCAGCTACGGTTATCAACGCCCGGATCTGTCCCTCCCCAGGCGTGAGCATTTCCTCGGCCAACGCCGCCACCGGCAACTCTCCGCCATACTCAGGCAGGCCCGATACGCGACTCTGCCATGCATTGAAGTGACCGCCCGAGGTGCTGGCCACCAGATCGACCGCAGGCTCGGTACACAACGCCCCTCCGACACGGTCGAGGTTGCCGGTGACCAGGTTGATCAATTGCACCAGCCAATGGCAGAGACTGCCGAAGGCCTGGGTCGATACGCCCATGCGGCCATAGCACACGGCCGTGTCCGCAGCGGCGAAATCACGCGCCAGTTGGCGGATGTCAGTGGCAGGGATGCCACAGACGGCGCTCATCTTCTCGGCGGTGAAGGGTGAGATCGCTTCAATGACCTGTTCCAAACCATTGACCGGCAGATGCGAGCCCCGGGCCAACCCTTCATCGAACAAAGTGTTGAGCAAGCCGCACAACAACGCGGCGTCGCCACCGGGGCGCACGAACAGATGACGATCCGCCATGGCGGCCGTCTCGCTACGCCGAGGGTCGACCACCACCAGTCTTCCCCCCCTGGCGCGCAGCGTCTTCAGACGTTTTTCCACATCCGGCACGGTCATGATGCTGCCGTTCGATGCCAACGGGTTGCCACCCAGGATCAGCATGAAGTCTGTGTGGTCGATGTCCGGGATCGGCAGGAGCAAGCCGTGGCCGTACATCAAGTGGCTGGTGAGGTGCTGTGGAAGCTGGTCCACCGAGGTGGCGGAATAGCGGTTGCGGGTCTTGAGCAAGCCCAGGAAGTAGTTGCTGTGGGTCATCAACCCATAGTTGTGCACGCTGGGGTTGCCTTGGTAGACCGCCACGGCGTTACGACCATGGGCCTGCTGCACCGACCAGAGCTTGTCCGCGGCAAGGGCGAAGGCCTCCTGCCAACTGATCGGCTGCCAACGGTCGCCGATGCGCCGATGAGGCACGCGCAACCGGTCGGGGTCGTCCTGGATGTCCTGCAGCGCCACCGCCTTGGGGCAGATATGACCCCGGCTGAATGGGTCTTGGGCGTCGCCCTTGATCGAACTGATTCGCGCCCGCCCGTCGGCCTCATGGCTAATTTCGATGCTCAGGCCGCAAATGGCCTCGCACAGGTGACAGGCACGGTGATGCAGGGTCTTGGTCATGGCCGCCTCTGCCTTGTAGTTGTCCAGGCACGACTATGCGCCCAGCCCGAGCCGGCGGCCAGCGCGCTTCGTCCCATGAATCCCCCGACATCAAGCGCACGATTCGCGACATCCATTTGCCAAATTGCCAGCAAGCCGTGTACAACCTGTGTAGCAAATAAAAAACAGCACAGGCTCAGCGGGTTACGACACCCTTTGCAACAGAGCTGCTGTTCTCCCTCTTGGTTTCAGGCGACATTTAATTATAGTATTGCGCCTTTCCCTATTTCGTCCGCCCCGTGCGGCTTACGCCGCAGGTCACTCCCGTTGTCAAAAAAACCATACGGTCGACCTGCATACCGTTGCAGATAAGGTAGTCAATCATGAGCGCTAGGCACTTTCTCTCCCTGATGGATTTCACAGCTGACGAATTGCTCGGCGTGATCCGTCGAGGCATCGAGCTGAAGGACCTGCGTAACCGAGGCGTGCTGTTCGAACCGCTGAAAAACCGCGTGCTGGGGATGATCTTCGAGAAGTCCTCGACCCGTACCCGCCTGTCGTTCGAAGCCGGCATGATCCAGCTTGGCGGCCAGGCCATCTTCCTGTCGCCGCGTGATACCCAGCTGGGCCGTGGCGAACCGATCGCCGACAGCGCCATCGTCATGTCGCGCATGCTCGATGCGGTGATGATCCGTACCCATGCCCACAGCACCCTCACCGAGTTCGCCGCCAACTCCCGTGTTCCGGTGATCAACGGTCTGTCAGATGAATCGCACCCGTGCCAGCTGCTGGCCGACATGCAAACTTTCCTTGAGCACCGTGGCGCGATCCAGGGTAAGACCGTGGCCTGGATCGGCGATGGTTTCAACATGTGCAACTCCTACATCGAGGCTGCAGTGCAGTTCGATTTCCAACTGCGTATCGCCTGCCCGGAAGGCTACGAGCCCGAGCAGCGTTTCCTCGACCTGGGCGGCGACCGCATACAGATCGTCCGCGATCCGAAGGAAGCGGTGCGTGGCGCGCACCTGGTGACCACCGATGTCTGGACTTCCATGGGGCAGGAGGAGGAAACTGCACGGCGCCTGGCGCATTTCGCGCCTTACCAGGTCACCCGCGAACTGCTCGACCTGGCGGCACCCGATGTCCTCTTCATGCACTGCCTGCCTGCCCACCGTGGCGAGGAAATCAGCCAGGACCTGCTCGACGACCCTCGTTCGGTCGCCTGGGACGAAGCTGAAAACCGGCTGCATGCACAGAAGGCGCTTCTCGAATTCCTTGTAGAACCGGCTTACCACCACGCATGAGTCAACCCCTACTGCTCAACCTGCGCGACCTCGCCTGCGGCTATGGCGAGCAGCGCATCGTTCAGAACCTCAACCTGCACCTGAACGCAGGCGACATCGGTTGCCTGCTGGGTTCATCCGGTTGCGGCAAGACCACCACCTTGCGCGCCATCGCCGGCTTCGAGCCGGTCCATGAAGGCGAGATCCAGTTGGCTGGCGAGGTCATATCCCGTGCTGGGTTCACCCTGGCACCCGAGAAACGCCGCATTGGCATGGTGTTCCAGGACTACGCCCTGTTCCCACACCTGACCGTGGCGCAGAACATCGCTTTCGGCATTGCCAAGCACCCGCGCCAGGGCGACGTGATCGAGGAGATGCTCGATCTGGTCAAGCTGGGCGGCCTGGGCGGTCGTTACCCCCATGAGCTGTCCGGTGGCCAGCAACAGCGTGTAGCCTTGGCGCGCGCCCTGGCACCCGAGCCTCAGCTATTGCTGCTCGACGAACCTTTCTCCAACCTCGACGTGGAATTGCGTCGCCGGTTGAGCCACGAGGTCCGTGACATTCTCAAGAGCCGTGGTACCAGCGCCATTCTGGTCACCCACGACCAGGAAGAAGCCTTTGCCGTCAGTGACCACGTAGGCGTGTTCAAGGAAGGCCGCCTGGAGCAGTGGGATACACCGTACAACCTTTACCACGAACCGCAGACCCCGTTCGTGGCCAGCTTCATTGGCCAGGGCTATTTCATCCGTGGCCAGATGAGTAGCCATGAGTCGGTCAACACCGAATTGGGCGAGCTGCGTGGGAATCGGGCCTACACCATGGCCGTAGGCAGCTCGGTAGACGTGCTGCTGCGTCCTGACGATATCGTGCCGGACCCGGACAGCGAGCTGCGCGCCAATATCGTCGGCAAGAGTTTCCTGGGCGCTTCGACCCTGTACCGTCTGCAACTGCCCACGGGCAGCCAGCTCGAGGCGATCTTCCCCAGCCATATCGATCATCAGGTCGGCCAGGATGTCGGCATTGCCGTGAAGGCAGACCACCTGGTGCTCTTCGCGGTACCTGGTAGCGTGGCGGCGCAGCTGCTGCGTCAGGAAAACGGGGTTCGCCGGTACAGTTCCGCAACCTGATTTCACAGCCTGGAAGGGCCGCCTTGCGGCCCATCACCTGCGATCCTCCGGCACGCCCGAGCGGACCACGCCGCCCGCCAGGGAACCAGCCCAGCTTCAGCCTCGACCAATCCCAGCGAACTTGCCCTGGGTATGCTCGGCCAACACTGCCGCCGCCAACTCCACCTCGAGCCCCCGCCGCCCGGCGCTGACATGAATGCTTGGGAACTGCTGTGCGGATTCGTCGATGAATGTGCGCAACCGCTTCTTCTGCCCGAGAGGGCTGATACCGCCGACCAGGTAGCCGGTAGCGCGCTGGGCCACCGCCGGGTCGGCCATCTCGCACTTCTTCACCCCCGCCGCTTGGGCCAGGGCCTTCAAGTCCAGGGTACCGACCACCGGCACCACGGCCACCAGCAATTCCCCCTTCTCACTGCTGGCCAATAGGGTCTTGAACACCTGCTGCGGGTCGAGCCCCAGCTTCTCGGCGGCTTCAAGCCCGTAAGAGGCTGATTTGGGGTCATGTTCATAACTGTGCACACGATGTTCGGCACGCACTTTTTTAAGCAAGTCGAGGGCGGGGGTCATGCAGCACTCCGGTCTGGGACAGGTCGGCGGCTACTTTAGGATAAATCCCACAAGCCAGCCAGCGCAGAGCGGACGCGCCTCTCTAGCATGCGGAGTCACGCCTGTAATAGTCGGCCAATTCGTGACTGACCGTTCACTTTCGACCTTTGACATCAGCGTTTCTTGTCTATATTTTTTCGTTTGTGAATAAATGGTGCACTTATAAGGTGCATTTTCCTGTACCCGCCCGTCGTCAATGGGGATAGACGCCGGGCTTTGCTGTCGAGCGCCAAGCGCCTCACAACAAAAAAAACGAGGTCATACATGACGACTGCTCTTCGCGAACCCACACTGTCCAGCCAATGCCTGGCCGAATTCCTCGGAACGGCGCTACTCATCTTCTTCGGCACTGGCTGCGTTGCAGCCCTGAAAGTCGCGGGCGCCAGCTTCGGGCTCTGGGAAATCAGCATCATCTGGGGCGTCGGCGTGAGCATGGCGATCTACCTCACCGCCGGTATTTCCGGTGCGCACCTGAACCCGGCCGTGAGCATCGCCCTCACCCTGTTCGCCGCCTTCGACAAACGCAAGTTGCCGTTCTACATGCTCGCCCAGGTGTGCGGCGCGTTCTGTGGTGCGGCGCTGGTGTATACCCTCTACAGCAACCTGTTCTTCGATTTCGAACAGGCTCACGCAATGTTGCGTGGCAGCCAGGCCAGTCTTGAACTGGCGTCGGTGTTCTCGACCTACCCGCATCCTTCGCTGTCCATCGGCCAGGCCTTTCTGGTCGAAGTGGTGATCACCGCCATCCTGATGGCCGTGATCATGGCCCTGACCGACGACAACAACGGCCTGCCCCGTGGCGCCATGGCCCCACTGCTGATCGGCCTGCTGATTGCCGTGATCGGCAGTGCCATGGGCCCACTGACCGGTTTCGCGATGAACCCAGCCCGTGATTTCGGGCCCAAGCTGATGACCTTCCTGGCCGGCTGGGGCGAAATCGCCTTCACTGGCGGACGTGACATCCCTTATTTCCTGGTTCCGGTATTCGCCCCGATCTTCGGTGCTTGCCTGGGCGCTGCGCTGTACCGTGGCCTGATCGCCCGCAACCTGCCAGCGGTGCAAACCGTGACCTCGGAGACAAACGACAATCCCCAGGGCGATACTCAAGTCAACTGATACCGGCGCCGCGCGATTTCGCCCGCCCGAGCCCTGACCTAACCCATTTGCAAGGCCTACGACCATGACAGACACCCAGGATAAGAACTACATCATCGCCCTGGACCAGGGCACTACCAGTTCGCGGGCTATCATTTTCGACCGCGACGCCAACGTGGTCGGCACCTCACAGCGAGAGTTCGCCCAACACTACCCGCAAGCCGGGTGGGTCGAGCACGACCCCATGGAAATCTTCGCCACCCAGAGCGCGACCATGGTCGAGGCACTGGCGCAGGCTGGAATCAGCCATGCCCAGGTCGCCGCACTGGGCATCACCAACCAGCGTGAAACCACGGTGGTCTGGGACAAGGAAACCGGTCGCCCGGTTTACAACGCCATCGTCTGGCAGTGCCGCCGCAGCACTGAAATCTGTGCCCAGCTCAAGCGTGATGGCCATGAAACGTACATTCGCGACACCACAGGCCTGGTGACCGACCCGTACTTCTCCGGCACTAAACTGAAGTGGATTCTGGACAATGTCGAAGGCGTCCGCGAACGGGCCGAGCGTGGCGAACTGTTGTTCGGTACCGTCGACACCTGGCTGATCTGGAAATTCTCCGGTGGCAAGGTGCACGTCACCGACTACACCAACGCCTCGCGCACCCTGATGTTCAACATCCACACGCTGCAGTGGGACGACAAACTGCTGGATATTCTCGGCATCCCGCGCCAAATGCTGCCTGAGGTACGTCCTTCTTCGGAGGTCTACGGCCAGACCAAGAGCGGTATCGCCATCGCCGGTATCGCCGGTGACCAGCAATCGGCGCTGTTCGGCCAGATGTGCGTGGAGCCGGGCCAAGCGAAGAATACCTATGGCACCGGTTGCTTCCTGCTGATGAACACTGGCAGCCAGGCCGTCAAGTCGTCCCATGGCCTGCTGACCACCATCGCCTGTGGGCCGAAAGGTGAAGTGGCCTACGCGCTGGAGGGCGCCGTGTTCAATGGCGGCTCCACCGTGCAGTGGCTGCGTGACGAGTTGAAGATCGTCAACGATGCGCTGGATACCGAGTACTTCGCCAGCAAGGTCAAGGACAGCAACGGCGTTTACCTGGTACCCGCATTCACAGGCCTGGGCGCCCCGTACTGGGACCCTTACGCCCGCGGCGCGCTGTTCGGTCTGACCCGTGGCGTGAAAGTCGACCACATCATTCGTGCCGCACTCGAGTCGATCGCGTACCAGACCCGCGATGTGCTCGACGCCATGCAGCAGGATTGCGGCCAGCGCCTTTCCGAGCTGCGCGTGGACGGCGGTGCAGTGGCCAACAACTTCCTGATGCAGTTCCAGGCAGACATCCTCGGCACCTGCGTCGAACGTCCGAAAATGCGCGAAACCACCGCGCTCGGCGCTGCCTACCTAGCAGGGCTGGCATGTGGTTTCTGGAGTGGCCTGGACGAGTTGCGCGACAAGGCCATCATCGAGCGCGAGTTCAGCCCTCAGCTTGACGAGACGCAGAAAGAGACGCTGTACGCAGGGTGGAAAAAAGCGGTCGAGCGCACCCGTGACTGGGAAGACCACGACGCCTGATCGCAGCAGAGAACGCTGCAGGGCAGCCATCGCCGGCAAGCCGACGCCTACAGAAAACGCACGCACGCCTGTAGACGTCGGCTTACCGTCGATGAGCCGTAACGTGCAGCCACTGGCCGTCATCCCCTTCCTACGGCATCATTGCAGAATTTGTCCGGCAGCCCATAAGGACCGCCCATGAATCTGCCCCCTCGCCAACAACAAATTCTCGAGCTGGTACGCGAACGTGGCTATGTCAGCATCGAGGAAATGGCGCAGTTGTACGTCGTGACCCCGCAAACCATCCGTCGCGACATCAACCAGCTCGCCGAGCTCAACCTGCTGCGCCGCTATCACGGTGGAGCGGCCTACGATTCGAGCGTCGAGAACACCGCCTACGCCATGCGCGCCGACCAGATGCGCGACGAGAAGCAACGCATCGCCGAAGCTGTGGCGCGGCAGATTCCCGACCATGCGTCCTTGTTCATCAACATCGGCACCACGACCGAATCCATCGCCCGGGCACTGCTGAACCACAATCACCTGAAGGTGATCACCAACAACCTGCATGTGGCGGCAATCCTGGCTGCCAAGGACGATTTCGAGGTGCTGGTTGCCGGCGGTACGGTGCGTCGCGATGGCGGCGTGGTGGGCCAGGCCAGCGTCGATTTCATCAACCAGTTCAAGGTCGACTTTGCTCTGGTCGGTATCAGCGGCATCGATGAAGACGGCAGCCTGCTGGACTTCGACTACCAGGAAGTGCGCGTCTCGCAGGCGATAATCGCCAACGCCCGCCAAGTCATCCTCGCCGCCGACTCCAGCAAGTTCGGGCGCAATGCCATGGTTCGCCTGGGCTCGATAAGCCTGGTCGATTGCCTGGTGACCGACCAGGCGCCCTCCCCCGCGCTGACCCAACTGCTCAACCAATACAAGATTCGCCTAGACGTGGTCTGAGCCGTGCAGGGTCGCCCAGCGGCCCTGCATTTTCGAAATTGTTCACTTACTGTCATCTGATCAGTTTTTTCTATAAAGACTGACTGGCGACCGGCTTTGTGTTGCGCTAGTATTTTCGGAAACGAACATTAATGTTCATATTCGATGTGAGCAGCTTCAGGAGGCCTTGCCCGTGTCCCAACCCGTTCCGTCCCAGCCCGCACTCGCCGACTGCTATGACCTCGCCGTGATCGGCGGCGGCATCAATGGCGTAGGCATTGCTGCCGACGCCGCCGGGCGCGGCCTCAAGGTGTTCCTTTGCGAGAAGGACGACTTGGCCCAACACACCTCCTCGGCTAGCAGCAAGCTGATTCACGGCGGCCTGCGCTACCTGGAACACTACGAGTTCCGGCTGGTGCGTGAGGCACTGGCCGAACGCGAGGTCCTGCTGGCCAAGGCCCCACACATCGTCAAACCAATGCGCTTCGTGCTGCCCCACCGTCCGCACCTGCGCCCGGCCTGGATGATCCGCGCCGGCCTGTTCCTGTATGACCACCTGGGCAAACGCAAGCGCCTGGGCGCCTCGCGCAGCCTGCGCTTCGGACCTGGCTACCCGCTCAAACCCTCCATCACCCGTGGTTTCGAATACGCCGATTGCGCCGTGGACGACGCTCGCCTGGTGGTGCTCAACGCCATGGCTGCGCGCGAGAACGGCGCACACATCCGCACCCGCACCCGCTGCCTGCGCGCCGAGCGTATCGACGGCGTGTGGGAAGTCGAGCTGCAACACGCCGACGGCAGCCAGCAGACCCTCCGCGCTCGCGCCCTGGTCAACGCCGCCGGGCCGTGGGTAGCCAGTTTCATCAAGAATGACCTCAAGCTGGATGCCCCGTACGGCATCCGCCTGATCCAGGGCAGCCATCTGATCGTGCCGCGGCTGTACGAAGGTGAACATGCCTACATCCTGCAGAACGAAGATCAGCGCATCGTGTTCTGCATCCCTTATCTCGACCGCTTTACCCTGATCGGCACCACCGACCGCGAGTACAGCGGCGACCCGGCCAAGGTTGCCATTACCGAGCAGGAAACCGACTACCTGCTCAATGTGGTCAACCAGCACTTCAATCATCAGCTTAGCCGCGCCGACATCCTGCATACCTACTCGGGCGTGCGCCCGCTGTGCAACGATGAATCGGACAATCCGTCGGCGGTCACCCGCGACTACACCCTGGCATTGTCCTGCGCCGAAGGCCAGGCGCCACTGCTGTCGGTGTTCGGCGGCAAGCTGACCACTTACCGCAAGCTGGCCGAGTCGGCCATGGCCGAACTCAAGCCATTCTTCAGCCAGATGCGCGGCAGCTGGACCGCCAGCGGGCCGTTGCCTGGTGGCGAGCAGATGACCAGCGTGCAAGCACTGGTCGATGCCCTACTCGCCCGCCATGGCTGGTTGCCAGTGGATATCGCCAAACGCTGGGCAGTGACCTATGGCAGCCGCACCTGGCAATTGCTGGAAGGGGTAACAGGGCCGGATGACCTGGGCCAGGCGATCGGCGGCGGGTTGTTCGGTCGAGAAGTCGATTACCTGCGCAGCCAGGAATGGGCTGTGGACGCCGAGGACATTCTGTGGCGTCGAACCAAACTTGGCCTGTTCACCACGCAGGCCGAGCAACACGCGCTCGCCGACTACCTACGCAAGACTGAACGTCCAGACGCTACCCAAGCGGCATGAAGCCCAGCGCCCCCTTGTCAGCGCCGAGCGCTGCAAGGGGGCTTCACAGGCATCAAACTGGCCAACGTGCAATGGCCTGCTCTGTCAGGCGTTGGACCAGCACCCGCTCTTGCACTTGCAGGTCGACCTTGAGCTCTTCGCAGCGTTCCAGGTAGGTTTGCTCGTCGATCGCACCGCTTTCCACCTGCGTCTCCAATAGCTCTAGCGCCGCCCGCCTGGCATCCACCTGCTCCCTGAAACTGCGGTAATAGGTGGCGCGCAGGAATTCTTGCCAAAACGACTGATCGGCCAAGGCGCGCGACAGCGTCTCGTTGTTTTCCAGCGAAAGCACTTCAGCCCTGGCCACGTTGATGTCCTCGGCGGTCACTAATGATTCGGACTCATAGTGCATACGGACAGGCTGTCCCGGTAGCTGGAGCGGGCCTGCCAAGCGAGTTCTGTACGCAAGATAGGTTTCGATATCGTCGATGCGTTCCAGGACGTCCGGTTCGTTTGCGTACGTAAGGCGCAGTCGCTCGAGCTTACGGGCGGCAATTCTGTTGACTTCCTGCAGCCTGAACAGTGAACGCCCCAGTTTGATCAGGGCCGACTCACTCTGAATCTGCGACAGTCCCGCCGTCTGCCGATGCACCAGGACGCGTACTTCCATTTCACTGAACAGCCACAGCAAGCGATCTTCGCAGGTCGCCACGCCACCGGCCTGCTCAAACAACACTTCCCGCAGCTCGCTGTCCTGCTCGCAGGCCTCGATAATGTTCCAAGCCCGCGCCCGATAATACGCGGGGTGCTTGAGGTAGTCCGGCGAACGCGAGAAATCGCCCAGGAAGTTGAAGAAATCATCCGCCCCCGGCTCGTTGCGAAGGTTGCTCCACAGCACCTCGCGCTCGGTTCGTTGCGCACCGGCCGAACCAACCAACCATTCGGACAACTCGGCCTGACGAACCAGATGGTGCCGGTAATAAGGATTGTGCGCGACGACTTGTTCTGGAGAGGCAGGGGTGCGCAACTCATTCAGGTAACGTTCGCTGGGGGCATCAAGCGGGTTGTCGTGCAGCGCCATTTGCTGCACACGCATGCGCATTCCATGCACCTCCTGACGCACCTGGCGGATCTGATTCTCCCGCAGGTCGACAATCCCCTGCCAAGGCAGTTGCTGAATCTGCGCCGGCACATCGGCTATCTGGGCAGCACGCAGCCCTACTTGGCGAACATTCAGCAACCGCCGGACCTCAGGCACGCTGCCCAGCGGATTGAAACCGATTTCCAACCGCTCCAGGTTGAGCAAGGCGTTCAGGCGCTGACTGTCTGCCGGCGTCAGGACGATATGATTATGGTCCAGGCGCAACAGGCGGAGCTCGGTCAACCGCTCGATACCTGCCGGAACCGCGAGCAAGCGATTGTGGCGCAGGTCAAGCTCCCTGAGATTGGGGAAGTGACCGAGGAAGTCAGCGCCGACTTCCGTCAGCTCCATGTTTCGCAGCGCCAGGCGTGAAACATGCTCGAACATGATCCCAAGGGGCAATTCAGGCAACTCGCTCAACCGCTCGCCCCGGACTTCCAATGCATAAGTACCATCGCTTCGCCGCCCCAGTTTACGACGCCAGCAGCGCCGAATCGTGTTGGCCACCCTGCTGCGTCGCAACAAGTCGAGCATCGAACCATACTCGGCTCGCCAATTGACCAGCGCCTGGCGCAGAGCCGTCCACTGGCCGTGCAACGACTGATAGTGGGTCCAGGGGTCGACGCCATCGGAAATCAGACCCAGCAGGTATTGCTGCAACTCCATGTCGTCGATGGTCGGAAATATCTGCCTAATACCGCGCCTGCTGGCCTGGCCGCGACTCTCACCGCGACCGCTGAGCGGGTAGCCGAGGCGACCGTCGGCGAAGCGAACGGGCGGCCTGACTCCGGCACTGATATCCGCCAGCCCGATGAGCTTGGCAGCCAGGTCGCGGCGCTCCCGGGCGCAGCCTGCCAGAATGTCGACCAGTTGCTGTTCGTTGAGCGAGGCATCGCCCAACACGCTTTTCTGGCTTTCATCCATGCTCAGCAACAATGCGTGCATGAAGCTGTCGGTGCTTGATCCGGCAACGTGCGGATGGAGGGACCGATCCTGCACGCTGTAACCGTTTTCGTCGCTGATGATGCTGATGACGTCCTCTGCCGTATCGGCACCCACGTGGCTCAGCAGTGGTCCTTCGGAAAAGAATGCCCGCAACTCGACACGGAGCGACGCAGGCCATGGCGCCAGTTCATGGACCAAGCCAAGCGCCAGTTTTTCGCTGTCGGCGTTGAGGGCCTGGGGTTGTCGGAGCCCGGCACAGGCTCGATCAAGGCGGCTGTCGCGGATGAACCAGCGTACCCTTTCCGCCACGGCCAAAGGCACACGCCCGGTCGATGCAAGCTGCTCCAGATCCTGTCCATCGGCTTGCCGGCGAATTTCCTTCGCGCCTCGCACCGACAACCCGGGAAAGTCTCGACGCAATACCCGGTCCTCCACCTCCTCTGCGTCCTGGGCCTGGGCAATCAGTAACTCGAACACTTCGTCCGCCACCTTCGGATACAAGGTGTGCAACCGGTGGCGTTCCAGCGCATCCTGAAGCCGCGCAGGTGCAGGCGCGTTTTCCACATGCAAGCGGCGCAGCTGCGCCTCATCGAAGCCGGTGCAGTCGATCAGCGCCCTTGCTTGTTCGTCGCTCAAGTCGATGAAGTTAGCGGCCAACCTTCGCAACAGGTGCACTTCACCGGCCCATTCCTGAGGCTGCTCCAGGGAATGGCGCCAGCCCCCACTGCCATTGCGTTCGATCTGCGGCCGATAGGCGCTGGCACGCGTCGGATGCTTGATCACCAGACCCTGTTTATCCTCGGCATGCGCAAGTTCAAAGGCGTGCTCTGGCCAGGGCAACGGCTCCGGTGGCTGACCGGCGAGGTGCGCTTGCTTTGCCTCGACCCGGTAGGGCTGCATGTCGCCCGAGCAGAGTTTCAGGCGCTTGGCACCCGACCAGACCGGCACCAATTCATCGACGAAAGCCACGCGTTTGACCACCTGAGCCGCTGCCGAGACGCCAACACCAATCGCTGCGCCGACCACCAGGTTTTCCGCCACTGCGAACAGATGCCCCATGGCCGCTTCACGGTCACCCAACTTCCAGTCCTGGTAGCCTTCGTACACTTCATCGGCCATCTGTACAGCCGCAACGCCCAGCGTGACCTCTCCCAGCACCGGTACGAACAGGCCAGCCAGACCCAGAAGGGTCAGGCCGGTACTCTCGTAGGCGGCCAGCCGAGCGCTTCGCGTCGCGGCGTCTTCATCGCCGGTGGGAACCGCGAGGACTCTGGCATCGTCGAGAATCTTTTCGATGCGCTGGGCGCGTAGATAGGCAAAGATGGGCTGGTCGATTGGCAGGTTCCGGCCATCCAACTGCAGCGCGACACCTTTTGCGGTATCGGCATGCAGACGGCGTAGGCTCGCCGAGAACACCATGCGATCGCGTTCCGTGATGAATCGCATGAAAAACTGCGCATAGCTCGACTCGCGCAAGCGCAGTCCAAAAAGCTGGTATACCGCTTCCCAGTTTCGGCATGACTGCACAGCCCTGACAGGATCGCCCGGTACCCAGACGATGAGGTTTCTCAGGGCGCCGCCGTCGCTATCCCGCGCTTCGACGACGACCACACCTCGTACCCGTTTGCCCAGCAACAGCAGCTGACGCATCACGAGCACGCGGGTATCGGCCGGTACGATTGCCTTGGGCGAAAACACCCTGAGCATCTGCAGATAGCTGCGCTCGTCGAGCTGCCCCTGGAGGGTGGCAAGCCGCACGGCTGCTTCCATGGCTGTCCGCTGGGCCTCTTCCAGCACACGCTCAACCGCCTGTCGAGCTTGCCCCGAAGCATCACCTTCAGCATCCGCGGGCAACAGCAGCTCACGCAGGGCAGCTTGATAGCGACCGCCCAGATCCAGCTCACGGCACAGCCTGGCGAACTGCACGAACGAAATAGGCAACGCAGCGCCAGTGTGAGTTTCCAGCCTTCGTCGAATGCGAGACCGGTGCTGCAATTCGTCCTCGGCAAAATTATGCAGCGCCGCAGCCAGTAAAGGCAGCGAGCCCATCCTTACGACCCTTTCCACCGGAACGTGGGGAAATACGAAAGCCACCGTCTTGCGTACGACCGTGGACAGTTTCGCGGTTCTGGCGTTAACCCGCACGCCATGCTTCCTGAGAATGGCCTTCTCCAGCAGGGGCGCGCAGAAATCCGCCAGGTCAGGAACACGGCCCAACAACAGCCTGACCTGTTCGGCGCTATGCTGCTCACTGATCAAGGCCGCTCGCAGGGATCGCAGCGCCTCGACGGAGGCATTCTTCGCCCAGGCCGGCAACTGCGCGGCAATCAGGGTATCGATGGAGTGGGACGCTCCTTCATCTTCTATCAAGGGGGTCATGTCTGCTTCCTCGGTTAAAAGGAAACAAGAAACCCCCGTCCGTCATACCCAAGGTGTTAATTAGTTAGTTCTAGTCACCTGAGGCTAAACGCACGTTCGGATTACCGAACACTAATTCGCCGCGCGTTCGGAAGTCCGTACATTGGCGTTCCTGCAACAGGCCCCGAAACGTGCAATGGCTTGAATTTTCGGGGCTTGTACACAAGAACAACAGCTTGGCACGAGTCATGCTCTACACTTGGTAGCCGAATGCACACCAACTTGATGATGTATTCGTTGAACGAAGAGTCCGCCAACGGCTCCATAAAAAAAACAAACACGTCGAGGAAAATTTGATGCGTATCGTTCGTCAATTGCTGGGCGCCGCCATCGCGGCTGCAGTCATCGCTTCGCCTGTCATGGCCGAGGAGCTGACCGGCACCCTGAAGAAGATCAAGGACTCGGGCACCATCACCCTGGGTCACCGCGACTCGTCGATTCCGTTTTCCTACCTGGCTGGCAAGCCGGAACCCGTGGGTTACTCCCACGACATCCAACTGGCTGTCGTCGAGGCCCTGAAAAAACAGCTGGGCACCGACATCAAGGTCCGCTACAACCTCGTCACTTCCCAAACCCGTATCCCGCTGGTGCAGAACGGCACCGTCGACCTGGAGTGCGGTTCCACCACCAACAACGTCGAGCGCCAGCAGCAAGTTGGCTTCTCGGTGGGCATCTTCGAAGTCGGCACTCGCCTTCTGACCAAGGTCAAGGACGGTCAACCGGCATACAAGGACTTCCCTGACCTGGCCGGCAAGAACGTGGTGACCACCGCCGGTACTACCTCCGAACGCCTCCTCAAGGCGATGAACGCCGACAAGCAGATGAAGATGAACGTGATTTCCGCCAAGGACCACGGTGAAGCCTTCAACATGCTCGAAAGCGGCCGCGCCGTGGCCTTCATGATGGACGACGCTCTGCTGGCCGGTGAAATGGCCAAGGCTCGCAAGCCGACCGACTGGGTCATCACCGGCACGCCACAGTCATTCGAAATCTACGGCTGCATGGTGCGCAAGGATGACGCCGCGTTCAAGAAAGCGGTCGACGATGCCATCGTGGCTTACTTCAAGTCGGGCGAAGTCAACAAGAGCTACGACAAGTGGTTCCAGCAGCCGATCCCGCCAAAAGGCCTGAACCTGCAGTTCCCGATGAGCGACGAGCTGAAGAAACTGATCGCCGAGCCGACCGACAAGGCGGCGGACGAGAAGAAGTCCTGATCCCCGGTTAGTGGCCCGCCGCACTTTTGCCGTGCGGGCCACCGTTAAGTGTCTACCCTTTCATCCGAGGGCGTTCAACGCCCTTGGATGCTCGAAGGTGCCCGTGAAACAACCGTCTGAGGGGAAATCCCGATGAATTACAACTGGGACTGGGGCGTATTCTTCAAGTCCACCGGCGTGGGCAGCGAAACCTATCTGGACTGGTACATCACCGGCCTGGGCTGGACCATCGCCATCGCCATCTCCGCCTGGATCATCGCATTGCTGCTGGGCTCGGTGCTCGGCGTCATGCGTACCGTGCCGAACCGCCTGGTATCCGGCATCGCCACCGCCTATGTGGAGCTGTTCCGCAACGTGCCGCTGCTGGTGCAGCTGTTCATCTGGTACTTCCTGGTACCGGACCTGCTGCCTGAAGGCCTGCAGGAATGGTTCAAGCAAGACCTCAACCCGACCACTTCGGCGCTGATCAGCGTGGTCATCTGCCTGGGCCTGTTCACCGCCGCGCGTGTCTGCGAGCAGGTACGTACCGGCATCCAGGCGCTGCCGCGTGGCCAGGAGGCCGCCGCTCGCGCCATGGGCTTCAGCCTGCCGCAGATCTACAACAACGTGCTGCTGCCCCAGGCTTACCGGATCATCATTCCGCCGCTCACCTCCGAGTTCCTCAACGTATTCAAGAACTCGTCGGTGGCATCGCTGATCGGCCTGATGGAGCTGCTGGCGCAGACCAAGCAGACCGCCGAGTTTTCCGCCAACCTGTTCGAGGCGTTCACCCTGGCCACCCTGATCTACTTCACCTTGAACATGGGCTTGATGCTGCTGATGCGCATGGTCGAGAAGAAAGTCGCGGTGCCTGGCCTGATTTCCGTGGGAGGCAAGTAAATGGACATGGATTTCAGCGAAATCATCCCGGCCCTGCCTGCCCTCTGGGAAGGCATGCTGATGACCCTCAAGCTGATGGTCATGGGCGTGGTCGGCGGTATCGTGCTCGGTACCATCCTGGCCTTGATGCGCCTGTCGTCGAACAAGCTGCTCTCGAACCTGGCTGGCGCCTACGTCAACTACTTCCGCTCGATCCCGCTGCTGCTGGTGATCACCTGGTTCTACCTGGCGGTACCGTTCGTGCTGCGCTGGATCACCGGCGAGGACACCCCGGTGGGTGCCTTCACCTCCTGCGTGGTCGCGTTCATGATGTTCGAGGCCGCCTATTTCTGCGAGATCGTGCGGGCCGGCGTGCAGTCGATCTCCAAGGGCCAGATGGGCGCCGCGCAAGCATTGGGCATGACCTATGGCCAGACCATGCGCCTGATCATCCTGCCCCAGGCGTTTCGCAAGATGACCCCGCTGCTGCTGCAACAGAGCATCATCCTGTTCCAGGACACCTCGCTTGTGTACACCGTGGGTCTGGTCGACTTCCTCAACTCGGCACGCTCCAACGGCGACATCATCGGGCGCTCCCATGAGTTCCTGATCTTCGCCGGTGTCGTGTACTTCCTCATCAGCTTCTCCGCTTCGTGGCTGGTCAAGCGCCTGCAAAAAAGGATCACCGTATGATTTCCATCAAGAACGTCAACAAGTGGTACGGGGACTTCCAGGTGCTGACCGACTGCAGCACCGAGGTCAAGAAAGGTGAAGTGGTGGTGGTCTGCGGCCCGTCGGGCTCGGGCAAATCCACCCTGATCAAGTGCGTCAACGCCCTTGAGCCGTTCCAGAAAGGAGACATCGTGGTCGACGGCACCTCCATCGCCGACCCGAAAACCAACCTGCCGAAACTGCGCTCGCGGGTGGGCATGGTGTTCCAGCACTTCGAGCTGTTCCCGCATCTGACCATCACCGAGAACCTGACCATCGCCCAGCGCAAGGTGCTTGGCCGCAGCGAAGCCGAAGCCACCAAGAAAGGCCTGGCGCTGCTCGACCGAGTAGGTCTGGGCGCACACGCCAAGAAGCACCCTGGCCAGTTGTCCGGTGGCCAGCAGCAGCGTGTGGCGATCGCCCGTGCGCTGTCGATGGACCCGATCGTCATGCTGTTCGACGAACCGACCTCGGCACTGGACCCTGAAATGGTCAACGAAGTGCTCGACGTCATGGTCGAACTGGCTCACGAAGGCATGACCATGATGTGCGTCACCCACGAAATGGGCTTCGCTCGCAAGGTAGCCAACCGGGTGATCTTCATGGACAAGGGCAGCATCATCGAGGACTGCCAGAAGGAAGACTTCTTCGGCGACCCAGGCGCCCGCCACGAACGGACTCAGCACTTCCTCAGCAAGATCCTGCAACACTGATCCTGCGCCAAACAAGCCGGCCTGCACCGCTGCCTCCGGGCAGCGGGTGCTGGTCGTGACAAGGCCACTGTGATGAAATGCGATCCTTCGCTTCTTCTCCCTGCCAAGCCTGCCGTGAAATCCCGCCTGATCCGCCAACTGCTGCTGCCACCCTTGGTCATCCTGCTGATGATCGGCCTGGGCCTGGCTGGCTATCTGATCAGCGAGAGCAACGGCATCCGTAGCCTCAGCGAAAATGGCGAGCGTCAGCTGGAACTGCATGCGCGCACAGTAGAGAGCGAAATCAGCAAGTACACCTACCTACCGAGCCTGCTCGAACTGGAAGACAGCGTCTCGAAGCTGCTCACCGACCCGGATGGCGAATACCGTCAGACCGTCAACGAATACCTTGAAGGCCTGAACCGACGCAGCCGCAGCCGGGCGATCTTCGTGCTCGACACCAATGGCCGGGTGCAGGCTACCAGCAACTGGCGCGATGCCGATTCGTTCCTCGGCGAAGACCTGTCGTTCCGGGCGTATTTCCAGGATGCCGTGCGCGGTGAACCGGGGCGCTTCTACGGCATCGGCAGCACGACTGGGGAAGCCGGCTACTACCTGGCCCATGGCCTGGAAGAGCACGGCAAGATCATAGGCGTGGCCGTCATCAAGGTGCGCCTGGATACCCTCGAAGAGCGCTGGCAGCGCGCGCGACTCGAAGCCTTCGTCAGCGATGAGAACGGCATCATCATCCTGTCCAGCGATCCGGCCCGGCGGCTGAAGTCGGTTCGTCCGCTGACGCCACAAATCAAGGAGCGCCTGGCGCGCAGCCTGCAGTACTACTGGTGGCCCCTTAACGAGCTGCAACCCCTGGCCCGCGAAACACTGGCCGATGGCGTGGAGAAACTGACCTTCCCGGCCAACAGCGAAACCGCCCACGGCAAAGTCCACGAAGTGGCCTACCTGGCCCAGACCCGCCGACTGGTCGACACGCCCTGGCACTTCACCTTGCTGACCCCGCTGCAGGACCTGCGCCGTGAGTCCATGGTGCAAGGCGTCCTGGTGGCGGTGGCTTTCGCCCTGCTGGCGATTCTGGGGATCGCCTGGAACGAGCGGCGCAAGGTGATCGCCACCCGTCTGGCTGCCCGTGAAGCCCTGGAAGAGGCCAACAGCCAGCTTGAGCGGCGCATCGCCGACCGTACCGCCGACCTGCGGGCCAGCAACGAGCGGCTCAAAGGACAGATCCGCGAACGTCGCCACGCGGAACAGACGCTTCGCCATGCCCAGGACGAACTGGTCCAGGCCGGCAAGCTGGCGGCCATCGGGCAAATGTCGACCAGCATCGCCCACGAACTGAATCAGCCGCTGGCGGCACTGCGCACGTTGTCAGGCAATACCGTGCGCTTCCTCGAACGCGGTGCGCTGGAGACCGCCAGCACCAATTTGCGTACCATGAACGACCTGATCGACCGCATGGGCCGCATCACCGCCAGCCTGCGCTCGTTCGCCCGCCGTGGCGACGACCGCGGCCAGGCTTCGCTGGCCAAGGCCGTGGAAGCCTGCCTGCAGGTGCTGGGCAACCGCATCGCCGGCTGCCAGCTGCGACTGCACAGCCAGTTCGATGACCAGCAGTTGGCCATCGACCAGACCCGTCTCGAGCAGATTCTGGTCAACCTGATCGGCAACGCCCTTGATGCCATGGCCAGCCAACCGCATCCGGAACTCTGGTTGGAAGGCGAACTGCAGGACGACAAGTACCGGCTGCGAGTACGCGATAATGGCCATGGCATTGACCCCGAAACACGCAAGCACCTGTTCGAACCTTTCTTCACCACAAAACCGGGCGAACATGGCCTGGGCCTGGGGTTGACCCTGTCGGCGAGCCTTGCCGCCGCCGCCAAGGGCACCCTGAGCGTCGAGCACCCCGCCAGCGGCGGGACTGCCTTCGTGCTGGCCCTGCCCCTGGCCACGCCCCCTAGCGAATCGGCAGAGCACCCATGAACCAAGCACCTCTCACTGTCCTGATCGTCGAAGACGACCCGCATGTGCTGCTCGGCTGCCAACAGGCACTGGCCCTGGAAGATATCGCCTGCGAAGGCGTCGGCAGTGCCGAACAAGCACTGGAACGTATTGGCGATGACTTCGCTGGCATCGTCGTCAGCGATATCCGCCTGCCGGGCATCGACGGCCTGGAATTGCTGAACCGGCTCAAGGCCCGCGACCGCAGCCTGCCCGTGGTGCTGATCACTGGCCACGGCGACATCGACATGGCGGTGGGCGCAATGCGCAACGGTGCCTACGACTTCATGGAAAAGCCCTTCTCGCCAGAACGATTGGTCGATGTGGTACGCCGGGCCCTGGAGCAACGCGGCCTGTCGCGCGAGGTAGTGGCCCTGCGCCGCCAGTTGGCGAGTCAAAGTAGCCTGGAGGGACGCATCATCGGCCGTTCACCGGCCATGGAGCACCTGCGCGAGCTGATCGCCAATGTCGCCGACACTTCGGCCAACGTGCTGATCGAAGGCGAGACCGGTACCGGCAAGGAGCTGGTCGCCCGTTGCCTGCACGATTTCAGCCGCCGCCACGGCCAACCATTCGTTGCCTTGAACTGCGGCGGCCTTCCGGAAAACCTCTTCGAAAGCGAGATTTTCGGCCACGAAGCCAATGCCTTCACCGGCGCCGGCAAGCGCCGCATCGGCAAGATCGAGCATGCCAATGGCGGCACGCTGTTCCTTGACGAAGTCGAAAGCATGCCGATCAACCTGCAGATAAAACTGCTGCGTGTCCTGCAGGAACGCACACTGGAACGCCTGGGCTCGAACCAGAACATCCCGGTAGACTGTCGGGTGATCGCCGCGACCAAGTCCGACCTCGACGCGCTGGGTCAGAGCGGCCAATTCCGCAGCGACCTGTATTACCGCTTGAACGTGGTCACCCTGGAACTGCCGCCACTGCGTGAGCGTCGCGAAGACATCCTGCAGTTGTTCGAACACTTCCTGCAGCAGTCTGCATTACGCTTCGACCGCGACGTCCCCACGCGCGACAGCCAGACCCTCTCGCGCCTGATGGCCCATGACTGGCCAGGCAACGTGCGTGAGCTACGCAACGTTGCCGAGCGCTATGCGCTGGGCCTGCCAGCGTTCAAGAAAAGCAGCAGTGGTGGCGCCGCCCAGGGCCTGGGGTTCTCCGAGGCCGTCGAGGCATTCGAGCGCAACCTGCTCAGCGATGCCCTTCAGCGCACTGGCGGCAACCTCAGCCAGGCCAGCCAGGAACTGGGCATGGCCAAGACGACACTGTTCGACAAAGTGAAAAAGTACGGCCTCGGCTGAATTCAACCTGATCTGGATATACGACGTGGACTTGGTATTCAAAGCGGCCCTGGGCGCTGGGGTCGTCGTTCTGCTGGCCATTCTTTCAAAGACCCGCAACTACTACATCGCCGGGCTGGTGCCGTTGTTTCCCACCTTCGCCCTGATCGCCCACTACATCGTGGGCAAAGGGCGTGGTGTCGAGGACCTGAAGACCACGATCCTGTTCGGAATGTGGTCGATCATTCCCTACTTCGTCTACCTGGCGGCCTTGTACGTACTGGTAGACCGGATGCGCCTTGGAGCATCGCTGGCGCTGGCGACTGTGGCCTGGTTGATGGCGGCAACGGTGCTGGTGACGGTTTGGGTGCGGATGCACTGAGGGAACCCGCGTGCCTGCGGTTCAAAGCCCGGCAATGTGCGCGACACCTTCGCGTTGCGACTGCAGGTAGGGTAGAACCGCCCCCAGCAACGGCGCCTTGAACGGCTCCTGGAACCGATGCGCCAACCCCGGTATCAGCCGTAACTGGCTGCCCTGAATGTGCGCTGCCAGATGCACACCATGCATCACCGGCAACAGCGGGTCGGCGGTGCCATGCACCACCAGCGTTGGCACCCGCAGTTGGTTGAGCAACTCGACCCGACTTGGCTCAGCGAGAATCGCCATGATCTGGCGCTTCGCCCCTTCAGGATTGAACGCCCGGTCATAGGCGGCCGCGGCCTGCTGCAACAACACCGCCCGATCATCCTGGACTTCGGGGCTGCCCAGCGCAGCCAGCAAGTCCGCCTGCTGCTCGATGGCCACTTGCCGGTTCGGCGCACTGCGACGGGCCAGCAGCTGGACCAAGGCAGGGTTCGGTGCCGGCAAGCCTGCGGCACCGGAGCTGGACATCACCAGTGTCAGGCTACGAACCCGCTCTGGCGCCATGGCCGCCATGTGCTGGGCGATCATGCCGCCCATGCTCACCCCCAGCACATGGAAATCCCCTATCCCCAGTGTATCCATCAGCCGCAAGCCATCACGCGCCATGTCGGTCAGGGTGTAAGGCGCGGCCACCGGCAAGCCAAACTTGTAACGCAGCAACTCGACCGTCAGGTTGGCCGAGGGTGGCAACTGGTTCCAGCGCGACAGGCCAACATCGCGGTTGTCGTAGCGAATGACCCGAAACCCTTGGCGACACAACGCTTGCACCACATCGTCGGGCCAATGAATCAACTGCCCACCTAGGCCCATCACCAGCAGCAAAGCCGGGTCCCTAGGCGCGCCGACGCTCTGGTACACCAGGCTCAACTCACCGATCTCAGCCCGTTGCACCGGTACCTGGGCATCGCAGCGCCCGGTGGCAAAGGTAGTCGGTACGCTGAAAACGAAGCACAAAAAGAACAAGAAGGCCCGCATGAAAGAAACACCAGAATGCATATCCCCAGTAGAGCGTGAGTCTGATGAAATCTGTTCGGGCGCGCTGCCACAGTTCGGTGACAGTTTGATGAACCCTGCTGAGCGGTCAGTACCAAAGGCCAGTCGACAGCCAGGGGCAACATGAGGGAAACTCAACTGAATCCCTTCTCAACCCAGTTTCACCCTCGGAGTCAGCCGTGCTGGAGATCCGCCACCTGAAAACCCTTCATGCCCTGCGCGAGGCCGATAGCCTGGTGGAGGCCGCCGAACGCCTCCACCTGACCCAATCGGCGCTGTCGCACCAGTTCAAGGAACTGGAGGAGCGCCTGGGCATGCCGCTGTTCGTGCGCAAGACCAAACCCATTCGCTTCACCAGCGCCGGTCTGCGCCTGCTGCAACTGGCCGACGCCACCCTACCCTTGCTGCGCGGCGCCGAACGCGATATCGCCCGCCTGGCCGGCGGTACCGCTGGGCGCCTGCACATGGCCATCGAATGCCACAGCTGCTTCCAGTGGCTGATGCCGACCATCGACCAGTTCCGCGACGCTTGGCCGGAGGTGGAGCTGGACCTGGCCTCGGGCTTTGCCTTTGCCCCTTTGCCGGCACTGGCCCGTGGCGACCTGGACCTGGTGGTGACATCCGACCCGGTGGACCTGGCCGGTATCACCTACGTACCGCTGTTTACCTACGAGGCCATGCTCGCCGTGGCCAACCAGCATCCGCTGGCCAGCAAGCCGTACATCGTGCCCCAGGACTTGATCGACCAGACGCTGATCACCTACCCGGTCGAGCGCGACCGCCTGGACATCTTCACCCGCTTCCTCGAACCGGCCGACATCGAGCCGGCGGCTGTTCGCACGTCCGAGCTGACGGTCATGATGATGCAGTTGGTGGCCAGCGGCCGTGGGGTGTGCGGCATGCCCCACTGGGCGCTGCACGAATACAGTTCGCGGGGCTATGTGAAGGGCAAGCGCCTGGGCGAGAAAGGCCTGTTCGCCACGCTCTACGCAGCGGTGCGCACCGACATGCTCGATGCGCCGTACATGCGCGATTTCCTGCTGACCGCCAAGGACACTTCGTTCGCCACCCTCGATGGGGTCAGCGCGGTGCGTTGAGGCCGTCGCGCCACAGCGGCAGGATCAGGTCGCGGGTCAGCGGAGCCAGGTCAAGCGCCGTGGCCTCCTCTGCCGAGAGCCAAATCACTTCTTCGATTTCCGCCGCCGGGGCCACGGCCTCGGCGCAGTCGACGCGGAACAGTTCGGCCTGCACTTCGAATCCAGGCTCGTTGGCAGCCGGAGCGCTGAAGCGGCCCAGGTGCACAGCGGCGTCGGGATCGACGCGCAGGCCCAGCTCTTCATGCAGCTCGCGCACCAGGGCTTGGGCCGGCGACTCGCCCGCGTCGATCTTGCCGCCAGGCTGCATGAAAGCCTGGGTTCCCCGTTTGCGTACCAACAGGGTACGGCCTTGCGGGTCGATCAGCAGGGCGGCGGCGATGCGGATGGTGTTGGACATTGAAGGGCTCGCTGAAAATAAATGCATAGGAGGGCCTGATCGCCAGCCCCTGCCAAACCCGCAGGAGCCAGCTTGCCGACGATTGGGGCGCTACAGTCTACAGAAGATCAACGACGAACGGCCCCTTGCCAACCCGACGCTAACCCTCCATAACCAACACATGAACCTGCCAGCCCACCAGCACCCGGTGCTCAAGCTGTTCCATCCCGCCGTCGGCACCTGGTTCCGCCGCCGTTTCGCCACGGTCACCGATGCCCAGGCTCAAGCCTGGCCGCTGATTCATGCCGGACGGTCGATGTTGCTCGCCGCACCGACCGGCTCGGGCAAGACCTTGAGTGCCTTCCTGGCCGTACTCGACGAGCTTTTTCGCGACGGCCTTGACCGAGATGGCGCGCTGCCCGCTCACACCCAGATCGTCTACGTCTCGCCACTCAAGGCCCTGTCCAATGACATCCAGCTGAACCTGCAGGCACCGCTCGAAGGCATCGCCAAAGTCCTGGAAGAGCAAGGCCTGAAGGCACCGCGTATCACCACCGCCGTGCGCACCGGCGATACCCCGCAGAAAGAACGCACCGCCATGCGCAAGCTGGCGCCGCACATCCTGGTGACCACACCCGAGTCGCTGTACGTTCTGATGGGCTCGGCCTCGGGCCGCGCAGGCCTGGCCAGTGTGCACACGGTGATCGTCGATGAAATCCACGCCTTGGCCGACAACAAGCGCGGCAGCCACCTGGCATTGACGTTGGAGCGACTGGAGGCGCTGGCCGGGCGACCGCTGCGGCGGATCGGCTTGTCGGCGACCCAGCGACCGGTCGAGCGGGTGGCGCAGTTTCTGGTCGGGCATGGGCGCCCCTGTGCGATCGTCGATGTCGGCCACGTACGCCAGCGTGACCTGGCACTGGAGGTACCACCGGTTCCCCTGGAGGCGGTGATGTCCACCGATGCCTGGGGCCTGGTCTACGATCGTCTCGCCAAACTGGCCCGCGAACACCGCACCACGCTGATCTTCGTCAACACACGGCGCCTGGCCGAGCGCCTGACCCGTCACCTCGGCGAGCGCCTGGGCAACGATGCGGTGGCCGCGCACCACGGTAGCCTGGCCAAGGAGTATCGCCTGGCCGCCGAACAACGGCTCAAGGCCGGCGATCTGCAAGTGCTGGTGGCCACCGCCTCGCTGGAGCTGGGCATCGACATCGGCGACGTCGATCTGGTGTGCCAGATCGCCTCACCCGGCTCGATCGCCGCCTTCCTGCAGCGCGTCGGCCGATCCGGGCACCAGGTCGATGGCGTGCCCAAGGGGCGGCTGTTTCCCACGTCACGGGACGAGCTGATCGAGTGCGTGGCCCTGCTCGACGGCGTGCGCCGGGGAGACCTGGATGAACTGCGCGTCCCCAAAGCGCCCCTGGACGTACTCGCCCAGCAGATCGTCGCGGAAGTGAGCAACCAGCCCTGGGCGGAGTCCGCGCTGCTCGACATGCTGCGCAAAGCCACGCCCTACGCCGAACTCGACGAGGGCCATTACCAAGCACTGTTGCGCATGCTCGCCGATGGCTACAACGGCCGACAGGGCGTGCGCAGCGCCTATCTGCACCGCGACGCGGTCAGTGGCACGGTGCGCGGGCGCCGGGGCAGCCAGCTCACCGCGCTGACCAGTGGCGGCACCATCCCCGAAACCGCCGACTATGCGGTGCTGCTCGAACCTCAGGCGTTGAACATCGGTAGCGTCAACGAAGACTTCGCCGTCGAGAGCATCGCTGGCGACATCTTCCAGTTAGGCAATGCCTCTTACCGCATTCTGCGGGTCGAACCTGGGCGAGTACGTGTCGAAGACGCCCATGGCCTGCCACCGACCATTCCATTCTGGCTCGGCGAGGCGCCGGGCCGCAGCGATGAGTTGTCTGCCGCGGTTGCCCGCCTGCAAGCCCGGGTCGACGAACGCCTGGCAATGAGTGGTGGCGATTTCCCGCCAGTGCTGCAATGGCTGCAGTCCACCTTCGAACTGGACGAAGCCTGCGCCAGCCAGCTACTCGACTACCTGGGCCGTACCCGTCAGGTGCTGGGCGCCCTGCCTTCGCAGCAGACCCTGGTGATGGAGCGTTTCTTCGACGAGTCGGGCGGCACCCAATTGATCATCCACGCGCCTTACGGGAGCCGGATCAACCGCGCCTGGGGCCTGGCCCTGCGCAAGCGTTTCTGCCGCACCTTCAATTTCGAGTTGCAGGCAGCGGCCAGCGAAGACGCTATCGTGCTGTCGCTGTCCACCAGCCACAGCTTCGAGCTCGACGACGTATGGCGTTACCTGTCCAGCCGCAGCGCCGAACACATGCTGGTCCAGGCTTTGCTCGATGCCCCTTTGTTCGGCGTGCGCTGGCGCTGGACAGCATCGGTGGCCCTGGCCCTGCCGCGCTTTGTCGGCGGCCGCAAGGTAGCCCCTCAGATCCAGCGGATGAAAAGTGAAGACCTGATTGCCTCGGTGTTTCCCGACCAGATCGCTTGCCTGGAGAACATCGTCGGCGAGCGGCAGATACCCGATCACCCGCTGGTAGAGCAAACCCTCGACGATTGCCTGCATGAGGCCATGGACAGCGAAGGTTGGTTGGCCTTGCTGCGACGCATCGAAAGCGGCGAGGTACGCTTGCTCAGCCGTGACCTGCCGACACCCTCGCCGCTGGCCTCGGCGATTCTCAATGCCAGGCCGTATGCCTTCCTCGACGATGCCCCGCTGGAAGAGCGGCGCACCCAGGCGGTGCTCAACCGGCGCTGGAACACGGTGAACAGCCGCGATGACCTCGGCGCGCTGGACGCCGATGCGATCGTCAGCGTACAGGACGAGGCATGGCCACGACCGGGCAATGCCGACGAGATGCATGAAGCCTTGATGAGCCTGGGCGCCATCGGCCATGAAGAGGTCCAGGCCAACCCCAGCTGGGATTTGCTGCTGCGCCAGCTCGCCAAGGCCGGACGAGCCATGCGCCTGACCGCAGCGAAACTCTGGCTGGCGCGTGAGCGCCTGAGCCTGTTGCGGGCGCTCTATCCGGCATCCCCCCTGGAGCCGGCGCTGGACGTGCTGCCGGGCTTCGACCAGGGCATCGACCCGGACAACGCATTGAGCGAGCTGCTACGTGCCCGCCTGAGTGGCTACGGGCCGCAGACCGTGGCCCAGATCGCCGCGCCGCTGGGCCAGCGCCCTGTTGACGTCGAGCAGGCGCTAGCCCGCCTGGAAAGAGAGGGCTACGTATTGCGCGGCCACTTCACTCCTGGGGTGGACGAACCGCAGTGGTGTGAGCGGCACCTGCTTGCGCGCATCCATCGTTACACGGTCAAACGCCTGCGTCGGGAGATCGAGCCGGTCAGTTTGCAGGACTTCATGCGTTTTCTGTTCGACTGGCAGCACCTGGCAGCGGATGAACGCCTGCGCGGCCCGCAGGCCGTGGCCCATGTGCTGGCCCAACTGCAAGGTTTCCCCAGCGCTGCCGGGGCATGGGAAGCAGAGCTGCTACCTGCACGGATCAAGGATTACAGCCCGCACTGGCTCGACGATGCCTGTCGCAGCGGGCAGTTCGCCTGGAGCCGACTGGCCACGACAACGGCGAGCAACACCTTGTCCAGTACGCCATTGGTCCTGCTGCCACGCGAGCACATGAACCTGTGGCGCAGCTTGGCCCCCGAGCCTGCAGCGCAAGCACTGGGCGGGCGGGCGCAACGGGTCTTGGAGGCGCTGCGCGCGCAGGGTGCACTGTTCTTCGACGAACTGGTCGTGGAGGCCCATCTGCTGCCCAGCGAGCTGGAAGCTGCCTTGCAGGAGCTGGTGGGAGCCGGACTGGTAAGCGCCGACAGCTTCACCGGGTTGCGCAGCCTTATCACTCCGGCGGCGAAACGCGCATCGCGCAACAGCCGCCGCGGCCACTCACCGCTATCCAGCAGCATGGCCCATGCCGGACGTTGGGCGTTGCTGCGCAGAGGCAGTGGCCCGGTGGACGAAGGCCAGCGTACAGAACACGTCGCCCGCGCGCTGCTGCGCCGCTATGGGGTGATCTGCTGGCGGCTGCTGGAGCGGGAAAGCGATGTGCTGCCGCCCTGGCGTGAACTGCTGCGTTGCTATCACCGGCTGGAGGCGCGAGGGGAGATTCGGGGGGGACGCTTCATTGCCGGGCTGGCGGGTGAGCAATTCGCCTTGCCGGAAGCGATCGGTTTGCTGCGCCAGGTAAGGCGCAGAGCACTGGATGGGTCGCTGATCGTCATCAGCGCCAGCGACCCGCTGAACCTGATCGGGACGTTGCTTCCTGGGGTGAAAGTGCCCGCGGTCGCGGGTAACCGTCTACTTTATCGCGATGGCGTGCCGGTGGCGGCGCGGGTGGCTGGGCGTTATAGCTACCTGGTGGAGGGGGTAGCAGGGGAGCAGGCGGTTTGGAAGCAGAAGCTGTTGCGTGACATGGGTGGGGGTTGACTGGGATTCAGGGGGGGCTACGGGCACCAGGATGAGGTTTCTGCGCCTAGGAGATCGAGCGCCGCCCGCGCGGCGCATCGCGAGCAAGGCTCGCTCCTACGTTTGTTTTTGGCCAGTCACGTCAGTGGCAGACGCGCGCGACCGCCGAGATTGATACACACGCACTGATGGGTGCAAGTCGATCTTCCCTACAGTACAGGTCGAATTAGCCTGGCATCTAGTCAGGTAACCCCACTCATACCCTTTGGCCTTCTCGGATTTCCCGGGGTAATCCCCCGGCTAGGAAGGCCTGCCAAATGCCCCAAGGTTCCCCCGGATCCGCGCTGTCCGAGCGCGAGGTCCAGATCGCCATCGCCCCGCTGGAAACCCTGCTGCGCGAAGACCTCGGTGCCGCTGCCGCCGCCGTCGACCAGTGGCTGCAGGACATCAGCTGCGGTCTGCTCGACCTGCAATCGGTGCGTTATCACCTCGAAGCTTCGGTGCCGGTTGTGGCCAACGCCTTCGCCCTGGTGGATGCGCTGCTCGATATCGCCGAGCTGGTACGAAATCCCAGCAACGATCCGCTGCAATGGGTCAGCCTGGGCATCAACCTGATTGGCGTGGTGCCGGTTCCGCTCGGCCTGGCACGGGCGCGCATGGTGCTGCGGCCGGTGCTGCACCTGACCCGGTAGAAGCTGCGGCGCAACCCCCGGGCCAACTTGGGCGCGGTGCTCCTGGAAATCCTCGAAGGCCACCTGCACGCCAACCTTCGCGGTGAGCTGGAGCACTACGTCGACGGCGCCCTCGAGCAACTGCCTGCCATGCTCGAAGCCGCCGGCCAGACCGCCAGCCAACTGTTCGGTGGGCTGGCCGGGCTGCTCAAGGACGCCGCTAGCGGCAACCTCGACGCCGAGGCCAACCGTGCCCAGGCCCGCCAACAGCTGGCCCAGGTGGCGCTGTACGACTCCCTGTTCGAAGTCGACGCCTGGACCCTGGCCGCCGCGGCCCTCGCCAATGCTGGAGAAGGCCTGCTCAAGAGCGCCTACAACGGCGTTGCGCGACAGTTCGACGAAGCCTTGCCGAAACTGTTGCAGCCCCTGATCGATACCCTTGAGCGCCTGGCCGCCCGTGTTCCGCGCTTCCTCGACACGCTGGGCCAGGCCAAGCGCCAACGTGATCTCGGCTGTGGCTTCACCCTGTTCGGCTGGGACGGCGACACCCTGGCCTGGGAAAGCTCACCGCCAAGGGACGATGGCGATACCGGGCGCACGGTGCACTACCTGTATGAACCGGGCAGCTTCGTGCCGGTGGCCCAGGCCCTGCATCAGCGCCCGATCGTGCTGCACAGGCAGCCGGATTGGCGTCAGCGGGAGTACGACTTCGATCAGGATCCGTTGTGGCAAACGACGATGCCGCCGCAGGCGTTCGATGCGATTGCCTGGTACCACTGCGATCACCTCGGCACGCCGATGGAGCTGACCGATCCGCACGGCAACGTTGCCTGGGCGGGGCAGTACAAGGCGTGGGGTGAGGTGCGGGAGGAGCGTTCGGAGTGGGCCAAGCAGGTCGGGATGAGTAACCCGATTCGCTTCCAGGGGCAGTATCACGATCATGAGACCAGGCTGCATTACAACCGTTATCGGTACTATGACTCAAAGGGCTCTCGCTTTACAAGCCAAGATCCAATAGGGTTGAGCGGTGGACTGAATTTATATGTTTATGTTCCAAGCTCTACACAATGGATTGATCCGCTGGGTTTGTCTGGATGCGTTTGCAAACTGACTGAAACTTCCACTAGCGTGATCAATCAACAAAGACTGAATCGATACTACACTCAGTATGAGAAATACGGCAGTGCTGGAGCAAAAGAGTTAGAGAATGGGCGTTATCGTTTTTATGGAGAGGTGAAGTCGCCTAGGACTCCAGGCGAAATGAAAGGTGCTAGATTGGTACGAGAATGGGATCCTAACACCGATGAACGAAGAACCTGGTATGAAACGGTAGATCACTACAACAATATACGAAGCGTTGCGCCGAAGCCGATAACGCACGAAAAAAATCACCACATATTTGAAGCAAGCGGTAAGTATATCGGCAGGAGGTAGACTTGAATATTGAACCAACTCGCAGCGATATGATAAATAAAATAAAACTTGTGATTGATGGGGTCGAATCACGCAGCGAAGTGGCGAGATGGGCTTTCGCCATCTACGAGGATGACGATTTAAGGATAGCGGACAAGGTTGTACTTAAGTATTTAGAATTGCTGGGCGCTTTAGATCTTCATGGTGTAGACAGGGAGTATCTATACACCGAAGAAGATTTAAATCACTGGTTAAATAGCATAAAAACTGAAGATATCCCTTAGGGAGACACTGCATAAATAGCCAGCCGCCCCTACCCTTGGCACACTGAGCCCCCTCAACCAGCCTCCTCCGTGAGCTTTGTTACGCGCATGCAAAAGACCTTCTCCGAACTCGAATACACCGGCAAGAAAAAGCAGACTCGCCGGGGCGGCTGGCTATTTATGCAGTGTCTCCCTAAGTATCCCCACACGCGGGCAAGCCCAGCGATCTTCCCCAGCCAGGCTGCCCACGAATCTCGCACCTTTAAAGGCCACGTTTACTCATCCCGCCTGATGTAGTCCGCATCCTACGAGTCGTGTCGAACTGCGTCTGACATATCTGGGAAGCACTTTTCCGTACTGTTCGCACCGCGACTTTTGGCGGCCGGCTGCATAAGTATACGGTAGCGCACTACTGGGACCGGCCGGAAGCGGGACGATGGCAATACCGGGCGTACTGTGCATTACCTGTATGAACCGGGCAGCTTCGTACCGGTGGCACAGGCCCTGCACAAGCGCCCGATCGTGCTGCACAGGCAGCCGGATTGGCGTCAGCGCGAGTACGACTTCGATCAGGATCCGTTGTGGCAAATGACGATGCCGCCGCAGGCGTTCCATGCAATTGCCTGGTACCACTGCGATCACCTGGGCACGCCGATGGAGCTGACCGATCAGCACGGCAACGTTGCGTGGGCGGGGCAGTACAAGGCGTGGGGGGCGGTGCGGGAAGAATGCCCGACCGGCGTGGCAACCCAGGATTCATTGCGCCAACGCGCCCTGGTGGTGCCGGACAAGGCCCAGCAGGTGCTGAACTTCCATCACAACACACTGCGCGCCCTGGCCGAAATGCTGGCGGCGGCGGGGTTGGAGCATCCGGCCCAACTGGAAGCCAAGCACCTGGTGCGGCGCGTGTCGGCCACCGAGATCAAGCTGTTCTCGCAGATGCAGTATTCCTCAAGCCGGGGGAGCGGCTTACCGGTGAGGTGGATGGCCAGTTCTACTCGAGTATGTGGCAAATGGCACGGGCAGACAGCTTCGAGCCGCAGGGTGAAACGGTGGCTTGAGCGCTTGCGAATCGAGACCGCCCCCAATGGAAGCGGCCCCGAGAATCTCAGATCAAGACGCCGTGCCGACCGCGCCCTGCTCCTCTTTCGGTGCCAAGCGCAGCGTGTAGTACAGCACCGTCAGCAGCACCAGGAACGCCGGACCGACGTACAACGCCACCCGGGTATCCTCGAAGTACGCCATCAGCCCCACCACCAGCACCAGGAACGCCAGCGCCAGGTAAGAGCTCAGCGGCCACAGCCACATGCGGTACTTCAGGCCCTTCTGCTCAGCCGTGGACAGCCCGGCGCGGAACTTGATCTGGGCCAGCAGGATCATCACCCAAGTCCAGATCGCACCGAAGGTGGCAATCGAGGTCACCCAGACGAACACCTTCTCAGGCACCAGGTAGTTGGCCAGCACACCCAGCAGCAGCGCACCGATCGACAACAGCAAGGCATTGCGCGGCACGCCGTTGCTGGAGGTCTTGGCAAAAGCCGCTGGGGCCTGGCCATTCTGCGCCAGGCTGTAGAGCATGCGCCCGGTGCTGAAGATGCCACCATTGCACGACGACAGCGCTGCGGTGATGACCACAAAGTTGATGATGCCAGCGGCGGTCTTGATGCCCAGGCGCTCGAAGGTCATCACGAACGGGCTGCCCTGGCTACCGATCTCGCTCCAGGGGTAAATCGACAGGATGACGAACAGCGCGCCGACATAGAACAGCAGGATGCGCCAAAACACCGAGCCGATGGCCTGTGGAATGGTCTTTTGCGGGTTGCGCGCTTCACCGGCGGTCAGGCCGATCATTTCCACGCCCAGATAGGCGAACATCACCATCTGCAGCGACATCAGCACACCGGTCACGCCATTGGGCATGAAGCCGCCGTTGCTCCACAGGTTGGAGATACCCACGGCCACACCGTCGTTGCCGAAGCCGAAGGCAATGATGCCGATGCCACCGAGCACCATGGCGATGATCGTGACGATCTTGATCAGGGCAAACCAGAATTCGAACTCACCGAATGCCTTGACCGCGATCAGGTTGATGGCGCCCATGCTGCCCAAGGCGGCCAAGGCCCAGATCCAGCGAGGCACGTCCGGGAACCAGATGCCCATGTAGATGGCCACGGCGGTGATTTCCGCAACGCAAGTCACCAGCCACAGGAACCAGTAGTTCCAACCGGTAAGAAAGCCCGCCAATGGGCCGAGGTAATCCTGGGCGTAGCGACTGAAGGAACCGGCGACGGGATTGTGCACGGCCATCTCGCCCAGCGCGCGCATGATCACCAGAATCGCCAGGCCGCCAATGATGTAGGAAAGCATGATGGCAGGGCCGGCCATTTCGATGGCTTTGGCCGAACCGAGGAAAAGACCGACACCGATACAGGCGCCCAGCGCCATCAGACGAATGTGCCGTTCGCCCAGTTCACGCTTGAGCGGGCCGCCTTGGACGGTCTCGCCGTGGGCAGGGTGGTTGCCGACTGGCATAGCAATACAACCTCATTTTGTTATTGGATTTGACCTTCGTGCAGCCTCAGCCATGCCGATAGGCGTGGCGTTGCTTGTCGGGCTAGCCTTGTGGGAGGGCCCGCATGCCGGAATAGAGCGGTCGGCAAGGCGAAGGGGCCGAGCAGTATAGGAAGGCTGTCGTAGGGCTTTTCACTATAAAAACGGAAGATTTGGGGAAAACTTCCGTCGCTGGCAGGTGCCAGTGGGCCCTCTCGCACGGCTACCATAGCAATATCGGCCTTGAACGAATGCGCCACCAAAGCCGCATTCCCACGTCAGCTTTATGTTCTTCCTACAAATTTTTCACCTGACTCGGCCAACGTCTAAGCTTCAGGCAAGCAATACGAAAAAACCTGGCCGGATTGAAGACTATGGGCGCACTGTGGCAATCGGAACCAACCAGAACGGAAGCACCCGAGACACCTCTGGCCGAGACGCCACAACCCAAGCCCCCACGTCAGCGTCGGCTGTGGTGGCGGTTGATCCTGCTGATCCTGCTGGTGGCGCTCGTGGCCATCGGCTTCGCCGCCTATGACGAGTTCCGCACCTCGAACTTGCAGTCCCGGGAGTTCAGCAAGCTGGCCGCCACACTTACCTACTCGCTGCAACCGGGGCCCAGTGACGCCATCGTCTATCCCGGTGAAGGCCCGTTCGACAAACGCCTGGGCTATAGCGCGCTGGGCGAGTTCCTGCCACGCCTGCTCAAGCGCGACTACCTGATCAGCGAGCAAGTACGGTTCTCGCCGGCGCTGATGAACTATGTCGATCATGGCTTGTTTGCGCCCTATATCGAGAAGATCCAGGCGGGCCTGTCGATCACCGACTGTCGCGGCGACACGCTGTACCAGTACAACTACCCGCAACACCTGTACCCGGACTTCAGTTCGATCCCTCCGGTCATCGTCAACAGCCTGCTGTTCATCGAGAACCGCGACCTGCTCGATGCCAAGGACCCTCGCAACAACCCAGCAGTGGACTGGCCACGCTTCGCCAAGGCGGCCTACAGCCAGGTGGCCAAGTACCTGGCCCTGCCAGGGCAGTCGGCCGGTGGCAGTACCCTGGCGACCCAGTTGGAAAAATACAGGCACTCCCCCGATGGCCTGACCGTCTCCGGCGCCGAGAAAATCCGCCAGATGATTTCCGCCAGCGTGCGGGCCTACCAAGGCGGCCCGGACACCACCGAGGCCCGCCAGCGCATCGTGCGCGACTACCTCAACAGCGTGCCGCTGTCGGCGGTCCCTGGCCATGGCGAGGTCCACGGCATGGCGGAGGGCCTGCGGGTTTGGTACGGCGCCGATTTCGACCAGGTGAATCAGGCCCTGAGCGCTACGGCAAGTGACCCGGACAGCATGGCCGCGCGCGGCCTGGCCCTGCGCCAGGTGCTGTCGTTGATGATCGCCCAGCGCCGTCCGTCCCATTACCTGTCCAAGGGTCGGGTCGAACTGGCCGAACTGACCGACTCCCACATTCGCCTGCTGGCGGCCAACGGCGTGGTCGACAAAAAGACCGCCGATGCCGCACTGGCCAGCAAGGCTGTGTACCGCGACTGGGTGGCGCAACCGACCATCGTGCCGATCATCACCAACAAGGGTATCAGCCTGGCACGCAACCGCCTCGCAGCCATGCTCAACCGGCCGCTGTATGACCTGGACCGCCTCGACCTGTCGGCCACCAGCACGCTGCAGGCCGACCTGCAGATGCAAGCCAGCCAGTACCTGAAGAATCTCTCCGACCCTGAATTCGCCGCGCAGATCGGCCTGATCGGCGAGCGCCTGCTGACCTCCAAGACCACCGACCAAGTGCGCTACAGCTTCACGCTGTTCGAACGCACAGCCGACGGATCGCGGGTTCGGGTGCAGACCGACAGCACCGACCAGCCGTTCGATATCAACGAGGGCAGCAAGCTGGAACTGGGCTCCACAGCCAAGCTTCGTGTGCTCACTACCTATCTGGAAATCATCGCCGAACTGCACGACAAATACGCCGGCAAACCTGCCGCCGAGCTGAAGAAAGTCGAGGTCGCGGAGCTCGACCGCATCACCCAGTGGTCGCTGGAATGGCTGATGCTCAACGCCAAGAACCAGAGCCTCGATGCCATGCTCGACGCAGCGCTTGAGCGCAAGTATTCGGCCAACACCGGCGAAGCGTTCTTCACCGGCGGCGGCATGCATGTGTTCAACAACTTCCGCAAGGAAGACAACAGCCGCAACCCCACCCTCAAGGAAGCGCTGCGCGAATCGATCAACCTGCCGTTCATCCGCCTGATGCGCGACCTGGTGCGGTACGTGACCTATCAGCAGCCGTTCAACCGCGTGGCGCTGCTCAAGGATGACGCCGACCCACGGCGCCAGGAATACCTGGCCCGCTTCGCCGACAAGGAAGGCACCAACTACCTGATGCGTTTCTGGAAGAAATACCAGCGCAAGACCTCGCAACAACGCCTGGACACCTTCCTCGACAGCATGCGTATCACCCCTCAGCGCCTGGCCGCGGTGCATCGCTACCTGTTCCCTGAAGCCGGCCAGGAAACCTTCAATGCCTTCGTCCGCGCTCACAGCAAGGAAGACAAGAAAGCCCTCGCCAAGCTCACCGACAGTCGCCTGGTGGAGATGTACGAGGCCTACGGCCCCGGCAAGTACGATCTGCCCGACCAAGGCTTTATTGCCAAGGTCCACCCACTGGACCTGTGGCTGCTGGGTTACCTGCTGAAGAACCCCAGCGCAACGCCCACCGAAATGGCCAATGCCAGCCGTTTCGAGCGCCAGGAAGTGTATGGCTGGCTGTTCAAGAGCCGTCATCAGGGCGCCCGCGACAGCCGCATTCGCACCATGGTCGAAATCGAGGCCTTCCTCGACATTCATCAACGCTGGAAACGCGTGGGTTACCCGTTCGATCACCTCGTCCCGTCGCTGGCCACCGCCATCGGCAGCTCCGGCGACCGTCCTGCGGCGCTCTCGGAGCTGGTCGGCATCATCCAGAACGATGGCGTGCGGCTGCCGACCTTGCGTATCGATACCCTGCACTTCGCCGCCAACACGCCCTATGAAACCAAGCTGATCAGCGACCCGGACCGGGGGCAGCGGATCTTGCCAGTCGAGGTTGCGCGCGCACTCAAAGGGGCCATGTCCCAGGTAGTGGACGCCGGTACCGCGCGGCGTATCTCCGGCAGTTTCAAACTGCATGACGGCACCCCGCTGGTGATGGGGGGCAAGACCGGCACCGGCGACAACCGGATCGAGAGCTTCGGCGCGGGCGGTCGGCTGATCGGTTCCCGTTCGTTGAACAGAACCGCGACCTTCGTGTTCTTCCTTGGCGATAACCACTTCGGCACGCTCACCGCCTTCGTGCCGGGGCGTTCGGCGGAAGCATTCAAATTCACCTCGGCCTTACCGGTACAGGTGCTCAAGGGCATGGCACCAATTCTCATGCCCTACCTGGAGCCAGGTAACCCGAACGAGTGCAAACCGCCACAAGTGGCGATGCAGGGCCAAAACTGAGGGTGTTGTAGCGGATTGATCGAAGCTTTAGATGATAATCATCCGCATTTTTCGTCTTGTCTTTAGATATATCTTGAGTAATATCTTGCGATATATCTAAACAGACGGAGCCACCTTCCATGCGCGACCCTGCTGCCCATGACCCTTTCGAGCGCCGCCCCGGCCGGGGCGAACGCGGCCCTCGGGTGTTCGCGCCCGGTGATCTCAAACTGCTGATGCTGTCGATGCTGGCCGAGCAGCCTGGCCACGGCTATGACCTCATCCGCCAGATCGAAAGCCTGTTCGACGGCAACTACACCCCTAGCCCAGGCGTGATCTACCCCACCCTCAACTTCCTTGAAGAAGCCGAGCTGATCAGCGGCCAGGTCGAAGGCAGCAAACGCCTGTACGTCATCACCGAAGCGGGCCGCAACGCCCTGAGCGAGCAGGCCATTGCCCTGGACGGCGTGCGCATGCGCATCGAAGTCAGCAAGCGCGCCCTGCGCGGGCATGACCGTCCACCCGAGATTCACGAAGCCGTCGGCAACCTGCGTCATGCCCTGCACATGCACAGTGGCCGCTGGACTGCCGAAGAGATCGAACGCGTGCGCAACCTGCTCAACGACACGGCCAAGGCCATCGCCTCGGGGCCAGCCGACCCCGTTACGGAGAACCATCCATGAGTGACACCATTCACCGCGTCAACCACCAGATTCGCCAGCGCCGCCTGCACGTGCTGCGGGTGGCCGACCTGACCCCACGCATGCGCCGAATCACCCTCGGCGGCCAGGAGTTGCAAGGTTTCACCAGCCTCGGCAGCGATGACCATATCAAGTTGCTGTTCGCCGAAACCGCCGAACAGCAGCAGGCCATCGACGCTCGCAATCTCGGGCGGGACGGGGGCGTCAGGCCTACCATGCGCGAGTACACGCCACGACGCATCGACCTGGTCAACAACGAACTGGACATCGACTTCGTCCTGCATGGCGATGGTCCTGCCTCGACCTGGGCCGCACAGGCAGCCCCAGGACAGACACTGGACATCGCCGGCCCACGTGCCTCGATGGTGGTACCAGACATCTTCGACAGCTACCTGCTGATCGGCGATGAAACTGCCATTCCCGCCATAGGCCGCCGATTGGAAGAACTGCCAGCGGGTCGCAAAGTGCTGGCGGTCGTCCAGATCGAAGACGATCAGGAGCGCCAGCCCCTGGAGAGCAAGGCCCAGCTGGAAATAATCTGGGTGCACCGAAATGAAGATCTGCTCGCCCGAATCGAAGCACTGGGCTTGCCTGAGGGCGACTTGTACAGCTGGGTCGCATTGGAGAAATCGCTGACCCGCCAGGTCAAGGCGTTGTTGCTGGAAAAAGGCGTCAAGGAAAGTGCATTGAAGGCCGCCGCCTACTGGCGTGCCGATGGAACTGCCGACGACGAGTGATGAGTATCGAGCCAGCTCCTGCGGGTGCCACGCGGTACCTGCCGGAGCCAGCTTGCTGGCGATGAGGCCCTACACCGACGCAGGCACTCGCCGCCCCCGCCATCGGTCCAGGCCGAGCAGCACCAGGCCAATGCCCCAGAATCCTGCCAACACTCCCAACGCATTCAACATGACCTGCCTGTAACCCAAGCTGGCCACGTCGATGAATGGATAGGGGTAGACGCCGATTTCATTGCCCCGCCACAAGGCATAGGCGAAGTAGGCTGCCGGGTACAGTGCCCAGGCCGCCAGATGCCGAAGCCGCAAGCGCCCCTTGGGCACCTCGCACCACCAATACAGGACGAACAGCAGCGGCATGACGTCGTGCAGCAACTCGTCCGCCAACCATTGCCAACCCTCGGGCTGCCACAGATGGCGCAGTAGCAGGCTGTAGGCGATCGCCACCAGCACGATACTGGCCGCCACCGCGGAACTTACCGAGGGTGACAGAAAGAAACGCTTGGCACCTGAATCACGGCCAAAGGCTGCATAGCTGAGCACCGTCGCCACCAAGGTGTTGGTCAGCACCGTGAAATAGCCGAATACATTGACCAGGCCGCCGATCAGGCTGGCCTGCTCCTGCCAGCGCGCCAGCAGTACCAGATGTACCTGAACCGACAGGCCCACCCAGCCCAGCACCGCCGCCAGGGTCAACCAGGGACGACACGGCATGTCAGGCCTGGCGCTGCAATTTCACGTACAACTGTTCGACCTTTTCTCGCGCCCAGGGCGTCTTGCGCAGGAAGGTCAGGCTCGACTTGATGCTCGGGTTGCTTTTGAAACAGCGCACATCCACGCGCTCGGCCAGCCCCTGCCATTGGTAGTGCGCCACCAGCTCGGTGAGGATCTGCTCCAAGGTCTTGCCGTGCAGCGCGTTGTGTTGGGCCGTGCTCATGCCAGTGCTCCAGCGTGGGAAAGATGCGCACCTTACACGAGTGTAGTGGCCAGAGCAGCCCGCACATAACGCTAGCCATAACAGGCCACTGCATGATCAAATAGAAACGTTATATTATAACAGTAACGTTATCTGCCAAGGACCGTCACATCCCCATGCTGTGCTCACCTTTACGCCTAACCCCCCTCGCCGCCACGCTCTGGCTGGTTTCAACCAGCAGCCATGCCGTTGAACTCGAACCCCAGGTCATCACCGCCAACCCACTGGGCAACCCACAGATGGCAGCCCCTAGCACCATCCTTGAAGGTGACGAACTGCTGCAACAGCAGCACGGCAGCCTCGGTGAAACGCTCAACAAACAACCTGGGGTCGCCTCCACCTGGTTCGGCCCTGGTGCCAGCCGCCCAGTCATTCGCGGCCTCGATGGTGACCGCATCCGCATCCTGCGTAATGGCGTAGGCGCCCTGGATGCCTCGTCGCTGTCCTACGACCACGCCGTACCGCTGGATCCGGTGAACGTCGACCGCATCGAAATCGTCCGCGGCCCCGCTGCCTTGCTGTACGGCGGCAATGCCATCGGCGGCGTGGTCAACACCTTCGACAACCGCATCCCCGCTACCCCCATCGAAGGCATTCATGGCGCGGGTGAACTGCGCTACGGCGGCGCCGATACCACTCGCAGCAGCGCCGGCAAGCTCGAGGCCGGCGACGGGACCTTCGCCTTGCATCTGGATGCCAGCAGCCGACAGTTCAACGACTTGCGCATACCCGGTTATGCACGTAGCTCCAAAGTCCGTGACAGCGACGACCCCGGCAGCCGCCACCGCCTGGAAAACAGCGATGGGCGCCAGGACGGCGGCGCCCTCGGAGGCGCCTACCATTGGGACCACGGTTACACCGGCATGTCCTACAGCCGTTACGACAGCAATTACGGTTCGGTGGCCGAGTCCGGCGTGCGCCTGGACATGAAACAGGATCACTACGGTTTCGAAACCGAAGTCCGTGATCTGGAAGGCCCCTTCAGCTCGATCAAGGTCGATGCCGGCTACACCGACTACGAACACAGCGAGATTGAAGAAGGCGAGGTGCACACCACCTTCAAGAACAAAGGCTACGAAGCGCGGGTCGAGGCCCGCCACCAGCCTATCGGCCCGGTCGAAGGCGTGATCGGCGCGCAAGTCAACCGCAATGAATTCTCCGCACTGGGCGAGGAAGCCTTCGTCCCACATACCGATACTGACAGCCTGGCACTGTTCCTGCTCGAACAATGGCAGGCCAGCGAGCGTCTGAACCTGAGCCTCGGCGCACGCCTCGAGCACACACGAGTCGAGCCGGATGCCAAAGGCAACGACAACTTCGCCAACGCCGACAGCGCCAGCACGTTCAATGCCTGGAGCCTATCGTCGGGTGCGGTGTACCAGCTCGACCCCTACTGGTCGCTGGCCGCGAACCTTGGCTACACCGAACGCGCTCCGACCTTCTACGAGCTGTACGCCAATGGCGCCCATGTGGCCACCGGCGCCTTCGAAGTCGGCGACGCCAATCTGAACAAGGAAAAAGCCATTTCCGCCGACCTGGCCTTGCGCTTCGACAATGGCACCCACAAGGGCAGCGTGGGGGTGTTCTACAGCCACTTCCGCAACTACATCGGCCTGATCGGCACGGGCAATCTGCGTGAAGGCCATGATCACGACCATGGCGACGATGATCATGACCATGACCACGACGAAGGCTTGCCCGAGTACCAGTACCAAGGGGTACGAGCGCGGTTCTACGGCATCGAAGCCCAGGATCGTTGGCAACTGGCCGAGAACCGCTACGGCAATTTGGCCCTGGAATTGTCCGGCGACTACACCCGAGCCAAGAACCTCGACAGTGGCGAACCCCTGCCCCGCATCGCACCACTGCGACTGAACAGCGGCCTGGTGTGGGAACTGGACCGCTGGCAAGCAAGGGTGGATGTACAACATGCGGCAGCGCAACATCGCAAGCCAGCCAATGAAACCCGCACCGATGGCTACACCACCTTGGGCGCGAGCGTCGGCTACCGGTTCGATATCGGGCAGAGTCAGTGGCTGGCATTCGTCCGGGGCGAGAACCTGACGGACCAGACGGTGCGCTACGCCAGTTCGATCCTGCGCGATATCGCACCGGCCCCTGGGCGCAGCGTGGAAGTCGGATTACGCACTTCGTTCTGAGGTCGCGGGGGCGCTTTGCGCCCCTATCGCCGGCAAGCCCGCTCCGGCAGGGCCGGACTGTTGCAAACTCGACAACAATCAACTGCGACAATTTGTCTTTTTTTCTTACAACTTCCTCTATATCCTCCACACCGCAAGCTGAATCGCTTCATCTACCGAACCCTGTCTCCATCCTCATCGAAGGGCCCGCCCTTTGGTGCGCTTGCCGTTTTTTCAATAATCAAAAGATAGCGCTATCTCATGCTCCAACTGCCCAAAAACTGTTACATCGGCCTTGCCCTCACTGCACTCGCGAGCAACGCCTGCGCCAACGACATGTTCGCCAGCGACTCTCCCTGGATGCTCGGTGACTGGGGGGGCACCCGCAGCGAACTGCTGGAAAAAGGCTACGACTTCACCCTCGGCTACACCGGCGAGATGGGCAGCAACCTGCACGGTGGTTACGACCACGACCGCACCGCACGCTACAGCGACCAGTTCACCTTCGCCAGCCATATGAACCTGGAAAAAATCCTCGGCTGGCAAGACACCGAGTTGCAACTGACCCTCACCGAACGCCACGGCGACAACATCAGCAACGACCGTATCAACGACCCACGGGTCGGCGGCTTCACTTCTGCCCAGGAAGTCTGGGGTCGAGGCGAAACCTGGCGGCTGACCCAACTGTGGATCAAGCAGAAATACTTCGACGGTGCTCTGGATGTGAAATTCGGCCGCTTCGGCGAAGGCGAAGACTTCAACAGCTTCCCGTGCGACTTCCAGAACCTGGCGTTCTGCGGCTCGCAGGTGGGCAACTGGGTGGGCGGCATCTGGTACAACTGGCCAGTCAGCCAGTGGGCGCTGCGTGTGCGCTACAACCTCAACAGCGAGCTGTACGCGCAGGTCGGGGTGTTCGAGCAGAACCCTTCCAACCTCGAATCCGGCAACGGCTTCAAGCTCAGCGGAAGCGGCACCCAAGGTGCGGTGATGCCGGTGGAACTGGTGTGGACCCCAAGACTCAATGGCTTTAAAGGGGAATATCGCGCCGGGTACTACTACAGTAATGCCAAGGCTCAGGACGTTCTCAAGGACAGCAACGGCCAGCCGGCAGCCCTGAGCGGCGCCGCCTACCGCAGCCGTTCGAGCAAGCATGGCTTCTGGCTTGGCGCTCAACAGCAGGTGACATCGCTGGCGTCCGACCAGTCACGTGGCCTGAGCCTGTTCGCCAACGCCACCATGCACGACAAGAAGACCAATGCCATCGACAACTATGTTCAGGCAGGACTGGTTTACAAGGGCCCATTCGACGCCCGCGCCAAGGACGACATCGGTTTCGCCCTCGCCCGCGTGCACGTCAATCCCGGCTACCGCAAGAACGCCCGCCTGGCCAACCAGGCCGCCGGCCTCGATGACTATGACAACCCGAATTTCCTGCCTGTACAGGACACCGAGTACAGCGCCGAACTCTACTACGGCATCCACCTGGCCGATTGGCTCACGGTGCGCCCGAACCTGCAGTACATCCGCCATCCGGGCGGGGTGTCGCAGGTCGAGGACGCCCTGATTGGCGGCCTGAAGATCCAAAGCAGTTTCTGATCGACGCATTTGCATCACTTTTTGACCTAACGGAGAACCTACGATGAGCACTGACGGTGCCAAGAACGGAACCCGCTGGCTGCCGCGCCTTCTGGGCGTGCTGCTATTGCTGATGGGCCTGGCCCTGCTGGCAGGCGGCATCAAGCTGAGCCAGCTGGGGGGATCGCTCTATTACCTGATCGCCGGTATCGGCTTCGCCTTGTCCGGCATCCTGCTGCTGGCCAAACGGCGCATCGCCCTGGGGCTATACGGCCTGGTGCTGCTCGGCAGCACGGTGTGGGCCCTGCTGGAAGTCGGCCTGGACTGGTGGCAACTGGTACCACGCCTGGCCATCTGGTTCGCCATTGGCGTGCTTCTGCTGCTGCCGTGGGCCCGCCGCCCCTTGACCGGCCCAGCTTCGAAAGCCAATACCGCCCTGCTCAGCGTCGCGGTCGTGGCCTCTGGTGCCTGCGCCCTGGCCAGCCAGTTTACCCACCCTGGCGAAGTGTTCGGCGAATTGGGCCGCGAGAGCAGCGAAATGGCCAGCGCCGCACCGGACATGCCTGACGGTGAATGGCAGGCCTATGGCCGCACCGAGCATGGCGACCGCTACTCGCCCCTGCGCCAGATCACCCCGCAGAACGTCTATCGCCTGGAGGAGGCCTGGCGTATCCGTACCGGCGACCTGCCGACGGAAAACGACCCTGTTGAGCTGACCAACCAGAACACGCCGCTGAAGGTCAATGGCATGCTCTATGCCTGCACCGCTCACAGCAAGGTCCTGGCCTTGGACCCGGACACTGGCGCGGAAATCTGGCGTTTCGACCCTCAGGTGAAAAGCCCGGTAGGCACCTTCAAGGGCTTTGCCCACATGACCTGCCGTGGCGTTTCGTACTATGACGAAAACCGCTACGTCAGCCGCGACGGCAGCCCTGCGCCGAAAATCTCGGATGCCGGCCAGGCTGTTGCCCAGGCGTGCCCACGCCGCCTCTACCTGCCGACCGCCGACGCGCGTCTGATCGCCATCAACGCCGACAACGGCAAAGTCTGCGAAGGCTTCGCCAACCAGGGCGTGATCGACCTGACCACCGGCATCGGTCCGTTCACCGCTGGCGGCTACTACTCCACGTCGCCTGCAGCCATCACCCGTGACCTGGTGATCATCGGCGGCCACGTGACCGACAACGAGTCGACCAACGAGCCTTCCGGTGTGATTCGCGCCTACGACGTGCACGACGGCCACCTGGTGTGGAACTGGGACAGCAACAACCCGGACGACACCAAGCCATTGGCTCCTGGCAAGACCTACAGCCGCAACTCGGCCAACATGTGGTCGATCGCCAGCGTCGATGAAGACCTGGGCATGATCTACCTGCCGCTGGGCAACCAGACGCCTGACCAATGGGGCGCCAACCGTACCCCAGGCGCCGAGAAGTACAGCGCCGGTATCGTCGCCCTGGACCTGGCCACCGGCAAGGCTCGCTGGAACTACCAGTTCACCCACCACGACCTGTGGGACATGGACGTGGGCAGCCAGCCGACCCTGGTTCATCTTAAAACCAAGGAAGGCGTGAAGCCTGCGGTTATCGTGCCGACCAAGCAGGGCAGCCTGTACGTCCTGGACCGCCGCGACGGCACCCCGATCGTGCCGATCCGCGAGATCCCGGTGCCGCAAGGCGCAGTCAAGGGCGACCACACGGCACCGACCCAGGCGCGTTCGGACCTCAACCTCCTCGGCCCCGAGCTGACCGAACAGGCCATGTGGGGCGCCACCCCGTTCGACCAGATGCTGTGCCGTATCCAGTTCCGTGAGCTGCGCTACGAGGGCCAGTACACCCCACCGTCCGAGCAGGGTTCGCTGGTCTATCCGGGTAACGTCGGTGTGTTCAACTGGGGCAGCGTTTCCGTCGACCCGGTGCGCCAGCTGCTGTTCACTTCGCCGAACTACATGGCCTTCGTCTCAAAGATGGTGCCACGCGAGCAAGTTGCCGCTGGTAGCAAGCGCGAAAGCGAGACCAGCGGCGTGCAGCCGAACACCGGCGCTCCGTATGCCGTGATCATGCACCCGTTCATGTCGCCACTGGGCGTTCCGTGCCAGGCGCCTGCCTGGGGTTATGTAGCCGCCATCGACCTGTTCACCAACAAGGTCGTGTGGAAGCACAAGAACGGCACCACCCGTGACAGCACGCCGATTCCGATCGGCCTGCCGGTAGGCGTGCCGAGCATGGGCGGGTCGATCGTCACCGCTGGCGGCGTCGGCTTCCTCAGCGGCACGCTGGACCAGTACCTGCGCGCCTACGACACCCACAACGGCAAGGAACTGTGGAAGTCCCGCCTGCCAGCAGGTGGCCAGGCCACCCCCATGACCTACACCGGCAAGGACGGCAAGCAGTATGTGCTGGTCACGGCTGGCGGCCATGGCTCGCTGGGCACCAAGATGGGCGATTACATCATCGCTTACAAACTCTCGGAGTAAGCACCACCGCTCCCCCAGGTCCACGCCTGTGGGAGCGGCCTTGTGTCGCGAAAGGGCTGCCCAGCAACCCCGAGGTCACGCTACCGGCCGGGGAACTGGGGCTGCTAAACGAGCCTTGCGCGACACAAGGGCGCTCCTACACCATTGAAACCCATTCCCCCCCGCCCCATCTAAGCACCATAGTCATTTACGCAGGTGCCCCATGAGCGACCAGCAGGATTTCCCGGAACAACCCGACGAACACAGCGAAGTCGAACACCTTCAGTCCCAGGCCAACACTGGCCACGCCCTCGCCTTGCCCGGCCAGCAGTTACCGGACAAGGTCTATGTGATCCCGATTCACAACCGCCCGTTCTTCCCGGCCCAAGTCCTGCCGGTCATCGTCAATGAAGAGCCTTGGGCAGAAACGCTCGACCTGGTGGCCAAGACACCGCACCACTCCCTGGCACTGTTCTTCATGGACACGCCACCCGAAGACCATCGCCACTTCGATACCTCCGCCCTGCCGCAGTACGGCACGCTGGTCAAGGTGCACCACGCCAGCCGCGAGAACGGCAAGCTGCAGTTCGTCGCCCAGGGCCTGACCCGGGTGCGCATTCGCACCTGGCTCAAGCACCACCGCCCACCGTATCTGGTCGAGGTCGATTATCCGCGCCAACCGACCGAGCCTACCGATGAGGTGAAGGCCTACGGCATGGCCCTGATCAATGCGATCAAGGAACTGCTACCGCTCAATCCGCTATACAGCGAGGAGCTGAAGAACTACCTCAACCGCTTCAGCCCCAACGACCCGTCGCCGCTGACCGATTTCGCCGCAGCGCTCACCTCCGCCACCGGCAATCAGCTGCAAGAAGTGCTGGACTGCGTGCCCATGCTCAAACGCATGGAAAAAGTCCTGCCCATGCTGCGCAAGGAAGTCGAGGTCGCACGCCTGCAAAACGAGATCTCCGCCGAGGTCAACCGGCAGATCGGCGAGCACCAGCGTGAGTTCTTCCTCAAGGAGCAACTCAAGGTCATCCAGCAGGAGCTGGGCCTGACCAAGGACGATCGCAGCGCCGACCTGGAGCAGTTCGAACAGCGCCTGGAAGGCAAGACCCTGCCGGAGCAGGCGAAAAAACGCATCGACGAAGAAATGGGCAAGCTGGCGATTCTGGAGACCGGCTCGCCCGAGTACGCCGTCACCCGCAATTACCTGGAATGGGCCACCGCCCTGCCCTGGGGCGTGTACGGCAAGGACAAGCTCGACCTCAAGCACGCCCGCAAGGTCTTGGACCAGCACCATGCCGGCCTCGATGACATCAAGGAACGCATCCTCGAATTCCTCGCCGTCGGTGCCTGGAAAGGCGAGATCAGCGGCTCCATCGTGCTGCTGGTAGGCCCGCCTGGCGTGGGCAAGACCAGCATCGGCAAGTCCATCGCCGAATCCTTGGGGCGGCCGTTCTACCGCTTCAGCGTCGGCGGCATGCGCGATGAGGCCGAGATCAAGGGTCACCGCCGCACCTACATCGGCGCCCAGCCAGGCAAACTGGTGCAGGCGTTGAAAGAGGTCGAGGTGATGAACCCGGTGATCATGCTCGACGAAATCGACAAGATGGGTCAAAGCTACCAGGGTGACCCGGCCTCGGCACTGCTTGAGACCCTCGACCCGGAGCAGAATGTCGACTTCCTCGATCACTACCTGGACCTGCGCCTGGACTTGTCCAAGGTGCTGTTCGTGTGCACCGCCAACACGCTGGACTCGATCCCCGGCCCGCTGCTCGACCGGATGGAAGTGATCCGCCTGTCTGGCTACATCACCGAGGAAAAACTGGCCATCGCCAAGCGCCACTTGTGGCCCAAGCAACTGGAAAAAGCCGGCGTCGCCAAGGCCAGCCTGAGCATCAGCGACAGCGCCCTGCGCACCGTGATCGAAGGCTACGCCCGTGAGGCCGGTGTACGGCAGTTGGAGAAGCAACTGGGCAAGTTGGTGCGCAAGTCGGTGGTCAAGTTGCTGGATGACCCTGACGCCAAGCTGAAGATCGGCAACAAAGACCTTGAGCCTGCCCTGGGCATGCCGGTGTTTCGCAGCGAACAGGTTTTGGCCGGCAAGGGCGTGATAACCGGGCTTGCCTGGACCAGCATGGGCGGTGCGACCTTGCCGATCGAGGCCACCCGCATCCACACCCTGAACCGCGGCTTCAAGCTGACCGGCAAGCTGGGCGATGTGATGAAAGAGTCCGCCGAAATTGCCTACAGCTACGTCAGCTCGAACCTCAAGCAGTTTGGTGGTGATCCAGCGTTCTTCAACGAAGCGTTCATCCACCTGCACGTGCCGGAAGGGGCCACGCCCAAGGACGGTCCAAGTGCGGGTATCACCATGGCCAGCGCCTTGTTGTCGCTGGCTCGCGACCAGGCACCGAAGAAAGGCGTGGCCATGACTGGCGAGTTGACCCTCACTGGCCAGGTCCTGCCTATCGGCGGGGTGCGCGAGAAGGTGATCGCGGCGCGGCGGCAGAAGATCTTCGAGCTGATTCTGCCGGAGCCCAACCGTGGAGACTTCGAGGAGCTGCCGGACTACCTGCGTGAAGGGCTGACCGTGCATTTCGCCAAACGCTTCGCCGATGTCGCCAAAGTGTTGTTCTGACCGATAGTGCGCCCTTCGCGGGTCAAGCCCGCGAAGAGGCCGGCACAAGTGGCACAAAACCGCGCGATCATCGGTTATCCTCAGGCCAACGCCAGCCTCCGGAGCCACCATGACCGTCCCTCGTCTACTCGTTCCCCTGAGCCTTGCCCTGCTCACCGCCTGCGCCCAGCAGCCCAGACAAACCGTCGAACTGGACGCTGAAAGCGAATGCCCCAAGCGCCTTCAGGTCGGTCAATCGCTCACCCTCACCCTGCCCAGCAACCCCACCACCGGCTACCGCTGGCTGGTGCAGAACCCAGCGTCGGACATCCTGCGCAGCCTCGGCCCCGAGGTTTACAGCGACCCTGAGGACGCTGGCATCGTCGGCAGTTCCGGCCTGTCGACCTGGCGCTTCCAGGCCAAGTCAGCTGGCGAAGGCCACCTGGTCCTGGTCTACCAACAACCCTGGGCTCCCGAAGTAAGGCCTGTCCAGACCTTCGATTGCGCCATTCGGGTAAAGTGATCGCACAGCGCTGGTCAGCCAACCATGCATCCTCGCCGCGGTTTGGCTAGAATGCCGGCCCTGTCTATCGCCAGCGCCTGGATCCACCGTGAGCAAAGAACCCGACCGCCTATTCGCCCAGCCTCTGGAGCAGGTGCCCGACTTCGTCTTCAACGAAGACGTGGTGCGGGTATTCCCGGACATGATCAAGCGTTCGGTGCCCGGCTACCCGACCATCGTCGAGAACCTCGGCGTGCTGGCCGCGCGCTTCGCCCAGCCCAATACCGCGCTGTACGATCTGGGCGCATCGCTAGGCGCTGTGACCCAGTCCCTGCGCCGTCACGTGCGCAGCGATGGCTGCCGAGTCATCGCCGTGGACAACTCGGCGGCCATGGTCGAGCGCTGCCGCCAATACCTTACCGCTCAGGACTCGATGTTCCAGGAACTGCTGCCGGTACAGGTGCTGGAAGCCGATATCCTGGCCCTGCCCTTCGAGCCGGCCTCGGTGGTGGCGATGAATTTCACCCTGCAGTTCATCGCCCCTGACCAACGCCTGGTGTTGCTCGGCCGTATCCGCCAGGCCCTGCTGCCGGGCGGCGCGCTGATCCTGTCGGAGAAACTGCGGTTCACCGATGACGAGGAGCAAACCCTGCTCAATGAGCTGCACCTGGACTTCAAACGTGCCAATGGCTACAGCGAACTGGAGATCGCCCAGAAACGCAGTGCCATCGAAAACGTGATGAAGCCCGATACCCTCCAGGCCCACCAGGAACGTCTGCACGCCGCTGGCTTCTCCAAGGTCGTGCCTTGGTTCCAATGCCTCAACTTCGCCTCACTGATAGCCCTGCCATGATCGATCTTTCCCCTCTGGTCCGCCGCTTGGCGGGTACGCCCCTCGCTACCTGGTCCCAGGGCCTGCAAGCACAGCTGGATGCCAAGCTGGAAAAAGGCCACGGTGACCTCGACCGCTGGCGCGGCGCCCTCGATGCCTTGCCCGTCCTGCAGCCTAGCGAAATCGACCTGGTCGACGGCCTGCGTCTGGACTGCGCCTGCGACGACGCGACCCGCGCCCAGGTGCGCCAGGCGCTGATGGGCTTGTCGCCCTGGCGCAAGGGGCCGTTCAACCTGTTCGGCGTTCATGTGGATACCGAATGGCGCTCGGACTGGAAGTGGTCGCGTGTCAGCCCGCACCTGGACCTCAAGGGCAAGCGCGTGCTCGACGTGGGTTGTGGCAATGGTTACTACCAGTGGCGCATGCTCGGCGCTGGCGCCGACATGGTGATCGGCGTCGACCCCAACTGGCTGTTCTTCTGCCAATTCCAGGCGGTGCAGCGATTCCTTCCAGGACTGCCGGCCTGGCACCTACCCTTCGCCCTCGAAGACCTGCCAGCCAACCTGGAAGGCTTCGATACGGTGTTCTCCATGGGCGTGTTCTACCACCGCCGCTCGCCGATCGAGCACTTGCTGGCTCTCAAGGATTGCCTGGTCAAAGGGGGCGAGCTGGTGCTGGAAACGTTGGTCGTGGAAGGCGATGAACAACAGGTGCTGGTGCCTGAGGACCGCTACGCGCAAATGCGCAATGTCTGGTTCCTGCCCTCGGTGCCTGCGCTCGCGCGCTGGCTGCGCCGGGCGGGCTTCAGTGACGTACGCTGTGTCGATGTCAGCGTGACCACCATCGAAGAGCAGCGCAGCACCGAGTGGATGCGTTATCAGTCGCTGAGCGATTTTCTCGATCCCCACGACCACAGCCTGACCATCGAAGGCCTGCCAGCCCCACGTCGGGCAACCTTGGTGGCCCGCAAGTAAAACGCAACCCCCGTGGTCGTCGCGGTTTTTTTGGCCTACGCGAAGATATTCCTCATCTGCCCCGCATGCCTGCCGATTCCGCTCCACTGTGCCAGGAACTGGCGGAAGTGCAGGATGAACACCACCAGTTCCTGACGGGTGTTCATCCTGCCGAGCCGGACCACGGAACTTTCCAGGTAGGCCTCGATGGTCTGCCAGGTCGTGTGCAGATGCCCTGACGCCAGCACCACGTCCCATAAGTCGATCTCCAATTCGCCCATGCATGCATTGAGCTCATTGACGCGACCGCTCACCCGCTGGATCTCCGCCAGCCGTTGGCTGAGCTGACGGTGCCGCAGCTCCAGCTCATGCAGCTGGGCGCGGGCCTTTCTGGCCTTTGCACCATAGATCGAGTTGCTGATAATGGCTCCGAACGGTCCACCTAGCCAGCCCAATGTCGACTGCTTGGAGAAGGATCTGTAATCATGACGGACGTCTAGAATCTCACCGTCCAAGCGACTCAACTCCCACTCGAGGTCTTCAGCGTCCGGCGCCAGCGAGAATCGTTTGGCCGCACGGCACTTTTCGAACACCGCTGGCCTGAGTGTGAAGCGCGCCTGGTCGCGAAAATTCTCGAGTCCCAGGCGAACCCCATCGACTTGTTGATCAAAATCGTCGATTTGCCCGTGCAGCCACATCAACTGGTCAGCCATTGACCGGAGCAATTGCAGGTCCCGAGGGCCAAGGTCCATTTCCGGCGCTGAAAGCAACGTGGCCCAGGATGCGCGATCGATGCCCATTGCCCGTGTGCGTGCAGCAAGGTCCAGCACCTGGGCACCGAGCGCTTCGACCTGCCTGGCATGCTCTGCAAGGGCGGTGGTGACAGCCAGGCACTGCGTGTCGAGGATCAACCATGTACGGGCATGCAACGCCAAGTGTTTGAACAGGCCCAACATCCGTTCGGGAGCCAATTCTGGCTCGGTGATTCTGTCGTACCCCAGCCACGCGATGGTTTGCGCCAGCGTGGACGGCAATACGCGCATGCGTTCGCTGTAGTTTCTGATCGTCGACCGCGATTCGGCCGTAAGGATCAAACCCGCAGAACCCTGCCCATCTCGATTATCCATGGCCTGGATCAGTTCACCCGGCAGGACGATCGCTTTCATCTGCTGCTCTTCGAAAGGCAACGTACGTGGATTCATGAGTCTTCAATTGACGTCGATAGCAAAGAAATCGCGCTCCGCAGAGCGCGACATGATGGGCGCCCTCAAAGCGCGCGACGGTGTTGCTCCAACAGCTGGCGCTGGTAGGTCAGCAATTGCTTGAAGAGCCCATTGAGTACTCGCAATTGCTCGCCGTCACCGATCGGAGCGCGCTCCAAATGGGTGTGGAAATTGCCCAGAGCCTGCCTGACGACCGTCATGCCAGATGCCCAATCCGTGCGTTGCTCCTGCAGCATCGGCAGCATTTCCAGTGCAGCAAGCCTCTGCGTCACCGTTGCCTGGCGCTGTACGAGTTCTCTGACCTGAACGGCTAGCTTGCGCACGCGCTCACCGATGTTGCGGCGCTCCTGCTGCAGTTGGGTGTAGCGCATACCTTCGACGACATCGCCCAGCAGGGTTTGAAGCTGTTCGACGGCTTTGGAGACAGCCTCGACGGTGACGACCGTTTCACCACCCGGAACGGCCAGTTTGCCGAGATCGTCGAGTGAAGGGACCACACCACCGAATCGCGTCTGCAGTCCATTGGCTTCCAAGGTGGCAATGGCCTTCTCGACCGTCTCCTTGTTCTGCTGCTCCCGATCATGCTCTTCCACCAACTGGGCGTGGGTCCTGACCAGGTTTTGCTGCTGCTTGTTCAATCGCTCCTGATCGGCTGTACCGACCAGCAAAGGCAACGTAGCGAGCGCCTGGAGCTCTCTGCCCAAATGGGATATTTGATCAGCCAGTCGCGATTTCACCGTATCTCGCTCTTCTGCGGCTATGGCGAGAACGTCACTGTCGTGACCACTACCGAGGCTGGCGAGCATATCGCTCAACGCTTCGTTATCCAGCTCGGCAGTCAGCCTTTGGGCCTTACGCACCGTTTGATCGATGCAATGGGTGAACAGCCTCATGTGTCGCTCCAGGTTTTCCTGGAGCGGTGTCGAAAACTTCAATTGACCCTTCTGCCACACCTCGGTGTAGCTTCGTGTTGCCGCGAGCACTTTGCCGAGCTCGGGCGCATCGGCAGTCATGGGCAGGACGTGGACGTTGTCGTTCATGGTCGTTTCACCTTATTGGGCCGAGGCTGCATCGTCGAAGATTTGGGTTAATTGCAGGGATTTTTCCTGGATATGTTTCCATTGCGCGAGGAACTGGCGGAAATACAAAGAGAACCTGATCAACTGCTTGTTGTCGGAAATGCTTTCGAGCTTTTCGATCGACGCATCGATATAGGAACCTACGGTGTCCCACGCCGTTTGCAGGTGGGAAGCAGCGGTGACCACGTCTTGCAGTCGGGTGTCGAGTTCGCCGACAAACGTCGCCAACTCTTCCATGCGGCCCTCAAGATTCACCCGCAGACGCAACTGATCGCTGACTTTACGGCGCTCCTCCTGCTGCTTCTTGCGCTCTTTGCGCACTTTCTCCGCTTTGCTGCCGTATATTCCCCCGGTGATTGCCGCTCCGATGGGGCCAACGGCCAGGCCACCCAACGCCAGCTTCACGTATTGATCGTACTCAGTGCTAAGTGCAGTGATGTCCTGGTCGAGCAACTTCAGCTGCTCGCGCAGGTTCTCTACCTGGTTGTCACCCTGCTTTCGCTCGACTGCATGGCCTTTTTGCTTAACCGCGGGAATCAGCTCGAAACGCGCGATGTCCCGGAAGCTCTCGGTTTCGAGCCTTACGCTTTCCACCTGCTGCGCATACCACTGCACATCCTCCTTGAGAATGCCCATGTAAACGACGAGTAGCGAAACTGACTGCCTGCCTGGGCCGTCCAGTTTCACCGGAGTGCTTAGCAGGAGCTTCTCCCAGTGCTTGACCTCGCCCACCGCACGCCGGGATTCTTCGAGGATGCCTTCACCGGCCGCGTTGATCGAAGCAGCGGTGGAAGAAAGCCCGGCTGCCAGTTTCTTGCTCCTGTCCGACAGCGGCGCCCATGTACGGGCATGAGTGCGCAGGCTCTCGAACAGCTCGTCCATGGACTCGGGCGTAAGTTCGGGCTCTTCGATTTGCTTGTAGCCCAACCAACGCTCCAGGTTGTCGCGGCTGGAGGGCAACGCGAAGACAAAATTGGCATAGCGATTGAGCGTGAGGATGTGTTCGCGACTGAGCGTCAGGCCGCCTTGGCCCTCACCATCGAGCGAGGCCAAGCCGTTCACTACAGCTTGCGGGTATTTAGCAGCTTTCTGTTGAAGCAGCTCATAGTCAGCCCATTGTTCATTCATGATTTCGCCCCTGTATACGAGCCCTACATTGGCTCGGTCAGGGCAAAGTACGGCAATCGTCATGCACCACAGCAGCGGGCAGGCTTTCCTGATCCGACAGGGGCTGGTGGCTAACGAGGGGGACGGTGATCATGCCGCTGCATGAAGGAAGGCAGCGGTGGGCCGCTGGCCCGAAGGGCCGGACCCGTTTCAATCGCGGGGTGCCATCGCCGGTCAACCTGTCTCTAGAGGTTCGGACTACCGGCGATGAGAAGGAAGAATCAGCGCGAAGCCGCCACGATCAGCGCCTTCATCTCTGCTACAGCGGCCTTGAAGCCGACGAACAATGCATGCGCGACCAAGGCGTGGCCGATATTGAGTTCGTTGATGCCTTTGATTGCCGCCACCGCCTCGACGTTGTGGTAATGCAAGCCATGGCCAGCGTTGACGATCAGCCCTTGGCCAACGCCGAAGGCGACGCCATCGACGATGCGCTTGAGCTCGTCTGCCACTTCGGTCGGTGTTTCGGCATCGGCATAACGACCGGTGTGCAACTCGATGGCCGGTGCACCAACGCGACGCGAGGCTTCGATCTGCCGCTCGTCGGCATCGATGAACAGCGACACTTCGGCACCGGTGCGCGACAGGCGCTCGACTGCTGCCTTGATCCGCGCCTCTTGGCCGGCCACATCCAGGCCACCTTCGGTGGTCAGCTCCTGACGGGTTTCCGGTACCAGGCAGATATGCGCCGGGCGAATCTTCTCGGCGAAGGCCATCATCTCTTCCGTGACGCCCATCTCGAAGTTCATGCGGGTCTGCAGCACATCCTTGAGCAGCACGACATCACGCTCCTGGATATGCCGGCGGTCTTCGCGCAGATGAACGGTGATGCCGTCGGCGCCCGCCTCTTCGGCGTCCAGCGCGGCCTTGACCGGGTCGGGATAGCGCGTGCCCCGGGCCTGGCGCAGGGTCGCCACATGGTCGATATTGACGCCGAGAAGCATGCGGTTGCTGTGAGTCACGAAAGGCTCTCCTGAAGATGTAGCCCCACAGCATACGACGTGCTCAGCGCTTGCGAAACAGTTCCCGGCTAACCAATGGCTTTGACCCCAGGTGCACCGCCAGCGCTTGGCGCATCAGGCGCTTGGCCGCCAGCAGCGCACCCGGTGCGTCCCAGTCGGCTTGAGCCAGGGCCAGCAGCTCGTTGCCGTTGAACAACCCAGGCTGCACCAGATAAACCCGTTCCAGGCCAGCCTCGACCTGGAGGCGGTAGAAACCTTGCGCAACGATGGGTTGGTCGTTGACATCGTGGTCCAGTGCGAAGGCATAACCGAGGTCTTCGAGCAGCCGCCATTCGAACGAACGCAGCAAGGGCTCGAGCGGACGCCCGGCCGCCAGTGCCTGCAAGGTCAGGGCGTAATGCTCGAACAACTCGGGTTGAGGGGCTTCGGCAGGCAAAAGGCGCATCAGTAGCTCGTTCAGATACAGGCCACTGAACAGCGCATCGCCATGCAACCAGGCGGCAATCCCGACTGTATCAAGGCGCCCAACGTTCTTCAGCTCGCCGCGTCCGCGCAATTCTACTTCCAACGGCACGAATGGGCGCACAAGGCTGCCACCCTTGCCGCGTGCACGGCGCAGCACGGCACGTACACGCCCTTGCGGCGTGAAGAAGTCGACCAGTGCGCTGGTTTCCTTGTAAGCGCGGCTGTGCAGCACGTAGGCCGGCTGGGCGGCAGGTTGTTCCATCAGAACTCTCTAAAGGCCAGATGTGCCTGTGGGAACGGGTTCGCCCGCGAACGCTGCAGTGGATTCACTGACGCTTTCGCGGGTGAACCCGCTCCCACAGAGAGGTGCTGGCCGCCTGAAGGGATTACAGGTCGCCGTAACCCAACGAGCGCAGAGCACGCTCGTCGTCCGACCATCCGCCCTTGACCTTGACCCAGAGGTTGAGCATCACCTTGGCATCGAACAGCACTTCCATGTCCTTGCGGGCATCGGAACCGATGCGTTTGATGCGCTCGCCCTTGTCACCAATGATGATCTTCTTCTGCCCATCACGCTCGACCAGGATCAGCGCGTGAATGTGCAGCACATGCCCTTGCTGCTTGAACTCTTCGATCTCGACGGTGATCTGGTACGGAAGCTCCGCGCCCAGCTGGCGCATGATCTTCTCGCGGACCAGTTCGGCGGCCAGGAAGCGGCTGCTGCGGTCGGTGATCTGGTCTTCCGGGAAGAAGTGTTCGTTTTCTGGAAGATGCTTGGCGATCAGTGCTTCCAGCGACTCCAGGTTGTGCCCCTGCTGAGCGGAGATGGGCACGATCTCGGCATTCGGCAGCTGCTGCTGCAGCCATTGCAGGTGCGGAATCAGTTCGGCCTTCTCGTCCATCCGGTCGGTTTTGTTGACCGCCAGGATGACCGGGCCGGTGACGTACTGCACGCGCTCGAGCACCAGCTGGTCCTCGTCGGTCCAACGGGTACGGTCAACCACGAAAATGACCACATCGACGTCTTTCAGGGCTGCCGACGCGTTGCGGTTCATGTAGCGGTTCAAGGCCTTGTCGTTGGCCTTGTGCATGCCAGGCGTGTCGACGTAGATCGCCTGTACGTCACCCTCGGTCTTGATACCGAGCATGTTGTGGCGGGTGGTCTGCGGCTTGCGCGAGGTGATCGCCAGCTTCTGGCCGAGGATGTGGTTGAGCAGGGTCGACTTGCCCACGTTTGGGCGGCCAACGATGGCGACATAGCCGCAACGGGTCGGGTTGTTATCAGTCATTGCCATTCTCCACGCCCAGGGCGATCAATGCAGAGGCGGCGGCGACCTGTTCGGCGATACGCCGACTCACGCCCTGGCCGCGGCTCTTGTTATTCAGCAGCACCACTTCGCATTCGACGAAGAACGTGCGGCAGTGCGGTTCGCCCTGGATGTCCACCACTTCGTAACGCGGCAGCTCGCAGGCACGCGACTGCAGGAATTCCTGCAGGCGGGTCTTGGGGTCCTTGTTGGTATCGACCAGGGTCAAGCCATCGAACTCGTCGGTGAGCCAGTCGAGAATGCGCTCACGGGCGGTCTGCATGTCCGCATCCAGGTAGATCGCGCCAATCAGCGCTTCCAGGGCATCGGCCAGGATCGACTCACGGCGGAAACCGCCACTTTTGAGCTCACCCGACCCTAGGCGCAGGTATTCACCCAGGTCGAAGCCTCGGGCCAGGCGGGCCAGGGTCTCACCCTTGACCAGGCGGGCTCGCAGGCGCGACAGCTGGCCTTCGCGGGCCTGGGGGAAGCGCTCGAACAGCGCCTCGCCCACCACGAAGTTGAGAATGGCGTCGCCGAGGAACTCCAGGCGCTCGTTGTTGCGCCCGGCATAGCTGCGATGGGTCAGGGCCAGCAGCATCTGCTCCTGGTTCTTGAAGGTGTATCCGAGCTTTCGCTCCAGACGGGTAAGGGAAGCACTCATGCAGCCACCCGCTCGTTGTTAAACGCGTTGTTCAAATCAACATCCTGAAAGACTGTTTGGCTGTGGTCCGTCGCCATGAACGGCGAATCTCTCCATCCCTGAGAACACAGCCTATGTCAGAAATGCATTCGGCGCTGTCTGCTGGACAGCGCCGATGGGTATCAATGGATCAAGCCGACCCGCGAAAGGTTGGGCAAGTGGCTCAGCTTGGGCTCCGGCCAGCTCATCCAGACCGCGAAGGCCTTGCCGACGATGTTCCGGTCCGGAACCATGCCGTGCAGTTCCCTCGGAATGTTCGGATCGTCCCAGTAACGGCTGTCATTAGAATTGTCGCGGTTGTCGCCCATCATGAAGTAATGGCCAGCCGGTACGGTCCATTGCTGGTCCGGCGGCATGCGATAACGGCTCATCTCCTTGCGGATCAGGTGTTCGGCCTCGCCCAGCTTCTCCTTGTACAGTTGCGCACTGCCCAAGGTGCCTGGCTCGGTGCCGACCAACTGTTCGGCAACCAGCTGGCCGTTGACGAACAGCCGCTTGTCGTTGGTGTAGCGGATCTGGTCGCCCGGCAGGCCAACCACTCGCTTGATGTAGTTGACGTTCGGGTCGCTTGGATAGCGGAACACCATGACATCACCACGCTGCGGGTCACCTACTTCGATCACTTTCTTGTCGATCACCGGCAGGCGGATGCCGTAGGAGAACTTGTTCACCAGGATGAAATCACCCACTTCCAGCGTGGGTTTCATCGACCCCGAAGGTATCTGGAACGGCTCGACCAGGAACGAGCGCAGCACCAGCACGATGAACAGCACCGGGAAGAACGACTTGCCGTACTCGACCAGCAACGGCTCCTTGTTCAGTCGTTCGACCACGGCCATTTCAGGCTGGCTGACACTGCCCTGGTAGTTGGCGACCGCTGCCCGCCGGCGCGGGGCCAGGAACAGCAGGTCGATCAAGCCCAAGAGGCCGCAGACGACAACGGCAATCACTAGCAACAGCGGGAAATTTAGCGACATAGGACCTAGCTATCCAACCTGAGCACGGCGAGGAAGGCTTCCTGTGGAATCTCCACGTTACCGACCTGTTTCATGCGTTTCTTACCAGCCTTCTGCTTCTCCAGCAGCTTTTTCTTACGGCTGACGTCACCACCGTAGCACTTGGCCAGTACGTTCTTTCTGAGTGCCTTGACGGTAGTACGCGCGATGATCTGGCCACCAATGGCTGCCTGGATCGCCACGTCGAACATCTGCCGAGGAATCAGCTCCTTCATTTTCTCGGTCAACGCACGGCCTTTGTAGGCCGCATTGTCACGGTGCACGATCAGTGCCAGGGCATCGACCTTGTCACCGTTGATCAGCACGTCCAGTTTGACCAGGTTGGCCGACTGGTAGCGGTCGAAATGATAGTCCAGCGACGCGTAGCCACGGCTGGTCGACTTCAGGCGGTCGAAGAAGTCCAGCACCACTTCGTTCATCGGCAAGTCGTAACGCACCTGGACTTGACTGCCGAGGAACTGCATGTCGCGCTGGACACCGCGTTTTTCGATGCACAGGGTAATGACGTTACCCAGGTGCTCTTGCGGAACCAGGATGGTCGCGGTGACGATCGGCTCGCGGAAATCAGCCACGGCCGAGACGTCTGGCAGCTTCGACGGGTTGTCGACGGTGATGGTCTCACCGGTCTTGAGTTCGAGCTCGTAGATTACGCTTGGCGCCGTGGTGATCAGGTCCAGGTCGTATTCACGCTCCAGGCGCTCCTGGATGATCTCCATGTGCAGCATGCCGAGGAAGCCGCAACGGAAGCCGAAGCCCAGTGCGTCGGAGCTTTCTGGCATGTACTGCAGCGAAGAGTCGTTGAGCGTGAGCTTTTGCAGCGCGTCGCGGAAGTCTTCGAAGTCATCGGAACTGACCGGGAACAGACCGGCGTAAACCTGTGGCTGGATCTTCTTGAAGCCTGGCAGCACTTCGACCTCGGGGGTCGTGGACAGGGTCAGGGTGTCACCGACCGGTGCCCCGTGAATGTCCTTGATGCTGGCGATGATGAAGCCCACTTCACCGGCCTTGAGATCAGCGGTCTGGGTGTGTTTTGGGGTGAATACGCCCACGCTGTCGACCAGGTGCACCTTGCCGGTGGACTTGACCAGGATCTTGTCGCCTTTCTTGACACGGCCATGGCGCACACGCACCAGGGAAACCACGCCCAGGTAGTTGTCGAACCAGGAGTCGATGATCAGCGCCTGCAGCGGCGCGTCGATATCGCCCTCCGGCGCGGGAATGGTCTGGACCAGGCGTTCGAGCACCTCGTCGACGCCCATGCCGCTTTTGGCACTGCAAGCCACGGCGTCGGTGGCGTCGATGCCGATGATCTTCTCGATCTCGTCCTTGACGCGGTCAGGGTCGGCCTGGGGCAGGTCCATCTTGTTCAGCACCGGCATGACCTCGAGGCCCTGCTCGATGGCGGTGTAGCAGTTGGCCACGGACTGGGCCTCGACGCCCTGGCCGGCATCCACCACCAGCAGCGCACCTTCGCACGCGGCCAGCGAACGGGAGACTTCATAGGTGAAGTCGACGTGACCGGGGGTGTCGATGAAATTGAGCTGGTAGACCTTACCGTCCTGCGCCTTGTAGTTGAGCGTGACGCTGTGGGCCTTGATGGTGATCCCGCGTTCGCGCTCGAGGTCCATCGAATCGAGGACCTGGGCTTCCATTTCGCGTGCCGACAGGCCACCGCACATCTGGATGAAACGGTCTGCCAGCGTCGACTTGCCATGGTCGATGTGGGCGATGATGGAGAAATTGCGGATATGACTCAAATCACTCACGGGTCAACACTCGAAAAGGCTGCGAGCCGGACGCCCGCCGAAAAATAGCCGGGAATTGTACCTCAAGCCGCAGGGATATGGGAGATTCCTGATCGGCTGACATTGTTGCGCAAAAATGCAAATAGCCTGGGTGGCCTACCCCGGCCCTGTCGCCGGCCGGCACAGACGAGGATGAAATCTCATGAAAAAGGGCAGCCTGAGCTGCCCTTTCCACGTCGAACCCGGCTTATTCAGCCAGCTTGAAGGTAATGAAGCTCGCGCGCCCCTGACGCAGCACGCGCATGGAGACCGAACGATTCTTCGGCAGGTCCTTGGCAATTTCAGTGAATTGCTTGGCCGAGCTGATCGCCTGGTTGTTCAGGTGGCTGATGACGTCACCTGGACGCAGACCGATCAAGGCAGCCGGGCCATCCTGGATTTCCTTGATGACCACGCCGCCCTTGAGCTCCAGGGTTTTCTTCTGCTCGTCGGTCAGGTCCGCCACGGAGACACCCAGGCGGTTGCTGCTGCGCTCTGCGCCGCCCTGGGCACTGGCTTCGATATCGGCATCGTCATCGGGCATCGCGCCGATGGTGATGTCCAGGTTCTGGCGCTTGCCATTGCGAATGATCTCCAGCTTGGCCTTCTCGCCGTCTTTCAGGCCACCCACCAGGTGCGGCAGATCGGCCGACATGATGATCGGCTGACCGTTCATGCTCAGGATCACATCGCCCACCTGCAGGCCACCCTTGGCTGCAGGACCGCCTTCCAGTACCTGGGCCACCAGGGCGCCGGCGGGCTTGTCGAGGCCGAAGGATTCAGCCAGGTCCTTGTTGACCTCTTGGATCACCACACCCAGCCAGCCGCGGCTGACCTTGCCGTCTTTCTTCAGCTGGTTGGAAACATCCAGCGCGACGTCGATCGGGATGGCGAAGGACAAGCCCATGAAGCCGCCGGATCGGGTAAAGATCTGCGAGTTGATACCCACGACTTCACCTTTCATGTTGAACAGCGGGCCACCCGAGTTGCCCGGGTTGATGGCCACGTCGGTCTGGATGAACGGCACGTAGGTGTCGTTAGGCAGGGTACGCCCCTTGGCGCTGACGATACCTTTGGTCACCGAGTGATCGAAGCCGAACGGCGAGCCGATGGCCAGGACCCACTCACCGACTTTCAGTTTTTCCGAATCGCCCAGCTTCACGGTCGGCAGGTTCTTGCCTTCGACCTTCAGCAGCGCCACGTCGGTACGCGGGTCGGTGCCGATCAACTTGGCCTGCAGCTCGCTGCGGTCCGACAGGCGGACGATGATCTCGTCCGCATCGGCGACCACGTGATTGTTGGTGAGCACGTAGCCATCGCTGGAGATGATGAAGCCCGAGCCCAGCGACATGGCCTCTCGCTGGCGGTCGCCACGGGGCGCGCGCGGTTGTTGCGGCATGTTGCGCTCGAAGAACTCGCGGAACATCGGCGGCAGGCCTTCGAGATCGGGCATCTGCCCGGCAGCCACGCGGCGGTCCGGCAGTTTCTGCTTGGTACTGATGTTGACCACGGCCGGCGAGGCCTGCTCGACCAGGGTCGTGAAGTCCGGCAGGGCTTCCTCGGCCTGGGCGGTGAGCACCTGACCGAGCATGAGCACGGCGGCGAACATCGTTAGGTAGGATTTCAAGCGTGGTATTGACATACGGCTCCCGTCACAACGAGCGTAAGTTAGTTAGACCATCTGCAGAAGCAGCAAAGGCCAGGCTCCAAGAAGCCTGACCTATAGAAAATTTACCGATGGATTGCAAATGACAATGCTTTAATTTCATTTCAGCCGCGGACTCCCGGAGCCTGCGCAAGGCCCGTCGTCACTGGCACGCCTAGCTGTCCTGGGGGCGCATCGACAGTGCGATACGCTCGGCGGTACCCAGCGGAATTTCGCCAACCACCGTGACCATGACCTTGCCTTTGGGCGTATTCAGACGGCGTGATACCGCCACGGTAGGCCCGAGCTGGGCACGGGTGTCAGGGCCGGCATCGTCGGTCACCGGTTCGAGGAATACGGAGAAACGCGCCAAGCCGTCGTCATACATCAGGCTGCTGACCGCACTGTTGCGCTCAGGGTCGCGACGGACCGAGCTGTTGATCAATTCGAAGCCCGCCGGCAGCCAGTCCGAACGCCACCCGGCAACGGCTTCGCCATCGGTACTGGCGACCCGCTCGACCGGCTTGCAGGCAGCACTGGGACGCAGGTCGTCGTCGCTCGGCAGGTGGGTTTCAAGACGTGTCATCTGGAAACGCTCGAGCAGTTGCCCCTTGTCGTTGATCATCAACGAACGAAGCGGAAGGCCGGTCTGGCGATCGAGATGAAGCTCGAAGGCGTAACGATGCTGGTCGCGTGGCGTGAGGGTCACGATCACGGCATCGCGCCCGGCGACCCGCGACGTGCCCGCCAAGCCCAGGTTGTACCAGCTCATCAGCTTCAAAGGATCAAGCACACGCGGTGTTGAGTCGGGCGGCGTACCGACGCCACTGACCAGGGAACCACTGACGCACTGCACCTTGCCATCCACGCGCACGACTTCCTGGGCGGCGCCATCGAGCTGCAGCAGCCGCTCGCTGACCTTGCCGTCCTGGACCCGATGCCAGATGTCGTGGGAAGAAAAGCTGCCGTTACGTTCGTAGACGAAGGAGCCCTGGTAACTCTGTTTCTGCTCGGCCTGGGCCAGCTTGCTCAACCACTCGCTCGCCTGAGGCGAAGAGTTGGCCGCCAATGCTGGCACCGTCACGCAGCTGCCTATCAGCAGCGACAGGAGAGGTAGCGCGCGCATGATCCTCCTTACTTAGCGGTTTTCCAGGCTGGCGGCCCGTGCGTAGGGCAAAGCGGTCTCAGTGCCCTTGAGCGCAGATTCCTGGGCATGCTGGCGCAGGTAACCTGGCAGACGCTGATCCCAGCCGGCCTGGTTCTGCAGCACACCGTTGGCCATCGGCCCGGTCGGTTGCTCACTGCTTTCACTATAGCCTGCCAAAACGGCCGGACCCTGGCTTTGTGGCATGGCCAGCCCCTGCTGCGCAGGTTGTTGGGCCGCAAGCTCGGCACCGGTGATCTCGTCCTGGTTGTACAGGCGCACCCCAGCCAGCACCGCCAAGGTCACCGAAGCGGCAACCGCCAGGCGACCGATGCTGCGCCAAGGGCCTTGCTTGACCTTGGCCGGCACGGCCTCGTCAGCCAGTGCGGCGGACACCGCCGAGGCGATATCAAGCTTGGGCAGCAGCAGTTCTTTGTGCATGGCTGCGCGAGCGACCTGGTAACGCGACCAGGTGGCACGGGTTTCAGCATCGTCAACGGCATTCAATACCCGACGCAGTTCCAGTTCGTCCGCTTCGTTGTCCATTACCGCGGACAGCGATTCCTGCAAAGCTTCACGACTCATGGCGGTTCCTCTCTTGGCTGTCGCCGCTGTCTCAGGTTTCCTGCAACAACGGCTGCAGGGCTTTGTCTATGGCCTCCCGAGCGCGGAAGATCCGAGAGCGCACGGTACCCACCGGACACTGCATGACGCTGGCAATGTCCTCGTAACTCAACCCGTCGAACTCGCGCAGGGTCAGTGCCGTACGCAGGTCTTCGGGCAGTTGCTGGATGGTGCGATGGACAGTGCCTTCGATTTCATCCCGCAACAACGAGCGCTCTGGGGACTCGAGATCCTTGAGGCCATGATCGCCGTCGTAAAACTCCGCATCCTCGGAGCTCACATCACTGTCTGGCGGCCGTCTTCCACGGGACACCAGGTAGTTCTTCGCCGTGTTGATGGCGATGCGGTACAGCCAGGTATAAAACGCACTGTCACCGCGAAAATTACCAAGCGCTCGGTAAGCCTTGATAAAGGCCTCCTGCGCCACATCCTGGGCTTCGTGGGTGTCATGGACAAACCGCACGATCAACCCGAGAATCTTGTGCTGATACTTCAGCACCAACAGATCGAACGCTCGCCTGTCTCCACGCTGCACGCGCTCGACAAGCTGCTGATCCTCTTCCTGGGTTAGCATGAACACTCCTCAGTGAACTCGAAGGAGCGTTGCAACAACCTTCGTTCAGGCTTGCAACCATAGACTCGGGCTTTACGCAAAAGTTCTCCCCTCCAAGCAAGTTTCCTGCGGCCCTTGGTCGGCTCGCACGAAAGACGCAGCGCGGTCACGGCCGGCTGCGACGATAATCGGGTTTCGAATACGCAGAGGTCAGCCCGGATAGAGCCACCGCCCTGCGTCGCCGCGACATATTATGGCGTGCGGGCAGCCTTCATAGGATTTCCTGCCGTGTCGGAAAGTTCCCACAAAAGCTGAACGCACCGCACAAGTGGCATGGAAATTGGCCACCGGGGGCTGCTATAAAGGCAGCCCGGCTGCGTTTCACGATAGTTTCACAATGCCATCTGTGCCTGACTATTGTGCCGCGCCCCTTCCAAAGATTACTAGTGTCCCGACATGAGCCAACAATTCCAACATGATGTCCTGGTGATCGGCAGCGGTGCCGCCGGTCTCAGCTTGGCGCTCAACCTCCCTGGCCACCTGCGCATCGCGGTACTGAGCAAGGGCGACCTGGCCAACGGCTCGACCTTCTGGGCCCAGGGGGGCGTCGCGGCGGTGCTTGACGATACCGATACCGTGCAGTCCCATGTCGAGGATACCCTCAATGCCGGCGGTGGCCTGTGCAATGAAGAAGCCGTGCGCTTCACCGTCGAACACAGCCGCGAAGCCATCCAATGGCTGATCGAACAGGGCGTGCCGTTCACCCGCGACGAACACTACAGTGTCGACGACGGTGGCTTCGAGTTTCACCTGACCCGCGAAGGCGGCCACAGCCATCGGCGTATCATCCACGCCGCGGACGCCACCGGTGCGGCCATTTTCACGACGCTGCTGGGCCAGGCCCGTCAGCGCCCGAACATCGAGTTGCTGGAACAGCGCGTGGCAGTCGACCTGATCACCGAACGCCGCCTCGGGCTGCCGGGAGATCGTTGTCTGGGCGCCTACGTGCTGAACCGCAATACCGGCGAAGTCGACACCTTCGGTGCGCGTTTCACGGTGCTGGCCACCGGCGGAGCGGCGAAGGTCTACCTCTACACCAGCAATCCCGACGGGGCGTGCGGCGATGGCATTGCCATGGCCTGGCGCGCCGGCTGCCGGGTAGCGAACCTGGAGTTCAACCAGTTCCACCCCACGTGCCTGTACCACCCGCAGGCCAAGAGCTTCCTGATTACCGAAGCCCTGCGCGGTGAGGGTGCGCTATTGCGCCTGCCCAATGGCGAGCGCTTCATGCCACGCTTCGACCCCCGCGAAGAACTGGCTCCACGGGACATCGTGGCCCGCGCTATCGACCATGAAATGAAGCGCCTGGGCGTGGACTGCGTGTACCTGGACATCACCCACAAGCCTGCCGACTTCATCAAGAGCCATTTCCCCACCGTCTACGAACGCTGCCTGACCTTCGGCATCGACATCACGCGCCAGCCGATTCCGGTGGTGCCGGCGGCGCACTACACGTGCGGCGGAGTGATGGTCGACGACCGCGGCCACACCGATGTGCCGGGTCTTTACGCCATCGGCGAGACCAGCTTCACCGGCCTGCACGGCGCCAACCGCATGGCCAGCAACTCACTGCTCGAATGCTTCGTGTACGGCCGTTCGGCCGCTGCCGACATCCAGGCGCACCTCGATGAAGTGGCAATGCCCAAGGCCCTGCCCTGCTGGGATGCCAGCCAGGTCACCGACTCGGACGAGGACGTCATCATTGCGCACAACTGGGACGAGCTACGGCGTTTCATGTGGGACTACGTCGGCATCGTACGAACCAGCAAGCGTCTGCAGCGCGCCCAGCACCGGGTGCGCATGCTGCTGGACGAAATCGACGAGTTCTACAGCAACTACAAGGTCAGCCGCGACCTGATCGAATTGCGCAACCTGGCCCAGGTCGCGGAGCTGATGATTCGCTCAGCGATGCAGCGCAAGGAGAGTCGTGGGCTGCATTACACCCTGGATTATCCGGGAATGCTGGATGAGGCGAAGGATACGATCCTGAGCCCGGCCTGTGACTCGGCCTCATCCTGATCGCCGGCAAGCCGGCTCCTGCACGCCCAGCGCCATCCTTGCAGGAGCCGGCTCGCAGGCGGTAGCGACGACGCGTCATCTGCCTACCGCGCCGACACCTCACCCCACCGGCGACGGCTGAACTTCAGCCGAACCCGCAGACGCCGATGCTGATCAGCACCCACGGCATCCCATAGCACGCATTGGCCTTCGCCCAGCCAGCCGCCTTCGCGTACGAATCTCAACACCACCACGCCAGGCAATGCCACGCTATCGCGGCACAGCCGCACCGGCTGCCAACCGCGCGCACGGCTGAACACTCGCCAGCCAAGTGCATCACGGCGCACGCCGACAACGGCGTGATCATGGGTCAACAGGATACGTCGGGGAATTACCCAGCCAGCATGAGCAAGGCAGGCGACAACGGCCAGGACGGAAAACCACCAGGGCAGCGCGATGACCCATAAGACGAACCACGCCAACACCTGACAGAACAGGTAGGCCGTCAGCAGCAGCGGCGAGCCCTGCCAACGGCACTCGAAGGACTCACTTGGGCTGGACACGATCCAGAATGATGCGGACCATGCGCTGCAGCTCAGGATCCTCGGACTCGGTACGCTCCATGAACCAGCCGAACATGTCCTGGTCTTCGCAGCTGAGCAGGCGAACATAGAGCTCGCGATCGGCTTCGCTCAGGGTCGGATAGACCTCCTGGGTGAATGGCACCAGCAGTACGTCCAGTTCCAGCATGCCGCGGCGACTGTGCCAGAAAAGCCGGTTGAGTTCAGTTTGTTCGACCATGGGGCCCTCCTCGAATGGCCGGCCAGTATACAGCGCCCGCAACGATGCGGCACCGGGCGTTGGTCTAGTCACCTACCTATTTTGTTACCGGCGTTCTATGATGGCCGCCAGTCTTTAGCCACCTCGATGACCCATGGCCGATTCCGCTTTCTTCAGTCCCCTGTCCCACGAAGGCATCCTCGCCGTCCGCGGCTCCGATGCCGGCAAGTTCCTGCAGGGTCAACTGACCTGCAACATCAACTACCTGAGCCTCGAGTACGCCAGTCTGGGTGCCCGCTGCATGGTCAAGGGGCGCATGCAGTCGAGCTTCCGTATCCTTCCCGAAGGCAACGGTTACCTGCTGGCCATGGCCAGCGAACTTCTCGAAGCGCAGATGGCCGACCTGAAAAAGTACGCTGTGTTCTCCAAGGCGACGCTGACCGACGAAAGCGCCGCATGGGCGCGCTTCGGCCTGCAAGGCGGCAACGCAGCGCTGGCAGCGCTGGGCTTGACAGCGCCAACCTCGATCGGCGCCACAGTCCGTCACCAGGGCCTGATCGCCCTCTGCGTCAGCGCAGATCGCATCGAACTCTGGGTACCTGGTGAACAAGCTGACGCCGTGCGCGAGGTCCTGGCTGCCAGTCTGCCCGAAGGCAGCCTAAACGACTGGCTGCTGGGTCAGATCCGCGCCGGTATCGGCCAGGTGACGGGCCCGACCCGTGAATTGTTCATACCGCAGATGATCAACCTGCAGGCCGTGGATGGCGTGAGCTTCAAGAAAGGCTGCTATACCGGCCAGGAAATCGTTGCCCGCATGCAGTACCTGGGCAAGCTCAAACGTCGCCAGTACCGGCTGGCGCTCGACGAGCAGGCGGTTCCCGCACCCGGCACCGAAATTTTCTCGCCCACCCATGGCTCGTCGGTCGGTGAAGTCGTTATCGCCGCCAGCGACGGCCCGGGCTGCGAACTGCTCGCCGTGCTGAGCGCCGAGGCGGTCGAGGACGACAACCTGCACCTGGGTAGCCCGGAAGGCCCTCGCCTTACCCTGCTCGACCTGCCTTACACACTGGACCGCGACCGGGAAATCCAACGCTGACCAGCCCGCCCCGCCCTGTCGGCGGGGCCGCACCACCACTGCGGTAGAAAAGCCCATGAACAAGCTGGCCGAGATGGTTCAAGCACAACTGCTCGATGCCATCGACAATGATGACCTGGTCCTGCCGACCTTGCCCGAGGTTGCCTTGAGCATCCGCGAAGCGGCCGAGGACAGCGAGATCAGTGTTGCCGCCCTGAGCAAAGTGATCGGCCGCGATGCCGCGCTTTCGGCGCGCTTGATCAAAGTGGTCAACAGCCCGCTGCTGCGTGCAGCGGTCGAAGTCACCGACCTGCATACCGCCATCACCCGCCTGGGCATCAACTACAGCTGCAACCTGGCCATCGGCCTGGTGATCGAACAGATCTTCCATGCCCGCTCGCCTGCCGTAGAGCAGAAATTACGGGATATCTGGGCCAACAGCCTGGAAGTGGCAGGCATCAGCTATGAACTGTGCCGCCGTTACACACAATTGAAGGCTGACCAGGCCACCTTGGGCGGGCTGGTTCACCAGATCGGTGCCCTGCCGGTATTGATCTACGCCGAGGAGCACAACGAACTGTTGTCCGACCCGGTGTGCCTGCACTATGTGATCGAGGAGATCCAGCCGGCCCTGGGCGACAAGATTCTGACTTCGTGGGAGTTTCCCGAGCAACTGGTCAATCTTCCAAGCCAGGTTCAGAACCTGGAACGCGAGACCGACAAGATCGACTACATCGACATCGTGCAGATAGCCCGCGCCCTGAGCCACCGTGGTCGCAACCTGCCACTGACCGCACTGCCGGCTTACCGGCACCTGAATCTGCCCCATGGGACAGAGCTTGAGATCGGTGAGTTGCTCGAAGCCCGAAGCATGTTGCGCTGAGGTGGCGGTGCCGCCTGGGCTTTTCGCGGGCGCCCTGTGCCCACGGATGCGCTGGGTGAGCTGAACTGCCCCAACGGATTGGATTTTTGTTCAACTTCGTGGGGGCAGTCCAAACCGTGGTTTGTCCGCGAAAAAGCCTGCCCAATACCCGCCTCAATCCGCGATAAAACTCACCCGCACCTTCAGCCCACCGTTCGCCCCATCATGCAGGCTGATCTGCGCCAGATGGGCGCGGCAAATCTCTCCGACAATCGCCAGCCCCAAGCCACTGCCCTGGGCACTACGCCGATAGAACCGCTCGAACACCCGTTCGCGTTCAGCCTCGGGAATTCCCGGTCCGTCATCCTCGACCTCAAGGACCGCTGGCGCCAATACCCGCAAAATGACATTACCGCCCGCCGGGGTATGGGCCAGGGCGTTGTCCACCAGATTACTCAGCAGCTCGTTGAGCAGGGTCGGCTCGCCCTTGAGCCATACCGGCGCCTCGGCTTCCAGCGCCAACGCCACTCCACGGTTGTGCGCCAGCGGCGCCATGGCCATGCCCAGCTCTCGGGCCAGCTGACTCAGGTCCAGACGCTGTGCGCCCCCTTCGGCGATCGCCCTGGCGCCATTTTCCACCCTGGCCAGCGATAGCAGCTGGTTGGCCAGGTGGGTCAGGCGATCGGTGCCTTGGGCTGCGCTTTCCAGGGTCTGGCGCCACACCTCTGGCTGCGACGAGCGCAAGCCCAGTTCGACACGAGCCTTGAGCGCGGCCAACGGGGTCCGCAGTTCATGGGCCGCGTCGGCGATGAACTGCGCCTGGCGTTCGAACTGCCCGCGCAAGCGTTCGGTGAAGTGGTTCAACGCCCGCACCAGAGGGCCCAGCTCTCGCTGCACCTGCACCACCGGCAACGCGCGCAGGTCATCCGGCTGACGCTCTTCGACCGCTGTGCGCAAGCGCTCCAGCGGGCGCAGGGCGGCACTCACGGCGAACCAGACCATCACCAGGGCCCCCAAGGCCAGCATGCCCAGGCGCAGCAAAGTGTCGGCCATCAACCCGCGGGCCATACGGACCCGCGCTTCTTCGGTCTCGGCCACGCGGATCTCGGCCATACCGTTCATGTTCGGCTCGCTGACCGCCTTTAGCAGGCTGACCACACGCACGTCCTGGCCCAGGTAGGTCGCATCGTAGAAGCGGGCCAATGCCGGATAGTCGTCGGTTCGCGGCGTACCCGGTGGTGGCGGCGGCAGGTTCTCGTACCCCGAGATCAGCCGCTGCTGGATATCCAATACCTGGTAGTAGATGCGCCCGGCGCTGTCGTAGGCGAAGGTATCCAAGGCAACGTAAGGCACGTCGGCACTCAACGAACCATCACGCTGTGACAGACCTGCGGCAATGGTCCGCGCCGAAGCCAGCAGGGTGCGGTCGTAGGCGGTGTCGGCAGCTTCACGGCCGTTCCAGTAGGCGCTCAGGCCGCTGGCCAGCATCAGCACCACCAGCAGCAAGGCCAGGTTGCCCAACAGCCGGCCACGTAGGCTGCCATTGTCACGCATCGCGGTGCTCGAGCAGGTAACCAAGGCCACGGAAGGTCACGATCGCCACCGGATGGCCATCGAGCTTCTTGCGCAAGCGGTGGACGTAGATCTCGATGGCGTCTGGGCTGGCCTCCTCGTCCAGGCCGAAGACCTGGGCCGCCAACTGCTCCTTGCTCATCACGCGGCCCGGGCGGGCGATCAGCGCTTCCAGCACGCCCTGCTCTCGCGAGGTCAGGGTCAGGTTGTCCTCACCCAAGGTGAAGCGCCGAGTGTCCAGGTCGTAGACCAAAGGCCCGCAACGCTGCTGACGCTCACCGCCGAGCACACTGCGGCGCAGCAACGCCTTGACCCGCGCCTCCAGTTCGGTCAGTTCGAACGGCTTGGCCAGGTAATCGTCGGCGCCCAGGTTCAATCCGTGGACCCGGTCCTTGACATCGCTGCGGGCGGTAAGCATCAGCACGGGCAAGGTCTTGCCTCGGCTTCGCAAGCGCGCCAGCACCTCGAAGCCATCCATGCGCGGCAGGCCGACATCCAGCACCGCAACGGCGTATTCCTCGCTGGCCAGGGCCAGGTCGGCGGCTACGCCATCATGCAGAACGTCCACGGTCAGGCCTTGGCTTTTCAGCGCTTGAGCCACGCTTTCGGCCAGTTGCAGGTGGTCTTCGACCAGCAGCACACGCATCGGATTCTCCCTGCTCGGGTTTGACGGTGGCGCGGAGTGTAACGCCGTCGCACGACCTGTGTAGCCCCCATTCACAAACCTTTCACGCTGAAAGGTTAGCGAAAGGTTCGTTGCCTAGCATCGCACCACGGTCGCCCCACGCGCCGAAAAAAGCACCAGCAAGGTGCAGCCGATAAGAACAATAAACGGAGTCATCCTCGATGCTGTCATCGCAGCCGCAGGCGTTCGCGCCTACCCGTTACCTGTCCGCACGTCCAAGCGCCATCGCCAGCGCTCTTGCCCTTGCCGGTGTCGCACCGATGAGCCAGGCCGCTTTCTTCGAAGACAGCACGGCCACCTTCGAAACCCGCAACATGTACTTCAATCGCGATTTTCGCGATGGCACCAGCGCGCAACAATCCAAGCGCGACGAATGGGCCCAGGGTTTCATGCTCAATTTCGAGTCCGGCTACACCGAAGGCACCGTAGGCTTCGGCCTGGATGCCTTGGGCATGCTCGGCGTCAAGCTCGATTCCAGCCCTGATCGCACCGACACCGGCCTGCTGCCCACCCACGACGATGGCAAGGCCGCCGATGAGTACTCCAAGCTCGGCCTCACCGGCAAGATCAAGGTCTCCAAGACCGAACTGAAGGTCGGTACCCTGATTCCCGAACTGCCTACCCTGCAGCCCAATGACGGGCGGATCCTGCCGCAGACCTTCGAAGGCGGGCTGCTGACTTCCAAAGAGATCAACCACCTGACCTTCACCGGCGGGCGCCTGGAAAAGGCCAAGGACCGTAACGACACCAACTGGGAAGACCTCGCCCTCAACAACAAGAACGGTCGCTTCGGCGGTACCTTCTCCGCCGACAACTTCGACCTCGCCGGACTCGACTACCAGTTCACCGACCGCATCACCGGCAGCTACCACTACGCCCAGCTGGACGACATCTACCGTCAGCACTTCCTTGGGATGGTCGCCACTCAGCCATGGGGCCCAGGCACCTTGGGCGCCGACCTGCGCCTGGCGGTGAGTGACGACCAAGGCGCAGCCAAGGCCGGCAACATCGACAACACCACCGTCAACGGCATGCTCAGCTATGCCCTGGGCGGGCACAAGGTCAGCGCGGCTTACCAGCATCTGTCCGGCGACAGCGCCTTTCCTTACGTCGACGGCGCTGACCCGTACCTGGTCAACTTCGTCCAGATCAACGACTTCGCCGGTGCCGACGAGCGCTCCTGGCAGGTGCGCTACGACTACAACTTCGCCGCGCTCGGCATTCCCGGCCTGACCTTCATGACCCGCTACATCAATGGCGACAACGTCAGCCGCGCCGATGGCAGCGAGGGCAAGGAGTGGGAGCGCAACACCGAATTCAAGTACGTGGTACAAAGCGGCCCGTTGAAGAACGTCGCCGTGCGCCTGCGCAACGCCACCTTCCGCTCCAACTTCGCGCGCGATGCCGACGAAGTGCGGCTGCTGGTGAGCTACAGCGTAGCCCTGTGGTAATCCATAACAACAACGCTCACGGAGATCGACGATGACCTTTTCAATGCGCCACCTCGTCCTGGCAACCGGCTGCCTGCTGTTGGCCGGCAACGCCCTGGCCGCCGAACCCAAACGCCCTGAATGCATCGCCCCGGCCTCGCCCGGCGGTGGTTTCGACCTGACCTGCAAGCTGGTGCAGAGCGCGCTGGTCGAGGAGAAAATCCTCAGCAAGCCCATGCGCGTGACCTACATGCCAGGTGGCGTCGGCGCAGTGGCCTACAACGCCGTGGTCGCCCAGCGCCCGGCCGACGCCGGCACCTTGGTGGCCTGGTCCAGCGGCTCGCTGCTGAACCTGGCCCAGGGCAAGTTCGGCCGCTTCGACGAGAACGCCGTGAAGTGGCTGGCGGCGGTCGGCACCAGCTATGGCGCCATCGCGGTGAAGAGCGATTCGCCCTACAAGACCCTCGATGACCTGGTCGCGGCCCTGAAGAAAGATCCAAGCAAGGTGGTGATCGGCTCTGGCGGTACCGTGGGTAGCCAGGACTGGATGCAGACCGCGTTGATCGCCAAGGCGGCCGGCATCAACCCCCGCGATCTGCGTTACGTGGCCCTGGAAGGGGGTGGCGAAATTGCCACCGCGCTGCTGGGCGGGCATATCCAGGTCGGTTCCACCGACATTTCCGACTCCATGCCGCATATCCAGAGCGGTGACATGCGCATCCTCGCGGTATTCGCCGAAAACCGCCTGGACGAGCCCGAGATGAAGAACATCCCTACCGCCAAGGAACAGGGCTACGACATCGTCTGGCCAGTGGTGCGCGGCTTCTACCTCGGCCCGAAGGTCAGCGACGAAGACTACGCCTGGTGGAAAGCCTCGTTCGACAAGATGCTGGCGTCCGAGGATTTCGCCAAGCTGCGTGACCAGCGCGAGCTGTTCCCGTTCGCCATGACCGGTGAAGAGCTGGACGTTTACGTGAAGAAGCAGGTGGCTGACTACAAGTCGCTGGCCAGGGAATTCGGCCTGATTCAGTAACTCATCAACGCTGTTTCACCCACCTGTGGGAGCGGACCTGATCCACTCCCACAGCGGCCGCGTTCTACGAGGACTCCCTGATGATCCTGCAACGCCTCTTCGCCTTGGTCCTGCTGGCGGTGTGCGCCGCCCTGGCCGTGATGGCCTGGCCTTACCAGGCTGCATTTTCCTATGAACCGGTGGGCCCGCGCGCCTACCCCTTGCTGATGCTCGGCCTGATGAGCGTCGGCCTGCTGTACCTGGCTATCCGCCCAACGCCCATCGTGCGCAAGGACGACGAACCCGAACTGGACCGCGAAACCCTCACCAAGATCGGCTTGTGCATTGGCCTGTTGCTGGTCTTCGCCAGCACCTTCGAGACCTTGGGCTTCATCCTCAGCGCCATCCTGGTCGGCATCCCCATGGCCCGCCTGTACGGCGGCCGCTGGCTGCACAGCGCCATCGTGGTGGTGGGCATGAGCCTGTTCCTCTACTGGCTGTTCGACCGTGTGATGGATGTGCCCTTGCCCCTCGGCCTGCTCGACGTACTGGAGAACTGACACATGGATACCTTGAGCTACCTGGGCCAGGGCTTCGGCGTGGCCCTGAGCCCTTACAACCTGGTGACCGCCCTCACCGGTACCCTGATCGGCACGGTGGTCGGCCTGTTGCCGGGCCTGGGTCCGATCAACGGCGTGGCCCTGCTGATTCCCATCGCCTTCGCCCTCGGCCTGCCGCCGGAGTCGGCCCTGATTCTACTGGCCGCGGTCTACCTGGGCTGCGAGTACGGCGGCCGGATCAGTTCGATCCTGCTGAATATTCCGGGCGAAGCCTCCACCGTCATGACCACCCTCGACGGCTACCCGATGGCCCGCCAGGGCTTGGCTGGCGTGGCCCTGTCGCTGTCGGCGTGGAGTTCGTTCATCGGCGCCTTGATCGCCACCTGCGGCATGGTGCTGTTCGCGCCGTTGCTGGCGAAATGGGCAATCGCCTTCGGGCCGGCCGAGTATTTCGTGCTGATGGTGTTCGCCATCGTCGCCCTCGGCGGCATGGCCGGTGACAAACCGCTGAAGACCTTCATCGCGGCACTTATCGGCTTGTTCCTGTCGGCAGTGGGCATCGACGCCAACAGCGGTGTATACCGCTTCACCGGCGACAGCGTGCACCTGGCCGACGGCATTCAGTTCGTGGTCCTGGTGCTGGGGCTGTTCTCGATCAGCGAGATTCTCCTGCTGCTGGAGAAGACCCACCACGGCCACGCCGCGGTCAAGGCCACCGGGCGCATGCTGTTCAACTTCAAGGAAGCCGCCTCGGTGTTCGTGGTCAACATCCGCTGCGGACTGCTTGGCTTCATCATGGGCGTGCTGCCAGGTGCGGGGGCAACCCTGGCCAGCGCGGTGGCCTACATGACCGAAAAACGCATCGCGGGTAGCTCGGGCAAGTTCGGCAAGGGCGATGCCCGAGGCCTGGCAGCCCCGGAAACCGCCATCGGCGCTTCGTGCTGTGGCGCGCTGGTGCCCATGCTGACCCTCGGCGTACCGGGCTCGGGAACCACGGCGGTGATGATCGGCGCACTGACCCTGTACAACATCACACCGGGCCCGCTGCTGTTCGAGCAACAACCGGACATCGTCTGGGGTCTGATCGCCTCGCTGTTCGTCGCCAACATCATGCTGGTGATCCTGAACATCCCGATGATCCGCCTCTTCACCCGCATCCTCGCAGTACCGAACTGGGCACTGGTGCCGGTGATCGCGATCATCACCGCGATCGGCGTATACGCCGTGCACGCCACCACCTTCGACCTGTTCCTGATGGTCGGCATCGGCATCATGGGCTACATCCTGCGCAAGCTGGACTTCCCGCTTTCGCCGATCCTGCTCGGGTTCATCCTCGGCGGCCTGATGGAGCAAAACCTGCGCCGCGCGCTGTCGATCTCCAACGGTGAACTGGGCATCCTCTGGTCGAGCCCCATCAGCATGGGTGTGTGGGTACTGGTGGTGTGCATGTTGGCCCTGCCGCTGGTGCGCATCTGGCGTAAACGCAGCCTGCAGCGTCGGGCCATGGCCGATGCCTGATCGGCAGTTCCCTCTGTTCTGGGCAACCGGGCTGGTCGGGCTTGCTGGTGGCTTTCTCGCCAGCACGATCGGCTGGCCTTTGCCATGGATGGTCGGCTCGTTGCTGGCGATCATCCTGGTGCGCTGCCTGACGCCCTGGCAGCTCGCGGAAATCCCTAATGGCCGCAAGGGCGGGCAATGCATCATCGGCATCGGCATCGGCCTGCACTTCACGCCGGCGGTGGTCGAGCAGGTCAGCAGCCATTTTGCCTTGATCTTCTTCGGCGCACTGCTCACCACTCTGTCCAGCGTGATTGGGGTCTGGATGCTGCGCCGCACCGGCGAGGACCGGGCGACGGCGTTCTTCGCCAGTATGCCGGGCGGCTCCGGGGAAATGGTCAACCTCGGCGCACGCAACGGAGCCGTGCTCAGCCAGGTCGCTGCGGCGCAGAGCCTGCGGGTGCTGGCCGTGGTGCTGGTGGTGCCGGCGCTGTTCAAGTTCCTGCTGGGGGATGGCATACCGCTCAATCATACCGGCAGCGTGAGCTGGAGTTGGCTGGCCCTGATCGTGCCGCTGAGCATCTTGGCAGGCCTGGCCTGGCAGCGCTTACGTCAACCTAACCCCTGGTTGTTCGGGCCATTGTTGGTCGCGGCAACAGTCAGCCTGGCGGGCAATCTGCAAATCGCCCTGCCCAACGGCGCCAGTCAGATCGGCCAATGGCTGATCGGCAGCGGCCTGGCTTGCCACTTCAACCGTGCGTTCTTCCGCCGGGCACCGTCGTTTCTCGGACGCACATTGATTGCCACGGCGCTGTGCATGCTTATTGCCGGAAGTGCGGCGTGGGCCTTGAGCGTGATGACCGGGCTGGATTTGCGGTCATTGACGCTGGGGATGATGCCCGGTGGGATTGCCGAGATGAGCTTGACGGCCGAGACCTTGCAGCTGTCGGTGCCACTGGTGACGGCCTTGCAGGTGATGCGCCTGCTGATGGTGCTGTTCCTGGCAGAGCCGTTGTTCAGATTGTGGAAGACTTGAGCGCGCCCGGGCCTCATCGCCGGCAAGCCGGCTCCTGTGCGGAGCGCGTCGCCTCTGGAGCAGCCGGCGATGACCCTGTTCAAAGTGGCGGCAATGCCCAGTTGATCGGCACCAACCCCCGCTGCTCGAGGAAGCTGTTGGCCCGACTGAAATGCCCACACCCAAAGAAACCGCGATAGGCCGACAACGGCGACGGATGCACCGACTTGAGCACCAGATGCTTGGTACCGTCGATCAGCTTCTGCTTGCTCTGGGCATGCGCGCCCCACAGCAGGAACACCACATTCGGGCACTGCTCGCTCACCACCTGAATGATGCGGTCGGTGAAGAACTCCCAGCCTTTCTTGGCATGCGAAGCCGCGTTCGCACGCTCCACGGTCATGGTGGTGTTGAGCAGCAGCACGCCCTGCTCGGCCCAGCTTTGCAGATAGCCGTGATCAGGGATGGCGATGTTCAGGTCGCGTTGCAGTTCCTTGTAGATGTTGACCAGTGACGGTGGTGTCGGCACGCCCGGCTGCACCGAGAAGCACAGACCATGGGCCTGGCCTGGGCCGTGGTAAGGATCCTGGCCGAGAATGACCACTTTGACCTGCTCCAGCGGGGTGGAGTTGAGCGCATTGAAGATCAGCGGCCCCGGTGGGTAGATTTCCTTGCCGGCCGCGTACTCCTGGCGCAGGAACTCGCGCAGCTGGTGCATGTAGGGCTGGTCGAATTCGCCACGCAATGCGGCTTTCCAGCTGGGTTCGAGTTTGATGCGATCGTCGTCAGTCATGGGGCCATCCGTAAACAATGGCGCGACACTAGGTAAGCCGCCCCCCCTTGTCAATCAGTCCGACCGGCGACCGGCATGATCGGCAAGGCAAGCCATACTTGTGCGATGACCTGTACGAGGTAGCACATGTCCATTCATTGCGAGGTACTCACCGGCGCCGACGGCGCCCGTATCGGCATTGCCACGCTGGATGCCCCCAAGGCGCTCAATGCCCTCAATCTACCGATGATCGAGGTGTTGGCTGAACACCTGCATGCCTGGGCCCACGACCCTGGCGTAGTCTGCGTATTGCTGCGCGGCAGCGGGCCCAAGGCGTTCTGCGCAGGAGGCGACGTGCGGGCGCTGGCCCAAGCCTGCCGCGAACACCCAGGCAGCGTCCCACCACTGGCAGCGACCTTCTTCGCCGCCGAGTACAGCCTCGACTACATGCTGCACACCTACCCCAAACCCCTGCTGTGCTGGGGCCACGGCCATGTGCTCGGCGGCGGCATGGGGCTGCTGCAGGGCGCCGGGGTACGTATCGTGACACCCAGCAGCCGCCTGGCGATGCCGGAAATCAGCATCGGGCTTTATCCGGATGTCGGCGCCAGCTGGTTCCTCGCCCGTCTGCCGGGCAGGTTGGGGCTGTTCCTGGGTCTGACCGGCGCACCGATCAATGCCCGCGACGCGATTGACCTGGGGTTGGCCGACCGCTTCTTGGGCGAACACCAGCAAGAGGCCTTGATCGAGGAGCTGCTGCAACTGAATTGGCAGGAACAAACCGAACTGCAACTGAACAGTCTGCTCAAGGCCGAACAGCATCGAGCCTGTGCCGAGTTACCCGAGGCGCAGTGGTTGCCGCGCCGACGAATGATCGACGAGTTGCTCGACGTGGCCGACCCCGCGAGTGCCTGGCGTGCGCTTGAGGGTCTGAAACAGCATTCGGACCCGCTGCTGGCCGAAGCAGGCCAACGCCTGCACGAAGGCTGCCCGCTGACCGCGCATCTGGTGTGGGAACAAATTCGGCGCGCGCGGCATCTTTCCTTGGCCCAGGTATTCCAGATGGAATACACCATGAGCCTCAACTGCTGCCGGCACCCAGAGTTCAGCGAAGGCGTACGTGCCCGTCTGCTGGACAAGGACAACCAGCCACACTGGCACTGGCCAGACATCGCACAGGTGCCCTTGGCGGTGGTCGAGGCACATTTCGCCAAAGTGTGGGAAGGCCGGCATCCATTAGCCGACCTGGCCTAGCACCCTGGTGTTCGGGGCTGCAGTGCAGCCCCTGCAGCAAGCGATGGAGCTGAATCACCGTTGCCAGTTGCGGTCCCCTCCGCGGCCACGGTCCGGCCGCCGGTCACGGTCACCGTGTCCGTTCGAATGCCACCGCTCGTTCTGGTAACGCTTGCTGTCATTGCGGTAGTCGTGACGATCGCGGTCACGCCCATCGTCATAGCGCTGGCGATGGCCATAGTCGAAGCGAGGGTTACCATGCCACTGGTTCACACCCGGATGGGGATGAGGCCTGTAGTACGGTGCAGGCGCTGGCCGGTAATAGCGTGGCGCTGGCTGATAGTAGTAGCGCGGTTGTGGCGTTACATAGTAGCGGTCATAACGGTAGTACCCCGGCGACACGTAGCGATCGGAGGAGTAGTAATCCGAGCGGTAATAGCCCCCACTCTCGTAGTAGGGCACGCAGGCGGACGTCATCAGGCCCAGCAGGGCGATCAGCAGAATTCGATAGGACATGGCGGCCTCCTGGACCGCAGGGGTGCCCGAACAGCGGCGCTGGCGAGCGTCGACGAGAAGCGATCGTCGACAACCAATAAGACCGTCCAGTCGGGGTGCAGTGCCATTTTCGCAACAAATTGAAACAGGTCCGAGTACCCCCAAAAAAGATGCAGTCATTTCTCGGGCATCTCACTAGAATGGGCAGCTCGGCACACATCACGGGACGATCATGCCTCCACGCTCCGCCCTGTTTTCACAGCGCTCGCTGATCCTCACCCTGCTGGTGCTGCTGGCCTGCGGCTTCCTGGCCACCTCGCTGCTCAGCTACTACTCCTCGCGTAGCGCCATCCATGACGGAATCGTCCATACCGAACTGCCGCTGACGTCCGACACGGTCTACTCGGAAATCCAGAAAGACCTCATTCGCCCTGTACTGATCGCCTCGATGATGGCCCAGGACACCTTCCTGCGCGACTGGGTGCTGGCCGGCGAACAGGACACCCGGCGCATCACCCGTTACCTGGGCGAAGTCATGGGCAAGCAGGACACCTGCACCTCGTTCTTCGTCTCCGACCGCAGCCTCACTTACTACCAGGCCAAAGGCGTACTCAAGCAAGTCCAGCCCGGCACCTGGCGCGATGAATGGTATTTCCGCCTGCGCGAGCTCAAGGCCCCTTACGAGATCAACGTCGACCTGGATATGGCCAACCAGGACAGCCTGACGGTGTTCATCAACTATCGCGTGCTGGACTACCAGCAACGCTTCATCGGCGCGGCAGGTGTAGGGCTCAGCGTGGCGTCGGTGGTCAAGCTGATCGACAACTACCAACGGCGCTATCAGCGCTCGGTGTTCTTCACCGATGCCCAAGGCAAGATCCTGCTGACCGGCTCCGATGGCGGTCCTCATGGCTTGCGCGTCGGACAGATGCTCGGCGACAGCGGCGACTTCGCCGCGCTGCTGGCGCAAGCCGCAGTGCCTGACGAAGGCAGCCACGAATATCAGGATGGCGCTGGACACAGTCACTTCCTCAACGTGCGCAAACTGCCTGAGCTGGACTGGTACCTCCTGGTGGACAAGCGCGAGACCGGCACGCTGGACCGCGTCCGCCATGCTCTTTACCTGAATTTGGCGATCTGCGCGATGATCACCCTGGTGGTGCTGTCGTTGCTCAATGCAATGCTCCAGCGGCACCAGGCCAGCACGACCGCGTTGGCCACGCTCGACAGCCTTACCGGCCTGCCCAATCGACGCAGTTTCGACCTACTGGCCGCCCAGGCATTGCTGGAAGCCCAGCGTGACCGGGCGCCACTGGTGGCGCTGCTGATCGACCTGGACCACTTCAAGGCGCTCAACGACACCCACGGCCACCTGGCAGGCGACGAAGTGTTGCGCCAGTTCGCCCAGGTGCTGCAAGGCAGCCTGCGCCAGTCGGATATAATCTGCCGCTGGGGCGGTGAGGAGTTCATCGTGTTGCTGCGCGAGGCCAACGGTCGCCAAGCCATCGAAGTGGCCGAGAAGATCCGCCGACGCACCGAACAATTGACGTTCACCTACGAAGACCAACCGCTACGCCTGACCACCAGTATCGGCCTGGGCAACCTTCAGCCGGGCGACACCGTCCATACCCTGCTGACCCGCGCCGACCGAGCGCTTTACCGTGCCAAGCAGGCCGGTCGCAACCGCGTCTGCACTGAAATCCCCGGATCCGACCATGAATGACAAGCAGCACTGCCCCGCCTGTGGCGCCCCCAACCAGTGCACCTTGGCCGTTCCACGCAGCGCCACCCAGGCTTGCTGGTGCTTTGGCGTGGCCATCGACCCCGCCGTGCTCCAGGCCCTGCCCGCCGAGCTGCGCGACAAGGCCTGCCTGTGTCCACGCTGTGCCGGTGTTCTGGCACAACTCGAAGCAGCGCCCGACTCGCCAACGCGCTAGACTGCCCCCCCGCTGTTATCCCTGCCGTGCCTCATGCGACTTGACCGTTTCCTCGCCAATCTCCCCGACTACAACCGTCAGCAGGTGCGACGACTGCTGGCACAACGACGTGTGCGAGTGAATGGCGAGGTGGCGCATGACCCACTGCTGGAGGTGAACGACTTCAGCCGCATCGAAGTGGACGACAAGTTGCTTCAGGCAGGCTACCCGGCTCGCTACCTGATGCTGCACAAGCCCACCGGTTGCGTCAGCGCCACACAGGACCCTCGGCACCGCACGGTGCTGGACCTGCTACCCGCCGAGCAGCGAGACGGCCTGCACATCGCCGGACGCCTGGACTACAACACCACCGGCCTGATGATCCTGACCAATGACGGCCAATGGTCGAGACGACTCACCCAGCCCAGGACCAAACTGCCCAAACGCTACCTGGTCGAGACCGAGGACGAGATCGGCGACCACTATGTCGCCAGGTTCCGGGAAGGCTTCTACTTCGCCTTCGAAAACCTCACCACCCTGCCTGCCCAACTGGACATCCTCGGCCCGCGGCAGGCCCGGCTGGCAATCGTCGAAGGACGTTACCACCAGGTCAAGCGCATGTTCGGGCACTTCGACAACAAGGTCGTGGGGCTGCACCGGGAAAGCATGGGCCCGATTCAACTGGACCCAGCCCTTGAGCCAGGGGCGTTCAGGGCGCTGACAGCCGAGGAAATCGCCTCGGTCTAGCTCACCTTCCAGGGCCACGAAAAGCGGCGAAGGCGGGAGCCGGCGTGCCGACCAAGGCCCCCCGGCAGGCGGCAGATGATCGACACACGACCGTCCAGCGGCCAACGTCACATTTTTCCCTGAACGGCACTTGCGGGATCCCGCACCTGCTGCTTGAATCCAAATCGTCAGTCTGCATGTGACTTGCTAGTCACACACGCAGTCCAAGACGCCTTTTGCCGGCCACCCAGGGCCTCGATGCCTTGGGGCACGGCAAATCGCCCGCGAAAAACAATACCGTCGACACACGTGCCAAGGATCGACACAGGGCCCCCGGTTTCTCTTCAGGCGTATGCCTACCTGTCATAAAGAACGTGCACCCTAGGTGACGCGAATACCCTTTTTGCGCCAGGAGTCGAAGACATGAGGCCAGAAATTGCTGTACTTGATATTCAAGGTCAGTATCGGGTTTACACGGAGTTCTATCGCGCGGAAGCGGCCGAAAAAACGATCATCCTGATCAACGGGTCGCTGGCCACTACGGCCTCGTTCGCCCAGACGGTGCGCAACCTGCACCCGCAATTCAACGTGGTGCTGTACGACCAGCCCTATGCAGGCAAGTCCAAGCCCCACAACCGCCAGGAGCGCCTGATCACCAAGGAGACCGAAGCGCACATTCTTCTTGAGCTGATCGAGCACTTCCGCGCCGACCACGTAATGTCGTTCTCCTGGGGTGGCGCCTGTACCCTGCTGGCGCTGGCGCACCAGCCGCGACTGGTGAAGAAAGCGGTGGTCAGCTCGTTCTCGCCAATCATCAACGAAGCGATGCGCGACTACCTGGAGCGCGGATGCCAGTACCTGGCTGCCTGCGACCGCTACCAGGTGGGCAACCTGGTCAACGACACCATTGGCAAGCACCTGCCGTCGCTGTTCAAGCGCTTCAACTACCGGCATGTCAGCAGCCTGGACAGCCACGAGTACGCACAGATGCACTTCCACATCAATCAAGTGCTGCAACACGACCTGGAGCGTGCACTGAAAGCTGCGGTCAACATCGACATTCCGGTGCTGTTCATCAACGGTGATCGCGACGAGTACACCACCGCCGAGGATGCCCGGCACTTCAGCCAGCACGTTGGCAAGAGCCACTTCAGCGTGATCCGCGATGCTGGCCACTTCCTCGACATGGAGCACAAGGCCGCCTGCGAGGAAACCCGTGATGTCGTGCTGGGCTTCCTCAAGCCAACCGTGCGTGAAACCCGTCAACGCTTCAACTTCGTCCCGGGGCAACATGCACTGGCCATCTGAGCGCATCGGCGTCCCGTAGCCGTTCACCCGCAGGCTATGGGTCGCCGACAGCTTTTTTATAACTTGGGCTTCTCAAGGAAGGAGGGTTCTGGTAAAAAGTCGACCGTCTACGCGGGTATAGTTTAATGGTAGAACAGTAGCTTCCCAAGCTTCCGACGAGGGTTCGATTCCCTCTACCCGCTCCACATCGCATTCCCGCATGACGTTCCAGCAACGTCATCGCTGTCAGAAGGAGCCTCGGCTCCTTTTTTCGTTTCTGCCTTTTCCTTGATCTGGCCCTATGGCCATGTGCCACCCATTCGGCTTGAATTCCCGCCGCACTATTCACTTGCCGGCAAAGCAATTTGCCAGGCATATGTTCCATGGACTCGTGAAACATTTCGAAAGGACCGCGTATGTTTCTTTCCCGCTGGTTGCCGGGCCTGGCCAACCTGCTGCATTACCGCCGTGACTGGTTCCACGCCGACCTGCAGGCAGGCCTGTCCGTGGCGGCGATCCAGATTCCCATCGCCATTGCCTACGCGCAAATCGTCGGCCTGCCCCCCCAATACGGTCTGTATGCCTGCGTACTGCCAATGATGGTCTATGCCCTGGTCGGCAGCTCGCGCCAACTGATGGTCGGCCCCGATGCTGCCACCTGCGCAATGATCGCAGGCGCCGTGGCGCCGTTGGCGATGGGTGATCCGCAACGCATCGCCGAACTTTCGGTGATCGTTACGGTGCTGGTGGGGGTCATGCTGATCGGCGCAGGGCTTGCCCGGGCCGGATTCATCGCCAGCTTCTTCTCCCGACCCATTCTGATCGGCTACCTCAACGGCATCGGCCTGAGCCTGATCGCTGGGCAAATGTCGAAGGTGGTGGGCTTCAAGATCGAAGGTGACGGTTTCATTCTCAGCCTGATCAACTTTGCCCAGCGCTTGGGCGAGATCCATTGGCTGACGCTGATCATTGGCCTCGCCGCCTTGGGCCTGTTGGTGTGGCTGCCAAGACGCCACCCGCGCCTACCGGCGGCACTGGTCACCGTTGCACTGTTCACCTTGGTGGTCGGCCTGTTCGGTCTGGACCGCTTCGGGGTGGCCATCCTCGGTCCGGTGCCGGCCGGCATTCCCCAGTTGGCCTGGCCACAGAGCAACCTGGCGGAAACCAAAAGCTTGCTGCGCGACGCCCTGGGTATCGCCACCGTCAGCTTCTGCAGCGCCATGCTCACCGCACGCAGTTTCGCCGCACGCCACGGCTACGCGATCAACGCCAACCATGAGTTCGTGGCCCTTGGCGTGAGCAACCTGGCCGCTGGTATTTCCCAAGGCTTTGCCATCAGCGGCGCGGACTCGCGTACGGCGGTCAATGACATGGTCGGTGGCAAGAGCCAACTGGTGGGCATCATCGCCGCCCTGGTGATTGCGCTGATACTGCTGTTTTTCACCGCCCCCATGGCCTGGATTCCACAGGCCGCACTCGGAGCCGTGCTGCTGATGGCCGGCTGGGGGCTGATCGACATCAAGTCCCTTGAGCATATCAAACGCCTGAGCCGCTTCGAGTTCTGGTTGTGTTTGTTGACCACCGTCGGCGTACTGAGCCTGGGCGTACTGCCAGGCATCGTCTTCGCAGTGACCCTTGCGATCCTGCGCTTGCTGTACAGCATCTACCAACCCACCGACGCCGTGCTGGGCTGGCTGCCAGGAACAGAAGGCCAGGTCGACATCCGCCTCCACAAGGAAGCCCGCACCGTGCCGGGCCTGGTGGTGTACCGTTTCGATGACGCGATCCTGTTCTTCAACGCCGACTACTTCAAGATGCGCCTGCTCGAAGCGGTGCAAAGCCAGGCCGAGCCCAAGGCCGTACTGTTCGACGCCGAAGCGGTGACCCGTATCGATGTCAGCGGCATCGCCGCCCTGCGCGAAGTGCGCGATACCCTCTCGGCCCAGGGCATCCACTTCGCCATCGCCCGTGCCCGTGGCACGTTCCTGCGCATGCTGGTGCGCTCCGGTATGGCGCGGGAAATGGAAGACAAGCTGCTGTTCGGCTCGGTTCGCGCGGGGATAAGGGCGTATCGGTTATGGCGCAACAGGAGCCGGAACCCGCAACGGAACCCTGCTCCCGAGTGATTGCCAGCAGGCCACAGGCGGGGGTCGCTACTTCATGGCTGGGGCGGCGTCCAGAGGGCGAGCAAGCTGTGTGGCGTGTGCCCTTTGGGTAGCCAGCCACCCTCGCCTTGCCCGACATGCTAAAGTCGCCCCGCCCCGCTCCACCGAATGGACCTTCGCATGCCTGCACTCGACGCCCACCTCGCCACCTGGCCCGACCTCCACCAACGCCACCGCTGCGACGCCCTGCTGCTGGGCAATGGTGCCAGCCGTGCACTGTGGAAACCGTTCGGCTACTTTTCGCTGTTCGAACAAGCCCAGCGTGCCGGACGCAAGAAAGGCCTTGCTGTCAGCGACCAAGCCCTGTTCAAGTCCCTGGGCACGGAGATGTTCGAGACGGTACTCAGCACCCTCAACCATACCGTACGTGCCAATGCTGCGTTGGCGATCAACTCCACTGCCCCCCTGAACCGCTATTACTCGATCAAGGAAGCACTGATCCACGCCGTGCGCACCGTGCACCTGCCCTGGTCGCTGATGCCGGCGAGCACATTGACAACCATCAACCAGGCCTTGCGACAGTACCGCAGCGTCTATACCAGCAACTACGACCTGATTCTGCCGTGGGCTCTGCAGCACGCCCCACAGGGATTCGCCACGCTGTTCGACGAACAAGGCTTCTTCGACCTGCGCCGCACCCGCTGCGAAGGCACCCGGGTCATGCACCTGCACGGCGGGATGCACCTGCTCAAGCTGCCTGACGGCTCCACCCGCCAGCGCAGTGCCGAATGCGCTGAACTGCTCGATGGCTTCGCCGTGAACATTCCGGGGGAGGTGCCACTGTTCGTCAATGAAGAACGCAGCGACGAAAAACTGCGCGCCATCCGCAACTCCGACTACCTCGGCTGGTGCCTGACGCAGCTGGCGCAGGAAAGCCAGGGCCTGTGCCTGTTCGGACAACACCTGGACAGCACAGACGGGCATTTGCTCGAAGCCATTCGCCATGCCCGACCGGCCTACCTGGCGATCGCCATCCGACCATTGAGTGACGCTTCGGTAATCAACCAGAAGCAACACTTCATGGACAGGTTCGGTGACTTGCCTGGAACGGGAGTGCACTTCTTCGATGCGAGCAGCCACCCGTTGGGGCTGGCGGAGTTGGCCATCGAGGTACCGAGCGGGCGCAGTTGAGGGGTCAGCGAGCGATCAGGCCGTCGGCGGCGAGCAACGTCTCCAGGCAATGCTCCTGCACCCCATAGAACGCCTTGAGCTGCGAGATTTTCTCCAGCAATGCGCCATTGTCCACCGGCTGTCGACGCTTGACCGCCAGAATCATCTTGTTCTTGTTGGTGTGCTCCAGCGAAATGAATTCGAACACCTTGGTTTCATAGCCGCAGGCTTCCAGGTACAGCGCGCGCAGGCTGTCGGTCAGCATCTCGGCCTGCTGCCCCAGGTGCAGGCCGTATTGCAGCATCGGCTGTAGCAGCCCTGGACTGTGCAACTGTGGACGGATCTGCTTGTGGCAGCATGGCGAGCACATGATGATCGCGGCGTTGCAGCGAATACCGGTGTGGATGGCGTAGTCAGTGGCGATGTCGCAAGCATGCAGGGCAATCATTACTTCGATGGCCTCTGGCACCACACTGCGAACATCACCACACTGGAACTCAAGGCCAGGATGCTCCAGGCGCGAAGCCGCTGCATTGCACAGGTCGACCATGTCCTGACGCAACTCGACGCCCGTCACCTGGGCTTCACGGCCAAGCGTGTTGCGCAGGTAATCATGCATGGCGAAGGTCAGGTAGCCCTTCCCCGAACCGAAGTCGGCCACCCGCAGCACTTGCTCGGCCGGCACCGGGGCATTGGCCAGCGCATGGTCGAAAACTTCGATGAACTTGTTGATCTGCTTCCATTTGCGCGACATGGAAGGGATCAGCGCACCCTGTGCATCAGTTACCCCCAGATCACGCAGAAACGGCCGGGACAGCTCCAGGTAACGCTTCTTCTCGCGGTCGTGCCCCGTGCTCACTGACGTTTCGCGGAGGGCTTGGGCGCCATGGCGCTGCAACATTGGCTTGCCCTTCTTGCTGAAGGTCAGCTGCACTTCGCCGTCAGCGTCGAACAGATGGGCATTGCGAAAACTCTCCGGCAGCAGCTCGGCGACCAGCGTCAGGGCCTGGTCCAATGACAGGTTGCGGGTGATATCGCGGGTCTGGTGGCGGTACACCAGCGACAGGTTGGGCTGCCCTTTGACTTGCACTGGCTTGGCCATGATCCGCTGCAAGGTCTGGTCGGCCCCCACATGGCGGGCCAGCACCAGCTTGACCAGGGTATTGCCGTGCATGGCAGCGCCCAGCAGCTCAAGGAACTGGGCACGCGCATCCGGCGCGGGTGAAGCGAAAGTACGAGCAGACATGGAAAACGGGTGCCTCGAATAGCGGGAAGCGCGCAGCGCAATGCGCGCATTCTACCGTGCCACGACAACCCAGTGGGAGCCGATCAGTCGAGGACCACCAAGCGGTTGGGCAGCTCGTTGCGGGCGTGAGTCGATGGCAGGTGTTCGCTCAGCAATTCGCCACAAGCCTCGATGCACTCGACGAAGCCTTGCAAGGTATGCCCCTGGCGCACGTGTTCGGCAAAGCGGGCGACGATGGCAGCTCTGGCAGCAGCGTCCAGGTGCTGGCTGACGCCTCGATCGACCAGTATTTCGACATGCTGCTCGGCCTCGCTGACGAAAATCAGCACACCAGTGCCGCCCGCCGTGCGTTGCAGGTTCTGCTCGCGAAACTGCTGGCGAGCCAGGCGCGACGCCCGCCAGCGGCGCAGCGCCTGTGGAATCAACCATCCCGCCAGGCGTGGGCTGCGCAAGAGCAGGCACAAGCCGACGAAGAGCAACACATTGGCGACCAGGAGCCCGCGCATGCCCGGCCAGCCAGACAACCATTGCAGCAGGCCGGGCACGGCCAATGCCAGCACGGCGGCCCAGAATAGCGGTAGATAAGCGTAGTCATCGGCGCGGCGCGCCAGCACGGTGACCAGTTCGGCATCGGTGCGCTTTTCGGCACGGGCGATGGCCTCGGCGATTCGGCGCCGGTCATATTCGTTGAGGAGGGTCATGCCTTGGCGCTCTCGATCGTTCTTATAGTTGTCGTCCCGGCACACAGGTGCTCATCCGCGGCTTGCATATTCAGGCATAATTCGCCGCTGGACGTGATCCTTGCAAACTGTACAACAATAGCCGCCTGAAAACTTCGGCCGCGCGCGTATCGCCCCCTGGATACGGCAGAGGCCTCGACAATGGAATTGATGATGAAACTGTCTTTGCTGGGCCTGGCCTTGGGCCTTGCCAGTCAGGCGGCCCTCGCCGCCCCCACCGCTCCCCCCCTCGAGGACAAGCAGGCGTTCATCAACCATCTGATCAGCCAGATGACCGAAGCCGAAAAGATCGGCCAGCTGCGCCTGATCAGCATCGGCCCGGAAATGCCCCGCGACAAGATCCGCGAGGAGATCGCCGCCGGCCGTATCGGCGGTACCTTCAACTCCCGTACCGGCGCCGAGAACCGCCCGATGCAGGACGCGGCCATGCGCAGCCGCCTGAAGATCCCGATGTTCTTCGCCTACGACGTCATTCATGGCAACCGCACCATCTTCCCGATCGGCCTGGGCATGGCCGCGACCTGGGACATGGACGCCATAGCCAAGGTCGGCCGCACTTCGGCCATCGAAGCCTCGGCGGACGCCCTGGACATGACCTTCGCCCCAATGGTCGATATCGCCCGCGACCCACGCTGGGGACGCACCAGCGAGGGCTTTGGTGAAGACACCTACCTGACCTCGCGGATCGGCCAGGTAATGGTCCAGTCCTTCCAGGGCAACAGCCCGGCCAACCCCGACAGCATCATGGCCATCGTCAAGCACTTCGCCCTGTACGGTGCAGTGGAAGGCGGACGCGACTACAACACGGTCGATATGAGCCTGCCGAAGATGTACAACGACTACCTGCCCCCCTACCGTGCGGCACTGGATGCTGGCGCGGGTGGGGTGATGGTGGCGCTGAACTCGATCAACGGCGTGCCAGCCACTTCCAACACCTGGTTGATGAATGACCTGTTGCGCAAGGAGTGGGGCTTCAAGGGCGTGACCATCAGCGACCACGGTGCCATTCAGGAGTTGATCCGCCATGGCGTGGCCCGCGATGGCCGCGAGGCGGCGAAACTGGCGATCAAGGCCGGCATCGACATGAGCATGAACGACACGCTGTATGGTCAGGAGCTGCCCGGGCTGCTCAAGACGGGTGAAGTGACCCAGGCCGAACTGGACCAGGCGGTTCGCGAAGTGCTCGGGGCGAAGTACGACATGGGCCTGTTCAAGGACCCGTACGTGCGGATCGGCAAGGCAGAGAACGATCCCAAGGAACCCTACGCCGATGCGCGTCTGCATCGCGAGGCGGCCCGGGATGTCGCACGCCGCAGCCTGGTATTGCTGGAAAACCGCCACCAGACCCTGCCGCTGAAAAAGTCCGGCACCATCGCCCTGGTCGGGCCGTTGGCCGACGCCCCGATCGACATGATGGGCAGCTGGGCCGCCGACGGCAAACCGGTGCACTCGGTGACCGTACGCGAGGGCTTGCGCCGCGCCGTGGAAGGCAAGGCCAAACTGGTCTATGCCAAAGGTTCCAACGTCACCGGCGACAAGGCGATCTTCGACTACCTGAACTTCCTCAACTTCGATGCGCCAGAGATCGTCGACGACCCACGCCCTGCCGCCGTGCTGATCGATGAGGCCGTCAAGGCCGCCCAGCAGTCCGATGTGGTGGTTGCGGTGGTCGGCGAATCCCGCGGGATGTCCCACGAATCGTCGAGCCGCACCACCCTTGAAATCCCCGCCAGCCAGCGTGAGCTGATCAAGGCGCTCAAGGCCACCGGCAAACCGCTGGTGCTGGTGCTGATGAACGGTCGTCCGCTGTCGATTGGGTGGGAACGCGAACAGGCCGACGCCATTCTGGAAACCTGGTTCGCCGGAACCGAAGGCGGCAACGCCATCGCTGATGTGCTGTTCGGCGACTACAACCCGTCGGGCAAGCTGGCCATTACCTTCCCGCGTTCGGTCGGGCAGATTCCGATGCACTACAACCACACCCGCATTGGCCGGCCGTTCACGCCGGGCAAACCGGGCAACTACACCTCGCAGTACTTCGAGGAACCCAATGGCCCGCTGTACCCCTTCGGCTACGGTCTGAGCTACAGCAGCTTCGAGCTGTCCGGCTTTACCCTGTCGAAGAAAGACCTCAAGCGCGGCGACACGCTGGAAGCCAAGGTGACCGTGAAGAACACCGGCAAGCGCGACGGCGAAACGGTCGTGCAGCTGTACCTGCAGGATGTTTCGGCGTCCATGAGCCGACCGGTCAAGGAGCTGAAGAACTTCCAGAAACTGATGCTCAAGGCTGGTGAGTCGCGAACGCTCACCTTCCGCATCAGTGAAGACGACCTGAAGTTCTACAATGGCCAACTGCAGCGGGTCGCCGAGCCAGGGGAATTCAACGTCCAGGTCGGGCTCGATTCCGAGGCGGTGCAACAGAAGCGTTTCGAATTGCTGTAAGCAGCTTGCCCTATCGCCGGTAAACCGGCTCCTACAAGGACATGATAATCCCTGTAGGAGCCGGCTTGCCGGCGAGAAGGCCTCAACCATCGTTCACCGGACCGCCCCATGCCATTTTCCTTTCGCGCCCTGCGTCTGGGGCTGATCATCCTGCTGATTCTGGTGGGCACCTCGCTCAGCGCAGGCTGGGCCATGCACCAGGCCAAGCGCCAGGCAATGGAGGACGATGCCCGCCGCGCCAGCCAACAGTTGGGGCTCTACGCCAATGCCCTGCACACCCTGATCGAGCGCTATCGCGCCCTGCCCGCGGTACTGGCGCTGGACCCGGAGTTCGTCGAGGCCTTGCGCGGCCCGGTCGACGAGGCGAAGCAAAACGCCCTGAGCCGCAAGCTTGAGCGAATAAACGGCGCAGCCAACTCTTCGACACTGGAATTGCTGGACCGAACCGGCCTGGCCATCGCAGCCAGCAACTGGCGCCTGCCAACCACCTATGTCGGCTCCAACTATGCCTTTCGGCCCTACTTCAAACAGACCCGCAGCGAAGGCAGCGGCCGCTTCTACGCCGTTGGGGTGACCAGCGGCGTACCCGGGTATTTTCTTGCCAGCGCGGTGACCGACGAACACGGGCGCTTCCTCGGCGCCATGGTGGTCAAGCTCGAATTCCCCGAGCTGGAACGCGAATGGCGCCAGGGCAGCGACGTGCTGCTGGTCAGCGACGCCCGTGGCATCACGTTCATCGCCAACCAGGACGGCTGGCGCTACCGCGAGCTGCAACCGCTCAGTGCCGCCGACCGTGCGGAGCTCGCCGAAACCCGCCAGTACGACAAGCAGCCCCTGGTGCCCTTGCAGCACCATGTACTCACCCGTTTCGCCAGCAATAGCCACCTGACCCGTGTACAAGGCCCGGACGGTCCGGCCGACTACCTGTGGGAAAGCCTGCCGCTGCAGAGCGAGGACTGGACCTTGCACCTGCTGCGCAAACCGCAGGTCGCCGCCGACGGCCGTAATGCAGCGTTGGGCGCCGCGGCGGTGTGGCTAAGCCTGGTGTTCGCCGCCTTGTTCGTCAGCCAGCGCTTGCGCCTGGCACGCCTGCGCCAGCGCAGCCGCGAAGAGCTAAAGCGCCTGGTCGAGGAGCGCACCCGTGAACTGCGCACGGCCCAGGAAGGCTTGGTGCAGTCGGCCAAGCTCGCCGCCCTGGGACAGATGTCGGCGGCCCTGGCCCACGAGATCAACCAGCCGCTGACCACCCAGCGCATGCAACTGGAAACCCTGCGCCTGCTGCTCGACCATGGCCGCTACGACGATGCCCGCAAGGCGCTGGAGCCGCTGGAACAGATGCTCACTCGCATGGCGGCGTTGACCAGCCACCTCAAGACCTTTGCCCGCAACAGCCCGGTCGGGCTGCGCGAGCGCCTGGACCTGGCCAATGTGGTCGACCAGGCGCTGCACCTGCTCGACACCCGCATCCGCAACGAAGGGGTCGAAGTCGCCTTGTACCTGGCGCGCCCGGCCTGGGTACGGGGCGATGCCATCCGCCTGGAGCAGGTGCTGATCAACCTGTTGCACAACGCCCTGGACGCCATGGCCGACAAGCGCTACAAACGCCTGGAGATCCGCATCGAAGCCGATGACGAGCAGTGGCGCCTGAGCGTTCTGGACTCTGGAGGCGGCATCGCAGAGGCTGACCTTGGCAAAGTCTTCGATCCCTTCTTCACCACCAAACCGGTCGGTGAAGGGCTGGGCCTTGGCCTGGCGATTTCCTACGGTATCGTGCATGAGGCCGGTGGCCAGTTGCAGGCCCAGAACCTGCCTGGCGGTGCCCGTCTCAGCCTCACCCTGCCCCGCGACCTGGAACCTGTATGTTGAATTCAGTGATCGTCGTCGATGATGAAGCCAGCATTCGCACGGCGGTAGAGCAATGGCTCAGCCTGTCCGGCTTCACCGTGCAGCTGTTCGCCCGCGCCGAAGACTGCCTGGCCCAGCTGCCAGCGCACTTTCCCGGCGTGATCATCAGCGATGTGCGCATGCCTGGCATGGATGGCCTGCAGTTGCTTGGCAATCTGCACGCGCAAGACCCCGACCTGCCGGTAATCCTGCTGACTGGCCATGGAGATGTGCCCATGGCCGTGGAGGCCATGCGCAACGGTGCCTACGACTTCCTGGAAAAACCCTTCACCCCGCAACACCTGCTGGGCAGCCTGCGCCGGGCCCTGGAAAAACGTCAGCTGGTTCTGGAAAACCGCCACCTGCACCTACAGGCTGACCTGAAGTTGCGCCTTGAGTCCACGTTGCTGGGCATGTCCCAGGGACTGCAGCAGTTACGTCGGCAAGTGCTCGACTTGGCGAGTCTCCCGGTCAATGTGTTGATTCGCGGCGAAACCGGCAGCGGCAAGGAGCGCGTGGCGCGCTGCCTGCATGACTTCGGTCCGCGAGCGGACAAACCATTCGTCGCGCTCAACTGCGCGGCGATTCCCGAGTCGCTGTTCGAAGCGGAGCTGTTCGGCCATGAGAGTGGCGCCTTCACCGGGGCCCAAGGCAAACGCATCGGCAAACTGGAATACGCCAACGGCGGCACGGTATTCCTCGACGAAATCGAAAGCATGCCGTTGGCCCAGCAAGCCAAACTGCTGCGGGTGATCCAAGAGCAGAAGCTGGAACGCCTGGGAGCGAACAAGAGCATCGATGTCGACCTGCGCATCGTCGCCGCGACCAAGCCCGACCTGCTCGAAGAAGCCCGCGCCGGCCGTTTTCGCGAAGACCTCGCCTACCGCCTGAATGTGGCTGAACTGCGTCTGGCGCCGTTGCGTGAACGGCGTGAAGACCTACCGCTGCTGTTCGAGCATTTCGCCCGTGCGGCCGCTGAAAAATTGGGACGGACCGTGCCGCCGTTGTCGGGGCCTCAGTTGGCGCAGTTACTGTCCCATGACTGGCCGGGCAACGTGCGCGAACTGGCCAACGCAGCAGAACGCCATGCCCTGGGGTTGGGTTCAGCGAACATCGAAGTGAGTCCTGCCGGACAGTCGCTGGTCGAGCAGATGGAGGCTTTCGAGGCACAGTGCCTGCGCGCAGCGTTGCGCCAGCACAAGGGCGAAATCAAGGCGGTGATGGAGGCCTTGCAACTGCCACGGCGAACGCTGAACGAGAAGATGCAGCGGCATGGGTTGGTGCGCGAGGACTTTCTGCAATAGGCGGAAACTTGCCTAACCAGCGCTAGAGATAGGCGGAAATCCGCTTATCGGCATGTCCGGACTGCTCAGCTTTGCAGCCCATCGCCGGCACGCCAGCGCCTGCTGGGATTGCGGCAAGGCCAGTCTGCGCAAGGGCTGGCCGGTAGATGACAGGCATGCGGCGCCCTCGAATGGATCGTCCCGCACTCATTTGGCACACCTTCTGCAAAACCCTTCTCAAGCTGCGCTTTGGCGCGCTCCACAAAAACAACGAGAAGGTATCCCTGATGGATAACGCCACCTCCCTGCCCGCCGGGGCGGCCATTGCGCCCGCCGCGGAAAAAACCACCGCCAGCCGCCTGAAGTCGATCTTCAGTGGATCCATCGGCAACATGGTCGAATGGTACGACTGGTACGTCTACGCTGCATTCTCGCTGTACTTCGCCAAAGCCTTCTTCCCTGCTGGCGACTCCACCGCTCAATTGCTCAATACCGCTGCGATCTTCGCCGTGGGCTTCCTCATGCGCCCGATCGGCGGCTGGCTGATGGGGCTGTATGCAGACCGCAAAGGCCGCAAGGCCGCGCTGATGGCCTCGGTGCTGCTGATGTGCGCCGGCTCCCTGGTCATCGCCCTGACCCCCGGCTACGAAACCATCGGCGTCGCTGCACCGATCCTGCTGGTGATCGCCCGCCTCATGCAAGGCCTGTCGGTCGGTGGTGAATACGGCACCTCGGCCACCTACCTCAGCGAGATGGCCAGCAAGGACCGCCGTGGCTTCTTCTCCAGCTTCCAATACGTGACGCTGATTTCCGGCCAGCTGATTGCCCTGGCGGTGCTGATCGTCCTGCAACAGACCCTGACGACCGAGCAGCTGTATGCCTGGGGCTGGCGCGTACCGTTCGTGATCGGGGCGCTGTGCGCGGTGGTCGCGCTGTGGCTGCGCCGTGGCATGGAAGAAACCGCCTCTTTCAGCAAGAAGGAAAAGTCCAAGGAAAGCCTGATGCGCACCCTGATGCGCCACCCCAAGGAACTGATGACCGTGGTCGGCCTGACCATGGGCGGCACCCTGGCCTTCTACACCTATACCACCTACATGCAGAAGTACCTGGTCAACACCGTGGGCATGAGCATCAGTGATTCGACCACCATCTCGGCGGCCACTCTGTTCCTGTTCATGTGCCTGCAACCGGTGATCGGGGGCCTGTCCGACAAGATCGGCCGTCGTCCGATCCTGATCGCCTTCGGTGTCCTCGGCACCCTGTTCACCGTGCCGATCCTCAGCACCTTGCACACCATCCAGACTTGGTGGGGCGCGTTCTTCCTGATCATGGCCGCGCTGATCATCGTCAGCGGCTACACCTCGATCAACGCGGTGGTCAAGGCAGAGCTGTTCCCAACCGAAATCCGTGCCCTGGGTGTCGGCCTGCCCTACGCCCTGACCGTATCGGTATTCGGCGGTACCGCCGAATATGTCGCCCTGTGGTTCAAGAGCGTGGGCATGGAAACCGGCTTCTACTGGTATGTCACCGGCTGCATCGCATGCTCACTGCTGGTGTACGCAACCATGAAGGACACCCGCAAGCACTCGCGCATCACCACTGACTGATCCTGAGCTTGCGCCGTTGAGAAAGGGGCGCTCCGTTGCACGGAGCGCCCCTTCTTCATTGCAATCCACACTGCAATTGCGGGATAACAGACCGTTCAGGACATCTCCAACACCTGACGCGGCTCACGACGCTGGTAATAGGTCGCCATCAGGACCAGCACCAGCAGCAAACCGCCCAGCACAGCCGAAGAGCCAATGGTGCCAAAGTCCAGCCCACCCTTCTCGTAAGGTTTGGTCAGGAAGTCGCCAAGGGTCGCGCCGAACGGTCGAGTCAGGACGAAAGCGACCCAGAACAGCACCACGCCCGGGATACGCGTCCAGTAGCGCGCCAGCACCACCAGGCCGATGGTAGTGCCAATCAACAGAGCCCCCCCTGCAAAGCCCAACCCCGAATCATCGGCCAGGTAATCACCCAACGCGGTGCCCAAGGTGTTGGAAAACAGGATCGCCACCCAATAGAACAGCTCGCCAGCACGATTCCTGATGCGGGTAACGTCCAGCGGGTTTCCGCTCAAACGCCAGGCCAGGAAGGTCAACAGCAGAATGCCGATCAACAACGCTGAGCCGGCGGCATACCCCAGACCCAGAGTACGGTCCATGAAGTCGGACAGGGTGGTGCCAGCGGTGCTGGTGGAGAGGATCACCAACCAGTACAGCATCGGGTGGTAGCGGCGCGAGAACAACTGGCCCGACAGGGTCAGCAGGAACACGCAGATCAGCAACACCGAGCTGAGCGCGTAGCCGATGTTCAGAGTCATCGACAGCAGGTCGCCAGCGGTCTCGCCAAGGGTGGTGGCGCAGATCTTCATGACCCAGAAGGCCAAGGTGATTTGCGGAAGTTTATTCATTGTTTGCCGCTCCAGATTGGGGTGCGGCGATGGTGATGAGCAAAGCCTGAAAAATCGGTTGGCGACGTATGAAAAAAGCGTTGGCCAGGCGATGGAGCGGAATTTTTTCTGTCTTAACCCCCCATTAATTTCACTCCCCCATGCTTTCCATAGCGCGAAAAGCCTCAGACGCCCGAGGAATTCCCCATATCTGAATGCTGAGACTTTGCATTGGGGCGGTCACTTAGGCGCACCAATACATCTATTAATTCGATTTTTATACGCTATTTTTTGCGCTTTTTAATCAAATTAATCGGAGTAGCATTAAACCCATAGAAACAAACAACCTCTCAAAACCCACGGAGCAACGATCATGAAAAACAAAATCATCCTGACCCTGGCCCTCAGCGTTTTCGCAGCAGGCGCCTTCGCCGAAGATGGCTACGACCGCACCAACAGCCACACCTTCGCCGCAGTACAGAGCCAGTCGGCTACTTATGCCGAAGACGGTTACGACCGCACCAACGCGCAACGCTTCGCCGAAGACGGCTTTGACCGCACCAACGGCCAACGCTTCGCCGAAGATGGCTTCGACCGCACCAATGGCCAACGCTTCGCCGAAGATGGCTTCGACCGCACCAACGGCCAACGCTTCGCCCAAGACGGCTTCGACCGCACCAACGGCCAACGCTTCGCCGAAGATGGCTTTGACCGCACCAACGGCCAACGCTTCGCCCAAGACGGCTTCGACCGCACCAACGGCCAACGCTTCGCCGAAGACGGCTTCGACCGCACCAACGGCCAACGCTTCGCCGAAGACGGTTACGACCGCACCAACGCTAACCGCATCAGCTGATACCTGATGTGAGCCAACCAGCCCGGCTTCGGCCGGGCTTGATCATTTTCAGGGGAGCAAAGGATTGGCACACTAGGACTCTCGTCCCCCCAGAGGTAGGGCCAGCAAGCCCACTACAGATGTATTACTACGAACCTAGCAAAGGCCACGGCCTGCCCCACGACCCGTTCAACGCCATCGTCGGCCCCCGCCCCATCGGCTGGATTTCCTCGCAAGACAGCGAAGGTCAGCTGAACCTGGCGCCCTATAGTTTCTTCAACGCCTTCAACTACATTCCGCCAATCATCGGTTTCTGCAGTGTCGGGCGCAAAGACAGCCTGAACAACATCGAGCAGACCGGGGAATTCGTCTGGAACCTCGCCACCCGCCCCCTGGCCGAAGCCATGAACCAGAGCTGCGCCGCGGTGCCCGCGCAAGTGAACGAGTTCGAATTGAGCAACCTCACAGCAGCGCCATCGCGCATCGTCAACGTGCCCCGGGTAGGCGAAAGCCCCGTGGCTTTCGAGTGCAAGGTCAGCCAGATCGTCCAGCTCAAACGAGCTGACCAGGAACGGGTGCCCAGCTGGTTGATTCTTGGCGAAGTGGTGGCGGTGCATATCGCCGAGCATTTGCTCAAGGATGGCATCTACGATACCGCTGCCGCCGAACCGATCCTGCGTGGCGGTGGCCCGGCGGACTACTTCGAGCTGGGCAACCTGTTCAAGATGGTCAGGCCCCAGGCAAACGGCTGATCACCAGATCAGTTCGCCTTCTTCGCTGACACCCTGCAGGCGCGCCAGCTCGGCGCAGGCGGCCTCATCGGCCGCCACGGCGCTCTTGAACACCTCGCCGTCCAGCACCTTATGAAAACGTGGGGCACCGCCCATGCCCAGGGCCTTGATGGCGATGGCGGCGTTGTAGCCACCGCCTTGCACCGGGACCATTGCCGAAACCGCTTCGAAATGCGGGAACTCTCTACGTGCCATGTTGCAATCCGCGTCGTTGATCGAAGGCCGGCATCTTACCTCAAGCTTGCCCACTTGAGCCCTGTCGCCCTCCGCCGGCTGCACACACCCTGCACAAGGTGGTTTACCGACGATCAGCCCGCGCACGATCAATCGAACGTATGCAAATCCAGGCTGCTGACCACCTGGGCCTGCACCAGTTCGCCGAACAATTCCAAGGTAGGCGAGGCAAAATACCCAGTCATCGCTTGTTGGTCCCGCCAACTGCCGCTGAGCAGCCACAGGTCGCCATCGGCCTGCGAACGCTGCACGGTGAAGCTCAAGCAGCCAGGTGCGCGCAGCGAAGGCTCGAGCAGATCACGCAGACGGGCGCCCAGCTCTGCCGAACGACCACTGCTTGCACGGATGAAAGCCAAATGGGTGACCGGTTGTCGTAGGGTCATTGCACGATCTCCTTGAAGCGGACAGACAAAAAAGCCAGGCTGCCAAGGTTAGGGCGTCGCACACGCGTCACGTTAGGCCATTACTGCACATCGATTGCCTGATCCTGCAGCGCGGCAGGATCAGGCAATCGATGTGCAGGTTTCGACTAGCGCCCGTCATTGCCCAAACCTATGCTGCGTCGGTCAGCAGAGGAAAGCCACCATGACCACCGCCACGTCCATCGACCCGACCTTGGAACTGCAACGTCAGGAACTGGCCGATCTGATCCGCCGCCACGCCGGCGACCCATATGGGCCGGCCTCGGCCATCGATGACCTGTACCTGGTCAGTTATCGGGAAAACATCCGCTCCGTGCCCACGTTGGCACAACCAGCGTTGTGCATTCTGGCGCAGGGCAGCAAGAGCCTGTTTCTGGGTGACGAGCAGTATGCCTACGACCCTCTGCATTACATGGTGGTGTCGGTGACCTTGCCGATCAGTGGCGTCAAGCTCGATGCGAGCCCGGAGAACCCTAGCCTGGGGTTGCGCCTTGACCTTGACCCGGCCGAGATCAGCCAGCTGATTGCCGAAAGCGGACCGATGCTGGTGCCCAACCTGCCTTCGGGCCGCGGCCTGTATGTGGAAAGGACCGATGCGCAGTTGCTCGATGCCTTGCTGCGGCTGGTCCGACTGCTGGACACACCGCGAGACATTGCCATGCTGGCCCCCTTGATCCGCCGCGAGATTCTCTACCGCCTGCTGCGAGGGCCACAGGGCTATCGGCTGTACGAGATTGCGCTGGCGAACAGCCAGACCCATCGGGTCTGCCAGGCGATCACCTGGCTCAACCAGAACTTCCAGTTGCCGCTGCGCATCGAGGATCTGGCCCGAGAGGTCAACCTCAGCACTTCGACCCTGCACCACCGGTTCAAGGCCGTGACCTCCATGAGCCCCTTGCAGTATCAGAAGCAACTGCGCCTGCAGGAGGCGCGAAGGCTGATGCTCAACGATGGCCTGGAGGCGGCGGTGGCGGGGTACCGGGTGGGCTATGAAAGCCCATCCCAGTTCAGCCGGGAATACAGCCGCCTGTATGGCGCGCCACCGATCCGCGATGTGGCCCGGCTGCGTGCCAGTGCCGGTTGATTGCCGCTCCACAGGCGCCGTGGCTGTATAAAACTCAGCCGCGAACCGCCGACTGCCACTGGTTCTGATCCACCTGGATCAACGTCGGCCCCTGGCGCTCCACGGCATGCCCCAATGCCTCCTGCAGTTGGGCGACATCGGCCACATGCTCCGCCGCAGCGCCCAATGCCCGAGCCACACCCAGGAAATCCGGGGTGTGGATGTCCACGCCGACCGGTTCGATGGCACGGTTGACCATGTACTTCTTGATTTCCTCGTAGCCCTGATTGTTCCACAGCAGGACAATCAGCGGGACCTGGGCCTCCACCGCGCTGGCCAGTTCCGGCAAGGTGAACTGCAGCCCACCATCGCCGATCAGGCACACCGCCGGGGCGCGCTCAGCCACCGCTTCGGCGCTACCCAGCCATGCGCCCATGGCGGCCGGCAGGGCGTAACCGAGGGTGCCATAGCCGGTCGAGGCGTTGAACCAGCGACGTGGCTGGTCCATGTCCAGGGTCAGGTTGCCGGTGTACACCGGCTGGGTCGAATCCCCAACCAGAATGGCGTTGGGCAGCCGGTCCAGGATGCTACGCAGCAGCCGGGTCTGGCTCAAAGTCGGTTGGTCCCAGCCGGCCGACAGCGTTTGGCGCAGGCGCGCTACCCGCGCCACACCCCAGTCCTCGGCACGCGCCGGCTGCGGTTGTGCTTGCAAGGCGTTGAGCAGATCATGGGCCGCCAGCTCTGCATCGGCCACCAGCGCCAGCGCCGGCAGATAATTGCGCACGGTCTGGTCGGGGTCGATATCGATGCGCAGCAGGCAGCCAGGGATTTCGAAACCACCCTTGAACGTCACGTCGTAGTCGGTTTCGGCCAGCTCAGTACCAATGGCCAGCACCACGTCGGCCTCTGCCACCAGGGCGCGCGTCGCCACAAGCGACTGGGTCGAACCCATTTGCAGCGGATGGTCGGACGGCAACAGGCCCTTGGCATTGATGGTCAGCGCCACCGGAGCCTGCAGATGCTCGGCCAGACGCACCAGAACCGCACCCGCAGCCAAGGCGCCACCACCGGCCAGAATCAGCGGCCGGCGTGCATTGGCCAGGCGTTCGGCCATCGCCGCCACGGCTTGCGCAGCGGCGCCGGCCCGATGACTGCGTACCACGCGTGCGGGCAGCAAGTGATCGGCCGGCTCGACCAGAACGTCCAGGGGAATCTCGATATGCACGGGACGCGGACGTCCGCTGTCGAACACGGCAAACGCTCGGGCCAGCACGTGCGGCAGGTCATCGGCGCTCATCAGCGTGTGCGAGAAGGCCGCCACGCCCCCCACCAATGCTGCCTGGTTCGGCAACTCATGCAACTTGCCGCGCCCGCCGCCCAGTTGATCGCGCGATTGCACGCTGGAAATCACCAGCATCGGGATCGAGTCGGCATAGGCCTGGCCCATCGCGGTGGTGATGTTGGTCATGCCCGGGCCGGTGATGATGAAACACACCCCTGGCTTGCCGCGAGTACGGGCATAGCCATCAGCCATGAACCCAGCACCTTGCTCGTGCCGCGGGGTGACATGCCGGATGGTGGAGCCCGCCAAGCCCCGGTAAAGCTCCACGGTGTGGACGCCGGGTATGCCGAAGACATGGTCCACACCATAGCCTTCAAGGAGTTTGACCAGTACTTCGCCGCAGGTTGCCATGGAATTCACCTTGGATCTTGTTGGGTATCTGTGCCCATTGGACCCAAGCCATGGCTATCGCCACAAGGCAAAAAAACACATACTAGCCATGTCCTTTAATCATGGCTCGCCGCGATGAAACGCCTTCCGCCCCTGTCCGCCCTGCACACGTTCCTGGTGACAGCGCAGCACTGCAACTTCACCCGTGCGGCGCAACAGTTGCACATCACCCAAGGTGCCGTAAGCCGGCAGATTGCCGGGCTCGAGGAACATCTGGGCTATACCCTGTTCCAGCGCCAGGCCCGGGGGCTGAGCCTGACCCGTGAAGGCCAGGACTGGCTGCCACGGGTGCAGCAGGTATTCGCCCTGATCGAGCAAGGCGTGCGCGAAGTGAGCGGGCGCAATGCCACGTTGCAGCTCAAGGCACCGACCTGCGTGATGCGCTGGCTACTGCCGCGCCTGATGGAATGGCAGGCCTTGCGCCCCGACATACCGGTGGAGTTGACCACGACCGTGCAACACGGGGTGGATTTCCGTCGCGAAGGCTTTGACGCCGCCGTGGTCTACGGCAGTCTGCCGAACCATGGGCTGCGGGTGCGCAAGCTGTTCGACGAGCAACTGACCCCGGTCTGCGCGCCATCGCTACTGGAAGGGCCCGTGCCGCTGCGCCAGATCGAAGACCTGGCGCGTCACATGCTGCTGCACCCTTCGCGCGACGAGCATGACTGGCGGCTATGGCTGCAGGCTGCCGGGGCAACCTTCGACCCACAAGGCCCGAAACAACATTTCGAGACGCTGGACATGGCGATGGCCATGGCCTCCCAGGGCACCGGCGTGGCCATTGGCGATTGGGCGCTGATTGGCGACGACCTGCGCAGCGGACGCCTGTGCATGCCATTCGGGGTCAAGGTCACGACCGGCAAAGGCTACTATCTGGTCAGCCAGGCCAAGAGCCTGCCAGCGGGCTTGATCGAATTGCTGGACTGGCTGGAGCAACGCGCCCATCAGTGAACCAGCCCCCCTGTAGAGGCCGGCTTGTCGGAACTCGAAGCCGACTCAATAGCCAACGGTGAACCGCTGCCGCGAATGCGCTGGTTTTTCCAATTCATCGATCAGGGCGATGGCGAAATCAGCGAAAGTGATCCAGCTCTTGCCGTCTTTGCCGATCAACAGATGATCCTTGCCAAGCGTGTAATGGCCCGTGCGCTCTCCTTCGACGAATTCCGCCGAAGGCGACAGGAAGGTCCAGTCCAGCGCTTGTTCCTGGCGCAACGCATCCAGGAAACGAACCCCTGCACTGGCCTCGGCCTTGTACGCCTCGGGGAAGTCAGGACTGTCGATCACCCGCTGGCCGGACGGTAGCAGCAGACTGCCGGCGCCGCCTACCACCAGCAGTCGCTTTACCCCAGCGCGCTTGACCGGCTCGATAACCGCCTGCGGTTCGAGGGTCGAGAAGTGCGCAGCACTCAGCACTGCGTCCACGTCCGCAACGGCCGCCTGCAAGGCTGCGCTGTCCTTGGCATCCAACGCCTTGACCGTGACACCTGCACGCCCTTGCAAGCGCGAGGGGTCGCGGGCAATCGCGACGACGCTATGACCACGGCGCAGGGCTTCCCCCAGTAACTGGCCGCCAGCCCGGCCGGTGGCACCGATGATTGCGATCTTGCTCATGAACAACACTCCCTTCGTTAAGGTGTTTACCACTTCGATCGCCAAGGCAGCGGCGACAACATGCTCATCAGCTTAGTTGCCCGCTTCATTACGAAAAATGCGATGCTGGGACATAGTTTGTTTCTGAAATCGAGCAAATCATGGACCGTCTGAACGCCATGCGCGTCTTCGTCACCGTCGTCGACCTGGGAAGCCAATCGGCGGCGGCGGATCAGCTGCAATTATCGCGACCGGTGGTTTCGCGGTATCTGGCAGCGCTGGAGGACTGGGTCGGCGCGCGCCTCATGCAACGCACCACACGCAAGCTGAGCCTGACCGCCGCCGGCCAGCAAACCCTGCCCCGCTGTCGCCAATTGCTTGAGTTGGCCGGCGAGCTGGAAACAGCCGTGCGCCAGCCGGATGATGCACCGCGTGGTGAGCTGCGCATCAGCGTCAGCACGTCGTTCGCACAGGCACAACTGGTGGCCGCGATCGCCGATTACGTGCAGCGCTACCCAGGGGTGAAGGTTGACCTGCAGGTACTGGACCGCACCGTGAATCTGGTCGATGAACGCATCGACCTGGCGATTCGTACCAGTAACGACCTTGACCCGAACCTGATCGCACGGCGCTTGACCGTGTGCCGTTCGGTGGTGTGCGCTTCACCAGCCTACTTGCGCCAGCACGGAACGCCACAGCGGGTCGAGGATTTAAGCCGGCACAACTGCCTGACCCACGCCTACTTCGGGCACGACCTGTGGCAATTCGATGTGCAGGGCCAACAGATCGCGGTCCCCGTCGCAGGCAATATCACCGCCAACGAGGCCATGACCCTGCAGACGGCGACGCTGGCCAACGCGGGTATCGCAATGTTGCCAAGCTACCTGGCTGCCGCGGCGCTGCGCAGTGGAGAGTTGGTTCGCGTGCTACCAGAGGCACAACCGCAAGCGCTGAGCCTGAACGCGGTGTACACCTCGCGCAAGCACATGCCGGCAACCTTGCGCAGCATGCTGGATTTTCTGTCTCAACGTTTTCAGGCGGAACCAGAATGGGACCAGGGCTGGCCCTGACAAGCCGTCCCGACTGACCTATGCTCAGGTGTATCACCTGTTGCCGGGACTGGAGGTGAGCATCATGGGCATCAAAACCAGAAGAATCGCCCTTGTGGTAATGCTGCTGGCCGTAGCGGGTGTTTACGGCTCGGCTTGCTGGCGGGTAGAGCTGCTTCGCAGCCAACCCCACTCAGCAGCCAGTTGCCAGCATGAGCACTGCGTGCCTCAGAGTGCAACCTTGAGCGCCGTGCGTTGACCTCGGCGCCACGCGCCGGTCACTCCTCGACGCTCATGTACTCCTTGGCCCAGCGGATGTAGTCCTCGGGCTGGGTGTAAGTGTGCGAGAGCTCGGTCGCACTGAGGTTCTCAGACTTGTTCTGTTGGCCCCGTTGCAGGCGCAGGCAGTCGTAGGTGGCCTTGATCGCGGCAAAGTAGGCGGCATGGCCATCGACCACCACACGCACGCCCAGGCGGGCCAGGCGCTCGTCGTCGCGCAGGTTCGGGTTGCCGTAGGTCACCAGCATCATCGGCACGTTCAGGTGCTCGCCAATCTGCTCGAGCTGCTCGAAGTCCTTCACGCCCACCATGCAAATGCCGTCGGCACCGGCCTTCTGGTAGCTCTGGGTGCGCACGATGATTTCTTCGGTGCTCAGCACCCCTGCGTTGGTACGGGCAATGATCGCCATCGACGAATCGACTCGGGCCTCAAGGGCCGCACGGATCTTGCCGACACCTTCCTCGACCGAGATCAGGTCGGTGGACTTGCGGCTGAACTGGGCCGGCAGCAAGGTGTCTTCGATGGTCAGGCCGGCGACACCGGCGCGCTCCAGTTCGATGACCGTACGCATGACATTGAGCGCGTTGCCGTAGCCATGGTCGGCATCGGCAAGCACCGGTAACTGGGCCACACGGCCAATACGGGTAGCTTGCTCGGCGAATTCGCTCAGGGTGATCAGGGCGAAGTCCGGGGCGGCCAGCACCTGGAGCGAGGCCACCGAGCCACCGAGAATGCCCACTTCGAAGCCCAGGTCAGCGGCAATGCGCGCCGACATCGGGTCGAACACGGACGCGGTGTGATAGCAGGAACCTGAAGCGAGCAGCTCGCGGAAGGCAATACGCAGATCTTTATGGGAAGCCTTGGGCATGATCACTCCGCAATAACGTGAAATTGAACGGTTGCTACCGACCCCTGAATCGGGTCTACCTGACCTGTTCCAACCGTCGCCATCTGGGCGGTCATGCTCGACATGCAGGCAGAGGAATAAAAGGTATGGGATACAGCGACGAGAAAATCCGGCATTTGCAGTTCGCACCAAGCTGGGGCAAGCCCCGGATTTCAGCCTCTGCGGCTCAGCCAAGATAGCACGCAGCCATGCAGCTCTGGATGAATGCGCCAATGCCGATCTTGCATAGGGGATGCAGATAGTACATAGGGAGCTACCTAACTCGGGTTACAATCCGGGAATTCGCACCCGCCCATCGCGGGCAACTCCACTCTCACAGGAAACACGCCGCTTTCGCTGACGACGGCGCCCCTGTCACCGAGATAGAGCCACTGCCCAAAGCCAAGACAAGGTAAGCCCCGTGACCGCCGCCCTGCCCCCCGCCGTTTTGCGCAACGTACTCACCGCGTTGATGCTGGCCATCTTCCTCGGCGCCCTCGACCAGACCATCGTTGCCATCTCACTGCCTGCCATCTCGGCACAGTTCAACGACGTCGGCCTGTTGGCGTGGGTCATCTCCGGCTACATGGTGGCCATGACCGTGGCCGTACCGATCTACGGCAAGCTCGGCGACCTGTATGGGCGCCGCCGCATGATTCTGACCGGCATCGGCCTGTTCACCCTGGCCTCGGTCGCCTGTGCCCTGGCCCAGGACATGCAGCAACTGGTGCTCGCCCGGGTGCTGCAAGGGATCGGCGCCGGCGGCATGGTATCGGTGAGCCAGGCCATCATCGGCGACTTCGTGCCCCCTCGGGAGCGAGGTCGCTACCAGGGGTATTTCAGCAGCATGTATGCCCTGGCCAGCGTGGCCGGGCCCGTGGTCGGCGGCTGGCTCACCGAATACCTGTCCTGGCGCTGGGTGTTCTGGATCAACCTGCCGTTGGGCCTTTTCGCGCTATGGGCGATCCACCGCGCCCTGCGCGACATGCCGGTCAGGCGTCGCGAGGCGCGGGTCGATTATCTGGGCGCGGTGCTGTTGATTCTTGGCCTGGGCAGCCTGTTGCTGGGCATCACACTGGTCGGCCAGGGCGAGGGCTGGACAGCCGCTCCGGTACTGGCCCTTTTGGCCAGCGCCGCCCTCGGCTTGGCCCTGTTCGTGGCGCACGAGCGGCGCTGCCGCGAACCACTGCTGCCCATGGACCTGTTCGGTAATCGCGTCGCGGTGCTGTGTTGGTGCGTGATTTTCTTCGCCAGTTTCCAGTCGATCTCGCTGACCATGCTCATGCCGCTGCGTTTCCAGGGCATCACCGGTGCCGGCGCCGACAGCGCCGCACTGCACCTGTTGCCACTCGCCATGGGGCTGCCCGTGGGCGCCTTCACCGGCGGGCGCTTGACCAGCTTCACCGGCCGCTACAAACCACAGATCCTGGCCGGTGCGCTGCTGATGCCGGTAGCGATCTTCGCCATGGCCATCACTCCGCCACAATCCAGCCTGCTCAGTGGCCTCTTCATGCTGCTGACCGGGATCGCTTGCGGGTTGCAGTTCCCAACCTCGCTGGTGGGCACGCAGAGCGCGGTGAACATCAAGGATATCGGTGTAGCCACCAGCACCACCAACCTGTTCCGCTCGCTCGGCGGAGCCATGGGCGTGGCGTGCATGTCCAGCTTCCTGCTGGCCTTGCTGCACCAGGGCGGCTTCGAATTATTGGGCAACCCACTGCTGGGGAGCCTGCAGGCCGGGGAGGCAGACGCGCAGACCCAGGCGCGATTGCTTGAGACGTTCCGCCAGCTATTGATGGGAAGTGCGCTGGCCGCGGTGTTAGGGTTGCTGGCGGCGATTGCGTTGCCTGATCGGCAGTTGCGGGGACGGTAAGCCAGGCTCGCCCAGTTAATCCCCCCTTAATACATGGGGGAAACACTTCATCACAATCCTTAACAAAGTGTCATTTGCGCAGCGCCGGGCTCAAGCGCAGCATATCCAGCCCGGTGTCGACCCATTGTTCGGCATCGCGCAGCAGGTCGAAACTGTCCGGCAGCAAAAGCCAGCGCCCGATCAGGCCATCGACATAGGCGAACAGTGCGATGGCAGCGCGTTCTGCATCCAGTTCGGCAGGCAACTGGCCCCGGCGCACTGCATTGGCCAGTGCCAAGGTAATGCCCTCGTGGCAGTCCAGCACCGCGCCCTGGCGCTGCTGGCGAATTTCACACATGTCATCGGTGAACTCGCACTTGTGATGCAGGATTTCATTGATACGCCGGGTTCTGGCGTCGAGCACCAGCTGGTTGAACACTTGCAGCAGCAGCTTGCGCATGCAGCCGAGCGGGTCTACTTCGTCCTCGCTTTCACTGGCACGCGCCAAGTGGTCATGGGTTTCGTGCAGGCTGTCCAGCAGCGCCTGAACCAGCTCGGCCTTATTATTGAAATGCCAGTAGATCGCCCCCCGGGTTACGCCCGCCAGTTCAGCGATGTCGGCCAGGGTGGTTCGCGCAACTCCGCGCTTGTAGAAGGCCTTTTCCGCGGCTTCGATAATCTGGGCGCGGGTTTCCTGGGCTTCTTCTTTGGTTCGACGGACCATGGCAGTACAACCTCATTTGGGCCCGAACGCGTGTCGCGGACGGGGAAACCACCGGAGCTGCCTCTGCAGGGCACCTTCCGTACAGGCTAATCAAGGGCTGTGGCAGTAGCCGAGTACCACCCAGCGGTATTTACAAACAACCGTGAATGTAAGTATATTCGTTAGTAAGCTATTTATCCACCGGATAGATTTTTTTCTGACAAGACTCTTCCATTACTCTTGAGCGTCTCCCTGCTCTAGCGACCCGAGGATCCTCATGCAATTCAAGCCAGCCGTTACCGCTCTGGTTTCCGCCGTCGCCCTGGCAACCCTGCTCAGTGGCTGTAAGAAAGAAGAAGCAGCGCCCGCAGCGCAGGCTCCTCTGGTCGGCGTCGTAACCATCCAGCCACAAGCCTTCACCCTCACCTCGGAACTGCCGGGGCGTACCAGTGCCTATCGGGTCGCCGAAGTGCGTCCGCAGGTCAATGGCATCATTCTCAAACGCCTGTTCAAGGAAGGCAGCGACGTCAAGGAAGGCCAGCAGCTCTACCAGATCGACCCGGCCGTCTACGAAGCCAACCTGGCCAATGCCCAGGCCAACCTGCAGGCGACCCGCTCGCTGGCCGAGCGCTACAAGCAGCTGATCGACGAACAGGCTGTCTCCAAGCAGGAATACGACGATGCCAATGCCAAACGATTGCAGGCCGAGGCTTCCCTCAAGAGCGCCCAGATCGACCTGCGCTACACCAAGGTACTGGCGCCGATCAGCGGCCGTATCGGTCGCTCCTCGGTGACCGAAGGCGCCCTGGTGAGCAATGGCCAGAGCAATGCCATGGCGACGATCCAGCAACTCGACCCGATCTACGTCGATGTCACCCAGTCCACTGCCGAGCTGCTCAAGCTGCGCCGTGACCTGGAGAGCGGCCAGCTGCAGAAGGCCGGCAACAATGCCGCCAAGGTGCAACTGGTGCTGGAGGACGGCAGCCTGTTCAAGCAGGAAGGTCGCCTGGAGTTCTCCGAAGTCGCGGTCGACGAGACCACCGGTTCGGTCACCCTGCGCGCCATTTTCCCCAACCCTGAACACACCTTGCTGCCAGGCATGTTCGTACATGCCCGCTTGCAGGCCGGGGTCAACAGCAACGCCATCCTGGCCCCGCAGCAGGGTGTGACCCGCGACCTCAAGGGTGCGCCGACCGCACTGGTGGTCAATCAGGAAAACAAAGTCGAGCTGCGCCAGCTCAAGGCCAGCCGGACCCTGGGTAGCGACTGGCTGATCGAGGAAGGTTTGAACCCTGGCGACCGCCTGATCACCGAAGGGCTGCAGTATGTGCGTCCGGGTGTCGAGGTCAAGGTCAGCGAAGCCACCAACGTCAAGAAGCCGGCCGGCCAAGCCCAGGCCAGCACGGCCAAAGCAGACGCCAAAGCGGAGTAAACCATGTCGAAGTTCTTTATCGATCGCCCGATCTTCGCCTGGGTGATCGCCTTGGTGATCATGCTGGTCGGCGCCTTGTCGATCCTGAAGCTGCCGATCAACCAGTATCCCAGCATCGCGCCGCCGGCCATCGCCATCGCCGTGACCTACCCGGGCGCTTCGGCGCAGACCGTGCAGGACACCGTGGTGCAGGTCATCGAGCAGCAGCTCAACGGTATCGACAACCTGCGTTATGTGTCGTCGGAAAGTAACTCCGACGGCAGCATGACCATTACCGCTACCTTCGAGCAGGGCACCAACCCCGACACCGCGCAAGTCCAGGTACAGAACAAGCTGAACCTGGCCACCCCGCTGCTGCCGCAAGAAGTGCAGCAACAGGGCATCCGCGTTACCAAGGCAGTGAAAAACTTCCTGTTGGTGATCGGTCTGGTGTCCGAAGACGGCAGCATGACCAAGGACGACCTGGCCAACTACATCGTCTCCAACATGCAGGACCCGATCTCTCGGACTGCCGGTGTAGGTGACTTCCAGGTGTTCGGTGCCCAGTACGCCATGCGTATCTGGCTCGATCCGGCCAAGCTCAACAAGTTCCAGCTGACTCCGGTCGATGTGAAGACCGCCGTCAGCGCGCAGAACATCCAGGTATCCTCCGGCCAGCTCGGTGGCCTGCCTGCCCTGCCTGGCAACCAGCTCAACGCCACCATCATCGGCAAGACCCGCCTGCAGACCGCCGAACAGTTCGAGAAGATTCTGCTCAAGGTCAACAGCGACGGTTCCCAGGTCCGCCTGGGCGATGTGGCGACCGTTGGCCTCGGCGGCGAAAACTACGCCGTCAGCGCCCAGTTCAACGGCAAGCCGGCGTCGGGTCTGGCGGTCAAGCTGGCCACCGGCGCCAACGCCCTGGACACTGCCAAGGCCCTGCGCAAGACCATCAGCGACCTGGAGCCGTTCTTCCCGCCGGGCGTGAAGGCTGTGTTCCCGTATGACACCACCCCAGTGGTGACCGAGTCGATCAGCGGGGTTATCCATACCCTGATCGAAGCGGTGGTCCTGGTGTTCCTGGTGATGTACCTGTTCCTGCAGAACTTCCGCGCCACCGTCATCACCACCATGACCGTGCCGGTGGTGTTACTGGGTACCTTCGGTATCCTGGCCGCCGCAGGCTTCAGCATCAACACCCTGACCATGTTCGCCATGGTACTGGCCATCGGCCTGTTGGTGGATGATGCCATCGTCGTAGTGGAAAACGTCGAGCGGGTAATGTCCGAGGAGGGCCTGCCGCCCAAGGAAGCGACCAAGCGTTCCATGCAACAGATCCAGGGTGCCCTGGTGGGTATCGCCCTGGTGCTGTCGGCTGTACTGCTACCGATGGCCTTCTTCGGCGGCTCCACCGGTGTGATCTACCGCCAGTTCTCCATCACCATCGTCTCGGCCATGGGCCTGTCGGTGCTGGTAGCCCTGATCTTCACCCCGGCCCTGTGCGCCACCATGCTCAAGCCGCTGAAGAAAGGCGAACACCATGTGGCCAAGCGCGGCTTCTTCGGCTGGTTCAACCGCAACTTCGACCGCAGCGTACAAGGCTACGAGCGCAGCGTCGGTGCCATCCTGCGCAACAAACTGCCGTTTTTGCTCGCCTACGCCCTGATCGTGGTCGGCATGATCTGGCTGTTCGCCCGCATTCCAACGGCATTCCTGCCTGAGGAAGACCAGGGTGTACTGTTCGCCCAGGTGCAGACGCCAGCAGGTTCCAGCGCCGAGCGCACCCAGGTTGTGATCGACCAGATGCGTGAATACCTGCTCAAGGACGAGTCCGAAACCGTTGCCTCGGTCTTTACCGTGAACGGCTTCAACTTCGCCGGTCGTGGCCAGAGTTCGGGCATGGCATTCATCATGCTCAAGCCGTGGGACGAGCGCTCGAAGGAGAACAGCGTGTTTGCCCTGGCACAACGCGCCCAGCAGCACTTCTTCAGCTTCCGCGATGCCATGGTGTTCGCCTTCGCACCGCCCGCGGTGCTCGAACTGGGTAACGCCACCGGCTTCGACGTGTTCCTGCAGGACCGCGCCGGCGTCGGCCATACCAAGCTGATGGAGGCGCGCAACCAGTTCCTGGCCAAGGCCGCGCAAAGCAAGATCCTCAGCGCGGTACGCCCGAACGGCCTGAACGACGAGCCGCAGTACCTGCTGACAGTCGATGACGAACGTGCCAGCGCGCTGGGCGTGACCATCGCCGACATCAACAGCACCCTGTCGATCGCCCTGGGTGCCAGCTACGTCAACGACTTCATCGACCGTGGCCGGGTCAAGAAGGTCTACATCCAGGGCGAGCCAAGCTCGCGGATGAGCCCGGAAGACCTGCAGAAGTGGTACGTGCGCAACGCTGCAGGCGAGATGGTGCCGTTCTCGTCCTTCGCCAAAGGCGAATGGAGCTACGGTTCGCCGAAGCTGTCGCGCTACAACGGCGTGGAAGCGGTCGAGATCCTCGGTGCCCCGGCGCCGGGCTACAGTACCGGTGAAGCCATGGCCGAGGTCGAGCGCATCGTTGGCGAACTGCCGTCCGGTATCGGTTACTCGTGGACCGGCATGTCCTACGAGGAAAAACTCTCCGGCTCGCAGATGCCAGCACTGTTCGCCCTCTCGGTTCTGTTCGTGTTCCTGTGCCTGGCAGCGCTGTACGAAAGCTGGTCGATCCCGATCGCCGTCGTGTTGGTCGTACCGCTGGGTATCATCGGTGCGCTGATCGCCACCAGTCTGCGCGGCTTGTCGAACGACGTGTACTTCCTCGTGGGCCTGTTGACCACCATCGGCCTGGCGGCGAAGAACGCGATCCTGATCGTCGAGTTCGCCAAGGAACTGCACGAGCAGGGCCGCAGCCTGTACGACGCGGCGATCGAGGCGTGCCGTATGCGTCTGCGTCCGATCATCATGACCTCGCTGGCGTTCATCCTCGGCGTGGTACCGTTGACCATCGCCAGCGGCGCGGGCGCCGGCAGCCAGCACGCCATCGGCACGGGCGTGATCGGCGGCATGATCAGTGCGACCGTACTGGCCATCTTCTGGGTACCGCTATTCTTCGTCGCAGTGTCGTCGCTGTTCGGCAGCAAAGAACCGAAACAAGACGCCACCCCTGAAACTCCACGTTATGAGGCTGGGCAATGACCAAGTCTTTATTGACCCTGGCGGTAACCGCTTTCATTCTCGGCGGCTGCTCGCTGATCCCTGACTACCAGACCCCGGAATCTCCGGTGGCAGCGCAGTGGCCGCAAGGCCCTGCGTACTCGCCTACCCAATCGGCCGAGGTAGCCGCCGCCGAGCAGGGCTGGCGCCAGTTCTTCCACGACCCGGCACTGCAGCGATTGATCCAGACCTCCCTGGAGAACAACCGCGACCTGCGCGTGGCGGCGCTGAACATCGACGCCTACCGAGCGCAATACCGCATCCAGCGGGCCGACCTGTTCCCAGCGGTTTCGGCCACTGGCAGCGGCAGCCGCCAGCGGGTGCCGGCGAACATGTCGACCACCGGTGAAGCCGGGATCAACAGCCAGTACTCGGCTACGCTGGGTGTCAGCGCCTACGAACTGGACCTGTTCGGTCGAGTGCGCAGCCTGACCGAGCAGGCCCTGGAAACCTACCTGTCCAGCGAGCAGGCACGTCGCTCCACGCAGATCGCCCTGGTGGCCAGCGTGGCCAATGCCTACTACACCTGGCAGGCCGACCAGGCGCTGCTCAAGCTCACCGAAGAGACCCTCAAGACCTACGAGGAAAGCTACAACCTGACTCGCCGCAGCAACGAAGTCGGTGTGGCTTCCGCGCTCGATGTCAGCCAGGCACGCACCGCCGTGGAAGGCGCCCGGGTCAAGTACTCGCAGTACCAGCGCCTGGTCGCCCAGGACGTCAACAGCCTGGCGGTGCTGATCGGCACCGGCATTCCGGCCGACCTGCCTAAGCCGCTGGAGCTCAATGCCGACCAGCTGGCCGAGGTACCGGCCGGCCTGCCATCGGACATCCTCCAGCGCCGTCCGGACATCCAGGAAGCCGAGCACCTGCTCAAGGCCGCCAACGCCAACATCGGCGCGGCTCGGGCCGCGTTCTTCCCGAGTATCAGCCTGACCGCCAACGCAGGCAGCCTAAGCCCGGACATGGGTCACCTGTTCTCGGGCGGCCAAGGCACCTGGCTGTTCCAGCCGCAGATCAACCTGCCGATCTTCAACGCCGGCAGCCTGAAGGCCAGCCTGGACTACTCCAAGATCCAGAAGGACATCAACGTCGCCAAGTACGAAAAGACCATCCAGACCGCCTTCCAGGAAGTCTCCGATGGCCTGGCGGCGCGCAAGACCTTCGAAGAGCAGTTGCAGGCACAGCGTGACCTGGTGCAGGCGAACCAGGATTACTACCGCCTGGCCGAGCGTCGCTACCGTATCGGTATCGACAGCAACCTGACCTTCCTCGATGCCCAGCGCAACCTGTTCAGCGCCCAGCAAGCCCTGATCAGCGACCGCCTCTCGCAGCTGACCAGCGAGGTCAACCTGTACAAGGCTCTGGGTGGGGGCTGGTACGAGCAGACCGGACAAGCCAACCAGCAAGCTTCGGTGGAAACACCGAAAAGCTGAGTCGACAGCTAAAGCATCAAGCCCACCTTCGCGGTGGGCTTTTTGTTGCGACCTGGCCGTATCGACCCCATCGACTGCGGACAATTAACCAGCTGGAACATTCCGTTCGATTATCGCCCGCTTCCGTTTGCGACCAATTGCCCCACCCTCCCCCGATTCAGCACCATCTGCCCCGAAACGCTGCACACGTTCATCAGAAAAAAGACCCGCCCCTGCACACGTGTCCCTGCAGCGCGCCGGTTCGCCCCATAAAAACAAGAGATTGACAACAGATGAGCACTTCGTACCCCGCACGCCAGCTGCTGCCCGGCCTGTTGGCCATGTCCTGCGCCTTCCCTGTTCTGGCCGCCGAAGGCGGTTTCGTGGAGGATGCCAAGGCCACACTTAACCTGCGTAACTTCTACATCAATCGCAATTTCGTCGACTCGGCCCACCCACAAGCGAAGGCCGAAGAGTGGACGCAAAGCTTCATCCTCGACGCCCGTTCCGGTTTCACCCAGGGCACCGTAGGCTTTGGCGTCGATGTATTAGGCCTGTACTCGGTCAAGCTCGATGGCGGCAAAGGCACCACCAACACCCACCTGCTCCCGGTTCATGACGATGGTCGCCCTGCCGATGATTTCGGCCGTCTGGGCGTGGCGCTCAAAGCCAAGCTTTCGCAAACCGAACTGAAGGTCGGCGAGTGGATGCCGGTGCTGCCGATCCTGCGTTCGGACGATGGCCGTTCGCTGCCGCAAACCTTCCGCGGCGGCCAGATCACCTCCAAGGAAATCGACGGCCTGACCCTGTATGCCGGCCAGTTCCGTGGCAACAGCCCACGCAACGACGCCAGCATGGAAGACATGTCGCTCAACGGCCGCGCCGCCTTCACCTCGGATCGCTTCAATTTCGGCGGGGGTGAGTACACCTTCAACGACAAGCGCACGATGATTGGCTTGTGGGATGCCCAGCTCAAGGACATCTACCGCCAGCAATACATCAACCTGGTGCACAGCCAGCCACTGGGTGACTGGACCCTGGGCGCCAACCTCGGCTACTTCATCGGCAAGGAAGACGGCGCCGAGCGCGCAGGCGAACTCGACAACCGCACCGCGTCGGCCATGCTCTCGGCCCGCTATAAGGGGCATACCTTCTACGTCGGCTTGCAGAAGGTCAGCGGTGACGACGCCTGGATGCGGGTCAACGGCACCAGTGGCGGCACCCTGGCCAACGACAGCTACAACTCCAGCTTCGACAATGCCAAGGAACGCTCGTGGCAGGTACGTCATGATTTCAGCTTCGCCACTGTCGGCGTGCCGGGTCTCACCTTGATGAACCGCTACATCAAGGGCGACAACGTTCACACCAGCAGCGTCGACGATGGCAAGGAATGGGCACGGGAGACCGAGCTGGCTTATGTGGTGCAGTCCGGCACCTTCAAGGACTTGTCGGTCAAATGGCGCAACTCCACCATGCGCCGCGATTTCAGCACCAACGCCTTCGATGAGAATCGGTTGATCGTCAGCTATCCGCTGAACCTGTTGTAAGCTGGCCTGGCCTCATCGCCCGGCGATGAGGCCACTACAGCACCCTTCCTCACTTGCGCTTCTACGGCCCCCGCCACCTCCCCTGCGCTGCCCTGCGCACCGCGATCGACCTGAATACGCCGGCGTACGCTACCGCCATTCGCTGAACTGATGATGCTGTCGTTTGCGGGCTATCCTCAGTTATATCGGGAGCAGAACAGGCCCCCCAGGGAGGAACAACAATGAAAAACCTCGTCGACCACCTGAGCCAATACGCCAGCTACCACCGCGACCCACGCAACATCGCCACTCATTTCATCGGAATCCCGATGATCGTCGTGGCCGTGACCATCCTGCTGTCACGCCCCGGCTGGGACATTGCAGGCGCATGGCTGTCCCCGGCCATGCTGGCAGCGGCGGCATCGGCATGGTTCTACCTGCGCCTTGACCTGCGCCTGGGCCTGGTGATGGGGCTGTTGCTGGGGCTGTGCCTGTGGGTAGGCCAGGTGCTGGCGATGCAAAGCACCGCGCTGTGGCTCACAGCAGGAATCGGTACCTTCGTGGTGGGCTGGATCATTCAGTTCGTCGGCCATTACTACGAAGGCCGCAAGCCAGCATTCGTCGACGACATCAGCGGGCTGATCATCGGGCCCTTGTTCGTGGTGGCAGAAGCTGCATTCATGCTGGGACTGTGTCCGACGCTGAAGCAGGCGGTGGAGGCCAAGGCCGGCCCGGTGGCTATCCGGCAGAAGAAAGCGACCGTTTGATGGGACATTGCCGGTAACGCCAGCCCCCAACCTGCGGGGGCTGACGTGCCGGTGCCAGAGGCGGCAGCGACTGCACACTCAAGCCTGGCGCGACTCGACCCCCAGCTCATCCCACACCGACTCCGCCAGGTGGAAGGTGGCGTTGGCCGCCGGAATACCGCAGTAGATCGCACTCTGCATCAGTACTTCCTTGATCTCGTCGCGGGTCACACCATTGTTGGCCGCGGCGCGCAGGTGCAATTTCAGCTCATCGTTGCGGTTCATGCCGATCAGCATGGCGATGGTGATCAGGCTGCGGGTATGGCGCGGCAGGCCGGGGCGAGTCCAGATATCACCCCAGGCATGCCGGGTGATCATGTTCTGGAACTCGCTGTTGAAGTCATTGAGCTTTTCCAGGCTGCGGTCGACATGGGCGTCGCCAAGCACCGCCCGGCGCACTTGCATGCCGGCCTCGTAACGTTGTTTCTCATCCATTGCGCTACCCTCAGCGAGCCAGCAGGAAGTCGAGCACGCGGCGGCTAAACGCTTCGCCGATTTCGACGTTGGACAGGTGTGCCGCAGGGAACTCGGCGTAGGTGGCACCAATGATTCCAGCCTGCATGAAATGGCCATGCTCCGGGGTGGTCACCACATCTTCGGTACCTGCCACGATCAGCGTCGGCACCTGGATACGACCCAGTTGCTCACGGAAATCGGCATCGCGGACCGCGGCGCAGTTGGCTGCGTAACCTTGCGCGGAAGTCGTTGCGAGCATCTGGCAGATACGCTGGGCCTGCTCAGGCTGCGACTGGGCGAAGCCTGGGGTGAACCAGCGGGCGATGGAGGCGTCACGCAGGTCAGCCATGGCCTGCTGGCCACCTTTGAGCACGGTGTCGATGCGGGTGTTCCACACCTCGTCATTGGCGATCTTGGCGGCGGTATTGCACAGCGTCAGGCTGTGCAGGCGTGCACCGGCATTGATACCCAGCCACTGGCCGATCAGGCCGCCCATCGACAGGCCCACGAAATGCGCGTGCTCGATATCCAGACCATCGAGCAGCGCCAGCACGTCACGCCCCAGCTGTTCGATGCTGTAAGGGCCTTCGGTAACCAGCGACCCGCCATGGCCACGGGTGTCGTAGCGCAGCACCCGGAAGTGCTCGCTCCACAGCGGAATCTGACTGTCCCACATGCCCAGGTCGGTGCCGAGCGAGTTGGACAGCACCAGCACCGGTGCGTCTTGCGGGCCGTCGAGTTGGTAGTTCAATACGCCATCGGCCAGTTGCAATTGCGCCACAGCGGTCTCCTTCAGGCAGTGAAACGTTGATGTTCGGCCACGGCACGCGCCACCCAGACGCGGGCTTGGCCAAGGTAATGGGCAGGATCGAGCAGGCGGTCCAGCTCTTCGGCGGACAGCTCGGCGCTGACCTGCGGCTCGTCACCGAGCACGGCGCGCAGGTGGCGCTGCTCGGCCACGGCACGCTGGCAGCATTGCTCCAGCAGGTGGTGGGCATGGTCACGGCCCAGGCGTTGGGCAAGCACGATACTCACGGCTTCGGCCAGCACCAGGCCTTGGGTCAGGTCGAGGTTGCGGCGCATGCGTTCACCATCGACTTCCATCCCCTCGGCAATCACCTGGGCCTGGCGCAGCGCGCCAGAGACCAGGCAGCAGATGTCTGGCAGGGTCTCCCATTCGGCATGCCACAGGCCAAGGCTGCGCTCGTGCTCTTGAGGCATGGCCGCGAACATGGTCGCCAGCAGGCCCGGCACACGAGTGGCAGCACCGATCAGTACCGCCGCGCCCACCGGATTACGCTTGTGCGGCATGGTCGAAGAGCCGCCCTTGCCCGGCGCGGAAGGCTCGAACACTTCCCCCGCCTCGGTCTGCATCAACAGGCTGATATCCCGCCCGAACTTGCCCAGGCTGCCAGCGATGAGGCCCAGCACCGAGGCGAATTCCACCAGGCGATCACGCTGGGTGTGCCAGGGTTGCTCGGGCAAGGTCAACTTGAGTTGTTCAGCCAGGGCCTCTGCGACCGGCATCGCTTTATTGCCCAAGGCCGCGAGGCTGCCGGACGCGCCACCGAACTGCAGCACCAGCAGACGCGGACGCAGCTCCTTGAGGCGCTGGCGGTGACGGGTCAGAGCACCGAGTACGCCGGCCAGCTTCATGCCCAGGGTCACCGGCGTGGCGTGCTGCAGCCAGGTGCGGCCCACCAGCGGGGTGTCGGCGTGCTGCAAAGCCTGGTGCGCCAGGGTCTCGGCAAGCTTGCCGAGGTCCGCTTCGATCATGTCGAGCGCATCGCGAAGTTGCAGGACCAAACCCGTGTCCATGGCATCCTGGCTGGTGGCGCCCAGGTGCACATAGCGCTCGGCTTCAGGCACACCACTGGCGATGACCTTGCCCAACGCCTTCACCAAGGGGATAGCCGAGTTGCCGGCAGTGGCGATGGCATCGGCCAAGGCGCGGGCATCGTAGCGCTCGGCGTGGCAGGCCGCCTCGATGGCGGCCACCGCACTGTGCGGTACCAGCCCGGCGCTGGCTTCGGCACGGGCCAAGGCGGCTTCGAAATCGAGCATGCCCTGCAGCCGGCCACGGTCGGAGAAAATCTCACGCATGGCCGGTGCGGTGAAATAAGCGTCGAACAGCAGATTGCTCATGCAACGTCCTTAATGATCGTGATGCAGGTACGCTGCCTGCTTCGGCAGTCGTAGGCTGAACAGGAAGGCAACTGCCATCATGGCCGTCACGTACCAGTAGAAGGTGTTCTCCATGCCCATGGTTTTCAAGCCCAGGGCAACGTATTCGGCGGAACCGCCGAACATGGCGTTGGCCACCGCATAGGCCAGGCCCACACCCAGCGCACGCACCTGCGGCGGGAACATTTCGGCCTTCACCAGGCCGCTGATCGAGGTGTAGAAACTGACGATGCACAGGGCCAGCGTCACCAGCACGAAGGCCACGAACGGGCTGGTCACGGTCTTGAGCGCCATCAGCAGCGGGACGGTGAACAGGGTGCCCAAAGCGCCGAACAGCAGCATCGAGTTACGTCGACCGATTCGGTCGGAGAGCATGCCGAAGAACGGCTGTAGGATCATGAACAGGAACAACGCGCCGGTCATCACGAAGCTTGCGCTCTTGGCGTTCATCCCCGCCGTGTTGACCAGGTATTTCTGCATGTACGTGGTGAAGGTATAGAAGATCAGCGAACCACCGGCGGTGTAGCCCAGCACGGTGATGAACGCTGCGGTGTGGTTGCGGAACAACCCAGCGATGGTACCGGCGTCTTTGTCCTTGCGGGTTTCGGCGCTGCTGGTTTCCTCCAGCGAACGGCGCAACATCAGCGAGACCAGGGCGGCAATGGCACCGACCACGAACGGAATGCGCCAGCCCCACGCACGCAGTTCATCCTCGCTCAGCAGTTGCTGCAGGATGACCACTACCAGCACCGCCAGCAGTTGGCCACCAATCAGCGTTACGTATTGGAACGAGGCGAAGAAACCACGCTGGCCTCGTAGCGCCACTTCACTCATGTAGGTGGCAGTGGTGCCGTATTCGCCACCCACCGACAGGCCCTGGATCAGGCGCGCGAGCAACAGCAGCGCCGGCGCCCAGGTGCCGATGCTGGCGTATGTGGGCAGGCAGGCGATCATCAACGAACCGGCGCACATCATCAGCACCGAAATCATCAGGGAGTTCTTGCGGCCATGACGATCGGCCAGGCGGCCGAAGATCCAGCCACCGATGGGCCGCATCAAAAAGCCGGCAGCGAACACGCCAGCGGTGTTCAGCAGCTGCACGGTGGGGTCATCGGAGGGAAAGAAAGCCGGCGCGAAGTAGATCGCGCAGAAGGCGTAGACGTAAAAGTCGAACCACTCCACCAGGTTGCCCGAAGAGGCACCGACAATGGCAAAGATGCGTTTACTGCGCTCTTCGCCGGTGTAATAGGCTGAGGTCATGGTGTGTTTACTCCTGGAGGGTCATAGGTATTCTAGACATACCTAGTAACACACTCGTTCCGCACGGAGGCTGGCAATTGGCCTTGTGTCGTAGCTACCGGCCCTATTGCCGGCAGGCCGGCACCCACAAGGATTGCGTGGTTCCCTGCAGGAGCCGACTTGCCGGCAATAGCGCCGGTACGGGTCAGACCCGTTCGATGGCCAGGGCGAGACCTTGGCCTACACCCACGCACATGGTCGCCAGGCCTTTACGCCCACCGCTCTTCTCCAACTGGTGAAGCGCAGTCAGGACCAGACGCGCACCACTCATGCCCAGCGGGTGGCCCAGGGCGATGGCGCCGCCATTGGGGTTGACCTGCGGCGCGTCATCGGCCACACCCAGCTCGCGCAGCACCGCCAGGCCTTGGCTGGCGAACGCTTCATTGAGCTCGATGACATCGAAGTCGCCAACCGCCACACCCAGACGCTCGGTGAGCTTGCGCACTGCCGGTACCGGGCCAATGCCCATGACACGGGGCGCCACACCGGCGCTGGCCATGCCGAGCACTCGAGCACGTGGGGTCAGGCTATGTTTCTTCACTGCCTCGGCCGACGCCAGGATCAGGGCTGCGGCGCCGTCGTTGACACCCGACGCGTTGCCAGCGGTGACGGTCTTGTCCGGGCCATTGACCGGTTTGAGCTTGGTCAGCGCTTCCAAAGTGGTCTCCGGACGCAGATGTTCATCCTGCTCGACCAGGGTCTCACCCTTCTTGTGGGTGATGCGGACGGGGACGATTTCCTCGGCGAAGAAGCCGGCAGCCTGGGCCGCTGCGGCCTTCTGCTGGCTACGCAAGGCAAACGCATCCTGGTCGGCACGCGATACCTGGTAGTCGTCGGCGACGTTGTCGGCGGTCTCGGGCATCGAGTCCACGCCGTACTGGCTCTTCATCAGCGGGTTGATGAAACGCCAGCCGATGGTGGTGTCTTCGAGCTTCATGTTGCGCGAGTAAGCGCTCTCGGCCTTACCCATGACGAACGGGGCACGCGACATCGACTCGACGCCGCCAGCAATAGCCAGCTCCATTTCGCCGCTGGCGATGGCGCGGAAGGCGGTGCCGATAGCGTCCATGCCCGAAGCACACAGACGGTTGAGGGTGACGCCGGGAATGCTCTCGGGCAGGCCCGCGAGCAGCAGCGCCATGCGCGCCACGTTGCGGTTGTCTTCGCCAGCCTGGTTGGCGCAGCCGAAGAACACCTCATCGACCTGGTCCCACTGTACCGACGGGTTGCGCTCGATCAGCGCCTTGAGCGGCACTGCGGCGAGGTCGTCGGCACGCACACCGGCCAGGGCACCGCCGAAGCGGCCGATCGGGGTGCGGATGGCGTCACAGATGAATACGTCACGCATCAGGCTTCTCCTGCCACCTGGCCATGGGCCACGGCGGTACGGGCTTCAAGGTCGCGCAGAGCGGTCAGTTCGACTTCGGTCGGTGCGCTGGTGGTCTGCACATCGTCGGCGAAACGGATCGCCCAGCCGGTGGCGGCAACGATCTGCTCGCGGGTGACGCCAGGGTGAATCGAGGTGACCACGAACTCGTTGGTGCCAGCTTCAGGCTCCATGATGCACAGGTCGGTGATGATCCCGACAGGGCCGTCACCTGGCAGGCCCAGGCGCTTGCGCGAATCGCCACCCTCGCCGTGACCGACCGAGGTGATGAAGTCCAGCTTGTCGACGAAGGCACGGGTCGACTGCTTGAGGATGATCAGTACTTGCTTGGCGGAACCTGCAATTTCCGGCGCGCCACCCGCACCCGGCAGACGGGTCTTGGGTGCATGGTAGTCACCCACCACGGTGGTGTTGATGTTGCCGAAGCGGTCCACCTGGGCGGCACCGAGGAAGCCCACGTCGATACGACCACCCTGCAGCCAGTAGCGGAAGATCTCGCCGGTCGGCACCACGGTATCGGCGGTTTCGGCCAGCTCGCCGTCACCGATCGACAGCGGCAGTACGCTCGGTTTGGCACCGATCGGGCCAGACTCGTAGATCAGCACCACGTCTGGCGAGGAGGTCAGCCGAGCCAGGTTGGCAGCCTTGGATGGCAGGCCAATGCCGACGAAGCAGACAGCGCCGTTGCGCAGGCGACGGGCAGCGGCGACGGTCATCATTTCAGAGGTGGAGTAGCTCATTGTGCAGCCTCCGAGGAGCTGGCCAGCTTGGCCTTGTATTCGTTGAAGTCAGCGGTGCCACGGATATAAGTGTCGATCCAGGCGCTGAACGACTCGCGGTTGCGCGCAATCGGGTCCCAATCCTGGTAGAAGCGGTTGTCACGCTCGTAGTAACCATGGGCATAGGACGGGTGTGCGCCACCCGGTACCAGGCAGACTGCGCTCAGCGCCCAAGTCGGCAGGACACAGGCGTTCATCGGTGCCTGCAGGTCATCGACGATTTCTTCGACGGTGACGATGCAACGCTTGGCGGCCAGGGCGGCTTCTTTCTGGACGCCGAGGATGCCCCACAGCAACACGTTACCTTTACGGTCGGCCTTCTGCGCGTGAATCACGGTGACGTCCGGACGCACCGACGGTACCGCGGCGAGGACTTCGCCGGTGAACGGGCAGGTAACGCTCTTGATCAGCGGGTTGACCTTCGGCAGGTCGGAACCGGCGTAGGCACGCAGCACCGCGAATGGCAGGCCGGAAGCACCAGCGACGTAAGCGTTGGCGAGGTCGGCGTGGCTGTGCTCTTCGATTTCGATCGCGTGCGGCCACTGCTTCTCGACCGCGTCACGCAGACGGTGCAGCGAACCGACACCTGGGTTGCCGCCCCACGAGAAGATGATCTTCTTGGCGCAGCCGGCGCCGATCAGCTGGTCGTAGATCAGGTCCGGGGTCATGCGCACGAGGGTAAGGTCGCGCTTGCCCTGACGGATGATCTCGTGGCCAGCGGCGGTCGGGATCAGGTGGGTGAAGCCTTCGAGCGCGACGGTATCGCCGTCTTGAATGAACTGCTTCACAGCTTCGTGAAGCGGGAGGATTGCAGCCATGGGGAGACTCCTGGTCAGGGTGCTACGTTGAACTCAGATTAAGGAGACTGGTGGGTGGCCACAATCCGATAATCGACTATTTGTGCGGTTATCGAACAATTTGTTGCCAGGCTAACCTTCTGTCTCTCAAGACCTCATCGCCAGCAAGCCGGGCTCACGCGGGGCTTGCAACGCCCCGCAGACACCCGCTTGCCGGCCAGGATCAGGTCGCGTCCGCGTGGCTCACCCACCCTTTGACGATTACACCCACCGTCGCCAGCGCTGCGGGCACCAGCAAGGCAGTCAGTACCTGCTCGAAGCTCCAGCCCAGGCCCAGCAGGGTCGCACCGCTCCAGGCACCCAGAATCGCGCCGAAACGGCCGATGCCCAGCATCCACGAAACCCCGGTGGCACGGCCTTGGGTCGGGTAGAAGCGCGCCGCCAGCGAGGGCATCGCCGACTGCGCACCGTTCACGCACATACCTGCGATCAGCACCAGTGTGGCCAGCAAGGTAATGTTGCCCAGGCTCTGCCCCACTGCGTAGGCAAACACGCCGGCCAGCAGGTAGAAGATGCCAATGACCTTGTGCGGGTTGAAGCGGTCCATGGCCCAACCCACCCCGACCGCACTGAGCACGCCGCCGAACTGGAACAAAGCACCAATGAAGGCCGCCTGTTCCATGCTGGCACCGCTGTCACGCATCAGTGTGGGCAGCCAGCTGGTCAGCAGGTACACGATCACCAGGCCCATGAAATAGGTCAGCCACAGCAGCAAAGTGCCGACGCCATAGGTACCGGAGAAGATCACTGCAAACACGTTGCGAGCAGCTACCGCTTTTTGTTCGGGCACACTGAAGCTGGCCGCCTGAGCGATCACCGCAGGGGCGATCGGTGCCAGGGTCTTGCGCACTTTGTCGGTGCCCCGGTTACGCACCACCAGAAAACGCGCCGACTCCGGCAGCCAGATCATCAGCACCAAGGCCAGCAGCAGAGGCAGCACACCACCCACCACCAGCAGACTGTGCCAGCCGTAGGCCGGGATCATCTTGGCGGAAATGAAACCACCACCCGCCATGCCCAGGTTGAAGCCACAGAACATGCTGGTCACCAGCAGCGACTTCAGGCGCTCGGGGGTGTACTCGGACAGCAAGGTGGTGGCGTTGGGCATGCCTGCCCCCAGACCCAGGCCGGTCAGGAAGCGCAGCACCAGCAACTGATCGACATTGGTGGCGTAGGCCGAAGCCAGGCTGAAGCCGCCGAACACCAGCACGGCCCCCACCAGTACACCTTTACGACCGAAGCGGTCAGCCAAAGGCCCCGAGCCGAGGGCCCCGAACACCATGCCGATAAGCGCCGCACTCATCACCGGGCCAAGGCTGGCGCGGTCGATGCCCCACTCCTGGGACAAGGCCGGCGCGATGAAACCCATGGCGGCTGTATCCAGGCCGTCAAGGAAGACAATAAGGAAGCAGAGGATCACCACCCGCCACTGAAAGCGGGACAGAGGCTGTTCATTGATGAACGACTGGACGTCGAGGCTGTTCCCGACAGATTGCGGTTGATTCATTGTTGTTATCCAGAATGATGGGCACGGACAAACCACTGCACGCGAGGCACGAGCAACGTATTCGAAAGTCGGTGGAGTGCGGCTGGAATCAGCCTGGATACGAGGGCACTGCGTGCGGGTGCGGCCGCAGCAGCGAAGCGACAGTGTTCATGATCAAGGTATCTCTCGTGTTGTTTTTGTTCGGTCGGCAAAGCCGACCGTTGCGAGAGACATTAATCAGCGCCTTGGGACTGCGCAATTGACCAGCAACGACACTGTGCGTTTATCGAACAGGAAACGCTGCCACGCCTCGCCTCAGCCAAAAAGCTGGTGGCACAGGTCTTGGCTGGCGGCCAACAGAATCGGCAGGAACCGCTGCTCCAGCTCGCTGCGACTGACGCGGCCCACGTGGGTGCTGACATTCAAGGCAGCCAGCACCTGACCCGATGCGTCATAGATGGGTACTGCAATCGATCGCAGCCCTTGTTCCAGCTCCTGATCCACCACACACCAGCCCTGGGCACGCACTTGCTGGATGCAGGCGAACAATGAATCGGGGTCATGCAATGTGCGACTGGTACGCGCCTTGAGGTCCGCCCGTTCCAGGTACTCCCTGAGGCTGGCGTCGTCCAGCGCAGCCAGCAGGATGCGGCCCATCGACGTGCAATAGGCCGGCAACCGCCCACCTACCGACAGATCGACCGAGATCAGCCGCTCGACCGTTGCCGAACGCGCGATATAAAGAATGTCGTCACCTTCGAGCGTGGCCATGTTGGCCGCCTCATGCAGTTGGTCACTGATGCGGTCCAGATAAGGCTGCGCCGAAACGGCCAGCGGCGTCGAAGACAGGTAGGCATGCCCAAGGGTGAGCACTTTGGGCAGCAATGAATACGTGCGCCCGTCGGTGGTCGCATACCCCAGCTTGATCAAGGTATGCAGGCAACGCCGAACGGCAGCCCGTGGAATCTCGGTACGGTGGCTGATCTGGGCGATGGTCAGGTGGCGCTTGCGCTCCTGGAACGCCTGGATCACTGCAAGTCCCCGCGCCAGTGAGGTCATGAAGTCAGGGTCGCCCGTGAACGCCTGGATCCGCTTGGCCGGTGAAGCCACGATCGGTGGTGCCAACGAGGGAGCGGCACCACGCACCGGCTCTGCGTGGGCAGACTCATTGACCAGGGTTTCATCGCTCATCGCACACCTCTAAAAAAATCGCTCGCTCGTGCGATTATCGAACGAACGGCCGATAATCGCAATTGACCGCTGACACTTTTGCTTATACCTTTCTCCTGCCACATGTGGCTTCTTTGGAGAGACTGGTCAGGTACCCACCGTAGAAGTCCCCAGGCAACGGCCTCGCCTCGCGCGAGGCCGTTTTTCATTATCCTCTTGCAACACCGACTTCCGCTTCTGTTGTTCCAACATCGAACCCCGGCACTTCGTGGCGAACGCGACAACAACTTGCGTAGGCGATGTCAGTATTGGGTAAATAACCCTGTTCGACGAATTAACGGTTGCTATAATCGATTCTGCTGGCCCGGATCGAGACGCGGTCATGGACTTCACCGGGGTCATGCTTATCCAATCGCCAGCACTCAGGCTGCTGATTCACGCCTTCCGCTGTTCCATGCGCTTTCGGCGAATACCCAGAGCGTCGACAGGCGATACCCGCGTGGACGCAACGCACCTGGCAAACAACAAACAGGTAACCAACTCATTCAGGTATTACTGTGACGAAAGATGAACTGCGCGCGGAACTCGAGCGCCAGGCTGAACGTTACAAGGAAGTTTACGGCGGGGAAGTTACAACCTACGCCGCCCAACCGGATCCGGAACGCAAACCCTGGCGTAAACGAGCCACCGTGCAAGACCAAGCCTTCAGCCATGAACTGGAAAAGATGGAAAAGGAACTGCGCAGCGAGAAATCCTGAGCGTCCGATCCTTGGCATCCGCGCCGCAGGCTGAAAGGCCAGGGCGCGGGCGATCTTTACCGGGAGATCGGGGATGAAATGGAATTACACAAATTTCATACGACCGTTTGAACCGGGAGGCCGCACTGCTTTTTTTGATAATTTGCCGAAATTACAGGGTTTTCACGACTTTTAGGCGCCATTAATCTGCCTGGAATACGGCTTCGGCGTCCGAACCCAGGTCGAGAATGACTGCCATCGGTCAGCAGCAGGTGCATCGATTGCCAAGGTTTTCTGGCATAATCGCGCCCCCTTTGACCGCCAGACAACCTTCATGATCGATTTATTCAGCGGACTGGATGCCTGGGTGTTGGTGAGCTTGCTGCTCGCGCTGACATTCGTGCTCGCATTCGAGTTCATCAATGGCTTTCATGACACCGCCAACGCGGTAGCCACCGTCATCTATACCAAAGCCATGCCGCCGCACCTCGCCGTATTCTTCTCCGGCGTGTTCAACTTCCTCGGCGTTTTGCTCGGCGGAGTCGGGGTGGCCTATGCCATCGTGCACCTGCTGCCAGTCGAATTGCTGATCAATGTGAACACCGGGCATGGCCTGGCCATGGTTTTCTCGCTGTTGGCTGCGGCCATCACCTGGAACCTCGGCACCTGGTATTTCGGCATCCCCGCCTCCAGCTCGCACACGCTGATCGGCTCGATCCTCGGTGTGGGCCTGGCCAATGCCTTGATCAACGACATTCCGCTGGGTGACGGCGTCAACTGGCAGAAGGCGATCGACATCGCCATGTCCCTGGTGGTCTCGCCCATGGCGGGCTTCGCCGTGGCAGCCCTGGTCCTGATCGGACTGAAATGGTGGCGCCCGCTGTCGAAGATGCACAAGACGCCCGAGCAGCGTCGCAAGCTCGACGACAAGAAACACCCCCCCTTCTGGAACCGCCTGGTGCTGGTTATTTCGGCCATGGGCGTGAGCTTCGTGCACGGTTCCAACGACGGCCAGAAAGGCATTGGCCTGATCATGCTGGTCCTGATCGGTATCGTCCCGGCCAAATTCGTCCTCGACCTGAACAGCACGACCTACCAGATCGAGCGTACCCGCGACGCCACCCTGCACATGAGCCAGTTCTACCAGCGCAACGCCGCGACCCTGGGCGAATTCCTGGCGCTGGGCAAGGCCAAGGCCAGCGACCTGCCGGAACAGTTCAGCTGCAACCCCCAGCAGACCGAACCCACCATCGCGGCACTGCAGACCTCGCTGCAAGGCGTGACCGACTACCGCGACCTGAGCGCGGAAAAACGCGTGGAAGTACGTCGCTACCTGCTCTGCCTGGATGACACGGCCAAGAAGGTCGGCAAGCTGCCAGGCCTGGAAGCCCGTGAGAAGGCCGACCTGGAAAAACTGCGCAAGGACCTCACCGCCACCACCGAGTACGCTCCGTTCTGGGTGATCGTTGCCGTTGCGCTGGCATTGGGCCTGGGCACCATGGTCGGCTGGAAACGCGTGGTACTGACCGTTGGCGAGAAAATCGGCAAACAGGGCATGACCTACGCCCAAGGCATGTCGGCACAGATCACCGCAGCCTGCGCCATTGGTATGGCCAACGTGTTCAGCCTGCCGGTGTCGACCACCCACGTCCTGTCATCCGGCGTCGCCGGTACCATGGTTGCCAACAAGAGCGGCCTGCAAGGCGGTACCGTGAAAACCATCCTGCTGGCCTGGGTCCTGACCCTGCCGGCCTCGATGGGCCTCGCGGCCGGCCTGTTCTGGCTGGCGTCGAAAGCCATTGGCTAAGTGATACCGCACATGTGAAAGGGGCGCCTTCGGGCGCCCTTTTCATATCTGCTCTCCGCCCCTGCTTAGTAAGAGCGGGATTACCCGCGCAAGGGTCGGCGCAGGTTCACTACCGCTTCCTGCCTCCCAACAACGACCCCATCAACCCCCGCACCAGCTGGCGCCCCAACTGGTTGGCCGCTTGCCGCACCGCCGACTTGATTGCCTGCCCTGCCGCACTCTGCAAGAACTCCCCGGCCTTGTCGGCAAAACTGTCTTCATCCACCTTGGGCACCGGCGCAGGCTCCACCGGCTCACCTTTGCGTTGACTCAACATCTCGTACGCCGACTCGCGGTCGACCGGCTTGTCATAGCGTCCTAGCAACGGTGAGCCGGCGATCAAGGCACTTCGCTCGGCTGCCGTGAGCGGCCCGATCCGCGACTGCGGCGGGGCGATCAGCACGCGCTGGACCATCGCTGGCGTGCCCTTCTCCTCCAGTGTTCCCACCAAGGCCTCGCCGATACCCAGCTCGGTCAGCACAGCCAAGGTATCGAACGCAGGATTCGGCCGAAAACCATCAGCCACCGCCCGTAGCGACTTCTGCTCCTTGGCGGTGAATGCCCGCAGACCATGCTGGATGCGCAATCCCAGTTGAGCCAGCACGGCATCCGGCAGATCGCCCGGTGACTGAGTGACGAAATAAACCCCCACTCCTTTTGAGCGGATCAGCCGCACCACCTGCTCCAGCCGGTCCTGCAAAGCCTTGGGCGTATCGTTGAACAACAAGTGGGCTTCATCGAAGAACAGCGCCAGCACAGGCTTGTCGGCATCCCCACGCTCCGGCAGTTGCTCGAACAGCTCAGCCAGCAGCCATAGCAGGAAGGTCGCATACACCTTCGGCGCCTCATGCACCAGGCGGCTGGCATCGAGCAGGTGAATGCGCCCACGCCCGTCGTGGTCAGGGCGCAGCAGATCTTCGAGCTGCAAGGCTGGCTCGCCGAACAGGGCCTCGGCGCCTTGCTGCTCCAAGGTGGCCAGCCGACGCAACAGTGCCTGGGTCGAGGCGCCAGTCATCAGAGCGCTGTCTTCGCCGAGCAATTGTGGGTTGTCCTTCAAATGCCCTAGCAGAGCCTTGAGGTCCTTCAGATCCAGCAGCAACAGGCCTTCGCGGTCCGCCACCTTGAACGCGGCATACAGCGCGGCCTGTTGGCTGTCGGTCAGTTCAAGCAAGTTGCCCAGCAACAGCGGCCCCATTTCGCTGAGGGTGGTACGCAGCGGGTGACCGGACTGGCCAGCGATATCCCAGAGGCTGGTCGGATAAGCCTGTGGCGTGTGTCCCAACCAGGGCATGCCGGCAATCCGCTCGGCTACCTTGCCTTGCGGGGCCCCCATCGCCCCCAGGCCACACAGGTCACCTTTGACATCGGCCGCGAATACCGCCACCCCCGCATCGCTGAAAGCTTCCGCAAGGTGCTGAAGTGTGACGGTTTTACCCGTCCCCGTGGCCCCGGCGACCAAACCATGACGGTTGGCCAGGCGCATGGCTTGGGTGACGGGCTGGCCATCCAAACCTGCGCCGACAACTAATTGCGAAGAATCCGACATGTTCTCTCTTCCTCTACTCAAGCTTCACCCTGAATCGGCCGATACACCCATGTGATATTCGCCTTCAAAGCAGGAACAACCGAAAAAGGACTTTCCGGGATGTTGCACTGTTTGACTGCTGTATTCGTGCGAACGCCCGATAAAAACCTTAGCGGAACCGATTACGCCATGAACAAAAGCCTTCGTTTCAGCCATAAGATCCTATTGGCAGCCTCACTGATCGTGATACTCGCCTTCAGTTTGTTCACCCTCTACAACGATTACCTCCAGCGTAATGCGATCCGGGAAAATCTGGAGAATTATCTGGCTGAAATGGGCGAATCCACTTCGACCAACATTCGCAACCTGTTCGAAGGTCGCATAAAACTGGTGGAGAATCTGGCACAGAACATTGCCCAGGAACCCGCCAAGGCTGAGACCTTGATGGGCCAGAATGCCCTGACCTCCAGCTTCCTGACCGTGTACCTGGGCAAGGTCGATGGTGGTTTCAGTGTCCGCCCCAACACCAAGATGCCCGATGGCTACGATCCACGTACCCGCCCTTGGTATAAGGACGGCATGAACGCCTCCGGCGTGACGCTTACCGAACCGTACATCGACATGGCCACCAACAAGATGGTCATCGGCATCATCAACAAGGTTTCCGGCTCCGTCGGCGTGGTCGGCGGCGACCTGGACCTCGACGGCCTGGTACGGATCGTCAACTCGCTGAACTTCGGCGGCATGGGTTATGCCTTCCTGGTCAACGATCAAGGCAAGATCCTGGTTCACCCGGACAAAGAGCTGGTGATGAAGTCGCTGTCGGACCTGTTCCCGCAAAAGACCCCCAAGCTGTCCGGTGAACTGACCGAAGTCGATACCGACGGTCAGGCGCGCTTGCTGACCTTCACGCCGATCAAAGGCCTGCCATCGGCCAACTGGTACATCGGCCTGTCGGTGGACAAGCAAAAAGCCTTCGCCATGCTGAGCACTTTCCGCACCTCGGCGGTCATCGCCACGGTCGTTGCCGTGGTGATCATCATCGGTCTGCTCGGCCTGCTGATCCGCGCACTCATGCAGCCGCTGCACACCATGACCCGAGCGATGGAAGACATCGCCGAAGGCGAAGGCGACCTGACCAAGCGGCTGAAAATCCACAGCCACGACGAGTTCGGTATTCTGGGTACCGCCTTCAACCGCTTCGTCGAGCGTATCCACAGCTCGATCCGCGAAGTGTCCTCGGCCACCGAGCAGGTCAATGAAGTAGCCCTTCGGGTCATCAGCGCATCGAACTCGTCGATGGCCAACTCCGACGAACAGTCCAACCGCACCAACAGCGTCGCCGCCGCCATCAACGAACTGGGTGCTGCCGCCCAGGAGATCGCTGGCAATGCGGCCCAAGCCTCGCAACACGCCAGCTCGGCTCGCCTGCTGGCCGAGGAAGGCCAGCAAGTAGTGGAGCGCAACATCGAGGCGATGAACCGCCTGTCCGACCTGATCGTCAGCTCCAGCGCGCACATCGAGACCCTCAACAGCAAGACCGTCAACATCGGCCAGATTCTCGAAGTCATCACCAGTATCTCCCAGCAGACCAACCTGCTGGCACTCAACGCCGCGATCGAGGCTGCCCGCGCCGGCGAGGCTGGCCGAGGCTTTGCCGTGGTAGCCGATGAAGTGCGCAACCTGGCCCACCGCACGCAGGAATCGGCGCAGCAGGTCCAGACCATGATCGAGGAACTGCAGATCGGTGCCCGCGAATCGGTGGAGACCATGGGCCAAAGCCAGCGCCACAGCCAGGACAGCATGGAGATCGCCAACCAGGCCGGCGAGCGTCTGGACAGCGTGACCGTGCGCATCAGCGAGATCGACGGCATGAACCAGTCGGTGGCCACTGCCACCGAGGAACAGACCGCCGTGGTCGATTCGATCAACATGGACATCAACGAAATCAACATGCTCAACCAGGAAGGCGTCGAAAACCTCCAGGCCACCCTGCGTGCATGCTCTGACCTGGAGCAGCAAGCGAGCCGCCTCAAGCATCTGGTCGGCACGTTCCGCATCTGACCGCACGCCACAGGAGCAGGCAGTCCGCCTGCCTGCTCCTGTCGTTCGAAGCTATCCCGCCAAGCCCCCTACCCCGATCGAACAAACTATTCTTCAGGAAGGTCAACCTTTAGGCGCGTCATCGCCGGCCCGTTGCAGCCGGATGACAGACCCGAAGACGATCCCGGAGGGATGCTGATCGTGCACATTGCTGACATCACCATGTTCTACGCCCCGGCCAGCGGCGGCGTACGTACCTATCTTGATGCCAAACACCATCGACTCGACGCCATTGCAGGCGTGCGCCACAGTCTCTTGATCCCCGGCGCCAGCGCCAGCCACGACAACGGCATCTATCAGGTGCCCGCTCCTCCCCTGCCGTTTGGCAACGGCTACCGCTTCCCGGTGCGCCTGGCCCCTTGGTGCAACGTGCTTCGCCGCCTCAAGCCCGACCTGATCGAGGTGGGCGACCCCTACCTGACCGCCTGGGCAGCCCTGGAAGCGCGGCGCAAGCTCAACGTGCCGGTGATCGGTTTCTATCATTCCGATCTCCCCTTGCTGGTCAGCAATCGGATGGGCAACTGGTTCACCCCCAATGTCGAAGCCTATGTCAGCAAGCTGTATGGCAACTTCGACCGGGTGCTGGCTCCCAGCCAAGTCATGGCCGACAAACTGCGCCGCCTGGGGGTTAAACAAGTTCATGTACAGCCTCTGGGCGTCGACCTGTCGACCTTCCACCCTGGGCACCGTGATCCGCATCTGAAAGCCAGACTGGGGATTCCCGACACCAGCCGCCTGCTGATCTACGCAGGTCGCGGTTCGCGGGAAAAGAACCTGCCCGTTCTGCTTGACTGCATAGAGCGCCTGGGCCGACCGTATCACCTGTTGCTGGTTGGCTCGAACATGCCAGCCAATGTGCCAGCCAACGTCACCGTGATCGATCGATTCTGCCCACCCGATGAGGTCGCCAGGCTGATGGCCAGTGCCGACCTGCTGGTTCACGCAGGCGACCAGGAAACCTTCGGCCTGGTCATCCTCGAAGCGATGGCCAGCGCAACCCCGGTGGTCGCGGTGCGGGCCGGGGCGTTCAGCGAGATCATCAACGACCGGTGCGGGCGCCTGTGCCGCCCCAACGATGGCCAGGCCATGGCCACCGCCGTGCGTGAGGTGTTCGAAGAAGGCATTCACGACCTAGGCGTCCAAGCCCGTTGCCAGGCAGAGCAACACTACTCGTGGGACAGCGTGGTAAGCGGCTTGCTGGGGCACTATCAGGCCGTGCTCGGCCACGCACCGCAGGTACGTGCCCATGGTTGAAAACAGCGGCAAGCCGCGCAGCCTGATGCTGGTGCTGCACGACATCGCGCCCGAAACCTGGCCCGACTACCAGCCGTTCGTCGAGGCCGTCGACCAACTGGGCAATGTGCCGATGACCTGGTTGGTGGTGCCGGACTTCCATCACCGCAACCTGCTGTCACGCTCGCCCACCTTCTGCCGCATGCTCGAACACCGTTTGGCGCGGGGAGACGAACTTGCCTTGCATGGCTTCTACCATGCCGATGACGAGCCGCCACCACGCAGCCCTGGCGAATACTTCATGCGCCGTGTCTTGACCCATGAAGGCGAATTCTACCGGCTGGACCGCCAGCAAGCCCTGCAACGCCTGGAAAGCGGCCTGGCGCTATTCGAGCGGCAAGGCTGGCCGGTAGCAGGCTTCGTCGCACCGGCCTGGTTGATGAGCGAAGGCACCCGACAGGCGCTGCGCCATCTGCCCTTGCGCTACACCAGCACAGCCCAGCACCTGTACCGCCTGCCCGAGTTCACCGCCATCCCAGCCCCAGGTTTGGTATGGAGCGCCCGCAGTGCCTGGCGTCGGGGACTGTCTCGGCTGCTCTGTGACTGGCAATGCCGACGTTGGCGCGAGGCAGAGACACTGCGCCTGGGGCTGCACCCGGTGGACATGCGTCATCGCGACTCACGACAGTACTGGTTGCGCACCCTCCAGACCCTACTGGCAGAAGGCCGCGAGCCCTTGACCAAGTCAAGCTGGCTGGAGCGCCAGGTGATCGCATGAGCCGCCTGGGCTGGCTGGTCCTGGCCTTGCTCTTGGCGGTGTTGGTGCCGACGCTGCTGGGCGGCAGCGAACTGCTACCCAGGCTACGCGCCTTCGCACCGACACTGATGATGTCGCTGCTGGGGATGATCATGCTGTGCTGGGTCATCAACGCCGTTCGCCTGCGCCTGCTGCTCGGCCAGCAGGCGCAGAAGATTAGCCGGGTACGCAGCCTGGGCGTGGTGATGGCCACCGAGTTCGCAATCTGCACCACCCCGGGGGGTAGCGGCGGACCGCTGACCTTGATGGCGCTGCTGGCCCATGATCGCATCGGCCCAGCGCGCAGCGGGGCGGTGTTTGCCATGGACCAACTGAACGACTTGGTGTTTTTCTTCTGTGCCCTGCTGGCTATCGCCGGCTATGCCGCGTTTCACAGCCTCGGGCAAAGCCAGGAAAGCATGCTGCTGGGCAGCGCGTCGCTGCTGTGCGTGGCGCTGGCGCTGGTGGTTGGTTTACTACGCTGCCGACGCCGGGTGATGCGGTTCATCGGGCGGCTGCTAAGGCGCCTTGGCGTTGCCCGGCAACGTCGACAACGCTGGGCTCGCAAGCTGCTGCACTTCATCCATGCCCTGGCGCAAACCTGGCGCCTGCCCAAACGCACGCTGGCGCTGGTATTCACCCTCACCTGCGCGCACTGGAGCCTACGCTACAGCGTGTTGTTCCTGGTACTGCGGGGATTGGGTGTGGAGCTTTCGTGGATACCGAGCTTTCTGGTGCAGATGCTTTCGCTGAGCGCCGGTCAGTTCAGCTTGCTGCCAGGTGGTGCAGGCGCCGCAGAACTGACGTCGGCGAGCTTGCTGACCCCCTTGGTCGGCAGCTCGACCGCAGCGGCGGCAGTGCTGATCTGGCGGGCAGTCACTTACTACTTCTATCTGCTTGCCGGAGGGCCGGTGTTCGTGTGCCTGCTGGCGCGTCCGTTGCTGGCGCGCTGGCGGGGTCAGGCGCATTGAGCTGCTGCCAGAGTTCGGCGGCACCGGAAAACTCGGTGCCGTCGTCGTCGCTCAGCGCTTCGGGATCGAAGCGGGCCAGACAGCCCTCGCCGAGGGTCGCAGGTGCCGAGGCACCCGCCTTGTCACGCGGATCTGCCACAGGCCACCTCGCTATCAGTCGAAGACCACCGTTTTGTTGCCGTGGACCAGTACACGGTCTTCCAAGTGATAGCGCAGACCACGGGCCAACACCATCTTCTCGACGTCACGGCCGAAGCGAACCATATCTTCGATGCTGTCGGCGTGGCTCACGCGGACCACGTCCTGTTCGATGATCGGGCCGGCATCGAGCTCTTCGGTCACGTAGTGGCAAGTTGCGCCGATCAGCTTCACGCCACGCAGCGCAGCCTGGTGGTAAGGCTTGGCGCCAACGAACGAGGGCAGGAAGCTGTGGTGGATGTTGATCACTTTTTCAGCGTAGTCCTGGCACAGTTGCGGCGGCAGGATCTGCATGTAGCGGGCCAGCACCACCACGTCGGCCGCATGCTCCTGAACCAGGCGCGACACTTCGGCAAAGGCCGGGGCCTTGTCCTTGGGGTCCACCGGCACATGGAAGAACGGGATCCCGTGCCACTCGACCATGCTGCGCAGGTCGTTGTGGTTGGAAATCACGCAAGGAATCTCACAGTCCAGCTCGTCGGTGTGCCAGCGGTGCAGCAGATCGGCCAGGCAATGGGATTCGCGGCTGGCCATCAACACCACGCGCTTCTTCTGCGCAGAGTCGGTGATGCGCCAGGTCATGGAGAACTCTTCGGCGATGGGCGCGAACGCCTCGCGGAAGGCTTCGATACCGAACGGCAGCGACTCGGCACGGATTTCATGGCGCATGAAGAACCAGCCACTTTGCTCGTCGGAGTGGTGGCTGGCCTCGTTGATCCAGCCGTTGTACAAGGCCAGGAAATTACTGACTTTCGCCACGATGCCTACACGGTCGGGGCAGGCGATCACCAGACGATAGGTGCGCATGAATAAGACTCCAAAACTTCGCAAAGGCGCTCATTCTAGCGGCACACCAGCAAAAACGCAGTATTGATCGTGTGCGCCCGCACCGCCAGCGCCAGCCTTATGCCACTGTCCCTGGCACTACCACCTCGGGATCGAGAGTTTTGTGAATTTTTCTTAACCGAAGAAATATGTTGTCGCAACCTAATTAACAGTTTATTGCTTATTTATATGTTTACTTGAGAGTATCGCCTGTCTATTATTGGCACACACATTTCTGAACACGCACTAAGGAACACTCCATGTCCCTGATCAACGAGTACCGCGCTACCGAAGAAGCCATCAAGGAACTTCAGGCCCGCCTGGCCAACCTGTCGCAGGATGACAAGCTGAAACAAGAACTGGAGTTCGAAGGCAAACTGCGCGCACTGATGGGTGAATACTCCAAGTCGCTGCGCGACGTGATCGCCCTGCTCGACCCAGAGTCGAAACTGAGCAAAGGCCCGCGCGCCGTGGCTAAAACCACTACCACCAAGCGTGCACGCAAAGTCAAGCAATACAAAAACCCGCACAACGGTGAAGTGATCGAAACCAAAGGCGGTAACCACAAGACCCTGAAAGAATGGAAAGCCAAGTGGGGTGGTGATGTGGTTGAAGGCTGGGCGACTCTGCTGGACTAATAGTCCGCACTGTTTCCTCGCTTTTGCAAACACGAACGCCGGCTTAATGCCGGCGTTTTTGTTGGCTCATTCACGGGTGCAATTCGAACCGTGCCTGTAATTGCCCGGCATGGGCCTGCCAGGCGTCCAGCACCTTGCGCCCCGCTTCATCGGCATCGGCCCAAGCCCCCTGCCGGGCCTGCTCGAAGCCCGCCAGCGTGTTCGGGGCGCCGTGCAAAGGGTCGCTCAAACGCTGCTGGCAGAACGCGAACCAGCGCTGACGCTCCTGGGGGTTCAAGGTCTCGGGGAAGTTTCGCGCACGATACCGGAACAGCAACTCAGGCATTCGTGGGTCATCGAACATCCAGTGGCCATGCCCTAATTGCGCTGGTTCCAGGGTACGCACTTGTTCACATAGACGACGGTCACGCTCTCCCAGGAAACCGTCATACAACTGCTGTTCAGGGTCTTCGCTGGGGGTGAAATCTTCCGTGCCATAGATGTGTTCAAGCTTGTCTTGCCAAACCGACTGTTGCGTGGCCAAGGCCTCACCGCGCGATTGCAACAATGCCATGTCCAGCCCAAGGCGTTGTTGATCTGCAGGGCGCAATACCGATAGCGGAGCCACTACCGGGCAGCGGTTGATTTGCACCAACTTCAGCGGTACCGGTAGTTGCCCCTCAGATAAATGTTCATGCCGAGTGTACAAGCGCGCTCGCAGGACTTCGGCACTTTCCCTTAATAACGGTAGGGTTTCCTGATGCAGGTCGCACACAATCAGTGCATTGCGATTGCGCGGGTGCCAGGCCAGTGGCAACACCACGCCCAGATAATGACGCGCGGCCGAGAAACGTCCGGATATGTGCACCAGCGGCTGCAACAAGCGAATCTGTTCCAGCACTTTGTGCTTACTGCGAAGGTTGAACAACCAGTCATACAACTTAGGTTGTTTCTGGCGAATCAGACGGGCCAACCCAATGGTCGCCCGCACGTCGGAAAGTGCTTCATGGGCATGCCCATGGACAATGCCATTGGCCTGGCTGAGCAACTCCAGGCGCAAGCTGGTACGGCCCTCCTGCTGGGGCCAGACGATGCCCTCAGGGCGTAGCGCGTAAGCCGTGCGCACGACGTCGATCAGGTCCCAACGACTGTTACCGCCCTGCCACTCACGGGCATAGGGGTCGAAGAAGTTGCGATACAGGCTGTAACGCGTGACCTCGTCATCGAAACGCAAGGTGTTGTAGCCCGCGCCACAGGTTCCCGGGCGCGCAAGCTGCTCGTGAACCCGGGTCATGAATTCGGCTTCGCACAGGCCCTGGGTCGCCAACTGTTCGGGCGTGATACCGGTTACCAGGCACGCGGCCGGGTGCGGCAGGATGTCGTCGGAGGGGCGGCAATAGAGGTTGATAGGCGCTTCGATCTCATTCAGATCGAGGTCGGTACGCACACCGGCAACCTGCAGCGGTCGGTCGCAGCGTGGGTTGATGCCGGTGGTTTCGTAGTCGTGCCAGAAAATGCTGGAGCTCACGGGGTCGTCCTGTATCGAGGTCGTCCCGATTCTAGCGGACCGAGCTTCAGGCGGAAGCGTTGGCAGGGTTAAAACTGAAATAGTCTCGCAATGAACGGACGAAATCGTCGTACTCGCGGGGGGCTTGCAAGAGCATGAAACCAGAATCGTAGTGGCCGGGGGTCTGGTCCTCACGGCACCACAGGCAACTGGCTGTCACGTTGATGAACTGCAAGCCGCCACCGGCCAGTGGCAGGCGCAGCTGCAACTCGAAATCCGGGCCGACCAGCACCGGCAGCTGGCTGATCAACATCAAGCCATCTTCCGAGGCATTACCCAGAAAGCCGATCTGCTGCTCGGTGAAGCGGTTGTAGACCTTGAGCACACAAGGCAGCTGATGGCGTTCGATATGGCGTTGGTTGTACATGATCGCTATTGCAGTCCGTACCCGATGCCAGGAATGCAAGAGACTGGCGAGTGGTTGTTACATCCAATTAACAGGTTAGCTCAACACTCGCGGCAAATCCCGTGAATTAGTTGACACGTTGGTGTTAACGCCAAGGAGTGGTGTTGACCGGGTTCGCCACTGCCGTGTCTCCCACCCGATAATGACCGGTCTTCTCCAGCGTTTGCAGGCGTGCCTTAGCGCGATAGGCGTACTCGTTGCCTGGATACTGCTGGATCAGGTACTCGTAGGTCTGCGCCGCATCGACGAACAGCTTCTGGCGCTCCAGGCACTGGCCGCGCAGCAGGGACACTTCGGGATGGATGAACGGCCGGGCACGGCTGGTTCGGTCAACCTGCGACAGTTCGAGCATGACCCGCTGGCAATCGCCACGGTCATAGGCACGGTAGGCATTGTTCAAATGATGGTCCATGGACCAGCGGGTGCAACCGACGGTGCTGGCCGCCAGGGCTAAAACGATCAGGGCTCGCATGGGGAATCTCCTTTGATGCCAGATTATCGGCCTTTGCACGCAAATCTTCACACCCTTTTGCAAGGATACCCCGCCCGTTCAAATGCCACCCTGCCTTGGTTGCAGGTAGTGCAACGGAACAATGACTACAGCGAGATTCAGGAGTAGCCTTTCGCTGCGCTTCACTATAGGAGTCTGTGCATGACCATCCGCCGTACCAAAATCGTCGCCACCCTTGGCCCCGCCAGCAATTCGCCGGAAGTGATCGAACAGCTGATCCTCGCCGGCCTGGACGTGGCACGCCTGAACTTCTCCCACGGCACCCCGGACGAGCACAAGGCGCGCGCCCGCCTGATCCGTGACATCGCCGCCAAGAACGGCCGCCATGTCGCACTGCTGGGCGACCTGCAGGGTCCGAAGATCCGCATCGCCAAATTCAGCAACAAGCGCATCGAACTGAAAGTCGGTGACAAATTCACTTTCTCCACCGCCCACCCGCTGACCGAAGGCAACCAGGACATCGTCGGTATCGATTACCCCGATCTGGTCAAGGACTGCGGCGTCGGTGACGAACTGCTGCTCGACGACGGTCGCGTGGTGATGCGGGTCGAAACCGCCACTGCCGACGCCCTGCACTGCGTGGTGATCGTCGGTGGCCCGCTGTCGGACCACAAAGGCATCAATCGCAAAGGTGGCGGCCTTACCGCTCCAGCCCTGACCGAAAAAGACAAGGCAGACATCAAGCTGGCCGCGGAAATGGACCTGGACTACCTGGCCGTGTCCTTCCCACGCGACGCCAAAGATATGGAATACGCCCGCAAGCTACGGGACGAAGCGGGTGGCAGCGCCTGGCTGGTGGCCAAGATCGAGCGCGCCGAGGCAGTGGCCGACGATGAAACCCTCGACGGCCTGATCGCCGCTTCCGACGCGGTGATGGTTGCCCGTGGCGACCTGGGCGTGGAAATCGGCGACGCCGAGCTGATCGCCATCCAGAAGAAGATCATCCAGCACGCCCGCCGCAACAACAAGGCGGTGATCGTGGCGACCCAGATGATGGAGTCGATGATCCAGAACCCGATGCCGACCCGTGCCGAAGTGTCGGACGTGGCCAACGCCGTGCTGGACAACACCGACGCGGTGATGCTGTCGGCCGAAAGCGCCGCCGGTGCCTACCCGATCGAAGCGGTTCAGGCCATGGCCCGCATCTGCCTGGGCGCCGAGAAGCACCCGACCAGCCAGAAGTCCAGCCACCGCCTGCACACCACGTTCGAGCGCTGCGACGAGAGCATCGCCCTGGCGGCCATGTACACCGCCAACCACTTCCCAGGCGTCAAGGCGATCATCGCGCTGACCGAAAGTGGCTACACCCCGCTGATCATGTCGCGTCTGCGTTCGCACGTGCCGATCTTCGCCCTGTCGCCACACCGCGCTACCCAGGCTCGCGCCTCGATGTTCCGCGGCGTCTACCCGATCGCCTTCGACCCGGCGGCATTGCCAGCCGACAAGGTCAGCCAGGCGGCCGTCGACGAGCTGCTCAAGCGCGGCCTGGTAGAGCAAGGTGACTGGGTGATCCTGACCAAGGGCGACAGCTACCACACCATCGGTGGCACCAACGGCATGAAGATCCTGCACGTTGGTGATCCGCTGGTCGGCTGATAGCCCCGGCCCAATCGCCGGCAGGCCGGCTCCTACAGGATTGCAGGAGCCGGCTTGACTGGCGATCAGTCGCAACTGCCTCATGCATGCTCGACGAACACGTCGGCAAACACCTGATTCCTCGGCACGCCGGCTATGAACAACCGCCGCGCGAACCGCTCGACGCTCCCCGGCGCCCCGCACACCAGCGCGACGGTCTGCCGCGATGACGGCCGCAACCCTGCCAGCGCCTCCTCCATATGCTCCGCCAGTACCAGCTCGGCCTGAACACCCTCCATTTCCCGCAACGGACCCGCCAGGTAGTGCCCAAGGTCATCGCGCGTGACATGCACCACCCTGATTTCCCCTTGGTGCCCCTGCCGTAACGCCTCGCGCAAGATGCCCCACAATGGCGCCAGCCCCGTACCCGCTGCCAGCAACCAGAGCGGTCGCGCTTGCCAGTCTGGGTCGTAATGCAACGCTCCGCCTCGAATCTCCCCCACGCGCAGCACGTCACCGACCTGCAGCACGCGCGCCTTGTCGCAAAAGGCGCCTGGCCGTTGGCAGTCGATATGAAACTCAAGAAAGTCATCTTCGCCGGGCAGGCTTGCCACGGAGTAAGGCCGCGCCAGCGAGCCGTTCCACAGCACCACATGCTGCCCGGCCTGGTAACGCAACGTCCGCTCCGGCCGCAGACGAAGACGCAGCACTTCGCCAAACCAGTCCACCGCGCAGACCTGCGCGGCAATGCCATCGTGCAGCGGATCGAATACCGCCACGCGCAAATCCTCGACCACGCGGCACTGACAGGCCAGGCGCCAACCCTGGGCGTGCTTTTCCAGCGCCAATGCCTCGGGCAAGGCATCCACCGGCTGCCCATCCAGGCAATGCACCAGGCAGGCATGGCAACTGCCTGCCCGGCAACTGAAAGGCACGTTGAACCCTGCCTCGTTGAGGGCATCGAGCAAGTTACTGCCGGTCGGCACCGCCCAGCGGTGCTCGCCCACGCAAAGTTCGGGCATGGTGGGTGTTTCTCCAAAAGTCACGCTTGCACTGTAAGTCAAGGGCGCAACGGCAGCAAAAAAGATGCCCAAGCGCTGCCGACCATGGTCCAGACCAGTCGCAGGTGTTTCATCGCCACAGGCGCGCTATACTGCCGCGCCTTTTTCCGTCGGCCTGACCAGCCGGCGCCTTGCAAGGCGCTTCGACACGCTGGTCGGCACCGTCGAGCGTCTTTTTGAATGTTCCCGTCTTTAAGAGGAGCGCGCTGCATGACCGTGATCAAGCAAGACGACCTGATTCAGAGCGTCGCCGACGCCCTGCAATTCATCTCGTACTACCACCCCGTCGATTTCATCCAGGCGATGCACGAGGCCTACCTGCGTGAAGAGTCGCCTGCTGCGCGCGACTCCATCGCCCAGATCCTGATCAACTCGCGCATGTGCGCCACCGGCCACCGCCCGATCTGCCAGGACACCGGTATCGTCACCGTGTTCATCCGCGTGGGCATGGACGTGCGCTGGGACGGCGCCACCATGAGCGTCGACGACATGATCAACGAAGGTGTGCGTCGCGCCTACAACCTGCCTGAGAACGTCCTGCGCGCCTCGATCCTGGCCGACCCGGCCGGTGCCCGCAAGAACACCAAGGACAACACCCCGGCTGTCATCCACTACTCGATCGTCCCTGGCGACAAGGTCGAAGTCGATGTCGCGGCCAAGGGCGGCGGCTCCGAGAACAAGTCGAAGATGGCCATGCTCAACCCGTCCGACTCGATCGTCGACTGGGTCCTGAAGACCGTCCCGACCATGGGCGCAGGCTGGTGCCCGCCTGGCATGCTCGGCATCGGCATCGGCGGCACCGCCGAGAAAGCCGCGGTCATGGCCAAGGAAGTGTTGATGGAGTCCATCGACATTCATGAACTGAAAGCACGCGGCCCACAGAACCGCCTCGAAGAGATCCGCCTGGAGCTGTTCGAGAAGGTCAACCAACTGGGCATCGGCGCCCAGGGCCTGGGCGGTCTGACCACCGTGCTCGACGTCAAGATCATGGATTACCCGACCCACGCCGCCTCCTTGCCGGTGTGCATGATCCCGAACTGCGCCGCCACCCGTCACGCGCACTTCGTGCTCGATGGCTCCGGCCCGGCCGAGCTGGAAGCGCCATCGCTGGACGCCTACCCGGAAATCGTCTGGGAAGCCGGCCCGAGCGCCCGTCGCGTCAACCTCGACGACATCACGCCGGAAGAAGTCGCCAGCTGGAAACCGGGCGAGACCATCCTGCTCAACGGCAAGATGCTGACCGGCCGCGACGCTGCGCACAAGCGCATGGTCGAGATGCTCAACCGTGGTGAAGAGCTGCCGGTCGACCTCAAAGGCCGCTTCATCTACTACGTCGGCCCGGTCGACCCGGTCGGTAACGAAGTGGTAGGCCCAGCCGGCCCGACCACCGCCACCCGCATGGACAAGTTCACCCGCCAGATCCTCGAGCAGACCGGCCTGTTGGGCATGATCGGTAAATCCGAGCGCGGCCCTGCTGCCATCGAAGCGATCAAGGACAACAAAGCCGTCTACCTGATGGCCGTCGGCGGCGCCGCCTACCTGGTGGCCCAGGCGATTCGCAAGTCGAAGGTTCTGGCCTTCGCCGAGCTGGGCATGGAAGCGATCTACGAGTTCGAGGTCAAGGACATGCCAGTGACCGTCGCCGTGGACAGCCAAGGCGAATCGGTCCACATCACTGGCCCAGCCCTGTGGCAGAGCAAAATCGCCGAAAGCCTGGCGGTTGAAGTGAAGTAAGGCTGTAGTAACCGGCGCCGGCCCCTACAAAACCTGTAGGTGCCGGCTTGCCGACAATGGGTCCGTACGAGCCTAGCCGACCCTCTCGAACTGCTCCGGCCAGTCCCTACGGGTAAACACCTGCCCTTCTCGCCTCACCCGTCGCACGGTCTCCAGGTCCACCTCGCACACCAACCACTGGCTGCTCGCCGGATTCAGTTGCTCGCTCTGGGCAATCACACCATCGCTGGGCATCCCGAAATCGGGTGGCACGAACAGCCCTGCCCGCCCAATGTTTTCGTCCAAGGCCGGTGACCAAGGCGCCAGGCCCACCGTAGGGCTTTGCAAAACGGCGATCTGGTTCTCCAGGGCTCGCGCCTGAGCGCCGATGCGTACCCGATGAAAACCCGCTTCGGTATCGGTGCAGCTAGGTGCCAGAATCAGGTCGGCCCCTTGCTCCGCCAAACGCCTGGCCAATATCGGAAACTCATTGTCATAACAGATCAGAATGCCCAGTCGCCCCCAAGGGGTGTCGAATACCTGCAACCCCTGCCCCGCTGCGATGTTCCATTGCTCACGTTCGAAACGGGTCATCATCAGCTTGTCCTGATAACCCATCATCCCCTGCGGGCCGAACAACCAGGCGCGGTTGCGGTACTGCCCATCACTGTCGAGCACCGGCAAGCTGCCGGGCTGCAGGTAAACGCCCCATTGCCGAGCGATGCCTTCACACAACGCCAGCCAACGCTCCACCAGGGGCTGGATGCCAGCGATGGACGCTCTCAGGTCGCCACGCTGCTCCGTCGGTAACTGCCCGCTCAGTACCAGCCCTGCGTATTCCGGCAACAGCAGCAATTGAGCGCCCTCGGCCACCGCTGCCGCACACAGCCTCTGTAAGTGCCCGGCATAGGCTTCCCAGGTTTCATGCAACTCGATGGCGTACTGGCAAGCCGCCAGGCGAATCATATCGGCAGTTCCTTGACCCAGAACGACATCAGCTTGGCAGATTCCTCCTGCTCATCCAGGTCGCGCCAGGCATAGGTGGTCCGCAGCGAGGGGTCATGCAGGAACCCGCGGTTTCGCCAAAAGCCGTGCAGGGGCTTGTAGTCGGCGGGCCTGCGCGGGTGCGCGCCTGGGCGCTCGACCGCACAGAATGCACAGTGATCGAACTCAGCCAGTTTGTGCGCGTAGGACTCACGTTCAATGAAGAATCGCACACCCAGGCCTCGCCCCCGATAAGCCGGAAGCACCACGGACTCGCCAAAATAATAGACGCTGGCAGGATCGCGCCCCTGGGCCAGGAACGGCTGCTGGAACTGCGTGGCCACATCGACCAACGGCAGGCCGGTCGAGGCACCGACCACCTTGCCGTCATCGAGCGCCAGCACGACCAGGCTACGTCCGGAACGCGCGTAGGTGTCGAGGTAATCGGCTTCGTATTCCATGTCGCCGTCGTAGAGGTAGGGAAACTCGCGGAACACTGTAAGGCGTAGGCGAGCGAGGTCATCGATGTAAGGCGCGCTGGCGGCGCCGTGCAACAGGCGGATTTCCATGCTTGGCGGTCGTTTTGTCGATGTGGATGACGTGCTCGGCTAAGCCGGGCTTGAGGGGAAACCCTATCATCGGGCCAACGTCGATCCCTTTCCCGTACACGACAGGAACATTGCCATGACCGCTACCGAACTCGTCAACGCCTACTACGCCGCCTTCAATGCCGGCGACATGCCGGCCTTTCTCGCCTTGCTCAGCGAAGATGTGATCCACGACATCAACCAGGGCGAGCGGCAGATGGGCAAGGCGGCCTTTGCCGCGTTCATGGACAAGATGAACCGTTGCTACCGCGAGCGCCTGGCCGATATCGTGGTAATGCAGAACGCCGACGGCAGCCGGGCTGCAGCGGAGTTCACCGTGCATGGGGCGTATCTGGCCGATGACGAGGGCTTGCCGCCGGCCAATGGACAGACCTATGTGCTGCCGGCCGGGGCGTTCTTCTATATTCATTGCGGCAAGATCGCCCGAGTGACCAACTACTACAACCTCAATGACTGGGTTGAGCAGGTGGCCTGAAGCGAATCGCGCTATCACCGGCAAGCCGGCTCCTCCACCGATTCTGCAGGAGCCGGCTTGCTGGCGATCGTGCCCCGGTCAGGCGATACGCGTGCCCAGTACCTTCAGAAATGCCGCCAGCCACGCCGGATGCGCCGGCCAGGCAGGCGCAGTCACCAGGTTGCCTTCCACATGCGCCTGGTCCACTGCAATATCGATGAATTTACCACCCGCCAGTCGCACCTCGGGTGCGCACGCCGGATAGGCACTGCACTCGCGCCCCTCGAGCACCCCGGCCGCCGCCAGCAACTGCGCGCCATGACACACAGCTGCAATGGGTTTACCTGCATCATCGAATGCCTTGACCAGCGCCAGTACCTTTTCATTCAGGCGCAGATACTCCGGTGCGCGCCCTCCTGGAATCAGCAGCGCGTCATAGCGCTCAGCGCGGACCTGCACGAAGTCGTAGTTCAGCGCAAAGTTGTGCCCAGGCTTTTCGCTGTAGGTCTGCTCGCCCTCGAAATCGTGAATCGCCGTGCGCACGGTCTGCCCGGCGACCTTTTCCGGGCACACCGCATGCACGGTATGACCGACCATGCGCAGGGCCTGGAATGGCACCATCGCTTCGTAATCTTCGACGTAGTCGCCCACCAGCATGAGAATCTTCTTCGCCGTCATCGCATCCACTCCTTCCGTTGTAGGGGAACAGTCACTGCACGATAGACGGGTTATGCGCCTCTGGATATGCGCCGCCAGTCTCAATCGCGGCGGTCGAGGAAGTTCACCACCAGTCGATCGAGCCAACCCCACACCCGCTGCTTCACCCGCCGCCAGAGTGGCCTGGCATTCCAATGGTCGAGGTCGACGACTTCGCTCAGGGCAAAATCACGCTCGAAGCTTGCCGCCACAGCGGCCGTGAGCGAGGGATCCAGGGCTTCGACGTTGGCTTCGAGATTGAAGCGCAAGTTCCAATGGTCGAAGTTGCACGAGCCAATGCTGACCCAGTCATCCACCAACGCCATTTTCAGGTGCAGGAAGCAAGGCTGGTATTCATAGATCCGTACACCGGCGCGCAGCAGACGGGGGTAATACCGATGCCCGGCATAACGCACCGAGGGGTGATCCGTGCGTGGTCCGGTCAGCAGAAGGCGGACATCGACCCCTTTGCCGGCCGCCCGTCGCAACGACCGGCGCACACTCCAGGTCGGCAGGAAGTATGGCGTCGCCAGCCATATGCGCTTCTGCCCGCTGTTCAGCGCGCGTACCAGCGAGTGCAGGATATCCTGATGCTGACGGGCGTCCGCGTATGCCACCCTGCCCATGCCTTGCCCTTGCACCGGAACCTTGGGCAGGCGCGGCAGGCCAAAGCCCTCGGCAGGACGCCAGGCCGTGCGCCGGTTGTTGGCCTGCCATTGGCGATCGAAAAGCATTTGCCAGTCGGACACCACAGCCCCGCTCATCTGCACCATGACCTCATGCCATTCGCTGGTTTCGTGGCCCGGTGTCCAGAACTCGTCGGTGACGCCCGTACCGCCGACCGCTGCCCAGCTTTCGTCCACCAACAGCAACTTACGGTGATCGCGGTAGAGGTTTCGCAGCCCCCGACGCCAGCGCAGGCGGTTGTACCAGCGCAGGTACACCCCGGCGTCCAGCAAGCGTTGGCGCAAAACGGACGTAAAGGCGAGCGAGCCGTAGTCATCGAACAGGCAGCGTACCCGCACGCCGCGCCCGGCGGCCTGCTCCAGCGCTTCGACCACCGCCTCGGCACAGGCGCCCGCTTCGACCAGGTACAACTCCAGATCGACTTGGAACTCGGCCCGCGCAATGGCCTGCAGCATGCGCGGAAAGAACTCAGGGCCGTCGATCAGCAGCTCGAACTGATTGCCATCCCTCCAAGGGAATACCGGCCCCGGCATGTCAGCGGGCGTTGAAGATCAGCACCGCATTAACCGGCACCGTAGGGTTGATGGACTTGAGCTTGGCGAACTTGCGCAGACGCTGCAGGCCAGGCAGCAGACCATAGTCCTCGGCGCGCAGAATCAGGGGTTCGAGCGTTACTACCTGAAACCGCCGCTCATCCAGCCGAGTGGCCAACAGCAAGGCGTTGTAGCTGTGGGAGCGACCGTGCAGGGTAACGGTGAGCGGCAAGCGCAGTTCAATTTGCGCTCCGTTGGCCAGGTCGTTGATGGGCCGCAGGTCGATCTGCGCTTTGACCGTCGCTTCGGCGAATTGGTCGACGTCGAACAAGTCTTCACGCATGCGCTCGTCACGCAACGGAATACCGCTGCTCACCGAATCCATCTCGATACGCAGTGCCGCTGCACCTTTGCGGTCGACTGTGCCATGCAAGACCAGAAAGCGATGGATCTCGGCCGTGTCGCCGTTCTTGCCAGTGACGAACGAGAGGCGCGAAGACTCGCCATCGAGGTGCCAGTTGGCGTGGGCGGGCAGGCACATGGCCAGGAGCAATGCGGGTAGAAGACGGGGCAGCTTGAACATGACAGATCTCGTGAAACTTGACCGCCAACCTTACCCGCCCGCTTTCAAGGCAGCAAGCGGCAGCCCTCGCGCTCGCCCTGCCAGAGCGCCTGGTTGCGCTGGCCCAGGCCTTCGGCGGTGACCAGGCGTTGCATGGGGTCCTCTTGTAGCAGGCTCAACGGCAGGTATTGCTTCACGTAACCGCGGCAATAGGCCCGGTCGAAGCCCATGACGAACCGGCAAGAGCAATACTCCTTGGCAGAATACGCTGACAGTATCGCGGGAAAATCCGCCAGCGCCTGACGCTCCTGCCACGCCCAGGCCAGCAGTATCACCAACACCAGCAACAGCACGGGTTTCATCCCCCCTCCTTGACCACGGCCGCCAACACTCGCTTGAGCAACTCGTTGTGGCTGTAGCGGCCGTCACGGTCATCGGCGTAGCGGACGACCACCAGTTTCTGCGCCGGCAGCACATACAGTGCCTGGCCCCAGTGGCCAAGCGCGGCATAGGCCTGTGGCGGTACATCCGGCCACGGCGGGGCATGGCCGGGCAGTGGCTGGTTGAGCCACCAATGGCCGCCTGGGTTGGCTTCGCCGGGTACGGCCTGGGCCTCGTCGAACAGCGTACGGTTGAAGCTGACCCACTGCGCAGGCAGCAGTTGCCGCTCACGCCAGCGGCCTTCGCGCAGCATCAGCAGGCCGATACGCGCGAGGTCCCGGGCGCTGAGGTACAGATAGGAAGAGCCGACGTAGGTGCCTGCGCCATCACGCTCCCAGACTGCGCTTTCTATGCCCAGAGGAGTGAACAACGCCTGCCAGGGATAGTCGGCGTACGTCTCCGGCTCGACCATACCGTGCAGGGCTGCCGCCAGCACATTGCTGTCGCCGCTGGAGTAGAAAAAGCGCTGGCCTGGCCGCTCGCTGGCGCCACGCGAGGCGGTATAGGCGGCCATGTCGTTACGCCCACGGGTATACAGCATGGCCACCACGGAAGACTTCAACGGCGCGTATTCATAGTCTTCCTGCCAGTCCAGCCCGCTGGCCCAGTGCAGCAGATCGGCCAGGCGCACGTCCGGGTGTGCCTGCATGGGCGGGTAGAAGCGGGCCACCGGGTCCTGAAGTTGAAAACGTCCTTCGCCGTGGGCCACCCCCAGCAGCGTGGCCAGCACGCTTTTGCTGACCGACCAGGTCAGGTGCGCCGTGCTGGCCGTGGTGGGGGCTGCGTAACGCTCGTGGATGATGCGCCCATCGTGGATGATCAACAGCGCATCGGTGCGCACGCCGCTGCGCTCGGTGGGGCTGCGTTCGGCGAAGGCGTAAGTGTCGACGGAGTGCCAGTCGACAGGGGTGTTTTCGAGCCGCCAATCCGGCTCGGGCCACTCCTCGGCCCAGGCTGTGGCTAACGTCATACCGGACACGAGCAGCAATTGCCTGAGGAGGGTCATGGGATTCAACGATCAGTGCGGTCCTGGGGGCTACGGCCCTGCGTCGCGAAAGGGCCGCAAAGCGGCCCCAAGGCTCGTCAGATCTCCGAAGCCTGCCTGACGTTCATGACAATCCCGCTGTCTCCCAGGCTTTGGCCAGGCGTTTATCCCGCGCCGCAGCTGCCAGCGCCAGGACGCCCTGATCCCGTTGCCACAATTGCGCCCAATGCGCCGGCCCAGCTTTCAGGGCCTTGTCGATATCCCCCCGCAATGCCTGGAACTGGGCGAACAGTCCGCCCAGCAGCAGATGACAACCCACGCTGTCGGCACATTGACGACTGCCCTCGGCGCAACCCGCCAGCACTCCCAGGAGCCGCAAGCGCAATTCCTGCGGCCAAGCGCATTCCTGACCGACGCCATACAGCCATGCCGTCAGCGCCGCGAGCACATAAAGGTCTTCCAGCGAACGGAACGGCTTGACGTAGGCATCCCAGCCATCCCCCGCCAACAACTCGCAGGCAGCCTGCTGCAATACCAATCGGCCATGGCCGACCTCCGGCATCAGCGGCAAGGTTGGTAACGCTTCCAGCGTCACGCCCGGCTCGCCTGGATACACCACCGCCAGTTGCAACCTCGGCGCCTCACCTGGCGCTTCGCTGCGCGCAGCCACCAGCAGCCACTCGGCATCGAGCCCGGCGGTGACGAAGTCCTTGCTACCACTCAGGCGCAGCCCGTCCAGCCGTGTATGCATGTCCGCCGGCCGCACGCTACGCCGTTCGGTCGCGCACAAGGCGCCAAGGCTGGCAGGCGCGCTGGGCCAGAGCACGCGCAGCGCCGCCTGGTAACCGATCAGAAATGCCAGGCCCGGCGTGGCCATGGCACGCCCCCCGAGCACGGCCAGCTCGAACGGAGCAGCCGCACCCAGGCGCTCCAGCTGTGCGGTGTATACCTCGCCCAGGGTGCCCGCCAGCGGCTGGCGATAGGGGTCGTTGAGTCGTTGCAACCAGGGCATCACAGGCTCCTCCGAGGGGTTGTCACGCAAGCATCACCAAAGATTCACGGGGGTGACACCGCACCTACCTAGGCTGACTTTGCACAACAAAGCCGACCGGCCGCAACCCTTCATGGCTGGCTTATGGAGACTCGTATGACTCGGATCGCTCGCTCTGGCGACAATAGCACTGAACGCCGTCTGCAAGCCGAACGCCTGGTCGGCGCCACGGCCCTGCAGGAAGCCCAGGCCTTGCGCTACAAAGTGTTCAGCGCAGAATTCAAGGCCAAGCTCAAAGGTGCCGAACAGGGTCTGGACATGGACGACTACGACGTGCACTGCCGTCATATCGGCGTGCGCGACCTGAGCACCGGCGAACTGGTAGCCACCACACGCCTGCTCGATCACCAGGCTGCCAGTAGCCTGGGTCGTTTCTACAGCGAAGAAGAATTCAGCCTGCACGGTCTGCTGCAATTGCAAGGGCCGCTCCTGGAATTGGGGCGCACCTGCGTCGACCCCGCCTACCGCAATGGCGGCACCATCGCCGTGCTCTGGGGCGAACTGGCCGAAGTGCTCAACGAAGGCCGCTACAGCTACCTGATGGGCTGCGCCAGCATTCCGATGCAGGACGGCGGCGTCCAGGCCCACGCCATCATGCAGCGCCTGCGCGAACGCTACCTGTGCACCGAACACCTGCGTGCCGAACCGAAGAAACCCCTGCCGAGCCTGCCGCTGCCGAACAACGTCATTGCCCAGCTGCCGCCCCTGCTCAAGGCCTACATGCGCCTGGGGGCGAAAATCTGCGGCGAGCCATGCTGGGACGAAGACTTCCAGGTTGCCGACGTGTTCATCCTGCTCAAGCGGGACGACCTCTGCCCGCGGTACGCCCGCCACTTCAAGGCGGCCGTCTGATGCCGAAAGTGCGGGTACTCGCCCGCCTGACACGACTGATGCTGGTATTGCTGCTAGGCGTGCTGATGGCCAGCGTCATCGCCCTCGGCGAACGCCTGGGGTTGAAGGCGTCCTCCGAACGCCGCCAGCGCTGGACTTGCCTGTTCATGAAACGGCTGGTCGCCGCCTTGCCCTTCGAGATCCGGGTATTCGGCGAGCTGCCGCCAAAACCGATGCTGTGGGTCAGCAACCACGTGTCCTGGACCGATATTCCACTGCTGGGCATGCTGATGCCGTTGTCGTTCCTGTCCAAAGCCGAAGTGCGCCATTGGCCGCTGGCCGGCTGGCTGGCAGAGAAGGCCGGCACGCTGTTCATTCGCCGTGGCGGTGGCGACGCCCAGCGCCTGCGCGAGCAGATCAGCGAGCGGTTGGGCCAGGCGCAGCCGCTGCTGATCTTCCCGGAAGGCACTACCACCGATGGCCGGCAACTGCGCACCTTCCACGGCCGCTTGCTGGCGGGCGCCATCGATCGCGGCATACCGGTGCAACCAGTGGCCATCCAGTACCTGCGTGAAGGCGAAACCGACCCCTTTGCACCGTTCATTGGCGAGGACGACCTCGTATCGCATTTGATGCGATTGTTTGGTCAGCCGCCAGGCGAGGTGCACATCCACTTGCTGGCGCCTATCTGCAGCGTGGAAAAAGAGCGAGCGGCCCTGGCATTTCAGGCGCAGCAGGCGATCCACCTGACGCTGTTCGGGGTCAGGGAGGACGAGGTGGTAACCCGTCGGCAGCCTCGGGCGGCCTGAAGCTTTCGCGGGGGATCCCTGGTTCAAACACGCCCCGCTGCGGCGAATGCCTGCAACTGCGGATAGAACGCACGAAAATCCGCCAGCAATGGCTCGTACAACCGCTCCAGCTCGTCCATGACACCGGCCATTCCCTCAGGGCGCGACAACCGCCGGCCAATACCCCTGAATACCTGCTCCAGGGTCGCGAAATCGCCATAGGCCCCAAGCCAGTCATCCGCAGCCATGAACGGCGCGATATGCGCCAGTCGCCCTGGCAGCTCGGGCTCGGCCAGCAGCACGCGATAGAAGTCCTGCGTGAACGCCGCCAGTGGTTGATCGGCGTAGTCGCCCCAATGACGTGCCAGGCAATGGTCGAAGAACACGTCCAGGATGATCCCGGCATAACGCCGCCGCTCCTGGGGAAAACGCGCCAACGCGGCCAACACCAGGGGATGGCGGTCGGTGTAGCTGTCAATGTGACGGTGCAGCCGAATGGCAGCCTCAAGGGCTGGCGGGAAGCGCCCTTCCAAGGCGCCTTTGACGAAGTCGCCGTAGAGACTGCCCAGCAGTTGCTGTGGCGCCGGCCCCCCCAAGTGCAGATGCGCGAGATAGTTCATGGACGCAGTCTAGCACCGTCCCCGGGCATATCGTTATAACGCGATATAGCGATTCGTGCTCAGCTCAGAACGACTTCATATTTGTATATCGCGAACTAACGATCTACATTTCGCTTCATCGCGATATACCGCTACACCACGAGCCTAACCATGCCTCTCGATCTCGACGAAATCATCAAAGCCTTGGCCCATCCGGTCCGGCGAGAAATCCTCACCTGGCTGAAGGACCCGGCAGCGCAATTCCCTGACCAGTACCACAGCACCGAGCACGGCGTCTGTGCCGGGCAGATCGACCAACGCTGCGGCCTGTCGCAGTCGACGGTCTCCGCCCACCTGGCCACCTTGCAACGCGCCGGCCTCATCAGCAGCCAGAAGATCGGCCAGTGGCATTTTTTCAAACGTAACGAGGACACCATCAAGGCGTTCCTCGCGCAGATGAGCCAAGAGCTCTGACAAGGACCACGACATGACCACCCTTTTCGATCCGATCACCCTCGGCGACCTGCAATTGCCCAACCGCATCATCATGGCCCCTCTCACCCGCTGCCGCGCCGACGAAGGCCGCGTGCCCAATGCACTGATGGCCGAGTACTACGTGCAGCGTGCTAGCGCCGGGCTGATCCTGAGCGAGGCGACTTCAGTGACGCCCATGGGCGTCGGCTACCCCGACACCCCCGGCATCTGGTCCGACGACCAGGTACGCGGCTGGAACAACGTGACCAAGGCAGTGCACGCCGCAGGCGGTCGCATGTTCCTGCAGTTGTGGCACGTTGGCCGTATCTCGCACCCCAGCTACCTCAATGGTGAATTGCCGGTAGCACCGAGCGCGATCAAGCCCAAGGGCCACGTGAGCCTGGTGCGGCCCCTTGCCGACTACCCTACCCCGCGTGCCCTGGAGACCGAAGAGATTGCCGACATCGTCGAGGCTTACCGGGTAGGTGCGGAAAATGCCAAGGCCGCCGGTTTCGACGGCGTCGAGATTCACGGCGCCAACGGCTACCTGCTTGACCAGTTCTTGCAGAGCAGCACCAACCAGCGCACCGACCGTTATGGTGGCTCGCTGGAAAACCGTGCGCGTCTGCTGCTGGAAGTGACCGATGCGGCAATCGAAGTATGGGGCCCTGGCCGCGTCGGCGTTCACCTGGCGCCACGTGCCGACTCCCATGACATGGGCGACGACAATCGTGCCGAAACGTTCACCTATGTCGCCCGTGAACTGGGCAAGCGCGGCATTGCGTTCATCTGCTCGCGCGAGAAGGAAGCCGATGACAGCATCGGCCCGCTGATCAAGGAAGCGTTCGCAGGCCCTTACATCGTCAACGAACGTTTCGACAAGACCAGCGCGAACGCGGCACTGGCCAGTGGCAGGGCGGATGCAGTGGCCTTTGGTGTGCCATTCATCGCCAACCCTGACTTGCCTGCACGCCTGGCTGCGGATGCGCCGCTGAACCAGGCGCACCCTGAAACCTTCTACGCCAAGGGGCCGGTCGGCTACATCGACTATCCGCGGATGTAATCGCAGCCCTGGTCGCCGGCAACCCGGCGATCAGGGGTGCAACGGTTCTCAGGGCCGCGCGTTGATCTGCTGTTGCAGGTTCTGGATCTGACTTTGCAGGGTATTGATGCTACGAGTGGTCTGCCCACGAAACGCATCGAACTCCTGGACCGAAGCCCCACCAGAGGCCGCTGCCGGTCGGTTGTCCGCCTGGCTCTTCAATACCAGCACATCTTGCTCCAGGCTCTCGATCGCGGCGTTGGGGTTGCCCTGCTTTTTCAGCGCTGCCACTTCTTCGCTCAGGTTCTTCAGCTGGCCATCGAGCTTGCCACCGTCCACCTGCCCCGACTTCAGTGCCGCCAGTTCAGCGTTCACTGCCTTCAACTGCGCCTGCAGCTGGCTTTGCAGCTCGGTGACCGCCTTCTGCTGTTCGCGGGTGTCAGCCAGCACTTGCTCCAGACGCTTGCCCAAGTCTCCCGCCTGCCCGGCCACACCCTGTTGCTGCTTGCCCTGCTCGGCCAGACTGGCCTGCAACTGACGAATCTGCAGCTTCAAAGCCTCGCTCCCGGTGTTGGCAGTGGACTCCGTGGCCGCCACTTTGCCGCTGATCGCCTGCAGTCGCCCAGCAGCTTCCTCGCTGATGCGGGCGAAGCTTTCCTGGGTAGCTACCAGTTGCTGCTCCATCAGCGTGATCTGCTGGAAGCTCCACCAACCGAGGCCTGCCAGCGCGATGACCGAAGCCCCGAGCAAGGCCCACAGCGGGCCGGTGCTGGCCGGGCGAGCAGCCTTGTGCCGGCTGCGCGCCACGTGCGCGGGCAGCAGTTCGTCATCATCAGGGGTGCCGGCCCGCAGGGTCGGCCCGTCATCGAAGTCGTCGTGGGAATCGTTACGCATGGGTGCATTCAACCGCAGTAGTAGCAAAGAGGCATGATTATAAACCGCTCGCGCGGCGCACTGATGACCATCATCGGCACGCCAGGTTCACTGGCCAGCCGGCAAGTGCTTCCACCACGCACAGAATTCATCCAGCGCCGTCCACAGGCTCACCTTGGGCTGGTAGTCCAAGTAGTGCCGCGCGCGGCTGATATCCAGGGTGAAATCGCGGCTCATCACCTGCATCCCCAGGCGTGACAACGTTGGCTGCGGTCGACCGGGCCAGAGCAGGCAGGCCGCCTCGTTGATGGCCGCGAGACTGTAGGCCAGCCCATAGGAGCGGTAGCGGGTGACTTGCGGCAACTGCATCTGGCGCATCACATAGTTGACCACGTCCCACAACGGCAGCGGGTGCCCGTTACTGATGTTGTAGGCCTGGCCAAGGGCACGGTCTTCGGCGAACAGGGCACTGAGCAGCGCCTCGTTGAGGTTGTGCACACTGGTGAAGTCGACCTTGTTCAGGCCATTGCCAATGATGGCTACCCGGCCCTTGCGCTGCATGTTCATCAAGCGCGGGAAAATGCTGGCATCCCCTGCGCCCGTGACGAACCGTGGGCGCAGGGCCAACACTTCCAGGCCGAACTCCTGGGCGCCGAAGACCTTCTGTTCGGCCAGGTACTTGGTCTGCGCGTAGTGGTCGTGGAAACGCCGGGGTATCTGGTCTTCACGAACGTCCAGACGCGAGCGGCCATTGAAGTAGATCGACGGCGACGACAAGTGCACCAGGCGCCGCACATGCTCTTTCAGGCAGCCCTCTACGACGTTCTCGGTGACCACCACATTGCCTTGGTGGAAATCCTGGTAACGCCCCCAGTTGCCCACAGCTCCGGCGCAGTGCACCACCGCCTCGACCCCTTGGCACAGACGACGCGCCAGCTCGGCATCGCCCAGGTCGCCCGGGATGAACTGCGCACCGCGCTTGACCAGATGCTCGACACCTTCGGCACGCCGACCGCTGACCCGCACGTCCAGGCCTTGCTCCAGGGCGAAACGCGCAAAGCGTCCGCCGATGAAGCCACTCGCGCCGGTGACCAGAATTCGCATGTAAGACCCCGTCTTGCCAGATTTCAGATGCAACTGACGCCAGCCGCGACTACAAGGGCACCAGCCATTGCCGTGCGCTGTGCCGCAAGTGATCGGTCAGTTGCGCGAGCAGGTGCCCGCCATTGCGCCAATGATGCCAGTACAACGGGACATCGATAGGAGTATCTACGCAGATTTCCACCAACTGACCGTTGGCCAGTTGCTCGCGGGCCTGCAATTCGGGAACCAGTCCCCAGCCCAGGCCGGCTTCGGTCATGCGCAGAAAACCCTCAGACGATGGGCAAAGGTGGTGCAGGAAGCCGTCCTGTATGCCGAGTGATGCCAGGTAGCGGTGCTGGAGGAAATCGTCCGGCCCGTAGACGATGGCCGGGGAGCGCGCCAGCCGCTTGGCATCGAAACCCTTGGGGAAATAACGCGCCATGAATGCCGGACTGGCCAGCGCCCGGTAGCGCATCGCCCCCAGCGCCAGGCTGCGCGCACCGGCCACCGGCCGTTCGCTGCCGCACAGGCAGGCCGCCACTTCACCGGCGCGCATGCGTTTGAGGCCAACCTCCTGGTCTTCCACCACCAGGTCGGTCAGCACTTGTTGCTCGGCACAGAACGCCCCCACCGCGCGCGCCCACCAGGTCGCCAGGCTGTCGGCGTTAAGCGCGATGCGCAAGCGCTCGGGCAAGCCCTCCTCGTCCAGCGCCGGTACCTGGCGCTGCAAGTCGCGCTCAAGCAGACGCACCTGCTGCACATGGTTGAGCAACTGCCGACCGACCTCGGTCGGACTCGGTGGTGCAGCCCGCACCAGCACCGGTTGGCCGACTCGCGCCTCAAGCAACTTGATGCGTTGCGATATCGCCGATTGCGACAACCCCAGCGCCTGTGCCGCCCGTTCGAAGCCGCCTTGCTCGATCACGGCGGCGAGCGCAGAGAGCAATTTGTAGTCGAACATCAATTTCCCTAATGACGGATCAGCGTTATTTGTTTTTCTTATACAGCGCTGTTCCCCACAATGGCCAGCAACTTCTTTCAGTCATCAGCACCCACGGCTTCGTGGGTGTCAGTGGAGTGTTCCCGCCATGTGGCAAAGCTATTTGAACGGTATGTTGGTGGCCTTCGGCCTGATCATGGCCATCGGCGCGCAGAATGCGTTCGTCCTGGCCCAGAGCCTGCGCCGGGAGCATCACCTGCCGGTGGCGGCGCTGTGCATCGTGTGCGATGCGATCCTGGTCGCCGCCGGTGTGTTCGGCCTGGCCACGGTGCTGGCGCACAATCCGACGCTGCTGGCGATTGCCCGCTGGGGTGGCGCGCTGTTCCTGCTCTGGTATGGCGCCAAGGCGCTGCGCAGCGCCTGCTCGAAGCAGAGCCTGCAACATCAGGAAGGCCAGGGTATGCGCTCGCGCCGAGCGGTGTTGCTCAGTGCCTTGGCGGTAACGCTGCTCAACCCACACGTGTACCTTGACACCGTACTGCTGATCGGTTCGCTCGGTGCCCAGCAAACTGTGCCAGGCGCCTACGTGGCCGGTGCGGCCAGTGCTTCACTGGTGTGGTTCTCGACCCTGGCCCTGGGCGCGGCCTGGCTGGCCCCCTGGCTGGCACGCCCAACAACCTGGCGCCTGCTAGACCTGATGGTAGCGGTGATGATGTTCGCGGTGGCGGCGCAGTTGATCTTCAACTGAGCCCAGCGCCTGCAGGACCTGGCGTGCCAGTGATGAGGCCGGTGCTGGCAACCGCTCTGGAACCTCTATTCCCTATCTTTGTCGCGTGGTTATGCGCGGGGGCTGGTGCTATGATCCTGCCCTCGCGTCGCAAAGAGTACATACTCGCTGACGCCTACCGGGCCGCCCGTGATCGGCCTTGCGCAAACCGCGAACTAGACCTGAATCAGGAGATCCACCATGGCTTTTGAATTGCCGCCGCTGCCGTACGCCCATGATGCCCTGCAGCCGCACATCTCCAAGGAAACCCTGGAGTATCACCACGACAAGCACCACAACACCTATGTCGTGAACCTGAACAACCTGGTCCCAGGCACCGAATTTGAAGGCAAGACCCTGGAAGAGATCGTCAAGAGCTCTTCGGGCGGCATCTTCAACAACGCCGCTCAAGTCTGGAACCACACCTTCTACTGGAACTGCCTGTCGCCAAACGGCGGTGGCCAACCGACCGGCGCCCTGGCTGACGCCATCAACGCCGCCTTCGGTTCCTTCGACAAGTTCAAGGAAGAGTTCACCAAGACTTCCGTCGGCACCTTCGGTTCCGGTTGGGGCTGGCTGGTGAAGAAGGCCGACGGCTCCCTGGCCCTGGCCAGCACCATCGGCGCTGGCTGCCCGCTGACCAGCGGCGACACCCCGCTGCTGACCTGCGACGTCTGGGAGCACGCCTACTACATCGACTACCGCAACCTGCGTCCGAAGTACGTCGAGGCGTTCTGGAACCTGGTCAACTGGGCCTTCGTTGCCGAGCAGTTCGAAGGCAAGACCTTCAAGGCCTGATTCAGGCTTGTCCGAAAAACCCGGCCCAGCGCCGGGTTTTTTATTGGGCTCAGCGTTGACTTCGATGCATGCCGTGAGTGGTGCGGGGCATGTCAGATCGAGCACCACCCGCGCGGTGCATCGCGAGCAAGGCTCGCTCCTACGGTTGTTTCACGCCAATCAAGGTAGGAGCGAGCCTTGCTCGCGATGCTTTTTTGTTCGCCGATATGGGGCCGGTGCAGGATCGAGCGCCGCTTACGCGACGCATCGCGCGGGCGGCGCTCGATCTCATAACCGCTCGCATTTTCCCTCATGTCCGAATACATGCCTCCCCCTCTTGCTCCCCTCGCATAGCGCGCTAACATCAAACGTCTGGAATGTTGATGCAGCGCACTCAAGTCGCATGGCAGCGCAACCGATACACTGCTCAGGACGGAACCCGCAATGAGCCGCCGCGACTCGCGAACTGCCCGTGGCAACCGGCCGATAGTGTATTGCCAACGTTGATGGCAAAATGATGCCATGCGCATGGATTAAGGAAACCCCATTGAAGCTGGAATTGCGGAACAGCTTGTCGGTCAAGTTGCTCAGGGTCGTGCTGCTGTCGGCGTTGGCGGTCGGCGTGGTTCTCAGCTGCGCGCAGATCGTCTACGACACCTACAAGACCCGCCAGGCCGTGAACAGCGATGCCCAGCGGATCCTCGACATGTTCCGCGATCCATCGACCCAGGCGGTGTACAGCCTCGACCGGGAAATGGGCATGCAGGTCATGGAGGGGTTGTTCCAGGACGAGTCGGTGCGCATGGCCTCGATCGGCCACCCCAACGAAACCATGCTGGCCGAAAAATCCCGCCCACTGCGCGACATGTCGATGCGCTGGCTGACCGACCTGATCCTCGGCCAGGAACGCACCTACACCACCCAACTGGTTGGCCGCGGCCCCTACAGCGAGTACTACGGCGACCTGAGCATCACCCTCGACACCGCCGCCTATGGCGAAGACTTCCTGATCAATGCGGTGATCATCTTCATTTCCGGCGTACTGCGCGCCCTGGCCATGGGCCTGGTACTGTACCTGGTCTACCACTGGCTGCTCACCAAGCCATTGTCGAAGATCATCGACCACCTGACCCAGATCAACCCCGACCGCCCCAGCCAGCACCAGATACCGCTGCTCAAGGGCCACGAAAAGAACGAACTGGGCATCTGGGTCAACACTGCCAACCAGCTGCTGGCCTCCATCGAGCGCAATACCCACCTGCGCCATGAAGCCGAGAACAGCCTGCAGCGCATGGCCCAGTACGACTTCCTCACCGGCCTGCCCAACCGCCAGCAACTACAGGAACAGCTGGACAAGATCCTCGTCGACGGCGGCCGCCTGCAGCACCGCGTAGCGGTACTGTGCGTGGGACTGGATGACTTCAAGGGCATCAACGAGCAATTCAGCTACCAGGCGGGCGACCAACTGCTGCTGGCCCTGGCCGACCGTCTGCGCGCCCATAGCGGCCGTCTCGGTGCCCTGGCGCGCTTGGGCGGCGACCAGTTCGCCCTGGTCCAGGCCAATATCGAGCAGCCCTATGAGGCGGCCGAGCTGGCGCAGAGCATCCTCGACGACCTGGAAGTGCCGTTCGCCCTCGACCATCAGGAAATCCGCCTGCGCGCCACCATTGGCATCACTCTGTTCCCTGAGGATGGCGACAGCACCGAAAAACTGCTGCAAAAAGCCGAACAGACCATGACCCTGGCCAAGGCACGCTCGCGCAACCGTTACCAGTTCTACATCGCCAGCGTCGACAGCGAGATGCGCCGACGCCGCGAACTGGAAAAAGACCTGCGCGAAGCCCTGTCGCGTAACCAGCTGTACCTGGTGTACCAGCCGCAGATCAGCTACCGCGACAACCGGGTGGTGGGTGTGGAAGCGCTGCTGCGCTGGCATCACCCCGAGCTGGGCATGGTCCCACCGGACCAGTTCATCCCCTTGGCCGAGCAGAACGGCAACATCATCGCCATCGGCGAATGGGTGCTCGACCAGGCCTGTCGCCAATTACGCGAATGGCACGACATGGGCTTCAGCGATCTGCGCATGGCGGTGAACCTGTCCACCGTGCAACTGCACCACAATGAACTGCCACGGGTGGTCAACAACCTGCTGCAGGCCTACCGCCTGCCGCCGCGCAGCCTGGAGCTGGAAGTCACCGAGACCGGCCTGATGGAAGACATCAGCACCGCTGCCCAGCACCTGCTGAGCCTGCGTCGTTCCGGCGCGATGATCGCCATCGACGATTTCGGCACCGGCTACTCCTCGCTCAGCTATCTGAAGTCGCTACCGCTGGACAAGATCAAGATCGACAAGAGCTTCGTCCAGGACCTGCTGGACGATGACGACGATGCCACCATCGTTCGCGCCATCATCCAGTTGGGCAAGAGCCTGGGCATGCAGGTGATTGCCGAAGGCGTGGAAACCGCCGAGCAGGAAAGCTACATCATTGCCCAGGGCTGCCATGAGGGCCAGGGCTACCACTACAGCAAACCGCTGTCCGCGCGTGAACTGGTGAGTTTCCTCAAGCAGGCGCAGCGCAACCACGTATCGGCGCTGTAACACCGCTCCCCTCTGGTTACAGGCCGTGACCTGCATTTACATGAATTGCATGCTGGCCTCTTTACAGCAAATGCAAATCTTTCGCATGATGTTACGCTTTCGCGTGCCACGGCACACGGCCTAACCCATGGTCCAACTCCACGACGCAGGAAACCAACAATGATTCGAATGCCTCTGGCCTCCGCCAGTCTGCTGGCCATCGCCATCGCTCTCGCCGGTTGCGGTGAAGGCAAGGATGACAAGGCTGCCGCTCCGCAAGCTCAGGCACCTGCTGCCGCCAGCACCGCTGCAGCAGCGCCGGGGGCTGTCGACGAAGCGGCCGGCAAGGCCGTGGTCAAGCATTACACCGAGATGGTCTACGCCGTGTACAGCGACTCGTTGAGCACCGCCAAGGCCCTGCAGACCGCCGTCGAGGCATTCCTGGCCAAGCCCAACGACGAAACCCTCAAAGCCGCCAAGGCTGCCTGGGCCGCCGCGCGCGTTCCGTACCTGCAGAGCGAAGCCTTCCGCTTCGGCAACACCATCATCGACGATTGGGAAGGCCAGGTTAACGCCTGGCCCCTGGACGAAGGCCTGATCGACTATGTCGACAAGAGCTACGAACACGCCCTGGGCAACCCGGCCGCCAGCGCCAACATCATCGCCAACACCCAGATCCAGGTGGGCGAAGAGAAGGTCGACGTCAAGGACATCACCCCGGAGAAACTGGCCAGCCTGAATGAGCTGGGCGGCTCCGAAGCCAACGTCGCCACTGGCTACCACGCCATCGAATTCCTGCTCTGGGGCCAGGACCTCAACGGCACCGGCCCAGGCGCTGGCAACCGTCCAGCCTCCGACTACCTGGAAGGCAAAGGCGCCACTGGCGGCCATAACGAGCGTCGCCGCGCCTACCTGAAGGCCGTCACCGAACTGCTGGTCAAAGACCTCGAAGAGATGGTCGGCAACTGGGCGCCGAACGTCGCCGACAACTACCGCGCCAAGCTAGAAGCCGAGCCTGTCAACGACGGTCTGCGCAAGATGCTGTTCGGCATGGGCAGCCTGTCGCTGGGTGAACTGGCGGGCGAGCGCATGAAGGTTTCCCTGGAAGCCAACTCCCCTGAAGACGAGCAGGACTGCTTCAGCGACAACACCCACTACTCGCACTTCTATGACGCCAAGGGCATCCGCAACGTCTACCTGGGCGAGTACACCCGTCCCGACGGCACCAAGCTGACCGGCCCAAGCCTGTCGGAACTGGTGGCCAAGGTCGATCCGGCTGCCGACGCCACCCTCAAGGCCGATCTGGAGGCCACCGAGGCGAAGATTCAGGTCATCGTCGACCATGCCCTCAAAGGCGAGCACTACGACCAACTGATCGCCGCCGACAATGCTGCCGGCAACCAGATCGTGCGCGACGCCATCGCCTCGCTGGTCAAGCAGACCGGTGCGATCGAACAGGCCGCTGGCAAGCTGGGTATTGCCAACCTGAACCCGGATACCGCTGATCACGAGTTCTGATTCAGCAGTGGCAATGTGGGAAGAGGCGGCCTTCGGGTCGCCTTTTTCGTTCACACCCATTTCATCTGGCAATTGCAAATTGCTCTTATTCAAACTTCCCTGGTTTGCTAAGCTTGCACGCCGGTTTTTCGCTCACGCCCAGGATTCTCGATGTCCTTGACGCTGTCCCGACTTTCCCCTCTGCTGCTGGCCTTCGCGCTCACCGCCTGTGACGACGCCCCGCGCTTTACCCAGGCCGAGCCCGGCGAAGCGCTGTCCGCGGGTCAAGCGACCGTGCAGCGTAGCGACCGCAACGCCTTTTCGATGCCGTCGGCAAACCTGTCGCCCGAGCGGCGCCTGGACTTCAGCGTCGGCAACAGTTTCTTCCGCAACCCCTGGGTGATCGCTCCCTCCACCACCACCGCACGTGATGGTTTGGGCCCGCTGTTCAACACCAATGCCTGCCAGAACTGCCATGTCCGTGACGGACGCGGCCACCCGCCCGGCCCGGATGACAGCAATGCGGTGTCGATGCTCGTGCGCCTGTCGATTCCCGACCAACCCTACCTGGCCAAGGAAATCGAACGCCTGGGCGTGGTGCCCGAGCCAGTCTATGGCACCCAGTTGCAGGACATGGCCATCCCCGGCGTGGCACCAGAAGGCAAGGTGCGCGTGAGCTACGACCGCCAGACCGTGACCTTCGAGGACGGCCACCAGGTCGAACTGCGCAAGCCGACCTTGCAGATCACCCAGCTTGGCTATGGGCCGATGCACCCCGATACACGCTTCTCCGCCCGTGTAGCGCCGCCCATGATCGGCCTCGGCCTGCTCGAAGCCATCCCCGAAGCCGACATCCTGGCCAATGAAGACCCCGATGACCGCAACCGCGACGGCATCCGTGGCCGCGGCAACCGGGTCTGGGACGACGCACAGGGCAAACCGGTGCTTGGCCGTTTCGGCTGGAAAGCCGGCCAGCCCAACGTCAACCAGCAAAATGTGCACGCCTTTGCTGGCGACATGGGCCTGACCAGCACCTTGCAACCGAAGGACGACTGTACCTCGGCGCAAACCGCCTGCTTGTCTGCGCCCAATGGCGACAGCGCCAATGGCGAAAAGGAAGTCAGCGACAACATTCTGCGACTGGTCACGTTCTATACCCGCAACCTCGGCGTGCCAGCCCGACGCAACGTGGATGCGCCGCAGGTACTGGCCGGCAAGAACCTGTTCTTCCAAGCCGGTTGCCAAGGCTGCCACACCCCTCAGTTCACCACAGCCACCAATGCTGCCGAGCCGGAACTGTCGGGCCAGGTCATCCGCCCCTACAGCGACCTGCTGCTACACGACATGGGCCCCGGCCTTGCCGACGAGCGCACCGAGTTCGCCGCTAACGGCCAGGATTGGCGCACGCCGCCGCTCTGGGGCATCGGCCTGACCGAAACGGTCAGCGGCCACACCCAGTTCCTGCACGATGGTCGTGCCCGAAACCTGCTCGAGGCCGTGCTCTGGCACGGTGGCGAAGCCGAGGCGGCACGCAACCAAGTGCTCACCTTCAATGCCGAACAGCGCGCTGCGCTGTTGGCTTTCCTGAATTCACTTTAACGCGTAAGGACCCGGCATGTTCCGACCCAAACTGTTGTTCACCAGCCTCGCCGCACTCGCCCTGGGCGCCTGCTCGCCGCAGGATCCGCAGGCAATCACCTCCGCCGCGATCGCCAAGCAAGTGATCCTGCCCACCTACAGCCGCTGGGTCGAAGCCGACCGCCAGCTGGCTGCCAGCGCCCTGGCCTATTGCGAAGGCAAGCAGTCCCTGGAGGCCGCCCGCGCCGACTTCCTCAATGCGCAGAAGGCATGGGCCGAACTGCAGCCGCTGCTCGTCGGCCCGCTGGCCGAGGGCAACCGGGCCTGGCAAGTGCAGTTCTGGCCAGACAAGAAGAACCTGGTCGGTCGCCAGGTCGAGCAATTGCTCAGTGGCGACAAGCCGGTCGACGCCGAAGCCCTGAGCAAGGCCAGCGTCGTGGTCCGTGGCCTGTCGGCTTACGAATACATTCTGTTCGACAGCAAGCCGGACATCGCCACGGCCGAGCAGAAAGCCCGCTACTGCCCACTGCTGGTGGCCATCGGCGAACACCAGAAGGTGTTGGCCGAGGAGATCCTCAAGACCTGGAACAGCACCGACGGGATGCTGTCGCAGATGACCAAGTTCCCCAACCAGCGCTATGCCGACTCCCACGAGGCCATCGCCGACCTGCTGCGCGCCCAGGTCACCGCCCTGGACACTCTGAAGAAAAAGCTCGGCGCACCGATGGGCCGTCAGAGCAAGGGTATCGCCCAGCCGTTGCAAGCCGAAGCCTGGCGTAGCCACTCCTCGCTCAAGAGCCTGGAAGCCAGCCTGAAAGCTGCCCAAGCGGTCTGGGTCGGGGTCGACAACCAGGGCCTGCGCGGTCTGCTGGGCAGCGATCAGAAAGCGCTGGTGGAAAAGATCGACGACGCCTACGCGACGTCGCTCAAATTGCTGGCCGACAATCACAAGACACTGGGTGAGCTGCTTGCCGACGAAGCTGGCCAACAGACCCTCAACCAGATCTACGACAGCCTCAACGTCGTCCACCGCCTGCACGAAGGCGAGCTGGCCAAGGCGTTGAACATCCAGCTTGGCTTCAATGCCAACGACGGTGACTGATCATGCTGCGACGCCAGGCACTCAAACTCGGTAGCGTATTGCTCAGCGCCCTTACCCTGGGCGGTTGGAGCCTGCTGCGCAACAAAGGCAGCGAGCCCCTGCTGCTCTCGGCGCGTGACGATGGCGACGGCAAGCACTATGCCGTCGGGTTTCGCCTGGATGGCACCCAGGTGTTCAGCACCCAGGTCGCCCAGCGTTGCCATGCCATCATCAACCACCCCGAGTTGCCGATAGCGCTTTTCGTCGCCCGGCGTCCTGGTACCGAAAGCTACCTGGTCGACCTGCGCGACGGGCGTCTGTTGCAGACCGTCACCTCACAGCCGAACCGTCACTTCTATGGCCATGCAGTCATTCACAAGGATGGCCAATGGTTGTACGCGACGGAAAACGACACCACCGACCCAGGTCGGGGCGTGCTGGGTATCTATCGCTTCGAGGGCGAGCGCCTAGTGCATACCGGCGAGATCCCGACCCATGGCATCGGCCCGCATGAGGTGGCCTGGCTGCCAGATGGCGAAACCCTGGTCGTGGCCAACGGCGGCATCCGCACCGAAGCCGAGAGCCGGGTCGAGATGAACCTTGATGCCATGGAGCCCAGCCTGGTGCTGATGCAGCGTGACGGCACCCTGCTGAGCAAGGAAACCCTCGCCCAACAGATGAACAGCGTGCGCCACCTGGCGGTGGGCAGCGACGGTACCATTGCCGCCTGCCAACAGTTCATGGGCGATGCCACCGAGACCGCCGAGCTGCTGGCGATCAAGCGTCCGGGCGAGCCGTTCAAGGCCTTCCCGGTGCCGGAACGCCAACTCCAGTCAATGGCCCAATACACCGCCAGCGTGGCCATCCATAGCGACCTGCGCCTGGTGGCGTTGACCGCGCCTCGGGCCAACCGGCTGTTCATCTGGGACCTGGACAGCGGCGCGGTCAAGCTCGATGCGCCGATGCCCGATTGCGCCGGTGTGGGTGCGGTGCAGGACGGTTTCGTCGTGACCTCCGGACAGGGCCGTTGCAGGTTCTATGATTGCCGCAAAGCGGAACTGATCGGGCAGCCGATGAACCTGCCTTCGGGCTTCTGGGACAACCATCTGCACCTGGCTTGATACCTGTGCTGCCCCCATCGCCACGGTTGGTCGCCAAGACCCACCGTGGCGATGGGGGCGGCACAGCCACGACACTCCCCTTCCCCGCCCGTCGAAAACAGTCAATACTTCCCCCATCGCACGTGGGCAGGATCGCCCGTTGTCGTGTCAAAGCGAATAACAACCACCTATCCAAGGAAGTGGACCTATGCTGCGCCGCCGCATGCTTATCATGTTGGCCGTCGTTGTGCTGATCGTGCTGGCCTTGGGGGGCATCAAGGCGTACTCGATCTATCAACAGATCCAGGTGTTCTCTGCGCCCAGGCCACCGATCACCGTGGCTGCCACCCTGGCGGAAGAGCGCCAGTGGCAGACACGCCTGCCTGCTGTGGGCAGCCTCAAGGCATGGCAGGGAGTCGAGCTGAGCCTGGAGCAGTCCGGTACGGTCAAGGCCTTGCACTTCGACTCCGGCCAGCAGGTCAAGGCAGGGCAACTCCTGCTGCAACTGGACAGCGACCAGGAAGCCGCTCTGCTGGGCACGGCTCAGGCTGACCTGGCCCTGGCCAAGGTTGATTACGGACGCGGCAGCCAGCTGGTGGGCGACTCAGCCATCTCTCGGGGCGAGTTCGACCGCCTGACGGCCCAGTACCGGCGCAACCAGGCAGTGGTCGACCAACTCAAGGCCTCCCTGGCGAAAAAGAGCATCAACGCCCCCTTCAGTGGCACCATCGGCATTCGCCAGGTCGATGTCGGTGACTACCTGGCCAGCGGCACGGTGATCGCTACCCTGCAAGACCTGAGCAGCCTCTACGTCGACTTCAACGTGCCCGAGCAAGCTTTACCGCAACTGAGCCTGGGCCAGCAGGTGCTGGTACAGGTGGCGGCGTACCCAGGCCAGACCTTCCCCGCCAGCCTAAGCGCGATCAACCCCAAGGTCGATGAGGACACCCGCAACCTGCTGGTGCGCGCCACCATGGCCAACCCGGACGGCAAGCTGCTACCGGGCATGTTCGCCAACCTGCTGGTGTTGTTGCCCAACCCACAACTCCAGGTAGTGGTGCCTGAAAGCGCCATCACCTACACCCTCTACGGCAACTCGGTGTATGTAGCCACCCCGAAGAAGGACAAGGACGGCAAGATCGAGCACGATGCACAAGGCCACCCGCAACTGACTGCCGAGCAACGCACCGTGCAAACCGGCGAGCGTCGCGACGGCGTGGTGGTGGTCAGCAAAGGCCTTGCGGCCGGGGAGCAGGTGGTCACCGCCGGGCAGCTCAAGCTCACGCCTGGTGCGGCCATCCGCATCGGCCAGGACACCGCGCTGCGTCCCGCCCAAAGCGCCCCGCCCGCGGACTGAACAGGAGTCAGGCATGGCATTCACCGACCCGTTCATCCGCCGCCCGGTACTGGCCTGCGTGGTCAGCCTGCTAATTCTGCTGTTGGGTTTCCAGGCCTGGAGCAAACTGCAGATCCGCCAGTATCCTCAAATGGAGAATGCCCTGATCACGGTGACCACCGCCTACCCCGGGGCCAACGCCGAAACCATCCAGGGCTACATCACCCAGCCCCTGCAGCAGAGCCTCGCCAGTGCCGAGGGCATCGATTACATGACCTCGGTCAGCCGGCAGAATTTTTCGGTCATCTCCATCTACGCGCGCATTGGTGCCGACAGCGACCGCTTGTTCACCGAGTTGCTGGCCAAAGCCAACGAAGTGCGCAACAAACTGCCACAAGACGCCGAAGACCCGGTGCTGAGCAAGGAAGCCGCCGATGCTTCCGCGCTGATGTACATCAGCTTCTACAGCAAGGAGATGAGCAACCCGCAGATCACCGACTACCTGTCACGGGTCATCCAGCCCAAGCTCGCCACCCTGCCAGGCATGGCCGAAGCGGAGATCCTCGGTAACCAGGTGTTTGCCATGCGAATCTGGCTCGACCCTGTGAAGCTTGCCGGTTTCGGCCTGTCGGCCACTGACGTGACCGACGCCGTGCGCCGCTACAACTTCCTCTCCGCTGCCGGCGAAGTGAAGGGCGAATACGTGGTCACCAGCATCAACGCCAGCACCGAGTTGAAGTCAGCCGAGGCGTTCGCCGCCCTGCCGGTGAAGACCAACGGCGACAGCCGGGTGCTGCTGGGGGATGTGGCGCGGGTCGAGATGGGTGCGGAAAACTACGATACGGTCAGCTCGTTCGACGGCACCCCGTCGGTGTACATCGGTATCAAGGCCACCCCCGCTGCCAACCCGTTGGACGTGATCAAGGAAGTGCGTCGCATCATGCCCGAGCTGGAGAGCCAGTTACCTTCGGCGTTGAAAGTGTCGATTGCCTACGACGCAACGCTGTTCATCCAGGCCTCGATCGACGAAGTGATCAAGACCCTTGGCGAGGCAGTGCTGATCGTCATCGTGGTGGTGTTCCTGTTCCTCGGTGCCTTGCGCTCGGTGCTGATCCCCGTGGTGACCATCCCACTGTCGATGATCGGCGTACTGTTCTTCATGCAGATGATGGGCTACTCGCTCAACCTGCTGACCCTGCTGGCGATGGTGCTGGCCATCGGGCTGGTGGTGGACGATGCCATCGTCGTGGTGGAAAACATCCACCGACACATCGAGGAAGGCAAGTCACCGTTCAATGCGGCGATAGAAGGCGCACGCGAGATCGCCCTGCCGGTGGTGTCGATGACCATCACCCTGGCTGCCGTCTATGCCCCCATCGGCTTTCTGACCGGGCTGACCGGGGCACTGTTCAAGGAGTTCGCCCTGACCCTGGCCGGTGCGGTGATCATCTCGGGCATCGTCGCCCTGACCCTGTCACCGATGATGTGCGCGCTGCTGCTGCGCGCCGATGCAAACCCCAGCGGCCTGGCCCACCGGCTGGACGCCCTGTTCGAGCGTCTGAAAGTCCGCTACCAGCGAATGTTGCATGCCACCCTCGACAGTCGGCCCGTGGTACTGGTGTTCGCGGTGATCATCCTGTGCCTGATTCCGGTGCTGCTCAAATTCACCCAGAGCGAACTGGCCCCCAACGAGGACCAGGGGGTGATATTCATGATGAGCAGCTCGCCGCAACCGGCCAACCTCGACTACCTCAATGCGTACACCGATAGTTTCACGCCAATCTTCAAGACCTTCCCCGAGTATTACTCGTCATTCCAGATCAATGGCTTCAACGGCGTGCAGACCGGCATCGGCGGCTTCCTGCTCAAACCCTGGAACGAACGCGAGCGCACCCAGATGGAGTTGCTGCCGCTGGTACAAGCCAAGCTCGAAGAGATTGGTGGCTTGCAGATCTTCGGCTTCAACCTGCCGTCGCTGCCCGGCACCGGCGAAGGCTTGCCGTTCCAGTTCGTGATCAACACAGCCGGTGACTACCCTGCCCTGCTGGAGGTTGCCGAACGGGTCAAGACTCGCGCTCAGGCCTCGGGAAAATTCGCCTTCCTCGATATCGACCTGGCCTTCGACAAGCCTGAAGTGCTGGTCGACATCGACCGGGCGAAGGCGGCTCAAATGGGTGTTTCCATGGAGACCCTCGGCGGTACCCTGGCGACCCTGCTGGGTGAGGCGGAAATCAATCGATTCACCCTCGAAGGCCGCAGCTACAAGGTGATCGCCCAGGTCGAGCGGCCCTACCGCGACAACCTTGGCTGGTTGAACAGTTACTACGTAAAGAACGAACAGGGCCAGATGCTGCCGCTGTCGACCTTGATCACCCTGAGCGACCGCGCCCGCCCACGCCAGCTCAACCAGTTCCAGCAGTTGAACTCGGCGATCATTCAGGGCGTCCCGATGGTCAGCATGGGGGAAGCGCTCAAGACGATGCAGGATATCGCCCGTGAAGAAGCACCGGACGGTTTCGCCTTCGACTACGCCGGGCAGGCCAGGCAGTTCGTCCAGGAAGGCAGCGCACTATGGGTTACCTTTGGCTTGGCGCTGGCAATCATCTTCCTGGTGTTGGCTGCACAGTTCGAGAGTTTCCGCGACCCGCTGGTGATCCTGGTAACGGTACCGTTATCGATCTGCGGGGCGTTGCTGCCGCTATTCCTGGGTATTTCGAGCATGAACATCTACACCCAGGTCGGGCTGGTGACCTTGATCGGGCTAATCAGCAAACACGGCATCCTGATCGTCGAATTCGCCAACCAGTTGCGTGAGGAACGCGGCTTGAGCGTGCGTGAGGCCATCGAGGAAGCGGCGGCCATTCGACTGCGGCCAGTGCTGATGACCACGGCGGCGATGGTGTTCGGCATGGTGCCGCTGATTCTGGCGACCGGAGCCGGGGCGGTAAGCCGTTTTGACATCGGTACGGTGATTGCCACCGGGATGTCGATTGGCACGCTGTTTACCTTGTTTGTGTTGCCTTGTATCTACACCTTGTTGGCGCACAAGGCGAAGGCCAACGAGCCCGCATTAACCTGATCCGGCCTCTTCGCAGGCTCGCCCGCGAAGAGGCCGAAAAGCCAGATACAAAATCCCCAATAGAAAAGCGCTGCTCCGCAACACAATCTAAAAATTACCGCTCCCAGGCTCTCACATCATCCATTCACGCCTGATCTTGCTGGTTATCAGTGAAAGACAGAGCAATTCCTGCATCTAATTCGCATGATAACAGTCAGCATGGAGATGCTAGGGCACCCGCATTCTAGACGCCTTACAGAGAAACAAATCCGCTCTTTAAAGTGGCCATGGTAAAAATTCCTACAACCACATCAGAATTTTCGCCACCCTCTTCTACTTGTACATCTTGAACTTACCGCTATTATCAAAAACGTCACAATGACGCGACACCAAAATGGAGAGAACAATATGAAAACCATTAAGATGGAATGCACCAAATTGGCGAACATGGCGCACTTGGTCAAAAAAAACCAAATAAGCCTTAACCCATAAATACTGAAGAGCAGTGCCGGCCTGCCCTTCAGTTGTTAAAGGAGGGAGCATGATAAGTAAAAATTGCTTCTTTATCGCCATGAATAACTCCCTGATTTGTTGGGGTTTCAAAAACCACAAACAGTACCAGTTATCCAGAGACCACGCAAACCGGCTAATCCATCTCATTTACGAGAAAGATCACAAAGAGTTAAATGACGATCTAACCGCCGATCTGAAATGCTGCAACGTTTTCATGGACGATGCCGACGACAATTCTGACTGGGGCTGGGATGTACTCTCAAGAATATTCCATTACGGCACTAAAGACATCCCTATAGAAAATCACCCTTCAAGCGAGGAGGAGTGGGCACTGCAGTACCTTGAACACTGCAACTCCGTACTAAACAAGAATATACAGCCTGATAATTCCCGCACCAGCGAAAGCGGCATTTCACTGCCTATACCAAGAAGTACATTTGCAGTTGACAAGGCATTCAAAAACCGAGCAACCGTTAGAGACTTCCAGCGAATACCGATCTCCTTAGCTGATCTTGCCGAAATTTTACACCATACCTTAGGCTTTATTGGAAGCAGAACCATTAATTACGTCAAAGAGGAAGAAAATGAATACTCAAGACGCCGCGCCACCCCCTCAGTAGGCGGGCTGAACGCTACTGAAGGCTATGTATATGTAAACAACGTAGACAGCCTGGAAGCCGGAATTTATTACTACGACCCACGGCGACATGAGCTTCATTGGCGAAGCCCACTGCCTTGTGCCCTGGGTGATTTATTATCGGGCCATCACTTCGCCAATGACATACCCGCTGGATTGTTCTTGAGCTCCAGATTCGACAAATTGTGGTGGAAATACGAGCATTCGCGCGCCTATCGAATGGCACTAATAGAAGTTGGTCATGCCGCACAGACCTTCCAACTCGCCGCAACCGACAGAGGCATGAATACTTGGCTCACCGGCGCATTAAACGAAACGAGCATCGAGCCTCTACTCATGTTCGACAACCCAAGTGAACACGTCCTTTTTTTCGTCGCATGTGGCTATAGCAACGGAAATGCGACACCTCGTTCCTTAAGGGCTCTGATATCGTAAAGTACTGGCGCGAGACACACGCATGGAAAAAATTACAACCCGTAGCAGTACTGTATTTAAAAGCTGGCACATCACGAGTGCTGTACGCTCGCGCCCTTATGCCTACCATTTTTCCGTAGAAGATTTTACACAGTCCGAACCCGACCTGTGGTTTCCTAGGGCGTTAAGTCCAGCGTTGGCTCATGATTCGGCCAAACAGCTTTCAAAAAAAGATTTGCTAGTACTGCACGCCTACCACCTCATCCACTTCATGGACTACACGACACGACTTGAAATGGGTCACATCAATGAAACCGTGCACTGCATCATTTCTGGCGACTTAAAACATTTCTTTGATAAAGACGTGCAACTTAATGCGTTAAAACTTTATACCGACGAGGCGTATCACGCGCTTTTTTCTAAAGAAATTGCGGACCCAGTAGCGAACCATTTTTGCCTTGAACGAATAAATTCTGCGCGCATTAATAGCCTTGACCAATTATTACAAAATAGCCCCCAATCGCTCAACTGGATTACCCGCTTTTGCATCGCCTTTGTTTCTGAAACAATAATAACCAACGAACTGTACAATTTGACTCGCGATTCACTTGTCACGCCTGTGGCAAACATGCTGATTGACCACCTTCATGATGAAGGGCGCCATGCCATTTTTTTCTCAGACTGTTTCGCACAACTCTGGCATCAGCTATCAATCTCTCAGAAGGATTATCTAATTCCTACTTTACTGAAAGCGCTCCGCGCTTTCTGCCAACCCGACGAGCCATTCTTACAGTCAATTTTCAAAAAGCACCCATCCATTGCAAAAGTCATTATCAACGACATAACATCCAACTGGACGCTTCGAATACCCGCAATTTCCAAAATAACGCTTCAGGCGATTAAGCGCACCAAGCTACTTAAAGATGAGCGCTATGCGATTCAATTCAGGGCAGCAGGACTGCCAGCATGAACCAGGCCAAAACTTTAAAAAGCACCATTCTTCGCCCATTGTTACTGATTCTTTTATGCCTACTAGGCGTTTTCCCTCTGGACGTCATTCTCCCTTCATTCCCAGCGCTTGCAGAAGCCTTTCAAGTACAACCAAAGCAAATAGCTTACTCCGTAAGTTTCTTCGCCTTTGGCGTAGCGGTGGCGCAATTGGTGATTGGCCCCCTGTCAGATCGAATTGGTCGTAATCGGTTGCTACTCGGTGGATTGGCTGTATCCATTGCCGGGGCTACCGGCTGCCTACTTTCATCTGACTATGAGACCTTTATGGCATTCCGGTTGCTACAGGCTGCCGGCTGTGGAAGTCTGGTTCTGGGCCAGGCGTTGATACAGGACCTCTATAGCGGAAAGCAGCGCAACACCATGCGCATCGTAATAACGAGTGCAAGTGGTTTATTCATATCAATTTCACCGATCGCGGGCGCTGCGCTCCAACAATTATTCGGCTGGGAAGGCAGCTTTACGGCATTTATTTTGATCGCTACTTTTGTCATGTTTCTTACCTGGGTGCTATCGCATGAAGAACCTGCGTCATACAGCAGTAATGCGGGCATTCGAAGCTATCTTCCCATGCTGCGTGACACGCTCTATATAGCCTATTCCCTGCAGGCCACTTTCGCGTTCGCCTGCCATTTTGCCTTCATCGTCATTGCACCATTGGTACTGATGGATCAACTTGGCCTCACGCCGTATCAGTTTTCCGTTGTATTCATCGCCTATGGGCTGGCGTATGTCGTCGGTGGTGCAACCGCGACCTTCCTGAACAATCGCGTCAGTGTGCAGGCTCAAATTTGCACGGGATTCCTGCTTATAGGTACCGCAGGGGTCACTTTATTGATTTGGCAGTGGGCAGCAGTGCTATCGGTAGCAGGTCTCATGATACCGATGATCTTATGCACGGCAGGAACAACGATGGTACGACCCGCCTCGACTTCGCAGGCGTTGGCCCGTTATCCGCAGCAGGCAGGGGCAGCCGCGTCCCTCAGTACTACATTGCTATTTGCCGGCGGTGGACTTGCAGGCACTTTGGTCGCGTCAGCCGAACACCTACTTCCAATGAGCTTAGGAATTCTATTCTTGAGCAGCGCGCTTAGCGGTTGCCTGCTGCTTATGTGCCTCAAGGTCGATAGCACGCAGCATTGCTGACTTTTGCCGGAAAGACAGACACAAAAATGCCAGAGGCCCCGCAATCGCGAGGCCTCTGGCTTTTCTAGCTAACGCAGGGTTCAACCAAATGGCCTCAACCCCTGGCGCAAGCCGAACAGCAATAGCAGCAGGTCCTGATCCGGTTGGGTCTGGGCCTGGGATTGCTGTTTGACTTCCCGCGGCAGTGCACACTGCTCGCTCAACTCGGCCTTGCTGAACACCGTGGGCTTCGGCTCTTCCCAGGCCGCCGCCGCTACCGTGGTCACCGCCAGGCCAGCTACCAGGAACAAAGCTCGAGCGATTTCTAGTTTCATTGCTCTAACCCTTTGACAGCGCTGCCAAACGCCATCTTGTAAACATAGAGCAGCGATTGCCATTCTGCGTCGGTGAACGACGAATGGCGGCGCAATTGGCGAAGGTCATTGGCTGCCGCACGCTGGCAACTGATCCGCCGCCGGCACTTTTCCAAGTCCAGCAACGCCACTTCCACACGGGCTTGCTCGCCGTCACCAATCACCTTGACGAATACGTGCTTGCCATACAGGCAACCGTGCTGCCAATGCCCCAGGTGCATGCGCGCCAGATTATCGGCCAAGTCCTGAATCATGCGCTGGTGCACGACTTGCGGGTAGCGCTCGCGCGCGCCTTCGGCATGCCAGGTGTCCAGATCGACGAACCCATCGAGCGCCTCGCTGACCAGCAAAGCACGCCATTGATGGTCGTCATCGCGTTCGGCACCGCAAAAGACGATGCGGGGCACGCGCACCCCCAGTTGCTCGAAGCTGTTCAATGCGTCGAGCTCGCGTAGCACGGTCGGCCTGCCGAACGGATGCAGCAGGCTTCGATAGATGTGCCCGACCTGACGCTTGGCGTACAACACTTGCCCATTGGCATCGCTCAACCGCTGTACTCCACTTTCACCGCCACGCCGCTGGTTGGGCTCCTCGACCCATTCACCCTGCTGGTGCCAGTAGAAATCGAACTTCGATGCCTGACTTTGGCCGACTGCCATTAACCACTACCCCTTGCGCAATACATAGACTCGCCACATCGCATAGAACGGCAGGAAGTCCAAACGTTCCTGAATCCTGAAGCCGGCAGCTTCGAATTCATCCTCAACCGTGGTCGCCGGTAACACGAAACGGTTCTGGTAACTGTCTTTGTTCGCCTTGGCGCTACGGCGCTGCTCGAGCTTTTTCCGCCGCCACGCCTTGAAATTACCGTCCACCCACAATGACAGGATTACGCTGTCACGGCTAACCCTTTGAAATTCCGAAAGAATTGTTTTCCGGTGGGCCGCCTCGCCGATATGGTGGAACAGCCGCATGCAAAAGATGCTGTCCACGGAATTATCCGGCAGATCGATTGCAAAAGCCGAGGTCTGCAAAGGTCGTACCCGGGCTACCACTTCTGGCGGTTGCGAGGCACAGGCTGTCTCGATCATCGCCTCGGAGTTGTCGGCACCGATGATTACGCGGTTGGGCTTCTCAGCCAGCAACGGCCAGAAACGGCCTGCGCCGCAGGGTAGGTCAAGCACCAACCCTGGCTCGCCAGCCAAGGCCAGGGCGCGGCGAGCCAGTTGCTCGTCACGCTGGTGAGAAAGGCGGCGAGCCAGTCCATCCTGGTGCTTCAAGAAGTACTCTTGTGCATGTTGCTGGTCGTACTTCTCGGAAAATTCTAGTTTGATGGGGCTGCGCATGGGGCATCTCCTGACTCCAGTGCGCCCACCTTAGGTAAGGAAGCGTTGGAATCAGGTTATGCGGATGTGAAAAATACGTTAGCCGCCATGCGGGCTGTTTCTAAACATTACTCGGCTATAGCCAGATTGTTGGCTTTTTCCGCAGTCTTGCTCAGGTCCACCTGGAAGCGGCAACCGTGGGGCGAGGTCGCCGTGAGGGTAACCCTCCAGCCCTGGTCGTCGCAGATGCGCTGAACCAGCGACAGGCCCAGTCCGAGGCCCTCACCGCGACGCTCGTCCCCGCGTACGAAGGGTCGGAACATGGCCTCGCGCTGCTCTTCCGGGATCCCCACACCGCTGTCCTCCACGCTGAAGCCATTGGGTTCCAGGCTCAGGCGGATGTAACCGCTGTCGGTGTAATGGGCAGCGTTGCGCAGCAGGTTGCCCATCACCGATTGCAGGAAGGTGGCGTTGTACAACACGGAACTGGCACTGACGCGGCCATCGAAGTACAAGGTCAGGCCTTTCTGCTCGATGGTGTCCCGCCAGACGCCAATCAGGTCATCGGCCACTTCACGCAAAGTCGCCTGCGACGCCACCGCGCCCTCGTCGCGCTGGGCGCGGGCGAGCATGAGGAAGGTCTTGACCAGCTCACGCATCTCTTCGGTGGCGCGGGCAATACGCTCTACCTGGCTACGCGACCGGCTGTCGAGCGCAGGGTTTTCCATCAACAATTCACAGGAAGTGGCCAGCACCATCAGCGGGGTGCGCAGTTCATGGCTGACGTCGCTGGTGAACAGACGTTCTCGGGTCAATGCGTCACGCAGCCGGCCCAAGGTATCATCGAAGGCCACGGCCAACTGGCCGACCTCATCCGCCGCGTAATCTGGCGCCAGCGGGGGGGCAAGGCCCAGCAACTGGTCGCGGTGACGAACCTGGCGCGCCAGGCGGATCACCGGGGCCATCACCCGCCGGGCGACCAGCCAGCCAAGCACCACCGCCAGCACCAGGCTGAGCACGAAACCAACCACGACCACGGCGAACAGCACTCGCTCGCGTTCCTCGAAATCGCTCTGGTCCTGCAGCAGCACGTAACGCCGTCCGTCGACGATCTCGACCATCGCATGGTAGGACAGCTGGTCTCGGAACACCTCGTGGAAGCCCACGTCGAGGTGACGCAAGTCCTTGGGCAGTTCGAAATCGTCTCGGCCACCGCTGAAGTAGAACAGCTGGTCGGGGCGCGGCCTGTGGCTCCAGTCGCTGACACTGTCCATACGCAGCAACCGTTGCAGGTCGCCCCCGAGGACCGAGGAGATCAAACGCTCTTCCACCAGGTGCACGGTGGCGACGATGCCGAACGCGAAAGCGCCGGCCACCAGCGCACTCATCAGCGCAAAAGCGATGATGATGCGTTGGGCAAGGCTTTGCTTAAACTCCATCGCGGCCCTCGGCGAGGCGATAGCCGACGCCATGGACTGTATGCAGCAACGGCTTTTCGAAAGGCTTGTCGATGACCTGGCGCAACTGGTGGACATGGCTGCGCAGGCTGTCGCTGTCCGGGCAGTCGTCGCCCCACAAGGCTTCTTCCAGCACTTCGCGGCGCAGCACGTGCGGGCTCTTCTGCATCAGCACCGCCAACAGCTTGAGACCGACTGGGTTGAGCTTGAGCAGGCGCCCTTGGCGGGTGACTTCCAGGGTGTCGAGGTCGTAACTCAAGTCGGCGACTTGCAGGGTGCGTCGCCCGCCGCCCTGGGCCCGGCGCAGCACCGCCTCGATGCGCGCGGCCAGTTCCGACAAGGCGAAGGGTTTGAGCAGGTAGTCGTCGGCACCGGAGCGGAAGCCCTGCAGGCGGTCGTCCAGTTGGTCGCGGGCGGTGAGCATGATCACCGGGGTATCGCGCCGCGCATCTTCACGCAGGCGTTTGCACAGGGTGTAGCCATCGATGCCTGGCAGCATGATGTCGAGCACGATCAGATCGTAATGTTCGGTAGCAGCCAGATGCAGCCCGGAGAGGCCGTCCTGGGCGCAGTCGACGGTGTAGCCTTTCATGCCGAGGTAGTCGGCGAGGTTGGCGAGGATATCGCGGTTGTCTTCAACCAAAAGAATGCGCATCGAGGTCTCCTGTGCGGCGCTTTCGCTGTGCGCGGCAGGCGCAGCTTAAGGCCATCGCTGGCCTGGCGCCAGCTTTGGGAAAATATCGGCCCGGCTGACGGATTTTTCACCGTTCCTTCACGAACACAGGATAGCGGGCAGCCCAGAATGGCTGCTCTTTTGTGTGCCTGGAGTTGTCATGCAGCAAGCTACCCCTCCCCGTCCGATCAATTTCTGGTTGTACCTGGGCATTCCGTTGGCCACCGCGCTGGCGCTGATCCTGCTCGAATTGACCTCGCTCGACATGGATGTGGCCAACCTGTTCTTCGACCCGGCGGCCGGTCAGTTCATCGGCCGCCATAGCTATCTGCTGGAAAACATTCTGCATGACAGGGTCAAGCAGGGTGTGATCCTGCTAGGTGTACTGGCGCTGGTGACCTTCGCCTTGAGTTTCTTCTGGAAGCGGCTTTTCGGCTGGCGCCGTGAGTTGGGCTGTCTGGTGCTGGCGCTGGGCCTTTCCACGGCGTTCGTCACGCCACTGAAAAAAGTGACCCAGGTGCAGTGCCCATGGAGCCTGACCCAGTTTGGCGGCAAGGAAACCTACAGCAAGCTGCTGGAAACGCGACCGGCCACCGACAAGCCTGGGCTGTGCTGGCCCGGTGGCCACGCCGCGACTGGTTTCTGCCTGTTCGGCCTGTTCTTCATGCTGCGCGACCGTCGCCCTCGCCTGGCTCGGGTGGCCTTGGCGGTGGCCTTCGTCGCCGGGTCGGTGCTGTCGATTGGCCGGATGATGCAAGGTGCGCACTTCCTGTCGCACAACGTGTGGACAGCCGTGTTCTGCTGGCTGATCGGCTTGGGATCGTATTACCTGGTCCTGTACCGACGGGGGATGGCAGTGGTGCCCGCGGTCGCACCGAAAACCGTGTAGGGAGCCGGCGTGCCGGCGATAGCCGCCACGCCGCTTGCGAACGCCCATGAAAAAGCCCCGACTCTCGCGAGCCGGGGCTTTTTCATGGTGCAGGGGGTAAGGCTGGCTTACATCATGCCGCCCATGCCACCCATGCCGCCCATGTCAGGCATGCCAGCAGCTGGCTTGTCTTCCGGCAGGTCAGCAACCATGGCTTCGGTGGTGATCATCAGACCGCCGATCGAAGCTGCAGCTTGCAGAGCCGAACGGGTGACCTTGGCTGGGTCCAGGATACCCATCTCGATCATGTCGCCGTATTCGCCAGTAGCAGCGTTGTAGCCGTAGTTGCCCGAACCTTGCTTAACCTTGTCAGCGACAACGCTTGGCTCGTCGCCGGCGTTGGCAGTGATCTGGCGCAGCGGCGCTTCGACCGAACGGCGCAGCAGCGCGATACCGACGTTCTGGTCTTCGTTGTCGCCCTTGAGGTCGGCAACGGCTTGCAGGGCGCGAACCAGCGCAACACCACCGCCAGGCACTACGCCTTCTTCGACGGCTGCACGGGTAGCGTGCAGGGCGTCTTCGACGCGGGCTTTCTTCTCTTTCATTTCAACTTCGGTGCCAGCACCGACCTTGATCACGGCAACACCGCCAGCCAGTTTGGCCAGACGCTCTTGCAGCTTCTCACGGTCGTAGTCCGAAGAGGTTTCTTCGATCTGGGCACGGATCTGCTTGACGCGTGCTTCGATGTCAGCGTCGGCGCCAGCGCCGTCGATGATGGTGGTGTTTTCCTTGGACAGGATGACGCGCTTGGCGTTACCCAGGTGCTCCAGGGTAGTGGTTTCCAGGGTCAGACCGATTTCTTCGGAGATGACCTGGCCGCCAGTCAGGGTGGCGATGTCCTGCAGCATGGCCTTGCGGCGGTCGCCGAAGCCAGGTGCCTTGACCGCAGCAACCTTGACGATACCGCGCATGTTGTTGACCACCAGGGTAGCCAGGGCTTCGCCTTCGACGTCTTCGGCAACGATCAGCAGAGGACGGCCGGCCTTGGCAACGGCTTCCAGAACTGGCAGCAGCTCGCGGATGTTGGAGATCTTCTTGTCGACCAGCAGCAGCAGCGGGCCTTCCAGCTCGGCAACCATGGTGTCTGGCTTGTTGACGAAGTACGGCGACAGGTAGCCACGGTCGAACTGCATGCCTTCTACGACGGACAGTTCGTTTTCCAGGCCCGAGCCTTCTTCAACGGTGATCACGCCTTCTTTGCCGACTTTTTCCATGGCTTCGGCGATGATTTCACCGATCGAGGTGTCGGAGTTGGCGGAGATGGTACCTACCTGGGCGATGGCCTTGGAGTCAGCGCATGGCTTGGACAGGTTCTTCAGCTCGGCGACGATGGCAGCGGTGGCCTTGTCGATGCCGCGCTTGAGGTCCATCGGGTTCATGCCGGCAGCGACGGCCTTCAGGCCTTCGTTGACGATGGCCTGAGCCAGAACGGTGGCGGTGGTGGTGCCGTCACCGGCAGCGTCGTTGGCCTTGGAAGCCACTTCTTTGACCAACTGGGCGCCCATGTTTTCGAAGGCGTCTTTCAGTTCGATTTCCTTGGCAACCGAAACACCGTCTTTGGTGATGGTCGGAGCGCCGAAGCTCTTGGCCAGGACAACGTTACGGCCTTTCGGGCCCAGGGTCGCTTTTACCGCGTCAGCCAGAACGTTGACGCCAACCAGCATTTTCTTACGGGCGGAATCGCCGAATTTTACGTCTTTAGCAGCCATGATCGTTTAATCCTTGAAATTCTTTGGAGTAACGGGAAGTCGGGGAAATTAGCCTTCAACGACGGCGAGGATTTCGTTCTCGCTCATCACCAGCAGGTCTTCGCCATCGACTTTCACGGTGTTGCTGCCCGAGTAAGGGCCGAAAACCACTTTGTCACCCACTTTGACGGCCAGTGCACGTACTTCGCCGTTGTCCAGGATGCGACCGGTGCCCACGGCGACAACTTCGCCGCGGTTTGGTTTTTCAGCGGCCGAACCCGGCAGGACGATACCGCCAGCGGTTTTCGATTCTTCTTCGCTGCGACGGATGACTACGCGGTCATGCAGAGGACGAAGCTTCATTGTCGATCTCTCCCAAATTGTGGTTTTCATCGGCCGGTGTCGACACCGGCGGGTTGATACGATCCGGCGTAGCCGGGAGTGGCCCGCTTGGAGCGAACCACCTGTGTAATGTCTGGTGTCACCACCAGAAACCTTGCGGTGACCACATACATGAGGCCGTCATATTCAATTACAAGGTTTGCCATGGAAAATTTTTTATCAGACCACCAGGTGACCCAGAAACCGGCGCCGCTGCGGTGCCCCTTTCACGACACAAGGCCGCTCCTGCGGACGATTGCCGGAGCGGCCCTGGTGTCGTGAAGGGGGCCAACAGCGACCCTGGATCTTATTTGTCGCGGCGCTCGTACTCACCCTCGATCACATTGGGGCGATGGCCTGCATCGTTGGGTCGAGCCTGGAACGGGTCATCCTGGAAGGCTCGCTGGCGCATGGCCTGGGCCTCGGCCCGCTCGCGCATCTTGCGCGCGGCCAGGTGGCGGGTGAAAGGCAGAAGGCACAAAAGGCCCAGCACGTCGCTGATGAAGCCAGGCAGCAACAGCAGGCCACCACCGACGGCCAGCATCAGGCCCTGGAACATGTCCTCAGCGGGCAGTTCGCCGCGCTGCAGGCTTTCACGGGCACGCAAGGCGGTGGCCAGACCGGCCACGCGAATGACCAGCACACCCAGTGCAGAACCGGCGATGATCAACAGCAACGCCGGGAAGAAACCGATCGCCGCGCTGACCTTGACGAAGACGAACAGCTCCAGCACGGGAAAAATCAGAAACAGCAGTAGAAAAGCACGCATCAAGTGTTCCTCGACGGAAGACAATCTCCCAGTAAGAACCTCAAATGGATGCGTTTGCTCGCCTTTTCAACCCTCGATTTCTGTCGCGACCGGCCATTGGTCGGCGCGGGCCAGCAACACCAAGGCTTCGCGGACTTGTGTCGGGGTGTTGCAAGTGCTGGGGAAAGGCAACCAGTGAACACCCTGCCCGATGCGCAAGTGCATGCCTTCGCTGTCGATGCCGACCATTTCCGGCGTCGCGCTGCGCGGCAGGCCGCTGAGCTCGACATAGTGGGCGATGGCGTTGGCATGATCGCTGTTCATGTGCGCGATCATGCTGGCCTCGGCCTTGCCCACGAACGGGTTGGCCAGGGTTATCTGGTCCAGCCAATGGATGGCGCCGAAGCCGCCGATGTAGCGATGGCGCACAGGCTGCAACACCCAGAAGTCGAAATCGTGGGCTTTATGGTAATTGGCGGCTTCGGGGAAGTAGCGGTAGTAGCGCTCGGCCGCAGCCTCGATCTCGGCCTCAGCCACCAGCTTGTGGGCCTGGGCCATGACCGTCAGGCGCCCAACGGCCTGCACGTCCTCGGCATCGCGTTCACCGACCAGCAGCGAGCACTTGGGGTCTTTCTGCAGGTTGTGGGTGTGCTGGGCGATGCGACTGATGAGGATCAACGGATTGCCCTGGGCGTCCAGGCAGTACGGTACCACCGAGCCAAAGGGATAGCCCGGCATGGACTTGGAATGGGTCGAGAGCACGCCGCGGTATTCCTTGAGCAGCAGTTCGCGGGCGGGACGAATGGCGTTGGTACTCACGAAGGGCACTCCTGGCGGTGATAGGGATGGGGACAAGATAAGCACTATCGAAGCCGGGTGCCACAATCAGGCGAAGGAACGCCGCAGCCTACCAGGCGACGCCGAAGCCTGCGGTGTAGCGGGTCTTGTCCAGGTCACTTTCACGCGTGCCGCTGATGACGTCCTTTTCCGCCTTGAGGTTGAGCGAGGCCCATTCGGTCACCTTGTAACGAAGCCCCAGTTCGGCATCCAGCGAGTAGTTGGCCACGCCCCCCAGGGGCTTGCCGATCTCACCGTTGGTGAACAACTCGACCCGCTTGCCGATCAGGTAGCGGTTGTAGTCCCACTTCACCGTCGTGGAATAGAAGTTGTCCTTGCCGCCGTCGCGGTATTCGAAATCGGTGCGGTTGACCAGGGTGCTCAAGGAGAATGCACCCAACTCGTCGTCCCAGAACTGGTAACCCGGGCCCGTACCCACGGTCCGCTGGCGAGCCAGGTCTTCGATATGGTCGCGTTTGTATTCCAAACGCCCCTTCCAGAACCACTTCTCGGTGATGAAGCGGTCCAGTGCGTATTCGGCACTCCAGTTGTTGGTGGTGGTGACGTCGTCCTTGGTCTCGCGGTTGTACTCGCCTTCGGCATTGTGCCGCCAACGCCCATGGCGACCGGTGGTCTTGAAGCTGACGTCATAATCGTCGCTGTCGGACTCAGCGCGCTTGTAGTCCATGGCGACGTCGATGTTGCCTTTCCACAGAAGGTCCTCGACCACCGGCTTGGGCTTCATGATCTGCTCGATGCTGGCCAGGTCGACGGTCTTGGGTGCTTCGCCATTGGCCAGGGTGACCTTGCCAGGCTCGGCAGCCTTGAGCGACTTGGCCTTTTCACCGGTGTAGGCGTCTTGCTTGACCAGCAGCTCCTGATCACTTTCGAGGGTCTGGACCTGTTTCCAGTCCAGGGCAATGGAGCCGCCGTATGGCGTTTCGAGCAGCAGCTTGCCGCCGTCGAACACCTTGATCTTGCCACTGAGCCGGTCGCCGTTCTTCATCCACACGGTATCGGCGAACGCAGGAGCGGCGCACAGGGAAACGGCAAGCAGGCACAACACGAATCTAGAATGCATAAGCGGACTATGGGTTCGATTTGACGAAAAAAGCCGGGCATTATCCAGATACCCACGACCAGAGCAAGGACAGACACAGACCATGCCGATGAGTTCAACTCTCATTTACCCCGACCACTCATCCGGTTTCATCCGTAGCGCAGGGCAGCCCTGATGTCTGGCGAAAACGCGCCTGTCCAAGACAGCCCAGACGCCCGACGAACGGCACTCTATTCGGTGCTGGGACAGGTGCCTGCCGGCAAGGTCGTAAGCTACGGCCAACTGGCCGAGCTGGCAGGACTGGGACGCGCAGCGCGTTGGGTCGGACGCACATTGGGGCAACTGCCCGCCGACACTCGCCTGCCATGGCACCGTGTCTTGGGTTCGGGCGGCCGCCTGAGCCTGGCGCTGGGCACGCCTTCGGGCGATGAACAGCGCGCCCGACTGCGCGCGGAAGGTGTGAATGTGACCAATAATCGTGTGGATATGACGCGCCATGGCTGGCGCCCGATGGAGCACAGCGGTTAGAGTGCGCGCTTTGTTTTCGCAATTTTGAGGCAGATGTTGGCCCATGCCCCGTAAAACCTGGCGCGCTGCGCTCGCTGCCTATGCCAGCCCGTCAACCTTGGTGCTTTTGCTGCTCGGCTTCGCCGCCGGTCTGCCCTACATGCTGGTGTTCTCGACGCTGTCGGTGTGGTTGCGCGAAGCGGGTGTGGCCCGCGAGACCATTGGTTACGCCAGCCTGATCGGCCTGGCCTATGCCTTCAAGTGGGTCTGGTCGCCGCTGCTCGACCAATGGCGCCTGCCGTTGCTCGGTGGCCTTGGCCGCCGCCGCTCATGGCTGTTGCTGTCGCAGAGCCTGGTGGTCATCGGCCTGGTGGGCATGAGCCTGTGCGACCCACAGCAGCACCTGTCGTGGCTGATTGCACTGGCGGTGCTGGTGGCATTCGCCTCCGCCACCCAGGACATCGCCGTCGACGCCTATCGTCTGGAAATCGCCGACGACCAACGTCAGGCTGCCCTGGCCGCCAGCTACATGGCGGGTTACCGCGTCGCAGCGCTGCTGGCCACCGCGGGCGCGCTGTTCTTCGCCGAATGGTTCGGCTCCACGGGCTTCAGCTACCTGCACAAGGCCTGGGCTGGGACCTACATTCTGTTCGGCGTGATGATGCTTCCGGCAGTGTTCACCACCCTGGTGATGCGCGAACCTCCAGTCCCCCTGCGCACCCAGCTGTCTGCGGCACGCTACGGGCTGGTTCACCAGCTGGCGTCGGTGTTCGTGCTGATCATCCTGCTGGTGTCGGTACCCGCCAGTTTCACCCAGCTGTTCAACACCGACTGGGCTAGCGTGATCTTCGGTGATGCCACCCCGCTCGACCTGCTGCTGGAAGACCGTGCCTTCCTGCGCCTGATTCTCTACGTGCTGCTGACCTGGGCCTGCCTGTCGTCCCTGGGCCGCCGAGGCCTGGCGCCAGTGCTCACGCCGGTCAACGACTTCATCGCCCGTTATCGCTGGCAGGCCCTGTTGCTGCTTGGCCTGATCGCAACCTACCGCATGTCGGACACGGTCATGGGGGTGATGGCCAACGTGTTCTACATCGACATGGGCTTCACAAAGGACCAGATCGCCAGTGTCAGCAAGATCTTCGGCCTGATCATGACCCTGGTGGGCGCGGGGATCGGCGGCTTGCTGATCGTGCGATTCGGCATCCTGCCGATCCTGTTCATCGGTGGCGTGGCCTCGGCGGCAACCAACATCCTGTTCCTGATGCTGGCGGACATGGGGCCGAACCTCGAAATGCTGGTGGTCACCATCTCGCTGGACAACTTCAGCTCCGGCATGGCGACTTCGGCATTCGTCGCCTACCTGTCGAGCCTGACCAACCTCAAGTTCTCGGCCACCCAGTACGCCCTGCTGAGCTCGATCATGCTGTTGCTGCCACGCCTGATTGGCGGGTATTCCGGCGTGATGGTGGAGAAGTTCGGCTACCACGACTTCTTCCTGATCACTGCCTTGCTTGGGGTGCCGACGCTGATTCTGATCGCGCTGCAGTGGCATCAGGAAGTGGGGCGTGGCAAGCAGGTGCCGGCGGAGAATTCAGCGGCCGAACGGCCCTGAGGCGGGTACCGATTCAACGGATCCTATCGCCGGCAAGCCGGCTCCTGCCGGTGACCACCTGGCTGGCGATAGGGGCATGAGTATTACTGAGCGACCGCCCCTTCCCCAGGCCGTCCACCCACCACGAACCACAGCGGCCAAAGCGCCAGCGCCCCGGCTGCACCCGCGGCCAGGGCAAAGTGCAGCAGGCTGGCGCCCGCCCCGATCATCGCCAATACCGCCCCGCCCAGTCCCAGTAAAGCGATGGTGATCATCCCCAGCATCGCCGACACCAGCCCTTTGCTCTGCTCGCTGGCGAACAACGTCATGCGATACAGCACCGCATTGGCCACCCCCAGCCCCAGCGCATACAAGGACATGCCTGCGACCACGCTGGTCACGGTAGGCCAGTACCAGGTCGCCACGGCCATCAGGCACAGACCGGCCAGGTAAGGCCATAGCGCACCCCGCACCAGTGCTGGCAGCGGGTAGCGGTCGGCGATGCGGTTGATGATCAGGTTACCCAGGATCAAACCGCCAAACACCGGCAACTGCCACAGGGCATACGCCATCGTGCTCAGCCCTTCGTCGTGGATCAGCAACACCGGCGACAGGCCAATCCAGCCGATCAGAGGCAGGCCGACAAGGCCAAGCGCGGCACTACCAGCGACGAAGCGGCGGTTACTCAGTAGTTGGGCGTAGCCCGCCAGCAACGGCAGCAAGTGGATCGGCGTGAACGCCAGGCGCGAGCCATCGCGACGCTCGACGCCCAGGGTTTCCGGCATCAACCGGTGCAACAGCACCCACGTCAGCACCGCACCAACCGCGAAGGCGACGAACAGGTAACGCCAGTCCAGCCATTGCAACAGCAGCGTGCCCACCAGCGGGCCGAGCAATGGCGACAGCAGGGCGATATTGGCCAACAGGGCCATCATCCGCACCGCATCCGCTTCGCTAAAGGCTTCGTTCAGGGCTGGATAACTGACCGTGACCACGAAGCCAAGGCCGATGCCCTGCAACAGGCGTAGCAGGTTGAACAGGCCAATGTCGTTCACCCAGAAGGTCGCCAGGCAAGCCACGCCGAAGAAGGCGCAACCGGCCAACAGCAGGGGGCGACGCCCGTAGCGGTCGGCCAATGGACCGATCAGCCACTGCAGGACCACACCACCGAGCAGGTAGAGGTTCAGGGCGTGAGGTATGTATTCGGGGCTGGCGTTCAAATGATCGACCACCACCGGCATGGCAGGCATGACCGCATCGCTGGCCAGGTAAGTCAGCAGCTCGAACAGGGCAAGGGTCAGGCCGAACAGCAGGGCCCTGAGGGGGGTGATGTACAACAATGGCTTCATGGTGGGTATCGGGTGGAAATAGCTTGGGCCAGCCTATATGCCAGAAACGGCGAGCTTTGGCTGTGAACAAGTGTAACGGTGGAAAAACAGAAACCGCCCCGCAGGTAGCAGCCATACGCTGTACCCGTCGGAGCGGCCTCGTGTCGCGAGTGGGCTGCACAGCAGCCCCTTGCACTGGTAGCTTACGACGCCACCGTCTCCTGCACCACGCGAATGACGCGCTGCGGGAACGGAATGTCGATACCCTCAGCCTTCAACCGGTCACGGGCATGCTCGTTGAGCATGAACATCACGTCCCAGTAATCGGCGGTCTTGGTCCACAGACGCAGGGACACCGTGATCGAGCTGTCACCCAGCGTCGCAACTACCGCCTGCGGCGCAGGGTCGGGCAGCACGCGAGGGTCTTGCGCCAGCTCCAGCAGCACATTACGCGCCTTCTGCAGGTCGGCCTCGTAGTCCACGCCGACATCGAACACCACCTTGCGGGTAGGCTGACGGTTGGTGTTGGTGATGATGCCATTGGACAGGCTGCCGTTGGGCATGATCACGGTCTTGTTGTCACCGGTACGCAGCACGGTGTGGAAGATCTGGATGCTGTCGACGGTGCCACTGACACCCTGAGCTTCGATCCAGTCGCCAATTCGGAATGGGCGGAACATCAGAATCAGCACGCCGCCGGCGAAGTTCGCCAGGCTACCTTGCAAGGCCAGGCCAATGGCCAGGCCAGCGGCACCGATAGCCGCAACGAACGAGGTGGTCTCGATGCCGATCATCGACGCCACGCTGACGACCAGCAGCACCTTGAGTACGATGTTGGCCAAGGTGCTGATGAAGCTTTGCAGCGCCACATCGGCCCGCAGCCCCACCAGTTTGCCCAGCCGCGCACTGAGCTTGTTGATCAACCACCAGCCGATGGCCAGGGTCAACAGCGCCAGCAAGAGGCGGCTGCCGTACTCCATGATCAAGGGAATCCAGGTCTGCGATTGGCGGACCAGCTGATCGACTTCAGCGTTCAAATCCATATTCATCTCCTGATGCCGAGCGGCAATTGCACAGTAAAACGGTCCGCGGAGCGTTCAGCGGCCGCAGGAACCGGTGGACATCAATACGCCACCAAGGTTCCTGCGCCGGACAGATCAATCGCGGAAGTTGTTGAACTGCAGCGGCATGTCGAATTCCTTGGTGCGCAGCAGGGCGATCGCTTCCTGCAGGTCGTCACGCTTCTTGCCGGTGACGCGTACCTGCTCGCCCTGGATGGCAGCCTGGACCTTCAGCTTGCCGTCCTTGATGGTAGCGACGATCTTCTTGGCCAAGTCTTTGTCGATACCTTCGCGGAACTTGGTTTCCTGCTTCATTTCCTTGCCCGAAGGATAGGCGTCCTTCACTTCCAGGCACTTTACGTCGATCTTGCGCTTGACCAGGGCCAGGCGCAGGATCTCGACCATCGCCTCAAGCTGGAACTCGGCTTCGGCGGTCAAAAGCACGGTCTGCTCCTTTTCCTTGAACTCGAAGCTGCCCTTGCCCTTGAGGTCGTAGCGACGGTCCAATTCCTTGATGGCGTTGTCGACAGCGTTCTGCACTTCGTGCTTGTCCAGTTCCGATACCACGTCGAACGAAGGCATGTTGTTCTCCAAAATAAAAGCGCGCTCGGCGTGAAGATGGAGCGCGCGGGGTTTGACGGTTAAAATGCGAGCTCATTATAACGGGTTGCGAAACGCAGATGAGCAGCACCTGGCATATTCTCGGCGCCGGCAGCCTCGGCAGCCTGTGGGCCTGCCGCCTGGCACGGGCAGGCAAGGCAGTACGGTTGATCCTGCGCGATGAGCGTCGCCTGAAGGCTTATCAGCAAGCCGGAGGGCTGACCCTGCTCGAGCAGGACCTCTCGAACCGTTACGCGATACCCGCCGAAACCGCTGCGGCCCACGGGCCGATCCACCGCCTGCTGGTCGCCTGCAAGGCGTATGACGCCGCGCCAGCCGTCGCTCACCTGGCGCCCAGGCTGGCCGAAGGCGCAGAAATCGTGCTGCTGCAAAATGGCCTGGGTAGCCAGGATGAGGTGGCCGACCAGGTCCCCCATGCCCGGTGCATCTTCGCCTCGAGCACCGAAGGCGCGTTCCGTGAGGATGATTGGCGGGTCCGCTTTGCCGGCCATGGTTTCAACTGGCTGGGCGACCCGGTCAACCCCAGCACGCCGGAATGGTTCGATGACCTGCATGAGGCGGGGATTCCCGCCGAATGGACGGTGGATATCCTTACCCGGCTGTGGCGCAAACTCGCGCTGAACTGCGCCATCAACCCGCTGACCGTGCTGCATGATTGTCACAACGGCGGGTTGCTGGGGCATCTACCGGAAGTCGACGCCGTTTGCGCCGAGCTGGGCGCGCTGCTGTGCCATTGCGGTCAGCCCCAGGCAGCGGAAAACCTCGATGAAGAAGTACAGCGGGTGATCCTCGCCACCGCCGCCAACTACTCTTCCATGTATCAGGATGTGCGGGCCGGCCGACGTACCGAGGTGCATTACCTGCTCGGCCATGCATGCCGGGTCGCCACCCGTCATGGCGTAGCCCTGCCGCAGCTGGAACAGTTGCACCAGCGCCTGGTCGATAACCTGCAGGCCCGCGGCTTGCCCAGCGCCTGACGCTGGCCATTGAACCCGATACGGACATTGCCTTGCCCATGACCCTGCGCCAACGCCTGGAAAACCTCCCGGTAGGTCAGAAACTGCTGGCTGCCCTGCTGGTACTGCTGGTCACCATTTTGCTGGTGGCCAACCTGACGTTCATCAGCGCCGCCTACTGGATCACCCAGGAGAGCATGGCGCCCCAGGCACTGCAGACCATCGGCCGGCTGGTGGCCAACCCCCAGCTGTCGACCCGCGCGGGCGATAGCCCGGAGTCGGCCAGCGCCCTGCTCAAGGAACTGGACAGCTACACCCCTCTGCGCGCCGCCGCGATCTACGGCGGTGACGGCCGCATGCTCGCGCAGCTCCAGCATGGCGACCCACTGACCTTGCCCAAGCGCTACCGCAATATCGACGGTTGGCGGCTGATGGAGTTTCGCAGTACGCAACTGATCCGCATCCCCCGGGACGCCAGTCCGCCAGCCCACCTGCTGCTGGTGGCCAGCAGCGAGCTACCGACCGCTTTCTACACCGGCACGCTCAGCGCCAGCCTGGCCATCCTGATATTCAGTATCCTGTTGTGGGTGGTCATCGCCAGACAGATCAAGCGGCTGATCACACAGCCGATCAACCAGCTCGAGGAACTCAGCCGCCAGGTCACCCGCGAAGAGAGCTACGCCCTGCGTGCCAAGCGTGGCAACGAGGACGAGATCGGCAGTCTGGCCGAAGCCTTTAACACCATGTTGTCGCGCATCGAGGCGCGAGAGCAGCAACTCAAGCGCGCCCGAGATGAATTCCAGACGGCCTATGACCAGGCCCAGGGTCTTGCCGAGGAAACCCGCCACACCAACCGTAAACTGGAACTGGAAGTTCAGGTACGCAGCAAGATCGAGAAAAAGCTCACCGGCTTCCAGAACTACCTCAACAGCATCATTGACTCGATGCCATCGGCCCTGATCGCCCTGGACGAGCAGCTCTACGTCACCCAATGGAACCATGAGGCCACGGTGCTCTCCGGCACGCCCCTGGACGAAGCGCTGAACCAGCCGATCTTCATCGCCTTCGAGCCGCTCAAGCCCTTCCTGCCGCAGCTCAAGGAAAGCGTCGAGAAGCACCGCGTAGCCAAGATAGAGCGGGTCACCTGGCCCAAGGGGGACGACCTGCGCCATTACGCGTTGACGTTCTACCCGTTGATGGGCGGCGGCGGCCGCGGCGTGGTGATCCGCATCGACGACATCACTCAACGCCTGTCACTGGAAGAAATGATGGTGCAGTCGGAGAAGATGCTGTCGGTCGGCGGCCTGGCCGCAGGCATGGCCCATGAGATCAACAACCCGTTGGGCGCCATCTTGCACAACGTGCAGAACATCCGACGGCGCCTGTCGCCAGAGCTGCCCCGTAACCAGGAGCAAGCCAGCGAGCTGGGCATCGACCTGTCCAACGTCAATCGCTATCTGGAGAGCCGCGACGTTCCTCAGTTACTCGACGGCATCCAGCAGGCCGGCACGCGTGCGGCGAAGATCGTTACCCACATGCTCAGCTTCAGTCGCCGCAGCAATCGGCAACTGGCGCCGTGCGACCTGCCCGCCTTGATCGATCAGGCAGTGGACATCGCCAGCAACGACTTCGACCTCACCATCGGTTTCGACTTCAAAGGACAAGCCATCGTCCGCCAGTTCGACCCTGAGCTGGGGCCGGTCCCTTGCACCGCCAACGAGCTCGAACAGGTACTGCTCAACCTGCTGAAGAACGCCGCCCAGGCGATTCACCAGCGCCCGCAACCTTGCGAACCCGGACGCATCACGCTGCGTACCCGGCTCAATCCGCCTTGGGCGGAAATCCAAGTGGAAGACAACGGCATCGGCATGCCCGAAACAGTGCGCAAGCGCATGTTCGAGCCCTTCTTCACCACCAAGGAAGTGGGCCAGGGTACAGGCCTTGGGTTGTCGGTCTCTTATTTCATCATCACCAACAACCACAAAGGGCAGATGGAGGTGCAGTCCACGCCGGGCCAAGGCACCTGCTTCACTCTGCGCCTGCCCCTCGGCCAGCCGACCACGGCGGCGCCAGGCACAACGGAGGCATGACATGGGCTACCGCCTTTCAAAGATCTACACACGCACCGGCGACAAAGGCGAAACCGGCCTGGGCGACGGTCGTCGCGTCCCCAAGGACCATCCACGGATCGAGGCGATCGGCGAAGTGGACAGTCTTAACAGCCAGCTTGGGCTACTGCTGGCCGGCCTGGCCGAACAAGGGCTGGATGAAGTGAGCGAGGTGCTTGCGCCGTGCCAGCATCGGTTGTTCGACCTGGGTGGCGAGCTGGCAATGCCAAGTTACCAGGCGCTGGACCAGGCCGAGGTGGAGCGACTGGAAGCCGCCATCGACGTGTGGAACGAAGAGCTGGGGCCGTTGAAGAATTTCATTCTGCCCAGCGGCTCTGCTCTGGTGGCCCAGGCCCATGTGTGTCGGAGCCTGGCCCGCACTGCGGAACGCCGGTGTCAGCAGTTGAACGCCGTAGAACCGCTCGAAGGCGTGGGCCTGGCCTACATCAACCGGCTTTCCGATCTGCTGTTCGTGGCGGCCCGCATCATTGGGCGCCGCCAAGGAATCGCTGAGGTCTTGTGGCAGCCTACAGGGAAGACGCCAGACTGACGGTGGACCTTGTGTCGCGCAAGGGCCGCTCAGCGGCCCCGCCGTTCAGACCTCAGGCCAGAAGGCCCGGATCCCCGCAACGCCCTGTGCCCCGACGTCCCAGGCACGCTCGCGCTCACTGGGTCCAACCCCACCCAGCAAGAATACCGGTTGGTTGAAACCGGCAATCATCTGCCGCGCCGCATCCCAGCCCAGTGGCGCCGCCTCTGGATGGGTCTGGGTCGGCTGAACCGGCGACAGGGTGACGAAGTCCACGCCCATCCGTTCGGCCAACGCCAGTTCCTCTGCATTATGGCAGGACGCCGCCAGCCAACGCGCCGTCGGGAACGGTCGGCCCTTGGCCGCATACTTACGCAACTGCGCGGCGGTGAGGTGCCAACCAGCCGCGGGGAAGTCGCCCAGCCACTCCAGCGGCCCCTTGAGCATCAGTTGCGCCTTGCCAGCACAAAGGCCAACCGCGTCCACCGCCACATCCCGGTACTTGGGGTCGTACATGTCCGGTGCCCGCAGCTGGATCAGACGGATACCCGAGGCGACGGCCTTCTGGATGCCCTTGAGCATCTCGGGTACCTCAAGCCCGTCCGGGGTAATCAGATACTGATCCGGCAACCGCGCGGCAGCGACGATCGGCTTGTTGGCTTCCGGGAACGCGTACTGCCCAAGATCACGCGGGGCTACCCAGGCCAGCGGCTGCCCTTCGGCACCATGAGGTTCGCCGGTGAAGGCGTCGACTTCATGGACATCCAGCAACACCTGCTTGTCCGGGTAGTCATGGCTGACCTTGATCAGCGGTCGCGAACGGGTCACCTCGATGCCCAACTCCTCGCGCAACTCGCGGACCAGCGCCGACTCGACGCCTTCGCCCTCCTCCACCTTGCCCCCAGGGAACTCCCACAGGCCACCCTGATGCTGGCTATCGGCACGCCGGGCGATAAGGATCCGGCCGTCACCACCGCGAATGACCGCTGCTACGACATGAATCCGTTTCACCCTTCACGCTCCGCGAGTCCTGCTTTCTGCCAGGCCTGGAAGGCCGGCCACTGGTAGAGGGTTTCGATGTAGGCCGCCGCATGCGCCGGCACATCGACTCGATAGGTACGCAGGCGTACGGCGACCGGCGCGAAGAAGGCATCGGCCAGGGTCGGCTTGCCGAACAGGAACGGGCCACTGTCCTTGGCCACCAGGCGGCACTCCGACCACAACGCGACGATACGATCGATGTCCACTTGCACCTCCAGCGGGATGCTCTCCAGGGCGGCGTCTCGGGACAAGTCGAAAGGCATGGCACTGCGCAAGGCGGTGAACCCGCTGTGCATCTGAGCGCAGGCCGAGCGGGCCTGCGCACGCGCTGCGATATCTGCAGGCCATAGCTGGGCAGCGGGGTGGCGTTCGTTGAGGTATTCGGCAATCGCCAGGGAATCGGCGATCACGCCGTGCTCGGTCTTGAGCAATGGCACCTTGCCGGTAGCGGAGTACTGAAGGATGCGCTGGCGGGTGTCTGGCTGGTTGAGTTTGATCAGCGTTTCTTCATAGTCCGCGCCAGCCAGCTCGAGGGCCAGGGCGCCACGTAGCGACCACGAAGAATAGCGTTTGTCGCCGATGATCAGGTGATAGCTCATGGGTCGGCTCCATTGAATGCGGGTGAGTGGCGGCTGCCTGGCAGGCTATCGCCGCGGTTCGGCACCACGGCAAGCCGGCTCCTGTGGACATTGCACCTGCAGGAGCTGACTTACCGGCGAACAGGACCTTGTATCAGGTACGGTATTCGGCGTTGATCTTCACGTACTCGTGGGACAGGTCGGTGGTCCAGATGGTTTCGCTGCACTGGCCACGGCCCAGCTCGATGCGAATGGTGATTTCCTCCTGGGCCATCACCTTGGCACCCTGGTCTTCGGTGTAACTTGGGCTGCGGCCGCCTTTGCTGGCAATGCAGACGTTGTCCAGGTACACGTCGATCAGGCTGACATCCAGTTCCGGCACACCGGCGCGGCCCACTGCAGCCAGAATACGGCCCCAGTTCGGGTCGGACGCGAACAGCGCGGTCTTGATCAGCGGCGAGTGGGCCACGGCGTAACCGACGTCCAGACACTCCTGGTGGTTGCCGCCGCCATTGACCTGAACGGTGACGAACTTGGTAGCGCCTTCGCCATCACGGACGATGGCCTGAGCCACTTCCATGCACACCTCGAACACCGCCTTTTTCAGGGCTTCGAACAGCGCACCGCTGGCTTGGGTGACCTCCGGCAGGTTGGCCTTGCCGGTGGCGATGAGCATGCAGCAATCGTTGGTCGAGGTGTCGCCGTCGATGGTGATGCGGTTGAACGACTTGTTGGCGCCATCGAGCATCAGGTCCTTGAGCACCGCCGGTGCGACCTTGGCGTCGGTGGCGATATAACCGAGCATGGTGGCCATGTTCGGACGGATCATGCCCGCGCCCTTGCTGATGCCGGTCACGGTGACGGTCACGCCATCGTGCTGGAACTGACGGCTGGCGCCTTTGGGCAGGGTGTCGGTGGTCATGATGCCGGTGGCGGCTTCAGCCCAGTTGTTTTCCGACAGGTTGTCCAGGGCGGCCTGCAGGGCGCCTTCGATCTTCTCTACCGGCAGCGGCTCACCGATGACACCGGTAGAGAACGGCAGTACCGATTCGGCAGGTACGCCGGCCAGTTCCGCCAGCTTGGCGCAGGTACGCTCGGCAGCGGCCAGACCAGGAGCGCCGGTACCGGCGTTGGCGTTGCCGGTGTTGGTCAGCAAGTAGCGCACGGTGCCCTGCACACGCTGCTTGGACAGGATCACCGGCGCTGCGCAGAAGGCATTGAGGGTGAACACACCTGCGACGCTGGAGCCTTCGGCACAGCGCATGACCACCACATCCTTGCGCCCGGGACGCTTGATGCCCGCGGATGCAATACCGAGTTCGAAACCCGGAACCGGGTGCAAGGTGGGCAAAGGACCAAGACCAACAGCCATTAGAGCGCTCCTAGAAATAGGGTTTGAGAACAATGTGTAGAGCGGGGCCGCTTGGCGCCCCCTTCGTGACACAAAGCCGCTCCCACCGGATACCACGCCGCCGATGAGCTGGGCGCAGTACCTGTGGGAGCGGCCTTGTGTCGCGATAGGGCCGCAGAGCGGCCCCTCAGGTCAGATCACTCGATCTGACCATGGCAATGCTTGAACTTCTTGCCCGAACCACACCAGCACGGCTCGTTGCGGCCCAGCTTCTGCTCGTTGCGCACCGGCGCGGCAGCCACGGCCACTTCGGCGCCCTCCTCGCTCTGCTGCTCGGCTTCAAGACCAGGGGCAGCGGCGTGCTGGAACTGCATGCGGCTGGCCAGCTCCTCGGCCTCGCGACGCAGACGGGCTTCCTCTTCGGCTGGATCTTCGCGACGCACCTGAACGTGGGACAGCACACGAATGGTGTCGCGCTTGATCGACTCGAGCAGTTCCTGGAACAGGGTGAACGATTCGCGCTTGTACTCCTGCTTCGGGTTCTTTTGCGCGTAACCACGCAGGTGAATACCGTGACGCAGGTGGTCCATGGTCGACAGGTGGTCTTTCCACAGGTCGTCCAGCACGCGCAGCAGGATCTGCTTCTCGAAGGTGCGCAGGGCCTCGATGCCGGCCTGGTCTTCCTTCTCGGTGTAGGCGCGGGTGATCTCGTTCAGCAGCTTCTCGCGCAGGGTCTCCTCGTAGAGGTGATCGTCCTCGTCGAGCCACTGCTGGATCGGCAGCTTCATGGCGAAATCGCTGGCCAGCGACGCTTCCAGACCGGCCACGTCCCACTGCTCAGGCAGCGACTGCGGTGGAATGTGCTGGCTGATGGTGGCATCCAGGACTTCCTTGCGGAACTCTTCGATGGTATCGCCAATGTTCTCGGCGGCCAGCAGGCTGTTGCGCATGTGGTAGATCACCTTGCGCTGCTCGTTGGCCACGTCGTCGTATTCGAGCAACTGCTTGCGGATGTCGAAGTTGCGGCCTTCGACCTTGCGCTGGGCTTTCTCGATGGCGTTGGTCACCATGCGGTGTTCGATAGCCTCGCCGGACTGCATGCCCAGGGCCTTCATGAAGTTCTTCACCCGGTCGGAGGCGAAGATACGCATCAGGCTGTCTTCCAGCGACAGGTAGAAGCGGCTCGAACCCGGGTCGCCCTGACGACCGGAACGGCCGCGCAGCTGGTTGTCGATACGGCGGGATTCGTGACGCTCGGAAGCGATGACGTGCAGGCCGCCAGCCTCGATCACTTGCTGGTGACGTTTCTGCCAATCCGCCTTGATCTGGGCGATCTGCTCGGCGGTCGGGTTCTCCAAGGCCGCCACTTCGGCCTCCCAGTTGCCGCCCAGCAGGATGTCGGTACCGCGACCGGCCATGTTGGTGGCGATGGTCAGCGCACCTGGCGCGCCGGCCTGGGCGATGATCTCGGCTTCCTTCTCGTGGTACTTGGCGTTCAGTACCTTGTGGTCGATGCCTTCCTTCTTCAGAAGGTTCGACATGTGCTCGGACGTTTCGATGGTCGCGGTACCTACCAGTACCGGACGGCCATGACTCAGGCTCTCTTTGATGTCAGCGATGATCGCGGCATATTTTTCGTCCGCGGTCAGGTAGACCAGGTCGTTGAAGTCCTTGCGCGCCAGCGGCTTGTTAGGCGGAATGACCATCACGTTGAGAGCGTAGATCTGGGCGAATTCGAACGCTTCGGTATCGGCGGTACCGGTCATGCCGGACAGCTTGGTGTAGAGACGGAAGTAGTTCTGGAAGGTGGTCGAAGCCAGCGTCTGGCTTTCGGCCTGGATGTTCAGGTTTTCCTTCGCCTCGATGGCCTGGTGCAGGCCCTCGGACAGACGGCGGCCTGGCATGGTACGGCCGGTGTGCTCGTCGATCAGCAGGACCTGGCCGTCCTGGACGATGTACTCGACGTTGCGGTGGAACAGCTTGTGCGCACGCAGGCCGGCGTAGACGTGGGTCAGCAGGCCCAGGTTGTGCGCCGAGTAGAGGCTTTCGCCCTCGGCCAGCAGACCGGCCTGGGTCAGCATCTCTTCGATGTACTGGTGACCGGCCTCGTTGAGTTCGACCTGGCGGCTCTTCTCGTCGATGGTGAAGTGGCCTTCCTGGGTGACCTGACCTTCGACCTCTTCGATGTGCTGCTTCAAGCGCGGGATCAGGCGGTTGATCTCGATGTACAGCTTCGAGCTGTCTTCGGCCTGGCCAGAGATGATCAGCGGGGTACGGGCTTCGTCGATGAGGATCGAGTCGACTTCGTCGATCACGGCGAAGTTCAGTTCACGCTGGAACTTCTCTTCCTGGCTGAAGGCCATGTTGTCGCGCAGGTAGTCGAAACCGAATTCGTTGTTGGTGCCGTAGGTGATGTCGGCGGCGTAGGCGGCGCGCTTCTCTTCCGGCGGCTGGAAGGCCGATACGATGCCAACGGTCAGGCCGAGGAATTCGTACAGCGGGCGCATCCAGTTGGCGTCACGGCGGGCCAGGTAGTCGTTGACGGTCACGACATGCACGCCCTTGCCGGACAATGCATTGAGATAGACGGCCAGGGTACCGACCAAGGTCTTGCCTTCGCCGGTGCGCATTTCTGCGATCATACCCTCGTGCAGGGTCATGCCGCCGATCAGCTGCACATCGAAGTGACGCATGCCCATGACTCGCTTGCCGGCCTCACGGGCAACGGCGAAGGCCTCGGGCAGCAATTGGTCCAGTGTCTCGCCTTTGGCCAGGCGCTCCTTGAACTCTGCGGTCTTGCCCCGCAGCTGCTCGTCGGAGAGGGCCACCATCTTCTCTTCGAGAGCATTGACGATGTTCACCGTCTTGAGCATGCGTTTGACTTCACGCTCGTTCTTGCTTCCAAAAAGTTTCTTTAACAAAGGCGCAAACATATCGGCAGGATCTTCCACACGTAGGGATGGAGGGCGGCCCCATGAGTCGCCCGTGCAGCCCTGAGGCCGCATGCGAACGAGCATTCTACCCGGAAACGATGGTGAGGAAAGTGGTGGATTTCCACGATGCTGGCACAGCGCTTTGGCGGGGGCGTTTCTAAGATAGGGTCATTTTCACTGAGTTCAACCCTTGTGTTCATGAAACGTATCGCGAATGACTCGTATCCCGCAGGGTCTGCACCGACGTATTGCCGGCCAGCCGGCGATGAGGCCAGCCAGGGTGCCGGAAATGTTAGACTGCCGATCTTGTAACCGCGTGCGTACCCCATGGCCTACAAACCCACTCCCGCCCAGCCGCCCTCTGCCCTGTTGCGCCAGAACCGCCCGCTGCGCTTGTTACTGAACCAGGCCGAGCGCCTGGAGCACTTGCAGCGCCTACTGGAAAGCCAGCTGCAACCAGCCGCCCGCGAGCACTGCCATGTGGCATCGTGGCGCGACGGCACGCTGTTACTGGTGGTGACCGACGGTCATTGGGCTACACGCCTGCGCTATCAGCAAAAGCGCCTGATGCGCCAGCTACAGGCCATGGAAGCGTTCGGCAACCTCTCCCGTATCCTGTTCAAGGTGCAGCCGCCGCTGGTGCCTGCCAAGCGTGGCGGACATGCCATCGAGCTGTCGAGCACGGCGGCCGAGAGCTTGCGTGACACCGCCGAGGGCATTGCTGACCCCAAGTTGCGCGCCGCACTGGAACGACTGGCCGCGCACGCCCGAGAGAAGTAGCCAGGCGCATCGCGAGCAAGGCTCGCTTCTACCGAAGATGCGCGCGATAACGTGCCAGGCGCCGAAGCGGTCGCGCGCGCATCCCGCAGGCATGACTGGCCCGAAACAGAGGTGGGAGCCCTTCCTCCCGACACCACACGATCCAGGCAATAAAAAGGCCACCCGAAGGTGGCCTCAATGAACTAGAGAGTGTTCGAACTTACACGGCCGCAACAGGGCGCATGTACGAGATCGGTGCCGTACTGGCATCTTCGAAAGTGACCACTTCCCAGGCATCTTTTTCAGCAATGAGCTTGCGCAGCAGCTGGTTGTTCAGCGCGTGTCCGGACTTGAAGCCCTTGAACTCGCCGATCAGGCTGTTGCCCAGCAGGTAAAGGTCGCCGATGGCATCGAGGATCTTGTGCTTGACGAATTCGTCTTCATAGCGAAGGCCGTCTTCGTTCAGCACGCCGTCTTCGTCGACAACGATGGCGTTCTCGACACTGCCGCCCAACGCGAGGTTGTGCTTGCGCAGGTACTCGATGTCACGCATGAAACCAAAGGTACGGGCGCGGCTGACTTCCTTCACGAACGACGTGCTGGAGAAGTCGACGCTGGCACTTTGGGTCCGGTTGCGCAGCACCGGGTGGTCGAAGTCGATCTCGAAGCTCACCTTGAACCCGTCGAACGGCAGGAAGGTAGCGCGCTTGTCGCCCTCCTCCACTGTCACTTCGCGCAGGATACGGATGAACTTCTTGGCTGCGTCCTGTTCTTCCAGGCCAGCAGACTGAATCAGGAATACGAAGGGACCGGCGCTGCCATCCATGATCGGCACTTCCGAGGCGGAGAGCTCGACGTAGGCGTTATCGATGCCCAGGCCCGCCATGGCGGAGAGCAGGTGCTCGACCGTATCGACCTTGACGTCACCGTTGACCAGCGTCGTCGACATGGTTGTCTCACCGACGTTGGCCGCGCGCGCCGGGATTTCGACCACAGGGTCGAGGTCGGCGCGACGGAAGACGATGCCGGTGTCAACAGGCGCAGGCTTGAGGGTCAGGTAGACCTTCTCCCCGGAGTGCAGACCGACACCTGTGGCACGGATGGTATTCTTCAGGGTGCGTTGTTTAATCATGGCATTGGCCGCTTCAGCGCAAATTGCGAACAGGTATCAACAAAGGCTGGGGATGATAACAGACCCGGCCTTTGCTGAACACCAATCACCCCTATACCCCTGATAAATTCCATTAATCAGCCTGACGACGCAGGAATGCCGGAATATCAAGGTAGTCCAGATCATCCTGTGGGTTGAGTTTAGCTGCCGCGGCGGCACCTGCATGGGCCTGGTTGCGCATCACGGTCGGACGCTCCAGGTCACGGTAGTTGACCGCTGGCTGCTCCTGACGCGCAGGCGCAGGGTTGGACGACTCGTATACCTGTTGGGCGGTCTGCAGGGTGTTGTCCACCACCTTGACCGGCTTCTCGATACGAGCGCCCAGGCCAGTGGCGACCACGGTGACGTGCAGCTCGTCGCGCATGTCCGGGTCGATAACGGTACCGACCTTGACCATCGCGTGGTCGGAGGCGAAGGCTTCGATGATGCTACCCACATCGGAGTACTCGCCCAGCGACAGGTCGGGACCTGCGGTGATGTTGACCAGGATACCGCGAGCGCCCTGCAGGTTGACGTCTTCGAGCAGCGGGTTGCGGATGGCCGCCTCGGTCGCCTCGCGAGCACGGTTCGGACCGCTGGCGCAGCCAGTGCCCATCATCGCCATGCCCATCTCGCCCATCACGGTACGCACGTCGGCGAAGTCGACGTTGATCATGCCCGGACGCTTGATGATGTCGGAAATACCGCGAACGGCGCCGGCCAGCACGTCGTCGGCCTTGGCGAAGGCAGACAGCAGGCTGGCATCCTTGCCCAGGATGGTCAGCAGTTTTTCGTTAGGGATGGTGATCAGCGAGTCAACGCTTTCCGCCAGCATACGGATGCCTTCATCGGCGATCTGCATGCGCTTGCGGCCCTCGAACGGGAACGGACGGGTCACCACGGCAACGGTGAGAATGCCCATTTCCTTGGCCACTTCGGCGATGATCGGCGCCGCACCGGTACCGGTACCACCCCCCATGCCAGTGGTGATGAACACCATGTTGGTGCCCTGCAGCACCTCGGCGATACGCTCACGGTCTTCCAGCGCGGCCTGACGACCGACTTCCGGATTGGCACCGGCACCCAGGCCTTTGGTCACACCGGTACCCAGTTGCAGGATGGTGCGCGCGCCGATGTTTTTCAGCGCTTGAGCATCGGTGTTGGCGCAGATGAACTCGACGCCTTCGATGTTGCTCTTCACCATGTGGTTGACGGCGTTGCCGCCGCCACCGCCAACGCCGATCACCTTGATGACCGGACTTTGCGGGACGTTGTCTACGAGCTCGAACATTTTCCCTCTCCTTACAGTTCTCTAGTTGTCGCGCCTACCACTACTGCTTTGAAACTTAGAAGTTGCCCTGGACCCACCGCTTGAAGCGCTCAAGCACTGGGGCCTTCGGTTCATCGCCATAGCTGTTGCTGCTGCTGTTACCAGTCAGGGGCAAGTCCTCGGTCTGCTTCTGCAGGCCATAGGTGAGCAAGCCCACGCCAGTGGAATAGATCGGGTTGCGCACCACGTCGCTCAGTCCCCGAACGCTGTGCGGTACGCCAAGGCGTACCGGCATGTGGAAGATTTCTTCGGCCAGTTCCACGGCACCTTCCATCTTCGCGGTGCCACCGGTAAGGACGATGCCGGCTGGCACCAGGTCCTCGTAGCCGCTGCGACGCAGCTCGGCCTGGATCAGGGTGAAGAGCTCGTCGTAACGCGGCTCCACCACCTCGGCCAGGGCCTGACGCGACAGCTCGCGCGGAGGACGGTCGCCCACGCTTGGCACCTTGATGGTCTCGCCAGCGCCGGCCAGCTTGGCCAGGGCGCAGGCGTAACGGATCTTGATTTCCTCGGCGTACTGGGTGGGCGTGCGCAGGGCCATGGCGATGTCGTTGGTCACCTGGTCGCCCGCGATCGGGATCACCGCGGTGTGGCGGATGGCGCCTTCGGTGAAGATGGCGATATCGGTCGTGCCACCACCGATGTCTACCAGGCACACGCCCAGTTCTTTCTCGTCGTCGGTCAGCACCGAGTAGGCCGAGGCCAGTTGCTCGAGGATGATGTCGTCAATTTCCAGGCCACAGCGGCGCACGCACTTCTCGATGTTCTGTGCCGCATTGACTGCGCAGGTGACCACGTGGACCTTGGCTTCCAGACGAACGCCGGACATGCCCAGCGGCTCGCGCACGCCTTCCTGGTTATCGATCACGTAGTCCTGCGGCAGGGTGTGCAGCACGCGCTGATCGGCCGGAATGGCCACGGCCTGGGCAGCGTCGAGTACCCGCTCAAGGTCGGCGAGACTCACTTCGCGATCGCGAATGGCGACGATACCGTGGGAGTTCAGGCTGCGGATATGGTTGCCGGCCACGCCGACGAATGCGGAGTGGATGCGGCAACCGGCCATCAGCTGCGCTTCTTCCACCGCGCGCTGGATCGACTGCACGGTGGACTCGATGTTCACCACCACGCCTTTCTTCAGGCCACGGGACGGATGGGTGCCGATACCCACGATTTCCAGGGTGCCGTCTTCGGCCACTTCACCCACCAGCGCCACCACCTTGGAGGTGCCGATGTCCAGCCCGACGATCATTTTGCCGCTATGCGCGTTTGCCATGGTCCTGCCTCTCTCTAATTCTTCGCAACGGCGGGTTGGGCCGTCGTCGGTGCAATCGGTTCCCGCCAACCAACGGCAAGTCCGTTGGAATAACGCAGATCAATGCGGGCGATGTTGGTGATCTGCTCTTTGAGTGTCTTGTCGTAAATGGCAATGAAACGGCGCATCTTCTCCACCAGGTGATCGCGCCCCAACAGCAGCTCGACACCCGACCCGGCGCTACCCGCGCCTGTGGTCAGGAACCAGCTGCCCCGCTCGCGCAGCTCCAGGCGAGCGATGGAAAAGCCCAGGGGGCGCAGCATCTGGCTCAATACCTGATACTGCTGCATGACTTGTTGCTGAGCGCGCTGCGGCCCGAACAGCTGCGGCAGGTGCTCGTAGTTGGCCAACTCGCGCGGGGTGAAGGCCTGGCCTTGGTTGTTGAGCAAGGCTTCGTCCCCCCAGCGCGCAACCGGCAACTGTTCCTCAAGGCGAATCACCACCTCGTCCGGCCATACCCGGCGAACCTCGGCATGGGCGATCCATGGCATCTGCTCGAGCTCTGCGCGCATCGCCGTCAGGTCGACGCTGAAGAAGCTCGACGCCACGTACGGCGCGATCCGTTGCTGCACCGCCTGCTGGCTGATGTAGCTCAGGTCGCCTTGTACGGCGATCTTGGTGATCGGCCGGTCGGCGTAAGGCATGAGGCGAATGGCGCCTTCGTAGGCACCAAAGCCCGCCGCCACCAGCAGCACGGGCCACAGCAGGCGCTTGAGACCACCGAGGCTTGGCCGAGGCAGGCGCGCCGATACGGGCTCGTCGGCCACCAGTCGGCTGGCACCACGCGGCACCGGCTTGCTACGGCCGGTAACGGGTTGCTGCTGACGTATCATCGCGCCTTGCATGGCTCTTAACCTCGCGTCACGACGCTTTCAGCCAGGATCGCCAGCACCAGTTGCTGGAAGTCCAGGCCGGCCGCGCGCGCCGCCATGGGCACCAGGCTATGGTCGGTCATGCCGGGTGCGGTGTTGACTTCGAGCAGCCAGAACCGGCCCTGCTCGTCCTGCATCACGTCCAGCCGCCCCCAGCCTTCGATGCCGATGGCATCGCAGGCGCGCGCGGTCAGGTCGATCAGTTCCTTTTCCTTGGCACTGTCCAGGCCGCACGGAATGCGGTACTGGGTGTCATTGGCAATGTACTTGGCGTCGTAGTCGTAGAACACGTGCGGGGTGCCCAGCGCAATCGGAGGCAGCACCTGGCCGCGCAACACTGCGATGGTGAACTCCGGGCCGTGAATCCATTGCTCGACCAGAACTTGCGAATCGTACTTGGCGGCGTCCTTCCAGGCGGCGACCAGCTCTTGCACGCTGTTCACCTTCGCCATGCCGATACTTGAACCTTCATGGGCCGGTTTGACGATCAACGGGAAGCCCAGTTCCGCACCGGCGGCAACACAATCGCTCTCGCTGGCCAGCACGGCGTGGCGCGGGGTCGGAATGCCCAGGCTCTGCCACACCTGCTTGGTGCGCAGCTTGTCCATGGCCAGGGCAGACGCCAGGATCCCGCTACCGGTGTAAGGGATGCCCAGGCACTCGAGCAGGCCTTGCATGCTGCCGTCTTCACCGCCACGGCCGTGGAGAATGATGAAGGCGCGGTCGATCTTCTCGCTCTGCAGGCGGGCCAGCAGGTCATCACCCACATCGATGCCTACCACGTCCACACCGGCAGTGGTCAGCGCATCGATCACGGCGGCGCCAGACTTCAGCGACACCTCGCGCTCGGCGCTCTTGCCGCCGTACAGCACGGCGACACGACCGAATGCCTTGACGTCGAGGGTGGAATGCAGCTTGTCGTAGGCGCTGGTCATTTCGACTTCTCCTGCTTGGCGCCAGCGAACAGCGGGCTTTTCATCAATTGCGGGGCCAGACCGCCGACATCACCGGCACCCTGGCACAGCAGGATGTCGCCGGCGCGCAGCAGCGGCTGGACCAACGGCGCGAGTTCCACGCCACGTTCGATATAGATGGGGTCGAGCTTGCCGCGCTGACGGATGCTGTGGCAGAGCTGACGGCTGTCGGCACCCGGAATCGGCTCTTCGCCGGCCGGGTAGACTTCCATCAACAGCAGCACGTTGGCGTCGCCCAGCACCTGCACGAAGTCGTCGTACAGGTCACGGGTACGGCTGTAGCGGTGCGGCTGGTAGACGATCACCAGTCGACGGCTTGGCCAGCCGCCACGTACGGCCTTGATGACCGCAGCCACTTCGGTCGGGTGGTGACCGTAGTCGTCGACCAGCATCACGCTGCCGCCTTCGACTGGCAGCTCGCCGTAGACCTGGAAGCGCCGCCCCACGCCCTGGAAGCCGGACAAGCCCTGGACGATGGCTTCGTCGCTGATGCCTTCGTCAGTGGCGATGGCGATGGTGGCCAAGGCGTTCAACACGTTGTGGTTACCGGGCATGTTCACCGACACATCCAGCGGCTCGCGGTCGCGGCGCAGCACGGTGAAGTGGGTCTGCATGCCCTGCTGGCGCAAGTTGATGGCGCGCACGTCGGCCTCTTCGCTGAAACCGTAGGTGACCGTCGGGCGCTTGACCTGCGGCAGGATCTCGCGCACTACCGGGTCGTCCAGGCACATCACGGCCAGGCCGTAGAACGGCAGGTTGTGCAGGAACTCCACGAAGGTTTTCTTCAGCTTGTTGAAGTCGCCTTCATAGGTGGCCATGTGGTCGGCGTCGATGTTGGTGACTACCGCGACCATCGGCTGCAGGTGCAGGAAGCTGGCATCGCTTTCATCGGCTTCGGCGATCAGGTAACGGCTGGTGCCCAACTGCGCGTTGGTCCCGGCCGCCGTCAGGCGCCCGCCGATGACGAAGGTCGGGTCCAGGCCACCCGCGGCGAACACCGAGGCCAGCAGACTGGTGGTGGTGGTCTTGCCGTGGGTACCGGCAACCGCTACGCCGTGGCGATAGCGCATCAGCTCGGCAAGCATCTCAGCGCGCGGCACCACTGGAATGCGGCGCTCCAGTGCGGTGGCGACTTCCGGGTTGGCCGGATTGATGGCGCTGGACACGACCAGCACGTCGGCATTGGCGGCGTTCTCGGCACGGTGGCCGACGAAGATCTGGGCACCGAACGATTCCAGGCGCTCGGTAACTGGCGAGGCCTTCAGGTCGGAACCGGACACCTGGTAGCCCAGGTTGAGCAGCACTTCGGCAATACCGCACATGCCCACACCGCCGATACCGACGAAGTGAATACGGTTGATCCGACCCATTTTCGGCTGGGGCATGGCTTTCTGGCTTTCAACCATGTGCCACCTCCAGGCAGATGTCGACCACGGTGCTGGTTGCAGCAGGTTTGGCCAGGCTCCGTGCGGTGCTGGCCATGGTGTTGAGTTTCTCGGGTTGCATCAGCACCTCGTTCAGGCGTTCAGCGAGCTGCGCTGCGCCAGTTGTCGCTTGTGGCATCAGGAAGGCCGCGCCTTCCCGAGACAGGTATTGGGCGTTATGGGTCTGGTGATCGTCGATGGCATGGGGCAAGGGCACCAGCATCGAAGGCAGGCCAGCCGCCGCGAGTTCGCTGACGGTCAGGGCACCGGCCCGGCAGACCACGATATCGGCCCAGGCATAGGCTTGGGCCATGTCCTTGATGAACGGTTCGACCTGAGCCTGGACCCCAGCCTCGCGGTAACGCTCGGCGGTGATCGGCGCGTGCTGCTTGCCGGCCTGGTGGAATACCTCGGGCCGCAGGTTCGCGGGCACCTCGGACAGGGCCTTAGGCAACAATTTGTTCAAGGGTTCCGCACCCAGGCTGCCCCCCATGACCAACAGGCGGGCCCGGCGCTCGGCCAAAGGCGCACGCTGAGCGTCCATGAACAGCTCAGGGCGCACGGGGTTACCCGTGGTGCGACGTTTGTCGCTGGCCTCGAAGGTGTTCGGAAACGCTTCGCAAACGCGTGCCGACAGCGGTACCAGCAGGCGGTTGGCAGTGCCGGCGCGGGCGTTCTGCTCGTGAATGACCAGCGGTATGCCGCACAGACGCGCAGCGACACCGCCCGGGCCGGTCACGTAGCCGCCGAAGCCCAGCACGCATACCGGCTTGAGCTGCCGAATGATACGGCGTGCCTGAAGCACAGCCTTGACCAACGTGAACGGTGCCTTGAGCAACGACAGCTTGCCCTTGCCGCGCAGGCCGCTGACCTGGATCAGGTGCAGTGGCAGACCGGCCTGTGGCACCAGTTCGTTTTCGATGCCGCGCGGCGTGCCCAGCCAGTGCACGCTGTAACCGCGAGCCTGGAATTCACGTGCGCAGGCCAGGGCCGGGAATACATGCCCGCCGGTGCCGCCCGCCATGATCAGTACGTTTTTGCCGTTAGCGGCCATGGCTGGTCTCCTCGGCAAAATCGCTTTCCTTGAATTCATGTTCCTCGCTACCCAGGTGCGTGCGGCTTTCCCACTCGATGCGCAGCAACAACCCCACGCAGGCGCAGCAGATCACCAGCGAGCTGCCTCCGTAGCTGAGGAACGGCAAGGTGAGGCCCTTGGTCGGCAACAGACCGACGTTCACCCCGATATTGATCAGGAACTGGCCGATCCACAGGAAGGCTAGACCGAACGCCATGTAGGCGGCGAAGAACTGCTTGGCTTTCTCGGCCCACAAGCCGATGTAGAGGGCGCGCACGGTGACGAACACGAACAGAGCGATGGTCGCCAGCGAACCGACGACGCCCAGCTCCTCGGCCAGGACCGAGAACACGAAGTCGGTATGCGCTTCGGGCAGGTAGAACTGCTTCTGCACGCTGTTGCCCAGCCCCACGCCCAGCCACTCGCCACGGCCGAAGGCGATCAGCGCCTGGGTCAACTGGTAGCCGGAACCGAACTGATCGGACCACGGATCGGTGAAGGTGATCAGACGGGCCATCCGGTACGGCTGTGCCTGCACCAGCACGAACACCGCCACTACCGCCAGCACCACCATCAAGCTGAAACGGAACAGCCCCACCCCGCCGAGGAACAGCATGGCCGCCGCTGCGCCCATCATGACCACGGTGGCGCCGAAGTCCGGCTCCATCAGCAGCAGCGCGGCCATGGGCAGCAGGACGATGAAGGGCTTGAAGAAGCCCATCCAGGTCTCGCGCACCTCGGTCTGCCGCCTTACCAGGTAGCCGGCCAGGTAGATGACCACGAACACCTTGGCGATTTCCGAAGGCTGGACGTTGAAGAAACTGAAGCCGATCCAGCGCATGGAACCGTTCACTTCGCGACCGATACCTGGCACCAGCACCAGTACCAGCAGGCCGAAGGCGCCAAGCAGCATCATGAAGCCCATGCGTTGCCAGGTAGCGATAGGCACCATCATGGTCGCCCCACACGCCACCAGCCCCAGGACCACGTAAACCAGGTGGCGGAACATGTGATAAAGCGGATTGCCGGACTGCACCGCAGCCACTTCCGAGGAAGCCGAGGTGATCATCACCAGGCCCAGGCCGAGCAGCGCCAGGCACCCGGCCAGCAGCGGGAAATCGAGGTCGATGCCACGTCCGCTGATCAGCGGCGACGGGTATGGCTTGAGGATGCCGAAGATCATGCAAGCCCTCCCGCCGCCTGGGCGAACAGGCGCCCGCGTTCTTCGAAGTTCTTGAACATATCGAGGCTGGCGCAGGCAGGCGACAGCAAGACGGCGTCACCGGACCGGGCCAGTTCGGCACATTGGTGCACGGCCTCGTCCAGCGTCTTGACCCGCACCAACTGCACGCCATCACCCAAAGCCTCGGCCAAGCGCTCGGCATCACGGCCCAGCAGCACCACGGCGCGGCAGTACTGCGCTACCGGTTCGCGCAGGGCAGAGAAATCGGCACCCTTGCCGTCGCCACCCGCGATCAGCACCAGCTTGCCGTCGATGTCGGCCCCCAGGCCCTCGATGGCCGCCAGGGCCGCCCCCACGTTCGTGGCCTTGGAATCGTCGTACCAGTTCACCCCGTTGCGCTCGCGTACCCATTGGCAGCGGTGGGCCAGGCCACCAAATTCACGCAGGGCTTCGAGCATGGGCTCGAACGGCAGGCCAGCAGCATGGCCAAGGGCCAGGGCAGCCAGGGCATTGCTCTGGTTGTGCGATCCACGGACCTTCAGCTCGCGCACCGGCATCAAGGCCTGGAACTCGAAGGCCAGGTATTTCTCGCCGTCGACTTCGCGCAGGCCAAATGCCTTGAAGTCAGGCGCATTGAGACCGAACGTCCAGCAGGGGCGACCTTCGATAGGCAGCGGGCGGCTCAGCGCATCCTGGCGGTTTACCACGACCTGACGGGCGCCGCGGAAAATACGGTGCTTGGCCAAGTGATAGGCCGGCAGCCCGCTGTAGCGGTCCATGTGGTCTTCGCTGATGTTCAGTACCGTGGCCACTTCGGCGTTGAGCTGGTCGGTGGTTTCCAGCTGGAAGCTCGACAACTCCAGGACGTACAGCTCGACATCATCAGCGAGCAGATCCAGCGCCGGCGTGCCGAGGTTGCCGCCTACTGCCACTCGCTTTCCTGCCTTGGCCGCCATCTCGCCGACCAGGGTAGTCACGGTGCTCTTGGCGTTGGAACCACTGATCGCGACGATCGGCGCCTTGGCGTGGCGAGCGAACAGCTCGATGTCACCCGACAATTTCACGCCACGCGCGGCCGCCTGCTGCAGCGCCGGGGTCGACAGCGCAAGACCTGGGCTCACATACAACTCGTTGGCGCGGCACAGGAAGTCCACGTCCAGCTCGCCACAGCGCACTTCCACCTGCGGGTACTCACGGCGCAGGGTTTCCAGTTCCGGTGGTTGCTCGCGGGTGTCGGCGACCGCAAAGGCAATGCCCTGGTTCGCCAGGAAGCGAACCAGGGACATGCCGCTCTTGCCGAGGCCGACAACGATGCGGAATTGGTCGGAAGCGATCAGTGACACGCTCATCTACCTCAGTTTCAGGGTTGCAAGGCCGATCAGCACCAGAATCACGGTGATGATCCAGAAACGGACGATCACCCGCGGTTCGGGCCAACCCTTGAGTTCAAAGTGGTGGTGGATCGGTGCCATGCGGAACACGCGCTTGCCCGTGAGCTTGAAGGAGGCGACCTGAATCACCACCGACAAGGTCTCCATGACAAACACGCCGCCCATGATGAACAGCACGATTTCCTGACGCACGATCACGGCGATGGTACCCAGCGCGGCCCCCAGTGCCAGTGCGCCAACGTCGCCCATGAAGACCTGGGCCGGATACGTGTTGAACCAAAGGAAGCCCAGGCCCGCACCGATCAGCGCGCCGCAGAACACGATCAGCTCGCCCGAGCCCGGCACGTACGGGATCAACAGGTATTCGGCGAATTTCACGTTACCCGACAGGTAGCAGAAGATACCCAGGGCACCGCCCACCATCACGGTCGGCATGATGGCCAGGCCATCCAGGCCGTCGGTCAGGTTGACCGCGTTGCTGGAGCCGACGATCACGAAGTACGTCAGCACAACGAAGCCGATACCCAGCGGGATGGTGACATCCTTGAGGAATGGCACGATAAGGGTGGTCTCGATGCTGGTCGGAGCGGTCTTGTACAAGAAGACCGCGGCTCCCAGGCCGAACACCGACTGCCAGAAATACTTCCAGCGACTCGGCAAGCCGCGGGAGTTCTTCTCGATCACCTTGCGGTAGTCGTCGACCCAACCGATGGCACCGAACAGCAGGGTGACGATCAGCACGACCCACACATAACGATTGCTCAGGTCGGCCCACAACAGGGTGCTGACGCCGATGGCGGACAGGATCAAGGCACCGCCCATGGTCGGGGTGCCGGACTTGGACAGGTGCGATTGCGGGCCGTCGTTACGGACAGCCTGACCGATCTGGCGAATCTGCAAGGTGCGGATCATCCACGGACCCAGCCACAGCGCCAGGGACAACGCGGTCAGTACACCGAGAATCCCGCGCAGGGACAAGTACTGAAAGACCGCGAAGCCTTTGTGGAACTGTTGCAGATACTCAGCCAACAGCAGCAGCATTAATGTTTCTCCCCGCTGGCACCGCACAAAGCCGCCACGACGTTTTCCATCGCAGCGCTGCGCGAGCCCTTGATCAAGATTGTGGTGTCGCTGGCTGTCTCGCCGCGAACGGCGTCGATCAGCTCAGCTTGCGTTGCGAAGTGACGGCCATTGGCGCCGAACGCTTTGACCGCGTGTGTCATGTTGGTTCCCACCGCATACAAGGCATCGACCTTGCCGCGCGCGTAGTCGCCCACCTGACGGTGACCTTCCTCGGCCCATTGGCCCAATTCGCCGATATCCCCAAGCACCAGAACGGTGCGCCCGGAAAAGCCGGCGAGTATATCAATGGCCGCGCACATGGAGGTGGGATTTGCGTTGTAGCTATCGTCGATGACGCGCACGCCGTTCGGCGCAATCTGCGCCACAGTCCGGCCCTTGACCGGCTGCACGGCGCCCAGCCCGACGGCGATGCCGTGCAGGCTCAGACCAACGGCATGGGCCGCGGCCGCGGCCGCGAGGGCGTTGCTGACGTTGTGTGTGCCGAGCAGGTTGAGCTGCACTGGCACGCTGCCATCTGGCCCCACCAGGGTGAACGACGGGCAACCCCGGGCATCACGCCCGATATCCCTGGCATGGAAGTCCGCCCGCGGGTTGTCCAGGGCGAAGCTCAGGACCCGATGAGTGCCGGCACGCTTGCGCCAGATCTCGAAGGCCTTGTCTGCCAGGTTGAGGATGGCGGTGCCGCCCTCGCCCAGCCCTTCGAGGATTTCCCCCTTGGCCTCGACGATTTTCTCCGGCCCACCGAACTCACCCACGTGGGCAGTACCGGCATTGTTGATGATGACCACCTGTGGCTGGGTGAGGCCCACGGTGTAACGGATTTCGCCAATGCGCGACGCGCCCAGCTCGATGACGGCGGCGCTGTGCTCGGGGGCGATTTCCAGCAGTGTCAGCGGCGCGCCCAAGTCGTTGTTCAGGTTGCCACGGGTCGCATGTACCACCCCACGCGTACGCAGGATAGCCGCCAGCATTTCCTTGACCGTGGTCTTGCCACTGGAACCGGTGATCGCCACGACCGGCTTGTCGAACTCGGCGCGGTTCAATGCACCCAACTGTCCCAGGGCCAGCCGGGCATCGGCCACGACCAGTTGGGGGAGCTCGACATCGGCGATTTCGCGCTCGACCAAGGCAGCAACCGCGCCCTTGGCTTTTACATCAGCCAGGTAGTCGTGGCCGTCGAAACGCGGCCCCGTCAAGGCAACGAACAGTTGGCCGGCGCTGACGCTGCGGCTGTCGATGCTGACACCGTTGAAGCTGGCATCGGTACCCACCAACCGCGCATTCAGTGCAGTGGTCAGGTGGCTGAGTATCATGGGTTTAAGCATGCGGAGCCTCCCAGGCTGCAAGTGCCTTCTCGGCTTCGACCAGGTCGGAGAAATCGTGGCGCTGGCCGTTGATCTCCTGGTAGTCCTCGTGCCCCTTGCCGGCCAGGACGATCACGTCATCGGCGGCGGCAGTTGCGATCAGGTGCGCGATGGCTTCACCGCGACCGGCGACGAATTCGGCGGCGTCCGGCTTGCTGAAACCGGGGCGAATATCGTCGAAGATGCGCAGGGGGTCTTCGGTACGCGGGTTGTCGTCAGTGACCAGCACGCGGTCGGCCAGGCGCTCGGCCACGTCGGCCATCAACGGGCGCTTACCGCGATCACGGTCGCCACCACAACCGAACAGGCATAGCAGCTTGCCGTGAGCATGCGGACGCAGGGCCTCGAGGACCTTCTCCAGCGCATCCGGGGTGTGGGCGTAATCAACCACCACCAGCGGCTTGTCACCGCCACCCAGGCGCTGCATGCGACCGACCGGCCCGTGCAAGTCAGGGGTGACCTTGAGAATCTCGTCAAGCGAGTACTCGAGCGCCAACAGCGTGGCAACAGCGGCGAGCATGTTACTCAGGTTGAAGCGGCCCAGCAGCTGGCTGCGCAGGATACGTTCGCCCTGGGCAGTGACCAGTGTGGCGCGCACGCCATCATCATCGAAATGCGCTTCGCGGCAGAATAGCGAAGCGTCCGGGTTTTCCAGGCTGTAACTGAGCAGCCGGGTCTCGACATGGTCGACACTCGGGCGGCGGGCATAGTCTTCGGCCAGGCGTCGACCGAAATCATCATCCAGATTGACCACCTGGCAACGCAGGCTGGGCCATGCGAACAACTTGGCCTTGGCGGCCTCGTATGCCTCCATGCTGCCGTGGTAATCCAGATGGTCGCGGGACAGGTTGGTCATGACCGCGATGTCGAATTCCAGCGCAGCGACACGCCCCTGCTCCAACGCATGGGAGGACACCTCCATGGCCACGGCCTTGGCGCCACCCTTCTTGAGATCGTTAAGGGTCGACTGCACGGCAATCGGATCTGGCGTGGTCAGCCGACCGCTCTGCAACTCGCCATAGAAACCAGTACCCAGGGTGCCGATCAGGCCGCAACGCTGGCCAAGCAGATCGAGCGCCTGGGCTACCAATTGGGTGACACTGGTCTTGCCGTTGGTGCCGGTAACACCCACCAGGTTCAACTGGCGGCTGGGTTCACCATAGAAGTGCCCAGCAATCTTGGACAACTGGGCAACCAGGCCCTTGACCGGGATCAGCGGCACGTCGGTCAGCGGCAGCACATTGGCGCCACGCTCTTCATAAGCCACTGCGGCAGCGCCACGGGCCAAGGCATCGGCAATATGATCACGACCATCGACCTTCGCGCCTGGCACGGCCAGGAACAGGTCACCAGGGCGCACATGGCGGCTGTCCAGGGTCAGCTCACGAATCAGCGGATCGCGGCTGGCATGGGCGAAAAGCTTGCTCAATGGCATTGTCATCATCCACGCCCTCCCTTGGCGGCTGCTGCATTGACTTGCGATGTTTCAACGGGTGCTGGGGGCGGCAGGTTGTCTGGCGGCACGTTCATCAGGCGCAGGGTGCCCGACATGACCTTGCTGAATACCGGCGCCGAAACCAGACCGCCGAAGTAACCGCCCTTGCTCGGCTCGTCGATGACCACGACGATGGCGTAACGCGGGTCGCTCATCGGCCCGAAGCCGGCGAACAACGAACGGTAGGCGTTCTCGGTGTAGCCCTTGGAGCCAACCGTGGCCTTACGCGCCGTACCGGACTTGCCACCGACGTGATAGAACGGCACCTGGGCACGGAACACGCCGCGCGGCGCTTCGATGACCTGCTGCAGCATGCCCTGGATGGTTTCGGCGGTTTCCTTGGGAATCGCCTGCACGGCTTCAGGCGCCTTGTCGACCTTGAGGATCGACAGCGGCACCATCTTGCCGTCGTTGGCCAGCGCCGCGTAGGCGTGCACCAACTGCAAGGCGGTGACCGAAACGCCGTAGCCATAGGAAAGGGTCGCGGTTTCGGCCTTGCGCCACTCACGGTGGTTCGGCAGGTTGCCGACGCGCTCGCCCGGGAAGCCCAGGCCGGTGTATTGGCCCAGGCCAACCTGGGACATGACCCGATAAATCGCCTCGCCACCAATGTCGAAGGCGATCTTGCTCATGCCCACGTTACTGGAGTTGATCAGGATGCCGGTCAGGTCGAGGATCGGGCCTTCGCTCTTGGACACGTCCTTGATGGTGTAGCGGCCGATCTGCAGGCTGCCCGGATACACCTCGACCTTGTCGGTAGGCTTCCAGCGACCGCTTTCCAGTGCCGCACTCATGGAGATCGGCTTGACGGTCGAGCCCGGCTCGAACACGTCGATGATCGCCCGGTTGCGCATCGCGGCCGGGAACATGCTACGGCGATTGTTCGGGTTGTAGGTCGGCTGGTTGACCATCGCCAGGACTTCGCCGGTCTTGACGTCCATGATCACCAGACTGCCGGCCTTGGCGTCCTGCTCGGCGATGGCGTTGCGCAGTTCGCGGGTCGCCAGGTACTGCAGGCGCAGGTCTATCGACAACGCCAAGGTCTTTCCGGCCTTGGCGTTCTTGGTTACCTGAATGTCCTTGATCAGCCGGCCACGCCGGTCCTTGATCACTTGCCGCTTGCCGGGCACTCCGGCCAGCCATTCGTCGTAGGCCAGTTCGACCCCTTCGCGACCGTGGTCGTCCAGGTCGGTGAAACCGACCATGTGCGCGGTGACATCGCCAGCTGGATAGAAGCGGCGGAACTCCTCCAGGCCGTAGACACCCGGCACCTTGAGGTCGAGCACATGCTGGCCCTGCTCCGGGGTCAGGCCGCGCACCAAGTAGATGAATTCCTTGTTCGCCTGCTGGGTCAGACGCTCGGTCAATTGCTGGGCACTCTGCCCAAGCGCAGCAGCCAGTTGAGGCCAGCGGTCCTTGGATGCCTGCATCTCCTTGGGGTTGGCCCACAAGGTGGTGACCGGCGTACTGACGGCGAGCGGCTCACCGTTGCGGTCGGTGATCAGACCACGGTGTGCTGGAATCGGGATGTGGCGCAGGCTGCGTGCGTCGCCCTGGCCCTTGAGGAAGTCACGATCGACCACCTGCAGGTCGATGATACGCCAACAGATGGCACCGACCATCAAAGCCAGCAAGCCGATCACGACCCGGAAGCGCCAGGGGTAGAGTGCGCCTTCGAGCTTCATCATGGCGCCACCATTCGCACTTCGTCAGCCGCAGGAACGCGCATCTTGAGCTGCTCGGAAGCCAGGCTCTCGATACGGCTGGCAGCAGTCCAGGTACTTTGTTCGAGGATCAGGCGCCCCCATTCGGCCTGGGCTTTGTCGCGCTCGTTCAACTCACCGTACAACGTGTTGAGCAACTGACGGTTCCAGTGGGCGCTGTAGGACACCGCGATGGCCGAAATCAGGACAGCGACGAACAGCAGAAGCATCAGGAAGCTCCCACCTGGAAGAGGCTTGGCAAAAAGCCGGCTCACCGCAGTTTCTCCGCCACCCGCATGACGGCACTGCGTGCCCGCGGGTTGGCTTTGAGCTCTGCTTCGGAGGCGAATTGCGCCTTGCCGATCAGGCGGATTTTCGGTTCGAAGGCTTTGTGCTGCACCGGCAGGTTGCGCGGCAGATTGTCCGCCTCGCCTTTGGCCAGCTTGCGCATGAACAGTTTGACGATACGGTCTTCGAGCGAGTGGAAGCTGATGACGGCAAGGCGGCCACCGACCTCAAGCGCATCGATTGCAGCCTCCAGGCCGGCTTCGAGGTCGCCCAGCTCGTTATTGACGTGAATGCGCAGGCCCTGGAACGCCCGGGTCGCTGGGTTCTTGCCCTTTTCCCAGGCAGGGTTGGCCACCTTGAGCACTTCGGCGAGATCGGCGGTGCGGGTGAACGGCTGTTGTTCGCGACGCTGCACCACGGCACGGGCCATGCGCTTGGCGAAACGCTCTTCGCCGTATTCCTTGAAGACGCGGGCGATCTCTTCCTCGGCAGCGGTGGCGATGAACTCGGCGGCACTGATGCCCTGGTCCGGGTTCATGCGCATGTCCAGGGGGCCATCATTGAGGAAGCTGAAACCGCGCTCGGGGTCGTCCAGCTGCGGCGAAGACACGCCCAGGTCGAGCAGGATGCCGCTGATCTTGCCATCCAGCCCGCGCGCGGCCACCTCCGAGCCCAGCTCGGCAAAGCTGCGCTGCACAATGACAAAGCGGCCGTCTTCGGCCGCCAGCGCTTGCCCGGTTGCAATCGCCTGTGGATCTTTATCGAAGCCCAGCAAGCGACCTTGCGGCCCGAGCTTGCTGAGAATCAGCCGACTGTGTCCGCCACGGCCAAAGGTGCCGTCCAGATAGCAACCGTCGGCGCGCAGGGCCAATGCCTCGACAGCTTCGTCGAGCAATACGGTAATGTGGTTGAAGCCGCTATCTATGGTCACAGGATCAGGTCACGCAAATCGTCGGGCATGGCGCCCGGTTGTTGAATAGCTGCGAGGTCGGCTGCCGAAACCACGTTCCAGGCATCCTCATCCCACAACTGGAATTTGTTCAGTTGCCCCACCAGCATCGCCTTCTTGTCGAGCTTGGCGTATTCGCGCAAACGGGGCGGTACCAGGAAACGCCCGCTGCCATCGAGCTCCAGGTCAACCGCATTGCCGATCAGCAGACGCTGCAGGCGGCGGTTTTCCTCACGCAACGACGGCAAGGCACGCAACTTGGCTTCTATCTGTTCCCACTCATCGAGGGGGTATACGCACAAGCAGGGATCAACGGCATCGATGGTCACGATCAGCTGGCCATTGCAACGCGAATCGAGCTCGTCACGGTACCGGCTCGGCATTGCGAGACGGCCCTTTGCATCGAGGCTGACGGCGTTGGCTCCGCGGAACACGGCTGCGATTCCCCACAATGTTAGCTTTTTTGTGCCAGAAAACCCACTTCATCCCACTTTCTGCCACTTGCGCACACTATAGGAATCCGCCCGCTGCACCGTCAAGGCACGTTCATAAGGAAAACCCTTACAGGACCGAGATTTAGCGCAACAAGGGAAGAAGGAAGCACTGCCGGAAAGAAAAAAAGACGGGGAAAATCAAACGCTCCCAGAGGGATAGAGTTTGAAGTTAAAGTGATTTATTAAGAGTAAGAATTTTTCGGTATTACCAAGAGGGATCTGCTATCGATTCAAGCAGGAGAGGAAGGTGGAGAGTCGATCTGTAAGCCGGGTTTTGTCGAGGACAGTCATTCCTCTACGACGGCCATCACTGGACGCCTCTAGCAACCTACCCGGTTCCGACGCGGGCCACGCCTAATGGAACCCTATTTGGTCTTGCTCCGAGTGGGGTTTACCTAGCCACGGACTGTTGCCAGCCGTGCGGTGCGCTCTTACCGCACCTTTTCACCCTTACCGGCACCGAAGTGCTTAGGCGGTTGTTTTCTGTGGCACTTTCCGTAGGCTCGCGCCTCCCAGGCGTTACCTGGCACTCTGCCCTATGGAGCCCGGACTTTCCTCCCCCTGCCGTCACGCAACAAAAGTTGCGGAACAAAAGCAGGCAGCGACTGTCCGATCGACTCTCCGCCGCCAAGGTTAACGGTAGGCGCGCCCAAGAACAAGCCATACCGCAAAGAATAGCATAAGGCCACTACTGGGCTTTCTGCTTTTCCAGTGCGGCCTGATACAACAGATTCTTGCGCACACCGGTGATTTCCGCAGCCAATGCCGCCGCGCGCTTGAGCGGCAATTCCGCCAGCAACAGATCCAGCACCCGCTGGGCCTCGGCGCTGATGGCCTGGTCGCCCTCCGGCGCACTCCAGCCGCCCACCAACACCACGCACTCACCGCGCTGCTGGTTGGCATCGCTGGCGACAAAAGCTCTCAGCTCACCCAGGGGCAAGCCCTTGAGCGTCTCGAAGGTCTTGGTCAGTTCACGTGCAAGCAGTGCCGGTCGCTCGGCCCCGAACACAGCCTCCATGTCTTCCAGGCACTCGAGGATACGGTGAGGCGCCTCGTAGAAGATCAACGTACGAGGCTCTTCCTTTACCTGCTCGAGCCGGGCACGGCGACCGGCAGCCTTCGCAGGCAGGAAGCCTTCGAAGATGAACCGGTCGGACGGCAGGCCCGCTGCCGACAGTGCGGCGATCAACGCGCACGCACCTGGCACCGGGACCACATTGACGCCTGCCGCTCGCGCCTGACGCACCAAGTGGTAGCCAGGATCGGAAATCAGCGGCGTACCAGCATCGGAGACCAACGCCACATCGTCGCCGGCCAACAGCTTGCCCAGGAACCGACCGCCTTCGTCGCGTTCATTGTGTTCATGGCAGGCAGCCAGCGGCGTATCGATGCCAAAGTGCTGCAGCAAGCGGATCGAGTGCCGGGTGTCCTCGGCCGCTATCAGGGCGACATTGGCCAGTACCTTCAGCGCCCTGGCGCTCATGTCGTCAAGGTTGCCAATGGGCGTTGCCACGACGTACAGCGTACCCACGGTGGTTTTGGAAGCCCCTGCCACATCAGTCACTGCGCACACCTGTCTTTCGGATCAAAGGCGCCATTGTAGCCCGAGCGCTTGTTACAGAGCGCAAAGAACTTCGCATACGACCAATGGTGAGCCACCTATAGTGAAGGTTCCGCATCGGCGACATCGCGCCCCGGCCAGCGCTTGGGTACAATTGCCGGCCAACTTGATCGAGTAACAGGACCTTTACATGATCGCTTGCCTGCGGCTGCTCACAGCCCTCTGCCTCGCTACCTTGCTGGCAGCCTGCGCCAGCTCGCCCTCATCCAGCCTGGGCGAACTGCCACGCACCCCGGACGCCAGCATCGAGCAACTGCTCGAAAAAGCCTCCACCAGCAAATCTGCGGAAGATGCCGCACTGCTGCGCCTGAGCGCCGCCGACCTGGCCTACAAGCAGAAGGACTTCCCGCGCGCCGCGCGCATTCTCGAACAAGTACCACTGGACACGCTCAAGCCTGCGCAGCAGGTGTTCGCCAGCACCCTCGCCGCAGAACTGGCGATGAGCCGCAAGCAGCCCAAGGCGGCGCTGGCCGCCTTGTCGCACCCGAGCCTGCAACGCGTTGCCGAGCTGCCGGAAGAACAACAGGCCCGCACCTACAATGTGCATGCCGCCGCCCTCGAAGCCGACGGCCAGGCGCTTGCCGCAGCCCAGCAGCGCGTTCTGCTGGCACCCCTGCTCAGTGGCCAGGCCGCCAGCAGCAACAACGATTCGATCTGGGCGCTGGTGGCATCACTGCCGGCCGAACAGCTGCAGCAGCCAGCAGGCAACGTAACCCTGGGCGGCTGGACCAGCCTGGCCCTTGCAGTGAAGAGCGCCGGCACCCTTGAGCAGCAGCAAGCGGCCATCGAAACCTGGCGCAAGCAGCACCCTGACCACCCTGCAGCACAGCAACTGCCGCTGGCGCTGACCAAGCTCAAGGAACTGGCCAGCCAGCCACTGACCAAGATCGCCCTGCTGCTGCCTCAGGAGGGCCCACTGGCCGGTGTCGCCCGCGCCCTGCGTGATGGCTTCATGGCTGCGCACTTCCAGGCCCAGCAGGCCGGCCAGCCGGCGCCCGCCGTTCAGGTCTTCGATAGCTCGCGCATCACCTCCCTCGACGACTTCTACCGCCAGGCGCAGGCCGCAGGCGTACAGCTGGTGGTCGGCCCACTGGAAAAACCACTGGTGAAAAAGCTCGCGGCCTACCCGCAACTGCCAATCACCACCCTGGCGCTGAACTACGCGGACGCCGGGCAAGCCACCCCACCGCAACTGTTCCAGTTCGGCCTGGCCGCCGAGGACGAAGCTCGCGAAGTGTCTCGCCGCGCCCGTGCCGACGGCATGGTCCGCGCCGTTGCCCTGGTGCCGAGCGGCGAATGGGGTGACCGCGTGCTTGCCGCCTTCCGCAAGGACTGGGAGAGCAACGGCGGCACCCTGCTGGCCGCCGAGCGCATCGCCCAGCCAGTAGCCCTGGCCCAGCAAATCGCCGACCTGTTCCAACTTCGCCAGAGCGAAGGTCGCGCCCAGAGCCTGCAAAGCACGGTAGGTGGCAACATTGCCGCACAGCCTTCGCGTCGCCAGGACATCGACTTCATCTTCCTCGCCTCGACCCCGCAACAGGCGCAACAGATCAAGCCGACGCTGAACTTCCAGTACGCGGGCGACGTACCGGTATACGCCACCTCGAACCTCTACAGCGCCAGCGGTGACGTCAACCAGTACAACGACATGAACGGCATTCGCTTCTGCGAAACCCCGTGGCTGCTCGACACCACCAACAATTTGCGTCAACAAGTGGTCCAACAGTGGCCGCAAGCCGCCGGCAGCCTTGGCCGCCTGTATGCCATGGGCGTTGACGCCTACAGCCTGGCGCCTCGCCTGGGCCAACTCAAGGCACTGCCGGATAACCGCGTGCAAGGCCTCTCCGGAAGCCTGACCATGAACGCCAACCAGCGCGTGGAGCGTCAGCTGCCGTGGGCCGAGTTCTCGGGCGGCCAGATCAAGCGCCTGCCGGACACTGCGCGCTGATGCCGGACGCATCGCCGACCCGTGCCGGCCAAACCGCAGAAAACCAAGCCCTTGAATACCTTCAGGGGCAAGGCCTGCAACTGCTGGCTCGCAATTGGCGATGTAAAGGCGGCGAGCTTGATCTGGTCATGCTCGACGCCGATACAGTAGTATTCGTCGAAGTCCGCTACCGCTTGCATGCGGACTTCGGTGGCGCCCTCGGCAGTATCGACGGGCGCAAGCAGAAACGACTGGCGCTTGCCGCCAGCCTGTTCTTGCAGAAGGAGTCCCGTTGGGCCAACCAACCCTGCCGCTTCGACGTTGTCGCCCTGCAGGGCAGCCAGCATGCAGGCCGACCGCTTCAATGGCTGAAAAACGCCTTCGAATGCTGAACCCACTTCATTTTTTTTGCTCTATGTTTCGCGGGCTGGTCTCTGTTGCGCGCCGCGCCGGCCACCGCCCCACTTAAGGTCACCCGATGGACATGCAATCCCGAATTCGCCGGCTGTTCCAGGCCAGCATCGACACCAAGCAACAGGCAATGGACATCCTGGCACCGCACATCGAGCAGGCCAGTCTGGTCATGGTCAACGCACTGCTCAACGAGGGCAAGATGCTCGCCTGTGGCAACGGCGGCTCGGCCGGCGATGCCCAGCATTTCTCGTCGGAGCTGCTCAACCGCTTCGAACGCGAGCGCCCGAGTCTGCCGGCCATTGCCCTGACCACCGATAGCTCGACCCTGACCTCGATTGCCAACGACTACAGCTACAACGAGGTCTTTTCCAAGCAGATCCGCGCCCTGGGCCAACCGGGCGACGTTCTGCTGGCCATTTCTACCAGCGGCAATTCGGCTAACGTCATTCAGGCCATCCAGGCCGCACATGATCGTGAAATGATTGTCGTAGCATTGACCGGTCGTGACGGCGGCGGCATGGCTTCACTGCTGCTGCCCGAAGACGTCGAGATTCGCGTGCCCTCGACGGTCACTGCACGCATCCAGGAAGTCCACCTGCTGGCGATCCATTGCCTGTGCGATCTGATCGACAGCCAACTGTTCGGGAGTGAAGAATGATCCCCAAGCGCCTCGGCCTGATGGCCCTGACCCTGTGCCTGAGCGTCACCGGCTGCAGCTCGGTACTGACCTCGACCCGCAACTCGCCGATCGAGGATGATCGCGGCACTCGCACCATCGGTAGCAAGATCGACGATTCGCTGATCGAAACCAAGGCTGCGGTAAACATCGCCAAGGCCAGCCCGGACCTGGACAAAGGTTCGCACATTGTCGTCAGCAGCTATAACGGCATCGTGCTGCTTGCCGGCCAGACACCTCGCGCCGACCTCAAGAGCCTGGCGGAACAGACCGCCAGCCAGGTCCAGCGGGTCAAGAAAGTACACAACGAGCTGCAAGTGATGCAGCCCTCCTCCATCCTTGCGCGCAACAACGACGCCTGGCTGACCACCAAGATCAAGACCCAGATGCTGGCTGACGCCAACGTACCCAGCTCGCGCATCAAGGTGATCACCGAAAACGGTATCGTCTATCTGCTCGGCCTGGTCACCCAAGGCGAGGCCAACGCAGCCACCGCCGTGGTACAGGGCGTGTCGGGCGTGCAGAAAATCGTCAAGCTGTACGAGTACATCGACTGATTCCTTGATTGCCCGCACCGGAATGATCGCCGGCGACCGGCTCCTGCAGGTGGAAACGACCTGTACGGAGCCGGCATGGGCCTCCCTCCGCACCACCCCTACAGAAACCCAGGAAACACCGCATGAAAAAGCTTCTGCTGCCCGCCCTGCTGATCGGCGCCTTCGCCACCCTGGCCGGCTGCTCCACTCCAAGCCTGATCACCCTCAACGACGGCCGCGAGTTCCAGACCGTCGATGAGCCGCAGTTCGACCAGGACGCTGGCTTCTACGAATTCCAGCAGCTCGACGGCAAACGCACCCGCGTCAACAAGGACCAGGTGCGCAGCATCAGCGACCTGTAAGTCCTGGCCCGCAGCCATAAAAAAGGCGATCCCGCATGGATCGCCTTTTTTGTTTACTTGACCACCTTCAGGCTTGGCCGCCCACTCGGACGCGGCGGCTGGCCACCTCCCTCAGGCGGGCCATCGTCATCCGGCTCGACACCTTCATCTTCGATGTCGTCGTCGCCATCCATCAGTGGAGGCTCCAGCTCGAAGACCATACCCTGGCCGTTTTCGCGGGCATAGATACCGAGGATCGCGCCAACTGGCACGAACAGCGAATGCGCCACACCGCCGAACCGGCCTTCGAAGCTCACCGCTTCGTTGTCCATGTGCAGGCTGCGTACCGCGCTGGGGGAAATATTCAGGACGATCTGACCGTCACTGGCGAAGCCTTGCGGCACCTGGACCGCCGGATATTCGGCATTGACCAGCATATGAGGGGTGCAATCGTTGTCGACGATCCACTCGTACAGCGCTCGAACCAGATAGGGGCGACTGGAGTTCATCAACGGCTCCTTAAAGCTTGCGCATTTCACGTTCAACGGAGGACAGGCTTGCCAGGAATGGCTCACGGGCAAACTGTCGCTCCATGTAATCCAGCAGCGGCTTGGCCTGCCGCGGCAATTCGATACCCAATACCGGCAAACGCCAGAGTATGGGCAGTAGACAACAGTCGACCAGGCTTTGCTCCTCGCTCATGAAGCAAGCGAACTCGGCAAACAGCGGCGACACGCCGGTCAAGCTCTCGCGCAACGCCTTGCGCGCCTCTGCACGCGCGGCATCGGCGCTGCGCGCATCGAGGATGGTATCGGCCAGCGCACACCAGTCGCGCTGGATACGATGTATCAGCAGACGGCTGTTGCCACGTGCCACCGGGTATACCGGCATCAGCGGCGGATGCGGGTACCGCTCCTCAAGGTACTCCATCACCACGGTCGATTCATACAACGCCAGGTCACGGTCGACCAGGGTCGGCACGCTCCCATAGGGGTTCACTTCAACCAGCTTGGGTGGCAGACGACCGCGATCCACATCGATGATCTGCACGCTGACGCCTTTCTCCGCGAGCACCAGGCGCACGCGATGGGAATAGTGATCAGCGGGGTCGGAATAGCAGGCTAACCTGTTGGTTGCGCCCATGTAGCGCCTCCTCGCATGGGGATGCTTATGAAACTGCAAATGCAAACGCGCCCTGGACGCCCCTCCGCGTCAGCGGTGGAGCGCCCAGGGCGCGTTCAACTACCAGAAACTACTGCGTGATCAGTGCACGTCCTTCCAGTATTCGCGCTTGAGCAAATAGGCGAATACGAAGAAGAAAGCCAGGTACAGCAACACATAAGTACCGATACGCTGGCTTTCCAGTTTGACCGGGTTGGCCGAATAGGCCAGGAAGGTCACCAGGTTCTTGACCTTCTCGTCGAACTGCTCGGTGGTCAGGGTACCGGAATTCGGCGTAATGGTCAGCTGGTCACAAGCCTCATGGGTCAGCGGACTACCTGTCAATGGGTCGAATTGCTTCTTGCCGTCGACCACGGTCTGCACCTGCTTGCAGCCGATGACCTGGTTACCCTGCAGTCCCACCAGCACGTTGGGCATGCCGACGTTCGGGAACACCTTGTTGTTGACACCATAAGGACGCGACTTGTCTTCATAGAAGCTGCGCAGGTAGGTGTACAACCAGTCGGTACCGCGCACCCGGGCAACCAGCGTCAGGTCAGGTGGCGCCGCGCCGAACCAGGTCTTGGCATCACTTGGCTGCATGCCGATCTTCATGTGGTCGCCGATCTTGGCACCGGTGAACACCAGTTTCTCGAGCATCAGCTCGTGTGGAATGCCCAAGTCATCGGCCACACGCTCATAGCGTTGGAACTTCGCACTGTGACAGCCCATGCAATAGTTGGCGAAGGTACGAGCACCATCCTGCATGGCCGCTTTGTCGGCGAGGTCGATATCGACCTTGTCCAACGTCAGGCCAGTTTCGGCAGCGTAGGAAAAGGCAGGCATCACTGCCAGCAAAAATACTGCAATCAACTTTTTCATCAGCCAGTCACCCTTTCCGGAACCGGTTTGGTCTTCTCAAGCCTTGTGTAGAACGGCATCAGCAGGAAGTAGGCGAAGTACAACACCGTGCACACCTGCGACAGCAAGGTGCGCCCTGGTGTCGGCGCCAGAACGCCCAGCACACCGAGGATCACGAAGGCCACGCAGAACACCAGCAGGAAGATCTTGCTCAACCAGCCTTTGTAGCGCATCGAGCGCACAGGACTGCGGTCAAGCCAGGGCAACACGAACAGCACGGCAATGGCCGCCCCCATGGCGATCACCCCGAACAGCTTGTCAGGAACCGCCCGAAGGATTGCGTAGAACGGCGTGAAGTACCACACCGGGGCGATATGCTCTGGCGTCTTGAAGGCATTTGCCTGCTCGAAGTTCGGTTTTTCCAGGAAATAGCCACCCATTTCCGGGAAGAAGAACACCACGGCACAGAATACGAAGAGGAAGACCACCACGCCGACGATATCCTTGACGGTGTAGTACGGGTGGAACGGAATGCCGTCCAGCGGTATCCCGTTTTCGTCCTTCTTCTTCTTGATATCGACGCCATCGGGGTTGTTCGAACCTACTTCGTGCAACGCGAGGATGTGCAGCACGACCAGGCCCAGGATGACGATCGGCAAGGCCACGACATGCAGGGCGAAGAAGCGGTTCAAGGTGATGCCGGAGATCAGGTAGTCACCACGAATCCACTGAGTGAGGTCATCGCCGATCACCGGAATGGCACCGAACAGCGAAATGATCACCTGGGCGCCCCAATAGGACATTTGCCCCCAAGGCAGCAGATAGCCCATGAAGGCCTCGGCCATCAGCGCCAGGTAGATCAGCATGCCGAACAACCACACCAGCTCACGGGGCTTCTGGTAGGAGCCGTAGAGCAATCCGCGGAACATGTGCAGGTAGACCACGATGAAGAATGCCGACGCCCCCGTGGAGTGCAGGTAACGCAGGATCCAGCCGTATTCCACGTCACGCATGATGTATTCGACCGAGGCAAAGGCCTCTTCCGCCGACGGCGTGAAGCTCATGGTCAGCCACACACCCGTGACGATCTGGTTGACCAATACCAACAGGGCCAGGGAGCCGAAGAAGTACAGGAAGTTGAAGTTCTTGGGCGCGTAATACTTGCTCAGGTGGTCTTCCCACATCTTGGTAGCGGGGAAGCGAGCATCAATCCAGTCCATGAACTTGCTCATCATGCGTTCTCCTGATCGACGCCGATGACAATGATGTCGTCCGACTCGTAAGAGTGAGGCGGCACTGGCAGGTTGAGAGGTGCAGGCTGGGCCTTGTAAACCCGCCCGGCCAGATCGTAGTGGGAGCCATGGCAAGGGCAGAAGTAGCCACCCACCCATTTAGGACCAAGGTCGGCCGGCGCCACTTCTGGACGGAACGTCGGGGAACACCCAAGGTGGGTGCACAGACCGACGAGAATGAGGATCTCCGGCTTGATCGAACGCACTTGGGGATCGACATAGGCCGGCTGCACCGATGCCTTCGATTCAGGGTCGGACAGCTCACCGGCGATCTTCTTGAGATTCCCGAGGATCTCTTCCGTTCGCCTGACGATGAATACAGGCTGGCCGCGCCACTCGGCCACCATCTGCTGCCCGGGTTCGACCTTGGCGATGTTGACCTTCACCGGTGCACCTGCGGCCTTCGCCTTGGCACTGGGAAACCATGACCCTACGAACGGTACCGCAGCCCCCACTGCCCCCGCCGCCCCGACCACGGATGTCGCGGCTACGAGGAAGCGGCGCCGGCCTGCGTTGACGCCGTCATTGCTCATTCAGTCCTCTCCCATCAGCTTGCTTGGCCTGTTGAATCAGGCCTGTACTTAGGTAATGTCTGTGGCACTAAAAATTGGCCGCCATGGTAAGAAACAAAACCACACACTGACAAGGTGATTACCCCTGCAACGGGCTACAACCCTCGCTTTGCTTGATCTGCGTCTATGCGGCCAGTTGTCACCGACATGCTGACAGGTTAGTTCAAGACATAAAAAAAGCCCGGTTCCAAAGGAACCGGGCTTCTTTGACTGCCGAAGCGGTATTAACGCTTGGAGTACTGAGGACGCTTACGCGCTTTACGCAGACCCACTTTCTTACGCTCAACTTCACGAGCGTCGCGGGTGACGTAGCCAGCACGACGCAGAGCGCCACGCAGGGTTTCGTCGTATTCCATCAGAGCGCGGGTGATACCGTGACGGATCGCACCGGCTTGACCGCTGACACCACCACCGGAAACGGTGACATAGATGTCGAACTTCTCAACGGTCTCGGTCAGCTCCAGCGGCTGGCGAACAACCATGCGAGCGGTTTCGCGACCGAAGAACACGTCCAGAGAACGGTTGTTGATGGAGATGTTGCCAGTGCCCGGACGCAGGAAAACGCGAGCGGTTGCGGTCTTGCGACGGCCAGTGCCGTAATTTTGAGTCGCCGACATAATGAACTTTTCCCGTTAGATCTTCAGTTCTTGAGGCTGCTGAGCAGTGTGTGGGTGAGTTGCACCCGCGTACACTTTCAGCTTGCGGTACATGTCGCGACCCAGCGGGTTCTTAGGCAGCATGCCTTTGACCGCGGTTTCGATAACACGCTCAGGGGCTTTGTCGATCAGCTTCTCGAAGCTGATTTCCTTGATGCCGCCTGGGAAACCGGAGTGGGAGTAGTACATTTTGTCGGAAGACTTGGCACCAGTCACACGAACCTGCTCGGCGTTGATAACGACGATGTAGTCGCCGGTGTCAACGTGAGGGGTGTATTCTGGTTTGTGCTTGCCACGCAGACGGCTAGCGATTTCGGTAGCCAGACGACCCAGGGTCTGGCCAGCGGCGTCGACTACGAACCACTCGCGCTTTACTGTTTCCGGTTTAGCAGTAAAAGTTTTCATTCTCTAAAGCCTCAGAGGCCGCCCAGCGAAAAATAGACGGCGAATCTTACTGGATAGTGCACAACTTGCCAAGGGCAAGCGCGCAGCCGAACGCTGACGCTTTTGGGGGCTCGGGTCGGGCACGCCAATGTTCGACGGGGTTCTTCCTGCATGGTGGTGCATCACTTCCGCCACACGGAGAGGGGCCGAATTATCCAGATTGCGCCAGAAAATTCAACCTGCTTTTATGGGCATCTTTGCCAAGGAGAGTCTTTCCGATGGAATACCGCAAGCTCGGCCGTACCGACCTCCACGTCAGCGCCCTGTGCCTGGGCACCATGACCTGGGGCGAGCAGAACACCCAGGAAGAGGCCTTCGAACAGATCGCCCTGGCCAAGCAGGCCGGGATCAACTTCATCGACACCGCCGAAATGTACCCGGTGCCACCCCGCCCCGAGACCTATGCCGCCACCGAGCGGATCATCGGAAAGTGGTTCAGCGAGCACGGTGATCGTGACGACTGGATCCTCGCCAGCAAGGTCGCGGGCCCTGGCAACGGTATCAGCCATATCCGCGACGGCCAGCTCAAGCACAACCGCCAGCACATCGTCGCGGCGCTGGACGAAAGCCTCAAGCGCCTGCAGACCGACCGCATCGACCTGTACCAACTGCACTGGCCCGAACGCAGCACCAACTTCTTCGGCAAACTGGGCTACCAACACCTGCCGCAGGACCACTTCACCCCGCTGGAGGAAACCCTCGAAGTGCTCGATGAGCAGGTTCGCGCCGGCAAGATCCGCCATGTAGGCCTGTCCAACGAAACGCCGTGGGGCACCATGAAGTTCCTGCAACTGGCCGAGGCCCGTGGCTGGCCGCGCGCGGTGTCGATCCAGAACCCGTACAACCTGCTCAACCGCAGCTTCGAGGTGGGCCTGGCGGAAGTGGCGATTCGCGAGCAATGCGGCCTGCTGGCCTACTCGCCACTGGCGTTCGGCATGCTCTCGGGCAAATACGAGAATGGCGCCTGCCCTGCAAAGGCACGCTTGACCCTGTTCAGCCGCTTCGCCCGCTACTCCAACCCACAGACAGTCGCAGCCTGCAGCCGCTACGTGCAACTGGCCCGCGATCATGGCCTGGACCCGGCGCAAATGGCCTTGGCGTTCGTGACTCGGCAACCGTTCGTGACCAGCAATATCATCGGAGCGACCGACCTGGATCAGCTCAAGAGCAACCTCAATAGCCTGGCACTGAACCTCAGCGATGAGCTGCTGGCGGGGATCGAGGCGATTCATCAGCAGCAGCCCAATCCGGCGCCTTGACCCGAACCACAATTGCCTGCTTCGCGGGTGAGCCCGCTCCCGTAGGGCTACGCGCAGCCCTCGTGGGCGTGGGTTTACCCGCGAAGCAGGTAGCGCGAATCTGCGGGGTAGACACAATCGCCAAAAAATAAGACGATCCAGCCGGTGATTGACCACTCTACCCTATAAGAACAATGACAATGATGTTTACCCAACCCTCCGCGTCGTTGCGGCGCGTCAGCATCCTGGCCATTGACAAGGTGTTCGCCTCGACCCTGATGCAGGCCAAGGATTTCTTCCACCTGGCCAGCCTGCGCTATAGCAAGCAACTGGGCCTGGGCTTGCAGCCCATGTTCGAAATCCACCTGGTCAGTCCCGACGGGCAGCCCGTGGACAGCTTCAGCGGCGTACAGTTGCCGGTCGACGGCGGCCTGGACGATGCCGATGTGATCATCCTCCCAGCCTTCTGGGACGACTTCGACAACCTGCTGCAGCGCTACCCTCAGGTGCTGCCGTGGCTACGCGAGCAACATGCCCGCGGCGCCGTACTGTGCGCCGAGGCAAGCGGGGTCTTCTGGCTGGCCGAGGCCGGGCTGCTCGACGGCAAGGAAGCGACTACCTACTGGCGCTTCTTCAACAGCTTCGCCGAGCGCTTCCCCAAGATCAGGCTGAACCAGGACAAGCACCTTACCGACGCCGACAATCTGTACTGTGCCGGCGGCACCACTTCGGCCTGTGATCTGTACATCTACCTGATCGAGCGCTTCTGCGGCGCCAACGTGGCTCGCGCCGTGGCACGCGACATCCTCTACGAGGTACAGCGCAACTACACCCCTGGACGCATGGGCTTTGGTGGGCAGAAGCTGCACCAGGACCTGATCATCCTGCAGATCCAGCACTGGCTTGAAGAACACTTCGCCGACAAGTTCCGCTTCGAGGACGTGGCCCGCAACCACGGCATGAGCATTCGCAACTTCATGCGTCGCTTCCAGGGCGCGACTGGCGACAAACCATTGCACTACCTGCAACGGCTACGCATCGAGACGGCCAAGGGGTTGCTGTCGAGCACGCGCAAGAGCATCAAGACCATCAGCTACGAGGTTGGCTACGACGATGCCAGCTTCTTTGCCCGACTGTTCCGGCAGCACACTGAGCTGTCCCCGAACCAGTATCGGCAGCAGTTCATGCAAGAAGCTTGAGATGAGCGGGGCCGGCAAGCGGCCCCGAACTCCGAGGCTTATGGCTTGTGCGCGCGCGCCAGGAACTCGTGCGACTGCATCTCCAGCAGGCGGCTCAGGGTACGCTGGAATTCGAAGCTCAAGCGGCCACCGGTGTACAGGTCCTTCAGCTCCACCTCGGCCGAGATGATCAGCTTGACGTTACGGTCGTAGAACTCGTCCACCATGTTGATGAAACGACGGGCGATGTCATCGGTAGCCACCCCCATCTGCTCCACGTTGCTCAGCAGCACGGCGTGGAAGATCTTGCCCAGCTCGATGTAGTCGTTCTGGCTGCGAGGCCCGTCGCACAGGGCGCGGAAGTCGAACCAGGCCACATCGTCGCAGGTGAGCAAGGCATTGATCGGACGATTCTCGATCATCAGCACGTCATTCTCGACCGCCTGGGTGCACTCAGGGGTCAGTGCCTTGAAGCTGGCGCGCAGGCTCTGGTGCGCCGCATCATCGAGCGGGTAGTGGTACAGCTCGGCCTGCTCCAGGTGACGCAGGCGGTAATCGACCCCGCTGTCGACGTTCACCACGTCGGTGTTCTGCTTGATCATCGCGATGGCCGGCAGGAAGCGCGCCCGCTGCAGGCCGTCCTTGTACAAGCCGTCCGGCACGATGTTGGAGGTCGCGACCAGGGAAACGCCATTCTTGAACAGTTCCTCCATCAGCGTGCCCAGGATCATGGCATCGGTGATGTCGGAAACGAAGAACTCGTCGAAGCAGATGACCTTGGCTTCCTGGGAGAAGCGCTTGGCGATGATGGTCAAAGGGTTCTTCTCGCCCTTGAGGGTCTTCATCTCTTCGTGCACACGCTTCATGAAGCGGTGGAAGTGAGTACGCATCTTCTCTTTGAATGGCAGCGCTTCGAAGAAGGTATCCACCAGGTAGGTCTTGCCTCGGCCCACACCGCCCCAGAAGTACAGGCCCTTGACCGGGGTCTGCTCCTTCTTGCCGAACAACTTGCCGAATACACCTGGCTTGCTGTTGTGCGCAGCGACCAGATCGTCGTATAGACGCTGCAAGTGACGCACAGCAGTCTCCTGCGCCGCGTCATGGAAGAAGTCGGGACGTTTCAGATCTGCTTGATATCGTTCTAGGGGCGTCATGATTCGTTAGCGAGGCAACAAAAAACGGGCCGTCACTGTAGCGACAGGCCCGCTTAATGGCAATCAGACTTGCGGCGAAATGCCTCAGGCGGTATGCATTCCTGAGGGCGAAGGCCTACCCGCAAAACAGACAACGCGGTGCCTGGCACCGGTTATGCCGGTGTTCGCGGATAAATCCGCTCCTACAGGGGCTGCAGCGCTACACGCAGGCTTTCGATAGCCGAATCGCGGGCTTCGGCGCTGTCGAACTGCGGCCCGTCGGCCACCTGCTCGCCGTTCAGCCACAGACTGAAGCCCAGGCCTTCGACTCGCACATCAGCCTCACCGCCCTGCTGCAGCTGCTTGCTTACCGCACCGGCGCTCTTGCCATCGGCGAAGCTGCGCGAGAGCAGCAATTGCTCGCCATCGGCGGCAAGCAGGCGGAAGCGGAAGCTGCCGTCTTCGTCACGGAAGCTGACGAAACGGGCGCTTTTGGCGGCTTTCTTCTTCACTTCGGCAGTTGCCTGGACGCTGCTGCGGAACGAGCGCAGGCCTACGGCCTCGCGCAGTTGTTCGAGGAACGGGGTGGCGATCTTGCGTGCCTTGGCGGCACCGGCCAAAAGAATGTCTTCCAGGTCCGACGGTCGCGAGATCAGTTGGTGGTAGTGCTCACGCTTCTCGGAGAGCTGGCTGTCGAGCAGCTGGAACAGACGCTGCTTGGCATCACCCCAGCCCAAGCCCTGCAGCAGTTCTTCACGGAATTCAGCGCACTGGGCTGGTGTGGAGAAGGCCTGGAACAGAGTGAACAGGTGCGAGTTGTCCGGGTCCTTGGCCTCGCCTGGGGCACGGGAGTCAGTGACGATGCGCGAAATTGCGTCCTTCATGTCCTTCGCGCTGGTGAACAGCGGAATGGTGTTGTCGTAGCTCTTGGACATCTTGCGACCGTCCAGCCCTGGCAGCGTCGCCACGCTTTCTTCGATCACAGCTTCTGGCAGGGCGAAGAAGTCCTTGCCCTGACCGAACAGGTGGTTGAAGCGCTGGCCGATATCACGGGCCATCTCCACGTGCTGGATCTGGTCACGGCCTACCGGCACCTTGTGCGCGTTGAACATCAGGATGTCCGCCGCCATCAGCACCGGGTAGCTGAACAGCCCCATGGTCACACCGGCATCCGGGTCTTCACCGGCTTCGACGTTCTTGTCCACCGAAGCCTTGTAGGCGTGGGCGCGGTTGAGCAGGCCCTTGGCGGCAACGCAGGTCAGCAGCCAGGTCAGCTCAGGAATCTCGGGAATATCTGACTGACGGTAGAAGGTCACCTTGTCCGGATCCAGGCCACCGGCCAGCCAGGTGGCAGCGATTTCCAGGCGCGAGCGCTGGATGCGCAGCGGATCGTCGCACTTGATCAGGGCGTGATAGTCGGCCAGGAAGTAGAACGAGTCGGCACCGGGCTGCTGGCTGGCGAGAATGGCCGGGCGGATAGCTCCGGCGTAGTTGCCCAGGTGCGGGGTGCCGGTGGTGGTGATACCGGTGAGAATGCGCGTGGTCATGGGTGTTCGCTTATTCAGGCTTGGCTCAGTTCGAAAGGCGCGGCAGCAGCAGATCCTTCAGATCGGTCAGCTTGCCATGGAAGAAGTGTCCGCATTCTGCCACTTTCAGCAGCTCATGGGGGCGCGACAGGCTGTCGGACCAGTCGTAAACCAGCTGCGGATCGACGACTTCGTCGCTCTCCGGCTGCACCACGGTGATCGGGCAATGCTGCGGCAGCGGGAAATCGGCCGTCAGACGCATCACCGCCGGGGCAATCATGAACAACTGCTGCAAGGCCACGCCAGAAGCCTCCAGCCGCCCGGCCAGGCTGGTAGCGACGAAACCACCGAAAGAGAAACCCATCAGCACCAAGGGCAGATCGGGGTGCTTTTCGCGCAGCCAGCCAGCAGCGGCCTCGGCATCCGCTACCTCGCCTGCGCCCATGTCATGGCTGCCGGCGCTCTGGCCCACACCACGGTAGTTGAAGCGCAGGGTCACGTAGCCTGCATCGCGGGCGGTACGCTGCAACGTCGAAACCACCTTGTTGAGCATGGTGCCGCCCTGAACCGGGTTGGGGTGGCAGATCAGCACCGCACCACGGGCATCGGCCACGTCCAGGTACAAGGCTTCCAGCTGGCCAACGGGGCCATCGATGAACAAGGGGGTTTCGCGGACAAGCAAGGCACTACTCCGTGACCTCGGGAGGGGTCGATTCGTCTAGCTGAGGAATTCTGTTCTGATTTGCGATCGCTCGCGGTATACAGCGCAGGTCTGAGCCGTTAACGTAAAGCAAAGCCGTTTATAGAGGAAGGACTCGTGGAACACTCGCTCCTTGTTTGGTTGTTGCCGACCCTGGCCCTGGTCGTCGGCGTCGTGGTCGGTTTCGTCGTCGCGCGCCTGCTGCCCAATGCCGCGCCGAGCAGCACACAGCGCCAGCTGGACGATATCCAGCAACGCTTCGACACCTACCAGAACGAAGTGGTCACCCACTTCAACAGCACTGCCGTGCTGGTCAAAAAGCTGACCCAGAGCTACCAGGATGTCCAGGACCACCTGGCCGAAGGCGCCAATGCCCTGGCGCTGGACGAGGTTACCCGTCAGCGCCTGCTGGCCGCCCTGCACTCCGAGGCCGCCCAGGCCCCACGTGACCGCCTGACCCCGCCGAAGGACACCGCCGAAGTGCCTCGCGACTATGCGCCGAAGGCGCCGAACTCGCCAGGCATGCTGGACGAGAGCTACGGGCTCAAGCGTTAAGCGGGTGAAATGCAAAAAGGCCTCGGAAGAGGCCTTTCTTATTGCGTGAAGAACACGGCAACAACCCGCGTTACATCGTCTTGGCCTGAGCCTTCTCCAGTGTATCGATCCGCTGATTCAGTTCACGTATCGACTCAATCAGTGGTGCGACCAATTTTTGGTAGTCCACCGTCAGCTTTTCGTCCTTCTCATGAACCAGTTCCGGGTACACGGCCTGGACATCCTGCGCCATCAGCCCAATATCCTTGCGCCCCGTTTCTTTCCAGGTGAACTTCATACCTTGCAGTTTCAACAACTGCTGAGTGGAACCCGACAGCGCCTCTGGCGACGTCTTCAGGCTTTTATCGCTGAAAGGGCAGCATGGCTGGCCCACATCGCCTGCCAAAGCGACCCCACTGGCAGTAACCACCGCAAGCGCCAGGGCGGCGTGCGAAAGTACACTCTTGAATTTCATACTCATGCCTGTTCAGGTGAATGGACTAGGCACGGAACAGATTCCGTGCGAACACCCAAACTAAGTGACCACCTCAACAGGCTCTATCCGACCTTTCTTGATATCGCTGTCGAAAACCGGCATCGATAAGTAGGAAGTTTGCAGCCAACCTCATACACAGTGCTTGAGCGCCTGTTCGATATCGGCAAGCAAGTCCTCTACATCCTCCAACCCCACCGACAGCCTCACCAACCCTTCCGATATCCCGTGATGCGCCCGCTCCTTCGCCGTATAGCTGGAATGGGTCATGCTCGCTGGATGCTGCGCTAGCGACTCGGCATCCCCCAGGCTGACCGCACGTGCGAACAGCTGCAAGGCATTCATGAAGCGTCGGCCGGCCTCGATCCCGCCCTTGAGCTCAAAAGCGATCATCCCGCCCGGCATGCGCATTTGCCGCTGTGCCAGCGCGTACTGCCCGAATGACGACAGGCCCGGGTAATGGATCAGCTCGACCTGAGGCTGCTCCGCCAGGAACTCAGCCACCTGCTGTGCATTGGCGCAGTGGCGGTCCATGCGCAGGGCCAATGTCTTGATACCACGCATCAGCAGCGCGGCATCATGCGGCGACAGCACCGCGCCAGTCATGTCCTTGAGCCCTACCAGGCGAATCCGGTCGACCAGCGCCTTGCGCCCGACCACCAGCCCGGCGGTGATATCGCCATGGCCGCTGAGGTACTTGGTAGCCGAGTGCACGACCAGATCGGCACCCAGCTCCAACGGCCGCTGCAGATACGGCGTGCAATAGGTGTTGTCGACCACGATGTGCAGGTCATGCCCCTGCGCCGCTTCGGCCACGGCAGCGATATCGACCAACTGCATGTTCGGGTTGGCTGGGGTTTCGAAGTAGATCATTCGCGTCTTACTGGTGATCGCCGCCTTCAGCGCCTTGATGTCATTGAGGTCGACGTGACGGATCTTGACTCCGAACTCGCCAATCCCATGGTGCAGGTAGGCGAAGGTGCAGCCATACAGTGTGCGCCCCACGATCAGTTCATCCCCAGGGCGCAGCAACGTCCAGATCGTCGAAGTGATGGCCCCCATGCCCGAGGCCAGGGCCAAGCCTGCCTCGCCCCCTTCCAGCGAGGCCATGCGCTGTTCCAGCAAGGCCAGGGTCGGGTTGGAGATACGGCTGTAGAAGTGCCCGGGTTCTTCGCCTGCAAAACAGGCAGCACCGTATTCGACGGAAGGAAAAGCGAAGGTAGCGGTCTGGTAGACCGGCGGCACCAGGGCGCCGCCATGGCTGAGCGGGTCGTACCCGTGATGGATGGCCCGCGTGGAAAAACCGCTGTTGTTATGGGAGTCGCGCATGGCAACAACCTCTGGTGGTTTGTTATAAGCTTATGCCACCAAGCCGCCTGATTCTTTCCAAAATCTCCTACGCGAAATGGCTAGTTTTGGAACAAAAACAACACATGACAGACCAGGAGGGCAAAACATGCCTTCGACCCTCGACCGCACCGACCGCGCCCTGCTCGCAGCCTTGCAGGACAACGCCCGCCTCACCGTCTCCGAGCTTGCCGACCAAGTCGCGTTAACCACCTCGCCCTGCTGGCGTCGGGTCAAGTTGCTGGAGGACAACGGCTACATCACCGGTTATCAGGCCATTCTTTCGCCCAAGGCGCTGGGGTTTGGTGTGACCGCGTTCGTCAGCATCATGATGGACTCGCACACCAAGGACATGGCGCTGGCGTTCGAAAAGCGGCTGATGGAAATTCCAGAGATCATTGCCTGCCACAATGTTTCCGGGCGGTATGACTTCTTGCTCGAGATTCTGGCGCGGGATCTGGAGTCGTTTGGGGAATTCACCCGTGAGGTGTTGCAGCGGTTGCCGGGGGTGAAGGAGATATATTCGAGCTTTTCGTATAAGGCGGTTAAGGAAAAGCGCGTGATTCCTGTATCGGAAAAGCATATCTGAGACAGATCTGCCACGATCGACACCTGAAGGAGCGGTATTGCATCGCGGAAACAAGTTGAGGTTCTTTCTGGGGAGGACGGCCTGACTTGAGCTTTGAGGTGGTGCGCAAATCGAGCGCCGCCCGCGCGGCGCATCGCGAGCAAGGCTCGCTCCTACGTTTGTTTCGGGCCAGTAACGCCAGTGATAGACGCGCGCGACCGCCTTGTTTGTACGACGCGATATCGCGCCAAGCGCCAAAGCGTTCGCGCGCGAATCTCACAGAAATAATTGGCCCGAAACAAACGTAGGAGCGAGCCTTGCTCGCGATGCGCCGCGCGGGCGGCGCTCGATCTCACAGGCACCGCACCTCTCACGCCAAGCACCCAACAGCCCCGACGCCAATCCCCAATACAAAAAAACCCCGCCGAAGCGGGGTTTCTCGTACAGCACTAACGCTTAAATCGCGCCGCGCTGACGCAGCACATCCAGCACCTGCTTCACGCCCTCGTCCACGCTGGTGGTCTGGGTGTCGATCACCAGGTCGGCATCCAGCGGCACATCGTACGGGAAGCTTTCACCCGGGATGTTGTCACCGCCAGCGGCATACAGGCCCTGAGGATCACGCTCGCGGCAGGCAATTGGCGATGCCTGCACGTAAACGGTTACCAGGCGCTCCTTGCCGATCAAGGCCTTGGCCTGTTCACGGCCCTCGGCATCAGGCGCAACGAAGGCGGCCAGGGTCAGCAGGCCAGCTTCGTTGAACTGACGCGCCACATGGGCGGCGCGGCGCCAGTTCTCGGTGCGGCCCGCTCGATCCTGCGGCAGGCCCTTGTTCAGGTCGTGACGCAGGTTCTGGCCATCGAGCACGTAGACCGCACGGCCCATGTCGAACAGCTTGCGCTCGACGGCATAGGCCAGGGTGCTCTTGCCAGCGCCGGACAGGCCGCTGAACAGCACGGTAGCCGGTTGCTGACCGAAGCGCAGCGCGCGCTCTTCAGTGGACACGTGAGCCAACTTGCCATGCTGACCCGTGGTGCCATGCGGCAGGACTGGCGGGGCGATGATCATGCCGGCACCGACAGTGCCGTTGGTCAGGCGGTCGATGACGATGAACGCGCCGGTGGTGCGGTTGCTGTCGTAACCGTCCAGGGCGATCGCGGCATCCAGGGACACCTTGACGCGACCGATCTCGTTCAGTTGCAGTGCACTGGCAGCGCCTTGCTCCAGGGTATTCACATCCACCTTGTGGGTGATGCTGGCAATCGAGCCCGGCACGTAGCTGGTGGCGCGCTTGATGTCATATTTCTTGCCCGGCAGCATCGGTTCTTCGGCCATCCACACCAGCATGGCGTCGAACTGGTCGGTCACCGGCGGAACGTTGTCGGCATGCACCAGCAAGTCGCCACGGGAGATGTCGATCTCGTCTTCCATGGTCAGGGTCACGGCCTGGCCGGGGCCGGCGTTCTCCAGTTCACCTTCGTAGGTGACGATGGACTTGACCCGGCTGCTCTTGCCCGAAGGCAGCACGACGATTTCGTCACCCTTGTGTACCACGCCGCTGGCGATGGTGCCGGCGAAGCCGCGGAAGTTCAGGTTCGGACGGTTGACGTACTGCACCGGGAAACGCAGGTCGGTGACGTTGCGGTCGGCCGACACTTCCACGGTTTCGAGGATTTCCATCAGCGTCGGGCCGGCGTACCACGGCGATTGCTCGCTGTGATTGACCACGTTGTCGCCCTTGAGCGCCGACATCGGCACGAAGTGCAGGCTCGACGGCTTCAGGTTGATCGCTTCGGCAAACTTCAGGTAATCGGCCTTGATCGACTCGAAGACCTGCTCATCGAAGCCCTTGAGGTCCATCTTATTGACCGCGACCACGATGTGCTTGATGCCCAGCAGCGAGGCAATGTAGCTGTGACGGCGGGTCTGGGTCTGCACGCCGTAACGGGCATCGACCAGGATGATCGCCAGGTCGCAGGTCGAGGCGCCGGTCGCCATGTTGCGGGTGTACTGCTCGTGGCCCGGGGTGTCGGCAATGATGAACTTGCGCTTGGCGGTGGAGAAGTAGCGGTAGGCGACATCGATGGTGATGCCCTGCTCGCGCTCGGCCTGCAGGCCATCGACTAGCAATGCCAGGTCGACTTCTTCGCCGGTGGTGCCGACTTTCTTCGAATCGCGGGTGATGGCCTCGAGGTGGTCTTCGTAGATCATCTTCGAGTCGTGCAGCAGGCGCCCGATCAGGGTGCTCTTGCCGTCATCCACGTTACCGCAGGTGAGGAAACGCAGCAGTTCTTTGCGCTCGTGCTGAGCCAGATAAGCGAGGATGTCTTCGCTGATCAAATCGGATTGGTGCGACATGATGAAACCCTGAAATTAGAAGTAGCCTTGGCGTTTTTTGTCTTCCATCGAGCCTGCGCCATCATGGTCGATGACTCGGCCCTGGCGTTCGGACGTACGGGTCAGGAGCATTTCCTGGATGATGTCCGTCAGGGTCTCGGCCTCCGACTCGACGGCACCCGTCAACGGGTAGCAGCCAAGGGTACGGAACCGCACTTTCTTCTTGACGATACGGGCTTTTTCCTCGTCGGTGAGGTGCTCGAGGATGCGCTCGTCGTCGATCATGATCAGGGTGCCGTTCTTCTCGATCACTTCCCGCTCGGCGGCGAAGTACAGCGGCACGATCGGGATGCCTTCGAGGTAGATGTACTGCCAGATGTCCAGCTCGGTCCAGTTGGACAGCGGGAACACACGGATCGACTCGCCCTTGTTGACCTTGCCGTTGTACACGTTCCACAGCTCGGGGCGCTGGTTCTTCGGGTCCCAGCGGTGCTTGCTGTCGCGGAACGAGTAAACGCGCTCTTTGGCCCGGGACTTCTCTTCGTCGCGGCGGGCGCCACCAAAGGCGGCGTCGAAACCATGCTTGTCCAGCGCCTGCTTCAGGCCCTGGGTCTTCATGATGTCGGTGTGCTTGGAGCTGCCATGGGTGAACGGGTTGATGCCCTGGGCCACACCTTCGGGGTTGACGTGGGTGATCAGCTCCAGACCCATTTCCTCGACCATCTTGTCGCGGAAGCGGTACATCTCCTGGAATTTCCACTGGGTGTCGACGTGCATCACCGGGAACGGCAGCTTGCCTGGGAAGAAGGCTTTGCGCGCCAGGTGCAGCATCACGGCGGAGTCCTTGCCGATCGAGTACAGCATCACCGGGTTATCGAACTCGGCGGCCACCTCGCGGATGATGTGGATGCTCTCCGCCTCCAGCTGTTTCAAGTGCGTCAGTTTGTCGACCATGGCTACTCACGAAAAACGATCTTATGGACGGCCTGCGGGCCGTGTTCGAGCGAGCCACTTTATCACAGCGGCTGATTCTATTTAGGAGCCGCACTAGATCGAAACAATCTAACGATATGACTGGGGGTTTGGGGCTCGAGCAACGCATCGCCGACAGGCCAGCGCCTGAGACGAGCGCGCCAGCAGGAACCGGCTTGCCGGCGATGAGGCCCCAAAGGTCAGATCGGGTTCGGGCAGTCGATGAACAGGTGCTCCAGGGCAAACCGACGCGCCAGGTAATCCCCCAGCGCCTGCACGCCATAACGCTCGGTGGCATGGTGGCCTGCGGCGATGAAGCTCACGCCGTTCTCGCGCGCGCTATGAAAAGTCTGCTCGGACGCCTCGCCACTGATGTACAGGTCGACTCCGGCGGCGATCGCGGTATCGATGTAGCCTTGGCCGCCTCCGGTGCACCAGCCGATCCGGCGAACCATGACATCGCCTTCCACCAGCAGCGGCTCACGTCCCATCACCTCCTGCACGCGCCGGGCGAAATCCCGCGCTGTCATTGGCTCGGCCAGCGACCCGACCAGCCCCACGACCTTTGGGTTCTCCGGGTCCAGCGGCCCCTCGACGGTAATGTCCAGCTGACGAGCCAATTGCACGTTATTGCCCACTTCGGGATGCACATCCAGCGGCAGGTGGAAGGCCAGCAGGCTCATGTCGTGCTTGAGCAAGGTTTTCAAGCGGCGTTGCTTGATGCCGGTGACACACGGATTCTCGCCCTTCCAGAAATAACCATGGTGAACCAGCACCAAGTCGGCATCGGCCTCGACCGCCGCGTCGAGCAACGCCTGGCTGGCGGTCACGCCACTGACGATGCGACTGACCTGCGGTCGCCCTTCGACTTGCAGGCCGTTGGGGCAGTAATCCTGGATCTTCGCGCTACCCAGGTAGCGCTCGGCCTCCTCGACCAGGGTGTTCAGTGCGACGGCCATGGAAAATCTCCTCGAAATCTGCGCTTTCGACGGGCACAACGCCCGTATAATGGCGGCCATTATGGGCCGTCGCCGGCTTCGGGGAAACCGGCGGCAGTCGCATGGGGGCAAGACCGAGGCGCCAGCATTCGCGGGCAGACCCGCTCCCCCAGGGGCCAGCGTGGTCCCTGGAGGACATGGACTCAACCGCGAAGCAGGTAAATCGGTTTGCACATCGCCGATCGCTCTGTACCTGTGTATGATCGCGCGCGCTCGCGCCCCGCTGCGCTGCCAATTGGCCCCCGCCCTACTCCCAGGATTCGTTCATGCTCAAGGCTCTGCGTTATTTTGGCTGGCCCCTGATTACTGGCGTGCTGATCGCCATGCTGGTCATCCAGCGTTTCCCTGAATGGGTCGGCCTCCCCAGCCAGGACGTCAACCTGCAGCAGGCTCCGCAGACCACCCGGATCATGCAGGGGCCGGTGTCCTATGCCGACGCCGTGACCCTCGCCGCCCCAGCGGTGGTGAACCTGTACACCACCAAAGTGGTGAACAAGAGCGCCCATCCCTTGTTCGAAGACCCGCAGTTCCGCCGCTTCTTCGGTGACAACCTGCCCAAGCAGCGGCGCTGGGAGTCCAGCCTGGGTTCGGCCGTGATCATGAGCCCCGAGGGCTACCTGCTGACCAACAACCACGTTACCAGCGGCGCCGACCAGATCGTGGTGGCGCTCAAGGACGGCCGTGAGACCCTGGCGCGCGTCGTGGGCAGCGACCCGGAAACCGACCTCGCGGTACTGAAGATCGACCTCAAGAACCTGCCGGCGATCACCATCGGCCGTTCCGACAACATCCACATCGGCGATGTCTCCCTGGCCATCGGTAACCCGTTCGGGGTCGGCCAGACCGTGACCATGGGCATCATCAGCGCCACCGGACGTAACCAACTGGGCCTGAACAACTACGAAGATTTCATCCAGACCGACGCGGCCATCAACCCAGGCAACTCCGGTGGTGCGCTGGTCGATGCCAATGGCAACCTGATCGGCATCAATACCGCGATCTTCTCCAAGTCTGGTGGTTCCCAGGGCATCGGCTTCGCCATCCCGGTCAAGCTGGCGCTGGAGGTGATGAAGTCGATCGTCGAGCATGGCCAGGTGATTCGCGGCTGGCTGGGCATCGAAGTGCAGCCATTGAGCCAGGAACTGGCGGAATCGTTCGGTATGCAGGGCCGCCCAGGCATCGTCGTGGCGGGGATCTTCCGCGATGGGCCGGCGCAAAAGGCCGGGTTGCAGCTGGGTGACGTGATCCTGAGCATCAATGGCGAACCTGCGGGAGACGGACGCAAGTCGATGAACCAAGTTGCGCGGATCAAGCCCAACGAGAAGATCACCATCGAGGTGGTGCGCAACGGGCAGCAACTGAAACTGGTTGCCGAGGTGGGGCTGCGACCGCCACCTGCACCGGTGGCTGCCAAAGAAGAGAAGTAAGTTGATGCTGGGGCGGCCTTGCAGCGCGAAAGGGCCGCAAGGCGCCCCCCGTCACATCAATGCAGAATCTGGCTCAAGAACAGCTTGGTCCGGTCACTGCGCGGCCGGTCGAAGAAGTCATCCGGCGCTGCCTGCTCGACGATCTCACCTTTGTCCATGAAGATCACTCGGTTCGCCACGGTGCGGGCAAAGCCCATCTCGTGGGTGACGCAGAGCATGGTCATGCCATCCTCGGCCAGACCTACCATGGTATCGAGCACCTCTTTTACCATTTCCGGGTCAAGCGCCGAAGTCGGCTCGTCGAACAGCATGATCTTGGGCTTCATGCACAGGGCCCGGGCAATCGCCACGCGCTGCTGCTGACCACCGGACAACTGCCCGGGGTACTTGTGCGCCTGCTCCGGGATGCGTACCCGCTCCAGGTAGTGCATGGCGATTTCCTCGGCCTTGCGCCGCGGCATCTTGCGCACCCACATTGGTGCCAGGGTGCAGTTCTCGAGGATGCTGAGGTGCGGGAACAGGTTGAAGTGCTGGAATACCATGCCCACCTCGCGGCGGATCGCCTCAATCTGCTTGAGGTCGTTGGTCAGCTCTACGCCATCGACGACGATGCGCCCCTGCTGGTGCTCTTCCAGGCGGTTGAGGCAGCGGATGGTGGTGGACTTGCCCGAGCCAGACGGCCCGCACAGCACGATACGCTCGCCCTGGCGTACGTTCAGGTTGATGTCCTTGAGCACATGGAACTGGCCGTACCACTTGTTGACGCCCTGCATCTGGATGATGCCTTCGGGGCCGGCAGGCTGCTTGATCGCTTCACTCATTTCGAAACTCCTAACGCTTGTGGCCAGTGTCCAGCTTGCGCTCCAGATGCATGGAGTAGCGGGACATACCGAAACAGAAAATCCAGAACACCAGGGCGGCGAACACATAGCCCTCAGTGGCCATGCCCAGCCAGGCCGGATCGGCAGCCGCCTGCTTGACACTGTTGAGCAGGTCGAACAGGCCGATGATGATCACCAGGCTGGTGTCCTTGAACAGAGCAATGAAGGTGTTGACGATGCCTGGGATCACCAGCTTGAGCGCCTGGGGCAGAATCACCAGCCCCATCGAGCGCCAGTAGCCCAGCCCCATGGCCGCGGCCGCCTCGTACTGCCCCTTGGGAATGGCCTGCAGGCCGCCGCGCACCACTTCGGCGATATACGCCGACTGGAACAGGATCACGCCGATCATCGCCCGCAGCAGTTTGTCGAAGCTCATGCCCTCGGGCAGGAACAACGGCAGCATCACCGAGGACATGAACAGCACGGTGATTAGCGGCACGCCACGCCAGAACTCGATGAAGGTGACGCATACCACCTTCACCGCCGGCATGCGCGACCGTCGGCCCAGCGCCAGCAGGATGCCCAGCGGCAAGGCGCCGACGATGCCCACGGTGGCGATCACCAGCGTCAGCATCAGGCCGCCCCATTGGCTGGTCGGCACGGTATCCAGCCCCAGGTAGCCGCCGTGCAGCAGGGTGTAGGCCAGGATCGGATACAGCACCAGGAAGCCCAGGCCGTAGAACGCCTTGCGCGCAAAGCGCTTGATGAACAGCGGTGCGGCACCGAGCACGGCAAGCCAGACGGTCAGGTCCACGCGCCAGCGCAGTTCGGTCGGGTAGTAGCCATACATGAACTGGCCGAAACGCTGCTGGACGAACACCCAGCAGGCACCTTCCTTGGTGCAATCGGCGCGGGTGGTGCCTACCCAGTTGGCGTCGATCAGCGCCCATTGCACCAGAGGCGGCACGATCAGCCAGATCAGGTACAGGGCGAACAGGGTCAGCAAGGTGTTGAGCCAGCTGGAGAACAGGTTGGCACGCATCCATGCGAGCACGCCGACGGTTTTCACCGGCGGCGGCATGTCGGGTTTGAAAACATGGGCATTCACGGGCGTATCCTCACCGCTCGATCAGCGCAATGCGCTTGTTGTACCAGTTCATCAGCAGCGAAATGCTGATGCTGATGGCGAGATAGACACTCATGGTGATGGCAATCACCTCGATGGCCTGGCCGGTCTGGTTGAGCACGGTACCGGCGAACAGCGAGACCATCTCCGGATAGCCGATACCGGCCGCCAGGGACGAGTTCTTCGCCAGGTTCAGGTACTGGCTGGTCAGCGGCGGAATGATCACCCGCAGTGCCTGGGGGATGATCACCTTGCGCAGGGTCGGCCCCTCACGCAGCCCCAGCGAGCGCGCAGCCTCGGTCTGGCCATGGCTGACCGAACGGATGCCAGAGCGCACGATCTCGGCGATGAACGCCGCGGTGTAGATGGTCAGCGCCAGCGTCAGGGCCAGCAGTTCGGGAATCAGCACCCAGCCACCGACGAAGTTGAAGCCCTTGAGCTGCGGCACTTCCCAGTGCACGGGGCTGCCGAACAGCAAGGCGCTGGCGCCAGGAATGACGATGAACAAGGCCAGCCCGACCCAGAACTTGTGGAAAGGCTCGCCGGTTTCATCGAACCGCTTGTTGGCGTAGCGCACCATGAACACGATGGCCACGATCGCCAGTCCCAGCGCGACGAAGAACGGCCAGAAGCCCTCGGCCATCGAGGCACCCGGCATGTTCAGGCCACGGTTGCTGATGAAGAACGTGTCGTCGATGTTGATGCTACCCCGCGGTCCCGGCAGGGTCAGAAACACCGCGAAGTACCAGAACAGAATCTGCAGCAGCGGCGGAATGTTGCGGAAGGTCTCCACATACACGGTCGCCAGCTTGTTGATCATCCAGTTCGGTGACAAACGAGCCACACCGATGATGAAGCCCAGAATCGTCGCCAGAATGACACCGATGAACGTCACCAACAGGGTGTTGAGCAGGCCGATGACGAACACTCGCGCATAGCTGTCGGATTCCACATAAGGAATCAGATGCTGGGCGATGCCGAACCCGGCACTGCGGTCCAGGAAGTCGAAGCCGGAGGTGATGCCCCGGTGTTGCAGGTTGGTTTGGGTGTTGTGGAACAGATACCAGCCCAGACCGACCACGAAAACGATCGTGAGGATCTGGAACAGCCACGCGCGCACACGTGGATCGCTCAGGGATAACCCCTTGGGTGCGCCGATTTGATTTTGCATGAAGTGCCCCGAAAAAAAGGGATCCGAACAACCTGCGACGGCGGGATGCCGCCGCAGGGTGCAGCCATCAGCGCACAGGTGGCGCGTACTGGATGCCGCCGTTGTTCCACAGGGCGTTCATGCCACGGTCGATCTTGAGGTCGGTGCTCTGACCAAGGTTCTTTTCGAACACTTCACCATAGTTGCCGACTTGCTTGACGATCTGCACTACCCAGTCCTTGGGCAGCTTGAGGTCCTTGCCGTATTCACCGTCGGCACCCAGCAGACGGGCGACGTCCGGGTTCTTGGTGGACTTGGCTTCGGCCTCGACGTTCTTCGAGGTGATGCCGGCCTCTTCGGCGTTGAGCATCGCGAACAGGGTCCACTTGACGATGCTGAACCACTCCTCGTCGCCTTTACGCACCACCGGGCCCAGAGGCTCCTTGGAGATGGTTTCCGGCAGCACCACGTAGTCGGTCGGTGCAGCCAGCTTGGAACGTTGGGCGAACAGTTGCGACTTGTCCGAGGTGAGCACGTCGCAACGGCCGGACTCCAACGACTTGGCGCTCTCATCGGAGGTATCGAAGGTGATCGGGGTGTACTTGAGATTATTGGCGCGGAAGAAGTCGGATACGTTCAGTTCGGTGGTGGTACCGGCCTGGATGCAGATGGTCGCGCCATCGAGCTCCTTGGCACTGGAAACACCCAGCTTCTTGTTGACCAGGAAGCCCACGCCGTCATAGTAGGTGACACCGGCGAACACCAGGCCCATGCCGGCATCGCGCGAGCTGGTCCAGGTAGTATTACGCGACAGCACGTCGACTTCGCCCGACTGCAGGGCGGTGAAGCGCTCCTTGGCGTTGAGTTGGCTGAATTTGACCTTGGTGGCATCACCGAACACCGCAGCGGCGACAGCGCGGCATACATCGGCGTCGATACCGATGATCTTGCCCTTAGCATCGGGGACCGAGAAGCCTGGAAGACCGTCGCTCACGCCACACTGGACGAAGCCCTTCTTCTTGACCGCATCGAGAGTGGCGCCGGCCTGTGCGAAGCTGGTGGCTCCCAGCGCGGCGGCAGCGGTCAGGACTGCCAGGGTGGTTTTCAACATCTTCATTCACAACCTCCAAATCGCTCTTGTTGTACCGAGCCGGAATTGCACCGCACCCTTATGAGGCGCATCCGACCCTTGTTGGCTTGTTATTGGGTCAATTGGCGCAATGAGCTGTTCTGTGACAGCCTTCGCGTGCAAAGGGTGTTACCGTCGCGGATAGTCCCTTTGCCTCAACGGATCCATAGCAAAGCGCGTACCACAGTTGGCGGCTTAAGCGTTTAAGCGCTAGTCAAGTAGGGAAAGTTGTATCGTTGCGACATTCTTTTTCTGACAATCAATAGCCAGGCCTTCTTTTCACGCACGTTCTTACCAGGCATGCACACTTTCGGAGCAGTCATGACCAACCCGCTGATTCTCGAACCACAGAAAACCGCAGACGCCTGTGTGATCTGGTTGCACGGCCTGGGTGCCGACCGTTACGACTTCCTACCGGTGGCCGAATTTCTGCAGGAACGGCTGCTCACTACCCGCTTCGTGATGCCGCAGGCGCCCACCCGTCCGGTTACCATCAACGGCGGCTATTCCATGCCAAGCTGGTACGACATCAAGGCCATGACCCCGGCCCGCGCCATCGACGAAGGGCAATTGGAAGAGTCGGCGCAGCAGGTCATCGCCTTGATCAAGGCCGAGCAGGCCAAGGGCATCAGCCTGTCGCGAATCTTCCTCGCCGGTTTCTCCCAGGGCGGCGCCGTGGTGCTGCACACCGCTTATATAAAGTGGCAGGAGGCGCTGGGAGGGGTAATCGCGCTGTCCACCTACGCTCCAACCTTTACCGACAGTCATCAGCTCAGCGCGTGCCAGCAACGCACGCCAGCCCTGTGCCTGCATGGTGTGCACGATTCGGTGGTGATCCCTTCGATGGGCCGTACGGCCTTCGAATTCCTCAATACTTGGGGCGTTGCCGCCCGCTGGCAGGAATACCCCATGGAACATGAAGTGATGGTCGAAGAACTGGGCGACATCCACGACTGGTTGAGCCAGCAACTGCAATAGGCCAAGCGTGTAGCTGCCTGCGCATTCCACTACGCCGCGCCTGAATCTTGCATTACACTGCCCGGCGTACATTCCTTAACCAATTGATGAGACGATCGTGCTCAAGGCACTCAAGAAAATATTCGGCAAGGGAGACGCCGCGCCTCAGGCCGTCGAACCCGCAGCGCCGGTGAACAAGTCCGCGCCGGCGCCTACCGTGCAACCCGAAGCCGCTCCGGTCGAGGCCAGCACCCAACCCACAGCCCCTGCCGCCGCCGACAAACCGGCCAAAGACAAACCGCGCCGCGAGCGCAAACCCAAACCACAAGCCAGCCTGTGGAAACCTGAAGACTTCGTGGTAGAGCCACAGGAAGGCAAGACACGCTTCCATGACTTCAAGCTCTCCAACGAGCTGATGCATGCCATCCACGACCTGGGCTTCCCATACTGCACGCCGATCCAGGCCCAGGTGCTCGGCCATACCCTGCGCGGCAAGGACGCCATCGGCCGGGCCCAGACCGGTACCGGCAAGACCGCAGCGTTCCTGATCTCGATCATCTCGCAGCTGCAGCAGACACCACCGCCCAAGGAACGCTACATGGGCGAGCCTCGCGCGCTGATCATCGCCCCGACCCGCGAGCTGGTGGTGCAGATCGCCAAGGACGCGATGGCCCTGACCAAGTACAGTGGCCTGAACGTGATGAGCTTCGTCGGCGGCATGGACTTCGACAAGCAGCTCAAGAGCCTGGAAGCGCGCCACTGCGACATTCTCGTCGCTACACCGGGCCGCTTGCTGGACTTCAATCAGCGCGGCGAAGTGCACCTGGACATGGTCGAAGTGTTGGTGCTGGATGAGGCCGACCGCATGCTGGACATGGGCTTCATCCCGCAGGTCCGCCAGATCATTCGCCAGACACCGCCCAAGAGCGAGCGCCAGACCCTGCTGTTCTCCGCCACCTTCACCGACGATGTGATGAATCTGGCCAAGCAGTGGACCACCAACCCGGAAATCGTCGAGATCGAACCGGAGAACGTGGCCAGCGAGACGGTCGAGCAGCATGTCTATGCAGTCGCGGGCAGCGACAAGTACAAGCTGCTGTACAACCTGGTGACCCAGAACAAGTGGGAACGGGTGATGGTATTCGCCAACCGCAAGGACGAAGTGCGGCGCATCGAAGAGAAGCTGGTGCGCGATGGCATCAATGCCGCCCAACTTTCCGGCGACGTACCACAGCACAAGCGGATTCGCACCCTCGAGAACTTTCGCGAAGGGCGCATCACCGTGCTGGTGGCCACCGACGTGGCGGGGCGCGGCATTCACATCGACGGCATCAGCCATGTGATCAACTTCACCCTGCCGGAAGACCCGGATGACTATGTGCACCGCATCGGTCGTACCGGACGGGCGGGCACCAGTGGTGTGTCGATCAGCTTCGCCGGCGAGGATGACTCCTACCAGCTACCGGCTATCGAGGCGCTACTGGGGCGCAAGATCAAATGCGAGATGCCACCGGATGAACTGCTCAAGCCGGTGCCGCGCAAGCATCATTGATCGGTGGTGACCTTTTCGCGGGTAAACCCGCTCCCACAGGCCAGCGCCACCCTGTGAGAGCGGGTTTACCCAGGAATCGGGGCAAAGCCCCGGTCATCCACCACACACCTACCAGCGCCCCGCCGCCTCCTGGTCACTCTGCTTCCCTTCGACCCACCGCGGCCCTTCCTGGGTATTTTCCTTCTTCCAGAACGGTGCCCGCGTCTTCAGATAATCCATGATGAAATTGCAGGCATCGAACGCTGCCTGCCGATGGGCACTGGCCACGCCCACGAACACGATCGGCTCCCCCGGCTCCAGGGCACCGATACGGTGCAACACCTCCACCTTGAGCAACGGCCAGCGCTGTTCGGCGTCGACCACAATCTTGGCCAAGGCCTTCTCGGTCATGCCCGGGTAGTGCTCAAGGAACATCCCGGCCACTTCCCGGCCATCGTTGAAGTCGCGCACATAGCCGACGAAGCCGACCACCGCTCCCACACCGACATTCGCGGCATGCATGGCATTGACCTCGGCCCCGGGGTCGAAAGCACCTTCCTGCACTCGCACCGCCATGTTCAGCCTCCAGTCACCGGTGGGAAGAACGCCACGTCGTCGCCCTCTTCCAGCGGCTCGTCAAGCCGACAGAGCTCTTCATTACGCGCGCACATCAGGTTCTGTTCGGCCAGCACCTCATACCGCCCGCCCTTGGCCAACAGGGCCTGGCGCACGTCGTCGAGCACCTTGAATTCACCTTCAAGGCGCTCGGCATCCACGCCCAGCCGCTCACGGTAACGGGCGAAATACATCACCTTGACCTTCATCACGCCTCCGCCTTGTAGTGGCCGCTCTTGCCGCCGAGCTTCTCCAGCAGGCGTACCTGCTCGATGACCATGCCTTTGTCCACAGCCTTGCACATGTCGTAGAGGGTCAGGGCAGCAACGCTGGCAGCGGTCAGCGCCTCCATCTCCACGCCAGTCTGCCCGGCCAGCTTGCAGCGGGCGACGATACGCACGGCGTCTTGACCGTCAGTGCTGAGCTCGACCTTGACGCTGGTAAGCATCAGCGGGTGGCACAGTGGAATCAGGTCGCTGGTCTTTTTCGCCGCCTGTATCCCGGCGATACGCGCCACGGCGAATACATCGCCCTTGGGATGCTCGCCATCGACGATCATCTGCAAGGTCTGCGGCAACATGCGCACCCGCGCCTCGGCGGTGGCTTCGCGCTCGGTTACGGCTTTTTCAGTGACGTCGACCATGTTGGCGCGTCCCTGGGAATCGAGATGAGTCAGCACTGCTCTGCTCCTGGGAAGGGAACGAAGAGTGTAAACCTGTGGGTCAGGTTTGAGCAGTGCAATGTATCGCCAGCCCTGGCCTCGTCGCGGTCAACCTACTCCCGTGCAGGCACCCCCGGCACTCAATCCAGTGACAGGTCTGTGTGGCGGCAAAAAAGCCGGGCGGCGGGCCGCCCGGCTGCAAAGGTTACAGATGGGACTCGGCGTACTCGGCCAGCACCGACCGCGGTACCCCTTGCAGGGTGATGTGCACACCATGAGGGAAGTCCTTGAAGCGCTCGGTCAGGTAGGTCAGGCCCGAGCTGGTCGCGGACAGGTAGGGGGTGTCGATCTGCGCCAGGTTGCCCAGGCAGACCACCTTGGACCCCGAGCCGGCACGGGTGATGATGGTTTTCATCTGGTGCGGCGTCAGGTTCTGGCACTCGTCGATCAGGATCAGACTCTGCTGGAAGCTGCGACCACGGATGTAGTTCAGCGACTTGAACTGCAACGGAACCCGCTCGAGGATGTACTCGACGCTGCCATGGGTGCTTTCGTCATCCATGTGCAAGGCTTCGAGGTTGTCGGTGATGGCACCCAGCCAAGGCTCCATTTTCTCGGCCTCGGTGCCCGGCAGGAAGCCGATCTCCTGGTCCAGCCCCTGCACGCTGCGGGTAGCGATGATGCGCCGGTAACGCTTGCTGACCATGGTTTGCTCGATGGCTGCGGCCAGCGCCAGGATGGTCTTGCCGGAGCCTGCGGCCCCCGTCAGGTTGACCAGGTGGATATCGGGGTCGAGCAATGCGAACAACGCCAGGCTCTGATGGATGTCACGTGGCTTCAGGCCCCAGGCCTCCTGGTGCAGCAGCGGCTCCTGGTGCAGGTCGAGCAGCAGCAGTTCATCGTTGCGAATGCCCTTGATCCAGCCAACGAAGCCTTGCTCGTCGATGATGAATTCATTGACGTGCACAGCGGGCAGGTTGTCGATCAATTGCACCCGATGCCAGGTGCGGCCGCGCTCTTGGCGGGTATCGACCTTGCTGACCCGGTCCCAGAACGAACCGGTGACCGAATGGTAACCCTTGGACAGCAACGACACGTCGTCGACCAACTGGTCGGTGCTGTAATCCTCGGCGGCAATGCCACAGGCACGCGCCTTCAGCCGCATGTTGATGTCCTTGGTCACCAGCACCACGTCCAGGTCGGCGCGGCGTGAACGCAGCTCCAGCAGTTGGTTGATGATGATGTTGTCGGCCAGGTTCTCCGGCAACAGCCGGTTGGGTTCACTGCGTGGGCTCATCAGGATCGACAGGAACCCTTTGGGACCGCTCTTGCCACGCTGGATCGGCACACCCTGCTCGACATCGCTGGGGGATGCGTCTGCGAGGGTCTGGTCGATGAGGCGGATGGCCTGGCGGCATTCGGCGGCGATGGTATGTTTGCCTGTCTTGAGCTTGTCGAGTTCCTCCAGCACGGTCATCGGGATCGCGACGTGGTGCTCCTCGAAGTTCAGCAAAGCATTGGGGTCGTGAATCAGGACGTTGGTATCGAGCACATACAGGATAGGCTGGTTGGAGGAAGGGTTGCGTCCTTGGTCATCCATACTCGGTCACCTTATGTGAAAGCCACACGACGCGTACCGCTGCGCCGCAGAGTGACTGCCGTTCTCCCCGTATCCGCGTTGTTACGGGCGGGGAGCGCACCTGGCAAGGAGGGCCTGGATGACGCCACCTGTGCTGCAGGAATCGGCTGTCTGGTTTCTTCATACCGCAAAAACCATGACTAAAAAAAGTATTTTTACGCGTCAATGAAGTTTATTTTTCCGATTGACGAACAGGGGTTGGCGACCAGGCTCGCGAGGACTACAGTCAAAAGTCATACCCCCGTTTCGCGATACCCGTAATCGCGGCAGCCTTCCCAGCCGATTCCGCTCTGCGCCGTGTTGTGCAACAGCCACTCCACTACCGGCTGCGCCTTGGGCAGGCTGTCATGCAGCTGGATCACACCCTTGCGCCAAAGCAACATCAAGGTCAGCACACGCTGTGCCGAGGCCTCGGCGCTCAGGGCGCTAGCGTCCTGGGCATCGATATCCCATAGCGAAACCTGCAACTGCTGACGGGCCATGAACGCCTCGCCATCGGCCCGCCGCTGGCCGTAAGGTGGACGGAACAGGGGCACATACTGCTCTGGCAGGTCGGCCTGCACCCTGGCCTGGCTGCGCTTGAGCGAATCCTGCCAGTCCTGCCACTGGGCATGGGAACGGTACTCCCAGCCCTGGATACCCACGCATTGACCCCGATAAAGCTCGGCCAGCGCATTGGCCTTGCCGCCGTCGCGCCGTTGTTGCAGCCGGTTACCCAGCACGAAGAACGTGCCTTGCATCTTCTGCCTACGTAGGTAACGGCTCAATGCATCGGTGCTGCCCTCCTCCGGCCCCGGGCCGCCCACGAAGGTGAGCAGGAACATACGGTCATTGAGCTCATCGCCATTGCGCTCACGACTCGACAGACGCTCGACCTCGCTGGTGGTCTGCGGCAACAGCGCCGCCTTGCGCAACTGCTCATCCAGGTACAGCACATGGAACTGGTGGCTCGGCTCGATCCAACCGGTGTAGAACGTGCCAACATCGCCTGCGAACGTCGCCGCTTGAGCACGTAAGTCGGCCATTGAGTCGACCGGATAGCAGAACGAGGCGTCCTGCTCGCAACTGCGTTGGGCTTGCTGGTAACCCTGGAACACGCGTTGCCACATGCGTGCCCGCACCGCGCGAATCTTTTGCAGGTTGATCTGGCGCAAGCCCAGGCGCTTGGCCAGTGCCGCGTCGTCCAGCAGCTCGCTCTCGTGCAGCACCTGGGCAAACGAGAGAATCTCGGCGCGCGAAGCGACATCGAACAGCGCCGGACTGTTCAGCGCTTCTGGCCACACGCGGCGGTCCAGGCTGGCCGGTGGAAGGGGGGCGGCCTGGGTAGCCAGGCTTAACAGCATGACCAGGAAGGCACCAGCGATGCGCACGTTCAGACTCTCCGCAGCGGCGAAACGCGCACTATAGCGCCTGATGAGGCGATGGTCTGTGGCTATCGTCGCCATAGTTTGGACTTAACTCCATCTATCCGTAGAATTCGCGGCAACGATTCCAGGAGCCGAACCGATGCTGACGGTGATTTCCCCCGCCAAGACCCTCGACTACGAAACCCCGCCGGTGACCGAGCGGTTCACCCTGCCCCAGTATCTGGACGACTCCCAGGTGCTGATCCAGCAACTGCGCGACCTGTCGCCAGCCCAGATCAGCGAACTGATGCACCTTTCCGACAAGCTTGCCGGTCTCAATGCCGCCCGCTTCGGCAGCTGGACCCCGGACTTCACCCCCGCCAACGCCAAGCAGGCGCTGTTGGCCTTCAAGGGCGACGTCTACACCGGCCTGGATGCCCAGACCCTCAGCGAGGACGACTTCAGCTATGCCCAGGACCACCTGCGCATGCTCTCCGGCCTGTACGGTCTGCTGCGCCCGTTGGACCTGATGCAGCCCTACCGCCTGGAAATGGGCACCAAACTGGCCAACGCCCGGGGCAAGGACCTGTATGCCTTCTGGGGGACACGTATCAGCGAATGGCTGAACCAGGCCCTGGCCGACCAAGGCGATGACCTGCTGCTGAACCTGGCCAGTAACGAGTACTTCAGCGCGGTGAAGCGCTCGGCGCTCAAGGCGCGGGTGATCGACGTGGACTTCAAGGACCTGAAGAACGGCCAGTACAAGATCATCAGCTTCTATGCCAAGAAGGCCCGCGGGATGATGAGCCGCTTCGTGATCCAGGAGCAGGTCAACGACCCGGCACAGCTCAAGCAGTTCGATGTGCAGGGGTATTACTACAGCGCGGAGCAGTCGAAGGCGGATCACCTCGTGTTCTTGCGGGATCATCCGGGGGAATGAGTGTCGGCCCTGTTTTGGTTGGCGTGTGGTTTTGAAATCGAGCGCCGCCCACGCGGCGCATCGCGAGCAAGGCTCGCTCCTACGGTCGTTTACGGCCAATGAGGCCTTCACCAAAGCGGTCGCGCGCAAATCCCACAGAACCCATTGGCCCGAAACAAACGTAGGAGCGAGCCTTGCTCGCGATGCGCCGCGCGGGCGGCGCTCGATCTCAAGACCACAATAGCGCTATCGACATACGCCCAAGGCATCCGCACATCCCCCCGCCTCCAGCCCCTGCACCTCAACGCCCTCGGCCACGGTTGCGCCAATCTCGACGAAGACATTGCGCTCGGGTTGGCCTTCCGCCTCGCGGTAGACCACATAGCCTCTCCCCGGCCAATGCGGCCTGTTTGCACGACTCGATATCGCGCCGTGCACCAAAGCGGTCGCGCGCAAATCCCACAGAACCCACTGGCCCGAAACAAACGTAGGAGCGAGCCTTGCTCGCGATGCACCGCGCGGGCGGCGCTCGATCTCAAGACCACAACAACGCTATCGACATACGCCCAAGGCATCCGCACATCCCCCCGCCTCCAGCCCCTGCACCTCAACGCCCTCGGCCACGGTTGCGCCAATCTCGACGAAGACATTGCGCTCGGGTTGGCCTTCCGCCTCGCGGTAGACCACATAGCCCCTCCCCGGCCAATGCGGCCTGTTTGCACGACTCGATATCGCGCCGTGCAGCAAAGCGGTCGCGCGCAAATCCCACAGAACCCACTGGCCCGAAACAAACGTAGGAGCGAGCCTTGCTCGCGATGCGCCGCGCGGGCGGCGCTCGATCTCAAGACCACAACAACGCTATCGACCTACGCCCAAGGCATCCGCACATCCCCCCGCCTCCAGCCCCTGCACCTCAACGCCCTCGGCCACGGTTGCGCCAATCTCGACGAAGACATTGCGCTCGGGTTGGCCTTCCGCCTCGCGGTAGACCACATAGCCTCTCCCCGGCCAATGCGGCCTGTTTGCACGACTCGATATCGCGCCGTGCACCAAAGCGGTCGCGCGCAAATCCCACAGAACCCACTGGCCCGAAACAAACGTAGGAGCGAGCCTTGTTCGCGATGCGCCGCGCGGGCGGCGCTCGATCTCAAGACCACAACAACGCTATCGACCTACGCCCAAGGCATCCGCACATCCCCCGCTCCCAGCCCCTGCACCTCAACGCCCTCGGCCACGGTTGCGCCAATCTCGACGAAAACATTGCGCTCGGGTTGGCCTTCCGCCTCGCGGTAGACCACATAGGTTCGTCCTGATTCATCCACACGCAACGACTCAGGCGCCACGGCAATCCCCCGCTCGCTGCGATGCACGACCACCTTCAACTGCGCGCTCATGCCTAGCCGCAAACCCAACGCCCACGGTTGGGACGGTGTATCGAGCGATACCATCAGGTCATACCAGGCACCGTCACCTCCGTCCTCCCTGGCCTGAAGTGCGATGCGCTGCACCCGCCCTGCAAGCTGCTGGCCGGCCACCCTGACCTCAACCGACATGCCTTCGCGCAGTTTGCCCAGGTCCCCCTCCTCCACTTTCGCCAACACCTCTAACCGCCCCACATCGACCAAGGCCAGCAAAGGCTGCCCCTGAGCAACCTGTTGCCCCACCTGAAGGTGCCGCTGCGGTCTTGCAACAGCATGGCTTGCCCGCGCCACCAATGCCGGGAAAGGCGCCTTGATCACCCGTTGCTCGCACATGCGCGCCAATGCCTGCCAACGCGCCTGGGCATTGGTCATCTCCATCTGCGCAATGCGCAGGCCATTGCCTTGACCACGCGCGCGGGTCAGCCGTAACGCATGTTCTGCCTCCAGCACGCCCTGTTGCTGGACCCATACCTGCTGAATGAGGTTATCGACCTCCATTCGCGCAACGATGCCGCGATCGAACAAACGTCGGGTATCGTCAAGCTCCGCCTGACTCACAGCCAATGCGCCACGGGCGCGGTCCAGCGCACGTCGGGCCTGCGCCACCTCTGGCCCGTCCTGCCAACCCTGCATCTGCCGCAGCGCCTCACCGGCCTTGAGCACTTGCGCTTGCGCTTCGCGCAACTGGATTTCCAGACCCTCGGTATCCAGCATCATCAACGTCTCGCCAGCCTGCACCTGTTGCCCATCCTCGACGAACAACGCGGCAATCGAGCCATCGAAAGGCGCGGCCAGGATGAGCTGGCGACCGGCGTGAATCCGCCCGACAAGACCCAACTGACTCTCCAGCAGGTGCGGCTCCACGCGCTGCCAGCGCTCGACACCGCCCTGCACTGTCGACACAGGTCGCGATAGCCAGAACACCATCAAGGCTCCAGCAAGCGTCACGAACGCGCACGCCAAAAGGTGTCGCCTAGTCATTGAGCGTCACATCCCAGCTATCGAGCGTGGTACCCAATGTCTGGTCCAGTTCGGCTTGAGCATTGAGGTAAGCGATCGTGGCATCCAGGTGAATGCTCTGGGCAGTGCGCAGGTCGTTTTCAAAACTGAGCACCTGAAAATTGCTCGAACGCCCCACGGCCAGTTTTTCCTGCTCGATCTGCAGCTTTCGACGTGACAGTGCCAACGCACGCCCAGCGATCTCTAACTGACGCCAACGGACATTGATGTCCCGAACCGCATTGGCGACATCGCGCTGCAGTTGCTGATGGGACTCCGCCAGGCTCACTTGATGGTTTTCTAAGGCGACCTGCGCCCGGACTTCCTTCTGACGACGACTCAAGTCACCGATGGGAATGTCCAGTTCCAACCCAACGTAGTGTTCCCACGCCTTGTCCTTGCCAGGGCGCGCTCGTGCCTGAGTGGCACCGCTGACCAGCGACAGGTCCCACCGCTGGTCATTGCGCGCCACCTGCAAGTCGATCGCGGCCTGCTCGCCGGCAATCAGTTGCATCAGGTACGCAGGCTGCATCGCTTCGGCCTTGCCTATCGCCTGTTGGCCATCCACCTGCAGCGGCCGTACCACTGGCTTTTCCGTCGCCCGTAGCGGTGTGGAAAGCGCTATGCCAAGGGTTTGAGCGAGTGCCAGGCGGCGGGCATGCAGTTGATTGAGACTGCCTTGCAATGCCAGTTCCTGATTGGCAACTTCTGCTTCAGCCTGGACAATTTCGAACGCTGCCATGCGCCCAGCAGCGATCAACGCCTGGTTGACCTCCACCAGTTGCCGCGCCCTGGCCAGGCTATCGCGAGCGATGCGCAGTTGTTCCTGGGCTTGCAGCAGGTCACGGTAGACCTTGATCGTGTCAGTGATCACCTGCGCCACACTGTCCTTGAGCGCCAGCCGGTTGGTCTGCTCGGTCAACCGCGCCTGGCGCAACGGTGCGCTTGCCACCGCTCGCCCGGCACCACGCAACAGGGGTTGGACCACCATGAGGTTGGCGCCATCACGGTAGCGATTACCCGCTTCCTCGGCACGCGTTTGGCCATAGGCCCAGTCAAGGCTCAAGCGAGTGCCATAGGGCGTCAGCAGGCTGGCCGACGGCGTCACCTCTGCCTCGCGATAGCGATCGTCCTGGTTACGACTGCCCAGAAAACGCGCCTTGAGCGTTAGTTGCGGGGCAAAGTGATCACGTGCCACACGCAAGTCGAACTTCTGAGCGATACGCTCGAGGTAGGCGCTGCGAATCGCCCGATTGTCACGCAGGGCCAAGGCGATGGCATCCACCAGTTCCAGGGCCAGTTCCTCCCCGACATCGACCGCGAAGGCTTTGGCCGATACCGCGTGGATTTGCGTTGGCCGAGACGGTTGCAAGCGGTCACCGGCAACCCCTTGCAAAGGCATCAACAACCCACAGGCGATCGCCAGCCACCTAGTCATCACGCAACGCCACCACCGGTTGCAAACGCGCAGCGGCGAGCGCGGGCTGCAACCCGAAGAACACGCCCACAATCAGCGAACTGCCAACCCCCAAAGGCAACGACGAGCCGTCCACCGTAAAACGCCACCCCGATGCGACTGCAAAGCGCCAAGCGCCTACAAGCCCGACCAGCGCTCCCGTTGATGCACCCGCACCGGTCAACAAAATGGCTTCGAGCAGGAACAGCCAGGCGATATCCCGAGCCCGTGCGCCCAACGCCAAACGCACACCGATCTCTCGGCGTCGTTCAGCGACATTCATCACCATCACGTTCATTACCCCAACGCCACCCAGCAACAACGCAATGCCCGCGAACCCGCCAAGCAACCAACGGAACAGGCTCGACTGGTCGGCCATGCCTTCGATCAGTTGCTGCGGAAGACGTACCTCGACTTCATGCCCCGCAAGCCGAGCATTCAGGTAGTCTTCAGGGCAATGGCAGCCTGCGACATGACTGCAGTATCACGCCCCAACGCCAGCAGTGTGCCGATCTCAGGGGAGGCCAATAGGCGCCTCATGCCCTGCAACGGCATGAGCACGGCATCGTCCAGCTGCACCGGTAGCATCGGGTTGTAGCCCAGCGGCGCGAGTATCCCCACGACATTGAACAGGTAGGCGCCCAGCGCCAGCCGATCTCCTACGTTGACATCGAGGGTCTGAGCCAATGTCGCACCCAAAAGCACGTGGGGGCTGGAATCGTCATACATCGACAACAGACGCCCCTCGCCAGCGGTCAAGCCGAGGACCTGCACCAAATGTGGAGTACTGCCGGCAACCAGCACTTCTCGCTGTTGTCCACGCGACTGCACAGTGACCACCGCCATTGCCAACGGCGCGATCGCGTTGATCTCCGCCGGCAGCCCGGAAAATCCAGGGAAACGGCCTGCGGGTGTCAGGTCGATGAGCATGAGCTCGCTGCCCAGGCCCTGAAACAGTTGCCTGGCATGCTGCGCCGCACTGTGGCCAATATTGAGCAAAGCCACCACGGCAGCGCAGCCTACCGCGATACCCAGCAACGCCAGCCAGGCACGGCGCCCCAGCAAACGCAAACTGGCCAACGCCTCACCCACGCGATGCCGCCAATCAGGGCCGTAGGCCTCAGGCACTCGCGACACCTCCATCCTGCACCTGCAGGCACCGCTCCATACGACGGGCCAGGGTGGCGTCATGAGTGACCATGACCAAGGTCACGCCCCGTTCCCGGTTCAGCGCCAACAACAATTCCAGCACCTCGTTGGACGTAGCCGCATCCAGGTTGCCTGTCGGCTCGTCGGCTAGCAGCAATCGAGGTTCTGTCACCAAGGCTCGGGCCATGGCCACCCGCTGGCGCTGGCCACCCGAGAGGTCTGCGGGGCGATGCCGGACCCGCAGCCCAAGCCCGACCGCCTCCAATTGCACCTGCGCCGCCCGGCGTGCCGCTGCTTGCCGAACACCCCGATAACAGAGCGGCAAGGCAACGTTGTCCAGCACCGTGAGGCGCGGTATCAGGTTGAAACTCTGGAAGACGAAGCCGATCATGCGGTTGCGCAGGATCGCGCGTTGGTCGGCGTTCGCGGCTGTCATGTCGCGGCCGGCCAATAGCACACGGCCTTGGCAGGGTTGATCCAGCAGGCCCATCAAATTAAGCAAGGTGCTCTTGCCTGAACCGGAAGGGCCGACGATGGCACAGGTCTGGGCAGAAGGGATCGACAGCGAGACATCGTGCAGGATGGGCTGATTGCCCAGAAAACGGGTAACGCCATCCAGGGAAAGGATTGTGCTCATCCGCGTGCTCCCTCCTCGTCAGTGTCAGTCGCTGGAAGGGCGGCCTCTGGGTCCTTTGACGATGGGTCGCTTTCGGTAGCGAGCTTCCATTCGTTGGCCATCAGGTCCATTAGAGAGATGTTGAATTCGGGCCTCTCAACTTCTTGCAAGCCCATCTGCATCATGATTCCGGCTTCGTAGTTACCGTACTGCGCCACCTCTACAGGGGGGAGCGATTTGTAGTAATCGAGAGTCTCCTGCAATCCGTTATCAATACGCCCCGTTTTCCGATACTCCGAATTCATCTTGTCGATAATATGCCGAGCCCACGCATTGTGCTGCTCAGTTCTTTCACTCAATGCGGCACGCCGTTCACTGATGGTGAATGCCCCACTCTCATCGTAAATAATCAGACTCAACTGATCGCGACTGAGCCCTTTGAAGGGATTATCACCTGTCCCCATGGCAAATGCGTTTGCCTTTTTGGCACGTTCAATGAGTTCAGGATCATCGGTGTCGGGGAGCTGGCTGTCATAGAAGTCTTTCGCAAGCAAGTACCCAGCCCCTCCTATGCTATCTAGGATCCTGGCTGCGAATGCGGCGAGCTCTTTGCGTGAAAGCTGGCTGTCTCGGGCTGCAGCACGCTCGGCAGCAGCACCTAGTTGCTGTGCGAACGCTGACAGTTCTACTTCTTTTCCAGCATCCTCCGTGGGATCGACAGCAATGACTGACTTGCCGAACTTTCATCCAAGCGTTTCACATGAGTGACAACAGCCCGTACACTACTGGATAGTAAATCCCGTTTTATGGAATCCATTAATTGCACCTCAACATATCCATTGCATCTTGAAATAGCGGCACCTCATCACTTCGCCAATGAGGTGCCTTCATGGCCAGGCTATTACCGTGTGCTATTTCATGGTGAACTCAACGACCCACGAATAATCAGCAGCCGTCCTGATAATGGTTGCCTGGCAAATGGCCCCACCACTCGGCGTTGCAGCCTTTGTCCATTCGGGCTTCTGGATTCCACCTGGGAGTGTTCGCAGTTGGTACGTTGTGCCGAAGGCACAGGCTTTGCTACCAATGGTGTAACGCACCATTGCGGCATTCACGTCCGGGCTGATAATGCGCTGAACGCGCATGTAGGTCGCCGATCCAGGCTCAACGGTCTGGTCAGGTTTGGGATTGGCTATCTGGTAAGTACTGCTCTCGTTGGATGTCACTAGCTTCAACACAGCTGGCTGTGTTCCCAGATTCTTGAACGTTACCTCTACAGGCGGCCCCGCCTGCACCCCTCCGGCAAAAATCAGCGAAGCCGTGGCAAACAGTGACAGCGATGTCTTCTTCATACGTTGGCGCTCTCTCGACTCTTCCGTGTGTTGATGGATGAGGCGCCCTTAGGTGGTCCCAAGCATGTCCAAGACGTTCCTTCGTACGTGGACAGCTCCCGAAGGGCGTCCATAGGGCTTAACGGCAGCCATCGAGAAAGCCTTAGACTTTTTATGGGCTTTGAATATGTCTGAATGTGACCCTGCACCACGGCAGCGCAGGCTTCATTCGGCAAAGCGCCATTTTTCCAGCGCCAAAAATCCAGCAGCAACCCCCTTATCGCCAAACGCCATAAGACCGCCCGTAGTTTTTTGACGATTTTTGAAAAAATTTTTTGGATGCTGGCACAAGAACATCCCACCCCGACTTCGCCCTTTGTATATAGGTACGAAACCGGGACGTGCTATCAGAATGAAAGTATTAGCCACTGAAAAAATATTTAGAAATCTTTCATCCGAGCGGAACCCACCTCGGAACTTCTGCTACGACCCATCGCTCATAGTGCCGTAACGAATATCTTGCGCCGTGGGTGTGAGAGATGACTTACAGATGACAACGGCAGGTATCCATACCCGCCATGGAAACTTCGACAGTGGCTACGGAAAGCCCGAGAACCCTGTCTTTACAGGAGAGACGCGCCCCTAACAAATCGTCCTAGTGGTTGATTTCAAAGGATTTTTTCACTTGAAAGAACAAGCACAGCATCGCGCCAAGTAGCGCCTTGCAATAAAGACGGCTGCATTTCAGGGCACGCCTTTTAATTATTGGCTTTTGACTGCCAACTTTGAGTGCACAACTTCGTGCGCTCTGGATTCATTCATGCCTGCGCTCGGCGAAGTGTGCTTTCGCCATGGATCCGTGCGCCCGAAAACTGTTGTTAATCAACCCAGTCCGGCTCTTCCCGGAGGAGCTGGCGTGATAAACACATGAGGTGATAGCGATGCGTATCAGCATCTTTGGTTTGGGTTATGTGGGTGCAGTCTGTGCAGGTTGCCTGACGGCACGTGGCCATGACGTGATTGGTGTGGACGTTTCCAGCACCAAGATCGACCTGATCAATCAGGGTAAGTCGCCCATCGTCGAACCAGGCCTGGAAGCACTGCTGCAGCAAGGCATCGCCAACGGCCGCCTGCGTGGCACCACCGACTTCGCCGAGGCCATCCGTGCCAGCGATGTATCGATGATCTGCGTCGGCACCCCGAGCAAGAAAAACGGCGACCTGGGCCTTGAGTACATCGAGTCGGTGTGCCGCGAAATCGGCTATGTGCTGCGCGACACCACCCGTCGTCACACCATCGTGGTACGCAGCACCGTGCTGCCTGGTACCGTCAAGAACGTGGTCATCCCAATTCTCGAGGACTGCTCGGGCAAGAAGGCCGGGGTCGACTTCGGCGTCGCGGTCAACCCTGAGTTCCTGCGCGAAAGCACCGCGATCAAGGATTACGACCACCCACCGATGACCGTCATTGGCGAACTGGACAGCGCCAGCGGCGACATCCTGCAAAGCCTGTACGAAGAGCTCGACGCTCCGATCATCCGCAAGCCGATCGAAGTGGCCGAGATGATCAAGTACACCTGCAACGTCTGGCACGCCACCAAGGTCACCTTCGCCAACGAAATCGGCAACATCGCCAAGGCGGTGGGTGTCGATGGCCGCGATGTGATGGACGTGGTCTGCCAGGACAAAGTGCTGAACCTTTCGCAGTACTACATGCGCCCAGGCTTCGCCTTCGGTGGTTCCTGCCTGCCCAAGGACGTACGCGCCCTCACCTATCGTGCCGCCAGCCTCGATGTACGCGCTCCCCTGCTCGACTCGCTGATGCGCAGCAACGAATCGCAGGTCCAGAACGCCTTCGAGCTGATCGAAGCCCATGAAAAGCGCAAGGTCGCCCTGCTTGGCCTGAGCTTCAAGGCCGGCACCGACGACCTGCGTGAAAGCCCGCTGGTGGAACTGGCCGAGCGCCTGATCGGCAAGGGCTATCAACTGGATATCTACGACGAGAACGTCGAGTACGCCCGCGTTCACGGGGCGAACAAAGAGTACATCGAGTCGAAGATTCCGCATGTCTCGTCGCTGCTCAACGCCAACTTCCAAAAGGTCATCGACAACGCCGACATCATCGTCCTGGGCAACCGTGACGAGCAGTTCCGCGCCCTTGCCGAGCAAGCGCCGGCCGGCAAGCAAGTGATCGACCTGGTCGGTTTCATGAGCAAAGGCACCTGTGCTGCCAGCCGTACCGAAGGTATCTGCTGGTAAGCCCTTGGCCGGGCAGCGGTGGCCTCCCCACCGCCGCTGCCCTCCCTTTTTCTGATTTCGCGACGGATGCTGAACATGCAAAGGCTCCAGACAGTGCTGTTGCAGTGCGCCGGGTGGCTGCTCTACATGAGCCTGCTCATGCTGATCGCCCTGGCCCTGCCCAGCGATATCTTCGACTCGCAGTCGAAGCACTTCATCTTCCTGGTCGGCGCAGTCGGCATCTGGCGCTACTCCATGGGCGCCACCCATTTCATCCGCGGCATGATCTTCCTGTACCTGGTCTACCCCTACCTGCGCCGCAAGGTACAGAAACTGGGCAAGGCGGCTGACCCGTCGCATGTCTACCTGATGGTGACCAGCTTCCGCATCGACGCACTGACCACGGCCCAGGTGTACAGCTCGGTGATCCGTGAAGCGATCAACTGCGGCTACCCGACGACCGTGGTGTGCTCACTGGTGGAGATGTCCGACGAGCTGCTGGTGAAAAGCCTGTGGGCCAAGTACACCCCGCCAGCACATGTGAAACTCGACATCGTGCGCATCGCCGGCACCGGCAAGCGCGACGGCCTGGCCTATGGCTTTCGCGCCATCTCGCGCATGCTGCCGGACGAGAACGCCGTGGTCGCGGTCATCGACGGCGATACCGTGCTGGCCGATGGCGTGGTGAACAAGACCGTGCCCTGGTTCAAGCTCTACCCCAACGTTGGCGGCCTGACCACCAACGAATTCTGCGAAGTGCGCGGCGGCTACATCATGAGCGAGTGGCACAAGCTGCGCTTCGCTCAGCGTCACATCAACATGTGCTCGATGGCACTGAGCAAGCGCGTGCTGACCATGACCGGGCGCATGTCGATGTTCCGCGCCAGCGTGGTGACCAACCCCGAGTTCATCGCCGACGTCGAAAGCGACTCGCTGATGCACTGGCGCCTGGGCCGGTTCAAGTTCCTCACCGGTGACGACAAGTCCAGCTGGTTCAGCCTGATGCGCCTGGGTTACGACACCTTCTACGTGCCCGATGCCGCCATCAACACGGTCGAACATCCGCCCGAGAAGAGCTTCCTGAAGGCCAGTCGCAAGCTGATGTACCGCTGGTACGGCAACAACCTGCGGCAAAATTCCCGCGCCCTGGGACTGGGTGTTCGTCGCCTGGGGCTGTTCACCAGCATCGTGCTGTTCGACCAACGCGTGTCGATGTGGACCAGCCTGCTGGGCCTTACCGTGGCGGTGATCGCCAGCCTCAAGTTCGGCATGGCTTTCCTGCTGGTTTACCTGCTGTGGATCGGCATCACCCGCCTGATCCTGACGGTGATGCTGCTGTGCTCCGGCCACAACGTGGGTCCGGCCTACCCGCTGATTCTCTATTACAACCAGATCGTCGGCGCGCTGATGAAGATCTACGTGTTCTTCCGCCTCGACAAGCAGTCCTGGACCCGTCAGCCCACTGCCCTGAAGCGCGACCTCGCCAGTTTTCAACAATGGTTCAACACCTGGTCCTCGCGGACCATGACCTTCTCGGCTGCCAGCATCTTCGTTGCTGTGCTGTTCATGGTCGTGTGAGCCCAACCCGGATCGGAACTAAAGGAACAAACCACCATGAATACCGCCGTGAATGTCAACGTCGTGCATGAGTCCGAAGCCCAGCGCCAACACGCCCGGGTGCGCATCCCCGCCAAGCTGCGCTTCCTGGATGCCCAGCGCCAGCCCCATGATGTGAAGGTCGACGACCTTTCCGCCGGTGGCCTGAGCTTCCACACCAAGCAGCCACTGAAGGTTGGCGATGTGCTGCGCGGGCGCTTGCAGTTCGTGGTCGACAACCTTGGCCTGTCGATGGACATCGAATTCCAGGTGCGCTCCTACCTCGCCGACACCGGCCGTACCGGCGCGCAGTTCCAGAACCTGGAACCACGCGACATCGCCACCTTGCGCCACATCATCACCAGCCACCTGTCCGGTGAGCTGATCAGCATCGGCGATGTACTGAGCACCCTGCAGCGCGACAACTTCACCAAGGCCCGCAAGCAGAAGGATTCAGGTACCGGCCTGTCGGCCTTCGGCCGCCTGAAAGCGGTGACCGTGACCCTGGGCGTGTTCGTGGTGGGCATTGCCGCCTTCGGCTTCGTGGCCAAGTCGCTGTATGGCATGTATTTCGTGAGCCATGCCGAAGCCGGCGTGGTGGCAGTGCCGACCACCAACGTCACCATGCCCCGCGACGGTACGGTGAGCAGCCTGGTCGAAAGCGGTGGCCTGATCGCCAAAGGCGCCCCGCTGGCCAGCTTCAGCACCAGCATGCTGGACATGCTCAAGGGCCATCTGGACGACTCGCAGCTGGAGCCGGCCAAGGTCGAGGAATTGTTCGGCAAGCAACTCTCCGGGACTCTCACCAGTCCCTGCGATTGCGTGGTCGCCCGCCAGCTGGTGGACGACGGCCAGTACGCCGCCAAAGGCCAGCCGATCTTCCAGCTGATCCCGCGTACCAGCAACCCGCTGATCGAGGCGCGCTTCAGCTACCGCCAGTTCGACAAGGTCCAACCAGGCACCCGTGTCAACTTCCAGATCGCCGGCGAAGACGACGTGCGCACCGGCCATATCGTCAGCAGCACCAGCCTCAACAGCGAAGACCTGGCCTCCGATATCCGCGTTCAAATCAAGCCTGACGGCGCCTTGCCGGCCGAATTGGCCGGCCGCCCGGCCTCGGTCACCAGCGACCGTGGTCCATCGCTGGACTGGTTGATCGACAAAGCCGTTGCCCGTGGGCTTTAAGAGGATCGAGCTGATGAATTGCATGACGCCGTTGCGAGGGCTCTGCCCTCCATCGCGACTCAAGGCCACAGCCACAGGGCCTGCGTCGTCCACTGGAGCGCGCAGCGCTCGCCCATCTGCATGGTGTGCACTGGCGCTGGCCGTCAGCCTGGCCGGTTGCGCCGGTCTGCCCGACCAGCGCCTGGCCAACGAAGCGCTCAAGCGTGGCGACACTGCCCTGGCCGAGCGCAACTACAAAGCGCTGGCCGACCTGGGCTACAGCGACGCGCAGGTGGGCCTGGCCGACATCAAGGTCACCAGTGGCGACCCTGCGCAGTTCAAGGAAGCCGAAGCGACCTACCGCGCCGCGGCAGCAACCTCGCCGCGTGCCCAGGCGCGCCTTGGCCGCTTGTTGGTGGCCAAACCCGACAGCACCCAGGCCGAGCGCGAGGAAGCTGAACGGCTGCTCAAGCAGGCTTCGGCGCAGGGCGAAAACAAGACCCTGATCCCACTGGCGATGCTTTACCTGCTGTACCCGCAGAGCTTCCCCAAGGTCAACGCCCAGCAGCAGATCGACCAGTGGCGCGCGGCTGGCTATCCGGAAGCCGGCCTGGCCCAGGTGCTGCTGTACCGCACCCAAGGCACCTATGACCAGAATCTGGACAAGGTCGAGGCGCTCTGCAAGGAAGCCCTGAACACCCTGGACGTCTGCTATGCCGAATTGGCGACCGTCTACCAGAAGCGGGGCCAGACCGACCAGCAGGCTGCCCTGCTGCAACAGCTCAAGTCGGCCTACGCCCGCGGCTCGGTGCCGGCCAGCCGCGTCGACAGCGTCGCCCGCGTCCTGGCCGACCGCAACCTCGGCCAGACCGATGAGAAAACCGCCAAGGACCTGCTCGAACAGATCGCGCCATCTAATCCGGCATCCTGGGTCAGCCTCGCGCAACTGGTGTACGACTTCCCCGAGCTGGGCGACACCGACCAGTTGATGGCTTACATCGACAAAGGTCGCGAAGCGCAACAGCCCCGTGCTGAACTGCTGCTTGGCCGTCTCTACTACGAAGGCAAGAGCGTACCGGCCGATGCCGTGAAGGCCGAACAACACCTGCAAGCGGCGGCCAACGCCGGCGAAGTCAGTGCCGACTACTACCTGGGCCAACTGTACCGCCGTGGATACCTGGGCGATGTCGAGCCGCAGAAAGCGGTCGACCACTTGCTCAATGCCGCCCGTGGTGGCCAGAACAGCGCCGACTACGCCCTGGCCCAGCTGTTCAGCGAGGGCCATGGTATCCGCAGCAACCCGGCCAATGCCTGGGTGTTCGCCCAGCTGTCCCAGGCCAACCCGACGCCGCAGTCGGCTGAACTGCTTGCACAGCTCGATCAGCAACTCACGCCTGAACAACGCAGCCAGGCCCAGCAACTGCTGGCCCAGGAGAAGCAGGCACGCGGCAGCATGGGCCGGGGTGCCACCAGCACACTGGCCATCGAAGCGCTGCAAGACGATGAAAAAGAAGTAGACGGTGAGGACATGCTATGACGCTCAATCCCTTCGTGAAGGCCGGCATCGGCCTGAGCTTCGCCCTGCTGTGGTCGTGCCCGACCCTGGCGGACATGACCGCCGAGAAGAACTTTGGTCTGGACGTGAAAATCACCGGTCAGTCCGAGGACGACCGTGACCTGGGCACCCGCTCCGGCGGCGACGTCAATGGCCTGGGCCTGGACCTGCGCCCATGGGTGTACGGCGAACGCGGTAGCTGGAGTGCCTACGCCATGGGCCAGGCCGTGACCGCTACCGACACCATCGAAACCGACACCCTGCGCCAGAACGACGACGGCACCACCACCGACACTGGCGAGGACAGCCGCACGCCAGACAAGAGCTACCTGGCCCTGCGCGAGTTCTGGGTCGGCTACAGCGGCCTCACCGCCTACCCCGGCGAGCAGCTTCGCCTGGGTCGCCAGCGCCTGCGCAGCGATGATGGCATGTGGCGCGACACCAATATCGAAGCCCTGAACTGGACCTTCGACACCACCCTGCTCAAGGCTGACCTGGGCGTGGCCCAGCGCTTCAGCGAATACCGCACCGACCTCACCGAACTGGCGCCGGAAGACAAGGACCGCACCCATGTCTACGGCAATGTCGCCACACAGTGGACCCCTGGCCACTGGGTCGGCCTGCGCGCTCACCACAGCCACGACAGCGGCAGCCTGAAAAACCCAGGCGAAACCGTCGACGCACTGGACAAGACCCGCACTGGCGACCTCACCTGGCTGGGCCTGGAAGCCAACAGCGATGCCTACAACTGGCGCAACGACCACACCGTCAACTACTGGGGCAGCGTCACCTGGCTGACGGGCGACCGCGACACCCTGAGCAGCCAACAGGTGGGCAACGAGCAGGTGGCAACCGGCAAGCAGAGCGGTGACGTCAACGCCTGGGGCACCGACCTCGGCATCCGCCTGCGCCTGGACCCCAACTGGCAAGTCGGCGCGGCCTATGCCCGTGGCAGCGGCGGTGGCGGCAGCGACGGCTCGAACAACTTCGAGCAGACCGGCCTTGAAAGCAACCGGTCCAACTTCACCGGCACCCGTTCGCGCGTCCACCGCTTCGGCGAGGCGTTCCGTGGCGAGCTGGGCAACCTGCAGGCGGCCACCCTGTTCGCCTCCTGGCAACTGCGCGACGACTACGACGCAAGCTTCATCTACCACAAGTTCTGGCGTGTCGATGACCAACAGAACATCGGCTCCAGCGGCATCAACGCCGTGGTCAACGACAACGGCGTGAACCGCCCACTGGTCAATGGCGAGAAAGACCTGGGCCAGGAGATGGACGTGGTCGTCACCAAGTACTTCAAGCAAGGCCTGCTGCCGGCGTCGATGAGCCAGGCCATCGACGAACCTTCGGCCCTGGTACGTCTGCGTGCCGGTGTGTTCAAGCCGGGCGACGCCTATGGCCAGGAAGCGGACTCGTACATGCACCGCGCCTTCGTCGACGTGATCTGGCGCTATTGAGCCGGGAGAGGAACCACATGACCCTTCACCCGAACCTTCGCCACAGCCTCCTGGCCAGCGCTTTGCTGCTGGCCTCGGGCCTTGCGTTCGCGGACAACCCCGCCAACAAGGCCAAGGAACTGCAGCAGGCCAAGACCTACACCGTGTCCAGTGCACCGGTCGAGCCACTGCACATGGACCCACCCAAGCTGCCCGACCTGTCCGGCTACACCGCAGAGGCCGTGCAGAAGAAGATCGACCGCAGCCACAAGGGCACCGTCAGCGTACGCCGCATGCTGCAGGAAGAATCGCTCAAGGAGTTCATCGGCGGTGACAACAAAGCCGCCGAGTGGGTGCAGCGCCAGCATGGCATTCCCCAGGCGATCTTCGTCGACAACGGCCATGTCGACCTGGTCGAACTGAGCAAGAAAGTACCCAAGCAGTACCTGAGCGAGGTCGAGCCTGGTGTGTACCTGGCACGCTTGCCGATCGTGGTCGGGCAGAAGGGCATCCTCGAGATCGACGGCAAGGTCAAGCAGTTGCGCCTGTCCCAGGAAGGCGGTTCGTTCCTGGTCAACGACGGCAAGCTGTTCGTCACCGACACCCAGGTGACCGGCTGGCGCGAAAAGGACAACGGCCCGGCCAGTTTCCGCTCGCCCAGCGAATTCCGCCCGTTCCTGCTGTCCTGGGGCGGCACCGAGACCTACATCGTCAACACCAAGATGGCCAGCTTCGGCTATGCCAAGTCCAAGTCCTACGGTGTGAGCATCTCGCAGTACACCCCGAACATGGCCAAGCGCATGGGCCGCCCTGAACCGACCGGCTGGATCATCGGTTCGGAGTTCAGCGACATGTGGTACGGCTTCTACTGCTACGAAACCCAGGACTTCGTGGTCAAGGACAGCGTCTACCGCGACAACATCGTCTACGGCATCGACCCGCACGACCGTTCGCACCGCCTGATCATCGCCGGCAACACTGTCTACGGCACCAAGAAAAAGCACGGGATCATCGTCTCGCGTGAGGTCAACGACAGCTGGATCATCAACAACAAGAGCTACGACAACAAGCTCTCGGGTGTGGTGATCGACCGTAACAGCGTCAACAACCTGATCGCCTACAACGAGATCTACCGCAACCACACCGACGGCATCACCCTGTACGAAAGCGGCGACAACCTGATCTGGGGCAACAAGCTGATCAACAACCGTCGCCACGGCATCCGCGTGCGCAACAGCGTGAACATTCGTCTGTACGAAAACGTCGCCATGGCCAACGGCCTGGTGGGCGTCTACGGGCACATCAAGGATCTGTCGGATACCGACCGTGACATCGCCCTCGACCCGTTCGACACCAAGGTCTCGCTGATCGTGGTCGGCGGTGAGCTGGCGGCCAACGGCTCGGGGCCGCTGTCGATCGACTCGCCCCTTTCGGTGGAGTTGTACAAGGTCTCGATGCTCGCCCCGCGCAAGGCCAACGGCATCAGCCTCAACGGCATCCTCGGCGAGCGCCAGGACGAAATCCTCGACCTGCTGGTGCGCCAGCAGAAGGCTGTGCTGATCGACCCGGTCGAACGCCAGACCGAAATGATCGACTAAGGAAGCCCGACCATGACCCCACATCTGATGAAACTGCTCGGTCTGTCCGCTGCCCTCCTGGCCATTAGCCAGGGCGTGCGCGCCGACGACGTGAAGGCACCGACCTTCACCGCCGAGCCGTGCTGCCAACTGTGCCCCGAGGCGCATGACCCCAGCCGCTACACCACGCGTTACCAGCAGAACTTCACCACCCTGGTGCAAGCCCAGGGCGACTGGCTGTTCCGGACCCGCGAAGACCTGCGTACCGAGTTCGACACCACACCGTCTGGCTACAAACGCCTTCAGCAAGTGCACGACGCCTTCAAGAAGCGCGGCGTGGAGTTGGTCGTGGTGTACCAGCCGACCCGCGGCCTGGTGAACCGCAACATGCTCAAGCCTGAAGAAAAAGCCGCCTTCAACTATCAGAAGGCCCTGAGCAACTACCAGGCCATGCTGCAGCGCTTTGCCAAGATGGGCTACAACGTACCCGACCTCTCGCCGCTAACCAACGAGCAGTTGGCCGCAGCCGACCAGGGCAAGGACTTCTACTTCCGCGGCGACCAGCACTGGACGCCCTACGGCGCCGAGCGCGCAGCGAAGATCGTGGCCGAGACCGTGCACAAGATGCCGGCGTTCGAAGGCATTCCACGCAAGGAATTCGAAACCCACAAGTCGGGCCGCATGGGTAAGACCGGTACGCTGCATAACGTTGCAGGCCAGCTTTGTGGCACCAGCTACGCCGTGCAGTACATGGACCAGTTCGCCACCGAACCGAAGGGTTCGAGCGGCGGCGACGACCTGTTCGGTGACAGCGGTAATGCCCAGATCACCCTGGTCGGCACCAGCCACAGCGGCAAGAACTACAACTTCTCCGGGTTCCTGCAACAGTACATCGGCGCCGATGTGCTCAACGTCGCCTTCCCAGGCGGCGGTTTGGAAGGCTCGATGATCCAGTACCTGGGCAGCGAAGAGTTCCAGAAGCACCCGCCGAAGATCCTGATCTGGGAGTTCTCTCCGCTGTATCGCCTCGACCAGGAAACCATCTGGCGCCAGATCCTCGCCTTGCTCGACGATGGCTGCGACGCGCGTCCTGCGCTGATGAGCGCCAGCGCCGAACTCAAGCCCGGCAAGAACGAGCTGATGGTCAACGGCAAGGGCGGCGTGATCAAAGACCTGATCAACCGCAACCTGCAGATGGACTTCAAGTTCGAGGACACCTCGGTCAAGACCCTGCAGGCCACCCTGTGGTACCTCAATGGCCGCCACGAAGACATCAAGATCGAGAAGCCGGACACCTCCGAAACCGACGGTCGCTTCGTTTTCCAGATGCGCGAAGACGAAGACTGGGCCAGCCAGAACCTGTTGGCCGTCGAGGTCCAGGGGCCTGAGGACGGCACCCGCAAAGTCGAAGCCAAGCTTTGCAAACGCAACAACTTCGCCAGCCCTATGCACACCGCGCAAGCTGGCCAGTGAGGCGAACATGACCAAGCTCAGCAGAACCACCGCACCCGCACTTCTTGCCCTGGCGCTGTTCGGCGGCGCCGCGCATGCCGCGCTGGTACCGCCCCAGGGCTATTACGAAGGCATCGAGAAACTCAAGACCAGCGACGGCAATTTCCGTTGCGCGGCACCGCCCAGACCCTATACCGGCGCGTTGCAGTTTCGCAGCAAGTACGAGGGCTCGGACAGTGCCCGGGCAACCTTGAACCTGGACTCGGAACAGGCCTTCCGCGACTCCACCAAGGAAATCACCACCCTGGAGCGTGGCGTGGCCAAGATGGTCAACCAGTACATGCGAGACGGTCGGCCCGCGCAGCTCGACTGCACGCTGAACTGGCTGAGCACCTGGGCACGGGCCGATGCCCTGATGTCGACCAACTACAACCACACCGGCAAGTCCATGCGCAAATGGGCACTGGGCAGCATGAGCGGGTCTTGGCTGCGCCTTAAGTTCTCTAACTCGCAACCACTGGCGGCGCACCAGGCCCAGGCCGAACTGATCGAGAAGTGGTTCGCCCGCCTGGCCGAGCAGACCGTACGCGACTGGAGCAACTTGCCCCTGCAGAAGATCAACAACCACAGCTATTGGGCGGCCTGGTCGGTCATGGCTACCGCCGTGGCCACCGACCGCCGTGACCTGTTCGACTGGGCGGTGAAGGAATACAAGGTCGGCGCCAACCAGGTCGATGCCCAGGGCTTCCTGCCAAACGAGCTCAAGCGCAAGCAGCGCGCCCTGGCCTACCACAACTATGCCCTGCCCCCCCTGGCGATGATCGCCAGCTTCGCCCAGGCCAATGGCGTGGACCTGCGTGGCGAGAACAACAACGCCCTGCAGCGCCTGGGGCAGAAAGTGCTGGCCGGGGCCAGGGATCCGAGTGCGTTCAAGACCCGCAATGGCGAGAAGCAGGACATGGACGACCTCAAGATCGACAACAAGTACGCCTGGCTGGAGCCCTGGTGCCAGCTGTATGCGTGCAACGCCGACACCCTTGAGCGCAAGCGCGACATGCAGCCATTCGACAGCTTCCGGCTGGGTGGCAACCTGACCCGGGTCTACGACCCGAGCGCAGCGCGCAAGAAGTAACGCAAAGGCCCTGCAGGAGCGGATTCATCCGCGCTGGCGTCGGCAGGCTCACAACCGCTGCCATGACCATCGCAATCGCGGATGAATCCGCTCCTGCAAGGGACTAGGTATCTCCCACTTTTCGAGTGGGGGGTTTGGGGGGCGCTTTGCCCTGGATGCTGTGAACAAAAAGGAGAACCGGGATGGTCTTCTCGTCCAACGTGTTCCTGTTCCTGTTCTTGCCGGTCTTCCTCGGCTTGTACTACTTGAGCGGGCAACGCTATCGCAACCTGCTGCTGCTGGTTGCCAGCTACATCTTCTACGCCTGGTGGCGGGTGGACTTCCTCGCCCTGTTCGCCGGGGTCACCCTGTGGAACTACTGGATCGGCCTGAAAGTCGGTGCCGCGGGCGTGCGCACCAAGCCGGCCCAACGTTGGCTGCTGCTTGGCGTAGGCGTGGACCTGGCGATCCTGGGCTACTTCAAGTACGCCAATTTCGGCGTCGACAGCCTGAACGCGATCATCACCTCGTTTGGCCTGGAGCCGTTCATCCTCACCCACGTGCTGCTGCCGATCGGTATCTCGTTCTATATCTTCGAGTCGATCAGCTACATCATCGACGTGTATCGCGGCGACACCCCGGCCACCCGCAACCTGATCGATTTCGCGGCGTTCGTGGCCATCTTCCCGCACCTGATCGCAGGCCCCGTGCTGCGCTTCAAGGATCTGGTCGACCAGTTCAATAACCGCACCCACACACTGGACAAGTTCTCCGAAGGCTGCACCCGCTTCATGCAGGGCTTCATCAAGAAAGTGTTCATCGCCGACACCCTGGCGGTGGTCGCCGATCACTGCTTCGCCCTGCAGAACCCCACCACTGGCGACGCCTGGCTCGGCGCCCTGGCCTATACCGCGCAGCTGTACTTCGACTTCTCCGGCTACAGCGACATGGCCATCGGCCTGGGTCTGATGATGGGCTTCCGCTTCATGGAGAACTTCAAGCAGCCCTACATCAGCCAGTCGATCACCGAGTTCTGGCGCCGCTGGCACATCAGCCTATCGACCTGGCTGCGGGACTACCTGTACATCACCCTGGGCGGTAACCGCAAAGGCACCTTCAATACCTACCGCAACCTGTTCCTGACCATGCTGCTGGGCGGCCTGTGGCACGGCGCCAACTTCACCTACATCATCTGGGGCGCCTGGCACGGCATGTGGCTGGCCATCGAGCGTGCATTGGGCATCGACACCAATCCGCAACGCTTCAACCCGGTCAAATGGGCCTTCACCTTCCTGCTGGTAGTGGTCGGCTGGGTGATCTTCCGCGCCGAGAACCTGGAAGTGGCCGGTCGCATGTATGGCGCCATGTTCAGCTTCGGCCAGTGGCAGCTGTCCGAACTCAATCGCGCCCAGCTCACTGGCCTGCAGGTGGCCACGCTGGTCATCGCCTACATCACCCTGGCGTTCTTCGGCCTGCGCGACTTCTACCGCAATGCCAAGCCGAGCCCCGTGGCAAGCCCGGTGCAGGTCAATGCCGATGGCTCGATCGGCCTGGACTGGACCCGGGTAATGTCCCGCGCCCTGATCCTGCTGCTGTTCGTGGCTTCGATCCTCAAGCTCTCGGCGCAGAGCTACTCGCCGTTCCTCTACTTCCAGTTCTGAGGCTGATGACCATGACCCGGACATTACGCATCACTTACTCCCTGTCGTTCCTCGGTCTGCTGGTGGGCATGGGCGTGTGGTCCACCGGTGGCCTGCAAAGCTTCCAGCGCACCGAGCAGATGACCATGCTCGACGGCAAGCTGGCCAAGGCTGCCGAGACCCATTACGACGAGCAGTTCCCGATCAAGCGCCTGGGCACCAACGTCTGGGCGGCGCTGGACTTCAAGTTGTTCAACGAAGGCCGCCCGGGCGTGGTCCTGGGGCGCGACCAGTGGCTGTTCAGTGACGAAGAGTTCAAGCCGACTGCCGGCGCCGAACAGTTGATGCAGGAAAACCTCGCCCTCATCCGTGGCGTGAGCGAAACCCTCAAGCGCCACAACGTGCAACTGGTGTTGGCAATCGTCCCAGCCAAGGCGCGGATCTACTCGGAGTACCTGGGCAAGGAACAACCGGCCAGCCTGCACGATGACCTGTACAACCGCTTCCATGCCCAGGCCCGCCAGGCCAACGTGTTCGCTCCCGACCTGCAGGCGGCCCTGGAACAGGCCAAGGCCCGTGGCCAGGTGTTCCTGCGTACCGACACCCATTGGACGCCCATGGGCGCCGAAGTCGTCGCACAGGCCCTGGCCGAAGCCGTTGGCCGTCAGAACCTGCTCAATGGCGAGCCGCAGACGTTCATCACCGAGGCTGGCAACAGCGCACCGTACAAGGGCGACCTGACCAACTTCCTGCCGCTGGACCCACTCTTCAGCAACCTGCTGCCGACCCCCGACAACCTGCAGCAGCGCACCACGCGCCCTGCGCAAACCGAGGGCGAGGCCGACGACGCACTGTTCGCCGACACCCGGATTCCAGTGGCCCTGGTGGGGACCAGCTACAGCGCAAACCCGCATTGGAACTTCCTCGGTGCCCTGCAGCAAGCCCTGCGCAGCGACGTGGCCAACTACGCCGAAGACGGCCATGGCCCGGTGTTGCCGATGCTCAAGTACCTGCAAAGCGATGCCTTCAAAAATGCCGCGCCACAAGTAGTGGTGTGGGAATTCCCAGAACGATATCTGCCAATGAAGAACGACCTCAGCAGCTTCGACCCGAACTGGATCGCACAGCTCAAGAGCGCACGTAAATCCGAAGAAAACCTGGCCTTGTCGTCCTCCCGGACGAACCACTGATAGAGAGGAACACGCACATGACTACCAAGACTTCCATTGCCAAAGCCCTCACCCTCGCGGCAGGCCTTTCCCTGGCTTCGATGCAAGCCTTCGCCGGCGCCGACGCTGCGCTGTACGGCCCAACCGCACCGAAGGGTTCGACCTTCGTGCGCCTGTACAACGCCTCCAGCGCACCCACCGCCGCCACTGTCGGCAACACCCAGATCAAGCAGGTCGGCGCCCAGGCCAGCAGCGACTTCAGCTTCCTGCCGGGGGGTGACTACACCGCCCAGGTCGGCGGCAAGAGCGTCCCGGTCAAACTGGCCGCCGACAAGTACTACACCCTGGTCAACAACGCCGGCGGCAACCCGCAGTTGATCGAAGAACCGCCGTTCAAGAACAAGCAGAAAGCACTTGTCCGGGTCCAGAACCTCAGCGACCAGACCCTGACCCTGAAAACCGCCGATGGCAAGACTGCCGTGGTGGATTCGGTAACCGCCAAGGGCCGTGGCGAACGTGAAATCAATCCGGTCAAGGTCAACCTGGCCTTGTTCGAAGGCGACAAGAAAGTCAGCGACCTCAAGCCGGTCGCTCTGGAGCGCGGCGAAGCCGCAGTGCTGTACGTAACGGGTTCCGGCAACAGCTTGTCGCCGGTGTGGGTAACTCGCCCCGTGGCTAGCAACTGATCCCCCTGCCTCTAAACGACTATTGGAGAAACATGATGATCCCGGTAATTCTTTCTGGTGGTAGCGGTTCCCGTCTGTGGCCTCTGTCGCGCAAGCAGTTCCCCAAGCAGTTCCTGGCCCTGACCGGTGAACACACCCTGTTCCAGCAAACCCTGGAGCGCCTGGTGTTCGAAGGCATGGACGCGCCTATCGTGGTCTGCAACAAGGACCACAAGTTCATCGTTCAGGAACAACTCGCCGCGCTGAAGCTGCAGACCCAAGGCATCCTGATGGAGCCGTTCGGTCGCAACACCGCCCCAGCGGTAGCCATGGCGGCCATGAAGCTGGTCAACGAAGGCCGCGACGAGCTGATGCTGGTGCTGCCGGCCGACCATGTGATCGAGGACCAGAAGGCACTGCAACGCGCCCTGGCCCTGGCCACCGTGGCTGCTGAACGTGGCGAGATGGTGCTGTTCGGCGTGCCGGCCACCAAGCCTGAAACCGGCTACGGCTACATCCGCTCCAGCCAGGATGCCCTGCTGCCTGAGGGCGTGGCGCGGGTTGCGCAGTTCGTCGAAAAGCCCGATGAAAAACGCGCCGCCGAATTCGTTCAGGCCGGTGGTTACTTCTGGAACAGCGGGATGTTCCTGTTCCGCGCCAGCCGCTTCCTCGAAGAGCTGAAGAAACATGACGCCGACATCTACGACACCTGCGTACTGGCCTTGGAGCGCAGCGCTGAAGACGGCGACGTGTTGAGCATCGACGAAGCCACCTTCGCCTGCTGCCCGGACAACTCCATCGACTACGCCGTGATGGAAAAGACCCAGCGCGCCTGCGTGGTGCCGATGTCCGCCGGTTGGAGCGATGTGGGCTGCTGGTCGTCGCTGTGGGACGTGCACGAAAAGGACGCCGACGGCAACGTCACCAAGGGTGATGTGGTGGTGCAGGACAGCCGCAACTGCATGATCCATGGCAACGGCAAGCTGGTGTCGGTGATTGGCCTGGAGAACATCGTGGTGGTCGAGACCAAGGACGCGATGATGATCGCCCACAAGGACAAGGTCCAGGGCGTCAAGCAGATGGTCAAGACGCTCGACGAGCAAGGCCGCAGCGAAACCCAGAACCACCTGGAAGTGTATCGCCCGTGGGGCTCGTACGACTCGGTGGACATGGGCGGGCGATTCCAGGTCAAGCACATCACCGTCAAGCCGGGCGCCAGCCTGTCGCTGCAGATGCACCACCACCGCGCCGAGCACTGGATCGTGGTGTCCGGCACCGCCGAAGTGACGTGTGACGAGAATGTGTTCCTGCTTACCGAGAACCAATCGACCTACATCCCGATCGCCTCGGTCCACCGCCTGCGCAACCCGGGCAAGATCCCACTGGAGATCATCGAGGTTCAGTCTGGCAGCTACCTGGGCGAGGATGACATCGAGCGATTCGAAGACGTGTATGGGCGTACATCCACACCCATCGAGCGCGGCATTTCGGTGAAGACCATCGCGCAGTAAATAGCGGACGTAAAGAAAGCCCCGTGGCCTTGGACGACCACGGGGCTTTTTCAATGCGGCGTTACTTGGGACGCAGATCGAGCTCGACTCGCCCGCTATTCAGCACGTACTTCTTGCCGGACCTGGTGAATTCAAACTCGAATTCGATGAGCAGGCTTTGACCCTGTCTGTATTCGAACTTGCCGATCGGCGGGTTGCCACTACTTGGCTGCCCCGCATAAAGCCCACGGTCAACAACGGCGAAGTAATTGGTGACGCTGTCAGCAGTGAACAGGAAAAACGCGCCAAAATCCTCCAGGCCACCCTTGAGCCCCTCTCGCTGGCTAACCAGAACGCCCGACAGTTCACCTGCCGAGTTGTAGAGTGGCCGGATTTGATCAGCCGTGAACCCACCATTGCTTTCAAGGACCGGGCTTACCTGTGCCGTGGCGGTCCCGGAAGCCTTCGCTGCCAGGGTTCTCACCTGACTGTCGATTTCAAAGTGACCATCGCTCACCGAAAACGAGCTGTTGCCACCCTTGAAGTCGAAGCTTGCCTGCTTCGGCTCGCCCGAGCTTCCCAACACCTCGATGGCCAGCCTGCCGGTCTGCGCGTAACCGGCGCCTTCGATGCCAAGGTGCGCCCAAACCTTGCCAGCTTCCAGAGGCTCGATATCGTAGGTTTTCACCTCTGGCGTTTCGGGCAGGTGAATATAAATGAATGGCTCGTTATCGATGGCTTCATCGTCGATCGCGAACACCGCATTGCCTGGCAGATAGTTGATCGTGCTGGCCTTGAACCTTGCATCGCGTCCACTGATCACGGCAGTCATTTGTCCAACCAACTGCCCCACTTTTTCCTTGCTTGAATTCACTTTCTTGTCTCCTGCGGCGGCGCAAGCGTTATGAAGTAGATGCTGCATGTGAGAACGTGCCGCCTTGGAGAAAGGCTACGAGCGCAGAGAGGCATTCGAAACTGGCAGAAATGCCAGGTGTGCCGTAGACAGCGTCGCGTCCTTCAAGCTGGATCGATTTACCGCTAGGATGGATGAACCTGTGCATTGAAGGTCACTGACTGATGCTTATCGGCGCCGCTCTGATACTCACTTGGCTTGTCCTGCTGCTGCGCTACCCGGCCAAGGCCTTGCCGATTTCCATGGCCGCCGTGTGCGGCTTGGGTCTGGTGGCATTGTGGGTGGCCTGGCAGGACAACCGTGAAACCTCGCAGTTGGCACGCCTGGACCTGCGCCTGACCTACGCACCGCAAGAATGCCCCGCCGACCGCGCACTGCGGGTGACCATGAAAAACGGCAACGATGTCCCGCTGACCGAACTGCGTTGGCGCGTGGCAGCCTACGCCCCTGGCGATACGGTGAACCTTGCCGAGAATACCTACAATGCACCGCGTTACCGCGGACCGGGCGAATTGCAGCCGGGGGCACAGTGGCAAGACTGCTTGCCACTTCCGCCGCTGCGCTCGGGGTACCGGCCACAGACCCTGGAATTCCGGGCCGAGCACCTGCAAGGTACATTTGCCAACTGATGCGTCGCCTCTACCGGCCCTTCGGCGGGGTAACCCGCGAAGACGCGGCACGGGAAATAACCCACTCACTGACAACAGGTCCCAAGCATGCCCACCGTCCTGATCACCGGTTGTTCCAGCGGCATCGGCCGCGCCCTGGCCGATACCTTCCGCGATGCTGGCTATGAAGTCTGGGCCACCGCCCGCAAGCCCGAAGACGTCGCGGTGCTGGCCGCAGCCGGTTTCGCCGCACGTGAACTGGATGTGAATGACAGCGAGGCCCTGAAGCGACTGGCTGACGAGTTGGAGGACCGTCATGGCCAACTGGACATGCTGATCAACAATGCCGGCTACGGCGCCATGGGGCCGCTGCTCGACGGTGGGGTTGATGCCCTGCGCCAGCAATTCGAAACCAATGTCTTCGCGGTGATCGGCGTGACGCGCGCGCTGTTCCCGCTGCTACGCCGCGCCCGTGGTCTGGTGGTGAACATCGGCAGCGTGTCAGGCGTGCTGGTGACCCCGTTTGCGGGAGCCTACTGCGCCTCGAAAGCCGCGGTGAACGCGCTGAGCGATGCCTTACGCCTTGAGTTGGCGCCCTTTGGCATTCAGGTGATGGAGGTGCAGCCAGGGGCGATTGCCTCGCAGTTCGCCAGCAATGCCCAACGCCAGGCCGATCAGGTGCTGGCAGCGGACTCGGCGTGGTGGCCTTTGCGCGAACAGGTTCAGGCACGGGCCCGGGCATCGCAGGACCGCCCAACGCCTGCGGCGGTGTTCGCCAAAGGGGTGCTAGCAGCGACGGGCAAGCGCAAGGTGCCCGCCGTTGTGCGATTGGGCAATGGCAGCACGGCACTACCGTTGATGGCCCGGCTGCTGCCGCGCCGCATGCTGGACTGGGTGTTGCGCAAGCGCTTCGGGCTTTTGCGTCCGCTTTGAGCCCATGCCGTCATGGGGGGCTGCTGTGCAGCCCTTCCAAGACACAGGGCCCCTCCCTCAAAGCAGCGGCGGCGCCAATCATCATGCTTTATGCGGCTGCATATCGAATGCCTGCCACCCTCCACCCAGGGCTTTGTATAGGCCAACCAACGCTTGGGAAACCGCAGCCGAACTGTCGATCCACTGCTCTTCACTGGCTAACAGGGCACCCTGCACGCTCAACACATTGAGAAAGTCCACCGCCCCTTCCACGTACTGACGCTGGGCAGTCTCCAGGGCGATGCGGTTCTGCCGCACCGCTTCGGCCAGGTGGTCGCGACGCAACTGGCTGGCGTTGTACAGACGCAGTACATCGTCGATTTCATGCCAGGCACCGAGCACGACCTTGCGGTAGTTCAGCGCGGCCTCCTGTTGCTGCGCCTCGCGCAATTCCAAGGTGCCCTTGAGCCTGCCGCCTTCGAAGATCGGCAGCGACAATTGCGGACCAAAGGCGAAACGCCGCGAATCCCAACTACCGAAGTCCGACAGTTGCATGGCCTGAAAACCCATGCTGCCCGACAGCCGTATGCTCGGGTAGAAGTCGGCCTTGGCCACACCGATGCTGGCCGTGGCGGCATGCAGGCGGGCTTCGGCAAGCCGGATATCCGGGCGTCGCTCGGCCAACTCTGACGGCAGGCCAATGGCAAACCTCTGTCGCGGCGTCGGCAGCTCACCTCCCTCCAGCAACTCGGCCTGCAAGCTGCGTGGCGGTTCGGCGGCCAGCAAGCTGAGGGCGTTGATCAGGTCATCGCGCCTGGCTTGGAGGCTAGGCAGGCGTGCCTCGATCGAGGCCACCTGGGCGCTGGCCTGGGCGACGTCGAGTCGGGTGGCCACCCCTTCGGCCTGGCGGTCCTCGGACAGTTTCAGGCTGTGCCGTGCCACCTCCAGGTTGTCCTGGGTCACCGCCAACGTGTGCTGCACGGCACGTAGCTGGATGTAGTTGCCGGCCGTTTCGGACAGTAGGGCCAGCAGCACAGCGCGACGGTCGTTCTCGGCCACCTCGACTGTGGCATCGGCAGCCTCCACCTGGCGGCGTACGCGACCCCACAGGTCCAGTTCCCAACCCGCGACCAAATCGCCCTGCCACAGGTTGAACGCAGACTTGCCGGCGTTGCCGGACGGGTCGCTCAGCCCCTCGGCGCTGTTACGGGCGCGGCTGTAGCCTGCGTCGACGTCCACAGACGGTGCTTCATCGGCGGCCACCGTACTGCGCAGCGCACGGCTTTGCACAAGACGAGCACTGGCCATCTGCAGGTCGAGGTTGCGCTCGGCGACTTTCTGGATCAAGGCACTCAGGCGGGCGTCGTTAAAGCTATCCCACCAGCGTAATTCCATAGGTTCGGCCTGCGGCTGGCTGGGAGCAGCGTCACCCTGCAATGACGCCCAGTTCTGTGGCGCCTGGCTATCCGGACGCTGGAAATCCGGCCCGAGGGTGCAGCCGGCCAGCACCACAGCCAGCAACACGGGGCTCAAACGCAAGGCCGGTTTCATCGCGCACTGACCTCTTTGCCTTCGAACTTGTCGCCATGGGTGTCGATGGTCGCCTCCACCGACATGCCCACGCGCAGGCGGGCAAGCAGCGGCTGGCCATCTTCGAACACAATCTTCACCGGAATACGCTGCACGACCTTGGTGAAGTTGCCAGTGGCGTTGTCAGGTTTCACAGCGGCGAAAGTCACGCCTGTGGCCGGGGCAATGCTCTGGACGTGGCCTTTGAGGGTTTCACCGGAAAAGGTATCGACGCTGATGCTCACCGGCTGCCCTGGCTGCACATGGGTCAGCTGGGTCTCCTGGAAGTTGCCCACGACGTAGGCGCGCTCCAGCGGCACCACCGACAGCAGCCGCGCGCCTGGATTGACGTAAGCGCCAACCCGCACCGCGCGCTCGCCCACCATGCCGTCGACGGGGGCGGTGATACGGGTGTAGGAGAGATCCAGCTGGGTTTTTTCCAGACCTGCCTCGGCGCGTTTGAGCTGGCCATCGGCACTGGCGACCTGGGCGGTGAGAACATCGACCTGCTTGCGCGTGGCCACCAGCGCTGCCTGGGCATTGGCCAGGCGAGCACGGGCCTGGTCGACCCGGCTGCGCGCCTGCTGGGCGTTCTGCACGGTTCCGGCGCCCTGTTCGGCGAGGCGACTGTAGCGATTGACTTCATGGTCGGCGAAAGCTGCCTCGGCCTGGGCGGCCTTGACGGCCGCTTCAGCCTGAGCGATCAGGGCCGCCTGCCGATCGAGCGTTGCGCGGGCATCGGCGCTCTGCGCCTTGGCCACCAACAACTGCGCCTGGGCGGCATCGAGTGCGGCTCGATAATCGCGGTCATCGATGGTCGCCAACAGTTGGCCAGCGTGAACCTGCTGGTTGTCTTCCACCCGTACGTCCTTGATGAACCCTGCGACCTTGGGGGCGACCACGGTGTAGTCGGCGGTCACATAGGCGTCATTGGTGCTCTGACGATGATCGCTGCCCAGCATCCAGGGGCCGACGATGCCGGCCAGCACAGCCACGGCCAGCACCGAGCCGATCACGATAGTCTTGCGGTTGTTGCTCATTTTCAGCGTTCTCGAATTCATCCAGGGTTCAGGCCACCGCACGCGGTGGATAGACCCGGGTAGGCACGAAAGGAATCAGGCAGATCAGCGCCACGGCGATACAGGCCATGACCAGGTAAAGGTCAGCGCAGGTCAGCACCTGCGCCTGCTCGTGAATGCGCCCGGCCAGGCCTGCGGTGTTGTCGTCGATCAGCGGGGCATTGCCCAGGCTGTCCACCAGGTGGTTGGAATGGAAATGTCGACGCAGGGTGCCAAGCGCATCCAGCAGGCCTGTGGCGATCACGGCGGCGAGGCCTTTGACGGTGTTGAACCAGCTCGAGGCGAAGGGGCCTTCCTGCGGGGTCATGCCGTTGGTGGACAACATCAGCAACGGCAGTACCGCCATCGGCTGGCCGAACACCTGCAGCAGGTAGTAGGGGTAGAAATCGCCGCGAATCCATTCGGAGGTCAGCAGGCTACTGCCGACACAGGACATCGCCAGCATGGCCAATCCAATGCCCAGCACCCAGCGACAATCGACCGCACGGATATTGCACAGCGCTGCCGTCAGCGGCAGGGCGATCAGTTGCGGCATGGCCACCAGCATCATCAGCGGGCTGGTCTGCGCAGGGCGATAACCCTGGATCTGCGCAAGGTAGGCCGATGGAATGCTGCCCACACCAGAGAGCACGATCAGCACACCCGCCAGGGTCAACAGGGCGAAGCTCAGGTTGCGCCGCTGCAACATGCGCAACTGGAAGAACGGCAGTGGCTCGGACCATTCGTTGTACATGAACAGCACCAGCAACAGCAGGCCGCCGCCCAGCAGCCAGCAGATCAACGGGGAATCGAACCACCCCCAACGGTCGCCCAACGACAGCCCCAGCACGATGCAACTGATCGCCGGCAAGCCCAGCACCACGCCACGCCAGTCGAACTGTTTGAAGCGTTCCAGGCGCAGCGGGTCCTGCGGCAGGCCCCAGCCGACGCAGAACATTGCCACGGCCGAGGGCAGGATGATCTGCCAGAACGCCCACTGCCAACCGACATATTCGGTCCACAGCCCGGCCAGCGGCGTGCCGAGATTGGGCCCGAAGGTGGCGGTCAGTGCGTAGCACGCCAGACCATAGACCTTGATGCCCGGCGGCAGGAAGCGAAGCGCCACGCTCATCAGCATCGGTGGCAACGCGCCGGAAGCGAAGCCCTGGAGTATGCGCAACAGCATCAGGCTGTGCAGGTTCGGGGCGAACGGCTGGAGCAGACCGAGCACGGCGAACAGGCCGACCGCGGTCATGGTGAAGCGGCGCAAGGAGAAGGTGGTGGCCAACCACGGCGCGAAGGCCATGGCCGAAACCGATGCCGCGCTGTAGACCGCCAGCAACCAGGCGCCCTCGTCGGCACCGATGCCCATCGCGCCACGAATATCGGCCAGGGAAATCTTGGTCACCGACTCGTTCAGACCGGCACACAGCACCGCCAGCAGTACACCGAACAGGCCAACCACCACCCGCAGGCCGAACGCCGTCTGCACGGGCGCGGCCGGCGCTGGGGCGGCGACTATCGCGGTGGCGGGCGCAGACAGGGAACTCACGGGGTGACATCTCCAGCAACAAATTTCGGGCTGGAGAAGTCTATGAAAGTCGAATGCTGACGAAAATCGACTTATTGGCAGTTTTATGTTGCGTCAGACGCAATCGGTGGAGCAGTGCGTACTTTCGCGGAGCTACCTGCGAAGCGAGCGACGTGAGCATCAAGGGTCGATGTTGCAGCAAGCCTTGAGGGTTTGCCGCAACCAGCGGTGCGCCGGGTCGTTGTGAAACCGCGGATGCCACGCCTGCATCACGTTCACCCGCTCCAGCGGCACTGGAATTTCGAACGAGCGCAGGGGCAACCCCAGCCTCTCCACACTGCTGAGAATATTGGCCGGCATCGGCAGGATCAGGTTCGAGTCCGGCAGCGAGAACAGCGCCGAGTGGAAACTGGGGGTGATCAATGCCACCCGCCGCTCCACCTTGAAGTTGGCCAGTTCGACGTCGATCGGCCCATTGGCACGGCCACGCCGCGACACGCTGATCTGTGGATAACTGGCAAAGCTCAACGGCGTGATCGGTTGCTGGAAAATCGGGTGGTCGCTGCGCGCCAGCCCAACGTAATGCGTATGAAACAGACTCTGTACCTTGATTTCCGGACCCAAGTCCACGGTCGAGCTGATGATCAGGTCAGTGCGCCCATCACGTAGCACGCTGTCGTCATCGCCCCCGGGGCTTTCCGGGACGAAACGCAAGACGGTGCGCGGCGCCTGCTCGTGCATCTTGTGCAGCAGACGGGCGCCATACAGGGCGATGAACAGGTCATTGGTGCGAATGTTGAAGGCCCGGTCGAGGCTTGGCAGGTCGACATCGTCGCCATTGCGAAACACCTGCCCGGCCTGTTCCACCAGCTGGCTGACCTGCTCGCGCAGGGCCAGTGCCCGGGGCGTCGGCACCAGACCACGGCCGGCACGCACCAGGATCGGATCGCCCAGCGCATCACGAATCCGCCCCAGGGTCCGGCTCATCGCCGCCGGGCTCAGGTTCATGCGTTGCGCCGCGCCGACCACGCTGCCTTCATCAAGCAGGGCGTCGAGGGCGACGAGCAGGTTCATGTCCGGGAGTTGCATGACCGTTTTCCGTGACAGCTGTGGGGGCCATCATGTTAACAGGTCGGACGATTGCACCAGACGCAATGCGGCCATGCATGATGGGGCATTTATCTCGGCGTGCGGATGGGCCATAAGGAATGCAGTGGCTGTACCGGCGCCATCGCCGGCAACACATCACCCCCACAAGGATCGCACATGCCCAGCCCCGTACTCATCGCCATCGACGCTTCCCCCGCTTCCACCGGGCTGCTCGCCCTGGCCCAACGCTACTGCCGCCCAGGCGAACATGAACTGCATATCCTGCTGGCCATCGACTCCACTTTCGCCGTGCACGACACACCCGCGCCTTACACCGCCGAAGAACTGGAGCAATACCCCGCTGCCTGTGAAGAGCAGCGCTTGGGCGACCGCGCGGTGGCCGAGGCTGTAGCGGCTTTGCAAGGAGCTGGTTTTGCTGCCCGGGGCTGCATGGTTGCCGGGCAGCCTGTCGAGGCGATTGTCGCCAAGACCCAGGAATTGGAGTGCGAATTGATCATCATGGGGCACCGGCACCTGTCCCGGCTGGGGCGGTTGCTGGATCCGTCGATCAGCGCGAAGGTGATTGATCGGGTGCAGGTGCCTGTTTTGGTGGGGGCTGCGGAGGGTTCGCCGTGAGTGTTGTAGCGTCAGTGAGATCGAGCGCCGCCCGCGCGGCGCATCGCGAGCAAGGCTCGCTCCTACGTTTGTTTCTGGCCAGTAACGCCAGTGGCAGGCGCGCGCGACCGCCTTGTTTGTACGACACGGTATCGCACCATGCACTCACGCATAATTGGCCCTAAACAGACGTAGGAGCGAGCCTTGCTCGCGATGCGCCGCGCGGGCGGCGCTCGATCTCAAACCCGCCACAAATCCCATGCCTGGCCCCAGAACATCTCACCTCTCCCCAGGCTTCACCACCACCGTACAAGTGGTCCCCGCCGCCAGCAGATACCCCTGCGGCACTTCATCGATATGAATCCGCACCGGCACCCGCTGCGCCAGGCGCACCCAGTTGAAGGTCGGATTCACATCGGCGATCAGCTCGCGGCTTTGTGGGTTGTCGCGGTCGTAGATACCGCGGGCGATGCTCTCCACATGCCCTTTGATGCGCTCGCCGCTCATCATCTCCAGCTCGGCCTGGTCACCAACCTTCACATGCGGCAGCTTGGTCTCCTCGAAGAAGCCATAGACCCAGAACGAGTTCTCATCGACCACTGCCATCACCGCTTCTCCGGTACGTGCATAGTCGCCCCGGTGAATGTTCAGGTTGGTGACATACCCGTCCACCGTCGCAACGATGCGCGTACGCTTGAGGTTCAGTTCGGCGGCCGCCAACTGTGCCTGGGCCTGCTGGTAGTCGGCCAGCGCGGAATTGGCGATGTTGCTGGCGTCGTCGCGGTTCTCTTTGGAGATCACCAGGTTGTCCATGTCGGCACGGCGCTTGGCGTTGACCTTGCGCATTTCCCAAGTGGCCTTACGCGAGGCGACCAGGGCCTTGGCCTGGTCGACCGCCAGTTGGTAGTGCTCAGGGTCGATCTGGATCAACAGGTCTCCCTTCCTGACCCGCTGGTTGTCCTTGACCGGCACCTCCACTACATAGCCGGGCACGTCGGCGGCGACGTTGATGATGTCGGCACGCACGCGGCCGTCACGGGTCCACGGCGTTGTCATGTAGTGCTTCCACAACTGGTGGCCGATCACCACGGCGGCGGCCAGCACCAGCAGAGTGGCGATCAAGCTGAAGAACTTTTTCATCGAAGGATTCTCACCAGTAGAGAGACAGCGCCATGGCGCCGAACAAGCAGACGAACAGGCTCAGGCGCAGCAGCGCCGGATGCCAGAAAAAACGATAGCCATCATGGCTGGCGATGAACCGGTCCAGACCCCAGGCCAGGCCCAGGGCGAGCAGGAACATCAGGGTCATGGTGGGCATGTAAACGCCATGGAAGGCGATCTCACGGGGCATGGTGCAATCCTTTCGCCGGGGCCAGTGGCGACTGTGGGTCGAGCAGGGAAGTACGGATGAAATGCAAATAGCTCTGCACCCGGCGCAGCACCGAAGTGTCGAAGTGCCGGGCAAAGGGTTCGTCGGTGGCCTGCACACGGCTGATGGCATGGTCCACCGCCACCAGGGCACGTTCGTGATTGCTGGCGCTAGGTTGCAGGAACAACCGGGCCAGGGCCCGGCCCATCACGCGGATAGCCTGGCGCCAAGGCTGCGATTCGGCATAGGCCGGATGCACCGGAGCACGGGCCTGTTCCTTGCGCAGTTCGATGATGGCGTGGCCGATTTCCAGCACCACGAACATCCAGCGCATCAACTGGCTTTGCACCTCGGGCTTGCCAGCGGCAAGGCCGTAGGCCTGGTGCAACAGGTCGCGGGTTCGGCTTTCGAAGGCGCTGCCCAAACCGCGCAGGCGTCCGCCGATGGCGAACAGCACCTGCGCGCGCAAATCTTGCTCCAGGCGGCTCCACAGCCAGCGGCTGTTCGGCGGCAGGATGATCGCCCCCGCAGCCGCACAGGCCAGCATACCGATGACCATGCCGATGTAGTCGTTGATGAAGCTGTAAGGGTTGTAGGTGGTGAGGTTGTTGGGCACCGACCCGATGGAGAAGAACACCAGCAGCCCCAGTCCATACCCAGCATAGGCCGGGCGCGATGCGAGGAACGCGCCTAGCACGAAGACCGGTGCCAGGACCACGCACAGCAACGGGAAGCCGTCGATCCAGGGGAAGACGAAGAAGGTTTCGTAGAAGCCGATGAAAGCCCCAAGCATCGTGCCGCAGGCCATCTGGAACGACATGCGCTTAGGGTTTGGCGAGGCCGCCGACAGGCCCACCGTCACCGTGGCGACCAAGGTCATCATGGCGCCGCTAGGCCAGTCACTGAGCAACCAATAGCTGCCCAACAGCAGCAACACCGCCGAGGCACGCACGCCCGCGGCCAGCGACACCAGCCAGTTAGTGCGCGACACGTAAGGCTCGTCCCACTGCTCACGCGCATGGTTGTGGGCCGCCAGCGAGGCATGGGTTTCGGCGTAGCTGAACATCTCGTCGACGAACCGGTACAGCAACTCGAACGCAGTGTGGAAGTCCAGCAGGTCCGACTCGCTGGGCTCGGTTTGCAGGTAGTCGGCGCGCAGGCTGCGCACCTGGGCCTGCAGACCTTCCTTGTAGGCCGCCAACTCCAAGGCCAGGCGCAGGGCATCGGCATCGGTCAAGGCCCGGCCCACATACGGGTCGAGCAGTTTGGCCAAGGTCTCGATACCGGGTTCGATAGCACTGACGATCTGCAGCGGCCCGCGTGCACGCAAGCGTTCGAGCAGGCGATTGAGGGCATTGAAGCGCGTGGTGATGGCCATGAACTCGCTGTTCATGCGTACCAGCCGGCCACTGCGACGTCGCATGTGCGGGTCTTCGAACGCGGTGACGTTGCGCAGGCTTTCCAGGCCCACGGCCTCGGCGACGAAGCGCACGTTGCTGGCTTCGAAGCGGTCACGCTGACTTTCGCCGCGCAGCGCCTCGACCACGACCCCGGCGAACACGCCAAAGCGCTGGTAGAGAGCGTTACGCATGGCAGCACTGGCCGATTGTGGCAACACGGCGGCACTGACCAGCGTCGACACCAAGATGCCCAGCGAAATTTCCAGCACCCGCCACACGGCGGCCATGAAGGCCTGGTCTGGGTGCTCGAGCACCGGCAGGCCAATCATCGCCGCGGTATAGCCGGCGAGCACGAACCCATAGGCGCGGAAGGTCCGGTAGCGCATGGCACCGGCAGAGCACAGGCCGACCCACACCGCCAGGCAAGGCAGGAACAACTCGGTGTTCTGTGGGAACAGGGCAATGAGCGCGATCATCATCGCCGAGCCGGCCAAGGTGCCGAGCACCCGGTAGAAGCTCTTGGCGAATACATGACCGCTCTGCGGCTGCATGACGATGAACACAGTGATCATTGCCGTGCGCGGTTGCGGCAACTCCAACCGCATGGCCAACCACAGGGTGATGAGCGCAGCCGCGATGATCTTGAAGATGTAGACCCAGGTCACCCCATCGGTACGCGCCCAGGCAAAGAAACCCCGACGCCACTCAAGGCTTTGCAGCCAGCGCAGGGGCAAGCTCGATGTGCTCATTCAGCGTGTTCCGGCTTGTCGAAGATGGCCAGCGTGGCGGGGGTTTTCGGCGCGGCCTGACGCGCCTGGTCCGGTACGTCTTCACCGGCCCCAAGGCCGCCGCCCAACGCGGTGACCAGCTCGGCGTGGGCGGCCAGTCGTGCAGCCTGCACCTGCTGTTGCACCTGTTGCTGACGGAACAGCAGGGTCTGGGCGTTGAGCACGTTGAGGTAATCGGTCAAGCCACGCTGAAAGGCAACCATGGCGATGTCATAGGTCTTCTGCGCGGCGGCCACGGACTCGGCGGCGAAGTGCGACTGCTCTTTCATCGACTCGCGGCGGATCAACTGGTCGGAGATGTTCTTCAGCGCGCCGATCACCGTCTGGTTGTAGCGCGCCACGGCCACGTCGTAACCGGCCGAGGCGACGCCCAGCTCGGAGCGCAGGCGACCACCGTCGAAAATCGGCAGGCTGATGGCCGGGCCTACGTTGTAGTTGAACTTGCGTCCCGTGAGAAACTCCAGCGGGCCGCCGCCGGTGGCCATGAAGCCGAGGCTACCGACCAGGTCCACATTGGGGAAGAACCCGGCATGGGCGACGTCGATGCCCCGCGCCTGAGCCGCCACTTGCCAGCGGCTGGCAACCACGTCGGGGCGCTGCCCGACCAGCTCGGCAGGCAAGGCCGATGGCAGCTTGAGGTCGGCCCCCAGGGTCAGGGTGGGTCGCTCGATGCTGGCACCCTCCCCTGGGCCTTTGCCGGCCAATGCCGCCAACTGGTTGCGGGTCAGGGCGATTTCTTCGTTGAGGCTGTCGAGCTGGCGGTGCGTTTCAGGCAGGGGCGCTTCGGCCTGGCTGACTTCGAAATGGGTACCGATGCCGGCGTCCAGACGACGCTGGGCCAGGGCCAGAATCTGCTCCTGCTGATCGAGTTCGGCCTTGACGATATCGCGCTGGGCGAAATGCAGGCTCAGTTGAATATAGGCACGTACCACATTGTTCTGTAGCTCGAGCTGCGCCTGACGCGCCTCGGCCACGCTCATGTGCGCCTGGTCCACGGCCTGCTCGGTGGCATTGCGCTCGCGCCCCCACAGATCGAGGGCGTAGCTGAAGCCAATGGCGGCATTGTTGTCCCAGGTGTTGGCACCCGACAACGCGCCGGGGCCGTAGAACTGGTCCTCGGGCCAGTTGTGGCGCTTGAGCGTCGCCTGGCCGTTGGCCTGCAGCTTTTCTGCCGACTCGACCACGCCCGCCATGGATTTGGCTTGACGCACTCGCGCGGCGGCCATGGCCATGCTCGGGCTGCCGGCCACTGCCAGGGCGACCCAACGGTCCAGTTGCGGGTCGTGGTAGGCGTGCCACCACTGTTGATCGGGCCAATGGGCATCGGTTGCGGCTTCGCGAATGGCCGCATCGGTGATCAGGGTGTTGGCTTGCAGGGTTTTGCTTTTCGGGGCTATGCCCCAGGTTCCAATACAGCCGCTCAAGGCGAGACTAAGGGCACAGACGCTGAACGCCTGGAGCGTTCCGATGATGCGACGCGGCACAGCTGCGATTTCCCGAGGAAGAAGTGGAGAGGCCGGGCAATTCTAGGGGGCAGCCGCACTGGCGATAAGCGCACATTCCTGCGAATCTTTGTTACCAAAACGGCGATAATCCGGCTTTGGTCGAAGGAACATTTTCGTTACTTCGTGTCACAATTTTGTCCTCTACATCGAGAGTGACCCATGGACACCCTGCAAAACATGCGTGCTTTCAGTTGCGTAGCTCAGCTGGGCAGCTTTACGGCTGCCGCCGCGCAGCTCGATACGACCACCGCGAACGTTTCGCGGGCGGTATCCAATCTGGAAGCCCATCTGCAAACCCGGCTGCTGAACCGCACCACCCGGCGTATCGCCCTGACCGAGGCGGGCAAGCGTTACCTGATGCGCTGCGAACAGATCCTCACCTACGTGGAGGAAGCCGAAGCCGAAGCCAGCGATGCCCACGCCCGTCCGGCCGGGCAACTGAAAGTGCATTCCATGACCGGTGTCGGTCAGCACTTCGTGGTCGACGCCATTGCCCGCTACCGCGAATCGCACCCGGACGTCACCTTCGACCTGACCATGGCCAACCGCGTACCGGACCTGCTCGACGAGGGCTACGACGTGTCCATCGTGCTGGCCAGCGAACTGCCCGACTCGGGGTTCGTTTCCCAGCGCCTGGGGATCACCTACAGCATTGTCTGTGCTTCGCCTGAATACGTGGCCAAGCAGGGTTTCGCGCACAAACCGGTCGACCTGCTCAAGCACGCCTGCCTGCGCATGGTCAGCCCGGTGATTCCCTTGGAAAAGTGGCTGTTCGATGGTCCGGAAGGCCAGGAACTGGTCAACATCTCCACCTCGCCGTTCCAGGTGAACTCGGCCGATGCGATGAAAACCGCGATTCGCAGCGGCATGGGCATGGGCGTGTTGCCGATCTATTCGGCAATCGACGGCCTGCGCGACGGAAGCCTGGTGCGGGTGATGCCCGAGTACCGGCTGCAGGAGCTGAACCTGTATGCCATCTACCCCTCTCGCCAGTACCTGGATGCGAAGATCAAGACCTGGGTGGAGTACTTGCGTAACTCCCTGCCAGAGATTCTCGCGGCCCACGAAGCGGACCTGAAAACCCACGAGCTGCAGATCGCCAACTGAAAAAGCTGCTGCGCCAAGGCGGTGGACAATGGTAGGTTGCTAACCAATACCGGCCTCTTCGCAACGATCCGGTTCATCCGCGAAGCCGCCACCACTGTCCTACCGCCTTGCAGAGAAGTAGCCCGATGAAAAAGACCGTCCTGGCCTTCAGCCGTATCACCCCGGCCATGGCCGAGCGCCTGCAGCAAGACTTCAACGTGATCCAGCCGAACCCTAAGCTCGGCGACATCGCTGCCCAGTTCAACGAAGCCCTGCCCGGGGCCCATGGTCTGATCGGCGTCGGTCGCAAGCTTGGCCGCGCCCAGCTTGAAGGCGCGGCCAAGCTGGAAGTGGTCTCCAGCGTGTCGGTCGGCTACGACAACTATGACCTGGACTACTTCAACGAGCGCGGCATCGCCCTGACCAATACCCCGGATGTGCTGACCGAAAGCACCGCCGACCTGGGCTTCTCGCTGATCATGGGCTGCGCCCGCCGCACCGCCGAGCTCGACGCCTGGACCAAGGCCGGCAACTGGCAAGCCACCGTCGGCCCGGCGCATTTCGGCAGCGATGTGCACGGCAAGACCCTGGGTATCGTCGGCCTGGGTAACATTGGCGCGGCCATCGCCCGCCGTGGCCGCTTCGGTTTCAACATGTCGGTGCTGTATGCCGGCAACAGCCGCAAGACGGCGCTGGAGCAGGAACTGGGCGCGCAGTACCGCAGCCTTGAGCAGTTGTTGGCCGAATCCGACTTCGTCTGCATCGTGGTGCCGCTGTCCGACGCCACCCGCAAGCTGATCGGTGCACGCGAACTGAAGCTGATGAAGCCGAGCGCCTTCCTGATCAACATCGCCCGTGGCCCGGTGGTCGACGAAGCGGCGCTGGTCGAGGCACTGCAGAACGGCACCCTGCGCGGCGCCGGCCTGGACGTGTACGAGAAAGAGCCGCTGAGCGACTCACCGCTGTTCAAGTTGCCCAACGCGCTGACCCTGCCACACATCGGCTCGGCCACCGCCGAAACCCGCGAGGCCATGGCCAAGCGGGCGATGGACAACCTGCGCGCGGCGCTGCTGGGTGAGCGGCCACAGGACCTGGTGAACCCGCAGGTGTGGAAGGATTAACCCATAGGTCATCGTACTGCACCGCTACACTAAACTTGGAGCTGGGTGATAGGTTTGGTCATCCGTAATGATGACCCTGTCCAGCCGGGCTCCAACCTCTCGCCCATCCACGTGAAGCGTATGCCTGCCTTGCGAGAGGAAGTAGCCGGCTGGCGCCCTCAGCCAATGGAATTCGGCATATTTGTCGTCAGTAAGCACGGTACGAGGAGCGTTGGGATCATTATTGAAACGGAGGGTGAATGAGTTTGAACGGGTGTCAACCCAGAAGACTCTCGCCCATACATACCATTGACCGTCATGGGGAATGCTAACAATTGCTCCGGCACTTCCTCGTTCTGCCTGCGTCGTAAAGATGACTTTCCCATACCCCCCCAAGAAAGATTCACAGGCCATGGGGGCTTCGATGATCATCTGCTCTGCAGTGACTTGGAGCAAAGCAGGAAGCCTTCCATTGCAAGGCAGCCCTCCGCTCGTATCAACCAGCCTGTCTGCAAGATCGCTCCCCAGTTCCAGAGAAACATAGGGTGACTTAAGAGTGAAGCGATTATCGAATGCCACGCCATTACTACTACGGACAAGTGGCATATTTAGTCGCAGGTCCTCTTTCAGATACAACTGATCGGCACCACTGTGGAGCATGATTTCCTGAATACCATCGAGTACATGCTGCTCTACCCTTAGCGTTTGCATATGGCTGTCAAACGCGGTGATGCTCGCAAAGTCTGCGGCGTCTGCCATTTCAATGACATAGCCAAGCCGATAATCGTTACCCGTCAGCGGTTGAGAGTTGGCAACGAGCGCAACATAGTTACGCAACCATACCAGCAGTGCCTTGCCGGGTTGCGCTTCGGTGGACAGGAGTATGGGTTGTTGAGGTGTGCACAGAGGATGCTCCAACGCGATTACATCTGTCGCCAGAAAGCGAATACCTACATAAGCGCCACCGGCCATGAAAGCGATAACATCAGCTTCTGAAAGGGCAATGTCGCGTCCATCCCAAGCAACCCCATTAATTCTCACGTTACCAAAATCGCCGCCAGGTGCCAGCGTACTCAAATGCCCAAGGCAGGCTTCTGAATACAATGCGCCACCCTGATTTCCATCGGGATCAAAATTGTAACTCACAATCGCCTTGTTCTTATACTGCACGGAATTAACCCAATGATGATTATAATCATCCAACTCCGTATCAATATCATAGGTGTGAAACCGAATACCACGGTGACCTGTTTTTTCATTATGATACACCAACTGAATGTCGTGTTCTTCCGACTCATGCCCGACGACAACCTTACGCCGAGGTTCGGTAACATCCGTATAGGCAAACTGGCTGCGCCTGCCGGTTTGAGTAGATAAGGAGAAATTCTCCGTTTGGTAGACAGATACATCTACACGGCCATACGCAGCTTGATAGGCAAGCTTCGTCTTGGTTCTGAGTATCTGCCCCATCTCCTCATCGGGTTCATAATCACTCATCAGCGACTCGACAGACGGCTCGGCTATCGTGTCGAGGGGGACCGCATCAAAGTACAGATACATCAACGACTGAACATCGTATGACGTGTTCAAACCATACGCATCTTTCACCCTGGCGCCCACCGACGAGAGCATGCTCGTTTTTCTGTGGTAATGGTGGATTGCATCCAGCCAGTGCAACGCCAAGAGCTGTCTGAGCTTTTCCTTGAGCGAGGGGTTCTGCGAATGGGCATACCCCGCCTGGAGACCGTTTAGCTGCACAGCCAGATAGGCCCAGGAGCAGTATTCGTTGATCCCCCTTGCTGGACCATCTGGTACAGCCTTTCGACATAGGGCGCGGCTTTGTCTTCGTCACCCAACATAATCAGATAAGCAATAAGGTTCACGTAGACGTTGGTATACGTGACAGGTATCTGTTCGAAAAACAGCTGTTGAACGCAGATTTTGCCATTGCACAAGGCAGTGTGCAGTGGCCCAACCAGATCGGGCCGGATCACCTTTCTGTGAGTGGTATAAACATATGCCAACACAGGCCCAACAAAAGACAGGCCATTGTAATCAGAGACACTGCCCTGCTCGTAATACCATTTGAAATTGTAACGCTTCGCTTTATTTCGATCGGATTGTTCTTGCTGCGCCAATACCCCTTCAAGCAGATCATTAGCTATTTCAAGACGCTCACCAACTTCAAAGAAACAAAGCGCAAGCCAGGCACTTTCACGTGTTCGAACTTTTTTAAGATCCTTTGTAAAAACGCCCTTGACTTTAGCGTCATACAAAGGCATCCAGGTCGAAATCCCCTTGCGCGCCAACGCTTTTCTGCGATCGCCATACGACATGGTGTCACTCCATATGCAAGACTGTACTGAGTGACATTAAATTGATGAAATCCCCCCCGCAACTGGCAGAAATATCAGTTGTCTCAACACTATCGAGGCCGGTTATTTGATTGATGCACTCACCTTTTTCAAGGAATAGCCGCGGATACCGGCGCCAGCCTTCGGCTTGCGAAACACCAGCACATTGCCCGCCATTACCGCGACGAGCCCCAGCAACGCTGGGGCCGTCCATTGGTAGCCTTCGGCAAACGCCGACACATTCAGCGCCACCAGCGGGAACAGCACCGTGCAATAGGCCGCTCGCTCAGGCCCCATGCGACCTACCAGGGTCAGGTAGGCGGTGAAGCCGATCACCGAACCTGGAATCACCAGGTACAGCAACGAACCGATGTAGCGCAGGTTCCATTCCATCGCGAAGGGAATACCGCTGACCAGGCAATACAGCGCCAGCATCGACGCGCCATAGACCATGCCCCAGGCGTTGGTGGTCATGGGTTTGAGCCCCGCTTTCTGCTGCAGGCTGGAAAGCATGTTGCCGGCCGAGAAGCACAGGGTGCCCAATAGGGCCAGGCCCAGTCCATACAAGGTCTCGCGGCTGGCCGTGTGGCTGGACAGTTCAGGCCAGAACAGAAGGCCCAGGCCGAGTAAGCCCGTCGCCCCGCCAGCCAGCACATTAGTGGCGATTTTCTGGCCAAAGAAGATCCGTGCATTAAGCGCATTCCATAGGGTGGCGGTGGAGAACACCACCGCAATCAGGCCACTGGCGACCCATTGGCTGGCCGTGAGAAAGCACATGAAGTTGACGCAGAACAGGCACAAACCCTGCGCCAGGCAAACCAGATGGCCACGCCGGTTCATCGGCTGCAGCCGGCGCGTGAACAGCAGGATGGCGAACAGGATCAGGCCGGCCAAGGCGAAACGGTAGACGATCGATACCGGGATGGCGACCACGCCCAACTGCAGTTTGAGAGCGATCCAGGTGGTGCCCCAGATGAGCACAGTGAGTAAATACAAGGACAGGTTCATGGGTGGCTCCTTGGGTATTCGTCCATGCTTGCTAAGGCCGCTTGGCGGCCTATCGCCGGCAAGCTGGCTCCTGGAGAAGCCCGGTATTGCCGGGGATGAGACACCAGTGTTGTTTCTGTCGACCTTTGGCGCTTGCACAAACTTGCGCTTTTGCTTCGCCGGTAGCTGCCACGGCCTTGCAACCGCAGTACGATGGCTGCCAGAGGAAACGCCCATGACCCCACTGTCCCAGCTGCAAGTCTTCAACGCCATGCATGCCTCGCCCAACGCCAGGCTGGAGCTGAGCGCGCACCTGGGCGATGGGCTGGCAGCGGCGCTGTGGAGCAACCGCGACGATGCCCGCGACTACCAGGCGCCGAGCCACCACACGCTGTCGTGCTACATCGCCGACGGCACAGGGACTTTCCGGCGCCAGCGCCCGGACGACAAAGGCGCGCCGAACAAGCTGTGCATCATGCCCGCCGGCCACGAGTCGAACTGGGTGGTCAATGGCTCGATACGCCTGGCGCACCTGTACGTCAGCGAAACGCAGTTCGCCCTTGGCTGCATACGTCTGCTCGACCGCGAACCTCGCGAACTGCAGTTACGGGAAGCGACGTTCCTGGACGACCCGCAGCAGGCCGGGCGCTTTCGCCAGTTGATCACCCTGAACTGGGACGAACCCAGCGAACGACTGCTGGCCAGCAGCCTGGCCCATGAGATCGTCGACCATGCAGTGCTCGGTCAGGTTGGCCTGCGCGAAGGGTTGCGCTTGAAAGGTGGGCTGGCGCCCAGTGCGCGCCGGCAACTGGCCGACTACATCGAAGCGCATCTGGACCAGCCGATTACCCTGAGCGAGCTGGCGCTGTACTGCAACCTTTCCGAATATCACTTTGCACGCATGTTCCGCACCAGCTTCGGGCTACCGCCGCACCAGTACCTGCTGGCCCGGCGCCTGAACCGGGCTTGCCAGCTGTTGCGGCGGGGCGAGATGGCGCTCGGGGAGATTGCCTTGTCGTGCGGTTTTGCCAGTGCCAGCCATTTCAGTAATCGGTTCAAGCAGGCGTTCGGTGCAACACCCGGCGAATACCGCTTGGCTTTCGACACGTGAAATCGGGGCCGCACTGCAGCCCCACATTCCTAGAACTCAAGCGTGCTGGACAAGCTCACCTGCCGCGCATCGCCTATCGCGACAAAGTACTGATTCACGGCCGAGCTGTAGTACACCTTGTCGAACAGGTTCTTCACGTTCAACTGAAGGCGTACCTTGTGCTCGTCCAGCTTGGTTTCGTAACTGGCGAACGCATCGGCCACGGTGTAGGACGGCAAGTCGAAGGTGTTGGTCGCGTTGCCTGCCCGCTCCCCCACATAACGCACTCCTGTCCCCAGGCGCAGGTTGTCGCCGCCGAACAGACTGCCGAAGTCGTACACCGCCGACAACGAGCCGCTGTGCTTGGCCACGTTCTGCAGGCGATTGCCCTTGAGCTCCGGGTCCTTGGTGACTTCTGCATCGGTGTAGGCATAGCTGCCGATCAGGCTCCAGCGCTCGCTCAACTGGCCGGTGAGATCGAGTTCGACGCCTCGCGAACCGACTTCGCCGGCGTTGCTGTACACGGTTTCGCCACTGCTGGTATCGAAGTTGGCCACCAGCACATTGCGCTTGGTGATGTCGAACAGCGCCAGGGTACCGGTGAGCTTGCCAGGCACATCGAGCTTGGCGCCAATCTCCCAGGACTTGCCCTCCTCCGGCGCAATGGACGAGTCCAGTACCAGCCCGCCGGTCAACGGGGCAATGCTCGAGTTAGGCTTGAACGACTCGCTGTAGCTGCCGTAGAACGACAATTGCTCGTCCACTTTGTACACGATGCCTGCATGCGGCACCCAGGCCTGGCCGCTGGTGTCGGTGTTGGCCTTGAACGGGCGACCGCGTCCGGCGTACTGGTCGTACTGCTGGAAACGCGCGCCGGCCACCAGGATCCAATGGTCGTCCAGGTGCAGCGCGTCCTGGAAGAACAGCGCATCGGTACGCAGCTTGTCGGTCTGGTCGCTGTCGCTGGCCCGCACGGTGCTGCCCTCCACTTCCTGGCCATAGACTGGGTTGAGGTAGCTGAAGGTCGACTGGCTGCTCTGGCGAATCAGGTCGCCGCGAAAGATCTTGCGGTCCTCGTGGTCGGCACCGAGCAACAGGTCATGCTGCATGCCCGCCAGTTCGACATTGCCGTTGAGGCTGACCGTGACGAACTGGTCGCGGCTCATGGCGTTGTGGGTGCCATCGATGCTGCGTTTGAGGGTGCCATTGGCTTCGTTCACGCCGGTCACGCGAACTTGGCTGGCATCGTAGGTCTCGCGGTTGAAGCTGTAGCCGACGTGCAGTTTCCAGTCATAGGCCAGCTGGTGGTCGACCTCCAGGCGGTAGAGATCAGAGCGCCCTTGCATGTCGTTGAACGGCTCGTCCAGGCGCCGGGTGGCTGGGATGTTCAACGGATGGCCATCGCTGCCGAAGGCGGTTCCGCGGTCGAAGGGGTAGAGAAACTCGCGGTGCTCATAGGCCAGTACCACTTGGGTGTCTTCGCCCAGCCAGGCCAGCGACGGCGCGACCAAAGACTCGCGATGCACGCCGTAATTGCGCCAGTAGTCTTCGTCTTCATGATCGACGATCAGGCGGTAGGCGAATTGACTGTCACCCAACGCGCCGGTGCTGTCGAACCCGCCACCACTGCCGTTCTTGCCGCTCCCATAGGTGGAGCCTCGAACGGTCAGCGCGTTGTACTGCTCCAATTGTGGCCGCTTGCTGACCACGTTGATGACGCCACCTGGGTCCTGGATTCCATACAGCAGCGAGGCCGGACCTTTGAGCACCTCGATCCGCTCGGTGCTGGCATTGAGGCTTCGGCCCTGCACGATGGGCATGCCATCGCGCATGATCGAACCGTCACGGTTGTCGCCAAAGCCGCGCTTCATCACGGTGTCGGCGGTGCCGCCGAAATTGTTGCCCTGGGTGATGCCGCTGACGTTGGTCAGCGCATCGTCGAGGTTGCGTGGGGCCTGGTCGCGAATGACCTGCGCCGGAACCACGTTGATAGCCTGGGGTATGTCCTGCGTCGGTCCTTGCCCACGCATGATTGATGCTACCGCTGGTGGCTGGTAGCTGTGGGTGTCCATCTGCGAGGTCACCGTGGTGGCTTGCAGGTTCAGCGCGCCCGAGGTGTCCATAGGTTCGAGGGTCAAGGTACGGGCATCGACACGCCGCCAGGTCAGGCCGGAATTACCTAGCAACTGCTGCAATGCCTGCTCGGCACTGAAGCTGCCGTTGAGTGCCAGCGCCTGAATAACAGGCAGTTCAAGGGTATAAACCACGCTCTGGCCAGTGGCGCGACTGAAAGCGTTGATTGCCTGAGCCAAAGGTTGGCTGGGCTGAGCGAAGGCATACAACTGAACCTGCTCGGCGGCCTGCACCAGCGGGGCGACGGGCAAGGCGCCAAGCGCCGCGAGGCCGAAGCAGAGAGGAATGCAACGCGGGGTGAACTTCATGGACGCTGACCTGTGAGAGGGTTATTACTGCGAATGAATCGCACTTCCACTCATTACACGTACGCCAGGTTCCGTTACCTCACCTTGTTTTGAACATTTTTTACCTGTGTCGGCCGCATCGCCGGCAGGCCGGCTCCTCCCTGGGCTTGCACACTTACCGAACAACAGTCAGACGCCCAAGGACCGTCTGACGCGAGAAGCCCAGCACCTTGCCCAGTGAGTCCAGCGCCAACAAAGGGTCCTGGACCGGGAAACTGCCACTGACCTTGCGTTGAGCCAACTGCTCATCGAGCAGCAGGATACGGCCTGGGTAATAACGCCCCAGATCCTCGACCACTTGCGCCAACGGCACCTGGTAGTAATTGAGCCAGCCCTGGCGCCAAGCCAAGCGGGTTTCGCTGTCCACACTCAAGGTCTCGCCTGGCCGTCCCTCGGCATAGACCAGTTGCTGATTGGCAGTCAACTCACGAGCAGCCCGGCCCTGAGCCGGCGTCACCGCCACGCGACCGCTGCGCACGGTGACCTGGGCACCGGCGCCCTGCTCGCGCACTTCGAACTGGGTTCCCAGCACGCGCACTTCACCACCTGCCGCCTCTACCAGGAACGGCTCGCCGGTGTGGGTCACCTGGAAGTACGCGGCCCCGCGCAACAGCCGTACGCGACGCTCCCCCTGACTGAAGTCGACGGCAATCGCACTGTCGGCATCCAGCACGACCTGCGACTGGTCGGCGAGGCTGACCTGGCGCACTCGCCCGGTGCTGCTGTAGTCGGCCTGCAGGTCTTGCAGCCAGTTGCCTGGATGCCAACCACCGGCAGTGCCCAAGGCCAACACCAGGCATGCCGCTGCAGCCAGGGGCCCTGCCATTCGCGACCAGCGGCGCCTGCGCGGGGTCGCTACCATCGCGTCCAGGTACTGCTGCAAGCCTGCACGCTCCTCCTGCGCCAGTCGGGCAGCCGGTGCGGCGCTCAGCCGCCAGAGTTCCTGGGCATCGGCATAGGCATCACGGTGTGCGGGGTCGGCCAGCAGCCAGCGCTTGAACGCCGCGCCGTTCGCTTCCTCTGGCCGTTCATTGATGCGGCTGAGCCAGTGCAACGCTGCCTGGGACTGGGCGGCGGAAATCGAATTCGGACGGCGGCTCATCGACGGGCGCTCCCTGGCCTGCGTGTGGACGACACGGGCTCGGCGACGCTCGCCTTGCACGCTTCAAGGGCGCGCATCATATGCTTTTCAACGGCGCTCTGGGACAGTTGCATGGCTTGGGCGATCTCACCGTACTTGCAGCCATGAATGCGGTTGAGCAGAAAGATCTGCCGTGTGCGTTCGGGCAGCGCCCGCAGCGCAGCTTCGATGCATTGCAGGTCGTGCTCGACCTCCAGCGCCTGCTCTGGTGCCTGGGCGACAGGCGTTTCGTCCAACGGCAGCGAGGCTTCGGCAACGCGCTCGCGGCTGCCTTCGCTGCGCAGATGGTCGATGGCCAGGTTGCCAGCGCAGCGCAGCAGATAAGTGTCGAGCGCCTCGACCTTGACCTCGGGCCGACGCCAGAAGCGCAGGAACAGTTCCTGGACCAGGTCCGCGGCTGTTGCGCGGCAACCGATCCGCCGGCTGACCAGCGCTTCCATGCGGGCGCGCTGGGCCAGGAATACCTGCAGAAAACGTGCACGCCCGCCTGTGCTGTCGGAGTCTGATTCGTTCATGGGTTCATAGGGCCAGCGCCACCCGCCCCGGGCGGCAGAAACAGGTCATTGAGATAGCCGTGAAGTTGCCGCCATAGCTGGCCAGGCCGCATTCAATAATAATGATTTCAATTCTCATAAGCAAAGGCCGGGAATGCGGTTTTCCTGACCTGACTGCCGCAAGTCTGTTTGCGCAGTAGCCGCAACAGGCTAATTGCAACAGGAAATTTATTTTCAAAAAGGGGTTGTAATCGTCGCGCCGTTGCCTGACCTTAGGGTCAAGAGGCGAAGAAATTCCAAGGGCCTCAATGGCCTAGGCACGCCTCCATGCGAGCAAGCTGAATAAGGATTGAATCATGCAAATCCAGGTCAACAGCAGCAACCATATCGAAGGCAACATCCGGCTCAATGAGTGGGTCCGCAGCACACTGCAGAGCACTCTCGAACGTTACGAGGACGACCTCACCCGCATCGAGGTGCACCTGCGCGACGAGAACGGCGCCAAGCCCGGACCGCATGACAAACGCTGCCAGATGGAGGCTCGCCCGAAAGGCCATCAGCCGATTTCCGTGACCCACACCGCCACCTCGCTGGACCAGGCCGTCGATGGCGCCGCCAGCAAGCTGAACAATGCGCTGGAGCACTTCTACGGCAAATTACGCAGCAAGCGCGGGGCACTGGAACTGAGTGATCCTGACGCCTGATCAAGCCCTATGTACAACAACGCCCGGCCTTGCGCCGGGCGTTTTCGTTTCCGTCGGCCATCGCGCCTGAACCAAGCCAGCGATTGCCGGTCAACTTCTGCAATCATCACGTGCAGAGCCTGACCATGAACAACCCTTTCGAGCAGATCAGCGCCGCCTTCGCCCCCGACTACCGGGTCAACCTGAGCATCGAACGCCTGGACGGCAGTATCATGCTGACGCTTTCGGACGATAGCGGCATGGTCGTCAAGCGCCTGATCAGCCAGGCCCAGCGCAACGACCCGGTGCGCTTGCAGCGTGTCATCGACAGCATTCGCCTGGGCCTGGCCATCGAGTTGGGACAGAACCCGTTGCAGGTGCTTGCTGCGCTAACCCGCGACCCACGTCCCGAACCGCGCAATTTCTCCGCCGTGGGCGTCGCTAACTGAAGCAGGGGTGGGCTGTCAGCCAAGACCCAGCATGTTGCCGATCTCTTTTTCGAGGTCCAGCAAATGCAGGCCGCGCACACGGTAACGAAGGTCGAAAGTGGCAGGTTGGTGGAACAGGCCAAACAACCCCTGATCGTAGGTAGGCTCCTCACCCCGACGCAGATGGTGCAAGACTTCATCGACCAGGTTGCGCGAGACGACCACATCGCAATCGATCACATCGGCAATTTCGGTGACATACACCGTATCCAGGTCGATTCCCAGCGGCAGGAAGGCCTCGGTCAGGTAAGCGCGGACGCTTTCAGCTTCAATCGTCATGGGGTTCTCCATTCGGCGTACGCAGCTCGCGACCCTGTGTCGCGATCAAGGACTCGACGCCGGACATCATTGAACCGCCGGGGACGTTAACACCCGCGCTAACTATCTAGCCCCTCATTTGCCCTCTTCCAATTCTTTGCCGTTAGCGTCCAGCACCTTGGTCGACGGGTAGCGGTACGACGCGTAGCGCACCACCAGAATCGAGAACGCCAGCAACAGGATACCGCCGCACAGGTACAGCAGCCCTTCGTCCGGCGCCTTGTGGTGCGATACGTCACCGATCAGCAGGCGGGTCAACGCGGTGATGGCGACATACAGCAAGAAGCGGATCGGCATGTGGTTGGTCTTGAAGTAGATCCCCACCATCGCCCCGAGCTCCAGGTAGATGAACAGCAGCAGGATGTCATCCACGCTGATGCCGCCTTTGCCCAGCATGTCCAGGAAGGTCATCACTGCCGCATAGGCGGTGATAGCGCCGATGCCGAACAGCGCCAAGTAGTGGAACGCCTCGACGCACAGATTGCCCAGCGAGTCGGCCGAGCCGTGCAGGCCCTTGCGCAGTTTTTCAGCCCATTTGATGTTCACGATTGTCCATTCCCCGATACGACATGAAGGATGATGCATCACGCCTGTGACGCTTGTGCCATGCAGTTAAAGGGCCAGGCCCCCTCTCTTGGAAGGCGACCGAACGCCGCAAGACACCTGAGAGAGGCCGCCGACGCCAAACTGGGCTATAAAAATGCCAGTTCGCCAGCATGCAGGATTGCATTAGCGTCGATACTGTATGAATATACAGATATCACCTAGCACCTTCCCTTCTCCTTCGCTGAAGAGGCCAAACAATGGCTGTTGAAACCCTTTACCGCAGCTCTCGAGACCTGGAGACCCTTTTCGTGGACCGCAAACTCGCCGATGCGCATGACCAAATGCTCGAACTCGCCGAGGCGCTCACCGAAGTGTTGCTGAAGAATGTCGCCAACCTGAGTGAAAAACAGGCCGAAGACGCAGGCATCTTCATGGCCAAGAACCGCGCAGTGTTCGCTACTGCGTTCAAGAGCAACGCGTCGGCCCTGGGCGAACTGGTTCAGCCGAGCGAATAGCGGCTGGCGCGCAGCAGGCGAAGGAGCATGAGCCTTCGCCTCTCAACCGTACAACAGCCGTTCCGCCAGCATCTGCGCCACCCGCGCTGGCGAGCGCTTTTCTGCCTGGGCGTGGGCGAATACCTCGGTCAAGCGCGAGGGGATCCGCGCAAGATGCGCGGTGATGGTGGTCAGGTCTTCACCACGGTGCTTGAGGGCCACATAGATCAACCCGCCAGCATTGATGACGTAGTCGGGCGCATAAAGAATTCCGCGGGCCTCCAACTGGTCCGCCACCTGCAATGTGGTGAGCTGGTTGTTCGCCGATCCCGCTACCGCCGCGCAGCGCAGCTGCATCACGCTCTGGCCGGTGAGAACCGGCCCCACGCCGCACGGAGCGAAGATGTCGCAGGGGGTGCTGATCAAGGCGTCGTTGGTCACCGGGTGGGCGTTGAACTGCTCAACCGCCAGGCGTACGCGGCCAGGGTCCAGGTCACTCACCAGCAACTCCGCACCGGCCGCATGCAGTTGCTCGGCCAAGGCATAGCCCACATTGCCCAACCCCTGAACCGCTACCCGCAAGCCCTCCAGATTGCCACTGCCCAGGCGAGCCTGGGACGTGGCGCGAATACCGGCGAACACGCCCATCGCAGCATGCGGCGATGGGTCACCCGAGGCGGTGGTGCTGGTGACGTGGGGCGTGCTCTGGGCTATGCAGTCCATGTCCAGGGTCGAGGTGCCACTGTCCACGGCGGTTATGAAGCGACCTTGCAAGGTGTCGACAAAACGGCCAAAGGCCTCGAACAACGCCGCTCGGTTTTCCACATGCGGGTTGCGCATGATCACCGCTTTGCCGCCACCGAACGACAAGCCAGCCAGCGCCGCTTTGTAGCTCATGCCTTGAGCCAGGCGAATGGCATCGGTCATGGCGCTTTCGTCATCGGCGTACGGCAGGTAGCGACAGCCCCCCATGGCCGGCCCCAGGTGTTCGCTGTGAATCGCCACCACAGCCTTCAACCCTGTGGTCGGGTCGATCCACAGGTGCATTGACTGGGTGCGGGTGCTTTGCATCAGCGCGAACATCAACTGGCTCCCCCAAGAGGTGCTCCTTTGAGTATAGGCAGGCAGCCCATCCAAGGCACTTTGGCGGACCACTGGACGAACGAGGGCGTCAAAGCTAATAGTTAAGCGTATGTGGAGAAGCGCGATGAACCCACGTCAAGCCTGCCAGACCTGCCTGGAGCGCCAGCCGGTCGCCCTGCTGGAAGCCGCCCTCTGGATCGCCGCCGAGCACGACCGAAATGTCGACCCGGTCGCGTGCCTTGTCACGGTGCACAACCTGCAGCGTGAGATCAGCGCCAACCTGCCGATGCTGCCGTTATGTGAACTGGCCCAGCCACTGTTGCGTCAGCTCAATGCCCTTGGCTTCCAGCAGGACGAATACCACCCGCTACGCCCACAGGCAGCCTTGATGGACAAGGTGCTGCAACGTCGTCGCGGGCAACCGTTGACCCTTGCCATACTGGCCCTGGAGCTTGCGCAACGGCTGTCCATCCCCCTTGAGGGCGTTGGTTTTCCCGGGCACTTCCTGCTGCGCGTTCCCGGTGCCGATCACCTGCTCGACCCCTGCGGCGGCCGGCGCCTGTACCCGGCGGATTGCCGCGAACTGCTGGCCCGCCAGTTCGGCCCGCATGTGCCACTGACCGCCGAACATCTGCGGGTGGCAAGCCCGACGCAGATGCTGCAGCGACTGTCGCGCAACCTGCGTCAATTGCACATCAGCAACGATAACCACCTGGCCGCGTTGATCGATGCTGAGCGGGTCATGCAACTGGGGCCAGTCCAGGCCAGTGACTACACGGCCCGGGCCTCGCTTTACCAGCATCTGGATTGCCCCCAGGCCGAACGCTTCGACCTGGAGCATGCCTTGCTGCTGACCGACGATCCGATCCAGCGCCTGAAGCTGACCGAGCGCATCGGCCAGCTACCGGCGGTAAACCGGTCGATTCACTGAGCCGGTGTGTCCGGCTGGCGGGATGGGTGAGCCGTCACGAAGGCGGGGTGTCGCTGCGCAAGGGCCGCGACTCGGCGGATACGCGGGTAGGCACCCAGGTCGACAGTGAACCGCTCGGCCGCGTACAGCTGTGGAATCAAGTACACATCCGCCAACCCTGGCGAAGCGCCGAAACAGAAGCCCTCGTCACCGATCAGTTGTTCGATCGCCGCCAACCCCTGGCCAATCCAGTGGCCGATCCACTGGTTGACCTGCGACTCGTCATGCCCCAGCTGCCGCAGCTGGTTGAGCACGCTGACGTTGTGCAATGGATGGACATCGCAGGCGATGATCGCCGCTACAGCTCGCACCCTGGCCCTGTCCTCGGTACCCGCAGGCAGCAGTGCAGGCTGTGGATACGCCTCTTCGAGGTACTCGATGATCGCAGGGGACTGCACCAGCACATCACCGCCATCGGTGCGCAGGGCCGGCACACGGCCCTGTGGGTTGATGGCGGCATAACCTGCACCGAGCTGCTCACCCTTGAGCAGGTTCACCGGCAGGGCCTGGTAGTCCAGGCCCTTGAGCGCCAGGGCGATACGCACCCGAAAGGAAGAGGTGGAACGGTAGTAGGTATACAGCTCCATGTGCCGACCCTCGCTCAATTGGCCGCTACGATCTTGCCGCGGCATTCACCGAAACCGATGCTGGCGAAGCCCTCGCGCGTGCAGCGGGCACGCAGGATGATTTCGTCGCCGTCTTCGAGAAACTTGCGCACTTCGCCACTGGCCAGGGCTACCGGCTGCTTGCCACCTTCGGTGATCTCCAGCAGGCTGCCGTAGGAGCCAGGCGTGGCCCCGGACAGCGTCCCGGAGCCAAACAAGTCGCCCGGTTGTAGCTGGCAGCCGTTGACGCTGTGATGAGCCACCATCTGCGCCACGGTCCAGTACATGCTGCGGGTGTTGCTCAAGGTCAGGCGGTGGGCCGGCAGGCCTTGCTCGCGCAGGCCTTCGGTGAGCAGCAGCACCTCCAACTCGATGTCCAGTGCGCCATTGGCCTGGTCACGTTTGTCCAGCAGGTACGAGAGCGGTTGCGGGTCGCCTTCAGGGCGTGCTGGCTGGGCGCAACGGAAAGGCTCCAACGCCTCGGCGGTCACCACCCAGGGCGAAATGCTGGTGATGAAGCTCTTGGACAGGAACGGGCCCAGCGGCTGGTACTCCCAGGCCTGGATATCACGCGCCGACCAGTCGTTGAGCAGGCAGTAGCCGGCCACGCGCTCGGCGGCATCCCCCACTGGGATCGCCTGGCCCAGGTCATTGCCCTGGCCAATCCAGATGCCCAGCTCCAGCTCGTAGTCCAACCGCGCGCAGGGGCCGAAGGTCGGCTCGCTCTGCCCGGCCGGCAGCGTCTGGCCCTTGGGACGACGCACCTCGGTACCGGAGGGGCGCAGGGTCGATGCCCGGCCGTGATAGCCGATCGGCACATACTTGTAGTTGGGCAGCAACGGGTTGTCGGGACGGAACAGTTTGCCGACATTTTTGGCGTGCTCGATACCGACGTAGAAATCGGTGTAATCGCCGACTTTGGCTGGCAGGTGCAGCTGGCAGTCACCGGCCGGATACAGCGCGGCCTTGAGGGCAGCCTGATGCTCGCTGTGCTCCCCCAGCAGCACCAACAGGCGCTCGCGCAGGGCGACACGGGCGCTGCGGCCCAGCGCGAAGAAGGCATTCAGTTGCCCACCCCGAGTAGCCTCGACCGCAGTCTTGGCCTGCCCTTCGAACAGGCCGGCGGCCAGTACCGCCTCCAGGTCGAGGATGGCATCGCCAATGGCGACGCCACATCGCTGTGCCTCACCAGGACGACTGAAGATTCCCAATGGCAGGTTCTGCAACGGGAAGTCGCTATGCCCGTTGGCGTGCTCTACCCAGCTGCGGGCAATGGCGGTCTGGTTCATCGGTTATCTCCGGTTCGGGTTGAAGGTGCTCGGCAGGGTTGCCCAGCAACTATCGTAGTCGGCCTGCAATTGGGGGCATTCGAGGGCATGGCGGCTTGGGCGCAGCACCTGGCTGGTCTCGAACATGAAAGCCATGGTGTTGTCGATCTTGTGCGGCGCAAGGTCTGCGGCGATGGCTTTCTCGCACGTTTCGGCATCCGGCCCGTGGGCGCTCATCACGCCATGCAGCGAAGCGCCGCCAGGCAGGAAACCTTCGGCCTTGGCGTCGTAGGCGCCTTGGATCAGGCCCATGAACTCATTCATCAGGTTGCGGTGGAACCATGGGGGTCGGAAGGTGTTCTCGGCCACCATCCAGCGTGGCGGGAAGATCACGAAGTCCATGTTGGCCATGCCGTGGACGCTGGTCGGTGATGTCAGCACGGTGAAAATGGATGGGTCCGGGTGGTCGAAGCTGACCGTGCCCAAGGTATTGAAACGGCGCAGGTCATACTTGTAGGGCACATGACTGCCGTGCCAGGCGACCACATCCAACGGCGAGTGCTGCAGCTCGCAGGCCCAGTGCTCGCCGAGGAACTTCTGCACCAGTTGTACCGGCCCGGTGGACTCTTCGTAATGGGCGACCGGCGTCAAGAAATCACGCGGGTTGGCCAGGCCATTGCTACCGATTGGCCCCAGCTCCGGAATGCGCAGCGGCGCCCCATGGTTCTCTGCCAGGTAACCACGGGCGTGGCCGTCGAGGAGTTCGACACGGAACTTCATGCCCCGCGGGATCACCGCGATTTCCAGCGGCTCGACTTCCATGACCCCAAGCTCGGTGGCGATGCGCAACCGTCCCTGCTCCGGCACCAGCAGCAGTTCGCCGTCGGCATTGAAGAACACCCGTTCCATGGAACGGTTGGCGCTGTAGATATAGATGCTGACGCCAGCGGGTTTGTCCGCCGACGCGTTGGCCACCATTGGCAGCCAGCCTTCGATGAAATCGGTGGCCTCGGTGGGGATTGGCTGTGGGTTCCAACGCAGGCGGTTGGGAGTGCTCGCACCAAGCGGGCCGTTCAGTGGCTGGCGCTCGAGGCGCTCGAAGCGCGGGTGCAGTGCCGAGGGACGAATGCGATACAACCAAGTGCGACGCAGTTCGCTGCGGGCCATGGTGAAGGCGGTGCCGGAAAGCAGTTCGGCGTACAGGCCGTAAGGGGCTTTCTGCGGCGAGTTCTGCCCCACCGGCAATGCGCCAGGCAACGCTTCACTGGCAAACTCGTTGCCAAAGCCGCTCAAGTAGTGAAGGTCGGGGGACGTGTCACTGTTCATCGATGCCTCCGGGCTCGTGCAGAGCCGTTGTTGGCAGCTGGCTGCGGGAGAAGGCAGCGCGTCTGCATTGTTTTTATCGTAATCAGATTACGTATAACGTAATTTGCTCCCCGAAAGGCGTCAAGCTATAAAGACGCCACTCGAAGACTTCGGAAGCCCCAGTCCATGGCCAAAGCCAGCCCCCCCGCCGACAACGGCAAGCAGAAGGTCCGCTCGGCAGAAGTCGGCACCGACATCCTCAAGGCCCTGGCCGAGCTCTCCCCTTCCACGTCGTTGTCGCGTCTGGCCGAGCATGTGCAGATGCCCGCAAGCAAGGTGCACCGCTATTTGCAGGCGCTGATCGCCAGCGGCTTCGCTGAGCAGGATGCAGCCACCAACCACTATGGGTTGGGACGCGAGGCCTTGCGGGTGGGGCTAGCCGCGTTAGGTAGCATCGATGTGCTGAAAATCTCGGCCTTGCCGCTGTCGCAGTTGCGCGACGAACTCAACGAAAGCTGCTTCATCGCGGTGTGGGGCAACCAGGGAGCGACCGTGGTGAGCATCGAGCCGGCGGTGCGTGCGGTGACCGTGGTGACCCAGATCGGCTCGGTATTGCCGTTGCTGAGTTCCTCGACCGGGCTGGTCTTCGCCGCCTACCTGCCCGAACGCGAAACGCGAGAATTGCGTGACCGCGAGCTGGCTTCGCTGGGGCAAACGCCTGCGGATTATGGACCCGTGCTGGCCGGTATCCGCGCGCGCGGCCTGCACCATGTGCATGGCCTGCTGATGCCGGGGGTCGATGCGCTGTCGGCACCCGTATTCAATGCCATGGGCCAGATTGCCGCCGTGATGACCGTGGTGGGGCCAACCTCGATCTTCCATGCCGACGAATCTGGCCCGGCGGCACGGCAGCTGTTGGCGGCGGCTCAAGAGGTCAGTTGGCGGATGGGCTATTCGCCGAGGGTTGAGTGAGCCTGCAGGGCGGAGGTGAAAACCTGAAAAGAGACAGGAATTGCGCTACGGGCACTTTTACCCGAAACGTAAAGGTGAATGTCACCAGCGACTATTTTTCCCCCAGGATCAAGCGCTTATTCTTGTCTCACTGGCTGGCACGAAGGGCTCTCCCCCCCGCCTTTCGCGCCGAACAGGGTTCACCGACGTTGATTTTGAAGCTCCTTGATCATACGTCTCGATTGGCCGCTGCCTTTGCAGCGGTCTTTTTTTTGGCTTGCCACAATCAACCCAGCGGATATTTCTGCAGGTTCGCCATCATCTGCTGCAATGCCTGCAGGCTGTCCTCTGGGTGTACCGCACCCTGGAAATCGCCGATTTGTTCCCAGCTTTGCGCCACCTGCTCGGGGGTGAAACCTTCCCGTGGGTCAAAGCCGACGCCCAGACTACGCTCCCAGCGCACTTTGCCAATCCAGCCACCGCCGACCTCGAATAGCTGACCTGTGTCCTGGCACTGCTCGCTACCCAGGTACACCACCAGCGGGCTGATCAGTTCAGGTTTGAGCCGGTCGAACACTTGCGGCGGAATCAACCCCTCGGTCATTCGGGTCCCCCCCGTCGGCGCTATGGCATTGACCAGAACGCCATGCTTGCGTCCTTCGATGGCCAGTGTACGGGTCAGGCCGTAGAGGCCGAGCTTGGCCATCCCGTAGTTGGCCTGGCCGAAATTGCCGTAGATGCCGGACGTCGAGGCGGTGAAGATCACGCGTCCCCAGTTCTGCGCGCGCAGGTGCGGCCAGGCTGCATGGGTCACTTTGTAGGCGCCTTCGACATGCACCTGATAGACCTGATCCCAGTCGCTGTCTTCCATCTTGTGGAACGTCTTGTCACGCAGGATGCCGGCATTGTTCACCAGTACATCGACCCGACCAAAGCTGTCCAGGGCCTGCTCGACGATACGGGCGCCGTCGGCGACCGAGTCATGGTTGGCCACCGCCGTTCCCCCTGCAGCGCGGATCTCGGCCACCACGCGATCAGCCGCCGAAGCACTGGCACCTTCACCGTGGGTCGAGCCGCCCAGATCGTTGACCACGACTTTGGCGCCACGCTCGGCAAACAACAATGCATGGGCGCGGCCCAAGCCACCCCCGGCTCCCGTGACGATCACCACTCGGTCTTGCAGTTGCACCGGCTCGCTCATGTTCGTGGCTCCTGGTCAGGTTGGATGCAGCGAGTGTCCGCCAGCCCCGCAGGGCGAACAATCAAGCTCACTCAGGCTGAATGCCGGGCGATAACGCAGGGCGATGATCGCCTGGTCAGGACCAGGCGACCTTCAGCGGCAGGAAACTCAGCGGTTGTTCGCGAAACGCCAGGTAGTGACGCAGCACCTGCACGGGTGCCTCGGTATGCGGGTAATGGCCAATGCCTTGTAGCTGCACGGTGTCCGGCTCGGGTACCAGTTCCCGGTAGCGCTCGACCATGCGGATGCCCGAGATCGGGTCGACCACACCGTTGATCAAGCGCATCGGCACCCCTGCGCGCTGCATTGCCGCGACCCAGCGCTCGCGGTGCAGCCTGCGTTCGGGTACATAGCCCACCAGCTTGTGCAGAATGCGTGTACCCCGGTTGGCCGCGATCAGACTCCAGCAATCGTCCAGCGCGCTCTCGCTGGGATGTGTGCATGGGCCATAGATCTGGGTGACGCTGCGCACCAGGTCGTCCCGCCCGAACGAACGGCCCACCAGCCAACCCAGCCGGCTGAGCAGGAGCTTTTGAATCAGCAACACCTGGCAGCGCTCGGGGAACAATCCGCTGTTGAGGAACACGCAACTGGCGATGTCCGCGCGCTGTTCGTGGTGTCGCGCCAGCAACTCCTGGGCGACGCTGCCACCATAGCCATGCGCCAGCAGGTGCACCGGCTGGTCGACCTGCAGATGGGCAAGCAAAGCCTGCTGCAAGTCGGCTTGCTCCATCAAGCTGTAGGTGTGTTTGAGCGGTTTGGCAGAGTCGCCAAAACCCAGCATGTCGCAGGCAATGACCCGGAAGCGCTGAGCCAGCGGCGCCCACAGGTAGTGCCAATCCCAACTCGCGGTGGGAAATCCGTGCAACAGTAGCAGGGGCTCTCCTTGCCCTGCGGTCCAGTAGCGGATGCTCTGGCCCCGGAATGAGAAATGCTGTCCCCGGGTACGCCAGACGCACAATGGAATCTCGGCCAAAGGCATCAGAATCGTCCCGTCGGATAAGGGTTGGTGGAATAGGGCAAGGCTGCGGTCATTGCATGTCACCTCGGCACTTACATGTGCTCTCTACATCGAACCTCAGTCTAGCCAGCCGCCGAAGCAGAGAAACTTGCGTTGACAGCCAGCTTGATGACTCAGCGAGTCAGTGGCACGAACGGTCACAACAGCATGGCCAGAAGCGGCGCCGCAAACAGGTTCAGCAGCCCCGTCAGGACCATGACCAGGCCGGCCACGGAACCTTCTTCGCGGCCCACTTCCTGCGCCCGACTGACCCCAGCGCCATGAGCCCCAACCCCGAACAGGGCCCCTCTGGCCAAAGGCGTGCGCAAGGGCAACCAACGCAGCAGCACACCCCCGAACATCGCCCCCAGCACGCCGGTGAACATCACGAACACGGCCGTCAGCTCCGGGACGCCACCCAGGTCGTGGGCCAGCGGCATGGCGAAGGGCGTGGTGATCGAGCGAGGCACCAGCGACAGGCTGATCGCATTGTCCAGCGCCAACAGGTGCGCCAGCCCCCAGGAGCTGGCAATGGAAGCCGCGCTGCCAGCCACCATGCCGATCAACAATGCTGGCCAGTGCCGGGCCAACAGGGCCCGCTGCTGCCAGATAGGTACCGCGAATGCCACGGTCACCGGCCCAAGGACACTCATCAGCCAATGGGTGTTGCGTGCGTACTCGGCGTAGGCCGTGTGCAGCGGAATGGCGACCGCCAACAGCAGCGTTGGCACCAGTATCAACGGCGACAGCAGGTAGCGACCGCTACGCCGGTACAGCCAGCGGCTGCCCAGGTAGGCGGCCAGGGTCAGGGCTAACCAGAACAGCGGCATGGGCTCAAGACTCATGGCGCAGCCTCCAGCGACACACCCACTCGACGGTCACGGCAGTGACCACCATCACCATCAGTGTGCTCACGGCGATCACCAGCAATATTCGCCAGCCTTCGTGGCGCACCAAGGCGCCGTAGTCGAGCAGGCTCATCAGTGCCGGAATGAAGAACAGCAGCATCTCAGCCATCAGCCAGCCGGCGCCCAGTTGCAAGGTGGCGGGTTTGATCACGCCGCTGGCAAACAGCAGCAACAGCAGCGCAAGCCCCATCACACCGCCCGGGATGGGCCAGCCCAACCAGGCGGCCAATTGGCCGCCGAGCAGGAACAACGCCAACAGCACCGCCAGCTCGCCAAGCAGACGCAGGATCTTTTTCAGTAACGCGGGTTTCATGGGGGAGTCCTCGACAGGCCCTCATCTTAAAATTTGCCTGCCTAGGCCAGAAGCGAATTGTTAGACTGCACGGCATTCCATTTTGGAATTCAGGCCATGGAATTCAAACAACTGCGTAGCTTCATCGAAGTGGTCAACCGCGGGGGGTTCACGCAAGCCGCGCACACCCTGCACATCAGCCAGTCCGCGGTCAGCAAACAGGTCGCCCAACTTGAGCAAGATGTAGGCCAGCCCCTGCTGGAGCGCCAGGCTTCGCAGCTGCACCTGACCGCTGCCGGGCGCATCATCCTTGAGCGTGGCGAAGCCTTGCTGCGCCAACGCCAGGCGCTACTCGAAGAACTCGACGACCTGAACCAGATGGGCCGGGGTGAACTGCGCCTTGGCCTGCCGCTGTTAGGCAGCGATGCCTTGTTCGCGGGGCTGTTCGCCGAGTATCGACGGCGCTACCCGAATATCTCGATCCAACTGCTCGAAGGCGGCAGCCACAGCATGGAACAAGCGGTGAGAACCGGCGAACTGGAACTTGGCGGCAGCCTGACGCCCAGTGACCCGGCCTTCGCGTACCAACCGTTCTGTAACGAGCCTTTGGATGTGCTGTTGCCGGCTGGGCATGCATTGGCGGGCCTGGGCCAGATCGATCTACATCAGTTGGCCGAGACACCGTTTCTGCTGTACCAGCGCAGCTTCGTACTGAACGACCGCTTGCTCAAGGCTTGTCAGCAGCAGGGATTCACGCCGAAGGAAGGTGGACGCAGCGGCCAGGCTGACTTTCTGGCTGCGCTGGTGGCGGCGGGCCAAGGCGTGGTGCTGCTGCCCCGGGTGGTGGCAAAAGCGCTGGAGCGCCCCGGAGTGGTGCGCCTGGCACTGCGCGCGCCCACGGAGCTGCGCTGGGACATCGCCTTTATCTGGCGGCGCGGGGCCTATCTGTCGCGGGCGGCGCAGGCATGGTTGCAATTGGTGCGGCAGGCGCCTTGAGCGTCTTGACCGACCTCATCGCCGCCAAGCCGGCTCCTGCGAGGTCCGCAGCGGACCTGGCAGGAGCCGCTGGAATCAGCCTTTGAGCGCCTGGGCCAGCTCGGCCAGCCAAGGCTCGGCATCGGCCTCCGGGGTTACCGTCTCGCTCGCATCCAGACGCAGCATCGGCTGCACTTCACGCACGCCCAGTTCGGCGAACAGCTCGCGCATTTGCTCGCCGCCACCGCAGAAGGTATCACCGTAGCTGGAGTCGCCCAGGGCGATCACCGCGCCCGGCAGGCCACGCCAGGCAGCGGGCAAGGTGTCACGAATGGTGCAGTACAGCGGCATGATGTTGTCCGGCAGCTCACCCATGCCGGTGGTCGAGGTGACCGCCAGCAAGGCCTCTGGCGCGAAGCCCTGCAAATCCTGCAACGTAGCCCGCGCAGCGTGCCAGGCGTCGAAACCTGCTGTCTTGAGCAAGGACTCGGCGTGACGGGCGACTTCTTCGGCGGTGCCATACACCGACCCGGAAATAATGGCGACTTTCATCGGGGAGAGGATTCCGAAACTGAGTGAAAACATAGGATACTAACATCCGGCGCTGGCAAAAGGCCGCCTCTACCATAGTCCTCCTTTTCAATTGATGGCCCGGACATGATCAACGCGCAATTGCTGCAATCCATGGTCGATGCGTCCAACGACGGTATCGTGGTTGCCGAACAGGAGGGCGAAGACACCATCCTGATCTACGTGAACGCGGCGTTCGAACGCCTGACCGGATACAGCCGGGACGAGATTCTCTACCAGGACTGCCGTTTCCTGCAGGCCGACGATCGCGATCAACTCGGCCGTGCGCGCATCCGCAAAGCCCTCGCCGAAGGCCGCCCGTGCCGAGAAGTGCTACGCAACTACCGCAAGGACGGCACGGCTTTCTGGAACGAGTTGTCCATCACACCGGTCAAGAACGACGCCGAGCAACGAACCTATTTCATCGGCATCCAGAAGGATGTCAGCCGGCAGGTCGAGCTGGAGCGCGAGCTGGCCGAACTCAATGCCCGCCTGAATTCCGACGAACGTACCTGAACCAAGCCCCAGGAGCATTGTCCATCCCGTTGAAGAAATCGCCTCCGAGTTCGATCATGCAAGCAAACGCGCTCCTGACCCAGGACGAGCTGGACTTCATACAGGGCATGCAGCACACGCCGCAGCTGAACCTGGCCGACCCCATGTCGAGCCTGCTGGTCAATGGCGACCGCCGCATCCAGACCTTGCTCACCCGCCTGGTGGCCAATGAGCAGGTGACGTTGCAGGCCCAATTCAACAACCAGCAGATCAGCTTCCCGCTGCAACTGGTCGAAGACGAGTTCCACGCCCTGCACCTGCAACTGGGCTCACCGGAAATCTACGAGGACGGCCCGATGCTGCGTCCCTGGCGCCTGACGCTGGACCAGCCGAGCGCGTTGCTCGATGCTCACGACAAGGTCAGCGGACTGTGGGTGCGCGAAATCTCCTTCAAAGGGGCGCTGCTGGAAGTTCGTGACCTCAAGCATGCCCCAACGCATTTCGAGCTGTATTTCGCCCCAGGTGGAATTACACCGATCGAGTTGCAGGGGACTCTGGGCCGGCGCATTGGTCCAGATCTGGCTGCCTATGACCTGAGCCAAAGCCCGGCTGAAGAAATCGAGCGGCTGCGCGAGTACATTCTCCAGGCACATCGCCAGGCCCACCCTGAACTGTACGCTCAGGTATCGAGCTGACCGGCCAGAAACTGCCGCAAGCGCCGCCGCATCAACCCCGCCTCAGCGCCCAGACACGCCACCGGGCTTCCTGCCAGACTGTCCTGGGCCAGCTCCGCGGCTTCTCCAGCCAAGAGTAGTGGGCACTCCAGCCCCACCACCAGGCGCACCAAACGTTTGCCAAGGTCCAGCGTCAATTGGTGATTGGAGAACATCACCAAGGCAGCGGGACGCAACCGCTCGCAGACCAGCGTGAGTTCTTCAAGCGGTTGCCCTGGGGCCAGCAAGGTCACCGCCACGTCATCACTGCTCAAGAGCAGGCCGGCCACCAGCAACTCCAGCTCTTGGCAAGGCCCGGGCAGAGCCGCCATCAGCACTCGCTGAGTACCGCTCTTGCGCGAAGACTGCAGCAGCGACAGCACGCGTCCTCGCAAGAACTGATCAAGGAACAGCCATTCGCTGGTCTGCCCAAACATCCCATGCCCTGCCGCCAGATCGTGCCAGACCGGCAGAAACAGCTCCGTGAAAGCGTTCTGTAGGGTGCCATGGGCCAATGCCTGGTCGAACAACTGCCCCAGAATCGCGCTGTCGAAGGTGCGCAAGGCCTCGCGTAACCGGGCCTGGCACGGCCCCTGGGCATTGGCTGTGACGGCGGGACGGGCTTCGCGCGCCACGGCCTGGCCTCGGGCAAGAATGCCACCGACCTTGCTCACCGCGACACCACGCTCGAGCCAGCCCAGGATCAGGCGAATGTCGTCGATATCGGCTTGGGAATAAAGACGATGGCCACTGTCGGTTCGGGTCGGTTGGATCAGCCCGTAGCGCCTCTCCCAGGCACGCAGGGTCACCGGGTTGACGCCCGTGAGGCGGGAAACTTCGCGGATTGGAAACAGGTCCTGGTGTTCCAGGCCGGCCTCCATTGCCGTTTTGTTCATCTGCACTAAGCACCCTGTGCGCTTTGATTGAACGCGCATACTACTACGACAGAATAGATTATCGGTCTGTGACCGTTCGCCGCCTGAGACTTGCCTGGCGCTCAACAGTCGCGATAATCCGTGCCCGATTCTTGCATGTTCGCCTGCGTCGCCCACCACCCCGGGCGACACAGCCAAGGGGCCAGCTACCCGCCAGCCCCGTCGTCAGGAGATACACGATGTCTACGCCACCCGTCACCCTGATGGTGTCACGTCGCGCCGCCCATGGCCGCTACCAGGACTTGCTGGCCTGGCTACACGAAGGCGAGCAACTGGCCACCGATTTTCCCGGCTATCTTGGTTCGGGCATCCTCGCACCGCCCCACGATGGCGATGAATTTCAGATCATCTTCCGCTTCAGCGACGAACCCACCCTGCACGCTTGGGAACATTCCGCCTCGCGCCGAGCCTGGTTGCAGCGGGGCAACGGCCTGTTCGAGCGCCCCAAAGAGAGGCGCGTAACCGGCATTGACGACTGGTTCGGCACTAATATGGTGCAAAAACCGCCGCGTTGGAAGCAAGCCGTTGCTATCTGGCTCGCCTTCTTCCCGGTTTCGCTGCTGTTCAATCTGCTGTTCGGCCATTGGCTGGCGGCCTTGGACCTGGTACCCCGGGTGATGCTCAGCACACTGATGCTGACCCCCGTGATGGTCTATGTCTTCATTCCTCTCTCCACCCGCCTGCTGGCCAACTGGCTTAATGCCACGCCACACACCGGCGCGGCGCTACGCAGCCGTTGAGGCCAGGCCACGCAAGAGGGAAACAGTTCGGGTATGCTGGTCAGCAATGAAAGGACAGACAAGTTGACCGCCCGAACATGAACAGCCCAATCCTCGTTACCGGAGCCAGCCAGCGTGTCGGGCTGGCTCTGGCCCTCGAACTGGCACAGGCCGGCCATACGGTGATCAGTGCCAGCCGCAGCCTCCAGCCGCAACCTGCGCACCCGAATATCGTCCCGTTCAAGGCCGACCTCTGCCAGCAGGCCGATCGCCAGGCATTGATCGACTTCCTGCACAGTCATTACGACGGATTGCGAGCGATCATCCACAACGCTTCGCTGTGGCTGGATGACGGCCTCGACAACCTCGAGACCATGTTCCGCCTTCACGTCGAAGCGCCCTACCACCTGAACCTGGCACTGGGCGACCTGCTGTCCAAGGTGGACAAGGCCGATATCATTCACATCTGCGACGAGACCTCCTCGCGCGGCAGCAAGAGCCACATCGGCTATGCCGCCACCAAGGCCGCATTGCAGAACATGGTGCTGTCATTCGCCGAAAAATATGCGCCCAAGGTGCATGTCAACGGTATCCTCCCGGGCCTGTTGATCCTCAAGGAAGGCGGCGATGAAGCGTACCGCCAGCAGACGCTGAAAAAGGCCCTGCTGGAATTCGAACCCGGCGCCGGCCCACTGATCGAGACGGTCAAATACCTGCTTGCCAGCCAGTACAGCACCGGCAGCCAGGTGGTCATCAATGGCGGCCGTCACCTGAAGAATCGCATGACCTGAGAGAACCCCATGACGCCTCAACAGCAACTCGAACTCGAGGCCGCCGCATTCCGGCGCCTGGTCGAACACCTGCAAAAACGCACCGATGTTCAGAACATCGACCTGATGAACCTCTCCGGCTTCTGCCGAAACTGCCTGTCGAAGTGGTACAAGGCCGCCGCCGACGAGCGCCAGGTCGAACTGAGCATGGATGATGCGCGCGAAGCGGTGTACGGCATGCCCTACGCCGAGTGGAAAGCCCAATACCAGAAAGAAGCCAGCGCCGAGCAGCAAGCGGCGTTTGAAAAAGGAAAACCTCGTGACTGATCTGAATTCCCTGCGCGCCAGCCTGACCAGCGGCGAACACGTCTTTGCCGACACCCTGGCGTTCATTGCCGCCCACTACAGCTACCAGCCGCAGGCCTTCAACAACGGCGGTGTCGAGAACGCCGCCGGCCAGAACGAAGGCTCGTGCAAGACCTTGGGCCTGGCCCTGCTGGAAGGCCTGAGCGATGAGGAAGCACTGCTGGCATTCGGCGAGCACTACCGCAGCGTGCTGGCGACCCCTGAAGGCAGCGACCACGGCAATATCCGTGCACTGATCAAGCAGGGTTTGGCTGGCGTGAAGTTCGCCGAGCAGCCACTCTCGCGCCTGGCGTGAGCCCCGCGTGATTCATCGCCGGCAAGCCGGGTCCTGCAAGACCGCTGCAGGGGCCGGCTTGCCGGCAATCAGGCCGAAAAGATCTGCCCCGCCCACTCGGCCGAAACCTCCCCCCGCTGCAACCAGGCAAGCGCAATCGGCCACAGCGGCTCGCGGAAGCGGTCGTGGAAGAATGCGAAATGGCCGATCTCTCGGACTGAGATATCCACAGGCGCCAGGCGCAGGTGCAACCGCTGTGCATGCTTCAAGTACCCCAGCAGGCGCTCTGTCGCCGCCACCGTGCCAAACGGGTCGTCGGTCAGGCTGATCGCCAGCGTCGCAGCGCGCACCTGGGCAAAGGGCAAGCCTTGCAGCTGCCTCCCGCTGGGGCGCTGCTCGTAACGTGGAGTGCGCGCCGTCCAGTCCTGTACCACCCCCGCCGGTGTATCTTCCATCCAGCCCAGACGCTTGCCGGGGAAATACCCGAAAACCCGCGTCAGCAACGGCATCACCACATGCCATTTACCCAACAGCCGCCAACGCTGGTCCGCCGCATAGTCACGCCAATAGGCGAATTGCGCCCCTACCATCACCACTCGCCGCACCTGCCCGGCCGACGGCGCCAGTCCTACTGCGCAACCGCCGAAGCTGTGCCCGACCACATCCACGGGCTGCCCTGGAAACTGCTGTGCGGCATAGGTCAGCATGGCTTCGAAATCCAACTGCCCCCAGTCACTCCAGGACGCCTTGAACCCGCGTAGCGAATTCGGGCGTGACTCGCCGATGCCACGGTAGTCGTAGGTCAGCACATCCCAGCCGTGGGCGAACAGGTAGTCGGCAAAACGCGAGTAGTAGCGGCAACGCACCGAAGTGGCGGCGTTGATGATCACCAGGGGACGCTGGGCGTCGGGTTCGGCGTGACGCCAGAGGAAACCTCCGAGGCTGTAGCCGTCGGCGGTGGCGTGACGAAAAGCAGTGGCGGGCTGGGTAAGGCTGCTCATGGCGCGCGTCCTGTTGTTGTGCGCCAACGCTAGCAAAAAATGGCATGTCTGTACCGGCCCTATCGCCGGCACGCCGACCCCTACAGGATTTGCAGGAGCCGACTTGTCGGCGATCAGGGGCAGTACGGGCCGGACCCGATTACAGCTCGATGCAGTCGAACTTCACGTCGGTAGCCACGTCTTCGTCGTAGTTGACGTCAGCACGCTCGAAACCGAACAGGTTGAGGAACTGCTTCTTGTAACCGGCATAGTCGGTCAGCTCGAACAGGTTCTCGGTGGTCACTTGCGGCCACAGCGCCTTGCAGGCGTCCTGTACGTCGTCGCGCAGCTCCCAATCGTCCAGGCGCAGACGGCCCTTTTCATCGACGTCGGCCGGCTGGCCATCGGCACGGTACATGCGGTCGCGGAACATACGGTCCAGCTGGTCCTGGGTGCCCTCGTGGACGCCCTTTTCCTGCATGATCTTGAACACCATCGACAGGTACAGCGGCATCACCGGAATGGCCGAGCTGGCCTGGGTGACCACCGATTTGAGCACTGCCACGTTGGCGCCGCCCTTGATCTCACCGGCCAGTTTCTTGTCCAGGCGCAGGGCGGTTTCGTCCAGGTCCTGCTTGGCCTTGCCCAGGGCACCATGCCAGTAGATCGGCCAGGTGATTTCGGTGCCGATGTAGCTGAAGGCAACGGTGCGTGCGCCTTCGGCGAGCACGTTGGCGCCTGCCAGGGCGTCGATCCACAGTTGCCAGTCCTGGCCACCCATGACGGTGACGGTATCGGCGATTTCCTGCTCGGTGGCCGGCTCGATGCTGGCCTCGATGATGGTGTCCTTGTTGGTGTCGATAGCGGTCGACTTGTACGGCTGACCGATCGGCTTGAGCGAGGAACGAACCAGCTCACCGGTCTGTGGCAGCTTACGCACAGGCGAAGCCAGCGAGTAGATCACCAAGTCGACCTGGCCGCCCATTTCGTTCTTGATCAGTTCGATGACCTTGGCGCGGGCTTCGTCCGAGAAGGCATCACCGTTAATCGACTTGCTGTACAGGCCTTCGGCTTTGGCGAACTTGTCGAAGGCAGCGGCGTTGTACCAGCCGGCGGTACCCGCCTTGGTCTCGGTGCCCGGTTTTTCGAAGAACACACCCAGGGTATCGGCCTTGAAGCCAAAGGCTGCGGTGATGCGAGCAGCCAGGCCGTAGCCACTGGAGGCACCAATGACCAGGACCTTCTTCGGACCATCCTCGCGCACGCCCAGCTTGCGGGTGGCTTCGATCTGGTCACGGACGTTGAGCTCGCAGCCCTTCGGGTGGGTCGTGGTGCAGATGAAACCGCGGACCTTAGGATGAATGATGGCCAATGTCTGTACCTCGTCAGGTTTATGCCAGGAAGCGCCGCCACGGGCGATTCCGATTGATCTAGAGGGTGAGACTACCCCCACCGGTTATCCGACACATATTACGGGGTGATTGGGGGGATTCAAACCGCGCGAGGCGTTCTGGCGCCCATCCGGTGAGACCAGGTTGAAGTATCCGCGCGAAGAGCGGCGAGGCCAGGCACTTATTTGTTTTTCATATCAATGCCAAAGAAAAACAAACTTAACAAATGAACCCAACCGACCGATGCTGGCGGTAATGCGCCCGCGCGGCGCCCCCTTGCCCGGAGAACAACAAAATGAACGACGTGGTGATCGTCGCCGCAACCCGCACCGCCATCGGCAGCTTCCAGGGTGCCTTGGCCAACGTGCCTGCCGTAGAGCTCGGCGCGGCCGTGATCAAGCATCTGCTGGAGCAAACCCGACTGGACCCGGCCCAGGTCGACGAAGTGATCCTTGGCCAGGTACTCACCGCGGGAGCCGGCCAGAACCCTGCCCGCCAAGCGGCGATCAAGGCCGGCCTGCCCTACAGTGTGCCAGCGCTGACCCTGAACAAGGTTTGCGGCTCGGGCCTCAAGGCCCTGCACCTGGCGGCCCAGGCTATTCGCTGCGGCGACGCCGAGGTGGTGATTGCCGGCGGCCAGGAGAACATGAGCTTGTCGCCTTATGTCATGCCGTCGGCCCGCACCGGCCAGCGCATGGGCCATGGCCAACTGGTCGACAGCATGATCACCGACGGCCTGTGGGACGCGTTCAACGACTACCACATGGGCATCACCGCCGAGAACCTGGTGGACAAGTACGGCCTGAGCCGTGAGCAGCAGGATGCCTTTGCCGCCGAGTCCCAACGCAAGGCCGTGGCTGCCATCGAGTCCGGGCGCTTCAAGGACGAGATCACCCCGATCGTGCTGGCGCAGAAAAAAGGCGACCCCAAGGTCTTCGACCGTGACGAGCAACCTCGCCCCGACACGACTGCACAATCCCTGGCCAAACTGCGCCCGGCATTCAAGAAGGATGGCAGCGTGACCGCAGGCAATGCCTCCAGCCTCAACGACGGCGCTGCGGCCGTGCTGCTGATGAGCGCCAGCAAGGCCCAAGCCCTGGGCTTGCCGGTGCTGGCGAGGATTGCCGCCTACGCCAGCGCGGGGGTAGACCCGGCGATCATGGGCATCGGCCCGGTATCCGCCAGCCAGCGTTGCCTGGACAAGGCCGGCTGGCAGCTGGCCGACCTGGACCTGATCGAAGCGAACGAAGCCTTCGCAGCACAAGCCCTGGCCGTGGGCAAGGCGCTTGAATGGGATACCGACAAGGTCAATGTCAATGGTGGAGCCATTGCCCTGGGCCACCCGATCGGGGCTTCCGGATGCCGCGTACTGGTGACGCTGCTGCACGAAATGATCAAACGCGATGCGAAGAAAGGGCTGGCTACCCTGTGCATTGGTGGTGGGCAGGGCGTTGCCCTGGCCATCGAGCGCTGATTCGTGGCTCATCGCCGGCACGCCTGCCGCCTACGTCGCACCTGTAGGAGCCAGCTTGCCGGCGATAAGGTCATCACGCCGTGGCGCGCAGCTCGCGTGCCGCAGCGACCATGTTGACCAACGCCGCTTCAGTTTCCGGCCAGCCACGGGTCTTCAGCCCGCAATCCGGATTCACCCACAAGCGCGCGGCTGGAATACGCTGAGCCGCCTTGCGCAGCAACTTGACCATCTCTTCACGACTGGGCACTCGCGGCGAGTGGATGTCGTATACGCCTGGACCGATCTCGTTGGGGTAGTCGAACTGCTCGAAGGCTTCCAGCAACTCCATGTCCGAACGCGAGGTCTCGATGGTGATCACATCCGCGTCCATGGCGGCGATCGACTCGATCACGTCATTGAACTCGCTGTAGCACATGTGGGTGTGGATCTGGGTTTCGTCACGCACGCCCGACGCACACAGTCGGAAGGCCTCGGTCGCCCATTCCAGGTACGCCGCCCATGCACTGCGGCGCAGAGGCAAGCCCTCGCGGAACGCTGCTTCGTCGATCTGTACGATCCTGATGCCCGCTGCTTCCAGGTCGACCACTTCGTCGCGAATCGCCAGCGCCAGCTGGCGGGCCTGGGTTTCCCGGCTCACATCCTCGCGTGGGAACGACCACATCAGCATGGTCACCGGCCCGGTCAGCATGCCCTTCATCACCTTGCTGGTGAGGCTCTGGGCGTAGCTGATCCAACCCACGGTCATGGGCTTGGGACGGCTCAGGTCACCGTAGATCACCGCAGGCTTCACGCAGCGTGAACCGTAGCTCTGGACCCAGCCGAAACGGGTGAACACATAGCCTTCGAGTTGTTCAGCAAAGTATTCGACCATGTCATTGCGCTCGGCTTCACCGTGCACCAGTACATCCAGGCCCAGGCTTTCCTGGATCTCGACAGCGTGACGGATCTCGCTGTGCATGGCTTCGACATAGTCGGCCTCGGTCAGTTTGCCCTGCTTGAACGACTGGCGCGCCAGGCGAATAGCCGAGGTCTGCGGGAACGAGCCAATGGTGGTGGTCGGAAACGCTGGTAGGGCCAGGCCTGCGCGTTGCTTGACAATACGCTGTTCGAAGGCCGATTGGCGCTGGCTGTCGGCGGGCCTGATGGCCGCCAGACGCGCCTGCACCGCGGGCTTGTGGATACGCGGCGAAGCAGCGCGGCTGGCCTGCACCGCTCGGCTACGCTCCAGGGCCACCGCCACTTCGGCCGCTTGCGGCTGATTGAGCGCCTGGGCCAGCACCGCCACCTCTTCGCACTTCTGTACAGCGAAAGCCAACCAGCTTTTGAGCTCGGTATCGAGCTGGTCTTCACGGGCCAGATCCACTGGGCTGTGCAGCAGCGAGCAGGACGGTGCGACCCACAGTCGATCACCCAGGCGGTCATGGGCATTACGCGCCACTTGCAGGGCTTTTTCCAGGTCGCAGCGCCAGACGTTCCGACCGTTGACCAGCCCCAGCGACAACACCTTGTAGGCCGGCAGACGGTCGAGGATGGTCGGGTACTGTTCCGGCGCACGTACCAGGTCGATGTGCAAACCATCGACGGGCAGGTTGGCAGCCAGGCCCAGGTTGTCTTCAAGGCCGCCAAAATAAGTGGCGACCAGCTTCTTCAGCGGTGCACGCTGAAGGATGTTGTAGGCACGCTCGAACGCGTTTTTCCAATCTTGTGGCAGGTCCAGGGCCAGAATCGGCTCATCGATCTGCACCCACTCCACGCCTTGGATAGCCAAACGATTGAGGATCTGGTCGTAGAGCGGCAGCAGGCGATCGAGCAAGTCGAGCTTGTCGAAGTCCGATCCCTTGGTCTTGCCTAGCCACAGGTAGGTCAGGGGGCCGATCACCACCGGCTTGACCCCATGCCCCAGGGCCTTGGCTTCGTCTACTTCCTCGAACAGCTGTTCCCAGCTCAGGCTGAACAGCTGGTCTGCGGTGAACTCCGGGACCAGGTAGTGGTAGTTGGTGTCGAACCACTTGGTCATTTCCTGAGCGTGAGCACCGCCACAGCAGTTGGCACTGACGCCACGTGCCATGGCGAACAGCGTCTGCAGGGTAGGTCTGGCGCCGTCCTGGCCACGGAATCGCTCAGGGATCACGCCAAACGTCAGGGAGTGGGTCAGTACCTGGTCATACCAGGCAAAATCGCCCACTGGCAGCAAGTCGATACCCGCGTCCTTTTGCAACTGCCAGTGACTGGCACGCAGCGCACGGCCGACCTCTCGCAGTCCGGCTTCGTCAAGCTCGCCCTTCCAGAACGCTTCCTGGGCCTTTTTCAGCTCGCGATCGCGGCCGATACGCGGAAAGCCGAGGTTGTGTGCCAGTGCCATGTTCTTGTCCCTCAGAATGCAGAAAATGAATGAGGGAATTGTCAGGCACGGGTAATCTTGAGACAAACTCATTAAATTTGAGATGAACACAAGATTTACTCATGATTGGGTTCGCGCTTCTTTTTTGCCGACAAAGCGGATTACACCCGCGGCATGAGGATGAATGTCTCTTTCAAAGCAATTCCATACGCTATCAGACATGACCCTCTTCACAACCTGCCGCACAATGCTCCCCTGCCCCAACCAGGTACCCCCATGAGCCTGCTGAAAACGGCGCTTCGCGAAAATACCTTCGTCTGCGTCATGGAGTTCGTCCCCAAGCCCTCCGCGGAACGCTTCGCCGCCATGGAAGCGATCATGGACCGTGCGCATCTGTGTGGCTGGCAGATGACCGTGGCCATCGGCGACCGTGTCGGCAGCCCGCTGGACATGTCACCCCTGGACGCCCTCGCCTCTTTCGGCAAACCGCTGCCTGCCTTGCCGCATTTTTCTGGCAAGGACCGCGAGCGCCATCATCTGCTTGCCCAGTTGCAACGCATGGACGCCGCCGGCCTCGATCAATTGCTGCTGCTCACTGGCGACCGCCTGCCAGGCCATGAACCCGGACAACGTTCGATACGTTACCTGGAATCGGTAGCAGCCTTGCAGATCGCGCGACAAGCCTGCCCCCATTGGCTGCTCGGTGCCGCGCTCAATCCATTCAAGTACCGCGAGGAAGAAGGCGGTGCCCAGTACTTCAAGGCCGAGAAAAAACTGGCAGCAGGCGCCGATTTCTTCACCCTTCAACTGGGCTTCGACGCTGACAAACATCAGGAAGCCATCCGCTGGATGAGCCGCCAGGCCACGCCCAAGCCGATGCTAGCCTGCCTGATGAGCCTCACCCATGGGCGCGCGGCGATGCTCGACCATGTGGCCGGCGTCACCGTCACGCCCTCCATGCGCGACATCCTTGAAGCGGAAGCCGCACAGTCCAAGGCCTTCGCCCAGGCCCGCAGCATCGATCGGCTGGCGCTGCAGATCATTGGCACCCGGTTGATGGGCTACGCCGGCGTGCACCTGTCAGGTATTCACGCGCTCAAGCAACTGCTGGCCCTGGAGGCACGGATCGAGCACTGGCAAGGGCAAATCCACTCGTTGCAGCAATGGGCACCCGCCTGGCAGGCCAGCTGGCAGATGCCGGGGCTGCCTGCGGTAGTGTTCCATCCTCCTCAGGCCGGTTGGCGCCAGGGTGAGTCGCGGGTCGCTGCCTCGGGTAGAGAGAAGCTGCGCTATCACGTGATGCACGGGATGCACCGACTGCTGTTCAGCCGCCGCAATTGGCTGAGCAAGGCCTTTGGCTGGGCGGTGCGACAACCGCTGTGGACAACACGCCTTGGCGCCCGTGTGCTGCACACGCTGGAACGTGGCGTGAAGCGCCCGTTGGTGGGTTGCGACACATGCGGCCACTGCCGCCTCGAAGACACGCTCTATATCTGTCCGGAAACCTGCCCCAAGGGGCTGGCCAACGGGCCCTGCGGCGGCACCGCGCTGAATCGCTGCGAGTTCGGCGACCGCGAATGCATCCACAGCGTCAAATATCGCACCGCCAACGCGGTGCGGCAGACCGCGGTGCTCAGCGAGCGGCTGATCCCGTGCATCGAAGTCCAGACACGCCACCGCAGCTCATGGCCACAGTGGTTCGAGGCCCAGGCGCCCACCCGGCTCAACCCTCGGCCAGCGCCTCGAACCCAGCCCGAATCTTGACTTCGGGCAGCTCGTCGGCGATGAACACCATCACGCTTTCACGCACTTCATCCTCGGCCCATTCGGCATCCCAGTCGAAGCCATAGAGCTTGAGCACGCCTTGGAATACCAGCTTGCGGTCCTCCCCGGCAATGTTCAACACGCCCTTGTAGCGCAGCAATTGCTTGCCGTGGTTTTCCAGCAGCTCGTTCATGAAGGCGCTGAGGCGGTCGATGTCCAGCGCCGTTTCGGTACGCAACACCAGGGTGCTGATGCGGTCCGGCGTGGCCGGCTTGAGTACCGGGCGCAAGGATGGCTTGAGGTTCGTGCCCAAGTCCGGATTGAGGTTGAAACCGCGAACATCCAGAAGCTCGGCAAGATCGATACGGCCGTGCTCCACCACACGAATGGCCGCCCGGCCATTGATACGCGCCAGGCGCTCGCGCAGTGCCTCCACGGTTGCCGGTTCGACCAGGTCGGTCTTGCTCAACAACAGGCGGTCGGCAAAACCGACCTGTGCCTGGGCAATGGTCTGGGTCAGGTGCACGTCGGCATGGGCGGCGTCGACCAGGGTGATGATGCCGTCGAGGATGTAGCGATCACGCAGCTCCTCATCGACGAAGAAGGTCTGGGCCACGGGTGCCGGATCGGCCAGGCCGGTGCACTCGATCACCAGGCGATCGAAGGCAATTTCGCCAGCATCCAGGCGTTCGAGCAGCAGGTAGAGCGCGCGGGTCAGGTCACCATGGATGCTGCAGCACACGCAGCCATTGGCCAGGGTCATCACCTGAACCGGCTCGTCACCCAGCAACTGGCTGTCGATGCCGGCCTCGCTGAATTCGTTTTCGATCACGGCGATTTTCAGGCCGTGCTCGGCCTTGAGCATGTGCTTGAGCAGCGTGGTCTTGCCAGCCCCGAGGAAGCCGGTGAGAACAGTAACGGGAATAGGCGTCTGCACGCAGAAAATCTCCTTGGCGGAAAAGACAGCGGCCCCATCTCCAGCGAGCTGGCTACTACTACAACCGAACGCGCCCTGAGGCCTGTTGGGTTCCTGTAGCAGCCAGCTTGCCGGCGATGAGGCCGGGACAAGCTAGCAGAGGTCGATGTTCAACAGCACTTGGGTCCGGACTTGCCACCGTAACGCGCTTCCTGGCGTTCCCGGAAGAACTCCTCGTACGTCATCACCGGCTTGTCCGGGTGCTTGGTCTGCATGTGCTCGACATAGTTGTCGTAGTCGGGCATGCCGACCATCAGGCGGGCTGCCTGCCCCAGGTACTTCCCCAGTCGACCCAGGTCGTTGAACATCTCGGTATTCCTCTTGGGTTACGCGTCAGGCAGCGCCTGGAACGGGGTTTCCTTGTCGGTGCGCTCCTTGCGACCCAGGGCGGCGAAGCCAACCTTGATGGCGAAGAACAGCACGCTGAACACCACCAACAAGAACAGCACGGTCAGGCCGGCGTTGGTGTAGGCATTGAAGATCACATGCTGCATCTGACCGATGTCCTTGGCCGGGGCCAGTACCTGGCCGGCGTCCAGTGCGGTGCTGTATTTCTTGGCCAGGGCCAGGAAACCGACCGCCGGGTTCGGGTCGAACAGCTTGATCAGGCCCGCCGTGGTGGTGCAGATCAGCAGCCACACCGCTGGCAGCAGGGTGACCCAGACATAGCGCTGGCGCTTCATCTTGATCAGTACCACAGTGCCGAGCATCAAGGCGATACCGGCCAGCATCTGGTTGGAGATACCGAACAGCGGCCACAGGGTGTTGATGCCACCCAGCGGATCGATCACGCCCTGGTACAGCAGGTAACCCCACAGCGCCACGCATCCTGCGGTACCGATCAGGTTGGCGGTCCACGACTCGGTGCGCTTGAGGGCGGGCACGAAGCTGCCCAGCAGGTCCTGCAGCATGAAGCGGCCAGCACGGGTACCGGCATCCACCGCGGTCAGGATGAACAGGGCCTCGAACAGAATCGCGAAGTGGTACCAGAAGGCCATGGTGTTCTCACCCGGCAGCACCTGGTGCAGGATCTGCGCGATACCTACCGCCAAGGTCGGCGCACCACCGGCACGGGCCAGGATGGTGTGTTCGCCAATGTCGCGGGCAGTGGCTTCCAACTGCTCTGGGGTAATCATGAAGCCCCAGCTGCTGACCGTTTGCGCCACCGAAGCGACGTCGGCACCGACCACTGCGGCCGGGCTGTTCATGGCGAAGTACACGCCCGGCTCGATCACCGACGCGGCAACCATGGCCATGATGGCGACGAACGATTCCATCAGCATGCCGCCGTAGCCGATGTAACGGGCATTGGTTTCATTATCCAGCAGCTTGGGCGTGGTCCCCGAGGAGATCAGCGCGTGGAAGCCGGACACCGCACCGCAGGCGATGGTGATGAACAGGAACGGGAACAGGGTGCCCTTCCACACCGGGCCAGTGCCGTCGGTGAACTGGGTCAGCGCCGGCATCTTCAGCTCAGGGGCGATGATCAGGATACCGATGGCCAGGCCAACGATGGTACCGATCTTGAGGAAGGTCGACAGGTAGTCACGCGGCGCCAGCACCAGCCATACCGGCAGCACGGCAGCGACGAAGCCGTAGCCCACCAGCATCCAGGTGATCTGCACGCCGGTAAAGGTGAACGCCGGGCCCCAGACTGGATCCGCGGCGATCTGGCCCCCCAGCCAGATCGACGCCAGCAGCAAGACCACGCCGATGACCGAAATCTCGCCGATGTGGCCCGGACGGATGTAGCGCATGTAGATGCCCATGAACATCGCGATCGGGATCGTCGCCATGACCGTGAACATACCCCATGGGCTCTCGGCCAGGGCCTTGACCACGATCAGCGCCAACACCGCCAGGATGATGATCATGATCAGGAAGCAGCCGAACAGGGCGATGGTCCCTGGGATACGCCCCATTTCCTCGCGCACCATGTCGCCCAGCGAGCGGCCATTGCGGCGGGTAGACAGGAACAGGACCATGAAGTCCTGCACAGCACCGGCCAGCACCACACCGGCAATCAGCCAGAGCGTGCCGGGCAGGTAGCCCATCTGCGCGGCCAGAACCGGACCGACCAAGGGGCCAGCGCCTGCGATGGCAGCGAAGTGGTGACCGAAGAGGATGTGCTTGTTGGTCGGGACATAGTCCAGACCATCATTGTTGAGTACCGCCGGGGTTGCCCGCCGAGGGTCGAGTTGCATCACCTTGGTGGCGATGAAAAGGCTGTAGTAACGATAGGCGACCAGGTAGATGGCCACTGCCGCGACCACGATCCACAAGGCGTTGATCGCCTCGCCGCGGCGCAGGGCGACCACACCCAGCGCACAGGCGCCTATGACTGCCAGCGCCAACCACGGAATGTGGCGTAGCAGGCTATTATTGTTGTTCATGGTTTGCTTCCAGCTGGTGGATTGGAAAAGACCGCCCATCGAGTCTAGGGCGTGTCATCGCGCATTGCCATACCTGCTTTGGCCTAGAGCCTCTGCGGCCAGATTCGAGTACCTGGTTCATCTACAGCAATAACTATAGTCAGGAAGAACCCACGAGGGCTTTCACATGAGCGCACACGACGAACGCCGCCGCTTTCAGCGCATCCCCTTCGATGCCCCCACCGAACTGCGCCAGGGCAATCGCCGCTGGCCGGTGAAACTGCTCGATCTGTCGCTCAAGGGCTTGCTGGTCGAATGCCCTCAACCCTGGGATGCCGACCTGACCCAGGATTTCGACGCGATCATCGAACTCGACCCACAGAACCGCGTGAAGATGCAGGTGGAACTGCGCCATGAGGAACCTCACCGCCTCGGCTTCACTTGCCTATACATCGACATCGAGTCCATGACGCATTTGCACCGTCTTGTGGAATTGAACGTGGCCGACAGCACCGAAATGATGCGCGAACTGCGCCAACTCATCGAAGAATGAAATCTCTTAGCTAGCTAACGTAGTTCCCACATCACGTTTCTTGTCTACCCAGACAGCTTTCTTCCGGGTTACCGGCGCTTTGTACACACCCCTCTGATACAGCTTTTCACAAGTTGGAACGCATTCTGCATTCACGCAAAACGCCCCTTGCGGGCATCTGTGTTCCTGCTCCAATCAAAAAATTGTATACAATTGTTGTGGCAATGATTTGTAGGAAATGTCTACAGTAGTCGCACAACAATAAACAGAGAGCCTGCTCCATGACTACGTCGTCCCCTAGCACGTCTCCCGCCAAGCGCCCCGAGGACGAAAACCTCGGTCTTGGTGCCAACCTGGCCTATGGTCTGCAACATGTGTTGACCATGTATGGCGGGATCGTCGCGGTCCCCCTGATCCTCGGGCAGGCTGCCGGCCTGAACCCCGCCGAGATCGGCCTGCTAATCGCAGCGTCGCTGTTCGCCGGGGGGCTGGCCACGTTATTGCAAACCCTTGGCCTGCCGTTCTTCGGTTGCCAGTTGCCACTGGTGCAAGGGGTGTCGTTCGCCGGCGTGGCGACCATGGGCGCGATTCTCAGCAGTGAGGGAGGCGGCGGTTTGCCAGGCGTGCTAGGCGCGGTCATGGCGGCGTCGTTCATCGGCTTCCTGATCACCCCGGTGTTCTCGCGCATCACCAAGTTCTTTCCACCACTGGTCACCGGTATCGTCATCACCACCATCGGCCTGACCCTGATGCCCGTGGCCGCACGCTGGGTGATGGGGGGCAACAGCGCCTCACCGGAGTTCGGCAGTGTGGCCAACATTGGCCTGGCGGCGCTGACCTTCGCCATCGTCCTGCTGCTGAGCAAGCTGGGCAGCGCGACCATCTCGCGCCTGTCGATCCTGCTGGCCATGGTGGTCGGTACCCTGATTGCCTGGGCGCTGGGCATGACCGATTTCAGCAAGGTCACCGAAGGCCCGCTGTTCGCCTTCCCAAGCCCGTTCCACTTCGGCATGCCGACCTTCCACATCGCCGCGATCCTGTCGATGTGCATCGTGATCATGGTGACCCTGGTGGAAACCTCGGCCGATATCCTCGCCGTCGGCGAGATCATCGACACCAAGGTCGATTCCAAGCGCCTGGGTAACGGCCTGCGCGCCGATATGGCATCGAGCATCCTGGCACCGATCTTCGGCTCGTTCACCCAGAGCGCCTTCGCCCAGAACGTCGGCCTGGTCGCGGTGACCGGGGTCAAGAGCCGTTATGTGGTGGCCACCGGTGGCGTGATCCTGGTGGTACTCGGGCTGCTGCCGATCATGGGACGCGTGATTGCCGCGGTACCCACGCCTGTACTGGGCGGTGCCGGCATCGTGCTGTTCGGCACCGTGGCGGCCAGCGGGATTCGTACCCTGTCGAAGGTCAATTACAAGAACAACGTGAACCTGATCATCGTCGCCGCTTCGCTGGGCTTTGGCATGATCCCGATCGCGGCACCGACCTTCTACCATCACTTCCCGAACTGGTTCGAGACCATCTTCCACTCGGGCATCAGCTCGGCGGCGATCATGGCGATTCTGCTCAACCTGATCTTCAACCACTTCACTGCGGGTAACTCGGACCAGCAGTCGGTGTTTGCCGCAGCCTATGAGCGCACCATCCAGTACTCGGATATCTCGGCGTTGCGTGATGGCGACTACTTCAAGGACGGCAAGCTATTCGATGCCGAGGGGACTGAAGTGCCCGTGATGGAGCTCGACGAGCATGGCAACGCAGCTCCCAGACGAACGCCGGTTGCCGAGCATTGACCGCTGACTGAGCGGTAAGGTGGGGGCCGATGCGCATCGTCGGCCCCTTTTTCATTGGCCTGCCTTGGCCCCCTCGCCGTAGGTGCTCAACGCAGCGCAGTACCCGCCAAAGGGCCGCAACGGGTTAAACGCTACTCGAAAAGTGCGTCCAGCGCCTGTTCCAGGCGTGTCACTGCAATTATCTGCAATCCTGCCGGCGCCTCCTTCGGCGCATTGCCCTTGGGCACGATGGCGCGCTTGAAGCCATGCTTGGCCGCCTCTTTCAGGCGTTCCTGGCCACTGGGCACCGGGCGAACCTCGCCGGACAGGCCGATTTCACCGAATACCAGCAAGCCATGGGCAAGCGGGCGATTGCGCAAGCTGGACATCACCGCCGCCAACAAGGCCAGGTCGGAGGCTGTCTCCAGCACCTTGACCCCACCCACCACGTTAAGGAACACATCCTGATCGTGCGTAGGGATACCGCCATGACGATGCAACACTGCCAGCAACATCGCCAGGCGGTTCTGGTCCAGGCCCAGGGTGACCCGGCGCGGGTTGGCCAGGTGGCTGTCGTCGACCAATGCCTGCACTTCCACCAGCATCGGCCGGGTGCCTTCCCAGGTAGCCATGACCACACTGCCCGGCACTTCTTCCTGGGCGCGGTTGAGGAAAATCGCCGACGGGTTGGAGACTTCCTTCAGGCCACGGTCGGTCATGCCGAACACGCCCAGTTCGTTGACCGCGCCGAAGCGATTCTTCACCGCCCGCAACAAACGCAGTCGGCCATCGGACTCACCCTCGAAATACAGCACGGTGTCGACCATGTGCTCCAGTACCCGTGGGCCAGCCAGCGAACCTTCCTTGGTGACGTGCCCGACCAGGAAAATCGCGGTTCCACTCTGCTTGGCATAGCGCACCAGCAACGCCGCACTCTCGCGCACCTGAGCCACGCCACCGGGGGCCGACTGCAATTGCTCGGTAAAAATGGTCTGGATCGAGTCGATCACCATCACCCGAGGCTTTTCCACGCGCGCAGTGGCGATGATGGTCTCGATGCACGTCTCGGTCATCACCTTGAGCTGGTCCTGCGGCAAGCCCAAGCGTCGCGAGCGCATGGCCACCTGTTGCTGGGACTCTTCGCCCGTGACGTATAGAGCAGGCATGGACGTGGCAATGTTGCACAGGGTCTGCAGCAGGATGGTCGACTTGCCGATACCCGGATCGCCCCCGATCAGCACCACCGAGCCGTCCACCAGACCGCCACCCAGTACGCGGTCAAGCTCAGCGCTGCTGGTGGTGAAACGCGGGATTTCCTCGACGCTGACTTCGGCCAGGGTCTTGATCTGAGCCTGCTGCCCAGCCCATCCCGTACGGCCACTCGGTGCAGCTGCACCGCCGCTTTCGATCATGGTTTCGACCAGGGTGTTCCAGGCCCCACACTCACCGCATTGGCCGGCCCATTTGGGGAAGGTCGCGCCGCACTCGGTGCAGCCATACAAGCGCTTGGCCTTGGCCATGGACTCGGTCTCCTGGAAAAAACCGCCATGATAGCCGAGCGGGACGTGTCTCGAACGCCCCGGGATGCGACAAAACTATTCGTTGCAGCCGCAGTCGGTAAGCCTGAATGCAACGCATAAAGCGATTTGTTGGCTTACACTGCGTTTACCTAACCATTTGTTACAAGGAGTCCAGCATGGGCATGCTCAGTGAGTTCAAGGCCTTCGCGGTCAAGGGAAATGTCGTCGATATGGCGGTAGGTATCATCATCGGCGCCGCCTTCGGCAAGATCGTCTCGTCCTTCGTGGGCGATGTGATCATGCCGCCACTGGGCCTTATCATCGGTGGTGTCGACTTCAGCGACCTCGCCGTGACCCTGAAGGCCGCAGAGGGCGATGTCCCGGCGGTGGTGCTGGCCTACGGCAAGTTCATCCAGACCGTCATCGACTTCCTGATCGTTGCCTTCGCCATCTTCATGGGCGTGAAGGCGATCAACCGCCTGAAGCGTGAAGAAGCCGTGGCGCCCTCCGCTCCACCAGTGCCGAGCGCCGAGGAAACGCTGCTCACCGAGATTCGCGATCTACTCAAGACGCAGAACCAGAATCGCTTGCCGTGACATGGCTGGGGGCGCCTTGCGCCCCCCATCGCCGACCAGCCGGCCGCTACGGAACCGGCACCGTTTCAGACGCTTACCAGTAGTTTTCCACCGCCACCTGGCCCGGGCGCTTACTCAGGCTCAAGTGCAGATCCCGTGCCTTGAGCACCTTGCGTGTCTCGTCGATCATTTGCGGGTTACCGCACAGCATGATCCGCGAATGTTCAGGCGACAGTTCCAGCCCCGCCGCTTTTTCCAGCTCGCCGTTTTCGATCAGCGTGGTGATACGCGCATTCAACGCGCCTGGGTGCCTTTCGCGGGTGACCACTGGCATGAACTGCAATTTGCCCGCGTACTCCGCCAGGTAGTCACGCAGCTCCAACCCGGCGATCTCATCCACATACGCCAGCTCCCTGGCCTCGCGCACGGAATACACCAGCTTGATGTTGTCGAAGCGCTCCCAGGCCTCGAAGTCCTGCAAGATCGACATGAATGGCGCGATACCTGTGCCGGTTGCCAACAGCCACAGATCACGCCCACCGACGAAGCGGTCCAGGGTCAGATAGCCGAAAGCCTGGCGATCGATCAGCAGTGAATCGCCCTCTTTCAGCCGGCTCAGCTCACTGGTGAATTCGCCGCCGGGTACCACGATGGAGAAGAAGTCGAGAAATTCGTCATGGGGTGCGCTGACCATGGAGTAGGCACGCCATACCACACTGCCATCAGCCTTGGTCACGCCCAGCCGCGCGAACTGACCCGCGCGGAAACGGAAGCCCGGGTCACGGGTGACGCGCAAGCTGAACAGGCTGGGGGTCAGCGGCTGAACATCGAGCAGGGTCTGACGGGTGAACTTCTCGGCGCTGGCGGTCATGACGGGCTTCCATGGTGGGCGTGCCCCCAGTGTCGCGCAAAGCAGCCTGGATAAAAACCGTCGGATTGTAGGGCCAAAGTCGGATTATCACGTCAAATTCACAGAAAAACTTGATCGCTATAACAAAAAAATCCCAACTTAATAGTCGGACTTTTCCTACAATCAATCGCTGTGTGCAAATGAATTGGATTCTTCAAGAGCCTTAAGGGAGTGTGACCCGATGCTTCACTGGAAGCCCGAGCATCTTCATGAGCTTGCCACCGAGCGCGACCCCTCTCGCTTGTTCGACCTGGCGGTGCATCTGGCCCAGGACCTCGGCATGGAATACGTCGGCCTGAAGCTTCGCATCCAGATCGCCACGCAGACGCCCAAGCTTTATCTCTATAGCAACTACCCGAACGAATGGATCACACGCTGTCAGTGCGATGACTTTCACAAGCAAGACGCGGCCGCGCAAATGAGTCACCACTCAACCATGCCGGTGCTCTGGTCGGACGAGCTGTATCGTGAAGCGCCGCAGTTTCGTGAAGCCGCCTGCCTGCACGGCCTGCGTCACGGCTGGACCCAATCGGTGCACGATTTACAGCACAACGAAAGCCAGTTGAGTGTGTCCAGACCGTGCAACCCGATAGGTATTCAAGAGCTCTATGAGAAAGGCGCGAGCGTCCTGTGGCTGTGCCAAACGTTGCACGCGGTGATTGGCGAATACCACCTGAGTGAACTGTGCCCCCCGCAACCGAAGATGAGCGAGCGAGAACTGGAAGTGCTGAAGTGGTCGGCCGCCGGCAAGACCGCCGCCGACGTTGCCTGCATCCTGTCCCTGTCGCAAAGCACGGTGAACTTTCACATCCGCAGCGTCATCACCAAGACCAATGCCGCCAACAAGGCAGGCGCCATTGCCATTGCCGCATTGCGCGGGTGGATCTGACAGCCTTTCCTGCGACCTTCGGCAAAGCCCTGTAGAATCCGCAGCAAAGTCCGAGGCGATCCGCCTTGGGCAGATCCGTACCCGAGCCAGACGCCATGCCCCTGTTGAACACCCCCTACGCCGAACTCGACCTGATCCGCCAGCCGGAGCAGGCCAACGACCCGCTGCAGGCTTTCGATGCCGCCGATGAGTATCTGCTCGAGCACTTGCACGCTCAGGCGAACGACGCAGGCTGCCGGGTACTGGTGCTCAATGACAGTTTCGGCGCCCTGGCCGTCAGTCTGGCCGGCCACTTCCAGGTGGTCAGCAGCGGCGACTCGCACCTGGCCCGCCTGGCCCTGGAAAAGAACCTTGCGCGTAATGGCCAGGCCTATGACAGCGTGCCCTTCGTCCCGGCCAGCGAACACTGGCAAGGCCCCTTCGACCGTGTGCTGGTGCGCGTACCCAAGACCCTGGCCCTGCTCGAAGAGCAGCTGATCCGTCTGCAAGGTCACCTGACGCCCGGTACCCAGGTGATTGCCGGCGCCATGATCAAGCACCTACCGCGCGCTGCGGGCGACCTGATGGAAAAGTACATCGGCCCGGTACAGGCGTCACTGGCTCAGAAAAAAGCACGGCTGCTGACGGCCACGGTCGCCGAGCGCACAGTCGCCACCTCGCCCTACCCGACACGCTACCGCCTGGACTCCCCGACGCTCGAACTGGTCAACCATGCCAACGTGTTCTGCCGCGAAGGGCTGGATATCGGCACCCGCGCCTTCCTCCCACATCTGCCGCGTCATCTGGGCCAGGCCCGCGTGGCGGACCTGGGTTGCGGCAATGGCGTGCTGGCGATCGCCAGCGCTCTGGAAAACCCGGACGCCCTTTACACGCTGGTCGATGAATCGTACATGGCCGTGCAATCGGCCCGGGAAAACTGGCAAGCCGCGCTGGGCGACCGCGCGGTGACCGTCATGCCGGGCGACGGGCTGGCAGGACAGGAAAGACAATCGCTGGACGTCGTGCTGTGCAACCCGCCGTTCCACCAACAGCAAGTGGTAGGCGACTTTCTTGCCTGGCGCATGTTCCAGCAGGCCCGTGAGGCATTGGTGGTGGGCGGCGCGCTGTACATCGTCGGTAACCGGCACCTGGGTTACCACAGCAAGCTGTCGCGGCTGTTCCGGGGTGTGGAGCAAGTGGCGGCGACACCGAAGTTCGTGATTCTCAAAGCCCGCAAGTGAGTCGCTAAGGTCCAGGGCTTGATCGCCGGCAAGCCGGCTTGCCGGCGATCAGGCCAAAAGGCTCAGTGGGTGGTCAAACCCGCCGCCCCCATGAACAGGCGCATCACGTAAGCCGCCACGCCCAGTGCCGCGACACTCAACGCCCAGATCAACACCAGCCAACCCAGTCGCTGCCACAGTGGCTTTTTCTCTTCCAGGCCATGTTTACCGGTCATCGTGCGGCCCTCCTAGTGATAGCCGTCGTCAGGGGTCACCTTGCCGCGGAACACGTAGTAGCTCCAGAAGGTATACCCCAGGATGAACGGCAGGATGAACAAGGTGCCCACCAGCATGAAGCCCTGGCTCTGCGGCGGTGCCGCGGCATCCCAGATCGAGATCGACGGCGGGATGATGTTCGGCCACAGGCTGATACCCAATCCGCTGTAGCCGAGGAAAATCAGCACCAGGGTCAACAGGAAAGGGGTGTAGTGGGCATTGCGCGCCACCGCCTTGAGCAACCCGTAGAAGGTCACCAGCACCAGGATCGGCACCGGCATGAACCAGACCAGGTTGGGCATGCTGAACCAGCGGTCGGCGATTTGCGGATAGGCAATCGGCGTCCACAGGCTGACGATACCGATCACCACCAGCAGCACCAGCGCCAAGGGCTTGGCCAGGTCATGCATCTGCTGCTGCAGCGCCCCTTCGGTCTTCATGATCAACCACGTGCAGCCGAGCAGTGTGTAGGCGACGATCAGTCCCAGACCGCTGAACAGGCTGAACGGGGTCAACCAGTCGAGGGTGCCACCGGCAAAATGCCGATCGACGACCTTGAAGCCCTCGATGAAAGCGCCCAACGCAACGCCCTGGAAGAACGTCGCGACCAGCGAACCCCAGATGAAGGCCTTGTCCCAGATGTGGCGCTTGTCGGCCTTGGCCTTGAAGCGAAACTCGAACGCCACACCCCGGAAGATCAGGCCGATCAGCATGAGGATCAGCGGCAGGTACAGCGCTTCGAGCACCACCGAATAGGCCATCGGGAAGGCACCGAACAGTCCTGCCCCGCCCAGGACCAGCCAGGTCTCGTTGCCGTCCCATACGGGCGCAACGGTATTCATCATCACATCGCGGTCACGCTCGCCCTTGACGAAGGGGAAGAGCATGCCGATTCCCAGGTCGAAACCATCCATCACGACATACATCATGACGCCGAAGATGATGATCACCGCCCAGATCAGCGGAAGGTCGATACCCATGGCTCAGTTCCCCTTGCTCAGGCTGACGGTGTTGGCTTCTTTGCCATCATCGGCGGCGGACAACGGCCGCGCCGGTGTGCGTTTCTGGCCAGGACCCCCGGGCGTGTGCTCGTCGCCCTCACCTGTCTTAGGCCCTTTGCGTACCAGGCGCATCATGTAGCCAAGACCGGTACCGAACAGGGCGAAGTACACCACCACGAACGCCACCAGGGTGAAGCCAAGCTGGGAGTAGCTATGGTTGGAAACCCCTTCGGAGGTGCGCATCAAGCCATACACCACCCACGGCTGACGGCCGATTTCAGTGGTGAACCAACCGGCAAGGATGGCGATCAGCCCGGATGGCCCCATCCACAAGGTGAGGTAAAGGAAGGGGCGGTTGCTGTACAGCGTGCCGCGCTTGCGCAGCCACAGGCTCCACAGGCCGACGAAGATCATCAGCAAGCCCAGGCCCACCATGACCCGGAACGACCAGAACACGATGGTCGAGTTGGGGCGGTCCTCAGGCGGGAACTCTTTCATCGCCGGAACCTGCTTGTCCAGGCTATGGGTCAGGATCAGGCTGCCGAGTGCGGGAATCTCGATCTTGAAGCGGGTGGTCTCGGCTTTCATGTCAGGGATGCCGAACAGAATCAGCGGGGTCGGCTCGCCGGGCACGTTCTCCCAATGCCCTTCGATGGCGGCGATCTTCACTGGCTGGTGCTTGAGGGTGTTCAGGCCGTGGAAGTCACCGATCACTGCCTGCACCGGTGCCACGATCAAGGCCATCCACATGGCCATCGACAGCATCTTGCGCACCGCCGGGTTATCCCGGCCGCGCAGCAGGTGCCAGGCCGCCGAGGCGCCAACGAAGAAGGCGGTGGCGACGAAGGCGGCGGTGGCCATGTGCATCAGGCGGTAGGGGAACGATGGGTTGAACACCACCGCCAGCCAGTCCACCGGTACCACCCGGCCATCGATGATTTCGTGGCCCTGGGGTGTTTGCATCCAGCTGTTGGACGCCAGGATCCAGAAGGTCGAGACCAGGGTCCCGAGCGCCACCATGACCGTGGCGAAGAAGTGCAGGCCGCGACCGACACGGTTCCAGCCAAACAGCATGACACCCAGGAAACCGGCTTCGAGGAAGAACGCCGTGAGCACCTCGTAGGTCAGCAATGGCCCGGTAACGGCACCGGCAAAATCGGAGAATCGACTCCAGTTGGTGCCGAACTGATAGGCCATGACCAGGCCGGACACCACACCCATGCCGAAGTTGACGGCGAAGATCTTCGACCAGAAGTGGTAGAGGTCGCGGTAGACATCGTTGTGGGTCTTGAGCCAAAGGCCTTCGAGGACCGCGAGGTAGCTCGCCAGCCCGATGGTGATGGCTGGGAACAAGATGTGAAAGGACACGGTAAAGGCAAACTGGATTCGGGCGAGCTCAAGGGCTTCTAAGCCGAACATGGTGCTTCCTCTTCAGATAATCCGGCGACCGGGCGTGTGGCCCAATCACCCACTGCCCCCACGGTAGTCGAGTGCGGCGCGTTGGAATTGTTCTGTTCGACTGCAGGGAATCCGGCCAAAAGGCCAAAATCGCTGACGGTATCGTTGCAACCGCAACGATTGATCCAAGTCAACAATTTTCTGGAAGCATAGTCCTGATTGGACCGTTGGGCGGTGTGGTGGATTGCCGCGTGACCGGTTGCCCCACCCACTTTACCAGGGTGTGAAAAAGTGCCGATTTGGGCAAACAGTAACCGCTTGTTACAAACAGATGGTAACCTGCCGCCCCCTCTACTGCGCCGAGGCCCACAGGTTTCCGATGTCCGATTCCGCACCGCAGTTGTTGCGTCACCACCGTCCGTTCCTGGCCTTCTGGCTCGCCCGGGTGTTCACCGCCAGCGGCTTCCAGATGCTCACCGTGGCCATCGGCTGGCACCTCTACCAGCTCACCGGAAATGTCCTCGACCTGGGCCTGGTCGGTCTGGTGGAGTTCGCTCCCCGCGTGCTGTTCATGCTGCACACCGGGCATGTCGCCGACCGCTATGACCGGCGCAAGGTCGCCGCGCTCTGCCAAAGCCTCCAGGGGCTGATCGCACTGGCCTTGGCCGTGGGTAGCCTGACCGACAACGTCACCCGCGAGCTGATCTTCGCGCTGGCCTTCCTCCTGGGGGCGACCCGCTCGTTCGAGATGCCGGCCACCCAGGCCCTGCTGCCCAATGTCGTGCCGCCTGGACTGTTCCCGCGGGCGGTGGCGGCCTCGGCCTCGGCGACTCAGGCGGCGACCATCATCGCTCCAGCCGTGGGGGGGTTCCTGTACGCCTTCGGCAGCATCTGGGTATACGGCCCAACCGTGGCCCTGTATGCCACCGCCTGCCTGCTAATGCTCAGCCTCGAATCCCGCCAGCAGGTGACTCAGCGTGGCCGCGCCAGCCTGGAATCGCTGATGGCTGGGATCCGCTTCATCCGCAGCCGCCCCGATATTCTCGGGGCGATATCGCTCGACTTGTTCGCGGTGCTGCTGGGCGGAGCCACCGCGCTGCTGCCAGTGTTCGCCAAGGACATCCTGCTCACCGGCCCCTGGGGCCTTGGTCTGCTGCGCTCGGCGCCTGCAGTGGGAGCGCTGCTCATGTCGCTATGGCTTGCACGCTTCCCGGTGGAGCGCAAAGTGGGCCGGACCATGTTCACCGCTGTCGGCGTGTTCGGCGTGGCGACCATCGCCTTTGGCTTGTCCACCTCTTTCTGGTTCTCGCTGGCGGTACTGGTGGTGCTGGGCGCGGCCGACATGATCAGCATGGTGATCCGTGGCGCCTTCGTACAGCTGGAGACACCGGACGAAATGCGCGGGCGGGTGAGCGCGGTGAACGGGTTGTTCATCGGTGCCTCGAACCAACTCGGAGAGTTCGAATCCGGAGTCACGGCGCACTGGTTCGGCACGGTGCCGGCGGTCGTGTTGGGTGGCGTGGGGACGCTGGTGGTGACTGGGGTGTGGATAAAACTGTTCCCGACGTTGGCCAAGCGGGATCGGCTTCACAACAGCTGAAGCGTGGCCTGCACCGGTGCCTGCACGTCGCCGAGGTACCTTTGGCCGGCGATAGGGCCGAACAGCCCTCCCGACGGCCATACTCCCCGGCCCCCCATGCTGGTATGATGCGCGGCTTTTTTCCGCCCCACATAAACCACCGTTCGCCACGACGTGTGCTTTGCTGATGGGGTCGATACATTCACGGCGCCGGGGGCGCCTTGGGGAGCGGGCATGCTGGAAAGGCTGTTTCAACTAAGAGCACACAACACCAATGTGCGCACCGAGATTCTCGCGGGCGTCACCACCTTCCTGGCCATGGCCTACATCCTGTTCGTCAACCCGAGTATCCTCGGCGAGACCGGCATGGACAAAGGGGCGATCTTCGTCGCCACCTGCCTGGCCGCGGCCATCGGCTCGACGACCATGGGCCTGATCGCCAACTACCCGATCGCCCTGGCACCGGGCATGGGCCTGAACGCGTTCTTCACCTACACCGTGGTCCTGCATATGGGGCACACCTGGCAGGTGGCGCTGGGTGCAGTGTTCATCTCGGCGGTGTGCTTCTTCCTGCTGTCGATCTTCCGCATCCGCGAATGGATCGTGAACAGCATCCCGCTGCCGCTGCGCTCGGCGATCGCCGCCGGCATCGGCCTGTTCCTGGCGCTGATCGCCTTGCACAATGCCGGCATCGTCGTCGATAACCCTGCCACCCTGGTGGGTTTGGGGGACCTCAAGCAACCCGCTCCGATTCTCGCCACCCTGGGCTTCTTCCTGATCGTTGGCCTTGAGTCGCTCAAGGTCCGCGGTGCGGTCCTGATCGGTATCCTGGCGGTCACGCTTGCCTCGATCCTGATGGGTGTGACCCCGTTCGGTGGTGTGGTCTCGATGCCGCCATCGCTGGCACCGACCTTCCTGCAGCTGGACATCAAAGGCGCCCTGGACATTGGCCTGGTCAGCGTGATCTTCGCCTTCCTGTTCGTCGACCTGTTCGACAACTCCGGTACCCTGATCGGTGTGGCCAAGCGCGCCGGCCTGATGGGCAAGGACGGCCACATGCCGAAGATGGGCCGCGCCCTGATCGCCGACAGCACCGCGGCCATGGCCGGCTCGCTGTTGGGCACCTCGACCACCACCAGCTACATCGAATCGGCTGCGGGCGTGAGTGCCGGTGGCCGCACAGGCCTGACCGCCATCGTGGTTGCCGTGCTGTTCCTGCTGGCGCTGTTCTTCGCCCCGCTGGCCGGTAGCGTACCGGCCTTCGCCACTGCCCCGGCGCTGCTGTTCGTCGCGGTGCTGATGGCCTCGGGCCTGGCGGAAATAAACTGGGACGATGTCACCGAAGCGGCCCCCGTGGTGGTCACTGCCCTGGCCATGCCGCTGACCTACTCGATCGCCAACGGCATTGCCTTCGGCTTCATCGCCTGGACCGCCGTCAAGCTGATCTCCGGCCGCCACCGCGACCTGAACCCGGCACTGGTGATCCTCTCCATCCTGTTCGTCATCAAGTTGGGCTGGTTCAACGCATGAGTGCTGTCTTCGACCCCTCCTCCTACGCCACGCAGCTGGACGCCAAGGTAGCCCGGCTGCGAGAGCTGCTGGCGCCCTTCGGCGCGCCGGAGCCGGTTGTTTTCGAGTCGCCCCGCGAACACTACCGCCTGCGGGCCGAGTTCCGCCTGTGGCGCGAGGACGGCCAGCGTCACTATGCGATGTTCGCCCCCGGGGAGAAACACAAGGCGATCCTGATCGACGATTTCCCCATCGCCAGCGAGCGCATCAACGCGCTGATGCCGCGCCTGAAAGCGGCCTGGCAGGCCAGCGAGGCACTGGGAAACCGCCTGTTCCAGGTGGAGTTCCTCACCACCCTGGCCGGCGATGCGATGGTCACGATGTGCTACCACCGCCCGCTGGACGAGGCGTGGGAAGTGGCTGCGCGCCAACTGGCCAGCGACCTTGGGGTGAGCGTCATCGGTCGTTCCAAGGGCAAGCGGCTGGTGGTCGGGCGTGACTATGCAGTGGAAAAGCTCGACGTGGCGGGCCGCGTGTTCAGCTACCGCCAGCCGGAAGGTGCGTTCACCCAGCCCAATGGCGCGGTGAACCAGAAGATGCTGAACTGGGCCTACGACGCCATTGGCGAGCGCGACGACGACCTGCTGGAGCTGTATTGCGGCAACGGCAACTTCACCCTGCCGCTGGCCACCCGCGTGCGCAAGGTGCTGGCCACCGAGATCAGCAAGACCTCGGTCAATGCCGCACTGAGCAACCTCGACGAGAACGCGGTGGATAACGTGCGCTTGGTGCGCCTGTCGGCCGAGGAACTGACCCAGGCCTTGAACGACGTTCGCCCGTTCCGCCGCCTGGAAGGCATCGACCTCAAGCGCTATGAGTTCGGCACGGTGTTCGTCGACCCGCCACGGGCCGGCATGGACCCGGACACCTGCGAGCTGACCCGGCGTTTCGAGCGGATCCTGTACATCTCGTGCAATCCGGAAACATTGGCGGCCAACATTGCCCAGTTGCAGGACACGCACCAGATCGAGCGCTGTGCGTTGTTCGACCAGTTCCCCTATACCCACCACATGGAGAGTGGGGTGTTGCTGGTCCGGCGCTGACGGCTCAACGACGAAGCCGCTGCCACGAATATCGCGCTATCGCAGTATCCGTGGCAGCGGCCTTGGGTCGCGAAGGGGCTGCAAGGCAGCCCCAGGCTTGAATCAGAAGTCGAAGAAGACTGTCTCCCCTTCCCCCTGAATACGGATATCGAAACGGTACGCCGTCTTCCCATCCACCTCGCAACGCTTGGCAATCAGCGTCTCGCGGCGCTGCGGCTGCTCGATCAGGTTGAGCACCGGGCACTTGGCGTTGGCATCTGCCTCGTCATCGAAATACACCCGCGTGTGCAGATGAATGTTGATGCCTCGGGCAAACAGGCTGATGTTGATGTGCGGCGCCATGGGCACGCCCGCAGCGTTCTTCACGACACCCGGCTTGACCGTCTGCAAGGTCCACTCACCCGCATCGAAGGTGGTGGCGGTGCGACCGAAGCTGTTGAAGGCATTTTCCAGGTTGAAGGCATCCTGGTACTGGCCGTTGGCATCCGCCTGCCACACTTCCAGGAACGAATCCCGCACCAGGTGGCCGTTGCCGTCATATACATGGCCGATCAACAGGATGTGTTCGCCTGGGGCGTCTGGCTTGGCCAGGCAGTTCCAGATTTCCTGAGCACGGGTCGGGTTGCCGGCCGCTTCCAGGGCCAGGCCGATGTGTACGTATGGGCCGGCGGTTTGCGAAGGGGTTTCCGGCAGCAGTTCGATGGGCATGTCGGGGTCCTCAGCAGTTCTCGAAGTGGGTCTTGCGCTGGCCACGCAGCACGATGTCGAAGCGGTACGCCAGGCAGTCCATGGGGTTGGCGTTGCTCATGTCGAGCTTGGCGATCAACTGCTGCACGGCTTCGGGGTTGGCGATCGACTTGACGATCGGGCACATCGGAATCAACGGATCACCTTCGAAGTACAGCTGGGTGATCAGTTTGGTGGCAATCGACGGGCCGCTGATGGAGAAGTGGATGTGCGCCGGACGCCAGTCGTTCGGGCCGTTGCGCCATGGGTACGGACCGGGCTTGATGGTGCGGAAGCTGTAGTAGCCGTCACGGTCGGTCAGGCAGCGGCCGACACCACCGAAGTTCGGGTCCAGCGGCGCCAGGTAACGGTCGTTCTTGTGCCGGTAGCGACCACCGGCGTTGGCTTGCCACATCTCGACCAGGGTGTTCGGCACAGGCTTGCCGTACTGGTCGACGACGCGGCCGGACACGATGATGCGCTCGCCGATCGGCAGGCCACCATTGTTGAAGTTCAGCAGCAGGTCATGGTCGTGCGGGCCAAAGCCCAGGTGGGAAAAGTCCGGACCGGTGGTTTCGCTGATCGACTGCGGAATACTGACCAGAGCCTGGCGCGGAGAGCGGGCAACGGACGTCTTGTAGTCGGGCGTGAGGGCCTTGGGGTGCCAGTTGCGATCACGGATCACGAAGCGGCTGTTGTCCTGAGCGGGCATGCCGATTTCCTCTCTTGGAATTATCAGAACGCCTGTGGATGACAGGCGGACTTGCAGTTTCAGATAAGTCGCGCGGGATGAATATTGAAAACACGCGCCAATTACATAACCAAATGGTTATGCATCTCTACCCAGGGCTAACAGGTTGCGCTGCACTGAACTAACCTATGTCTTCATGTTTCACGCTCTGGAGCGCACTTCATGGAATGGCGAAAAGGCCGACGCAGCGACAATGTGGTCGATGCCCGAGGCGAAGGTGGTGGCGGCGGCATGCGCTTTGGCGGCGGCAAGGGGCTGGGGCTGGGTGCAATCCTACTGATCGTCGGCATTGGCTGGCTCACCGGACAGGACCCTCTGCAGATCCTTGGCCAGCTCGCCGGGCAGATGGAACAGCAGCAACAAGTCCCCAGTGGGGCTGGCGGCAAGGCGCCGCCGGCCAACGACGAGCAGGCCGAGTTCGTCGCCTCGATCCTCGGCGACACCGAAGATACCTGGAAGGCTCTGTTCTCCCAGGCCGGCAAGCAATACCGCGACCCCAAGCTCGTGCTGTTCAGCGGCCAGGTCAACTCGGCCTGCGGCTTTGCCTCGGCGGCGGTGGGCCCGTTCTACTGCCCGGCGGACCAACGGGTGTACCTGGACATGACCTTCTTCCGTGAAATGGAAACCCGTTTCGCTGCCGCAGGCGACTTCGCCCAAGCCTATGTCATCGCCCATGAGATCGGTCACCATGTGCAGACCCTGCTCGGCGTGTCGGCCAAGGTCGATGCCGCGCGGCGCAACGGCCAGCGCATGGAGGGCGACAATGGCCTGCTGGTACGCCAGGAACTGCAGGCAGACTGCCTGGCCGGCGTCTGGGCTTATCAGGCGCAGCAGCGGCTCAACTGGCTTGAGCCGGGTGATGTCGAAGAAGCGCTCAATGCCGCCAATGCCATCGGTGACGACCGCCTGCAACAGCAGGGCCAAGGCCGCGTGGTGCCCGATTCGTTCACCCATGGCACTTCGCAACAACGGGTGCGTTGGTTCAAGACCGGTTTCGCCCAGGGGGATGTGAACAGCTGCGATACCTTCAGTGCGCGGAATCTTTGAGATTCACGGGTAAGTCCACCCACGGCCTTATGAAAACGCAAACGTTTTCATAAGGTTACAAATCAGCTGAAAAAGCGTTTCAGCTTCCGTTTTTCTTGCCGATAACTGCTGCACGAATCAGCAGGCACCCAGAAGAACAACGCCTAGCGATCGAAGATCAAGCGAGCGAAATCATTTTTCTGGAGAGCGTGCATGAACAGCTGGTTCGCCAACATCAGCGTAAACCTCAAGCTGGGCCTGGGCTTTGGCCTGGTCCTTGTCCTGACCGGCCTGCTGGCCCTGACTGGCTGGACCAGTCTGGGCAGCCTGATCGACCGTAGCAATTGGATGGGCGACATCGGTCAGCTCAACAAAGACCTGACCGACCTTCGGGTCGCGCGCCTGCAATACATGATCGCCAACGGCGATGACGCAGCGGCAGCCAATACCCAGGCCAAGCTCGATGCCTTCAGCAAGCAGCAGCAATACCTGGCCAATACCTTCAAGAGCCCAGAGAACGTCAAGCTGCTCAATGAACTGGGCCAGACCATCAGCGAGTACAAGGTGTCGCTGAACAAGATGCGCGCCGGTTACAAGAACTCCCTGGCGGCCCGCGAAGCCATGAACAGCTCGGCCATCAAGGCTGACCAAGCCATGGACACCCTCAGCGAGGAGGTCATGGCCCGCCCAGAGACCGACAGCGTGCGTCTGGCCCAGTACCAACTGATCAGCAAGACCCGCCAGCAATTGCTGCAGGTGCGCATCGATGTACGCGGCTACATTGCCGACAACACTGCTGCCAACGAACAGGCCGCATTGCGCCAGCTCGACGCGGCGCTGGCTGAAGTCGAAACCCTCAAGCGCCAACTGCCTGGCGACGCCAACCGCCTGCAGCAGTTCGAGCAGTCGGTGCAGGCCTACCGGGATGCCGTGCGTCAGTTCCGCGATGCCGTCGCCGGTATCACCACTGCACGCGCGGAAATGACCGTACAGGGCGCGGACATCGTCAAGCGCAGCGATGCGCTGTACAAGATCCAACTTGAGCGTCGTGACGCGGAAAGCACCCAGGCCCGCAGCCTGCAGACCATCGCCACCCTGCTGGCACTGCTGGTAGGTGTGCTGGCGGCGGTCATCATCACCCGCCAGATCACCCGCCCGCTGCGCGAAACCTTGCACGCGGTGGAACGGATCGCTGGCGGCGACCTCACCCACGATCTGCGGGTGACCCGCCGCGACGAAATCGGTGTGCTGCAGCAGGGCATCGCCCGCATGGGCACCACCCTGCGCGAACTGATCTCCGGCATTCGCGACGGGGTTACCCAAATCGCCAGCGCCGCCGAGGAGCTTTCGGCCGTCACCGAGCAGACCAGCGCCGGCGCCAACAGCCAGAAAGTCGAAACCGACCAGGTCGCCACGGCCATGCATGAAATGGCCGCCACGGTTCAGGAAGTGGCGCGCAATGCCGAACACGCTTCCCATGCCGCCACCGGTGCCGACGGCGAAGCCCGGGCCGGTGATCGCGTGGTCGGTGAAGCGATCAGCCAGATCGAGCGCCTGGCCGAGGAAGTACACCGTTCTACCGAGGCCATGAACCTGCTGCAGCAGGAGAGCCAGAAGATAGGCAGCGTCATGGACGTGATCAAGTCGGTCGCCGAGCAGACCAACCTGCTGGCCCTGAACGCCGCCATCGAAGCGGCCCGTGCTGGCGAGGCCGGCCGTGGTTTCGCGGTGGTCGCCGACGAGGTGCGCGGTTTGGCCCAGCGTACGCAGAAATCCACCGAAGAGATCGAAGAGCTGGTGGCCAGCCTGCAAAGTGGCACCCAGCAGGTGGCCAACGCCATGCAAGGTAGCCGCACCCTGACCGACAGCAGCGTCGAGCTGGCGCGCAAGGCCGGTGCATCGCTGGAAAGCATCACCAGTACGGTGTCGAACATCCAGTCGATGAACCAGCAGATCGCGGCAGCGGCCGAGCAGCAGAGCGCCGTGGCCGAGGAAATCAGCCGCAGCATCCTCAATGTCCGGGATGTGTCGGAGCAGACCGCGGCGGCCAGTGACGAGACGGCGGCCTCCAGCGTGGAGCTGGCTCGCCTGGGTGGGCACCTGCAGATGCTGGTCAGTCAGTTCCGCGTTTGACCGAGAGATGGCCTTGGCGGGTAGAACCGCTCCCACGGAATCGGCGCAAGGCGCCGTACCGGTGGGGGCGGGTTCACCCGCGAATGCGTCAGCACGGTCAGTCCAGTATCACTTGACGATCATCCCTACCCCACGTCCACGCGGGTCAGAGGCCGTCTCAAGCTTTTCTCCCGTCACCCGGATCGCCTGGATATCACCCATCTCCCAGCCCTGGTCCTCCAGCACATAACCCATCTTCCTCAGCTCATCCGCCACTGGCCCGGTGAGCGGTGCATAACTGTCATAGTAGAGGGTGTCCTTGGGCAACAACTGATGGTGCACGCGCTGGGCCGCGACTGCCTTCTCAAGCGGCATGCCATAGTCGTACAAGTTGTTCATCACCTGGAAGATCGAGGTGAAGATCCGCGAGCCGCCTGGCGTACCGATCACCAGCACCACCTTGCCATCGCGCGTCATCAGGCTCGGGCTCATGGACGAGAGCATGCGTTTGCCAGGTTCGATGGCATTGGCCGCGCCTCCCACCACACCGAAGGCATTGGCTGCGCCAGGCTTGGCACTGAAGTCGTCCATCTCATCGTTGAGCAGGAAGCCCGCCCCCTTGACCACTACGCCGCTGCCGTAGTCGAGGTTCAGGGTGTAGGTGTTACTGACGGCGTTGCCCTGCTTGTCGACGATGGAGAAGTGCGTGGTCTGGTGCGACTCCAGCCCCGGCTTGACGCCATCGGTATCGGAGATGGCATTCGGGTTGACCTGGGCTGCGCGCTTGGCCAGGTAGTCCTTAGCAATCAGCTTGTCCACCGGCACCTGGGTGAAGGCCGGGTCGCCCAGGTAGTCGGCACGGTCGGCGAACACCCGCTTTTCGATTTCGGCCAACAAGTGGATGTAGCGCGCCGAGTTGTGCTCCACGCCCTTGAAGTCAGCTTCGCGGTTGGCCTTGATGCCCAGCAATTGCGCCAGGGCAACGCCTCCCGAGCTGGGCGGCGGAGCGGTGTAGACCACATTGCCACGCCAGTCGATTGCCATCGGTTGGCGCCAGATGGCCTTGTAGTCCTTGAGGTCTTCCTTGGTGATCAGGCCTTTGTCGGCTTGCATCTGTGCCACCAGCAAATCGGCGGTCTTGCCCTGGTAGAACTCGCTGGCACCTTTGTCGGCGATGCGCTCGAGGGTTTGCGCCATTTCCGGCTGCTTGAACAGCTCGCCGACCTTCATGCTGGAAAAGTAGTCGTTGAAGTTGGTGCCCGCCTTGAACAGGCCCTGGGCGTCGTCACGGTACTGGTACTGTTTCTGCGCGACCTTGAAGCCATTCTTGGCATAGCCGATGGCGGGGGTCAGCAGTTCGCTCCAGGGCAACTTGCCGAACTTCTGGTGCGCTTCCCACAAGCCCATGACAGTGCCAGGCACGCCTGCTGCGCGGGCGCCGACCAGGCTGAGGTTCTCGATCACCTCGCCTTTTTCGTCCAGGTACATGTTGCGCGTTGCAGCTTTGGGCGCCACTTCGCGGTAGTCGAGGAAATAGGGCTTGCCGTCGACGAACAGGGTCATGAAACCACCACCGCCGATGTTGCCTGCCTCAGGGTAGGTCACCGCCAGGGTGAAGGCAGTGGCCACTGCGGCGTCCACTGCGTTGCCGCCTTTCTTCAGGATATCGGCGGCCACCTGCGCACCATATTGATCAGGTGCAGCCACCGCTGCGCCCTCAAGGGTTACGGCGTAAGCCGAAGAACAGCTCAGAATCGCGGCTCCGAGAGCCATGGACGTGAACAGGACGTTACGCATAACACTTCCTTGGTGTTGTTTTTGTTGATCGGTCAGTAATACCGGAACTTACCGACCGTGCAAACAACCTTAGACTCTGTGTGAAAAGTCTTGAGACGAAGGTCAGGCTGTTTTCAACGCAGCATCACCGAGTATCAAGGCTTTTCGTACAGAGCCTAGGAGCTTTCGCCGCCCTTGGACAGCAATTGTCGCCCCCAGGCAACTCAGCAGGCGTACATCGCCAATTTGTTCTGGATGAAATCCAGGAAGCACTGGATACGCAGGGCCAATTGCGTGTTGCGGTAGTACACCGCGTTGATCGGCTGCCGGTAGCCATTGTGGGCATCGCCCAGCACGACCTGAAGACGACCGGTACGAATGTCCTCGTGGGTCATGAAGTGCGAGAGGCTGACGATGCCCTCTCCCGCCAAGGCCAACTGCCGCAGGGTTTCGCCGCTCGAAGCGATGAGTGCCGGACGAATCGTCCAGCGATCGCCGTGCGCATGGCGCAGCGGCCATTGATTGAGCACCTCGGGTTGGCTGAAGCCGAGCAAGCAGTGGTCGTCGAGGTCTTCCACTCGCTGCGGCGCGCCGTGCCGCTCCAGGTAGGCCGGGCTGGCCAGCACCTGCACGGGGCTGCACCCCAGCGAACGCGCATGCAGGCTCGAATCGGCCAGTTCACCGATGCGAATGGCCACGTCGGTGCTTTGCTCCAGAAGGTCGATGATCAGGTCGTCGGTGTTCAGCTCCAGCTCGATGCCGGGGTACAGGCGCCGGAACTCGCCAATCCACGGCAGGATGGCATGGAGCATAAACGGGGCAGCGGCGTTGATACGCAGGCGGCCGGAGGGGGTCTGGCGGTTCATCGACAGACGCTCTTCCATTTCATCCATCTGTTCGAGGACGAGCCGCGAGCGCTCAAGGAAGAAGCGGCCTTCTTCGGTCAGGTCCATGCGTCGGGTGGTACGGTTGACCAGCGTGGTATCGAGTTTGGCCTCCAGACGCGACAGGGTGCGGCTGACAGCAGACGGCGTCTGGCCCAGTTGCTCGGCAGCGGCGGAAATGGAGCCGCTGTCGATAACGGCGACGAAAACCTGGAGTTCTTCGGATCGGGTTTTCACGTGGCAGGCCTGTATCGAAAAGTGCTGTGATTGATAGCGGGTCGCCGGGCACTGCGCAAGTCAAGCACAGTGCCTGCAGGCGCCGGCTCGCCGACGATGAGGCCGGCACAGGCACCGCGAAACCGTTACCCTTGCTTGCCGAACACCTCTCCCAGGTGCGCCTCATACGCTGCCAGCGCCGCCGGTACGTCAGGCCGCTTCATCACATCCACCGCCAGGAACGTCGGCAAACCAGTCATGCCGAGGAACTGATTGGCCTTGTGGAACGGGAAGTACACCGCATCCACACCTTTACCTTCGAAGAAGTCGGTCGGGTCGTCGAAGGCTTGCTCAGGAGCATTCCAGGTCGCCGAAATCATGTACTGCTTGCCCTGCACGAGTCCGCCGCTGCCGTACTTCTGCGAGGCATCCGACCGGGTGCGACCATCGTTGGCGTAGAGGCTGCCATGGCCTGCGGTAAAGACTTCGTCGATGTACTTCTTCACGGTCCACGGCGCGCCCATCCACCAACCTGGCATCTGGTAGATGACCACATCGGCCCACAGGTACTTCTGCACTTCTTCAGCGACGTCGTAGCCGCCATCGATGAACGTTTCCCGCACATCGAAACCGGCGCGGTCCAGGTAGGCAACCGCCGCATCGTGCAGGGTCTGGTTCAGACGACCGTCGGAATGGGCGAACTGCTTGCCGCCGTTGAGCAACAGGATCTTTTTCATGGGTAACCTCGAACGTGGGTGTCGATCCGAGGCGCTGCGCCTGCCGATCGAGCCGAATGGGATGGCGGCAGGTTACGGAGCGGGCAAGCTGAGAAAAAGCGGCCTTGGGGCAAAATACTTTTGCCTTGAAATCATCAATGGTTCGGCCATTGTTGCCTTAGAATCGTTTCAGTCATTCAACCTTAGAGGCCCCCCCATGAGCGAGCAGCACGCCTTCATCCTCAAGGCCAAAACCCGTCCTGAAAAGTCCGAAGCCTTTGAAACCCTGTTCCGGGCGTACGTAGAACCGAGCCGCCAGGAACCGGGCTGCGTCGAATACCACATGCTGCGCGACAAGCAAGACCCGACCCTGTTCGTGTTCTACGAAGTCTGGGCCAGCAAGGCCGCCCTGGATGAGCACTCGGCCTTGCCGCACATGCGCGAATTCTTTGAAAAGCGCATGGACTACCTGGAGCGCGATTTCGATATCCAGCTCATCGAGATGCTCAGCCCTTCATCCGCTAGCCGTTGACCAGCAGGTGGCCGCCCAACGCGGCCAGGCCCACGAAGAAGCAACGCTTGAACCCTACCGCGCTGATGCGTTGGCGCAACCACTGGCCGGCCAGCATGCCCAGCAATGCTGGCGCCAGCATCAGCAGCGATGCGCCCAAGCCTTGACCGCCAAGGGCATCCTGCCTGGCCAGGCCAATGGCCAGGGCCAGCGTAGACACCGTGAACGATAGGCCCAAGGCCTGGATCATTTCGTCACGGTTCAGCCCAAGGCCCTGCAGAAAAGGTACCGCCGGCATCACGAACACGCCGGTTGCCGCCGTCACCACACCGGTCACCAGTCCGCACAGGGGGCCTAACCATCTTTCCTGCGCTGGCGTTAGCTGAAAACCACGGCCGACCAGGCCGTACAGCGCGTAGGCGAGCAACGCTGCGCCCAGCGCATGAACGGCCCACGGTCCGCTGTCGATACCCAACCAGGCGCTGCCAAGCAGGGTGCCAACGACGATCATCAGCAACAGGGGGCCCAGACGGCGCAACAACGCCAGCAGGTGCCCGCCAGCACCCAATTGCCACAGGTTGGTCAACGTCGACGGAACGATCAACAACGCCGCAGCCTGTGCCGGCGTCATAGCCAGACCCAACAGCCCCATGGCGATGGTCGGCAGGCCCAGGCCGATGACACCCTTGACCGTACCGGCCAGCAGGAAGGTCATCACCACCAGCAACGACAGCGCCGGTCCTATGTCTTGATAGAAAGCGATCAGTGTGTTCATGCGCCCATGATGGGCAGTATCCGCTGGTTTGAACATCTGCCATATACTCAGCCTGACTCTTGCCAGGACAGAGGCACATGCACTTCGACTTGATCGACCTGAACCTGTTCCAGCATGTGCTGGAGTGCGGCAGTATCACGGCAGGTGCCCAGCGCAGCCACCTGTCCCTGCCCGCGGCCAGTGCGCGTATCCGTGCGATGGAGAGCTCGCTCGGGATTGCGCTGCTGGCCCGTAATCGCCGGGGCGTGCAGCCGACGCCTGCTGGCCAGGCGCTGTTGCAGCATGCCCGGATGATCGGGCAGCAGGTCGAGCGGTTGCAGTTCGACCTGGCGCAATATGCCCAGGGGCAGCAAGGCCAGGTACGCCTGCTGTGCAACACGGCGGCACTGACCGAATACCTGCCGGAGCTGCTGGCCGGTTACCTGGCCGAGCAACCGGGCGTCAGCATCGATGTACAAGAGCTGCCGAGCCTGCGCATCGTCCAGTCGATCACCCAGGGCATGGCCGACCTTGGCATCATCTCCACCGCCGTGCCCAGTGATCATTTGCAGACTCTCCCGTTTCGCGAAGATCCATTGGTGCTGGTGATGTCCCCTGACCACCCGCTGGCAAGCCTTGAAGATGTCAGTTTCAACGCCAGCCTCGCCCATGGCCATGTGGGCCTGGATGCGAGCAGTGCATTGGCGCTGCACCTTGAAGAACAAGCGCTGCGACAGGGGCGACGCATGCAGGTGCGGGTACGGGCGGAGGGTTTCGATGGGTTGATCCGTATGGTGGCCGGGGGCGCCGGTATCGGCATCGTGCCGCTGGCCTCGGTACGCCGTTGGGAAGCGACACTCGCGTTGCATTGGCGAAGACTGCAGGAGGATTGGGCCAAGCGGCAACTGCTGCTCTGTGCGCGGGACTTCGCCGCGCTGCCAGGTTATACGGCTGGCTTGGTCAGCAGCTTGCTACACGCCAAAGGTGACAAGCGGCCCCTCACGCAGCCGATGTAGGACTCGTCTGCTTCATACGTCAGAAAGATCACATAGTGCGCCGTTTCACAACGAACCCACCCGCGATCCTCCAACCATTGACTACCATTGCTCTGGCAAGAGGCTACCTGAGGCAGCTCATCGAGCCGTAGCCCTCAGGCTCGAGGCCACTTGCTCCAGTCGTCCTGCAATACCGAACTGCAATGGGAGCCTGATGTGCTATCGATCTACCAATTGAAACCACACTTCCAGGCCCTGTTGCGCCCTGCGGTAGACCGTCTCCACGGCCGTGGCGTCACGGCCAACCAGGTCACGGTCGCAGCGGCACTGGTGTCGGTATTGCTGGGTTTGCTGTTGGCGTGGTTGAGCCCTGTCACATGGCTGTTCATCCTGATCCCCATATGGATGTTGCTGCGCATGGCGCTCAATGCGGTCGATGGCATGCTGGCCCGTGAATTCGGCCAGCAATCGAAACTGGGGGCTTACCTGAACGAGCTGTGCGACGTGATCGCGGACACCGCGCTCTACCTGCCATTCGCATGCTTGCCTGGGGTGACGCCACTGCTGGTGGTACTGGTGGTGATCAGTGCGCTGATCAGCGAATACGCCGGGGTCATGGGGCCGCTGGTGGGTGCTTCGCGGCGCTATGACGGCCCCATGGGCAAAAGCGACCGGGCCTTCGCCTTCGGCCTGCTGGGCGCGGGCGTGGCGTTCCACCTCCTGAGCCCGGCGTGGATCGACGGCCTGCTGCTGGTCATCCTCGCCCTCTCGCCCTATACCCTCTACAACCGGGTTCGCCAGGGTCTGGTAGAAACCCGCTGAGCCTAGTGTCGCCGGACAAGGACCTTCGCCATGCGCCAAGCGCAATCGCTGTATTTCCCTACCCATGATGGTGTCGAACTGCATTACCGTCATTGGCCCGCCACCCGAAACGAACATCAGCCAAGACGGGCGGTGGTGATGTTCCACCGAGGCCATGAGCACGGCGGGCGCATGGCTCATCTGGCCGACGAGCTGGACATGCCTGGCTACGACTTCTTCGCCTGGGATGCGCGTGGCCATGGCCAGTCGCCCGGTGCTCGCGGCGATAGCCCAGGGTTTGCCACCAGCGTGCGTGATGTGCAGACCTTCATCGAGCACATCCAGGCGCGCCACGGTATTGCCGAGCCAGACATCGTGGTGCTTGCCCAGAGCGTCGGCGCGGTTCTGATCGCCACCTGGGCCCATGACTACGCCCCCAAGGTGCGCTGCCTGGTGCTTGCCTCGCCGGCCTTCAAGGTGAAGCTGTACGTGCCCTTCGCCCGCCCAGGCCTGAAGTTGCTCAAGGCCCTGCGGGGCAACTTCTTCGTCAACAGCTATGTCAAGCCGCGCCTGCTGACCCACGACCCGGAGCGGGTCATGTCGTACATCGCCGACCCGCTGATCAGCCGGCCCATTTCGGTAACCATGCTGCTGGGCTTGTACGAGGCAGCCGACCGCGTGGTCGCCGATGCCCAGGCGATCCAGGTGCCGACCCAACTGCTGGTGTCGGGGGCCGACCTGGTGGTCGAGCGCGCACCGCAGGAGCGCTTCTTCGAGCGCCTTGGGTGCCTGCGCAAGGAAATGCATGTGCTTCCCGGCTTCTTCCACGACACCCTGGGCGAACGCGACCGCGGCCATGTACTCAGGCGCATCGAGCGCTTCGTCGAGCACAGCTTCGACAACCCCGTGGCAGCGCCCAGCTTGCTCGATGCGGACAAGACCGGCGCCAGCTGCGCCGAAGCCGAAAGCCTCGCCGCGCCGCTACCCCGCAACTCGCCCCGCGAGCTTTACTGGCGCGCCACCCGCGCAGGGCTGCGCCTGGGCAGGGGCTTCTCCGAAGGCGTGAGGCTGGGCTTCGACACCGGCTTCGACTCTGGCAGCACACTCGACTACGTCTACCGCAACCAGCCCTCGGGCAAGGGGTCACTGGGCCGTCTGATCGACCAGAACTACCTGAACGCCATAGGCTGGCGAGGCATCCGCCAACGCAAGCTGCACGTCGAGGAATTGCTGCGACTGGCCATCGATCGCCTGCGCGAGCAACAGCGACCCGTGCATATCGTCGATATCGCGGCAGGCCATGGCCGCTACATTCTCGAAGCTTTGCAGGCACATGATCGGCAGCCGGACTCGATTCTGCTGCGCGACTACAGCGAACTGAACGTGCAACAAGGCAGCGCGCTGATCGCAGAAAAGGGTTTGACCAGCATCGCCCGCTTCGTGCAAGCCGATGCATTCGACCGCCAGGGCCTGGCTGCGCTGGAGCCACGCCCGACACTGGCCGTGGTGTCCGGCCTGTATGAACTGTTCGCCAGCAACACCCTGGTTGGCAACTCGCTGGCTGGCCTTGCCGAGGCCGTGGAGAATGGCGGTTACCTGGTCTACACCGGCCAACCCTGGCACCCGCAGCTTGAGATGATCGCCCGCGCCCTTACCAGCCATCGTGGTGGCGAGGCCTGGGTGATGCGGCGACGCAGCCAGGCAGAGATGGACCAACTGGTGGAAGCCGCGGGTTTTCGCAAGCTGGCCCAGCGCATCGATGAATGGGGCATCTTCAGCGTGAGCCTGGCGCAGCGAGTTCGTGAGTGAAGCCGATGCGTGAGCCTGGGCTTATCCGGCGAGGCGTGCTGTGGCTGTTGCTGCTCGGGCCAGTCTTCTTCCTCAGCTATGGCCTGGCCAACAGTCACACCGAGGGCCGCGACGATGTCGGCAGCCTGGTGTTCGCCTGGGAACGGCACATACCGCTCTGGCCCTGGACCATCCTGCCGTACTGGTCGATCGACCTCCTTTATGGCCTGTCCTTCCTGCTGCCGCGTACACGCCGCGAAATGGACCGCCATGCCCTGGCCCTGCTCACCGCGCAGGTGATCAGTGTCAGCTGCTTTCTGCTCTGGCCCCTGCGTTTCACCTTCGAACGGCCGGCAATGGATGGTCTGTTCGGCTGGCTGTTCGAGGTGCTGATGGGGTTCGACAAGCCATTCAACCAGGCCCCCTCGCTGCACATCGCACTCTTGGTCATCATCTGGTCGATGTTCGCCCGGCATCTGCATCGCCCGCTCTGGCGTTGGGTCATGCATGGGTGGATGGCGCTGATCGGGGTGTCCGTGCTCACCACTTGGCAGCATCACTTCATCGACCTGCCCACCGGAGCATTGTCCGGATTCGCCTGCCTCTGGCTCTGGCCGCCTAAGGGCCAGTTGCCCTGGCAGCATGCCCACCTGGCTCGCGAACCGTATCGCTGGCGCCTGGCGCTGCGCTATGGGGCCGGGGCGATGGGCAGCGTGGTAATTGCGCTGCTGGTGGGTGGTGCCGGGTTATGGCTGCTTTGGCCGGCCGTGGCGCTGCTGCTGGTAGCGCTGAACTACGCGGCGCTGGGCGCACAGGGTTTTCAGAAAGGTGATGACGGACGCTTGTCGATTGCCGCCAGCGCGCTGCTTGCCCCCTACACGCTGGCGGCATGGATCAATTCGCGACTGTGGACATGGCGTCACCCCAATGCCGACGCAGTCTGCGACGGGGTTTTCCTGGGGCGTATTCCAGGCCAAGTTGAAGCTTCGAGCTATGCCGCAATCGTCGACCTCTGTGCGGAACTGCCTTGCCCGATGACCCAGGGGGTCGATTACCACGTGCTGGCCACGCTCGACCTGATCGCGCCGAACAGCCAGTTGCTGCAGCAAGCCGCCGCGGCGATCGAGCGGTCGCGCCACCAAGGCCCTTTGCTGGTCTGCTGCGCGTTGGGCTACTCGCGCAGTGCCAGCGCGGTCGCCGCCTGGCTGCTATTGACTGGTCGATGCAGCGACATCGCCCAGGCACAGGTACTGATCCGCAAGGCTCGCCAGGGCGTGGTGCTGTCGCCCGCCCATCGCCTGGCGCTGCAACGGCTGGGCAGCCCGCCATGAAGCTGATGGTGGTGGCCAGCCTGCTCGGTCGTGGCGCGCAGCTGGAGCGTCTGTCCGATGGCATCAGCCTGCTGGCCTTGGCCTATGGCCTGGCGCCGCTGCTGGGTGCAGCGCTGACGCCATCGGCCAGCCTGCTGTGCGCTGCCCTGCTCGCCCTCGGTGTGTTGCACAAATACTGGGCGGTACGTGTCGCGCTGGACGCCGACCTGTTCGCCCGACTTGGCGCCAGCACCGATTTGGCGGCCGATACCCAGGCTCTGGACCATGCCCTGTTCGACCTGCATTTGAAAACCCAGCCCGAAGACGCCCGCGACTGGTCTGCCCGAAGCCAGGCGGCACTGGCGCTGTTGCGCCGTCAGACCCTGTGCCTTGGCCTGCAGGCGCTGCTGACGTTGGCTACCCTGCTGACAGTGCCTTTCATTGGATGATCACCGAGCCATGCTTGCCGCCCTGACTGCCTTCATCATCACCAGCGCAGCGCGCCTGATCACCGGCGCCCGCGCCCTGTGGCTAGGCTGCGCACCGCAACCGGTGCAACGCCTGTATTTCGCCAACCACAGCAGCCACGGCGATTTCGTGCTGATCTGGGCCTCACTGCCTGCGCCGCTGCGCAGGCATACCCGGCCCGTGGCAGGCGCCGATTACTGGGCCAAGCCTGGGCTGCGCGACTTTCTGATCCGCAAAGTGTTCAACGGGGTGCTGATCGACCGGCACCGGGTCGAAGGCCAGGGCAACCCACTGCAACCGATCTTCGACGCCCTGGCCCAGGGCGATTCCCTGATCTTCTTCCCGGAGGGCACCCGCAACCTGGGCGATGAGCCGCTGATGCCCTTCAAAAGTGGATTGTTCCATTTGGCCGCCGCCAATCCCGGCATGCAATTGGTGCCCGTCTGGATCGCCAACCTCAACCGTGTGATGCCCAAGGGCCGGGCCCTACCGTTGCCGCTGTTGTGCACCTTGAGTTTTGGTGAGCCCATTCACCTGCAGGCCGACGAGGGCAAGCAGGACTTTCTAGAGCGGGCCAGTCAGGCCCTGCTGAATCTGGCACCAAAGGATGCCTGACATGGACGACAACACCCTTCTGCTGTTCGCCGGTATTGGCGCGCTCCTATTGCTCGCCAGTGTGATCGGTCGCTTGCTCAAATGGCGTGCAGGCCCTGCCCCTCATGCGGTAATCGACAACCTCAACGCCCGCATCAATGCCTGGTGGGTGATGGTAGTGGTGATCGGCATCGCCTTCCTGTTCGGCAAGTACGGTGTGATCGTGTTGTTCTACGGCGTTTCGTTCTACGCCTTGCGCGAGTTCATGACCCTCACCCCGACCCGACGCAGCGACTACCCGGCGCTCGTGGCCGCCTTCTACGTGGCGCTGCCGGTGCAATATTTGCTGATTGCCATGGACTGGTACGGGTTGTTCAGCATCTTCATCCCGGTGTACCTGTTCCTGCTGTTGCCGATTCTGGCCAGCTTCGGCGGTGACACCACGCGCTTTCTGGAACGGGCCTCGAAGGTACAGTGGGGCCTGATGATCGCGGTTTACTGCCTGTCTTCGGTACCCGCCCTGCTGACCCTCGATATACCCGGTTACGAAGGCCGCAACCTGTTGTTGATCGCCTGGCTGATTCTGGTGGTGCAGATCAGCGACGTGCTGCAGTACGTGTGCGGCAAGTTGTTCGGCAAGCACAAGGTGGCGCCCAACCTGTCACCGTCGAAGACCATCGAAGGCCTGGCCGGCGGTGTGGCACTGGCGACCTTGGTCGGCGCCCTACTGTGCTGGATCACCCCGTTCAGCTTCTGGCAGGCTGCATTGATGGCCTTGACGGTCAATGCCATGGGCTTTTTCGGTGGGCTGGTGATGTCGGCGATCAAACGCGACCGTGGGGTCAAGGACTGGGGGCACATGATCGAGGGCCACGGAGGCATGCTCGATCGGATGGATTCAGTGTGCTTCGCTGCGCCGGTGTTCTTTCACTTTGTGCGCTACTGGTGGGCGTGAGCCGTGGCGCTGCACGGGTCGACGGCATAGCGCGGTCAGGCAGCTGGACGTCGAGCCCAGGCAACTGGCGCTCGGCCAATGGCCCTATGGTGATACGTCATTCAGCCAGTCACCAGGAGTTGTGCCATGTCCGATTTCATCACCGTCCTGCGCGAGACCTGCCCGACGCCGGTCGTGGACGCCACCAAGTGGAAGCGCATCGGCGGCGATCCGCACACCGTCAACCTCAACGCCTACTTGTCTGCCGACGGCAGCAAGATCATGGGTACCTGGATCTGCACGCCAGGCAAGTTCGAGGTGAATTACGAAAAGTGGGAGTTCTGCCACTTCCTCGATGGCTATTGCATCATCACCCCGGAAGGTGAAGAGCCCAAGCACCTCAAAGCCGGTGATGTGTTCGTGATCGAACCGGGAATGAAGGGCACCTGGGAAGTGGTCGAGACCGTGCGCAAGTATTTCGTCTTCGCCTGATTCTTGATATGGGTTGGGGATGCTAGGTGGCTGTCATGGTTTAGCGGTGATGCGTATATCGAGCGCCGCCCGCGCGGCGCATCGCGAGCAAGGCTCGCTCCCACGTTTGTTTCGGGCCAATTATTCCTGCGAGATTCGTGCGCGAACGCGTTGGCGCATGGCTCGATATCGCGCCGTACAAACAAGGCGGTCGCGCGCGTCTGTCACAGGCGTTATTGGCCGTAAACAAACGTAGGAGCGAGCCTTGCTCGCGATGCGCCGCGCGGGCGGCGCTCGATCTTGCAAACGCCAAAAACCTTACGACAGGCAAAAAAAATCGCGGGCCAGGTGTCCCTCCTTCTGGTGCGCAGTTACAGAGGGAAAAGCACCCAACCCGCGATCAAGCCTCGCTCGTCAATCCTTCTGGCGATACCCCTCGCCACGCGTAGGAGCGAGCCTTGCTCGCGATGCGCCGCGCGGGCGGCGCTCGATCTTGCAAACGCCAAAAACCTTACGACAGGCAAAAAAAATCGCGGGCCAGGTGCCCCTCCCTCTGGTGCGCAGTTACAGAGGGAGAAGCACCCAACCCGCGCTCAAGCCTCGCTCGTCAATCCTTCTTGCGATACCCCTCGCCACGCGTAGGAGCGAGCCTTGCTCGCGATGCGCCGCGCGGACGGCGCTCGATCTTGCAAACGCAAAAACCTTACAACAGGCAAAAAAAATCGCGGGCCAGGTGCCCCTCCCTCTGGTGCGCAGTTACAGAGGGAGAAGCACCCAACCCGCGATCAAGCCTCGCTCGTCAATCCTTCTGGCGATACCCCTCGCCACGCGTAGGAGCGAGCCTTGCTCGCGATGCGCCGCGCGGGCGGCGCTCAATCTTGCAAACGCCAAAAACCTTACGACAGGCAAAAAAAATCGCGGGCCAGGTGTCCCTCCTTCTGGTGCGCAGTTACAGAGGGAAAAGCACCCAACCCGCGATCAAGCCTCGCTCGTCAATCCTTCTTGCGATACCCCTCGACAATCGCCGAGAAGTCCTTGCCACCGTCCCCCCGCAGGCTCATCGCCTGGTACAACTGCTGGGCGACGGCGCCGAGAATCACCGGTTGGTGCGCCTGCCGCGCAGCCTCAGTGGCCAACCCCAGGTCCTTGAGCATCAACTCGGCACCAAAACCTCCGGTGTAGCCCCGTGACGCCGGGGCGGTCTCGATGACGCCCGGCCATGGGTTGTAGGTGTCGGAACTCCAGCAACGCCCGGTCGAGCTATTGATGATGCCGGCCAGCACCTTGGTATCGATGCCCAGCGCATTGCCCAGGGCCATGGCTTCGGATACTCCGATCATGGAGATGCCCAGCAGCAGGTTGTTGCAGATCTTGGCGATCTGCCCGGTCCCGACCTCACCGCAATGCACGATGTTGCGGCCCATCTGCTCCAGCACTGGCTTGAGGGTGGCGAACAGCTCGGCACTGGCGCCGACCATGAACGTCAATGTGCCAGCCGCCGCGCCGCCGGTGCCGCCAGACACCGGAGCATCGCCCATGTCCACCCCCTTGGCCGCGGCGGCCTTGGATACATCGCGGGCGGTCTGCGGGTCGATGGTGCTGCAATCCACCGTCGGCGTACCGGGGCGGATGCCCGCCAGTACGCCATCTTCTTCGTTGAGGTACACGGCGCGCACATGGGCCGCAGCCGGCAACATGGTGATGACCAGTTCGCTGCCAGCAGCCGCGTCCTTGGGCGAGGCGCTGACCTGCCCCCCGAGCTCGGCAAGCTCGGCCAACACGGTCTTGTTCAGGTCGAACAGGTTCAACGAGTGCCCGGCCTTGATCAAGTTGCGGGCCATGGGGGCACCCATGTTGCCCAGGCCGATGAATGCGATACGCATGGCAATCTCCTTAGCGCAGGCTGATGGTGGTGTTCACACCGTCATTGACGCTGTCGTCATCGAACCAGCGGGCGGTGACGGTCTTGGTCTGAGTGTAGAACTGCACCACTTGCTTGCCGTACGGGCCCAGGTCGCCCAGCTTCGAGCCGCGCGAACCGGTGAAGCTGAAGAACGGAACCGGCACTGGGATCGGGATGTTGATACCGACCTGGCCGATGTCGATCTCGCTCTGGAACTTGCGCGCCGCCGCGCCACTCTGGGTGAACAGGCCGGTGCCGTTGCCGAACGGGTTGGCGTTGACCAGGGCGATGGCTTCATCGAGGGTGTCGACTTCCAGGGTCACCAGCACCGGGCCGAAGATCTCCTGGGTGTAGATCTGCATGTCGGTTTTCACCCCAGAGAACAGGGTCGGGCCAACGAAGTTGCCCTGCTCGTAGCCTGGGACCTTCACATCGCGCCCATCCAGTTCAAGCTTGGCGCCTTCCTTGATACCGCTTTCGATCAAGCCCAGAACACGCTCCTTGGCGCGCTTGGATACCACCGGGCCCACATCGGTGCCTGGTTCACAACCAGCATTGACCTTGAGCTTGCTCGCCGCCGCCTTGATATCCGGCAGCCACTCACGGGCCTTGCCCACCAGCACCGCCACCGACGTGGCCATGCAGCGCTGGCCGGCTGCGCCGAAAGCGGCGCCGACCAGAGCATTGACGGTTTGCGTGCGGTTGGCATCGGGCAGCACCACGGCATGGTTCTTGGCGCCCATCATCGACTGCACGCGCTTACCGTGCTGGCTGCCCAGGTTGTAGACGTGGGTGCCGACTTCGGTGGAGCCGACGAAGGAGATGGCCTTGATGTCCTTGTGGGTACAGATCGCATCGACCACTTGCTTGCCACCATGGACCACGTTCAGAACGCCCGCTGGCACGCCGGCTTCCAGCGCCAGCTCGACCAGCATCATGGTCGACAGCGGGTCCTGCTCGGATGGCTTGAGAACGAAGGTGTTGCCGCAAACGATGGCCATGGGGAACATCCACAGCGGGATCATCGCCGGGAAGTTGAACGGGGTGATGCCTGCACACACGCCGATGGGCTGGCGCAGGGTGTAGGTGTCGACACCACCGGCGACGTTCTCGGCGAACTCGCCCATCTGCAGGGTACCGATGGACGCTGCGTGCTCGACCACTTCAAGGCCACGGAAGATATCGCCTTCGGCATCGGCCAGGGTCTTGCCCTGCTCGGCGCTGAGGGTCTGGGCGATGCGCTTGGTGTGCTCGCGGATCAACGCCTGCAGCTTGAGCATGATGCGCATGCGTGCGCCGATCGGGGTGTCGCGCCAGGTCAGGAAGGCGCGCTGGGCGGCGGCCACAGCAGCATCCACTTCCTCGACAGTGGCGAAGGGAACTCGCGCCAACACCTGCTGGGTGGCCGGGTTGACGATGTCACGCCATTCGCTGGTCTTCGATTCGACCCATTGGCCATCGATCAGCAGCTTGACCTGTTCGACCTTGGTCTGGTCGGGGGATTGCGGTGCGTTCATCTGCGTTCTCCTTGGAATTATTGTCAGGACGAGATCGCCAGCGCCGGGGGCAAACGCGAGGTGGCGCTTGGGTCTTGGGGCTTTTTTCGAGTATAGATGTGCAAACATCCAACAAGAACGCACAAAAAAACCGGATCATCATGCAAAAAGACCTCACCTCATTGAGCGCGCTGAACTGGGACGATCTCAAGTTCTTCCTCGAAGTGGCACGCACCCGCAAGGCCAGCAGCGCCGCCAAGCGCCTGAGCGTCGACTACACCACGGTATCGCGGCGCATCAGCTCGCTGGAGGGCGCCCTGGGCACCTTGCTGTTCGAAAAATCACGCACCAACGGCTTCGTGCTCACGGCCGAGGGCCAGCGCTTGCTGGGCTATGCCGAGTCGATCGAAAGCACCCTGCACATGGCCTGCGAACAGGTTTCCGGTTCTGGGGTAGCGTTGTCGGGGCACGTACGCATGGGCTGCACCGAGGGTTTCGGCAGCTTCTTCGTCACCCCGCAATTGAGCCATTTCGTCGATGCCTGGCCGGCCATTTCGGTGGATATCCTGCCGCTGCCGCACTTCATCAGCCTGTCCAAGCGCGAGGCGGACATCGTGATTGCCCTGGAACGTCCGGAGCATGGGCCGTACGTGTGCTGCAAGCTGTGCGACTACCGCCTGCGGTTGTATGCCACCCAGGAGTACCTGGACAGCCACGCGCCGATTCGCCAGGTGAGCGATCTGGTCGAGCATCCGTTCATCAGCTATGTGGATGACCTGGCGTTCAGCTCGGAGCTGCTGTACCTGGCCAACCTGATTCCCAATGCCAGTGCGCACCTGCGCAGCACCAGCGTGATCGCCCAGTTCACCGCCGCGCTGCAGGGTCGAGGACTGGCGATTCTGCCGTGCTTCCTGGCGGCGCAGGATCCGCGGCTGTTGACGGTGCTGCCGGAGGAGATCGAAGTGACGCGGCAGTTCTGGATGTATTGCCGGGAGGACTTGCGCAAGTTGAAGCGGATTACCTTGCTGTGGGATTACATACGTGAGGTGACCGAGGCGAATGCACCGCTGTTGATGGGTGAAACGCGCAAGATGCGGTTCGTTCAGGCCTGAGAGGCCACAAGGCCACGGTAGGAGCCGGCGTGTTGGCTTCTACCGTGATCGCGCAAGATTCAGTACGACGCCACCACGATCGACACACGGCGATTTTCCATGCGCCCAGCGCTGCTGCGGTTGTCTGCAACCGGCTGACTGCTGCCCAGACCTCGGGTCTGAATGTTCTGTGCCGGCATGCCGATGCCAATCAGAGCCCTGGCCACACTCTGTGCCCGGCGCTCGGAAAGCTGTTGGTTGTAGGCAGCCTTGCCCGAGGCATCGGCATGACCGTCGACCCGCACACCTTGGATACCCACGCTCAACAACGCCTTGCCGATCCGCTCGACTATCGCCTCGCTCTGGCCGTTGAGGCTGTCCAGGTCGCTGCCGAACAGCACCTTGCCCGACAGGTCATAAGCCCAACCCTCCTCCGTCGGAGCAAACCCTTCACGCTTGAGGACAGCGATCTGTTCGGCACTCAGTCCTTTGGGTGGCGCACTCTGGCAACCACCCAGCGCCAGCAGGGCCAGCAACAACGCAACGAGGGGAAAACGTAAACGCAGTATCACGGTTCAACTCCTGTTTTTTATTTCTACGGCGGACTACTCCGTCTGCGCCGCTTGCCAATGACCCCGACGCCTGCGCTTGGCCTGGTACATCGCCGCATCGGCGGCATTGAGGAGGCTGGCAGGGTCGGTGCCATCTTGCGGGTAGTAAGCGATGCCCACGCTCACCGACGTGCTGATGCTGCTGCCGCTGTCCAGTTGGATGGGCAGCTTCATGCTGGCAACGATCTTCTCGGCAATGCGCTCGGCATCTTCGCGCGACTGCATCGGTGTCAGGATCACGGCGAATTCATCACCGCCAAGGCGCGCCACCAAGTCGTGTTCGCGCAACTGGGCGCGAACGCGCTCGGCAACACAGATCAGCACTTCGTCGCCCACGGCATGGCCGAGGCTGTCGTTGATCTGCTTGAAATGGTCGCTATCGAGGAACAACAGTGCCAGGTGATCGCCCTGACGGGCCGCATTGCGCACCGTGCGGTTCAGACGGCCTTCGAAGAACGCGCGGTTGGGCAAGCCGGTGAGGCTGTCGTGGCTGGCTTGATGGGCCAGGGTCTGGTTCTCGTTCTGCAGGTGGCTGTGCCAGACCTCCAGTTCATCGAGCAAGGCATTGAAGTCGTTACCCAGTTCGTTGAGCTCGGCAATGGGTGCTTCCGGCACGCGACGGTCGAAACTGCGCTCACGGCGCGCGGCATGGGCGACGCTGGCCAGGCCGCGCAGCGGGCGGACAATGTCGCCCAGCATGCGTTGCGACAGGTAAAGGGCAACCACCGCGCTCAACAGAGTGCAGCACAGAATGCCGCCCAATCCGCTGAGCAGGAATAACAACAGGCTGCGGCCCTGGCCAACCAGCTCCATATGCCCCACCTTCTGCTGCTGATGAAAAATCGGCAGGTTGATCGGTTCGTCCAGCAAGGCAGTTGCCACCCGGGCTTCCAGATGGGCAAGCATGCTGTCATCGCGGCGTTGCCAGTGCGCAAGCTGATCGCCATCGTTGTTGAAGACTTTGGCCTCGGCCACCTCTTCGGTGCTGGCGATCAGCGCCAACGCCTCATTGGCCGCGGCACTGTCGTCGAACACCACGGCGGCTTCGACGGTGTAGTTGATCGAGCGGGCAATCAAGTGCAGGTTGTGATTGGCATAAGCTTGCAGGGCAAGCACCCCGAGCAGGGTCAGGGATATACCGGCCAGCCCCACTGCCAGCAACGCCACGCTGAGGTGGCCACGGCTCAGCACCGAGCGCAGGGTCGGGCGTGCATTACGCTGCTTGCCAGGCTTCATGGCTGCACCGCTCGACGCCGCGACAATTGCAGCACGCTAGGGTGAATACGAACGCCTGAGCGCGCCACGGAGTCGAGGTTCACCTCGAAGGCGACCTGCTGGTCAGTGACCCGCAGGCAAAACAGGCTGCCCACCGTGCAGGGGTCGTCAGCCTCGCTGATGCTCAACACCGGGTGGCCGCTGACCGACTGGAAGAGGCGGTCACGCTGGCCGGGGTCAAGCCTGCCGATGTACAGCGCATCGCAGGACTGGGCGAGCTGGGCATCGTCGGCCAACAGGCGGCGCACCTGAAGCGGCTGGCCGGCGTTCTGGACATTGCCTTTGATCAGGTCGTCGGCATATTCGGTAGGCCCGACCAGGCACAAGCGCAACGGCGAAGGTGGCACCGGCCAACGGGCATAGCTGAAGATCCCCAGCACTACCTGAGTGACGGCCTTGGCCCGCTGTTGCGCCTGCTCGGCCGTCGCCGTGACGTCGGCGCGCACAGGGCCTGCCAATAGCGACAGAGCAGCCAGAAGCAGCGAAAGCGCGCAGCGCGACAACCGTCCCCCAGCCCCTGTCATGTGGGAAATCTCTCACATCCCTTTCAAATTATTTCGCAACGATAGCATAACGCCGCCCCACAGGCGGCTAGACCTGCTCCAGCATCAACCCCGAGATACGCCGGACCTTACGCATCACCGCCTCTTCGAAAATACCCTGGCGCGGCTCGATCAGGCTGAAGCAGTGCTTGGCGCGCGTGATGCCGGTGTACACCAGCTCCTTGGTCAGCACCGGGTTCAGGGCATCGGGCAGTACCAGGGCGGTATGGCTGAACTCCGAGCCCTGGGACTTGTGCACCGTCATGGCGAACACCGTCTCCACTTCGTTAAGGCGGCTGGGCAGGACGAAACGCACACCGCCACTGCCGTCGTTACGTGGGAAGGCCACGCGCAACAGGGGCTGGCCCTGTTCATCCGGCAGGTACAGGGCGATCCCGATGTCGCCATTCATCAGCCCCAGGCCGTAGTCGTTTCGCGTCACCAGGACTGGACGCCCCTCGTACCAGGGCTGCTGGCTATTGATCAGCCCTGCATTGTGCAGCACGCGAGTCACCCGCTCGTTCAACCCTTCCACCCCCCAGGCGCCCTTGCGCACCGCGCACAGCAGCTGGAAGTCCTCGAAATGCTGCAGCACCTTGCTCGCCCATTGCTGCCAGCGTGGGTCGTCGAAGGCGGTGCCTGGCGCGGGGCGAAAACGCCCGATGGCACGCAGGTAGTGACGGTAACCGTGTGGCCCCTCCTCGCCCCGGTTCAGTCCATCGAGCAACAGGCGGTCGAAGGCACGATCCTGTTCACCGCGCAGGGCAAGGCCAAACACGTCCGCCGGTGGCAAGGTCAACAAGTCGCGCGCAGCTTGCGCCTCCTGGCGGTTGACCAGACGAGCCAGTTGGCCGATACCACTGCCCTCGCCGAAGCGGCGGGAGAAACGCAGCATCACCACCTGCTGGGCGAGTGGGTTGCGCTGTGCATCACCGGCCTTGAGACCGCTGTTGGCCAGCGATTGGCCGCCCACCTGCTCAAGCCAGGCTCGGGTTTCAGGCGAATAGCAGCCCTCCTCCGCGTCCCGGCACAGGTCACCCAGCACGGCACCGGCCTCGACCGAGGCCAGCTGGTCCTTGTCGCCCAGCAGAATCAGGCGGGCCCTTGGCGGCAGGGCATCGAGCAGGTTAGCCATCATCTCCAGGTCGATCATCGAGGCTTCATCGACCACCAGTACATCCAACGGCAACGGATTGGCGCTGTGATGACGGAAATGCCGAGACCCTGGGCGACTGCCCAGCAAGCGGTGCACCGTACTCACGTCGGTGGGAATCTGCCCGCGTACCTCGGCGCTGACCTGCAGCCGCTCGACCTGCTGGCCAATGGACTCGGTCAGGCGAGCAGCGGCTTTGCCGGTCGGCGCGGCCAGGCGGATGCGCAGAGGCCGGCCCTGCTCGACCGCCGGAGCCTGCAGCAGCGCCAGCAGGCGCACCACCGTGGTTGTCTTGCCGGTGCCGGGGCCGCCAGTGATGATGCTGAAGCCTGCCCGCGTGGCCAGGGCACACGCGAGCTTCTGCCAGTCCACCTGGCCTGCCGGTGAGCCACCATCGAACAACTGGGCCAGACGTTCGGGCAGTTCATCGGGCGATACCTCGCCGCGGCCCAGGCGTTGGCGCAGCGTCTGGTCGATCTGCCGTTCGTAGCTCCAGTACCGGCGCAGGTAAAGGCGCTCGCCACTGAGTACCAATGGACGCGAACGCTGCTCATGACTATCGCCGGCGGCCACCAGTAGGCTGGCGGCGATACGTTGGCGCCAGGTAGAGAGGTCCAGATTCGCCAGCAGTTGCGAGGGTAGCATCAGCGGACCGGCCAAGGCATCGCCTTCGGGCGGCAGTGACAGGGCGAAGTCCGGTTCGGCCAAGGTCTGCTGCAAGTCCAGACAGACATGGCCATGGCCCAGCTGATGACTGGCCAGCGCCGCCGCCAGCAGCAACAAAGGATCACTGCCCGGCGCCCGCTCTTCGAGAAACGACACGAACGCGCGGTCCAGGGCGCGTAGCCAGCCCCGCTCTACCCAACGGTCGAGCAATTGCAACAGGTCGTTGCTGTCACGTTGCGGCGCCAGTGCCTGCAGGTGCTCGGCATCCAGCGGCGTGGGCAAAAGATCGTCAAGGCTTCGGCTCATGGCGCGACTCCGGCAAACAGGTCCTGCTGTTCGGGTTGGTGAACGCCACGGAACAGGGCATCCAGCGCGTCGATCAGCACTCGGGGAGGTTTGGCGAAGTACACGCCGTGGCCGCTGCTGGCTCCCCGCAGGAAAATGAACAGTGCACCGCCGACATCGCGGTCGTAGTCGTAGTCAGGCAGTCGTGCGCGCAACTGGCGATGCAGGGCCAGCAGGTACAGCACGTATTGCAGGTCATAACGGTGCTCCAGGATGGCTTTTTCCATGGCCATGCCGTCATAGGCCTGGATGTCGGGACCGAGCCAATTGGACTTGTAGTCCGCCACGTAATAGCGGCCATCGAGCTCGAAGGCCAGGTCGATGAATCCTTTGAACATGCCATTGAGCAGCGTCGGCTGGGCAGCCGGACGGCCAGCACCGGGGTGCGTGTAGCGTGCCACCAGGCGGTCAAGCTGCTCGGCGTCGACCTGGTGGCTCGCGAACCAGAACTCCATCTCGATCTGGTAGTGCCGCAACTGGGCGAGTGACAGCGTCGCATCGCCACCGTCGATCGACAGCGGCTCGGTCAGCAGCCGCTGCAACCACTGGCTCAAGGCCGGAATCCAGCCGGTCCAGTCTCGCCGATTGCAGCGTTGGCCCACCGTGCGTTCGAGCAACCTGGGGTTGGCGCTGACCTCGGCAAAGCCCTCGCGACCGGCCCATTCGAGTAGGCCATGGAGGAAGGTGCCGGGGTTCGGTCCGCGGGGGAAGCGGTGGATATCCCCCCCTTCGGCTGGCACTTCACGCACCCGTTGGGCATCGACGGCTTCATCATCGAGCAGTTGCTGAGCCAGGGAGCTATCTGCCCCCAGGGTTTGTTCGCCAACCCGCAGCGCACTGTAGGAAGCGATCCACCAATGCTCGGCCGCGGCCCGACGCGGTTTGCGCGCCGGCACCATTTCTTGCTCGCTGCGCGGTGCGCTGTACAGCGTTTCATCGACTTCAGGAGGGCTGGAGCAGACGATATGGCGGCAAGCCGACGCCAATGCCTGTAACCAGTCCGCCAACAGTTCAGAGGTGGGAAGCGCCAGCCCGCCGCCGAGCAAGTAACCCAGCGCCGAACGGTGCAACTGCGAGCTTTTCTGGTTGCCACGCTTGAGATCGGCAATACCCAGCCAGCAGGCATGCTGGGCGCGGGTGAGGGCCACGTAGAGCAGACGCAGGTCCTCGGCGAGGCGTTCGTCGTCGGCCTGAGCTATCTGTTCTGGGGTGGGCGTCAAGGTCAGGTGGGCGTTGCCCGCGCCGTCGTGCCAGGCCAGCGGCAGTCGTGAGCCATCCACCGGTTTGCTGGTGCAGATGAACGGCAGATAGACAAGCGGATACTCCAGGCCCTTGGACTTGTGAATCGTGACTACCTTGACCAACTGCTCATCGCTTTCCAGACGCAGAATTTGCTCCTCGCCGGCCTGGCCCGAATTGGCCAGGTGCTCGGCCAGGTGACGGATCAGCGCCTGCTCGCCATCCAGTTCGGTGGCGGCCTGTTGCAGCAGCTCGGCCAGGTGCAGCAGGTTGGTCAGTACACGCTCGCCGTCGGTGCGGCCAAGCAAGGTTCGGGGCAGCTCGAAGTCGTGCAACAAGTGGCGCAGCATCGGCAGCACGCCCTGGCGCTGCCAGAGTTCGCGGTAGTGACGAAAACGCATCACCCAGTCTTCCCAGACCCGCTCATCCTGGTTGAGCTGGTCCAGCCTGGCCAGCGGCAGGTCGAGGGTGAGGCTGGCCAGGGCAGCCTTGAGCAGGCGCTCGGAGTCCGGCTCGGCGCAGGCCTTGAGCCAGGCCAGCAGGTCATGGGCTTCCTGGGCGGCGAACACCGAGTCCTTGTCGGACAGGTACACACTGCGCACGCTGCGCGCCGCCAGTTCGCTGCGAATCAACTGCGCTTCGTTGCCGTCGCGCACGAGGATGGCGATATCCGAAGGCAGGCAGGGACGCCAGTCGCCATCCCCCTTACCGAAGCCGATCGTGCCCTGCTGGCCGCCGTTGAGCAGGGTCACGATGTGGCTGGCGCAGCTGGCCGCAAGTTGCTGCCGGTAGAGCGTACTGGAGATCGGTTCGTCACGCTCCAGTCGCCAGCAATGCAGTGCCGCGCATGGCTGGCCATCGACGAGCAATTGCTCGCTTCGACCTTTGGCCTTCACCTCTACGAAGGGCAATGGGTTGTCATGCGCCTCGCGGAACAGGAACGCCCCTCGCCCCTGCGTCCGGCCTTCTGCCTGGAGGAACACTTGGTTGACTGCCGCGACCATGGCCTGGCTGGACCGGTAGTTGGTGTCCAGGCTATGCAGTCGGTCGGCGGTGGCACGTCGGGCAGTCAGGTAGGTATGGATGTCGGCGCCGCGGAAAGCGTAGATCGCCTGCTTGGGGTCGCCGATCATGAATAGACCGGTTTCCCGGCGATTCTCGGTAATCCGGTAGATGCACTCGAAGATGCCGTACTGCACCGGGTCGGTGTCCTGGAACTCGTCGATCAGCGCCACGGGGAACTGCTCGCGTATCAGTCCCGCCAAGCGCTCACCAGCCTCGCTCGTCAATGCCTGCTGCAATCGCGTCAGCATGTCGTCGAAGCCCATTTCCGCACGGCGGCGCTTCTCCACTTCAAAGCGTGCCGATACCCAGCCCGCAGCCTGTTCCAGCAAGCGTGCGTCGGGACTGGCCAGGGCCTGCAATTGCTGCTCAAGCGACTGCATGGCATCCAGTCCGGGATGCGCCGGAGGCGCGCCCGACTTCCAGATCTCGGCCATGCCGTCTGGGGTGAGGCGTGTGAAACCGGTGCCCAGTTCCAGCTCCGCGAGCTGATCGTCGCTGGCCCAGGCACGCAGCTTGTCGAACCAGGGGACGAAAAACCGCGCCTGTAGTTTACGTCCGTCGACCTGCTTGGCAGCGACGGCATCCTGGCAGAGCTGCTGTAGCTCGTCGGCCCATTGCGCCCAGGGCGCCTTGAGTTGGCGCAGCTGTTCACCGCGCTGGCGCAGCGCAGCCTCGATCAACGCTTGTGGCTCTGGCCCGTCCAGGTCGATGGCCACTCGCCCGAACAGCGGACGAATACGGGGAAGCAGCGCGTCCGGGCTGCCCCAGTGGTCGCGCACCCAGGCCAGTGCTTCGCCCTGCATGGCGTAGCAGAAGCGTCGCCAGTAGTCGCGCATCACTTGGCCCAGCAGCTCGCTGTGGTCGGTCTCCAGGCTCTGCGTGAACAAGCTTCCACTGTCGAAGGCATGCTCGCGCAACATGCGCTGGCACCAGCCGTGAATGGTCGATACCGCGGCTTCATCCATCCACTGAACGGCGATTTCCAGACGGCTGGCGCAGCGCGGCCAGTCGTGCTCGGGGTAGTCGTCACGCAGCTGCTGCAGCAGCGGATCGGCGGCGGCCAGTTCGCCCCGGAAGAAGCGTGCAGCCTCGGCCAGGCGGGCACGAATGCGCTCGCGCAACTCCTTGGTGGCGGCATCGGTGAAGGTCACCACGAGAATTTGCGGTGGCAGCAGTTCGCGACCAAAGCCTTGTTCGCCGCCGTGGCCGAGGATCAGGCGCAGGTACAGTGCGGAAATGGTGAACGTCTTGCCCGTACCGGCACTGGCCTCGATCAGCTGGCTGCCATGCAGGGGAAAACTCAATGCCAGAGGTCGAACCTGGGTCATGCGCCACTCTCCGGGTTACCCAGGGTTTGCCAGGGTGCGGTAAATAACGGTCGGTACAGGGTCTCGCACCAGCCCTCGAAGGTCTCGTCGGCCATGAGTGCGGCAAAGTCGCGGAACTGGCGCGCCAGGGCGAGGCTTTCGCTGCGTTCGCCAAAGCTGGTTCGGCCATCCCCTTCATAGGCACGCTCAGCGGCGGCCAGGGCCTTCTCCGGGTCTTCCTGGGCGAGCCAGGCGAACGCTGTCTTGGCGGCCACCGGCAGCGGTGCGTTCATCGCCGCCTGGCGTGCCACGAGCAGGTGGCCAAGCAGTTTGGCGGCATCCGCCTGTGGCAGGGGCGGCAGCAGCAGGGTCAGGTCACTGGCCACCACGGCACTGTTGAGCGGATAACCGGCAGCGCAGGCTGCCAGGTGCATCACCCAGCTTGCCGTGAGGCGGTGCCACTTGAAGTTGTTGCGCCCGGCACTGATGGTATTGGGTACCGTGGTGACGCTAAGTAGGCTCTGGTCATCGGCCTGGTATACGCGTCCCAACCAACCCTCGAGGCGATGCTTACCCTGCTCGAAATGAATTGGTAGCGCCCCCTCAACCAAGGTTGGCCAGCGTTGCAACAGTTGTCGGTGACGTTGCAAAAGATCAGGCAAGGGCTCGATCAAGTCGGCCTGCAGCAGTTCACCGAAGCCCGCCAGAGGCAGCGCCCCACAGGCCTGCAGACGACGGGCCTGGGCGTGCAAGGCCTGCTCGGCGTGGTCGGGATCGGCCAGCGCGGCGCCCAGCAAGCTTTCGCTGGCGCTGTAGCGTTGCAGGGTGTCGAGCACGAACGGTTCCTCATCTGGGGTTGGTGCTTCCAACGCCTCGAAAAACACTTTCAACCGTTGGCTGAAGAAATGCCGGACCGGGTGACGCAAGAAGTCCTGCAGTTGCATCAGCGTCAGGGCCTCCTCATTGTCATAGGGCGCCAGTGCGTCGCTGAGTGGCACCTGTTCGACTGCCTGATGCAGCACCTGCCACTCATGGGCATAGCTGAACAATGCACTGCCCTTCTGGAAATAACGCCAGCTGAACGGCTGCAATGGATGCTCCTGGGTCAGGGCATGCAACAGTTGCTGGCCGGGGTCTTGCTGTTCGCCATCCTGGGCACCGAGCAGGCGCCAACCGGCCGCAAGGTGGTCACGCAACTGGCCAATCAACACCGAGGCTGGCCGCTCGCTGTTGTCGCGAATGCTGCGACCGACCCAACTGACATACAGCTGGTCCTGAGCCGAAAGCACGGCTTCGAGCAGTAGGTAGCGGTCGTCTTCACGGCGGGAGCGGTCACCTGGACGGTAATCGCTGGCCATCAGGTCGAAGTCCAGGGGTGGCTGGGCGCGCGGGTAATCGCCATCGTTCATGCCCAGCAGACAGACTACGCGGAAAGGAATGGCGCGCATGGGCATCAAGGTGCAGAAGTTCACCGACCCGGCGAGAAAACGCTGAGACAGCTTGCCCTGGTCGAGACCGGACAGCCAGGCCTCGCGCACGACGGTAAGCGGCAGCAAATCCTGCAGCCCCACGGTTTCGCAGACTTCGAGCCAGCTGTCGCGCAGCTCCTGCAATTGCATCAGGAGGAATTCATCGTGTTCTTCCTCTGCCAGGAAGAATACCTGCAACAGCGCGTGCAGACGCTCGCCCCACTGCGCGGCGGTAGCGGGTTGGCGCAAGGCTTCGCAGGCCACGTCCAAGGCCTCCAGCAGCGCCACCAATGGGCCGATCAAGGCAGCGTCGAGGCCGCCGATCTCATCGTAGGGCTCGATGCCGTCGCAGCTCTCACCCACGCCGACGGCATAGCCCAGCAGCATGCGGCGCAAACCAAATCGCCAGCTGTTCTGCTCCAGGCCTTCCGGCAACCCCAGCGAGGCCCTTTGCTCGGCACTCAAACCCCAACGAATACCGGCACCCTCGATCCAGCGATGCAGTGTCGGCAGGTCGCTCTCACGGATGCCGAAACGGGCGCGAACGGTCGGGACATCCAACAGATCGAGTACTTCACTGACGGCGAAGCGGCTGTCGGGGAGCTTGAGCAGGTATTCGAGGGCGATCAGCAGTGGGTCACGACCACGCTGCCCCTGATCGGTGAGGGTGTAGGGGATGTAGCGGGGATCGTTACGCTGCAGTTGACCGAACACAGCGCGAATGTGCGGGGCATAGGTGTCGATTGCCGGGAGCATGACGATGACGTCACGTGGCCTCAGGGTAGGGTCGGCGCTGAACCGGGCAAGCAACTGGTCATGGAGGATCTCGACCTCACGCTGGGGGCTATGGGCCACGTGGAAACGCACCGAACGATCCTTGCCAGGGTCGACTTGTGGCCACCGCTCGCGGGTTTCCGCGAGCGGACGAAGTTCGAGAATGTCGTCCTGCAACTGGTTGAGCAATGTAGTGGGCGCGCCGTCGCTGAACAGGTCGATACGCCCATCGCTGAACACGCCCCGGTAGCTGCCAGGGTCGTCGTAGCTGTCGAGCAGGTTGATGTAGTCGCGGCCCTGCTTGCCCCAAGCGGCAAGCAGGGGATGGGCATGCTGATGCAGCGATTCATCATCCAGTTGCAAGGGCATGCCCTGCTTGCGCTGCTGGCGCTTGTACTGATGACGCAGCAGGTCCTTGTCGGCGACGATATCGGCCCAGTGGTGACGACATGGGTTGTGCACACAAAGCAAGACCTGACTGAAACGGGCCAGGCCGGCCAACGCCTCCAGTGCCTGGGCAGGCAAGGACGAGATACCGAACACGATTACCCGTGAAGGCAGGCCCGCCGGTGCGTCTTGAAGTTGGTTGATACGCTCGATGAAGCGTTGGTGCACTCCGGCACGGCTCTGGGCCATGCCTTGCTCGCCGACATCTTCCAACAGCGCTCGCCACAGCTCGGCTTGCCAACGATTACCGGGGGCCAACGGTTTGCGTTCGCCACGGGCGGTGTTGAGTACATGCTCACCGGCAGCCCAGTCCTTCAGCCAGTCGGCGCGGTAGACCTGGTATTGGTCGAACAGGTCGGCAAGGCGTTCCGCCAACTGATAACGCTTACGCAGGTCGCTGTCGTCGGTGAGGAAACGGCGCAGCGGCTCGAAATGGGGACGTTCGATCAAGGCGGGAAGCAAGCGCATCAGGCGCCAGGTCAGCGGGGCCTTGTCGAGCAGGGATACCTCGGGGATTTCTTCGCGCCCCAGTATGGCCCGGTACAACTGCCACATGAAACTGCCAGGTAGTTGCACGTCAATGGCGGCCGCGATGCCACAACCTCCTTGATCGTCGTCCTGCGGGTCCTCAGCCAGGGCCAGCTTGAGCCACTGCGCGATGCCGTTGCTTTGCACGAGGGCGATTTCGTTTTCCAGTGGCGCCAGCGGGTAGCGCCGCATCCAGCTCACCACCAGGCTTCGCAGGTCATCCAGTCGGTTGCCGTGGACGATCATGAAGCCGGGATGAAGTGGGGTGCTGTTAGCCATTGAGCGTTCTCTGGTAACTGGTCGGTTCTGGTGCGGAACCATATCACGGGGCAGACACCGAAATGTGTCGCAGTCGGTTGTGCGACAGCCCTTGAACTGGGGGGCGCGGTGCGCCAGAGCAGTAGTGTTCTGCGCCAGAAAGACAAAACCCCTACCTGCTCGCGCAGATAGGGGTTTTGCGAAATGAATCTTGACGATGACCTACTCTCACATGGGGAAACCCCACACTACCATCGGCGATGCATCGTTTCACTGCTGAGTTCGGGATGGGATCAGGTGGTTCCAATGCTCTATGGTCGTCAAGAAATTCTGTTGCCAGAATGTCGTGTAAACACTCTTGGCCAATTCGGATATGTGAATTTGTGGTCTTGCGAACTTTCGGTCGTTTCGTCTTCACCACCGCAATCTGCGTCGGCAAATTGCTTGGGTGTTATATGGTCAAGCCTCACGGGCAATTAGTATTGGTTAGCTCAACGCCTCACAGCGCTTACACACCCAACCTATCAACGTCGTAGTCTTCGACGGCCCTTTAGGGAACTCAAGGTTCCAGTGAGATCTCATCTTGAGGCAAGTTTCCCGCTTAGATGCTTTCAGCGGTTATCTCTTCCGAACATAGCTACCCGGCAATGCCACTGGCGTGACAACCGGAACACCAGAGGTTCGTCCACTCCGGTCCTCTCGTACTAGGAGCAGCCCCTCTCAAATCTCAAACGTCCACGGCAGATAGGGACCGAACTGTCTCACGACGTTCTAAACCCAGCTCGCGTACCACTTTAAATGGCGAACAGCCATACCCTTGGGACCGGCTTCAGCCCCAGGATGTGATGAGCCGACATCGAGGTGCCAAACACCGCCGTCGATATGAACTCTTGGGCGGTATCAGCCTGTTATCCCCGGAGTACCTTTTATCCGTTGAGCGATGGCCCTTCCATACAGAACCACCGGATCACTAAGACCTACTTTCGTACCTGCTCGACGTGTTTGTCTCGCAGTCAAGCGCGCTTTTGCCTTTATACTCTGCGACCGATTTCCGACCGGTCTGAGCGCACCTTCGTACTCCTCCGTTACTCTTTGGGAGGAGACCGCCCCAGTCAAACTACCCACCATACACTGTCCTCGATCCGGATAACGGACCTGAGTTAGAACCTCAAAGTTGCCAGGGTGGTATTTCAAGAATGGCTCCATGAGAACTGGCGTCCCCACTTCAAAGCCTCCCACCTATCCTACACAAGCAAATTCAAAGTCCAGTGCAAAGCTATAGTAAAGGTTCACGGGGTCTTTCCGTCTAGCCGCGGATACACTGCATCTTCACAGCGATTTCAATTTCACTGAGTCTCGGGTGGAGACAGCGCCGCCATCGTTACGCCATTCGTGCAGGTCGGAACTTACCCGACAAGGAATTTCGCTACCTTAGGACCGTTATAGTTACGGCCGCCGTTTACCGGGGCTTCGATCAAGAGCTTCGCTTGCGCTAACCCCATCAATTAACCTTCCGGCACCGGGCAGGCGTCACACCCTATACGTCCACTTTCGTGTTTGCAGAGTGCTGTGTTTTTAATAAACAGTCGCAGCGGCCTGGTATCTTCGACCGACATGGGCTTACGGAGCAAGTCCTTCACCCTCGTCGGCGCACCTTCTCCCGAAGTTACGGTGCCATTTTGCCTAGTTCCTTCACCCGAGTTCTCTCAAGCGCCTTGGTATTCTCTACCCGACCACCTGTGTCGGTTTGGGGTACGGTTCCCAGTTATCTGAAGCTTAGGAGCTTTTCTTGGAAGCATGGCATCAACCACTTCGTCGCCTAAAGGCAACTCGTCATCAGCTCTCGGCCTTAAGATCCCGGATTTGCCTAAGATCTCAGCCTACCACCTTAAACTTGGACAACCAACGCCAAGCTGGCCTAGCCTTCTCCGTCCCTCCATCGCAATAACTGGAAGTACAGGAATATTAACCTGTTTTCCATCGACTACGCTTTTCAGCCTCGCCTTAGGGACCGACTAACCCTGCGTCGATTAACGTTGCGCAGGAAACCTTGGTCTTTCGGCGTGGGAGTTTTTCACTCCCATTGTCGTTACTCATGTCAGCATTCGCACTTCTGATACCTCCAGCAAGCTTCTCAACTCACCTTCACAGGCTTACAGAACGCTCCTCTACCGCGTCATCAAAGATGACACCCGTAGCTTCGGTGCATGGTTTGAGCCCCGTTACATCTTCCGCGCAGGCCGACTCGACTAGTGAGCTATTACGCTTTCTTTAAAGGATGGCTGCTTCTAAGCCAACCTCCTAGCTGTCTAAGCCTTCCCACATCGTTTCCCACTTAACCATGACTTTGGGACCTTAGCTGACGGTCTGGGTTGTTTCCCTTTTCACGACGGACGTTAGCACCCGCCGTGTGTCTCCCATGCTCGGCACTTCCAGGTATTCGGAGTTTGCATCGGTTTGGTAAGTCGGGATGACCCCCTAGCCGAAACAGTGCTCTACCCCCTGGAGTGATACATGAGGCGCTACCTAAATAGCTTTCGAGGAGAACCAGCTATCTCCGAGCTTGATTAGCCTTTCACTCCGATCCACAGGTCATCCGCTAACTTTTCAACGGTAGTCGGTTCGGTCCTCCAGTCAGTGTTACCTAACCTTCAACCTGCCCATGGATAGATCGCCCGGTTTCGGGTCTATACCCAGCGACTAAACGCCCTATTAAGACTCGCTTTCGCTACGCCTCCCCTATTCGGTTAAGCTTGCCACTGAATATAAGTCGCTGACCCATTATACAAAAGGTACGCAGTCACCTAACAAAGTAGGCTCCCACTGCTTGTACGCATACGGTTTCAGGTTCTATTTCACTCCCCTCTCCGGGGTTCTTTTCGCCTTTCCCTCACGGTACTGGTTCACTATCGGTCAGTCAGTAGTATTTAGCCTTGGAGGATGGTCCCCCCATGTTCAGACAAAGTTTCTCGTGCTCCGTCCTACTCGATTTCATTGATAAGAGATTTTCGTGTACGGGGCTATCACCCACTATGGCCGCACTTTCCAGAGCGTTCCACTAATCTCAAATCAACTTAAGGGCTGGTCCCCGTTCGCTCGCCACTACTAAGGGAATCTCGGTTGATTTCTTTTCCTCAGGGTACTTAGATGTTTCAGTTCCCCTGGTTCGCCTCTTGTACCTATGTATTCAGTACAAGATAACCAGCTTATGCTGGCTGGGTTCCCCCATTCAGAGATCTCTGGATCACAGTCTGTTTGCCGACTCCCCAAAGCTTATCGCAGGCTACCACGTCTTTCATCGCCTCTGACTGCCAAGGCATCCACCGTATGCGCTTCTTCACTTGACCATATAACCCCAAGCAATCTGGTTATACTGTGAAGACGACATTCGCCGAAAATTCGCATGTTGCTCAATTAAGAGCAGAACTCACAAATTTTACCTTAGCCTGACATCACACCAGTGAAAGTGCGTGTCAGTCTATCTATCACATATCCGAATTTTTAAAGAACGATCTGACAAAAGTCAGAAATCAACATTCGATCTGAATGTTCATTTCTAAGTTCTGAGCAGCTGTACAACCTGAAAGAGTGGTGGAGCCAAGCGGGATCGAACCGCTGACCTCCTGCGTGCAAGGCAGGCGCTCTCCCAGCTGAGCTATGGCCCCGTGTGTTCTAGGCCGCACCAAGTAATTGGTAGGTCTGGGCAGATTTGAACTGCCGACCTCACCCTTATCAGGGGTGCGCTCTAACCAACTGAGCTACAGACCTATAACAGGGTCGCGTTACAGCATCGTCTTTATACAAAGAATCAAGCAATTCGTGTGGGAGCTCATCAGCAGGCTGATGTCGTCGATTAAGGAGGTGATCCAGCCGCAGGTTCCCCTACGGCTACCTTGTTACGACTTCACCCCAGTCATGAATCACACCGTGGTAACCGTCCTCCCGAAGGTTAGACTAGCTACTTCTGGTGCAACCCACTCCCATGGTGTGACGGGCGGTGTGTACAAGGCCCGGGAACGTATTCACCGCGACATTCTGATTCGCGATTACTAGCGATTCCGACTTCACGCAGTCGAGTTGCAGACTGCGATCCGGACTACGATCGGTTTTGTGAGATTAGCTCCACCTCGCGGCTTGGCAACCCTCTGTACCGACCATTGTAGCACGTGTGTAGCCCAGACCGTAAGGGCCATGATGACTTGACGTCATCCCCACCTTCCTCCGGTTTGTCACCGGCAGTCTCCTTAGAGTGCCCACCATAACGTGCTGGTAACTAAGGACAAGGGTTGCGCTCGTTACGGGACTTAACCCAACATCTCACGACACGAGCTGACGACAGCCATGCAGCACCTGTGTCAGAGTTCCCGAAGGCACCAATCCATCTCTGGAAAGTTCTCTGCATGTCAAGGCCTGGTAAGGTTCTTCGCGTTGCTTCGAATTAAACCACATGCTCCACCGCTTGTGCGGGCCCCCGTCAATTCATTTGAGTTTTAACCTTGCGGCCGTACTCCCCAGGCGGTCAACTTAATGCGTTAGCTGCGCCACTAAAATCTCAAGGATTCCAACGGCTAGTTGACATCGTTTACGGCGTGGACTACCAGGGTATCTAATCCTGTTTGCTCCCCACGCTTTCGCACCTCAGTGTCAGTATCAGTCCAGGTGGTCGCCTTCGCCACTGGTGTTCCTTCCTATATCTACGCATTTCACCGCTACACAGGAAATTCCACCACCCTCTACCGTACTCTAGCTCGCCAGTTTTGGATGCAGTTCCCAGGTTGAGCCCGGGGCTTTCACATCCAACTTAACGAACCACCTACGCGCGCTTTACGCCCAGTAATTCCGATTAACGCTTGCACCCTCTGTATTACCGCGGCTGCTGGCACAGAGTTAGCCGGTGCTTATTCTGTCGGTAACGTCAAAACAGCAAGGTATTAACTTACTGCCCTTCCTCCCAACTTAAAGTGCTTTACAATCCGAAGACCTTCTTCACACACGCGGCATGGCTGGATCAGGCTTTCGCCCATTGTCCAATATTCCCCACTGCTGCCTCCCGTAGGAGTCTGGACCGTGTCTCAGTTCCAGTGTGACTGATCATCCTCTCAGACCAGTTACGGATCGTCGCCTTGGTGAGCCATTACCTCACCAACTAGCTAATCCGACCTAGGCTCATCTGATAGCGCAAGGCCCGAAGGTCCCCTGCTTTCTCCCGTAGGACGTATGCGGTATTAGCGTTCCTTTCGAAACGTTGTCCCCCACTACCAGGCAGATTCCTAGGCATTACTCACCCGTCCGCCGCTGAATCAAGGAGCAAGCTCCCGTCATCCGCTCGACTTGCATGTGTTAGGCCTGCCGCCAGCGTTCAATCTGAGCCATGATCAAACTCTTCAGTTCAATACTGCTTGGGTTTTTAAGAAACCCTAAACTTGGCTCAGCAATCTCAAATGACTATGTGATTTCTCGCATGGTCACTTGTGATGCTGATAATCTTTGTGACTATCAGTCCATACTCACAAGCACCCACACGAATTGCTTGATTCGATTTGTTAAAGAGCGTTTGGCTAAGAGCGTTTCGTCTCAACCGAGGCGCGCATTCTACGCTTTCCTCATTTGCTGTCAAGCGTTTATTTTGAAGTTTTTTGCGAGAAACTCGTTTAGCTTCAAACACTTGACTCGCTGCGATCTCTCGTAGCGGGAGGCGAATAATACAGCGTTTTAAAACGCTGTCAACCACCTCTTTCAGCCCTTCCGATTGCTTTCTAAACGCTCAACCTGTTGATTAACAAGGAGTTTTTCGTTTCGACTGCGTCGGAAGTGGGGCGTATTATAAGGGGATTCGAGAGGCCGTCAACCGTTAATGTTCATTTAAATTGAAATAATGGCAAACACGGACCGTATCGAGGCCGCCAGGTGCCCGCCGCGATGCATTCAGCGGTTTGTAGATCGAGCGCCGCCCGCGCGGCGCATCGCGAGCAAGGCTCGCTCCTACAGGTTGTTTTTGGTCAGTAACGCCAGTGGCAGACGCACGCGACCGCCTGGTTTGTACGGTTCGATAACGTGGCGTATACCAACGCGGGCGGCGCTCAATCCCATAGGCGCCAGAACGACCAAGGCAGCTACGCCTCAAACCACCCTGCCCTGCTTCCTGGCGATCCTGGGAAGCACCCGCGACACAGCTGGAATCCGCAGCGCCATCAGCAAGGCGCCTATCGACGCATAGATGGCCCACTCCCTGAGGTCGGAACGCACGATCCAAAGGAAATGCAGCAACCCCAACCCAAGAATCACATACACCAACCTGTGCAGCTTCTTCCAGCGTGCCCCAAGCCGCCGCTGGCTGTAACGGTTCGAGGTGACCGCCAACACCAGCAAGCCAAGAAACCCGAGCGCTCCCACGATAATGTAAGGCCGCTTACGCAGCTCCACCGCCAACTGCGCCCAATCCAGCCCGAGGATAAAGAACAGGTAGGCCAGGATGTGCAGCACGATATAGGCGAACACCCACAACCCCAGCTGCCGCCGAATCACGACCCAGCCCGACCACCCCGATAACTTCTGCAGCGGGGTCATGCCCAGGGTGACCAGCAGGAAGGTCAGCGCCCCGAGCCCCAGGCGATCCATCATGATCTTGCCCGGATCCGGCCCAAGCAGATTCATCGCGGCCTCATACAGCCACCACACCGGAAACAGGCAGCCCACAACGAAAATGGCCAGTCGCAACCAGGGATAACGCATCAATAGTTCTTCCGCAGATCCAGCCCGGTATACAGCGACGCAACTTCGTCGGCGTAGCCATTGAACATCTGGGTTTCCCGCACGTTGGGACTGAACAACCCACTGGGCAGACGCCGCTCACGCGCCTGAGTCCAACGCGGATGGTCGACCGTCGGATTCACATTGGCATAGAAGCCATACTCATCCGGCGCCAACCCTTGCCATGTGGTGCCAGGCTGCTCGGCCACCAGGCTGATGCGCACGATCGACTTGATGCTCTTGAACCCATACTTCCAAGGCACCACCAGCCGCAAAGGGGCGCCATTCTGGTTAGGCAGTTCCCGGCCGTACATGCCAACCGCCAGGATCGTCAGCGGGTGCATCGCCTCGTCGAGGCGCAACCCCTCCCTGTAGGGCCAGTCGATCAGGGCAAAGCCTGAACGCTGCCCAGGCATATGCTCTGGATCGTTCAGGGTTTCGAAGCGCACATAACGCGCCTTCGAGGTCGGCTCGACCTGCTTGAGCAACTGCGCCAACGGAAAACCCAGCCAGGGGATGACCATCGACCAGGCCTCGACACAGCGCAATCGGTAAATACGCTCTTCGAGCTGATAGGGTTTGACGAAGTCTTCCAGCGCATACCGCCCCGGCTTGCCCACCTCACCATCGATCACCACGCTCCACGGCTCGGTCTTCAGGCTGCCACCATTGGCCGCCGGGTCGCCCTTGTCGGGCCCGAACTCATAGAAGTTGTTGTAGTGGGTCGCATCCTTGAAGGGCGTGACCGCCTCATCTTTGACCGTTACCGCCTGCCAGCGTGTAGCTGCAAGCTTCTCGGTGAACCAAGCCGGTGCGGCGCCGGCCTGCACATCGGCATAACGCGAGGCTTCAACCGCGCTGGCCCGGCCCGGCAATGCGCCCAGGGCGAGGCCAGCCAGGGAGCCACCCAGCAGGGTTCGACGGGAAAGGTATACGCCTTCGGGGGTGATCTCCGATGCCTTGCACTCGGAAGACTTGGGAAGCTTGATGAGCATGGTCGGCTCCATAGCACTGGATAGCGGATGTTCCAGTAAGACTATGGAGCCGGAGGGTTATTCCACCATTAAAAGAATGTCACGCTTTACGACGGCGCGCTTTCAACAGGAACTGGATTGGCCCCGAAGCCGCGTAAGCGAGGAAGATCAGCAGCAGGATGCGTGGCGGGTCGCTGAACACCACGGCGAACACCAGCACCACAGCAAGGATCGCCACGAACGGAACGCGTCCCTTGAGGTCCAGCTCCTTGAAGCTGTTGTACTTGATGTTGCTGACCATCAGCATGCCGGCAGCGGCTACCAGCAGCGCGACCAGAAACGACAGTTTCGAGCCCTGGATGCCGTAGTCGCTGAAAGCCCATACGGTACCGGCGACCACTCCGGCGGCAGCCGGACTGGCCAGGCCGATGAAGTAGCGTTTGTCAGCAGTGCCCACCTGGGTATTGAAACGCGCCAGGCGCAGCGCGGCGCCAGCGACGTAGATGAATGCGACCATCCAGCCGACCTTGCCCATGTCGCCCAGCGCCCAGCCGAACGCCAGCAACGCGGGTGCCACGCCAAAGGCAACCATGTCCGACAGCGAGTCGTACTCGGCGCCGAAGGCACTCTGGGTATTGGTCATGCGTGCCACTCGGCCATCGAGACCGTCAAGCACCATGGCAACGAAGATGGCGATGGCGGCAAAGGCAAAATACTTGCTCGCCTCCCGCGGGTCACCGGCACTGAGGGCGCTCTGTGCGCTCATCGAACTGATGATGGAATAGAAACCCGCGAACAGGTTGGCGGTGGTAAACAGGTTAGGCAACAGATAGATGCCGCGATGGCGCACCTTGCGCCCTTCGGCGTCATGCCCTTCTTCAACGTGCTCATCGACAGGTAGCAGGCTTTCGGCGTCGGAGGGCTTGTTCGGCTCTTCGGGACGTTCGCTCATGGAGGGTACCTTGCAACAGGATGGAAAATGTTCGACACGGGCCTGCAAAACAGGTTCTTACAGCAAGCCACTGGTCTGCTTTATACCAGAAGCTGACTGTCGGAACGAAAAAACGCGGCCGAAGCCGCGTTTTTCATCTTTCGATAAGACTTAGTTCTTGGTCTTGTCGACGATCTTGTTAGCCGAGATCCAAGGCATCATCGAGCGCAGTTGCTCACCGATGATCTCGATGCCGTGGGCAGCGTTGTTACGACGCTTGGCGGTCATCGATGGGTAGTTGGTGGCGCCCTCGGAGATGAACATCTTCGCGTATTCGCCGTCCTGGATGCGCTTCAGAGCGTTGCGCATGGCCTTGCGGGATTCTTCGTTGATGACTTCTGGGCCGGTGACGTACTCACCGTACTCGGCGTTGTTGGAGATCGAGTAGTTCATGTTGGCGATGCCGCCTTCGTACATGAGGTCAACGATCAGTTTCAGCTCGTGCAGGCACTCGAAGTAGGCCATTTCCGGCGCGTAGCCAGCTTCGACCAGGGTTTCGAAACCGGCTTTGACCAGTTCGACGGTACCGCCACACAGAACAGCCTGCTCACCGAACAGGTCGGTCTCGGTCTCGTCCTTGAAGGTGGTTTCGATGATGCCGGTACGGCCGCCACCAACGCCCGAAGCGTAGGACAGGGCAACGTTCTTGGCATTGCCGGAGGCGTCCTGGTAGATAGCGATCAGGTCAGGGATACCGCCGCCTTTGACGAACTCGGAACGAACGGTGTGGCCCGGAGCCTTCGGCGCGATCATGATCACGTCCAGGTCGGCACGAGGAACGACTTGGTTGTAGTGGATCGAGAAGCCGTGGGAGAAGGCCAGGGTGGCGCCCTTCTTGATGTTCGGTTCGATCTCGTTCTTGTACAGCTGGCCCTGGAACTCGTCCGGAGTCAGGATCATGACCAGGTCGGCAGCAGCGACGGCAGAGGCAACGTCGGTCACTTTCAGGCCATGGGCTTCTGCCTTGGCAACGGTGGCCGAACCTTTACGCAGACCGATGGTGACATCCACACCGGAGTCTTTCAGGTTGCACGCCTGAGCGTGGCCCTGGGAGCCGTAACCGATGATGGCGACTTTCTTACCCTGAATGATGGAAAGGTCGCAGTCTTTGTCGTAGAAAACTTTCATGGAAATACCCCTGGTTATATCTCGGCCCCCTGCGGAGCCATCGCTAATTTTTGAATTTAGATGCTGAGCACTTTGTCGCCACGGGCAATGCCGGTGACGCCACTGCGCACGGTTTCGAGAATCGATGCAGTGCCGATCGCCTGGATGAAGCTGTCCAGTTTGTCGCTGGTACCGCTCAGTTGCACGGTGTACACGCTGGCGGTGACGTCGACGATCTGGCCACGGAAGATATCCGTGGTGCGCTTGATCTCGGCGCGCTGGGCACCGGTGGCCTTGACCTTGACCAACATCAGCTCGCGCTCGATGTGAGCACTTTCCGACAGGTCGACCAATTTGACCACTTCGACCAGCTTGTTCAGGTTCTTGGTGATCTGTTCGATCACTTCGTCATGGCCAACGGTGGTCAGCGTCAGACGCGACAGGGTCGGGTCTTCGGTCGGCGCCACGGTCAGGCTTTCAATGTTGTAGTTGCGCTGGGAGAACAGGCCGACCACACGGGACAACGCACCGGGTTCGTTTTCCAGCAGCAGGGAGATGATGTGCCGCATATCAGGTACGCTCCGTCTTGCTCAGCCACATGTCACGCATCGAGCCATCCTTGATCTGCATCGGATAGACGTGCTCGGTACGGTCAACCGCGATGTCGATGAACACCAGGCGGTCCTTCATCGCGAAGGCTTCCTCCAGCTTCGGCTTGAGGTCCTTCAGGCTGGTGATGCGGATGCCCACATGGCCATAGGCCTCAGCCAGCTTGATGAAGTCAGGCAGCGACTCGACGTACGAATGCGAGTGACGACCGTTGTAGGACATGTCCTGCCATTGGCGGACCATGCCCAACACGCCGTTGTTCAGGTTGACGATCTTCACCGGCAGGCCGTACTGCATGCAGGTGGACAGTTCCTGAATGTTCATCTGGATACTGCCCTCGCCAGTGACGCAGGCCACGTCCTGATCCGGGAAGTTCAGCTTGATGCCCATGGCCGCCGGGAAACCGAAGCCCATGGTGCCAAGGCCACCAGAGTTGATCCAACGGTTCGGCTTGTTGAAGCGGTAGTACTGCGCCGCGAACATCTGGTGCTGACCTACGTCGGAGGTGACGAAGGCGTCGCCATGGGTCACTTCGCAGAGGGTCTCGATCACGGTCTGTGGCTTGATGACGCTGCCGTCGCCCTTGTCGTAAGGGAACAGGCCACGGTCACCGCGCCATTCGTCGATCTGCTTCCACCAGGCATCCAACGCGGCCTTGTCAGGCTGCTCGCCGATTTCCTTGAGGATGGTGAGCATCTCGCTCAGCACGCTGTCGACTGGCCCCACGATCGGTACGTCAGCCTTGATCATCTTGGAGATCGACGCAGGGTCGATGTCGATGTGGATGATCTTGGCGTTGGGGCAGAACTTGGCCGGGCCATTGACCACACGGTCGTCGAAACGCGCACCAACCGCCAGGATCACGTCGGCATTGTGCATGGCCATGTTGGCGGTGAAGCTGCCGTGCATACCGAGCATGCCAAGGAACTGGCGATCGGTGCCCGGGAAGCCACCCAGCCCCATCAGGGTATTGGTGACAGGCAGGTTCAGCGACTTGGCGATTTCGGTCAGGGCTTCGGAGCCACCACCGAGGATGACGCCGCCACCGGAGTACACGATCGGGCGCTTGGCGGCGAGGATCATCTCGGCTGCCTTGCGGATCTGACCGGAGTGGCCGCGTACGGCTGGGCTGTAGGAGCGCAGCTTGACCTTTTTCGGGTAGACGTATTCGAACTTCTCGGCCGGGTTGGTCATATCTTTTGGAATGTCGACCACGACCGGGCCAGGACGGCCGGATTGCGCCAGGTAGAACGCTTTTTTCAGGACTTCAGGGATTTCCGAGGCATGCTTGACCATGAAGCTGTGCTTCACGATAGGCCGCGAGATCCCGATCATGTCGGTTTCCTGGAAGGCATCGGTACCCACCATGGTGCTAGGCACCTGGCCGGACAGGATGACCATCGGAATCGAGTCCATGTAGGCGGTGGCAATACCGGTAATGGCATTGGTCGCACCCGGGCCGGAAGTCACCAGCACCACACCGGCCTTGCCGGTGGCACGGGCGTAGCCGTCCGCCATATGGGTAGCAGCCTGCTCGTGACGAACCAGGATGTGCTCGACTTCCGGTTCCTTGAACAGTGCATCGTAAACATGAAGGAGAGCACCACCAGGGTACCCGTAGATGTGCTTAACGCCTTCGTCACGCAAGAAGCGGACGACCATCTCAGCGCCAGATAAAAGCTCCACGTTGTTCACCTCTAAAACGCCAGAATACCGCCCACATGGACGGGTCTTAATAGGTTTACTGCCAAGCAGAGCATGAGCGAACGTCAGCACTGACTGAGCAAGTATTGGGAGCTCCCCAGAGTGTTGCGGGGGTTTCCCACCCAGCGCGAGGTAACGCGTTGCGGGGTGTAACAGGTCGGCGCGGGTGTGCGCCTCATGATCTGCTTAGCGGGTCTGCTTCTGGCAGTCCCTCTACAGCGGAATCTGGATTCTTGTGATTTGGCGGCTACAAGTCAAGAAAAATTATTGCCAATTTTTCCTCAAGATGAATTCCTGCCACCACTAAAAACCGCCTCAGCAGCAGAAAAAATAAGATTTCCATAAAAAAGGGCCACAATCTGCGGCCCTTGAAGGAAAAAAAGAAGAAATCAGGCGGAAGGAGCGATCAATTGATCGAAAGCTGCCAAAAGGCGCCGCAGCTCACGACTTTGCTCCGGACGATCGACAAAGACGGTTTCGGCCATGACCAGGATGCCCGAGGCGTTGGGCAGCGGTTGGCCCCGCTCGATGATAAGCCTCATGCGGGGCAGGAAGATCCACTGCAGCCACTGCTCGAAGCTCAGCGTATCGACCGCAAATGGCACCGTGCTGGCCAGCGCCTGCTTGCTCGGCGAGGCGTCGCTCCACCAGCCTTGCACCTGCAGCTCACGCTCGATGAGCAGCAGGTGATCGGCGATGTCCAGGATCCGTTGTTCGACCATCAGGAGCTGACCCGAGCCTTTTGCCGCGCCAGTGCGGCACCGGCGCTATCGCCTTGCTTTTCGCGTGCCTGGGCGATGGTGTTCCACAGCTCGGCCTGCAGGCTTGGGCGGCCGTTGGCATAGCTCAGGCCACGACGCGCCAGTTGTTCGGCCTGAGCGGCATCCCCTTGGGACAAGCGTACCTGGGCCAGGCGGAACAGCACTTGCGGCTCGCGCGGGGCGATGCGCTGGGCACGCTCCAGGCTGGAAGCCGCGCCATTGAAGTCGCCACTGCCTTGCTGCTGCTGGGCGGTGGTGAGCAATGCCAGCACCGGGCCGTCCAACTGCTCATCGGCCGACAGGCCACCCGAGGCACCGCTGCGTGGAATACCGGTCGGGGCGCTGGTGGCGCTCGAACCGCCACTCATCGACGCGATGTCGAACGGCTCGTCGGCGATCGGATTAGGGTTGGTCGTGATCGGTGTGGTGCTGATTGGCGCAGTGCTGATCGGCGCCGCCCCGGTCGCGGCCGGGAACGTCTGGATTGGCGCGGAACCCGCGCCCTGTGGAATGACCACGGTCACCCCGGAGTCCTCGGGCAGCGTCTGTGCCTGAGAGGTGCCACCGCTCATGCCAACCGCCGAACGGTTGGCAGTGATGCGCTCGCTGTTGGACACGCGTGTGCTCGAGTCGACGACCGGGATATTGCCCCGCGGAACGCTGGAGCAACCCTGGAGCACAACCAGTGCCGTCACGGCAGGAAACCACCACTTTTTCACTTCACACCTCATCAATGCAGCCAGTGCTTAATTCATCCAGCCCTTGACCCAGTCCATGACCGACTCAACCGGATCCTGCTCACCGCCACAGGTCGCACCCGCGGGCGGTTCGCTCCCGCGAATATACGGCATCTGCACGGCTCCCGGACAGCTGCCATCGGAACCTTGCCCGCTGTACGGGTCGATCCAGGCCTGCACTACATTGTCCGGCTGCGGCATGTCCAACGGCAGCGGGTCGGCCTTGCGCATGAAGCTGGTCCATACCTGCAGGGCACCGGTGGCGCCAGTGAACGGTGTCTTGCCGTTATCGTCGCGGCCCAGCCAGACCACGGCCAGCAGGTCCTGGCTGAAGCCGGAGAACCAGCTGTCGCGCGAATCGTTACTGGTCCCGGTCTTGCCTGCCAGGGTCAGCGAACTTGGCAGCACGCTGTACACCGAACGACCGGTACCTTCACGCATCACTCGCTGCATGGCGTTCTGCACCAGGTAGATCGAGCCCGGATCGAAAGTCTGCTGGATCTGGAACGGGTAGCGCTTGAGCGGCTCGCCTTCGGCCGTCAGCACGCTGCGAATACCGCGCATCGGGGTATTGAAGCCACCATTGGCGATGGTCTGGTACATGGTCGCGACCTGCATCGGCGACATCCCACCGGCGCCCAGCAGCATCGATGGGAAGGCTGGCCAATCGACATTCACGCCCAGCCGCCCAATGGTCTTGATGACGTTCGGGACCCCCACTTCCAAGCCGATCTTGGCGGTCGACAGGTTGTAGGAGTTGGCCAGCCCCTGATACAGGTAGATGGTGCCATGGGGGCGGCGGTCGTAGTTCTGCGGACGCCATACCTGGCCGTCGGCGCCCTTGACCGAAAACGGCTCATCCTGCACGCGGCTGGTCAGGGTGTACTTGGTCGGTTGCTCCAGCGCGGTCAGGTAGACCGCTGGCTTGACCAGCGAACCAATCGGACGCACCGCATCGATGGCGCGGTTGAAGCCGGCGAAGCCCGACTGGCGGCTGCCGATCAGCGCCTGCACCTCACCGGTTTCCGGGTTGGTCACAACCATTGCCGACTCCACCTCATCAGCGCCCTTGCGCCCGGCCAGGCGCTTGAACGTCTCGCTCATGGCGCTCTCGGCCTTCATCTGCAGGATCGGGTCGAAGCTGGTGAAGATTCGCAGGCCTTCTTCGGTCAAGTCCTCATCGCGGTAGTCCTGGCGCAGCTGACGCTTGACCAGGTCGAGGAAGGCCGGGAACGAGCTGTCGGCCAGGCTGCCACGCTTGGTCACGCCCAAGGGCATTTTCTTGGCCGCTTCGGCGACTTCCTTGCTCACCACGTTCTGCTCGGCCAGCAGGTCGAGCACCAGGTTACGGCGAGTCAGCGCACGCTCCGGGTAACGGCGCGGGTTGTAGTAGGACGGCCCCTTGACCATACCCACCAGCAAGGCGACCTGATGCAGCTTGAGTTCCGACAGCGGCTGGCTGAAGAAGAACTGGCTGGCCAGGCCGAAGCCATGCACGGCACGTTGACCGTCCTGGCCAACGAACACTTCGTTGAGGTAGGCCTCGAGAATTTCGCGCTTGTCGTAATGCAGCTCCAGCAGCACGGCCATCATCGCTTCGGTGAGCTTGCGGCTGAGACTGCGCTCGCTGGTCAGGTAGAAGTTCTTCACCAACTGCTGCGTCAGGGTACTGCCGCCCTGGCGCATGGAGCCGGATGACGTGTTGACCCACATGGCGCGGGCAATCGACTTGGGCGATACGCCGAAGTGGCTGTAGAAGTCGCGGTCTTCCACCGCCACCAAGGTTTCGAGCAGGTACGGCGGCACCTGGTCGATCTTGATCAGAATGCGGTCTTCGAGGTTCTTCGGATAGATACCGCCGATCATCAAAGGCTCCAGGCGCACCACATCGAGCTTGCCGCCGTTGGCGCCGGAGAGCCCCGCAACATAGTCACCGGAGAAACGCACGCGCACGAACTGGGCCGGCTCCATGCCCTCGTAGAACTGGAAGCCACGGGTATTGAGGTCGACGTTGTTACCATTGACCGCGGCCGCACCTGGGCCGTTGGCGGCGCTCTCGCGCCGATAGCCGAGCGCATCGAGTTCGGTGAGGAAGTCGTTCTTGCTCAGTTTCTGTCCGACGAACAGCTCCAGCGGCCGGGCATACACCTTGGCCGGGATGGTCCAGCGCTTGCCAGAGAACTTCTCCTGGACGACGGCATCGAGGTAAACCGCGAAGCCGGCGACGATCACAAGGCCAACCAGGCTGAGCTTCAAAGCCCAGCCCAGCCAGGCGCGGGAGCGGCCGGTCGGGCGTTTCTGAGGGGTGCGGGGGGATCGAGTTCGAGTCATGGCGGCGGATTATACGCACTTTGTAAAGGCTGGGCAGACGCCCTCTGGCGGTATGCAGGGACGGCACCATTGACCATAATGGCGCATTCGAATTCCCTGCCCCGGAAGGATTTCTCGTGAGCCAAGCCTTGATCAACGCCTTGCAGAACCCAGCCCTCTACCCTCACCCGGTGGATGGCTTCCAACTCATCGAGACGCATATCTCCTGGGTTCTGCTCACCGGCGAGTACGCCTACAAGGTCAAGAAACCGATGAACTTCGGCTTTCTCGACTTCACCAGCCTGGATAAGCGCCAGCATTTCTGTAACGAAGAGTTGCGTCTGAACCAGCGCCTGACCGACGGTCTCTACCTTGAGGTCCTGCCGATCACCGGTACTGCCGAGGCACCGCAAATCGGCGGCGAGGGCGAGGCTATCGAATACGTCCTGAAAATGCGCCAGTTCCCCCAGGGCCAAATGCTCAACACGCTGCAGGCCAACGGTGAACTGAATGCTGGCCATATCGACCAGATGGCCAGACAGATCGCCGAGTTCCACCTGCAGGCGCCAAAAGTGCCGGTCGACCACCCGCTGGGCACCCCGGACAGCGTCATGGCGCCGGTGGAGCAGAACTTCGAGCAGATCCGTCCGTTCCTCACCGACAAGGCCGACCTGCAACAACTGGACAACCTGCAAGCCTGGGCCCACAGCAGCTTCGAGCGCCTGCACAGCCTGTTGGAGCAACGCAAGGCCAAAGGCTTCATCCGTGAGTGCCATGGCGACATCCACCTGGGCAATGCCACCCTGATCGACGGCAAGGTGGTGATCTTCGACTGCATCGAGTTCAACGAGCCCTTCCGCCTGACCGATGTCTACGCCGACGTCGGCTTCCTGGCCATGGACCTGGAAGACCGTGGCCTCAAGTGTCTGTCGCGCCGCTTCATCAGCCAGTACCTGGAGCTCACCGGCGACTACGAGGGCCTGGAGCTGCTCAACTTCTACAAGGCCTATCGTGCCCTGGTACGCGCCAAGGTTGCGCTGTTCAGCCTGCCGGCAGACGCCGACGGCGTACAACGCGCCACCACCCTGCGTACCTACCGTAACTACGCCAACCTGGCGGAAAGCTACAGCGCCATCCCCTCGCGCCTTCTGGCCATCACCCACGGTGTTTCGGCCGTGGGCAAAAGCCATGTCGCCATGCGCATGGTCGAAGCCCTGGGGGCCATCCGCGTGCGTTCGGACGTAGAGCGCAAACGCCTGTTCGGTGAGCAGCAAGCGGCAAACGCCGGGCAGCAGAACACCGGCATCTACGACCAGAACGCCAGCGCCGCCACCTACCAGCGCCTGCACGAGCTGGCGGCGACCATCCTGCGCGCCGGGTTCCCGGTAGTGCTCGATGCCACCTACCTCAAACGCGCACAGCGCCAGTCAGCGGCGGAAGTCGCCAATCACACCGGCGTGCCTTTCCTGATCCTCGACTGCCACGCCCCTGAGGCCGTCATCGCCAGCTGGCTGGAGCAGCGCCAGGCAGAAAACAGCGACCCTTCGGATGCCACCCTGGAGGTGATCAAGGCGCAGCAGGCCAGCCGTGAGCCTCTGGACGAGGAGGAACTCAAACACAGCACCCGCGTCGACACCCAGGACAGCGCCAGCATGAACCAGGTGATCGATCAGGTTCGCCAGCGTTTGCCAGGCCTCTGAGCCTAAAGGCGTGAAGCAGTCGACACTTCACGCCTGAAGTTCGGCGCCTCCACAGTGATGGCATTACAATATCATCACAATCATAAGGAGGCGCCGTCATGAACCAGCCCCGTCAACTGGACAATGCCCTGTACGCATTGGTCCGCGACGAGAACATCAGCGCATTCAATCGTGAAAGACCCGCCGAGGGGCTGATCGACTTTCGCGGCGGCGACTTCCGTGGCCTGGACCTGCGTGAGCTAGATGCGCGTGGCATCGACTTCACCGACGCGTACTTCCGCGCTGCCGACTTGCGCGGGCTGGACCTGCGTGACAATGGCCTGGAAGGGGCGAGCATCGCCCATGCCCAGATCTCCGGCACGTACTTCCCGCCGGAGCTGAGCGCGGACGAAATCCTCATGTCAGCCAAGTTCGGCACGCGCATGCGCTATCGACCGAAAGCCTGAATCATGGCTGGGGCTGCCCGACAGCCCCACCTCTCGGGCATCTCGTCGGCCCCGATGGCAAAAGGCCGCGCATTTGCGAACCCCCGCTACACTCCTTTCTGACCTGCTCGCGATTTATCCCCCAAGACCCGTTCAGCCATCGCAAGGAGGCTAGATGAACGATGAATTGCAGCATCTGAAGAATCTTGGCAAGACCTCTGCGCAGTGGTTGCACGCGGCGGGTATACACAGTGCGTCGGACCTGCGTCGTCTCGGTGCCGTGGGTGCGTACCAAGCCGTCAAAACGCGGGGATTCCGGGCATCGAAGGTGCTGTTGTACGCCATTGAAGGCGCGCTCCTGGACATGCACTGGAACGATTTGCCGGCCGAACGCAAGGAAGCACTCAACCAACAACTGGATGCGAAATGCCTTACGCAAAAAAATGCGAAATGAACGCACAAAGGGGATTGACGATTAAATGAGAATCGTTATGATTATCACAACTGGTCGCGAGACTGGTTGGATAAGCTGAAAGCCCCTGGTTCGGACTCTCAGATTATCTCCTCATCAGGCTAATCACGGTTATTGACCCGGCAGTTTTGCCGGGTCTTTTTTTGCCTGGACGCTGACCGGCGCGCCGAAATCGTTACTGACGCAGCGTCGCGCAGTAATCCTGCTCGGGCAGGGCGGCGGTGTACCACACGTAATCGGCCATGCCAGCTTCCACAGTCTGACCCACCTCGGCCAAGATCAACACCTTGGTCTCCCCTTTCGCCTCCAGGTCGGCCAAATGCAGTGGCACGCCCAGGTCCTTGCGCGCGTGATAGGCCCCGGTCAGCAACATTGCAGGCTGCGGCGCATCGTTGAGTCGTTCGGCGATTCGCCGGTCACGCTGCTGCTGAACGGCCAGCATCGCCGGCAGTTGGCTTTCCGGCAACAGACCACAGTGTCCTTCCCGTACCTGCTTGAGCAATGCCGCTTTCACTGCCGGGCTGTTGGAGCGTGTGCCGGGCAATGGCGGCGGCTGGCGATAGGCCTGACGCATCTGCTCGGGTGAAAGGTTGGCCGCCAGCAAGGGGACATGCCCCTGCAAGGCCTCCCGCACGATCGGCCCATACAATGGCCAATCCCAGCCTTCATCCCAGGCCAGAGCCTTGGGCAGGTCCTGAGGCAACTGGGCTTGCTGCTGCACGGCATCGACCTGGGACTGCTGGTCCGGTTGCAGCATCTCCATCAACAGGCTGCCCTGGGGGCGCTGGGTCTGCACGGCACGCAGCAACCATAGCTGCAGGGCATGGTGGTCAGGGTTGTCATGCTTCTCGCCCACAATCACTCGTGGCGCATCGGCCAGGCGCCGGACCAGTTGCTCAGGGCTGATCGACTGACCGCTGGTCAGGTCGCGAATCTGCCCCAACTGCGCACTGTCACGCCCTTCACTGCTTTGCCAGGCCGGTAGCGTCGGCAAGCTCGCCTGGCACCCGCCCAAGGCCAGCCCCAGACCCAGCGAAACAGCAGACAGCCATGGATGACGCATGCACAGAGCCTCCTAGCGAGTGATGATCAACGGGTGGCCACGCTCTGGGTGCTCCTGCACCAGAACATCGATGCCAAATACCGCCTTGAGCGCCCGAGGCGTCAAGACCGCCTGCGGCTCAGCAAGCGCATGACAGCGCCCCTGCTCCAGCAGCAGGATGCGATCACAGTAACGCGCCGCCAGGTTCAGGTCATGCAGGATCACCAGCACCGCCGCACCACGGTCGGCAAAGCTTCGCACAACCTGCAACGTGGTGTGCTGGTGCAGAGGGTCGAGCATCGAGGTTGGTTCGTCGAGCAGCAACGTGGCCCCCACTTCGCCTGGCCATAGCTGGGCCAGGACCCGCGCCAGGTGAACCCGCTGACGCTCGCCGCCGGACAGCGCCAGGTAGCTGCGCTCGACCAGATGCCAGGCATCCGCTGCCTGCAACGCCGCCTCGACGATCTCTCGATCACGTTGCCGGCCGGTGTCATGAGGCAGACGCCCCATGCCGACCACCTCGTCCACACGAAAGGCGAACCCCAGGCTGGACACCTGTGGCAGCACCGCCAGGCGTCGTGCCCGCGCCTGCCCTGGCCAGTCGGCCAATGCCCGCCCCTGCAACCTCACCTGGCCCTCGCTGGGCGCCAGCTCGCCGCACAGCACACCCAACAGACTGCTTTTGCCCGCACCGTTCGGACCGAGCACGCCCAGCACCTGGCCTGGCTGCAACTGAAGGTGGAGGCCGTGCAGCACCTCGTTGCTTCCCCGCCGCAAGTGCAGGCCCTCGACTGAAAGCATCAGTTGCGCCCCCGTACCAGCAAGAACAGAAAGAACGGCGCACCAATGAACGCGGTAACGATCCCAATCGGCAACTCGGCTGGGGCCAGGGCCAGGCGCGCAACCAAATCGGCAAACAACAGCAACGCGCCGCCTGCCAGCAGCGAGGCCGGCAGCAATACCCGATGATCCGGGCCAGCCAGCAGCCGCACCCAGTGCGGCACCACCAGACCGACGAAGCCGATCAGGCCGGCTGCCGCCACCGCCGAACCTACGCCCAGCGCCGTGCAAAGCACCAGTTCGCGCTTGAGCCGCTCCACATCGACTCCCAGGTGACGGGCCTCCGATTCACCCAGCAGCAAGGCATTTAGCGCCTGCGCCCGACGCGGCAGCCAGATCGCCACGGCCAGCGTGACCAGAAGCACTGGCCATGAACGCTCGTAACTGGCGCCATTGAGGCTGCCCAGGTTCCAGAATGTCAGTGTACGCAGCGTGGCGTCATCGGCCAGATAGGTGAACAACCCCACCGCCGAGCCGCCTAAAGCGGTCATGGCGATGCCGGCCAGGAGCATGGTGGCGACATGGGTCTGGCCATCGCGCCGGCCCAGGCGATACACCAGCGCGGTCACACCGAGCCCACCGACGAATGCACAAGCCGACAGCAGGTACGGTGCCAGCGCTTCTGGCAAACCTCCAAGCCAGCTCCCCGCCACGATCGCCACTGCCGCGCCAAGCGCCGCGCCGCTCGCCACGCCCACCAGCCCCGGGTCAGCCAACGGGTTACGAAACAGCGCTTGCATGGCAACCCCGGACAGCGCCAGCACCGCTCCGACGGCAAGGCCTAGCAAGGTGCGCGGAACGCGGATCTGGCCGAGAATCATCTGCGCCTGCTCGAGGCCATCACCTCCAACGGGCAGCCCGAGCAAGCGCAGCCCCGCGCGCAGGGTATCGAACAATGGCAGGCTGACCGGCCCTAGTGCCAGCGACAGCCAGACCGCCAGCAGACACAGAAGGCCCAAACCCAGGCACACGCTGCGCGGCGCGATCCGCTGCTTCATTGAGTGGGACGTGCCTTGGCATTGGGATAGAAGCTTTCCGCCAACCCTTGCAGGGTGGCCGGCAAGCGTGGGCCAAGGCCACCCACCAACAGGGTCGGGTCCAGCGCAACCAGGCGCTGCTCACGCACCGCGCGTGATACGGCCAGTGCCGGGTTTTCCTTGAGCAATGCTTGCAAGGCCTGCTCGCCCACAAGGGCACGGTCGGAGAACACCACGACATCCGGGTCCAGCGCAGCCAACGCTTCGACGGAGAAATGCTTGTAGCCTGGGTGTTCGGCGAGGTTACGCCCACCAGCCTGACGCACTACCCAATCGCCCGCCGTGCCTTGCCCGGCAATCAACGGTTTGGCTCCCGCATGGCCGACCAGCAGCAATACGCCCGGCGCCTTCTGGCCTGCCTGGGCCTGTCTGACCCTTGCCGATAGCGCTTCCAGTTGCTGGTGGTAGCCCGCAGCCAGCTCCGAAGCCTTCTGCTGCACCCCCAACAATTTGCCCAGCTGCTTGAGGTTTTCATCCACGGCAGCCAGCTCGGCCTTGCTGGACAACAGCTCGACCTGCACACCGGCCTTGCGAATCTGCGCCAACACCGGCGGCGGCCCCATTTCCTCGGTCCCAACCAGTACATCCGGGCGCAAACTGAGAATGCCCTCGGCCGACAGCTGCCGTTGATACCCGATGCTTGGTAATGCCTTCAGCGACTCAGGATGCTGGCTGGTGGTATCGACACCAACCAGCCGCTGCTCGCCACCCAGCAGGCTGATCCATTCGCTCAGGGAGCCCCCAGCACTCACCCAGCGTTGCGGCGAGTCGGTGGCCAGGGCCTGGGTTGAAAGCACCAGGCCCACGCACAGGGCGACATGGGCAGCGATACGGCGCATCATCGGATTCCTCCTGAAGGCAGGCCACGCGCCTTGTGGCGGGCGGCGGAACTGCGCACCATAGGCAGGCAGGCGCAGCGAGCGGCTGCAATTTGATAATTATTCGCATTAAAGCGTCAAGCCAGACGTTGCCACCTGGAACACCCCTGCCATGCACTTCCTTTGTACTTCCCACGGGCTGCCCGAGGGCCATAGCCGCGCCTTCAGCGTAGACGGCACCGCGGTGTTCGGCGTACGTCGCCGAGGCCAGGTGTACCTGTACCGCAACCGTTGCCCCCACCGCGGTATTGCGTTGAACTGGGCAGAGGACAGCTTTCTCGATGACAGCGCCAGCCTGATCCACTGCGCCCATCACGGCGCCCTGTTCCTGATCGAAAGTGGCGAATGCGTGGCCGGCCCCTGCGAGGGCGAGGCGTTGGAGGCCCTGGGCTGCCGTGAGGACAGCCAGGGCATCTGGCTTACCGGTTGAGCAGCACCGGCAAAGGGCGGTCGATGACGATCTGACCGGCGTCCAGGCGAGCGCCGTAGGCCAGCACTTCTACGCCATCCGCCACGGCCGCGCGCAGGGCCTGGCTGTAGGCCGCATCGATCTCTTCGGCAGGGCGCACAGCGTCCACACCGGTCAGGTTGACGCAGTACAGCTGCACCGCACGAATACCTTGCCGGGCCAGGGCCGCCAATTCGCGCAAGTGCTTGGCACCGCGCTGGGTCACCGCATCGGGGAAGGCGGCGACCGAGGAGTCCGGGTAACCCAGGGTCACGCTCTTGACCTCGACATAAGCCGGGCCATCGGCGAACTCCAGGCGAAAATCCACACGGCTACGTTCTTCGCCGTACGCCACCTCGCGCTTGAGTCCGGTGAAACCTGCCAACTCACGGATGACACCTGCGTGCAACGCTTCTTCGACCAATGCATTGGCCCGACCGGTGTTCACGCAGGCCAGGCGCCCCTGAGGCGTTTCGCTAATTTCCCAGGTTCCAGGCAACTTGCGCTTGGGGTCGTTGGAGCGGCTGAACCAGACCTGACCACCTTCAAGCATGCAATTGAGCATGGAACCGGTGTTGGGGCAATGGATGGTCAGCTGCTCGCCGCTGGCCAGTTCGATATCGGCCAGAAAGCGTTTGTAGCGACGCAGCAGGCGCCCCTGTTCGAGTGCGGGTGAAAAGCGCATCAGCCTTGCCAGCTCCGCAGGCCACGGGCAATGCGCTGTACCGCCTCCTCCAGGCGCGGCAAGCTCTGGGTATAGGCAAAACGCACATGATGACCGGCCAGGTGGCGGCCAAAGTCCAGACCTGGGGTAAAGGCCAGGTGTTCGGTTTCGAGGAAATGCCGGCAAAACGCAAAGGCATCGCCGCCAAATGCGCTGATATCGGCATAAAGATAGAACGCGCCCTGAGGCTCGACGGCGATCCCGAAGCCCAGCTCGCGCAGCGCCGGCAACAGGAAATCGCGACGGCGGGCGAACTCTGCGCGGCGCTCTTCGAGAATCGACAAGGTCTCGGGCTGGAAGCATGCCAACGCGGCGTGCTGGGCCATGCTCGGTGCGCTGATATAGAGGTTCTGCGCCAGTTTCTCCAAGTCGGCCACGGCACTGGGCGGTGCCACCAGCCAACCCAGGCGCCATCCGGTCATGCCGAAATACTTGGAAAAACTATTAAGGACAAAGGCCTCATCATCGACTTCCAGCACGCTCGCAGCGTCCATGCCATAGGTGAGGCCGTGGTAGATCTCGTCCACCACCAGGTGACCATGGTGCTCACGGGTGGCCCTGGACAGGCTGGCCAACTGGTCACGGCTGAGCACCGTGCCGGTCGGGTTGGCTGGCGAAGCGACCAGGGCGCCAACGGTGTCCTTGTCCCAGTGGCGCTCGACCAGATCGGCCGTCAGTTGGTAGTTGACGTCCGGCCCCACCGGGACCAGTTGGGCGCCGCCTTCGACCAGGCGCAAGAAATGTCGATTGCAGGGGTAGCCTGGGTCGGCCAGCAACCAGTGCTTGCCGGGGTCCACCAACAGACTGCTGGCCAGCAACAGCGCGCCCGATCCGCCAGGGGTGATCAAAATGCGCTGCGGGTCGATCGTCACGCCATAACGCTGCTGGTAGAAGCCGGCGATCGCCTCGCGCAAGGCCGGCAAGCCACGGGCCGCGGTGTATCGGGTATGACCTGCCGCCAGCGCCGCCTGGCCCGCCGCGACGATGGGTGCAGCGGTGGTGAAATCTGGCTCGCCGATTTCAAGGTGGATCACATCGTGCCCAGCCGCCTGCAACTCGTTGGCCCGCGCCAGCAGTGCCATGACATGGAAGGGTTCGATGGCGCGACTGCGCGCACTGTGGGTGTGGGCCATGACCTTCTCTCAATTGGGTCTAAACTGTGGATTCTACCTCTGCGCGGCACCGAACGTACGACTTGCGCCGCTGTCAACCACTAGAATCGGGCGGGGTAGCGCACCCCCGATCTATCTGGTAAGTTCGGCGGCTCGCAGTCGCAGGGCCGGCGGGTGCCGGAGATGGAGCAGCCTGCGCATTGGATCAGATGAGTGAGAGGCGGTCTATTCATGTCCACCGTAGAAAAGCACAAAGCCCAGACCATGTACGGTGTCGAGCCCTACGTAGAAAAGCAGGGCGAAGAGTACATGGGCGAGCCCATGAAAAAGCACTTCACCAAGCTTCTCGGTGCCTGGAAACAGGAACTGATGAACAGTGTGGACCGCACCGTGGATCACATGAAGGACGAAGCTGCCAACTTCCCCGACCCGGCTGACCGCGCCAGCCAGGAAGAAGAATTCGCCCTTGAGCTGCGCAACCGCGATCGCGAGCGCAAGCTGATCAAGAAGATCGACAAGACCCTCGACAAGATCAAGGCCGACGAATACGGCTGGTGCGAATCGTGCGGCATCGAGATCGGCCTGCGTCGCCTGGAAGCCCGTCCCACCGCCGACCTGTGCTTCGATTGCAAGGAAATCGCGGAGAAGAAGGAAAAGACGGTCGGCAAAGGCTGACTCTTTTCCCATTCGAACGGGGCGCACCATGCGCCCCGTTTTCATTTTTACGACCTGTACGGCCCATGAAAGACTCCCGCTATATCGGACGTTTCGCCCCCACTCCCAGCGGCTTCCTGCACTTCGGCTCGCTGGTCGCCGCCCTCGCCTCCTGGCTCGACGCCCGCGCGGTCGATGGCCGCTGGCTGGTACGCATGGAAGACACCGACCCGCCCCGGGAAATGCCCGGGGCCCGCGACGCGATCCTGCAGACCCTAGAGCGCTATGGCCTGGAGTGGGATGGCGAAGTGGTCTACCAGAGCCAGCGCCACGACGCCTACGCCGCGGTGGTCGACCGCCTGTTCAGCATGGGCCTGGCCTACGCCTGTACCTGTTCGCGCAAGCAGCTGGAGGGCTACAACGGCATCTACCCAGGCTTTTGCCGTAACGCCGGGCATGCCCGAGAAGGCGCAGCGATCCGGCTACGGGTGCCTGAGTTGATCTACCGCTTTACAGACCGGGTGCAGGGCGAGTTCCAGCAACACCTGGGGCGTGAAGTGGGCGATTTCGTGATCCAGCGGCGTGATGGGCTGTATGCGTATCAACTGGCGGTGGTGCTGGATGATGCCTGGCAGGGTGTTACCGACATCGTGCGCGGGGCGGACCTGCTCGACAACACCCCACGCCAGTTGTACCTGCAGGAACTGCTGGGCCTTTCGCAGCCGCGTTACCTGCATATTCCGCTCATCGTGCAGCCGGATGGACACAAGCTGGGCAAGTCCTATCGCTCGCCGCCGCTGCAGGCGGAACAGGCGACGCCTTTGCTGCTGCGCGCGCTGCGGGCCTTGGGGCAGGCAGCAGACCCGGAGTTGCGGCTGGCAACACCGGCTGAAGTCCTTGCGGTAGCCCGCAAGCAGTGGCGGCCAGAGGCGATTGCCCGGCAGGCCACTGTTGCAGAGGCAGACTTGCACTGACGCAGGCCCGGCCTCTCGAAAACAAAAGCCCAATAAATTCAAACTCTTGGCGAACCCCATGGATTCCCGCTAGCATCGCCCCAGCCATTTGCGCCAATAATAAGTCCAAGCCCGCAGCGCCCAACCATCGAGGCCAGCATGTACATCTATCGTTTGGTCCTGCTTCTGGTCGTGGGGATCTACCTGTTCTCCCCGGCCATCATGGACTGGTGGATCGAACCGACCGGAGCCTGGTACCGCCCCTACCTGCTCTGGCTGATCCTGATCGTCGTCACCTTCATCCTGCAGAGCCAACGAGATGCCGATGAGCTTTAGCCTGACCCAGATGATCCTGATCAGCGCCGCGTACCTTCTGGTGCTGTTCGGCGTGGCCTGGATCAGCGAGCGAGGGCTGATTCCCCGCTCCATCATCCGTCACCCCCTGACCTACACGCTGTCGCTGGGGGTATACGCCAGCGCGTGGGCCTTCTATGGGTCGGTTGGCCTGGCCTACCAGTATGGCTATGGCTTCCTGGCGTGTTACCTGGGGGTCTCAGGCGCGTTCCTGCTCGCCCCGGTGCTGCTCTACCCGATCCTGAAGATCACCCGGACCTACCAGCTTTCCTCGCTGGCAGACCTGCTGGCGTTTCGCTTTCGCAGCACCTGGGCCGGTGCGCTGACGACGGTGATCATGCTGATCGGCGTGTTGCCGTTGCTGGCCCTGCAGATCCAGGCGGTCGCAGACTCGATCAGCATTCTCACCGGAGAACCGGTCAAGGCGCGGGTGGCGTTCGCGTTCTGCGTGCTGATCATCCTGTTCACCATTTTCTTTGGCTCACGTCATATCGCCACGCGCGAAAAACACGAAGGTCTGGTCTTCGCCATCGCCTTCGAATCGGTGATCAAACTGCTGGCCCTGGGCGGTATCGGACTGTATGCCCTGTATGGCGTGTTCGGCGGCCCTCACCAGCTCGAGGTGTGGCTGCTGCAGAACCAGACCGCCCTGGCGGCGTTGCATACCCCGCTGCAGGAAGGGCCATGGCGCACCCTGCTGCTGGTGTTCTTCGCCTCGGCTATCGTCATGCCACACATGTACCACATGGCCTTCACCGAGAACCTCAACCCGCGCTCGCTGGTCAGCGCCAGCTGGGGCCTGCCACTGTTCCTGCTGTTGATGAGCCTGGCGGTGCCCCTGGTGCTCTGGGCCGGCTTGCGCCTGGGCGCCAGCACCAACCCCGAGTATTTCACCCTGGGCCTGGGAATAGCTGCCGGCAATCCGGCTCTGGCCTTGCTCGCCTACGTCGGCGGGTTGTCGGCCGCCAGCGGACTGATCATCGTCACCACCCTGGCGCTATCGGGCATGGCGCTCAACCATCTGGTGCTGCCGCTGTACCAGCCCCCCGCCGAGGGCAACATCTACCGCTGGCTGAAATGGACCCGACGCGCACTGATCGTCGCCATCATCACCGCCGGCTTCATGTTCTACCTCACCCAGAACAACCACCAAAGCCTTGCCAATCTCGGCATCGTCGCCTTCGTTGCCACCTTGCAGTTCCTGCCCGGCGTGCTGTCGGTGCTGTACTGGCCGACCGCCAACCGCCGTGGCTTCATCGCCGGCCTGCTGGCGGGCACCCTGGTGTGGATGGTAACGATGCTGTTGCCGTTGCTGGGCAACCTGCAGGGCTTCTACATTCCGCTGCTGGACATGATCTACGTGCTGGACGACACCAGCTGGCACATGGCGGCCATTGCCTCGCTGGCGGCCAACGTGCTGTTGTTCACCCTGATCTCGCTGTTCACCAACGCCAGCACCGAAGAAGCCAGCGCCGCCGAGGCCTGCGCGGTGGACAACGTACGCCGCCCGCAACGTCGTGAGCTGCATGCCGCCTCGCCCCAGGAGTTCGCCACCCAGCTGGCCAAGCCATTGGGCGCCAAGGCTGCGCAGAAGGAAGTCGAGCAGGCGCTACGCGATCTCTACCTGCCCTTCGACGAGCGCCGCCCCTACGCCCTGCGCCGCCTGCGCGACCGCATCGAGGCGAACTTGTCCGGCCTGATGGGGCCAAGCGTTGCCCAGGACATGGTCGAGACCTTCTTGCCCTACAAGTCCGGCAACGAGAACTATGTCACCGAAGACATCCACTTCATCGAAAGCCGTCTGGAAGACTACCACTCGCGCCTGACCGGCCTGGCCGCCGAGCTCGATGCCCTGCGCCGTTACCACCGCCAGACCCTGCAAGAGCTGCCCATGGGCGTATGCTCGCTGGCCAAGGACCAGGAAATCCTGATGTGGAACAAGGCCATGGAAGAACTCACCGGCATTGCCGCCAAGCACGTGGTGGGCTCGCGCCTGGTCACCATCAGCGAACCCTGGCGCGGCCTGTTGCAAGGCTTCATCAATGTGCCCGACGAGCACCTGCACAAGCAGCGCCTGGCCCTGGACGGTCAACCCCGCTGGCTGAACCTGCACAAGGCGGCCATCGACGAGCCACTGGCACCAGGCAACAGCGGCCTGGTGCTGCTGGTCGAGGACCTCACCGAGACCCAGGCCCTGGAAGACAAACTGGTGCATTCCGAACGCCTGGCCAGCATTGGCCGCCTGGCCGCCGGTGTAGCCCACGAGATCGGCAACCCGATCACCGGCATCGCCTGCCTGGCGCAGAACCTGCGTGAAGAGCGCGAGGGTGACGGCGAGATCATCGAGCTGTCCAGCCAGATCCTGGAGCAGACCAAGCGAGTGTCGCGCATCGTCCAGTCGCTGATGAGCTTCGCCCACGCCGGCGGCAGCCACCAGAATAGCGAAGAGCCGGTGTGCCTGGCAGAGGTGGCCCAGGACGCCATTGGTCTGCTGGCGTTGAACCGGCGCAACTTCGAAGTACAGTTCTTCAACCTCTGCGACCCCGACCACTGGGCCGAGGGCGACCCGCAGCGACTGGCTCAGGTGCTGATCAACCTGCTCTCCAACGCCCGCGATGCCTCGCCACCTGGCAGCGCCGTTCGTGTGCGCAGCGAGGCCAACGAGCACACGGTCGACCTGATCGTGGAGGATGAAGGCAGCGGCATTCCCAAGAACATCATGGACCGCCTGTTCGAACCGTTCTTCACCACCAAGGACCCTGGCGAGGGAACCGGACTGGGGCTCGCTCTGGTCTATTCCATCGTGGAGGAGCATTATGGGCAAATCACCATCGACAGCCCGGCCGACATCGAACGGCAACGTGGCACCCGGATCCGCGTGACCCTGCCCCGGCATGTCGTAGCGACGTCCCCTGAAATTCGAGACCGTCGAGAGAATTGAATCAATGCCGCACATTCTGATCGTCGAAGACGAAACCATCATCCGCTCGGCCCTGCGTCGTCTGCTGGAGCGGAACCAGTACCAGGTCAGCGAAGCCGGCTCGGTACAGGAAGCACAGGAACGCTTCAGCATTGCCACCTTCGACCTGATCGTCAGCGACCTGCGCCTGCCCGGTGCACCCGGTACCGAGCTGATCAAGCTCGGCCAGGGCACACCGGTGCTGATCATGACCAGCTATGCCAGCCTGCGCTCGGCAGTAGATTCGATGAAAATGGGCGCGGTGGACTACATCGCCAAACCGTTCGACCACGACGAGATGCTCCAGGCCGTCGCGCGCATTCTGCGTGACCGGCAGAACGCACCTGTCGTGGCCCCAGTCACCGCCGAACCGCGCCCCAATGGCAAGGCACCGCTGGCCGACAAAGGCAGCATGGCACCGGCCAATGGTGAAATCGGCATCATCGGGTCCTGCCCGCCGATGCAGGACATGTTCAGCAAGATCCGCAAGGTCGCGCCCACCGATTCCAACGTACTTATCCAGGGCGAGTCGGGCACCGGCAAGGAGCTGGTCGCTCGCGCCTTGCACAATCTGTCGCGCCGCGCCAAGGCACCGATGATTTCGGTCAACTGCGCGGCCATTCCCGAGACCCTGATCGAATCCGAACTGTTCGGCCACGAAAAAGGCGCCTTCACCGGTGCCAGCGCGGGGCGTGCGGGGTTGGTGGAAGCAGCCGACGGCGGCACCCTGTTCCTCGACGAGATCGGCGAACTGCCGCTGGAGGCCCAGGCACGCCTGCTGCGTGTGCTGCAGGAAGGCGAGATTCGCCGGGTGGGTTCGGTTCAGTCGCAGAAAGTTGATGTGCGGCTGATCGCTGCAACGCACCGGGACCTGAAGAACCTGGCCAAGGCCGGGCAATTCCGTGAAGACCTGTATTACCGCCTGCATGTCATTGCCCTGAAATTGCCAGCCCTGCGTGAGCGCGGCAGTGACGTCAACGAAATCGCCAACGCCTTCCTGGCTCGCCAGAGTGCGCGCATTGGCCGTGACGACCTGCGTTTCTCGGCAGAGGCCGAGCAAGCGATCCGTCACTACAGCTGGCCAGGTAACGTGCGCGAGCTGGAGAACGCCGTGGAGCGTGCAGTCATTCTGAGCGAAAGCCCGGAAATTTCTGCCGAACTGCTGGGCATCGATATCGAGTTGAGCGACCTGGACGACGATATTCTCGACGACACCCCGATCATCGCGGGTAGCAACGCCAACAATGCCAGCCATGAGCCCACCGAGGACCTGTCACTGGAGGACTATTTCCAGCACTTCGTCCTCGAGCACCAGGACCACATGACCGAAACCGAGCTTGCGCGCAAGCTGGGCGTAAGCCGCAAGTGCCTGTGGGAGCGCCGCCAGCGCCTGGGCATTCCTCGTCGCAAGAGCAACGCCACCAGCGATAATTGAGGCTGGGGACGGCGCGCTGCCCGATTTTCAGGGGCCTGTGAGATCGAGCGCCGCCTGCGCGGCGCATCGCGAGCAAAGCTCGCTCCTACAGGTCGCGCGCCCATCTCGCAGGGATGATTGGTCCGAAACAAACGTAGGAGCGAGCCTTGCTCGCGATGCGCCGCGCAGGCGGCGCTCGGTCCCACAGGCGCCAAACCTGCTACGTCAGGCCCTTGCGGACTGTAAACCTCCCAGGTAACACCTCCCCCGAGCTTGCGCGCAAGCTGGGCGTAAGCCGCAAGTGCCTGTGGGAGCGCCGCCAGCGCCTGGGCATTCCTCGTCGCAAGAGCAACGCCACCAGCGATAATTGAGGCTGGGGACGGCGCGCTGCCCGATTTTCAGGGACCTGTGAGATCGAGCGCCGCCTGCGCGGCGCATCGCGAGCAAAGCTCGCTCCTACAGGTCGCGCGCCCATCCCGCAGGGATGATTGGTCCGAAGCAAACGTAGGAGCGAGCCTTGCTCGCGATGCGCCGCGCAGGCGGCGCTCGGTCCCACAGGCGCCAAACCTGCTACGTCAGGCCCTTGCGGACTGTAAACCTCCCAGGTAACACCTCCCCCGAGCTTGCGCGCAAGCTGGGCGTAAGCCGCAAGTGCCTGGGCATTCCTCGTCGCAAGAGCAACGCCACCAGCGATAGTTGAGGCTGGGGACGGCGCGCTGCCAGATTTTCGGGGGCCTGTGAGATCGAGCGCCGCCTGCGCGGCGCATCGCGAGCAAAGCTCGCTCCTACAGGTCGCGCGCCCATCCCGCAGGGATGATTGGCCCGAAACAAACGTAGGAGCGAGCCTTGCTCGCGATGCGCCGCGCAGGCGGCGCTCGGTCTCACAGGCGCCAAACCTGCTACGTCAGGCCCTTGCGGACTGTAAACCTCCCAGGTAACACCTCCCCACCCCAACAATCTGTTACCCAGGCTCTCCCCGCGTAACAGTTCCCGAGGTGTACGGTAACGAAATTTCTACATTTCCCGCCCGCCCGCTTCCGCCAAATCTCGCCAAGCCATTGATTTTATTGTGTTTTCAAAAGTTGGCACGGCACCTGCTATATCTTTGGCACAAGAACAATAACAAGCACTGCAACTCAGAATAAGAACAAGACGAAACGGCTCACGCACAATAAAAACAAGACGGCGGAGGCGCAGCTAACTGATTCTTTTGGAGAGGATGCGTGTTTGGGGCTTGCCCCACGACCAGGCAGAGAACAACAAAAACTGCACTAAAAAGCAGCGCCTGAACTGGTTGGATCGATAGATCAACGTGACATCAGCGACCAAAGCAATCCGTTTGCTCTTAACCCCTGGATTGGGGGTCGTCCACAAGCTTTGAGATTTGTGGACAGGGCACTCAACAAAAACAAGAAGCCCAGCAGAAGAACAATAAGAGCACGCAACGACTTCTTGGGGAGCTTAGGCTCCCCTTGTCGTTTCTCTCCTTCCAGCAGGCTTCCTGCGACCGCCTACACCATTCCCCGAGTAAATGCTAGAATCCCCGCCCATCATGCGGCCATTCTCCTATTCTTGGCCGAACATTCCTTCAAACAGTGCATCCCATGCTGAAGAAGCTGTTCCAGTCGTTCCGCCCGCCCGTACCGGGCCAGCACCACAGACGCACCACGCCTGAGGTGATCAACAAGAGCCAACACTCGCTGCAACGCCACCAGTTCAGCCGCCACGCGGTGAATATCGTCGAGCGGCTGCAAAGTGCTGGTTACCAGGCATACCTGGTCGGTGGCTGTGTCCGCGACCTGATGCTGGGCATCACGCCGAAAGACTTCGACGTCGCCACCAGTGCCACCCCCGAGCAGGTCCGCGCCGAGTTCCGCAATGCGCGCATCATTGGCCGCCGCTTCAAGCTGGTCCATGTGCATTTCGGCCGTGAGATCATCGAAGTCGCCACATTCCGTGCGCCTCACTCCGAAGAAGACCAGGGCGACAGCCACCGTTCGTCACACAATGCCAGTGGCCGCATTCTGCGCGACAACGTCTACGGCACGCTGGAGGAAGACGCCCAACGCCGCGACTTCACCATCAACGCCCTTTACTACGACCCGGTCAGCGAGCGCATCCTCGATTACGCCAACGGTGTGCACGATGTCCGCAACCGCCTGCTGCGCCTGATCGGCGACCCAACCCACCGCTACCAGGAAGACCCGGTGCGGATGCTGCGCGCTGTGCGTTTCGCCGCCAAGCTCGACTTCGGTATCGAGAAGCACACCTACCAGCCCATTCGTGAACTGGCTCCGCTGCTGCGTGACATCCCGCCAGCCCGCCTGTTCGAGGAAACCCTCAAGCTGTTCCTCTCCGGCCAAGGCGCGATCGCCTTCGAGATGCTGGTCGACCTGCACTTGTTCGACCCCTTGTTCCCGGCCAGTGCCCATGCCCTGGAAGAGCGGCCGACCTACACCCACACCCTGATCAGCCAGGCGCTGAACAACACCGACCTGCGCGTCAAGCAAGGCAAGCCGGTAACACCGGCCTTCCTGTTCGCCGCCTTGCTCTGGCCAGCGCTGCCAAGCCGCGTCCTGCACCTGCAGAACCAGGGTGTACCGCCGATTCCGGCCATGAACGGCGCAGCCCACGACCTGATCGCCGAGCAATGCGCACGCATCGCCATCCCGAAGCGCTTCACGCTGCCGATCCGCGAAATCTGGGACATGCAGGAGCGCCTGCCGCGCCGCAGCGGCAAACGTGCCGACCTACTGCTGGACAATCCGCGCTTCCGTGCCGGTTACGACTTCCTGCTGCTGCGTGAAAGCGCCGGTGAAGACACCGACGACCTCGGCCAGTGGTGGACCGACTACCAGGACGCCAACGACAGCGAACGCCGCGAGATGATCCGCGAGCTGGGCAGCCGTGACGATGGCGCCGGTGCCGGCCCGCGCAAACGCAAACGCAGTGGCAGCAAGCGCAAGCGTGGCGGTGACGAGGCCTTCGATTGAACACGCGCGCCTACATCGGCCTGGGGAGCAACCTGGACCAGCCTGCCGAGCAACTGCGCAGTGCCTTGCAGTCGCTCGACCAGGTCGAAGGCTCCCACCTGGTCGCCGCATCCGCCTTGTATACCAGCGACTCGCTGCTGCCAGGCCAACCGCGTTACACCAATGCCGTAGCCGCCCTCGACACATCGCTTGAACCGCTGGCGCTGCTCGATGCCCTGCAAGCCATCGAAAATGACCAGGGGCGTGTGCGCAAGGAGCGCTGGGGCCCGCGCACGGTCGACCTGGACATCTTGCTGTTCGGCGACCAGGTGCTCGACGTACCGCGCCTGAAAGTCCCGCACTACCACATGCATGCACGGCCCTTCGTGCTGTACCCGCTTGCCGAACTGGTACCCGCGGACTTCCGCCTGGCCGATGGCCGCGCCCTCGCACAGTTGCTCGCAGACTGCCCGTTCGTCGGGCTGGAACGCCTGTAATCCGGGCGTTCCAGACCAAGGTAACGCCAGTAACACCCGAATCGTAACAATGCGGTAACAGGGTGATTGACTTCCCCCACCTCGCTCACGACTATAGGCGTCCCGTGTGGCACCAAAGTGCCGCATACCCGTATCTAGGCCCGGACGGACCTGTGCCCGAACATCACAAGCGATGATGTGCCGCTCCGGAAGATGACTCAACGTGTTGGTCGCAGTCGTTTTTCAAAGCGCCTGAACGAGGATTTTCCTAAATGCCTGAAGTAACCCTGACCACCCTCCATGGCCTGAAGGCCAAGGGTGAAAAAATCACCATGCTGACCTGCTACGACGCCACCTTCGCCAAGGCGGCCAGCCAAGCCGGTGTCGAAGTGTTGCTGGTGGGCGACTCCCTGGGGATGGTCCTGCAAGGCCATGACAGCACGCTGCCTGTCACCACCGACGAAATGGCTTACCACACTGCCTGCGTCAAACGCGGCAACGATGGCGCCCTGATCCTGGCCGACCTGCCGTTCATGGCCCACGCCACGCCAGAGCAAGCCTTCACCAACTGCGCGACCCTGATGCGTGCCGGCGCTCACATGATCAAGATCGAAGGTGCAGCCTGGCTGGCCGAGACCATTCGACTGCTCGCCGACCGTGGCGTACCTGTGTGCGCGCACATGGGCCTGACCCCGCAAACCGTCAACGTGCTGGGCGGCTACAAGGTACAGGGTCGCCAGGAAGCCCAGGCGCGGCAAATGCGTGCCGATGCCATTGCCCTGGAGCAGGCCGGAGCGGCCATGTTGCTGCTCGAGTGCGTGCCCAGTGAACTGGCAGCTGAGATCACCCAGGCGGTCAGCATCCCGGTGATCGGCATCGGTGCGGGAAATGCTACCGACGGCCAAGTGCTGGTTTTGCATGACATGCTCGGCTTGTCCCTGAGCGGTCGCGTACCGAAGTTCGTGAAGAACTTCATGTCCGGCCAGCCAGACATCCAGAGCGCCCTTGCCGCCTACGTACAGGCCGTCAAAGAGGTCAGCTTCCCAGGTAGCGAACACGGGTTCAGCGCATGAATACAGTCAAGACCGTCCGGGAACTGCGTGCCGCCGTCGCGCGCGCGCGCAGCGAGGGCAAACGCATCGGCTTCGTGCCCACCATGGGCAACCTGCACAGCGGCCACGCCGCACTGGTGACCAAGGCGGCTCAACGAGCCGACTTCGTGGTTGCCAGCATCTTCGTCAACCCGCTGCAGTTCGGCGCCAACGAAGACCTCGACAAATACCCTCGCACCCTGGCTGCCGACCAGGAACGCCTGCTCGAGGCCGGTTGCAACCTACTGTTCGCCCCGACGGTCGAGGAAATGTACCCCGACGGCATGAGCGTGCAGACCCGCGTCAGCGTGCCGAACCTCTCCGAAGGCCTGTGCGGTGCCAGCCGACCGGGACACTTCGAGGGTGTGGCCACGGTGGTCAACAAGCTGTTCAACATGGTCCAGCCCGACCTCGCCGTTTTTGGCGAGAAGGACTACCAGCAACTGGCAGTTATCCGCGCGATGGTGCGTGACCTCAACATGCCGATTCAAATCATCGGCGAGCCGACCGTACGTGCCGAGGATGGGCTGGCGTTGTCATCGCGCAATGGCTACCTCACGCCCGAGCAGCGCGCTGTCGCGCCGGTGCTGTATCGCACCCTGAAACACATCAGCGAACAGATTACCCGTGGCCAAGTCGACTTCCCCGCGCTGGTCGAGGAAGGCAAGGCACAGTTGAACGCCGCCGGCCTGCGCCCGGATTACCTCGAAGTGCGCCACGCCGTGAACCTGCAACCGGCCACCTTTGGTGACCGTGACCTGGTGATTCTGGCTGCGGCTTACCTGGGTAACACCCGGTTGATCGACAACCTGTATCTGCACCTCGACGAAAAAACCGCGTAAGCCTGCTGCGATTGGGTGTGGAAGCGGCGTTGTGTCGCGATAGGGCTGCCCGGCAGCCCCCACCCTCTGATGCAGGGACGCTGGAATCCGGGGCTGCTACACAGCCCTACCGCGACACACGGCCGCTCCTAAAGGGATCGCGGCACGCCTAAATTCCCCTTCTCGCCCCATTCCCTGCGCCGGGCCATTGCCTATAATGATGGCCAGCCTGAACCCGGCAATCACTGCCCTGTCCAAGGCAACACCACGCACCAAGGAACCCTCCGCAATGGCGTATTACCGTACACCCCACGATGTTACGGCCCTGCCCGCCTGGCAGGCACTCCAGCAACACCGCGACGCCATGCAAGGCTTCAGCATGCGCGAAGCCTTCGCCAGCGATGCCAAGCGCTTCGACCAGTTCTCCCTGAGCAGCTGCGGCCTGTTCCTCGATTATTCCAAGAACCTGATCACCGAGCAGACCCGTGACCTGCTGGTAGGCCTGGCCAATGAGGTCGGCCTGCAGGATGCGATCAAGTCGATGTTCAGCGGCGAGATCATCAACGCTTCCGAAGGACGCCCGGTGCTCCACACCGCCCTGCGTCGTCCGGTCGGCGACAAACTCAGCGTCAACGGCGTCAACGTGATGCCGGAAGTGCACAAGGTACTGAACCAGATCACCGAGCTGGTCGGCCGCATTCATGATGGCCTGTGGCGGGGCTACAGCGAGAAACCGATCACCGACGTGGTGAACATCGGCATCGGCGGCTCGTTCCTCGGCCCAGAGCTGGTCTCCGAAGCCCTGCTGCCCTATGCCCAGCGCGGTGTGCGTTGCCATTACCTGGCAAACATCGACGGCAGCGAATTCCATGAGTTGTCGGCCAACCTGCGCGCCGAGACGACCCTGTTCATCGTTTCGTCGAAGTCGTTCAACACCCTCGAGACGCTGAAGAACGCCATGGCCGCACGTACCTGGTACCTCGCCCAGGGCGGCTCCGAAGCCGAGCTGTACCGCCACTTCATCGCTGTCTCCAGCAACAAGGCCGCCGCCGTGGCCTTCGGCATCCGCGAAGAGAACATCTTCCCGATGTGGGACTGGGTTGGCGGGCGTTACTCGCTGTGGTCGGCCATCGGCCTGCCGATCGCCCTGGCCATCGGCATGGCCAACTTCAAGGAACTGCTGTCGGGTGCCTACACCATGGACCAGCACTTCCAGACCGCGCCGTTCGACAAGAACATGCCCGTGCTGCTGGCCCTGCTAGGTGTGTGGTACGGCAACTTCTGGGGGGCATCGAGCCACGCGATCCTGCCGTACGACCACTACCTGCGCAACATCACCAAGCACCTGCAGCAGTTGGACATGGAATCCAACGGCAAGAGCGTGTTGCAGGACGGCAGTCCAGTGAAGACCGATACCGGCCCGGTAATCTGGGGCGGCGTTGGCTGCAACGGCCAGCATGCCTACCACCAGTTGCTGCACCAAGGCACCCAGCTGATCCCGGCGGACTTCATCGTACCGGTGGTGAGCTTCAACCCCGTGGCGGACCACCACCAGTGGCTGTACGCCAACTGCCTGTCGCAGAGCCAGGCACTGATGCTGGGCAAAACCCGAGAGGAAGCCGAGGCGGAACTGCGCCAGAAAGGCCTGAACGAGGCCGATATCGAGAAGCTCGCCCCGCACAAGGTGATTCCGGGCAACCGGCCGAGCAACACCCTGGTGGTCGAACGCATCAGCCCGCGCCGCCTGGGCGCCCTGGTGGCCATGTATGAACACAAGGTCTTCGTGCAAAGCGTGATCTGGGGCATCAATGCCTTCGACCAGTGGGGCGTGGAGCTGGGCAAAGAGCTCGGCAAGGGCGTCTACCAACGCTTGGTCGGCAGCCTGGAAGACAGCGCCGAGGACGGCTCGACGCAAGGCCTGATCAACTACTTCCGCGGCCGTCACCGCGGCTGATTCCGCGCCGACACCGGCTTGCTCGCGGGTGAACCCGCCTCTCCAGGTACTGCGCACGCCGTGAAGCGGCGCAGTACCCCTGGGTTCCTCCGCGAAGGGTCGGCACCGGTTGAACACCCCTCCAGCTACACTGTCCTATCGAATAGCCGAAGCAGTCCATCGCCCCGACAAGAGCAGGACAACCCGCCATGTTCGATATCCGCGATTTTCCCCAGGCGCTCGCCGTCAGCCAATCTGCCGCCATCACCCCCGACGACTACCGTCGCCTCTACCGTCAATCGGTCGAAGACCCCGACACCTTCTGGGCCGAACAGGCCAAACGCCTGGACTGGATCAAACCCTGGTCAAGCGTGCAGCAGTGCGACATGAAAAGTGGCAAGGCGCGCTGGTTCGACGGCGCCCAACTGAACGTGAGCTACAACTGCATCGACCGCCACCTGGCCAAACGGGGCGAGCAAACCGCCCTGCTCTGGGAGGGCGATGACCCTGGCGAGTCCAAGGCCATCACCTACCGAGCGCTGCACCGCCAGGTCTGCCGCCTGGCCAATGCCCTGAAAGCGCGGGGCGTGAAGAAAGGCGATCGGGTCTGCATCTACATGCCGATGGTCCCGGAGGCCGCCTATGCCATGCTCGCCTGCACACGCATCGGCGCCATCCATTCAGTGGTGTTCGGTGGTTTTTCCCCTGATGCGTTGCGCGACCGTATCCTCGATGCCGACTGCCGCACGGTGATTACCGCCGACGAAGGTATCCGCGGCGGCAAACGCATCCCGCTGAAACAGAACGTCGACAAAGCCCTGGCCAGTTGCCCCAATGTCAGCAGCGTATTCGTCGTGCGTCGCACCGGCAGCGAAGTGGCCTGGATCAACCAGCGCGACCTCTGGTACCACGAGGCGACCGAACAGGCCGGCGACGACTGCCCGCCAGAGGCCATGGAAGCGGAGGACCCGCTGTTCATCCTGTACACCTCCGGCAGCACCGGCAAACCCAAGGGAGTCCTGCACACCACCGCAGGCTACTTGCTGCAGGCCACCCTCACCTTCAAGGTGGTGTTCGACTACCGCGAGGGCGAGGTGTTCTGGTGCACCGCCGATGTCGGCTGGGTCACCGGCCACAGCTACATCGTCTACGGCCCGCTGGCCAACGGCGCCATCTCGCTGATGTTCGAAGGCGTGCCCAACTATCCGGACACTTCACGCTTCTGGCAGGTCGTGGATAAACACAAGGTGAATATCTTCTACACCGCCCCCACCGCCCTGCGGGCGCTGATGCGTGAAGGCTCCGGGCCGCTGCAGAGCACCTCGCGTCAAAGCCTGAGGCTGCTGGGCAGCGTTGGCGAGCCGATCAACCCGGAAGCCTGGGAATGGTATTTCGAGGCAGTCGGGCAGAAACGCTGCCCCATCGTCGACACCTGGTGGCAGACCGAAACCGGCGGCATCATGATCACACCCCTGCCCGGCGCGCAGAAGCTCAAGCCAGGCTGCGCCACGCAACCGATGTTCGGCGTGCAACCGGTGCTGCTGGATGACAAAGGCAAGCTCATCGAAGGGCCCGGGGCTGGCATTCTGGCCATCAAGGCCAGCTGGCCGGGGCAGATCCGCAGTGTCTATGGCGACCACCAGCGTATGGTCGACACCTATTTCAAACCCATGCCAGGCTACTACTTCACCGGCGACGGTGCTCGGCGCGATGCCGAGGGTGACTACTGGATCACCGGTCGCATCGACGATGTAATCAACGTTTCCGGCCACCGCATCGGCACCGCCGAAGTGGAAAGTGCACTGGTGCTGCATGACAGCGTCGCCGAGGCGGCCGTTGTCGGCTACCCGCACGATCTGAAGGGCCAAGGGGTATATGCCTTCGTCACGCCCATGAACGGTGTCACCCCGGACGATGAGCTCAAGAAAGCGCTGCTCGATCTGGTTAGCAAGGAAATCGGCAGTTTCGCCAAACCCGAGCTGATCCAATGGGCCCCCGCACTGCCCAAGACCCGCTCGGGCAAGATCATGCGGCGTATACTGCGCAAAATCGCCTGCAATGAACTGGAGAACCTGGGCGATACCTCGACCCTGGCTGACCCAAGCGTGGTCCAGGGGTTGATCGACACACGCCTCAACAAATAACCGGCGGCCTGGGTTCATGGCCGCCCTGAAGACAGGTCGCCATGGAAACCCTACGTCGCCGCATCGAAACCCAGGTCATGAGCCTCACCGGGCTGGCGCTGGGCCAGCTCGACCTGGAGTCGCCCAAGGGCGACCCGGGCCTGTTCGGCCCGCACAGCATCAGCTGGCGCGTGCATGGCGATTTTCCCAGCATGCTGGTCGGTGGTATCAGCGCGCTGATGCTCCAATTGCTGCACCCGCTGGCACTGGCAGGGGTGTGGGATCATTCCAACTTCCGCCACGACCTGCTTGGCCGCCTGCGCCGCACCAGCCAGTTCATCTCAGGCACCACCTTCGGCTCCACCCGCGATGCCGAATGGCTGATCGAGAAAGTGCGCACCATTCACCTCAAGGTGACCGGCGTCGCACCCGACGGCCGTCCGTATTCCGCCAGCGATCCCGACCTGCTGACCTGGGTGCACGTTGCCGAGGTCAGCAGTTTCCTGGCCGCCCACTTGCGCTACCGCAATCCGCAACTGTCTCTTGCCGACCAGGACGCCTACTACGACGAGATCGCCCTGATCGCCGAACGCCTGGGCGCCCGCGATGTGCCGCGCTCACGCCAACAGGTCGAGGATTATCTGCAGCGCATGCGCCCACACCTGCAATGTGATGCCCGTAGCCTGGAAGTGGTAGAGATCCTGCTCAACGCCCCTGCCCCCAGCCGACTGGCCGAGCCGATCGGCAAGCTGATGCTGCAGGCAGGCATCGACCTGTTGCCGGAATGGGCGCAAGCCATGCTGGGCCTTGAGCAAGGCCCTTTACAGCGGCGCATGATCCGCCTGGGAATCGAACGCACGGCCCCCGTGTTGCGCTGGGCCATGCGCAATGGCTCCGCCCACCGGGCCAAACGGCGCATGGGCATTGAGTGAGGTCAAATGGTCGCCGCTGCGGAACCGATTTAACGTGCCATACTCCAACGACCCCCGCTTAGACAGACGAAGCGACACATGTACAAAGGATTGACTCGCGCCTTCGGCGCACTGCTGGCCCTCGTTGCCCTCTACAGCCTGCTCGGCTTCCTTATCCTCCCTGGCGTCGCCCTGCGCATCGCCAACCAGCAGTTGGCCCAATACGCCACGCTACCTGCGCACCTGCAACGTATCGAACTCAACCCCTTCAGCCTCGAACTGACGCTATGGGGCTTGCAGTTGGGTGAGCCTGGCAAGGAGCAGGTCGGCTTCGAGCGGCTGTACGCCAACCTGTCGCTGGACAGCCTGTGGAAAGGCGCACTGCACTTGGATGCGGTCGAGCTCGACAAGCCGCGCAGCGAACTGCTGTTCGCCAAGGACGGCACGCTCAACCTGACCCAGCTGTTCAAGCTGCCGCCCAGTGAGCCCAAGCCCGAGGAGCCGCCGAGCGATCCGTTCCCCCTGCGCATCGGCAGCATCAAGCTCAAGGACGGCTACCTGCACTTCAAGGACGACCGCCCCAGCGAGCCGATCGAGTTCCTCTACGACGCGATGAATCTGGAGCTGAAAAACCTCAGCACCCTGCCAGATGACAACGCCGACATGACCCTGGTGGCCGCGGGTCCCAACGGCGGGCGCATCGACTGGAACGGCACGTTCAGCCTGTCGCCGATCGCCTCGGAAGGCACCCTGAAGGTCACCGACGGCAAAATGAAAGTGTTCTGGCCTTATGTACGCGATGCCGTACCGCTGGTGCTGGAAGACGGCGTGATCAACCTCGACACCCACTACACTCTCAACCTGTCCAAAGAAACACAGCTGTTGCTCGACAAGACCTCCGTGCGGGTCGCGCCCTTCGCCATCAAGGCGCCGGATGGCCGTCAGCTGGCGCGCCTGGCCAGCCTGGAAGTCAGTGATACGTCGATCGACCTGGCCAAGCAGTTGGTCACCGTCGGCAAGGTCCGCAGCGAACAGCTCGAAACCTGGGCAGCACGCGAGAAAGACGGCCAGCTCGATTGGCAGAAGCTGTTCGCCAGCCAGCCGGCCAAGGCCACCCCACAGGAGAAAGCCGAGCCCGCCGCCGCCGAGCCTACACCCGAAGAAAAAGCCGCCAAGGAGCCGGCCAAGCCCTGGCAGGTGCTGCTCAAGGACGTGCAGCTGCGCAACTACAGGGTGCACCTGGCCGACCGCAGCCAGCCGGAGCCCGTGGCACTGGACGTCGGCCCCCTGAACCTGGACTTGCAGGGCTTCGACAGCCTCAACCAATCACCCTTCACCCTGAAGCTCGACACGGGCGTCGGTAAACAGGGCAAGCTGCAAGCGGCAGGTCAGGTGAACCTGGCACCGGTCAGCGCCAAGCTCGATGTCAGCACCCGGGACATCGACTTGCGTGTCGCCCAGTCCTACATCAGCCCGTTCATCCGCCTGGAGCTGCGCAGCGGCATGCTGGGCAGCGACCTGAAGGTCGACCTCAAGAGCACCGAGCCACTGGCCTTCACGGTCGCCGGCAAAGCGCAGGTCAGCCAATTGCACACCCTGGATACCATCAAGAACCGCGATTTCGTGAAATGGCAGCAGGTCAACGTGGACGGTCTCTCGTACGTGCACGGCGACGCCCTGGCCATCGACAAGGTGACCCTGCTGCAGCCCTATGCCCGCTTCATCATCAACGAAGACCGCACCACCAATATTGACGACCTGCTGATCCCTCAACCGGCCAATGCCCCTGCCTCGGCCAAGGCCAAGCCAGCCGGAGGCGGCAGCGACAAGCCGCTGGGCATACACATCGGCCAGATCGACATCAACGATGGCTCGGCAAACTTCGCCGACCTGACCCTTACCCCGAACTTCGCCACCGCCATCCAGCAGCTTAACGGTCAGATCGGCACCATCGACAACCGTAGGCCGTCACCGGCCAAGGTCGATATCAAAGGCAAAGTCGACCGTTATGCGCCGGTTACCATCAAAGGTGCCTTGAACCCCTTCAACCCACTGGCCAGCCTGGACATCGCCACCAGCTTCAAGCGAGTCGAGCTGACTACGCTTACGCCTTACTCCGGCAAGTTCGCAGGCTTTCGCATCCGCAAAGGCCGGCTGAATCTCGACCTGCACTACCTGATCACCAATGGCCAGCTGAAGGCCGAGAACAAAGTGGTCGTCGAGCAGCTGCAATTGGGCGAGAAGGTCGACAGCCCGGACGCGGTCGATTTGCCGATTCGCCTGGCGGTGGCGCTGCTCAAGGACACCGAAGGGAAGATCTCCATCGAACTGCCGGTTGCGGGCGACCTGAACAACCCTCAGTTCAGCGTCATGCCCATCGTCTGGCAGACACTGCGCAACCTGGTGCTGCGTGCGGCACAGGCACCGTTCAAGTTCATTGGCGGGCTGATTGCCGGCGGCGGCGCGGAAGACCTTGGCAGCGTCGCCTTCGCACCAGGCTCCAGCGAACTGAGCGCCGATGCGCAGGCTGCACTGGACAAACTGTCGGCCGCGCTCAAACAGCGCCCAGAACTGCGCCTGGAGATCGAAGGCACCAGTGCCCAGAGCAGCGATGGCCCATTGATCGCTGAACAGCGCCTGGAGCGTGAGTATCAGGCCACCTGGTACAAGATCCTTCAACGCCGTGGCGACAAGGTCCCGGCCAATGCCTCGATGCTGGTAGTCGACGACAGCGACAAGCCCGCCATGCTCGAAGGCATCTACCGTAACAGGCTCAAGCAGCAGCCACCGGCCGAATGGGAGCAACTGAGCCGCGAAGAGCGCACGGCCAAGCTACGCGAAGCGGTGATCAAGTCCTGGGCTGAAAGCACAGCACTGTTGCGCACCCTGGGCCAGGAGCGCGCCAGCAGCATCAAGGACTATCTGGTCGACAAGGGCAAGCTCGAGGACGACCGGGTGTACTTCATCGACACCAACCTGGGGCAAGCCGAGCGCGATGGCCGCGTGGTGACGCCAATGCACCTGGACGCGGAGTGATCGCCAGGTCTTCATCGCCGGCAAACAGGCGCCTGTAGGAGCCCGTTTGCCGGCCAGAGAGCCACATACATCCTCACGCCAAACGCTGCCCCGACACCGCTGGGTGATAAAGCGGTTGGACCTTGTTGCCCGCCGGGTCAAGCAGGTGGAAGCTCCGGGCACCGTCGCCATGGTCGAAGGGCCGATCCAGCAGGGTCACGCCGTGTGCCTTGAAGTAGTGGTACCAGGCTTCCAGCTCCTGCACGGTATCGACGATGAAGCCGTAGTGATCCAGGGTCTGAAAACCGTTCGACGCGCCCGCCCCACGTCCAAGCGAAAGGTTGTCGTTGCCACAGGTGAGGTACACCAGGTCTTCGTTGGCCCGGTGCAGCACCTGCATGCCCAGCACGTCCACGTAGAAGCGCTCGCACTCCTCCAGGTTGGGCACCAGTAATGCGATATGACGCAGGCCGTTGAGTCGACCAGGACGGGTGGGTAATTCGGACATTCGCGCGGCTCCTATTTTGTATACAATTCGTTTGTGAATTTAAAACAAAAGGATCCGCTTGTGTACAGTCTCTTCATCAAGACCCGGGTTAAACCCGGTACCGCTGCCGCGTTCCTCAGCGCTATCAAAGCCAACGCTGCGGCTTCGGTGGCCACCGAGCCTGGTTGCCTGGTGTTCGACGTATCCCAGGACCGCGCTGACCCGGATCTGATCTACCTCTACGAAATCTACCGCGATGAGCACGCCTATGAAGCCCATACCCAGACTGCGCACTTTCGCGACAGCAGGCCGCTCGTCGAGCCCCTGATCATCGAGCAGGTGTGCTTCGAAAGCGATGTGGTAGCGCGAAACCCCGTCGCATAAAGAAAAGCCCCGGCCAATGCCGGGGCTTTCTTGAATGAGTGGCCAAATCCATTTGGCCGACGGGACATCCCTTACTCGGATTTCAGGCCATCGGCCGACACGGCCTGAACGCCCTTGATCTTCTTGGCGATGGCAATGGCCATTTCTTTCTGCGAATCGGTGATGGCAACGTCGGAAGAGAGCGAGACCACACCCTTGTTGGTTTCGACTTTGATATCGCTGCCAGGCACGCCTTTCTCGGTCATCAAGTCAGCTTTGACCTTGGTGGTGATCCAGGTATCGGAGGTTGCTTCCTTGGCTTTGGTCACCTCACCGGCCGCCAGCGTCATCGGGGCCTGGGTGGACTGCTGGGCGAATGCCGCGTTAGCCATGGTCAGGGTCAGAGCGGTAGCAGTAGCGGCAGCAATGGCGAACTTCTTCATTTAGGTCACTCCTGTTTGTCGAAAGGTCTGCGCCTTGATTCCTGGCGGCAGGTACAAGAGATATTGCACGGCATGTGCCAGCTTTTGCCTTTATAAAAACACCAATTAAATCAATGATTTATAGAAAAACCCCGGGATCGTTCATCGTGCATTTTGCACGCCGGGGGTATTTCCTGCATGCAAGATGCAAGTCCGCCAAATAGAATCGCACGCACAAAAAAAGGACCCCGAAGGGTCCTTCTTTCCAGCCTTTCGAAAAAGACTTAGACGCCCGATGCCTTGGCAGCGGCAACGTCCTTGATCGACAGCTTGATGCGGCCGCGGTTGTCCACGTCCAGTACCAGCACTTCGACTTCCTGACCTTCTTTCAGCACGTCGGTGACTTTCTCGACACGCGCATCGCTGAGCATGGAGATGTGCACCAGGCCGTCCTTGCCAGGCAGGATGTTCACGAAGGCACCGAAGTCGACGATGCGCTCGACCTTGCCCAAGTAGATCTTGCCGATCTCGGCCTCGGCAGTGATGCCCAGGATGCGCTGCTTGGCTGCATCGGCCGCTTCCTTGGTTTCGCCGAAGATCTTGATCGAACCATCGTCTTCGATGTCGATCGAGGCCTTGGTTTCTTCGCAGATCGCGCGGATGGTGGCGCCGCCTTTACCGATGACGTCACGGATCTTGTCGGTGTCGATCTTCATCGCGATCATGGTCGGAGCGTTGGCCGACAGCTCGATGCGCGACTGAGCGATGACCTGGTTCATCTGGCCGAGGATGTTCAGGCGCGCTTCCAGGGCCTGGCCCAGGGCGATTTCCATGATTTCTTCGGTGATGCCGTTGATCTTGATGTCCATCTGCAGCGCGGTAACACCCTTGGCGGTACCGGCTACCTTGAAGTCCATGTCGCCCAGGTGGTCTTCGTCACCCAGGATGTCGGTCAGGACCGCGAACTTGTCGCCTTCCTTGACCAGACCCATGGCGATACCAGCAACCGGCGCCTTCATCGGTACACCGGCGTCCATCAGGGCCAGGGAAGCACCGCAGACCGAAGCCATGGAGCTAGAACCGTTGGATTCGGTGATTTCCGAAACCACACGGATGGTGTACGGGAACTCGGTGTCGCTCGGCAGCATGGCCTGAACGCCACGACGCGCCAGACGGCCATGACCGATTTCACGACGGCCAGCACCGCCCATGCGACCACACTCGCCCACCGAGAACGGCGGGAAGTTGTAGTGCAGCATGAAGGGGTCTTTCTTCTCGCCTTCCAGGGTGTCCAGCAACTGGGCGTCACGGGCGGTACCCAGGGTCGCAACGACCAGGGCCTGGGTTTCGCCACGGGTGAACAGGGCCGAACCGTGGGTTTTCGGCAGAACGCCGACTTCGATGTTCAGCGGACGCACGGTGCGGGTGTCACGGCCGTCGATACGCGGCTTGCCGTTGACGATGTTCTCGCGAACGGTGCGGTATTCCAGCTCGCCGAAGATCTCTTTGATCTGGCCAGCGGTCGGGCCGGTTTCTTCGTTGGCCAGACGGGCAACGGCCTGGTCGCGCAATTCGCCCAGGCGGTTGTAGCGGTCGGCCTTGATGGTGATGGTGTAGGCCTGCGAGATAGCCTCGCCGAACTCGGCACGTACCAGGTTGAGCAGTTCGGTGTTGGCGGCTGGCGCCTGCCAGTCCCAGGTTGGCTTGCCGGCTTCGGCGGCCAGTTCCTTGACGGCCTTGATCACGGCCTGGAACTCGTCATGGGCGAACAGGACAGCGCCCAGCATCTGGTCTTCGGTCAGCTCTTGGGCTTCGGATTCAACCATCAGAACGGCGGTTTCGGTACCGGCCACGACCATGTCCAGGCTCGAAGCCTGCAGCTGCTCGTAAGTCGGGTTCAGCAGGTAGCCGGTGCTCTCGTGGAAGGCAACGCGGGCGGCGCCGATCGGGCCTTCGAACGGAATGCCGGAAATCGCCAGGGCAGCCGAGGTACCGATCATCGCAGCGATGTCCGGATCGGTCTTCTTGCTGGTGGAGACGACGGTGCAGACAACCTGCACTTCGTTCATGAAACCTTCTGGGAACAGCGGGCGGATCGGACGGTCGATCAGGCGCGAGGTCAGCGTCTCTTTCTCGGAAGGACGGCCTTCGCGCTTGAAGAAGCCACCTGGGATCTTACCGGCGGCGTAGGTCTTTTCCTGATAGTGGACCGACAGCGGGAAGAAGCCCTTGCCTGGGTCGGCCTGCTTGGCGCCAACCACGGTCACCAGCACGGTGACGTCGTTGTCGACGGTGACCAGCACGGCGCCGGTCGCCTGACGGGCAATGCGGCCCGTTTCGAGGGTAACGGTCGATTGACCGAACTGGAACTTCTTGATTACCGGGTTCACGGTTTCCTACCTTTTTCAGTGGCTCTGGGGGAACTGGTTTCTTGCGAATTCTTGGGCAGAACGGGGAATCGGCCCCATTGACCGTCCAGATACAACACGAGGCTGGGAGCCTGGCTGCCCAGCGGAAAATCCGCTCGACATCACCAGGCTGCCAACCTCGGAGATACGCGTGGCGTGTTGGACGCCAACGCTGTACAGCATTGCTGCCATACAGCATCGAGCATGCAACACGCCATGCACACCACTGGCCAGGCCGCTATTAGCGACGCAGACCCAGGCGACCGATCAGGGCGCTGTAACGAGTGGTGTCTTTGCCCTTCAGGTAGTCCAGCAGCTTACGACGCTGGTTAACCATACGGATCAGACCACGACGGGAGTGGTGGTCTTTCTCGTTGGCCTTGAAGTGGCCTTGCAGCTTGTTGATGTTGGCGGTCAGCAGAGCAACCTGCACTTCCGGGCTACCGGTATCGCCGGCGGCTTGCTGGTATTCGGCAACGATCTGAGCTTTTTCTTCAACGCTGAGGGCCATTTGGCTTCTCCTGATAAACGGATCCCGCAAGCGGGGTCCAATAGGCCAGGGACAATATCCCCGTATTAATAAAAGAGGTGTGACCGTGCCTACTGACAGCCACCCTCGTGTCCACAGGGCTCGGCGCAAGCCTGACCCTGTGTGTTCGGTCATTCCGACCGAATCAGTCGACGCGGCGCAATGCGCCCGTCCTCGCTCACCTCACCGATACCGATGAAGCGGGCATTGTGATCCTGTACCCGAACCATGCCGAATTGCGGCGCGTCCGGAGCACGCACTGCCTGCCCATGCAGCCAGTAGAACGCACTGTGCTCGGACAGGCGCACCAGCGGCCAGTCCTGCAAGCCGCTGTCGGACGGCATGAGGAAGCGATCGAGCGCTTCGTTGCCCCCTTCGGCGTGGGCCTGCTCGAGTTCTTCGAGCGTTACCGTCTGCGCCAGCTCGAAGGGCCCGGCCTGGGTCCTGCGCAGCTCGGCGACATAGGCGCCACAGCCCAGGGCCTCGCCGATATCCTCCACCAGGGTGCGGATATAGGTGCCTTTGCTGCAACCGACGGTCAGGCGCGCACGGGTGCCTTCGCACTCGAGCAATTCCAAGCGGCCAATAGTAACAGAACGCGCCTCGCGCTCCACTACCTCTCCTGCACGAGCTAGCTTGTAAAGCGGCTGGCCGTCGCGCTTGAGGGCGGAGTACATCGGCGGTACCTGGCTGATTTGACCACGAAAACGCGGCAGCACAGCCTCGATCTCGGCGCGACCAACGGTCACGTCGCGAGTCTTGAGTACTTCCCCTTCGGCATCGCCGGTGCTGGTAGTCTGCCCCAGCTGCATGACCGTTTCGTAGCCCTTGTCGGAATCGAGCAGGTACTGCGAGAACTTGGTCGCCTCACCGAAGCACAGCGGCAGTACGCCGGAGGCCAGTGGGTCGAGGCTACCGGTGTGACCGGCCTTTTCGGCATTGAGCAACCAGCGGACTTTCTGCAGCGCGGCGTTGGAGGTGAACCCCAATGGCTTGTCGAGCAGGATGATGCCGCTGACATTACGGCGAATACGTTTGACCTGGGCCACCGCTTACTCCCCGGCGTCCGGCTTGTCGGCATCCTGGTGCAGACGGTCTTCGGCGACCGCGCGCTCGATCAGTGCCGACAGATGGGCACCACGGCTGACGCTCTCGTCGAAGTGGAAGTGCAGCTGCGGCACGCTGCGCAGTTGCATGACACGCCCAAGGTGCAGGCGCAGGAAGCTCGCGGCACTGGTAAGGGCCTTGAGGGTCTGAGGTACGGCGTCGGTCCCGTCCTGGCCCATGACGGTGACGAAGACCTTGGCGTGCCCCAGGTCGCGGCTGACGTCCACGGCGGTGATGGTCACCAGGCCGACGCGCGGATCTTTGACTTCACGGCGAATCAGCTCCGACAGCTCACGCTGCATCTGATCACCGATGCGTTGGGTACGGCTATATTCTTTTGCCATTCTTGCTACCTGTAACGTAAAGCGGCAAACGCCCGGTCAAGCTGAAGCCTGACCGGGCGCTACCTTCAGAGGCACTGCCAAACGCCCTGGGGCGAGGCCTGCGCCATGCCCACCCCTTACAGGGTACGAGCCACCTGGACTTTCTCGAAGACTTCGATCTTGTCGCCGACCTTGACGTCGTTGTAGCTCTTGACGCCGATACCGCACTCCATGCCACTACGCACTTCGGAGGCGTCGTCCTTGAAGCGACGCAGCGATTCCAGTTCGCCTTCGAAGATCACCACGTCCTCGCGCAGTACGCGGATCGGACGGTTGCGGTACACAGTACCCTCGATGACCATACAGCCGGCAATGGCGCCGAACTTCGGCGAGCGGAACACGTCACGGACCTCGGCGACACCCAGGATGTTCTCGCGAACATCGCTGCCGAGCATACCGGTCAGGGCCTTCTTGACGTCTTCGATGATGTCATAGATCACGTTGTAGTAACGCATATCCAGACCTTCCTGCTCGACGATCTTGCGGGCGCCAGCATCGGCACGCACGTTGAAGCCGAACAGCACCGCGTTGGACGCCAGCGCCAGGTTGGCGTCGCTCTCGGTGATACCACCGACGCCGCCACCGATGACACGAACCTGAACCTCGTCGTTGCCCAGGCCGCTGAGCGAGCCTTGCAGGGCCTCCAGAGAACCGCGCACGTCGGTCTTGAGGACGATGTTGAGGGTCTTCTTCTCTTCCTGACCCATGGTCTCGAAGATGTTTTCCAGCTTGCCGGCGTGAGCACGGGCCAGCTTGACCTCGCGGTACTTGCCCTGACGGAACAGGGCAACTTCGCGGGCTTTCTTCTCGTCGGCAACCACGGACAGCTCGTCACCGGCTTCCGGCGTACCATCCAGACCGAGGATCTCGACCGGAATCGACGGACCGGCTTCCTTCACAGGCTTGCCGTTTTCGTCGAGCATGGCACGCACGCGGCCGTAGTTGGAGCCGACCAGGACCATGTCGCCCTGACGCAGGGTACCGTCCTGAACCAGGATGGTAGCCACTGGACCGCGACCCTTGTCCAAGCGCGATTCGACCACGACGCCACGACCTGGTGCGGTCGGAGTGGCGGTGAGTTCGAGGATCTCGGCCTGCAGCAGGACGGCCTCGAGGAGCTCGTCGACACCGGTACCCATCTTCGCCGAAACCTTGACGAACGGAGTGTCACCACCCCAGTCCTCGGAGGTTACGCCTTCGACGGCCAGTTCGTTGCGGATACGATCGAGGTCTGCACCCGGCTTGTCGATCTTGTTCACCGCGACCACCAGCGGAACGCCAGCTGCCTTGGCATGCTGCACGGCCTCACGGGTCTGCGGCATCACGCCGTCGTCAGCCGCCACCACCAGGATGACGATGTCGGTGGCCTTGGCACCACGGGCACGCATGGCGGTGAACGCAGCGTGGCCTGGGGTATCGAGGAAGGTGACCATGCCGCGGTCGGTTTCCACGTGGTAGGCACCGATGTGCTGGGTAATACCACCGGCCTCGCCAGCAGCAACCTTGGCACGACGGATGTAGTCGAGCAGCGAGGTCTTACCATGGTCAACGTGACCCATGACGGTCACTACCGGTGCACGAGGCTCGGTCTCACCTTCGAACTTCAGCGATTCGGCCAGGGAGTCTTCCAGGGCGGTGTCGCTGATCAGGGTGACCTTATGGCCCAGTTCTTCAGCGACCAGCTGAGCAGTTTCCTGGTCGAGCACCTGGTTGATGGTGACCGGGGTACCCAGCTTGAACATGAACTTGACGACTTCAGCGGCTTTCACCGACATCTGCTGGGCAAGTTCGGAGACCGTGATGGTCTCGCCGATGGTCACGTCACGAATGACGGGGCCGGTCGGGTTCTGGAAGCCATGCTGGTTACGCTTCTTCGGCTTGCCCTTGCCACCGCGACCGCGACGGAAACCATCGCTTTCTTCATCGGTGGTGCGTGGCGCGGCACGAGGCGTAGGAGCTTTTTCTTTCTCCTTGACCTTGACCTTGATCGACACGCGCGGGGCTTCGCCACGACGCTCGCCGCCACGACGGTCTTCGTCGCGAGTGCGGCTTTCGTTGCGACGAGTCTCGTCCTTCTTGCGCTCGGCAGCGCGTGCGGCAGCGTCTTCGGACGCTGGCGCCTCGGCCACTACCGGAGCAGCAGCTGCAGGGGCAGGCGCCGGCTCTGCCTTGGCCGCAGGGGCCGTAGCAGTGGTTTCGGCGGCCTGGCGACGGGCTTGTTCCTCGGCGCGCTGGCGAGCCTCGGCTTCAGCCTTCTCGCGAACGGCGTTCTCGGCCGCACGACGCTCTTCCAGTTCACGCTTCTGCTCAGCCTGGATCTCTTCCGGGCTGCGCTGCACGAATACTTTCTTCTTGCGTACTTCTACGCTGATGCTCTTGCTACCGGCTACACGCAGGGTGCTGGTGGTTTTGCGCTGCAAGGTGATCTTGCGCGGCTCTTCCGCCTTGCTCTTGTGGCTGCTCTTCAAATGGGTCAGCAAAACCTGCTTCTCGTTATCGGTCACTACCTGACCGGCGTCGGTGTGCGGCAGACCTGCCTCACGCATCTGCTGCAGCAGGCGCTCTACCGGTGCCTCGACCTCTTGGGCCAGTTCTTTCACCGTGACTTGCGTCATGCACTTCTCTCCTCAGGCCGCGCCTAATTACTCGAACCAGTGGGCTCGGGCGGCCATGATCAACTTGCCGGCACGCTCTTCGTCGATGCCGTCGATGTCGAGCAGATCGTCGATCGACTGCTCGGCCAGGTCTTCGCGGTTAACCACGCCGCGCACCGCCAGTTCCGCCGCCAGGTCCTTGTCCATGCCCTCGAGGGAGAGCAGGTCTTCAGCCGGATGGGCGTCTGCCAGTTTTTCTTCGGTAGCGATGGCCTTGGTCAACAAACGGTCCTTGGCACGAGCGCGGAGCTCATTGACGATATCCTCGTCAAAGCCATCGATGTTGAGCATTTCTTCCAACGGTACGTAGGCAATTTCTTCAAGGCTGGTGAAGCCTTCGTCGACCAGCACTTGTGCCAGCTCCTCGTCGACTTCCAGTTCCTCAATGAAGTTGCGCAGGATGTCGCCGGTCTCAGCCTGCTGCTTGGCCTGGATGTCCTTTTCGGTCATCACGTTCAGGGTCCAACCGGTCAGCTGACTGGCCAGGCGAACGTTCTGACCGCCACGGCCAATAGCCTGGGCCAGGTTGTCTTCGGCAACTGCGATGTCCATTGCATGGGCATCTTCATCAACGATGATCGCCGCGACTTCAGCCGGCGACATGGCGTTGATGACGAACTGCGCCGGGTTCTCGTCCCACAGGACGATATCCACACGCTCACCACCCAACTCGCCGGATACGGCCTGGACACGCGAACCGCGCATGCCGATACAGGCACCTTGCGGGTCGATGCGCTTGTCCTTGGAGCGGACGGCGATCTTGGCACGCGAACCCGGATCACGGGATGCAGCCATGACTTCAATGAGGCCTTCGGCGATTTCCGGTACCTCGATGCGGAACAACTCGATCAGCATCTGTGGCGCAGTGCGCGACAGGATCAGTTGCGGACCGCGGTTCTCGGTGCGGATTTCCTTGAGCAGCGCACGCAGGCGCACGCCGACACGGAAGGTCTCACGGGGAATGATGTCTTCGCGAGCCAACAGGGCCTCGGCGTTGTTACCCAGGTCGACGATGACGTTGTCGCGGGTAACCTTCTTGACGGTACCGGAGATGATCTCGCCAACGCGCTCGCGGTAGGCGTCGACCACTTGGGCACGCTCGGCCTCGCGCACTTTCTGCACGATGACCTGCTTGGCGGTCTGGGCGGCGATACGACCGAACTCGATGGACTCGATCTTCTCTTCGATCACGTCACCGATCTTGGCATCCGGATGCGTGTCCTGGATCTTGCTCAGCCAGGTTTCGATAGCCGGATCGTCCAGGTCGTTCTCGTCGACCACGGTCCAGCGGCGGAAGGTCTCGTAGCTACCGGTGTGGCGGTTGATTTCCACACGCAGGTCGACTTCGTCCTCAAAACGTTTTTTGGTTGCAGTGGCCAGGGCCACTTCCAGCGCCTCGAAAATGACGCCGGGCGGTACACCTTTCTCGTTGGATACCGATTCAACAACCAGCAGTACTTCTTTGCTCATCGTACGCCTCGCCTTGCGCAAGCCATTGGGTCCGGACAGTCCGCCGGGCCCGGCACGTCTCAGTCAAAACTGGGAATAATATTGGCCTTGTCGATCGAGTCGATCGGCAACAGGAACTCGTGATTGTCCACCTGGACCACCACATCCTGCTCCTCCACACCGCGGAGAAGGCCCTGGAAGTTACGACGACCCTCGAAGGGCGTACGCAGCTTGATCTTCACTTGTTCGCCGGCATGCGAAGCAAACTGTTCCAGAGTGAACAGCGGGCGATCCATGCCTGGAGAGGACACCTCGAGGGTATATTCACTGCTGATCGGATCTTCAACATCCAGGATGGCACTGGCCTGACGGCTGACCGCTTCGCAGTCGTCCACCAGGATTCCGCCTTCCTTGTCGATGTAGATACGCAGGACCGAATGTTTGCCCTGGGAGATGTATTCGATCCCCCAGCATTGGTAGCCCAGACCCTCGACCACCGGGGCCAACAAGGCCTGCAACTGTTCTAGCTTGCTCGACACCTGAACCCCCTCGTGCATGCTGTGCAAATAAAAAATGGGCGAAGCGCCCATCCCTGAAAGCGCCGTTGGACAACGACGCCGATAACTGTTCGGCTAGCAAAAAGCCCCTGAAAAGGGGCTCCGCTGAAGCTGGTTGCGGGGGCTGGATTTGAACCAACGACCTTCGGGTTATGAGCCCGACGAGCTACCAAGCTGCTCCACCCCGCGACAAAGCTGGGGCGAAAGTATAAGACTGAACCCGCTACAGGGTCAATCTAACCTCCACCTGCAAGAAAGCCCGCTAAAGCGGGCTCTCAAGCTTTAATTGGTACCGAGAAGGGGACTCGAACCCCTACACCCTATGGGCACAACCACCTCAAGGTTGCGTGTCTACCAATTCCACCACCTCGGCAATATTACTACTTGAAACCCGTTACTTCTGCTCTTGAGCCGGAGGAGGTACGTCACCAGCGTTGGTGGTTTCGCTCTTCTGCTCCTGGAGCACCGGTACATCATCATTAACTGCCGGCTTCTGCTCTTTCACTTCCAGTACCGCTGGATCTGGGAGACCCGCCTGGCTCAGCTGGTGAGCTTGTTGCTTGGCGAAGTATCCTAACCCAAGTGCTGTCAAAAAGAAAGTGGCAGCGAGTATAGCAGTCAATTTACTCAGGAAGGTAGCAGAACCTTGGCTTCCGAACACAGTATTAGAGGCACCTGCGCCGAAAGATGCACCTGCTTCCGCACCTTTACCCTGTTGCAACAGAACCAGCACTACGAGTGACAGCGCTGCCAACAGATGAAAAACAACGATAACTGTTTCCAGCATTTGTTCAGTTTCCTGCGGCGCGACAAATTGCACCGAATTCGTCTGCGTTCAGGGACGCTCCACCAATGAGCCCCCCATCGATATCCGGCATGCCGAACAGCTCAGCCGCATTGGCCGCCTTCACGCTGCCGCCGTAGAGAAGCTGCACGTTCGCGGCAACTTCGGCGTCTTCCGCCGCCAACTGCGCGCGAATGGCTGCATGCACATCCTGCGCTTGTTGCGGCGAAGCCGTCAAACCTGTGCCAATGGCCCACACGGGCTCATAAGCAATTACTGCATTGGCAAAAGCCTTAACACCGAATGCATCGATGATACTGCTTAGTTGACGCCCGACAACTTCAAGCGTCTTGCCCGCCTCGCGCTCTTCGAGAGTTTCCCCTACGCAAAGCACCGGCATTAAACCACTAAGTTGAGCAGCTGCAAACTTATCTTTCAGCACTTCCTCAGTTTCACCAATAATTTGGCGGCGTTCGGAATGGCCAATCAGAACCAACTTGCAACCTGCTTCAACCAACTGACTGGGTGCAATTTCACCCGTCAGCGCACCCTCTTCGGGTTTTACCGCAGAATTCTGTGCACCTACGATGATCCCCCTGCCTTGCAGCCCATCAATGACTTGATTGATGAACAGCGCCGGCGGAAACACCGCGACTTCCACACCGTCTGGCAAGGACATATTGCCCAAGCCCTGGATCAGCTCAGCGACGCTGGCGCGGGTACCGTGCATCTTCCAGTTACCAGCTACCATGGGGCGACGCATGCTTTACCTCGTCGGTCAAAGTGGGCGCAGATCTTACCCAACCAGATCTGCGCTGGCAAGCCTATTTCAGGCACAAACTTCGCTGACCAGCTTGGCCAAGGCTTCGGCGTGGCTGCGCACTTGGTTTTCGTCGTCGCCTTCGACCATGACCCGCACCAGCGGCTCGGTACCCGACTTGCGCAAAAGTACCCGTCCGCGCCCAGCCATCGCCTCGGTGACCTTGGCACTGGCCTCCTTCACCGCAGGATGCTCCAGCGGGTCGACCTTGCTTGCGCCAAAGCGCACGTTGATCAGCACCTGTGGGCATTTGCGAACGGCCTGGCGGGCCTGCGCCAGGGTCTCGCCACGGCGCTTGAGCGACAACAGCACCTGCAGCGCGGCAATGATCGCATCGCCAGTGGTGGTGTGGTTGCAGCAAACCACGTGCCCGGAGTTTTCCCCGCCAACCAGCCACTCGCGCTCGAGCAACTCCGCCATGACATAGCGGTCGCCGACCTTGGCCCGCACGAACGGAATATCCAGGTCCTTGAGCGCCAGCTCCAGGCCGAGGTTGCTCATCAGGGTACCCACTACGCCACCCTGCAGCTTGTCGCGCTCGTGCAGGTCGCGCGCGATGATGAACAGCAATTCGTCTCCGTCGACGATGGCGCCGGTGTGGTCGACCATCAGCACACGGTCCCCATCGCCATCGAATGCGATGCCTAGGTCGGCGTGGCCGACCAGTACGGCAGCCTGCAGCGACTCGATGTGCGTGGATCCGCAATTCTCGTTGATGTTGAGGCCGTCCGGCTGGGCATGCAGCACGGTCACCTGAGCGCCCAACTCACGGAACACGCTGGGCGCAACCTTGTAGGTAGCGCCATGGGCGCAGTCGACCACCAGCTTGAGGCCTTCGAAACTGGTGCTGCTCGGCACGCTGCTCTTGCAGAACTCGATGTAGCGACCGGCGGCGTCGTTGATACGGGACACCTTGCCCAGCTTGCTCGACTCGACCACTGTCATCGGCTGGTCCAGCAACTCCTCGATCATCAGCTCGACTTCGTCCGGCAGCTTGGTGCCCTGGCCCGAGAAGAACTTGATGCCATTGTCGTCATGCGGGTTGTGCGAGGCGCTGATGACGATCCCCGCTTCGGCATGGAAGGTCCGGGTGAGGTAGGCGATGGCCGGCGTCGGCATCGGCCCGAGCAGCATGACATCGGCACCGGCGGCAGAAAGACCGGCTTCGAGCGCCGATTCGAACATGTACCCGGAGATACGGGTGTCCTTGCCTACCAGCACTCGGCAATTGCCCTGCTTGCGGAACGCCATGCCCGCAGCCCAACCCAGTTTCAGCATGAAATCCGGTGTGATCGGGTATTCGCCGACGCGGCCACGAATGCCGTCGGTACCAAAGTATTTTCTGCTCATAGGGACTCCAATGTTCTTATTCGGCGTTCTGTACCGCAGCGATCATGCGCACGACATCAACGGTCTCGGCCACGTCATGGACGCGCAGGATGCTAGCACCCTTGGTCATCGCCAATGCCGCCAGCGCAAGACTGCCGTACAACCGCTCGCCCACCGGGCGATCCAGGGTCAAGCCGATCATGCTTTTGCGCGAAACGCCCACCAAAAGCGGGCGCCCCAAGCGGTAGAGCGCTTCCATGTGTTTGAACAGGCTCAGGTTATGCGCCAGGGTCTTGGCGAAACCGAAGCCAGGATCAAGAATGATTCGGTCAGCGTCGATACCGGCCGCTGCGCAGGCCGCCATCCGCTGTTCAAGATAGCGCGTAACGTCGGCGGTCACATCGTCGTAATGTGGATCATCCTGCATATTGCCCGGCTCGCCACGCATGTGCATGAGGCAGACCGGCAGGCCGGTATCGGCAGCGGCATCCAGTGCACCGTCGCGCTCCAGCGCGCGCACGTCGTTGATCAGACCGGCCCCCAGGCGCGCCGACTCGCGGATCACGGCCGGGGTGGACGTATCCACGGAAATCACCACATCCAGGCGACTGTTGATCGCCTCGACCATCGGCGCCACGCGCTCGAGCTCTTCAGTAACCGATACTGCCCGCGCGCCAGGCCGGGTCGACTCGCCACCGATGTCGATCAGCGTGGCGCCTGCAGCGACCATCGCCTCGGCATGCCGAAGCGCTTCGTCGCGCTGATTGAAGCGCCCGCCGTCGGAGAAGGAGTCGGGGGTGACATTGAGAATACCCATGACATGGGTACGGGACAAATCAAGAACCCGGTTGCCGCAAGGCAACCGGGTCGGGTACTGCTGTGAGCTCATAAGTGCCCTTAGTGTTGTGCCGCTGGGCCGCCAATCGGCGACTCTGGGCGATCACCCTGGGTTGCAGAGGTGCCCGAAGCCGAGTCGTCGTCCCAGTCACGCGGTTCGCGGGGTGGACGGCCGGCCATGATATCGTCGATCTGCTCGGCGTCGATGGTCTCGTACTTCATCAGCGCCTCGGCCATGGCATCGAGCTTGTCGCGGTTGTCGGTCAGCAGTTGCTTGGCCGTGGCATAGCACTGGTCGATGATGCTGCGCACTTCCGAGTCGATCAGCTTGGCGGTTTCACCGGAGACACTGGCGTGCTGGCTGGCAGCGCTGCGGCCGAGGAACACCTCGCCCTCCTCTTCGGCGTACATCAGCGGGCCGAGCTTCTCGGACAGGCCCCACTTGGTCACCATGTTCCGGGCGATCTGGCTGGCACGCATGATGTCGTTGGAGGCACCCGTGGTGACACCGTCGAAGCCCAGGGTCATTTCCTCGGCGATACGGCCACCGTACAGCGAGCAGATCTGGCTGATCAACGCGCGCTTGGACAGGCTGTAGCGGTCCTCTTCCGGCAGGAACATGGTCACACCCAGGGCGCGGCCACGAGGAATGATCGACACCTTGTAGACCGGGTCATGCTCAGGCACCAGACGACCGACGATGGCATGACCCGCCTCGTGGTAGGCAGTGTTCTGTTTTTCCTTCTCGGACATGACCATGGTCTTGCGCTCGGCGCCCATCATGATCTTGTCCTTGGCCAGTTCGAACTCTTTCATTTCGACCAGGCGCTTGTTGGAGCGTGCGGCGAACAGCGAAGCCTCGTTGACCAGGTTGGCCAGGTCGGCACCGGAGAAGCCAGGGGTACCACGGGCGATGACCGCCGGATTGACGTTCTCGCCGACCGGCACCTTGCGCATGTGCACCTTGAGAATCTGTTCACGGCCGCGGATATCCGGCAGGCCGACCACGACCTGACGGTCGAAACGGCCGGGACGCAGCAGCGCAGGGTCCAGTACGTCCGGACGGTTGGTGGCGGCAATGACGATGATGCCATCGTTCATTTCGAAGCCATCCATCTCGACCAGCAACTGGTTGAGGGTTTGTTCGCGCTCGTCGTGACCACCGCCCATGCCCGCGCCACGGTGGCGACCCACGGCGTCGATCTCGTCGATGAAGATGATGCAAGGCGCGTGCTTCTTGGCCTGCTCGAACATGTCACGGACGCGGCTGGCACCGACACCCACGAACATTTCCACGAAGTCGGAACCGGAAATGGTGAAGAACGGCACTTTCGCTTCACCGGCAATGGCCTTGGCCAGCAAGGTCTTACCGGTACCGGGCGGGCCTACCATCAGTACGCCACGCGGAATACGGCCACCCAGGCGCTGGAACTTGCCCGGATCGCGCAGGAACTCGACCAGCTCGCCAACCTCTTCCTTGGCTTCGTCGCAACCTGCGACGTCGGCCAGGGTGGTCTTGACCTGGTCTTCGGACAACAGGCGCGCCTTGCTCTTGCCGAAGCTCATCGGCCCGCCCTTGCCCCCCGCGCCGCCTTGCATCTGGCGCATGAAGAACATGAAGACGGCGATGATCACCAGGATCGGGAAGCTGGCTACCAGCAGCTGCGTCCAGATGCTCTGTTGCTCAGGCTGCTTGCCTTCGATGATGACGTGATTGTCGACCAGGTCGCCGATCAGGCCATTGTCGGTAATGGCCGGACGCACGGTCTTGAAGTTGTCGCCGTCGGAACGCTTGCCGGTAATGATGTAGCCATCGACGGTCACACGCTCGACTTTCCCGTCTTTTACCTGCTGGATGAAGTCGGAGTAGTTGAGGGTCTGCGGCTCGTTAGGGCTCGAGAAGTTGTTCATCACCGTCACCAGGACCGCCGCGATGATCAACCAGAGGATCAGATTCTTTGCCATGTCGTTCAATTCGCTACCCTCTGAGGCCGGCGCACGACGCAGCCGTGCCTCGCATGATATTCGTCGCCCTAACTTACTACATTACCTACGCATCCGCAGGCACCGTCTGTAACCCTTTGTGAAACCTAGACTACACGAAGTTCGGACGATCCTGAGGGGGCGGGCGATTGGAAATAACTATCGACCACCCCCCAACCCGCCTTTTCACACCCCTTTGAAGCCCCTGGCCAGCAGGTATTGCTCACGCGAGCGATCCCGCGAGGACGACGGCTTGCGCATCTGTACCTTGTCGAACTTGCTGCGCACGTCCTTGAGGTACACGTCAAAACCTTCGCCCTGGAAAATCTTGATCAGGAAATCGCCGCCCGGCTTGAGGACGCGGGTGGCCAGATCGAGGGCCAGCTCACACAGGAACATGGCGCGCGGCATGTCCACCGCAGGCGTACCACTCATATTGGGGGCCATGTCGGAAATCACAAGGTCCACGTGCGAATCGCCGACTGCCTGCAGAATGCTGGCGAGGACTTCATCCTGGGTGAAATCGCCCTGAATGAAGGTAACGTCGGGGATCGCGTCCATTTCCAGGATGTCGGATGCGATCAAGCGACCCTGCCCACCAATCAGACGACTGGTCACCTGCGACCAGCCTCCCGGGGCGGCGCCCAGGTCGATCACGCTCATGCCAGGACGGATCAGTCGGTCCTTTTCCTGGATCTCAAGCAGCTTGTAGCTCGCGCGCGAGCGGTAGCCATCCTTTTGCGCCTGCTTGACGAAAGGATCGTTGAAATGCTCTCTCAGCCAGTTATGGCTGCTTTTGGAACGTTGCGCCACGGGGCACCTCGATGATATGCGTCGTGTTTGACTGGGCGGAGCCACGGGCCCTCGGGTAAAATGCCCGTCAATTTTACAGAATCAGACGAAAAGGGTCAGATTATGCCGCTCAATAACGAGCAGAAGAAACAGTACAAATCCATTGGTCATGACCTGAAGCCGGTCTTGATCGTGGCTGGCAACGGCTTGAACGAAGGCGTCATCGCCGAACTGGAACGTGCACTCACCGACCACGAACTGATCAAGGTCGAGATTCGCTCCGAAGATCGTGAAGAACGTGCCGCCGCCATCGCCGAGCTGTGCAAGGCTGGCCGCGCGGAGCTGGTGCAGACCATCGGCAAGAAAGCGCTGATCTACCGCAAGAACCCGCAGCCGAACAAGCAGCTGTCCAACATCCACCGTTACAAGTAACGGAAAGGCCCCCGCAGGTATTCACCCTGTGGGGGCCGGCTTGCCAGCGTCGAGGCCTCGGCGCCTTCCCTGTCAGTGGCGCGGTGAACGCGTCTTGACCGGGACAGGCTGGGCTACCAGCACGATGCCGGAGAAGCCCAGCACCAGAAAACAGAACATCTGCCAGCGCTCGGCTACCGAGATGCCATAGCGCAGGGTGTAGTACCCCACGCAAGCACCGAAGCCGAGCAACAGCATCTGGCCGCGAAACTGCCGCCACCAGGCCGCCAGGCCCTCCACCCTCGCCAGCACCGCCAGCTGGGTCAACAGCCCAAGCAACGCCACGCCGATCAACCAGCGGTCAATCTGCCCAGCGATATCCTGCACCAGCAATGGCGCCAGACCACTGACCTTGAGCGCAGGCACCAAACCCACATGGAACACCCAGAGGCCGCCAACCCAGAAGACCTGGGCCAGCTGCCAGAGGATTCCCTCGAGGGAGGGCGCCCGAAGGCGCCGGTCAGATGTGCTTGACTTCGACAATCTCGTACTCGACCGTACCGTTTGGCGTCTTGACGACAACGGTGTCACCTTCTTCCTTGCCGATGATGGCACGGGCGATCGGCGCACTGTTCGACAGCTTGCCTTTCTTCACGTCGGCTTCGTCCTCGCCCACGATCTGGTAGGTCACCTGATCGCCGGTCTCGGTGTTCTCCAGGTCCACGGTGGTACCGAAGATCACCTTGCCGGTGTGCGCGATGGTGGTGACATCGATCACCACCGAGTTCTGCAGACGGCCTTCGATGTCACGGATACGCGCCTCGACCATGCCCTGCTCTTCGCGGGCAGCATGGTACTCGGCGTTTTCCTTGAGGTCGCCCAGCTCACGCGCTTCACCGATCGCCTGGCTCAGGCGCGGGCGCTCGGTCTTGCTCAGGAAGGTCAGTTCCTCTTCCAGGGCGCGAGCGCCCTGGACGGTCATCGGGTACTTGGTAATGCTCATGCTTTAAGTCCTGCATGCAGATCCTGCAAGCGGCGAACGGTCTTCTCAGGGCCGAATTTCAGCGCTTCGCAGATGGCTTCACCTGCCGCAATGGTGGTCGTGCAGTAGATCTTGTGCTGCAGCGCATTGCGACGAATCGAGTAGGAATCGGCGATCGACTGGCGGCCTTCGGTGGTGTTGATGATCAGCGACACTTCGTCGTTCTTGATCATGTCGACCACATGCGGGCGACCTTCGGTCACTTTGTTCACACGGCGCACTTTCAGGCCAGCCGCCTCGATCACCTTGGCGGTACCGGCAGTTGCAACCACTTCAAAGCCCAGGGCGATCAGGTCGCGGGCAACGCCAGCCACTTGTGGCTTGTCGTCGTCACGCACGCTGATGAACGCAGTACCGCCGTTCGGCAGCACTTCGCTGGCGCCCATCTGGGCCTTGGCGAAGGCTTCACCGAAGCTGTCGCCGACACCCATCACTTCACCGGTAGATTTCATCTCAGGGCCGAGGATCGGGTCAACACCTGGGAACTTGGCGAACGGGAAGACGGCTTCCTTGACGCTGTAGAAGTTCGGGATGATTTCCTGGGTGAAGCCCAGCTCTTTGAGCGTTTTACCCGCCATGACGCGCGCCGCGATCATCGCCAGGGAAGTACCGATGCACTTGGAAACGAACGGAACGGTACGCGACGCACGCGGGTTGACTTCGATCACGTAGATCTTGTCGCCCTGCAGAGCCAGCTGCACGTTCATCAGGCCGACGACACCCAGTTCCAGGGCCATCTTGCGCACCTGGTCACGGACTTCGTCCTGGACTTCCTTGCTCAACGAGTAAGGTGGCAGCGAGCACGCCGAGTCACCGGAGTGAACACCGGCCTGTTCGATGTGCTGCATGATCGCGCCGATCACCACGTCGGTGCCGTCGCACACCGCATCCACGTCCATTTCGATGGCGCAGTTGAGGAAGTGGTCGAGCAGCACCGGGCTGTCGTTGGAGACCTGGACCGCTTCACGCAGGTAGCGCTTGAGCTCGTCCAGTTCGTAGACGATCTCCATGGCGCGACCGCCCAGTACGTACGACGGACGCACGACCAGCGGGTAGCCGATGTCGCCAGCGGCACGGATGGCTTCGTCTTCGCTGCGCACGGTGGCGTTTGGCGGCTGGCGCAGGTTCAGGCGCTGAACCATCTGCTGGAAACGCTCACGGTCTTCGGCGCGGTCGATCGCGTCCGGGCTGGTACCGATGATCGGCACGCCAGCTTCTTCAAGGGCGCGAGCCAGCTTCAGCGGGGTCTGGCCACCGTAGTGGACGATGACGCCCTTGGGTTTCTCGACGCGGCAGACTTCCAGCACGTCCTCCAGGGTCAGCGGCTCGAAGTACAGACGGTCCGAGGTGTCGTAGTCGGTGGAAACGGTTTCCGGGTTGCAGTTGACCATGATGGTCTCGTAACCGTCATCACGCAGCGCCAGGGCAGCGTGTACGCAGCAGTAGTCGAACTCGATACCTTGACCGATACGGTTCGGGCCGCCACCCAGGATCATGATCTTGTCGCGGGTCGACGGATTGGCCTCGCACTCTTCCTCGTAGGTCGAGTACAGGTAGGCGGTATCGGTGGCGAACTCGGCGGCGCAGGTGTCGACGCGCTTGTAGACCGGGAACACTTCCAGCTTGTGGCGGTGACGACGCAGGTTCTTGTCGGTGATGCCGAGCAGCTTGGCCAGACGCTGGTCAGAGAAGCCCTTGCGCTTGAGGCGCAGCATGTAGTCCTTGTCGATGGCCGACAGGGCCAGGGTCTTGACCTTCTCTTCTTCCTTGATGAGATCTTCCATCTGCACCAGGAACCACATGTCGATGCCGGTCAGCTTGAAGATTTCTTCGCACGTCATGCCAGCACGCATGGCGTCGGCCACGTACCAGATACGCTCGGCGCCCGGTACGGTCAGCTCGCGCTTGAGGATGCTGTTGGCATCCGGGCTGGCCAGGTCGACTTTCGGGTCCAGACCGCAGGCACCGACTTCCAGGCCGCGCAGGGCTTTCTGCAGGGATTCCTGGAAGGTACGGCCGATGGCCATGACTTCACCGACCGACTTCATCTGGGTGGTCAGGCGGGCGTCGGCTTTCGGGAATTTCTCGAAGGCGAAGCGCGGCAGCTTGGTGACGACGTAGTCGATCGACGGCTCGAAGGAAGCCGGAGTGCGGCCGCCGGTGATGTCGTTCTGCAGTTCGTCGAGGGTGTAACCCACGGCCAGCTTGGCGGCGATCTTGGCGATCGGGAAGCCGGTAGCCTTCGAGGCCAGGGCCGAGGAGCGCGATACACGCGGGTTCATCTCGATCACGACCATGCGGCCGGTGTTCGGGCAGATACCGAACTGAACGTTGGAACCGCCGGTTTCGACGCCGATTTCACGCAGTACCGCCAGCGAGGCGTTACGCATGATCTGGTATTCCTTGTCGGTCAGCGTTTGCGCCGGAGCGACAGTGATGGAGTCACCGGTGTGCACACCCATCGGGTCGAAGTTTTCGATGGAGCAGACGATGATGCAGTTGTCCTTCTTGTCACGGACCACCTCCATCTCGTATTCCTTCCAGCCGATCAGCGATTCGTCGATCAGCAGCTCCTTGGTCGGCGACAGGTCCAGACCACGGGCGCAGATTTCTTCGAACTCTTCACGGTTGTAGGCGATACCGCCACCGGTGCCACCCATGGTGAACGACGGACGGATGATGCACGGGAAGCCCAGGCGCTCGAGAACGGCGTTGGCCTCTTCCATGCTGTGGGCGATACCGGAACGCGGGCACTCCAGGCCAATGGCTTTCATCGCCTTGTCGAAGCGCGAACGGTCTTCGGCCTTGTCGATGGTGTCGGCGTTGGCACCGATCATCTCTACGCCGAATTTCTCCAGAACGCCGTGGCGCTCCAGGTCCAGGGCGCAGTTCAGTGCGGTCTGACCGCCCATGGTCGGCAGCAGGGCATCCGGACGCTCTTTCTCGATGATCTTGGCCACCGATTGCCACTTGATCGGCTCGATGTAGGTGGCATCGGCCATGGCCGGGTCGGTCATGATGGTGGCTGGGTTGGAGTTCACCAGGATGACGCGGAAACCTTCCTCGCGCAGGGCCTTGCAGGCCTGGGCGCCGGAATAGTCGAATTCGCAGGCCTGGCCGATCACGATCGGGCCAGCGCCGAGAATCAGGATGCTTTTAATGTCTGTACGTTTTGGCATTGGGTTGTCACTCAAATCCGCGGGTCAGTCGGCAAGCCGTCTTGAACAATCTGGGTCAGGCGCTTCCGGGCGCGGCACGAGCCGGCCCGGGGCCTTGAAGCAGGATGCTCAGCGGCGCTTGGCCATGGCATCGATGAAACGATCGAACAGTGGCGCGACGTCGGTCGGGCCTGGGCTCGCTTCAGGGTGGCCCTGGAAGCTGAACGCGCTCTTGTCGGTGCGCTCGATACCCTGCAGGGTGCCGTCGAACAGCGACTTGTGGATGGCGCGGACATTGCCCGGCAGGGTGGCTTCGTCGACGGCGAAACCGTGGTTCTGGCTGGTGATCATCACCACGCCGGTGTCCAGGTCCTGGACCGGGTGGTTGGCACCGTGGTGGCCATGACCCATCTTGACGGTCTTGGCGCCGGAGGCCAGGGCCAGCAGCTGGTGGCCGAGGCAGATACCGAAGACCGGGATCTCGGTTTCCAGGATTTCCTTGATCGCCTGGATCGCGTAGTCGCAAGGCTCGGGGTCACCAGGGCCGTTGGACAGGAACACGCCATCTGGATTCATTGCCAGGACTTCGCTCGCCGGGGTCTGGGCAGGCACCACGGTCACGCGGCAGCCGCGGGCGACCAGCATGCGCAGGATGTTCAGCTTGACGCCGTAGTCGAAGGCCACCACGTGGTAAGGCAGGTCGGCAGCGTCAATGGTCGGGTGGCTGTCGGTTTTCAGCTCCCACACGCTGGAACGCCACTCGTAGCGCTCTTTGGTGGAAACGACCTTGGCCAGGTCCATGCCCTTGAGGCCCGGGAAGGCGCGGGCAGCGGCGATGGCGGCTTCTTCGCTTATGTTGTCACCGGCCAGGATGCAACCGTTCTGGGCGCCCTTCTCACGCAGGATGCGGGTCAGGCGACGGGTGTCGATACCGGCGATGGCGACGACGTTGTTGGCCTTCAGGTACTCAGGCAGCGACTGGGTGTTACGCCAGTTGCTGGCCAGCAGCGGCAGGTCACGGATGACCAGGCCAGCGGACCAGACGCGGTTCGACTCGGCATCTTCCGGGGTGGTGCCGGTATTACCGATGTGCGGGTAGGTCAGGGTAACGATTTGCTGCGCGTAGGAAGGATCAGTAAGGATTTCCTGGTAGCCGGTCATAGCAGTGTTGAACACCACCTCACCAACGGTCTGACCGTCGGCTCCGATGGCTTCACCGCGGAAAATACTGCCATCGGCAAGGGCGAGTATGGCTGGCTTTGTCAAGAAGACCTCCCGTTAATCAAGCATGAAAGGGCGATCGCAGGTTGCAAAAAAGCGGAGTGACGTATGGACACGTCACCCCGCTTTCATGTGCTGAATTCAATTCGCTGCGCGCTTTTAGTGGACACACTAAAGCTGTAGCTTACAGAAAAGTGCGTTTTAGGTCTACCGCATATGTGTCTCTAAAACACATGATTGCGACAGACTGACATCCCTGAAAACCCCTTCGCGGGTAAACCCGCTCCTACAGACACCGCGCCAAACCTCGGAGCAACGCCATTCCATGCGGGAGCGGGAGCAGGCTTACCGCGATGAAGCCACCGCCGCTCGACCTGCTTAACGCAGCTCGAGCACATCCTGCATGTCGTACAGGCCCGGCTCACGCCCATCCAGCCACAGCGCCGCACGCACGGCACCCTTGGCAAAGGTCATGCGGCTGGACGCCTTGTGGGTGATCTCCACGCGCTCGCCTTCGGCGGCGAACAGCACGGTGTGGTCACCGACTACGTCACCGGCACGCACAGTAGCGAAACCGATGGTCTGACGATCGCGCGCGCCAGTCTGGCCTTCGCGACCGTAAACGGCCACTTCCTGCAGATCGCGCCCCAACGCCTGGGCAACCACCTCCCCCATGCGCAGGGCGGTACCCGAAGGTGCATCGACTTTGTGTCGGTGGTGCGCCTCGATGATCTCGATATCCACATCGTCGCCCAATACCCGCGCTGCGGTATCCAGCAGCTTGAGGCACAGGTTGACGCCAACGCTGAAGTTGGCGGCGAAGACGATCGGAATCTCCTTGCCCGCCTCGACCAGTTGCTGCTTTTCTTCCGGGGTAAAACCAGTGGTACCGATGACCATGGCCTTGCCTGCCTTGCGGCAGAACGCCAGGTTCTTCAGGGTGACCGAGGGATGGGTGAAGTCGATCAGCACATCGAACTCGTCGGCGACCTTGGCCAGGTCATCGGAAATCGGCACGCCAATACGGCCCAGGGCCGCCAACTCACCCGCATCCGCCCCCACCAGGGAACTATCGGGGCGATCGATCGCCGCCGTCAGGCCTGCCTGAGGCGCCTGTTGCTGCACGGCCTCGACGAGGGTCTTGCCCATCCGCCCCGCCGCGCCCATCACTGCAATACGTCGCATACGTCTGTTCCTTGTCAGAGATCGCCGAAGAAGCGCTTCACACCCTCGAACCAGCCACTGGCCTTGGGCGAATGAGAGCTGTCGCCATCGAGCGAATCGCGCAGTTCTTCAAGCAGCTCGCGCTGACGGCGGCTGAGGTTGACCGGCGTTTCCACCGCGACACGGCACAGCAGGTCGCCCGCCGCACCCCCACGCACCGGCGCCACGCCCTTGCCACGCAGGCGGAACTGCTTGCCGGTCTGGGTGCCTTCGGGGATCTTCAACTTGACCCGACCATCGAGGGTCGGCACTTCCAGCTCGCCGCCCAGGGCCGCATCGGTGTAGCTGATCGGCACTTCGCAGTACAGATGCTTGCCATCACGCTGGAAGATCGCGTGCTCACGCACATTGATGACCACGTACAGGTCGCCGGTCGGGCCACCATGGGTACCGGCCTCGCCCTCACCGGACAGGCGGATGCGGTCGCCGGTATCGACGCCCGCCGGCACCTTGACCGAAAGGGTCTTGTATTCCTCGACACGGCCTTCGCCATGGCAAGAGGTGCAAGGGTCGGTGATGATCTTGCCTTGCCCATGGCAACGGGGGCAGGTTTGCTGCACGGCGAAGAAGCCCTGCTGCATGCGTACCTGGCCAGCACCGCCGCAGGTCGGGCAGGTGGATGGGGTCGACCCCTTCTTCGCACCCGAACCGTCGCAGGGTTTGCAGTTGACCAGCGTAGGCACCCGGATATTGACCGTGGTACCGCGCACAGCCTCTTCCAGATTCAGCTCCAGGGTGTATCGCAGGTCGCTGCCGCGCTGCGCGCCGCCACGAGCACCACCGCGTCCGCCGCCGAAGAAATCACTGAAGACATCACCGAAGATGTCAGAGAAGTTGGCACCACCGAAACCAGCGCCGCCACCGCCACCCATGCCAGCGTCGAAAGCGGCATGGCCATACTGGTCGTAGGATGCACGCTTGTTCGCGTCGGACAGCACTTCATAGGCCTCGCTGACCTCCTTGAATTGCTCTTCCGACGCCTTGTCATCCGGGTTGCGGTCGGGGTGGTACTTCATCGCCAGGCGGCGATAAGCCTTCTTGAGGTCACCTTCGCTGGCGCCACGCTCGACACCCAGGACCTCATAATAATCACGCTTTGCCATAGGTCATTTGCACTCTTGAGGGCGTTCGGCATGCTCCATGCCGTCAGCACCTGCCGCTACACGCCCAAAGCGCCCTGACAGATGCTGTAAAAATTCTCGTATTCCAGACACACCAACGCGGGAGCAAGCCCCCGCGCGGCGACATCCTACCAGTTCATCGTCAAATGACGCTCACTGGCCGACAACATGCAGGGATTACTGCTTGTTGTTGTCTTTCACTTCTTCGAACTCGGCGTCAACCACGTCATCGTGCTTGGCTTCCGGCTCAGCCTGCTGGGCACCGCCCTGCGGCTGCTGAGCCTGTTCGGCGTACATCTTCTGAGCCACTGGCGCGGAGACTTTCGACAGCTCCTCGACCTTGGCATCGATGGCAGCCTTGTCGTCGCCTTTGACGGCGGCTTCCAGGGCAACGACCGCAGCTTCGATGGCGGTTTTTTCTTCGGCGGTAACCTTGTCACCGGCGTCAGCGACCATCTTGCGAGTCGAGTGAACCAGCGCGTCACCCTGGTTACGGGCAGCGGCCAGCTCTTCGAACTTGCGGTCTTCCTCGGCGTTGGCCTCGGCGTCACGCACCATGCGCTCGATTTCTTCGTCCGACAGACCGGAGTTGGCCTTGATCACGATCGACTGCGACTTGCCGGTGGCCTTGTCTTTGGCGCTGACGTGCAGGATGCCGTTGGCGTCGATGTCGAAGGTCACTTCGATCTGCGGCACACCGCGTGGGGCCGGCGGAATGTCGGCCAGGTCGAACTTGCCCAGCGACTTGTTCTGAGCGGCCTGCTTACGCTCACCCTGCAGAACGTGGATGGTCACAGCGCCCTGGTTGTCATCGGCAGTCGAGAACACCTGCGACTTCTTGGTCGGGATGGTGGTGTTCTTCTCGATCAGCGGAGTCATCACGCCGCCCATGGTTTCGATACCCAGGGTCAGCGGGCTGACGTCCAGCAGCAGTACGTCCTTCACGTCACCGGCCAGTACCGCGCCTTGAATGGCTGCGCCCATGGCAACGGCTTCGTCCGGGTTGACGTCCTTACGTGCTTCTTTACCGAAGAAGTCGGCAACGGCTTTCTGCACCATCGGCATACGGGTCTGGCCACCGACCAGGATCACGTCGTCGATCTTGCTTGCGTCGATACCCGCGTCTTTCAGCGCGATGCGGCAAGGCTCGATGGTACGGTTGACCAGGTCTTCGACCAGCGATTCCAGCTTGGCGCGGGAAATCTTCACGTTCAGGTGCTTAGGACCGGTAGCGTCCGCAGTGATGTACGGCAGGTTGACGTCGGTCGACTGAGACGAGGACAGCTCGATCTTGGCCTTTTCAGCCGCTTCTTTCAGACGTTGCAGGGCCAGCGGATCGTTCTTCAGATCCATGCCCGACTCTTTCTTGAATTCGTCGACGAGGTAGTCGATCAGGCGCATGTCGAAGTCTTCACCACCCAGGAAGGTGTCACCGTTGGTGGCCAGTACTTCGAACTGGTGCTCGCCGTCGACTTCAGCGATCTCGATCACGGAAACGTCGAAGGTACCACCACCGAGGTCATAGACGATCACAGTGTGGTCGCCCTTCGCTTTGTCCATGCCGTAGGCCAGGGCAGCAGCGGTCGGTTCGTTGATGATGCGTTTTACGTCCAGACCCGCGATGCGGCCGGCGTCCTTGGTGGCCTGACGCTGGCTGTCGTTGAAGTAGGCCGGAACGGTGATGACCGCTTCGGTGACCGGCTCGCCGAGGTAGTCTTCGGCGGTCTTCTTCATTTTCTTCAGGACTTCGGCGCTGATTTGCGGCGGAGCCATTTCCTTGCCGCCGGCCTCGACCCAAGCGTCACCATTGTTGGCTTTGACGATCTTGTACGGCACCAGCTTGATGTCTTTCTGCACGACGTCTTCTTCGAAGCGACGGCCAATCAGACGCTTCACGGCGAACAGGGTGTTGTGCGGGTTGGTGACGGCCTGGCGCTTGGCCGACTGGCCAACCAGGATTTCGCCATCGTTGGCGTAAGCCACGATCGAAGGGGTAGTACGCGCGCCCTCGGCGTTCTCGATGACTTTGACGTTACCGTTTTCCAGAATGGAGACGCACGAGTTGGTGGTCCCCAGGTCGATACCGATGATTTTACCCATGTTGAATCTCCCGAAACTTGAATTTGGTAGCAGCGACTTCATTCAGCCAACTGCGGTAATACTTGAAGGCTTGACACCTAGATGGGGATGCCCTGACGGATTTCAAGCCTTTTCATCGATAGAAGGTTGTGGCGCTGCTGGCGCCTTGCTGACCACCACCATGGCGGGGCGCAGCAGGCGGCCATTGAGCAGGTAGCCCTTCTGGAACACGTTCAGCACGCTGTTGGGCTCGACAGTGGCGCTTTCCTGCATGGCCATCGCCTGATGGTGCTCGGCATTGAACGGCTGGCCGTGCGGGTCGATGGCTTCGAGGTTGTAGCGCTTGAGGGTGTCCTGGAACATCTTCAGGGTCAGCTCGACGCCTTCGCGAATCTGCTTGACGTGCTCGTCTTCGGCACTGGAGTGCGTCAGGGCGAGTTCCAGGCTGTCGATGACCGGCAGCAGGTCGCCGGCGAATTTCTCAAGGGCGAACTTGTGCGCCTTCTCGACGTCCTGCTCGGCACGACGGCGAATGTTCTGCAGTTCGGCGGCGGTGCGCAGGGACTGATCCTTGGCGGCGGCCAGCTGCTCCTCTAGCTCCTGGACGCGGGCATCGACGGACGTCGCACCAGCCTCTTCGGTATTAAGGGTGTTTTCATCCAGCTGTTCGTCAGCCATGGGTGTTCTCCTCCGCAAATTTCTGGTCTGCGAGCCTGGCTCGCCTTGTTTGTCGGCTATATGGGGCCGGAAAAACAGGCTTCAAGGGGCAATGTGGTTTTCAGGCAACGCAAGAATCTGCCAACGGGCATTGTCAGCCTCGAAAAAACTACTGTATAAATAACCAGACCAACCGCTTCGGGAGCCGCCCTCATGCTGGTGCACCTGTCCATTCACAACTACGCCATCGTCGAGCACCTCGACCTCGAACTGGCCCGTGGCATGTCCGTCATCACCGGTGAGACCGGCGCAGGCAAGTCGATCATGCTCGACGCCCTCGGCCTCACCTTGGGTGACCGTGCCGACAGCGGCGTTGTGCGTCCCGGCGCAGACAAGGCGGACATCCTCGCCACCTTCGACCTGGTGGACATCCCCGAGGCACGCGCCTGGTTGGCCGAACGCGACCTGGACATCGACGGGCCGTGCATCCTGCGCCGGGTCATCACCGCCGAGGGCCGAAGCCGCGGCTACATCAACGGCACACCCTGCCCGCTGGGCGACCTGAAGGCGCTGGGCGAACTGCTGATCGACATTCACAGCCAGCACGAACACCAGTCGCTGCTCAAGACCGACACCCATCGCCGCCTGCTGGACGAATATGCCGGTGCCATCGACCTGGCGCGCCAGGTGCAATTGGCCGCCAAACGCTGGAACCAGACCCGCCTCGAACTGGAGCGCCTGACCAACTCGAGCGACGAGCAACGCGCTCGCCATCAGCTGCTCAGCTATCAACTGGAAGAACTCGACAACCTGGGCCTGGGCGAAAACGAACTCGAACAACTCGAACAGGAACACAAGAACCTGACCAGTGCCGAGGCGCTGTTCGGCATTTGCCGCCAGGTCATCGACCAGTGCAGCGAGAGCGACTCGGGCAATGTGCTGAGCGCCCTCACCTCCAGCCTCAACCGGCTGGGCGCCGCCAACCATGCCCCCAAGGCACTGGCAGAGGCCGCCAACCTGATCGCCAGCGCGCAGATCCAGGTCGAAGAGGCCGTGGGCGAACTCAACCGCTTCCTGGACAACTTCGATGCCGACCCCATGCGCCTGCAAGCCCTGGAAGAACGCCTCGACACCCTCTACACCCTGGCACGCAAGCACCGCGTGCACCCGACCGAGCTACCGCACCTGCAACAACAGCTGATGGAAGAGCTGGAAGGGCTCAATGCCAGTGACGAATCCATCGAACGCCTGGGCGATGAGCTGACCGCCTACGCCCACCACTATAAAGAGAAGGCCAGCGAACTGAGCGCACTGCGTCGGCAGGCCGCCAGCCAGCTGGCAACTGCCGTCGAGCAGGAGATCCAGCGCCTGGGCATGCCCGGCGGGCGTTTCTGCATCGAACTGACACCAAACGACGGCCAGGAACTGTCGCCCCACGGCCTTGAGCAGATCGAACTGCTGGTCAGCGCCAACCCTGGGCAACCCCTCAAGGGCCTGGCCAAGGTGGCCTCGGGCGGTGAACTGTCACGCATCAGCCTGGCGATCCAGGTGATCACTGCTCAAACCTCCCGCATCCCGACGCTGGTGTTCGACGAAGTCGACGTCGGCATCGGCGGCCCCACCGCCGAAATCGTCGGCCAGTTGCTGCGCCGATTGGGTGAACGCGGCCAAGTCCTGACCGTGACCCACCTACCGCAAGTCGCCGCACAAGGGCATCACCATTTGTTCGTGCACAAGGTGCGCAACAGCGACACCACTCACACCGCAGTGACCAGCCTGGCCAAGCGCGAGCGGGTCGAGGAAGTGGCGCGGATGCTCGGCGGTATCGACTTGACCAAGGAATCCCTGGCGCATGCGCGCAAGATGGTGGTCAGCGGGAAGGCTTGAGATCTTCGGGCCCACCGGAGCCGTGTCCGAGCCGGCGCGCTGGCGATTGGGCAGACATGAATCACCCGAGCCCTAAAGTACAAAGGCGACCCTGAGGTCGCCTTTGTCATGAACAACGATAAAAATCGTTACTTCTTCTTACGTACATACAGGACCAGATTGTGGTCCACGAGCTCGTAGCCATGCTCGGCGACGATCTCTTTCTGACGTTTTTCGATCTCGGCATCCATGAATTCGATGACTTCGCTGGTGTCCACGTTGACCATATGGTCGTGGTGACCGCCGTCCGCCAGCTCGAACACTGCATGACCGCCGTCGAAGTTGTGGCGAACCACCAGACCCGCTGCTTCGAACTGGGTCAGTACGCGATAAACAGTAGCCAGACCGACGTCCTCGCCCGCCTCCATCAGCGCCTTGTAGACATCCTCGGCACTCATGTGACGCTGCTCGGTCGAGTCCAGCATTTGAAGGATCTTGACTCGAGGCAGGGTCACCTTGAGACCGGCTTTGCGCAATTCGCTATTTTCAACCATGGTCAGCTTTCTCGCCGATGCTGCTTCGCAGCTTCTCTTAATACGGGTATGATCGGGGTTTACGTTGTCCAGCCAAGATAGTGGAAGTCGCCCACCGATGCAAAACACCAAGCTCTTGCTAACCAGCCTCACCTTTGTGGGACTGCTCGCACTCGCCGGTTGCTCGTTTCCCGGGGTTTACAAAATCGACATCCAGCAGGGCAATGTCGTTACGCAAGACATGATAGACCAATTACGTCCCGGAATGACCCGCCGGCAAGTAAGGTTTATCATGGGCAACCCGCTGATTCAGGACACGTTCAACACCAACCGCTGGGACTACCTGTACAGTCTGCAGCCTGGTGGCGGGCAGCGCCAGCAGGAGCGCATGAGCGTCTTCTTCAACGAAAGCGACCAACTGGTCAGCCTGTCCGGCGACTTCATGCCCGGCGTGAGCAAGGACCAGGAAATTCTCGGCGGCAGCGGCGACACCACCGTCAGCCCAGCCGGCGAAGGCCAACCGACGCCGCAGCCGGAAGAAAAACCTGCCAAACCCGGTTCGGTGGAAGAATCCATCCAGCGCGAAATCGACACCATCGAGACCACCCCGGTCCCGACCCCAGCACCGCTGGAAACCTCGCCGCAGTAATATTGCGGACAACAAAAAGCCCGGATCGCATCCGGGCTTTTTTGTGCACCCCAGGCGACTAGCGCTTGGCCCTGGCCTTGGCGGCGCGCTGCTTGCGCGCCTCCAGAGGGTCGACCAGCAGGGGCCGATAGATCTCCAGGCGATCGCCCTCCTCTACCTCGCGCACCGCCGGGTCACTGACCACCTTGCCGAAAATGCCCACAGGGCAACCTTCGACATCCAGACCGGCCACCTGCCCCGCAATCCCCGAAACACGCAACGCCTCGCGTACGGTCGTACCACGGGGCACTTCGCAGGCAAGCAACCACTGGCGCTCGGGCGTGGCGTAGACCACTTCGATTTTCAGCGAGCGCTCAACCATTGAGCTGCTTGGCGCGCTGGCAGAACGCATCTACCAGGGTATTCGCCGCCTGGTTGAACAACGGCCCCAGGGTTGCCCGCACGATAGGCCCGGCATAGTCGAAGGACAGGTCCAGGCTGATCTTGCAGGCCTTTTCACCCAGCGGCTTGAACACCCATACACCATGCAACTGGGTGAACGGCCCTTCTTCGAGATTCATCTCGATGGACTGGCCTGGCACCAGCACATTGCTCGTTACAAACTGCTGGCTCATGCCACCCTTGGCCACTTCCAGCTTCGCGCGCATGTGCGTATCGCTGACTTCGATCACGGTCGATGCCGAGCACCAGGGCAGGAACTTCGGGTAGCTGGCTACGTCGTTGACCAGATCGTACAGCGCCTGGGCGGGATACGGCAGCAGGGCGGAGCGTTGAATATGGGTAGTCATCCAGGCGTCACTTCCAAGGCTGGGTGGCGGCGCTTCGCAGCGTGCCGAAAACAGGTTCTGTGCAAAAGACAGGGCCCGTATTGTCCGGTATTCATTCCACTGGCTCAAGCACACTGAAATCCCGTAGCCGACGACGCAGCGACTGCCTATAATGCCGCCCCTATGGCTAAACAAAAGAAACATCCGACCGGGACCATCGCGCAAAACAAGAAGGCGCGACACGATTACTTCATCGAACACAAGTTCGAGGCCGGACTGGTCCTGTCCGGTTGGGAAGTAAAGAGCCTGCGGGCCGGCAAGGCACACCTGACCGACAGCTACGTGCTGCTCAAGGATGGCGAGGCATGGCTGTTCGGCAGCCACATCACCCCGCTGACCACCGCCAGCACGCATGTCATCGCCGACCCCACCCGCACCCGCAAGCTGCTGCTGAACAAGCGCGAGCTCGAGCGCGTGGAAGCCTCCGTGGCGCAAAAAGGCTACACCTGCGTGGCGCTGTCGCTGTACTGGAGCAAGCACCTGATCAAGTGCGAAATCGCGCTTGGCAAGGGCAAGAAGGAGTTCGACAAGCGCGATACCATGCGCGAACGCGACTCCAACCGCGAGCTGCAGCGTGCGGTGCGCAACAAGGGCAAGGAAGAGTAATACGCTTCGGCCTGTGCTGGCCCTTTTGCGGGCAAACCCGCGAAAGGGCCAGCGTACTCAACGCCCGCTACGCCGCTCCGCCCGCGCGACCCGCTGCGCCTCTTCATGCGCCTCCTCCAGCACCTCCTGCACATACAGAATGTGCCGGCTGGACACCTCCCGCGCATCGTCAGCCCTGCCCTCGACAATCGCCAGGTACAGCTCCCGGTGCTGACTGATCAGCATGTCCCGGGTTTCTGAGCGCTGCTGGTACATGCCGCCGATATTGGTCACCACGTTACGCTTGAGCAGGTCGAACAACCCACGGATGGTGTGCAGCAGCACCGCATTGTGGCTGGCCTCGGCAATGGCCAAGTGGAAACGCGCATCGGCTGCGCCCTCCTCCGCCCGGGTGACTTCATCGACCCGGGTATAGCAGTCCTGCAAGGTGTCGAATGCCGCCTTCAGGCGCACGCGATCAGGCTCGGTGGCACGCTGCGCCGCGTAATAGGCGCAGGACGCCTCCAGGGTATGGCGAAACTCGAGCAAATCGCGCTGCGCCTCGGCGCTGTGCTCGAGCAGCTGGAGCAGAGGGTCACTGAAGGTCGAACCGAGGCTCTGCGCGACATAGTTGCCGCCACCCTGACGGCTGACCAGCAACCCTTTGGCCACCAGCTTCTGGATGGCCTCGCGCAGCGACGGACGGGACACCCCGAACTGCTCGGCCAGCACGCGCTCCGCGGGAAGCCGCTGCCCGGAGGTCAAGGTACCCTCGAGAATCATCCCTTCCAACCGATCGACGATGTCGTCGGACAGACGCCGTTGGCGGACCTGATCAAAAACCATCACATGCTCTCCACGAACCCCCTGCTTGTTTCGGGGGGCGTCTATTCTCGCCGATCCGCGCCGCGCAGACACCCATCAGCTATGGATTTTGCCAGCCAATCAGCTGGCCACTCATCGGCACGCGACCAAAGTTTTGCCTCGGACAAATTGACACACCCACGACAGCGCTTTTAACCTAGCGTCCAGCCATTGTAAATTGGTCTTACCAATTATCCAATGCCAGTGCCTGACCAACAACAATTAGGGGCCACCCCATATGCAAACCTGGCAACAACTCTATACCCCGCTTGGTAGTCTCGGCCTGTCCGCACTGGCGGCGGTCATCCCTATCGTGTTCTTCTTCCTCGCGCTCGCCGTGTTCCGCCTCAAAGGCCACGTCGCCGGCAGCATCACCCTTGCACTGTCGATCCTGGTGGCGATCTTCGCCTTCCAGATGCCTGCCGACATGGCCTTCGCCGCCGCCGGTTATGGCTTCCTCTACGGCCTCTGGCCAATTGCCTGGATCATCGTTGCCGCGGTGTTCCTCTACAAACTCACGGTCAAGAGCGGCCAGTTCGAAGTCATCCGCAGCTCGGTGCTGTCGATCACCGATGACCAGCGCCTGCAGGTGCTGCTGATCGGCTTCTGCTTCGGTGCCTTCCTCGAAGGCGCGGCCGGCTTCGGCGCACCGGTGGCCATCACGGCCGCGCTGCTGGTCGGCCTGGGCTTCAACCCGCTGTACGCCGCCGGCCTGTGCCTGATCGCCAACACCGCGCCCGTGGCTTTCGGCGCCCTGGGTATCCCGATCATCGTTGCGGGCCAGGTCACCGGTATCGACGCCTTCCACATTGGCGCTATGACCGGTCGTCAACTGCCGCTGCTGTCGCTGTTCGTACCGTTCTGGCTGGTGTTCATGATGGACGGCCTGCGCGGCGTGAAAGAAACCTGGCCAGCAGCCCTGGTCGCAGGCCTGAGCTTCGCCGTCACCCAGTACTTCACCTCGAACTTCATCGGCCCAGAACTGCCGGACATCACCTCGGCACTGGCCAGCCTGATCGCCCTGACCCTGTTCCTGAAAGTGTGGCAACCCAAGCGCTCGTTCGCAGAAGCCAAGGGCAGTGTCGGCGCCGCCGTGGTCAGCAGCGGTGGCAGCCAGCCTTCGCCCTACAGCCTGGGCGAGATCTTCAAGGCCTGGTCGCCGTTCCTGATCCTCACCGTGCTGGTCACCCTCTGGACCCTGAAGCCGTTCAAAGCCGCCTTCGCCGCTGGCGGCTCGATGTACAACTTCGTGTTCAACTTCGCCATCCCGCACCTTGACCAGCTGGTGATCAAGACCGCGCCGATCGTCACCACCGCCACCGCAATGCCGGCCGTGTTCAAGCTCGACCCAATCTCCGCCACCGGCACCGCGATCTTCCTGTCGGCGCTGATCTCCATGGCAGTGCTCAAGATCAACGTCAAAACTGGTCTGACCACTTTCAAGGAAACCCTCTGGGAGCTGCGCTGGCCCATTCTCTCGATTGGCATGGTGCTGGCCTTCGCCTTCGTCACCAACTACTCGGGCATGTCGTCGACCCTGGCACTGGTGCTGGCTGGTACTGGCGCTGCGTTCCCGTTCTTCTCGCCGTTCCTCGGCTGGCTGGGCGTGTTCCTGACCGGTTCCGACACCTCGTCCAACGCGCTGTTCAGCTCGCTGCAGGCCACCACCGCGCACCAGATCGGGGTCAACGACACCCTGTTGGTGGCTGCCAACACCAGCGGCGGCGTGACCGGCAAGATGATCTCGCCGCAGTCGATCGCCGTGGCCTGCGCCGCGACCGGCCTGGTCGGCAAGGAATCCGACCTGTTCCGCTTCACCGTCAAGCACAGCCTGTTCTTCGCCACCATCGTCGGCCTGATCACCCTGATCCAGGCTTACTGGCTGACCGGCATGCTGGTTCATCACTAAAGTGAAAGGGGCCGGGCGCCATGGCGCGCCCGGTAACTTCCTCAACCCACGCTGCGAGAATCCATGATCATTTCCGCCTCCACCGACTATCGCGCCGCGGCCCAACGCAAGCTGCCCCCTTTCCTCTTCCACTACGCCGACGGCGGCGCGTACGCCGAGCACACCTTGCGTCACAACGTCTCGGACCTGGCCAGCATCGCCCTGCGCCAGCGCGTACTGAAGAACATGTCCGAGCTGAGCCTGAAGACCCAGCTGTTCGATGAAACCCTGAGCATGCCCGTGGCCCTGGCGCCCGTTGGCCTGACCGGCATGTACGCGCGCCGTGGTGAAGTGCAGGCGGCGCGCGCAGCCGCTGCCCATGGCATTCCGTTCACCCTGTCCACGGTGTCGGTGTGCCCGATCGAAGAAGTGGCTCCGGCCATCGACCGGCCCATGTGGTTCCAGCTGTATGTCCTCAAAGACCGCGGCTTCATGCGCAACGCCCTGGAGCGCGCCAAGGCCGCCGGCGTGAAGACGCTGGTGTTCACCGTCGACATGCCAGTGCCGGGTGCCCGCTACCGCGATGCCCACTCCGGCATGAGCGGCAAGAACGGCCCGCTGCGCCGCGTGCTGCAAGCCATGACCCACCCTGAATGGGCGTGGGACGTTGGCGTGATGGGCCGCCCGCACGACCTGGGCAACATCTCCAAGTACCGGGGCAACCCCACCGGCCTGGCCGACTACATCGGCTGGCTGGGCAACAACTTCGACCCGTCGATCTCGTGGAAAGACCTGGAATGGATTCGTGAATTCTGGGACGGCCCGATGATCATCAAGGGCATCCTCGACGCCGACGACGCCCGCGACGCCGTCAAGTTCGGCGCCGACGGCATCGTGGTGTCCAACCACGGCGGCCGCCAGCTCGACGGCGTGCTGTCCAGCGCCCGCGCCCTGCCGGCGATTGCCGACGCGGTGAAAGGCGACCTGAAGATTCTCGCCGACTCCGGCATTCGCAGTGGCCTGGACGTGGTGCGCATGATCGCCCTGGGTGCCGACACCGTCCTGATCGGCCGCGCCTTCCTCTATGCCCTCGCCGTCCACGGCCAGGCTGGGGTGAAGAACCTGCTCGAACTGTTCGAGAAGGAAATGCGCGTGGCGATGGTGCTGACCGGTGCCAAGTCGATCAGCGAAATCACCCGCGATTCGCTGGTTCGCGAACTGGGCGCGCTGAGCCGCTCCCACGAAGCCATCCCCGCCTGACTGCCTGATAAACCCGGGGCACGCGGCGCGACAGACGCCCGGCCCCGCGAGGAGACTGCATGAGCCTGCCCGCCGCGTTCCTGCGTGATGCCGAGCGCCTGATCCCCGCCGAACGCCGTTTCGACGACCCGACCTCGACCCTGGCCTTCGGCACGGACGCCAGCTTTTACCGGTTGATTCCCAAACTGGTCGTGCGCGTCGAGTCCGAGGACGAAGTGGTCGGCCTGCTCCACCTGGCCCAGCGCGAACGCGTGCCGGTCACCTTCCGCGCGGCTGGCACCAGCTTGTCTGGCCAGGCCATCAGCGACTCGGTGCTGATCGTCCTGGGCGACAACTGGAACGGCCGCGAAATCCGTGGCCAGGGCGAGCAGATCCGCCTGCAGCCCGGCGTCATCGGTGCCCAGGCCAACGCCTGGCTGGCCCCCTTTGGCCGCAAGATCGGCCCCGACCCGGCCTCGATCAATGCCTGCAAGATCGGCGGCATCGTCGCCAACAACGCCAGCGGCATGTGCTGCGGCACGGCCCAGAACACTTACCACACCCTGGCCGGCATGCGCCTGGTGCTGGCCGATGGCACGCGCCTGGACAGCGAGGACCCCGCCAGCGTCGCAGCCTTCGAGCACAGCCACGCCAGCCTGCTCGAAGCCCTGGCCCGCCTCGGTCGGGAAACCCGCGCCAACACCGAACTGGCCGACCGCATCCGCCACAAGTACCGGCTCAAGAACACCACCGGTCTGTCGCTGAACGCCCTGGTGGACTACGACAAACCGCTGGATATCCTGCAGCACCTGCTGGTCGGTTCCGAAGGCACCCTGGGCTTCATCAGCGCCGTCACCTACGACACCGTGCCGGACCACCCGCACAAAGCCAGCGCCCTGCTGGTGTTCCCCAGCGTGGAAAGCTGCTGCCGCGCCGTGACCGTGCTCAAGCGCCAGCCGGTTTCCGCCGTCGAACTGCTCGACCGCCGCAGCCTGCGTTCAGTGCAGGACATGCCCGGCATGCCGCTGTGGGTAAAAGGCCTGTCGGACCACGCCTGCGCCCTGCTGATCGAGTCCCGCGCCGCCAGCCGGAGCCTGCTGCACGAACAACTGCAGCAGGTAATGACCTCCATCGCCGAGTTCCCGCTGGAGCAGCAAGTCGACTTCAGCGAAGACCCCGCGGTGTACAACCAGCTGTGGAAAATCCGCAAGGACACCTTCCCCGCTGTCGGCGCTGTGCGCCAGACCGGCACCACCGTGATCATCGAAGACGTGACCTTCCCCATCGAGCAACTGGCCGAAGGCGTCAACCGGCTGATCCAGCTGTTCGACAAGCACCGCTACGACGAAGCGATCATTTTCGGCCATGCGCTGGAGGGCAACCTGCACTTCGTCTTCACCCAAGGCTTCAACAGCGCCGAGGAAGTGGCGCGCTACCAAGCCTTCATGGATGACGTGGCGCAACTGGTGGCGGTGGAGTTCGGCGGTTCGCTCAAGGCCGAACACGGCACCGGCCGCAACATGGCGCCGTTCGTCGAATTGGAGTGGGGCCATGATGCCTATCAGCTGATGTGGACGCTCAAGCGCCTGCTCGACCCCAACGGCATCCTCAACCCGGACGTGGTGCTGAGCGAAGACCCGGACATCCACCTCAAGCACCTCAAGCCCCTGCCGGCGGCCGACGAGATCGTCGACAAGTGCATCGAGTGCGGCTTCTGCGAGCCCGTGTGCCCGTCCAAGGGCCTTACCCTCAGCCCACGCCAACGCATCGTCATGTGGCGCGACATCCAGGCCAAGAAACGCGCCGGCATCGACACCCGCGAACTGCTGCAGACCTACCAATACCAAGGCATCGACACCTGTGCTGCCACCGGCCTGTGCGCCCAGCGCTGCCCGGTGGGCATCAACACCGGCGAACTGGTGAAGAAATTGCGCAGCCAGGCCGCCGAGCATGGCAAGACCGCCGATTGGCTGGCCGACCACTTCGGCACCGCGCTGGGCGGTGCCCGCCTGACCCTGACCGCCGCCAACACCGCCCGCAAGCTGCTCGGCGCACCCCGCCTGGGCCGCCTGAGCGCCAGCCTGAGCAAAGCCAGTAAAGGCCGCTTGCCACAGTGGACGCCGGCGATGCCCCAGCCGCTGCGCCCGCTGGATTTCGGCACGGCCAGCAACAACGCCCGACCACGCGTGGTGTACCTGGCTGCCTGCGTCTCGCGGGTGATGGGCCCGGCTTATGCCGACCGCGAGCAAAGTTCACTGCTCGACAAGACCCGCGCCCTGCTGGAAAAGGCAGGTTACCAGGTGGTGTTCCCGGAGAACGCCGACAGCCTGTGCTGCGGCCAGCCGTTCGCCTCGAAAGGTTATCCCGAGCAAGCGGAGCACAAGCGCCAGGAGCTGATCAACGCCCTGCTGCATGCCAGCCGTGGCGGCCTCGACCCGATCTATTGCGACACCAGCCCCTGCACCCTGCGCCTGGTGCAGGACCTGGGTGAAACCCGCCTGGACCTGTACGACCCGGTGCGCTTTATCCGCACTCACCTGCTCGACAAGCTGGAGTTCACCCCTCAGGACGAGCCGGTGGCCGTGCATGTGACCTGCAGCACCCAGCACCTGGGCGAGAGCCAGGCCCTGATCGACCTGGCGCGGCGTTGCAGCAATCAGGTGGTGATCCCGGAAGGGATTCACTGCTGCGGCTTTGCCGGTGACAAGGGCTTCACCACGCCTGAGCTCAATGCGCATTCGCTGCGCAGCTTGAAGGATGCGGTGCAGTATTGCAGTGAGGGCATTTCTACGAGTCGTACCTGTGAGATTGGGTTGTCCAGTCATAGCGGTATCGACTACCACGGGCTGGTGTACCTGGTGGACCGCGTGACGCGGCCTCGGGGGGGCTGAGTTGAGGGGGGGGGTGGTCTCGAGAGGTGATCGCCTTGAGGTGTTCAGGGGGTGGGAGATCGAGTGCCGCCCGCGCGGCGCATCGCGAGCAAGGCTCGCGCCTACGTGTGTTTCGGGCCAGTCACGGCAGTGACAGATGCGCGCGACCGCCTGGTTTGTACGACACGATATGGTGCCATGCACCCAGGCGTTCGCGCGCGAATCCCGCAGGAATCGTAGGCGCGAGCCTTGCTCGCGATGCGCCGCGCAGGCGGCGCTCGATCTCCCAGGCCCCCATGGGCGATGCCTTGGGGGTGATCAGCCAGTTCGAACGTGTACCCTGGAGGCAGAATTAGCGCCTGCACGCCCTAATAGGTGCGTTGGTCGGGCGTAAGCGCAAAGACAGTTGGCTCCCTACGTCTGTTTCGGGCCAATAACGCCAGTGACAGATCCGCGCGACCGCCTGGTATGTACGACCCGGTATCGCGCTAGGCACCCAAGCGCTCGCACGCATATCGCATCGGCAAAAACGGCCCCCAACCAGTGTAGGAGCGAGCCTTGCTCACGATGCGCCGCGCCCAATCCCCCCCTAACAACCCCAAGCCCTCCCCACCCCCACCACCCCGATTGAACCCTCGGCACCTCCCCACAGTCCACCTAACAGGCCCACCTTCCAGAGGCCCTCAAAGGAGACACCCATGAAAGGTACTGCGCTTTCCGCCCTCTTCGCCGCGGCCACCCTCCTGGCTGCCCCAGCGTTCGCCGCCGAAGACCTTTGCACGGCCAACCTGCAGAAAATCGACGACAGCATGGCCACCGCTGGCGCCACCTCCGAAGGCCTGGACAAAGCCATCACCGAGCACGTCGACAAAGCCAAGGCAGCACAAGCCTCAGGCGATACCAAAGAGTGCATCGCCATCACCACCAAAGTGCTTGAGCGTCTGGAGAAAACCGACAAGAGCAGTGGCTCCCCGAGCGGAGCGTGACCCCAAGGAGCGGGCGACAGGACGGACAGTCGACGTCGCCCGCGCAAACGCGTATACTCCATCGTGCGTACCGAAAGGTAAGCCAGCTAGAGAGCTGTAGCGTGGGGCCGATCAGGATTCGACGCCGGTAGCGAAACTCTAGGTGCATGCCGAGTTGGTAACAGAACTCGTAAATCCACTGTTGCAACTTTCTATAGTTGCCAATGACGAAAACTACGAGGGCTACGCTCTCGCTGCGTAAGCAGCTGAGCCCGCTCTCCTGGTAGCTTCGGCTCCAGCAATCATCAGGGGATGCCTGTAAACCCGAAATGATTGTCATACAGAACAGGATCGTCGTGTAGCACGTTGGGGGCAAAGCGACTAAAACTTACCCAACTCGTCCAAAGCACCCTGCCCGTCGGGCGGCTGCGGATTAACTCAGTAGACACGGCTAAGCATGTAGTACCGACAGCGGAGTACTGGCGGACGGGGGTTCAAATCCCCCCGGCTCCACCAAATGATCAATCAAAGACGTCCACGGACGTCTTTTTTTGTGCCTGGAAGTCAGTGAAATCAAGGGCTTACTGCTCTTTTGAGGGCCACAACGGTTTTTTGAGTTCCAGCCACCCCGGTATTCCCGGTGGTATTCCAGCCTACCTGGGGCTAATCTTGGGAATACCAAAAGGTGTCATGGAGCTCTCCCATGTGCGCTCAAACAGCTCGCCTCTCCGACCGCCAGCTCAAGGCGGTCAAGCCCAAAGACAAGGACTATGTCCTCACGGATGAGCGGATGGCGACAGTCGCCAACTCGCCTCGATTTTGGTTTCTCCGGCTAAGCCCATCAGCATGGGGAGGCTTCGCATCCCCATGCTGATGGGCTAAGCCCTAGAGGTTTGCGAACTCGTTCGCACCAGAACCTCTGTCGAGTCTGATGACTTCCTTCGCACTCGAATACGCCGGTAAACGCCGGCACACAGCGTGTTACAAACCCAGGCCTGCCTGCTGGCAGGCCGTTGCAGGCCTGGGCGCTGAACCCTGGCCTGTGCGCTCAAAATCGCCGCCGCGCCAGCAACTCCGCCAACGCCCCTTCAAGCCACCCTGCGGTGCGCATCTTCAGTGCCTTGCTCCCGCACCTCGGGCACTGGTCAAACCACTCGCTGGGCATCAGCGCATCACTTTGCGGTGCCACTGTCTTTGTCCAACCGCATCCTTCACATTCAAAGGTGAAGGGCCTGGGTTTGATGGGCATTCTAAAGCTCCTTGGTCCCTTCGCTGATGTATTGCCATCGGTGCATTCAACTGCCCGGATATCCAAAGGAGGTATTCAGTAGCGCCCCGTGGCAAATGGAAAGCTACGAGGGACCGAATGGTTTGTACAGCGTCAGGGCGTTCCGTCAGTTCCGCTTCGGCAATACGCTGTTGATCTGTCCCGCTAGCTACCGAAATATCGCTTTGAAAGAGATCGACAGCTACGCACATCGCTGTATTGCGTTGTCCGAGGCCAAGGTGCATGTAGCCGCTCCTGTATTAAGCAAGGATGCCGCGACGGTAGCCAAGCTGAATTGATCCTGCCCCATGCCTACCCACGTTCCGGTGTTGACTGAATACCGGAACGCAAGATATAAATCTTGTCCCCTTTTATCCTACTCAATGCCGGCTGCAGCTCGCGGCTTCCCGCTAGAGGGTGATGAAACGCTCAAGATTTATTGAAATCGCACTCCGAGCAATGAAGAGGCCTCGTAAAAGTGTTTCACTTGACAGTCCTCACCCTGCAGAGCCCTACACAATTTAATTGACAAATTTTTGCGATACATTCTGTATAAAGGCCGCCTAGGTTGCAGCCTTTAGACTTATCCGAGCTTTGGAAGCCCGTCGTAAACTGACCGCACTAGCTCATCACCATATTTTCTCTCCAGACGCCTGACGGTGAAGTGCCCTTTTGCCATGTCCTGGAAGTGATCCATAAATATAGTATTTATAAACGCACCTCCTGCCGCACCAATTGCCGGAACTGCTTGCGCCGCAACCTTCTCAGTGATTTGAATACTGAACCGTTCTGCAATTGCAGCTATCAGCCTCACCAGAACAGGGGCGCTCTCCTCGGTAAGCTTTTTATTAACAAGAAATTCAGAAGCAGTCGCAACTGACTTAGCGAGGGCTGTCCTCACCGCATAATAAGTACTTTCAGCGCAATCATCATCAACACTTTCACCGCCGAGCGCGAATACGGTCAGACAAGCCTGTTTAGTGTCAGCGTCAGATATTGACTCGCCTTCGCTTCTTGCTATGTCAGCGATAGATCGCAACATGATTGAGGTAGAGATCGGAAGTTCGACTGCCAGAGCTGGCAATCCAAAAAAACCTCCGATTCCGCCGGTGATTGCTACTCCAAGCTTATGCCAAATATTTGAGGACTCTTCACCCGGAATATCTTTCATCGTGAAGGTGGCCATATCCGACGCTTTGAGCAAAGCCGTCTTTACAACATCTCCGATATTTTTGTTCCAATCCTCGGGCAGCAACTCAAAGCCCTTTTCGATTGGGGCACCTATCAGGTTAGTAACCTTCACTGCAACGCCAGGATTCTCCAGAAGATTTTTTGCATTCTGCAGGGCCTTCAGATCAGCATCAGAAATTTGGTCCATCACGGTAAAACCCTCGAAGCCTGAACGACGCCAATGAAGGCTATATGATATCACTGTTTTTTGACTCCAGCTCGACCAGCACCTGCTTCGACTACCAGCCTCGTTGGACATACGTCACACCGAGCCGCCACCGGCCTCCCGCGCCGCCTTCTCACGCTTCATCTCACTATATTCGCGATACAACTCGTACCCCTTGGTAACGATCACGATAAACCCAACAACGGCAAAGATATTCTTCATGGCTGCATTCTCCTTATTGATTGATTTGCCCGCCCATGCTCTAAAACCGCCGCCGCGTCAGCAACTCCGCCACCGTTCCGGCCAACCACCCAGCAGCGCGCACCTTCAATTCCTTGCCCCTACACTTCGGGCAATGGTCGACCCACTCCCCCGGCGCCAACGCATCACTTCGCGGCGCCACTGTTTTCGTCCAACCGCAACCTTCACATTCAACAGTGAAGGGCCTGGGTTTGATGGGCATGTTTAAGCTCCTTGGTCCCTGTACAAACTCGTTGCATCAACCACATTCAACTACCGGGATAAGCCAGCTCGATCTGCTGATCGAACGCGCCGCCAATCCCACAGTAGTCAAGCGGAACGCGCTCAATGTCTTCGGCAACCTGCGCAATCACCTGGCGCAGTTCCAGGCGTTCGAGCCAGCGGGCCGGAATGCCGCCAGCACCATGCAGCGCCCCCAGCAAGTGCCCGACTACAAGCCCCGTGCTGGCGCTGTCACCACTGTGATTCACCGCCATGATCACCCCTTCTTCGAACGAGGGCGCCGTCAGCGCGCACCACAGCCCAATCGCCAGCACCTGCTCGGCAGCCCAGCCATCGACAAAATTACCAATGCGATGCGGGGTCGGTGCATAGCCCTCGTAAAAGAAGAACAGCACACGCTCGACAAGGCCACAGATATCTTTCATCCCAGGGACTTTCCCGTACCGGGCCAAAGTTTGCGTCACAGCGTGCTCCAAGCTGGCTTGCCGATCTACAACACGCTGAAGCAGGTCGGCGAACAGCCCTGCCGCCAAGTAGGCCGTCGGGTGCCCGTGCGTCAGGCGCCCGGACTGCGCTGCGTAGTCGAATGCGTTGGCGAAGAATGCGCATGGTGCAACGCGTACCAAAGCACCGCAGCCTTTGCTGTAGTTTTCGGCGACCGCACCCAACCGGCCGCTGGCCTTGAGGGCATTCAGGCTGGTGGTGTCCGGGGCACGACGCGACCAGAGCGCCATATGCTCGATCAGCCAGCCATCCGTTACGACCGGTATCACCGAGGGATGATCCTGGGTCGTCAGCCAGCGTAGCAACGCGTGGTGAATTACGCTGGGCACATGGCATGGCTGCCGCGAACTGCCAAGCACAAAAGCCCGCAGCAAGCCTTCAGCGGTAAACAGCATCATCTGCGTAGCGTCGCTGATGGCACCGGTGATGCCGTAAGCCTGGGCAAAATCACTGATGCCCTGCGCACCGAACCTAGCCTCAATCACAGGCCACTCAAGCAACTCCACGGGAGAGCCCAGCGCATCTCCGACGGCTCCCCCCAGCAGGCAGCCGCTGATCCGTTCAATTCTGTTCATATCGTCCCTCAACACCCTTCACCAGAAGCTAGGTCCTGCAAAATCACCAGCTTGCGCTGCAACTGCGCAACATGCTCCCGCTCTGCGCGCAACGCCGACCGCAGCTCGCGGTTTTCCATTTCCCAAATCTGTAGCCAGCGCAGGTCCCTCTGGCAGTGCTCGACCTTTTTCCCAAGCTCACCGAGCTTCAAAGCCTGCTGAATTAGCACCAGCAGGATGATCCCCATCGCCACCAAGGCCCCTGTAGCAACTACTTCCGGCATCGTCATGCTCATATCCTTTGCTGCCCCGATGTATTCCGAAGACAAATCAAAGATATGTAGTTCAAAATTACACGTCTAGAATGTAGACTTATACAGGTAAAGTAATCGCGCACATGGAGAGGGTATGAAACGCAAGCAATCCATCGAACAGGTACGCTGGGACCTGGCACTTCGCTATCGTTTAATCGAGACAGTTGCCTGGTGGGAAGGCCGGCTGACCACGGGCCACCTGATGCAGAGCTTTGGCATCAGCCGCCAGCAAGCGTCTAAAGACATCAACACTTACATCAGCGAGCATGCGTCAAGAAACTTGACATATGACAAGCGGATCAAAGGCTACGTACCTACGTCGCACTTCAAACCACGCTTCATCGACCTCAGCGCCAGCGCCTACCTCGACATGCTTGCGCAGAACAATGAACGGGCGCCGCACATCGAAGGGCTGAAGCTGGCATATGCGCATACATTGATGCTGCAAGTTCCAGATCGCAGCATTCAGCCGGAGGTGCTTCGACCCCTGTTGCGGGCGTGCCGGGAAGGGTTGCGGCTCGAGGTCGAATACGTTTCGTTGGCCAACCCTGAGCCTGAGATTCGCTTGATCGAGCCGCACACCCTGATCCACACCGGCATGCGATGGCACGTTCGGGCCTACTGCGAGAAAAACGGTGCTTACCGCGACTTCGTACTCAGCCGCATGCGCGGCAATCCTGACCTACTCGATGGCAATGGCAACGGCATCGAAGGCGATACGGTATGGAACACCGAGGTATCGGTGATTCTGGAGCCTGACCCGCGCCTGGACGCCGCACAGAAGGCGATCATCGAGGGTGACTACGGCATGCAGGACGGACGCCTGGAGATCCCGAGCCGGCAAGCGCTGGTAAAGTATGTGCTGCAACGCTATCAAATCGACCCCAAGAACCTGGACCCCAAGCCAGAAGCGCAGCAGGTCGTGATCGCCAACTTGAACCAGCTGAAGCCTTGGCTGTACGACTGATTCAGCGCGCTCGTTGCATTCCATCAGCATGAAAACTGCACTCAAGGAAGAAACACACGCTCATGACAGCCGCATCTCCTCCCACAACCAACCCGCAAAGCGAGTCCGCCGCCTCCACCAGCCCCCGGCAAGCACTATTCAAACTACTCGCCGATATCAAATGGTGGCTGCCAGTAGTTTCAACGCTTATCTCAATCTCACTCCTCACCAAGTACCTCTGGGTAATCCATCACCCCGAGTTGATCCTAAGTTCGTTAGGTAACCCTTCGAACCTCGTCGCCTGGTTATTCTTCAGCCTGCTGATACTCGCGTCGCTGCTGCTCATCGTATCGGTGCCGTCTTTGGTCTTCACGTTAAGCATGTCTGTATGCACCGTCGACAGAGAGCTGGAAAAGAGGCTCGCCTTACGCTTTGGCCTCATCGTAGGCGGGGGCTACCTACTGCTATCGCTCAACCTGCTGGGGGCCCTCTTTGATCACACCATGGCTCCAGGCTACTTCTTCCCTATCGTCGTAGTCGCTGCCGCTTGTGCCGTGATAGTTCTGCTTCGCCGCGATGCGCCCCTGCACAACAAAGTACTGGAGCTGCCGCCTGGTCCCCGCAAACCCTCGCATCGCAAACTCTATTACACAGCCCTCGTTGGCTGGCTAGGTACGCTGCTAGCGTTTACTTCGGTGAGTGGAGTCATGCCCGCCCAGCTAGCCATCATGACGTGGCGAGGCGGAGAGAGCGACGAAGAGGCATTCGGGGCTATCGCTCTCTGCTTATTGATAATGTGCCTCTACCTAGCGCCAGTCCTCGTCTTTTATTTGACAAACGGCAATGCGATGCAGCGCACCGGCCGAGCCGCACTGGTACTGCTCGGGTGCATCTTCGTCAATACCATGCTGTTGCCGGCCCTCTTGGACCTGTGGGTCTATTCCGCCGCCAATCTGATCAAAATCAGGGACAATACCGAGCTGAGCTATGTGTTGAACGAAAAGGATTATCCGAAGGAGGTCTTCAGCAGCGACCCGTGGCAACTGGAGAGCTACGACGGGCCGAATGGTTTGTATAGCGTCAGGGCGTTTCGTCAGTTCCGCTTCGGCGATACGTTGTTAATCTGTCCCGCTCGCTATCGAAATATCGCTTTGAAAGAGATCGGCAGCTACGCACACCGCTGTATTGCGTTGTCTGAGGCCAAGGTGCATGTAGCCGCTCCTGTATTAAGCAAGGATGCCGCGACGGTAGCCAAGCCGAATTGATCCTGCCCCCATGCCTACCCACGTTCCGGTGTTTATTGAATACCGGAACGCAAGATATAAATCTGTCCCCTTTTATCGCGGCAGACAAACAGTTAGAGCGAACGAGTGCCCATGGCCGTATCTGGTTCTCCAGCTGGTTGCTGTCGATGTGCACAGCCCTATCGTCTAGGTACCTGGTACATTCCGCCTGGAATACAGTCTGCTCATCCTATATCTTCCAGGGGGGCGCCCTGTGTGTTGGAGGCATAAAGTCCTGCAAGCACCTAGCCCCCCCTGGGCCTTTTCATCGCAACGCGATGCTCTTAGGGAATCTGGGTTTTCAAAGCGTCATTGATCATGCGTGAGGATTGACCATGGATGGGCGGGAAAGGCCGGTTATTAAGGCTTATGGCTTTGTTGAAGCAGTGACTTACCCTGACCCTAAGGAGAGTAACCGGGGGCGCGTGAATTTAGTTTTGGATAGCCTTCGAGTAGAGGCACTCCAGAAGGGTGTGAGCGTCAGGGACACGGCTGATGATCTTTTGATAGTTCGGATCCTTTCAACCATCAATCGTTTAGAAGCGCGCTTCCCAGGGAGCAATTGGGAAGAGGGAAGCTGGATCGAGTTCAAGCTCCAAGACAGTCCAGGAGATCCTCCAGCTTGGTACCTCTCCGCTGATGGTGACTACGGCGGAAAGGTCGTTCGCACGAACATCACCGACGCTGTCCGCATAGGAGGAGGGCCGTTTGCGGCGAGTAGACTTGAACAAAAGCTAGTCGAGTTTTGCCAAGCTCCTGATGCGAAACACGTCCAACAGCTTTCAAGTTGGCGTCCTCGACGAAACGCGAGCGGTCCGTTTGTGAGGGTAGTTGACGTCGGTCAAGCTAGCTTTTCAGCCATCCATTCCAGCAAAAACATCACATCTCCAATCATGGGGTACTTTGACGTAGGAGAGCCGCTGTTCTTTCATCACAAGACATTCCCCAGCGTGTTTCTCGAACAGAAAAGGGTGCCTCAATCGGGATTTGTCGTCCTGTCTCACTGGGACTTTGACCACTATTCGTTAGCCGTCAGCAAAATTCCGGAGCTTCGTAACCTCGCGTGGTATGCGCCTGATCAACCAATCGGGCCAAATGCGGCCCGGCTCCAGGCTCTTCTGGGTACCAACCTGACTCTGCTTTCTGCTCCGTTCTTTAGCATCAGGAGTGGAATAGAGCTATGGAAAGGTACAGGCGCTCCCAGCAATCGAAATGACAGTGGATATGCAATGAGGATAATCAGGGCTGGAGGACCCGTTCTACTCTCGGGTGATCTACCTTACTCCCTATTGCCCCTTGGCATTGGGACTCAGTTTTCTGCAATTGCGATAACCCATCACGGAGGTGCCTTTACTGGGCCACCTCCCATCCCTATGTCTCAAGGAGCCCTGGCAGCCGTTTCTTACGGTATACCAAATCGCTATCATCATCCCAACACTGCGGCCATTGGGCTACATCAAAGCGCAGGCTGGTCGATCCAGCCGACCAACACCTCAGCAAGGAAGCGTGGAGACATCTGGCTCTGACATTGCTCACGCGAAAGCATCTGTTTAGCACCACGCATTTACGCGCTCGTACCTAGCTCCAACAGCACCGTCCATCGGAATCCAGGCCACGCAGCGTTCCAACTGGTATTCCAAGCATGTTAACCAATCATTTTTTTACTAACCAAAACAGATAGATACCGAGTTGTTTCAAATTACCCCGGCCCACCAAACATTCCAAAAAAGAAGACGCCTTCGTGCGTCTTTCTGCGCCTGGCATTTTGGGTACGCGAACCAGGAAAATCAGATTTAACCCCTTTCATGTAGGACGTTTCCCAAAGATACTCCCCGCGCCTGTTTTCCGTTGCAGACGTCTATTCAGGGTCTTAGTCTCGGGCGGTCGTTGCTCATCAACGGCATGACTTTGACAGGTCGCGACGGTAAACAACAGCACGGCTCGCCTCTATGGCAGCTGTACGTGCGGGCACGCTTGCGTGCGCCGGAACTTTGTTGTTTCCGCCGGTCTGTCAACCCGCGTACAGCTGCCACCCTCTGTTTGACAGCAGGGAGTGAGAGCCCTGATATGGAAGCAATCATGTTGAAGATAGTGCCGGATCCACCCCACCACCTCCATTCCCTGGAAGACACGCTCATCCTGGCCTCGGACTACGCAGTCTGTGCCGAAGCCGTCGCCCATCAAGCGATGCTGATGCAGCCCAAATCGCCCGCATCGTTGCTGCTCATGGCGTCGATGCACGAGCTCGAAACCCTGCGAAGGTTACTCGAAACCGCACTGGCCCAGGTCCAACAACCAGCGGACCCGCAAACGCTGCATTGACCCGCCATCATGACCTGCCTGGCCCTTTCCCCCACTCAACCTGTACGAGCCCGGCTTGCCGGCAATAGGGCCAGCCCAGGCACCGTCCCACCCCAGGGAGATTCCTCAATGGCCACCGAAGACATCAAATGCACAGTGGGCAAAACCATCTTCTACCAAGGTGAAAACCAGACCCACCCCCTGTTTCGCATCGAAGCCGGCATCCCCTGCCAAAACGCCCGCGAACAGGCCTCGGAACTGATGGGCTATGCACGAGACCTGACCATCGACGGGTTGATGGAGGACAAACCCAGCCTGATATGGGCTGCGCATTACCTCTGCGCGCTGGGCAAAGCCCTGCTGGATGATGCTGAATTGGGCCTGCTGCGTTGAAGCAAGTCGCCCCCAAACAAAAAGAGCACCCATCCCAGGGTGCTCTTTTCACCTTCAATCAGTGAACCCCATCAGCCCACCGACCGCACCGCCACTGCCCGCGCATGCCCACGCGAGGTCACGATCCCCAGGAAGGAAATCACGATCGCCAGGCTCAAGGTCGCCGTCACCTCAGCCCGGTGCTCCGGGGTATACATCATCACCGCCAGCGCACCGCTGATGAAGGCAATCACCGCCCAGGTCAGCCATGGGAACAGCCACATGCGGAACTTCAGCTCGGCATTTTCCCGCTCCAGGCGACGGCGCATGCGCAGCTGGGAAATGGCGATCACCAGGTACACCAGCAAAGCGATGGCGCCGGAGCTTGCGAGCAGGAACTCGAAAACGCCCTTGGGCGCGAAGTAATTGAGGACGGCGATGGCCGCGCCGATCAGGGTGCTGCCGAACACGGCCGCACGCGGCACGCCGACCTTGGAGGTCTTGTTGAGGAAGGCTGGGGCATCACCGCGCTTGGCCAACGAGTACATCATCCGCGAGGCGATGTAGATCGACGAGTTCATGCAACTGGTGACGGCGATCAGCACCACGAAATCCACCATCAGTGCGGCATTGGGGATGTTCATGATCTCCAGCGCGCGCTGGTACGAACCCACCACCGCAAGCTGTGGATCGTTCCACGGCACCACCGAGATGATCACGAAGATCGACAGGATGTAGAAGGTGCTGATGCGCCAGATCACCGAGCGGGTGGCCTTGGCGATGTTGCGCGAGGGGTCGCTGGACTCGGATGCGGCGATGGTCACCGCCTCGGTGCCAATGAAGCTGAACATCACGGTGATGAAGGCACCGACCACCGCCGACCAGCCTTTGGGGGCGAAGCCGCCGTACTCGGCCATCAGGGTGCTCAGGCCGCTGACTTCGCGGTTGGGCAGCCAGCCCATCAGCGCGGCGAAACCTAGGCCGATGAAGCCCAGAATCGCCGTGACCTTGAGGATGGCGAACCAGAACTCGAACTCACCGTACTTGGCCACGCTGAACAGGTTGGTGCTGGCCAGCAGCAGGACTGACGCGAGGGCGAAGATCCAGCTGTCCACCTGCGGGAACCAGGCGTTGAGCACGTGCCCGGCGGCAAGTGCTTCGATGGGAATCACCAGGACCCAGAACCACCAGTACAACCAGCCGATGGTGTAGCCGGCCCAGCGGCCTATGGCCTGGTCGGCGTAGGTGGAGAATGAACCCGTATCGGGGTGCGCTACGGCCATTTCGCCGAGCATGCGCATGACCAGCACCACCAGGGTTCCGGCCACGAAGTAAGAAAGAATGGTTGCTGGCCCGGCCGCCGCGATGGCGTGCCCGGAACCCACGAAAAGTCCGGCGCCGATGATGCCCGCGATGGACAGCATCGTTACGTGACGTGGCTTGAAACCTTGTGCAAGGTTGCCATCAGATCCCACGGTGCTCATTGATGTTGTTCTCTTTTTGCTGACACAAGGAAAGGACGGGCAGACGTAAGCGAAAAAATCTCCTTGGGAAGAACGTAAGGGGCACGTCACTCGCGCTCTGTTGTAGGCCTTTTGCACGCTTTACAGAGCAACGCGCCAGCGGAATTCGGGCTTCATTTAAGCCCCGTGAGGCTGTAGGAAATTACACGAGAACGTCCCGTAGGTGCGCGATCACGACAAGGGTTTTCCGATTGCGTCACAAGTTGCAGATGGCGTGTCTGAACGCGCCTGCTGGCGAATTGAAGGTTTCGTTTTTCATGCGGATGTGCTGGGGCGGCGTGAGCCTGCGGGGCGGGGTTAAGGGCGGAGTAGACGTTCCCGGGAGGATGGCACCGGCTTCGCCGGGGTTCGCAGGTGAAACGCGCTCCTACAGGATCCCGGCGGTTTTTGGGGACGGCGCCGTGCCTGTAAGAGCGGTTTATCCGCGAAAGGGCTTTCGCGAGCAGATTGGAATCAGCGCACCAGGCAGGGCCGCTTGTGATCGAACGTCCAGCCCGGAATCAGAAATTGCATCGCCACGCTGTCATCCCGTGCGCCGAGCCCCATGTTGCGGTAGCACTCATGGGCCTTGGCCAGTTGGTCTTCATCGAGCTCCACGCCCAGCCCGGGGCGCTGCGGCACGCGCACATGGCCGTCGACGATGCGTAGCGGCTCGCGCGTCAGGCGCTGGCCGTCCTGCCAGATCCAGTGGGTGTCGATCGCGGTGATCTCGCCCGGCGCCGCGGCCGCCACCTGGGTGAACATGGCCAGGGAAATATCGAAGTGGTTGTTGGAGTGCGAGCCCCAGGTCAGCCCCCAGTCGTTGCACATCTGCGCTACACGCACCGAACCCTGCAGGGTCCAGAAGTGTGGGTCGGCCAGCGGAATGTCCACCGACTGCAACTGAATCGCGTGGCCCATCTGCCGCCAGTCGGTGGCGATCATGTTGGTGGCGGTCGGCAGCCCGGTCGCACGACGGAATTCCGCCATCACTTCACGGCCCGAGTAGCCATTTTCGGCACCGCATGGGTCTTCGGCGTAAGCCAGCACAGCGTGCTTGTCGCGGCACAGGGCGATGGCTTGCTTGAGTGACCATGCACCGTTGGGGTCCAGGGTGATGCGTGCCTCAGGGAAGCGCTCGGCCAGGGCGGTGACCGCTTCCATCTCCTCCTCGCCACGCAGCACGCCGCCCTTGAGCTTGAAGTCGCCAAAGCCATAACGCGCCTTCGCAGCTTCCGCCAGGCGCACCACGGCCTCAGGGGTCAGGGCTTTTTCGTGGCGTAGGCGGAACCAGTCGTTATCGGCGTCGGCTTCGTTGCGGTAGGCCAGGCTGGTCTGCTGACGGTCACCGATGTAGAACAGGTAACCCAGCATCTTGACTGCTTCGCGCTGCTGGCCTTCACCCAGCAGTGCTGCCATCGGCACCCCCAGGTGTTGGCCAAGCAGGTCGAGCAAGGCCGACTCGATGGCCGTCACCGCGTGCACGGTGATGCGCAGGTCGAAGGTCTGCAGGCCACGACCAGCAGCGTCGCGGTTGCCGAACGTCTGGCGCATGGCGTTGAGCACGCGCTGGTAGTGGCCGATGGGCTGGCCGACCACCAGGCTGCGGGCGTCCTCCAGGGTCTGGCGAATGCTCTCGCCGCCAGGCACTTCACCCAGGCCGGTATTGCCAGCGCTGTCACGCAGCACCACAACGTTGCGGGTGAAGTACGGGCCATGGGCACCGCTGAGGTTGAGCAGCATGCTGTCGTGGCCGGCCACCGGGATCACGCGCAGGTCGGTGACCACTGGGGTGGCGGTGTGTACCGGGGAGCCGCTGAAGGATTCTGGAGTGCTCTGCATGTTCATGTAGGGTTTCCTGCAGGTTCAGTGGGTCTGGCTCAACGCCGACTGCGGCTTGAGGCTGTTCGAGGAGGTGTTGGGGCGGGTGCGGACGAAGAACACCAGGATCGCTGCCAGTACCGAGGTCACCGCCAGGCCATACAGGCCACCCTGGATCGAGCCGGTCTGCTGCTCGAGCAGGCCGAAGGTGGTGGGAGCGACAAAGCCACCGAGGTTGCCGACGGAGTTGATCAGGGCGATCACCGCCGCAGCGATCCGCGCATCCAGGTACCCCTGTGGGATTGGCCAGAACAACGACGAGGCCGATTTGAAACCGATGGCGGCGAAGCACACGGCGACGAATGCGAAGACCGGCCCGCCCGTGGTGGACATGAACATGCCGATGGCCGCGACCACCAGCGCGGCGGCCACCCAGGCCTGCTGGAACTTCCAGCGCGCCGAGCCTGCCGCGAAGGCATACATCGCCAGGATCGAGATCAGCCAGGGGATGGAGTTGAAGAAGCCCACCTGAATGTCGGACAGCTCGCCCATGCGCTTGATGATGCTCGGCAGCCAGAAGGTCGCTGCGTAGATGGTCAGCTGGATGCAGAAGTAGATCACGCAGAACAGCACGATCTGACGGTCCTTGAGCAGTCGCCAGGCCGACACCTTCACCACCCCGCCCGCCTCGCGCTCACGCTGCTCGCGGTCGATGGTTTCGACCAGGGCATCCTGCTCGGCCTTGCTCAGCCACTTGGCGTCCTGTGGTTTGGAGTCGAGCCAGAAGAACACGAAGAAGCACAGCACCACCGAGGCCATGCCTTCGATGAACAGCATCCACTGCCAGCCGTGCAGGCCCATGCCCTGAATCTGCATCAAGGCGCCGGCCAGGGGCCCGGAAATCAGCGATGCCACTGCCGAACCGCTGAGGAAGATGGCAATGGCCTTGCCGCGCTCGGCAGCTGGCAACCAACGGGTGAAGTAATAGATGACCCCTGGGAAGAAACCGGCCTCGGCCACCCCCAGCAGGAAGCGCAGTACATAGAACTGGGTTTCGTTCTGCACGAACGCCATGGCCGTAGCGACCAGCCCCCAGGTGAACATGATGCGGGTCAGCCACAGGCGTGCACCGACACGCTGCAACAGCATGTTCGACGGCACTTCGAACAGGGCGTAGCCAATGAAGAAAAGCCCTGCGCCGAAACCGTAGGCCGCCGCGCTGATGCCAAGGTCGCTTTCCAGGTGCGGGCGCACGAAACCGATGTTGACGCGGTCGAGGTAGTTGACGATGAACATGATGACGAACAGCGGCAGGACATGGCGCTTGACCTTGGCCACGGCACTGGCCAACGCGTCGCCACCGCTTCGGGCGGACGGATCGAGGGTGTCGTTCACGTGAAATCTCCCACTAATTGTTTTTGTGCGGGTCGAGAGGCTGTCGTTGGCGGGAGGCAGTCCGCCGGGGTTGTCTGACAGGCCAGTGGGAACGAGCATATTCGCCGGGCAGTTGTACGACAAGACGAGAAAAACCGTCTAAATGGCAAAATACAAGCTGCAAAAAGCCTAAATTGCGCGATATTCGTTAAAACAGCGGCAAGACCACTCCGTCTTCGATACAAAAAATCTGCAAAAAATATTTCGATGCATTATCTTGTCATACAAGTTAACGGCTACCAGGAAAACCCATGGACACCCACTCCCGTGGCCACAGCCGCGCCCACGACCTGGTTTCGAGCCTGACCCAACACATTCTGCTGGGCACCTTCCAGCCCGGTGACAAGCTGCCCTCAGAAAACACGCTCGTGCGCGAGCATGGCGTCAGCCGCACGGTGGTACGCGAGGCTTTGTCGAAGCTACAGGCGTCGGGACTGGTGGAGCCACGCCACGGGATCGGCACCTTCGTGATCGAGCGCCAGGCCCAGACGGGCTTGCGGGTGGCGGCAGAGAACGCCGCCAGTGTGCGCGACCTGTTGGAGTTGAGAATCGGCCTGGAAGGCCAGGCCGCCGCCCTCGCCGCCCTGCGCCGCAGCGACGAGCACCTGAAGCGCATGCGCCAGGCGCTGGACGATTACCAGGACCTGGCAGCGGCCGGCGACAGCTGCATCGAGCCCGACCGGCGTTTCCACCTGCTGATTGCCGAAGCCACTGGCAACCTGTACTTCACCGAGATGATGATGCAGTTGGGCAATGGCATGATCCCGCGCAACCGCATGGCCCTGAACGAGCGTTCGGGCGCCAACCTGGCTCGCCATGCCTACCTGGCCAACCTCGAACACGAGGCCATCCTCAATGCCATTCGGCGCAAGGACCCGGATGCGGCGCGGGCGGCGATCTGCTTGCACCTGTCCAACAGCCGGGACCGTTTGTTGCCGGACTGACCGAACGGGTTACCAGGTCAGGCAGATCTTGCCGAAATGGCGATTGCTCTCCTGGTAGCGGAACGCATCGACGATCTGCTCCAGTTCGAAGTGCTTGTCTACCACAGGCCGCAGGCCATTGGCATCGATCGCCCGGACCATCGCCTGTTGCTGCGCCCGGCTGCCCACCAGCACGCCCTGCAGGCGGATCTGCCGTACCAGCGCCTGCACCAGCGGCAACTGCCCTGCCACACCGGTGAGGATGCCGATCAGCGAGATATGCCCGCCGATCCGTGCGGCGATCATCGACTGCTCCAGGGTCGCAGGGCCGCCCACTTCGATGACGTGATCGACACCCCGGTTGTCGGTGAGCTGGCGCACCTGCTCGCCCCAGGCGGGGGTGGTGCGGTAGTTGATCAGGTGGTCGGCGCCCAGCGACTTGAGGCGTTCGAGCTTGGCGTCGCTGGATGAGGTGGCGATGACCGTCGCGCCGGCCAACTTGGCGAATTGCAGGGCGAAGATCGATACCCCACCGGTGCCTTGCACCAGCACCGTGTCACCGGGCTTGAGGTGGTCATCGCTCATCAGCGCACGCCAGGCGGTGAGGCCGGCGGTGGTCAGCGTGGCGGCTTCGGCATGGCTGTAGCCTTTGGGGGCCAGGGTGAAGGCGGTGGCACGGGCGGTCACGTGTTCGCGGGCGTAACCGTCGATGCCATCACCGGGGACGCTGGCGAAGCCTTCGACCTGGGCCTGGCCGTCGAGCCAGCCTGGGAAGAAGGTGCTGACCACGGCATCGCCCACCTTGAATTCATCGACACCCGCGCCGACCGCAACCACTTCGCCCGCGCCATCGGCCATGGGAATACGCCGCTCGCTCGGCCCCCACATGCCGCTGACCACGGCGAAGTCATGGTAGTTGAGGGAGCTGGCGTGCAGGCGCACGGTGATCTCGCCGGCCTTTGGTGCCGGGGCCTCGCAGGTGCCGACCTGGACCTTGTCGTAGCCGCCGCCGGGTTGGACGTAGATGGCCTTGCTGCTCATGGCTGGAACTCCTTGGATGGGGAAGCAGAACAGGAGCTTAGCCAGCAATGGCGGCGGTGTCTGTAATGGCCCCATCGCCGGCGGACGCCGCGCAGCCCCAGGCGGATTGTCCGTTGGCGACAGGCCCTTCAGCCCAACAGGCTGCGCAACGCGTGGCAGTCGGCGGCATGCCAGTCAGCAAGCTCAGGCCAGGGGTTGTCCGGCAGGTTCACCAACACCGTTCGCGCGCCCGCTGCGCGCCCGCAATCGAGGTCGAAACGATAGTCCCCGACCATCACCAGCTCGCCCGGGGCCACGCCCCACGCATCAGCGATCTTCAACAAGCCATCTGGGCTGGGCTTGGGCGCGGCCTCGTCACGCCCGAGGATGTGCTCGACTGCAAAGCAGTCCGCCAAACCGATCGCTTCCAGGGTCACATGCGCCAGCTCCCGGGCATTACGGGTCAGAATACCCAGCCGGCAGCCACGCGCGGCCAGCTCACGCACCAGCTCCACCGCGCCGCTCGCGGCCGTGGAGGCAATGGCCAGGTCACGCTCGTGCTCCAGCAGCCAGGCATGCTTGGCTGCCGCCTCCGCTGCTGGCAACGCCGCCAGATGGGTGAGGATGTCATGCTCGGCAGGAATCTCCAACGCCTCGCGGATGGCCGCGAAATCGTGCACCGCCACGGTGAGCGTGCCGTCCATGTCGAACACCCAGTTGCGAATCTCGGCGAGGCTCATGCCCAGTCCTTGCGGTGACGAATCAGACCTTCCTGGGTGGAGGACGCCACCAACTGACCGGCGCGGTTGTAGATGCTGCCACGGCAGAAACCACGGGAGTTACCAGCCCACGGGCTGTCGGTGGCGTACAGCAGCCATTCATCGGCGCGCAGGTTACGGTGGAACCACAGCGCGTGGTCGAGGCTGGCGATCTGCATATCCTTCTGCCACACCGACTTGCCATGGGGCTGCAGCGAGGTGGTCAGCAGGCCGAAGTCCGAGGCATAGGCCAGCAGGTACTTGTGCAGCGCCGGGGTGTCCGGAAGGCTGCCGTCGGCGCGGAACCAGGCGTACTTGACCGGGTCGCCAGCCTTGGGATTGAACGGGTCGCGCTCGGTGACCGGGCGGATTTCGATCGGTTTGGCACACAGCACCTTCTCGCGAATGCGCTCGGGCAGGTGATCGGCCATGGTGCGCGCCAGCTCGACTTCACTGGGCAGATTCTCGGGGCCCACCACATCAGGCATCTGCGCCTGGTGCTCGAACCCCTCCTCGTCGTACTGGAACGAGGCACTGCAGGTAAAGATGGTCTGGCCCTTCTGGATCGCCGTCACCCGGCGCGTGCTGAAGCTGCCGCCGTCGCGCACGCGGTCGACCGAATAGACCACCGGCAGGCTGGCATCGCCCGGCCGCAGGAAGTAGCCATGCAGCGAATGCACATGGCGCGCATCCTCGACCGTCTGGCTGGCCGCCGACAACGACTGGCCCAGTACCTGACCACCGTACAGCTGGCGGAAGCCCAGGTCCTGGCTGCGTCCGCGGAACAGGTTTTCCTCGATCGACTCGAGGCTCAACAGGTCGACCAGGTCGTCCAACACATGGCTCATCGGGGGTTCTCCTAGCAAGGCATCACAGCTCTTCGGCGCGCTCATCGGGGTAAATGATACAGGGTTTGTCATCGGCACCGCGCATGGCCAACCATTCAGCCGCGCAGGGTCTGCTCCCAGTGCGCCCGGTCGATGCGATACAGCACATGGGGGCGCAAAGGGTGACCTGCGGGTAGGCGGGGGTGTTCGAAACTGCCAGAAACGTCCTGCACCATGCCAATGGCCTGCATGACTTTCTGCGACGGCAGGTTGCCCTCGGTAGTGAACGACACCACTTCATCCAGGCGCAATTGGGCGAAAGCACAACGCAGGCACGTCCAGGCCGCCTCGCTGGCGAAACCCAACCCCCAGTGCCGCCGCGCCAGGCGCCAGCTTATCTCGACGGCCGGGGCGAAGGGGGCGTCGAAATTGACGTTGAGTAGGCCAGTCATGCCGATGAAGGCACCACTGTCCTTGCGCTCGAGCGCCCACAGGCCAAAGCCGTATTCGTTGAAGTGACCACGGATCCGTCCGATCAAGGCTGCCGCTTCCAGGCGCGTCATGGGGGCAGGGAAATAGCGCATCACCTGCGGGTCCGCGCACAGGGCGGCGAACTCGCGCAAGTCGTCGTCGTGCCATTGACGCAGCACCAGACGTGCGCTTTCCAGATGCAGGATAGGGGTCATCGATGAGGCTCCGGTTTCACGGTCTTGCAGTTTAAAGCGTAGGCGCGGCCAGGGCGCCTTGAATGCAATTTTCACAACCCCTTCACCGCCTCCCGACAGCACGCTTTCCAGAATGCCGGCATCCAACGCCGCGCCTGGCGCGGTCATGCCATCGGAGTGACGCATGCAGTCGAGCAACACACTGGAAGCCCCTATCGCCCACACCCAACGCAAGCGAAGTGGACGCCTGCGCACGCTTCTCGGTGCCGCCTTCGGCCTGTGCCTGATACTGGCGGCGTTGAGCACCTGGCTGGCAACGAGGACGCATATCGTGGACCTTGGCAACGAACAACAGTTAAGTGACAGCGGCCTGCTGCAGGACTGGGCCGAGGGTGCGGTGATCGTCATGGTCCGCCATGCCGAACGCTGCGACAGCGCCCCCGGCCCGTGCCTGGACGACCCCACCGGCATCACCGTGGCCGGCAGTGAGGCCGCCACCCGCGTCGGCCAGGGCTTGCAACACCTGGGGCTGGCCAACGCTGACATGCTCAGCAGCCCCAAGCTGCGCACACGCCAGACGGCTCATTTCATTCTTGGCCAAGCCGTGCCCAGCGAAGATTGGCTGGAGCGCTGCGACCGCTCGTTCGTCGACGATGCGCTGGCTCGCAAGCGCCCAGGCCACAACCTGGTGCTGGTCACCCACAATGGTTGCATCGACCATTTCCAGCGCGCGCAGAAGGTGGCTGGCGGCGAGCGTGACAGCGGATACGCCAGCGCCCTGTTCGTTTCGGTGGACAGCACCGGCAAGGCAAGGATCCTGGGGCGCATGAACGCGCCGGACTGGCAGCGGGTACTGGCCACGACCGAGCGGTAGCCTTGCAACGCTGGCATTGGCAACGACACGGCAACTGCTGGCAAGATGGCCGCTGGCCCTGAATGCGAACCTGCCATGCCGTTGCCGTTGATCTACCACGAAGACTACAGCCCGGAATTTCCCCCCGAGCACCGCTTCCCGATGGACAAGTTCCGCCTGTTGCACGATCACCTGATCGACAGCGGACTGACCACCGACCAGGCGCTGCTGCGTCCGGAAATCTGCCCGAACGACGTCCTCGCCCTGGCCCATGACAGGGGCTACATCGAGCGCTACATGAGTGGCGAACTGTCTCGCGAAGACCAGCGCCGTCTTGGCTTGCCATGGAGCGAGGCCCTGGCTCGGCGGACCGTGCGCGCCGTCGGCGGGTCGCTGCTCACCGCCGAAATGGCGCTGCGCCATGGGGTGGCCTGTCACCTGGCCGGCGGCACCCACCATGCCCACTATGACCACCCCGCCGGCTTCTGCATTTTCAACGACCTGGCGGTGATCAGCCGTTACCTGCTGGAGGCTGGGCGCGTGCACCGGGTCCTGATCTTCGACTGCGACGTGCATCAGGGCGACGGCACCGCGCGCATTCTCCATGACACCCCCGATGCCATCACCGTGTCGCTGCACTGTGAACAGAACTTCCCGGCCCGCAAGGCGCAAAGCGACTGGGACATCCCGTTGCCCCGAGGCATGGGCGACGCTGCGTACCTGAAGGTGGTGGACGATGCCCTCAACTACCTGTTACCGCTGTACCAGCCCGACCTCGTGCTGTACGACGCTGGGGTGGATGTGCACAAGGACGATGCCTTGGGTTACCTGCAACTGACCGATGAGGGCCTGGCTGCGCGTGACGAACAGGTCCTGCGCCATTGCCTGGGCCGCGATATCCCAGTGGTGGGCGTCATCGGTGGCGGCTACAGCAAGGACCGTCTGGCCCTGGCCAAGCGCCACGGGATCCTTCACCACAGCGCTGCGAAAGTCATCGGTTGTTCACAATGACTGTGGAACCGCTTGTGGATAACCTGCGGGAAAGCGGCTGCAGCCCTCTGAACACCTGGCGTACAAGGTACTGATCATTTTTTGTTCAGTGCCGCCACAGGCCTGCCTGCGGTAGAATGCGCGCTCTTTTCCACAGCCTGCCCCCCACCATGCCCGATCTACACCCTGCCTCCCCTCCCCTGGTCGCCGTCATTGGCGCCGGCCCCGCTGGCTTGATGGCCGCCGAAGCCCTGGCCCAGGCCGGCCTCGCCGTGGAGGTCTTCGACGCCATGCCTTCGGTGGGTCGCAAGTTCCTGCTGGCGGGCGTGGGTGGCATGAACATCACCCATTCCGAGGCTTACCCGGCCTTCGTTTCGCGCTACGCCGAACGCCAGGGTGAGATCGACGCCCTGCTGCACGACTTCGATGCCGATGCTTTGCGCCAGTGGATCCACGGCCTGGGCATCGAGACCTTCGTCGGCACGTCGGGCCGTGTCTTCCCCCGCGACATGAAAGCCGCGCCACTGCTGCGTGCCTGGCTCAAGCGCCTGCGCGACAGTGGCGTGGTTATCCACACCCGCCATCGCTGGCTGGGCTGGAACGATGACGGCAGCCTGCGGATTGCTTATCCACAGGGCGAACTGAGTGTACGCGCCAGTGCGGTAGTCCTGGCGTTGGGTGGTGGTAGCTGGGCACGCCTGGGCTCGGATGGCAGCTGGCAGCCGCTGCTGGCCGCCCGGGGTGTGGATATCTCGCCGCTGCAACCGAGCAACTGTGGCTTTGAAGTCGCAGGCTGGAGTGCATTGCTCAAGGACAAGTTCGCCGGCGCACCACTGAAGAACATCGCCCTCAGCGTGCCTGGCAGTGCGCCGCGCAAGGGCGAATTCATTCTTACCGCCCAGGGTGTCGAGGGCAGCCTGGTGTATGCCTGGTCGGCGCCGGTTCGCGAGGCGATCAACCGTGATGGCCGAGCAACGTTGCGACTCGACCTGCTGCCCGACCGGCCTGTGGATAAAATCGCTTTCGCCCTGGCCAAGCCACGAGGCTCGCGTTCCATGGCCAAGCACTTGCACAGCCAATTGGGGCTCGACGGCGTGAAAGCCGCCTTGCTGCGCGAACTGACCGACCAGGCCACCTTTGCCGACCCACAAGCGTTGGCACAGGCGATCAAGGCATTGCCCATCGAGTTGCTGCGTCCACGGCCGCTGGATGAAGCGATCAGCAGCGCCGGCGGCGTGCGCTTCGAGGGGCTGGATGAGGGGTTGATGATCAAGCAACTACCCGGCGTGTTTTGTGCCGGAGAGATGCTGGACTGGGAGGCCCCGACCGGGGGCTACCTGTTGACGGCGTGCTTTGCCAGCGGGCTGCGAGCGGGGCGCGCTGCGGCACAGTGGTTGGCCCATCCCAAACCCGCACGGTAGGCGCCGGCTCACCGGCGATTGGGCCGCAATGCGGCCCCGACCACCTCAAGGCTTACGCTTACGTGGCCCACTGTTGAAACTCGGCACCTTGCGTACTGCCTTGACCGGGGCTTCCGAGGCCCCAGACTCGGCACTGTCCATCCACCGTCCCAATCCACGCTTGGCGCTGTTCTCTTTCGGCTTCTTGGGCTTCTTCGGCTTCTTGATCACCTGGCCGCTGGCATCGGTCATCGGCACCCGGTGATCGGGGATGAAGTCCGGCTCTTCATGACGCGGTAGGGTCTGGCGGATCAAGGTTTCAATGCTGGCCAGCAGTTGCACTTCGTCGGCACACACCAGCGAAATGGCCTCGCCCTTGTTGCCCGCCCGGCCGGTGCGGCCGATGCGGTGCACATAGTCTTCGGCCACGATCGGCAGGTCCAGGTTGACCACCAGTGGCAGGTCGTCGATGTCCAGGCCGCGCGCCGCCACATCGGTGGCCACCAGCACCTGAATCTCGCGGGCCTTGAAACTGTCCAGCGCACGCTGGCGCGTGGCTTGTGGCCGGTCACCATGAATGCCATCGGCGTTCACGCCCTCGCCCATCAGACGCTCCACCAATTGGTCGACACCGTTACGGGTCTTGGCGAACACCAGCACTTGCTTCCAGCGTTGCTTGCGCAGCAGATGGCAGAACAGGTCGGCCTTGCGCTTCTTGTCCACCGGCACCAGCCACTGCTTGACCGTCGAAGCCGTGGTGTTGCGCGGGCTGACCTCGATGCTCAGCGGATCGTTCAGGGCCAGGCCCGCCAACATGCGGATCTGGTCGGAGAAGGTGGCGGAAAACAGCAGGGTCTGGCGCTTGCGCGGCAAGGCGGCATACACCGCCTGCAGTTCCTCGGCGAACCCCAGGTCGAGCATTCGGTCGGCTTCGTCGAGCACCAGGGTCTGCACTTGGCCGAACTTCACCGCATTCTGACGGAACAGGTCCAGCAGTCGCCCTGGGGTTGCCACCAACAGGTCGACACCCCGGCGCAGGCGCATCATCTGCGGGTTGATGCTGACACCGCCATACACCGCATAGGTGCTCAGCGGCAGGTTTTCGGCATACTCACGGATATTGGCATGCACCTGCTCGGCCAGTTCACGGGTCGGCACCAGCACCAGCGCTCGGATCGAGTTGCTGGCGACTTTTTCCCCTTCGAGGGCCAGGCGCTGCAACACCGGCAGGGCAAAACCCGCGGTCTTGCCGGTACCGGTCTGGGCCGCGGCCATCAGGTCGCGGCCGGCCAGCACGGCGGGAATGGCCTTGGCCTGGACAGGGGTCGGAGTGTTGTAGTCCAGGTGCTGCAACGTGCGCAGCAAGGGTTCGATCAGGCCGAGTTTGGCGAAATTCATGGCAATACCGTCAGGGGGGTTCAGCGAAGGCGGCAAGTTTACCGCAACACCCCACCCTACTTGCAGATTTCGCCTTTCAACGGCTGCACGGGCTGCGGCGGCCTGCGCCACTGTGGCAGGCCGATCAGCACTACCGCGCCAATGATCACCGCCATGGCCAGGCATTCTTCGGCGCCAATGGTCTCACCGGCAAAGACGATGCCGAGCAACACCGCAACTGCCGGATTGACATAGGCATAGCTGGTCGCTGCCGCCGGACGTACGTGCTTGAGCAGGTACATGTAGGCACTGAAGGCCAGGATCGAGCCGAAGAACACCAGGTAGGCAAGCGCGCCCCAACCGGCTGCGGTGGGCATCTGCGTCAAGCGCTCGCCGCTCAGGGCACTGCCCAGCAGCAATACCGCGCCGCCGACCAGCATCTCGGCGGCACTGGCCATCGCGCCCTGGGGCAAGGGCAGGTTTTTGCTCCACACCGAGCCGAACGCCCAGGCCGCCGCCGCGAACAGGATGAGTGCCGCGCCCATGGGGCTGGCTTGCAGGTTCGACCCCAGGTTCAGCAGCCCGATACCGACCAGACCAAGGACGATCCCCGCCCACTCCAACCGCGAGTTGCGGTGACCGAACAGTAGCCCGAACAGCAAGGTGAACAGGGGCACGGTGGCAACCGCCAAGGCCGCCACACCCGATGCAACCCCGGCATGCTCGGCCAGGGTCACACCGCCATTGCCGCAACTGAGCAACAGAAAGCCGATGGCGCCTGCCGCACGCCACTGCGTCCAGCTCGGTGCCGGCACCCCACGCCAGCGCAGGAAGCCATACAACAGGCTACCGGCAATCAAAAATCGCACCCCGGCCATGAGCATCGGCGGCCAGGTTTCGACACCGATGCGGATGAACAGGTAGGTGGAACCCCAGACCAGATACAAGGCCAGGAAGGCACCAATGAGCAACCAGGGAAGGCGACGGGAGGCAGGCATGGAAAAAGACTCGAAATCCGTTTACGGGTGACTTAGTTTAGAAAGGCTTCCGTGCAAACTTAAGTTACAAAACACGTTTAACACGCCCTTACACTTTGCAATGAACGTTTGTTCGGCCATTTTGCCGTTGAATGCAAAGCAGGAACCTCAGATGGACAAATACGACCGCATGCTGCTCGCCGCCCTGCTCGAAAACGGACGGGCCACCTACGCACAACTGGCTCGCCAGGTAAATCTTTCGGCGCCGGCGGTCGCGGAAAGGGTGGCCAAGCTTGAAGCCACAGGGGTCATCTCTGGCTACACGGCCAAGGTCAACCTGGCCAAGATCGGCCTGCCGATACAGTGCGTGATCGAATTGCGGCTGGCCAGCCATGGCAATCAACAGAGCTATGACGAGCTGGCCCGCATACCCGAGCTGACCGAGTGCCACCGGGTGACCGGCGACCCTTGCGTGATCATGCAGGCTGCCGTGGGTTCGATGCTTGAACTGGAAGCGTTGATCAACCGCGTTTCGCAGCTGGGTTTCAGCAAGACCTCGATCATTCTGTCCAGCGCGGTGGAACGGCGGGTGCCGCTGGATCACCTGCAGAGCAATGGCAAGAAAAGCTGAGTTCAATGGCGCAGCAACAGGCGCCCCTCGATAGGTACGTAGCGGCTGGCGGCGCGAATCAGCGACAACGCGGTCAGCCCTGGCACGCCATAGACCACCGCCTCGGTGCCATGGCGCTGGATCACGCGCTCGAGCAACAGGTCGAAATCGCCATCGCCTGAGGCCAGCACCACTTGGTCGACACGGCTGGCGGCATCGATCACATCCAGGGTGATACCCACGTCCCAGTCGCCCTTGGCCGAGCCATCGCTGCGCTGGATGAAGGGTTTGAGACGTACATCGAAACCGAGGTTGCGCAGGATCTGCTGAAATTGCTGTTGTTTGGTGTCGCCACGGTCGATGGCGTACGCCACAGCTTCGACGATCTCGCCCTCGCGACACACATCGGCCCATAGCGCGGTGTAATTGAAGTGGCAACCGTAGGCCTGGCGCACGGTGTAGTAGAGGTTCTGCACATCGGCGAACAGCGCGATCTTCTTCACGACTCACTCTCGGCAGGAAGGGGCGCAACGCACCCCTGAAATGCCTCCAGTATGCCAGACCGGTCAGACGAAGGTGTCGTCGTCGGAGAAGAACCCGCCGTCATCGCTGCCATAGTCGGTATCCGCATACCCCCCCTGATCAGCGCCCCAGCCACCGTTGTCGGCGACCTGCCGAGGCTCGGAAGCGTCGTTCCAACCACCGTTGTCGCTGGCCGGGGCCGGTTCTTCCTTGATCACCTCGACCACCTCATCCGGCTGCGAGTGATGGTTGAACAGGCTGCTGATGCCCTGCGCCAGCAAGACGCCGCCCGCCACACCGGCCGCGGTCTGCATGGCACCGCCGAGGAAGCTGCTGGCACCACTGCGGGCCGGGGCTGCACCGAAACCTGGCTGCTGCACAGGGGGCTGGGAGAACCCAGGTGCGGACGGCTCGCGCCAGCCGCCTCCACCGGAAGCAGGCGCTGCTGGGCGTTGAGGTTGCTGAACCGGCTCTGGGTTGCGTGTGCCTGCGCCGAAGATGCTGGACAGGAAACCACCGCTGCTGCTGTTGCTGCTGCGGGTTGCCTCGAGCTGGGCACGGGCTTGCTTGAGTTCGGCTTCGAGCTGTTTGTTCTGCTCGTCCAGGCGCTTGATCGCAGCCTCCTGGACCAGAATGGCCTGGGCCATGTAGTAAGGCGCGGCCGGTTGCTGTCGCAGGTGGTCCTCGATGCGCGCCTGGGCCTGGGCATCGCGAGGCTGGCTCGGGTCCTCGGCTTGCTTGATGCGACCGAACAGGCCGTCGATCAGGGTTTGTTCTTCAGTGTTCATGGAGCTACCTCATGGGGGAGCAGGACATCGGATGTGTCAAAGATGGGGCGCGTAACCAGAGGATTCAATCATCGAGACGGTTAAACATTTTTTAGCAACTGGCCGCTCTGGGCTAAAGTAAGGCCCCTGCTTCTACAGCCATGCGATGTTGACTGATGAATCCGCTGAGCGTTCTGCGCGACTCCCTGTACTTCTTCCGCCGCCACTTGCAGAGCATCATTGCGCTGTGCCTGCCACTGGTGGTGCTCGAAGCCCTGCTGACTCAACTGCTGTACCGGCAAATGGGCGAGCAGGCCTCACCTGCCTACGGCATGCTGGTCAGTCTTCTGTTCTACCCGCTCTACAGCGCGGCGCTGATCCTCTACCTGGACACCCGCAGCAACGGCCAGGACATCCCCAAGCGCAACCTGTTCGCCCGCGCCGTGCAGCTGTGGCCGCAACTGGCGCTGCTGATCCTGATCAGCTCGCTGCTGATCATGGCGGGCCTGGCGCTGTTCATCTTCCCGGGCGTGTGGATCATGATCAACCTGGTGTTCGCCGAGTACCTGCTGGTTCTGCGCGGCCTGCCAGTGGTGCAAGCGATGCGCGAAAGCGCGCGGATGACCACCGGCCATTTCATGCGCATCATGATCTGCGTGGTGGGCGTGCTGGCGCCGATCTGGCTGATCGATGGCACGCTGCTGATGGCCATTGCAGAGCCTTCGCCGGCCGCCAAGCTGGCCATGGACAGCCTCAGCGGGTTCTTGCAACTGTTCAGCACCGTGGTGCTCTACCGCCTGTTCATGCTGCTCGAAGGCGAAGCTGGCGCGTGATACCTGACCGGCACCGCCCATTTCAGCAACGGTGCCGGCGCTGTCACGTGCCGCGTGGTTTGGCCCGCGCCGTGGCCTCGGCCACCAGCGGGTCATCCGGCCAGTAGTGCTTCGGGTAACGTCCTTTCAAGTCTTTCTTCACTTCGGCATAGGTCGTGCGCCAGAAGTTGGCCAGATCCTGAGTGACCTGCACCGGTCGGCGCGCGGGTGACAGCAAGTGCAGCTTCACCTGCAGGCGTCCTTGCGCAAGACGTGGCGTATCCGCCAAGCCAAAAAGCTCTTGCAGGCGCACGGCGAGAATCGGCGGGTACTCGCTGTAATCGAGCCTGATGTTCGAACCCGAAGGCACTGTCAGCGATTGCGGCGCCAGCTCATCCAGACGTTGCGGCAACGGCCAGGGCAGCAGGTTGCGCAGGATCGAGGACACATCCAGCGCGGCAAAATGGCTCAGCCGCGACACGTTGCCCAGGTACGGCTGCAGCCAGACATCGAGGCTCGCCAACAATGCCTCGTCGCTCAGATCAGGCCATTCGCTTTGGCCGTCCTGCGCGAGATCGAGCTGGCGCAACAACGCAATACGCGCCTGCCACTGGCGCAGTTCCGGCGTCCAGGTCAGCAGGTTGAGGCCTTTGCGTCGCACCAAACCGAGCAGGGCCTTGGTTCGCGCCTCTTCATCCAAACCAGGCAAGGGTTCGCGACTGAGTACCAGTTCGCCCACTTTGCGCTGACGCTCGGCACGCAAAACGTTCTCCCGCTCGTCCCAGTCAAGGATATCGAGGACATCGACCTGCTCGGCCAGCACGCCGTCCAACAGCGCCGGGTCGAACTCGGCCGCCAGGTAGATGCGCTCTTCCCGCTGCCCCTGACGGCTGCCCAGGTCGGCGATCACCAGCCATGGACACTTCATCAGAGCATCGACCTCGGCGAACAGCGCTGCGCGGCCATTGGCCAGGCGATACTCGGCACCGCCCTCGCGGCGCTGCTGAGCGACCCGATCGGGATAGGCCAGCGCCAACAGCGCACCGAGCCAACGAGGATGATCAGGGTCGGTAACCGCCGCTGCAGCCTTGCCGCGCAACAGCCCCCGGTACTGACGGGCCAGCTGGCGCGCACGCTGCACGCCCCCTTGGCTGTCACGACCGGCCTTGGCCTCGCCGCTGACCAGCGCCAGTCGGCTGTGCAAGTCGGCGCCAGCCCCGCGCTGGATATCGCGCTCGCCCAGCAAGGCGGCGACATCGCAGGCCATGTCGGCCAATCCCAGGCTCTGCCCGCGCAACAGCAGGTGCGCAATGCGCGGGTGGGCAGGCAGCTCGGCCATGGCCTGGCCGTGCTCGCTGAGATGATCGCGGCTGCCCGGCTTGAACGCGCCCAGCCGTGCCAGCAGGTCCCGGGCTTGAGCGAACGCAGCAGTCGGCGGCTGGTCGAGCCAGCGCAGTTGCCCTGGTTCAACCCCCCATCGCGCCAGTTGCAGGGCCAGGCCTGCCAGGTCGGCCTGAAGAATTTCGGCACTGCCGTGGGCCGCCAGCTGGTCGTGCTGGGCTTCGGACCACAGTCGGTAGCACACCCCCGGCTCCAGACGTCCAGCCCGCCCGGCACGTTGGGTGGCACTGGCCCGCGAGATGCGCTGCGTGTCCAGGCGCGTCATGCCACTGCCTGGGTCGAAACGCGGGACGCGTGCCAAGCCGGCGTCGATGACCACGCGCACACCGTCGATGGTCAGACTGGTTTCAGCGATATTGGTGGCCAGCACCACCTTGCGCTGGCCTTTGGGCGCAGGGTCGATGGCCGCACGCTGGGCGTTGAGGTCGAGTTCGCCGTGCAATGGGCACAGCAGGATCTCGGGACGTTCGCCGAGGGCATCGCGAAGGCTCTGGTTGACACGTCGAATCTCGGCCTGACCGGGCAGGAACACCAACAGGCTGCCGGTCTGGTCCGCCAAGGCCTGGAGCACACTGTCCACAACCCGTGGCTCGATGAATTCACCGGGTTGGAACGGGCGCCCCCAATGGATATCCACAGGGTGCATGCGACCCTCGCTGCTGACCACCGGCGCATCGTCCAGCAGCCGCGACAAGCGTTCGCCTTCCAAGGTCGCGGACATCAGCAGGATCTTCAGCGGCGGCTCGTCGCGCAGCAGTTCGCGGCCGTTGAGGCTCAGCGCCAGGGCCAGGTCGGCGTCCAGGCTGCGTTCGTGGAACTCGTCGAAAATCAGCAAGCCCACCCCGTCCAGCGCCGGGTCAGCCTGCAGGCGCCGCGTGAGGATACCTTCGGTGACCACTTCGATGCGGGTATGGGGGCCCACCTTGCTGTCCAGCCGGATGCGGTAGCCCACGGTTTCCCCGACCTTCTCGCCCAGCTCGCTGGCCAGGCGCTCGGCCGCCGCACGGGCGGCCAGGCGACGGGGTTCGAGCATGAGGATGGTCTGGCCGGCCAGCCAAGGTTCGTCCAGCAACGCCAAGGGTACCCGGGTGGTCTTGCCCGCACCGGGAGGCGCTTCGAGCACCGCTTCGTCACGGTTTTCCAGCGCCCGGCGCAGGGCGGGCAAGACAGCATCGATTGGTAATGAAATCATGGTGGTCCTCGAACAATCGTCCGAGTATAACGGCGAACCGAGCCTGCTCTATCATGGTCTTAGCATCAGGTGCTGGCGTAACGCCTAGCCTTGCAGTACACCTTTTTCGGAGATTCACATGCGTATCCCTTCCCGCGTCATTGGCAGCGTACTCATCGCCACCCTGCTGACCCAGCTGACGGCCTGTGGCACGCTGTTCTACCCTGACCGTCGCGGTCAGATCGAAGGCAAGATCGACCCTGTGGTCGCCGCGCTCGATGCCATCGGTATCCTGTTCTATGTCATTCCTGGCCTGATCGCCTTCGGCGTGGACTTCGCCACCGGTGCCATCTATTACCCCGGCGGCACCACGGCCCAGGTCGCGCCGGAGAAACTGCGCCAAGCCGTCACGCCCGACGGCAAGGTCGACAACCTCAAGCTGCAGGCCATTCTCGAAAGCGAGCTGGGCCAGCGCTTGCCGCTGAACGACCCGCGCTTGATCCAGCACCGTGGCAGCGTCGAGCAACTGGCCGCTTACGGCCTGGTCCCGGCCGCCTGAACCACACAAGGACATCGCCTCCGGCATGATCACCCCGGCTGAACACCAACGCCTGCTGCGCCTGGCTACCCGCGCCTCATTGGCCGTGGCCAGCATCCTGGTCCTGAGCAAGGCGGTCGCCTGGTGGCTCAGCGGCTCGGTGAGCCTGCTGGCGGGCTTGACCGACTCGGCGCTGGACGCCGTCGCCTCGTTCCTCAACCTGCTGGCCGTGCACTACGCCTTGCGCCCGGCCGATGACGACCACCGTTTCGGCCATGGCAAGGCCGAAGCCCTGGCCGGCATGGCCCAGGCATTGTTCATCGGTGGCAGCGCGGTGCTGATCGCGGTGCAAGCGGTCGAGCGCCTGCAGACACCGCAGCCTCTGGGCGACACCAGCATCGGTATCGCCGTGATGTTGCTGTCGCTGGTACTGACCGTGGCGTTGCTGGCCTTGCAGCACAAGGTCATCCGCCTGACCGGCTCCACGGCCGTACGCGCCGATTCGCTGCACTACCGCTCTGACCTGCTGCTCAATGGCAGCATCCTGCTGGCCCTGGTGCTGGCCCGCTTCGGCTGGCCACAAGTGGATGCACTGTTTGGCCTCGGCATCGCGGTATACATCCTTTGGAGCGCGCTGCAGATTGCCCGGGAGAGCACGGCGATCCTCATGGACCAGGAGCTGCCTGCGGATGTCGCCGAAGGCATGGCCGAACAAGTGCTGGCGGTGCCTGGGGTAAAAGGCGTGCATGACCTGCGCACGCGTATGTCAGGCAACCAATGGTTCGTGCAACTGCATCTGGAGCTGCCCGGGGAACTGCCGCTGCACGAGGCACATGCATTGTGTGTGGCAGCATCTGCGGCGATCCGCCAGCGGTATCCGAAGGCGGATGTGATGGTGCATGCGGACCCTGTCTGAGCCCCCTATCGCCAACGGGTGCGGCAGCCGGCTGGCCGGCGATAGGGTCTATCCAGCCGACACACAGCCTCAGTTGATGCTGTATCCCCGCCCACTCAGACAAGCGCCCAGCGCACGTCGGTAGGTGTCCGCCACGTTGGCGGCGGGCGCATAGCTGGCGTTCGCGGGGTCGAACCCCGACTGGCTTACGGCCCAGCGGTGGCACTGGTAGCGATCCTGATCCTGCTGCTCCTGCCCCTGGCCATACATCGGGTAGGCCACCACGTCATAACCGTTGGCGGCGGGCACTACCGGTGCAGGCCTGGCCACAGGCGGGTTGACCACTACATATTCGCGGCTGTCGGCCAGGTACTGGTAGTAGGTATCGGCCACCAGGAAGAACAACGCCCCGCCCAGCCATACTTCGCGGGCGTAAGGCGGCAGGTAATCGACCCGCACACCATACGGCGGGGTCACCACGATATAGCGGCCCCCATGAGGGCGATACCAGTAACCGCCCGAGTAGAAGTAATCCTGCCCACGGTAGGGCACCTTCCAGTAACGGTCGGGGAAGCGGTCTACCGTATGCCCAGGGCGGTACTGCGGCCCAGGCCCCCAGCCATTGCCATGCCCGTCCGGACGCCCATGCCAGTCGCCCCCAGGCCGCTGACCTGGGCCACCCGCCTCCCACGAACGCACCTCGCCATTGCGACGCGGGATGTCCTGGTAGTAACCCTGTCGCGCTGGTTGAGTTTGACGCACTTCGTCGCGCGAGTTGAGCGCACGGCCTGGGGCGCCACCATTGGCGCCTTGCTGGGGGGTGTCGCCCTGACCGCCATAGCCCTCGCCCGGCCCTTGGGCCAAAGCGCCCAAGCTGATGCCCAGCCCCAACACACCAACACCTGCCAACTGCCAGATGCGCGACTTCATGTTGTTCCTCTCGGTGAATGCACTGCACTGGCCGCCAGTCTACCGCGCCCATGGCAAGGGCAGATGAAAAACGCAGGCATGAAAAAAGGGAGGCCGCTGGGCCTCCCTTTGGGAATTGTCGTCCGTGCTCGGTGCTTGTGGCACCGGCTCACCTCACATCGTCTTCTGGACGGTGTGTAGCCCGGGGGCCTGGCGGATCCTGTTGGATGGCTGGCCGCGACCGCCCGCCTAGGGCGCGTCGCCGTGGACTCATGTCCGGGCAGTGATTCTGTGAGTAACGATACGGGAGACGGTGCAGCAGATGATTGCGAAGATTGCTCGGATAAATAGCACTTGCGCAATTTTTCACCCTGGATTGATAATTCATCGCAATCTGAACAGAAAAGGCCTTTCCCATGAGCAAGCTTGACCGCTACGACCTGAGCATCCTCGCCGAATTGCAGCGTGACGCACGCATCTCCAACCAGGAGCTGGCAGAACGTATCGGTCTTTCGCCCTCCCCATGCTCGCGTCGGGTCAAGCAACTGGAAGACGACGGCTATATCTCGCGCCAGGTCGCCCTGCTCGACCGCAAGAAACTCGGCCTGAGCCTGACTGCCTATGTATTGATCGGCATGGACCGTCACACCCCGGAGCGTTTCGAAACCTTCGAAGCCGCCATCCGCAACCTGCCCCAGGTGCTGGAATGCAGCCTGGTCACGGGAATGGACGCTGACTATCAACTGAAGGTCGTGGTGCCCGACATGGACCATTACCAGAAGTTGCTCCTAGGCAGCCTGACCCGTATCGAAGGCGTCACCAGCGTGCGTTCGAGCTTCGTGCTCAACCAGGTGCTGGCCAGCACCGAAATGCCGCTGACCCACCTGCGCTGATCGCAACAGGAGAAAACAGATGGATCCGGCTGTATTTGAAGAGTGGATGATGATCGTCCTGGTGACCGTGCTGATCGGTTTCATGGGCTTCATCGTCTGGGACCTGGCCAAGAAATCCAAGGCGGGGCGTTTTGGTACGCTGATTCTGTTCTTCGTGTTGGGCCTGGGTGTACTGGCCTTCATCATCAAGAGCGTGGTGGTGGGGTTTCTGGAGGGGGTTTAGCGGTTTGGCGGAGCTCGGCGCCGGCAAGCCAGCTCCTGCAGGGGCGGTGTTGCCCCTGCCGACGGCGCTGGGTTAGCGCACGAGCTTTGGCGCCACCTCGCGCCAGCAGCCCTGGTCCAGGCCATCCAGGGTCCAGTCACCAATACGTACCCGCACCAGACGCAAGGTAGGCAGCCCTACCGCTGCCGTCATCCGCCGCACCTGGCGGTTGCGCCCCTCGCGAATCACCAGCTCCAGCCAACTGGTCGGCACGCTCTTGCGAAACCGCACCGGCGGATTGCGCGGCCACAGATCAGGCTCATCCAGGCGCCGCGCTTGTGCTGGCAAGGTGGGCCCGTCGTTGAGTTCCACGCCGTCGCGCAGCCGCTGCAATTGCTCGTCGCTCGGCTCGCCTTCGACCTGCACCCAATAGGTTTTGGCCAACTTGTGCTTCGGATCGGCGATGCGCGCTTGCAGTCCACCGTCGTTGGTCAGCAGCAGCAGGCCTTCACTGTCACGATCCAGCCGCCCGGCTGGATAGACGCCCGGGATGTCGATGTAGTCCTTGAGGGTGGCACGCCCTTCGCCGTCACTGAACTGGGTCAGCACGTCGAACGGCTTGTTGAACAGGATCAGGCGGGGCTCGGCCGGCGGCGCCTTGGGTTGGCGACGGGGACCGGCAGGCCGCGCCGAGGGGCGGCGCGGCTTGGAACGGGGTGGCAGGGGCATGGATCCTCAGCGGAACGGCGGCTCATCGAAGCTGCGCAGTTTACGCGAGTGCAACGAATTGAGCTCGGTACGCAACAGATCGAGGGCAGCGATGCCGATTTTGAGGTGCTGGCTGACGGCGCGGTTGTAGAAGGCATTGGCCGAGCCAGGCAATTTGATCTCGCTGTGCAGCGGCTTGTCCGAAACACACAGCAAGGTGCCGTACGGCACACGCAGGCGGTAGCCCTGGGCGGCGATGGTGCCGCTTTCCATGTCCACCGCCACGGCGCGGGACAGGTTGATCAGCGGACGCTCCTGGGCCCAACGCAGCTCCCAGTTGCGGTCGTCGTAGGTCAGCACGGTGCCGGTGCGCAGGCGCTTCTTCAAGGCCTCGCCACGCTCGCCGGTCACCTGCGCCGCGGCTTCCTGCAGTGCCAGTTGCACTTCCGCCAGGGCCGGAATCGGAATGTTCGGCGGCACGACCCGGTCGAGGATACCGTCGCGGCGCATGTAGGCGTGGGCCAGCACGTAATCGCCGATGGTCTGCGACTGTCGCAGGCCGCCACAGTGGCCGATCATCAGCCAGCAGTGCGGGCGCAGCACCGCCAGGTGGTCGGTGATGTTCTTGGCGTTGGACGGGCCGACACCGATGTTGACCAGGGTGATGCCATCACCATCGCCGGCGATGAGGTGGTAGGCCGGCATCTGGTAACGGTGCCAGACGACGCTGGCGACCAGCGCTTGGGCCTCACCGTGGTCCATGCCCTTCTCGATCACTACATTGCCTGGCAACACCATGCGTACGAAGCGTGGGTCCTCGCGCAATTGCTCCAGGCCGTGGCTGATGAACTGGTCGACATAGCGGTGGTAGTTGGTCAGCAGGATCCACGGCTGCATGTGGCGCCAGTCACTGCCGGTGTAGTGCACCAGGCGGCGCAGCGAGAAGTCGACGCGGGCGGCGTCGAACAGCGCCAGCGGCAGGGTTTCGGCGCTGCCCCAGTCGCACAGGCCGTCAGCGATGTTGTCGGTGGCGGCTGACAGGTCGGTGCTGGGGAATACCCGCGCGAGTTCTGCGGCGGTGATGCCGCTGCCGGCGAGTTCGTCGCCTTGGTCGACCACGTAGGGGTATGGGATGTTCTGTTCGCTGACACCGACTTCCACCGTTACGGTGTAGTCGCTCATCAGCGGGCGCAGCTGTTCCAGGAGGTAGCTTCTGAACGCGGCGGGTTGGGTGACGGTAACGCTGTAGGTGCCGGCTACCTGGACTTTGGCGTAGGCCCGGGTGGTGGCGGCGACTTCGCCATGGCTGTAGTAGGTCAGGCGCAGGGCCGGGTAGCGGAACAAGGCCCGCTCGTCGTCATTGGGCTGGGTACGGTCCTTCAGGTAAAGCTTCAGGGCCTGGCTGAGGGCCCCGGTGGCCTGTTCATGCAAGGCCGCCAGACGATCGACGGCCTGTTCGGGGGTATCAACGACTACAAAAGCTTGGCTCACACTGGGCTTCCTGTCTGGACATGCATGGGAGTCATCTTGCCTACCTTCGCGGGTAATTACATCCCCATTGATCAGGAGTATCTCGCTCTGGCTTGGCTGTCGCTGTGGCTTGGCTGTCGCTCTGGCTGTCGCTGTGGCTTGTGCTCTGGCTGTCGCTGTGGCTTGTGCTCTGGCTGTGCTGTGGCTTGTGCTCTGGCTGTTGCTCTGGCTTTTCGTGCGCGATAGTCCAGACACCACGAATTGCGACGTCAGGAGGCCGGAGTGAGGGAACCCCGGAGCGCAGCGTAGGGGCCGGATGATAGGAGCCAGACTTTTTTGGTTACTTTTTGGGGCGTCTGCCAAAAAGTGACCCGCTGTAAGAGCGGAAAGGTGATTGAGCGTCGCCTTGGCAAATGGATATGCTCATAAATCTAAATACCAAACTTCAAACCTCAAACCTCAAACCTCAAAGCGAATACTTGGTACTGGCATTCAAATAGCGTGAATATCCATTTGCCATGGAGGCGCCTATTCACCTTTCCGCCCTTCCGGCGGGTTACTTTGGTCGTGGCCAAAGTAACCAAAACCGTTGGCTCCTATCATCCGGCCCCTACGCTGCGCTTCGGGGTCCCCTCGCTACGGTCTTGCTCCCGGGAGGACCGCGCTGAACGGCCCATCCTGGGCCGCAGCGCTTGACGGGCATCCATGCCCGTCACCTCCCTCCGCAAGCCCTACGCTCGGCCTCCTGACGTCGCAATTCGTGGCGTCTGGACTATCGCGCATTAGAAGCAAAAGCAGAGCAAAAGCAAAAGCAAGAGCAAGAGCAAGAGCAAGAGCAAGAGCAAGAGCAAGAACTCAAAATGAGGCGCTTCTCAATTTGACCAAACAGGCGTAGCTCTCGCCACGAGCGCTCCTACATCAATACCCCTGGGCAACGCCCCATACACCCGGCCACCCGTGCACAACCGGCTGCCAATGAATGCATCACTCACCGCTGTATTACCTGCCTCCAGCAACAATTTGGCCTGCAGCGCCAGCGCAATATCTTCGGTCAACTGCCGGGCGCGGTATTGAATGTCTCCGGTGTCGGCAAAAGCCCCCTTGAGATTGCCAATATGCGCTGCAAGCCGCGGGTCACCATGGCCATCGCCCAATTCGGCGAACAACGCGTCCAACACTCCCGGCTCCTTGGACAACGCCCGCAGCACATCCAGACACTGCACGTTCCCAGAACCCTCCCAAGTCGAGTTGACCGGCGCCTCTCGGTACAGCCGGGGCAAGATGCTCTCCTCGACATAACCCGCGCCCCCAAGGCACTCCGCCGCTTCGTTGATCATCCCCGGCGCCCGCTTGCAGATCCAATACTTGCCCACCGCCGTCACCAACCGCGCGAAGTGCGCTTGCTGAGGATCGTCCAACTGATCGAGCGCCTGCCCCATGCGCAAGCTCAAGGCCAGCGCCGCCTCGCTTTCCAGGGCCAGGTCAGCCAGCACGTTCTGCATCAACGGCTGCTCGCTCAATACCCGGCCACCCACCTTGCGATACGCGCAATGATGGGCCGCCTGGGTCAACGCCTGCCGCATCAAGGCACTGGAACCCACCATGCAGTCGAAACGGGTCATGGCCACCATCTCGATGATGGTCGGCACGCCCCGCCCCTCCTCACCGATCATCCACGCCAAGGCACCACGAAACTCCACTTCGCTCGAAGCATTCGAGCTGTTGCCCAACTTGTTCTTCAGCCGCTGGATATAGAACTGGTTACGACTGTCGTCAGGCCGATGCCGGGGCAACAGGAAACAGCTCAGGCCCTTTTCCGTCTGGGCCAGCGTCAGGAAGGCATCGCACATGGGCGCGGAACAGAACCATTTGTGCCCGACCAACTCGTACGCCTGGCCGGGCCCGGAAGCGCCAACCGGGTAGGCCCGGGTGGTGTTGGCACGCACGTCGGTGCCGCCCTGTTTTTCCGTCATGGCCATGCCAAGGGTAACCCCGGCCTTGTGCCGGTCACCGACGTTTCGTGGGTCGTACTCCCGCGCCAGGATCTTCGGTAACCAGTACTCGGCCAGCTCCGGCTGCACGCGCAAAGCCGGCACCGCAGCGAAGGTCATGGTCAGCGGGCAGCCCGTGCCGGCTTCGGCCTGGCTGTGCAGGTAGGTCATGCACGCTCTGGCCACGTGGGCGCCCGGGCGTGGTTCGGCCCAGGGCAGTGAAGGCAACCCGTGCTCGACAGCCGTGCGCATCAGCTCGTGATACGCGGGGTGGAATTCCACCAGGTCGATCCGATGGCCATAACGGTCGTGACTGCTGAACTCCGGCTTGTGCGCATTGGCCAGAAAGCCAGCCGCCATCAGCGGTCCGCCGGCCAGGGCGCCATAGGCGTCGATCCGCGACTCCGCCCAGCCCGCGCCGCAACGCTGCGACCACTCCTGTAGCGGCTGGTCCAGACGGTACAGGTTGGCGCCATCCAGGGAGGGCGGCTGGTTCGTCACTTCGTGGGTTTCAGCGTACTGGTGCAGGTTCATCGTCGAGCTCCTGGATCCGGGCAAGCCTGAAACCCCAGTGAAGCACTCCCTGCCAGGCAGTCATAGTGACAAATATGACTAAACAGACGGCGACGGAATGACCTAGAACCGCGTTGCCCCGGAGGCCGTCCGCCCGGGAGGCATCTGCACCTGCTCGATGGCCACCTCCAGCGTCAGTTCGAATCGGCTACCCAACCCCCGCGTCGACTCATGGGACAACGTGGCCCCGAGCAACTCGCCCAACTGTCGGCAGATCGACAAGCCGATACCCAGGCCGCCATAACGTCGGGTCATCGAGCCATCCACCTGGAAGAAGCGTTGGTAGAGAATCGCCTGGTCCAGGTCATCGAAGCCGATGCCACTGTCGCTGACCGTGAAGGTCAGCGACAGGCTGTCCGGGCCAAGACGCCGGCCTCGGGCTTGAATCATGACACCCCCCTGATGGGTGAACTTGAGGCCGTTATCCACCAGGCAACCCAGGCAGCGGGCCAGCTTCTGCGCGTCCCCAACCAGCGCGTCAGGCAATTCTGCAGGAATGTCCAGGCTCAGGTACAAACCCTTGCCCAGCGCACGCCCGGCGTAGCCCGCCCGCAGGTCCTGGACCAGACGCCGCAGGCTGAACGGCGTGCCTTGCACACGCAGGCGGCCGGCCTGGAGTTCGGTCAGGGTGAGAATGTCGTCGACCATGTCCATCATGTCCTGCGACGAGCCCACCGCCGTCCGGTGGTACTGAGCCATCTCCGCGTCCATGGGTAGCGTGTGCATCAACTCAAGCGAACCGATCACACCATTCATCGGCGTGCGCAGTTCGTGGGTCACAGTGGCCAGGAACTCGTCCTTCAGGCGGTTACTGCGTGCCAGTTGCTGGTTCAATTGCTCCAACGTCCGCCCCGTGTCGCGTAACGTGCTGGCCTGCTGCTCGCGCAGGCTGTTGATCCGGTCGGCCAGGGCCAAGGACAGCAGCGCCACCTCGAGGGCCGAGCCGAGCTGGCTGGCGTACATGGTGAGGAACACATTCGGCAGATAGCCCAGCACCATCAGGGTGTTGACCAGGCCGCCGAGCAGGAACGCCGACCAGGCGATGATGAACCAGCGCGCCACCCGTAGGCCATGCCACCAGGCATAAAGCCCCGCCGCGAAAATGCTCACGGTGAACGCCAGCGCCAGCAAGGTGGCCATGCGCAAGGCGACGCCATAGGGCATGCTCACTGCCAGCACCATGACCAGCGCACCGCCCAGCATCAACAGTTGCAACAGCCGGTCGAAACCACGGGCAATACTGCTCAGCTGCAGGAAATGCCGGGCGAACTGGCACCCGAACAAGCCGGCAGCGCCAATGAACATCGGCGTCGCCGCATTCGCCCACCAGGGGCTGTCGGGCCAGAAGTAGGCTACGCCCGCGCCATTGACCGATACCTGATACAAGCCGAACGACGCAATATAGGCAATGTAATAGAGGTAGCTGACGTCGCGAACGCTCAGGTAGATGAACAGGTTGTACACCAGCATCACCAGCAAAACGCCGTAGATGATCCCTAGCACGTACAAACGCGCAGGTTGCTCTTCGATGTAGGCTTCGGCCGACCACAGCGCCAAGGGGGCCTGGACCGAGCCCTGGCTGTGCAGGCGCAGATAGGCCGTGACCGCCTGGCCCGGGCGCAAGGGCAGTTCGAAGAGGTAGTTGTTCTGCCGTATCTGCCGGCTGTGGTAAGGCAGCGCGTCGCCGGTACGCTGGGCCAGGCGGTAGGCTCCGCTGGCGTCAGGCAGATACAGTTCGAGATGGTCCAATGGCGGGTAGGCCAGTTCAAGAAGCCACTGACGCGGCGCCGCACCCGGGGCAGCGGCGTAACGCAGGTCGAACTTGAGCCAGAACACCGACGTCGAGTAACCAGCATTGAGCACGTCCTGACCATGCTGGCGGAAACGGCTGGCGAACGCAGGTGCGCTGACCTGAGCGATACTGGCGCTGCCGTCGCGGTCCTCGTAGACCTGCATGACCCTGCCAAGCGGGAGATGCCGGGTCGCGTCGGTTATTTCGACCGCACCGGCCAGCACGGGCAGCCAGCCCAGAAGCACAATCAGCAAATAGCGCATACAGCCCCAGCATGGCCTGTCCGGTCGCGTCGTGGTTGCCCCCCATCCCTTTGAGACGACGTACCCCGGCAGTACCCGTTAGTCGAATTATCCGAGCACTCTAGCATAGCCTTCAACGATAGCATTGGGCCACTTCATATTTTAAAGAAACCGCTCTAGATCAATGGCTTGCAGACATCCGAAACCAATAATTTGACCGATTGATCAACAAATAGCGTTTGTAGGACGATCCGCGCAAATGGGATTGGTGGTAAGCTCGCCGACCATGAATACCTACAGCTCCCGCCCCGTTGTCCTCTGTCTCTCCGGCCACGACCCCAGTGGCGGTGCCGGCCTGCAGGCAGATATCGAAGCCCTGATCGCCCAAGGCTGTCACGCCGCGCCCGCGGTAACAGCCCTGACCGTCCAGGATACCGTCAACGTTACCGATTTCCGCGTGCTCGACCGCGAATGGGTACTGGCACAGGCCAACGCCGTGCTGGCCGACTCCGATGTCGCTGCGGTCAAGCTTGGCATGCTCGGGTCGATTGAAATGGTCGACACCGTTGCCGAACTGCTCAGCGCCCACCCTCACCTCCCGCTGGTCTGCGACCCCGTGCTGCGCGCGGGTGGCGGCGGCCGCCTGGGCAAGGACGAGGTCGGCTATGCCCTGCGCGAACGCCTGCTGCCGCGTGCCACCATCGCCACGCCAAACCTACCCGAAGCACGCATTCTGGCCGAACTGCCCGACGGCAGCGCCGACGAGTGTGCCGAAAAACTGTTGCCGTTCTGTAAACACCTGCTGATCACCGGTGGCCACGGTGACGAAGACGAAATCCATAACCGCCTGTACAGCCGCGACGGCCAGAGCCACACCTGGACCTGCCAACGCCTGCCCGGCAGCTACCATGGTTCGGGCTGCACGCTGGCCAGTGCCCTAGCCGGTCGCCTGGCACTTGGCGAGCAGCTCCAGAGCGCCGTACGCAGTGCCCTGGACTACACCTGGCGAACCCTGCGCGATGCCGAACAACTGGGCAAAGGCCAGTTCGTCCCGCGCCGTCTGCCCTTGGACTTCTGTTCCTGATACGAGGCTTTCCGATGAAGCTACGCGGTCTGTACGCGATCACCGACAGCCAGCTGCTCGCCGGCCGTTTCCTGTCCCACGTCGAGGCAGCCCTTGAAGGCGGCGTGTGCCTGCTGCAATACCGTGACAAAAGCGACGATGCCGCCCGCCGCCTGCGCGAAGCAGAGGCGCTGAAGCAGCTCTGCGAGCGCTACGGCACCCAGCTGATCATCAACGACGATGCCGAACTGGCCGCGCGCCTGGGCGTCGGCGTGCACCTGGGCCAAACCGATGGCCCACTGACACCCGCCCGCGCCCTGCTGGGCCGCCATGCCATCATCGGCTCGACCTGCCACGCCCAGCTCGACCTGGCCAGACAAGCGGCCAACGAAGGCGCCAGCTATGTGGCCTTCGGGCGCTTCTTCAACTCGGTGACCAAGCCCGGTGCGCCGGCCGCCAGCGTAGAGCTGCTGGAACAGGCCCGTGCCCAGGTCAAGCTGCCGATCGCCGTGATCGGCGGAATCACCCTCGACAACGCCGCCCCGCTGGTCGCCCATGGTGCAGACCTGCTGGCGGTGATCCATGGCTTGTTCGGTGCCGACAGCGCGCAGGAAGTTACCCGCCGCGCCCGCGCCTTCAACGCCCTGTTCGCTTCCTGATTTCGAGAGATAACTCCATGTCCCGTTCCGAATCCCTGTTCGCCCAAGCCCAGAAGCACATCCCCGGCGGCGTCAACTCGCCGGTCCGTGCCTTCAAGAGCGTCGGCGGCACGCCACTGTTCTTCAAGCACGCCGAAGGCGCCTACGTGGTTGACGAGGACGACAAGCGCTACGTCGACTATGTCGGCTCCTGGGGCCCGATGATCCTCGGCCACGGCCACCCGGACGTACTCGAATCGGTACGCAAGCAGCTCGAACACGGCCTGTCCTATGGCGCACCGACCGCCATGGAAACCGAAATGGCCGACCTGGTCTGCTCGATCGTGCCGTCCATGGAAATGGTGCGCATGGTCAGCTCGGGCACCGAAGCGACCATGAGCGCCATTCGTCTGGCCCGTGGTTACACTGGCCGCGACGCCATCATCAAGTTCGAGGGCTGCTACCATGGCCACTCCGACAGCCTGCTGGTCAAGGCCGGCTCTGGTTTGCTGACTCAGGGCGTGCCTAGCTCCGCCGGCGTCCCGGCGGACTTCGCCAAGCACACCCTGACCCTGCCGTTCAACGATATCGCTGCGGTGGAGAAGACCCTTTCCGAAGTCGGTCAGACCGTCGCCTGCATCATCGTCGAGCCGGTGGCCGGCAACATGAACTGCGTACCACCGGCTCCAGGCTTCCTCGAAGGCCTGCGTGAGCAGTGCGACAAGCACGGCGTGGTGTTGATCTTCGACGAAGTGATGACCGGTTTCCGCGTCTCCCTCGGTGGCGCACAGGGCCATTACGGCATCAAGCCGGACCTGTCGACCTTCGGCAAGATCGTCGGTGGCGGCATGCCCGTCGGCTGCTTCGGTGGCAAACGCGAAATCATGGGCTGCATCGCCCCGCTGGGCCCTGTCTACCAGGCGGGCACGCTGTCGGGTAACCCACTGGCCATGGCGGCCGGCCTGACCACCCTGAAACTGATCAGCCGCCCGGGCTTCCACGATGAACTGAGCGCCTTCACCAGCCGCATGCTCGATGGCCTGCAGCAGCGCGCCGATGCTGCCAGCATTCCGTTCGTCACGACCCAGGCGGGGGCCATGTTCGGCCTGTACTTCAGTGGCGCCGACGACATCGTCACCTTCGACGACGTGATGGCCAGCGACGCCGAGCGCTTCAAGCGCTTCTTCCACCTGATGCTCGAAGGTGGCGTATACCTGGCCCCAAGCGCGTTCGAGGCCGGCTTCACCTCGATCGCCCACGGCGAGAAAGAGCTGCAGATCACCCTGGATGCGGCCGAGCGCGCTTTCGCCAAGCTCAAGTAAGCTCCCTGATCGCCGGCCGCCGGCTCCTGCAGGTACTTCACAGGCCTGGTAACCTGTGCAATACCTGTGGGGGCGGGTAATAAAAGAGCCTGCAACACGCACTGACTTCCCCAACCAAACAGAAATTCGCGTAAAACTTTGTAAGGTTGGCGCTGCTTATCCCATAATGTGCCACCAGAGACATTGGCCGTAGCTTTGCAGAGGTAAGTCGATCCCCATGAACCGCACCGGCCGCGCCCTGACCATGGGCTGCCTGTTGCTTCTTCAGCCCCTGCTGGCCCTGGCGGAGGGCGGTAACTCGTTGCTGATTCCAGCGACGGGCCGCTGCACTTTGAACGTTCAGCCAGAAGACCTGCACAATGCCTTGAAGGCCTGTGAGCAGACGGCGGCGACCGGGGACGCCCAAGCGCAGTTCGAACTGGGCGAGTATTACTACACGCAAACGCCAAAGGACCTGAAAAAGGCCCTGGACTGGTTCGAGAAAGCTTCGCTGCAAGGTCACGCCGAAGCCCAATACCGCCTGGGCGCCATGTTCTTCCATGGCGAAGGGGTCAAGGCCAATAACGTGCAGGCCTACATCCTGCTGAAGATGGCCGCGGTCAACGGTGCCGAGGATGCACTGGACATGGCCGATGAAGTGACCGAGCAGATGCCCCGTGACGAGCTGGAGCATGCCACCCAGGTGCTCGGCCAGATCTTCCGCAAGTACCTGCTTGAACTACAGAACGCCGAAGGGCGCACGCCGTTCTCGCCACTTCCCTGAAACGCCTTACTTCTCCGGCATCGGCATCGGGAATGGCATTACATTGCCACCCCCCTTGGCTTCGCTGATCTTGGCCGTTCCCAGACGCTCCACTTCGTCGATACGCACGATCGAGTGCATCGGCACGAAGCTGCGGATCACCCCTTCGAACTGGTTCTTGAGCTTCTCTTCGCTCGGGTCGACCACCACTTGGGTGCGCTCGCCGAAGACAAACTCCTCGATTTCGAGAAAGCCCCACAGATCGCTCTGGTAGATCTGCTTGGCATACATTTCGAAGACCTGGCCCTGATTCAGGAAAATGACTTTATAGATGGCGGGTTCGCGTTTGCTCATGTTTGCGGAGATAACACATGCGTAAGAAAAGGCGGGCATCATAGCAGAGAGGCAGATCGATCTGTGCCGCCGGTTCCAGCCAGCACGAGTCCCGCACTTCCGGCCGGAGCCGGCTCGCCGGCGACAAGGCCGGAACGGGCAGTACATAGCTTGTGCCAACCCTTGATCGTTTCAGTGCTTTCGCCACTGCCATCGAAGGGTTATTCTTGAGATCACATTCATTGCCGTCGAGCGGCTAAAAAACGACCTTGAACGCACCCATAGAACCCCATCGTTTCATCCTCGAACCTTTCGAGGCCCACCGTTTCGCCAACCTGTGCGGCCAGTTCGACGAGCACCTGCGCCTGATCGAACAACGCCTGGCCATCGAAATCCGCAACCGCGGCAACCAATTCGAGCTGATCGGCGAACCCAAGACGACCTCCGCTGCCGAGCAACTGCTGCGACGTCTCTATCGCGAGGCCAAATCCTCCGACCTGTCGCCGGAAACCGTCCACCTGTACCTGCAGGAGTCCACGGTCGAGAACATCGACAACCCGGCGGTCAATGAGGTGAGCGTTTCGTTGCGTACACGCAAGGGCAACATTCGCCCGCGCGGGGTCAACCAGCAGCGCTACGTCAAGGAAATCCTGGCCAACGACATCAACTTCGGCATCGGCCCGGCCGGTACCGGCAAGACCTACCTGGCCGTGGCCTGCGCCGTGGACGCCCTGGAACGCGAGCAAGTGCGTCGCATCCTGCTGGTGCGTCCGGCCGTCGAGGCCGGCGAGAAGCTCGGTTTTCTGCCAGGCGACCTTGCGCAGAAGATCGACCCGTACCTGCGCCCGCTCTATGACGCGCTCTACGAGATGCTGGGCTTCGAGCATGTGGCCAAGCTCATCGAGCGCCAGGTGATCGAGATCGCCCCCCTCGCCTACATGCGTGGCCGCACACTGAACAACAGCTTCATCATCCTCGACGAGAGCCAGAACACCACGCTCGAACAGATGAAGATGTTCCTCACCCGAATCGGCTTCGGCTCGACGGCGGTGATCACCGGTGACATCACCCAGGTCGACCTGCCACGCGGCACCAAGTCGGGCCTGGCCCACGTCATCGAGGTGCTCAAGGACGTTCCGGGCATCAGCTTTACCCACTTCCAACCCAAAGACGTGGTTCGTCACCCACTGGTGCAGCGCATCGTCGAGGCTTACGACCGTTTCGACGCCCGTCAGGCAAAACCCGAGGTTCCCGGCAAAGATGCTTGAACTCGACCTGCAACGGGCCACGGACGCTGCCGCCCCGGATGACGCCGCCTTCCGCCGCTGGTGCGAACTGGCCTTGCGCCAGCGCAGCGCCGACTCGGAAATGACCATTCGCCTGGTCGACGAAACCGAAGGCCGCGAACTCAACCACACCTACCGGCACAAGGACTACGCAACCAATGTGTTGTCGTTCCCAGCCGACGTGCCGGACGACCTGCTGGATATCCCGCTACTGGGCGACCTGGTCATTTGCGTGCCAGTGGTCGAGCGCGAGGCCGCCGAACAGGGCAAGTCCCTGGAGGCTCACTGGGCGCACCTGGTCATCCACGGCTGCCTGCACCTGCTCGGCTATGACCACATCGAAGACGATGAGGCCGAGGAAATGGAAGCGCTGGAACGGGAATTGCTGGCAGAACTGGGTCACCCCGACCCATATGCCGACGATGAAAACGAATCAATCACACACTGATACTGCAAGGATCACGAGAACCGCCATGAGCGAAGATCGATCGAGCAACGGGCAGAAGTCCTGGCTGGGTAAACTGACCCAGGCTTTTGCCCATGAGCCGAAAAACCGCCAGGAGCTCCTCGAGCTGCTGCGTGAAGCCCATCAGAACAAGCTGCTCGACAGCGAAGCGCTGACCATCGTCGAAGGTGCCATCCAGGTCGCGGACCTGCAGGTGCGCGACATCATGGTGCCACGCTCGCAGATGATCAGCATCAAGGCTACCCAGTCGCCACGTGAGTTCCTGCCTGCGGTGATCGACGCCGCCCACTCGCGCTATCCGGTGATCGGCGAAAGCCATGACGATGTGCTCGGGATCTTGCTGGCCAAGGACCTGCTGCCGCTGATCCTCAAAGAGAACGGCGACAGTTTCAACATCAAGGACCTGCTGCGCCCCGCCACCTTCGTGCCGGAATCCAAGCGCCTGAACGTGCTGCTGCGTGAATTCCGCGCCAATCACAACCACATGGCCATCGTCATCGACGAATATGGTGGTGTGGCGGGCCTGGTGACCATCGAGGACGTGCTCGAGCAGATCGTCGGCGACATCGAAGACGAACACGATGTCGAGGAAGACAGCTACATCAAGCCACTGCCAAGCGGCGACTTCCTGGTCAAGGCACTGACACCGATCGACAACTTCAACGAGTTCTTCGACAGCGAGTTCTCGGACGACGAGTTCGACACGGTCGGCGGCCTGGTGATGAGCGCCTTTGGCCACCTGCCAAAGCGCAACGAGACTACCGAGATCGGTTCCTACAGATTCCGTATTCTCAACGCCGATAGCCGGCGGATACACTTGCTGCGCCTGACACCGATCACCCGCTAAGGACAAACATGCGTTGGATCACCCGCCCCGGCTGGCCCGGTAACCTGCTGGCCATGGCGGCCGGCGCCTCCACTCTCCTGGCCTTGGCGCCATTCGACATCTGGCCGCTGGCCCTGGTGTCCATCGCCCTGCTCTACCTCGGCCTGCGCGAGCTCAGCCCGCGCCAGGCCATGGGCCGCGGTTGGTGCTTCGGCTTCGGCCTGTACGGTGCCGGCACCTGGTGGATCTACGTCAGCATGAACACCTATGGCGGTGCTTCTCCGCTGCTGGCGACTCTGCTGCTGCTGGCGTTCTTCGCGGCGCTTGCCTGGTTCTTCGCCTTGCCCACATGGCTGTGGGCGCGCTGGCTACGGCGCAATGAAGCGCCCCTGGCCGATGCGTTGTGCTTTGCTGCGCTGTGGTTGTTGCAAGAGGCCTTCCGAGGCTGGTTCCTGACCGGTTTCCCGTGGCTATACGCAGGCTATAGCCAGCTGGACGGTCCGCTGGCCGGGCTTGCCCCGCTGGGTGGCGTGTGGCTGGTGTCCTTCGTTCTGGCCATGAGCGCTGCGCTGCTGTGCAACCTGCCGCGTCTGCGGGCACGCCCGTCATTCCTGGCGGTCGGCATCGTGCTGCTGCTGGCACCCTGGGGCCTGGGCCTTGCGCTCAAGGGCCACGCCTGGACCACCCCGGTCGGCGACCCGCTCAAGGTCGCTGCCGTGCAAGGCAACGTCGAGCAGGACCTGAAGTGGGACCCCGCCCATATCGACGCACAGCTGGCGCTGTACCGCGACATGAGCTTCACCTCCAAGCCCGTGGACCTGCTGGTCTGGCCCGAGACAGCCGTACCGGTGCTCAAGGACCAGGCGCAGGGCTACATCGACGTGATGGGGCGTTTTGCCGCCGAGCGGCATTCTGCGCTGATCACCGGCCTACCTGTGCGGCAAGTGGTGCACCACCAGCGCCGCTACTACAACGGTATCACCGTCACCGGTGAGGGCGATGGCACGTATCTGAAGCAAAAGCTGGTGCCGTTCGGCGAATACGTGCCACTGCAGGACATGCTTCGGGGGCTGATCGAGTTCTTCAACCTGCCAATGTCCGACTTCGCCCGGGGACCTGAAGACCAGCCGCTACTGCAAGCCAAGGGCTACCAGATTGCGCCGTACATCTGCTACGAAGTCGTTTACCCGGAATTCGCCGCCGGCCTGGCTGCCCGCAGCGACCTGTTGCTGACCATCAGCAACGACACCTGGTTCGGCACCTCGATCGGCCCGCTGCAGCATCTGCAGATGGCGCAGATGCGTGCCCTGGAAGCTGGCCGCTGGATGATCCGGGCCACCAACAACGGGGTCACCGCGCTGATCGACCCATTCGGCAAGATCACCGCGCAAATACCGCAATTCCAGCAGGCGATCCTGTATGGCGAGGTGGTGCCCATGCAGCAACTGACACCTTATCTGCAATGGCGCTCGTGGCCGCTGGCGATCGTCTGTGCGCTGTTGCTGGGTTGGGCGTTGGCAGCCGGGCGGATCGCGAAGACCGTTTGACGACACGGGACAGGCGAGGGCTGCAGCGCAGCCCTTTCGCGTCGCATGGCCGCGCCCATCCAAGAACTTCGGGGCTTGGAAACAACAGCCCTGGGCAAGAGCCGAGATCGTGCGGGGCACTGCTGGAGCCGGTTTGCCGGTGAACGGCCATCTCAATAGAACAACCGATACCCTAGCAACCCCACCGCCTCATTGAGCAACTGCCCGCTTTGCCACACCGCCCGGCTCTCCGGCAGCAACCCGCCAAACGGCCGCGCATGATCACGCCCAAGAAATCCCATCGGCGCCACCACCACCTCGAAGCCCGCCTGCTCGAAGCTCCAGCGCGAGCGCTGCATGTGCCATGCCTGCGTCACCAGCACTACCCGGCGAATACCCAAAGGCTGAAGCAGCCGGGCGCTGAGCTGGGCATTCTCCCAGGTCGTACGGCTGGCTTCTTCCTTCCATTTGACGCCAACGGCAAAGTCCTCCTGCAACCGGTCGGCCATCAACTGCGCCTCACTCGGCGGCGTGCCGTAGTGCAAGCCGCCGCTGGTCAGCACCGGCAGGCCAGAGGCCTTGGCCAGACGCGCCGCAAAGCGCATGCGCTCCAGCGCCAAGGCGCTGGGCTGGTCGCCACCGCCCCAGGCCGGATCGCCCCGTTCACGCCCGGCCCCCAGTACCACGATGGCATCGGCCCGGCTCGCCAGGCCCGCCCATTCACCAACAGCCAGAGGCGGTTCGGTCTCCAGCAAACGCGCCGACTCCTGCACCACCGCAGGCAGGCTCATCAACCACAAGCCTCCGAGCCCGACAGCAAAGCACAACGCCGCTAGGCGCGGGCGCCTGGCACGCAGCCACCAGGCAGCCAGCAAGAGCAGGAACAGGATGCCGGGTGGCATCAACCATTGTTTGATGAAGAATCGAATCGGCATTGGCACACCTCCATGGAAGGCGTGCAGCCTAAGAGGATCGGCGTCGGGCAACAAGAGTGCGACCGACGCCGATCATAGGGTGTATATCGAAGCACCGGCGCACGATGGCCTGCGCCTTTAATCCTGAACGGCTAACGATTTGGCAGCGTCCTGGATCTTGCCGTGCCGGTGGAGCGTCGCTTGTCCTTGAGCCAGATGATCTTTGCCGAGGCCGGCTCCGCTTGCGGGTATGCGCCAACGCAGGCATTTCGGCGTTCCGGGAGCGACTCCAGGTAGGCCTTGATCACTTCGAACTCTGCATGGCTCAAGCCGCGCAGTTCCAGCTCGGCGGGCATCTCGTCGCGCAATCGTACCGAGGTCCTGGCAACTTCCAGCGCCAGCCCAAGACGGTCGATCAGGCGTTCGTAAAGCTCCGGTTTGATTGCGGGTAGCTGCGTCTCTCCCATCCGTTCACCTCATTGAAGATAAGAATATCTCCCCCCAACCATGAGCTTAGCGTCACTGTAAAAAGCAGCCGACCCCTGCGACCAGCGGACGTTCGCAATCAGGGTTTCCCACGATGTGCGGCGCTGCTGTATGCTACGGCGTTCACGCTCACGACACCGGAGTGCCGGACGCAGCGAGGTTCCGCTGCCTGGAACAAGGTCTCTTCTCTCTCAGCCAAAAGTAGCCATGCACGAACAATACACGCCCCGTGATATCGAAGCCGCCGCCCAGAAGTTCTGGGACGAGCAACAATCGTTCGCTGTTACCGAACAGCCAGGCAAAGACACCTACTATTGCCTATCGATGTTCCCGTACCCGAGCGGCAAGCTACACATGGGCCACGTTCGCAACTACACCATCGGCGACGTGATTGCCCGCTACCAGCGCATGCTGGGCAAGAACGTCCTGCAACCGATGGGCTGGGATGCTTTCGGCATGCCCGCGGAAAACGCCGCGATGAAGAACAACGTCGCGCCGGCCAAGTGGACGTACGAAAACATCGACTACATGAAGACCCAGCTCAAGAGCCTGGGCCTGGCCATCGACTGGGCACGTGAGGTCACCACCTGCAAACCCGACTACTATCGCTGGGAGCAGTGGCTGTTCACCCGCCTGTTCGAGAAAGGCATCATCTACCGCAAGAACGGTACCGTGAACTGGGACCCGGCTGACCAGACCGTACTGGCCAACGAACAGGTCATCGATGGCCGTGGCTGGCGTTCGGGCGCGCTGATCGAGAAGCGCGAAATCCCGATGTACTACTTCCGCATCACCGACTACGCCGACGAGCTGCTGGAAAGCCTCGACGAGCTGCCGGGCTGGCCTGAACAGGTCAAGACCATGCAACGCAACTGGATCGGCAAGTCGCGCGGCATGGAAGTACAGTTCCCCTACGACCAGGCGAGCATCGGCCACGAAGGTACCCTGAAGGTCTTCACCACCCGTCCGGACACCCTGATGGGCGCCACCTATGTCGCCGTCGCCGCCGAGCACCCGCTGGCCACCCAGGCCGCCCAGGGCAACCCGGCGCTGCAGGCATTCATCGACGAATGCAAGAGCGGCAGCGTTGCCGAAGCCGACATGGCCACCCAGGAGAAGAAAGGCATGGCCACTTCCCTGCTGGTCGAGCACCCGCTGACCGGCGAGAAGCTGCCGGTCTGGGTCGCCAACTACGTGCTGATGCATTACGGCGACGGCGCTGTAATGGCTGTTCCAGCCCACGATGAGCGCGACTTCGAGTTCGCCCACAAGTACAACCTGCCAGTCAAGGCAGTGGTACGCACCAGCGCTGGCGACGAAGTCGGCAGCGAATGGCAGGCGGCCTATGGCGAACACGGCCAGCTGATCAACTCCGGCGAGTTCGACGGCCTGGACTTCGCGGGCGCATTCGACGCCATCGAAGCAGCCCTGATCCGCAAGGAGCTGGGCAAATCGCGCACTCAGTTCCGCCTGCGCGACTGGGGTATCAGCCGCCAGCGCTACTGGGGCTGCCCGATCCCGATCATCCACTGCCCATCCTGTGGCGACGTGCCAGTACCAGAAGACCAACTGCCGGTCGTCCTGCCGGAGAACGTGGTACCGGACGGCGCTGGTTCGCCGCTGGCGCGCATGCCCGAGTTCTATGCGTGCACCTGCCCGAAATGCGGCACCGCAGCGAAGCGCGAAACCGACACCATGGACACCTTCGTCGAGTCCTCCTGGTACTTCGCCCGCTACGCATCGCCCAACTACGACAAGGGCCTGGTCGACCCGAAAGCGGCCAACCATTGGCTGCCAGTCGATCAGTACATCGGCGGTATCGAGCACGCGATCCTGCACCTGCTGTACGCGCGCTTCTTCCACAAGCTGATGCGCGACGAAGGCCTGGTCACCTCCAACGAACCGTTCAAGAACCTGCTGACCCAAGGCATGGTGGTCGCCGAGACCTACTACCGCGTTGCCAGCAACGGCGGCAAGGACTGGTTCAACCCGGCCGACGTCGAAGTCGAGCGTGATGCCAAGGCCAAGATCATCGGCGCTCGCCTGAAGACCGATGGCCTGCCGGTTGAAATCGGCGGCACCGAGAAGATGTCGAAGTCGAAGAACAACGGCGTCGACCCGCAGTCGATGATCGAAGCCTACGGCGCCGACACCTGCCGCCTGTTCATGATGTTCGCCTCGCCGCCCGACATGAGCCTGGAGTGGTCCGACTCCGGCGTCGAAGGCGCAAGCCGCTTCCTGCGCCGTGTCTGGCGTCTGGCCCAGGCCCACGTTACCCAGGGTCTGCCGGGCAAGCTGGATGTCGCCGCCCTGGACGACGCGCAGAAGGTCATTCGCCGAGCCATCCACGCTGCGATCAAGCAGGCCAGCAATGATGTCGGCCAGTTCCACAAGTTCAACACCGCCATCGCCCAGGTGATGACCGTGATGAACGTACTGGAAAAAGCCCCGCAGGCCACCGAACAGGACCGCGCCCTGCTGCAGGAAGGCCTGGAAGCCGTGACCCTGCTGCTGGCCCCGATCACCCCGCACATCTCCCATGAGCTGTGGAAGGCACTGGGCCATGACCAGGCCGTGATCGACGCCAGCTGGCCAGTTGTCGATGAAAGCGCACTGGTGCAGGACACCGTGACCCTGGTCGTCCAGGTCAACGGCAAGCTGCGTGGCCAGGTGGAAATGCCGGCCGCCGCAAGCCGCGAGGAGATCGAAGCCGCAGCCCGCAGCAACGAGAACGTCCTGCGCTTCACCGACGGCCTGACCATCCGCAAGGTCATCGTGGTACCGGGCAAGCTGGTCAACATCGTCGCCAACTGATGGCAACGCCCGCCCGCAGCCTATGCGGGCGGGCGGAATCGGCTCACAAGGGAGCAACAACATGATCAAACGCAATCTGCTGGTAATAGGCCTGGCCGTCGTGCTCAGCGCCTGTGGTTTCCAGCTGCGCGGCACCGGTACCACCGAGCTGAGCGTCAAAGAGATGGACGTCAGCGCGCGCAACGCCTACGGCGAGACCGTGACCCAGCTGCGCGAAGTGCTGCAGCGCAGTGGCGTCAACGTTCACGCAGGCGCACCCTACCGCTTGGTGCTGACCAACGAGAAAGAAAGCCAGCGCGCCGCGACCTACAGCGGTGGCAACCGCTCGGCCGAATACGAGCTGACCACCGAGCTGGACTACAGCATCCTGGGCCTGAACAACCTCGAACTGCTCAGCGACAAGCTGGAAGTCCGCAAGATCTACATCCACGACGGTTCCAACATCACAGGTTCCGACCAGGAAGCCGAACAGGCCCGCACCGAGATGCGTCGCGACCTGGTGCAAGCCATGGTCGTGCGCCTGCAGATGCTGACGCCGACGCAGCTTGACCAGTTGCAGCAGGAAGCCGACGAACGCGCCAAGGCAGAAGCCGCCGCACTGGAGGCCGCTCGCCGCCAGCAGGCCGAGACGCCACAGCAATCGCCCCTGGAAGTTCCGGGCAACTAAGCCCGTGCGGGGCGCCCCAGGGTGCCCCGCCTGTTTCCCATGAAGCTCTCCCCCGCCCAACTCAACAAGCACCTGCAAGGTGCCCTGGCGCCGGTCTACGTGGTCAGCGGTGACGATCCGCTGCTGTGCCAGGAGGCCGCCGATGCCATCCGTACCGCAGCCCGTCAGCAAGGCTTCGACGAACGCCAGGTGTTCAGTGCCGACGCCAACTTCGACTGGGGCACCCTGCTCCAAGCGGGCGCCAGCCTCTCCCTGTTCGCCCAGCGCCGCCTGCTGGAGTTGCGCCTGCCCTCGGGCAAGCCCGGCGACAAGGGCGCCAGCGCGCTGATGGAGTACTGCGCCAAACCTGCCGAGGACACCCTGCTGCTGATCAGCCTGCCCAAGCTGGACGGCAGCGCGCAGAAGACCAAATGGGGCAAGGCGCTGATCGAAGGGCCCCACTGCCAGTTCATCCAGATCTGGCCGGTGGATACTCAGCAACTGCCACAGTGGATCAATCAGCGCCTGTCCCAGGCTGGCCTGTCGGCGCAGCGCGATGCCGTCGACCTGATCGCCGCACGGGTCGAGGGCAACCTGCTGGCCGCCGCCCAGGAAATCGAAAAGCTCAAACTGCTCGCCGAAGGCAACCAGATCACCGTCGAAACCGTGCAGGCGGCAGTTGCCGACAGCGCCCGCTTCGACGTATTCGGGTTGGTCGATGCCATTCTCAATGGCGAGGCAGCCCACGCCCTGCGCATGCTCGAAGGCCTGCGTGGCGAAGGTGTCGAGCCACCCGTGATCCTCTGGGCGCTGGCCCGCGAGTTGCGGTTGCTGGCGGGCCTGGCGCAGCAGTTCAGCCAAGGCGTGCCGCTGGACAAGGCCTTCAGCCAGGCGCGACCGCCCGTGTGGGACAAACGCCGCCCCTTGGTCAGCAAGGCCCTGCAGCGTCTCTCCGCGCAGCGTTGGGCGCAATTGCTGCAGGACGCCCAGCGTATCGACGCGCAGATCAAGGGCCAGGCCGAGGGCTCGCCTTGGACGGGGCTTGCCAGGCTATCGCTGTTGATGGCCGGACAGCGTCTGGTCCTGCCCCCCGAATGAGCCTCTTGGCCGACACGCAGCTCCTGCACACCCGCCAGGTACCAGATTGCCGCGACGACGAACCACGGCGATAGGCCGCCGGACCATAAACACAATCAATTGGCCTCACCCTGCCCACAGGCCTACAGTGCGCCCCGACACCCACCCCAACGGGAATTGCACCATGAGCAAAAAGCCGAAAAAGCACGGGCCCAACAAGGCCAAGTCCATCGTCGCCCAGCCCCTGTTCCGATGCCGACAAGAACGACCGAACAAGGGCAAAGGCAGCTACCGCCGCGAAGCCTTCCAATCGAGAGATTGGGAGGCTTCGTACTTTTTGGCAGCATGAAAGCATCGCGAGCGCAGGCATGGTATGGTCGGCACCTGACCTGCAATTCTGGATCTGTGCATGCTTCTCAGTCTTCGCCCTCGCTGGAAAACCCGCCAACTGATCGTGGCATCCAGCCTCATCCTGCTCGTCGCCTGCGCGGAGAAACCCACCGCCGCCGACGCCCTGCCGCTGGCACCCGCCCAGCCCGCCCCGGTAGTCACGCTGCCTACCGCAACGCCTGACGTCAGCACTGAAATCCAGCCTCTGCAAACCTTCGCCCAGTGGCAGGCCGGTTTCCGCCAGCAAGCCCTGCAAGCCGGTATTGCGGCCAACACCTTCGACCGTGCATTCCTTGGCGTGACGCCAGACATGGACGTGATCAAGGCTGACCGCAGCCAACCTGAATTCACCCGTCCGGTATGGGAGTACCTCGAAGGTGCCCTGTCGCCGCTGCGCGTACGCAACGGCAAGAAGCTGCTGGAGCAGAACGCCGAACTGTTGAGCCGCATCGAGCAACGATATGGTGTCGACCGCCAGGTGCTGGTCTCGGTATGGGGCATGGAGAGCAACTTCGGCCAGTTCCAGGGCAACAAGTCGGTGATCCGCTCGCTGGCTACCCTGGCCTATGAAGGCCGCCGCCCACAGTTCGCCCAGGACCAACTGATCGCTGCCCTGCAAATCCTGCAGAACGGCGACATCCAGCCAGACGCCATGCGCGGCTCCTGGGCCGGTGCCATGGGCCAGACCCAGTTCATCCCGACCACCTACAACACCCATGCAGTGGATTTCGACGGCGATGGCCGCCGGGATATCTGGAACAGCACCCCCGACGCCCTGGCCTCCACCGCTCACTACCTGCAGAGCTCGGGCTGGAAACGCGGCCAACCGTGGGGCTTCGAGGTCCAGCTGCCGGCCGGCTTCGATTACTGGCAAGCTGATGGCGCGCTGCGCAAGCCTGTCTACGAGTGGCTGCAGATGGGCGTGAAACTGCCCGCCGGCACGCAGTTGCCTTCGGGCAGCAACCAGCTGTCTGCCGCACTCCTGCTGCCGGCCGGCGCACGCGGCCCGGCGTTCCTGGTCCTGGACAACTTCCGCGCGATCCTCAAGTACAACAACTCGTCGTCCTATGCCCTGGCCGTGAGCCTGCTGGGGGACCGTTTCAGTGGCTGGGGCTTCATCGCCGGCAGCTGGCCGAAGGAAGACCTGCCGCTGAGCCGGACCGAGCGCGTTGAACTGCAAAACCTGCTCAACGCCAGCGGCCATGAAGCAGGCAATGCCGACGGCATCATTGGCGCGAACACCCGCAAGGCCATTCGTAATGCCCAACAAGGACTGGGATGGCCGGCGGATGGGTATCCGACGCACAAGTTGCTCGAGAGCCTGCGTCAGCAGTGATTCTGGAGGAGTGCTTTGCACTCCATCGCCGGCAGGCCGGTTCCTACAGCGCACGTGTGTATCCGTAGGCGTCTGCTTGCCGCCGATTAGCCCGCAAGTCATCCACAAACCCACCGCACTCGCGTAAACTGCCAGCCTTCGCGCAGCCTCGGGCTGCCCCTGTCGATTTACCAAAGGTGCCCGCCATGCCTTGGCTGCAAGTACGCCTGGCCATCAGCCCGGAACAAGCCGAAACCTACGAAGACGCCCTGCTCGAAGTGGGCGCCGTCTCGGTGACGTTCATGGACGCCGAGGATCAACCGATCTTCGAGCCCGACCTCAACACCACCCCACTGTGGTCGCACACCCATCTTCTGGCCCTGTTCGAAGCCGACGCCGAGCCGGAGCATGTGTTCGCCCACCTGCGCCTGCTGACCGGCGATACGTTGCCCGAGCACCACGCCGAAGTGATCGAGGACCAGGACTGGGAGCGTAGCTGGATGGACAACTTCCAGCCGATGCGCTTCGGCCAGCGCCTGTGGATCGTGCCAAGCTGGCACGAGGCGCCCGAGAAAGACGCGGTCAACCTGCTCCTCGACCCCGGCCTGGCATTTGGTACCGGCACCCACCCGACCACCGCCCTGTGCCTGGAATGGCTCGATGGCCAACAGCTCAAAGACACCCAGGTGCTGGATTTCGGCTGTGGCTCGGGCATCCTGGCCATCGCCGCGCTGCTGCTGGGCGCCCGTGAAGCGGTCGGCACCGACATCGACGTACAGGCCCTGGAGGCCTCGCGCGACAACGCCCAGCGCAACGGCATCGCCGATGAGCGCCTGGCCCTGTACCTGCCTGAAGACATGCCGGCCATGCAGGCCGACGTGTTAGTCGCCAACATTCTGGCCGGCCCGCTGGTTTCGCTGGCACCGCAGTTGTCTGGCCTGGTTCGTCCAGGTGGCCTGCTGGCCCTGTCGGGCATTCTCGCCGAGCAAGGCGAAGAAGTGGCCGCTGCCTACGCCGCCGACTTCGAGCTGGACCCGATCGTCGTCCGTGACGGCTGGGTGCGCATCAGTGGTCGCCGCCGATAGGCAGGCCTAGAATAAGTCTCTGCACAGCTCCCGGATTGCCGCATGACCGACAGTTTCGTCACCCAGTGCCCGCATTGCCAAACCAGCTTTCGCGTCACCCATCACCAGTTGAGCGTGGCGCGCGGCGTAGTACGTTGCGGCCACTGCCTGCAGGTGTTCAATGCGGCCAAGCAACTGTTGGAGCAAAACCGTGCTGGCGCCGCTCGCGCGCCCGTACCGCCAGCAGAGCCTGTCGCGGCACCTGCTCTCGCGCCGCTACCGCCGGTCAGCGAGCCTGCTGCCGAGCCGCAAGACTGGGCTGCCACCGCGCAAGCGCTGGACGCACTCGACCTGGACCAGGAACTGGCCCGACTCGAGCGACGTGGCCAACCGGCAGAGCCACACATCCCGAACAGCGACAGGGCACTGCACGCCCGTCGTGACGAGCCCGCCCCGCCCGATCTGGCAGACGAGCCGTTCGGCAACGCCATCGACGAACCACCTGAACCGCTCGAACCCCAAGCTGCGGCCGAGCCTGCCCCCGTCTTGCTGGAGCAGGAGCCATTGGAACGGGAGCCTGAACCCGGCGACCGCACCGAACCGACCCTGGGCACGACCCTGGACCTGGATTTCGACGACGAACCGCCAGCGCGCTCAAGCACCGAGGTCGAGCCGCAAGAGACCTTCAGCGAGCCGCTCTCGGTAGCCGAGGATGAAGTCCACGTCAAAGGCCTGAGCGCCCGTGACGATGACGACACCGACCTGCACCTGTCGGCCCGTGACGACGAACCGTTCGAGCCGGTGCCGGGCGAGCGCATCGAACCCGACCTGGTCGCCAAGGCCGAGCGCCCGGCGCGCAAGGAACCCCTGGTCGATGTGGTCGACGACCCGCTGCAACTGGACTGGGAGAAACCCCGACCCAACTGGGGCAAACGTCTTTTGTGGGGCCTACTGACGCTAGTGGCCGCAGGCCTGCTGGCCTTCCAGTACATCTGGTACCACTTCGACGAGATGGCCCGCCAGGACCAGTACCGTCCTTGGTTCCAGCAAGTCTGCCCGCTGCTGGGCTGCGAGGTGCCGACCCGCGTCGACATATCCCGCATCAAGAGCAGCAACCTTGTGGTGCGCAGCCACCCCGACTTCAAGGGTGCACTGATCGTCGATGCGATCATCTACAACCGCGCGCCCTTCGCGCAGCCATTCCCGCTGCTGGAGCTGCGCTTTGCCGACCTCAACGGCCAGTTGATCGCCAGCCGTCGCTTCAAGCCCAGCGAGTACCTCTCCGGGGAGCTGGCCGGGCGTGGCGAAATGCCCAGCCAGACCCCGATCCACATCGCCCTGGACATTCTCGACCCGGGCCCCAAGGCCGTGAACTACAGCCTCAGCTTCCGCTCTCCCGAGTGACCGGCGGTGTCGGGCCGGCATCTTGCCGGCGCTGGCCTGCTGTCGCAAACCTTCGGGCATAAGGCCGCAGCTGTTCAGATTTTATCCAAATCCATCTTTATCCGGTCACCGAGAGCGGGTATCATGCCAACCCTTTTTCGGACTCCAATGATTCGGCCCCACAACAGGGAACACCTATGTCGGCGGTACGCATCGGCCCTTATACACTGCGAAACAACCTGATCCTTGCTCCTATGGCCGGGGTTACGGACCAACCTTTCCGCACACTTTGCAAGCGCTTGGGCGCAGGCATGGTGGTATCGGAAATGGTGACCAGCGACATGAGCCTGTGGAACAGCCGCAAGTCCAGCCTGCGCCGCATCCATGAAGGCGATCCCGAGCCTCGCTCGGTCCAGATCGCCGGGGGTGACGCGCAGATGATGGCAGCGGCGGCCCGGGCCAACGTCGAAGCTGGCGCCCAGATCATCGACATCAACATGGGCTGCCCGGCAAAAAAAGTCTGCAACAAAGCCGCAGGCTCTGCTTTATTGAGAGATGAAGCCTTGGTCAGCGAGATCCTCCACGCCGTAGTCGGTGCAGTGGATGTCCCGGTGACGCTGAAAATTCGCACGGGTTGGGACCGGGCGAGCAAGAACGGCCTGAACGTGGCGAAAATCGCCGAGCAGGCCGGCATCCAGGCGCTGGCGGTACATGGCCGCACACGCGCCGACCTGTATACCGGCGAAGCCGAATACGACACCATCGCTGCCATCAAGCAGGCGGTGTCGATCCCGGTTTTCGCCAACGGCGATATCACTTCGCCAGAAAAGGCCCGGGCGGTGTTGGACGCCACCGGCGTCGACGGCCTGTTGATTGGCCGGGCTGCCCAAGGGCGGCCTTGGATCTTTCGCGAGATCGAGCATTACCTGAGGACTGGCCAGCAGTTGCCAGCCCCCACGCTGGACGAAGTGGAACGCATCCTGCTGGAGCACCTGGCCGCGCTGCATGCCTTCTATGGCGATGTAATGGGCGTACGTATCGCCCGCAAGCACGTCGGCTGGTACCTGGCAACAAGACCCGGTGGCAAGGAGTTTCGCTCCCGGTTCAACGCTTTGGAAGACACACAAGCGCAGTGCGCCAACGTTCGCGCCTTTTTCAGCGAGCGTCGACAGAGCCTTGAGACAGAGGACGGACAAGGGGTGGCCGCATGACGATGATGACCGAGACATTAGTGAGTGGAACAACGCCCGTGAGCGACAACGCCAACCTCAAACAGCACCTCAACACGCCGAGCGAAGAGGGCCAGACCCTTCGCGACAGCGTCGAGAAGGCGCTGCACAACTACTTCGCCCACCTGGAAGGCGCTACCGTTACGGACGTGTACAACCTGGTGCTCTCTGAAGTCGAGGCGCCCCTGCTCGAATGCGTGATGAACTACGTCAAGGGCAACCAGACCAAGGCCAGCGAGATGCTCGGACTCAACCGTGGCACCCTGCGCAAGAAGCTCAAGCAGTACGACTTGTTGTAAAGCCAGAATCCCAATCAGAAAAGGCGGCCTCTGCAAAGGGACGCCTTTTTTGCTGACTCCACCGCGTTATTGGAACCCGAAATGACCGACCAGACTACCCGCCTGCCAGTCCGCCGCGCCCTGATCAGCGTCTCCGACAAGACCGGTATCCTCGAATTCGCCCGTGAGCTGCAACAGCTCGGTGTCGAGATCCTGTCCACCGGCGGCACCTACAAGCTGCTCAAGGACAACGGCGTGAACGCGGTGGAAGTGGCCGACTACACCGGCTTCGCCGAAATGATGGATGGCCGGGTCAAGACCCTGCACCCGAAAATCCACGGCGGCATCCTGGGCCGCCGCGGCATCGACGATGCCATCATGAACGAGCACGGCATCAAGCCGATCGACCTGGTCGCCGTCAACCTGTACCCGTTCGAAGCCACCATCGCCAAGCCGGGCTGTGACCTGCCAACCGCCATCGAGAACATCGACATCGGTGGTCCAACCATGGTCCGTTCGGCCGCCAAGAACCACAAGGACGTGGCCATCGTGGTCAACGCCAGCGACTACGCCAGCGTCCTTGAGAACCTCAAGGCCGGTGGCCTGACCTACGCCCAGCGCTTCGACCTGATGCTCAAGGCCTTCGAACACACCGCCGCCTACGACGGCATGATCGCCAACTACATGGGCACCATCGACCAGGCCAAAGAGACCCTGAGCACCGAAGGCCGCAGCGAATTCCCGCGCACCTTCAACAGCCAGTTCGTCAAGGCCCAGGAAATGCGCTACGGCGAGAACCCACACCAGAGCGCGGCGTTCTACGTCGAGGCCAAGAAAGGCGAGGCCAGCGTTTCCACCGCCCTCCAACTGCAGGGTAAGGAGCTGTCGTTCAACAACGTGGCCGACACCGATGCCGCGCTGGAGTGCGTGAAGAGCTTCGTCAAGCCAGCCTGCGTCATCGTCAAGCACGCCAACCCATGCGGCGTGGCCGTCGTCCCTGAAGACGAAGGCGGCATCCGCAAGGCCTATGACCTGGCCTACGCCACCGACACCGAGTCGGCCTTCGGCGGCATCATCGCCTTCAACCGCGAGCTGGACGGCGAAACCGCCAAAGCCATCGTCGACCGTCAGTTCGTCGAAGTGATCATCGCGCCGAAAATTTCCCAGGCCGCCCGTGAAGTGGTTGCCGCCAAGCAGAACGTGCGTCTGCTGGAGTGTGGCGAGTGGCCTACCGAGCGCGCCGCCGGTTGGGACTTCAAGCGCGTCAACGGTGGCCTGCTGGTGCAGAGCCGCGATATCGGCATGATCACCGCCGATGACCTGAAGATCGTCACCAAGCGCGCCCCGACCGAGCAGGAAATCCATGACCTGGTGTTTGCCTGGAAAGTGGCCAAGTTCGTCAAGTCCAACGCCATCGTCTACGCCAAGCAGCGTCAGACCATCGGTGTCGGTGCTGGCCAGATGAGCCGCGTGAACTCCGCCCGTATCGCCGCCATCAAGGCGGAGCATGCTGGCTTGCAGGTTCAGGGTGCGGTCATGGCATCGGATGCGTTCTTCCCGTTCCGTGATGGCATCGACAATGCGGCTAAAGTGGGTATCAGCGCCGTGATCCAACCCGGTGGCTCGATGCGTGATGCCGAGGTGATTGCTGCTGCTGACGAAGCCGGCATCGCGATGGTCTTCACCGGCATGCGCCACTTCCGCCACTGATTTACGGCAATCGGCCGCACTGAAGCAGGTATCTGCTGCGTTGGGGCCGGTTCCGCTGATGCTCATTGCCAGAAGGCAACTACGCTCATCGGAACCGGCTTCGCCTTGCATCCACCTGCTTTACTGCGACCTCGCAAAGCGAGAGGCAACCACTCTCGTTCGACAGATTTCGAGGTTTTGACATGAAAGTTTTGATCATCGGCAGCGGCGGCCGTGAGCACGCCCTGGCCTGGAAAGTCGCCCAGGACCCACGCGTCGAGAAAGTCTTCGTTGCCCCAGGCAACGCTGGCACCGCCATCGAAGCCAAGTGCGAGAACGTCGCCATCGACGTCTGTGCCCTGGAGCAATTGGCCGATTTCGCCGAGAAGAACGTCGACCTGACCATCGTCGGTCCTGAAGCACCGCTGGTTATCGGTGTGGTCGATCTGTTCCGCAGCCGTGGGCTGGACTGCTTCGGCCCGACCAAGGGCGCGGCCCAGCTCGAAGGCTCCAAGGCCTTCACCAAGGACTTCCTCGCCCGTCACAAGATTCCGACCGCCGACTACCAGAACTTCACCGAGATCGAGCCTGCCCTGGCCTATCTGAAGGAGAAGGGTGCGCCAATCGTGATCAAGGCCGACGGCCTGGCCGCAGGCAAAGGCGTGATCGTCGCCATGACCCTGGAAGAAGCCGAAGCCGCCGTGCGTGACATGCTGGCCGGCAACGCCTTCGGCGACGCGGGTTCGCGCGTGGTGATCGAAGAGTTCCTCGACGGCGAGGAAGCCAGCTTCATCGTCATGGTCGACGGCCAGAACGTCCTGCCAATGGCCACCAGCCAGGACCACAAGCGCGTCGGCGACAAGGACACCGGCCCGAACACTGGCGGCATGGGTGCCTACTCCCCTGCCCCGGTGGTCACTGCCGAGGTGCACCAGCGTGTGATGGAGCAGGTGATCTGGCCGACCGTGCGGGGCATGGCCGAGGAAGGCAACGTCTACACTGGCTTCCTGTACGCAGGCCTGATGATCGACAAAGCGGGCAACCCCAAGGTCATCGAGTTCAACTGCCGCTTCGGCGACCCGGAAACCCAACCGGTCATGCTGCGCCTGGAGTCGAGCCTGGTGCTGCTGGTCGAGGCCGCCTTCGCCAAGGCCCTGGACAAGGTCGAGGCCCAGTGGGACCCGCGCCCGAGCCTGGGCGTGGTGCTGGCAGCAGGCGGTTACCCGGGCGACTACGCCAAGGGCGACGTGATCAGCGGCCTGGAAGCAGCGGCCAAGATCGAAGGCAAGGTGTTCCACGCCGGTACTTCGCTCAAGGATGGCCAAGTGGTGACCAACGGTGGCCGCGTGCTCTGCGCCACGGCGATGGGCAGCACGGTTGCCGACGCTCAGCAGCAGGCTTACCGCCTGGCCAAGGAAATCAGCTGGAACGGTAGCTTCTACCGGACCGACATCGGCTACCGGGCCATTGCCCGCGAGCGCGGTGAGCACCAGCAGTAAGCATTACCGAATCGCCGTGGTGCCCTGCGCCCACGGCCTTCGGCTCGTCGACAGGCTCTGGCCAAGGCCTTGCCTTCGACTTGGCGCGCCGCGCATAGTTAATACCCGGCACATCAGCTAAGAAGGGATTTCGTCGTGCGTCGGCTTCGGATTGCCACAGCCCTGATCGTCAGCTTGCTGACCTTGCTCTGCCTGCTTCCGGCTTCGGCCGAACAAGGCGGAGGCTGGTCGGTTCTGCTCGATGAACAGGCCAACCTGCAATTGAGCGATGTGCGCTCCGATCGCTACCGCAGCCAGTTCAGCCCCATCGCTCTCGGCGACCTGGATGCCGCGCCCGCGGAACAGGCCCTGTGGCTGCACTACCGGCTGGAGCCTGGCGACCAGGAACAACTGCTGCGGGTGTTCGCCCCGGACCTCTCACGCCTCGACCTCTACGCCCTCGACGGCGACCAATTGCTCCGTCAGCTGCACCATGGCCCCCAGGCCGGCAACGCCAGCCCGACCCTGCGCGGCAGCGACCATGTCTTACCTCTGCCCAACCGCCAGCAGCCGCTGGATATTTACCTGCGCCTGGTCTCCGAGCACCAGCTGCGCCCGGCCATCAGCCTGGAGCCCGCCGCGGTAGCAGCCTCCGACCAGGCTCAGCCCTTGCTGTTCGGCATGCTGTTCGGCGGTTTGGTGATGCTCATCCTGCACAACCTGATCCGCTTCCTCTACACCCGCTCCAGCACCACCCTGGTGCTGGCCCTGTATCACGGCCTGATGCTGCTCAGCGGCCTGATTCTGCTGAACCTCAGCGGCCCATGGTGGCATTTGTGGCATAGCGCGCAGACGCCGGCGGCCTACCTGACCCTGGTCCTGGCAGGGCTGGCCGGGCTGTACTTCACCCAGCATTTCTTTTCCCCCTGCAGCTCGCCACGGCTCAACCGCTTGTTGCAGGGCGAGATACTGGTCACGGCGGTCAGCGGCCTGGTCCTGCTGTTCGTCGATACCCTGCCGCTGAACCTGATGACCTATGCGCTGCTGTCGCTGGGCAGCGTAAGCATGCTGCTGGTGAGCAGCTACCACTGGTACAAGGGTTATGGGCCAGCGCGCCTGTTCAGTCTCGCCATGGTGATCTACAACCTCTGCGGCCTGGTACTGCTTCCGGCACTGCTCGGGCTGACCCGCACCTCGACCCCCTGGCTGCTGTGCATCCTCATGGCCATGACCGTGGCCAGCGGGTTGCTCCTCAACCTGGCCGTCAGCGAACGCCTGCGCCGGATGAGCGAGGAACGCTTCAGCGCCAGCCGCGCGCTGGCTGCCAGCGATGCCGAAATCAATGCCAAGGCCGAGTTCCTGGCCAAGATCAGCCACGAGATCCGCACCCCCATGAACGGCGTGCTGGGCATGACCGAGCTGCTGCTCGGCACGCCGCTGTCGGTCAAGCAGCGCGACTACGTGCAGACCATCCACAGCGCCGGCAACGAACTGCTGACCCTGATCAACGAGATTCTCGACCTTTCCAAGCTCGAGTCGCGGCAGATCGAGCTGGACGATGTGCAGTTCGACCTCAATGCCTTGATCGAAGACTGCCTGAACATCTTCAGGGCCAAGGCCGAACAGCAGAACATCGAGCTGATCAGCTTCACCCAGCCGCAGGTGCCACGCGTCATCAGCGGCGACCCGACCCGCCTGCGCCAGGCACTGTCGAGCCTGCTGGAGAATGCCCTGAAGAACACCGACCAGGGCGAGATCCTGCTGGTGGTGGCGCTGGACCAGCGCGGCGAGGCACCACGCTTGCGCATCGCCGTACAGGACAGCGGCGAGCCACTGCCGGCCGCAGAGCGCGAAGCCCTGCTGCAGGCCGAGCTGCACAGTCATCACTTCCTGTCGAGCAACAAGCTGGGCGGCCACCTGGGCCTGGTCATCGCCAAGCAGCTGATCGGCATGATGCAGGGCGAGTTCGGCATCAAGAGCAGCACCAACATGGGTAACACCCTGTGGCTGACCTTGCCGCTGGACCCTTCGCGACTCGAACAACCGCCCACCGACCTCGACGGCCCGCTGCGCGATGCCCGGGTGCTGGTGGTCGACGACAATGACACCTGCCGCAAGGTCCTGGTGCAGCAATGCAGCGCCTGGGGCATGAATGTCAGCGCCGTGCCTTCGGGCAAGGAGGCGCTGGCCCTGCTGCGCACCAAGGCGCACCTGCGCGACTACTTCGACGCTGTGCTGCTGGACCAGAACATGCCTGGCATGACCGGCATGCAGCTGGCCGCCAAGATCAAGGAAGACCCGAGCCTGAACCACGACATCCTGGTGGTGATGCTCACCGGCATCAGCAATGCACCGAGCAAGGTCATTGCCCGCAATGCCGGGGTCAAGCGAATCCTGGCCAAGCCCGTGGCGGGCTACACGCTCAAGACCACCCTGGCCGAGGAACTGGCGCAACGCGGCCGCGAACAGGCCGTGTCCATACCGATGCCCGGCGCGGCGCCAGCACTTGAGCTGCCCCGCGATTTCCGCGTGTTGGTGGCCGAGGACAACAGCATCTCGACCAAGGTGATCCGAGGTATGCTCGGCAAGCTGGACCTGGAGCCAGATACCGCCAGTAACGGCGAAGAAGCCCTGCAAGCCATGAAGGCACAGCGCTACGACCTGGTCTTGATGGACTGCGAGATGCCGGTACTGGACGGGTTCTCCGCGACGCAGCAACTGCGCGCGTGGGAGGCCGCCAACCAACGCCAGCGCACGCCGGTGGTGGCATTGACCGCGCATATTCTGGCCGAGCACAAAGAGCGTGCGCGCCTCGCTGGCATGGACGGGCACATGGCCAAGCCGGTGGAGCTCTCGCAATTGCGCGAGCTGATCCAGTACTGGGCGAACAACCGTGAGGCCCAGGCGGATACTGCGCATACCTCGTGATGTGCAGGGCCTGTCGCGCCTACACGGGCGATGGGGGCGCTGATACACTCCCCACACCCTTCCTGCCATGGACCTTGCCATGCTCCATGAGTTGTTCAGCGTCTACCTGAAGATGCTCGTGCTCTACAGCCCATTCTTCGTGCTGTCGTGCTTTATCGGTCTGACCCGCGGCTATTCCAGCAAGGAACGCAAGCAACTGGCATGGCGCGTGGCCTTCGCCGCGCTGGTCGCCAGCGTGCTGCTGTACCTGTTCGGGCGGGTGATCTTCGGGGTGTTCGGCATCACGGCCGACGCCTTCCGCATCGGCGCCGGCAGCGTGCTGTTCATCTCGGCATTGGGCATGGCCCAGGGCAAGCCGGCGGTGCAGGCCGACAACGTGCAACAAGACGTGACCATCGTGCCACTGACCATCCCCCTGACCGTTGGCCCCGGCACCATCGGTGCCTTGCTGGTGATGGGCGTGGGCCAACCGCATTGGGACGACAAGCTGCTGGCCATCGTCAGCATCGCCCTGGCCAGTTTCACCGTCGGCCTGGTGTTGTACCTCTCCAACAGCATCGAGCGGATTCTGGGTGACCAGGGCTTGCAGATCGTCAGTCGCCTGATGGGGCTGTTCGTCTGCGCCCTTGCGGCGCAGATCATCTTTACAGGAATCAAAGGTTATCTGTTGCCCTAGAGCTTCAAGTCCTCGATAAGCTGGCGATCCTTGGACAGCACCCGCGACAAGACCAACTGCTTGTGCTGGTCCCTGAACAAACGCAGGTTGAACCGTATCAATTCGGCACTGTGTGCATGAAGTGCCATTTTCAACTCCCCCTTGGCGAACAAGAGGTTCTTGTAGCTGTCCAGTTCGAGCATCTCCATGTGGAACAGCACCATGTCGTAGACGTCACCCGCTCTGCGCACACAAGGCATCAGCTGAATCTGGGTCTTGTTCTGCTCTCTCATCCGCGTTTCGAAGCGCTTGATCAACGTCGGATCGCGCTGCAATGCCAGGATGGACCGTTCCGCGACAGCCAGGTGCTCCGGCCTACCCACTTGCCCGATTCGCGACAATGCCCGTTCCAGTATCCGCTCTCGGCTTGGGCCTGGGTGTCTTACGATAGGCGCAGGCGTCGCATCCCATCCAAGAAAACACAGTTTGCGCCGGTAGTTGGTAAACCAGTCCAGACACAGCGGTTCCTCCTTCTCCTCCGTCGCCACACGGTGTGCAAAGCGGACCACCAACAGAATGTCCTCTCGCGCCTCACGGCTGACATCGGAAGAAAACGGCATGATGCTGCTTTCGACAACCGTGCCGCATAACGATACAGGGTTCAGGTCAGACATCTTCCAGTACCTCCAGGTCGCATACCGGGCGGGACATCGGAAAGCCAGTCCCGATGTCCCGCCCCGCAGATCAGTCGAGTTTGAGTTCAGCCAGCACTTCACGCGCCTTGGCATCGAGTTTCAGCTCGATCAGTTCGCGGGCATTGTTGTAACGGCGGCGGCTGAAGCTCAGCGAAGCGGCGCAGGCATAGGTCGTGGCGCCACGGTGCTCCCATTTGCCCAGCAGGGTTTCGCCTTTCCTGTCGGGAAGTTCATCGTTCTGCAGGGCGCAGACCAACATGACCACCTCACCACTTTCCGATTGAGCGCACTTGCACAGGCTGATGCTCACCCGGTCGTCTTCACGCGTGCGGGTACCCAGGAGCTTGATGATCTTGCTGTCCTGAAGCGCCTCCATGACGGCGCCACCCAGGTCCTTGAGGCTTTGCCTGATATCGCCGGTCGCCGACCCGTATGCAGACTGAAGCCCCTGGTAGAACAGGTTGCTCATCTCGACGTACGACCCGGACTCCGTAACCTTGTTGACTTCGTACTTGAGTGCCGTCCAACCCGTCGCCCCCATGATCCGCAGGTATTCTTCGAACCAGGCCTCCACCTCCTTGGTGGGGTGATATTTCTTGTTGGCGGCCTGGGTGGCCAGGGCATGGCTGTCGCGACTGGCTTCGCGAACGAGCTCGGTGACGTTGTCGCTGAACACGAACAGGTTTTCGTCGGCGAGCAGTTGAAGTGTCTGTTTCTCGCGGGTGGCGGTCATGTGGCGGATCTCCGTGATAGGGGGGGTGAGCCCTTGCGGCCCACCCACAAACCTACCGATCGCCAGACACCTTGCCCTGCCTGAAATGCTTCCTCGACGGCAGCTGTTCCAACCGCTTACGGTTTGCTGCCGTACCAGCGCGGGGTGTAGGTCCACAGCCCCCCGTCCGCACGCTCGAAGGTGCAGGTGGTGGAGGATCCGATCAATACCATGGTGCGCATGTCGACCATTTCTGGCACCAGTTCGGCCAAAGGTACGACCTTGAGCGTCTGCCCGGGCCTACCAACGTCGCGACCGAGGACTACAGGCGTGTTCCCCTCCCGATGCTGACGCACGATCTCCAGGGCACGCCCCAACTGCCAAGGTCGCGAGCGCGAGATGGGGTTGTAGAACGCCAGGACAAGGTCGGCCTGCGCCGCCAGGTCCAGACGTCGCTCGATGATCGACCAGGGCTTTAGGTTGTCCGACAGTGACATCACGCAGAAGTCGTGCCCCAACGGCGCGCCAGCCTGCGCGGCAGTGGCCAACGAAGCGGACACACCCGGCAGGATCTCCAGGTCCACGCGATGCCAGGCCGGGTCGGTCGATTCGTGCAGGGCTTCCAGTACGGCGGCAGCCATGGCGAATACCCCTGGGTCGCCCGACGACACCACCACCACCGAGCGCCCCTGGGCGGCCAGTTCGAAGGCGTGGCGAGCACGCTGCATCTCTTCGCGGTTGTCGGTGCAATGCAGAATCTGGTCGCCACGGAAGGGGCCGGCCATGCGCACATAGGTCTCGTAGCCAAGCACATCCTGGGCGCGGGCCAGTTCAGCCTTGACCGCGGGAACCATCAATTCGGCGGCGCCAGGCCCCAGTCCTATGACCGCAAGGCGGCCACGGGGGCGGCCGACCCGGGTGACATCCACGGGCGACGGGGCCAACGCGATGACCACACCGCCTTGTTCGATCAGGCGTGCTCCAGGCAAGGCAGCACTCGCCAGGTCCGCCAGGCCGGACACCCTCGGGGCGAAGCGCAGCGCAACGCCGAGCGTCTGCGCGGCCTCATGCAGGGACGGCTCTGCCATGGCCTGCTCGGCCACCAGCAAGCAGGCCAGTGACGGCTCGGCGATGCCCGCGGCACCCAAGGCAGCACGCACCTGCTCGACCAGAGCCGGCCCAACGGACTCGATGGCGACCACTACCGAGCGGGCGTGGATCAGTAATTCATCACGGCTGGCCGGACGCGCCTCGCACCCTACGTGAATGATGCGCTGCGCGGACTCACTGGCCGGCAGCTGAACCTGCGCAAGCCACGGGGCATCGCCTTCGACACGTACCGTCTCGCCAGCCAGCAGGTCCGAAACGAAACGCTTGCCCTGCTCGATGTCCGCCAGCGCATACCCCTCGGGTGGGTTCAACAGGCAGGTGCCGAATCGCAACTCGCCGCTGGTGGTGATCGCCGCAGGCACACCCAGTGCCTCGCCAATCTCGCGGGCCATGACATTGACCCCGGCCAGACCGCCCAGCAGTGGCACCACCGCACTGCCATCCTCGGCGACCGCCAGCACGGGCGGCTCGACGCCTTTCTCCGTGAGCATGCTGGCCAGGCTGCGAATGACGATGCCGGCCGCGCACAGCGCGATGATCGGCGTGTCCTGCTGGTACAAACCACGCAAGGTGTCGCCAAACGACGCATAGCTATGGTCGGTGCCTTCGACCCGCCCGCTCAGGCCATGGATCGCAGCACCTGGGTAAAGCCCCTTGATCCGCTGCGCCGTGGCCAGGCTGCCAGGGCCCAGAAGGATGATCGCAGGCGCCTTGTGCATGTTCATCCCTGCCATTTTTCACCCGGCACGATAATCAACGAGAAGTACGGCGACGACTGCGGATCGACCTCATCCAGCGGCACGATCTTCTGATTGGCCATGGTCGCGCGCTCGACATACAGCGCACGACCGTCCAGGCCCAGTTCAGCCAGCACCTCGCGCACCTTGGGGAAGTTGCGGCCAAGCTTCATGATCACCGCTGCGTCGGCGTCGGCCAGGCGGCGCTTGAGCGCTTCGGCCGGCAACACGCCAGACAGTACCGACAGGCTCTGGTTGCGGTACACCAGGGGAGCACCCAGCACCGAAGCCCCCCCTAGCATCGAGCACACCCCCGGAATCACTTCGGTGTCGTAGCGCTCGGCCAGCCGGTCGTGCAGATACATGTACGAGCCATAGAAGAACGGGTCGCCCTCGCAGATCACCGCCACGTCACGGCCGGCATCCAGGTGCTCGGCCACCTGTACGCTGGCTTCGTCGTAGAAATCGCTGATCACCTGCTCGTAGGACAAGGGTGCTGGCAAGGCTTCGGTGGTCACCGGGTACACCAGCGGCAGCAAGGTCTGCTCAGGTTGCAGGTGCGCCTCGATGATGCCGAAGGCATTGCCACGCTTCCCCTTGGCCACGAAGTAGCCAACCACGGGCGACTCGCGCAGCAGCCGCAGCGCCTTGACGGTGATCAGTTCAGGGTCGCCAGGGCCCACGCCCAGGCCCAGCAGACGTCCGCGCGGCGTCATCACTCCACCTCCGTGGCCAGGGCGTTGACCGCGGCGGCGGCCATCGCACTGCCGCCCAGGCGGCCCTGCATGATCACGAACGGCACGCCACGACTGTCGGCGGCAAGCATCGCCTTGGATTCGGCGGCACCGACGAAGCCGACCGGGAAACCGAGGATCAACGCAGGCTTCGGTGCACCAGCGTCGAGCATCTCCAGCAGATAGAACAAGGCGGTCGGCGCGTTGCCGATCACCACCACGCTGCCCTCAAGGTAAGGCCGCCACAGCTCCAGCGCCACGGCAGAGCGGGTATTACCGGCATCCTTGGCCAGGCCCGGCACGCTTGGGTCGCGCAGGGTGCAGATCACCTGGTTGTTGGCCGGCAGGCGCGCACGGGTGATGCCTTCGGCCACCATGTGCGCGTCACACAGGATCGGCGCACCGTTGGCCAGGGCCTGGCGCCCGGCGCGGCCCGCGCCTTCGGAGAACTGCAGGCCATCGATGGCGTCGACCATGCCACAGGCATGAATCACCCGCACGGCGAGCTTTTCGAGATCTGCGGGAATCCGCTCGAGCCGGGCCTCCTCACGGATGATCCGGAAGGAATTGCGATAGATCTCCTGACCATCGCGGATGTAGTCAATCATCAAGGTGCTCCGTCGGCAGGTCGAGCATGGCGCCTGCTTCGTTCAAGGTGAGGTTGGCGGCGCGCAGGGCACCGAAGCCCGGCAGGCGCGCATCGCGCAGGTAAAGGTCATAACGGCCCGGCGAGCGGGCCAGCAGCGTGGCTGGGGCGACGTGGGCCATGGCGCAGGATCGCGGGCAGCCAGACAAATGCACGCTGCCAGGAGCGCCTGGGCGCAACAGCGAGGCCAGGGCAACGGCATCGGCCTTGGTTTCGGCCTGGGCCTTGGCGCAGCCACTGGCACCGGTGCAGGCGGTGATTCGGGCCAGGGGAGCCTGGCTGTCGCACAACAGGCCGGTGGCTGCGAGTGCCGCCAGCGCCTGATCGCTGCGGTCGGCAGCGATACTGGTCAGCACCAGGCTTTGCCAAGGGCTCATGCGCAGGCTGCCATCGCCCATTTCGCGGGCAACCTCTGCGGCGCCGCGCAGCATGTGGGGTGTCAGTCGCCCCAGCGGCGGTGCAACGCCCAGGGCAATGCCTTGGGCCTGGGGTAGAACGCCCAGCCGGGGACTGGCGCGGCCTGTCCGCCTCCAGCTCAGCACGGCGGCATCGTGGCGGATATCCAGTCCGAGCCCATCGATGAACGCCTGGGGCGTGCAGCTTTTCAGCAATTGACGCATACGCGACTGCTCGGGGCTGGCCAGGTCGAGGAAGCGCTCCAGCACGGCACGCACCAGGGCCAAGCCCTGCGCCACCGGCACGGCGCCCAGCACTTGCCCATCGACCAGGCTGCCCGCCAGGCCAAACGCCAACCAGGTGCGATGCTCCAGGCGCACGGCCGACAGCCACAGGTCGTGTGGATGCTCAAGCATGGCCAGGCCCTCGCCGCCATCGAGCTGCACGGCGAACTTGGCGGAGAGCTGATGCAGGCGCGGGGTGCTTTCCAGCATCTGGAGGATCTCCAGCGCCAAGGGTCGCACATCCAGCAACATTGCCGGGTCATGCCCGGCCAGAGGGCTGAGCATGACGTTGCGCACATCGTCGCCAGCGGCCTCGCGCGGGCCGAGCCCGGCAGCCAGCAGGCTGTCGATCAAGCCGCTCGGATCGCGGCCAATGCCGCGAATCTGCAGGTTGCCCCGGTTGGTCGCCTCGATCACACCACCGGCATAACGCTCGGCCGCCGCCGCAACGGCTTCGGCCTGGTCGGCCAGCAGCAGGCCACCGGGCAACTTGATCCGGCAGATTCCACCGTCAAGCGCACTGACGATGCGCCACAACCCCGGACAAGCCGAGGGACGGGGTGAAACTTCGGGGGCGTTGGGCTGCTTCAATGGGGCGTCCGGCAATCTGCGAAAATGCGCTTGAGTGTAGAAGGCGCGGTATTATGCCTGCTTTGTCCGGCGGCATGAAAAGCCGGTGGTCTTGTGACGTGGTTTGGGGTCGGTGCACAACCCCGAAAATAGTGAAGAGGAACCCATGGCCCCCTGGCTGACAGTAGTAGGTATCGGCGAAGACGGATTCAGCGGTCTGGGCAAGCACGCCCGGCGCGCCCTGCTGAGCGCTTCGCGGATCATCGGCAGCCCGCGCCAGTTGGCCCTGCTGCCACGCTGCGTGCCTGGCGAGCGCCAGCCATGGCCTGCCCCCTTCTCCCTGGCCCCGGTGCTGGCCCTGCGCGGCGAGCCGGTGTGCGTGCTGGCCAGCGGCGACCCCATGTTCTACGGCGTCGGCGCCAGCCTGGCGCGACAGCTCCCCGCCGACGAGATGCAGGTGCTATCGATGCCCTCGTCCTGTGCCCTGGCCGCCGCCCGCCTCGGCTGGCCATTGCAGGAGGTGCAGGTGGTGTCGGTCGTCGGCCGGCCCCTGGCAACGCTGAACGCTCATCTGCACAGCGGTGTGCGCCTGCTGGTCCTGAGCAATGACGGCAGCAGCCCCGGTGCCATCGCTGCTTTGCTGCGCGAGCGGGGTTTCGGCCCCAGCCGCGTGCAAGTCTTCGAGCATCTGGGTGGCGTCGAGGAACGTCGCTTGTCAGCGACGGCCGAAGACTGGCCTGATGCACAGGTTGCCGCACTCAACCTGGTCGCCATCGAGTGCATCTCGACCCCGCATGCGTTGCGCCTGCCTCGGGTCGCCGGGCTGCCCGACGGGGCTTTTCGCCATGACGGCCAACTGACCAAACGCGATGTCCGCGCCATCACCCTGGCCCGCCTGGCACCGCAGCCGGGCGAGCTGCTGTGGGACGTGGGCGCGGGGTGCGGCTCGATTGGCATCGAGTGGATGCGCACGCATCCTGCCTGTCGGGCACTGGCCATCGAAGCCGACGAAGGGCGGCAAGGCTTCATCGAACATAACCGCGACGCGCTGGGCGTGCCTGGGCTGCAGTTGATCCGTGGCAAGGCACCCGACGCCCTGCAGGCACTGGAGCGCCCCGACGCGATCTTCATCGGCGGCGGCGTCACCCGTGAGGGCGTATTGCCGCTGTGCTGGGAGCGTCTGCGGCCTGGTGGGCGCTTGGTCGCCAACGCCGTGACCCTGCAAAGCGAGTTGGCCCTGGCCCACTTCCGCGAACAGCACGGTGGCGAACTGACGCGTATCCACATCGCCCAGGCGCAACCTCTGGGCCGCTTCGACACCTGGCGCCAAGCCCTGCCAATCACCCTGCTCGACGTGGTGAAGCCTGCCGATGCGTGAAGAAACCCAAGAACAACCAGCCCCCCTGCGCAGCGGCCTGACCACCGGCAGCTGCGCCACGGCCACCAGCCTGGCGGCGGCGCGCCTGTTGCTGACCGGTGAGTGCCATGATGCGGTGAGCATTACCTTGCCCAAGGGCAAAGTGGTGCAGATGCGCCTGGAGTTTTGCCGGCGCAATGACCAAGGCGCTGAAGCCGGTACCCTGAAGGATGCAGGCGACGATCCGGACGTCACCCATGGGGCGTTGCTCTACACCCAGGTGCGTTTACTGGCGGAGCCAGGCATCCGCTTCGTCGCGGGTAAAGGCGTCGGCACGGTCACGCGACCTGGGCTGGTACTGGCGGTAGGCGAACCTGCGATCAACCCGGTGCCGCGGCGCATGATCAGCGAGCACCTGCAACAACTTGCCAGCGACTGTGCCTACGCTGGGGGCTTCGAGGTCACGGTCAACGTGCGCGACGGCGAACAGCTGGCGCTCAAGACCATGAACCCACGGCTGGGCATCCTGGGGGGCTTGTCGATTCTCGGCACCAGCGGCATCGTCCGGCCGTTTTCGTGCTCCGCCTACATTGCCTCGATTCACCAAGGCATCGACGTCGCCCATACCAACGGATACACCCACATCGCCGCCTGCACCGGCAATGCCAGCGAGGACACCATACGCCGCGTCTACGGCCTGCCGGAAATCGCCTTGATCGAGATGGGCGACTTCGTCGGCGCGGTGCTCAAGCACCTGCGCAAAGTGCCGGTAGCCCAGGTGACCTTGTGTGGCGGCTTCGGCAAGATCAGCAAGCTGGCGGCCGGGCACATGGACCTGCACAGCCGCCATTCGAGCATCAACCTGCCGCAACTGGCCGGCTGGGCGGCGGACATCGGTGCCGACCCGGCACTGCAAACCGCCATCGTCGCCGCCAACACCAGCCAGCAGGCGCTGGCCCTGGCCCATGCCCAAGGCATAGCCCTGGGTGATGCAGTGTGTGACCACGCCCTGGCCTTTGCCCGCAGCGTGGTGCCCGCGCAGGTGCGAATGGAAGTGATCGCCATCGACCGGCAAGGCGGCATCGTAGGCCGCGCGGGTACCTTATGAGCGGACGCATCCTGCTGCTCGGTGGCGTCACCGAGGCCCTGGCCATCGCCCGTCGACTGGGCCCCGAGCACGTCTACAGCTTGGCCGGTATAGGCCGTGTGCCCCAGGACCTGACTTGCCAGGTGCGCGTCGGCGGCTTCGGGGGAGCCGAGGGACTGGCGCGCTACCTGCGCGAAGCAGGCATTACCCTGCTGATCGACGCCACCCATCCCTATGCCGCACAGATCAGCCAGAACGCGGCAAGCGCCGCCCGCGCCACCAGCACCCCGTGCTGGGCCCTGCGCCGCCCGGCCTGGCAGCCTCAGCCTGGCGATGACTGGCGCGAGGTGGAAAACTGGGCGGACCTGATCCAGGCTCTCGCCCCTTTCCGCCGCCCGCTGTTCACCTTGGGCCGCGAGCCCTTGCAACATCTGGACGAGATACCGGCTGGCCAGTTCTGGACACTCCGCGCCCTAGAGGCCTGCCCAGGCAATGCGCGCTGCGAGGTGATCGGCGCACGCGGGCCGTTCGACATCGCCGGTGAGCGAGCGTTGTTCGATCGTCGGGACATCGATGTACTGGTCAGCAAGAACAGCGGCAGCGTGGCCACCGAGCCAAAGCTGGAAGTGGCGCGGGAACGGGGGGTGCCGGTACTGGTCCTGAAACGCCCGCCGTTGCCGAAGGCAGAGCGCGAATTCCACTCGGCAAGCACGCTGCTTGAGGCATTGGGCTTGCCAAGCACGGACCGCGCGGCGGATCTGCCGAAGCGCGGCCAGCCGGAAAGCCAGGTGGGCGAAGACTTTCAGCGTTAGCTGTGCGGCGTCGAAGCTGGATTCGGTCAGCGGATCGAAGCGAAGCGTCCAGAGGTACTGCGTCACTTCACCGCACCCCGCCATTTTTACCTATACTCCGCCGTACAATAGCCACCACGATTCCTGACCGGATCTCTCCATGCCCCCACGTCGGCACATCGCCTGGATAGCCTGCCTTGCAGTGCTGTTCAACCTGCTGGCCATGCCGCTGTCCTCTGCTGCGCCCAAGGGCCCTGCTGAGCAGCTGCTGTGGGGGGCTTTCTGTTCCAGCATGGCGGGCAAGGCCAAGGTCGATGTCCAGGCCCTGGCCAAGATCGACCTGGGTACGCAAAGCGACGACCACTCCAACATGCAGCACTGCTGGTGCTGTTCGGGCGCCGCGCCCTTGCTTGCCCTGCCGGGCTATCCGCCGCAATTGCACAATCCGCCCACCGTGCTTGCCGGGCTCGCGCCTCAGCTTGCCGCGTACCAACCTACGCCCCGCCAGCTTTGGCCCGCGCTCAACCCCCGAGCCTCTCCCCTGGTCTGAGTTCATCACGCTTTCGCTTCGAACCCGATCAGAACGGAGACATGCCCATGCTCGAACGCACCCTCATGCTGGCTGCCCTGCTGCTGCCTGGCGCCTACGCCAATGCCCACGAGTACACCGTAGGCGACCTGCACATCGCCCACCCCTGGTCGCTGGCGCTACCGCCGAACGCCCCCAACGTCGCGGCCTATTTCGTCGTCCACAACAATGGCAAGGCCGACGATCGCCTGCTCGGCGTCGACAGCCCGATCAGCGATGATGCGCAACTCCACGAGCACGCCCAGACCAGCGGCGGCACCATGAAGATGCAGCAGGTGCCAAGCGTAACGGTACCTGCGGGCAAGGACCTGACCTTCGCCCCTGGCGCCTACCACGTGATGCTGATGCAACCGAAAGAACGCAGCCTGCTCAGCGACGGCAAGCGCTTTCCATTGACCCTGCACTTCGAGAAGGCCGGCGACATCACCGTCGATGTGGCCGTGCAGAAGCAGCCACCGACGGACCAGCCGCAGGCCCACGAACACGCGCACTGACGCCAGCTGACAGGCGCTCGCCACCATGAGCCTGCCACGTAACAGCCTCAGCCGTACCACCCGCCCTGAACGCAGGCGCGTCGGTGGCGGTTGGCTGAGCCTGTTCGCCATGTGGATGATCTTCATCGGCCCGCTGATTTCCCAGTCGATGCCGATGGATCACCACGCCGGCATGAGCATGCCGATGGACATGCCAATGGCGGCTGCCCATCAGCATGGCGGCGATACACATCACGGCATGGGCAACGATGGCCAGTTGCATGTGATGTGGGAAAAATGCGGCTATTGCAGCCTGCTGTTCAACTGCCCCGCCCTGCCGCAAACCCTTAGCCCGCTCAGCGTAGCCAGCACAGCGCCCTCCACCTTCATCCTTGCACCCACGCGCCAGGGCCATGCCCGGCAGGCCGTGTTCCCCGGCGCACGCAGCCGCGCGCCGCCCCTTTCGATCAGCGTCTGAACCCCCGATATCGCCCGGAGCCAGGAGGCTTCGCGCTTACTCATGACTGATCGACTGGAATCATTATGTCCGGCTGCACCCCTGTATTCACTCCCGCCGTCTGCGGGACCCTCGCCGCACTGTGCGGCTCGTTGCTCGCCCCCATGGCCTTGGCCGCCGATACCGGCCATGAAGGCCATGAAGCGGAACTGAGCCCGACGGTGATCACCGCCGTAGCGCCAAGCTCGCCGCTGACCGTCGTCACCCATCCGAAAGACCCTCGCCAACCGGTGCCGGCCAGCGATGGTGCCGACTACCTCAAGACCATTCCCGGCTTCTCGGCGATCCGCGCCGGCGGCACCAATGGCGACCCCGTACTGCGCGGCATGTTCGGCTCACGCCTGAACATCCTCACCAACGGCGGCGTGATGCTCGGCGCTTGCCCCAACCGGATGGACGCGCCGACCTCCTACATTTCGCCGGAAACCTACGACCGCCTCACCGTCATCAAAGGCCCGCAAAGCGTGATCTGGGGCCCCGGGGGCTCGGCTGGCACCATTCTCTTCGAACGCGATCCGGAACGCTTCGGCACCCTCGGCAGCCGCGTCAACGCCAGCCTACTGGCCGGCTCCAACGGCCGCTTCGACAAGGTCCTCGACGCCGCGGCTGGCAACAGTCTCGGTTACGCTCGCTTCGTCGGTAACCAGTCACGCTCGGACGACTACAAGGACGGCAATGGCGACACCGTGCCGTCTCGCTGGGACAAATGGAACGGCGATGTGACCCTTGGCTGGACGCCAGATCAGGACACCCTGCTGGAGCTTACCGCCGGCAAGGGCGACGGCGAGGCACGCTACGCCGGGCGGGGCATGGATGGTTCGCAGTTCAAGCGCGAGAGCCTAGGCCTGCGCTTCGAGAAATCCAACCTGGGCGAGGTGCTCGACAAAATCGAGGCGCAGGTCTACTACAACTACGCCGACCATGTGATGGACAACTACAGCCTGCGTACTCCGTCAGGCACCGGCATGATGGCCGGGCCGATGGCCGCCGCTGTCGAACGCCGCACGCTGGGGGCACGGATCAAGGCCACCTGGCGCTGGGCCGATGTGCAACTGATCAGCGGCATCGACGCGCAGACCAACGAGCACCGCGCGCGCAGCGCAATGGGCGTGGACACCTACAAGGACAAACCCTGGGACAAGGACGCCGACTTCCACAACTATGGCGCCTTCGGCGAACTCACCTGGTACGCCACCGGCGAAGACCGCCTGGTCACCGGCCTGCGCCTGGACCGTGCCTCAGCCAGGGACTTTCGCGAGGACAGCGCCACCCAGGGCAACACCCGTGCCGACACCCTTCCCAGCGGCTTCGTTCGCTACGAGCACGACCTGGCGGCGTTGCCAGCCACCACCTACATCGGTCTCGGCCATGCCCAGCGCTTCCCCGATTATTGGGAGCTGTTCTCCCCGGACCAGGGCCCAACCGGCTCGACCAATGCCTTCGACAGCATCAAGCCTGAGAAAACCACCCAGCTCGACGTTGGCATCCAGTACCGCGACGAGCGCCTGGAAGCCTGGGCCTCGGGATATATCGGGCAGGTACGCGACTACATCCTGTTCGACTATCGCACCGGCATGATGGGCATGAGCAGTACCCAGGCACAGAACATCGACGCCCGCATCATGGGCGGCGAACTGGGGGCGGCCTACAAGCTGACCGAAAACTGGAAGGCCGACGCCACCCTGGCCTACGCCTGGGGCAAGAACAGCAGCGACGGCAAGGCACTGCCGCAAATGCCACCGCTGGAGAGCCGCCTGGGCCTGACCTACAGCCGCGACACCTGGAGCGTCGGCGCCCTCTGGCGCCTGGTCGCCGAACAGAACCGTATCGCCGAGAACCAGGGCAACGTGGTGGGCAAGGACTATCAGAAAAGCGCGGGCTTCGGCGTGTTCTCGCTCAACGGCGCCTACAAGGTGAGCCACAACCTCAAGCTCAGCGCGGGGGTCGACAACCTGTTCGACAAGGCCTACGCCGAGCACCTGAACCTGGCAGGGAATGCCGGGTTCGGCTACCCGGCCAGTGATCCACAGCCGGTGAACGAGCCAGGCAGGACCTTCTGGACCAAGGTCGATTTCAGCTTCTGACAATAACAACGGGCGCGGCTTCGGGCGCGCCCATCAGCAGGTCAAGACAGGAGGCTCCCATGAGCGGAACACGCATTTCTTTCTACAACCTGGCCTGGCGTTGGCATTTCTATGCGGGGCTGTTCGTCGCGCCCTTCATGATTCTGTTGGCGATCACCGGGATCATCTACCTGTTCAAGCCACAGCTCGATCCTTTGATGTACCGCGACCTGATGGTGGTCGAAGCCGGTACGCAGCGACAGGGTGCCGACACCCTGTTGGCCGAAGTGCGCCAGGCCTATCCACAGGGGCACGTGGGCCAGTACCTGCCGCCCGTCGATGCCGAGCGCAGTGCGCAGTTCGTGGTGCACGAGGGCGCTCGCGAGCTCAACGTCTTCGTTGACCCCTATACCGGCAAGATCCTCGGCGACCAGGACGCCAAGCAGAACCTGCAGGCTATCGCCCGGGCCCTGCACGGCGAGCTGATGGTCGGCACGGTCGGCGACAGGCTGGTCGAGCTGGCTGCCGGCTGGGGTATCGTGCTGGTGGTGTCTGGCCTGTACCTGTGGTGGCCGCGAGGGCGCAGCGGTGGCGGCGTGTTGTGGCCCAGGCTGTCTGCCCGTGGCCGCGTGTTGTGGCGCGACCTGCACGCAGTAAGCGGCTTCTGGGGCTCGGCGCTGTTGCTGATGATGCTGCTCAGCGGCATGACCTGGACCGGGCTGTGGGGCAAGCAGTACGCCGATCTGTGGAACCGCTTCCCGGCGGCCATGTGGAACGACGTGCCCAAGTCGGACCAGCAAGCGCGTGAACTCAACAGCGCCCATCGCCAGACCGTGCCCTGGGCCATGGAGAACACCCCAATGCCACAATCCGGTGCCCATGCCGAACATGCTGGGCATCACATGATGTCCAACGCGCCAGCGGCGCCCCAAGTGAGCGTGCAGCAGGTCGAGGACATCGCCACCGCCCGCCAGGTCGAACCCGGCTACAGCATCACGCTACCGACCACGGCCGAAGGCGTATTCACCGTCTCGGTGTTCGCCGACGATCCGCGCAACGATGCCACCCTGCACGTGGATCAGTACAGCGGCAAGGTTCTGGCCGACGTGCGCTGGCACGACTACAGCCCGGTGGCCAAGACCACCGAACTGGGTGTGATGCTGCATGAAGGCAAGATGTTCGGGGCACTGAACCAGATCATCATCCTGCTGGTGTGCCTGATGATTCTGCTGGGTTCGGTCAGCGGCCTGGTGATGTGGTGGAAGCGCCGGCCAGCAGGTGGCCTGGGCGTGCCGCCACTGCGCCATGACCTGCCGCGCTGGAAGACGGCGGTGGCAGTGATGCTGGTGCTCGGGGTGATGTTCCCGCTGGTGGGAGTGTCGATGGTCGTGATGTGGGGGGTGGACAGCCTGGTGCTGCGGCGCCACCGGGCGTTGGCCAATGCCTGAATCTCGATAGGTGCCGGCCCTTTCGCGGGTTTTCCCGCGAAAGGGCCGCCGCGGGACACAGGCTGCCACCCAAAAAACGAGTCGATCTGTCACGCACACATCTGGAACGAGCGTGTTAGCCTAGCCGGCTACCTCTGAAAAGAAGACCGACTCTCGATGGAATGCAGCCCATGACCCGGACCTCATCTCCTCCTGCTGAAGATCAGCACCTGCAACGCAACCTCACCAACCGCCACATCCAACTGATCGCCATTGGCGGCGCGATCGGCACCGGCCTGTTCATGGGCTCGGGCAAGACCATCAGCCTGGCAGGCCCTTCGATCATCTTCGTCTACATGATCATCGGCTTCATGCTGTTCTTCGTCATGCGCGCCATGGGCGAGCTGCTGCTGTCGAACCTCAACTACAAGTCGTTCATCGACTTCTCTGCCGACCTGCTCGGCCCATGGGCGGGCTACTTCACGGGTTGGACCTACTGGTTCTGCTGGGTAGTCACCGGCATTGCCGACGTGGTCGCCATCGCCGCATACACCCAGTTCTGGTTCCCCGAACTGCCGCAGTGGATACCCGCGCTGACCTGCGTGGCGGTGCTGCTGTCGCTGAACCTGGTGACCGTGAAAATGTTCGGTGAACTCGAGTTCTGGTTCGCCCTGATCAAGATCGTCGCCATCCTCGGCCTGGTCGCCACCGGCCTGTACATGGTCGTGACCGGTTTCAACGCACCTAGCGGCCATACCGCGCAACTGGCCAATCTGTGGAACGACGGCGGCATGTTCCCCAATGGCCTGATGGGCTTCTTCGCAGGCTTCCAGATTGCCGTGTTCGCCTTCGTCGGCATCGAGCTGGTCGGTACCACCGCTGCTGAAGCGAAGAACCCAGAGCGCACCCTGCCACGGGCGATCAACTCGATCCCGGTGCGGATCATCGTGTTCTATGTCCTGGCGCTGGTCGCGATCATGGCCGTGACCCCATGGCGCGAGGTGGTGCCGGGCAAGAGCCCGTTCGTCGAGCTGTTCGTGCTGGCGGGTTTGCCGGCGGCGGCAAGCATCATCAACTTCGTGGTGCTGACCTCGGCAGCGTCGTCCGCCAACAGCGGCGTGTTCTCCACCAGCCGCATGCTCTATGGCCTGTCCCAGGAAGGCGATGCACCCAAGGCATTCGAGAAATTGTCGAGCCGCTCGGTGCCGGCCAACGGCCTGTACTTCTCCTGCACCTGCCTGCTGCTCGGGGCAGTGTTGATCTACCTGGTACCCAACGTGATCGAGGCATTCACCCTGGTGACCACCGTGTCGGCGGTGCTGTTCATGTTCGTGTGGACGCTGATCCTGCTGTCATACCTGAAGTACCGCAAGCACCGCGCGGCGCTGCACCAGGCTTCGATCTACAAGATGCCTGGCGGTCGTTTCATGTGCTACGTCTGCCTGGCGTTCTTCGCGTTCATCCTGGTGCTGCTGAGCCTGGAAGCGGACACCCGCTCTGCGCTGGTGGTGACGCCGATCTGGTTCCTGCTGCTGGCGGTGACCTATCAGTTCGTACGCAGCAAGCGGCATCCGCGTGCAGCCGTGAGTGAAGCGTCCAACAGCTGATACAACCCTTGGGGCTGCTACGCGGCCCCAATCCTGTGCACGCCAAAAGCGCAGGCACCAAATCGGATCCACTTCACGCCCTAATACCTCGCACAACCCCTCTATTGTGCACCTTCTGCCACTAGGCACACCCCTTGCAACGCCCCTCCCCGCTTGCCCAACACCATAAAAAACTCAGCGGAGAGAGCACATGAAGCGTCGCAGTCTGATCAAGGCCTTTACCCTCAGCGCATCGCTCGCGGCGATGGGCCTGAGCTGGAGCATCCAGGCCGCCGAAACCATCAAGGTCGGCATCCTGCATTCTTTGTCCGGGACCATGGCGATTTCCGAGACATCGCTCAAGGACATGGCGCTGATGACCATCGACGAGATCAACGCCAAGGGCGGGGTCAACGGCAAGATGCTCGAGCCGGTGGTGGTCGACCCGGCCTCCAACTGGCCGCTGTTCGCCGAAAAGAGCCGCCAACTGCTGACCCAGGACAAGGTCGCCGTGGTGTTTGGCTGCTGGACTTCGGTGTCGCGCAAGTCTGTGCTGCCGGTGTTCGAGGAGCTCAATGGCCTGCTGTTCTACCCGGTGCAGTACGAGGGTGAAGAGATGTCGCCCAACGTGTTCTACACTGGCGCCGCGCCGAACCAGCAGGCCATCCCGGCCGTGGAATACCTGATGAGCGAGGACGGCGGCAGCGCCAAGCGCTTCTTCCTGCTGGGTACCGACTATGTCTACCCACGTACCACCAACAAGATCCTGCGCGCCTTCCTGCACAGCAAGGGCGTGGCGGACAAAGACATCGAAGAGGTCTACACGCCGTTCGGCCACAGCGACTACCAGACCATCGTCGCCAACATCAAGAAGTTCTCCGCCGGTGGCAAGACTGCGGTCATTTCCACCGTCAACGGCGACTCCAACGTGCCGTTCTACAAGGAACTGGCCAACCAGGGCCTGAAGGCCACCGACGTGCCGGTGGTGGCCTTCTCGGTGGGTGAGGAAGAGCTGCGCGGTATCGACACCAAGCCACTGGTGGGCCACCTGGCCGCGTGGAACTACTTCGAGTCGGTGGATAACCCAGTCAACCAGAAGTTCGTCGCCGACTGGAAAGCCTATGCCAAGGCCAAGAACCTGCCAGGCGCCGACAAGGCAGTGACAAACGACCCGATGGAGGCCACTTACGTGGGCATCCACATGTGGGCACAGGCTGCCGAGAAGGCCAAGTCGACCGATGTCGACAAGGTCCGCGAAGCCCTGGCCGGGCAGACCTTCAAGGCACCGTCGGGCTTCACCCTGACCATGGACAAGACCAACCACCACCTGCACAAGCCCGTGATGATCGGCGAGATCCAGGATGACGGGCAATTCAGCGTGGTGTGGGAAACCGAGCAGCCGCTGCGTGCACAGCCGTGGAGCCCGTTCATTCCGGGCAATGAGAAGCGGCCGGACTACGCGGTGAAAGGTAACTGAGTGCATTGGGGCCGCTTTGCGGCCCATTCGCGGGTAACCCAGCGTCCACAGAGACCGCACCCTATTCAAACTGTGCAGCGTACCTGTGGGAGCGGGTTGACCCGCGAAGAATCCACCGCCGATTTCCAGGATTACCCGCATGCTCAGACTGCTGCTCACCCTGCTCCTGCTGATGCCCTTGGCAACCCAGGCCAACGAGGGCGAATTCTTCCTCACCGCCAAGCCCGCCGAGCAGGCTCGCCTGCTCGAAGGCTGGGCGGCGCAACCCGATGCCGCGCGTCTTGCGCTGCTGGAAAACCTTCGTCAGGGCCGCATCGCCGAAGGTGATAGCCGCAAAGTCCGCCTCAACAACCGCCTGCGCGGGCTGATCGACAACGCCCTGGCCAGCCACCAACTGCTGAGCGACAACCGCGACACGCGTCTGACCGCCGCCCAGCAACTGCAGAAAAGCGCACAACCGGCGCAAATGGCCTTTCTCGACCGGCGCTTCGCCAGCGAGCAGGACGCCGCCGTGCATGCCGCGCTCGGCCTGGCACTGGCCAACCTGCAATTAGGCGCCAGCGAACCGGCCGTGCGCCTGGCAGCCGTGCGCCTGCTCGGCGAAACCGGCGACCCCCTGGCCCGTACCCGGCTGGAAGCGCTGTTGCAACCTGACGCCGAACGCGACCCCGGCGTGCGTACCGCGGCCGAAACCAGCCTGGCCCAGGTCAAACGCAAGCTGCTGGCAGGCGAATTGCTCGGCCAGGCCTTCAGCGGGCTGTCCCTGGGCTCGATCCTGCTGCTGGCCGCCCTGGGCCTGGCGATCACCTTCGGCCTGCTCGGGGTGATCAACATGGCCCACGGCGAGATGTTGATGCTGGGCGCCTACAGCACCTACATGGTCCAGGTGCTGCTGCAACGCTATGCACCGGGCGCCATCGAGTTCTATCCACTGATCGCTTTGCCTGTGGCCTTCGCTGTCAGCGCCGGGGTCGGCATGGCGCTGGAACGTACCGTCATCCGCCACCTCTACGGCCGGCCGCTGGAAACCCTGTTGGCGACCTGGGGCATCAGCCTGATCCTGATCCAGGCCATTCGTCTGATCTTCGGCGCGCAGAACGTCGAAGTGAGCAACCCGGCATGGTTGTCCGGTGGCATCCAGGTGCTGCCTAACCTGGTGCTGCCATACAACCGCCTGGTGATCATCGGCTTCGCCCTGGCGGTGGTACTGCTCACCTGGCTGCTGCTCAACCGCACCCGACTGGGGCTGAACGTGCGTGCCGTGACCCAGAACCGCAACATGGCGGCCTGCTGCGGCGTTTCCACCGGGCGCGTCGACATGCTCGCCTTCGGCCTCGGCTCTGGTATTGCGGGGCTCGGCGGCGTGGCCTTGAGCCAGGTCGGCAACGTTGGCCCGGACCTGGGCCAGAGCTACATCATCGATTCGTTCCTGGTGGTGGTGCTCGGCGGTGTCGGCCAGCTCGCCGGCAGCCTCTGGGCAGCCTTTGGCCTGGGCATCGCCAACAAGCTGCTGGAGCCGCAGATTGGCGCGGTACTCGGCAAGATCCTCATCCTTGCGTTGATCATTCTGTTCATCCAGAAACGCCCGCAAGGCCTGTTCGCCCTCAAGGGACGGGTAATCGACTGATGAACCAGCCTCTGCTTGTTACCGCTTCGCAAAAGGCCGGGCCACGCCTGACCCTGGCCATCGGTGCCCTCGTCGTGCTGGTGCTGGTGGCCCTGCCACTGCTGTCACTGCTGCCGGCGGACAACGCCCTGCAGGTCTCGGCCTACACACTGACGCTGGTCGGCAAGATCCTCTGCTATGCCATCGTCGCGCTGGCACTGGACCTGGTGTGGGGGTATGCCGGCTTGCTGTCCCTTGGTCATGGCCTGTTCTTCGCCCTGGGGGGCTACGCCATGGGCATGTACCTGATGCGCCAGGCCGCTGGCGACGGCTTGCCTGGGTTCATGACGTTCCTGTCGTGGAACGAGCTGCCCTGGTACTGGGCTGGAACCCAGCACTTCGCCTGGGCGCTATGCCTGGTAGTGCTGGCACCTGGGCTGCTGGCGCTGGTGTTCGGTTTCTTCGCCTTCCGTTCGCGGATCAAGGGCGTGTATTTTTCGATCATGACCCAAGCGCTGACCTTCGCCGGCATGCTGCTGTTCTTCCGCAACGAGACGGGCTTCGGTGGCAACAACGGGTTCACCAGCTTCCGCACCATCCTGGGCTTCGACATCGCCGCCCAGGGCACCCGGGCGGTTCTGTTCCTGCTGACGGTCGGCCTGCTGCTGGCGAGCCTGTACCTGTGCTGGCGTCTGACCCAGAGCAAGTTCGGACGCTTGCTCACCGCCGTGCGCGATGCCGAGAACCGCCTGATGTTCTGCGGTTACGACCCGCGCGGGTTCAAGCTGCTGGTGTGGGTGCTCAGCGCGGTTCTATGCGGCCTGGCCGGCGCCTTGTACGTGCCCCAGGTAGGCATCATCAACCCCAGCGAGATGTCGCCGACCAACTCCATCGAAGCCGCGGTATGGGTCGCCCTGGGTGGCCGTGGCACGCTGATCGGCCCGTTGCTCGGCGCCGGCCTGGTCAATGGCATGAAGAGCTGGTTCACCGTGGCATTCCCGGAATTCTGGCTGTTCTTCCTCGGCGCGCTGTTCATCCTCGTCACCCTTTACCTGCCCAAGGGGGTGGTCGGCCTGTTGAAAAAAAGGAGCCAGCCATGAAAGGCGTCCCCCCTGTGCATCCGGAGTTCATGCTCGAACCGGTTTTCGACAACCTCGGCCCCAGCCGTGACGCCATCGGCCTGGGCCAGCGTCGCAAGGCCGGCCTGGATACCCGCCACGGCACGGTGCTGAGCCTGGAAGACATCAGCGTGAGCTTCGATGGCTTCAAGGCCCTCAACGCGCTGAACCTCTACATTGGCGTCGGCGAGTTGCGGTGCATCATCGGCCCCAACGGGGCGGGCAAGACCACGATGATGGACGTGATCACCGGCAAGACCCGTCCGGACACCGGCAGTGCCTACTTCGGCGACACCCTCGACCTGACCCGCATGAGCGAGTACCAGATCGCCCAGGCCGGGATCGGCCGCAAGTTCCAAAAGCCGACGGTGTTCGAGGCGCTGACGGTGTTCGAGAACCTGGAGCTGGCGCTCAAGACCGACAAATCGGTCTGGGCCAGCCTCGCGGCGCGCTTGAGCGGCGAACAGCACCAGCGCATCGAAGAGGTGCTCAGCACCTTGCGCCTGCTGCCCTTGGCTCAGCGCCAGGCAGGGTTGCTGTCCCATGGCCAGAAGCAGTTCCTGGAGATCGGCATGCTGCTGGTGCAGGAGCCGCAATTGCTGTTGCTGGACGAGCCGGTGGCCGGCATGACCGATGCCGAGACCGAGTTCACCGCCGAACTGTTCAAGGGTCTGGCCGGCAAGCACTCGCTAATGGTGGTGGAACATGACATGGGGTTTGTCGGCAGCATTGCCGACCATGTGACGGTGTTGCACCAGGGCAGTGTGCTGGCGGAGGGATCGCTGGAGCAGGTGCAGGCCAATGAGCGGGTGGTCGAGGTGTATCTGGGCCGATGATTCTCCGGTGGCTGTGCCAGCCTCTTCGTGGTTTACCCGCAAAGCGGCTGGCATGAGCACTGCAACCATTTCAGGAATTCTCACATGCTGAAAATCGACTCCCTGCACCAGTTCTACGGCGGCAGCCACATCCTCCGAGGCTTGTCCTTCGAGGCCAAGGTCGGCGAGGTCACCTGCCTGCTCGGGCGCAACGGCGTGGGCAAGACCACCCTGTTGCGCTGCTTGATGGGGCTGGTGCCAGCCCGCGAAGGCAGCATCGAATGGGAAGGCAAGGCCATCACCACGCTCAAGCCCCAGCAACGGGTGCATGCCGGTATCGCCTATGTGCCCCAAGGCCGCGAGATTTTTCCGCGCCTGACCGTCGAGGAGAACCTGCTGATGGGCCTGTCGCGCTTCCCGGCCCGCGAAGCCCGTGAAGTGCCCGCGTTCATCTACGAGCTGTTCCCAGTGCTCGAACAGATGAAACAACGGCGGGGGGGCGATCTCTCCGGCGGCCAGCAGCAACAGCTGGCCATCGGCCGCGCGCTGGCCAGCCGCCCACGCCTGCTGATCCTCGACGAGCCCACCGAAGGCATCCAGCCCTCGGTGATCAAAGAGATCGGCGCAGTGATCCGGCGCCTGGCAGCGCGCGGCGACATGGCCATCTTGCTGGTGGAACAGTTCTACGACTTCGCCGAGACGCTGGCGGACCAGTACCTGGTCATGGCCCGTGGTGAGATCGTGCAACGGGGTCGTGGCGAAAACATGCAGGCAGAAGGTGTGCGCGGGCTGGTAACCATTTAATCTGCAGCCATCGATCCTGCGAGACGCTGTCATGAGTTACGAAATCCGCGACGCCCTGCCCGCCGATGTGCCGGGCATCCTCGACATCTACAACGACGCGGTGCGCAACACCACGGCCATCTGGAACGAAACACCGGTCGACCTGGCCAACCGCCAGGCCTGGTTCGAAGCCCGGGCACAACAGGGGTATCCGATCCTGGTGGCCGTGGATGACAGCGGTGTACTGGGCTATTCCTCGTTCGGTGACTGGCGGCCATTCGAGGGCTTTCGCCATACCGTGGAGCACTCGGTGTACATCCGCGACGATCAGCGTGGCAAAGGACTCGGGCCGCAGCTGATGAGTGCGCTGGTCGAGCGTGCCCGGGGTTGTGGCAAGCATGTGATGGTGGCGGCCATCGAGAGCGGCAATGCGGCGTCGGTGCGCCTGCATGAACGGCTGGGGTTCGTGGTGACCGGGCAAATGCCGCAGGTTGGAGTGAAGTTCGGGCGCTGGCTGGACCTGACCTTCATGCAGTTGCTGCTGACCCCAGGAGCTGAACCACGCTGAAGCGCCTTCCCCTGTGCAAACGGCCTTGCGTCGCGAAAGGGCTGCAAAGCAGCCCCTGCAACCTTGAGGCTGGGCCAGAAATCGGCCGTTACGGCCTAGAGTTGGGTAAACCTGCCCAGGCGCTGCCTCAACATACTGTTCTCACTGCGCAACTGCTGCACCTCCTGCAGTAGTTCCAGCGCCAGGGCCACGCCTTCCCATTCCAGATCCAGCTCCTGGTGCAGCTTGACCGCGCGCCTGGCCAACAGCGGCGCCTGGTCATCGAACAGCCAGTCTTCCGGCGTTCGCCCCTTTGGTTCAACGATGCCGTGCTCGACGATCTCGATCACGTAATCCTTCGTGATGTTGGCTTCCTGGCACAGGGTGCGCATATCCAGTTGAACGATCAGGGTGCTGCTCATGATCACTTACTCCATTGAGCCCTCGGATTGAACGCTGCCTTCTCGGAAAGCTTGGTCCACAGTTCGCGGGCAGCCTCATTGGATGTGGTCGGCATGACCACCTTGAGCTGCGCGTAAAGGTTGCCGCGCTCGCCCTGTTTGTTCACCAGCCCCATGCCCTTTACGCGCAGGCGCTGGCCGCTCTGGCTATCGGGGCGGATGGTCAGGTTGATCTTGCCCTCCAGGGTCGGCACCTCCACCTTGGTGCCCAGGGCTGCCTCCCACGGTGCCAGCGGCACAGTGACGATCAGGTCATGACCTTCGACATCGAACAGTGGGTGCGGTGCCATGCGAATGGTCAGGAACAGGTCGCCATTGGCCCCGCCACCGCTGCCCGGCGCGCCCTGGCCTTTGAGGCGAATGCGCTCGCCGTCGGTCACCCCGGCGGGAATCTTCACGTTCAGGGTCTTGGTGGTGAACCCAGTGCGCTGGCCTGCACCATTGGTTTGCGGCACCTGGAAGCTGATCTGCTTGGATTCCTTGCTCAGGGTCTCCTCGAGGAAGATCGCCAGTTCCAGTTCCACGTCCTGCCCTCGCCTACCCGCACTGCGCTGTTGACCACGGCCACCGAAGGGGTTGCCGCCACGGGCGCCGAAGATCGAGCTGAAGAAGTCGGAGAAATCGCCGCCTTCGAAACCGCCACCACCCCCCCGGCTTTCCCAGCCTGGGGGCGCCTGGAACGGTCGGCCATGCTGGCCGCCGTACTTGCGAATTTCGTCGTACTCGGCGCGCTTCTGCGCATCGCCCAGCACTTCATAGGCCTCGTTGGCCTCCTTGAATTTCTCCTCGGCGTCGCGCTCCTTGCTGACGTCGGGGTGATACTTGCGCGCCAGCTTGCGGTACGCGGCCTTGATCGCCTTTTCGTCCGCGGTGGCCTCTACGCCAAGTATCTTGTAGTAGTCTTTGAAGTCCATCTATGGATCACCAGTGTGAAATTGCGTGTTGCTTCTGAAGATTGGGGTCAAGCATAGCCTTTCAAGCTTCGCTTGGCTTTGCTCCAAGGCAGACGGCCGGTCTTGATTCTGTTGCCAAGTGGCATAAACTGCGCGGCCGTTTTGCCTCCGGAAGCCTTTTCCCATGTCTGACGTATCACCGGCCCGCGCCCTCGGTATCGACTTCGGCACCTCGAACTCCACCGTCGGCTGGCACCGCCAGGGCGCTTCGTCGCTGATCGCCCTTGAAGATGGCAAGATCACCTTGCCCTCGGTGGTGTTCTTCAACCTCGAAGAGCGCCGCCCGGTGTATGGCCGTCTGGCGCTGCACGAGTACCTGGAAGGCTATGAAGGCCGCCTGATGCGTTCGCTCAAGAGTCTGCTGGGCTCCAAGTTGATCAAGCACGACACCAGCGTGCTGGGCAGCGCCCTGCCGTTCAAGGACCTGCTGGGCATGTTCATCGGCGAGCTGAAAAAACGCGCCGAGGCTGCCGCCGGTCGCGAATTCGAGCACGTGGTGCTGGGCCGCCCGGTGTTCTTCGTCGATGAAGACCCGGCTGCCGACCAAGAGGCCGAGGACACCCTCGCCGAAGTGGCGCGCAAGATCGGCTTCAAGGACGTGTCGTTCCAGTACGAGCCCATCGCCGCGGCCTTCGACTACGAGTCGGGCATCAGCCGCGAAGAGCTGGTGCTTATCGTCGATATCGGCGGTGGTACTTCGGACTTTACCCTGATCCGCCTGTCGCCCGAGCGCCACGAGGTGGCCGAACGCCAGAGCGACATCCTTGCCACCGGCGGCGTGCACATTGGCGGTACCGATTTCGACAAGCAACTGAGCCTGCAAGGGGTGATGCCATTGTTCGGCTACGGCAGCCGGATGAAAAGCGGCGCCCTGATGCCCACCAGCTACCACCTTAACCTGGCCACCTGGCACACCATCAACGCCCTGTACTCGCAGAAGTCGCAACTGGCGCTGGGCAGCATGCGCTACGACATCGAGGATACACTCGGCATCGACCGTCTGTTCAAGCTGATCGAGCAGCGCGCCGGGCACTGGCTGGCGATGGAAGTGGAAGCCAGCAAGATCGAGCTGACCGAGCACGATAGCCGACGCATCGACCTGGGCCGCGTCGAGCGGGAGCTGGGTGTCGACCTGACCCGCACACTGTTCGAAGGCGCTATCGAGGGGTTGCTGGAGCGTGTGCGTGGCAGCGTGACCGAGCTGCTGGGCAAGGCTGGTGTAAGCCCAGCCCAGGTGGACACGGTGTTCTTCACCGGGGGCTCCAGCGGCATTCCCGCGCTGCGCAACAGTGTGGCGGCAATGCTGCCCAATGCCCAGCACGTGGAAGGCAACATCTTCGGCAGTATTGGGAGCGGCTTGGCGATCGAGGCGCGCAAGCGATACGGCGCGGCCTGAATCCTTCCCTGCCTCATCGCCCGCAGCAGCCGGCGAGCCGGCGATGAGGCAGGGGAACCTACACCAGCTCGGCCCGCTTCAACTCACTCTTCAGATACGCGTAGTAAACAGGCCCCGCCACCACCCCTGGCAGCCCGAACGCCGCCTCGAACACCAGCATCGCCAACAGCAGCTCCCAGGCCTTGGCACTGATTTGCCCGCCAACGATCCGCGCATTGAGGAAATACTCGACCTTGTGGATGACGATCAGATAGCCCAAGGCGGCGGCCGCCACCCAGATCGACAGCGACAACCCGACAATGGTGATCAAGGTGTTGGACATCAGGTTGCCGATGACCGGCAGCAGCCCCAGCAGGAAGGTCAACACGATCAGCGTCTTGGTCAACGGCAGGTGCACGCCGAACAGAGGCAGCACCACCGCCAGGAAGATGCCAGTGAACACGGTGTTGAGCAGCGAGATCTTGATCTGTGCGAAGACGATGTTGCGAAACGCCTGCACCAGCAGGCTAAGCCGCTCGAACAGTGCCGCCGCCAGGGGTTTGCGCCGAGAAATGTCGGGAATGCGCTGCAGGGCGACGATGGCACCCAGGATCATGCCGATCAGCAGGGTCACGAACATGTGCGCCATGCCCTTGCCCACCAGCTGCAGGTCGCTGAGGTGGCTTTTGATCCAGTCACCGATGGCGACCTTGAACTCAGCGGCGCTGGCCGGCAGGTAGCCTTCGATGAACGGCGGCAGTTGGCCACGTGCACGCTCTACCAGGCCGATGAACTTGTCCAGCGAGGCACCGGGGTTCTCGGCTTCGTGCAGCAGAAAGCTGAAGGCTCCGGCGATCAGCAGCGCCAGGGTACTGACCACCAAGGTCCCCAGCATGGCCACGGCCAGCCAGCGTGCCCGTTGGCCGGTAATGACCGGCTGCAAGCGTGGCGTGAGCATGTTGACCAGTTCGAACACCAGTAACCCGGCCAGCAGGCTGGGCAGCAACTTGAGGGGCAACGCCAGCAACAGGCCGGCAAATACGATGATCCAACTGGCCAGGTTGATCTGGCGGGGGGTGAAGGTCATACAGCCTCAGCGGCAGACAACGGAAAAGATTCGCAGTCTGCCAGCCTTCGTCCTACAGGCATAGGCACAGGTCATTTCTTCTTCAGGCAGTCGCTCATGAAAGCCTTGCGCTCGTCCCCCTTAAGCGCCTTGGCGGTGGCGTCGGCGTTGCAGGTTTTCATTTTTTCCTGCTGGGTCGCCTTGAGGCACTTGCTCATGAATGCCTTGCGCTCGTCCCCTTTTAGGGCTTGTTCGGTGGCTTCGGCATTGCAGGTTTTCATCTTCTCCTGTTGCGCCGTGGCGGCGAATCCTTGCCCACAGATCAACACACCCAACACCAGCACAGGCACTTGCAGCATCTTCATGGAGTGGTCTCCTTGTCTCCGCGCCCGATGCACGGACATGGGGCTGAGTGTAGTCGTTTTCTCTACAGCCCTGCAGCCTTGAGCCGGGCTGCGTGCTCGGTGAACAGCCGCACCGGATCGGCCCCCTTGCCTACCGCGCCCAGTTGCTGGTTGACGATGTCCAAGTGATCGAGCGGGTAGTCATCACCGATCACCTGCCCCAGATGCGAGCTGAACCGCCCGACCATGCCGTCGCACTGTCCCTTCTCTTTCACGAAGCTGCGGGCGAACAGGCGGCAGAAGCGGTTGCTGCCATCGAACCGGTTGCGGCCCTGGTCGGTCAGCCCCGGCTGCAGCGTTCCCGACCAGGAGTAGTAGCGAACGCCATTGACCTCTACTGGCCCCTCACCACCCCAGGTATGCGGCAAGCCTTGTGGATAAGCCTGGTTGAAGCGTGCAACGCCATCGCTGGTCAGCGACTGGTGCGAGGCATGCACATCGATGGGTAGCGGATCGCGGCGCCAACTGGTCTCCAGCCACACCAGCAGTACCGCCACCCCATGCAGCACCGCCTTGAGCACGCGCCCCTGCGGGGAGTCGCCAGGCGCCACCCGCGCCAGATGATCGGCCAGCTCCGAGCCGTGGTTGGGCCCTGCCACCGAGGTCACTGACGCGATGCGATCTGGCCGTCTGGCCGCCGCATAACGCGCATCCAGGGCGCCTTGGCTGTGGCCGATGAGGTTGACCTTCTCGGCGCCGCTGCGCTGACAGAGCGCTTCGATGATCGCCAGGAGTTGCTCGCCTCGCACCTCGCTGGAGTGCACGGGCGAGACCTGTACCGGAAACACCTGTGCACCGCCGCGACGCAGGGCCGGGACGATGCCGAACCAATAGGGGTAGAGCAGCACCCGCACGAACCCAAGCATGCCCGGCACCAGTACCAGTGGGTATCGCGTTGCCAGTTCTTGCGCCATTGCCTGGCCCCTGTCCTTGGACGATGGGCCAACACTACCGCGCAGGCGGCGGGCATCGCAATCGAACTCCTGGCGTGCGCTGTGGTTCCAATCCAGAACAGACCCTTAGCAAGGAGCGGGACCATGTACAAGCAGACCCTGGCGATTCTTCTGGCAAGTGCCACCCTGGCGGCGTGCGGCAGCCGTCCGGAAAACCCGGTGGACTATGTCACCTTCCGTGACGAGCCGCTGGTGAAGCAGGTGGAGAACGGCATGACCATGCAGAAAGTCATCGCCATCGGTGGCAGCCCCTCGAACGTGATCGACCTGCCCCACGGCGGCACCTGCAATGACTACATCCTCAACCGCGATGGGCACCAGCAACCTTACTACGTGCGTTTCGATGCGACCGGCCATGTCGATGCCAAGGGCTTCAAGACCTGCAACCAACGCGAAAAGGACAGCGAAGCTGTCCATGGCGCGTGAACCTTCCTGACACCTGAACACCTGTCCTGATCTGTTTGGAGACCACCATGAGCAACGTTGAACTGACCGATGTGAATACCTTGCGCGCGCGGGCACGCCAGCATGTCGAGCAAGGCGCCGTGACCGAGGGGTACCCTGCTGATCGCGAGAAAATCCTGCGGCTGCTCAACGAGTCGCTGGCCACCGAGCTGGTCTGTACCTTGCGCTACAAGCGGCACTACTTCATGGCCAGTGGTATCAAGGCCAGTGTAGCGGCGCAGGAGTTTCTGGAACATGCCAACCAGGAAGCTGAGCATGCTGACAAATTGGCTGAGCGGATTGTTCAGCTGGGGGGGGAGCCTGATTTCAATCCGGATAACCTCTCGAAGCACTCGCATGCCCAGTATGTAGAGGGTAAATCGCTCAAGGAAATGGTGTTGGAGAACTTAGTAGCGGAACGGATTGCCATCGACAGTTACCGGGAGATCATCCAATACATCGGCGATAAGGATCCGACTACGCGGCGTATTTTCGAAGATATTCTGGCACAGGAAGAAGAGCACGCCGATGACATGTCGGATTTGCTGCAGGGCCTCTGACTGCTTTGCGTAAGAGCGGAACGGTGATGGAACTTCGCCTTGGCACAAGGTTAGGCTGACCCACTTACCACGGGCCAACCATAGGCCGAAAATTTAACTAAAAGCCGGCATTTGTCCCGCGTGAATATCCATTTGCCATGGAGTCGCTTCTTCACCTTTCCGCCCTTCCGGTGGGTTACTTTGGTCGTGGCCAAAGTAACCATAACCGTTGGCCCCTACCATCCAGCCCCTACGCTTCGGGGCTCCCTCACTCCGGCCTCCTGACCTCGTGATGTGTGGTGCCTGGATCCTCGCGCACTAAAAGCAAAGCACAGCAGCAGCAACGCAACAGCAGAACAAGCGAAGCGCACAGCGCGACCGCGCTATTTCTTCACTGCCGCTGGTGCTTTGCCTGCCTTCATCTGTTGCAATAACGGCGTACATTGATTGGGCTCATCACCGCTACTCGGCGCTATCAATGCCAACAACCCCGCCGCCGGACCAGCAACCACGCCAAGCGCCACCATCCCCGCCCCGCGCAGCGCCAACGGCACCGCCTGCACACCCGCACTAGGCTTGGCAAACGGCCCCCGTACATACAACGGCGAGCGCAGCGAGAACAAGCGAACGCCCTTGGACTCCGGCGTGATCTTCAAATCGAGCTGTTCACTGGCAAAGTTGGCCGTACCGTTGATGTAGATGATCGCGTTCTCCGTATCGAAAATGAACAATCGCGTCGTCGCCAACCCATTCTTGATCCCAACGTCCGCGGCTGCGCAGTTGATCTTCACATCTTCATCGCCAAACAACTTGCCAATCACGTAGTTGCCCACGTTCAGCCCAGCGATCTCCATCAGGCTGCGGCTGATAGCGCCGTCATTGATCAACATGCGCAGGTCACCGTTTGCAGTGCCCAACAACGCCGCCACCGAATTGCCACGGCCACTGATGTCGGCATCGCCGTTCAGTTCACCAAAACTGGTCTGCATCGGCGCGAAGCTTGGGAACAGTTGCTTGAGCTTGAACCCCCTGGCAGTCAGTTTGGCGCGCCCCTGCAACGGCACATTGCGACCGTCCAAGCGGATATCCGACGCCAGGTTGCCACCCGCCACACCGAAGCGCAGAGGCTCCAGGCGCAGCAATCCATCGTCGAGCATCACGTGGGCTGACAAATCGGTGAAAGGCAACTGTGCACTGTGGACGATGCGCTTGCCGCTGAAGGTGACGTCGGCATCCATCGCCCGCCAGCGCTCGGTCCTAAACGCCTCCACAGGCAACACCTTGCCCGACGGCTGCTTGCTGGCCCCGCCGCGGGCCTTTTGCTCGGCGTTCGAGTCGGCACCGATCAGCGGTGCCAGGTCCTTGAACAGCAGTTGAGTGGACACCGGGTTCCCCGACAGCTTTGGCCGGGGCTGACTGGCGACGAAGGCCAGGTCGCCATGGATATCACTGTCACCGATCTTGCCGTTGAACGACTGGTAATTGAACGTTGCGCCTTCTGGGGCTCGCAGGTTGGCGCTCAACCGCCCGTCCGTGGAGTACGCCGGGGTGTCCGGCAGGGTCACGCCAGTCAGGGGGTACAAGTTGCCCAGGCTCGCACCCGACAACTTCAGGCGCAAATCCAGCGCGCCAAGATTGCGCGGGTCGGTCAGCGTGCCGCTCAGCACCACATGGGTGTCGGCAATCCGGACGTCGGCTTGCAGCGGGAAGGGTTGGCTGGCGTCCTGCAAGGCCAGCAGCCCGCCCATCTTGCCGGTACCAGACACCGGCTGGCCCTTGTAACGGCCCTGGGCCTTGAGGCCGAAGGCATAATCCTGGGCTCCACCGGCCTTCTCGGCGCGTGCTTTACCGACGATGTCGCCAAATGGGATCGGCTTGCCCAACGGGTCGATCTGCACCTTCATGCTGGTTTTCAATGTCTGGTCATCGACACTGACATTGCCCTGGTCGAAACCGATGGCGCCGATATCCAGTTGCCACTGCGAAGGCGCTTCGTTTTCGTCCTTCGGCCCGAAGTCGAATGTCCAGTTGGCACGGCCGTCAGCTAGCCGTGTGAGGCTGGCGGTCGGCTGGGTCAGGTCGATACGGGGGATGACGATCTGCCGGAAGATCAGCGGCAAGGGCGACAGGCGGAACTCCACACGTTCCAGCCCAACCATCTTCGGCGCCTTCAACCAGTCAGGATTGCCCAAGGTGAGGTCTTCGGCGATGAAGCGCGGCCACGGCACCCAGGCTCTCCAGCCCCCTTCCTCCGGCTCGGTACGCCATTGCACGGCAAGATTGCCATTGATCGCGAAAGGGCGATGCAAGGCTTCGGATACCTTCTCGTTGAGCAGCGGCTTGATGCGGTTCCAGTCGAACGTGGCAATCACCACCAGCACGATCGCCAGTACGGTCACAAGGCTGCTGAGGGTCCAGACGAGGATTCTGGCGGGGCGCGTCATTGCGTGATTCTCCTGACAACATGGCACGAAGCGAGCGCAATGGTGGCACTCAATATCTCGGACTGATGAAAACCAGTGAGGTTTTATCGAGGAGGCCATGATAACCAGGTTTTTCCAGATGCCCCGCTCAGCTTTCCGTCATCTCCAGCCCTTCGCACGCATCACGGAAACAGTGGCCGTTAGCCGTTACCTGCCATGGAAGCCCCGTGTTAGAGCGGTCTAAACGTCTATCAATATCGTCGATTGTCACCATTACCCTTATGAACTTCTCTCTGGCGTTACCGGGCGTAACATTGACTCCGTACCCACTTTCCAGCCCCCGAGAGGAGCACCGAAATCATGAAACGCCAACTGCTGACCCTGACCCTTTCAATCCTTGCCGCCAACGCTTTCGCCATGCCAGCCGATGACCAGCACCTGACCGCCGAATCGCGTTCCAGCGCTGCCGAAATGGCCCAACCGCTGAAAACGCTGGCAGAAGGTGGCGCGGATCGCCTGATCGAACGTTCGGGTCGAGTTGCCGAAGGTGGCTCCGACCGCCTGATCGAACGCTCGGGTCGTGTTGCCGAAGGTGGCTCGGACCGCCTGATCGAGCGCTCCGGCCGTGTTGCCGAAGGTGGCTCGGACCGTCTGATCGAACGCTCCGGCCGTGTTGCCGAAGGTGGCTCGGACCGTCTGATCGAACGCTCCGGTCGTGTTGCCGAAGGTGGCTCGGACCGCCTGATCGAGCGCTCCGGTCGTGTTGCCGAAGGTGGCTCGGACCGCCTGATCGAACGCTCCGGCCGTGTTGCCGAAGGTGGCTCGGACCGTCTGATCGAACGCTCCGGTCGTGTTACCGAAGGTGGCTCGGACCGTCTGATCGAACGCTCCAGCCGTGTCGCCGAGGGTGGTTCGGATCGTCTGGTCGAACTCAGCCGTGTGAGCTGATCGCCATGGCCGAAAAGAACAATCCCACGCAAAGCGCCTGCTCCCCTCCAAGCCCGGTCCATTGACCGGGCTTTGTTTTTTTATCCAGAATGCCCAGCCGTACAGCCACAGAATTCGCCCCCATGCTGCCTCGCGCCGAACAAAAGCTACAGACCCGCCAGGCCCTGCTGGACGCTGCCTGCCAGTTGATGGAGAGCGGCCGTGGGTTCGGCAGCATCAGCCTGCGTGAAGTCGCCAGGGCCGCGGGCATCGTACCCACCGGTTTCTACCGGCATTTCCCTGACATGGACGCCCTGGGCCTGGCCCTGGTCGCCGAGGTCGACGCCACCTTCCGCCAGACCATTCGCCTTGTTCGGCACAACGAATTCGAACTTGGCGGCATCACCGATGCTTCGGTACGCATCTTCCTCGATGTGGTCGCGGCTCACCGTGCCCAGTTCCTGTTTCTGGCCCGCGAGCAATACGGGGGTTCACAGGCAGTACGTCAAGCCATCGCCGGTTTGCGCCAAGGCATCAGCAACGACCTGGCGACCGACCTTGGACGCATGAAGCGCTGGCAACATCTGGATCAGGCCGCGTTGGCCGTGATGGCCGACCTTGTGGTCAAAACCGTGTTCGCAACCTTGCCCGAACTGATCGACAGTCCGGAGCCTGGTTATCCACAGGCACTGACGCCACAAGAGAAGATCACCCAGCAACTGCGCTTCATCTTCGTCGGGGCACGACATTGGCAGGGGTTGGGCAATCCTGGCTGATCGACTGGCTGCAGCGGCCGGGCTCCTGGCAGGCTGGCACGAACAATCCCCAACCTCACTTCTGCTAACATGGCGCACTGCCCGATTGCGACGAGCGCCTTCATGTCCGACCCCCGCCCCACCCTGCCCGAACTGGCCCGCTTCAACCAGCACTTCGCCGAGCGCATCGTGCCGCTGTGGCAAGGCCCGGGCTGGAACGCCGACATGGCCCTGCCCTACGAGGCGCTGGACGCCCAGCATCGCCCGCTGCCGGTCCAGCGCTACCGCGCTATGGCCTGCGCCCGCCAACTCTACCTGTTCAGCAGCCGCATCGAGCAGCCCGGTGCAGCGGAACGTGCCGCCGCGCTGTTCCGCTCATTGCAGCGGCATTTCCACGATGCCGAGCACGGCGGCTGGTTCTACAGCATCGATGCCGACGGCAAGCCACTGGACACCCGCAAGGACCTCTACACCCACGCGTTCATCGTGTTCGCCTGCGCACACTACTGGGGCAAGGTGCGCGAGAGCCTGGTGGAGTCCACCCTCAACGCAGCCCTGACAGTCATCGCGCAACAATTTGCCCGCGACGACGGCCTGTACGAAGCCAGCCTGGACCAGGATTGGTCGGATCTGGGTAGCGGACCGCTGCAGAACCCGCAGATGCACCTGGCCGAGGCCCTGCTTCAGGTACTGGCAGTGCGCGAGGACGACCAGGCACGCCAGGCACTGCTGCGGCTGTGCGACGCCCTGCACGCGCACTTCATCGAGCCGGAGCACGGCCTGATGCTGGAAAAACCGCGCGATGCGGTGGATAACTGGTTCGAGCCGGGCCATCAGTTCGAATGGTTCTACCTGCTCGATACCTCACCGCTGCTGCGCGAAACCCCACTGCATGCAGCGATAGACCGCGCATTCGACTATGCCGAGCGGTGCGGCGTGAAGGACGCGGCCGTGCTGGCGATGCTGGATGTGAACGGCAAGGTGCTCGATGCCACCCAGCGGATCTGGGCACAGGCGGAATACCTGCGGGCGCTGGTGTTGCGGCCAGAGGGACTCGCGAAACTGCCTGCGCAGTTGAAGGCGATGGATCAACGGTTCCTTCACGCTGGCGGCTGGTATGAGTGCCGGGATGGTCAGGGCGCTGTCAGCCGCCACGACATGCCTTCAACCACCCCCTATCACTTGGCGACCTGCCTGCAAGGCCTACAGCGCCTGAACTGACGCAATTCCGCTCCCGAAGGCTCATGCGAGCCTTGCAGGAGCGGGCTGGCCGCCGATCAGCCCTTGGCCGAACGGTCGATCGAAAAACCTGCCCAGTCTTGGCTCACCGGCATCAGCTCCAGGCTGTTGATGTTGATGTGCGCCGGCTGGTTGAGGATCCAGAAGATCGTGTCGGCGATATCCTGCGGCTGAATCGGCTCGGCGCCAGCGTAAGTGGCGTCATACTTGGCTTGGTCGCCCCCGAAACGCACCAGCGAGAATTCGCTCTCGCACAGGCCCGGTTCGATGTTGCTGACGCGCACGCCAGTGCCACGCAAGTCGCAACGCAAGCTCAACGAGAATTGACCGACGAACGCCTTGGTACCGCCATACACGTGGCTGCCAGGGTACGGATAGTTGCCGGCCACCGAACCCACATTGAGGATCGACGCACCACGGCCATGGGCGATCAACCGCGGCAGCAGCAGGCGGGTGGTGTACATCAGGCCCTTGATGTTGGTGTCGACCATGGTTTCCCAGTCATCCAGGTCGCACTTCTGCGCCGGGTCCGCCCCCAGCGCCAGGCCCGCGTTGTTGACCAGGCCGCGCAATTTCTCAAAGCCTGCCGGCAGGTTGGCAATGGCATGTTCCATGGCCTTGCGGTCACGCACATCCAGGACCAGGCCGTGCACTTCGGTCTTGGCCGCCAACTCAGCGCACAGGGCGTCCAGGCGATCCTTGCGGCGGCCTGTCAGGATCAGCTTCCAACCCGCCTCGGCAAAGCGCCGTGCGGTGGCCTCGCCGAAACCGGAAGTCGCGCCTGTGATGAATACGGTGGACGTCATGCTCTGTTCCTCGCTGTGGATTATCGTCGGCAGGGTTTGCAGCATGCCTTCCGAGCGCGCGGGCAGCAAGCCGTGTCCTGCGCTGGTCATTTTTTGTACATATGCTCGGAAGCCTCGGAACAGAGGGCCCGCCGGCAGGTATGCAGAACTTATCCACAAGGCTTTCCCCACGGATTGGGGGCAACTTATCGACACAGCGGAACCCTTTCAGCTTACTGCGGTCGTCCGCCACGGTCTTCATGATGGCCCAGGGCTTTCAAACATGCCGCCTACAGCGGACTGTCCAAGGCTTTTTCACAGAGTTATCCACAGGCATTGAACGCGCGTCGATCATCCCTGCCTGGGCAAGAATCCCCAGGAAAGTCATGTACTAAGGCTGCTTGATCAAAAAACGACCGATCCTTTGCAGGCCCCGTCGTTAAAGGGATACAACGAGATGCCACCATGTTTTCCACAGGCGGTTCCACATTATCCGTGGAAAAATAGAAACTGTGGAAACAATGACTTGCGAGTGGATTCTGGCGTGCTTCGGAAAAGATATGCGACAAGTTGTCCACATCGCCGGCAAGCCGGCTCCTACAGGTTGAAGCGCTCGCTGCAGGAACCGGCTTCCCGGCGTTTGGATGACTCAGTGCCCGCCCAGGTAGGCGTTGCGCACCTCCTCGTTCACCAACAACTCCTGCCCCGTGCCGGTCATGCGAATCTGCCCGTTGACCATCACGTATGCCCGGTCCGACAGCTTCAGCGCATGGTTGGCGTTCTGCTCTACCAGGAAGATGGTCATGCCGGTCTTGGCCAGCTCCCGCAGGGTGGAGAAGATCTGCTTGACCACGATCGGCGCCAGCCCCAGCGATGGCTCGTCGAGCAGCAGCAACTTCGGCCGGCTCATGAGCGCGCGAGCGATGGCCAGCATCTGCTGCTCACCACCGGACATGGTCATGGCCCGCTGGTTGCGGCGCTCCTTCAGCCGTGGGAACAGCTCGAACATGCGCTGCATGTCTTCGTTGGCGTATTGGTCGCCAATGGGGATGGTGCCCATCATGAGGTTTTCCTCGACGGTCATGTCGGGGAACACCCGACGCCCTTCCGGCGACTGGGCGATACCGTTGGAGGCGATGTAGTGCGACGACTTGCGGGTAATGTCGGTACCGCGATAAACGATTTGCCCGGACGCAGCCCGCGGTTGACCGAATATCGACATCAGCAGTGTCGACTTGCCAGCCCCGTTGGCGCCGATCAGGCTGACCGTCTCGCCTTCGTTGATATGCATCGAGACTTTCTTCAGCGCCTGGATCGGCCCGTAGAACACGTCCAGGTCCTTCAGCTCGAGAATGGGTGCACTCATACCAGTTCCTCTTCATCGGCACCCAGATAGGCGGCAATCACCGTCGGGTTGTGGCGAATATCCTGTGGCGAGCCTTCGGCGATCACGTTGCCGTGGTCCAGCACGACGATGTGGTCGGAAATACTCATGACCATGCCCATGTCGTGCTCGATCAGCACCACGGTGATGTCATGCTCGTCACGCAGCACACGGATCATGCCGCTCAGGGCTTCGGTTTCCTGCGGGTTGAGGCCGGCAGCCGGTTCGTCCAGGCAGATGATCTTCGGCCGGGTGCACATGGCGCGGGCAATTTCCAGGCGCCGCTGCTGACCATACGACAACTCGCCCGCCAGGCGGTTGGCACAGTCGACCAGGTCGACCACCTCCAGCCAATAGAACGCATGGTCGAGTGCATCGCTTTCGGCCTTGCGGTAAGCCTTGGTGTTGAGCACTCCGGCCAGCAGGTTGCGGTTGACCCACATGTGCTGGGCCACCAGCAGGTTTTCCACCACCGACATTTCCTTGAACAGGCGAATGTTCTGGAAAGTGCGCGCCAGGCCCGCACGGTTCACCAGGTGGGTGCCGCCGAACATCTTGTAGTACAAACGGTTGGCAAAGCGCGCGGGCGAGACGAAGTCCGCAGCCTGGAAACGCTCGCCAAGCAACTGGATCACATTGGTGTGGCTGCCGCGCACATTCAGTTCGATGCGCCCGCCACTGGCCTTGTAGAAGCCGGTGAGGCAGTTGAACACTGTGGTCTTGCCCGCGCCGTTGGGGCCGATCAGGGCGAAGATCTGGTTCCGCTTGACCTTCAGGCTCACATCGCTGAGCGCCTTGATGCCGCCGAACTGCATCATCAGGTTGTCGACCGAGAGAATGATATCGTCGCTCATGGCGCCACTCCTTTACGCGGGACCACACCGGTGCGGCTGATGCGGATCAGCCCACGCGGTCGCCAGATCATCATCAACACCATCAACACGCCGAACAGCAATACACGGTACTCCGAGAAACTGCGCAGCAGTTCTGGCGCCACCGTCAGCACGAACGCCGCAATCACCACACCCACGGTCGAGCCCATACCGCCGAGCACGACGATGGCCAGAATCAGCGCTGACTCGAAGAAGGTGAACGAGGACGGGTTGACGAAGCCTTGGTAGGTGGCGAAGAACACACCGGCCAGGCCAGCGGTGGAAGCGCCCAGGGTGAAGGCCGAGAGTTTGACCAGTACGTGGTTCAGGCCCATCGAACGACAGGCGATTTCATCTTCGCGCAGCGCTTCCCAGGCACGACCGACGGGCATGCGGGTGAGCCGATGCTTGATGTAGAGCACCGCCAGCACCACCAGGAACAGCACGGCGTAGATGAACACGAACTTCAAGTTGGCGTTGTAGTCGATGCCGAGGAATTCATGGATAGGCACCCCACCATCCTTGGCCCGACGACCGAACTCCAGCCCGAAGAAGGTCGGTGACGGCGCCGGCATGCCATTGGGACCACCGGTGAACGACAGCCAGTTGTTCAGCACCAGGCGGATGATCTCGCCGAAGCCCAGGGTCACGATCGCCAGGTAGTCACCGTGCATGCGCAACACCGGGAAGCCGAGTATGCACCCCGCTAACGCCGCGGCGATGGCGGCCAATGGCAGCACGCTCCAGAAGCCCAGCCCAAGGTATTGATAACCCAGGGCCAGACCATAGGCGCCAATGGCATAGAAGGCCACGTAACCCAGGTCGAGCAGACCGGCCAGACCGACCACGATATTCAGGCCAAGGCCCAGCAGCACGTAGATCAGGCCGAGGATGACCACGGTAAGCAGGTACTTGTTGGCAAACACCGGGAAGACGATGGCGATCACCACCAGCGCCGGGATGATGTAGCGCAGGCGCGACTTGTAGTCAGGCGCACGCACATGCACGCCCGAGCCACCACTCTCGAAGCCCTGGAGCATGCGGCGTCCGGCGGCGGTCTGCAGGTACAGGCTGAGCAGGAAACGCCCGGCCATCACCCCGCCGACCAGCCAGGCGACACGGGTGGGCTCGGCGTTGAAGCTATAGCCGTCGAGCACCACGCCGACGACCGGACCGAAGACAATGAGTGCCAGCAGGCCGGCGACGATGGTCTCCAGCAAGCTGCGTTTGAGGTCGAAACCTTTTTCGATAACAGGGGCAGTATTGGCAGCGGACATGTTCACACCTTAGCCACGAGCGGGCGACCCAGCAGGCCTTGTGGGCGGAAGATAAGGATCATCACCAGCAACGAGAAGCTGAACACATCCTTGTAGTCTGAGTTGATCAGGCCAGAGAACAGCGACTCGGAAATCCCCAGGATGATCCCGCCCAGCATCGCGCCAGGAAGCGAGCCGATGCCGCCGAGTACCGCTGCGGTGAACGCCTTGATCCCGATGATGAACCCGGCATAGAAGTCGAAGGTGCCGTAGTTCATGGTGATCAGTACGCCGGCTAGGGCGGCCATCACCGCGCCAATGACGAACACGTAGGAAATCACCCGGTCGGTATTGATACCCAGGATCGAGGCCATCTTGCGGTCTTGCTGGGTGGCGCGGCACATACGGCCGAGCTTGGTGTACTTGATCACGTAGGTGAGCAAGCCCATGCCGACGAAAGCGGCTACCAGAATGAAGATCTTGGTGTAGGTCAGTTGCACGAAGCCGGTGCCGACTTCGACGCGCCAGGCGCCTTCCAGCAGCGTTGGAACGCCTTGCTGGCGAGCACCCTGGCTGATCTGAGCATAGTTCTGCAGGATCAGCGAGATGCCGATGGCACTGATCAGCGGTGCCAGTCGGGTGGAGTTACGCAAGGGTTTGTAGGCGATGCGCTCGATGGTAAAGCCGTAGACGCCAGTGACGACGATGGTGAACAACAGGGTGCCCAGCATCAGCAGGGGGAACGACTCGATACCGAAGTAAGCCAGCAATGCCAGGCTGATCGCCGCGAGGTACGCGGAAATCATGTACACCTCGCCGTGCGCGAAGTTGATCATGCCGATGATGCCATAGACCATTGTGTAGCCGATGGCGATCAGGCCATAGACCGACCCTAGGGTCAGGCCGTTGACCAGTTGCTGCAGGAAAATACCATCCATAACGCAATCTCACCTGATTGAGATTGCACGAGCGCCGACCACGGCGGGCCACGGATGAAGCGGCCCTCGCAGCGCAGAACTGTGCAGATCTACGGATAAAGACAGGTACCGCGGGGCTATGGCCCGAAGCATGCCCCGGGCCTGGCCGTTCTTATTTTTGTTTATCCAGCTGGTGGTACTTGCCGTTGGCATCCCACTGGTAGACCACGTAGTCGGACACGGTCAGGTCGCCCTTGCTGTCCCACTTCTTCTCGCCCATGACCGTCTTGACCGGGTTGGCCTTGAGCCACTTGGCAGCATCTTCGCCTTTGTTCGACTTCGCGCCATTGAACGCGGCAGCCAGCGCCTGGAGCGAGGCGTAGGCATACAGGGTGTAGCCTTCAGGCTCGGTACCGGCCTTGCGGAACTCTTCCACCACCGACTTGCTGTCCGGCAGCAGGCGCGGGTCGGCACCGAAGGTCATGTAGACGCCATCGACGTATTGGGCGCCGCCAGCGGTGGAGACCAGTTCGTCGGTGACGATGCCGTCATCGGACATGAACTTGACGTCCTTCAGGCCTTGTTCGCGCAGCTGGCGCACCAGCGGGCCAGCCTCTGGGTGCAGGCCGCCGAAGTAGACAACGTCGGCACCGGCAGAGCGGATCTTGGTGACCACGGCGCTGAAGTCTTTCTCGCCGCGGGTCAGGCCTTCGTACAGCACCGGCTTGACGCCACGCTTCTCCAGCTGCGCCTTGGTCGCGTCGGCCAGGCCTTGGCCATAGGTATCCTTGTCGTGCAGGACGGCTACCTTCTTGCCCTTGAGCACGTCAACGATGTAATCGCCAGCGACGATGCCCTGCTGGTCGTCGCGCCCACACATGCGGAACATGGCGGAAAGCCCGCGCTCGGTGACCTGCGGGTTGGTGGAGCCTGGGGTGATGGCGATCACGCCAGCCTCATCGTAGACCTCGGAAGCGGGGATGGTGTTGGAGGAACAGAAGTGGCCCACCACGCCGGCCACCTTGTCCTGGTCAACCAGGCGGTTGGCCACGGCCACGGCTTGCTTCGGTTCGCAGGCATCATCGCCTTTTACCAGAACGATCTTCTCGCCGTTGATGCCACCCTCGGCGTTGATCTTGTCGGCTGCCGCTTGGGCGCCCTTCATGTACTGCTCGCCAAACGCTGCGTTGGCACCCGTCATGGGGCCAGCGACGCCGATCTTGATGTCGGCCTGAACATACGAAGAAACACCCAGTGCCGTAGCTACGGCCAGAGCCAGGAAACCTTTCTTGTAAAACGTCTGCGACATGAGGTGGTGCTCCTAGAGTTTTTTTGGTTGGCACTACAACTTCTCAGCCCTGTACTTGGAGCAAGGGCCGTGCCATCGGTAATAAGAACTGGAAAAACTCACTGCAAGGGTCGTGTCCAAGCGACCGACGGCCTTTTCTTTATTGAGCGTGCAACCGTCTGCCGCGCGGCGGGCGCCACCACACGTACAGACAAGGAGCAACCATCGGGTGCCATCATTGCAACCTCGGCAAGTGTTTACGTGCAACCTGCCTGTAACAGCGGACGTCACCGAAGTGCACACCGCTGGTGCGCGACTGCTACAGACCGCACCGCTTCAAGGCTAGCTCGTGCACGAAAAAACACCTGATTTGCCCGAAACGCCTTCAATCGTTACCTGTCTGCACGACTCGACTTCCCCGCCACAGCACCTGCATCGACACATCAGCACTGAAAAGGCTGGCACAATGTTCGCCATTCGCCGCTTTTGGAGCCCCTTTGATGAGCGAGAGCGCATTCGCCGAGCGCATCGTGCATAACCTGCTCGACACCGACTTCTACAAGCTCACCATGATGCAGGGCGTGCTGCACAACTACCCGGATGCCGATGTGGAATGGGAATTCCGCTGTCGTAACGGCGAAGACCTTCGCCCCTACCTTGGCGAGATTCGCAACCAGATCGAACGGCTCGGCGACCTGACCTTGGACGAAGGCCAGTTGGCCTTTCTCGAACGCATCAGTTTTCTCAAACCCGACTTCCTGCGCTTTCTCGGGCTGTTCCGCTTCAACCTGAGCTACGTCCATCTGGGCATCGAGAACAACCAGCTGTGCCTTCGGCTGCGCGGCCCATGGCTGCATGTGATCCTCTTCGAAGTGCCCCTGCTGGCCATCATCAGCGAAGTGCGCAACCGCCACTTGCACCCGCGCATGCGCCTGGCCGAGGCTCGCGACCAGTTGCATCGCAAGTTCGACTGGCTGCGCGCCCATGCCAGTGAAGACGAGCTGGCCGAATTGCAGGTCGCTGACTTCGGCACACGTCGGCGCTTTTCAAGCCGCGTCCAGGAAGAGGTGGTGCGGGTGTTGCGCGATGACTTCCCGGCGCGGTTCGTCGGCACCAGCAACGTCGACCTGGCATGGAAACTGGATGTCAAACCCCTCGGCACCATGGCCCATGAATGGATCATGGCGCACCAGCAACTGGGGCCACGGCTGATCGACAGCCAGATCGCCGCCCTCGATTGCTGGGTCCGCGAATACCGTGGCCTGCTCGGTATCGCCCTGACCGACTGCATCACCATGGACGCATTCCTGAGCGATTTCGACTTGTACTTCGCCAAGCTGTTCGATGGCCTGCGCCATGACTCGGGGGACCCGGTGGCTTGGGCGGAAAAGGCCATCGCCCATTACCAGAAACTCGGTATAGACCCCATGACCAAGACCCTGGTGTTTTCCGATGGCCTGAACCTGACCCGCTCGCTGGAAATCTTCCGCGCCCTGCGCGGTCGCATCAATGTCAGTTTTGGCATCGGCACCAACCTGACCTGCGACATTCCTGGGGTGGCGCCAATGAACATCGTGCTTAAAATGACCGACTGCAACGGCTCGCCGGTGGCCAAGATCTCCGACGAGGCTGCCAAGACCCAGTGCCGCGATGAAAACTTCGTCGCCTACATGCGCCACGTATTCAAAATCCCCAGCAAGGAGTAACCCATGCAAGCCGTTCAGCAAGAGATTGCCCAGGCGCTCAAGGTACAGCCGCCGTTCGCCGACGCAGCCGCAATCGAGGCCGAAGTCGCCCGGCGCGTGGCCTTCATCAAGGATTGCCTGGCCAATGCCCGGCTCAAGACCTTGGTACTGGGCATCAGCGGCGGTGTCGACTCGCTGACCGCCGCCCTGCTCGCCCAGCGGGCGATCAACGAGTTGCGCGCCGAGACTGGCGATAAGGCCTATACCTTCATCGCCGTGCGCCTGCCTTACCAGGTGCAGCACGATGAGCATGACGCCCAGGCCTGCCTGGACGTGATCAAGGCCGACGAAGTGCACACGGTGGATATCGCCCCGGCAGTACGCGCCCTGGCATCTGAAGTGAAAGCACTGGAAGGCGGCTCGCCGTCGATGGTGGATTTCGTGGTGGGCAATACCAAGGCCCGCATGCGCATGGTGGCCCAATACACCATCGCGGGCGCCCGCGCTGGCCTGGTGATCGGTACCGATCACGCCGCAGAGGCGGTAATGGGCTTCTTTACCAAGTTCGGTGATGGTGCGTGTGACCTGGCTCCGCTGAGCGGTCTGGTGAAAAACCAGGTACGAGCGATCGCCCGTAGTTTCGGTGCGCCGGAATCATTGGTGGAGAAAGTGCCGACCGCGGACCTCGAAGACCTCGCGCCGGGCAAGCCGGACGAAGCGTCCCATGGCGTGACCTACCAGCAGATCGACGCGTTCCTGCATGGGCTGCCAGTGGATCAGGAAGCGTTCAACATCATCGTGAACACCTACCGCAAGACCCAGCACAAGCGCGAACTGCCGTTCGCCCCTTGAGCCGTCTGGTGCCGCTTTGCGGCCCTGTCGCGACACAAGGCCGCGCCCACGAGGACTGCGCAGTGCTTGAGAAAGCGCTAAATCCTGTGGGAGCGGCCTTGCGTCGCGTAGGGAGGGCAAAGACCTCCCCTGGTTCAAGCCATCATTACTTGACGACCACCTTGCCCTTCATCATCGAGATGTGGCCAGGGAAGGTGCAGAAGAAGCTGTAGTCGCCACCCGCTTCGAGCTTGGAGGTGTCGAACTTCACCTCGGTTTCTTTTTCCGGTGCGCCGATCATCTTGGTGTGGGCAATGATCCCAGCATTGGCGGCGTTGATGTAATCGTTATCAAGGCCCTTGCTCATACCCTCGGTGGCAATGCCCTGCATGTCGGCAGTCTTGCTGATCACCAGGTTGTGGCCCATGACGTTCTTCGGCAGCTTGCCGGAGTGGGTCAGTTTGACCGTAAATTCCTTGCAGCTCTTGTCGACGGTGATTTCCTTGGTGGTGTAGGACATCTGGTCGGTCGAGTCGACAGTTACCGAACACTCGGCTGCGAAGACAGAGGCGCTGGCGAGGGTCAGCAGGGATACCGCTACAGCTTTCGCAAACATCATGAATCTCCTTGGCAGGGTTTTATCAATTGCGAGACTGCCTGAAACCGTTCAGCCCCCACCTGATGTGAATCAAAGGGGTGTCAAGAGGCCAGTCAGTAGAATTGTTCGATTGATTGTATACAACCAATCTAAGAGCACATCATGCCCTCATAGTGGACGATGGGACAACCTCTCAATTAGGAGTCACCCGAAATGTCCCTTGGAAGCCTGATGAACAGCCTGCTCGCCGCTTACGCCCACGGTGCCAGTGGCGCGATGTGCGAATTCTCCCGCCCAGAGTGAAACCGCCCTTGGAACCAGCAGGCATGAGCCGTACCCTGTCACCGCAATGCGACTGGAGATGAGCAATGCCTGTACGTTCCGTTTGTGTGTTCTGCGGCGCCAGCATCGGTGCCAACCCTGCCTACCGCGAAGCAGCCGTGGCCCTTGGCCAGGCCATTGCCCGACGCGGCCTGACCCTGGTGTATGGCGGCGGCGCGGTCGGCCTGATGGGCACCGTGGCCGACGCGGCCCTGGCCGCAGGTGGCGAAGTGATCGGGATCATCCCCGAGAGCCTGATGAACGCTGAAATCGGCCACAAGAACCTGACCCGCCTGGAGGTGGTCGACGGCATGCACGCACGCAAGGCGCGCATGGCTGAGCTGAGCGATGCCTTTATCGCGCTGCCCGGTGGCTTGGGTACGCTTGAAGAACTGTTCGAGGTCTGGACCTGGGGGCAACTGGGCTATCACGCCAAGCCGCTGGGGTTGCTCGATGTGAAGGGTTTCTATGAAAAGCTGGGCGGGTTCCTCAACCATATCGTCGAGGAAGGATTCGTGCGGCCGCAGCATCGGGCGATGTTACTGCTGGGTGAGCAGCCGGATGAGCTACTGGATGGGATGGACAACTTTGTCGCGCCAGTGGCGCCAAAGTGGGTAGACAAGAAACCTGATTGATCTCGATCGATAGCCTGACAGCTAACCTGTGGGAGTGGGTTCATCCGCACATACGTCGGTGAATCCACCCACGCGTGGGTAACCCGCTCCCACAGGGTTCTAGCGCTCGATCAGCGCGGGATTACTGGCTGACGCGGCTTCTTGCCCTTGCCACCCTTCGCCGATTCCCTGCGCTCCTTGGCCGCCTGTTGATTGCGGGCGAACGCTTCAGCCTTGGCCTTTTCGCGCTTGTCCCAAGGCTTGCTGCCATCGCTGGCACGCGGCGGCAGGCCGGTGTGCTGGGTGAGGATCTTCTGGTCCTTGCCCACTTTATGGCTACCGGCCGGCGTCGAGTTCTTGCGACGGGCACTCTGGTAAGCGTCGGTCTGCGGCTGGTGCAACGGAATCAACTGATGCTTGCCCGGGCCGATCAGGTCAGCACGACCCATGCGCTGCAGCGCCTCACGCAGCATCGGCCAGCCCTTCGGATCGTGGTAGCGCAGGAACGCCTTGTGCAGACGACGCTGCTCCTCGCTCTTGACGATCTCCACCCCTTCGCTCTTGTAGGTCACCTTGCGCAGCGGGTTCTTGCCCGAGTGGTACATGGCCGTGGCCGATGCCATCGGCGAAGGGTAGAACGCTTGCACCTGGTCGGCACGGAAGCCGTTGCTCTTGAGCCACAGGGCCAGGTTCATCATGTCTTCGTCGGTCGTGCCAGGGTGCGCCGCGATGAAGTAAGGAATCAGGTACTGCTCCTTGCCCGCCTCTTTCGAGAACTTCTCGAACATGCGCTTGAAGCGGTCGTAGGTACCGATACCTGGCTTCATCATCTTGTCCAGCGGGCCACGCTCGGTGTGTTCCGGGGCAATCTTCAGGTATCCGCCAACGTGGTGGGTGACCAGTTCCTTGACGTACTCCGGCGATTCGACAGCCAGGTCGTAGCGCAGGCCCGAGGCGATCAGGATCTTCTTCACACCCGGCAAGGCACGCGCCTTGCGGTACAGCTCGATCAGCGAGCTGTGGTCGGTGTTGAGGTTCTCGCAGATACCTGGGAACACGCACGACGGCTTGCGGCAGTGCTTCTCGATGTCGGGGCTCTTGCACGCGATGCGGTACATGTTGGCGGTTGGCCCGCCCAGGTCGGAGACCACGCCGGTGAAGCCCGGCACCTTGTCGCGCATCTCTTCGATTTCGTGAAGAATCGACTCGTGCGAGCGGTTCTGGATGATCCGGCCTTCGTGCTCGGTGATCGAGCAGAAGGTGCAGCCACCAAAGCAGCCACGCATGATGTTCACCGAGAATCGGATCATCTCGTAGGCCGGGATGCGCTCCTTGCCATAGGCCGGGTGCGGTACACGGGCGTAGGGCATGCCGAACACGTAGTCCATTTCCTCGGTGGTCATGGGGATGGGTGGTGGGTTGAACCACACGTCCACTTCGCCATGCTTCTGCACCAGGGCGCGGGCGTTGCCAGGGTTGGTCTCCAGGTGCAGCACTCGGTTGGCGTGGGCATACAGCACCGGGTCGTTACGAACCTTTTCGAACGACGGCAGGCGAATGACCGACTTCTCCCGGGTCATGCGCGGGCTATCGAGAATCTGCACAACCTTGGCTTCGTTCGGGTCTTCGACCTCGCCCTTGGCCTGCTCGATGGCGCAGGCCTGGGTGTCCTGGGTGTTCACGTACGGGTTGATGATCTTGTCGACACGGCCCGGACGGTCGATACGGGTGGAGTCGATCTCGTACCAGCCCTCTGGCGTGTCACGGCGCACGAAGGCTGTGCCGCGCACATCGGTGATGGTTTCGATCTTCTCGCCGTTGGACAAGCGCTGAGCCACCTCGACCACCGCCCGCTCGGCGTTGCCGAACAGCAGGATATCGGCGCTGGCGTCGATCAGGATCGAGTGGCGGACCTTGTCCTGCCAGTAGTCGTAGTGGGCGATACGGCGCAGCGAAGCCTCGATGCCACCAAGCACGATCGGCACATGCTTGTAGGCTTCCTTGCAGCGCTGGCTGTACACCAGGCTGGCGCGATCCGGACGCTTGCCGGCCAGGCCACCTGGGGTATAGGCGTCGTCGGAACGGATCTTCTTGTCCGCGGTGTAGCGGTTGATCATCGAGTCCATGTTGCCCGCGGCCACACCGAAGAACAGGTTCGGCTCGCCGAGCTTCATGAAGTCGTCTTTGGACTGCCAGTTCGGCTGGGCGATGATCCCCACGCGAAAGCCCTGGGCTTCCAGCAGGCGGCCAATGATGGCCATGCCGAACGACGGGTGGTCGACGTAGGCGTCGCCGGTCACGATGATGATGTCGCAGGAATCCCAGCCGAGCAGATCCATCTCCTCCCTGCTCATGGGCAGGAAAGGCGCTGGCCCGAAGCATTCGGCCCAGTACTTTGGATAGTCGTAGAGTGGTTTGGCTGCTTGCATGTCAGTGACCGGTTCTGGTGTGCAGGGAAATCGCGGGCGCGGAATATAGCACAAATTTTGACCAAATCCGACCACCTTCCTGGGAATTGATGACCTGCCCGACGCCTGGACAGGTTGCCAATGGAAATCCCGACCATCAGACCTCCGTCCCCTTCCCTGTTTTCCCAGCCAACCGTTAGCAATCCATTCAATCTTTTACAAAATGATTCCCCCCTTCCCCCCTAAAAAAACATCAACCCACTAATTATCAACAAATATTTACCAACTCCACCGAGAACTGTAGGAGCAAGACTTCACACTCAAGTAAAAAAACCTACGCAAACTTTCCCTTGCAATGCCAAAACCAATATTGAACAAACAAAAAAGCAAGTGTTACAACACCCATGCGCTGACACGCGCAACTCAAACAACTAAAAGGAGCACATACCATGGGACGTCGTCGTTCTGAAATTCACACCCTGCAGATCTCTCGCGCAATGAACTATACGTTCACTGAGTCCGAGGTCACGCCTAGGAGCCAGAAATGATAACCGAGCGAGAACTGAATATTGAGGAAGCCTACAACCGCCTGACAGGGTTGCATCGTCAGCTAGGCTTGCATGCGAGGATACATCACTCGAAAAAAAAGGGACTGGTCGCCACCTGCCATTTATACGACAGATCCTTTAAAGAGGTTTCCAGTGGTGCCGGCAAGGGAGAATACTGTGAGCTAGGCGCACTTGCCGAGAGCCTTGAACACTACTTTATGGATGCCATCGCTCCCACCCTGATCAGCAGCGACCATATCTTAAAGTCCACGGAGCCGTTCGACGATTGGCTGCTAAAGTCTATACCTTCCAACTGCCAAATACCTTATTTCAAGCTCGAAGCCCTGGACAGCCACGCCGAAATTAACGTACCGGCGACAATGATGGCTCCCTCACCCAAAAATGTAGACGAAATCGAAAGGACTGCCGCTGGCTTCCTTGCCAAATATGCAACGAACGCTGGCATGGCGCTGGGTTGCACAGAGAATGAAGCACTGTTGCATGCCATCAATGAGGCCATCGAGCGCCATGCGCTCTCCCTGTATTATCTATCGCTCTGTGGATTGTCTTCTCCACCAGAACTTTACCGCCCCTCGTACACTTTCCTGGAAGAAGTTTTCACTCATGACAATGCGCTTTTTCGCCACGCCAAGAATTTGAATATTTTCCTGTCCCATGACTTTTATGACGTGCCATTTTGCATTGCCATTTCACCCGAAAAAAGAATCGGCACACTCTGCCATGTCGGCTCCGGCTGCTCCATAAGCCCATCCATCGCAATGTATCGCGCCGTGACTGAAAATATTCAATGCGAACAACTTCATGGTCATGTGGAAAAACAAGAAGACCTTTCTACAGCAACGATGCTGCTACAATCCGAGCGACTTGCCGCCCTTCTGAACCCCTACCCCACTCATACCGTACCTACCTGGCCCCCCCAGAGCCCCGAACTCAGCGTACGCAGGCAGATAAAGCGCACATTGATAAATCTGGGCAAGCACAATAGAGCCATATTTTACCGCACCCTTTATGCGCACCCGAATTTCGCCACAGTCGTGCAGGTTTTCATACCTGGACTGGAGCGATTCCATTTGATCAGGTCCGGCATTCCAGTCGCCCCGCAATCCGTATTCAAAGACACAAGGGACTGACATGCATATTTATCGAGGCGTTGTCGCTGCCTTGAGCACGACATTGATATTGAAAGTCGCGACCGTCGTACCAGCCCTGATTTTGGCCAACGTTATCGATAACCTGTCGATCTCCGTCTCGTCTTCCCAGTTTTTGCTCGGAGCCTTCATATGCCTTATCGCATTGCAAGCCTCATTGACCCCTATACAAGCCTGGAGCCTGGCACGCCTCTGCCAAGACCGTGTGAAGCAACTCTCCATCCGTTGGTGCCGAGGATTGCTGGACAAACGCTTCGAAGCCTATGGACAACTCCATGGCGGAACCTTGGTAAAAGTACTGGATAGGGGAATAACGGCCCAAGAGCGATGGCTCGGCTTTCTGATCGGATCAGCATGGCCAGTGTTGGCGGAGGCGATGCTGCTGGCCACACTGTTCGCCTATCTGGGGGCTAGCTCGGTCCTGATTGGTCTCATTCCTTTGAGCTTGGTGTACTTATGGGCCAATGATCGCTTGGTGCGTTGGCGCCGACCGCATATCGAGGCGGTGAACTCGCGAGAGGACGAACTGGCCGAACAGTGGGTGGATACCTTTGCCAGTGCGTCTACGGTCAAGCTGGAAAAAGCCGAGGCTGCAGCAATGATTCCGGTCAACCAGACACTATCTGACTACGCCGATTCAGCCGTTCGGGTAGCCTACAGCGGCGGCTGGCTTCAGGCCCTGCGTATTCTGTTCATCGGTCTGGGCAGTGGCGGCTTGCTGATGTGGGGTATAAATGATCAATCCCTGACATCACCGCAATTGAGCCTGGGTGAACTGGTTGCTCTATTTACCTTGGTGAGTGGACTGCTGTCGGGGGTCGCGCAAATGGCCGATGCCTGGCGAATGCTCGATCAGTTTCGGCTCGACAAACGCAAACTTGAACACTGGCTTCAACTCCCGCTGTTCGGTCCATCATCCACGACAGACATTCAATCCAACGACGAAGGCGCAGGGCTGCGCATCGCCCCCTGTCAACTCAGCACTCGCAACACATTGCAATTGCAACTGGATGAGCCGTTGGCGCTGCGCAATGGTGAACGGGTCGCGCTGATTGGGCCCAGCGGATGTGGCAAGTCGACGCTACTGCACGCCATGGCGGGAACGGTGTTCCAGTTGCGTGAACATGTCTATCTCCAGGGCAGATGTCTGGCACAGTTCGACGCAAGCGAGCAGTTCAGCCGTTTACGCCTTTGCCCTCAAGCCCCCCATTTCATTCCAGGAGCGCTGCCCCGAGCAGTTCTGTTCGAGCACACTCATGATCGAGCTCAAATCGAACGGTGGCTTGAACGGCTAGGCCTGAACAAAGACTGGTACGAACGCGAGCTGGATGCACGCGCAGACTCCATTTCTGGCGGCGAAGCTCGCAGGCTGACACTGCTACGCCTACTTAATCAGCCTGGCGAGTTCAATTTCTTCGACGAACCCACAAGTGGCCTTGATGCCGGGTCGGCGGAGCGTACCTGGGATCTGCTATTCGAAACATTCCAAGGGAAAGGGCTGATCTGCGTAACGCATGATCAGAACGCCCTGCCAAGATTTGACCGGGTGATCACCATGAGCGAAGGTCGGATCGTCAGCCAAGCACAAGTGGGATGCTCCGCCGCTTGAAAACCTGAGCTCGCAGGCGATCCCACAGTGCCCTACTGAATCAATGAATTATCCGCAGCCCAGTGAGTACAGCCATTATTCGTCATCATCGAAGTTGTACATGCCCGGCGCGAGGTTCTCGAAGCGGGTGTACTTGCCGATGAACGCCAGGCGCACGAAGCCGATGGGGCCGTTACGCTGCTTACCGATGATGATTTCGGCCACGCCCTTGTGTTCGGTCTCGGGGTGGTACACCTCGTCCCGGTACACGAACATGATCACGTCGGCGTCCTGCTCGATTGCACCGGATTCACGCAAGTCGGAGTTCACCGGGCGTTTGTTCGGGCGCTGTTCCAAGGAGCGGTTCAGCTGTGACAGGGGGCTTGCCCGAAGCATTCGGCCCAGTACTTTGGATAATCATAGAGTGGTTTGGCTGCTTGCTTGTCAGTGACCGGTTCTGGTGTACACGGAAATAGTGGGCGCGGAAAACAGCACAAATATTGACCCAGTCCGACTGCAATGGTCGGTAGATCTACCCCCCCCCCGGATGAACCTACCAATTTTGCCAGTACCATCAGCCTGCCTGGCGCAGCTAATATCTGGGAAAGCCGCAGCATGCCAGAGAAAGATGAAAACCTTCTATGCACTTAATCGCCCAACCGTACTGCTAGATGACCATGGATACACCCGTCTCTTCAATGCAGCGTCAGGCACCCTTGCCGCGCGCCAGATAAATCACAGCCGCCTTATCGGCAGTGAAATGTCCAACTCACCCTCTTGCACACTTGGCCAAGACGGCCGCACCCAGGTGACCTTCAGTGCATACGGCGCAAGTGTCGACCCCGGACAAATACCGGCCTTTCAAGGCGAGCTTCAGGATCTGGTCACCGGCCATTACCTGCTGGGAAATGGCTAACGCGCTTACAACCCTCATATCATGCGCTTCAACAGTCCAGACAGCGAAAGCCCATTCGCAAAAGGAGGGTTGAATACCTACACATTTGCTCTTTGCGACCCAATCAACCGCAGTGACCCGTCGGGACACAATTTCGAGTTCATCAATAAGCTATTCGTAAACAAGACCTATCGCGGACCTATCGTGGCAGAGTTCGACGGAATTGTTTCTTTTACCGGGCCAAAACGAGCGGATGGAAAATTACCCACCCTGTATATCAGTGCCCATGGCGCGCCAGGCGTGATAAGTGCTGATGGCTTCAATGTCTACGATGCCAAACGCACTTTCAAGGCACTAACAAGCCGCGGCGTCGAACTGCGCAACAGGCAAATTCATGTACTTGCCTGTGACACAGCTGTCCCCAACCGCCTTACCGGTAGCTCATTTATCGAAGACCTAAGCACCTATACAGGTTTTCAAGTTTCTGGCTACGGGACCACAGTTGCGGTCGTGGAAAGCCGTCAAGGCAACGAGTACATTGCAGAGAAACAAAGGGTCCTGCCGTACCATGGAATGACATCAACAAAAACCCGAGCGGGTAAAGGTAGAAAGCTCCAAGACGCAGCTGACGACAGTCAGACTGAGAAATCCAAGCAGATCAGGACTGTCTGAACATTGAGTCGCTCTAACGAGGCAAGCCCCTCCTGACCCTACTCACTCATCATCATCAAAGTTGTACATCCCCGGCGCCAAGTTCTCGAAGCGGGTGTACTTGCCGATGAACGCCAGGCGCACGAAGCCGATGGGGCCGTTACGCTGCTTACCGATGATGATTTCGGCCACGCCCTTGTGCTCGGTCTCGGGGTGGTACACCTCGTCGCGGTACACGAACATGATCACGTCGGCGTCCTGCTCGATCGCACCGGATTCACGCAAGTCGGAGTTCACCGGGCGTTTGTTCGGGCGTTGCTCCAGGGAGCGGTTGAGCTGCGACAAGGCAATGACCGGGCAGTTGAATTCCTTGGCCAGGGCCTTGAGCGAGCGGGAGATCTCGGAGATTTCGTTGGTCCGGTTATCACCGGCCGAGCCCGGAATCTGCATCAGCTGCAGGTAGTCGACCATGATCAGCGCGATGTCGCCGTGCTCACGGGCCAGGCGTCGGGTTCGTGCACGCATTTCCGATGGGCTGATACCGGCGGTATCGTCGATGAACAGCTTGCGGTCATTGAGCAGGTTGACCGCCGAGGTCAGCCGCGGCCAATCGTCGTCGTCCAGCTGGCCGGAACGCACCTTGGTCTGGTCGATACGGCCCAGGGACGAAAGCATACGCATGACCAGCGATTCGCCTGGCATCTCGAGGGAGAACACCAGTACCGCCTTGTCGGTGCGCAGTACGGCGTTCTCGACCAGGTTCATGGCAAACGTGGTCTTACCCATCGACGGACGACCGGCGACGATGATCAGGTCGGCGGGCTGCAGGCCGCTGGTCTTCTCGTCCAGGTCGGTGAAGCCCGTGGATACGCCGGTGATGTCGCTGTCGGAGTTGAACAACGTGTCGATCCGGTCGATGGCCATGGTCAACAGCTCGTTGACCCCCACCGGGCCGCCAGTCTTGGGGCGCGCCTCGGCGATCTGGAAGATCTGCCGCTCGGCATCGTCGAGGATTTCCTCGGCATTGCGGCCTTGGGGGTTGAAGGCGTTGTCGGCGATGTCCGTACTGATGCTGATCAGTTGCCGAAGCGTGGCACGTTCACGAATGATCGCCGCGTAGGCCTTGATGTTGGCCACCGACGGGGTGTTCTTGGCCAACTCCGCCAGATAGGCAAGCCCGCCCACCTGGCTCGACAAGCCTTCCTTGTCCAACTGCTCGTGCAGGGTCACCACGTCGAACGGCTGGTTGGCGTCCGCCAACTTGTGCACGGCGCGGAAGATCAGGCGGTGGTCATGCCGGTAGAAGTCACCGTCCGAGACCTGATCCAGCACCCGCTCCCAAGCGTTGTTGTCCAGCATCAAGCCACCGAGCACGGCCTGTTCGGCCTCGATGGAATGCGGGGGCACCTTCAGGGCTGCGGTCTGCAAGTCTAGCTGTTCGGGATTGGTGATCTCGTTCATGGCCACGAAAGAATTCTGGAGGATGAAAAAGACAAAGGGCACGGCCTGTGAAAGACAGGACCGTGCCCGATGTTAACCGGCTGAACCGCGAGGGGCCAGCCGATCAGCGCAGCTTAGGCAGCTACGACGACCACGCGTACGGTGGCTTCAACGTCGCTGTGCAGGTGCACGGCTACGTCGTATTCGCCAACCTGACGGATGGTGCCGTTCGGCAGACGAACTTCAGCCTTGGCCACTTCAACGCCGGAGGCGGTCAGGGCGTCAGCGATGTCGTGGGTGCCGATCGAACCGAACAGCTTGCCTTCATCGCCAGCGGTGGCGGTGATGGTGACTTCCAGCTCAGCCAGTTGGGCTGCGCGGGTTTCAGCCGACGATTTCTTCTCGGCAGCTGCTTTTTCCAGCTCGGCGCGGCGCTCTTCGAACGCAGCCAGGTTGGCGGCGTTGGCAACGGTGGCCTTGCCGAATGGCAGCAGGAAGTTACGGCCGTAACCAGCCTTAACCTTTACTTTGTCGCCCAGGTTGCCCAGGTTGGCGACTTTTTCCAGCAGGATCAGTTCCATTTGGTAAAACCTCTTAACTTTTAACCTTCACCGTTCGCGGAGTCATTCCCCTGAGGGGACTTGCGACCGCGAAAATCAATCAGGCTGTCGACAATGGCCAAAACCACGAGCAACGGATAAATCAGCTGCATGATCAGCGGCAGTGTCACGTACATGCCAACCAGCCAGAAACCAGCCAGTCGCCCCTGCGCCACCAGTCCATGCATCAAGGCGATGCCGGCCAGAACGAGCACCAGGCTGGACGCGGATGCCAGGACGATGAACTGCGGGCCGATGAACGGGCCCAACACCATCACTGCAACCAACGCCAACATGGCACCCCGAGGCAGCCTCAGGGCGCGAAACTCGCGACCGAAGCCTCCAGGGTTGTACAACACCGCTTGCCAATAACGCGCCAGCATCAACGCCAGCACGCTGAACAATTGCAACATCACCGCTGTGGAAGCGACCAGCACGGGGCCGATCAGCTCACCGGGAATAACCGGCTTGCCTTCGATTTGCGGCAGGGCTTTCACAAGCGCCTTGGCCAACACCTCGAAGGTTTCGCGCAGTACCGTGTCCAGGATGAGGCTGTAGACCAACCCCAACACAACACTGGACATCAACACCCGACTCCAGGAATGCCCGGCACGCAACAAGGCGGCCAGCCCCAGCGTTCCCAACAGCACCAGCAAGGTGCTTGGATCGCCGAAGACCCAAATGGCCACCGCAGGCAAAAGGCCCCAGGCGATGACCGTTGAAGCGTCCTTGAATCCGCGCCGCAGAAGCACCAGGCTTCCGGCAGCGGCACTCAACCAGAACAGCAGCGGTAATACCGCACTTGCGACCACCACCAGGGTGGCCTGCACACGACCGCGCATGATGAAATCAGCTAACGCTCGCATGCTTATCCCTTACTTCTTGTCGACGACCCGGTCTCAGCGGCCGTGGCTGTCGGTGTAGGGCAGCAGGGCCAGGAAGCGGGCGCGCTTGATAGCGGTAGCCAGCTGACGCTGATAACGAGCTTTGGTACCAGTGATACGGCTCGGAACGATCTTGCCGGTTTCGGATACGTAAGCTTTCAGGGTGTTGAGATCTTTGAAGTCGATCTCTTTCACGTCTTCAGCAGTGAAGCGGCAGAATTTACGACGACGGAAGAAACGTGCCATGTAATAGGCTCCTCAAAAGGTCCGTGGATTACTCGTCAGCGTTATCGCTGTTGTCGCTGTCATTGCTGTCATCGCCTTCGGCGGAGTCAGCATGCTCAGGACGTTCACGACGCTCACGGCGCTCGCTGCGGTTCTCTTCTGCCTTCAGCATCTCGGACTGACCGGTAACGGCTTCGTCGCGACGGATGACCAGGTTACGGATAACGGCATCGTTGTAGCGGAAGTTGTCTTCCAGCTCGGCCAGGGCCTTGCCGGTGCACTCAACGTTCAGCATCACGTAGTGAGCCTTGTGAACATTGTTGATTGCGTAGGCCAGTTGACGACGGCCCCAGTCTTCCAGGCGGTGGATCTTGCCACCATCTTCTTCGATCAGCTTGGTGTAACGCTCAACCATGCCGCCGACTTGCTCGCTCTGGTCCGGGTGAACCAGGAAGATGATTTCGTAATGACGCATGAATGCTCCTTACGGGTTAGTAGTCTGCCAGCGAATCTGGTCAGACAAGGAGTGAATGACACTGGTGTGTCTTGCCAGGGAGTAGAGGCACATGCGCACCTGCCAGCTCGGCAAGGGGCGCAATTGTAGAGAAGGCTGGACGCACAAGCAAGGTGATTGGTGAATATTTGAACAGCCAGAAACATATTCACGAGCTACCGCCCTTTTCGCGGGTAAAAACGCGAAAAGGGCGGTACAGGCTGAGGGTCAGCGCTTGGCCTGGCGCTGACGAACGGCTTCGAACAGGCAGACGCCGGTCGCTACCGACACGTTCAGGCTGCTGACACTGCCGGCCATCGGCAACTTCACCAGGAAATCGCAGTGCTCGCGGGTCAGGCGGCGCATGCCCTTGCCTTCCGCGCCCATGATCATCACCAGCGGCCCAGTCAGGTCTTGCTGGTAGATCTCCTGCTCGGCTTCGCCTGCGGTACCGACCACCCACAGCCCGCGCTGCTGCAACTTCTCCAGCGTACGCGCCAGGTTGGTCACAGCCACCAGCGGAATCACCTCTGCCGCACCACACGCCACCTTGCGCACCACGCCGGTCAACGTGGCCGACTTGTCCTTGGGAATGACCACGGCTGTGGCACCGGCGGCATCCGCGGTGCGCAGGCAGGCACCGAGATTATGCGGGTCGGTGACGCCGTCGAGCACCAGGATCAGCGGTGGGGTTTCGGTGCGTTCGAGCAACTCGTCGAGCATCGCCTCACCCCAGACCTGGCTCGGGCTGACCTCGGCAACCACACCCTGGTGAACACCTTCGACCCAGGCGTCCAGCTCACGGCGCTCGGCCTGGCCGACCGGTACGCGGTTCTCGGCGGCCAGCGCCAGCAAGCCCTGGACACGTGGCTCGCTGCGCCCCTCAGACAGCCAGATCTGCTTGACCCGCTTCGGATGGTGCTGCAGCAGCGCCTGCACGGCGTGCACGCCGTAGATTTTTTCCAGCTGACTCATGGCTTGCTCTTGCCTTTGCGTGGCCCGCCAGATTTGGACGGACCTTTACGGTGCTTGGTCGGCTTGCCGGACGACTTGCCGCCTTTGTCCGACTTGCTGCTGGCATGGCCGCTGCTGCGGGCTTCGCTCATCAGCGCCTTTTTCATTTCACGGCTCTTGCGCACTTCGGCGTTACGCTGGACCGCGTCTTTCGGGAAGTACGCCTCGGCGGCCTCGCTCTTGCGGCTGCGCGGCTTGGGCGTCGCCTTGGCTTCGACCTTCGGGGCCTCGGACTTGTCGGCGACTGGAGCGGCGTTACGACCTTTACGGCCCACTGGTGCGCTGAGCTGCTGCTCGGACACCTCGAAGTCGATCTTGCGCTCGTCCAGGTCGACGCGCATGACCTTGACCTCGATGGTGTCGCCCAGGCGGAAGGTGCGCCCACTGCGCTCGCCCGACAGACGATGGTGCACGGGGTCGAAGTGGTAGTAGTCGCCCGGCAGCGCACTGACATGCACCAGGCCTTCCACGTAGATATCGGTCAGTTCGACGAACAGGCCGAAACCGGTCACGGCAGTGATCACGCCGGGGAAGGTTTCACCCACGCGATCCTTCATGTACTCGCACTTGAGCCAGTTGACCACGTCGCGGGTGGCCTCGTCGGCACGGCGCTCGGTCATCGAACACTGTTCGCCTAATTGCTCGAGGGTGTTCTCGTCGTACGGGTAGATACGCGCCTTCGGAATACTCATCGCGCCAGCCCGCTTGACGTGCGGGGTCTCGACCTTGGAGCGGATGATGCTGCGGATGGCGCGGTGCACCAGCAGGTCCGGGTAGCGACGGATCGGCGAGGTGAAGTGGGTATACGCCTCGTAGTTCAAACCGAAGTGGCCGTTGTTGTCGGTGCTGTACACCGCCTGGCTCAACGAGCGCAGCATCACGGTCTGGATCAGGTGGAAATCCGGACGATCGGCGATGCTGGCCAGCAAGGCCTGGTAGTCCTTGGGCGACGGGTCCTTGCCCTTGTGCAGGGTCAGCCCCAGCTCACCCAGGAAGGCTCGCAGTTTTTCCAGACGCTCCGGCGGCGGACCGTCGTGCACGCGGTACAGGGCCGGAACCCCGTGCTTCTGCAGGAACTCGGCGGTGGCCACGTTGGCCGCCAGCATGCACTCTTCGATCAGCTTGTGCGCGTCGTTGCGCACGGTGGGGCGGATTTCCGCGATCTTGCGCTGGTCGCCGAAGATGATGCGGGTTTCCTGGGTCTCGAAGTCGATGGCCCCACGAGTGTGACGGGCCGCCACCAGCACTTTGTAGAGGTTGTACAGGTTCTTCAGATCCGGCAGGACCTCCTTGTACTCCTCGCGAAGCGCCTTGCCTTCGCGGGTGCGGGCATGCTCGAGCATGCTGCTGACCTTGTTGTAGGTCAGACGCGCATGGGAGTGGATCACGCCTTCGTAGAACTGGTAATCGACCATCTGACCGGTCTTGTTGATGGTCATTTCGCAGACCATGGCCAGGCGATCGACGTGCGGGTTCAGCGAGCACAGGCCGTTGGACAGCTCCTCGGGGAGCATCGGCACCACACGCTCGGGGAAGTACACCGAGTTGCCGCGCTGCTGGGCCTCGACGTCCAGGGCCGAGCCCAGGCGAACATAGCTGGAGACGTCGGCGATCGCGACGTACAAGCGCCAGCCACCGGAGAACAGGCGCAGCTTGCCCAGCGGTTCGCAGTAGACGGCGTCGTCGAAGTCGCGAGCGTCTTCGCCGTCGATGGTGACGAACGGCAAGTGGCGCAGGTCGACGCGTTTTTCCTTGTCCTTTTCTTCGACTTCGGAGCGGAACTTGCGCGCTTCCTTGATCACTTCCTGGGGCCAGACATGCGGAATGTCATAGCTGCGCAGGGCGACATCGATTTCCATGCCCGGCGCCATATAGTTGCCGATCACTTCGATCACATCGCCCTGCGGCTGGAAGCGCGGGGTCGGCCAGTGGGTGATCTTGATCTCGACGAACTGGCCGATCTTGGCACCGCCGTTGCGACCGGCGGTAACCAGCACTTCCTGTTGGATCTTCGGGTTGTCGGGCGTCACGTAACCGATGCCGCCTTCTTCGAAGTAGCGACCGACCACGGTTTCATGGGCGCGGGAAATGACTTCCACCAGCACGCCTTCGCGGCGGCCACGGCGGTCGACACCGGAAACCCGGGCCAGGCCACGGTCGCCATCGAACACCAGGCGCATCTGCGATGGGCTGAGGAACAGGTCGTCGCTGCCATCGTCGGGAATAAGGAAACCGAAACCGTCGCGGTGGCCAGAGACACGGCCGCAGATCAGGTCCAGCTTATCCACCGGGGCATAGGTGCCGCGCCGGGTATAGATAAGCTGACCGTCTCGCTCCATGGCACGCAAGCGGCGGCGCAGGGCTTCGATCTGGTCTTCATCGTAGAGGCCGAACTCGGCCGCCAGTTCTTCGCGTGCCGCCGGTTCACCACGGTCGGCAAGACGCTGCAGGATCAGCTCACGGCTGGGAATAGGGTTTTCGTATTTTTCCGCTTCGCGAGCGGCCTCGGGATCGAGGGATTGCCAATCGGCCATCAGAAGGGGTTCACCTTGGGGTATATAGATAGGAATTCTGGCATAGGCGTATTGAAACCGGAAATGTCAGCCTTGGACAGCCCCAGCGGCATGTCCGGAGCGAAGCAATAGGCCTGCGGAATCAACAAGTTGAATTTTTTGAATTTTTTTTCGATCAGGGGCTTTACAGCCCTCCGGAGCGTCCGTATAGTGCGCACCACAACGACGGACAACCCCGAAGTTGTAGTAGAGATGAACGGCGCTGTAAAGCATCATGTAATCTCGAATGTGTGCCCAGGTGGCGGAATTGGTAGACGCGCTGGTTTCAGGTATCAGTGGCTTAACGGCCGTGGAAGTTCGAGTCTTCTCCTGGGCACCAAAAATTTCAAGTAATAGATGACCAAGGATCTGTTACTACTGTGTGAAAGCGAACGATAGTCGCCTTCTACAGATGATGCAAAGCTTTGCCCAGGTGGCGGAATTGGTAGACGCGCTGGTTTCAGGTATCAGTGACTTAACGGTCGTGGAAGTTCGAGTCTTCTCCTGGGCACCATACAAAAACCCACTAGCTTGCTAGTGGGTTTTTTTCTTGCCTGCGATTTTTATCCCCCTCCCCCGCAAGCTGTCCCGCGCACCCCAGACGTTGAACCATGGTCTGCCCATGAATTTCTCGTCACACGGCCACTTGAGAAACGATTTCGTTTACCATTGTTTCCAAATATGTAGCCGCAAGCGAGGAAGTACCCGCATGACGATCCGTCCGCAACCGCTGATGCGCACCCTGGCCGCCGCAGTCCTGAGCCTGGTGATTGGCGCTCCGGCCGCCATGGCAGACGACCCGGTGACACTGACCCTGTACAACGGTCAACACAAGGAAATCGGCGAGGCCATCGCCAAGGCCTACGAGGCCAAGACCGGTATCCATATCAACATCCGCAAGGGCAGCAGCAATCAGCTGGCCAGCCAGATCATCGAAGAAGGCGACCGTTCGCCAGCCGACATCATCTACACCGAAGAGTCCCCTCCCCTGAACAACCTGGGTGAATTGGGCCTGCTGGCGAAGATCGACGATGCCACGCAGAGCATGATGCCCAAGGAATACGTGGGCGCCAACGGCACCTGGATGGGTATCACTGCCCGCACGCGGATCGTGGTGTACAACCCCAAGAAGGTCGACGAGAAAGACCTGCCGACCACGGTCATGGACTTCGCCAACCCTGAGTGGGAAGGTCGGGTCGGTTACGTACCCACCAGCGGCGCCTTCCAGGAACAAGCCGTGGCCATCCTCAAGATGCATGGTCGCGACGCCACCGAAGAGTGGCTGACCGGCCTGAAGGCCTTCGGCAAGACCTACACCAACAACATGGTCGCCCTGAAGGCGGTGGAAAAAGGTGAAGTCGCCGCCGTGCTGGTGAACAACTACTACTGGTACGCACTCGAGCGCGAACGCGGCAAACTGGAGTCGAAGCTGTACTACCTGGCCGATGGCGATGCCGGCAACCTGGTGACCATCTCTGGCGCCGCCGTGGTCAAAGCCAGCAAACACCCTAAAGAAGCCCAGGCCCTGCTCAACTGGATGGCCAGTGAAGAAGGCCAGCGCGTGATCACCCAGACCACCGCTGAGTACCCACTGCATAAAGGCATGGTCTCCGATCGCGGCCTGAAGCCGTTCGAAGACCTGCGTCCGCCGAAGATCTCGCCAGCTGACCTGGGCAATGCCGAGGAAGCCATCGAGCTCGAGCGCGAGGTCGGCTTGCTCTGATGACCGCCGCCCTGTCCGAACCTGTGCCGGTACGTTTCGTGCCGCGCCGCAAACGCCCGTCGATCTGGGTGGTGCTGCCTGTCCTGTTCCTGGTGGCAATGAGCGTGTTGCCGTTGCTGTACGTCGCCATCAAGACCTGGGACGCCGGCTGGCGCGAGGCGCTGCACCTGTTGTGGCGTCCCTTCGTCTGGGGGCTGATGCGCAACACCATTATGCTCATGGTGGGCGTGACCCTGACGTGTATGATCGTCGGTCTGGCCCTGGCCTGGCTGCTCGAACGCAGCAACTTGCCTGGTCGGCGCCTGTGGGGCGTGGTGTTGTGCTTGCCCTTCGCTGTGCCTTCGTTCGTCAGCAGCTTCACCTGGGTGTCGCTGAGTTCGGACTTTGAGGGCCTGGGCGGGGCGATCATGGTCATGGCCTTGTCCAAGTATCCGCTGGTATTCCTGCCGGTGGCAGCAACCCTGCGCAACCTCGACACCTCGCTGGAAGAGTCTGCGCGCACCTTGGGCTGCAGCCGTTGGGGCGTGTTCATCAAAGTCACCTTGCCGCTGCTTTGGCCCTCGATGCTGGGCGGCGCGCTGCTGATTGCGCTGCACATGCTGGTGGAATTCGGCGCGTTGTCGATCCTTGGGCTGCAGACCTTCACCACCGCGATCTACCAACAGTTCGAGCTCGAATTCAGCAATGCCAACGCGGCCATGCTATCGGCCGTGCTGCTGGTGCTGTGCCTGATCATGCTCTGGTTGGAGCTGCGGGTACGCGGCAAGGCACGCCATGTAAGGATTGGCCAGGGCGTTGCCCGTCGGGCGCAGCCGGTTCGCCTACGTGCCTGGATGCCCGTGGCGCAGCTGTTCTGCCTGGGCCTGGCGATCCTGGGCAGCGGCATACCCTTGGCCATGCTTGGCTATTGGTTGAGCGTGGGTTCATCGGCGGCCTTCCCTGTAGCGGCGATCAGCAAGGCGTTGCTGACTTCGCTGTCGGTGTCGCTGGGTGGCGCCGGCTTCTGCGTGTTGCTGGCCCTGCCGATCAGCTTCCTGGTGGTGCGCTTCAAAGGCCGCCTGGCGATCTGGGCCGAGCGTCTGCCTTACTTGCTGCATGCCCTGCCCGGGCTGGTCATCGCACTGACGCTGGTGTTCTTCGCCCTGCACTATGTGCCGGCGCTATACCAGACCACAGCGCTGTTGCTACTGGCGTATGCACTATTGTTCCTGCCGCTGGCCCAATCACCGGTACGCACCGCATTGAACAAAGCCTCGCCAACGCTGGAAGAAGCGGCACGGACCTTAGGCGCCAGCAGCTTCGCGGCGTTCTGCCGGGTGACCTTGCCGATCATCTTCCCGGCGATGGCAGCGGCCTTTGCCCTGGTGTTCCTGGATGCGATGAAGGAGCTGACCGCCACCCTGCTGCTCAGCCCGACCGGGATGACAACCCTGGCCACCGAGGTGTGGGCTCATACCGCCAACGTCGAGTTCGCGGCGGCGGCGCCTTATGCGGCGTTGCTGATCGTGGTGTCGGGGTTGCCGGTGTACCTGCTGACCACGCGGATGTACCTGAACAAGGCATGAACCTGCACCTCCTGCTCCAACTGGAGCAGGGGGCTTCACGGCCACCGACTCAACGCGTGAACAGCGCACGCCCCTCATCTACCTGCCCGACTGACGCAGGCGTGCGCAGCTGCAGCACCGCCAGCAATAACAACACTGCCGCCAGCCCCCACAGGATTGGCGTGGCTCCCTGGCTCAGGGCATACAGCTGCAAGCCGATGACCGCCAGGCGCAGCGCCGCATCCAGCCGACCGTTGCTCACCGTGGGCTGGCGCCAACGGGCAATGCCCCAGACCACGTAAGCCAAAGCACCCAGGTTGATGAAGAACAGCGACGTCGCATCGAGCCTGGCGAATGGCGTGCCCAGGCCCAGCCAGGCATCCAGGCCGGCAAACACTTGCAAGGCCCAGCCAGCGACGAATGGAATGGCGAATGGCAGGGTGGCGATCACGTCGTATACCGCACCGACGCGGACGATAGTGGCGTAGCGGGACTGATTCATGCGGCTCAAACCTCCATGTTCAAACGTTCGAGAAGTTGCCTGACTTCGTAGAATTGCCCTGACTGCAGGGCAATGGCCTGTCGCCGTGCCAACAGCGTGACGATATCGCGTGCGCGCTCCTGCGGGCTGGCAACGTAGCCAGGCTGTGCGGCGCGCTCGCGCAAGGCGACCAGTTCGGGAAAGCGTTCATCGGCCTGCAGGATGGTATGGGCCACCGTGGTGTCGACGTTGCAAAGACCGAGCACGGCGAAGAATACCTCCGGGTTCTCCAGGTGATAGACCTTGGCCAGCGCATTCAACGCCGCCTTGGACACGCTGTAGGACAGCATCCCAGCGCGCTGACGAATGCCCGAGACGGAAGCCGAGAACACGACCTGACGTGGCAGCGCGTCACGCTTGAGCAGCAGATCGAGCACCCATTTGACCGCCACCACGTTCAGCTCCATGACCTCGCGAAAGGCCTCGGCCGAGGTGTTGCAGGCCAGGTCCGGGGCAGAACCGAAAGTCCCGGCATTGAGGTAGGCGGTGTCGAAGCAGGTCTCGCCGAGAAACACCTGGAGCGCAGCCTCCGAGCCCGAAGGCGCGCACAGGTCCAGGCCGCGAAAATGGAAGCCCGCGTGACGCAGCAGATCTTCGGGCGCACGCCGCGAGACACCCCATACCTCGTCGCCCCGCGCCAGGTGCAAGGCGGCCAGCGCATGGCCGATGCCCGAACTGACGCCACTGATGAAAACGTGGTTCATGAGGTCCTCACTCGAACTTGCCGATGTGATAGCCACCATCGACGCTCAATACGCTACCGGTGATGTAGGAGGCGGTTGCGCTCAGCAGGAACAACACCGCATCGGCGACCTCGCCGGCCTCACCGAAGCGCTTCATGGCCGTCGCATTGATCTTGCGCTGCGTGTTCGCGGGGCTGGCCGCCAGTCGCTCCGGCGAATTCATGCCGCCGAGGATCGGGCCTGGCGCGACGGCATTGACTCGAACGGCGTGACGGCCATCGCGATCGGTGGCGCTTTCCATCGCCACCACCTGGGTCAGGGCATTGAGTGCGGCCTTGCTGGCAACGTAGGCAGCCTGGTTGGGCATGGCCATCACGCCGGCGCAGGACGAGACATTGACGATCGCACCACCTGCCCGTTGGCCGATCAGACGCAGCTCTTGCTGCAGGCAGTAAAGCGGACCATGCAGATTGATACGCATGACCCGATCCCAGTCCTGCGGCTGCAAGTCGGCTACTGGCGCGTAGGGGGCAGTCACCCCCGCCGCGTTCACCGCATGATCAAGGCCACCGAAGCGCGTTTCGATTTCACAGAAGGCGTCTCGCACGGCGCCCGCCTCGGCCACATCGCAGGCAATGAACGATGCCCGTTCACCCAGCAGTGCCATGGCCGCACGCCCCTTTTCCAGGCTGCGGCCCAGCACCACCACCCGTGCGCCCTGCGCGACCAGGCGTTGAGCCACCTCCAGACCGATCCCATTCGTGCCGCCGGTGACAGCAACGGTCTTTTCCTCGAATTGCATTGGACTCTCCTTAGTCATATCGAATCGAATCGGGCCGCTTGTACTTGTCGTTCACGCAGCAATACACCCGGTCCAGCCTCGGGTTGCTCTTGTCACGGAAACAATTGCCGTCGAAGCGGCAGGCATTGACGCTGCCCGGCTTGCCGGCCAGGGACTTGTTGACCAGGTCGTTGTCGGCAAACAGCGCCCGGCTCATGCCCACCAGGTCGGTTACGCCCAGATCGAGCAACGCCTCGGCCTGGGCGAGCGAACCGGTGAAACCGGCGAAACCGACCGGCAGCGAGGTCAACTCGCGTATGTGCCGCACACCCTGCACGAGCAGGGCATGCACCCTGGGGTCGGCACGCAACATGTAGTGGAAGGTTTCACGAACGGCTGCCGAACACATCAGCGCGCTCACGCCAGCCTGTTGCAAGGCTGGCACCACGTGCTCGAGCAGCGCGGGCTGCTGGCCTTTCTCACCAAGACAATCATCGATGCCAAGGCGGACGGAGATATCGACTTCACCCTGCGTCGCCTCGGCAATGGCCTCGATCACCTCCAACAGCAGACGCGCTCGCCGCAGGGGCGAACCGCCATAACGGTCGGTTCGGCGGTTGGTGTGAGGTGAGAGAAAACTGCTCAACAGATATCCATTGGACGCCTGCAACTGGACCGCACGCGAGCCCGCCTGCCGAGCCAGCCGCGCGGCATGGGCGAACTGGCTGCAGACCGCTCGGATATCGGCGTGGGTCATCACCCGGACACCAGGCTGGCGCTTGCCGGGCGCGCTCCGGCTGGGCGCCAGCAACACCCCACCGCCAAGGGCTCGATTGCCCTGCGCACCGTAATGCTGCAATTGCACGACCACCGGACAAGCGTGCTGCCGGCCATAATCAATCAACGGCGCCAGACACTCGGCATGCTGCTCGTCATACAGGCACAGGCCGCCTGAATGCAGGCGCGTGGAGGCATCCACCGCCGAGTTGGCCAGCACGACCATGGCGCAACCGCCGTCGATGATGCCTCGGTAGAACCCAAACATCTCCTCGGTAAGGCAGCCGTCACGCCCGAGATCGATGCCCATCGGCGCAAAGTACACCCGGTTCTTCAACTGAAGGTGCCGCCCCAGGTCGATGGGTTGGCGTGTCAGCGGATAACCCGAAGTCATGCTCACACGCTCTGCCGGACACACGGACTGGCCAAAGGATCGTTACTCGCATCGGCCACCGCGGCATACTCCAGCAGAGGCTCATGGAAGCAGTGGCACTTGATGACCTCCTTGAGGGTCGACAGCGTGGCGCGGTCGAGCTTGGCGAACATCGCCAGTTGCACGCCCTCCTGCCGCGAGGGATGAACCGCGGCGATCGCAAAGCTGAGAAACCCGCTATCTCTGACGTAGATCGACAACTGCCGCACGCTCGACGCTGCGTGGGGCAGTTGCGCCGTGAAGCGCACGCCCCGCAGAGACACATGCTCCAGTCGGCCTTCCACGCTGCTGCCATCGCTCATGCCCAGCAACACCTGCGGTAGCACCCGGTTGGAGGGCGCGAACCAATGGTGCTCAGGGAAGTTGACCGTGCGCATGCGCTTGAACAGCGGCATCTTCATGGCGCTGCCACGCAGCCGGAGGGTCGTGACCAGGCTGCCGTTCTGGTAGAACATCGCCGTCTTGTCCACCGTGCGCGGCTGATGCCGTTTCTGACCAGCACTGTGTTGCACCACCACTTCGACCGCATAGGTCGACTCGGTGTAATTGTTGAACGAGACCGCGAGGTCCTCGATCGAGATGGACACATCGCCACGACGGTAGCCGGAGTGGCTGTAGAAGTAGTGGTACATGGCCTGACGCGCGACCTCGATGAGCATCAGCCCAGGCACATGCTCGTGAGGCTTGTTGTAGAAGAAGTAATTGTTGGTGTCATTCAGCACGGTGTAGGACGACAGGTTGGCCCGCTCCCAACCGGGCAGAACATGCAGCCTGTCCGCCAGCAGGGCCACCTGCGCCTGGTCCACTGCGGGCAGCCCGAAGTGGCGCTGCAGGTATAGCTCTACCTGGCGTGGCAACCAGGGTGCAGCGAGATGGTAGACGCCGTCGCGCAGCGCGTAGAAACCTTGCACGTTCATCTCGAAACCGCCGAGCACGGCAAAGTCAGTCTCGCTGAGCGAGGCAGGCAAGCTGGCGAGTACCCAACCCTGCCGGGCATCCTCGCGGTATGCATGGTGCAGGGCTGTCAGACCCGCCGGGTCCAGCTCGCCTTGCAACCGCTCGACCTCCCGACAGGTGAGTCGGGCGGGCAACAAGTCCTGGAATTCTGAAAGCAGTACATCCTCCGCCGTGCCCTTGTGCAGGACCTGCGGAGTCAACGGTAATTGACGATCCATGTTGATCACCTAACGGGTTTGGACGGGAAAAGCCGCCACGGCATTGCGCAGCATGCGCCTGACGATCGGCCCATGGGCGGGGCCCACCGGCAACATGTACAGGCGCCCGAACGCATTGAAGCACTGCACCGACGTGGTCACGCTCAGATGCTGCGTGCCTGGTCTGGTGTGCTGCAGATCCATGCAAACCATCACGGCGAGGTGCGTATCTCGCGAAGTCAGCACCAACTGGCTGTCGCTCAGCGCCTCCACCGTGAAGAAGTCCAAGCGCTCGCCCACCACAGGCGCCCGTTCCGGGGGGCGTGCAGAAAAACCCCGGATGTCGGCGACATTGAACCGGCGCGAGATGAAATCGCGAAGGCGAAACGCCGCGGCCAGCCATGCCGGAATGTCCGATGTCATCGCGTGGTAAACGCCCAGCGCAGTGACCGGCGCGGCGAGCTGTGCGGCGTCGCAGTGCAAAAAGTCCAGGCGCTCGACAGGCGCTACCAACTGCACGCACTCAGGCGCCAAGGCCAGGGTTCGAGACATGGGACAGGCTCCGTGTCATTGCTGGAGCAAGGCGATGGCCGCCAGCTCAGCCTTGAGCAGCAGCTTTTCATAGGCCTCGTCAGGCGACTCCTGGTTGCTGGTGATCAGGCCGGCTATTTCGCGCGCTGCCTGGTCCAGCGCGTCGTCGGCGATGAACACCGACTCGTACAGCGGAATCGGCGGCAGGTAGCGACCTTTGACATACGCGACCGTCTGCTGCAGCGGGCGCAGCAATTCATCCAGGGTGAACCGGTTGAAACCACCTGCACGGTAGCCGGAAGCCGGTGCACCGACGCTGGTGACGATCATGAATTCCTTGTCCTGCAGCTTGTCGCCACCCCGCGCGTAGGCAAAGCCTGGGGTGAAGACGTCATCGATCCAGCGCTTCATCAATGCCGGGCACGAATACCAGTACAGCGGGAACAGCAACACGATGCGCTGGTGCTGGCACAGCAGCTTCTGTTCGGCGGCAATGTCGAAGCCATCGCTGCCAAGGGCGGCGCTGAGCGGATGCAGGGTGACCTTGCTGTCGCGCAGCGCCTCGACGATCGCTGCGTTGGCGCGCGAGGTGCTCAGGTCCGGATGACCGATGACGACCAGAACGTTTTCCATGTTCGAAATCCTTTTAGGGTTGATGCCAACAGGCAGGGGGCCAGTCAGGCAGCGCGGTGCATTGAACGACAGGCCGGGGCCTTTGTAACCTCACCAATTGTGTAGGGCTGCGCGGCTACGTCGAGCCAGCAGGCGAACAGCCAATGCGCGCCGACACGTACCGGGGCCGCCGCTCGCTGGTAGCGATAACCGGCCCGTCGCAACAGCCGTTCGATGCCCAGGGGTGACACGGTGATCAATCGTTGCGCCCCATGGCCGGCAGCGCAGCGCAACACCGCATCGAGCAGCTGCACCGCAATCGTGGACGAGAACTGCCCGCGCCCGCGCAGGCCTGGCCCGGCGAAATCCATCGCCGCGAACCTGGAAAGCTCCCAGACCTGGGCACTATGCGGCAGCGCCTGGCCAGCCATCAGTTGTGGAAACACCTCGTCGAGCAGATAGGGGCGATGGGTCGGCAACAGGCGCGCCGTGCCGACGATGTCGTCCCGCCCGTTGCAGGCCAGCAGGTAGAGCGTGTTGTCGTGGTCGAACTGATCGCGTTCGCACTGCGGCTCACAGGTCAGGTCCCAACCCAGTTCGTCGACGAAGACGCGATAGCGGTAACGCTCCATTTGCGCAAGTCGGGCGCTCCCGAGTTGCTGCCGTGTGCCAATGACGATGTCCATGTCGCGTCCTGTTGCCTGGGGAGAAAGGACGCGTATTCGACTTCAAGCGCTGACGGCGGAAAACTCCACTATTTGGCAGGTCCAGGCCTGCCCTCAGGCCAACAACCCCAGCAAGGCCGCCCGGGCCACGGCAGCGGTACGGTTGACTGCGCCGAGCTTCACCGCCGCATTGCGGGTGTGGAATTTCACGGTCTCGATCGACAAGGCCAGGATGTCGGCAACTTCGTTGAGCGTCTTGCCATCGGCCGCCCAGCGCAGCACTTCGCGCTCACGGCTGGACAATGGCGAGGCGGGGTTGGGCTGCCAGGTGGGCGACAGCAAGCGTGAGAAGCCCTGGTGGGCGACATTGGCCAGCCAGCGCATCTTCGCCTCGTTACACCTCAGCTCACAGTCTCCCAACGCTTCGGCGGAGCGGGCCAAGGTCAGCATGCCGCCGGCGTTGCGGCCCTCCAGGCAGGATTGAGCCCAGCCATGGCGCAAACCGGCATTGCGGGCATCATCCCAGAGCTGCGGGGCATCCTGGAAAACCCGATCCCCCCAGACCACCGGCTGAACCGATTGCTGGCAGTGCAGGACGGTAGGGTCCAATGCCAGATAACCCGATCGTCGATAATGGTCGCACCACGTCCGGCTGTAGGTGCTGAGCAGCGTCACGCGGGGCTTGGTCACCGGCAGCGGAGCGCGCAGACCGTAAGCACAGTACTCGAACCCCAGGGTCCGCGCCGCTGCCTGAATCCTGTCCAGCAGCCCTTGCGCGTCCTGCGCGTCGTAGGCCGCCGATAACACATCGCCCATCCATTGCATCATCGCTCTCCCTCCCTGAATCCAGAGCATGTCCATGCCCTGCTGCCCACGTGGCGCGCGAGTCTAGACCATCTGGTCGACATCGGCATTGAGCAATATCAATTCGATATCTTCTAACGGATGGCGCGTCCCTGCATTTATCCTCCCAAGCCCCGAATGCCGCTGATCGAACGGCCCGTTATCAGGCCCTGAACTGGCCCAAACTCGCCCGCAACTGCGCCGCCAGCTCGTCCAGCACCTTGCTGCTGGCAGTGGTCTGCATCACCACCTCAGCGGAGCGTTCGGCTTGGGCATGAATGTTCTCCACCCGGCCCCGCACTGCCTGCGCGCCATGGGCCTGCTGCTCAGCCGCACGCGTCGCCAGGCCAATCGCAGCGTGCACCTGCTCCACCGCAGCTTGCACCGACTGTTGGCGACGCTCGCTGTCACGCAGCACGAGCAGCCCTTCGCTGGCCTTCACACCTGCCTGGCCAATGGTTGCCACCGCCTCCTTGGCACCTTTCTGCAAGGCAGCGATATGCGCCTGGATATCGCCGGTGGAGCTTTGTGTCTTGCTCGCCAATGCCCTCACCTCATCGGCCACCACGGCGAAGCCACGCCCAGTTTCACCGGCCCGCGCGGCCTCGATGGCAGCATTGAGCGCAAGCAGATTGGTCTGCTCGGCAATGCCATGAATGACCGTCAACACCACTTCGATCTGCTCGCTCTGCTTGGCCAACCGCTCGATCACCTGGGAGCCGGTATCGACCTGGCCGGCAAGGTTTTCGATCAGCCCCGCCAGTTGCGAGGAGGTGCGACTGTTCTCATCCGTGGCCTGGCGAATGTCCACCACCTGTTGCAGCGCTGCCTGCATTGCGTGGCTTTCCGCCTGGGCTTCGTCTGCCATGCTGGAAAGGTCGCGCAGGCTGGCCGCAACCTCGTCACGCTGCAAGGCTGCGGCGGCATCGGCACCCGCGTTGCGTTGGGCCATGGCGCCGATCTCCACACCGGTACGCTGCGCGACCTCCCCGGCCTCGCGAACGATGGGCTGCAATTTGTCGACGAAGCGGTTCACCGCCGAGGCCATGTCGCCGATCTCATCACGGCTGTCGAGAGGGACGCGCTTGGTCAGGTCGCCTTCACCGGCCGCCAGGTCATTGAGCGCTGCGATCAGCAGGCGCAGCTTGCTGAGTACCCGGCGACCCAACACCAGCGCCACCACCAGCAGAACCCCCAGACCAACGAGCACCAGGCCCAGGCCAATGCGCCAACGCAACTCGGCCGCCGCCTCGCGCACGGTATGCGCCGTGTTGGCCTGCATGGCCGTCGCGCTGTTCTGGGCGGTTTCCAGCCGCTCGCGCAGGGTCTTTCCGCTGTCGGCGGCCGCAGCACCGAGGCTGTCGCCCACCAGTTGCTCGCCACTGGCAATCAGGGCCGCAAAGCGCTGGTCGAGGGCCTTCAGCTCCTGGTCGACCCCAGCGGTGGAGACGCCCATCAGCACTTTGCCGATTTCCGCGCCGTTGGGGTTGATCGATGCCTGGACGAAATACACCGACGGGTCGCGACGGGCAGCATCGAGCACCTTGTCCAAGGCTCGCTCACCCTGCCCTTTCTCCATCAGGGCCTGGTTGATGGGGTTTTGTCGATTGAGGTAACGCGTCAGGTGCTGGCCCTGGGCGTCGTCGTAGATCACGAACAATACGTTGGGATTGCGCTGGGCCCGTCGGGCGAAGTCCGAAAGCATCGGCACATCGTTGTCCCAGATGGCGCGCGGTGCCACCGAGGCCAGCAGTTCGGCCATGTCGTTGGCGGAGTCCTTGAGGTTCTTTTCCAGAGTGGCGCGCAGTTGTTGCTGCTCGCTTTGCAACCGCTCGGACAATCCAGCGCTCAGACGCTGACGGGTGCTGCTCGAAAGGCTTTCAAGGCCGGAACGAACGTCCTGGCCGGCTTGCTCCAGTTCGGCACCCAATTTCCTGCTGTCAGCCCCCAGCCGTTCCCCAAGATCGGCTTCCAAGGCTGTAACGGTGCTCCGGGTCAGCGCAACGGCAACCAGCACCTGCACCAAAAGAGCGATACCAAGGGCAACAAACACAGGCCGCAAGAGGCGGCTTCGTAACAGTGAGAGGATGGCAGACACGGTGTAACCCTCGTGTTTTCTGGCGCCATTATTCTGATGGCATCTACAGAAGCTTCTTACAGCAAGGGTTGTGCCGGCGGCAGCAGGGATATACGCCAAGGTCCAGCAAGGGATTGTCCAGGCCGGCACTTTCGCGGGCTTCTGGAACCATGGAGATTCAGTGAGAGCGGGTTCGCCCGCGCCAGGGCCTGCGCAGCCCCCCTAAACGAAAACGCCGCGGTCCCTCTCAGGACCGCGGCGTTCGATCAGCCAGGAAGGCAGATCAGGCGAACGGGTGACGCAGCACGATGGTCTCGTTGCGGTCCGGGCCAGTGGAGATGATATCGATCGGCGCGCCAATCAGCTCCTCGATGCGCTTGATGTAGTTGCGCGCCGCTTGTGGCAGCTCTTCCAGGGTCTTCACGCCCAAGGTCGATTCGCTCCAGCCTGGCATCTCTTCGTACACCGGCTCCAGGCCGATGTAGCTGTCGGCATCGGACGGTGCGTCGATGACGGCGCCATTCTCGTTCTTGTAGCCAACGCAGATGTTGATGGTTTCCAGGCCATCCAGTACGTCCAGCTTGGTCAGGCAGATGCCCGAAATGCTGTTGACGTCGATGGCGCGACGCAGGATGACGGCATCGAACCAGCCGCAACGACGGGCACGGCCGGTGGTGGAACCGAACTCATGGCCACGCTTGGCCAGGGTGGCGCCGGTTTCGTCGAACAGCTCGGTCGGGAACGGACCGGAACCGACACGGGTGGTGTAGGCCTTGGTGATACCCAGGATGTAGTCCAGGTACATCGGGCCAACGCCGGAACCGGTGGAGATACCGCCAGCGGTGGTGTTGGAGCTGGTGACGTACGGGTAAGTGCCGTGGTCGATGTCCAGCAGCGAACCTTGGGCACCTTCGAACATGATGTCCTTGCCGGCGCGACGCAGGTTGTGCAGTTCGGCGGTCACGTCGAGCATCATCGGCTTGAGCTGCTCGGCGTAGGCCATGCACTCGTCCAGGGTCTGCTGGAAGTCGATGGCCGGCTCTTTGTAGTAGTTCACCAGCTGGAAGTTGTGGTAGTCCAGCAGCTCACCGAGCTTGGCGGCGAAACGCTCACGGTGGAACAGGTCACCGACGCGCAGGCCGCGACGGGCGACTTTGTCTTCGTACGCTGGGCCGATACCACGACCGGTAGTGCCGATCTTGGCTTCGCCACGGGCTTTTTCGCGAGCCTGGTCCAGGGCCACGTGGTACGACAGGATCAGCGGGGCAGCCGGGCTGATACGCAGGCGCTCGCGCACTGGCACGCCCTTCTCTTCCAGCTTGGTGATCTCACGCATCAGGGCATCCGGAGCAACGACGACGCCGTTGCCGATCAGGCACTGAACGCCTTCACGCAGGATACCGGAAGGGATCAGGTGCAAAACGGTTTTCTCACCGTTGATCACCAGGGTGTGGCCCGCGTTGTGACCGCCCTGGTAGCGCACTACGGCGGCAGCATGTTCGGTCAGCAGATCGACGATCTTGCCTTTGCCCTCATCACCCCACTGGGTGCCCAGGACGACGACATTCTTACCCATAACACTTGTCCTCATTCACGCAAACTTGGTTGCCGGCCATCGCCGACGAAGAATCTCACTGGGTCAGCGGCAGTACCTGCCAGCGCCCGTCTTGCTGAATCAATTGCCGATCACAATCCGCCTCGAGAGCAGCACTCAACGGCTGGCCAGGCAGGGCCTGGACCACACGCTGGCCCTCGTTGCGCAACTGGCAGACCTGCTGCCAGAGGGCCGCGTCGCCACTGTCGGGCATCCAGATGCCGCAAGTTGGCAATACGACCTCCGCTCGCCCCAGTGTGACCAGGGTCTTCAAATCCGTGGAGAAACCGGTGGCAGGGCGTGCCCGGCCAAAATCGGCGCCGATGTCGTCGTAACGGCCGCCCTGGGCGATCGATTGACCCTCGCCAGGCACGAACACCGCGAACACCACGCCAGTGTGATAGTGGTAACCGCGCAACTCGCCAAGGTCGAAGTACAGCGGCAAGTCCGGGTAGCGCGACGCCAAGCGATCGGCGATCGCCAGCAGATCATCCAGCGCCGCCAGCACGCTGGCCGGGGCACGGCCCAGGCGCACGCGGGCTTCGGCCAGTACTTCGCGACCACCGCACAGCTCGACCAGGGCACGCAGCATGTTGCCCAGGTCTTTCGGCAAGTCGGCGGTGAGCGCCTGCACTTCATCGACCGCCTTGCGCTGCAGCGCATCGAACAGCTGCTGCTCGACCGCACCAGACAGGCCGGCGGCTCGGGCCAGACCTCGGTAAATACCGACGTGGCCAAGGTCCATGTGTACATCCGGCACATCGGCCAGTTGCAGCGTGGCGAGCATCAGGCTGATGACCTCGACATCACTGGTGGGGCTGGCATCACCGTACAGCTCGGCGCCCAGCTGGATCGGGCTGCGCGAAGTGGACAGGGCACGCGGCTGGGCATGCAGCACGCTGCCGGCGTAGCACAGGCGGCTCGGGCCCTCACGGCGCAGGGTGTGGGCGTCGATGCGCGCTACCTGCGGGGTGAAGTCGGCGCGGAAGCCCATCAGGCGGCCAGACTGCGGGTCGACCACTTTGAAGGTGCGCTGATCCAGGTCCTGGCCGGCGCCGGTCAACAGCGACTCCAGGTACTCGATATGTGGGGTGACGACCAGTTCGTAGCCCCAACTCTGGAACAGGTCCAACACCTGGCGACGCGCGATCTCGATGCGCGCAGCCTCAGGTGGCAGTACTTCCTCGATGCCATCTGGCAGCAGCCAGCGGTCTACCGTTGCCATTACGCCATTTCCCCTCTGGTCCGGGCGGCCTGCCTGTGGCTAGCCGTCAGTGAAGCAGGTATTGGCGCACAGTAGCGGGCAGCACCGATCCCAGCGCAACCACCGTAGCCAATACCCTCGAATTGCCTTGCGTCCTGACCAAACCGTCAACTGGCCTTCGACCAATCAACCTTGCAGACGCAAAAAAGCCGGGAAATTTCCCGGCTGCCGCATCATACACCCCTTTTCATTCAGGATGCACCCCGACTGGTGTTTTAGCTGCCAGGCGGGGTGGTTTCTGGTCCGATAAGGGGTCAGATCATCATGGCTTGCTCTTGTCCAGGAAGCGGAAGAACTCGTTCTTCGGATCCAGGACCAGCACGTCGCTCTTGCTGGAGAAGCTCTCGCGGTACGCCTGCAGGCTACGGTAGAACGCATAGAAATCGGCGTCCTGGGTGTAGGCCTTGGCGTAGATGGCTGCCGCCTGGGCATCGCCATCACCTCGGGTCTCTTCAGCTTCGCGATAGGCTTCAGCCAGCAGTACACGGCGCTGACGGTCGGCATCGGCGCGAATACCTTCGGCCAATTCGTTACCTTTGGCGCGGTGTTCACGGGCTTCACGCTCACGCTCGGTGCTCATGCGGTCGAACACGCTGCGGTTGACTTCCTTCGGCAGGTCGATGGCCTTGACGCGGACGTCGATGACTTCGATACCCAGCTCCTTGCTGGCCATGCGGTTCAGCGAGGCGGTGATGTCAGCCATCAACGCATCGCGCTCACCGGAGACCACTTCGTGCAGAGTGCGCTTACCGAACTGGTCACGCAGGCCGCTCTCCAGACGACGCGACAGACGCTCGTCGGCGATCTGCTTCATGCCGGACGTGGCCGTGTAGAAGCGCTCGGCATCCTTGACGCGCCACTTGGCGTAGGCGTCGACCATCACCGCCTTCTTCTCCAGGGTCAGGAACCGCTGGGTCGGAGCGTCGAGGGTCATCAGGCGGGCGTCGAACTTGCGCACCTGGTTCACATACGGAATCTTCACGTGCAGACCGGGCTGGACATCCGCCTGGACCACCTTACCGAAGCGCAGCAGTACCGCACGTTCGGTCTGAGACACGATGTAGAAGCTGTTCCAGGCCACGATGGCCAGCACCACAGCGGCGATCAGGGCGATCAGCGATTTATTGCTCATCAGCGGCTCTCCCTAGTGCGCGGCGGCTGTTGCTGTTGCATGTCCTGCACCGCACGCGACGCGGCATCGTTGACCGAGGCAGGCACGCTGCCGACCGGTGCGGCAGCATTGCGGCTGCCCTCGACCATCTTGTCCAACGGCAGGTAGAGCAGGTTGTTCTGCCCATCCTTGGTTGCCACCATGACCTTGCTCGAGTTGCTGTACACCTCTTGCATGGTTTCCAGGTACAGACGTTGACGGGTGACGTCAGGTGCCTTGCGGTACTCGGCGACCAGCTTGGTGAAGCGGTCGGCTTCACCCTTGGCGCGGGCGATCACTTCGTCGCGATAGCCGTTGGCATCCTCGATGATGCGCTGAGCCTGACCACGGGCTTCCGGCACCACGCCGTTGGCGTAGGACTCAGCCTGGTTGCGGGCACGTTGCTCGTCCTCGCGGGCACGGATCACGTCGTCGAAGGCTTCCTGCACTTCACGCGGGGCTGCCGCGCTCTGTACGTTGACCTGGGTAACGGTGATACCGGTACGGTAGGTGTCGAGGAAGCGTTGCAGGCGTTCGCGGATATCCACGGCCATCTGCTCACGACCTTCGGTCAGCACCTGGTCCATGGAGGTGGAGCCCACCACATGGCGCAGGGCACTTTCGGTCGCGTGCTGCAGGCTCACCTCAGGCTGGTCGACGTTGAGCACGAAGTCCTGCAGGTTGCTGATCTTGTACTGGACGGTCAGCGGCACCTCGACGATGTTCTCGTCTTCGGTCAGCATCTGGCCCTGCTTGGTATAGGCACGCTCACGCGTGACGTTTTCCATGAACTTGCGATCGATGGGCGGGAAGTAGATGTTCAGGCCGGGACCGACCGTTTCATAGTACTTGCCGAAGCGCAGCACGACGGCCTGCTCCTGCTCGTCGACCACGTACACGGCGCTGTACAGCCAGATGGCCGCCAGTACTGCCAGGCCTATGCCCAGCAGGCCCAGGCCTCCACCTTTGCCGACGTTGCGGTCACCACCGCGTTTCTTGCCACTGCCGAACATGCCGTTCAGGCTGTCCTGCAGCTTGCGGAAGGCCTCGTCCAGATCCGGCGGACCTTTCTTGTCGCCACCACCGCCGCCACCGCGACGGCCGCCCCAGGGATCCTGATTGTTCGAGTTGCCACCCGGCTCGTTCCAAGCCATAGCGCTCTCCATCTGATAAAGCAAAGACGCGCCCACGGCGCGCCGTCCAATGCTACAGAATGCCTGCCACTGCTGCCCGACGACCTCACCGGGCATTTATTGCAAAGTGTGTTGCTCGACAAACACTTGCGGCTCCATGCCTTCGCGGCTGACCAGGCGATTCAACTCGACCTTGGACAGCCGGATACTCAGCAGGCTGCGCCCTTCTTCGTCATGCTCTTCACTTTGCACGGCACCCAGGGCGAAGAATTGCGCACGCAAGCGGGCAAAACGTTGCTCCAGGCAAAGGGTACCGACAAACAGATCATCCCCCAGCAACTCGGCAATCGCCTGGCCAACCAGCTCCAGACCACGCCCATCACGAGCCGACACCCAGACCCGCTGCGGCTTGCCATCGGCATCGCGCTGGATCTGCGGCTCGACATCTTCGAGCAGGTCGAGTTTGTTATAGACCTCGAGGATCGGCAAGCCTTCGGCACCGATCTCGCCCAGAACCGCCAGCACCTGCTCGATCTGCTCCATGCGCTCTGGCTCATGGGCATCGATTACATGCAACAGCAGGTCGGAGTTGCTCGACTCTTCGAGCGTAGCCCGAAATGCCTCGACCAGCTTGTGCGGCAAATGACGAATGAAGCCCACGGTATCGGCCAGCACGATCGGCCCAAGGTCGTCCAGTTCGAGACGGCGCAAGGTCGGGTCGAGGGTGGCGAACAGTTGGTCGGCAGCATAGACCTCGGAAGCGGTCAGGGCGTTGAACAAGGTGGATTTGCCGGCGTTGGTGTAACCCACCAGCGACACCGACGGGATTTCCGCGCGCTTGCGGCCACGGCGGGCCTGCTCGCGCTGGCTGCGCACCTTCTCCAGCCGCGCCTTGATCTGACGCAGGCGAACCCGCAACAGGCGGCGGTCGGTTTCCAGCTGGGTTTCACCCGGACCGCGAAGGCCGATACCCCCTTTCTGTCGTTCGAGGTGGGTCCAGCCGCGCACCAGTCGCGTGCTCATGTGCTCGAGCTGGGCCAGTTCGACCTGCAGCTTCCCTTCATGGGTACGCGCCCGTTGGGCGAAGATATCGAGGATCAGCCCGGTACGGTCAAGCACGCGACACTCGAAGACTCGCTCGAGGTTGCGCTCCTGACTGGGCGTGAGGGTGTGATTGAAAATCACCAGGTCTACCTGCTCGGCTTTGACCAAGTCGCGCAATTCCTCGACCTTGCCGCTGCCAATCAGGTATTTGGCTGTGGGCTGGTGCCTTGCCACTGTAACCAGCGAAACGATATCCGCTCCGGCCGACAGCGCCAGCTCCTGAAACTCCTGCGGGTCTTCGCGCGCCTCAGGGTTCTGACCTTCCAAGTGAACGAGCAGTGCCCGCTCACCACCACCGTGGCGCTCAAAGAACAATGCAGGCTCCTATCAGGCGTTGCCTGGCTCGCTGTCGCCGTGTTCGGAATCGGACGGGCTTGGCAGGCGAACCGGACGGGCTGGAACCACGGTCGAAATGGCGTGCTTGTAGACCATCTGGCTGACGGTGTTCTTCAGCAGTACCACGAACTGGTCGAAAGATTCGATCGAGCCCTGCAGCTTGATACCGTTTACCAGGTAGATGGAAACCGGGACCTTTTCTTTTCTCAAGGTGTTCAAGTAAGGGTCTTGTAGCGAATGCCCTTTTGACATATGCCGCACTCCTGTAAGGATCAATAGTAGAAAATCAGAAAAATCAATAAATTCTGCCGCCCCATCGCAAGAATAGACGGCAATGAGCAGGGACTCAGCTCAATATGGAGACGGTCCCCAGGTATTTCAAGGTGCGGGACAGATTGTCGCAGGCCAGGCTGTCGAGCCAATGGACATCGTTCCAGCCTCGCAACCAGGTGAACTGCCGCTTGGCCAGCTGCCTGGTGGCAATGATACCGCGTTCGCGCATCTCATTCTCAGTCAGCTGGCCATCGAGGTAATCCCAGACCTGCCGATACCCCACTGCCCGTATAGACGGCAGTCCGGCGTGCAAGTCACTTCTGGCTCGCAGCGATCGGACCTCGTCGACGAAGCCCTGTTCCAGCATCTGCGAAAATCGTAGCGCAATTCGCCGATGCAAAATGTGACGATCTGTAGGAGCTATCGCCAAACTCGCGACAGTATAGGGCAAATGCCCGCCCGCGCCTGCGTCTGCGGCGCGACTTTCCGCGTATTGACGCTGGCGATGTGCCGTCATTGTCTCGCCACTGACTCGGTAAACCTCCAGGGCGCGAATCAGCCGCTGAGGGTCATTGGGGTGAATACGCGCTGCCGATTCCGGGTCGACCTCGGCCAATTGGCGGTGCAATTGGCCGAGGCCCTGTTCGTTGGCCAAGGCTTCGAGTTCTGCGCGTACCGCGGTGTCCGAGGCGGGCATATCAGCCAACCCTTCGACCAAGGCCTTGTAGTAGAGCATGGTGCCACCGACCAGCAGTGGGATCTTGCCGCGCGAGGTAATCTCGGCCATGGCCTCCAGGGCATCACGACAGAAATGCGCCGCCGAATAGCTTTCAGCCGGATCGAGAATATCGATAAGCCGGTGCGGATGGGCGGCCAACACCTCTTTGGAAGGCTTGGCGGTACCAATGTCCATGCCGCGATAGACCAGCGCCGAATCGACGCTGATCAGTTCGCACGGCAGCACCTTGGTCAGCTCGATGGCGAGGTCGGTCTTGCCGGCCGCTGTCGGGCCCATGAGAAAAATCGCTGGAGGCTTGCCGCTCATGTCATCGACCGCGCAGGAAAAGTTTGTCCAGGTCGTCCAGGCCCATCTGGGTCCAGGTGGGTCGGCCATGGTTGCACTGCCCGCTGCGCTCGGTGTTTTCCATGTCGCGCAGCAGGGCGTTCATCTCTGGGATGGCCAGGCGCCGGTTGGCGCGCACCGCGCCGTGGCAGGCCATGGTGCCCAGCAGTTCGTTCAGGTGCGCCTGGATACGGTCGCTGGTGCCATACTCCATCAGGTCAGCGAGCACGTCCTGCACCAGACGGTTGGCCTCGGCCTGCTTGAGCAGTGCCGGAATCTGCCTGATCGCCAGGGTCTCGGGGCCCAGGCGCTGCAATTCGAAACCCAGTCGCTGGAACCATTGGGCGTGCTCTTCGGCGCAGTCGGCTTCTCGCTGGCTCAAGGCCAGCGTCTCAGGCACGAGCAACGGCTGGCCACTGAGTCCCTCGCTGGCCATGGCCACCTTGAGGCGTTCATACATGATCCGCTCATGGGCGGCGTGCATGTCCACCAACACTAGGCCGATCGCGTTCTCGGCGAGGATGTAAATGCCCTTCAACTGCGCCAGGGCGTAACCGAGGGGCGGAATGTCACCCTTGCCCTCAGGCAGCGATACTGGCGCGCCGGTGGTGCCGCCCAACGGCGCGTAGAACTCGCGATAGACCGCTTGCGCCTCGGCAGCCGGTACCGGCTGGGACGGGCGCGGCGTATACGAGTACTGGTAACCGGCACCGTTACCGCCACTGCCAGTACTGGAATAGGAACGCGGCTCGGCCTGGGGCTGCTCGAGCACTGGCGAGGCCAGGCGCATTTCGCCCTGCGGGCCGAACTCTCCCGCCTGCAGACCACTGGGACGGACGATTTCCGCCGCAGGGGCCGGTGCCGCCAGCTGGTCTTCCGGACGCACATCGGCCAAGGCCCGGTGCAAGGTGCCGTACAGGAAGTCGTGCACCATGCGCCCTTCGCGGAACCGCACTTCGTGCTTGGTCGGGTGCACGTTGACGTCGACGCCGTTGGGCTCCAGCTCCAGGAACAGCACGAAGGTCGGGTGCCGGCCATTGAACAGCACGTCGCGGTAGGCTTGGCGCACCGCGTGGGCGACCAGCTTGTCGCGCACCGCGCGGCCATTGACGAAGAAGTACTGCAAGTCGGCCTGGCTGCGCGAGAACGTGGGCAGTCCGACCCAACCCCACAGACGCAAACCGTTGCGCTCGACGTCGATCGGCAGTGCCTGCTCCAGGAACCCCGGCCCACAAATGGCGCCGACCCGTCGCGCCCGCGCAACCTCGTCATGGGCCTCGTGCAGGCTGAGGATGCTCTTGCCGTTGTGGCGCAGGTGGAAACCCACGTCGAATCGCGCCAGCGCAAGGCGTCGGATGACTTCCTGCAGATGATCGAATTCGGTTTTCTCGGCCTTGAGGAACTTACGTCGGGCCGGGGTATTGAAGAACAGGTCGCGCACCTCTACCGAAGTGCCGACCGGGTGCGCGGCAGGCTGTACGCGCGGGGTCATGTCCCGCCCCTCGGTTTCGACCTGCCAGGCTTCGGTGGCATCGGCAGTGCGCGAGGTAAGGGTCAGCCGCGCCACCGAACTGATCGACGCCAGTGCCTCGCCACGGAAACCGAGGCTCAATACACCTTCAAGGTCTTCCAGTTCGCGGATCTTGCTGGTGGCGTGTCGAGCCAGGGCCAGCGGCAGGTCGTCGGCGGAGATACCGCCACCGTCGTCGCGGACCCGCAGCAACTTGACCCCGCCCTGCTCCACTTCGACATCGATGCGACGTGCGCCCGAGTCAAGGCTGTTTTCCAGCAGTTCCTTGGCCACCGAAGCAGGGCGCTCGACCACCTCGCCCGCAGCGATCTGGTTGGCCAGCCGCGGGCTGAGCAGCTGGATGCGCGAGCCCCCACTCATTGCTGAGAGGCCAGGGTGGTGGCGGGGATATCGAGGTGCTGGCCGACCTTCAGCTCATCGCTCTTGAGGCTGTTGCTGCTGCGCAGGCTGGCCACGCTGACCTGGTAGCGCACGGCGATCATCGCCAATGTTTCGCCGGGACGCACGGTATGTTCACGCGGGCCCTGGGCGATCTTGCCACTGTCGCGCAGCCAGGCGATGTAGGTGCCAGGTGGCGGGTTCTGCTGGAAGTACTGGCGTACGCCGGTATGGATCGAGCGCGCCAGGGCTTGCTGGTGGCTGGCGGTGGCCAGTTTGGCAGCTTCGTTGTTGTTGGAGATGAACCCGGTTTCCACGAGGATCGACGGGATATCAGGTGACTTCAACACCATGAACCCGGCCTGCTCGACCCGCTGTTTGTGCAGGGAAGTGACCCGTCCCATGTTGCCCAGCACCTTCTGGCCGACATTGAGACTCGAGCTGAGCGTGGCGGTCATCGACAGGTCGAGCAGCACTCCGGCCAGCATGCGGTCCTTGTCGTCCAGACTGACGTTGCCCGCACCACCGATCAGGTCGGAGCGGTTTTCCGTGTCCGCCAGCCAGCGGGCAGTCTCGGAAGTGGCACCTCGATCGGACAACGCGAACACCGAGGCACCGAAGGCGGCACGGGACGGCGCGGCATCGGCGTGGATAGAAATGAACAGGTCTGCGCCTTTCTTACGGGCAATCTCGGTGCGTTTACGCAGCGGAATGAAGTAGTCGCCGGTGCGGGTCAGCTCGGCGCGGTAGCCCTTCTCGGTATTGATCTGGCGCTGCAGCTCCTTGGCGATCTGCAGCACGATGTCTTTCTCGTGCTGACCACGCGAACCCGAAGCCCCCGGGTCTTCGCCACCGTGGCCGGCGTCGATGGCAACCACGATATCGCGCTTGCCACTGGGCACCGGCGGCAACTTGATGGCCGGCTGGGCTGGGGTTACTGGGACCGCAGGGGTGGTCGCAGGCGCCTGTGCTGGCGGCGCGGCTGGCGTGCTGGCAGCAACGGCATCGGCTTCCTGGTCGTACAGGTCGACCACCAGGCGGTTGCCATACTGGGCATTGGGCGCCAGGGTGAAGCTCTTTGGCGTGACCGACTTCTTCAGGTCGACCACCACGCGCAGGTCGGTGGGGGTCCGCTGGGCGGAACGCACGCTGCTGATCGGCGTATTGGACGTGGAGACGTTCAGCGGCGCGGCCAAGGTCGCACCGTTGATGTCGATGACCAGGCGATCCGGAGCGCTCAAGGTGAAGACGCTGTGCTGCACGGGGCCAGACAGGTCGAAGACCAGCCGCGTGTTGTCCGGCGCGCGCCACAGGCGCATGCTCTTGACTTGTGTGACGGCCAGAGCGTCAACGGTCACCGCTGTCAGCAGCAGCCCTACCACGGCGACCAGTGCGCGTATGCGCATACCTACCCCACTTACTGTTTATAGTCTTTGGCCAGTGCCAGGCACCATGCCTCGCCGCGAGCCCCCTGCGGCGACAGGTTCAGCGAGCGTCCGCCCGCTTGGGGGCTTATGGTAATGGTCAGGTCAGGCTTTGGCAAAACGCCCGCACCCTTTTGTGGCCACTCGAACAGACACAACGGGTCACCTTCGAAATAGTCACGAATCCCCATGAACTCGAGCTCTTCAGGATCGACCAGGCGGTAAAGGTCGAAATGGAAGGCGCGCACATCACCGATTTCGTAGGGCTCGACCACGGTGAACGTGGGGCTTTTCACTGCCCCCGTATGGCCCAGGCCGCGAATCAGGCCCCGCGACAGCGTGGTCTTGCCCGCGCCCAGGTCGCCTTCGAGAAAGATCACGCCGTGACCGCCGGTCACTCCAGCCAGCTTCGCACCAAAGGCGACCATGGCCTCTTCATCGGCCAGAAAAAGGGTTATGCCTGACACGCAGAATGCTCCTCCAACAACTCACGAATGACCGGCGCCAGATCACTGGCCGCCAAGCCTCTACCTTCGACGCCCAGACGCTCACCCGCGCAAGCATGCAGCCATACGCCGAGGCAGGCTGCACGCCAGGCATCCTGCCCCTGGGCCAGCAATGCCCCCAGCACGCCGGTCAGCACATCGCCGAGGCCTGCTCCGGCCATCGCCGGATGACCACGCTCACACAATGCCAACCGCCCTGATGGGTCGGCTACCAGTGAGCCCGCCCCCTTGAGCACGCACACACTGGCATAGCGGCGAGCCAGCTTACGCGCCGCCCCAGGTCGATCCGCCTGCACCGCCTCGGTGGAAATACCCAGCAGACGCGCAGCCTCACCAGGGTGTGGGGTGAGGATGCTCCCGCTGGGCAAGGCCAAAGGCGTGCGTGCCAGCAGATTCAGGGCATCGGCATCCCACACCTGACGTTGATCGGCATTGGCTACCGCAGACAGCAGGCTGCGTCCCCAGGCAGCCTGCCCGAGGCCTGGGCCGACAACCAGCACCGACGCCCGCTCCAGCACGCTCACCAGTTGGTTCGCCGAACTCACCCCAAGGCACATCACCTCGGGCAGCCGAGCCAGGCCCGCTGCAACGTGCTCGGGACGGGTGGCCACACTGACCAGCCCGGCACCACAGCGCAATGCCGCCTCGGCACTGAGCAACACGGCGCCCCCGGTGCCGAGGTCGCCGCCCACCACCAGCACGTGGCCAAAATCGCCTTTGTGAGCCTGTGCAGAACGTGCAGGCAGTCCCGCGACGGTCTCGCGGTCGAGTCGCAGCGGGGCATTGCCGGGTTGTTTGGTCTGGGGCATGGGGTCAAAGGCTCCAATGTCTGGCAGAATTATACGCACCTGAGCCTGTATTGCCTTACCCATCCATGCCTGTCTCCACACCTGACCTCGCCGCACTGGCCCAATCGATCAAGGATTTCGGCCGCGAACTCGGTTTTGCCCACGTTGGCATCGCCGGCGTCGACCTTGGCGAGCACGAACAGCACCTGCAGCGCTGGCTGGATGCAGGCTACCAGGGCGAGATGGACTACCTGGCGACCCACGGCAGCAAGCGCTCGCACCCCGACCAGCTGATTCCTGGCACCCTTCGGGTGGTGTCGCTGCGCATGGACTACCTGCCCGGCGATACCCAGATGGCCCAGCGCCTGGCCCAGCCGGAAAAAGCCTACGTCTCGCGCTACGCCCTGGGCCGCGACTACCACAAGCTGGTGCGCAAGCGCGTGCAGCATCTGGCCGACCGCATCCAGGAGGTGATCGGCCCCTTCGGCTATCGCGCCTTCGTCGACAGTGCCCCGGTGCTGGAAAAGGCCATTGCCGAACAGGCCGGGCTTGGCTGGATTGGCAAGAACACCCTGCTGCTCAACCGCAAAGCCGGAAGCTACTTCTTCCTCGCCGAACTGTTCGTCGACCTGCCGTTACCGGTGGACGAAGCCCACACCAGCGAGCACTGCGGACGCTGCCAGGCATGCCTGGACATCTGTCCGACCCAGGCGTTCGTGGGGCCCTACGTGCTGGATGCCAGGCGCTGTATCTCCTACCTGACCATCGAGCTCAAGGGTGCCATTCCGGTGGAACTGCGCGCGATGATCGGCAACCGGGTATTCGGTTGCGACGACTGCCAGATCGTCTGCCCGTGGAACCGATTCGCCAGCCACACCCGCGAGGACGACTTCATGCCTCGACACGGGCTGGAGAACAGCGAACTGGCCGAGATGTTCCTGTGGGACGAGAGGACCTTCCTGCGCAAGACCGAAGGAGGGCCATTGCGCCGCGCCGGGTACGAGCGCTGGCTGCGCAACCTGGCGGTGGGGTTGGGCAATGCGCCGACGACGATTCCGGTGCTGGAAGCGTTGAAGGCGCGCCGGGACGACCCTTCGGCGCTGGTGCGCGAGCACGTGGAATGGGCGCTGGGGCGGCATGGAGCGCTGTAGAGGAGGTCGAAGCTGGCGGGGTCGTCTCGCAGCGTTCAGTGCGCGGGAGATCGAGCGCCGCCCGCGCGGGCGTATCGCGAGCAACGCTCGCGCCTACCGTGGTCTCAGGCCCATTCGAACCACTGGCATTACTGCCCGTCGCAGCCCGCTCTTACTGCTGGTCGTTATAGTGAAACTTGGGCATTTCCCAATGGAACCTGATTGCCAGCAAGCGCAACAGGAACCCACCGAACAAGGTCAGTAGCATGGCCTGCTCCGCTGGCACCTGGAAATGCACGCACCCCAGGTAGAACCAAGCCGCCGCGAACGACACACTGGCATACAGCTCCCGACGGAACACCAGCGGAATATCGTTGCAGAAGATATCCCGCAAGATCCCGCCAAACACCCCGGTGATCACTCCGCTGATCGAGGCCACCAGCATCCCCTGCCCCATCTCCAGCGCCGTCATGCAGCCAATCAGGGTAAAGGCCACCAGCCCCAGCGCATCGAGCACCAGGAACAACGAGCGCAGGCGACGCATCATCGGCGCGATGAAAATCGTCAGCAGCGCAGCGCAGCTGGTCAGCACCAGGTACTCCGGGTGTTTCACCCAGGTCAACGGATAATGGCCGAGCAAGACATCACGCACCGAGCCGCCCCCAAGGGCCGTGACGCAGGCGATCAGCACCACGCCAAACCAGTCCATGCCACGTCGACCGGCGGACAAGGCGCCGGTCATGGCTTCTGCGGTGATGGCAATGAGATAGAGCATCAACAACATGGTGCAGGTCCCTGCGAAAAAGGCGCGCAGTCTAACCAGTTGCCAAGGGCACCAAAAGAGGGCGTGCAGACAATATCTGCACCCTCACGGCTCAAACCTTGATGAAGTGCTCGCGATAGTGGCGCAATTCGGCGATCGATTCGCGGATATCGTCCAGCGCCAGATGGGTTCCGCCCTTCTTGAAGCTGTCGCGCACGTTAGGCGCCCAGCGTGCGGCCAACTCCTTGAGGGTCGAGACGTCAAGGTTGCGGTAGTGGAAGTAGTTTTCCAGCTCGCGCATGTGCCGGTAAAGGAAACGGCGGTCCTGACAGATGCTGTTGCCGCAGATCGGCGACTTGCCTTTGGGCACCCACTGTTCGAGGAAAGCGATGGTCTGCGCCTCGGCCTCGGCCATGCTGATACTGCTCTCGCGCACGCGCTGGGTCAGCCCCGAGGCACCGTGGGTGCGAGTGTTCCATTCGTCCATGCGCGCCAGCACTTCGTCACTGTGGTGGATGGCGATCACCGGGCCTTCGGCCAAGGTGTTCAGGTCGCTGTCGGTAACGATGGTGGCCATCTCGATGATGACGTCGTTGTCCGGATCCAGGCCGGTCATTTCCAGATCGATCCAGATCAGGTTCTGTGGGTTCTGCATGAAAGGGGCTCCTCGTATAGGCCGTCATAGTAGCCTAGCGGGGCTGACCGATGCATTCGAAGCGCAAAGGTAACGAGAATGGTCCGTCGCCCGGCATGCTAAACTGCGTGCCGTTTTCTTTTGTGCACCGCCAACACGGAACCTTCATGGCCAAACGCCAGCTCAACCGCCGCCAGAACTGGCGCATCGAAAAAATCCAGAACGAGCGCGCCGCTCGCGCCGCCAAACGCGAGCAGCATGTCCTGCAGGAGCTGGAGGGCGGCGACCTGGGGCCGGAGCAATTGGGCCTGGTGATCGCCCACTTCGGCGTACAAGTCGAGGTCGAGGCCCAGGACGGCGAGGTTGCCGGCCAGGTGTTTCGCTGCCACCTGCGGGCCAACCTGCCAGCGCTGGTGACCGGCGACCGCGTAGTCTGGCGTGCAGGCAACCAAGGCATCGGCGTGATCGTCGCGCAGATGCCCCGCAGTACCGAGCTGTGCCGACCGAACAACCATGGCCAGCTCAAACCGGTGGCGGCCAACGTCGACTTGATCGTGATCGTCTTCGCCCCGGCGCCCGAACCGCACCCCAACCTGATCGACCGCTACCTGGTGGCCGCCGAGCACGCCGGTATTCGCCCGCTGCTGCTGCTGAACAAGGCCGACCTCATCAACGAAGAGAACGGCCCGGCGCTGCATGCCCTGCTCGAGGTCTACCGCGACCTGGGCTACCCGCTGCTTGAGGTTTCGGCGCATCACGGCGATGGCATGCAACGCCTGCAGCAGATGCTGAACGAGCACATCAGCGTGTTCGTCGGTCAATCCGGGGTTGGCAAGTCTTCGCTGGTCAACAGCCTGCTGCCCGAGGCCAGCACCCGCGTCGGCGATCTGTCGGAGTGGTCGGGCCAAGGCACCCACACCACCACTACCGCACGGCTGTACCACTTCCCCAACGGCGGCGACCTGATCGACTCACCGGGGATCCGTGAGTTCGGCCTGGGTCACGTCAGCCGCAACGATGTCGAGGATGGATTCATCGAGTTTCGCGACCTGTTCGGGACGTGCCGCTTCCGCGACTGCAAGCATGATCGCGAGCCGGGTTGCGCACTGCTCAAGGCGCTGGAGGATGGGCGCATCAAGCAGCAGCGGATGAACAGCTACCGCTCGATCATCGCCAGTTTGCCCGAAGACAGTTACTGAGCCTCGGCAATGGGCCGCAAAGCGGCCCTGACCGGCTACTGGTCCTTGGCCTCGTCCATCTTCAACACACCGTCTTCGAAGATGTTCAGCTTCTGCCGTAGCTCACGCGGCTGCATCGGTGCCTCGGTCGGCGCCGGCGCCGCCGATGCTCCGGGTGCTCCAGGCGCTGCGGGCGCGGGCGTCTCGGCAGGCGGCGTCTCCGGTGTACCTTGCTCACCCTCGATGGTGCGCTGGGCCTTTTTCGTCAGCACGATGATGTCGATACGCCGGTTGACCGGGTTGAACGGGTTCTTGCGATCGAACAGCGACGATGAGGCATAGCCTACTACCCGCGCCACCTGCTCATCCGGGTAGCCGCCTGCGACAAGTGCACGGCGCGCCGCATTGGCTCGGTTGGCCGAAAGCTCCCAGTTGCCGAACTCGCCGGTACCGGCATAAGGCTTGGCATCGGTGTGACCGCTGATGCTGATCTTGTTAGGCACCGCCTTGATGGTGTCAGCCATGGCCAGCAGGATATCTTCGAAGTACGGCTGCAGGCGTGCGCTGCCCAGGTCGAACATCGGGCGGTTCTCGGCGTCCATGATCTGGATACGCAAGCCGTCCTGGGTGATCTCGAAGAGAATCTGGTCCTTGAACTTCTGCAGCTGCGGGTTCTCCTCGACTTTGTTCTGCAACTCCTGCAGCAGCAGTTCGAGGCGCTCGCGCTCCACCTGCTCGGCCATGGTTTGCACCTGGTCTTCGTTCAGCTGAATGCTGGTATCAGGCGTAGGCTCGGATTTTTGCTCCGGGTTGATGGTCTTTTCCGGAGCCAACTGCGGCGAACCACCCAAGTCGATGATGAAGGGTGTGCCGCTTTCGGTGAATCCGATCGGGTCCTTGAAATAACCGGCGATGGCGAGTTTCTGCTCGGGCGTGGCGGTAGACAGCAACCACAACACCAGGAAGAACGCCATCATCGCCGTGGCGAAGTCGGCGAAGGCGATCTTCCAGGCGCCGCCATGGTGACCGCCGCCGTAGCGCTTGACGCGCTTGATGATTATCGGCTGGTTGTTTTCCATGACTCAGCGACCGCGAACCGCTTGTTCCAATTCGGCAAAGCTCGGACGATGCTTCGGATACAGCACCTTGCGACCGAACTCGACGGCCAGCGAAGGCGGCATACCAGAGGCCGAGGCCACCAGCGAGGCCTTGATCGCCTCGTAGAGGTTGAGTTCTTCCTTGGCATCGTGCTCCAGGCACTTGGCCAGTGGACCGAAGAAACCATAGGCCGCCAGAATACCGAAGAAGGTACCGACCAGCGCCGCACCCACGTGCAGACCGATCGATTTCTGGTCGCCATCACCCAGCGAAGCCATGGTCACCACGATACCCAGTACCGCCGCGACGATACCGAAACCGGGCATGCCGTCGGCGATGCCGTTGACCGCATGGGATGGGTGCTCGAGCTCTTCCTTCATGCTCAGCAGCTCCATGTCGAACAGCCCTTCCAGCTCGTGGGGCGCCATGTTGCCGGTGGACATGATGCGCAAGTAGTCGCAGATGAACGCGGTCATGCGCTCATCGCCAAGCACTGCGGGGTATTTTGCGAAGATCGGGCTGGCCGCTGCATCCTCGATATCGCTCTCGATGGCCATCATGCCTTCGCGACGGCTCTTGTTGAGGATTTCGTACACCAGGCCCAGCACCTCCAAGTAGAAGGTATGGGTAAAACGCGAGCCAAACATCTTCAGCGACTTCTTGATTACATGCATGGTCATGTAACCAGGGTTGGCCTGCATGAAGGCGCCGAAGGCCGCCCCACCGATGATCAGCACTTCGAACGGCTGGATCAGTGCCGCGATCTTGCCGTGGGAAAGCACGTACCCGCCGAGCACGCTCGCGAATACGACGATGATGCCGATAATTTTAGCCATAGGTTCAAAGCACTTGCAGTCGTGGTCAGGATGAGGGACGGGAGCCTTAAAACTCTTCTTCTACTTATCGGCAGAACTGCGCCAGACTATAGCCACTCAATGCGAAAAGCCAGTTCGGACTGATGTCAAAATGCCAATTGAAACTAAGGTACCTACTCAGGCTCCGCGTACATTAGACGCGTGGATCAAACTGCTGGACAGTGTCCGATTGCCGGTGCCGAAGCAGAGCCATGACACAGTATTATCGGCGATCAACGACAGCCGCCGCTCCCTGCGCGACATTGCCGAACTGATGCAGGACAGCCCGGCCCTGGTGCTGTCAGTGATGCGCGAGGCCAATCACCCGGCCAACGCCAGCCTGGCGGAACCGGCCGAAAGCCTGGAAATCGCCCTCAATCGCCTGGGCCTGGGGCGTACCCGGGAACTGCTGATGCGCCTGCCCGCGCTGCCCGATGACGATATCCCGCCCGTGCTGCGCCAATTCCTGCTGATCAGCCAGCACGCCTCGCAGCAGGCCAACGGCCTGTTCGCCAGCCGCCTGGCGCGGCTGTGGCAAGAGATCCACTGGGGCAGCCTGCTGTTCCTGTCGCCCTTGTGGCCCATGGCCTTGGCCTACCCGAAGCTGCTCGATGCCTGGGAGCTGCGTGTTATCCACAAAGGCGAAGAGGCCGCAGAGGTCGAGTCCGAACTGTTTGGCGTGCGCATCCTGGCGCTGTGCCAAGCCGTGGCCGAGCACTGGCGCCTGTCGCAATGGGTGACACAAGGCTATCGCCTGCTGCTGGAAGAACGTGAGCAACTGAGCCAGATCCTGAGCATCGCCCGCGATCAGGACCTGCTGAGCCAGCAGCATCGCCTGGACGAAGCGCCCGCCCTGAGCCGCTGGTTCAATCAACCGGCCAACACCGTGCTGCTGGCCAACAACCTCGCGCTGGCGGCCCAGGTCGGCTGGGACAATCCGCACCTACTGCGCTGGCAGTTACTGACCGCGCTCTACCTGCAGACTTCGCTGGAAGACGTGCAGCAACAGGTTCACCAACAGGCGGCCGCCAGCGCCCGCCGCCACGCCAGGCATGCCCTGTTCCACCCTGCCGAAGCCCTTATCTGGCCATGGCATCAGCGCCGCCCGCACCCTGACATGCTGGCACCACCGCCCCCTACCCGCGAGGACCTGGGCGCCTGGCGCAAGCTGTGCGAGCAGATGCTCGCGCAACCCAGCCCATTCACCAACGCCGTGCACTTGTCCAACCAGGCGCGCCAAGCCTTGCAGGCATGCGGCATGCAGCGCATCCTGCTGTTGACCCTGGACAAGGCCAGCGACCTGCTGCGCGTCCAGCAAGCCGCCGGGCTGCCCAAGGAGGCGGCGGCGATCGCCTTGCCGGTTGCTCAGAACAGGCTGTTGCAGAAGCTGGTCAGCAAGGCCGGCCAGCTGCGCCTGACACCCGAAAACCATGCCCAGTTCTCAGCACTGCTGCCTCCCCCCCTGCGCGCGTTCTTTCGCAGCGAGCATGTGTTGCTGCGTTCGCTGGCGGTCAACGACCAGGTGCTGATGCTGGCCGTGGCCGACCAGGGCGGCAAGCCACTGGCCGATGTCAGCGTGCAAGCTTTCGGCAAGACCGCGCAATGCATCGAGCGTGCTCTGGCGGTGTTTGCCACCCGCAACGCCTGAGCCTTGCGCTACAATCGCCCCTCTTTCCACACTGGAGAACGTGGATGACTGACTTTTCCGGATTGCCCCTGGTGATCGAACCCGAGGACCTGTTGCCACGCCTGAATTCGCCGCAACTGATCCTGGTCGACCTGAGCAGCGCCAACCGCTATGTCAGCGGGCATATCCCCGGGGCACGCTTCGTCGAGGGCAAGCGCACCCAGCTCGGCCAGCCGCCAGCGCCAGGCCTGCTGCCAGCCCTGACTGACCTGGAGAAGCTGTTCGGCGAACTCGGCCATCGCGACGATGCCGTCTATGTGGTCTACGACGATGAAGGGGGCGGCTGGGCCGGCCGCTTCATCTGGCTGCTGGATGTGATTGGTCACAAGGCCTACCACTACCTCAATGGCGGTATCCAGTCGTGGCCGGCCGACAAGCTGTCCACCGACGTGCCTGCCGCGGCCAGCACATCGGTAAGACTGCACCTGCACCAGGAGCCCACCGCCACCCGCGAATACCTGCAAAGCCGCCTGGGTGCCGACGACCTGGTGATCTGGGATGCCCGCGGCCCACAAGAGTTTTCTGGCGAGAAGGTGCTGGCGGCCAAGGGCGGACACATTCCAGGGGCCATCAACTTCGAGTGGACCGCAGGCATGGACCTCAACGACCACCTGCGCATCCGCAAGGACATCGCCGAAGTCCTCCAGAGCCTGGGCATCACACCGGACAAGGAAGTGATCACCCACTGCCAGACCCACCGCCGCTCCGGTTTCACCTACCTGGTGGCCAAAGCCCTTGGCTACCCGCGCATCAAGGCTTACGCCGGTTCGTGGAGCGAATGGGGCAACCACCCGGACACGCCTGTAGAAGTCTAAGGAACCTGCATGAAATCCCGTTTGTTCATCATCAGCCAGTACCTGCTGCCGCATCATCTGCTGTCGCGGCTGGCGGGCTGCATCGCCGAGTGCCGCGCGCGCTGGTTCAAGAATGCCTTTACCGCCTGGTTCGCCAAGCGCTACCAGGTGAACATGAACGAAGCACTGGTCGAAGACCTCACCGCCTACGAGCACTTCAACGCCTTCTTCACCCGCGCCCTCAAGCCAGGCGCGCGCCCGCTGGACGAAACCCCCGGCGCGATCCTTTGCCCGGCCGACGGTGCGGTGAGCCAACTGGGCCCGATCGAGCACGGCCGGATCTTCCAGGCCAAGGGCCACAGCTTCAGCGCGCTGGAGCTGCTGGGCGGCGACCCTGCCCTGGCGGCGCCCTTCATGGGCGGTGAATTCGCCACCATCTACCTGTCGCCCAAGGACTACCACCGCGTGCACATGCCGCTTGCCGGCACCCTGCGCGAAATGGTCTATGTGCCGGGCCGCCTGTTCTCGGTCAACCAGACCACCGCGGAGAACGTCCCCGAACTGTTCGCTCGCAACGAGCGTGTGGTCTGCCTGTTCGATACCGAGCGGGGCCCGATGGCCGTGGTGCTGGTCGGTGCGATGATCGTCGCCTCGATCGAAACCGTTTGGGCAGGCCTGGTCACGCCCCCCAAGCGTGAGCTGAAGACGTTCCGCTATGACGAAGGCAGCCGTGCGCCGATTCATCTGGAAAAAGGCGCCGAACTGGGTCGCTTCAAGCTGGGCTCGACCGCCATCGTGCTGTTCGGTCCAGAGCAAGTGAAGTGGGCCGAGTCGCTGGGCGCTGGCTCGGCGGTGCGCATGGGCCAGCTGCTGGCTCAGCCGCAACAAGGTTGATCGCTTCAACGCCCCCGGCGCAAGGCCGGGGGCGTCTTCTTGGCAGCAATGGCTAACCGAGCAGGCTGCGGAAGCCGATCGGGCCCTCGTTGTTGTAAGTGTTGGTACCGTTGAGAGTAAGCCCGCCATCCTCGGACCTGACGCTCAAGGCGACGACGCTCTGGTTGTCGCGCCCACCGATCACCCACTCCCCGCCCGGATGCCAAGGGGCACTGCTGCCACCCCACTGGTTCTGCACCTGGTAGCGGTTCTGCGCGATGCGCTTGCCCTGGAAGCCGATCGGTCCCTCGCCGGCATAGGTCATGACACCTTGCAGAGTCTGACCTCCATCGGTCGACTTGACGTCCACCGACACCACCTTCTGATTGTCGCGGCCACCGATTACCCAGATTCCGCCCGGGTGCCAAGGTGCCGAGTTACCGCCCCACTGATTCTCCACTGCGTACTTGAACATGAACTTCATCTCCTTGAAGTTGATAGCCACGAGGACTCCCCCCGGGCCAGCACGGTCGATGGGTGAACCGTACGGATCCAAGCCTAGATGGTGATCAAAGGATGACTTAGAACAGTTCGCAATCAGCGATGTAGCAGCCAGTTGCCACGCCCCTCAGCCCCGCAGACGCCGCCTTGTGCCGGGAAAGGGCCGCCAGGCGGCCCTCTGGCGACTCGAGGCCGCTCCCACGGTGCCGTGCAGGGCACCAGAGGCTGGGATCAACCCCGCGCGTCGCGGTCGCGCATGCCCAGCAAATACAGCACGCCGTCGAGGCCCAAGGTGGAAATCGCCTGTTTGGCCGACTGACGCACCAGTGGTTTGGCCCGGAAGGCCACGCCCAGGCCGGCCAGCGAGAGCATCGGCAAGTCGTTGGCACCGTCGCCCACGGCGATGGTCTGGTCCAGTTGCAGGCCCTCTTCGCTCGCCAGTTGCTGCAGCAGGTCGGCCTTGCGCTGGGCGTCGACGATCGGCTCCACGGCCACGCCGGTCACTTTGCCATCGACCACTTCCAGTTCGTTGGCGAACACATAGTCGATGCCCAGGCGCGCCTGGACCTGCTTGGCGAAGTAGGAGAAGCCGCCCGAGAGGATCGCGGTCTTGTAACCCAGGCGCTTGAGCTCGGCGAACAGGTTCTCGGCACCCTCGGTCAGACGCAGGGAAGCGCCGATCTCGTCCAGTACGCCCACATCCAGGCCCTTGAGCAGCGCCATGCGCTCCTTGAAGCTGGCGCCAAAATCCAGCTCGCCGCGCATCGCCCGCTCGGTGATAGCCGAGACCTGTTCGCCCACACCCGCGGCCTTGGCCAACTCGTCGATGACCTCGGCCTCAATCAGCGTCGAGTCCATGTCGAACACCGCCAGACGGCGATTGCGGCGATACAGGTCGTCCTTCTGGAAGGCGATGTCGATCTTCAACTCGTCCGACAGGGCGAAGAAGTCCGCGCGCAGGGCCTGGGCATCGCTCGGTTCGCCACGGACGGAGATCTCCAGGGCGGCCTTGCCTTTTTCCTGCTGGGCATCCAGCACCACCCGGGCCGACAGGCGCTCGATGCGCTCGATGGTCAGCTCGTACTTACTGATGACCGCACTCACCCGTTGCAATTGCTCGGGGGTGATCTTACGGCTGAGCAGCGTAACGATGTGGCGTGCCTCACCGTGACCGTCAGCCCAGTGCTGGTAGTCAGCCTCGGAAATGGGCGTGTAGCGCGCCTGCAGGTTCAGCTCATGGGCCTTGGCCTGGACGGCTTGCAGCAGGCGGGTGGACACTTCGTTGTCCGGGATATCGACCAGGATGCCGAACGACAACGTGCCATGCATGACCGCAAGACCTATGTCGAGGATGTTCACTCCGCCCTGGAGCAGGACGCCGGTAATGGCCGCAGTGAGACCGGGACGGTCCTCACCGGTGATGTTGATCAGGACGATTTCGCGCACAACCTGGCTCCGACTTCGATGAAAAATGCGCATTCTACCGATTTTCCGTGACCATCGGGCGCCAACGATACTTTGCCGACAAAACACGGCTCGCTATACTGCGCAACACTTTTCCGCCATAAAGAGCCGCGCTCTGTGAACCGGCCTACGCCCGTCAAACCAGACAACTTCTTCCTGATGATCTTCCGTGCCCTGCGCCAACGTCGCATTCCCCTGGCACTGCGCATCGCCATCACCAACATTTTCCTGGTGGCGCTAGCGTTAGTGATCTACGCCTGCGTGATGGGCCTGCAATTCAAGCAGGCCATGCACGAACAGGCCGACGCCCTTGGCCAGAGCCTGACCACCCAGACCGCCACCTCGGCGACCGAGTTGCTGGTGTCCAACGACATCCTCAGCCTCAACGTGCTGCTGGGCAACCTGGTGAAGAACCCGCTGGTAGCCCATGCCGCCATCTACAGCGTGGATAACCGCATACTGGCCGAAGCCGGCCAGCGCCCGCGCAACAGCCTGCTGGGCGAGGCCGAGGGCCTGTATCAGACCAAAATCACCTTCCAGGACGTGACCGCCGGGCAACTGCGCATCAGCCTGGACATGAGCCAGTTCCAGCAACCGATGCTGATCAGCCTGCAAAGCATGGGCATCCTGGCTGCGATCCTACTGGCACTGGCTTTGAGCCTGAGCCTGCGCCAGGGCCGTTACATCACCACGCCGCTGCTGCAACTGCGCGTATGGCTGCGTGATCCGCACCCCTATACCCCGGCTACCGACCGTCAGGATGAAATCGGCGACCTGGCTCGCCAACTGCACGCACGCCTGGCCCCTCCTCCGCCCCCGGAGCCGGAGGAAGAGGAAGACGACGAGGACAGCTTCGACGACCTGCACGACGTCGCCACCACCGCCAAGCCAGCACCACGAGCGCACGCCGTGGCGCAGGCGGACGACGAAGACGATGAGGCGTTTGCCGGGCTGTTGGACGAAGACAGCCCCCCCAAGGCCAGCGCTGTCTCCTCCAGCGAGCCGCAGAACACCGCAGTGCTAGCGGTCCAGCTGGGCTCCCAGGAGCAGTTGCGCCGTTTGCCACGCACACGCCTGACCGAGCTGCTGGAGCGTTACCGCGACTGCCTGGAACAAGCGGCGTCGCTGTACGAAGGCGAAACCTACACGCTCAATGACGGCAGCACCCTGGTGCTCTTCCACAGTGGCGACAGTGGCGAGGACTACCTGACCAATGCCATCTGCTGTGGCGAGTTGCTGCGCGCCTTGGGCCATGCACTGCAGATCGAAGTGGCGGACAGCGGTATTACCCTGCAACTGCAGTTGGGCCTGGTATCGGGCGATGATCTGCAAGGTATGGAGCAGGTCGACCTGCTGATGACCGAAAAGGCCCAGGACGCCCTGGCCCTGTCCCAGCACAGCCGCAACCTGCTGCTGGTCGAGCGCCAGATAAGCGATGACAACCTGATTCGCCAGCGGGCTCGTATCCGGCCGATCGCCAGCCCTGAAGGCGCGTGCTGCGTAGAACGCTTGATGGAGCCTTATCCGTCGATGCTGGAGCGGCAACTGGCGCGCATGCACGAGCGCCGAGCCTGATCGCCGGCCAAGCGTTCCTGGAACCGGCGCCCTGCAGAGGCTGCATGGCCAGAATGCCAGACACAAAAAAGCCCGCAGCGATGCGGGCCTTTTTTTGCCTGGCGATTCGATCAGAACCGATAGACTTCCATATCGGTACGAATCGGTGACGCCATCGGAATCTTGGATTTCTCTGGCCCTTTCTTCACCTGCACCGGTGCAGCGGGTTTCTTCGGCGCCTCTTCGGCGATGGCCGGTTGATTGGCCAACGGCTTGACCGCGGTGCTCAACTGTTCAGCCAGCTTCTGCAGCAACTGCCCCTGGGCTTGCACTTGCGAAGCTTCGCTACCCTCGTGCGGCTGCTCGAGGTGGACGATGCGGTTGTCACGGACGTGGCCACGACGGTCGAGCAGACGCCACTGGGCGTCGAGGATCGCCGGTTGGTTCTTGCCCGAATCCAGGCGGGTAATCGACAGCAGCACCTGCACGTCCGGCGTGAAGCCCGTGCTCGCCGGGGCCAGGACGACGCGCTGGCTGTCCAGGCGCCAGGCCAGCTGACGTACCAGCAATTGATCGATATCCGCCGACAGGCTGCCCGCCCAACGGCCATCGGTGGCCGAACTCAAGCTGCCGTCAGGCTGACGCTGCAGGAAGGTTTCGCGCTGCAGGTAATCGGCGATCGATACCGGGCCGAGCACCACGGCCATGCCCGCACTCTGCGAAGGCTGGCCGGGATCACCACTATCGAGTTGGTACAGGGCCATGGGCTGATGCATGCTGCATCCGCCCAGTCCCAGCAAACCCGTCATCAGCAGCGCAAATGGAAGGCGCAGGAATTTCATTCATCCCATCCAGGCGGTCGCCACCAGGCAAACCGCAGTGATACTCATGTAGATTCAATCGGGTACTCGGCCACGCCGGCACCACAAGGGCACTATCATCCGCGAAATATTGGCCCGACTCCAGCATTTCTGCCTGGAACGACGCTGAAATTGCCGTTCCAGACAGACTACTCGCTTATGCCGGGACTTCCACCTGCAACCCGTCTACCCGCTGGAACCCGCGTGGCAGCTTACTACCGCGTCGGCCCCGCTCACCCTTGTAGTGCTCAAGGTCATCTGGTTTCAGGGATAGGGTACGCTTGCCAGCTTGCAACACAAGAGTCGCTCCCTCGGCGATGACGGCCAAATCTGTGACAAATTCTTCACGGCTGGCCACTCGATCACCGGGCACGCCAATGATCTTGTTGCCCTTGCCCTTGGCCAACTGCGGCAGGTCGGCAACCTTGAACACCAGCAGGCGCCCTTCGCTCGTCACCGCGGCCAGCCAGTCCTGCTCACGGTTGGCCACCGGGCGCGGAGTCATCACCTTGGCACCGTTTGGCAGGCTCAGCAGGCCCTTGCCGGCCTTGTTCTTCGCCTGCAGGTCCTCGCCCTTGACCACGAAGCCGTAACCGGCGTCCGAAGCCACCACGTAGAGCGCATCGTCGTCCGGCAATAGCACGCACTCGAAGGTGGCACCTGGCGGCGGTGTCAGACGACCGGTCAGTGGCTCACCCTGGCCCCGTGCCGAAGGCAGGGTGTGCGCAGCCAGCGAATAGCTGCGGCCGGTCGAGTCGATGAGCACGGCAAACTGGTTGGAGCGACCAGCAGCCGCCGCCTTGAAGCCGTCGCCCGCCTTGTACGAAAGCCCGGTGGCATCGATATCGTGGCCTTTGGCGCAGCGTACCCAGCCCTTTTCCGACAACACCACGGTCACAGGCTCAGTCGGCATCAGCTCATTTTCCGACAGCGCCTTGGCCTCTGCGCGCTCGACGATCGGCGAACGGCGGTCGTCGCCGTAGGTTTCAGCGTCCTTGATCAGCTCGCTGCGCACCAGCTTGCGCAGTTTCGCATCGCTGCCAAGCAGCGCGAGCAGCTTGGCCTGTTCCTTGAGCAACTCGTCCTGCTCGCCACGGATTTTCATTTCTTCCAGGCGAGCCAGCTGGCGCAAGCGGGTTTCAAGGATGTACTCGGCCTGGATTTCAGTCAGGTCGAAACGCGCGATCAGGGCCTGCTTGGGCTGGTCCTCGGTGCGGATGATGTGGATCACTTCGTCCAGGTTGAGGAACGCGGTGAGCAAACCCTCCAACAGGTGCAGGCGCTTCTCGACCTTTTCCAGACGGTGCTGCAGGCGGCGGCGGACAGTACCGATGCGGTATTCCAGCCACTCCAGCAACAGCGCACGCAGATTCTTGAGCTGCGGACGGCCATCCAGACCAATGATGTTGACGTTGACCCGATAACTGCTTTCCAGATCAGTGGTAGCGAACAGGTGCTGCATCAGTTCGGCGGCATCCACACGGTTGGAACGCGGGATGATGACGATACGGCAAGGGTTCTCGTGGTCCGACTCATCGCGCAGGTCGGCAACCATCGGCAGCTTCTTTGCCTGCATCTGCGCGGCGATCTGCTCCAGCACCTTGGCACCGGAGACCTGATGCGGCAGCGCGGTGACCACGATATCGCCGTCTTCGACGCGATAGACCGCACGCATGCGGATCGAGCCGCGGCCACTTTCGTAGATCTTGAGGATCTCGGCACGCGGCGTGACGATTTCGGCTTCGGTCGGGTAATCCGGGCCCTGGATATGCTCGCACAGTTGCTCGATGGTGGCCTTGGGCTCGTCGAGCAGGCGCACACAGGCGCTGGCCACCTCGCGCAGGTTGTGCGGCGGCACGTCGGTCGCCATGCCCACGGCGATACCCGTGGTGCCGTTGAGCAGGATGTTCGGCAGGCGCGCCGGCAGCACCGCCGGCTCCTGCAAGGTACCGTCGAAGTTCGGCACCCAGTCCACCGTACCTTGGCCCAGCTCGCTGAGCAGCACTTCGGAGTAACGCGACAGGCGCGCCTCGGTGTAACGCATCGCGGCGAACGACTTCGGATCATCCGGCGCACCCCAGTTACCCTGGCCATCGACCAGGGTGTAGCGGTAGCTGAACGGCTGCGCCATCAACACCATCGCTTCGTAGCAGGCCGAGTCGCCGTGGGGGTGGAACTTGCCGAGCACGTCACCGACGGTACGGGCGGATTTCTTGTGCTTGGCGTCGGCATCGAGCCCCAACTCGCTCATGGCGTAGACGATGCGTCGCTGCACCGGCTTCAGGCCGTCGCCGATATGCGGCAGGGCCCGGTCCATGATCACGTACATGGAATAGTTGAGGTAGGCCTGTTCGGTGAAGTCAGCCAGCGAGCGGCGTTCGACGCCGTCGAGGCTGAGTTCCAGTGAGTCGCTCATGCGGGCCTCGTCATTTCAGGTTCTGGCGCAGCAGCATGGTGCCGCCGCGCTGGGTAAATTCAAGTTGTTTCAGCGCGCTCATGCCCAGCAGTACCGTCTGGCCATCCAGACCGGGCACCACCAGTGCGCGCACGCCTTGCAGGCGGATATCGCCCAACTGCAGGCTGTCCAGGCGAGTCCGATAGCCCTCGGTGCGACCGTTGGCGGTGCTCAGGGTCACCGGGCTGCCCCGCTCCAGGTCCAGGTCGCGGGCCAGCGTTTCGGGTATCGCCACATCCGTAGCGCCAGTGTCGAGCATGAAATGCACCCCCTGGCCATTGATCGCGCCGTCCGCGACGAAATGGCCCTGGCCATTGCTCAGCAAGCGCACCTCGATGAAACCTTCGCCATGCTCGGACTGCACGTGCACGTTCGGATTGTGTTCACGGGCTTCCCAATCACCAAAAAAACGCGTGGCCAGAAACAGCGCCGCCACCCAGGCGACGAACATCAGGACCTTGCCCGCGCGCTTTCCCGGTGGCTGGCTCATGGCTTGGCACTCCAACCACCTTCGGGCGCAGCGAAGCGCCAGACGATCGGGCGCGTTTCACCGTCGGCACGGTCGCCGTTGTTGTTGTCCAGGCCGACCCAGGCCCCTTTCGCATCGATTACCAAGGCCTCGGCCAGACCGAACGGCTGATCATACCGGCGCCCCTCCACCAGGGCATCGGCGGCGAACGACCAGCAACGCTCGACCGTGCCCGTACCGGCATCGCGACGGCAGATGCGGTAGGCGTTGCGCTCGAGCGTGAATAGCTTGCCGTCGAACCAGGCCAGATCGGAAAAGTCTCGCGATAACGCTTGCGGGTTAGGCATCTGTGCGGGCTGCATCTCGACACCGGCCTCGCTGAGCAGCACGCAACTGCGCTCGCAGGTCCAGACCGACTGCTGGCGCTGCACCGCCACCAGGCCCCGGCGCTCACGCTCTGCTGCCAACCACAGGCGGTCGCCCGCCGGGTTGATCGCCAGTCCTTCGAACAAGGCATTGAAGTTCAGCAGCATGCCACTGGCACGGGCCTGGCGAATCATCGCAGGGTCGATCTTCAACCAGACTGGCTCCCCGTCGACGGGCAACTGCAGCACCGCCGCGTGGGCCTCGCTGACCAGGAAGATATTGCCTGCCTGATCGCAGGTAATGCCTTCGTAGTCCAATTCGCCACCGCGAATGTACGAAGCCGCCCAGTTGCGCGACTTCAGCCCCCAGGGCAAGCCGCTTTCCGGCACGGGCGGCGGCGTGAAGGTCAGCGGCTGGGCACGCCAGACTGCACCTTGCTGGTCGAAGCGGTAGATGCGGTCGTCATCCCGGTCGGACACGCCCCATAAGCCGCCGCGGCAAAAGGCCAGACCGGACAGGTTGCCACCACGCATGCCCTCGATCGGGTGCTCTGCGGTGAGCTTGAGCTCCGGCCAGTTGCCCGCCAGGCTCGGCAGGGCAACCAACGCAAGGCAGGCCGCGAACAGCAGACGAATCAAACCAGGACCTCGGCCAGGTTACCTTTGGTTTCCAGCCAGCTCTTGCGGTCACTGGCACGCTTCTTGGCCAACAGCATGTCCATGATTTCGGTGGTGCCCTGCAGATCATCCAGGGTCAGTTGGACCAGGCGCCGGGTGTTCGGATCCATAGTGGTCTCGCGCAGCTGCGGCGGGTTCATTTCACCCAGGCCCTTGAATCGGGTGACCTGCGGCTTGCCACGCTTCTTCTCGGCCACCAGGCGGTCGAGAATACCGTCGCGCTCAGCCTCGTCGAGGGCGTAGTAGATTTCCTTGCCCAGGTCGATGCGGTACAGCGGCGGCATCGCCACATAGACGTGGCCGGCCTCGACCAGCGGCCGGAAGTGCTGCACAAACAGGGCACACAACAAGGTTGCGATGTGCAGGCCGTCGGAGTCGGCGTCGGCGAGGATGCAGATCTTGCCGTAACGCAGCTGCGACAGGTCCGCGGCACCCGGATCGACACCGATGGCAACGGCGATGTTGTGCACTTCCTGGCTGGCCAGGACTTCGCCACCGTCCACTTCCCAGGTGTTGAGGATCTTGCCGCGCAGCGGCAGGATCGCCTGGAACTCCTTGTCGCGCGCCTGCTTGGCCGAGCCACCGGCCGAATCACCCTCGACCAGGAAAAGCTCGGCCCGCATCGGGTCCTGACCTGCGCAGTCCGCCAGTTTGCCAGGCAGCGCCGGGCCCTGGGTCACGCGCTTGCGCTCGACCTTCTTGCTGGCTTTGAGGCGGCGGCCGGCGTTGCTGATGGCAAGCTCCGCCAGTTGCATACCCATCTCGGGGTGGGCGTTGAGCCACAGGCTGAACGCGTCCTTGACCACGCCCGAGACGAACGCCGCCGCCTCGCGGGAGGACAAGCGCTCCTTGGTCTGACCGGAAAACTGGGGTTCCTGCATCTTCATCGACAGGACGAAGGTGATGCGCTCCCAGACATCTTCCGGCGCCAGCTTCACACCCCGTGGCAGCAGGTTACGGAACTCGCAGAACTCGCGCATGGCATCGAGCAGGCCCTGGCGCAGGCCATTGACGTGGGTACCGCCCTGGGCGGTGGGAATCAGGTTGACGTAGCTTTCCTGAACACTGTCACCGCCCTCAGGCAACCACAACAGTGCCCAGTCGACGGCTTCCTTGTTGCCCGCCAGGCTGCCACAAAACGGCTCATCGGGCAGGCGCTGGAACTCGCTGACCGAGTCGACCAGGTAAGAACGCAGGCCGTCCTCGTAATGCCACTCGACTTTCTCGCCCGTGGACTTGTCCTCGAAGCTGACCAGCAGGCCCGGGCACAACACGGCCTTGGCCTTGAGCACATGCTTGAGGCGGCTGATGGAAAACTTCGGCGAATCGAAATACTTCGGGTCGGGGCTGAAGTACACGCTGGTACCGGTGTTGCGCTTGCCCACCGTACCGACCACTTCCAGCTCGCTGGCCTTGAAGCCGTCGGCGAAGGTCATCTGGTATTCGTTGCCGTCGCGCTTGACGCGCACACGCACCTGGGTCGACAGGGCGTTGACCACGGAGATACCGACACCATGCAGGCCGCCGGAGAACTGGTAGTTCTTGTTGGAGAACTTGCCGCCTGCGTGCAGCTTGGTCAGGATCAGCTCGACCCCCGACACGCCTTCTTCAGGGTGGATGTCCACCGGCATGCCGCGGCCATCGTCGCTGACTTCCAGCGAGTGGTTGGCGTGGAGGATCACCTGCACCGAACGGGCGTGGCCGGCCAAGGCTTCGTCGACACTGTTGTCGATGACTTCCTGAGCCAGGTGGTTCGGCCGGCTGGTATCGGTGTACATGCCCGGCCGCTTACGGACCGGGTCAAGGCCCGAGAGGACTTCGATGGCGTCTGCGTTATAGGCGCTAGCGCTGGGATTGGCCATGGGTTCTCGTCGTCAGTCTGGTGAATGCAAAAAGATCAAAATACAGAAAAATCGAGCGCTGCGTACTGCCCTCGGGCAATACCGGCAAACGCCAGCAAAGCCGGCAACCGCTGGGCAAAGCCTTGGAAGCCGTGATCGCCTCCGGCCTGGATACGCAGGGCGCACGCGCGGTAATAGCGCTCGGCATGGCGGTAGTCCAGGGTTTCATCGGCGGTCTGCAGCCACACTTGATAGCGGCTTGGGTCCGTGGGCGCCGGCACTTCCAGTTCGGCCAGGGCCTGCACATGATCCAGGGTCAGCTCCCAGGTTTCATCGGTGTAGAAGTTGCGCTGGGTACCCAGGTAGCCGTCGAACAGCTTGTGCGGGGTAACCGCTGGGTTGACCAGCAAGGCCTTGAGGCCATGGCGCTCGGCCAGATGGGTGGCATAGTAGCCGCCGAGCGAACTGCCTACCAGCAGGGGCTTGCCCAGTTCGGCGATGGCCGCTTCGAGCTGGGCGATGGCCTGGCGCGGATGATGGTGCAAAGCGGGTATGCGCACGTGGTCGGACAGCCCCAACTGCTGCATGACGGCCTCCAGCTGCCGCGCCTTGGTTGAAAGCGGCGAGCTGTTGAAGCCATGGATATAGAGGATGGAACCCGACATGCTGCCCCCGGAATCTGTGGCTTCGCGCCCGATCGGAGTGGGCGCAGGGACGCGCAGTGTAGCGTGTTCGCCGGGTTTTGGCGCTGGATCGGGAATTTCGCAACACAATCTTCAATCAAGCATCGGCCGCGATGTGGCCCGCTGGCGACACCAGGCCGCGTCGACGGGCGTTCACCTCAGTAGCCGGGGCTGTCGAAGTCGAGCTTCACTTCGAAATCCAGCGCCCGCTCCACGCCGGTCTCCAACCGTCCGTCGGCATGCAGACGCAACCAGCGATACCCTGGCTGTTCCTCACTCACCTTGAACTCTTCGCTGCGCGCTGCGAATTGGATGCAGGTCGAGGGTGTGGCCAGCAAACGCAGCCCATCGCGCACTTCATCCCACTCTTGATGAACATGCCCCCACAGCAACGCCTTCACCTGTGGATAACGTAGCAGGCGCTGCAGCAGTACATCGGCGTTACGCAGGCCGATCGGGGCGATCCAGGCGCAACCGATGTCCACCGGCTGATGGTGGCAGCACACCAGGCAGTGGCGCTCGCCGGCACCTGCCAGCGCTGCGTCCAGCGTGGCCAGTTGCTGATCTGCCAGCAAGCCGTGGGTTGCGCCGACGACTGCCGAATCGAGCATCACGATGCGCCAGGCGCCGATATCGGTCACGGCCTGCGTCTGCTCCGGCGCTACCTCGGCCATCACCCGGGCTTCGTCATGATTGCCTGGCAACCAGCGGGACGGCGCACCGAACTCAGCGGTGAGCGCTCGAAAAGCCTGGTAGGAAGCCACGCTGGCGTCCTGGGACAGGTCACCTGTGCACAGCAGCAAGTCGATGCGCGGCTGCTCACGGCGCACCTGGGCAATCACGTGGCGCAGGCTGTCCCGAGTCCTCAAGCCCAGCAGCGAACCAGCCGGGTCGGCGAACAGGTGGGCGTCGGTCAGTTGCACCACATGAATGGGTGCCGGTAGGGAGTCTGGGTGCGGCAACGGCCGTCTCCTCGAACGGATATTGCACGGATTATGGCGGCGGAAGGCTTTCGAGCAAATACTCGAAACCAACCCGCGTCACATTTCAGCGCACACTTGCCAGTTCGTGACCACAGGCCAGGCAGTGACTCAGCCATTCGCCCAGGAACAGATTGAGCTGGGCTTTTTCGTCCGGCTGGTGCATGGCGGCATTGGGGTACGGGTAGATGCTGCGCAGGCGTCGGGCGTGCTCGGCACTGACCACCTCGGCCATGCGCGCATCGTGATACACCTGCACCTCCAGGTGCGGCACCGGCAGCCAGGGCAGGCTGTGCTCCTGGCGTACGCGCAAGGTGGTGGTATAGGGGCATGCCAGCACCACGTCGAGCACCAGTACGCCAAGCATCTGGTCGCCCTGGGTCATGCCGATGCGGCGCGAACTCTGGGTGGTGCGCATGTCTGGCAGCAAGCGCATGAGCCGGGCATAGTTGGCCTCACAGGCTGCCTGCAGCCCGGCCAGATCTACCCGATAACGCTCACGCAACAGGTTCACTTCCACATACCTCGTACTTCGTCTCGATTCAACGCCAGCCACTGCAACCCGATTATGGTCGCGGCATTGCAGATACGCCCGTCACGTACCGCTTGCAGGGCATCTTCGAATGACCACACGCGAACACGAATGTCCTCGCCCTCTTCTTCCAGGCCATGCAGGCCACCGGCGCCTTCGCTGCTGCAACGACCGAGGAACAGATGAACATACTCATCGCTACCGCCCGGAGACGGGAAGTAGCGGGTCATTGGCCACAGCGCGCTGAAGGTAAGCCCTGCCTCCTCTTCAGCCTCGCGATGGGCGACTTCTTCTGGCTGCTCGTCCTTGTCGATCAGCCCCGCCACCATCTCGATCAGCCACGGGTTGGCGACCTTGTCCATGGCGCCCACGCGAAACTGCTCGATCAGCACCACCTCATCGCGCAACGGGTCGTAGGGCAGCACACAGACCGCGTCATGCCGCACGAACAGTTCGCGACTGATCTCGCGGCCCATGCCTCCAGCGAACAGCTCGTGGCGCAGGTGCACCTTGTCGAGCTTGTAGAAACCCTGGAAGCAATTGACCCGCTTGACGATCTCGACCGCCTTGGGCACCGAATTGAACGTGTCTGACATGGAAATCCTCATGACCTCATTTACCGCATCGCGCCATCCTACTCTGCACGCCAGCCTGTTTCATCCCTTTCTGGCAACCGTTCGCCCACTCGGGACAGCAGGCCTTCTCTCTGTTAGCTTAGTGGCGAACTGAAGGCCGCGCCGACGGTCAAAGGGCGACTTTTCCTGTTCTGCAAGGATCATCATGACACTGGTCAAACTGACTTCCGTGGCCGTGCTGGCACTGGCGCTTGGTGCCTGCCAAAGCGTGTTCGCACCCAACTACCGGGCTCCGCTGGAGGTCAAGCGCGACGCCTGGGAGCATGTAAAACCTGGTTGCACCGAAAGCGACTGCCCGCTGGTGAACATCGACACCATCCACTTCCCGGCGCTGCCCAAGCTCGACGGCATCGTCGAGCAACGCCTGCTGCAACTGACCGAAGATAACCAGCGTGGCACCGCGCCTGCCTCGCTGCAGGCCTACGAACAGCACTACCTGGCCAGCGCCGACAAGCGCAATAGCAGCTACCTGCAGGCCAAGGTACGCGAGCAGCATGACGGACTGGTGATCATCGAACTGTCCAGCTACCTGGACAGCGGCGGTGCACATGGCATGCCAGGACGCGGCTTCATCAACTACTCGCGCAAGCTGGACAAAGTGCTGACCTTGCAGGACATGCTGGTGCCCGGCCAGGAAGACACCTTCTGGAAGACCGTCGAAGAGTCCCACCGCGCTTGGCTGATCAGCGTTGGCATGGACAAGGATGCCGAGTTCGTGAAGACCTGGCCGTTCAAGAAGTCGCCGCACATCGCCCTGACGTACGGCGCGGTAGTGGTGAAGTACGAAGTCTATTCCATCGCGCCCTATTCCATGGGCCACGTCGAGCTGAAGATCCCGTACCCACGCCTCAATGGCGTGCTCAAGCCCGAACTGTTTCCCGGCCGCGGCTGACGCTCAGTAGCGCATGCAGCCCACCTGCCAGTACCAGTGCTGGCAGGGTCGCGCCAAACTCAGGGGCCTGCGCGGCAATCGTGTGATAAGCGGCAACACCCACCACCCAGGCCACCAGCGCTTGCCAGTGCAGCCCTTCGACCAACGCTGGCGCGCGGCGGCGGCGGATCACGAAGTGGTCCATCAGCACCACGCCGAACAGCGGCGCGAACACAGAACCGATCAGCAGCAGGAAGTTCTCGTACTGGGCCAGCGGCGCCAGCAGCGCGATGAGGGTGCACACCACGCCGATGGCCAGGGCCAAGTGCTCGACTTTGAAGCGCACCAGCACGCTGGTCGAGACTGCAGCGGAGTGGATATCGGCGAACGCCTTCTCCGACTCGTCCAGCAGGATCAGCAACAGCGGGATACCTATACCCGCGCCAGCCAGGGCCAACAGCAGGGCATTGGCCTCGCCACTCGACGCAAAGGCCAGGGTGTAGGCCACGCCCAGGCTCATCAGCCAGGTGTTGCCGATGAAGTAACCCAGCACGGTACCGCCGAAGACGCGCTTGGCACTGCTGGCGAAACGCGAGTAGTCGGCAATCAGCGGCAACCAGGACAGCGGCATGGCGATGACGATGTCAAAGCCTACGGCCAGCGACATCGAACCGTCACCGGCACGTGCCCACAGCTCGGCCAGGTCGGCCTTGGCGAACAGGTTCCAGGTCAGCCACAGGCAGGCGGCCATCAACACCCAGATACCCCATTTGCGCAGAATCTTGCGTACGAAAGCCAGCGGCCCGCTGACCGCAAGCAAGGTGGCCATGGCACCGAAACACACCGTCCACAGCATCGGGCTGTTCCACAGGCTGTCCTCGCCGAAGGCGCGTGCGCCGAGCAGGCTGGCGGCATCGCGCATGACGATGATCTCGAACGCGCCCCAACCAACCAGTTGCAGCAGGTTGAGCACTGCCGGCAGTCGGGCGCCATGGCGGCCCAGGCTCAAGCGCAGGGTGCCCATGGCGGGCAGGCCGGTGTCGCTGCCGATGACGCCAGCGGCCCCGAGCAACAGCACGCCCACGCCTGTGCCGAGGGCGATGGCCAGAACGGCTCCCGCCAGCCCCAGGCCGGGGGCAAGCATGGCACCGACCTGCAGGACCATCAGGCCGATGCCGAGGGAGAACCAGAGTGCGAACAGGTCGCGGGCACCGAACAGGCGGTGGCTGGAGGGGACCGGGTGGTCCGCGGAGAAGTGGCTGGGGGTGGTCATGCTTGTAGCTCGCCGGATTTGTTGTTGGGGTTGGCGCGGCACAAGGCCGCTCCCACAAAGATCACGCGATCTCAGGGGGAGCGGCCTTGTGTCGCGAAAGGGCTGCAAAGCGGCCCCAAGGTCTACTTACACCTTCTTGTAGAGCTGGCTACCTTCCTGGCGGAACCGCTCGGCCTGCTCGCGCATGCCCTCCTCAACCGACACATCGACCGAGTCGATACGCTGGTTGGCGGCATATTCACGTACTTCCTGGGTGATCTTCATCGAACAGAACTTCGGCCCGCACATTGAGCAGAAGTGGGCGACCTTGGCCGACTCCTTCGGCAGGGTCTCGTCGTGGAACGCGCGGGCAGTGTCCGGGTCCAGACCGAGGTTGAACTGGTCTTCCCAACGGAATTCGAAGCGTGCCTTGGACAAAGCGTTGTCACGAATTTGCGCGCCAGGGTGGCCTTTGGCAAGGTCGGCCGCATGGGCGGCGATCTTGTAGGTGATGATGCCGGTCTTGACGTCATCCTTGTTCGGCAGGCCCAGGTGCTCCTTGGGGGTTACATAGCAAAGCATGGCGCAACCGAACCAACCGATCATCGCCGCACCAATGCCAGAGGTGATGTGGTCGTAGCCTGGGGCGATGTCGGTCGTCAGCGGACCGAGGGTGTAGAACGGCGCCTCGTCACAGCACTCCAGCTGCTTGTCCATGTTCTCTTTGATCAACTGCATCGGCACATGGCCAGGACCTTCGATCATGCACTGCACGTCGTGTTTCCAGGCGATCTTGGTCAGCTCGCCGAGGGTTTCCAGTTCACCGAACTGGGCGGCGTCATTGGCGTCGGCGATCGAGCCTGGGCGCAGACCATCGCCCAGCGAGAAGCTGACGTCGTAGGCCTTCATGATTTCGCAGATCTCGTCGAAGTGCGTGTACAGGAAGTTTTCCTTGTGATGCGCCAGGCACCACTTGGCCATGATCGAGCCGCCACGGCTGACGATGCCGGTAACCCGCTTGGCGGTCAGCGGCACGTAGCGCAGCAGTACGCCAGCATGGATGGTGAAGTAGTCAACGCCCTGCTCGGCCTGTTCGATCAGGGTGTCGCGGAACAACTCCCAGGTCAGGTCCTCAGCGATACCATTGACCTTTTCCAGGGCCTGGTAGATCGGCACCGTGCCGATCGGCACCGGCGAGTTGCGGATGATCCACTCGCGGGTTTCATGGATGTGCTTGCCGGTGGACAGGTCCATGACGGTATCCGAGCCCCAGCGGATACCCCAGGTCAGTTTGGCCACTTCTTCCTCGATGGAGGAACCCAGGGCACTGTTGCCGATGTTGCCATTGATCTTCACCAGGAAGTTGCGGCCGATGATCATCGGCTCCAGTTCAGGGTGGTTGATGTTGGCCGGGATGATCGCGCGGCCGCGAGCGATTTCCTCGCGAACGAACTCGGGTGTGATTTCCTTCGGGATGCTGGCACCGAAGCTGTGGCCAGCGTGCTGCTGGTTCAGCAGGCCGGCGGCGCGGGCTTCCTGCAGCTTCATGTTTTCGCGGATGGCAACGTATTCCATCTCGGCGGTGATGATGCCCTGGCGGGCGTAGTGCATCTGCGTGACGTTGGCACCAGGCTTGGCGCGACGCGGATTGCGCACATGGGCGAAGCGCAGCTTGGCCAGCTCGGCATCGTTCAGGCGCTGCTGGCCGAAATCAGAGCTCAGCCCGTCCAGGCGCAGGGTGTCGCCACGGGCATCGATCCAGGACGAACGAACATCGGCCAAGCCTTTGCGCACGTCAATGACGACATTGGGGTCGGTGTAGGGGCCGGAGGTGTCATAGACCAGCACCGGTGCGTTGGTCTCGCCGCCAAAATCGGTGGGGGTGTCGTGCAGGCTGATCTCGCGCATGGGCACGCGGATGTCCGGGCGCGAACCTTCGACGTACACCTTGCGCGAACGCGGGAAGGGTTGCACGGACTGCTGGTCGACTTGTGCCGACTCGCTGAGGTTGATCGTTTTTTCTTGTTTACTCATCACAGGCTCTCCAGACGTCTTCCTTGCGGACGGAATGTCGGGGTGAACCTGAAAGACGCGGACGCACCCCCTGGACGGGTGTGCAGTGCCGGTACATGGAGGTGCCTTGAGCTACGCGAGCTGTGACATTCCCGGACCTGGCACAAGAGGCTCCCCGGGAAGGCGAGCAATCTTGTTCCCTACGCAGGCGCTAACCTGATCAGGTTCAACGGGATCCGGAACTTTCCGATCTCAGCCTTTGCTTCAAGGCACCCCGACAAGAACATGCGCAGTCTAGACTGGAGTGGTCGGCAAAGCCAAGCGACTAAAACGCACGGATGATGAAAGGCACCGTCGACGATTGTTGCCAGCTGCACATGGCACTACACTGGCCGGTCTTTCGATACTCAACAGTTCAGTAATTAAATTTCGTACAAGGATTGCCTCTATGCTGCGCAAACTCTCACTGGCGATAGCCGTGTCTTGTGCGTCCAACGGAGTGGTCTGGGCAGCGGATGTGCCCGCAACGGTAAAGACCGATCTGGTCAGCGTCTACCAGGAAGCGGTCGATAACAACGCCGACCTGGCTGCGGCCCGCGCCGACTACGGCGCCCGTCGCGAGGTGGTGCCCCAGGCCAGGGCCGGGTTGCTGCCGAACCTGTCGGCAGGTGCCGAAATGATGAACACCCGCACCAAGTTCGATGAGCCATCGATCACCTCCAACCGCAGCGGCAATTCGTGGAGCGCGACCCTCTCGCAACCGATTTTCCGCGCCGACCGCTGGTTCCAGTTGAAGGCAGCCGAGTCTGTCAATGAACAGGCGGCGCTTGAGCTGTCGGCCACCGAGCAGAACCTGATCCTGCAAACCGCGCAGAACTATTTCGCCGTACTCCGCGCCCAAGACAACCTGGCTGCCACCAAGGCCGAGGAGGCGGCGTTCAAGCGCCAGCTGGATCAGTCCAACGAACGTTTCGACGTGGGCCTCTCCGACAAGACCGACGTCCTGCAATCGCAAGCCAGCTACGACACTGCCCGGGCCAACCGGATCATTGCCGAACGCCAGGTCCAGGATGCCTTCGAGGCCCTGGTGACCCTGACCAATCGCGAATACGCCTCGATCCAGGGCGTGGTCCACACCCTGCCGGTGCAGGTGCCCACGCCCAATGATGCCAAGGCCTGGGTCGAAACCGCTGCTCGCCAGAACCTCAACCTTCTGGCCACCAACTATGCCGTCACCGCCGCTGAAGAGACCTTGCGCCAGCGCAAGGCCGGCCATGCGCCCACGGTCGATGCGGTAGCTCGCTACCAGAAGGGCGATAACGACAGCCTCGGATTCAGCAACCCGCAGCCAAACGTGCGCTATGCCGGCGACGTTGAGCAAACCAGCATCGGCCTGCAACTGAACATCCCGATCTACAGCGGCGGTCTGACCAGCTCACAGGTACGCGAGGCCTACCAGCGCCTGAGCCAGAGCGAGCAGCAGCGCGAAAGCCTGCGCCGCCAAGTGGTGGAAAACACCCGTAACCTGCACCGCGCGGTCAACACCGACGTGGAACAGGTCCAGGCGCGCAAGCAGTCGATCATTTCCAACCAGAGCGCGCTCGAAGCCACCGAGATCGGCTACCAGGTCGGTACCCGCAACATCGTCGACGTGCTCGACGCCCAGCGCCAGCTGTATACCTCGGTGCGCGACTACAACAACAGCCGGTATGACTACATTCTCGACAACCTGAGCCTGAAACAGGCTGCCGGAACCTTGAGCCCGCAGGACCTGCAGGACCTCAAGCGGTATCTGAAGCCAGACTACAACCCGGACAAGGACTTCCTGCCACCGGATTTGGCAGCGGCGGCGGCGAAGAATTTCGAGCGCAGGCCGTAGGTCGGTGCTGCATCATCGCCGGCGTGCCGGCGATGATGCCTGCTCGGATTTCAGCCAATCAACGCCCCAAGCCCATCCAGCAACCGCTGCAACGCCCCCTGGTTCGCCAACATCACCTGCTTGCCCGCCGCCCCCATGCGCTGGGCATCCTGAGGCAGCTCGACCAGCCGACGTACTGCCGCCGCCAGCCCTTCGACATCATCCACCTGCTGCAACGCCCCTGCGTCTCGCAACATCGCGCTGATCTCGAGGAAGTTGAACACATGCGGGCCCATGATCACCGGCAACGACAGCGCCGCTGGCTCTAACGGGTTATGACCGCCGGTGGCGACAAGACTGCCGCCGACGAAGGCGATATCGGCCAGCGCATAGAGGAACAGCAACTCACCCATGGTGTCGCCCAGCAGCACCTGGGTCTGGCTGTCGACGGCACCACCCGAGGAGCGGCGCACAGTAGTGAACTGCTCACGGCACAGGGCATGCACGGCATTGAAGCGCTCAGGGTGGCGAGGCACCAGAATCAGCAGCGCGTCGCCATGTACCTGCAGCAACTGGCGGTGCGCCTGCAAGATCAGGGCGTCTTCGCCTTCGTGGGTACTGGCGGCGATCCACACCGGGCGCTGGTCGGCCCCCCACTGCCCGCGCAATGCCTGCGCCCGAGGCTGCAGTTGCTCGTCGATCTTCAAGTCGAACTTGATCGAGCCGGTCACCTTCACGCATTCAGGCCGTGCGCCCAGGTCACGGAATCGCTGGGCTTCGGTTTCGGTTTGCACCGCGATGAGGTTCATCTCGGTGAGCATCGGCCGGGTCAGGCCAGCAAACCGTGCGTAGCCACGGGCCGACCGTTCGGATAGCCGTGCATTGGCCAAGGCCACGGGAATGCCGCGCTTGGCGCACTGGTGAATGTGATTGGGCCAAAGTTCGGTTTCCATGATGATGCCCAGACGTGGACGCACATGGTCCAGAAAGCGCCCCGCCGCCCACGGCAGGTCATAGGGCAGGTAGCAATGCTGGATGCGCGGCTCGTCGCCGAACATCGCGCGGATGCGCTCCGATCCAGTCGGGGTCATGCAGGTGAGGGTGATCGGCAGGTCCGGGTAGGCCTTGAGCAGGGCGCGAACCATGGGTGCGGCGGCAATGCTCTCGCCTACCGACACCGCATGCACCCAGATCCCCCCTTGGCGCATGGCCGGAAGGTTCAGGGCAAAGCGCTCAGCGATGCGCTGGCCGTAGGCCGGCGCCTTGCGGGCACGCAGGAACAGGCGTAGCGCGACCAGCGGCAGGCCCAGGTGAAACAACAAGGAATAAAGGGTTCTGTTCATGGTGGCGAAGTGTACTAGGAACCATCTGGAAAATGGCTAGCCGATCGCGCGCAGGTGCACCGCGAAGCGCTCGGCCAGCCATTGCGCCGCCGGTCCCAAGGGCTCGTCGCGCCGCCAGGCAAGCTCCGCCACCAAAGCAGGTGGCCGCCATTCGCTGTCCAACTCGACCATCTGTGTCTGATAGGTCGGATACTGCACCACATGCCGTGGCAACCAGGCCCAGCCGAGGCCGCGCATCAGCAGTTCGGCCATGGCATAGAAGCTGTCCGCACGCCAGATCTGCGGACTGATCGCTTCGCCACCCGGGTAGCCGCTCTGCTGGGGGGTGATCAACAACTGTCGATGCCGCGCCAATTGCTGGCGGGTGACCCGTAGCTCCTTGGCGAGCGGATGCCCGACCGCGCAGACAGTGACCATTTCCACGCTGCCCAGGGCGCGCCGCTCCAGCGAACTGGGGATGCTTTCGTGATGGAAGAACAACCCCAGGTCGGCGCGCCGTTCCACCAGCTTGCGTGCCACATCCCCTTGGGCGCCGCTGGCCAACTGCACTTCCAGGAAGGGAAAACGGCTGGCCAACTCGTCAAGGCTGTCGATCACCGGCTGATAGGGCATGGCCTCGTCCTGAGCAACCCGCAACAGCGCCTCCTGCCCACGCATCAACGCCAGCGCACGGCCGTCCAGGCGCTCGCACTGGCGCAACAGCTCGCGGGCATCCTCCAGCAAGGCCACGCCGTTTTCCGTCAACTTGGGCTGACGACCGCTGCTGCGCTCGAACAAGGTCACACCCAAGTCCGTTTCGAGCATTGCGATGGCACTGCTGACCGCCGACTGCGCCCGGCGCTGCTCCCGGGCCACCGCGGAAAAGGACCGCAGTTCGGCGACACGCACGAACACGCGCAGTTGCTCGAGATTCCACTGCTCTGCCATCAACCTATCTCCAATACTGATAGGTAATGACTTTACCCCATCCAGCACATGCCTAAAATGCCCGGCAGAAACCGGAGGAAACCACCATGAATGCCTACACCTACCTGGCCATCGCCATCTGCGCCGAAGTCATCGCCACCGCCTCCATGAAAGCGGTCAAGGGCTTGAGCACGCCGCTGCCGCTGTTGCTGATGGTGTGTGGCTACGCCATCGCCTTCTGGATGCTGACCCTGGTGGTGCGCAGCATACCGGTGGGCATTGCCTACGCGATCTGGTCTGGGCTGGGCATCGTGCTGATCAGCGTGGCAGCGCTGGTGATCTACGGGCAGAAGCTGGATGTACCGGCAATGCTGGGGATGGCGATGATCGTCGGGGGCGTGGTAGTGATCCAGCTGTTTTCGAAGACTGCCGGACACTGAGTCGCCTGGGTGTTCGGCCTCCCCGGCAAGCCGGCGGCTAGGCGGCCGGCGCGGTCGTGGAAGGAGGCGGATAGCGCAGCGATAGGGTCATGACAAGGTAAGCCTGTATACTTGCCAGCTGTCCCAGTCTCCGAGGTACCGCCATGCCATCTGCCATTTCCACTGACGTATTGATCGTCGGCGCCGGGGTCGCAGGCCTCTGGCTCAATGCTCGTCTGCGCAGACTGGGCTATTCGACAGTGCTGGTGGAGCGTGCCAGCCTGGGCGGTGAGCAGACCATCAAATCGCAAGGCATCATCCATGGCGGCACCAAGTACGCCCTGCACGGCGCCCTGACCGGCGCCTCGGAAGCCATCGCCGACATGCCGCGACGTTGGCGCGAAGCCTTGGCCGGCACCGGCGAGCTGGCGCTGGACAAGACCCGCCTGCTGTCCGATGCGCACTACCTGTGGTCCCCCGGCACCCTGGCCGGCAACCTCACCAGCTTTTTCGCCAGCAAGGCAGTGCGTGGCCGGGTAGACCAGGTCAAGGGCGAGCAACTGCCGCCTGCCCTTCAAGACCGCGCGTTCAAGGGCAAGGTCTATCGCCTGGCCGAACTGGTGATCGACGTCCCCAGCCTGCTTGCCAACCTGGCCGAGCTGGCCGGTGACAGCCTGCTGGCGGGCGAGCAGATCGAACCCTTGCGTGAAGGCCAAGCGCTGGTCGGCTTGCGCGTCGATGGCCGTGAAATCCGCGCCCAGCGCATCGTCCTCAGTGCAGGTGGCGGTACCGAGGCGCTGTTGCAGGCCCTCGGCCTCAACCAGCCAGCGATGCAGTTGCGGCCGCTGCACATGGTCATGGCCAAGGGGCCGAACCTCAAACCCCTCTACGCCCACTGCCTGGGCGGCGGCCCGAAGCCACGGGTGACGATCACCACTCACCCGGCAGCCGATGGCCAGTGGGTGTGGTACATGGGTGGCGACCTGGCCGAAGCCGATGGCGTAGCCCGCGACCCAGCCGCGCAGATCGCCGCGGCGCAAAAGGAAATCGCACACCTGCTGCCATGGGTAGACCAGACGCTACTGAAATGGGCGACCTTGCGTGTGGATCGCGCCGAACCCGCGCAATCTGGCCTGGTACGCCCGGACAATGCCTTCCTGGCCGACCAGCAGCGTCTGCTGGTGGGCTGGCCGACCAAACTGGCATTGGCCCCCGACTTCAGTGATCGGGTACTGGCAAGTCTCGATCGCGATGGCATTCGCCCAAGCGCTCAACCCGCCCTCGATAACCTTCCGCGCCCGGCGCTGGGCGTACCGGCCTGGGAGCAACTGCTGCCATGACCCTGCCTACCCTGCACGACATTCACCGCCCGCTGGGCAGCACCGGCTTCAAGGTGTCGCCCTTGGGCCTGGGAACGGTCAAGCTCGGCCGCGACCAGGGCGTCAAATACCCGAACGGCTTCACCATTCCAGACGATGACGAAGCACGCCTGCTGCTGGCCCAGGCCCGCGAGCTGGGTATCAACCTGATCGACACCGCACCGGCCTATGGCCGCAGCGAAGAACGTCTGGGCCCACTGCTGCGCGGCCAGCGCGAGCAATGGGTGATCGTCAGCAAGGTCGGCGAGGAATTCGAGAACGGCCAGTCGCACTTCGATTTCAGCGCCGCCCATACCCGCCGCTCGGTTGAGCGCAGCCTGCGCCGCCTGGAAACCGACCGCATCGAACTGGTGCTGGTGCACTCGGACGGCAATGACCTGGCCATTCTCGAGCAGCAGGAGGTCTATCAGACCCTTGCCGAGCTCAAGCAAGAGGGCAAGATCCTGGGCTTCGGCTTTTCCGGCAAGACGGTCGCCGGCGGCCTGAAGGCGCTGGAGACCGGCGATTGCGCCATGGTCACCTACAACCTCAACGAGCAGGCAGAGCGCCCGGTCCTGGACTACGCTGCCGAACATGGCAAAGCCATTCTGGTGAAGAAGGCCCTGGCCAGCGGGCACATCTGCCTGGCCCCTGGTGTCGACCCGGTGCAAGCCAGCTTCGAGCTGCTGTTCTCCCACCCTGGTGTGAGCAGTGCTATCGTCGGCACCATCAATCCGTTGCATCTGGCCCACAACGTGGCCACTGTCGCCCGCATCCTGAGCCAGCACTGAGCCGTCTGGGCCCAAGGTCTGGAGACTGATCCGACGCAAGGAGGAGCCTCGTGCCGCGTACGCTGATTCGCAAGAACCCAAGCAACTTCAAGACACTGCCCCTGCATGTCGAAGCGACGCCCGAAGGCCTGATCTACCAGAGCATCGGCATGCCGCTGAACTTCGCTCAGACCCAGCAGCGGCGCAAGGCCATCGAGCTGCCGGACAACCAGCGTTTCGTGGTCGAGCTAGCCAACCTGGGCGTCTCGGTACGCCTGACCCTGCACTGGCAGCACCGCGACTACTGGGTGCTGGTGCGCCAGCGCCGCCAGGACCGGGGCGATGTGGTGCTGAAACTGATATCCGGATATGTCCCCGCACAAGAGCTCAACCTGCCCCTGCACACGGCAGTGCAGGAGGTGGCCGAGGAATGCTTGCTGGAAACCCCGGAAGGCTGGCTGGGGGGACGCTTCAACGACACCTGGCTACCCGCGCCCTATGCCGCTGCCTTGCATTATCGTGAAACCTTGCCCTTCATCCTCACACCGGAATCCGGCGCCGCTCGCCCTGTGCATTGCGGCAACCTGATGCTACTGGAGCGGCCCAGGGCCTATGTGCATTTGCCCACCGCCTCGTTGCAGTTGATCTACGACATGCGCCTGCAGGTACCCCGGGACGCCAAGAAACTCAGCCTGTTTCACGTCGATGAGCGGCTGGAGGGTGACCAGCTGGTGGCGCGGCTCAACCGCAAACGGCCTGACCTGTACCTGATGCCCCTGAAAGACGGCCAACCGCTGGCCGAGCTGTACACCCTGAAGAAAGACGAACTGGTGCCGGCCAGCACACGAGGGCTTTACCTGGCGGAGAGTTTCGCCAACCAGACAGGATGGGTCGTCAAGGAAGAGCGGATACGCTGGAAGGATTGGCTGAAACAGCAGGGGTTGGCCGATAGCAATACCGGCTCGCACTTGCGCCGGTTCGGTGAAAAGGCACGGGCGTTGCTGGCGCGGGCGCGAACCTCGTTGCACAAGTAACGCGTGGGGCCGCGAAGCGGCCCCTCTAACCTATTTCAGTGCTTGCGGATTTTCTCGACGATCGCCGTGGTCGAGCTGTTCTCGACCAGCCCCAGCACCTTCACGGTACCGCCGTAAGCCTTGACGATATCAGCGCCCACTACCTGGTCGATGCCGTAGTCACCGCCTTTGACCAGCACATCCGGCTTGACCTGGCTCAGCAGGTTCTCCGGCGTACTCTCAGGGAAGCTGATCACCCAGTCCACCGCACCCAGGCCTGCCAGCACGGCCATGCGCCGGTCGACGCTATTGATCGGCCGCCCAGGGCCTTTCAGACGGCTGACCGAAGCATCGTCATTGACCGCGACGATCAGGCGATCGCCCTGGGCCCTTGCCTGCTCCAGGTAGGTGACATGGCCGGCATGCAGGATGTCGAAGCAACCGTTGGTGAAGACGATCTTCTCTTTGTGCGCGCGGGCATCGTCGATAGCCAGCAACAACTGCTCCAGGCCCAGCACACCGCGCTCGGAGCCCTCCTCGCGCTGAATCGCCCGGCGCAATTCAGGCGCGCTGATGGCCGCAGTACCCAGCTTGCCGACCACGATACCGGCCGCCAGGTTGGCCAGCGCCACCGCGTGGGGCAGGTCCTCGCCAGCAGCGATGGCGGCCGCCAGGGTGGAAATCACGGTGTCGCCGGCACCGGTGACATCGAACACTTCACGGGCACGCGCGGGCAGGTGAAGGGCTGGCTGACCCGCACGCAGCAAGGTCATGCCGTGCTCGCCACGGGTCACCAGCAGTGCTCCCAGGTCCAGGTCCTGCAACAGTTGCAGCCCTTTGGCGACCAGTTCGGTCTCATCGGCGCAGCGGCCGACGATGGTTTCGAACTCGCTGAGGTTCGGGGTAATCAGGCTCGCGCCACGGTAGATGGAAAAGTCCTTGCCCTTGGGGTCGGCCAGCACCGGAATGCCTTTGGCCCGCGCCGCCTGGATCAGGCTTTGGTGATTGCGCAAAGCGCCTTTGCCGTAGTCGGATAGCACCAACACCTTGACGCCTTCGAGCAGGTTGTCGACCTCAGCGCCCAGCGACAGCGGGTCGGTGGCGAAGGGTTCTTCGAAGTCGATACGCAGCAGCTGCTGGTGACGGCTCATGACCCGAAGCTTGACGATGGTCGGCTGGTGCGCAATGCGCTGGAACACCGAACGCACGCCAGCGGCATGCAGGCTGTTGGCCAGGCTGTCGGCGGCCTCGTCCTGGCCGGTGACACCGACCAGCAACGCAGGCGCGCCGAGCGCCGCGATGTTCAAGGCAACGTTGGCCGCACCGCCGGGACGATCCTCGATCTGATCGACCTTGACCACCGGCACTGGCGCTTCCGGCGAGATACGCGAAGTACCGCCATGCCAGTAGCGGTCAAGCATGACATCGCCGACCACCAGTACCGGGGCTTGATCGAAACGCGGCATGGACAACTTCATGGGCAACCCAAAATGAAAAAATGAACAGGGGCAGGATATTAGCACAGGGTGGACGACGGCTTTACGGCCAGATCAGGCCCTGGAAAATTCCGGTGACAATCGGGGCCACAAGGGCCCCGACACAGGGTGTTTCAGGTGATGTCGGCCTTTTCGGGCTCGTCCAGGCCCATGGCGTGCAAGCGGGCATAATAGCCATTGGCTGCGAGCAGCTCGGCATGGGTGCCGCGCTCCACCAAACGCCCCTGGTCCATCACCAGAATCTGGTCTGCCTTTTCGATGGTAGACAATCGGTGGGCGATCACCAGCGTGGTACGACCTTGCATCACATGGTCCAGTGCCGCCTGGATATGCCGTTCGGACTCGGTATCCAGCGCCGAAGTCGCCTCATCGAGAATGAGCAATGGCGCGTTCTTGAGCAGCGCACGAGCAATGGCCAGGCGCTGGCGCTGGCCGCCGGACAACAGCACGCCGTTCTCGCCGACCTCGGTGTCGAAGCCCTTGGGCAGCTGGTCGATGAACTCCTTGGCATAGGCATCGGCGGCTGCGGCTTCGATATCCGCGCGCGGAGCCCCGGCCAGGTCGCCGTAGGCAATGTTGTTGGCCACGGTGTCGTTGAACAGGGTCACGTGCTGGTTCACCTGAGACACATGGCGACGCAGATTGCGCAAGCGGTAGTTCTCGATCTCCACGCCATCGAGCAGGATCTGCCCCTTGTCATGGTGATAGAAGCGCGGAATCAGTGCCGCCAGGGTCGACTTGCCGCTACCCGAACGCCCTACCAGAGCGATCATCTGCCCAGGTTCTGCGACAAAGCTGATGTCGCTGAGCACTTCGCGGTCGGTCCCTGGATAGGTGAAGCTCAGGTTCCGAACTTCAAGACGGCCGTCCACACGCGCCTTCTCGACCGTGCCCGTGTCGACTTCCGGCTCTTCGTCGAGCTGCTCGAAGATGCTTTCCGCACCTGCGAGGCCTTTCTGGATGGTCGAGCTGACTTCGGAAAGCTGGCGGATCGGCTTGGGCAGCAGGCCTGCCGCGGTGATGTAAGCCACCAGGTCACCGGCGGTGGACTCGCCACGCAGGAACAGGACCAGGAACATCAGGGCAGCCATGGCGGTGTAGATCACCAGCTGCAACATGGGCGTATACAACGCGCCAGTCTTGGTCATGCGCAGCTGCTTGTCGGTGTTGCTCTGGCTGGCACGACCGAAGCGGCGCTCTTCGTAGGCCTCGCCGCCGAAGCTGCGCACCACGCGGTAGCCCTGGATGGTCTCGGAGGCAACATGGGTCACATCGCCCATGGCCACCTGGATCTTCTTGCTCTGCTTGCGGAATTTCTTGCTGGCCACGCTCACCATGACCGCGATCACTGGCAGGATGGCGACCATCACCAGGGTCAGGTGCCAGTTCATCCACAGCAGGTAGGCGAACAGGAACACCACGGTAAGGCCTTCACGGATGACCACCTTGATCGCATCGGTTGCCGCGCCGGTGACCATGGTCACGTTGAAGGTGATGCGCGAAATCAGGTGCCCCGAGTTGTGGTTGTCGAAGTAACGGTTAGGCAACACCAGCAACTTGTTGAACAGCTCGACGCGCAGATCGTGCACCAGGCACAGGGAAACCTTGGCCAGGAAGTAGTTGCCGAGGAAGGACCCCAGCCCCTGCCACGCGGCGATCAAAATGATCAGCAAGGGGACTGCCTGCAGCAATTGCAGGTCGCGCAGGTAAGGTACATTGGGGAACAACACCGCTTCCGGGTTGCTCAGGCCGTCGACGAAATACTTGAGGATCCCGGCCAACATTGGCTGGGTCGAGGCGAATATGACGAAACCCACGATACTCAGCAGGAAAATGCCGACGTAAGGTTTCACGTAGCTCAGCAGCCGGAAATAGATCTTCAGGCTGGAGGTATGCTCCGCAGGTCGCGGTGTTTCGGCCATCATTGAGCTCGCTGTTGAGGTTGAACGACGAATTTTACCACAGGCGTCATTTTCGGCACTCCCCAGGGTAACAACATGGCCAAACCCACGGGCAGCCAGCTGATGAACCACTCTGCACGGGGCGTAGCGGTAAGACTGGCGGCATCGAATTGCATGGCCAGCGTGGAGAATAGCCAAAGGCCGAGCAACACCTTGCCGAACAGGCTGCTCCGGGCACGCAGGATTTCCCGCAGGGCCGACAGCCACACGGCAATCCACAGCAACATCCCCGGTACCCCCAGTTCAAGGGCCACATGGGTGAACATGTTATGGGTGTGGTCGAAGCGCCTGCCCGCTGCAAACACGTTGTAATCACCCCCCAGCCCCACGCCGGTCCATGGATGCTGGGCGATCATCTGCAACGCCACCTGGAAAATCTCGGGCCGATAGGACGCACCGCGCAGGGTGAGCAGGTCGTACATGAAGAACAACGCCATGCCACTGGCCAGCAGTGCCAAAGCCGCCACCAGGCGGCTGTACCGGTCACGGAACCACAGCGGCGCAACCACCACGGTAAAGACCAGCGACAGGATCGCCCCACGGCTCTGACTGAACGCGACGAATACCCCCAGCAGTAGCAAAGCCAGCAGCCAGGCCAACTGCAGGCCACGATGAAGCGGAACCTCGTACAACAACACCAGCAATCCAGCGCCAATGACATAGGCACCCAGGATGGGGTGCGAAATCTCGCCGATGCCTTGCAGCCTGGACCGCAGCGCGAGCCCATGCACCCCGTAGAAGTTGATCATCGAAACCAGCGCCGCGACCGCCAGCAACAGCCCACCGGCCTGCAGCAAGCGCCGCAGCCTGGGCTCGCCAGCCTGCGCCAGCAAGGGGAACGCCAGCAGGAACACCAGGATATACAGCAGGCGCTTGCTTTCCCGCAGCACTTGAGGGTTCGCTGACCAGGCCAGGCTGATGGCGCTCCAGGCCAGCAGCAACAGCACGCTGCACCACAATACGGGCTGACGCCGAAAGGCCTCGGCCAGCACCTGTCGGGCAGGCCATGCCATGATCAGGGTCGGCAACCAAAGGAACAGGATCAAACCCTGCTGGTAGACCTTGTTGCTGGGTGCCAGTGCGATTGCCGCCATGAACCAGACCAGACCGAAACCCAACCAGACCTGCGCCCAGCTTTTCTGATGCAACATCTGCGCTCCCTGTGAATCACCGACACCGACATGGTGCTCACGCGTTATTTTCGGCATTATTGCCGGTCATTTTGTTCGCCAGACGGCAAGGCCCTACTCATGCATAGCTCCCGGCTCACCCAGGTCGAATTCGATCAGCTGACACTCGGCGCCCAGGTGCTCGAGGCAGACAGCCATGGAGCCAAAGTCTATCTGCTCAAGGATGGCAATTTCCTCAAGGTTTTCCGCCGCAAGCGTCTGATTTCATCTGCGCTGCTGCGCCCCTACTCCCAGCGCTTCGTCGACAACGCCGCACGCCTGGCGCAGTTGGGTATCCCGACACTGGAGGTCATCAGTCAGCACAAGCTCGACCTGCCGGGCAGGACGGCGGTGCTGTACCGCCCGCTGCCAGGCCGGACATTGTTGCAGATGTCGCGCGACGAAGGCTTCAGCTGGGACACCTACCTGCCAGAACTGATCACGCTGATTCGCCACTTGCACCGCTCTGGCATCTACTTCCGCTCGCTGCACCTGGGCAACGTGGTCGTTACCCCCGACCAGCGCCTGGGGCTGATCGACGTGGCGGACATGCGCTTCCTGCGCCCACCGCTGTCGGCGCGGATGATCCGACGCAACGTCCAGCACATGGTGCGCTATATCGAACGAGAGAAACTGGGCGATCGCTTCCCGCTCGCCGAATTCGAAGCCAGTCTGCTGGCCCGCTGAGGGTCAGCCACGCAGAAGGCTCGCCGAGCTTTCCTGAAACATCTGCCATGCCTGTTCCGGCGCCAGCACCTGGCGCTGCCGAGCAGCCATGGAGGCAGGGTCGAGCGTGATGCAGCGCTCTATCGCCACCGCCCACTCGCAAGCGTCGCCCACAGGTAAATAGCAGCCGGCGTCCTGCAACTGCTCGCGAAATACCGGCAGGTCGCTGCAAATCACAGGCACACCGGCCAGCACCGCTTCCTGCACCACCAGCCCCAAACCTTCCGAGCGCGAAGGGATCAACACCCAGTCGAATGCGCGGTACAGCTGCTGCACGTCCTCTCGATGACCGCGCAAGTGTATGCGCTCGGCCAAGCCCAACGCCTCGATTCGCGCCTGCAGGGTGGCGTGCAGCGGCCCATCGCCGAGGATCGCCAAGTGTAGGTGCGCTTGCCGGGAGGCGGCCTTGGCGAAGGCCTCGATCAGCATCTCGAACCCCTTCCCCTCCACCAGGCGGCCCACGGCCCCAAAGACCAGGTTTGGCGGCGGCAGCAGCTTCAGGGTATGTCGGGCTTGCGCCGCGTTGAGCGACGACTCGGCAACAGCCTTCGGGTCGAGCGCGATACGCAGCGTCCTGACCGGCTTGCCCAGGTCGTGCGACAGGGATTGGGCAAGGGTTTGCGAAACCGCCGCAAGATTCAGGCGGTCGGAGGGCTGTTCACGCAGCAGGCGAATGTCGGCGGCGCTTAGCCGGGTTCCGCCATGGAACAACACATTGGCCCGTAGTTCTGGCACCTGTCGCAATAGCGGCAGGACCAGACGGGCAACACCCACGCCGTCGAGCAGCAGCACTTCGGCCCGGGCCTCGACCAGCGCCTTGCGCAGGCGCCTGCGCAGCCACGGGCGCAGCAGGCGCCAGAGGTGGCGGCCCTTCAGGGCCCTCGGTGGCAGATGCCACTCCTGGGTCGGTCCGAGTGCATGGCACACGCCGCTGCCCAGCAACAACCAGTTGCTGATGCGCGCATCGGTGCCAATGCAGGCAAGCACCTGACAATGCACCTTGTGGATGGAGATGTACCGCGAACCACCCGACCACATCATGTTGACGATGTTCATGGCATAACGCTCCCCTCCCGCTCGAACCAGGTGGGACTGCGATCTCAGTGAACGAACAGGGTAATTCCCATACCAAGCAGCGCGCCTATCAGCAGCGTCAATGCCAGCTTCACCCGATCACGCTTGCGCCGCCTGGCCTTGCGCCGGTCTTCTCCGGGCAAGGTCACATGCATGCCGAAGCCGGTGTGCAAGACCGCATCGCCCTCAAGAGTCACGGCGGCCAGGTTCAACTCGGCGTAACGTCGGGAAAGCGCCTTCTCCCCAGCATAGGCGGCAAATGGTGCAAGCCGCTGATAATCGCTCAGCCGTCGCAGGCCGGGATTGAGGGAAAACGCCTGCCAGTCGGCCTTGTCGGAAAGCAACGGATAACAGGGCACGCCGGCAATCACCTGGCGCTCACCCAGGTGAATGTAGGGGCTGTGAATCGCCAGATCGTGCGCGTAACTGCGAAGCCAGACCTGCAAAAGGCTCGGACTGGCCTCCAGAATGGCATGGGAGTCCTCGACGAAACCTTGCCGGTAGAACTTCCAGTCATCCTCGCAGTGGAAGATGTAGGGTGTCTTGACGTGACGGTAGGCCAGGTCGATCGAGGCCAACTGACCGAGCTTGGGCCGATTGACGAACACCTGGCAGTGGGGCTTCCAGTGCTCGGGCACGCAGGCGTGCACGGCGTCGTCGCCTGAGTCCTCGGTGATGAAGACCTCGCGAATGGGTGCTGTGTTGCAACGGTCGAAACTGTCCAGGGTCTGCCTGAGCAGATCGAACCGTCCACAACTGGTCACGACGAGCGTGATGTCACTATCAACGGAAAAGCGCACCGGATTCCCTCCGCAATGCTTTCAACCGCTGCTCACCGTCCCTGGCGAGCGAAACGCCTGCTGGTCAGATGCCGAGCTTGAGACGAAGCCGCTGCAAGAACGTCAGCGGGGGATGAGGCCTCAGTGCAGGGCGCATGTGTTCGACGATGCTACGACCTACTTCCGCGAAGCTGAAACGGGATACGGACAAACGTCGTCCATTTTCTGCAATCCGCTGAGCCAGCGAAGGGTCTGCACGCAGTATACGAAGTTTTTCCTGCAGCATTGGAATGCTGTCGTAAAGGACTACGTTGTGCATGTCCTCAAGTCCCAGGGCGCGGTTCTCCGCCTCGCCCTGATCATAGGCCAGCAGCACGCAGCCGCAGGCCATGGCCTCGAAATTCTTGATCATGTACTCGCCCATGCCGACATCGGCGCTGACGAAGAAGCGGATGCGATTGAGCGTGTTGCAGTAGTCCTCACCCGACTTGGTGCGGGTCACCACCAGGTTTTCGACCCGTCCCAGTTCGTCCAGCAGGGCCTTGCGGCCACTGTAGGCCACGCTTTTGGTGCTGCCGACGAACGCGAGTTCGATATCGCGCTCGCGCCCCTGGTCGGCCAGCAGTTGCTCATCATAGCCCTTGGGCACGAACACCGCGTCGAAACCCTCCTGGCGCAGGCGTTCGCTGACCATGTAGCCCGAACTGATCACCCGCGCCCACGGCAGCTTGCGGTAGTGCGCGCTGAACTTGCCGGTGTACTTGCAGGGGATGTAGTTCTGGTAGGCATCGTGTTCGAGGATGACCAGGTTCGGTACGCTGCGGATGAATGCCACCTGGCGGATCTCCTGCTTGAAACGCAGGAAGAACAGAATCCGGTCGTAGCGCTCGACATCCACTTCACGCTTGAAGTAACGGCGCAGGTTGCGTTGGTCCTCGCTGCTCAGCCAGCGCAGGTCGCACTCGCAGTTGGCCGCGACGCCATCGTACAGGCGGTCGAGAATCGCCCGTTGTTCCTTCTGCACCAGAAATAGGACTTTCATTGCATTCCTTGGGCGCTCGGCGCCAACTCGGTCAACCGGAGGCGTGTTACAGCTCACGCCGCCAGAACAGTTCATGCCGGCGCACGGCCTTACGGAAGAATTCGTTCTCCCCGTAGGGCGATGGACGGCGCCCGGCCAGCCAGCGCTGCAGCAGCCGACGCACACGTCGCTTGAACGGCGCGGGCGGTTGCAGGTCGTGCATCATGCCCAGGGCCATCGCCTTGTCGCGCTGAGTTGCCACGTCCAGCACCAGGCTGCAAGGCGCCCAGGCTTGGTCGGCGCTCAGCTGCGGCGGCAAGGCTACGCCATCGCCACTGTCCCCCATCGGCCAGCGGTCGTTGTCGTGCAGATGGTTGGCGTAGCACAGCAGGGTCTGCGGTTGCCACGCCAGGCCCTGCAAGGCCTCCAGCACAGCAGCCTGGGCACAGATATGGTCTGGATGAGGGTCGAGTTGCGGATGCGGCATCACCAGCACCTCGGGCCTGGCCAGCTCCAACAGGGCACGCAGGTCGGCCAGCAGGTTGTTCCAGGTCGGCCGGCCATCGCTGTCGGCCGGCAACGGGAACGGGTTGAACTGGCGAAACGGGCGAATATCGACCATCTCGGCTTCACGGGAAACAGCTGGCTGATCGGGCGCGGCCTGCATGGCGGGCAATTGCAGGCAGAAATAACCCAGCTGGACGCAGCGAGACTCCGGAACGCCGGCCCAACGCGGTACGGCAATGCTGTCCCAGGCGCGCAGGCGACCCTTCAACCGCGCCGCCTCGGCACCGCTCATTCCCATCCGCTGGTAATGCTCGGCTTCGATCTCGCCTGCAGTCAGCGTCACCACCCAGGTTTCGTCAGCCTGGCTGTAGAGTCCATAGGCCGCCAGCTCGGCGTCATCGGCGTGGGGAGCGATGACCATCACCCGGCGACGCTGCAGCTCGACGCTGGGGGTTATCCACAGCCGTGGCTCGCCCTGCAGCCGGCAGCAACGTCCGCGCAACCGCAATTTCCCTGCCTGTAGCGGGGCAGCAAGGCCGGTAAGGTTGAGAAAACGCACGCCATCGACGCCACGCTCGAATGCCTGGCTGTCCTGCCCTCCGTCGCTGAACAGTTCGACACGCGGGTCGAGGAAGCGCCCGAGCCAGCGGCTCTTGACGCGCACTTGCAGCACCAAGGTTTCATCGCCATTCAGTGCGGCGTCGGTGCGCAGCGTGCCACCTTGCAGGCTGGCCTTTGCCTCGCGGGTCTGGTCACCGAAGCGATAGACGTAGTCTTCCCCCGGGGTATAGAACAGGTGGTCGGCGAACCAAGCCTCATGGGCCGCCCACAGGACAGGCAACAGCAGCAGCGCCAGCCACCACCAGGTCAGCCAGCCCAAGGCCAGCAAGAGCCCGAGGCTGGCCAGCAGGCCAAGGCGTTTGTTGCGCCGGTGACGCTTGAGCAACTGCTGCTTGCGGCTCATACCTGGAACACCGGCACGGGGTTGCACCAGCGGTCCTTGTACTCGCGGTCGGCGCGCCCGAACGAGAAACGCAGTGGCTTGTTGCGCGCCTGTGCGTCGTCCCAGGCCGCCTGGGTATTGAGGAAGCTCAACACACTACCGGGGCTGAAGGCCTTGGTTTCGGGATCGACGCCGCCGTTGATGTACTCGACGCTGACCCACTCCGGCGCCTCGACCCGATACACCAACTGGATCGCAATAGCATTGCCATCCAGCATCAGCACCGAGCCGATCAGCAGCTCGCGAAGACGCTCCAGCACCTCGGCCATGTGCGCCGCACCGGTGGCCGGGAAGCCCCAGCGCCGCTGGAACAGGTCGCAGTACATGGCGGCGATGTCGCTGGCGCTGAAGTCGCCGATCGGGCGTACCACACCGCCCGCCTCTTCCAACAGGCGCAGCTCGCGGCGCTGGTTGTAGCGAAATTTCTTCGACAGGTCTTCGTGTGCCCGCGCCATAGCCAGTTGCTCTGGTTGCGCCTTGAGGCCGATGAACCGCCCCTGGTTGAGCTCGGACAAATAACGCCCGGCATGACGCAACGGGGCTCCTGCCTGCGCGGCGGCAGGCAGGATGATCTCGGCATTGCCCAGGTCGAAAAGGCCTTTCTTGCCGGCACGTTTGAGCACGTCCTTGGACAGCGCCAGGTGTCGCCCCCAGGTGGGAATCGCGGCCTTGAGCTCGCCGCCCTGCTGCCAGCCCAGGTAACGCACGGGAATTCGCGCCAATTGGGCCAACTGCTCGACCACCAGCGGATGCGTCGCGACGCTTCCCCCGTACCGCCCCCAGACTTCGGCATAGGTTGCAGCGTCGATGGCCTGCCAGCCACGCTCGCGAAACGCTTGAATATGATTGAGCATCACGCCTGCGCCACCATCGCACGCACCTGCGGCAACTGCCAGAAGGCCTCACGCACGGCCGCGTCGGAGAAACGCTCGTGCAGGCGCTCAAGCATGTGTCCGGCGCAGGCCTGGCGTTGCTGCGCATCCAGCTGCGCCATGTGCTGCAGGCCCTGCGCCAGCTGCGCAGCATCGCCCAGCGTGAACAGCACGCCCACGCCCTCGACCACTTCGCGGGCACCGCCGCAGGCCGTGGCCAGCACCGGCACCCCGGCAACCATGGCTTCGAGCAGGACCATGCCGAAAGGCTCGTGGTCAGAGCTCAGGGCAAAAACATCGAACGCCTTGAAATAACAGCGAGCGTTCGGCACCTGGCCCAGGAAATCCACCTGGCCGGCGATACCCAACTCGCCGGCCAGCGCCTTGAGCTTACCCTCCAGACGCCCTTGCCCCAGTATGGCCAGCCGCGATCCGGCGGGCAGCCCTGGCAGTGCCTGGGCAAAGCCTCGCAGCAAGGTCGCCTGGTCCTTGTCTGGATGCAGCCGGCCAACGTTGCCGACGACCCAGGCCTGCGCATCCAGGCCCAAGGCCTCGCGGGCTTGGGCTCGGGGCACGAGCGAGGCCTGCAAGGCTTGGATGTCGATTCGGTTGTAGAGCGTCTGGATACGCTCAGCCGGCCACTGTGGCAAGCAACGGCGCATGTCGTCACGCACGGCATCGGACACACCGAGCAGGCTCAAGCGCTTGCTGAACAGGTTGGCGAATAGCCGACGACCTTTGCGCTCATAGTCACCGAAGGCATGGTGCACGCCGATCACCGGCAACCCTGTGCCCAGCAACGCAATATAGATCGGCTTGAAGCGGTGGGCGATGCAGAAACTGAATTCGCGCTCGGCGGCAATCCGGCGCAATGCGCGGATAGCCCCGAGCTTCAGGCCACGCACGGCCTTGGAGCTGAACTCCAGGAACAGCACCTCGTCCGACGCACAGCCAGCGGCAACCTGCGGGTCGGCGGCGCCGGTGAGGAACACCGTGGTGACTTTGTAGCCGGTGCCCTGGAACAGGCTGGCGTACTGACGGGCACAGTCGAGGAACGGCCCGTCATAGCCATGGCAGAACTGCAGGACGCGCAGGTCAGAGCGGCTGGTCATACGGGGCCGCACCGTCCTTGACGACCAGGATGTCTTCCATGATCAGGTACTGCAGGTCCGAGCCGAAGAACATGTTCAAGGCATCGGTCGGCGAGCAGATCATGGGTTCGCCACGACGGTTCAACGAGGTGTTCAGCGACACACCGTTGCCAGTCAGGTCTTCCAGGGCCTTCATCATGTCGTAGTAACGCGGGTTGTACTCGCGCTTGAGCACCTGGGCACGGGAGGTGCCGTCCTCGTGGACCACTTCCGGCACACGGGTCTTCCACTCTTCGGCCACTTCGAAGGTGAAGGTCATGAACGGCGCAGGGTGATCGACCTTGATCATCTGCGGTGCCACGGTGTCGAGCATCGACGGGCAGAAAGGTCTCCAGCGTTCGCGGAACTTGATCTGCTCGTTGATGCGGTCGGCCACGCCCGGCACGCTTGGGCAGCCGATGATGGAACGGCCGCCCAGGGCACGCGGACCGAACTCCATCCGGCCCTGGAACCAGGCCACCGGGTTGCCGTCGACCATGATCTTGGCGATGCGCTGCGGCATGTCGTCGATCTTGCGCCACTTCGGCGCGCTCGAGTGACGGGCACAGGCGGCGATCACGTCCTCGTTGGAGTAGGACGGGCCGAGGTAGACGTGTTCCATCTTCTCGACCGGCACGCCCCGGGCATGGGAAACATAGGCTGCGGCACCCACGGCGGTACCGGCGTCGCCGGAAGCCGGCTGGACGAACAGCTCCTTGACGTCGGGGCGAGCGATGATTTTCTGGTTGAGCTTGACGTTCAGCGCGCAGCCGCCGGCGAAAGCGAGCTTGCCGGTCTGCTTGAGGGTGTCGCCCAGGTAGTAGTCGATCATCTGCAGGGCGATTTTCTCGAACAGCGCCTGCATGCTGGCCGCGTAGTGAATGTACGGCTCGTCGGCGATATCGCCTTCACGCTTCGGCCCCAGCCACTCGATGAGCTTCGGCGAGAAGTAGAAGCCTTTGCCCTTCTCTTTATAGCGGCGCAGGCCGATGACGTTGGCGTACTCGGTGTTGATCACCAGTTCGCCATTCTCGAAGCTGGCCAGGCGGGAGAAGTCGTACTTGCTGGCATCGCCGTACGGCGCCATGCCCATGACCTTGAACTCGCCGTCGAGCATTTCGAAACCGAGGAACTCGGTGATCGCGCCATACAGGCCGCCCAGCGAGTCCGGATCGAAGAACTCCTTGATCTTGTGGATCTTGCCGTTTTCGCCGTAGCCAAAGAAGGTGGTGGCGTACTCGCCCTTGCCGTCAATGCCGAGGATCGCGGTTTTTTCCTTGAAGCCCGAGCAGTGGTAGGCACTGGAAGCGTGCGCCAGGTGGTGTTCGACGGGTTCGATCTTGACCTTTTTCGGGTCGAAGCCGAGTTGTTCCAGGCACCAGACGATCTTCTTGCGGTAGCGCTTGTAGCGACGGTTGCCCATCAGGATGGCGTCGAGCGCGCGGTCCGGGGCGTACCAATAGCGCTTGGCATAGTGCCAGCGGGCCTTGCCGAACAGGCTGATCGGGGCGAACGGAATGGCCACCACGTCCACATCGGACGGTTTGATGCCAGCCTGCTCCAGGCAGAACTTCGCCGACTCGTAGGGCATGCGGTTCTTCGCATGCTTGTCACGCACGAAGCGCTCTTCTTCGGCGGCGGCAATCAGTTTGCCGTCGATGTACAGGGCCGCGGAAGGGTCATGGCTAAGGGCGCCGGACAGGCCAAGAATCGTCAATGCCAAGGGACTAGCCTCTTCATTCGGTAGAGATGCGCCAGCGGCCTCATAGGCGGGTGGCGGCTAAAAGGCGGGATTATAACGCAAACAGCATGGCCTGCACGGTCGTTGTAGGGGCGGCCTTGTGTCGCGAAAGGGCCGCCGACGCGCGCCGAGCTCACTGCGGGATTGGCGGGGGTGTCGTGCAAGCCTTTCGCGACACAAGGCCGCCCCCACAGTGAAACATGCCGATCGGTTATTCAGCGATCAGCCAGTCCATACGATAGCTGCCCGCGGTTTGGGCCAGCTCCTTGGCCAGCCATGGCAGCAGCTCCTTGAGCTCTTCCTCCAGGCCCCATGGCGGGTTGGCGATGGCCAGGCCGGAGCCGTTGAGCCCCTGCGGGCTGTCCTGGTGATGCACGTACAGCTCGACCCGCAGCAGCTTCGGCGCGCCGGTGCTGGTCAGGTCCTGATAGAAGCGGGTCAGCGAGCGCTGGTCCTTGATCGGGTACCAGATGGCCGCGACGGTCTGGCGCATGCGGCCGATGGCCTCTTTCATCGCCACGGTACAACGCTTGAGCTCGTCAGCCTGCTCGAATGGCGGATCGATCAGCATGATCGCGCGCTTTTCCTGTACCGGCAGCAATGCCCGCGGCACATGCCAACCCTCACCCAAGTGCACGACCACACGCGGGTCTTTCTTCATGTTTTCCTTGAGCAGCGGACCGTCTTCAGGGTGCTTCTCGTTGAGCAGCGCACGGTCCTGCTGGCGCATCAGGCGCCGGGCCAGCTCAGGCGAACCGGGGTAGTAACGCAGCTCGCCATCGGCATTCAGGCGTTTGATGATGCGCAGGTAATCGGCGGTCGCTGCCGGCAGGTCATCGCGATTCCACAGCCGGGCGACGCCTTCGAGATACTCGCCGGTGCGGGTAGCCTGGTCGCCTTGCAGGTCATACAGCCCAAGGCCGGCGTGGGTGTCGATATAGGCGAACGGCTGTTCCTTGCGCGACATCAGGGCGATGAGGCGAGTCAGCACGATGTGCTTGAGGACGTCGGCGTGGTTGCCGGCGTGGAAGGCGTGACGATAGTTCATGGCAACTCCTGCGGGGGCGGCAAGTTTACCTTGCCTTGCGGGCGGAGTCAGGCCCGGCAGCCGATCGGTGGCCAGCCTTCGCCGGCAGGCCGACTCCTGCAGGGGACGCAGGAGCCGGCTTGGCGGCGCAGGACTACACCGAGTCAGCAGGCATTACTTGCCAGCGTGATACGCGGCATCAGCCTTCTCGAAGCAAGTGACCATGCTCTTCGACGGGCTGCCCAGCTTGCTCACCAACAGGATGGCGAGGGTGGCGAACAGGAAGCCTGGAATGATTTCGTACAGACCCAGACCTACATAGTTCTTCCACAGGATCACAGTGAGTGCACCGACCACGATGCCAGCCAGCGCGCCGTTACGGGTCATGCCTTTCCACAGCACCGAGATCAGAACGACCGGACCGAACGCGGCGCCGAAGCCTGCCCAGGCGTATGCCACCAGGCCCAGCACGCGGTTTTCCGGATTGGACGCCATGGCGATGGCGATCAGGGCAACGGCCAGCACCATCAGGCGACCGACCCAGACCAGTTCCTTCTGGGACGCATTCTTGCGCAGGAACGATTTGTAGAAGTCTTCGGTCAGCGCACTGGAGCACACCAGCAGCTGGCAGCTCAGGGTGCTCATCACCGCCGCCAAAATGGCCGACAGCAGCACACCGGCGATCCAAGGGTTGAACAGGATCTTGGCCAGCTCGATGAATACGCGTTCGTGGTTTTCGGTGACCGGGCCTGCCAGCTCAGGGTGAGCCGAGAAGTAGGCGATGCCGAAGAAGCCGACGGCGCAGGTACCGGCCAGGCACAGGATCATCCAGGTCATCGAAATGCGACGGGCGTTGGCGATGGACTTGACCGAATCGGCTGCCATGAAGCGTGCCAGGATGTGCGGCTGGCCGAAGTAGCCCAGGCCCCAACCCATCAGCGAGATGACACCGATGAAGGTCGCACCGCGGAACATGTCGAAGTTCGCCGGGTTCTGCGCCTCGATGGCCAGGAAGGTGGTATCGAAGCCGCCAGTGGAGATCAGCACGATGATCGGGGTGAGGATCAGCGCGAAGATCATCAGCGAAGCCTGCACGGTGTCGGTCCAGCTCACTGCCAGGAAGCCGCCGACGAAGGTGTAGGCGATGGTCGCGGCAGCACCGGCCCACAGTGCAGTCTCGTAGGACATGCCGAAGGTGCTTTCGAACAGACGGGCGCCCGCAACGATGCCGGAGGCGCAATAGATGGTGAAGAACACCAGGATCACGATGGCCGAGATGACTCGCAGCAGACCGCTGTTGTCCTCGAACCGGCTCGAGAAATAGTCCGGCAGGGTCAGCGCATCGCCGTTGTACTCGGTCTGCACACGCAGACGACCGGCGACGAACAGCCAGTTGAGGTAGGCACCGATGGTCAGGCCAATGGCGATCCAGGCTTCGGAAAGACCTGCGAAGTAGATGGCGCCCGGCAGGCCCATCAGCAGCCAGCCGCTCATGTCGGAAGCGCCGGCGGAAAGCGCGGTAACCACGCTGCCCAGGCTACGACCGCCAAGGATGTAGTCGGAAAGGTTCTTGGTGGAGCGATAGGCGGCGAAGCCGATCAGCACCATTGCCGCGATGTAGATCACGAAGGTGATCGTTAGTGGATTGCCCATGCGTGTGCCCTGGCGTTTGTTTTTATCTCATGCGCAACCGTAGCGAGACGGTTGCACCCAGGCGGCGAATCCTATGCAACAACGCAAAGTGGGTGCAACCATTTTTCACTTGCAAGTTGCACCTGCCCGAGCGTTTTCAGAGAAAGCCGATTTCTTGCTCCCTTTTGGAGCAAAAACCCCGTTTTTCAGAAGAAAATGCACCAGGAACGCCTCATTTTCGGATGCCAAGCACCCGACCGGACGAGTTGCACCTTTTCCCGAAAAAATTCGGGTTGCACCTGGTTGCACCCGGAAACACCTACGGATACTCTTGGCACAGCTTAGGCCACAGCCGTGGCAATAACGAGGATAAGAAATGGCGACGACCACCCTTGGGGTCAAACTCGACGACCCGACCCGTGAGCGACTCAAAGCAGCTGCGCAGTCCATCGACCGCACGCCGCATTGGTTGATCAAGCAAGCGATCTTCAACTATCTGGAGAAGCTAGAGGGTGGCGCCACCCTGACCGAACTCAACGGTCATGCCAGCAACCTGGCGGACGAAGCTGGCGAAGTCCAGCCCGACCACGTCCACCAGTGCTTCCTCGAGTTCGCCGAGAGCATCCTGCCGCAATCGGTACTGCGCTCGGCCATCACTGCCGCCTATCGCCGTCCGGAGCAGGAAGTCATTCCGATGCTGCTGGAGCAGGCTCGCCTGAGCGCAGCGCAAGCCGAAGCCACCAACAAGATGGCCGCCGGCATCGCTGAAAAATTGCGTAACCAGAAGAGCGCTGGAGGCCGTGCCGGTATCGTCCAGGGCCTGCTGCAGGAGTTTTCGCTGTCGTCCCAGGAGGGCGTAGCCCTGATGTGCCTGGCCGAAGCCCTGCTGCGCATCCCTGACAAAGGCACTCGCGACGCCCTGATCCGCGACAAGATCAGTACTGGCAACTGGCAGCCGCACCTGGGCAACAGCCCGTCGCTGTTCGTCAATGCCGCCACCTGGGGCCTGCTGCTGACCGGCAAGCTGGTCAGCACCCACAACGAATCCGGCCTGACCTCCTCGCTCACCCGCATCATCGGCAAGAGCGGCGAACCGATGATCCGCAAGGGCGTCGACATGGCCATGCGCCTGATGGGTGAGCAATTCGTCACCGGTGAAACCATCGCCGAAGCCCTGGCCAACGCCAGCCGTTTCGAGTCCAAAGGTTTCCGCTATTCCTACGACATGCTCGGCGAAGCCGCACTGACCGAACACGATGCGCAGAAATACCTGGCGTCCTACGAACAAGCCATTCACTCGATCGGCAAGGCCTCCCATGGCCGCGGCATCTATGAAGGCCCGGGCATCTCCATCAAGCTGTCGGCCCTGCACCCACGCTACAGCCGCGCCCAGTACGAGCGCGTGATGGAAGAGCTGTACCCGCGCCTGCTGTCACTGACCCTGCTGGCCAAGCAGTACGACATCGGCCTGAACATCGACGCCGAAGAAGCCGACCGCCTCGAACTGTCCCTCGACCTGCTCGAGCGCCTGTGCTTCGAGCCGTCGCTGGCAGGCTGGAACGGTATCGGTTTCGTTATCCAGGCCTATCAGAAGCGCTGCCCGTACGTGATCGACTACGTCATCGACCTGGCCAAGCGCAGCCGTCACCGCCTGATGATCCGACTGGTGAAAGGCGCCTACTGGGACAGCGAGATCAAGCGCGCCCAAGTGGAAGGCCTGGAAGGCTACCCGGTCTATACCCGCAAGGTGTACACCGACGTTTCCTACATCGCCTGTGCCCGCAAGCTGCTGTCGGTGCCAGAAGCCATCTACCCGCAGTTCGCCACCCACAACGCCCACACCCTGTCGGCCATCTACCACATCGCCGGCCAGAACTACTATCCGGGCCAGTATGAGTTCCAGTGCCTGCACGGCATGGGCGAGCCGCTGTACGAGCAGGTTGTCGGCAAGATCTCCGAAGGCAAGCTCAACCGCCCGTGCCGCGTCTATGCACCGGTCGGTACGCACGAAACGCTGCTGGCCTACCTGGTACGTCGTCTGCTGGAAAACGGCGCCAACACCTCGTTCGTCAACCGCATTGCCGACCACTCGATCTCGATCCAGGAACTGGTCGCCGACCCAGTCGCCAGCATCGAGCGCATGGCCACTCAGGAAGGCAGCATCGGCCTGCCACACCCGCGCATCCCGCTGCCGCGTGATCTGTATGGCACCGAGCGAGCCAACTCCGCCGGTATCGACATGGCCAACGAACATCGCCTGGCGTCGCTGTCCTGCGCCATGCTGGCCACCGCTCACAACGACTGGAAAGCCGCCCCGCTGCTGGCCTGCGCCGCCAGCGAAAGCACTGCCGCGCCGGTACTGAACCCAGCCGACCATCGTGACGTGGTCGGTCACGTTCAGGAAGCCACGGTTGCCGACGTAGACAACGCCATCCAGTGCGCGCTCAATGCCGGGCCGATCTGGCAGGCCACTCCACCGGCCGAACGCGCGGCGATCCTCGAACGCACCGCCGACCTGATGGAAGCCGAGATCCAGCCGCTGATGGGCCTGCTCATCCGCGAAGCCGGCAAGACCTTCGCCAACGCCATCGCCGAAGTGCGCGAGGCGGTGGACTTCCTGCGCTACTACGCAGTACAGGCACGCAACGACTTCAGCAACGACGCCCACCGCCCACTGGGCCCGGTGGTGTGCATCAGCCCGTGGAACTTCCCGCTGGCGATCTTCACCGGCCAGGTGGCCGCAGCGCTGGCTGCCGGTAACCCGGTGCTGGCCAAGCCGGCCGAGCAAACCCCGCTGATCGCAGCCCAGGCCGTGCGTCTGCTGCTGGAAGCCGGCATTCCGGAAGGCGTGCTGCAACTGCTGCCAGGCCGCGGTGAAACCGTCGGCGCCGGCCTGGTCGGTGACGAGCGCGTCAAGGGTGTCATGTTCACCGGCTCCACCGAAGTTGCTCGCCTGCTGCAACGCAACGTCGCCGGTCGCCTGGACAACCAGGGCCGCCCAATTCCGCTGATCGCCGAAACCGGTGGCCAGAACGCAATGATCGTCGACTCTTCGGCCCTGACCGAACAGGTGGTGATCGACGTGGTGTCCTCGGCCTTCGACAGTGCTGGCCAGCGTTGCTCGGCCCTGCGGGTCCTGTGCCTGCAGGAAGACTCCGCCGACCGCGTGATCGAGATGCTCAAGGGCGCCATGGCCGAAAGCCGCCTGGGCAACCCGGACCGCTTGGCCGTGGACATCGGCCCGGTGATCGACGCCGAGGCCAAGGCTGGCATCGAGAAGCACATCCAGGGTATGCGCGAGAAAGGTCGCTCGGTCTACCAGGTCGCCATCGCCAACGCCGAGGAATGCAAGCGCGGCACCTTCGTCATGCCGACCCTGATCGAACTGGAGAGCTTCGACGAGCTCAAGCGCGAGATCTTTGGTCCTGTGCTGCACGTCGTGCGCTACAACCGCCGCAACCTCGACCAGCTGATCGAGCAGATCAATGCTTCCGGCTATGGCCTGACCCTCGGCGTGCATACCCGTATCGACGAGACCATCGCCAAGGTGGTCGAGACCGCTAACGCTGGCAACATGTACGTCAACCGCAACATCGTCGGCGCGGTGGTGGGTGTACAGCCATTCGGTGGCGAAGGCCTGTCCGGCACCGGCCCGAAAGCGGGCGGCCCGCTGTACCTGTATCGCCTGCTGTCGACCCGTCCGGGCGATGCCATTGCCCGTCACTTCCAGCATCAGGATGGCGAAGGCAAGCCGGACCGCACCTTGCACGAACAGATGACCAAGCCGCTGCACAGCCTCAAGGCCTGGGCAGACAGCAACCAGCTGAGCGATCTGGCCGCCCTCTGCGAGCAGTTCGCCGCGCAGTCGCAAAGCGGTATCTCCCGCGTCCTGCCAGGACCGACTGGCGAGCGCAACAGCTATACCATCCTGCCACGCGAGCACGTGCTGTGCCTGGCGGACAACGAAGCGGACCTGCTGGCTCAGTTGGCTGCAGTGCTGGCGGTCGGCAGCTCGGCGGTGTTCCAGGATGGCGAACCGGCCAAGAGCCTGCGCGCCCGCCTGCCGAAAGAGCTGCAGGCCAAGGTCAAGCTGGTGGCTGACTGGAACAAGGACGAAGTGGCCTTCGATGCAGTCCTCCATCATGGCGACTCGGACCAGCTGCGCGGCATTTGCCAACAGGTGGCCAAGCGTACCGGTGCGATCGTCGGCGTTCACGGGCTGTCCAGCGGCGACCATCAGATTGCGCTGGAGCGATTGGTGATCGAGCGCGCGGTAAGTGTGAACACCGCAGCGGCGGGCGGTAACGCCAGCTTGATGACCATTGGCTGATTGGGCTGATGCGAAAAGGAAGGAGAGCTTAGGCTCTCCTTTTTTTTTGGCTGGCGTTCAGGTAATGCATATGGCGATGCTTCAGGGGGGTTCGACGTAGGCGTTGCAGTGGCCGTGAGATCGAGCGCCGCCCGCGCGGCGCATCGCGAGCAAGGCTCGCTCCTACGTTTGTTTCGGGCCAATTATTCCTGTGATATTGGCGCGCGACCGCTTTGGTGAACGGCGCGATATCGAGTCGTCCAAACAAGACGGTCGCGCGCGTCTGCCACTGGCGTTACTGGCCCGAAACAGCCGTAGGAGCGAGCCTTGCTCGCGATGCGCCGCGCGGGCGGCGCTCGATCTCAAGACCCCAGCCAAACCAACGACAAGCACCTGCCCGCCATCACGCCTTCCATCCAGCTGCCGCTCCGCCTTCTTCTCCCATATCACCAACACCAATAACCCTGTCCCTACCAAAACAGCAGCCCTAGACTCGCCCCAAGCCCGTCCAAGGACCGCCACCATGCCCGAGACCCTGCTCAGCCCACGCAACCTTGCCTTCGAACTCTACGAAGTCCTCGACGCCGAGGCCCTGACCCAGCGCCCGCGCTTCGCCGAGCACAGCCGCGAGACTTTCGACGCGGCGCTCACCACCGCCCGTACCATCGCCGAAAAGTTCTTCGCCCCACACAACCGCAAAGGCGACGAGCACGAGCCGCGCTACGTGGATGGCCGCGCGGAATTGATCCCGGACGTGAAACCGGCCGTCGATGCGTTTCTGGAAGCCGGCTTCCTCAACGCCAACCGTGACTTCGAAGTGGGCGGCATGCAGCTGCCAAGCCTGCTCTCGCAGGCCTGCTTCGCCCATTTCCAGGCCGCCAACGCTGGCACCACGGCCTACCCGTTCCTGACCATGGGTGCGGCCAACCTGATCGAAAGCTTCGGCACCGAGGAACAGAAACGCCTGTTCCTCCAGCCGATGATCGAGGGCCGCTACTTCGGCACCATGGCCCTGACCGAACCCCACGCGGGCTCGTCGCTGGCCGACATCCGCACCCGCGCCGAACCTGCTGGCGACGGCAGCTACCGCATCAAGGGCAACAAGATTTTCATTTCCGGCGGCGATCACGAACTGTCGGAAAACATCGTGCACATGGTCCTGGCCAAACTGCCGGATGCGCCCCCCGGAGTGAAGGGCATCTCGCTGTTCATCGTGCCCAAGTACCGGGTCAACGAAGATGGCAGCCGCGGCGCGCGCAACGATGTACTGCTGGCCGGGCTGTTCCACAAGATGGGCTGGCGCGGCACCACGTCCACTGCACTGAACTTCGGTGACAACGGCGCGTGCGTCGGCTACCTGATCGGCCAGCCACACCAAGGCCTGGCGTGCATGTTCCAGATGATGAATGAAGCTCGCATCGGCGTGGGCATGGGTGCGGTGATGTTGGGTTATGCAGGCTACCTGTACTCACTGGAATACGCCCGCCAGCGGCCACAAGGACGACTGCCGGACAACAAAGATCCTCAGAGCCCGGCAGTGCCGATCATCGCTCACACTGATGTCAGGCGCATGCTGCTGGCACAGAAAGCTTATGTCGAGGGTGCCTTCGACCTCGGCCTGTATGCCGCGCGGCTGTTCGATGACACTCAAACCGCCAGCGACGACGCAGCACGCCGCCAGGCCCACGAACTGCTCGACCTGCTGACGCCCATCGTCAAGTCATGGCCTTCGCAGTTCTGCCTCAAGGCCAACGAACTGGCCATCCAGATTCTCGGCGGCCACGGCTACACCCGCGAATACCCGGTCGAGCAGTACTACCGCGACAACCGCCTGAATCCGATCCACGAAGGCACCCACGGCATCCAGTCACTCGATTTGCTGGGCCGCAAGCTCGCGCAAAACGGTGGCTCCGGGCTCAAGCAGCTGGTCCGTCTGATCGCCGCCACTGCCGAGCGCGCCAGCCACCACCCGAGCCTCGACGCGCTGCGCCAACCTCTCGAGCAGCTGGTCAATCGGCTGCAAGCCGTGACCCTTGCCTTGCTCGGCGATTTGGCCCAGGGCAAGGTCGCAGGAGCCTTGGCCAACTCGGCGCTGTACCTCAAGGCCTTCGGCCACTGCGTCATTGGCTGGCGCTGGCTGGAGCAGGCAATTCATGCCGAGCTGGGCTTGATCAAGGGCACCGAAGCGGACCGCGACTTCTACCTCGGCAAGCTGCAAGCCGCTCGTTATTTCCTGACCTGGGAACTGCCGCCCTGCCATAATGACCTGGCATTGCTCGAGGTACGCGACGACACCTGCCTCGCCATGCAAGACGGGTGGTTCTAAAGGGGGAGCCACCGAGAACACGGTGGCTCATACCAACTCGACTCCCCGTTATGTGATGCTTCCTGTGGTGGGTGCAGATTCTTTGAAAAACCACAGGCTCCAGACCTTTGCGAGCTCGCTAGCAACCACAAGTGCAATCCCTACAACTGAGCCCTGCGAAAAATGAGGAGCCATATAATAAAACAGCACCGATGCAGAAGGTACGAACAGCAATAACCTAAATGGCAACTGCAGCCAAACCAAGCGTTCACCCCACCGACTCCTGCGCAAGAGCAAGATACCACTTGCAGCAATGGACAACTGCAAACACCACCCCAGCGTTATGAATACAGCGGCATAGCTGCCGTGATCATCAATGATCCTCAACGCACTCAGCGCGTCTGAGAAAAAGGGGAGCCGATCTTGCAGCACACTCTTCGCCACATAGTTCAACATATACAGTGCATCCAAGGCGCCCCATCCCCACCACACGTACTTCCTCGCTACCCTCTCATCCATTTAATGCTTCCGTTCGAAAATAACATTGGGCGTCACCGGCACCCAATACCATGACTGGCCTTTCACCGCCCAATTGTCATCCGACTCCACATACTTCTGAACCGTTTTTTTCAGAGTGCCATAACGGTAAACCGCAGAGCCCGACTCGAAGTGCTGCTCGTCATCCGCCAGTCTAGTCCATTCATGTGTGAGTGTACGGCTAGTATTTGCCCAGTCCTTACCATCCGAAAAAATCATACTTCCTTCATTGGCAATCGTGCCGGTTCTATTCGAGGCTATTGCCAATATGTTCCACAACGCATCATTATCGATCACTTTTAACAACCACTTTCCTGGCCCGCTGGTTTCCGTTGGGTTCGATCCTGCTGAAAAAACCTCTGCCCGTGCACTGTCTGTCACTGACTCCAAATAATCTTGGCCATGAGAGCTGTGCAGGGGCCAAAACTCAGCCCTTTTAGGCTTGAATGGACTGATTGGCTCTGAACACGCTAGCAACCAATCACCATCACCGACTCTTTTTAGAATGATATTTTTGGCGTACTCAAATAAGCACTCATGGGGTGAAAATCCGCACTCTTGGATTAGCTCATGCAGCCCCGGCAAATCGTCCGGCCTTAACAAGGATTCGGACACACGATAAACGGCAAAGAAAGGCGTTTCGAAGCGAAATGAACAGTGAACGTCCGCTTTCGAGCGAGGAATGAGAAGTATCATGTGGACACCAACTGATTAAAAATCTATCAAGCTCCCACTCCACAAAAAAGGTTAGCCAGCCAATTCCTGATAGCGCGTAGGGCTTTTCTCTTTTCTCTGCGCTGTAGCGGCGTGAGCCGGCTCAGCAAGCTGCAAGCCGTTCGTTATTTCCTGACCTGGGAACTGCCGCCCTGCCATAATGACCTGGCATTGCTCGAGGCACGCGACGACACCTGCCTCGCCATGCAAGACGGGTGGTTCTAGGGGGAGCCACCGTGCCAACGGAGGTTTCCGCATGTTCGATTCCGGCGCCCTGCTGCGTCAGCGCTTCGCCGCGCTGCGCAGTACGGCCGAGTTGTTTTCCCTGCGTCATGTAAAGCAGTCGCACCAGTCACTTTCCGTACGTCGCAACGTGGCCGAGCCGCCGCTCTTCAGCCAGGACGAAGGTGCCATGCTCAGCGTCCGGCTCAATGGCGTCGAGGCCTACGCGGCCACCGCCGACCTGTCTCAGGTGGGCCTGCAGCGGGCGTTGGAGCAGGCCGAGGCACTGGCCCGGCAAATTGCTGCGCACAGCCTGCTCGATCTGCGCGAACAACCAGTCGCCTGCGCACGCCACGATCACATCTCGCCCAACTACGACCAGTCGCTGCCGAGCCTTGCCGACTGCCTGGATCTGCTCGCCGACGAGTCGGCCAGCGTACCCAAGGACAGCCGCCTGGTGGACTGGCAGGCGAGCCTTGGCCTTAGCCTGGTCGAGCAAACCTTCCTGAACTCTGCCGGTGCCGAGCTGCGCCATGCCCAACGCTTCCTGTTCCCTGGGCTGAGCGTGACCGCCAGCGATGGCCAGGACAGCCAAAGCCGGAGCCTGGGCCGCGAGAACTTTGGCCAGCAAGGGGGCTTCGAAATCATCGAGCGCTGCGGCCTGGTTGGCGCGGCCCGCCGTGTTGCCGATGAAGCGCTGCAATTGCTGCTGGCGCCCAATACCCCCAGCGGGCCACGTGACCTGCTGCTGATGCCTGACCAGATGATGCTGCAGATTCACGAGTCCATCGGCCATCCGCTGGAAATGGACCGAATCCTGGGTGACGAACGCAACTACGCCGGCACCAGCTTCGTCAAGACCACTGATTTCGGTCACCTGCAATACGGCTCGACGCTGCTGAACGTGACCTTCGATCCCACCATCGGCGAAGAACTGGCCAGCTACAGCTTCGATGACGACGGCACCGAAGCCAGCAAGCAATTCCTGATTCGCGACGGCCTGTTGCTGCGCCCGCTGGGCGGCGCCCTGTCGCAGTTCCGCTCCGGCCTCGATGGCGTGGCCAACAGCCGGGCATGCGGCTGGAACCGCGCACCCATCGACCGCATGGCCAACCTCAACATCGAGCCAGGCGACCAGTCGCTCGAACAACTGATCCAGGGCATCGAGCATGGCATCCTGATGCGCACCAATCGCTCATGGTCCATTGACGACGCACGCAACAAGTTCCAGTTCGGCTGCGAATGGGGCCAGTTGATCGAGAACGGCGAGCTCAAGGGCATCGTCAAGAACCCCAATTACCGCGGCATCTCCGCGCAGTTCTGGCGTGACCTCTCGGCGGTCGGCGACCGTAGTACTTTCCAGGTTCTCGGTACGCCCAACTGCGGCAAGGGCGAACCCAACCAAGTGGTACGGGTCGGCCATGCTTCGCCAGCCTGCGTATTCCGCCAGATCGACGTATTCGGGGGAGACGCCTGATGAAACGCACTTTCGAAGCCCTGGTCGGCGCGGTGCGCAGCGCCCTGCAACCGGGCGAGCAGTTCACGCTCGGCTATGGCGCCGAGCAGTCGCAATTCGTGCGTTTCAACCACGCCAGGGTGCGCCAGGCCGGCGAAGTCAGCCAGGCCAGCGCGCAGATGCGGCTGATTCGCGACGGCCGCCAGGCGGAACAGCACGTGACGTTGAGTGGTGACGCCCAGCTTGACCAACAGCGCCTGTTCGACGCTCTCGCACAACTGCGCCAGACCTTGCCACTGTTGGCAGTCGACCCCTACCTGCGCCTGGACGAAAACGCCTGGAACAGCCACAGCCTGCAGGAGCAGTCACTTCCGGAACTGAGCGAAGTACTGGCCCTGCTCGACCGGGAGGCCGGCGACCTGGATCTGGTCGGCATCTACGCCGCCGGGCCGATCTACCGAGGTTTTGCCAGCTCGTTCGGGGCTTTCGGCTGGCACCAGGCCAACAGTTTCAACTTCGACTGGAGCCTGTTCCACGCAAACGGCCAGGCCGTGAAGTCCAACTATGCAGGACAGGTCTGGAGCGCCGATGACTTCACCGCCCGCCTGCGCCAGGCACGCGAGCAGTTGGGCTTCCTCGGTCGCCCAGCGATTAACCTCGAACCTGGCAGCTACCGTGCCTACCTGGCGCCCGCCGCCATGGACGAAATCGCCAGCATGCTGTGCTGGGGAGGCTTTTCGGCCCAGGCCCTGGCTACCGGTAACAGCCCCCTGCAGCGCCTTTACAACGGGGATGCCAGGCTGAGTCCGCTGGTCAGCTTCACGGAGCAAGTCAGCGGTTCACTGAGCCCGGCATTTTCCGATGAGGGCTCGCCGCGCATGGACGTGCCATTGATCCAGCAAGGCGAGGCGTTGCAGCGGCTGATCAGTGCGCGCAGTGCAGCCGAGTTCGAAGGGGTGGCCAATGGGGCCGACAGCCATGAATCGCCATGCGCGCTGAGCATGGCTGCAGGAAACCTGTCCCGCTCGGAGGTTCTCCAACGGCTTGGCACTGGTCTGTACATCAGCAACCTCTGGTACCTGAATTACTCGGACTTGCCGGCAGCACGCATGACCGGGCTGACCCGCTTCGCCACGTTCTGGGTGGAAGACGGCAAGATCCAGGGACCGGTGAGCACCATGCGTTTCGATGACAGCCTGTTCAACCTGCTGGGTAGCCAACTGCAGGATCTGACCCGCGAGCGCGAAATGATCCTGTCGACCAGCACCTATGGACAGCGCAGTACCGGGTCGAGTCATTTACCAGGGGCGCTGGTCAAAAGCCTGACCCTGACATTGTGATAGGCATTAGCGGCCTCTTCGTGGGCAAGCCCGTACCTGAGGGTAGTGCACAGCATCCGGTGCATTACCGGTATGCCCGCGAAGCGGCCGGCACAGACAAAAGAGGACGTCATGCCTGATCGTGCACCGATGGACCCCGTCACCGCCCGCTGGATCCCCTGGGTGGTGGCCATCGCCTTTTTCATGCAGTCCCTGGACGGCACCATCCTCAACACCGCCCTGCCGGCCATGGCCCGCTCGCTGCAGGAGGACCCGTTGCGCATGCAGGGCGTGATCATCTCCTACATGCTGACCGTGGCTTTGCTGATTCCAGCCTCGGGCTGGATCGCCGACCGTTTCGGTACCAAGCACATTTTCTTCAGCGCCATCTTGCTGTTCAGCTTCGGCTCGCTGCTGTGCGCCGCCGCCAACAGCCTGGGTTTCCTGATTTTCGCCCGCGTCGTGCAAGGCCTGGGGGGCGCGCTGATGCTGCCGGTCGGCAGGTTGGTGGTGCTGCGTGCCTATCCGCGCTCAGAGCTGGTGCGGATCATGAGCTTCATCACCATCCCCGGCCTGCTCGGCCCGCTGCTGGGCCCAACCCTGGGCGGCTGGCTGGTAGAAATCCTGAGCTGGCACTGGATCTTCCTGCTCAACCTGCCGGTAGGGGCAATCGGTTGCCTGGCGGTGTGGAAATTCATCCCCGACCTGCGCGGCGCCGAGCGTACCTCCTTCGACACGCCCGGCTTCATCCTGTTTGGCGCAGCGATGGTGCTGATCACCATCGCCATGGAAGGCCTGGGCGAGCTGCATTTGCCGCACCTGCGGGTGATGCTGTTGCTGTTCGCCGGCATGGCCTGCCTGGCCGCCTACTGGCTGCGCGCCGGGCGCGACCCACAGCCGCTGTTTTCGCCCAGCCTATTCCGCGTGCGTACATTCGCCATCGGCATCCTTGGCAACCTGTTCGCACGCCTAGGTAGCGGCGCCCTGCCCTTCCTGGTGCCGTTGCTGCTGCAGGTCGCTCTAGGCTACTCGCCGTCCCAGGCCGGCATGAGCATGATTCCGCTGGCCGCCGCAGCGATGGTGGCCAAGTCGGTCGCCAGACCGATGATCGAGCGCCTGGGCTATCGCATCGTGCTGACCGGCAATACGCTGCTGCTGGGCATGCTCCTGGCCAGCCTGGGCCTGGTCGATGAGCAGACGCCCTATGCCCTGCTGCTGGTGCAACTGGCCTTGCTCGGCGCGGTGAACTCGTTGCAGTTCACCGCCATGAACACGGTGACCCTGATCGACCTGGACGACGCCAGCGCCAGCAGCGGCAACAGCTTGTTGTCGGTGGTCGCGCAATTGTCGCTGAGCCTGGGCGTAGCCTGCGCTGGCGCCCTGCTTGGCGGCTTCACCGCGGCGGGCAGCGCCGAAGGCGTGGAAACGACACTTGGCGCCTTCCAGCTCACGTTCTTGACGGTTGGCATCATGGCCATGCTGGCCGCTGCGATCTTCCTGCAACTGGCCCCGACTGACGGAAGGCGTGCCCGTCGTCAGGAAGCCCACATGGATTCGTAGGGCGAATGGCCACGAGGCTGGTAGACTGTGCGGCATTTTTCGCTTCGCACCGCAGGCCCGCCTCGTGACCACCGAAACCACCGCCTTTGCCACTTTGCCGTTGTCCGCTGCCATGCTGGCCAATCTGGACGCCCTCGGCTACGCCTCGATGACGCCGATCCAGGCCCAGAGCCTGCCGGTCATTCTCAAGGGCCAGGACCTGATCGCCCAGGCCAAGACCGGCAGCGGCAAGACTGCCGCCTTCGGCATTGGCCTGCTCAACCCGATCAACCCGCGCTACTTCGGCTGCCAGGCCCTGGTGCTATGCCCGACCCGCGAGCTCGCCGACCAGGTGGCCAAGGAGTTGCGTCGTCTGGCCCGTGCCGAGGACAACATCAAGATCCTCACCCTGTGTGGCGGTGTTTCGCTCGGCCCGCAGATCGCTTCGCTGGAGCATGGTGCGCACATCATCGTCGGCACGCCAGGCCGGGTGCAGCAGCACCTGGACAAGGGCACCCTGGTGCTCGACGGCCTTAACACCCTGGTGCTGGACGAAGCCGACCGCATGCTCGACATGGGCTTCTTCGACGCCATCGCCAGCATCATCGGCAAGACCCCGTCGCGCCGTCAGACCCTGCTGTTCTCCGCCACCTACCCGGCAGGCATCGAGCAGTTGGCTGCCGATTTCATGCGCAAGCCACAGCAAGTGAAGGTCGAGAGCCTGCACGCCGACAACCAGATCGAGCAGCGCTTCATCGAGATCGACCCACAGCAGCGCCTGGAGGCGGTCACCCGTGTACTGGGCCACTATCGCCCGCAGTCCTGCGTGGCGTTCTGCTTCACCAAGCAACAATGCGAAGACGTGGTCGCCCACCTCACCGCCAAAGGCATCGTCGCCCAGGCGTTGCATGGTGACCTGGAGCAACGTGATCGCGATCAGGTGCTAACCATGTTCGCCAACCGCAGCAGCTCGGTACTGGTGGCGACCGACGTGGCCGCCCGAGGCCTGGATATCGACGGCCTGGACATGGTCATCAACGTTGAACTGGCCCGCGACGCGGAAATCCACGTGCACCGTGTCGGCCGGACTGGCCGTGCTGGCGAGAAAGGCATCGCCATCAGCCTGGTGGCCCCGGCTGAAGGTCACCGCGCCCAGGCCATCGAGACCCTGCAGAAGAGCCCGCTGCGCTGGGACCAGTTGGACAGCCTGAAGCACAAGGGCGGCGAGCCGTTGCTTCCGCCAATGACCACGCTGTGCATCGCGGCTGGCCGCAAGGACAAGCTGCGCCCGGGCGATATCCTGGGTGCGCTGACGGGTGACGCCGGAATTCCGGGTAAGCAGGTGGGCAAGATCGCCATCTTCGACTTCCAGGCGTTCGTGGCGGTGGAGCGTCCTCTGGCCAAGCAGGCCATGCAGCGGCTCAATAGCGGCAAGATCAAGGGACGCTCACTGAAGGTTCGCATCCTCTAAAGCCAAACGCCTATCCTGTGGGAGCGGGTTGACCCGCGAATGCGCCAGCGAATGCACCCCCGTATTCGCGGGTCAACCCGCTGCCATAGGGTTCCGTGTTTCATACCGACAGGTTTACACCGTGCATTCCACCGATGTGATCATCCTCGGCGCCGGCGCCGCCGGCCTGATGTGCGCCCAGCTCAGTGCCCGCCGAGGCCGCCGTGTGTTGCTGCTCGACCACGCCAACAAGCCAGGCAAGAAAATCCTCATGTCCGGCGGCGGGCGCTGCAACTTCACCAACATGTACACCGAGCCGTCCAACTTCCTGTCGCAGAACCCGCACTTCTGCAAGTCGGCCCTGGCCCGCTACACCCAGTGGGACTTCATCGAACTGGTGGCCAAGCATGGCGTGCCCTACCACGAGAAGAAGCTCGGCCAGCTGTTCTGCGACAACAAGTCCAGCGACATCCTCAACATGCTGCTGGCCGAGTGCGATGAAGCGGGTGCCGAACTGCGCATGGAAACGCGCATCGAGCACATCGAAAAGACCGAGCAGGGTTACCTGCTGCAGACTAGCGCCGGCCCGTTCGCCTGCCAGTCGCTGGTGATCGCCACGGGCGGGCTGTCGATCCCGACACTGGGCGCCACCGGCTTTGGTTACCAGGTGGCCCGCCAGTTCGGCCATACCCTGCTGCCGACCCGCGCCGGCTTGGTGCCGTTCACCATCACCGAGCCCCAACTCAAGGCATTGTGCAGCGAGCTTTCGGGCACCTCGCTGGACTGCACCGCCAGCTGCAACGGCACCCGTTTCCGCGAGAACCTGCTGTTCACTCACCGCGGCCTGAGCGGGCCGGCAATTCTGCAGATTTCGTCGTTCTGGGAAGCCGGCGACACGGTCGAGATCAACCTGCTGCCGGATCGCGACGCGCTGGAATGGTTGCAGCAACAGCAGACCGAGCGCGCCAACGCCGAACTGAAGACCGTGCTTGGTGAAGTTTTCACCCGCAAGCTGGCCAACCTGTTGGCCGAGCAGTGGTTCGAGTCCAAGCCCATGAAGCAGTACACCCCGGCGGAGCTTGGCCAGATCGCCGACAAGTTGTCGGCCTGGCAACTGGTGCCCGCCGGCACCGAGGGTTATCGCACCGCCGAGGTAACCCTGGGCGGCGTGGACACCCGAGAGGTGTCGTCCAAGACCATGGAGTCGCTCAAGAGCCCAGGTCTTTACTTCATCGGAGAAGTGCTGGACGTGACCGGGCACCTGGGCGGCTTCAATTTCCAATGGGCTTGGGCATCTGCTAACGCCGCGGCGCAGTTCGTGTAGAGTAGAATCCATTCAGCAGCACGGAACGCTTCTTGCTGGTCTGTGCGCGGAGTGCCGGTTTTCCGGGGCTGATGTGAACGGCCCCGATTGCCCGGCCTCGAAAGGTATTCATTCGATCACTGCCCAAGGCCATCATGTCATCGAGCTCGTTCCGCCATTCATTGCGTCGTTTGTGGGGCCAAGACAAGTTCAGCTACAGCATTCGGGTAACGATCGCCCTGACCGGCAGCATGGCCCTGTGCTGGTATCAAGACGAGATGGCACTGCTGATCCCGCTGTTCCTCGGTATCATCGCCAGCGCCCTGGCCGAAACCGATGACAGTTGGCAGGGCCGTCTCAGCGCACTGGCGGTTACCCTGGCGTGCTTCGCCATCGCCGCCCTGTCGGTCGAGTTGCTGTTCCCCTATCCCTGGATCTTCGCCGCAGCCCTGGCCCTGGCAGCCTTCAGCCTGACCATGCTCGGCGCCTTGGGCGAGCGCTACGGCGCGATCGCCTCGGCAACGTTGATTCTTTCGGTCTACACCATGATTGGCGTGGACCAGCGCGGCGGCCAGGTAACCGATTTCTGGCACGAACCACTGCTGCTGGTGGCAGGCGCCGCCTGGTATGGTCTGCTGTCGGTTTTGTGGCAGGCACTGTTTTCCAACCAGCCGGTGCAACAGAGTCTGGCCAAGTTATTCCGTGAACTGGGGCACTACCTTAAGCTCAAGGCCAATCTGTTCGAGCCCATCCGCAACCTCGACGTGGAGGCCCGGCGACTGGAACTGGCCCAGCAGAACGGCAAGGTCGTAGCGGCCTTGAACGCAGCCAAGGAAATCATTCTGCACCGGGTAGGCAACAGCCAGCCGAACTCCAAGCTCAGCCGCTACCTGAAGCTGTACTTCCTGGCACAAGACATTCACGAGCGGGTCAGCGCCTCGCACTACCCCTACAATGCCCTGGCCGAGGCGTTCTTCCACAGTGACGTCATGTTCCGCTGCCAGCGCCTGCTGCGCCAGCAGGGTTCGGCGTGCCAGGAGCTGTCGCGCTCGATCCGCCTGCGCCAGCCCTTCGTCCTGGACACTGGCTTTGCCGAAGCACTGGAAGACCTCAACGCCTCACTGGAGCACTTGCGCATCCAGAGCAACCCGGCCTGGCGTGGGCTGCTGCGCTCATTGCGTGCGCTGGCGGCCAACCTTGCCACCCTTGACCGGCTTCTAGGGGCGGCAAGCAACCCGGACAGCCTTGCCGACGCCAGCGACAGCAGCCTGCTCGACCGTTCGCCACGCAACCTCAAGGACGTATGGAACCGCCTGCGGACGCAGCTTACGCCCACCTCGTTGCTGTTCCGCCATGCCCTGCGCCTGCCGTTGGCACTGTCGGTCGGCTACGGCATGGTGCACCTGATTCACCCGACCCAGGGCTACTGGATCATCCTTACCACGCTGTTCGTCTGCCAGCCCAACTACGGCGCCACGCGGCGCAAACTGGTGCAGCGGGTCATCGGCACAGCCATCGGCCTCACGGTGGGTTGGGCGTTGTTCGACCTGTTCCCCAGCCCGATCATCCAGTCAATGTTCGCCGTGGTCGCCGGCGTGGTGTTCTTCGTCAACCGCACGACCCGCTACACTTTGGCCACCGCTGCGATCACCCTGATGGTGCTGTTCTGCTTCAACCAGATCGGCGACGGTTACGGGCTGTTCCTGCCGCGTCTGTTCGATACCCTGGTGGGTAGCCTGATCGCCATTCTCGCGGTATTCCTGTTCCTTCCTGACTGGCAGGGCCGTAACCTGAACAAGGCGCTGGCCAACACCCTGTCCTGCGCCAGCGCGTACCTGCGCCAGATCATGCAGCAGTATGCCCATGGCAAGCGCGATGACCTGGCCTATCGCCTGGCGCGGCGCAATGCTCACAACGCCGATGCGGCGCTGTCCACTACCCTGGCCAACATGCTGATGGAGCCTGGGCACTTTCGCAAAGAGGCCGATGTCGGTTTCCGTTTCCTGGTGCTGTCGCATACCTTGCTCAGCTACCTCTCCGGGCTGGGTGCCCACCGCGATACGACGCTGCCGACCGAAGTCCAGGAGCAGTTGATCGAAGGTGCCGGCCAGAGCCTGGCCAGCAGCCTAGACGAAATCGCCAACGGACTGGCGGCGCGACTGCCGGTGCCGATCCATAGCGATACCGAAGAGGCCTTGGCCAACACGCTGGAGCAGATGCCGGAAGAGCTGGATGAACAACAGCGGTTGGTACAGACCCAATTGGCATTGATCTGCCGGCAATTGGGGCCGCTGCGAACGCTGGCGGCGCATCTGATCAAGGAGGGTGCACCGGGCTGATTGACCTGTACACCCTATCGCCGGCACGCCGGTTTCAGAGGGTGGGATCAGAAGCCGTACTGGTGCATGAGGCGGGCATAGCTGCCATCGGCTTTCATCGCTGCGATGGCGCGCTCGAAACGATCGACGATCTGCAGATGGTCGGGCCGTTTTAGGCTGACCAGAATGTGCAGGCTGTTCTCCCCCAGTGGTGGCTCGACCAACTCGACTTCATCGCGCACTTTCGAAGATTCACGCTGCAGGTTGTAGCGGGCAACGTACTCATCCTCCACCGCCAGCTGAACCCGTCCTGCGGCCAGCATGCGCAAGGCAGTGGAAAAGTTTCGTACAGTCACCTTGTTCAGACGGCTGTCGCCATCGAATTGCGGCGAATAGGCATAATCGCGTACCACGGCAATGCTGTAGGGATACAGATCCGACTGACGCTGGTAGCGCACGTTGCTTCCCTTACGCTGGAGCAGACGAATGCGGTTGGTCAGGTAGGCTTTGGAAAAGTGGCCAATCTGCGTCCGTGAGTCGGTGTACCACGCGTCGATCAGGACGTCATAGCGCCCCTCCCCGACCCCCATCAGTGCCCGCGCCCAAGGCACCTCTTCCACTTCGCTGTCATAGCCTGCGCGGGCGAGCGCCGTGGTGACGATGCGGGTGGCTAATCCCCCCCCTGGCATGCCACTGTCGGTGAACGGAGGCCAGTTGTCGGCTACCAGCCGCAACTTCTCCTGGCCCACGGCAGGCATGGCCAGCAACACTCCCAGTAACCCCAGAACGCACAGCAGTGGCCGCATGCTCAAGTCCTTTTGTAGTAGAGGGCTCACGCTATTGAAGGCGGTCTTCGCAACTACAGGACTTGCAGGTTACACATCGGGAGAGGTAAGCGATAGCGGGCAATGATGTCAAATAGCCTCTATTTTGGTCTGCGATATGCCGCCATGACTGGGCGTAATGTTCAGGCCTCATTGCGAGGCCTGATTCTCAGCCACGCAGCGACTCGAAGGCACAGCGCGCGATCTGCGCATCCTGAACCGCGACACCGGTCAGGTCCGCCACGGTCAATTGCCCCTCATCTTCGCGAGCGATGGCGTCACCGGCGAGCACAGTCCCGATTTCCACTAGCCTGGCCGGGCTCATCAAGCCAGCCTGCAAGGCGTGGGACACCTCGCCATATTGACTGCACTGGCGGATCGAGTCGACCACGATGCGGTCGGCACTGGCTACCAGCCTTGGGTCGAGTTCTTGCTTGCCGGACGTGTCGGCGCCCAACGCAGTGATGTGCGTACCGGGCCGTATCCATTCACGTTGCAGCAAGGCCTCACGAGACGGGGTGGTGCAGACGATCAGGTTGGCCGCTTCGGCGACCGCCTTGGGCTCACGTTCCACCCGCACGTCGAACCCCAGTGCCTGGGCGTAATCCCGGTAGGCAGCCAGCCCCGCATCGCTGCGCCCCCACACACTCACCTCGCGGCACGTGGTAACGGGCATGAGTTGCGCCAGTTGCATTCGCGCCTGGGTTCCAGTCCCAAGAATCCCGATCGCCTCGACCTTCGCGGGTGCCATCCGCCGCGCGACGATCCGCCCGGCCAATGCTGTACGCATGCCGGTCAGCCAACCTTGGTCCGCCAGCAACGCCAGCGGCTGACCGGTTCGGGCACAGAGCACCAGCATCAAGCCGTCATTGCTCTCCAATCCTCGTGCAGGGTTGTCGTAGAAGCCGGTGGACACTTTGACGGTAAAGGTCTCGCTGCCTTCCACGTAGGCCGACTTGATGCAACAGTCACCATTGGACTGGGCAAAAACGAAGGTCTGGACCGGGGGTGCCTGGACCTTTCCCTGGGAATAGGCGATGAAACCCTCTTCGAGCCAACGCTCGGCCACGCCCAGGTCAAGATGTTGTTCGATGCGGTGCCTGTCGAAGACGTTCATGCGATCGCCTCCAGGTATTGCTCCAGTTGGATGTTGCGCCCGCACAGCACCACCGCGACATTCTTGCCTTGATAGTCTTTGGCCAATTGCTTCATGCCCGCCAGAGCGACCGCTGCCGCGCCTTCGATGATCCAGCGTTCATGGGAGGCGACATCGCGCATTGCGTCCTTGATTTCACGCTCGCTGACCAGCACGGTCCTGTCCAGCAGCCGCTGGCATAGGCCGAAAGTGATGCTGTCGGGTTCGACTCCGCCTGCGGTGCCGTCCGAGAGCGTGTCGGTTTCTTCGACCTCGATGATCCGTCCCGCTACCAGCGAGCGCTGCAGCGTCGGCGCATTGACCGGCCAGCAACCGATCACCTCCACCGACGGCTTGAGTTTATGCAGCGCGGCAGCGATGCCGGAAATCATCCCCCCGCCACCGACGGCAACGAACACTGCATCCAGGTCGAAATGCTGCTCCAGCAATTCCATGCCGATGGTGCCCTGCCCGGCGATGACCTCCAGATCGTTGTACGGCGAGACGAACGGCTTGCCTTGCTGCCTTGCCCGGCGTCCTGCCTCGAGCTCGACCTCAAGCGGGTCGCAATCCAGCAATTGGACATTGGCACCCAGCGCGCGCATGGCGTCGATCTTCACCGGCGATGCCTCGCTGCTGGCGTAGACCGTGACGGGCACCCCCAGCAACTGGCCAGCCAGCGCCAGGCCTTGGCCATGGTTGCCCGAGGACGCGGCGATTACCCCGAGGTGACGCTGCTGAGCATCCAACAGCCGCAGCTTGTTACTGGCCCCCCTGAATTTGAACGACCCCGTGCACTGCAAGTGCTCGCACTTCAGAAGAACGTTACAGCCGGTCAGCGCGGACAACCCAGCACTGGGGAGCAACGGGGTGACGGGTACCTGCGGGCGTAGCGCCTGATGAGCCTGGAAGATCGACAGAAACAGCGCGTCGAGCTCGGCATCGTTGATTTCCATGGACGGGTTCTCCGGGGTGAAAGGCGGCCACAGTGCCGCCACGAATAGAATATTCGTCCACCGTAGAATATTTATCTACAAACAGCAAGCATCGCCTGTCGCTGGAGACTGCCTTCACGCTTCCCGCATGAGCTTCACATATTTGTAGACCGTCGCCCGCCCCATGCCCAGGACATTGGCCACGTAGTCATAGGCACTCTTGCCACGAAAAGCCCCTTGTCCATGCAGGGCCTGCACCAGCTCACGCTTGTGGTCACGGTCGAGGCTGCCGAGGCTCAACCCCTTGTCCGCGAGCCAGGCGTGCAGGAAGGTATTGATCCGCTCCTGCCAATCGTCGCGGAACAGTGCTTCTGGCTGTGGCAGCAAGCGGCTGGCCTGGAAGAACAGGTCCAGCGCCTGCTTGGCCTGCTCGAGCACCGAGATGTTGAAATTGATGCACAGCAGCGCTTCCGGCTGACCGGACTCATCGACCATCACGCTGCTGATGGAGCGGATCTTCTGGCCATTCCAATTGAGCTTTTCGTAGGGCCCCAGGGGCGCCGAGGGGTCCAGTTCGGCGGGCAGGTCATCCAGCGCCGAATCATCCCCCAGCTGGCGCTTGGAGATGTTGTTGGCGATATGCACCACGGTCTGGCTGCGCAAGTCGTGAACCACGACTTCGGCATGGGGGAACAGCAGGGTAGCAACGCCATCGGCCATGGCGGCGTAATTACTGAAACGAGGGGATAGAGCCTGCCGATTAGCGGACATCTGCAAATTCCTGGCGTATGGATGCGATCTGGAGGACGGCCTTGCGCTGTTCAAGGGGGCTCGCGCCACAGCGGTCAAGGGTACCCCAAGACTTCACGGATCTGCCGCAGGTGCTGGATGATCCACTGCTTGTCGATGGCCCCCCAGTCATGGATGCGGTAATGCCCGGCATGGTTGCGCGCACCTTCCTGTTGCTCGAACTCGCAGACGATATCCAGGTCGGCCAGCGCGGCAATGGTGTCTTGCGCCGTGCGCCGTGGCATACCGGTGGCCTCCATCAGCGCCGGTACGCTGGTGGCTGTCTGACTATCGATCAGCCAGGCCACATACAGACGACGATAGAAACTGCTCTTGGTCTTGCTCACATCCATGCCGCTTGGTCCTTAACAATTGCCCTGCAGCTCCCGATAGGTCAGGTAGACGCGCAGGTCGAATTCCAGTTGGTGATAGTCCGGTTCCATGTGCTGACAGAGCTGGTAGAACGCCTTGTTGTGCTCCCGCTCCCGCAGATGGGCCAGCTCATGCACCACGATCATGCGCAGGAACTGTGGCGCGGCCTCCTTGAACAGCGAGGCAATGCGGATTTCCTTCTTTGCCTTGAGCTTGCCGCCCTGGATCCTCGACACCGCCGTGTTCAGCCCCAACGCACGGTGGGTGAGGTCCAGACGATTATCGAACAACACCTTGTCCAGGCTCGGTGCACTGCGCAGGTACTGCTGACGCAAATCCTGGGCATAACCGTACAACGCCTTGTCGCTCTGAATGTCGTGACGTTCAGGGTAACGGCGTTGCAGGTAATCGCCCAGGCGGTTGCTGTCGATCATCTGGCGCACCTGCGCCTGCAGGTGCGGCGGGTAGGCTTGCAAGTAGCGTAATGCGGTCATGGCACAGGGTATGGCGGAACGAAGGGCGAGTTTAGCCAATCATAGCCTCGGCCAGGGGAAAATTGTCGGGAAGCGCCCGGCATCCGCTGCCGTCATCGGGTGGGCGACGATGAAACCCTGCACGTACGCACAACCGTTGGCTTTGAGCCAAGCTGCCTGGGCCGGGGTTTCAACGCCTTCGGCGATGACCGTGATGGCGTAGTCCGCGCACAAGGCGATCACGCTGCGCACCAGGGCTGCATCAACCGCGGAGTCCGGCAGTCGTGCAACCAGATGACGGTCGATCTTCAAGGTATCTATTGGCAGGTCGCGCAGCATGCGCAGCGAACAATCGCCTGCGCCAAAGTCGTCCAGGGCTACCCGAACACCCAGCTCACGCAAACGATTGACCTGCTTGACCGCCTCGTCGATGTTGTACATCAGCGAAGTCTCCGCGACCTCGACCTCCAACTGCGACGGGCTCAGCCCTTGTTCGTTGATTACCCGCTGCAGTTCGTCCACCAGGCTGGGCATGGAAAACTGTGCGCGACTGAGGCTGATACCCAGTACCACGTCCGGCGCGAAGTGTTCACGCCAGGCCCGGCGCTGGGACACGCCCTGACGATAGATCCAACTGGCCAGGCGGTTGATCAACCGGGCCTCTTCCAGCAATGGAATGAACAGCCCCGGCGGCACATCGCCGACACTAGGGTGCTGCCAGCGCAACAATGCCTCGAAACCACGCAGGTGACCGTCGGCGAAACTGACCTGGGGCTGATACACCAGGGTGAAGGCGCGTTCCTCGATGGCAGCGCGGACACCGTCTTCGAGCATCAGCCTCGAACGTGCTCGGCCGTTGAGCTCCTGATCATAGAAGCGGTATTGCTGACGTCCGGCTCGCTTGGCTGCATACATCGCCACATCGGCGGCCCGCAGCAGGCCTTCGACGCTGGCACCGCAGTCCGGGTACGTGGCGATCCCGATGCTGACCCCCAGGTTCAGGTCCAGATCATCTATATGCTGGCAGCTGGACATCCGCTCGAGCAGTCGCTCGGCAAAACGCCCGGCCTGTTCCGGATACGGTAGCCCGTCGAACAGCGCGGTGAATTCATCGCCCCCCATGCGTGCCAGCAGGGCTTCATTACCCAAGCAGTCCTTGAGCTGCTCGCCGACCCAACGCAGCACACGATCACCGGCGTCGTGACCCAGGGAGTCATTGATGCGCTTGAACCCGTCCAGATCCATGTACATGAGCGCCTGGCACTTGTCCGAGTGTTCGTTACGCATCAGCACCGCGTCGGCCGCCTGATAGAAGCCGCGACGATTGAGCAGGCCCGTGAGGGGGTCGGTCACGGCTTGATATTCGAGCTGCTGATGCAGGTTGCGCACCACCGACATGTCCAGCACCGTCACTACCATGGCCTGCTGCTCGGCGGGCAGTGGCGCGCACGACAGCGCCACCGGTACCAACTGACCGGTCTGGGTACGCAGCTGGGCGTCATGCACACGAAAAATCCGCCGTGCCAGGTAGGCCTGGTAGAACTCTGAATCGACCCACAGGCTGACATTGGGCAGTTGCACCAAGTCCAGTACGGACACGCCCTGCAATTGCTCGACCGGCGCCTGCAACAGCCGCGAGATAGCCGGGTTGGCGAAACTGATGATGCCTGTAGCATCCACCACTAGAATGCCCTCGGCGGCATTCTCCAGAATCGAGGCATTGAACGCCCTGGCAGCCTCCAGCTCCCGGGTCAGGCGCTGGAGCATGCGCCGGTTACTCTGCTGGTCGAGCAAAGCCTGGACCTTGGGCTTGAGTATCTGCGGGTCGAACGGCTTGAACATGTAGTCCACGGCGCCGCTGGCGTACCCCTTGAGCACGGCTTCGTCGGACTGCTCGTTGGCCGTCAGGAAAATGATCGGCGTCAGCCGCGTGCGCTGACTGCCGCGCATCAGGCGGGCGACTTCGAAGCCGTCCATTTCCGGCATCTGAACGTCCAGCAGCACCAAATCGACATCGTGCTCGAGCAACGCGCTAAGGGCTTCCATCCCCGAGCTCGCCGTCAACACCTGCCAATCCTTGCGGGCCAAGAGCGCCCGCATGCTGATGAGGTTTTCCGGGTAGTCGTCTACAACCAGTAAAACCGAGTTGCCATCCGGCAATTGAGTATGAGCGCCATCCATGCTGCTTCTCTTGTAAGACTGCCTTCGAATCCAATTGGATCCGATTATGAACTCTAGCCTTGATGACCAAACGCGCAATGCAAGGAATGGCTAAGCGCCATCAACTAGGACGGTAGCCGACTAACGGTCAACCCGCCACCAGCAAAAAGTCGAGCAAGGCCTGGGAAGCCGGTCAAGCCTTGCACAAACAAAAAGCCCGCATATCGAATGCGGGCTTTTCGGGTTACGCAGCAGCCGGATCAGTTGACCTTGGCGGCCAGCTCACCCTTGGCATAACGTTGGAACATGCCTTCCAGGGAGATCGGTTTGATCTTCGAGGCATTGCCCGCAGTGCCGAAGGCTTCGTAACGGGCGATGCACACGTCACGCATGGCCTTCACGGTTTCGGCGAAGAACTTGCGTGGGTCGAACTCGCTCGGGTGCTGAGCCATGTAGCGACGGATGGCACCCGTGGAAGCCAGGCGCAGGTCGGTGTCGATGTTGACCTTGCGTACACCGTACTTGATGCCTTCGACGATTTCTTCGACCGGCACGCCGTAGGTTTCCTTGATGTCACCGCCGTACTCGTTGATCACTTTCAGCCACTCCTGAGGTACCGAGGAGGAGCCGTGCATCACCAGGTGGGTGTTCGGGATGCGCTTGTGGATTTCCTTGATGCGGTCGATGGCCAGGATGTCGCCGGTTGGCGGCTTGGTGAACTTGTAAGCACCGTGGCTGGTACCGATGGCGATGGCCAGGGCATCGACCTGGGTCTTCTTGACGAAGTCAGCGGCTTCTTCTGGGTCGGTCAGCATCTGGCTGTGGTCCAGGATGCCTTCGGCGCCCACACCGTCCTCTTCACCGGCCTGGCCGGTTTCCAGGCTGCCCAGGCAACCCAGCTCGCCTTCTACCGATACACCGCAGGCGTGGGCGAATGCCACGGTCTGCTGGGTGACGCGAACGTTGTACTCGTAGTCGGACGGAGTCTTGCCGTCTTCCTTGAGCGAACCGTCCATCATGACCGAACTGAAGCCCAGCTGGATGGAGCGCTGGCAGACGTCAGGGCTGGTGCCGTGGTCCTGGTGCATGCACACCGGAATGTGCGGGAATTCTTCGATGGCCGCCAGGATCAGGTGGCGCAGGAAAGGGGCACCGGCATATTTGCGGGCGCCGGCCGAGGCCTGGACGATCACCGGGGAGTCGGTCTTGTCGGCCGCTTCCATGATGGCGCGCATCTGCTCGAGGTTGTTGACGTTGAAAGCCGGAACGCCGTAACCGAACTCGGCGGCGTGGTCCAGCATCTGGCGCATGCTAATGAGTGCCATTGTGTATCTCTCTCCCGACAAGCGTCGTTTGTTTCGTGCAAGCCTGCCGCAGGGGCGGTTGCTGTTCAAGTAGTGTGGGCCGCCAGCGCGGCCCGGCCAGTCACGGTGCCTTGCAGCCCCGCCCAATCAGATCGTTCGTCGCCACCCAGTACACCAGGCCTTCTTCGCCCTTGGTGTGGAAGGCCAGCACGCCATCGCTGTACAGCGCGCCGGAAGCACCCGGTTCGGACTTGAGCCGGTAGACCTGGTCACCGCCGCCAAGGCGTACGTCGACTTCATCCCGTTTCGCATCAGCGAAACGCCACAGGACTTCGGTCTGGGTGTCGCAGACCCAACGGGTCCAGTTGTCCGTCGGCGCGGGCTGCGCCGGTTGCAGCAGTGAGCATCCTGCCAGTGTCGCCAGGGCCATCGAGGCCAGCAGCGCTTTCATCAAATTACTCCGCTTGAAGCTGCATTGCAGCCCATCGCCGGCAAGCCGGCTCCTCATCACGCAGACCACGAAATACCCGTCAGGTTGCCTGCCACCCGATCAAGGGCAGCCGGGCGCTTTGCGCTGATGCTCGTCGTCGTACTTTTCCAGGCCGGTCGGCCCCAGGCGCTTGTTGATCACCGGCACGGTCTCGGCCTGCCATTCAGACTGGTAGCAACCGCCTTTGGGCGGTTGCGGGCCTTCGGCATCCGAGGACGGGCTGCTGGAGCATGCGCCCAGCAGTCCGGCAAGGATCATCACAGGCAATTGCTTGACCATCCGGTCGCTCCCTTTGCCAGGCGCCTTCTCTATCAGGCCTTGGCCCGTTCTTCCAGGATTGCCACGGCAGGCAGGACCTTGCCCTCGACGAATTCGAGGAACGCACCGCCACCGGTAGAAATGTAGGAGATATCGGCGCCAACGCCATATTTGTCGATGGCCGCCAGGGTGTCACCGCCACCTGCGATGGAGAAGGCGGCGCTGTCGGCGATGGCCTTGGCCAGTACCTTGGTGCCGTTACCGAACTGGTCGAACTCGAACACGCCAACCGGGCCGTTCCACAGGATGGTCTTGGACGACTTCAGTAGCTCGGCGAAGTTGGCAGCGGTCTGTGGGCCGATATCCAGGATCATGTCGTCGGCAGCCACGTCGGCGATGGCCTTGACGGTGGCTTCAGCGCTCTCGGCGAACGCCTTGGCAACCACCACGTCCACGGGCAGCGGAACGCTGACCTTGGCGGCGATGGCCTTGGCGGTATCGACCAGGTCCGGCTCGTAAAGCGACTTGCCAACCGGGTGACCTGCGGCAGCGAGGAAGGTGTTGGCGATGCCACCACCGACGATCAGTTGGTCGCAGACCGCGCTGAGGCTGTTCAGCACGTCCAGCTTGGTGGACACCTTGGAGCCGGCAACGATGGCCGCCATCGGTTTGGCCGGGGCCTTCAGGGCCTTGCCCAGGGCATCCAGCTCGGCAGCCAGCAGCGGGCCGGCAGCGGCGACCTTGGCGAACTTGGCGACACCGTGGGTCGAGCCTTCGGCGCGGTGGGCCGTCCCGAAGGCGTCCATGACAAACACATCGCACAGGGCGGCGTACTTCTGCGCCAGCTCGTCGGCGTTTTTCTTCTCGCCCTTGTTGAAGCGTACGTTCTCGAACAGCACCAGATCACCCGCCTTGACCTCGACGCCGTCCAGGTAGTCGGCCACCAGCGGCACTTCGCGGCCCAGCGCCTTGCTCAGGTAGTCGGCAACTGGCTTGAGGCTGTTCTCGGCAGAGAACTCACCCTCGGTCGGGCGGCCCAGGTGCGAGCAAACCATTACCGCCGCGCCCTTTTCCAGGGCCAGCTTGATGGTCGGCAGCGCTGCCAGGATACGCGCGTCGCTGGCTACCACACCGTCCTTCACAGGGACGTTGAGGTCTTCGCGGATCAAAACGCGCTTACCTTGCAGGTCGAGGTCGGTCATCTTCAACACGGTCATGAATGCAGTCCTTCAGGGCTGTTTGGTGCGGGTTGGGTGTACGACGTGCAGAAAATGTTCGGCTACGTCGAGCATACGGTTGGCGAACCCCCATTCGTTGTCGAACCATGCCAGCAGGTTGACCAGGCGTGGGCCTGAAACACGGGTCTGGCTGGCATCGACGATGGCCGAATGCGGGTCATGGTTAAAGTCACAGCTGGCATGCGGCAGCTCGGTATAGGCCAGCAAGCCTTTCAGCGGGCCATCCAGCGCCGCCTCTCGCAGCACCCGGTTGACCTCGGCCGCGCTGGTGTCGCGGGCGGTCTGCAGGGTGATGTCCAGGCACGACACGTTCACGGTCGGCACGCGTACCGCTTTGGCCTGAATTCGTCCGGCAAGTTCCGGAAGCAGGCGTTCGATACCACGAGCAAGACCGGTGGACACCGGTATCACCGACTGGAAGGCAGAGCGCGTGCGGCGCAGGTCTTCGTGGTGATAGGCGTCGATCACTGGCTGGTCGTTCATCGCCGAGTGAATGGTGGTGATCTGCACGTACTCGATGCCGAAAGCCTGGTCCAGCACCCGCAGCAGCGGCACGCCGCAGTTGGTGGTGCAGGAGGCGTTGGACACCAGGCGTTCATTGCCGCTCAGGCAGTCTTGGTTGATGCCATAGACCACCGTGGCATCCACGTCCGCCTCGCTGGCCATCGGTTGAGAGAACAATACCCGTGGCGCGCCGGCATCCAGGAAACGCTGGCCATCGGCACGGGTGTGGTAGGCGCCGGAGCACTCCAGCACCAGGTCGATGCCCAGTGCCGCCCAGTCGACGCCTTCCGGCGTGGCGCTGCGCACTACCTTCACGCAGTCGCCATTGATATGCAGACAGTCGCCATCGACCTTCACCTCGCCGGGGAAGCGCCCGTGGGTGGAGTCGAAACGAGTCAGGTATTCGACGCTGGCCTGGTCGGCCAGGTCATTGAGCGCAACGATCTCGAAACCGGCCGTTGCCCCACGTTCGAACAGTGCGCGCAGGACACAGCGGCCGATGCGGCCGTAACCGTTGAGTGCAACTTTGTAGGGACGCAGGTGGGACATTCGTTGGCTCGCTAACGCATGATGGCGGTTGGGGCCGCGTTGCGGCCCATCGCGACGCAAGGCCGCTCCCACAGGGACCGCACGTGCAGTAACCTTGTGGGAGCGGCCTTGTGTCGCGAAACGAGGGCTAAGCCCTCGCCTTACGCCTGTATCAGTCTTCCAGCAGCTCTTCGGCGGTACCCAGGATGTTGTCCAGGGTGAAGCCGAACTCTTCGAACAGCGCGCTGGCCGGAGCCGACTCGCCGTAGGTGGTCATGCCGATGATACGACCTTCCAGGCCGACGTACTTGTACCAGAAGTCAGCATGGGCGGCTTCGATGGCGATACGCGCACCGACTTCGACCGGCAGCACGGACTGCTTGTAAGCCGCGTCCTGGGCATCGAACACGCTGGTGCACGGCATCGAGACGACGCGAACCTTGCGGCCTTGCTCGGTGAGCTTGGCGTGTGCCTGGGTGGCCAGGCCGACTTCCGAACCGGTAGCGATCAGGATCAGTTCAGGCTCGCCGGCGCAGTCCTTCAGCACGTAGCCGCCACGGGCGATGTTGGCGATCTGGTCGGCGTCGCGGTCCTGATGCTGCAGGTTCTGACGCGAGAAGATCAGCGCCGATGGGCCATCCTTGCGCTCCAGGGCAGCTTTCCAGGACACGGCGGATTCGACCGCGTCGGCCGGGCGCCAGGTGTCGAGGTTCGGGGTGCTGCGCAGGCTGGTCAGTTGTTCGATCGGCTGGTGGGTCGGGCCGTCTTCGCCCAGACCGATGGAGTCGTGGGTATAGACGTGGATGACGCGCTGCTTCATCAGTGCCGACATGCGCACGGCGTTGCGGGCGTATTCCATGAACATCAGGAAGGTCGCGCCGTAAGGTACCAGGCCGCCGTGCAGGGCAACGCCGTTCATGATGGCGGTCATGCCGAATTCGCGCACACCGTAGAACACGTAGTTGCCGCTGGCATCGTTGGCTTCGACGCCCTTGCAACCTTTCCACAGGGTCAGGTTGGAGCCGGCCAGGTCGGCCGAACCGCCCAGGAACTCCGGCAGCAGCGGGCCGAATGCGTTCAGGGCATTCTGGCTGGCTTTACGGCTGGCGATGGTTTCGCCCTTGGCAGCCACTTCGTTGATGTAGGCCTGGGCTTTCTCGGAGAAGTCAGCCGGCAGCTCACCGCTCTCGCGGCGCTTGAACTCGGCCGCCAGTTCCGGGTAGGCCTTGGCGTAGGCGTCGAAACGCTGGTTCCAGTCGGCTTCTGCCTTGGCGCCAGCGGCCTTGGCATCCCACTCGGCATAGATGTCGGCAGGGATTTCGAAGGGGCCGTGGTTCCAATTCAGTTCCTTGCGGGCCAGGGCGATCTCATCGTTGCCCAGCGGGGCACCGTGGCAATCCTCTTTACCCTGCTTGTTCGGCGAGCCGAAGCCGATGATGGTCTTGCAGCAGATCAGGGTCGGACGGTCGCTCTTGCGAGCGGTCTCGATGGCCGTCTTGATTTCGTCGGCGTCATGGCCGTCGACGTTGCGGATCACCTGCCAGTTGTACGCTTCGAAACGTGCCGGGGTATTGTCGGTGAACCAGCCGTGCACTTCGCCGTCGATGGAAATGCCGTTGTCGTCATAGAAGGCGATCAGCTTGTTCAGGCCCAGGGTGCCGGCCAGCGAGGCGACTTCATGGGAAATACCTTCCATCATGCAGCCATCGCCCAGGAACACGTAGGTGTGGTGGTCTACGATGTTGTGGCCTTCACGGTTGAACTGGGCTGCCAGGACCTTTTCGGCCAGGGCGAAGCCCACGGCGTTGGCGATACCTTGGCCGAGTGGGCCAGTGGTGGTCTCGACGCCTGGGGTGTAGCCATATTCGGGGTGGCCCGGGGTGCGGCTGTGCAACTGGCGGAAGCCTTTGAGGTCATCGATGGTGACGTCGTAGCCGGTCAGGTGCAGCAGCGAGTAGATCAGCATCGAGCCGTGGCCGTTGGACAGCACGAAGCGGTCGCGGTCGGCGAATTTCGGGTTGCTCGGGTTGTGCTTCAGGTAATCGCGCCAAAGCACTTCGGCGATATCCGCCATGCCCATGGGGGCACCTGGGTGGCCGCTGTTGGCCTTTTGCACGGCATCCATGCTGAGGGCACGAATGGCGTTGGCACGCTCACGACGGCTGGGCATCGCTAATCTCCTGGGGCTTGAATAGGTAGTGAAACGAAAAAAGGCGGCCATTTTCGCCCACAGGCGGGCTCGGGGGCAATGACGGATGGTCGCAGTCGGGCATTTTTCCTGTGATTGGCCTCCAATTCGGGGGAAACACAGGGAGCGGCGGTGGATTGATCACGGGTAAACCCGCTTGCGCAGGCTCACGTGGTGCTGGGTGCGTGCTCCGCTCATCACCCAATATCAAAACTTTTTGATATTGCTATTGCGGGGGTAGCCCTGCCTGTCTAGACTGCCGCGTCATGAACCTACGTGCGCAGCCCATTTCCATTCAGCGAAGCGACACCCTGGCCGCCCTGTGCAAGGCCAGTGGCGACGCGCTGCGCCTGAATGTCCTGCGCGCACTGGCCAGCGACTCGTTCGGGGTGCTGGAGCTGGCACAGATTTTCGACATCGGCCAGTCGGGCATGAGCCATCACCTGAAAGTGCTGGCCCAGGCTGAACTGGTGGCCACCCGTCGCGAAGGCAATGCCATTTTCTACCGCCGCGCCTTGCCCGACGGCCTTCGCCCAGGCGGCCGGCTGCATGCGGCGCTGCTCGAAGAAGTCGACGACCTGGCCCTGCCAGAAGACGTGCTGGCCCGAATCGCGCAGGTGCAACAACGCCGCGCCGCCACCAGCCAGGACTTCTTCCTGCGGGTGGAAGAAAAATTCCGCGCCCAGCAAGACCTGATCGCGGGGCTGCCCCAGTACCGCGAAAGCCTGTTGGCACTGCTGGACAATCTCAGTTTCACGCCCACGGCCACGGCCCTGGAAGTCGGCCCAGGGGACGGCGGTTTCCTGCCAGACCTGGCCCAGCGCTTCACTCAGGTCACCGCCATGGACAACAGCCCGACCATGCTCGAGCTGGCCCGCCAGGTCTGCGAACGCCAAGGCCTGGGTAATGTAAATCTGCAGTTGGCCGATGCACTGGGTGCAACGGATGTGGAAGCCGACTGCGTTGTGCTGAACATGGTCCTGCACCATTTCAGCGACCCGGCCCAGGCCTTGTGCCAGTTGGCCAAACGGGTGAAGGCCGGCGGCAGCCTGCTGGTCACCGAGCTGTGCAGCCATGACCAGAGTTGGGCGCGGGAAGCCTGCGGCGACCTCTGGCTAGGTTTCGAGCAGGACGACCTGGCCCGCTGGGCCCATGCTGCCGGGCTGACACCCGGGGACAGCCTCTATGTAGGCTTGCGTAACGGTTTCCAGATTCAGGTCCGACATTTCCAGCGGACGGCTGGCGACACTCACCATCGGTAAATTTTAGGAACCCGTCGAGATGAGCGAATATTCCCTTTTCACCTCCGAGTCCGTGTCCGAAGGGCATCCGGACAAGATCGCCGACCAGATTTCCGACGCGGTCCTGGACGCCATCATCGCCCAGGACAAGTACGCTCGCGTAGCCTGTGAAACCCTGGTCAAGACCGGTGTCGCCATCATCGCCGGCGAAGTCACCACGTCTGCCTGGGTGGACCTGGAAGACCTGGTGCGCAAAGTCATCATCGACATCGGCTACAACAGCTCCGACGTCGGCTTCGACGGCGCCACCTGCGCCGTGATGAACATCATCGGCAAGCAGTCGGTGGACATCGCCCAAGGCGTTGACCGCTCCAAGCCTGAAGACCAGGGCGCTGGCGACCAGGGCCTGATGTTCGGCTATGCCAGCAACGAAACCGAAGTACTGATGCCGGCACCGATCTGCTTCTCGCACCGTCTGGTCGAGCGCCAGGCTGAAGCGCGCAAGTCCGGCCTGCTGCCATGGCTCCGCCCGGACGCCAAGTCGCAGGTCACCTGCCGCTACGAGAACGGCAAGGTAGTCGGCATCGACGCCGTGGTGCTGTCGACCCAACACAACCCTGAGGTTTCGCAGAAAGACCTGCAGGAAGCGGTGATGGAGCTGATCGTCAAGCACACCCTGCCGGCCGAGCTGCTGCACAAAGGCACCCAGTACCACATCAACCCGACCGGTAACTTCATCATCGGTGGCCCGGTGGGCGACTGCGGCCTGACCGGTCGCAAGATCATCGTCGACTCCTACGGCGGCATGGCCCGTCACGGTGGTGGCGCGTTCTCCGGCAAGGACCCGTCCAAGGTCGACCGCTCCGCCGCCTATGCTGGCCGCTACGTGGCCAAGAACATCGTTGCCGCCGGCCTGGCCGAGCGCTGCGAGATCCAGGTGTCCTATGCCATCGGCGTAGCCCAGCCAACCTCCATCTCGATCAACACCTTCGGTACCGGCAAGGTCTCCGACGACAAGATCATCCAGCTGGTGCGCGAGTGCTTCGACCTGCGTCCATACGCGATCACCAAGATGCTCGACCTGCTGCACCCGATGTACCAGGAAACCGCCGCCTACGGTCACTTCGGCCGTACCCCGCAGCAGAAGACTGTCGGCGACGACACCTTCACCACCTTCACCTGGGAGCGTACCGACCGCGCCCAGTCGCTGCGTGACGCTGCCGGGCTGTAATTTTCCTACAGCGGTGAAATGAAAGCCCCTGCCGAGTGATCGGCAGGGGCTTTTTCATGACATATGCACTGACAACTGTTCACCGCAGCGGACCCCGTACTTGCCTAGGCTGAGGGCTCCACCCGCCATGCAAGGATGCTGGCCATGCCACTCAAACGCTTGCTGCTCTCGCTGTTGCTGTTCCAAGCCTGCGGGGCCTTCGCCGCGCCATGCCATGACTGGCCACTCTCACAAGCCAAGGCCGAAATCGCCCAGCTACGCGCCACCCTGGCCGGCTGGGATGACCATTACCATCGCCTGGGCAAGGCCGAAGTCGCTGACGACATCTACGACCAGAGCCGCCTGCGCCTGAAACACCTGGAAACCTGCTTCGGTCTCGCCGGTCACGCAAATCCCCTGGCAAGTGCACGAGGGCCGATCCCGCACCCGGTCCCCCACACCGGCGTCGACAAGTTGAGCGACAACACCGAGGCCGAACGCTGGCTGACTGGGAAGACGGACGTTTGGGTGCAACCCAAGGTCGACGGGGTCGCCGTCTCGCTGGTCTACCGGCAAGGTCGACTGGTCCGTCTGCTGAGCCGGGGCGATGGCATCCACGGCCATGACTGGAGCCGCCACATCCCTCATCTGGGGTCGATCACCCGGAAGCTACCCCAAACCATCGACCTGGTGCTGCAGGGAGAGCTGTACCACCGCCTCGAAGAGCACGTTCAGGCCAAGGCCGGTGGCATGAATGCCCGAGGGACCGTCGCAGGGCTGCTGGCGCGTCAGCAGCTTTCACCCGAACAAGGCGCCAGCATCGGATTGTTCGTGTGGGACTGGCCTCATGGGCCGTCCACCCAGGTCGAACGCATGGCGCAGTTGGCTGCGCTGGGGTTTCCGGACAGCCAACGCTTCAGCAAGGCTATCGTTCAAGCGAGCGATGCCGCCCACTGGAGGCAACACTGGTACCGCACCCCTCTGCCCTTCGCTACCGACGGCATCATTCTGCGCCAGGACAACCGACCGCCCGCCGAGCGCTGGCAAGCCAAGGCGCCATACTGGATCGCCGCATGGAAGTACCCCTACTCGCAAGCGCTGGCCTCGGTTCGCGAAGTACGCTTTCGTGTCGGGCGCACGGGCAAGGTCACTCCTGTGCTGCAACTGCAGCCCATACGCCTGGATGACCGGATGATCAGCCAGGTAAGTCTGGGCTCACTGGCTCGCTGGCAGGCACTCGACGTACGCCCGGGAGACCAGGTAGCGATCAGCCTGGCAGGACTGACCATTCCACGCTTCGAGCAGGTGGTGCACCGCGCCCTGGCGCGGCAACCCGTGGCATCCCCCACGCCCGATCGGTATCACACCAGAAGCTGCTGGCAAGCAAGCCACGATTGCGAAGAGCAATTCATCGCCAGGCTCACCTGGCTCAGTGGCAAGCATGGGCTGGCCATGCCTGGTGTAGGCCCCGGCACCTGGCGCCGCCTGGTCCAGGGCGGCAAGGTACGCACTTTGACGGATTGGCTGACGCTGGATTCGGAGCAATTGACCGAAGTTCCGGGCATCAGCCATGCCAGCGCCCGCCAGCTCAAGCACAGCTTCGAAGCTGGCCGATCACGCTCCTTTGCCCATTGGCTGCGCGGCCTCGGCATACCCGCACCGGGCAACCTGGCACTTGATGGCGATTGGGAAACGCTGGCGGGTAGGTCCGCCAGGGACTGGCAAGCCTTGCCAGGCATCGGTGACACCCGATCGAAGCAGCTCGCCGCCTTTTTCGTGGACGATGAACTGCAAACCATAGCCGCTCGACTGAGCGCGGCGGGTATTCGCGGTTTCATGATCGGTGACGGGTCCGCTCAACAAAGAACCCCCTAAAAACATGTAGGAAAAATCTTTGTCTGGGCTAGAAAAACCAACAAGGGTTTATAAATCCGCAAAACCAAGGCAGGATTTCCCCCAACTTTTGCTGCCCCGCCCCGTCAAGGAGGCCCTCATGAAACGCGTTCACACCCTCGTCCTGCTGGCAACACTTGGCCTTGCGGCCACCGCCGTACAGGCCGCTCAACCGGACGAAGGCCTGACCGGCTGCGCCGCCAAGCGCAGCGCCATCGAGAATCAGCTGAAAATTGCCCGCGATCACGGTAACGATGCTCAGGTCGCGGGCCTGGAGGAAGCCCTGCGCGGGGTTGAGAACTGCAATGATGCCAGCCTGCGCAAAGAGCGCGAACAGAAGGTGCTCGATGCGCGCCATGAAGTGGCGCAACGCGAGAAGGACCTGAAGAAGGCCGAAGCCAAAGGCGACGCGGAAAAAATAAACAAGCGCAAGGACAAGCTTGCCGAGTCCCGCAAGGAACTGCAGGAAGCCGTGGACCAACTGGACCGCTGACCCGCCCATCGCCTCCCCTGAACCTTCGGGAGAGGCGCCCTCCCTCAATGGTTACGAAATTCCGTATGACAGGCTTTGCAAGCCGCTTCGACCCTGTCCATCGGCGCTTTCAGACTTGCCGCATCCAGCGGTTGCTTACGGGTAACATCGACCAACTCGCCCGTCACCCCTTCCAACTGCATCGCCAGGTCGTGAAAGCGCGCCTGTCGTTCCCAGACTTCAGGCCGGGCACTGCTGTCACCTTCATCCTTGACCTGGGGAAAATGCTGCCACGGCGCATGAGCCAGGCCATCGAGCTTCACCGCCCCGTCGGCGAACTTCACACCATCGAACGGCAAACGTCCGCGCAACATGCCGCCCATATCCTCACTGGTCTTGAGCATCTGCTTGAAGATCGCCTTGCGCTGCCCCAAAGGTGAGTTAGGATCGACACGGTCGCAGCCCACCAGGGCCAGGCTGATCAGCAGCAGGGCTGTGAAACATTTGAACATCACGGTCACATTGGCAGAAGGAAAGGGCCGACAGTATCCTCGCCTGCTCGACAAAGACCAATACCCTTACGAAAAACAAGGGAAGCTCCAAGGCCTCCCCTCAAGGATTCAGCCATGAAATCTGCTCTGCGCCACCTCGCCTGGGCGCTGCCTGCCCTGGCCCTGCTGGCCGGCTGCAACGGCGGTGAGAACGCCAAACCCGAACCCCACGCCATTGCCACCTACGCCCCCGCCACCTGGAACGACTTACCCAGCGTCAGCGACAGTGACCTGCGGGCCGGTTTCCAGGCTTGGCGCAACGGCTGCGAAAAGCTCAAGCGCGACCCTGTCTGGGCTGCAACCTGCGAAGCAGCGGCCAAAGTGCCTGACAACGCGATGCAGATCCGCGCCTTCCTGCAACAGCAGTTGCAAGTACTGGGGCTGCGCTCGGCCGAGAACAACGCCACCGGCCTGATCACTGGCTACTACGAGCCGGTCTACCCCGGCAGCCTGGAGCGCACCGACGCAGCACGGGTCGCGGTGTACGGCGTTCCCGAGGACATGATCGTGGTCGACCTGGCCAGCGTTTATCCGGAGCTCAAGGGCAAGCGCCTGCGCGGGCGGCTCGACGGTCGCGTGCTCAAGCCCTATGACACGGCCGAAGTGATCAACCGCGATGGCGTGAAAGCGCCAGTGCTGGCTTGGCTGACCGACCCGATGGACTTGCAGTTCCTGCAGATCCAGGGTTCGGGCCGTATCCAGCTGGAAGATGGCCGACAGGTGCGCCTGGGTTACGCCGACCAGAATGGCCACCCCTATCGCCCCATTGGGCGCTGGCTGGTCGAACAAGGCCAATTGAAGAAAGAAGATGTCACCATGGGCAGCATCCACGCCTGGGCACAAGCGAACCCACAACGAGTGCCAGAGCTGCTGGCCAGCAACCCCAGCTATGTCTTCTTCAGCACCCGCCCAGACAGCAACGAAGGGCCGCGTGGTTCGCTCAACGTGCCGCTGACCGCTGGCTACAGCGTGGCGATCGACCGCAAGGTGATCCCGCTGGGCAGCTTGCTGTGGTTGTCTACCACTCGCCCTGATGGCTCCCCCGTGGTACGCCCGGTGGGCGCTCAGGACACCGGTGGCGCGATCACCGGCGAGGTGCGCGCGGACCTGTTCTGGGGCACTGGGCCCGAAGCGGGTGAACTGGCCGGTAACATGAAGCAGCAGGGACAGATCTGGATGCTCTGGCCCAAGGACAAGCCGCTGCCTGAGGTGCCTAAAGTGCCTTGAGGTTGCGCAGGCTCATCGCCGCCAAGCCGGCGATGAGCGCCACTTCAACTCAGATCGATACCACGAAGAACGAAACGATCAGGCCCAACCCGGCAAACCACACCAGCGAACGCAGGGCAGCCCAGTCTGCCAGGTAGCAGATGATGTACAGCAGCCGGCTGGTGATGTAGAGCACCGCCAGCACATCCTGGGTCACCTGCTCCGCATTGCCGACGATATCGGCCACCAGCACCGCCGCCGCAAACGCTGGGAATGCCTCGTACCCGTTCTGCTGCGCAGCATGGGCACGACGTGGCAAACCCGACAATGTGTCGAGGAAGCCGCGCGGGTCGTGATTATCCTTCAGACCGAAACGACCACTCGTCTTGGCGATCAAGGCACAAAGCGGTGGCAGCACGAGCGCGATCAGGATGCACCACAGGGCAACGGTCATGTTCAGGACTCCTTGTTCGAGTTCGGGGTTAGAGCTTCATCACCAGCATGCCAGCCAGGACCAGCCCGCAAGCTAGGAGTCTCGGGCCGCCAAAAGGTTCTTTGAGATAGCGCATGCCAAGCAGCACCACCAGAATCACGCTCAGTTCGCGCAGCGCGGCAGCTTCGGCCACCGACCCCAGGTGCATGGCCCACAACACCAATGCATAGCTGAACAGCACGCACAAACCCACCGCCAACCCCAGCCGCCACTGGGTTTGCCAAAACAGCGCAAACTGCGGCCGCCGGGCCACACACGCCAGGACCGGGAAGGGCCAGGCGCTCAGCAACGTCAGCCAGACCAGGTAGTCCAAGGGCTTGCCCCAGAGCCTTACGGCCTGCCCGTCGAACCAGGTGTAACAACCGATACACAAGCCGATCAGTGCAACCACTGGCAGCATCGACCACGGCAGCCGCTCACCGCCGCCGCCCTGCCAGAGCAGACACGCCATGCCGCAGGGGATCAGCAAGATACCGATGATCTGCTGCTGGCTCAGTGACTCGCCCGCGAATGCCAGCGTTAGCCCCAGCACCACCAGCGGCGACAAGCCACGCATCAGAGGATAGACCAGCCCCAGGTCGCCAACCCGGTAGGCCTTGATCAGCAGGACACGGTACAACTGCTCGGCCAGGGCCGACGCCAGCAGCCATGGCCAGATTTCAGCCGGAGGAAACGCGACGAAGGCTACCGCCAACACCGCAAAGACCAATGCCACCGCATCCATGCTGGCAATGACCAGCAGTCGCTCGCCACTGAATTTGATCAGGGTGTTCCAGGTCGCATGCAGCAGGGCGGCGACCAGCACCAGGGATGTTGCCAACACGCCTTGTATCCTTGTGACGTTTCAAGCCTGTGAATATATAGCGATTGAGGCGCCCTGTGCGCCGCATCGCTGGCAGACCGGCTGCTATGGAATCTAGGCAGTGCAACAGTCCATATCGGGAACGATTCGAAAGAATCCGGTCAAAGTCTGTGTCCCGAACCCCGCGCCAGGCCATCAAAGAACTGCCCGAGCCATTCGGGTTACGACTTGGAAGCCACCGTCACAGGATTTGGGATGCTTGAATTAGTTGCAGCGTTTATCTGCCTTACCACCCTCCTCACTTACGTCAATTACCGGTTCATCGGTCTCCCCCCCGCCATCGGCGTGATGGTGACTGCTCTGCTGTTTTCCCTGATGCTGCAGGGCCTGAGCCTGATTGGCTTTCCTGGCCTGGAAGAGCGCGTCGAAGGGCTGATGAACCAGATCGACTTCAACGACCTGCTGATGCACTGGATGCTGTCGTTCCTGCTGTTCGCCGGCGCACTGCACGTCAACCTCACCGACCTGCGCAGCTACCGTTGGCCGATCGGCCTGCTGGCCACCCTTGGCGTGTTGATCGCCACCTTCGTCATCGGCTATCTCGCCCACTGGGTGTTCGCCCTGTTCGGCTGGAACGTGCCGCTGATCTACTGCCTGCTGTTCGGCGCACTGATTTCACCGACCGACCCCATTGCCGTACTCGGTGCACTACGTACTGCGAACGCCTCCAAACCGCTGAAGACCACCATCGTTGGCGAGTCGCTGTTCAATGACGGCACCGCGGTCGTGGTGTTCACCGTGCTGCTGGGCATCATCCAGATGGGCGAGACGCCGAGCGTCGCTGAAACCGCCATGCTGTTCGTTCACGAAGCCGTGGGTGGCGTGTTGTTTGGCGGACTGATCGGCTATGCCACCTACCGGATGATCAAAAGCGTCGAGCAATACCAGGTCGAGGTGATGCTGACCCTGGCGCTGGTGATTGGTGGCTCGGCGATGTGCTACGAACTGCATGTCTCGGCCCCCATCGCCATGGTGGTGGCAGGCCTGATCATCGGGAACCTGGGGCGCAACCTGGCGATGAATGACATGACCCGTCGCTACATGGACGGTTTCTGGGAACTGATCGACGACATGCTCAACGCCCTGCTGTTCGCCCTGATCGGCCTGGAACTGTTGCTGCTGCCATTCAACTGGCTGCACTTGGCGGCAGGCGGCGTGCTGGCGGTTGCGGTACTGCTGTCACGGCTGCTGACTGTGGCACCGGCCATCGTCCTGCTGCGCCGCTGGAGAAGCGTGCCCAAGGGGACCGTGCGCGTGCTGACCTGGGGCGGCCTGCGTGGAGGGGTGTCGGTGGCACTGGCACTGTCGCTGCCGGTGGGCGACGAGCGTGACCTGTTGCTGTCGATCACCTACATCGTGGTGCTGTCGTCGATCCTGGTGCAGGGTCTGACGGTCGGCAAGATGGTGCGCAAGGTGAGCCAACCGGCCGAATGACACGCGGCGTAGGAGCCGGCCTTGCCGGCGAACACCAGCACAGCCGGCGCCATGCACCGTGGTGCTTGGTTCGCCAGCAAGGCTGGCTCCTACCTTTGGGCGACGCTTACTCGACAGCGGTATCCGGGAACTGGTCCTGGATGTACTTGATTTCGGTCCGCCCGTGCGGCGCCGGCAGCCCGTCCTCACCCAGGTTGACGAAGACCATCTTGTCGACGGTGAGGATCATCTTGCGGGTAATCTTGTTGCGTACTTCACACTTGAGAGTGATGGATGTGCGGCCGAATTCGGTGGCGGTGATGCCCAGCTCGATGATGTCGCCCTGACGCGAGGCGCTGACGAAGTTGATCTCCGACATGTACTTGGTCACCACGCGCTGGTTACCCAGCTGCACGATGGCGTAGATCGCCGCCTCCTCGTCGATCCAGCGCAGCAGACTGCCGCCGAACAGGGTGCCATTGGGGTTGAGGTCTTCGGGCTTTACCCATTTGCGGGTGTGAAAGTTCATCGGTACTCCTGACCTGCTTGGCTAACGTGGAGTAATGATGGCAGAGCGGCCGCCGGCGCTCCATTGAACATCGACTATCGTCGCGATTAATCGACAGAAAGCCTTGGGTGTGTCACACAGCCAAGGCTATAATCCCTGCCGTTTAACATGGTCGCCCACTGTGGCGCCATGCCCGCCACCCATCCGAGGGGCGCTGCAGCAGGCTCGGCCTGTCAGGCTCGGTTGGGGCGTTGTCCGCGACGCGGACGCTCAACGCACAACGGCGCCCATTCGCACACTACGAATGGAGGCTCTCAATGAGCGCTGTAAACACGCCTGCAGGTTTTTCCGACTTCAAGGTCGCCGACATCTCCCTGGCCGACTGGGGCCGCAAGGAAGTCATCATCGCCGAATCGGAAATGCCAGCGCTGATGGGCCTGCGCCGCAAGTACCAGGCTGAGCAACCGCTCAAGGGCGCTAAGATCATCGGCTGCATCCACATGACCATTCAGACCGCCGTGCTGATCGAAACCCTGGTTGCCCTGGGTGCCGAAGTTCGCTGGTCGTCCTGCAACATCTTCTCCACCCAGGACCAGGCTGCCGCGGCCATCGCCGCCGCCGGTATCCCTGTGTTCGCCTGGAAAGGCGAAACCGAGCAGGAATACGAATGGTGCATCGAGCAGACCATCCTCAAGGACGGCCAGCCATGGGATGCCAACATGGTCCTGGACGACGGCGGTGACCTGACCGAAATCCTGCACAAGAAATACCCGGCCATGCTGGAGAACATCCACGGCGTGACCGAAGAGACCACCACTGGCGTGCACCGCCTGCTGGACATGCTGGCCAAGGGCGAGCTGAAAGTCCCGGCGATCAACGTCAACGACTCGGTCACCAAAAGCAAGAACGACAACAAGTACGGCTGCCGTCACAGCCTGAACGACGCCATCAAGCGCGGCACCGACCACCTGCTGTCGGGCAAGCAAGCCCTGGTGATCGGCTACGGTGACGTGGGCAAGGGCTCGGCCCAGTCCCTGCGCCAGGAAGGCATGATCGTCAAGGTCACCGAAATCGACCCGATCTGCGCCATGCAGGCTTGCATGGACGGCTTCGAAGTCGTCTCGCCGTTCAAGGACGGTATCAACACCGGTACCGAAGCTGGCATCAACGCCGACCTGCTGGGCCGCATCGACCTGATCGTCACCACCACCGGTAACGTCAACGTCTGCGACGCCAACATGCTCAAGGCCCTGAAGAAGCGTGCCGTGGTCTGCAACATCGGCCACTTCGACAACGAAATCGACACCGCCTTCATGCGCAAGAACTGGGCATGGGAAGAGGTCAAGCCACAGGTCCACAAGATCCACCGCACCGGCGCTGGTACCTTCGACCCGCACAACGACGACTACCTGATCCTGCTGGCCGAAGGCCGCCTGGTTAACCTGGGTAACGCCACTGGCCACCCAAGCCGCATCATGGATGGTTCGTTCGCCAACCAGGTACTGGCCCAGATCTTCCTGTTCGAGCAGAAGTTCGCCGACCTGCCAGCCGCCAAGAAAGCCGAGCGCCTGACCGTTGAAGTGCTGCCGAAGAAACTCGACGAAGAAGTGGCCCTGGAAATGGTCCGCGGCTTCGGCGGCGTGGTCACCCAGCTGACCCCGCAGCAGGCAGAGTACATCGGTGTGACTGTCGAAGGCCCGTTCAAGCCGCACGCCTACCGCTACTGATCAGCGGCCCAAGGGCCAGGCACCTTGCCTGGCCCTTGCAGGCAACGCTTCGCAACGATGCCCGAGCCAGGCCGGCCCAAACCGCCCTGGCTTTTATTTGCAGTTGCCCGCCTGGCGCTGGCAGCTGAAGGAACGAGAGATGTCACAAGAACGCCGCTACAGTTTCGAGTTCTTCCCCACCAAGACCGATGCCGGCCACGAAAAACTGATGGGCGTTGCCCGCCAGCTGGCCAGCTACAACCCCGACTTCTTCTCCTGCACCTACGGTGCCGGTGGCTCGACCCGCGACCGCACGCTCAATACCGTGCTGCAGCTGGAAAGCGAAGTTAAGGTACCGGCCGCCCCCCACCTGTCCTGCGTCGGCGATAGCAAGGACGAGTTGCGCGCCCTGCTTAACCAGTACCAGGCCGCCGGCATCAAGCGCATCGTCGCCCTGCGTGGTGACCTGCCATCGGGCATGGGCATGGCCAGCGGCGAGCTGCGCTACGCCAGCGATCTGGTCGAGTTCATCCGCCAGGAAACCGGCGATCACTTCCACCTGGAAGTTGCCGCTTATCCGGAAATGCATCCGCAGGCACGCAACTTCGAACACGACCTGGCCAATTTCGTGCACAAGGTCAAGGCCGGTGCCGACAGCGCCATCACCCAATACTTCTTCAACGCCGACAGCTACTTCTATTTCGTCGAGCGCGCACAGAAGATGGGCGTGGACATCCCTGTAGTGCCGGGCATCATGCCCATCACCAACTACAGCAAGCTGGCCCGTTTCTCCGACGCCTGCGGCGCCGAGATTCCACGTTGGATCCGCAAGCAGCTGGAAGCCTATGGCGATGACACCGCCAGCATCCAGGCCTTCGGCGAAGACGTGATCAGCCGCATGTGCGAACAACTGCTGCAAGGCGGCGCACCGGGCCTGCACTTCTACACCCTGAACCAGGCCGAGCCAAGTCTGGCTATCTGGAACAACCTGAAGCTGCCTCGCTGAAACAACTTGGAAACATCTGTTTAAGGAACAATTAAGGCTTTAGTCTTACACTAAAGCCTTATTATCCCTGTGGACAGCCAGGTTTGCCCGATATGCAGACACCGTCGCCTGCACGCTCGCAGCTCATCTACCTCGCGTTCGGCCCGGTGACTTATCACCAAGAGGCCTGTTTCAGCATCGTCAGCGCCCTCACTCACCTGGGTGAAACGCCTGGCGCCGCCGTTGACATCCATGTCTACACCGACAACCCGGCGCCCTACGGCAAACTGCCCGTCAACGTCCACGTGCTGGACGCTGCGACGCGCACGGCCTGGAATCTTCCCCATGGTTATCACTTTCGCAGCAAGCACGTGCTATTGCGCCAAGTGCTCGAACAGCATCCGCTGGCGGTACTGATCGACACCGATACGTTCTTCCGCACCTCGCCGCTGCGCCTGTTCGAACGCGTCAAGCCAGGCCAGTTGCTGTGCAACTTCATTGGCGCGCCCTACGGCGCGAACCGCAAGGCCGTGCTGTACGAAAGCCTTCACGCCATACTTCGCCAACGCGGACTGGCTGACGATCAGACACGCATGGTCAACTCCGGAGTCATCGGCCTGACCCAGGCTGATGCTCAGATACTGGACCGCTCCATTGCCATGATGGACGAGTTCTATCCCTTGGCACCCACCGCCTACACACTCGAAGAGTTCTGCCTTGCAGTGGCCGCCCACCGCACCCTCGCGCTGGCCGAGTGCACCGATGTGATCCACCACTACTGGAGCCGCAAGCAGCAGTTCCGCGCCAAGATCCAGGCCTGGCTGCGCAAGCACGCCGATGAACCACTCAGTGAGGCGGCCCGGGCCGACGTGCTGCAGGTCAATGACCGACTGCCGCGCCCGCCAGCCCTGCACCGGTTGGGCTACAAGGCACTGACGCTGACCTTGCCGAGCCAGGAACGCCAGTTCGCCCGAGAACTGCTGTACGGCTGCTACCCGTATGGCAACGAGTTCGACCGGGCCTGCGCCCCGGCCTGGTGGGACAAAGCCCTGGAGAACTATGTGGCGCGCGAGGGCCGCATGGAGCCCGAGCAATTGCGCCGCTGCCTGCGCCATCCGGGCATGCGCCTGTCACTCGGTGGCCGGCGTAAGGAAATCGAGGGCCACCTGCTCGACGTCCCGCAGACCTGAACTGGCGCGCCGATATCTGGCCTTGGCCTAAGCGAGCGCGTAATCTGCGGCCATGCATGACGTCGCCCGCCTGCTGTGCCTCCTGTTGTTCGCCTGCCTGAGCCCTCTGGCCTTGGGTGAACGTTTGCGCCTGGTCACCGACGACTGGGCACCGTACGTGTACCAGCACGACGGCCAGCCCAAAGGCATCGACTACGAAGTCACCACCGAAGTGTTCAAGCGCCTGGGCTTCGATGTCGAATGGCAGTTCCTACCCTGGAAACGGTGCTTGGCCATGGTCGAGCAAGGGCTGGCCGACGGGGTGATGGATATTTTCGAGACCGAATCGCGCAAACCGTACATGGTCTACCCCGACGAGCCTATGTCGGACGTCGAGTTCGTCCTGTTCCAAGCCAGCGTGCGCCGCCACCCCGTCACCCGCCTGGAAGACCTGACCGGGCTGACGGTGGGCACTTCGCCCGGCTACTCCTACGGCGCCTCGTTCAGCGAATCGCCTTACTTTCGCCGGGAGGCAGCCCCTACCCATGAGGCCAACTTCGGCAAATTGATGCTCGGCCGCATCGACTTGCTGGTGACCGACCGCCGGGTCGGTCGTTATCTCCGCAAGCAATTGGGGCTCGAACGGCAGGTCGAGGAGCTGCCACTGATGATCAGTCGCCAGGCGCAATACCTGGGTTTGGCCCGCAAACCTGGGCGCGAGGACCTGGCCAGGCATTTCTCCGAAGAGCTGCAACGCTTCAAGCAGGAACCGGCCTACGCGGCGATCAACAACCGCTACTCCGACGACTTCGACAATATTCCTGGCGCCGTTGAGCAGCAGGAACGCAGCACGCAGCGATAGCTCTGTTATACTCGGGCCTTCCCGCCCGGCTCACGCCCGGACGCTCGGCCTCGCAACAGGCATCCTGATCGGTAACGACGCCCCTTCGCGCTCGCCCTCCGCTGCCCGGATGCGCAGTGAAAGCCCAGCTGGACCGGACGCGATCGCATCCCGCCGATGCCCGTCGCGCCAGGCAGAATATCCCAACGGGCCCAGCCCCCACGAGAACAGGATTGCCCATGTCCTTTGCTTCCCTCGGTCTCTCCGAGGCTCTTGTCCGCGCTATCGAGGCAGCGGGCTACACCCAGCCGACTCCGGTGCAACAGCGGGCCATTCCCGCCGTGTTGCAAGGTCGCGACCTGATGGTCGCCGCCCAGACAGGTACTGGCAAAACTGGCGGTTTTGCCCTGCCGATCCTCGAGCGCCTGTTCCCGGGTGGCCACCCCGACAAATCGCAACGCCATGGCCCACGCCAGCCTCGCGTGCTGGTTCTGACGCCAACCCGCGAATTGGCGGCCCAGGTCCATGACAGCTTCAAGGTCTATGCCCGTGACCTTTCCCTGGTCAGCGCCTGCATCTTCGGTGGCGTCGGCATGAACCCGCAGATTCAGGCCATGGCCAAGGGCGTCGATGTCCTGGTCGCCTGCCCGGGTCGCTTGCTGGACTTGGCAGGCCAAGGCAGTGTCGATCTGTCCCATGTGGAAATCCTGGTGCTCGACGAAGCCGACCGCATGCTCGACATGGGCTTCATCCATGACGTGAAGAAAGTCCTTGCCCGCCTGCCGGCCAAGCGCCAGAACCTGCTGTTCTCGGCTACCTTCTCCAAGGACATCACCGACCTGGCCGATAAGCTCCTGCACAACCCGGAGCGTATCGAGGTCACACCACCGAATACCACGGTCGAGCGAATCGAACAGCGCGTCTACCGTCTGCCCGCCAGCCACAAGCGCGCACTGCTGGCTCACCTGATCACCCTCGGCGCCTGGGAACAAGTGCTGGTCTTCACCCGTACCAAGCATGGCGCCAACCGCCTGGCCGAATACCTGGAAAAGCACGGCCTCACCGCCGCGGCGATCCATGGCAACAAGAGCCAGAACGCCCGCACCAAGGCATTGGCTGACTTCAAGGCCAACAGTGTTCGCGTACTGGTCGCCACCGACATCGCCGCCCGCGGCCTGGACATCGACCAGTTGCCCCATGTGGTCAACTTCGAGCTGCCCAATGTCGAGGAAGACTACGTCCACCGTATCGGCCGCACCGGCCGCGCCGGGCGTTCGGGCGAAGCGATCTCGATGGTCGCTCCTGATGAAGAGAAGCTGCTCAAGAGCATTGAGCGCGTCACCAAGCAGAAGATCCCGGACGGCGACCTGATGGGCTTCGATGCCAGCAAGGTCGAAGCCGAGAAGCCAGAAACCCGTGAGCGTCAACAGCACAATGGCCGTGGTGGTCGCAACCAGCAGGCCCGTGGCGAAGCAGGCCAGGAAGGCAGTGGCGGACGCAAGGACAAGGGAAAGGACAAAGGCAAGGCCAAGCAACAGGCCGCCGACAAACCCGCTGACAAGGAGAAGTCCGGCGAGCGCCAGCAACAGCAGCGCAAGCAACGCGACAAGAAGCCTCGCCAGCAGCAGGCCAGCACCAACGCTGTGCCGAAAGTACCTGCCGACCGTGATCCAGAAGAGTTCCTGGATGACGAGATCGACAACTTCGGTAACCGTGCCGACTACGTCAGCCCCTACCAAAACGCCAAGAACCAGGGCCGCAACCGTCGCCCAGGCGCCGCAGGCCAGGGTCAACAGCAAGGTCAGGGACAGCGCAGCAACGGCGGCAGCCAGGGCCAAGGCCGAAATGGCGGCCAGCAACGCGGCGCCAGCGGCGAGAAACGCCCGCCCCGCAACAACAATGGCGGTGGAGGTGGCGGTGCGCGCCGTGATGGTAACGCGGGTGGTCGTAACCGCTCGGCCGGTCGCAGCGACAACACACGGCAGGAACCGGCAGTGCGTAGTCCGCGCGAACCGCAGCATCAGCCGGTGATCATCCGCAAGGAATCCAAGCTCGACCGCTACCCAACGCCGGAACAACTGGAAGAGCTGCCGAGCCGGCCGCGTGGTGAGCGCCCTGCGCTGCTGACCCGCAATCGCTGATCGTTCGGCTACAAATGAAAACGCCGCCCATTGGGCGGCGTTTTCATTGCTAGCGCGAATTACTTCTGCTTCACACCTTCGACGCTGATATCCAGGTCAAGGGTCTGCGAGGTAGGGCCTGGGCCTTTGATTCCGAAGTCATTCAGGTTCAGCGTGGTGGTGGCGTTGAAACCAGCACGCTCACCGCCCCATGGGTCTTTGCCTTCGCCGTTGAACACAGCCTTGAAGGTGACCGGCTTGGTGACGCCGTGCAGGGTCAGGTCGCCAGTCACGTCAGCGGTCTTGGCACCAGTGGACTTGACGCTGGTGGAGACGAACTTGGCTTGCGGATACTTCTTCACATCCAGGAAGTCGGCACTGGCGATGTGCTTGTCACGCTCGGCATGGTTGGACCACAGGCTGGCGGTCTTCAGGTCGACATTGATCTTGCTGGCTTCAGGCTTGGCGCTGTCCCAGGTGAAGTTACCGTCGAAGTCCTTGAAGGTGCCGTGGATGAAGCTATAGCCCAGATGGCTGATCTTCCAGTCGACGAACGCGTGCTGGCCTTCCTTGTCGATCTTGTACTCGGCGGCCATGGCCTGGCCAGCAGAGATCAGAGCGGTACCGAGCGCCAGAGCGGCAAAAGTCTTTTTCAACATCCTTTCTTTCCTTTGCAATTGAGGTTGAGAATCAAGCTTTGCGGCCCAGCATGCGGGTCAGGGTCGCGTCACGGTCGATGAAGTGGTGCTTCAGCGCTGCCAGGCCATGCAAGGCGGCGAAAATCACCAGCGCCCAAGCCAGGTAGAGATGAATCTCGCCAGCCAGATCGGCCTGGTCGGGCAAATCACTGATCAGAGCCGGCACTTCGAACAAGCCGAACACCGGAATACCGACGCCATCGGCGGTGGAGATCAGGTAACCGGCGATCATCACCGCGAACAGCCCCAGGTACAGTGCCAGATGGCCCAGTTTGGCAGCTACACGCGTCAGCGGCCCATGGTTGGCCGGCGCTGGAGGCGGAGGGCTGATGAAGCGCCAAACCACACGCAATACCATCACCACCAGTAGCACCAGACCGATACTCTTGTGCAGATCAGGGCCGGATTTGCGCCATGGGCTGTAGTAGTCGAGACCGACCATCCACAGGCCCAGGCCAAAAAGCCCGAAGACCGCCAGGGCCACGCCCCAGTGCAAAAAGATGCTGACCGCGCCGTAACGAGCGGGTGAGTTGCGCAGTTGCATGTCGACGTGTTCCCCCGTGAAAGCTGTGCACAGACTAACGCGTAACGTATCGAAGAAAAGCACAAAAAGTTGCTTCGATTAATCGAAAATTCCGATGCCGATTGTGAACGTTTCCTATTAAGGAAACATTAACAATAGTCGGGGAGGGATCGCTTGTCAGTGCCGGACTCAGCGCCGCCAGGCCGGCTCCTGCAGGTCGTGCAGGAGCCGGTACGCGGGCTTCAGTCAGCTTTCGCTTGGGTGTTGTTTACCGCTTTCTTGACCGGCTCCGATTTGACCGTAGCCTTCTTCGCCTCGACAGGTTTGTGCGCCTGCTTGACTGCCGGCTTGTGCGCCGGGGCGTGCTTGGCCGGGGTGGCCTTGGTAGCGGCAGGCTTGGCCGGCTCTTCCTTGGCCACGACCGCAGGCGCTGCTACAGGGGTCGGCGCAGGGGTGGCGACAGGGGCCGGGGCCGGAGCCACCGCATCTGTTTTCACGACGGCTGCTGGTTTGGTTTCGGGTTTCTCGCCGCCGCCAAACAGACGCGAGAAGAACCCACCCTCCTTCTTGGCCGCTACAGCACCGGTTGCCGCAGCTGCAGCCACCGGCGCCGCTTTAGCCGGGTCGAACGACTTGCCTGCCAGCAGGTCCTGAACCTGGCTGGCAGCACGCTGACCACTGCGCAGGGCGCCTTCGAGAGTGCCTGGGTACAATGCATCGGTGTGCTCGCCGGCGAAGCTAATGCGTTGCACCGGACGCTCCCACAGGCGCCAGTACTTGCTGATCTGGCCTGGGCCATAGGCCAAGTAAGCGCCGCCAGTGTTGGCGTCGGTGCTGTAGCGCTTGAGTTCATACCCAGAGAACGAACCACGGGCCTTTGGATAGAACGCGTGCAACCGGATCAGTACCTGGTCGACCATCTGCTTGTCGCCAAATGCCTGCAACAGGCGGGCATTGTCGCCGGACAAGTTGATAACGACGTTGGCACCGCCCTTGAGCGCTGGTTCGATCCACAGCATGCCAAGGCCAGCGTTGCTGAAGATTTCACCCGACATCCGGGCCTTGCTTTCCCACACAGGCTGCTTGAACTTGAGCATCAGCTGGTCGCGCCAGCCATAGTTGGTGCCCTTGAGGGCCGCCAGGTGCTGGCTGTCCAGGCCTGGGGTCATCTGGATCTTGGCCAGGGCACGCAGCGGCACGGCCATCACCAGGTAGTCCGCCTGATAGCCGACGCTACCGACCTTGACCGTCACGCCGTCCTTGTCCTGCACGATGGAGGTCACCGGCGAGCTGGTTTTGATGGTCTTGAGCTGCTTGACGAAAGCCTGCGCCAGGACCGGGCTACCCCCGGGCAGACGGGCGGCGCGCAGATCGCGGTCACTGACCCCACGATAGACACGGTTCTGCTGTGCGAAGTAGAGCAGCGACAGACGCGACGGCTCGTCATAGCGGGTACGGATCTGCTGGTTGATCAACTGTCGTGCAGTGGTCGGCAACTGCAACTTGTCGAGCCAGGTGGAGACGTTGATCTGGTCCAGAGCGAACAGGGTGCTGGTTGCCTGCGGGTTCAGCGGGTCCTCGATCGAGCGGGCCAGATCATCGAGCGTCTTCTCGTAGCGCTTGATGGCTTCGGCGGTGGCCGGCTGCTTGGCGGCCAGGTCCGTGGCACTGAAATACTCGCCGTCGATCAGGTAGCCAGGGGTACGAACGAACTCTGGCGCGGGCAGTGTTTCAAGCTTGAAACGGTCCAGGTACTGGTTCAGCACCGGCTGGGCCTTGCTGTTGCCGATCCACTCGCTGGTGGCCAGCCCCGAGCGACCACCCATGCCCGACTTGGCTTCCAGCAGAGTCACCTGCCAGCCCTTGTTCTGCAGCTCGTAAGCGGCGGTCAGGCCTGCCAGGCCGCCACCCACCACGATTGCCGAGGGTGTCTTGTCCTTTGCCAGCGCGGCACCGCTGGACACACCAATCAATACCAACGCGCACAGGCGCACCCAAGCAGCGGCCATATCGGCGAACTCCGAGTTAAAAGCAACAGAATAGGGAGAGGCAGGGATGCCCCGAGGGAGATGCGTTAAGAATACGTCAGGTCTGCAGACCCTGCCAGCTCAGTGATATCAAGTGCCTTTGCCAACTGACATTTTTGTTTTTGCGTCTCGCCAGCACACGATTTTCAGCACCTTGCCCAAGCGGGCCTGGACGCGCACCTGTCGCCATCTGACGGCAGCGGTTGTCGTGCCCGGCGGCATTGCTTAGGCTTACGCGGTCAAACCAAGCTGCAATGCCAGGAGAAGCGCCGATGGGCCTCAACGATCAGTGGATGCAACGTGACCTGAAGGTCCTGTGGCACCCCTGCACCCAGATGAAAGACCACGAGCAGCTGCCGCTGATCCCGATCAAGCGCGGCGAAGGTGTGTGGCTCGAGGACTTCGAAGGCAAGCGCTACCTGGACGCCGTCAGCAGTTGGTGGGTCAACGTATTCGGTCACGCCAACCCACGCATCAACCAGCGCATCAAGGACCAGGTCGACCAGCTGGAGCACGTCATCCTGGCCGGTTTCAGCCACCAGCCGGTCATCGAGCTGTCCGAGCGCTTGGTCGCCATGACACCGGCCGGGCTCGACCGGGTGTTCTACGCCGACAACGGCTCATCGTGCATCGAAGTGGCGTTGAAGATGAGCTTCCATTACTGGCAGAACATCGGCAAGCCGGCGAAAAAGCGCTTCGTCACTCTGACCAACAGCTACCACGGCGAGACCATCGCCGCGATGTCGGTGGGCGACGTGCCACTGTTCACCGAAACCTACAAGGCGCTGCTGCTCGATACCATCAAGGTGCCTAGCCCGGATTGCTACCTGCGCCCGGAAGGCATGAGCTGGGAAGAGCACTCGCGCAACATGTTCGCGGCCATGGAGCAAACCCTGGCCGAGCACCACCAGACCCTCTCGGCCGTCATCATCGAACCGCTGATCCAGGGTGCCGGCGGCATGCGCATGTACCACCCGGTCTACCTCAAACTGCTGCGCGAAGCCTGCGACCGCTATGGCGTGCACCTGATCCACGACGAGATCGCCGTCGGCTTCGGCCGCACCGGGACGATGTTCGCGTGCGAACAGGCTGGCATACGTCCGGACTTCCTGTGTTTGTCCAAGGCCCTTACCGGCGGCTACCTGCCGTTGGCCGCGTGCCTGACCACAGACACCGTGTACCAGGCGTTCTACGACGATTACCCGACCCTGCGGGCCTTCCTCCATTCGCACAGCTACACCGGTAACCCGTTGGCCTGCGCAGCGGCACTTGCGACCCTGGACATCTTCGAGCAAGACAACGTCATCGAAGCCAACAAGGCCCTGGCCAAGCGCATGGCCAGTGCCACTGCGCACCTGGCCGATCACGCGCATGTCGCGGAAATCCGTCAGACCGGCATGGCCTTGGCCATCGAGATGGTCCAGGACAAAGCCGGCAAGGTCGCCTACCCCTGGCAAGAGCGTCGCGGCCTGAAAGTGTTCGAGCATGCCCTGACACGCGGCGCACTGCTGCGCCCGCTGGGCAGCGTGGTGTACTTCCTGCCGCCGTACGTGATCACCCCTGAGCAGATCGACTTCCTTGCCGACGTGGCCAGCGAAGGTATCGACATCGCCACGCGCGACAGTGTGAGTGTCGCGGTGCCGGCTGATTTCCACCCTGGCTTCCGTGATCCGGGCTGACCTCGCATTTCGCCGCTCCCACCGGGAGATTCGTACCCTCAATACTCCGAGCAGAACCATGAGACTGTCCCGCTTCTTCATAGACGCCCCCCTGAGCCCAGGCGAGCACGACCTGCCCGAAGCGCAGGCCCACTACATTGGCCGCGTGCTGCGCATGGCGGCTGGCGATGCCGTGCAACTGTTCGACGGCAGCGGCCAGGAGTACCTCGGCCAACTGTTGGAGGTGGGCAAGAAAAGCGTACGCGTCAGCCTTGACCAGGCTCTGCCTGGGCAGGCCGAATCGCCACTGCACATTCATCTCGGCCAGGGCTTGTCCCGAGGCGAACGCATGGACTGGGCGATTCAGAAAGCCACCGAGCTTGGGGCGAACGAGATTACCCCAATCGTCAGCGAACGCTGTGAAGTGCGCCTGAAGGACGAGCGCGCCGACAAGCGCCTGGCCCATTGGCGCCAGGTGGCGATCAGCGCCTGCGAGCAATGTGGCCGATCCACCCTGCCGATCATTCACCCTCCCGTCACCCTCGCCGAGTGGCTCAATAGCACCGAAGCCGACCTCAAGCTGGTATTGCACCCGGTAGCAGAGCCTCTGACCCGCCACGCCAAACCGACGCGCCTGGCCTTCCTGATTGGCCCTGAAGGCGGCCTGAGCGAAGCGGAAGTCGACCAGGCAAAAGCCGCCGGCTACCACGCCGCCCGGCTCGGCCCACGGGTGCTGCGCACCGAAACTGCACCGGTGGTGGCGCTGTCGGTGGCACAGCAGTTGTGGGGCGACTTCTAACGCACGTAGAACGACACGGCGATGAAGTGCATCAGGCTGCCGGCGATCACGAACAGGTGCCAGATGCCATGCCAGTGGCGGAAGCGACTGTCGAAGGCGAAGAAGATGATGCCCACGGTGTAGAACACCCCGCCGGCCGCCAACCAGGCGAAGCCGGCGCCACCCAGGCTGCGCAACAACGGTTCGACCGCGACCAGGACGATCCAGCCCATCACCGCGTAGATGACGATCGACAGGATCCGAGCTTCGGAACGCGGCTTGATTTCCTGCAGCATCCCAATCACCGCCAGGCCCCAGACCACGCCAAACAGGCTCCAGCCCCAAGGCCCCCGCAAGCTGACCAGGCAGAATGGCGTGTAGCTGCCGGCGATCAGCAGGTAGATCGAAAGATGATCGAGCTTGCGCATGATCACTTTCGCCCGTCCACGAGTGCTGTGGTAGAGAGTGGAAATGCTGTAAAGCAGCAGCAATGTGCTGCCATAGATGGAGAAACTGACGATTTTCCAGGGGTCGCCCTGCAGGCCCGCTACCACGATCAGCCAGATGGCGCCGATGCAGGCCAGCACAGCACCGACCAGATGCGTCCAGGCGTTGAAGCGTTCACCGTAATACATGCAAACACAGACCTCCTGAGGTGGGCAGGGTTCCTGTCTTGGTCGATTCCGACTCTATCGTCGGCAAGCCGGCTTCTACAACTCGCTGTGTGTAGGGGCCAGCCAAAGCACATGCTAACTGGCGACAGGTTGCAGTTGCGCGTCACGCACCAACCGCTCCAGCGCCACCAGGTCCGGCACCCGCGCCACCTGCTCGCCCACCTGCACCGCTGCCAGCTCCAGGCTGCCCAGCGCCACATCCACATAGTTGAGCTGGCTGTCGAGCTTGCACGAACGGGGAATGTCCTGCAGCAACAACGCCAGGTAACGCAGCCCGGTGTCGCCCAAGGCATTGAGCACGACGATGCGCGCGCGTTCGCCACAGGGGGTTTCGCCGCCGCAGGCCGCTTCGAAACCGATCAACGGCAAGTGCTGCTGGCGCCAGTCGATCCAGCCCAGGTGCCAGGCCAGCGCGTTGCGCTCGCACGGCAGCGAACGTCGGCCAAGCAACTCGGCCACGGCAACGTTGGGCAATACCAAGGTGCGGTCCCCCAGGGGCAGCAGCAACCCGGTCAGGCTGCTGCGCTGGCCTGCGATCAGTTCAAGCATGGGTCTGGCTCCAGTGGGCGATGCTCTGCAACAGGACCGACTCCTGATAAGGCTTGCCGAGGTATTCGTTGACGCCGATGGCCATCGCCCGATCACGGTGCTTCTGCCCAGTACGCGAGGTGATCATGATGATCGGCAGGTCCTTGAGGCGCTCGTCGCGGCGAATGCGGGTGGCCACCTCGAAACCGTCCATGCGCGGCATTTCGATATCCAGCAGCAGCACATCGGGCCGATGCTCTTCGAGCTGGGTCATGGCATCTACACCGTCCTTGGCCGTCAACACGCTCATGCCGTGACGCTCCAGCAGGCGGCTGGTGACCTTACGCACGGTAACCGAGTCGTCCACCACCATCACCAGCAGCGCCCGTCGTGGCGCGGGGCCAAATGCCTGGCGCTGCGCATCGCTGCCTCCCGGCAGGCGTGCCAGACGCCGTTGCTGACCACGCAGCTGGCCCAGCAGGTCAAGAATCAGCACCACGCGGCCGTCACCGAGCAGGGTCGCACCGGACAGCCCCGCCACTGCGGCGAACTGCGGGCCCAGACTCTTCACCACGATCTCACGGCTGGGTGACAGGCTGTCGACCTGGATGGCGAACGATTGCTCCTGGGAATGAACCAGCAAGACCGGCAGGGGCACGCTCTGGCCCAGCAAGCTGGGCCGCGGCACGCCCTGCAGCAACTCGCCAAGATAACGCAGCTCGTAGGCATGGCCGGCGTACACATAGCGAGGCGAACTCAGTTGGTAGCAGGCATCGAGTTCCGCTGGCGGCACGCGGACGATACCTTCGATGGTATTGAGCGGAATGGCGTACTGCTCTTCCCCCAGGTGCACCATCAGAGCGCGGTTGATCGACACCGTGAACGGCAAGCGAATCAGGAAACGCGCGCCCTTGCCTTGGGCCGACTCGATGCTCATCGAGCCGCCCAGCTGCTTGACCTCTTCATGGACCACATCCATGCCCAGTCCGCGCCCTGAAATCTGGGTGATCTTCTCGGCCGTGGAAAAACCTGGGCGCAGGATGAACTGCAGGATTTCGTGATCGCTCAATTGTGCTTGCGGGTCCAGCAACCCGCGCTTGATCGCTTTGCGCCGCACCGCCTCCAACGGCACACCGGCACCATCGTCGGTCATTTCGATGACGATGTCGGCGCCTTCGTGCAGCAGGTTCAGGTGAATGGTGCCCTGCTCCGGCTTGCCAGCGGCCAGGCGTGCCTCACGCGACTCCAGACCATGGTCCACGGCATTGCGCAGCATATGTTCCAGGGGCGCTACCATGCGCTCCAGAACGCTGCGATCCAGTTCGCCCTCGGCATTGCCGACCACCAGCTCCACCTGCTTGCCCAGCTCGGTCGCCACCTGCCGTACCACTCGCTGCAAGCGCGGCACCAGCCGCTCGAACGGCACCATCAGGGTCGCGGTCAGGCCTTCCTGCAACTGGCTGGCTACCCGTGCCTGCTGCTGCAGCAGGCTGTAGGCCTCCTGGGCGCGCTGAGCCAAGGTTTCCTTGAGGTCGAGCAAGTCGGAGGCCGACTCGAACAGTGCCCGCGACAGCTGCTGCAACTGGGAGTGACGGTCCATTTCCAGCGGGTCGAAGTCGTCGTAGGCATCGCCCTCGATTTGCTGACGGCTGGAAATCCGCCCCTGGGTCTCGATGTCCAGGCGCAGCAGTTGATCGCGCATGCGCTCCAGCGTGGTTTCCATTTCGTTCAACGCGAACTGCGCGTCGTTGACCTGCTGCTCGATACGCCCGCGAATCACCGAATGCTCGCCGGCCAGGTTACCCAGCTCATCGAGCAACTCGGCATCGACCTTGACCATATCGCCCGCTGCCCGCTCGGGCGTCGTGGCGGGCGCTTCGGCCGGTGTCGCGTCGGCCGGGGCCTGGCCGGCAGCGCTGTCGGTCAGGGCCGCACTGCTGAAGTTACGGATGTAGTCGATCAGCGCCGTGGCTGCATGCAACGGCTGACCCAGGCGCACGGCATCGAGCATGTGCGCCAGGCGGTCGTGACAGTTTTGCAGCAAGGCGAACAATGGCGGGCTGGGTGGCAGACGCCCGGCGGCCAGCAGTTCGTAGAGGAACTCCAGCTCATGGGCCAGGTCGCCGATGGCCGCGATTTCGACCATGCGTGCCCCGCCCTTGAGGGTGTGCAGGTCACGCAGCAGGTTATCCACCTCGACGCTGCTGCGCGGGTCGGCTTGCCAGCGCGCCAGGGCCTCGGCGGCACTTTCGACGATGTCCGAGCTCTCTTCCAGGAAGACTTCCAGCAGTTCCTTGTCGCCCGGGCTGTCCGCCTCCTCCACAATCGCCTCGCTGCTGGGCGGTGGCGGCGCGTGGCGCACCTCGCGCATTTCGCCCAACAAGTCGACCGCCGAAGACGGCGGCTGGCCCTGGCGCAAAGTGTCGAGCATCTCGCCCAGGGCCGCGTGGCCCCGCCGTAGCAAAGCGATCAACCCGGTACTTGAGCCAAGACGGCGGTCGACCAGGGCCTCGTAAAAAAGGCCAAGCTCCTGGGCCAGCCGCTCGACCGCGCCGACCGCAGCCATTTGTGCAGCCCCCTTGAGGGTCTGCATGTCGTGTTGCAGGGACGAGAGCGTGGAAAGATTGTCCGGTTCCTGACCCCATTGCTCCAAGGCCTGGTCGGCACTGTCGAGGATGTCCCGCGCCTCTTCGAGGAACAGTTGCGCCAACGCCGGGTCTTCAAGGTCCACGGCGGGCGGCAGAGGCTTGACCGAATCGCGGCCCACCAGGCCGGTGGCATCCGGTGCCAGGGCCTCGGCCAGCAGGCTGCGCAACGCATCGATCCGCTCCGGCCTGGCCGTGACCTCCTGCCCCGCCGCCACTTCGTCGAGCATGTCCAGCAGCGCCTCGTGGGCCTGCTGGGCCTGGGCGAAGAAGCGCGCATCCGCAACCAGGCTGCCCTCTTCCACTGCCCCGTAAAGATCCAGCAGCGCCTCGCAGACATCATCCATCTGCCACAGGTCCGCCAAGTGCGCGCCGTGACCGAGGGTGGTCAGTTCATCCAGCAGGGTGTCCAGTTCCTGCCGCTGGCCGGGGTGCTCCTGCCAGCGTGAAAGCAGCGACTCGGCATCGAGCAGGATGTCCATGCCTTGCCCCAGGAAACTGGCGATCAATTGCGGATCCCGTTTGCTTCGACGCCCATGCTGGGGGTCTTCATGCAGCGTGGCCAGGCGCTCGTCCACCCTTTGCCCGACCTGCTCTATCAATTGCGCCGCACCGGCAATGGCCGCCAGCGGCGTACTGCCGAGCTGGGCCAGGCCAAGGTGGAACAAGGTGCGCGCTGCTTCCAGCCATTGCAGCTCGGCGACTTGCAGCGGCAACTGATGCCCCTTGTATTCACGAACCAGCCGGTCGAATGCGGTGGCCAGCTCGGCGATCGGCATGACACCCGCCATGGCCGCGCTGCCTTTCAAGGTATGCAAGGCACGCTGCAGGGCATCGCTCACGGGGGTGTCGTGGCCGGCCGCCTCCTGCAGGAAGCTGTCCAGGCAAGCCAGGTGCCCCTGTGCCTCGTTGCGGAAAATGTCCAGTAGTTGCGGGTCGAGACCCTCGACCTCGGTGCTGGCAGGTGCATCGTTCTCGGCCAGCACGTGCAGGTGACTCGCCAGCTGTTCGATTTCGGTCAGTTGTGGCAACTGCCCTGCCGCAAAGTCGGCCAGCAGGTCGGGCAGGTGAACGAATACCCGCTGCAACGTCACCACGGCCTCCGGCACCAGCGCGATGCGCCCTTCCAGCACGCGGTTGAGCAAATGCTCGGCGCCCCAGGCCAGCTCCGCTACCGCCTCGGCATGCACCATGCGCCCACTGCCCTTGAGCGTGTGCAGGGCGCGGCGCACTTCGATCAAGGCTTCACGCAGGTGGTTGTCGGCCCGCCAGCGCAACCAATGCCGTTCGATGTCCGGCAGCAATTCGCCGGCTTCCTCAAGGAACACCTGGCGCAGTTCGTCGTCGATGCCGTCGCTTCCCGCCGACGAGTCGGCGCCAGTCTCGACCAGCGTGCATTGCACCCCCAATGCCGCCAGGCTGGCACGGGCCATGTCGATGAAGGGCTGGCCATCGGCCAATGGATCGGCCACCCGCCATTGCAAGTAGCACTCAGCAGCGCTCAGTGCTTCGGCCAGGTGCGAGAGCTCGTCCGCTGGCGGTTCGACGTCCAGGTGCTGCAACCACCCCTGGACGTAACTTGCGCAGCCGGCAAACACCTCGGCGGCAACCGGCAGCATGAGCATCGACAACGCGCCGCGCACCTGCTGCAGCAAGCCTGGCAGGGGCTGCAGACGTTGCCGGGGCCAGCCGGATTCCAGGCAGTCACCGATCAGGTCCTTGGCCTGCTGCACCACTGACAGCGACTCGCTCAGCACCAGCTGTCGGATTTCGGCCAGGTCCGAGCCAGGCAGCCCGCCCTGGCCGCCTTCCTCCAGCGGCCCGACCATGCCGTTGAGGGTGGCTTCGACGTACAGCAACGCGCCCGCCACATCCATCAGCACGGCGTCATCCGCTGCACGCTCGCCGAGCGCCAGTGCCTGCAGGGCCAGAACCTGGTCGATGATCACCCGTCGTGGTTGCTGGAAACCTAACACCGCCAAGGTGTCCGCGACATGGCGCAGGGGCGCCAGCAAGTCTTCCAGTTGCTCGCTGTGCTGACGGTCGCCACGCACGAAATGGTCCAGGCGCTCTTTGATGCGCATCAGGTCATCGCACAACGCCGTCACCACCGAGCGCAGGGCATCGCGCCCTGGCCCCGCCTGCATCTGCTCGCGCCAGTTGCCCAGCGACAGGTCGAGGTTGGCGAGGTCGTCGGCCCCGGCGAAGCGCTCGGCGGCGCCGCCGATCAGGCTGCCTTGGGCCAGCGGGCCTACACCACGGCAGGTGCGCAGTTGGTTGAGCAAGGGCAACATCACCAAGGGCAAGTCGTGGCGCGCACCGCGCAACCGCTCCAGATAGGAGGGCAACTGCTCCAGGCCCCGGAACACCGCGCCCAGGCACTCTCCTCGTGGGCTGACCTGGCCTTCGGCCAAGGCCCTGGCCAGTAGCTCCAATTCTTCAGCCAGGTGGGCCGCGCCCCGCAATTCAAGCATGCGCAAGCAACCATGAACCTGGTGCAGGTTATCGACGACGAACGCCAGTATCGACAGGTCGCCCGGTTCCCCAGCAAAGCGCTCCAGCGCCTGGCGGGCCTGACCAAGGCAATCGAGGATGGCTGCCTTGGTCCAGGCCAGGGCAACCGTATCGTGACGTTCGGGGGTGACTGCGGCAGACGCCATGGACAACTCCTCAGCGTGGCTCGGCAGGTGCCGGCAAGGTGAAGCCGGACACCGAGCGACGCATCTCGCTGGCCATGCGAGCCAGGTGGCGGATACTGTCGGCGGTCGCCCCAGAGCCTGCGGAGGTCTGCGCGGTAATTTGCTGGATCACCGCCATGGTGTGGGAAATCTGACCAGCCGACGACGTCTGCAACTGGGCGGCATCGGAAATGCTGTGGATCAGCTCGGCAAGGTTCTGCGACACGCCTTCGATCTCAGCCAGTGCTACCCCGGCATCCTGCGCCAGGCGCGCGCCGCGCACCACTTCGGCGGTGGTCTGTTCCATCGAGATGACCGCTTCGTTGGTATCGGCCTGAATGGTGCGTACCAAGGCCTCGATCTGCCGCGTTGCCGAGGAGGAGCGCTCCGCCAGGCGCTGCACCTCGTCGGCGACCACGGCAAAGCCGCGACCGGCTTCGCCCGCCAGCGATGCCTGGATTGCCGCGTTAAGGGCAAGGATGTTGGTCTGGTCGGCAATGTCGTCGATCAGGCTGACGATATCACCGATCTCCTGGGAGGACTCGCCAAGCCGCTTGATCCGCTTGGCGGTGTCCTGGATCTGCTCGCGGATGTTGTCCATGCCGTTGATGGTGTTGTGCACCACCTCATTGCCTTTGTTGGCGATGGCCACCGACCGTTCGGCTACCTTGGCCGACTCGTAGGCATGGGCCGATACCCGGTCGATCGACTCGACCATGTCGCCCACCGCCAGCGACGCCTCGCTGATCTGCTCGGCCTGATGCTCCGAAGCCTTGGCCAGCTGGCGCGCGGTGTTCTGGGTGTCCTGCACCGCCGCGGCGACCTGTTCGGCGCTGTGGTTGATGGTCGCGACCAGATCGCGGAGCTGGTCCACGGAATAGTTGATCGAGTCGGCGATGGCGCCGGTAAAGTCCTCGGTCACCGACACCGTCACGGTCAGGTCGCCGTCGGCCAGTTCTTCGATCTCATCGAGCAGGCGCATGATCGCCTGCTGGTTGCGCTCGTTCTTTTCTGCTGTTTCCTGCAACTGCCGATGCGTTGTCCGCACCATCACCAGGCCGATCAGGATGATCGAGGCCAGTGCAAGCAGACCCAGCACGTAACCGCCGACGGTGTCGAGGGTCCGCCCACTGGCCAGGTTCTCGAAGCTGTTGGCCAGGTGCGAGGCCTCGTCCAGCAAAGTTTGCGAGAGGCTGAAGATGTTGCTGGCAGCCTCGCGCACGCGGAACAGCTCGGGCGAAGTTTCAAGAATTTCGTCCACCGAACCGGCCACGAACTGGAACAGCTCGGCAATTTCGGCCAACCGCGCCCGCGCATCGGCGTCCTCCACGCGCGTGACCTGAATCGCCGGGTTGCCCCCGAGCATGCCTTCGAGCACCTGCCCGAACCGGCTGGCATCGCGACCAAAGGCGTCGGCAGCCTGGGCGGCCGTGTCATCACCCGCCAACACCGTGTTGACCGAACCGAGAATACGTTCGGCCAGCAACAACTGGCGCTGGGCGACCACCACCTGGTTGGCCGGGGCGCCGCTCTGCAGCAGGATCTCCACGACTTTTTCGTACTCGACCTGCAACTGCGGCACGGTCTCAGCCAGGGTTGCCGCTACCTGGTGCAGCGACAACACGGTCTGCTCGCTGGCCAGGATGGTATCGGTGTTCTTGCGCAGGTTTTCCCAGTCCTGGCGCACCGCCTCCATCTCGTCGCGCACCGCGACAGGCGCTGCAGGCAAGCCAGTGGACCTGTCACCTTCGCGCAGGTAGCTCCAGCGCCGCTCGAAGTCGTTGCGTGCATCGGACAGCAGCTTGAAAGCCAGGGCCTTGCCGGCGGCCGCCTCGGTGGCGTTCTTGGCGATGCGTTGGGACAGCACGCGCAACTCGCCAGCATGACCAATGTACTGCTTGTCGTGGTTGGACTGGGTGTTGAGGTAGGCGAAATTGGCGAACAGCAGGATGATCGACAGAATCAACACCACGAACAACACGGTGATCTGCGCGCTGCTGCGCGTGCGCTGGGTCACTGGGGGCGGAGTGACACTGGTGGCCGGCTTGTTCACGTTCGAAGGTCCTATAACGCCACATCGAGAAAGCCCGGGGCCTGGGCCAGGGCGAAGGGGCTGAAAATCGCCCAGTTGCGCTCGCGGGGGAAATGCCCCTGGACGAAACGCGTCGCAGCACGCAGCAACGGCTGGGGCGGCGACAGTTCAAGGCTGCTCAAGGCGAAGTGCTGCAGGCCCAGCACCTCGTCGACCAACAGCCCAACGAAGAGGTCTTCGTGGTCCAGCACCAGGACCCGACGCTGCTTGCCCGGAGCCGCCGGGCCGAGGCCGAAAAAGCTGCTCAGGTCCATGACCGGCAGCAACCGGCCACGCAGATTGGCCACACCGCATACCCACGGCTGCACGCCCGGCACCCGACTGCTGCGCGGCTCACGCAGCACTTCGGCGACTTCGCCCATGGGTGCTACGAACCATTGTCCGGCAATGCGAAAGCCGATGCCGCTCCACTGTTGCAGGCGGGTATCCTGCGGTGGCTGGTCAGCCACCAGCAAACGGCAGCGCCGGTCTATGTCCAGCAACAGCTCGAAAGCGGTGAGCGACGCGCCTTGCGGACGGGTGGTCAAGCGCCCAGCACCTCTTTGAGCTTGGCGATCAGTGCGTCTTCTTCCACGGGCTTGGTCAGGAAGTCACGGGCGCCCTGGCGCGTGGCCCAGATGCGGTCGGTTTCCTGGTCCTTGGTGGTGACCACGATCACCGGGATGGCGCTGGTTTCCGGGTCCTTGCTGAGCTGCCGGGTAGCCTGGAAACCATTCATGCCTGGCATGACGATGTCCATCAGCACCGCGTCGGGCTTTTCCTGGCGGGCCAAGGCGACACCATCGGCACCGTTGTTGGCCTTGAGCACCTGGTAGCCGCGTTTTTCAAGCCACTCGGTCAATCGGTACATCTCTGTCGGCGAATCGTCGACAATCAGAACTCGGGCCATGCTGGTTCCCCATCAGGACAATGAAAACGGCGCCATGGCGGGCGCGATCAGGGTGCGTGTTGTTCGGGCGCGGCGAAACCAGGGACATGCGCCCTGATCGCGTCGAGCAGCTCTTCCTTGCTGAAGGGTTTGGTCAGGAACTGGTCCGAGCCGACCACCCGGCCGCGAGCCTTGTCGAACAGGCCATCGCGGGACGACAGCAGAATGACCGGGATGTCCCTGTAGGCGCTGTTGTGCTTGATCACGGCGCAGGTCTGATACCCGTCCAGACGCGGCATCAACACATCGACGAAGATGATCTGCGGTTGGTGGTCGACGATCTTGACCAGGGCATCGAAGCCGTCGCTGGCGGTGATCACCTCGCAGCCCGCTTCGCCGAGCAACATCTGCGCGGTGCGGCGGATCGTGCGTGAATCGTCGATCACCATCACCTTCAGGGGTTGTTCCATAAATGCCTACCAGTGGAAGTTAGCTGCAAGTGGTGCGGCCATCGCCGGCAAGCCGGCGCCTACACGGTGAGCGCAGGCTTGCCGGCGATGGGCTGTGCGCCCGCTGCGACACAGACGCCACAAAGTGCTTGCAGCTGCACTTTTAGCATACTCCGCAAGGCCATTCCATCTGCCGCGCCCCTTGACCAGCCGCGTTCCCGGCGCCACCCTGAGCCACTTTTCTTTCGATCCATCGCGGCCTCGGGCCGCCAAGAGGAACCACCCCATGAGCGTTCGCCTCGGCATTGTCATGGACCCCATCGCGTCCATCTCCTACAAGAAGGACAGTTCGCTGGCCATGCTGCTGGCCGCCCAGGCCCGTGGCTGGAGCCTGTTCTACATGGAACAGCGTGACCTGTACCTGGGTGCTGGCCAGGCCCGTGCGCAGATGCGCCCACTGAAGGTATTCGCCGACCCGGCCCGCTGGTTCGAGCTGGGTGAGGAGCAGGACAGCGCGCTGACCGATCTGGACGTGGTGCTGATGCGCAAGGACCCACCCTTCGACATGGAGTTCGTCTACAGCACCTACCTGCTGGAGCAGGCCGAGCGTGACGGCCTGCTGGTGGTCAACCGCCCGCAAAGCCTGCGCGACTGCAACGAAAAGCTCTTTGCCACGCAATTCCCGCAGTGCATGGCCCCGACCCTGGTCAGCCGTCGCGCCGACATCCTGCGCAAATTCGCGGCCACCCATGGCGACGTGATCCTCAAGCCGCTGGATGGCATGGGCGGCACTTCGGTATTCCGCCACCGCCCGGGCGACCCCAATCTCTCGGTGATCCTCGAGACCCTGACCCAGCACGGCGGCCAGCAGATCATGGCCCAGGCCTACCTGCCCCAGATCAAGGACGGCGACAAGCGCATCCTGATGATCGACGGCGAGCCGGTCGACTATTGCCTGGCGCGCATTCCGGCCAGTGGCGAAACCCGTGGCAACCTGGCCGCCGGCGGCCGTGGCGAAGCCCGCCCGCTGACCGAGCGCGACCGCTGGATCGCCGCCCAGGTGGGCCCGACCCTTCGAGAGAAGGGCCTACTGTTCGTCGGCCTGGATGTGATCGGCGACTACCTGACCGAAATCAACGTCACCAGCCCGACCTGCATCCGCGAGATCGATGCGGCCTACAACACGGACATCGGCGGCAAGCTGATGGACGCCATTGATCGCCAGTTGAAGACGCGCTGACCGCCGACACGCGGCAAATACGCGGAGTGGGGTATGATGCCGGTCCTTTACAACTGACCTGCTGCCCCGCCCCGCGGTTGCTGGATACCTGATGACGCTGCCTGCCGACATCCCCGCCGACCTGCTGCCACCCCGCGTTCGCCCGGTGGACCGGCTTGGCTTCACCCTGTTCCTGGCTGCCCTGGTTCACCTGGCGCTGATCCTTGGTGTGGGCTTCAGCGCCGTCGAACCGGCGCAGATCCGTCACACCATGGACATCACCCTGGCCACCTTCAAGAGCGAGAAGCCGCCGGAGAAGGCCGACTTCCAGGCACAGAACGACCAGCAAGGCAGCGGTACCCTGGACAAAAAGGCGGTCCCGAAGACCACCGAGGTTGCACCGTTCCAGGACAGCAAGATCAACAAGGTCACCCCTCCTCCAGCGGCGAAGCCTGACGTGGAGCCACCACCGGCGCCGCAAAAATCCGCAGTGGCCACCAAGGCGCCCAAACCGCAGAAGGTCGAGCCCAAGCCCAAGGAGAGCAAACCGCAGCCCAAGCCTGCGGTGCCCGCACCGGACTTCGACAGCTCGCAATTGTCCAGCCAGATCGCCAGCCTCGAGGCCGAGTTGTCCCACGAGCAGCAGCTGTATGCCAAACGCCCGCGCATCCACCGGCTCAACGCGGCCTCGACCATGCGCGACAAGGGCGCCTGGTACAAAGAGGAGTGGCGCAAAAAGGTCGAACGGGTGGGCAACCTCAACTACCCCGAAGAGGCGCGCCGGCAGCAGATCTACGGCAACTTGCGGATGATGGTGTCGATCAACCGCGATGGTTCGCTGTACGAGGTGCTGGTGCTGGAGTCATCCGGACAGCCAGTATTGGACCAGGCAGCGCAACGAATCGTGCGGCTGGCTGCGCCGTTTGCGCCGTTTACCGGGGATCTGGCGGAGTTCGATCGGCTGGAGATCATTCGGACCTGGCGATTTGCCCGTGGGGACCGGCTGTCCAGTAATTGATCGAGAGGGTACGGTCTGGGGCTTGTGGTGGGGCGTGAATCGAGCGCCGCTCGCGCTGCGCATCGCGAGCAAGGCTCGCTCCTACGCTTTGTTCGGGCCGGTCACGCCAGCGTAATTAGCACCCGCCCCTCCCCGTAGGAGCGAGCCTTGCTCGCGATGCGCCGCACAAGCGGCGCTCAATCCCACAAACGCCAAAAACCTCCCGACATACAGAGCACCTTGTCAGTCTCGCCACCTGGCGCCACACTATCTCCCATGAAAACCCTCACTCCGAGCTACCTCAAGCACCAGTTCCTGATCGCCATGCCACACATGACCGATCCGAACTTTGCCCAGACCCTCACGTACATCGTCGAGCATAACGCCAATGGCGCCATGGGCCTGGTGGTCAACCGACCTCAGGAGCTGAACCTGGCCGACATTCTCGAGCAGTTGCGCCCGGACGAGGAGCCACCGGCCAGCACCTTGCAGGTGCCGATCTACCAAGGCGGCCCGGTGCAGACCGACCGAGGGTTCGTCCTGCACACCAACGAATGCAGCTTCCAGGCCACCGTCGCCCTCGACGGCCTGTCGCTGACCACTTCGCAGGACGTGCTGCTGGCCATCGCTGCCGGGGTGGGCCCTAAACAGAGTCTAATCACCCTGGGCTACGCGGGCTGGGAAGCTGGCCAGCTGGAGGCCGAACTGGCCGACAACGCCTGGCTCAACTGCCCCTTCGACCCCGAGATCATCTTTGGCCTGGCCAGCGACCTGCGGCTTGATGCCGCCGCCGCCAGCCTGGGGATCAACCTCAATCTGCTGACCAGCCAGGCGGGCCACGCCTGATGGCCGAACTTCGCCTGCTGCTGGGCTTCGACTACGGCAGTAAACAAATTGGCGTGGCAGTGGGCCAAGTGATCACCGGACAAGCCCGCGAGCTATGTGTGCTCAAGGCGCAGAACGGCGTACCGGACTGGAACCAGGTGGAGAAGCTGATCAAGGAATGGAAACCCGACGCCATCGTCGTCGGCCTGCCGCTGAACATGGACGGCACGCCCAGCGACATGAGCGAGCGTGCTGAAAAGTTTGCCCGCCGCCTCAATGGCCGCTTCAACCTGCCCGTGCACACCCACGATGAACGCCTGACTACCTTTGAAGCCAAAGGCGAGCAGATGGCCCGTGGCGGCCGGCACGGCAGCTACCGCGACAACCCGGTCGATGCCATCGCCGCTGCCCTGCTGCTGCAAGGCTGGCTGGAGGCCAACACTTAAATCCGCTTTGCCGCCGGGCCAACCCGGCGCCCTCCCAAGGAGCACGCAATGAGCCTACCCAACCCCGCCGAGCTGATCCGGCAGATGGCTGTCGATCTTCGCGCCCATCTGGCCCGCCGCGCCATTACCGAACCCCGCTTCATCGGCATCCGCACGGGCGGTGTCTGGGTAGCCCAGGCCCTGCAGCAGGAAATGGGTGATAGCAGCCCACTGGGGACCCTGGATGTCTCGTTCTACCGTGACGACTTCAGCCAGAACGGCCTGCATCCGCAGGTGCGGCCGTCCGAGCTGCCGTTCGAGGTCGAAGGCCAGCATCTGGTGCTGATCGATGACGTGCTGATGAGCGGCCGCACCATCCGCGCCGCCCTCAACGAACTGTTCGACTACGGCCGCCCGGCCAGCGTGACACTGGTCTGCCTGGTCGATCTCGACGCCGGTGAACTGCCGATCCGCCCGAACGTGCTCGGTGCCACCCTGTCGCTGGCCCCCAATGAGCGGGTAAAATTGACCGGACCCGCACCGCTCGCACTCGAGCGCCAGGACCTCGCCACCGCTTCCGCCCTTTAAGAGTCCCCCGCGATGACGCCACTCGACGCCAAGCGCCCGCTGCAGCTCAATGATCAGGGCCAGCTGCGCCACTTCCTCTCGCTCGACGGTTTGCCCCGCGAACTGCTGACCGAGATCCTCGACACTGCCGACTCCTTCCTGGAAGTCGGCGCCCGGGCCGTCAAGAAAGTTCCTTTGCTGCGCGGCAAGACCGTGTGCAACGTGTTCTTCGAGAACTCCACCCGAACCCGCACCACCTTCGAACTGGCTGCCCAACGCCTGTCGGCTGACGTGATCAGCCTCAACGTATCGACCTCCTCGACCAGCAAGGGCGAGACCCTGTTCGACACCCTGCGCAACCTCGAAGCGATGGCCGCCGACATGTTCGTCGTACGCCACTCCGACTCCGGTGCCGCCCACTTCATCGCCGAGCATGTCTGCCCGGATGTCGCGGTGATCAACGGCGGTGACGGCCGCCATGCACACCCCACCCAGGGCATGCTCGACATGCTCACCATCCGCCGCCACAAAGGCAGCTTCGAGAACCTTTCGGTGGCCATCGTCGGCGATATCCTGCATTCGCGCGTCGCCCGCTCCGACATGCTGGCGCTCAAGGCCCTGGGCTGCCCGGACATCCGCGTGGTCGGCCCGAAAACCCTGATTCCGATCGGCATCGAGCAATACGGCGTGAAGGTCTACACCGACCTCGCCGAAGGCCTGAAGGATGTCGACGTGGTGATCATGCTGCGCCTTCAGCGCGAGCGCATGGCCGGTGGCCTGCTGCCCAGCGAAGGCGAGTTCTACCGTTTGTTCGGCCTGACCACCGCTCGTCTGGCCACCGCCAAGCCCGACGCCATCGTCATGCACCCGGGGCCGATCAACCGCGGCGTGGAAATCGAGTCGGCAGTGGCCGATGGCAAACACTCGGTGATCCTCAATCAGGTCACCTACGGCATCGCCGTGCGCATGGCCGTGCTGTCCATGGCCATGAGCGGGCAGAACGCGCAACGTCAACTCGACCAGGAGAACGCCCAGTGACCATCAGTATTCTCGGCGCCCGGGTCATCGATCCCAAGACTGGCCTGGACCAGGTCACCGACCTGCACCTGGACGGTGGCCGCATCGCTGCCATCGGGGCGGCACCGGCAGGTTTCAGCGCCAGCCGCACGATCCAGGCCGACGGCCTGGTCGCCGCGCCCGGCCTGGTAGACCTGGGTGTTTCGCTGCGCGAACCGGGCTACAGCCGCAAAGGCAACATTGCCAGTGAAACCCGTGCGGCCGTGGCTGGCGGCGTGACCAGCCTGTGCTGCCCGCCACAAACCCGCCCAGTGCTGGACACTTCGGCGGTGGCCGAACTGATCCTCGACCGCGCGCGCGAGGCAGGCAACAGCAAGGTCTACCCCATCGGCGCCCTGACCAAAGGCCTGGAAGGCGAGCAACTGGCCGAGCTGGTGGCCCTGCGCGACACCGGTTGCGTAGCCTTCGGCAACGGCCTCAAGGAAATCCCCAACAACCGCACCCTGGCTCGTGCCTTGGAGTACGCCGCCACCTTCGACCTGACAGTGGTGTTCCACTCCCAGGACCGCGACCTGGCCCAAGGCGGCCTGGCTCACGAAGGCGCCATGGCAAGCTTCCTCGGCTTGCCGGGCATCCCGGAAACCGCCGAGACCGTTGCCCTGGCGCGCAACCTGCTGCTGGTCGAGCAGACCGGCGTGCGTGCGCACTTCACCCAGATCACCAGCGCCCGCGGCGCCCGGCTGATCGCCCAGGCGCAGCAGTTGGGGCTGCCGGTGACCGCTGACGTGGCACTGTACCAGTTGATTCTCACCGACGAATCGCTGCGAGATTTCTCCAGCCTGTACCACGTACAACCGCCGCTGCGCACCGCCGCTGACCGCGATGGCCTGCGCGAGGCGGTCAAGTCGGGGGTGATCCAGGCGATCTCCAGCCACCACCAACCCCACGAACGTGACGCCAAGCTGGCCCCCTTCGGCGCGACCGAGCCAGGCATCAGCAGCGTCGAGCTTTTGCTGCCACTGGCCATGACCCTGGTTGACGACGGCCTGCTGGATCTGCCGACCCTGCTGGCTCGCCTGACCAGTGGCCCGGCTGCAGCCCTGCGCCTGCCGGCCGGTGAGCTCAAAGCAGGCGGCGCGGCCGACCTGGTGCTGTTCGATCCCAAAGCGTCGACGGTTGCTGGCGAACAGTGGTTCTCCCGGGGTGAGAACTGTCCGTTCATCGGCCACTGCCTGCCGGGTGCGGTGCGTTATACCTTGGTCGATGGGCACCTCTGCCACGAGGCCTGAGTCAAGACATTCGCGGGCAAACCCGCTTCTACTGGGACACGGCTGTTTTCAAGGGCAGCGCAAGACCTGTAGGAGCGGGTTTACCCGCGAATGATCCGACACAGGCCTACCTGCCAAGCCTGACCATTCATCCCCCGCGGTTGAAATCCTTCCCCACACCCCCATATGAGTCTGCATCAGGCACTTTCGCCCCGCTGCGTGGAGACTCTCCCCTTGACCACCATCGTTTCTGTCCGCCGTAACGGCAAAGTCGTCATGGGCGGCGACGGCCAGGTATCCCTTGGCAACACCGTGATGAAAGGCAATGCCAAGAAGGTGCGCCGCCTGTACCACGGACAGGTCATCGCGGGCTTCGCTGGCGCCACTGCCGACGCCTTCACCCTGTTCGAGCGCTTCGAAGGCCAGCTGGAAAAGCACCAAGGCCATTTGATCCGCGCCGCCGTCGAGCTGGCCAAGGAATGGCGTACCGACCGCTCCCTGAGCCGCCTGGAAGCCATGCTGGCCGTCGCCAACAAGGACGCCTCCCTGATCATCACCGGCAACGGCGACGTAGTCGAACCCGAAGATGGCCTGATCGCCATGGGTTCCGGCGGCGCCTACGCCCAGGCCGCAGCCCGCGCCCTGCTGGACAAGACCGACCTTTCGGCGCGCGAGATCGCCGAATCCGCCCTGAACATCGCCGCCGACATCTGCGTGTTCACCAACCATAACCTGACCATCGAGGAGCAGGACCTGGCCGAGTAATCAGTTGTTCTGGCGCCCCCTCCCGGTGATGGGGCTTTTCCACACTGAACCACTCCGCCCAAGGACCGTTTTGACCATGTCCATGACCCCCCGCGAGATCGTCCACGAACTCAACCGCCACATCATCGGCCAGGACGACGCCAAGCGCGCCGTGGCGATCGCCCTGCGCAACCGCTGGCGGCGCATGCAGCTGCCCGCCGAGCTGCGCGCCGAGGTAACCCCGAAGAACATCCTGATGATCGGCCCTACCGGCGTCGGCAAGACCGAAATCGCCCGCCGACTGGCCAAGCTGGCCAACGCGCCGTTCCTCAAGGTCGAAGCTACCAAGTTCACCGAGGTGGGCTATGTGGGCCGCGATGTCGAATCGATCATCCGCGACTTGGCCGATGCCGCCCTGAAGATGCTGCGCGAGCAAGAGATCATCCGCGTGCGCCACCGCGCCGAAGACGCTGCCGAAGATCGCATCCTCGACGCACTGCTGCCGCAAGCCCGTGTCAGCAGCTTCGCCGAAGAGGCCGCACAGACCAGCACCGACTCCAACACCCGCCAGCTGTTCCGCAAGCGCCTGCGCGAAGGCCAGCTGGACGACAAGGAAATCGAGATCGAAGTGGCTGACTCCATGGGCGTCGAAATCGCCGCGCCGCCGGGCATGGAAGAGATGACCAACCAGCTGCAAAGCCTGTTCGCCAACATGGGCAAGGGCAAGCGCAAGTCGCGCAAGCTCAAGGTCAAGGAAGCGCTTAAGATGGTGCGCGACGAAGAGGCGAGCCGCCTGGTCAACGAGGAAGAGCTCAAGGCCAAGGCTCTGGAAGCGGTCGAACAGCACGGCATCGTGTTCATCGACGAAATCGACAAGGTGGCCAAGCGTGGCAACGTCGGCGGTGCCGATGTGTCCCGTGAAGGCGTGCAGCGCGACCTGCTGCCGCTGATCGAAGGCTGCACCGTCAATACCAAGCTGGGCATGGTCAAGACCGACCACATCCTGTTCATTGCCTCAGGTGCGTTCCACCTGAGCAAGCCAAGCGACCTGGTGCCCGAGCTGCAAGGCCGTCTGCCGATCCGCGTGGAGCTCAAGGCGCTGACCCCGGAAGACTTCGAGCGCATCCTGCAAGAGCCGCACGCATCGCTGACCGAGCAGTACGCCGCGCTGCTGAAAACCGAAGGCCTGAACATCGAGTTCGCCGCCGACGGCATCAAGCGCCTGGCCGAGATCGCCTACCAAGTCAACGAGAAGACCGAGAACATCGGTGCCCGTCGCCTGCACACCCTGCTCGAGCGCCTGCTCGAAGAGGTGTCGTTCAGTGCCGGCGATCTGGCCAGCGCCCATGACGAGACGCCGATCAAGATCGACGCAGCTTACGTCAATGGCCACCTGGGTGAGCTGGCGCAGAACGAAGACCTGTCGCGCTACATCCTGTAAGACTGGCAACTGCATCAAGGCTAAACCCGCCGCCATAGGATCACCCGTGAGCCTGTGGCGGTGGGTTTAGCCGCGAATGGGCCCTTGAATCCCTGCAGCGGAAGCTGGAAGCTAGCGATATCCGCGTCCGAGAGATTCGCCCCATGGCCCGCCTGCCCACCGCCATCAACCTGCACAAAGCTTCGAAAACCCTCAGCCTCACCTACGGCCCCGACGAGGTCTACCACCTGCCTGCCGAATTCCTGCGGGTGCACTCCCCCTCCGCCGAGGTCCAGGGCCACGGCAATCCCATCTTGCAATTTGGCAAGATCAACGTCGGTCTGGTCGGTTTGGAACCGGCGGGTCAATATGCACTGAAATTGACCTTCGACGACGGGCATGACAGCGGTTTGTTCACTTGGGAGTACCTCGAGCAACTGTGCCTGCGCCAGGAACAACTCTGGGCCGAGTACCTGGATGAACTGCACAAGGCCGGAAAATCCCGCGATCCCTCGGAATCCGTCGTCAAGCTGATGCTCTAGCTCAATGGCCGCACGCATTAGAGCGCATTTTCTAATCTCATCTGCTTGAATGCCTTAGTGACGACCCGCTACGGGTTGTCTTGCGCATTACATGAAAGTCGGGTAACCAATGGAGCTGGCAAGTTCCCTGCATCGCTATTCATGCGTTCGGGGGAGAGGCTGGTTGTTGTAGAGGTCGCGAGCGAAAGCAGGCTGTCTTCACACGCAGAATCCCCGCAGCTCATCACCGACACGCACCCGGTCGCAGTACCGCTGTTCCTTATCACTGGTCAACCGAGTAGTAGTACCGGGCTGTCGTCCGTGCACCTGTCACGGAAAACCGGTACGCGTCTCAGGACAACGGAGCGTCGTAGATGAGTAACAAGAACAACGATGAGTTGCAGCGGCAAGCCTCGGAAAACACCCTGGGGTTGAACCCGGTCATCGGCATTCGCCGCAAGGACCTGCTGAGCTCTGCTCGTACCGTACTGCGCCAGGCGGTGCGCCAACCCCTGCACAGTGCCAAGCACGTGGCGCATTTCGGCCTGGAATTGAAAAACGTGTTGCTGGGCAAGTCCGCCCTGAAACCCGAGAACGACGACCGTCGCTTCACCGATCCGGCCTGGAGCAACAACCCACTGTACCGTCGTTACCTGCAGACCTACCTGGCCTGGCGCAAGGAGCTGCACGACTGGATCGGTGAAAGCGACCTGTCCCCGCAAGACATCAGTCGCGGCCAGTTCGTCATCAACCTGATGACCGAAGCGATGGCGCCGACCAATACCCTGTCCAACCCGGCAGCAGTCAAACGCTTCTTCGAAACCGGCGGCAAGAGCCTGCTCGATGGCCTGTCCAATCTGGCCAAGGACCTCGTGCACAATGGCGGCATGCCCAGCCAGGTGAACATGAAGGCGTTCGAAGTCGGCAAGAACCTCGGCACCAGCGAGGGGGCGGTGGTGTACCGCAACGACGTGCTGGAGCTGATCCAGTACAGCCCGATCACCGAACAGGTGCACAGTCGCCCGCTGCTGGTGGTACCGCCGCAGATCAACAAGTTCTATGTCTTCGACCTGAGCCCGGAAAAGAGCCTGGCACGCTTCTGCCTGCGCTCCCAGCAGCAGACATTCATCATCAGCTGGCGCAACCCGACCAAGGCCCAGCGCGAATGGGGCCTGTCGACCTACATCGATGCGCTCAAGGAGGCGGTGGACGCCGTGCTGTCGATCACCGGCAGCAAGGACCTGAACATGCTCGGCGCCTGCTCCGGCGGCATCACCTGCACCGCGCTGGTCGGGCACTACGCCGCACTGGGTGAGAAGAAGGTCAATGCCCTGACCTTGCTGGTCAGTGTGCTGGACACCACGGTGGACAACCAGGTCGCGCTGTTCGTCGACGAGCAGACCCTCGAGTCGGCCAAGCGCCACTCCTACCAGGCCGGCGTGCTCGAAGGCAGCGACATGGCCAAGGTCTTCGCCTGGATGCGCCCCAACGACCTGATCTGGAACTACTGGGTCAACAACTACCTGCTGGGCAACGAGCCACCGGTGTTCGACATCCTGTTCTGGAACAACGACACCACGCGCCTGCCGGCCGCCTTCCACGGCGACCTCATCGAGATGTTCAAGAACAACCCGCTGACCCGCCCCGACGCGCTGGAAGTGTGCGGCACAGCCATCGACCTGAAACAGGTCAAATGCGATATCTATAGCCTTGCCGGTACTGCCGACCACATCACGCCATGGCAGTCATGCTACCGCTCGGCGCATCTGTTCGGTGGCAAGATCGAGTTCGTGCTTTCCAGCAGCGGCCATATCCAGAGCATTCTCAACCCGCCGGGCAACCCCAAGGCGCGCTTCATGACCGGTGCCGACCGCCCCGGCGACCCACTGGCCTGGCAGGAAAACGCCACCAAGCACGCCGACTCCTGGTGGCTGCACTGGCAAAGCTGGCTGGGCGAGCGTGCAGGCGAGCTCAAGAAAGCACCGACGCGCCTTGGCAACCGCACCTACGCTGCCGGGGAGGCATCGCCAGGCACCTACGTCCACGAACGTTAAGTTGCACAGCCGTGGCCACCGAGCGGTGAGCCACGGCGCTACTTTCACCACAGAGTCACGCGCATGCCGCAACCTTACATATTCAGGACTGTCGAGCTGGACAACCAGTCCATCCGCACCGCCGTCCGACCAGGCAAGCCGCACTTGACGCCGTTGCTGATATTCAATGGCATCGGTGCCAACCTGGAACTGGTGTTTCCGTTCATCGAGGCCCTGGACCCAGACCTGGAAGTCATCGCCTTCGATGTGCCCGGCGTCGGGGGTTCGTCGACCCCACGCCACCCCTATCGCTTTCCCGGCTTGGCCAAGCTTACTGCACGCATGCTCGACTACCTCGACTATGGCCAAGTCAACGTCATCGGAGTGTCCTGGGGCGGAGCGCTTGCCCAGCAATTCGCTCATGACTACCCCGAGCGCTGCAAGAAACTGGTGCTGGCGGCGACTGCCGCGGGCGCGGTGATGGTGCCAGGCAAGCCCAAGGTGTTGTGGATGATGGCCAGTCCCCGGCGCTACGTGCAGCCTTCCCATGTAATCCGCATCGCACCGTTGATCTACGGCGGCGGTTTTCGCCGCGACCCTGAACTGGCCATGCACCATGCCGCCAAGGTTCGCTCCGGCGGCAAGATGGGCTACTACTGGCAACTGTTCGCGGGGCTTGGCTGGACCAGCATTCACTGGCTGCACAAGATCAGCCAGCCCACGCTGGTACTGGCAGGCGACGACGACCCACTGATCCCGCTGATCAACATGCGTTTGCTGGCCTGGCGAATTCCCAACGCCGAGCTACACATAATCGACGATGGCCACCTGTTCCTGATTACACGGGCAGAAGCCGTGGCCCCGATCATCATGAAGTTCCTCCACGAAGAACGCCAACGGGCAGTCATGCACCCTCGGCCCGCCTCTGGTGGCTGAGCAGCGCGCTGCGCTCTTGTTTGTACGGCGTGAAGGTGAGAACGGTTCAACGAGGGAGTGTTGACATGAAAGAGAAACCGGAAAGAGGGACGATCCACGCTCCCGTGAGCAGCATGAACGTGCAGAGCGCCATCGTCGGCCTGCGTGGTCGCGACCTGATTTCCACCCTGCGCCATGTCGGGCGCCATGGCCTGCGCAACCCGCTGCATACCGCACGCCACCTGCTGGCCTTGGGTGGCCAGCTGGGACGGGTGATGCTCGGCGATACGCCCAACCAGCCCAACCCCCGCGATAACCGCTTCAGCGATCCGACCTGGAGCCAGAATCCGCTCTACAGTCGTGGCCTGCAAGCCTACCTGGCCTGGCAGAAGCAAACCCGCCTCTGGATCGAAGACAGTTCACTGTCCGATGACGACCGGGCTCGCGCGCAGTTTCTGTTCACCTTGATCAACGATGCCCTGGCGCCAAGCAACTCGCTGCTCAACCCGCTGGCGGTGAAAGAACTGCTCAATACTGGCGGCCAAAGCCTGTTAAGGGGCGTGTCCCACCTGCTCGACGACCTGCGCCACAACGACGGTCTGCCACGCCAGGTCGACGAACGCGCCTTCGAAGTCGGCGGCAACCTGGCTTCGACCCCGGGCGCAGTGGTGTTTCGCAATGAGCTGCTGGAGCTGATCCAGTACAAGCCAATGAGCGAGAAGCAGCATGCACGGCCACTACTGGTGGTACCGCCGCAGATCAACAAGTTCTACATCTTCGACCTGGGGCCGACCAACAGCTTCGTCCAGTACATGCTCAAGAATGGTCTGCAGGTATTCATGATCAGCTGGCGCAACCCCGACCCACGCCACCGCGAATGGGGGCTGTCCACCTACGTCCAGGCCGTCGAAGAAGCGCTCAATGCCTGCCGCAGTATCAGCGGCAACCGTGACCCCAACCTGATGGGCGCCTGCGCGGGTGGCCTGACCATGGCGGCGTTGCAGGGCCACCTGCAAGCCAAGCATCAGTTGCGCCGGGTACGCAGCGCGACTTACCTGGTCAGCCTGCTCGACAGCAAGTTCGACAGCCCGGCCAGCCTGTTCGCAGACGAGCAGACCATCGAGGCAGCCAAACGCCGCTCGTACCAACGTGGCGTCCTCGATGGCGCCGAGGTAGCGCGGATCTTCGCCTGGATGCGGCCCAACGACCTGATCTGGAACTACTGGGTCAACAACTATCTGCTCGGCAAGGCCCCACCGGCCTTCGACATCCTCTACTGGAACGCCGACAGCACGCGCCTACCCGCCGCGCTGCATGGCGACCTGCTGGACTTCTTCAAACACAATCCACTGACCCACCCTGCGGGGCTGGAAGTGTGTGGCACGCCCATCGACCTCAAGCAGGTCGATCTCGACAGTTTTACCGTGGCTGGCAGCAACGACCACATCACCCCGTGGGACGCGGTGTACCGATCGGCGTTGCTGCTGGGGGGCGAGCGGCGCTTCGTGCTGGCCAACAGCGGGCACATCCAGAGCATCATCAACCCGCCTGGCAACCCCAAGTCCTACTACCTGGACAACCCAAAGCTCTCCAGCGACCCTCGCGCCTGGTTCCATGACGCCAAGCGCAGCGATGGCAGCTGGTGGCCGCTGTGGCTGGAATGGATCACACCGCGTTCCGGCCCGCTCAAGGCCCCGCGCCTGGAGCTAGGCAACAGCACCTATCCACCGCTGGGCCCCGCGCCAGGCAGCTACGTACTGGCACGCTGAGCACCTTGACCGGATGAAGACCCGCGACCGTATCCTCGAATGCGCCCTGCAGTTGTTCAACCAGCAGGGCGAACCCAATGTCTCGACCCTTGAGATCGCCAACGAACTGGGCATCAGTCCCGGCAACCTGTACTACCACTTCCATGGCAAGGAGCCACTGGTGATTGGGTTGTTCGAGCGCTTCGAAGAGGAACTGCTGCCGCTGCTCGATCCTCCGCTGGATGTACGTCTGGACGCCGAGGACTATTGGCTGTTCCTGCACCTGATCGTCGAGCGCATGGCCCAGTACCGGTTTCTGTTCCAAGACTTGTCGAATCTGATCGGACGCCTGCCGAAGCTGGCCCGTGGCATCCGCAGCCTGATCAATGCCCTCAAGCGCACGCTCGCTGCCTTGCTGGCCAGCCTCAAGGCCCAGGGGCAGGTCGTCAGCGAAACGCAGGCGTTGGGGCAACTGGTGGAACAGATCACCCTGACCTTGATGTGTTCGCTGGATTACCAGCGGGTACTAGGCCGGGAAGGCGATGTGGGGATCGTGGTCTACCAGGTGATGATGCTAGTGGCGCCGCATTTGCAGCCACCCGCGCGCGTGGCGGCAGAACAGTTGGCGGTGCGGTATCTGGAAGGATGAAAGCGAGCACAAGGGTTGACGCGATCGCTGGCAAGCCGGCTCCTACGGTTCAGGTGTAGGCGCTGGCTTGCCGGCGATGGCACGGCGCGGTATCAGGCCTGGCCGACCACGCTCAGCGGCGCCGACGGCGTGCTGCTGGCCGCAGTGGCAGCAGGCGCCGGAGCGGCGGTAGCGGCCGGAGCAGCGCTCGCAGCGGGTGCTGCTGGCTTAGCGGCGGCCGGTTTGGCCGGGGGCTTCTTCGCTGCCGGTTTCTTCGCGGCAGCAGGCTTGGCGGCCGCAGGCTTGGTAGCCGGCTTCGCTGCTGGCTTGGCTGCTGCTGGTTTGGCAGCTGCTGGTTTGGCTGCAGCGGTCTTGGCGGCGGGTTTGGCAGCTACGGTTTTCGCCGCAGGCTTGGCAGCAGCCTTGGCCAACGGCTTGGCCGCTGTCTTGGTTGCGGAAGCCTTGCTGGCCGCGCTACGGGAGGAGATCGGGGTGACGGACGCACCAGTCAGTTTCTCGATCTGCTTGGTCAGACTGTCCACCTGCTGGTGCAGGGCCTTGATCTCGTTGCGGCTCGGCACGCCCAGACGCGAGATGGCACTGTTCAGGCGCTTGTCGAAGGCTTCCTCGAGCTCGCTCCACTTGCCCAAGGCACGGTCCTTGACGCCGGACACACGCGAGGTGGTGGTGGACTTGGCGCTTTCCGCCACGTCTTCAGCGGTCTTCTTGGCCTGCTTCTCAGCCTTCTCGCCGTCCTTCACCAGCGAGTCGAACAGCTTGGGGCCATCCTGGTCGATCTTCGAATAGATACCCAGGCCTGCCAGCCAGATCTTGCGGGAGTACTTTTCGATCCCGCCGATCCAGGAGCTGCTTTCTTTGTCGGTACTCTTCTTGCCAGCCATCCTGCTCTCCTTATGGTTTGTGCGCGACGCGCTCGAGCAGCTCATGAAGCTGTTCAAGCTTGATGGACAGCGCCTCAACGTCATGTTTAGACGGAATGCCGAGGCGATTCAAGGCGCGACCGACGCGTGCGTCGAAGGCCTTTTCGATTTTGTCGAGTTGAACTTCGACTTTGCCACGTACGCGACTCACTTCCTCGGTGGCCTCGTCGATGTGGCTGTTGGCGGCATCGAGCTCTTTGTCGATGCGCTTCTTGCCACGTTTCTCGACGCCTTCACCGGCTTTTACCAGCTCCTTGAAGTAATCGGAGCCTTCCTGGCCGACACGGGCGTAAGCGCCGATGCCCGCCAGCCAGATCTTGCGTGCGTAGCCGCGTACCTCGCCCAAGGTACCCAGGACTTCGTCCTTTTTCTTCACGTTCACTTTGGCCATGCTCTGTACCTCATGCTCATGAGTGGAGGGAGGATGAGCCCATGGGGGTGGGCTTGAGCATAAGGTAGGGGGTGAAATTAGAATCTTCACCCTAAGGTGGGGCGGTGGTACTGGCGAGGGCACCGCCCTGGCCGTGGAATCAGGCCAACGCCTTGTCCAGCGCCCGCTCGATCTCGCTTTTGATGGTGCTGCCCATGATCGACAGCATCATGCCCAGCTTCAGTTCGACCCGAATGGTGTCCTCGCCGATATGGACGCTGCCATTGGCGCCGCTGCGCGTCACATCGACGCGGTCACCGTTCCAGTTGGCCTTGAGGTCGTATTCGCGGGACAGCTTTTCCACCAGCGCTTGGGCCTTGGCGCGGGCGGCTTCGCGGCCGAGGGAGTGCTTGCGTTCAACGCTGATCTGGGTCATGGGGACGATCCTGGATATGAGACATGCTCGCCATTATGCCCGTCCCCTCCCCCAGGCACACCCCGCCAAGACAAATCCGCCCGTTCGCCCTAGAATGGCGGTAATTTTTTCCGGTGAAGCGATATGAACGACCAGCGCAAAGGCGAACACGCCGAACCCACCACCCATTTCGGCTACCAGGACGTGCCTGAAAGCCAAAAAGCGAAGAAGGTCGCCGAGGTGTTCCACTCGGTGGCGGCCAAGTACGACTTGATGAACGATGTGCTGTCCGGCGGCATGCACCGCCTGTGGAAGCGCTTCACCATCGAGCTGTCGGGCGTGCGCAGCGGCAACCGCGTGCTGGACATCGCTGGCGGGACCGGCGATCTGGCGGCCAAGTTTTCCCGTCTCGTGGGCCCTACCGGCCAGGTGGTGCTCGCCGACATCAACGAATCGATGCTCAAGGTCGGCCGCGACCGCCTGCTCGACCGTGGTGTTGCCGGCAACATCGAGTTCGTCCAGGCCGATGCCGAGAAGCTGCCGTTCCCCGACAACCACTTCGACTGCGTGACCATTGCCTTTGGTCTGCGTAACGTCACCCACAAGGACGAAGCCCTGCGTTCGATGCTGCGCGTGCTCAAGCCCGGTGGTCGCCTGTTGGTACTGGAGTTCTCCAAGCCGACCAACAAGCTGATGTCCAAGGCCTACGACGCCTACTCGTTCGCCTTCATGCCACTGGCCGGCAAGCTGATCACCAACGACTCGGAGAGCTATCGCTACCTGGCCGAGTCGATCCGCATGCACCCCGACCAGGAAACCCTGAAGGCCATGATGGTCGATGCCGGTTTCGACCGCGTCACCTACCACAACATGACCAGCGGTATCGTTGCCGTGCACCGGGGAATCAAGCCCTGATGTTGCTGGCCGGGCTGCTCGCCAGCGTCGAACATGGCCTGAACCGCGTCCTGCGCATGGACAGCACCGCCCTGCCGCGGCTGGCTGCGCTGGAAGGCAAGGTCATCGAAATCGACTGTCGCCAACCCGCCCTGCAGGTATTCATCCTGCCGGACGAGGAAGGCCTGATGCTCGCAGCCCACTGGGAGGGCGAGGTCGACTGCAGCCTTCGCGCCCCGGCGGGCAGCCTGGCCCAACTGGCTCTGGCCAAAGACAAGAACGCCGTGCTGCACAGCCCACAGGTCGAATTGCATGGTGACAGTGCCGTGCTGCTCGACCTGGTCGGGGTGCTGCAGGACCTGGAACTGGACTGGGAGTTCGAGCTGTCGCGCTGGCTGGGACCAGTGGCCACCTCGCTGCTCGCAGGCCACCTTCGTCTGCGCGCGCGCTGGACCCGCCAAGGCCTGACCCGCTTCAGCCAGAACCTGTCCGAGTACCTGGCCGAAGAGTCGCGCACCCTCGTGGGCAAGCGCGAAGCCGAAGCCGCCTTCAGCGAGCTCGACGCCCTTAAAGTCGACATCGAACGCCTCGAGGCGCGCCTCCAGCGCCTTTCCCGAACCCTTGATACCAGCGATAAAGCATGAAGCTGCTTGCCGTCCGCCGTCTGTTGCGCATCCAGCGCGTCGTGATCCGCTACCGCCTCGATGACCTGCTGTTCGACCTGCCCCTGCCCTGGTGGCTGATGAGCCTGCGCCTGCTGATGCCTTGGCGCTGGCTGCCGCGCAAGCCTTCCGAGCTCAGCCGTGGTGCGCGCCTGCGCCTGGCCTTGCAAGACCTGGGGCCGATCTTCATCAAGTTCGGCCAGTTGCTCTCCACCCGCCGCGACCTGCTGCCCACCGACATCGCCGACGAGCTGATGCTGCTGCAGGACCGTGTCCCGCCCTTCGACCCGAAAAAGGCCGTGGCCCTGATCGAAGAGCAACTGGGCGCCCGGGTCAGCGATGTGTTCAGTCGCTTCGATGTCGAGCCCCTGGCCTCGGCATCGGTGGCCCAGGTGCACGCCGCGCGCTTGAAAACCGGCGAAGAGGTGGTGGTCAAAGTGGTACGCCCCGGCCTCAAGCCGGTGATTGCCCAGGACCTGGCGTGGCTGTTCCTGATCGCCAAGGGCGCCGAACGGGTGTCGGCCGATGCGCGCCGCCTGCACCCGGTGGAAGTGGTCAGCGATTACGAAAAAACCATCTACGACGAGCTCGACCTGCTCCGCGAGGCGGCCAATGCCAGCCAGTTGCGGCGTAATTTCGAGGGCTCGGAGCTGATGTACGTGCCCCAGGTCTACTGGGACCTGTGCCGCCCGAAGGTGCTGGTGATGGAGCGCATCTATGGCGTACCGGTGACCGACATGGTGACCTTGGCCGACCAGCGTACCGACATGAAGATGCTGGCCGAACGGGGTGTCGAGGTGTTCTTCACCCAGGTGTTCCGCGACAGTTTCTTCCATGCCGACATGCACCCAGGCAACATCTTCGTCAGCACGGTCAAGCCGTGGAGCCCGCAGTACATTGCCATCGACTGCGGCATCGTCGGCAGCCTCACCGCCGAGGACCAGGACTACCTGGCGCGCAACCTGATCGCCTTCTTCAAGCGTGACTACCGCCGTGTCGCGCAATTGCACATCGACTCTGGGTGGGTACCGGCGCACACCAAGGTCAATGAGTTCGAAGCAGCTATCCGCACCGTATGCGAACCGATCTTCGAGAAGCCACTCAAGGACATTTCCTTCGGCCAGGTACTGATGCGCCTGTTCCAGACCGCACGGCGCTTCAACATGGAAGTGCAACCGCAACTGGTGCTGCTGCAGAAGACCTTGCTCAACATCGAGGGCTTGGGCCGTCAGCTGTACCCGGACCTGGACCTGTGGAGCACCGCCAAGCCGTACCTGGAGCGTTGGATGCGCGAGCGCATGAGCCCCAAGGCGGTTCTGGGCAACCTGCACAGCCAGGTCGAGCAACTGCCGCACCTGGCCGACATGACCCGCGACTTGCTCGAACGCCTGTCACAACCGCACCTGCACGATCCGCAGTTGCCGGAGCGTCGTCGCCAGGGCGACCGCTGGGCGCTGCGCCTGCTCGGTGCGGGACTGCTCGGCGGTGGCGCGGTGTTGGCGGTGGGCGCTGCCGAGACTGCCAGCCTGGCCGCCCCTGTCGCCTGGCCGGCCTGGTTGATGCTGGCCGCGGGGCTTTACCTGATCGTGCGCCAATAGCCAGCAGCGTGGCTGGCTGGCACACTAGCGCAAAGGGCTCGGCACAGGCGCGGGCCCGGTTTTGGAGTCGACGATGAAAGACTGGCTGGACGAGATCAAGTGGAACAGCGATGGCCTGGTACCGGCAATCGCCCAGGACCATAAGACCGGACGCGTGCTGATGATGGCCTGGATGAACCGCGAATCGCTGGCCCTGACCGCCGCCGAACAACGCGCTATCTACTGGTCGCGCTCACGTGGCAAGCTGTGGCGCAAGGGCGAGGAGTCGGGCCATGTGCAAAAGCTGCACGAAATGCGCCTGGACTGCGATGCCGATGTGATCATCCTGATGGTCGAGCAACTGGGCCATATCGCCTGCCATACCGGACGCGAAAGCTGCTTCTACCGCGTCTACGAAGACGGCCAGTGGAAAACCGTCGACCCGGTCCTGAAGGACCCGCACGCCATCTACAGCGCAGGACACTGACATGAGCGACACCCTGAACCGCCTGGCCGAAGTGCTTGAGCAACGCAAGCAAGCGGCCCCCGACAGCTCTTACGTGGCCAGCCTGTACCACAAGGGCCTGAACAAGATCCTTGAGAAACTTGGCGAAGAGTCCGTCGAAACCATCATCGCTGCAAAGGATGCTGCCGTCAGCAAGGATTACAGCGATGTCATCTATGAAACCGCCGACTTGTGGTTTCATAGCCTGGTGATGCTCAGTGCGCTGGGCCAGCATCCGCAAGCCGTGCTCGATGAGCTGGAGCGCCGTTTCGGTCTTTCCGGGCATGACGAGAAGGCCGCGCGTCAGCCTTCTGCCTGATACGTTTTCGAGGGCGCTTGGCGCGCCTATCGTGGGGGCGGGTTTACCCGCGAAGAGTGCAACGCGGTGCATCGCCCGGCTTAGCCGGTGTTCGCGGGTGAAACCGCTCCCACAGGGACCGCGCTGCCAGACAATTTCGCTGTACCTGTAAATTTCAGGAGTACGAAATGGGTATTTTTGACTGGAAACACTGGATTGTCCTGCTGGTCGTCGTAGTCCTGGTCTTCGGCACCAAGAAGCTGAAGAACTTCGGCAGCGACCTTGGCGAGTCGATCAAGGGCTTTCGCAAGGCCATGAACGAAGAAGAGAACAAGCCAGCCGAACAGACGCCTCCCCCAGCCCAACCCGTGCCGCCGGTGCAAAGCGCGCCGCAACAAGCCCAGGGCCAGACCATCGAGGGCCAGGCCCAGCCGGTCCAAGAGCCGCAACGGAAAGACTGACCCATGTTCGGCATCAGCTTCAGCGAGTTGCTGCTCGTCGGCCTGGTTGCCCTGCTGGTGCTCGGACCCGAGCGCTTGCCCGGCGCCGCCCGTACCGCTGGGCTGTGGATCGGCCGCCTCAAGCGCAGCTTCAACAGCATCAAGATGGAAGTCGAGCGTGAAATCGGCGCCGACGACATCCGCCGCCAGCTGCACAACGAGCACATCCTGCAGATGGAGCAGGAAGCACGGCGCATCCTCAACCCACAGACGCCGCCCGCTCAGCCGCCGACCGCCGCGCCTGGCCAACCGCCCGCCGCAGCCGCGACAACGCCTGTAACCTCCGGCGGTGCGCCGGAAACGTCCGAACAGCCCCAACCGCCGCGAGCCCCATGAGCGAAAATCCGGAACACGACCAGCCGATGCCGCTGGTTTCGCACCTGACTGAACTGCGTACCCGCCTGCTGCGCTGCGTGGCGGTCATCTTCCTGATCTTTGCCGGGCTGTTCTCGTTCGCCCAGCAGATCTACACCCTGGTCTCGGCCCCGCTGCGCGAACACCTGCCAGCCAATGCGACGATGATCGCCACCGACGTGGCTTCGCCGTTCCTGACGCCGTTCAAACTGACCATGATCGTCTCGCTGTTCCTGGCGATCCCGTTCATCCTCCAGCAGATCTGGGGCTTCATCGCGCCAGGGCTGTACCGCCATGAAAAGCGCATCGCTATCCCATTGCTGGTGTCGAGCATCCTGCTGTTCTATGCCGGCATGGCCTTCGCCTATTTCCTGGTGTTCCCGCTGATCTTCGGTTTCTTCGCCAGCGCCACGCCGGAAGGCGTGTCGATGATGACGGACATTGCCAGTTACCTGGATTTCGTCATGACGCTGTTCTTCGCCTTCGGCGTCGCCTTCGAGATCCCAGTGGCCGTGGTGCTGCTGGTGTGGATCGGCGTGGTCGACGTGAAGTACCTGAAGAAGATCCGCCCCTACGTGATCATCGGCTGCTTCGTGGTCGGCATGGTCCTGACGCCACCGGATATCTTCTCCCAGACCTTGCTGGCGGTCCCCATGTGGCTGCTGTTCGAGATCGGCGTGCTGTGTGGCAGCCTGATCCGTAAACGCGGCCACGAGAACGAAGCCGCAGACGACCACAACGACCAACCGCCAGCGACGCAATCGTGAACCTGCTGTTACTGGAGGAGGCCGACTTCGTTTCGGCCGACCGCGTCGTCCTGGCCGACCGCCGTTTCACCCACATGCAGGAGATCCACCGGGTCGCGGTGGGGGATACCCTGCGCGTCGGACGTATCGGTGGCCTGATGGGCAAAGCGACAGTGGTCCGCCTGGAGAAACACCAGGCGCAGCTGGACGTCAGCTTCGACCAGCCGCCACCGGCCAAGCTGCCATTGACCCTGGTGCTGGCCGTGCCACGGCCGAAGATGCTGCGCCGGCTGTTCCAGACCGTTGCCACCCTTGGTGTGCCCCGGTTGGTCCTGGTCAACAGCTACAAGGTCGAGAAAAGCTTCTGGCAAACGCCTTTCCTGCACCCCGACAGCATCCGCGAAAACCTCATCCTCGGCCTTGAGCAGGCCCGCGACACGGTGCTGCCCGAGGTCATCATCGAGAAGCGCTTCAAGCCGTTCGTCGAAGACCGCCTGCCAGCCATCGTCGAAAACACCCTTGGCCTGGTCGGTCATCCTGGCCCTTACCCGGCGTGCCCACGCGCTGTCGAAGGCCCCGTGACACTGGCCATCGGCCCTGAAGGCGGCTGGATTCCCTATGAAATCGAGCTCTTGGGCAAGGCCGGGCTGACACCTGTGCAACTGGGTGACCGCATCCTGCGAGTCGAAACTGCCGTCACTGCACTGTTATCGCGAATATTCTGACAGTTAAGTCAGATATTTCTGCCCATCAAGTTTCCTCCGCGCAGGCCGATGGTTTAACAACACAACAATAATCCGTGTTGCGAGTTAACCGGGGAGTCGATCATGTACCGTTGGTTTGCCCAATCGCTGGGAAATATGAGCGTCAATCGCAAATTGGGGCTGGGGTTCGGGCTGGTGCTGCTGCTGACCCTGGCTATCACGCTGACCGGTTGGAAAGGCCTGGACAGCGTCATCGATCGTGGCGACAAGCTAGGCAATATTTCCGTGATCTACCAGTACACCCAGGAACTACGCATCGCGCGCCAGCACTATGAGCGCAAACGTGATGACACCTCCATCGGCGAGCTGGAAAAGTCCCTGACGAACCTGGAGCGCCAGGTGCAACTGATGCTCGGCCAGATCGAACAGCCAGTCGATCGCCAGCGCCTGGAACAACAACAGGAAGCCGTTCGCCAGTACCAGCAGGCTTTCAAACAGCTCAAGCAGTCCAGCCAACGCCGCGAAGCCAGCCGCAGCGTGCTGGGTGACAGTGCCGACAAGGCTGCCGACCTGATCGGCAAGGTCCAGCAGCGCCTGCTGCAAGGCGGCGACATCAACCAGTACCAGTACGCCGTTGAAGTCAGCGCCCTGCTGCAGCAAGCGCGCTTCCAGGTACGGGGCTACACCTACAGCGGCAATGCCGACTTCCAGCAGACCGCTCTGCAAGCTATCGACCAGGCCATGGCCGAACTCAAGGCACTGCCTGCCAAAGTGGGCGCCGAACACGCCTCCAGCCTCGACGACGCAGCCACCGCGCTGGCGGGCTACCGCGATGCGGTCAGCCAGTTCGGTACTGCCCAGGCGGCCAGCGAACAGGCCCTGCAACGCATGGCTGAGCAAGGCACGGTGTTGCTGCAGGCCAGCCAGGCAATGACGGTTTCGCAGACTGACGTGCGTAATGCCGGCACTCGCCAGGCCAAGATGATGCTGGCCGCCGCAACGGGCCTGGCTCTGCTGTTGGGCGTGCTGGCCGCCTGGGTCATCACCCGTCAAATCATCATTCCGCTGCGCAATACGCTCACCGCCGCCGAGCGCGTGGCCGATGGCGACCTGCGCCACGATCTGCCGGTCGATCGCCGCGACGAGCTTGGCCAACTGCAAGCGACCATGCAGCGCATGACCAAGAGCCTGCGAGAGCTGATCGGCGGTATAGGCGACGGCGTCACCCAGATCGCCAGTGCCGCCGAGGAGTTGTCGGCTGTCACGGAACAGACCAGCGCCGGGGTCAGCAACCAGAAGGTCGAGACCGACCAGGTTGCGACGGCCATGAACGAAATGTCGGCCACTGTTCACGAAGTGGCGCGTAACGCCGAGCAGGCGTCGGAAGCGGCAGTCATGGCCGACCAGCAGGCCCGTGAGGGTGATCGGGTGGTCGGCGAAGCCATTGCCCAGATCGAGCGTCTGGCCAACGAGGTGGTCAATTCCAGCGAAGCCATGAACCAGTTGAAGGCCGAGAGCGACAAGATCGGCAGCGTGCTGGATGTGATCAAGTCGGTGGCACAGCAGACCAATTTGCTGGCCCTGAACGCCGCCATCGAAGCGGCCCGCGCAGGCGAAGCCGGGCGCGGATTCGCCGTGGTCGCTGACGAGGTACGCAGCCTTGCCCAGCGCACTCAGCAGTCGACCGAAGAGATCGAAGAGCTGATCGCCGGCCTGCAAAGTGGCACCGAGCGCGTGGCCAACGTCATGGACAGCAGCCGCGGACTCACCGACAGCAGTGTCGAACTGACCCGCCGTGCCGGCAGCTCGCTCGAGACCATCACCCGCACCGTGTCGTCGATCCAGGCGATGAACCAGCAAATCGCCACGGCTGCCGAGCAGCAAAGCGCCGTGGCCGAGGAGATCAACCGCAGCGTGATGAATGTGCGGGACATCTCCGACCAGACCTCGGCGGCGAGCGAGGAAACAGCCAGCTCCAGCGTGGAACTGGCACGCCTGGGTACGCACCTGCAAGGGTTGGTGGGGCGGTTCAGGCTCTAGGCTGCCCGGGGGGCGCCTGTACTGGCCTCTTCGGGGGTAGTCCCGTGCAGAGGCCAGTACAGGCAGAATTTTCTTGCATGCTGCGGTGAAATTTCCTACCTGATTTTCAGGTCAAGTCCTACAGCTCCGCTGCCGATTGGCAGAGGTGTGATGCTGGCAATGCGCCCTCATCCCCCTCTCAATCGCACGGAGACTCAACATGTTCGGCTACCTCAATCGCAAGCTCGGCAACATCAGCGTCGCCGCGAAGCTCGCCATGGGCTTCGCCGTGGTCCTGCTGCTTACCCTGACCACCACCGTCACCGGCTGGACCGCCCTGGACGGCGCCATCGAGCGCTCGGAACAGCTCAGTGAAATCGGCCTGATCAACGACCTGGTCAAGGACCTGCGCGCCGAGCGCATTACCTACCGTGTCCTCAGCGACGACACCAGCAAGGCCCGCATCGGGCAGATACTCGAACAACTCGAAAGCATGCTGACCACCCTGCATCAGCGCAGTGGCGTGGATGCCTCACGCCAGATGCTCACGCAGAAGCTGCAGCAGTTGCAGCGTCTGCGCGAGGATTTCGCCACCCTGCAACGCACGGTCGAGAGCCGCCAGACGCTACGCCAGGCCATGGCGATGCAGGAGCAGACACTCAGCGAGGTAATCGACGAGCTACAGACCCAGGCCTTGCTGAAAATGCCTGCCGACAGCCAGCAAGCAAGCGTACTGGGGCTGATGGACACGCTTGGCCGGCACATAGATGGGGCCAACCAGCAGAGCCAGATGCCGGCCTACACCTTCTCGCCGCTCAGTGACTTCGCCAAGGTCGGGGACTCAGCACTGGATGCGGCCGACAAAGGCCTCGCCCAGTTGCTTGTCGGCCTTGCTCCCCTGGGGCTATCCCGCGCATTGAGAGAGCAGCCCGGCGTCGAGCTGGCCAAGTACCGGACCAGCTTGAACGAATACCGCAACGCTGCCCTGGCTGTCGAGCAACTGCAGGAGCGTATGGAAACAATGGGCGATGAGCTGGGCGCCACCAGTCTGGAACTGAGCCAGAGAAAGATCGAGCAGCGAGACAGCGAGGCTCTGGCGGCCCGTTCGCTGCTTACCAGCGTCGCCATGCTGGCTTTGGTGGTGGGCGTGGTGGCCGGCTGGTTGATCACCTTGCAGATCACCCAACCCCTGCGCCAGACCCTGGCCTTGGCTGCACGCATCGCCCGTGGCGACCTCAGTCAACTGGAGCCAGTACAACGGCGCGACGAAATGGGGCAACTCCAAGCGAGCATGCGCGAGATGACCATCAGCCTCCGTGAGCTGATCGGCGGTATCGACCAGGGCGTCAGCCACCTGTCCCAGGCCGCGACACAGCTGGCTGCCAGCAGCGAAGACACCAAGCAACGGATCAATCAGCAACGCGAGGAAACCGACCAGGTGGCCACGGCCATGAACCAGATGAGCGCGACCGTGCAAGAGGTGGCTCAGAATGCCGAACAGGCCTCGCTGGCGGCCACCGACGCCGATCACCAGGCACAGCTGGGCGATCAGGTGGTAGCGCAGGCCATTGGTCGCATCGAGCAACTGGCGGGGCAAATGGACCGCTGCCTGGCCGCCATGCAGCACCTTGCCGGAGAAAGCGAGCGGATCGGCAGCATTCTCGATGTGATCAAGTCGGTTTCCGAGCAGACCAACCTGCTGGCGCTGAACGCGGCCATCGAGGCGGCCCGCGCTGGGGAGGCAGGTCGCGGTTTTGCCGTGGTCGCCGACGAAGTGCGCGGATTAGCCCAGCGCACCCAGCAATCGACCGAAGAAATCGAGCAACTGATCGAGAACCTGCACAGCGGGACCGATGAGGTCACCACACTGCTCGACAGCAGCAAGCTCCTGACCGAGCAAAGTGTCGAGTTGAGTCGCAAGGCAGGTTGTGCGTTGAGTCAAATCACCGATACCGTCTCGAGTATCCAGGGCATGAATCAGCAGATCGCCACGGCCAGCGAAGAACAGAGCGTGGTGGCCGAGCAGATCAACCGCAGCGTGATCAACGTCCGCGATGCGTCGGACCAGACCAGTACGGCGAGCGAGCAGACCGCAGCGTCCAGTGGTGAGCTGGAGCAGTTGGGACGACAGTTGAGGGGGATGGTGGGGCGGTTCAGCCTTTGAGAGGTTGCGGCGCCGGTCTTGAGTCTTGAGGTGTTGCGTGAATCGAGCGCCGCTCGCGCGGCGCATCGCGAGCGAGGCTCGCTCCTACGGCTGTTTCGGGCCAGTTTTCCCTGCGCGATCTGCGCGCGCCTCTGTCAATTGGCCAGAAACGAACGTAGGAGCCTCGCTCGCCATGCGCCGCGAGAGCGGCGCTTGGTCGGATAAACGCTGAAGCACCCCCGGCAAGCGCATGACCTGCATCACGCGCCCCGCAGTTACAGCACCTGCCGCAGAAACGCCTGTGCCCGTGGGTCCTTAGGCGATGCGAAGAACTCCGCTGGCGACGAATCTTCCAGCAGCTTGCCGTGATCGAAGAACAGCACCCGATCCGCCACTTCCCGGGCAAAGCCCATCTCGTGGGTCACGCAGACCATCGTCATGCCCTCCTGGGCCAGGGTCTTCATGACATCGAGCACTTCACCGACCATTTCCGGGTCAAGCGCCGAGGTCGGTTCGTCGAACAGCATCACTTTGGGCTCCATGGCCAACGCCCGGGCAATCGCCACCCGCTGCTGCTGGCCGCCCGAGAGCCGGGACGGATACTCGTTGGCTTTCTGCGCGATCCCGACCTTCTCCAGCAATGCCCGGGCCTTGGCCTCGCGCTCGGCCTTGCCACGCTTGCGCACGACTTTCTGGGCAAGGCACAGGTTCTCGAGCACGGTCATGTGCGGGAACAGGTTGAAATGCTGGAACACCATGCCGACTTCACGGCGGTAGGCGTTGATGTCGGTCTTCGGGTCGTCCAGCTGCAGGCCGTCGATGGCCACGTGGCCGTCGTCGAAGTGCTCCAGGCCGTTGAGGCAACGCAGGAAGGTCGACTTGCCCGACCCCGAAGGGCCCAGCACCACCACCACTTCGCCCTTGGCCACGTGCGTGGTCACCTTGTCCACCGCGCGCACCACTTGGCCACGCGTGTCGAAGACTTTCAACAGGTCACGAACTTCAATCACTTTGCGCAAGCCTCCGCTCGAGCCGGCTGGCCAGGTGCGACAGCGGCAGGTTGATCAGCAGGTAAAGGCCTGCCACGCAGAACCAGATCTCGAAGGTCGAGAACGAGGTGGTAATGGCCTCGCGGCCACTCTTGGTCAGTTCGGTGATGGCGATCACCGAAACCAGCGAGGTGTCCTTGACCAGGCTGATGAACTGCCCGGCCAAGGGCGGCAGCACGCGCTTGAATGCCTGAGGCAGGATCACGTGACGCATCGACTGGCTGGCGTTCAGGCCCAGCGAGCGCGCAGCTTCGTTCTGGCCTTTGGCGATCGACTGTACGCCGGCACGGACGATTTCGGCGACGTAGGCGCCGGTGAACAGCGCCAGGGCCGCCACCCCGGCGAATTCGCGGGACAGGTTGAGCACCGTACCGATGAAGAAGTAGAAGATGAAGATCTGCACCAACAGCGGCGTACCGCGGACCAACTCGACATAGACCGTCGAAAGGTCGCGCAGGGTCGGGTTGCTGGAAAGCCGGCACAATCCGGCAAACAAGCCGATCACCAGGCCAAGTGCCCCGGAAACCACAGAAATCCACAGCGTGGTCCACAAGCCCCACGCCAGAGGACCGGCTGCCCAGTGACGGGTCACACCGATCTGATCGCCTTCGGAGACATCGTCACCGCGGCTCAGTTGCAGGCTGTCCTTGGCCACGTCGAGCACCTGCTGGTCGCCGTTTTCGTCCTTGAGCGTGACACGCGCGGTGTCACCGGAAACGACGATGTCCTGGACCGTGCCGTAGCTGGCGGCGCGCTGGGCTTCTTCGGCCTGGTAGGCGAAGTATTGCGGCACGCGGTTCCAGCGCCACTCGTAGGAAATCATCGAGGTGGCCAGGTACAGGCTGAACGCCAGGCCCACCAGGACCAGCGCGGTCAGCGCATGCCAGGGCCACTGGGCTTTCTTGTGTTTGATCACGAGGGTACTTCCGTAAATGCGAACGCGCAGGGTTTGCCTGCGCGTCGGGGTCAAAGCCTGGGCTTGTGGCCTGGCCTTATTCCATTTCCTTCAGCCAGTCCTTGTTCTTGAACCACTTGTCGTGAATACGATCGTAGGTCCCGTCATGCTTGATCTGGTGCAGGAAGTTGTTGATGAAATTGATGCTGTCGTAGTCGCCTTTCTTCAGGCCGAAAGCCAGTGGCTCGTAGGTGAAGGGCTCGTCGAGGAACAGCAGCTTGCCAGCGCCGGCCTTCTCCACCGCAACCACGTTGTAAGGCGCGTCATAGACGAAGGCGTCGGCCTTGCCGTTGACCACGTCCATCACCGCTTCCTGCTCGTTGTCGTAGCCGTGGTACTTGGCTTTGCTGATCAACTTCTTGGCGACCATCTCACCGGTGGTGCCAAGCTTGGAGGTAATGCGGTACTTCTCGTTGTTCAGGTCTTTGTACGACTTGATCTCGCCCGCCAGCTCCTTGCGGATCAGCAGGGTCTGGCCCACGACGATGAAGGGTTCGCTGAAGTTCAGGCGCAGGTTACGTTCCTGGGTCAGGGTCATACCGCTGCCGATCATGTCGAACTTGTCGGTCAGCAGGGCCGGGATGATCCCGTCATAGGCGGTGGAGACCGTCTCCAGCTTGACGCCCATGGACTTGGCCATGGCCTTGAGGATATCGACTTCGAAACCAATGATTTCGCCGCGCTTGTTGGTCATCTGGAACGGCATGTAGGTGGGGTCCATGCCCACACGCAGGGTGCCACGCTTGACCGCGTCATCGATGGCGCCAGCCTGGGCCGCCGTCACGGCGACCAGGGCGGTGACACCGACCAGCAGTCGCGAGAGGTATTTCTTGATCATCACCAGGTCCCCTAGCAAGAAAATAATCGAATCTTATTGTTGGCACGGCCTTACAGGCCTATGCGGAATATCGGAGAAGGATGCTAACGCATGGCGGCTCTGGGACCTAGAGCCGGGGGGGACTTTGTTGGCCAAAATCGGTGGGGCCCGAAACGCTTCGCGGGTAACCCGCTCCTGCAGGGACGTTGAATACCCTGTGGGAGCGGCTCACCCGCGAAGAGGCCCGATCAGGCGCCGACCAGCGCCGGCTGGCCTTCGTTCTCCGGGTGCAGCGGCAACAGCGGCGAATGCGGGTCGTTCTTGATCGAAGCACGCCACACGTCGATCCACGCTGCGTTGTGCTCGGCCCACACCTGCTCGTGCAGGCGGGTGAGCGCCACCGGGTCGCTCAGCAGGGCCAGGCGGGTAGTGAGATCCAGTCCTTTGGGCCCGACCTCCATCGCCTTGGCCACACGCTCGGCACGCAACGCCTCGATCGGCGCAGCCTGCCCGTGACGGGCCGTGGCCATGGCGCAAGCCAGGGCGTTCTGCCGTGGGTCGACCACCGCGCGCACGAAGCCATCGTGCAGGGCGTGCCAGCGGTTTTCATGGGTGTACTGGTCGGTCGCCAGCAGTTCCTGTGGCGTCGCGTATTCCTCAGGGATGAGGAACAGCTTCTCGTCCTTGGCCGCCAGGCCCAGGCGCGTACGGCTGGAGATCACCGAAACCGGAATCGACAGCACCAGCGAGCCGACGATCGGCGCCAGCCACCACAGGAAGCTGGGGTTCAGCCAAGCAACCAGCGCCGCCCAGGCGATACCCAGCAAAGTCTGCGGGCCATGGCGGCGCACCGCCTCGCTCCATGGGGTGGAGTCGTCGTCACGCTGCGGCGAGTTCCAGGTCGCGGCCCAGCCAAGGAAGGCGGCCAGCACGAAGCGGGTATGGAAGATCATCCGCACCGGGGCAAGCAGCATCGAGAACAGCATCTCCATCAGCATCGACAGGGTGACCTTGATGCGACCGCCGTACTCGGTGGCGCCCTTGGCCCAGATCAGGATGACGCTGAGCAGCTTGGGCAGGAACAGCAGCACGATGGTGGTGGAGAACAGCGCAACAGCCTTCTCCGGGTGCCACTGCGGCCACAGCGGGTAGAGTTGGTACGGCTCGATGAAATACTGCGGTTCCATCAGCGTGTTGGTCGCCAACAATGCCGTCGACAGCACCAGGAACAGGAACCACAACGGCGCCGACAGGTACGACATCACGCCGGTGAGGAACACCGCGCGGTGGACCGGGTGCATACCCTTGACCAGGAACAGGCGGAAGTTCATCAGGTTGCCGTGGCACCAGCGACGGTCACGCTTGAGCTCGTCGAGCAGGTTCGGCGGCAGCTCTTCGTAGCTACCCGGCAGATCGTAGGCGATCCATACGCCCCAACCGGCGCGGCGCATCAACGCGGCTTCGACGAAGTCATGGGACAGGATCGCACCGGCGAAGGCGCCCTTGCCGGGCAACGGCGCCAGGGCGCAGTGCTCGATGAACGGCTTCATGCGGATGATCGCGTTATGGCCCCAATAGTGCGACTCGCCCAGCTGCCAGAAGTGCAGGCCGGCGGTGAACAGCGGGCCGTATACACGGGTGGCGAACTGCTGCAGACGTGCATACAGGGTGTCCATGCCCGAGGCTTTCGGCCCGGTCTGGATGATGCCGGCGTCGGGGTTGGCCTCCATCAGGCGCACCAGGCTGCTCAGGCACTCGCCGCTCATGACGCTGTCGGCGTCGAGCACGACCATGTACTTGTAGTCGCCACCCCAACGACGGCAGAAGTCGTCGAGGTTGCCGCTCTTGCGCTTCACGCGGCGACGGCGACGGCGGTAGAAGATGCGGCCGAAACCCTTGGTTTCGCGGCATACGTCCAGCCAGGCCTGCTGTTCGGCGACGGCGATGTCGGTGTCGTTGGTGTCGCTGAGCACGAAGAAGTCGAAGCGGTCGAGGTTACCGCTGGCGGCCACCGACTCGAAGGTGGCGCGCAGACCGGCGAACACCCGCGGCACGTCTTCGTTGCAGATTGGCATCACCAGAGCGGTGCGCGCTTCGGGGGCAATCGGCTCGTTGCCAGCGCTGCTGCCCGAAATCTTGTACTTGTCACGCCCGGTGAGCAACTCGAGGAAGCCCATCAACGCGGTCCAGAAGCCTGCCGATACCCAGCAGAACAGAATGCCGAAGAGGATCAGGATGGACGTCTGCAGCGCATAGGGCCAAACCTGCACCACGGTATCCCAGAGCGGTTGCTGCACGACTTCGTCGAAGTCGACGAACGACCAGCCCTGGTAAGGCAGGATGCCCTTCATGTACCAGCCGGCTACGATGGTCTGGCCGATCATCAAGGCCAGCAGGATGTAGCGGCGAATCGAGCCCACGGTGCGCCAGCGCGCAGGCGGCAGCTCGCGCTTGGGCGGCTGCGGCGCGTTGGTGCGGCCGGTCATGCGCCGCCACATGCGAATCAGTACGTTGGTACGCCACGGCTCGGGCACCACCTTGGTGCGTTTGATCGGCGGGGCGATCTTCAGGCACAGGCGGCCGCTGCCGTCGACGCTGAGCATCTCGGCGTCTTCCAGCTCGGCGGCGCTGCCCACGGTCAGGCGCGGGCCGACCGAGGCCTGCACGGCCTCGGTTGGGTCGGCGGCCGGTTTGGCCGCCAGACGTTGGTGCAGCTCACTGAACGATGTGCAGCTGGCGAGTTCCGCACGCTGCTCGTCGCTCAGTGGTAGATGGGCCAGGTATTCGCGAAGCGACTCTGGCCGTGCGCTTGAGTTACTCATCGGCAGGCAACTGATAGCTCCAGGTCTCGGTCAGCACTTTTTCGGTGGTGGCCGGGGTCCCGTTGGTGGACGCCGCATCGGCGGCAGGTTGTTCGGCCTTGGCTGGCTGTTCGGTCTTGGCGGCCTTCTCAGCCTTGGCATGCTTGGCGGCAGCCTTGTCCTGCTTGGCATCCTTGGCCGGCTCGACCGGAACGTCGCGTACCAATGCCGCGCGCATTTCGGTGGATTTGTTGGCTTCCTTGACCTTCAAGCGCAGGGTCAGGCGCCAGCCCTTGGTCTCGGGGTTGTAACGCAGGTTGTTTTCGACCACCTCGGCGTTGTCGCCAACGCTGATCTGGCTACGCACCGGGGTATCTTCCGGCAAGCTGGCCAGCGCCGGGCCGGCGAAGTCGACCAGGAAGGCCACGCTGCCGTCAGGCTGACGGATCAGGTTGGACTGCTTGACATCGCCCGTGGAGCGCAGGGTCTGCTTGACCCAGCCCAACTCAGGGGCCTGGAACTTGGCATCGTCGATGGTCCAGTGCAGGCGGTAGTCGTACTCGAACGGCTTACCTGGCTCGGGCAGCTTTTCCGGGCTCCAGAACGCCACGATATTGTCGTTGGTCTCGTCAGCGGTCGGGATCTCGACCAGATCGACGGTACCCTTGCCCCAGTCACCCTTGGGCTCGATCCAGGCGCTTGGGCGCTTCTGGTAGTTGTCGTCGAGGTCTTCATAGTCGCTGAACGCGCGCTGACGCTGCATCAGACCGAAACCACGCGGGTTCTCGATGCTGAAGTTGCTCACAGCCAGGTGTTTCGGGTTGTTCAGCGGGCGCCACAGCCACTCGCCGTTGCCGGCATGGATGGCCAGGCCTTCGGAGTCGTGCAGGGCCGGACGGTAGTTCAGGACCTTCGACGGCTGGTTCGGGCCGAACAGGAACATGCTGGTCAGCGGCGCGATGCCCAGGCGGCTGACCTGGTCACGCAGGAACACACGCGACTTGACGTCGACGATGGTGTCGGTGCCCGGACGCAGGGTCAGCTTGTAGGCGCCAGTGGAGCGTGGCGAGTCGAGCAGGGCGTAGATCACCAGGTGCTTGTCGGCAGGCTTCGGCTTCTCGACCCAGAATTCGGTGAAGCGCGGGAACTCCTCGCCCGACGGCAGCGCGGTGTCGATGGCAAGGCCACGGGCCGACAGGCCGTACACGTGGCCCTTGCCCACAACGCGGAAGTAGCTGGCACCAAGCAGGGTCATGATCTCGTCCTGCTTGTCGGCCTTGTTGATCGGGTACAGCACGCGGAAACCGGCGTAGCCCAGGTTCTTGGTGGTTTCCGGGTCATGCGGGACGTCACCGAACTCGAAGCGGCTCGGGTCGTACTTGATTTCCTCGACCTTGGTGGCGGTGACTTCGTTGATCTTCACCGGGGTGTCGAAGTGCATGCCCTGGTGATAGAAGGACAGCTTGAAGGGGGTCTTGTCCGTGGCCCACTCCGCTTTCTCCTGCAGGAAGCGAATCTTCTGGTAGTCGGCGAACTTCATGTCGCGGAAAACCGCAGGCAGGTTGCTTTTCGGTGCTTCGTACTTCTGGCCGGCCAGATCCTTTGCCTTGGCTGCAACATCGTCAAGATTGAATGCCCACAGCTGGCCCGCGCTCATCAGGCCAACCAGCGCCACGCTGGCCATCAGAGCCTTGCGCAACCGATTGCCGGGGATTCTTGATGCATTATGGGGACTAACAATCACGAGCAACCCTCGCCGAAAACAGATCATGAAACCAACGGCCAGCGACCAATGCCGGGTTGGCGAGCACTGTTCGGACCCCGTAAGGGCGCAATGATTCCCCAAACGGATCCAGACAATGCTCAAGTCAGAGTAAAACGAACCTGCGAACGCAGGTCCACGCAGCGCGCGATTATCCAGCAGGTCGCGTTACAACGCATCAGGCTGGAGCAACTATTTATCGTACAAAACCCCTTGTTTTCCTACAAACAAGGGGTTTTTCGACCTCATATTTGTAACATAAATGTTACGGGGCCATCATTGACCAGATGCACCTGCATGTCGGCACCGAAGCGCCCGCTGGCCACATCGGCGTGCTGGCCCTTGGCTTGCTGCAAAAGATAGTCGAACAGCTCGGCGCCCAAGGCAGGTGAAGCGGCTGTCGAGAAGCTCGGACGCATCCCACTTCGTGTGTCGGCGGCCAGAGTGAACTGGGACACCAGCAGCAAACCACCCGCTACATCCTTGAGGGACAAGTTCATCTTGCCCTGCTCGTCGCTGAACACCCGATAGTTGAGCAGCTTGTGCAGCAATTTGTCGGCATGTTCGCGGGTATCCCCAGGTTCGACGGCCACCAGCACCAACAAACCCTGGTCGACGGCCCCGACGATCTCGCCCGCTACCTCTACCCTTGCGCCGCGTACCCGTTGCAACAACCCCTTCATGCTTCTTCCAGTGGCAGATCAAGCAAACGGCGGGCCATCTGGTCGGCGGCACGCACCAGCGCATCGGTGATACCCGGCTCGGAAGCGGCATGACCGGCATCGCGAATGACCTTGAGCTCGCTGTTCGGCCAGGCCTGATGCAGCGCCCAGGCGTTGTCCAGCGGGCAGATCACGTCGTAGCGACCATGCACGATCACCGCCGGCAAGTGGGCGATCTTCGGCATGTCACGGATCAGCTGGTCCGGTTCGAGGAAGGCGTTGTTCATGAAGTAATGGCACTCGATGCGGGCGATCGACAACGCCCGCTGAGGCTCGGAGAATCGATCGACCACCAGCGGATTCGGGCGCAGCGTAGCGGTGCGACCCTCCCAGGTGGACCACGCCTTGGCGGCATGCATCTGGGCGATCTGGTCGTTGCCGGTCAGGCGCTTGTGGAAGGCCTTGACCAAGTCACCTCGCTCCTCCGGCGGAATCGGTGCGATGTAGTCCTGCCAGTAGTCAGGGAACAAGCGGCTGGCACCTTCCTGGTAGAACCATTCGATCTCCTGCGGCCTGCACAGGAAAATGCCGCGCAGGATCAGGCCGTGGACCCGCTCGGGGTGGGTCTGGGCATAGGCCAGGGCCAGGGTAGAACCCCACGAGCCACCGAACAGCACCCACTTGTCGATACCCAGGTGCTTGCGAATGCGCTCCAGGTCCTCGACCAGATGCCAGGTGGTGTTGTTCTCCAGGCTCGCATGAGGCGTGGAGCGGCCACAGCCGCGCTGGTCGAAGGTGATGATGCGATACAGGTTGGGATCGAAGTAGCAACGGCTCTGGGCATCGCAGCCCGCGCCTGGCCCCCCGTGGATGAACACCACCGGCAGACCTTCTGGCGAACCGCTCTCGTCGACATACAGCACATGCGGCGCTTCCACGGCCAGATCGTGCCGGGCGTAGGGTTTGATCTGCGGGTACAGGGTCTGCATTACGCACTCCGTGTGAGGATTTAATCTGCCGTTGGGCATCATAAACCTGAATTGGCCTTTGAGCATGTGTCTATGGATAGATCATGTTATGTGCTTGAGCAGAACAGCGATCCCTAGCATCGGCGCTTTACCGAACGAGGCGCCCGAATGACCACCTTTAGCGACTTGCCGCTGGATAACCACCAGCACCTTCATCCCCACGACCTTATCCTCGCCAAGCTCCCCACCTGGATGCTCAGCGCTGCGCCACACACGTTCGAGCAAATGCGTGCGGCGATCAAAGACGCGCCACACGTTTTCCTGCAAGCATGCGCCAGCAAACCGACGGTCGCACGCCGCCTGGCCCGCGACTATGAGGTCTACCGAACCGCACAGGCGCAGGTACGGTCCCACTTCGAGTCCTTGCCCGACCTGGAGCAGTTCGCCAGGCAACAGCTGACGGCGGCAATGAAAACGCGATTCGACCTCGACCTGGATGTCACCCAGACCTTTCTGTTCAACGCAAGCAAGGCCCAAGCCTACCAGGCGCCCGTCAATGGCGATCCGCTCATTGGCGCCCAGCGGGCCTTCAGGCTTGCGACGCAGTCCTTGCTGCACTGTGCCCTGCAGAATTTTGAAGCAGCCGAAGCGCTGCCTGGGGGGCTCGATGGCGAAACGCTGGTGTCCAGCGTGCTGGACAGCAACGCTTTCCAGGGGCTTCAACCGACTGGCAACCCTGTGCGGCTTGCGCCACACGCGTTCGCTGCGCGGGTGCGCGAACTGGACATTGGCGGCCAATACCAGGCCTTGATCCAGGACGCTTCGACAGCCCTCGCAGCGGCGGAGCAATCGGCGTTCCGCCTCGAGATCCATAGGGCTTATCTCGGCGAGCTGATCGACCAGACCTTGCATGAAGCCCTTCTGGCCTTCGTCGATCATGGCCAGGGCGACTACCAGGGTGGCTACCTGCGATGCGCGTTCCTCAACCTTTTTGAAATACCGCTTACTGGCGCGCTGGTCATCGGTGTCGTGCCGTCCCCAGAGCAGCTCCTGTGGTACGACGCGACCACCCTGCCCTACAAGGACGTTCTGCTCACCTATCTGCCAGGCGCGCCTATACCCTTGAAGGCCCATGCTGGCGTGCACCAGGCTCAGGCGCATCTGCGGGAGCAATTGTGGGCCATGGAGGTGCGCCACCTGCAGCAGGCCGTAGCGGCTCGCGACAGCGCCACGTTCATCACCAGGCTGCGCGATTGCCTGCAACCGATCGACTGGACCACGTACACCCCGAAGCCGGGGCATCAGGGTGGCCAGGCCCAGCGGGTACGCGACCCCGACGCCTGGGTCCCGGTCACCTTGCAACCGATCACCCGTCCGCTCGCCGATGAACTGGCCCGTCAGAAACAGCTTCGGTTCAAGGATGACGCGCTGTTCCATGCCGTACCGACTGCGTTCGAGGACCAGAAAAGTGCGCAGAAACGGCGTGCCTATTTCGAGCAACTGGCATTCACCGCACTGAATATCGGTGCGTTCGTCGTACCCGGCCTGGGCGCGCTGATGCTGGGCCTCTCGGCCATCCAACTGAGTTACGAAGTGTACGAAGGCGTCGAGAGCTGGGCAGACGGCGACCGGGATCAAGCATTCGACTATTTGCTGGACGTGGTGGAAAACGTCGCTCTCCTAGGCGTGCTGGGCGCAACGGGCGGAGCCAATGGCACGCCCGCCATCGAGCGTATTTCGGTGGAAACGCCTTCGTTCATCGAAGCGCTCGAACCTGTCACCCTGCCCGACGGCGATACTCGCCTGTGGCAGCCAGACCTCAAGCCGTTCGCTCATGACATTGTGCTGCCTGCCGGCCTCGAACCTGACGAGGCCGGTCTGTACCACCATGACGGCAAGACCTGGCTACCCATCGACGGCGAAACCTACAGGGTCGAACAGTCACCTCCCCAGAATGAATATCGCCTCGTTCACCCCGTCCGTCCTTTGAGCTATGAACCACCGCTGCGTCATAATGGCGCGGGCGCCTGGTTGCATCCCCTGGACCGCCCCGAGCAATGGCAGGAACTGGCATTGTTCCGCCGCGCCAGCCACCTGAGCACAAGGTTCGATGATCGGACAGCGGTGCGCCTGCTGCGTGTGAGTGGTACCGATGAAGATGTCCTGCGACGGACAGTCATCGAGCAGCACCGACTGCCGGGGCCCCTGCAAGACTCGATGACCCGCTTCGAGTTGTACCAGTCGATCACCCAGCAGCCCGAGCTGACAGAGCCCGGCCACATCCATGCCGCATTCCAGGCGCAGTACCTGGAGCAACCCGTCAGCGTCTTCCCCGGCGCCGATACTGTCCGCTCGCGCTACCCGAACCTCCCGAAGCCGGTCATCGAAGAGCTGCTGCAAAACGTCGTGCCGGACGAACTGGCCGAGCTGCGCACGGGAAGAATCCCTCGGCGCCTCGCCGAAGAGGCCCGCCTGCTGCAACAGCAGGTAAGGCTCAATCGCGCCTATGAAGGCCTGTACCTGGAGAATGTGCGCAACTGGGATACCGACCTGCTGGTCCTGCACACCCTGGAAGGCCTGCCTGGCTGGTCACCCGATATCGCTATCACCCTGGAGCAGCGCCTGCATTCACCGACCCAGGCCGACAGCATTGGCCCGCATGATGCGTCGGGACGCAAAACGATCATCTGCACGCACACCGGTTACGTCGTGGTGGACAGTGACAGCCTCGACCAACCGATTTTCGCTCACGGCTCACTGTACGGGGCTCTATTCGAAGTGCTTGCACCCACGCAGCGCCAGGCGCTGGGCGTAACGCATGGGCAGGCGCTCAAACGATTGGTTCAGCAAGGCACTCCATTAACGCGTGCGGCCTTGCGCAAGGTGCTGGGAATGCAGCCTGTGCGTCCAGGTTTTCGCTCGCCCATGCGCCTGGCGGATGGCCGCATCGGCTACCCGCTGGGTGGCACTCGCCCTCGCATCACCAGCATTTCCCGGCAAACGTTGCTCAACGCCATCCGCCAGATAGGGCTTCACGCACCAGTCCCCAGGCCTGCCGAACAGACCTTGGCCGCCCTGGAAAGCCGAGGCATGACACGCACCTCGATCAACGACCTGCTACAAAACCTGATGGGCCAGCGCAATCAGTTGCACAGCAGCCTCGGGCAATGGCGGCGACTGGCCGAACGCATGCCCCATCAGCCGGCTGATCACTTGGAGCGACTGCTAAGCACCATTTCGCAGTACTGGTACGACAGTGCATTTGCTCCGGCCAGTCAGCCGCTGCGGCTCGAACGCCTGTCCTTGCTCGAATTCCCGCTCAATTTGCCGGAGTTCTTCACCGAGGGCGTTACCGACCTGCAACTGGTCGACACATCACCCGAAGCCTTCGAAGGCTGGACTCGGCACGCGCCACAACTGAACAACCTGCTGCGACAGTTTTCGAACCTGAGGACCTTGGACATCAGCCGCGCCTATCGACCTGATGCGCCGCCCTCTCCGTTCCAGTTCAGCCTGCCACTGATTGCCCAGCACGTTCATTCACTCGAATCGCTCAGCCTTACCCATCAGAACCTGTCGCTGTCGGCAACGGACATCGACAGCCTGATGACACTGACGAGCCTGCGACGCCTGGACCTGAGCGGTAATCGGCTGTCGGAGGAATACCCACCCAGCTTCGACGAACTGACGCTGGATTACCTCGGCCTGGACAATATGAACCTGGACCATTGGCCACGCGGCCTGGGCTACAACGCCGTCAGCCACATACGTCACATTTCCCTGCGCAACAATCAGATCAGGGTGTTGCCCAACCTGCTCCTGAGCAACCGCGTCAGCGTCGCCGAGCATGCCCAGCTCTCTTTGCAGGGCAACCAGATCTTCGAGGACGAGATGCAACGTGTGCTGCTGAGCGAAGATGGTCGCGCAGCCCGCTTCGAAATGGACCAGACCGCCGATTTCAGGGCCCACCTCGCCCTGCTGCTGGAGCGGCGGCAGCAGTTGCGCGACCTTATCGATAACTACGTCAATGCCTCCAGCTCGACCGCTATCCTCAGTCAGGCGGTAATGGCCAGTCGAATGCGCATCGCAACTGCCCTGTCCGATTTCTGGCACAACCAAGAGATCGGCCTGACGCGCTCGCCACTGCGCCTGGAGGGCATTTCACTGGAACATTTCCCCAGGCGTTTGCCCGCGTTCTTCACAGACCAGGTACGCAGCCTCACACTGGAGCGCGTCAGAGGCACCAGCAACCAGTTGAGCGAACTGCTAGGCCGCTTCGCGCAGGTCACGCGCCTGACCGTCGACAGTTATCTCCAGGCACAGCAGACACTGCCGTCGGCACTGCTGCGTCTGCCCAACCTGACCGAACTCGCACTGCGCAACTCGGGGCTGGAGATCGACCAGGCCGTACTCGATACGCTTGGGCGCCTGCACAGCCTCGATACACTGGACCTCAGCGGTAACCGGATGGGCCAGATCACCACCACGCCGCCGGCACTGCGCTCGTTGCGTCGACTGGACCTGAACGAGATGGGCTTGAGGCATTGGCCCAGCTGGGTCGACAGTCTGCTTCCCCTGGAGATGCTGGACCTGAGTGACAACCGCCTCACCGAATTGCCGGCGAATGTCCTGGCCAACCTCGATAGCGACCTTCCCATCAGCTCGATCCTGTTGCTGAACAACCCACTGACCGACGAAACGGTCTACCGTGCCCGGCTGTCTTCGGACAGTCAGCGCAGTTTTACCTTCGCCATGGATGCTCCAGACTCTTCGGACGACGGCGATTGGTTCGGCCATTTCCATTCGCCCGTGCTCGACACGCTCAGCGATGAGCCACGCCTGGACGACTGGCTGCTGGCATCGGAGGTCGAAAATCAGGCCATGAGCGATTGTTGGCAGCAACTCGAAGCATCCGGCGCGGCAAACGACCTGTTGATGCTGGTGGGTCGCCTGAAAAATACCGCGTCTTACCAGAACGGCAGCACTCGCCTGGCGTTCTGCGAGCGGGTGCGCAAGGTGCTGGTCCAGGCCTTGCTCAACCCGGACGACCTGGTGTTGTTCAACCTCCAGGCCAGGGAAGCCCTGCCCCAGGAGAACGGTAGCCAGACCTGCCATGACGGGGCACTGCTGGCTTTCAAGAACATCGAGTTCTACATGGCCAACCAACGCTTGCAGATCGACGGGGTCGATTCCGAGGCCAACCTGTACCGGGAGGTACGACGCCTGTATCGCCTGCACACGCTGGACGAAGTGGCCAAGCGGGAGACCGGCGACAGGGACGAAGCGGAGGTGCGCCTGACCTACCTGCGCGAGTTGAACGTCCCCCTGGAACTCGGCCAACCCGTGGACAGCCTGCGCTATGCGATCAACGCCAGCATCGAGGAGCTGACCGATGCGGAGTTGCAGGTACAGCGTGGCGAACTGGGCGAGGACTTCCTGCACTTCGCCGAAGGGAACGAGCGCTGGGTGCAACACCTGCGCCTGACCCACGCCGAACGGTTCGCCGATATCGAGAACACCTATCGCGCCCAGGTAACCGAACTGTCGGAGCAACATGCCGACAGCCCGCTCAGCACCCTTACCGAAGCGCTCGAAGCCTTGGATCGCAGCAAGAAAGCTCGCGAATCACGGCTGATCCGTGAACTCACCGCTTTTGCAAACCCTGATCGCCGACCACGCTCGACAAGCGCGTAGCTGCCACCCACCTCACCAGGCCAGCCTGCGCAGACTGCTCCACGGCACTGCGCAGGCCGTACCCGGCCATCAGCCAGGGTAGCGTTCACGCCCCCAATCGAGCATCGCCGTGAGCAATTGCCTCAGCACCTTCTGGGTTGGCGCTGCGAGGTCTTCGCGGTAGGCGAAGGGTTCCACCTCCTCCATGTAGGTACTTTGCGCCAGCTCAAGCTGCACCGCATGGACATGCGAGGCCGGCTGACCGTAGTGACGGGTGATATGCCCGCCCTTGAAACGCCCATTCAGTACGTGGGTGTAACCCTTGGCCTCGGCGCAAACCTTCTCCAGCCGCTCGGCCAGCTGAGCATCGCAACTGTTGCCGTTGAAGGTCCCCAGGTTGAAGTCGGGCAACGTGCCGTCGAACAAGTGCGGAATCACCGAACGGATCGAGTGGGCATCCCACAACAGGGCGTAGCCATGGATTTCACGCAGGCGCGCCAGCTCGTGACGGACAGTGTCGTGGTAGGGACGCCAAATTCGCTCCAGGTAGGTCTTGCGCTCTTCGCCACTGGGCGCCAGGCCGTCCTTGAACAGAGGCTCGCCGTCGAACAGCGTGCCCGGATAAAGGCCAGTGGTAGCACCAGCGTACAGGGGCTTGTCATCGTCGGGACGATTCAGGTCGATGACAAACCGCGAGTACTCCGCCGCTACGACGCTGGCACCCAGCTCACGGGCAAAATCGTACAACCGGGGGATATGCCAGTCGGTATCCGGCAGGCTGCGGGCCTGATCGACCAGCCCATCACGCACCGTGGCAGACAGTTTCAGGCCGGCATGGGGCATGCTGATCAGCAACGGCAGCGTGCCTTGGTGGAAACTCAGTACCTTGTCCATCTCGTCTCGCTCAATTGGAAATCTCGTGACCCATGCGCACGATACGCTTGGGCAAGTCCCCCCCGAGCCAGTAGGCCAGGTCGGCGGGGCGCTCGATCCGCCAGGCGACGAAGTCCGCCGCCTTGCCAGGCTCCAGCGAACCGTGGCTGGCACCCAGGCCCAACGCCATGGCGGCATGCAGGGTCACCCCTGCCAGCGCCTCCTCCGGCGTCATGCGAAACAGCGTGCAGCCCATGTTCAACATCAGCCGTAACGACAGCCCAGGCGAGGTGCCGGGGTTGAGGTCGCTGGCCAGGGCGATTCTCACGCCATGACGGCGCAGGGCATCCATCGGCGGCAGTTGGGTTTCACGCAGGAAGTAGAAGGCGCCTGGCAGCAAGACGGCCACCGTGCCGGCCTTGGCCATGGCAATTGCATCGTCTTCGGTCATGAACTCCAGATGGTCTGCCGACAACGCCTGATAGCGTGCCGCCAGGCTCGAACCGTGCAGTGACGACAACTGTTCGGCATGCAGCTTGACCGGCAGGCCCAGTTCGCGCGCCTTTATGAACACCCGCTCCACCTGGTCGGGCGAGAACGCCAGGTGTTCACAGAAGGCATCCACGGCGTCCACCAGCCCTTCCTCGGCCAGCGCAGGCAGCATCTCGTCACAGATGTGGGCGATGTAGTCATCCGCCCTGCCGGCATACTCCGGCGGCAGGGCGTGGGCCGCCAGGCAGGTGGCGCGCACGGCCACCGGCAGCTCTTCGGCCAAGCGCCGCGCGACGCGCAGCATCTTGCGTTCGTTGGCCAGGTCCAGGCCGTAGCCGGACTTGATCTCGATCGCCGTCACGCCATCGCGCATCAGCGCCTGGACTCGCTGCCTGGCACTGGCGAACAACGCGTCCTCGCTGGCTGCGCGTGTGGCCCGCACGGTACTGGCGATGCCGCCGCCTTGCGCGGCGATCTCGGCGTAGCTCACGCCTTGCAGGCGCTGCTCGAATTCACCGCTGCGATTGCCGCCAAACACGGCGTGGGTGTGGCAGTCGATCAAGCCTGGAGTGACCCAGGCGCCGTTCAGGTCCACCGTGCGGTCGATCTCTAGCGTCGGCAGTTCGCCACGCGGGCCGATCCATTCGATCAGCCCTGCGCTACTGACAATGGCCGCGTCCTCGATGATCGAGTAGCTGCCTTGGGCCATGGTTGCCGCGTGGCAGTGCTGCCAAAGCGTTCTCATATGGGTACTCCTGTCAGAGGCTTGGCAGCACGCCGGCCGGCAACAGCGCGGTCAATTTGCCTTCAGCCAACAAGGCGCTGGCCACTTCGATGTCCGGCGAGAAGAAGCGGTCGCGGTCATAGTGCGGCACCTCGCGGCGCAGCACCTGGCGCGCCTGCTCCAGTTTCACCGAGGTTTTCAGCCCCTCGCGCAGGTCCAAGCCCTGACAGGCGCCCAGCCATTCGATGGCCAGCACGCCCCGGGTGTTCTCGGCCATTTCCCACAGACGCTTGCCAGCGGCCGGCGCCATGGACACATGGTCTTCCTGGTTGGCCGAGGTCGGCAGGCTGTCGACACTGTGCGGATGGGACAGGGCCTTGTTTTCGCTGGCCAATGCGGCAGCGGTGACCTGGGCGATCATGAACCCTGAGTTCACCCCGCCGTTTTCCACCAGGAACGGCGGTAGCTGGGACATGTGCTTGTCCATCATCAGCGAGATGCGGCGCTCGCTCAGCGCACCGATCTCGGCAATCGCCAGGGCGATGTTGTCCGCGGCCATGGCTACCGGTTCGGCGTGGAAGTTGCCACCGGAAATCACATCGCCCTGCTCGGCGAATACCAATGGGTTGTCGGACACGGCATTGGACTCCACTGCCAGCACCTGCGCTGCCTGACGCAACTGGGTCAGGCAAGCCCCCATGACTTGAGGCTGGCACCGCAGGGAGTACGGGTCCTGGACCTTGCCGCAGTTCTGGTGCGAGCGCGACACTTCGGTCGAGTCGCTCAGCAAATCACGGAAGCAGGCTGCGGTGTCGATCTGTCCAGGCTGGCCGCGCGCCGCATGGATGCGGGCATCGAACGGTGCACGCGAGCCCAGCGCGGCTTCCACGGTCAACCCACCACAGGCGATGGCCGCGGCGAACAGGTCTTCGGCCTGGAACAGCCCGCGCAAGGCGTAGGCGGTGGAGGCCTGGGTGCCGTTGAGCAGCGCCAGACCTTCCTTGGCAGCCAGGGTCAGCGGCTCGAGGCCCGCCACAGCCAGGGCTTGGTTGGCGGGGAGCCATTCACCTTGGTAGCGCGCCTTACCTTCGCCCAGCAAGACCAGCGACATGTGCGCCAGCGGTGCGAGGTCGCCGGAAGCACCGACCGACCCTTTGAGCGGGATGTGCGGGTAGACCTCGGCGTTGACCAAGGCAATCAGCGCATCGATCACCTTGCGCCGGATGCCCGAGAAACCGCGGCTCAGGCTGTTGATCTTCAGCACCATGATCAGCCGCACCATGGCATCGTCCAGTGGCGCGCCGATGCCGGCTGCATGGGACAGCACCAGCGAGCGCTGCAAGTTCTCCAGGTCGTGGCTGGCGATACGGGTCGAGGCGAGCAGACCGAAACCGGTGTTGATGCCGTAGGCAGTGCGGTCTTCGGCGATGATGCGCTCGACACAGGCGACGCTGGCGTCGATCCCAGCGTCAGCACTTGGGTCCAGCGTCAGCCGAACCGGTGCATGGTGGATCCGGCGCAATTGGGCCAAAGTCAGGCTGCCGGGAACGAGGTTGAAAGCTTCCATGTGCTGGCTCCTTGTTATTGTTCAGTTCAGCGCCGACAGCACAGGCTGCGGCAACCGGGGATCTTTGAGCAGGGCTGCGGCACAGGCGATGTCCGGTGCCAGCCAACGATCCTGCAGGTAGGCCGGAACCTGTTTGCGCAGCAGGCGCCAGGCAGCGTCGGTACCGACGCCGAAGCGCTGCTCCTTGAGAAACTCGAAGGCCTGAGCTGCCAGCAGGTACTCGATGGCGAGGATCTGCGTGCAGTTTTCCAGGACTTGGTGCAGCTTCAAGGCGGCGTTGGTGCCCAGGCTCAGGTGGTCTTCCTGCAAGCCCGAGGTGACGAAGTTGTCGAGCACCGCCGGTTGCGCCAGCTGACGGTTCTGTGCGCACAGCGAGGCCGCGACGTACTGGGCGATCATCATGCCCGAGTTGACTCCAGGGTCGCTGACCAGGAATGCCGGCAGGCCGCTGACATGCGGGTTCACCAGACGGTCCAGACGGCGCTCGGCGATCGAGCCGATCTCGGCCATGGCGATTGCCAGAAGGTCCGCCGCCATGGCCACCGACTGGCCGTGGGGGTTGGCCTGAGAGACCACGCGGAAATCGTCCGGCGTGCCCAGCAGCAACGGGTTGTCGTTGGCACCGTTGAGTTCCGCCTCGATCTGCCGCACCGCGTGAGCCAATTGGTCACGGGCAGCGCCATGCACCTGCGGGATCGAACGAATGCTCAGCGCATCCTGGGTGCGGATACCCTTGCTGGTGGCGATCACTTCGCTGCCTTCGAGCAAGGCGCGCAGATTCGCACCCACCACCTGCATGCCCGCATGAGGTTTGAGGGCGATGATCTCGGGGTCGAAGGCGGCGATCTGACCACGCAACGCTTCGAAACTCATGGCCCCGATCACATCGGCCCATTGCAGCAAGCGGCTGGCATCGTCCACGGCCAAGCTGGCCAAGCCGGTCATGCACGGCGTGCCATTGACCAGGCACAGGCCGTCCTTGGCACCCAGCTGGACAGGCTCCAGCCCTTCGGCACTCAGGGCCTGGGCGGCTTCCACGACCTGCCCGCGATAGCTGACCCTGCCGATACCCAGCAGGCACACACCGACATGGGCCATGTGGGTCAGGTAGCCCACCGAACCCTGGGACGGCACCTGCGGGGTGATGCCGTGGTTGAGCAGTGCAAGCAGCGCTTCGACCACGCCACGCTGCAGGCCGGACTTGCCATGGCTGTAGTTGACGATGGCGGCGCAGATGATCGCCCTGGTCTGCTCATCGGGCAGCGCCGGCCCCACGCCGCAGGCGTGACTGAGCAAGGTGTTGCGCGACAGCGCGCTCAGTTGCTCGCCTTGCAGCGATACGTTGCACAGCGCGCCGAGGCCGGTGTTGACCCCATAGGCACGCTCACCACTGTCGACGATATGCCGCACGATGGCCTGGGCGTTGTCGATACGCGCCCACACCAAAGGTGCCAGCTCAAGGCGCGCGCCATGGCGGGCGACGGCGGCGATGTCCTGCCAGCGCACCGGGGCGCCAGTGATGACGACGGTTTCAGCTTGCGACATGGCGCTCCTCATACCGCAACCGCGCGGCGCTGGACAAAACGGTCGACGTATTCGTCGGCCGGGTTGTGAAGGATCTGGTGCGGCGTACCGACCTGGATCAGGCGGCCATCCTTGAGAATGGCGATGCGGTTGCCAATGCGCACGGCTTCATCCAGGTCATGGGTGATGAACACGATGGTCTTGTGCAGCGTTTTCTGCAGTTCGAGCAATTGGTCCTGCATTTCAGCGCGGATCAGCGGGTCCAGGGCGCTGAACGCCTCGTCCATGAGGATGATGTCGGTGTCCGCCGCCAAGGCCCGGGCCAGGCCGACGCGCTGGCGCATGCCGCCCGACAGCTGGTGCGGATACTTCTTCTCGTAGCCCTTCAGACCGACGGTCTCGATCCACTGCTGAGCGCGCTCTGCGCACAGTTGCTTGCTCTCGCCCCGCACCTTCAGGCCATAGGCGACGTTGTCCAGCACGTTGCGGTGCGGCAACAGGCCAAAACTCTGGAACACCATGCTGATCTTGCGCCGGCGAAACTCGCGCAAGGCTTCCATGTCGTATTTCAGAATGTCCTCGCCATCGACCAGGATCTGCCCACTGGTGGGGTCGATCAGCCGGTTGAAGTGGCGCACCAGGGTCGACTTGCCGGAACCGGACAGTCCCATGATTACGAAGATCTCGCCGCTGCCGATGGACAGCGACAGGTCGTTGACCCCGACCACGCAACCCGTCTGCGCCAGCACCTGCTCCTTGCCCTGCTTGTTGCGGATCAGTTGCAAGGCTTCCTCGGCACGGTCGCCGAAGATCTTGAAGACGTTCTTCACCTCGATCTTGCTGATCGCCTGCGTGCTCATTTGCTCACCTCGTGGCGTGGCCGGCCATAGGCCTGGGTAATGCGGTCGATCACCACCGCGAGAATGACGATCGCCAGACCCGCTTCGAGGCCGCGGCCGACGTTCAGGGTCTGGATACCGACCAGCACGTCTTCGCCCAGCCCCCGGGCGCCGATCATCGAGGCAATCACCACCATCGACAGCGCCATCATGGTGGTCTGGTTGATGCCGGCCATGATGCTGGGCAATGCCAGTGGCAACTGCACGCCGAACAGCTGTTGCCAGCGGTTGGCGCCGAAGGCGTTGATGGCCTCCATCACTTCACCGTCGACCTGACGAATCCCCAGGTCGGTCAGGCGGATCAGGGGCGGCGCGGCGTAGATCACCGTGGCGAAGATCGCCGGCACCTTGCCCAGGCCGAACAGCATCAGCACCGGAATCAGGTACACGAAGCTTGGCATGGTCTGCATGATGTCCAGCAATGGCATCAACACTGCGCGCAAGCGGTTGCTGCGCGCCGACAGGATGCCCAGCGGAATGCCCACCAGCACCGAGATCACGGTGGCGACCAGCATCAGTGCCAACGTCTGCATCAACTTGTCCCAGAGGCCGACAGCGCCGACCAGGAACAACAAGCCGGTGATCACCAAGGTCGGCAGTACACGCCGGGTGGCGTGCCAGGCGATGACCGCCACCACCCCCAGCATCAGCCACCAGGGTGTGGCACGCAGCAGGCCTTCGAGACTGACGATGGCCCATAGCAGGGTGTCGGAAATGTGCCGGAACACATCGCCGTAGTTGGTCACCAGGGCGTCGACCCAGCCGTTGACCCAGTCGGCGATGGAGAATGTCAGGTTGTCAGGAAACATAGGTTCCACTCATCAGCTGAGGACGCTCAGAGCGCCGCGTTGATCTTCTTGGCGGCATCCGTGCTGACCCAGGACTGCCAAACTTCAGGATGTTCCTTGAGGAACGTCTTGGCCAGTTCTGGCGATTCGATCCGATCCTTGGTCATGCGCGCCAGGTTCTGGTTCAGCAGGTCGATCGGCAGATTGACCTTCTCCAGCACCGCGACCAGTTCGGGGGCTTGCTCGTGGAACGCTTTCGACAGACCGACCTTGATGGTCACGGACTTGTCCACGCCTTCCTTCTCTTGCAGCTTGACCAGGTCGACCTGGCCCATCAGCGGGGTTGGGGTCCAGTAGTAGAAAAGAATCGGCTCGCCGCGCTTGTAGCTCGACAGCACGGCAGCATCCAGTGCCGGGCCAGTACCTGGACGGAAGTTGGTGTAGCTGCTTTCCAGGCCGTACTCCTTGAGCATCTTGGTGTTGTCCAGCTCACAGGTCCAACCGGCAGGGCAGTTGTAGAAGCGGCCTTTGCTCGGCTCCTCCTGGTCCTTGAACACGCTGGAATACTTGGCCAGGTCGGCGACGTTCTTCAGGTCTGGCGCCTTGGCTTCGAGCTTGCGCTTGGCATCGCCCTCGATCACGTAGCGCGGCACGTACCAGCCCTCTTGCGCGCCCACCACAGGGGCGCCGACACCTACCACCTTGCCGGCGGCTTCGGCCTTGTTCCAGACCTCGCTGCGGCCTACCCACTCCTCGGCGAACACCTGGATGTCATTGGTGCCCAGGGCGTTCTCCATGGTGATGGAGTTGCCGGGCAGGCTGTCGGTCTCGCAGCCGTAGCCGTGCTTTAGCACGAACTGCATCACGTCGGTCAGCAGCATGCCGCTTTCCCAGTTCAGCCCGGCGAACTTCACCGGCTTGCCGGATTCACACCAGCCCGCGGCCTGGCTGCTACCGGCAGCACCGAGCAGACCAAGGGCGAACAGCGAGGCGAGCAGGGTCTTGTTGGTTTTCATTGCGTGACGCTCCCAAACTTGAAAGTGGAAATCGGCAGGGCTCGAAAAAGGGGGACGAGGCCACGTGACGGACCATTGCCGGCAAATCGGCTCCCTCAGGGCTAAACACCGTACCTGTAGGAGCCGGCGTACCGGCCATGGTCTGCACAGCAGCCTCAGGGCCCGTCAGCCAGTGATCATCGGCAGGTTCAGCCCCTGCTCTTTGGCGCAATCAATCGCAATCTGATACCCCGCATCGGCATGGCGCATCACGCCAGTGGCCGGGTCGTTGGTCAGTACGCGGGCGATACGCTCGGCGGCTTCGTCGGTACCATCGCAGACAATTACCATGCCCGAATGCTGCGAGAAGCCCATCCCCACGCCGCCACCATGGTGCAGCGACACCCAGGTGGCGCCACTGGCGGTGTTCAGCAGGGCGTTGAGCAGCGGCCAGTCGGACACCGCATCCGAGCCGTCGCGCATGGCTTCGGTTTCGCGGTTGGGGCTCGATACAGAACCCGAGTCCAGATGGTCACGGCCAATCACGATCGGTGCCGACAGTTCGCCGCTGCGTACCATTTCGTTGAACGCCAGGCCCAACTTCGCGCGCAGACCCAGGCCAACCCAGCAAATACGCGCCGGCAGGCCCTGGAAACTGATGCGTTCGCGGGCCATGTCCAGCCAGCGATGCAGGTGGGCATCGTCCGGGATCAGTTCCTTGACCTTGGCGTCGGTCTTGTAGATGTCCTCGGCGTCGCCGGACAGCGCCGCCCAGCGGAACGGGCCGATGCCCCGGCAGAACAGCGGACGGATGTAGGCCGGCACGAAGCCTGGGAAGTCGAAGGCGTTGCTCACACCCTCTTCCTTGGCCATCTGGCGGATGTTGTTGCCATAGTCGAAGGTCGGGATGCCCTGTTTCTGGAAGTCGAGCATGGCCTGGACGTGCACGGCCATGGACTGCTTGGCGGCCTTGACCACAGCGGCGGGCTCGGTCTGGGCGCGATCACGGTACTGCTCCCAGGTCCAACCGGCTGGCAGGTAGCCGTTGAGCGGGTCGTGGGCGCTGGTCTGGTCGGTGACCATGTCCGGACGTACGCCACGCTTGACCAGCTCGGGCAGGATCTCGGCGGCGTTGCCGTGCAGGGCGATGGAGATGGCCTTGCCTTCGGCGGTGTACTTGGCGATGCGCGCCAGGGCATCGTCCAGATCGGTGGCCTGCTCATCCACGTAGCGGGTCTGCAGGCGGAAGTCGATGCGGCTCTGCTGGCATTCGATGTTCAGCGAGCAGGCACCTGCCAAGGTCGCGGCCAGCGGCTGGGCGCCGCCCATGCCGCCAAGGCCGGCGGTCAGTACCCACTTGCCCTTGAGGCTGCCGTTGTAGTGCTGGCGGCCTGCTTCGACGAAGGTTTCATAGGTGCCCTGAACGATGCCCTGGCTGCCGATATAGATCCAGCTGCCAGCGGTCATCTGGCCGTACATGGCCAGGCCCTTCGCATCCAGCTCGTTGAAGTGTTCCCAGTTGGCCCAGTGCGGCACCAGGTTGGAGTTAGCGATCAGCACACGCGGGGCGTTGGCGTGGGTCTTGAACACACCGACCGGCTTGCCCGATTGCACCAGCAGGGTTTCGTCGTCATTCAGGTTGGTCAGGCTCTCGACGATCTTGTCGTAGCACGCCCAATTGCGCGCGGCGCGGCCAATACCACCGTATACCACCAACTCCTTGGGGTTCTCCGCCACTTGTGGGTCGAGGTTGTTCATCAGCATGCGCAGCGGCGCTTCGGTCAGCCAGCTTTTGGCGGTCAGCTTGTTGCCACGCGGGGCGCGGATCTCGACGTCACGGAATTTGTTCAAGTTGTTGTCAGTCACGAAAAGTGCTCCTTGAGCGATCTATCCAAACCCGACGTGATCGGCGGGCCAGTGGTGCGTTGGGTCAAACGCGAGAGGGACGGCCTATCCACTTTCGCGCACTTGGCTTTACTTGTACATACAAGCATATGCAATTGAATTGCCAAGTCACTTTTCCCAGCGCGCGACAGCGGCCCCGCGGCTGCTTGAAAGCCACGTCATTCAAGGGTTACGGGATGTGAGAAAAATCTGGGGAGGCGTTGCGGTAGAGGATTCAGGCCAAGGCGGCATTGCGCCACCCTGGGGCATTCGGTAACAAATTGTGCGATCGCAGTGCGTTACCGGGAAACGTCGCTCAGTTCGATGACACAGCACAAGCCAGTGATCGCCAGTTCCATCAGGCGCTCATTACCGCTCAGGTGCAGGCAGTCATAGCGGTCGAGGTTATCCACAGGCTGGCCACCGACACTGACTTGCAGTTGCGCCTGCCCGCTGAACACCAACACAGTGCCGGCAGCACTGAACAGCCGGGTACTGCCGTTGAACCATTGCAGGCGCGCACGGTAACGCTCGGGGGCATAGATGAGGTTGAAATCACGGATCGGCCCACCCAGCAGGTGACAACTCACCTGGCTCTGGCCATCGAAGGCGAACGCATCGAGCGGTAACAATGGCCGTGACGCGACGCCATCGACACTGAGGCGCATGCCGTCACCCTGCAGCACGGTGATGATCCGCTGGTAGCCGGCGAAGCTGGAAAATCCGCCGGATGCTTCAATGTCGGCAATGGAAAGGCGCCAGCCGAAACCGTCCAGGCCATCACCCGCATCGCGCGTGATTTCTTCGGTGAAACCGCCACCGTTCTTCCAAGGCATGCGCGGGTAGTCCCGTGCGCGTAACAACTGCAGCTGGCTCATTTGCTGAAACGTCCTTCCAGGCGATGACGGGAACCGGGGTGAATCAACCGAGCGGCGGTCACGGGCAGACGACCGGACCAAGTACGCCGACGGATCAGCAGGCAAGGCTCGCCACGCTCGATCTGCAGTAATTGGCACTCATCGGGTTCGGCGAGGATGGCCTCGACCACATGCTCGCCTTCTGTCAGTGGCGCAACCTGGGACAGGTAGGCATACGGGGTCTGCCGGGTAAAATCCTGCTTGAGGTAGTCCGGGGCGATGGCAGCGTTGACATAGCGGTCCTCGATTTGCACCGGTACGCCATTCTCGTAGTGCACGATCAGCGAGTGGAACACCCGCTGACCTTCGCGCATGTCCAGGGCCAGCGCCCGCTCGGAACCGGCCGCCTCTTCGGCAAGGGTGATCACCTGACAGCTATGCTGGTGGCCCCGGGCGGCAATTTCGTCGGCGATGTTATGGACTTCGAACAGCGCCGAGCGGGTCTTGGGTTCGGCGACGAAGGTACCTACGCCCTGCATGCGGACCAGCAAGCCCTCTGCGGTCAGCTCGCGCAGGGCGCGGTTGATGGTCATGCGACTGAAGCCCAGTTCGCTGACCAGCTCGCTTTCCGAGGGAACCCGGTGGTGTGGCGGCCAGCTGCCGTTTTCGATCTGCTGGACGATCATCTGCTTGACCCGGGCATACAGCGGCGCCGGCCCTTCGCCCATCTGGGCGACCAGCGTGGAGACAGGAGGTGTCGGCACGGCGTTTGGTCCTTGTGCGAATTGATTGAGCGGTAGCTTGCCGGAGTTTACCCGGCAGGCAAACGGCTGTATATGTATATACAAGCTGAACAATAACAGGATCGCCACATGCCCGCCTACTTCGCCGAACGCGCCCTCCTGCCCAACGGTTGGGCTAACGATGTCCGTCTGGAGGTCGCTGTCGATGGCCACCTGACAGACGTGCAAGCCAATGCCAGCGCTGAGGGCGCCGAACGGTTGCACGGGCCGCTGTTGCCGGGCATGCCGAACTTGCACTCCCACGCATTCCAGCGCGCCATGGCAGGCCTGGCCGAGGTGGCCGGCAATCCCAACGACAGCTTCTGGACCTGGCGCGAGCTGATGTACCGGATGGTCGGCAAGATCTCGCCGGAGCAACTGCACGTCATCGCCCGCCAGCTTTACATCGAGATGCTCAAGGCCGGTTATACCTCGGTGGCCGAGTTCCACTATGTCCATCATGACCAGGCAGGAAAGGCCTACGCCGACCCCACCGAGCTGTCCCGGCGCATCAGCGCCGCCGCCAACAGCAGCGGTATCGGCCTGACCTTGCTGCCCGTGCTTTACAGCCATTCAGGCTTCGGCGGCCAGGCCCCCAATGAAGGCCAGCGCCGCTTCATCAACACCACGGAACAGTACCTGGCCCTGCAGGCACAGCTCGCCCCTGTCCTGGCGGCCCAACCCGCGCAGCAGCTCGGCCTGTGCTTCCACTCCTTGCGTGCGGTTACCCCTGGGCAGATCGACCAGGTGCTGGCAGCGACCAATCAGCAGTGCCCGGTTCACATCCACATCGCCGAACAGCAGAAAGAAGTGGATGACTGCCTGGCCTGGAGCGGCCTGCGCCCACTGCAGTGGCTGTACGAGCACGTAAGCGTCGACCAGCGCTGGTGCCTGGTACATGCCACCCACGCCATTGCCGATGAAGTGACGGCCATGGCCCGCAGCGGTGCCGTCGCAGGCCTGTGCCTGACCACCGAAGCCAACCTGGGTGATGGCATCTTCCCGGCGGTGGATTACCTGGCTGAAGGTGGACGACTGGGCATCGGCTCGGACAGCCATGTCTCGCTGAGCGTAGTGGAAGAACTGCGCTGGCTGGAATACGGACAGCGCCTGCGGGACCAGCGGCGCAACCGCCTGCATGGTGAACGCCAGCCGATGGTGGGACGTACGCTGTATGACGCAGCGCTAAGCGGCGGGGCCCAGGCGCTGGGCCAGACCATCGGCACCCTGGAACGGGGCAAACGGGCCGACTGGCTCGTGCTCGACGGGCAGGACCCGTACATCGCCACTGCCGATGGCGACGCCATTCTGAACCGCTGGCTGTTTGCCGGTGGAGATCGTCAGGTACGGGATGTAATGGTCAATGGTCAGTGGGTAGTGCGTCAGGGGCGACATGCCCAGGAAGAGGAAAGCGCACGGGCGTTCGCACAGGTGTTGCGGCAGCTGTTGGGATGACGTGTCGAGAAATGGCCCTTTCGCCGGCAAGCCGGCTCCTACGAGGAGCTGGATGCCGGCGAGGAGGCTGGCATCAATGCATCTGCACGATCTGCTTGTCGGCCGTGCGCCAGATCAAGCGACTGGTGTCGTAACCCTGCTGCCGGGCTTCGGACAACAGGTTCTCGCGCTCCCAGGCCGGCAAGGTCGGCGTGCGCGAAAGAATCCACAGGTACTTGCGGTCCGGGCTGCCGACGATTGCCGTGCGGTAACGGTCATCCACGTACAGGATCCAGTACTCGCCCTTGGTCAGACCCGGTACCAGGCGGGTGAACCAGTTATCGAATTCCACCCATAACTTGTCGGTATGGCCTGGCTCCTGAATGTTGGCATGCCCCTCGGCGCGCAACCACTCGTCGCCCATCGTCCGGCACCGGTTGAGCACGCCATACGAGCCATCCTGCTTGAGGTTGTAATGGGCCTCTGACTGGGCACATTCGCTCTGGTAAGGCATTGGCAGTCGGGCCAGCTCGTACCACTTGCCTTGGTAACGCTTGAGGTCGACGTTGCCTGCGGTCTTTGGTGCCAGCGGGTCGTTGGCCGACGTGGCGCACCCCCCCAGCAGCATCACCAGGCACAGACCCAGCAGCAGGTGCAGACGCTTCATTTGAGACCCTGCCCTGAGTACATCAGAACCCTGTCAGCTGCGTACTGCACGCTGATGAAGCTCTTTTCGTCCCCCCAGGTGCAGCTGCTCATGCCCAGTGCGCCAGAGCACTCGGTGGGCGTGCCGAGCAGTTGCTCGACCTCGGCCTTGTTCATACCGGCCTTGAGCTTGGAATAGTTTTCCTGATTGATCTTGCTGCACGCAGTCAGGACGACGCACAAGGACAACAGGGCGAGGGAACGCAACGACATGAAGGGACACTCCTGGACAAGTAGGTGCAGGCGAGTGGCCTGCAGTGTCCTTCGACGGGAAAAACCCTCCCTGGTTCCCTGGATGCCACCCTTTACACATGCACCGTCGGTCGGCTGGCGCTGCGCAAACGATTAAGGTTTCCTTGCGCCAGGTCGACACAGCGAGCGGCGCTGTGGCGGATTGCCACACCCTCTCCCTCCGACTTGCCTTGCGCAGACCGTATTCATGACCAAGAACCTGAAGTTCAGCCACAAGATTCTGCTGGCCGCCGCCCTCGTGGTAGCGGTCGCCTTCACCTGTTTCGTCCTGTTCAACGACTACCGACAACGTCAGTCGCTGCGCAGCGATACGCAAGCTACCCTGAGGGACCTGGGCAATCTGACGGCGGGCAACATCCACAACTGGCTCGACAGCCGCATCCAACTGCTCGACTCGCTGGCCCAGCAAGTCGCGCTGGACGGCCCTGGCAAGGCCAGCCTCGACCGCAGCCTGTCGCTGCCGGTGTATGGCAGCAACTTCCAACTCACCTACTTCGGCGGCCAGGATGGCAGCATGCAGTCGGTACCGGTCGGCAACCGCGCCGCCGACTACGACCCTCGTGCAAGAGGCTGGTACAAGGCCGCCAGCGCCGCCAACCGGACCATCGTCACCGAACCCTACATCTCGGCATCCGCCGGTAAGCTGGTGATCACCCTGGCCACGCCGGTGCAACAGGCTGGCAAGCTGATTGGCGTCAGCGGCGTAGACACCGACCTGCAGACCATCAGCAACCTGATCAACACCCTGGACTTCGATGGCCGCGGGCATGCATTTATCGTCAACGGCGAAGGCAAGATCCTGATCCACCCCAAGGCCGAACTTGCGCTCAAGACCTTGGCCGACGTCTATCCAGGCACTCCGCCGCGCACCACCAACGGCCTGCAGGAGGTCGAGCTGGACGGGCGCAAGCAGTTCATCAGCTTCACCCATGTCGACGGCGTACCCTCTGCTGATTGGTACGTGGCACTGGTCCTCGACCAAGACGCGGCCTTCGCCATGCTGGGCGAGCTACGCACCTCGGCCATCGTCGCGACCCTGATTGCGGTGGTGGTGATCATTGGCCTGCTGAGCCTGCTGATACGCGTGCTGATGGAGCCACTGCACTTGATGGGACGCGCGATGCATGACATCGCCGAAGGTGAAGGTGACCTGACCCGCCGCCTGACCATTCATGCTCAGGACGAATTCGGCAGCCTCGGCAAATCGTTCAACCGCTTCGTCGAGCGAATCCACGAGTCCATCCGCGAAGTCGCCTCGGCCACTGGCCAGGTCAATGCGGTAGCGGCACAGGTGGTGTCGGCCTCCAATGCCTCGATCGACAATGCCGACCAGCAGTCCAGCCGCACCAGCAGCGTGGCCGCGGCCATCAACCAGCTGGGTGCCGCGGCCCAGGAAATCGCCCAGAACGCGGCGCTGGCCTCGCAGCATTCCAGCGAAGCACGAGGCCTGGCCGAGGATGGTCACCAGGTGGTTGGTCGCACGATAGAGGTGATGAACCAGCTGTCGGCGCGCATCAGCGACTCCTGCGGCAACATCGAAACGCTGAACGCACACACCGCGAACATCGGCCAGATTCTCGATGTGATCAGCGGTATTTCCCAGCAGACCAACCTGCTGGCGCTCAACGCCGCGATCGAAGCTGCTCGCGCGGGCGAGGCCGGACGTGGTTTTGCCGTGGTGGCCGATGAGGTACGCAACCTGGCCCATCGCACCCAGGAATCGGCACAGCAGGTACAGCGCCTGATCGAAGAGCTGCAGGCCGGCGCGCAGGTGGCGGTCAGCACCATGAACCAGAGCCGACAGCACAGCGACCACAGCGTTGGCATCGCCAATCAGGCGGGTGAACGGTTGAGCAGCGTGACCCAGCGCATTGGGGAAATCGATGGCATGAACCAGTCGGTCGCGACCGCTACCGAAGAACAGACTGCCGTGGTGGAGTCGATCAACGTCGACATTACCGAGATCAATGCATTGAATCAGGAAGGCGTGCAAAACCTGCAGAGCACCTTGCGTGCCTGCACCGACCTCGAACACCAGGTGGAGCGGTTGAAACAGCTGGTGGGGAGTTTCCGGATCTGAGATGGCGGGCCGCATCGCCGGCAAACCGGCTCCTACGCGTCTTGTGGGAGCCGGCGCACGGCGCTAGAACCTGGACCCAGGCTCCAGCAGAAAGTCCATCTCTTCACTGGTGCTCGGCCGCCCCAGCACCAGGTTGCGATGCGGGAAACGCCCGAACCGGGCAATTACCCGCTGGTGCTTTTCGGCATAGTCGAGGAACCCTTCGAACAACCGGCGGTTCGCCTCCGGCTGTTCATCGAGCAGGATCTGGTAACGCTCGACGCACAGGTTCTGCCAGTCCAGCACCTCGGCATGCTCCAGCACCAGCAGCACGAACACCCGCTGAATAGGCAGCAGCTGGTAATCCCAGTCCTTCTGCAGCCCCTGCATGGCAACCACCTGGGCACGCCGGTCGCCGTCGAAGGCGCGCGGCGTGTCGCGGTAGATCATGCGCGGCAGTTGGTCCAGCAGGATCAGCAGGGCCAGCCAGCCTTGCGGGCTTTGCTGCCATTCATCGAGGCCGCCGGCCAAGGCCTGCTCGACGAGCTCGCCGAACAGCGCCTGAGCCTCGCCGTCGTGGTGTTTGCCGAACCACAACGTGCTCTTCTCGTCAGCCACGGCCTGGGGACTGGTGCCCCAACCGAACCACCACTCCAGCAACGGCTGCCAAGGTGCGAGCATGTCTTACTCCTTGTGGTAAGCGGTAACGCGCTCGACCTCTTCCTTCGAGCCCAGGATGACCGACACGCGCTGGTGCAGGCTTTCTGGCTGGATATCGAGGATGCGATCGTAACCGTTGGTGGAAGCGCCACCCGCCTGCTCGATGATGAAGGACATCGGGTTGGCTTCGTACATCAGGCGCAGCTTGCCCGGCTTGCTCGGCTCGCGCGCGTCGCGCGGGTACATGAACAGGCCACCACGGGTCAGGATGCGGTGTACGTCGGCCACCATCGAGGCGATCCAGCGCATGTTGTAGTTCTTGTTCAGCGGGCCGGTCTCGCCAGCCAGCAGTTCGCCCACGTAGCGCTGAACCGGGGCTTCCCAGTGACGCTGGTTGGACATGTTGATGGCGAACTCGGCGGTGCTTTCCGGTACGCGAATGTTTTCGTGGGTCAGGACGAAGCTGCCCAGCTCGCGGTCCAGGGTGAAGCCCTTGACGCCATTGCCCAGGGTCAGGATCAGCATGGTCTGCGGGCCATAGATGGCATAACCGGCGGCGACCTGCTGGGTACCTGGCTGCAGGAAGGCTTTTTCGTTCAGGGTTTCGTTCTGGCTCAGGTACTCGTTCGGGCAGCGCAGTACCGAGAAGATGGTGCCGACCGAGACGTTGACGTCGATGTTGGACGAGCCATCCAGCGGGTCGAAGACCAGCAGGTAAGCACCCTTGGGGTATTTGCCCGGGATCTGGTAGGCGTTGTCCATTTCCTCGGAGGCCATGCCGGCCAGGTGACCGCCCCACTCGTTGGCTTCGAGCAGGATCTCGTTGGAGATGACGTCCAGTTTCTTCTGTACTTCGCCCTGCACGTTTTCAGTGCCCATGCTACCCAGCACGCCACCCAGGGCGCCCTTGGACACGTTGTGGCTGATTTCCTTGCACGCACGCGCCACCACTTCGATCAGGAAGCGCAGATCGGCAGGGGTATTGTTGCTGCGGGTCTGCTCAATCAGATAGCGACTCAGGGTAACGCGGGACATGTATGGCTCCGAAAGGATAGGGGGAGAAAACCCCCGCAGTTTACAGGGAGTGTTCAATGCTAGCGAGCAAAGAGACTCATCTTGCTGCCTTGAGTTCAGCCACCGCCCTGCCAATGGTCGGGGCCGGTCGCCGGCAAGCCGTCTCCCGCGCGAGCTTACGGCAGGTGCCGAATAGCCGGCGATGGGCCGCGTCGCGGCCCCTTTGCATCAATCCAGCGCCTTCCAGATTTCGGTGGCGTACTCGCGTATGGTCCGGTCAGACGAGAACCAGCCCATTCGCGCCGTATTCAGTACCGCCATGCGCCACCATTCCTCCGGCTTGTGCCACAACTCCTCCACCCGTCGCTGGGCATCCCAATAGGCGTCGAAGTCGGCGCATACCAGAAACCGGTCATGGGCCACCAGGCCATCGATCAGCCCAGCGTAGCGCGAGGGGTCGTCTGGCGAGAACACCCCGCTGCGGATTGCTTGCAATACGTCGCTCAGGCGCGTGGAGGCGGCAATGGCGGCACCGGCACCGAAATCCCCAGCACGGCGCCGCGTCTCCACCTGCTGGGCGGTCAGGCCGAAGATGAACATGTTGTCGGCACCGACCTGCTCGCACATCTCCACGTTGGCGCCGTCCAGGGTCCCGATGGTCAGTGCGCCGTTGAGGCCGAACTTCATGTTGCTGGTGCCCGACGCCTCGTACCCGGCTGTGGAGATCTGCTCGGAAAGGTCTGCCGCCGGGATAATGCTTTCGGCCAGGCTGACGTTGTAGTTGGGCAGGAACACCACCTTGAGCAGCCCGCGCACGGTCGGGTCGTTGTTGACCACACGGGCGATGTCATTGGCCAGCTTTATGATCAGCTTGGCCTGGTGATAGCTGGCTGCCGCCTTGCCGGCGAAGATCTTCACCCGTGGCACCCACGCGGTACCGGGCTCGGCGCGCATCGCCTGGTACAACGCCACGGTGTGCAGCAGGTTGAGCAATTGCCGCTTGTACTCGTGGATACGCTTCACCTGCACGTCGAACAGCGCCTCGGGATTGACCGTCACCCCCAGGCGGTCCTGGATGATGCTGGCCAGCGCACGCTTGCTGTGCAGGCGCTGGGCGGCGAACTGCTTGCGGAAACTGCCTTTGTCCGCGAAAGGCACCAGATTGGCCAGGCGCCCTTCCGGGTCATCCAACAGCTCTGGCCCCAGCGCCTCGACCAGCATCGCGGTCAGCGGCGGGTTGGACTGATACAGCCAGCGGCGGAAGGTGATGCCATTGGTCTTGTTGTTGATTCGATGCGGGTAGAGCTTGTGCAGCTCAGCGAACACCGTGCTTTTCATCAGCTTGCTGTGCAGCGCCGAAACACCGTTGACGCTGTGCGAACCGAGGAACGCCAGGTTGCCCATGCGCACACGGCGGCCATTGTCCTCCTCGATCAGCGAGACCGCGCGCAGCACGTCGAAATCGTGCAGGCCTTTGGCGCGCAAGGCGTCGATATGGTAGGCGTTGATCAGATAGATGATCTGCATGTGCCGTGGCAGCATGCGCTCCATCAGGGCCACAGGCCAGGTTTCCAGTGCCTCGGGCAACAACGTGTGATTGGTGTAGGCCAGCGTGCCGACGGTCAGCTCCCAGGCCTTGTCCCAAGGCACTTCATGCTGGTCGACCAACAGCCGCATCAACTCGGCCACGGCAATCGAGGGGTGGGTATCGTTGAGCTGGATGGCGGCCGCATCAGGCAGGTTGAGGAAGTCCTTGTGCATGTTCAGGTGGCGGCGCAGCAAATCCTGCAGCGAGGCGGACACGAAGAAGTATTCCTGACGCAGCCGCAGTTCCTGGCCGGCCTCGGTGCTGTCCGCGGGGTACAGTACCCGCGAAATGCTCTCGGCCCTTGCCACTTCGGCCACCGCGCCCAGGTGGTCGCCCGCATTGAAGCGCTCCAAATGCAGCTCTTCCAGCGCCCGGGCACGCCATAGCCGCAAGGTATTGACGCTGGCGCCACGCCAGCCGACTACCGGCGTATCGTAGGCCACCGCCCGCACCGTTTCGCCCGGCCACCATACCTGGCGCTGCTGGCCATTGGCATCGTGTACCGTCTCGACGCTGCCACCGAAGCTGATCGGGTAGATGACCTCTGCCCGCTCGAACTCCCAGGGGTTGCCGAAATCCAGCCAGTTCTCGGTCTGTTCCTGCTGCCAGCCATCGACCACCGCCTGACGGAACAGGCCATGCTCGTAGCGAATGCCATAGCCATGGGCCGCGATGCCCAGGGTCGACATGCTCTCCATGAAGCACGCCGCCAACCGGCCCAGGCCACCGTTGCCCAGCGCTGCATCCGGCTCCAGCAGGCGAATCCGCTCCAGGTCCACGTCCAGCCCTTCCAAGGCTTCACGGGCAATGTCCAGCAGGCCCAGATTGCTCAGGCTGTCATACAGCAGCCGACCGATGAGGAACTCCAGGGAAAGGTAATAGACCCGTTTCTGACTGCGTCTATAGGCGCGACGGGTGTGATCCATCCAGTGTTCGACCATGTGGTCGCGGGCAGCCAGGGCGATGGCTTCGAACCAGTCATGGTCGAAAGCGTGCTCTGGGTCCTTGCCGACCGCATAGGTCAGTTTGGCCAGTACAGCGGCACGGAACTCGGCCACCTCGGCGTCACGTGCTTTGGGTTCCTGGGACATGCGGCATCCTCGGGCAAGTTGACGAAAGCGGAGGGAGAGTGTTGAGACTAGACCCTTCGACAAGGAGTGACAGCACCTGTTCGCAGTTTTCATGCCCGCTTTACGATTCCGGCAAAAGGTTGTTCACAATTTGAACAACTCCGGTATGATCGCGCGCCCCAAGACCGTGATTCACCTCTTAAAAAACGATGAAAACGACCCTGATTGCCGCGGCCGAAGTAGACCGCCTGGAAACCTGGCAGCGCTATGCCAGCCACATGTGCGGGGGCTGCCATTCGACCTGCTGCACCCTGCCGGTTGAAGTGAAGATCAAAGACTTGATCCGCATCGGCGTGGTAGACGAGTTCGAGAAGGACGAGCCGCCGAAGAACATCGCCAAACGCCTGCAGAAAGACGGCATCATCGAGCGTTTCAACCAGAAGTCAGGCATTTTCACCCTGACGCGGATGAGCAACGACGATTGCCTCTATCTGGATCGCAAGAGCCGGCTGTGCACCATTTATGACAAGCGACCGGATACCTGCCGGAACCATCCGAAGGTCGGGCCTCGCCCGGGGTACTGCGCCTACAAGCCCAAGGCCACAACCCGCTGATCGCCTGCCTGCCCTGTTCTCTCAGGAACAGCAGGCAAACAAAAACGCCCCCGGCCTTTCGACCGGGGGCGTTTTCGTTTCAACTCAAGCTAGACGATCAAGCCTTGGCTTTCTTGGCAGCGCGGGTACGCTCGCCTTCGTCCAGGATCTTCTTGCGCAGACGGATCGACTTCGGCGTGACTTCGCACAGCTCGTCGTCCTGGATGAATTCCAGGGCCTGTTCCAGCGTGTGGCGAACCGGCGGAACCAAGGCGATGACTTCGTCCTTGCCCGAAGCACGCATGTTGTCGAGCTTCTTGCCTTTGGTCGGGTTGACGCCCAGGTCGTTGTCACGGCTGTTCAGACCGATGATCTGACCGTTGTAGATATCCTGGCCGTGCTCGATGAACAGCTTGCCACGAGCCTGCAGGGTTTCCAGCGAGTAGGTCAGGGCCTTGCCGGTCTCGATCGAAACCAGAACACCGTTCAGACGGCCGGACATCTGGCCAGGCTTCATGGTGTCATAGCGATCGAAGATCGAGGTCAGGATGCCTGCACCGTTGGTCAGGGTCAGGAACTGGTTACGGAAACCGATCAGACCGCGAGCTGGGACGTTGTACTCCAGACGAACACGGCCTTTGCCATCCGGCGCCATGTTGGTCAGGTCGCCCTTACGCAGGCCCATTTCTTCCATGACCTTGCCCTGGGATTCTTCAGGGATGTCGATGGTGACGTTCTCGTACGGTTCCTGCTTGACGCCGTTCACCTCACGGATGATCACTTCAGGACGGCCTACAGCCATCTCGAAGCCTTCACGGCGCATGGTTTCGATCAGTACCGACAGGTGCAGCTCACCACGGCCGGAAACCTTGAACTTGTCAGCCGAGTCGCCTTCTTCGACGCGCAGGGCAACGTTGTACAGCAGTTCTTTGTCCAGACGTTCTTTGATGTTACGGCTGGTGACGAACTTGCCTTCCTTGCCGCAGAACGGCGAGTCGTTGACCTGGAAGGTCATCGAAACGGTCGGCTCGTCGACAGTCAGCGGCTTCATCGCCTCGACGTGGTTCATGTCGCACAGGGTGTCGGAGATGAACAGCTCGTCGAAACCGCTGATGCAGACGATGTCGCCAGCGGTAGCTTCTTCGACGTCGACACGGTGCAGGCCGTGGTGGCCCATCAGCTTGAGAATACGGCCGTTGCGCTTCTTGCCTTCGGTGTCGATGGCGACGACCGGAGTGTTCGGCTTGACGCGGCCACGGGCGATACGGCCTACGCCGATAACACCCAGGAAGCTGTTGTAGTCCAGCGCGGAGATCTGCATCTGGAACGGGCCGTCGACGTCAACGGTCGGAGCCGGAACGTGGTCGACGATGGCCTGGTACAGCGGGGTCATGTCTTCGGCCATGTTGGTGTGGTCCAGACCGGCGATGCCGTTCAGGGCCGAGGCGTAGACAACCTGGAAGTCCAGCTGGTCGTCGGTGGCGCCGAGGTTGTCGAACAGGTCGAAGATCTGGTCCAGTACCCAGTCAGGACGCGCGCCCGGACGGTCGACCTTGTTGATCACGACGATCGGCTTGAGGCCAGCTTCGAAGGCCTTCTTGGTCACGAAGCGGGTTTGCGGCATCGGGCCGTCCTGGGCATCGACCAGCAGCAGCACCGAGTCGACCATCGACATGACACGCTCAACCTCGCCACCGAAGTCGGCGTGGCCGGGGGTGTCGACGATGTTGATGCGGTAGTCGTTCCAACGGATGGCGGTGTTTTTCGCCAGGATGGTGATACCGCGCTCTTTTTCCTGGTCGTTGGAGTCCATGACGCGCTCGTCGTTGAGCTCGTTACGCTCCAGGGTGCCGGACTGGCGCAGGAGTTTGTCGACCAGGGTGGTTTTACCATGGTCAACGTGGGCGATGATGGCGATGTTACGCAGATTTTCGATCACAACTGTATCTCGATCAGAGGATTCGGGTTGCCGCCCAGTCTAGGCGGCCAATATGTAAGGCATAAGGCTCAGCGGGGCCGGCTGTCGGGAGGGCGATGGCGGATGCTGCCGCCATACAGCCCTGGCGTCTTATGTCGGACGATAAACACGCACATTGGCATGTCCCTCACTGAGCAGATGGTGTGCGTGCAGACGGCTCATCACACCCTTGTCGCAATACAGCAGGTACTGGCGGTTGGCATCCAGGTGCTTGAACTTGCTGTTGATCGCATAGAACGGCATGGCCTGGACTTCGATACCGTCGATGACCAGAGGTTCGTCTTCCTGGGCATCGGGGTGGCGGATGTCGATGACGATCTGACCAGGCAAGGCCTGCGCCACTTCCTCGATTTCGACGTCCTTGCCCAGCTCGTCGATCACATGGTCGATGGAGATGAACTTGGCGCGCTCCAGGGCGCGCTCGAGCACAGCCATGTCGAACTGCTTCTCTTCATGCTCCATGCGGTGACGCTTGGCATGGGTAGTAGGGTTCACCGAGATCACGCCACAGTACTCGGGCATGTGCTTGGCGAACTCGGCGGTGCCGATCTGGGAGGCTGTGTCGATGATGTCCTGCTTGTGGCTGGCCAGCAGCGGACGCAGTACCAGCTTGTCGGTAGCCGAATCGATGATCGACAGGTTCGGCAGGGTCTGGCTGGAAACCTGGGAAATCGCCTCGCCGGTGACCAGCGCATCGATTTCCAGACGCTCGGCCATGCGCGCGGCACCGCGCAGCATCATGCGCTTGAGGGTCACGCCCATGTAGCTGTTGTCGACCTTGTTCAGAATCTCGCCGACCACTTCCTCGAACGGCACACTGATGAACAGCACGCGCTGGCTGCTGCCGAACTTCTTCCACAAGTAGTGGGCCACTTCCATCACGCCCAGCTCGTGGGCACGGCCGCCCAGGTTGAAGAAGCAGAAGTGGGTCATCAGGCCGCGGCGCATCATCTGATAGGCCGCCACGGTGGAGTCGAAGCCACCGGACATCAGCACCAGGGTCTGCTCAAGGGCACCCAGCGGGTAGCCGCCGATGCCGTTGTGCTGGTTGTGAATGACGTACAGGCGCTGATCGCGGATTTCGATGCGCACCAGCACTTCCGGGTTCTTCAGGTCGATGCCGACGGCGCCGCACTGCTGACGCAACTGGCTGCCGACGTAGCGGTCAACGTCCATCGAGGTGAAATCGTGATGGCCGCCGCGCTTGCAGCGCACGGCGAAACGCTTGCCGGCCAGCAGGTGGCCGAAGTGCTGCTTGCACTTGGCGACGATATCGTCGAAGTCGCCCAGCGGGTATTCTTCGACCTGCAGGAAATGGGTGATACCCGGCGTGCAGGTGAGGCGCTCGATCATTTCGCGCTGGACTTTCTCGTCCTCGATGCGGGTGACCACTTCGAGATTGTCCCAGACACCATCGACCGCGAGCTCAGGGTCTAGGTCCTTGAGCACGACACGGATATTCTTGCCGAGCTGACGGATGAAACGCTTGCGCACCGGCCGGCTCTTGATGGTGATCTCTGGGAAGACTTTGACGATAAGTTTCATTGGTTAACAGCGCGCGCAGGGCCTGCCGAAAATGAGGGGCGCGAATTATAGCGGATATTGCTCAGGTTTTGACCAACTTTTGGTCAGAGCGTTTGGGAGGGGATGCGGGGGGCGGGTTTTCCGCTGCCTGTGAGATCGAATGCCGCCCGCGCGACGCATCGCGAGCAAGGCTCGCTCCTACATTTGTTTCTGGCCTATGAGGTCTGTGGGATCTACGCGCGAACGCCTTGGTGCCCGGCACGATATCGCGGCGTACACACAAGGCGGTCGCGCGCGCCTGTCATTGACGTTAGTGGCCAGGAACAAATGTAGGAGCGAGCCTTGCTCGCGATGCGCCGCGCGGGCGGTGCGACCTCAGGCGCACCACAAAAACCACGACACGCACATATTTGGTGCACGAGCACCATAAAGCGCCCTCAAAAGATGCACTTTTGTACGCCAGACGCCGGCCAGATGCCCGTAAACGCCCCCTTTTATCCCGCCCTCGCCATTTTTGGGCACTGGCATGCAATTTGCTCTCTTGTGAGGCAGGTAAGCTTGGCCGACTATGCGCGCCCGGCGACACCCTTTTTCCAGGGCAGCGGCTAAGCGCCCTAGACCATCCGGAGGACAACATGTCGAAGTCGGTTCAACTCATCAAAGATCATGACGTCAAGTGGATTGATCTGCGTTTCACGGACACCAAAGGCAAGCAGCACCACGTCACCATGCCCGCTCGCGACGCGCTGGATGACGACTTCTTCGAAGCTGGCAAGATGTTCGACGGCTCGTCGATCGAAGGCTGGAAAGGCATCGAAGCTTCCGACATGATCCTGCTGCCGGACGACTCCTCCGCCGTCCTGGACCCGTTCACCGAAGAGCCGACCCTGATCCTGGTCTGCGACGTGATCGAGCCGTCCACCATGCAAGGCTACGACCGCGACCCACGCGCCATCGCCAAGCGTGCCGAAGAATTCCTGAAGTCGACCGGTATCGGTGACACCGTACTGGTAGGCCCGGAGCCTGAGTTCTTCATCTTCGACCAGGTGAAGTTCAAGTCCGACATCTCGGGCTCGATGTTCAAGATCTACTCCGAGCAAGGCTCCTGGATGACCGATCAGGACGTCGAAGGCGGCAACAAGGGCCACCGCCCTGCCGTGAAAGGCGGCTACTTCCCGGTTCCGCCGTGCGACCACGACCACGAAATCCGTACCGCCATGTGCAACGCCATGGAAGAAATGGGCCTGGTCGTCGAAGTTCACCACCACGAAGTGGCCACTGCCGGCCAGAACGAAATCGGTGTGCGCTTCAACACCCTGGTCACCAAGGCTGACGAAGTTCAGACCCTGAAGTACTGCGTGCACAACGTTGCCGATGCCTACGGCAAGACCGCTACCTTCATGCCGAAGCCGCTGTACGGCGACAACGGCTCGGGCATGCACGTTCACATGTCGATCTCCAAAGACGGCAAGAACACCTTCTCGGGCGAAGGCTATGCCGGCCTGTCCGACACCGCCCTGTACTTCATCGGCGGTATCATCAAGCACGGTAAGGCCCTGAACGGCTTCACCAACCCGGCGACCAACTCCTACAAGCGTCTGGTACCTGGCTTCGAAGCGCCGGTCATGCTGGCCTACTCGGCCCGTAACCGTTCGGCCTCGATCCGTATCCCTTACGTTTCCAGCCCGAAAGCCCGCCGTATCGAAGCGCGCTTCCCGGACCCAGCTGCCAACCCGTACCTGTGCTTCGCCGCCCTGCTGATGGCTGGTCTGGATGGTATCCAGAACAAGATCCACCCAGGCGATGCAGCCGACAAGAACCTGTACGACCTGCCGCCTGAAGAGGCCAAGGAAATCCCGCAGGTTTGCGGCAGCCTGAAGGAAGCTCTGGAAGAGCTGGACAAGGGCCGTGCGTTCCTGACCAAGGGCGGCGTGTTCTCCGACGACTTCATCGATGCCTACATCGAGCTGAAATCGGAAGAAGAGATCAAGGTCCGTACCTTCGTTCACCCGCTGGAATACGACCTGTACTACAGCGTTTGATGACATCGGCGCGCTGCGCTGATTGAATCACCAGAAACGGCCTTCATACGAAGGCCGTTTTTGTTTACGCACAGACCTATCAGCAGCTTCCTACAAATGAAAGCCCGCAGACTGGCCACACTCAGGTCTCCACGAAAAGGAGATCAACATGCGCCTTATCCCCGCCATGATGTGCTTGGCCTTGCCCCTTAACGGCTGCCGCGCAACCCCGCCCACCCAGCCCGAATTCGACCCGTTGCTCACCGCCATCGAACACCGCCTGGACCTTGCTGTTTCGGTCGCGACGCACAAATGGAAACTCACGCTACCGGTCCAAGCCCCTGAACGCGAGCAGCAAGTCCTGGCCAAGGTCTGCCAGGATGCGCCCGACTACGACCTCGATCCACCTCGCGCAGCGGCATTCTTCAGCGACCAGATCGAAGCCAACAAGCTCGTTCAATACACGCTGATCGATCGTTGGAATGCCCTGGGCAGTCAGCCCACCAGCACATCCCGCGACCTCGTGCACGAACTTCGCCCACGGCTGGACACGCTTCAAGCGACTTTGCTGGACGAGCTCCGCCGTTTTGACCTGCTCGACATGCGTGACTGCCCGAAAAAGCTGGCTAGCGCACTGCAACAACGCACCAATGATCCGCTACGGCACATAGCGCTGGTCCGAGCCACGGCGCAGCTGTGCGTGAAGTCCTGACCATCGCTATGCTCTATATTGGTGCGCAACAATGATCGACGCCCCACGCTGCAGCCCAAAAAAGGTCACTTGAAACGTTAAACCACCGCTTTTTGATCCGAATAAGCGCAATTTCGGGACTTTGTCACGAAATACCGCTTCTTTTCGGAGCTTTGGTTTGTTTCTTGCATTTTCCTGGCATCAGCGGATCCATAGCGCCCCCATCCCTGGCACGGCCAAGGATACGCCAGCGCAAAAAGAGGTCACCGACGCCTTATGACCATCAGCGATGCACAGCACCGTCTGCTTCTGGACAACCTGACCACGGCCACGCTCCTGCTCAATTCGGAGCTGCGTCTGGAGTACATGAACCCGGCTGCCGAAATGCTTCTGGCAGTCAGCGGTCAGCGCAGCCACGGGCAGTTCATCAGCGAGCTGTTCACCGAATCGACCGAAGCGCTCAATTCGCTGCGCCAGGCGGTGGAACAGGCACACCCGTTCACCAAGCGCGAGGCGCAACTGACGTCGCTGACCGGCCAGACCATCACCGTCGATTATGCCGTCACGCCAATCCTGCACCTGGGCAATACCTTGCTGCTGCTGGAGGTGCACCCGCGTGACCGACTGCTGCGCATCACCAAGGAAGAAGCCCAGCTGAGCAAGCAGGAAACCACCAAGATGCTGGTGCGCGGCCTGGCCCATGAAATCAAGAACCCCCTTGGCGGCATTCGCGGCGCGGCGCAGTTGCTATCGCGCGAACTGCCCGATGACGGACTGCGCGACTACACCAACGTAATCATCGAAGAGGCCGATCGCCTGCGTAATCTGGTCGACCGGATGCTCGGCTCGAACAAGCTGCCGTCATTGGCCATGACCAACATCCATGAGGTCCTGGAGCGGGTCTGCAGCTTGGTGGAGGCCGAAAGCCAGGGTTGCATCACTTTGGTGCGTGACTACGACCCTAGCCTGCCAGACGTACTGATCGACCGCGAGCAGATGATCCAGGCGGTGCTCAACATCGTGCGCAACGCCATGCAGGCGATCAGCTCGCAGAACGAACTGCGCCTTGGCCGCATCACCCTGCGCAGCCGTGCGGTGCGTCAGTTCACCATCGGCCATGTGCGCCACCGCCTGGTCGCCCGGGTCGAGATCATCGACAACGGCCCAGGCATTCCGGCGGAACTGCAGGACACCCTCTTCTATCCCATGGTCAGTGGACGCCCGGACGGTACCGGGCTGGGCCTGGCCATCACCCAGAACATCATCAGCCAGCACCAGGGCCTGATCGAGTGCGAAAGCCATGCCGGCCATACCGCTTTCTCGATCTTCCTGCCCCTGGAACAAGGAGCCACTGCCTCATGAGCCGAAGTGAAACCGTATGGATCGTCGACGATGATCGTTCCATTCGCTGGGTCCTGGAAAAAGCCCTACAACAGGAAGGCATGGCCACCCAGAGCTTCGACAGCGCCGATGGCGTGATGAGCCGGCTGGCCCGCCAGCAACCGGATGTGATCATCTCTGACATCCGCATGCCGGGTGCCAGCGGCCTCGACCTGCTGGCACAGATCCGCGAGCAGCACCCACGCCTGCCGGTCATCATCATGACGGCCCACTCGGACCTGGACAGCGCAGTGGCGTCCTACCAGGGCGGCGCCTTCGAGTACCTGCCCAAGCCGTTCGACGTGGACGAGGCGGTCTCGCTGGTCAAGCGGGCCAACCAGCACGCACAGGAGCAGCAGGGACTGGATGTTCCGCAAAGCCTGGCGCGCACGCCGGAAATCATCGGCGAAGCGCCGGCCATGCAGGAGGTATTCCGCGCCATCGGCCGCCTCAGCCACTCCAACATCACCGTACTGATCAACGGCGAATCCGGTACCGGCAAGGAGTTGGTGGCCCACGCCCTGCACCGCCACAGTCCGCGAGCGGCATCGCCGTTCATCGCTTTGAACATGGCGGCCATTCCCAAGGATCTGATGGAATCGGAACTGTTCGGCCACGAGAAAGGCGCATTTACCGGTGCGGCCAACCTGCGCCGTGGCCGCTTCGAGCAAGCCGACGGTGGCACGCTGTTCCTCGACGAGATCGGCGACATGCCCGCCGACACCCAGACCCGTCTCCTGCGGGTCCTGGCCGATGGCGAATTCTATCGGGTCGGCGGCCATATTCCGGTGAAGGTCGATGTGCGCATCATCGCCGCGACGCACCAGAACCTCGAATCCCTGGTACAGGCTGGCAAGTTCCGTGAAGACCTGTTCCACCGCCTGAATGTGATCCGTATCCACATTCCGCGCCTGGCGGACCGTCGTGAAGATATTCCGGCCCTGGCTCGTCATTTCCTCGGCCGCGCGGCCCAGGAGCTGGCGGTCGAGCCGAAGCTGCTGAAGCCTGAGACCGAGGAGTTCATCCGTAACCTGCCGTGGCCGGGCAACGTGCGCCAGCTGGAAAATACCTGCCGCTGGATCACGGTGATGGCATCCAGCCGCGAAGTGCTGATTGGCGACCTGCCCCCTGAACTGCTCAACCTGCCTCAGGACGCCGCCCCGGTGACCAACTGGGAGCAGGCCCTGCGTCAGTGGGCCGACCAGGCACTGGCACGCGGGCAGTCGAACTTGCTCGACAGCGCGGTGCCCAGTTTCGAGCGGATCATGATCGAGACAGCGCTCAAGCACACTGCTGGCCGTCGCCGGGATGCCGCGGTGTTGCTGGGCTGGGGTCGCAACACGCTGACCCGCAAGATCAAGGAACTGGGCATGAATGTCGATGCCGCGGATGACGATGGAGACGAGGAAGGTTAAGTCCCAATCCTCAAACCCGTCGCTGCCCTGCACCACCGGCCAATCTGGCAGGCCAGTGGTGTAGGGCGACCAGCATTTGGATCAATTACTCTGCTTGGGCTTTGGCCCGCCACTTGTCGAAGGCCCCACGGACACCCAGGAGCTTATCGACCAGAAGCGCCAGCGACTGCTGGCCGCCCTTCCCGATCTCTTCGACTTTCCCCAGCTGGGACAGATCATCCAGGATCTTCATCGCCTGCTCCACGGTGGTGGGCTGCTTGTCTTCGCTCATGATTCATCTCCGTTTCGATGGATGGCAAATGCCGATATCGACACTAAAACCCAAGCGCCCTTGACTGAACTCGGTAAGGCTTCCTGCACCGATCCTGTGCCCGCTGCACCTTGCTAAGGCACAAACCCCCTCAAAAGTCGGCCAAATCACCCTAAACCCGCCTGTTTCCGGGTATTTCAAAACTGGCACGCCATCTGCAATAAGACCTGTACCTACAGTTTCGGGGGCCTCGGTACAGGCAGGCCGGGTGAACCCCTCTTTTATTCGCAGTCGCTCCAGTTTTGGGGACCTTGGTACAGGCAGGCCGAGACATCCCCTCTTTTACACGCAGTAGCTCCACCCTTCGGGGACCTTGGTACAGGCAGGCCGAGACATCCCCTCTTTTACACGCGGTAGCTCCACCCTTCGGGGACCTTGGTACAGGCAGGCCGAGACATCCCCTCTTTTACACGCGGTAGCTCCACCCTTCGGGGACCTTGGTACAGGCAGGCCGAGACATCCCCTCTTTTACATGCCGTAGCATCACCCTTCGGGGACCTCGGTACAGGCAGGCCGGGAATCCCCTCTTTTATTCGTGCAGCCTCACCTGCACGCGCCAACGTCCGGCGTCCTCTGCACCGGCCCACTCGCCGTGCAGGGGACGCGCGGCTACCAGGGTCAGCAGCAGCCCTTCATCACGCTTCTGTAAACGCCAGCCCACTGGCTTGCCCTGAAGGCTCAACTGGCCTCGCTGGGCTTTGCCCTCAGCCTCGAAAAGCACCGCGACCGTTCCCTCCACGTTCTCGCCATGCAGCTTGGGTTCTTCGTTGAACCACAGGTCCAGCCCGTCCTGCACCACCTCCACCTGCTCCAGCACACGCTGGTCAGGGGTGGTCAACTTACCGATCATCAGGCCGACCATCAGACCGATGATCGCCAACGAGAGCATCACCCGTGGGAAGCCTTTCGAACGCAGGTCCGGTTCAGGGGTAGAATGCTCGCCATCTTCACGCTTGGAGCCGTGCATGTTTCACGTCATCCTTTTTCAACCAGAAATTCCGCCGAATACCGGCAACATCATTCGCCTCTGTGCCAACAGCGGTTGCGACCTGCACCTGATCGAACCCATCAGCTTCGAGCTCGATGACAAGCGCCTGCGCCGGGCGGGGCTGGATTACCACGAGTATGCCACGCTCAAACGCCACGAGAGCCTGGCCGGATGCCTGGAGAGCCTCGGCAATCCCCGCTTGTTCGCCTTCACCACCAAAGGCTCGCACCCCTTTCACGAAGTGGCCTACCAGCCGGGCGATGCGTTCCTGTTCGGGCCCGAGAGCCGTGGGCTACCGGCCGAGGTGCTGGACAGCCTGCCAGCCGAACAACGCCTGCGCCTGCCGATGCGGCCTGGGTGCCGCAGCCTGAACCTGTCCAATACCGTGGCGGTGACGGTGTACGAGGCGTGGCGACAAAACGGGTTTGCCGGGAGTTGATCGACCACCTACGGCGTTCGGAAAACCATCGCAGTCCCTGCAGGCGCCGGCTTGCCGGCGATCAGCACGGCACGCGAATATAAAAAAAGGCGACCGAAGTCGCCTTTTTCGTGGGCAGCGATTACTGCACGGTCACTTCACCGGCTTCCTGCATACGCTGCATTTCTTGAGCGTACAGGGCGTCGAAGTTGACCGGCGACAGCATCAGCGCCGGGAACGAACCGCGGGTGACCAGGCTGTCCAGGGTCTCACGGGCATAAGGGAACAGGATGTTCGGGCAGAAAGCGCCCAGGGTGTGGCTCATGGACGCCGCATCCAGGTTCTTGATCAGGAAGATGCCGGCCTGCTGGACTTCAGCGATGAAGGCCACTTCTTCGCCGTTCTTCACGGTAACCGACAGGGTCAGCACCACTTCGTGGAAGTCGCCTTCCAGTGCCTTCTGCTTGGTGTTCAGGTCCAGGGCAACACTCGGCTCCCACTGCTGGCGGAAGATCTGCGGGCTTTTCGGGGCCTCGAACGACAGGTCACGCACATAGATGCGCTGCATGGAGAACTGAGGGCTGTTGTCTTCTGCTGCGCCGTTGGTCTGTTGGTCAGTCATGGCAGATCCTTATCCTAATGTTTTTGAATGCAATGCAAATCAGGCCGCCAGCAGCGCGTCGAGCTTGCCGGCACGCTCCAGGGCGTAGAGGTCATCGCATCCACCGACGTGGGTGCTGCCGATCCAGATCTGCGGCACCGAAGTACGGCCGGCCTTCTGGCTCATCTCGGCGCGTACCTGCGGCTTGCCGTCGACCTTGATTTCCTCGAACTCCACGCCTTTGCTCTCGAGCAGGTACTTGGCGCGCATGCAGTAGGGGCAGTAGTCGCTGGAATAGACGATGACGGGCTTCATATCACTTCACCAGGGGCAGGTTATCGGCTTTCCAGCTGGAAACGCCACCGCTGAGCTTGGCGGCTGTGTAACCAGCTTTGAGCAACTCGCGGCAGATGGTGCCGGACTGTTGGCCCATTGCATCGACGACGATCAGGGTCTTGGCCTTGTGCTTTTCCAGCTCGGTCATGCGGTTGACCAGTTTGTCCTGGGGGATGTTCAGCGCGCCGACGATGTGACCGGTGGAGTATTCCTTGGCCGGACGAATGTCGATGACCAGACCTTTTTCGGCGTTGACCAGTGCGGTCAACTGGCCGTTGCTCAGGCTCTGCCCGCCACGACGGATTTCGTTGACCAACAGGGCGACCAGCAAGACAACGAAGATCGCCACCAGGATGTAGTGGTTTGTCGCAAATTGAATCAGGTTAGCAACCATCTGGGGTGTTCCACGCGATTGAAAATGCCGGCCAGTATACACAGCCGCTTATGACCACCAAAGCCCGACGGGCCGGCGGCGAAGGCACTTTCATCCCGCACCATCGCCGCGCCGGTCGGGCAACGGGACGATTATTCGCCGTTGATGGCGCATTTGCCCTAAAATGCGTGTCTTTATCATCTTTGAACAACCGTGAGTTTGATTGATGACGAGCACGCCCAAACCCCTGGTCCTGATCATCCTGGATGGCTTCGGTCATAGCGAAAGCCCCGAATACAATGCCATCTATGCCGCCAACACCCCGGTCTACGACCGCCTGCGCGCCAGTCAGCCGCATGGTCTGATTTCCGGTTCCGGGATGGACGTCGGCCTGCCGGACGGGCAGATGGGCAACTCCGAAGTCGGTCACATGAACCTCGGCGCTGGCCGTGTCGTGTACCAGGACTTCACCCGCGTCACCAAAGCCATCCGCGACGGCGAGTTCTTCGAAAACCCCGTACTCACTGGCGCCGTGGACAAGGCTGCCGGTGCCGGCAAGGCGGTGCACATCCTCGGCCTGCTCTCCGACGGCGGCGTGCACAGCCACCAGGACCACCTGATCGCCATGGCCGAACTGGCCGCTCGACGTGGCGCTGAAAAAATCTACCTGCATGCCTTCCTGGACGGCCGTGACACTCCGCCGCGTAGCGCGCAGACCTCCATCGAGCTGCTCGACGCCACTTTCGCCAAGCTCGGCAAGGGCCGTATCGCCAGCCTGATCGGCCGCTACTACGCGATGGACCGTGACAACCGCTGGGACCGCGTCAGCGCCGCCTACAACCTGATCGTCGACAGCGTTGCCGAGTACACCGCAGACAGCGCCGTTGCTGGCCTGGAAGCCGCCTACGCCCGTGACGAAAGCGACGAGTTCGTCAAGGCCACGCGTATCGGCGAAGCGGTCAAGGTCGAAGATGGCGATGCCGTGATCTTCATGAACTTCCGTGCCGACCGCGCCCGCGAGCTGTCCCGGGTGTTCGTGGAGCCGGACTTCAACGAATTCCCTCGCGCCCGCCTGCCGAAACTGGCCGCCTACATCGGCCTGACGCAGTACTCGGCCAAAATCCCGGCACCCGCCGCCTTCGCCCCGGCCAGCCTGAACAACGTACTGGGCGAGTATCTGGCGAAACAGGGCAAGACCCAGCTGCGCATCGCCGAGACCGAGAAATACGCCCATGTGACCTTCTTCTTCTCGGGCGGCCGCGAAGAGCCGTTCGAAGGCGAAGAACGCATCCTGATCCCTTCGCCGAAGGTCGCCACCTACGACCTGCAACCGGAGATGAGCGCCCCCGAGGTCACCGACCGTATCGTCGAAGCCATCGAGCAGCAGCGCTATGACGTGATCGTGGTCAACTACGCGAACGGCGACATGGTCGGTCACACCGGCGTGTTCGAAGCAGCGGTCAAGGCGGTCGAGGCACTGGACGGCTGTGTCGGGCGCATTGTCGAGGCTCTGGATAAAGTCGGCGGCGAGGCGCTGATCACCGCCGACCACGGCAACGTCGAGCAAATGGAAGACGAGTGCACAGGCCAGGCGCACACCGCCCACACCACCGAGCCGGTACCGTTCATCTATGTCGGCAAGCGCAACGTCAAGGTCCGCGAAGGCGGCGTCCTGGCTGACGTGGCGCCGACCATGCTGAAGCTGCTGGGGCTGGAAAAGCCGGTGGAGATGACCGGCACCTCGATTCTGGTCGATGCCTGATCGACACCCAGGGGCTGCTTTGCGGCCCCCTGGCACATGAATTCCAGACAAACGCCTCTCTGCACCGGCAGTGAGGCGTTTTTTTTGCAGGCTTGCGCGGGCATACTAGGCCAGTCTCCATCCTTGGTACGCCCAACCTCATGCTTCGCGCCCTGATCCTCCTCGCCCTGTCTTGCCTGCTCAGCCCGGCCTTCGCCGACGAGCGCGCACAGACCCAGCAACAACTGGACGCCACCCGCCAGGACATCGCCGAGCTCAAGAAGATGCTGGGCAAGCTCCAGGAAGAAAAATCAGGCGTGCAAAAAGACCTCAAGAGCACCGAGACCGACATCGGCAACCTCGAAAAGCAGGTGGAGGCTCTGCAGCAAGAACTAAAAAAGACCGAGGGCGAGCTGGAGCGCCTTGATACCGAGAAAAAAAAACTCCAGAGCGCCCGCACTGAACAACAGCGACTGATTGCCATCCAGGCCCGTTCGGCCTACCAGAACGGTCGCGAGGAGTACCTCAAGCTGCTGCTCAACCAGCAGAACCCGGAGAAGTTCGCGCGCACCCTGACCTACTACGACTACCTGAGCAAGGCACGCATGGAGCAACTGCGCGCCTTCAACGAAACCCTGCGCCAACTGGCCAATGTCGAACAGGACATCGCTCGCCAGCAGGAACAATTGCTCACCCAGCGCGCCGACCTCGATACCCAGCGCCAGGCCCTGGAGGCTGAGCGCAGCAAGCGTCAGCAAGTGCTGGCCAAGCTCAACAGCGACATGAAGGACCGCGACCAGAAACTGCAGGCCCGCGAGCAGGACCAGGCCGACCTGGCCAAGGTGCTCAAGACCATCGAGGAAACCTTGGCTCGCCAGGCCCGCGAGGCCGAGGAGGCGCGCAAGAAAGCCCTGCTGGCCCAGCAGGAAGCGGAAAAGCGCCGTCAGCAGGAGGCCCTGGCCGCCGCCCGCGAGCGCGACGATGCCGAGCCTGCGAAAAAGGCCCGCACCACCCTGGGCCCGATGGTGTCCAGCGATGGCGCAAGCTATGGCGGTGCATTTTCCGCCGCACGGGGAAAACTTCCATGGCCGGTCAATGGTCGATTGCTTGCACGCTTCGGCGATGCCCGAGGCAGCGATGCCCGGGCCAAGTGGGACGGCGTGATGATCAGCGCCAGCCCCGGCACCCAGGTCCGCGCCGTGCATGGCGGGCGCGTGGTGTTCGCCGACTGGTTGCGTGGCGCCGGACTTCTGGTCATTCTGGACCATGGCAATGGTTATCTGAGCTTGTACGGCCACAATCAAAGCCTGCTCAAGAGCGCCGGCGACATCGTCAAGGCCGGCGAGGCCATATCCACCGTGGGTGACAGCGGTGGGCAGGACAGCGCAGGTTTGTACTTCGCCATCCGTCAGCAGGGTCGTCCTACCGACCCAGCACAGTGGTGCCGAGGCTAGTTCACTTTTTTACGGCGCGGTGCCCGGCACCGCACCGATGCTCCCGCAGGGAGCGCCTACAGGATCAGGAGTTCGTTCGACATGCTGCACTCCCCACGTCTCACCCAGCTGGCCCTGACCATCGCCCTGGTGGTCGGCGCGCCCCTGGCCATCGCTGCCGAGCCGGCCAAGCCAGCCTCGGTACCGGCCACCGAAGTGACGGCCAAGGCGCCGTTGCCGCTGGAGGAGCTGCGTACCTTTGCCGAGGTCATGGACCGTATCAAGGCCGCATACGTCGAACCCGTGGACGACAAGACCCTGCTGGAGAACGCCATCAAGGGTATGCTCAGCAACCTCGACCCACACTCGGCCTACCTGGGCCCGGAAGACTTCCAGGAGCTGCAGGAAAGCACCAGCGGCGAATTCGGCGGCCTGGGCATCGAAGTCGGCCAGGAAGACGGTTTCATCAAGGTGGTCTCGCCCATCGACGACACCCCGGCCTCGCGCGCAGGCGTCCAGGCTGGCGACTTGATCGTGAAGATCAACGGCGCACCGACTCGCGGCCAGACCATGACCGAAGCCGTGGACAAGATGCGCGGTAAGGTTGGCGAAAAGATCACCCTGACCCTGGTTCGCGATGGCGGCAACCCATTCGATGTGACCCTCACCCGCGCGGTGATCCAGGTCAAGAGCGTGAAGAGCCAGCTGCTGGAAAACGATTACGGCTACATCCGTATCACCCAGTTCCAGGTCAAGACCGGCGACGAAGTGGGCAAGGCCCTGGCCAAGCTGCGCAAGGACAACGGCAAGAAACTGCGCGGCGTGGTGCTGGACCTGCGCAACAACCCAGGCGGCGTGCTGCAGTCTGCCGTGGAGGTGGCCGACCACTTCCTGACCAAGGGCCTGATCGTCTACACCAAGGGCCGCATCGCCAACTCCGAGCTGCGCTTCTCCGCCGACCCGGCCGACGCCAGCGAAGGCGTGCCGTTGGTGGTACTGATCAACGGCGGCAGCGCCTCGGCCTCGGAGATCGTCGCCGGTGCCCTTCAGGACCAGAAACGCGCCGTGCTGATGGGTACCGACAGTTTCGGCAAGGGCTCGGTGCAGACCGTATTGCCGCTGGCCAACGACCGTGCCTTGAAGCTCACCACTGCACTGTACTTCACCCCCAATGGCCGCTCGATCCAAGCCCAGGGTATCGTGCCGGACATCGAAGTGCGCCCGGCCAAGCTCACCGCAGAGGTCGACAATGACAACTTCAAGGAAGCCGACCTGCAAGGCCACCTGGGCAACGGTAACGGTGGCGCCGACCGTCCGACCGGTAGCGGCAAGCGCAAGGAGCGCCCGCAGGACAATGACTTCCAACTGAGCCAGGCGCTGAGCCTGCTCAAAGGTTTGAACATCACCTCGGGTAAATGATGCCCCCCATGCGGTACCTGTTGTTCTCACTGCTATGGCTGTTGGCCGGGGTCGCGCAAGCGGCACCGGCCGGCAAGGCCTACATCAGCATCATCATTGACGACCTAGGCCAGAGCAGCGAGCGCGACAGCCGCACCCTCGCCCTGCCCGGCCCGATCACCCTGGCCGTGATGCCCGATACGCCCCATGCCACCGACTTCGCCCGCCAGGCCCATAAGGCAGGCAAGACCGTCATCCTGCACATGCCCATGGATCCGGCCACCGGCCCCTATGCCTGGCACCCCGGCACCCCGTTGCCGGAACTGGCCAGTCGACTGGATGCAGCCCTGGCCAAAGTGCCCTATGCCGCCGGTCTCAACAACCACATGGGCAGCCGCATGACCGCCCAACGCGAGCCCATGACCTGGCTGATGGGCGAGCTGCAACGGCGCCATCTGTTCTTCGTCGACAGCCGCACCAGCGCCGCCACCGTGGCCGCAGCCGAGGCGCAGGCCCAGGACGTCGCGCATGTCTCGCGGGATGTGTTCCTGGATGACGTACGCACCGTGGAGGCGATCGAGGGACAGCTGCACCAGGCTGTCGCCTTGGCGCAGCGCCAAGGCTCGGCCGTGGTGATCGGGCATCCTTACCCACAGACCCTGCAAGTGCTCGAGCGCGAGCTGCCTCGCCTGAAGTCTGAAGGTGTTGTCCTGATTGGTCTGCGCCAGATGATAAGCGTACGAAGCAACCAGGCCATGCCTGCCCATGGCAAGCATGGCCGCTACAGCAACCGCTGAGGCTTCAATCGAACGGGATGATGCCCTCGGCTTGCTCGAGGGTCAGCCTGCCACGATGGACCCGACGCCCCATCTGCGCGGCCTCCTGGCTACTCACGCGCCGCTGAGCCCAGGTTTTGAGGTGGCCTCGGGTGAAATCCCGCGCCGGCGAGTCCGCAGATCGCATGTGAAAATGCGCCACCCACAACGGCCTGCCAGACGCAGCGCCCGCCTGGGTGCGCATAATCTTGTACTCATCGAATGCACTGTCATTGCGCATGACCTGTCGCGGGCCCATGTACTGCACTCTCAGCAGCTGCTGAGAATGCAGGAAGCGAAGCGCCTCGGCGGTTGGATAACGCGTTTCGGTGTAGAGTTTGATCAGCTTCAGGTTCTTTTCCGCGCGCAGCTCGTCGGAGGCAGCCTCCAATGCCTTGATCAAACTGGTGCTAGCACCTTGCCTGGTCAACCAGTCCACCTCACGGCCTAGCTTATCGACTTGTTCATCGAACAGTTGCGCCAGCCGCGTTCCCTTGATGTCGCTTTTGACATATTCATCAGCCTTGCGCGAGAGCTGAGCATTTTCATCCAACAAGCGCTGCACGCGCATCGCCGAATCCGTCTCTTGCACCACCGGCTCGGCAGAGACTGGCTCTGAGTCGCGCTCTTGCCAACGGTCATTCACCCGGTCGAAACGGGCCAGCAGCGTATCGCTGAATGGCTCCCGCACCTCCAGGACGTCCTGTCCGTTCTCCGAGATCACAGTGCCGATGAGTATCTGCCCCTTCCCGTTACGCACCACCCGTTGAGAGTTGGTGGTAGCCAGATAAGCTTTACGTTGGCTTGCCACGACGCCTTTCTCGGCCTCCTCGACGGCGTCCACCAGCCGTCGTCCTGCATCTGCCTTGAGTTTTTCCAGTTCGGTCCGGTAGCGGTCAAGCATCTCGCCCCTGACCAAGGCACCACCTTCCCTGCCGATGCGCGCGCTGTTGAGCAGCGCCTCGGAGTAGCCATCCCAGGCATCCTGGAGAATGGTTATGCGGTCATCGACCGGCAGATTGGCGAAATCAAGCTCACCATGGGCACCGGCCACATTACGCAACTCATGCCCGGCCAATTCTTTCCGGTAACCACGCAAGATGTGCTGATCATTCACAGACCCCAGATTCAGCGCCAGGTCGGCCAGATTCAGGACATGGTGAAAGCGAAACTGCACCGTACTGAACTTTCGCTTGGGAATGAGTGAACCAGCGGTTCGAGTGACGGCTTCCATGCCGATGCTTATGACCAGATCGGCAGGAGCCTCGACCAGCAACACGTCGAGGTCCTCATAGGCGCTCAGAATGCGATCCTGGACTGCCGCGACACGCTTGAGCTTGTCGAGATAGGCCAGGTACTGTTCTTGTACCTGCACCAGCGGCTGCCCTTCGACTGCCGCTTTGAGCGCCAACAACTCGGTGTAGTCAGCAAGGCTCCACAGTTCGTTGAGGATGAAGTCGCTGTAATAGATGAGGCTGCTCAGGACATTGTCCCTGTGTTGCTGGATCGCACTATCGAGCGCCTGGCTGCGGCTGTTGGAATACTTCGGTTCAAGCATGGCGTCGAGCTTGACCTTGATCTGCTTGTCTTTTTGCACGGCCACCTCAAGGTGAGGAACCGATTCATGGCGCTTGCTGAGCAGTTGCGCTTGCCATTGACCGATCCGAGCGTCGTAGTGCTCGATGACAGCCTCGGTCGACTTGCGTTGGTCGGCTGAGCCTCCAGCCTCGAGCGTGGCCTGCGCACCTTGGCGAAGCGCCTTGAGCTTGTCGATCTTCTCCAGCAGTTCGGTGATGTCCAGACTGATCTGGCTGAAGGCACTGATCGCGACCTTGCCTTGACTATCGAGCGCTTCGACCGAGTGCCTGAGCGCTTCGAATTGAGCGGCAAGGTTCTTGCCCAAGCGACTGTTCTTCATGCCTCCGGCAAGGCGCAGCGTGCTATCCACTCGCCAGCCGCCATCCACATGGACTAACCAGGGCCCGTAACCGCCCTTGCCGTCGATTACCCGCACGCCCTGCGCCGTCACCTCCACAGGGTAGGCGTCTGCGCTCATGACGGCATAGAACTGCCCGTCGACAAGGTGCAGGCCCGCGGCACCTCCGCTGGCCTGCAGGCTGGAGGAATCGAACGCCACGCCCGAGCGCATGGCGCGCAACGCCTGGCGCTGAGTAGGTGGCAGCCAGTTGAAACCATGGTTGCCCCGCCAGGTGAAGTCCAGCTGGCGGTCGGGCAGCGCCCCCAGTGCACCGACCATCGCTACCGGCCCTTCTAAGGGCACCAGGGAAATCTCGCGAAACGCACCGCTCTGCGCGGCCAGCCCTTCAAGAGCCAATGCGTCAGGGATATGCCCAAAACCTTCAGGCAAAGCGCCGGGTTGGCGTGCATGCAACAGGACCATTCCCAGATTCAGCAACAAATCGACCACGGCGGCAGACCGGTCGAAGTCACCTTCCTGTTCAAGGGCAAGCAAATCGTGATCGAGGGACGTTAGCAGTTGCACCATCCACGTCACGCTGGCCACAGGCCCGCGCAACACCAGCGTGACCACATCGAACAGCAGCCAAGCGCCTTGTGAAAGCGTTTCCCAGCGGCGCTCGGCATTGGAGGTGGACTGCTGGTCGGCCAGCTCTACCAGCAAATCACGGTTCGCGTCGTAAAGCTTGTTGTCCAGACTGGTATTCCAGAACACCGGCTGAAGGACTGGCGGAGCCGGTCGCTCGGGCAAGCTGGAAGGGTCCAGGCCGATGCTGGCGACATGCGGCTCGATGAAACCGCCGTTGTCATAGATATGGCGAACCTGCGGCTGCAACCAGTCGAGTACGCTCGCTTGCAATCGCACGGACGTTTGCACGTGTTCCAGCAACTTCTCGAAGCTTGCATACTCACGCAGTGTGTCCTGCCTGTACAACGGACGATACAGCAGCACCCGCGTGGGCTCGGCGCAGAACAACACGTACATGCCACGCACCGTGTCATCGTGGCGGGACTGGGGCTGGCGCCTGAAGGTCAGTGGCATCAGGGTAATTCGCGGTGCGTCCGGATCGTCATGACCATTGCAGAAGTTGACGACACACTGCAGGCCAGTATCGGTGATCTTACCGTCCAGCTTGCCTTGCAGGGCGCTGAACCGCAGGGCATTGCGCCATTCCCGGCCAAACCGTTGGACACGCCGGTCCCGCTGCAGCGGATCATCCAGCACTTGCGCTACATAGCGAGGATAGGTGCCGCCGATGTCGACGCGCTCGACCAGTCGCCTGGCCGCTTCGGCGTTCAGCCACGCGGGTACTGCGGCCCCCTGTGCATGACGGATACGTATTACCGAGGCGTCCTTGAGTGAGCCAAGCTTGCCGATGGCATATTCGGTCAAGGTCTTTTCGCCCGCCCAGGCAAGAGGCTCGCCCCCACCGGCTCCTGTGGCCGATCCTCCGGGGATACCCGACGCGATGTAGAATTCAAGGAGCAGTTCATCCGGCGACATGGCATCGCCATGCTCCTTGAGCATTTGCTCGCTCAGTCGTTGGTGGGTGTAGTCGTGCAAGCTCATGACGCCATCCAGGGCAGCCACGCCTTCGGCATCCAAGTGGTCCACAGCGAGCTGCAGCAACGCATTGCGGTATTGGAACGTGTCATTGGCTGCGCTTGTCAGCAGCCCCGGTGGCGGTTTGACCGCAGGCGTGTCGTCCAGGTAGCTGACGAACCACTGCGCCGGGTCGCTCAGCTGGGCGAACAGCTGTTCCAGCGCCGGCACATCGGCCAAGCGCCCGTAGCGCACCCTTTGGACCCGTTCGAACATCTGCTCCAGCAACTGCACCACTTGTTGCGCCGCGACATTGCCCTCCACCCTGTATCGCTGCCAGCTCATGGCATCGAAGCTGTAGCGCTGCGCCAGTTCATTGCGCAGGGCCACGGCAAACGCCTTCATCGAGGCGAAACTGCTCACCTGCCCAGAAGGCGCGCACCATAGGATGACCTCCCGCTCATCCCACTCGCCGGTGACCAGCAGATGACCCAAGGTTTCGTTCACGCTACGCGAGCCTGTGGATAACTCGACCTGCACGAAGCTCACGTCAGGCTGATCGCCACCACCGCGAATCAGCCCTCGTATGCACGCCTGCTCCTGGGCATCCAGGCCTTGCAATGGCAACCCACGCAATAGCGCGGTCTTCAACAGCAACTGCATCCAGCTGTCTCGGCTGCTTGCACCACTGCCGACACCGTTCCAATAGTCGAGCTGAGCCTGGCAGAAATGTTGCGGCAATCGCTCGATCAGCTCGTCGAGCGCCGGGCCTAGGTCCGGCAACTGGCGGGTGTCGTACGCGCTGCTGGAACCGGCGAAGCGATAAGGTGCGATCAGCCCGAGGTTATGGTGGCGCCCATCAAGCGGTTGCAGGTCGATGGACTGGGTCTGGAGCATGGCCTGCAGAACGCGCTCGACCAACGGTTGGGTGTTCCAGTACGGGGTCGATGGGTCTGGACTGTCCAACGTCAATGGGTCGGCGGACGACAATGCAGGCTGTACGGATGCCAGCCACGGCAGCTCGGCAAGCAGCAGTTTGAGCAGTTGTTCGCTCGCGACCTGGCGCAGCGTCGGTCGATCGCCGAACTGCCGGGCAGCGGCGCGTTGAAAGTCGAATGTCGGGGTGTCGAAACTGGGCATGCCCTTGGCCTCCTGGTGAGTGGACCGGAAGCCTTGCGCGCAGGGTCGCGCCTGCGGTGCTACTTATTGCAAGCACCGACAAAAAGCCCTGCTATTGCAGCAGGGCTTTTTCATACGCATCAGCTGTAGACGCGTCCCAGCAATTGCCGATGGCTCTCGAACTGATCGAGCACATCACGCACGATCTGATCAGGCGCGAAGCCCATCAGGTCGTACTCCTGACTGCCATCGTGCAGGTAGACCTCGGCACGGTAGAAGCGTTGGCGCACTTGCGGTTCGCCCTCCACGGGGGCCTCGCTCGGCGCGGCCAGGTAGCCATCCAGGCTCACTTCATAGACGAACGGGTTGCCCTCTTCCATCATCACCCGCAGGCCCATCATGTTGCGCGACTGGCCTACACGGGTTTCCACGTCGAAGCCAAGGTTCTGCAGCTGTGTGGCCGCCTCTTTCAGCGCCGGGCTGACCTGCTTGTCCATGAAGCGCTGAACCACCGCTTGGGTCGGCTGCAGATCCAGCTGAGTCAAGCGCTCGCTGAAACCGCGACGGCCGCGGGCTGCCAGCTCGGCGCGCTCGTTTTCAACCGCAACGTCCTGCTTCATGGCCTTGTACAGGCCGAACATGAACAGCACCAGCACCACCGAGAACGGCAGGCCTGCCAGAACCACCATGGTCTGCATGGCCTCGAAGTTACCCGCGAACAGCAGACCGATGGTTACCAGGGTGATGACCACCGACCAGAACACCACCATCCAGTGCGGGGCGTCTTCATCGACCTTACCGCCTTTGCACGACAGGTTGGCCATCATCACCGCGCCGGAGTCGGCTGGGGTGAGGAACAGCACGAAGCCAACGAACACCGCCACACCGATCACGATCTTGGCCGCAGGGAAGTATTCCAGCAGCTGGTAGATCGACATCGACGGCTGTTCCAGCGCGGTCTTGCCCAATTCCACAGCACCCTGGTTGATCACCAGGTCCAGCGCAGTGTTGCCGAAGATCGACAGCCAGGCCAGGGTGAAGCCCAGTGGAATCAACAGTACACCGCTGACCAGCTGACGCACGGTACGGCCCTTGGAAATACGGGCGATGAACATGCCGACGAATGGACCCCAGGAAATCCACCAGGCCCAGTAGAACACGGTCCACAGGCCCAACCAGCGCTCGGACTTGCCCGCTTCGCCTTCATAGACGTACAGGTCGAACGTCTTCAGCACGATGCCATTGAGGTAGTCGCCAATGTTTTGCACGAAGCCATTGAGCAGGTGCAGGGTCTGGCCACCCAGCAGAACGAAGATCAGCAGGCCGCTGAACAGCATGATGTTCAGGTTCGACAGGCGGCGGATACCGTTCTCGACACCCGATACCGCAGCGACGGTAGCAACGCCAGCCATCACCAGGATCACCATCAGCAGGTTGGTCTGGCTGTGTTGCATGCCGAACAGGTACTCCAGGCCCGACGATACCTGCATCGCGCCGATACCCAGGTTGGTCACCAGACCCAGCAGGGTGACGAACATCCCGAAGATGTCCACGGCATTGCCGGCAGCGCCCTTGACCCAACGCTCACCGACCAGCGGGAACAGTGCCGAGCGCAATGCCAGCGGCTGGTTGTGACGGTAGGCGAAGTAACCCACGGCCAGGCCGACCAGCGCATAGATCGCCCAGCCATGCAGGCCCCAGTGCAGGAAGGTCAGCTGCAAGCCCTGGCGCGCGGCTTCGAGACTGGCTGGCGTGCCTTCCGGCGGGTTGAAGTAGTGGTCCAGCGGCTCGGAAGCGCCGAAGTACAGCAGCGAAATGCCGATACCCGAAGAGAACAGCATGCCGGCCCAGGCGCCGTAGCTGAAGTCGGGCTGGTCGTCCTTGCCACCGAGCTTGAGTTTTCCGAAATCGGAGAAAGCCAGGTAAACGACGAACAGCAGGTAACCGCAGATCACCAGCATGTAGTACCAACCGAAGGTACGGGTGAGCCATTTCTGGGCTACGCCCAGTACTTGGCCGGCGGTTTCGGGTACAGCGATCAGCAAGGCAGTCAGAACAAGGACCAACAGCGCGGAGGTGTAGAACACCACGCGATTGACCCGCACCCTCTCGGCGGGGGGTTTGGTAAGGGAGGCAGAACTCATTGCACGAATGCTCCGGGCAGTGCGGCTGTGGAGGCTAATCAGTCTTTTCCCGCGCAATTGGTGCAATAGCCCCACTGCGTCAGGTGTTATAAAAGCACCCTGGAAACCGTGATCCCGAATCGAAACGTTGCAAAAAACCAGACAGGTGGTCCGTGTCCGACTGTGCACTCACCCTGAAAGTGCGCGCATTGGTCACAGAGCACACCGCCCGCTCCAAGGGCCTGCCGCAGGTCGTCGACCGTCTGGCAGAATCTGTCTTTCGCTTCGCTCTAGCCCGTCAACGCCTTGTATTCCGGGGGTTACACGATTTCCTGGGGTGTCGATTCGTGCCTTCTCGACCGTGTGAAATACTGTCAATGGCACAAATTGTCGCAGAGCTTATTCTTTATTGATTGAACGTTCAATCAAAACAAAATAGACTGGCCTTCGCCGAGTCAGCCGCCCGTCGTCTGCTCGCAGGCCTGAGGAGATAGCAAGATGCCCAAGGTCGGTATGCAACCCATCCGCCGCCAGCAGTTGATCGAAGCCACGTTACAGGCGGTCGATCAGGTCGGCCTGGGGGACGCCAGCATTGCGCTGATTGCCCGTTTGGCCGGGGTGTCGAACGGCATCATCAGTCACTACTTTCGGGACAAGAACGGCCTGATCGCAGCGACGATGGGTTACATCATGAGCATGCTCAACGAAGGCGTGAGGGCGCGTCGCCAGTCACTGACCGACGACAGCCCGCGAGCCCACCTGAAAGTGATCATCGAGGGCAACTTCGATGCCAGCCAGGTGAACGGCCCGGCGATGAAAACCTGGTTGGCCTTTTGGGCTTCCAGCATGCACCAGCCCGATTTGCACAGGTTGCAGCGGATCAATGACCACCGCTTGTACTCCAACCTGTGCTGCCAGTTCCGCCGCGCCCTGCCGCTCTACCATGCGCGCAAGGCAGCCCGCGGCCTGGCGGCCCTGATCGACGGCTTGTGGCTGCGTGGAGCACTGTCGGGTGACGCATTCGACACCGATCAGGCGATACGGATTGCTTACGAATACATGGATCTACAACTGGCTAAACAGCACACCCTGGGCACTGACGACCAGGCCGCTGAACAACCGCGCACGGCACTTGCCAACCCGGCAGGAGCGTGACGCGAAAGCCAACCACACACTGCACTTGCGAGGACACTATGGCCCGTTTCGGAACGCAAAAACTCTACATTGATGGTGGTTATGTCGACGCCGGCAGCGATGCCACTTTCGAAGCCATCAACCCGGCCACTGGCGAAGTCCTCGCCTACGTACAGCGCGCTACCCAGGCTGACGTCGAAAAAGCCGTGGAAAGCGCCGAGCGCGGCCAGAAAGTCTGGGCTGCCATGACCGCCATGCAGCGCTCGCGCATCCTGCGCCGCGCCGTCGACATCCTGCGCGAGCGCAACGACGAACTGGCCATGCTGGAAACCCTGGACACCGGCAAGTCGTACTCCGAAACCCGCTACGTCGATATCGTCACCGGCGCCGACGTGCTGGAGTACTACGCTGGCCTGGTACCGGCCATCGAAGGCGAGCAGATTCCGCTGCGTGAATCCTCCTTCGTCTATACCCGCCGCGAGCCACTGGGCGTAACCGTCGGTATCGGCGCCTGGAACTACCCGATCCAGATCGCCCTGTGGAAATCCGCGCCAGCCCTGGCTGCCGGCAACGCGATGATCTTCAAGCCTTCGGAAGTCACTTCGCTGACCACGCTGAAACTGGCCGAGATCTACACCGAAGCCGGCCTGCCGGATGGCGTATTCAACGTCCTGACCGGTAGCGGCCGTGAAGTCGGCACCTGGCTGACCGAGCACCCACGCATCGAGAAAGTCTCCTTCACCGGCGGCACCACCACCGGCAAGAAGGTCATGGCCAGCGCCTCCAGCTCCTCGCTGAAGGAAGTGACCATGGAACTGGGCGGTAAGTCGCCGCTGATCATCTGCGCCGACGCCGACCTGGACAAGGCCGCCGACATCGCCATGATGGCCAACTTCTACAGCTCGGGCCAGGTGTGCACCAACGGCACCCGCGTGTTCATCCCAGCCGAACTCAAGGCAGCCTTCGAAGCCAAGATCGTCGAGCGCGTGGCCCGTATCCGTGCTGGCAACCCAGAAGACGAAAACACCAACTTCGGTCCGCTGGTCAGCTTCCCGCACATGGAGAGCGTCCTGGGCTACATCGCCAAGGGCAAGGAAGAAGGTGCCCGCGTTCTGTGCGGCGGTGAGCGTCTGACCCAAGGCGACTTCGCCAAGGGTGCCTTCGTGGCCCCGACCGTCTTCACCGACTGCACCGACGACATGACCATCGTCAAGGAAGAAATCTTCGGCCCGGTGATGAGCATCCTCACCTACGAAACCGAAGAAGAAGTCATCCGCCGCGCCAACGACACCGAATACGGCCTGGCCGCTGGCGTGTGCACCAACGACATCAGCCGCGCCCACCGCATCATCCACAAGCTCGAAGCCGGTATCTGCTGGATCAACGCCTGGGGTGAATCGCCGGCGGAAATGCCGGTCGGTGGCTACAAGCAGTCGGGCGTCGGCCGTGAGAACGGCGTCAGCTCGCTGGCTCAATACACTCGCATCAAGTCGGTCCAGGTCGAGCTGGGCGGCTACAACTCGGTTTTCTGAACCCTGTCTAGCCACGCCCGTGCCAATGAGCACGGGCGTTTCCGCTCCCTGATCACCGCCAACACGAGGGTACTTCCATGTCCCAAGAATTCGATTACATCATCGTCGGTGCCGGCTCGGCCGGTAACACCCTGGCCGCCCGCCTGACCGAAGACGCCGGCGTCACCGTACTGCTGCTGGAAGCCGGTGGCCCCGACTACCGCTTCGACTTCCGCACCCAGATGCCAGCCGCCTTGGCCTTCCCACTGCAGGGCCGCCGCTACAACTGGGCCTACGAGACCGATCCAGAGCCGCACATGGATGGCCGCCGCATGGAATGTGGTCGTGGCAAGGGCCTGGGTGGCTCCTCGCTGATCAACGGCATGTGCTACATCCGCGGTAACGCCATGGACTTCGACGGCTGGGCAGAACTGCCAGGCCTGGAAGACTGGACCTACCTGGACTGCCTGCCGTACTTCCGCAAGGCAGAAACTCGCGACATCGGCCCGAACGACTACCACGGCGGCGAAGGCCCGGTCAGCGTCACCACGCCCAAGGCCGGCAACAACCCGCTGTTCCACGCCATGGTCGAAGCCGGTGTGCAAGCTGGCTACCCACGCACCGAAGACCTCAACGGCTACCAGCAGGAAGGCTTCGGTCCGATGGACCGTACCGTGACCAAGAAAGGCCGCCGTTCGAGCACCGCCCGAGGCTACCTGGACCAGGCCAAGAAGCGTCCGAACCTGACCATCGTCACCCATGCCCTGACCGACCGCGTGCTGTTCGACGGCAAGCGCGCCATCGGCGTGACTTACCTGGTCGGCGACAGCGAAGAGCGCGTCGAAGCCCGCGCCCGCAAGGAAGTCATCGTCAGCTCCGGCGCCATCGCCTCGCCACAGCTGCTGCAGCGCTCCGGCGTGGGCCCGCGCGCCCTGCTGGAAAGCCTCGACATCCCGGTCGTGCACGACCTGCCTGGCGTTGGCGAGAACCTGCAGGACCACCTCGAGTTGTACCTGCAGTACGCCTGCACCCAGCCAGTCTCGCTGTACCCGTCGCTGCTGTGGTGGAACCAGCCGGCCATCGGCGCCGAATGGATGTTCAACGGCACCGGTATCGGCGCCAGCAACCAGTTCGAGGCGGGCGGTTTCATCCGTACTCGCCCTGAGTTCAAGTGGCCGAACATTCAGTACCACTTCCTGCCGGTCGCGATTAACTACAACGGTTCCAACGGGGTCAAGGAGCACGGCTTCCAGGCACACATGGGCTCCATGCGTTCGCCTAGCCGTGGCCGCATCAAGCTCAAGTCCAAAGACCCACGCCAGCACCCAAGCATCCTGTTCAACTACATGGCCACCGAGCAGGACTGGCAGGAATTCCGTGACGGTATCCGCCTGACCCGCGAGATCATGGCCCAGCCGGCACTCGACCCGTACCGTGGCCGCGAGATCAGCCCGGGCGCGCACGTGCAGACGGACGAAGAACTGGACAAGTTCATCCGCGAGCACGCCGAAACCGCCTTCCACCCGTCCTGCTCGTGCAAGATGGGCACCGACGACATGGCGGTGGTCGATGGCGAAGGCCGAGTGCATGGCATGCAAGGCCTGCGTGTGGTCGATGCGTCGATCATGCCGATCATCATCACCGGCAACCTCAACGCCACCACGATCATGATCGCCGAGAAGATCTCGGACAAGATCCGTGGCCGCAAGCCACTGCCGCGCAGCACCGCCAAGTACTACGTGGCCAATGGTGCACCGGTGAAGGGCAAGCCGATGCGCGAGGTGAAGCAGGCATGAACCTGCCCCGGCCTCTTCGCGGGTGAACCCGCGAAAGAGCCCACCCCTGCAACACCAGAAAAGGCACCCTGCGCGGTGCCTTTTTTTCATCTGCGGAAACGCTTTACAGCCTGCTAATTCATCAGGTTAGAATCAGTTGGCACGCGACCTGCTAGTTCATTCTCGCAAGTCCCTTCTCTCGCGATGTCCCGGAGTACCTGCCTTTGGATGCAAGCACCATCAACAGCCTGTTCCTGATCGGCGCATTGCTGGTGGGCGCAAGTATTCTGGTCAGCTCGCTATCTTCGCGCCTGGGCATCCCCATCCTGGTCATCATCCTCGCCGTCGGCATGGTCGCGGGCGTGGACGGTGGCGGCATCATCTTCAACAACTACCCGACCGCCTACCTGGTGGGTAACCTGGCATTGGCCGTGATCCTGCTCGATGGCGGCCTGCGTACACGGGTGGCGAGCTTCCGCGTAGCCCTGTGGCCGGCCCTGTCGCTGGCCACCGTCGGCGTGCTGATCACCACCGGCCTGACGGGCATGGTCGCTGCCTGGCTGTTCGACCTGAACCTGATCCAGGGCCTGCTGATCGGCGCCATCGTTGGCTCCACAGACGCCGCGGCGGTGTTCTCGCTGCTGGGCGGCAAGGGCCTGAACGAGCGGGTGACGGCGACGCTGGAGATCGAGTCGGGCAGCAACGACCCCATGGCGGTGTTTCTCACCGTCACCCTGATCGACATGATCGCCAGCGGCCAGACTGGCCTGCACTGGAGCCTGCTGACCCACCTGATCCGCGAGTTCGGTATCGGTGGCCTGCTGGGCCTGGGCGGTGGCTGGCTGATGCTGCAACTGGTCAACCGCATCAACCTGGCCGGTGGCCTGTACCCGATCCTCGTGGTGGCAGGCGGCCTGGTGGTGTTCTCGCTGACCAACGCCCTGCATGGCAGCGGCTTCCTCGCCGTCTACCTGTGCGGCCTGGTGCTGGGCAACAAACCCATTCGCAGCCGCCACGGCATTCTGCACATGCTCGACGGCATGGCCTGGCTGGCGCAGATCGGCATGTTCCTGGTCCTGGGCCTGCTGGTAACCCCTCATGACCTGCTCCCCATCGCCCTGCCTGCACTTGGCCTTGCGCTGTGGATGATCCTGGTGGCCCGCCCGCTTTCGGTAGTGGCCAGCCTGCTGCCATTCAAGGCCTTCCATGGCCGCGAGAAGGCCTTCATCTCGTGGGTCGGCCTGCGCGGCGCGGTACCCATCATCCTGGCGGTGTTTCCGCTCATGGCGGGCTTGCCGGACGCCCAGCTGTTCTTCAACCTGGCCTTCTTCATCGTCCTGGTGTCGCTGCTGGTCCAAGGCACCAGCCTGCCGTGGATGGCCAAGCTGCTCAAGGTCACCGTACCGCCAGACCCTGCGCCGATTTCCCGCTCCGCACTGGAGGTGCACGTCACCAGCGAGTGGGAGTTGTTCGTCTATCGCCTGGGCGCCGAGAAATGGTGCATCGGCGCCGCCCTGCGTGAGCTGAAGATGCCCGAAGGCACGCGCATCGCTGCATTGTTCAGGGGCGAGCAGTTGCTGCACCCCTCCGGAAGCACCGTGCTGGAAGTCGGCGACATGCTCTGCGTGATTGGCCATGAACATAACCTTCCAGCCCTGGGCAAATTGTTCAGCCAGGCGCCGCAGCGCGGCCTCGACCTGCGCTTCTTCGGCGACTTCGTCCTCGAAGGCGATGCCGAACTGGGTGCGGTGGCGGCGCTTTACGGCCTGAAACTCGATGGTCTCGACGCAAAAATGCCACTGGCGCAGTTCATCCGACAGAAGGTCGGAGGCGCTCCAGTAGTAGGCGACCAGGTCGAATGGCATGGCACCATCTGGACCGTCGCGACCATGGACGGGAACAATGTCCAGAAAGTCGGCGTCAGATTCCCCGAAGGAACCCGACCCGGCCCGGGCTTGTTCCTCTAAACTCCGATTCTGCCCGATCCACAATGTAGTCTGCCTATGTCCCTGCGCGCGCACCTTCGCGCAGCCCTGCTCGGGCTGTGCCTGTCCCTCTCGTTCGCGGCCACCGCGGCCGAGGTCCCGACCACCGCCAGCATCCAGAACAGCCTCGACAAGATCGCCGAGCGCAAATTGCCCGAGGCCGAACAGAAGGCCCTGCAGCAGGTTCTCGAACAGACCCTGAGCCTGCTGGCCAGCAAAGAAGACAGCGAGAAGAAGCTCACTGCGCTGAAGCAACAACTGGCCACAGCGCCGAAAGAAACCACCGACAGCCAACGCGAACTGGCCAAGCTCAAGGACAGCAAGCCACTGCCGGTGGCCCAGCGCTATGCCAACTTCACAGTGCCTCAGCTTGAACAACTGCTCAGCGAGCGCAGCACCCAACAAGGCGAGTTGCAAAAGGCCTTGTCCGAAGCCAACAGCCTGATCATCAGTTCGCAGACCCGGCCGGAGCGGGCCCAGGCCGAAATCAGCAACAACCAGACCCGTACCCAGCAGATCAACAGCAGCCTCAAGAACGGCAAGGACAACGGCAAGCCACTCAACGCCGACCAACGCAACCAGCTCAACGCCGAGCTGGCATCGCTCAATGCCCTGACCCTGCTGCGTCGCCAGGAGCTGGCCGGCAACGGCTTGCTGCAAGACCTGGGCAACGCCCGGCACGACCTGTTGATCGAACGCGCAGCGCGCCTTGAGCAGGAAATCCAGGACCTGCAGACGCTGATCAACGACAAGCGCCTGGCCCAGTCTCAGCAGACCGTCACCCAGCAGTCGATCGAGGCGCAGAAGGCTGGCGGCAGCACCTTGTTGGCCAACGAGAGTGCCGCCAACCTCAAGCTCTCCGACTATCTGCTCAAGAGCACCGACCGCCTCAACGAGCTGACCCAGCAGAACCTGCGCACCAAACAGCAACTCGACAGCCTGACCCAGGCCGACCAAGCCCTGGATGAACAGATCAACGTGCTCAAGGGCAGCCTGCTGCTGTCGAAGATCCTCTACAAGCAGAAGCAGGCACTGCCGCACCTGAAGCTCGACCGCGACCTGGCCGACCAGATCGCCGACATTCGCCTGTACCAGTTCGAGATCAACCAGCAACGCGAGCAGATGAGCAGCCCGGTGAGCTATGTCGACAAGCTGCTGGCCAACCAGCCGCCGGACGACGTCACCCCGCAACTGCGCAAGGCCCTGCTGGAAGTGGCGATCACCCGCAGCGACCTGCTCGAACGCTTGAACCGCGAACTGTCGGCGTTGCTCAATGAGTCGATCACCCTGCAACTGAACCAGAAGCAGTTGCTCAGCACCGCACAAGGGCTGCGCACCACCCTCGAAGAGCAGATGTTCTGGATTCCCAGCAACAAGCCGCTGGATTGGGACTGGCTGCGCTACGTACCCGAGCGCTTCACCGCTCAGGTTGCCAGCCTGCCCTGGGGGTCGGGCCTCAAGGAGCTGGCCGACGGCTTGGGCCAGCGACCGCTGTTGTTCCTGCCATTGCTGCTGGTGATTGGCGGGCTGCTGTGGCGACGCAAGTACCTCTACCAGCGCCTGGGCAAGGTGCATCAGGACATCGGCCACTTCCGCCGCGACAGCCAGTGGCACACGCCGCAGGCCATCCTTATCAACATCCTCCTTGCCATGCCAGTCAGCTTGGGCCTGGCCTTGTGCAGCTATGCCTTGCAGATCGATGCACGTGGTCAGAACGCCAACCTCGGCGCGGCGCTGTGGCAGCTGGCACAGGCGTGGCTTGTGTTCTACACCGCCTACCGCATCCTCGCCCCGGGTGGCGTGGCGGAAATTCACTTCCGCTGGTACAAGCCGCAGGTCGAGTTCCTGCGGGGCTGGGTGCGCCGCCTGGGCTCCGTGGTGCTGGCTTTGGTCGGTGTGGTGGCGGTCGCCGAGCACCAGCCCTCGGCACTGGCCGACGATGTGCTAGGCATCGGCGTGGTGCTGGCGTGCTACGCACTGATGGCTTGGTTGCTCAGCCGCCTGCTGCTGAGTAGCCCTGCTCACCGCGACACGTCGCTGTTCCGCAAGGCCGTCGGGGTTGCCTTCACCGCCCTGCCCATCGCCTTGTTCGTGGCGGTGTGCTTCGGCTACTACTACACCGCCCTGAAGCTTACCGATCGCCTGATCTACACCCTGTACCTGCTGCTGTTCTGGCTGGTGATCGAAGCCGCCTTCGTGCGCGGCCTGTCGGTTGCCGCGCGGCGCCTGGCGTACCAGCGTGCCCTGAGCAAACGTGCGGCGGCCAAGGAGGGCCTCGATGGCGAGGTCGTCACCGAAGAGCCGACCCTGGATATCGAACAGGTCAACCAGCAGTCCTTGCGCCTGATCCGACTGGCCTTGCTCGGTGGTTTCATCGCCGGCCTGTACTGGGTTTGGGCAGACCTCATCTCGGTGTTCGCATACCTGAACAACTTCACCTTGTACGAATACACCAGCGGCACCGGCGCCAACGCCAGCATGGTGCCCATCAGCCTGGGCGACCTGCTGGGCGCGCTGGTGATCGTGGGCATTACCTTCGCCCTCGCCCGCAACCTGCCCGGTTTGCTGGAGGTGCTGGTACTGTCACGCCTGAACCTGGCGCAAGGCAGTGCCTATGCCACCACCACGCTGCTGTCGTACACCATTGTCGGCGTCGGTATCGTGACTACGCTGTCGACCCTTGGCGTGAGCTGGGACAAGCTGCAATGGCTGGTGGCGGCGCTGTCGGTTGGCTTGGGCTTCGGCATGCAGGAAATCTTCGCCAACTTCATCTCCGGCATCATGATCCTGTTCGAGCGCCCGGTACGAATCGGCGACACCATCACCATCGGCAATCTGTCCGGCACGGTGAGCAAGATCCGCATCCGCGCCACCACCATCACCGACTTCGACCGCAAGGACATCATCGTCCCCAACAAGACCTTCATCACCGGCCAGCTGATCAACTGGTCGCTGACGGACACGGTCACCCGGGTAACCCTGAAGCTGGGTATCGACTACGGTTCGGACCTGGACCTGGTCCGTGAGATTCTGCTCAAGGGCGCCCATGAGAACCCGCGGGTACTCAAGGACCCTGAGCCGATCGTGTACTTCCTCAACTTCGGCGAAAGCTCGCTCGACCACGAACTGCGCATGCATGTGCGCGACCTGGGCGACCGCAACCCGACCCTGGATGAGATCAACCGCTACATCAACCGTGAGTTCAAGGCACACAACATCAAGATCTCGGTACGCCAGGTCGAGGTGTTCCTGATAGATCCCAAGGGTGGCAAGCAGCAGCTGATTCCGATGGAGCAACCGAAACCGGATGGAGCTCAACCGGCCTGAGTGGGTTCGAATCCTTTATGCTGTGCACAATCCCTGCGAGGGCGATGCCCTCGATCACAGGCGATCCCGCTCCTGCAACTGCCCTGTGGGGAGCAGGCTCGCCAGCGATTGGGCCGTGAAGCGGCCCCAGGCACCCCACTCAGGAGCCGCCCGTGAAAACCCTCGACCAACTCAGCTTCGACAACCGCTTCGCCCGCCTGGGCGATGCGTTCTCCACCCAGGTACTGCCCGAGCCCATCGCCGAGCCGCGCCTGGTAGTGGCGAGCGAGTCGGCCATGGCACTGCTCGACCTCGACCCAACAGAGGCCCAATCCCCGCTGTTCGCCGAGCTGTTCAGCGGTCACAAGCTGTGGGAAGAAGCCGACCCGCGAGCGATGGTGTATTCAGGCCACCAGTTCGGCTCCTACAATCCGCGCCTGGGCGATGGCCGCGGCCTGCTGTTGGCCGAGGTACTGAACGATGCCGGCGAGCACTGGGACCTGCACCTCAAGGGTGCCGGCCAGACGCCGTACTCGCGCATGGGCGACGGCCGCGCCGTGTTGCGCTCGTCGATCCGCGAGTTCCTCGCCTCCGAGGCCCTGCACGCCCTCGGCATTCCCAGCAGCCGAGCCTTGTGCGTGGTAGGTTCGAGCACTCCAGTGTGGCGCGAAACCCGCGAAAGCGCCGCCATGCTGATGCGTCTGGCGCCAAGCCACGTTCGCTTTGGTCATTTCGAGTATTTTTACTACACCCGCCAACCCGAGCAGCAGCGCATACTCCTCGACCATGTACTGGAACAGCACTACCCCGAGTGCCGCGAGGCCGAACAGCCTTACCTTGCGATGTTCCGTACCATCGTCGAGCGCAATGCCGAACTGATCGCCCGCTGGCAGGCCTATGGCTTCTGTCACGGGGTGATGAACACCGACAACATGTCGATCCTCGGCATCACCTTCGACTTTGGCCCTTACGCCTTCCTCGACGACTTCGACGCCAACTTCATCTGCAACCACTCCGATGACCGTGGCCGCTACAGCTACAGCAACCAGGTACCTATCGCCCACTGGAACCTCAGCGCGCTGGCCCAGGCCTTGACCACTGTGATCGAGGTGGAACCGCTCAAGCAAGCGCTGGAATTGTTCCTGCCGTTGTACCAGGCACATTACCTGGACCTGATGCGGCGGCGCCTGGGCCTGACCACTGCCGAGGATGACGACCTGGCGCTGGTCGAACGACTGCTGCAGCGTATGCAAAGCGGTGGCGTGGACTACAACCTGTTCTTCCGCAGGCTGGGCGAGCAACCGGTGGCCGATGCCTTGAAGGCGGTGCGCGACGATTTCGTCGACCTGGCCGGCTTCGATGCCTGGGGCGTGGACTACCTGGCGCGCTGCCAACGGGAAGCCGGTAATGCCGACGGACGGCGTGAACGCATGCATGCGGTGAACCCGCTGTATGTGCTGCGTAACTATTTGGCGCAGAAAGCTATCGAAGCGGCCGAGGCAGGGGATTACAGTGAAGTGAGGCGACTGCACCTGGTGCTGAGCCGGCCGTTCGACGAACAACCCGGCATGCAGGCCTATGCCGAACGGCCACCTGAGTGGGGCAAGCACCTGGAAATCAGCTGCTCGTCCTGATTCACACGGCCGGCGACAAGGCCAGAACAAACACCCAAGGAGCCCTCATGTCCGACCCGCTGCTGATCCCCTGCCCCCACTGCAACGGCCTCAACCGCCTGCCCGCCGCCCGCCTGGGCGACGCGCCCAAATGCGGGCGTTGCAAACAGGACGTGCTGCTGAGCAAACCCTTCGCGCTCACCGAAAGCAGCTATGCCAGCCAGATCAAAGGCGACTTGCCACTGCTGCTGGACGTCTGGGCGGACTGGTGCGGCCCCTGCAAATCCTTCGCCCCCACCTTCGAACAGGCCGCTCGCCAGCTTCAGGGCCGCTGCCGCCTGGCCAAGCTCGACAGCGAAGCCAACCGCAACCTGGCAGGCCAGTTGGGCATCCGCTCGATCCCCAGCCTGATCCTGTTCAAGAACGGCCGCGAAGTCGCCCGCCAGGCCGGGGCGTTTCCACTGCAGACACTGCTGGAATGGCTGCGCAGCCAGGGGGTTTAGGGTCGGCTGTGAGATCGAGCGCCGCCCGCGCGGCGCATCGCGAGCAAAGCTCGCCACGTTTGTTTCGGGCCAATGATGCCTGTAACAGTCGCGCACGGCCGCCTTTTTGATTTGACTCGATACCGCGCCGTACGCCTGTAGGAGCGAGCCTCGCTCGCGATGCGCCGCGCAGGCGGCGCTCGCTCTGGCAGGCGTCGCAGATCACCCATTTTCCTCAAGAAGGTCATGCAACTCGACAAACTGCTGCGTGAGCTTGTGCCGTGGCTCCAAGTGGATCAGCGGCAGGCTGGCATGGTGCGATTCGCGCATCTTCACCGAACTGCCCAGATATACCGGTAACACCGGAAGACCCTCGGCCAGCAGTTCGTCGAGCATCTGCTGAGGCAGGCTGGCGCGGGACTGGAACTGATTGACCACGATGCCTTCGACCACCAGGTCCTCGTTGTGGTCGTCCTTGAGCTCTTCGATCTCGGCCAGCAGGCCATACAGCGCCTGGCGCGAGAAACTGTCGCAATCGAAGGGAATAAGCACGCGATCAGCGGCAATCAGCGCAGAAACCGCATAAAAATTGAGTGCAGGGGGCGTATCGATGTAGATGCGCTCGTAGTCCTCGTCCAGATCGTCGAGCAACTTACGCAGCTTGTTGATCTTGTGCTTGGCCTCGAGCTTGGGCTGAAGGTCGGCCAGTTCGGCCGTCGCCGTCACCACATGAAGGTTGTCAAACGGCGTTTCGTAGATATCGACCTTGTTCTTCTTGCTGAACGGGCCGCTGGACAGGCTCTGCTTGAAGAAGTCGGCAATGCCCATGGGAATGTCCTCGCCGGTGAGGCCGGTGAGGTACTGAGTCGAATTCGCCTGGGCATCCAGGTCGATCAACAGGGTCCGGTAACCTTCGCTGGCACTGACTGCCGCCAGGTTGCAGGCGATGCTCGACTTGCCCACGCCACCTTTCTGATTGAACACCACGCGCCGCATGAGAGACCTCCGTGTATCAACGAATGCCCGAGTATGTGGCGGCGTCTGCGCAATGACCAGCACCTATTCGCTCAACTTGAGCGAACGGCGACCGACAACCTCTTCGTACCGCCCATCGGAAATCACGCAAGCCCGCGGTCGGACTTGACGCAATCGCCTCTGCCCATTGTCTGATGGCAATCAGCTAACCAACATTTGCTACACGCCGCCAGCACCGGGATAATGCGCGCCACTCGGCGATTGCGCCAACCCTGTCAGGTCGTTGTTTCGAGTGATTCCCTCGACAAGGAAGTTCCTCAGGGCGGAAAGTCAACACTATCGTGATCAGCTTCGATATCAGCCAATGGCGCGCCTGGTCCCCAGGGTTGCAGACACCTGCCGACTGGCACGCCTGGGCACACGGCACGCAGCCGTCGCAGAGCGACGGGCCGCCTCCCGATGTTTCGTTTTTGCCGGCCATGCAGCGCCGTCGCCTGAGCCTGCTGGCCCGCATGGCATTTGCCGTCGGCTGGCCGCTGGCCGAGGGCCACGATGCACTGCCGCTGGTGTTCGTCTCGCGCCATGGAGAAACCCCACGGACCTTCGCGATGCTCAGCGAGCTGGCCGAGCAACAGCCGCTGTCGCCCACCCAGTTCAGCCTGTCGGTGCACAATGCGGTGATCGGCCTGTGGTCGATCATGCGCAGTGAAACCAGCGAGATGACCGCGCTGGCAGCCGAGCAGGATGGCTTCGAGCAGGGCGTGATCGAAGCTGCGGCCTTGCTGGCCGAGGGCGCCCCGGCCGTGCTGCTGATCATCACCGAAGAGCGACCACCCGAGGCCTACCGCAACTGGATCGACGACGTACCCTTTTCCTACGCCCTGGGCCTGTTGCTGACATCCGGCCAACAATGGCAGCTCACCCTGGGCCAGACGCCGGCGGGCCAAGGCACCGCATTGCCCCATGCCCTGAGCTGGCTGCGTGCTTCGCTGACCGACCAGAATACCGTCACCCACACCGTGAAGCGTCGTGTATGGACCTGGCAACGACAGCCGTGAACCGCCCCCGCGATGCCTACTACTGGCGCCTGCTGGCCACCGCCTTGAGCTTTGCCGTATTTGGGCTCGGCGGCCTGTGCCTGCGGCTGCTGGTGTTCCCCCTGTTGGCCTGTATGCCGGGCGGTCGCGAACGCCACCGCCAGCGTGCCCGGCAAACCATCGGTTGGCTGTTCTGGCACTTCATTCGCTTCATGAAGGGCGCTGGCGTCTTGACCTACCAGGTCATTGGCGCCGAACGCCTGGGCCGCCCTGGTCAGCTGATCATCGCCAACCACCCGTCGCTGATCGATGTGGTCTTTCTCATCGGCCTGGTGCGCCAGGCCAATTGCGTGGTCAAGCACAGCCTGTTCGACAACCCATTCACCCGTGGCCCGGTCGGCGAGGCCCAGTACATTGGCAACGACGGCAGCATGGACATGCTCGAAGAAGCCGTGGACGTGTTGCGCCAAGGACAGCCGTTGATCATATTCCCGGAAGGTACGCGCACCCCGCCCGGCCAGGTACCGGCCTTTCATCGCGGCGCCGCCGCGATTGCCTTGCGGGGTGCGAATATCATCACGCCGGTGACCATCAAGGTCAGCCCGACCACCCTGACCAAGAACGAACCCTGGTACCGCATCCCCAGCCGTCGCGTGCACTTCACCCTCACGGTCGGCGCCGATATCGACCCTCAGGCCTTCGCCACACAGGGGCCGGCGCCTCAAGCATCACGCAAGCTGAACGACTACCTGCATCAGTACTACCTCAAGGAGCTCGCCACAGATGAGCGATCCACAACACGACCTGCACCGTGACCTCAAGCAACTGATCATCGACGCCCTCGGCCTTGAAGACATCGGCGTGCAGGACATCGACGACCAGCAACCGCTGTTTGGCGAAGGCCTGGGCCTGGACTCGGTGGATGCACTGGAATTGGGCCTGGCACTGCAGAAGCGCTATGGCTTCAAGATCGACGCCGATGCCAAGGACACCCGCAACCATTTCCGTAACGTCGCCACCTTGGCCGCGTTCGTCACTGCCCGTAAGGCTGCCTGAGACTGCACCATGCAAACCCGCGAAGATATCTTCAATACCCTGCGCGACGCCCTGGTCGAGCTGTTCGAGCTCGACCCCGCCAGCATCAACCTCGATGCCAACCTGTACCAGGACCTGGAAATCGACAGCATCGATGCCATCGACCTGCTCGACCACATCAAGCGCCAGACCGGAAAGAAAATCGCCGCCGAAGACTTCAAGGCAGTGCGTACCGTCAATGACGTGGTCGAAGCGGTGTACCGCCTGGTCAACACCGCGGCATGAAGCGACTGATCGGCCTCGGCCTGTTGCTGGCCGGCGTGCTGTATCCCTTCGCGGTGCATTTCGGCATGGCCCGTTTCGCCCCCTGGCAGTTCGGCGTGCTGCTTGGCGCCCTGTGGCTGGCCCGTGCGCTGAGTACGCCACGTCGCCCGGGCGCTGTGTGGATGGCCGCGGCGGCGCTGGCGTTCTGCGCCGCCCTGGGTCTGTCCGACAGCCAGCAGCTGCTGCGCTGGTACCCAGTGCTGGTCAATGCCTTCATGCTCGTCCTGTTCGGCACCAGCCTGGTGCACGGCATGCCGCTGGTCGAGCGCCTGGCCCGTCTGCAGGAGCCGCAACTTCCCCCGGCAGCGGTGCACTACACCCGCCAGGTAACGCAGGTATGGTGCCTGTTTTTCGTGATCAACGGCCTGATCGCCGCGAGCCTGACCCTGTGGGCGCCACTGCGCTGGTGGACGCTGTACAACGGCGTGATCGCCTATGCCGCAATGGGGCTGCTGTTCGCGGTCGAATGGTGGGTAAGACAACGTGTGCGAGGACGCTCATGAACTGGATCAACCTCGAACACCTGCTGCGCCCGCTGGATGCGCCGCGCCAGGTGAGCCAGTGCCCGAGCCTGGATCATGCCCAGTTGAGCCAACAGGCACTGCGCCTGGCCGGCGGCCTGCGCCAGCGTGGCGTGAAACAGCTGGCTGTGCACCTGGAAGATGCTGCCGAACTCGCCGCCGCCTTGCTGGGTGCCTGGCGCGCCGATGTCGAGGTGTTGCTGCCTTCGGACCTGCAACCGGCGACCCGCGAGCGCTGGCACAGTCAGGTAGACCTGTGGCTCAGCGACCAGCCCGGTGACCTGGACTTCGCCTCCTTGCTCGGCGAGCCGCTAACGCCTGCCGACCTCGACCTGGACCGATGCCGCATCAGCCTGTGCACTTCTGGCTCCAGCGGCGAACCCAAGCGCATCGACAAGTGCCTTCGTCAGCTGGCCAATGAAGTCCAGGCCCTGGAGCGACTGTGGGGCCACACCCTGGGCGATGCATGGATCGTCGGCAGTGTCGCCACCCAGCACATCTACGGGCTGTTGTTCCGCGTGCTCTGGCCGCTGTGTGCCGGGCGCGGCTTCGAACGGCGCCAATTGCCCTTCCCTGAAGACTTGCAGCGCGCCAGCCTGGCCCATCCTGCCTTCGCCTGGGTGGCCAGCCCGGCCCTGCTCAAGCGCATGGGCGACAATCTCGACTGGGCAGCCCTGGGCCAGGTCCGCCAGGTGTTTTCCTCCGGCGGTGAATTGCCGGCCGACGCCGCCCATCGCCTGCAGCAGCGTCTGGGCCAATGGCCGACGGAAATCCTCGGCAGCTCGGAGACAGGTGGTATTGCCTGGCGTCAGGGTGAAGCATTGTGGCAGCCATTTGCCGATGTACGCCTGAGCCAGGACGCACGAGGCGCCTTGTGCATCGCTTCGCCATACTTACCCGCAGGCCATGTCGAGCAGAGTGCTGACGCCGTCGCGTTCGCCGATGACGGGCGCTTCCATCTGCTCGGCCGTCTCGACCGCATCGTCAAGCTGGAAGAGAAACGCATCTCCCTGCCCATGCTCGAACAGGCGCTATGCGCCCACGCCTGGGTCGGTGAAGCCCGGCTGGGCATGGTCGAACACGGCCGCGCCTACCTCGCCGCGCTGGTAGTGCTGACCCCCTCTGGCCTGCACGCGCTGCGCAGCAAGGGCCGCAAGGCGTTGGTCGAGCGCCTGCGGGCGCACCTGGCGGGGCATTGCGAGCCCTTGGCCCTGCCACGACGCTGGCGGTTGCTGCGGCAACTGCCGCTCAATGCGCAGGGCAAACTGCCACGGGCCGACGTCCAGGCCTTGTTGCTGGCGCCGCGCAACATGACGCCTGAGGTGTTGGAGCAGCGCCATGAAGGCGATGAACTGCACCTGACCCTGGTCGTCCCCGTGGACCTGGCATGCTTTGCCGGTCACTTCCCAGAAGCCCCGGTGCTGCCCGGCGTGGTGCAGATCGACTGGGCCATCGCCCTGGCCAGCGAACACCTGCTGCCGGGCTACCGCTTCGCCGGCATGGAAGTGCTCAAGTTCCAGCATGTGGTGCGCCCTGGCGATGAACTGGTGCTGAACCTGCGCTGGGATGGTGAGCGCGGCAAACTGTATTTCGCCTACAGCTGCGCCGGGCAGGCCTGCTCCAGTGGCCGCATCCTGATGGAGACTGCCTGTGCATAAGCCTTGCGCGGTGATCCCGGTGTACAACCACGAACTGGCCGTTCCAGCAGTGGTGGCCGACTTGCTTGACGCGGGCCTGCCCTGCGTGTTGGTCGACGACGCCAGTCATGCGCCTTGCGCCCAGGTGCTGCGCCAACTGGCCCTGCATCCTGACGTGCACCTGGTCACGCTCGCGACCAACCAGGGCAAAGGTGGCGCGGTCATGGCCGGGCTGCGTGAAGCTTCACAGCTGGGGTTCAGCCATGCCTTGCAAGTGGACGCCGACGGCCAGCATGACCTGACCGATGTTCGCCGCTTCCTCGAACAGTCGCAGGCTTATCCACAGGCGCTGGTATGCGGTTATCCACAGTACGACGCCAGCGTGCCCAAGGGCCGTCTGTATGCCCGTTACCTCACCCACGTGTGGGTATGGATCAACAGCCTGTCGCTGCAGATACCGGACTCGATGTGCGGCTTTCGCGTGTACCCGCTGCCGCCAACCCTGGCGATGATCGATAGCGTCAAACTCGGCCGGCGCATGGACTTCGACCCCGAGATTCTCGTACGCCTGTCGTGGCGCGACCAGCCGATGCGCTGGCTGCCGACCAGGGTCCATTACCCGCAGGACGGCCTGTCGCACTTTCGCCTGTTCCATGACAATGCGCTGATCTCGAAAATGCACGCCAAGCTGTTCTTCGGCATGCTGCTGCGCGCACCGCTGATTCTCTGGCGCAGGTGGCGTGGATGAGCAGCAATCCTTCGCAACACTGGGCCGATCAGCAGGAGCGTGGCAGTTTCTGGCTGATGAAACTGACCGCTGCCCTGGTGCGGCTGTGTGGCCGGCGTGTGCTCGGCCCCCTGATACGCATCATCGTCGCCTACTTCTTCGTGTTCGGCCGCCGCGCCCGGCGCAGCGCCTGGCAGTACCAGCAGCGACTGCATCGCTGGAATGGCGGGCAAACCCCAGCGCCCAGCCAACGCCAGGTATTTCGCCAGTTCATGGCCTTCGCCGACGCCCTGCTGGACAAGCTCGACGTATGGAATGGCCGGCTGCGGCTGGAAGACATCGACATCGTCGACCCCGCTCATCTGCGTCAGCAACTGCGCGGCGAGCGCGGTCAGATGCTGGTGGGTGCGCACCTGGGTAATCTTGAAGTGTGCCGCGCCTTGGCTGAAATCGGCGAGCAGGTGACCATGAACGTGCTGGTCCACACCCGCCATGCCGAGCGCTTCAACCGCCTGCTGGGCGAGGCCGGCGCGACCAACCTGCGACTGATCCAGGTCAGCGAACTGGACCCGGCAGTGATGCTGCAACTCTCCGAGCGCCTGGAGCGCGGCGAGTGGCTGGCCATTGCCGGCGACCGCGTGCCGCTGCACGGCACACGTACGGTCGAGGTGGACTTCCTCGGCCAGCCCGCGCCATTCCCGCAAGGCCCCTGGCTGCTGGCCGGCCTGCTCGATTGCCCGGTCAACCTACTGTTCTGCCTGAAGCGCCAAGGCCGCTACCGCATCACCCTGGAGCCCTTCGCCGAGCGTCTGCAGTGGCGCCGCGGCCAGCGTGACCAGGTGATTGCCCAGTGGGCCTCACGCTATGCCGAACGCCTGGGCCAATACTGCAGCCAGGCGCCATTGCAGTGGTTCAACTTCTACCCCTTCTGGAAGACCGATGACGATGCATCCGCATGAACCTGTCACGTTCGGCGAGTCGCCGCTGGCGATCGAAGACATCCTGGCCCTGGCCGAGTGCCGCGCCTCGGCGCGGCTGCAGGACGATGCCCGGTACCGCGAGCGTATCGCGCGTGGTGCGCGGTTCCTGGACACCTTGCTGGACAAGGAAGGCGTAATCTACGGCGTAACCACCGGCTACGGCGACTCCTGCGTGGTCGCCGTGCCGCTTGAGCATGTGGAGGCCCTGCCACAACACCTTTACACCTTCCATGGGTGTGGCCTGGGCCGCCTGCTGGACGCCCCTGCAACCCGCGCCGTGCTGGCTGCCCGCCTGCGATCGCTGAGCCACGGCGTATCGGGGGTGCGCCTGGAGTTGCTCGAACGTCTGCGTGATTTCCTCGCTCACGACATCCTCCCACTGATTCCCGAAGAAGGCTCGGTGGGCGCCAGCGGAGACTTGACGCCACTGTCCTACGTCGCGGCCACGTTGGCCGGCGAGCGCGAGGTGATGTACCAAGGTCAACGCCGTGGCAGCGCTGACGTGCACCGCGAACTGGGCTGGCAGCCACTGGTGCTGCGGCCCAAGGAAGCCCTGGCGCTGATGAACGGCACCGCGGTGATGACCGGCCTGGCCTGCCTGGCGTTTGCCCGCGCCGACTACCTGCTGAAACTGGCTACGCGCATCACCGCCCTCAACGTCATTGGCCTGCAAGGCAATCCCGAGCATTTCGACGAGCGCCTGTTCGCCGCCAAGCCGCACCCTGGACAGATGCAGGTTGCCGCCTGGCTCCGCCAGGACCTCGCCATCGACGCACCGTTACCGTCCCTGCATCGTCTGCAGGACCGCTATTCGCTGCGCTGCGCACCCCATGTGCTGGGCGTGCTGGCCGACAGCCTGGGCTGGCTGCGCGGCTTCATCGAGACGGAGCTCAACAGCGCCAACGACAACCCGATCATCGACGGCGACGCCGAGCGGGTGCTGCATGGTGGGCACTTCTATGGCGGTCATATCGCCTTCGCCATGGACAGCCTCAAGACCCTGGTCGCCAACGTCGCCGACCTGCTCGACCGCCAGCTCGCATTGTTGGTGGACGTACGTTACAACCATGGCCTGCCCAGCAACCTGTCCGGCGCCGAAGCCGACCGAGCCATGCTCAACCACGGTTTCAAGGCCGTGCAGATCGGTGCCAGCGCCTGGACTGCCGAAGCACTCAAGCAGACCATGCCAGCCAGCGTGTTCTCGCGCTCCACCGAATGCCACAACCAGGACAAGGTGAGCATGGGCACCATCGCCGCCCGTGACGCCTTGCGGGTGCTGGAGCTGACCGAACAGGTCGCCGCCGCAGCCTTGCTGGCAGCCAACCAGGGCGTGTGGCTGCGTGGCCGCCAGGACAACGCACGGCCGTTGCCGCCAGCCTTGGCTCAGATGCATCAAGCGCTGGTGGCGGAGTTCGCTCCGGTCGTCGAAGACCGTGCCCTGGAAAGCGACTTGCGCCTGTGCCTGCAACGCATCGCCCAGCGCCACTGGAGGTTGCATGCGTAACCCCGGCGTCTTCCATGTCGACAGCGAAATCGTCGTACCCTTCTTCGACGTCGACAGCATGCACATCGTCTGGCACGGTCACTACGTCAAATACCTCGAAGTGGCCCGCTGCGCGCTGCTCGACCGACTCGAGCACAATTACCTGCAAATGCACGCCAGCGGCTACATCTGGCCGGTGATCGACCTGCAGCTGCGCTACATCCGCGGCGCCACCTTCGGCCAGCGCCTGAAGGTGCGTGCCAGCTTGGTGGAATGGGAAAACCGCCTGAAGATCCATTACCTGATCAGCGATGCCGAGACGGGCGAGCGCATGACCCGCGCCAGCACCGTGCAGGTCGCCGTACATGTGGAAAGCGGCGAGATGCAACTGGCCTCGCCGCAGGTGATGCTCGACGCGGTAGCCAAGGTACTCTCATGAATCGACTCGTCACGACACGCCTGAAGCCACTGCGCGGATTCCGTGGGAGTGGCCTTGCGTCGCGACAGAGGCGCGACGCGGCGCCACCTGCTCACGCCACCCCTGTCCACCCGCTGTTGTGCACGCTCACCGTCCTCGTCCTGCTGTTCATCAGCCCGCTGACCCTGGCATTCAGCCTGGACGATCTGCAAAAACAGCTCAGCACGCCCGCGGTCGTCAAAGGCCCGTTCATCCAGGAAAAGCACCTGCGCGCCCTGCCCCAGCCACTGCTGAGCAAGGGCCACTTCATCCTGGCCCGCGACCACGGCCTGCTATGGCTGCTGCAAACCCCGCTGCGCCAGGATTACCGCATTCGCGCCGACGGCATCGCCCGCCGCGATCCGAGCGGCTGGCAAACATTGCCCAGCCGCAGCGCTGGAGCCGAACAAAACCGCCTGTTCTTTGCCGTACTGCAGGGCGACAGCAGTGGCCTGCAACGCGACTTCGACCTGAGCCTGTCGGGCGATGCCGCGCACTGGACATTGCACCTGACGCCTCGCTCGCTGCTGCTCAAGCAGGTATTCAGCGCCATCGAAATCAGCGGTGGCTCGTTCGTCGAGCGCATCGAGCTCAGCGAAACCCAAGGCGACAGCACCGTCCTGCGCATGCCTGAAAGCAGCGCCGAGACTGCCCTGAGCGACAGGGAGCGCCGCGATCTTGCCGATTGAACGCCTGCTCCCACGCGCCTTCCTGGGGTTGTTGCTCATTGTGCTCGCGGTCGCTGGCTGGCAGTGGCACCGTGGGGCGCCGATGTCGGCCGACCTGATGACACTGGTGCCCGGCGCTACCCAAGACCCGCTGGTCAAACGCGCCGAACTGCGCATACAAGAGCCGCTCAACCGCGAAATACTGGTGCTGGTTGGCCACACCGAACGCCAGCAGGCACTCGCCCTCGCCGAGCATCTGGCCGCGCAGTGGCAAGCCAGCGGTTTATTCAGCAGGGTGCAGTGGAACCTGCAAACCGACCTCGCCGCCGTGCGCGAACAGCTGCTGCAAGGGCGGCTGGCCATGCTTGCGCCCCAGGACCGCCAGCAACTGCGCCTCCAGCCAGACGTTTTCATCGAGCAGCGCGTGCAAAGCCTGTTCGACCCCTTCACCGGTTTCAGCCTGGTACCCAGCCAGGACGACTGGCTAGGCCTGACCGGGCGCATCCAGGCCAGCCAACCGAAACCGCCGAACGTAGAACTGGATACCGCCAGCGGCGCGCTGGTGGCCAGCGCCGAGGGCCTGCACTGGGTGCTGCTGCGCGCACGCACCGAGGGCAATGCGTTCGACTTGAACCTGCCGCTGCAAGTGGCCGACCTGGTGGACAAGAGTCGCCAACAAGCGGAGCAATCCGGCGCCCAACTGGTCGCCGCCAGTGGCTTGCTGTATGCCGCCGCCGGGCAACAGCAAGCCAGCCGCGAAATCACCTGGGTCGGTGGCGGCGCAACCCTTGCCATTCTGCTGTTGCTACTGCTGGCGTTTCGCCGCTGGCGCGGGCTGTTGGCCTTCGTTCCCGTGCTGGTGGGAGTGCTCTTCGGGACGGTGGTGTGCGTAGCGCTGTTCGACCAGATCCATGTCATGACGCTGGTCCTGGGCTCGAGCCTGATTGGTGTAGCCGTGGACTACCCTTTGCACTATCTGTCCAAGAGCTGGAGCCTCAAGCCCTGGCGTAGCTGGCCCGCCTTGCGCCTGACACTTCCAGGCCTGAGCCTGAGCCTGGCGACCAGTTGCATCGGCTACCTTGCCCTGGCGTTCACGCCCTTCCCGGCGCTGACCCAGATTGCCGCGTTTTCCGCCGCGGGCCTGCTCGGAGCCTACCTCTGCGCGGTATGCCTGCTGCCGGCCCTGCTGAACGGTGTGGCACTACGCCCGGCGCACTGGCCGCTACAGGTCGCCGAAACGCTCATGCGCTGGCGTGAACGCCTGCTGCGCAAAATGCCCAGTGCCGTGCTGCTGGTCCTGGTGATGCTGTTCTGCGCTGCCGGCCTGTGGCGCCTCGACAGCCGCAATGACATCCGCCAGTGGGTCAGCAGCCCACCCCAGTTGCTGGCGCAAGCCCAGGCAGTGGCGCGGATCACCGGCTACCAACCCACCAGCCAGTTCTACCTGGTACGTGGCCACGACCCGCAGCAGTTGCTCGACCGCCTGGGGACGCTGTCCGCCAAGCTCGACGAGCTGGTCGAACTGGGTAAGCTCAAGGGCTACATGAGCCTGGACCAGATCGTCGCAAGCCCGGCAGAACAACAGCAGACCCAACAGGCACTGGCCGTCCTGCGCGAGCATTGGCAACCGCTGCAGGCGCTAGGTGTGCCGCAGGCGGCGCTGGAGAACGAGCTGAACCACCTGCTGCAACTACCCACACTGACCGTCGAACAGGTACTGGCGGGACCGCTGGGCGAAGCCTGGCGGCCATTGTGGCTGGGGCGGACCGACTCGGGGGTGGCCGCCATCGTCAGCTTGCAGGGCCTGAACGATACTGCGCTGCTGCGTGTGCAGACCGACGATCTGGAGGGGGTGCAACTGGTGGACCGTCTCGGCGAACTGAACCAGCTATTCGCCGCCACCCAGCTCAGCGCCGCCGAGCTCAAGCTGTTGTCGTGCGTGCTGATCCTGCTGTTGCTGGTGCTGCCATTCGGCCTGCGGGGTGCCCTGCGCATCGTCGCCCTGCCGTTGCTGGCAGCCCTGTGCAGCCTGGCCTGCCTGGGCTGGCTGGGACAACCGCTGACCTTGTTCAGCCTGTTCGGCCTGTTGCTGGTCACCGCCATCAGCGTCGACTACGCGATCCTCATGCACGAGCAGATCGGCGGGGCCGCTGTGAGTCTGCTGGGCACGCTGCTGGCCGCACTCACCACCTGGCTGTCGTTCGGTCTGCTGGCGCTTTCCAGCACACCGGCGGTGAGCAATTTCGGCCTGGCGGTAAGCCTGGGCCTGGTGTTCAGTTTCATACTGGCCCCATGGGCCAAACCCCTGGAGCACGCATGAAACAGCTGCTGCTGATTGCCTTTTGTGCGCTGCTGGGCGCTTGCAGCGCACGCCCACCATTGCCGGCACACCTGCCTACGCTCGACCTGCCGCAGCAGTTGCACGTCCGGCGCGAACAGGCCGGGCAGCAACAAGACTGGCTACTGGTGATTCAACGTGAAGACGGCCACCTGCGCTGGTCGCTGCTCGACCTGCTCGGCATTCCCCAGGCCCGTCAGTTGCTCGAAGACCAGCGCTGGCAGGCGGATGGCCTTTTACCGCCCAATCCAGCGGCGCGCGAGCTGTTCGCCGCCGTGCTGTTCGCCCTGACTCCGGGCGAGCAATTGCAGGCGCTCTACCCCGGCGCTCGCCAACAGCGCGGGCAACGCTGGCTGGAAGACCGCTGGCACATCGCTTATCGAGACGCCGATGGATTCGACTTGAACCTCGGTGAGGGCCTGCGTTATGTAATTGCCCCTTTGCCCAGCGAGAACCTGCCATGACTGCCTACCTCAACGCCCTGGGCGTGGTCTGCGCGCTGGGCCACGGCCAGGCCGAAGTCGCCGCCCGCCTGTTCGCAGGCGACTGCTCGGGCGTGCAGCCCGAGGACGGCCGGATACCCGACCGCCGACCTCCCGTCGGTGCCGTGCCCGGCCAACTGCCCGTACTGCCCTTGCCTGACCAGCACAGCCGCAACAATCAACTGCTGTACAGCGCCGCCCTGCAGATCGAGCCTGCCATCCGCCAGGCCATCGCACGCCATGGTGCACACCGGGTGGCGGTCATACTGGGCACCAGCACCTCGGGGATCGCCGAAGCCACCGAAAGCATTGCCCATTACCTTCGGCAACAGCACTTTCCGGACGACTACCGCTACGCCCAGCAGGCCCTGAGTGCACCGGCCAACTTCCTGGCGGACTGGTTGCAACTGAGCGGCCCGGCCTACGTGATCTCCACCGCTTGCACCTCCAGCGGCCGCGCCCTGGCAAGCGCTCACCGACTGCTGCGACAGGGTATCTGCGATGCGGTGCTGTGCGGCGGTGTCGACAGCCTGTGCGGTCTTACGCTCAATGGCTTCAGCGCGCTGGAAGCGATCAGCGAGCAGCGCTGCAACCCGTTCTCGATCAACCGCAACGGCATCAATATCGGTGAGGCCGCTGCGCTGTTCCTGATGACCCGTGAAGTCAACAACGAAGGCCCCTCCATCGCCTTGCTCGGGGCCGGCGCCAGTTCCGACGCTCACCACATATCAGCGCCAGACCCGACTGGCGCCGGCGCCTTGCAGTGCATGGCCAAAGCCTTGGACAATGCAGGCCTGGCCCCAACGCAGATCGACTACCTCAACCTGCATGGCACCGCCACGGTGCATAATGACGCCATGGAAAGCCTGGCCGTCAGCGCACTGTTCGGCGCCGACCTGCCGTGTTCGTCGAGCAAGCCCATGACCGGTCACACCCTGGGTGCTGCTGGCGCGCTCGAAGCCGCGTTCTGCTGGCTGACGCTGAGCGAGCACAACCCTGAGGGGCTGCTGCCGCCCCACGTGTGGGATGGCCAGCGCGACCCTGAACTGGCAGCGCTGAACCTCGTCGACGGCCAACAACGGCTGCCAGCGCAGCACCCACGCCGGTTGATGAGCAATTCGTTCGCCTTCGGCGGCAACAATGTCAGTCTGATTCTCGGAGACACCGCATGATCCCCTGGCCACTGGCCGAGCTGTTGCCACACGCTGGCGACATGATTCTGATCGACCAGGTCGACAGCTGCGACGACGAGCAGATTCATGCTCGCGCCACCGTGCGCCACGGCGGCCTGTTCAATCGCGCCGACGGCAGCCTGCCGGCATGGTTCGGGATCGAACTGATGGCCCAGACAGTGGCCGCCTTCGCCGGTTGCCGGGCGCGTCGACAAGGCCAACCGGTGGAGTTGGGTTTCCTGCTCGGCACCCGCAAGTACAGCTGCGATGTAGAACACTTCCCGGCGGGCACCGAACTGCACCTTCACGCCCTGCGTTCACTGGAAGATGACAGCGGCATGGGTGTGTTCGAGTGCCACCTGCGTGGCCCCGGCATCCATGCCACCGCGCGCCTGAATGTCTATCGCCCGCCGCAAACCGCCCATTATCTGGCCGAGGCAGACCCAGAGGAGTCCCCCCATGACTGACACCATCCTGGTCACAGGCTCCAGCCGCGGCATCGGCCGAGCCATCGCCCTGCGCCTGGCCCGTGCAGGCTTCGACCTGGTGCTGCATTGCCGCAGTGGCCGTGCCGAAGCCGACGCGGTTGCCGCCGAGGTCCGGGCTCTGGGCCAGCAGGCACGGGTGCTGCAATTCGACGTGGCTGACCGCACAGCGTGCAAGACCATCCTGGAAGAGGATGTCGAAACCCACGGTGCCTACTATGGCGTGGTGTGCAACGCAGGGCTGACCCGCGACGGCGCGTTCCCGGCACTGACCGACGAGGATTGGGACCAGGTCATGCGCACCAATCTGGACGGCTTCTACAACGTCTTGCATCCCCTGACGATGCCCATGATCCGCCGCCGCGCGCCGGGCCGCATCGTCTGCATCACCTCGGTGTCGGGGTTGATCGGCAACCGTGGCCAGGTCAACTACAGTGCCTCCAAAGCCGGCCTGATCGGCGCCGCCAAGGCGCTGGCCATCGAGCTGGGCAAACGACGCATCACTGTCAACTGCGTGGCCCCTGGCCTGATCGACACAGCCATGCTCGACGAGCATGTGCCCGTGGACGAGTTGCTCAAGATGATCCCGGCCGGGCGCATGGGCACGGCCGAAGAAGTTGCCGGGGCGGTGAACTTCCTGATGTCGCCTGAAGCCGCGTACATCACCCGCCAGGTCCTGGCGGTCAATGGAGGGTTGTGCTGATGCGCCGTGTCGTGGTCACCGGCATGGCCGGCATCACCTCCTTGGGCAATGACTGGGCCACCATCGCCGGGCATTTCGCCAGCCAGCGCAGCGGGATCCGCCGCATGGACGAATGGGACCGTTATGCAGAGCTCAATACCCGCCTGGCAGGCCCGGTCGATGACTTCAAGGTCCCCAGCCACTGGACCCGCAAGCAGCTGCGCAGCATGGGCCGTGTCTCGCGCCTGGCGGTCGCTGGCGCCGAGCGCGCCCTGGCTGACGCCGGGCTGCTCGACGACCCGAGCATCCGCGATGGGCGCATGGGGGTAGCCTGCGGCTCATCCACCGGCAGCACCGACGAGATCAAGACCTTCGGCAACATGCTGATGAACGCAGTGGCCGACGGCCTGAACGCCAACTCCTACGTGCGCATGATGCCCCACACCACTGCCGCCAATATCAGCATCTTCTTCGGCCTCACCGGACGCCTGATCCCCACTTCCAGCGCCTGCACCAGCGGCAGCCAGGGCATCGGCTACGCCTACGAGGCGATCAAGTACGGTCGTCTGCCGATGATGCTCGCCGGGGGTGCCGAGGAGCTGTGCCCCACCGAAGCCATGGTGTTCGATGCGCTGTACGCCACCAGCCTCAAGAACGATACGCCGCACCTGACCCCAAGGCCCTACGACCTCGACCGCGACGGCCTGGTGATTGGCGAAGGCGCAGGGATGCTGGTGCTCGAAGAGCTGGAGCACGCCTTGGCGCGGGGGGCGAAGATCTATGCCGAGGTGGTGGGCTTTGGCAGCAATGCCGATGGCCAGCACATCACCCGACCGGAGCAGGCCACCATGCGCCGAGCCATGGAACTGGCGCTGGAAGACGCAGCCCTGGCACCCGACGCCATCGGCTACGTCAACGGCCACGGCACCGCCACCGAACAGGGTGACATCGCCGAAACCCTGGCCACCAGCAGCCTGTTCGGCCCACGCATGCCCATCAGCTCGCAGAAGAGTTTCCTAGGCCACACCTTGGGCGCCTGCGGTGCACTGGAGTCGTGGTTCAGCATCGAGATGATGAACAGCGACCGCTACGTGCATACCCTCAACCTCGATCGCATCGACCCGCGCTGTGGCGAGCTGGACTACCTGACCGGCGGTTTTCGCACCATGAGCCACGAGTACGTGATGAACAACAACTTTGCCTTTGGTGGGGTCAACACTTCGCTGATCTTCCGTCGCTGGGGCTGACCAAGCGCCGGCGATCCGGCCCCTGCAGTGGGCGCCGGGTTGCCGGGGCTGCGCCCTTACCCAGCCCTTCATCCCATCAACAATCCCGTCAGCAGCTCGGCAAATGCCTTGGCCATGACCGATCCACCACCCTCACGCTGCACCAGCCACACCGCGCTCGTCGCCCCCTCGTCCAGCAAGGTGCGATACACAACGCCCTCGATCTGCATGCGCTGGAACGAAGCAGGCAACACCGACACCCCCAGGCCCGCTGAAACCAGCCCAATGATGGTCATCGCTTCACCTGCCTCCTGGGCGAAGTGCGGACTGAACCCGGCATCGCGCGCCAGGTTCAGCAGTTGCGCATACAGGCCACTGCCATAGCTACGCGGGAAGAACACGAACGGTTCATGGGCCAGCGCCGCGATGTGCACTCCCCGCTCGGTGCCAACGGCCAAGGGGTGCGATGCGTTGATCACCGCCACCAGCGGCTCTCGAAACAGCTCGGTGGCTACCAGCCCGTCCGGTAAGGGCATCGGACGCATCAGGCCGACCTCGATCGACTCATCGAACACCCCTTCGGCAACATCGCGGCTGCTCATTTCCTTCAGGTTCAGATGCACCGCGGGAAAGCGCTGGCGAAACGCATGGATGGCCTTGGGGATCTTCGACGTGAACGGTGCCGACGAGGTGAAGCCGATCTTCATTTCACCCAGCTCACCCAACTGAGCCCGACGCGCCACATCGGCCGCCTTCTCGACCTGGGCCAGCACTTGACGCGCTTCCTCGAGAAACAGGCGTCCTGCTTCGCTCAGTTCGACGCGGCGGTTGGTGCGCTCGAACAGACGCGCCCCCAACTCGAGTTCCAATGCCTGGATCTGCTGGCTCAGAGGGGGCTGAGAGATTCCCAGTTGTTGAGCGGCACGGCCAAAGTGCAGTTCTTCGGCCACGGCAATGAAGTACCGCAGATGGCGCAGTTCCATGAAGGGCTCCAATCAAGTCGCAGAACATCTCAAATAGGTCGAACAATATATTGGATGTAATCATTAGCGAGCTATATGCTTTTTTCATCGCGCTTGAGGTACCTGTCCGTGAAAACAGCTGTAGCTTCCCAGCCTACCGAACCTGACCCGACGACCTTCAACGACACCTGGATCGAAAAAGGCACCCCCGCCTTCATGAAGACCGTGCTGGCCCTGTTCAGCGGTGGCTTCGCCACCTTCGCCCTGTTGTACTGTGTGCAGCCAATGATGCCGCTGCTCTCCAAGGAGTTTGCCATCAACGCCGCGCAGAGCAGCCTGGTGTTGTCGGTTTCGACTGCCATGCTGGCCTTCGGACTGTTGATCACCGGGCCGATTTCCGATCGCATCGGGCGCAAGCCGGTGATGGTGTTCGCGCTGCTGTGCGCGGCACTGTCGACCTTGGCCAGCGCAGTCATGCCGACCTGGGAAGGGGTACTGGCAACTCGTGCACTGGTCGGTCTGTCGCTGAGCGGCCTGGCAGCGGTGGCAATGACTTACTTGAGCGAAGAGATCCATCCCCAGCACATCGGCCTGGCCATGGGCCTGTACATCGGCGGCAATGCCATTGGCGGCATGAGTGGGCGGCTGATCACCGGCGTCCTGATCGACTTCGTCAGCTGGCACACGGCGATGCTGACCATTGGCGGCCTGGCCCTGGTGGCAGCGGTGGTGTTCTGGAAAGTGCTGCCCGAATCGCGCAACTTCCGCCCGCAGGCCATGAACCCGCGCAACCTGCTGGATGGCTTCGTCATGCACTTCAAAGACGCAGGCCTGCCCTGGCTGTTTCTCGAAGCCTTCCTGCTGATGGGCGCTTTCGTCACCCTGTTCAACTACATTGGCTACCGCCTGCTGGCCGAGCCCTACCACATGAACCAGGCGCTGGTCGGCCTGCTGTCGGTGGTGTACCTGTCGGGTATCTACAGTTCCGCGCAGGTAGGCGCGCTGGCCGACAAGCTGGGCCGGCGCAAGGTGTTCTGGGCCAGTATCCTGGTGATGGCCAGCGGTTTGTTGATGACCTTGTTCAGCCCGTTGGCGATGGTCATCCTCGGCATGCTGGTGTTCACGTTCGGCTTCTTCGGTGCGCACTCGGTGGCCAGCAGCTGGATCGGCCGTCGGGCACTGAAGGCGAAAGGGCAGGCATCATCGCTGTACCTGTTCTGCTATTACGCGGGGTCGAGCGTGGCCGGGACGGCAGGTGGTGTGTTCTGGCACCATGCGGGCTGGAACGGAATCGGGCTGTTCATCGGCAGCCTCTTGGCGGTGGCACTCCTGGTGGCGCTGCACCTGAGCACATTGCCGACCAAGACAGCGTGAAGCCAGGGCCGGGCAACGGCCCCAGCAGGCACCGAGTCAGTTGATGATCTCGACGATGTCCACGTCCACCTCACGGCTCATCAGGTGCTTTTCCACTTCGCCGGTCAGTTTTACCTTGGTCTTCTCGTTGAACGGCGTTGCTGGCAGGTCCTCATCGTCGATTTCAACGGTGATGGTGCCGGTGTTGTCCTTGAATTCGTACTTGTCGTCGTTGTTGATCTTCTTGGTCACGAACCCTTGCAGTACGACCGGGGTGTCGTCTGCGGCTTCGTTGGCCGCTGCCACGGTGATCACGGGTTGGGCACCGGGGCCGGTGTAGCCTGCAGCCAGGGCAGCGGTGCTGAACACAGGCACAAGCAGGAAGGCCAGGTAACGAAATTTCATAGGGTAAGTCCTTGTTTGGGTTTCGATGGCCTCAGAGTAGCGAGCACTGCTGAAGCGAAACTTAATCGCTCGGCGGTGGGCTCACTCGGCCCAGTTGCCAACGTCGGCGTTTTCCCCTTCCCCACCCGCTTCACCGTCGGCGCCCCAGGAGAACAGGTCATAGTCCAGGTTCGAGCGCGTGCCCGGAATTTCGTACTGGTAGGCAGAGCCCCAGGGGTCGGCTGGCAATGACGCCAAATAGCCTTGGGCATCCCAGAATCTTGGCAGGGGTGGCCGGGTAGGCAATTTGACCAGCGCCTCAAGCCCCTGCGCCGTGGTGGGATAGGTGCCATTGTCCAGTCGATACACCTCCAGCGCCGAGGCGATCGACTTCAGGTCTTCCCGCACCGTGAACACACTCGGCTGAGCGGGGAGAACCAGGAGGCTGAGCATCACCAGCACTCCCAGCATGCCAAGCGTCGCCATCACCATCATGATTTCGACCAGCGTCAAACCTCGCCGGAGCGGACGAGTAAAACGTATGAGCATGTAAACAAACCTGTTGATGGAGTTTGGGGAGGACCAATAGGCAGCGAACACGCCCCTCCCCACCGACATCGCAAGATGCAGCGTCACCGGCCAGACCAGGACTCAGGAGGGCATCAGCCACTCAGGGCAGCATTCGTCGCAGCACGTTACGTCCCTGATAGCCCTGCACGACGACCGCGCCGACATGCACCAGCAACAAGACCGTCAGGAGTGCGCGGGAGACACGATGCAGTTCAAACCAGATATCCAGCCACAGCGGATCGTCCAGCAACGCAGGAACGATGAACCAGCCGAGCACATCGACCTCGCGCCTGATCATCAATACGCCGGACAACAAAACGGCAGCGGTACTAAAGTAGAGCGCCTCGTGCACCGTGCAAACCATCAATTTCAGTGGTTGACCGGCGGGGCCGACTTCGCGCTGGGTGCAGAGCCGGTACAACAGGCAACGCAGCAGGAACAGGGGAATATAGAGCACGCAGATCGCCGCATTGAAACCACTGATGCGTTCGTAGGTCGAGCGCTCTACATCCATCAGTGCGACGCAAAGGTCACTGAGCAGTACCCACAGAATCAATACAGCGGAAAGCCAGTGGAGCAGAATCCGTTGCCAGCAATACTTTCGTTCATGCATGACACGGTCTTTGAGGCGGCCAGGCCAGCAGCTCTCTGACGTGAACACAGGGAGGACCGAAGGTGGATACTTGCCTGATGGATGTGTTTTGCATGAAGGCTCCAGGCGCACGTGAGGGGTTCGGGCGAAGCCTCAAGACTAGAGAACCGCTCCAGACCGCCCTATAGGAAAAGTCTGGCGGCTGGCTGCAAAACCTAACCAGGCGCTGTCAGGCCATTGCGACCTGACAGCCACTGGAAGAACGCTTAGTTGTGGTACTGCGCCGACAACTCGTGGACGGCGTTGATGAACACGCCAGCATGCTCAGGGTCGACTTCCGGGGTAATGCCGTGACCGAGGTTGAATACATGGCCGCTCCCCTTGCCGTAGCTGGCCAGGATGCGCGCCACTTCCTTGCGGATGGCCTCTGGCTTGGCATACAGCACGGTCGGGTCCATGTTGCCCTGCAGGGCCACCTTGTCACCCACCCGGCGACGGGCATCGCCGATCTCGCAGGTCCAGTCCAGGCCCAGTGCATCGGCACCCGCCTCGGCAATGCTTTCCAGCCACAAGCCGCCATTCTTGGTGAACAGGATCACCGGAACCTTGCGGCCTTCGTGCTCGCGAACAAGACCGCTGACGATCTTGCGCATGTAGGCCAGGGAGAACTCCTGGTAGGCCGCCGCCGACAGGTTACCGCCCCAGGTATCGAAGATCTGCACCGCTTGAGCACCGGCAAGGATCTGGCCATTGAGGTAACTGGTCACCGACTGGGCCAGCTTGTCCAGCAGCAGGTGCAGGGCTTCGGGGTTGTCGTAGGCCATGGCCTTGGTTTTGCGGAAGTCCTTGGATGAGCCGCCTTCGACCATGTAGGTGGCGAGAGTCCATGGGCTTCCCGAGAAGCCGATCAGCGGCACGCGGCCATTGAGCTCGCGGCGAATGGTGCTGACGGCGTCCATCACATAGCCCAGGTCCTTCTGCGGATCGGGGATCGGCAGCGCCTCGATGTCGGCCAGGGTGCTGATGACTTTCTTGAAGCGAGGGCCTTCGCCTGTCTCGAAGTACAGGCCCTGGCCCATGGCATCGGGGATGGTGAGGATGTCCGAGAAGAGGATCGCCGCGTCCAGAGGGTAGCGGTCCAGCGGCTGCAGGGTGACTTCGCAGGCGAACTGCGGGTTCATGCACAGGCTCATGAAATCACCGGCCTTGGCGCGGCTGGCGCGGTACTCCGGCAAGTAGCGGCCGGCCTGGCGCATCATCCACACCGGGGTGACGTCTACGGGTTGCTTGAGCAGAGCACGCAGGAAACGATCGTTCTTCAGGGCAGTCATGTCGGCATCCGGAAAAAAAGTGCGGGCATTTTCTCAGACGCACAAAGAAAAGGCACGGCTGTTTGCCGTGCCTTTTGTCTATCGGTATGTCCTGGATCAATAGATTTTGTATACAAAACTATTGATAGGCTGTCGCTAACGCCCCTGTCGCCGGCAAGTCGCCGCCTACGAAGACTGCAAAGTCCTTGCACCAGCGACAGGCCAGGATCACACCTCCAGGTAGTCCAGGATGCCTTCGGCAGCGGTACGGCCTTCGAAAATGGCGGTCACCACCAGGTCGGACCCGCGCACCATGTCACCACCGGCGAACACTTTCGGGTTGCTGGTCTGGTGCTTGAACTTGCCTTTTTCAGGCGCCACTACGCGGCCCTGGCTGTCGGTCTGGATATCGAACTGTTCGAACCACGGCGCCGGGCTCGGGCGGAAACCGAAGGCGATCACCACGGCGTCGGCCGGCAGGATCTCTTCGGAGCCCGGAATCGGTTCGGGGCTGCGGCGGCCACGGGCATCTGGCTCGCCGAGACGGGTCTCGACCACCTTCACGCCTTCGACCTTGTCTTCACCAACGATGGCGATGGGCTGGCGGTTGTAGAGGAACTTCACGCCCTCTTCCTTGGCATTCTTCACCTCACGGCGCGAACCCGGCATGTTGGCCTCGTCACGACGGTAGGCGCAGGTCACCGACTTGGCGCCCTGGCGGATCGAGGTGCGGTTGCAGTCCATCGCGGTGTCACCACCACCGAGCACCACCACCTTCTTGCCTTGCATGTCGACGAAGTCTTCCGGCGACTTTTCGAAGCCCAGGTTGCGGTTGACGTTGGCGATCAAGAAGTCCAGCGCGTCATGCACGCCCGGCAGGTCCTCGCCTGGGAAGCCGCCCTTCATGTAGGTGTAGGTACCCATGCCCATGAACACCGCGTCGTACTCGGCGAGCAGTTGTTCCATGGTGATGTCCTTGCCTACCTCGGTGTTCAGGCGGAACTCGATGCCCATACCGGTGAAGACTTCGCGGCGATTGCTCAACACGGTCTTTTCCAGCTTGAACTCAGGGATGCCAAAGGTCAGCAGGCCACCGATTTCCGGGTTCTTGTCGAACACCACCGGCGTCACACCGGCGCGTACCAGCACATCGGCACAACCCAGGCCTGCCGGGCCTGCGCCGATGATCGCCACACGCTTGCCAGTCGGCTTGACCTTGGACATGTCCGGGCGCCAACCCATGGCGAAAGCGGTGTCGGTGATGTACTTCTCCACCGAGCCGATGGTCACTGCACCGAAACCGTCGTTCAGGGTACAGGCACCCTCGCACAGACGGTCCTGCGGGCAGACACGACCGCACACTTCCGGCAAGGTGTTGGTCTGGTGCGACAACTCCGCCGCGGCCAGGATGTTGCCTTCGGACACCAGCTTCAACCAGTTGGGGATGAAGTTGTGAACCGGGCACTTCCATTCGCAGTAAGGGTTACCGCAGCCCAGGCAACGGTGCGCCTGCTCCACGGATTGCTGCGGCTTGAAGGGCTCGTAGATTTCCACGAACTCCTTCTTGCGCTGGCGCAGCAACTTTTTCTTCGGGTCCTTGCGGCCCACTTCGATGAACTGGAAGTCGTTGTTCAGACGTTCAGCCATTTTTCAAAACCTCTTTACCGCAGTTGCAAGCCTCAGGCCGCAAGCTGCAAGACGATCACTTGAGCACGACGGGCCCCGCGCACGGGGCCGTCACTTGCAGCTGTTCTTACTGCGGGTTGGCACGGGTGCTGGACAGCAGTTGCTTCAGGTTGGCCGCCTTCGGCTTGACCAGCCAGAAACGCCGCACGTAGTCGTCCAGGTTCTCGGAGAGCTCACGCCCCCACTCGCTGCCGGTCTCTTCCACATACTCAGCCAGGACGCGCGCCAGGTGGCTCCGATAGGCCTCCATCGCCTCGCCACTGATCCGCTGGATTTCCACCAGCTCGTGGTTGAGTTTGTCGACGAAGGTATTGTCCATGTCGAGCACGTAGGCGAAGCCGCCAGTCATGCCAGAACCGAAGTTGTAACCGGTCTTGCCCAGAACGCAGACAAAGCCACCGGTCATGTACTCACAGCAGTGATCGCCAGTACCCTCGACAACAGCGTGGGCGCCGGAGTTACGCACAGCGAAGCGCTCGCCGGCAGTGCCAGCGGCGAACAGCTTGCCGCCAGTGGCGCCGTACAGGCAGGTGTTGCCGACGATAGCACTGTGTTGGGTTTCGAACGGGCTTCCGGCCGGTGGCACGATGGTCACCTTGCCGCCAGTCATGCCCTTGCCGACGTAGTCGTTGGCATCACCTTCCAGGTGCAGATTCAGGCCACCGGCGTTCCACACGCCAAAGCTCTGGCCCGCAGTCCCCTTGAAACGGAAGGTGATTGGCTTGTCGGCCATGCCCTGGTTGCCGTACAGCTTGGCGATTTCGCCAGAGATGCGGGCACCGATGGAGCGGTCGCAGTTGCAGATGTCGAGCGCGAACTCGCCACCCGCCTGGTCGCGGATCGCCGGAAGGGCCATCTCGACCATTTTCTCAGCCAGCTCACCCTTGTCGAACGGCGGGTTCTTGTCCACTTCGCAGAACTGCGGCTTGTCGGCCGGAATGTGCGAGCTGCCCAGCAGCGGTGTCAGGTCGAGGTACTGCTGGCGCTCGGTGTCGCCTGGCAGCACATCAAGCAGGTCGGTGCGGCCGATCAGCTCGCCGAGGCTGCGCACGCCGAGCTTGGCCAGCCACTCGCGGGTCTCTTCGGCGACGAAGGTGAAGAAGTTGATCACCATGTCGACGGTGCCGATGTAGTGGTCCTTGCGCAGCTTCTCGTTCTGAGTGGCGACGCCAGTCGCGCAGTTGTTCAGGTGGCAGATGCGCAGGTACTTACAGCCCAGGGCAATCATTGGCGCGGTGCCGAAGCCGAAGCTCTCGGCGCCGAGGATCGCGGCCTTGATCACGTCCAGACCGGTTTTCAGACCGCCGTCGGTCTGTACCCGGACCTTGCCGCGCAGGTCGTTTCCGCGCAGGGTCTGGTGGGTTTCGGCCAGGCCGAGTTCCCACGGGGCACCAGCGTACTTGATGGAGGTCAGCGGCGATGCACCGGTACCACCGTCGTAACCGGAGATGGTGATCAGGTCGGCATAGGCCTTGGCCACGCCAGCGGCGATGGTACCCACGCCCGCCTCAGCCACCAGCTTGACCGAAACCAGCGCCTGCGGGTTGACCTGCTTGAGGTCGTAGATCAGCTGCGCGAGGTCTTCGATCGAGTAGATGTCGTGGTGCGGTGGTGGCGAGATCAGGGTCACGCCAGGAACCGCATAGCGAAGCTTGGCGATCAGGCCGTTGACCTTGCCACCTGGCAGCTGGCCGCCTTCGCCGGGCTTGGCGCCTTGGGCGACCTTGATCTGCAGCACTTCGGCGTTGACCAGGTACTCGGGGGTCACACCGAAACGGCCGGTGGCCACCTGCTTGATCTTGGAGCTGCGGATGGTGCCGTAGCGCGATGGGTCCTCGCCGCCTTCACCGGAGTTGGAGCGCGCGCCCAGACGGTTCATGGCCTCGGCCAGCGCCTCGTGGGCCTCTGGCGACAACGCACCCAGCGAGATACCTGCGGAGTCGAAGCGCTTGAGGATGTCCTCCAGCGGCTCGATCTGATCCAGCGGCAGCGGCTGGTCGGCCACCTTCACCTTCAGCAGGTCACGGATCATCGACACCGGGCGCTGGTCGACCAGCGTGGTGTATTCCTTGAACTTGGCGTAGTCGCCCTGCTGCACGGCAGCCTGCAGGGTGTTGACCACGTCTGGGTTGTAGGCGTGGTATTCGCCGCCGTGGACGAACTTCAGCAAGCCGCCTTGCTGGATCGGCTTGCGCGCGCTCCAGGCTTCGGCCGCCAGCAGCTTCTGGTCACCTTCGAGGTCGACGAAGCGCGCGCCCTTGATCCGGCTGGAGACCCCTTTGAAGCTCAGGCCAACCACTTCCTCGGACAGGCCCACCGCTTCGAACAGCTGGGCGCCACGGTACGAGGCGATGGTCGAGATACCCATCTTCGACAGGATCTTGAGCAAGCCTTTGGAGATGCCTTTGCGGTAGTACTTGAACACTTCGTCCAGGTCGCCCAGCACTTCACCGGTGCGGATCAGGTCGGCCAGCACTTCGTAAGCCAGGTACGGGTAGACAGCCGAGGCGCCGAAGCCCAGCAGCACGGCGAAGTGGTGCGGGTCACGGGCGGTGGCGGTTTCCACCAGGATGTTGCTGTCGCAGCGCAGGCCTTGCTCGGTCAGGCGGTGGTGCACCGCGCCAACGGCCAGGGAGGCATGCACCGGCAGCTTGCCCGGGGCGATGTAGCGGTCGCTCAGCACCAGCTGGGTCTTGCCGCTGCGCACCGCTTCCTCAGCCTGGTCGGCGATATTGCGGATGGCTGCTTCCAGACCGACGCTTTCCTCATAGTTGAGGTCGATCAGCTGGCGGTCGAAACCTTCGCGCTCCAGGCTCATCAGCGAACGCCATTTGGCGGGCGAGATGACCGGCGAGCTGAGAATCACCCGCGAAGCATGCTCCGGGGACTCCTGGAAGATGTTGCGTTCGGCACCCAGGCAGATTTCCAGGGACATCACGATCGCTTCGCGCAGCGGGTCGATCGGTGGGTTGGTCACCTGGGCGAACTGCTGGCGGAAGAAGTCGTAAGGCGAACGCACGCGCTGGGACAGCACGGCCATCGGCGTGTCGTCGCCCATCGAGCCGACCGCTTCCTGGCCCTGCTCGCCGAGCGGACGCAACACTTGGTCACGCTCTTCGAAGGTGACCTGGAACATCTTCATGTATTGCTTGAGCTGGTCAGCATCGTAGCTGGCCACGCCCTGGTCGTCGGTCAGGGTCGCCTGGATACGCAAGGCGTGCTGACGCAGCCAGCGCTTGTATGGGTGACGCGACTTCAGACGGTTGTCGATGGCATCGGTGTCGAGGATCTGGCCAGTCTCGGTATCGACGGCGAAGATCTGACCCGGGCCGACACGGCCCTTGGCCAGCACGTCTTCCGGCTTGTAGTCCCACACGCCGATTTCCGAAGCCAGGGTGATGTAGCCGTTCTTGGTCGTCACCCAACGTGCAGGACGCAGGCCGTTACGGTCGAGCAGGCAGACTGCGTGGCGACCTTCGGTCATGACGATGCCGGCCGGGCCGTCCCACGGCTCCATGTGCATGGAGTTGTATTCGTAGAAGGCGCGCAGGTCGGCATCCATGGTCTCGACGTTCTGCCAGGCTGGCGGCACCAGCATGCGCACGCCGCGGAACAGGTCGATGCCACCGGTGACCATCAGCTCCAGCATGTTGTCCATGCTCGAGGAGTCGGAACCGACGCGGTTGACCAGTGGGCCAAGCTCTTCGAGGTCGGGGATCAGGTCATTGGCGAATTTGGTGCGACGGGCCATGGCCCAGTTGCGGTTGCCAGTGATGGTATTGATCTCGCCGTTGTGGGCGAGGAAACGGAACGGCTGCGCCAGCGGCCATTTCGGCAGGGTATTGGTGGAGAAGCGCTGGTGGAACACACAGATCGCGGTCTGCAGGCGCTCGTCGCTCAGGTCTGGGTAAAACGCCGCAAGGTCACGCGGCATCATCAGGCCTTTGTAGATGATGGTCTTGTGCGAGAAGCTGCAGATGTAGTGGTCGGCATCATGGGCGTTGGCCACGGACGAGCGGCGACGGGCACTGAACAGCTTGATCGCGAATTCCTGGTCGCTCAGGCCTTCACCGCCGATGAACACCTGTTCGATCTGCGGCAGGCGCTCCAGGGCCAGGCGGCCAAGCACGCTGGTGTCGATCGGGACTTTGCGCCAGCCAACCAGCTTCAGGCCAGCCGCGAGGATTTCGCGGTCCATGTTGGCACGGGCGGCTTCGGCTTTGACCGGATCCTGGTTGAAGAACACCATGCCGACGGCGTACTGCTTGGGCAGTTCGACGGCAAAGTGCTCCTGGGCTACGGCACGCAGGAATTGATCGGGCTTCTGCATGAGCAGACCGCAACCGTCACCGGTCTTGCCGTCGGCGTTGATCCCACCACGGTGGGTCATGCAGGTCAGCGCCTGCATGGCGGTTTGCAGAAGGTGGTGACTCGGCTCGCCCGTCATATGGGCGATCAGGCCGAAACCACAGTTGTCCTTGAATTCTTCGGGATGGTACAGACCTGTTTTCATAGACACTTTCTCACCAGGTTCACCTCTCAACCGGAGGCAAATCTCTTTTTAGTACAACCACTTACCATCCACGCCGATCAAACGCCAGCTTTTTTGCGGTGGCCATGGAAAACCATTGTTGCACAGCGACAGTGATACTCACAAATTTTCATGTCTCACCATTGAAAATTTATGTCGCAATTTTGAATGTTTTTGCGCCATGCGCCGTGATAGCAGCCTGGCTCGAGTCTGAAGCGTTTCAGCCATGACTGCAAGATTGGCTTGTGGCCGGCAGTCTGGGACAGAAAAGCCTGCCGCGCTCAGGCGCAGCAGGCTAGTCGAATGTCAGTGGTCGCTCAGCAACTGGGCGGCGGGGTATTGCCGCCCGGAAGGTTTCAGCGGGCCGAGGCCAGCTCTTGTTGGACGCTGGCGACGGTACGTGGCCAAGGTTTACCAGCCTGGACCTTGGCTGGCAAGTTCTTGATTGCCGCAACCGCTGCATCGCGGTTGGCGAAGTTGCCATAAGTGACGACGTACAGCGGCTTGCCCTGCAGGTTTTTCTTGAAGTAGCGATAGTCGCCACCCTGCGCCTTGACGAACGCCTGTGCCGATGCCTCGGAGCTGGTACCAAGGATCTGCACCACATAGTTGCCAGGTTTCTGGCCCGCGTACCAGCCGCTGTTGCCACTGCCACCGGCTGCCGGTTTTTCGGCCGGCTTGGCGGCCGGCTTGGCCGCAGCGACCTGGGTCGGTGCCTGGGCTGGCTTGGTAGGCGCAACCGGTTTGGCAGGCTGGGTTGCAACAGGCTTCTGCGCAGGCGCAACCGGCTGCACCGGAGCCGTGGTGACAGGTTGCGCAGGCGTCGGCGCAGGGCCAGCAGCCACGCCCTGGGGCGGTGCGATGGTCGTCACTGTAGGGGGAGTGCCCGGTTGCAGCGCGGTGTCGCCAGCCGGGCTGCCTTCCTCACCCTCACCCATGCCCGCGGCCTGAGCCAGCGGCTCACGCATCACTGGCTGCGACTGCCCTACCAGCGGCAGCGGCATCGGCTGGGACGTACCGGAGAACTCGATGGCCGGGCCACCATTGTTCGACTGCGCAGCCCCCGGCTGACCTTCGCCCAACGGCAACTGCGCCTGTGCGGCAGGGGCTTCGGCGGGCGCCTTGTCGCTTTTCTTCGGCATCAGAACCGCGGCCGCAACGGCGACCACAACCACAGCGGACAGCGCGAGCACGTGTTTCTTAGGCATTTTGAACCCCATGGTTGGTCGCTTGGCCGTTCCACGGCTGGCGATCATGGCTTCGATCAAAGTATCGCGGGCGACCTGGTTGATGTTGCCAGGCCAGCCGTCGGAGTTTTCATGGATATCGACGATCTGTTCACGGGTGAACACCTCGATGCCCCGGCCAGCACCATCCAGGCGTTGCTCCAGGTACTCGCGGGTTTCCTCCTCGCTGTAGGGCGCAAGCTCGATGATATGAAAACGCTCTTCCTCGACTTCGATTGCCTCCAACCCGGCAATCAGGGACGGCTCGCCGAACAGGAACACATGCGGACGCCCTTCCGGCATGCCCGCCGCCAATTCCAGCAACGCTTGGAGTGCCGACTCGTCGAGTTGTTCCGCATCGTCCACCAGCAAGTAGACTTCTTGCCCGGTCAGCGCCAGCTGCACCACCTGGGACAGGATAGCCTGCACCTCCGGCTGGGCCACACTCAGCGACTGCGCGACTTGCCCGAGCACGCTGGCGGCATCGCTGGCACCGCGGGCGGAAACCACCACGCTTTGCACGGACTGTTTGTTGGTGCTGGCCACCAGTGCCTGGCGCAGCAGGGTCTTGCCGCTGCCTACAGGACCTGTGACGACCAGCATCAAATGGCTATAACGGGCCAAGTGATGCAATTGCCCGAGCACCGGCTTGCGTTGGGCCGGGAAGAACTTGAAGCCGGGCACACGCGGCGCGAACGGATCGTGGCTCAACTGGTAATGGTCGAGAAACGCCTCATCGGCATGCAAACTGGTCATTGCGCTGTCACAACCTCAAAGCTGGGCCACGATCGCGCGGTAGTCCGCCGACAGCGTGGCCTGAAGAATCTCTTTCGGATAGTCGTCGGTTACCACGGCTTCACCCAGCTGGCGCAACAGCACCAGACGCAGGCGACCGTCGAGCACCTTCTTGTCGACCGCCATATGCTCCATGAAATGCGCCGGGGTCATTTCCTGTGGTGGCACCACCGGCAAACCTGCTTCCTGCATCAGGCGGATTCCGCGGTCCCGCGCCGGCTGGTCGATCCAGCCAAGGCGCATGGACATTTCCAGGGCCATTACCGTGCCCGCTGCCACGGCTTCGCCGTGCAGCCAGACACCATAACCCATGTGGGTTTCGATGGCGTGGCCAAAGGTATGCCCAAGGTTCAGGGTCGCCCGTACGCCGGACTCGCGCTCGTCGGCACCGACCACGGCCGCCTTGGCCGCACAGGAGCGACGGATGGCTTCGGTCAAGGCCGCAGGCTCCAGGGCGCGCAGGGCTTTCATATTCTGTTCGAGCCAGTCCAGGAAAGGCTTGTCGCAGATCAGGCCGTACTTGATCACTTCAGCCAGGCCGGCGGACAGCTCACGCTGGGGCAAGGTCTTGAGGCTGGTGGTGTCGATCAGCACCGCGTTGGGCTGATAGAAGGCACCGACCATGTTCTTGCCCAGCGGGTGATTGATCCCTGTCTTGCCACCTACGGAGGAGTCGACCTGCGACAACAGGGTGGTGGGCACTTGGATGAAGTCGACACCACGCTGGTAACAGGCGGCCGCAAAACCGGCCATGTCGCCGATCACGCCGCCACCCAGGGCTACCACGGTGGTACGACGGTCATGGCGGGCGGTCAACAGCGCGTCGAAGATCAGTTGCAGGGTTTCCCAGTTCTTGTGGGCCTCGCCGTCCGGCAACACCACAGGAAGCACCGAGTAGGCGCCCAGGGTATTGGCAAGGCGTTCGAGGTACAGAGGCGCGACGGTCTCATTGGAGACGATGGCGACTTGCCGCCCGGCAATGTGGGGTGCCAGCAATTCAGGCTGGTCCAACAGGCCTTCGCCAATGTAGATCGGGTAGCTACGCTCACCCAGGTCGACCTTTAGTGTCTGCATGTATCCCCACAATGTACTTTGGCGCGGCGTCGGTAGAGCGACCCACGCGGTGACGTTGAACCTCGCCTCGGCGCCGGACGCCGAGAATAGTCCCGGCTTACCGGGGCGGCAACTGCTGCAAGCGCTCCAGGATATCGAGCACGACCATGCGTGGCGGCCGCTCGTCGGTTTCCACCACCACGTCAGCGATTTCACGGTAGAGCGGGTCGCGAGCTTCGAGCAAGGCTCGCAGGGTCGCTTCCGGATTGGCTGTGCGCAACAACGGGCGATTCCGGTCCCGCGCTGTCCGGCCGACCTGTTGCTCGACCGACGCATGCAGGTAGATGACCCGCCCGCCCCGATGCAGGGCCTGACGGTTGGCTTCGCGCAACACAGCACCACCGCCGGTCGCCAGGACCACGCCATCGAGGCCGCAGAGCTCGGCGATCATCGCCTGCTCACGGTCACGAAAGCCCGGTTCGCCCTCTTTGTCGAAGATCCACGGGATGTTGGCGCCGGTTCGCAATTCAATTTCCTTGTCGGAATCCTTGAACAGCAGGCGCAACTCTTTGGCCAACAGGCGCCCGATGGTGCTCTTTCCAGCGCCCATGGGCCCCACAAGTATCAAATTTCGCACAGAATCAACGACTCACAGCAATCGCCTGGTCACTCATGATACGCGGAGTCAGGAAGACCAGCAGCTCGGATTTTTTCTCTTGTAATGCATCGCGTCGAAACAGCCGCCCAACATACGGCAGATCGCCAAAAAATGGCACCTTGTCGATCACTTTGTTTTGCGTGGTCGAATAGACTCCGCCGATCACTATCGTTTCGCCATCAGCTACACGAACCCTGGCATTGACCTCGTTCTTGCGGATCGGAGGCACGTCGTTCAAGGCGTTGACGTAGTCCGGCTCGTCCTTGGTCACTCTGACTGCCATGATCACCTTGCCGTCTGGGGTGATCTGCGGCGTGACCTCGAGGGACAACGATGCCTCGCGGAAAGCGACAGACGTGGCGCCGCTCTTGCTGGTCTCCTGATATGGCACTTCGGTGCCTTTGAGAATTCTGGCGGTTTCCTTGTCGCCCGTCACCACCTTGGGCTGCGAGATGATTTCGCCGTTGCCGCTTTTCTCCATGGCACTGAGCTCAAGATCCAGCAGCACTTCCGCGCGCAGCAAGCCCAACCCCACCCCGGAGGTCGCCCTGTCTACCCCCAAGTCAACGAACAAATCACGACCCAACTGCGCCGTTTCGCCATACAGCGGTCCACCCCAGCGCACGCCCAGGCTCTTTTCGTAGTCGACATTGGCCTCGACGATGCGCGCCTCGATCGCCACTTGCCGCAGCGGCACGTCCAGTTCGGCCACCAATCTGCGCAATTCGGCCAGCCTATCGGCTGGCTGGTGGGCGATCAGCGTGTTGGTACGCGCATCGACCGCCAGGCTGCCGCGACCGGTCAGAATACCGTCGTCCGCCAGGGTCGCCTGGAGCAACTCGACAAGTTCAGAAGCCTTGGCATGGTGGATGGGCAGCAATGCCCGGCTCAGGGGCTGCAACTGAGCCTCCAGCTCCTGCCCGATCCGCTCGCCCCGGGACTGCTCGGCCAACTCGGCGGCCGGCGCCACAAGCAACACATTGCCCTCTTGGCGACGGCCCAGCCCCTTGCTGCGCAACACCAGCTCCAGCGCCTGATCCCACGGCACATCCTGCAATCTCAACGTGATGTTGCCTTGCACGGCATCGCTGGCTACCAGGTTGATGCCCGCGTAGTCGGCCATCACCTGCAACACTGAGCGCACGGGCACATCCTGGAAATTCAGCGACAGCGGCTCCCCCCGGTCAGGCGCCGCCATGACCGGCGGGACTACCAACAACGCCGCCGCGATCCACCTCAACAGGCATTTCATCGTCTTCCCTGCTCCCCTCTTCCAGGCGCTTGCGCATCGCCAGAACAACCGTACGCGCCTGCCAGGCGCCGCCCAGGTAGAGGCGCTCGCGCACTTGCGTCGATCGTTCGTCGATTCGCACCACAATGCCTTCGTCTCGCCCCAGCCGGTCACCGGCACGCACGCGGTGCAGCTGCCCAGCAGCCAGCAACAAGGCTTCGTATGTATGTCCACGCGCAAGACTGCCGACCATTTCCAGTTGCGCCAGAGGCATGCCCTCCAGCCCGACCCGAGGCGAACGACTCGACCACGCGGCAAACGGATCGACCACTGGAGCCAGGGGTTGGGCCTTTGCAGGTATTTGGGCCAGCCACTCATTGGCCGGCTCGGGCGCTTCGGCATGGTAGGTGTGCACTTGCAAGCGCAGTCGTAACATCCCTGGGCGACCTTCTACCGCTGACAACGTCATATCAGCGGGCCGTAACAGGCGCACTTGGCCGAGCCAGTCGTCCAGCCATTGCCGCACCGCCGAGTAGCGCCCCACCACCTGCACATTCAAAGGCGTCTGGCGGTAGCCGGCCTGCATGACGTGATCGAGCACATCCAGTTGTTCGATGTGCAACCCCTGCGTATGCCCGGAAGTCACCAACCGATCGAGCAGGTCACTCATGCCTTCGCCGGCTGCAAGGCTCCAGCGCGCCTGATCCAAACGCCGCTCGGCATCGCTGAGCGCCTCCTGCGCACCAGCCAGCGTTTGCAACTGCCCGACCCTGGACCGATGCTCTTGCTCCAACTGCGCGTGCCTGGCCAGCTGCAAGCCTTGGCGCTCACGCAGCTCCGGCCACCTGAGCAAGCCACCCAGCATGAGCACCGTCAACGCCAGACCGACGGGCACAAGCACCCTGAAAGCCGTGGAGCGCCCCACGAGCCCCTGCCAGTCCACTGCCTGCAGCCTCCTCATGACCAGGACGCTCGCACCTGAGCCACGAGCAAGAATTCGTCACCACCCGGCACACTCCTGACCCTGTGCAGCTGAAGATCGAGCAACACCGATGAGCGCTCCAGATCGCGCAGCAACTGGGCCAGCAGCGCACCAGACCCCGCGAGCCCGACGATCCGCAGTCGCCCATCCACGAGCTTCAGCTCGGTCAGTTGAACGCCCTGCGCAATAGCGCGTTCCAGATCGACGAACACGGCCTGCAGGACACCTTGCTCCGCCCGTAGCCCTTCCAGCGCCTGGAGCTGTTCGCGCAGTGACGCAAGGGCCACCTGGGATTCCTCAAGCAACTGCATTCGCTCACCCAACTCGGCAAGCTTCGCCTCCTTGTGCTGGTTGAGCGCAAGTTGACGCTGCACACGCTGGCGAGCGAGCTGATCGAGCGCGATCACCAGGCACAAAGCCAGGGCCCCACTGGCAACCAAGGAGACCTTGAATCGCTTGAGCGCGGCCTGTCGATGCCGTTCACGCCAAGGCAGCAGGTTCAGGCGCGGCATTGACCCATACCTCCTAACGCCAGGGCATAGGCAAGGACCAACGTCTCGCTGCAATTACCCAGGCCAGGCCTTGGCGGAAGTCGCCGGCAAGGGGCCACACGCTGCGTCCGCCACTCAGGGAACAGCCCTGGCTCGGGAGGAGCATGACTGGCGACCAGAATGTCGCTGACCGACACATGCTCGTCCAGCAGCTGCTGCACGGCACAGCGCACCTGCTCCCGGGTGGCGGGCGGCGCTAACTGCACCTCCCGGCGTTGCGGCAACGCGCCTTGGGGCCAGTAATGCAAGGTCGCACTGCCCCTCTCGATCCGGACCAAAGCCAGATCATCGGCACCGGGCTTTGGCAGCATCCGCTGCAAGGCCAGGCTGTCGACCTCCACCACCTCAAGCGCCAGGCCGGCATCGAGGAACAGCGCCTCGAACGGGTCGAGGGCGCTCTGCCTGCACGCCACCACCATGACGTCCAGCGTACCGGGCTGCACCGGAGAAGCACCCAATATCTGAAAGTCCAACGCCAGGTCTTCAAGCGGGAAGGGAAACAATTGATCGGCATCGAGCAGCAATTGCGCTTCGAGCTCGGTTTCAGACTGACCTGCCGGCAACTGGCACACCTTGCAGATCACCTGGTTCGCCGGCAGGGCCATGGCAACCTGGCGTTGACGAATGCCCGTTCGCCGATGGGCCCGTCGCAAAGCCGACACGATCCGCTCGGGATCCGCCAGCTGTTCGCCCACCGAAGGCAGATCGATTGGCTCTACGGCCCACCCCAGCACCTGGCAGCGCCCACGTCGCCGCTGAAGTTGCAGCATTCGTACGGAATCCGAGGTGATTTCCACCCCCAACAATGAACCGGCATCCTTGCCGAAGCGTCCAAACATCCTTGTTTCCTTGCTTCAATGGGCAGACCACAACCTGGCCTGATGGGCCGGACGGTTGCGCAAGCCACCCGGCCGGTCACCCGGAAAGACGAAAAATGCTTATAATGCCCAGCGTTTTTTGTCCGCCGGACCCACGCGCAATTCACTCCTCAACCTGGACACCCAAAAGCCTTGATACGCCTGCTGAAGTTCTTCTGGTGGTCACTCGTCGCAGTCACCTGCGCGCTCGTACTCGGTGTGAGCGGTGCGTTTCTGTATCTTAGTCCCAGCCTGCCCTCGGTCGAATCGCTCAGAAGTATCCAGTTGCAGATCCCGCTCAGGGTGTACAGCAGCGACGGCAAGCTGATTGCCGAGTTCGGCGAAATGCGCCGCTCGCCAATTCGTTTCGCGGAAATTCCCCCACAGTTCATTCAGGCGCTTCTGTCTGCCGAGGACGACAATTTCCTTAACCACTATGGCGTCGACCCAAGCAGCCTGATGCGCGCTGCGAGCCAGCTGGTAAAGTCCGGGCACATCCAGACCGGCGGCAGCACCATCACCATGCAGGTGGCGAAGAACTACTTCCTCACCAGCGAGCGCAGCTTCTCGCGTAAAACCAACGAGATCCTCCTTGCCTTGCAGATCGAACGCGAACTGACCAAGGACGAGATCCTCGAGCTGTACGTCAACAAGATCTACCTGGGTAACCGCGCTTACGGCATCGAGGCCGCCGCTCAGGTTTACTACGGGAAGTCGATCCGTGACGTGAGCCTGGCACAAATGGCAATGATCGCCGGCCTGCCCAAGGCTCCGTCTCGCTTCAACCCGCTGGCCAACCCGGTACGCGCCAAGGAGCGCCGCGACTGGATTCTCGGCCGCATGTACAAGCTCGGCAAAATCGACGAGGCAAGCTACCAGGCCGCCCTGGCCGAACCGTTGAACGCCAGCTACCACGTGCCGACGCCCGAGGTGAATGCACCCTACATCGCCGAGATGGCCCGCGCCGAGATGGTTGGCCGCTACGGCAGCGATGCCTATACCGAAGGTTTCCGGGTGACCACCACGGTGCCGAGCGACATGCAGGAAATGGCCAACAAGGCCGTCCTCAATGGGCTTTCCGATTACGATGAGCGCCACGGCTACCGCGGCCCCGAGGCACGTTTCCCGGGCAAGACCCAGGCAGCCTGGCTGCAAGAGCTTAACAAGCAGCGCACCCTGGGCGGGCTTGAGCCTGCCATCGTTACCCGGGTCGAGAAGAGCGGCCTGAAAGTGCTCACCCGTGGCGGCCAGGAAGAAGAAGTCTCCTGGGACACCATGAAATGGGCCCGCCCGTTCATCAACACCAACTCCCAGGGTCGCGCGCCTCAATCGCCGGCCGATGTCGCCCAGATCGGCGACCTGGTGCGCCTGCAGCGCCTGGATGATGGCAAGCTCAAGTTCAGCCAGGTTCCCGGCGCACAAAGCGCTCTGGTAACCCTCGACCCTTACAACGGCGCGATCCGCGCCTTGGTCGGCGGCTTCTCGTTCGAGCAAAGCAACTACAACCGCGCGATGCAGGCCAAGCGCCAACCGGGCTCGAGCTTCAAGCCCTTCATCTATAGCGCTGCGCTGGACAACGGCTACACCGCCTCCAGCCTGGTCAACGATGCGCCGATCGTGTTCGTCGATGAGTACCTGGACAAGGTCTGGCGTCCGAAGAACGACACCAACACGTTCCTGGGGCCGATTCGCATGCGCGAAGCCCTGTACAAGTCGCGAAACCTGGTGTCGATCCGCCTGCTGCAGGCGATGGGCGTGGACCGCACCATCGATTACATCGCCAAGTTCGGCTTCAACAAGCAGGACTTGCCGCGCAACCTGTCGCTGGCGCTGGGGACCGCAACCCTGACGCCCATGGAAATCGCCACCGGCTGGAGCACCTTTGCCAATGGCGGCTACAAGATCAACCCCTACCTGATCGAGCGCATCGAGAGCCGCAACGGCGAGACCCTGTTCACCGCCAATCCGGCACGCGTCCCGCAAGGCGCCGAAGACCATGCAGGTCTGGCTGCGCCGGAGCAGCCGATCAGCACGGCCGCGATGCCAGGTGAAGCACCGTCCAGCTACGGCCAGGTCGCACCGACCCCACAAGCACCGGTGGCTGCCGAGCAGATCATTGATGGCCGCACCACCTACATCCTGACCAGCATGCTTCAGGACGTGATCAAGCGAGGCACCGGCCGTCGTGCGCTGGCCCTGGGCCGTACCGACCTGGCAGGCAAGACCGGTACCACCAACGAGTCCAAGGACGCCTGGTTCTCTGGTTACAACGCCGACTACATCACCACGGTATGGGTCGGTTTCGACCAGCCGGAAACCCTTGGCCGCCGCGAATATGGCGGCACCGTGGCCCTGCCTATCTGGATGAACTTCATGGGCGCGGCGCTGAAGGACAAGCCCAACCATGCGCCGGCCGAGCCGGAAGGCATTCTCAGCCTGCGGGTCGACCCCATCAGCGGTCGTGCCGCCTCGCCAAGCACGCCGAACGCCTACTTCGAGCTGTTCAAGGCCGAAGACTCACCGCCCTCGGTGGATGAACTGGGCAATGGCGCAGCGCCAGGTAGCCCGCTGCCAGCGGATGAAGCAGCGCCGATGGATCTGTTCTAAGCCCGTTCGGGTGCTTGCCTAGCGCCGCGGCGGTACGTGAATCGAGCGCCGCCCGCGCGGCGCATCGCGAGCAAGGCTCGCTCCTACGTCTGTTTCGGGCCAGTAACGTCAGTGGTAGATGCGCGCAAGCGCCTTTTATCGCGCCTGCTCGCGATGCGCCGCTCGATTTACACCCCCACAAAACTCAAGCGAAAAAAAGCCCCGACTCTCGCGAGCCAGGGCTTTTTCACATCGCTACGACTGGATCAGCCGTTGAACACTTCATCCACGCTTTTCAGCGGGTAGTGCTTCGGATACGGCAGGGTAGCCACGCCGGATTCGATCGCAGCCTTGGCCACGGCATCGGAAACGACGGTGATCAGACGTGCATCCAGCGGCTTCGGAATGATGTACTCACGGCCGAACTCCAGACCTTCAACACCGTAGGCTTCGCAGACTTCCTTCGGCACCGGCAGCTTGGCCAGGTCTTTCAGGGCGACGGCGGCGGCGATCTTCATTTCTTCGTTGATGCGCTTGGCACGAACGTCCAGAGCGCCACGGAAGATGAACGGGAAGCCCAGCACGTTGTTGACCTGGTTCGGGTAGTCGGAACGACCGGTCGCCATGATCACATCGCTGCGGGTGGCGTGGGCCAGCTCTGGGGAGATTTCCGGATCAGGGTTCGAGCACGCGAACACGATCGGGTTGGCTGCCATCGACTTCAGGCCTTCAGCGCTCAGCAGGTTCGGACCGGACAGACCAACGAACACGTCGGCACCATCCAGGGCATCGGCCAGCGTGCGCTTGTCGGTGGCGTGGGCGAACTGAGCCTTGTACTGGTTCAGGTCGTCACGACCGGCGTGAATCACGCCGCTACGGTCGATCATGAAGATGTTCTCGACCTTGGCACCCATGCTGACCAGCAGCTTCATGCAGGAGATAGCGGCGGCACCAGCACCCAGGCAGACGATCTTGGCATCTTCGAGTTTCTTGCCGGCGATTTCCAGGGCGTTGATCATGCCAGCGGCAGTCACGATAGCGGTGCCGTGCTGGTCATCGTGGAAGACCGGGATATCGCACTGCTCGATCAGGGTGCGCTCGATCTCGAAGCACTCAGGCGCCTTGATGTCTTCGAGGTTGATACCACCGAAGGTGATGGAGATACGCTTGACGGTGTCGATGAACGCCTGTGGGCTTTCGGAGTCGACTTCGATGTCGAATACATCGATACCAGCGAAACGCTTGAACAGAACACCCTTGCCTTCCATGACCGGCTTGGACGCCAGTGGGCCGAGGTCACCCAGACCGAGGATGGCAGTGCCATCGGAGATCACCGCAACCAGGTTGCCCTTGCCGGTGTATTTGTAGGCCAGCTCCGGATCACGGCCGATCTCGCGCACGGGCTCGGCAACACCTGGGCTGTAGGCCAGGGCGAGGTCGCGGGCGGTGGCAGTTGGCTTGGAGAGCTCGACGCTCAGTTTCCCCGGACGAGGTTGAGCGTGATATTCGAGAGCGGCGGTTTTCAGGTCTGACATGGTGGGCATTCCGCTATTTACTGTTCTGACGGACCGCCGAGGATACGCAAAGAGCCGGGGAGCCACAAGACTGGTCAGTCACTTGTGTCAAGGCCTTTAGCCTACGACTTTACGCTACAACCCACGGTGGATACGGCTTCCAGTGTGTACAATCTGATAGCGAAATGTCTACAATTATTTCACCGTGAAACGCGCTCCAGCATGCTCGGATCAGTCAATGGCAACACCCAGCGTCGCTGCCCTGGCTTAAGCGCCCCCTTGCGGGAACGGTCCAGCACCCAGCCACGCGCTTCGACCTGGCGTCCCTTGAGGTTATCGAAGAAGCTCGAAGGGAAGTTGCGTTGCAGACGAGCGGGAACCTGCAGCACCAGCGCATCGTCGAGTTCGAGCCAGACACCACCGCGATTGCGCTCGATGCCGGTGATTCTGCCGCCGATCACGGCAAACCCGGACCGTTTGACATCGCCACTGCGCACCACCGGTGAACGTCGCCACAACCCCGCTCCGGAAGCACGCGCTGCCTGTTCGGCGCTCTGCTGGCAACCGGCGAGGCGAACATTGGGCGCGACCGCGACACGATAGCCAAGCCCCTCGCTGAGTAAACGAGCTTCGAAATTGTCGCCATTGCGGCCGTAGACATGGGCCAAGGTGCGGCCGTACCTGTCCTTTGCCTCGACACCCGGCACCAGGCCTACGCGGCCATCACTGGCCTTGACCAACGCCTGCAGGCGTTGCCTGGCCATTTCGGCGTAAGGCTCACTGCTGCGCCCTTGGCGCCCGATCTCCGGGGCATTGATACCGATCAGACGCACACTGCGACCGTCGGTCAGGCGCAAGGTATCGCCATCGACGATCTGTCGCACGGCTACCATCTGCGGGTTTTCCGGCAGCGGGCAGAACGCCAGAGCCGGAAAATGCCACATCGCGCCCACAAAAAAAGCGCCCACAAGGGGCGCCTTTTTTTGCAGCAATGCGAAGCCCGAAGGATTCGCCATGCGCATGATTACTTCTTGGTACCGAACATACCGAAGCGATCGGCGAACTTCTGTACGCGACCACCGGTGTCCAGGACTTTCTGCTTACCAGTGTAGAACGGGTGGCACTGGGAGCACACGTCGATCGCCAGCGGCTTGGCCAGGGTCGAACGGGTTTCGAATTTGTTGCCGCAGCTGCAGGTGACTGCAACTACTTCGTAGTTCGGATGAATATCTGCTTTCATGGTCACTTCCTCGAGCTGCGTGCCGCCACCCAACACCAATTGTTGAATACCGCACGTAATTAGGCGGCGAATAATACCAGAGCACAGCGTCAGCGCAAGTTGTCGCTTGCACCGACGGTCGTCTGCTAGTCTCGCCACTCGTTGAAATACCCTGCCGAGACCTTCCGCGTGTCCGACGTCATACTGCGCCTTGCCCTCCCTTCTCCCTTGCGTCGCCTGTTCGACTATCGGGCACCGGCGAGCATGGCGCGCCAGGTACTGGAGCCTGGCATGCGTATTCGCGTGCCATTCGGCCGGCGCGAAATCATCGGCGTGCTGGTGGAGGTCTGCGACCAGAGCGAAGTGCCCGCTGACAAGCTAAAGCCGGCGATTACCCTGCTCGACCCGGTCTCACCCGTGCCCACTGCCCTGTTCAAGCTGTGCCTGTGGACCGCCCAGTACTACCAGCACAGCTTGGGCGACACCCTGAGCTGGGCGCTGCCCTCCCTGCTGCGCCAGGGTGAACCGGCCGAGATGCGCCAGGAGCGCTTCTGGCACGTCGCCCCTGGCGCGCGCCTGGAAGACCCACGCATCGCCCGTGCTCCGCGCCAGCGTGATGCACTCAAGACACTGGCCCAGCATCCGCACGGCGTGGCCCATAGCCTGTTGAGCAAACTCAACCTGAACAAGGACAGCCTGGACCTGCTGCTGGCCAAGGACCTGGTCCAGGTCGAGGTCCGCCGCCATCTGCCCGGGGCACGGCATGAGCACTGGCTGGCTCAGCCGGAACTGCCGCTCAATGAAGAGCAGCGCGAGGCCTTCGACACCGTGCGCGAGGGCTTTGGCAGCTTCGCCGCCTTTCTCCTGGCTGGTGTCACCGGCAGCGGCAAGACCGAGGTCTACCTGCAACTGATCCGCGAAACCCTGGAGGCCGGCAAGCAGGCACTGGTGCTGATTCCGGAGATCAACCTGGGCCCACAGACCCTGGCGCGCTTCGAGCAACGCTTCAATGCCCGCATCGCCTTGCTGCATTCGGCCGTCAACGACCGCGAGCGCCTCGACGCCTGGCTGGCCGCCCGTGATGGCGAAGCCGACATCATCATCGGAACGCGTTCGGCCTTGTTCACGCCGATGAAGAACCCAGGCCTGATCATCATCGACGAGGAGCACGACGGCTCTTATAAACAGCAGGAAGGGCTGCGCTATCACGCCCGCGACCTCGCGCTGGTACGGGCGCATCAAGAGAACATCCCGATCGTACTCGGCTCCGCGACACCTTCGCTGGAAACCCTGCACAACGCCCTGACCGGACGCTACCGCCTGCTCCGCATGAACCAGCGCGCCGGCGGCGCCCGCGCCCCGCGCATGCTGCGCCTGGATGTGAAAAGCCTGCCATTGGACAGTGGCATCAGTGGCCCACTGCAGCAGGCCATCCGCCAGACCCTGGAAGCCGGCCAGCAGGTGCTGGTGTTCCTCAATCGGCGCGGCTTTGCCCCCACCCTGCTGTGTCATGACTGCGGCTGGTTGTCCGAATGCCCGCGCTGCGATGCCCGCATGACCGTGCACCAGCGCTCCGGTGTCCTGCGCTGCCACCACTGCGGCTATGACGAGCGCCTGCCGCAGCAGTGCCCGCAGTGCAATCACGTCGACCTGCGCCCTGTGGGGGCCGGTACCGAGCGGGCCGAAGAGCGCCTGAAGGTTCTGTTCCCGGACTACCCGATCCTGCGCGTCGACCGCGACAGCACCGCTCGCAAGGACGCCATGCACAACCTTTTCACCACCATCCAGCGCGGCCAGCCGAGCATTCTCGTAGGCACCCAGATGCTGGCCAAGGGTCACCACTTCCCGCGGGTGACCCTGGTTGCCATTCTCGATGCCGATGGCGGATTGTTTTCCGGCGATTTCCGCGCCAGCGAGCGCATGGCGCAGTTGATCGTCCAGGTAGCAGGCCGTGCTGGCCGTGCGGAGGAGCCAGGCAAGGTCATCATCCAGACCCACCTGGCCGATCATCCGCTGCTGGTGCAACTGACCGAGCAAGGCTATTTCGCCTTCGCCGAACAGGCCCTGAGCGAGCGCCGCACGGCGGGCCTCCCGCCGTATTCCCACCTCGCCCTGCTGCGTGCCGAAGCCCACAAACCGGGCCAGGCAGAAAGCTTCCTCGACGAGGCGTGCGCCGCAGCCGAGCGACTGGTTGCCGAGCAGGCCCTGCCTGGTATCGAGCTGTTGGGCCCAGTGCCTGCACCGATGGAGCGCCGCGCGGGACGCTTCCGCGCTCAACTCTTGATCCAGGCCAACACCCGCGCCCCCTTGCATCGACTGATCAGCGCCTGGTTGCTAGTGTTGGAGCAGATGCCGAGCGGGCGTCAGGTACGCTGGTCACTGGATGTCGATCCAGTCGACCTTTATTAAGGTTGCCGCGCAAAGGTTGGCAACCCGGCCCCAGCAACGGATAATGCCCAGTTTTTCCACCTGCGCATCCAGGCGCTCCACCGCGCTTGCGGTCGAAAAGAGAACCCCATGAAAGACACCATTCGCCAGCTGATCCAGCAAGCCCTCACCCAACTCGTCACCGACGGTGTGCTGCCTGAAGGGCTGTCGCCGGCGATCCAGGTGGAAAACGCCCGGGACAAGACCCACGGCGACTTCGCCAGCAACATCGCCATGATGCTGGCCAAGCCTGCGGGCATGAAGCCCCGCGACCTGGCCGAAAAGCTGATCGATGCGCTGCCGGCCAGCGCCGACATCAGCAAGGTCGAGATCGCCGGCCCAGGCTTCCTGAACTTCTTCCAGAACACCGACGCCCTGGCCAACCGCCTGGACGCCGCACTGGCCGATGCCCACCTGGGCGTGCACAAGGCGGGGCCGGCGGAAAAGGTCGTGATCGACATGTCGGCGCCGAACCTGGCCAAGGAGATGCACGTCGGCCACCTGCGTTCGACCATCATCGGTGACAGTGTCGCGCGCGTGCTGGAATTCCTCGGCGATGACGTGATCCGCCAGAACCACGTGGGCGACTGGGGGACCCAGTTCGGCATGCTGCTGGCGTATCTGGAAGAAAACCCAATCACCAGCGACGAACTGTCGGACCTGGAAAACTTCTACCGCGCCGCCAAAAAACGTTTCGACGAATCCGAAGAGTTCGCTACCCGCGCCCGTGGCCTGGTCGTGAAGCTGCAAGCCGGCGACCCGGATTGCATGGCGCTGTGGACACGCTTCAAGGACATCTCGCTGTCGCACTGCCAGAAAACCTACGAGTTGCTCAACGTCAAACTGACCATGGCCGACGTGATGGGCGAAAGCGCCTACAACGATGACCTGGCCAATGTGGTCGCCGACCTCAAGGCCAAGGGCCTGCTGGTCGAAGACCAGGGCGCACAATGCGTGTTCCTCGAGGAATTCAAGAACAGCGAAGGCGAACCTCTGCCGGTAATCGTGCAGAAAGCCGACGGCGGCTACCTGTACGCCACCACCGACCTGGCTGCAGTGCGCTACCGCAGCAACGTGCTCAAGGCCGATCGCGCCCTGTACTTCGTTGACCAGCGCCAGGCCCTGCACTTCAACCAAGTGTTCGAGGTGGCCCGCCGTGCCGGCTTCGTCGGCCATCCGATGCGAATGGAACACATGGGCTTCGGCACCATGAACGGCGCCGATGGCCGTCCATTCAAGACCCGCGACGGCGGCACCGTGAAGCTGATCGACTTGCTTACCGAAGCCAAGGAGCGCGCCTACACCCTGGTCAAGGAAAAGAACCCAAGCCTGGCCGAGGACGATCTGCGCCACATCGGCGAAGTGGTGGGTATCGGCGCTGTCAAATATGCCGACCTGTCCAAGCACCGCACCAGTGACTACAGCTTCAACTTCGAATTGATGCTCAATTTCGAAGGCAATACCGCCCCCTACTTGCTGTACGCCTACACCCGCGTAGCCGGCGTTTTCCGCAAGCTCGGCAAAGGCTTTGACGAGGTCGAGGGCAAGATCGTATTGCAGGCGCCTCACGAGCAGGACCTGGCCGCACGCCTGGCGCAGTTCGGCGAAATCCTCAACAACGTCGCCGACAAAGGCACTCCGCATGTACTGTGCAGCTACCTGTACGACCTCGCCGGCCTGTTCTCCAGCTTCTACGAGAACTGCCCGATCCTGGCTGCCGAGAACCCGGAACAGCAGCAAAGCCGCCTGCGCCTGGCCGCACTGACCGGCCGCACCCTGAAACAAGGTCTGGAACTGCTCGGCCTGGAAACCCTGGAGCGCATGTAAGTTGGCTGCCAAGAAAAAACCTGCTCCCAAGCGCGGCGCGAGCCGTCAACAGGCGCCGACCAAGCAGCCGATCCCAGGCTGGGTATGGCTGGCGGTCGGTCTGACCGTGGGTGCCTTCATTGTCTTCCTGATGAAGCTTGAACCAGGTGGCGGCGACATCAAGCGCACCAAGCCGGAACAGCAGAAGCCAGAAAAGGTGGCAGAAGCCAGCAAGACGGCTCCGGTCACCCCACAGCAGCCAGTGAAACCGAAGTACGACTTCTACACCCTGCTGCCAGAGTCCGAGGTGATCGTGCCACCGGAGGCTGTACCGGAAAAGACACCCCCAGTACCGGCACAGCCGGTGACCCCGGTCACACCCGCTGAAGCGGCCAAGATCGACACCGCCCGCGCCCAGGCAGCCCTGATGGGGCAAACGCCGCCTCCGGCACCACCAGTGATCAAGCCTGCGGCCACCACCCAGTTCTTCCTGCAGGCAGGCTCGTTCCGCAAGCAGGCCGATGCCGACAAGGTGCGGGCGCAGATCATTCTGCTCGGCCAAGCGGTCAAGGTGGAGTCCGGCACAGTCAAGGAAGAGACCTGGTACCGCGTGCTGGTCGGGCCGTTCAGCAACCGTGAACAGCTGACCGTGGCCCAAAAGCAATTGGCAGGGGCTGGCTTCAGCAACCTGTTGCTGCAGCAGCGACAAACCCGCCAGTGAAGAAAGGCCTTGCCGCCCAACGCGACAAGGCCTTTTTTCTATCAGCGGCGCTCGGCGTTGACCTGCGAGATCTGGCTGTTCAGCGTCCAGAAGTCATACAGCACGCCCAACAGGAACAGCCCGCCGGTGAAGAAGTAGATGATCGCGCTGATCCATTTGCCCTGGTAGAGGCGATGTGCACCGAAGATCCCCAGGAACGTCAGCAAGATCCAGGCAAGGTTGTAGTCCACCCGCCCCGACTGAAACCGCAGGTCGGCCTCGCGATCCATCGACGGGATCAGGAACAGGTCAATCAGCCAGCCGATGCCCAGCAGGCCCAAGGTGAAAAACCAGATCGTCCCGGTGATCGGTTTGCCGTAGTAGAAGCGGTGCGACCCGGTGAAGCCGAAAATCCAGAGCAGATAGCCGAGTACCTTGCTGTGGGTATCGTGGAACGGCGCCCCCTGTTGATAACTGTTCATTCATAGCCCCCGTGGGTTATCCAAAAATTTTCTAACGGAAAATGTGACTTTTTCGGCGCAGGCCGACGTACGGCAGCATGACAATCGACCAACGGATCAGAACGTGGTCAAAAAGCTGTTATAAAGTTGCGCGCCAACACACACAAAACATTCATAAGAGCTTCAACTATGCCGCCTTTGTTCAAGACATGGCTGACCCTCTGCCTATTATTGCCCCTGGCCGCCCACGCCACCAATCGTGAGCAACGTCTTCCCAACGGTTTCACTGGCTACACCACCAATGCCACGGTGAAACATGCGCCGATCAAGCAGGCCAACCTGCGCGTGCGTCCCAGCAACGTCGCCAACGCTCAATACCAGCCGGTGGCAGCGATGTCGCCCAAGCAGAGCAGCAATGTGCTCAGCCGGGCAGTCAATGTCCTGGGCACCCCTTATCGCTGGGGTGGCAGCAGCCCGACCAAGGGCTTCGACTGCAGTGGGCTGGTGAAATACGCCTTCAACGATGTGGCCGACGTCGACCTGCCGCGCACCTCCAATGCGATGGCTCAGGGCCAGGGCGTGAAGGTGGCGAAGAGCGACCTCAAGCCAGGCGACCTGATTTTCTTCAACATCAAGAGCCGCCGCGTCAACCACGTGGCGATCTACCTGGGGAACGACCGCTTCATCCATGCACCGCGCCGCGGCAAGCGTGTGAGCATCGACACCCTGAGCAAACCTTACTGGCAGAAGCACTATGTAGTGGCCAAGCGGGTCTTGCCCAAGCAACAGCAGCAATTGGCGCTGGCCAAGCGCTAAACCTCAGCGTCGACAAGCCAGCACCTGCAGAACGCACAACAACCTGTAGGCGCCAGCTTGTCGGCGAATAGGCCGCTACAACGCGTCGATCAGCCCTTCTGCCCTCAACGCCTCCATCGCTCCTTCCATCGTCTTCATCCCCGCCGCCGCCCCCGACTGCATCACGGACTGCAACTGCGCCGCTCGCCCCTCTCGGATCAGGTTACGCACAGCGGGCGTCGCCACCAACACTTCCCGCGCCGCCACCCGGCCGCCACCTCTTCGTTTCACCAGCACCTGCGCTACCACCAAGCGCAGCGATTCGGCCAGCATGGCCCTGACCAACGGCTTCTCCTCGGCGGCAAACACCTCCACCAGACGGTCGATGCTGTTGATCGCCGACCGGGTATGGACGGTCGCCAGCACCAGATGCCCCGTCTCGGCAGCCCGGAGCGCCAGACGAATCGTTTCGAGATCCCTCAGTTCGCCGATCACGATGACATCCGGGTCTTGGCGCAGTGCACTGCGCAACCCCTGGGCGAAGTCACGACAGTGGCGTCCGATCTCGCGCTGGTTGACCAGGCTGCGCTGGCAACTGTGGATAACTTCGATAGGGTCTTCCAATGTGATGATGTGCAGCGAGCGCTCGCGATTGAGCTGGTCGACCAGCGCGGCCAGCGTACTGGACTTCCCGCTACCGGTCGGCCCACCTACCAGGACGAGGCCATCGGTGTGTTGGGCAAAAGCTCGAAACACTTCTGTCAGGCCTAACGCTTCGAGTGTGGCGATTCGTTGCGCAATGATCCGCATGGCCACCGCAGGCCCATTCGACTGGCGAAACAGATTCAAGCGGATACGCCCAAGCGAGGGGAGATCGAGCGCCAGGTCCAGCTCATCACCTTGCGCCCACTGGCGACACTGCGCTTCGGCCAGCAAAGGCGCCAGCCCGTCGTGCAGCGCCGTCGCCGACAACGGCGGCAGATCCAGGCGTTGCAGCTCGCCATCCAGGCGAATCAGCGGTACGTCGCCCGCGGCCAGGTGCAGGTCACTCGCCCCTGCAGCCATCGCCCGGGCCAAGAGGTCAGTCACGTCCATGAGACTCCCTAAAGACCATCAAGCAGGTAGAATGCCGCAGACCCATGAGCCGACGGCAGCGATCCATGTCCACCATAGCAGACAACCTTTCCGCCCTCGCCAACCGCATCGAAAGCGCGACACGGGCTGCCGGGCGTGAGCCGGCCAGCGTCCAACTGCTGGCCGTGAGCAAGACCAAACCGGCCAGTGCCATCCGCGAGATCCATGCCGCCGGTGTCCGCGACGTCGGCGAAAACTACCTGCAGGAGGCCCTGGCCAAACAGGACGAACTGCGCGACCTGCCCTTGATCTGGCACTTCATCGGCCCCATTCAGTCGAACAAGACCAAAGCCATCGCCGAGCACTTCGACTGGGTACATTCCGTGGACCGCCTGAAAATCGCTCAACGCTTGTCCGAACAACGGCCTGCCGGCCTAGCGCCGCTCAACATCTGCCTGCAGGTGAACGTCAGCGGCGAGGACAGCAAGTCTGGCTGTGCTCCGGCCGACTTGCCTGCGCTGGCAAAGGCGGTGGCTGCGCTGCCCAACCTGCGCCTGCGTGGCCTGATGGCGATTCCCGAACCCACCGAAGACCGCGCAGCCCAGGAGGCGGCCTTCGCCAGCCTGCGCCGTTTGCAGGAAGGCCTGGACCTTGATTGCGACACCTTGTCCATGGGCATGAGCCACGATCTCGAAGCGGCCATCGCTCAGGGAGCGACCTGGGTGCGCATTGGCACCGCCCTGTTCGGCGCGCGCAATTACGGCCCCGCCTGATTCCATGCTTTACTCACTCTTTCCCTCAAGGACCTGACATGAGCAAGACACGTATTGCCTTCATCGGCGCCGGCAACATGGCTGCCAGCCTGATCGGCGGCCTGCGCGCCCAGGGCCTGGACGCCTCGCAGATCCGCGCCAGCGACCCAGGTGCCGAAACCCGCGCCCGCGTTCAGGCCGAGCACGGTATCGAAACCTTCGAAAAAAACGCCCAGGCCATCGACGGTGCCGATGTGATCGTCCTGGCCGTCAAGCCGCAGGTCATGAAGGCCGTTTGCGAGGCGCTGTCCCCTGACCTCAAAGCAGGCCAACTGATCGTCTCCATCGCCGCCGGCATCACCTGCGCCAGCCTGCAAGCCTGGCTCGGCCCGCGCCCGGTTGTGCGCTGCATGCCCAATACACCGGCACTGCTGCGCCAGGGTGTGAGCGGCTTGTATGCCACCCAGGAAGTCTCCGACGTGCAACGCCAGCAGGCCGAGCAACTGCTGTCCGCCGTTGGCATCGCCCTGTGGCTCGATGAAGAACAGCAACTGGATGCGGTAACCGCTGTTTCCGGCAGCGGCCCGGCCTATTTCTTCCTGCTGATTGAGGCCATGACCGCCGCTGGTGAAAAACTCGGCCTGCCGCGCGAAACCGCCTCCAAGCTGACCCTGCAAACAGCGCTGGGTGCCGCACACATGGCCGTATCCAGCGATGTCGATGCCGCCGAACTGCGCCGCCGTGTCACCTCGCCTGCCGGCACCACCGAAGCGGCCATCAAGTCGTTCCAGGCAAACGGCTTCGAAGCCATCGTGGAACAGGCGCTGGAAGCAGCGGCGAAACGTTCCGCCGAACTGGCCGAACAATTGGGCAAATAAGGAGCTTTTGATGAATGCACTGTCCGGCGCCTTGATTTTCGTGGTGCAGACCCTGGTCAGCCTGTACCTGGTGATCGTCCTGCTGCGCTTCGTGCTGCAACTGGTCAAGGCCAACTTCTACAACCCGCTGTGCCAGTTCGCGGTGCGCGCTACCCAGCCACTGCTCAAGCCGATTCGCCGCATCATCCCCAGCGTCGGTGGCCTGGATACATCCTCGCTGCTGCTGTCGGTGGTCATCCAGGCACTGCTGATGGGCTTCGTGCTGATGGTCACCTACGGGACCTTCGGCGATATCCTGCACCTGCTGATGTGGGCGATCATCGGTATCACCTCGCTGTTCCTGAAGATCTTCTGGGTGGCAATGATCGTGATGGTGATCGTTTCCTGGGTCGCACCGAACAGCCACAACCCTGCCGCCGAACTGGCCTACCAGATCAGCGAGCCGGTGCTGGCACCGTTCCGCCGTATCGTGCCGAACCTTGGCGGCATGGACATCTCGCCGATCTTCGCCTTCCTGGCCATCCAGGTGGTCCAGTCGTTCGTCATGCCTCCGCTGGCGGCCTACGCGGGCATGCCACAAGAGCTGTGGCGGATGATCTGACCCTGCGTGATACCTAGCGGCAAGCCTTCGCTTGCCGCTAGGGGTAGCGCTCTTTAGACTTACGCCTCCGTCAAGCGTGAGCAGGGTCGATGTCCACTGTCCTTCCCGAAGATTCCGTCGGTCTGGTAACACCGCAAATTGCCCGGTTCGATGAACCGTTGGCCTTGGCCTGTGGCCGCTCCCTCGCCAGCTATGAGCTGGTATTCGAGACCTATGGCACCCTGAACGCCAGCGCGAGCAATGCCGTGCTGATCTGCCATGCGTTGTCTGGCCATCACCATGCCGCAGGCTACCATGCCGTCACCGACCGCAAGCCGGGCTGGTGGGACAGTTGCATCGGCCCTGGCAAACCGATCGATACCAACCGCTTCTTCGTCGTCAGCCTGAACAACCTGGGCGGCTGTAACGGCAGCACTGGCCCCAGCAGCATCAACCCTGCCAGCGGCAAGCCTTATGGCGCCGACTTCCCGGTCCTCACGGTGGAAGACTGGGTACACAGCCAGGCGCGCCTGGCCGATCGTCTGGGCATCCGGCAGTGGGCCGCGGTCGTGGGCGGCAGCCTCGGCGGCATGCAGGCCTTGCAGTGGACCATCACCTACCCCGACCGCGTGCGCCATTGCGTCGACATCGCATCGGCCCCCAAGCTGTCGGCGCAGAACATCGCGTTCAACGAAGTCGCTCGCCAGGCCATCCTCACCGACCCCGAGTTCCACGGTGGCTCGTTCCAGGACCAGGGCGTGATCCCCAAGCGCGGCCTGATGCTGGCCCGCATGGTGGGCCACATCACCTACCTGTCCGATGACTCGATGGGTGAGAAATTCGGGCGCGAGCTCAAGAGCGACAAGCTCAACTACGACTTCCACAGCGTCGAATTCCAGGTCGAGAGCTACCTGCGTTACCAGGGTGAAGAGTTCTCCGGCCGCTTCGACGCCAACACCTACCTGCTGATGACGAAGGCGCTGGACTACTTCGACCCCGCCGCCGCCCACGGTGGCGACCTCGCGGCGACCCTGGCCCACGTCAAGGCCGACTATTGCATCATGTCGTTCACGACCGACTGGCGCTTCTCGCCGGCCCGCTCACGGGAGATCGTCGATGCCCTGATGGCCGCACGCAAGAACGTCTGCTACCTGGATATCGACTCACCCTATGGGCACGATGCCTTCCTGATCCCGACACCTCGGTACATTCAGGGCTTCTCGAACTACATGAACCGCATCGCCATCTGAGGACAGCATGAGAGCCGATCTGGAAATCATCCACGACTGGATCCCCGCCGGTAGCCGGGTACTCGACCTGGGCTGCGGTAATGGCGAGCTGCTGGCTTCGCTGCGTGATCGCAAGCAAGTCACTGGCTACGGCCTTGAGATCGACGCCGACAACATCGCCGCTTGCGTGGCCAAAGGGGTCAACGTCATCGAGCAGGACCTGGACAAAGGCCTGGGCAACTTCGCCAGCAACAGCTTCGATGTGGTCATCATGACCCAGGCCCTGCAGGCGGTGGAATACCCCGACCGCATCCTCGACGAGATGCTGCGCGTGGGCCGCCAATGCATCATCACCTTCCCCAACTTCGGCCACTGGCGCTGCCGTTGGTACCTGGCGACCAAAGGCCGCATGCCGGTATCGGACTTCATGCCATATACCTGGTACAACACGCCGAACATCCACTTCTGCACCTTCGCCGACTTCGAAGAGCTGTGCCGCGAACGCCACGCCAAGGTTCTCGACCGCCTGGCGGTCGACCATTTGCACCGCAATGGGTGGGGTGGACGGCTTTGGCCTAATCTTCTAGGTGAAATCGGCATTTATCGCGTTAGCAGCCCTGGCCTGCAGGAGCACCAGCTGGCCGTCTGACGCCCACCGGAGGAATGCACCATGCGTCGACTCGCCCTGTTCCTGATCAGCCTGTGCCTGGCCCTGCCGGTACTGGCTGCCGATGCCGCCAAACCCGATCGCAAGGAAGTATTCGGTGATGTGACGGTCCACTACAGCGCCTTTACCTCGAGCATGCTGCAACCGGAAATCGCCGCCGCCACCGGGCTTACCCGCAGCAAGAACCAAGGCGTGCTGAACATTGCCGTACTCAAGGCCAGCAAGCCAGCGACAGCCGTCGTCAGCGGCACGGTGAAAGACCTGACCGGACGTAGCAGCCCGTTGTCGTTCAAGCAAATCACCGACCGGGGTGCCGTGTACTACATCGCCCAGTTCAAGATCGAACAGGCGGAGACCCTGACATTCGATGTGAATGTCGAAACCGGTGGCGTCAGCCATAAACTCAGCTTCAACCAGGAAGTGTTCCCAGGCGAATGATGAATTTCCAGCAACTCGTATTGGCCAGCCACAACGCCGGCAAGCTCAAGGAACTCCAAGCCATGCTTGGAGCCTCCGTCCAACTGCGCTCGATTGGCGAGTTCAGCCAGGTAGAACCCGAAGAGACCGGCCTGTCGTTCGTCGAAAACGCCATTCTCAAGGCACGTAACGCAGCACGCATCTCCGGCCTGCCGGCCTTGGCCGACGACTCGGGCCTGGCTGTGGACTTTCTTGGCGGTGCACCAGGCATCTACTCGGCGCGCTACGCCGACGGCAAGGGCGACGCAGCCAACAATGCCAAGCTGCTCGAAGCCCTGAAAGACGTCCCACAGGAGCAGCGTGGCGCCCAGTTCGTCTGCGTGCTGGCTCTTGTGCGTCATGCCGACGATCCACTGCCGATCCTGTGTGAAGGCCTGTGGCACGGACAGATCCTGTTCGAGGCCAGTGGCGAACATGGGTTTGGCTACGACCCGCTGTTCTGGGTGCCGGAGCGCAACTGTTCGAGCGCCGAACTGCCTCCTGTAGAGAAGAACCAGCTTAGCCACCGCGCCCGCGCCATGGCCCTGCTGCGTCAACGTCTGGGCCTGGCATGACCGATACGCTGTCCACCCGACCGCACCTGCCGGGTGCGGCGGGTTTCGCCGTGCTACCGCCGCTGGCGCTGTACATCCATATTCCATGGTGTGTACGTAAATGCCCTTACTGCGACTTCAACTCCCACGCTGCCGGGCCTGATTTGCCGGAAGAAGCCTATGTCGACGCACTGCTGACCGATCTCGACCAGGAGTTGGTGGCGGTACAAGGCCGTCCAATCAGCTCGATCTTCTTCGGCGGCGGCACCCCAAGCCTGTTCAGCGCCAACGCCCTAGGCCGCCTTCTGCGTGGCGTCGAGCGGCGCATTCCGTTCGCGGCGGATATCGAAATCACCCTGGAGGCCAACCCAGGCACCTTCGAGCAGGAGAAGTTCAAGGCTTACCGACAGACCGGGATCAACCGCCTGTCCATCGGTGTGCAAAGCTTCCAGCCGGCCAAGCTCGAAGCACTGGGGCGTATCCACAATGGCGATGAAGCGATCCGCGCTGCCGGCATGGCACGGGCTGCAGGCTTCGACAACTTCAACATGGACCTGATGCACGGCTTGCCTGACCAGTCGCTGGAAGACGCACTGGGCGATCTGCGCCAGGCCATCGACCTGGGGCCGACGCACCTGTCGTGGTACCAGTTGACTGTCGAGCCGAACACGGTGTTCTGGAACCAGCCGCCCGAGTTACCGGAAGATGACATTCTCTGGGATATCCAGGAGGCAGGCCAGGCCCTGATGGCCAGCAATGGCTTCGCCCAGTACGAGGTGTCCGCCTATGCCCAGCCGGGCCGACCGGCCAGACACAACCTCAACTACTGGCGCTTTGGCGACTTCATCGGCATTGGTGCAGGTGCCCATGGCAAGCTGACCTTCGCCGACGGACGCATCCTGCGAACCTGGAAAACCCGGCTGCCCAAGGACTACCTGAACCTGGCCAAACCGTTCAAGGCCGGCGAGAAGCTACTGCCAGCCGACGAGTTGCCGTTCGAGTTCCTGATGAACGCCCTGCGCCTGACCCAGGGCGTTGAAGCCGAGCTGTTCACCCAGCGCACCGGCCTGCCGCTGGAACAGCTGGCCGATGCGCGTAGCGCCGCCGAACAAAAGGGCCTTTTGCAGGTCGAACCGGATCGACTGGTGGCCACGCCGCGGGGCCAGTTGTTCCTCAATGACCTGCTGCAGTATTTCTTGACCTAAGGATGACCCATGGATCTGGTACTTGATCTGCTCGCGACCGTTTCTCGCTGGAGCCGCAGCAACCTGTCGGAAATCTCCCTGGCGCTGGTAGGCTGCCTGCTGGTGCTGTTTGGCACCGATATCAAAGGCTGGGTGGAACAACGCCTGGGCGGTCTGGCTGGCGCTCTGCGTGTGCCGTTCATGGCCTTGCTGGTGATGATTGGCAGCGGCGCGGCGCTGATCTACGCCACGCCATGGGTGGTGAAAGGGCTTGGCCAGTTCAACAACTATGCGCTGGCACCGGTACTTCTGGTGGTGCTGGTATTGATTGGCGTGGTGGCTGATCGCCGGGGCTAGAACCTGCCAAAACGGTCCCCAGACACACGCTCTGCGGGAAGTTTCTGAGCGTTGACCCTAGGCTGCCTAGGATGATGTTGCCAAGTGGGCGTTTTCAGTGAGTTCCTTGAGCGAAGAATACTCAGTCCCTTCGCTTGCATAAACCGCCTCTCTCAAGGCGGTTTTTTCGCCTGTATTCCTACAAGTGCCAGCAGATGAAGGCTGAAACAGCCGATCAATCCACCTTCTCGAACTTCAAGTCCCAAACCCCGTGCCCCAAGCGCTCACCACGGCGCTCGAACTTGGTGATCGGACGTTCTGGCGGACGAGGAATGTAGGCACCATCGGTGGCCTGGTTGCGGTAACCCGGTGCAGCGCTCATCACTTCCAGCATGTACTCAGCGTACGGTTCCCAGTCGGTGGCCATGTGGAACACGCCACCCGGCTTGAGCTTGCGCCTCACCAGCTCGGCGAACTCCAGCTGCACGATGCGCCGCTTGTGATGGCGCGCCTTGTGCCACGGGTCGGGGAAGAACAGCATCAGGCGGTCGAGGCTGTTGTCGGCCACGCAACGGTTGAGCACTTCGATGGCATCGCAGTCATACACCCGCAGGTTCTTCAGGCCCTGGGTCAGCACGCCGTTGAGCAACGCGCCAACACCGGGACGGTGCACTTCGACACCGATGAAGTCCTGCTCAGGGGCAGCGGCAGCCATTTCCAGCAGGGAATGCCCCATGCCGAAGCCGATTTCGAGGGTGCGCGGGGCCGAGCGGCCGAACACCTGGTCGTAGTCCACAGGGCTGTCGGCCAGCGGCAGGATGAACAACGGGCCACCCTGGTCCAGGCCGCGTTGCTGGCCTTCGGTCATGCGCCCGGCGCGCATCACGAAACTCTTGATGCGGCGGTGGGGGCGCGCTTCGCCGTCAGCAGTGCTCGGCGTATCTTGCGATTCAGTCATCAGGGGCTCTTACTTGATCAGACCTTCCAGCGGCGAAGAGGCGCTGGCATAGAGTTTTTTCGGCATACGCCCGGCGAGGTAAGCCATCCGACCCGCGACAATGGCATGCTTCATGGCTTCAGCCATCAGTACCGGTTGCTGGGCATGGGCGATGGCCGAGTTCATCAGCACAGCTTCGCAGCCCATTTCCATGGCGATGGTGGCATCGGATGCAGTGCCTACACCGGCATCGACCAGCACGGGAACCTTGGACTCTTCCAGGATGATCTGCAGGTTGTAAGGGTTGCAGATACCCAGGCCGGTGCCGATCAGGCCAGCCAGCGGCATCACCGCGATGCAGCCGGCTTCGGCCAGCTGGCGAGCGATGATCGGGTCGTCGCTGGTGTAGACCATCACGTCGAAACCGTCCTTGACCAGCACTTCAGCGGCCTTGAGGGTTTCGATCACGTTGGGGAACAGGGTCTTCTGGTCCGCCAGCACTTCCAGCTTGACCAGGTTGTGGCCATCGAGCAGTTCGCGCGCCAGGCGGCAGGTGCGCACGGCTTCTACCGCGTCGTAGCAACCAGCGGTGTTCGGCAGGATGGTGTAGCGATCCGGTGGCAGCACGTCGAGCAGATTCGGCTCACCTGGGTTCTGGCCGAGGTTGGTGCGACGCACGGCGACGGTGACGATTTCGGCACCCGAGGCCTCGATGGCCAGGCGGGTTTCTTCCATGTCACGGTACTTGCCGGTACCGACCAGCAGGCGCGACTGGAAAGTACGTCCGGCCAGAGTGAAAGGCTTGTCGCTACGAACGTTGCTCATCGTTGTTCCTCGGGAAAAGGTTGCGGGACTTGCAGGTGAATTGCCAAACCGGGCTTAACCACCACCGATGGCGTGGACCACTTCGACCTGGTCGCCGTCATTGAGCAGCGTGGTGTCATGCTGGCTACGCGGCACGATATCCAGGTTGAGTTCCACCGCTACCCGGCGCCCAGCCAGTTCCAGGCGGGTCAGCAGGGCCGCGACGCTCTCGCCAGCGGGCAGTTCGTAAGGTTCACCGTTCAGTTGAATGCGCATGCGCACGGCCACCATTGTGCTTTGGGGGCCCGCATTCTAGCGCTGATCGACGCTTCAACCCAAGGCCGGCGGACACCATTAGTCGTGAGAGTGGACCGTTCGGTCAACCCAAACGCCAGGCTGCCAGGCCCAGGCACAGCCAACCGGCGAGAAAGCACAGACCGCCGATGGGGGTGATCATGCCCAGTTTGCCCAACCCACTCAGGGTAAGCACATACAGGCTGCCGGAAAACAACAGGATACCCACAGCGAACAGACCGCCCGCCCAACCCACCAGACGCCCTGGCAGGTGCGCCGAGAGCACGGCCACGCCAAGGATCGCCAGGGCATGCACCAATTGGTAGGTGACGCCAGTCTGGAAGACCGACAAATAGTCAGCCGTCAGGCGGCTTTTCAACCCGTGCGCGGCGAATGCGCCCAGGGCGACACCGGTAAAGCCGAAAAAGGCAGCGAGCATCAGGAAGCTGCGAAGCATGGGACGACTCCTTGTATCGGGTCTGTATAATGGCCCGTTCCACCGGTCCGGCCAAGCTATCACCATGCTGTCATCCTTCCTTCGCCGCTTCGCCCGCGCCCTGCTCTGGTTCGCCGCCGGCAGTGTCGTGCTGGTGCTGGTGTTTCGCTGGGTACCGCCGCCAGGCACGGCGTTGATGGTCGAACGCAAGGTCCAGTCCTGGTTCAATGGCGAACCCATCGACCTGCAGCGTGACTGGGAGCCATGGGATAGGATTTCCGATGAGCTCAAAGTGGCGGTCATTGCCGGCGAGGACCAGAAGTTCGCCAGCCATTGGGGCTTCGACATTCCCGCCATACAGGCAGCGCTGGCCTACAACGAGCGTGGCGGCAATATTCGCGGGGCGAGCACCCTGACGCAGCAAGTCGCCAAGAACCTGTTCCTGTGGTCCGGGCGCAGTTGGCTGCGCAAAGGGCTGGAGGCTTGGTTTACAGCGCTGATCGAATTGTTCTGGTCCAAGGAGCGAATCCTGGAGGTCTACCTGAACAGCGCCGAATGGGGCAAAGGCGTATTCGGCGCCCAGGCTGCGGCGCGCTACCACTTTGGCGTCGACGCCAGCCGCTTGAGCCGCCAGCAGGCCGCGCAACTGGCCGCAGTGCTGCCCAGCCCTCTCAAATGGAGCGCCAGCCGGCCGAGCGCCTATGTGGCCAGCCGAGCCGGGTGGATTCGCCGCCAGATGAGCCAGCTGGGCGGACCCAGCTACCTGATGCAGCTGGACGCTTCCCGCAGGCCGTAAGCCGATTGGCAGGATCCGAACACACAAAAAAAACCGCTGCCCCTCCTCGGGACAGCGGCTTTTCGCTGCAACCAGGCTTGATCAGACGGTGATCAATGCCTTGACCTTGTTCATCGCGTTCTTTTCCAGCTGGCGAATCCGCTCCGCCGACACGCTGTACTTGTCCGCCAATTCATGCAAGGTCGCTTTTTCCTCGGCCAGCCAGCGCTGGTAGAGAATGTCGCGGCTACGTTCGTCCAGGCCTTGCAGGGCTTCGTGCAGGTTGCTGGTGGAGTTGTCACTCCAGTCGGCATCCTCCAGCTGCACAGCCGGGTCGTAACGGTGGTCTTCCAGATAATGCGCAGGCGACTGGAAGGCGCTGTCATCGTCGGCTTCGGCCGCTGGATCGAACGCCATGTCCTGGCCGCTCAGGCGGCTTTCCATCTCGCGCACTTCACGCGGCTCGACACCCAGGCTCTCGGCCACACGATGAACTTCATCGTTGTTCAGCCAGGCCAGACGCTTCTTCTGGCTGCGCAGGTTGAAGAACAGCTTGCGCTGGGCCTTGGTGGTCGCCACCTTGACGATGCGCCAGTTGCGCAGGATGAATTCGTGGATCTCTGCCTTGATCCAGTGCACCGCGAACGATACCAAGCGCACGCCCATTTCCGGATTGAAGCGCTTGACTGCCTTCATCAGGCCGACGTTGCCTTCCTGGATGAGGTCAGCTTGGGCCAACCCGTAACCGGCATAGCTACGGGCGATGTGTACCACGAAACGCAGGTGGGCCATCACCATTTGCCGAGCGGCCTCAAGATCCTGCTCATAGTAGAGACGCTCGGCCAGATCACGCTCCTGCTCGACAGTCAGCAGTGGAATGCTGTTGACCGTGTGCACGTAGGCTTCCAGGTTTGCACCAGGAACCAGGGCATAGGCAGGTTGCAACGATGTGGTCATTCAAGAACCTCCGACTTTCAAAACTCGCGCCTTGTGAGCGCTGCCAACATTGACCCGGAACGACGGTACAAGTTCCAAAATGAAAAAAATGTCAATGCTGGCACGAAAAAACTATCGTGGCGCCAGCTCGTTCAAATGGCGGGCCACCGCGATCCATGCACCGATATACCCCAACAGTACCGCACCAATCAAGAGCGAAAAACCATCGGACGCTGGCACACCCCCCAGCGCGAAATCACTGCCATACAGCCCGGAGAGCCCTACAACGGCCTCGTTCAGCCAATTCAGGCCGAAAGCCAGTATGCCCCAGGCCAGCAGGCCCGCACCCAGCCCGTACAGGGCGCCCATGTAGAGGAAAGGCCGGCGTACGTAGCTGTCGGTGCCGCCGACCAGCTTGATCACTTCGATCTCGACCCGACGGTTTTCAATATGTAGTCGAATTGTGTTACCGATTACTAACAGCAGCGCAGAAATCAGCATGACGGCCAGGCCAAAGACGAATCGGTCGCCGAGCTTGAGGATCGCCGCCAGACGCTCGACCCACACCAGGTCAAGCTGCGCCACCTCGACCCGAGGCAGTTCGGACAGACGTTGGCGCAGGGCCTCCAGAGCAGGCTTGTCGACTTCGGTCGGGGTCACCACCACCACGCCCGGAAGCGGGTTGTCGGGCAGCTCGCGCAGCGCCTCGCCCAGCCCGGACTGCTGCTGGAACTCCTCGAGCGCCTGCTCCCGACTGACATACTGGGCATCGGCCACCCCAGGCATGGCTTTGATATCGTCACGCAGGGCTTCCCCCGCCTTGCTGCCGGCATCCAGCTTGAGGTACAGCGAAATCTGCGCTGCACGCTGCCAGGAGCCACCCAGTTTTTCGACGTTCTTCAACAGCAGCGACAAGCCCATGGGCATGCTCAATGCCACGGCCATCACCAGGCAGGTGAAGAAGCTACCGATCGGCTGTTTGCCCAGGCGGCGCAGGCTGTCGGCCAGGCTGGCGCGGTGGCTTTCCAGCCAGGCGTGCAGCAGGGTGCGGAAATCCGGACCGTCATCGTCGTGTTCGCCGGGCTTTTTCTTCGCTGGCGCAGGGTCAGCAGCCTTGGGTGCGACCCGTTCGGACACCTTCGGTGTACGTGTAGTGCTCATTGCCCGGCCTCCCCATCGCCGATCAAACGACCGCGCTGCAGGGTCAGCATGCGGTGGCGCATGCGCGCGATCAGTGCCAGGTCATGGCTGGCGATCAAAACTGTGGTGCCCAGGCGGTTGATGTCCTCGAACACCCCCATGATTTCCGCGGCCAGACGTGGGTCGAGGTTACCGGTAGGTTCGTCGGCCAGCAGCAAGGCTGGCTGGTGGACGATGGCGCGGGCGATCCCCACGCGCTGTTGCTGACCGGTAGACAGGTCGGCTGGGAACAGCTCGCCCTTGTCAGTCAGTGACACACGCTCCAGCGCCGAGTCCACGCGCTTGGCGATCTCGGCCTTGGACAACCCGAGAATCTGCAGCGGCAATGCGATGTTGTTGAATACCGTGCGATCGAACAACAACTGGTGGTTCTGGAACACCACGCCGATCTGCCGGCGCAGGAACGGGATCTGCGAGTTGCTGATCTGGCCCAGGTCCTGGCCTGCCAGCATCAGCTTGCCGCTGGTCGGACGCTCCATGGCCAGCAGCAGGCGCAGCAAGGTGCTCTTGCCCGCGCCCGAGTGGCCCGTGACGAACAGGAACTCGCCCCGGCGCGCCCGGAAACTCAGCTCATGCAAGCCGACATGGCCATTGGGATAGCGCTTGGCAACCTGCTCGAATCGGATCATGGGTGCTCTCGCTCGGCGAACAAGGCTTTGACGAAGGGTTCAGCCTCGAAGGTGCGCAGGTCGTCGATGCCTTCACCGACACCAATGAAGCGGATCGGAATGTTGAACTGCTTGGCCAGGGCGAAAATCACCCCACCCTTGGCGGTGCCGTCCAGCTTGGTCAATGCCAGGCCGGTCAGTTCGACGCTCTGATTGAAGTACTTGGCCTGGCTGATAGCGTTCTGTCCGGTGCCGGCATCGAGTACCAGCAGCACCTCGTGTGGCGCCTCGGCGTCGAGCTTGCCAATCACCCGACGGACCTTCTTCAGCTCCTCCATCAGGTTGTCCTTGGTGTGCAAGCGGCCCGCGGTATCGGCGATCAACACATCGACGCCACGGGCCTTGGCGGCCTGCACGGCGTCGAAAATCACCGAAGCCGAATCAGCGCCGGTGTGCTGCGCGATCACCGGAATCTGGTTGCGCTCACCCCATACCTGCAGCTGCTCCACAGCGGCGGCGCGGAAGGTATCGCCGGCGGCCAACATGACCTTCTTGCCTTCGAGCTGCAGCTTCTTGGCCAACTTGCCGATGGTGGTGGTCTTGCCCGCACCGTTCACGCCGACCACGAGGATCACGTAGGGTTTGTTCTGGGCCTGGACTTTCAGCGGTTGCTCGACCGGACGCAGCAGGGCGGCCAGCTCTTCCTGCAACGACTTGTACAGTGCATCGGCGTCAGCCAGCTGCTTGCGGGCGACCTTCTGGGTAAGGTTCTGAACGATGGTCGAGGTGGCTTCGACACCCACGTCGGCGGTCAGCAGGCGGGTTTCGATCTCATCGAGCAGGTCGTCGTCGATCGCCTTCTTGCCCAGGAACAGGCTGGCCATGCCTTCGCCGATGCTGGCGCTGGTCTTCGACAGCCCCTGCTTGAGGCGAGCGAAGAAGCCTGGCTTGGACTGTTCGACGACGACCGGGGTGGGCTCGGGCTCGACAGGCGTTGGTGCTGGGGTCGCAACCGGAGCCGGGGCAGATGCAGGCACGGGAGCCGCGACCGGGGCAGCAGGCGCCAGGGTTTGCGCAGCGGGGCGCACCGGGATGGCTGGTGGCGCCTTCGGTTCGAGGTCCGGGACCAAGGCCACAGGTTCTTCGGCAACCGGCAGCACCAGGTTGCTGACCGGAGCCGCGGGCTCGTCCGGCTGCGCAGTCTCTACTGGCGCCGCTTGCAGCGGCATGGAGGCGACCGGCTCGGGCGTCGCGGCTTGCAGGGGCTGGGAAGCCACAGGCTCAGGTTGCGGAGCCTGCAGCGGTTGGGACGCTACCGGCTCGGGCACGGACGCTTCGACCACGGGCAACACCGGCTCGACCGGAGCGACCGGCTCGACCGGAGCGACCGGAGCGACCGGAGGCTGCTCGACGGCGGGCTGCGGTGCTACCGGCTCGGCGGCCTGCGGCTCCTGCGCTTGAGGCTCAGGCGTTTGTGGCTGTTCGGCGACAGGTTGCTGCGGCTTCTTGCGAAACCAGCTGAACAGGCCTTTTTTCTCGCCAGCCTCGGCCGGCGCTTTTTTGTCGTCGTTGGAACCAAACATGGAAGACGGCTATCTCAGGGTAGCGATGGGCCAGCACTTGGCGCATCGGGAATTCTCTAAACGCAGAACAGACTATTTTGAATCCGGCTGGTTCATGCGCAATGTTTTGTCGTAGGTCCTGCAGGCCAGAACGGCGACAGGCATGGTCGCCAGGCAACCGGATCAGTATCCTAGCACCTCCTGGCCTACTGACGCTAAACCCAGCAGGCCGCCGAACAGGTTAAACACCGTATGAATGCTCTAGCCCGCCGCGCCGCTGGCCTGTTGCTCGGCACGCTCTGCCTGCCCCTCGCGGCCCTGGCCGCCGATGTGCAACCCACCCACGAGTTCATCCTCGACAACGGCCTGAAAGTGGTCGTTCGCGAGGACCATCGCGCCCCGGTGGTGGTCTCGCAGATCTGGTACAAGGTTGGCTCCAGCTACGAGACACCGGGCCAGACCGGCTTGTCCCATGCCCTCGAACACATGATGTTCAAAGGCAGCGCCAAGATCGGACCCGGCGAGGCCTCGCGCATCCTGCGGGACCTCGGTGCCGAGGAAAACGCCTTCACCAGCGACGACTACACCGCCTACTACCAGGTACTTGCCCGCGATCGGCTGCCGGTGGCCATGGAGCTGGAAGCCGACCGCCTGGCCAGTCTGCGCCTGCCCGCCGACGAGTTCGCACGCGAAATCGAGGTCATCAAGGAAGAACGCCGCCTGCGCACCGACGATCAACCCAGTTCGAAGGCGTTCGAGCTGTTTCGCGCCATGGCCTATCCGGCCAGCGGCTATCACACCCCGACCATCGGCTGGATGGCCGACCTCGAACGCATGAAGGTCGAGGAGCTCCGCCATTGGTACGAATCCTGGTACGCCCCGAACAACGCCACCCTGGTAGTGGTGGGCGATGTCACCGCCGATGAGGTCAAGGGCCTGGCACAGAAGTATTTCGGCAGCATCCCCAAGCGCACCGTGCCATCGGCCAAGCTGCCGCTGGAGTTGGCCAAACCAGGCTACCGCCAGCTGACCCTGCACGTACGCACCCAACTGCCAAGCCTGATCTACGGGTTCAACGTGCCTGGATTGGCCACCGCCAAGGACCCGCGCACCGTACATGCCCTGCGCCTGATCTCGGCCCTGCTCGACGGCGGCTACAGCGCGCGCATGCCGGCACGCCTGGAGCGTGGCCAGGAGTTGGTCGCCGGCGCGTCGTCCAGCTACAACGCCTTCACACGCGGCGACAGCCTGTTCCTGATCTCGGCTACTCCGAACGTGCAGAAGCAGAAAACGCTCGAAGAAGTGGAAAAAGGCATCTGGCAACTGCTCGACGAGCTCAAGACCACTCCGCCCAGCGCCGAAGAGTTGGAGCGCGTACGTGCCCAGGTCATCGCCGGTCTGGTCTACGACCGCGATTCAATCAGCAGCCAGGCCACCACCATTGGTCAGCTGGAGACCGTTGGCTTGTCCTGGAAGCTGATCGACAGCGAACTGGACGAGCTCAAGCGCGTGACACCGCAAGACCTGCAGAACGCCGCACGCACTTATTTCACCCGCGAACGCCTGAGCGTTGCCCACGTACTGCCTGAGGAGTCCGCTCATGAGTGATCGCAGCGCACCACGCTACACGCTGATCGGTACGGGCATCATTGCCTTGGTAGTGGCGGTGGCCGCTGTCCTGGCGCGCCCGGCCCAGTCCGAGGCAGAGCCTCCTGCGGCGCGCCCTGCAAACACCCTGCAATCGCTGGCCGATCTGGACGGCAAGGCGCCAAGCCGGCGTCAGCTGAACATCCAGAACTGGACCACCGCCGAAGGCGCCCGCGTGCTGTTCGTCGAAGCCCGCGAGCTGCCCATGTTCGACCTGCGCGTGACCTTCGCCGCCGGCAGCAGCCAGGATGGCGACACCCCTGGCCTGGCCGCCCTGACCAACGCCATGCTCAACGAAGGCGTGGCCGGCAAGGACGTGACCGCCATCGCCGAAGGCTTCGAGGGACTGGGCGCGGACTTTGGCAATGGTTCCTACCGCGACATGGCAGTGGCCTCGCTGCGCAGCCTGAGTGCCAAGGACAAGCGTGACCCTGCACTCAAGCTGTTCGCCGAAGTGGCGGGCAAGCCGACCTTCCCCGAAGAGGCTCTCAAGCGCATCAAGAACCAGCTGCTGGCCGGTTTCGAGTACGAAAAGCAGAACCCTGGCAAGATCGCCGGCAAGGCCCTGTTCGCCAAGCTCTATGGTGACCACCCGTATGCTCACCCCAGCGACGGTACGGCACAGAGCGTGCCCGGTATCACGCTGGAACAGCTTCGCGCCTTCCATGCCAAGGCCTATACCGCCGGTAACGCGGTCATAGCCCTGGTTGGCGACCTCAGCCGCAGCGAGGCCGAAGCCATCGCCGAACAAGTGTCCTCGGCCCTGCCCAAGGGCCCCGCGCTGGCGAAACCCGCCGAGCCTGCGGAGCCCAAGGCTGGGTTGACCCATATCGACTTCCCATCCAAGCAGACTCACCTGATGCTGGCCGAACTGGGCATCGACCGTCAGGACCCGGACTGGCCAGCCCTTTCGTTGGGCAACCAGATCCTCGGCGGAGGGGCCTTCGGCACCCGGTTGATGAGCGAAGTGCGCGAGAAGCGCGGCCTGACCTACGGGGTCTACTCCGTGTTCAGCCCAATGCAGGTACGCGGCCCCTTCATGATCAACCTGCAAACCCGCGCCGAACTCAGCGAGGGCACCCTAAAGCTGGTCCAGGACATCCTTGCCGAATACCTGAAAAACGGTCCGACGCAGCAGGAACTGGATGACGCCAAGCGCGAACTGGCCGGCAGTTTCCCACTGTCCAACGCCAGCAACGCGAGCATCGTTGGCCAGTTGGGTGCTATCGGTTTCTACAACTTGCCCCTGACTTGGCTGGAGGACTTCATGCAGCAGTCCCAGGCCCTGACCGTCGAGCAGGTCAAGGCGGCCATGAACAAACACCTGTCGGCCGACAAATTGGTCATCGTCACCGCTGGCCCGAAAGTGGCGCAGAAGCCGCTGCCGGCCCCCACTGATAAACCCGCCGAGCCACCGCTCGGCGTACCGGAGCATTAATGCCAAGACCCACCCCACCCGCCCGCCCCAACCAGGGCCAAAGCAAGGGCCAGGGCTACCTGCGCATCATCGCCGGCGAGTGGCGCAGCCGGCGCCTGGCGGTACCTGAAGGCGATGGCCTGCGCCCCACCACCGACCGGGTACGTGAAACCCTGTTCAACTGGCTGGCGCCCTACATCGAAGGCGCCCGGGTGCTGGATGCCTTCACCGGCAGTGGCGCCTTGGTACTGGAAGCTTTGTCCCGTGGCGCGGAGGATGCCGTGGCACTGGACAGCAACCCGGCAGCCATCAGCAATCTGAAGAACAACCTGGAGATCCTGCGCTGCCCACGCGGGCAGATCCTGCAGACCGACGCCCTGCGCTACCTGCAAGGCCCGACCAAGCAGCAGTTCGATGTGGTGTTTCTCGACCCGCCCTTCCACCAGGACCTGCTGGCAAACGCCTGCAATCTGCTGGAACAAGGCAACTGGCTGCGCGAACAGGCGTGGATCTATACCGAGAGCGAAGCTGCCCCGTCGACCCTGCAATTGCCTGCCAACTGGCGCCTGCACCGAGAGAAGAAAACCGGCCAGGTGCATTACGCCCTATGGCAGCGAGGCTGAGGCCTGTGGCCCGTCGCCATAAGTAAGTAACGCAGACGGGCCTCCCCATTCAAACAAGCTGCTCCTGTTTCGACTTTCACACAGGAGCAACTCGGTCATGGCCACTCTGACATCCACCGCTGCCACCAGCGCGCCACCGCTGCAGCATTTCGTCCTAGCCAACGGACTGGTGGTCTATCTGCGTGAGGACCACCGTGCCCCCTTGGTTAGCGCCCAGCTTTGGTACCACGTGGGTGCCAGCTACGAGCCGCCAGGTCATTCCGGGCTGTCTCACCTGCTGGAACACTTGATGTTCGAAGGCAGCAGCAAGCTTGCTGGCGGCCAATACTCGAAGCTGATCAGCACGCTCGGCGGGTCACCGAACGCCGCCACCACGCACGACGCCACCTACTTTCCCGTCACCCTGCCCAGCAATCGCCTGGAAGTCGTTCTGGAGGCCATGGCGGACTCCATGGCCAGCGCCACGCTCGAACCAGCGGCCTTCGACCGCGAGCTCGAAGTGGTCAAGGCGGAGCGCCGCACCCGAGTGGACAACAGCCCCCTCGCTCAGGCTCTGGAGCAAGCCGACACACTGGCGCTGCAGGGCGGTCCTTACGCCACGCCCATCATCGGCCGCGCCCCGGATCTGGCCGACATGACCGCTGATGCTGTCCGAACCTGGTACCAGAGCTGGTATCACCCAAACAACGCAACGCTGGTGGTCGTCGGCGACACGACATCGGATCGGTTACGCGGGTGGGTCGAGCACTATTTCGGTGCAATTCCCGCCAACCGCCTGCCCAGCAAGGCACGACCGAAGCCAGCCACCGCATCCGTTCATCGCACACAGACCATCACCCTGCCTCGCCTGCGTGAAGGTCTGATCATGGCGTTCAATGTGCCGAGCCAGTCGACCGCCGCTTCCGACCTCGAAGCCTTGGCCCTGCGGCTGATTCCCGAACTGCTCACCGAGGGCAGAGGCGCGCGCCTTGTTCAACGTCTGATGCGCGAACGCGACATTCTGCATGCGAAGGGCTCGCAGTACTTGCATGTGCTGCGAGGTGACAGCCTGCTCACGTTCTACTTCTTCAACAATCCGCAACAGGCCTCGCCGGAACAGGCGATGGAGCACGTCTGGGCGCAGATCGAGCTGCTCAGGCAAACACCCGCGACGGCACGGGAGATCTCGAGGGCAAAGGCAAGGCTGCTGGCGAACACCGTCTTCGGCCGTGACGACATCGGCGAGCAAGCCGGTGCGATTGGCCAGATGGCCGCCAGCGGCCTCGATCCGCATTCGCTCGACCGGGAGGCCGAGATTCTGCAAAGCGTCACTGCGGAAGACGTACGAGCTGTGGCCCATCGCTACCTGAGCCATGAACGGCTGACCGTTACTTACATGAAAGAGGAAGAGCGCCCATGAACGACTCGAATGCAACTGCGCTGCAATCGGTGCAAGGGCGGGATTTCAGCCATTTCGATGATATTCGCATCCAGGTCCAAGCCTGGCGGACGCAGAGTGGCACCCAAGTACGGTTCGTGCGCCGCCCTGAACTGCCCATGGTCGACCTCATGCTCTACTTCAACGCAGGCACCTCGCTCGATGGAGATACTTCAGGTGTTGCCGCCTTGACGCTGCACATGCTCGACAAGGGAACCACCGCGCTGGATGCCACGCAGTACGCCAGCCAGATCGAGCGCCTGGGCGCGCAAGTCAAGACAAGCATCCGCCTCGAACATTCGAGCGTATCCCTGCGCTGCCTGACCGCCGAGCAGGTCCTCGACCCGGCAATCGAACTGTTCACCTCCCTGGTCGCCAGTCCCGCCTTCGCCTCTGCGGAGTTAGCAAAAATGAAAGGGCAATTGCTTCCCTACCAGGCATCGCGCCACACCACGCCGCAGCTACGCACCCGATTGGAAGCCAACCGCTATCTATTTGCCGGGCACCCCTATGGCAATCCCCTGGGCACTACGCCAGAAGGCATCGAAACGACGACTGTCGATCAGCTGGTGGCTTTTCATCGACGCGCCTACAGCGCCAACAATCTCTGTGTCGCCATGGTCGGTGACCTGACCCGTGAGCAAGCAGAAGCCATCGTCCAGCGCATCACCCAGGCACTGCCTCAGGGCTGGGCAGCCGCTCAGCTTCCCGAGGTGCCGCAGGTTGCGAGCAAGACGATACACGTCGAGCTGGCGGGGGCCAGCAATGCGATGGTGCTGGCCATCCCAATGAGCGTTCGACCAGACGACCCTGATTATCCGGCCCTTGTACTGGCAAGCGAAGTGCTGGGGGCTGGGGTGGATTCCAGGCTGCTCCGGGAACTGCGCCTGAAACGTGGCCTGACCTATGGCGCAAGCAGCCGGCTGACGCCGCATGAAGCAGGTGGATTGCTGAACATCGAGTGGGAAATCGCCTCGGCCTACATCACTGCCTCCCAGTCACTTGTCGCAGAACTCTTGGAAACGTTCATTGCTCAAGGGCCGACCGCTGCGGAGCTCGAACTAGCCAGAAATCAGTTGGCCGGCCGGTTCATGAGCGCCGTGGCAGGTAACCAGACACTGGCCGCGCTCCTGGCCGGGGCAGCCCGACACGGTCAGCCCGCCAACCACACCAACCTCTATATCGAGCAGCTGCAGGCAGTGACCCCGGAAGCGGTTCGAGCGGTGTTGCAAACCCGGCTCGAATGGTCGCGCCGGGTGTTCGTGAGTGTCGGCCCCACCGCCGATCAACGCCCCTTGCCCGATCTTCCGTCCACCGACCAATAGTGCAGATACAGTCGCGGTGTTTCATGGCAATCTAGGTGGGCACATCACGAGCCGCCCAGCATGCCAAGCCTCAACGTCACTTTCCGCCCGGCCGCCGGCCTGTCCAACCCTCATTTGCAGACGTTGTGGGGGCCGCTTTGGCGCAAGCTGCCCGAGCTCCCACGCGACCGTGAACGCTTGTGGCTGGCCGACGGCGACTTCATCGATCTTGACTGGCATGGACCGCACCAGCCGGATGCCCCCCTGGTACTGGTACTGCATGGACTGACCGGGTCCTCCCACTCACCCTATGTCAAAGGCTTGCAGGGTGCCCTGCAAGCGCGTGGCTGGGCCAGCGTGGCGGTGAACTGGCGAGGCTGTTCGGGCGAGCCGAACCTGTTGCCGCGCAGCTACCATTCAGGCGCCAGTGAAGACCTTGCCGAGATCGTCGCGCACCTGCGGGCCCAGCGTCCGCTTTCGCCGCTGTTCGCAGTGGGCTATTCGCTCGGCGGCAATGTATTGCTCAAGTACCTGGGCGAAAGTGGCGCAGCCAGCGGGCTGGAGGCGGCGGTGGCAGTGTCGGTGCCGTTTCGCCTGGACCAGTGCGCCGACCGCATCGGGCAGGGCTTCTCGAAGGTCTACCAGGCACATTTCATGCGGGAAATGCTCGCCTATGTGCTGCAAAAGCAGAAACACTTCCGCGACCGTGGCCATGATGAAGGGCTTGAGGCGTTGGCGCGGCTCGGACCGCTGCGCAACCTGCGCACTTTCTGGGACTTTGACGGTAAGGTTACCGCGCCGCTGAACGGGTTCAAGGACGCACACGATTACTATCGGCGCTCATCGAGCCGCTACTTTCTGGGCGCCAACCGGACTCCGACGCTGATCATCCACTCAAGCGACGACCCATTCGTGTCCAGCCACAGCCTGCCTGGGCTCGAAGAACTCGCGCCACAAACGCACTTCGAGTTACACCACCGTGGCGGTCACGTGGGGTTCGTCGACGGCAGCCTGCGAAATCCGGGTTACTACCTTGAGCGCCGGATTCCGCAGTGGCTGGTCGAAGGCCTGTAGCGCCATTGCCGGCGACAGTCCCGGCAACCGATGACTCACTCCCCTGTAGCGACGCCATGTTCGGGGTCATTGATCCATTCGCTCCAAGACCCCGCATACAACCGTCCCAACGGATACCCCGCCAACGCCAGCGCGAACAGGTTGTGGCACGCCGTTACGCCCGACCCGCAATAAGCCACCAGCTGATCAGGTTCACGCCCCGCCAGTTTCTCGGCATAGCGCTGCTTGAGCTGCTCTGCCGGCAAGAATCGTCCATCCGCCCCCAGGTTGTCGGTAAAGGCCGCACATTGCGCCCCTGGAATGTGCCCCGCGACGGGGTCGATCGGCTCCACCTCACCACGAAAACGTGGCAAGGCCCGGGCATCCAGCAGGGTCAGGTCCGGGCTCCCCAAGCGCTTGGCCAGATGCCCGGCGTCGATCAGCAACTTCATGTCCGGCTCGCCGGTGAAGGTCCCTTGGCGCTTGGGCGGAGGATCCAGGCTCAATGGCAGGTGCGCGGCGTGCCACGCTTTGAGCCCACCGTCGAGGATGAACACGCCATCGCGCTTGCCCAGCCAAGCCAGCAGCCACCAGGCACGCGCGGCAAACGCACCCGGTCCATCGTCGTACAGCACCACTTCACTGTCATTGTCCATCCCCCATTCACGCAGCCGCTCTACCAGGCGGCGCGGCTCAGGCAAGGGATGACGGCCCGTCTTGCCCTTGGTCACCGGACCACTGAGATCGCGCTCCAGATCGGCGAAATGCGCCCCGGCGATATGACCTCCGGCATAGCTGCGCTGGCCGTAATCGACATCTTCCAAGGCAAAACGACAATCGAGGACCACCAACGTGGGCGAGTCCAGACGCTCGGCCAGCTGCTGCGGGGTGATCAATTGCGCTAAGGGCATGACAGTCTCCTGAACAATGGCAGATAAGCCCTGGTTCATGGCTCCAGGGCCTGGTTGAACGGTACATGGAATTCCTGGCACAGCGCATCCACGGCACTGCGCGCCTCGCGGGTCACGAACCCCAGCTCCAGCACCAGTACCTGATAGACACCTCGTTTGAATGCTTCTTCACCCAGGTGCGCGGAATGTTCACGAGTGGTGCTGAGAAAGCGCACCCAGGAAGTCAGCACAATCCAGGCGTTGATGGTGAGCGACTCGATCTGCGCCGATTCCATGGTCAGGATCCCGGCATCGACGAAGCCCCGGTATATCGCCTGGCCCTGGCGCAGGCAGCGCTCGGAAAAACGCCTGTAACGGGCGGCTAACTCCGGGTCGCTGTCGAGCAGGTGCTCCAGGTCGCGGTGCAGGAATCGGTAGTTCCACATCGCCGCCAGCAATGCCTTGAGATAGAAACGCTTGTCTTCCACCGTCGCCGCACGGCCTTGGGGTGGGCGTAGGAAACTGTCCACCAGCGCTTCGTACTGGCTGAACAACAGGGCGATGATCGCCTGCTTGTTGGGGAAGTGGTAATAGAGGTTTCCGGGCGAAATCTCCATGAATGCAGCAATGTGATTGGTGCTGACGCTGCGCTCGCCCTGCTGGTTGAACAGCTCCAGGCTGCTCTGCACGATGCGCTCTCGGGTCTTTATGCGCGGGGCCATGCTCAGCTCCCAGTCTGCGGGCTTCCATTAATGGGCATATTACGGTGTATTGCAGCGGATCACCGCTTGAAATTTTCGTACCACCGTACGAATTAGAGTATAGGCTCTAGAGACTCTCAGCCTCGCCGGAGCCGAAATGTCCTCGTCCATCGCCTTGCCTCCCGTGAATTCCGACACCGACCTGGCGGCGACGTTCGCCGCCCAGCGCCAGGCATTCGCCGGCAACCCCATGCCCCCTGAAGCCCAGCGACGACAGTGGCTCAAGAGCCTGCGCGAGGCTCTGCTGGCGGACCAGGACCGGTTGGTCGCGGCGATCGACACCGACTTCGACGGCCGTAGTGCCGATGAAACGCTGCTGGCGGAACTGCTGCCCTCGGTACAGGGCCTGCGCCATGCCGAGCGTCACCTGCACGGCTGGATGCGCCCAAGCCGCCGAAAGGTTGGACTCGCCTTCCAGCCCGCCAAGGCCCAGGTGTTGTACCAGCCGTTGGGCGTAGTGGGCGTGATCGTGCCGTGGAACTACCCATTGTTCCTTGCCATCGGGCCGCTCACCTGCGCCCTGGCAGCGGGCAACCGCGTCATGCTCAAGCTCAGCGAGGCCACACCCGCCAGCGCACTGGCCCTCAAGACAACGCTGGAACGGGTGTTCCCCAGCGACCTGGTCAGCGTGGTACTGGGAGAGGTCGAGGTCGCCCAGGCTTTTGCCCGCCTGCCGTTCGACCATCTGCTGTTCACCGGTGCCACCAGCATCGGTCGACAGGTGATGCTGGCCGCGGCCCACAACCTGACGCCGGTAACGCTTGAGTTGGGCGGCAAATCACCGGCCATCGTCTCGGCCACGGTCCCGCTGGATGCCGCTGCCGAGCGTATCGCCTTCGGCAAGACCCTCAATGCTGGCCAGACCTGCGTCGCCCCTGATTACGTCCTTGTGCCCCGTGATCGGCTCGATGGCTTCAGCGATGCCTACCGCCGCGCCGTTCGACGCTTCTATCCCACGATTGCCGACAACCGCGACTACAGCGCAATCATCAACCCGCGACAACTGCAACGCCTGCAAGGCTTGCTGGACGATGCCCGGCACAAAGGGGCACAGGTCATCGACCTGTATCCGGACGAAACCCGGCAGGGCCGACGCCTGCCGCCGCACCTGTTGCTGGGTGTGAACGACGACATGATCGTGATGCAGGACGAAATCTTCGGCCCGCTGCTACCTGTGGTGCCCTATGACACCCTCGACGACGCCCTCAGCTACATCAACCAGCGCCCGCGGCCGCTGTCGCTTTACTACTTCGGTTACGAGCGCAGCGAACAGGAGCACGTCCTGCGCCATAGCCACTCGGGCGGAGTGTGCCTGAACGACACCTTGCTGCATGTCGCTCAGGACGACCTGCCCTTCGGCGGTATCGGGCCCTCGGGGATGGGGCACTACCATGGTTTGGAGGGGTTTCAGACCTTCAGCAAGGCCAAGGCAGTGCTGGCCAAACAGCGCCTGAACACGGCTCGACTGATCTACCCGCCCTATGGCAAAGCCGTGCAGCGCTTGATCTACAAGCTGTTCATCCGCTGAGGGCCGCCCATGCATCGCCGCGATCTGCTGCGTTTCAGCCTGGGCGCCAGTGCGTTTCTGGCCACCACCAGCCTGGTCGGCTGCACGTCCCAATTGCCCGCGGCGGGCTTCCAGGTGCTGCGAGACGACGATGTGCCTGTGCTTCAGGCCCTGATTCCCGTGGTGCTGGCGGGTACACGAGCGTCACGGGAGCTGGTGCTGCACAGCCTCGATCACACGTTGGCGGCATTGTCGCCAGAGATGCTCAAGCTCACCCGGCAGCTGTTCGATGTGCTGAGCCTGCCCCTCACCCGCGGCCCACTGACAGGCATCTGGGGTAGCTGGGAACAGGCCGACGCCCAGCAGGTGAATGCCTTTCTGCAACGCTGGCAGGACAGTTCGCTGAACCTGCTACGCATGGGCCACTCATCCTTGCTGCAACTGCTGCTGATGGCCTGGTACGAACGGCCCGAAGCCTGGGCCGCGTGCGGCTACCCAGGCCCCCCGAACATTTGACCCCCCAACAAGAGCATCGCCAATGCCTGTCATCGACCCGTTTCGTCAAGGCCTCGAACGCGGCTGGATCACCCACGACGGCTCGCGTCTGGAGCACGACCTGAGCCTGCAGGCCGATATCGCCATCATCGGCAGCGGCGCGGGCGGCGCTACCAGCGCGCACATGCTCGCCGAAGCCGGATTCAAGGTACTGCTGATCGAAGAAGGCCCGCTCAAGACCAGCAGCGACTTCCACCTGCTGGAGGATGAGGCCTACGCCAGTCTGTATCAGGAAGGGTTGGGGCGAATGAGCAAGGAGGGCGCCATCACTATCCTCCAAGGCCGTGCAGTGGGCGGTACCACGCTGGTCAACTGGACTTCCAGCTTCCGTACGCCGCCCCAGACCCTGGCGCACTGGGCCAGGGAACATGCCGTGAAAGGGCTGGCCGAGGACGTGCTGAAGCCGTGGTTCGAGCGTGTGGAGCAACAACTGGGAATCACCCCCTGGGCCGTGCCCCCGAATGCCAACAATGACGTCTTGCGCCGTGGCTGCGAAAGCCTGGGCTACCGCTGGGCGGTGATCCCACGCAACGTGCGCGGCTGCTGGAACCTGGGTTACTGCGGCATGGGCTGCCCGGTCAACGCCAAGCAGTCGATGCTGGTGACCCATATCCCGGCCACCCTCGACAACGGGGGCGAGCTGCTTTACCTGGCGCGGGCCGTGCGCTTGGAACACAACGGAGAACGCATCGTGCAACTGCACTGCCAGGCGCTCGACGCTCAGGGAGTGCACCCCAACGGCCGGCAGATCACGGTTCGTGCCCGACACTTCGTTCTCGCCGGCGGCGGCATCAACAGCCCCGCCCTGCTGCTGCGCTCGCAAGCCCCCGACCCGCACAAGCGCCTGGGCAAACGCACCTTCCTGCACTTGGTGAACTTCAGCGCAGCACGCTTCGACGCGCGCATCGACCCTTATTACGGCGCCCCGCAATCCATCTATAGCGACCACTTCCAGTGGCAGGACGGTACCGACGGCCCTGTGGGCTACAAACTGGAGGTACCACCGTTGCACCCGGCCCTGGCCAGCACCTTGCTGGGCGGGTATGGCGCCGAGAACGCCCAGCGCATGGCTGACCTGCCCCACACCCATGTCATGCTGGCGTTGCTGCGTGACGGTTTTCATCCGCAGAGCCAAGGGGGAGAAGTGGAACTGCGGGGCGACGGCTCGCCTGTGCTCGACTACCCCGTCACCGACTACCTGCGCGACGGCCTGCGGCGGGCCTATCGAAGCATGGCGCAGATCCAGTTCGCCGCTGGAGCGAGACAGGTAGCCCCCGTACATAGCGATGCCCGCTATGTCGACAACCTGCAACAGGCCCTGACCCTGATCGATGGCCTGCGCCTGGAGCTTTTCCGTACCCGCCTTGGCAGCGCCCACGTCATGGGCGGCTGCGCGCTGGGCGAGGACCCGCGCCAAGCGGTGTGCGACAGCCTGGGCCGACATCACCAGCTGGAAAACCTGTCGATTCACGACGGTTCACTGTTTCCCACCAGCATCGGTGCCAACCCGCAGCTATCGGTCTACGCCATTAGCGCCAAGCTCACCGATGCCCTGATTACCCGGCTGGCACAGGGCGCATGACAACCTGCGCCCCCTCTGTCTATAGTGCCAACTTCCGGCCGCGCGACTTGGCCGGGCGCAGTCGCTGCGCTACCATCCGACTCCCCAACGCACTCCAGCCAGGATGACGCGATGAACCGAGTGTTGTACCCGGGTACTTTCGACCCCATTACCAAGGGCCATGGCGACCTGGTCGAACGCGCTTCGCGCCTGTTCGACCATGTGATCATCGCGGTGGCGGCCAGCCCCAAGAAAAACCCCCTGTTCCCACTGGAACAACGGGTAGAGCTGGCCCGTGAGGTCACCAAGCACCTGCCCAATGTCGAAGTCATCGGCTTCTCCACCCTGTTGGCGCATTTTGCCAAGGAACAGAACGCCAACGTCTTCCTGCGTGGCCTGCGTGCAGTGTCCGACTTCGAATACGAGTTCCAGCTGGCGAACATGAACCGGCAACTGGCACCCGATGTCGAGAGCCTGTTCCTGACGCCATCGGAGCGTTATTCGTTCATCTCTTCGACGCTGGTCCGGGAGATCGCAGCGCTGGGCGGGGACATCAGCAAGTTCGTCCACCCAGCGGTGGCCGACGCCCTGACCGAACGCTTCAAGAAGTAACCCTCATCGCCTGACCATCGCGCCCGCGTGCACTGCGGGCGCGAATGCGGCACAATTGTGCCTACCGCGTTGAACATGCCCGGGCTGTGAGCCCCGGCCGGAGTCCCAATGTCCCTGATCATCACCGACGATTGCATCAACTGCGACGTCTGCGAACCCGAGTGCCCGAACGAGGCAATCTCCCAAGGCGAAGAGATCTACGTGATCGACCCCAATCTGTGCACCCAGTGCGTCGGCCACTACGACGAGCCGCAGTGCCAGCAAGTCTGCCCGGTAGATTGCATTCCGCTGGATGAGGCCCATCCAGAAACCCATGATGAGCTGATGGCCAAGTACCGGCGGATCACCGGTAAAGCGTGATGCCGCCATCGCCGGCTTGCCGGCGATCTAGCCTTGGAATTCAGCGCTGGCAGCGCGGGCAGTACACGCTGGCCCGCTGTCCCAGCTTAACCTCTCGCAAGGTCGTCCCGCACACCTTGCACGGCAGTTCGCCTCGGCCATACACGAACAGCTCCTGCTGGAAGTACCCAGGCTGCCCGTCGCCACCGATGAAGTCGCGCAGCGTCGTGCCACCTTGTTCGATGGCTGCGGCCAGCACCCGTTTGATCTCGATGGCCAGCTTCAAGTAACGGGCCCGCGAGATGCCGCCCGCCTCTCTGCGTGGGTCGATACCGGCGGCGAACAGCGCCTCGGTGGCGTAGATGTTGCCCACCCCTACCACCACGGCGTTGTCCATGATGAACGGTTTCACGGCCATCGAGCGCCCGCGGGAAAGCTGGAACAGGCGCTCGCCATCGAACAGGTCGGTCAGCGGCTCCGGCCCCAGGCGCAATAGCAATTCGTGATTGAACGGGTCGAGGCTCCAGAGCATCGCGCCGAAGCGGCGCGGGTCGGTGTAGCGCAGCATCAGCCCCGATTCCAGCTCGATGTCGACATGCTCATGCTTGGCCGCCGGCGCCCCCAATTCGACCAGGCGCAAGTTCCCCGACATCCCAAGGTGGCTGATCAAGGTGCCAACCTCTGCGTTGATCAGCAGGTACTTGGCGCGTCGCTCCACGCTGAGGATGCGCTGGCCCGAAAGGCGTATGTCCAGATCCTCAGGGATTGGCCAGCGCAGCCGCCGATCACGCACGACTACCCGGCTGACACGCTGGCCAACCAGATGGGGCTCGATGCCACGTCGGGTTGTCTCGACTTCTGGTAACTCAGGCATGAATCAGTGCCCCAACTCGCGCAGGGTCTGCTTGAGGTTCTCGAAGTCGTACTCCGACAACCCGATGTAATCGAGGACCAGCGGGCCGAGCGCATTCCACTCATGGTCGACGGCCTGATTACCCAGCACGCGATACGAGGCGCAGATATGCTCGGCCATCTTCAGCACCGCGAGCAGGTTCTTCAGCTGGGTCTGGGCATTGCGCGAGGATTCGTCGCGGAACACCGCCAAGGCGTTGTGGTGGTTGGCGATGGCCCCGCTGATGTGCTCTGGCAGGCGCCAGGACTTGGCGGTGAAGTAGCCGACCACCGAGTGGTTGGTGTTGAAGGCCCGGTTTTCGGTATCGACCACGCGGGTTTCTTCACCGGCTTGGGCGTAGGCCTCTTCAAGCACATCCATGTAGTTGGGGAAGCGCTTGAGCATCAGCGGTACGCCGCAATCGTGGAACAGCCCGAGCGTGTAGGCCTCGTCCACGGCCTGGATACCGGTACGCTTGGCCAGCGTCAGGCAGGTCATGGCCACATCCTGGGCGGTGTCCCAGAAGCGGTTCAAGGTGACGATGGTTTCGTCGCTCATTTCACCCTTGATCGACTGGGCGTTGATCAGGTTGATGATCGAGCGGCTGCCCAGCAGGTTCACCGCACGTTGGATCGAGCCAATCTTGTTGGAGAGACCGAACTGCGGGGAGTTCACCAGTTTGAGCAAGGCGCCCGAAAGGCCTGGGTCCTGGGAAATCAGCTTGGCGATGGTTTCCAGGTCCGGGTCAGGCATGTACTGCTCGAACTGCAAATCGACCATGATCTGCGGTTGCGGCGGAATGGTGATGCCTTGCAAGGCTTGCTGGATCTGCTCGGCGCTGAGTTCTTGGGACATACGTGCACACTCGTGAAGGTCGAGGGGATTCTAACCCAGATGAACCGTGCCGGCGCCGCGTATTCCTGTCGGTACAGCCGCCACTTTGTCGCGCCTGGCCCCGGATCCCGTAGCAAAAGGATATAATCCCGCTCTTTTTTCCCGGAGCGACGTCATGTCCCTGCCCAGCCTTCGCCTCAAAGCCAATGCCGACCGCCGCCTGCGCGCCGGCCACCTGTGGGTCTACAGCAACGAAGTCGACGTCAATGCGACCCCGCTGCAAGGCTTGCAGGCCGGACAGCAGGCCGTCCTCGAGGCAGCCAACGGCAAACCGCTGGGCATCGTCGCGCTGAGCCCCAACAACCTGATCTGCGCCCGCCTGCTGTCGCGCGATGCCAAGCTGCCGCTGGACAAGTCGTTGCTGGTGCATCGCCTGAACGTCGCCCTGTCGTTGCGCGAGCGCCTGTTCGAGCAACCGTGCTACCGCCTGGTCTATGGCGATTCCGACATGCTGCCAGGCCTGGTGGTCGACCGCTTCTTCGACATCCTTGTGGTTCAGCTGGCGTCGGCCACCATGGAACTGCACAAGGATGACGTCATCGCGGCACTGGTCCAGGTGCTCAAGCCCAGCGGCATCCTGTTCAAGAACGATTCCGCCGCGCGTGATGCAGAAGGCCTGCAGCGCTACGTCGAGACCGTCTACGGCGAAGTTCCGGACTGGGTGCCGCTGGAAGAAAACGGCGTGAAGTTCGAGGCCCCGGTACGTGAAGGCCAGAAGACCGGCTGGTTCTACGACCATCGCATGAACCGTGCACGCCTGGCCCCCTACGTGAAGGGCAAGCGCGTGCTCGACCTGTTCAGCTACATCGGAGGCTGGGGTGTGCAAGCCGGCGCTTTCGGCGCCAGCGAAGTGTTCTGCGTCGATGCTTCGGGCTTCGCCCTGGATGGCGTGGAGCGCAATGCCGCGCTCAACGGTATCAGCGAAAAACTCACCTGCATCGAAGGCGATGTCTTCGAGGCATTGCGTGAGCTCAAGGCCGCCGAAGAACGCTTCGACGTGATCATTGCCGACCCACCCGCGTTCATCAAGCGCAAGAAGGACCTGAAAAACGGCGAAGCGGCCTACCGCCGCCTGAATGAACAGGCCATGCGCATGCTGACCAAGGACGGCATCCTGGTCAGCGCCTCCTGCTCGATGCACCTGCCCGAGGACGACCTGCACAACATCCTGCTGACCAGCGCCCGCCACCTGGACCGCAACATGCAGCTGCTCGAACGCGGCGGCCAAGGCCCAGACCACCCGGTGCATCCGGCCATTGCCGAAACCCGCTATATCAAGAGCATTACGTGCCGGTTGCTGCCCAACAGCTGATGAAAGCCTGAAAGAACCAAGGTCACCCATGGGCCAGCTCTCGAACTGGCCCATGGGTGACCTTTCAAGAATCGGTCGCTGCGTCTCAGACGCCCAGAACGAACGAAGCAACCCCGAAATACACCATCACCCCCACCGCATCGGCAATTGATGTGATGAGCGGCCCACTCGCTGTGGCCGGGTCGAGCCTGAAGCGGCTGAGCAGGAACGGCAAGCTCATACCGATCAGACTACCGACCAGCACGATCACGACCATGCTGCTGGCCACCACCAGGGCAATCAGCGGCCCGCCGCGCAACAAGCCCAACGACGCCACCGCCAATGCCATGGTGCATCCAAGTGCCAAAGCGACACCAAGCTCACGGACCAGCATCCGCCACCAGTCGCGCATGACCACTTCGCCGGTCGCCAGCCCCCGCACTATCAGCGTTGCAGACTGGGCCCCCGCATTACCGCCGCTGTCCACAAGCAGGGGTAGGAAGAACACCAGGGCGATGTTGGCAGCGATGGTTTCTTCAAAGGCCGCGATGCCAGCCCCGGAAAACAGGTTTCCGAAAACCAGCACCACCAGCCATAGCACGCGCTTGCGGTAGAGCAGCCCAAGGGTTGCATCCCGCAGGTTGCCGACATGATTGGTGATCGACGCGCCTTTGTGAATGTCTTCGGTCGCTTCGCGCCGCTCTGCTTCGAGGGCTGCACGGGTGTCCAGGTGCAGGGTGTCGTTATCGATTGGATGTTGCATGAGGTTCTCCAGACGCCGCGCCAGGCGCCCGCAGACCTCAGTCATACGGACTCAAGCCCTCGGCAGCCCTGGCGACGGCGCGCTCAGTGCCAATTTGCAGGTTCTGTACGAACTGAAACTGGGAAGGTCCATTGAGGTCATTTCTCGTGAAGCCGCACATGCGGCGCGGCGGATCATAGGTAGCCAGGCTGGGTGTGTCAGCCCCTCCGGAGGCATTTCAGAACGGTCCTACAAACGACCGGCCATTCGGTCAAAGTCACCGCCCAGACACATCGCCATTCCCTCGCGGCGCCAGCGGTGTAGAATCGACCTATTCATCGCCAGTCATCCCCGGCGGGTTTATGAGCTCTGGTCGAACATGCGGCGATCCCGCAGTGTCTTCGGCCTCATCCGTGCCAGTGGCAACCGGCCTGCGGCGCAAAGGACAAGAGAAGCTCACTCCCCTTTTTGTGACCTGATTCAGCCGCCAGGAGTGCTTCATGCCTGATTATCGTTCCAAGACATCCACCCAAGGCCGCAACATGGCCGGCGCCCGCGCCCTGTGGCGCGCCACCGGGATGAAAGACGAAGACTTCAAGAAACCGATCATCGCCATCGCCAACTCATTCACCCAGTTCGTCCCGGGCCATGTGCACCTGAAGGACCTGGGCCAGCTGGTCGCCCGCGAAATCGAGCGCGCCGGTGGCGTGGCCAAGGAGTTCAACACCATCGCGGTCGACGACGGCATCGCCATGGGCCACGACGGCATGCTGTACTCGCTGCCGAGCCGCGAGATCATCGCCGACGCCGTGGAGTACATGGTCAACGCCCACTGCGCCGATGCCATCGTGTGTATTTCCAACTGCGACAAGATCACCCCCGGCATGCTGATGGCCGCCCTGCGCCTCAACATCCCGGTGATCTTCGTCTCCGGCGGCCCAATGGAAGCCGGCAAGACCAAGCTCGCCAGCCACGGCCTGGACCTGGTCGACGCCATGGTCATCGCCGCCGACTCGTCGGCCAGCGACGAAAAAGTCGCCGAATATGAACGCAGCGCCTGTCCGACCTGCGGTTCCTGCTCCGGTATGTTCACCGCCAACTCAATGAACTGCCTGACCGAAGCCCTGGGCTTGGCCCTGCCGGGCAACGGTTCGACCCTGGCTACCCACTCCGACCGCGAACAGCTGTTCCTCACCGCTGGCCGCACCATCGTCGAGCTGTGCAAGCGTTACTACGGCGAGAACGATGATTCGGTACTGCCGCGCAACATCGCCAACTTCAAGGCGTTCGAGAACGCCATGATGCTGGACATCGCCATGGGGGGTTCGACCAACACCATCCTGCACTTGCTGGCCGCGGCCCAGGAGGCCGAAGTGGCCTTCGACCTGCGTGACATCGATCGCCTGTCCCGCAAGGTGCCGCAACTGTGCAAAGTGGCGCCGAACATCCAGAAGTACCACATGGAAGACGTCCACCGCGCTGGCGGCATCTTCAGCATCCTCGGTTCGCTGGCCCGTGGCGGCCTGCTGCACACCGACCTGCCGACCGTGCACAGCCGCAGCATGGAAGAAGCCATCGCCAAGTGGGACATCACCCAGACCGATGACGAAGCCGTGCACACCTTCTTCAAGGCAGGTCCGGCGGGCATTCCGACGCAGACCGCGTTCAGCCAGTCGACCCGCTGGGAAACCCTGGACGACGACCGCGCCGAAGGCTGCATCCGTAGCGTCGAGCACGCTTACTCGCAAGAAGGCGGCCTGGCCGTGCTGTACGGCAACATCGCCCTCGACGGCTGCGTGGTGAAGACTGCCGGTGTCGACGAGTCGATCCACGTGTTCGAAGGCACCGCGAAGATCTTCGAAAGCCAGGACAGCGCCGTTCGCGGCATCCTCGCCGACGAAGTGAAAGCCGGTGACGTCGTCATCATCCGCTACGAAGGCCCGAAAGGCGGCCCGGGCATGCAGGAAATGCTCTACCCGACTTCGTACCTGAAGTCCAAGGGCCTGGGCAAAGCCTGCGCCCTGCTCACCGACGGCCGCTTCTCTGGCGGTACCTCGGGCCTGTCGATCGGCCACGCCTCGCCAGAGGCGGCTGCCGGTGGTGCAATTGGCCTGGTGCGCGATGGCGACAAGATTCTGATCGACATCCCCAACCGTTCGATCAACCTGCTGGTCAGTGACCAAGAGCTGGCCGAGCGCCGCGTCGAGCAGGACAAGAAGGGTTGGAAGCCGGTCGAAGCGCGTCCCCGTAAGGTCACTACCGCACTGAAGGCCTATGCGTTGCTGGCGACCAGTGCCGACAAGGGTGCTGTGCGCAACAAAGCGATGCTCGAAGGGTTGTAAGGCTCCGCGGCAAAAAAACCGGCGCCTGGTGCGCCGGTTTTCTTTGCCTGCCAAGGCCTCGACATAGGGTGCGTCACCCTCTGTCGGCGCTGACTGGCCAGCGATGGAGTGGGTCTGCCCCTTACTGAATCTGCTCCGGCGTCACGATCACCCAGTTCTTGTCCGCCGTCACCGGCAGGCCTTCCTTGGCCTGCGCCGCCGCGTTCTTCGAGATCATCCCGTTGAGCTGGTCCATGTACTTGGCCTTGCGGTTTATCCACAGGTGGATTCCACCCTTGTTCACATCCACCCCATGGAACTGCATGTAGCCATCGCTCGTCGGGGTGTCGCCGCCCACCAGCACTGGCTTCTTCCACTGGTCGATATAGGTGAGAATCGCCGCCTGCTTGCCCGCCATCCAGGTGGCAGGGGTCCACAGGTAAGGCGTCAGTTCCAGGCCCTCGTTGGCCTTGGCATCGTATTTCCCCTCGGTAATCTGTTTGCGCGCGGTGGTCAGCTGGCCGTTTGCACGATCTTTGAGCAGCAGGCTCACGCCAATGACGTTCTCAGGCTTCACGTTGTAGCCGTACTTGGGGTCGGAAGCCACCATGCGTACCAGCTCTTCCGAGGCGGCCGAGATCACGTACACCTCGATGCCGTTCTCCATCAACTTGTTGTACAGCTCGGTCTGCCCGGTGAACACCTTGGGCGGCTGTACCTCGATGGCTTTTACCTGGTCGCCTTCGAAATAGGTGCTGGGAATCGGCTTGCCCAAGGCCATCAGCTCATCGACCTGGACCTTCAGCTCTTTCAAGGTGAACCCGGAGAACACCTGCGCCACCCAGGGGTAGCAGACCATGTCGTCGATTTCGCACAAGCGGTAGTAGTAGCTGAACAAGCTTTCCTTGTGCTCGGCGGTGTCCTTGAACGGGATCAGCTTGAGGGAAGGGCCGAGCTTGTCGCGGGTGAGCAGCCCCTTGTTCTCCATGAACGGCAACAGCGACTCCTCAAGGTCGAAGCGGTAGCTGGTGTTGTCCATGTCGAACACCGCGTAATTACCCTTGTGGGCGTTGGCGGCAATCATCGAATCGAGCTGTTTGGCCGCCTCGGCCGGCCAATGCTTGAGCTCGGTGGCCCAGGTTTCGACACTGAATAACAAAGAAAGGCCGATGGCCAGAGCTTTCGGAGCGAACTTCATGTGCGGATCTCCTGAAATGACCGAAGAAAACTAGTTCAGGAAGCAACAAGACCCCAGGCCCACAACGACCTTCACACAGCTGCAAACGCCGTGTTGATTGCCACCTGCGACACGGTGTTATTCCATTAGCGACTATCCAAATTACTTTTAGATATAAATTCGTTTGTTTTCAGGCTGTTAGCATTTCTGTTCGCAATCGCTCACAGAGGCGATGCCTCTTCTGCTTTTTCCTGGAGCTTCAATGAATCTGCCGCTGTTACTCAACCTGCTGGCATTCCTGGCCTTGTTGCTGGGCCTGGCACAAACCCGCCGCACCGACTGGAGCCTGGCGAAGAAAGTCTTGCTGGGGCTGGTGCTAGGCGTGGTCTTCGGCCTGGCGCTGCACACTGTCTACGGTGCAGGTCACCCGGTTCTCAAAGCCACCCTGGGCTGGCTCGATCTGATCGGCAACGGCTACGTTGGCTTGCTACAGATGATCGTCATGCCGCTGATCTTCGCCTCGATCCTCAGCGCAGTGGCTCGCCTGCACAATGCCTCTTCGCTGGGTCGCATCAGTGTGCTGAGCATCGGCACGCTGCTGCTGACCACGGCCATCGCAGCACTGATCGGTATCGCCCTGACCAACCTGTTCGGCCTTAGCGCCGAGGGCCTGGTAGCTGGCGCCCAAGAGAGCGCGCGCCTGCAAGCCATCCACAGCGACTATGCAGGCAAGGTCGCCGACCTCAACATCCCGCAGTTACTGCTTTCGTTCATCCCCAGCAACCCGGTGGGCGACTTGGCCCGGGCCAAACCAACCTCGATCATCAGTGTGGTGATCTTCGCCGTGTTCGTCGGCCTTGCCGCGCTCGAGCTGATCAAGGACAACGCTGAAAAAGGCCAGCGCGCCCTGTCGGCCATCGACACCCTACAGGCTTGGGTAATGCGCCTGGTGCGCCTGGTAATGAAACTGACGCCCTACGGCGTATTGGCCCTGATGACCAAGGTAGTGGCGAGCTCCAACCTGGAGGACATCCTCAAGTTGGGCAGCTTCGTACTGGTGTCGTACATCGGCCTGGGCCTGATGTTCGTGGTCCACGGTATCATCCTTGCCATGACCGGCGTCAGCCCGCTGCGCTTCTTGCGCAAGGTCTGGCCGGTGCTCACCTTCGCCTTCACCAGCCGCTCCAGTGCAGCCAGCATCCCGCTCAACATCGAAGCGCAAACTCGCCGTTTGGGCGTACCGCAGTCGATCGCCAGCTTCAGCGCCTCGTTCGGTGCGACCATCGGCCAGAACGGCTGCGCCGGTCTCTATCCAGCGATGCTCGCGGTGATGGTGGCACCCGCCGTGGGCATCGACACCTTCGACCCCCTGTGGATCGCCACGCTGGTGGCCATCGTTACCTTGAGTTCGGCAGGCGTTGCCGGCGTCGGCGGCGGTGCGACCTTCGCGGCGCTGATCGTGCTGCCGGCCATGGGACTGCCAGTGGAGTTGGTGGCGCTGCTGATTTCGGTCGAGCCGCTGATCGACATGGGCCGCACGGCGCTGAACGTGAATGGCTCGATGACTGCTGGTGTGGTGACCAGTCAGCTACTGAAAGAGACCAACAAGGATGTGCTGGCAGGTGATCAGCATGCAGAGCTGAGTCACTCCTGAGCCGTTCATAGCGCTGATCGCCCGCGAACCGCCCCTACACCGCCATTGATGTAGGGGGGGTGTAGGCCATAGCCCCGTCACAAGACCGAAAGCCCAACCCTCAGGCCTTCTCCCAGACCTCGAAATGGTACGCCGGCCCCTGGCCCTCTGCGGGTTGCGGATCGCTCGAGCGCAGAGCCCACTGCGCCTTGTCGAACTCGGGGAACCACGCGTCCCCTTGCGGAGACAGCTCCACCCGGGTCAGGTACATCCGGCTGACCAGCCCCTTTTCGAGCGCCTGCCCATACAGCTGCGCCCCGCCGATCAGCATGAGCTCATCGACGCCCTGCTCACGCGCCCACTGCTCGGCACGGGCCAACGCCGCTTCCAGCGAAGCGAACACCTCGGCACCCGCCAACTGCAGGCCAGGTTGGCGGCTGACGACGATGTTCAAGCGCCCCGGCAGCGGCCGCCCCAGAGAATCCCAGGTCTTGCGCCCCATGATGATCGGCTTGCCCAGGGTGGTGGCCTTGAAATACTTGAAATCCCCCGGCAGATGCCAGGGCATGGAATTGTCGATGCCGATCACACGGTTCTCGGCGAGCGCCGCGATCAGGCTGAGGGGGAGTGAGGTAGTCATGCCGGCGAGGATAGCAAACCCGCCGTGGGTTATGCTTCTGCCCTGAACCGTGCAATGGAAGACCTTGTGACTGGACCGACCGAACTCGACAAGCGCTGGCTCACCGAAGCGGTGCGCCTGCGCGAGGAACACGCCGGCCCCCTGGAGGACCAGGAAGCCAACCGACACGCCCGCCAGCAAGGCGGCGACCTGGCGGTGCGCATCGAGCGCCGCGCCTTGTTCCTTGCCGAGCGCGATGGCATGACCGCTGCCTTGCACCACTGGAAGCAAGGCGCCCGCCTGGCGCTGCTGGCTCTGCTGCTGATGGCTGTATTCAGCGGCACTGGCCTGGCGCTGGCGGCCTTGGGTGATGGCCAGCGGGCGGTGAATGTGTTCTGGGCGCTGGGCAGCCTGCTCGGGCTGAACCTGCTGATGTTGGTGGGCTGGGCTGTTGGCTTCACCCTGAGCGGTGAACATGGCGCCAGCCTTGGGCGCCTCTGGCTCTGGCTCAGTGAGCGCTTCGCTCGCGATGCCAAGGCCGCGCATCTGGCGCCCGCCCTGATGGTGCTGCTGCAACGCCAACGCCTGAATCGCTGGCTGCTTGGCCTGCTGGTGCACGGACTATGGCTGCTGGCAATGCTAAGCGCCTTGGGGATGCTGCTCGCCTTGCTCGCCACCCGACGCTATGGCTTCGTCTGGGAAACCACCTTGCTGGCCGCCGAGCCATTCATTCACCTGACCCAGGTACTGGGTGCCCTGCCCTCGCTTCTGGGCTTCGCCACGCCAGACGAAACCATGATTCGAGCCAGCGGCGACACACTACCGGCCCTGGAGGTCGCTCGTCAGGCCTGGGCCAGCTGGTTGCTAGGCGTGGTGCTGGTCTATGGCCTGCTCCCTCGGCTATTACTGGCCGGGCTTTGCCTGTGGCGTTGGCGCCAGGGTCGCGAACGCCTGACCCTGGACTTGAGTTTGCCAGGCTATGCGCAACTGCGCGAAGTGCTGATGCCTCGTAGCGAGCGTATCGGTGTGCAGGATGCTGCCCCCGACACCCTGCCGCACTTCGAAGCGGGCCACTCTCAGCGCGGCAATGGCGGCGCGCTGCTGGTAGGGCTGGAGCTCGATGACCAGCGCCCCTGGCCTCCCGTCTTGCCCAAGGCCGTCACCGATGCTGGCGTGCTCGACAGCCGCGAGTCGCGCAACCGCCTGCTCGAACAGTTGAGCCGTTTCCCCCCGGCCCGCCTGGCCATCGCCTGCGACCCCCGCCGCTCGCCGGACCGCGGCAGCCTCGCCTTGCTTGCCGAGTTGGCACGCAATGCCGGGGCCACGCGCATCTGGCTGCTGCAAGCAGCACCGGGCGAGGCACTGGATGCCGAACGACTGGGCGACTGGCATGAAGCCCTGGATCGCCTGGGCCTGCCACACGCCGACACTTCGCCCCTGACCTGGCTGGAGCAAGGCCATGACTGAGCCATTGAAACTGGCCGTGGTAGGCCACACCAATGTGGGCAAGACCTCATTGCTGCGTACCCTCACCCGCGATGTCGGCTTCGGCGAAGTATCCCATCGACCGAGCACCACCCGCCACGTCGAAGGCGCACGCCTGTCCGTGGATGGCCAGCCGCTGCTTGAGCTCTACGACACCCCGGGCCTTGAAGATGCCATCGCCCTGCTCGACTACCTGGAGCGCCTGGAACGCCCCGGCGAGCGCCTCGACGGCCCGGCCCGACTGGAACGGTTTCTTCAGGGCAGCGAAGCGCGCCAGCGCTTCGAGCAGGAGGCCAAGGTCCTGCGTCAGTTGCTGGCCAGCAATGCCGGTCTGTACGTGATCGACGCCCGCGAACCGGTGCTGGCCAAGTACCGAGACGAACTGGAGGTGTTGGCCGGCTGTGGCAAGCCGCTTTTGCCCGTGCTCAACTTCGTCGCCAGCCACCAACACCGCGAACCGCAGTGGCGTGAAGCCCTGGCCCGACTGGGCCTGCACGCACTGGTGCGGTTCGATAGCGTGGCCCCGCCCGAAGACGGTGAACGCCGCTTGTACGAAAGCCTGGCCCTGTTGTTGGAGGAGGCCCGCCCAGCCTTGCAGCGCTTGATCGACGACCAGCAGGCACAGCGCCTGGCTCGCCAGCAAAGCGGCAAACGTCTGATCGCCGAACTGCTGTTGGACTGCGCCGCCTGCCGCCGCAGTGTCGCGGCCGAGCCGGCCGCCGAAGCCCGAGCCATAGAAGCGCTGCGACAAGATATACGTCAACGTGAACAGCGTTGCGTCGAAGCCTTGTTGAAGCTGTATGCCTTCCGCCGTGAGGATGCCCATGCGGGCGAACTTCCATTGCTGGATGGCCGCTGGGGTGACGATCTGTTCAACCCCGAAACCTTGAAATTACTCGGTGTTCGCCTGGGCAGCGGCGTGGCTGCCGGCGCTGCAGCCGGTGCCGGAGTCGATTTGCTGGTTGGCGGCCTCACCCTGGGCGCGGCGGCATTGGCCGGGGCAATAGCCGGAGGCGCGCTACAGACCGCGCGCAACTATGGGTCGCGGTTGATGGGCAAGCTCAAGGGCAAGCGCGAGCTGACCGTGGACGACACGGTATTACGCTTGCTGGCCTTGCGTCAGCAGCAGTTGATGGTGGCGTTGGACAACCGCGGGCATGCCGCGCAAGACAGCATCCGCCTGGGTGAGCTGGATGAAAAGGCCTGGCGCGAGGGCAAGTTGCCAGAAGCCTTGAGCAAGGCGCGGGCGCACCCGCAATGGTCGACCCTCAATCCGGGGGCGAAGCTGAATCAGGCTGAACGGCAGGAACAGTTGGAGGCGCTGGTTTCGCAATTTTGAGAGGCGCCCTGGCCCCTCCGCGGGTAAACCCGCCCCTACAGTCAGGGGTTGCATTGAACCTGTAGGAACGGTTTACCCGCGAAGAGCCGAGCACAAGTGCCCATTCCTTAAAGCAGCGCCAGCGCCTTCTGCCTCAACACATGGAGGTCGATCACCGGCACTCCGACCTCCTTGGCCTTTTCGTCCCACTCCCGCATCCGTAGGCTCACGTCGAACAGCGGGTCCCGTTCGAACGCATCGGCTTGCGAGTCGCTCATCACGCCTCCCTGATATTCCAAGGTCCGCCGGCTCGCCTCACTCAACCGCTGGTAATACCCCGGTTGCCGCAAGGTCAGGTAGCGCTTGGCCTCCACGTGAAACTGAACTAGCCGCGCCATGCGCTCGCTAAAGCCACAGCGGCGCAAATACTCGGCACCGATACGTTCGTGGCTAACCACCCCATAGCCGCCCATGCTGGCGTCACCGCCACACAGATGGCCGATGTCATGGAAGAACGCCGCCAGCACGACTTCATCGTCGAAACCTTCGGCCATGGCCAGTTGCGCAGCCTGGGACATGTGTTCGAGCTGGGTGATGGCTTCGCCGATGTAGTCGTCGCTGCCGTGCCGCTCATAAAGGGCGAAGGTGCTGTCCACGATCTGCGCTGGGGTGGGCATGACTGTTTTCTCCTGGCTTGATGGGTTGCTGGCCATTTCCCGGACAAAACCGCTGCGCCCGAGAAAGGGCAGGTGGTTACTGCTGGGCCACCTTTTCCGACTTGCCGTCATAGCGTTTGCGCCACTCGGCCAGAATCTGATCACGGTTCTTCGAAGCCCAGGCAAAGTCGTTCTTGATCAGGCGTTGTTCATAGTCCGCCGGCAACTCGGTCTGCGGCTTGGCGATGCCCGGCGCAGCCAGTACGGCGAAGTTTTCCTTGTACAGCTCCATGGCCGCTGGGCTTGCCGAGAAGTCAGCCAGACGCTTGGCCGCATCTGCCTTGGGCGTTCCCTTGATCACCGCCGTCGCCTCGATTTCCCAACCCAGGCCTTCCTTCGGCAACACGATGTCCAGCGGCGCACCCTGGCGCTTGAGCTGCACGGCCGGGTACTCGAACGAGATACCGATCGGGAACTCGCCTGCCGCCGCCAGCTTGCACGGCTTGGAACCGGAGTGGACGTACTGGCCGATGTTCTGGTGCAGCGCATCCATGTAGGCCCAGCCTTGCGGCTCGCCAAAGGTCTGCAACCAGGCACTCACGTCGAGGAAGCCGGTACCCGACGAAGCGGGGTTGGGCATGACGATCTTGCCCTTGTACTCCGGCTTGGTCAGGTCCTGCCAGCTCACCGGCTTGCTCAGGCCCTGCTTCTGGGCCTCGATGGTATTGAAGCAGATGGTCGCGGCCCACACGTCCATGCCCACCCAGGCAGGGGGGTTGGCGGCATCGCGGTAATTGGCGGCGATTTTGCCCAGGTCTTTCGGGGCGTAGGCTTCGAGCATGCCGTTCTGGTCGAGGATGGCCAGGCTGGACGCCGCCAGGCCCCATACCGCGTCGGCTTGCGGACGGTCTTTCTCGGCCAGCAGCTTGGCGGTAATGATGCCAGTGGAGTCCCGAACCCACTTGATCTCGATGTCCGGGTTGGCCCGTTCGAAGGCCTGCTTGTAGCTTTTGAGCTGTTCCGCCTCCAAGGCGGTGTAAACCATCAGCTGGGTACCCGCGGCCGAGGCCTGCAGGCTGAACATGGCGGAAACGGCTGCGGCAAGTGCAAGGTGCTTGTACATGGGTTGGGTCCTTACAGGTCAGGCGGTCGCGGCGCGTTGGCGCCAGGCTTGGGAGCGGCGCAGCAGGCCGCGTGAGGCTGTGGCCAGCAACAGTGAAGCGCTGGCACTGGTCAGCAGAATCAAGGTGGACATGGCGGCGGCACCCCCCACGTTGCCGGCGTCGTCCATGTTCAGCACGGCAACCGCGGCCAGGAGGGTATCGGGGCTATACAGGAAGATCGCGGCCGACACGGTAGTCATCGCCGAGACGAACAGGTAGCGGATGATGTCCAGCAGCGCCGGCAGGCAGATTGGCACGGTCACCCGCAGGAAGTGCTTGCACAGCGGCGCCTTCAACGACAGCGCAGCCGCCTCGAACTCACCGTCGAGCTGACGCAGGGCAGTGGTCGCGGTCATCTGCGCGGTGGTGAGGTAATGGGCAATGGTGCACACCACCAGTAACCCCATGCCGCCGTAAAACACATGCAGCGGGTTGCCATTGAGGTTGAAGAAGAATACGTAGCCCAGCCCCAGCACCAGTCCCGGCACGGCCATGGGAATGAAGCTGAGCAGGCGCAGCGCTTGGTTGAGCAGGCGTTGGCCTTGGGTCTTCTCCATCAGGTAGGCACCGGTGAAGATCACGACGCTGCCAATCAGCGCGGTGCAAATAGCCATGGTCACGCTATTGCGATAGGCCAGCCAGCCGCCACCGGCGGTGTCTTCGAACCTGTAGTGACGCAGCGACAGCGACAGGTTGTAGGGCCAGAAGGTGACCAGCGATGAGTACACCGCCATGCCGATCACCAGCAGCAATGCCGCACACACCAGCAGCACGATGGCCAGGCAGCAGGCATCGCGGCCACGCGACGGCTTGGGTTCGAATACCTGGGCACGGCCACTCATGGCCTGGCCCTGACGCCGGCGCAGCCAGGCATCGACGCTGAAGCTGAACAGGGCTGGTAGCAGCAGCACCATGCCGATCAGCGCGCCACGGCCAAACTGTTGCTGGCCGACCACGGCCTTGTAAGCCTCCAGCGCCAGCACCTGATAGTCGCCACCGACCACGACCGGTACGCCGAAGTCGGTGATGGTCAGGGTAAAGACCAGGCAGAACGCAGCGAACACAGCGTGGCGCGTGGCCGGCCAGGTGATGCTGGTAAATGCCCGGCACGGACCGGCGCCCATGCTCGAGGCGGCATCGAACAGGCGAGCATCGGCCAGCGACAATGCCGACAGCAGGATCATCAGCGCATGCGGGAAGGTGTAGATCGCCTCGCCCAGCACGATGCCCCAGAAACCATAGATGTTGTCGTCGAACAACCCGCGCAGCAGGCCCTGATTGCCAAACAGGTAGACCAATGCGATGGCTGGCAGCATCGACGGGGCCAGCAGCGGCAAGAGCGAAATCCCTCGCCACAGGCCTTTGCCCGGGATCAACGTGCGTTGCAAGGCGAAGGCAAACAGGTAGGCCAGCGGCACGACGATGACCGCGACGGTGAAGGCCACCGACAGGCTGTTGCCCAGCAACCAGTGGAAGTTGTCGCTGGCGAACAGTTCACGGGCCGCCAGCAAGCCACCGCCCTGACCCGCTTCACCACTGAAACCACGCCAGAAGATCGCCAGCAGCGGCATCAGCACGGCCAGCACCAGAAGGATCAGCAGCAGGCTCTTGCCGCCGACGACGAACAACCGGTCGCTCAGGGCGACGCCAGCACGCGGCGCGGCCTTGCCCTGGTTGAGCGGCAGGGACATTGGCACGGCCATCTCAGGCAAACACCTGCAGGCTCTGCGGTGGCAACGCCACCCAGATATCCTGCGAACCCAGGCGTGGCATCACCTCGGGCGTCAGTTCGGCCAGCAGGGCATGGCCTGGCAGTGCCTTGAGTTCGAAGCTCATGCGGCAGCGGTTACCGAGGAAGGTGATCTCGCGGACCCTGGCGGGGAACACGTTGTCTTCGTGTACCACTGGGTTCACCGTGATGGCCTCCGGGCGGCAGAACAGCCGGCCACTGCTGGCCTGGGCCGAACCTGGCGCCAGACGCATGTCCAGGCCGCCGACCAGGGCATGGCTGTCGTCGCGGCGTTGGAATGGCAGCCAGTTGCCCTGGCCGACGAACTCGGCGACGAACGGCGTGGCCGGCTGGTCGTAGATTTCCTGCGGGGTGGCGTACTGCTCGACCTGGCCGTTGTTCATCACCGCAATGCGGTCGGCCATCAGCATGGCTTCATCCTGGTTGTGGGTAACCATCAACGTGGTGATACCCAACTGGCGTTGCAGTTCGCGCAGTTCGGTGCACAGGTGCTCACGCACCCGGGCGTCCAGTGCCGACATCGGCTCGTCCAGCAGTAACAGCGATGGCGACGGCGCCAGTGCGCGGGCCAGGGCCACCCGTTGCTGCTGGCCACCGGAGAGCTGCCCGGGATACTTCTTCTCACTGCCAGAAAGGCCTACCAGATCGAGCATCTCGGCCACCCGCTGGCGGACCTGCTCGCGACCACTGCCAGCAAGGCCGTAAGCGATGTTGGCTTCGACGGTAAGGTTGGGGAACAGCGCGTAGGACTGGAACAGAATGCCGTAGTCTCGGGCCTGGGGTGGCAGCTCGGAGATATCGCGCTCGCCGACGTAAAGCGCACCACGGTCCTGACGCTCCAGCCCGGCGATGCAACGCAGCAGCGTCGTCTTGCCACAGCCGGATGGGCCAAGCAGGCACACCAGTTCGCCGGCGGTGATGTCCAGCGAAACATCGTTGAGCGCCGTGAAGGCACCGAAGCGCTTGTGGATGTTGCGCACTTTCAGTGGTGCGCCGGAGTTGGTGGGGGTCATGGCAGGGCCTCATCGAAGAGATGGGGCCATGCTAGGAATGCTGTGCGAAGGTTCTGTGGCTTTCAGGCAAAAGCCGGTGATAGTGGCATAGGCAGATTTTGTATCGACCGCTCCTGCAAGATCCTCAGAAGCGTGAACCGGCCACTTCCTGGGCTACACCAAGGAAGGCCGCTGGCAACCTGGCCTGGCGCCGCTCCTTGAGGCAGTACAGGTACTCGTGCATGACTGGCGCATCCTCCAGCGCCAGCACCCGCAGTTCCGGGTTGTGCGGCACCTCGTGGCGGGCAATCACACTGATGCCGATATTGCGCAGCACCGCCTCGCGTATCGACTCGCGGCTGCCGATTTCCAACAGTGCCCCGGCCTTCACCCCCGCCTCCTGCATCATCTGCTCGGTCAGTTTGCGGGTGGTCGAGCCTTTCTCGCGTACCAGCAGGCAATGCCCGGCCACCGCCTCGATCGATACCGTCTGGCGATGGGCCAACGGGTGGCTACGGTGCACCGCCACCACCAGCGGATCGCTCCCCAGGACCCGCCGAACCAGTCGCGGATCTTCTACCAGTTGCGACGATGCGGCGATGTCCACCCGGTAGTCCTCAAGCATTTCCAGTACCTGCTGCGAGTTACCGATCTCCACCGCGACTTCCACCTGCGGCAAGCGTTCGCGGTAGATCTTTACCAGGTCAAGAATGTAGAACGGCGCGGTCGCCGCGAGGCGCAAGCTGCCTTGGGCTTGGCCGCTGTTGCGCAGCTCGAACTCGATGTCGGCCTCCTGCTGCAGCAATGCCTTGACCATCGGCAGCAGGCGCACGCCCTCCTCGCTCAAAACCAGGCGCCGCCCGCCACGGTAGAACAACTCCACGGCGTACTGGCCTTCCAGGTTACGGATTTGCGTGGTGACCGTGGGCTGGCTGAGCCCAAGCTTCTTCGCCGCCAAGGTGATACTGCCCAGACGGGCCACCATGTAGAAGGCTTTCAGCTCCGAACTCAGCATGCATGTCCTCTATTTGCGCAACAGGCGCAAGCCGTTGAACACCACCAGCAGGCTCACGCCCATGTCGGCGAATACCGCCATCCACAGGGTGGCCATGCCGGCGAAGGTGATCGCCAGGAATATCGCCTTGATGCCTAATGCCAGAACGATGTTCTGCATGAGGATCGCCGCACTGTGGCGCGACAGCCTGACGAAGGCCGGGATTTTCCGCAAGTCATCGTCCATCAGTGCCACATCGGCAGTCTCGATGGCAGTGTCGGTACCGGCTGCCGCCATGGCAAAACCGATCTCGGCGCGGGCCAGGGCCGGGGCGTCGTTGATGCCGTCACCGACCATACCCACCCGATGACCCTGGGCGTACAGCGCTTCGATGGTTTTCAGCTTGTCGGCGGGCAGCAGGTTACCTTCGGCACGGTCTATCCCTACCACGGCGGCGATGGCTTGCGCGGTATGCGGATTGTCACCCGTGAGCATGACAGTCTTGATGCCCAACCCATGCAGCTCTTCGATGGCCTGGCGGCTGCTGTCCTTGACGGTGTCCGCCACGGCGAACAGCGCCAGCGGGCCAGAGCGGTCGAGTAGCAGGACCACGGTCTTGCCCTGGCGTTCCAGCGCATCCAGCTGGGATTCCAACTCGGGCGAACACAGCCCCAGCTCCTCTACCAGGCGGTGGTTGCCCAAGTGGTAGACCTCACCGGCAATGGTGCCTCGCACGCCACGCCCGGCCAGCGCGGCAAAATCATCCACCTCGCTCATGGCCAGGCCTTGCTCCTTGCCGTATTGGGCGATAGCGCGGGAAACCGGGTGGTCAGAGCGCTCGCCCAGGCTGGCGGCCAGGGCTTGTGCGCGGTCTTCGAACGTCGGTTCCAGCACCTTGACGTCGGTCTGCACCGGTTTGCCGTGGGTGATGGTGCCGGTCTTGTCCAGGGCCAGGAAGTCCAGATGGCGTCCACCCTCCAGGTAAACGCCGCCCTTGATCAGGATGCCTTTGCGCGCGGCTGCCGCCAGGCCGCTGACGATGGTCACCGGGGTCGAGATGATCAGGGCGCACGGGCAGGCCACCACCAGCAGCACCAGGGCGCGGTAAACCCAGTCGAACCAGGCACCAGCCATGAGCAGCGGAGGGATGAGTGCCACAGCCAAGGCGATGGCAAACACTGCCGGCGTGTAGATACGCGAAAAACGGTCGACAAAACGCTGGGTAGGGGCGCGCGCGCCCTGCGCTTGCTCGACGGCCTTGATGATCCGCGCCAGGGTCGACTGCCCGGCAGCAGCAGTTACCCGGAACTCCAGCGCCCCCGCCTGGTTGATGGTGCCGGCGAACAGCTTGTCGCCCACGGTCTTTTCCACAGGCAGGCTTTCGCCGGTGATCGGTGCTTGATCGACACTGGATCGGCCGCTGGTCACTTCACCGTCCAGGCTGATGCGTTCACCGGGGCGTACCCGAACCCGCGCGCCAAGAGCCACCTCACGCACCGCCACCTCGCGCCACTGGCCATCCGCCTGCTGCACTGTTGCCATGTCCGGAGTCAGTTGCATCAACCCGCCAATGGCATTGCGCGCGCGGTCCAGCGAACGCGCTTCGATCAGCTCGGCGATGGTAAACAGCACCATCACCATGGCAGCTTCGGGCCACTGCCCGATCAGTACGGCGCCCGTCACCGCAATGCTCATCAACGCGTTGATGTTCAAGTTACGGTTTTTCAGGGCGATCCAGCCCTTCTTGTAAGTGCCCAGACCGCAGCCAAGAATGGCTGCCAGCGCCAATGCGGCTACTGCCCACTCCGGGGCCAGTGTGCCAAAGTGCACGATTTCGGCGGCGATCGCGGCAATACCTGACAATGCCAGAGGCCACCAGCGGATCTTGGCCGGTTGTGGCGTGGCTGGCGTGGCATCGTCCTGGGCAGCAATCGGCTCGGCCTTCATGCCCAGGCTGTCGATGGCCCGTTCGATGTCGGCTGTTGCACCCAACGTGTGGCGCACACCCAACACGCGGTTGATCAGGTTGAATTCCAACTGCTCGATACCGGCCAGCTTGCCCAGTTTGTCCTGGATCAGCGTCTGCTCGGTCGGGCAGTCCATGGCCTCGATGCGAAAGCGGCTGAACTGCGCATCATCACTGGCCTTTTCGGTCAATTGCACGAACGCGGGCGCAGCACTGGCGCCGCAGCAGCTGTGAGCATGGGAATCGTGGCAGTGGCTATCGCCACCCTGGCCGTGGGCATGGTCGTGCGTGTGTTCGTGGCTGACAGGCTGGTTCATGAGGTCGTCCTTAAAATGCGCCTGTTGCCAAGTGAACACCCTGTAGCCACTATAGGGTCAAGCCACACGCTGGAGATTTCGTGATGAAGATCGGAGAACTGGCCAAAGCCACCGACTGCGCCGTGGAGACCATCCGCTATTACGAACGAGAGCACTTGCTGCCAGAGCCCGCTCGTACGGACGGCAACTACCGGCTGTACACCCAGGCGCATGTCGAGCGACTGACGTTCATCCGCAACTGCCGTACCTTGGACATGACCCTGGACGAGATCCGCAGCCTGCTAAGCCTTCGCGACAGCCCGGAAGGTTCTTGCGGCAGCGTCAATGCGCTGATCGATGAGCATATCGCGCATGTGCAGGCGCGAATCGATGGCCTGGTGGCGTTGCAAGAACAGTTGGTGGAACTGCGACAGCGCTGCAACGCACAGGGAAACGAATGCGCGATCTTGCAGCAACTGGAAGTGAACGGGGCGGTGTCGGTGCCAGAAACCGAGCATTCGCACGTGGGGCGCAGTCACGGGCACTAGAAGTGCCCGCGAAGAGGCCGGTGCAGACGATGGGGCCGTCAGACTGCCATCGGCGCCGTCATCGGCGCATGATGTTCATACCCTTCCAGCCAGAAATCACTCGGCTCGATCTTCTCCAACCACTCCGGCTCGTACTTGCCGGTCTCGGCGAACGCCGGCACGCGGTCGCTGATGACCAGTCTGGGTGCTTCCAGCGGCTCGCGCTTGAGCTGCTCGTTGAGCATGTCCAAGTGGTTCTCGTACACATGGGCATCACCAATGAAATAGGTGAACCAGCGCGGGGTATAACCGGTCAGGCGGCCGAACAACGACAGCAGGGCCGCGCCCTCGGTGAGGTTGAACGGCGTTCCCAGGCCCAGGTCATTGGAACGAATGTAGAGCGTCAGGGAAATTTCCTTGGTCTCGACATTGGGGTGGAACTGATACAGCAGATGGCACGGCGGCAGGGCCATTTCATCCAGCTGGGCGCAGTTCCAGCCATGGAACAAGATGCGACGGCTGCCCGGGTCGTTGGCGATGGTGTCCAGGCACTGACGCACCTGGTCGATGGCCTTGTACAGGATGACGAACGCCTGGCCCTCTTCCTCGTCCTGGGCGATCCTGCGAAAGCCCTGCTTTTCAGCCATCTCGATCGCTGCCGGGTTGCTCAGCGGAACGCGCTTGTAGCCCGGCCACTTGCGCCATTGCACGCCGTAGATCTCGCCGAGGTCGTCATGCCCCTGGCGGAATGGGTTGGCCAGCCACTGGGCGTTTTCGTTGGCGTTCTGGTCCCAGACCTTGCAGCCCAGCTCGCGGAACTCACCGGCGCTCTTCACGCCACGCAGGAAACCCACCATCTCGCCGATGGCCGACTTGAACGCCAGCTTGCGTGTGGTGATGGCCGGGAAGCCTTTCTGCAGGTCGAACTTGAGCATGGCGCCCGGCAGGCTGATGGTGCGAATACCGGTGCGGTTGCCTTGCAAGGTGCCGTTCTCGATGACGTCACGGACCAGATCTAGATACTGTTTCATGGCTTACCTGTAACAAGAACGGCAGGGGGATCGCCCCTGCCGTGAAAATCAAACGGTGGCCTTGGCCGTCGGTTTACGGTTGTAGGCCCACCAGATCAGGAAGATGCCGCCGGCGATCATCGGCACGCAAAGCAACTGGCCCATGGTCAACCAGCCGAAGGCGATGTAGCCAAGCTGGGCGTCGGGTACCCGCACGAACTCCACGATGAAACGGAAGATACCGTAGAACAGCGCGAACATGCCGGAAACGGCCATGGTCGGGCGCGGCTTGCGCGAGTACAGCCAGAGGATGACGAATAGTGCCACACCTTCGAGGGCGAACTGGTAAAGCTGCGACGGGTGACGCGGCAACTGGGCCGGGTCGCTGAACGGTGGGAACACCATCGCCCAAGGCAGATCGGTGGCCTTGCCCCACAGTTCGGCGTTGATGAAGTTGCCGATACGCCCGGCGCCCAAGCCAATCGGTACCAGCGGGGCGACGAAGTCCATCAGTTCGAAGAACGACTTGTTATTGCGCTTGCCGAACCACAGCGCCGCCAACATCACGCCAATGAAGCCACCATGGAACGACATGCCGCCCTTCCACACCTCGAAGATCAACGTCGGATTGGCCAGGTACTGGTGCAGGTCATAGAACAACACGTAGCCCAGGCGCCCGCCAACGATCACCCCCATCGACAACCAGAACACCAGGTCCGAGAGCTTTTCACGGCTCCAGGTGGGGTCGAAGCGGTTCAGACGGCGCGAAGCCAGCAGCCAGGCGCCGCCGATGCCGATCAGGTACATCAGGCCGTACCAGTGGATTTTCAGCGGCCCGATGGCCACGGCCACGGGGTCTATCTGCGGGTAAGGCAGCATGGAACTTCCTCTCGATTCAAATCAAAAAGCTGAGGCCGACGCAGAACAGCAGTGCTGCGAACAGGCGTTTCAACAAACGTGGCGAAAGCTTGTGCGCCAGACGCGCGCCGTAGCGGGCGAAAAACATGCTGGTGACGGCAATGCCGACCAGTGCCGGCAGGTACACGTAGCCCAGGCTATGGGCCGGCAAATGTTCCTCGCGCCAGCCCAGCCACATGAAGCTCAGGGCGCTGGCCACCGCAATCGGCAGACCACACGCCGAGGAGGTCGCCACTGCCTGTTGCATGGGCAGGCTGCGCCAGGTCAGGAACGGCACGGTCAGCGAACCGCCACCGATGCCGAAAATGGCCGAGGCCCAGCCGATCACACCGCCAGCACCGACCAATGCGGGCTTGCCGGGGATGCCACGGCTGGCCTTGGGTTTCAGGTCCAGGGCCATCTGTACGGCGACGATCAGGGCGAACACACCGATGATCTTCTGCAACTGCGGACCTTGAATGAGCGAAGCCGTCTTGGCACCGATACCGGCCCCGATGAGGATGCCGAGGGTCATCCAGGCAAAAATCGGCCATTGCACCGCGCCTTTACGCTGGTGCTCGAGCACGGCGTTGATCGATGTGAATACGATGGTCGCCAGTGAAGTGCCGACCGCCAGGTGGGTCAGCACCGAGGGGTCGAAGCCCTGCAGGGTGAAGCTGAACACCAGCACCGGCACGATGATGATGCCGCCGCCCACGCCGAACAGCCCGGCCAGCACGCCGGCGCACGCGCCCAACAGCAGATAGAGTACGAACTCCATTCGTCGCCCCCAAGAAAAACAATCCGGCATGGTAACGGAAGCCGGGCTCGGGGCTCTAGTGAAGTCTGTGACAGGATGGATCGACACGGCCGCAATGGGTAGAGTGGCTAAAAACACAGAGGCCCAACCGATGTGCCTGATCGTATTCGCCTGGCGGCCCGGACACCCCCTGCCGCTGATCGTCGCGGCCAACCGTGACGAATTCTATGCCCGTCCCGCACTGGCCCTGGCGGGCTGGGATGATGCGCCCGGCGTGTATGCCGGTCGCGACCTGGAGGCCGGGGGCACTTGGCTGGGCGTGGGACCCCAGGGGCGCTTCGCCGCGCTGACCAACATCCGCGACCCTAGCCAGCCGCTGGGGGCGCGCAGCCGGGGTGAACTGGTGGCGGCGTTTCTGCAGGGTGATCAGGGGCTCGAAGGGTATCTCGACCAAGTCGCCAGCCGCAGCGGGCAGTATTCGGGGTTCAACTTACTGGTCGGTGACGGTCAGCGACTGGGTTACCTGCATGCCCGCGAAGCAGAGCCCCGACTGCTGGCCCCCGGTGTGTATGGGCTGTCCAATGCCGGGCTGGATACGCCATGGCCGAAGCTGGTGAAGGCGCGAAACGGCCTGGAGGCGTTACTGGAATCAGCGGACCCACAACGCATGCTGGCGTTGCTGGCCGATGCCGAACCCGCGGCGGATGGCGAACTGCCTGAGACGGGTGTGGGACTGGCGACCGAGAAGTTGCTGTCGAGTGTGTTCATCGCCAGCCAGAGCTACGGAACACGCGCCAGTACGGTACTGATCGTGGACGATCATGGCAGAAGACGGCTGTTCGAGCGCAGTTTCGGCCCGTTTGGTGGGCATTTGGGGGAAGTTACCCTCGAAGTCTGATGCCTATCGCCAGCAAGCCAGGCCCCGAAGGCCGTTGGAACCGGCTAGCCGGCGATAGGGACACATCAATCAGAGCGCCTTGTTCGGGCCGATCATCCGCGCCAACCCAAGGTTCTTCAGCGCCAGCTGCAACGAGCTGTGGATAACCTGCGGGTTGTCATGACCCATGGCCTCGGTCAGCAGCTCCTTGGCCTTGCTCATGTTGATCTGGCGCAGCATCCACTTCACCTTCGGCAGGTTGGTAGCGTTCATCGACAGGCTGTCGAAGCCCATGGCCATCAACAGGATCGCCGCCGCCGGATCACCGGCCATCTCGCCACAGATACTCACTGGCTTGCCTTCGCCATGGGCGTCGCGCACCACGGTGTTCAACGCCTGCAACACCGCTGGGTGCAGGTAGTCGTAAAGGTCGGCGACACGCGGGTTGTTGCGATCGACCGCCAGCAGGTACTGGGTCAGGTCGTTGGAGCCCACCGACAGGAAGTCCACCTGCCGCGCCAGCTCCTTGGTCTGGTACACCGCAGCAGGGATCTCGACCATCACGCCGACCGGTGGCATCGGTACATCGGTGCCCTCGTCGCGGACCTCGCCCCAGGCCCGGTGGATCAGGTGCAGGGCTTCTTCGAGCTCATGAATGCCCGAGATCATCGGCAGCAGGATGCGCAGGTTGTTCAGGCCCTCGCTGGCCTTGAGCATGGCGCGGGTCTGAACCAGGAAGATCTCCGGGTGGTCGAGCGTGACGCGAATGCCGCGCCAGCCCAGGAACGGGTTCTCTTCCTTGATCGGAAAATATGAAAGGGCCTTGTCACCGCCGATGTCGAGGGTCCGCATGGTCACCGGCAGCGGATGGAACGCCGCCAACTGTTCGCGGTAGATCGCCAGCTGCTCTTTCTCGCTGGGGAAGCGCTGGTTGATCATGAACGGTACTTCGGTACGGTACAGCCCTACACCTTCGGCGCCGCGCTGCTGGGCACGGGCAACATCGGCGAGCAGACCAGTGTTGACCCACAACGGCATGCGGTGGCCATCGGGGGTCACGCAGGGCAGTTCGCGCAAAGCGTCAAGGCCCTGGGCGAGCTGGCGCTCTTCCTCCACCACATCGCTGTACTGCTTGCGCAGCACGTCGCTGGGGTTGGTGAACACCTCGCCTTTGTAGCCGTCGACGATCATTTCGATGCCGTCGACCTTGGAATACGGCAGGTCGACCAGACCCATCACCGTCGGGATCCCCATGGCCCGAGCCAGGATCGCGACGTGGGAGTTGCCCGAGCCCAGTACCGACACCAACCCTACCAGCTTGCCCTCCGGCACCTCGCCGAGCATGGCCGGGGTCAGCTCTTCACTGACCAGGATGGTATTGTCGGCATAGACCAGCGATTGCGAGCGGGCCTCTTGCAGGTAAGCCAGCAGGCGTCGACCGAGGTCTTTGACGTCGGATGCGCGCTCGCGCAGGTAATCATCGTCCATCAGCTCGAAGCGGCTGACGTGCTCGCCGACCACCTGGCGCAGCGCGCCCTGAGCCCATTGGCCAGTCTTGATGACTTCGGTTACCTCACCGCCAAGGGCGGCGTCTTCGAGCATCATCAGGTAGACGTCGAACAACGCGCGTTCTTCCGGGCGCAGCTGCGTGGCCAGCTTGGCGGACAGCTTGCGCATGTCTTCGCGCACGCCTTCGAGCGCGTTCTGGAACAGAATGAGCTCGGCGTCGATATCGTCGACCGCCTTGTCGGGAACCACTTCGAGGTCAGCGGGCGGCAGCATGACCACGGCACGCCCGACTGCAGCGCCTGGCGAGCCCGGCACGCCGACGAAACGCGCTTCCTGGATACCCTTGCCCTGGCGCCCCAGCCCCCTGATAGAGCCTGTGGCCTCGGCATGGGCAATTACCCCGGCCAGTTGCGCGCTCATGGTGACCAGGAAGGCTTCTTCGCCCTCGTCGAACTGGCGGCGCTCCTTTTGCTGGATCACCAGCACCCCCACCACGCGGCGGTGGTGAATGATTGGCGCGCCAAGGAAGGAGGCGAATTTTTCCTCGCCGGTTTCGGCGAAGTAGCGGTAACGGGGGTGGTCGGCGGCGTTTTCCAGGTTCAGCGGCTCTTCGCGGGTGCCGACCAGGCCGACCAGACCTTCGTTGGGGGCCATGCTGACTTTGCCGATGGAGCGCTTGTTCAAGCCCTCGGTGGCCATCAGCACGAAACGGTTGGTTTCCGGGTCAAGCAGGTAGACCGAGCAGACCTGGCTGCCCATGGCCTCCTTGACGCGCAAGACAATGATACCCAACGCCGTCTTGAGATCTTTGGCGGAGTTCACTTCCTGGACGATCTTGCGCAGCGTATTGAGCATGGCTCGGGGTCGAACTCCGTCGTCAGTCGCGCGTCAGCAGACGCGGTGCTAGCTCTTTCAGGGCGCGTCGGTAGACCTCGCGCTTGAATGTCACCACCTGGCCCAGCGGGTACCAATAACTGACCCAGCGCCAGCCGTCGAACTCTGGCTTGCCGGTCAGGTCCATCCGCACCCGCTGTTCGTTACTCACCAGGCGCAGCAGGAACCACTTCTGCTTCTGGCCGATACACAACGGCTGGCTGTGGGTACGTACCAGGCGTTGGGGTAAACGATAACGCAACCAGCCACGGGTGCAGGCAAGAATTTCCACATCGTCGCGTTCAAGGCCAACTTCTTCGTTCAGCTCGCGGTACAGGGCATCTTCCGGCGTTTCATCAGGGTTGATACCGCCCTGGGGAAATTGCCAGGCATCCTGGTTGATCCGCCGAGCCCATAGCACCTGCCCGGCATCATTCGTGAGAATGATCCCGACGTTAGGGCGAAAACCATCCGGGTCGATCACGGCAGCAACCTCGCAAACGCATGTCACCGCATTGTTCCACAAAGCTCACGAGCGCAGCAACGCGCCCACCAAGCTTATGTGCAGCGAGGTGAAAACTCCGTATTCTGCGGGCTTCCTTGTGGCAGACCTGAGTGACCGCGATGCGCCTGGCTTTATTCGACCTGGACAATACCCTCCTCGGTGGCGACAGCGACCATGCATGGGGCGACTACCTGTGCGAACGGCGCATCCTTGACCCGGTCGCCTACAAACAACGCAATGACGGTTTCTACCAGGACTACCTGGCCGGCACCCTGGACCTGCAGGCGTACCTGGCCTTTTCCATGGAAATCCTCGCTGCCACGGCGCCTGCCCAGCTCGACGAATGGCACCGCGACTTCATGCACGACTGCATCGAGCCGATCATCCTGCCCAAGGCCGAGGCTCTGCTGCGCCAGCACCGCGAGGCCGGCGACCACCTGCTGATCATCACCGCCACCAACCGGTTCGTCACCGCACCCATCGCCCGCCGCCTGGGTGTACGCACCCTGCTGGCTACCGAATGCGAGATCATCGACGGCCGGTACACCGGGCGCAGTACCGATATACCGTGTTTCCGTGAAGGGAAGGTGACGCGTCTGAAGCGCTGGATGCTGGAGAACGGCTATGACCTGCAGGGCAGCAGCTTCTACAGCGACTCGATGAACGACCTGCCCTTGCTGGAGCAGGTTGAGCGGCCGGTGGCCGTGGACCCGGATCCGAAACTGCGGGCGGAGGCGGAGCGGCGTGGGTGGCAGGTGTTGTCGCTCAGGGATTGAGACCGACAGGGCCGCTATGCGGCCCCTTCGCGACACAAAGCCGCTCCCCCAGCGCAGCGAAGCTGCCTTATATCGGCTTGGCCCCCATCAGCCCGGCGATGGACAGCAAGCACACCCCACTGAATACCGCCAGCGCCAAGGTGAACTTCAAACCCACCACCTCGGCCTTGCGCAGGCGATTCAGACGCACCAGCAACCACCACACGGCAAACGCGCCGAAGGTGTAGATGACGCTGGACGCCAGCAGCCAGGTCTGCCCCAGCGGCCAGCCGACCAGGTGTACCAGCCACCACCCGGTGAACGGCATGCTCACCAAGCACACCCCCATCAGCAGCCAGACGAACACCAACGGCCGGCGCAACAGCTTGCCATACGCCTGGGTATCGCCCCGCCGGCGCGCCACAATGGTCCAGACCGCCAGCCCCAGCGCACCCAGCAACAACAGGGCGGTGGCGACGATGTGCAGGGTCTTGAGCGTTGTCAGGTGTTCCATGTCTTCACGTCCTTGAGCGATAGGTCTAGCTTAGCCGCTCAACCCAGGAACAGCCGGTATGCTGGGTTGTCGGTCTCGTCCCAGTACGGATAACCGATCTTGGCCAAGGCCGCCGGCACCAAATGGCGCTCATCTTCCGGTACCTGCAAACCGGACACCACGCGTCCATCGGCAGCGCCATGGTTACGGTAATGGAACATCGAAATGTTCCAGCGCCCGCCCAGCTTGTTGAGGAAGTTGAACAGCGCACCGGGCCGCTCAGGGAACTCGAAACGCAGCACGATCTCATCGCTGGCGCCTGCCGAATGGCCGCCGACCATATGGCGAATGTGCAGCTTGGCCAGTTCGTTGTCGGTCAGGTCGGTTACCGGGAAACCTTGATCGCTCAAATGCTGCACCAAGGCCGCCCGAGGGTCGTTCTCCGGATGGGTTTGTACGCCCACGAAGATGTGCGCCTCGTCGGAAGTGTGGCGACGGTAGTTGAATTCGGTGATCTGGCGTTTGCCAATGGCCTCGCAGAAGGCCTTGAAGCTGCCTGGCCGCTCGGGAATGGTCACGGCGATGATCGCTTCGCGCTTTTCACCCAACTCGGCACGCTCGGCCACGTGGCGCAGACGATCGAAGTTGACGTTAGCGCCCGAATCGATGGCCACCAGGGTCTGGCCGCTCACGCCCTTGAGCTCGACGTACTTCTTGATGCCCGCAACGCCCAATGCGCCAGCAGGTTCGGTGATCGAGCGGGTATCGTCGTAGATATCCTTGATTGCCGCACAGATTTCATCCGTACTGACGGTCACCACCTCGTCCACGTAGTGACGGCAGATGTCGAAGGTATGCTGACCGATCTGGGCTACCGCGACGCCATCGGCGAACAGCCCCACCTGGGGCAGCACCACGCGCTCGCCTGCCGCCATCGCTGCCTGCAGGCAGTTGGAGTCGTCCGGCTCGACACCGATCACCTTGATCTCGGGGCGCAGGTACTTCACGTAGGCCGCGATACCGGCGATCAGACCGCCGCCGCCCACAGGCACGAAGATCGCGTCCAGCTGGCCGGGGTGCTGGCGCAGGATTTCCATGGCCACGGTGCCTTGGCCGGCGATGGTGTGCGGGTCATCGTAAGGGTGGATGTAGACGAAGCCCTTCTCGTCCACGAGCTTGAGCGAATAAGCCAGCGCCTCGGGGAACGAATCGCCGTGAAGCACCACCTTGCCGCCCCGCGAACGCACGCCCTCGACCTTGATCTCCGGGGTGGTCTTGGGCATCACGATGGTGGCCTTGATGCCCAGCTCGCGGGCCGCCAGGGCTACACCCTGCGCGTGGTTGCCGGCGGAGGCGGTGACCACGCCACGGGCCAGTTCTTCTGCGCTCAACTGCGCCAGCTTGTTGTACGCCCCGCGGATCTTGAAGGAGAACACCGGCTGCAGGTCTTCACGTTTGAGCAGCACCTGGTTGTTCAGGCGCTTGCTCAGCTGCCCGGCGCTCTGCAGCGGGGTTTCGACCGCAACGTCGTAGACGCGCGAGGTGAGGATCTTCTTGACGTACTGTTCGAGCATCGGGAAAGCATCACTGGCCGCGGGACAAGGGCTGGGAGTCTACCCCAGCGCTACGTCGGGCGACCACAGCAAAGCCGCCCGAGCCGTTATACTAGGCAACTTTGAAACCGCCCTGCCCCTTTCGGAGCCCGCATGACCCAGGACCAACTCAAACAGGCCGTCGCCCAGGCCGCTGTCGACTTCATTCTGCCCAAGCTGGATGAAAAGAGCGTCGTCGGCGTCGGAACCGGTTCGACCGCCAACTTCTTCATTGATGCCCTGGCCCAGCACAAGACCGCCTTCGATGGCGCGGTCGCCAGCTCCGAGGCCACCGCCCAGCGTCTGAAGGGCCATGGTATTCCGGTGTACGAGCTCAACAGCGTCAGCGAACTGGAGTTCTACGTCGACGGCGCCGACGAAAGCGATGCGCACCTGAACCTGATCAAGGGCGGCGGTGCGGCCCTGACCCGCGAGAAGATCGTCGCCGCCGTGGCCAAGACCTTCATCTGCATCGCCGACGCCAGCAAGCTGGTGCCGGTGCTGGGTGCCTTCCCGCTGCCAGTCGAAGTCATCCCAATGGCCCGCAGCCATGTCGCGCGCCAGCTGGTGAAGCTGGGCGGCGACCCGGTGTACCGCGAGGGCGTGGTGACCGACAATGGCAACGTGATCCTGGATGTGCACAACCTGCAGATCACCAACCCGGTAGAGCTGGAGCGCCAGATCAACGCGATCGTCGGCGTCGTCACCAACGGCCTGTTCGCGGCCCGTCCCGCCGACTTGCTGCTGCTGGGCACTGCAGAAGGCGTGAAAAGCCTGAAAGCCGAGTAACAGCTGGGCGGCGCAGGCTCTACGTTCAGGGCCTGCGCCGTCTTCACCCCGCCTTCTATGCATATTCCAAAGAGTTAGTTCATAAACTTCTTATAAGCCATTAGGGTATATAAACCGGACCACCGGACCACCAAATGTTTGTCGCGTTCAGCTGAAGCGACGTTTCTATTTTGTGAGGTAAGGAATGGTCAGGGTCACAATCACCCCAGTGCGCAACGCCAGGGCATTGAGTGCAGCCAAGGAGCGGCAATGATGTCCAGCCAGCCAAATACCCAATTTCACAGCGACCTCGACAGCTCGCCACTGCTGCTGCCGGCCAAGGTGCTGCGTACCGACGCCGAAGCTCTGCAAGCCGCCCGTGAACTGGCTGCGATCGCTCGCGAGCAGGCCTCGCGCCGGGATCAGCAACGCAAGCTGCCGTGGGCCGAGATCGAACAGTTCACCCGCAGCGGCCTGGGTAGCATCAGTGTGCCCAAGGCCTATGGCGGCCCGGACGTTTCCTTCGAAACCATCGCCGAGGTATTCCGCCTGATCAGCGCCGCCGACCCGGCTCTGGGGCAGATCCCACAGAACCAGTTCGGCATGCTGCAATTGCTGCGTCTGACCGCCAGCGAAGCCCAGCAGGCGGTGATCTTCCGCAGCGTGCTCGACGGTTGGCGTATCGGTAATGCCGGGCCTGAACGCGGCACCAAGGATACCCTGACCCTCAAGGCCAGGATCACCCGCACAGGTGACGGCTACCGCGTCAGCGGCGAGAAGTTCTATTCCACAGGAGCCCTGTTCGCCCATTGGGTTGCCGTCAAGGCACTGGACGACGAAGGCCGACAGCGCCTGGCATTCGTACGCCGGGGCAGCCCTGGGCTGCGCATCGTCGACGACTGGTCGGGCTTCGGACAGCGCACCACCGCCAGCGGCACCGTGCTGCTCGACGAGGTGCCGGTGGAGGCCGACCTGGTCATCGACAACTGGCGCCAGCGTGACATCCCCAACATTCAAGGGGCTGCGTCGCAACTGATCCAGGCCGCCATCGACGCAGGCATCGCCGAAGCGGCGATCGAAGATGCAATCGCCTTCGTGCGCGATAAATCCCGGCCATGGATCGAAGCCAAGGTCGAGCGCGCCAGCGACGACCCTTATGTGATCGCCGACATCGGCCGCCTGAAACTCGAGCTGCACGCCGCCGAAGCCCTGCTACGCAAGGCGGCCAGAGTGCTTGACGAGGTCAACGCCGGACCGATCGACGCCCAAGCGGCAGCCCGTGCCTCTATCGCCGTGGCCGAGGCCAAGGTACTGACCACCGAGATTTCGCTGCAGGCCAGCGAGAAACTGTTCGAGCTGGCCGGCAGCCGCGCCACCCTCGCCGAGTTCAACCTCGACCGCCACTGGCGCAATGCCCGGGTGCACACGCTGCATGACCCGGTGCGCTGGAAGTACCACGCGGTGGGCGCGTACCACCTTAACGGCACCCTGCCTGCACGGCATTCCTGGATCTGATTCGCCCCCCATCGCCGAACCGCCGGTGCCCTGTAGGCGCTGGCTTGTCGCCGATGGCGTGGCACGCGGCTCCACCCCGGAGAACAAAATGACGACATCGATCATCACCAGCGATGCCCAGGCATTGTCCGTCGCTGAAGAAATTGCCCAGAAACTGCGCCAGGACAGCCCCCTGCGCGACCGCGAACGCCGCCTGCCCCACGCCGAGCTCGATCTGTTCAGCCGCTCTGGCCTGTGGGCCATCAGCGTGCCCAAAGCCTTCGGCGGCGCGGGCGTATCCAACGTCACGCTGGCCAAGGTCATCGCCCGAATCGCCCAGGCCGACGCCTCCCTTGGGCAGATCCCGCAAAACCACTTCTACGCCCTGGAAGTGCTGCGCGTGAATGGCAGCACTGAGCAGCAAAGACGCCTTTACGGTGAAGTTCTCAAAGGTCAGCGCTTTGGCAATGCCTTGGCCGAACTGGGTACCAAGACCGCCCACGACCGCACCACTCGCCTCACCCGCGATGCCGAAGGTTTCCGTATCGATGGCCGCAAGTTCTACGCCACTGGTGCGCTTTATGCCCAGCGCATCCCCACCTCGGTCGTCGATGAGCACGGTACTCAGCACCTGGCCTTCGTCCCTGCCAATAGCCGAGGGCTGCAGGTGATCGACGACTGGAGTGGCTTCGGCCAGCGCACCACCGGCAGCGGCTCGGTGGTGTTCGACAACGTGTTCGTGCGCGCCGACGACGTGGTGCCGTTCGACAGCGCCTTCGAGCGGCCGACACCCGTCGGCCCGCTGGCCCAGATTCTTCATGCCGCCATCGACACCGGTATCGCCCGCGCCGCTTATGAGGATGCCCTGCACTTCGTGCGCACCCGCAGCCGGCCCTGGGTCGACTCCGGCCTCGACAAAGCCACCGACGATCCGCTGACCCTGAAAAGCTTCGGTCACCTGGCGATCCGCCTGCACGCCACCGAAGCCCTGCTGGAGCGCGCAGGGGAATACCTCGACCGCGCCCGCGACGACAGCAACGCCGACACCGTCGCCGCTGCGTCGATCGCCGTGGCCGAGGCACGGGCGATCAGCACCGAAATCTCCCTCGCCGCCGGCACCACGCTGTTCGAATTGGCCGGTAGCCAGGCCACCCTCGCCGAACATAACCTCGACCGCCACTGGCGCAATGCCCGGGTTCATACCCTGCATGACCCGGTGCGCTGGAAGTACCACGCCATCGGCAACTACTACCTGAACGACACGAACCCGCCGCGCCGGGGGACCATCTGATGGCCAAGCAGATTCTGCTCAATGCCTTCAACATGAACTGCGTCGGGCATATCAACCACGGGCTGTGGACCCACCCCCGGGATACTTCGACACGCTACAAGACCCTGGAATACTGGACCGACCTGGCGAAGCTGCTCGAACGCGGGCTATTCGACGGATTGTTCATCGCCGACATCGTCGGCACTTACGACATCTATGGCAGTTCGCTGGACCTGACGCTCAAGGAGTCCATCCAGCTACCGGTCAACGACCCACTGCTGCTGGTCTCGGCCATGGCCGCGGTGACCCGCCACCTGGGCTTCGGCCTGACCGCCAACCTTACCTACGAGGCGCCGTACCTGTTCGCACGACGCCTCTCGACCCTCGACCACCTGAGCAATGGCCGGGTCGGCTGGAACATCGTCACTGGCTACCTCGACAGCGCCGCCCGCGCCATGGGCCTTGCGCAGCAGCCTGAGCACGACCGCCGGTACGACCAGGCCGATGAATACCTACAGGTGCTGTACAAGCTACTGGAAGGCAGTTGGGACGACGATGCCGTGGTGCAAGACCGCGAACAGCGTATCTACGCCCGGCCAGACAAAGTGCGTGAAGTTCGGCACCAAGGCGAGTTCTACCAGGTCGAAGGATATCACCTGTGCGAGCCTTCGCCGCAGCGCACCCCGGTGCTGTTCCAGGCCGGTAGCTCGCCTCGCGGCCTGGCCTTTGCCGGCAATCATGCCGAATGCGTGTTCATCAGCGGGCAGGACAAGGCCGGCACCCGCGCCCAGGTCGACAAGGTGCGCGCAGCGGCCCAGGTAGCCGGCCGCGCCCCCCAGTCCATCAAGGTGTTCATGGGCATCACCGTGATCGTCGCGCCCACCGAAGACCAGGCGCAGGCCAAGCATGCCGAATACCTGCGCTACGCCAGCCCCGAAGCGGGTGTAGCGCACTTCGCGGCCTCCACCGGGATCGACTTCGCCGCCTATGCGCTGGACCAGCCCATCGGTTTCAGCAAAGGCAATGCCATCCAGTCGGCCACCCGCCAGTTGCAGGAGAACGCCTGGACCCGCCGCCGCCTGTTGCAGCAGCACGCTCTGGGCGGACGCTACGTGACCCTGGTCGGCACTGCCGAACAGGTCGCAGAGCAGCTCATCGCCTGGATCGACGAGACCGGTCTGGATGGTTTCAACCTGACCCGTACCGTCACCCCGGAAAGTTTCGAAGACTTCATCGACCTGGTGGTCCCGCAACTGCAACAACGAGGCCGCTACAAGACTGCCTACGCCGAGGGCACCCTGCGCGAGAAGCTGTTCGACAGCGCTCACCCCTACTTGCCCGACGGCCACCCTGGCTCGAATTACCGCTCAACCGCCCCTGCCCCGACTGGAGTCCTGCACCATGCTTGAGAAACTGTTCCGGCCCGTCGCGGCCATCGCCCTGACCCTTGGCCTGTCCAGCTCGCTGCTCGCCGCCGAGCCTCTGAAGATCGGCACCACCGCAGCCTTCGCGATTCCGTTGGAGGCCGCCGTGGAAGAGGCGCACAAGCAAGGCCTGGAAGTGAAGCTGATCGAGTTCAGCGACTGGATCGCACCCAACGTCAGCCTCAACAGCGGCGACATCGACGTCAATTACTTCCAGCACATCCCTTTCCTGGAGAACGCCAAGGCCGCCGCTGGATTTGACCTGGTGCCGTACGCACCGGGAATCATCAACAACGTCGGGCTGTACTCGAAAAAATACAAAAGCTTCGCCGAACTGCCCGAAGGCGCCAGCGTGGCCATTGCCAATGACCCGATCAACAGCGGACGCGGGTTGCAACTGCTGGCCAAGGCTGGCTTGATCACCCTCAAGCCGGGCGTTGGCTACAAGGCCACCGAAGACGACATCGTCGCCAACCCGAAAAAGCTGAAAATCCTCCAGGTCGAGGCCGTCCAGTTGGTGCGTGCCTATGACGATGCCGACCTGGTCCAGGGCTACCCTGCCTACATCCGCCTGGCCAACAGTTTCGACGCCACTTCGGCACTGCTGTTCGATGGCCTGGAGAACAAGGAATACGTCATCCAGTTCGTCATTCGTCCGCAAACCAAGAACGACCCACGCCTGGCCAAGTTCGTCGACATCTACCAGCACTCGCCGACCGTGCGCGCGGCGCTGAACAAGGCGCACGGCAAGCTCTACCAGGCCGGCTGGGAAGGCTGACATGAGCCAGGCCCGCGCCTTCAAGGCGCCCATCACCGACACCTCGCCACCACCGTCACGCGAGCAGGCCCTGCGCCCGGACGTCAATGAAGCCCACGTGCGCTTCATTGGCCTGGGCAAGACCTACCCCGGCCAGGCGCAACCGGCCTTGCAGGGCATCGACCTGAACATCCGCCGCGGTGAGATCTTCGGCATCATCGGACGCAGTGGCGCAGGCAAGTCCTCACTGCTGCGTACCATCAATCGCCTGGAGCAACCCAGCCAGGGCCGGGTATTGATCGACCAGGTGGACATCGCCCCATTCGACGTGGATCGCCTGGTTGCGCTGCGTCGACGCATCGGCATGATCTTCCAGCACTTCAACCTGATGTCGGCCAAGACCGTGTGGCAGAACGTCGAACTGCCACTGAAGGTGGCCGGCATGGCCAGGGCCGAGCGCCAGCGCAAAGTACGCGAGTTGCTGGAACTGGTGGGCCTTGGCGAGAAGCATCATGTCTACCCGGCGCAGCTGTCCGGGGGACAAAAGCAGCGGGTCGGCATCGCCCGGGCGCTGGTCCATGACCCCGAGATCCTGCTGTGCGACGAGGCCACCTCGGCGCTGGACCCGGAAACCACGGCCTCGATCCTCGAACTGCTGCGCGACATCAACTTGCGCCTGGGCCTGACGGTGGTGCTGATCACCCATGAGATGGCGGTGATCCGTGACATCTGCCATCGCGTGGTGGTGCTCGAACGCGGCGAAGTTGTCGAGCAGGGTGAAGTCTGGAAGGTGTTCGGCTCTCCCCGCCACGAAGTCACACGGACCTTGCTGGCGCCATTGCAGGCCAAGCTTCCCGCAGCGCTGCAGGCCAGTCTCAGGTCGGCCCCGGCCGGACGTAACAGTGCAGTGGTCCTCAAGCTGACCGTCATCGGCGAGCCCGCGCTTTCCGACCTGTTCAATGACCTGGGTGGTCGTGTGCGGTTACTCCAGGGCGGTGTGGAAACCATCGGCGAGCAGGCCTTGGGGCAACTGATCCTGTCGGTGCAGGGTTCGCCGCACGACACTCACCACTTGCTGGAGCGTGCCTGCCTCTGGGCAGAAGACGTGGAGGTGCTGGGCCATGTGGTTTGATCGCTTGCTGGAAGGTTTGCTCGACACGTTGCTGATGGTCGGTGTGTCTTCATTGATCGCGCTGCTGGTAGGGGTGCCCCTGGCGGTGCTGCTGGTCACCAGCGACAAGGGCGGAATCTTCGAGGCGCCGCTGCTGAACCGGGTGACAGGAGCGTTCGTGAACCTGTTCCGCTCGATCCCGTTCCTGATTCTGATGGTCGCACTGATCCCCTTCACCCGCCTGGTGGTCGGCACAACCTATGGCGTGTGGGCAGCCGTGGTGCCACTGACCATCGCTGCTACACCATTCTTCGCCCGTATTGCCGAAGTCAGCCTGCGCGAGGTTGACCATGGCCTGGTGGAAGCAGCCCAGGCCATGGGTTGCCGCCGCTGGCACATCGTCTGGCATGTGCTGCTGCCCGAGGCGTTACCCGGGATCGTCGGCGGATTTACCATTACCCTGGTCACCTTGATCAACTCCTCGGCCATGGCCGGGGCGATCGGCGCTGGCGGGCTGGGGGATATCGCCTATCGGTTCGGGTACCAGCGCTTCGACAGCCAGATCATGCTGACCGTCATCGCCTTGCTGGTAGCGTTGGTGGCGTTGATCCAGCTGGGTGGAGATCGGCTGGCGAAAGGGTTGAACAAGCGGTGAGTCTCGCTGGCAAGCCGGCTCCCATAGGGCGCTGGCTTGCCAGCAAAGGGATCAACCCCAGTGCAGATCCCGCGCGGGCACTGGGCGTCCGAACCAGTACCCCTGCCCCAGCTGACACTGCTGTTCGAGCAGGAACCGCGCCTGCTCGGGCTGCTCGATGCCCTCGGCATGCACTTGCATGCCCATGCTGCGGGCCAGGGCGATGATCACCCGGACAATGGCGATGTCATCGTCATCGAGCGGCAGGCCGGCGACGAAGCCTTGGTCGATCTTCAGCTTCTGTACCGGCAGGCGCTTGAGCCGCAGCAGCGATGAGTAACCCGTGCCGAAGTCGTCGATGGCCAGGTTCAGACCGAGCTCACGCAAGCGGTGCAGTTGCTCCAAGGCGACCTCCGGGTCCTCCATCACCGCGCTTTCGGTCACCTCCAGCTCCAGCAAAGCCGGGTTCAGCCCGGTTTCGTGCAGCACCTCGGCCACCTGCCGATACAGGTCGTTCTGGCTGAACAGGCGGCTGGAAATGTTCACCGCGACGAACGCCAACTGCCGCCCTTCGACCTGCCACTGCACCATCTGCCGGCAGGCCTGGTGCAACACCCAGGCATCGATTTCGGCGATCAGCCCCGTGCGCTCGGCAATCGGGATGAACTCGCCTGGCGGTACCAGGCCACGCTGAGGGTGCTGCCAGCGGACCAGTGCCTCGACCCCGACCATTTTCGATGTGAACAGGTCATGCACTGGCTGGAAAAAGACCCGCAGCTCTTGCTCTTCAAGGGCCCGCCGCAACTCGCCGGCGGTTTCCACCCGATGCTGGGCGTGAGCGGTCAACTCTTCGGTATAGAACGCATAGCAGGCCCTGCCGTTGCTCTTGGCCTTGAACAGCGCGGAGTCGGCATTGCGCAACAGCTGCTCTGCGCTCAGCGCATCGTTGGGGAACAGGCTGATACCGACGCTGGCGCTGATGAACAGGCGATGGCCGTCGAAGGTGAACGGTTCGCGCATCCGTTCGATGATGCGCTGAGCCAACTTGCCGGCCTGGCCGACCTGCTGACAGTTTTCGTACAACACGCCGAACTCGTCGCCACCCAGGCGCGCCAGGGTCACGCCATTGCCCAACACTTCGACCAGGCGCTCGCCGACCAGCTTGAGCAACTGATCGCCAATGGTGTGGCCCAGGCCGTCGTTGATGCTCTGGAAGTGGTCCAGGTCCAGCAGCAGCAACGCACAACCGCGCTTGTTGGCCTGGGCGGCACCCAGGGTCTGGGCGGCACGGTCGTTGAACAGCAAACGATTAGGCAGACCGGTGAGCGGATCATGGTGAGCCACGTAGGCAAGCTCCTGCTCGGAATGCTTGATCGCACTGATATCGCTGAACACGGCAACATAATGAGTCAGGTCACCACCATCGTCGCGAATAGCGCAGATCGTCTGCCATTGCGGGTAGATCTCGCCACTTTTTCGCCGGTTCCAGATTTCTCCGCTCCACTCGCCCTTCTGTGCCAAAGTGGCGTATATCTGCTGGTAGAACGGCGCGCCGTGGCGTCCGGACTTGAACTTGCTGGGCCGCTGGCCGAGCACTTCGTCCTGCTGATAGCCGGTAATGCGCATGAACGCACGATTGACGTGCACGATCAGGCCCTGACGATCGGTGACCAACACACCTTCGAGGGTGCTGTCGAACACCGCGGCCGCCATGCGCAAGCGCTCACGGTCCTCGCTGCGCAGGCGGGCGCCCATCCCGATGAAATTGAGCAGGCGGGCGCGGGAGACGAAAATCAGCGCAGCGCTGACCAGCACCCAGAGCACGACGTTGATCTGCCGCCCCACGGTCAACGCCAGCGGGTCTTCAGACATACTGTGCAACACCACCTCGGACATCACCAGCCAGAGGATCGAGAGCACCACGTAGAGCGCAGCCATGCGCAAGGCGTCGCGAACAGAAACAGACATGTCGGGTGCAAAGCCCATGAAAAAGGATGGGGCATTATAAAGGCTGAAACATGTCGTGACTTCCTATCTGAAAGGGTGACTGGTTTTATTTCCCTACCAAGGGATAATCAGGCCCTTCCCTGTTTTCGAGGGTTTCCAAACCTATGTGGTACAACGGCCTGCTCGACTTGTCGGCCTGGCAACTGGTCGCCATCACCTTGCTGATGACCCATGTGACCATCGTCAGCGTCACCGTCTACCTGCACCGCTACTCCGCCCACCGCGCCCTGGAGCTCAACGGTGCGCTCAAGCATTTTTTCCGCTTCTGGCTGTGGCTGACCACGGCGCAGAATACCCGCGAATGGACCGCCGTCCACCGCAAGCACCACGCCAAGTGCGAAACCCCTGAAGACCCGCACAGCCCGGTCTACAAGGGCCTGGGCACCGTGCTGCGCAAAGGTGCGGAGCTCTACCGGGAAGGGGCGCGCAACCCCGAGACCCTGCGCATCTACGGCAAGAACTGCCCGGATGACTGGATCGAGCGCAACCTCTATTCACGCTACAAGCTGGGCGGCATCGCGCTGATGGCCGTCATCGACCTGCTGCTGTTCGGCACCCTCGGCATCACCGTCTGGGCAGTTCAGATGATGTGGATTCCATTCTGGGCCGCAGGCGTGGTGAACGGCCTGGGCCATGCCGTCGGCTACCGCAACTTCGAATGCCGCGACGCCGCCACCAACCTGATGCCATGGGGCATCGTCATTGGCGGGGAAGAACTGCACAACAATCACCATACCTACCCTAACTCGGCCAAGCTTTCGGTCAGGCGCTGGGAATTCGACATGGGCTGGGCCTGGATCCGCCTGTTCTGCCTGCTGCGCCTGGCCAAGGTACAGCGGGTCGCGCCTATCGCCCACCGGGTCGAGGGTAAGGCCAGCCTGGACATGGATACCGCCATGGCCATCCTCAACAACCGCTTCCAGATCATGGCTCAGTACCGCAAGCTGGTGATCGGCCCGCTGGTCAAGCAAGAGCTGGCCAAGGTGGACGCCTCGGTGCGCCACCACTTCCGCCGCGCCAAACGCCTGCTGTCGCGGGAAACCAGCTTGCTGGAAGATCGCCACCACGCGCGCATCGAGTCCATGCTCGCCCATAGCCAGGCCTTGAAGACCATCTACGAGAAGCGCCTGGCCCTGCAGCAGATCTGGGCCCGGACCAGCGCCAACGGCCATGACATGCTTGCCGCCATCAAGGACTGGGTGCATGAGGCCGAGGCCAGTGGTATCCACGCGCTGCACGACTTCGCAGCGCAGCTCAAGACCTACTCCCTGCGCCCTACCGGCGCCTGATAACCGTTGATCGGCACGCCCCATCCAGCGGGGCGTTTGCCTGGAACTTCCCGCCAGCACTTAAACTCAAACCGGCACATCGCCCGCGTGGCAGGCCGGTCTGTGGCCGCACGCTTTCATGTCGAGAACTGCTTCGTGCACATGGCCAAGCCCAACCATTCATCCCAACCACCGGAAGCCGCCCAGACCCTGCTGGCTCTGCTGCATGCGCAAGGTGAAGTCGCCCGCCTCAGCGAGCGTGAGCAGCTCTTCAGCTCGCTGCTCGACAGCGTCAACGCAGTGCTGTGGGCTTTCGACTGGGAAGCCCGTCAAGTGTTGTACGTCAGCCCAGCCTACGAACGCATCTTCGGCCGACCGGCCAGCCTGGTGCTGGCCGACTACAACGAGTGGCGCGACAGCATCTACCCGGATGACCTGGAGCACGCCGAACGCAGTCTGGCCCAGGTGCTGCTCAAAGGCTCGATGGAAGACCGCGAGTATCGGATCATCAATGCCGACGGCCAAGTACGCTGGCTTAGCGACAAGTGCTACATCAATCAGCAGCGTGATGGCGAGCAACGCGTGATCATCGTCGGCATCGCCGAGGACATCACCGAAAAGAAGCAATTGGAAGGCGAACTGCAGCGCCTGGCCACCACTGATGTGCTGACCCAGAGCAGCAATCGCCGGCATTTCTTCGACTGTGCCAACCAGGCCTTCGCCAGTGCCCGCGAGGCTGGCACACCACTGGCCTTCCTGCTGCTGGACATCGACGACTTCAAACAGATCAACGACAGCTACGGCCACCAGGAAGGCGACCAAGTCCTGCAGCGCATCGCCGATAGCGGCAAAGCCGTTCTACGGCGCGGCGACGTATTCGGGCGTATTGGCGGCGAGGAGTTCGCCGCGGTGTTTCCAGGCTGCACGGCGCAGATGGCGGAGCAGATCGCCGAGCGCCTGCAGCGAGAGATTCAGCGATTGAGCTTCACCCATGGCGATCACACCTATGGCGTGACCATCAGCCAGGGATTGACCGGGCTGACCGATGAAGATGCATCGCTGGACAGCGTATTCGCCCGGGCGGATGCGGCCATGTACCAGGCCAAGCGGCAAGGCAAGAACCAGATAGTGATGGGATGAACCGGCAAGCCACCAGCGCCTAGCCCGTACTGCGACTCCGGTTTGTCAGGCCGGAGACTCTCCCTCGTTGGATGAGGGCTCCTCTTCATCAGCAGTTGCTACAGCCACCTCAACCGTCACGTCCTCCTTCGGCTTCACCTCGGCACTGTCCAACTTGCGCAGCCGGTTCAACTCGGGCAAGCCGACCTTGAGCAGGCGGGCGGTCTTGCTGCTGGCCAGCTTTTCCAGCCCTTGGTCCCCAGGCAACCGCGCCAATTGCCCAGCCAGGTTCATGGCCAGGATCTCCCGCGAGTACACCCCCCCACCCAGTTGGTAGATGGCTGCAATCAGCTCGCGCAGACTCAGCGGCAAGCGCCAACGGGTGCGCAACGCCGAGCCGAACGCCGCACCGAACTCATCAAGCGACTGCTGCACCTGATGTTCGTCCAGTGCGCCTCCCCCCAGTCGCCACTCCTGCAGGCAGCGCAATACAGCCAGGTCGCCCAGGCAATGCAGCAAGCCTGCGCAATAACAGCGCTCTTCATCGAGCTCGAGCATGCGCGCCAAGCTGCGGGCATACTCAGCGCTGTGCAGCGACAGCTTCCAGAAGTGCGTGGCCTGGCTCGCCAGCAACGGGTCGCTCAGGCGCGCGCTGCGCTTGAGCGTCATACCCAGTATCAGGTTCATGCTCTGCGTGCTGCCCAGCTTGTTCAACGCCTGCAACAGGGTTTGCACCGGGGCATCGCGGTGCAGGGCGGCGCTGTTGGCAGCGGCGATCAGCACCGCGGTAATTTGCGGATCGTCACGCACTTCGGCTTCGAGCACCTTCAGGTCCAACCCCTGTGGATTCAGCGCTCGCTTGATCGCAAGCTCCACGTCAGCGAACAGGGGGCCGCCATCAGCGGTGGCACGGCGCTGCTCCAGGAAGGCACTCAGCGTGATACCCGGCTGCAAGGGTTGAACCGGGCAAGCGATCTGTTCGCCAACTTCCAACAGCAACGCTTCCAGGCGCTTGCGCAGGCTATCGAGGTTCAGTGGTTTGCTCAGATAGGCCGTGGGGTGCAATGGCAAGGCCTCGCGCACACTGGCGCTGTCGCTGCGGTTGCTCATGAGAATGAACGGCAACTCCGGGCCTTTGGCGCGGACCTTGCGCAGCAGGTCAAGACCATCGACACCTGCCAGCTCACGGGCCGCAATGATCAGGTCGGGCTTGCTGGACAGTGCAGTCAGCGCCTGGGCGCCATCGGCGCACACTTGCAGACGAGCATCGCAGCGGACACTGAGCAGCATTTCGCTGAGCATATCGCGCACCCAGGGGTCGCCCTCGGCAATCAATACGCAAGGTGGGGTGGGGTCTGCAGCGTTCATGGCCAACTCCTGAATATCCCTGACACGCAATCCGTTGCAGCTTCCAAGGCAAGTCCTCCGACAAACATAGCGCCACCGGCGTTTTCTTGGCACAAAAAAAACCCGCCGAAGCGGGTTTTTTTCTGACGCAGGTCACATCAAGCGAGTTCAGCGAAGCACTCTTCGATGATTGCCAGGCCTTTGTCCAGCAGCGCGTCTTCGGCGGTCAGCGGAACCAGGATACGCAGAACGTTGCCGTAGGTACCGCAGGACAGCAGGATCAGCCCCTTGTCGCGCGCCTTGGCAACCACCTGGGCTACCGCGGTTGGGTTCGGGGTGTGAGTGCCCTTCTCGAAGACTTCGACAGCAATCATCGAGCCCAGGCCACGAACATCACCGATGATCGGGTGCTTTTCCTGAATCTTGCGCAGGCCAGCGGTCAGGCGCTCGCCAACAGCCTTGCTACGGTCCAGCAGCTTCTCTTCCTCGAACACCTGAATAACGGCCAGGGCCGCGGCGCAGGCGATCGGCGAACCGGCATAGGTGCCGCCCAGGCCGCCCGGGGCGATGGCGTCCATGTACTCGGCCTTGCCGCAGACACCGGCCAGTGGGAAGCCGCCGGCGATGGATTTGGCGAAGGTGGTCAGGTCAGGCGCAACGCCCATCTGTTCCATGGCGAAGAAGGTACCGGTACGGCCAGCGCCAGTCTGTACTTCGTCGGCGATCAGCAGGATACCGTGCTTGTCGCACAGCTCGCGCAGACGCTTCATCAGCTCTTTCGGCGCTGGCAGGAAGCCGCCTTCACCTTGTACTGGCTCGAGGATGATCGCGGCGATGTCGCGCGGCTCGGCGTCGTTCTTGAAGATACGCTCGACCGAAGCAATGGCGTCGTCAACGCTGATACCGTGCAGCTCGCTCGGGAACAGGGCGCGGAAGATGCCACCTGGCATCAGGCCCATGCCAGCGGAGTACGGCACGACTTTACCGGTCAGGCCCAGGGTCATCATGGTGCGGCCATGGTAGCCGCCGGTGAAGGCGATGACGCCAGCACGGCCAGTGGCGGCGCGGGCGATCTTGACGGCGTTCTCGACAGCTTCGGAACCGGTGGACACCAGCAGGGTTTTCTTGGCGAAGTCACCTGGAACCAGCTTGTTGATCTTTTCGCACAGCTCTACATAGGGCTCGTACGCCAGGACCTGGAAGCAGGTGTGGCTGACCTTGGTCAGCTGCTCTTGCACGGCCGCGACCACTTTCGGGTGCAGGTGGCCGGTGTTCAGTACGGCGATGCCGCCAGCGAAGTCGATCAGTTCGCGGCCTTCAACGTCGATCACGGTCGAGTTCTTCGCGCTTTCGACGAAGATCGGGTGGATCTGGCCAACGCCACGTGGGACGGCGGCTACACGACGTTGCATCAAGGATTCGTTGGTCTTGCTCATAATGCCCTCATTCGCGCCGACTCTGACGGCGCTCTTATTCGGGGGTGGCTGGCGCTGCCCGCGATCAGTATTCGTTGATCGACTGTCGCGAACGGCCTGGCCACCAGGTACTGCAGTGTCAAAAAGACCAGCGAGGCGTCGCTCTCGCGCCCCGCTGGCAGAGGTAAAGCCTTTACATCAAATGCTGATGCACAGGTATTTGATTTCGAGGTAGTCCTCGATACCGTACTTGGAACCTTCGCGACCCAGGCCGGAAGCCTTGATGCCGCCGAACGGCGCCACTTCGTTGGAGATCAGGCCGGTGTTGATACCCACCATGCCGTATTCCAGGGCCTCGGCAACACGGAACACGCGGCTCATGTCACGGGCGTAGAAGTACGAAGCCAGACCGAACTCGGTGTCGTTGGACATGGCGATGACTTCGGCTTCGTCTTTGAAGCGGAACAGCGGCGCCAGCGGGCCGAAGGTTTCTTCCTTGGCGACGGCAGCGGTCTTCGGTACGTCGACCAGGATGGTCGGTTCGAAGAAGTTGCCTTCGATGATCTTGCCGCCCGCCAACACCTTGGCACCTTTGCCAACGGCGTCTTCGATGTGCTCCTGGACCTTGGCGACAGCCTTGCCATCGATCAGCGGGCCAGTGGTGGTGCCTTCTTCCAGGCCATTACCGATCTTGAGCTTGGCGACAGCGGCAGCCAGCTTCTGGGCGAACGCGTCGTAGACACCGTCCTGCACGTAGATACGGTTGGCGCAGACGCAGGTCTGCCCGTTGTTGCGGTACTTGGAGATGATCGCGCCCTCGACCGCCTTGTCCAGGTCGGCATCGTCGAACACGATGAACGGGGCGTTGCCACCCAGCTCCAGGGAAACCTTCTTGATGTCCTTGGCGCATTCTTCCATCAGCTGGCGACCGATTTCGGTCGAGCCGGTGAAGGACAGCTTGCGTACCAGGGAGTTGCCGGTCAGCTCGCCGCCGACTTCGCCAGCGCTGCCGGTCACGACGCTCAGCACGCCAGCCGGGATGCCGGCACGGTTGGCCAGCTCGACCAGGGCCAGGGCGGAGTACGGGGTTTGCGAAGCAGGCTTGAGCACCATGGTGCAGCCAGCGGCCAGGGCCGGGCCGGCTTTACGGGTGATCATCGCGGCCGGGAAGTTCCACGGGGTAATCGCGGCAGTGACACCGATCGGCTGCTTGATGACGATCAGACGCTTGTCCGGCTGGTGGCCCGGAATGGTGTCGCCGTACACGCGCTTGGCTTCTTCGGCGAACCACTCGATGAACGAGGCGGCGTAGGCGATTTCGCCCTTGGCTTCGGCCAGTGGCTTGCCTTGTTCGGTGGTCATCAGGCGAGCCAGGTCGTCCTGGTTCTCGATCATCAGTTCGAACCAGCGGCGCAGCTTGGCCGAGCGCTCTTTGGCGGTCAGTGCACGCCAGGCCGGCAGGGCCTTGTCGGCGGCTTCGATGGCGCGGCGAGTTTCCGCGGTGCCCATCTTCGGCACGGTACCGATGACTTCACCAGTGGCCGGATTGGTCACCTTGATGGTCTGGCCGCTGTCCGCGTCCAGCCATTCACCATTGATGAAGGCCTGTTGGCGGAACAACTGAGCGTCTTTGAGCTGCATGTCGGCTTCCCGAATTGTTGATTGTTGAAAAGCGCGCCCGTGGCACGGAGCGTTTGAAATCTCAAACGAATGCTAAGCGGGTGCTGGGGTGTTGGACAATAGGCTGTTCGAAAAAAAGAACGAACGGTTGAACACCCCGTCTGGAATTTCACGGTGCAACCTCCGCCAAGCCGGCCCCTGCAGGTACAGCGTGGTGCCGGACGACTGGGGGAAAAATGGCCACAGATCAAGGCGATGGACGTCATCGACACAGATGGGTATTATGCGTGCGCGTTGCACTCGTAGCTCAGCTGGATAGAGTACTGCCCTCCGAAGGCAGGGGTCGTGGGTTCGAATCCCGCCGAGTGCGCCATATCAAAAGCCCTGGGATCACTCCCGGGGCTTTTTCGTTCTGGCCGCCTGACAGGCCACTCGCGAATGAGCCCGGCCGAAAACAGGCGCGCCGCGTCATGACGTTTTTCAATCGCCTCCATGCCGTTTCCTGCATTACCGTGCAAGCCTTCGTACCGGATGCTTTATTTACTCGGACAGATCGCTTTTTCCACCCGCAGAGGCCTGTATGAAGAACGTCGAACAAATCCTCAAGACCAAGTCCCAGCATCAGACCGTCTACACCATCGGCCCTGACGACTCGGTGCTCGACGCCCTGAAGTTGCTGGCAGAAAAGAATGTCGGCGCTCTGCCCGTGGTGGAGAACGACAAAGTGGTGGGGATCGTCAGCGAGCGTGACTATGCCCGCAAGCTGGTGCTCAAGGGCCGCTCTTCGGCTGCCACGCCGGTGCGCGACATCATGAGCGCGCCGGTGGTCACGGTGGAGCCCAAGCAGAACCTCGAGTACTGCATGAACCTGATGACCGACCGGCACCTGCGGCACTTGCCCGTGGTCAGCAATGACGAACTGCTGGGCTTGTTGTCGATCGGTGACCTGGTCAAGGAAACCATCGCCGAACAGGCCAACCTGATCAAGCAGCTGGAGCAATACATCCGCGGCGAATGATCGCCTTGGTATTCAATGGTAAGCGCGCTCCAGTTCGTCCAGCTGATGGTCGAAACTGCGCAGGCGCGCCGACCAGGTGTACACCAGCACTTCAAGATCCCGATTCAGCACTGCCGTGTTGCCATGGCCCGTGCTAGACGGCTCGCACAGATCCAGCTGATAACGCTCGCGGGCCATGGCCGTCGCCACGCTGGACAGGTCACGGGCGTTGGCAAGCCAGCGGTGATGATGGTCGTGCACTTCGCGGTCGAGCGCCCGGCATTGGCGCTTGAGCGCATCCAGGCTCTGCTCCAGTGGCGTCCCCTTGAGTTCGCCCATGACCTCTTCGAAGGTACGCCCGGAGTGCCAGTAGCTACCCCAGAAATAGCGGTCGAACACAGTCTCGACACGGCGCAGCGCAACCTTGGTGTTCCAGATGGTCAACAACGTTCGCCCCTGAACCACCTCGCGCTTGTTCAGGTGCAACTGCTGCCAGGCGATCCAGGCCAGTCCCATCAGGGCAACCGCCGCGGTCACCGCCGCGGCGGCATAGAGGAACTGCACCGCCTGGTTCATCTGCTGGGTATGGCGGATGCCGTAGAAATAACCGGCCGTCAGTGTGCCCAGGATCGTCACGGAGCACCAGAAGCCTGGCGCGTAGGGATCTTTCATTGCGCTATCCCCTCTTGTTTTTCCTGAGCATAGCAACGGCCAAATCACTCATCAGGTGCCGCTCGGCGCTTTATTTACGAGGGCGACGTAAGGCCTCGTTCAACTGGTCGAAAGGGACCGCCCAATCGGCATCTTCGATGATGCTCTCCTGCAGGAAAGCCCGCTGGGCGTCGGTCCAGAACGGTGCATCCACCAGTTTTATCTCATTCTTCAAGGGCGAATGGCTGGCGATGAACTGGTCGATGCTCACGGCATCGTCCGGCAGACCCAGTTGCTTGAACAATTCCGCGAATGGATGGATCGGTGCTTCCATGATTCCTCCTCATGCGCCGGGCAGACCGTCCACGACGCCGGCCCGGCATTGGTTTGAGAACATCAGCACAGCTCGCGCACTTCGGCGCTCGGCACGAGCTTGAGGTATTGCTCCATGCTCATGTGGATCAGGTGATCGTGATCGCCTGCTTCGAGGTAGACATCGCCTTGACGGGTGATGTTGGGGTCCAAGAGCATTTTTATAGCGTAGGCATCGCCCACCGCAGGCACGGCGCCTCGCTCGCAATCGACGAAGAGGCTCGGTAGCCCGCTCTCGCGGGTAAGTTGCCAGTCACCGGACATGCGTACCTTGCTCATGTCCAAATGGCGGTTGGCCGGTAGCACCGCCATGATGTAGTTGCCATGACGGTCATCAAGCATCACCGACTTGGCAACCCGTTCCGCGGGTACACCGGCCGTGCGTGCCGATTCCAGGCTCGTGGCGGAGTGTGGATGGGGAATGATGTCGTAATCGCAGTTGGCCTGGTCCAGGCGCTGCTGCAGGGTCTTGGCCATACGCATGATGCACCTCCGGTTCGCCCCCCAAGTCTCTGTCAGGAGCGGCCTTACGTCGCGACGAGCTGAAGATCAGCTTCGAAATACCTTGGTGACGCGGCCCCTAATCTCCAAGTTTAGGCCTTACCCCAACAGGCACGACTAAACTTCATTTACAGAGGTGGACGAGGTGACGACAGGTGATCAGGTGCTGCGTGCGCTGGCTATGTCTGTTACTGATGCTCGGCACCTTCCAGAGCGGCCTTGCCGCGCCCGCTCCAGTCTGGCTGCTGAGCATCGACGATGCCATCGGCCCGGCCAGCGCCGATTACCTGATTCGCAGCCTTGAACAAGCCCATGAGCAAGGCGCGCAGTTGGTGGTCATCCGCATGGATACCCCTGGCGGCCTGGACAGCGCGATGCGCCAGATGATCAAGGCTATTCTCGCGAGCCCTGTCCCTGTGGCCAGTTACGTGGCCCCCAGCGGCGCCCGCGCCGCCAGTGCTGGTACCTACATCCTGTATGCCAGCCATGTGGCAGCCATGGCCCCGGGAACCAACCTTGGCGCCGCAACGCCGGTGCAAATCGGCGCGCCGCCAGGTACGCCCAAGGATGACAAGGCCAAACCCAGTGGTGACGAAGACGCCCTTGCACGCAAGCAGGTCAATGACGCCGCGGCCTACATTCGAGGCCTGGCGCAATTGCGTGGACGCAATGCGACCTGGGCGGAGCAGGCCGTGCGCGAGGCCGTCAGCTTGTCGGCCAGTGAAGCGCTGCGTCTGAAGGTGGTCGACCTGGTCGCCAGTGACCTGCCCGATCTGCTGCGTCAGCTCGATGGCAAGACACTTACGGCTGCTGACCAGCCACGCCCGTTGCAAACCGATGGAGCTCGCGTTGTCGAGCACTTGCCGGACTGGCGCACCCGGCTGCTCGCGGTCATCACCAACCCGAGCGTAGCGCTCATTCTGATCATGATCGGTGTGTACGGCTTGCTGTTCGAGTTCATGAACCCCGGCTCGGGGGTAGGCGGAGTGGTGGGAGGGATATGTCTGCTACTGGCGCTGTATGCCCTGCAGCTGCTACCGGTGAGCTATGCGGGGGTGGCGCTGATCCTGCTCGGCCTTGCGTTCATGATCGCCGAAGCGTTCCTACCCAGTTTCGGCGTGGTCGGTTTTGGCGGCATCGTCGCCTTTGTCGTCGGCGCTGTGATCCTGATGGATACCGACGCCCCTGGCTTCGGCATACCGTTGGCGTTGATCGTCACGCTCGCAGTGGCTTCGGCACTGCTGCTCGGCGGCGTGGTGGGCATGGCCCTCAGGGCGCGACGACGGGCGCTGGTCAGCGGTGATGCCGGCCTGGTCGGCAGCCTGGTGAAGGTTACCCAAGTGATGGCGGACAACCCGTTCTGCGGCTCGGTACAGGCCCAGGGCGAACAATGGCAAGTCCAGTGCAAGACACCGCTGCAAGTCGGCCAGTCCGTCCGGGTGATGGCCCGTCACGGTGTCATGCTGGATGTGAGCGCTGCAGCACCCGGGGCGCAAGGGGAATGATGATGTTCATGCAATTGGGCTTCGGTGCCCTGCTGATGTTGCTGGCGGTTTTGCTGCTCTCGGCGTTTCGCATCCTGCGCGAGTATGAGCGTGGTGTGGTGTTCCAGCTGGGGCGCTTCTGGCAGGTCAAAGGGCCTGGACTGATCCTGTTGATTCCAGTGATACAACAGATGGTCAGGGTCGACTTGCGCACGGTGGTACTCGACGTTCCACCGCAAGACGTGATCACCCGCGACAACGTCTCGGTCAAGGTAAACGCCGTGCTGTACTTCCGCGTACTGGACCCGCAAAAGGCGATCATCCAGGTGGAGGATTTCCTCGTCGCCACCAGCCAGCTGGCCCAGACCACCCTGCGCGCTGTGCTCGGTAAACATGAGCTTGATGAGTTGCTGGCCGAGCGCGAGCAACTCAACTCGGACATTCGCCAAGTGCTGGACGCGCAAACCGATGCCTGGGGCATCAAGGTAGCCAACGTCGAGATCAAGCATGTCGACCTGAACGAGTCGATGGTCCGGGCCATTGCCCGCCAGGCCGAGGCCGAGCGTGAGCGGCGGGCCAAGGTGATCCATGCCGAAGGGGAGTTGCAGGCTTCGGAAAAACTGATGCAGGCCGCGCAGATGCTCAGCAAGGAGCCAGGGGCCATGCAACTGCGCTACATGCAGACCCTGGGGACGATTGCTGGAGACAAGAGCTCGACCATCGTCTTCCCCTTGCCGCTGGACCTGCTCAAGGGGTTGATGGACCGGCAGAAATAGACACGGTCGAGTCGCGGGTCGGTGCAAGGAGATGGGCTGCACGGCAGCCCACGCTCAATCAGAGCGGCGCACGACGCAAGGTGGCCAGGAAAGTCGCCGCGCCGATGAACAACCCGGCAAAGGTGCGGTTCAGGCGCTTCTGTTGCTTAGGCGTACGCAGCAGGCGCAACACCCGCGAAGCCAATCCGGTGTATCCGGCCATCACCAGCATGTCGACGGTGACCATCGTTATGGTGATCGCCACATACTGCGGCAGCAGCGGCGCGTGCGGATTGATGAACTGCGGCAGTACCGCCAGCATGAACACCAGTGCCTTGGGGTTGCTGACGTTCACCAGAAAACCACGGAACACCAGGCTCAGCGGCTTACCGATGGGGCGCACTCCCGACTCGTCGGACATGTCCATCGGCAACGCCTGCCATTGCCGATAGGCCAGGTAGACAAGGTAGAACACGCCAAACCACTTGATGACCTGGAAGGCGGTGGCAGAGGCTGCAAGGATGGCGCCGACACCGGCGGCAATGATGGCGATCTGCATGATCAGGCCCAGTTGCAGGCCCAGGGCATTCCAGTAACCGCGCCAGAAACCGTACTGCAGCCCACTGGACATGGAGGCGATCGCCCCCGCACCCGGCGACAGGCTGATGACCCAGCACGCGGCAAAGAAGCCCAACCACACTTCCATCGACATCACACACCTCGCTCGAACATTTGTTGCAAAACATTAAGCTAAGGTGTTGGCGAAAAAATAACCAGTGCTTTCTGAAGGATTTGTATCGCCGGAACACAACGACACGGCCGCCTCGGACAACTCAGTCCGCCTCGACCGAAGCGTCTTGCTGGAGGGACTGCACCTCGGTTCCCCGCCAGCGACGTACCGACTTCTGGAAGAACTGACTATTGGGTACCTGCACCAGCGCACCACCGGCCTCGGGCATTTCCATCAGCGTGGTGAACAGCAGGTTGATAGCGATCACCCGACCTTTGACGCCAGGTTTGTCGAGGTTATCGACCAGTTCGACCACATCACCGATGCGAAACGGCCCGACGGTGAAGATCAACACCGCACACAGCAGGTTGGACAACACGCTCCACATGGCGAAGAACGCCACCGCAGCGACGGCGACGAAGCCGGACAACGCCGTCCACAACACCGTCGCCGATACCCCCATGCGCTCCAGCACGAACAGCAGTGCACTGCCCATGATCAGCCAGCGCAGACCACCACGCACAGGCATCAGCAGCTCCGGCGGCAAGGGGTAACGCTGGCCCAGGCGGCTGAGGCCACGGGCCACGATACGCTGAAGGACGAACGCTACGACCAGAATCAGCAGTATCTGCAGCCCAAGCCAGAAGGTATCCATCCATTGCCCCGGCAACAGCGAGCGCAGCTCCTCCATCAGGACAGCGCCTCGAGTTCGGCCTGCATGCTTTCCAGAGTCTCCAGGGCTTCCATCCAGGCTTCCTCCAGCTCGCCTTCGCGCTGCTTGAGCTTGCTCTGACGGGCCAGCAGGTCACGCAACTCGTCCTTGCGTGCTGCGTCGTACAGTCCGCCATCGCCCAGCGCGGTCTCAATTTCGGCCAGCTGGCTGTGCACCTGATTGAGCTCGGCCTCGAGCTTCTCGGCCGCACGCTTGTGCGGCGCCAGTTGCTGACGCAGGGCCGCTGCTGCCTGGCGCTGGGCCTTCTTGTCGGTCTTGTCCGGGTTGGCCACCGTGCTGTTGACCGGCGCGCTGCGCTGGCGGTAATCGACCAGCCAGCGGCTGTAGTCGTCCAGATCGCCATCGAAGGTGTCGACCTTGCCATCGGCCACCAGCAGGAAATCGTTGGTGGTGCTCTTGAGCAGGTGACGGTCGTGGGAGACCACTACCACGGCACCGGCAAACTCCTGCAGCGCCATGGTCAGAGCCAGGCGCATTTCCAGGTCGAGGTGGTTGGTCGGTTCGTCGAGCAACAACAGGTTCGGGCGTTCCCAGGCGATCAGGGCCAGGGCCAGGCGCGCCTTCTCGCCACCGGAGAAATTCACCACCGGCTCGTCGACACGGTCGCCATGGAAGTCGAAGCCGCCAAGGAAGTCGCGCAACGTCTGCTCGCGCTCGGTCGGGGCAATCCGCTGCAGGTGAAGCAGCGGGCTGGCCTTGTCGTCGAGGGAGTCGAGTTGGTGCTGGGCGAAGTAGCCGACGGCCAGGTTTTCGCCGCGCACCAGGCGCCCGCCCAATGGCTGCAACTCACCGGCGAGGTTCTTGATCAAGGTCGACTTACCGGCACCGTTAGGGCCGAGCAGACCGATGCGGGCACCCGGCGCCAGTTGCAGCTTGACCTTTTCCAGGATCGCCTTGTCGCCGTAGCCCAGACGCCCTTCGGACAGGTCCAGCAACGGACTGGAGATTTTCTCCGACTCGCGGAAGACGAAGTCGAACGGCGAATCGACATGTGCCGCCGACAGCTCTTCCATGCGCTCCAGGGCCTTGATCCGGCTCTGCGCCTGGCGAGCCTTGGTGGCCTGGGCCTTGAAACGAGCGATGTACTTCTCCATGTGCGCACGCTGGGCCTGTTGCTTCTCATAGGCCTGCTGCTGCTGCGCCAGGCGTTCGGCACGGGTGCGCTCGAAAGCCGTGTAGCCGCCCTTGTACAGGTTGAGCTTGCGCTGCTCGACATGCAGAACGTGATCGACCACGGCGTCGAGGAAATCGCGGTCATGGGAAATCAGCAATAGTGTGCCGGGGTAACCTTTGAGCCAGTCCTCCAGCCACAGGATCGCATCGAGGTCCAGGTGGTTGGTCGGTTCGTCGAGCAGCAACAGGTCGGATGGGCACATCAGTGCCTGGGCCAGGTTGAGGCGCATCCGCCAGCCACCAGAGAAATCGCCTACGCGGCGGTCCATCTGCTCGTTGGTGAACCCCAGGCCGGCAAGCAGCTTGCGCGCACGGGCATCGGCGGTATAGCCGTCGGCGCTGTCCAGCTCACTGTGCAGGCGCGCCAGCGCGGTGCCGTCGTGGGCAGCCTCGGCGGCGGCGAGTTCAGCCTGGACCTTGCGCAGGCGGACATCGCCATCGAGCACATAGTCCACGGCAACCCGGTCGAGGGTATCGACCTCCTGGCGCATGTGGGCTATGCGCCAGTCGCCCGGCAGCTGGCAGTCACCGGCATCGGGCGATAGCTCACCGCGCAGCAGGGCGAACAGGCTGGATTTTCCGGCACCGTTGGCGCCGATCAGGCCGGCCTTGTGACCGGCGTGCAGGGTCATCTCGGCGCCTTCTAGCAAGCGCTGCGGACCACGCTGTAAAGTGAGGTTGGATAGTCTGATCATGATGGTCGCGGAGTCTACCAGCTTCCTCGGCCCGTAGCGTGAGTGGAATCATGTACACCGACCTATGGAATCACGCCCTCGCTTTGTACGCCCGGCCTGGTGTGGAACAGGCCTGCCTGGCACTGCAAGCGTCAGGGGCCGATGTCTGCCTGTTGCTGTGTGGCACCTGGCTGCAAATACGTGGAGTGGCAGCCAGTCGCGCGCGCGTGGGTGCCTTGCGTGAATTGGCCGCCCCCTGGCAACGCGAGGTAGTGGCCCCACTGCGCCACCTTCGCCAGCAATGGCGTGAAGCGGCGACGAGCGACCCGCAGTTGCTGGCGCTGCGCGAACAGGTCAAGGGGCTGGAACTGCAGGCAGAGAAGGCGCTGCTCGAACGCTTGCAGCAGCGTTCGCAACAATGGCCCGCGGACGCTGGTGAGCGTACGGAGGATTGGCTGGCCCTGCTCGTGCCGGACCAGGCCCGAAGCCACGACGCGCTGGTTCGATTGCGCGTCGCGGCCGCAGGGACTCAGGACGCCGAGGACGGCGCCTGAACAGCAGTACTCACAGGTGCCGGCGATGGGGCGGGAGCGGCCGAATTGGTCGCGGGTGCGGGTGAGGCCGGCTTGGCTTCAGGTGCCTGGCTGACGGCTGGCTTGGCTGGCGCCTTGGCAGCAGTTGGCTTGGCGGTAGCAGCTTTGACGGGAGCTTTGGCAGCGGCTGGCTTGGCAGCAGTGGCTTTGGCTGGCGCCTTGGTAGCCGCCGGCTTGGCAGCAGTTGCCTTGGCGGGGGCTTTCGCAGCAGCTGGCTTGGTAGCAGTCGCCTTGGCTGGAGCTTTCGCAGCAGCTGGCTTGGCAGCAGCAGTCTTGGCTGGGGCTTTCGCAGCAGCAGTCTTGGCTGGGGCTTTCGCAGCAGCTGGCTTGGCAGCAGCAGCCTTGGCGGGGGCTTTCGCAGCGGCGGGCTTGGCGGCAGCAGCCTTGGCGGGGGCTTTCGCAGCGGCGGGCTTGGCAGCAGCAGCCTTGGCGGGGGCTTTCGCAGCGGCGGGCTTGGCAGCAGCAGTCCTGGCTGGGGCTTTCGCAGCGGCGGGCTTGGCGGCAGCAGTCTTGGCTGGAGCTTTCGAAGCAGTTGGCTTGGCGGCAGCAGTCTTGGCTGGAGCTTTCGCAGCAGCTGGCTTGGCGGCAGCAGTCCTGGCTGGGGCTTTCGCAGCAGCCGCTTTGGCAGGAGATTTGGCAGCGGCTGGTTTAGCGGCAGCCTTCGCCGGCGCCTTGGCAACCGCAGGCTTGGCTTTAGTGGCCACTGCACGCTGGTCGAGCGCCTTGCTCACGGCTTCACGAACCTTGCCAACACCCTGGGCCAGTTTCAGGCTTTCCTGAGCATCGCGCTTGAGTTGTTGGATATAAGTACGTGTCTGCGATTGACGGTCTTTGAGCGAATCGAGCAACTCTTCAAGTTCGCCAATGGCTTTGTGCGCTTTGCTCTGGGCCTTGGCTTTGCCTGCCTTGGCCGCGTCCTGCAACTTCAGGCGACCGTTATGCAGTTTTTCCTGGGCCTTTACGCGTTGTTTTTCCAACTTGGCCAGCAGTTTCTCAGCATCCGCCAGCGCTTGGGAGCAGGCGTCTTCCAAATGTTCGAGCAGGCTGCCCGAAAGTTGCTGGAGCAGGTGCAACGGCGTACTGACTGGCTTCTTCTTAGCCGACATGGTTTACCTCCTGGCTGACGAGATTGCGGCTCATACTATGCTTCTGCTGCTACCGCCGCTAGGGCATGTTGACAGTATCGATGGCGCCGCGTTGCATGCCTGGGCAAAGTTGTTATCTTGCAGCTCCGTGCAAGTGTAGTTGCTTAATAAATCGTTGCTGATATTTACACATCCATCGACAACAGGGCTGGCATACTTCCCCGCTCATTGGAGCAGGAGTTGAGCATGTCTCGTCATCTTTTATTCGGCCTTTGCCTTCTGGCCACCGCTGCCCTGGCCAACCCTGACACCCCTCCTGCCAACGACCAGGATCTCGCCTACAGCCTTGGCGCCAGCCTGGGTGAGCGCTTGCGCCAGGAAATGCCCGGGTTGCAGCTGGATGCCCTGATCGAAGGCCTGCGCCAGTCCTATCAAGGCCAGCCGCTGAAGCTCGACAAAGCGCGGATGCAGGCCATCCTCCAGCAGCATGAAGAACAGGCAGGCAGCGCCGTCGAGCAGGCTGAAGCGGACAAACTGCAGGCAGTGGAAACGCGCTTCATGGCCAACGAACGGGCACGCGCTGGCGTGCACGAGTTGCCAGAAGGCGTGCTCTACAGTGAATTGCAAAGCGGTACAGGCGCTCAACCCAAGGCCGGGGGCAAGGTACAGGTGCGTTACGTAGGCCGATTGCCGGATGGCTCTGTGTTCGACCAGAACCAGCAGCCGCAATGGTTCAGCCTGGACTCGGTGATCGAAGGCTGGCAGGTGGCATTACCGCACATGAAGACAGGTGCGAAATGGCGCTTGGTGATCCCTTCGGCAAAAGCTTACGGTGCCGAGGGCGCAGGTGATCTGATTGCGCCCTACACACCACTGGTGTTCGAAATCGAGTTGCTGTCGGTGGCCAACTGATCCACGCCATCAGGCCTGGACAACATCCTCTTGGCTGTGCGCGTTATGCAGCACTTCGATCAGGCAGTCTTCGAGTTCGAAGCGCTCGTGCAACAGGCTGCCCAGCTTGCCCAGTTTCTCGGCAAAGCGCTCGGTGTCCTTGCACTCGCCCTTTTCGCAGTGGTCGTTGAAGGCGATGGCGATCTGAGTGATGTCGTTGATCCGCGGGTTGATTTCTTCGGCGAGCTTCAGCGCTTTCTCATCACCGAAGGCCTTCGCCTCGCTGACCAGTTGCTCACACACTTCGAAGTGCCACGCCGAAACGTAATCGACCAGGATCGCGCAGAAATCGCGGTTCTTGTCCTTGTCGGCAAAAGCTGGCTTGACGTCCCGCAAATTGCGGAAAGCCTGCACCAGGTCCTGGCGCTCTTTCAGCCAGCGGTCGATCAGCTTGTGAACCCCACCCCAGCGTTCCTGAGCGTTCTGACAACTATCGAGCATGGCGTTCTCATCCCTTCTGGGTAGATGCCGCTGCACCTCGCACCACGACCGTGCAGCACAAAGGTGACATCAGCAGGACGGCATCGAGCAGTTGTGTTTTCGGTATGCGTGCTGGGAGATTATTCCCGCGCGTGCTGAGCTTCAAGGTACGCAGCGGACAAAGTTCATACAAGTGTTTAATACCCTTTCTCAGCACCATTGGTCGCGCTGCAGGGTCGGCCTTGCTCTGGATCAAGCTTTGCTCAGTGTGCGGAAACGATACGCCAGCAGGCAGCTCAAGGGCAGCGCCGCCAGGAGCAGGAAGGCCAAGAGGCTCCATTCTGGCAGCGTCAGCTCGAGAAAACTCCAAGTCAGCGAGTTGCAGTCAGGGCCTCCCAGCAGCAACTGCCGTGCAGCCTCGCTCCAGGACCGCTCCAGCACCTGCAGGAACGGCAGCGGGCAACCGTGCACCGTCTCATCACCTTGCAACCAGACATGCCGCCCGGCGAGCAAGGCCCCGCTGCCAGCGAAAGCGAGCATCGCCCGTGAGTAGCGAAGCTGCCCCGATGGCCCAGGGAAATGCAACACCGCGCAGAGGCCCGCGAGCGAATAGAGGCCAAGCAGCAGACGCTGGCTGAAGCACAGCGGGCAAGGAACCAGCCCAAGCGCGTGCTCCAGATGGAAAGACGCCAGCAGCACGGCCAACGATGCAAGGCATGCAGGAACGAAATAGGTGCGCAAACGGGCCGGCAGCATGGGCAGTGAGAGTCCCAGGGTCAGTGACATGGCCTGAAACGGTAGAGGAAACGCGCGCTTTGTTTCAAGGCGCTACAGGCGTGACAAGTCGCTGAATAGCAGAGAATTTTCCAGTCGTGCAGTAGGAAAACTCCGAAGAAATGGACTGCAGAACCAGCTTACAGAAGAAGATAAGTTACCCGGCCCGTGAACCCGCGCCTTGGCGCGGGCCCATGGGTCGGTCAAGCGCGAACGCTCTCCGGCAGCGGCAAGGCCAAGAGGCGCTCGTCCAACAGACCCAAGCCTTCCTGGAACAGCTGATTGCTGCGCTCGGTTTCACCCAGGCCTGCCAATAGACGGGCCAGTTCAGCACAGGCTTCAGGGTTGCGCTCCATCCGCAGGCTGCTCTCCAGGTAATCGCGCGCCTTGCCCCAGAGGCGGTTCTGCAAGCTCAGGCGCCCCAATGTCAGCAACAAGCTTGGGTCTTGTGGATGGGCCCTGAGCCAGCCCTCGGCAGTTTGCAGCTGCCGCGCGGGGTCATCGCCACGTACCAGCCCGTAGAGGCGGGCCAGGTGGCTTTCGTATTCGCGCTTCAGAGCGTTGCGCAGCACCTGCTCAGCTTCACCCTGGGCGCCCACCTGCCGCAGTTGCTCGGCGTAGGCCAGCACCAACTGCGGCTCCTGACGCTGTGCCGAGGTCAGTTGCTGCCAGGCCCGTTCCAGTGACTGGCGCGCGCTGCCTGGATCTTCACCGCGGGTCGCTGCCAGGCTCAGGTTCTGGCCCCAGGCGCGTTGCTCCAGCGCGGCGAGTTCATCGGCGGGCAGCACCTTGCCCTTGCGCAACTCAGGCAGCAGACGGATCAGCGCCGACCAGTCGCCACGCTCGAGATACAGGCGTTGCAGCAAACGCAGCACCTGGCCGTTGTGCGGGTGGCGCTCGTGCATCGCCAGCAGGGTTTCCAGGGCGCCATCACTGTCGCCACGGTCCATCTGCAGCTGGGCATGGGTCAAGGCCACCGCCAACTCAGCCTGGGGCTGACGCTCAAGAGCGCGCTCCAGCAGGTTGTCGCTGTCTTCCGTACGCCCAAGCTCGTTGGCGGCGCGGGCAGCGCCGAGGTAGTACAGCAAAGGCTGGCGCTCGGCCTCGGCGGCTCGATGCAGGTGACGCTGCGCACTGGCCCAGCGTCCCTCGGCGAGGTCGAGTTGACCCTGTTCGACCGCCAGGCGGATACGCCGACTACGATTGCGCCGCGACCATGGGTTGACTACACCGGAAGACGTCAGCACCAGGCCAACCAGGTAACGCAGCAACCACAGCAGCGCAACGATCACGAGCAATGCTGCCAAAGCCGCCCAGAGCCCCGATTGATAGCGGAAGCTGCCGTAGGAGATCAGCACATAGCCGCTGTGCTTGGCGACAGCAATGCCCAGCGCTGCTGCGACCACGATGGCCAGCACCGCCAGCAAGTAGACGCGCTTCATGGTTTGCCCCCTTCAGCCTCGGCGGGCAGATGGCGGCGCTGGATGTAGGCCTGCACGGCAGCAAGGCTTTCACTCAGGTCAGGGGTAACGACCGAGACCGGCTGTGCGGCCAGTTCATTGAGGCTCTCGAGCATCGCCTTGCTTTGTGGGTTGTCGGCATTGAAGTTGGCCAGCAGCACGCTGCGAGCATCGTCCAGAGCCTGGTCGTACACCTTGGCCTCGCCGTTGAGCGCCGCCCATTGGGCCTGCTCGATGGTCAGGCTCAGGGCCAGGCGAAGCTGGTTGAGCGACTGCCCGGCCAGCAAGGGCCGCACATTTTCATCGGCGTTGAAGTCGATCTGGAAATACTTGGATATCTCTGCCCACCACTGCGACCAGCGACTGGCGCCATCGCCGTCGGAGGTCAAGGCGCCCAGCGCATCGGCGTTGCTATCGAATTCTGGGGACTGGGCACTGAGCTGCTGCACCAGTTCACGTTGGGCGGCAAGCTTGAGGAATAGCCCGGTGCGGTCCGGCTGCTGGGTGCTGTTGAGCGTCGCGAGGCTGCGTGCCAGTTGCTCGCGAGCCGCGAAGGCACCCGGGTCGCTCTGCTCGCGGAGGATTTCGTCGGCCCCTTCGACCAGGGCCTTGGCGCTGGTGATGTCCTGCAACGCCGACAGACGCAGGGTAGCCAGACGCAGCAGGTGCTCGGCCTCGGCCAGGCGCCATTCCTTGCGGCTCTCACCGAGCACGGTCTCCAGACGCTGACTCAGGCGCTGCTGATCACTTTGCAGCTGGGCCACCAGACGACGGCGGTCTTCCAACTCGCTGGCTGCCGGCAGGCTGGCCAGCTGCGCGCTGATCTGCTGCTCGCGCTGCTGCAATGCCTCGGCGCGCAAGGTCAGTGCCTCCAGGTGCTGTCCCTGGCCTTGCTCGCTGCCTTGCAGCTGCCGCACTTGCCAGACACCCCAGCCGCCCACTGCCACACCGGCCGCACCCAGCAGCAGAGCAAGCAGGGCCAGGCCATTACCGGAACGTTTGGTGGGTGTCGTGCTGACAGGATCCGCCGGCGCCTGTGCCGACGGTTGATCATTGTTGGACAAGACAGTTTCGCTCACGTATCCATCCTTTGCATGGGGGCGCATCGCTCTGAGCTTAGCGCCTTAAGAGGCAGGTGCAGCGCTGCGCTGCACGGCTGCCAGCAAGGCCGCGGCACTGGCGCCACGGCAATCCACAACCTGTTGAGCCCCAGCGGCCCTGGCCTGCTCGGCGACTCGGGGGCTTGGCACGAACAGCGGCAGTTGCGCGAGCTTGGCCCAGTCGGCGCCCGCCATTTGCCGCAGATGTTCAAGACCTTGCCCACTGCTGACCATCAGCCCATTGAGGCGTTCCGCTTCGATGCGACGCAGCAACGTGCCCGCCGGATACTCTGGCAGGCATCGACGATACAGTTCCAGATAATCGACACTAGCACCTTGCTCTCCAAGACGCTCGCAGAGCAGTTCGCGACCTCCCTTGCCACGAACGATCAGAACCCGCGGCGCAGACGCCTCGATGGCTTCACGCAATTCAGGGAGCGCCAACAAGGCCTCGCTGTCATCGCCCCGTGGCGGGCAAGTCACGTACGCCCCCGCCTCGCGCAGCACCTGAGCGGTCGCCTCGCCTACCGTGAACCAGCCGCGCTCCGGGAGGGGCAAGCCGACCTCCGCCAACCGTTCGAGCAGCAACCGGGCCGCCGGCTTGCTGACCACGATGATTGCCTGGTAACGGTGCAGATCGGCCAGCAACTGACGTCGACCGTCATCCAGCGCAACTGGCTCGATCGCTAGCAACGGCAGACAACTACTGGCTATTCCTGCGGCAAGCAGGCTCTGCGCCAGTGCCGCGCAGTCCTCTTCGGGCCGGGTCAGCAACAGGCGCCAGGGGCTCACGGGTGACCCGCCTCGCCGTAGACTTCCTTGAGAATTGCCTCGGCACCCTGGCCCAGCAGGTCTTCAGCCACCCGAACACCGAGCGTCTCGGCCTGGGAGCGGGGAGCACGGGCATCGGCCACCAGCAAGGTACCTCCGCTTGGCTGGCCGACCAGCCCGCGCAGCCACAACTGCTCTCCTTCGAGCACCGCGTAGCAGGCAATGGGCACCTGGCAACCGCCATTGAGTCGCTTGTTCAGGGCCCGCTCGGCCACCACGCGGTCAGCGGTGTCGACGTGGTGTAGCGGTGCCAGCAGAGCATGAATCTCGATGTCGGCGCTGCGGCATTCGATGCCAACCGCGCCCTGGCCGCCTGCCGGCAGGCTGTCATCGACGCTGATGGTCGAGGTGATACGGTCTTCGAAGCCCAGGCGAATCAGACCCGCCGCGGCGAGGATGATCGCGTCGTACTCACCGGCGTCGAGCTTGGCCAGGCGAGTATTGACGTTGCCACGCAGGAAACGGATCTGAAGGTCAGGACGACGCGCCAGTAATTGCGCCTGACGGCGCAGACTCGAAGTGCCGACGATGCTGCCGGCCGGCAGTGCCTCCAGGCTGGCGAAGGTATTGGAAACGAAGGCATCGCGCGGGTCTTCACGCTCGCAGATGCAATAAAGGCCCAGGCCCTCGGGGAAATCCATCGGTACATCCTTCATGGAATGCACGGCGATGTCGGCCTCGTTGTCCAGCAAGGCGGTTTCCAGCTCCTTGACGAACAGGCCCTTGCCGCCGATTTTCGCCAAAGGCGCGTCGAGCAGCTTGTCGCCCCGGCTGACCATGGGCACCAGCGTAACCAGCAGACCTGGATGGGCCTGCTCCAGACGGGCTTTGACGTATTCGGCCTGCCACAGGGCCAAGGCACTTTTACGGGTGGCAATGCGGATTTCGCGAGTGGACATGGAACGCCCCGAACCAGAGAAATGCCGCCGATGATAACAGCTCCGCCGGCTTCGCTAGCAGATGCGGGTCAATCGCTCGTCTGGCGCGGCCTGTTGCGGGGCTATCGTCGGCAAGCCGGCTTGGGCGTGGTCGCAGCCGACTTGCCGACGAGACGCGCTTAGAGCGTCTGCATCATCTTGCGCACGCCAGCGACATGGCGGCGGCTGACTGTCAGGGCATCGCCTTCCAGCCCCTTGAGAAACAGCTGGAAGTGCCCTAGCGGCGTGCGTTGCAAGCGCTCGATACGCTCGCGGGCGACCAGCGCGTTGCGGTGAATGCGTACGAACCGCTCGCCGAATTCGTCCTCGAGTGCCTTGAGGGGCTCGTCGAGCAGCACCTCGCCTGCTTCATGACGCAAGGTGACGTACTTGTGGTCGGCAATGAAGTAGATGACCTGGGGTAAAGGGATCAGCTCGATGCCCTTGCGGGTTCGCGCACTGATATGGCTGCGCGGGCCGCCCCCTTCGCTGCCCGGTCGGGTAAGCGCTGCCAACTGGGCGCGGTTGGGCTTTTCGGCCTTGCGCAGCGCCTCGCGCAGCGCCTGGGGCTGAATCGGTTTGGTCACATGGCTGAGCGCGCTGCCCTTGAACGCCTCGCTACCGTATTCATCGTCGCCGGTGCTGAACACCACCGACGGCGGAGCCTCGCGCTCGCACAGGCGGGCGGCCACCTGCAAGCCGTCAAGGCCTGGCATGCCGATGTCCAGCAGGACCACGTCGGGCTTGAGGCTTTCGATCAGGGCCAAGGCCTCCTCGCCGTTGGTGGCGCTGGGCTCCAGCACGGTGTAACCCTCCAGTTCGCCAAGCAGCCGTGTTAGGCGTTCGCGGGCCTGGGGTTCGTCATCAACGATCAGGACATTCATAATTGCGCTGGATTCCTGAGTGAGTCTCGCACAGGTATAGCGTAGACAGGTATGGTTCGAGCGACACTGCGGTCACGCTCTAGACCGGTGCGATGGCCAAAGATTCACTAGGCCGGCATATTCGTTGCCAGTCCTTTGTCCAACTGTAGACGGTCCGTGGAACACTGCCGTTCAATCGTCAAATATCGCTGGCCTCCCCGCCTGCGGGTATTTTCTCGATATTTCTCTCGACCGGCGTCCTACGGCGGCCAGCCCAACCCTGTTATCATCGGCGCCACTTTTTTCGTTCACGCCTTCAATGAGTGAATCCATGAGCACCGACAAGACCAATCAGTCCTGGGGCGGCCGCTTCAGTGAGCCCGTCGACGCCTTCGTCGCCCGTTTCACCGCCTCGGTCGATTTCGACAAGCGCCTGTACCGCCACGACATCATGGGTTCGATCGCCCACGCCACCATGCTGGCGCAGGTCGGCGTCCTCACCGATGCCGAGCGCGATGCCATCGTCGATGGCCTGAAAACCATCCAGGCTGAAATCGAGGCCGGCAACTTCGACTGGCGCGTCGACCTGGAAGACGTGCACATGAACATCGAAGCTCGCCTGACCGATCGTATTGGCATCACCGGCAAGAAGCTGCACACCGGCCGTAGCCGCAACGACCAGGTCGCCACCGACATTCGCCTGTGGCTGCGCGACGAGATCGACCTGATCCTGGCCGAGATCACCCGCCTGCAGCAGGGCCTGCTGGAGCAGGCCGAGCGCGAAGCCGAAACCATCATGCCCGGCTTCACTCATCTGCAGACGGCCCAGCCCGTTACCTTCGGCCACCACCTGCTGGCCTGGTTCGAAATGCTCAGCCGCGACTACGAGCGTCTGGTCGACTGCCGCAAGCGCACCAACCGCATGCCCCTGGGCAGCGCGGCGCTGGCCGGCACCACCTACCCGATCGACCGCGAACTGACCTGCAAGCTGCTGGGCTTCGAGGCCGTGGCCGGCAACTCGCTGGACGGCGTCTCGGACCGCGACTTCGCCATTGAGTTCTGCGCCGCCGCCAGCCTGGCCATGATGCACCTGTCGCGCTTCTCCGAGGAGCTGGTGCTATGGACCAGCGCCCAGTTCCAGTTCATCGACCTGCCCGATCGTTTCTGCACCGGCAGCTCGATCATGCCGCAGAAGAAGAACCCGGACGTGCCGGAACTGGTGCGCGGCAAGAGCGGCCGTGTGTTCGGCGCCCTGACCGGCCTGCTGACCCTGATGAAAGGCCAGCCGCTGGCCTACAACAAGGACAACCAGGAAGACAAAGAGCCGCTGTTCGACGCTGCCGACACCCTGCGCGACTCGCTGCGTGCCTTCGCCGACATGATCCCGGCCATCAAGCCACGCCATGCCATCATGCGCGAGGCGGCGCTGCGCGGCTTCTCCACCGCGACCGACCTGGCGGACTACCTGGTACGCCGCGGCTTGCCGTTCCGTGATTGCCACGAAATCGTGGGCCATGCCGTGAAGTACGGCGTCGACACTGGCAAGGACCTGGCCGAGATGAGCCTGGACGAACTGCGCCAGTTCAGCGACCAGATCGAACAGGACGTGTTCGCCGTGTTGACCCTGGAAGGGTCGGTGAATGCCCGTAACCACATTGGCGGCACCGCACCTGCCCAGGTGCGTGCTGCGGTGGCGCGCGGCAAGGCCCTGCTGGCTTCGCGCTAAGGCACTCGATCGCCGGCAAGCCGGCTCCTACAGTGGATGTGCGACCTGTAGGAGCCGGCTTGCCGGCGATTGCTTTCAGCGCTTACCGCTGCGCACCATCTCCCTGAACGCCGGCATCGCCGCCTCCTTGTCCGCCACGATCCGCGCCATGTGCGGGTTCTCATTCATTTGACCCAGCAACGCCTTCGCCTGCGGGAAGTCCGCCAGGAAGTCGATGCCCAGCACCTTCTTGCCCACGGCACAAGCCAGGTCCACCGAGAAGCAGAACATCAGGTCGGCGATGGTCATCTGCTCGCCCGCGACATAGGGCGCGAAACGCCCGTTGCGCTTGAGTGTGGCGAACCCCGCCAGCAGATCGGCGCGCGCACGCTCCTTGATCAATGGCTCGACCGCCATACCGAAGAACGACTCGGCATAGCAGGTACGCGCGGGCAACTCTATATACAGCTCGATTTCCTTGAGCAGCTCACGCACCTTGGCCTGGGCAAACGCATCGGCAGGCAGCAATGGCTTACCGCCCTGCGTCTGCTCGATGTAGTCCAGGATGACGCTGGTTTCGCTCAGGAAACCGTGCTCAGTCTCCAGCACCGGCACCTTGCCACGCGGGCTGATGGCCAAGGCATTGGGCAGCTGGCCGCCGAAGAACGGCACCTCTTCGAAGGGGATTTCTTTCTCCAGCAGCGCCAGCTTGACCATGTTGTAGTAGTTGCTGACCGAGAATCCATGAAGCTTGAGCATTGGTTGACAGCCTCCAGGCCGTGTGGGGTTGGCCCGGCTTTTATAGACTGAACAGCCAGGCATGACCAGCCAAGGCGTGGCAAACTGTATGCCCCACTACAGGAGTACCGCCATGAGCGAGCCCACCGACATCGACAATGACGACGAAGAAGCGTTCGCCGAAGCGACGCTGACCCAGGCTATCGAGAACCAGATCGAAAGCGGCGAGCCGCCCGCTGCCAAGGCCACGTTCAACAAGCTGACCCTGGTGGGTTACGCGCGCGAAGACATCCTCAACCTCATGGCCCATGTGCTGGCCATTGAAATCGACAACATGCTCGATGAAGACCGTCCGTTCGACGGTGAGTGGTACGAAACAGCCTTGCGCGCGTTGCCGGAGCTTCCCCCTGAGGCGTATCAAGGCGACGACGAATAAGCCGACTACACTCCAGGATCAGGCACCGCTGCCGGTGCCGCCATCCTCGTCTGGAAGTCAGGAGTCGCCATGTCCTTCACCCCCGAACTGATCGCCGAATTGGAAGTCCTCGCCCTGTTCAACCTGGACAGCCATCAGGAAGGCATCAAGGTCCACAGCAACGCGTCGCCCGCCCTTGTCGCGGCAGCCAAGCGGCTGTTCGACAAACAACTGACCGACCAGCCTGACGGCGGCTACCTGACTAGCCTGGGGCTCGATGCCGCCCAGAGTGTCCAGCAGCTGCTGACCATCCTCAAGACTGCGCAACCGGCCTGATGGCATGGGCCCCATCAGCGGCGCGCCGCTGGTGGGGGCCCATGCGCTGGCAAAATGGCGTCAAATTTTGCGCTTTTCGACTTATCCGACTGCGATACTCAGGCTAAACTCGCCGCAGCTACCCTGGCCTGCTCTGAGCGCTGAATGAACCACCCCCACGAAATCCGCCCCGACCTGGACGAAGGCATCGACCGCAAGGTGCTGGCGAAATTGCGTGCGCGGTTCCTGCAGGTCAACGAAGGCAGGCTGCAGCGCGCCAAGGACGGGCTTTCGACGCGCCAGCAACAGGTGCTGACCCTTCTGCCGCTGTTGTTTCACGTCAACCATCCGTTGCTGCCCGGTTATGTCTCCGGCAGCACACCGGCCGGTGTCTCGGGCTTCGAGCCCGATGCAGAACTGGTCGCCGAGGGCCAACGACTGGCCCGCTCGTTCTCGTACAAGACGCGCCTGGGCAACCCGCATCGGCCGATTCATGGCCTGTTCCTGATGGGGAGCCTGGGTTCTCTGGCCCAGGCCGAACAGAGCGACATGGACCTCTGGGTGTGCCATGCACCAGGCCTGAACGACCATCAGCTCCAGGAGCTGCGGCGCAAATGCCAGTTGCTCGAAACCTGGGCCGACAGCCAGGGCGCCGAAGCGCACTTCTTCCTGATCGACCCGCAAGGTTTCGCCCAAGGCCAGCGAGACAGCCAGCTCAGCTCGGACGATTGCGGTACCACCCAGCATTTTTTGCTGCTCGATGAATTTTACCGCACCGCTATCTGGTTGGCCGGACGTACGCCGCTGTGGTGGCTCGTGCCCGTGTATGAGGAACACAACTATCGCGGCTACACCGAAACCTTATTGTCCAAGCGATTCATTCGTAGCACCGACGCCCTGGACCTGGGCAACCTGGCGCACATTCCGCCCGGTGAGTTTGTCGGCGCCGGCCTGTGGCAGCTGTTCAAGGGGATCGACTCACCCTACAAATCCTTGCTCAAGTTACTGCTGACCGAGGTCTATGCCAGTGAACACCCGAGCGGGCGCTGCCTGAGCCTGGACTACAAGCAATCTGTCTTCGCCAATCAGCTCAACCTCGATGAACTGGACCCCTACGTGATGGTGTACCGGCGAATCGAGCGTTATCTGCTGCAACGGGGAGAAACCGCCCGCCTCGAACTGGTGCGGCGCAGCCTCTACCTGAAGGTAAACAAGAAAATCAGCACACTTGACCGCTCACGCAACAGTGGCTGGCAGCGTCGGCTATTGCAGCGCCTGACCGATGAGTGGGGTTGGGACGAACGACAACTGGCCATGCTCGACAGCCGTAGCCAGTGGAAAGTGCGCCAGGTCGCCCTCGAACGCCGCGAACTGGTTGCCGAACTCAACCACAGTTACCGCTTCCTCAGCCAGTTCGCACACAACCAGAATGCCAGCAGCCGCGCTGACCAGCGCGACCTCAACGTGCTCGGCCGACGCCTGTATGCCGCCTTCGAGCGCCGGGCGGGCAAGATCGAGGTAATCAACCCCGGCATTGCCCCGGACCTGGCCGAGGACACCCTGACGCTGGTCCAGTCGCCCAATCGCAAGGAGCCTGGCAGCCACCATTGGGGCCTGTACAACGGCAATCTCGGTGTGCACGAGTGGGAACACTTCAGCCCGATCAAGCGCTGCCGCGAATTGCTCGAACTGCTGACCTGGGCCCACCGCAACGGCGTCATCGACAGCAGCACGCGCCTGGCGCTGCACCCTGGGGTCAGCGACCTGACGGAATTCGAGCTGTTCAACCTGCTGGGCAGCCTGCAGCAGAGCCTCCCCCTGCCGTTGGGCAGTGTCAGCGAGGTGCGCCTGCTGCAACCCAGCGTTGCCGATGAAATTCTGCTGCTGGTCAACGTCGGGGTCGACCCGCTGCGCCATCACCGTGACCTGAACATCCTGATGACCACCGAGCGCACCGACTCGTTGAGCTACGCCGGGGTGCGCGAGAACCTGGTGCTGACCGTTGACCAAATCACCCTCAATAGCTGGAACGAAGTGCTGGTGCAGCGTTACGACGGCGAGCATGCGCTGCTGCGTTGCCTACGCGACTTCCTCAACACACTCGGCCAGCGCAGCCATCGACCACGGGTGCGGGTGCGCTGTTTCTGCCACAACCGCGCCCAGGCCATCAGCCAGCGGGTCGAAGAGATTTTCGACACGGTGCAACTGCTGCTCGATCAAGGCCAGAACCATCGCTACCTGCTGCAAGTAGCACAGCATACGCATGCCCTGGAGTTGCAACCCGGCCAAGTCGCCCTGGTCACGCTGGACAGCCAGGAGGCCGTGCTCGATTACCTGGGCGAGGAACGCAGCGCTTACAGCCCACTGTACCTGGACGCCAATGCCCTGCAGGATCACGATCTGCCACTGGTGCTCGAGCAAGGCCGCCCCGACTGCATCCAGGTGTTCTACCGATTGTTCGATGGCTGGGCTGACCTGTATGTGCTCGACGAGTACAACGCCCTGTGGCAGCAACGCCTGCCGCTGCAGGACGAGCGTCATCTATTGCTGCCCTTGCAGCGTTTTCTGCGTTCGGTGGTGATGCGCCGTGATGCCCGCTTACCCCTGGATTACTCAAGGCAAGTGCCGCTGCAAATCCACTATGCGCAGCTGTTGCCGTCCGGGCCTGGCAAGGCACGCGGCATCGAGCCACGACCCGCACCGAACGAAGGCCTCGATCAGCCTTGCTACGAAGTCCAGGCCATTCTTCAGGCAGGCACTGACAACGACGTGCATGTCACGCTCTATTGCGACCAGTTGGAATTTTCCGAGTTGGACCACGGCGATGAGCTGTATGCCGTGGTCGCCCGACAGATTCTCGGCCAGCGTCGTAGCGCCGGGCAGTACCGGTGCTACATCACCGACCTGGACCTCTCGGAGCTGCTCGGCGACGAACTAGGGTCGACCATTCTCTACTTGCGCTACAAGCGCCAACTGGAACAGTCGCTTAACGAGGGCCTGGCACAGTTACAGGCGGCCCTGGAGCCCTGAACGGCCGCGATGACCGTCAGAGGTCGAAGTCGCCCGCAGCTTCCGGCTGGTACTCGACTGCCAGCAGCTTCAGTTTGAGGGTCTTGCCGCCCGGCGCCGGCCAGTCGATCTGCTCACCCACCGACAGGCCCAACAGCGCACAGCCAATGGGCGCCAGGATCGAGACCTTGCCGTCAGCACCGGCATCCTTCGGGTACACCAGGGTCAGGTGGTAGTCCTTGCCGCTGGCCTCCTCGCGGCAATGCACGCGGGAGTTCATGGTCACCACGCCGGCTGGCACTTCCTCATGACCGACCACCTGCTCGGCGCGGTCCAGCTCGCCCTGGAGGGCGAGCACACCCGGGGTACTTTCGTCGAGGCTGTCGATCAGGCGCTCGAGACGCTGTACGTCCAATCGGGTGAGGATGAGGGAAGGCTTGGTGCTCATGATCCAGTCAGGCTCCTTGTGAACAGGCTGTTTTCATCGGACAGATAAAGCAAAACCCCGCCCAAGGGCGGGGTTTGTGGATGCTTTGGCGTCACCGACGCAGACCCCGACACTACCACAGACGGGCAAATACTCAACCCCGTGGGGTCAATGTGCCTGTGCCTGCTCGCGCAGCGCCTGGGCCTCGCGGCAGATCTGCCGGCGCCGTTCGTCGTCCGCCGAGCGCCATTCACGGATGTGCTCGACATGGCGGTGGCAGCCGGTACAAACCTTGTGCTCATCCAGTCGGCAAACGCTGATGCATGGCGACGGCACTGCGGGACTGACATTGCTGTACAGCGGCTTGGGCGGCCGCACCTGGGCGCTCATGTCAGATCTCGTCGAAGTCCAGCTTCTCGCCGGCCCGTTCCCAGACAATGCGCTCGAGCATCTCGCCGAGCAGCTCTTCGCTTTTCTCGCAGACCCACTTGCCGCTCTCTTCGTCATAATCGAAGTGGAACCCACCGGAACGGTCGGCCAGCCACAATTGGCGCAGCGGCTCCTGGCGGCTGAAGATCAGCTGGCTGCCGTTGTCGAACTTGATGGTCAGCACCCCTGCGGAATTCTCCATGTCCAAGTCCAGGTCGCTCTCGTCGAACAGGTCTTCCAGGGCCTGTTGGGTCGCGTCGACCAGATCATGGAAACGCGCTTCGCTCAAACTCATTGCAGGAACCTCGAAATTGGCTGCTTACAGGCAAGGCGGGCAAGATACGGGCGCTTGCCGTTGAATGCAAAGGTTTGCCGTGGCCTTCATTGGCCTCATCGCCGGCAAGCCGGCTCCTACAGTGCCTGCGCAAGGCGATTTCCGGCACCGGCAGCACACAAGGATAGCCCGCCCGACGGACCGGCTCTTGCATAGGCAATCCGCTGGTCGCTCGGTATACTCGGTCGCAATACTGCTTATTTCAAAGGATTTCACCCATGAAGCGCCTGATTTCCTCACTTGCGGCGCTGGTCGCTGTTGCCTGCCTCGTTTCGGCCTGCGGTCAGAAAGGCCCTCTGTACCTGCCTGAAGAAGGCAAGGACGGCAAAGGCAGCCACAAATCGCATCAGCACCAGCACGCTCAACCTGCGCCAATGCAAGAGCAGCAGCCAGAGCAGCCAATCGAGCCCGAGCAGACGCCAGAGCAGTAAGGAAATCAGATGAACGCTTTCAACTACCGCGACGGTGAACTGTTCGCGGAGGGCGTGGCCCTGTCGGCCATTGCCGAACGTTTCGGCACCCCTACCTACGTGTACTCGCGCGCCCATATCGAGGCTCAGTACCGCAGCTACACCGATGCCCTGCAAGGCGTCGAGCACCTGGTGTGCTTCGCGGTCAAGGCCAACTCCAACCTGGGCGTACTGAACGTCCTGGCGCGCCTGGGCGCGGGCTTCGACATCGTTTCCGGCGGTGAGCTGGAGCGTGTGCTGGCCGCGGGCGGCCGCGCCGATCGCGTGGTGTTCTCTGGCGTCGGCAAGACCCGCGAAGACATGCGCCGGGCACTGGAAGTCGGCGTGCACTGCTTCAACGTCGAATCCACCGACGAACTCGAACGCCTGCAAGTGGTGGCCGCCGAGATGGGCAAGGTCGCCCCGGTCTCGCTGCGGGTCAACCCGGACGTCGATGCCGGTACCCACCCGTACATCTCCACCGGCCTCAAAGAGAACAAGTTCGGCATCGCCATTGCCGATGCCGAAGCCATCTATGTGCGCGCCGCGCAGTTACCGAACCTGGAAGTGGTCGGCGTCGACTGCCATATCGGTTCGCAGCTGACCACCGTCGACCCGTTCCTCGATGCCCTCGACCGCCTGCTGGTGCTGGTCGACCGCCTTGCCGAGTGTGGTATCCACCTGCGCCATCTGGACCTGGGCGGCGGTGTTGGCGTGCGTTACCGTGACGAAGAGCCACCGCAGGTGGCCGACTACATCAAAGCCATCCGTGAGCGCGTGGGCGACCGCGACCTGGCATTGGTGTTCGAGCCGGGCCGCTACATCGTGGCCAACGCAGGTGTCCTGCTGACCCGCGTGGAATATCTCAAGCACACCGAACACAAGGACTTCGCCATCATCGATGCGGCGATGAACGACCTGATCCGCCCCGCCCTGTACCAGGCCTGGATGGGTGTCAGCGCGGTCAAGCCACGCGAGGGCAAAGGCCGGGCCTATGACCTGGTCGGGCCGATCTGCGAAACCGGCGACTTCCTGGCCAAGGACCGTGAGCTGAACCTGGCCGAGGGCGACCTGCTGGCCGTTCAGTCCGCGGGCGCCTATGGTTTCGTCATGAGCTCGAACTACAACACCCGTGGCCGTTGCGCGGAAATCCTGGTCGACGGCGATCAGGCTTTCGAAGTCCGCCGCCGCGAGACCATCGCCGAACTGTACGCTGGCGAAAGCCTGCTGCCGGAGTGAGCCCATGCTGCTGCGTTTTACCAAGATGCATGGGCTGGGCAACGACTTCATGGTCCTGGACCTGGTCAGCCAGCACGCCCACATCCAGCCTAAGCACGCCAAGCAATGGGGTGACCGCCATACCGGCATCGGTTTCGACCAGTTGCTGATCGTCGAGGCGCCGAACAATCCGGAAGTGGATTTCCGTTACCGCATCTTCAACGCTGACGGGTCCGAGGTTGAACAGTGTGGCAACGGCGCGCGCTGCTTCGCCCGCTTCGTGCTGGACAAGCGCCTGACTGCGAAGAAGCGCATCCGCGTCGAAACCAAAGGCGGGATCATCGAGCTGGACGTGCAGAACGATGGCCAGGTATGCGTCGACATGGGCCCGCCACGGTTCATCCCGGCCGAGATTCCCTTCATCGCCGAGCAACAGGCGCTGAGCTACTCGCTGGAGGTCGACGGCCGCGATTATTCGATTGCCGCCCTCTCCATGGGTAACCCCCATGCGGTGCTGCGTGTCGATGACGTACAAACGGCACCGGTGCATGAGCTGGGGCCGAAGATCGAAAATCATCCTCGCTTCCCACAACGGGTCAATGCCGGGTTCCTCCAGGTCATCGACCGTCATCGTGCCAACCTGCGAGTGTGGGAGCGCGGCGCGGGGGAAACCCAGGCCTGCGGCACCGGTGCTTGCGCTGCGGCGGTCGCTGCAATCAGTCAGGGGTGGATGGATTCTCCGGTCACCCTCGACCTGCCTGGTGGACGCCTGAACATCGAATGGGCCGGCCCCGGCAAGCCTGTGTTGATGACCGGCCCCGCCGTGCGTGTCTACGAAGGACAGGTTCGTCTCTAAACGAGTAACCGCCATGACCGAACAGCCTAACGTTGTACCCCAGCAACCCAGCGAGCTCGATGCCGAAGCGGTGGTCACGTATTTGCGCGCCCACCCGACCTTCTTCGCCGAGCACGATGAGTTGCTGATAGAGCAGCGCATTCCGCATCAGCGTGGCGACAGCGTGTCGCTGGTAGAGCGTCAGCTCAAGCTGCTGCGCGACCGCAACATCGAGATGCGCCATCGCCTGTCGCAACTGATGGACGTGGCACGGGACAACGACCGGCTGTTCGACAAGACCCGTCGGCTGACCCTCGACTTGCTGGATGCCGCCAGCCTCGAAGAAGTGGTGATGGCCGTCGAAGACAGCCTGCGCCAGGAATTCCAGGTGCCCTTCGTGAGCCTGATCCTGTTCGGGGAAAACGTCGCCCCAGTCGGACGCTGGGTCAGCAATGCCGAGGCCCAGCAGGCCATTGGCGGGCTGCTGGGCGGTGGCAAGACCGTCAGCGGCAACCTGCGCGAACACGAACTGGCCTTTCTGTTCGGTGAGGAGCAGCGTCACGAAGTCGGCTCCAGCGCCGTGGCCGCCCTTGAATACCAGGGGCTGCATGGGGTCCTGGCAATCGGCAGCCGTGACCCGCAACACTACAAGAGCAGTGTCGGTACGCTGTTCCTCGGCTACATCGCTGAGGTGCTTGGCCGCGTGGTTCCCCGTGTCACCCAGACCCTGCGCCCGGTGCGCTGATGGAGCGCCAGCTGGAGGCTTATTGCGCGTACCTGCGCAACGAGCGCCAAGTGTCCGACCACACCCTGCTGGGCTATCGCCGCGACCTCGCCAAGGTCATCCAATACTGCAAGAACCAAGGCATCGCCAGCTGGAATGAACTACAGATCCAGCAGCTTCGACAGCTGATCGCACGCCTGCATCACGATGGCCAATCCTCACGCAGCCTGGCGCGCTTGCTTTCAGCGGTGCGCGGACTGTATCGCTATCTGGTCCGTGAAGGCCTGTGCCAGCACGATCCCGCCAACGGCCTGGCACCGCCCAAGACCGAGCGACGCCTGCCCAAGGTACTGGACACCGACCGCGCCCTGCAGTTGCTGGAAGGAGGCGTGGACAATGACTTCATCGCCCGCCGCGACCAGGCCATTCTCGAGCTGTTCTATTCCTCTGGCCTGCGCCTGTCCGAGCTGACCAACCTCGACCTCGGACACCTCGACCTGGCCGCCGGCCTAGTGCAAGTGCTCGGCAAGGGCGGCAAGGCGCGCGTACTGCCGGTAGGCCGCAAGGCCCGTGAGGCCTTGCAGGAATGGTATCGACTGCGCGGCATCGGCAACCCTCGCGACGGCGCGGTGTTCATCACGCGTCAAGGTAACCGCCTGAGCCCACGAGCCATCCAGATGCGGGTAAAAGCCGCTGGCGAGCGCGAGCTTGGCCAACACCTGCATCCGCACATGCTTCGCCATTCTTTCGCAAGCCATGTGCTGGAGTCGTCCCAGGACCTGCGCGCGGTGCAGGAGATGCTCGGCCATGCCGACATCAGCACCACGCAGATCTACACCCACCTGGACTTCCAGCACCTGGCCGCGGTCTACGACAGCGCCCACCCTCGGGCCAAACGCAGCACAGGCACAGACTCATGAGCATCAAGCTGATCACCTTCGACCTTGACGATACTCTGTGGGACACCGCGCCGGTGATCGCCAGCGCGGAGGTGGTCCTGCGCGACTGGCTCGAAGCCAATGCCCCAATCCTCGGCGGTGTGCCTGTAGAACACCTGTTCGCCATCCGTGAGCGGCTGGTGGCGGCCGAACCAGGCCTCAAGCACCGCATCAGCGCGTTGCGTCGGCGCGTACTGTTCCATGCCCTTGAAGAAGTCGGCTACAGCGAAAAGCACGCCCAGGAGCTGGCAAACGAAGGGTTCGAAGTGTTCCTGCACGCGCGGCACCAGGTCGAGGTTTTCCCCGAGGTGCAGCCCGTGCTGGAAATCCTGCGTCACCACTACACCCTGGGAGTGGTGACCAACGGCAATGCCGACGTGAGCCGCCTGGGGCTGGCGGACTACTTCAAGTTTGCCCTGTGCGCCGAAGACCTTGGCATCGGCAAGCCGGACCCCGCACCGTTCGTGGAAGCGCTGCGCCGTGGCGAGGTTGACGCGAGCGCGGCGGTGCATATCGGTGACCACCCAGGCGATGACATTGCCGGGGCTCAGCGTGCTGGATTGCGCGCTGTGTGGTTCAACCCGCAGGGCAAGACCTGGGCCGGAGAAAACGCACCGGATGCCGAAATTCAACGACTGTCGCAGTTGCCCGACGTGATCGCGCGCTGGCGCTGACGCTCGCCCGCGCCTTCAGGCCTGACCACGGCCCACAAAAAAGCCCGCAGCGACGGCGGGCTTTTTTGCGTCAGCCACTCAGATAGGGCGGCTGCCGTACTTGTTGTCCGGCTTCTTGGGTGGATCGGCGACCACGTTGGCCTCGACCTCTTGAACCTTGCCACCACGGGCCAGGAACTCTTCCATGGCCTTGGCCAGGGCGTCACGTTCCTTCTGCTTGGCTTCCATGCTCGGCATCTCGTCTACCGAGACAGCCGACTTGGAGGATTTGCCCTTGGCAGCGGGTGCCGGGCTGCTGTCGTCATCGCCAGCATCTTCGGCGCCATCGTCAGCCGCAGCTTCGAGGCCCTCATCACCCTCGTCTTCGTCGCCTACTTCGAGGTCATCGTTTTCCAGATCGTCGTCGCTCATGTTCTACCTCATGACTTGCGAAAAGCAGGTTAGTTATAGACCAGTGCGCAGCCGTAGACCGGCTGTCACCAGTGAAAATTCAACTGGCCGTGGGTTGGCCACTGCCCTTGTGGCACCCGCTCCTGATGGGAGGCGGTACCAAACAGACCCTACTCCTGGCAGGGACTGACAAATTCTTCCGGACCCTGCTGGCCACACGCTATTGGCAAGCCTAGCAAAGGCTGGCGAAGCGTGTGGACTGCTCGTCAAACACCCTTCGGCGCGCATTCTAGCGCGCTCGCAGAAAAAGCAAAGCACCATGAATGCCCTGCATCTTGTAAGTATTCGCCCTACGTCGCGAACGTGAACGATAAACCGTTTGCACTGCTGGAAATGACGAATTTTAGGCAAAAAAATGCCCGGCGAACCGGGCAAGTTTTTCCAGCGTCGCGGTTACAGGTTGTAGCCGCGCTCGTTGTGTTGAGCCAGGTCGAGGCCGACCGACTCTTCTTCTTCGTTGACCCGCAGGCCCATCACCACGTCCAGCACCTTGAGGATGATGTAGGTGACGATAGCGGTGTAGACCACGGTGAAGATCACGCCCTTGGCCTGAATCCAGAGCTGTGCGCCGATATCGGTGACCGCGCCGAAGCCCCCCAGGGCCGGGGCTGCGAACACACCGGTCAGCAGTGCACCGATGATGCCGCCGATACCGTGCACACCGAAAGCATCCAGCGAGTCGTCGTAGCCCAGCTTGCGCTTGAGGGTGGTGGCGCAGAAGTAGCAGACCACGCCAGCGACCAGGCCGATCACCAGTGCGCCCATCGGACCAACGGTGCCGGCGGCAGGGGTGATGGCCACCAGGCCAGCCACCACACCCGAGGCGATGCCCAGGGCGCTCGGCTTACCGTGACCAATCCATTCGGCAAACATCCAGCCCAGCGCGGCAGCGGCGGTAGCGATCTGGGTAACCAGCATGGCCATGCCGGCAGTGCCGTTGGCAGCGGCGGCGGAGCCTGCGTTGAAGCCGAACCAACCGACCCACAGCATGGCAGCACCCATCAGGGTGTAGCCCAGGTTATGCGGTGCCATCGGAGTGGTTGGGTAGCCTTTGCGCTTGCCCAACACCAGGCAGGCCACCAGACCGGCGATACCGGCGTTGATGTGCACCACGGTGCCGCCCGCGAAGTCCAGCACGCCCCAGTCCCACATCAGCGCGCCGTCACCGCTCCAGACCATGTGCGCAATCGGCGCATAGACCAGGGTGAACCAGACGCCCATGAAGATCAGCATGGCGGAGAACTTCATGCGCTCGGCGAACGCACCGACGATCAGCGCCGGGGTGATGATGGCGAAGGTCATCTGGAAGGTGATGAACACTGCCTCAGGGAACAGCGCAGCGGCCGAGGTCAGGTTGCTGGGCGTGACACCGCTCAGAAACGCCTTGGAGAAGCCGCCGACGAAGGAATTGAAGTTGAGCACGCCCTTTTCCATACCTGTGGTATCGAAGGCCATGCTGTAGCCGTAGACGACCCAGAGAATGCTCATCAGGCCGGTGATGGCGAAGCACTGCATCATCACCGAGAGCACGTTCTTGGAACGCACCATGCCACCGTAGAACAGGGCCAGGCCTGGGATGGTCATGAACAGCACCAGCGCCGTCGCGGTCAGCATCCACGCGGTGTCGCCGGAGTTCAGCACTGGGGCAGCCTCCTCTGCCAGGGCGAGACCGGGCATTACGAGGGACAATAGGGCTCCTAGCCCTGCGATCTTACGCAGAGTCATTTGTTTTCTCCTGGGGCGTTGGGTTTGGTGAGGCTTTTTTTGTCGCTTTAGATCGCGTCGGTATCGGTTTCGCCGGTACGGATACGGATCGCCTGCTCCAGATTCACAACGAAGATCTTGCCGTCGCCGATCTTGCCGGTGTTGGCGGCCTTGGTGATGGCCTCGATCACTCGATCAAGGTCCTTGTCGTCGATGGCGACATCGATCTTCACCTTGGGCAGGAAGTCGACGACATACTCGGCGCCGCGATACAGCTCGGTATGGCCTTTCTGCCGGCCGAAGCCCTTGACCTCGGTGACGGTGATGCCCTGCACGCCGATTTCCGACAGCGACTCGCGCACGTCGTCCAGCTTGAACGGCTTGATGATGGCTGTGACTAGCTTCATGAAACTCTCTCCCGATTTGGTGGACTTGCCCCAGGAAAACAAACCCGTCTCAAGTCTAAGCGCAGCGGTTGGCTTTGTAACGCGTCGTCGGCTCGTTCTTGCAACCGACTGACGTTTCGGTTGTGACGCAAGACCTTCCGGCTCCGCGTGCGCACTGCCTGGTCACAAGGAACTGCATCAGTGCATGGCTCGCAGTGGTCTTTGCAGAAACCTTGCCAGTTCCGATAAACCGCCAAAAAACAGCGTGTTGCGTAAAACAGTCGGAATTGGCCAGTCGCCAGCACTAAAAAGATGCACAATTTCAGTGCGCGCAGCCCTCGCACACTGCGCAAAAAGCGTGCAACCCAAGCAGTTCATCCCCGCCCTCTGTTGGGTCATGCTCGGCAGCGATCGACGGCGCCCTGAAGCAGCCAAACGCCCGCGTGCTACACTCCCGCTCTTTCTCGACGATTACCGGACAAGCCGAACATGCTCGCGCCAAAAGCTTTTCTCGACGCCCTGAGCGACCAGGCCTCGCGCCTGTTCAACAGCGACACTGCCCAACCCCGCGCCGAACTGGAAAGCCAGTTCAAGGTGCTGATGCAAGGCGCTTTCAGCAAGCTGGACCTGGTCAGCCGCGACGAATTCGACAGCCAGATGGTCGTTCTGGCACGCACCCGTGCTCGCCTGGAGGCCCTGGAAAAGCAGGTCGCCGAGCTGGAAGCCCGCATGGCGCCTAACGCCCAGGAATAACCCCCGGCCAGCCCTGCTGGCCTTGCTCTACACTAAGGCGCGCGTGCGCTCGCGCCTGGCGGTCGATGCCGGAGGCGGTAACTCGTTGGGGTAAAGCGTTCCGCGAAACAGCGTTGCGCCGCAGAACGTGAGCAGTGTCCTGAACACGTTGTGCGAGTTGAGTATCGCGCTGCGGATACCTTCGACTTCCGGGTCGTCCGGCTGCAGCACGGCCGCCCTGCTTACCCACTCGATGGCGGCGAAGCGGCTTTGCTTGCGTGTGCCGTGTCCCTGCATCCAGGCCAGCCCCATGTGCGCGCAGGCACGCCCGGCGATGCAGGGATCCTCGTGCTGTACCAGTTCAAGCAAGTATCCGACGGCCTCTTCGCGCTCGACAGGTTCACCGAACTGGCGCAACAAGCTTCCCAGTTGCAGCCGCGCATGGGCATCTGTCTGCGCGTGGCCCATGGCATCGAGCAACAATCGCTTGACCGACAGCATCGCACCGCGCTCACTCAGGTCCTCATCGGCCATGCGCCGACAAGCCACCTCGTAGCTAGCCCGCGGGCTGCCCAAGGCCAGCGCACGCATCAACCAGCGCTGCGCGGCCCCGGCGTCCAGATAGCATTCCGGCGTGCCCTCCAGCCCTCCCCGATGCAGATCGTGAAGGCGCATGGCAGCGTCCGACAGCCCGCATTCGGCACATTGCTCGTCGAAGAAACGCGCGGGCTCGTACAACCGGGCTGCCCATAACAGACGCGGTACTTCCTGCATGTCGAAGCCCTGCCCTTGGCATTCCGATTGCCGGTTTACAGCGGCCTCCAACCATTCGCGGGCCTGCTCAAGGGACCGGACAAAGCCCCACAGCCCGAACTGACACCCTACAGCCCGCAGCGCACAGGCGGCCGCAAACATGCGGCTCTCGCACAGATGCTCGATGGCGATGCGCAGCGACTGCCTGTCGTCCTGCATGCCGTGCTGCACGACCAGGCAGGCGAAGGTGTAGAACGACTGCGCCCCGCCGCGCTCGAAGCAGTGGTCAGGGCTCAGGTCGACACAGGCTACGAAGTCGTCCATGGCACCGGCATGGTCACGCGACGTGTGCCAGCGCCATGTACCCCGTCGTGCCAGAAGCATGGCACGCTCCCTCGGCCTGAGTTCACGCGGCCACCAGTGGTCGAAGATACATTGCCATTGGCCGGTCTCCTGAGACTGCAGGGGGCCCGATAGCCGGAAGTCGCCTTCGAACTGCAGCGCGCGGATGGCGTTACGTTGGGCGTCCCCCCAACCTTGGCAAAACGGGCCGCTGACCAAATCTTCGAGCGCCTGCAGGCTCCCACCCCAACGGGGTAGCAGGTAGGTTGCATATGCCTCGACCGCCTCGAAGCAGCCGGCAAACCAGCGCAGAGCATGGCCCAGCCAATACTGCTGCGCACTTTCGTCCCAGCGCGCAGACCGCATGGCCAGGCAGGGTGGCAGGTACTGTGGCAGGTCGACTAAAGGTGCGAAGCCAAATCGGACCAGAAACGGTGCCGCTGCCTCCTGGATCTCCACGTCAGGGTGGGCACTGGGCCTGTAGCGTGCGGGCTTGCCATGTAGAAGCTCGTTCAGCCACCCCGGTTCACGGAAATGCGCGCTCATGTGCAGCATGCAGATGGCCGCTGCCACCGGCACGTTGGACAGCGCCATGGCCCGCAGCAGGTGCACCGCGCCGATTTCGCAGACCTGCTCGGCCGCCAGCCAACGCGCTTCGCTCACTTCGTCGGTGCCATCGCCCCCCTGCACATGGCGGGCACGATCAAGGCAGTGAAAACCCATGGCCACCCGCGGGTGATAGGCATTGGGGCAGGCCTGGATCCAGGCCTTGAGGAACTGGGTGAGAGCCTTGCCACCCTGGATGCCCGAACAGGCCTGCAGGTGCCATTCGAATGCCTCCAGATAAGCAGGACACTCACCAGGGGACGCCTGCAACCAGCGCGCTTCGAGAACGTTGAAGTAATCGTTGAGTTCAGGAAATGCATTGGCCTGCACCAGTTCGTGGATGTCCTGACGGGTGCGAGTGAGCGTTTGCACAGGGCTTTACCTTGTAAGTCCATTTTGACGAAGCCGCGTTGTCGTCCGGTGACAACGTCAGTGATCGTTGAACACTAAGCCATTGGCAAGCCCTGCGCAAAATTATTGGATCCAAAAGTTGCGGATTAAAACCCCCTGACTTTCGGAGACTCCAGGCCCACATGATGAGGCCCAGGAGGTGTCATGACGGGTCAACGCAACCCCAAAGCATTCAAGATCGAAGCGGTCAAGCAAGTAACTGAGCATAGCGAGCCCTAAGAGAGAGCCTGCTGAGCCTTGCTCATGGCGTTGCGCTACCGGGTCAAGGGATTTCATCCTGGTCGCTCAATCATTTCTCCTGCAGCACCGCCCTGCCCTTCACCGCCCGCGGCCCCCGCCAGGCCCAGAAAAGCAACCCTGGGAACGGTGCATAGACCACGAACACGATCCACAGCATCTTGCGCTCTGCGCGCCGGTCGCTGCCGATGATGTGCCAGATGGCAAAGATCTCAAGGATGATGACCAAGGCCGCGACAATGATCCAGATCGTTCCGATTTCCATAAGCACTCTCCTGCTGGCATGTATTCGATTGAGTCCCGGCCAGCTGTGAGGGTTCATTCCGATTTTCCTTCGAGCACATTGCTGTGCCTGCCGAATGCCACGACGGCACAGGCAACCTGTCGTGGCCCGGCAGGTGCTCGGCCACCCTGCAAAACCTCGACGCACTCTTCTGCCGCCTCTCCTGCGTCGGCTCACTATGCTTGGCAGATGCCGCAGGATGCGGCGCCTTAAACGACAACGGAGCGTCCATGTCCCTAGCCCTCGTCCACAGTCGCGCCCAGGTGGGCGTGCAGGCACCTGCCGTCAGTGTCGAAACGCATCTGGCCAACGGCCTGCCCAATCTCACTCTGGTCGGCTTACCCGAAACCACGGTCAAGGAGAGCAAGGATCGAGTACGCAGCGCCATCGTCAATTCCGGCCTGGACTATCCCGCCAGGCGTATCACCCAGAACCTTGCCCCAGCCGATCTGCCCAAGGATGGCGGCCGTTATGACCTGGCCATCGCCTTGGGGATACTCGCCGCCAACGGCCAGGTACCGGTGCACGCCTTGAACGACATCGAGTGCCTGGGTGAGCTGGCGTTGTCCGGCAAATTACGGCCTGTGCAGGGTTTAGGCGGACCGAAAGCCATGCATTCATGCTGGGTCTTAAGCAATGGAGACTTACTACGTGAATCACGTTCTTCGCTATGCAGTCACGCTCTGCCAAGCTACAGCTGCAAATAGCATTGTCCGACGATGCCAGAACAGTCGGGGTCTTAGCCGCTCATGCTAGATTCGCGAGTTTTGAACCTCATAGCCGCTGAACCAGCCCAAGATTTCTAATAAGGCAATGCTGCCTGGGGAGCCTCTACGAGGCCCCTTCAGAGCATCGGTGTAAACCTGTTTTTTTCACTGTAAACCACTGTGGTTTACAGTGAAAAAAACTAGTTTACAACGCCCTATTTGCGGGGGTTTTCGGCGATTTCACTCCTGCCAGGGCACTCAATCCACCCCACTTTCTCCTCCCAAAAAGCTTACTGGCGTTGAGCAGAATCTCTATTGATGTTTGCGCCCTGTCTTGTCCAATCCCGGCTCAGCGCCTAGCTAAATATTACCCAGGCAGCTGACTCCTTGATCAGCAGACCTCGTAAAGCCACCGACTAGGGGTTTCTCCCGTCTGTCGAAACGCCTCTTGCATGCTAGCATTCCAGTAATGCATGATGACTTTATAACTACAAACAAGCGGTGCCCATCATGGTCAGCATTGCGTGCAAAGACTCCTTTCCCTTCTCGTCACACTGGCATGTGACGCGATCCCCTGAAGCCTGCCAGCAAGGCAGATCTTCTCCGACTCGTTTTCCCAAGCAGATCAATCCCTTCGCTTTCTCGAGCTAGAGGGGTCTCTCTGTTTAGCGCCCACGGCCTCTGGCCCAATGAAAATAAGGAAAATAGAAATGAGCATGATGAAAGCTGCCCGTCTGCATGAGGTTGGTCCGACCTTCCAACTCGACTCGATCGAGGTCCCTAGACCCCGTGCGCATGACGTGGTGGTAGAGGTGAAGGCTTGCAACTTGGTACCTAACCTTCGCAATGTCATCGAGAGCTACTCCACCTGGTTCCCCTACCTCCCGCTTCCGAAGCTACCGGCGGTTTACGGCTTGGATGCTGCTGGTATCGTTAAAGAAGTGGGCGAAGGCGTGCACGGCATTAAAGTCGGAGACCGCGTGTACGTGAACCCCGGACGTAGCTGCGGCTCCTGTCATGCCTGTCTGCGCGGTCAGCACATCAACTGCACTGCATTCACTTTCCAGGGCTACTTCGGGTTTGGCCCTGGCTCCCAAGAAATCTTCGAAGACTACCCCTACGGCGGACTGTGCCAATACATGACCGCGCCGGCGTCGGGCTTGGTCAAGCTCCCTGAAGCAATCTCCTTCGAGCAAGGATGCCGGTTTGGCTATCTCGGCACCGCATATTCGGCCCTTCGAAAAGCAGGTGTGTGTTCTGGTCAGTCTGTGTTGATCAGTGGCGCCACCGGAACGCTAGGACTCGGGGCAGTCCTGCTTGCCCTGGCCATGGGTGCTACAAAAATCTTCGCGATGGCCCGAAACCGCCAATTGCTGGAGCGCGTACGTGCTCTCGCCCCAGATCGCATTTTCACGATTTCCGTCGGCGATGAGCCATTGGGTGATTGGGTTCGGAAGCATACCGATGAGCTCGGTGCTGACGTCTTCATCGATGCGGTTGGCCCGGGTGCTCCTCATGAGCTTACCGTTGAGGCAATTGGTGCGCTTCGCCGCGGCGGCCGCATGGTAGATATCGGCGGGATGTCTGAGGACCTGCCGGTACCGATGTTCAAACTCATGTGCTTCCAAATCAGCGTCATCGGCTCCCTCTGGTTCACTGTGGCAGAAGGTCAGGACATGGCCGAAATGGCTGCCGCCGGCACCTTGGATCTGTCGGTATTCGACCAGGAGGTCTTCGCCATCGAACAGGTCAACGAGGCGATGGACGCAATAGCAGATCGCAAAGGCGGTTTCACCAACGTTGTTATCAATCCCAGCCTGACCTGAAGTGCAGCGCCGCTCGATCGGGCGGCGCTCAATCGGAGACCGAACATGAAAGTGAGACGAGTGGTTGCGGGTACGCAGAACGGTAAAGCTGTATTCCTTGCCGACGGTGTGGCGCCTCAGACGTATGAGTACAAAAAGATTCCAGGATTCGCTACCTCTTTGATCTGGGAAACGGTGGCATCTCCGACCCTTCCTGAAGAATTTCACGACCCGGTTCAAGCCACCTCTTCTCTGCTGCCACAGCCTGGAGAAACTAAGTGCCTGGCGGTGAGCTTCCCGCCTGACTCAATCTTCCAGTCCTCGGATTTCAATCCCGAGGAAGCTCATGCTGAGCAGCAACGCCGCCTGCTTGGGCTTTATGAATGCTTCGACCCAGCGCGACCAGGTATGCACGCCTCCCCGACGATCGACTACGGCATTGTGGTCAAAGGTCCACTCGTTCTTGAACTGGATGACGGCCAGATCAGGGAGCTCGCGAGCGGAGACATCGTTGTGCAGCAAGGCAACATTCATGCTTGGCGGAACCCTGGGACCGAACCTGCACTGGTTACATTCGTTCTGATTGGTGCCCACTCTCAGCGGTAAAAATTACATAGGATAATAACAATGAAAAGTTATGTAACACGCGCTGGCGCTGTCAGCGCGCTCGGCTGCTCTTTGCTCGTTTCTTCGCTATGTTACGGCACTGAAAATGGGGATACCGTTTGGCCGCTGGGCGTACAGACCGTTCTTCCAGCAATATTGCCTCTCCCAGGTGAAACCTCTTTGTACAGTTATACCGCCTACTACAAGGCGGATAGCTTCAAAGACAACAGTGGCAAATCTTCTGTCCCTGGATTCAGCCTCGAAAACTTTGTTCAGGCTATTCGTGTGGTACATACATGGGATGTGAAGTTTGATAGCGGCGTTACACTCAGCAGCGGAATCATCGGATCAGCAAACAAAATTAAGGTTGGGGCGTTCGGAAATAGCGATACAGACTCAGGCTTCAGGCAGCTGTACCTAACCCCTCTCTATGTCGGCTACTCGCCTTCAGAAAATTTGCACTTACTGACTGGATTCAGTGCCTTCGTCCCGTTGGGAAATTATGACGGTAATAAGTTAGCTAATAGCCCGACAGGCAATGCGAGCTATACCCAAGAATTCGACCTAACCTGGTTCCCCCATCCTAACTGGGAGGTCTCGATTGCACCCACCTTCACCATCAATGCGAAGAATGACGATACCGACTATCGCTCGGGCAACGTGTTCAACGTCGACTACCTGCTCGGCTACAGGCTGCAGTCGAATCCCAAGATTCAGCTGGGCTTGGTGGGGTATTACACAAAACAGGTCACCGATGATCGCTACGACCATGGTGACCTCGATGATGGGAATCGGCTGAGCAAATTAGCCGTTGGCCCCCAGATTTTCTATGCGTTTGATCAGAAGTCAGGGGTCGTGCTCAAGTGGATGCGTGAGACCGCGGTCAAAAACGGCCCTAAAGGCGACTCAGTATGGCTTGAGTTCGCTTTCCCACTATGAGGCTAGCTTCGCTTCCTCAGGCATTTTAGATACGACATCCTTGGCCACACTGTGAATATGGCTCGCAGCCGCATTGGCTGCGGCCTTTTTGTTTCTGGTTTTTAGCGCTGCAAGAATCTCATCGTGCTCATCAGTAGCAGCATCCAAATGCACTTGGAAGCCACAGGTCTGCACGATAAAAAAGTCGGACAGCTCAAAATTTGCTACTTGGCGTGCCGAGAGTATTGGCGATTTTGCCATTGCGTGCAGCAGGCGATGGAATTCGACGTTCAATGTCCGATAGCTGTCGGCGGCATCGCTGTGAGCTGGATTGATACTTCTAATTTTGTCGTTGATTTCAGACATACGCAGCACATCATCAGGGGCCCCACGTTCAGCAGCAAGCCCTGCGATTAACGCTTCGTTGTTCGCAAACATTTGGTAGAAGTCATCAACTTCCAAACGTGTAGGATGCACAACCTCACATCCAACCTGGGCTGTGATCACAACAAAGCCCCTTTCCTGCAGGCTGTTCAGCGCGGTCATGATCGGCTGACGACTGACTCCAGTCTCTTCGCCAATTTCTTTTACCAGAATCTTTTCACCGAACGCGTATCTACGATTCAGTAGGCGTTCCAAAATGTGCTGGTAGATAGCGGTCTTCTTGTTTGCCACTTGCATCGTTGTGGTTTTCCTAGGACTGAATGCGCGGTTCAACATTTCGCTAACTGGCTTGCATACTAGCATTTCGGATAGTAAACCAGATTTTTGCATCCATCGCTTAGTCATCCGTCGCGCCCCATCCGAAGGCGAGGAAACGCTCGACGATGAGCGGGCATCGCCAAGCTTGCATGCTAGCATTCTAGCGTGCATGATGATTAGGCAGACAAAAACAAATCTACCTGCATGGCGTTGCTTCTCTGCCTAGGCATTGAGGAAAGCGCTCATGCCGTCCCAGTGCGAGGCGGCCTGCACTGGGGCACGACGTGAAGGTTTCGTATCGATGAACGCTTACCTGCATTGCCTATCGCACACGCCCCTCATTGGGCATTTCGATCCGCCCAAGAACGTGCTCGATGAAGTGGATGAGGTGGTCCGCGCTGCCCGTGCACGCATCGCCGAGTTCGATCCTGAGCTTGTGGTGCTTTTCGCTCCAGACCATTACAACGGCTTCTTCTACGATGTCATGCCCCCTTTCTGTCTGGGCATGGCCGCTGAAGCCATCGGCGATTTCGGCTCGCTCGCCGGCACCCTTTCTGTCCCCAAATCCATCGCTGAAGCTTGCGCTGAATCTCTGCTTAGCAATGGCATCGACATGCCTGTTTCGTATCGCATGCAGGTCGACCACGGCTTCGCTCAACCGCTCGAATTCCTTCTTGGCGGTTTGAACAAATATCCGGTCTTGCCGATCTTCGTGAACTGTGTGGCCCCACCTCTGCCTACCTTCGAGCGAGTCAGGTTGATGGGTGATGCGGTTGGTCGATTCACCCGCACTCTGAACAAGCGAGTGCTGTTCCTAGGATCGGGAGGCCTTTCGCACCAACCGCCAGTTCCAGAGTTAGCCAAAGTTGATGCCCGGATGGCTGATCGGCTCATGGGCAGTGGACGCAATCTGCCAGAAGATGAGCGCACCGCCCGCACTCAACGAGTGGTCATCGCAGCTGAGCGGTTTGTCGAAGACCAGAACACCCTGCACCCGCTGAATCCCGAGTGGGATCAGTACTTCCTCGACGTTGTTGAGCAGGACCTTTTGAGCGACCTGGATCACCTCCCCAACGCACATCTTTCCGAATTGGCCGGTAAATCCACGCATGAGGTCAAGGCCTGGGTCGCAGCCTTCTCAGCGCTCGCTGCCCACGGCGCATACACCGCGACAGATCGCTATTACCGAGAGATCCCAGAGTGGATCGCAGGCTTCGGCTCAATCAGTGCGCACTCTCAGCGCTAACACACCTTCACGGAGATTCAATCGTGACTGCAATTACTGAAAAAGGCACCAGCAAATTCGTTCGCATCCAAGACGACGAGCTGGATCTGAATATTCATTACAACGACTGCGGTGAAGGCAAAGAAACGGTTGTCATGCTGCACGGTTCTGGCCCTGGTGCGAGCGGCTGGGCCAACTTCAATCGCAACATCGAGCCGCTTGTAGAGGCTGGCTTCCGGGTCATCCTCATGGACTGCCCTGGCTGGAGTAAAAGTGATTCGATCGTCAGCACCGGCTCTCGCTCCGATCTCAATGCCCGCGTTCTGAAAGGATTGGTCGATAAGCTTGACCTAGACAAGGTGCACTTGCTCGGCAATTCCATGGGTGGCCATACAGCCGTAGCTTTCACGCTGACCTGGCCTGAGCGCGTAGGCAAACTCGTGCTTATGGGCGGTGGCACCGGTGGGGTCAGCCCATTCGTATCAATGCCGACTGAAGGCATCAAATTGCTCAACGGTCTGTACCGCGAGCCAACGATCGAAAACCTCAAGAAGATGATGAACATCTTCGTCTACGACACCAGCGACCTCACCGAGGAACTGTTCCAAGCGCGCCTGGACAACATGTTGGCTCGAAAAGACCACCTCGAAAACTTCACCGCGAGCCTCGCTGCGAACCTCAAGCAGTTCCCTGACTTCAGCCATCGCCTCGGCGAGATTCAGGCCGAGACCCTCGTAGTTTGGGGTCGCAATGACCGCTTTGTGCCGATGGACACCGGTCTGCGCCTGGTTGCCGGCATTCCCAACTCACAACTGCATGTCTTCAACAAATGCGGCCACTGGGCCCAATGGGAACACGCGGACACGTTCAACCGCATGGTTCTCGACTTCCTCACCCACTGATCGAGGTCACGATGAACATCACACAAGAGACCCTTGAGCGCTTGGCGGCAGATCTGCGCAGAGCTGAAGGAAAGGGCGAGCCAGTTGGACCACTGCGTGACGTCATCGGCGCCACAAACGTGGAAAGTGCCTATGCGATTCAACGCTTGAACCAAGCCTACGCCATCGCCAATGGACAACGCCTGGTTGGCCGCAAGATCGGTTTGACCAATCCCAAAGTCCAGGCCCAGTTGGGCGTAGACCAGCCGGACTTCGGATGCCTGTTCGCTGACATGGCTTACGGCGACAACGAAGTGGTTCCGTTCGAACGTGTTCTGCAGCCCAAAATCGAGGCAGAAATTGCACTGGTTCTGGAACGCGACCTCCCTAGCGCTTCCACAACCTTCGCAGATGTCATCGCTGCTACCGGCTGGGTACTCCCGGCGCTTGAAATTGTCGGCAGCCGCATTGAGGGCTGGAACATCAAGTTCGCCGACACCGTAGCAGACAACGCATCAAGCGGATGCTTTGTGCTCGGTGGTCCTGCACAGCGCATCGACGGGCTTGACCTGCGGGGTGCAACGATGCGCCTCTCGAAAAACGGTGAACTTGTCAGCTCCGGAAGTGGCGCTGAATGCCTGGGTAACCCGCTGAACGCGGCCGTTTGGCTCGCCCGCAAAATGGCTGAGTTTGGTGAGCCACTGAAAGCAGGTGACATCATCCTCACCGGTGCATTAGGGCCGATGGTTGGCGTAAGCCCAGGTGATCATTTTGAAGCCGAGATCGATGGCCTTGGCCGAGTCGGCGTGTCGTTCAGTGTCGAGTGATGGAGATCTAAAATGACAACAAAACGCAAAGTCGCCATCGTCGGCTCCGGAAACATCGGCACCGACTTAATGATCAAGATTCTGCGCAATTCCAAGCACCTGGAAATGGCCGTGATGGTTGGTATCGACCCTGCATCTGATGGCCTGGCCCGCGCAGGCCGAATGGGCGTGGCTATCACTCACGAAGGGGTCGCCGGCCTGATCAAAATGCCAGAGTTTGCTGACATCGATTTCGTCTTTGATGCAACCAGCGCCGGTGCTCACGTCAAAAACGACGCCATGCTGCGTGAGTGCAAACCGGGCATCCGTGTGATCGACCTTACTCCGGCAGCTATCGGCCCATACTGTGTGCCGGTGGTGAACCTCGAAGAACACGTCAACGCGCAGAACCTGAACATGGTCACGTGCGGCGGGCAAGCAACTATTCCGATGGTCGCTGCAGTATCGCGTGTTGCCAAAGTGCATTACGCAGAGATCGTCGCATCAATTGCCTCCAAATCGGCAGGCCCTGGCACCCGTGCGAACATCGACGAGTTCACTGAAACCACCTCGAAAGCCATCGAAGTAATTGGCGGCGCAGCCAAAGGTAAAGCCATCATCATCATGAACCCGGCTGAGCCTCCTCTGATGATGCGGGACACGGTCTACGTGCTGTCTGAAGCAGCGGACCAGCATCAGGTTGAGGCCTCCATTGAAGAAATGGTTGCCGCAGTGAACGCATATGTCCCTGGCTACCGCCTCAAGCAGAAAGTGCAGTTTGAAGTCATCCCTGAATCTGCCCCACTGAACATTCCCGGCCAGGGCAAGTTCAGTGGACTGAAGACCTCCGTGTTCCTTGAGGTCGAGGGTGCTGCCCATTACTTGCCGGCGTATGCAGGCAATCTCGACATCATGACTTCCGCTGCGCTGGCTACCGCCGAGCGCATGGCGCAGTCGATGAGCCAGGCCTGAGGAGCGCAGATATGAACGTTAAAAAGCTCTATATCTCCGACGTGACCCTGCGTGATGGTATGCACGCAATTCGTCACCAGTACTCACTGGATCAGGTCCAAGCGATCGCTCGTGCCCTGGATGCCGCCAAGGTCGATTCGATCGAGGTCGCCCATGGGGACGGTCTCCAGGGCTCCAGTTTCAACTACGGTTTTGGTGCGCATACCGATATCGAGTGGATCGAAGCTGCCGCTGACGCGGTGAAGCACGCCAAGATTGCAACGTTGCTGCTCCCCGGCATTGGTACTCTGCACGACCTCAAAGCGGCCTATAGCGCGGGCGCTCGTGTCGTCCGTGTCGCCACCCACTGCACCGAGGCAGACGTCTCCAAGCAGCACATCGAATACGCCCGTGCACTCGGCATGGACACGGTTGGCTTCCTGATGATGAGCCACATGCAGACCCCCGAAGGGCTCGCGCAGCAGGCAAAACTGATGGAAAGCTACGGTGCCACCTGCATTTACGTCGTCGACTCCGGCGGCGCAATGAATATGGATGACATTCGTGCGCGCTTCCGCGCAGTGAAAGCGGTGCTCGATCCGGCCACTCACACCGGTATCCACGCGCACCACAACCTGAGCCTAGGCGTCGCCAACTCGATCGTCGCCGTCGAGGAAGGCTGTGACCGCATCGACGCGAGTCTTTCAGGGATGGGCGCCGGTGCTGGTAATGCACCACTGGAAGTTTTCATTGCAGCCGCAGATAAGCTGGGCTGGAACCACGGCACTGACCTGTACGCCCTGATGGATGCAGCAGATGACCTGGTTCGCCCACTCCAGGACCGCCCGGTACGTGTTGACCGAGAGACTCTCGCGCTCGGTTACGCCGGTGTGTATTCGAGCTTCCTTCGCCATGCAGAAGTTGCAGCTGCTCGCTACGGCATCAAAGCAGTAGACATCTTGGTCGAGCTGGGCAAACGCCGCATGGTTGGCGGCCAGGAAGACATGATCGTCGACGTCGCATTGGATCTGCTGAAGCGCTGAGGTTCGCAGACAGCTCCACGCAAGCTGTCTGCAGCAATCCCCTCCCGTAAGGGAGGGGATCTATGACACAACAATAAGAGAGATCACCAACATGAATGCCTCGCAGAATCCCTACTCACAGCACCTCCGAACACGCAGTGATCAGCCCAACTACTCACTCTTTCTTGAGTGATTGCTGTGCTGATGTAGCTCTGCATCACTGGCGTTACTAAAACCAAAATCACGTGTTTTCTGAAGACCGCCCAAAGGTCTTTGGAGGGGGTCGCTATGACTGAAAAAACTGATAAGACCAAACTTTTCATCACAATCGCGCTTTGTTTCCTTGTTGCATTGATGGAAGGCTTGGATCTTCAAGCCCCAGGAATCGCTGCTCACGGCATGTCTGCCGACTACAGCTTGGATAAGCTGGAAATGGGATGGGTCTTCAGTGTCGGCGTCCTTGGTATGCTCCCAGGCGCTTTCGTTGGCGGCCGCCTTGCTGATCGCTATGGCCGGAAGAAAGTACTCATCGTCTCTGTTGCCCTATTCGGCATCTTCTCCCTCGTCACTACTGTTGCCTGGAGCTTCAGCGCGTTGCTGTTCGCTCGACTCCTGACAGGCGTGGGACTGGGCGCATCGCTGCCCAACCTGATCGCACTTGCCTCTGAAGCCGCTGGTGAGCGCATGCGAGGCACGGCAGTAAGCTTGATGTATTGCGGTGTACCGCTGGGGGCCGCGTTGGCAGCCGCCATTGGTCTGCTGGATTTCGGGGCGGGTTGGAAGCTCGTCTTCTACGTCGGCGGCGTGGTCCCTTTGGTCATCGTTCCCTTGCTGGTTCTCTTCCTGCCCGACGTGTACAAGCAAGCAATTGCAGCCACCGCAACGATCGAAGTTCCCTCCACTAAAGCCATCTTGGTTGAAGGCGGCGCGCTGAAGAAAACTCTGCTCCTGTGGGTCAGCTTCTTCTTCACACTGATGGTCACCTACATCCTGATCAACTGGCTGCCAAGCATCTTGATTGGACAGGGATTCAAACCAAGCGAAGCAAGCGTCGTCGTGTTGGCCATGCAACTCGGCGCGGCCGTGGGTACGTTGATGCTTGGTGTTGCTATGGATCGCCTTCCTATCTGGGCCATGTCGGCGCTGGTTTATGGGGGTATTCTGATTTCCTTGGCCTGCCTCACCGTGGCGGCCTCACTCCCTACCATGATCGGTGCAGGATTCTTGGCCGGCATCTTCACAACGGGTGGCCAGTGCGTGCTTTACGCCCTTGCTCCTCAGTTCTATCCCGCCAATGGTCGGGCTACCGGGACCGGTGCAGCACTCGCAGTCGGTCGTGTTGGTGCCATGACCGGCCCACTCGTCGTAGGAAAAATGATGGTCCTGGGAGCCGGTGCGGGTGGTGTGATGTTGGCGTCGGCGCCGGGCATCGTTCTGGCGGCTATCTCGCTGCTTTATCTCTCTTCGCTAAAAAGACGCCCTGAGCTGAGTGCCTCAGTGGTTTGACCAGCCTTGCGTTATTACAAAAACAAGAAAGAAGAGACGACATGAGCAAATCAACAAAAATTGCATTCGCAGGACTGCTGGCTGCACATGCTGCTTCACTCCAAGCGGCCGGCTTCGTGGAAGATTCGAAAGCCAAGGTAACACTGCGCAACTACTACTTCGATCGCAACTACATCAACCAAACACCGCAAGCTGCAGCGCGAGAGTGGGCCCAGGGTTTCATCGTCAACTTCACTTCGGGCTTCACCGAGGGTGTAGTCGGCTTTGGACTGGATGCTCAAGCCATGATGGGGTTGCGCCTTGACTCCTCGCCAGATCGTGTCGGCACCGGTCTATTGCCGTTCTCTACCTCCACCAGGGAGCCAGCCAAGGACTACTCCGAGCTAGGGCTGACAGCGAAGGTCAAGGTTTCCAAAACTGAGCTTCAATACGGAACCGTGAGCACGTTCTTGCCAATCGCGTTCGCAAGTCCAACACGGCTGCTGCCACAAACGTTCCGCGGCACCTACCTGCGCTCGCAAGACATCACAGATCTATCTCTGCATGCGGGGTGGCTCGACCGAATCAACCTGCGGGATTCTACTGACTACCAAAAAATGCGAGTTTCAGCGCCAAACGGACGCTTCAACGGCGCAGTCGAGTCTGATGCGTTTTATTTCCTTGGCGGCGATTACGCCTGGTCGAAGAACCTCACGCTCAAGTATTACTACGCTGAGCTTGAGGACATCTACGACAAGAACTACCTCGGTTTCGTCGACAACCGTGAGCTGGGCCCAGGTCGGCTCACCTCAGACTTCCGTTTCTATGATTCCAAAGACAACGGATCTGCAAAGGCTGGGAAGATTGACAACCGCAACACCGCCTTGATGTTGACCTACCAGCTCGGCGTCCATCGTCTCGGCGCTGGCTACATGCAGCTGACCGGCGATACCGCAATGCCCTATCTCTTTGGTACCGAACCGCTGGTGATCACGGAAGGCACATTGAGCTCGGAGTTCCTAAACCCCAAGGAGAGAAGCTGGCAGGTCAAATACGACTATGACTTTGTCGGCGTTGGTGTTCCTGGCCTGAAGGGGATGTTGCGTTACGTCAGCGGGGACAACATTGACCTTCCGAACCTCGGCGGCAACAAACTCAAAGAATCGGAAAAAGACATCGAGATCTCCTATGTGATTCAAAGCGGCACGTTCAAGGACGTTGCATTCCGGGTCAGACATGCTTGGTACCGAAATGATTTTGGCCCTGGCGCTACACACCGGGATGACAATGAACTTCGTGTGAACATTGATTACACCTTTGCCCTTTGGTGAAGCCGACGTAGCTCCACTCACTACGCGCTGCACCTTTAGCCACGAACTCACCTCGTGGCTTTTTTTGGCGTGACGAAAGGCATTTCCAGATGATTGCGACCGCTATTCTTGCATGCTAGCATGCAAGTACAAATTGAGTGATCTCCCTGCCGGCTAGTTCCGCTGAACCAGACACTCTGATGGCCTGAAAAAAAATACAAGATCAGGAGGTACCATGAATCTCTTCCCCCTCATTCGCATCGCTCGCCCGAGCAGCGGGTTCAAGTAGAGCCCGCCGATTCCCCAATTTTTTAACGTCTCGAATGTCAGGTCGGTGCTGCTTCGTGCTGGCTGGCTTCGGGATTTGTCGGATGTGTTCCGGGCTTGCGTGCAAGTTCAGAGCATCACTATGTAATGCCTGGAGAATAAGAAATGACTACCTCCACTAGCTTCGATACCGACGTACTGGTGATCGGCACTGGCCCAGCTGGTGCAACTACTGCCTTGGCGCTCGCCACCTACGGTGTGCGGGTCAAAATGGTCACCATGTTCAATTGGCTGGCGAACTCGCCGCGAGCCCATATCACGAACCAGCGCGCCATGGAGGTCGTGCGTGATCTTGGGTTGGAAGAGGAAGTCATCAGAGCAGCCACACCTTGGGAGCAGATGGGTGATACGCTTTTCACCACCAGCCTAGCCGGTGAAGAAATCGCACGTATGCGCACCTGGGGTACTGGCGACAAACGCAAGGGCGACTATGTCCAAGGCAGCCCATGCACCATGCTGGATCTCATCCAGCCCGAGATGGAATCAATCCTTCTCAAGCATGCCGCGATCCGCGGTGCTCAACTCAGCTTCAACACCGAGTATCTGAGCCATGTGCAAGATGCCGAAGGTGTGACTGCTCGCATGAAAGACGTTTTGACCGGTGTCGAATACGAAGTCCGAGCGAAGTACCTGGTGGGCGCCGATGGAGCTAACTCCAAAGTAGCTAAAGACATTGATCTACCGATTGTGGGCGAGATGGCCAGGGCCGGAACCGCATACGTAATCTTCAACGCAGACCTGAGCAAGTACGTCGAACACCGGCCGAGCATCCTGCAGTGGATCGCAACTCCAGAAGCTGGTTTTGGCGAAATCGGGATGGGCTTGCTGCGCGCCATTCGCCCATGGGACCAGTGGATTGCCGGCTGGGGCTTCGACATGGCCAAAGGCGCCCCCGATCTGTCACCAGAAGCAGTTTTGGAGAAAATCCGACTCTTGGTCGGCGATCCTAAATTGGAAGTCCAGGTTGAGCGTATGTCGACCTGGTATGTAAACCAGGCGCATGCCACCGAATACTCCCGTGGTCGCGTGTTCTGTGCCGGCGACGCTGTCCACCGTCACCCGCCATCCAGCGGTCTGGGCTCCAATACATGCATGCAGGACGGTTTCAACCTCGCCTGGAAACTGGCTTACGTCCTCAAAGGATTCGCCAATCCGAATCTACTGGAAAGCTACACCGCAGAGCGCGCTCCGGTGGGCAAGCAGATCGTGGCTCGTGCCAACCAGTCTCGTAAGGACTATGCCCTGCTGAAAGAGTGCTTCAACTTCGGCAATGGCGTGGACACCATCGCCAAACTGCTTGATCGCATGCGCGACCCGAGCCCGACGGGTGTAGAAGTTCGCATGAACCTGCAGAAAGCGCTGGAAATCAAGAGTCGCGAGTTTAACGCTCAAGGCGTCGAGCTGAACCAGCGTTACGTGTCTTCTGCCGTTAAGCCGGACCCAAGAGACGGTGTGGAACTCTGGGCCCGGGACAAAGAACTTTACCTACAGGCCACCACTCGCCCAGGTGCCAAGCTTCCTCACGCCTGGCTGGTTAACGAGAACGGGCACCGAATTTCTACACTCGATGTCGTGGGTAAAGGGCAAATGACCCTTATCACAGGCCTTGCCGGTCAGGCTTGGGTGGCTGCTGCAGAAGGCTTGAATCAGCCATTCCTGAAAACCGTTGTCACAGGCGCAAAAGGTACTGCGGACCTTTACTGCGATTGGCAATCGATTCGTGAAATTCACGAGGCAGGTGCGCTTCTGGTTCGACCTGATGGCTATGTTGCCTGGCGGCACAGCAATGCTGTTTGGTCTACCGACGAGGCCACCGCAGAACTGCAGCAGGCGCTCCAAAGCGTCCTCGGTTAAGCATTTCCTCAAAGGCCCGGATCTAGACCGGGCCTTCTTTTTATTTGCCTCAACAGCGTAGGAGCCCACTCGGCCCTTGCGCTGCAAACGCTAGAAACAGAAAACCAACCGATAAAGGTCCCTGGGTAGAGCGGCGCACCTGCTCCTACGCCTCACTCTATGGACCCAAACTGCCTCGAGTGCGATAAGGGTGAAATATGGCTAAGGCCGCTGATGTCGTTGTGCAATGCCTGGAAAACGAAGGTGTCGAGTATGTGTTCGGCATTCCTGGTGAGGAAAACCTCGACTTGCTGGAATCCCTGCGCAAGTCGAAGATCAAGCTGGTACTGACCCGCCACGAGCAGTCCGCGGGCTTCATGGCCGCCACCTATGGCCGCCTGACCGGCAAGACCGGCGTCAGCCTGTCGACCCTGGGCCCTGGCGCAACCAACCTGGTGACCGCCAGTGCGTACTCCTACCTGGGCGGCATGCCGATGATGATGATCACCGGCCAGAAGCCGATCAAGAAGTCCAAGCAGGGCCGCTTCCAGATCATTGACGTGTGCGGCATGATGGACCCCATCACCAAGTACACCCACCAGTTCGCCTCGGCCGACAACATCCCGGCGCGCATGCGCGAAGCCTTCCGCCTGGCTGAAGAAGAGAAGCCGGGCGCCGTGCACCTGGAGCTGCCGGAAGACATCGCCGCCGAACAGACCGACGCCTTGCCGATCCCGCGCAGCCTGCACCGTCGCCCACTGGCCGAGCACGTGGCCATCGAGGCCGCTGTAGAAAAACTGCAGAAGGCCCGCAGCCCGATCCTGGTGATCGGCGCCGGCGCCAATCGCAAGATGACCGCCAATGTCCTCAAGCAGCTGATCGACAAGACCGGCATCCCGTTCATCACCACGCAGATGGGTAAAGGCGTGGTCGACGAGCGGCACCCGCGCTTCCTGGGCAACGCCGCGCTGTCGTCCGGTGATTTCGTTCACCGCGCCATCGAAGCCGCCGATCTGATCATCAACATCGGCCACGACGTGATCGAGAAACCGCCATTCTTCATGGTCCGTGGCGGCACCGAAGTCATCCACATCAGCTTCCGCTCCGCCGAAGTCGATGCCGTGTACTTCCCGCAGGTCGAAGTGATCGGCGACATTGCCAACGCCGTGTGGCAGATCAGCGAAGCGCTGAACGACACTTCGCACTGGGACTTCGGCCGCCTGATGGCGATTCGTGAAGCCAATGAAGCGCAGATCGCCGAAGGCGCCGACGACGACCGCTTCCCGGTCTACCCGCAGCGCCTGGTGGCCGACATCCGTCGCGTACTGCCGTCCGAAGGCATCGTGGCCCTGGACAACGGCATCTACAAGATATGGTTCGCCCGCAACTACAAGGCGCACAAGCCAAACACCGTGCTGCTGGATAATGCCCTCGCGACTATGGGCGCCGGCCTGCCATCGGCCATGGCCGCACACTTGGTGTACCCGGACCGCCCGGTGATTTCCGTGTGCGGCGATGGCGGTTTCATGATGAATAGCCAAGAGCTGGAAACCGCTGTGCGCCTGGACATGCACATTACCGTGGTGATCTTGCGTGACGACGGCTACGGCATGATCCGCTGGAAGCAGGCCAATATGGGCTTCACCGACTATGGCCTAGACTACGGCAACCCGGACTTCGTCAAGTACGCCGAAGCCTACGGTGCCCACGGTCACCGGGTGGAAAGCGCGGATGCCTTGCTGCCACTGCTCGATCACTGCATCGCCAACCCGGGCGTGCATGTAATCGATTGCCCGATCGATTACAGCGAGAATGATCGCATCCTGAACACCGACCTTCGAGAGCGTGCATTGGCAACCTGATAGACCGAGGCCCAATAGCTCAATACCTAGGCATTTACGGGTGCCTAGGTATTTTTAGACGCATCGTCACTTGTGCATCGAACGAGGCATTTCTCCGAACCGCTGCTCCTAGCCAGAGGCAAGCGGACCGAGCGGGTAATAGCGCCCATGGCAAGAGCTATGACTCTCTGTGGCCGGCCCGAGTACGTGAGCATGACCAACCAACAAACATGCCTTACATTGACTCACTCTGACTGCAACAGATTTTTAAAGCTTGGAGTATACTCGGCTGAACAAAACCTTGTAGGAACTAGAAGATGAAGTTCGCAGCTTTCGACCTATCTCGCAATGGTGTTGGCTTCTATCTAGCAGCATTGCCTGCCAGCCAGCTTTTCCAAGTTTCCCGCGTAGAGCGCATCAGCGAGAATCCAGAAGAGGGCTTCCAGCGGCAACTGGACGTACCTAAATCGAGAAAAATTGCGGCATATCTTCGAGAAAAAGTCATCCCCGGCGCGATTATCCTAAGCGCTCAGCAAGACACAGACGTAACCTATCATCGAGATTCAAGTGAGCTGGAGCTGAAAAATCCTGACCGCTCACTTCTGGTTATTGATGGCCAGCATCGCCTCTATGGCGCTCATTTTTTGGCGAGCGAATATGGAGATGATATTCTTCTACCCGTCTGCATCTTAACCGACCTCTCGCTGCTTGCTGAAGTTCAATATTTTATTGATATTAACTCTACACAGAAAGGTGTTCCAAAGACGCTACGAATAGAACTAACAAAGTTCTTAGTCGAACAGGGATCGATTGAGCAGACTCGACTTCGGCTATTCAAAGAGCTTAATTCTGACCCTGAGTCAGTTCTATTCGGAAAGCTCAGCGCAGAGCAGCGCGGCCCTGGCTACCTCTCCCATGTACCATTTGAAATTGCCATCAACAAAGTACTGGATCTTCCTCGGCTAAAAGGAATGCAGTATGAGGAGCAAAAAGCGCTGATTTCAAACTACTTGTACGGAGTTGACCACAACCTAAAAGAAGCCAACGTTCCTAACAAGCTGACACAGTCAGCATTTTTCCAAGCGGTTTTCCGGGTGTTTAATAGCTTTTGCGAGCAGGCATTGATTACCGGTCAAAACTACAAAAAAGAGACTTTCGTTAAGGTTTTTGAGTGCCTGAACAAGATCGACTTTGAACTGCATTCCGGCACAAACGAAGACGCCATCAGCCGACTAGAGAAAGACTTGTTGGATAAGCTGGAGATCTCCCGATACTCGACCATGGCAAAATCTCTATTCTAATGAAACTAATCAGCCACCTTGAAGACAACTGTGTTGCTGTAATTGCCCGTCTCGCAGAGATTTCGCAGAGGACTGATTATTCCAGCATCACGTACAATGACGGGCTTAAATACTCCATACTGTATGACCCTCTAGTTGAGGTCACAGTCGAAACGCCAACCAGCTTCTCCATATCTGAAAGAATAGATGGCGACCTTATTCTAGAGGGCCCATCAATATGTGAAGGCAGGCTTGTAGATTTCGTGCTGGGAGCAAAAAGAGTAAAAGCACAGCACGCAAACTTATTGGCAAGCAAGAATTCGAACGTAAATACTGGCTGGTTAATTGTGACAGCCTACTACTCTGCGTTCTTTGCGGCCATTGAAATGGCCCGCCTTCATGGCTTGCTGCCTATGTCGCTCGCATCAGAGGATATTGGAGCGCTTCTGTCAAAAATGACTGGACCTTCTAATTTAGTTCAACAATTCTCCGACTCCCCGCCGCAGAACTTTATCGGAGAAATATCGGGCAATAAAATAGTTTATCGATCAAGCGGCGCAAAACCTCATGTTGCCGCATGGGACCAAGTCAGAAAACATGTGCTTAAGGGGGTCGTAGATAAGACCGGCTGGATAGAGGCAGCGATTTTGATGTATTTCTTATCAGGAGAGAGGAGTTGGAAGCACCCTAGTGAACTCCGCAATGACTGGAACTACAAGCGCGCAGATTTATTTATCAAAAACAACCGAGGCATACAGTTCAGAAAGCTTATAGGCAATGCGGACGGCGGACAAAAATGGCTGATGCAGATCAAACATGCCGATGAAGAAAATCAAATCAGCATTCTCGCGACGTTAGCCGAAACTCTTTGCACGCCAATCACTAAATCTCTGGAGCGCGTGCGCAACTCTGGGATCATGGAGAGAAGCTTCTAAAAATTTCGGCCACCGGCTCACCGGCGCCTCACTGTAGCTGAGGGTGATTCTCCGAATCTCTGTTTGTACTCCGCGGAAAAACGACCTAAATGGGTAAAGCCCCATTTCAATGCTATAGACGACACCTGAAGGCCCGTTAAACTCTTAGTTTCCAGCTCTATTCGAATGCGCTGTAGACGAATCTCCTTCAAGTACTGCATCGGTGATAATCCGCGGAAGCGTAGAAAGCTCAGCTGGACTGTTCTAGCAGTCACGCCAGCGTACCGTGCAATCTGCGAGATTGTGAGGGGCTCCTGAGCGTGCTCTTCCATAAACGCCTCAACTTTCCGAACAACCGCAGGCACTACCATTTTTTCGGATGACTCTCGTAGCGCCTGGCTGTGGTTGCTTTCATGAAACTCGAGCAAAGAAGAAGCCAGCACCTCACCAATCTGGCGTTGTAGATGCGAGGAAATTAAAGAGCTGGATGATAACTGGCTGTAAGCCCACCCCAGCGTCTGAAGCCAGTTCTGGCCAGCGGACGTATCCGTGGGCAGGTGAGGCTGAAAGTAAATGTCTTGCTTGATACTCCTCCCCAGCTGACGTTGAAGCGCGGCTTCCAGCAGCGTTCGATCAATGCGAACGAGCAGCTTGTCAGTGCCAGGGAAATGATTGAAGAAGGAGTTTCGATGGTAGTTAAAAACCGTAGCATGTCCTGGGTTGCAGCTGAGGCGCAATTGATCACTGATCACGTGCTCATGGCCTGTGAGGACCGACTGGATCAGTACGATGTCATCCAGCTTTCCTGGGTTGATGGCGATCTCCCCCCCGAATGACATTCTGGCAACCCCTGCCTCGCCGGCCGATCGATAAAAAAATCTAGCTTTAAAGTCGACTCCCTTTTTCTCAAGCCGGTTCTTGCAGAACATCCGCTCACCGCAAAGCACCGCCTCTTCTAGGTCGGACGACTCGCACACACTGAAATCAGCGAGGACCTCATCTGAAGGTATGAACGGGGCGACGTTGGGCCAGGTCATGGGAAAGCCCTCAAAAACGGCAGTAAGTTATACGAGCAACCTAGCAACAAAACGGAGTCGAGAACAATGTCATGGCGACGATCTGTGTCGTCGCCATGATCCGCCGTTAGTCGTGCACGATGTGGTAGTTCAAGAAGCCGCTGGCATCGGTTTGGATGTCTTCGAGGGCTTGGTTGAGCTGGTCTAATGTATAAGGCCGAGACGCCCACTGATTAGTGTCGAGCAACCCCGCTCTGATCAACGCCATCAACTCCTGCGCTTCTGCGGTGGTGAACCACAATGAGCCGATGTACTGAAGCTGGGTACACATGAACGGGTGTGGATCGATAGGAATAGGTCCGCTTACACCGCCGATCTGCACGATTTTTCCTCCCGACTTGACGGCATTCATCGACGAAACAGAAAGCTCCGCGGGAGCTTTCGCGCCGAGCGTATCAACGACCGCATCAACTCCTAACGGAGCCATTTCGCGGATGCTGTAACGCAAATCGGTACTCGTAATCTGCAGGGTACGAATGCGCTTTGGGGCCAATTGTCGAAGCCGTTCGAGTACACTCCCATCTCGTGCAGCCACGATGATGTCTGTCACGCCCATCGCTACTGCGGCAAGCGTCGCACCGATACCCAGGGTTCCAGAAGCTCCCAGTACCAGCAAGCTCTTACCTGGCGTGAGTTCGAGCTTTTTCAACGCAGAGTAAGCAGTACATAGGTATCCAAGGCGCGTGGCTACTGCGAACGGCAAATCATCAGCCAAAGTGATCAGGTTGCGCGCAGGTGCACGGAGATATTGGGCGTACCCTGCATGACGATACTCGCGAAATACCTCTTTCGAGAGCGGGCTAAATCCAAAATAACCCATGAAGGTGTAGCTCGCGCATCGCGTCGGAAGGCCGGCCAGGCACTGTTTGCAGCCACCGCAACTCAGTCCTGGATTAACATAGACCCGGTCACCTTCCTTGAAATCTTTCACAGAGCGCCCAACCGATACCACAGTACCTGCGGCATCCAACCCGAACACAGCAGGCAAGTCAGGAAGAGGTAGGAAAGGGTACCACTCAGGGAAATTTGTGACGACGTTACGCAGATTTGGGATAACGCCACAGGCGGCGGTTTTGACCAGGACGTCATGCTCGCCAACTTCAGGAAGCGGAATTTCGTCCACGGTAAATTTGCCACCAACTTTGTGGAGGCGAGCAGCCAACATCGTACCTGGCATGAAGCAAACCCTCTTTTTTTCTTTGTCAGGGCTGTGAGGCTCTTGAAAGCCGTTGAGGTGTGACCGGCGCATCGGCCACAGCTCCAATTATCCGCTCGGCTTCGAGCGTGACTATCCAAGCCCAGTAGCCGCTATCCAGATAACGAAATTATTTGGCATCGCTCGGTGAGGTTTGAAGTGGTGCGGCCAGATTTTGAGCTAACTGACGCAGCCAGAGAATAGCCGCGTCAGCATCATCCCTCGGATGCCAAGCCATCATGAGTTGGAAAGGCTCGCTTTCAAATGGCAACTCAAACGTCAGGATGGCATCGTTCTGGGACTGAATAAGCATGCGAGGCATCGTACAGACCAAGTCCGTGGACATCAGAATCCCTGGGACCATCCCGGCGGTCGGTACGGTAAGGTAGATCCTTCGGCTCATGCCGGCGGAGCGTAAATACTCATCCATATAGCCCCTAAAGCTCTCCCGCTCTGGCGATACGACAAGATGATTGAGATCACAGTACCCATCCAGGGTAATAGGCTCGCCTCCACGAGGGTGCCCTTTGCGCTGCGCCATGACGAACTCATCGGTCCTAAGTGCCGTGCATCTCATCCCCAGAGGAACGCCGCGGCTAGAGTCGATCAGCAGATCGAAAATACCTTCCTCCATCTGCCTTCCTATGAGCCCAGGATCAACGGCATTGAGAGACACCTGAATTTGGGTACCAGCGTGCTTGGCGATCGATGCAATCAAGGGCTCACAAATGGTGCTTAAGGCGGTATCACAGGCGGCTATGCGGAAGACTCTCTTGTCATTCCAAGGATCGAATCCCAACTCACTCTGAATGACTGAACCGAGAGTCATCAGGGCTGCACGTAGAGGTCCCCGCAGCGCCAATGCCCGGGCGGTGGGGGTCATGCTCCGGCCTTTCTGAATCGGGACCAACAGCGGATCGCCCAGCAGTTCGCGCAAGCGAGAAAGCTGTGCAGACAACGCGGGCTGGCTGATATGAAGGCGTGATGCTGCCTTGGTCACGTTCAACTCAGCCAGTAGCGTGTCCAGCGAAACCAAAAGGTTGAGATCAATACGCGACAGGTCCATAACCAATCCACCCCGATGATAGGTCGCATAACGATAAACAATTTCATGGATAGCTCCGCAAGATTTTAATGTTCTGGCAGACCTACGCTATGGGGATCAATCATGAGAAAGCAGAAAGTACTGATAACGGCGGGAGCATCTGGTATTGGATATGCGATCGCTCTGGCCTTCAACAGCCGCGGTGCTGACGTCACGGTAGTGGACATCGACACCGTGAGCTTAAGTCGCATTCATGTAGAGCATCCTGGTATTCGCACTGCAGTATGCGATGTATCTGATCGCCGAAGCCTTGAACTCGATATTCCGGTCATTATCGAAGCCATGGGGGGTCTAGATGTGCTCGTCAACAACGCCGGGACATCCGGTCCCACCGCTCCCGTTGAGCAACTTGATCCCGATGAGTGGGACAAGGTCATGCAGATAAATTTGAATGGGACCTTCAACGTTACGCGCTTGGCCGTCCCTGCTCTCAAGCGTTCATCCCAACCCACAATCATTAACATGTCTTCTGTTGCGGGACGACTGGGCTACCCAGATCGCTCCCCCTATTCGACGAGTAAATGGGGACTGATTGGCTTCACCAAGAGCCTTTCACGTGAGCTCGGCGCGTATGGCATTCGTGTTAACGCCATTCTGCCCGGAGCTGTCCAAGGGGAACGCTTTGAGAACGTGCTCAAAGGCAGGGCCAATCTCAGCGGCAACTCCGTGGAGGAAGAACGTAGCAAGGCGCTTTCTGTTCAATCCCTCCAACGCCTGGTGGACCCGAAGGACATTGCAGAACTAGCAGTTTTCCTAGCATCAGACGCAGGCAAGTCCATCTCTGGACAGCTTTTGCCCATCGACAACGACATGCAGCAGACGATGTGAGGTACGACCATGAGCATGCGTGAAAAACTGATTGGAACCTGGGTTCTCGAAACCTACACAGAATACCCAGTGGACGGATCTGCCCCTGTATATCCCTTCGGTGAAAATCCTGAAGGATTCATAATCTACTCGGCAGATGGCTATATGTCGGCTCAGTTGAGCATGCCGAATCGGGCGTTGTTTTCCTCAGGTGACTGGTTCCAGGGCACTGATGCGGAGTACCGCTCTCAAGGCCTGTCGTACATTTCCTACAGCGGCCCCTTTAATGTAGACGAGCACTCGGGTGAGCTCACCCACACCATCGCAGTCTCGATGTTTCCGAATTGGATAGGCCAGGTGCAACCGCGAACGGTGAAGCTCGCAGGAGATACCTTGGAGCTGGGGAATACCAGTCAATATCGGTCGCTAGGACGTGCGGTGAATGCCCGCATCCTCTGGCGTCGAGCAAGTAGCATTCTTGGCTGAAACGCTGAAAGGCGATTTGGAGAGCTACCTTAGGCTGCCAAGTACGGCTTGCCTTGCACGTCCGGCCGGACGAGGAGTTAACTCTGATGAGTACAGGATGGGCGCGTTTTCTAGCGCGTTAAGGCGCGGCCCTCCAATTTGACTGACACGCCTGCCAGTTTGTGTATGCTTACAGCTGAGGACTGCAACTGCGCATCCGTCGGGACTGGCTACCAGCAAAAGCCCCCCGCAATTTTGGCAGCAGAGGAAGCTGGTTTCTCTGCGGTAGTGACGGCGGGCATAGCCGGTCGGATTCTGAACCCAATGCCGCAAGGCTGGGAGCTAAAGGATCGCTGCGACTACCCCTCAAAATTTGCTCGCCCTTTGGCAACACCACCGGCGTCCTATTCCTGTCTAGATTTTTACGATTCACCCACGGGATAGGCGGCAACCTCGTCAGTGAATGGGCTTCGAGTTAAAGACTGCAGCGCGAGTGAGGTAGACGAGGTCGCAAAGCGAAGTCCGCGAGGGCCTAAAACCGAGCAAGAGCTAGTAATCAATGGACTGGCTTTGACTGCATTCCCCAGGCACTAAGCTGGTAATCGCTAAGCGCCTGGAATTGCGCCTCAGCGATTAGCCTCAAGCGCTCGACTGCTTGCTCAGGTAGCCCCGCTGCTTTCGCCTCGTAGTACAGACGCATAGCTTCTACGGCATCCGTATACGCTTGATGATCAGGCGGGAGAATGTCTTGTGGCGAAGGCATCGAACATTAACCTCCTTGCCTCTGATTTCGACGCGCAATGGCTACGCAGTCAACGCTGCCTTATGAATTCCGGGCATCGCGACGACCGTCTGCCGGCACTGAGCGGTAAATGACTTTTGAATAGCCTTCCCGACTGATTGGCTTGGCATCTGGGAAAAACAATACCCTGCCATCCTGAAGAGACAACCTCGTCTCACCATTCTGAAGATTTTGGGCTATCTCCGTCAGAACATCCATTTCCCAAGATTGTTTTCCATTCAGCCACCCAGGTGAAACCAGCTGGAGAGACTCCAAGCGCACCTCGCCCTCCACCTGCTCAATCCAAAAACCGAGGGTGGGCAAAGAGTCGATAAACACCACATGACGGGATTCGAAGCCCTCATCCCTTCTGATCACCGTGGCGTGAAACCATGGTGAAATTTGTGGCTTCAGCATGACGTGCCAACCCTGCTGGCCGGGCTCAAGAAGCGGAGCCAACCCTCTGACTTCCGCCCTGCTGTCAGAAACGAACATACCAAAATGCCTCAAAATGAACAGTATACTGTGTAGCGATATACTATTCAAAACGGCTTCATCGTTCCTTTTGCGGATTGTGCAAATGGAACTGAAAAAGGCTTTCGGGAAGGTGTTCCGCTGGTTCCGGACCCGTAATGGACTCAGTCAGGAGGATTTTTCGGATGTCAGTGGTCGAACGTACATCAGTACGCTCGAACGGGGCATACATTCTCCCACCATCGACAGACTCGAAGCTCTCGCACCGATGCTAAGGGTTCATCCGATCACGTTGCTCGTGTATACCTATGCTGCCAAAGATGGTGTATCTCCGGACGTTTTGTTGCAGAGGGTGCGAGAGGACATTGACGGTATGCAGTCGCCCTTCACTTCTCCCGAGTGAGCTTTACCCCTGATATCGCATGTGACGGCCTAGTGACGGTTAACCTGATCGCTGTTGACGAAGCCGGGTGTTGATCAAAGCAAGCTTTTGGCATTCGGCACGGTAGTAATCGGCATCAGCTTCGTACACGGCGATTTTGGATAGCGCCAGGTCCCTCTCGGCTGTTAGTACCTTGATCTGTTTCTGCAGCTCGCGATTGGCATCTCTCTGTGTCCGGCGCTGAGCCAATACCGGAGGCCCCTGTTCAATCCTTTGCTGAACCTCAGCATTGTGCGCGTCGATTGCACCTCGCACGCTTACATTCCATGGGCTTGAGAGTGGCACATGGCTTTTGAGCCCGGCACCCTGCCACACCTCTTTGTAGCTCCAGACAACCGACGACTTTTCCTTTCGAAGTCGTTGAATCACAGCCCACATGGCGGAAGTATTTTTTGCCTTCGTGTCTTCCCTGTTCTTTTTCAGACCAACCTGGCTTCCTCTCGGTTTGTTTTTCATCACGTACCTCCGACGCCTTCGAGTTGACTCAACAATTTGGTAAGCTCACCGATACGATCGTCTAGATGCGCAATCTTATGCGGTTCATTACTGAAGAATGTTCTTAACCTAGCATTTTCACTCAAACGCCATTTAATTGTCCGCTTGAGACTCAGCGCTGGTATCACAGAGTTGTTGCAATCGGCAGGGCGACAATTTCTCCGATCCCCCCCACACATAGCCTTGCTCGGACGATACATGCAAAGGCCATCGTCGGTCTGCTCAATCAATGCCTTTTTGGGCAATTCGGCCAGGAACTCCTCTTTTTCAGAGGCGATCATTCCCGAGAATATCTTGCGTATCTCACTTATATCATCCGCACCGCCTCCGATTATGGGCAACTGACTACCTATCAGCTCAGCATATTTTTCAGATGACATAGCAAATTTTTCTTGCTGAAGCTCAGTATAGAGGCTTAAATCACCGTAGCCTTTGGTCATTTCAACATCCCAATGCTTAAGTTGATCCTTTAGCCACATCAAACCCAAACCCTGGCGAATCATGAGTCGCGCGTGTTTTTTCCGAAACTGATGGGTTGCCAACGACCACAACTCACCATTGAAACGAATATCATGCAACTCAACAAAATTTTTCAATCGAAAATTGATAGTACTTATACCTAGGCGGCTTCCTCCCTCACGAGAACTGAACAGCCACGAGCTAATTTCAGTAGAGCTATGACGGAAACATCGCCTCAAAGCATCAATGACATATTCGATAAAAGGTACCGTTTGCCACTCAGTGACAACAGGCACAGCTTCGAGCTTGGTGGTAGTCGACTTGATAAAGCAGAACGACCTCATAGCATCGTTAATATTAACCGTGCTTTTAATCCAGCAATCATGTTTTCTTATATTAATAATTTCGTGGAACCGCATTCCTGTCAGAAATGCAATTAGTATGTAACCCGACGTTTGAACTCGCTGCACAAGCGCATGAAGATCCCATTGTGACGACAGTCCGTACTTATTCCATGGGAATTTTCGCGTGTCGCACATCACCTTGCCATACGTTGTCTGGATGATCATCTTGCGCCCAGTTATCTTCTGGCTTTCTTGGGCGCGCCTGACCTCCTCGATGAAATAGGAAATTTCTATTTCTTCAACCGCTTTTTGGATGATTTTGACTGCTACCTCATCTGGCATTTCGGGCGTGGTAAATACCGTCCGATCCATAACTTTTTGCGCGTTTGCTTTACTCCATTCACTACCGGACTCGCAATCGCCGAAAGGCCATACAGTCAATCCATCAGACAGCTTCCTCGACCTGGACTGCTCATACAGCCAAGGCAAGCCATAGATCCGTGTTCTTAAAGTACGGTCTGTCAATGGGCCACCAGAACCATTCGACTTTCCTGCGATGGAGCAAGTAAAGGATTGCATATCCGCTTGAGTAAGATCCGAAAACCTCTGCACACCGGTTCGCCACATGTAAAGCAACAAGTTCCGAATACCTTTTCTCATCGACTGGCATATTGATGACAAAGTCGGCCTTGTGTATGGCGGGTTCACAATCAAAGAATAAATATACTCTTTAACGGCGATCAAGTAATGCCGATTACTGGCGCACGTTAATCTCGTTCCATCCTCAAAGCTGAGATTTGCGAAGGTGATAACAGCCGACTTAGCTGACAGATACGGATTTTCCTCGGAGAAATCCCATACGTGATCCGCATAGAGAGATTTACGTGAGACCCTAATCTCATTTCGAACTTCTTCAGCCATCAGGACTAGCGTCGACGGGCGAAAACTCTCTGCCTTAATTGAAGCCAATTGGGCTCCTGCACTAGGGAATCTGCTTATCTTGCTCATATTTATCAATATCCCAGGCTTCGATAGGGGAACGGCGTGCGTCAGTGGCTATGCGCTGAACCACATCTTCAGGATATCTTGGAAAAATATATGTTTCCCAAAAGTACCTTTTTTCACTAACTGCTTGAGAATATTCCGCATCATTGATATCACCCGCACGTAACAAATGATCATGAAACGCGATAAAACACATATACTTCTTGATATCTTCGAGGGTAATAATAAGGTTCTGACAACCCAAGCAAACCTCATGACCACTGGTACAAATCACGCCGATTTTTTGCCCGTGCTGAGGCGAATTCAACTGGTCCCTACAGTGATTCAAGACGCACTCGGATGTGATCATCGACCCTGACGATTTATCCAGCGCGTTGAATTCGCCTGTCAGCAATCCTAGAAACATTGCATCCTGGTGGATTCCGCGCCTAGTGCGAAGAACGGGGTCTTCAACGCGCCTAATATATTCAGCCGTTGTGGACATTTTAGTATGCCCTAACAACTGATTTAAGTAATTAAGATCCTCAGTTCTCACGTACTCGTGCCAGGCTAGCGTCGGCCTGAGTAGACCTGCATGAATACTCATAGGCTTTTCATTACGATCACGCAAGTCGTGCTTGCGTGAGAATTCTTGCAAGCCCCGTTTGAAGGCGCTATTTTGTAATGGCAGGGTTCTCTTGTGTCTGTTTGCATTCCCAATCCACAATTCAACCTGACCAGGTTCACGGATGCTTTCGGTAATCTGGATAACGCGTTTAATTATCGACACCGGCCACTTATCATTACCCAAACCAGAAGGAATGGTGGCACCACGTTTGGATGAACGAAACTTCTCCCAATTAATGAAAAACTTTTCGTTATCCGTAGGGTCTTGGCTCAGACAGTAAATCGTCAACCTCTGGATCGTGGATGGATTCAGCCCCGTACGGATTAATAGCATCAAGTAATACGGAATTAGATCCGATGCTCCTATCCACTTCCCAACACCCAGCGAATTAAAAAATTGCTTGATACGGCCATTGAAATTATCTGAGATGGCCCGAAGAAATTTGTATGTTTTTTTATTAACATCCTTACGAGTCAGGGGACGGCAATCGAGATGATTTTCCCAATACCATTCTAAATACTCTTTTTTTGCCCAGGGCGTTCTATATTTAATAGGCGACGGCGCGCCAAGATAGCGCGGTTCGTACGCTTTTCCTGCGCCAATTTCGTCATAGAATTTTTCCAGCAATGCAACCGACCCGCGCCCTTCTGGCGACATACCACTAAGAAAATCTTGCCCTTGTGCTTTACCGCGCAAAAAAGCAGTGTTTACTCTCTGGAAGCCACAGTTATTCTCCCACCACCAAATCCTATGTTCTTTACTCTGCCAAATGGAATGTCTCCCCCTGACATTCTGTGGAGCCACATCATCCAAAGGAGGTGGGAATCCGATCCACTTCGGCTGATAAGCTCGCTCTAGTTTCGCTGCACTCTCGCGCACGCCCAGCACCGCGGCTTTCAAAATAGCTTTCAGCTCATGTTCATCATAACCCTGAGATGTCATTACCTGGCTTGACGCTTTAGGGAATGAATTCTTTTGAACAACAAATTCGCTAGAGACCTTAGGATGACGGCTCATTTCCTTGAAAGTTGTAGTTAGGCTGCGATACGTATTAGCTGCAGTAGGGTAACTCTGTCCAGATTGCGTCTTTAACCAATGCGAAAATTCAACCAACGTGGCATCACTTAGCTCTTCAGGCAAAGTAATGTTTGAAACCGCCAAAAACTTAAAAAAACAACTTGCTCGCTCTACTACTGCCACCCTGGATGTATGCCCTAGTGAGTCTCGACGTCTATACAGTGCCCAGACAAAAACCTCGCAGATACGGCGGCACTCGCGAGCATATTTCTTGGAGTTAAAATCGTAGCTGTATTCCCTACCGGTATTTTTACAAACGGCTGAAAATCTGAGTTCCTCCTGGACCACTGCCTCAGCGCGCTTGATAAATCCCAGTGTTTTATACTTATCCGACAAAGCCACTGCCTCCTATGAGTCGATCTATCTCGGCTTGGAAAGCACTGTAGGTACCGGCATACGATACGAGCATTGCAGTATGAACGTAGAATCTGCGGGTTGTGTTCTCGCTGGCATGGCCCATAAGATTTGCAAGACTGGGCAAATCCTTATTTAGCAGATAATGATATGTTCCGAATGTGTGCCTGAGAGAGTGCGGGGTTGACTTAATGCCAAGCCTCTTGCTGATTAGGGCGAATTGTTTTTCCATCCAGTTACGAGTAACAGCGTTTCCTTCAATACTCAAAAATAAAAAGCCCACTGAATCGGGCCTTACAAGCACCGACTCACATATCTTCTCGCGAGTAAAATCCACATACTCCCAAAGCTTCAAGAGTAGCGAATTCGGAATTAAAACGCATCGGGCTTTCATACCCTTCCCGACGACCCTAGCTGGAGTAAAATACCCACGAGCATTCACCTCAGGAAGATCTTTTAGTGGGAAATTGATAACCTCAGAAACTCTAAGCCCAACCTGGAGCATCAAGGAAGCCATCAGCTTGTTTCGGAACCTAATTCCGGCATCAACTGTGCTGTCACAATCCGCCAAATATTCGACAAACTTGATTGCTTCGCTCAATTGCAAGAATCGAACTGGCTCTTCGAGCTTTTTCGCCGGGTGTCCTCTCATAAGGTATTTCTTACGCGAAGAGCGGTATGAATTTTCCACATCGCTATCTTTGAGGTCTGCGCAGTGACCATTTTTTAAGGCCCATCTTAAGAATCGATACGCCCCACCAACACGAGCGTTCACCGTATTCCAACTTAGAGGACAACCAGTCCGACGGCGATATGTACACAGAGCGTCCACGTACGCATCAAAGTAAACTTCGGTCATATCCTCGACGTCCAGCCCAGAGCCTTCAAGCCAACTTGATAACTCTTTGAGATGCTCCGCCAATGTATTCAAACTCTTTGGCAACATTCGCCTAGAACAATTCCGCAGATATCTGTTGGCTGACGAAAAAGGCTGCATATCACTCAGAAAGAGCTGGGGGACGGAATGAGGGATTTCAGATATTGTTGGATTTAACGAACTGGTGAAATCAACGTTCAGAAGAGTAGTCATGAGTACCCACCTCAGATAGTGGATCTCAGGATAGCCATATATGCAAATTAAGCCAGTAGTGGGTTTTCCAATACAGGCCTCTTACAGCTACATGTTATGTATTGAATCGCACCTACAGCACATATCTATAAACACCGCGTTGTGTCTCTCCACTTCAAGCTCTCTATCTAAAGACTTTCAGGCGTGCCCCGCACACTCACTAATGCGACCTTCCCTATAACTAGCAAAGCTCACATATATTAAGAGCCCCTGGCCAACTATCTGATATTTATCAGAAAAAATAATCGGTATTCAAAATACTATCTGCATGCGACCATAAAACTAATAACCCGCTACATAAATCATGTGCAGAGTCCAGGTCCGACTAACAGGGGATACTGCCGGCCGCCCTGGCAGCGCGCGAAGCAGGTCGGGCCTTGGTGGTCCCGCAGGAAAACGCTGAAGAAGCCAGTCTGGCGGGTGGCCTGGTGGTCTACGCAGTGGGGCACCTTCTAGAGTTGGTCGCCCACCTCAACGGCCAGGTGGTGTTGCCGCCATATGCCGCCAATGGCCTGCTGCTGCAAAGTCGGCCCTACCCCGACTTGAGCGAAGTACAAGGCCAGGTCGCGGCCAAACGGGCACTGCTGCTGGCAGCCGCTGGCGCGCACAACCTGCTGTTCACCGGGCCACCCGGTACCGGCAAGACCTTGCTGGCCAGTCGCTTGCCAGGGCTGCTGCCGCCGCTGGACGAGCACGAAGCCCTGGAGGTCGCGGCTATCCAGTCGATCAGTGGGCACACGCCCCTGAAAAGCTGGCCGCAGCGTCCGTTCCGCCACCCCCATCACTCAGCATCCGGGCCTGCGCTGGTAGGCGGCGGTAGCCGGCCGCAACCCGGCGAAATCACGCTGGCGCACCATGGTGTGTTGTTTCTCGATGAGTTGCCAGAGTTCGAGCGACGGGTGCTTGAGGTTCTGCGTGAACCCTTGGAGTCCGGCGAGATCGTCATCGCCCGTGCCAAGGACAAAGTGCGCTTCCCTGCCCGTTTCCAACTGGTAGCGGCGATGAACCCCTGCCCTTGTGGCTACCTCGGCGATCCCTCAGGCCGCTGCCGCTGCAGCACAGAGCAGATCCAGCGCTACCGCAACAAACTGTCAGGCCCGTTGCTCGACCGCATCGACCTGCACCTGACTGTGGCGCGCGAAGCCACCACACTCGACAACCACCCCTGTGGCGACACCAGCGCCAAGGTCGCCCGTGTCGTGGCTGAGGCCCGCGAACGGCAGCAGCGCCGCCAGGGCTGCGCGAATGCCTTCCTCGACCTCGATGGCTTGCGCCGTCACTGCGAGCTCACTGCAGCTGACCAGGCCTGGCTGGAAAGCGCCTGCGAACGGCTGACCCTGTCGCTACGGGCTGCGCACCGCCTACTCAAGGTCGCGCGGACGCTGGCTGACCTGGACAGAACCGACTCGATAGCCAGGGCTCATTTGGCCGAAGCCCTCCAGTATCGCCCTGGCACCTGACTCATCGACGTGTGCAGATTCGCCGATGGGCGAAGTCAATGCAGGCCATAGTGGTATTTTATTTTGCGCGCTAATTAATTGAGCGCAATATTAACTCCAGACAGCAAGCAGTCGTCACCCACCTCACTGAACCTGGAGAACGATCATGACCCTCAGCAAAGCACTCACCGCCGCCACCTTCGCCTTGGTCACCAGCACCGGCGCTTTCGCCCAGTCCGTCGAAGCCACGCCCTACCATTACGGCATGGCGCTGGATATTGCCCAGGTGATCGCCGTGCAAACGCCAGCCAACGCTCAAGGCCACACCACTACCGCCACCCTGACCTACCGCGACAGCAATGGCCAAGTCCGCTCCTTGAGCTACAGCCAACCCAACACCAACCTGGCCAACCAGAATTGAGGCGACGCGCACGGACAGGCCGCTTGGGCGGCCTGGCTCGTGAACGTTCAACGCACGTTCAAGGCCAACGCAGCCTCGACCGCCTTCAGCAGTACGTCTTCATTGAAGGGTTTGCCCAGGCAGGCTACCGCGCCATTGCGCTGGGAAGCTTCCAAGGCCGCATCATCCCAATGCGCCGACATGCAGATCACGGGCAGCTGCCAACCCAACCGGGCCAGCTCGCCCTGGACCTGCAAACCTGTCAGTCCAGGCATTCTCAAGTCCAGCAAGGCACACCCCGCCCCACGCGCCTGGGGCGAAGCCAGCAGCTGCGCACCCGACCCGAACAGCAAGGTGTCGAAGCCGGCCGAACGCAACAGGTTGGCCAGGCTTCTGCGCACGAAAGCATCGTCATCGACGATGCATACCGTTGCGCTCATGCAACGCCCTGGTCTTCAAGGCGGGGGCCGGCATCGATGACATGGTGCATGGCGACCAGCTCGACCAGCGAGCGCGACTGCATCTTGTTCATGATGTTCTTCTTGTGAACCTTGGTCGTCACTTCACTGGTACCGATGGTCTTGGCGATCTGTTTGTGCGTCAGCCCCCCTACCACCAGCGAGAACACTTGCCGCTCGCGCTGGGTCAGGCGCCGGTACTTTTCCCGGACCTGACGCGTATCCCACCATTTGCGCCCCTGCGCCAAGGCGCGCGCACGTACCGACCCCAGCAGCGTCAGCAGCTCGTACTCATCGAACGGCTTGGTGAGAAATTCAACAGCACCCGCACGCATGGCCTGAACGGTCATAGGGATGGTGCCGTAACCGGTCATGAACACGACCGGCCAGGGAACATCGAGCCTGCGCAGCGCCTGCTGCACGTCCAGGCCGCTGGCAGCCGGCAGGTTCATGTCCAGCAACAGGCAGGCGTAGGGTGTGTCGCAGGGTTGTTCGAGCAGTTCCTCCGCCGAGGCGTACAACCGATGAGGAATATTCTCGGCACGGAACAGCCGGCCCAGGGCCGTGCGTACCGACGGGTCGTCATCGACCACCAGCACCATCACGGCTTCGATGTCGTCCTGCGGCGGCCCAGCAGTGGCTGAAAGCGGCGATCTGCCTGGCGCCAACGCAGCCACATCGCTGGACACTTGCGCCGCCAGCCGGTAACCCCTGCGGGGAACGGTCTGGATCAGGCCCCGGTCACCAAAGGCTTTGCGCAGCAGCGAAATCTGCACCTGCAGGTTGTTGTCTTCCACCACTGTGCCGGCCCAGACCTGGCTGAACAGCTCGTCCTTGCACACCACCCGGCCGTTGGCCCGGATCAGCGTCGCCAGCACCTCGAACGCACGCCCACCCAAGGGCAGCGGTTTGCCGTCCAGAAACACTTCCCGCCGCTCCAGCGACACCTGGGCATTGCCTATACGGATCATGATCTTTTCGAATCTCGCGAGTCCGGGCGGTTGCGCAGCCCCGTGCAATCTAGGCCAGCATCCACATTCATACAATTATCCCGAGGGATAGGTTGGCCTTTGGACTATACAAGCCAGCGCCGCCACCCTGGGGCCGATTACGGTCAAGATGGTTCCCGATCCTGCCAAACCGGCCAGCCAGAGCGTGCGGGGCATTCGCGCTGCGTATACTCGCGCCCTTGGATGTCGCTAGCAGGGGTGCTTTATGCTCGATGAACGCCTTGCCTACAGGCCCATCGATTATGACCAGTCGATCGACGACGGCTGGCTGGGCCGCTGCGACATCACGCCTTTGGGGCAGGAAGGCGACCTGACCTACTTCCGTCTGCGCGACAGTGCGACGGGACAGGCCTGGGTAGCGATTCGCGCGGCCCTCGCAGCCCCTGCCGCCTGCCGGCGCCTCGAACGCAACTACCGCCTTCAGCTGGACCCGCAATGGGCTGTACTTCCCTCAGCCTTCGTCCGCTCCGCAGAAGGCCCGTTGCTGATCTATCCGGCAGGTCGCTCGATCAATGACCTTGCGGAGCTTGGCCCGATCACGCTATCGACGTTCCTCGACGTGGCGACCAACGCCGCCACGGCCTTGGCTCAGGCCCACGAGCGCAACGTGCTGCACGGTGCCCTGCAACCTCAGCATGTGTTCGTCCAGCACGACCTGGGCGTGAAGATCGGCGGCTTCCATGCCGATCCACCGGAGCTGGTCGGCGAACAGCAGACACCGGTAGGCAGTTGGGCTTACCTCGCCCCAGAGCAGGTCTGCCCCCATGGCAGCGTCAGCGACCGGCGCAGCGACATCTATGCCTTGGGCGCAATCCTCTACCAGCTGCTGCTGGGCGAACTGCCTCTGCTAGGCCGTGACATGTCGCACTGGCGCCAACTGCATGCTGGCGTGCAGCCCAGAACGGCCTGCGAAGTCGACGCCAAGGTGCCACGGGCACTTAGCCAAGTGCTGAACAAGGCGCTGGCCAAGGAACCCGATGCCCGCTACCAGAGTGCACGGGCGCTGGCGATCGACCTTGCCCATTGCCGCCGACATTACCCAGCCAAAGAGCCCCTCGATCACTTCACGCCTGGCTGCGCCGAACCGATATCACCCACCCGCGAGCGACTTCATGGACGCACGGCCGAGCTGAAAACCATCGGCCTACTGTTCAGGGCCCTGCGCCGGGACAGCAAGCCCCAAGTGCTGTTCGTCAACGGTGCCACCGGCATGGGCAAGTCCAGCCTGGTCCATGCCGCACTGAAGACTTACGCCGAGGGGTATTGGGCATCTGGCAAGTGCACCTGCCTGGAACAAGGCGCGCCTTATGCGCCGTGGCTGGACATACTGGGTTCGTTGGCCACGCAGCTGCTGGCCAAGAACAGCGAAGACCTGGCTTCCTTGCGACACAAGATCCTGCGTCGCCTCAAGGGACGCGGACGGCTGCTGGGCAAGCTCGCCCCTGACCTGCAATTGATCATCGGGCCCATGGCGGAATTGCCGGAAAAACCCACCCGCCTTGCGATGCAGAAAGAGCTGCGGGCGGTGGTCGAGTTTCTAGGGGTGTTCAGCCGGCCCGGCCAGCCTTTGGTGCTGTTTTTCGATGATGCGCAGTGGGCCGATAGCGCAACCCTGCACCTTTTAGCAGAACTGCTCGCGCAGCCGCCCGACGGCCTGTTGTTGATCCTCGCCCGGCGCAACGATCCAGCACCCGCCCATGCCCTACCGACTCGCCCCGAGGAAGTGCGCATCACGACCATCGAGCTACGCCCGATCTCCGTTGCGGCGGTGTCGGATCTGATCGGCGAGCGCTACCATGTGCCGCCCGAAGAGGCGATACAGGTCGCACGACTGGTGCACGCCAAGACCGCCGGCAACCCGTTCTTCATCAACCAGATCCTGCAGGTCATGGTCGAAGATGGCCTGCTCACCTTCGACACCCAGACCATGCGCTGGACGTGGTCCTTACAGGCCGTGTCGCAGCATCGCTACGCCGACAACGTCGCCGACCTGATGGTCGATCGCCTGACACGCCTGCCGGTTGCCCAACGCGATGTGCTGCGCCTTGCCAGTGCTGCAGGCGGCCGTTGCGACGAGCGCTTGCTTGAAAAGACGCTGCCTTGCGGCGTACCCCGTCTCGGTGAACGGCTAAAGGCACTGGTCGACGCGGGCTTTCTGCTGCCCAGCCAGAAAGGCCTGTGCTTCGCCCATGACCGGGTCATGCAAGCTGCCTACGAACTGACCCCAGAGTGCGAACGAGCTGCGCAACATGCACGTATCGCCAAGGCCATGCGCGAGGTTTGGCAGGACGACCTGCACAATGCCGTGCTCGATATCGCCAACCAGGTGCAACGCGCCAGCCTGCAGGCCTTCGAAGCAGATGAATACTCAACGTTCCTGACGATGCTGGAGGACGCCGCGCTTCGGGCCCGCGATGACGCCTCATACGCGCAAGCCGCCAGCTACCTGGCAGCCGGTGAAGCCCTGCTGAGGCAAGGCTGCGAATCAGCAACGTACAGGGCCAAGGCCTTCACCTTCGCCGCCCTGGCGGCGGAGTGCGACATGCTGATGTCGCGCATGCCCGAAGCCGAAGCACACATCGCCCAATGCCGACAACGCGCCAGCACACCCCTGCTGCACGCCCGCGCCTACCGGCTGGAGGCACGGTTGCACACTTTGCGTTCCGACTATGAAACCGCCATCGATGCAGCCCTGACAGGCCTTGGTCTGCTGGGTATCTCGCTGGCACGCGGCAACGATAGGCACATGGTCGAGAGCGAATATGCACGGATACGCGGCCTGATCGAGCAGCAAGGTCGCCACTGCCTCGAATCGCTGCCCAAGGCCGAAGCCGAGCACGCGATCGTCGCGATAGAACTGCTGGCGACGCTCTCTTCGTCGTTCTTCGTGGAGGATGACCTGTGCTGCCTGCACCTGGCCAAGATCATGGAGCTGACCCTGGCATATGGCGTGGCCCCTGGCAGCACTTATGGGCTGGCCTGGTTCGGGGTCATGAATGCCGAACGCTTCGCCGCCTATCATGATGGGCACGCCTACTGCCTGGCCGCGCTCAAGTTGATCGAGCGACAGGGGTTCGAGGCCGACCTGACCAGCGCCCTGCTCGCGCTGGACCAAGTCAGTGCCTGGACCGCCCCGATGGAGTTCGCCCGACGCACCGCACTCGAAGCCATCGATTCGGCGCGCCTGAGCGGCGACCTGGCCATGGCCTGCTATGCCTGCAACCACCTGGTGTCGGATTCGCTGTTCATGGGCCACCATCTGCAAACAGTCGCTGCCGAGGTAGAACAGGGCCTCGACACCGTGCGCCGTTACGGCTATCGGGATATCGAACGCATCCTCCTGGCGCAACAACACTTCGTTGCCAACATGAGCACTGCCGAACCTTGCCGCAGTGGCTTGACGTCAGGCACGACAGCGACCCTCACGCACGAACTCGGCACCTCCAGAACGACGCGGTTCTTCCAGGCGCTGTTCAACGGTATGTCCGCGTTCTACCTGGGCGATATATGCCAGGCGATCGTAAGCCTGGACGAAGCCGGAACACATGCCTGGGCTGCCCCGGCGCATATCAACCTGGCCGACTACCAGCTGTTTCGCGGTCTGGCGCTGGGCAGCCCAGAAGCGCCTGGCACACCCGAGATGAAACGCAAGACCTTGGGCGAACTGCGCGAGCGCTTCGCGCAATGGGCCGAGTTCAACCCCATCACGTTCCGTAACAAGCTGTTGTTGATCGAAGGCGTCATCGCCAAGCTTAACGGTGACGGCCTGGCAGCCATACGCTGCTTCGACCAGGCCCAGATCGCCGCCACTGCCGCCGGCTTCATTCACGAACAGGCGCTCGCCCACGAACAGTTGGCCGAAGTGTGCATCCCCAGCGGCCTGATCTCCGGTGCCAACCTGCACCTGCGACTTGCACGCGACTGCTTCCACATTTGGGGTGCGACAGGCAAGGTCCGCCAGTTGGAGACCTTACACCCATTCCTGCGAACTCAACCGGTGCAGGAAACCTACCGCGCCTCCAGCCAGGCCCGGCTGGACCTGGAAGTGGGCATCGAAGCCGCGCGAGCGCTGTCCGAAGAAGTGCTGCTCGAAGGGCTGATCGAAACCCTGATGGGCCACCTGACCCAGCATTCCGGTGCCGACCATGGTGCCCTGCTGATCGTCAGCGGTGCCGAGTTCCAGATGGCAGCACTGTCCTATATCGACGACGCGGGCCTGCATGTCCGGCTGGATGACTGCCAGACGTTCAGGACCCAGGCGCCACTGTCGATCATCAATGCCACCATGCGTACCAAGAAGCCCTTGACGCTCAACGACGCAGCGAACGATTGCCCGGAAGCCTTTCGCCCGGAGCTTCAGGCCCGCGGCGCGCGATCCGTGCTGTGCCTGCCCCTGGTGATCCAGGGCGTGCTGATCGGCCTGGTCTACCTGGAAAACCGTCTGGTGCCCAACCTGTTCGGCAGCCAGCGTCTGGCCATGCTGGAAATCCTCGCCTCACAGGCGGCGGTGTCGCTGCAGACCGCCAAGTTCTATACACGCCTGGCCGAGGACAATCAGGCCCGCGCCCAGATGGAAGCCGAACTGCGTCGGTCGCGCGCCGAACTGGCCCGCAGCGCGCACCTGCAGGTGATGAACGAACTGTCGGCGTCCATTGCCCACGAAATCAGCCAACCGCTGCTGGGCATAGCCTCCAACGCCGCGGCCAGCCTTCGTTGGCTCAAGCGCGGTGAGCCTGACCTGGCCGAAGCCATCGCCGGCCTGGAAGACATCCGTGCTGACAGCGAGCGGGCCGCGAACATCGTCCAGGCGTTGCGCTCGTTGGCCAAACAGTCACCGATGCAGCGCAAGGCCATGAATCTCGATGAGCTAGTCGTTGAAGTGGTCCGCCTGACCTCCGCCGATGCCCTCAAGTGTGGGGTGCAGGTGAGTACCCAATTGCACGCGGCAGTGAGCGTCATGGCAGATCCGGTGCAGTTGCAACAATTGGTGTACAACCTGATCACCAATGCCCTGGAAGCCCTGGCGGGTTACCGCAGTGACGGCGTGCTACGCATTGTCTCGACAGTGGTGGGCGATACGGTGGAAATCTGCGTGGATGACAACGGCCCAGGCATAGCGCCAGAAGAACGGGAGCGTGTGTTCGGGGCTTTCTACACGTCCAAGTCGGGTGGATTGGGCATGGGGCTGGCGATCTGCAATTCAGTGGTGCAGGCCCACGGCGGGCGCTTGCAAGCTTTGGTGTCGGAGCTGGGGGGATGCCGGATCAGATTCAGCGTACCGATCCAGCCTCCCCTCGCGTAGCCACCGGCTAGCCGGCGACTGGGTAAGGTCAGCGGGCGCTCAGGGCCGCATAGCTGTTCATCAGGTTGCGGTAGTTGGGAATACGCTGCGACAGCAGGTTACCCAGGCCTTCGATATCGTTGCGCCAGTCACGGTGCAGCTCACAGGCCACCGAGAACCAGTTCATCATCTGCGCGCCCGCCTCGGTCATGCGTACCCAAGCAGCCTGCTGCACGGTTTCGTTGAAGGTGCCCGAGGCGTCGGTCACCACGAACACCTCGAAGCCCTCGGCCAGCGCCGACAGGGTCGGGAACGCCACGCAGACGTCAGTCACTACACCCGCGATGATCAGTTGCTTGCGGCCGGTCGCCTTGATCGCCTTGACGAAGTCTTCGTTGTCCCAGGCATTGATCTGCCCCGGACGTGCGATGTAGGGAGCATCCGGGAACATTTCCTTGAGCTCTGGCACCAGCGGGCCGTTAGGGCCTTGCTCGAAGCTGGTGGTGAGGATGGTTGGCAAGCCGAAGAACTTGGCCAGATCGCCCAGGGCCAGCACATTGTTCTTGAACTCGTTGGGGGAAAAATCCTGCACCAGCGAGATCAGGCCGGTCTGGTGGTCGACCAGCAGTACGACTGCGTCGTCTTTGTTCAGGCGCTTGTAGTCTGGTTGGCTCATGAGTGTGACTCCTTGGGTTGGGTGAACGGGGCCGGTACTGTCCCTATGTGGCTATACCGACGGATACTTTCGGCTTAAGGATGTGCGCCGAGGGGCTCGGCCTTGGCTGCCTGGCGCCAGGCTTTGGGCGGTTGTCCGACCAGACGGCTGAATGCACGGGTGAAGTGGGCCTGATCGCAAAAACCGCACTCCAGGCTCACATGGGTGATCGGCGCCTCGGTGGCCAGCAGGCGCTTGGCCTTTTCCATCCGCGCCAGCAAACGCCATGCCTGGGGCGAGAGACCCGTGGTGACCTTGAAGGCGCGCGAGAAGTGACTGCGGGTGAGGTTGCACACCCCGGCAATCTCGATGATCGACAACGAGCTGCGCAGCATCAGCTCCTTGGCCTGATGCAGGCGGGCGGGGGTCAGGGCGCCGGGAGGGCAAGGGTCCGGGTGCATGGCGACTCTCCTGTTCAATGGAGAAAGTCTCGCGCCCGGAGCATGACAAAGTCCTGAGCCGAACCTTAATAGTTCTTAAACCTGCACTACTGGCCCTCCCTGCCAGACCGATAACCTAAGATGAGTTTCGTGTTCAGTAGTCGGCCCCTGAACGGGCCCGTATCAAGGCGAGAAAGGCATGCAGGAAAATCGTGCTCACCGCACCGTGGCCATGGTGTTGTTCAATGATGTGCTGTTGCTGGATGTCACCGGCCCGCTGGATGCCTTTGCCATCGCCAACCGGTTCTTACCGGAGGATCGACACTATCGCTTGATCACGGTGGCCGAAGGGCACGCCGCGATTCGCGGATCCTGTGGGTTGAAGGCCCTGGCCGATGCACCCCTCGAAGACTTGCCCGAGGCGGTCGACCTGCTGCTGGTGCCGGGTGGACCGGGGGCCTACGATGTCGCCTTGCCCGCACTGGAGCGCTGGTTACCCCAGGCGGCGCGTAGCGCCAGACGGTTCGGTGCCATCTGCACGGGCGTCTTCCTGCTGGGGCGTGCCGGGTTGCTGGACGGTTATCGATGCACGACTCACTGGAACTACGTAGAGCGCCTGGCCCGGGCCTTTCCTGAAGCGAAAGTGGAAACCGAGCAGATCTACGTCATCGACCGCAATTTGATCACTTCCGGCGGCATCACCGCGGGTATCGACCTGGCATTGGCCGTGGTGGCGGAAGACCACGGCAAGTCGCTTGCCCTGGAGGTGGCGAAGGTGTTGCTGGTAGCCCGCCATCGCCAGGGCGGGCAGACGCCGTATGGGCCGCTGTTGGCAGCTGTACCTCGGGACGACACCCCCATCGCCCGCGCTCAGGCCTACATCGTCGACCATATCGAGCAACCCTTCACGGTGCAGAAAATGGCTGAGCGGGTGGCCATGAGCAGCCGCAACTTCGCCCGTGCTTTCCAGCGCGAAGTCGGCATCACACCCATGCAGTACCTGCAGAATGCCCGTATAGACCGGGCGCGCAAGCTGCTGGAAGAGAGCGACCTGCCATTGAAAGTCGTGGCGGCACAATGCGGATTCAGCAGCGACCGGCACATGCGCAAAGTATTTTGCGAGCGAATCGGCATGACGCCGGCGCAGTATCGGGCGCAGTTTGGCGGGCATTGATTGTCTTCCATGATGGGACAATCTGTCCCCTCGCCGCGGGATTGTCGTACCCGGCCACAGTCCGCAAAATGCGTATTCATCCTGTACCTCGCTGCCCAGGCAGCTCATGGAGTCCGAGCCTATGCCACATGAAAGCAGCCTGCTGCAAACCGCCGTCATCTTCCTGCTCGCCGCCGTTGTCGCCGTGCCCTTGGCCAAGCGCCTGCAACTGGGCGCCGTCATTGGTTACCTGCTGGCCGGCGTGGCCATCGGCCCGCAGGCGTTGGGCCTGATTCGCGACACCGAAAGCGTCGCCCACATCTCGGAACTGGGAGTCGTCCTGCTGCTGTTCATCATCGGCCTGGAACTGTCACCTCGGCGCCTTTGGCTGATGCGCAAATCGGTGTTCGGCGTTGGTACTGCACAGGTGCTGCTGACCGGCGCGGTCATCGGTGCCATTGCCTTGTATGGCTTCGACCAGTCATTGCCCGCCGCCGTGGTGCTGGGCCTGGGCCTTGCGTTGTCGTCTACCGCCCTGGGCCTGCAGAGCCTGGCCGAAAGCAAGCAACTCAATGCCCCCCATGGCCGCCTGGCGTTCGCCATCCTGCTGTTCCAGGACATTGCCGCCATCCCGTTGATTGCCTTGGTACCGCTGTTGGCCGCGAGCGGCCCTGACACCAGCCACGGCGACAGTCTGGAACATGGCCTCAAGGTTTTTGCCAGTATCGCCGTGGTGATCGTCGGTGGTCGTTACCTGCTGCGTCCGGTGTTCCGCACAGTGGCCCGTACCGGACTGCCGGAAGTGTCCACCGCCACGGCGCTGCTGGTGGTCATCGGCACCGCCTGGCTGATGGAGCAAGCCGGTATTTCCATGGCCTTGGGCGCCTTCCTTGCCGGCCTGCTGCTGGCTGACTCGGAGTACCGCCACGAGCTGGAATCGCAGATCGAACCGTTCAAAGGGCTGCTGCTGGGCTTGTTCTTCATCAGCGTGGGCATGGGCGCTAACCTGCGCCTGCTGCTGGACATGCCGCTGGTACTGCTGGGCCTGACACTGTTGCTGGTGGCAGTGAAGCTGGTGCTGTTGATTGGGGTGGGACGTTTGGCCGGTGGCCTGAACAGCGCCAGCGCCCTGCGCCTGGGCATGGTCCTGGCGGCGGGTGGCGAGTTTGCCTTCGTGGTGTTCAAGCTCGGCAAGGACCAGGGCTTGTTCGATGCCCAGACTTACGACCTGCTGCTGATGACCATCACCCTGTCGATGGCCATCACGCCGCTGCTGATGCTCGGTTGCGCTCGGGCACTGAAACGCCCGCAGCCACCGCGTGAAGTGCCGGAGCAGTACAAGTCCATCGATGCTGGTACGCCACGCGTGGTGATTGTCGGCATGGGCCGCATGGGGCAGATCGTGTCGCGTATCCTGCGGGCCCAGAAGATCCCATTCATTGCCCTGGAAACGTCGGTGGACGCCATCGAAATGACGCACATGTTCGAGCAGGCTCCGGTGTTCTACGGCGACCCACTGCGTCCTGAAGTGCTGCACGCGGCCAAGGTCGGCGAAGCGGAGTACTTCGTGATCACCACAGATGATCCGGAAATCACCACTCGCACGGCGGAACGCGTGAAGCGTCTGTACCCCCACCTGAAGGTGCTGGCACGCGCACGCAACCGTCAGCATGTGCACAAGCTGGTGGACGTGGGTGCCGAACCGATTCGCGAGACGTTCTACTCGAGCCTGGAAATGTCACGCCGCGCTCTGGTTGGGTTGGGCTTGAGCGAAGAGCAGGCCACTGACCGCATCGAACGATTCACCCAGCATGATGAAGAAGTGCTGGTTGCTCAGGGACAGGTGCGCGATGACCGGGCAAAAGTCATGCAGACCGCCAAGGAGGCGCGCATGGAGCTGGAGCGGTTGTTCGACTCCGATGCGGATTGAGCGCCTTTAGGCCAAAGCCAGTCGCGCCAAGGGAGGGGGCTCCCGCCGCGCGGCTTGGCAAAGGTCGTTTGCACCGTCATCTACCGCTGCATTCCCCATCGCCGCACCGTCAGCCGCTCCAAGGTGTTGAACACCAACCCTTCCACCAGCAAGCCGATCAGGATCACCACGGCCAAGCCTGCGAACACCTTGTCGGTGTAAAGCTCGTTGCGGTTCTGGAAGATGTACCAGCCTAAGCCGCCCTTGCCGCTGCTGGCGCCGAACACCAGTTCCGCCGCGATCAAGGTACGCCAGGCAAACGCCCAGCCGATCTTCAGCCCCGACAGAATCGACGGCAACGCTGCCGGCACCAGAATGTGCAACACCAGGCGCAGTCCCTTGAGGCCGTAGTTGCGCCCGGCCATGCGCAAGGTGTCCGATACCCCGAGGAACCCTGCATAGGTATTGAGCGCCAGCGCCCAAAGGACCGAGTGCACCAACACGAAGATCAAGCTGTTGTCCCCCAGACCGAACCACAGCAAGGCCAAGGGCAGCAGGGCGATGGCCGGCAATGGGTTGAACATCGAGGTGAGGGTGCCGAGCAAGTCGCGTCCGAGCTGGGTCGATACCGCCAGGCTGGTCAGCCCGAACGCCAGGACGATGCCGAGCACGTAGCCCTTGAGCAACACCACCAGCGACACGCCGACCTTGGCTGGCAGTTCACCACTGAACATGCCGTCCCAGAGCGCTGTTGCAGTTTGCAAAAAGCTCGGCAACAACAGGTCATTGCCCTGGTAGCGGGCGATGGCTTCCCACAGGGCGGCGATGGCGATCAGGATCACCGCCTTGCGCAACCCGCCCAGTTGCCAAAGGCGCTGGGCCAGTGGCAGTCGACGTTCAAGAGGCACACTGAGCAGCGGCTCCAGCGGCACCTCGTATTCCTGGCGTACAGGTGTAGTGGTCATGGCTGAGCTCCTGTCAGTAGGCGATGCGAATATCGTTGAAGCCGAGGTCGGCCGCCTGCTCGGGTGCGTCCGCCTCGTCGAACAGCAGACGATGGATACGCCGGGCGCTGGCCTGGAAATCGGCAGCCCCCAGGCTGCCAAGGTCGTACTGATGGCTGTGCACTTGCGCCCTCACCCGCCCTGGGTGCGGCGACAACAGCAGAATGCGGTTACCCACCACCAACGCCTCTTCGATGGAGTGGGTGACGAACAACAGGGTGAAACGCACCTCTTCCCAAAGCAGCAGCAGTTCTTCCTGCATCTTGCGACGGGTCAGTGCATCGAGCGCGGCGAAAGGCTCGTCCATCAGCAGGATCTTGGGCTGGGTGGCCAGTGCCCGGGCAATGGCCACCCGCGCCTTCATGCCACCCGACAGGGTATGCGGGTAGGCATCGGCGAATGCCGCCAGGCCAACCTTGTTCAAATAGTGCAGGGCGCGCTCCTGGGCCTCGGCGCGCTTGAGCTGACCAGACACCAGCAGCGGGAACATCACATTCTGCTTCACCGTCTTCCACGGCGGCAGTTGGTCGAATTCCTGGAATACCACGATGCGGTCGGGGCCGGGGCCCTTGACCGGCTGGCCCTGCAACAGGATCTGCCCTTCCTGGGGCTCGATGAAGCCGGCCACGGCCTTGAGCAAGGTGGACTTGCCGCAACCAGACGGGCCGAGCAGAACGAATCGGTCGGCGTGATCGACTTCGAAGCTGACCTGGTGGGTAGCCCGCACCACGCGCTGCGCCGTGCGGTATTCGAGACTGAGATTATTCACCTGCAGCAAGGCGGGTGCGTCGACACGGCTCAGGTTGCTGGCCGTGTGGCCTGGCAATGGGGCGGTCATGATCGATCAGCTCCCCTGCAGCGGGCGTTCATCCTGGAAGAAGTAGTCCTTCCACGACTCCGGCTTGTTCTTGATGGCACCGACGCGGTAGAGGAAATCCGCCAGCTTGTAGGTGTTCTTCGGCGTAACGGTGAATTCGTATTGCGGGTTGTCGATGAGCTTGATCAGCGCGTCACGGTCGATCTTGGCCTTGGTCACGCGGATGTAGGTATCGGCCGCGGCGGCCTTGTTCTTCTGGGCGAAGTCCGCCGCCTCGGCCAGCGCGTCGACGAAGGCCTTGTAGGTTTTGGGGTTGTCCTTGCGGAATTTCTCGGTGGCGAACAGCAAGGTCGGCGAATTTGGCCCTAGCAAGTCGTAGCTGTTGAGCACTACATGCACGTTCTTGTTGGCCAACACCTGGTCCTGGAACGGCGGGTTGGAGAAGTGTCCATTGAGTTCCGTGCCACCCGCCAACAGGGCTGCGGTGGCATCCGGGTGCGGAACGGCCAGGGTGTACTTGTCCAGGCGGTTGTATTCCTTGTCACCCCACTGCTGCGCGGCAGCGTACTGCAGGAAGCGTGACTGCACCGAAACACCCACGGCCGGCACCGCGATGCGGTCCTTCTCGGAAAGGTCGGCGATGGTCTTCACATTAGGATTGCTGCTGACCAGGTAGTACGGGAAGTTGCCTAGCGAAGCCACGGCCTTGACGTTCTGCCGGCCCTTGGTGCGGTCCCAGACAGTGAGCAGCGGGCCGACACCGGCACCAGCGATGTCAACCGAGCCAGACAGCAACGCGTCGTTGATCGCGGCGCCACCGGAAAGCTGGGCCCAGTCGACTTCGATGTCGATGCCCTGCTCCTTGCCGTGCTTCTCGATCAGGTGCTGGTCGCGCACCACATTCAACAGCAGATAGACGATGCCGAACTGCTCGGCGATGCGGATCTTGCCTTCGGCCTGGGCTACCGCGGGTGCGGCGAGGCTGCCGATGACCAGGCTTGCGCCCAGGCCGATGCTCGCCGCCAGGCGGCTGATGGATTTGCGCATGATGTGGTTCCTCAGTCGTCAGAACGGGGCATCGCCCTGGATGGTGGTGCGGTACAGCTTGCGCCGCAGGTGTGCGGGGCAGCCGGTGGCTAGGTGGATCAGCGAGCGGTTGTCCCAGAACACCAAGTCATGGGGCTGCCACTGATGGCGGTAGATGTTTTGCTCAAGCACGCTCAAGGCGTAGAGCTGCTGCAGCACGTCACGGCTTTCGTCCTCTGGCAGGCCGACGATACGGGTGGTGAACCCCTCGCTGACGAACAGTGCCTTGCGCCCGTTTTCCGGGTGCGTACGCACCACCGGATGGATGACCTCCTGTACTTGAGCCAGTTGTTCGGCGGTCAGGGTCGGACGCCAGTTGCCTTCGAACTTGGTCTCGGCGTAGCGCGCGGTATAGGAGTGTGCAGCGCTGCGGCCCTCGACCACCTTGCGCAGGGCTTCGGGCACCGCGTCCCAGGCCTTGTGCATGTCAGCGAACAACGTGTCGCCCCCTTCGCTGGGCAGCTCCTGGGCATGGAGCATCGAGCCGAGGCTGGGGAGTTCCTTGTACGAGAGGTCCGAGTGCCAGAACTTGCCAGCATCACCCAGGCCTATGTTGCGACCTTCCTCGACGATGTTGGACACGATCAGGATTTCCGGGTGGCCCGCCAACAGGAACTGCTTGAGCACATGAATCTGCAGCTCGCCGAAGCGGCGGCTGAAGACGATTTGTTGTTCGGGGCTGATCCGTTGCTCCCGGAACACCAGCACATGGTGGTCAAGGTGGGCACGGTGAATGCGCTGGAAATCTTCGGCGTTGACTGGTTTGGCCAAGTCCAGGCCGATGATCTCGGCCCCCACGGCACCGGAGAATGGACGGATTTCGAAGAATTGCGGCTGGGCGCTGTCGATGGACGACAAGGCGTTCGAGGCGGCTGACATGTTTCACTCCCACGCAGTGCGCGACTTCAGGGCGCGCGACGATCAGAAACGCACGGGGTTTTCCCGTGTGGGTTCAAGTCGTGCGGCGCGCCGATTGGTCGGCGGGTACGCAGTGGGAGCGACTATAAGGGCATAAGAAAAATAATTTAAATATCTTTAACGAATAACCATATGAAGCCGTTCATGCATCGCCCCAAGCGCTGGATGCCCATCAGCGCCACTCGCTGTAGGGCTCCAGTGAGGTGACCGGTAACGCCAGGTTGCCTCGCCAAGGTTCGAACATGTAGCGCACATAGAGCATCGCATGGCTGGGTGCGTAGTCATCGCTGTGTTGCCAGTCGAACCCACCGCCCAATGCCCAGCGGTCGCTCAAGCGCCGTTCGAACGCCCCATGCAAGCGGTAGCCCAGGCCATTGCTGTCGCTGGCTTCGGTCATGGCGTCGATGTTCGACGCGATGATGTCGTAACGCGCCAGCAACTTGCGGTTCAGGCTCTCGTTCGGATAGACACGACTGCTGTCGCTGTGGGCACGGGACCAACTGACCGACCCCTCCACCAGGAACGACCAATCGTAGTTGCGCCAGGCATAGCTGACCGGTACTCCGATCGACTCATAGCGCTGCGGGCTGTAGTAACCGCCCTGGCCCAGACTGTAGCCTCCCAGGTCCTTGTCATATCGCCAGTGCATCAGGGTCAGGCCGACCCGCACGCGCTCGTCCGCCTTTTCGACCGCACGGTAGTAATAGCCGGCCATCGCGCGGGTACGCTGGTTGTCGGCAACGTTCTCACCGTACAGCCAGTGGTGCCCGAGGCTTGCCCAGACGCCATGGTCCCCGCCTTGGTCCCAGCTCAGGCCAAGGGTGGCACCGTTGGCCGTAACACCGCCCCAGCGGACGTTGGTAGCCGGGTCGCGAGCACCTGCGAAAGACAGCAACGAGTTGCTCATCGGCCGGCGCGAGGCAGCCAGCGACCAACCGACCTGTCCGAGGTCGCCGTTGACGATTGCGCCGCCCAGCCAGTTATTGACCTCGTACCCTTGGGTAGTGCCCAGGTCGAAGCCCCAGCGCTCGTTCTGCCAACCAAGCGCCAAAACACCTCCATTGGCCGTTTGCGAGCCCGGGCGGCAGGTCGGCAATAGCGCCCCGCTACGGGTGACGCCGACGAACTGGCAAGTACCGAAATCAGCGGTGTTGTTGCCATTCTCGTCCAGATCGAACGAACCAGCATCCATGCCGATGCGCTCCACGCGCGCAAACGCCCTACCGTCTTCCCAGGGCGTATCGACATGCAGCAGGGTCGATTGGGTGCTCAACCTGGAAATACCAGGAGTGCCGTCGTTCTTGCGCCAACCGTAGTCATGCATCAGGGTGACGTTGGTATTGCGCTGGCGGTACAGCTCATCCACATCGCTGCGCAGGCTGCGCACCAACCAGTCGTCCGCGTCCTTGGCGCGACTGGCCAAGGTCAGGGCGCGGTCGTCGCGTGGCGATACCGCCGAGCGGCTGAGCAACTGCGCGTCGGCCATCGCTGCGGCATACAAGTCCAGCGCCCGCTGAGGGTCCTTGGCCGCGACCAGGCGGGCAGCGTCTCGGCGCAGCAATGGGTCGGGCTGGGTCTGCCGCGCGGCAATCCGGTCCAATAGCCTGGCGGCCTTGTCCTTCTCACCCAATGCGACCCAGACGGTCGCCAGGCGCCGCTGGGAGTCGATCTCCTGATCGTTCAGTTGCAGCGGCTGTGCGGCCAATGCCTGTCGCACACGCGCCAGGTCACCTTCGGCAACCCAGCTCTCCATCACGCCAAGGCGCGCTTCGGCTCGCTGCGGCTGAACGTCCAGCACACGCTGGTAATAGCCACGGGCCTTGCCATGCTCGCCCCGCTCTGCCGCCCAGTCAGCCATCAGCAGGAGGTCGTCGGGGTCACCCTCGCCGTGGGCCAGACCCGCTTCCAGAACGGCGGTCGCCTCATCGGTACGGCCCTGCTCCTGCAAGCGCTGAGCTTGCGCCAAGGTCATGCGACGACGCATGCGCTTGTCCAGCGCATGCATATCGTCGGTCCAGGCGCTTTGCGGGACAGCCTGCAGGGTATTGCGAGCCAATGCATCACGGTCGCTGGACTCAAGGTACAAGCCATGGGCATAGCGGGTAGCCGGATCCGCTGGCTGGCGCTGCAGCAACCTTGCGAACGCGGCGTCCGCCTCGCCGTCACGCCCTTGCTGGCGCAGGCTGTTGGCCAGTTGATAAACCAGCCATGGCTCATCCGGTGCGAGCTCGACAGCCTGCCCCAGCACTTGGCTGGCAGTGATCCAGTCCTGTCGCTGTAGGGCCGCGTCGCCCTGCTCGCGCAGGCGGCCAAGGACAAGGCTGCGGCGCAGGCTGGCGAACTGGGCCTGTTGCGCTGCTGGCAAGCTGTCCAGATAGGCTTCGGCCTTGGCCGTGGATTGCGCCTGATAGATACGCATCAGGCCGCGCACCGCGCTTTCATTGTCCGGCACCATTCGCCGCACTTGCAGGTACTGCCGCTCGGCACCGGCCAGATCGCCTTCGGCAAATGCCACATCGGCCAGACCAAGCAAGGCGAACTCGTCTTCAGGACGTTGCTGACGCGCCTGTTGGTAAAGTGCACGAGCACCGCGCAGGTCTTGCTTCTCGAGCAAGCTGTCTGCCTTCTGCAGCAGGCCCCAGTACTGACTGGACGCTTCAAGGTCTTTCCACTTGCTCATCAGGCGAGTGTTCTGCTCGATGGACGCCGCCTGGCGGAATGACGTGTTCGCCTCCGCATAGCGACGCTGGCGCATCAATGCGACGCCCAGCGCCCCGTGCAGGCTTGCATCGTCCGCATAACGACGCAGCGCCAGGCGCAGTTGTGCCTCGGCTTGAACGTTCTGCTCCTGGTCGAGCAACGCTTTGCCCCGCTGGCCGGCCTGCCAGGCAGGGTCAGCCACGAGGGTGCGCTGCTGCTTGAGGTTTTCGCCGGCCAGTGGCAACAGCGGCGAAGCGGGATAGCGCTGGGCGAAAGCCTGCCAGCCCGCGACACTGTTGGCGCTCACAGGTTGTTCGGACAGATAGTCGAATTCGCGCTGCGCGGCAGCGTCGCGTGCCGCTGGGTCGCGGGACAGCTGTTCGAGCACCGCCAGCGCTTCGTGGTTGCGCCCTTCACTGAACAACCAGCTGGCCAGGGTTTGCCGTAGACCGGCGTTGCCCGGGTACTGTCGATCCAGTTGCTGCAACTGCTCGATCGCGTCCGGCCGCTGACCGGCGAGGTTTCCTCGCACGCGCCAATAATCCAGGGCCAACTCCAGACTAGGGGGCTCGCCCGCGAACAACTGGTCATAGGCAACCAGTGCCTCGTCATAGCGCCCTGTCACGGCCATGAGGCGGGCTTGCTGAAGGCGTTGCACCTGCTCCGGCTGCTGCAGTTGCAGCAAACGCCTGGCCTGGCGCTCCTGGGGGCTGCCGGGAGCGACTTGGCTTATGCTTTCGCGCAGTTGCTCTGCTTCCTGCGGCTTTTGCTCACGCAGCGCCAGGCTCAGCGCGGCGAGCAACGCGTCGGGGTTTCGTGGCTCCAACAACCGCAACCTGGCCAGGGCGTTATGAACCAGATCGTCACGGTGCAACGCCTCGCCGATTCGCACCTGCTCAAGCAGCCATTGGCGCTGCCCGTCGCTGTCCTTCGGTTGAGCGGCCACGGCACAGGACAACGCGCTCAGCGTCAGCACGCCGATCATTCGGAACATGGTGCACTCCAGGCAGGCAGCAAACGACCTTCTTTGTCGAAGCGATAGCGGGCTTCGTCCCAGCCTTGGCCGAACAAGGCGAGGACCTGGTTGTAATACGCTTGCGGCTCGGCCGGTGACTCATGCAGCCGTTTGCGCTGGGCTTCGAGGGCCACCTGGCCATCCGGAATGCTGGCCAGCAGTGGCAGCAAGGCCGCTGAAAAGCCAATCGGGCCATGGCCACTTTCCTGACCGCTGCGGGCATCGATGCTTTCCGGCGGCAGGCCGCTGCGCAGGGTCAACGCAGCCATCGGTGCGAAATGGCGCAGCATCTCGTCGCGCTGCGCCGCCCCCTCGGCCAGCATGCCGAGCCACAGGTAGACGCGAATGGCGTCATAGTCACCGCCACTTCCATGCTCAGGGTCGGGGCGGATAGCGGCCGCTGGAGTCCACAACAGCCAGTCCGGTGCGAACCCTTTGGGCGAAGCCTGCAACCAGACTCGGCGAACGTTACTGGCCATCTCGCCCCACAACGGGTCGACCAGGGCGAAGCGGTCGAACAGTTGCGGTGGCAGGTAGCTGGGGTTCAACCGCCAGCCCTTGTCGCTCTCGAAACCGTAGTCCGCGGGTAGCAACATGACGCCCAGGCCGGGAAGCTTGCGGACGCTCTGTGCCGCAATACGCCAGAGCATGCTCTGGCCCAATTGGCCATAGCCGGGTTCGCTCCAGAGCCTCCCTGCTTCGAGCAGGCTGTAGGCGATCCACAGGTCGGCATCGCTGGCATTGTTGCTGTCCAGCACCTGCCACTGGTTTTGCGGGCTACGCCCCCAAAGCCAGGCTGGCAGATGCCTTGCGAGGTTCCCTTCGGCAAGGTTGTTGCTGGTCCAGCGCAGCACGTTGGCGAAGGCTTGGCGATCATTGCCCACCAGGGCAAAGAACAACGCGTAGCTCTGCCCTTCGGACGTCGAGACCAAGCGTTTGTCACTGCGGTCGAGCACCCGGCCATCTTCGCTGACCAACTCGGTCTTGAAACGCTCCCAGGCCGGCCACGGACAAGCCGTCGAGGCCACCGCGACAGTGGGCAAGCACATCACCAGCAATGCTCCCAGCAGCAGACGCATGTTCAGTCAGCCTCACCCAGGCGACGACGCCCGGCCCAACGCAGCGCACGCCACAGAAGGAAGGCGAACAACAGCACGCTGACGGTAGCGCTCACTGCGATCAGCATCGGATAGTCGGACAGGTGGAACCACAGCAACAGCCACCATGGCAGCTCACCGACGAAGTAATGCTCACCGACGAACTGGCTGCTGACGCCGCTGGTGCGCACCAACGCGACAGAACCGGCCACGGCTTCCAGCTTGCCGGAGTCCGCCAGCACGTCGCGCAACAAGGCGTAATCGGCGTCGGAACGGGCCAGCAGCGCCACGACACTGCGTTGCTCATGGAACGGCGACTTCAAACCGGTGATTGCAGCGAGCGGCGCCTGCGCGCTGACTTCGACGCGGCTATTGGGCACAACCGGCGCGTTATCGAAGCGCTGGCTGCCCGGTACATCCAGGGTACGCCCCTGCACCATCCAGTCTCGCTGGGCATTGAGCAACAGCCCGAGGTTGGGGACGTCGTGCAGGCTCTCGGGCAGTGTGCCGATGAGCAGCAGGTCGGCGTCGGCATCCGCGACGTTTCTCCAGTTGTCACTCAGGCGGACGTTCAGCGCGGGGTAACCGATCTGCCCAGCCAGGCTGCCGACGACGTCGAGCAAGGTACCGACCTGCATCGGTGTGGGCGTGCTCGGTACGACGATCACGGTTTCGGAAAGGTCGGCCATGCGGCTGTAAGGGAAACCGCTGCGGGCGAAGGCGCGCAGGTCTGGCATCGCCATGTAGTGGTGGTAACCGGACAGGTCGATGGTCGAGTTCTCATCGATCGCCGCTCGCACATCAACGGGCAGTGAGGTCTGGCAATGGTCACGCTGGGCGCTGCCCAGGGTGCTGGCGAAGCTGAAGTCGAAGCGCAAGCGGTTACGCGCACCGATTTTCAGGGCGGGCACCAACGATTGCTCGGTCAATGCAGTACTGTCGGTGGACAGCACGCTCAAGCGCATTTCTTCGAGCGTACTGCTGCGACGATCGTTACCCACCAACGGCATGCTGGTGATGTACTGGTCGTTGACGCTGATGCTCAGGCGCGACTCGTCGGTAACGGCCGGCGGTGTGTAGCGGTACAGGGTCTGCAACGGAATACCCTGGTTGCGCCAGACGAACAGGTCCGGTGGCAGGTTCACGTCAAGGGTAATCGGCCGTGGCTGTAAGCCGCTGACCTGCAACTGTTCCGGATAATCGAGCAGCTCGGAGAAACGCACCGGCCGGTCGGTGCGCGTCCAGTTCGGCGCGTCGTATGGCTTGCGCGGCTCAAGGGCGGCCATCTGCTCGACCTTGACCCGAGACCCGCGGAACAATTCGGTGCCCACCGCCAGCGCCGAGGCGGCCTTGACCAAGTCGTCGTCGTTGCGCCCAAGCACTAGCAGCAGTTTGCTCCAGCGATCGGTCGGATGGTCGATCAGTTGCACCACTGGACCATCTACCGGCGGAAATTTCTCCAGGTCGGCGAGGAACGCCGGGCGCCGTTCGTTACTGGCGAACACGATGGCCGGCTTGGGCTTGTCGCCGCTGGCAGGCAGGCTGTCGAACGATACCGGGAAGGTCGCCTTGCGCCAGCCGGCCTTGCTGCCGAAGTATGACGACAGGATCGCTGCCGCTCGCTGCTCACCCAGCGTCGGCGAATCGGCGAACACCACCGGAAGCTCGACCTTGCTAGTGTCGCGCGCGTCGAAGAACGGCAGCGGGAAGTAAGCGAGGTCGTTTTCCACAGCCAGCGCCTGCTCGCGCAGCTGCACCTGGCTCTTGCGGTTGAGGTTCAACCACAGGCCGCTGTGTGCCGGGTCTTCACAGATGTCGGTGTAATGCCCGACGAACTCCAGGCGAACGCGGTTGAAGTCGGTCACCAGCTTCGGGTCCAGAGGCAGTTGACGCCGCACACGCTGGCCGAGCTGATCCTTCTCTACCGGAACCACGCCCATCAACTCGTCGTTGAGGTAGACGCGCAGGTGGGAAAGGTTCGGCAACAGCGCTGGCGAAGGGGTGTAGTCCAGTTGCAGGACCGCCTCGGTGGCCAGGCGATCCCGACGCACGCCGAACTCGATGTTTTCGCTGTTGCGCACACCCAGCAACAGGCTGTCGGAGGCTTGGCCGAGTTGCTCGAACGTCTTGATCACCGGCCAGTTGGGGACCGTTGGCTCGGCCGGCATAACGAGAGGGGCTACGGAGGCGACAGCTGCGTTCTGGAACAGGGAGGCGAGCAGCGCCAGCGCCAGGCCCCAAGTGCGCGCGGGGTAACGAGTCATCATGCGTCTCGGTCAACAAGATTCGTGGATGGAAGGGGTTGTGGTGTGCGTGGCATGTAGCTGGCCAGCCAACGCGCCAGTTCACGCACTGGTTGCAGACGCTCGCTGAGCCAGCCCGGGGCGTGTTCGACCAGCCGTAGGTAGCCTATGCCACCCAGCTTGAGCACCTCGCCGAGGCTGCGCAGCGGGCGATCGACTTCATGCTTGTCCTGCCAGCCCAGCCAGGCGTCGGCACGGGCAAAGGTGCAGTGCACCAGGTCGATACGTTGTTGCAGGCTCAGGCCGTCGAAGGTCAGGCCCAGGTGACGGCCGACGATTCGGGTGACCCGGGCATTGAACGCAAACTCGCGCTGGCCCCGGGTCAACAGCAAGCGTACACGCGCGCCTGGGGCTGGCGTCACACCGTCGCCCAGTTGCAGGCCGATGCCGCCATCGGAGTAGTCGACCAATGTGCAGGGGAAGCCGTGGCCACTTTCGAGCAGCAGCGCAGCCGGCAAGTGCATCTGTACACGGTGGGCCCGACGTACCTGACGCACTTCGGCAGCCACCGCGCAGGCGGCGCCGAGGATCAGCAGGTTGTAGATCACCCACAGCGAACTGACGATCACGGTGCCGATTTCCGCAGCAGGGCCTGTGATCAAGCGCCAGACGGCGAACCCGAGACCAACGACATTGAGCGCCGCCAGGACCAAGTACGGTTGGGCAATGCGCCAGTCGAACTGCTCCTGCTCCATCAACCCGCCCTTGGCCGTGACATTGAACTTGCCCTTCTTCGGCGCAAACAATGCAACGGTGGTGGGGCGTGCGATGTACCAGGCCAGCACCGTCTCGTAGACCTCGCCCCAGAAGGTCTGACGATATTTACCCTGCATGCGCGAGTTGGTGAGGCTGGCATGAATCATGTGCGGCAGCACGTAGAGCAGGATCATCACGGCAGGCGCATAGATGATGTAGGCATGCAGCAGCAGAAACGCCAAGGGCGCCGTGAGGAAGATCAACCGAGGCAGGCCCGCAAGGAAGTGCAGCATGGCGTTGGCGTAGCACACCCTCTGGAACAGGCTCAAGCCACGGCCGAACAATGGGTTGTCGGTACGGAATATCTGCACCATGCCACGCGCCCAGCGAATGCGCTGGCCGATGTGCGCCGACAGGCTTTCGGTGGCAAGCCCGGCGGCCTGGGGAATGCTCAGGTAGGCCGAGGTCCAGCCCTGGCGGTGCATGCGCAAGGCCGTATGGGCATCTTCGGTGACCGTTTCGACGGCGAAACCACCAATGCTTTCCAGCGCGGTGCGGCGCAGGACGGCACAGGAGCCGCAGAAGAAGGCGGCGTTCCACATGTCGTTGCCGTCCTGGATCAGCCCATAGAACAACTCGCCTTCGTTTGGCCGCCGGCGGAAAGAGCCCAGGTTGCGCTCGAATGGATCGGGCGAGAAGAAGTGATGCGGTGTCTGTACCAGCGCCAGCTTGGGATCCTTGAGGAACCAGCCAACGGTCATCTGCAGGAAGGAGCGCACCGGCACATGGTCGCAGTCGAAAATGGCAATCAGCTCGCTCTCGGTCACACCAAGGGCATGGTTGAGGTTGCCAGCTTTCGCGTGCTTGTTGTCGGGGCGCACGATGTAGCCCACACCCACTTCGTCGGCGAAGGCACGGAACGCGTCGCGCCGGCCATCGTCGAGGATATAGATGCGCAGGCGATCACGTGGCCAGTCCAGGCCGAGTGCGGCGAGCACGGTGGTGCGTACCACCGACAGATCCTCGTTGTAAGTGGGGATCATCAGGTCGACGGTGGGCCAGTGTCCGGGGTTCTGCGGAAGGCTTGCGGGTTTGCGCTGCAGCGGCCAGCACGTCTGGATATAACCCAGGATCAAGACGAACCACGAGTAGGTCTCCGCTGCCAGCAGAATCACACCGCAGACCAGGTCGAGCGTGTCGTTCCAGTTCAGTGTCGAGGTGTAACGCCACCACAGGTAGCGGCACGAGATGATCGTCGACAACACGATGAGCATTAGCGTCGGGAATCGGCCTGGCATGTAGCGCACCAGCATGGCGATGCCCCACAGCAGGAAAATGAACACCAACTGCGCCATATACCCGAAGGGCTCCGTCACGCACAGCAGGGCCAGCGCCACGGCGCACAGGGTAAGAACGGTATAGAACAGGCGCCTGCCGAAAACGCTCAAGCGGCGCAAGCGCTGGGCCGCATCGTGCTGCAAGGCACTGTCTCGAAAGCGCGCGGGTACCTGCATCATGGTTTCGGCCAATCGGGCGCGGTAACGGCGTATACCCTGCCACACGCTACGCAGGCGACTCGCCACGGCGGTCAAACCACGCGCCAATCGGCCTGTATTGCGAGGTGAGGGTACGCGTCTGAGCAGTAACCACAGGCACTGGATCAACAGGCGCAGCGGGTCGCCCAACGTGGGCCGTTTGCCGACGAACTGCGGAAACAGTCGCTGACGCTCAGCCAGCAACGCTTGCCAGGCAGGCGACTCAAGGCGCAGGAACAGATATGCCAGCCATACGCCCAGGGTGAACAGCAGCGCGACGGGGCGATGAGCGCCCCGAGCGGTGAAGTAGTCGTAGGCCGAAAGAGGCGTCAGATTCACGCTTGCCGCCTCGCCAGGCAACGCACCGCCAGGCTCTGCACATCACGGGATGCCAGGCTCTGCGGTGCATAGTGGCCCACCGGCGCCTTGCAGGCGAAGGCTTCGACGAAAGCTTCGTCCCGGTGCACCAACTGCATCGGCAAACGGTTGCGGAACAGGTCACGCCAAACCATCAATACATCGCTCTGCAGGCTGCTCGCGGGGTCGAAGCGATTGACCATGAGCAGGTCGTAGCGCTCGACCTGCTGGCGACCGAGCAGGACGTGGCTTGCCATCTCGGCCTCGGCCACCAAGATTCGCATGTCCGTCTCGAAACCACGGGTGGTCTCGGCACTGACAGGATGGGGAAGGTCGAACAACAGCCAGTCGAAATGCTTGCTCAGCACGGCCTGTCGCAGACGCCAACGCTCAGCCGTGTCGTAACCCTCGAGGCCCCTGAGCTGGCTGTGGCCAACGTCGCCAAAGGGGATCAGGCACAGTCTATCGAGCACTTCGAACAGAGGCTCTTCGACGGGCCGCCCTTGCAGTTCGGCAAGTGCCCAACCGTCTTGCTGGTCCAGTGGCAGGTTGAAATGCAGGCCCAGCAGATTATCCGGGCTCAGATCGACCAACAGCACGCGCTCGCCCAATTCGCGCAGGGCATAACCCAGCGCTGCAAGCACAGCACTGCGGCCGAGGCCACCACGCAAACCGTGCATCGCCAGGCTGATCATGGCACGACTGCCTCAGGCTGCACTGTACGATCGCGATCATGCCGGGCCTGCTCCTGGCGAGCCCGGCAGCTTTCACCCAGCAATGGCCAGCGCTGCAATGCCTGCTGCACACCCACCATCATGGAGATGTCCTGGTAACTCAGGGTAGACATGTCCAGAAACTGACGAAGCTGAGCGATGTCGTCACTGCGATCGGATGGGTCAGCTTTACCAGCCATCACGGGCTCTCCTTGGGAATGGGCTGCCAATCCGGCTGGCCTTGCAAGCGCATGTAGGTATGGCCCTGGAAGTTCAGGACCTGGGCACCGGAGGTTTCCGAAACAAGCTCGGTGGTCGGCAGGTCTGTCAGCAAGCTTGGCAAGTCCAGGGTTTGGCCAGCCCCGAGGCCTGCGTACACGCGCGACACCAGCTCGGACAAGGCCAGGAAGCTGGTCGGCGAACTGACCTTGAGCGGCTCGCTACGAGCAGGCTGGCCCATGCCGATGAACTTGAGGCCGACCGGTACGTGGGTGATCGATGGCGTTGGAATCTCACGCATACCGGACAACTGCATGCGGTCGCCGTGCAAGGCGGCGCCGTGTTCCGGGACGATGGCCACCACCACCCGACGGCCGCTGCCTTCGAGCTCATCGAAGAACTTGCCAAGGTCCGAGAACAGGCGATTGGCCCGCGTGGCATAGTCAGCCGGGCGTGTACCGCCGTCGGCCGTCACCATGCGGTTGCCGTCATGCAGGCTGATGGTGTTGTAGAACAGCGAGACATGCTGCTCTCCCGAGGCCTTGCGCTTGCCCCACCATCCGCTCAGGACATCCAGGTCGCCAGCGATCGGCGAGCCGTCGAAGCTGACCAGCGCCCTTGGAAAATCGCCGGTGCTGAAACCAGGTTGGGGCATGTGCTGGCTAGTGATGTCGCCAATGAAATTGTCGAAACGGCCGCTGTGGTTGAGCAAGGTCTGGCTCTGGAAGCCCAGCCTGGAGAGGTTCTGGAACAACAGGCACTGGTCGGGAGCCGGCTGGTACAGGCCGGCATGGGACGACTGCCCGCAACTGGCCCTGAGCACACGAATGGCGGCGGGGCCGCTGTAGGAAGTGGCCGAGTTGAATTGATCGAAGATCACGTCCATCCGGGAGAACAACGGGTTGTCATGCAGGCCGACGGCCGAGAGGTCGTCCCACGCCAACGAGCAGACGTTGATCACCAGTAAGTCGAACGGCTGCTCATCCTCTTTCACAGCGGGGAATGAGGTCACCCGCTGGCGCTCGCTGGCAAAGAAGCGGTCGAGCCAGGCATTGAGGGTCGCATTGTCAGCCACCGCCGCCGTGGGCGCACTGGCAGCCGCCGTGGTGGTTCCCGCAAGGGTCGGTGAGCTGCTCACGACGTTCAGCGATGGCAGGCCGCCGACGGCCAGCCACGCGAGCCCGACCAGGCTCAGGGTGCTCAGGCGCAACCAGTGGCGCAGGAACAGGTAGCCCACCAACAGCAATACCAGTGCACCGATCAGGTTCCAATTGATGAACCTTGCCATCAGCTCCAGCAGGTAGCTCCAGGAAAAGTCGAGTACCCCCGGTTGCTCCAGCAGACGGCGGAACGGCGGCAGCCAAGTGTCGTGATAAAACAACGCTGCACCCAGCGGGAACGCGACGACCTGCCGACCGATTCGCAGCCACTTTCCCGGCAACGGTACCAACAGCAGTGCCGCGAACAGCAGGTTCGGCAATGCCTGGAAGTCGAGCATGCCAAGCGCGACCAACAGGAACTTGGCCAGGAAATACAGGTTCCAGGCACCCAGGCCGCGCCAGCCTGCGGGTACCGATGCGGTGAGTGTCGAACTAGTCATGTTCAGGATCCTGGCGCACGACTCGGCGGCGCACACCGACCGGTCGCAAGTGGCGGGGGCGCAAATGACGGCGCAGCCAGCCCAGCGCCAGGGTGCGAACACGCATCACGAACAGAACCAGCAGCAGGGTCATCAGTGCGCTGAGGCCAATGACCTGCAGCAATTGCGCAAAATTCATACTGCCCCCCACTGACGCAGGGCGATCTGACGAGGCGCCAGGGCCGCCCTTTTCTGCGCCGATGGCAAGGCGACCGATTCGGCCAGCGGAGGCTTCGGCATGGTTTCGTCGAGAAATGCCGGGGTGGCCAGGTTGTCCAGACCCACCAACACATCCTGACTGATGAAGAGCTCTTTCCAGGACAGCTGGAAGATATGATCCAGCGCCTGTTCAACACCTTCCGAGCGGCATGCGAATAGGAACAGGAACAGCACATCGCCCACGACACAGGCTATGTCGCCATCGCGGCGGAACACCGTGCGCGAACACGCCTGCAAGGGACTCAAGCCGGGCGCTGGGCGCAGCACCAACAACTGGTGGACGATTTCACCATTGCGCACGCCATGCCACATCTGTTGCACCGCCTCGGCGAAGGTACGGGGCGCAACCAAACCACACACGGGGAGCGGGCGGAGGCGCGCAAGCAAGGCATCGAAATCGGTTGGCAAGCTGCGGCGCCAGACATAGCCCTGGATGCTGTCGACCATGGTGAGGAAGCGCGAAAGGCTGGCACCGAACGGCACGATCTGCGTGGCGCCACAGGCCAGCAGCAACTGTTCGTCCTGATAGCGCAGTGTGGGGGCCATCTCGCGCACGACCAGTTTCAGGGCATTACCGCGCAACTGGCGCAGGGTATGCAGCTGACGGGCCAGGACATCGAGACGCTGCCCAGCGTCCATGGCGAAGATCACGGTGGCCGAGATGGCGCGACTGGCTTTGGCGCCAAGCTCGCTGATACTGTCGAACACTTCCCAATGCTCGGAGAACGCGGGCGCACCTTCCAGCACCTCGCGCTGGGCCAGGCAGAGTATTTCATCGCCGCCGGTATCAGGCAGCGATTGCAGGGTACCGGCAACCGCGAAGCCCCCTTCCTGGCGCGCCAGCTCGACGTCCTGCGTACCCGTCACGCCGAGCATGTTGCTCCAGAAATGCTGCAGGTACCGCACGCCGCCTTTGCCACGGTAAACCTGTGCCAGCCCGTCGATAGCCTGGTTGAACGCGCGAAGCCGTTCCACCAGCCAGACGCTTTGCCCCGTGCTGACGACCAGCAGCAATGCGCCATCCTTGAGGGCAGCCTGGCGTAGCGCATGGCACCAGCGCTCGACCTTGCTACCCTCCCACACGTCGGTGGGTACCAGGGCCAGGATAACGCGTCCGGGGATATCGATACGGGGCAGGTCATCGAGCAGGCGCAAGGTAGCCTGGCCTTCGGCCTCGTACAGTGCCAGCTCCGCTGGACCGCGAGCCGCATCCAGCCCGTCCAGTACCTCACGCACACCACGCCCGTCACCGATCAGAGCCGCCCGACCCTGATCGGACATGCCCTCGATGACTTGCCGGCATAGTGTGGTGGCGTCTTCTGCGGTGTCACAGGCCAACCAATACAGGCCTTGCTCGTGAAACTGACTATGCTCGGCACCTAATCCGGGAATAGCCAACAACGGAATGCTTTTCGTCAAAACTCTGACTCTGAATTCTAGATGAAGCTATTTCGAGGGTTAGAGCCGCACACGAGCAACTGCGGCTTAATGACGAAAAGGAGGCGTCAAAAAAACGACATATGCGAAGGCAGGCTTGGTTTAGGACGTCAATTCTACAGCACTTCGGAAAAGTAGTGTCAACATGATATGTAACGACGCGGGCGCACACGTTTGCCGAACGATTTGTGTGACCAAGGTCAAATTTCGCCGGTAATTCCAGATCTCGCCAGCCGCCCGCAAACGCATTCCGCCGACGCTTGCACAGCGCCTAACGCTCCCGCAGCGCCTCGGTCTGCGCCTTGATGATCGGCTTGAGCAGGTAACTCATGATGGTTTTCTTGCCGGTCTTGATATCGACCGTGGCTACCATGCCAGGGATGATGAGCAGCGGATTATCGTCGCTGCCGAGGTGACTGCGCTCGGTGCGCAGACGAATGGGATAGTAAGTGGTCTTCTTGTCCTCATCGAGGATGGTATCGGCGCCTATTTGTTCGAGCTTGGCTTCCAGGCCGCCATAGATGGTGAAGTCATAGGCCGTGAACTTGACCATGGCTTCCTGGCCCGGGTGCAGGAAGGCGATGTCCTTGGGCAGGATCTTGGCCTCGATGACCAGGGAGTCGTCCAGCGGCACCACTTCCATGATGTCGCTGCCCGGCTGGATCACGCCGCCGATCGTATTGACCAGCAACTGCTTGACGATGCCACGCACCGGCGAGGTGACCACGGTGCGGTTGACTCGATCGTCGAGCGCCTTGGTGGTAGCGGTGGCTTTGTTCAGTTCGGTCCGGGCTTCATTGAGTTGGGTCAGGGCATCACTGCGGAACTTGCCGCGCGTTTCCTCGATCTTGCTCTGGATCTCCTTCACCGCCGCCTCGGCGCGGGGAATGGCAAGGGCCGTAGCATCGACCTCGCCGCGGGTTTCTACCTCGGAACGACGCAGGCGCAGGATCTCGACCTGGGAGATCGCGCCTTTGGCCACCAGTGGCTCGGACATGCTGATTTCCTGACGCAGCAGCTGCAGGCTTCTGGCGTACTGGTCGTGCTTGGACTGGAACTCGCGCAGCTCTTGCTGGCGCTGCACCAACTGTTGCTGCAAGCCCCCCACCTCATCGCTTAGCTGCTGACGTCGGCTCTGGTACAGCGACTCTTCGCTCGCGGCCTGGCTGGGCGCTGCGTCGCGCAGTTTCTGGTCGATGTTCAGAGGCGTGCCTTCAACCTCGGCGCTCAGGCGTTCGACACGCAGGGCCATGGCCACGCGATCGGCCTCGGTTTCGCCCTTGTTCGACGCGAAGCGGGTTTCGTCCAGGCGTAACAGTGGCTCGCCCACTTCGACGATCTCCCCTTCCTTGGCGAAGATTTCGGCGACGATACCTCCTTCGAGGTTCTGAATTTTCTGCACCCTGGACGACGGAATCGCCTTGCCCTCGCCCCGCGTCACTTCGTCGATGGGCGCGAAGCTGGCCCAGACGATGAGGAAAATGAAGAAGGTGATCACCCCCCAGATGGTCATGCGCACCACCCGCGGGGCATCTTCGATCAGCGCCTTGTTGACCTCGGGCAGCGGCTGCCCACGGAGCGAATCCGAGCCTTTGAAGTAACGCCGCAGGTGGTCCTTGAGGTGACCGATATCGAGCTTAAGCGACACTGATCTGCCCCTTCTTCAGCGCATCCATGACGGCGGTTTTCGGACCGTCTGCAACCACTTGGCCACGGTCGATGACCACCAGCCGGTCGACCAGCGACAGCAGCGAAGCGCGGTGGGTCACCAGCACCACAGTCTTGGTTTCGATGACCGCCTGCAGGCGCTGCTTGAGGCGCTCTTCGCCGGTGTTGTCCATGGACGCGGTCGGTTCGTCGAGCAACAGGATCTGCGGGTTGAGCAGCAGTGCCCGGCCCAGGGCGACGTTCTGGCGCTGGCCGCCGGAAAGGTTCTGCCCGCGCTCGCCAACCTGCAGCTCGTAGCCATCGGGGTGCAGGCGGGCGAACTCATGCACGCCGGACAGCTCGGCGGCCTGCAGGATCATCTCGTCTTCGATGTAGCGGGCACCACTGACCAGGTTATCGCGAAGGGTGCCGGCCAGCAGTTGGATATCCTGGGGCACGTAGCCGATGTTGTGGCGCAGTTCGCTGACGTCGATCTGGCGAATGTCCACCCCGTCGACCAACAGCGAACCGTTGGAAGCTTCGTACAGGCCGACGATGAGTTTGGCCAGCGAGCTCTTGCCCGAGCCGCTGCGTCCGATGATGCCCACCTTCTCCCCTGGGCGAATGGTAAGGCTGACGTTCTTCAGTGCCTGGTTCTGCTGGTTGGGGTAGGTGAAATCAACACCACGGAACTCGATGGCGCCTTGCAGCACCTGGCGCCTGAGCGGACGCTCTTCGAAATTGCGCTCCTGAGGCAGCTCCATTATCTGGTCGGTGGCAGCCATGGTCACCTTCGCCTGCTGGTAGCGCGCCAGCAGCCCGTTAAGCTGGCCCAGCGGTCCGAGCGCACGGCCGCTGAGCATATAGCAGGCTACCAGGCCACCCATGCTGAGGCTGCCGTCGATGATGAGGTAGACGCCGACGCAGATCATCGCGACCCCGGCCAGTTGCTGGATCAACAGGGTGATGTTCATGGCCAGACCCGACAGCACCTTGACCCGTAGCTCCAGGCGGCTGAGGGTGCCGAGGGTCTGCTCCCACATGTACTGACGTTCGCTTTCGGCGTTGTTGACCTTGACCGCGTCAAGGCCCGCCAAGGTCTCGATCAGGCTCGACTGACGCTCGGAGGCCAGTGCCATGGTCTTTTCCATGGTTGCCATCAAGGGCTTCTGCAAGGCGTAGCCGATACCCAGGGCCAACGGGAAGGCCAGGACGGGAATCCATACCAGGTGCCCCCCGATGATCGCGATCACCATGAGGATGATCAGGGTGAACGGCAGGTCGATCAGGCTGGTGAGCGTCAACGAGGCCAGGAAGTCGCGCAGCCCTTGGAATTCGTGGATGTTCTGCGCGTAACTGCCGACCCGCGCCGGGCGATACTTCATCGCCATGCCGACGATGCGCTCGAACAGCGTCGCCGAAATGATCAGGTCGGTCTTCTTGCCAGCCAGGTCCAGGCACAGGCTGCGCAATCCCTTGAGGATAAGGTCGAAGACATAGGCCCCGGTGATGCCCACCGCCAATACCCAGAGGGTGGAGGTGGCCTGGTTGGGTACGACTCGGTCGTACACGTTCATCACGAACAGTGGTGCGGCCAAAGCGATCAGGTTAATGACCAGGCTGGCGGCGATGGCGTCGATGTAAAGCCATTTGCTGCGCAGCAGCGTATCGCGGAACCAGGAGCGGGCTCGTGGGATGAGGTTGCCGTGGTTGACATCGAACTTGTGCTGCGGCTGGGCGAAGAACACACGGCCACTGTAATCACTAAGCAATGCTTCGCGGCTGACCAGGACCTCGCCACCGTCGCTCTCGCTGAGCAGCAGGCGTGCCGTGTCGGCGTTTTCCCAGCCCAGCAGAACAGCGGCGCGGCCCTCCTTGAGCAACAATATGGCGGGCATGGCGATACTGGGAATCTGCTCCAACCTGCGCTGCAGCAAGCGCCCCTGCAACCCGGCGCGGGCTGCGGCACGGGGTAGCAACTCGGGGGACAGGCGCTGGGCAGGCAGTGGCAATCCGGTGGTCAGCATCACCCGACTGGCAGGCTTTTGATGCAACACACACAAGGTCAGCAGACAGTCCAGCAGGGGATCGTCGTGCTGACTACGCGGATCGTGACTGAGTTGGACTCGACCGACTTCGGATTCCACGTGGCGCTCTCTTCCTTGGTGGTTGAGGGTAACAATCCGTCAACCATGGCCCGATGTTCTTTCAGGTGACGCCTTGGCAACCCAAAGGTTCATGCGTGCATTGAGTATTTCGTACAGGCGCATGTTGCCAGGCAACACTACTTCAAAGACTAACGCCTGGCGCCATGGGCGCAAGCCAAAAGTTACATATAAATCGCCCACACAGCGCTATGACAAAAGGTATCGCCGCCCTTGAGATACAGCGCACCAACCCGGGTGCGGGTCAGGAAGTCGTTACTAAATGATCACCAAGCCCAAGAGCTCACATTCCAACTAATACAAAAGTAAGAGTTGGCAACAAGCGAATTAACGATATGACATTAGATTGCCCAAGTCCTGCGATGAGACTGAGGAGTCAATAGTTCGCCACGTTCCGCCGTTTGAACGGGAAAGACTTCGACACATTGATAATTAAACACTAACTGCATTTCGCCGCACCTTCGACATCGGCTGATTTCACCCATCGGTCGGTCATGGAAGACACGCATCGGGATTATCGGGAGAGCCCTATGAGCACTGTGGTTGCCATCGTCAAAAGCATAGTTGGCCAAGTCATCGCGGTATCCCCAGAGGGCATCCGACGCCTGCTGATCGAAGGTGACCGCCTGTATGCGGGTGAGCAAGTGCTGACCGGGCCGGGTGGCGCCGTCACCTTGCAGCTGGCCGATGGTCGCTACGTGGACTTGGGGCGTGACAGCCAATGGAGCGCCGAAACGCCAGACAGCAGCACCGATTTGAGCCAGGCAACGGCGCAGGCAGCACCCTCGGTCGAACAGTTGCAGCAGGCGATCCAGGCTGGTGTCGACCCGACCACTGCGTTGGAGGCAACCGCTGCCGGGCCAAGCGCCGCGGGCGGTAGCGGCGCTCTCGGTGGCGGACACAGCTTCGTGCTGCTGGAGGCAACTGCGGGAGCAGTCGCACCCACCGTGGGTTATACCACCGGCCCCTTGGACTTCAGCGACGCGCTGAGCCTCGAGCAGTTCGCAGGGTTACAGGCTTCGAATACGACGACGCCTTCCGATCCAGTTGTTGCGGGCACGGCCGTAGTCTTGAGCGCCACTCCTTCGATCAGCGAGGCTGGGGGTTCGATCGTCTATGTCGCCACTGTCGGCCAGGCACCGCTCAGCGACCTCACAGTGACCCTGTCCAATGGCGCGGTCATCGTCATTGCCGCCGGGCAAACCAGCGGCTCGGTGAGCGTAGCGGTTCCTGCCAACGATACGGTTTATGTCGATGACCACGCGGTGTCGGCGAGCATCAGCGGGACCCGCGGAGGTGGCCTGCCGGTCAGCATCGATGGCACCCCCGCCACCACGCGCGTGGTCGATACGGTGGACACCACCACCGCGACCCTCACTGCCAGCCCGGCGGTCACCGAGGGAGGGACTGTCACTTATACCGCAACCTTGAGCAACCCCGCGCAGACGGCCGTGACACTGACGCTGTCCAACGGCCAAGTCATCACTATCGGGGCTGGACAGACCAGTGGCAGCGTAACGCTGCAGACCGCCAACGATGTGTACAAGGGCGGCACGACGCTCAGTGCCAGCCTCACCTCGGCGAGCGGAGGCAACTTCGAACACCTGGAGGTCAATCCGGCCCCTGCCCTGACAGTCGTCAACGACTCGACCGACGACAGCACGGTTACTCTTACTGCGACACCATCGGTGAGCGAGCACGGCACCATCGTCTACACGGCGAGTCTTTCGGCGCCTGTGACGGGTAGTCCGGTGGTGGTCACGCTCGCCAACGGGCAAGCCATCACTGTCCCGGTTGGCCAAAGCAGCGGCACGATCAGCGTGCCGGTGGGCAACGATGTGTATCAATCGCAGGGGCAAGTCACCAACAGCATCACTGGCGTGAGCGGCGGTAGCTACGAGAACCTCGTCGCCAATCCAACGCCAGTGAGCACCACGGTCACCGATGTGCAGGACACGACCACGGTTACCCTAAGCGCAACCCCAAACGTTGCCGAAGGTGGCCAGATCATCTACACCGCGACCCTCAGCAACCCCGGCCAGTCCGCGGTCACCGTCACCCTGAGCAATGGCGTTAGCATCGTCATCGCGGCCAACCAGACCTCAGGCAGTGTCAGCGTGCCGGCGCCGAGCGATGATCGCTATATCGATGCCGGGGTCGTCAGTTCGCGCATCACCAGCGCCACGGGCGGCGACTTCGAGAACCTCACCATCAACGGCACACCTGCGGTGACGACCGTTACTGATACCCCGGATACATCGACAGTGACCCTGACCGCCACCCCATTTGTGGCCGAAAGCGGCACGATCGTCTACACCGCCACGGTCGATGCGCCAGTGACGGGCTCACCGGTCGTGGTGACTCTCGCCAACGGCCAGACCATCACCATCCCGGTCGGGCAAAGCTCCGGCACGGCCACCGGCACCGTGAGCAACGACGTCTACCAAGGGCAGGCACCGGTCAGCAACAGCATCACCGGGGTGAGCGGGGGTAACTACGAGAACCTGGTCGCCAATCCGACGCCGGTGAGCACCACCGTCACCGATGTTCAAGACACCACCACGGTCACCCTGACCGCCACGCCATCGGTGGCCGAGGGTGGCACGATCATCTACACCGCGAGCGTTGGCGCACCGGTCACCGGCAGCCCGGTCGTGATCACCCTGGCCAACGGCCAGACCATCACCATCCCAGTCGGCCAAAGCTCCGGTACCGCCACCGGTGCCGTGACCAACGATGTCTACCAAGGGCACGCGCCAGTCACCAACAGCATCACCAACGTATCCGGTGGCGATTACGAGAATCTGGTCGCCAATCCGGCACCGGTCAGCACCACCGTCACCGATGTTCAAGACACCACCACCGTCACCCTGACCGCCACTCCTTCGGTGGCCGAGGGTGGCACGATCATCTACACCGCGAGCGTTGGCGCACCGGTCACCGGCAGCCCCGTTGTGGTCACTCTGGCCAACGGCCAGACCATCACCATTCCAGTCGGTCAAAGCTCCGGCACCGCCACCGGTGCTGTGACCAACGACGTCTACCAAGGGCACGCACCAGTCAGCAATAGCATCACGGGGGTGAGCGGGGGCAATTACGAGAATTTGGTCGCCAATCCGGCACCGGTCAGCACCTCCGTGACCGATGTTCAGGACTCCACCACCGTCACCCTGACCGCCGCCCCTTCGGTGGCCGAGGGTGGCACGATTATTTACACCGCCTCTGTAGGTGCACCCGTCACCGGTAGTCCAGTGGTGGTCACCCTGGCCAACGGCCAAACCATCACCATTCCAGTCGGCCAAAGCTCCGGTACTGCCACCGGCGCCGTGAGCAACGACGTCTACCAAGGGCACGCGCCAGTCATCAACAGCATCACCAACGTTTCCGGGGGCAATTACGAGAATTTGGTCGCCAATCCGGCACCGGTCAGCACCACCGTCACCGATGTTCAGGACACCACAACGGTCACGCTAACCGCCACGCCGAGCGTCGCCGAAGGCGGGACCATCATTTACACGGCGAGTGTAGGAGCACCGGTCACCGGCAGCCCGGTTGTGGTCACCCTGGCCAACGGCCAAACCATCACCATTCCAGTCGGCCAAAGCTCCGGCACCGCCACCGGTGCCGTGACCAACGACGTCTACCAAGGGCACGCGCCAGTCACCAACAGCATCAGCAATGTCAGCGGCGGCAACTACGAAAACCTCGTCGCCAATCCGACGCCGGTGAGCACCTCCGTGACCGATGTTCAAGACACCACCACGGTCACCCTGACCGCCACGCCGAGCGTCGCCGAAGGCGGGACGATCATCTACACCGCCACGCTCAATGCGCCAGTGTCAGGTTCGCCGGTCCTGGTCACCTTGGCCAACGGCCAGACCATTACCATTCCGGTCGGGCAAAGCTCCGGTACTGCCACCGGCGCCGTGAGCAACGACGTCTACCAAGGGCAGGCACCGGTCACCAACAGCATCACCGGGGTGAGTGGCGGTAACTACGAGAACCTGGTCGCCAATCCGACGCCGGTGAGCACCACCGTCACCGATGTTCAAGACACCACCACGGTCACGCTGACCGCCACGCCAAGCGTCGCCGAAGGCGGGACCATCATTTACACGGCGAGTGTAGGAGCACCGGTCACCGGCAGCCCGGTCGTGATCACCCTGGCCAACGGCCAGACCATCACCATTCCAGTCGGCCAAAGCTCCGGCACCGCCACCGGCGCCGTTAGCAACGACGTGTACCAAGGCCACGCGCCAGTCACCAACAGCATCACCAACGTTTCCGGTGGCGATTACGAGAATCTAGTCGCCGATCCGGCGCCGGTCAGCACCTCCGTCACCGATGTTCAAGACACCACCACGGTCACGCTGACCGCCACGCCATCGGTGGCCGAGGGTGGCACGATTATTTACACCGCCTCTGTAGGTGCACCCGTCACCGGTACTCCAGTGGTGGTCACCCTGGCCAACGGTCAAACCATCACCATCCCGGTCGGCCAAAGTTCCGGCACCACCACCGGTGCCGTGACCAACGACGTTTACCAAGGGCACGCGCCAGTCAGCAATAGCATCACGGGGGTGAGCGGCGGTAACTACGAGAATCTGGTCGCCGATCCGGCACCGGTGAGCACCACAGTCACCGATGTCCAGGACACCACCACCGTCACCCTGACCGCCACCCCTTCGGTGGCCGAGGGTGGCACGATCATCTACACCGCGAGCGTTGGCGCACCGGTCACCGGCAGCCCCGTTGTGGTCACTCTGGCCAACGGCCAGACCATCACCATTCCAATCGGTCAAAGCTCCGGCACCGCCACCGGTGCTGTGACCAACGACGTCTACCAAGGGCACGCACCAGTCAGCAATAGCATCACGGGGGTGAGCGGGGGCAATTACGAGAATTTGGTCGCCAATCCGGCACCGGTCAGCACCTCCGTGACCGATGTTCAGGACTCCACCACCGTCACCCTGACCGCCACCCCTTCGGTGGCCGAGGGTGGCACGATTATTTACACCGCCTCTGTAGGTGCACCCGTCACCGGTAGTCCAGTGGTGGTCACCCTGGCCAACGGCCAAACCATCACCATTCCAGTCGGCCAAAGCTCCGGTACTGCCACCGGCGCCGTGAGCAACGACGTCTACCAAGGGCACGCGCCAGTCATCAACAGCATCACCAACGTTTCCGGGGGCAATTACGAGAATTTGGTCGCCAATCCGGCACCGGTCAGCACCACCGTCACCGATGTTCAGGACACCACCACCGTCACGCTAACCGCCACACCGAGCGTCGTCGAAGGCGGGACCATCGTCTACACCGCCAGCGTGGGGGCTCCCGTCACCGGTAGTCCAGTGGTGGTCACCCTGGCCAACGGCCAAACCATCACCATTCCAGTCGGCCAAAGCTCCGGCACCGCCACCGGTGCCGTGACCAACGACGTCTACCAAGGGCACGCGCCAGTCACCAACAGCATCAGCAATGTCAGCGGCGGCAACTACGAAAACCTCGTCGCCAATCCGGCACCGGTCAGCACCTCCGTGACCGATGTTCAAGACACCACCACGGTCACCCTGACCGCCACGCCGAGCGTCGCCGAAGGCGGGACGATCATCTACACCGCCACGCTCAATGCGCCAGTGTCAGGTTCGCCGGTCCTGGTCACCTTGGCCAACGGCCAGACCATTACCATTCCGGTCGGGCAAAGCTCCGGCACCGCCACCGGTGCCGTAACCAACGACGTCTACCAAGGGCAGGCACCGGTCACCAACAGCATCACCGGGGTGAGTGGCGGTAACTACGAGAACCTGGTCGCCAATCCGACGCCGGTGAGCACCACCGTCACCGATGTTCAAGACACCACCACGGTCACCCTGACCGCCACGCCATCGGTGGCCGAGGGTGGCACGATTATTTACACCGCCTCTGTAGGTGCACCCGTCACCGGTAGTCCAGTGGTGGTGACCTTGGCCAACGGTCAAACCATCACCATTCCAGTCGGTCAAAGCTCCGGCACCGCCACCGGTGCTGTGACCAACGACGTCTACCAAGGGCACGCACCAGTCACCAACAGCATCACCAGCGTTTCCGGGGGCAATTACGAGAATTTGGTCGCCAATCCGGCACCGGTCAGCACCACCGTCACCGATGTGCAGGACACCACCACCGTCACCCTTACCGCCACGCCATCGGTGGCCGAGGGTGGCACGATTATTTACACCGCCTCTGTAGGTGCACCCGTCACCGGTAGTCCAGTGGTGGTGACCTTGGCCAACGGTCAAACCATCACCATTCCAGTCGGTCAAAGCTCCGGCACCGCCACCGGTGCTGTGACCAACGACGTCTACCAAGGGCACGCACCAGTCACCAACAGCATCACCAGCGTTTCCGGGGGCAATTACGAGAATTTGGTCGCCAATCCGGCACCGGTCAGCACCACCGTCACCGATGTTCAGGACACCACCACCGTCACCCTGACCGCCACCCCTTCGGTGGCCGAGGGTGGAACCATCATCTACACCGCCAGCGTCGGCGTCCCCGTCACCGGCACCCCGGTTGTGGTCACTCTGGCCAACGGCCAGACCATCACCATCCCAGTCGGTCAAAGCTCCGGCACGGCCACCGGTGCTGTGACCAACGACGTCTACCAAGGGCACGCGCCAGTCACCAACAGCATCACCAGCGTTTCCGGGGGCAGTTACGAGAACCTGGTCGCCAATCCGGCACCGGTCAGCACCTCCGTGACCGATGTTCAAGACACCACCACGGTCACCCTGACCGCCACGCCGAGCGTCGCCGAAGGCGGGACGATTATCTACACCGCCACGCTCAATGCGCCAGTGTCAGGTTCTCCGGTCCTGGTCACCTTGGCCAACGGCCAGACCATTACCATTCCGGTCGGGCAAAGCTCCGGTACTGCCACCGGCGCCGTGAGCAACGACGTCTACCAAGGGCAGGCACCGGTCACCAACAGCATCACCAGCGTTTCCGGTGGCAGTTACGAGAATTTGGTCGCCAATCCGGCACCGGTCAGCACCACCGTCACCGATGTGCAGGACACCACCACGGTCACCCTGACCGCCACGCCGAGCGTCGCCGAAGGCGGGACCATCGTCTACACCGCGAGTGTGGGGGCTCCCGTCACCGGTAGCCCGGTTGTGGTCACCCTGGCCAACGGCCAGACCATCACCATCCCGGTCGGTCAAAGCTCCGGCACCGCCACCGGTGCCGTGACCAACGACGTCTACCAAGGGCACGCGCCAGTCACCAACGGCATCACCGGGGTGAGCGGGGGTAATTACGAGAACTTGGTTGCCAATCCGGCACCGGTCAGCACCACCGTCACCGATGTTCAAGACACCACCACGGTCACCCTGACCGCCACGCCAAGCGTCGCCGAAGGCGGGACCATTATCTACACCGCCAGCGTCGGCGCCCCCGTCACCGGTAGTCCAGTGGTGGTTACCTTGGCCAACGGTCAAACCATCACCATCCCGGTCGGTCAAAGCTCCGGTACTGCCACCGGTGCCGTGACCAACGACGTCTACCAAGGACACGCGCCAGTCACCAACAGCATCAGCAATGTCAGCGGCGGCAACTACGAAAACCTGGTGGCAAACAATAGCCCGGTCAGCAGTACAGTCACCGATGTACAGGAGACCACCACCGTCACATTGACGGCCACACCTACCGTGACAGAGGGCGGCCAGATCGTCTATACCGCGACCCTGACCAACCCTGCGCAAACCGCGCTTACCTTAACCCTGAGCAACGGCCAGACCATCACCATCGGCGCCAACCAATCCTCCGGCAGCGTGACGGTGGCCGCACCTTCCGATGACGTCTACATCGACGCTGGACCAGTCAGTGCCACGATCACCAATACCAGTGGCGGCAACTTCGAGAACCTCGTGGTCAACCCGGCGCCAGCGGTCACGGCCGTTTCCGATACCCTGAACAACACCACACTAGGGATCTCCGGCAGCGCGGCAGTGGCCGAGGGCAACAATGCCACCTACACCCTGACCCTGAGCAATGCCCCGCAAACTGACGTCACCGTCAAACTGAGCTATAGCGGTACGGCGACCAATGGCGTCGACTACACCGGCGTCGCAACTGTGGTGATCAAGGCCAACAGCACCCAGGCAACCTTCACTATCCCCACCCTCAAGGACGCCATCAATGAGGGCACCGAACAGATCAATGTGAAGATCGACTCAGCCACAGGCGGCAACTTCGAAGGCCTTGTGATCAACGCCGGTGCATCCAGTGTCACGACCCAGATCTATGAACCCGCCCCAGTGCTGGACCTCGATGCCAACGACTCCAGCGGCAAGAACGGCGCGGACTACCAGACCACCTTCACCGAGAACGGCAACGGCAATTCCATCAGTGACCTGGACATCTCCATCACCGACTTCGACAGCAGCCAACTGACCGGCGCTACCGTCACCCTGACCAATCGCCAGCCTGGCGATGCGCTCAACCTCGGCAACAGCGTCAACGGCATCACCGTCACATCAAGCGTGACCGACGGCAAAGTGGTGCTCACCTTGAGCGGTGCAGCGTCGCTGGCAGACTACATGCAGGCCATCAAGAACATCACCTTCGTCAACACCAGCGACGACCCAAGCACTACACCCCGCGTGATCACCGTTACCGTGACCGATGGGGTCAACGTTTCCAACACGGCCACCACCACGGTCAATGTGGTTGCGGTCAACGATGCGCCAGTCACCATAGGTGGGGCGGCCACTGGCTCGGAGGACACCGATCTGGTGCTGAACTGGAGTGACTTCAACATCACCGACGTCGACAGCTCCGCCGCAAACCTTGGGGTGACTATCACCAAGCTGCCTGACCTCGGGAACTTGAAGTACTTCAACGGCACGGCCTGGGTGAACGTGACGGTCAACCAGACCATCAGCCAGGCAGACATCGCTGCAGGCAAACTCAAGTTCGTACCGCTGACCAATCAGTCGGGGGCCGATGGCTACGGCGGCTCCGGCGTGGGCAACAAGCAGGCCGATTATGCCCAGGTCAAATACAAGCCCACCGACGGCAGCAGCCCAGGTAGCGAGGCGACGCTGAAGGTGGACATCACACCCGTCGCCGACAAACCTGAGCTGAACATTGGCAACAACAACGTCAACTCCCTAGGCCTGACCAAAGAAACCTGGAACACCCTCACCGGCTTGACCAACAGCGGCAACGGTATCACCGGTGATGCGTTGAAATCCGTGTTCGCCAACTCCGGCAGTGCGAGCAAGAGCGAAACCACGACCAATGTGCAGTCCGAGGCCAGCGTCGCCGCCCAGTCCGGCTCGAAAACTTCGGGCCTGATCTATCTGGAAGCCGGCAAGACCTATACCTTCAGCGGCACGGCTGATGACAGTCTGCTGGTCAATATCGGCGGCAAGACGGTGGTCACCGCCACCTGGGGTGCGGGCGGAAATGTCTCGGGCAGCTTTACACCCAGCGCTAGCGGCTACTACACCCTGGAGATCTACCACGCCAACCAGGCCGGGCCAGGCAGCTACGACATCAACATCAAGGTCGGCAACGGTTCGGTCGGCGACTTCAACAGTGCGACTATCCCGATGTACCCCAACGTCACCGAGTTGGCTAACGCCGGGGTGACGGTGTCTGACCTGCATGGCAGCAATGGCCAGGGTTACTACGATGGCTACAAGCTCAATGAAGGGCCAGAGAACGGCAGCGTCAAGCTGGTGGGCATCAGCACCAGCCTGACCGATACCGACGGTTCGGAAACCTTGAGCGTCAAGCTTGCCGGGATTCCGGCAGGTTCGGTGGTGAGCGACAACGCGGGACACAGCATCACCGTGGGTGCAACGGCGGTCGATGTCACTGGCTGGAACCTGGGCAGTCTGGCGATCAAGCCACCGGCTTACTACTCTGGCCAGTTCGACGTGAAGATCACCTCCACCTCCAAAGAAGGCGTGGGAGGCAGCCAAGCCATCAACGAAGGCTCGGTTAAAGTCACCGTCTACCCGGAAAACTACACCTCCAGCAACCTGGGTACCGATAGCGACACCGCGACCGGTACCGTGAACAACGATCTCATCGTCGCCGATGTGACAGGCCTGCACGTCGTGGCGGGGAAGGACTACAACATCGCATTCATCGTCGACACCTCGGGCAGCATGGGGGCGTCCGGTGTGGATGCCGCCAAAGCCTCCATGGAGTCGGTGTTCCGGACCTTGGCCGCCAGCGTCAAGGGTGCACAATCGGGCACGGTGAACATTCTGTTGGTGGACTTCGCCACGCAGGTCAAGAGTTCCATCTCGGTTACCCTCAATGACACCGGGCTCAAGACCTTGCTCAACGCCCTGGGCACCATGAGCTCAGAGGGCGGCACCAACTACGAGGACGCCTTCAAGACCACCGCCAACTGGTTCCAGAATCTCAAGAATGCCGGCAACACTGGCAGCAACCAGACGTTCTTCATCACCGACGGCCAACCGACCTACTACCAGACCGGCGAGCAAGCCAACCCGAACCTGGCCAACAGCAGCGTGAAACTCGATACCTTCCTCAGTAGCATCAACTACAAGGCTGGTGACACTGTCACGAACTACCAGCTCGACACCACCAACCGGGTATCGATCGACAGCAGCGGCAAACTGACCGCCGAGACGCGCGGCAGCTTCGACCTACTGACCTGGAGCTACAAGTGGAACACCGTGACCAGCGGCACGATTCGCGCCGAAGGCAATGGCGGCTATGAGCTGTCGACTCGCGCAGGTACTGGCAACACCACCAATGATGCAACGTTGAACAACTCCAACGACAGTTTCAAGATTCTCGCGGCGCTGTCGGTAGTGGAGGCAATCGGCCTGAACAGCGGCGTCGATACGAACGATCTGAAACCCTTCGACTCGGACAAGACGCCGCAATCGAACATCGACCCCAGCAAACTGGCGGAGGCCATCCTTGGCCACACCGAAGTGACACAGCCCGGCTCGGACAGAGTCGATGGCGGCGATGGCCACGACATCATCTTCGGTGACCTTGTCACCTTCGACTCGATCCCTGGCACCGGCGTGGAAGCGATCCAGACCTATGTTGCCCTCAAGCTCGGTGTGGATGCGGGCGACGTGGATGCGCGAACGATGCACAAGTACGTTTCCGAGCATTACTCCGAGTTCGATATCTCCCGCGCCAACGACGGTGCCGATACATTGATGGGAGGTGCTGGCAACGACATCATCTTCGGCCAGGGCGGGAACGACTACCTCGATGGCGGCAAGGGCAATGACATCCTCCTGGGCGGCGCGGGTAACGACACCCTGCTGGGGGGCGACGGCAACGACCTGCTGTTTGGCGGAGCCGGCAATGATGCCCTGACCGGCGGCAAGGGTAACGACATCCTCAGCGGCGGCGCCGGCGCGGACACCTTCGTCTGGAAGCTCGGCGACATCGGCCAGGATGTGATCAAGGACTTCAAAATGAGCGAGGGCGACCGTCTTGACCTGAGCGACCTTCTGCAGGGGGAGCGTGGATCGACGATCGACAACTACCTGAAGATCACCACCGTTGGCGGTGAGTCGACCCTGCAAATCAGTACGGAGGGCAAGCTCAATGCTGCCGGGGGGCTGGCCAATGCCGATGTCTCGATCAAGCTGGAAGGGGTCAACTTGTCCAACACCACGATCAATTCGCTCATAAGCGGTGCCGACCCGACCATCAAGATCGACAATTCCAATAACTGACCGGCAGGCGCAGCTCGGGAACTTTGCCTAAGCTGCGCATAGCTCAACCGTTAAGGAACCCAAGTGACGAGGACGGATGCCATGTTCTACGTGCAACGCGACAGTGAAGGGGAGTTGCTGCGGGTCGAGGCCGCCCCCTTCGAGGGCTTCGCGGAAATCCTCCCGGCCGACCATGCCGAGATCCAGGAGTGGTTTGCCGACGACGTCGTCGAAAACAGCCTCAAGCAACTCAAGCAGAGTGATCTGGACATGATCCGGGTGCTCGAGGACCTGATCGAGGTGCTGACCACCAAGGGGGTGATCAGCATCACCGACCTGCCCGTCGGCGCCCAGGCCAAGCTGCTCAACCGCTCAACGGCCCGTAGGGCATTGGGCAGCCTGAACAACCTGATCGAGGAGGAAAGCGAAGGTGGGTTGATCTGAGGGCGGGTGGGATGCAGGAGCCGCTGTCTTTGCTGGCCCAATCGCCGGCAAGCCGGCTCCTAGGATGCCCGTGTACTCATCGCCAGGGCGCAGGTTCGCCCACCAGTTGTCCTTGAACGCCCTCTACCCCCATTTCTCGCAGGACGCTCAGTTCCCCTTCCGTCTCTACCCGCTCGGCGATCAGTGGCAAGTCGATGCCATGCGCCGCCCGCTGGATGGCTTCGATGAACAGGCGCTTGTGCTGTTCCTGGTCGATGTTGCGGATGTAGCTTCCGTCCACCTTGAGGTAGGCAAGGCCCAGATTAGCCAGGTTGCCAATCATGCTGAAACGTCCGCCAAAGCGCTGTAACGCGAGGCCGAAGCCCAACCCACGCAGGCGCCGGGTCAATTGCTCGAGCATCGATTGTTCGGGCAGTTGCTCCTCTCCGATCTCGAAGATCAGCCGTGGCCCTAATGCAACGTTCTGGCCCAGAAGCTCATAGACTCGCCTCAGTGCTTCGGGGTCGGCCAGGGTTGCCCCGGACAGGTTCAGCGCCAGCACCTGGTCATGGCCACGCAGGTGGGCGAGCACTTTCTCCAGCATCAGCAGATCCAGCCGGGCCATCCAGCCAAAGCGCTCAAGCCAGGGCAGGAAACGGCCCGCCGTCAGTGCTTCGCCACGCCCGTCGTCAAGTCGGGAAATAACTTTATGGTGCAGCACTACTTCAGTGGATTGGCAGTCCACCACGGGCTGGAAGAACAATTCGAAATGGCCGTTGACGAAGGCCTTGTCCAGGCGCGAGTGCCAGTCGTGCTGGCTGTCCCCGGCCACGGCCGCCGCGCCCTGCTCAAGGCACACCCAGCCCGGTGTCGGTTGGTTCTCAGCCCTTGCCAGGGCCTCGTCCGCCAGTGTTAGCAGTGCCTGCGGTGCATCGCCTGGGGTGTAGGGTGCCAAGCCGATACAGGCGACCGGAGCGACATCGCTGGCCCCAGTGTCATGCAGACTGTGCAACGAAGCTTCGAGTGCCTGGGCCAGCTTCACCGCCTCTTCATGCACCATGCCTGGTGCAAGCACGGCGAATTCGCCTCCACGGCTGCGAGAAATCAGGTCTTTGGTTTCGGGAAAACCGGCACAGGTACGGCGCAGGTGCTCACCCACCGCCTGCAGCAACTGGTCCGTCCGCTGGCCACCCAATCGGGCATTGAGGCCTGCAAGATCCTGCACTCGAAGCAACAACAGATAGCCGGCTCGGGCTTCCTCAAGGTTGCTCACCTTGGCATTGAGCTGCATTTCGAAATAGCGTCTATTGGACAAGCCAGTGAGGCTGTCCTGGTATGACTCTGCTCGGAGTCGCTCGCTTCGCTCGGCCTGTTCGGTGAACAATGCCTTGAGCTTCTCGACCATCTGGTTCATGGCCTGCACCACACGGCGCAATTCTGGGGTACGTGGCAGCGGCGAGGTGAGGAACTCGCGGCGGGCAATGGCATGGGACTGCTCCACCATGTAGTCCAACGGTCGCAGTTGCCGACGCAGCAACAACGCGCCAAGCACCGCACTAGCCGCACCACACAGCAACAACCAGCCAAGGCTGCCTAACGCACTCTGCCAGAGCTTGGCGACGGCGAACATGGGGTGGCTCACCACCTCGACGCGCGCGGCCTGCTGCCAGCCGCGGCTGACGATGGCATCCCCACCTGCGGGTTCTAGGCCAATCATGCGCACGAACCAGCTCGGCACACCACTGCTGTCGGGCTCGGCGTGGCGCTCGACCAAGGTGGCGTTGGAGTCCAGATCGATAACTTTGATGCTTGCGTAGTAGCCACTGTCGAAAATCGAGCTGACCATCAGCTCGACCATCGCAGGGTCGTCGATATTGGGTGTCAGCGACAAGGCCAATGCAGTGGCTGCATCCTGCGCGTGTGAACGCAACTGGTTGACGTACTGGCTGCGCGAGCTTTCCAGGCTGACCACGAAGCTTCCACTGAAAGCGACCACCAGGAACAAGCAAATGGCCAACAGCAATTGTTTGAACAGTGACATCTGCGCTCCCTCAGTAAACCGGTTCGGCCGGGAACCCTTCGGCCTGCATTTTTTTCAACAGATCCTGCCAACGCGACAAGCGCTTGGTATCCCCTACCTTCTTGTTGCCCGTGGTACCGGTCAGCCACAGGCCCTCGCCGTTGAAGGCATACACCGGTAACAGGTCAGGACGCTGGCTCGCCGGCTTGATGGCATCCATCAGGCTATCGAGTACCAGCGGCTGGGCCTGTGGGCTTGAATAATAGGTCAGGACCATGTGAGCCCTGTTCTGCCGCAAGGCTTTGACGTAAGTGATGCGCAGCTTTTCACTGGGGATGCCCATACGCCGTAGGCTGAAGTACTTGGCGATAGCGTAGTCCTCACAATCGCCAGCGCCTTTGATCAAGGCCTGAATGGGCGTTGCCCAATAATCGACCTCACGCCACAAGTCGATGTCTTCGACGTAACGCAACTGCTGGTTGAAGAAGCGATTGACCACCTGCAACCGCTCAAGCTCACTGCCCTGCTGTTGTGTGGCCATCAACTGCTGCCAGGCATCGATACGGGCCTTTCCGGCACCCAGGGGGCCGTAGAGCGCCTGAGACTTGCGGCTGATCTGGGAGAAATCCCAGTCGGCGTGCAGAGCGCCCAGCAACAAGCCCCCCAGCAACGTGGCAAGGCCGAAACAACGCAAGACGGTTTTAAGTATCCAGGATATCGCCACTGCGAAGACCTGTTCAGGCCAGCCTAATGCAGCGATGGTGCGGCCTGCCAAGGCAAAAGACAATGGCGCGATGCAATCACGATGCCGATAGTCGGGCTAATCTAACTTTATTGTTAACTCGATATGTGTATTGCTTTCTTTGGTAGGCGACTTGCTCCACCATACCCGCGGTTTTGGGGCGCTCCCTGCTGTGTGGGCAGTGGTTTGACAAGCCTCCTTGCTCGTCACTAGTGTAATTGGATCCAACTTTAATCGTCGAGGCAGACTTCGCGTGGCCGAGAAATTCAAACTGAGCAAAGTGCTGGCCAGCGAACAGGTACCAGCACACCTGGCCCGTAGCATGATCGAAGAACGCTTGCGCAGTGCCATCCTAGACGGTCGTTTGCCTCCGGGAACAGCCCTGCGCCAACAGGAGCTCGCGACCCTGTTCGGTGTCAGCCGCATGCCAGTGCGTGAAGCTTTACGTCAGTTGGAAGCGCAGTCCCTGCTCAAGGTGGAAATGCATAAAGGGGCCGTGGTTGCGCCCTTGATCGGTGAAGATGCAGTCGATACCTACGAACTGCGGGTACTGTTGGAATCCGAGGCATTGCGCCAGTCGATCCCCCTGCTCAATGCCGATGACATTGCTCAGGCCCGTGGGTATATCCAGCAATTGGAAAGCGAAACCAGCCACGCCGAAATCGGTCGTCTCAATCGGCTGCTCCACATGGCACTGTACAACAAGGCGCCGAACCAAAAACTGCTGCGGCTGATCGAGAATGAACTCAACGAAGAAGAACGCTTCCTGCGCTTCCATCTGTCTTCGATGGGGCTGGGCAAATTGACCCAGGATGATCACAACGCCTTGGTCGATGCGGCCAGCGACAAGCTGGTGGACGAAGCGGTCACGGTGCTGGAAAAGCACCTCAATACAGCCGCTCGTGTGATCAGGGCCTACCTGGACAAGCAAACGGCCCGCTAAGTGTGCTCACCTGAAGCGCTTAGCAATTGACGTGACGATAAGCCAAAAAGGACAAAGCCCCTGTCTGCAACGCAGACAGGGGCTCTGGATTTGAATCTTGACGATGACCTACTCTCACATGGGGAAACCCCACACTACCATCGGCGATGCATCGTTTCACTGCTGAGTTCGGGATGGGATCAGGTGGTTCCAATGCTCTATGGTCGTCAAGAAATTCTGTGTGCCGATCCGTCCTGCGGACGCTTCAGCGAAAATCTATAACTTCTACTTAAAGACAAAACCCCTACCTGCTCGCGCAGATAGGGGTTTTGCGAAATGAATCTTGACGATGACCTACTCTCACATGGGGAAACCCCACACTACCATCGGCGATGCATCGTTTCACTACTGAGTTCGGGATGGGATCAGGTGGTTCCAATGCTCTATGGTCGTCAAGAAATTCTGTTGCCAGAATGTCGTGTAAACACTCTTGGCCAATTCGGATATGTGAATTTGTGGTCTTGCGAACTTTCGGTCGTTTCGTCTTCACCACCGCAATCTGCGTCGGCAAATTGCTTGGGTGTTATATGGTCAAGCCTCACGGGCAATTAGTATTGGTTAGCTCAACGCCTCACAGCGCTTACACACCCAACCTATCAACGTCGTAGTCTTCGACGGCCCTTTAGGGAACTCAAGGTTCCAGTGAGATCTCATCTTGAGGCAAGTTTCCCGCTTAGATGCTTTCAGCGGTTATCTCTTCCGAACATAGCTACCCGGCAATGCCACTGGCGTGACAACCGGAACACCAGAGGTTCGTCCACTCCGGTCCTCTCGTACTAGGAGCAGCCCCTCTCAAATCTCAAACGTCCACGGCAGATAGGGACCGAACTGTCTCACGACGTTCTAAACCCAGCTCGCGTACCACTTTAAATGGCGAACAGCCATACCCTTGGGACCGGCTTCAGCCCCAGGATGTGATGAGCCGACATCGAGGTGCCAAACACCGCCGTCGATATGAACTCTTGGGCGGTATCAGCCTGTTATCCCCGGAGTACCTTTTATCCGTTGAGCGATGGCCCTTCCATACAGAACCACCGGATCACTAAGACCTACTTTCGTACCTGCTCGACGTGTTTGTCTCGCAGTCAAGCGCGCTTTTGCCTTTATACTCTGCGACCGATTTCCGACCGGTCTGAGCGCACCTTCGTACTCCTCCGTTACTCTTTGGGAGGAGACCGCCCCAGTCAAACTACCCACCATACACTGTCCTCGATCCGGATAACGGACCTGAGTTAGAACCTCAAAGTTGCCAGGGTGGTATTTCAAGAATGGCTCCATGAGAACTGGCGTCCCCACTTCAAAGCCTCCCACCTATCCTACACAAGCAAATTCAAAGTCCAGTGCAAAGCTATAGTAAAGGTTCACGGGGTCTTTCCGTCTAGCCGCGGATACACTGCATCTTCACAGCGATTTCAATTTCACTGAGTCTCGGGTGGAGACAGCGCCGCCATCGTTACGCCATTCGTGCAGGTCGGAACTTACCCGACAAGGAATTTCGCTACCTTAGGACCGTTATAGTTACGGCCGCCGTTTACCGGGGCTTCGATCAAGAGCTTCGCTTGCGCTAACCCCATCAATTAACCTTCCGGCACCGGGCAGGCGTCACACCCTATACGTCCACTTTCGTGTTTGCAGAGTGCTGTGTTTTTAATAAACAGTCGCAGCGGCCTGGTATCTTCGACCGACATGGGCTTACGGAGCAAGTCCTTCACCCTCGTCGGCGCACCTTCTCCCGAAGTTACGGTGCCATTTTGCCTAGTTCCTTCACCCGAGTTCTCTCAAGCGCCTTGGTATTCTCTACCCGACCACCTGTGTCGGTTTGGGGTACGGTTCCCAGTTATCTGAAGCTTAGGAGCTTTTCTTGGAAGCATGGCATCAACCACTTCGTCGCCTAAAGGCAACTCGTCATCAGCTCTCGGCCTTAAGATCCCGGATTTGCCTAAGATCTCAGCCTACCACCTTAAACTTGGACAACCAACGCCAAGCTGGCCTAGCCTTCTCCGTCCCTCCATCGCAATAACTGGAAGTACAGGAATATTAACCTGTTTTCCATCGACTACGCTTTTCAGCCTCGCCTTAGGGACCGACTAACCCTGCGTCGATTAACGTTGCGCAGGAAACCTTGGTCTTTCGGCGTGGGAGTTTTTCACTCCCATTGTCGTTACTCATGTCAGCATTCGCACTTCTGATACCTCCAGCAAGCTTCTCAACTCACCTTCACAGGCTTACAGAACGCTCCTCTACCGCGTCATCAAAGATGACACCCGTAGCTTCGGTGCATGGTTTGAGCCCCGTTACATCTTCCGCGCAGGCCGACTCGACTAGTGAGCTATTACGCTTTCTTTAAAGGATGGCTGCTTCTAAGCCAACCTCCTAGCTGTCTAAGCCTTCCCACATCGTTTCCCACTTAACCATGACTTTGGGACCTTAGCTGACGGTCTGGGTTGTTTCCCTTTTCACGACGGACGTTAGCACCCGCCGTGTGTCTCCCATGCTCGGCACTTCCAGGTATTCGGAGTTTGCATCGGTTTGGTAAGTCGGGATGACCCCCTAGCCGAAACAGTGCTCTACCCCCTGGAGTGATACATGAGGCGCTACCTAAATAGCTTTCGAGGAGAACCAGCTATCTCCGAGCTTGATTAGCCTTTCACTCCGATCCACAGGTCATCCGCTAACTTTTCAACGGTAGTCGGTTCGGTCCTCCAGTCAGTGTTACCTAACCTTCAACCTGCCCATGGATAGATCGCCCGGTTTCGGGTCTATACCCAGCGACTAAACGCCCTATTAAGACTCGCTTTCGCTACGCCTCCCCTATTCGGTTAAGCTCGCCACTGAATATAAGTCGCTGACCCATTATACAAAAGGTACGCAGTCACCTAACAAAGTAGGCTCCCACTGCTTGTACGCATACGGTTTCAGGTTCTATTTCACTCCCCTCTCCGGGGTTCTTTTCGCCTTTCCCTCACGGTACTGGTTCACTATCGGTCAGTCAGTAGTATTTAGCCTTGGAGGATGGTCCCCCCATGTTCAGACAAAGTTTCTCGTGCTCCGTCCTACTCGATTTCATTGATAAGAGATTTTCGTGTACGGGGCTATCACCCACTATGGCCGCACTTTCCAGAGCGTTCCACTAATCTCAAATCAACTTAAGGGCTGGTCCCCGTTCGCTCGCCACTACTAAGGGAATCTCGGTTGATTTCTTTTCCTCAGGGTACTTAGATGTTTCAGTTCCCCTGGTTCGCCTCTTGCACCTATGTATTCAGTACAAGATAACCAGCTTATGCTGGCTGGGTTCCCCCATTCAGAGATCTCTGGATCACAGTCTGTTTGCCGACTCCCCAAAGCTTATCGCAGGCTACCACGTCTTTCATCGCCTCTGACTGCCAAGGCATCCACCGTATGCGCTTCTTCACTTGACCATATAACCCCAAGCAATCTGGTTATACTGTGAAGACGACATTCGCCGAAAATTCGCATGTTGCTCAATTAAGAGCAGAACTCACAAATTTTACCTTAGCCTGACATCACACCAGTGAAAGTGCGTGTCAGTCTATCTATCACATATCCGAATTTTTAAAGAACGATCTGACAAAAGTCAGAAATCAACATTCGATCTGAATGTTCATTTCTAAGTTCTGAGCAGCTGTACAACCTGAAAGAGTGGTGGAGCCAAGCGGGATCGAACCGCTGACCTCCTGCGTGCAAGGCAGGCGCTCTCCCAGCTGAGCTATGGCCCCGTGTGTTCTAGGCCGCACCAAGTAATTGGTAGGTCTGGGCAGATTTGAACTGCCGACCTCACCCTTATCAGGGGTGCGCTCTAACCAACTGAGCTACAGACCTATAACAGGGTCGCGTTACAGCATCGTCTTTATACAAAGAATCAAGCAATTCGTGTGGGAGCTCATCAGTAGGCTGATGTCGTCGATTAAGGAGGTGATCCAGCCGCAGGTTCCCCTACGGCTACCTTGTTACGACTTCACCCCAGTCATGAATCACACCGTGGTAACCGTCCTCCCGAAGGTTAGACTAGCTACTTCTGGTGCAACCCACTCCCATGGTGTGACGGGCGGTGTGTACAAGGCCCGGGAACGTATTCACCGCGACATTCTGATTCGCGATTACTAGCGATTCCGACTTCACGCAGTCGAGTTGCAGACTGCGATCCGGACTACGATCGGTTTTGTGAGATTAGCTCCACCTCGCGGCTTGGCAACCCTCTGTACCGACCATTGTAGCACGTGTGTAGCCCAGGCCGTAAGGGCCATGATGACTTGACGTCATCCCCACCTTCCTCCGGTTTGTCACCGGCAGTCTCCTTAGAGTGCCCACCATAACGTGCTGGTAACTAAGGACAAGGGTTGCGCTCGTTACGGGACTTAACCCAACATCTCACGACACGAGCTGACGACAGCCATGCAGCACCTGTGTCAGAGTTCCCGAAGGCACCAATCCATCTCTGGAAAGTTCTCTGCATGTCAAGGCCTGGTAAGGTTCTTCGCGTTGCTTCGAATTAAACCACATGCTCCACCGCTTGTGCGGGCCCCCGTCAATTCATTTGAGTTTTAACCTTGCGGCCGTACTCCCCAGGCGGTCAACTTAATGCGTTAGCTGCGCCACTAAAATCTCAAGGATTCCAACGGCTAGTTGACATCGTTTACGGCGTGGACTACCAGGGTATCTAATCCTGTTTGCTCCCCACGCTTTCGCACCTCAGTGTCAGTATCAGTCCAGGTGGTCGCCTTCGCCACTGGTGTTCCTTCCTATATCTACGCATTTCACCGCTACACAGGAAATTCCACCACCCTCTACCGTACTCTAGCTCGCCAGTTTTGGATGCAGTTCCCAGGTTGAGCCCGGGGCTTTCACATCCAACTTAACGAACCACCTACGCGCGCTTTACGCCCAGTAATTCCGATTAACGCTTGCACCCTCTGTATTACCGCGGCTGCTGGCACAGAGTTAGCCGGTGCTTATTCTGTCGGTAACGTCAAAACAGCAAGGTATTAGCTTACTGCCCTTCCTCCCAACTTAAAGTGCTTTACAATCCGAAGACCTTCTTCACACACGCGGCATGGCTGGATCAGGCTTTCGCCCATTGTCCAATATTCCCCACTGCTGCCTCCCGTAGGAGTCTGGACCGTGTCTCAGTTCCAGTGTGACTGATCATCCTCTCAGACCAGTTACGGATCGTCGCCTTGGTGAGCCATTACCTCACCAACTAGCTAATCCGACCTAGGCTCATCTGATAGCGCAAGGCCCGAAGGTCCCCTGCTTTCTCCCGTAGGACGTATGCGGTATTAGCGTTCCTTTCGAAACGTTGTCCCCCACTACCAGGCAGATTCCTAGGCATTACTCACCCGTCCGCCGCTGAATCAAGGAGCAAGCTCCCGTCATCCGCTCGACTTGCATGTGTTAGGCCTGCCGCCAGCGTTCAATCTGAGCCATGATCAAACTCTTCAGTTCAATACTGCTTGGGTTTTTAAGAAACCCTAAACTTGGCTCAGCAATCTCAAATGACTATGTGATTTCTCGCATGGTCACTTGTGATGCTGATAATCTTTGTGACTATCAGTCCGTACTCACAAGCACCCACACGAATTGCTTGATTCGATTTGTTAAAGAGCGTTTGGCTAAGAGCGTTTCGTCTCAACCGAGGCGCGCATTCTACGCTTTCCTCATTTACTGTCAAGCGTTTATTTTGAAGTTTTTTGCGAGAAACTCGTTTAGCTTCAAACACTTAACTCGCTGCGATCTCTCGTAGCGGGAGGCGAATAATACAGCATCCAGAAATGCTGTCAACCCCCTTTTCCTTGCCAGCCCATCGGCTGTCCAGGACGAAGCATCTGCTTCTACTTAAAGACAAAACCCCTACCTGCTCACGCAGATAGGGGTTTTGCGAAATGAATCTTGACGATGACCTACTCTCACATGGGGAAACCCCACACTACCATCGGCGATGCATCGTTTCACTGCTGAGTTCGGGATGGGATCAGGTGGTTCCAATGCTCTATGGTCGTCAAGAAATTCTGTTGCCAGAATGTCGTGTAAACACTCTTGGCCAATTCGGATATGTGAATTTGTGGTCTTGCGAACTTTCGGTCGTTTCGTCTTCACCACCGCAATCTGCGTCGGCAAATTGCTTGGGTGTTATATGGTCAAGCCTCACGGGCAATTAGTATTGGTTAGCTCAACGCCTCACAGCGCTTACACACCCAACCTATCAACGTCGTAGTCTTCGACGGCCCTTTAGGGAACTCAAGGTTCCAGTGAGATCTCATCTTGAGGCAAGTTTCCCGCTTAGATGCTTTCAGCGGTTATCTCTTCCGAACATAGCTACCCGGCAATGCCACTGGCGTGACAACCGGAACACCAGAGGTTCGTCCACTCCGGTCCTCTCGTACTAGGAGCAGCCCCTCTCAAATCTCAAACGTCCACGGCAGATAGGGACCGAACTGTCTCACGACGTTCTAAACCCAGCTCGCGTACCACTTTAAATGGCGAACAGCCATACCCTTGGGACCGGCTTCAGCCCCAGGATGTGATGAGCCGACATCGAGGTGCCAAACACCGCCGTCGATATGAACTCTTGGGCGGTATCAGCCTGTTATCCCCGGAGTACCTTTTATCCGTTGAGCGATGGCCCTTCCATACAGAACCACCGGATCACTAAGACCTACTTTCGTACCTGCTCGACGTGTTTGTCTCGCAGTCAAGCGCGCTTTTGCCTTTATACTCTGCGACCGATTTCCGACCGGTCTGAGCGCACCTTCGTACTCCTCCGTTACTCTTTGGGAGGAGACCGCCCCAGTCAAACTACCCACCATACACTGTCCTCGATCCGGATAACGGACCTGAGTTAGAACCTCAAAGTTGCCAGGGTGGTATTTCAAGAATGGCTCCATGAGAACTGGCGTCCCCACTTCAAAGCCTCCCACCTATCCTACACAAGCAAATTCAAAGTCCAGTGCAAAGCTATAGTAAAGGTTCACGGGGTCTTTCCGTCTAGCCGCGGATACACTGCATCTTCACAGCGATTTCAATTTCACTGAGTCTCGGGTGGAGACAGCGCCGCCATCGTTACGCCATTCGTGCAGGTCGGAACTTACCCGACAAGGAATTTCGCTACCTTAGGACCGTTATAGTTACGGCCGCCGTTTACCGGGGCTTCGATCAAGAGCTTCGCTTGCGCTAACCCCATCAATTAACCTTCCGGCACCGGGCAGGCGTCACACCCTATACGTCCACTTTCGTGTTTGCAGAGTGCTGTGTTTTTAATAAACAGTCGCAGCGGCCTGGTATCTTCGACCGACATGGGCTTACGGAGCAAGTCCTTCACCCTCGTCGGCGCACCTTCTCCCGAAGTTACGGTGCCATTTTGCCTAGTTCCTTCACCCGAGTTCTCTCAAGCGCCTTGGTATTCTCTACCCGACCACCTGTGTCGGTTTGGGGTACGGTTCCCAGTTATCTGAAGCTTAGGAGCTTTTCTTGGAAGCATGGCATCAACCACTTCGTCGCCTAAAGGCAACTCGTCATCAGCTCTCGGCCTTAAGATCCCGGATTTGCCTAAGATCTCAGCCTACCACCTTAAACTTGGACAACCAACGCCAAGCTGGCCTAGCCTTCTCCGTCCCTCCATCGCAATAACTGGAAGTACAGGAATATTAACCTGTTTTCCATCGACTACGCTTTTCAGCCTCGCCTTAGGGACCGACTAACCCTGCGTCGATTAACGTTGCGCAGGAAACCTTGGTCTTTCGGCGTGGGAGTTTTTCACTCCCATTGTCGTTACTCATGTCAGCATTCGCACTTCTGATACCTCCAGCAAGCTTCTCAACTCACCTTCACAGGCTTACAGAACGCTCCTCTACCGCGTCATCAAAGATGACACCCGTAGCTTCGGTGCATGGTTTGAGCCCCGTTACATCTTCCGCGCAGGCCGACTCGACTAGTGAGCTATTACGCTTTCTTTAAAGGATGGCTGCTTCTAAGCCAACCTCCTAGCTGTCTAAGCCTTCCCACATCGTTTCCCACTTAACCATGACTTTGGGACCTTAGCTGACGGTCTGGGTTGTTTCCCTTTTCACGACGGACGTTAGCACCCGCCGTGTGTCTCCCATGCTCGGCACTTCCAGGTATTCGGAGTTTGCATCGGTTTGGTAAGTCGGGATGACCCCCTAGCCGAAACAGTGCTCTACCCCCTGGAGTGATACATGAGGCGCTACCTAAATAGCTTTCGAGGAGAACCAGCTATCTCCGAGCTTGATTAGCCTTTCACTCCGATCCACAGGTCATCCGCTAACTTTTCAACGGTAGTCGGTTCGGTCCTCCAGTCAGTGTTACCTAACCTTCAACCTGCCCATGGATAGATCGCCCGGTTTCGGGTCTATACCCAGCGACTAAACGCCCTATTAAGACTCGCTTTCGCTACGCCTCCCCTATTCGGTTAAGCTCGCCACTGAATATAAGTCGCTGACCCATTATACAAAAGGTACGCAGTCACCTAACAAAGTAGGCTCCCACTGCTTGTACGCATACGGTTTCAGGTTCTATTTCACTCCCCTCTCCGGGGTTCTTTTCGCCTTTCCCTCACGGTACTGGTTCACTATCGGTCAGTCAGTAGTATTTAGCCTTGGAGGATGGTCCCCCCATGTTCAGACAAAGTTTCTCGTGCTCCGTCCTACTCGATTTCATTGATAAGAGATTTTCGTGTACGGGGCTATCACCCACTATGGCCGCACTTTCCAGAGCGTTCCACTAATCTCAAATCAACTTAAGGGCTGGTCCCCGTTCGCTCGCCACTACTAAGGGAATCTCGGTTGATTTCTTTTCCTCAGGGTACTTAGATGTTTCAGTTCCCCTGGTTCGCCTCTTGCACCTATGTATTCAGTACAAGATAACCAGCTTATGCTGGCTGGGTTCCCCCATTCAGAGATCTCTGGATCACAGTCTGTTTGCCGACTCCCCAAAGCTTATCGCAGGCTACCACGTCTTTCATCGCCTCTGACTGCCAAGGCATCCACCGTATGCGCTTCTTCACTTGACCATATAACCCCAAGCAATCTGGTTATACTGTGAAGACGACATTCGCCGAAAATTCGCATGTTGCTCAATTAAGAGCAGAACTCACAAATTTTACCTTAGCCTGACATCACACCAGTGAAAGTGCGTGTCAGTCTATCTATCACATATCCGAATTTTTAAAGAACGATCTGACAAAAGTCAGAAATCAACATTCGATCTGAATGTTCATTTCTAAGTTCTGAGCAGCTGTACAACCTGAAAGAGTGGTGGAGCCAAGCGGGATCGAACCGCTGACCTCCTGCGTGCAAGGCAGGCGCTCTCCCAGCTGAGCTATGGCCCCGTGTGTTCTAGGCCGCACCAAGTAATTGGTAGGTCTGGGCAGATTTGAACTGCCGACCTCACCCTTATCAGGGGTGCGCTCTAACCAACTGAGCTACAGACCTATAACAGGGTCGCGTTACAGCATCGTCTTTATACAAAGAATCAAGCAATTCGTGTGGGAGCTCATCAGCAGGCTGATGTCGTCGATTAAGGAGGTGATCCAGCCGCAGGTTCCCCTACGGCTACCTTGTTACGACTTCACCCCAGTCATGAATCACACCGTGGTAACCGTCCTCCCGAAGGTTAGACTAGCTACTTCTGGTGCAACCCACTCCCATGGTGTGACGGGCGGTGTGTACAAGGCCCGGGAACGTATTCACCGCGACATTCTGATTCGCGATTACTAGCGATTCCGACTTCACGCAGTCGAGTTGCAGACTGCGATCCGGACTACGATCGGTTTTGTGAGATTAGCTCCACCTCGCGGCTTGGCAACCCTCTGTACCGACCATTGTAGCACGTGTGTAGCCCAGGCCGTAAGGGCCATGATGACTTGACGTCATCCCCACCTTCCTCCGGTTTGTCACCGGCAGTCTCCTTAGAGTGCCCACCATAACGTGCTGGTAACTAAGGACAAGGGTTGCGCTCGTTACGGGACTTAACCCAACATCTCACGACACGAGCTGACGACAGCCATGCAGCACCTGTGTCAGAGTTCCCGAAGGCACCAATCCATCTCTGGAAAGTTCTCTGCATGTCAAGGCCTGGTAAGGTTCTTCGCGTTGCTTCGAATTAAACCACATGCTCCACCGCTTGTGCGGGCCCCCGTCAATTCATTTGAGTTTTAACCTTGCGGCCGTACTCCCCAGGCGGTCAACTTAATGCGTTAGCTGCGCCACTAAAATCTCAAGGATTCCAACGGCTAGTTGACATCGTTTACGGCGTGGACTACCAGGGTATCTAATCCTGTTTGCTCCCCACGCTTTCGCACCTCAGTGTCAGTATCAGTCCAGGTGGTCGCCTTCGCCACTGGTGTTCCTTCCTATATCTACGCATTTCACCGCTACACAGGAAATTCCACCACCCTCTACCGTACTCTAGCTCGCCAGTTTTGGATGCAGTTCCCAGGTTGAGCCCGGGGCTTTCACATCCAACTTAACGAACCACCTACGCGCGCTTTACGCCCAGTAATTCCGATTAACGCTTGCACCCTCTGTATTACCGCGGCTGCTGGCACAGAGTTAGCCGGTGCTTATTCTGTCGGTAACGTCAAAACAGCAAGGTATTAGCTTACTGCCCTTCCTCCCAACTTAAAGTGCTTTACAATCCGAAGACCTTCTTCACACACGCGGCATGGCTGGATCAGGCTTTCGCCCATTGTCCAATATTCCCCACTGCTGCCTCCCGTAGGAGTCTGGACCGTGTCTCAGTTCCAGTGTGACTGATCATCCTCTCAGACCAGTTACGGATCGTCGCCTTGGTGAGCCATTACCTCACCAACTAGCTAATCCGACCTAGGCTCATCTGATAGCGCAAGGCCCGAAGGTCCCCTGCTTTCTCCCGTAGGACGTATGCGGTATTAGCGTTCCTTTCGAAACGTTGTCCCCCACTACCAGGCAGATTCCTAGGCATTACTCACCCGTCCGCCGCTGAATCAAGGAGCAAGCTCCCGTCATCCGCTCGACTTGCATGTGTTAGGCCTGCCGCCAGCGTTCAATCTGAGCCATGATCAAACTCTTCAGTTCAATACTGCTTGGGTTTTTAAGAAACCCTAAACTTGGCTCAGCAATCTCAAATGACTATGTGATTTCTCGCATGGTCACTTGTGATGCTGATAATCTTTGTGACTATCAGTCCATACTCACAAGCACCCACACGAATTGCTTGATTCGATTTGTTAAAGAGCGTTTGGCTAAGAGCGTTTCGTCTCAACCGAGGCGCGCATTCTACGCTTTCCTCATTTGCTGTCAAGCGTTTATTTTGAAGTTTTTTGCGAGAAACTCGTTTAGCTTCAAACACTTGACCCGCTGCGATCTCTCGTAGCGGGAGGCGAATAATACAGCGTTTTAAAACGCTGTCAACCACCTCTTTCAGTCCTTCCGATTGCTTTCTAAACGCTCAACCTGTTGATTAACAAGGAGTTTTTCGTTTCGACTGCGTCGGAAGTGGGGCGCATTATAAGGGGATTCGAGAGGCCGTCAACCTTTTAATTCCAAGAAACTTCAATACCGCTTAAAAAGCCAAGCGGGGAGGCCTGACGGCCTCCCCGCTTAGCGCTCACCTTCCATCACCTCAAAGCACACCCGCATCACGCAATCGCTGGACCTCACCCGCATCCAATCCCAACAGCTGATGCAATACGGCCTCGGTGTGCTCACCCAACAGAGGCGGCGCATGGCGGTATTCCACTGGCGTCTGCGATAACCGAATGGGACTAGCCACCTGGGGCACCTTGCCTGCCAACGGGTGATCAAGACTCACTGACAACCCTCGAGCGACCACCTGCGGATCCTGGAACATCTGCGCCAGATCGTTGATCGGCCCACACGGCACGCCTGCTGCCTCCAGCTGACTGACCCACTCGGCCGTGGTCTTGAACACAGTAGCCTGACGGATCAATGGGATCAGCTCGGCCCGGTTGGCGACGCGCTGCTTATTCGTTGCGAAACGCGGATCGTCAGCCCACTGTGGCTGCCCAGCCACTTCCGCAAACTTGCGGAACTGCCCATCGTTGCCCACGGTAAGGATGAAATCGCCATCCGCGGTCGGGAAATCCTGATAAGGCACGATATTTGGGTGAGCGTTGCCCAACCGCTTTGGCGGGATGCCTGTCGTCAGGTAGTTCATCGCCTGGTTGGCCAGGCAGGCCACCTGCACATCCAGCAGCGCCATATCGATGTACTGCCCGGTACCGGACTGGTCGCGGTGGGCGAGGGCGGCGAGTATCGCCACAGTGGAGTACAACCCGGTCAATATGTCGGTCAGGGCCACACCCACCTTTACCGGACCCGCCCCCTCCTCACCCTCGGGTCGCCCGGTCAGGCTCATCAGCCCACCCAGCCCCTGGATCATGAAGTCATAGCCAGCACGCTTGGCATAAGGCCCTGTTTGGCCAAACCCGGTAATCGAACAATAGATGAGCGTCGGGTTCACCGCCTTGAGGCTTTGATAATCCAACCCATAAGCCGCTAGCCCGCCAACCTTGAAGTTCTCGATGACAATGTCCGACTTGGCCGCAAGCTCACGCACCAGGCGCTGCCCCTGGGGCTGCGTGAAGTCGATGGTCACCGATCTTTTGTTGCGGTTGGCCGAGAGGTAATAAGCCGCCTCGCTGGTGTTTTCACCTTGGACGTCCTTCAGGAAAGGAGGCCCCCAAGCCCTTGTATCGTCGCCGCTGCCTGGCCGCTCCACCTTGATCACATCAGCACCAAGGTCGGCCAGGATCTGGCCGGCCCAGGGCCCGGCCAACACACGCGAAAGGTCTAGCACCCGCAAATGTGAAAGCGCGCCCATGGGCTGGCTCCTCGATCAGTAGAAGGCCTGAATGCCGGTCTGCGCACGACCGAGGATTAGCGCATGCACGTCATGCGTGCCCTCGTAGGTGTTGACGACCTCCAGATTCACCAGATGACGCGCAACCCCGAATTCGTCAGAGATGCCATTGCCACCCAACATGTCGCGCGCCATGCGCGCAATGTCCAGGGCCTTGCCACAGGAGTTGCGTTTCATGATCGAGGTAATCTCGACGGCGGCCGTGCCTTCGTCCTTCATACGACCCAGGCGCAAGCAACCCTGCAGCGCCAGCGTGATTTCTGTCTGCATGTCGGCCAGCTTCTTCTGGATCAACTGGTTGGCAGCCAGTGGGCGCCCGAACTGCTGACGATCCAGAGTGTACTGGCGCGCAGTGTGCCAACAGGCTTCAGCAGCCCCAAGGGCGCCCCAGGAGATGCCGTAGCGTGCCGAGTTCAAGCACGTGAACGGGCCTTTCAGGCCACGGACATCCGGGAAGATGTTTTCCTCAGGCACGAAGACGTTGTCCATCACGATCTCGCCGGTAATCGACGCACGCAGGCCAACCTTGCCATGAATCGCCGGGGCACTGAGGCCCTGCCAACCTTTCTCCAGGACGAAACCACGAATATCGCCCGCATCATCCTTGGCCCACACCACGAACACATCGGCGATCGGGCTGTTAGTGATCCACATCTTGCTGCCCGTAAGGCGATAGCCGCCTTCAACCTTCTTGGCACGGGTAATCATCGAACCTGGGTCGGAACCATGGTTAGGCTCGGTCAACCCGAAGCAACCGACCCACTCACCGCTGGCCAGCTTGGGCAGGTACTTCTGCTTTTGTGCCTCGGTGCCGAACTCGTTGATCGGCACCATCACCAAGGACGACTGAACACTCATCATCGAACGATAGCCCGAGTCGATGCGTTCCACCTCGCGGGCGATCAGGCCATAGCACACATAATTGAGACCGCTGCCACCGTACTGCTCCGGGATGGTCGCACCCAGCAGGCCGACCTCGCCCATCTCGCGGAAAATCGCTGGGTCTGTCCGCTCATGCCGGAAGGCTTCCAACACACGGGGCGCCAACTTGTCCTGGGCGAACTGATAAGCGCTGTCACGCACCATGCGCTCTTCTTCAGTGAGCTGCTGATCGAGCAGCAGTGGGTCGATCCAGTTGAAGCTTGCTTTACCAGCCATGAGCGAGATCCTCGAAATAGGGGAGGTAGTTCTTGTGCCCTTGATCCTAGGCCTGATCTGCGCCCTCTACAAACGAGGATTGCGCACCATTAAGTGATAATTTGTCACTCCGTAGCCAGCAGACTCCTTATACCGCCTGCCGAACGAGTGAGGTTGACGTACATGCGCCGCAAGATACCCAGTACCGCCGCCCTGGTTTGCTTCGAGGCAGCAGCCCGCCACGAAAGCTTCACCAAGGCCGCACATGAACTTGCCCTGACACAAGGCGCCGTTTGTCGGCAAATAGGCGGCCTGGAGGCATTCCTGAACGTCGAGCTGTTCCGCCGCTCTCGACGCGGCGTAAAGCTAACCGAGGCAGGTTTGTCCTACAGTCGGCAAGTCGCCGCGCAGCTAGACGCGGTGGAACGCGATACCTTGTCGGTCATGCGCCAGCAGGGCGCGAACGTAATCGAATTGGCGGTGGTGCCAACTTTCGGCACACAGTGGTTGCTGCCCCGACTCAAGGACTTCCAGCAGCGCACCCCCGATGTCACCGTCAACCTGACCAACCGCACTCGGCCCTTCCTGTTCGCCGATACAGCCTTTGACGCCGCCATCTATTTTGGTGATGCCGATTGGCCTGGTACCCAGGCTCACCGCCTAATGGGCGAAAATCCAGTCCCTGTGTGCAGCCCAAACCTGCTGGGCGGGGAGGGCAGACTGGACGCGCGGCGCATCGCCGAGCTCCCTTTGCTGCAGCAGACCACCCGCCCCTATGCCTGGAGGCAGTGGTTCGGCAGCCTGGGCATTAATGTCGAAGGCGACATGACAGGCCCACGCTATGAACTATTCTCCATGCTTGCCCAAGCAGCCATGCATGAGATGGGGGTTGCGCTCATCCCTCCATTTTTGATTCAGCACGAGCTGGATGAGGGTAGGCTGGTGCAGGCCAATGGGCACGCACTGACGAGCGACAAGGCCTATTACCTCATGATCCCTGAACGCAAGGTCGAATCCGCTTCCCTGCGCGCATTCCGCGACTGGCTACTGCAACAGGCGCAACTGTTCACGGCAGCGCAGACGGGCAGAACGCCTTCCCGACCTTTGTAGTCAATTATTTTTAACACCTACAGATATAATTATTTGTCGCAAAACAGCAAACTGTTCAGGTGAACCGAAAAAGCTGCTGAAAGCTGCCAAGGACGCGGCCTCCAGCAGTATTTGCGACATTTGCAGGCCTGTCAGCGAAATCTCTGCAAAAAATTTCAAAATTTCCCCTAATCTGCCAATTGCCCGTATTTGACGGGCTGCATCCCGCCCCTTGCGACATACGGTCACAGGGTGACTTGTAGTTTTAAGTTCGTATCGCTTCAGAACCGGTTGAAGGGCTCCGGGTTCGTCTGCAAAATGCTTCGCCCGCCCGTAAACAGGCGGCTCGGCGCTTATCGGCCACACCAGCGCACCACCCGTAGTGCGCTGGATTCACAAAGACAAAAGGTCACCGCAGGAGACAAAGTCGTGCACATTGGTGTTCCTCTCGAGACGCAGACCGGTGAGACAAGGGTCGCTGCGACCCCAGAAACCATCAAGAAACTGATTGGCCAAGGCCATCAGGTCACCGTCCAACGGGGGGCAGGGCTTAACGCCAGCATTCCGGACAGTGCCTATGAGGCCGTGGGAGCTTCCCTGGGAAGCGCTGCCGATGCCTACGGCGCCCAACTGGTCCTCAAGGTCGTTGCCCCCAACGACGAGGAGCTTGCGCAGATCAACAGTGGCAGCCTCCTGGTGGGCATGCTCAACCCCTTCAACAACGAGCTGATCGCCAAGATGGCCGAGCGCGGTATCACCGCCTTCGCCCTGGAAGCCGCACCTCGCACGTCACGGGCTCAAAGCCTCGACGTGCTGTCGTCGCAAGCCAACATCGCCGGTTACAAGGCCGTGCTGCTGGCAGCTCACCACTACCCGCGCTTCATGCCGATGCTCATGACTGCCGCCGGCACCGTGAAGGCCGCCCGTGTCCTGATTCTTGGCGCAGGCGTAGCTGGCCTTCAGGCCATCGCGACGGCCAAACGCCTGGGGGCAGTGATCGAGGCTTCGGACGTTCGCCCCGCGGTGAAGGAGCAGATCGAGTCGCTCGGCGCCAAGTTCATCGACGTGCCCTACGAAACCGATGAAGAGCGTGAGTGCGCCGAAGGGGTAGGCGGTTATGCGCGTCCGATGCCGGCCAGTTGGATGCAGCGCCAGGCTCAGGCCGTACACGAACGCGCCAAACAGGCCGACATCGTCATCACCACCGCACTGATCCCCGGCCGCAAGGCACCGACCCTGCTCAGCGCCGAAACCGTGGCGCAGATGAAGCCGGGCTCGGTGGTCATCGACCTGGCAGCCGCCCAAGGCGGCAACTGCCCGCTGACCGTTGCCGATCAAGTAGTGATGGAGAACGGTGTGACCATCGTTGGCCCCACCAACTTGCCCGCTCAAGTCGGTGCCGATGCCTCGGCGTTGTACGCACGCAACCTGCTGGACTTCATGAAGCTGCTGTTCGACAAGGACGGCGCGCTGGTCATCAACCTCGAAGACGACATCGTCGCGGCCTGCCTCATGTGCCGTGATGGCCAGGTCGTCCGCAAGAACGGCTAAGGAGCACGACAATGGAAGACATGCTGATTTCCCACGGCATCTACAACCTGATCATCTTCGTGCTGGCCATTTATGTGGGCTACCACGTGGTCTGGAACGTCACCCCGGCGCTGCACACACCGCTCATGGCGGTTACCAATGCCATCTCCGCCATTGTCATCGTCGGCGCCATGCTGGCCGCCGCACTGACCGTTACCCCGGCCGGCAAGCTGATGGGCACCCTGGCCGTGGCGTTGGCCGCGGTGAATGTGTTCGGTGGTTTTTTGGTCACCCGACGCATGCTTGAGATGTTCAAGAAGAAAACCAAGAACGAAGGGCAGAAGTAAGCATGAGCATGAATCTGGTAACGCTTCTCTACCTCGTCGCGTCGGTGTGCTTCATCCAGGCACTGAAGGGGCTTTCGCACCCGACCACATCGCGCCGCGGCAACGTGTTCGGCATGATCGGCATGGGCATCGCGATGCTCACCACCGTCGGCCTCATCTACAAGCTTGGTTCCGAACTGGCGACCGCAGGTATCGGCTATGTGATCCTGGGCCTGCTGATCGGTGGTACCGCCGGCTCGATCATGGCCAAGCGCGTTGAAATGACCAAAATGCCTGAACTGGTCGCCTTCATGCACAGCATGATCGGCCTGGCTGCCGTGTTCATCGCCATCGCCGCCGTGCTTGAACCTCAGTCGCTGGGTATCGTGGCCAGCATCAGCGACCCGATTCCAACCGGTAACCGGCTGGAGCTGTTCCTGGGTGCGGCTATCGGTGCGATCACCTTCTCCGGTTCGGTGATCGCCTTCGGCAAGCTGTCCGGCAAGTACAAGTTCCGTCTCTTCCAAGGAGCACCGGTACAGTTCGCGGGTCAGCACAAACTGAACCTGATCCTGGGCCTGACCACGATCGTGCTGGGCCTGTTGTTCACCTTCACTGGCCATTACAGCGCCTTCACCCTGATGCTGGTCCTGGCCTTCATCATGGGTGTGCTGATCATTATCCCGATCGGTGGCGCCGACATGCCTGTGGTGGTGTCGATGCTCAACAGCTACTCGGGGTGGGCGGCGGCGGGCATCGGTTTCTCGCTGAACAACTCGATGCTGATCATCGCTGGCTCGCTGGTCGGTTCCAGCGGTGCGATTCTTTCGTACATCATGTGCAAGGCGATGAACCGATCGTTCTTCAACGTCATCCTCGGCGGCTTTGGCGGTGATGCCGATGCCGGCGCAGCGGCGGGTTCGAAAGAACAACGCCCGGTGAAGTCCGGCTCGGCCGACGATGCCACGTTCCTGCTGAGCAACGCCGACAGCGTGATCATCGTTCCGGGCTACGGCCTGGCCGTTGCGCGCGCCCAGCACGCGTTGAAGGAGTTGACCGAAAAACTGACCCACAACGGCGTGACCGTGAAGTATGCGATCCACCCGGTAGCGGGGCGCATGCCTGGACACATGAACGTGCTGCTGGCCGAGGCCGAAGTGCCGTACGACCAGGTGTTCGAGATGGAGGACATCAACGCCGAGTTCGGCCAGGCCGACGTGGTGTTGGTATTGGGTGCCAACGACGTGGTCAACCCGGCAGCGAAAAACGATCCTAAGTCGCCGATTGCCGGCATGCCAATCCTGGAAGCGTTCAAGGCCAAGACCATCATCGTCAACAAGCGCTCCATGGCCAGCGGCTATGCGGGCCTGGACAACGAACTGTTCTACTTGGACAAGACCATGATGGTGTTCGGTGACGCGAAGAAAGTCATCGAGGACATGGTCAAGGCAGTGGAGTGACGACACCCGCTTCAAACCCTGCGCTATAAAGGAAGCCCCGGTCAGAATCGACCGGGGCTTCCTCATTCATTGCTCCAGATCAACGGCTCTATTTCCTGGGTTCTCATACGACCATGGTCGTGGGACGGCGACGGGCGAAATCTCTAGACTGCGCTGCAGTAGCCTCAGTAGCCCGAGATAACAATCCATGTACCGTGATCGTATCCGCTTGTCCTCCCTGCACAGCAAGGTAATGAGTGCGGCTGATGCCGCTGGTCTGATCGAGGACGGCATGACCGTCGGCATGAGCGGTTTCACCCGCGCCGGCGAAGCCAAGGCCGTACCCCATGCACTGGCCGAGCGCGCCAAGCAGTCGCCGCTGCAAATCAGCCTGATGACTGGCGCCAGCCTGGGCAACGACCTGGACAAGCAACTGACCGAAGCCGGAGTCTTGGCTCGTCGCATGCCCTTCCAGGTTGACAGCACCCTGCGCAAGGCCATCAACGATGGCAAGGTTATGTTCATCGACCAGCACCTTTCGGAAACGGTCGAACAGCTGCGCAACAAGCAGCTGAAACTGCCTGACATCGCTGTCATCGAAGCGGTGGCGATCACCGAAGAGGGCCACATCGTGCCGACCACTTCGGTGGGCAACTCAGCGAGCTTCGCGATCTTCGCCAAGCAAGTGATCGTCGAGATCAACCTGTCGCACAATGCCAATCTCGAAGGCCTGCACGACATCTATATCCCGACCTACCGTCCGACCCGCACGCCCATTCCGTTGGTCAAGGTCGACGACCGTATCGGCAGCACCGCCATCCCGATCGACCCAGCCAAGATCGTCGGTATCGTCATCAGCGACCTGCCGGACTCGCCGTCGACTGTTCTGCCGCCGGACGACGAAACCCAGGCCATCGCCGACCACCTGATCGACTTCCTCAAGGGCGAAGTCGAGGCCGGTCGCATGACCAACAAGCTCGGCCCGCTGCAAGCCGGTATCGGCAGCATCGCCAACGCGGTGATGTGCGGCCTGATCGAGTCGCCGTTCGAAGACCTGACGATGTACTCCGAAGTACTGCAGGACTCGACCTTCGACCTGATCGACGCCGGCAAGCTGAGTTTCGCCTCGGGCAGCTCGATCACCCTGTCGACCCGTCGCAATGCCGACGTCTTCGGCAACCTCGAGCGTTACAAGGACAAGCTGGTCCTGCGCCCGCAGGAAATCTCCAACCACCCGGAAGTCGTGCGTCGCCTGGGCATCATCGGCATCAACACCGCCCTGGAGTTCGACATCTACGGCAACGTGAACTCCACCCACGTGTGCGGCACCAAGATGATGAACGGCATTGGCGGTTCCGGCGATTTCGCCCGTAACGCGCACCTTGCCGTATTCGTGACCAAGTCGATCGCCAAAGGCGGTGCCATTTCCAGCGTCGTGCCTATGGTCAGCCACGTCGACCACACCGAGCACGATGTCGACATTCTGGTCACCGAGCAAGGCCTGGCAGACTTGCGCGGCCTGGCGCCACGTGAGCGGGCCCGTGCGATCATCGACAACTGTGTCCACCCGGACTACCGCGCCGCGCTGAACGATTACTTCGAGCGCGCCTGCCAACGTGGCGGCCACACCCCGCACATCCTGCGTGAGGCGCTGAGCTGGCACGAAAACCTGGAAGAAACCGGTCGCATGCTGGCCAGCTGATCCAGCCGCTTCACTGTGACACCCCTATCGCCGGCAAGCCGGCTCCTACTGGATGTACACCATCCCTGTAGGGGCCGGCTTGCCGGCGATAGCGCCAGTACAGTCAAACCACTCGCCCGGACAGACCACTTCAGTCTCACGAAAAAACTGTACTACTGTACCGTTAATCGCGACCTTCCCGACGCATAAAACCCATCTCATTATTCAAATTCGCACCATATCAGTGCGGACCAGTACAGTTGCGCCAGTTTCGAGTGCAACAGTAGGGTTAAACAGTTAACTGGACCATCGCATTACCATTGAACTGTATCTACTGTTATGGACGACAGGAGAGGATCATTGGCATCAGTTAAATCACTACCTAATGCCGCCATAAGCGGAAGGATGTCACATCATGGAACGTACCCTCAGTTCCGGTCTGGTTTTTGAAAACAACGCCCAGCAATCTAACGCTTCGCTGCCGCTGCGCGCGCTCTCCACCCTGCTGCTCTGGCAGCGTCGCATGGCCAGCCGCCGTCAACTGGCTCGCCTGGACGCCCGCCTGCTGGCCGACGCCGGTATCAGCGAGTCGCAGCGTTACGAAGAGCTGAGCAAGCCGTTCTGGCGCTAAGCACCGGTTCGCCGGCTACGGCCGGCACCGCGATTTCCCTAACCCGTTGCAGGAAACTGCAGCGGGTTTTTTATTTAGGCCCCGAGCTAGAGCACCCCTAACTCGAAACAGGTACAGTTTCTGTAATTCAGAAAACAACCATAACAGTTAAGCTGCGCAGTGCTCATTAACATCCAGAAACATCGGCGCGTGATACGCTTGCTTCAGCACTCTGGTAGAACATCTTGTTGTAACGTACCGCCAATAGCCGTGTAAGCGTCCGATAAGCAGTACCACTGCCCCTAGTCCAGGAGTCCACGATCATGTCCCGCAACCACCTGATTGGTGCCGCACTGCTGCTGAGCCTCGTCGGCACTGCCAACGCCACCAGCTTCGTCGTTACCACCGATGCTGTCGTTGGCGCAGTCGCCGCCTCGACCGACGCCACGTCCGATGTCTCGTCCTCGTTCAAAGATGACAAGATCGTTCAGGCCGCCCGTGACGATGCCGCCAGCTTCGTCGGTAGCCAGGGCGCCATCCGCGGCGCCAAGCTGGAAAGCGCCTTCGTGCACATTCGCTCGCAGATGCCCGCCCTGCAGGCCAGTGACGCTCAACTTGCCCAGGCCATCCTCGCGCTTTGACTCGTAACGGCTAAAACGGATGCGCTGGCTCTGGCCGGCCCATCCGGGGTAGCCTTCGCTGTCCACGTCCAAGCCTTTAGAATACCCATGCGTTATCTGTTGCCCTTGCTGTTCGCCGTTGTCGGGATGGCGCAAGCCCATGCCATGGACACCACCACACAGAGCCTGGTCATCACTGGCTATGTCACCAGTCAGGTCACCACCGCCCCGTTCGACCGCAAGCTGGTCCGGCAAGCCCGGGACGATGCTGCGGCCTTCGTGGCCAGCGACGGCATGATTCGCGGTGCCCGCCTTGAAGCCGCCCTCGGCGCTTTGCGGCACAGTGGTGCCCGGCACTCTGTCGGCGACCTTGAACTGGCAGAAGCAATTCTCGTCCAATAACTACACCTGACTCCTTGTATGTTCCGGAGATGTTCCATGCGTAAATCGCTGATCGCCGCCACCCTCGGCATGCTCGTGCTGGCCGACCTGGCTCAGGCGCAAACCCTGGTGGCCACCAGCAACATCATCGTGCGTGCCTTTGGCCGTTCGATCGACTTCACCTCTGACACCACCACCTCGATCCGCGACTCGAAAGTGGTACGTGAAGCGCACGACGATGCTGCCAGCTTTGTCGCCAGCAACGGTGATATCCGTGGCGCCCAGCTCGAGGCTGCCTTCAACACCCTGCGCGAACGCGTTCCCGAAGCGCGTGGCGCCAGTGACCAGGTACTGGCAGAAGCCATCCTCGCGCTGTGAAATCCTTGCGTGCCTGGCTGCTCGGCGGTGTGCTGACACTGCTCGGCACGCCCGCCCTGGCCGACCTGCAGCTCGAGCTGCAGGCTTCCGGCCTCACTTCCCCAGAACAGCAAGCCACCCAAGCCCTGCTTGACGAAGCACTGGGCAAGTTGCCGCCGCGCTTCAAACAGCAGTTGGACCGCCGCATCCTGGTCAGCTGGAGCAATGCGATGCCCGCTGACGCTTATGGACAGGCATCTCTGGTTTCCACGCTGGCGCTCAACAGCCGGCTACTGCCGGGACTGGTCGATGGCAGCGCCGCGCGCGAACGCACCAACCGCCCGCACGGCACGGTTCGCCAGGAACTTCTGGCCACCGTTCTGCACGAACTGACCCATATCTACGACCGAGCCCGCCTCTGGTCCAGTGCCGATCGTTCTTTGATTGCCCAATGCAAGCGCCAGCAGGGCACCCTGGGCAAAGTCGGCTTGCCAGAACAATGCCGTGGCCAGGCCGAACGCCGCTTCACCCTGAGTGACGACCCACGTCTGCTGGACCTTGCCGGCTGGCCGCAGTACGTGGGGCGCCGTGGAGAACGCGAACAGCACAACGGCCAGGGCGTTCGCAGCCCTGACACGTATGAACTGAGCAGCCCGAAGGAATTCATCGCGGTCAATATGGAGTACTTCCTGCTTGACCCAAGCTACGGTTGCCGCCGCCCAGCGCTCAACCAGTATCTGCGAGACCACTTTGGCTGGGCGCCGCCGCAGGACACCTGTGCCAAGGGCCTGCCGTTCCTCAACGCAGGCAGCGACTTCGCCCGCCAACCGCTGGGCGAAATCGACCCGCAACGGGTCTACGAAGTCGACTACCTGCTGGCCGAAGCCAATCAGAACTGGGTCAGCCGCTGGGGCCACAGCATGTTGCGCCTGGTGATCTGCGCCCCAGGGCGCCCACGCGGCCCAGACTGTCGGCTGGACCTTGACCAGCATCTGGTACTGTCGTATCGCGCGTTCGTCAACGACGTACAACTGTCCAGCTGGGACGGCCTGGTCGGGGCGTATCCATCACGGCTGTTCGTCCTACCGCTGGGTCAGGTGATCGACGAATACACCAAGACCGAACTGCGCAGCCTGGCCTCCGTTCCCCTCAAGCTCAGCCGCCCAGAGATCGAAAACCTGGTCCGCCAAGCGGCAGAGATGCACTGGAGCTATGACGGCAACTACTACTTCCTGTCCAACAATTGCGCAGTGGAATCGCTCAAGCTGCTGCGCAGCGGCACGGCCAATCCACGCTTGAACGACCTGGACAACATCATGCCCAACGGCCTGCTGGAAGTGCTCAAAGGGCGAGGGCTGGCCGATACCAGCGTGCTCGACGACCCGCGCGAGGCGCTGCGCCTGGGTTATCGCTTCGACTCCTACCGCGATCGCTACCAGGCCATGTTCGAGGTGTTGAAGAAGCAGTTGCCGATCAAGCAGGACAAGGTCGAGGACTGGCTAGCCCTGGATGCCGATCAGCGTCGCGGCTGGTTCCAGCAGGCCGATCTGCGAACCAGTGCGGCTTTGCTACTGCTCGAACAAGCCAGTCTGCGTCGCCAACTTCTGCTGGCTCAGGATGAGGTCAAGCAACGCTATCTCAATGCCAGTGCGCTCAAGGATGGCAGCATCGACAAGGCCAACAAGGCCCTGCAGCAGATGCTGGCCAACAGTGGCTTCCTCAGCCGGCCAGCAGAATTGCTCGACGCCAGGGGCTACGGCCTGCCGCAGCCGGAAGAGCGCCAGCACCTGGAAAAGGTCAGCAGTGAGCGGCAGGCCCAACTACTGCGCCTGAGCACCGACCTGGACAAAGAGGTGAGGGCGTTGCTGAAGACGTCGCGGGCCAGGGAAATTGCCGCTGTCGAGGCCAATGTGAAGCAGGTTGGCGAGCACCTGCGGGCGCTGCACAAGGCCGCGGGTGGGTTGCAGTTACCGTAGTGCCTGCAGCGGCCTCATCGCCGGCTAGTCGGCTCCTACAGGTATCTCTCTTCGACCTCCCCAGGCAAATCCTCATCCAGGTGCAGCCACGGCAAGCGGCTTGCAATCCAGATATGCCGGTTGGCCCGGACGCGCTCCGGGTAGTCCAGCGTGCCCACTGTCACATCGATGCTTTGCGGACTGTGCGTGGTCTCCAACGCCACGTGCGCGCCGCAGTGGCCACAGAAGTACCGGCTACAACTGGTCGGCGCGACATAACGGTTGGGCGTGCCGGCCAGCCAGGTGAAACCGTCGCGGGGCAGGGTGAGCCAAGTCACCAGCAACCCGCCTGTGACCCTCCGGCAGATCGAGCAATGGCAATGGGCGATATCCGTCAGATCGCCCTCCAGCCGGTAGCGCAGGGCGCCGCAATGGCAACCTCCTTCGAGTGATTCCGTCATGACCTACCTCCTGTCGCCTTCATCGAGGCGAAAGCTGGCTGAAAGCTTGCGCCAATAGGATAGCCCCACCACCGGCAGCAGACCGGTCAGCCAGGGCATTCGGAAACGTCCATGCCCGGCCCAATCAACAACAACAATGGTGATTCTGATGTTTTCCTGTGCCCGCCCGTTCGTAGTCCCACTTCGCTTACTCCCCGCGCAGCGCATCACGCGCTGATCAGCCCGAATCGACTGTCCTTTCGCCGCGCCACGCCTGGAGTACCGCCATGCTGACCTTCCTCGGCTTTGCCATGGTCATCACCTTCATGTACCTGATCATGACCAAGCGCCTGTCGGCCTTGATCGCGCTGATCCTGGTACCGATCCTGTTCGCCGTGTTCGGGGGCTTTTCCGCCAAGATCGGCCCCATGATGCTCGAGGGCATCAGCAAGCTTGCGCCGACTGGCGTGATGCTGATGTTCGCCATCCTCTACTTCGCCCTGATGATCGATTCCGGCCTGTTCGACCCGGCCGTGCGCAAGATCCTCAAACTGGTCAAGGGCGACCCGCTGAAAGTTTCTGTCGGCACTGCCGCCCTGGCCCTGGTGGTCTCGCTCGACGGGGACGGCGCCACGACCTACATGATCTGCTGCGCCGCGATGCTACCGCTGTACAGCCGCCTGGGCATGAGCCCGCGGATCATGGCCGGCCTGATCATCCTGGCCGGTGGGGTCATGAACATGACCCCATGGGGCGGCCCGACCGCTCGCGCCGCCAGCGCCCTGCATGTGGACCCATCCGACATCTTCGTGCCGATGATTCCGGCCATGGTCTTCGGCGTGCTGGCGATTCTTGCCATCGCCTATCTGTACGGCAAGCGCGAGCGTGCCCGCCTGGGCGAACTGCACCTGCCGACCGACGATATCGACCACAGCGAAATCAGCGTCTCGCAGTTCCCCGAAGCTCGTCGTCCGAAGCTGATCTGGTTCAACGGTGCCCTGACCGCCGCACTGATGGTGGCCCTGATCGCAGGCGTGTTGCCGCTGCCCGTGCTGTTCATGATCGCCTTTAGCATCGCCATGATCGTCAACTACCCGTGCCTGCAGCAGCAAAAAGACCGTATCGCCGCCCATGCTGGCAGCGTGTTGGCAGTCACCGGGCTGATCTTCGCCGCCGGCATCTTCACTGGCATTCTCTCGGGTACCGGCATGGTCGAGGCGATGTCCAAGAGCCTGCTCGCGGTCATTCCAGAGGCATTGGGGCCGTACCTGGCGGTGATCACCGCGATCGTGAGCATGCCGTTCACCTTCTTCATGTCCAACGACGCCTTCTACTACGGCGTACTGCCGGTGCTCTCGGAAGCCGCCAGCCATTACGGCATCAGCCCGGTGGAAATGGCCCGTGCGTCGATCGTCGGACAGCCGGTACACCTGCTGAGCCCCTTGGTACCCTCTACCTACCTGCTGGTGGCCCTGGCCGGTATCGAGTTCGGTGACCATCAGCGCTTCACCCTCAAGTGGGCAGTGCTGGTCTGCCTGTGCATAATGCTCGCCGCGCTGTTGATGGGCATTTTCCCGCTGTTCAGCAGTCTGTAAACGCATCACCCAACCGCGCTGCGTGCTTCACTGTGCGCAGCGCCTTTATCGTTTGAAGGAATACACATGGAATGGCTGACCAGCCCGGAAATCTGGGTTGCCTTTTTCACCCTCACCGCGCTTGAGATCGTTCTCGGTATCGACAACATCATCATGATCTCGATCCTGGTCAGCCGCATGCCCAAGCACATGCAGCCGCGCACCCGGATCTTCGGCCTGGCCCTGGCCATGGTCACGCGCATCATGCTGCTGCTGTCCATCACCTGGGTCATGCGCCTGACGGCCGACCTGTTCGTGATCTTCGGCCAGGGTATTTCCGGCCGCGACCTGATCCTGTTCTTCGGTGGCCTGTTCCTGCTGTGGAAAAGCTCCCAGGAGATCTACCACGGCCTGGAAGGTGAGGACGAAAACCAAGAAGAACCCAAAGGCGCAGGCGGCAAGTTCTTCTACACCATCATCCAGATCGCCATCATCGACATCGTGTTCTCCCTGGACTCGGTCATCACTGCCGTTGGGATGGTGTCGCATGTGCCGGTCATGATCGCCGCCATCATCGTGGCTGTACTGGTGATGATGCTGTGCGCAGGTGCCATCAGCAGTTTCATCGACAAACACCCGTCGCTGAAGATGCTCGCGCTGTCATTCCTGATCGTGGTGGGCACGGTGCTGATCGCCGAGTCGTTCGACGTGCATGTGCCCAAGGGCTACGTCTACTTCGCCATGGCCTTCTCCCTGGCGGTGGAAGCCATCAACATCCGCATGCGTACCGCCATGGCGCGCAAGCAGGGCAAAGAGCATGAGCCGGTGAAACTGCGCAAGGACATTCCAGGTCAATAAGACTGGAGCGTGCGACATTAAAAGCCCTTCGGGGCTTTTTTTGTTCGTGTGACCTGCACTGTCGCCGGACGATCATCAAATGTTTCAAATATGTTCCAGCCATGCCAAGCTGGCGCCACGTCCGCAAAACAACTAAAGCTTGAGTGAGCACTGAAAAGAAGCCCACCCCCGGGCCAGGCTCACCGCTTCACCCATTGGCCCTGACACTGGGGCATAGAAGGAAGGGGGGCTACACATGCTGACCCTGCTCAACCTGCTCTCCGCCGTGGCATTGCTGGTATGGGGCACACACATCGTCCGTACTGGGATCCTGCGCGTGTTCGGCTCCAACCTGCGCCGCGTACTGAGCCAGAACATGAACCGCCGCCCGATGGCCTTCATCGCCGGGATTCTGGTTACAGCCATGGTGCAAAGCAGCAACGCCACCGCCATGCTGGTGACGTCGTTCGTCAGCCAAGGCTTGATGGCGATGACCCCCGCGCTGGCGATCATGCTGGGGGCCGACGTCGGCACTGCGTTGATGGCCAGGGTCCTGACCTTCGACCTGTCGTGGCTGTCGCCGCTGCTGGTGTTCATCGGCGTCATCTTCTTCCTGTCACGCAAACAGACGCGTCTGGGCCAGTTGGGCCGGGTAGCGATCGGCCTGGGTCTGATCATCCTGGCCCTCGAACTGATCGTACAGGCCGCGGCGCCCATTACCCACGCGCAGGGCGTAAAAGTGCTGTTCGCCTCGCTCACTGGCGACATTCTGCTCGACGCCCTGGTTGGCGCGCTGTTCGCCATGATCACCTATTCCAGCCTGGCCGCCGTGCTGCTTACCGCCACTCTGGCGGGCGCCGAATTGATCAGCCTGCCCGTGGCCATCGGCCTGGTGGTGGGCGCGAACATCGGCAGTGGCCTGTTGGCCTTCATCAGCACCAGCATGCAGAACGCCTCCGGCCGCCGAGTGGCATTGGGCAGCCTGCTGTACAAGCTGATCGGCCTGCTGCTGATCATTCCCGTGCTGCATCCACTGGTGAACTGGATGGATAGCCTGAGTTTCAGCCCGCAAGAGCTGGTCATCGGCTTCCACCTGCTCTACAACACGCTGCGCTGCCTGATCATGCTGCCCACCGTCAAACCCATGGGTCGGCTGTGCAATAGCCTGCTGCCCGAGCGTGAAAACGGAAACGGCCAGATTCGCCCCCGTCACCTCGACCCTGCCGCCTTGAGCACGCCCAGCCTGGCCCTGGCCAACGCCGCCCGGGAAACCCTGCGCCTGGGCGACATCGTCGACAACATGCTCGAAGCGATGCTTGGCGCCTTGCGCGGCACCCAGACCGCCTTGCCTCAGCAGGTCCGGGCCTTGGGCGAGGATGGCGAGGCCCTGTACAGCGCGATCAAGCTGTACCTGGCACAAATGACTCGCGAAGACTTGAGCGACCAAGACAATCGCCGCTGGGCCGAGATCATCGAACTGGCCATCAACCTGAAGCTGGCCTGCGACCTGATCGAGCGCATGCTGCGCAAAGTCCAGCAGCAGAAAACCAGCCAGCGCCGGGAGTTTTCCCAAGTCGGCCTGGAGGAACTGACCGGTTTGCAGGAGCAGTTGCTGGCCAACCTGCGACTTGGCCTGTCGGTATTTCTCAGCGCCGACCCTCAGAGCGCCCACTTGCTGCTCCGGGAAAAACGTCGCTTCCGAGCCCAGGAGCGGCGCCTGGCTCATGCCCATGTCAGCCGACTGCAACGCAAGGTGGTACAAAGTATCGAAACCAGTTCGCTACACTTGGAGCTGATCGCTGACATGAAGCGGTTGAACTCTTTGTTCTGCAGCAGTGCCTACGTTGTACTGGGCGGTTCCGATACTGGCGGGCTGATGCTCGACACTGTACCGGACGAAGCCCGCTTGCCCTGATCTCGCTGACCGGAGACCCAAGCTCGCCCATGCGTTGCCTGATGTTCCTTTGCCTGCTGATCTGCAGCCTGCCCACGCTGGCCCTCGACCGGTCGAGCGTTGAGGGCTATCTGCTACCCAATGGCCTGCAAGTGATCCTGAAGTCCGGCTATGAACGCGACCATGTCGCCATCCGCCTGGTAGTGGGCGTTGGCCTGGACGATTTCGACTGTGACCAGAAGGAGTTGCCGCACCTGCTCGAACACCTGCTGTTCAGCGGTATCGACGAGACCGGGGAGGGGGGGCTCGAAGAACGGCTGCAGGCACTGGGCGGGGAATGGAATGCCTACACCAGCAGCGCCGACACCACGTTCGTGATCGAAGCGCCGGCACGCAACCAGCGCAAAGTCCTCGACCTGCTGTTGGCGGTCATCCGCGATACTCGCATCGACGCCGAGGCGCTGGCCACGGCCAAGCGCATCATCGAACGTGAAGATGGTGGCCATTATGGTCACCTGCAGCGTTGGCTCGACCGCCAGGACATCGGTCACCCCGCCAGCGACCAGCTGGCTGTCGAGCTGGGCCTCAAATGTCCGGAGCGCTCCAAGCTGGACGACATGACCCTGGAGCAGGTCCAAGCCCTGCGCGAGCGCTGGTACGCGGCCAACAACATGACGCTGATCATGGTCGGTGGCCTTGATCGGTTGCTGCCGGCCTACCTCGAACGCACCTATGGCGAACTGCCAGCCACCGAACCCGAAGAACGACGCAACCTCGACAGCATCAGCCAACCTGCCCAGCAACGTCGCGAACTCATCAAAGGGTGGCTCGGCGACAGCGTCAAACTGCACTGGCTGTTCATCGAGCCGGTCCTGGACAACGACCACCAGAGCACCCTCGAGCTGCTCTCACGCTACCTGGAGTGGGCCGTCTACGACCAGCTGCGCCTGCGTCATGGCCTGTCGTACGGTCCAACTGTTCAGCGTGAGAGCTTCGGTGACAGCGGCATGCTCAGCCTCAACGCCGACCTTGAGCGCGACGACATCGACAAGGCGACCAAGGTGATGCAACAGCTGTTGGATCACCTGCGCAAGGACGGCCTGGACCCTGATACCTTCGCGCGCATCAAGGATGCCGCCGTCGCCAAGGAAAGCTGGAGCACCCAGGGTAACAGTGCCCTTGCTGACTATTACTGGGGGGCGCTCAACGACTACAGCAACGGACGCTTCCCCGACCCGGCACGCAAGCTACGCCAAGTGACACTGGAGCAAGCCAACGATGCGTTGCAGACATTGCTCAAGGACCAAGGCTATTTGCGTATCGAGAAGCCGTTGCTGGGGTATGACGAACTGTATGGGCTGGTTGCCTTGTTGCTGGGACTGATTCTGGCGCTGGGGTTGCTGCGTTGGCGCGGTCATGGCGCGAAGCGACCAAGCGGTGCTACACGGCAGTAGTAAATCGGCGGTATCCTTTCGCCATCAGCGGCCGGTTCGCGGGTCTACCCGCGAAAGGCCGACACTGCCTCCCCATATGCCTTGTTGTAAACCCATGCCCCCAATACCCCACTTCGTCCAGCGCGTCATCGAACTGCTCAAACGCTACCCCGGCATCATCGCTCTCGGCGGTTTTCTTTCCGGTATCGGCAGTTTCATCCTGGTCGATCGCCAAGCCGGCCTGGCTAGCTGGGTAGCCGTTCTCATGCTGGTCAGTTGGGTCTGGCTGATGCTCGAAAACACCCTCACCGGCCTGTTCGCCCGCACCTTCAACCGCGAGATCCCACAGCCGCTGCTGCGTTACGCGACGCAGATGATCCACCAGGAAAGCCTGTTCTTCGTCCTGCCGTTCTTCTTCATCACCACCACCTGGAACAGCGGACAACTGGTCTTCACCGGCTTGCTGGGCGCTGCCGGACTGATTTCGATCATCGACCCGCTGTACTACAAGTGGCTGGCCCCGCGCCGCTGGCTGTTCCTCGCCCTGCATACCCTGACGTTGTTCGCAGCGCTGCTCACCGCGCTCCCGATCATCCTTCACCTGACCACAGCCCAAAGCTTCAAGCTGGCGCTGATCGCGGCAATGGCGCTGTCGTTCCCGAGCCTGGCCAGCAGTTTCCCGATCAACAACTGGCGGCGAGGCGTGGCGCTGGTACTGGTGACCCTGGCGGTCGGCGGCGGCGGATGGCTGCTGCGTTCCTGGGTACCACCGGCGACGTTGTGGATGACCGAAGTGGCAGTGAGCACTGAGGTGCTGAACCGCCAGCCGGGCGACTCGCTCGATGAAATTGCCGCCAGTCGCATCCGCAGCAGTGGCTTGTACGCCTACACCGCCATCAACGCACCTCGGGGCCTGAACGAGCGGATCTACCATGTGTGGCAGAAGGATGGCAAAGAGGTCGACCGCATCGCCCTCGACATCCATGGCGGGCGCAAGGAAGGCTACCGGGCCTGGACCCACAAGCAGAATTTCCCGCCCAACCCGGTGGGCAAGTGGCAAGTGCGAGTGCTGACCGAGGATGGCCAGGTCATCGGCGTGCTGCGCTTCAAGGTGGTGGACGACGCCGCGCCATGAGCTCAGGTCTTTTGTAGCCGTAGACAGCACATTCTCAACAAACCACTCCATGCCTGCTGCGCTATGATCAGGCTCTACGCCTAGCGGACCGTCAGTTGCATGGAGCCTATGACCACCCCAAGCGCCACCCTGGACACTAGCGTTCAACCGGCTTGCCTGCGCATTGTCGGTGACTGGACGCTGGCCCATTACGCCAGCCTCAAGCGTGCGAGCGAGCACCTGCGTACGCAATACGGCGCCGACACCATTGCCGACCTCAGTCAACTGGGGCGACTGGATACCGCCGGCGCCTCGTTGCTGGCCGAGCTGCTGGGCTCAGATCGGCTGTCGCGCTGTACCGACGACCTACCCGAGGCCAGCCGCGCCTTGCTCAAGAATGTCTACTGCTCGGTGCAGGACTACTGCATTCCGGTCAAGGAACCAGAACGCCCGGTACTGTTGCAGCTACTGGAACGTATCGGACGGGCGGTGGACAAACTCTGGCAGGACACCCGGCAGATACTGGGCTTCGTCGGCCTGATCCTGGAAACCCTCCTGCTGCGCGTCTTCCAGCCTCACCGCTGGAGGGTCACGCCAGTGGTCGCGCACATCGAGCAAACCGGCCTGGATGCAGCGCCCATCGTGGCGCTGCTGACTTTTCTGGTGGGGGCGGTGGTGGCGTTTCTCGGCGCTACGGTGCTGGCGGACTTCGGTGCAACCGTATTCACCGTGGACCTGGTGGCATTTTCCTTCCTGCGCGAATTCGGGGTGCTGTTGACCGCCATCCTCATGGCCGGACGGACAGCCAGCGCCTTCACCGCACAAATTGGCTCGATGAAGGCCAATGAAGAAATCGACGCCATCCGCACCCTTGGGCTGAACCCGATCGAACTGCTGGTGGTGCCGCGGGTACTGGCCCTGTTGATAGCCCTGCCGTTGCTGACCTTCCTCGCAATGATCTGCGGCATCGTCGGCGGCGCCGTGGTCTGCGCCCTGACACTGGATATCTCGCCTGCGATGTTCCTGTCGCTGCTGCAAAGCGACATCGGCGTCCAGCATTTTCTCGTCGGGCTGGCCAAAGCGCCGTTCTTTGCCTTCCTGATCGCCTCCATCGGCTGCCTGGAGGGCTTCAAGGTCAGCGGCAGCGCCGAGTCGGTCGGTGCACATACCACCTCCAGCGTGGTCCAGTCGATTTTCGTGGTCATCGTGCTGGATGCGGTGGCGGCGTTGTTCTGCATGGAGATGGGTTGGTGAATGGCCGGGATGCAGTGATTGAAGCGCGGGGCATCTGCAACCGCTTCGGCAGCCAGAGCGTGCACGAAAACCTCGACCTCGACCTTAACCGGGGCGAGATCCTGGCCGTGGTCGGCGGTTCTGGCAGCGGCAAGTCGGTACTGCTGCGTAGCATCATCGGCCTGCGCAGGCCCAACGAAGGGCAGGTCAAGGTGTTCGGCCAGGACCTGGCCAGCCTCAATGAGAGCCAGCGCTCACAGGTAGAGCGACGCTTTGGCGTGCTGTTCCAGAAGGGCGCCTTGTTCTCTTCACTTACGGTGACCGAAAACGTTGCCTTGCCCCTGATCGAGCACGCGGGGCTGTCCCGCGCCGATGCCGAGCACCTGGCCGGGGTCAAGCTGGCCCTTGCAGGGCTGCCGATTTCCGCTGCCGACAAGTACCCGTCGTCACTGTCCGGCGGCATGATCAAGCGCGCCGCACTGGCCCGCGCCCTTGCGCTGGATCCGGACATCCTGTTCCTCGACGAGCCTACCGCCGGCCTCGACCCCATCGGTGCCGCAGCCTTCGACCAATTGATCCTTACCCTGCGCGACGCCCTGGGCCTGTCGGTGTTTCTCATCACCCACGACCTGGACACCCTCTACACCATCACCGACCGTGTGGCCGTGCTGTCGCAGAAGAAGGTACTGGTGGCAGGACCATTGGCCGAGGTCGAGCAGACCGACGATCCTTGGATTCACGAATACTTTCACGGCCCGCGCGGGCGGGCGGCCGAACACGCCGCCACCAACGCGGCGCAGGAGCGCTGAACAATGGAAACCCGAGCTCATCACGTCCTGATCGGCCTGGTCACCGTCCTGGTGGTGGCCGGCGCCATGCTTTTTGGTCTGTGGCTGACAAAGTCCAGCGTCGACGACGCGTTCAAGGACTATGAAGTCGTCTTCAACGAAGCGGTCTCTGGCTTGTCCCGGGGCAGCCCGGTGCAATACAACGGGATCAAGGTCGGCGACGTCACCAGCCTGCGCCTCGATCCGAAGGACCCACGCCGTGTACTGGCCCGTGTGCGCCTCAGTGGCGATACGCCCGTCAAGGAAGACACCCAGGCCAAACTGACCCTGGCTGGGGTGACCGGCAACTCGTTCATCCAGCTCAGCGGCGGCACGCCGAAGAGCCCGGAACTCAAGGGCAAGGACGGCAAGCTACCCGTCATCATCGCCTCGCCTTCGCCCATTTCGCGTCTGCTCAATGACAGCAGCGACCTGGTGACGAACATCAACATGCTGTTGCACAACGCCAACCAGATGTTCTCGGAAAGCAATATCGACCGACTGAGCAACACCTTGTCCAACCTGGAACAAACCACCGGTGCCTTCGCCAGCCAGAAAGGCGGCATTGCCCAGGCGATCGAGCAATTGGCCGAAGTCGGCAAGCAGGCCAGCGCCACCTTGGCAGAGACCCAGGCGCTGATGCACAACGCCAACGGCCTACTGGGCAAAGAGGGCAGGCAGGCCTTCGGGAGCGCCGAGCAAGCCATGCAGTCGCTCGCCGAAAGCACAGCGACCATCAACGAGCTGCTCAAGGACAACCGCGAAGCCCTCGATGGAGGCGCCCAGGGCCTCGATCAGCTAGCCCCCGCCATACGCGAGCTACGTGAAACCCTGAATGCGCTCAAGGGCATTTCCCGGCGCCTGGAGGCAGACCCGAGTGGTTACCTGCTGGGCCGCGACAACAACAAGGAGTTCCAGCCATGAAACCGTTGCTGCGCGTGATGGCCCTGGCGGCCACGATGGGCTTGGCCACGGCCTGCTCAATCCTGCCGAAAACCGAGCCTGTGGATATCTACCGCCTGCCAGTGAGCCAAGCCAGCCGAAACGTGGTGGCGGTGGACTGGTCACTGCGCCTGAACAAGCCACTGGCCAGTGAAGTGCTCGCCGGGCCGCGTATCGCCGTGATCCCCCAAGGTAATGTGATCAGCAGCTACAAGGGCGCCCGCTGGAGCGACCCGACGCCCCTGCTGGTGCGTAACCGGCTGCTCGATGGGTTCCAGCGTGACGGCCGGGTACAGCGCCTGAGCGCCGACGATAGCAACCTGCAGGCCGACTACGAACTGGCAGGTGAGCTGCAGGCTTTCCAGAGCGAGTATCGTCCGGGCGGTACGGTAGAGGTGGTGATCCGCTATGACGCACGACTGGTTCAGGGCCGTAGCCAGCGCATCCTCGCCAGCAAGCGCTTCGAGATCCACCAGCCGCTGGCCGGCACCGAGGTCTCAGCAGTGGTGGCAGGTTTTGGCGCGGCCAGCGACCAACTGGCCTCGCAGGTGGTGGACTGGACAGTGGCCCGCAGTGCCCAGGCTCAGGCGAAGAACCAGTAGCAGACGAAGATCGCCGCAATCACGCCGGACAGTTCGGCCAGCAGCGCGCAGCCAACCGCATGGCGCACGCGCTGGATGCCAACCGCACCGAAGTAGACCGCCAGCACGTAGAAAGTCGTTTCGGTGCTGCCCTGAATGGTCGCTGCCACCAGCGCCGGGAAGCTGTCCACCCCTTGCGTCTGCATGGTCTCGATCAGCATGGCGCGCGCGGCACTGCCCGAGAACGGTTTGACCAGCGCCGTTGGCAACCCCTCTACGAAACGGGTATCGAGCCCCATCCAGTTCACCGCGTGGCGTATGCCATCCAGCGCAATCTCCAGCGCCCCCGAGGCACGCAGCACGCCGACGGCCACCAGCATCGCTACCAGGTATGGCAGCAGGCTCTTGGCAACGTCGAAGCCTTCCTTGGCTCCCTCGACGAAGGCTTCATAGACCTTCACCCGCTTCAGCGCGCCAACCAGCAGAAACAGGATGATCACGCCGAACAACGTGAGGTTGCCCAAGATCGATGACAGGCTTGCCAGGGCGGCGGCGGACAATGTGCCGAGAAACGCCATGAAAGCGCCCAGCAACAACGCGCCAGGAACCAGATACGCCAGCACCACCGGGTCCCATAGCCGCAGGCGTTGCATCACTGCGACCGACAGCAGGCCCACCAGGGTAGAGGCACTGGTGGCCAGAAGAATTGGCAGGAACACCATGGTCGGGTCGGGCGCGCCTTGCTGGGCGCGGTACATGAAGATGGTAACCGGCAGCAGCGTCAGGGACGAGGCATTGAGCACCAGGAACAGGATCTGTGCGTTGGTCGCGGTGGTGCTGCTGGGGTTGAGCTCCTGCAGGGCACGCATGGCCTTGAGGCCGATTGGCGTAGCAGCGTTGTCCAGGCCCAGGCCATTGGCAGCGAAGTTCATGGTGATCAGGCCAAGCGCAGGGTGCCCCGGCGGCACCTCCGGCATCAGCCGTGCGAACAACGGGCCGAGGACTTTTGCCAGCCATTCAACGATTCCGGCCTTTTCAGCGATCTTGAGAAAGCCCAGCCAAAGGGTCAGGGTGCCGAACAGCAAGACCATGACCTCGACGGACAATTTGGCCATGGCGAAGATGCTCTCGACCATCGCGGCGAAAATACCGGCATTGCCAGCCAACAGCCACTGGGCCAGCGCGGACACCGCCGCCACCAGGAAAAAGCCGAGCCAAAGGCCGTTGAGCATCCGTGTATTCCCCCTGAAAAATGCCCGAATGATAGCGGAGATTATCCGCGAGGGCTGCGTCCCTGATGCAGCCCGTAACGCCCTCAGACAACAAAAAGCCCCGACAAGTCGGGGCTCTTCGTTCAGTACGTGAGGCTTAGTGCTTGGCGGTTTCGCCGACGACTACGGCTTCTTTCTTGCCTGCAGCCTGCACCAGCGATGTGTAGTACGCCTCGCCTTTCTGAGCGTCGTACATACCCTGCCAGCGGGCAATGACCACGGCGGCCAGTGCGTTACCCACCACGTTCAGCGCGGTACGGGCCATGTCCATGATGCGGTCGACACCGGCGATGAACGCCAGGCCTTCCAGCGGAATGCCCACGCTGCCCAGGGTGGCCAGCAAGACCACGAAGGACACGCCCGGCACGCCAGCGATACCTTTGGAGGTGACCATCAGGGTCAGTACCAGCATCAGCTGCTGGCCGATCGACAGGTCGATACCGTACAGCTGGGCGATGAAGATCGCTGCGATGCTCTGGTACAGGGTCGAACCGTCGAGGTTGAACGAGTAGCCAGTCGGTACCACGAACGAACAGATCGACTTCGGCGCACCGTACTTCTCCATCTTCTCGATCACGCGCGGCAGGACGGTCTCGGAGCTGGAGGTCGAGTAGGCGAGGATCAGCTCGTCTTTCATGATGCGCATGATCTTGATGATCGAGAAGCCAAATACGCGCGCTACCAGGCCCAGCACCATGAAGGCGAAGAAAGCGATGGCGAAGTACACCAGCAGCACGAGCTTGGCCAGGGGCAGCAGCGAGGCGAAACCGAAGTTGGCGACGGTAGCGGCGATCAGGGCGAACACGCCGATCGGGGCGTAGTTCATGATCATGTGGGTGACCTTGAACATGGTCTCCGACACGCCCTGGAAGGTACGCACCAACGGCTCGCGCAGGTCGGCATTGAGGCTCGACAGACCCATGCCGAACATGACCGAGAAGAAGATGATCGGCAGCATCTCGCCACGCATCAGCGCTGCGAAGATATTGGACGGGATCAGATTGAGCAGGGTCTCGATGAACGCGTGCTCATGCTGCACTTCGGCCGCAGTGGCCTGGTACTTGGAGATATCGACGGTACCCAGGGTGCTCATGTCGATGCCAGCGCCCGGGTGGAACAGGTTCGCCAACACCAAGCCGACGACGATGGCGATGGTGGTCACCACTTCGAAGTAGATGATGGTCTTCAGGCCGATGCTGCCCAGTTTCTTCGCGTCGCCTACCCCGGCGATGCCCACGATCAGCGACGAAATCACAATCGGGACGACGATCATCTTGATCAGGCGAATGAAGATGTCGCCGGCGGGCTGGAGTACGTTGCTGATCCACCATGCCTTTTCTGCACTGAAATGGTTCAGTAGCGCGCCGACTGCAACGCCCAGAAGCAGACCGATCACAATCTGCCAGGCGAGGCTCAGTTTTGCCTTCTTCATGTCATTACCCTTTGTTGTAGTGGTCATGGGAGCCGGCTGGAGAGGCGCGTAACAGAGCCGTTCTTAACGTCTTCGTTAGCGTTTTGATTCCAACCGGAGACCGCATGTAAAGACACCGCTGCCGAGCATTCGGGTGCTCGACCAGCGAAAAAAGGCCGCAACTATTGCGATGGGGAAGGGGGAAATCTAATGCCGGAAACAGATACCCCATGCCGAATATGCATAACGTTTCTGTCCTTAAACCACTGTTCTCAAGCCTTTGATTTGTAACGTTCGGAATCCCGAACAAGACCAAACCGCCATTCTTAGGCAGATTTGACCGTACCCAAGCCGGGCTGAAAATGGCTTGTTCGACAATCCGAATGGCCGAAATGACACCTCTTCCGCCCTCTCGGCAGACGAAAAAAAATGGATATACGGTCGAGACAAAATGTGTCTCGTAGGAAAAATCCAGAAAGGGAATGGGACAAATCCCTATGGCGTCTCGGAAGCCCGACCGGTCCGAAGTGTCTTTCAGCTTTGAAGACACGACCGGTCCGGGACTTCCGAATCTGCCTTTCCTGACCCGGCCCATTGCTGGAGGCACTCCCTGTACCCCTAGGCCACTCCGATCCTGCAACAATCAGAACAGCCCGACCCCTTGGTCATGTGCAGCCCCTCCTCGGGGCAGCGCATCATAGAAGCGTGAAATATAGAAAGGTTCAGCTTCTATTTCGTGACAGCGCGCGCATCGGTGTCAGTACCACTTCGGATCGCGCTTGAGTTGCTCTTGCAGCATTGCCTTCATGCCGTCATCCGGGTCGCCCAACCAGCGGTACTGTGCATGGCGGGTCGGCGACTTGTCGCTCGGCAGGCCTTCGGGCACCTCCACGAGCATCCCGTAGGCATCGTCCTTATCCCAGCTGAAGGCCACGATGAGGCGTTTGTAGGTGCACTTGTCCGCCGATTCGCACAAAGGACCGACCAGGTAGCGATCACCGTCCTCGGTGACCGCCGACATCTGCTCCTGGGCACTGCCGCTCAGGTTGATGACCCAGTCTGGCAGCCGCTCCTCGTCCTCGATGGTGTGCTGCCACGTCTCGCGATATTGGGGGTCCGAGCCCAGCAGTTGGTCGACCCGGACCTGGCCGTCATTGGCCGCTATCGCCCCTGCGCTACCGCCCAACAGCAGGGCGGTAACCAGGGCGTTGCGAAGCATCCTGCTCATCTTCAACCTCGACCACGTCCAAAGAAGAAGGAGGCTACGAACAGCACCAGGAAGACAATGAACAGGATCTTCGCGATACCAGTGGCAGCGCCGGCAATGCCACCGAAGCCCAGCACAGCAGCGACAATGGCGATGATGAGGAAAGTGATAGCCCAGCTCAGCATGGTGGTTCTCCTTTCTTTTTTGAAATCAGCCCGTCAGCGTGCCTCAGAACACCCAACGGTCCTGCGGCACGACGTTTTCGAGAGTGGCAGGGGAAGTCTTGGCCGAAGGCAAAGGATCGGCTGCCTTCACCAGCGTGTTGGCACGGGTCGACTGGATCTGCATGATCAACGCCGTTTGAGCCGCCACTTGCTCGGACAGCCGTGCGGTCTGCCAGCTGTAGTGAAAGAGACCGGCAGCCAGCGTCAACAGCAGCGCCAGTGCAAGAAACAACGCCTGGCGAATGGGTAATGCTGCAGCTTGGAAACGGTCCACGGATGGGCGGTTCATGCCGGCTTCTCCTGCTGTAATTCTTGTTCAAACCTGAACAGGTAATTGCAGCCTGCATGCCAGACTTTTATTTTAATAAAAAACCTTATAAATCAATTACTTATGAAACAAGCCGCAAGGCGCAGGGGACGTATCCTGCACGATGCCCCCTCTGGCATCGTGCGTATTGCACGATTCAACCCTCTACTTTGGTGGCTACTTTCAGCAGGTCGGCGTCGACGCCACGCACTCCAGAGATCTGTCGAGCGGTTTCCACCGCGATGCTCTTCTGCTCGCGACTGACCACTTCGCCAGAAAGCCTGACGAGCCCCTGCTCGCAGTCCACCTTTATATTCAAGCCATCGAGATTGCGACTGAACCTGAAACTGGCCTGGATCTTGTCCACCACCCAGCGGTCACTGGGTTGCGGCCCGGTTTGCGCTCCCACAGGCGTTTCCCTGGCCTTGGCCATGGCTGCGCTGTCCAGGCTGACCAGGTTGTTGACCAGATACACACCCTCGGTGGTCCGCGCCAGAACACCCGCCAACTCCTTGGCCTGCGCGCTATCGACCTTGCCTCGCAAAGTCACCACGCCCTCACTGCTTTGCACGTCTATAGGTGCCTGCTCGGTGGTGTGGCTCCAAAGCAGCCGCGCCTTTATCTTCGCCGCCAGCGTCGCATCCTCCAGACGCTGCGCGTAGGCACGCAGTTCAAGCGGCCGTTCCACCAGGTCGGCGTTGATCCGCAGCTGATTGTCGACCTCTTCGATCCCCCGAGTGGCACGGGCAACCTTTTCTGCAAGCTGTCGCTCGACCTCGTTCTCGACTTCGCCGGCCAGTCGGGCCTGCTGGCCGTCGACCTCTACCTGGATACGAAACGGGTTCAGCATGCTGTTCAACGCCAACGCCGTTTGCAGGGCACCCTCCAGGCGAGCGTCATTCACAGGGTCAGCGAAAGCTGGGGGGAATGCTGGTAGCAGCGTGACCGCCAACACGGCCAGGCGGTAGGAAAAGGGCATGACTGCACCTCCTTCTGTAGGCAAAAGCTAAAAATCTTCGCAACCAATGTGCCATTCGACACCTCTAAGCCAATCATCGAGATATCGCGGCTTCACCGCGAAGATGGGCCATTGGCTAGCATGCAAAGGACAGAATCCGTCAATATTGACCATGCAACTTGCCCGATTTTTCCCACACTAATTGAAGACACATCCTAAGGAGCGCAGGAAATGGAGTCAGCCCAGGACACCCAAGGCCGCATTCTGCTGGTGGATGATGAGTCCGCTATCCTGCGTACATTCCGCTATTGCCTCGAGGACGAAGGCTACAGCGTGTCCACCGCAAGCAGCGCCGCCCAGGCCGAAGCCTTGCTTCAGCGCCAGGTGTTCGACCTGTGCTTCCTGGATTTGCGCCTGGGCGATGACAACGGCCTGGACGTACTGGCCCAGATGCGCATCCAAGCGCCGTGGATGCGGGTGGTGATCGTCACCGCTCATTCCGCGGTCGACACGGCGGTGGACGCCATTCAGGCCGGGGCTGCCGACTATCTGGTCAAGCCCTGCAGCCCCGACCAGTTGCGCCTGGCCACGGCCAAACAACTGGAAGTGCGCCAGCTGTCGGCGCGGCTGGAAGCCCTCGAAGGCGAAGTACGCAAACCAAAGGACGGGCTGGATTCGCACAGCCCGGCGATGATGGCTGTCCTGGAGACTGCCCGCCAAGTCGCCACCACCGATGCCAATATCCTGATTCTGGGAGAATCGGGCACCGGCAAGGGCGAACTGGCCCGGGCGATTCATGGTTGGAGCAAGCGGGCACGCAAGGCATGCGTCACCATCAACTGCCCATCACTGAACGCCGAGCTGATGGAAAGCGAACTGTTCGGCCATACCCGTGGTGCCTTCACCGGCGCCAGCGAGAGCACATTGGGGCGCGTCAGCCAGGCCGATGGCGGTACGCTGTTCCTCGACGAGATCGGCGATTTCCCGCTGACCCTGCAACCCAAGCTGCTGCGTTTCATCCAGGATAAGGAATACGAGCGGGTAGGCGATCCGGTCACCCGGCGAGCCGACGTACGGATTCTCGCGGCCACCAACCTGAACCTGGAAGAAATGGTGCGCGAAAGCCGTTTCCGCGAAGACCTGCTGTACCGTCTCAACGTCATCACGTTGCACCTGCCACCTCTGCGGGAGCGCAGCGAGGATATCCTGACCCTGGCCGAGCGCTTCCTGGCCCGCTTCGTCAAGGAATACTCCCGCCCCGCCAGAGGCTTCAGTGAGCAAGCTCGCACTGCGTTGCTCAATTACCGATGGCCGGGCAACATCCGCGAACTGCGTAACGTGGTGGAGCGGGCCAGCATCATCTGCCCGCAGGAGTGGGTGGAAATGAGCCACCTGGGAATGGGTGAACAACCTGCAGGCAACACCCCTCGGATCGGCGCGGCCCTCAGTCTGGATGAGCTGGAGCGCGCCCATATCGGCGCGGTGCTGGCCACCAGCGATACGCTGGACCAAGCCGCCAAGACCTTGGGTATCGATGCCTCCACCCTGTACCGCAAGCGTAAGCAGTACAACTTATGAAATGGTCGATGAAGCTGCGCACGCGGCTTTTTCTAAGCATTTCAACGCTCGTTACAGCATCTCTGCTTGGCCTGACCCTGGGTCTGGTCAGCGTGATGCAAATGGCGACGGTACAGCAGCAGTTGGTGAAAGAAGCGACCCACGCCCTGGAAATCGGCCTCAAGTTGCGGCAGAACCTAGGCGAACAACTGACCTTGATCCTCGATGAAGATACCGTCCCCGAGCATCTGCAATCGCTGCAGGACAACTTCCAGGCCCTGCTCGATCAGGGTCTAGCTCAGGGTGGTGAACAGAGCAGCTTCAGCAAGGCCAGTAGCCATTTTCAAAGCTTTCTGCGGGCCTATCGGGAAAGCGCCAATCCGGCTCGAAGCATGGGTGCGGATCAACCGCTTGGCGCGGCGTTTGGTCAAGTGCGCACCGACCTGATCGACTCCCACAGGCAAACGCTAGAGCTCATCATCCGCAGCGAAGAGCAGACGCGCAGCCGCGCCCTGCTGGTCAGTGGCCTGCTTGGCCTGATCGGCCTTGTAGTACTGGCGCTAGGGTTCGTCACCGCACACAAGATCGCCCGCCGCCTGGGCCAACCGATCGAGGCCCTGGCCCAGGCCGCCGACCAACTGGGCAAAGGCAACTTCAACGTCACCCTGCCGGTCACCCAGGCAGCCGAGCTGAACCAGTTGACTCGCCGTTTCGGGTTGATGGCCGAAGCGCTGCGCAAGCACCAGGAAACCAATGTCGATGAATTGATGGCCGGCCAGCAGCGCCTGCAGGCTGTGCTCGACAGCATCGACGATGGCTTGCTGATCATCGACCGCCAAGGCCATCTGGAGCATCTGAACCCGGTAGCACAGCGTCAGCTGGGCTGGAGCGACAGCCGTGTGGGCAGCAGCCTGGCCGACGCCCTGCAGCGCCCGGAGCTGGAACATCAACTGCGACAGGTATTGCGCGGCGGCAACCTCGATCGCCCCCCTGACGACCTGCAGATCGAAGTCGACGAAGAGTCTCGGCTGCTGACCTATAGCCTGACACCGGTCAGCCATCCACAGGGGCCAATTCTGGGCGCGGTGATGGTGCTGCACGATGTGACCGAGCAGCGCGCCTTCGAGCGTGTACGCAGCGAGTTCGTACTGCGTGCCTCCCATGAGCTGCGCACGCCGATCACCGGCATGCACATGGCATTCGGCCTGCTTCGCGAACGCCTGACATTCCCCCCGGATGCACGCGAGTACGACCTGATCGAAACCATCGGCGAAGAGATGCAGCGTCTGACCCAGTTGATCAATGACCTGCTGAACTTTTCACGCTATCAAAGTGGGCTGCAAAAACTCGAACTGGCGCCTTGCCCCATCGACGACCTGCTTGAACGCGCCAAGGCACGCTTCACCGAGCAGGCTGCGCATAAGCAAATCGAATTGGTCAACGTCCTGGAACCGCCATTGCCACGCATACAGGCCGACGTCGCTCAACTCGACCGGGTAATGGACAACCTGCTGCACAACGCCATTCGCCATACTCCAAACGGTGGAAAGATCCGCCTGCATGCACGGCGGCACGCAGAGCGAGTGATCATCAGTGTCGAAGACAATGGCGAAGGTATCGCCTATGGGCAGCAAGGCCGAATTTTCGAACCGTTCGTGCAGGTGGGCCGCAAGAAGGGCGGCGCAGGGCTGGGCCTTGCATTGTGCAAGGAGATCGTGCAACTGCATGGGGGGCGCATGGGCGTGTTTTCCCGCCCCGGACAAGGCACCCAATTCTATATGGCGCTGCCTGTCTGAACCCTCGCCCAACGCAAGTCAGTTTTCACCCCGCCGAGCTGCAACCTGTCTTCCGCGGGTCACCAGCTCGGCGAACTGCCGTGCGTTAAGTGGATGGGCGAACAACCAGCCCTGGCCGTAGTTCACCCCTTCGCTGTTGAGCAGCTCGGCCTGGTCTTCGCATTCGATGCCTTCGGCAATCACTCGCAGGTGCAGGTCATGGGCCATGCGAATGATGTGCGGTGCAACTCCGCTACTGGCGGCATCGTGCCCCAGTGCATCGATGAAGGCTTTGTCGATCTTCAGGCAATCCACGGGCAAGGTCTGCAGGTAGGCCAGACTGCAATATCCCGTGCCGAAATCATCGATCAGCACCTGGTGCCCCACGGCCCGCAACGCCTGCAGATTGTCACGGGCCACTACCACGTCGATCAGCCCCCGCTCGGTAACCTCGAAGGCGATCTGGCTGGCCGACACCCGGTGCAACGCCAATAACCGTGCAGCGACTCGCCCGATGCGCGGCACCATCACATCACAGGCAGCGAGGTTGACCGAGATGTACAGGTTGGGGTGCGAACGCAGCAACTGCCCAAGTTGTTCGAGCACACGCTGCAGGACGAAGTCGGTGATCTGGCATATCTGCCCGGTGTTCTCGGCCAGGGGAATGAACAAATCCGGGCTGGTCAGCGTCCCGTCTGGGCGGCGCCAGCGCACCAACGCCTCGGCCCCCACGCATCGTCGGCTGTCGAGTTCGAATATGGGCTGGTAAAGCACTTGCAGTTCGCCACGGCGTAGAGCGTTCTGCAATTCGGAACTCATCGAGCGCCGCTGCTGCACCAGCTGCAGCACCAGCCAACCGATGCAGCAGGCCGCCAACAGGCTGCCAGGAATCAGCAACCAGAGCATGCCGTTCATTTTCAATGGCAGGCTCGCCCGTGGAGCGATCAGCACCAACTGGTAATCCGGCGATTTCGTCGGCATGCGATAGATAAGACGGTCGCTCAGTTCGAGTAGCGTGTTCTCGCTGGAAGGCCAGGCAGCAGCAGGCGGCCAGACTTGCGGCGGGCCCAGCACCGGGATGGCTCGGGCACCATTGTCGAGCACGACCAGCAAGCTGCCGCCGGGGGGCAAGTCGACCACATCGGTCAGGTGCCCACGGGATGTCGAAACCACGAACCTGCCGCGCCCCAACATCAGCGCCGCCAGGTTTTCATCAGGCTCGGTGGTGGTGTTCAACCAATAGCTGTAGGTGGGGCCTCGAATGTCTGGCGCCCGCAGGGATTCGATGAGCCTTTCACCCCCCCGATTCGAACAGGCGATGTTGCCGTCGATGTATGCGGCCTCGTAAATAAAGCGCGACCCGAGGCCGACTGCCTGCAAGGCCTGCAACATCGCCGCGTCACAGCCGCGCAAGGGCTGCGCCTGCAACGCATCGACGCCCTCGCGCAGCTGGCCGAATACCTGCTCTAGCCGCTCGAGAAATCGGTCGCCCTGCGCATTCATTTGCGCACTTTCGTTCTGCTTCATCTGTTGCAGGGCGATACCGAAGCTGGCAGTCAGCAGCACTGCGCCACTGGCCAACGCTGCCAAGGTGGCCAGCATCCAGGGACGGTAAAAAAATTGGCGCAGTGCAGTGAGCAAGGCTGACATCGCTAGCATCCAGTTGATTAACAAGGTATAGCAACTGGTTTGACACTCAGCCTGCCCGTTGAGCGGTGATTAAGGCGCGTGGGGGCGCCTGACTAACGCATGCGGTTGAGCACCTGCAGAATTGCGGCTGTCTGTGCGTCCGGCATGCCATCGAAACGCGCTGGACGGAAGCGCATCTGGAATGCAGCGATCACATGGCGGGTGGCAACGTCCAGCTCTGCGGTTTGCTCGATTGCGTAACCAAAACGGGCTAATTCTTGCTGATACCAGCCGATCGTGGGGGGATTGGCACTGAAATATGCTTGCTGGCGTGCTACCGCCGCGGCGTCTGGCCAAATCCCGAGGCCCGCTTCGGCCAGGCGCTTCCAGGGGAACAACGGCCCGGGGTCCAGTTTGCGTAATGGTGCGATATCACTGTGGCCAATAATGTGGCGCGGCTCGATGTGATTGCGTTTGACGATATCGTTGAGCAGGGCGATCAGCGACTGGATCTGCGCCTCGCTGTAAGGGTGCCAGACCCGACCATTGGGGGTGTCGGTGAAACCAGGATTGACGATCTCGATGCCGATGGAGCTCGAATTGAGCCAGGTTCGACCTTGCCACTGGCTGTCACCGGCATGCCAGGCCCGACGGCTCTCGTCGACCAACTGGTAGACCGTCGCCGGGCCGTCACCTATCAGGTAATGACTGCTGACCTCACCATGGGTCAGCAGCGCCAGGGAACGTTCAAGGGACGCATTGGTGTAATGCAGGACCACGAACTGGATTCGGTCGTCCTGGTTGGCGGAAACATGGCTGCGGTCGATGCGCAGGCCTGTGGAACAGCCCGCTAGGATCAACAGCATGCAAGCGGTGAATAAGGTTTTCATCGGTGGGAGCACGTCTGGAGGAGTCTACATCGTCGCTACAGTATAACGTGCTCCTTCCCGGCCATTAGGCTAAAGAGTGATTCAGCGTGTGCACAGCACCAGGAATTCCATCGAGTTGTCGCCACTGGGGCCTTTCACATCCACCAGTTGGGTCAGCACCGTTGCCTGCTCGGCCAATGGCTTGCCGATCACTTTGGCGTAGCCATGTACCAGCCTGTTTTCGCTGCTGGCATCGATCGGCGAGACCGAGCAGAAGCCGGGGTCCTGATGCACGATGCGCTTGTTGAAGAACAGCGTGTATTGGGTGAAGTAGTTGTCCTGAGGTTTGTGCTCGACCCTTTCGATCCACTTTGGCCATTGGCGCAACACACTGCCGTCACCGCCAATGTGTGCGGTCCACCAGGTTTCATTGGCCAGGGCAGAGGCCTGGTAGGCCAACCCCATCATTAGTACAACCCACGCTTTGAATGCTTTCATCGCTCGGCTCCTCATCAGAGATCGTTCCGTAACGACATGCACGACAGTGCACATGTCGGTTACGCAGTCTCGACCTCGTAGGCGCGATGAATGCGGTACTTGTTTATGCCATTTCGACCCGGTTACGCCCCAGGTCCTTCGCCCGGTACAAGGCGTCGTCGGCACGCTTGAGCACTTGGTCGGCACGCTCGCCGGAGCGGAAAGCGCTCACGCCAATGGAAGCGGTGATCACCACGCGCTCGCCCTTGAAGTGAAATGGGCACGCCTCGATGGCCGCGCGTAGCACTTCGGCGAATTGTTGACCGGCAGCCGGGGAGGTCTGCGGCAACAACAGGACGAACTCCTCACCGCCAAAGCGGGCGATGAAATCCTGGCCTCGCAGCCGCTTGCGCAGTTGGTCGGCAACGATCTTCAGCACCTTGTCGCCGGCCAGGTGGCCGTAGCCGTCGTTGATGCGCTTGAAATGGTCCAGGTCAAGGATAGCCATCAGCAGATGCCCGCCACCCTCCTGCCAGTCCTGGACCTCGCGCTCGACCCGCTCGGCCCAGGCTGCGCGGTTCGGCAAGCCGGTGAGCGGGTCGATAAGCGCCTTCTGCCGTTGCTCCTCCAGATGCTCACGGTAGCCAAGGGCTTCCTGCTCCATACTGGCCACACGTTCGGCCAGGCCCTGCAGGCGCCCTGCCAGTTCCTGTTCGCGGCGGTCGCGCTCACGCTGATGATCGTCAATGGTGACAGACAACCCCTCAAGACGGTTTTCCAGGATGTGCTTGAGGCTTTCCAGGTCCGCCGCGCCCTGTACGCTACTTTGCAGGCCATCGACCTGTTCGCGCAGTTGGCTGTCCAGCTCACGGGCAGCGGTACTGTTGTCGGCGTGTCCGGCACTGGCTTCCTGCAAGTGGCTCTGGAAATTCTCCAGGCGCTCGTTGAGCTGTTGCAGGTAAGCCTCGAATTCGTGCTGACCGCTGTCGGTAATGGCCAGCATGAGCACTGCCAGGTCGTCGAGAACCGGGATCAGCTCATACCAGTTCAAGCCGCGCGCCACCCGCTCGCGCATTGCCAGGGCTTGTGCCTTGTGGCGCTCGGGCAGGCTCAGGTCGTCGAGCAGGCCAATCAGGGTCTGCTCGATATGCGCGGCGACCTGGCTGTAAGGTGGTTCGACAGCGTCGGGCAAGGCATAGGGGCCGTCCTCGCCAGCAGCATCCTCGACCTGCAACGAAGCGTCGACCAGTGAAGGCAGCTCGCCTTCCTGGAGCTGCTCAGACACGGGCAACGGCGCAGCGGATGGGGCCGCCGGTGGCTCATGGCGTTGGTTCTCGACCAGCGCAGGCTCGGACAGCACGGTCGGTTCCGACTCTGCAACGGCTTCCGGCATTTGGGGCTGCTCGGCACTCACGGGCTCGGCAGGCGCTTGCAGCTGCGCCGCAAGCGGCTGCAGCTCATCCACATCGGGCGCTGGTGCCTCGACTACATCGGAAGCTGGCGGCGCGGGCGCGACGTCGAGCGAAGGAGGTACCGCGGGAACATCGGCCGCTGCCTGGTCTGCATGGACCAGTGCCTGCTCACCCTGCTGTTCGATTTCGCGATTACCGAACAGGCGCTGCAGAAACCCCGGCCGGGCTTCTTCCTCGGGTTTGCTCAGCGTGGACAGGGCGAGCCCTTGCAGACCGCTGAGCTCGCCGAGTAAAGGAGGCAGGTCGCGGGACTGGCTTACGCCGCCATCGAGTTTCTTGGCCAGCTTTTTCAATGATCTGGATACATCACCCGGCAATGGCAGCGTTTGCAACTGGCTTACCAATGACGTGAGCGCATCGCGGACCTGGTTCATCCGTGTTTCACGTCGCTGCTCGGAATCCAGAACGGCTTTTTCCAGGCGCGGAATCAGGCCGGCCAGGCCGGCGTCCATGTTGTCGCTGCGGATCACCTCGCGCATTTCCTTCATGCACTGGTCGACCGCCTTGTCGCTGCCTTCGGCTGCCAGGGTGCTGCGCACCAGGCCCCGGCGCAACAGGTCAAGTCGAGCATTCCAGCGACGCTCGAGCTTTTCCTGCTGTTCGATGCTTTTTAGATATTTTTCTTTCCAGCGCTCGGCGTCGATGGTCATGCCTGGATCCGCAAAAAGTGATGCATCTATGAGCTGTGATTACACGCTTTCGGCGAACGCTTCGAACACTTGAGCGCTCGAAACGCTTCTGCTGATCTACCTCAGGACCGGCAGCGTATCCACAGTCAATGCTTCAGGCAATCGGATCTCGACAGCGACGGGAAGGTGGTCGGAAATTGGCTGCGCCAGCACCTCGACCCGTTCGAGGGTCAAGCTCGGGCTGAGCAGGATATGGTCGAGGCAGCGCTGAGGGCGCCAGCTGGGGAAGGTGGCCTCGGCCTGCGGGGCGATCAGGCCCAGATCGCGCAGAGGCGAGTGGTCGAGCAGGTCGGTGGCATGGGTGTTCATGTCGCCCATCAACACCTGGTGACGATAACCGCCGATCAGCTCGCGAATGTAGGCCAACTGCCTGGCACGGGTCTTCGCCCCCAGTGCCAGGTGCATCATCACCACGATCAGCGCGTCGTCGCCCTCGCCGAATCGCACCAGAATTGCCCCACGCCCAGCCGGGCCAGGCAACGGATGGTCTTCCAGCAGATGCGGTTTGAGGCGGCTGAGCACCCCGTTGCTGTGCTGGGCGAACCGCCCGAGGTTGCGATTGAGCTGCTGGTACCAGTAGGGGAAGGCGCCCAACTGGGCCAAGTGCTCGACCTGGTTGACGAAGCCTGAACGCAGGCTGCCGCCATCGGCCTCCTGCAGGGCCACCAGGTCAAAATCGTTGAGCAGCTCGCCGATCTTTTGCAGGTTGCCCGCCCGCCCGTTGTGCGGCAGCAAATGCTGCCAGCTACGGGTCAGGTAATGACGGTAACGCTCGGTGCTGATGCCGACCTGAATGTTGAAGCTCAGCAACCGCAGGCGGCCATCCTCGGGCAGGCCAGGGGCCTGCAGGTGATGTTCGTTGACCTGCGGCTGATGCAGGCCAATGCCACGCGTGTTTCTGAAGCGGGGCATAGGGTTCGCCGCTTACTTAGCGGCGCGCTCCTTGGCGATCAGTTGGTCGGCGACGTTCAGGACGCCTTCCGGACCGCCTGCGGTACCCAGGTCGAAGCGGTACTTGCCGTTGACCACCATGCTCGGTACACCCGTGATTTCGTACTTTTTCGCCAGCTCCTTGGCCTGGTTGACCTGGCCTTTGATGGCGAAGGAGTTGTAGGTCGCCAGGAACTTGTCTTTGTCGACGCCCTGGGTAGCGAGGAAGTCAGCCATGTCGGCAGGGTCGGTCAGACGCTTGCGCTGGTTCTGGATGGCATCGAACACGGCGGCGTGCACCTTGTGCTCCACACCCATGGCTTCGAGAGTCAGGAACATCTGGCCATGGGCATCCCATGGGCCGCCGAACATTGCCGGAACGCGTTTGAAATTGACGTCCTTGGGCAGCTTGTCTACCCATGGGTTGATGGTCGGCTCGAAGTGGTAGCAGTGTGGGCAGCCGTACCAGAACAGCTCGATCACTTCGATCTTGCCAGGCACGGATACCGGAACAGGGTTGCTCAGCTCGATGTATTCCTTGCCGGCCACGGGCTCCGCAGCCTGGACGGCAGTCATACCGAATACGCTGGCAGCGACCAGCGCAGCGCTGAGAATCAGTTTACGCATGCTTTACTCCTGAGCAGTCATTGGTCGCCTCGACGCGACCTGAATTCAGACAGGTCGGGAAGGGCCCGAGTTCTGTAGTGTAACGGCTGCGGACTGAAAAAAGGGCGGTCCGGCCGCCCTTTCATCTTTGCCGTACAGCATTAACCGAATGTTAATGCAGGCCCTGGATGTAGCTGGACAACGCCTCGATATCCTTGTTGCTCAGCTTGCCGGCAATCGAGCGCATGGGCATGGCATCGCCATCATTGGTGCGATTGCCTTCGCGGAAGTCCGTGAGCTGCTTGGTCACGTACTGCGCATGCTGGCCCCCCAGGTGCGGGAAGCCGGCGAGGGCGATGCCAGCGCCATTGGGCGAGTGGCAGCCGGTACAGGCCGGCATGCCTTTCTCAAGGTCACCGCCGTTGAACAGGGCACGGCCCCGCTCGACCAGTTTTGGATCGGCCGCCCCCACGCTGCCTTTCTGACTGGAGAAATAGGCGGCGATATCGGCCAGGTCCTGGTCGTTGAAGTTGGCGAGCATGCCTGTCATTTCCAGCACGGTACGCTTGCCGGACTTGATGTCATGCAGTTGTTTTTCGAGGTAGCGCTGGCCTTGGCCGGCCAGTTTCGGGAAGTTCGGCGCCAGACTGTTACCGTCGGGGTTGTGGCAGGCACCACAGACGGCCGTCTTGGCCTGGCCGGCGGCGGCATCGCCTTTGATGGGGTCAGCAGCAGTGGCCGCACCTGCGACACCCATGGTCAACAGCAGACTCACGACTAGTTTGTTCATCAGCTAATCCAACACGGCTAAGGGTGAAATGTTATGTATCGGGACTGCCACTCATCCAAAGGATGACCAAACGGTAGTCCTCGGCACTGCAGTCCATGCACAATCCACGCGGCGGCATAGCCTTGAAACCCTGGGTAACATGCGCCACCAGTGTGTTCACACCTTGCGCCAGCCTTGGCTCCCAGGCTGCCCGGTCACCCCGCTTGGGTGCCTGTGGCAACTGCCCGGCGTGACAGGCCGCACACGTGCGGTTGTACAACGCCTCGGGATCCTGTGTAGCCTGTGCGCTGAAAAACGGTAGGAACATACCGACAGCAAGCAGCCATTTCGCCATGCGGAACGACCTGACAGGGTTGGGGGCCGCGCTGCGTTCTGATGCGCGAGCTATTGTTCGACACCCCATGCTCGATCTCCTTCGCTGGGAGAATGAGCACACAAAAACTGGGGCATTATATACTTCCGCCATCCAAACGGAAACGACACCGCTTGCCGGCTTCGGCCTTGGCAACACCCACATCGGATATCCCATGCAAGTCAAGAACCCCATCCTCGGCCTCTGCCAGAAAGCCAAATTCGCCCTCAGCGCAGCCAAGGTCGAACAATGTCCGGACGACCAGGGTTACGAGGTGGCTTTCGCCGGTCGCTCCAACGCCGGCAAGTCCAGCGCCCTCAATACCCTGACTCATGCCAGCCTGGCGCGCACCTCGAAGACCCCAGGGCGCACCCAGCTGTTGAATTTCTTCAGTCTGGACGATGAACGGCGTTTGGTCGACCTGCCGGGTTACGGATATGCAAAAGTCCCGATCCCGCTCAAGCAGCACTGGCAGCGCCACCTGGAGGCCTACCTGGGCAGCCGCGAGTGCCTGCGTGGCGTCATCCTGATGATGGACGTGCGTCACCCCATGACCGACTTCGACAAGATGATGCTCGACTGGGCAAAGGCCAGCGGCATGCCGATGCACATTCTGCTGACCAAGGCCGACAAACTGACCCACGGTGCCGGCAAGAACACCTTGCTCAAGGTGCAGTCGGAAATTCGCAAGGGTTGGGGCGACGGTGTGACCATCCAGCTGTTCTCGGCGCCCAAGCGCCTGGGAGTCGAGGATGCCTACCGCGTGCTGGCGGATTGGATGGAGCTCGAAGACAAGCCAACTGCCTGAAGTGAGCACAACCACCCTGCAGGAGCGGGCCCACCCGCTCCTGCGGGTGTGTACCGGCTGGTCAAATTCCGGGCAAAAAAAACCCCGGACTTCATATGGGGAGGGGGAAGTCTGGGGTTCAAGTCCGGACCGCTAGGGCGGGGTCCGGGTATCTGCCAACACTTAACACAACATAGGAGCATCGAAAGGCTTCACCAGCCATTCAGTTACTCTGAGCCCCGTTTCACCGATTTAGTTCCGAAGCCCTCAAAACTATTTGCGATAGTTTCATGAAACTTCAGAACCAGAGGCCCGAGGCCTGCTTCGGATCCGCGGCACACATCCCCGATCCTACACAGCTTTTCCAGCGTAATCAGTGAGCTTCGTCCCAATTCGAGCCCACGCCTACCTCTACCAGCAGCGGAACATCCAGCTGCGCGGCATTGCTCATTTGCGTGCGAATTTCATCTTTCACCTGCTCGACCAGACCCTCTTTCACTTCGAGTACCAGTTCGTCGTGAACCTGCAGGATCACACGGGCATCCAGATTGCTCTGGGTGAGCCAGTTGTCCACATTCACCATCGCCCGCTTGATGATATCGGCTGCGGTGCCCTGCATCGGCGCGTTGATCGCCGTGCGTTCGGCGCCTTTGCGCAAGGCTGGGTTCTTGGCGTTGATGTCCGGCAGGTACAGGCGGCGTCCGAACAGGGTCTCGACGAAGCCTTGCTCGGCCGCCTGGGCACGCGTGCGCTCCATGTAGGCCAGCACACCGGGGTAGCGGGCGAAATAACGGTCAATGTAGTCCTGTGACTGCTTGCGATCGACACCGATCTGCTTGGCCAGTCCAAAGGCGCTCATACCGTAGATCAAGCCGAAGTTGATGGCCTTGGCGCTGCGGCGCTGGTCCGTGGTGACCGCCTCGAGTGCCACACCGAAGACTTCGGCGGCAGTCGCACGGTGGACATCGAGGTTGTTGCGGAAGGCATGCAGCAGGCCTTCGTCCTTGGCCAGGTGAGCCATGATGCGCAGCTCGATCTGCGAGTAGTCCGCCGCCAGCAGCTTGTAACCGGGGCTGGCAATGAAGGCCTGACGAATGCGTCGGCCTTCGGCCGTGCGGATCGGGATGTTCTGCAGGTTCGGGTCGCTGGACGACAGGCGCCCGGTCGCGGCCACGGCTTGCTGGTACGAGGTGTGGATGCGCCCAGTACGCGGGTTGATCTGCCCTGGAAGCTTGTCGGTGTAGGTGCTCTTGAGTTTACTCAGGGTGCGGTACTGCATCAGTACTTCGGGCAGCGGGTAACCCTGCTCGGCCAGTTCATCGAGCACCGCTTCAGCGGTGGAAGGCTGCCCTTTGGCAGTCTTGCTCAGCACGGGCATGCCCAGCTTGTCGTACAGGATGGCACCCAGCTGCTTGGGCGAACCCAGGTTGAACTCCTCGCCAGCCAACTCGAAGGCGCGGCGCTCCAGCTCGGCCATTTTCACACCCAGCTCGCCACTTTGGATCTTCAGCAGTTCGGCATCGACCAATGCCCCCTGGCGCTCGATCTTGGCCAGCACCGGCACCAGCGGCATCTCGATGTCCATCAGAACCGGCTGCACGCTCGGGGTCTTGGCCAGGCGCGCCTGCAGCGCCTGGTGCAGACGCAAGGTGATATCGGCGTCCTCGGCAGCATAGGGGCCGGCCTTTTCCAGGGGAATCTGGTTGAAGGTCAGCTGCTTGGCACCCTTGCCCGCAATCTGCTCGAAGGTAATGGTGGTGTGATCGAGGTATTTCTGCGCCAGGCTGTCCATGTCGTGACGGGTGGCAGTGGAATCCAGCACGTAGGATTCGAGCATGGTGTCATAGGCGACGCCACGCATCTGAATGGCCAGCTCGCAATTGGCGAGAATATTGATGTCGTACTTGGCGTTCTGACCGACCTTGGCCTTGCCTGGGTCTTCCAGCAACGGCTTGAGCGCCTTCAACACTTGCTCGCGGTCCAGCTGCGTCGGGGCCCCTTCGTAGTCGTGGGCCAGCGGCACATAGGCCGCCTCATGGGGCTCGACTGCGAACGACAGGCCCACCAACTGTGCCTGCTGTGCATCCAGGCTGGTGGTTTCGGTGTCGAAGGCAAACAGCTGGGCCTGGCGCAGCTTCTCAAGCCAGGCATCGAAGCGAGCCTGGTCGAGGATGGTTTCGTATTTAGGTTCAACCTTGGCCGCCGGTGCCTCGACCGGTTCAAGGGCTTCACCGGCCTGGCTGGCGTCACGCTGGACCTCGGCGATCCAGCTCTTGAATTCCATTTCGGTGTACAGCGCCAGCAGCGCCTCGCGGTCGGGTTCGCCGCAGACCAGGTCATCGACGTCGATTTCCAGCGCCACGTCGACCTTGATGGTGGCCAACTCATACGACAGAAACGCGGCATCGCGATGCTCTTCGAGCTTGGCTGGCAGGGTCTTGGCACCACGGATCGGCAGGGCCGCCACCTTGTCGAGGTTGGCGTACAGGTCGCTCAGACCACCGCCGATCCCTGTCAGCAGGCCGACCGCCGTCTTTTCGCCCACGCCCGGCACGCCGGGGATGTTGTCGACCTTGTCGCCCATCAGGGCAAGGAAGTCGATGATGTGCTCGGGCCCGACACCGAACTTTTCGCGCACGCCCGCCACGTCCAGCACGCTCCCGGTCATGGTGTTCACCAGTGTGACGTGCCCGTCGACCAACTGCGCCATGTCCTTGTCACCGGTCGAGATGATCACCGGCCGGCCAGCGGTGGCACTGCTGCGAGCCAGGGTGCCGATCACGTCGTCGGCTTCGACGCCTTCGACGCACAACAGGGGGTAGCCCAGGGCCTTCACACTGGCGTGCAGCGGTTCGACCTGTACCCGCAAATCGTCGGGCATGCTTGGCCGGTTGGCCTTGTACTCGGCGAACATCGCATCGCGGAACGTGCCGCCCTTGGCGTCGAACACCACGGCGAACAGGCTGTCTGGATATTGCTTGCGCAGGCTCTTGAGCATGTTCAGCACACCCTTGACCGCGCCGGTTGGCATGCCCTTGGACGTGGTCAGCGGCGGCAGCGCGTGAAAGGCGCGGTAGAGATAGGAGGAACCGTCCACCAGGACGAGGGGCACTTGGCTCATGAGGAGAATCAACCTTTTCGGCGGGTCCGGCGCTAGAATAGCCAGATCAATGACGACAAAGGGACAAGGTTATCATGCGTACACCCATTCGCCTGTTACTGGTCGGCCTGTTGGCAACCACGCCGGTCGTCACCCTGGCGGCGGACGACGCCCCATCGGCAGATCCCGATGTGACCATTCGCACGGAAGGCGACAAAACCATCCAGGAATATCGGCAAAACGGCTTCCTGTATGCGATCAAGGTCACGCCGAAGAACGGCAAGCCTTACTTTCTGGTACGCGCCGACGGCTCCGAAGGCAATTTCATTCGTTCCGACCAGCCGGACATGCTGATTCCGTCCTGGAAGATCTTCGAGTGGTAATCTGACGCGCACCGTTCACATCAACCTGGCACTTCCCGGCGGAAGTGCCCGCATGGGCAACTCTTCATCATGTCAGTCTTCACCCCCGTGACCCGGCCTGAGCTGGAAACCTTTCTGGCGCCCTACGAGCTGGGCCGTTTGCTCGATTTCCAGGGCATTGCCGCCGGTACCGAGAACAGCAACTTCTTCGTCAGCCTCGAACAGGGGGAGTTCGTCCTGACATTGGTCGAACGGGGCCCGGTCGAGGACATGCCGTTCTTCATCGAGCTGCTCGATGTTCTGCACGAAGCAGACATGCCGGTGCCCTATGCACTGCGCGACCGCGACGACAACGCCCTGCGCGAACTGTGCGGCAAGCCGGCCCTGCTGCAACCACGGTTGTCGGGCAAACACATCAAGGCGCCCAACAACCAGCATTGCGCTCAGGTGGGCGAACTGCTCGCGCACATTCACCTCGCCACCCGCGAGCGCATCATCGAGCGCCGTACCGACCGCGGCCTGGACTGGATGCTGCAATCGGGTGCCGAGCTGTTGCCGCGTCTCACCGCCGGGCAGGCTGCGCTGCTACAGCCGGCACTGGACGAGATCACCGCGCACAAGGCGCAGATCCTGGCCTTGCCCCGGGCCAACCTGCATGCCGACCTGTTCCGCGACAACGTGATGTTCGAAGGCACCCACCTGACCGGTGTGATCGACTTCTACAACGCCTGCTCGGGCCCGATGCTGTATGACATCGCCATCACCGTGAACGACTGGTGCCTGGATGAGCACGGCGCCATCGATGTGCCCCGCGCCCAGGCGCTGCTGGCGGCCTATGCGGCGCTGCGACCGTTCACGGCGGCGGAAGCTGAGCTGTGGCCAGAGATGTTGCGAGTCGGCTGCGTGCGGTTCTGGCTGTCGCGACTGATCGCGGCCGAGTCGTTCGCCGGCATGGACGTGATGATCCATGACCCGAGCGAGTTCGAGGTGCGTCTGGCGCAGCGTCAGCAGGTGGCGTTGCACCTGCCGTTCGCGCTCTAGGCCGCGCCTGCCTCTTGGTGGGTAAACCCGCTCCTGCACTAAAGCGATAACCTGGGGGTTTTCGCTAGCGCCGTGGGAGCGGGTTTACCCGCGAAGCGGTCGGAACAGGCTTACAACTGTTCCAGACACCCCGCCAGATCAGCACCCAATTTCTCCAGCAGCCGCTCATAGCCCCCGGCATCCACCAGGTCGGTGCCACCCAGGGCATCCAGCTCGGCCAGGCGCACCGGCAACCCTGCCGTCAGGGTCTCGGCCAACCGCGGCCGCAGCGGTGGCTCACTGAAGACACAGGTCTTGCCCACTTCCTGCAGGCGCTTGCGCATGGCGGCCACATGTTGCGCGCCAGGCTGCACCTCGGCAGCGACAGTGAACACTCCGGCGTGTTTCAGACCGTAAGAGGCCTCGAAGTAGTCGAAGGCTTCGTGGAACACGAAGTACGGCTTGTTGGCGATACCCGATACCCGCGCCTTGATACGCGCATCCAAGGCATCCAGACGTTCGACGAAAGCTTTCAGGTTGCCCTGGTAGCGCGCCGCGTTGGAAGGATCGACCGACGCCAGGTCGGCGGCCATCTTCGTCGCGATCACCCGGGCGTTGACCGACGACAGCCACAAATGCGCATCCAGGCTACCCGGCCGGTGATCGTGATCATGGTCGTCGTGGTCTTCTTCCTCATGGGAATGGCTATCCTCGCCGAAGTGACGAAGGCTCATGCCCGGCAGCGACTGAACCGCGACCGTGGGCTTGCTGCGGCTGCCCAGCACCCGTGGCAGGAAGCTCTCCATGTCCGGCCCGACCCAGTACAACAGGTCAGCATCGCCCACACGCCGCATGTCGGAGGGGCGTAGGGCATAGTGGTGCGGCGAGGCGCCCGGCGGCAGCAGCACATCGGGCGTACCTACGCCGTCCTGCACGGCGGCGGCAATCTGCTGCAGCGGCTTGATACTGGTGAGCACCCGCACGTCGGCGTGCGCCGAACAGGCGAGGAAAGCGACAAAAAGCACAAGGAATCGGGACACGATGAATACTCGACTCGTCAGAAACAGGTAACATAATAACGTCTCCATCCAGAACCGTCGCTGCCCATGTCCATTACGCCGCTGGCTCACCGTCCCCACGATCACTCCCATTGCGTACACAGCGCACTGGCTGAGGCCGACGCCCTGTGCACGCGCCAGGGCCTGCGCCTGACCGCTCTGCGCCGTCGCGTACTGGAGCTGGTCTGGCAGAGCCACAAGCCGTTGGGCGCCTATGACATCCTTGCCGTGCTCAGCGAGCAGGATGGGCGCCGCGCCGCGCCCCCTACCGTGTACCGGGCACTGGACTTCCTGCTCGAAAACGGCCTGGTCCATCGCATCGCATCGCTCAACGCCTTCATCGGTTGCAGTCACCCTGAACATGCGCACCAAGGCCAGTTCCTGATCTGCCGGGTGTGTCATGTAGCCATCGAGCTGGAGCAGGACAGCATCAGCGACGCCATCATCGCCAGTGCCAAGAATGTAGGTTTCAGCGTCGAAACCCAGACCGTCGAGATCGTCGGCCTGTGCGGCAACTGCCGGAGCGCGGCATGAGCGATGCACTGATCCGCCTTGAGCAGGTCGGCGTCACTTTCGGTGGCGAGGCAGTGCTCGACAGCATCGACCTGTCGGTCTCCCCTGGGCAGATCGTCACGCTGATCGGCCCCAACGGCGCCGGCAAGACCACGCTGGTACGCGCCGTGCTCGGCCTGCTCAAGCCGCACCGCGGTACGGTATGGCGCAAACCGCGCCTGCGCATCGGCTACATGCCACAGAAAATCCAGGTGGACGCCACGCTGCCACTTTCGGTACTGCGCTTCCTGCGACTGGTACCGGGTGTCGACCGTGCGGCTGCTTTGTCGGCCTTGCAGGAAGTGGGCGCCGAACAGGTCATCGACAGCCCGATCCAGACCATCTCCGGGGGTGAGATGCAACGCGTGCTGCTGGCCCGCGCACTGCTGCGCGAACCTGAGCTGCTGGTACTGGATGAGCCGGTGCAGGGCGTCGACGTGGTCGGGCAGACCGAGCTGTACAACCTGATCACTCGCCTGCGCGACCGCCATGGCTGCGGCGTGCTGATGGTGTCGCACGACCTGCACCTGGTGATGAGCGCCACCGACCAGGTGGTTTGCCTGAACCGCCATGTGTGCTGCTCCGGCCACCCCGAGCAGGTCAGCAACGACCCGGCGTTCGTCGAGCTGTTCGGCCAGAACGCGCCAAGCCTGGCCATCTACCATCACCACCACGATCACAGCCATGACCTGCATGGCTCGGTGATCGCCCCTGGCACCCATGTTCACGGAGAGCACTGCAAGCATGGCTGATTTTCTTCTGTATGCCCTGCTTGCGGGCCTTTCCCTGGCGCTGGTGGCCGGCCCACTGGGTTCCTTCGTGGTCTGGCGGCGCATGGCCTACTTCGGCGATACGCTGTCCCACGCGGCCCTGCTCGGCGTGGCACTGGGCTTCGCCCTGGATGTCAGCCCTGCGCTGGCAGTGACCGTGGGCTGCCTGCTGCTGGCGATCCTGCTGGTGACGCTGCAACAGCGCCAGCCGCTGGCCTCCGACACCCTGCTCGGCATCCTGGCCCCCAGCACCCTGTCGCTGGGCCTGGTGGCGCTCAGCTTCATGCACGATGTGCGCATCGACCTCATGGCCTATCTGTTCGGTGATTTGCTGGCCATCAGCACCACCGACCTGGCCTGGATCCTCGGTGGCAGCGCGCTGGTCCTGCTGCTGCTCGCAGCCTTGTGGCGCCCCCTGCTGGCGGTCACCGTGCACGAAGAGCTGGCCATGGTCGAAGGCTTGCCAGTGGCGAGCCTGCGCATGGCGCTGATGCTGCTGATTGCAGTGGTCATCGCCGTCGCCATGAAGATCGTCGGGGTGCTGTTGATCACATCGCTGCTGATCATTCCCGCCGCCGCGGCACAACGTCACGCCCGCTCCCCCGAGCAAATGGCCTTGGGTGCCAGCCTGCTGGGCGTCACCGCCGTGTGTGGCGGCCTGGCCCTGTCATGGTTCAAGGACACACCGGCCGGCCCGTCGATCGTGGTGTGCGCCGCAGTGCTATTCTTGCTGAGCCTGGCCTTGCCCAAGCGCTGAAAACCGGGGGGTGCCCAGGCATACCCTGCAACCTTTTCAAGGGTAAAGGGTCTGTAAGACCTGTTTTCGAGCGTATGCCCCTGGGTGTAGACTTGCTCGCTTTTTGCGCAAATAGAGAGTCGCAGGAATGAAGCCGTTCGCCTCCCGTTATCTGCTTGTTGCCGCGTTTTCGCTGTTCCTGGCTGCCTGTTCCAGCGCGCCGGTCGAACAGGCGGGTGCACCTGCCCAAGCCGATGCCTGGCAGCAATTGCAGCAAAGTATCACCAGCGATGAGCTGGCCACCGCCGAAGATCAGCTGGCGGCGCTGCAAACCCAGTCGCCCGACGACGCACGCCTGGAGCAATACCAGCGCCAGCTTGCCGAAGCCTACCTGCAGCGTAGCCAGATCGTCCTGCAGAAGGGCGACGTCAATGCTGCAGCCACCGCGCTGGCCCGTGCCCGGGCGCTGATGCCCCAGGCGCCAGCGGTGACCGGTGGCGATGCCGTTACCCAGGCACGCAAGGCCGAGCTGGAAAAAGCCGAGGCAGCGCTGAAGGCTGCCGAGGCCAAGCCCCAGGCGCGGGTGATCGACCCGGCTGCACCAAGCACCGTCGTTGCGCTGAAAACCACCGATATCCGGGCGATGCGACGCCAGCTCGACGAAATTGCCAAGGACGTGGTGAATTACCAGTGCGAGGTGGTGTTCCAGGTACCTCGGACCGAAGACGCGCCTTGGCTGAAGACACTGCTTGAGAAGCGCGTGCACAAGATCGACAGCGATTTCGAGCTCAAGCAGAAGCATGAAATCCGACGCTCGATGCGGGCACAGGTCGTTCTGGTCCCGCATCAGCAGTGACGATCAGGGCTGCGTTTGCAGCCCTCAGGCCGGCACACCCTCCGCGACGGCCTCTCGCTCCCATACCCGATGCCCTTCGACGGCTTTGACGAAGGCATTCATTACCGCCTGGTCATCTCCCAGCAGCAGCCCCCTGTCTTGCTTCAGGCCCAGGCTGCTTGCCAGATCCTTGCTCAGCACCATCGCCTTCAGATGCTTGTAACCCTCCAGCAGGAAATGCTTCGCCAAGCCGCTAGACGCCAGCGCCTTGACCGATTCGCTGCCGCCCGGAACGACTATCCCATCGAACATGATCGACGGCATACCCTCCATCGACGCGTCTACCGGTAACTGCTTGCCATCTGCCGTCTTCACCGGCGCGGAGCTCGGCCCCAGCAGCAGTGGACGGGCGCTCTCGGCCTCCAGCGCCTTGACCAGCGCGTCAACGCTAGCCGCATCCACCCCATCGGCCACCAGCAGCGCAATCTTGCGCCCCTTGATACCGACGTCACCAGGATGGTTCATCTGGCTCAGCGCCTCGGATTGCGCGAGTTTGCTTCCCTTGACCTTCACCGTGCCCTGCTTGGGCGCCGGCAACCCGAGGTTCGCTGCTACTGCAGCCGCCAGCTTCAGGTCGATGTTAGCCAGGATCTCGTTCACCTCTCGCTGGCGGATGGTCTCTCGCTCCACCTTGCCCAACTCGAAGCTGTAGGCCTTGATGATGTGTTGCTGCTCAGTCGGGCTCATGCTCTGGAAAAACAGCCGCGCCTGGGAGAAATGGTCGCCGAACGATTCGCTGCGCTGGCGGATCTTGTGCGCGTCGATGCGCTCCTGATAGCTCTCGAAACCGCCGTCCTGCGGCGCAGGAGGCGTCTCCTTGGGCCAACCGCCGTCGATAGAGTTCGGCTCGTATGAGGCACGCCCCCTATTGATGGTCATGCGGTGCATGCCATCGCGCTGGCCGTTGTGGTTCTGCGACATCGGGCAGTTGATCGGGATCTCATGGAAGTTCGGGCCACCCAGCCTGCTGATCTGAGTATCGGTGTAGGAAAACAGCCGGCCCTGCAGCAGCGGATCATTGCTGAAGTCGATACCCGGCACGATGTGCCCCGGACAGAAAGCCACTTGCTCGGTTTCGGCAAAGAAATTGTCCGGGTTGCGGTTGAGCACCATCTTGCCCAGCTTGGTGACTGGCACCAGTTCCTCGGGAATGATCTTGGTCGGATCGAGCAAGTCGAAGTCGAACTTGTGCTCATCGGCCTCAGGTACGATCTGCACACCCAGCTCCCACTCAGGGTAGTCACCGGTTTCGATCGCTTCCCACAAGTCGCGGCGATGGTAGTCGGTGTCTTTGCCCGCCAGCTTCTGTGCCTCATCCCATAGCAATGAATGCACGCCCTGGCGCGGCTTCCAGTGGAACTTGACGAAACTGGCCACGCCCTCGGCGTTGATCATGCGGAAAGTATGCACGCCAAAGCCTTCCATCATCCGCAGGCTGCGCGGAATGGCGCGATCGGACATGGTCCAGATGACCATGTGCGCCGATTCCGGCACCAGCGAAACGAAGTCCCAGAAGGTGTCATGGGCCGAGCCGCCCGTCGGTATCTCGTTGTGCGGTTCAGGCTTCACGGCATGCACGAAGTCAGGAAACTTGATCGCATCCTGAATGAAAAACACCGGCATATTGTTGCCAACAAGGTCGAAGTTGCCTTCATCGGTGTAGAACTTGACGGCGAAGCCGCGCACATCGCGCACCGTGTCTCCCGAGCCGCGTGGCCCTTGTACCGTGGAAAACCGTACGAACACCGGCGTGATCTTCTCCGGGTCCTGGAGGAAGCCAGCCTTGGTCAACTGGGCATGACAGCCGTAGCTCTGGAAGTAGCCATGGGCACCGGTACCCCGGGCGTGGACGATACGCTCAGGGATGCGTTCATGGTCGAAGTGGGTGATCTTCTCGCGCAGGATGAAGTCTTCGAGCAGCGATGGTCCGCGAGGGCCCGCCTTCAGGCTGTTCTGGTTATCGGCGATCTTCACGCCCTGGTTGGTGCGCAGCGCCTGCCCGGTGGCATCGCTGCGGCAGGACTCCAGCCGCTGCAGCTTGGCGTTGGTGTTGGCCCGGTCAGGGGTATCGGTGCCGGCGACTTCACTGTGCTTGGGCGCGTCGTTCTTCTTGGTGGGCATGAGTCGGCTCTCCTCGTCAGTCTTCAGGCATGCCCTGTACGGGCTCGTTCAAGTAGTGACTAGGAAGCTTTGCCGAGCGTTCAATCAGGATTACCGGTTGTCGCGTTATGCCCGCTGGATTGGTGCATGACAAAATAAATGCTAAGAACAGCTATGGGAAAAGGCTAAAATACGCGACCCCCGGCCAACCGCCGACACAAATTCCATGCGCCCCACAAGGTTCGCTACGTGATCGAGTTCCAAAATGTGCATAAGACCTACCGCGTCGCCGGTAGGGAAATCCCAGCTCTCAACCCGACCAGCCTGACCATCGAAAACGGCCAGGTATTCGGCCTGATTGGCCACTCCGGTGCGGGCAAGAGCACCATGCTGCGCCTGATCAATCGCCTCGAGGAGCCCTCGGGCGGCAAGATCATCGTCGACGGCGAAGATGTCACCGCCTTCAATGCCAACCAGCTACGCGGTTTTCGTCAGCAGGTCGGGATGATTTTCCAGCACTTCAACTTGCTGGCATCCAAGACCGTGGCCGACAACGTGGCGCTGCCACTGACCCTGGCCGGCGAGCTGTCGCGCAGCGAGATCGACAAGCGCGTCAGCGAACTGCTGGCCCGCGTTGGCCTGCAGGACCATGCCAGGAAGTACCCGGCACAGCTGTCTGGCGGTCAGAAGCAGCGCGTCGGCATCGCCCGTGCCTTGTCCACCAACCCAAAAATCCTCCTATGCGACGAGGCCACCAGCGCCCTCGACCCACAGACCACGGCCTCGGTGCTGCAGCTGCTGGCCGAGATCAACCGCGAGCTGAACCTGACCATCGTGCTGATCACCCACGAAATGGACGTGATCCGCCGGGTGTGCGACCGCGTTGCGGTCATGGATGCCGGCCATATCGTCGAGCAGGGCTCGGTGGCCGAAGTATTTCTGCATCCGCAACACCCGACCACCAAGCGCTTCGTGCAGGAAGACGAACACGTCGATGAAAGCGAGCAGCGTGACGACTTCGCCCACGTGCCAGGCCGCATCGTGCGCCTGACATTCCAGGGCGATGCGACCTACGCACCGCTGTTGGGCACCGTGGCCCGTGAGACCGGGGTCGACTACAGCATCCTCGCTGGACGTATCGACCGCATCAAGGATGTCCCCTATGGACAGCTGACCCTGGCCGTCACCGGCGGCGACATGGAGGCGGCGTTCGACCGCTTCAAGGCAGCTGACGTACATATGGAGGTACTGCGTTGATGGACGCGCTCAATTTCTTCGCCAACGTCGACTGGGCCGAAATCTGGCTGGCCACCGTCGATACCATGATCATGCTGTTCGGCTCGCTGTTCTTCACCGTGCTGCTAGGCCTGCCGCTGGGCGTACTGCTGTTCCTCTGCGGACCACGGCAGATGTTCGAGCAGAAGGGCGTCTATGCGCTGTTGTCGTTCGTCGTCAACGTGCTGCGTTCGCTGCCGTTCATCATTCTGTTGATCGTGATGATCCCGGTCACCGTGATGATCACTGGTACCTCGCTGGGTGTCGCGGGCGCCATCCCGCCGCTGGTGGTAGGCTGCACGCCGTTCTTCGCACGCCTGGTCGAAACGGCCCTGCGCGAAGTGGACCGTGGCATCATCGAAGCCACCCAGTCGATGGGCGCCACCACCCGCCAGATCATCACCAACGCGTTGCTGCCAGAGGCCCGTCCGGGCATCTTCGCAGCCATCACCGTTACTGCCATCACCCTGGTGTCCTACACCGCCATGGCGGGTGTGGTGGGTGCCGGCGGCCTGGGCGACCTGGCGATCCGCTTCGGCTACCAGCGTTTCCAGACCGACGTGATGATCGTTACCGTCGTGCTGCTGCTGATTCTGGTTCAAGTCCTGCAAAGCGTGGGCGACAAACTGGTCGTGCATTTTTCCCGTAAGTAACCCCAATGGGGTCGGCCAGGCCGACCCGTTCGGGGGCCGTCGCGGCCCTCACAAGGAGTGATCAATGAAGAAGCTGCTTGCTGTCGCTGCCGCCATCGCGGCCTTCTCGGCCCACGCCGACACCCTGACCGTTGCCGCCACCCCGGTGCCGCACGCCGAGATCCTCAAGTTCGTCCAGCCACAGCTGGCGAAGGAAGGCGTAGAGCTGAAGGTCAAGGAATTCACCGACTACATCCAGCCGAACGTGCAGGTCGCCGAGAAGCGCCTGGACGCCAACTTCTTCCAGCACCAGCCGTACCTGGATGAATTCAACAAGTCCAAGGGCACTCAGCTGGTCAGCGTTACCGGCGTGCACCTGGAGCCCTTGGGCGCCTACTCGACCAAGATCAAGAAGCTCGACGAGCTGTCCTCCGGTGCCACCGTGGTCATCCCCAACGACGCCACCAACGGCGGTCGTGCCCTGTTGCTGCTGGACAAGGCCGGTGTGATCAAGCTCAAGGACAACAAGAACATCCTGTCCACCGTCAAAGACATCACCGGTAACGACAAGGGCCTGAAGTTCCGTGAGCTCGAAGCAGCCACCATCCCCCGCGTACTGACCCAGGTCGACCTGGCGCTGATCAACACCAACTATGCGCTGGAAGCCAAGCTGAACCCGGAGAAGGATGCACTGGTCATCGAAGGCAGCGACTCGCCTTACGTGAACATTCTGGTGGCTCGTCCGGACAACAAGGACTCGGACGACATGAAGAAACTGGCTGCTGCGCTGCACTCGCCAGAGGTGAAGAAATTCATCGAAGAGAAGTACAAGGGTGCGGTGATTCCGGCGTTCTAAGCCGCAGATCTACACCCGCCTCTTCGCGGGCAAACCCGCTCCCACAGGTGAACCGCTGTGCTCCAGATCAGCGGAAAAGCTCTGGGAACGGGTTCACCCGCGGGGCTTTCAGGGCCTGGTTCAATCCCGCTTGACCAACCCCGGCAACTGCGCCACCAGCTTCTGGTTATTGAACGGCGCTCGAATGAACCCACGCTGACGCCCGTCCGGCCCGACGATTGCCAGGTTGCCACTGTGATCCACGGTATACCCAGGCTTGCTGGTATCGGCCGGAATGAAGGGAATGCTCAAGGCGTTGGCCAGTTTCTGGGTATCCTCGATCGACCCCGCGACCCCCACGAAATCCTTGTCGAAATAGCCCAGGTACTGCTTGAGCTGGTTCGGCGTATCGCGGTTCGGGTCAACGCTCACCAGCATCACTTGCAGCCGGTCCACGGCCTCCTTGGGCAGTTCGCTCTTCACCTGGCGCAACTGGGCCAGGGTAGTAGGGCAGATGTCCGGGCAGTAGGTGTAGCCGAAGAACAGCAGCGACCACTTGCCCTTGAGGTCATCCAGCTTTACCGGCTGGCCGTCCTGATTGGTCATGGTCACGTCCGCCACCGTACGGCTCTGGGGCAGCAGGATAATGCCGGCGTCGATCAGCTCGGCAGGGTTGGGTTGGCTGCGGCCATTGAGCACCTTGTTGACGGTAAGGCCCAGGATCAGCGCGACCAGGGCGACGAGGATGAATACGGTTTTCTGGGTTCGAGTCATAGGTTCAGCAACAAGTAGTGGTCAACGAGCAACGCGATGAACAGTGCGAACAGGTAGCCGATAGAGTACTTGAACGTGCCGATCGCCGCGTGCGGCCGGCTGCCACGGTACAACACCCACGCCCAATGCAGAAAGCGCAGGCCGAGCATAAGGGCACAAACCAGGTAGAGCAGGCCGCTCATGTGGATGGCGTAGGGCAACAGGGTAACCGCCAGCAGAATCAGGGTGTAGAGCAGGATATGCAGCTTGGTGTATCCCTCGCCGTGGGTTACCGGCAGCATCGGAATATCGGCCTTGGCGTATTCCTCCTTGCGGTGAATGGCCAACGCCCAGAAATGCGGGGGCGTCCAGGCAAAGATGATCAGCACCAGCAGCAGTGGCTCGGCGCTGATGTGGCCGCTGACCGCCACCCAGCCGAGCAACGGCGGTGCCGCGCCAGCCAACCCGCCGATGACGATGTTCTGTGGCGTGGCGCGCTTGAGAAAGCCGGTGTAGAGCACTGCATAACCCAACAATGAAGCCAGGGTCAGCCAGGCCGTGAGGGCGTTGGTGAAGACCAGCAGCGAAGCCATGCCCATCAGGGCCAACGCCAGCGCGAACAACAGCGCCGGCAGAGGCGCTACCCGGCCTTCGGCCAGTGGCCGCTTCTGGGTGCGTGCCATGAGTGCATCGATACGCCTGTCGACCACATGGTTGACGACCGCCGCACCACCGGCGCACAGGGCTATGCCCAAATTGCCGAACACCAGCACGCTCCAGGCCACACCCGCACGGGTGGCGAGAAACATGCCCACCAGCGAGGTGATCAGCATCAACACGACCACCTTGGGTTTGGTCAATTCCAGATAGTCGCGCCAACCGGCACGCGAGCGGTGTGCACTCAGAAGCGTCGCCACGAATCATTCCTCATAGGTTGCGAGAGGCCTACGCCTGGCACAGGCGTAAGACGCCAGCCATGACCGACGCGAACCTTGTCGACCACCCGAATGCGGTAGTTCACAAGCACCATGCTCAGCAACAACAGCGCGCCGCCTGCGTTATGTGCCACGGCGACGGCCAGGGGCAAATGGAACAGCACGTTGCTGATGCCCAACCCGACCTGCATCACCAATGCCAGGAGCACCAGGCGCGCCAACCGGCTCAGGCCACAGCGGTGAAGCTTCCAACTGAGCATCAGCAGGACACAGGTGACGATCATCGCGCCCAGTCGATGGCTGATATGAATGGCCGTGCGCGCATCGCTGTCCAGCTGCCCGCCGAGGTAGTTCGGACCGACATGTTGGGTCAGGTGGAAGCCATTGCTGAAGTCGGCTGACGGCCACCATTGCCCATGGCAGGTGGGCAAGTCGATACAGGCAACCGCGGCATAGTTGGCACTGACCCAACCACCCAAGGCGATCTGCCCAATCACCACCAGCAATGCCAAGGCAGCCACCCTGCGCAGGCTCAACGGCAGTTTTGGCAGTGGCGCAAATGCCCGGGATAGACGCAGCGACAACAGGAACAGCAGGCTCAACGTGGTAAAGCCCCCCAGCAGGTGCGCAGTGACCACCTGCGGCCACAACTTGAGAGTGACCGTCCACATCCCGAATGCCGCCTGGGCCAGGACCACCCCAAGCAGCAATACCGGCAAGCGGTAGGGCTGGCCATCACGCGCGTGACGGCGCACCGCCTGTAGGGCCAGGTAAGCGATCACCAGCGCCAAGGTACCGGCAAAGTAGCGATGGACCATCTCGGCCCAGCCTTTGGCCTCTTCCACTGGGTGTTCGGGAAAGTGCAATTCGGCATGGGCCAGCTGCGCTTCAGTCTTGGGCACGCTGATGAAGCCATAGCAGCCTGGCCAGTCCGGGCAACCGAGGCCTGCATGGGTGAGGCGGGTATAGGCACCGAGCAGGACGACCAGCAGTGCCAGCAGGGTGGCGAACACAGCGAGGCGGAATCCAGGTCTGGCCATGACAGGCTCCTAGCCGATGTTGGACAGCTTGAGCAGGTGACGCAGGTCGTCCAGCACATGCTTGCCGTTGACCTTGGCGTCATAGCGCAGCACCAGGTTGCCGTGAGGGTCGACGATCCACAGTTGCGGACCGGCCTCCTCCACTTTCTGCAGGTAGCGTTGAATATCCAGCGGGTAGCGCTGCAACTGGGGATATTCGCGACCCAGCAGGGCCTGATAGTCGGGGCTCAATGGCTGGGCGATGGCCAAGGCATGACTGGCACGGCTGGCGTCGCGACCAAGGCCGATCTGGATCTGCCGGGCCAGGTACACCAGTTTCTGACAATCGTCGGCGCAGGCCTGGGGCGTGCTGACCAGCAGCTGCCACCGTTCGTCCTGCGCAGTGACGCCGATGTCTGCAAGGCTCTCGCCATTGCCGATCATCACGCCGTGATAGCTGCGCCCCTCCGGCACCCAGAACTGCAGCTTGTACATGAAGGTGGCGAGCAGCATCGGCCCGAGCACCACCAGCAGGATCAGAATCAGCTGCAAACGCCCACGGGCTTTGGGTTTGCGGCCTTCAGGCACGTCCAGTGGACTGGTGGCGGCGGCCATGGTCGTTCTCCTTCTTGTTGTGCCAGCCAAAGTAGAGGTAAAGCAGCACCAGGGCGGTGGCCAGGGCGAACCACTGCACGGCATAGCCCTGGTGCTTTTCCGGGCCCATGGCGACCACCGGCCAGTCTGCACGGTAGCTGGCGGGGCCGGGCTGCAGGCGCAATTCATGGGCGAAACCTTCGCGGTCCAGCTGTTGCCACAGGTGGGCGGGGTCGACAGCGGTCAGCAGGTGAGGCCATTGACCGCCCTCCGGGTCGGGGTGAAGCTGGAAAGCACTGCCCGGCGCCACATAGACCGAAGCATCCAGCACCATGGATTGCGCAGGCGTCTCGAAGTGCACGGGTACACGGCGGTCGGGCCAGGGCAGCCAGCCGCGGTTGACCAACAGCCACAGCCCGCTGGCCTGGTCATGGAAGGGCTGGAGCAGCTCGATGCCTGCCTGGCCGTCGCGCATGCGGTTATCCAACAGCACACTGTGTTCGCCATCGAAGCGTCCAAAGAGGTGCACGCGTCGGTAAGCTACATCCTCAGCCAGCTGCAACTGAGCCGCGCCCACCGGGGCCTCCACCTGGCGCTGGGCATAGGTGTCCAGCAGGGCGCGTTTTTCCTGTGCGCGGCCGAGCTGCCAGCCGCCGAGCGAAATCAGCACCGGCAGCAGTGCAAGCACTACCAGGGTGGGCATCCAGCCTGGTCGAAACGGCCTCACAACGGCCTCATACGGTCGAGCGCTATACTTATCCACATCACCGCATCCCCCCGGAGTATCGTCATGCTCAAGGCCGCGATTGTCCTGATGCTGTTGGCCACGATTGCCAGCCTGTTCAGTGGCCTGGTGTTTCTGGTCAAGGACGATGAAAACTCGACCCGGCTGCTCAAGGCACTGACCGTTCGTGTCGCCCTGGCCGCCGTCACCGTGGGGCTGGTGGCCTGGGGCTTCATCAGTGGCCAGCTGGTTTCCAACGCCCCCTTCTGAAACACGTTGCATCTGCGGCTAAAGCCGGCTTGCCCGCAACCGCCCCTACAGCACGTAGACAAAGATGAACAGCCCGACCCACACCACATCGACGAAGTGCCAGTACCAACTGGCCGCCTCGAAACCGAAGTGTTTGTCCGGGTTGAAATGCCCGCGCAGGATACGCACGAGCATGACGATCAGAATGATCGTGCCAAGGGTAACGTGGGCACCGTGAAAGCCCGTGAGCATGAAGAAAGTCGCGCCGTAGATGCCAGAACCCAAGGTCAGCCCAAGCTTGGTGTAGGCCTCGTGATATTCGTACGCTTGCAGCGCGATGAAGCTGATGCCCAGGATGATGGTCAGCGCCATCCACAACTTCAGTGCCCCACGATGATCACGCCGCAAGGCGTGGTGGGCGATGGTGATGGTTACACTGGAACTGACCAGCAAGATGGTATTGATCAGCGGCAGGTGCCACGGGTCGATCACCTCCTTGGGCGGCGGAAAGAGTTTCGGGTCCGGGGTGTTGAGCAACGGCCAGGCGAACTCGAAGCTTGGCCACAGCATGTGGGCGATCCCCTTGTGTCCTTCGCCCCCCAGCCATGGGCCAGCCAGCACGCGCACGTAGAACAGCGCACCGAAGAAGGCCAGGAAGAACATCACTTCAGAGAAGATGAACCAACTCATGCCCCAGCGGAACGAGCGGTCCATCTGCGCGCTGTAGAGACCGGCATGGCTTTCCTTGACCACCGCGCCGAACCAGCCAAACAGCATGTAGGCCAGAAACAACGCACCGATGAAAAAGATCAGTGGCCCATGGGAATCGGGATGCCCGGCCTTGAGGTCATTGAACCAGGTGCCCAGGCCGAACATGGTGATGAACATGCCGATCGTCGCGATGATCGGCCACTTGCTCTGCGCCGGGACGTAATAGTGCTCGTGACTTGCCATTGCTGTTCTCCTTCCCTTAACGGGCGCCCTGGACGTCCTGGGTCGCGAGATGCGCGACCGGCGGGTGGCGAGCGGTGATGTCGAACAAGGTGTAGGCCAGTGTCAGGTGCTTCACGCTGGCCGGCAGGTCGCGATCGACGATGAAACGCACCGGCATCTCGATGCGTTCGCCGGGTTGCAGCACCTGCTGGGTGAAGCAGAAACATTCGGTCTTGTGGAAATACGCCGCCGCCTCGGCCGGGGTGATGCTGGGAACGGCCTGAGCGCTCATGGGCCGCTCCGTCGGGTTCCGCGCGATGAAAATCATCTGGTTCACCGCCCCTGGGTTGACGTCGATCTGGTCGGCCGTGGAATAGAAGTCCCAGACCATGTCACCGGCATTGGTCGACATGAACTGCACCCGCACGCTGCGCGACGGGTCGCTGAGCTGGGTGCCTTCGTACTGCCCGCCGGTCTTGCCATTGATGCCAAAGGCTTTGCACATCACGTCGTAGAGGGGCACCAGGGCAAAGCCGAACGCGAACATCACAACGGTCAGCATCAGCAGGCGCAGCACCAGGCGTTTGAGTGACAGGCCGTTCATGGGCACTTTCCTATTTCACTTCCGGTGGCGTCTGGAAGGTGTGGTAGGGCGCTGGCGAGGGGATCGACCATTCCAGGCCCTCGGCGCCATCCCAAGGCTTGGCCGGCGCAGGTGCGCCACCGCGGATGCACTTGATGACGATGAACAGGAAGAAGATCTGCGTCGCACCGAACATGAAGGCACCGATCGATGACACCATGTTGAAGTCGGCAAATTGCAGGTTGTAGTCGGGAATCCGCCGTGGCATGCCGGCCAAGCCAACGAAATGCATGGGGAAGAAAGCCAGGTTCATGCCGATGAACGACAACCAGAAGTGCAGCTTGCCCAGGGTTTCGTCGTACATGTGGCCAGTCCACTTGGGCAACCAGTAGTAGGCAGAGGCAAAGATGCCGAAGATCGCCCCGGGTACCAGGACGTAGTGGAAATGCGCCACCACGAAGTACGTGTCGTGGTACTGGAAGTCAGCCGGTGCGATGGCCAGCATCAATCCTGAGAACCCGCCGATGGTGAACAGGATGACGAATGCAATGGCGAACAGCATCGGCGTTTCGAAGGTCAACGAGCCCTCCCACATGGTGCTGACCCAGTTAAACACCTTGACCCCGGTGGGTACGGCGATGAGCATGGTGGCGTACATGAAGAACAGCTCGCCAACCACCGGGATGCCAACCACGAACATGTGGTGCGCCCAGACGATGAACGACAGGAAGGCAATCGCACCGGTGGCGTACACCATCGACGTGTAGCCGAACAGCGGCTTGCGCGAAAATGCCGGAATGATCGAGCTCACAGCGCCGAACGCCGGCAGGATCATGATGTACACCTCGGGGTGGCCGAAGAACCAGAACACATGCTGGAACAGTACCGGGTCACCGCCACCGGCGGCGCTGAAGAAGCTGGTGCCGAAGTGAATGTCCATCAGCATCATGGTCACCACGCCAGCCAGTACCGGCATCACCGCAATCAGCAGGAAAGCGGTGATCAGCCAGGTCCAGACGAATAGCGGCATCTTCATCAGGGTCATGCCGGGGGCACGCAGGTTGAGGATGGTGGCGATCACGTTGATCGCCCCCATGATCGAGCTGATACCCATCATGTGGATGGCGAAGATGAAGAACGTCACGCTGGCCGGCGCATAGGTGGTCGACAGCGGGGCGTAGAAGGTCCAGCCGAAGTTAGGCCCGCCGCCCGGGGTGAACAGGGTCGAGACCAGCAGCAGGAACGCCGCCGGCAGCAGCCAGAAGCTGAAGTTGTTCATCCGCGGCAGGGCCATGTCCGGTGCCCCGACCATCAGCGGGATCATCCAGTTGGCGAGTCCGACGAAGGCGGGCATCACGGCACCGAACACCATGATCAGACCATGCATGGTGGTCATCTGGTTGAAGAAGGCCGGCTCCACGATCTGCAGTCCCGGCTGGAACAGCTCGGCGCGTATCACCATGGCGAACGAGCCGCCGAGCAGGAACATCATGAAGCTGAACCACAGGTACATCGTGCCGATGTCCTTGTGGTTGGTGGTCAGCACCCAGCGCATCAAGCCCTTGGCTGGGCCATGGGCATGTTCGTGGCCGTGGGCGTGGTCGTCGATCACTGCACTCATGTCCTGTCTCCTGCAACCCATTGATTGCCGCGAGTATCCCGGTTCATTGCGCTTCGGCCTGCTTGAGCGCCAGCACGTCTTTGGGCGTGACCATGTCGCCCTTGTTGTTGCCCCAGGCATTGCGCTCGTAGGTAACGACGGCGGCGATGTCGACTTCCGACAGTTGTTTGCCGAAGGCAGCCATGGCCGTGCCAGGCTTGCCGTGGAAGACGATGTTCAAGTGACCTTCCTTCGGTCCCGTTGCGATCTTCGAGCCTTTGAGTGCCGGGAACATGGGCGGCAAGCCTTGGCCTTCGGCCTGGTGACAGGCCACGCAGGTTGTGTGATAGACCTTGTCGCCACGCTCGACCAGCTCTTCAAGGGTCCACTCCTTGCTGGTCAACTCCTTGAGCTTGGCCGCTTCTGCCTTGCGCTCACCCAGCCAGGTGTCGTAATCGGCCTTGGACTTGACCTCCACCACCACTGGCATGAAGCCGTGGTCCTTGCCGCACAACTCGGTGCACTGGCCACGGTAGATACCGGGCTTCTCGATGCGGGTCCAAGCCTCGTTGACGAAGCCTGGAATGGCATCGCGCTTGACGGCGAAGGCGGGTACCCACCAGGAATGAATGACATCGGCAGCGGTCACCAGGAAGCGCACCTTTGCACCCACCGGCAGCACCAGTGGCTGATCGACCTCGAGCAGGTAATGCTCGTCCTTGGGCGCCTTGTTATGGATCTGGTCCGCTGGCGTGGCCAGGTTGCTGAAAAACTCCACGTCCTGGCCCAGGTACTTGTAATGCCACTTCCACTGGTAACCGGTCACCTGGATATCGACGTCCGACTCACTGGCGTCGTAGATGTCGATCAGCGTTTTGGTGGCCGGAATGGCCATGGCCACCAGAATCAGGAAGGGGACGACCGTCCAGAGGATTTCCACCCAGGTGTGTTCGTGGAAATGTGCGGGCTGCTGCCCCGTGGAACGCCGATGGATGACCATCGACCAGAACATGGCACCGAACACCACGATGCCAATGATCACGCAGATCCAGAAGATGGTCATGTGCAGGTCGAACACGGCGTTGGAGACTTCCGTCGCCCCTGGCGCCATGTTCACAGTCCAGGCGGCGTGTGCCTGACCGAAAACCGACCACAACAGAAGGCCCATCCAGACATGTGGATGTCGCATCATTGCGGGTTCCCCTTCTAGTTCTTGTTGTCCCGGAGGCATTCACCTGCGGCAAGCGGGAACGGCGGTCAAGACTGCCTGACTTCGACGACCGAGCCCCTGCGAAAGCAGACGGGCCTCATCAACGAATCACGTTCAACGGGAGTATAGACAGCGACCAATGGTGCGCAATGAAGGGCGTGAAATGAACCGCACGAAATTGGATAATGCCCCCACAAACCGCGGGCTAGAGCCTTGCTAGCACAATAATGGCATATTGATATAGCTCGCGCCGCACACGTTTGCGGGTTTTATAACAAACTTGTCTTAGGCATTCCGTATACCGAGCTACCTTAGTGTCTTCCGTTTGTAATGCCTTGTCCCTGGAGTTGTCATGAACATCGCTGCCGTGCGCGAGCAGATTAGCCAAGCCCACCAACATGAGAGCCGTACCGGCCAACTGAAACAGCGTCTCGAGGCGCAACTACCCCATCTGCACCCCTCGATCCAACTGCCTGAGCAGGACGCCCAGGGTACTTTGGCGCGCTTCGTCAGCGCTTACATCGACCAGGTTCCAGAATTGCTGGAGGCGGCAAACGCAGTCGCCCGCGAGGCGGGTATCGAGTCGCAGATCAAACCGGTGCTGAAGATCGCCGAAGCCTACTTCCTGCAGCCACCCAGCGTGATGCAGGGTCATGTGGGCCTGGATTGCCTGCTGGACGAGGCTTACCTGGCACACCGGCTGGTGGAAGAGGTCAACGACCTTTACATCCGCCACTTCCAGCAGCCATTGATTCCGGTCGACACGACCGTGGCCAACCTCATCGCTCACCAACTGATCGGTGAAAGTTTCGCCAACCAGCTGGATGAGGTGGTGCACCACTCGGTCGATGAAATGCTGGACGACGAAAGCTTCGCCGCGGAGTCGGTCGAACAATACCGCGAAAACCTGTGCAGCCCGGAAACCGGCGCAGCCTGGAAACGCTGGCCGTGCCTGTCGCGCCAGCTTGGCGTGGAGCTGGGCCAGCCGGCTTGACCGCCAAGGCTGCGCAACAGAGGCCTTCGATTCCACCGGACCTGTGGGAGCGGGTTTGTCCCGCGCCCACCAATGACCACGTCACCCTGTACGCCAGTTTGGGGTTACGCTCCGACGCCCACGGTCGTACGCAACCGGCCCTCGATGCGCCGTTTCAAGCGGCGCTGCTCGATCTTCAACCGCGAACCATTGGCCGAATTGCTGCGGCTCCAGTCCTCCAGCAGCTCAAGGCATGAGTGGTCTATGTAGCTCAGGTTGCCCAGCGGCACATGCAATGTGGTACCCGCCGGAACGGTATCGAGCACCTGGGTCAGCGCCGGCACCTTGAGAAAGGTCGCGGCACCACTGAGCCGAAGCTCCATGTGCCCAGGCTTTTCCAGGGTTACCAGGCTGATCTTCAGGCGCGCCGCCTTGAAAGCCAGCTTGAGCAGGGTCAGGGCAAAGCCCAGCAGCACACCGGTCAGAAGGTCGGTGAAAATGATGGCCAGCGCGGTGGCCGCGTAGGTGAACATCGGCATCCGCCCGTAGCGCCCCAAACCACGGAAGGCCTTGAAGTCCACCAGTTTGATACCCGTGAACACCAGAACGCCTGCCAGGCTTGCCACCGGGATTTGCTGCAGCACGCTGCTCAGGGCGACGACGAACGCCAGCAGCCAAAGGCCGTGGAAGATGGCCGAGGCGCGGGTCTTTGCTCCCGCCTGGACATTGGCTGAGCTGCGTACGATCACCCCGGTCATCGGTAAGGCGCCAAGCACGCCGCACAGCATGTTGCCGATACCTTGGGCGGACAATTCACGGTCGAAGTCCGAACGCTGGCCACTGTGCATGCGGTCCACCGCAGCGGCTGACAGCAAGGTTTCGGCACTGGCGATGAAAGCCAAGGCGAAGGCCGCTACCAGAAGCGTAGGGTCGGCCAGCTTCAGCAGGTCATCCGGACGAATCCAGTCGATGGCCTCGGTCAGGTCGGCCGGCACCTGCACCCGATTCACCGAAAGCCCCAGCCATATGCTGACTGCCGTCATTGACGCCACGCCCAGCAGGGCGCCGGGGATGAAGCGCAGTCGCTGAGGCCGCAGGCGCTCCCAGCCCCACATGATGGCGATGGTGCCCAGCCCCAGCGCACCGGCCTGCCAGGCCGCGCCGGCGCTTTCCGACGGCAGGGCTGCGGCAACTGTCGCAGGAAACGCCAGCAGATTCTGCATGCCGGTTGGCTGCGGGGCGGTGTCAAACATCACGTGCAACTGCGACAGCACGATCAGCACCCCGATGCCGGCCAGCATGCCATACACCACCGCTGGGGCCGTGACCCGGAACCAACAGCCCAACTTCAGGCGCCCGGCCAGCAGCTGCAACAAGCCTGCTACCAGCAGAATCGGCCCCAACATGGCGATGCCATGCTGGCGTACCAGCTCGAACACCAGCACCGCCAGACCAGCCGCCGGTCCACTGACCTGCAGCGGCGAACCTGCCAGGAAGCCAACCACGATACCGCCGATGATGCCTGTGATCAGGCCCTTGGCCGGAGGCATGCCCGAGGCGATCGCAATGCCCATGCACAACGGCAGGGCCACCAGAAACACTACGACTGATGCCAGTAGTTCGCGCGGCAATGCCGCTGTTATCTGTGTCTTGTTCACCATTTCTTTCCTTCCTCTGTCACAGGCCATTCCTCTGGCCATAGGCATGTTGGCCCTGACAAGCGCGCAGGCGCTGGCCGCCAGCAGCGTTGCCGGCAAGACAGTCAGGGAGATTCAAGGCAGCAGAAGGCCGCACCGCACCCAGAACGGGTGCAGTCGGCTATCAAGGTAATGCGGGTGTCAGGGTCGCTTAGTAGCGGCCTCTCGGGGTCGCGCAGGGGATCGGCTCACCCGCGGTGAGCGGCAGGAAGCTGTCGCTTGCCGCGTCGTAGGCTTCGATCTGACTGGTCTCGATGTCGTAGATCCAACCATGGATATACAGCTGGCCCGCCGCCAGGCGCGACGCGACCGAAGGATGTGTGCGCAGGTGGTGCAATTGGGCGATGACGTTTTCCTTGGTCACCACTTTCATGGTCTCGTGCTCGCTGCCGCACGAGCAGTTGTCCTCGACCACGGTACGGGCGACTTCGGCGTGGCGCAGCCAAGCCTTGACCGTTGGCATCTTCTCCAACGAGCTGGGGTTGAGCACGGCACGCATCGCGCCGCAGTCGGAGTGGCCGCAAACGATGATGTGATGCACGCCTAGGGCGAGCACCGCATATTCGATGGCGGTGGAAACGCCGCCGTTCATCTGACCATACGGGGGGACCACGTTGCCGACGTTGCGGGTCACGAACAGATCGCCTGGCGAGCTCTGGGTGATCAGCTCAGGGACGATGCGCGAGTCGGCGCAGGTGATGAACATGGCGCGCGGCTTCTGCGCGGTGGCGAGCTTCTTGAACAACTCTTGCTGCTCGGGGAAGACGTCATGGTGAAAGCGCAGGAAGCCGTCGACGATGTGCTTCAGGGCGGCATCGGCGCTCTCGGCGGGGGCCTCCGGAACGACCTTGGATGGGTCCTTGACGGGCATGATTCATCCTCTTGACGGTTTGTAGGTAAATCCATTTTACCGGTGAAAGATTCTGGCTATGCGGGGATTTAGATGACGCACGCAGGCCATTCATCACAGTCGCTGCCGACTGATTGCATACGCTAGCGGGGAAAACTTAATTGAAACTGAATTCGGAGGCTCTAGAACAAGCGTTCCAGACCAAGGAGGCGGGAGCTGAATAATATCAAAAAAGCATCAGCCGCCAACCCCTATGAGTGAAATTATTGGCTGCCATTAGCCTCATTGGATGCAACAGCATTGCCTCGATGGTTCAGAACAGCGCCATCTGTCCACCCGGAGGGCAAAAGGACGAGCAGTCCAGCGACTGAGCCTCCCGGCGTTCGAAAGCCAGACGACGCATGGCCCTGGCGAAACGCTGGGCCAGCAGATCGGCGAATACCCCCTCGCCACGCATGCGTGCCCCGAACCGACTGTCGTAGAGCTCGCCGCCTCGGCTCTGGCGGATCAAGCTGAGCACATGCGCGGCACGTTGTGGATAGTGGTCGTGCAGCCATTGCTCGAACAGCGGCGCCACTTCCAGTGGCAGGCGCAGCATCATGTAGGCGGCGCTCTGCGCGCCGGCTTCCTTGGCGGCTTCCAGCAGGTGCTCCAGCTCGCTGTCATTGATCATCGGGATGATGGGGGAGCACAGCACGCCCACCGGCACCCCTGCTTCGCGCAATACCCGAATCGCCCTCAACCGCGCCTTGGGTGCCGCCGCGCGGGGTTCCAGCACGCGCTTGAGCTCATCATCCAACGTGGTGAGGCTGATCATCACCCGCACCAGGCGCTGGCTGGCCATCTCCGCCAACAAGTCGAGATCACGCAGCACCAGCGCACCTTTGGTGACGATGGTGACCGGATGGCGAAAGCGCAACAGCACCTCAAGCAGACGCCGGGTCAATTGCTGTTCACGTTCGATGGGCTGGTAGGGGTCGGTATTGGAGCCCAGGTTGATCGGTGCGCAGACATAACCCGGTTTGCTCAGCTGTTGTGCCAGCACCTCGGCTGCGTTGGTCTTGGCGATCAGTTTGGTTTCGAAATCCAGGCCCGGAGACAAGTCCCAGTAAGCATGCGAGGGGCGGGCATAGCAGTAGATGCAACCATGTTCGCAGCCACGGTAGGGGTTGATGGAACGATCGAAGGGCAGGTCGGGGGAGGTGTTGCGGCTGATGACTGACTTGGCCGTTTCGACGCTCACCTCGGTACCCTGGGTGAGAGGAACCTCTTGATACCAGCCATCGTCTTCGGCCACCGATTGACTCGGTGCGAAGCGGTTGTGCGGATTGTGAACCGTGCCACGGCCCTTTTGCGGCGCTGGAGGAATCATCGCTCACCTCGATACTGTATTTACATACAGTGCCTCAGCCCAGATGATTCTTCCAGCCCCTTTGGTCAGGGCAGTATCAATTCACACCATGCCAGCGCAAGTAGGGCAGGTGGCTTGGTGCACGCCCAAGGAAGGCCTCGATTCCTTCGCGAAGTGGCCGTGAGGCTCCTGGGGCGAACAATGCCTCCTGCAACGCGCGCCCGGTGCCACGGTCGAGCAGGCCTTGAGCCTCGAAACGCGTGAACAGGTCGAAGGCATGCACGTCCGACCATAAATAGGCGTAGTAGCCCGCATCGTAGCCGCTCACCAGGTGCTGGAAGGCATGGGCAGGACGCTCGAAGTCGGCAAGCGGCCAATATCCGCAGCGTGCGCGGGCGTCGGTCAGGCGCTGTTCAAGGGTCCGACCATCCTTCGGTGTGGCATGCAGGTCCAGGTCGAACAGCGCAAGGCTCAGGTGGCCTGCCGCTTCCTCCAGGCCATCCTGCCTAAGGCGGCCCAGGCATTCCTCCACCCGCGTGCGATCGAGCTTAGTGCCGTTCCATTGATGCGACGAGATTCCGGCCAGGTAATCCGCGTTCCACACCCAACGCTCGAACAGCTTGCCAAACAGCTCGACGCCGTCCGTACCGAGCGCGGACACATTGGACAATACATGGTTTGTGGTACGCACCAGCAGGTGGTGCAAGGCATGGCCAAACTCATGGTAGAGCTTGCGCAGGGACAGGTGATCGAGTAGCGGCTGGCCGCCATCGACGGCGGCTGGAATGTCGCTGAACACTACGACGGCAGCTTCTTGATACACCCCTTCGGCATTGACCCGACGGCTGCGTATGTAAGTGGTGCTCACCCAATCCAGCTGCTTGCCAGGATGCTGCACGGCGTCCAGATACAAGAAGCCGATCAAGGCGTTGTCCTGCCAGGCCTCGAATGTCTGCACGCTGTCATCCCAGGCGGCGAACGGCTTTGGTACAAGCACGAGGCCAAATAGCTTCTCAGCCAACTGGGTCAATGCCGACACTACCACGGGCAACGGGAAGAACTCGCGCAGTGACTCGGTGGAAAGCACTTTGGTCGACGCTTTGTGTCGCGCCTGCAAGAAGCTCATGTCCCACGGCTCAGGGTCGCTCACACCCTGCACGGCGGCTTGGCTCTCGATCCGTGAGCGACGCTCGATCATGGCTGGCCGCAGATTGTCGGCCAGGTCGTGAAGGAACCTGTTCACCTGCGCGAGTCCCCCCGCGCTCTTGGCTTGCAAGCTCAGTTCAGGGTGGTTGGCAAAACCGAGCAAAAGCGCTTTCTCATCCAGCAGTTCCGCCAGACGCTGCAAGTACGTGCCATTGTCCTGCTGCCCATCTTCGCTGACACCTCGAAGGTGGTACGCACGATAGACGCTTTCACGTAGCGGACGATGCTCAGCGTACATGAGCACCGTTTCAGTGACCGCAGTCTCGCACGCGATCAACCAACCTCGCTCACCTGCCTCCCTCGCTCGGGATGCCAGTTCGTCGCGCACACGCTGGGGAATGCCACGCAATTGAGCTTCATCGTCGATGCGCAGGCCGGGGCGGTTGAGATTCAACTGATATTGCCCGCGCAAGGTGGTGATCTGCCTCTGCAACTCAGCCAGACGGGCCTTGCCGTCGGTATCGAGGGCCGTGCCGCTGATGGCGAAGTTGTCGAGGTACCAGCGCAAGGTGGCACGCTTGTGCGCGTCCAGATTCACGCCGTTGGCACGCCTCGCCAAGCGCTCGTACAGCGCTTGCAGGCGGCCATTGGTCAGCTTCTGGTCGAAGCGTTCAACAACCTTTCCATAAAACCCGAGGACGGCCTTGCCCCAATCCTCTCCTCTGCCCAGCAGCGGCAACGACGCATTGAAGGCGGCCAGCAACTGGGCGTCCAGTTCATCGATCGCCAGCACGAAGTCGTCCCAGGTCGGATGCGTCTGTTGAGCGTCGATGATCCGCGCAATACCGTGTTCATGGGCTTGCAGCACGAAATCGAAAGCCGCGAGCATGTTGTCCAGGGTCACCGCATGGTAGTCCAGCGGTACCTTGCTGTGTTGCAGGAATGGATTACCGGTATCCATGGTGCGTTGCCTTGCTCATGTTGAAGAGCAGGCGAGCATGCGCACTGGAGGGGCAACAGGTGGCGTCACTATGTACCACCCAGGGCAGAGGAGAATGCCACCCAGGCACAAGGCCCAGGTGGCATCAGGGCTTCACTCAGCCGGTTTCTTCAGCTTCGGATTGGGGAAGAACTGCACCGTCTGGACCTTGGCAGGAGCAGCCTTGGGTGCCAGCTGGTTGACCCGGGTGCCGAGTTCCTTGGGCACCGACAGGCCCTGCTCATTGAGCGTGTCGGCAAAGCCGCAGGCCACGCATTCGCGGTGCGGCACATCGTCCTCGTTCCACATCATCAGCTTGTCGGGCTCGCTGCATGCCGGGCATACCGCCCCAGCGATGAAGCGCTTCTTGGTTCTGTTCACGACTACCTCGCTCATGCCGCTGCGTCCTCGCTCAAGCCACTATGACGCAGCAATGCATCAATGGAAGGCTCACGACCACGGAAGTCGACGAACAGTACCATCGGCTCGCGGGAGCCACCACGGGCGAGGATCGCCTCACGGAATGCACGCCCGGTCTCGGCGTTGAGCACACCTTCTTCTTCGAAGCGCGAGAAAGCGTCAGCCGACAGCACTTCCGCCCATTTGTAGCTGTAATAGCCTGCCGCGTAACCGCCCGCGAAGATGTGGGCAAAGCTGTTGGGGAAGCGGTTGTAGGCCGGCGGACGCATCACCGAGACCTCGTCACGCACGCCTTCGAGCACTTCCAGTACGCTGCGGCCGTCGCCGTGGCGAGCGTGCAGCTCGAAATCGAACAGCGAGAACTCCAGCTGGCGCACCATCATCATGCCGGACTGGAAGTTCTTCGCAGCCAGCATCTTGTCCAACAGGTCCTTGGGCAGCGGTTCGCCCGTTTCATAATGGCCAGAGATCAGCGCCAGGCCTTCGGGCTCCCAGCACCAGTTTTCCATGAACTGACTCGGCAGCTCGACCGCATCCCAAGCCACGCCATTGATGCCCGATACACCCGCATGCTCGATCCGAGTCAGCAGGTGGTGCAGGCCATGGCCGAATTCATGGAACAGCGTGGTGACTTCATCGTGAGTCAGCAAAGCGGGCTTGCCAGGTGCGGCCGGGGTGAAGTTGCACACCAGGTTGGCAACCGGGCTCTGCAACTGGCCACTGGCGGTGCGACGACGGTCGCGAGCGCCGTCCATCCAGGCGCCGCCACGCTTGTTGGCGCGGGCGTACAGATCGAAGAAGAAGCGGCCGACGTGCTGACCATTTTCCTTGATCTCGAACAGACGCACATCGGGGTGCCAGGTGTCGAAGCCTTTGAGCTCGGCGATCTCGATGCCGTACAGACGCTGGACGATGTTGAACAGGCCGGACAGCACCTTGTCGATCGGGAAGTAGGCACGCAGGGCTTCCTGCGAAACGCTGTAGCGTTGTTCGCGCAGCTTCTCGCCGAAGTAGCCGGCGTCCCAACTGGCCAGCTCAGCGCAGCCTTGTTCGGCTGCATAGGCCTTGAGCTGTTCCAGATCCTGGGCAGCGAAGGGCTTGGAGCGCTTGGCCAGGTCGCGCAGGAAGCTCAGCACCTGGTCGCTGGACTCGGCCATCTTGGTGGCCAGGCTCAGGTCGGCGAAATTCTTGAAACCGAGCAGCTCGGCCAGTTCCTGGCGCAGGTCGAGGATTTCACGCATCACCGGGCCGTTGTCGAACTGCCCGGCATTCGGGCCCTGGTCCGAGGCGCGGGTGCAATACGCGGCATACAGCTCCTCGCGCAGGGCGCGATCGCTGGCGTAGGTCATTACCGCGTAATAGCTGGGGAACTCCAGGGTGATCAGCCAACCCTCAAGGCCCTTGGCCTGAGCGGCGGCGGCCATCTGCGCCTTGGCCGAATCGGTCAGACCGGCCAGGGCTGCCTCGTCGGTGACGTGCTTGGTCCAGGCCTGGGTGGCATCGAGCAGTTGGTTGGAGAAGCGGCTGCCCAGCTCGCTCAGCTTGCTCTGCACTTCGGCGTAGCGCTGCTGCTTGTCGGCAGGTAGGTCGATACCCGACAGGCGGAAGTCACGCAGGGCGTGCTCCAGGATGGTTTTCTGCGCCACGTCGAAGCCTGCGGCTTCCGGGCTGTCGATCAGCGCCTGGTAGGCTTCGAACAGCGCGCGGTTTTGCCCCAGTTCGGTAGAGTAGGCGCTCAGTGCCGGCAGGCAGGACTCATAGGCCTCGCGCAGCTCCGGGCTGTTGCACACCGCATTGAGGTGGCTTACCGGACTCCAGGCGGCGCCCAGTCGGTCGTTGAGCTCGTCCATCGCCAGCACCAGGCCGGCCCAGGTGGGCTGCTTGCCTTGCTGTTCGAGGATCTGGCCAATGGCTTTACGGTTGTCGGCCAGGATCTCTTCGATCGCCGGCAGCACATGTTCGGCACGGATCGCCGAGAAGGGCGGCAGATCGTAGGACTGCAGAAGCGGGTTGTTCGCACTCACGGTTTGGATACCTTGGCAGGAGAAACACTGGACCATCTTAATTACAATCGACGCCGACCGCAGCAGGCAGCCTGCCTATCGGCACAGATGAGAGACGCTATCATGGCCATCCGAAGCTTCCAGCAACACACTCCGAAAGTTGGACCACGGGCCTTCGTCGACCGTTCGGCGGTGGTGCTGGGCGATGTGGAAATCGGCGAGGACAGCTCGGTCTGGCCACTGACGGTGATCCGCGGCGACATGCACCGCATCCGCATCGGTGCGCGCACCAGCGTGCAGGACGCCAGCGTGTTGCACATCACCCATGCAGGCCCGTTCAACCCCGATGGTTTCCCGCTGATCATCGGCGACGATGTCACCATTGGCCACAAGGTCATGCTGCATGGCTGTACCCTGGGGAGCCGCATCCTGGTCGGCATGGGCAGCACCATCATGGATGGCGCCATCGTCGAGGACGAAGTGATCATCGGCGCCGGCAGCCTGGTGCCGCCGGGCAAGCGTCTGGAAAGCGGTTACCTGTATGTCGGCAGTCCGGTGAAGCAGGCCCGACCGCTGACTGACAAGGAACGCGCCTTTTTCCCCTACAGCGCCAGCAATTACGTGAAGCTCAAGGACCAGCACCTGGCCGAAGGCTACGACCGACCGGAATGACCTCTTCGCGGGTAAGCCCGACAATGGAACGATCAACGACTTGAGTGACCCCCTTCACATGCACCAGCAAAACATACTCTTCGACCTTGACGGCACCCTCACCGACCCCCGCGAGGGCATCACGCGCTCGATCCAGTACGCCTTGGCCAAGCTGGGTATCGACGAGCCGGACCTGACCCGCCTCGAACACTTCATCGGCCCCCCCCTGCTGCAGGCCTTCATGCAGTTCTACAACTTCGACGAGGCCAAGGCATGGGATGCGGTGAACTTCTACCGTGAGCGTTTCAGCGTCACCGGCTTGTACGAAAACCTGGTGTTCGATGGGGTTCCCGAGCTGCTGAGTGCGCTCAATGGGCAGGGCCGCACCTTGTACATCGCCACGTCCAAGCCTTGGAAGTATGCCCGCGAGATCGCCCGGCACTTCGCGTTCGACCACCACTTCAAGGTGATCTACGGCAGTGAGCTCGATGGTACTCGCACCAACAAAGTGGAGCTGATCCGGCACCTGCTCGACGAGCAGGGGCTGAACCCGGCCGAGACCTTGATGATCGGCGACCGCAAACACGACCTGATCGGCGCCCGCAGCAACGGCCTGCAGGCAGTGGCCGTGGGTTACGGCTTTGGTAGCCATGAAGAGCTGATGGCACAGGAGCCGGCGTTCCACTTCGCGACCTTGGCCCAGATGCACGCGGCATTCATCAAGGCCTGATGGCAGTCGGGGCTGCTGCGCGGCCCCAAAACCTCAATGCCCGGTCAACAACTGCTCCAAAGCTGCCTTGCGCGCTGCAAGGGGCAACCGCCCAAGCGCTTCGACCCGTCCATAGAACCGCGCCCAATCCCCGCCCACGTCGTCGAACAGCGCCGCAAAGGCTGGCACCCACTGGTCGTACAGCCCAAATGGCAACAGCTTGGCATTGTTCATTGGCCCGTATACCCAGGCGTCGTAACGCTTGTCGCCACTCCACTGGGTGTCGCGCAGCACTCGATACTCCCGACGCAAGCGTTCGAACTCCGCCTGCTTCGCGATACGCTTGTGGGCATCGTCCAGCGGCCCGGCATAGATCGCCTGGAGTCGCTCGCGGCTGGCAAGAACCAGTCGCGTGAACTGGTCGCGTTGTTTCACCTGACCGTCCCGAATCGTTGCAAACCCGCGCGCCACGTGCCATTGCCGCGATCCTTCCTGCTCGACGAAGGTGGCGAATGACTCGTTGAACTCGGTGTCATCCTTCACATAGACACGTTGGTGGGCCAACTCATGGAAGATCAGCGCAGCCAGCCGCTCATCCCCCCAGCCGACCATCGACGACAGAATGGGGTCATCGAACCAGCCGAGGGTCGAATAGGCCTCCACGCCGCCGACATAGACATCCATGCCGTCCCGGCGCATCACCGCCGCCGCACCGCGTGCCGCGCCCTGTCGGTAATAGCCGCGATAGGCCACACAGCCCGCGATGGGGAAGCAGTGGGTCACCGGCTGCAGCGAAAGCTCCGGCGTGGCGAATACGTTCCAGACGACGAAGGGGCGCCCCAAGTTGGCGTATACCCGGTAACTACCGTTGTCCGGCAGTTTCAGATGCTCGCTGGCAAATGCCCGAGCTTGCTCGGCATGCTCCAGTCGAGCTCGCAAACGTGGCGTGGTAGCAGGGTCGGCAATGACCTGCGCCACCGGCGTGCGGGCATTCAACAACTGCCATTGACCCTCAGCCAACTGACCGTAATACCCAAGGCTGCTGCAACCGTTCAGCAGAAGGGCGGCCAACCAGGGAACCAAACAGGTCAAAACGCGGTCGAGTGGCCCAGAGCCTGAGCGCTTTAAAAGAAGAAATCGAACCATCTTGGGCTATCTACTCGCTCACAGCCGATGCGCTCCAAGACTATCTTGCCAAGGGGGAGTTTCGCCATGCGTCCACTGTTTGCCATCGGCTTGCTGATGCTGTTGTCCGCCTGCTCGACGCTGCCCAACCCAGACCCCAACCAGGCCTGGGTCGATCTCGCCCTAAGTGACGACACCTCACTGCACGCCGTTGAAGTGGACGAGCGCGAATGGGCAGACAAACGTTATTTCGAAGTGGCGCCCGGCAGCCACGAATTGACCGTGCGTTACCAGTTTCCAGTCACACCGAGCAATATCGGCCCGGTCAGCGAGCCCCTGTGGCGCGACTGCCAACTCAATCTCACGTTCAAGGACTTCAGCGCTGGCCAGCGCTACCAGATGCAGGCCGGCAGCATCGGTTTCCGCCCCTGGATCAAACTCTACGACCAGCAGCAAAAACTGGTCGGACAAGGGCTGCCAGCGGGCTGCCAACGTACCTGAACATGCTGAACGGCGCTATGCTTGTAGCTTGTGAACCGCAAGCGGGAGTTTCGCCATGCGCCAGCCTATGATGCTGATCGCTCTCAGCGCACTGGGGGCTTGCGCCAGCCCCTTGCCGCCCGCCGACCCCAAGCAGGCCTGGGTCGACCTCTATACCACCACCCCAGGACGGGTCATCATGGCCGATCGACTCGATGGCAAGCGCCTGGAGGACGGTCGCTTTTTCCAGGTCACGCCGGGCAAGCATGAACTGGTGGTGCGTTTCGACTACGAGATCTACTCCGGCGGGGTCATGTCCCAACCCGTGGATCGCACCTGTTACCTGACCGTACGCTACGACGACTTCAAGGCCGGCGAGCGCTATCGCCTGGAGGCCAGGGCACCGGTGATGAAGCCACAAGTGCTGTTGTACGATGCCAACCGCGAGGTGCTGGTGAATGAACCCAGCAGGGTCTTCTGCGTGCCCTGAGCGTTTGGGGCCGTAAAGCGGCCCCACCTGCTACCGGTCATTCTTCTGGTAGATGATTTTCTTGGTACCGCCATCACAGCTGCCCACGACCATGTTGGGGTCCTTGACCTCGCTGTTAGGCACGATTTCCAGGGTGTAGGACGGCACACCTTGCGCCTGGATCTTCGCTTCGATCTCGGCCTTCAGTTCCTCGCACGGTTTGACCGCGGCCAGTGCGGACGTAGCGACCAAGGACGCCAGCACGGCGATTGTTACGCGGATCATTGAACAGCTCCTCAAAAGGCAGTCTCGCTGCCAACGCTGTTTAGACTACCGCAAACCGCCGCAGTTGCGCCGCCTAGCCCACCAGCAAGGCATCGAGGCTGACAGTGGCATTGAGCAGTTTGGAAACCGGGCAGCCTGCCTTCGCCTTGTTGGCGATTTCCAGGAACTGCGACTCGCTGGCCCCCGGCACCTTGGCCCGCAGAACCAAGTGCACCGCGGTAATGGCAAAGCCATCGGCCTGTTTATCCAGAGAGACCTCGGCGATGGTGTCGATGCGCTCTGCGGTCAGCCCCGCCTCGCCCAGCATCATGGAAAGGGCCATCGAAAAACAGCCTGCGTGGGCTGCGCCGATCAACTCTTCCGGGTTGGTGCCAGGTGAGCCTTCGAAACGGGTATTGAAGCCATAAGGGTTCTGCTTCAGGGCCCCGCTTTCCGTGGAGAGAAAGCCGCTGCCGTCTTTCAAACCACCTTGCCAGATCGCTGATGCTGTCTTCTTCATATTGCCTCCTGAGCGCTGGGTTAGGTACTCATGGGTTCAGAGGCCAACGCCCCCCGGCAAGTTCAGACTAATCGGCCATCACGCATTGAAACGGCCGAATGTGCCCATACAGAGTTCACATGGCCTCTGGCCAATCACCCTTACGGAGGCTCCGATGACGCAGTTGCGTGACCTGAAAATTTCCACCCTCGACCTGGTGCCCGTCCGTGCCGACGCCGGCCCGGCGCAGTCGCTGCGCAACTCGCTGGACCTGGCACAACACGTCGAGCGCTTCGGATACAACCGCTTCTGGGTCGCCGAACACCACAACATGGATGGGATCGCCAGTTCGGCCACGTCAGTGCTGATCGGCTACCTGGCCGGTGGCACATCGACCATTCGGGTCGGCTCCGGCGGCATCATGCTGCCCAACCACGCGCCCCTGGTGATCGCCGAGCAGTTCGGTACCCTGGCCAGCCTCTATCCGGGCCGCATCGACCTGGGCCTTGGCCGTGCGCCAGGCTCCGACCAGATGACTGCAAGGGCCCTGCGCCGCGAACGCTCCGGCAGTGCTGACGACTTCCCCGACGATGTCGAAGAACTGTCGCGCTATCTCGGACCGCGCACACCTGATCAGAAAGTGATCGCCGTCCCCGGCCACGATACCGAGGTGCCACTCTGGTTACTCGGCTCCAGCTTGTTCAGCGCCCAGTTGGCGGGCATGCGTGGGCTGCCCTATGCCTTCGCATCGCACTTCGCGCCGCGCTACATGCATGAGGCCATCCGCATCTACCGCGACCATTTCAAACCGTCCACGGTCCTGGACAAGCCTTATGTAATGCTCGGAGTACCGATGGTCGTGGCAGAAACCGACGAGAAGGCCGAATACCTGGCCACATCCGTGTACCAGCGCATTCTCGCCCTGATTCGCGGACAAAGCCTGATGCAGCGGCCCCCGGTGCCGAGCATGGACGGTCTTTGGCTGCCCCATGAGCGGGACGCAGTGGGCAGCTTCCTGGGCCTGGCGATGATCGGCAGCCCGCAGAAAGTGCGGGCTAAGGTGCAAGTGCTCTTGGAACAGACGGGCGCGGATGAGCTGATCTTCACCTGCGACTTGTACGAGCATGCAGACCGGGTCCGGTCCTATGAATTACTGGCGCAGGCCTTGAAGGCCGAGTAGCGCCCAATTGACCGGCAAACCGGCTCCTGCGGGGGCACCGCCCGTGGGAGCGGGTTTGCCGGCGAACGGGCCAACGCTCATCCACGTCGGTAGACGATTTCTTTTTTGCCGCCTTCGCAGGTGCCGACCACCTTGCCCGCTGGGTCACCCTTGTTGACGATCTCAAGCGTGTAGCCCTTGACACCCTTGGCATCGAGCTTGGCCGCGATTTCCGCCTTGAGTTCCTCGCACGACTTCCCGGCCGCCATCGCACCACCGGCCAGCGCCATCAGGCCTATCGCAAGCATCAGTTTCTTCATCGACCGCATTCCTTGTTTCAGATGAGAAAAGACAAGAAGGGCGCCACCCAGGCACCCTCCAGCGTTGTAACGCCATCACGCCGGGACTTTCCATCCCGATCATGGGTCAACTATTGGCGATGCGGAACCCGACCTTAAGCGTGACCTGGAAGTGCGCCGCCTTGTTGTCCCGGATGTGACCCCGGGTGTCGACCACTTCGAACCATTCCAGGTGCTTGATGCTCTTGCCAGCTTCGGCCAGGGCATTGTTGATCGCCTCTTCGATGCTGTTGGGTGAAGATCCCACCAGCTCGATCTTCTTGTAGGTGTGATGATCGGACATGAGCACTCTCCTTGGATGACGGTGAGATTCAGCCTAGCAGCGCAGGCATGGTTTACCTGCGAGCAGCAGCCACCATCGAAAGTTCGATCGCACTTTTGCCTGCCCGCGCAGTCGCAACCTGTACAGTCCACCCTGCGAAGGAGAGTCAACATGCACCGCAACTCGCTGCGCAAAGCATCCCTGGAAAGCATGGAAGCGGAAATCGAAAGCCTTTTGAAAACCCTTGAAACGCTCAAACATGACGCGTCCGAGGAATCCCAGAAGTCGATGAAGGCCATCCGCAGCAACGCCGAAAGCGCGCTCAAGCATTCGCGCAGCCTGCTCAGCGATGCCTACGAGGAGGTGAAGACCCGTACCCGTCAGACCGGCATTGCCACCCGAGACTACGCACAGCAGCATCCTTGGACGACCACAGGCGTGGCGGTGGGCGCACTTGGTCTGCTGGCGGCTTACCTGCTGTCCCGTCGCAACTAACCCGCCTGACGCTGAAGTTCACGACGCAACCAATCCGCCAGTTGCTCGGCGCGCCCATCCGCGGCGCGCCGGGGCACCCAAAGCGCCAGGGCAGCGGAGGTCGGTGAAAAGCCCCACGGCGCAGTCAAACGTCCCGCACGCAAGTCATCGGCCACCAGGGGCTGCGGGGCAATTGCCACGCCCAGGCCGGCAACGGCCGCCTCCAGCAAGTAGTACAAATGCTCGAATGCCTGGCCGTACTTCAACGCCGCGGGGTCCAGCCCCTGCTGCCCGGCCCAGGTCGGCCAAGCCTGAGGCCGTGATGTGGTGTGCAGCAGCGCCTCCTCCAGCAAGGCCTTGGCCGGTGCGCCACGCAAGCGCTCGAAACCGGCGAAGTGCGGGCTCAGTACCGGCCCGATGCGCTCCTCGGCCAGCACATGCACTTGCATGTCCGCCGGCCAGGGCGGCTCGGCATACACCAGCAAGGCATCCAGCCCAGGCCGTCGTGGGTCCAGGTCGCCTTCACCTGCAGACAGGTGCAGGCGCAGTTCGGGGAGGTCCGCCTTCAGCCGACCGAGCCTGGGAATGAACCAACGCGCCAGCAGGCTGCCCGAACAACCCAGGACGAACGGCGCCTCCCCGACATCCCGGCCCAGCTCGGCGCACACAGCACGCAGGCGGTCGAAGGCATCGGAACTGGCGTCACGCAGGCGCACACCGGCATCTGTGAGTTTGATGCCACGCCCGTCCTTGACGAACAGCGCCACGCCCAGGTGCTCTTCCAGCACCTTGATCTGCCGACTGACGGCACCATGGGTTACATGCAGCGCTTCGGCCGCCAAGCTGACGCTGTTGAGTCTGGCGGCAGCTTCGAAAGCGCGCACGGCGTTGAGGGGAGGGAGATCCTGAGCCATTTACGTGTGAGTTTTTCTGACAGGTTTACGCAATCTTATCGGTTTTCAGGCGAGCGTGTCGTGGTTAGAGTAAAGCCCATATCCCTTTGATCACGCCTTGGAGCGCACCATGACCCAGACTCAATACCGCGCCGGCCCCGATGCCAACGGCCTGTTCGGCTCGTTCGGCGGCCGCTACGTGGCCGAAACCCTCATGCCGCTGGTGCTGGATTTGGCCCGTGAGTACGAAGCGGCCAAGGCCGACCCCAAGTTCCTCGAAGAACTGGCCTACTTCCAACGCGACTATATCGGCCGCCCGAACCCGCTGTACTTCGCCGAGCGACTGACCGAACACTGCGGCGGCGCGAAGATTTTCTTCAAGCGTGAAGAGCTCAACCATACCGGCGCCCACAAGGTGAACAACTGCATCGGCCAGGTGCTGCTGGCCAAGCGCATGGGCAAGAAGCGCCTGATCGCCGAAACCGGCGCCGGCATGCACGGCGTGGCCACCGCCACCGTCGCCGCACGCTTCGGCCTGCCCTGCGTGATCTACATGGGCGCCACCGACATCGAGCGCCAGCAGGCCAACGTGTTCCGCATGAAATTGCTGGGCGCCGAGATCGTCCCGGTCACCGCCGGCACCGGCACCCTGAAAGACGCCATGAACGAAGCCCTGCGCGACTGGGTTACCAATGTCGAAGACACTTTCTACCTGATTGGCACCGTGGCCGGCCCGCACCCGTACCCGGCGATGGTCCGCGACTTCCAGTCGATCATCGGCAAGGAAACCCGCGCCCAGCTGCAAGAAAAGGAAGGTCGCCTGCCCGACAGCCTGATCGCCTGCGTCGGCGGTGGCTCCAACGCCATGGGCCTGTTCCACGATTTCCTCGATGATGCCAGCGTGCAGATCATCGGCGTGGAAGCCGGTGGCCACGGCGTGAACACCGACAAACATGCCGCCAGCCTCAACGGTGGGGTGCCAGGCGTGCTGCACGGTAACCGCACCTACCTGCTGCAGGACAATGACGGTCAGATCACAGACGCCCACTCGATTTCCGCAGGCCTCGACTATCCAGGCATCGGCCCGGAGCACGCCTACCTTCACGAAGTGAAGCGCGTGGAGTACGTCAGCATCACCGACGACGAAGCCCTCGCGGCCTTCCACACCACGTGCCGCCTCGAAGGCATCATCCCGGCCCTGGAAAGCTCCCATGCCCTGGCTGAAGCCATCAAGCGTGCGCCGACCCTGCCCAAGGACCATTTGATGGTCATCTGCCTGTCCGGCCGTGGTGACAAAGACATGCAAACCGTGATGAATCACATGGCCGCCCAGGAGAAACAGGCATGAGCCGTCTTGAACAACGCTTCGCCGAACTGAAGGCCGAAGGCCGCTCCGCGCTGGTCACCTTCGTCACCGCCGGCGACCCTGGCTACGACGCCTCGCTGCAGATCCTCAAAGGCCTGCCTGAAGCCGGCGCGGACGTGATCGAACTGGGCATGCCGTTCACCGACCCGATGGCCGACGGCGTCGCGATCCAGCTGGCCACCCTGCGCGCACTGGAGGCCGGTCAGACGCTGGCGAAAACCCTGCAGATGGTCCGTGAGTTCCGCGTGGGCAACCAGACCACGCCGATCGTGTTGATGGGTTACTACAACCCCATCCACCGCTTTGGCGTTGAACAGTTCGTGGCCCAAGCCAAAGAAGCGGGTGTCGATGGCTTGATCATCGTCGACCTGCCACCGGAGCACGACGCTGAACTGGCTACCCCGGCCCAGGCCGCGGGCATCGACTTCATCCGCCTGACCACCCCGACCACCGACGATGCTCGCCTGCCGCGGGTGCTCGAGCGCAGTTCGGGCTTCGTCTACTACGTTTCCGTGGCGGGTGTGACCGGAGCCGGCTCGGCGACCACCGAGCACGTGACCGAGGCGATCGCCCGTCTGCGTCGACATACCGATCTGCCGATCAGCGTTGGTTTCGGTATTCGTACGCCGGAGCAGGCTGCCGCGATTGCCCGTCTCTCGGACGGTGTCGTGGTGGGTTCGGCGCTGGTGGACAAGATCGCCAAGGCCGAGAATGCCGATCAGGCTGTGAAGGACGTGCTGAACCTTTGCTCGGCACTGGCCGATGGCGTGCGCAGCGCTCGCGCCTGATACACGTCGTACTCATCGCCGGCAACCCGGCTCCTACAGGTCTGCTCGGACCTCGTTGGAGCCGGCACACCGGCGATGGGACCTGAAGCCCTAACTCGCAAAAATCGACAGATCCAGCGGCCGCACAGCGCCCATCCAGATCGCATGGTCCCTGTGGTCGGCCAGCTCATCCCCCGTCAGCGGATGCAGAAACACCACCAGCCCCTTGCGGTACAACGCCAACCACGGCAACACCACCCCCACCACCTCTGGTCCGAACGCCAACTGACAACTCCAGTCTGGGTGCGGACCGACCGGTTTCTGGTGCATACGCCCCATGGTTACAGGAAACAGCCGCGCGGCCTCTTCGCACAACTCGCGGGCCTGGTCGATGGTGGACGCGTCGTAATAGACATGGGCGTGATAGCCCTTGATTCTTTGCACGAAAACTCCTGAATGCACTACGAAGTGCCACTGCGCTCTTGCTCCAGCCAGTCGACAAACCGCTCGATCAATGCCCCACGCCGTTTGCGCGGTGGCAATACCACATAATAGCCCCGACTCGACTTCAGACTCTGCTCCAGCGGCCGGCATAGAAGCCCCTGTTCCACCAAGCCATCGACCAGATGCCGCCAGCCGATGGCCACCCCTTGGCCTGCGATGGCAGCCTGGATCAGCAACGTATAGTTATCGAAACGCAGCTGGCCGGAGGGGGCCGGGCTTTCCACACCGAGTCCACGAAACACGCCCGCCCAGTCGAACCAGCGACTGGCCTGCTCGCCCCGCAAATGGAGCAACGGCAATCGTTGCAAAGCCACGGCTGACAGGGGTTTGCCATGAATCAGCCGAGGGCTGCAGACAGGGAATACTTCCTCATCGAACAGCCACCTGCTCTCGCCCTGATGAAAGCGCCCGTCCCCAAACAGGATTGCCACATCGATATCGGGCCGCAACATGCCCTGACTGCGCTCGCCAGTGACAAGACTCACATCGACCTGTGGATAAGCCTGATGAAAACGCTGCAGCCTCGGCATCAGCCAGAACGCCGCGAAGGCGAAATCAGTGGCCACCTGGAGCACTTCACGCTGGCCACGGCCACTGACCTGGCCGATGCCTTCGTTCATGGTCTGCAGGCCCTGATGTACCTGCTCGAACAGCTGTTGGCCCGCTTCGGTCAGCTCTATTCCCCGGTAGATCCGGTCGAACAAGCGCGCCCCCAGCTGCGCCTCAAGCCGCTTGACCTGCTGACTCACTGCCGGCTGGGTGGTCCCCAGTTCGGTCGCGGCAGCGGTGAACCCGCGCAGCCGGGCAGCGGCCTCGAATACGCGCAGAGCATCGAGGGATAACTTGGCAAGGTGCTCAAACATAAGCTTGGCTAATCCCAGTCATTGCCCGCCATGGGCTTTACCCATGTTATCCACAGTCGCATCTTGGTAGGCAAGCGGTTCGCATAATACTGAACGATGGAAGCCAACCATGAAGCGCCCGAATATCCTGTTCATCATGGCCGACCAGATGGCCGCGCCCCTGCTACCGATCTACGCCCCTTCACCCATTCAGATGCCCCACCTGAGCCGCCTGGCCGAGCAAGCCGTGGTGTTCGACTCCGCCTACTGCAACAGCCCGCTTTGTGCGCCGTCGCGTTTCACCCTGGTCAGTGGCCAGCTCCCGAGCCGCATTGGTGCCTATGACAACGCGGCCGATTTCCCCGCTGATGTGCCGACCTACGCCCACTACCTGCGCCGCCTCGGTTACCGCACCGCACTGTCCGGCAAGATGCACTTCTGCGGTCCAGACCAGTTGCACGGCTACGAGGAGCGCCTGACCAGCGACATCTACCCGGCCGACTATGGCTGGGCGGTGAATTGGGACGCCCCGGACGAGCGCCCGAGCTGGTATCACAACATGTCCTCGGTACTTCAGGCCGGCCCTTGCGTGCGCACCAACCAACTGGACTTCGACGAGGAGGTGGTGTTCAAGGCGCGCCAGTACCTCTACGACCATGTCCGCGACAATGATGGCCGCCCGTTCTGTCTGACGGTGTCCATGACCCATCCCCATGATCCGTACACCATCCCCAGACGCTACTGGGATCGCTACGAGGCTGTGGATATCCCCATGCCGCGCGCTGAGTTCGGCCAGCATGAGCAGGACCCGCACTCGCAAAGGCTGCTCAAGGTCTACGACCTGTGGGACCGAACCCTGCCTGTGGATAAGATTCGCGACGCACGCCGCGCGTACTTCGGCGCATGCAGCTATATCGACGACAACATCGGCCAACTCCTGCAAACGCTCGAGGAGTGTGACCTGGCGGATGACACCCTGATCGTATTCTCCGGCGACCATGGCGACATGCTTGGCGAGCGCGGGCTCTGGTACAAGATGCATTGGTTCGAGATGTCGGCCCGTGTGCCACTGTTGATCCATGCGCCGAAACGCTTCGCTCCAACGAGAGTCAGCGCTTCGGTCTCCACTTGTGACCTGCTGCCGACCCTGGTCGAACTGGCCGGCGGTGCTGTGGATAAAAACCTGCACCTGGATGGCCGCTCATTGCTCGGCCACCTGCAAGGGCAGGGTGGCCATGACGAGGTGATCGGCGAATACATGGCCGAAGGCACCGTCGGCCCACTGATGATGATCCGTCGTGGCCCGTACAAGTTCGTGTACAGCGAGGACGATCCTTGCTTACTCTATGACTTGAGCCGCGACCCGCACGAGCGGGAGAACCTCACCAGCAGCCCGGACCATCAGGCGCTGCTGCAGGCATTCGTCGATGAAGCCCGCCAACGCTGGGATATCCCCAGCCTGCGCCAGCAGGTGCTGGCCAGCCAGAGACGCCGCCGTCTGGTGGCCGAAGCGCTGGCCATCGGCACGCTGAAAAGCTGGGACCACCAACCGATGGTCGATGCCAGCCAACAGTACATGCGTAACCACATCGATCTCGACGACCTCGAGCGCAAGGCACGTTATCCACAGCCCGCCCCCCTGGATTGAGAAGAGAGGCCGCCATGCAGAAGTTCTCCGCCGCCGTGTTCGCCCTTACCCTGAGCCTGAGCACGGCCCATGCCGCCGACAGCGATGCACAATGCAGCACCGTGAAAATGGCTGACCCCGGCTGGAGCGATATCGCTTCCACCAACGCCATCAGCCGCCTGCTTCTGGAAAGCCTGGGCTACCAGGTGAAGATCGACAGCCTGGCGGTACCGATCATCTACGGTGGCCTCAAAGATGGCCGGGTCGACGCGTTCCTTGGTAACTGGATGCCTGCACAGCAGGGCTTCCATGACAAATTCATCGCCAACGGCGATGTGCAGCGGCTGTCGCGCAACCTGGAGGGAACCGAGTTCACCCTGGCAGTGCCGGACTATGTCTGGCAGGCAGGCGTGAAAGACTTTGCCGACCTGCAGAAGCATGCCGAGCAGTTCGACAAGAAGCTGTACGGGATCGGTTCCGGGGCCCCCGCCAACCTGTCGCTGAAAGAGATCATCGACAAGAACCAGTTCAACCTCGGCCAGTGGAAACTGGTCGAATCCAGCGAGCAGGCAATGCTGGCGCAGGTGGACCGCGCCGTGAAGAAGCAGCAGTTCATCACTTTCCTCGGCTGGACACCTCACCCGATGAACGTGAAACTTAAAATGCATTACCTGACCGGCGGGGAGAAGTGGTTCGGCAGCAAAGGCGACGTCTACACGTTGACGCGCAAGGGTTATCCACAAGCATGCCCAAATGCGGCGAAACTGCTTGGCAACCTGAAATTTACCTTGGACATGGAAAACAGCATCATGGCCGAGGTTGTGGATAAGAAGATCGGCTTCGATGAAGCGGCCAAAGCGTGGGTGAAGGCCAATCCGCAGGTGCTGGAAGCGTGGTTGGCAGGCGTTACCACCAAGGCCGATGGCGATGCCCTGGAGGCAGTGAACGCTAGGCTCTGATTTTTGACTGTGGGCTACTGAGGCCGCTCCGCACACCCAGAGAATTTGCGGGGGCGGCCTTGTGTCGCGCAACGAAGGCCAAGCCCTCGTAGGCGACAATGAACAGGAACGATGCATGCCGCGCCTTTACCACCTGCTGCCCTTCCTCACCTGGCTGCCCCGCCAATCGGGCCGCAGTCTGCGCCAGGACCTGCTGGTGGGCCTGAGCGGGGCCATCCTGGCCTTGCCACAATCCATCGCCTATGCCCTGATCGCCGGGCTGCCTGCCGAGTATGGCCTGTACGCCGCCATCGTGCCGGTTCTGGTCGCCTGCCTGTGGGGGTCCTCCTGGCACCTGATCTGCGGCCCGACCGCCGCCATCTCCATCGTCCTCTACGCCAGTGTCAGCCCGCTGGCCGTGCCCACAAGCGCTGACTACGTGACCCTGGTGCTGCTGCTGACGTTCCTCGCCGGCATTTTCCAATTGCTGCTGGGCTTGCTGCGTTTCGGCGCGCTGGTCAATTTCGTTTCCCATTCCGTGGTGCTTGGATTCACGCTGGGCGCCGCCATCGTCATCGCCCTCGGCCAATTGCCCAATCTGCTGGGCATGGACCTGCCCAGCCAGGCCACGGCGCTGAAAACCCTGCAGGACTTGGCTAGCCATGCCGGAGAAGTCGACTGGCCGTCGCTGGCGCTGGGACTGGCCACCTTGCTGATCGGGATGGCGTTCAAACGCCTGCGCCCCCGCTGGCCCAGCCTGTTGATAAGTCTGGTGCTGGTGAGTCTGGTGACCTGGCTGTTGCCGAGCGTCTTTGGCCATGTACAGCGCGTGCCTGCCTTCGTCGGCCAACTGCCGCCGCTCAGCCCACTGCCATTGCTGGACTTCGAGCTGATCTTGCGTCTACTGCCCAGTGCCGTCGCCGTGGGCATGCTGGGGTTGGTGACCAGTCTTTCGATTGCCCGTTCCTTGTCGTCGCGCTCCGAGCAACTGATCGACGCCAACCAGGAAATCCGTGGCCAAGGCGTGTCGAACATCGTCGGGGCATTCTTCTCCGGCTACTTGTCGTCCGGCTCGTTCACCCGTTCCGGGCTAAGTTACGACGCGGGTGCTCAGTCCCCCATGGCTGGCGTGTTCTCGGCCCTGTGGGTGGCGTTGTTCGCCGTCATGGGCGCCGGGTTGATTGCGCATCTGCCCATTCCGGCCATGGCCGGCAGCATTTTGCTGATCTGCTGGGGGCTGGTGGACCATCGGGCAATCCGGGCGCTGTTTCGGGTCAGCCGCTCTGAGTTCCTGGTCATGGCACTGACCGCCGCCGCCACCTTGCTGCTGGAGCTGCAGACAGCGATCTATGCCGGGGTGCTGGCGTCACTGTTCTTCTACCTCAAGCGCACTTCGCGGCCACGGGTGCAGCAGAGCCGGGAAGGCGAAGCCGACATGCTGCGGGTGGGCGGGTCGATATTCTTCGGCGCAGCGCATTACCTGCAAGTGCGGTTACAGCGCTGCCAGGGGCCGCATGTGGTGATCGATGCGCGGCAGGTGAACTTCATCGACTACTCGGGTGTGGATATGCTGCACCGCGAAGCGCGGCGATTGATGCGCCTTGGTGGGAGCCTGACATTGCAGCGGGCAAGGCCGCAGGTGGTAGAGGAATTGCAGAAGCTGGAAGGCCTTGCGAACTGTCCAATACGTTTCGAAGACTGACAGTCAACTGTCAATTCTGTCAGTTGCGGACAACCTGCAGGCGATGAAAAAGTGCATGGCGTCCATTCACCACAGAGTACGCCATGAGTAGCTGCGTTTACCTCGCGTTGGTGCCATTGCTGGTGGCGCCAGGCACCCATGCTGCGGATGACTGCTGGAGCGTTGCCGATGCACAAGCACGCATTGCCCGACTGGAAAGCCAAATGACCGCTCGGGATCCCTATACTGGCAAAGCGCAATCCGAAGCAAAGCTCGCTCAATACCGGCAGCAGATCGCCCTGGAACGCCAATTCATCCAACAGCGATCCGAGGTCAACTGCGCGCCAACTGCCGACGCAGCTCATCCAGCACAGGCGCCGTGTCCGGCCGCACCCCACGCCAGATGAAGAACGCCTCGGCCGCCTGCTCGGCCAGCATCCCCAGCCCATCCAGCACCTTGGCAGCCCCAAGCTTGCTGGCCCATTGGCAAAACGGCGTCGGCTCCTTGCCATACATCATGTCGTAGCAAACCGTCCGCCCCGGCTCGACCAGGCTGTCGGCAATCGGTGGCAACTCACCGGAAAGGCTCGCAGACGTCGCATTGATGATCACATCCACCGGCTCCTGCAACCAGGAAAAACCGCTGGCCACCACCGGCCCCAGCTCATCGAATTCACGCGCCAGCTGCTCGGCCTTTTCCACCGTGCGGTTGGCGATCACCAATGATTGTGGCTTGTGCGCCAGGATCGGCTCCAGCACGCCGCGTACCGCACCTCCGGCACCGAGAATGAGGATGCGCTTGCCTGTCAGCTCGACCCCGGCATTCACCGTCAGGTCTCGCACCAGGCCCGCGCCATCGGTGTTATCCCCTTGCAGCGTGCCGTCCGCCAGTTTGCTCAAGGTGTTCACTGCGCCCGCTCGCCGGGCCCGAGGCGTGAGGCTTTCGCAGAGCCGGAAAGCCTCTTCCTTGAACGGCACGGTCACATTGGCCCCGCTGCCTTGCTTGAAGAAGCCGCGGGCGCAATCGCTGAACTCATCCAGCGGCGCCAGCAGGGTGGCGTACTCCAGATCCTGACCGGTCTGCTCGGCGAACAGACGATGGATCAAAGGCGACTTGCTGTGGCCAATCGGGTTGCCGAAAACGACATACTGGTCCATGAGGGCTCCTTGGTTATCCACAGACTTACTGGGCGAGCCAGTCACGGTCCTGCAGGAAATACTCGGTCAGGCGCGCTTCTTCGCTACCTGGTGCGGCCTTCCAGTCATAACCCCAGCGTACCTGCGGTGGCAACGACATCAGGATCGACTCGGTGCGCCCACCCGATTGCAGGCCGAACAGAGTGCCACGGTCGTAGACCAGGTTGAACTCGACGTAGCGGCCACGGCGGTACTCCTGGAACTCACGCTGCTGGGGCGTGTAGGGCGTGTCCTTGCGGCGCTGGACGATCGGCAGGTAAGCGTCGACGTAGGCGTCACCGATGGCGCGGATGAAAGCGAAGCAGGTATCGAAGTCCCACTCGTTCAGGTCATCGAAGAACAAGCCCCCAATACCCCGAGGTTCACCACGGTGCTTGAGGTGGAAGTAACGGTCGCACCAGGCCTTGTAGCGGGGGTACACGTCGGCGCCGAACGGCGCGCAGGCCTGCTGGGCCACACGGTGCCAGTGGATGCAGTCCTCCTCGTTGCCGTAGTAGGGGGTCAGGTCGAAACCACCGCCGAACCACCAGACCGCCTCTTCGCCTTCCTTCTCGGCAATGAAGAAACGCACATTGGCATGGGAGGTGGGTACATGTGGATTGTGCGGGTGAATCACCAACGACACGCCCAACGCCTCGAAGCCACGACCCGCCAGCTCCGGGCGGTGGGCACTGGCCGAAGGCGGCAGGCCGGCGCCGAATACATGGGAGAAGTTCACGCCGCCTTTCTCGATCACTTTGCCTTCACCGATCACCCGCGTACGGCCACCGCCACCGGCTTCGCGCACCCAGGCGTCCTCGACGAAGCGGGCGCCGCCGTCTTCAGCTTCGAGGGCAGAGCAGATGCGGTCTTGCAGGTCGAGCAGGTAGGCTTTCACGGCCTCGGTGCGGCTGGTCATCGGGTCACCTGGAAGGAGCAGGAAGAAATTCGCCGCGTAGCATACCACCGGCAGCCAGCGCGCCGCAGTTGACGACGATCAAGCAAAGGCGTCCGATAGAAGGCCTTCCGATCCCGACAACAGGAGTGCGAGATGGCCAAGCGTATACAGTTCAGCCAGCATGGCGGCCCAAAGGTTCTGCAACTTGTGGAGTTCAAGCCTGCGCCACCCGGTCCGCAGCAAGTGCGGGTGCGTAACCATGCGATTGGCCTGAACTTCATCGACACCTATTTCCGCAGCGGGCTTTACTCGCCACCGTCTCTGCCTTCGGGCCTGGGCACCGAAGCAGCCGGCGTTGTCGAGGCAGTTGGCGAAGGCGTCACCCGGCTGAAGGTCGGTGACCGTGTGGCCCACGCTGGCGGCCCACTGGGCGCCTACAGCGAGGTACATACCTTGCCCGAAGCCAATCTGGTCAAGCTGCCCGACAGCATCAGCTTCGAGCAAGCCGCGGCAGTGATGCTCAAGGGTCTGACCGTGCAGTACCTGCTCAAGCAGACCTACGCCGTGCAGCCGGGTGACTTCGTTCTGTTCCATGCAGCAGCCGGTGGGGTAGGGTCGCTGGCGTGCCAGTGGGCCAAGGCGCTGGGCGCCAAACTGATCGGAACCGTAAGCTCCGCCGAAAAGGCCGAGCGGGCCAAGGCACTAGGGGCTTGGGCGACCATCGACTACAGCCGCGAAGATGTCGCCCAGCGCGTGCTGGAACTGACCGACGGTCAGAAATGCCCGGTGGTGTATGACGGCGTGGGTGCCGACACCTGGCTGACTTCGTTGGACTGCCTCAAACCACGGGGGCTGATGGTGAGTTTCGGCAATGCCTCCGGAGCGGTGACCGGCGTCAACCTGGGGATCCTGTCGCAGAAGGGTTCGCTGTATGTCACCCGACCAACGCTGGCAAGCTATGCCAACAATGCGCAAAACACTCAGGCCATGGCGGACGATCTGTTCTCGATGATCGCCAGTGGCAAGCTGGTCGTGGATATCCAGCAGCGCTATCCGCTGAGCGAGGCGGCCAAGGCGCAGGCTGAGTTGTCGGCGCGCAGGACCGTGGGTTCGACGGTACTACTGCCCTGAAATCGCCGGCAAGTCGGCTCCTGCGAGGGCTGCGCAGTAAAGATTCGCGCTGATGCAGCCCCTCTGCAGGAGCGGCCTTGCGTCGCGAAAGAGCGGCAACAGTAACCACACAGCCACCGCCCCATCAAAAGTCGGTGTCCACCAGGCAAATCAACCCGGTCGAACGACTTCGCCAGTCACCAGGTCACGAATCACGCTCGGGTTCTTTCGCCCACCCAACGCTCCACCCAGCACCAGGTCCAACTGGTTGTGGAAATACTGCTCAACCCGCAACCGGGTCTTGGCTGCCGGGCGCCCGCCAGGGTTGCAAGAGGTGGAAATCAGCGGCCCCACCAGCGCACACAGTTCACGTACCAATGGGTGGTCACTGACCCGCAGCGCCACGGTGTCGTGCTGCCCCGTCACCCATTCCGGCAAAAGGTCCTGGTGCGGCACCAGCCAGGTGTTGGGTCCCGGCCAGGTGCTGCTCATGCGGTCGATCCAGTCTTCAGGGAAATCCTCGAACAGGAAATCGAATTGCTGGATGCTGTCGGCGACCAGAATCAGCCCCTTATCCACAGGCCGCGACTTCAGGGCCAGCAGGCGATACACCGCGTCCTCGTTCCAGGGGTCGCAGCCCAGGCCCCAGACCGCTTCCGTCGGATAGGCGAACACCGCCCCCGCCCGAATTTCACGTGCGGCTTGTTGCACACGCCAACTGCTCACCATTTGTATCTCTCCGCATCTAAGCCTTGGGCGCAGTTTACTTAGGCCGAGCGGGCAAACCAACGTCCGGCTTCATTGCTGACCTGGCCCTGGAGCTCCAGCTCGGTCAAGCTGGCCAGTACCTCGGCCAAAGGCCGGCCACTGCTGAGCGCCAACCCCTCGCTGGTCTGGGGTGCTGCGTGCAGAAGGGCCAGGAGCGGATGTTGAGGTTTATCCACAGCCGGTTGCGGCAGATTCTGCCAACCCCGCAGGGTATCGATGATCTGCTCCACGCTCTCGACCAGCAGCGCGCCATCGCGTATCAACTGATGGCATCCCCTGGCGCCCGGGTGGTGGATCGAACCGGGAATGGCATACACCTCCCGGCCTTGTTCAGCCGCCAAGCGGGCAGTAATCAGCGAGCCACTGCCCAGACTGGCTTCGACAACCAGCACCCCCAGGGACATGCCGCTGATGATGCGATTGCGTCGCGGAAAATTGGCAGGCAGGGGATCAGCATCCAACGGGTACTCCGAAACCACCGCACCGCCGCTGTCGATGATCGCTCGCGCCAAGTCACGATGGCGCTGTGGATAAAGTTTTTGCAGCCCAGTGCCAAGCACGGCAATCGTCTGCCCTCCGACCTCCAGCGCCGCCCGATGAGCGGCACCATCAACGCCCAGCGCCAGGCCACTGGTGATGGTGAAACCCGTTTGCGCAAGGGCACGCGAAAATGCCCGAGCGGTGTCCAGAGCCGGAGGTGAAGCACGTCTGCTACCCACAATGGCCAGCTGCGGTTGCTCCAGGCAAGCGGGGTCGCCTGCGACGAACAACAGGGGCGGCGGGTCGTCCGTTTCCGCCAGCAACGCGGGGTAACCGGCACCGTCCCACATCAGTAAATGCTGGCCTGGACGCTCTAGCCAGGCCATTGCAGCCAAAGCACCCTCGCGTACCTGCGCACAGCGGCGCGCATCGATACTGGCTTGCGCAAGGCCAAGGGCACGCCAGGCACTGGCCGGTGCACTCAGCGCCGAAGACGCCGTTCCGAAGGCCTCCAGAAGGCGCTGAAAGCGACGCAGTCCTATCTCGGGCAAGCGGTGCAGACGTAATCGCGCCTCCAGTTCGGCAGGCGGACAATTCGATGAATGGTGAGTCGACATGGGGATCATCCTTGATCGGAAGAGGGCCATAAACGTGGCACAACCTGTGGATAAGTTTGTTGATAATACTTTGACAACCTGTCCATCGAATGACGTTGAAGTCGTCTCCTGAAACCGTAGCCGAGCTTTGCCAGGTGCCGAATCCCCCGATTCCCTTTATTATGTGTGCTCAGTTTTCAACCGAACGCACAGTGACTGCCTGACCCTATGGCCATCTTGAACATTCTCGAATTCCCGGACCCGCGCCTGCGCACCATTGCCAAACCGGTGACGGAGTTCGACGACGCCCTGCGTCAGCTGATCGACGACATGTTTGAAACCATGTACGAAGCGCCTGGCATCGGCCTGGCCGCCACCCAGGTCAACGTCCACAAGCAAGTCGTGGTGATGGACCTCAGCGAAGACCGCAGCGAGCCGCGGGTCTTCATCAACCCCACGGTCGAAGAGCTGACCCACGACATGGGTCAGTATCAGGAAGGCTGCCTGTCGGTACCGGGCTTCTACGAGAACGTCGACCGTCCGCTGCGTGTCCGGGTCAAGGCCCAGGACCGGGATGGCAAGCCCTACGAGCTTGAAGCCGAAGGCTTGCTGGCGGTGTGTGTCCAGCATGAATTCGATCACCTCAACGGTAAGCTGTTCGTCGACTACCTGTCTCAGCTCAAACGCGACCGGATCAAGAAGAAACTGGAAAAGCAGCACCGCCAGCAAGCCTGATCCATTCCTTCCAGAAGGCTTGCTCCGGCAAGCCTTTTTCTTTTTTGAAGCGAGAACTCCATGCGCATCGTCTTCGCAGGCACTCCAGAGTTTGCCGCCGAACACCTCAAGGCCCTGCTCGACAGCCCCTATGAAGTGGTGGCCGTCTACACCCAGCCCGACCGCCCTGCTGGCCGTGGCCAGAAGCTCATGCCGAGCCCGGTCAAGCAGCTGGCCGTAGCCCACGACATTCCGGTGTTCCAGCCGCCAACCTTGCGCAACGCCGAGGCCCAGGCGGAGTTGGCGGCACTGCAGCCAGACCTGATGGTGGTGGTCGCGTATGGCCTGATCCTGCCGCAAGCAGTGCTGGACATCCCGCGCCTTGGCTGCATCAACAGCCACGCCTCCTTGCTGCCCCGCTGGCGAGGCGCCGCGCCGATCCAGCGCGCCGTGGAGGCTGGAGACGCCGAGAGCGGCGTGACCGTGATGCGTATGGAAGCGGGCCTGGACACCGGCCCGATGTTGCTCAAGGTGGTTACCCCGATCAGCGCCGACGACACTGGTGGCAGCCTGCACGACCGCCTTGCCGAAATGGGACCGCCGGCCGTGGTGCAGGTCATCGCAGGCCTGGCCGACGGCACCCTGCAGGGTGAAGTACAAGACGATGCCCTGGCCACCTACGCTCACAAGCTGAACAAGGACGAGGCCCGCATCGACTGGAGCCGCCCAGCCGTCGAGTTGGAGCGCCTGATTCGCGCGTTCAACCCATGGCCGGTGTGCCACAGCACCCTGGATGGCGAGAGCGTCAAAGTGCTGGCCGCCAACGTGTCCACAGGCAAAGGCGCCCCGGGTGAAATCCTTTCCGCCAGCAAGGACGGCCTGGTCGTCGCCTGTGGCGAGCAGGCCTTGAGCCTGACCCGCCTGCAATTGCCCGGCGGCAAGGCCCTGGCCTTCAGTGACCTGTTCAACAGCCGCCGCGAGAAGTTCGCCAGCGGCAAGGTGTTGGGCCAATGAACCCACGCCTGGCCGCCGCCCGCGCCCTGGCCGCTGTCCTGAGCGGCAAGGCCTCGCTGAACAGCTCGTTGCCGGCACAACTGGACAAGGTCGATGAGCGCGACCGAGGCCTCACCCAGGACCTGGCATTCGGCACCGCCCGCTGGCAGCCTCGCCTGGACCTGCTGGCTGCGCAGTTGCTGCAAAAGCCGTTCAAGGCCGCCGACTGCGATGTGCAGGCATTGTTGCTGGTCGGCCTGTACCAGCTGTTCTACACCCGCATTCCGGCCCATGCCGCCATCGGGGAAACCGTTGGCTGCGCCGATAAGCTGAAAAAACCGTGGGCCAAGGGCCTGCTCAACGCCGTGCTGCGCCGCGCCCAGCGCGAAGGCGAAGAACTCCTCGCCGGCCTGGAGCGCGATCCGGTGGTGCGCACCGCTCACCCGCGTTGGCTGCAGAAATCGCTGAAAGCCTTCTGGCCCGAGCAGTGGGAAGCCATTTGCGCCGCCAACAATGCCCATCCGCCGATGATCCTGCGGGTCAACCGCCGTCATCACAGCCGTGATGCCTATCTTGGCCTGCTGGCCGAGGCGGGCATCGCCGCCACCCCGTGCCGGTTCAGCCGCGACGGTATCCTGCTGGCTGAAGCCTGCGATGTTCGCCAACTGCCGGGCTTCGCCGAAGGTTGGGTCAGCGTACAGGACGAGGCCGCGCAGCTGTCCGCCGACCTGCTGGAACTGGCCCCAGGCCAACGCGTGCTCGACGCCTGCTGCGCCCCTGGCGGCAAAACCTGCCACCTGCTCGAAGCCGAAGCGGGCCTGGCCCATGTCGTGGCCATCGACCTGGAAGCCAAGCGCCTGACCCGTGTGCGCGAGAACCTCGACCGTCTGCAACTGGACGTCGAGCTGATTGCCTGCGACGCCCGTGACACCGCCAGTTGGTGGGATGGCAAGCCGTTCCAGCGAATCCTGCTCGACGCACCGTGCTCGGCCACGGGCGTGATCCGCCGTCACCCGGACATCAAGCTGACCCGTCAGGCCGACGACATTCCGGCCCTGGCCACTCTGCAAGGCGAATTGCTCGATGCTCTGTGGCCGACGCTCGAAGTGGGCGGCATCCTGCTCTACGCCACCTGCTCGAGCCTGCCGACGGAAAACACCGAAGTGATCGACGCCTTCCTCACCCGCACCCCAGGTGCCCGTGAACTCGACCTGGCGACCGAGGCCGGCCTGCGCCAGCCTCACGGGCGCCAGCTGTTGGCCCAGGAAGGCGGCCATGACGGCTTCTACTATGCCAAGCTGATCAAGATTGCCGCCTCGCGTGGCTAAGTGAAAAAAGGTTAGGGAGTAGCGGATGAAGATCATCATCCTCGGCGCAGGGCAGGTCGGCGGAACGCTGGCCGAACACTTGGCCAGCGAAGCCAACGACATCACCGTGGTCGACACCGACGGCGAACGCCTGCGTGACCTGGGCGACCGCCTCGATATCCGCACGGTGCAGGGTCGCGGCTCGTTACCCACCGTGTTGCGCCAGGCCGGGGCCGACGACGCCGATATGCTGGTGGCGGTGACCAACAGCGACGAAACCAACATGGTGGCCTGCCAGGTCGCCTACTCGCTGTTCCATACCCCGACCAAAATCGCGCGGGTGCGTGAGTCTTCCTATCTGACCCGTGAAGAGCTGTTCGACAACGACCATATCCCGGTGGACGTGCTGATCAGCCCAGAACAGGTAGTGACCAACTACGTCAAACGCCTGATCGAACACCCCGGTGCTCTGCAGGTGATCGACTTCGCCGAAGGCAAGGCGCAACTCGTTGCGGTGAAGGCCTACTACGGCGGCCCGCTGGTGGGCCAGCAGTTGCGACAGATCCGCGCGCACATGCCTAACGTCGATACCCGCGTGGCGGCAATCTTCCGCCGTGACCGGCCGATCACACCGAGGGGCGATACCGTGATCGAGGCTGACGACGAAGTGTTCTTCATCGCGGCACGCAAGGACATTCGCGCCGTCATGGGCGAGCTGCGACGCATCGACGAGACCAACAAGCGCGTGGTCATCGCCGGCGGCGGCCAGATCGGCGAGCGTCTGGCCGAAGCGATCGAAAGTCGCTACCAGGTCAAGATCATCGAGATGAGCCCGGCACGTTGCCGACACCTCTCCGACACCCTGGAAAGCACCGTGGTGCTGCAGGGCAGCGCATCGGACAAAGACCTGATGCTGGAGGAGAACATTGCTGACGCCGACATTTTCCTGGCCCTGACCAACGACGACGAGGCCAACATCATGTCGTCGTTGCTGGCCAAGCGCCTGGGTGCGCGCAAGGTGATGACCATCATCAACAACCCGGCCTATGTCGACCTGGTGCAAGGCGGCGAAATCGACATCGCCATCAGCCCCCAGCTGGCCACGATCGGGACCTTGCTGGCCCACGTGCGCCGGGGCGATATCGTCAGCGTACACTCACTGCGCCGTGGCGCGGCCGAAGCGATCGAGGCGGTTGCCCATGGTGACGCCAAGTCGAGCAAGGTAGTTGGCAAGGCCATCGAAGACATCGCCCTGCCGCCGGGTACCACCATCGGCGCGATCATCCGGGACGAGGAAGTGCTGATCGCCCACGACGACACCGTGATCGAGACGGGCGACCATGTCATCCTGTTCGTTGTGGATAAGAAACACATCCGTGATGTGGAGAAGCTGTTCCACGTCGGCTTGACCTTCTTCTAAGGAGAAACGGCATGCGCGAATCGCTGGAAAAAATGCTGGCCAAGGGTGTGGATAACCCGTTGCTCAGGTTTGGCCTGGGCAAGGCTTGGCTGGACGAAGGCAAGGGTGCCGAGGCGGCGGTTCATTTGGCGCGGTGCGTGGAGCAAGACCCGAAGTATTCTGCAGCCTGGAAGCTGCTGGGCAAGGCGTACCAGCTGCAGGGTGACCTGGCGGCTGCGCGCAAGGCCTGGGAGGAGGGGATGGTGGCGGCGCAGGCCCATGGCGACAAGCAGGCCGAGAAAGAGATGGCGGTGTTCCTCAAGAAATTGAGCAAAACATCGGCTTCGTAACCGTGTGGGCGGGGGGTCACCCGCGAACGCGCCAGCAAATCCAAGACCGCATTCGCAGGTAACCCTATCCACAGGGGAGCGCCTTCTCAATACCAGCGCGCTTCCCCGGCCGGGCGCTTCTTGAAGCGCTTCATGCTCCACATGTACTGGCTCGGGTACTCGCGCACATAACGCTCGACCACCTTGCTCATGGCCGCCGCCGATACGGCCACATCCTCGCTGTACATCTCCTCCGGCGCCGCCTCGAGGAAGACCTTGAACCCGGAACCGTCCGGTAGCCGCAGTGCATGCAGGAATACCCCGACTGCCTTGCCACCGGCCAGCATGTTCGGCACGAATTTGCTGGTCAGCGCCTGGGTACCCAGGAACGGCACGAAGACACCGGCAGACTCGGCGGGCTCCGGATCGGCCGGAATCCCCACCTGTCCACCACGGCGTACTTCCTTGATCACGCTCAGGATGCCTTCCTTGGTCGAAGGCGCCACACGGTTGCCCATCTGCACCCGCTGCTCGCGCAGCAGGTCATCCACCGCCTTGAGCTTTGGCGGGCGGTAGAAGATGATCGGTTTGCACTGGTTGCAGTAGAAGTGGTTCAGCACCTCCCAGTTGCCCAGGTGGCTGGTGATGCCCACCACGCCCTTGCCCGAGGCCAGGGCCTTCTCAAGCACTTCCAGGCCGTGGACTTCCTTGACCAGCTCCAGCGAACGCTGCGGCGGCCAGATCCACGCGCAGGCGCTTTCGACGAATGACTTGCCAATGTCTTTCAACGCTCGGCCAACCAGTTGCTCACGCTCGACCGGGTCCATCTCCGGAAAGCACTTGGCAAGGTTGATACGCACCACGTTGCGCGACCCATTGGGGATTTTCCACATCAGCCAGCCGATACCGGCGCCGACGCGTTGCACAGCTCCCCAAGGCAGCTTGGCGAACAGTCGCAGCACCCCGACCATCAGGGCGCCCTTGAACTTTTCCACAGGCAGATTCCTTATTTCAGCAAGGCGCGCATTGTAACGCTCAACGCAGCAGCGCGGCGTAGCGATCACAATCGGTGGTGTGGTCCATGACCATGCCAGTGGCTTGCATGAAGGCGTAACAAATGGTCGGGCCAACGAAGGTGAAGCCGGCTTTCTGCAGGGCCTTGCTCATGGCCTTGGCCTCGTCGGTCACGGCCGGGATTTCCTCACGGGCCTGGAAATGGTTGATCCTGGGCGCACCACCGACGAACGACCAAAGCCACTGCGCCGGGTTATCCACAGCCAGCCAGGCCTGAGCATTGCGCCGGGCCGCCTTGAGCTTGAGACGGTTGCGAATGATGCCAGTATCGAGCATCAGTTCCTCGATCCGCTCGTCGCTCATCTGCGCCAGTCGAACCGGGTCGAAACCGTACATCACCTCCCGGTAGCGCTCGCGCTTCCTCAGAACGGTGATCCACGACAGCCCAGCCTGGAACCCTTCGAGCAAAAGCATCTCGAAGAGCAACGCCGGGTCGCGCTGCGGTGTCCCCCATTCCTGGTCGTGGTAAGCCTGGTACAACGGATCGTCGGTACACCAAAAGCAGCGTGGCATAAGGCTCCAATTGAGTAGAGGGAGAGGCGAATCAGGTTATACTCCCGCTCTTTACATCCGCATCCCCAGATACAGGTGAATTTCGTGAGCCAGCCTACGCCAGCCGTGCGTACCTTCCAAGACCTGATCCTCGCCCTGCAGAACTACTGGGCCGAGCAAGGTTGTGTGGTGCTTCAGCCCTACGATATGGAAGTAGGCGCCGGCACTTTCCACACCGCTACATTCCTGCGCGCCGTCGGCCCAGAGACCTGGAACGCCGCCTATGTGCAGCCTAGCCGTCGCCCTGCCGACGGGCGGTATGGCGAAAACCCCAACCGCCTGCAGCACTATTACCAGTTCCAGGTGGTGCTCAAGCCGAACCCGGCCAACTTCCAGGAGCTGTACCTCGGCTCGCTGAAAGCGATCGGCCTGGATCCGCTGGTCCACGACATCCGCTTCGTCGAAGACAACTGGGAATCGCCAACCCTGGGCGCCTGGGGCCTGGGCTGGGAAATCTGGCTCAATGGCATGGAGGTGACCCAGTTCACCTACTTCCAGCAGGTCGGTGGCATCGAGTGCTACCCGGTCACCGGTGAAATCACCTATGGCCTGGAGCGTCTGGCCATGTACATCCAGGGCGTAGACTCGGTGTACGACCTGGTCTGGGCCGACGGCCCGTTCGGCAAGGTGACCTACGGCGACGTGTTCCACCAGAACGAAGTGGAGCAGTCGACCTACAACTTCGAACACGCCAACGTCGAGAAGCTGTTCGAGCTGTTCGATTTCTACGAAAGCGAAGCCAACCGCCTGATCAAGCTTGAGCTGCCGCTGCCGACTTATGAAATGGTCCTGAAGGCATCCCACACCTTCAACCTGCTGGACGCCCGCCGCGCCATCTCGGTGACCGAGCGCCAGCGTTACATCCTGCGCGTACGTACCCTGGCTCGGGACGTAGCGCAAAGCTATCTGCAAGCCCGTGCACGCCTGGGCTTCCCGATGGCCACCCCTGAATTGCGTGACGAAGTGTTGGCGAAGCTGGAGGCTGCACAATGAGTGCTCAAGATTTCCTGGTAGAACTGGGCACCGAAGAGCTGCCACCGAAGGCCCTGGCCTCGCTGGGCGACGCCTTCCTGGCGGGCATCGAGAAAGGCCTGCAGGCTGCGGGCCTGAACTACACCGGCAAGCAGGTATACGCCGCGCCGCGCCGCCTGGCCGTGCTGATTCGTCAACTGGACGTGCAGCAGCCGGACCGCAGCATCAACATCGACGGCCCGCCCATTCAGGCGGCGTTCAACGCTGAAGGCCAACCGACCCAGGCTGCTCTGGGCTTCGCCAAGAAGTGCGGAGTAGAGCTGTCGGAAATCGACCAGAGCGGCGCCAAGCTGCGCTTCTCCCAACACATTCCAGGCAAGGCCACTGCCAGCCTGCTGCCGACCATCGTCGAAGACTCGCTCAACGACCTGCCCATCCCCAAGCGCATGCGCTGGGCGGCCAGCCGTGAAGAGTTCGTCCGCCCGACCCAGTGGCTGGTAATGCTGCTGGGCGACCAGGTCGTCGAGTGCACCATCCTGTCGCAGAAAGCCGGCCGTGAATCCCGTGGTCACCGCTTCCATCACCCGGAAAACGTGGTCATCACTACCCCGGCCAACTATGTCGAGGACCTGCGCAAGGCCTATGTACTGGCCGACTTCGCCGAGCGTCGCGAGCTGATCAGCAAGCGCACCGCCGAGCTGGCCATGCAGCAGGAAGGCAGCGCCATCGTACCGCCAGCGCTGCTGGATGAAGTCACCGCGCTGGTGGAGTGGCCGGTGCCGCTGGTCTGCTCGTTCGAAGAGCGCTTCCTCGAAGTGCCGCAGGAAGCCCTGATCACCACCATGCAGGACAACCAGAAGTACTTCTGCCTGCTGGACAGCGAAGGCAAGCTGCTGCCGCGCTTCATCACCGTCGCCAACGTCGAGAGCCGCGATCCGAAGCAGATCGTGCAAGGCAACGAGAAGGTCGTGCGCCCGCGCCTGACCGACGCCGAGTTCTTCTTCAAGCAGGACAAGAAGCAGCCGCTGGAAACCTTCAACGAGCGCCTGAAGAACGTGGTGTTCCAGGCTCAGTTGGGCACTGTCTTCGACAAGGCCGAGCGCGTTTCCAAACTGGCCGCATTCATCGCACCCAAGATTGGCGGCGATGCCGCGCGTGCCGGTCGCGCCGGCCTGCTGTCCAAGTGCGACCTGGCCACCGAGATGGTGGGCGAGTTCCCTGAAATGCAGGGTGTCGCCGGTTACTACTACGCGCTGAACGATGGCGAGCCGGAAGACGTCGCCCTGGCCCTGAACGAGCAGTACATGCCTCGTGGCGCCGGCGCCGAACTGCCGCAGACCCTGACCGGTGCAGCCGTGGCCATCGCCGACAAGCTCGACACCCTGGTCGGCATCTTCGGCATCGGCATGCTGCCAACCGGCAGCAAGGACCCGTATGCCCTGCGCCGTGCCGCCCTGGGCGTGCTGCGCATCCTGATCGAGAAGCAGCTGGACCTGGACCTGAATGCCGCCGTCGAATTCGCGGTCAAGCAGTTCGGTGCCAAGGTGAAAGCCGCCGGCCTGGCCGAACAGGTGCTGGAGTTCGTCTTCGACCGTCTGCGTGCGCGTTACGAAGACGAAGGCATCGACGTCTCGACCTACCTGTCGGTGCGTGCCCTGAAGCCGGGTTCGGCCCTGGACTTCGACCAGCGCGTACAGGCCGTGCAGGCCTTCCGCAAGCTGCCGGAAGCCAACGCCCTGGCTGCGGCGAACAAGCGAGTATCGAACCTGCTGAGCAAGGCCGAAGGTGCTATCGCCGACCACGTCGAACCGAAGTACTTCGACAATGCCAACGAGTTCTCCCTGTACTCGGCCATCCAGCAGGCCGACCAGGCCGTGCAGCCGATGGCTGCTGCGCGTCAGTACAGCGAAGCACTGGCCCGCCTGGCTGCCCTGCGTGACCCGGTCGACGCCTTCTTCGAGGCCGTGATGGTCAACGCCGAAGACGCCAAGGTCCGTGCCAACCGTTATGCCCTGCTCAGCCGCCTGCGTGGCCTGTTCCTGGGCGTTGCCGATATTTCGCTGCTGGGGTAAGCCTTGAAACTGCTGATTCTCGATCGTGACGGGGTGATCAATTACGACTCCGACGCCTATATCAAGTCGCTGGAGGAGTGGATTCCGATTCCCGGCTCGGTCGAGGCTATCGCGCAGTTGAGCAAAGCCGGCTGGACGGTGGCCGTGGCCACCAACCAGTCCGGCATTGCCCGCGGCTACTACCCGCTGGAAACCCTTGAAGCCATGCATGCCCGCCTGCGCGCGCTGGTGGCCGAACTGGGTGGCGAAGTGGGTCATATCGTGTATTGCCCGCACGGGCCGGACGAAGGCTGCGATTGCCGCAAGCCCAAGCCTGGCATGCTGCGGGCGATCGCCGAGCACTACCAGGCCGACCTGCGCGGCGTCTGGTTCATCGGCGACAGCAAAGGTGACCTGGAGGCCGCCCTGGCCGTCGGTGCACAACCCGTGTTGGTGAAAACCGGCAAGGGCGAGCGGACCCTGGAAAAGGGTGTGCCGGAAACTACACTGATTTTCGACGATCTGGCTGCTATCGCCAGAGAACTAATTTAAACAGTGCGCCTTCGGGCGCATTTTTCTCAGGCGGGCGCGCCCCGCAACGGTACATGCCACTATGTCGATCCTGCAGGCGATCAGAATCTTTCTTTTTTACCTGCTGCTGGGCACCAGTTCGCTGTTGTGGTGCTCCCTGAGCTTTTTCATCGCGCCATTTTTGTCGTTCCCCAAGCGCTATCGCTTCATCAACGTCTACTGGTGCCGTTTCGCCGTGCTGCTGGCGCAAGTGATCCTGGGCATTCGCTACAAGGTCACCGGTGCCGAGAACGTGCCGAATGAGCCCTGCGTGATCCTGTCGAACCACCAGAGCACATGGGAAACGTTCTTCTTGTCCGCCTATTTCTCGCCACTGAGCCAGGTGCTCAAGCGTGAGCTGCTGTACGTCCCGTTCTTTGGCTGGGCCATGGCCATGCTGCGGCCGATCGCCATCGACCGCGACAACCCCAAGGAAGCCTTGCGCCAGGTTGCAAGCAAAGGTGATGAGCTGCTCAAGCAGAAGGTATGGGTGCTGATCTTCCCGGAAGGGACCCGCGTGCCCTTCGGTACGGTCGGCAAGTTCTCCCGTGGCGGCACCGCACTGGCGGTCAACGCAGGCCTGCCGGTGCTGCCGATCGCACATAACGCCGGCAAGTTCTGGCCGAAGGAAGGCTGGGGTAAACGCTCGGGCACCATCGAGGTGGTGATTGGCGAGCCAATGTATGCCAATGGCACCGGCCCGCGTGCCATCGCCGAGCTCAATGACCGCGCAGCCGCGTGGAATGAAGCGACCCAACGTGCCATGGGTTCACTGCCGCCAGCAGATGAAAAAGCCCAAGAGCAGATCGCCTGACGATCTGTGGATAACTTGTGTGCAATTTTTGGATGGAATGCTTCAAATAGATGCTAAGTGATTGAATTAGCTATTTATTTCTGTGTATGACATTTTTCTGAAAATCGTGCATAAGTTTTTTCGAGGTATAAGAAAACCGGCTTTTACAGCCGGTTTTTTTATGAGCCTTGCAGGCCAGCCGTCTTGTCAGCGGCAGGGCCCGTGAAACACCTCAGACCTTGTCGATATCCACATCCTTAGTCTCTTTGAGGCAGAAAATCCCTACGACCAGGCTGATCCCTGTCACCAGTACCGGGTACCAAAGGCCGTAGAAGATATCCCCGGTGTATACCACCAACGCGAACGACACCGTGGGCAGGAAGCCGCCAAACCAGCCGTTGCCGATGTGGTAGGGCAGGGACATCGAGGTGTAGCGGATGCGGGTCGGGAACAGCTCGACCATCACGGCTGCCAGTGGGCCGTAGGTCATGGTCGCGATCAGGATCATCGCCACGATCAGCACCACGACCATCACCTGGTTAACATTGGCTGGATCAGCCTTGGCCGGGTAGCCCGCCTGTTCGACCGCAGCACGCATGGCCGCTTCGTCGAAGCCGCTGATGGTCTTGTCACCAATGCTCACCACCACCTCGGTACCCTGCGCATTCACCGAACTGTAGGGCAGGCCTTGCTTGACCAGGAAGGTCTTGACCTTGTCGCATGGGCTGTCGAAACGCGCCTTGCCGACCGGGTCGAACTGGAAGGTGCAACCTTTCGGGTCCGCTGTGACCACAATCGGCGCCTGGCGGCTGGCCGCGTCGATTTGCGGGTTGGCGTAGTGGCTTAGCGCTTTGAACATCGGGAAGTACAGCACCGTGGCCAGCAGCAGGCCCAGCATTAGGATCGGCTTGCGCCCAACCCTGTCCGACAACCAGCCGAAGAACACGAAGAATGGCGCACCGATCACCACGCTGATGATCAGCAGGGTATTGGCCTGAGCAGGGTCCATCTTGAGCATCTGCGTCATGAAGAACAGCACGTAGAACTGCGCGGTGTAGAAGGTCACCGCCTGACCCGCGTTGATGCTGAACAAGGCTGTGAGCACCACCTTGAGGTTTGGCCAGGAGGTGAACGACTCACGAATCGGCGACTTGCTGACCTTGCCCTGGGCCTTCATTTTCACGAAAGCAGGCGACTCGTGCATGCTCATGCGAATCCACGTGGAAATGGCCAGGAGGAAGATCGACAGCAGGAAGGGCAGGCGCCAGCCCCAGGTCTCGAACTGATCCCCACTGATGTAACGGCTAGCCAGCACCACCAGCAACGACAGCAGCAGCCCTAGGGTGGCGGTGGACTGTATGAAACCGGTGTGGAAACCGCGCTTGCCAGGTGGCGCGTGCTCGGCCACGTAGGTGGCTGCACCACCGTACTCGCCGCCCAGGGCCAGGCCCTGGAGCATGCGCAATACCACCAGAATGATCGGGGCAGCGATACCGATGCTGGCGTAGGTGGGTAGCAGGCCGACAGCGAATGTCGACAAGCCCATTAGCACGATGGTGACCAGGAAGGTGTACTTGCGACCGATCATGTCACCCAGACGGCCAAACACCAGCGCACCGAAAGGCCGAACGAGGAAGCCGGCGGCAAAGGCCATCAAAGCGAAGATAAAGGCGGTAGTGTCGTTCACCCCAGCGAAGAACTGCTTGCTGATGACCGCTGCCAGTGCACCATAGAGAAAAAAGTCATACCACTCGAACACCGTCCCGAGGGATGACGCGAAAATGATCTTGCGTTCCTCACGGCCACTGGAGCTGCTGGCCGCCGCACCCTGCTCTTGAATGTAATCCGACATCGTTGCTGTCCTCGGCCCGAAGGCCACAGTGATTATTCTTGTTGTTCCACTGTCGGCAGCCTCTGACCGCAAGCTGCCGGTACTGCACGCACCCGGGTCAGGGCGTCGGTATTGCGTCTTCGTTGAAGCTGGTCTGGGTGGTAGCCCCCTTGAGAATGAGTTGGGCCGCCTTCTCGGCGATCATGAGAGTGGGTGAACAGGTATTGCCGGAGGTGATCTGCGGCATGATCGACGCATCCGCCACGCGCAGCCCTGGGATGCCATGAACGCGCAACTGGTTATCCACAACGTCCAACGGGCCATTGCCCATGCGGCAGGTACCGACCGGGTGGAAGATGGTGGTGCCAATCTTGCCAGCGGCTTCGAACAGTTCTTCTTCGGTTTGCAAGGCCGGACCGGGCAGATACTCGCGGGGTTCGAATGCGGCCAGGGCAGGGGCCTGGACGATGCGTCGGGTGAGGCGAATGGCATCGGCGGCGACCCGCAGGTCTTCGGGGTCGCTGAGGTAGTTGGGGTCGATCAGCGGCGTCGTGTTCATGTCGGCAGAGCGGATGTCGATGCGTCCACGGCTTGCTGGGCGCAGGTTGCACACCGACGCGGTGAAAGCCGGGAAACGGTGCAGCGGCTCGCCGAAGCGCTCCAGCGAAAGGGGTTGCACGTGATACTGCAAGTTGGCGGTGGCCTGCTCAGGACTCGAGCGTACGAAGGCCCCCAGTTGGCTCGGTGCCATGGCCAACGGGCCACTGCGGTCGTAGAGATAGCGCAAGCCCATACCCAGCTTGCCCCAAAGGCTGTTGGCCATCTGGTTGAGGGTACGGGTATTGCGGATCTCGTAGATCAGGCGCAGCTGCAGGTGGTCCTGCAGGTTGCCGCCGATGCCAGGCATATCGTGGCGAACTCCGATACCGAGGCTTTCCAGCAGCTTGCGCGGGCCAATTCCTGAGCGCTGCAGGATGCCAGGAGAGCCTACGGCACCGGCACAAAGAATGATCTCGCGGCGTGCGGAGAACTCGTGCCAGGCACCCTGCCATTGCGCTTTCACCGCCCGAGCACGGGTATTGTTCAATAACACCTGGTCGACCTGCACATCGGTCAGCACGGTCAGGTTGGGGCGATCCTTGATTGGCCGCAGAAAGGCCTTGGATGCATTCCAGCGCACACCACTGCGCTGGTTGACTTGAAAGTATCCACAGCCTTGGTTGTCGCCGGTATTGAAGTCATCGACCTTGCCGATGCCGCTCTGCTCAGCCGCATCGCGGAAGGCATCGAGGATAGGCCAGCTATAGCGCTGGCGCTCGACGCGCCACTCACCGTCGGCACCATGGTGATCAGTGCTGCCGGCAAAATGGTTTTCACTGGCCTTGAACAGTGGCAGCACATCCTTCCATGCCCAGCCTTCGTTGCCTTGATCGGCCCAGTGGTCGTAGTCGGCGGCTTGGCCACGCATGTAGATCATGCCGTTGATCGAGGAACAACCACCCAGCACCTTGCCGCGAGGGTAACCCAGGCTGCGCCCCCCCAGGCCGGACTGCGCCTCGGTCTTGAAGCACCAGTCGGTGCGCGGGTTGCCGATGCAGTAGAGATAACCGACAGGGACGTGGATCCAGGGGTAGTTGTCGCGCCCACCGGCTTCAAGCAACAGCACTCGGCAGGAGGGGTTGGCGGACAAACGATTGGCCAGCAGGCAACCGGCAGGACCGGCCCCAACGACCACGTAGTCGAAGACAGAATCGGCTGATGGCATGTGAAACCTCGCCTGATTATTGTTCTTGTCGTCCTACATCTTATTGATTAATTTCGACGAGGAAACACGAGATTTCACGCAGCGGTTGTGCGTTTTCGTTCAACGCAATGCCTGTGCGGGTCGCTTGCATTGCCCCGAAAAGCACCGCTGTATCCGTGGGAGCGGGTTCACCCGCAAATAGGCCACAACGGACGGCCTGAAAGGACAAGCATGTTCGACTGGAATGATCTGCGGTTTTTCCTCGAGTTGCAGCGCAGCGGCCGGCTGCTCACCGCCGCCAAGCGTCTGAACACTACCCACAGCACCGTGGCCCGGCATATCGAAAGCATCGAGAAAAGCCTTGGCACGCCGCTGTTCGTGCAGCACGCCCAGGGCTATGAACTGACCAGTTCCGGCCAGGCCCTGCTCAAGCACGCCGAAGCCATGGAGAATGTCGCCCTGCTGGCGCAGGAAGAAATCACCCAGGCCATTACACCGTTGGGCAAGATCCGCCTTGGGGTGACTGAGGGCATCGGCATCATGTTCTTCACCCCACGCATGAACGCGTTGTTCGAACGATACCCAGGCCTGGAAGTTGAACTGGTGGCAGTACCGCGCTTTGTCAGCATCCTCAACCGCGAAGCTGAAATCAGCATCCACCTGGAGCGGCCCAATGCCGACCTTCTGATTACCCGCAAGCTCACCGACTACCGCTTGGCCCTTTACGCCAGCCAAAACTATCTCGACCGGGCGCCACCGCTGCGAAACCGCGATGACCTGGCTCGTCACAGTTGGATTGGCTATGTCGATGACTTGCTGTTCAGTCAGGAACTGCTGTTCCTCAACAGCTTCTGCCGGGCGCCCAACGTGGTCTTTCGCAGCACCAGCGTGATCGCCCAGCAGCATGCCGCCCGCGCAGGCTTGGGCATCGCCGTGCTGCCCAATTACATGGCCCGCCACGACCCGACGCTGGTCCGCCTATTACCCACCGAGACCATCCAGCGCAGCTACTGGATCTGCACGCGCAGGGAGCTGCACAAGTCGGTGCGCCTGCGGGTGGTCTGGGACTACCTGCTGGCGCTGTGCGCTGCGGAACAAGCCGAGCTGTTAGCCGAGTAGCGCCTTACCGGCCAACAGCAGGGCCGCGAACCAGCCGGCCACGGCAAACATCTGCTGCAGGCGCGGCCCGGCAAGCCTGGCCGCCAGTGGCCGCGCCAGCAACAAGCCAAGTACCGCACCGATGGCGAACGGAGCACCGATCCGCCACTGCATCACCCCTGCCAGGCTGGCGCTGACAACGCTTGCCGCGGACACCAGGGCGATTACCGCCAGCGATGTCGAGACAATGCTCTTCATGCGCAGATTGGTGTAACGGTTCAAGGCGGGAATGATCACGAAGCCCCCGCCCACACCAAGCAGGCCCGACAGCAGCCCGGACAATGCCCCCGTCATGGCCAAGGCACGGGCGCACGGCAGCGTCCAGCGCAAGCGGCCCTGCAATGGGTTGAGCACGCACGGTTCGATGTATCGATGAGCATCATTGTGCTCGCCACGCAGTTCGTTGCTGGCCTTGCGCCAGATGCGCAGGCAGGCGTACACCAGTACCCCGGCGAAGGTCAGTGCCAACGGCGTGTTGGGCAAGCGATGCGCGAGCATCAGCCCAAAGGGTGCAGCAGCGATACCGATCAGGGCAATGAACAGTGCGGCGCGATAACGCACCAGCCCCTCGCGCAGGCCGAGCACGGCCCCCACGGATGCGGCGAGCCCTACGGCAAGCAAGCCGATAGGCGCGGCCTCGACCATCGACAGGCCAAGGCCGAACACCAGCAGCGGCACCGCGAGGATACCGCCGCCCGCGCCGGTCAGTGCCAACACTCCACCGATGATTGCGCCCAACCCAGCGCCCAACAGTTGATGCTCGATCACCGCGTACCCTCGACCACCAGCGGCTGAGGCCGTGCCAGCCATTCACGCCCCTTGAGCATGCCTTGCCAGTAAAGAGGCGGCAGTACCCTTGCCTTGAGCAGCCAGGCCAGACGGGTTGCCTGACGACCATCGAGCAGCCAACGGGGGAAGCTTGGAGCAACCTTGCCCCCGTAGGTGAATTCGGCAAGCACGATCTTGCCGCGTTCGACGGTCAATGGACAGGAGCCGTAGCCGTCGTATTGGGCAAGGGTGCCGAGCCTGCCCAACGCTACCAGAACATTGTTGGCCACGACCGGCGCCTGCTTGCGGGCGGCGGCGGCAGTCTTGGCGTTGGTGGTGTTGGCGACATCGCCAAGGGCGTGGATATTGCCAAACGAGCGGTGACGAAGGGTATGGGGATCGACATCGACCCAACCCGCCGCATCCACCAACGGACTGTTGCGAATGAAGTCCGGAGCGACCTGTGGGGGCACCACGTGCAGCATGTCAAAGGCTTCGGTGCGCCTTTCGCTGCTACCGTCAGGCAATGTGCGAATGAAAGTGGCGCGCTTGTTCGGCCCGTCCACCGCCACCAGTCGATGCGAGTAATTGAGATCAACGCCGTACTTGTCGATGTAGGCCATCAGCGCAGGGACATAGTCGGCGACCCCGAACAGCACCGCGCCAGCATTGAAGAAGCTGGCTTTCACATCACCCAGCTGCCCATTGCGAAGCCAATGGTCACAGGACAGGTACAACGCTTTCTGCGGCGCACCGGCACATTTGATCGGCATCGGTGGCTGGGTGAACAAGGCACGACCTTGCTTGAGGTTCTGCACCAGCGACCAGGTGTAGGGAGCCAGATCGTATCGGTAGTTGGAGGTCACCCCGTTTCGACCCAAGGTTTCGCTCAGCCCTTCGATGGCACTCCAATCGAGTTTCAGGCCTGGGCAGACAACGAGTTGTTCGTAGCTGACGGCACGGCCGTCTTCGAGAATGACCAGCTGCGCCTGAGGGTCGAAGCCTTCGACTCGCGCCTTGATCCACTGCACACCTCGGGGGATGGTCGAAGCCATGGTGCGCGCGGTACTGGTCGACTTGAATACACCAGCGCCCACCATCGTCCAACCAGGCTGGTAGTAGTGAACATCGGCGGGGTCGATCAGGGCGATATCCAGCGATGGGTCGCGGCTGATGAGACTGGAGGCAGTGGCGATACCGGCAGCTCCGGCACCGACGATCACCACTTTGTGGTGATCCGCATTGGATGTTTTGGCGGGGGACAGCAAGGCAGGCATGGCGGTACGTCCTGGAAATCTGGTTATGGGCAAAGACGATCAGAGCTTGTTCAGCGGAATCTTCAGGTAGCTCACCCCGTTGTCTTCGGGCTTGGGAAAATGGCCGCTGCGCATGTTCACCTGCACCGAAGGCAGGATCAGCACAGGCATTTCCAGGGTTTTGTCGCGGGCTTCGCGCATGGCGACGAAGTGGTCCTCATCGACCCCCTGGTGAATGTGGATGTTGTGGGCGCGCTGTTCAGCCACGGTAGTGACGTAGCGCATTTCCCGCCCCCCCGGCAGGTAGTCATGGCACATGAACAGGCGGGTCTCATCTGGGAAGGCAAGCAGGCGGCGAATGGAGCGGTACAATGTACGTGCGTTGGCACCTGGAAAATCGCAACGCGCTGTCCCGTAGTCCGGCATGAACAATGTGTCGCCGACGAACAATGCTTTCTCACCCGCGTCCTCGACCAAGTAGCTCATGCAGGCCGGGGTATGCCCAGGGGTGTGCAGAGCGTGCGCTTGCAAGTTGCCGATGCGAAAACCTTGTTCGTCCTTGAACAGCACATCGAACTGGCTACCGTCCCGGGCGAAATCCGATTCGGCATTGAACAGCGCACCGAAGACTTTCTGCACCTGGGTAATGTGCGCACCAATGGCGGTATGGCCACCGAGTTTCTCTTTGAGGTAAGCCGCCGCGGAAAGATGATCGGCGTGCACATGGGTTTCCAGAATCCACTGCACCTTGGCATTCAGTGCTTTTACCCGGTCGATCAAACGGTCGGCCGACGCCGTGCAGGTACGTCCAGACTTCGGGTCGTAGTCCAGAACGCTGTCGATCAACGCGCACTGAAGCGTCTCGTTGTCCAGGACCAGATAGCTGATGGTCGAGGTCGCCTCATCGAAGAAGGCTTCCACGTGAAGGTTGTTGCCGATGATCATCACGTTCTCCAAATAATCCACCGCGCCTTATATGAGGCGTAGGCAGTGATTGGAGGTTTATCAAGATGCATGCCAGAAGATTTGGCCCTGGTTTTGTGGTCGATCCCGCGTATTCATTGGGTTTGCGGGACTGGCAGACGAACGGGTGACAGTGGTTGTGGCAGTCGACTGTCAGCTAATGGCAGTATTTGGCAGACCTCGCTACTCTGCGGCAGGTCAATCCATCGGTGCCCCCATGTCTGAGCTTCACGCCACAGCCTCCCATCCGGCTATTCTCGCGCTGGTGTCCTACCTCGAACACGATGTACTGCCAACCATCGTGCTGGGCACCGACTACAACATTCTCGCCGCCAACGCAGCCTATCGCCGTCAGTTCGGCGGTGACGGGCAGGCGCCGGTCGGCCAGAAGTGTCACCGCGTCTCGCATCACTATGCCGTGCCCTGTGACCAAGCCGGTGAACACTGTCCGATGCGCAAGGCACTGGACAGCAAAGTGCCAGAGCGTGTGCTGCACATCCATCACACGCCGCGTGGCCCTGAACACGTGGATGTGGAGCTGCGCCCGATCCTCGACGAACAGGGCAATGTCGTGGCCTTCGTCGAACGGCTCACCACCATCACGCTGGCATCTGCACAACCTCAACAACAGGGGTTGGTCGGCCGAGCGCCAGCCTTCAAGGCCGCCTTGGCCAGCCTGCAGCGTGCGGCCCCTGCGCAAATTCCGGTACTGCTGCAGGGCGAGTCGGGTACTGGCAAGGAACTGTTCGCACGGGCCATACACATGGGAAGCCCGCGCGCCAATGGCCCGCTGGTCGTCGTTGACTGCACCGGTCTGACCGAATCACTGTTCGAAAGTGAGCTGTTCGGTTACGAGAAGGGCGCCTTCACGGGTGCCAATCAACGCAAGATCGGCTTGGCCGAGGCGGCCCACGGTGGCACGCTGTTCCTCGATGAAATCGGCGAGGTGCCGTTGGCGATGCAGGTCAAACTGCTGCGCCTGATCGAGTCGGGGAGCTTTCGACCGGTCGGCAGCCTGCGCACCGTGCATTCAGATTTCCGCCTCGTGTCGGCGACCCATAAACCGCTGAAGAAGATGGTGGCGGAGGGTACGTTCAGGGAAGATCTTTATTACCGCATCAGTGGTTTCCCGATCCGGCTGCCGGCGTTGCGCGAACGTGTGGAGGATTTGCCTCTGCTGGCTGAGAGCCTGCTGCAGCGCATGAGTGGCAAGCCGACAAGTTTGACCGAGCAGGCGCTCAAGCAGCTTGGCCTGCATGCATTCCCGGGCAACATCCGCGAACTGCGCAACATTCTGGAGAGGGCCCGGTTATTTGCCGATGATGGTCTGATCCGACCTGAGCACCTGCCAGAGGATGTGGTGCCGCAGCAGGTCAATGTCAACAGTGGGCGAGGGCGCAACGACCTGAGTGAAGTGGCCCAAGCGCTGGAACAATTCAAAGGGCCACGTAGCGAACTGGCCCGTCATCTTGGCCTAAGTGAGCGAACCTTGTATCGACGGTTGAAAGCGCTCGGCCTCAGTTAGGGCGAGGCGAACTTTACCGGATCTTTACCACTGTCCTGACATTAATTGGAACAAACCATGGTCTGATCAGTTAACCGCACCAGGCGCACAGCAGGACATCGCCGGGCGTTAACCAGCAGAGAATCCGCACATGAAGAAAACCCTGACCGCAGTCTGCGCCGCGCTTGCGTTCAGCGCATCCTTGGCCAGTTTCGCTCAGCCGGGCCCACCTGGCCCTGACCGTCACGACGGTGGCCCTGGCCCATCCCATCAGTTCGATCCGCACCACGGACAACCCGAACGACATGACCAACATGACAATGGTCGATACCCGGCCTACCACAACCCGAACTTCCGACCCGATGCAGGCATGCCGATGCCGCATCGCCAATGGCATCGTGGCTATGTCGTAGAGCCACGCTACCGCGACGACCGCTATTGGGTAACCGACTGGCGTGCACGTCACCTGTACGCGCCTCCCCGCGATCACCGCTGGTTGTATGTGAACGGTGACTACGTTCTGGTAGCGATCGCCACGGGCGTGGTCGTCAGCGTTCTTTCAGGCTACTGATTTTGCGGGCATACAAAAGCCCGCATCAGCGGGCTTTTGTAGTTGGCAATGTCATAAGTTCCACGTGGAACATCGCGTGCTCAAAGCACGACCTGCGCCGTGTCGCCGCTCACCTCGAGACGCGTATCGAAGCCTGCGCACAAGGCAGCAAAGCGCTGCAAAATGGTCCTGGCCTGCTGTCCTGAGGCCAATCGCGGCCGCCCCCGACGGTGGATGGCTTCGCCAAACCCCAACTGCACTGGATGCAACTCGATGCGTGTAAGGGTGCGGCCATCGAAGGTGCAGATCGGCACAATGCTCTCCCAGAATCGCGCATCGGACGGGAAACTGCGCGTGCCATTATGGGTACGCTGCAAGAACACCTTGGACGGGGTCTGCTTGCGGTCTACGCGGAACTGCTCATAGCTGTCCACCGGCAGACGTTCGACCAGTTCGTTCTGGCCGATGAAGTTACCCAGGCTGTAGAAGATAGGTTTGCCTTGGTAAATCTCCATGCCTCGCAACAGGTGCGGACCATGGCCTACGACGATATCGACGCCAGCGTCGATCAGCTTGCGTGCCACCGGCTGGATGAATTCGGCAGGTACTTCCAGGTCCCATTCCCCCGCTGGGTTGTAGCCCAATTCATGAGCATGAAGGCTGACCAGCACAATGTCCGAGGTCAACCGTGCTTCTTCGACCCAACGCAAAATGCCATCCAGGTCTCTTTTTCGGGCGAGCGTACGCAGCCGGGTATTGGCACCTTCACGGAACAACAGTGGGGTGAATGGCCCGAATATCGCGAGCGACGGGTCAGGCAGGGGATGGGCGAAACCGAGGTCCACCGCCCCCTGGTAAAGACGATCCAGTCCCAGGTCGGCAATCAGCTGGCGTACCTGTGCCATCTGCTCGGTACTGACCTCATGCAGAGTGTCGTAACCCAATGGGTTGAGGCCCGGACGGCCAGGCATGTCTCGACTCTGGTCGCTGGCCTCCTGACCCTTGCCGTAGGTCGAACTGCACGCCAGCAACGCGACAGTACCCGCCGGTTTGCTGCAGTACACCGGTCGGCGGGCCTCTTCCAGGTTGCGCCCGGTGCCAGCGAACAGCAGCTCACGTTTGCGTAATTGCTCATGGGCCGCATGAAGCCCGCTGATGCCGTAGTCCAGGCTGTGATTGTTGGCCGTGGAGAACAGATCGAAGCCACCTTCGACCAGTTCATCGAGCACCCAGGACGGGGCACCGAAATGCGAGCCACCGCTTTCTAGCGCGGGATCACCGGCGAAGTCGTTGGGCAATACCTCAAGGTTGGTGAAGCTCACGTCTGCTGCGCGGATCAGGTCGAACAAAGGGCTCAGCGCCTGGTCATCCCGGCTGTGCAGACGGCGCTGCAGGATACTGTCGCCAGTCAGGGCAATCTTCATGGTCTGCCTCGGAAGGTTGAATTCCGTCCGGACTATAGGCCAAGACCGCGTGGCATCAGACTGAATATGGTTCATCCCGATAGCTGCCGGTTATCGACAGTCGCCACCCTCTCATTTGGCTATGGGCATCACTTTTTTTCAGAAGCCGCCGCTGTGACTCGCTGCTTACCATGCAGACGCCCCCGCCGAAGGGGAGGCTTTCTCATGAACAGCAAGTTCAAGGCGCAGAGCACATATGAAAAAAACAATGACCGGCGTCGCGGGCCCTCGGCTTCGCGTACTTCCGCTGGGAGTCAGCCTGGCACTCGCGGCAACCAGCGCACAGGCCGTTACCTTCAACATCGGGGAAATCGAAGGGCGTTTCGATACCAGCCTGTCCATTGGGGCCAGCTGGGCCATGGACAGCCCGGACCGCGCCTTCATTGGCACGCGCAACGGAGGCACGGCCTCTACCCAGACTTCCGACGACGGCCGCCTGAATTTCAAGAAGGGCGAAACGTTCTCGAAGATCTTCAAGGGCGTGCACGACCTCGAGCTCAAGTACGGCGACACCGGTGTGTTCGTGCGAGGCAAGTACTGGTACGACTTCGAGCTCAAGGATGAAGGTCGCTTGCTCGAGGACATCGATGACAACCACCGCGACATGGCCGCCAAGTCTTCGGGCTTCGAGTTGCTGGATGCTTTCGTCTATCACAACTACACCATCAACGACTTGCCAGGCACCGTTCGCGCTGGCCGACAGGTGGTCAGCTGGGGTGAAAGCACCTTCATCCAGAACGGCATTAACAGTATTAACCCGGTCGATGTCTCAGCCTTGCGCCGTCCAGGCTCCGAGGTCAAGGAAGCACTGATTCCAGTCAACATGCTCTATTTCAACCAGGGCCTGACCGACAGCCTTTCGTTCGAAGCCTTCTACCAGCTGCAATGGGAAAAAACCGTCGCCGACAACTGCGGTACTTTCTTCAGCAGCGATGTGGTCGCCAAGGGCTGCGACAACAACATGGCAATCAACGGCAGCGACTTTGACCGCGACGTCGACGGTACCGGGATACCCGGTGGTTATGGTTATGTGCCACGCCTTTCCGACAAGGACCCACGCAACAGTGGCCAGTTCGGCGTGGCCCTGCGCTGGATGGTGCCTGAACTCAACGACACTGAGTTCGGTGTCTACGCCATGAACTATCACAGCCGTACCCCGACCAGTACGTGGAGGGTCGGCCGTGGCGCCTTGCTCGACCCGGTGGGCGGCTTGGCAGGGCAGGGTGGTGTCAGCACGGCACGCTACTACCTGGAGTACCCGGAAGACATTCGCCTGTACGGCCTGAGCTTCAGCACGACGGTCGGCGCCACCGCCGTGGCCGGCGAAATCAGTTACCGCCCGAACATGCCGCTGTCACTGAATGCCAGTGATGTGTCGGCAGCCGCCACCCTCGGCGCGGCTGCCACCAATCCGCTGGTCAACGCCGGCCTGCCGGTCTTCCAGACCGGTTTCGCAAGCTCCGCCTACGGCTCGCTGATCAACGGCTACGTGCGCAAGCCGTTCACCCAGGCACAAGTCACCCTGACCCGCACCATCGACCAGTTGACCTTCATCGGTGCGGATCGCCTGACACTGGTGGGCGAAGTCGGTTACAGCCACATCGCCGACTTGGGCGCGACCGATGGTTCGGACCTGCGCTTTGGCCGCAGCAGTGTCTATGGCAACGGCGAATTGTCCACCGCCGGTAGCGCCCCGTTGCTTGGTGGTATTTCCGGAAACAACCTGTGCCGTCAGGTCGCCAACTCGGCCAATCCGGACCAGTGCAACAGCAAGGGCTTCTATACCGCCGACTCCTGGGGTTACCGAGTGCGCGCAATGCTGGAGTACGCCGACCTTATCGGCGGTGTGGTGCTGCGCCCAAGTGTGTCCTTTGCCCATGACGTCGAAGGTTTTGGCCCGACGTTCAACGAGGGAGACAAGTCGGTGAGCATCGGCGTGGATGCCGAATACCTCAACCGCTACAACCTCGCCATCAGTTACACCGACTACTTCGGCGGTGACTTCAACACCAACACAGACCGCGACTTCCTCGCCGTCAGCCTGGGCGTGAGCTTCTGACGCTCCTTTGTTCCTGGAGGTAGACCATGTTTCGCAAAGCCTTGATCCGCAGCAGCTGCCTGGTCCTTAGCCTGTTGGCCAGCCAGGTGATGGCGGCCGTGTCCGAACAGGAAGCAGCCCGCCTGGGAGGCGAGCTGACCCCTATCGGTGCTGAGAAAGCCGGTAATGCCGACGGCAGCATCCCAGCCTGGACCGGCGGCTTGCCGGCCAGCACCGGCTCAGTGGACGCCGGTGGTTTTATCCCCAACCCCTACGCCAACGAGAAGCCCTTGTTTGTGATCACGGCGCAAAATGCCGAACAGTACAAGGCACGCCTGACACCCGGACAGCTGGCGATGTTCGCACGGTTTCCGGACACCTATCGCATCCCGGTGTACACCACACATCGCAGCGTCACTTTGCCCCCAAAAGTGTTCGCTGCGGTCAAGGAGAACGCTACTCGCACGACCCTCGCGGAAGGCGGAAACGGCCTGCAGAACTTCAAGATGTCGATCCCTTTCCCGATCCCCCAGTCCGGCCTGGAAGTGATCTGGAACCACATCACCCGCTACCGGGGTGACTCGATCCTGCGCAACACCGCACAGATAAATCCGCAGGAAAACGGTACCTACTCCATCAGCATGATGAAAGAGCAATTCGCCTTCCCGTTCGGCCTGAAGGATTACGACCCGCAGAAAATGGCCAACATCCTGTTCTACTTCCGCCAGGAAATCCTTTCGCCCCCGCGGCGAGCCGGCAGCGTGATGCTGGTACTGGAAACCCTCGACCAGGTCGCCGAGCCGCGCATGGCCTGGATGTACAACGCCGGCCAGCGCCGAGTACGCCGTGCGCCGCAGGTCGGCTACGACAGCCCTGGCGCTGAAGGAATGCGCACCTACGACGACTTCGACATGTTCAACGGCGCACCCGATCGCTATGACTGGAAGCTGGTGGGCAAAAAAGAGGTCTATATCCCCTACAACAGCTATGCCCTGGACTCACCGAAGCTCAAGTACGACGACATCATTCGCCCAGGCCACCTCAACCCCGACCATACCCGTTACGAACTGCACCGGGTCTGGCATGTGGTCGCCACCCTCAAGCCCGGCCAGCGCCATATCTACAGCAAGCGCGACCTGTACATTGACGAAGACAGCTGGCAGGTGGCTGAAGCCGATGCCTACGACAGCCGTGGCAACCTTTGGCGGGTTTCCGAAGGGCATGCACGATTCTTCTACGATCAGCAATTCCCCTGGTTGACCGCCGAGACGCATTACGACGTGACCACTGGCCGCTACACGGTCTCAGGCCTGCGCAACGAAGAGAAAAAGAGCAGCTACGACTTCTCGCTGAATGCATCGAGCAAGGAGTTCACCCCGAACGCCTTGCGTGCTACCGGGATTCGCTGACCGACAGTTGCGCCCATGGGATGCTTCCAACCCTGGGCGCTGACTCGTCGGTCGCGGCATTTTATGCTCTAGTTCGCATCCCCTCAGGTTCAGGTGTATGCCATGAAGTTGCATCAACTGCGCGCCATCGTCGCGATCTGCGAAAGTGGCAGTATTCAGGAGGCCTCTCGGTTACTGCATATTTCTCAGCCGGCCTTGTCGAAGAGCATCAAGGAGCTGGAGTCGGAGCTGGGCGTACCTCTGCTGGTGCGATCCAACCGTGGGATCACCGTCACCCCCTACGGTGAACATCTAGTGCGCCGAGCGCGGTTGGTGGTGGAGGAGGTACGTCGGGCTCGGGACGAGATCGAGACGCTCAAGGGCACCATGGACGGTCGGGTGATCATCGGCGTGTCCCCTGTCACGCCCAGTCAGCAGTTCGCCAGTTGCATCCTCAGCTATCGCAAGCGCTACCCGAAGGTGCAGCTGCAGATTCTTGAACTGCGTCCGGCCAAATTGCTGGAGGGTCTGCGTGAAGGGCAGCTGGACCTGGCGCTGACGTCACACCCACCCGCCCGCAGTGTCGAAGGCTTCGAGTGGCATGAACTGTACGCCCAACCCACTACCCTGGCCGTGCGCAAAGGGCATCCCTTGTCGAAGGCCCGTTCGTTGAACGAGTTGCTTGACCTGGAATGGCTGCTGCCCGACACGCTGGACATTTCACTGGCCGGACGCATGTTCGAGGAATACGGCATCCAACCACCAGAGCGTACGATCATCTGCGCATCGGTGGTGCTATACGCCGAGCTGGCCGCGACCACGGATGCCGTCAGTATCTGGTCGCGTCGTGTCTTCGACTTGCCCGTCGTGTCTGGCAACCTCGACATGCTGCCGATCGCCGAGCGGGTACCAGGCACCGACATCTCCCTGGTTTGCCGGCCCGCAGAACTGATGACGCGGGAAACGCAGATGCTTGTCGACGACATCATCTACGCGTTCAAGAACCCGCAAACCTTGCGCTCACCGCTCCATAACCAACTTTGATAAGCATGCCGATAGATCATTATTCAGCGAGCAGCGGCTACGGCATCCTGCCTGCATGACCTCTGGAGTAGCCCTGTATGCCGTTCTCCCATCGTAATCTCGTGCTGGTCATGCTGATGGCTGTGATGATCATCAGTGTGCTGGACAAGAGCATCTTTGCCTTCGCCGGCGCCCAGATCATTGATGAGCTTAAGCTCACACCCGCCGAATTCGGCTTCATCGGCAGTGCGTTCTTTTTCCTCTACTCGATCTCCGGGGTGGCGGTTGGCTTCCTGGCCAACCGTTTTCCTAGCCGCTGGATACTGGTAGGCATGTCATTGGTGTGGATGGTCTCGCAACTGCTGGTAAGCGTCAGCAGCAGCTTCGCCGCACTGGTGCTCAGCCGCTTGATGCTCGGTGCCGGTACCGGCCCCGGCACTGCCGTGACTCAGCATGCCTGCTTCAAATGGTTCGGTCCTACCGAACGGGTGATGCCTGCTTCGCTGATCCAGGTGTCGATCATGCTCGGCGCCGTATTGGCCGCAGTCAGCCTGCCGCTGCTGATTGCCCAAGTCGGCTGGCGCATGGCCTATCTTGCGCTGGCACTGATTGGGCTGCTGTGGATGCTGCTATGGTTGGCCTTCGGCCGCGAGGGAACACAGGTGGATCCGGTAATCAACCGTACCGGCCACCCCTTGCCAGGCTATCGCCGGTTGCTGCTCAACCGGACCTTCCTCGGCATCACCCTGATAGGCTTCATGGGCTTTCTGCCCAATGCACTGGTCTACAGCTGGGTACCGGTCTACCTGCAGAAGGGCCTGGAGATGACCGCGATGCAGTCGGGCTACGTGGTCATGGGCGTGACCCTGGCCGTCATTCTGTGCAACCTCGGTGTCTCGGCACTCTCGCAACGGGCACTCAAGGAAGGCGCCAGCCCGCAACGGACCATGGTGGCATTGCCACTGGCCTGCAGCCTGATCGCGGGCTTCGCTTTCCTGCTGATCACCCAGGCCCATGGCCACACTCTGACGACCCTTGCGCTGTATGCGACCGGGGCAGTGTTGATCAATGTACTGCCGACATTCGCCAACACCATCGTCGCGTTCATTGCGCCGGGCGAGCGCCGGGGCTCCATGTTGTCGATCCACATCGGCGGGGTGACCAGTGCCGGCATGCTCGCGCCGTGGCTGGTCGGGCAATGGGTCGCCGTGCGTGGCGGGGATATCGCGCATGGCTTCGAGTCTGCGCTGGCGGTAATCGGCACAGCCATCATTGTCTTCACGCTGATTGCCTTCTGGCTGGTCCGGCCAGAGCAAACCCGCATGCACCTGCAAGCCCACGAATCGTCTCTGCAGCCAGCACTGCACGCCGGCTGAACGCCAGACCGCAGACTCACGAACTTTTCCCTTTCACTTTTACTGGCCTCGGGCCGGCCGGTAGGCGGCTGCCCGCTGTCCGGTCCAACCCAGGAAAAAACCGGAGCTGAAATGAATCCTGCTGCCTGCTTCTCACAGACGTACGCACAAGCGCGACAAAAATTCCTAAAGGCCTGTGCTGATCGGGGTCTGTCGGTCGAATCCCACCGGCACCCGCTACGCGGTGCCGAAGGCGAGGAGTTGGCCATCGACGTGGCTCGCAGCGGCCCGATCGATGCCGAGCATGTATTGCTGATCAGCAGTGGATGCCATGGTGTCGAGGGCTTCTGTGGCTCAGCTGTGCAGATTGCGCTGTTGCAGGATGAGAACTTTCAACGTCAGGCCAGCGACGCCCGCTGCGCGGTGGTCTACCTGCATGCGGCCAACCCTTACGGGTTTTCCTGGCTACGTCGCTGGACCCACGAGAATGTCGACCTGAACCGCAACTTTCGCGACTTCAGCCAACCCCGTTCGCCTAACCGCGACTATCCAAGGCTCCACTCGCTGATGATTCCCGAGCGCTGGCCAGTCACCTTGATCAATCGCCTGCGACTGCTTTCGCATCTGGTGAGGCTGGGGCGCAAGCGTCTACAGGAAGCAATATCTGGGGGACAGCACAGCCACCCCGACGGACTGTTCTATACGGGGATCTCACCCACATGGAGCAACGATGCCGTACGTAGGATCCTCCACCAACAGGCCAACCGATGCGAGCACCTGGTCTGGATCGATATCCACACAGGGCTTGGCCCCAAGGGGCATGGTGAACGTATTTACTCTGGACCAGCCAATTCCCCCATGCTGAAACGGGCTCGGCGCTGGTGGGGGGAGGGCGTTCGCTCCTCGCAGGAAGGCCAGTCAGTGTCGGTGCCGCTGAACGGACTGATGGTGTACGGCACGATGGAGGAGTGCGCTCCGGCGGCGTTCACGGCCTTGACGCTTGAGTTCGGTACCTTGCCGGGGCAACAAGTACTCGATGCCTTGCGGGCTGAACAGTGGCTGCATAACAACCCAGGCACCAGCGAGCAGCGGCGCCAGCAGATCAAACGGCAACTGCGCGACGCCTTCTATGTCGACGAACCACAGTGGAAAGAGGATGTGTTGCGCCAGGCGCGCGAAGTGGCACTACAGGCCATCTGCGGCTTGAATGAAGAGGCCCTTGTGGCCCAATAGCCGCGATTTCCGTGAAACAGCAAAAAGCCCGCTTTCGCGGGCTTTTCTGTTGGAGCGGCAACGGATCAGAAGTCGAGGTTCGACACCGACAGCGCATTGCTTTCAATGAAGTCACGACGTGGCTCAACCGCGTCGCCCATCAAGGTATTGAACAGCTGGTCAGCAGCAATCGCGTCTTCGATGGTGACCTTGAGCATACGGCGCACGGTGGGGTCCATGGTGGTCTCCCACAGCTGCTCGGGGTTCATCTCACCCAGACCTTTGTATCGCTGGATGGTATGACGCTTGGTGCTTTCGTTCATCAGCCAGTCCAGCGCTTCCTTGAACTCGCTGACTGCCTTGCGGCGTTCACCACGCTGTACATAGGCACCTTCGCCGAGCAGGGTAGACAGATTGCCACCCAAGACGACGATCGAACGGTAGTCGTTGCTGCCAAAGAAGTCGCGGTTGAACGTGACATAGCTGGCCAAGCCGTGGGAAGTGATTTCAACTTCCGGCAGCCAGAGGTTGCGCTCTTTGTCCTCGCGCAGGCTGGCCTTGTACACCAGACCAGACTTCTGACTGTTGTTCAGGCGCTCCTGGAACTTCGCCAGCCATCCCTGCATGACTGCATGATCAGCCAACTGGTCCAGCGTGACTTCAGGCAGGTAGATGAAGTGCTCGGTGAGCTCTTCCGGGTACAGCCGCGACAGGCGCTTGAGCGTCTTCATCACACCACGGAACTCGTTCACCAGGTTTTCCAGTTGTACACCGGATACTGCTGGCGCCGACTCATCCAGGTGCAGACTGGCATCTTCGAGGGCCGACTGGGTCATGTACTCTTCCATGGCCTCGTCGTCCTTGATGTACTGCTCCTGCTTGCCTTTCTTAACCTTGTACAGCGGTGGCTGGGCAATATAGATGTAACCGCGCTCGACCAGCTCCGGCAACTGACGGAAGAAGAACGTCAGCAGCAGGGTACGGATGTGCGAACCGTCAACGTCAGCATCGGTCATGATGATGATGTTGTGATAACGCAATTTGTCGATGTTGTACTCTTCACGACCGATACCGCAGCCCAGCGCGGTGATCAGCGTGCCCACTTCCTGGGACGAGATCATCTTGTCGAAGCGCGCTTTCTCGACGTTGAGGATCTTACCCTTGAGCGGCAAGATCGCCTGGGTGCGGCGGTTACGACCTTGCTTGGCCGAGCCACCCGCAGAGTCACCCTCCACCAGGTAAAGTTCGGAAAGAGCAGGGTCCTTTTCCTGGCAGTCGGCAAGCTTGCCCGGCAGACCGGCGATATCCAGTGCCCCCTTGCGGCGGGTCATCTCACGGGCTTTACGCGCGGCTTCACGAGCACGGGCGGCGTCGATCATCTTGCCGACAACGGCCTTGGCCTCGTTCGGGTTTTCCAGCAAGAAGTCGGCGAAGTACTTATTCATCTCCTGTTCCACGGCGGTTTTCACCTCCGAGGAGACCAGCTTGTCCTTGGTCTGGGAGCTGAACTTCGGATCAGGTACCTTGACCGAAATGATGGCGGTCAAACCTTCGCGGGCATCGTCACCGGTGGTGGCGACCTTGTTTTTCTTGGCCAGACCTTCCTGCTCGATATAGCTATTGAGGCTACGAGTCAACGAAGAGCGGAAGCCCACCAGGTGGGTACCACCATCGCGTTGAGGAATGTTGTTGGTGAAGCACAGCAGGTTTTCGTTGAAGCTGTCGTTCCACTGCAACGCCACTTCGACACCCACGCCATCGTCGCGCTGGACGTTGAAGTGGAACACCTGGGAGTTGATCGGTGTCTTGTTGGTGTTCAGGTACTCGACGAAAGCCCGCAGGCCACCTTCGTACTTGAAGAACTCTTCCTTGCCGCTGCGTTCATCCTTGAGCAGGATGCCAACCCCGGAGTTCAGGAAGGACAGTTCACGAATCCGCTTGGCCAGGATGTCCCAGCTGAAATGGATATTCTTGAAGGTCTCGGCAGATGGCTTGAAGTGAATGTGGGTACCCGTGGACTCACTCTCACCGACAACCGCCATCGGCGCTTGTGGAACACCGTGGACGTACGTCTGTTCCCAGATCTTGCCACTACGGCGTACGGTCAGGACCAGTTTCTCGGAAAGGGCGTTCACCACGGAAACGCCTACACCGTGCAGACCACCAGACACCTTGTACGAGTTGTCGTCGAACTTACCGCCAGCGTGCAGCACGGTCATGATGACCTCGGCTGCCGAAACGCCTTCTTCTTTATGCACGTCAACCGGAATGCCGCGACCGTTGTCGCGCACACTGATGGATTCATCCGGGTGAATGATGACGGTGATGTCATCGCAGTGACCGGCGAGGGCTTCGTCGATCGAGTTGTCGACCACCTCGAAGACCATGTGGTGCAGGCCGCTACCATCATCGGTGTCGCCAATGTACATGCCGGGACGCTTGCGCACGGCATCCAAACCTTTCAGCACCTTGATGCTGGAGGAGTCGTACGTTTGATTTTCGCTCATGCCTTCACTCCCGATGGTCGTGGGTCTGGGTGATACGGCCTTGTTCCACGTGGAACAAAGCAACTGGCGTTTCCGTCTGCCAGCCTTCCCTCAGTAATTCGTGATCTACACAGGTGATGAACACCTGGCAGCGTAATTCTTCAAGCAAGCGGCATAGCGCGCGGCGATGCTGCTCATCCAGCTCGGATGGCAAGTCATCCACGAGATAAATACAGTGACCGCGGCGAGCCTGACTCACGAGATGGCCTTGTGCTATGCGCAATGCGCACACCACAAGCTTCTGTTGCCCCCGCGACAAAATGTCGGCCGCGTTGTTGGCAGCCAATCGCAGACGCAGATCAGCACGTTGTGGGCCGGCCTGGGTATGGCCCATTTGCTGATCTCGAAGAAGAGAAGAAGCGAGAACTTCATTGAGTTCGCGGTCTTTGTCCCAGCCTCGGTAGTAGCTCAGGGTTAACCCGTCCAGCTCGACCAGTTCGCTCAGGGTTCGCTCGAAGACAGGCTTCAAGGCCTTGATGTAGTTGCGACGGTATTCATCTATTTCCGCGCTGGCCAGGCACATTTCCCGGTCCCAGGCGGCTTGCGAAGCTGCGTCAAGTGTACCATGACGCAACCATGAGTTCCGCTGCCGCAGCGCCTTCTGCAGACGCTGCCAAGCTGCCATGAAGCGTGGTTCCACGTGAAACACGCCCCAGTCCAGAAACTGCCGGCGGATCTTCGGAGCACCTTCGAGCAGCCTAAAACTGTCGGGGTTGATCAATTGCAGTGGCAAGAGCTCGGCAAGCTGAGCCGTACTCTTGGCATTCTGCCCATCGATGCGAATGGTGAACTCCCCGTGCCGATCACGGGATATCCCCAGGTTACTGGTGCCACCTTCCGTCAGCTCGACTTCGCCAAACACCGTGCAAGTGGGCTGTTCGTACTGGATGACCGGGTTGAGCCGGGTACTACGAAACGAGCGCGCCAGTCCAAGCAAATGCACGGCTTCAAGCACGCTGGTTTTGCCGCTGCCGTTGGTGCCGTAAAGGATATTGATGCGTGGGGAAGGTGAGAGGGTCACCGGGTGCAGGTTGCGCACCGCGGTGACCATGATACGTCGAAGGGACATTGGGCCTGCTACGTTTACAGACGCATCGGCATGACAACGTAGGACGAGTCGTCATTGCCGGCTTCCTGCAGCAGGGCACTGCTGTTGGAGTCGGACAGAATCAGGCGGACCTGTTCAGTCGTCATCACACCCAGCACGTCCAGCAGGTAGCTGACGTTGAAACCGATTTCCAGCGAGCTGCCGTCGTAGTCGACGCTGATTTCTTCTTCAGCTTCTTCCTGCTCAGGGTTGTTGGCCTGAATCTTCAGTTGGCCAGCGGCCAGTTGCAGGCGAATACCGCGGTACTTCTCGTTGGACAAGATCGCAGTACGGCTGAACGCTTCACGCAGCGCCTGGCGATCGCCGATAACCAACTTGTCCCCCCCCTTGGGCAGGACGCGTTCGTAGTCAGGGAACTTGCCGTCGACCAGCTTGGAGGTGAAGGTGAACTCGCCGGTCGTCGCACGGATGTGGTGCTGACCGAGGACGATGCTGACCATGCCTTCCGGCTCGGTCAGCAAACGCGCCAGCTCAAGGATACCCTTGCGTGGCACGATCACCTGGTGGCGGTCGGCCTGTTCGATCGGTGCACTCATCGCGCACATCGCCAGACGGTGGCCATCGGTCGCGACAGCACGCAGCGTACCGCTGGATACCTCCAGCAGCATACCGTTGAGGTAGTAGCGCACATCCTGCTGAGCCATGGCGAAACTGGTGCGCTCGATCAGGCGGCGCAGCTTGCTTTGCTCCAGGTTGCAGGTCAGCGAGCCTGGGCCCTCTTCCACGGTCGGGAAGTCGTTGGCCGGCAGGGTCGACAGGGTGAAGCGGCTGCGGCCGGCCTTTACCAACAGTTTCTGTTCGTCGACTTTGATATCGATCAGGGCGTCGTTCGGCAGGCTTTTGCAAATGTCCATCAGCTTGCGCGCTGGAACAGTGATTTCGCCAGGCTCAGCCGAGTCTTCCAGTTGCACGCGGCCTACCAGTTCGACTTCCAGGTCGGTACCCGTCAACGAAAGCTGCTGGCCTTGCACGACCAGCAGAACGTTGGACAGGACCGGCAAGGTCTGACGGCGCTCGACGACACCGGCGACCAGTTGCAGGGGTTTCAACAGGGCTTCGCGTTGAATGGTGAAATGCATGGTCTAGTCCCTTGCCTTCAAATAGCTGCGCTGACGGCCATCAGGTCGTCAGCGTCCGCAGCAGGTTCTTGTAGTCCTCGCGGATGTCCGCGTCGGATTCCTTCAATTCGTTGATCTTGCGGCAGGCGTGCAACACGGTGGTATGGTCCCGGCCACCAAACATATCGCCGATTTCCGGCAGACTGTGATTGGTCAGCTCCTTGGACAAGGCCATGGCCACCTGACGCGGACGTGCAACAGAGCGCGATCGGCGTTTGGACAACAAATCGGCGATCTTGATCTTGTAGTACTCGGCAACGGTACGCTGAATGTTATCCACACTGACCAGCTTGTCCTGCAGCGCCAGCAGGTCTTTCAGCGACTCGCGAATCAGTTCGATGGTGATGTCGCGACCCATGAAGTGCGAGTGAGCGATCACACGCTTGAGGGCACCTTCGAGTTCACGCACGTTGGAGCGGATACGCTGGGCAATGAAGAAAGCTGCATCGTGTGGCAGCTCGACCTTCGCCTGGTCGGCCTTCTTCATCAAGATGGCCACGCGTGTTTCAAGCTCCGGCGGCTCGACCGCCACGGTCAGCCCCCAACCGAAGCGCGACTTCAAGCGTTCTTCCAGGCCCTCGATCTCCTTGGGGTAACGGTCGCTGGTCAGAATCACCTGCTGGCCGCCTTCAAGCAGAGCGTTGAAGGTGTGGAAAAACTCCTCTTGAGATCGCTCCTTGCGGGCAAAGAACTGGATGTCATCGATGAGCAGTGCGTCCACCGACCGGTAGAAGCGCTTGAACTCGTTGATGGCGTTCAGCTGCAACGCCTTGACCATGTCGGCGACGAACCGCTCGGAATGCAGGTAGACGACCTTGGCATTCGGATTCTTCTTCAACAGGTGGTTACCCACGGCGTGCATGAGGTGGGTCTTACCCAAACCCACGCCCCCATAAAGGAAGAGAGGGTTGTAGCCATGCTTGGGATTGTCCGCGACCTGCCAGGCAGCTGCGCGGGCCAATTGGTTGGACTTACCTTCGACAAAGGTTTCGAAGGTAAAGGTGCGGTTCAGATAGCTGGTGTGCTTGAGCGCACCTTCGACCTGGACGGTACGTTGCTCGGTTCGACCTGCCGCTGCCGGTGCTGGCGACGCGTCACCCATTCCGTCGTAAGTGTCACGTGAGGACGACTCAGCCAGTTCATTGACCGCGACCGATTCAACCACGGTTGCGCTGATCGGTTCGGCAATGGGAGCAACCGGTGCTGACTG